>JADFZL010000010.1 GCA_015232575.1 Candidatus Rifleibacteriota bacterium
TCTATACATGCAGAAATCTCCGCAGGCAAATACTCCCTGACGAAATCAACTCGTGCCTCAGGATGATTAAAATACCACTTAACAAACGCATCATGCGGATTATTCAACTCTTTCATATAAATAATATAGCTCAAAGATAAAAATTATGCAAATTACAAAAAAGCGATGTTTTTCAATAAATGCCGGGGAGAAAAATGTAAAAGTCGGCTTTCAGTGAGGATCTGCCATTTATCTTTAATTATTGCTTTTCAAATAAATATCCTGGCAACTTTGATTCCAACATTAGCGGAATAACCGCAACGTACATTCTGTCGAACTTGATCTTTATCAATACTTATAAAATAACCTTCTGATAAGTTTTTAATGACGATTTTTGGTCTCTACACACAAATGCTACGAATTGTTAAGTAGATATGATTTTGATAATGTTAGTAGATATTTCTTGTTGATGGACTGCCTTTTGTTACGGAGATCTGTGATTCGTAGTCATCTCGAACGAGGGATAGATCTCAGAAGGGCAGTATAAAACAAGAGCTGTCTCAAAGTAGAAGATACCAGATTTCTCTCTTCTGTCGAGATGACATCAAAATAGAACCCCGAAAATTTGGAAAAAAAAGCATGTTCGCTCTTGACAATATATTCCAAAAATAGTATATACGAATATATGGACGTAAATAAAAATATTGACGAACAGAAGTTTGCTCGGCGGGCAGCAATCGCAAAGGCTCTTTCTCATTCAATGAGATTGCAGATTATTGAGTTTTTGCATGCGAAGGGCTTGTCGTGTGTGTGTGAACTGGTTGAAGCATTTGGTTGTAAGCAGCCTATAATGAGTAAACATTTGACCATCTTAAAAAATGCCGGTCTTGTCAACGTGAAAAAAGAAGGTCTGAAGGTTTTTTATTCCCTTAAAACACCATGTATTCTAGACTTTTTTGAATGTGCAGACAGAGCGTTTGAAAATCACAAAAATTCTCTTTAGACAAAATAATTTTGGAGGTATTTATGAAAATTCAGATTTTGGGAACTGGTTGTGCAAAGTGTCAGAAGCTTGCAGATACAGCAAAGCAGGCAGCGGAAGAGATGAAGTTGTCTTTCGAATTGGAGAAAGTAACAAGGCTTGATGAAATCATGAAGTTTGGAGTAATGATAACTCCAGCTCTTGTGGTTGATGGAGCTGTAAAAATCTCTGGAAAGGTTCCCTCGGTAGAAGAAGTAAAGAAATTTCTGAAGTGAATAGATATGAATAATATTTTAAGAAATGGAATGCTGGTTTTTCTGGGAGTGGTTATTTTTTCCAGTACTGCTGTTGCCGAAGATGCTTCAGATACTGCAATTCCAGCTATTGCCAGTTTAACGCCAGTTGAATCTGAATCAAAAATCGCTACTGTTAGTCTTCCCTTGCCGAAAATGGTTGACGTCGGCGCGGGAAAGTGTCTTTCCTGCAAGAAAATGGCTCCAATTCTTGAAGAAGCAAAGAAGCTATATACTGGCGTTGCAGAGGTTGAATTCGTTGATGTCTGGGAAAATCGTGATGCCGGTGCAAAATATGGTGTTCGCATGATTCCGACACAGATATTCTTTGATGGTGAAGGGAAGGAAGTTTTTCGACATGAAGGATTTTTTTCTCTTGAAGATATTCAAAAGCAATTTGAATCACTCGGTGCAAAGCTGAAAAGGGAGTAGTTATGGATTTGTCTGTATTAGAAAATCAATTAGCTGATGTCATTGCAAGCTCATCATGGCTGGCTCCGGCAGCTGCCTTTGGAGGCGGTGTATTAACTGCTCTTAATCCTTGTGTTCTGGCAACTGTACCGCTAATAATAGGCGTGATAGGTGGTTATGGACATGGGCAGGATTCCTGGAAAAGATCCCTGGGATTCAGTTTTTTCTTCGTGGTTGGATTTGCTCTTGAACTGGCTGTTTTGTTTTCTGTTTCTGCAGCAGCCGCACCATATTTAACCGGAAGATACTGGAAATATGTAATTGCAGCCATCTGTGGATTATTAGGACTTCATCTCTTATTTGATTTTCAACTTCCGGCTCTTGGAAATATGCCACAAGTTGGCAAATGGGGCGGAATTGCAGGCGTTACGATTCTAGGCTTTTTATTCGGTCTTGTTTCGATGCCTTGCTCAGGCCCAGTACTGATTCTTCTCGCAAGCCTTGTTCCGGAAATCGGCATTCCGAAAGCCGGGACTCTCCTATTTCTTTATGGATTAGGTCATTCTATATTGATTCTAATCGCAGGAGTTTCAATTGGAACTGTCCAGACGCTGGCAGACTCTAAAGGTATGACAAAAGTTGTGACTGTCATCAAAAAGGTGGCTGGAGTTTTAATTCTGGGTGTTGGGATATATTTTGTGCGATCCTGAAAGGCACCTGGTTTATCTCTGCAACTTGTAACTTACTCCAAGCAATACATATGCTTTGAGTATTTCTCTTATTATAAATTCGGTGTACTTTAGTACAGCAAATACTATTAAGGCTTAGTGAATTTCTTACAGCTTCTCTTACTCTAAGTATGCAAAATCTTAATTTATGGAACAAATAAGACACTCAACCCACCCCTTTCCACCCCTTTATTAAGATTTGTTGTATTAAGGCATCTGAGGAACTTGAAGTTCGTTGTGCTTTTATAGTTACTAGTAAGTTGAGGACTGAAATGAACTGGAAAGATGAATGGAAGACTTTGGTCGCGATGATTGCAGTCTTTTTGGGCTGTTATTTTTTGCCAATAGGTACTCCGCGCTTTGATAATGCGGTTATGGAAGCATTGCATCTGCTTAAATGGTATGCCCGTGAACACGTATTGCTCTGCCTGGTGCCTGCGTTTTTTATTGCCGGGGCAATAACGATTTTTGTCAGTCAGGCTTCAGTTATGAAGTATCTGGGTCCAAATGCCAATAAACTATTAGCTTATGGCGTTGCTTCAGTTTCCGGAACAATTCTTGCCGTCTGCTCATGTACAGTACTTCCCTTGTTCAATGGCATTTACAAAATGGGAGCTGGTTTAGGTCCTGCATGTGCGTTTCTCTATTCAGGGCCGGGAATTAATATTCTTGCTATAGTTTTAAGCGCCCGAATCTTGGGAATGGATATCGGAATTGCTCGGGCAATAGGTGCAATCGGTTTCAGCGTCATTATCGGCGGAGCAATGGGCTTCATTTTCAGGGAAGAGGAAGCTGAAAAAGCCCGCGTTATGGCCGAGTTGCCGGAACCTGAAGTGACGCGTCCTTTATGGCAGAATGTCCTTTTTTTCGGAGCGCTCATTGGCATTCTGGTTTTTGCCAACTGGGGAAAACCGCAGGATGTCAAAATTTCTCTGGCAGATGGAAATACTATAATTGGAACAGTACAACAGGAGACTGAAAATCAACTTGTCATAAAAACCGGCAATGAAAGTGCCCTTTCTAAAGACTCTGAAAACCTGAAAACCATAGAAAAAAAGATGGTTGCAAAAAGGGAAATTCCGCCTAGTCCGTGGCTTACAATATATTCAATCAAATGGATGATTGCGGCAGGATTTGCATTGTCGCTGGCGATTATACTGGGCTTGTGGTTTAAGCTGGCATGGTGGAAAATCATTCTTGCAAGCTTGCCGACAGCAATTGTGGGTTATTTGTATCCAGCAGAACCTTTGAATGCATTTGTCGCTGGAACAATCGGGTTAAGTCTTATAACCAGCACTGATGATAATGAAAGCAAGGATTGGTTCGGGTCTTCGTGGGACAATGCAAAAATGATATTACCATTATTGCTTGGCGGCGTTCTGGTTGCCGGACTTTTGTTGGGACGAGTTGGAAATGAAGGCCTGATTCCAAATGCATGGATAGTACAACTTGTTGGAGGGAATTCTTTCGGTGCAAACCTTTTTGCCTCAGTTTTTGGAGCATTCATGTATTTTGCCACACTTACCGAAGTCCCGATTGTTCAGGGATTGATAGGCAGCGGCATGGGAAAAGGACCCGCTCTGGCGTTGTTGCTTGCAGGTCCGGCATTATCGTTACCCAGCATGATCGTCTTGCACAGCATTATGGGTCTCAAAAAAACCTTCGTTTTTTGCCTTCTGACGGTAATTCTTTCAACTTTTTCCGGAATAGTATTCGGCACTTTCTGGGGTTAATATGATTGAAAGAAATCTGTAATTCATCAATCGTTAAATAAACGTATATCACACTTATTTCTGCTTTATTCAATCAACAGCCGCCCTTTGGGCGGTAGACTTTTTTTGGGCGAAGTTTACATGCACATTGCCCGGTTAAAATTTCATCGTCGTCAACTTCAGTCGGAAGTTTGTCTTTTTCCCAATCAATGATTCCGCCGTTCAAATTGGCAATGTTTGTATAACCTTTATCCATGAGAAACAAGATCGCCTCCTTGCTTTTCAAACCAACTGAATCTGCCAGTATGAGTGGTTTGTCTTTGGGAAGTGATGCAAAATTCTCAGAAAATTGCTTGCTTGGAAGATAGATCAGATTTGGAACTGTGAACTTTTTCCCGTTCATTTCCATTTCATCCCGAACGTCAACAACAATTGCCCCTTTATTTGCCAATTCATGGGCTTCTCTGGGTGACAAATGAATGATTCCTGCGATGTGCAGACCGTATTCTTCAAAAAAGCTAGTCATTCTTTTTACCTAGTAACTCGCATTTCAACAATTTACAGGCAGATTTCCAGATCATTTCTTCGGGAATCTCCTCGTATTTTTTCTCCTCGATTTTTATTCCTCGACAGCAATTTGATTGCCCGGTAATTGAAGAACACGATGGGCAATCGCTTTCAAAAACCTGAGCATTTGAAAGGATTTTTTCAATTGGAATTCCATTCATAAGTATTTCGTTAGATTCTTTTATTCGATCTGCTGCAAGTTTTGTTTCTTTGAATTCTATTTCTATCTGTTGTTTTTTGCAGGTCTTCTTCATTTCTTCAATGACTTGCAGCAGAGTTTTCCCTGTATTTGAGCATCTAACACACGTTATTCCATCTTTTTCAAGATGTTTCCATTCAATGGTGAGCTTTTGTTTCGGAATAGTCGTATCTGTTTTGTTACCGGCGGTTTGCCCAAACAAGGGTAATGGAAGAATTAATGCAAAACAAAGCATACCTGACACTATTTTATTTTTCATTACTTAACTTCCCCTTTCAATTTGTCAAAAATAGCAGATTTTCAGTTCATTAACAATTCTATTTTAGGTGGTTTTCAGTTTTTCGATAGATGTTGCTCATGAAACCGACTGCATGTTTTGTACTAACTTGCCGTCTGCCAGTCGCAAGACTCGTTTAGCGCGTTTCGAAGCATTTGGGTCGTGTGTAACCATCAGGACCGTTTTGCCTTCCCGGTTTATTTCTTCGAGGAAATTAAGTATGCTATCAGTGGTGTCGGGGTCGAGATTGCCAGTTGGTTCATCAGCCAGAACCATTGCCGGATCGTTTGCCAACATTCGGGCGAGAGCAACCCTTTGTTGTTGCCCGCCGCTCAGTTCGCTGGGTTTGTGATCAAGACGATCTGCCAGCCCGACACGCGATAAAAGTTCGACTGCCTTGGTTTCCTGTTCCGAGTCTGTATGACCAGCCAGAAACAAAGGAATCTTTACGTTGTCTATTGCGGTTAAATAAGGAACCAGATTAAATGTTTGAAACAGAAATCCAATCTTATCTTTTCTAAATGATGCCCTTTCTTCTGGATTTATGTCATAGAGAGACTCTCCGCCCAAAATAATTTTGCCGGAAGTTGGCGAAAGCATTCCGCCCAGCATTAACAGAAGCGTGCTTTTTCCGCTTCCGCTTGGGCCGACAATAGATACGAAATCACCTTTGGAAATGTCCACTGTTACATCATCAAGTGCTTTCACTGTTTTGCCGCGATGAATGTAGTGTTTTGTTACCTGTTGAAGGGATAGCATTTTTCAAACCTCCTGAAGAGCAGTGCATGGATCAAGCTTGGAAGCTTGTCTGGCCGGAAAATAACTGGCAACAAGCGAAATGAATATTGCAAGACCAAGTGCCCAGATAATCAGCGAAGGCATCGGAAGAACTGGAACTCCTGCAATCCAGGGACCCAGGAAAACAGCCAGAATGGTGCCAAAAATGTAACCAAATATTCCTCCAGATAAACCAAGAATAAGAGCTTTCATCAGGAATAATCGCAAAACAATTTTGGATCCTGCTCCTAAAGCCATCAATGTGCCTATTTCCCGACGTCGTTCATAGACGTTCGCATACATATAATTTGCAATACTGGCTCCGCCGACCAGAACGATAATCGCCAGAAAAAGGAGTGATAATCGTGCCATCATGTGGTTGGTATTAATTTGTGTATCAACAATCTGGGTAATAGTAACTACTTTTGCTTCTGGAAGTAGAGTATTGATCTTTTGAACCAGTCCCTTTGAGATTTGTTCGCAACAACCAACAACTTCAATGGCATTAACAACCGTACCTTTATTGGAAAGCTTTTGAATTGTATGCAGATGCGCAAATGCCCGTGAATCATCAATTGTACCAGTTGTTGGAAGGATACCGATGATTTTAAATTCTTTATCCAGAAGTTTGAGAGAGTCTCCTTCTTTAAGAGTGAGTACAGAAGCCATATCTGCGCCCACAAGAATGCTTGATTCATCAAGCGTGTCAATGACTCTTTTACGCACAAGAGTTTCTTTCGCTACTGGTTTTTCCGACCCCGGCAATTCGGCAATTGTGCCGCAGCCCTGAGGGCGTGAAAAAATTCCAGCTCCCTGCCATGCAGCCTTTGCCTGAAACTCATTTTTTGGCAATATGCCGGTCAGAATGAAATTTTTACCACTCAACTGAATTGGAAGAGAAAGCTTGGGAGAAAGATTATCAAGTCCCTGCAGGTCAGACGTTGAGAGCCTTGTTACATATTCTTCAGGGAAGACATCTCCCTGCATATCAGCATTGTAGTAGTTTTGAATTGAAGCGGATTTAGGGAGAATTAGTATGTTTGCCCCCAATGCATCAAGTTCACGTGCTACTGCCTTTTCGGAAAAATAGGTAATGTTTTTTATTGAGACGATAACGCTTATTCCCAGAAAAATTGCTAAAAAACTGGTTAAAACCTGGTTTTTTCGTTCAAAGATTTCCAGTAATACTATTGAGTGCAGTTTCATAGGGCTTCTTTAGTTTCCACAACCGCTTGGAGCACAACCTGATCCGCAACCACCGGACATTGCAGCCATAAGCGCTGCTTCAATTTTTTCTCTGTTTGTTTCTCCGATAAAAGTTCCAAGCTTAGAACCTGGAGGAGCGATAAACGTCGTAACAGCTTCAGTGCTTTTTGTGTCAATTTTGAGCTGTGAAAAGAGTTTTTCTTCTTTTGTATCTGCAGGATCTAACAGAATTATTTCAACAGCCTTTCCAAACTTTGGATCAGCTTTGAAATCATTTACACCCTTCATTGCTGCTTCATTTGATTTTGTGTTGCTGTTCTGAACGCAAAGAAATACCAGCTTTCTATCCTGCATGGCTTTTATAAGCCGTGTCATTCCCTGACTGACGATTGCTGCCTCAAGCTTTTCGGGAGTTGCCTTATCTCCTGTTAGTCCTGAGGTAATAGCGCCATTTGGAGCAACTACCAGAACCAGCGGCATTGGAGCTCTATTTAGATCGTATTGTTCGATGATTTCCTTTTCGGAAGGTAAATTCCGATCAACTTCGTATGAAGTAGCTTTATCAGAAAGTTTTTGAAGTGTTGTTTCAATAACTTTTTTTAGGGCGGAAGTTGTGTCATCTTGTTTATCACGAACAAGAAGAAACATGTATCTGCTTTCGCTGGCTGCACTTGATAATGCCGTTAAGGCATTTGTCAGGGGAATCGAAGAAGATGCTGAAAGGTTTGCGGCAACTGCGGCAGGTGCAGAAGCAGAAGTAATTGCAGAGGCTGTTACAGAAGCGGAAGTAGTATTTTCTTCAGCTATCAGAGAAGGACCATTAAGAAGCAATGAAGCCAAAAGACCTAGGGTAATAATTGATTTTTTCACGAAGAAATCCTTTTAATATTTTTATGAAATTTTATGCAAATGCATCTTATGTATACTAAGTACTGCAAATCATAATTAAGGGGGCATTTATATTATGTCATTTCGACCGAAGGGAGAAATCTCGCTTTTATAAGATCTCTCACATTCGTTCGAGATGACGGTTTACCCCATATTTAAGTTTTTGCGGATTAAAGAAAGGTTTATACCCCCTCAGGAGCCGGCCAGCGTGGTATTGACCGGCTTGAGTTTTTTATTTGTCTGAGAACGATTAATGTGCTTTTGATGATGCTTCTTTTGGGAACCAGTGCTGGGTATTCTTGCATATACGCACGAGCCAGAGCATAATAGGAACTTCGATGAGAACACCAACGACTGTTGCCAGGGCAGCCCCGGATGAAAGACCGAACAGCATTGTGGCAGTAGCGATAGCAACCTCGAAGTGATTGGAAGCGCCAATCATGGCTGAAGGTGCGGCATCTTCGTAAGTCAGGCCGAGCGGTATGGAAAGGGCATATCCCAGCCAGAAGATAAACATGGTCTGAATAAACATGGGTATCGCCAGCCAGAGTATGGTCAGCGGATTTCCGATGATTACTTCGCCTTTGAAAGAGAACAGTAGAATAAGTGTCAGCAGAAGTGCAACAATGGTAATCGGACTTAGAATTGGAAGGAATGACCGGTTAAACCATTCCTCGCCTTTTGCACTGATGATCCACTTGCGCGAAATATATCCGGCAACAAGTGGTAATGCAACATATATGGCAATCGAAAGCAGCAGAGCCTGCCAGGGAACCGGCAACTTTCCTACTCCAAGCAGGTAACCGCCGAGAGGACCATAAAGAAAGAGCATAGTCAGGGAATTGATTGCGACCATAACCAATGTGTGACCGGCGTTTCCGCGTGCTAAAAAGCCCCAGACCAGAACCATTGCTGTACATGGTGCGACTCCGAGAAGAATGCAGCCTGCAAGATAACTTCGCCATAGCGGCACTTGCAGCATTTTGACTCCGTTGACCAGAACTACCTTTCCTTCACCGTGTATTGAATCAACTGGAAGATCCAGCCCCATTGGCATTTTGACAATATCAGTCGCATCGGGCCCGATGAACCCAATGAACAATGTTCCAAGAAAGAAAACAGCAATGGCATACATGGTAAACGGCTTGATTGCCCAGTTGACAAAAAGAGTCAATCCGACTGGTTTAATACTTTTACCAGCTTTGAGTACTTCGGCAAAATCAATTTTGACCATGATAGGGTACATCATAAAGAAAAGGCAGATTGCAATAGGAATCGAGACTACCGGAGCCCCATCGACATTGATTGACAAACTGTCAAGATAAGTTGCTGCTCCGGGCGCAACTTTGCCGAGAATTATTCCCGCAACTATGCAGAGGCCAACCCACAAAGTCAGATAACGCTCAAAAAAACCAAGTCCCTGAGGTTCTTTGGTAATACACGCATCAGTAGTAGTCATATTTTCTCCTGATAACTTATGAATACAGAGTTTTAAAGATTTTCCGGTCTAATGAAAAGATTGAATGCATAATTAAGGGAATTATATTGACGGTAGTGATTCAGTACAGCAAACTTAATTAAGGGGTCATTTAGATTATGTCATTTCGACCGTCTGCCCAAAAGTAATTATGCAAATTTGACGCCATATTTCAGATTTTGCGTACTCAGTTTGCTTTGCCTGTACGAATGATGAAACTAGCTACATAATCATCAATGCGTTCGCCGGGGATAGCTGAAAGTAGTTCTTGGTATAAATCTCCGTTTGTGTCGATCATTGCTGAAACAGCATCTGCTTTTTCTTCAAATTCCGGCATTGACAACCCGGAATCCAGAATTGATTTTCTGGTTTCTGTCAGGGTTGCTGCACCTGCTACGCAACCAACAAGTGCTTGAATTGACTCTTTAATTTTGGCGGGAAGAGGTTTTTTCAGGAGCAGATCAGAAATAATGACTCTTCCATGCGGTTTCAATACACGGAATATATCTTTCCAGACTTGGGGCTTATCAGGGGAAAGGTTCAATACGCAGTTTGACAGAATTACATCAACAGAGCAATCACTGACCGGAAGATGCTCTATTTCACCCAGGCGGAATTCTACATTATCAAAACCGCTGGCTTTCTGGTATTGGGCCACATTTTTCCGTGCCAGTGAAAGCATGTCGGGAGTCATATCAACGCCAATTACCCGACCGCTTTTTCCAACCCGGCGACCTGCAATAAATGCATCAAAACCGCCGCCGCTGCCTAGATCAAGAACCGTTTCGCCTTCTTTCAAGCCGGCAATTGCAGAAGGATTACCACATGATAAACCCATATTAGCCGTATCAGGAACGGCAGAAAGATCTTCACCGGAATATCCCAGATCCTTTGCCAGAGCAGATGGACTAGGAGCACCACAGCATGAAGACTTTCCGCAACACGAAGATGCTTCCTTGCGGGCAATGGCTGAATATCCGCCACGTACATTCTGTCGAACCTGATCTTGATCAATACTCATAAAATAACCTCCTGGTGAATTTTTAATGTCGATTTTTATTGAGTAGATACGATTTTGATAATTTCCGTAGATAATAACTTGTAATCTTGCAATCTGGTTTTGTGTCTAAGAGGAAATCTGTAAAAATGACGGAAGCTTTTTAACAAACTCGCCTATTTCATCGCGAACCTTTCGATAATGGTTTAATGCATCTTCTTCGGACTTTGCATTCTCTGCAAGTTTTGGTGGATCCTGAAATCCCTGATGAAACCTTTTCGTCTGTCCGGCAAAAATCGGGCAGGATTCTGATGCAAGATCACAAACAGTAATAACAAAATCAAAAGATTTATCGGAAATTTCGCTAAGCGATTTTGAAAAGTGCCGGGAAATATCAATATTCAATTCGTCCATAACTTTAACAGCATTTTTGTTAAGTCCATGAGCAACCAGACCAGCAGAATGAACTTCGAATAAATCAGACCATAGATGCTGTGTCCAGCCTTCAGCCATTTGACTGCGACAGGAATTACCAGTGCAGAGAAACAGAAGTCTATGTCTCATGTTACCTCTCCTTTCTTAATAGCATCATGTTATGCCTTCCAAATTAATAGACATCGGGTAGTACCGCTTTTTGATACTTATACCTCTATCAATAAGAAGCTTGGTGCATTAGCGAAAAGAGGTCATATTTTGCTGTCATTTCGACCGAAGGGAGAAATCGGGTTTTTCTATTCGAGGTAACGTATGGCGGCCGGACCTCAGTAACAAGGGAAAAGTAATTGGTCTTATTTAACCCTTCGGAGACCTCTCCCTTCGGACAAAATGACAACTAAATACGTATTTTCCATATCAAAAGACGTTTCCACACAGATAACATAAAGGGACAAAAAAATTATTCAGTAATACCACCATCTTTTTGGGTTTTGTATTTTTGGCAAACTTCCTCCAACGGTGTGGAAAGAACTTTTTGTAAATATAAGAGGTCTTTTTTTGCAATCGGATTATCTGCAAGGGCATTACAAATAAATGAATGAGCTGTTTTTACTTCAGAAGTCGTGTTTTCAATGGCGAGACTGTAATATGCCCATTTACCACATTTTCTCTTACTTACAAGACCAGCCTGAAGCAATAGGGAAATGTGCTTCGAAACAGTTGAAGGTGCCAGATTCAAAAAAGTTGTAAGCTGACATACGCATAATTCACTGTGATGGAGAGCTAGAATAATTCTGATGCGGGTTTCATCGGCCATAGCTTTAACAAGAAGAACAAATGGTTGCATAACACCTCCGTCATTTCGTTATATGACGAAACGAATTATATCAGACCGAATAGAAAAAGTAAACAGTTTTTTGAAGTATCAACAATACATCTTTTTGGGAGCTGCAGAATAAGGTCATTATTTACACATACCGGCACTATTGATGGAGAAATCAACTATGAAATAAGTTTCCAGAATTGTTGCAGAACGAAGTAAAAAGGATTATATTTTTGTTTATGAATGAAGAAATCGAATTTCTTAAAATGATTGCTACCCGACTTGATTCCATTGGCATACCCTATATGATTACTGGTTCCACTGCGATGCATTTCTATTCCACCCCAAGAATGACAAGAGACATAGATATAGTTGTTGCGGTTAGGGCCGAAAATATCGGCGAGCTGACAGATCTGTTTTCGGGCGATTGTTACGTTGACTCTGAAAGTATTCGAAGAGCTGTTGCAAATACAGGAATGTTCAATATTATTCACAATAAATGGATTCTAAAAGCTGATTTTATAATAAGAAAAAATGAAGAATATCGTATTGAAGAGTTTAAAAGACGCTCTTGTATAAAAATTGATGATGTTCCGATCCAAATAGTAACGATAGAGGATTTGATTCTTTCTAAACTATTATGGGGACAGCCATCCAATTCAGAACTTCAAATGCGTGATGTGAAAAATCTTTTATCAAATCATCATTCGGTTGATATGTCATATTTATTATCGTGGGCATCTGCGTTGGGTGTCACAGAGCTACTTGATGAGGCGCTCAGGAATGAATGATACAACACCAGAACTGGACAAGAAATACAGAGAAATGCTTATGGCTCTCTCGCCAGTTGAACGAATGAAAATGGCTGGAAGAATGTTTTCCGCTTCAAAAAAGCTTGTCGAGGCGTGCATTTTGCAAAAAAAACCGCATATCGATGAAAAGCAGCTGAGAATCGAAATTTTTAAACGTATATACGGTCAGGATTTTACTGAACTTCAAATAGAATCGATAATTATGCATCTGAATAGGAATTGAAAAAGAAAAAAGTCCGAAATTTATTCGGACTTTTTTCAGTTAATGGCTACGATTGATTCGATATTGTCAGATTAAGAGTCTTCTTATTGCTTCCTTCTGACCGATCAGTTCAAGAGTTCCGACGAGGTCCGGGCCATGGCAGGTACCGGTGAGCTTTACGCGCAGAGGCATGTAAAGTGCTTTGCCTTTAACACCGGTGGCTTTTCCGGCTGCTTTAATAGCTCCGTTGAAGCCGTCGCGGGTCCATGGAACTTCTGCAAACAGACGGGCAAGTTCAGCAAGATATGGTGCGATCTCAGGTGCACTGATCGCCAGACGGGCTTCTTCATCAAGTTCTCCGGAAAAGCCGGAAAAGATTGTTGTCGCCTCTTTAACAGCATCATTGAGCGTTGCAAGGTGCAGATGAATTAAAGCGATAAATTTTTTAACAAATTCACTTTCTTTAACGCGAGGTTCATCTGGAAATGCGGCAACAAGTCTTGTGGTGATCATTCTTTCAAGTTCATCTGCCGGAAGAGCACGAATATAATTGCCGTTCATCCAGCGAAGTTTCGCCTGGTCAAAGACAGCTGGCGATTTGCTGATTCTGTCGAGGGAAAATTTTTCGCAGAGTTCTTTTCTTGTATATGTTTCCTGATCAGTACCTTCGTTCCAGCCAAGCATTGCGAGATAATTAATCATTGCATCGCAAAGAAATCCATCGTCGTTGTACTGTCCAACGGATGTAGCTCCGTGTCTTTTTGAAAGTTTCGTTTTATCCGCTCCGAGAATGAGCGAGACATGGGCAAAAACGGGTACAGGTTTCCCGAGAGCTTCATACAGAATCATCTGCCTGTGAGTGTTTGGAAGATGCTCTTCTGCTCTTATAACATGAGTGATTTCCATGTCTGCGTCATCAACAACCACGCAGAAATTGTACACGGGCATTCCATTTGATCTTAAAACGATGAAATCTCCAAGGGTATCTGCTTTGAATTCAACGCTTCCCCTGATATTATCATTTAGAATATAGTCTTTATTCGGAACTTTTACTCTGACAACTTTCGGGCGATTTTCTGCCAGGCGCTGTTGAATCTCTTCAGGAGTTAGTTTGAGACATGTTCCGTCGTAGTGAGGTGAACGATGTTCTGATTCAGCTTCCTGACGTTTTTTTTCGAGTTCTTCTTCTGTGCAGAAACAATAGTATGCAGAGCCCTTTTCAAGCAGAAGTTTTGCTGCACCGTGGTATTTATCAAGTCTTTCTGACTGGCGATATGGTGCATGCGGTCCCCCGATTCCAGGACCTTCGTCCCAGGTCAGGCCAAGCCATTCTAAATCTCTGAGAAGGCCGGTTTCAGCTTCTGCAGTTGAGCGGTCAAGATCGGTGTCTTCAATTCTTAAAATAAAACTTCCACCATGTCTTTTTGCAAAAAGCCAGTTGAAAAGTGCAGTACGAGCTCCGCCAACATGTAGATAACCTGTTGGTGATGGAGCGAAGCGAACTCTTACCCTGGATTCCATATTAAATTATGTTTCCTCCCATTACAATCTGTTCATTTCCGTTTGCCAGAGCATGACCACAGCGTCCGAATGCAGCTACAGCAATTCTTCCTTCTCCCCTGACAATGGCAACTTTGAAACCGCCGCCCAGTCCGGGGTTGATAATATTCAACTGATTATAGATATCTCTGACAGCATTGGAAACAGAAAACTTTTCCCGGGGATCTTCACGTATTACTGAGCGGGCAATAGCAGCCACAATTGTAGCTTCACGCAATTTTATCGGAAGTTTTTCTGCTGTTGCTCCAACCTGTGTAATTGCTGCGCGGAATCCTGAATTGGTAACTCTTTGAATCCAGTATTCTTCCTGTTCAGAGTCTTTTGTCATTGCCAGATAAATAACTGCGCTTTCTGGAGTGAGCTTTTGAGCAGATTTTTCCTCGACAAGATCTTTAACAATATCTTTATTCGTAACGATTCCTACTATGCCGTCAATGTTGTCTACGACTGCAAGTGCTTCAAGTTCGCTGAGAGAAAGTTGTGATGCCGCATCGCGAACCGTTTGATTAGCGTTGATTTTATATACGACCGTACTCATGAAATTTTTGATTTTTTCTTCAAAATCAGTTACAGTCGCAAGCATAGACGGCGTCAGAATGCCGGTGAGCTTTTTGTTTTCATCCATTACAAGAATGGCTTCTGGCTGTCGTAAAATCATAACTTCCTTCAGATCGAAAACGGTCTGATTTTCACTGACAATTACTGGATTTGGATCCATTATATCCTTAACTTTAATTCCCACTTTTTTGTTGTCCTCCCTGTTTTGACTTTTCGTCATCTTTTGCGTTTATTCGCATAAAGACCATTCTCCCCGCTGCTGTCTGTAGTACATTAGAAACTTTACACATAATCTGTCTGCCAACGTGGCCTCCGCCATCTTCGACAACAACCATTGTTCCATCTGGCAGGAAACCCACCCCCTGACTTTTATCTTTTCCCGGTTTTAGAATATTTATTTCAACTTCATCTCCCACAATAACCGGTGGTTTAAGTACAGTTATAAGATCATTGAGGTGAAGAACTCTCAAATTCTGAAGTTCAGCAACCTTTTTCAGGTTAAAATCCTGTGTAATCAGGACTCCTTTTTCAACTTTGGTAAGCTCAATAAGCTTTGAATCAACTTCCTCAATTTCAGGGAAATCTGTATCTGAAATTACAATGTTAACGCCAGGTTCCTTTTTTATCTTACCAAGCGTGGCAAGCGCCTGCCTGCCTTTCTGGCGCTTCTGAGAATCTGCTGAGTCAGCAATAAACTGAAGTTCATTAAGAACGAATTCCGGAATAAGAATTTTTCCTTCTATCAGACCAAGTTTTATCAGTCCAAATACTCTGCCATCAATAATTGCGCTTGTATCAAGAAGCTTCCTTGAGATACCGTGATCAATGTCAGTTTCAAGTTTTTTTGTACCGTGATATCTCAGCATGACAGCCATTCCAAGATATGCGCCGAACATGTTGAAAAAAAGCGGAACAACAAGATTGAAAAGAGGTACAAGTGAATGAAAATACTTGTTTTCAAAACGAAGATCGGCAAGCCCTTTATAAAGGAAAAAGTACACATGTATGAATAAAAGGTTGGCTGCAAACAACCCTAAAATCATTCCCAGAGCACCCCAACCCAATTCGGAAGAATTAACTTTTTCAAGCTTGGATTCAATATAAGTCTGAACTTCTCTTCCAATCATAGATAAAAAGAGATAGCCTATACATCCAAGCAATGCTGCCAGTTTGATTTCTGGATACTCCGTGTCCAGTACGTCATCATACTGAGTGACTATTCCGTAACCAAGAGTAACGCCGACTACAGTTCCGGTAATTACAAGTAAAAACCTGATCAACTGAAACATCGTTTTTCCTTCCTATAATAAAGCGAATGAGAAGGATATCATAAATTTGTGCATTGTGCAAATTTTAGGTCAAAGATAGTGCTGGATTTCTTTCATAAAGCGTGATATTCTTTGGCGCATGAAAAAACACACACTTGGAGTAATACTTGTTCTTGTTGCCGCTTTTCTGTGGAGCTTTTCGGGTGTTGCCGTCAAGCGTCTTCCGGGGCTTGATTCAATATCCATAAGCGGTTATAGAAGTGTCTTTACTATACCCGTACTTTTGATTTCCATGATTGTGTTTTCGGGCGGACTGAAAGGAATTTTCAAACTTTCTGCTGCAGCTTTTATCAGACCGGTGGTCTGGAGTTCTGCAGCGTGTTATGCCGGAACTCTGATTCTTTTCATTTCAGCAACCAAGTATACCACCGCCGCGAACGCCATATTTTTACAATATACCGCTCCTGTTTACGCTGCAATACTTTCCTGGCCGATTACACGCGAAAAAGTTCAGTATCGTGACTGGATTGCTCTTTCAGTATGTCTCGCCGGAATGGCTTTTTTTTTCAGAGATGGTCTTACAACAGAAGGATTGAAGGGAAACGTTCTTGGAATACTGTCAGGAATAACCTGGGCTTTGAATGCAATATTTTTAAGAATCATGAACAAGAAAGTATCCCAGGAAGAAACTGCTCAGGATGAGTCTTCAGAAGATAAATCCGGGCTTAGTTTGACTTTGCCGGCAGTTTTGCTTGGAAATTTCCTTGTTGTTGTTTTGTGTCTTCCGGGCATGTCTAATTCAGTATTTCCAGAGAAAAGAGAACTTTTAATTCTTGCAATGATGGGAATTTTCCAGATTGGAATTCCATATATACTTTTTATCGTTGGAATTGCCTGGGTAACCGCAGTTGAAGGAATAATAATCGCGACTCTGGAAGCAATACTTAACCCAATTTGGGCGGCACTCGGTGCAAACGAAATTCCATCGCCATCCGCAATTGCAGGTGGTCTTATTATACTTGTTTCAGTGACATTCTATGGAATATCAAGCCCCTCAAAAGAGAAGTAATATTACTTTGATGTTGTTTGAAAATGCAGGGAATGTTATATTTATAATGAGAACTGCTTTTTCTGGAAAAATTTCTTTAAAGCTGCAATATTGCCAAATATCTTACAGTAAAGCAACAGTGAGAGACTTCTTTATTAATGCGTTTTATAGCTGTTTCATAGGCAATGAGTAATTCCTGGATACAATTTCAGAAAGTTTGCGGAAATATTTCATAAACATCAACAACATGTTTGGAGTGGAGTATCGTTAATGAAACCTGAAATTCCTGAAGCAATAGTGGAAAGCACAGTGAAGCAAGATATTGTTGAAAGAAAAGCTCTTGAAAATAAACTTTTCAAGAAGAAAGAAGCATTGGAAAAATTGTTAAATATTCTTCCAAGTGCAGTTTATACCGTCGACAGCAATAGAGTTGTTACAAGTTGGAATAAAAGAGCTGAAATTTTGACAGGATTTTCTGCAAGCGAAGCTGTAGGGAAGGAATGTCTGTTTTTTGCCCTTGAGCCATGTGATAAAATGTGTGGTTTATTGGATAAGGCTGTTAACAAACCCGTTCTCCAGAAAATGTGTAAAATAAAGCATAAGAGCGGTGAAATAAGACCGATATTAAAAAGTGTTGAAGCTATATTTGATGAAAAAGGCAATGTAACTGGTGGAATTGAGTGTTTTGAAGATATTTCAGAAAAATTAGCGGCAGAAAATGAAATAAAAGAAGGCCGGGAAAACTTTAATCGTTTCTTCAACAGCATAGATGATCTGTTTATGGTTTCTTCATCGGCAGGGGAAATTACATATATCAATAAAGCTATTTCAGAAAAACTTGGTTATACAACAGACGAATTATTAAACATGCATGTATATGATCTTCATCCAGCGGAACATAGAGCTGAGGCGCGAAAAATATATGAAGCCATGCTCAGAAATGAGAGTGATCACTGTCCACTGCCGTTTCAAAAAAAAGATGGCAGTTGTATTCCAGTTGAAGCAAGAGTATGGATGGGAAAATGGAACGGAATTGACAGTGTTTACTGTAATTTAAAAGATTTATCCAATCAGCAGGCTGCTCTAGATAAATTTTACAGATTATTCAATACTAGTTCCGCATTAATGGCAGTCAACAATGTGTCCGATAAAAAGTTTCTTGAGGTTAATACAGCGTTTCTGGATAAACTTGGTTTTTCCAGAGAGGAAATAATTGGTAAATCAGCTCATGAGTTGGGTTTGTTTATAGAAAGTGAAAAACAATCCGAAGCTGCAAAAGCTATAGTAGAAAAAGGTCAAATAAGAAATGTTGAACTCAAGTTAAAGACAAAAGATGGACAGATCCTTTGTGGGCTCTTTTCGGGAGAAGTTATTGATAACCCGGTGGAGAAAACCTGTCTTACTGTTATGACAGATATTACTGAACAGGTGAAGTCAAAAGAGCTGGCAGAAACAGCAAACATTGCAAAAAGTAAGTTTCTTGCAAATATGTCTCATGAAATAAGAACACCCATGAATGGCATACTTGGATTTCTTGATTTGCTTCAAACTTCAAATCTGTCCTATGATCAAAAAGAGTATGTTCGTGAGGCAAAATCAGCATCAGAGGTATTGTTGTATCTGATAAATGATATTCTTGATCTTTCCAAAATCGAGGCTGGAAAGCTTTCGATTGAGAAAACCAATTTTAATCTGAGAACTGTTGTTGAAGACGCAGTCTATCTTCTTGCCTCCAAGGCTTTTTCAAAGAATCTCGAGTTGTATGTCACTTTCAGCAATTCTGTTCCGGAAGAGGTTGTTGGTGATTCGGTAAGAATCAGACAGGTCTTGTACAATCTTGTCGGCAATGCAGTGCAATTTACTTCAATGGGCGAAGTGTCTGTGAACGTTGATTCTATCGAAAAAGAAAATGATACTGTCATGCTCGTGTTTGAAATCAAAGATACTGGAATTGGTATCAGCGAAGAAGATCTTCAAAAACTTTCTCAATTATTTAATCAGGCTGGCTTCTCCGAGCCAATATCCGCAGGAAATTCTCTGGGGCTTGAGATATCAAGGGAGCTGGTCAGAATGATGGGCGGAGAAGTTACTGTTAAAAGTGTTCCAGGAGAAGGATCAACATTCTTTTTTAACGCATATTTCAAGATAGCAAAAAGAGCATCGGAACAACAACTTGTAGTAAAAAAATCATGTGTGAATGTTCTTGTTATTGATGATAATGCGAAGAATCGGAAAATTATCAGTTCATACCTTCAGGGAAGCGGAATTACTGTATTTGAAGCTGCAGACGTGGGAAGTGCCTTTACTACAATTATTTCAAAAGCAAACTCAAACAATAGAATCAATCTTGCGTTCATTAAAAACCAGATGCCTGGAATGAACTGCTTTGAGATGGCTGCTGCATTGAAGGAAATGACGGCTGCAAAAGATATCAGACTTATACTCATTAATCCAGCTTCTCATAAGGAAAACATCAATAAAGCAATAGAACATGGATTCTCGGGTTTTTTGTCAAAACCTGTCAGAAGAGATGATTTAATGAATTGCATTTCAGCGGCATTATCCCTGCCTAAAGAAGAGACAAAAGAAAACCCCCGGGCCGCAGAAGAGCAGATAAATGAGCCTTCTAAACAATTGAAACCCAGAATTCTTTTAGTCGAAGACAATGAGACAAACGCTAAAGTAATTGTATATATGCTGAAAAAACATGGTTGGGTTTCTGATATTGCTTTAAACGGGCAAGAAGCATTAAATATCTTTTCAGAAAAAAGCTATGACATTGTTCTTATGGATTGCCAGATGCCTGTCATGGACGGATATGAATGTACCTCTAAAATACGTGAGCTGGAAGGCGATAAAAAACATACAACTGTTATTGCATTGACAGCAAATGCCATGCAGGATGACAGAAAAAGGTGTATTGACGCTGGAATGGATGAATACATTACCAAACCCATTGATTATGACCTGATGTTCAAAATGATAGAAGACCATACAGAACGCGTTTCTTCTCAATAATTCATGGTAATATTTTTCGGTTTTTCGTGAAAGGTTAGTTTCTCAGAATATGTTTTCAAACGGGACGATCATAAACGGGAACTACAAGATACTTGCATCTCTTGGTGCAGGCGGCATGGGCGCCGTATTCAAAGCTCTTGAAAAAAAACCTCCCCGTGTTGTAGCGCTTAAATTTCTGCACAAAGACTATTCGAAAGATTCGATGGCTGTAAAGCGCTTTCTTCAGGAAGGAGAAATACTTGCTTCGTTGAGACATCCGTTTGTCGTCGAAATATTTTCTCTTGAAACCGATTCTGAGACACAGCTTCCGTTTCTTATTATGGAATATTTTTCCGGAAAGGTCTTAACTGATTTTATTGCTGAATTTTCCAAAAATCCATTTCTGCTCACTGGTACATTCCTCAATCTTATTGAAGGTGTCAAGGCTTTTCATTCAAGAAATATTATTCATCGTGATCTTAAGCCTTCAAACATTCTTATTAATTCATCGGGAGAGCTTAAGATAATCGACTTCGGAATTGCCAAGGGTACAAAAAGGCAGACTCAAACCGGAATGGCACTGGGTACTCCGCATTATATGTCCCCGGAGCAGTGTGAAGGAAACCCTGATATTACAACCGCTTCAGACATATACTCGCTTGGTGCTGTTTTATGGGAACTGGTAACTGGAAAAGCACCTTTTGATGCCACGGAAGATTCATCAGACCCCTTTCTGGCAATCGTATTAAAACATCTCAATGCGCCAGTGCCGCTTGAAAAGCTCTCCAGAACGCCTCACGGACATCTTTTTTCCGAATTATTGTCACGTATGCTTGACAAAAAGCCCGAGAATCGTCCAGGACTAGACTTTATTTTTGAATATCTTGTCCAGGTTCGGGAAAAGTGCATTCTTAACATTAATGAAGCTTTTAAAAGATATTCTCCAGGAATCATTCTTCAACAGGGTAAATCCGGCAAATTGCAGGTTTTCAAAGACTGCATTTCTGATTCCTCGGTTCTTATTTATCTCTTGTCCGGAATTGATGAATCGAAGGTTTTTGTGATTAATGACCGAATTGAAAGATATTCCAGAATCACCGCCCCATATCTGGCAGAAATACTCCAGAAAGGTTATGTAGCAGAGTCTGATTCGCACTATCTGGTGATGCAGGCACTTGGAAATACTCAATTTGAGAAGCTTACAGAAATATTTCAAAAAGACCGCATTGCTCTCGCTGTTTTTATGCTGAAAATTCTTGAAACGCTTTCAGCAATTCATAATGATGGCTTAATCCATGGAAATCTGAATCCTGCCACGGTTGGCTTCAATTCAGATGGTGAAGCAATGATTACAGGTTTTCCAATGACTCCGTTTTTTAATACAGATAACAAACAGGATATGCAGTTTATTGCGTATTTGGCACCAGAGTGTCTCTCAGATGCTGCAAAAATTAGTGTGTCTTCAGATGTATACTCGCTTGGCATTTTATTCTGGAGAATTCTTTTTGGAGAACTTCCGAAAAAACTTCAGGATGGGAATACGAAAATTGTACAAAACCATACTTTGTCTCTTGGAGAAACAATTACTCTTGAGCCGGTTTCTCTTAAAGATCCATTGTTTCCATTTCTGGAGCTTCTTTGCAGGATGATAAAGTCCAACCCGGCGGAAAGGCCGACAATTGGGGAACTTCTTTCCGCTTTGCGCCCAATTACAGGAAATGCGATTATTCCTCCAAAAAAAATACTCAAAAGCACCGATAAAACAAGAAAGATTTCAGCAGTTAGACCTGCAAAGAATAAGTCTTCAGATGTTGTATCAAAGATTAACATTATTTCTGGTGATATTGATGGAAGTGATGGCGATCAATGCCTCATATTTACAAGAGATGATAATCTTGACATGCTTTTAAGTATAACTCTTAAGGAGTATGGATTCCGATTTCAAAGAGCTACAAGCTTTGAGGATGTGTCAAGGTTGTCACAGAAAACTCCAACTTTGGCGTGGTTTCTTGACCTCGATTCTTTGACGAGATCAATTGTAGAAATAACCGAACATGCAATGAAGTTTGCTCCAGATGCAAAGGTAATCTTTTTTGCTGGAAAATTCAGCCGGGAACTTATTGAAAGCTGTCTTCAGCAGGAAGTTACTGCTCTGCTTGCAAAGCCAATTATAATTCCGAGACTTGTACAGACTCTGAATGCACTGAAGGAAGAACCGGAACTTCTGGAAAATGAAAGTCTTTTCCCATTGCGTTTTAATTTCCCGGAACTTGAAAATCTCAAATCTGGGGAAAATTATCAGCATGTAATGTTTTATCAGTGCGGTATCTGTGGCGAAAGATTTGGAAGTCTTCAGCTTAAACCAGGTGCTTTTGAATTTCGGGGTATCGAAACAGATTTTTGCCCGATTTGTCCGCCGGAAATAGTGCCTGAGCTGTATTCTATTATTGTTTGTCCAACTTGCTTTTATGCTAATTTTTCCGGTCGGTTTCAGAGGGTTTCATTTTCTGAGGCGATAAAGAAAGAATTCATGTCGAATTCACATATTCAGGAAAGACTTAAAAAAGCCCAGGGAATTGATTTTCTTGGAGAGAGGCGTTTAGAAGAAGGACTCAGAAGTTTTGACCTTGCTGTCTCAAGTATTCAGGAGCTTGCTCCTCGGGAATACGAAAGAATAGCTGGAGAATTCCTCCTGAAAGCATCATGGCTGGCACGACGCAAGAAGCGCCCCCTGGAGGAAATAGACTATCAGGCACAGGCACTGGGTTGTCTGATGACCCTGTATCGTCCCTATCTGCGAATTAACGAGCAGTTTCCGGAATGGCATGCAATAAAAGAGAAGCTTAAACCTGGTCTTGAACTGATGAAAGAAAGAGCTGTTGTTGTAACCGGGTTTCTTGCTGCAGAGCTTTCTGCAAGACTCGGATTGAATGATGAGGCTTCGTTTTATTTCGATCAGGTTTTTGCTCTTCCATTTCTTCAGAGATTTGCATTGTTATCAAGGCATATTCATAGATCATTTCTTGAATTTCAAAATAAGCAGAAAGCGAAAAGCTGATTACGAGAGGCAGTAATATGGAAAAAAATCATTACCAACATTTGATTCAGAATGCGCCATTTGGTTACGCCTATCATCGAATAATACTTGATGACCAGGGAAAACCTGTGGACTACGAGTATACTGAGATTAATCATGCTTTCGAACTTCTTACCGGCTTTCGTGCTGAAAATGTCCTTCACAGGCGTATAAAAGAAATAATTCCCGATATTGATAAAGAAAAATTTGATTGGATAAATTTCTACGGAAATATTGCCCTTAAAGCAGATAAAAGAGAAATAATAGAATTAGAGCGTTTTATAGCTGTATTGAATAAATGGTATAGAATTCAGGTACATTCTTCAGAAAAATACTATTTTTCAACGATTTTTTTTGATATTTCCGAAGAAAAGAAAAAATCCGAGGAACTGGAAAGGTTCTTTTCTGTTAATCTTGATTTGCTGTGCATCGCCGATACCTCAGGAAATTTTATCAGAGTGAACGAGGCATGGTCAGAGGTTCTAGGGTATACTCCAGCTGACCTGGAACGCAAAAAGTTCCTTGATTTCATTCATCCTGATGATTTACAGAGCACTCTTGATGCTTTAACGAAACTTGATGATCAGAAGCAGGTTTTAAACTTTGTAAATCGCTATCGCGCGAAAGATGGTAATTACAGATATATTGAATGGCGTTCACATCCTTATGGAACACATATTTATGCTGCTGCACGCGATATTACTGACAGAATGAAATCTGAGCAGAATCTTAAAAACAGCGAGTTGTATGCTCGTTCCCTTATTCAGAGTATTCCTGATACCTTATTTGTAATGAGCAGAGACGGAATCTTTCTTGAATACAAAGCATCGCTGGATGATCTCTATACTTCACCTGAAATGTTCTTAGGTAAGAATTTCAGAAATGTTTTGCCTTCGGCTATTTCCGAGGGAGTTGAAAAGGCTCTCGAAAAAGTATTCTTTACCCATGCTCCTGCTTCTTTCAACTACACTTTGACGTTAGCCGGCTCTGAAAGACACTTTAATGCGATACTTGTTGAATTTGGTGAAAACAGGGTTATTGTTTCTGCAAGAGACATTACTCCGCAGAAAAATGCTGAACTAGCCGCATATTCAGCCAGCAGGGCAAAATCAGAATTCCTTGCCAATATGAGTCATGAGATTCGAACACCATTAAATGGAGTTATCGGCTTTACTGAGCTGCTTTTAAAAACTCCACTTTCAAGGTCACAGCAGTTATATGCCGAAAATATCAGCTCTTCCGGACACACACTGCTTTCGATTATTAATGATATTCTGGATTTTTCAAAAATAGAAGCTGGAAAACTGGAACTTGATTGCGTTAAAACTGACATTATTGAGCTTGTAGAGCAGGCATCGGATATAATCAAATTTCAGTCATCAAGAAAGGGGCTTGAGTTCCTGCTCAACATTCAGCCGGGAATGCCGCGATTTGCAGTTGTTGATCCGATCAGATTAAAACAGGTTCTTGTAAATCTTCTTAGTAATGCTGTCAAATTTACCGAACACGGCGAAGTTGAACTGAAATTGTCTTTCGAGAAGAAATCAGATGATATCGGAACTCTCAAATTTTTCGTGCGTGATACTGGAATCGGTATCAGCGAGGAAAACAGAGCAAAACTCTTTAAAGCTTTTTCGCAGGCAGATACATCAACAACACGAAAATTTGGAGGTACTGGCCTTGGACTTGTTATTTCCAGTAGTCTTGTTGGGAAAATGGGTGGAAGTATTGAACTGGAATCTTTTCCGGAAAGGGGAACAACGTTTTCTTTCAAAATCAACGCTGCTTTTGAATTTGGCAGAAAATTCTCGACAGAATCAATAGAAGAAGTAAAAAAAGTCCTGGTCGTCGATGATAATGTGAATAATCGGTTCATTCTTGAATCAATGATTAAAAGCTGGGACATTGAATTTACAGGTGTTGAAAGCGGTTATGAAGCACTAAATATGATCAAAAATCATCAGTTCGATGTCATTATTGTTGATTATCACATGCCGAATTTGGATGGTCTGACAACAATAAAATTGATAAGAGAACAATTGAATCTGGCTTCTGAGAAACTGCCTGTAATCCTTCTGCATAGCTCACTTGATGCACCAGAACTTCATGAATCCTGCCAAAAGCTTGGTGTGAAATTTCATTTTACCAAACCTGTTAAATCTGATGAACTGTACAATTGTTTCAGGAACGTTCGCAGAAGCGTTCAGGAAACATCCAGAGAAGATGAAAGAACAACTAATTTGTCTTTCGATACAGTTTCATCAGGTTATTTTGTTATTCTTATTGCTGAGGATGTTGCCATTAATATGGCTCTGACCAGAACAATGGTTGGAAAATTTGTTCCAAACGCTGAAATCATAGAAGCTAGGAATGGAAAAGAGGCAGTGCAGGCGGTCAAAACGAAATTGCCACATCTCATACTTATGGATATTCAAATGCCTGAAATGGATGGTATTACTGCAAGTACAGAAATCCTGAAATACCTGACCAGTCGCAGTGCGAAAGTTCCAATTGTAGCATTAACTGCCGGAGCAATAAAAGAAGAAAGAGAAAAATGCCTGAATGCAGGTATGCTCGATTTTATTACAAAGCCTCTTGAAGCTACTGAATTACAGAATGTTCTGGCAAAATTTCTGAGACCTGAAAAGGAAAAAATTAATGCCGCAGTTGCTTGCGATTCTTCAGTTTCAGATAAAAAAAGCTCCTTAAAACGTTTCGAGAGAGAAAAACTGCTTAAAAACCTTGATAATGATATTGAGTTCTCCAATTCCATGTTAGAAAAGGCTTTAATTCAAATTGAAGAATTTATACAATCAATAAAAAAATCTCTGCTAGAAAAGAATCTTTCCGAAGTTCACAAAACTGCCCATTCATTAAAGGGAATTGCCCTGAACATGTATTTCTGCAGAGTTGCAGAGGTTTCCAGAGAAATAGAGCTGAGTACTCCAAAGACTCTTAAATCGTCAGAAATTGTAGGACCGATAGAGAATACTGACGAAATAATTGAAACGTTGTCAAAAATGACCGCTGAACTTGATACCGAATTCAACCTCCTGAAGAAAGAACTCTGACCCAATGCAATGAACCTAAGTACGCAAAATCTTAAATAAGGGGTCAAATTTGCGTAAGAACTTTTGGGTGTGCTGTCATCTCGAACGAATGTGAGAGATCTCCGTAAATGCGAGATTTCTCACATCGGTCGAAATGACATTGTTTGATGGCCCCTATATTAAAACTTGCGGTACTTAGTTCATGGCAGTCTCATCAACTAGTTGAATATCAAACTTTTTCACTATATGATCAGCCAGGGAAGTTCCATCGGACAAGGTGTATCCGTCAATTCTGAGCTTTTCGAATTTCTTTGCCCCGATGAGTTCGAAAATATCGCTGCGCCAGAGATGTTTTGTTTTCTTCATTTTCAGAGAAACGCCATCAAGATTTACTCCGCCAGACCATTTGTTGAAAAAATTAATCATGTACAATGAATTGCTTCTTTTCAGTATGCGGGAACCAATACGCCCTTCACTGAGCGCAAAAAGGAATGGCGGCAGAAAGATTACTACCGGAAAAAGTTTTCTGATAAAAGATTTGATGAAAGATCTGATAAAATCGCTGAGTTGAAAGGCTTTGGCTGAGGTGTTTCCAGTTGGTTTATAATATGTGTCGTACAGGGAAAACCCCGTAACTGCAGAAAAAGCTAAAAATACTATAATCTTTTCAGAAAATGAGTTGTAATAATATACTTCCATATTAAGCTGGTATCTGCTTTAACAAAACAACCAAATACAAATTCCGTGAAATTCCGTGTTTTCCGTGGTTAAAGCTCAAGTTTAATGTAACTATCAGTTGAAATCACCCGAAGAAGCTCTTTTTGATTCAAGGACGCTGATTACGCTTAATGCTTTTTCGCGAACAGTTGGGTCAGGATCGTCAGTTGAAATTGATGATATTTCGCGAATAGCAATTTTTCCAGTATCACCCATTCCAGCAAAAATAGAAAGAATTTCCATTCTGTATTTTGGATCATGGTGTTTCAGGGCACGTGTCAGATCAGGTATTGCTTTTTCGCCCATTTCAGCAATTGAAGCTCTTATCAGGGATTTTTTTGTTTCATCCGGATCAGAAAGTTGCTGAAGCAGATCTGTTGTACTGGTAGTTTTTTCTGGCTGAGTATCATTATTGTCTTTCGAAGAAATTACTAATTTGTTTTCCGTGCCCCCAGAAGCTTCTGAAACTTTTGACATTTCTGTAACTTCATTAATTACCTTAATTTCTGAAGGTTTGGAAGTTTCCGGCACTTTTATCTTGATTTTATCGTCAGTTGAAGAACTTGCGGAGGATAAAAGATTTTGAGTCGTTCTTTTGTCGGCTATATTGGTGTTCTGAGGCGTTTTTTCCTTGTAAGCCGAGACGTTTGTGGGAGATTTTTTTTCATCAGATGAATTATTTTGAAGTGCTGGTTTTTTAATAGAAGAAGATTTTTCCGATGCAATAACTTTTGCAGGCGCAGAAGTATCGGCATAAGGATCGTCGTCTGACGCATAAGGATCATCTGCGGCCAGAATAAATGAAGCAACTTTTTTTGGATCAGGTATTGGGATTTTCAGTTCGGTTAGTATTTCTGCAAATTGAGAAGCTTTTTCTGTGTCGCAGTTAATAAGACCAAGATATGCCTGCACTGCCATGGAGCGGTTTTTCCCTTTTATTGCTGCTTTTCCCAATGACATCCAGCATGATGGATTTTTTTGATCAAGTTTCAATGCTCTTTTGAACGACTCTATTGCGGCATCAAAACGACCTCTTTCTGCGTGAATTTCACCGAGAATCTGATGTGGAGTTGGATCTTTTGGCATAAGAGACAAAATTTTCAACAGATCTTTCGAAGCGGCATCAGGCTGGTGTAGAGAAACATTGATCCTTGCACGATGTGCCAGAGCTTTTGCCAGAAAAGTCTTCTCAACATCCTGATCTTCAGCAAGCGGAATACCTTCGTTGAGTGCGTCCATTGCCTTATCTGATGCTCCAAAAACCATGTGAAGATCGCCAAGCTCAAGCCATGCCTCGCCATAACCCGGATAAGCCACGAGAGCTTTTTTAACGCTTTCCAGAGATTCTCCGAGCATTCCCTTTGATCTGAGATTTCTTGCCCTGGTAAGATATTTTACGGCCATGTTTGGTGAGCTTTTGCCGTCAACGGAAGATGAATCCGGAACACGCGGCTTCCGGGCTGCAAAAAGCTGATTCGATTCTCCGGAAAATGAAGCAGAAACAATGGCAATAATCAAAAACGAAACAGGTCTCATATTTTTCTCGTAAATTTATTGATAGGAATTTTCATTTTATGAATTCAAACAGCCTGGTAATGATATCAGATTAATTGTTTCCTGGGGACATTCCCGAAAAGAGATCGTATTTTCTATTTCTAACCTTTCGAAGATCTCTCCCTTCGATCGAGATGACAGAATTTAATGCGATATTATGTTAAGCTCGTTCGAGCTTTTAAGACTCGAACGAGCAGCATTTTTTCAGAGTTTCCCTTTTTCCTTCATGGCTTTAAGGATCTTTTCTGCAGTGAAAGGCGGATCAACAAGACGAACTCCAACAGCGTCCTTGATTGCATTGGCTATTGCAGGCAATGCACCGTTAATTCCAATTTCACTTACGCTCTTGGCGCCATAAGGACCGGTGGGTTCATAAGTTGGCACCAGAAAAGCTTTTAATTCAGGCATGTCAGCTGCGCTGAAAATCTTATAGTGATTGAAATTCGGATTCAGCATTCTGCCATTTTTGTCAAAGATGTACTCTTCTGTAACAGCAAAACTTATGCCATTTGCAGCGGCTCCCTCGACCTGTCCCTCGGCAAGCTGTGGATTAATAGCTGTTCCGCAATCGACTCCAGCTACATATTTCACAACTTTCAGCTCTCCGGTTTCTGTATCAATTTCAACTTCGGCAAAGTGAGCAGAAAAGGGCGGTGGTGAAGCATGTGTAACATGAGAACCTATTGCTCCAATCTGAAACTGATTTACTTCATACATGGCATAATTGCAGATTGAAGAGAATGTTATAGAAGACTTTCCATCTTTTCCGTATACTGCCTTGTTTTCAATTCTCAGATCTTCGGGTTTCTCATTCAACATCAGCGAGGCAACTGCAAGAATCTGTTCTTTGACTTTGTTGGCAGCGTTTATTACCGCACCGCCAGAAAGATATGTTGTAGAACTTGCATAAGCACCGGTATCGAATGGAGTGAAATCTGTGTCGGAACTGTAAACAATCATATCATTGTGGTCGCAGCCAAGTGTTTCAGCGGCAATCTGTGCAAGAATTGTGTCGGAACCTGTTCCAAGGTCAGTTGCTCCGAGCAGCATATTGAATGAGCCGTCTTCGTTCATTTTAATGAAAACGGAACCCATATCAATTTCCGGAATCGACGAGCCCTGCATGAGCATCGCCATTCCGATTCCGCGTCTCTTCGTTCCTGTACCAGGTTTTCCGCGTTTCTCTTTCCAGCCGATTTCTTTCATTCCGATTTCAATGCACTGTGGAAGTCCGCAGGATTTGATGTCCATTGAAACTCCGGCACGTCCTTCGCCCAGAGCCTGAAATATCGGTGAAGTTTCTCCGACTCGGATATGATTCATCATTCTGAATTCTGCTGCATCCATGCCAATTTTTTCTGCAAGCTCATCCATGATACTTTCCGCGCCGAAAGCGGCCTGAGTTGCCCCGTATCCGCGGTATGCACCTGCAACCGGAAGGTTTGTGTAGACCGTATCACCTATGAATTCAACATTGTTGCACTTGTACAACGGAAGAACTTTAGATCCGCAGTTGCACATTACTGTGAGAGCATGGCTTCCATAAGCACCTGTATTAGAAAGTACTTTCATCGAAAAAGCTGTGAGAGTGCCATCTTTCTTTACTCCGGCTTTCATTGTAACAATCATTTCGTGTCGCGTTCTTGAAGAAATAAATTCCTCTGAACGTGTAAGTTCGAGAATGCACGATCTTCTTGTTCTGAGAGTAACGAGCGCCACTACGTCTTCGATCAGGACTTCCTGCTTCGTTCCAAAGCCGCCGCCAATGCGTGGTTTAATGACTCTGATGCGTTTTATTGGAATCCCGAGTGTCTGGGCTGTAATTCTTCTTGCGTGAAACGGAACCTGTGTTGAAGAAATGAGCGTCAGACGGTCGCTTTCGTCAAGATAAGCGGCGCAGACATGCGGTTCAATCGGGCAGTGCTGTGCATAATGTGATTTATACTTGCGCTCAAGTACAAAATCAGCCTCTTTATAACCTTTTTCAACATCTCCAACTCTTGTTTCAATGTGTGAACAGTGATTCTTTTTCGGTTCATAAAACACCGGAATCGGCATTATACAGTCAGGTTCGTCATGAATTATCGGGCTGGAAGCATCACGTGCTTTTTCGAGATCAAAAATTGCAGGAAGAACTTCATAATCAACTTTGATTTTTCTGCATGCTTCAGTTGCAGCTTCGAGCGTTTCAGCGGCAACTATTGCAACTCTGTCGCCGACAAATCTGACTTTGTTATCAAGTAGACATGTGTCATAAGGAGATGGTTCTGGATAACCCTGTCCGGCAGTGGTTCTCAGAATTCTAGGCACGTCTTTGTATGTATAAACAGCAACAACGCCCGGAACCTTTCTGGCTTCATCAGGATCAATCTTTTTAATATTTGCGTGTGCATGCGGACTTGTAAGTATTTTTACGTGCAGAGGATTAACCAGATCAAAATCTGCGACAAATTTTCTGTTTCCAGTCACCAGACCGGCGCCGTCAAGTTTTTCGCGTGAATGATTTACGACATCAAATTTTTCCGGACGGTCAAAGAATTTTGGATATTCAGGAATCGCGGGTGGTTTTTGCATTTTCTGCTCCCTTATTTTTTCATTTCCCGGGCTGCGGCAAGAACCGCCTCGACCCTTTTAACGTAACCAGTACATCTGCACAGATTTCCGTCGAGTGCTTCCTTGACTTCTTCAGCAGTCGGATTCGGGTTTTCATCCAGCAGAGCCTTGGATACAATAAGAGAACCTGGATTGCAATATCCGCATTGTGTTGCGCCGTGATCAATAAATGATTTCTGCAGCGGGTGCAGTTTTTCCGGGTTTCCCATTCCTTCTACCGTCAGAATCTTTGAGCCTTCACATGATGCTGCAAATGTAATACACGAGTTCCGCGGCTTTCCATCAATCAAAACCGCACATGCTCCACATGTACCTTCGCCGCAGCCTCTTTTAACGCTTTTCATTCCGGCAGAACGTAAAACATCTAAAAGCATATCTTTTGGTTGAATTTCGAGAGTTCTTTTCTCGCCATTGAGTTCAATATTAAGATGCATTTCAGCCTCCCTTAGCCATTTCTGCTGCTTCTGTGAGACATCTTCTCAGATATACCGGCAGAACTTCCTGACGATATTCCCTGCTGGCGCGGAAATCAGAAGTGAAATCAATTCCTTCTGCTGCTTTGCAGGCGGCTTCAGCAAACAATTTCTCATCAGCCTTTTTCCCTTTGAGCATTTCTTCAGCAGCGGTGCAGCGGGAAGGCTTCTTCGTAACGGCATTCAGTGCGATTTTCACATCTTCAACAGTTGAATCGCTGCTGATTTTCATTGTTACAGCAACGGTAATCAGTGAAAAATCATTTTTTGTTTTTGATACTTTGTGAAATGATATGCCCGAACCTTTGGTTCCCTCAGGAATTCTTATTTCTGACAGAATTTCACCTTTTTTCAAAACATCAGTGGGTCTTGTTTTGTAAAAGTCATCGGCAGAGATAATTCTTTCTGATTTTCCATTTGAAAGAACAAATTGAGCATTCAGTACCAACATTGCCGGCGGGAAATCAGACCACGGAAAAACCGCAGTACAGTTGCCTCCAAGTGTAATGGAGTTCCGCAGCAGAGTTGATCCTACTCTGGAAGCACATTTGATGAGAAGTTTTCCAGACGAACATTTCATCTGGGAATTTTTCAAAATCTGTTGGATAGTGGTCATTGAACCAATGCAGATTTTGTTGTCAGAATGTTTGATTCCGGCAAGAGAGAGTTTTTTCAGATCAACAAGACCATCAATGGAGGAATCTTCGATTACTCCAAGATGCGTGCCGCCTGCCAGAACAACATTTCGTGCATTGTCTGCCGCAGTCAATGCACAGGCTTTTTCAATCGTTTCAGGAATATAATAATTCTTGATATTCTTGAGCATGTCCGCTCCTTGAAATTAAAATTTAACTAAAAATTACTAACATTATTAATTTCTTTTTTCAACCAGTTCTTTATACGGATTTTTCCAGTGAAACTTTATCTGGGCAATGTCATCCCATAAAATAAATGTTTCTTCCGTTTTACTTATTTTAAGACTGTCATTTTTCTCCCGCCATATTACCAGCAGAAAATTGTCATTGTTAATGCTTATAATATGCCCATGGCATGATTGCAGGGGTTTCTGAAAGACGTCCATTGAAGGTACGTCAGGAGGCCTATTGTAAACTGCAGATGGTTTCGTAAAAATCTCAATACTTCCATCGGCAAAAAGTTTCTCACCTCTTGCAGTTTGTACTGTCGGATAATAAAAATCTGTTCCTTCGAGAAGCTGACATCTGCTTGTCAGAATTTCTGTCCAGACTTCCTGCATTGATCTTTTCTCTTCCATATCTTATCCTTATTTCAACATTCCCAGAGCTTTTGAAATGTCGCGAAACAGCAGCGACGGGTCATAGAAGTAGGCTTTTCTTCGTGCAAAGCCTCTTCGAATAAGGTTATACGGGTTTTTATTGTACTTGTGGAAAAATTCCATGGCATTTTTTGAAATTTCCGTGAATCGTTCATCAGAAATTGTCAGCATGCGCTTATTAGGTATTTTAAAGAAAAGGTCTTTTGGATTGGTTGTCAGAAAATGTTCAAGACCCGGGTTTGGTTCAAGCAGGCCAAGTTCAACGCCCTGACGGAACAATTTTGTGCCGGGAAACGGGTTGTAAACACCCAGTCCGGCGTAATAAGGCTTGACTTTGCCGACAAAATCGATCGTTTTCGTGATATCTTCTTCCGTTTCAGTTGGCAGACCAATCATAAAATATCCGCTCCAGAAAATACGATTACTGTTCAGTAGCTTCGATGCTGCAATGATCTGCGAATGATTTACTCCCTTGTCAGTCTCAGCAAGAATTCTTTTCGACCCTGATTCAACGCCAATGCTCATGATGTTGCATCCGGCATCTTTCATTGTTTTCAAAAGATCGTCATTAATAAGATCAGCACGTGTTGTGCAGCTCCATCCAATTCTGGTATTGTCATTCTTTAATGCCTCGCAGAGCTTTCTGACATGAGAATTTCTGACAGTAAACGAGTCATCTTTAAATGAAAACTGTCTGGTTGAATATTGTGACATTACCTGCTTGATTTCACCCATTATATTTTCAATTGATCGAAACCTGACCTTCTGTTCCCACATGTGAAAACAATAGCTGCACAGGAAAGGGCATCCCCTGGAAGTAAGCATTACGCCCATGTCTTCAGAAGAATATGCTTCAGGGTGCATAAGAGCGCTGCGGTCAGGGTAAGGTATGGAGTCGAGATCTGTTACAAATGCACGTGGAGGATTGTGTACTGTTTTTGAGCCAGCTTTGTAACTCACTCCCTTAATTTTGCTGATATCTTTTCGATCACGCAGAGTAATAAGCAATTCAGGAAGCGCTTCATCGGCTTCTCCTCTGACCACGTAGTCAGCCTCTGGAATAGAAAGGGTGAGATCGGGCATAATCGTTGCATGTGGGCCACCAATGATAATTGGAACCTCTGGTAAAACTTCACGGCAGAATTTTGCGGTTTGTATAACCGAGCCAAATTTAGTTGTCATAGCCGTAATTCCGATAAAATCAGGCTTCTGCTCTTTGACATACTTTTTCAATAGAAGCCAGGTTCTATTTTGCGGGTCATTCAAAGCTTTAATATAACTCGCATATCGATCATATTCATGTGCGAAGTCAAAGTTTCCTTCTTTTCCTTCCACCACGTCCATATCAAGTATTTTGCAGTCAAATCCCTCTTTTTTTACGCTTCCGGCAAGATAGGCAAGCCCAAGTGGAAAATAGAAATTAAATATTCCTGTGAATGACTTAAACGGTGGCTCGATCAGAAGAAGCTTCATTATTTTCTCCAACAGTAAACATTAGTGTAAATGAAAAACCCATCTACATTAATAACAAATATTTGTCATAATGTAAATGGACTGTTATTTCGCTCGAAGAGATTTATTCTGTTGGCTGGTGATCGTCAAGTATTCCGAGCATGTCAGGACTATTTGAGGTCTGATTTGTTGTGGTCATTGAAGACACTGATGATGAAGTTTCCGGAGGGGTGCGCATATCCACTGAGACTTTTGTTGATGTTTGCTTTGAAGAGTTTGATAATACTGAGGTTTCAGCAGTATCAGTATGTTTTGAAAGATTCACGGATTCAGAAATTGAAGCAATAATGTCTGTATTTGGAGAAATATTGTTTGAATTGTTTGAAATAGCTGCTGGCGCTGGTAGTGGAAGTTTTTTGCCGCAGATTTTTTCGAACATGGCAGATTCTTCGTCAGTGATATATTTGCAGGAAATTCCCTTAACATTGAAACTGGCTGTGTTTCCTTCCAGAAGGAGAAGCTTTTGACCGCTGGAATTGCACAATTCAACTTTTCCTTCAAAAAGAGATACGGACACACCCGATGCTGTATTCTGAAAACCGAATGAAGTTCCAATAATCGAAATCTGATTATTTTCGGATTCAAAAAGAACCTTTGAGTTTATTCCCTGTTTCTTTACTTCAGCAAAAACGGAACCATTCATCAGCATTATCTTTTGGGGAAAAACTTTAATTCTGCTTGAATTGCTGACAAAAATTGTTCCAATATCTCTTACTTGAATTGTTGCTGTTTCTTTTTCGCTGGTTATTACTTCAGAATCTTTTCCATACAGGCAGCTTTCCTGAGCAGGACTATTTTCGGCTTTTCTTATTACCTTGGCAAGCAAGGGGGCAGAAGCTGTTGTGACGGCTTCTGATCCGGAATATTGAAACCAGTTCTTAAATGCAAGAAAATTTGAAAGTATGAAAATTGAAAGCAACAGGGCAAATGAAAGCTTCAACACCGGATTGAAAATAATGCCGGTAATGAATTCTGTGATGTTCCATGTACTGCTTTCTGATGGTGCTGGTGATATTGATTTCAGCACACTTTTTGTCAAATCAATATCAGTATTTTTCAGATTTATCGATTTGAAAATCTCATTTCCGAGCTTTGCCTGGGCAATTGAACTGGAGCATTCCTTGCAGTTTCTGAGATGAAGCTCAAGCTCAAGGCGCTCCTTTTCAGAAAGGTTCCCCTCAAGATAGTCAAACAGTTTTTCCTCATTATTTTTCAGGCTCATATTTTTTTGCCCTCTGATAAAGTTTATGCATCTCGTTCACACCCACTACAGCATTTTACTGGTACTCACTACTTTATAACTTACCTTTCCATGGAAAAATGTTACATATTATTTTCAGAATTCTTTTCCTCTTTCCAAAATATTCCCGCCAACCTGTTTCATTCTAGAATCACAACATCCACTTCCATCTCAATCTCAATCTCAATCTCAATCTCAATCTCAATCTCAATCTCAATCTCAATCTCAATCCTAATCCCTAAGATCTCATGCCTAAAATCTCAAATCTCAAATCTCAAATCTTGAAAATCTGCGTAATCTGCGTAATCTGCGGACAAAAATCTTTTCTTTTCTCGTCTTTTCTTTTCTCGTCTTTTCTTTTCTTGTCTTTTCAAAATAGGAGATTATCATCGCTTTTTTTCGAGAAGGCTTCCAAGGGTCTGACGCGCCCGAAAGAGTCTCACTTTGACGCTGGAGAGAGGAATTTCCAGAATTTCAGCAATCTGATTACATGATCTGTCAAAAAAATAATAAAGCCACACCGGCATTTTCTGGTCTTCCGGAAGCTTATTGAAGGCTTTCATTATATCTGACCGGCTTTCATCTTTTATCATTATTTCCAGCGGATTTGTCTGGGCAACATCAGGAATTGAATCATTATTTTCTGAGGGTATATCCACACGTTTTCTGACAAATTTGGAACATTGATTCGATGCTACTTTGAGTATCCAGTTTGTGAAAGAACGGCTCTGATCATATCTGTGAAGAGATTTGTAGGTTTCTAAAAAAATTTCCTGAGACAGATCAAGCGCTGAATCAAGGTTTCGTGTGTACCCAAGAGCCATGCTGTAAATTTTTTTCTGGTATCTGGAAACAATTTCTGCAAAAGCAGTAGTTTTGCCGTCAAGAACCTGACGAATAAAGACAGAAATATCGCAGTCTAAAGTTTTTGAAGTGCTGGATTCTGTTTTCACTGGCCCTTCCAGGATGTTCCCCGGGAATTGCTGGCCAAAACAGGACAGTAAATATATCTTTTGAGAAAGAAATCTTCGCTTCCCTTTGTTGATGCGTGCAAATGAAATGCTGCAATCATACCAACTTTTCCGGTCGCAGAGTCAACTGCATGTGTAAACGAAGCGAGAGTAAGATTTTCTCTGCAGAAAGTCTGGTTTTCAACTGTATTACCGCCTGAGTCAAGCCGGCATCTGGAAAAACCTTTTTGCCCTGGATTTGCTCTGTATTTTATCGTTGAAGTAGCCAGTTTTCCATTTGAGTCGAGGACATAGACTTCAAACATTGCTTCAGGAGAATTGTTTCCCGGAGTAGGCTGAATTATTGACACCGCACGCTGAAGATCCAGGTCAAACTGAGACATGAGAACCATTGAATTCTGAATAATTGAAAGATGTGCTGTTCCCTTTTTTCCGCCTTTAAGCCCCATTGAAAGCATTCTGGTAACGACAATCACAATCACTGACATAACAAGTACTGCCATCATGATTTCTATGGTCGAAAATCCCGATTTTTTTATGGTCTTCATGGTTTTCTCATTTGTATACCAGCGATGCCATATCAATCTTCCTGTCAACTTTTCCCGATTTCCATGAAATCTGAACATTGAGAATTTTATAGGTATAAGGCCAGCTGGGTGAAGGGCTGATTTCTCTTATGATAACAGTTCTGGTAAATTTCGAAGTATCAATCGAATTCTTTTCTGAAGTGCTTCCGGAAGTATTTATAATTATTTCAGAAAAAGGTTTCGGAGCTGATGTCACTGCGATATCCGGATCAGAGTATTTTTTTGATTGAAGCCAGGAAAGAAGTTCTTCTGCATAATGATAGGCAAGTACTTCGTCGCGTGTCTGGACAGTACCTGTTGCGCCGCGGTTAAAAAGCTGGCTCAGCGGAACGATTACCATTCCAAGAACCAGAACAGCAGTCATTATTTCAACAAATGACAGTGCAGATTTCGACCGCAACACCGCTTTAATTTTTCCCATATCTTACCCTCATGGTATAGGTACCGGGTCCGGACAAATGCTGAAAGACAGCAGTGCTGCCTCTGATGCTGCGGGCACGCTAGTCTGAAGCGGAAGGGGCAGAGCTCCCAGAGTCGGATCATACGATATTTCTGCGCCGTGGGATGCGTTTGTGATATCAAATCGGCTCATTGCAACTGAACCATTTATTTTTCGCTTTCCACCCGTTATCAGAACCTTTCCTTTTCCCGCTATGAGTGAAGCGTTGACATCTGCTCCAACTTTTATATCTCCATCTCTTGTTATCAGATACAAAACTTTCTTTGATGCAGGGTCGCAGTTAATTGGTGCGGAAATAACTATTTCACCCTTTTCAAGAACAATCCCGCCGTTTCCGGTTATCTTTATTCCTTCTGATATCTCCAGCTTAGATGTTCCCTCGACATACACCCATCCATTGCAGTTGAGATTCAATGGGCTTGCTCCATGAGCCAGTCCATAATCTTTTAAAGTCTGTATTATATCAGAATTTTTGGAAGCTGGAATAACCCATGAAACGCGCTCTCCAGGAATTTTCATGCTGTCAAGAATCGGCTGCATGTCTTTAAGACTGTTGACTCCGGGAATGAGACCAGTCAGGTCAGATGGCAAGTCGTGCATCTTCGCTGCAGGTGGCTGCGGATTAGCCTGCGTAAGTTCAAGCAATGGATCACCACTTCGGAAGTGAGATTCACGCGGGAAGGCATTTCTGTTGTTTGTTCCAATAAATGCAAGAGAAAGATTATATGGCTGCGAGGCAACTATTGTACTTGAATATTTTTCCTGGTAAAGCTTGAGATGTGCTGCATAAGAGGTGAGAGCTGCAAATTCGTCTATGCGTGTAAAAAACGGTTGAATTGGCGGAAATCCTTCAAGTGGTGCCGATCCGCCAACTGCTGACATCCAGATGCTCATGTTGCCGATGTATGGAAGGAATGCCGGCGGAAAAGGCGGTGGCTTAACAGATGATTTATATGCTTTTGCGCAGATAAAACCTCTGAATACTTCACCAAAAACCAGAGTTGGAGATTTTTTTACATCCGTACCGAGAAGCCTGAAAATACTGTTGAATTTTACCATTTCTGCCATTGGATGATGAGCGATAAAATCAAACCAGTCTTTATTTCCTGCGAGTGAAGAAGGTTGGCAGGTTCCCTGGTCCCATTGCAGTATTGCCATGTTGTCCTGGCCCCAGGCTACGGTGTATAATCCGTCTCCGCGCCCGCATTCAAACAGATGAAATCCTTCACCATAATCGGGATTGGCACCCCATCCACGGGCAATATTCAGATAAACCGGACCACCGCCGAGATATACAAATCCAAACGGTTTTTTTACGAAATCGCTCATGGTAGTTGGTACAGTCGGTTCGCCTGCATTGTTCAGAACAATGGGTACTACCTGAGTGCCGGCAAGATGACCATCCTGGTCTGTTGTAGCAACATTATAGCGCCACGGATTTCCATCATTTGCATTTTCGACATACAGCGTAAACTTCGAAAGTATTGGGACAATAGCGGCAGTAACTTTTATTTTTGCAACATAGTGGTAATTTTCAGTTATATAAGGTCCGGAAGTATTGAATTTTTTGTGATTGATGTCAACAAAAATGTGAATTAATCCCAGCTTTTCACGCGGATAAAGATTTGAAAGACCAATGGCCTGAAAATCAGATTTTCCAAATTTTACACTTACCCTGTAATAGAAATTACCAAGTTTTGCAAGAGGCTCAGTTAGAGTATCGCAGACACTTTTCAGACTTACTGAGCCGGATTCAAGGTTAAAAGTGCCCAGATTGAAGTCTGTCATTGAATTGAGAGGCAAAGAAAGAGCCTGAACCATTGAAGAAGATGGATTTGCAAGCTCATCATACATTATTTTGTGAAGTGCAAGCTGTGCCAGACCATAGCCAACACCGCTTGCAACATTCATCTCGCCGAGACGGTTTGTTTGGCCCCTTTGAAGGGTTGAAGTTTTAAGAAGATACGCCCCGGTCATAAAAAGAATGAAGATTGCAATCGTTATCAGAACCAGAATTACTGCATCTCTGGAAAATTTCTTCCTGAATTTTCTCATTTTCTGCTTTAAGTTCCCCATTTATTTAAGAGCATCGATCAGACATTCTATGATGGCGATAGAGCTGAAGCTTTATGGAATGATTTTCGGGTCTGGATTTTTAGTTTCTGCTCTGTTTGGATCTGTCTGGGAAAGCGTTGCATAAGGATTCTGCGCTGCATTCTGATCGTTAAGCTCCTTAGTTTCAGTTACATCAATATAATAAGAATAACAATATCCTGTGTTCCCATTATATTTTGCCTGATACCAGTTGCCTGAAACTCCAAGTATCTCAATTGTTTCGCCTTCATTCATTACTACAATAACTGAATTTTCTGTACCAGCACCTGTTCTGAGATGCAACCCATTACCATTGGTTCTTACAACAACGCCCTTTGATGGAATCTGAATTGCCGCAAAGACAATTCCTGCGAAAAAAACTGATAAAACAAACAGAAAAGTAAATTTTCTGATATCCATTGTTTTCCTCCCTGTTAATTTCCGCTGGCTTCAATAGATCATACCAAAAAGGTATTTTCTATTATATTACCCTTTCCCTGGTAAAAAGTTACATTTCATCATTCATCTGACATTTTATTTTTGCTGCTGCGATTTCTTCCTTCAGTCGAAATGACAGCTTCCAATGCCGTGAATTTCCGTGTTCTTCCGTGGTAAAAAATTCGTTTCTTTTTGTTTATCAGTCAGTTTTTTTATTTCCAAAAATTCAGGATTCCCTGAGGTATTTTGCCGCATCTTCAGGTGGTAAAGGGTTAATATAGAATCCTGAACCCCATTCGAAACCAGCAACCTGTGTCAGTTTTGGAATAATTTCCAGATGCCAGTGGAAAAAATCCCTGCATGTTTCGGAAATAGGCGAAGTGTGCAGAATAAAATTGTACGGGATGTTAGTCAGAAGCTTTTCCATTCTCTTGAGCAGAGACTGAAGAACAGCCGCAAACCCTGTTACATGGTCGGAATCAATAGCTTCAAAAAAAGGCTGATGAAGAATCGGAGTAACCATCATTTCAAATGGAAATCTTGAAGCGAAGGGACAGAAGGCTATGAAAAAGGCGTCCTGATAAATTACCCGCACTGGGTTGGCCTGTTCCTGTCTTACTATATCGCAGAAGATACATCTGTCGTGATAATGAAAATATTCGCGTGCGCCATCAAGCTCTTCTTCTATCCGTTTTGGAATGATAGGAGTTGCAACAATGTGTGAATGTGAATGGGAATAACTTGAAACGCCGCGTCCACTGTTTTTAACGATCATAAAATGTTTAAATCGCGGATTCTTTTTGATTTCAAGAAGCCTTTGTTTGAATGCCCAGACGACCTCTCTTACCTGGTTAGGCGAAACACTCTGAAGCGTCTGGTCGTGGTTTGGCACTTCAACAAGAACTTCATGAATGCCTATGGAATTCATAGCATCAAACATGCCAATGCCAACTCGACCGCTATTACCAGACGGTATCAGAATCGGGTCCCGGTCGGGAATAATTCTGACCCACCAGCCAGGCTCATTCGGCGAGGTTCCGCTTTTTCTGAAAGCCATTGTTTCCGGCGGAGTCAGTTTTTCATGACCTTCACAAAAAGGACATTTTTCCGGATCATCCGGGGGCATGGCATTCATATTCTGAAAGTCGCCGGGTCTTTTTCCGCGCTCGGGCGAAACGATTACCCATTGTTTTAAAATCGGATCTTTTCTCAGTTGAGGCATAAGTTATTTCACCACTTTCTTTGGCTGAGAAATGCTCTGAATAAGCTGTTTTGCTGCAAGTTCAGGCGGTGTCGGGTTTACATAGAAACCTGAACCCCATTCGAATCCTGCAACTTTTGTAAGACGAGGCATGATTTCAAGATGCCAGTGATAGTATTCATCACAATTTCCGTCGCAAGGCGAGGTGTGAATTATGTAATTAAAAGGCGGATCTCCGAGGGCATTAACTAGTTTTTTGAGGGTTGCGGAAATAATATTGGCAAGAGACTCCATTTCTGAATCCTCAAGAGCGCCAAAAGACGCTTTGTGCTCTTTCGGGGCGATGCAGGTTTCGAAAGGGAATCTCGATGCAAATGGAGCATAAGCGACAAAACTTTCATTCTCGGTGATAATTCTATCGCCAGAGCTTAGTTCCTGACGAATAATGTCACAGAAAACGCAGCGCTCTTTATAATAATAATACTGTCTGGCGCCTTCGATTTCTTCCATGACTCTCTTGGGTATTATTGGAGTCGCAATAAGCTGAGAATGCGGATGTTCAAGACTGGCACCTGCTGCAATACCGTTGTTTTTAAATATAAGAATATACCTGAATCGCTGATCCCTTTTGAGATCACGGTAACGGTCAGCGTAAATTCCGACTATCAGCGCCCAGTGCTCTGGCGTAAAATCAGCTGGTCCAAGATTGTGCTCTGGTGATTCAATAACTACTTCGTGTGCACCAATGCCGTTCATCATATCATACAGACCAATGCCGGTGCGATCCAGCTCTCCTTCAATCTGTAGTGCCGGATAACGATTAGGAATAACACGAACTTTCCATCCGGGTTGGTTGGGAAGGGTGTTTGGTTCGCGATAAGACATGAGTTCAAGTGGTGTCATGCTCTCTCTGCCAGGGCAGAATGGGCAGGTAACTGCTGTGTGAGAAGCTCTTGGAATCTTATAATCAGCAGCTCCAAGGCTTTTTTCAAAATTTATGATAACCCATCTTTTGGTTACCGGATCTTTTCTGAGTTGAGGCATCTGGTTCTCCGATAGCTATGAGACAATTCCTGAGATTATACTATTATTTCATGTAAAATTTCAAAAAATATTTTATTTTAAACTTCAGCCAAGCTGAACGTCGATATTGATTTCTTTTTCTTATCGGTAATGCAGTCCCGGTAAACTGACTTCTAGGTTGAGAAGAATTAATAATTTGCGACAATGGCTGATTTGAAAAAAAATGGTGAAAAAAATTGACAAATACTTAGATTCTGGGTTACGCTTCTTGGTCAAAATGAAGAGGTCTTTTATGGGACGCCATCGTTTTTGTGAACTTCCATTCTGCAATGGTGTTATTAGCAGTGGCTGTGTCAGCGGCTGCAAGCGTCGTTGCGATAATGATCGTGATATACATTTACACCGGATAATCTCTGAAAACGTCAAAAAGATAATGCGTTATTCGGAAGAAAAACTCGTATTTACCGCTGCAGATGTTACTCGCGATGTATTCGGAGATTCCCTGGATAAAAATCAGAAAGGGTCTATGTACAGACTTTTTCAGGCAATGGTTCGGGAAAATTACCTTTTAGAGAATGGAAAGCGCGGTGGATTGAAATTGTATAAATGTATTGGGAAAAATGGCCCCAGATTTCCCAATAAAAAAGTAAAGTCTGAAGATGTTGTCATAGCCACATGCGAACCAATGGAAGAACCAAAGCCTGTTCAACCCTCGAAATATCAGCTTCAGGTCAAATTAAGAGAATTTGTATTTATGAAAAATGGTTCTTGGAACCATGATGATTGGCTCTGGCTCATCTCAAGAACAGATATCAGGGAGTTTGGTGAATCTGAATCAATTATTGGCGATATGCTTGAAGAAGAAAAGCGTCGTTTCTGGAGCGAAGGCCGATAAGGTAGCAAAATAAAACGGGAGCATATATGCCCCCGCTTTGGAATACCGAGAAATCAGACTTTAATTACTCTTCGTCGTCTTCGTCTTCATCTTCGTCTTCGTCGTCAAAATCTTCGTCATCGTCTAAGTCTTCATCATCGTCTAAATCTTCGTCTTCATCGTCAAAATCATCATCATCGAAGTCGTCAAGATCATCGTCGTCATCGTCAAAGTCGTCATCATCGTCGAAATCGTCATCATCATCGTCGAAATCGTCTTCGTCTTCTTCCAGATCGATTTCATCGTCTTCGAGGTCTTCTTCATCTTCTAAATCTTCTTCTTCTTCCTCGTCTTCCTCTTCTTCTTCTTCCCATTTTTTCTTGGGCATAAGAAAATAGTTCTCTCGTTCTTCTTCATCCAACCAATCTAAACTTAACATATCGTACACCCCTTTCATAAAATTTTCCTTCAAAGTTGAAGGTGATATTGGCATAATTTTATTCTCATGTCAAGAGTTAAAATTAGAAAATCTTTTCTTCTCCTGAATTTATACTTTCAATGAGACATAAACTCACCTATCGGATTTTTTTTCTTTCTTATTGATATTTCTTTGAACATCATCTATCAATAATATGTGACAATATTTTTTCTCAGGAGATAGAAATGACAGATATTGGAATTCCACGCTGGGCAAATGAAATGGCAGATATTTTCAGAAGCGGAACGGTCAGTCAGTTTATTCTTTATGGTAACGTTTCAGACTGGGTTCATGCCGATGCGACAGATGAAAAAAATAGTTTGTTTTCGTTAAATGATTTTTTGACAAAAGTTATGTTTGCTCCATTTGAAGTCGTGCTTGCCTATGACAGAGGAAAAGGTATAAGAACCCTCAAGGGTGGCGATTTGTTTGCTCAGTTTTTGAAAATCTTTGATGTCTGGCATCATACGAGTTATTCATCTTTTCCGAGTCTGCCACAAAATGATCCGGGAAAGGTTCTTGAACTTGGCAATCTCCTTCCCAAAGAGCCTAAAAGAGTGCTTGAGCTTATTGATCGATTTTTAAGAAGCGGATTGTCCAGAACAAAAAATACACCTGATGGGAAAAGTGTTTCTGACCCTTTGAAGGTTGCAATAATAATAGATTATGTTCAATATTTGTTTCCGAGAACTGACCCGGCGTATATTTCCGGTGATATGGTGGAAACACTCATAAAAGTTCTTGATTGGGCGTCTGACAGGGCAATAAGCTCGGCAAACATTGCCACATGTCTTGTCTGTGAAAACCTTTCAGATTTGAATGGACAGATTGTTGAAAATCCATTTTCTGCAAAAATCAGAATAGACCTTCCAAATGCAGAAGAAGTAAAGAATTTTATCGTAAAAATAACTTCAGATATCGAAGATTTCAAAGAAGTCTGTGATATAGACAGAGATTCACTTGGACAAAAACTCGAAGGACTGTCGCGCGTTGACATTCAGAATCTGGTTCGCAGAGCAACGAAGAATAAGCGTAAAATATCCATGGATTATCTGAGAACGGTTAAAAAAGAGTTAATTGAGAAATCAGCTTTCGGGCGTATTGAATTTGTCGAATCAAGTAAGAGGCTTGAAAATGTAGCGAGCCACAGGGAAGCAAAAACGTGGATGTATCAGGATGCACAGCTTATCCGGAGAGGAAAATTCAGAGCACTTCCAATGGGATACCTTATTTCCGGAAGAATTGGCACCGGTAAAACTTATCTGGTTGAATGTTTTGCCGGCGAAGCTGGAATACCATGTGTTGAGCTGAAAAACATCAGAGATAAATGGGTTGGCGCCTCTGAAGGAAATCTTGAAGCTGTTTTTAAAATTCTTCATGCAATGGGGCAGGTTATTGTTTTTGTTGACGAAGCAGATCAATGGGCAGGGAAAAGAAGTGGCGGCGATGGAGATTCAGGACTGTCAGGACGCCTTTATTCTATGCTTGCCAGAGAAATGGCTGATACAAGAAATCGTGGAAAGATTCTCTGGATTTTTGCAACATCACGTCCGGATCTTCTTGAGGTCGATCTGAAAAGAGTCGGAAGGCTTGACGTACATATTCCCCTTTTTGCTCCGCAAAATCTGGAAGACAAAAAGGAATTGTTTGCATCTCTTGCAAAAAAGAACAGGATTGAGATTTTGCCGTCAGAAATACCTGACTTCCCGGAAGACGTTGATCTTGGCGGAAATGAAATGGAAGGAATACTTATAAGAGCATCGAGAATGTATGAAATGCAGGAAGACAATGATCAGAAGAAACCGGCAGGGTATTTTATAGCCGAGGCGGTGAAAGAATACAAACCTATGTCCCACGCAGAAAGACTCGAATTTATGGACTTAATTGCTGTGCTGGAATGTACAGACGCAAAATTCCTTCCGGAAAAATTTTCCAGATTGGATTCAGCAGCAATAAAAAAGAGAGTTGAAGAATTAAAATCTCTTCTGGCTGAATAATTTTTTTTGCATTTTATATTGATTTTGTGCTAAGATGGTGAATACGGTAATTTACAAAATGTAAGGGAGAGGTGTGTATGGCAAAAATTAATAAGCCTGTTCCTAAAAAACCCGAGTTCAAACCGGCAGAAGGCCTTAAAAGAAAAGCTTTACCCGGCGAGAAAAGAGACTATAGTTCCAGTGAAACCTATCAGGAAGGTGAAACTGTTTTTCACCCTATCTGGGATGACACCGGAGAAGTGCTTGAAATCGGAACAACTGAAGATGGAATCAAAAAGATGAAAGTTCAGTTCGCTAAAGTAGGAATAAAGTTACTGTGCATGGGGCAGCAAAACTCCTGAGATAAAACGGTAACATAAACAAAAAAGCAGCCGCAGATTACAAATAATCAGCGGCTGCTTTTTTGATTTCTCTAAACTCTTTTCAGAATTCCAGTGCCCTGCTTTCTTGCTTCATAAAGAGCCAGTTGTGCTCTCCAGATAAGACTTTCAACAGTATCATCAGGTTGAGTTCCTGTCATTCCGGCAGAGAAAGATGTTGATATGCGATGTTTTGAGAACTTTGCTTTTTTTACTCTTTCAAGGTATCGCTTAATAACGATTTCGGCTTTTTCAGGTGGAGTGCTGGGCATTCCGACAATAAATTCATCTCTTCCAAAGGCACCGGGTATATCTATTCCGCGTATGCAGAATTTAAGTTCTTCGGAAAGCTCTCTCAAGACTTCCTGGGCAGCGGAGTAACCAAAAGTGTTAATTATATGTTTGAAATTATCGACATCAAGAATTATCAAAGTAAACGGGTGTTTATAACGCATGCTCTTGGCAAATTCTTCAGAAAGTTTATGATTGAAATACTGCAGGCAATATAGACCTGTTTCAGGATCATATCTTTTCAATTCCTTGATAAGATTGATCATTTCTTCTCTTTCTATCGCAGCAGCACATATTTCTGCAGAAAGATTCAGCATATCCTTTGATTCATCGTCTATTTCTTTTTTCTCATCGAAATATACACCCAGAAAACCCATCGGATGAGCGCCAATAGAGATTCTTGTAAATATTGCTGTTTCAAAAGGCTTGTCGAGAATAAGTTCTTCATGGCCTTCTTCGGGCTTGTCCCGATTAATTATTATCATGCGATCAGTTAAAAAGATTTTCCCAATAACGTTTTTTCCAATGTTTCTTTTGAAATCCTTAACAACGGTTTTGAAAATGCCCACCTGCTGTGTTATTTCAATCATTTCGTTCTTTGGATTTTTCTGGAAAATTGCCGCGTATGAATAATGAAGATGACTTTTCAGACACCTCAGAACATTTGAAACGATTGGGGTTGCGTTGCCTTTTGCTGTGAATTCCCCAACAGCATTAGAAAAACTGGAAATGATGCTTTCAGCCATTAATCTTCTCCAAATAGAATATTATTTCTTCTAAATATATCATAAATCCTGAGAAAAAAAAATTCAACTTTTTTGTGAATATTAAAAAAAGAGAAGGGACCTAACCCTTCTCTTTTGATTCGCTTAACGATATCTGATTCTATTTCTGAATCGATTTTTCGAGTGTTCTGATGTCGATTCTTGATTCAAAGAATGTCAGAGCTGTGTTCAGGGTACGGGTATTTCTTCTGTTTGTCGGAGTAGAAAGCGTCCTGTTGCCGATTGTCCAGTTGTTTGCGTTACCAGATGAATCTTTGTAATAGCTCCAGTCTTTGGCGTCATCTGTTGCTGTCATTTCAACTTTGCAGGCAATCGGGAACTGGCCTGGCAATCCTCTGATTATACCAACCGCCTGACTTCCGGTTGCGTTTGATATTGGAGGCCACACGTATCTGGAACGAACTGTTATGTTTGAAGCAGTTCCACTGATATCCTTATATCTGAAAACAAGAGTGTTTGTTGCTGGTCCGGCGTTATCAGATGCTCCTGCTGCGAGTATGAACTCAACGTTATCTTCAATGTAATTCGGGTGAATGTTTGCCTTTACCTGGTTCAGAAGATTTGTATCAGCAGTATCGAAGTTGTTCACAACATTCTGAGTTGGTGCTTTCAATGTTTTCAGAGGTGCTGCTGTGAATCCGAGGCCACTTGCTGCAATTGGAATGACTCCCGTTACGCCGTCCGGAGACCATGATGTCTGGTTATCGTAGCAGGCAAGCGACAAAGAAATACTTGCAATCTGCGGATTACCACTTGGCGTGGTTCCATAGTCGAAATCAGGAAATCTTCTGAAATTTGGAAATGCTCTTGCAGCAGAAGTTTCCTTCAAATCTTCAACTTCACCCCATGGAATTGGCGGTTTGTTGTCTCTGACATTCAGAGCAAGGTTAAGTGTAACAGTGGCAGCATTTCCAGATGCATCGCAGAAACTGGCAAAGAACGGATATGGTGCGTAGCCAGGTGTGTTATTTGCATAGTTTATTGGAATTCTGCGATTGTTGTCTATTCCCGAGAAATACAGGTCTGCTATGTCAAGGCTGAATTCAATGTATGAATTCTGGGTTTGTCCAAAAGTGAGGTGTGGATTTACCGGAATATTCATGATTGTCCAATTCAGCTTTGTGTTCGGAAGTGGATCCCAGGAACGGCTGTAATACTGCTGGAACAGGCTCATCTGTGAAGCATCTCCGGTATAGGTTCCTATTCCGGTAACATGTGTCGAACCTGTCAGAGCTGTATGAAAGTAGAAATTTACACCGTGAGTATTTGAATCGCGTGAAAATACTGGCTTCAGGTTAAAAGAGGAATTGTTTCCTGTATAGCCGTTATTATACGTGCGATTAGTAACAGCAGCCGACTGCGTGACACCATTAAGTGTAGCGCCATTTTCCCATGGATTGTTGTCCATGAAATGGAATCTGATATACTGTGGATTTGTTAGACCTGTGGGGCCAACACCCTGCGCAAGCTGTTCTCCGGTTTCCCCGAACAGGTTCCTTGGAGTGGTCATTGAGGCAACAAATGCTGGCGGAATATTGTCTACCACCATAAGAGTTGTTGCTGAATTGATTGTCAGGTATCCGAGAATCCAGAATGGAGTTCCCCAGCGCATTTCTGTTCCACCACCTGGTTTTGGAACGCTGTATCTGGGCCACATTTTATATCTGAAGCCTCTGAAAGCCTTAATTTTCATGGAACATGTAGCCGGATCAGATGGAATCGGAATGGTAACCCACGCATAAGTTGCAACTAGTGAACGTGCCTTGTCAAAAACTACATATTCATTTGCAATTCCATTCGGCATTGTTGCGTTGATGGTGCCTGTGAATTCAGCGCCGAGAGTGTCTTCATCCCATCTGACTTCGTCACCCAGATTACGGAACTGAACAGCCGGGTTTGCGTTTGCATAAAGACCATCACCGTAGTCGTTCAAAAGATGATCAATCAGGTATGTATAGTTTGTGTCAAGAATATTTGACTGTGATGCAGGGTCCATCTGCCAGGCATATTTTTTCCCTGTGTATATTCCATGATAACCCTCTGAACCCTGAGGTGCCCATTTGGCAGGATTTGATGGATTCGATAATGGATCGCACCTGAGAATTCTTGCAGTCATAGACAAATTTGGTGCGGGAGGTGCTGATGTGGTAACTACAATTGGTATGGCAGACCAGGTATTGTCTGGAATAATATCACTGCTGAGTTTCGCGGACATCGTTGCCCAGTTCATGAAGTTGAACCCGGGCTGGCTCTGAATTCTGGAAATGAGAGTTGATTTTCCTTCACTGTCAGCCTTTGTTCCGGTTGTATAGCATGGCGGATTAAGTCTGTTAGAGTAAAGAGCGTTAAATGGAAGCAGATCGTAGTTGTACCAGTCATAAGTGACCTGACATGTGAGAATATATTTGCCACCAACTGGAGAATAGAATCCGTATGTTTCAGACTGGCCGCTGTCGTTCGGATAAGCTGGCGGTGCAGGAGAAGGTTCATAAGTCGGAGTTGCAGGTCGTCCGTAAGGATCTTCAACCATCCAGAGACGCCAGCGGTAAAAGATTTTTCCACCTTCTGCAGATGATTTTGGATTGGTTATTGTAGTAATGAAACCACCTTTGAAACCGTTTCCATTCCAGTCAGTCTGTGCCGTTGGATCTTGTGGACCGTCTGGAAGAGGATAGTTTTCTGCCATGAAGAAATACACCTGGCTGTTACCGAGAGTGGTTCCCAGCGCTAAAGGACTTGCCTGATTTGTATGTCTGTTAACTGGATCAGGCATTGGATAAGATGCATAAGGACCTGTGATGTCAATTTTAGATTTTTTCCCGGCGAAGGCAAGAACTTTTGGCGGGGTTGGAATATTTATAACAGCAAGTTCGGTCATTGTTGGAACAGAAAATGTGTGTGGAGGGTATTCAGACCATGTAAGCCAGCTTCCGCCTGCTGCATTGAGGCGTGTCTGAAAATTTGCGTAAGGCGTTGCAGTCAAATTCGTTCTGGCTGAAGATGGTGCCTGGAAAGAATATCCCCAGAATTTTTTACCAAGATTTACATCTCCGATAGTTCTTATGGAACCATCGCTGATATTTCTTTCTACAGCACGTTTTACATAATTCTGTCCGCAGACTGCCCTTCCAAAAATGGTTCCGCCGGATTCAGTGTCAATTACTACTTTGGTAACATCTGTATTCATGTTGAATCCGGAGGTATTGGCGGGAGATTGGGTTGTATATGAATAGAATAAGCTTCCGAAGCCGTCTGCCTCAATATCATCAAGATCGACGCCGGTAGGAATTCCAAGCTTTGAGTTGTCGAGGAATTCATAACCGGCTGCTGATACAGCGGCGCCGCCGGTTTCTTTTCTGACAAATTTATAAACGCACTTTGCTGTCTTATCAAATGCGAAAATAATACCGCCCTGTTGATTCCATTGTTTTGAAACTGCTACTGCGTTAATATTCAGGTCGGTTGACATATCTGATGTTGCCATCTGATAGTATTCTTTGATTGATTTTGAGCCGAGAAGATATACGTAATCCTCGTTTGCGTCCTTAAGTGAAATACCAACCCATCGTGTTCCACGTTCTACGGGACTTCCGACATCCCCCGGATAACCAATAATCGGATTAGCAGCTGAAGGAGTGTATGCAGATGCTGCCGAGCCGCCAAGGGCAAGAGTTAAAGAATAGTTTGAAGAGTCGGTTTCACGTGAATAGAAGTAACTTCTGGACTCAGTAACCGGCGGACTTCCAATGGGTGGCATGAAAGCAACAGATGTGTACATTGGCTTTGCGGGGCTCGTATAATTTCCTGTTGCACCGCCACATCCATCAAGACAGCCGTTGAGAATTTCACGATTTGTTCGAAGTTCGTATGATATTCCGACAACTGGTGGCGTGGGCGAGGTTGGGGGACCGCTGGGGTAATTTGAGTCTGTCCATTTCAGAAGCTGCCAGTTGTGACGTTTTCCCTCAACTTTGTCACCATAAACCTTGTATGAAACACTGTAACCGCCAATTGCGCTCGCTGTATCCCATGACTGATACCAGCTCTGGTTCGGAATTCTATACCATTGCTTTCCACCATGAATTGTATCAGTGCTGGGAGGAGAAAAATCACTTCCTCCGGGGCCGGAAATGGTTGTACCGGGACCGGCTGAGTGCCTGGCACCGGTTGTTCTATAAATGCTGCCGCCAGTTCCCCATGATCGGTGGTCATAATGCTCGTTGGCGTGATATCCCCAGTTCGCAGCAGCTGCCGTTACGCCTCCGTCCAGAACCTGGCGGGCAAGGTTGCCTGTAATCGGGGCAAAAGAAGCTTCTACTGTTTCGGTGAATGTATAAATGTTTCTGTTAAGATCGACTGTCATTCCAATACTTGAACCGGGATTGTAAAGATATTCAGGGAATGACGAAGTATGTCTTGGAGCATCACCTGCAGGATTATTCAGGCGATATACCCCTTTATAGGCTCCATCGCCAACTAGAAGATATGTTTCACCGTTGCGCATGTATTCCGGAGCAAGCTGTGCAAATGCAATCCCGCTGGTGAAGACGGAAATAAGAGTTAAAAACAGCAGATTGAAGCAAAAAAACCTTAAGTTTCTGGTCATGGCACCCTCCTATAAAACTACTTTCTCAGTTTCCCTTTAGCGGCTGGCACTCCTGGCTCAATTTTTTTCAAAGACTTCATTACTGTTGTTACTGCATCACTGGAAACCTGGTATTTATCAAGCAACGACTTTACAACCTCGGAAGTTATATTGATTCCACCCGATAATTCCATTGAGTTGGACAACTGCTGAGCAATGGGAGATAGCAAATAGTCACGGTTCTGCAGCCAGATGTCAGAATTTGAGGATTGCATTGAAAGCGAACCTTCCATCGAAGCGGCATCCAGAGCTATTGCTTCAGGGATGTCATTTTTCCCTTCATACAGTTTTGATATGGAATTTCCTTCCAGAGTTGTTGAAAAAGCATCTTCTTCTATTGCTGCTTTCAATCCAAAATTGCTTGAATTAACTATAACTTCGATTCCTTTTTTGGAAGCAATGTTTGCCGCAGTCAGTTTAATTTCTTCCATTATTTCAAGTAACTTTGCTTCAGTTTCCTGGTAGTTAGTATGTTCTTCCCAGCTTGAACGCTCAATTTCCTTGATCTTTTGAGCTATCTGCTGTTGTTGTGTCAGAAATGATTTAAACTCGGCATGAAATTTCTTTGAAAGCTCATCCAATCTGATCAGGTTCTTGTTTTTTTCAACTGCTGCTGTTGCTGTGGCAAGTTTTGCCAATCTTTTTTCGCTTTCATCTTTAAGATTGTTAGTGTTTACATTGAAGGTCGCCCGCAACTGGCTTAACTGCTTTTCGATCTGGCTATCCTGATTTTTGAGTTCTCTTATCTGCTCAAGCTTTTCAGCAGATTGAACCGGCTTACCCTGTGCCTTAAAAGATTTTCTGAAACACTTTTTAAATGGGTCATATTTGGCCATTTCCGGATGAAACACCATTGCGGCAGTGAGATTTAAAAACGCAATTTTCTCATTACCGGCAGCATTTGCAGAAAGAATTGGAAACATTACAAAAAACAAAATAGACAAGTACCGGAAAGTGTGAAAAAGTTTTACCATAGTCAAATCCTTCCTCCATTGTTTCATGGTCCAACTACCGTTCGATTTATCTGAACTATCTTATCAACCGATTTTCTATGTTCTTTTCCGTAAGAATCTGTGTAATCAATCGTTGTCTTAATATTCAACGCTTCTCTGTTCCATTTTGATTGCGTCAAAAGTGTCATGGTTGCAATCTTGACAGAGATTGGAGTAATGTTGAAGGAAGAACTTGCAGCGGAGTCAACATCAATTGTTAACGCCGGATCTTGAATGAAATACGTTAAATGATCTAAAACCGAAGGAGACATGCTTGAAGAAGCAGCTTCGCAGGCGGCATAGAAATCACCAGGAAACATCTGAAATTTCAGAATTGCAAGGTCTGCCAGCCCATTAGCGTAAAATTCAGCTCTCATTTGGTCATCAATCATGATTGTCTGTGGTTTCGAACTTTTAAGCATTCCGCTGTAGATTATTGCCAATTGAAGAAGAATTGTGGCAAAAATCAACGCGAAAACCAGAGCTATCCCTCTTTTCGAAATATTATTCATCATTCTCTGTTCCCTCAGTCAACTGATTTTGCCTTATAAGCAGCAACGCTGTAAAATTTTGGATTTCCATTCGAGTCAGTCCATCGAACAACCAGAAGATATTTTTGAAATATAGTACTCATATTTGGAGAAGTATAAGCTGTCCATCCCCAGTTATTTGGGTTTGTTGGATTTGCACGTCTTAAAATCGGGTCATAAGTTTTTACCCTGAACTTAACCGGAACATTTTCTATTCTAAGTGATGTTGTGAAAGTTGTCTGGCCCATGGTAACATTTGAAAGATCAAGTGTGAGGTCGCCGGTGTGGGAAGTATTTTTGTAAGGCAGGCCGGTAGTCGCGGCAGTCAGATTCCACGGTCCATTGCCACCTCCGCCGGGGTATGATGCTATTTCGTAAAATGGGAATTGAAGTGCTGTGTTCATTCGTGTCTGAGCGAGGTGAATAGCTTTAACAATAGTTTCGTCTCTTTGAGTGGCTTTGATTGATGTTCCCATCGTTGCAATTATTGGAATAAAACTGATTGCAAGAATCGCGACAGCAAGCAATATTTCCATCAGGGTAACAGCCTGTTTATCTGAAAGCCTCTTCATCATAAGCCTCCGGGCGCTTTTCCAACAATAGCAACATCGTAAGCAATCTTAGACCTGATTTCCTGTGTAATCTGAGTCTGTGGAAATTTTGGATGCATCAGATCCAGGCGAATTCCAAGTACTTTTCCAGCACTTTCGCTTCCTGTACCACTTGCAACAGCCCATTCCACAACAATTCTTTTTACACTGTCAATCGTTATCGAAAAAGGATCTTCTCCAAGCTGATATTGCTCAGATGTTCCGCTGAAATCACCAAATGCCCCGGCATTGGGCGGAAACGCGCCTATTGCTGAGCCAATGCCATTTGCAGCATTAGCATTCGTTGACCAGGTGTCCCATTTTGATGCAATAAGCCTCAGTGAATAAAGGTTGTCAACGGCATCAGGAATAAGAGTCACGGAATGTGCAATACACATTCCGGGTTTGGTCGCTGAAATAGAAGTTAAATCGGGCATGCAGGCTGAAAAAAGAAGAATGTTGCTTGTCGAGCTTGCGTTTGGAGTAAGCCCTCTCCCTCCCGAGTTAAATGAACTGCCACTATTTAGAGTGTAAACTGAGGCAGGAGATGTGGAAATCTGACTGTCCGGAGCGGCAAGAGGGTTTATTTTTGAGAGGTTAGTCGCTCTTTCAAGCCTTTCTTTCAGGACAGTGAGAAATCTTTGTGCATGTTTCTGTTTTTCAAGTTTCCAGCTTCCGCCGACAAACATCTGGTTTCCCATCTGGAACATCGAAAAAACTCCGATAAGAAAAAGAGTAAAAACAACTGCAGCGACAAGTATTTCGATAAGTGTAAATGCCTTAGCTTGGCTGCACATTTTTTTTAATATTTTGCAGTTCTTCGCCATTGATTTTTCCCCAATTTTTTCTTCCAGGCTTTTTCCAGCCTTACAAGCAGTGAAAAACACTTCAGAATAACAACACCTCAATAATGCGTGTTCTTTATCCGCTGATTATTGAGGCGACAATATCTTCTATCATAATACGAAAAACTCTGTTGATGGTTTTCATTATATCTAATAAAAAGTACTCCACATAAGTATGAAGCAAATTTCATACCTGATAAAAATAACTGAATTCAAGCCATAGAAAATAGATTCCCGATCAAGAATGTAAAAAAAAAATTACAACGTATGGTTTATTTTTTTTACAGTAAAAAAAACTCGAAATTCATCTGTTATTTGAGTGCTCTGACAAAACTACTCTTATTTTTTCCAATATATCCTTACCACAATTGTAACGCAACAAAATTCTTTCTATTATCTCAACGGTAATTTCTTTACCTCCATGAAGTACAAGCGGATGAACTTTTTTAAAGTAGAAAGCTTTTGTTGAAGGCGAAGAAGATTGCTTGAGCCATTTGGACGCGGCCGTCATTGCAGAGAGTTTAACTCTTTTGTTGGAATCGTTTGCCAGGAAAGAATAGTACAATTCATTCTGGATTCCGGAAAGACCGGTTTCCTGGTTGAACTGGGAATTGTGATCTGAAAAAGTTTCTGTTTCTGATGGCATAGAATTGTTTAAAATTAATCCTATTCCAGATTCTTCAGCATATTTTTTCAGTTCAGATGAAATTTCACTTTCTATTTGATTTAAAATTAATCGTGTTTCAGATGGCGATGTCAGCTCAGGATTTTTGAGCTGATAATCTATTTCTTTCTGTTCGAGTTTGTACTTTTCTATTTGATCTGCAATACTGGTGATATTAACTTCAGAGTTTTTTCCCGTAAGCCCTTCAATACGTTTTGATTCACATTCTGAAATTTTGCTTTCGATTTCTTCGATTCTTTTCTTCAGCTCGCTTTCAGATTTTTCTGCATCTTGCTTAAGCTTAAGTATTTCATCAGACCATGATTTCAAATCGAGAAATAGCCTGACTTTATAGAATCCGGATCTGCTGAAGTCGAATAAGGACATCCGCGGGTGAAGTGAAAGCGCCGTTGAATAATCAAAAATCCCAATGACTTGAGAATCGGACGAAACTTTTTCGGATGCATGAGTATATTCAAAACACGAAAATGAAAAAAAAATAAATAGTATAAAAACAAAACCAGAGGTTTTAATTTTCATTGAATCAGTGAATTGTAGAGGTCTCAGAAGTTCCCGAAGGTGCTTTTTCACTCCCATTTTCATTTCCGTTAGTGCTTTCACCATCAGACTCTGCGGGTTTCCTGTCATTTGACGATTCAGATACTTTCTGGTTGTTAAATGTTTCCATTGCTGCGTCAAAATCACCCATTTTTATATGAATGGAGCTTAATGCAGCGTATGCGCTGGCGTAATCAGGTTTAAGCCTTATGGCTTCCTTTAATACCTGAATGCCCTTTTCTAGCTTTTTTGTAGCAGTATAAGCCAGACCAGCGAAAAAATATGCGCGTGGGTCAGATGTACTTTGATCAATTTCTCTTTCAAGAATCAGAAGAGCTTTTTTCCATTTTTTATTTTTTATGTGTTCGACAACTGAATCCATTGATGAAAAGCCACTGTCTGAATTTATTTGTTCATGTTTCATTTAAATCTCCTGCTTGGGTACTTCGAAGAAATCTTTCACCTGCCGATATATTCCCGGAAGGAATATGCCATGAAAAAGATAAAAATGCAACTGTTCATACTGATTGTTATCGTTTTATGTTTTCCTGTTTCAGCTTCTGCTGAAATAACGCAGACATACATTCGCGAAACTGTTATCGGGCTTGCAAAAACTGCCGCATCACGCGGAGTTGACGCCGATATCGGGCCATTTGTAAATTATACCGTGAAAAAGGAAGTTCCTCTGCAAAGCCTTAATATCAAAGGATTTGAAGGAATTAAGGGGAATGTAAAGCTTTTGGTCGGCGGAAGGAATTTCACCGCTGCGGATGTTGATTCGGCAGAGGTTCCATTTTATACGATGAATGGATATGGCCTGACAGACCTGTTGCATGATGGCGGTGAATGGCCGGGAACAGGCGGTAACACTGAAGCAGATGACGGCAGAAATTCTTTCGGAAATGACTGGGCTGGCGAATTTTACGATTTTGATAAAAACGGGCATTATCCAAAGGCTGTCTTGAGATACATGGGCAGTCATTGCTATATTTTTGTTCCCATGATGTATTTTCCAACTCTTTCCCGTGGGATTTCAGGCACTGAAGAAGAGACCCCCGCGCCTAAGAGCGAGTGGGGAATGGCCTGGCCAGATACTGTTAACGGGGAAAGAATTTATTATGCTCCGGCTACTGGTGCGAAATCAATAGACCCAAGATATGTTCTCGGATCAGACAAATCTCTCGCCAGAATGAAGCTTAAAGAGCTTGCAGACGAGTTCGACGGTGTTATTTATCCGAGAATGCGTGAATGGTTTGGAACAGAGCCTGACTTTGATCAGGATGCCAAAATTTATATTCTTCTTGATGATATTCAAGATGGCCTGGGACAATTCCTCGGCTATTTCTGGGCTGGAAACCAGTTTTCACGATCTTCTCTTTCAATGAGCAACGAGAAGGAACTTTTGTACATTGATCTTTTTCCGAACTATGTTTATAACCCGTCAAGAGTTTATGGTACTATTGCCCACGAATTCGTTCACATGATACATTTCAACGAGGGTGTTACAGTTGAAAACGGAGAAATGAAAGATGAAGAGCGCTGGCTCGAAGAAGGATTCACACAATACGGGCAGTATCTCTATAATAAAACTCATACTTCAAACCTTGATGAGTTCATTAAAGAACCGGATACTATTCTTGTTGAACCGCGTGTTGATGTCTGGCTTGGAAACGATCCATTCGCCAATTATGGCGCTTCATATCTTTTCCTTTTCTATTTGATAGAAAAATACGGTGCAAACAATGGTCCCGGTTTCATGAGAAACCTGGTGCGCGATCGTACCAAAGGAATTGAATCGCTCAACAATTCTTTGAGGCAGTTTAATACTACGTTTGATCAGGTCTTTTCTGACTGGGCAATAGCGAATTTTATTGACAAAACAAGAAAACTGGATATGAGCCCGTTAAATGACGGTAAATGGGGCTATGCAGTTGACAACGATTATGATACCACAAATAATCTGGGTACAAATCACAGATTGCCTGTAAAATTTTCTGAAAGAGTAATTCTTAATGCAAATGGAACTGCCCGCTCGGCAAATCTCAACCCATGGGCAGCAGATTACATAGAAATATCAGGAAATACAGGGAATCTGAACATTGGATTTGACGGCGCTGACGGCGGACTCTTCAAGGCTGCTGTTATCAAACGAGGACCTCAGGTTGACCCGACTGTTGAATATGTTTATCTCAGCGACAAGCAGTCTGGAAATCTGCTGATTCAAAACTACGGCGCAGGAAGCACCTATGAGAATCTGGTAATGGTTCCGCATATTGTTTCTTCCGGAAACAGCGTTAAAATGAACTATGTTTATTCAGCGACTTTTTTCGATCTGAAACTTGCCCTTTTCCCTAATCCGATTTATGAAAATGAATTGCACGTTGTAGTAAGAACAAAAGACAAATTCGCTGCAACTCCGCGTTTGCAAATGACTTACAATGGCGAACAGGGTTATCTTGTCATGTCTTCTATAAGCGACAGTATTTATGTTACCAATTACAGTCTTAAAGACTCTGGCGAAGGAACTGTTGAAGCTTTCGGGACAAATTCGAATGGAACAATTCTTTCAAATCTTTTAAAATTTTCTGCTGTGTATTATCCGGCGAAAAGCCAGGGACTTCTTTCAGCTTCATTTGCAAGGCTTTCAATTCCTGAAGGAGCTTTGAAAAGTAATAACTGGGTAACAATTTCATCAGAAAATTCGTCATTTTTCCCTGCAGGCATTGAAAAAGTAAGCAAAAACGTCCTGGTAACTTTTGCTTCAGAAAAATTTGTGAAATCGGCTAAATTATCTATTCCGGTAAACCCTGAACTTATAAAAAGCACCGACAGACTTGGATTATTCGAAGTTTCAGGAGAAAAAGCTGTGTTTGCAGGTTTCTGTTCTCTTGAGGGAGCTACAGCTACAGCAGATATCACGAAAGCGTCAGAAGTCTTTGTCGGAATTGACCGAGTTCCGCCGGTTGTGACGTCTGAAGCCGAAACTCAGATCGGAAAAATACTGGTAAGTGTTACCGACAGCGGCACAGGAATTGATGCTGGAAAAATAGAAGCTTATTGCGGTTCAAAGCTTCTGAAAACGTTTTACAGTGAAAAATCCGGAAAAATTGAAATAGACACAACTTCACTTCGCGAGGGTGAAAATCTTTTCAACCTGCTTGTAAGTGACAAGTTTGGAAATTTAGTAAAGTCTGAAGTTTCTGCTCAGGTAGTCAGCGGTGCTTCAGTTCAGGATGTCAGTGTTTATCCCAACCCAGCGAGGGAATCGACTCGTTTCAGATGCAGCTTCAATGGAAGTGTTTCATCGGTTTACTCAGTTGCAGTAAGAGTAAGAGATGTCGCTGGTGATGATGTATACGAGACAGACCTTACCTATCGCGGTGATAGCGCTTTTGAAGGGAAATGGAACCTCAGAAATGAATCAGGGAAAACGGTTGCCAATGGTGTATATTACGTAGATTTTCTGGTTTCAGATGCTTCCGGAGAAAGCAGAATACGCAAAAAGCTCGCTGTTGTTAAATAGAAAAGATTATAGAAAGTTACGATTTAAGGAGCGCTGAAATTAATGCTTAGAAAAAAGATTTTTATTCTAATATTTGCACTTTTCTGCGTCCCGCTGATTCAGAACTGTGGTGGAAGCAGTGGCGGCGGCGGGCGTGCAGATCTAGTCGGTGAGCAGTTGATAAATGATGGCTGGGCAAATATTCAGGTTGGAAATTATCTGACCGCACAGAGTTGCTTCCAGCAGGCAATATCTTCCACTCTGACCGACGCTCAGCGAATCAATGCACACAATGGAATGGGCTGGGCGCTTTCCAAAAATGGAAAAATTCTTGAGAGTGTGCCATACTTTGAAATTGCTGCAGCAAATGATAATGAGGCAAAAGTTGGACTTGCCGGCGCACTTATTTTCAGAAAACAGACGACAACAGATTACCTTCGTGCTGCCGAATTACTCGGCAATATGCCGCCCGAAAAGTTCGCATCAGTCCATGCCGGGCTAAGCCTCAGTGCAGCAAAGGTTCATTCTTTGACGGCAATTGCTTATGCTTTTGCCGGCGATGTTCAGAATGCAAAAGTTTATATGAACAAGGCTGCAGCACTCGATTCAATGATGGTGGGAACAACTGTTGACAAAATTGACGATGCTTTTCTTCTGTTGGGCTGGAAAGACTGATTATTTTGATGTCTTGTCGTATTTTTTCAGAATTTCGATAAATTCATTCAGTGGTTTGAAGCCTTCAATTTTTGCAACTACTGATTTGTCAGCGTTCAGAATAAGTGTTGTAGGGAAACCATCAACTTTGAATTGTGAAACCAGCATTTCGCTTTGATCTGCGTCTACAAAAGCAGTAACGTATGAACCGCTTGCATAATTGCTGAACAGATCTGTTTCAAAAACTTCTCTTTTCATTTTGAGACACCATTTGCACCATTGTGTAGAAAAGACTGCTATTACAAGTTTTTTTTCTGTATCGGCGGACTGGAATATTTTTTCGATTGATTCAGGAGTTTCATCAGCTGAGGCACTGCTGATAGCAATTACAAGTATCAGTATCGTCGCAAAAACAGCTGTAAAAGTGTTTACAAGTAGTTTTTTTGTAATCTTTGGCAGAGAATAATATTGCATTTTAATTCCTTTTGTCCAATTTCAATAACTCGAAAAAAAACACTTCAAAACCTTCAGAATCCGTGTATTCCGTGTTTTCCGTGGTAAAAAATCATTTCTTGTCTTTTCTTGTGTAAGGTCAAGTTTTTCTAGGTGTTCTTCTTTTGCGCTTTTTTACTATTCTTGGCGCCTGTGCCGCGCTGATTATTTCAATAAAACTCTCAGCCAGAAGATCAGCCTGCCATTTTCTCAATAGACCTTTTCTTACGAAGTCTTCCTGTTTCAACGGTCTTTCATGGGCAATAAGTGCGATTACATCTCCCGAGGCAAGTATTGGAGCCTGAATTTTAAGGTTGGAAGCAATCTGGTCACGTTTTTCGCGCATTATTCTTGCCAATTCGCCTTCCCAGGCAAGAAAACGATTTTTTTCAGGCGGAACATGTTTTGATGGAGTCGGTTCTGATAAAACAGCAATTTCGCCCAGAAGTCCGGTTTTTACTGCTGTGATTATTTCTTTTCCATAACTTTGCAGAAAAGAATGCGGAAGTGACTTGACAGTTTCGAGTCCTTTCATTGAACGCGGGGCTTTTCTGGCGATTTCAAGAAGAGCTTCATTTGGAAGGAGCATGAATGGTGCTCTGTCTATTTTTTTTGCAATGCTTTCTCTGAAATTCCAGATTTCCTTGAGAATAAGCTGGCTTTTAGGTGGTAAATGTGATGAACCTTTGATTCTGAAGTCGCGGATATTGTGGTGTTCAGGTTCCATACATCTGATTTTTGCAAGAAAATCAAATTCTTCGGTAGCCCATGAATATCTGTTGAGGGTTTTAAGTGCATCTATCATTATTTCGCGCAGAGGAATCAGCATAATTGCGTCAAGAAGACAATATTCATGCATCTGAGGCGTCAGTGGCCTTTTAGACCAGTCACATTTCTGGAGCTTTTTATCAAGCGTGAAACCAAAATATTTTTCACAAAGAGAAGACAGTCCGATTTCCGGAATACCAAGAATTTCAGCAGCGTGAAGAGTATCAAATATTTTGTCAAAGTTCAGATTAAAATCCCGGGAAAGTATGCGTGCATCAAATTCACAGCCATGAAAAACCCATTCCCTGCCTGGCTTTTTTGAAAATTCAACCAGCGGAGAAAAATCATCAATTGCCTGTGGATCAAGTATCGCTGCACGATGTCTGGAAGAAATCTGGATAAGGTTAACTTTGAAATAGTATTTATAAAAACCCGCAGATTCGCAGTCAAGGGCAATAACATCTGAATCGTTCATTTCATCAAGGAAACGAACCAGCTCTTCTTTAGTTTCAATTACAGTAGAATTTTGCAGTAATTTTTGTGAATCAAATGATATCATATTTTATGGTGGCTGCGATTTAACGCATCATGATCTCCGCTTTTATAGTGCTGATTTATGAGAAATATCTGGAAAATCTGAAAGAATAACTTAACATAGCATGAATTAAGTTTTGGGATTATACAATATTTTTCACTTATTTTCAATTTGCTGTTCAGGAGTATTAAAGATAAGTGATTTAATGGTCTCAAACTCTTTTGTAACTGAAAAGTTTTTGAATACGTGCTCTTTTGCTTTGGCACCCATGTTTTTTCGCTCGTCCGGTGAGAGATTCAGAGCTGTTTTTGTGGTGTCAGCAGCTGCAGACATATTTCCAGCAGGGAAGATGAATCCATTTTCACCGTGAATGATTACTTCAGACATTGCCCCGGCATCTGAAGCTATAACCGGAATACCCATTGCCATTGATTCAAGAAGAACATTCGGCATTCCCTCAAAAAGAGACGGTATTATTGTAAAATCACATGCTGCATAAAGTGCCGGCATATTATCAAGGGTACAAAATTTGATTCTTCGATTATTTGGAGAAGAGGTATCGTCGAGAATTCGTGAAGTTTCTTCGTCAATCCAGCCAACCACAAGTAATCCAATCTTTTCATTCAGACCGTGTTTTCGAATACTTCCCAGCCATTCCCAGGTCTGTTTTTTATATTGCATTTTGCCAAAAATGCCTATAATAGTGCGATTTTCAAAACATTTGTCGCTTTTGATTTCTTTTGTGATCAATTCATCTGTGCCTGAAAGCATCCATCTTGAGGAATCGACACCTCTGGGAGTTTGTACGATATTCTTTTGTGGAAATAAAAGCGAAATTCTTTTAATAAGTTCCTTTGATACGCAACCTATATTGGACGCACACGAGATCGCCTCTTTTATCTGCCAGCCATTTCCATTATCAAACCAGAAACGATCAAAATCATTTCCCTGAACAAGTAAATAGAATGGCCTTTCCATCCATTTGGAAAAAGTGGATGCTACAAAACCAGCTCTTCCACAGCCAAAACCAACAACCCTGGAATATGGCTTTCTTTCATGTTCAAGTTTCAGATAATTCCATATTTTCAGAACACCTTCCATGGGATGCTGACTGTCGGTTACGAAAATATCTCTGCCACAATCACGTTCAACGATGTCCATTGCGCAGCGTCTTTTCGAATAGATCAGTGCAACAATGTCGATTTCAAAACCCGATTTCCGGAACTCACGAACCTGTCTGAAACAGCTTTCAGACGTTCCGCCAACAACAGGCGAGAAATGCTCAGTTAACCAGAGGATTCTATTGTTTTTCATCAGCTGAATCCGAATTTATTCTCCAATAATTTTTACGAGAACTCGTTTACGGCGGTTTCCATCGAATTCACCGTAAAATATCTGTTCCCACGGACCAAAGTCGAGCTTACCGGCTGTAATTGCAACAACGACTTCTCTTCCCATTATTGTTCGCTTTAGATGTGCATCTCCGTTATCTTCTCCGCCGTTGTGGCGATACTGCGAATATGGTTTTTCAGGGGCCAGTTTTTCAAGCCAGACTTCAAAGTCGTGATGCAATCCAGATTCGTCATCATTGATGAAAACACTTGCAGTAATATGCATGGCATTGCATAACAAAAGACCTTCTTTTACACCGCTTTCCCTGAGACAATCCTGAATTTGGGAAGTAATATTAACAAATCCTCTTCTTCCCCTTATTTCGAACCACAATTCTTTTCTGTAACTTTTCATACGGCTGCTCCTTTTTAGTAGAGGGGGCACGCGCCCCCTCTCGTCATTCGAACAAGTTCGAATGCCTTCACTCCCCGCGGTCGGGCGCTTTACGCCCTCCGCTTATGCGGAGTTTTGGTGAGGGCACGCGTTCGAATGCCTTCACTCCCCGCGGTCGGGCGCTTTACGCCCTCCGCTTATGCGGAGTTTTGGTGAGGGCACGCGTTCTAATGCCTTCGCACTTCCCGCGGTCGGTTGGTTTACGCCCTCCGCTTTTGCAGCAACTTGCTTCGCATGTGCACGGGCAAGATCTCATGCGGCTGGTGAAACATTTGGAATGGTTTTTATTACGTAACCATCGCGTTTGAAAACAAGAGAATATGTGCCAGGAGGCAAACCGTAAAATTGGTAGAAGCCCTTAGCATCAGAAACTGTAGCTTTTTCGTATCCATCTCCAATTATCTGAACAGCGACTCCTGCGATTGGTTGTTTGCTTATTTCATCAGTTATGTAGCCTTCAACGACGCCTTTTCTGATAGATACGACTTCCGGAAGTTTTTCAATTATCAGATCATCAAGAAGCCATTCACCCTGGTTCAAAACCATTTTAAAAGTTACTTCCATAACAGAATCCGGATATGATGAAAATGAATACGAAGCAAATATGCTTGCAGTTGTGGCAGAGGTTCTCAACACAGAAAGAATTTCAAATTTCCATTCGTTTCCGGAAAGATCACGAAAAGTAACTGTCCCCAGAGATGAAGACGCAGCAAGAATTCCAGTTGTGTCTCTCTGAGCTAGAGTTGGCGTGATATTGCTGCTTCCCCACTGTTTGACAATTTTGATAACAGCAGCTTCTGGAGATTCAGCTGATAGCGATGATGTTTGTGTGTCATTGCCGCTATCGTTCGAACAACCCGGCAGAAAAAAGGATGAAAAAGAGATTATCAATATTGCTATTGAACAGGCCACTTTTCTGGAAAACATGTTTTTTTCCTCTATAACAATTAATCCACAACTATTAAAAAGTTGCTCTACAGTAATAAGAACTCACAGGATAATAATATATCAATATAAAATCATTACGGCAAGAGAAAAAAGTAGCTACTCAATGATTCGGATATTCGGTAATGAATATTCTTCAAAGTTAAATTCAGCGTAATTCCGTGTAATTCCGTGTTTTCCGTGGTTAAAACTTCAGTTCTATTCTACTTCAATCGTTACCTGGGCAGATTCTTCAGCCGTTCCAAGACATGTTATGCTGTGTCTTCCCCGCGTGAGCCTCCAGAAGGCAGTGTATGGAGCAGGACATCTTGCAATGTCTAATCCATCTACCATCCAGATTACTTCTGGAACTGGGTTGTCTGGCAGGGCTTTCAGCATGATAATGTTTTCATTTCCGTTGGTTATTACAAATCTGTCGCCGTTATGCGGAGAAAGAATCTTTATTCTTGCCATGTTTCCCTGAGCAGGCAGCGAATCTTCACTGCAAACATAAATTACATCTGAAGATGTATCAGATGAATTTGAAAACTTTAGTTGACTCTGGCTCACCGGCGAATTGTCAACATAAACAGATGAAGAAGAGGTATCAATTAAACCTGATTCAAATGGATTAATCGGCTGAAGGTTATTTGCAAGTCTGAAAGTGTCAGGCAAGCCAGTTTCTTGTCGTTCACGTATCCATTCAACATATTCAACGGGCAACTCATGAAATAATGAGTCTCTCGTGTGAAATTCGCATTGAAGAGGCTTGGGGGAATGTATGGAAATAAGCTCGCGGGCAACTGTTGTACAAAAAGCCGTTGGTGAGCCGCCGGATATTCCGCAGACAGGTATTTCACAAAGAGAAGACGGTGTTTTGTACCAGGATGCGTCTTTTTTGTCTTCAAGTCCGTCTAGAAGATGTTTTAGAATTGGGCCACATGCAACTGCTCCGGAAAGTCCATAAGTCTGCTTTCCATCAAAGTTTCCTGCCCACAGACATATAATATGCTCGTGAGTAACTGCAATAAGCCAGCAATCACGATAGTTAGTGCTGGTGCCGGTTTTAATAGCCACAGGTTTTTCATAAGCAAAAAATGCCGGATTTCCGAAGGTAAGCATTCGCGCTGATGGATCGGAAAGAATGTCGAGAATGATATATGAAGACTCAGGCTGAAGAAGCTTTTTCAATGCTAGAGGCTCTCCCGGAGTGTCACGCAGTTTTACCAATTGACCGCCGTTGGTGAAAACTCCGTAAGCTTGTACAATGTCAATCATTGAAATTTCAGGATTTCCAATTGCCAGTCCGAGGCCGTATCGGTCTATTGCCTTTGAGTCAGAAGTCAGAATACCAATTTCCACAAGAAATTCAAAAAAGTTTTTTATTCCAATTTCGTTGAGCAATTTCACTGCTGCTATGTTTAAAGAGTTTCCAAGAGCTGTTCTGATAGAAACAGGGCCATGATGTTTCCTGGTGGAATTGCTTGGAATATAATCTCCCTGCGGAGTTCTGAAATCCTGTTTTGTATCTGCGATAGAAGTTCCGGCATAATAACCGTTTTCAATTGCCAGTGCGTAAAGAAATGGCTTTAAAATTGAGCCGCCTGAACGTTTTGAGTCGCATCCGTTAATGAAACCGTAATTTTTGTTGTTGTAGGAATGTGATCCCGTCATTGCATGAACTTCAAGTGATTTTGAGTCTGCAATCATTGCGCAGACCTGAAATGCTCCAGATTGTGAAAGGCGATTTCTGTGAGACGAAATAGAAGTTTCGAGTAATTTCTGCTTTGTAAAATCGATAGAAGTTCTTACCTCTCCTTTGGGTACACCATTTCTTTTAACATACCAGTCGCAGAAATGTGGTGCTCTAAGAGGGAAACTTCCGCTGGGTTTTAGAATTGGCACTTTTATTGAAAGCTGAAAGGTTTCAGATGAAATCATCTGCATTTCAAGCATTCTGCTCAGTATGAGATCCCGACGTTTCTGAAGTACTGATAAATCCTTCCGGGTTCTCGGGTTAAGTCTTGTCGGAGACTGCGGAATTGCAGCAAGCAGAGCGGTTTCAGATGGTGAAAGGCTGTCGGCGCTTTTTCCAAAGTAAATCAACGATGCAAGCGCAGCCCCTTGAAGATTTCCTCCCATTGGTGCAAGATTCAGATATGCGTTGAGAATTTCGTTTTTACTCATTACTGTTTCAAGCTTAATTGCTTCAAGAGCTTCGCGTATTTTGGCTGAAAGGCTTCTGGGCGAGGGCCTGGCAATTCTGATTAGCTGTTGAGTAATTGTACTCGCGCCAGAAACAACTTTCCTCTGCATTATCATTTGCTTGATTGCGCGCATGATTGCAATTGGATCAATCCCTTTGTGCGAAAAAAATCTTTTGTCTTCCGCTGCGGTAATGGCGTCGAAAAGGGGTTTTTTAAAAAAGTTGGCTTTTTGCGTGATTTTGAACATTCCGTCATAACCGGGAAAAAGCCTCAAATATTGGCCATCTCTTGAACACAGAGCACCCCAGTCAAGTAATTTTTCCTTTATCTGTAAAGAGAGGTCATCTGTATGAAAATGATATAAATACTGTATTCCAAAGGAAATTACCAGAACAGAGAAGAAAAATATTATCAGCAGCGTCTTAATAATTTTCTTTATTGCTTTCATGGCTGACTTTCTGAATCAATACGAGGTTGCAGAGTGACTTTTTCAACTTCGCCCGGGTACCAGAACGGGGAATCAATGAAATTCGATACAAATTCTCCGTAATTGGTTGTTATGCGGAATTTTAACCATCTTATCCGCCAGGTTCTGCCAATTATTCCTGTAACAGTTCTGGTTCTTTCGGCAACTCTTGCTTGATCACCTGAACTGATAACAATCGGAGCATTTGCATCGAACCAATTTTCATTATCACTGACCAGGCGATGTCCTGTATAAATCTCGGCTTGAACATTTCTTACTTCAATTATAATTGAATTGCTTTCATTTTTTACATCAAGAAATTCCTTAACTCGAATTCTTCCGTTGCCCAGATCAAGAGTTTCCGCAACGGCTGAAAGCTTTAATGGAAAATCGGGTTTGGGAAGATCGTTTCCGGCAAATAAGCCGCTGACGGTAAGAAAAAATAAAAGTATTGGAGCGAAAAAACTCAATAATCTTATAGAAAAATATAAGTGCATTGATGCATTCCTATTGTTTTGTCTCACCATGATTAGATAAAAAACATTGAAACGCTCCATAAGCGTTAACTTAAGAGCAAGCTGTCATCTCGAACGTATGTGAGAGTTCTCATAAATGCTGGATTTCTACCTTCGGTCTAAATGACAGCAAAGCTGCAACACCTTTTTTAACTTTTTTTGAATGAGCTATCAATTTGCTTTTTAAAATTGATAGCTCATTCAAAATCCAGATACTATTTATGGGTCAGATGATAGCTGCCATCCCAGTTATCGGGTGGTGGAGTTTCTTTATATTCGTGGCATCTTGAGAGATAGGTTTTGCTTGGCCCATCGTCTGGCCAGCGGGCCAGAAGGGTTTCAAAGGTGTCGATTGCCTCATCCCATTTTCTTTCAAGGTGCAATGCAATTGCCTTATCATAGAGCGCGACTTTTTCATCCCACTCAAGTGGCTCTTTTCCCTTGCGGCTTACAAGTTCGAATACCTTAACGGGTTCCTTTTTTCCCTTAACGGCAAGGAAATCCAGAAATCTTACTGTAACGTGATCTTTAGCCTTCTGGTAAGTTGCATCACTTATCATCATGAGAGTTCCGTATTCTTTGTTTGCACCTTCAAGTCTTGATGCAAGGTTTACTCCGTCGCCCATACATGTAAAGTTCATCTGAGCGCTTTGTGAGCCCATGTATCCTACAACAACATTTGCGGTGTTTATTCCTGCTCTTGCCATGACTTTCGGAAGTTTTCTTTCAGCCCATCCCTTTTGAAGCTCGAGAATGGTTTCCTGCATTTCAAGGGCGCAAAGGCATGCTCTTATTGCATGATCTTCCTGTTTAAGAGGGTTATTCCAGAATGCCATGACAGCATCGCCAATAAATTTATCAAGTGTTCCTCCGTATTTGAAGAGCAAATCTGTCATTGTTCCAAGATATTCATTCAGCAACACAACGAGTTCTTCCGGAGTCAACATTTCAGAAATGGAAGTAAAACCGGCAACGTCTGAAAAGAATATTGTCAGCTCTACTTTTCGTCCGCCGGGTTTAACCTCTTCGGGATGTTCAATCATGTATTTAACAACATCCGCTGCGACGAATTTCTGAAACATGTTTTTGATTTCTCCGGCTTTTTTTCTCTGTTGAAGATAACTTCTGAATGTATGCGTAATCCATACTGCTGAAAATGAAAAAACCATGGGAGAGAAAACAAAAATCTGTCCATTTCTGTTGAAAATATAATATGCAAAATAAAATATTCCAAAGATGAAAAAAGCTGTAATAAACAGGCCCTTAAAGGGAGTAACGTGTTCAAGTATTTTAGTAAGAAGAAGAGTGGTCGCGATAAGCAGAAAAAATGTATGCAACAACCTTGAGTGGCGCATGTAGCGATTTTCAATTATGCTCAACATGGCATTTGCGTGGATTTCCATTCCGGCAAGCGGTTCATCTTGCAGCTTGATTGGCGTTTCTTTCGTTACCGGCGATGGATAAAAGTCAAAATCTGTTTTTTCATAAGGACCAAGGATGCAGATTTTTCCGCCAAAATTTCTGAGTTCTGATAAAACATTTCTGTGGGCATTTTCAGGTGCGAGTAAACCGGCATTTTCAGGAAGACGCGCTGCATGTGACGCAAGTGTTTGTGCATCAAAGCACTCGTAGAAAGATGCTGAAAACATTGTTTTCTTACCGAATCTGTTCACCTGACCCGAACCAAAGAAATAAACACCCATATTACCTTGTTCGTCAGTTGGAATGATGCGGTCGTAAAGATGAAAACCTCCGAAATATTTTTTTTCTTTGTACAATGGCAGAATTCTCTCAAGTTCATCTCGCATGCTTCTGTAATACAACTGTTTTCCTGGATCAACAGAATCTTTATCCAGTGCAAGAGTTGCGGCGAGAAGACTTATGGCTGGTACAAGTTTGTCCTGTTTCGGAATATAATGAAAAAGTGGAACCTGCCAGACAAAATTGCGATCACCAACTGAAACATTAATTGCGCCAAGTTCGGTATTCTGCTTTATGAATTTTTTATCGGGAAGTATTTCCCATACTTTTTCAGTAGAAACCGTTTTCTCTTCAGCCTTTTGCGTGTCACTCTTTTTTACTTCTATAAGGTTTTGTGAAGCCTGTTCTTCTGCTTTGACCTGCATTCCAAGAACAACAGGAGCTTCGCTTTCTGAGATAACCTTTTCAAGAAGCTCATCTTCGGATTTCTTTTTTTCTCCCTCGAGAACAAAATCCATAACGATGACAGAAGCTGGCTGAATCTGATAACTCTCGGGCAAATCGACATCTACACAAATTTGCCACTGAAAAAGAGTATCTGGTTTTGGGAAAACCTCAAATGCAACTTTCCATCTGGAATATCTAATATTCTCGTAAAAGCGAAAAAATGCTGATCTAAATTGCTCTGAAAGATCATCCGGGGGCAGTGAAAAAATATTGGCTGGCTGAGAGGCAAGTACGTCAAGTGGAAATTCCATAAATTCGAATAATCTTGAAACGTTTTCAGAGAATCTCCAGAAGGTAACATCATCGGTAGGCGGTGAGGAGACTTTTCCAACCCATGGTACTATAATAAGATTTTTCTTCCCTGCTGAATACATTCCTATCCGCAGGTCCATTAGTTTGCATGACAGGGAGCGTCCTTCAGGATACTTTATAGTCTGAGTTTTCCCGAGGGTGTTGATAATTGACGCAAACTCCTGTCTGGATGGATTTTTTGCAATCAATGAAGAAGTCGCTTCATCCTTTTTTACAAGAAGAATCCTCTGAGGAGCAGCTTTACTCGAATAATTCATCTGATAAATCAGTGAGAAAAGGTAATCGTCAAGACTGCTGAAAAGATTCATCATGTAAAACAACAGTATTACTGAAAGAATTAAAGATGCAAAAAGCAATTCAGAGTGCTTCTTCCAGAAGTTTAGAAAAAAATCTTTTATGTACAAAACGATCTTATTCAGGAATATCATCAGAATTTAAGATTCCTCATTGCCAAGATATGTATCAACTATTGCCGGAAAAAAAACAAGAAAGATGTAATAATGAAGTGCCATTAACAACCCGAAACTATAGCCAAGGACTCTATAAAACATATATTAAACCTCGTTTCTGACAATCTCTAAAGCTACACCAGTTTACATTATTAGGGTAATACAGCTTTTTGATGTATATAGTTTTATTCTGCTGACAACGAACTACGTATTCTCTCATCAAGCGATGGCTCTACCCGATTAGATTCTTATTTGTGTAAAACCTTTAACTTAACTCCAATCTGTGTGAAGAATTGAACAGGTCTGGGTGGTTCACCGAAAATATCCTGAATGTAAGCTGTAACAATGTTTACCTCTTCAAATGTAAGCATGTACAAGTACGTTCCGTCGTCAAAACGGTAAATCTTTTCTGGAATACCTTCGCTGGAAGCAAAAACGAATTCCTTCTGGTTTGCGCCTTTTCCAAGAATTGCACTGAAGACTTCGAATCGACCATTTGGAACGTTTGTCTGTTCATTCATTGCTCTGAAAGTATATGCTGTTTCTTCAAGGTCTTTGGAAAGAGTTTCAGCATTGTTGAAAGTATGCTGAAATTCAAGAACGACCGGTGATGCCTGAGGAACAACTTCCGGAAGTGCCTCACGCGGTCTTTTAATTTCCATGTAGGTATTTCTTTTTTCAGTAAAGAAAGTCAATTTATCTTCAGCATCCCGTGCTACTTTTGATTTTGGATAAATTATCAGAATCTGTTTCAATGTTTCCATTGACTTCTCTGTTTCACCTTTTAATTCCAGTAATGACGAGAGTTTTAATAGCCTTTCCGGTTCCTTGTCTTTCGATTCGGAAAGATATGTTAAATAATTTATTGCGTCATCAATAAGTCCTGACTCATCTTTCTGCATAAGAGAGGGCTCCAGTCTTATGCTTTCAAGGTAATCATCAATGCAATTCCTGATATCGCGCATTTTGTATGAATGCATTGCTTTTTTGAAGAGTCTTGTTGCTTCTTCATGTTGAGCAAGTTCTGGCAGATGCTTCAATTTGTACAGAGCGCGCTCAGAGAGCTCCTGCGGAAGGTCATTCTTAACCGCAAGTTTGTAATGATATTCGGCAAATTCATAGCGCTTAACTGCTTCGAGACACTCAGCAAGTCTGAAGTGAATCTTTCCTCTTAAAGTCTGGTTGGGAGCTATTACAATTGATTCGTAATAAAAAATAAGTGCTTCTCGATAATTATTGGCAGAAAAAAGTTCTTCAGCACGTTTAAGTGAATCTGTAAATTTATAAGGCGAGGTTAATGGTGGTAAAGGAAGAGGATCAAGCTTAACGGCTGCAAAAGACGGAAAAGCAGTCTGTGAAAAGAATGCTGAAAGAAAGGTCATGAGAAGAAATTCGGAAATGCAAAACGGTTTCTGAGAGCGAATCTCCATAAATATACAAACTCCACTTGAATGCGCACATTAAATAATAATCTTTTACGTCATTTTAACTTGCGATTATTGTGCAGATTCAGTTTTTCTCATAAATAAATATTTCTTAAATACTAAGTACCGCAAATCTTATGAAGGAGTTATTTAAGCTCCAGAATTTCAATTATGCCATTTCGACTGAAGGGAGAAGTCTCGCATTTATCAGATCTATCACATCTATCACATTCCTTCGAGATGACAGTTTAATCTTAAAGTTAACACGCAAATTAGACCCTTTATATAAGTTTTAGTGTGCAAACTTCAAACAAAAGTAATACTATGCTTACATGAATGGACTGCTTTCGCCTGTGAGAATTCTATCAAGGAATTGAGTGTTTTTTAAGTTCGGAACACTTTCAATTATCAGGCAAAGATCTTTTGAATTGCGCAAATCAGATTTTAATAATTTCAAAAAAGGAACCAGATTAATATCACCATTTTGAAATAGTCCATGATTAAAGAATTCATTTTTTCTGGAATCTACGTATTTGAAATAGGAATTAAGCAGCAGTTTCACTGCAATAACGCGCTCAGCTTCATCACCTTTTGCCGCAGCTTTTGCATAATTCTGCACTTCGGGAAGGTAACTCTGGAAATTCCTTAAATAAGCATTTCTCCACTGACGGAATTTGTTAACTCCGGGTACAAGCTGTTGAAGTATGAGTGCAGAAATTTTATCTCTATTGACAGTATAAAATTCCTGAAAGTCCTGCCTTTCAATGAAAGCAGTGCCAATATTGTAAACCAGCTTACAACCTGTTTCATTATGCAGTTTTTTGAAGAAATCTGATGACAATCCGCCATTTTTTATACAAAGCTCGACATCTTTTCCATGAAGTCTTTTTTTAACAAAATTAAGCATTGATAAAAATTCATCTTCGGAATGATTGTCAAGGTATAATCCAGGCTCAGAAACCGGAACAATCAATCTTTTAACTTTCGATTCAATTGCCAGATCAATAATAGGTAAAATATCATTTTGTGAGAGCTTATACCACAGTATTCCGCCCGGAGCGGCTTTAACCAGTTCAATCAATTCTGAATCGGAAAAATCAGCGGGAGGTTTCTGAAGTATGGTACCCTGTACTGACGATGGAATAGCGTTGAGTGTGCTGAAAAAACAGGACACTCTTTCCCGGACAACTTCAGGTTCCTTTTTAATTCTTGAAGTGCCATCAGGGCGCAACGAACCCGGGTTCGGCGGAGCATGCTGCTCCTGGTTCGGCGGTGGCGGTGGTGAATCGACTACAAGATGAAAAAACTCAGGCAGTGTGATATTCGTTTCTATTTCAAGCCCTGCGGCCTTTTCGAGCGTTGTTTTGACTTCCTGGTAATAACTTCTCAGTCCAGGGTCATTTACTCTCAGGTCCAGGGAATGGAAGTTTCCACGCCATTTAGAAAGAGAGCCGTTCCTGCTGATTGAAATAGCTGGAGACAGGGGGTCGAAACCGCCGCAAACAGCTTGTTCAACATAACCGTAAAATATCTTTCCGTAACTTTTTTCCATAAAAATAATTCTATCACAATTTGCAGAAATTATCGCTAATTATTATGAAGAATTTTTCCGATATATTTCCTGAGGCCGGAAAAAATATATAAAAAACAAAAACTTCGGCAGGAGGTAGACAAAACATGAAGTTGGACAGAAGCGAAGCTTTTTACATTCTGAGCAATCTTGACACTTTCATCAACAGGTTTGAAACGGCAACCCACAAAAAGGTTACACCAGGTGCCCTGCAGATTATTCATGAAGTGTTATCCAGCTCATCTTTTCCACAGGGGTCCTATTCGGAAAATCTGCACTGAGAAAATGGTTTTCCTTCAAGATCTTTTTTTGAGAGAAGTGGCATACTCCCATCAGGAATTGGCCAATTGATGGCAATCTGCTCATCATTCCAGATTATACATCGTTCGTATTGAGGCGTGTAATAGTCGGTGCATTTATAAACGAACTCTGCGTAATCTGAGGTTACGTAAAAACCGTGTGCGAAACCCGGTGGCACCCAGAACATTTTTTTATTCTCTGCCGAAAGGGTTTCGCCGTGCCACTTTCCAAATGTCGCGCTTTCGGGTCTTATATCAACCGCGACGTCAAACACTTCTCCGGATATCACCCTGACGAGCTTTCCCTGAGAATTTCTGCTCTGAAAATGTAAACCCCTGAGAGTTCCTTTCTCAGAACGGCTATGGTTATCCTGAACAAAGTCCGCTTTAATGCCGGCTTCTTCAAACTTGCGTTTATGCCATGTTTCCATAAAGAAACCGCGCCTGTCAGAAAAAACATCAGGTTCTATTAGAAAACATCCATTTAACGGTGAATGAATTAGCTTCATCTTCATTTTCCTGTTTGATTAAGAAATTTCGTTTCGGGACATCAGAACATCATTCTGACTCGTTTTAGTCAAAGATGCGTCCAAGCGTCACTCCATCATTTCCTCTTCGATTTCATCCGAAATAGTAATTTCTGATTCTGCTGAAGATTGAATGTTACCTTCAGATAACGTCTGCTCCTGGAAATAAGTTCTAATTTCATTCAGCTGCTCAGCAGAAAATTCTTCTGAATCATTGTCTTTCCAGAAATTATCTTCCGGAAAAAGTGGTATGTCTGATGGATTTGAATCCCAACATTTTTCAATCAGAAGAAGAATATTTTCAGTATTCCTGGAAAAAGTGGTTTCTGAAGAATCATTTCTTTCTGTTGTGGCCTCAGATGACAAATAATTCGAAAATCTCAGATTCAGATGATATCTTTCGCCAGTCTCAGAAAGCAGAAGGTTCTTTCTAAGCGATGTCTGTAATTCAGTTGGATACTCTGCAAACTTGCTTTTAGATAAACCATTTTTCAATTCGTCCAGAATTTGTGCAAGTTCATCAGCCTTTATTCTGCATTCATCGGTAATTCGTTGCAGGACATTTTCGGGCGTGACATGCACGAGGAAAGGTCCCAGCATAAGCCATAGACCGGGAAATGAACCGAAGTCCCAATATTTGAAAACAGGCGATTTTCTGAAAAACAATCGGCATCCATAAAGGCCTTCAATTTTCTTATCGGATATAATTGAAAACAAATCTTCGCAGACAGTACTGTCATTTGCAACAATTTTTTCAATAACACTTCTTCTCTGATTATGATTGATGTAGCTCTTAACTTCATTGTATACGCTTAACAGGGCTTCATACACTTCTGAATAAGAGGTTTCACTGCAATTTGCAAGAAAATCAAGGAATCCAAGAATACGTTGCGGATTAGAGCCTGCTTTTTTTGCACCTGAAGCAAACTTTTTATGGGAAACAGCCAGAATAGAGTATTTATGATCATGCCAGAGATTTTCATAAGCACCGCGATGATGCATCTTTATAGATATTCCAGAATTCATTATTCTTGTCCTTTACAGTATGCAACCTGTCTGCTCAATAATTCGGGGCATGTGAGGGTCAGCTGGCATGGTGTTTTGTGTGTTTATGCTCAGGTTCTCTGACAAACATTGTTAGTACAGCTGCTATTGCGAGACAAACTCCGCCAAACATTACCGCATTCAGCGGATTATTATTCAGCAGATTCTTGAGAACCCATCCAAATGTAAGAGCCTGAATGATTTCCGGGATAACAATGAAAAAGTTGAAAATTCCCATGTACACTCCGGTTTTTTCTGCTGGAAGAACTGATGAAAGCATGGCGTAAGGCATTGATAAAATAGACGCCCACGCTACACCGACTCCGACCATTGTAAATGGTAACAGCCGGTAATCAGATATCAATGAAGTTGATAGTAGTCCGGCAGCACCAGCAAAAAGGCAGGCAGAGTGAACCTTTTTTCTTCCAAATTTAATTGCGTAACCGGGAAGAAAAAAAGCTACAAGAAAACAAACGATTGAATATATTGCAAAACAGAAATTTCCCCACTCAATTCCTTCGGTATATCTTGAAGAAAGTGCATTTGTTGCCCCAAAGACCTGTCTTGCTGTCATCGGGACAAAATACAGCCACATGCAGAAAAGCCCAAGCCATGTAAAGATTTGTACAAAAGCAAGATCTTTCATAGTCTGAGGCATTTTGAAAAGAGAGGTTATTATTTCAGATGCTCCAGTTTTAACTTCCGAAATGAAATGGCCGGGAACTTTCTTTTTATGGGTAAATTCAGAAATATTTTCAGGTGGATACTCGTTTGTGGTAAAACATGTATATAATACTGCAATGAAAAAGCAAACCGCACCAATCTGAAATGAATACTGAACAGTAAGCGGTATTCCGTTTGGAGTATCACCGATCAGATTAAATTTCCTGAATATCAGCGGCAAAGTTCCGGCCAGTGTGGCACCTATTCCAATGAAAAAACTCTGCATTACGAAGCCGAGATTTCGTTGCTCGTCATTCAGCTTGTCAGCAACAAAAGCCCTGAATGGTTCCATGCTGATGTTAATGCTTGCGTCCAGAATCCAGAGTAAGCCGGCAGCCATCCAGAGAGAACTTGACAGGGGCATAAAATATAACGCACATGATGCAAACAATGCTCCAATGAAAAAATATGGACGTCTTCTTCCAAATCTGTTCCATGTATGATCACTCATATATCCGATAATTGGTTGAACCAGAAGACCTGTCAGGGGTGCGGCAAGCCATAGCATAGGTATCTGGTCCGGGCTTGCACCTAATTTTTCGTAAATGGAACTCATGTTTCCCAGTTGGAGTCCCCATCCGAATTGAATTCCCAGAAAACCGAAACTCATGTTCCAGATTTGCCAGAACGAAAGCTTTGCTTTTTTCATATTGTTAAGAATCTCCAGGTTAGAATTTAGAAGGAAAGTTGAAACATCAAGGTTTGTCAGGATAAACAGAAAAAATTGTAGTGAGTGAAGAAGGTGCAGTATTATACTATATTCCTGGAGAAAATAATATCCAAAAAAATCACAAATCAGCACTTTTGACATTCCTGATAAGACTATGGTACCATTGATGCCCGAAAGCAGTATTTTGTGATTTCTCAATTTTATAAGATTGAACAGGGAATACAAATTCATTAAAGGTGGAAATTATGTTTAAGAAGTATTTTTTTCTGTCAGCAATTGTTTTATTTCTCATTTTTTCGGCATCTGATTTTATTTTTGCGCAGCAACTTCTTCCGCACGAATCAGAAACAACTAAAGTCCAGCCAGAACAATTAAAGACAGACTTGATTACTCCGCTGAATGATAACCCTGTACCTATTGATAAAGCGCTTGAGAAAAAGTTCTTTTTCGTTAAAAAGCCTGTTAAAGGCGTGATTCTTCTGATTACTGACGGCATGAATTCTGGTTCAATAAAATTTGCCAGAGAGCTGATTGTTGGACGGGAAGGGTTGCTGGAAATTGATAAGATGCCAGTTGTCGGACGAGTTATTGGAAATCCGGTTGATGGGCCAGTTCACGATTCTGCCGCTGCTGGAACATGTCTTGCTACAGGCAGACAAACAAAAAACGATAGGATATCAGTTTCTCCGGAAAATGAAAAGTATCAGACTCTCTGGGAAATGGCAAAAAAGATTGGTCTGAAAGTAGGTTTGATAACCACTGCCCGAATTACTCATGCAACTCCGGCTGTTTTTGCGGCTCATGTTGAAAATCGCGACAGTGAAGACGAAATCGCGGAACAGCTTGTCAGATCAGATTTCGATTTCATGATGGGTGGCGGTAAAAGGCATTTTGTCGCTTCAAAAAGAAAAGATGGAAAAGATCTTATTGGTGAGGCTGTTAAGGAAGGTTATGAAATTATTTCTGATCGGAAAGAAATGGTAAAAGTAACTTCGCAGGAGCGAAAAAAAATTCTTGGATTATTTGCTGACTCGCATTTTGATCATTCCTACATGGAAAATAAAACTCAACCAGCTCTTTCTGAAATGACCGCTGCAGGTCTTAAATTTCTTGGAAGTGGAAAAGACAGATTTCTTCTTATGGTTGAGTCTTCTGCAATTGATGTTGCTTTGCATTATCATGATCCAGTGGAACTTTTGGCACAAATGCGAAATTTTAACGAAACACTGGGCTTGCTAAGGGAGTTTGTAATACATAATTCTGATGTTCTTCTTGTTGTTGCTTCAGATCATGGCACCTCTGGAATTACGATTGGGGAAGTATTTGATCCTGAAAAATTCTTGAAGATTGCTACTTCTACAACTCGCATAGCTTATGAGTTTTTATCAAAACCTGACCAGCTTGGTGATTTCCTGAATAAAAATTTTGGCTCAGTGCTTCAGCTTGATCAGGAAAAGATTTTGAAAATGAAGCAATTGAAGGAACCAATGCATTTATCTGCTGCAATTGGAGATTTATTGTTTAAAAAGTTTGGAATTCTTTATTCCCCTTACGAGGAGATCTTTAATTCTCCCGTAACGGATGGACACACTGGCGAAGATTTGTTTATACACGCAATGGGTTTCCACCAGAACCTTTTTGGTGGTGTAATGAGAATACAGGAAATTCCATCAAGACTGGCAATTGCATTGGGGTGGAAGTTTCCATGAATAAAAATTTACTGATTACCTATCCGGGTATTTCAAAAAGGGCAGAATTTTATTCTCCAAAAGCCGTTACAGATCTTCTGAAGATCCATCCAGAAGGATTGATGCGATACCCGTATTTCCTTTCTCAGGCTGATTCGTCAGTTGAAAATATTGATCAGCTCTTTTCTGATATCAGGAATGGGAAAAAAGAAGTATCAGGGCCTTTTACAATCGTTCATCGAACCCGAAGTGCAAGCGATTTATTGTTTGAAGAGTGCGACTATGAAGGAATTTCAATCGGACTTGAAACAGACGGAAGAAAACTTCCCGAGTTACCATCGCGCTCAGAAATAGAAAGTCTGCTTGGAAAAGAGAAAACATTCATAGTCGTTGATGGCAGGCAATATCGGCCAAATACTGAAGTCTTTGGCTTTCAGAACGTCTATGATGACACAGTTAAGACAATTGATGGCCTCAAATTACTTGGGGTGCCGAATGATGGAATTTGTCTTTTCGCTACTCCGGAAGAAATCTGTATTGAAGTACATCCGCTTCTATTTGGAATAGATGTTTCCCGGGAACTTGCTGCAAAATACAAGTCGCTTCTTATTAAACTGACTGGAATTAAATCAGGAGACAGAAGATGGTTGAAAACTTATGACAAAACTGTTCTGATAGAGTCCAGTGATCCGAATTTTGAATTACTTGTCCCTGGATCAGCCCACCCGCGTCTTCACCGTCCAAAAGTAAGTGTTGGACAGTCGCACTTCGCCTATGGTCCAGCTGCATTTTCAGATTATTGTGGCAAAAAACGCACTCAGGAAGAAACTCTTAAAGAGTTCAAATCCTGGTTAAAATTCATTGAAACCTCTTTCGAACCTTCCCCAAAGCTTGTTGAAGCAGTTGCAGAGCTTGAAAAGTCATCACCTGACCTTACTAAAGCAGTGACAAAGCCTTCAGCAGCAGGTAGAGAGGGCGGTTTTAAGCCATTTGCAGAAGAAATATCCTTAGTTGCAGATGAGTTTCCTCTGGCAGATACTGTTATTCCATCACCATTTCAGGAACTCAATAAATCTCTTGGCGGCGGCTTTGCGTCGAAATCGCTGAATGTGATTTATGGTTCCCGCGAAGAAGGAAAAGCCTCTTTTCTATTATCAGTGGCTCTTTCAGCAGTTCAAAAATATAATGTTCTCTTTCTTTCAGGTGATATGACACAGAAAGAATTTGGATCAAGAATTCTTGCCAGATTTAAGAAGATGACAAACTCTGATTTTTCGGCTAAAGCCGGCCTTCCCGGAAACGAATTAAATGAATTGAGAAAGAAATACTCGGAGTCGCTTTCGGAGATATTGAAAACGCTGTCGCAAAATTTGTACTTTCGCGGGGCAGACAGTACAATTTCTTCTTCTGATGTATCACAGATAACTGAGCTGGTCAAACTTCTTCCATCTGATCGAAAAAATCTTGTTTTTATCGATGGAATCAGCAGCAATTATGCTGGAAGCGACTTCTTTTCAGAACTGAAAACTCAGGCGCTTCAGAAAGATATTGTCTTCTTCGTTTCTGTTCACACAGATGGGTTGCCAACGCAGAGGGCGCATCTTATCGAAGGCACTGATCTTGAATTGCTTTCAAAGTGTCAGAAACATTCAGATGCAGCAATTGTTTTACAGAGTGACAGAACTAATCTTCAGAGATTTTTGACTTTCGCACAGGGAAAAGTTGACCCCGCTGTTGCGCAAAAAATTGAGGGAAGCATGTTAAAATCAGCAGGTGAAAAAAGGAGATTTGATACATATTCACTGCTCAGGATAATTCACGCCCGAAATGGTTTCAGACAGATGATTCTGTATTATTATCAACGTGATTTGTTCAGGTTTTTTGAAGGGCCGGCAATGCCTGTTTCAAGGGCGTAATTGCTGTCAGCTTTTTGTTTGGATTGAAAAAAAATCAGTTTTCGGTTATTATGACAAAAAATCAGAAAGGTTTATATGGGAAAATTTCGAAAAGTACATCTGATAATTAAAGGTGACGTACAGGGGGTCGGGTTTAGAGCATTCGCTCGCAGAAATGCCCAGAAACTCGGAGTCTGTGGATGGGTCAAAAATCGTATTGATGAAGCAGTGGAGATTGTAGTTGAAGGGACAAGGGAAGCCGTTGATGAAATGGTTAAACTCATGCGTTCGGGTCCAAATTTTTCCCACATAACAGAACTTGAATTCATGGAAGATAAGGAAATACAAGATCTTGTTCACTCTGAATTTCAGATTCGCTGATTTGTCCTTACACTTATTGAATTTATTGAGCCCAGGCCGGAATTCTGAGAGCTATTGAAAATATTTTGCCAGCCGATCCGCGATGCTTTTCCAGTCCATATTCCGGCATTGCCATGTCCCGTTGGGACATTTTTCGCGTTGGCCATGAAGACTGCATGGCTTGCAATCAAGTGATTCAGAAAATAGAATAAAATCACCACCGGGAATTGGTGAAAAACCCAGCAGCGGGTCTGTCTGGAAGAAGAATGCTGCAAACTTTCTGTTTACAGCTCTTGTAAGATGCATTGGACCTGAGTCAGTTGTAATGACGCCTCGCGATAGTTTTATTATCACTGGAAGTAATTCCAGAGGAACCTTGCCTCTCAGATCAGTTGCGTCTTTCAAATAAATTCCCTTTGGATTATCGCCAATTATTCCCACGGGAAGGTTCAGCTTTTGAATGATAGTTCGCAGACCATCTTCAGGGAAGAACTTGCCATTGTGAGAAGCAGACGGATGTACAAGTATTGGCAGTTTGTCCATTTTTCCGAAAAAATTGTTAAAAAGCAATCTTCCTCTTTGATAAAGATCGGCGGGGAAATTTAGTGATGGATCAGGAGAATCGCATGGCAAGACTGCTGCATCAAGATAACGTTTCCAGACAGGCCTTGAATCTGAACACTTTACGGGAAATTCTCCCGAAATTACTTTGAAGTTTTCCTCGAAACTGCGTTTTCTGTAATAGGTTCCGGGAACGCCGAGCAACCGTACAAGAACAAAACTTAACAGTTTCCCCTGAAGGTCGCAGATGCTCTCAGGTTCCAGGTTCTTTAAGATTCGGACAGTTTTTAAAAGATTGTTTACTCCGTCAAGTATTAATTTTTTTCCCGGAAGGTAAGGTGATATTGCTTCAAATTTTTTGCCAATTACCCAGACAGGTATGATATCCTGATTCAGGAGATATCTCGCCACAGGAACTGCAAGCAGAATGTCGCCGAGCGCGGATAACCGAACAATTACCCTGACTTTCTGCGTTCTTAATACATCCTTTTTAAGAAAGGAGTCATGTTCTTTCATCGTGGTAAAAGAGACATTTCCTGAAGGGAATCGATGGTTCTATCTGTTGCGCCAGCGAGTTTTTTCAGCACACTTTCGGCACGCATGCCGAAAATACGGTATTTTTCCCTGTCATTAAAGAAATCAGAAAAAATTCTGGATAACTCGCCCGCATTTGATGCTGTTATCAGGGCTTCGTTTTCTTTAAGTCTGGAAGTTTCCTGAGTAAAATTACCAGTATGAGGGCCGGTTATTACTGGTACAGAAAAAGCAGCCGGTTCCAGCATGTTATGTCCGCCTCTTGGGATAAGACTTCCTCCGACGAACGCAAGGTCTGCAACTGAGTAGAGCTTTTTAAGGCAACCCTGCTGATTTACCAGTATGATATTGCCAATTACTGAACTGCTGATTTCCGAAGACAGTTGAATCTGAAATCCTTTACCAGCAAGGAGATTCCTGACTTCTTCGATTCTCTGAAGATGCCTTGGTACTACTACCAGTTGAAATCTGGAAATAGTGCCAGACGAACTCAGAGCTTCGATCAGTGTTTTCTCTTCATCTGAATGTGTTGAGCCGAGAACAAGAACGGGTTTGTCGGCTGAGAGACCAAATTTACTGCGAACAGATTCCGGATTAATGTCTTCGCAATCGTAATCGAATTTAAAGCTTCCTAATACTTTTATCCGTTTTTCAGATATTCCAATAGATTCAAACCTCTTTGAATATATCTGAGATTGTACAAAGACAAAAGACAGTGCTGAAATACTGTCTTGAAATAATTTTTTAAAAAGATTTAAAAATCTGACAGTTCTTTTGTTTATTCTGCCGTTTATGATTCCAGATGGAATTCCCCTGCGTGCAAGATGAGAAGCCAGTAGCGGCCATATTTCCGTTTCATTTATAAGAAGAAGACGAGGGTTCATTTTATCGATGAAAGTGTCGAGAATTTCCGGTAATTCAACGGGAAGAAGTGTTGAATGGCCTGCAAGGGCATCACGTCTTATCTGTTTGAGTCCGTCAGTTGTGGTAGCTGTAGCCAGAAGCCGTTCCGGACCATAACGTCTGTTAAGTCTCTTCATGAGAGGTTTCAGTGTCAGAGTTTCACCCAGTGAAGCACCATGCACCCAAATTGTTCCAGACGCAGGAACGCAGTTACTTAATTCAAATATTCCCTTCCTGAGTTGAATCTCTTGTCTATCAACTCTTCTCGGAGGAAACAATTCGAATATTCCTACTGCAATGCTCAAAGCTCTTTTGTACAAACTTAAACTGATGCTCATAAAAATCCGTTCATTCCATACGCAAAAAACCAACTGATGCCAAGATAACACTAACCCTATAACACTCAGAAGCAATATGTCAAGAGAACTTTTTCACAATGAAGAAAAAGTATTGTTACTTTTCCATCGCCTGTGAAGCCAGAACCATTGTTCAGGATTTTTTTTGATAATGCTGCAGAATAAGTCAGAATATCTTGCAGTCAGTTCAAATCTGCCGTTAGAAGAATTAAAGTAGTTTTCTGGATAAAATGGCGGAAAAAATTCAACTTCATGTTTATGAAGAGCATTTTGTGATGGTCGTACAATGGCCAATACAAGCGGAGCTTCGGTTTTTTCTGAGAGAATTGCCGGCCCGGGAACAGTAGACGCAGGTTTTCCGAGAAAATCAATGAATATACCTTTGTCTCCTGCGTTCTGATCAATCATTAATCCGAGTAGATTGCCGTTGCGGAGATCTTTTAAGGATTGTCGCATGTTAAATCCTGAATCAGTTGTTGATGCACCGTGTGCTTTCCGCATGTTTTCCATAATAATGTCAACATGCTGATTGCTTTGTCGTCTTACTACGGAAGTCATTTTATAGCCATTAAGGCTGAAAAAATGAGGTATGAGCTCCCATAGACCATAATGACCGCTTAATATTATTACGCCGCTGTTTCTGCTGTATGCTTCTTTAAAATAGTCGAAACCTGTTATTTTAATTGAGGACAGAAGGGCTTCAGGTTTACCAAGTGACAGTGAAATCATTGTCATGCAGTTATTGAAAAAATGGAAATATGCTTTGCCGGCAATGTCTGTTGCTTTTGATAAAGGAACTTCGAGCCGATCTGAAATTGATTTTACTACGTATTCTTTTCTGAAACCAAGAATGTCGAAGGCAATCTTTTTCAAGCCAGAGCTTATGAGCCTTTTCTGTCTTTCATTTATTTTCAGAGAACTGCTTATGATTTTTTCAATGAAGAAGGCTTCAATACCGTGAACTAGTTTTTTGCAGGTGGTTTTCATAAAGCGACTTTCGTAAAATTAATACCGTCTTAACAGGGCACGAAGAAATTTTAAAAGATTCAGCAGTGAGCCAATGTGAATATCAATGGCATTCTTTGGACAAACCTCTGTGCAGCAAAAGCAGGCAATGCACTTGCTGTAATTTAATTTAACCGTATCTGACGAATCATTTAAAGATATTGCATGTGCTGGACAGATATTTATGCATGCCCTGCATTTAATACACTTTGATTGGCAGATCCTTGGTTTCGGCTTGATAAGTTTCTGAACCAGTTTAAAAAGGGGTTTGGGAATTTTAAGAAATAATGGTGCTTTGGGAAGATTGAATCCGGAATATTTTACTTCAGATAAACTATTTCCGCTTATTTCAATCTTCTCAAGTGTGACATGGGGATTTAATTTCAGTGACTCTGATATAATCGGAAGACTTTCTGGACTGGTTCCGATAATTTTGCAGAAAGCCAGATCGGCGGCAAGAGGGTGCTCTGAGGCGAGCAAAACACAGGTGTTTATTGGATTTCCACCAGCCGGACCATCGCCATCCATGCCGGTTATTCCGTCTATAACGGTAAAAGAGTTTGGAAAAAGTTGTGCAATCTGTGCAATCAGCTTCCCAAAATCAAAGCTGTCGGGGAAAATCTTATGAAGCTTTGGCTTCTGAAGACCTGGAACCAGTCCAAAAAAATTCTTTACCGCTCCGGTTATTACTGTCAGATTATGGGACTTAAGTTTTGCCAGATTTAAAATCAGCACGTCTTTATCGAATGCCATGTCGAGCAGCGAAATATCTGTTTGAAGTTTGCCAGAAGCTATTCGATGCATTCTCGATGTTTCTTTTTCGAAATACAGAAACTTTGCACCTGTTTTTTCTACGACATCTGACATTCCGGTTTTCTTCCAGTATTCTTCAATTCTACCTATTCCTATTGGCGGACTATCTCCGAGGTAAACTGAAGCTCCAATTTTCTGGAAGCCTCTTACGAACCATTCTACGATTGATGGATGAGTGGTAACGGCTTTTTCGGGGGACTTTGCTGACAGGAGGTTAGGTTTAATCAATACTTTTCTGCGGTCTTTAAGAATTCCGGAAAAAGAGCCAAACGGCTGAATCAAGCGCTCGAGAGCCATTTCAAGATTTTCAGGATTATAATTGCTGCATTTCTGAATCGACAATTTCATTGGTTCGTCCTGTTTACATCAATATAGTGTTACTCTCTATTAACATAACCAAATTATTTTTGCAAATAAACAAATAGATATTTTATTCTCATTCGTTCTTCCAATGCAGCTTGAACTTTAAGAGTTGTTTCTCATGGCTATTCATAAAGAATTTGCTTATTTGGAATATTGATGGTATAATACCGTACACTTTAATGCCGATATCATAATTAGGAGGTTCTATGGCAGAGTTTATTTTGAACGCTGAAGTAAGAACGAATCTTGGAAAAGGTCACTCAAGACGCTTAAGATGCAGTGGGTTAATTCCTGCGGTAATTTATGGCAAAACTGTGACCCCTGTACATTGTTCGTTAAAAAGACGTGACGTTGAGGTTGTTTTTCAGAAAGCTACAAGAAATACAATCATCAAAGTGGATTTCGGCAGCGCTTCTGCTGCTCGTGATGTTATTATCAGAGACTTTCAGGAAGAGCCTATTTCCCGAAAAGTGACTCACCTGGATTTACAGGCCATTGACTGGAACACACCAGTTAAGGTTCAGGTTGATATTAATTTCGTTGGTGAGCCCATTGGAAAGAAAGCTGGTGCAGTTTTCACTTCTCAGACTCGTACAGTACGTATTGAGTGCTTACCGGCCAAGATCCCGACAGCTATTGATGTTGATGTAGCGGCACTTGATGTTGGGCATTCTTTGCACGTGAGTGATATTCCAAAGAGCGAATTCAAGATCGTTTCTAACCCGAAGCTTACTCTTTGCCAGATGTCAGTGGTTAAAGAAGAAGCTGGTGCTGTTGCTCCTGGCGCTACTGCTGAAGCCGCCGCTGGTGCTGCTCCGGTTGCCGGCGCCGCTCCTGCTGCTGGTGCTCCTGCCGCCGCTGCCGCCGCTCCTGCTGCTGCAAAAGCCGCTCCGGCCAAGGCTGCAGCTCCGAAGAAGTGATCAGAAGTTAGTTGAAGAATAATTGTTTATTATCTGAGGGCATTTTATGCCCTCAGCCTCTCTCTAAAATGCGGAATTTGCAACAGGATGTTTTTTTTCAGATGTTATATTGTTTCGCAATAATCGTTCCGCACGTATTCTAATTCTATTTATCAGGAGTGTAGTCTATGCTGCAATTCTCTGTTGGTTCCCCTATTGTTCATCCAATTCATGGTGCCGGAGTAATGCGCGCGATAGAAAGAAAAGAAATTCGCGGCAAATTGCTTAATTACTACGTCATCGACTTCCCATACAGTGACCTCGGTCAGGTTATGGTTCCGGTGGAAATGGCTGAAAAAGTTGGCTTGAGAGCAATCAGCGGGAACAACAATATTGAAGTTATTTTCGATGCCTTGAGTGAAAGTTTTACTGAAGCAGAAGAAGAGGAAAGTAAAAGCTTTCATCAGCGCTATAGAGAATATCTAGAAAGAATACAGAGTGGTGATCTTTCACAGGTTGCAAAAGTATATCGTCTTCTTTATAGAAGAAGTCTTAATAAACCTCTTGGAACCAAAGACAAGTCACTCTTTGAGACAGCAAGACAGCTGCTTGTGTCTGAGATTGTTTATTCCAAAAGTGTTGCTGACCAGGACGCAAAAGTTCTGCTCGATGAAGCAATGGAAGAAGTAGTTTTTTAATCAGACTAAAGCCGTTTCAACTCCGCTCAATAAGCCGATTGGATGTCTTACGCTGACTGAACGGAGTTGAAGTGTTCGTGCAAATGAATCAGTTTCTATTCAACCAGGTTTTCCGGTTTATTCCCTGCCAGGACTTCTATTACCCCTTTTGCAGCAAGCGCTCCCATACGTTCTCTCGTTTCAAGAGTAGATGAACCCATGTGCGGCAAAAGTACTGCGTTTGGCAACTTCAGCAAACCCGGGTGAACAGCAGGTTCGTTTTCATATACATCCAGACCGGCCGAGAAAATAGTTCCCTTTTCCAGCGCTTCGACGAGTGCATTTTCGTCAACGATTGGGCCTCTTGCCGTGTTGATCAATACTCCTGTTTTTTTCATCATTTTAAACTCTTTTTCACCAATCAGATGCTTTGTTTCGCTCGAATAAGGCAAATGAAGCGAAACAACATCACTTTCGCTCAATAGACCGCTCATTGAAAGACATGGCCACATAAGTTCAGGTTTTACTCCTGATCTTGAACAATAAACAATTTTCATGCCAAAGCTTTCTGCGCGTTTTGCCACAGCTTTTCCAATTCTTCCCATGCCTACTATTCCGAGAGTTTTCCCGGCCAGGTCATATCCAACAAGGCCTATCGGACGCCAGCCACTAAACTGTCCGCTGAATAACTGCTTTTGCCCTTCCTGAATTCTGCGCATGCTCATTAGTATAAGTGTCATTGCGATATCGGCAGTTGCGTCTGTCAGAACATCCGGGGTATTCGTTACGGCTATTCCAAGGCGTTTGCAGGTTGCAATATCAATGTTGTTAAATCCAACAGCATAGTTTGAGACTACTTTAAGGTTCCTGGCATTTTCAATGAGGGAAGCATCAATAACATCTGAAAGCATTGTTATAACAGCGTCTGAATTTACGAATTCCTTTCTGAATGCTTCCAGTTGGCGATTTTCATCAAGAACATTTACTGTGTGACCTGCTTTTTCAAGCATCTGGACACATCTTCCATACACCGGTCTGGATAAGGTTATCTTCATTTTCTTATTCCCTTCAGCTTTCACTTGATCATTTTTAATAACATGCAATTGGAATTATTAAATATTTCGCTTTAATAATCAATCATTTTCTTGTCGATGATTGTATAAGACCGTATGAAAATGAAAAGAATTATATTTATGATTTCAGTAACTGCCTTTCTTACATACTTTTGCCCGGGGAAAGCCCTTCTGGAAAGCAAAAAAGTTATGCAGGAAAGCGATGATCCATCACAGCAGGAATTTGATTTTCCTTTGCCTCCACTTGAAGGCCGGAAGTCAGAAAGAGGTCTCAGTAGTTGGCTTATAAAGCCAGAAATTGGCTGGAAAACCTGGATTAACAGAGGCAAAATGTTTTTCAGAAAGCATGAATATGAACAATCTATTCTGGCTTTCCGGAAAGCTTTAAGAATGAAGCCGTCTTCATCCGAATCACATTTTTTTCTTGGAACTTCTTATCAGGCTAGGGGCGAACAGGGCCTTCCCGGCGATAGAACCTCCTGGGAACAGCTTGCTGAAAAAGAATTCCTTGCAGCAATTCATCTGGGAGATTTCCTTCCCGCACGGTATAATGTTGCATTACTTCTTGAACGCCAGGGAAGATTGCCGGAAGCAAGAATCCATCTGGAGCACATCGTGAACGTTTCACCACGTTCCGATATTGGGAAAAAAGCGTTAAAAATACTTAATGAAAATTTTGACGCAGATTTGTATCCAAAAATGCTGACCAAGAGAATTCCGGGTTCAGAAGACGCAGAAGATATGCTTAAAGAACCAGATTATGGAAACAACGCAGAGTTACTTGGAAGTGTTCCGTGAAAATAATTAATAAATTATCACCTTCAGGCGGACAATTGCATAGGCTTTTGGCTATGACCTTCTGCACAGTAATTTCTTACAATTCTGTTGTTTCAGCCGAAAATATTTCAATGGAAGACAGAATTTATTTCTCAGTTGAAAAGTTCTGTAACAATGAACAGTATGATAAGGCAGTTGCTGATCTTGAGCGAGTTTTGAAACTTAATCCGATGCATCCCGGTGCTTTGTTTCACCTTGGAATGTTCGAATATAAAAATTTGAACCACACCAGAGCAAATAAGCTTTTGTCGAAAATTCGGGATAATCCGGAATTTGGATCAAGAGCGCGAAAAATGATTTCCGAGATGAAAATCAGTTCTGAAATCAGGGGAATTGTCGATTCAGTAAAAGCATATATCAGCGGTGGAGCTGTTGATTCGGCCTACGGAGAATGCAGAAAGGCTGTCCCGGCATATCCGGCAGCGTTTGAATTGTTCTTCTACGCGGCATTTACCGCAGCGCTGAATGATGATTTTTCTGAAGCCGAAAAATTTTTTGCGAAGTATAAGGAATTACATTCCGAAAACTCTGAAGATTTGAAAAATTTCATTCACTGCTGGAAAATCAGGAAAGATACCCCCAGAGAAACTCTTATAATATTCAATCAGATTGCAGACAAGCGCCTTGCAGCAGATTTTGTCAGGGAAGAAATTCACAAGCTTATTGCTGAAAAAGAAGGTGGAGACGAATACGAAAACTTTCTCATTGCTGAAACTGCCAGGGGCGGGGAAATGGCTTCGATATCACAGCAGAAACTTGTTAAGCTGTATATGTCCAGGAATGAATTTCAAAAAGCGATTGACATACTTGAAAGCAGATCTTTTGAAAACCTAGAGGACAATATTCTTTATATTAATGCGTTGACTTTGGCGGGAAATGAAGTTAAAGCGATGGCAATTGGAAAGGCTTTATTCTATTCAGGAAAAAAAGAAGAACAGATAAACATTCGAACTAACTGGCTTAAGGCATTTAATCAATTGTCAGAGAAGAATAGATCGCCTTATCTTCCGGAAAAAGAAACTGCTGAAAAAGCTTTTGAGGCTCTAATGGCTTATCCGGCTGATCCGGAAAATCATGATGTGGCAGTTACAATGCTTGAAACATCTGTAATCCTGGGTGAGCAGAAAATGATTCATCAAAGTATGGAGCGTATTTTTACTGTTTCAATAAATAAGGAAATTTCTGAAAAAATACTGAATTTATCTGACAAACTATCCGAAAGTAAATTCAGTGAAGAATCACTTTCGCTACTTGAAGGTATTCTTGCCCAATCACCAGAAGATACAAATATTATTAAATCTATCGCAAAAAAATATACAAGTCAGGGAAGAACGAATGATGCATTGATTTTGCTTGAAAGCGCTGTAAAGACCAATCCGGAAAGTATTACAACATTCTTTATGTATATTGAAGCCTTGAATATGTCAGGCCAGTCAGAAAAGGCAAAAGAGTTGATGCTTCAGAAGCTTGACGAGCCAAATCTTCCGGAACTTGCGATAAATCAGTTGAAAAATCGTTTAAATGATTGAAATTAATAGCCTGTATGGCTTGAAAATATTCTTCTAAAGGAGGTTAAATGCTTATCGAAATATTTACCGATGGAAAAGTCAAAGTAGATGGGCAGGACATCAGTTCAAAAGTTGCAGCAGAACACATTCTTCGGGATTATCTCCTGAATCCTGAAAGTCTTCCGAAGCGGATGAAAAAAGCTGCCTGAGTTCTCAAAAAAGACCCCGTAAAGATTAATCTACGCGGGGTCTTTTTGCTATTCTCTGATTCTTTTTGATCGCGACATTTCATGCAAAAGCTCATTTTTAGTGTGACAATTGTGTCGCATAAATACAGAATGTTTGTCATAAGTAAAGCGAAAATTTTTGTTTTTATTCGTTGGGGCGCGATTAATCGCGGCCGCTGTAACAACAAATCACGGTATTATTCCGGGCGAAATGAATTGGCCCCTACCAATGTTTAACAGGGAAAAATGCTCAAAGTTATCGGGAAAAATAGGCAAAGATTGAGGGATTATAATTGTTTTTTGATGTTGGTACGATATGTGCTGTGTATATAATTGGGATGAATTAGTTGCATTAATTTTCTTGAAATTCAACTATTAAGGATTGCTGAACTAAATTTTCAGGGAGGCAAAATTATGGGTGAATTTTTTTTTGATGTGGCAGTTGAGCTTTTCATTGGATTTTGTGAATATTTATTTTCTGATAAAAACCGAGGATAATGTTGTATAATGTGGGGCGTGTCCATGGTGAAATGGATCAATGCTTTCATGGAGGAAAAATATGATTACTTTTCTTGCCGAAAGTGGAATTGGGGTTTTTCACGTGTATCTGGGCTGTTTGACTTTCGGCCTGGGTTACGCGGTAATCGTGACCCTGCTGGGTTCCCTTGGTGGTTCAGACCATCACGGAGGCGATGCTTCAGGGGATGATGTTTCCGATTTTTCAGGACATCACTTTGACTCGTCAGACGCTGATCATGCTGGCCATGATTCAGATGGCGGTGATCATGGCATGTCGCCTTTCAGCCCGCTTATGATAGCGACATTTGCGACGCTGTTTGGCGGATTAGGTCTTATAATGCTTGGATTATTCGGAATATTCAAATTTGTTCCGACGACATTTTCTGGAATAGCCAGTATTGTTTTATCTGCACCTCTGGCAATTGTTTTTACAAGCTATTTCTCTCTGCTACTGGTAAAACTCTTTGTTAAAACAGAAACCACCACTTCTATTTCTTCCAATAGAATGATCGGGAATGAAGTTGAAGCAACGCTTGATATCGAACCAGGGAAAACCGGTGAAGTTACTTATCTTATGGGAGGAAGTCATCAGACCGCCATGGCAAGACTTATTGATGGCGCTGCATCCATAAAAAAAGGTTGTATGGCAGAGGTTGTATCAATCAGCCAGAATATTTTCTGGGTTAAACCAGCAGATAAGAAAGAGGAAATTGTTTAGAAAATTAAACAGTTGACTAACCTGTGGAATTATGATTATGATTTTTGATATAAAAATAAGATTAACCATGGAGGAGAAACATGCCTGATCCCACGATGCTAATCATGATGGGTGTTTTTGGTTCTCTTGCATTTCTAATTCTGATTCTCATGCTTTATGCCAGCCGGGTTCAAACAGTTGGCCCTAACGAGGTTCTGATTATTTCCGGACGTCCGAACCTGATCATTGATTCTGAGGGGAATAAACATGAGATCGGCTTCAGAATAGTAAAAGGCGGCAGAGCTTTCGTCTGGCCGATCATTGAAAAGTGTGAAAAACTTTCCCTTGAGCTCATGACTCTTGATATTCAGACTCCAGAAGTAGTTACAAAATCTGGTGTTCCGATTCTTGTCGATGGTGTTGCTCAGATTAAAGTTAAAGGCGAAGATTTTTCGATTATTACTGCTGCAGAACAATTTCTGGGAAAATCAAAATCTGAAATTATGAGCATAGCTCATCAGACTCTAGAAGGTCATCTTCGTGCCATTCTCGGAGACATGGAAGTTGAAGAAATAATTCGTAAAAGAGATACCTTCGCAGCGCAAGTCCAGGATATTTCCGCACCCGACATTGCAAAGATGGGCATGGCAATCGTATCTTTCACCATTAAAGATATCAGAGACAAGCAGGGATACCTGGAATCACTCGGTAAAAAAGCTATAGCTGAAAGGCAGAGAGATGCTGCTATTGGCCAGGCTGAAGCTCATCGCGATGCTGAAATCAAGAGAGCGCAGGCTGCAGCTCAGGCAGTTGAAGAATCAAGTAAATGTAACAAATTGGCTACAGTTACCAAACTGGCTAACGCTGAAGATGAGTCTGAAGCTCATAAAAAGTATCAGATAAAACAGGCGGAAAACCAGACATTGATTAACCAGAAGAAGGCCGATGCAGACAGGGCTTATGACTTGCAGAAGTTCAAGCTTGATCAGGCAGTCAAAGCCGAAGAAATGCAGATCACCGTTGTTGAAAAGCAGAAATCTATTCTGATTCAGGAACAGGAAATTATCAGAAAAGAAAAAGAACTCATTGCAATGGTTCAGAGACCGGCAGAAGCTGAAAAAAGAAAAGTTGAGCTTATGGCAAGTGCTGAGCAGTTCAAACTAAAAGCAACAGCAGAAGGTGAAGCTGAATCTTTCAGAATGAAGGGACTTGCAAAAGCAGAGGTAGAGAAAACTCAGGGTGTTGCAAGCGCTGAAGTTCAGAAATCAATGGGTCTTGCCGAAGCAGAAGTCCTGAAAGCCAAAGGTATTTCCGAGGCAGAAATTATAAAGGCAAGCGGTATGGCTCAAGCCGACGCAAAAAGAGCTATCGGTCTCGCTGAAGCAGAAGCAATGGAAAAGAAGGCAGAAGCATGGAAAGCATACAACAATGCTGCAATCAGCCAAATGTTCATTGATAAACTTCCTGAGATTGTAAGGGCTGTTTCAGAGCCTCTTTCCAAGACCGAAAAGATCATCATGATCAGTAACGGTGACGGTGGCATTGGTGCCAGTAAACTTACCAAAGAGGTTATAGATGTTGTAACTCAGGTTCCTCCAATGCTTGAGGCAGTAACTGGAATAGACCTCAAATCAATGATTGGAAAAATTACAGGAGATGGGAATTTATCAAAGCCTGTTAATCATGCTAATCAAACCGATTCAGGTAGTCATGTAAAAAAGTAATTCTTGAATAAGAGCCTGCTGATTGTCTTACTCTGAGCCGTTATTCTCAGACAACAAGGAATCAGCGGGTTCTTTTTTTTACAAAGTGGAATGTTTTTTTTACAAACATTTATCTTTTTGGTAATAAAACTTAGGTTTTAAGCCAAACCAATAACTGGAATATTTCTTGCATCAATTATTTTAAAACAGTTTGACTTAATTACTTAACTGATGTATGACTGTTTTAGGTGTAGCTGAAAATACTGCGTAACAAGTCTGACAGTATGATTAGAAATTTTATTTTATGGAGGGGTATAGAGTATGCAGCAAACTATTAAAAGAAGAAAGATCTGCTTATTAAAAACGCTTGCATTCGTTTTTCTCTCTCTGGTGGCGTGTAACCTTTATGCTGGCTCAAGTTACCCGGTACCCCATTCCCCGAAGCCAGTTGGTGACTATGTCCAATGTGAACCTCCTGACAGCTATCCCTTCAGTCCCGAGTATAATATTGATATCAAATACGAAACCACCTTCAGTCCAGCGGGTCTGTTAGATACACCCCAACGTATTGCCAGCAATACTCCGTTCCTGCCGGGAATGTATAAAAATATGCCTGTTATGTATTTTGGTCCCGATAATCTTGGATCTTATAAGATTCTCGGAGGGAAGATGGGATTGACACCTGATAAAGAGGCAAAAACCAGCTGGGATTTCAAAAAGACTATTCATGCCTGGCGTTATGCAGATCATTACGATTGGACCTTAGTAAATTACTGGTATTCTGTGCCAATTTCCTGGGCTACATACTGCTGGTCAGGCGGATGTGTCAGCGGAAAAGGCTGGTCATACTGCTGGTCAGGCGGATGTACTACTTATGCTACAGATTATAATTATTACGAAGTGTACTATTGGACAAGGGGTCCTTTTAAATTCAGGGAGAAAGTATGGCCAATCAACAAACTCTATCCTACGACCGTTAAAACGGAAGAGAGAGGTACTTGGGACAAGAAATATTATAAACGTACCTGGGTAACAAACAGCAGCGAGAACCAACCGTGGAATACGTCAGATAAAGGTATTTTCGCTAAAGTACACCCACTTGGTCTGGCAGATTTTTATATGAAGTATGATATTCCCTATGATAAGCCAACTTTCAACTGGTATGGCTACTCCTACACATTTCCCGGTCCTTATTATGTTTTCAATGAGACATTTGAAGTTCACCCGTTGCCTGCACATGATCCAAGGTGGAGGTCCAGCTATAACAATGTCTGGTATCCAAATATCAGTGATACTAAAGTATGCCTGCAATTCTGGTGGGTTCCCGATTATTACAATAAAAAGGAAGAAAATTATTACATCGAATATAACAAGATTTTCGATGGCAAAATTAAAATGCGGGATATTGTAAAACTTCTTTCAAATCTCGGTTATGGTCAGGTTGACATCCCCATTTACATGGCGTTAGAATCTGATAAACCCAAATTATATCTTGTTACGACACCGACGTTGGTCAAGGGTGTCAGAAAAGCTCCTGCACCTTACACTCCGGTTGTTAATGCTGATGGTTCGCTCAAAGGTGTAAGTATTACTCCCGGATATACCCTTCATCCAAGCGCCGAGTCGTATGCACGAGGTTACATTAGAGAATGCAAAGAACCTCTCACGTTTGGTAAGGGTGGAAAGCCTGTTGCGGGACCTATAAAATATGTCTTCACAAAGATGTTTGATTATAATAACGATGACAAGATAGACAATACGGACAAGGTCAAATTTGAGAGAGGTCTCAAGATAGCAGATTTTGATGAAAACAATAAGATAAACTCAGAAGACTGCAATTACATCTGGTGTCATTCTTTTCAGGCGTTTCCCAAGGCTTTCGAGCTGTTGGCAAGCCATATTCGTGAAGAGTTTAGAAAAAACCCAAAATTGATTGGGGTTGCCAGTACAACAACGAAAATTATTAAAACTGCAACAGGGACCTACTCGGTTACTACGAAATTTACCATAATTGAAACTAAGCCAGCCGTGGCGAAATCAGTGAATATTATTGAAGATATGAGGGGCGGAAACGCCTGTTATGCTACCATTGGCTGGGAAGGAACAGCCTGGAATGGCAAGTTTACCATTACCCCATGGAGCAAATCCAAGAAATTTCCATTCTCTGCAAAATGTTATTCCTATGCATCTGCAACTGACAGGGGTATTACCGGTAAAAATTTCTTGCCAAACCTGGGACCTGCATCATCACCGAAAAGTATTCAAGAGCTATCGCTGTTTCCGCATTTGTATGGTCATGGGACACATGAATTCCCAGATGGAACGCTGTTGGGAAAATTCAAACGGTTTGTCATCCAAACTTATCCGAAGTGCGATTTTACTGATACACAGACATATCCTGTGGGCGATCCCTGGAGAAACGGACTTCTTGAAAGCTATGAATCGGGTAACATGGGTGGCCTGTTTATATTTGGAGATGTTAACGGTGATGGCAGTTTTGATGCTGCTGATTTGGCCAAATGGGAAGAAGTTCGTTCAATGAACGGCTTCTTGCTTAACAGTGTCTGGCAGCACGATGCCGGAGTTGCAATGGGTAAAGCAGTTTTAACTGATTATAATAAAGAATTCCGAGTTATTGCAGCCGGAAAGTTTTCATTATATCCACCTAAAGGTTCTACCTATTTCGAAGTCAAAGATTCATACAACTATCGCTTCACTGACCCGGTAATTTGGGCTTATGACCCTAATGGAAATCAATTTTCTGAAGCAAGACGCTTTGCTTATGACCCAGGATGGACTCCACCGGTAACTCCTCCTGTGCCGCCATATCCGCCAGTTGAAACAAGGCAGCTTCCAACAGCAATAAATGGTCCGAATGAAGTTCCGGAAGATATTCCGCAGACATGGACTGCTCCTGGTGTTGAAGATGTAGTTATCGTTCCGGGTGCATGGACGCAAACCTGGAAAATCCCCGGACTGGAAGGAAAGGGCGGAACTGGCTCTGGTGTAAGCTTTTCCTATGAATTCCTTGAAAGTGGTAGATATACTGTTTACCACACTGTAACTTATACCCAGAGAATTGTCACTCCGGTTACAGATGGATTGGGAATTATAGTTTACTATGCTGTAACAGATATTCCACAAACAAGAACTCTTACAAAAGACGTAATAGTAAAAGATCACAGTGTTGCTGACTTTGAAGATCCAAAACTTACTATTACCGGGTTTGGAAACGTTGCAAACTATGCGCATCAGTGGGGCGCAGACATGGCTCCTCTCCGTAAAAGAGATTTCCCCACAGCTTTCCGTGCATATAATGAAACGCGTGCAACTGATCTTACAGTTCGTGCTGTGCCTTTCTTGAGCGATAACGACTGGTATGCATATTCTTCTGGTGGCGACACTAAAGAATATCACGACCATCACTTTGATGTTGTTGATGCCGATATAACAAATAAGTACAACTTTCCTGTTAATTTGGAGGTAAAGTTTGCACGTAATGTTAAGGAAACTTCAGATTTGAATGCCGTTAATGCTCTTGGGAACGACGATCTGGAAGCATACAGCGGTGTAGTTCTTGAAAGTCCATTCAAACTTAACGTTGAAGTTAAACAGAAAAGTCCTTCTGGCGGCGAAAGTCTCTGGAAAACATTCGAATACACTCCGAATGTTTCACCGCAGGGAGCTACGTTGATCGACAAGACTCAGATGTCAAGTTACCTTATTAAATCTGGTGCCAGGTATCTGACTGTTGATGTATCCAAATTTGCGACAAACTTTGCATGGGAAATGCCAACGCCAACTTTCCCGAACGAAGGTTATGAAATCATACTTACTCTGACATACACTCAACGTGACTTCTATGTTGACCATTCTTCTGAATACTCAAATCTCAGCGCTAAATTTGGTTCCGATTATTCTAAGTTGACCCTTACAGGCTCTGGAATCCTGAGGTATATTGATCGTGCCAGAAAAATTGTCTGGAAACGTAAAGCATTTACGGTCGATGTTACTCCGCCAACAATAACAGAATTCAACCAATCAGATTGTTCAGGTAACATGGTTTCAGTTGGTGGGGATGGAGTCATTCGTGGAACTACTGGCGATCAGATCAAATATGGTTTCACTTTCAGCGATAACCATCCGGGGCATGGACCAAATGATGGTCTGAAGAATGGCGGCACTCGACGTGCATGGTATCCGCGCTTCTGGATACAGTCGATAGATGGGTCGAGTAACCGTCTATCATTGTTAGCAAAGTCGGGATATGAACTCCCTCTGATTCTTCCGGGAGTACACGCTAGATTGCTTACTTCAAATGATGGTGATCTTGCAGCAGATGTAGATTCAATGACAAAAGTGCGTGTTGATAACCATTTTATGGCTGTTACTGAACCGTCTAATGTTCAAGATGTTGGAACCATTGGCAATAAATCAATGAAAATTACACATCAGTTATCTAATTACATTGCTGGTAAAATTGCTTATGTCTTGGAAATAGAAGACAGCTCAAGAAACTATCTCAGACAGGATGGGTTTATTAAGATAATTGATAACAAGCGTCCAAATATTGATCTGCGCCTTGTTACTCCAAAATACAAACCCTTGCCTGATGACGGAACTCTTACTTCTATTTCTAATATAATTACTCAGGTTCCGCTTGGCCCCTCTATTTCTCCATTTGGAACCCTCACTTGGGCACCGAGCTCTACCTACCTGCCAGTGCTAAATGAACGAACAGCTGTTTCGAAACCTGGCTTGCTGAAGAACTGGGTTCATTCTTACAATCTGCCTGATATGAAGTTCAATGGTGGAACTTTCACCAACAATTTTAAAGCCACTGGGTATGCTTATAAGCGCGATTCATCTCTTGATGAGGCGTCGAATAATCGTCCGATTTGTCTTGATACATCGCTTAAATCAGATGATCCGGTTATTAAGCTTACTGACGCAAATGTCAAGGCAGCGTTTGATCTTGCCAACCCAGGTGGAATACCAGGTTTTGCAGAAGACGAAGTAATTACATTTGATCTTTCCATCAGAGATAATATTCTTTTCCTGCAGGATGACAGCGTTGCTGTGAATGGTTGCCCGGTACCACAATATAACTTTAAAGAAATATCTTACAAGTTTACTGAAGATGTAATTGACGAAAAGAAAAATAAATATCACAGTGAACTCGCAAGCAGCCCGGTTTCTTCTTCAGCTAATCTTGCGCCGATGAGATTGTTGAATCCCGATGGTACAACGCTTTCATACGTCTTTAGAGTTGGAAATGCTGATAGTGCTACAGGGCTTAAAAATTCCGGTACTGGTCCGAATGTAGGTTCCAATACCTTCCAATTGAAGGTTGTCGATCTTTCTGATAATAGTCGTGAACTTTTTATTGATTTTCCGATTATTCCGAGTAAATTCAACATAAGGGTCCTCGAATCTCAGACAACAGGGGAGCGTCGTTGATTGGATAATCAGATTACTATAAATACGGTTAATAGCGGGTTGATGCAGAAAAGAATTTCTGCATGCGGGTCACCAGCGTTTTTCCTGAAGGCTCTGCGTCCGGGAATGACTCTGTTGGAGCTGATTGTTGCAGTAGTAATCTTTACGATTGCGATGCTTCCAATTATGGGTGTTTTCGGGCGTGGGGCTGTAGTTACCCAGATGACCAATGACTATATATCTGCAATGCAGATGAGTTCTTCGTATTTAAGAGGTATTGTAAACCTTCCAATAACTGATGTGCCGATTGGGAACCCGGTTCCGCTGGACAAGGAATATGGCAGTGGAGGCTCTAAAAAGCTTCTGATTCCGAGTAAAGTGGTTCTGAATGGGAATGAGTTCACCAATCGGCTTCAGGTTGTGTACGTAATGCGTGATTCAGTGAAAAAGGATTTATGGTTCGATTTCATGACGGAACCAGGAAAAGTTGCGTCTATGACAGTTTATAAACAACTATTGAGACTTGATTTTGAAGTTAAGTGGAAGTCGAAAAATGATGGCAGAGAAGAAAATTTGAAGCTTTTTGCTTATAAGGCTGATTTGGAATGAAATATAAACTATTGTCAGGAAAAAAAAGCGGAATGGCAATTGTCATAGTTCTTATGGCAGTTACGACATCACTCATTTTTGCAACTTTTTTATTGCAGCGATCCTTAAGCCAGGGAAATGAAAAACTGGTTTCCCGTGACAGAAGTCAGTTGGAGCTGCTTTGTCATTCCGCAATCGAAATAGCCAAACTTAAGATTAAGGCTCATCCAAGCGAATTATACACGGCGTTTCGTTTCATGAAAGATGAGCCTGTATCAAAGCGAACTAATACTTTGTATGAGATGTTCCTGAGTGATCTTAAGCTTGAAACACTTGATTCAAAGTTGAAATCTGAAAATGCGAGCATGACCGCCAGGGTTGTATTAATTGAACGTCTTGGAATCAGCAAAAAAACCACCGGCCTTGGGACGGGATATGTTGAAGATTATTACAGAATTACTGCATCAGCTTCCAATATCATAAAAACTGGACTTGAATCCGACGTGGTAATGCAGGTTACGATCCAGATAAAAAAACTGGAGGGTTAATGAAACATCGTGGCGTTACTATGGTTGAAATGCTTGTGGTTGTCGTTATTTTCAGTTTGGTAAGTCTTGTGGTCTTTTCTTTTACCAGCTGGGTAAATAAAACACAGGAAATTACATCCTGGAAGCAGTCAGCAATTGATGCGATGCGCCTTAATGAGATTTTCTGGGAAAAGCATTTTTCAGCTGCAACTCCTCAGATTAAAAGTCTCGTTGTTGATTCAAAAGGTGTTATTCAGCTTACGCCCGATATTGCGAGTAAACCGCTGAAGATTCGCTCTGCCGGGGAAGGCGACCTTATGGCCAAATACCCTGACGGTTCAAAAGAATGGGCAGTATGGCAGTTCCAAACCTTTAAAAAGCTTTCGACAGGAAATTCCTTTGAGGAATATCAGGTTACTGGTTTCCTCAGGGGTAAGGCTCCTGACATTTCACTTTTTGGAAGGATTAAAAAGGGCGCAAAAGTTGTGCTTGAACAAAAACTTCTTTTTGATGTATCATCAATCAGTTCAACTGTGCGTTCTTATCCTGGGGAAAATGTAAGTGTGATTTCGTTCGAATTCGCCATAAAGCATCCTCGAAAGCCTGAAATGGTCGTTCGTGGGAGAAGTCAGTTTAAGATTGCAACAGATATTGAAAATCTTTGAAAAAAATGGTTTTGAACCAGATTTAAACCTTATCGGGAATAGAATAATTTTATTTGGGAGATGGATATGGGTAATTTGAGTTGCCGATTTTTTAAGCTTTCTGTTCTTTTTTTTGCATTTGTAAGTTTTTTCGTCTCACTTCCAGCTTGGTCGCAGAACGTAGCTTCTTCCAGTAATCCTATTCCTGGTCAGCCATCTGTTTCTGATGTTCCTACAAGAACGGTATATATTGCAGTGCCGCCCGAAGAAATGAGACAATATCATTTTTATCTTGCCCAGGCTCTTCATTTTATGCACAGTTCTTATGGATTTGTAGCTGTTTCAATGAGAAATGTACGCAAAAATGCGGCCGATGACCCGATGTATTTGATTCACCTTGAACAACTTGGAGTTTTTATTGATCAGACAGTATTTCTGGCTGAAATGATCGATAGAAAAAGTCCTGGTGATGCGCTTCTTGGAAGAATAAAAGGACTTCTTAAAAAGATGAAAGAAGCTGTTTCGATTTTCAGAGAGTCTTCCAAACAGCCTATTGGTGCAACAGAACCCGACTTGAGAATGAAAACATCTGCAGATATTCATGACCAGATTGCAAGAGAAATTCCAGAACTGTATTCTGAACTCGAGAAGGCAATGAGAGCGATTTCAGGACCTGGAAGACCTGGTGCGCCCGGGAAATAGAAAAATCATTAGGGTTGAAAATTGCATACACATTATTGGTTTTACATTTTACTGATTACACTTTTAATGCTGCACTCAAATGAGGCTTTGTCAGCTAAACAGCCTAAACAGGAGAAACAGGATAAGCAAAAGTCAGCACTTACGGTATCTGCAAAAACAATTGAAGAACTTGAAACAGCCTGTCAGGCAGATCCGCGTAATGACCTGGAAATTATGGTCAAGACAATCTGTTTGAGGCCTGAGTTGCTTGCCAGTTCGGATCTTGAAAAGATCAAATATCGTCTGACTATCCCCAGATCAAAAATTCGGGAAGAAATTTTCAGAAGATTCCTTATGTGGAAAGTCGGAGAATTCAAACGCGATAACTTTTCAGCATGGTTAGCTAATACCCCTCTGATGGGAGAGCTCTTCAGAAAAGACCAATCACTCTCTGATATGGTTCCAGCGCTTACTCAGGGAGGAGTTGGTCTTGATTTTTTGACTCCTCAACTTTTGAAAAAAGTTATTGACGATGACTGGTCTCTTACCCTTGACGAATCAACTATGTTACTTTTATTGGATAATCAATTTGGTGACGCTTTGAATAACCACTTACAAAGGGACCAGACAACCACATCCGAGTGGCATTACAAGGCTGGTCGCCTTTGTCTCGAAGTTTGGCTTTTTCAGGACCCATCTGAAAAAATGTTGAAGTCAGCAGCTTCATATTTTGAACAGTGCAAAGCATCAAGCCGCTGGTATGAAGAATCGCGCATTCTATTAAATGAAATAAGATCACGAATATCAACAGACTGAGGCACTTCCTGTTAGAAGTATATAAAAGTATTAAATGAAAGGATCTCTGGAAGGTTTCTAAAATGAACAGGATTATGCTATTAGTGCTTGTTTTTATTGCTATTGCAATGTCGTGGTTTTATTTTTTCGTTGAAAAGAAACCCATTGTTATACCAGTCAGAAAATTGAAGCCGGAAATTGTTGCAACGCAGACTCTAATAATAAGAGTTTCTGATAGGGCAGCAACAGAAACAACTGCGATATCAGAAACAGTTGTTTCTGAAAAAAAAGAACCGGTTCGATCAGAATTTATTAACGCTCATTCTGCTTTATTAAAGCGCCTTGCAAAAGAAAGTGCAACTTTTTCCATTCTTAGAAGTCCTGATTTCTGGTTGTTTCGAAGTTATGTTTTCAAGCAATCATGGCAAAAAGTTCGAACATTATTGAGAGGTGCACTTCAGCGCCCCCAACCCGTACATTTCAGATTTATTTTTTCCTGGCTGCTTGCGCGTGTCGAAATGCTTCTCTGGATTCAAAAACCTGAAAGGGCGCTTTTTTCGGAGTTTTCTTCTGCCATTGAAAAGTTAGGAAAACCTCTTCCTGACTCTTTGAAAATTGGTGAGTTTATTCCAGGGGCTGGCTATTTTCCAGTCGCTTCACTTGGCTCACAGTCAAAGAACCTAGTTCCAATGCAAATTCAGACGACCTCTTCCATGGTCGCATCTTTGACGCGAGAATTAAAGATAATTGCCTCAGAACCATCGCTTATACCGTCCTGGATCAACAGCATTCAGGTTTATCAGGCGCAGCGCTGTCAAAATATTACACAGATTGCGAGTTTACATAGGGAAAAAATAATTTTCGCGCTTTCTGTTCCGGAGGTTGATTTCCTGTATCAGGCCTATCGTCCGATACCACCGGATGGACTGGTATATACCCCCCAGGAGAAAGATGAGTGGATGTGTGAATATGAGAAAAGCTGGTTTCTTGCACAAATTCCCGCATGTTCAGGAAAACCGCTTTTTCGTTCAAGGAAAAAATGGGTTTGCAACGAACATCTGAGTGTTTCTTCTGAAAATGCCGTCCAAAACAAACGGGAAATTATTTTCCCAATGGCTGAAGCATGGTGTGAGTTCTTGTTTTGCAATCCGACACTTCAGCCTGAGATGTCTTTTTGAAACATCTGCATAGTAACCCTAATTTTTCTTTTAAAGTGAAAAGGTCTTTTTTGTAATGAATAACAGCAGTGAAGTAAGTAAGAGTAAAGATCCAAAAGATAAGGCTACTAAGCCAGACAAGGCAGAATCTGGTCTTTCAACTTCAGCAAAAGCTGAAGCGAAAATTCCTATTGTTGCCAAAAAACCAGAAGTATTGGGAATGAAAGCTTTTATTGAAAAGACTACCGATACAGAAAAAGCCCCCAAATCTTCAACTGATCAGAAAAGTGGTGCTGGCGTAGAATTTAAGGTCAGAACTCCCCAGAAAAACGTTTCTGCCGAATCTGACAAAACCCAAGAGAAAAGCGAAAAACTGGAACCTGAAGTTGCAGATGAAATAGTCGCAAAGATTCTTGGAATTGCTGATGAAAACCAGGATGATGAAAATTTTGATCTTGGTTCTGCTCAGTTCTGGTATAAGGCAGTACGTAAATTCGAAATAGAGGCACTTTTACGTGAAAAAACAAGGCTGAAAGTCCTCCTGGGAGGCTTGAGCAAGCGGGGTTATAAAGAAGACGACATTCATGAACTCTTCCGGCGGCTGAAAAAACAGGCGGAAGAAGAGCGTCGCATTGAAGAAGTATATCAGACTAAAATGAGCCTTATCAAACGCGGGGTGTTTTTTTTCTGCGTAGGTATTTTCTTAGTCTTTATGTTTTTTATTCAATTTTCACAGAAATCAAAATTGGCAGAAAAAAATCGACAGGCAAAAATTGCTGCCGCAAAAACACTACCCTGCGACTGGAATCGATCTCTTGTAGAACGTGTGAATTCAAGCACATTAGGATGGGAGCCGATGAGTTCGCTGAATCCCAAGGTCGCAGAGCTTGACCTGATAAGATGTTCAACCGGAACGCATAAATTGTTTTTGCCGAAGGGAGCTGTTTTAGATTTTCCTCTGGGTGCTCAGTACAAGGTCGATAAAATGGACCTTGAAGCCGATGAACAGACAATAAGCGGAATTTCAATTACTGTTATGGATTCGGGGCTATTCTGGGTCAAACCTGAAAGGGCAAATTTTAAACTAAACCTTCGTTTTCCATCGGGTCAGATAAATATCAAATACGGCAATGGAAAAATGATCAGAACCGGAGAAAAAACAAGAATAGCAGTTCAGGAAGGGGAAACAATGCTGACACCAGATTATCAGATTTCTGTTCCTGTGAATGGTCTTATGGAAGCCCTTTTTACGAAACCCGGTGTAAAACCGGTTGTTCAGATATATGATAACTATTGAGAATTTCCTCAATAATCAGCAGGGGTCAAATTTGCGTGTAAACTTTGGCGTAAGCTGTCATCCCGAACGAACGTGAGAGATATCAAGATGCAAGATTTCTCCCTTCGGTCGAAATGACATGGTCTATGCTCCTTTATTATGATTTGTTGTACTTAGTCATGTAATTATGGAGAAGATGGTATGATTGTCCGATTTTGTTTTTTGAGAGTTTTATCATTAGCATTATTTTTTCTTTTGCTGATTCTTTCCGGAAAGGGGTATTCAATGGATTCGCATCTTTTCAGATTCAAGTTCGAGAATGGTGCCAAATATATTTACGACATATGGATTAATGGCTTTGTTGAGACTTATCTTCCAAATGGAATTAATAAAAGTCCGGTAAATATAAGAATGCAGGTTGAACAGAAAACTATTGAATCGACTGCTTCAAACACAAAAGCAAAATTTGAGATGTATTTTAAAGAGGTAAAAATGATTTCAGGAAGTGATTCTCAAACTTTGCCTGAAGAAGGTACCAAATTAGTTTTTGAACAGGATATTTCTGGGAACACCTCAACGTTAAGCAATGCATCTGGTTGGCAAAGTGTATCTTTTTCGTCTCTTGTTTTCCCGGAAAATCCTATTAAACCTGGTGATCACTGGATATCCAGCACAAAAGTAAATTTGCAGATTCCCATGGATAACAGAATAAAATATGTTTTTACAAAGGTTACGAAAGCCAAAGGGCGCAATGTGGCAATTTTTACAACCGAGCTTCTTGTACCTGAAGCTGAAGTTGAAAAAATTGCTCCACCAAGTCAGATGAAAACTTCGGGCAGAGTTGTTTTCGACATGGATCTGGGCCAGATTCATTCAGTTGAGTCTGACTCTGTTTTTGGTTTTTCCATTCCAATTCCAGAGCTTAACCTCCCAGTTTTTACCCGCACCTCAATTAAAACGGTAATGAAACTGAGTAGTGCAAATTAATTGGAATTCGATGCGGGTGCATTCGCAAAAATAAAGGTAGTATTTTGCTGTCATTTCGACCGAAGAGAGAGATCTTTCCACGTTTGAAGGAAAGATCTCTCCCTTTACATCTTCTCAGGGTCGCACTTGTTTGAGGTGTTGAAAGAAAGCTGCCCGTTGCTCATTGAAATTTCGACTGTTGAACCTTCAGGAATATTGTTAGAAAGAATAGCACGCGCAAGCTTTGTTTCAAGTTCTTTCTGAACTGTTCTCTTCAGTGGCCTTGCCCCGTAGATTGGACTATAACCCTTTTCGATGAGCCATTCTTCAGCGTCATCACTTAGTTCGATGTTTATTTTTCTTTCTGCAAGGCGTTTCTTCAGTTCGTCAATCAGCAGGGTGACAATCTTTTTCAGTTCCGATTTTCCAAGTGATTTGAACATGATGATTTCGTCAACTCTGTTGAGAAATTCGGGTCTGAAAGAAGATTTCAGTTCGCTCATGACTCTGTTCCTTGCTTCAGTAGATATTTCTCCGTTTACAACTCCTTCGATAAGATACTGAGAGCCAAGATTGCTTGTCATTATGACAACGACATTTCTGAAATCTACAGTTCGTCCCTTTGAATCTGTTAATCTTCCGTCATCAAGAATTTGCAGCATGACGTTAAAGACGTCTGGGTGTGCTTTTTCGATCTCATCAAGCAATACAACTGAGTAGGGCTTTCTTCTCACCGCCTCAGTAAGCTGACCGCCTTCATCGAACCCGACATAACCTGGAGGGGCACCAACCAGTCTTGATACTGAGTGTTTTTCCATATACTCGCTCATGTCGATTCTAACTATGTTTTCTTCAGTGTCGAAGAGCGCTTCCGCAAGAGCTTTTGCGAGCTCTGTTTTACCAACACCTGTTGGTCCGAGAAAAATGAATGATCCAATTGGCCTCTTGGGATCTCTTATACCGGCTCTGGATCTTATAACAGCATCTGAAACAAGGTCTAATGCCTCATTTTGACCAACTACTCGTTTCTGAAGAATTTTTTCGAGATTCAGGATTTTTTCTCTTTCTCCTTCAACAAGTCGTGTTACGGGAATTCCTGTCCAGCGTGATACAATTTCTGCAATTTCATCATCAGTGACTTCTTCACGTACAAGCCTGCCGGTGCTCTGTTTTGTTCGAAGCTCATCTTCGAATTGTCTGAGGCGTTTATTCGTTTCCGGAAGTTTTCCGTGCTTCAGTTCTGCTGCAAGATTAAGATTATAGTCTCTTTCAGCACCTTCAATTCCTCTGTGAATTGCTTCCAGTTCTTCGCGAAGCACCTGAACTTTCTTTATTGCTTCACGCTCGCTTTCCCACTGAGCTTTCATTGAATCACATCTGCTTTTCAATTCTGCAAGCTCTTTTTTCAACTCATCCAGTCTTGTACTACTTGCCTGATCTTTTTCTTTTGAAAGCGCGGCCTCTTCTATCTGAAGCTGCATAATTTTTCTCGTAACTTCATCAAGCTCAGCCGGCATTGAATCTATCTCTGTTCTGATTGTTGCACAAGCTTCATCTATCAGATCAATTGCCTTGTCCGGAAGAAATCTGTCGGAAATATATCTGTGCGAAAGAACTGCCGCAGCAATTAGTGCCTTATCATGAATTTTTACTCCATGATGTACTTCAAATCTTTCCTTAAGCCCGCGAAGAATTGAAATCGTATCGGTTACGTCAGGTTGATCAACAAGAACTGGTTGGAATCGTCGTTCAAGAGCAGCGTCTTTCTCAAGATGCTTGCGGTATTCGTCGAGTGTTGTTGCGCCAATGCAGTGAAGTTCACCGCGTGCAAGCATCGGTTTCAGCATGTTTCCGGCATCCATTGATCCTTCAGCTTTTCCGGCGCCGACGATGTTGTGCAATTCGTCAATGAAGAGAATAATCCTGCCATCACTGTTTCTTATTTCAGCAAGAACAGCTTTCAGGCGTTCTTCAAATTCACCTCTGAATTTTGCACCTGCGACAAGGGCTCCAAGATCAAGTGAAAAAATAGTTTTATCTTTCAGACCATCAGGAACATCGCCTCGCAGAATTCTTTGAGCAAGACCTTCAACTATTGCTGTTTTTCCGACTCCTGGTTCTCCTGTCAACACTGGATTGTTTTTAGTTTTTCTCGATAGAATACGTATTACACGGCGGATTTCACTGTCGCGTCCGATAACCGGATCAAGTTTCCCCATTTTTGCTTCTTTAACGAGATCGCGTCCATATTTTTCCAGAGCTTCGAAAGTCTGTTCCGGATCAGCGGATACAACTCTCTGATTTCCCCGGATTTCAATAAGCGCGTTCAGGAAACGGTTTTTATCAATCTTATACGTTGCAAATAATTTTCCCGGCACCGTTTTATCACCAGATTCTATCATCGCAAGTACAAGGTGCTCGACAGACAAGTATTCGTCTTTCAGGTTCTTCATTTCCTGTTCAGCCTGAATAAGCATCATTGAAAAATCGCGGCTGACATATACTTGTCCCGGGGCTGCGCCATGTCTGAAGACTCTGGGTTTTTTTCCAATCTCTTCATTCAGTCTATGTTTGAAATCATCAGGGATAACGTTCAATTTATGGAAAAGTCGTGGAAGCAAACCTTCAGTCTGCTCTGTGAGAGCGGAAAGAACATGCTCAGGCTCAACTTCTGTGTTTCCGTTCGTGATTGCAATTTTCTGAGCAAGCTGCAAGGCTTCCTGCGATTTTATTGTCATTTTTTCAGTATTCATATTATTTAACCTCCGTGATGATTTTACCTTAGAAAAATCATTATTCAAAATAGTGGAAAGTTACCTGTTTACTAAACAATTTTGCCAGTTTCCGGGTATCTCAAGTCTCATCGTGATATTTTTTCAGGAATTACCCATTGCCTCGAAAAATGCCTTTTATAAGTGTTTTACTTAAAGCATTGAGATGAAAAAAGTAGACATAATTTTTCATTTATTTACTGTATACCATATATAACAAAAATCATGCCAGATTCAAACTTATATTGTTTTCTGTTGTCCAAGCCGGAAGCGAGTTTGCAATTGTTTTTTCTGGTGCATAATGCGACGTAACATGCGACGTCTTAAATTTTCGATGAATAACATTCTCCGGCGGGAAATTGCTTAATAAAAACTACTTTGTTTGACAAATTGTGTAATTGAATTTATACTCCCTGCAAAATTGTAGTCTCTGCAATGTTATTTGTGAAGAAAATGTGATAAGGAAGTGAATTATGAATGATGTTTATACATTGCCCAATCCGCTGGTTTTTACTGCAGAAAGCAGTGATTTGCCAATAAAGCTGTCTTTCTTTTCTGAGTCAGAACCACGTAGTTTTAAAGTGAATAGCGACACTTGTAATGAAGTTTTTTCCATTGCGAAGACGCTTGTCTGTGAGACTCCATTCTGCGGTTGTACCACCTTAGAATTTGTCTGCAAACCTTCTAATGCATCAGCCAGTGAGCCTGATTACTCATTTTTTGTTGATATTGAATCTGGAGATATGAGTGTTCCTGAAGACGCTCACAATGATAGCGAGATTTTGGGAGAAGGTTTCTTAGCTCAACTGACAGAGGAAGATCGCAGCAATCTCTTTAAATATTTCTTTTCTGAAAAATACAAATTTATTAAGAATTGTACAAGAGACCGCGTTGATTTTGACTATCATAATATCCTTAAAAATTATGCCCAATATGTGGTGTTATTTTCAGATATTTTTCCTACGGTAAGGCCTTTTTCTGTAGTTATTGATGGCAGGGAAGTTTGGGTTCTGGATCATTACTGTCTTGATACTCAATGTCGTTGTGAAGACGTTCATCTATCTTTTCACGACAGGGATGGATCTGCTATTAAGAAAGACTTTGCCTATGTCTGTTATGATTACAAAAAGAAAGAGATTCGTGAAAAGAAGGGAAATTTCTCTTCTTCACTGTTAACAAAATTATTCGAGACATATCCAACCATACATGAAGAGTTTGCCGCCCGCCATGATCTTTCCCGTTCTCTTGCTAAAAGTCACGAAAAAGAGCATGGAAAATTTATTCCAAGTATTGACCCAATTCGCTCTGAAAACAAGCCAGGCAGAAATGATCTCTGTCCCTGCGGAAGCGGAAAAAAATACAAAAAGTGTTGTGGATAAGCCTGAAATAAAAATCACAACCTGACAGCATTGAATTTTCCTTTACGGAAATTTATAATGTTTATGCCACTGATTCAGTGTGCAGAGATTGTGTGGTTATTGCATGAGCATTATTTTTCAAGCAACTTCGAAAATAAAATTTACATGAAAGCAGAAAACCCACTTTGAGAGCAGGTTTTCTGGAAATTGGAGCTGATCGGGCTCGAAAAGTGTCTTGAAATGCCTATCCAGACAGTATTGTTTGAGTGAGTAAAAACCAACATATACCCAAATCTATACCTAAAGCAATGTTTTATCGATCAGATGCTTGTTTCAGTGAACAACTTTGACAAAATTGACAGATCTCAATAATTCCTTAAAGATGGTTTCTTTCCATCACAAGTTAATGTAAAATTAAAACAGACAGAGGGATTTCACTTTTCATCATCATTTTCATGACAGAATCTGAAACAATCGAGTTCAAAAAAAGCCTTGCCGAGTTGAAGACAGGGCTGGTTTCCATTGCGGCTATTTTGAACAAGCATGGGAAAGGCGAGTTGTGGTTCGGAATTCGCAATGACGGCAATGCGGTTGGAGTGGATGCAAGTGAAAAGAGTTTGCGAGAAATTTCGCAGGCGATTGCTGCCCATATAGAACCCAAAATATTTCCGCAAGTAACTATTGAAACAATTAGTGGCGTGAATTGCGTCAGGATATCTTTCAGGGGGAAGGAAACTCCCTATTATGCTTTTGGTCGAGCATATATGCGAGTTGCCGATGAAGATCGACAACTGACCGCAAAAGAACTGGAGAACTTGATTCTTTCAAAAAATCGGGATTTCCTCCGTTGGGACAACGAAGTTTCCACAGTCCTTCCATCGAAGATTGATGAAAAAAAGCTTAAGTATTTCGTTGAACACGCGGGATTGGTTTGGGATACGAAGATGAATGTACTGGAAAAGCTTGGTTTGATAAAGGATGGGCTTCTGGTCAACGCTGCTCTTTTGTTCTTTTCCAAGATTGCTCCGATGCAATTGCGGTGCGCTGTCTTCGCGTCGACAGATAGTGCTACGATCATTGATCGACACGATTTCGACGGGGACATTCTTGAACTCATCGAAGAAGCTCAGAAATATATTTTGAAAAATATCCACATCGGAATGCGATTGAAAGGTCTTTACCGTGAAGATGTTCCGGAAATTTCCATTGATGCGATGCGGGAAGCGATAATTAATGCTTTTTGCCATCGTGATTATCGTGATCCTGATTATGTTCAGATTGCCATCTTCAAAGATAGAGTGGAAATTCGAAACCCAGGAGGATTATTTGACGGGATGACCATAGAGAAGATGTTACAAGGAAATATTTCCAAACGTCGCAATCCTTTGATTGCAGATCTATTGCGACGAATCCAGATGGTCGAGGCGTGGGGACGTGGAATGCCACTTATTCTGAAAAATGCCCCGGATGCGAAATTTCGTGAAATTGCCAAGATTTTCATTGCCACCTTTGACCGCCCATCCTTTGCTGTCGATGAGCAAGAAGCTCTCGCAGTGAATTTGAAGAAAAACAATAAAACAATCCAGAAAGGTTCCCAGAAAGGTTCCCAGAAAAGTTCCCAGAAAATTTTGGATCTCATTCGGGAAAATCCTTTGATTACCATTGAACGCTTAAGTGTCGCAATTGGTATCAGCGATAGGGCAGTAAAAAAGCATTTGGCCAATTTGAAAGAGCAGGGCTATATCTGCCGGAAAGGTGCAGATAAAGGTGGCTCCTGGGAATTGGTAAAATGATCCAAGTTTTTATTTTATTCAAAGACAAAAAAGTAATTTAAACAATTAAATTAGTGGAAGCATTTTATACCCAGATTCAGGCGAAAAAACAACTGTCGAAATAAATGAAACCCGCTCCTAGAGCGGGCTTCGAGATATGGAGCTGATCGGGCTCGAACCGACGGCCTCGACAATGCGAATGTCGCGCTCTCCCAAACTGAGCTACAGCCCCGTAATTGGAATTATTATACCTTAATTTGAGAGGTTTTGCAATATTTCTTTTTTCTAATGCTATTGCACGGGAATTGTGTTTTCGAATGATTAAACAGTGCGATTATTGCATTAAAGTGGGCAGGTTGATCTGTAAATGCCAACCAATCCGACAAAAATCCAGAATATGTTCAGGATTGTGTATGCGAGATCTTTTTTCAGCAGGGAACAATATGACAGAATTATGGCATCAGTCGTATTGACTATCCAGACAAACATAAATGGGCTCTTTGGGCCAAGCCAGCTGACCAGGGAAAAACTGAAGATCCTCATAAATACGCCAATCAGTTCAATCCATTTGATATTGTCTGAAACAAATGATTTCAAGCTCATATTAAGATTCCTTAAAAAGTATTGTGCATCTGGAGGTCTAAGTAAGCAGAGTAGTTCCAATGAATTTTATCATAGTCTATTGAAAAGAATCGAATAAAAATATTCATTTTTCAGTACTCATTCTGCTGAGACGATGATATAGTGAAAATGCTTATCCAGAGAAGAAAAGATTAATGATTTTCAAGAGAATGTTAAGTTGACAAAACTTGCAAATAAAACTATACTTCTGCAAAATTGCTCACGCTGAGGGAAATCCCGGCAGATAAACATGGAAATATCAGAATGGAAATCAATTCAAATGAAATCGAATAAGATTATAGTAATTGTATTGTTTTTAGTGCAAATTTCGGCTGTTTATGCAATAAAGATTTGTCCTGAGTGCAAGCAGAAATTTCCAGATAAAGTTAAGTTCTGCCCAAATGATGGTAAGTCGCTGAAAAATCTTCAGGATGCAAAGACCGCGAAACTAACTCTTTCCATTACTCCGGTTTCTGCAAAAACATGCGTTGATGATCTTTGTACATATTCAAAAGGACTTCTTGAGATTGATCTTCCGGCGGGCGACCATAGTATTTCAGTTGAAGCTCCAGATTATAATTCGCAGACTTTTCAGATAACACTTTTTCCGGATCAGCATTTCAAAATGGCCGTTTCTCTTTCTCCGATGGCGAAAGTCTCAACTGCTCCCGAAGTGATTCCAACTCAGGCAATTGACAGCGAATTGAAAAATGTGATTGCATCAGTTGATACAAAGAATATGGTTAGAATTAAAGGCGGCAGCTACAAAGTTGGAAGTGAGCGCGGAAATTACGACGAACGCCCTGTCAGAAAAGTTGAAATTGGCGATATTTTTATTGATGCCTATGAGGTAACATGTTCTGAGTATGCTGAATATCTCGATAGTATTCGAAAAGAAGGCCACAGATGGTGCCATCCGCTGGAACCTGTGAATAAAGATCATACACCATTTCATACTTATGCCTGGGCACTCCGGTTCAGCTGGATTGGCGGAAAACCTCCTGCAGGGATGGAAGGTCATCCTGTTGTACTTGTAGACTGGTTTGATGCATGGTCATATTCAAAGTGGGCAGGGAAAAGACTTCCAACTGAATGGGAATGGGAAATTGCAGCCGGAAGCGGTGAAGGAAAAGATTACCCTTGGGGAAATACCTTTTCTCCTGAAAAAGCCAATATTGGCGATTATCCAGTTAAAGCTGGTCTGTTTCCAGATGGAATTTCTAATTCAGGTGCATTTGATATGGCTGGAAATGTTGCTGAATGGACTTCATCCGCTTACGATAAAGACCCTCGTGAAAGTAAAGACTTTACCGGTCATTTTGGGCAGCCCGTTATTAAGGGCGGGTCATGGGATGACGAATCAAGGGGATGCCGCATCAGCGCCAGAGACGTTCGCCGTTCGCCATTTTACCGAAGTACAACAGTCGGTTTCCGATGCGTTGCAGACGCCCCCGCTTTCAACAGGTAATGATTTTTAATTAATCGAAAAGGTGGATTCCCTATGAGAAAGATGCAAGTTGAGTATTCAGAGGCGATTCCGGCTTTGATCAACATTTCTCCTGAAGCATTTGAGGAAGAGGCAAAAATGGCTATGGCAGTGAAATTGTTTGAGCTGGGTCGGCTGACATCAGCACAGGCAGCCGAATTGGCCGGAATTGATAGAACCAAGTTCCTGTTAACTTGTATCCGATTTGGTACTGCAAGCGTTGATTGGGATAAAAATGAGATCATTCGGGAATTCCAAGGCACCTTGCAATGCAGGCAAAAATAATCTCTAACACCGGACCACTAATAGCATTTTCAATAATCAACAAGCTTGAAATTCTCAGAAAAATGTTTGATCAGGTTATTGTGCCGGAAGCAGTTAATGCCGAGATTCTTGCAGGCGGTGATTGTTTTCGTGGAGTAAAAAATTATCTTCAAGCAGACTGGATAAAGAAAGTTCCTTTGAAGTTTCCTGTTAGTCCGATTATAATCGGATTACTTGATCTGGGTGAAGCTTCGGTTATTCAACTTGCGCAGGAAATAAGAGTAAATCAAGTTCTAATTGATGAGCGTAAGGGGCGGAAAATAGCCAGAGAGATTATGAAATTGAATGTTTTTGGCTCAGCAAGAATTTTGGTTGAAGCGAAGAAAATCGGGCTGATAGAGAATGTAAACCAGCTTGCTTCTGAGATGAGGCAAGCTGGTTATTATCTTCATCAGAACATTGTTGATGCTGTTCTGAAAGAATCTGGGGAATTTCTGTGATATGGTTACATGCTTCGGGTGGCGATTATTTTTGCGTCGGTTCCGAAGAGGTTGTCTATAAGAGTCTGACCCATTTTTACGGGACTTGTTACGGTTATTGAATTGATGAGTTTCATGCATTCATTTATGCGGTCTTTGGGAATTGGTTTATCGGTGCGCACTGGCAGCCGCGGAAGATGAGAACCGTTGATGCGTACTGTTGAAGTGACCATTCTGGTGGGGTTCGTAACCTCCTTGATCGCATATTCGGTGCCGCGTTTGCAGACGTTTCCGGCAACTTTCCAGCCAAGAGAGTTTGTTTCGTCCTTTTCAATGGTTATACGGCAGCCCATCGGGCAGCTGATGCATACAAGTTCCTGCTTATCCATATTCAATGACTCCCTTCAACAACTTCAACTGAAACAGTTTTAAGCCCAATGGTGTTTATGCTGGAAAGTTGTAAAGTCACGTTTTCCATTTCGCCGGGCGCCATGTGGGGCCTTTTGATTCGGCGGATTTCGACACCATCTGCTTTTACAAGAAGTTCGGCTTTGTGATAGACCTTTCTGGGGCGCATCATTAATATCAGCTCTTTTTCAACATTCGCCGGACGAACAGTGTGAGGAACGATGTAGCTTATCCCTGAGCCGGCAACTGTCTGAAAACTTGCCGCTTCTTCCTGCAAAACATTTTTTACGTAAAGTGCGGCGTATTTGCCTGCCCTGCGGCTCTCAGCTGTTACCCAGTCCACAAGATCGTGTACATGTACAACATTTCCGCACGCGAAAATGCCTGAAACACTTGTTTCCATGGCTTCATTTACAACCGGGCCATTTGTTGCCGGGTCAATTCTGATTCCGGCACTGCGGCTCAATTCATTTTCCGGAATAAGGCCGACCGAAAGCAGCAGAGTGTCGCAGACAAAATCCATTTCAGTGCCTGGAATCGGTTTGAATGAATCATCTACTTTGGAAATTACAACGCCTTCGACTCTGTCTTTGCCACGAATTTCTGTTACAGTGTGGCTCAGATAGAGCGGAATATTGTAATCGTGAAGGCATTGAACAATGTTTCTTGTTAATCCGCTTGAAAACGGCATGAGTTCTGCAACAGCAAGCACCTTCGCACCTTCGAGAGTCATTCGCCGTGCCATAATCAGTCCGATATCGCCTGAACCAAGTATGACGATTCGTTTTCCTACCATGTAGCCTTCCATATTAACGTATCGTTGGGCTGCGCCAGCATTCATTACACCAGCGGGTCTTGTTCCCGGAATTGCTATTGCTCCGCGCGTTCTTTCACGGCAACCCATGCACAAGATGACTGCGCGGGCCTGAATTTCGAAATATCCCTGTTTTGTTCCGGCAACTCTCAGGATTTTTTCAGGAGTCAATTCCAGAACCATTGTATCAAGAAGATAGGATATTCCGAGGCTTTTGAGCTCTTCAATGAATCTCTCGGCGTATTCCGGACCAGTCAACTCTTCCTTGAAAACGTGCAGGCCAAAACCGTTGTGAATGCACTGCTGAAGAATTCCACCAAGTTCACGGTCACGCTCAAGTACAAGGATTGATTCGGCTCCGTGTTTGCGTGCTTCAACTGCTGCGGCAAGACCGGCGGGACCTCCGCCTATTACAACAACATCATAGTTCTGCATGCGGTGTCTCCTTATGCCTCTTCCTTCGTTTTTCCAATGAGAATGTTTGAGCCTTCGCCTTCCTGAAGAATATCTGTCGGACTGCATGAAAGTTCTCTTGCAAGTAACTCCAGGACTCTTGGTCCGCAGAATCCGCCCTGACATCTTCCGGCACCCGGTCTGACACGACGTTTGATGGCGTTAAGGCTGCGTCCTCCAGCATTACGATGAATTGCGTCAACGATTTCGCCTTCCGTGATTGTTTCGCATCTGCATATTACGCGGCCAAAACGCGGATCTTTCCTGATAAGCGCCTGCCTTTCTTCTGAAGACAGTTCGACAAATTTTATACGCGGTCTTCTTATCGGATCAAACTTCGCATTTGGTTCCGGTTTCAGTTTGTCTTGTACCCAGGCTGATACGTGCTCAGCAATAGCAGGTGCAGAAGATAAACCCGGCGATTTCATTCCGGCAACGTTGAAAAAGCCTGAAATCTGCGGAGACTCGGAAACGATAAAATCTTCTCCGAATGGTTCTGCGCGAAGGCCGGCGAATGTGGTAATGTTCTCTCTGAAAGGGATGTTCCGGCAAAGTTTCATTACTTCTTCCCTGACAAAATTCAGTCTCTTTAATGTGGTTTCAGTTGATTCTTTGCAGTTTACATCGAGATCTTCAGAATCAGGTCCCAGTAAAATATTGTGATCGACGGTTGGAACTATTAAGACGCCTTTTCCGAGCTTTGATGGGCACGGGAACAGAATATGATTCACAAATCCGTGAGCAGTTTTGTCGAGTAGAAAATACTGTCCGCGGCGTGGATGAATTTTGAACTCGGGTGTGTCTGTTATCAGCCTGTAAACTTCATCAGCGTAAACGCCTGCGCAGTTTATTACCAGTTTGGCTGATATTGTACGTGAGCCGTTGCTAAGTTCAAAGCCATTTTCGATCTTTTTTATCTGGGAAACTTTATAGTTGAGAAGCATTTCAGCGCCATTGTCAATGGCGTTCTCTGCGCAGGCAACCGCCAGCTCCCAGGGTTCAACAATTCCGGCGCTTGGAGCATACAGTGCGCCGTGAATATCAGGGTTGACATTGGGCTCAAGTTTCAGAACTTCTTCTCTGTTGAGAATTTTCATTCCGGGAACGCCCAGTTTTTCACCGTTTTGTTTCAATTCGCCCAGTGTTTGGACTTCTTCGGGTCTGAGTGCCAGAACAAGCGACCCTATGCGTTTGAACGGGACGGAGAGCTCTTTGCACAGGTCGCCATAAAGAGCATTTCCGCGGGCATTGAATTTTCCCTGAAGTGTATCTGCATCGGCACCGTAGCCAGCATGTACAATACCACTGTTTGCTTTTGTTGTGCCGCTTGAAACGTCGTTTTCGCGATCAGCGAAAATTACTTTAAGATTGTAGCGCATCAGGTTCCGGGCTATTGAAGTTCCCATTATTCCGGCACCGATTATTGCAACATCATACATGGGCTATCTCCTTTTTTTTTCGATCCAGCCTCTGGACCTTTCGACTGCTTTTTTCCAGCCTTTGTAAAGAGCTTCACGATGCGTTTCCGCAATAGTGGGAGTAAAGTTTTTGTCTACGGCCCAGTTTATTTTAATATCTTCCTTTGATTTCCAGAAGCCTACGGCAAGGCCGGCAAGATAAGCTGCGCCAAGAGCGGTCGTTTCAGTAACTTTTGGCCTTACGACACTGCTTCCAAGAATATCAGACTGAAATTGCAGAAGGAAGTTGTTTGCTGTTGCGCCGCCGTCTACTTTGAGCGTATCAAGGCGTATTCCCGAATCATCCTGCATTGCTTCGAGAACATCACGGGTCTGGAATGCCAGTGATTCAAGTGTGGCACGAATAATGTGATTTCTGTTGGCACCTCGTGTCAGTCCAACTATTGTACCTCTCGCATACATATCCCAGTAGGGGGCGCCTAATCCAGCGAAAGCCGGAACAACGTAGACTCCGTTTGAGTCAGGAACCTGACGGGCGGCGTCTTCGCTTTCTGCGGCGCTTGAAATAAGTTTCAATTCATCGCGAAGCCATTGAATTGCCGCCCCGGCGATGAAAATAGAACCTTCAAGTGCATATTCGACTTTGTTATTGGTTCCCCATGCGATGGTTGTAAGAAGACCATTGCGTGATGGAATCATTTTTGTTCCGGTGTTCATAAGCATGAAGCAGCCTGTTCCATAAGTGTTTTTTGCCATGCCTTCCTTAAAGCAGGCTTGTCCAAAGAGTGCGGCCTGCTGGTCGCCGGCGATTCCGGAAATCGGGATTGTATGACTTCCGAAGAAGGTTTCGTCTGTATAACCGTAAACTTCTGAAGACTGTTTTACTTCGGGAAGCATGCACTTTGGAATTCCAAGCTCTTTGAGCATTTTTTCGTCCCATTTGAGATCTTTGATGTTGTACATCAAGGTTCTCGAAGCATTGGAATAATCTGTTACATGAACTTTTCCATGTGTAAGGCGCCATATCAGCCATGTGTCAATGTTTCCGAAGAGCAATTCACCATTTTCAGCTTTTTTTCTGGCGCCATCAACATTATCCAGAATCCATTTCACTTTTGTTCCGGAAAAATATGCGTCAAGGATCAAACCTGTGTTCTGACGAACGTAAGTTTCGAGTCCTCTTGCCTTTAATTCATCACAAATTGATGCGGTGCGGCGGCATTGCCAGACTATGGCGTTGTAAACAGGTTTCCCTGTATTTTTTTCCCAGACAATAGTGGTTTCACGTTGATTGGTAATGCCAATTGCAGCTATTTCCTGCGGGTCAGCGCCCTGAGTTTCGATAACTTCTCTTGCAACGCTTGACTGGCTGCCCCATATTTCCATCGGATCGTGCTCGACCCATCCGGGTTTTGGGTAAATCTGCGAAAATTCTTTCTGAGCGGTTCTTACGATTGCGCCGCTTTTATCGAACAATATTGCACGAGAACTTGTTGTTCCCTGATCAAAAGCCAATATGTATTTTTTCTCCATTACCTTTCCCCTTTAATAAAATATGTAAAATTAATTATACAGTAATAGTTATCTGCTAACAAAACTACTTTTTTATGCAAGCTGCCCCTTAAATTGACGGCCATCAGTGACGGTTCGTTGTCATCTCGAAGATACCAGATTTCTCCCTTCGTTCGAAATGACAGCGAAACAATACTTCATTTCGGGAATGCACACCCTTTTCAGACGTAAACAAGTGTGTATGTGAATGCTGCCACGACAGCCCCGCAAACAGGTGCAAAGACTGGAATCCATGAATAGGCCCAGTCAGAAGTGCCTTTGTTTGAGAATGGAAGAATTGCATGCATAATGCGTGGACCCAGATCACGAGCCGGGTTCATTGCGTAGCCGGTTGGCCCGCCGTAAGAAAGTCCAAGGCCGAATACAAGCAGGCCGACTGCCATTGGGTTCAATCCTTCTGTGAATTTTGAAACACCAATTGCGAGGATTGCGAACATTAGAATGAATGTTGCAATGAATTCAGTGGCAAAGTTTGACAAGGTATTTCTGATGGCCGGACCAGTTGAAAATATTGCAAGCTTGGCTTCCTGGTTTTCGGTTGCTTCGAAATGGTCTTTGTATGAAAGCCAGACAAGACCCGATCCTATCATTGCGCCGAGAAATTGTGCCAGAATATATTTGGGAACAAGTGCCCAGCTGAATTTTCCGATTGCTGCCAGTGCAATGGTAACTGCAGGATTCAAATGAGCTCCGCTGATGGGTCCTGATGCAAGAATTCCCATGGTGACTCCGACTGCCCATGCAGAAGTAATTACGATCCATCCGGAATTATTAGATTTGGTTTTTTCCAGTACAACTCCGGCAACTACACCGCTTCCGAAAAGCAGAATAAAAGCTGTCCCAATCAATTCCGCCATGAAAACTGACATGATTTTCTCTCCTTGAATATGACAAGTTTTTACTGAGTATATTATTTTTTCAGATTATGCCTGATACTCAGTTAAATCAGAAATAAGTATATCATTTGATTTCATATTTCTTATAATTTTTTTTGAAAAATTCATAACCATAATTTCAGCGAATTTGGGTTATGAAAAATAGCCTTTCTCCTTCTGAACGTACGCGTTAACTGTAAACTACAGAATCTTAGTTTTGTCATTTCGACCGAAGGGAGAAATCTTGCATTAATGAGATCTCTCTCACATTCGTTTGAGATGACAACTTACCTTTCAAGTCGACGCATGTGCGCTTTTTGTATGACTTCATCCGTGGATGTTTTCGTTTGCCCCGCTTTATTGATATGGCTGTTCCTTTTCCAATGACTATATGTTATATTTACTGATATATTGCATCTCGAATATGGCATTCATGACAACAGGAAGTGACAATTGGCCGGGAGACCCAGATGAAAATTATACAACCAGTGTTTTCCCGTGGGGTTTCTGCATTTTATTTTGATGACCAGCGTGCAATAAAAAAAGGTGCCGGTCACGATGGTTTTGACTATATTGGCGCTCCGATTACACCAAAATTCAGGCGTATTCGTGAGGCAGGGCAGAGCATTTCAATTCAGCTGATCCTCGAAGATGGCCAGGTTGCGCTTGGAGATTGTGCTGCCGTACAATATTCAGGTGCGGGCGGGCGTGATTCATTGTTTCTTGCAGACGAATATATTCCTTTTCTGAACAAATACCTGAAACCATTGCTTTCCGGCCTCGAAATTTCAACATTCCGCAAAATGACAGAGCAATTCGTGAACCTGGAATTTGAAGGTTCCCGGCTTCACAATGCTTTGCGTTATGGTCTTTCGCAGGCACTTCTGGATGCCCGTGCTAAATCAATGCATCAGCTTCCGTGTCAGGTAATTTGTGAAGAGTATGAGTTGCCCGTAATCAGCGCCCGTATTCCGATTCTCGGGCAGTCAGGCGATAATCGTTATGAAAATGTTGATAAAATGATTCTCAGAGGTGTGGAAGTCCTTCCACACGGACTAATAAACAATATTTCCGAAAAACTTGGAAGTAATGGTGAAAAACTTCGTGAATACATTTGCTGGCTGGTTTCACGTATCAGAAAACTTCGTGAAAGCGAAGAGTATTGCCCGGCACTTCATATAGATGTTTATGGTACAATCGGAATTGCTTTTAACTATGACTACGAAAAAATAGTTGATTATATTACTTCTCTTGAGTTGTCTGCCGATGGTTTTCCGCTTTCAATTGAAGGCCCGGTAGACATGGAAGAAAAAACGCGTACAATCGAAGCTCTGAGCATTATTACAGCCGGTCTTGAAAAACGTGGTTCCAATGTGAAAATTGTTGCTGACGAGTGGTGCAATACGATCAAAGATGTACATGATTTTGTGGACTCGCGTGCCTGTCATACCATTCAGGTAAAAACTCCGGTTATGGGCGGAATTGAGAATTCAATTGATAGCATTCTTTACTGCAAAAAGAACTCGATTGGAGCGTATCTGGGCGGAACATGCAATGAAACTGATATCAGTGCAAGAATGTGTGTTCATATTGCAATGGCAACCCGGCCTGAGATTATGCTGGCAAAACCAGGAATGGGTTTTGATGAGGCATACACAATTGCAAACAATGAAATGGAGCGGACTATTGCATATCTGAGTCTGAAGAAATGAAGGCGCTTTTGCCGATTCATTTTCATCAATTTGTGTCATTGAACCACAATGATCCTCAAAAAACACTAGTTGGTTCCTGGTGGTTATCGTTAATTGCGAGCATTTTTCCTCTGAACGACTTTATTCAGATGCTCTTAAGAAGACTCAGTGTCCATTCTTTGTAGTTCCAAAAGCCGTTACAGATGGACTTTCCAGTGTTCTTTTAAACGAAATTGTTCCTGAATTGTTGAAAATGCTTCCAAATCAACCTTCTGCAGAAGAATTAAAGGCAGATTCACTTTTACACCGTTTTGTGATCGTTTTTGCCCCTGAAGGCTCAACATATAGTTTGCCTTCAGCTCTACGGGAAAAACGAATTGGAGTAATAAAATCCTGAAGATACAAAAGCTCTTTATAATCTGCGTATGACCTATGTTCTTATTGAAAACAGCGAATCTGCAATGGAAATTTACAAAAAACTCAAGAAGCTTGATCGAGAAGATGCCAAAGAACTTTTGTCGCAAATCGAAACGTAGCTCAACTACAATTTCCAATCATTTCCTCGACTCTGGCAATCATTTTTTCGATTTCTTCCACTTGCGAAACAAGTCTGGTAGATGAATTCCGTGCAAGATCGGCTATCTTTGAGGAATCCATTATTCCGCTTTCAATAGTGGAAAGTGCTTCAAGAACTGAATTGACAGTGGTAACCTGCAATTGAACAGATTGAACGATCTCCTTTATTATTGAAACATTTTTCTCAATGCTGTTTGTTACTGAATCAAAAGCACTATTTGATGCTTTGGCCACGATAAATCCGGTTTCAACGCTCTTCGAAGTATCCTGAATCAACCCAGTTGTTGTTTTTGCCGCCTCGGCTGATCTTAGCGCAAGATTTCTTACTTCGTCAGCAACCACTGCAAAGCCAACACCTGCTGTTCCCGCTCGGGCGGCTTCAACGGCTGCGTTAAGGGCTAAAATATTAGTTTGAAATGCAATTTCGTCGATTGTTTTCACAATTTTAAATGTTGATCCGGCTGATTCTCCAATAAATTTCATGCATTCAGTCAATTCTTTCATCTTCTCAGAAGCAAGATTCACTACCTTTTGAGCTTCAGCAGAGAACTTATTTGCAGCTTCAGCATTTGTTTTATATTTTTTTGCGGTCTCAGTCATTTCCCTCATTGCGGCAGTAGACTCTTCAACCTCGGCTACCTGGTTTGAGACGCTTAACGAAAGCTGTTCAGAGTTTTCAGTAAGTTTTTTAGCGTCTTCCAATAATACTGCAGAAACACTCTTTAGGCCGCTAATAGATTGACAAAGAGTTATCTTTATTGAATCGTACACAAACCATGCAAGAATTAATACAAATATCACTATAAAAATTATTACCTTCCATATTTTATTATTCAGTTCATTGACCAGCGAAACTATTCCTGTCATTTTATCGCTACCGGACAACTTTTGACTTTCAACAAAAGGATCCATGGTATCACTCAGCTTTTGTGCTGATGAATCAACGAGTCTCATCAATTTATTTCCATCTGCTGTGCCTTTTTCAATGTATAATTTGGCCATTTCACAGCCATTCTTATAGTACTCAAGGAAGGCTTGATTTATTTCATCAAGCTCTTTTACTTTTTCGGACACATTTTCTTTATTGTAAAAGTCTTTCAGCTTTTCAAGATTCTTAAAAAACTCATCCCGCTCTTTTTTGGCTTCACGAAATCCGTCATCAAGTCCATCAAGACCACGAGTTGCTGAAATATCAGTTAGCCATTGCCACACTGCAACCGTATTCAGTTTCATCTTTTGGGATGTCATTGCAAGGTCAAAGCTTGAATTAGTCTCAACTTTAGCCTTTCCGGCTTCAACAGCAACTTTGGACAATTCTTTACCCAAAATTGCCGTAATTGCAATCATGCCTAAAATAGAAAACCCTATTATTAACAATATTCTTGAAGACAGTCGCATCCTACAGAGCATTAGTCACTCCCCCAAATTTGGATTACACACGAAAGGAAAGATATACAGAAACGGTAAAAAAAACAAGTCTAATGGAACATTAACACCGTTTATTCTGGTAAGCAATAAATAGTGTTTTATGTGATAGGAATTTGCTTTTAAGCGTGGCCATCATATTGCTTCTCCTTTTGCTGTGAGCTTTTTAGCTATTTTATCAGCAGGATTGAGACAAAATCACATGGAAAAGACTATTACGTATATACTATCATACCTTAAAATATAATGGTAGTATTTTGCATAATTATAGGTCTGTGAAATGATTCACAATCGGAAGTTTGATCATGGAGATCATGATTGCTATATAATTTCATGAAAAAACATATCTAAACAACTTCAAAGACCAGAACGTGATAGGAATTGCGGATGCAATTGCTGAAAATTCCGCCTATGAAACTCGTTCGATTTTGAAAAGACATCAAACAGATAAGATAAAAGGAATGAGCGGCGAGGTAAAAATCTTCCGGGTTATTGATTTGCCTGATTGACTAATCTAATATGGCTGAAGTATTTTTTTTCTAATAAGTGGACTTTCGCATATTTTCAGATTCCAAAAAGTAAATTCAGCATTCATGAACTTTTCTCACTTCTTCCACACCTATATCAGTTGTGAAGAATTATTCAACATTTTCTCCATTTTTTTCGTTTTTAGATTTTCAGCTATATTGATTAGTAGTCACGAATATTCTAGACAACATTTTATAAAACTGACGCATAAAAATATGTGAGCAACCGCATCAAGAGGCATTATTCGTGACAAATAAAAAAAGGAAATGAAATCCATGCGAAAAATCGTTTTTGGTTTAAGCGCTCTTCTTTGTTTCTCTTCAATGACTGAAGCTTTTTTGCCATCTCCAACTCAGACACAGTCTAAAATAGTTCAATCAATCGTTGCAAATCCTTCTGATGATTGTTTGAATGCTTTAATGAAAAATTCCCAATTATTAAAAGGGATCGAACAGATCCAATTTAATGATGATGGAAAATCAATCATCAGTATGGTTGGGAACCTGTCAGAGGAGATTCAAGGTGATTTAAAAACAGGAACACAAAAATTTCTGAACCAGAATTCAGAACTGTTTAATATTCCTGCAAATCCAAGTAACAGCCGAATAGAGCTCTCTTCAATGGTAGAAGAATGCGGGGTAACTCATTTTTGTTATTCCATGAAATGCTGTGATATTCCCGTTTATATGGCTTACGTTGAACTGCACGTTGGCAAAAACAGATCTGTTCAATTAGCAAACGGCACTTTTCCGACAATCGAGGGATTTGAAAATGAGGTTAAACTAAACGAAAAAGATGCGCTTCTTCTGGCACAAGAGATTCTTAACGTTGATGGGTTACGCGGAAGATGCGAAGCAAATCTTGTGGTAATCCCAAACGTGCGCAATAAGGGTACTTTGGCATATCATGTTAATATTCCAGCTTCTGAACCATTGGGTGATTGGGAAATCATCATCGACGCAGAAAACGGAAATGAAATTTCGCGAATTAATCAAATGAATTTTTCCAGCGATTTCAATGGAAAAGCGAGTGTCTATGAAGCTCACCCGGTAAAAGCCGCACCGATAGTGACTGACATTCCTCATTTGACCACTTCTTCTCTTTCAGGTTTGTATTCTCTGGTTATCAACGCAAAAACTGCCTCAGCCAACAGCGATACTAATACTTACATTTTTTCCCCAGATGATACACATTTTGACGAGGCTAACGTATATTACAATGTGAACCGGGTCCATGATTTCTTCAAGCAGTTGGGTTTCGACGAAATGGATTATTCCATGAAAGCAGAAGTGCACTATAAAACAAAGTATGACAACGCTTTTTACAGCCCTACCACTGACAGCATGGGTTTTGGTGATGGTAACAAACTCAACGACTTTTCAAAGGAAGAGTCGGTCTGTTTCCACGAATATTCCCACGCAGTTCTGAGGCATATCAAGAAGTTTCAATACTCCGGCGAATCTGGGGCCATCAATGAAGGACAAGCCGATTATTTTGCCTGTTCCCTTTCCAACGACCCATTAACTGGAGAATGGATTCTTGCAAAAATAAATAAACCTTGGGAACGCAATTTAACCGATAAAGTCCATTATCCAGAAGATATCAAAAACGAAGTTCACGCGGATGGAAGAATCTGGGGTTGTACGCTCTGGGATATCAGAACAGCTCTGGGCGCAAAGATTGCTGATTTATTGATACATAAGAGCTTCTTTTATATTCCCGCAGGATCACCAAGATTCATTGACGGAATGAATGCAATTTTAACCGCCGATCAGAATCTAAATAACGGGGCAAATAAAATCAGAATTCAGGAAATTTTTTCCGCAAGAGGAATCGGGAAAGCCCCTGGAAATCTGACTTTCACCGGCACGGAACTGAAGAACATTATCTCTTTCAGGAATCTGCATCAGAAATATATCAACGCTCACTGAATAGTTCCTATTTCCCCCCTCTCCCCGCCGCCAGAAAGGGAGAGGGTCGGTGTGAGGGCTCTTGATCTGAAAATCGGAACGTTTCTATGCCTTTTTATATAATATACTTCTGAAAAAAAATGTGCGAAAGCCCATTAAATGTATAATCCGCTTTTCTCAGCTTTCCCCCGCACCTCTGTGTCCCTGCGAGAGTTCTACCTTTTCATCAGTAACAATGCTACAACGTCATTTTTTTGCAAAGCTGAAAATCTGTCATAGTAGTACTAAAAAATTGGCATCTTTTTTGAAAAAAGTCATTTTGTACTAACAAAAAATCTTTGTTCATCAGAATTCCAAACTTTTAAGATTCTGGCATGTTTTTTGCTAATAGTCATTGCGCTGTTAAAAAACTTTTAAAAATCTTCGGAGGATGTTGGAATGAAAAGCAGGGTTTTACTGGTTGTATTGTTGATGGTATTGGTTGGTGCTGCGAGTGCTTACGCATATTATGATTATCGTGATCTTCAGAGAGCTCATTATATGAGAGATCGTGGGGATTTTTACGGTGCAAGAAATCTTTATGACCGTATTTCCTATGATTATTCAACCAGTTATGACATTCAAAGAGAAGCTTCTTATTATACCGGTTTCTGTGATGTTCGCATGAATAATCCGTGGCGTGCCATAGATGCTTTCAGAAATTTTCTTTCAAGATTTGATATTGGCGGAAACATTCGTTTTGTTCCCGATGCATTGTATGTTCTCGGGCGCACCTATGAAGATGTCGGAGATAGATATCAGGCTAAATACTATTATCGCCAGTGTGTTGACCGTTTCAGATATGGTGAATTCCCTGAAAAATCAAGAGAAAGACTCAGATATCTTGGCGATTATTATCCGGGACCATATTATTCAATTCAGACGATGGCAACAGATAATGTTCCTGCAGTTGTAAAATCAGAAAAATCAGCAAGTGACCCATTTGTTGGTTTCAGCCTTGATCAGGTTCGCGTTTCGAGAGTAAACAAACTTATTGAAGCGGTAAATAAACTTCAGGGCGTTGAAGAAGCGCTTTCTGGGCTTACTTCGAATGACAATGAGCTCGAAGTTGTGAAAGATAGCATGAAGCTTTATCAGGAAAAACAGAAATTTGAAAATCTCCATGAAATAAAATAATAACTCTCATCTCTCCCCCCCAACGGCCTTCTAAAACGAAGGCCGTTACTTTTTTGCGGAAGTTTCAGCTGTTGAATAGTAGATATTGAAACAGTGTGTCTGTTAGAATGAGTCGGTTGGTTTTCCGCCGAAGAGTTCTTTTATTGGCCGGAATTGCGGGGCTGGCTTTGAATATGCCGGTTGGAATCTTCCAAAAAGAAGATTGACGTCAATGCATGGTCCTTCTATTTTTATTCCACCGAATGCTCCTGCAAAGGTGTAACCGATTCCGACCTCAATTGCGATGTGTCTTGAAATCGGACGAACACCGACCAGCATGGGTTCAACGTAAGCAAAGCTGCCATTGCTGATCGTTCTTTTATTCAGCGTCGAGTAGAATTCATAGCTTCCACCGCCGAAACCAACTCTCCATTTAAAATATGGGTCTGGATTGAATCCGTTTTCAACGGTCATTCCGCCCATTTTCATTGTTAATCTCTGGTAATTTCCATTTAATACACCTGTACATGCTGTCAGCCCCAGTTTTGGGTCACTGATCGAGCCGCTGAAAGCGCGAGCACCCCACATCAGGAAATCACCCCCAAAACCATTTGGTCCTGAGACCTGTTTGTACTTACTGTATATTCCGCCAGCACCAACATGCGGACCTGCGCGATCAAAATGTGCCAGATCCAGTTCCTGAGCTTGAATATCTTTTGAGATAAAAATCGCTGCAATGATTATAAGGAAAACAGTTTTTAAGGTTATTAAAGTTTTTTTTCGCATGACAGCAGAAGTGCCTTTTTATTTATTTGATATTCACTTCTCTGTCGGCAAAACTGTCTGTTTTGGTTATTTATTCTCCGGTTCTTTTCAAGCCTTCGAGTGCAGAAAGATTTCCTGGATAGCATGCAAGAATTTGCTGGAATGCTTTTCTGGCCGAAGGCAGATTCCCCAGAACTAGGTTGCACCAGCCTTTTCCCTGCCACGCCCAAAGGTCTTCAGGAAGTTTTTCATAGTATTCAAGAGCATTCTTGAATTTTCCCACTGCGTAGAAGTCATCAGCTATGATTTTCAATGCAAGAACATTTTCGGGGGAAGTTTTTAATACCTCATTTGCGTCAAGGGCGGCTTCGCTCAGACGTCCAAGAGAAAATAGTGCCGACATGCGTCCCTGATAATACTCTGGCTTTGTTTCTTTCTTCAGAAGTAATGAATAACACTGCGCCATTTCAAACCATTTTCCGAAAATGGAAAACAGAATAGCTCTTTCCGATAGAGCGGTTGAATTCATAGGTTCATTTGCGAGAATAGAGTCTGACAAATTGAACGCTTCGGTGAACCGTTCCTGAGCCCGCAATTTTGGAAGCAGCTCTGCGGCTTGTTTTAAATTGCTTTCTGATGCTATCGGAATTTCTTTCAGTTCCTGGTTCAATTCAAGTCGTTCGATTTCACGAATTCCGTTGTATGCCTCATAATCCCATGGATTCAACGCTGTAATTTTTTCAAATTCATTTCTAGCCTGTTTCATGTCTTTCAGCCTGATAAGCGTCCAGGCACGTCCGAGAATCATTTCCCTTCGCTGATGATGTTCTTTTGTAGAATACCATTTGAGCGCCTCTTCAAACTGTTTCATCTGAAAACATGCCCATCCGGCATGTAAAACTGCAAAGGCATTGTTTTGATAATCGGATAACAAGTTTTTACACAAGCTTAATGAGCGTTCCCAATCCTGCAAAATTTCATGAATCTTGATAAGTCCGTACATGGCATCTGGAATCTTTTTGTCTATTGCGAGGACTTTTTCATAGTCTTCTTTTGCTTTGAAAAGCTCTCCGGAAATCTGATAAAGACTTCCGCGTTTCAGAAGTAAAAACTGGTTTTGCGGAAAATCTTTCATGAGTTCATTCAGAATGCTTATTGCGAGAGGATAGTTTCCCTCGTATTCAAGCGAGTTAATAAGATTCATTGAATGAAGATAACTGCCTGGTTCATCCAGAAGGGTTTTACGAATTTGAATTGATGACTGAGCAGAACTTGTATCTGCAGAAGTCAGAAGAAGTATTAATGTAAGAAAAGAAACTTTTATAATGTTGCGAAAAAGTTGAATGTACAAGCTTGGTGGCTCCTTCTAAAGATTGAACATTGTTCCGGCAGTGAAGGTGTTGCTTGACTGGTCAGGGTCAAACAGCATTGCCCCGGCTTTCTCGTTTGCCAGTGCCTGCCACTCGCTTTCGAAATTATCATGAGAAAAACTCAGAAATAATTTCCAGCGATTATTCATGTTAAACAGAAATCTTGCAAAATATCCACTTTTGTACCGGTCGAGAGTATTGAAGGCATAAAGGCTGTCACCCTCAACATTAAGACGGCGTTCTCCGAAAAAGCCTCCGAGAGAAAACAGCAGTCGATCGACTGGCGTAAACGTTGCTTTCAACATGCCTGCACTCAAGTTTTCTTCCTGAGAAGCTCTCATATTTTTTCCGCCTGATGAAGAAAATAAGCCTTTTATATCTGCTCTGATATAACGGCTGAATTGATATCCTGCGAATGGACTGAATACACTTCCGTTATATGTATTATAACTTGAAGAATCATAACCAAACCCGAGAAGCCAGTATGCATTGGGGGTATAATAAATTTTCCCGCCTGCTACTGAAGATCCATTGGTATTTCCATCATTGTTCTGGAAATTCATTCCGTGCAATTGAAAGCCCAGAAACTCGTTGGACTGATAAGTTATTTTTCCTCCGTACAGATCTTCACCGAAGTCTGTTGGCGCATTGTTAGCGGAATCTACGTCAGTACAAGTGTGTGAGACTGTGACGGTTGTTTTCCTGAAATTATATCTTATGCTTTCAGTCACAAGATCACGGGCGTCCTGATAAGCATCGTATGACATGCGTGTGTACCCCAGGAAAAACTCCCACAGGCGATTTTTATCAGCATAGTCTAGTCCGGCTTTTGCGGCAAGATTGTCCGGATACTTTCTCAGTACGTTTCTGAAGGTTATTTCCGCATTCTGCATTTTTCCAAGATAAATGTAAGACCAGCCTCTGGAATTCTGTAATAAAGGGTCATCTGGATGTTTTGAGCAAATTTCAACAACCTTTGTGTGATTTTTGAGTTCGAAATAATAACGTACAAATTTCCTGTCCAGATCAATTCCCGGAGCGAATGAATTAACATAATCAAGCAGCATTTTTGCTCTTGAATAATTGACTGCGTCGAGATAGCAATCAATGGCGTAGAGGTAGTTTTCTCTTGGATCATCAAGAGTCTTGGCCACTTGTTCTGCATTGAGGCCGATTGGTTCAAAATATTTCTTTGCAAGGTCTTTCTTATTCATCTGGGAATACATCTTACCGAAGTATGGCCAAAGTTCGATTACAGGCTTTTTCTTATTAAGTTCAAGCAGGATGCTCTGAGCCTGACCTGGTTTTTTTGCCAGCAGAAAAGAGTCCAATGCGGCGAGACTGGTTGTCCATGGGTCTGGAGATTGGTTTATTGCTGTTAAATATGTGTTTCCTGCTTCCTGGTGTTTTCCTGCAGATGAGTAGTCTGCGGCAATTCGCAATAGTTCCTTGAATTGGGGTGGTTTTGACGCTATTTTTAAAAGCAATTCAACAGCTTTCTCGTATTCTCCGTTAATCTCATACAGCTCTGCCAGCCTATTAGCCGGTCCTGAATATTGAAAAGAAGTCAAATCTTTTGCTGAGGAAAGTTGTTTTTGAAGGTTTGCAATTTCAATAGAATTAATTTCTTTCAGTGCTGCAAGGAGTTCGCTGTTTGCCGGATAATGAACTACGGCCGCTTTAAGCAGCGGTGTAGCATGAGGTAAATCCTTGAGATGGAAATAGCACAATCCCATTCCAAGTTGACAGTCAATATTTTCTGGATGAAGGGAATAGTAATTCCATGCTTTAAGATATGCCTTGCGCTCGTAGAGGATATTTCCCATTCGGAGTGCAGCAAAATAGTTTGCGGGTGATGCAACGAGAATACTTTTTCCTATTCTAAGGGCATTGTCGTAGTCTTTAAGTGCCATAAGTGAAAGCATCTGTCCGTGATAACAATCAAGATCAGATGGATTGATTTTAGATGCTTTCTTGTACCAGGCAATAGCCTGATCATAATTTTTCTGAAGGTAGTAGTCATAAGCCATTGCCAGAACTGGTTTGATCTTTTGCGGATTATATGAGATGTATGACGTAAGATATTTTCTGGCATTTTCATATTCGCCCATTTCTTCAAAACAGGCTATCAGAGAGAAAAAATCTTTTTCGACAGCAAATGTTGCCTGGATATTTTTTAGTAAGTTGTTAGCCAGGAGCTTTGTTTGTACTAGTTCAGGCTTAACATTAAGTTTCTTACCCATAGCGTGGCGAGCCATCTGGTTATTGGGATTGTTAGCAAGCATTGCTTCCCAGTTCGGTTCAGCAGCAAAAGAGATACTTGAAAACAGTGCAAATATTCCAGCCAGAAATAGAAAACCGCGACTCAGAAGATGGCTAAACCTTGAGGGGCTTTCAGATGCTGGAGAGCACATAGTGCTCGACTGCGGGGAGTGAATCGGTTGAACTTGTTTCATAATCACCTCTGTCGCTATTCTGATGCTATTTTTTGCATTGTAATGATATTCTGTTCATCGCTTTTAACACACAGGGAAATAAAACCGTTATTACCAAAGTTAAATATGATATGAATGCCGGTAGGACTGTAATTTTTGGGCTGAGAAGAAAAACACGACAATATAGAAAAATGTGTTTCTTCAATAACCATTTTAAAGCACATTGCTGAAAAAATATCGCCTGTAAGCCATGATAGCAGACGCTTGTAAAATTTTAAGAAATGATATGCATTTTTTCCGAATAGAACTGTTTTCCATTTGAGATCAGGTTTAAGTGCAAATGGCATGTCTGAAAGAGAGAGAGCGAACAGATTGAGCAGGGAAAATCCTTCGCCAGAGAATCTTATCACTTCAACAGATTTTAAACCTACATGATATTCAATTTCTTCGCCGGTTTCAGAGGTAATAATGACATTGCCGTACAAGCTGTATGAAAATTTCCATCTAATGATACTCTTCTTCTTATTTTTTTCGACTTCAATTTGCCAGATTTCACCGTTTTTTGGAAAAAGAAGAAGGCGCGTTGTATCATTTGATGGAGCAGTTGAAGCAATCTGCAATTCCTCTGGTTTTAAAAATGGATAGAATGTCTGTTCCTTTTCTGCTTCCACCAGCAGATCACGGAAAAGAAACGGAATATTTGCTGAGCCTGCAGCAGGAAGCAGTTGCAACTGAAGATGAAGATGTGGAATTGCGCTTCTTCCGGAGTTTCCAACCTTTCCAAGTGGAGTTCCGATTGAAACAGCCTGACCGGGTGTAACCAGAATACTGTTTTTTTTGAGATGGTACAGGCCGATATAAACTCCTGCAGAATAAATTATTACGAAATTTCCCCATGGAGATTCTGTATTCATGTTTCCAATAGAATTGTCGGGGATCTGGTCGGATATTGCTGAAATAACACCATCTACAGGAGAAAGCAACGGAGCGTTGAATGCAAAATAGTCTTCAACGTTGATACCAGTAGATCTGAATCGTTTTCCAGATTCATCAACTGCAGCAAGATCAACTCCATAGCGCCAGGCTTCTTTGTGCGTCTCATTTCCATTAAATCCCTGAACAATTTTCCATCTTCCATAGACAGGAAATGAAATCTGGTACAGAAAAATTCTTTCTTCCCACCTTCGAAAATATGCAACAGCTTCTTCAGGCGTTTCAAAGGCAATTGCTGGCCTGATGGGCCTTGCCTGTGGACTTCTTCCCTGAAGGGCTAATAATGTCAAGCTCAAGGCGATGTTAAATGGAAGGGTTGTCCAGTCTCCGCCGGTTAAACGTGTTGATGCTATGCATAAAAGAGTGGCAAAGAAAACAATAAACTGCGAAGAAACCATAAGTAAAGTTGTTTTCCTTCCAGGAACAAAGAATATTCCACCAACTGCTATTGCCGTGAGAACAGAGTTAAAACCACGTGCTAGTTCATGACCTCCGCTGTAAAAAGGAAATATTGCAATTAGAATTCTGGAAGTTGTATAACCGAGAATAGATAAAAGAATGCTGATTCGTGAAGTAAGTGCCAAAGCTATTGTAGCAAGCAGACATGAGAAAAACTTCATCTGATAGAAAATTGATCCCACAGAAAAAATAAATCCCAGTATTTCGTGGGCAATCTTGTCTGTAATGCTCAATTTGAATGGATTATGGAAAAAAGCATCAATTTTGCCTTCCGAATATGACAACGGTCTGAGAAAACTAGTTCTGAACCAGTATTCTTCAGAGTGACATACGAAAGTGAATAGAAAGACTGTTAGTACAAACGGATATGAACAGGCAGGCAGATGATATTTAGCTCCGAGAATATGATTCAGCGATCTGGTGATCAAAAAAAGGAGAAAGCTTCCTGTAAAGCCTGCAATAATGAGAAATTGAATGCTGGAGAATGTGTTTCCGAGGTAGAGTCCGAACAAAATTGCATTTGCAAAATAGCCGCCACATTTAATTTCATCCTGAGATATGCCGGTTACTTTTCCCCAGAACATCATCAGAAAAGGGCAGATTAATGATGAAATTCCCCAGTCACCTGAGCCGGTTACTGCGAGCATCATAAGAATTCCGGGCAGAAGCTGATGCGAAAAAAATATTCCGCTGTACCATAGGGGAATTTCCTTCATCTGGATGAATGCCTTTGCAATAAGGGCTTTCATTGTCCCTCACATTCAGCGTCTGAAGTCATTTCAAATATTAAAAGTATAAGCATTCTCTGTCTTTCAAGGGCTAAACTTTGTACGCAAAATCTTGAATAAGGATGCAAATTTGCGTGTTAACTTTTTGTTGAGCTGCCATCTCGAAAGAATGTGAGAGATCTCAGAAATACGAGATTTCTCCCTTCTCTCGAAATGACATAGTTAACGACTCCTTTATTATGATTTGCTGTAACTTAGGTCATTGATTTGTTTAATGCTGATTTTTTACCTTTATTTTGTAGATGTCCGGGAACAGATTCAAGCATTGTTATGTATTCAAGGTCTTCTTTGGCACGTATTTGATGAACTTTTTCATTTTCATCAATTAAAACTACTGCAGGTCTGTATTGAATAAATTGCATCCATTGAGTAACGTTATACGCTCCAACCGGGTGAATCAGAACCTGCTGCCCCGGAGAAAGTGCAGGGAATTGAATACTGGGTCTGACTATATCGATGTTCATGCAAAGCGGCCCGAAGAGCGTAATGTTTTCAAGAAATTCAGAATGTGGTTGAGTTGGAATGATATTATGTTTGTACCATGTCGATGTGAAAAGAAGATTTATACCGGCATCAAGAATTAATGATGGCGATCCGTCTGTAAGGCGTTTTGAACCGACAACTGTTGAGACAAGGTATCCGGCTTCGTCAATAAGCGCTCTTCCCGTTTCAAGAATAAGCTGTGGCGGTGAAGCAAAGCAATCTGTGCGTGCGAGAAGTTCTTCGCAGATTACTTCGGCAAATTTTTCAATTGGCGGATTTACCTGACTTCCCGGGAGATACTGTGTATGAAGGGTGTTGGAAGATGGAAAACCGCCGCCGATATCAATATACTCGATTTTGATTCCGAGCTCATCTTTTAATTTTTTCGAAAACAGTGCAAGTTTTTGAACGGTCGTTTTATAGGCTTTCGGTTCAAGAATGAATGTTCCAATGTGGCAATGAAGGCCTTTTAGTTTCAGTTTTCCAGTTGAATGAATTTTTGTGATGGCTGAAAATGCAGCCTGGTTTTCAAGATTGAAGCCAAAACGCGTCCATGCCGGATAAATTCCGGCGTCAAGATTTACCCGCAGCCCCAGATCAATTGGTTTTTGGAGTTCATTGGCAAGCTTTTCCATGTTGAATATTTCTTCCATATTGTCAACATTGATCTTTGACTTTCTTTGTACGGCGAATTTCAAAGCTTCATAGGGTTTGTACGGACCATTGAAAATTATTTTTTCGCCCGGAACACCTAGTCTGATGGCTTTCTCGTATTCAAAGTGTGAAACAACCTCTGCCCAGGATCCTTCCTGATGGAAAATCTGGCAGATTGCATCAAGGTAGTTGGTTTTGTATGACCATGAAAACTGCACCTGCGGATACTTATGAGAAAATTCGCCGATGGTTTTTCTGTATTTTTCACGAATAGTTTTTTCTGAAAAGACAAACAGTGGTGAGCCGAAATCACGGGTGAGTGCGCTGACCTTAACGCCATCAATTGAATCCTTGTATGACCCGCTGGCAGGGCCAAATTTATTCATGAATCCTTCTGTGTGAACTAATATTCTGGGTTTCTGATATTCACGTTTCACTTATTTATTTCTCCTGATCAGTTCGCCTGACATAATTATGCTTTCATATTCAGGCATCGAAACAATCATGTCCTGTGAGTACCGCAGAAACATGATTCCCGGTTTCCCGATAATTGGAGTTTCTTTGGCAGGAATTTTTCGGTAGACAAACTTGAGAAGCAATTCCGGGAGGTTGCAATGTGCACCATGACTGAGGAAGATCCAGGCTGGAAATCTCGGATTGATTTCAATCAGGTGGTATTCGCCAGTTTTATCATTCCTCATTATTTCAATTTCCATGGGGCCCCGCCATTTAAGTTGTTTCACAAGGCGTTTGGCACATGAAAACAGATCTTCAGAGTTGATGGTCATTCCGCCCCATGCTTTCCCTTTATCTGTCAGCTGCATTTTTTTCATGGCGGTCATTCCAAGAATGCCACCTTTGCCGTCTGCAGCAAGCGCGATGTCAAACTCTTCTCCTCCTACATATTGTTGAATCAGAAGTGGGAATCCCCATCGTGAAGAGATTGAATGGGCAGCTTTCTCAAGTTGGCTTTCATTATGGGCAAGAACAGCTTCATAAAATATCCCTTTTACGAAGCATGGATATCCGATCTTCATGGCTGCTGAAAACGCCTGATCATAGCTTCCTGCCTCAATTGTTTTCGGGTATTTCAGTTTCGCTTTTTTGCAGAGATCCTGTAGTTTAAGTTTAGATCGTACTTCGATCATTTCTTTTGTTGGAAGGCAAGTTTTTATTCCATTTTCCGAAAGTTCTTCTTCGATTGAAAGAAAATTTGTGAGTTCTGAATCAAGTGCAGGAAGGAAAAAGTCTATTTCTGTTCTATTAACAATATCGAGTATTCGTTTTTTGAAAACATCAATTCCTGCAGAGGGATAGGGAATAAGATAGACTTCATCACAGGCTTCCTGAACATAGATTGCGGCTTCTTTGGCATCATAAGCAAGGCCGATTATCCTGATATTGAATAGAGACTGATTTCGCAGACACTTGATAATTCCGAGACCTGGTCCCGGGCTGTCAGATGCATTTAATCCGGAAATGGCGATATTAACGTTCATGGAGATTAAATGATTTGAGTTCGACGATGAATTCTTCGTAATCTCTTAATGCGGTGTGGTCGTCAACATCAAATTCTTTTGTTAGTGAACTAATGAGCTGCTGTCTGTCCTTGCCTTCAATTAAACCCCTGAAAATCATAAGCCCGGTTGGGTTAGCTGAAAAGGATTTTCCGGTCATCAGGTCTATTATCAGCCCTGAATCAAAAGTATTGAATCTTTCGGAAAGTTTATTCACGTTATCTCCTTTGCAAAGTAGATACAAAATCATAAAATAATGGGACAAACAAAACCCTCACCACAAAACTCATCCACCGCGATGTCAGAGAAACGGAGCAGAAAATCAGATGCCCCTTTATTGCGACTTACTGTATTAGTTTCTCAAAATATATACACAGATGTACAAATAAGAGAAAACTGGCAGTTTTCTTTCTTTCGGCAGGAGATTAACAATTCTTTACAAAACTTCAATTAATTATTTTCAGGTCAACCATAGCTGTTCCAGATTGGATCATTCCAATTTCAAGTGCTGCTGCATAAGAAAGGTCAATGATTCGATTTTCGATCTTTGGTCCGCGGTCGTTTATCTTTACGGTTACGCGTCTTCCGTTTTCCTTGTTGGTTACTTCGACCATTGTACCAAATGCTAATGAGCGATGAGCAGCTGTGAATGCTTTGAAATCAAAAGGTTCGCCACTTGCTGTCGGAAGTCCGTTGTAGTCAGAACCATACCACGATGCTGTACCGGTCTGGAAGATTCCGGCGGCTGACGTGGAGCTGCTCTCGCTTCCATTGCTTGAACAGCCGGTAAGAAAAACTGAAAAAGAAAAGATCAGGAGAAATAAAATCTTTCGTTTCATGTCGCACCTCAAAAAGCAATTTATTTCAGAGGCATTTCGGCAGAAAATCGAAATTATGTAAGGAGTTATGTGATTATTGTGTTAAATACAGCAAATCCCGATATAGGGAGTCTAACCTACGATTTATGAGATCTCTCATATTCGTTCGAGATGACTGCCAACCACAGGGTTAACATGCAAGTTTGCCACACTATTTAAGATTTTGTGTGCTAAGACCCAATATCTGTTCTATAAAAAACATTGGCAAGGATGAGCTTATTTATTTTGGAATAGCAGGCTTCCTGCGCGGAGGCTATACCTTGACCGGTTCCGGTGACGGTAAGCAATCTGCCGGAGGCAAATTTGATATTCTTTTCGGATTCATCTATTTCGCAGTCTGAGAAAAAAACCATATCATCTTTGATTTCATCCAGGCCTTTTATTACTGGTTCAGCAGTTTCATCAAGCGGATATCCTTTGCGTGCGAGAACAACTGAAACTGCGCTGTTCTTGCCGAAGGCAACTTCTGAACCGCTACTGTCAAGTCTTCCCATTGCACAATCGTTTAGAACTTCTGCAAGATTACCTCTGAACCTTGGTAAAATGCTCTGAGATTCAGGGTCGCCAAGGCGTGCGTTAAATTCAAGAACCCTTGGCCCTTTTGGTGTAAGCATAAGCTGGATAGATAGAAAACCTCTATAGGTGAGCTTATCAGATTTCAGACCTGCAACAGTTGGTATAATAATTCTGCTGCGTATAATTTCCTCGAGTTCTGGCGTAATGTCAGGGCATGGACTTACTGACCCCATGCCTCCGGTTGTTGGCCCGGATTCACCGTCACCGGCTCTTTTGTAATCCCTTGATGAGCTGAAAGATACCCATTGATTGCCATCTGTGAGAATTGAAAATGAAGCTTCAATACCTGACAATACTTCCTGAAGAAGTACAGGTGGTCCATGTTTTTCAAAAAACTTTTCTGCTGCAAGAAGTGCTTCATCAGATGACTGGGTAATTGCTACACCGCGACCTCTTGAAAATCCATCGCATTTTACGACACGTACCCATGGATTTTCTTTGATAAAGTCACGCGCTTCACGAATATTCCGGACAACCTGAGTTAAGGGCGATGGTATGTTGTGTTTCGCAAGGAATGCAGCAGCAAAAGCTTTGCTTGTTTCGATTCGGCCTGCGTCTGCTGCTGGTCCGATGACTGGGATACCCGCTCTAACTAGCGCATCTACTGTTCCTGATGTGACAAATTTTGATGCACCAACCACTGCAAGGTCAACTTTTCCCGACGCAAATTTTACGAGATCTGTGTTGTCTGAGAAAGGAATGCAGTTGTAATCAAGGCGGATTCCGCCATTTCCAGGGCATGCGTAAATTTTGTGAACTGAAGGTGAGCGCGCAAGAGAACTGCATATAGCATGCTCTCTGGCTCCGGAACCAAGGACCAAAACATTCATCAAAAGCCTCTCAGATTGTTGAAGTCAGATTATGGCAAGATATGATAGACTAATACATACCTTCAGTCAAGAAAAATCATTGGAGTTTTAAAGTATCATTTCAACAACTTCAAACCTCTTTCAGAAAGTGATAATTTTTGATATACTTTAACAAAGGCGAGTTGATATTACTTGTTTTATTGAAAAATGCACTTATTGCCTGTAGTGAAAAATGGAGGGATGAGCATGAACCGAATCGCATCAGTCTGTTTGGTGTCGTTATTCCTGGCATTGTTCTTTATTATGCCTGAAAATTCACTGTTTGCCGGCAAAAGTGTGCTTGATACAATTCATGATGCCACTGACCAGGGAAAGTCGGAAGAACTTTCTGATAGTTCCTCTGCGGATGACGGAAAAGTTCTTCAGGCACAAAGCGATATTTCAATAGACAGGTTGCGGGAAATAATAAATCAGATTATTCGGGCAATAAATGCCCGTAATGGTGGCGGAATTGGTGGCAAGACCACTGTTCAGATTCCTACAGTGCCTCAGAAACCACAGCTTCCTCCGATAACAGTTCCGACCACGCCAATTGCCACGCCAACGCCTTCAGTGCCTGTCGTTACTGCGACACAGACAGCTTCGGTGCCGGCAGTTAATACGATATCCGGAATAAAGGCCAGAATACGTGCAAAATTTGGAATTGACTGCAAAGACGGCGATGGCGCTGCATGGACAGAAAAGCAGCTTCTGGCCGCAGAGAAAGTATATGAAACCCTTCCGAATATTTTCCTGAGATGTACGAAAACAGCCCAGAGAGACTCAGTATTTATGAGTCCTAATGTCCTCGGATATGTTAAAATGGGTATTCCAACCGTTCACCTTATGAACAGCTGTGTCAGAGAAAAAACATTTGAAGCAACTCTTGTGCATGAGATGGTGCATTGTTTTCAGTCTTCAAATATGCATGTTGCGAATGCATGGCAGAAACAGTTCTGGCCGAATGGACAGGCTGGTGGGCCGGTGAGCTCATCTGTAAGCTCTTATGGAAACAGCCAGCCGCTCGAAGATATGGCTGAGTCCGTCAGATCCTTCTGGCAAGACGGCAAGAGCATGAAATCGCGCTATCCAGACAGATATGATTTTATTAAAAACTATGTTATGAGTGGAAGGGAGTATTAACAATGTCTTTGTCTCGTTTTCGCCCTGCTTTTCGATGTGTTTTTATTCTTGCTCTGTTTCTGGTAATGTCAGGAAATGCCGTTTTCTCAATGATTAAATCGCTTTCGCTTCCAGATTTGATAAGAGAATCCGAGATAATCGTCATTGCCATGGTTGAAAAGATTACCGACACAGGCATGGATGAAAGAGGTCTCAGCATTGTTAAAAATGAACTTTTAATGCAGAAAGTGCTTAAGGGTAAATGGGAACCGGCAGTTCCGATAGTAATAACAACACGCCAATCCGGCACTCCCGGAAAGACTGGCTGGCTCGAAGATCAGGTTGAATTCACAGAAAAGGGTTCCAGAGTAATCCTTTTTCTTAAGAAAACTCCTGAAGGTGAATTGCAGACTGTGAATCTGATCCAGGGCGTGTGGCCACTTGATGGCGACAAACCGCTCGGAATGGGTTTTAATTATACAATGGAGCAACTTGTTGAGGAAATCAGCAAACAATAGCTCGACACCGCGCGGCCCCCTCTAAAAGCCTCAGAGAGCACAAAGTGCTCGACCGCGGGGAGTGAGCTGGTCGAACTCGTTCGGGCAGCGAGAGGGGCGCGGCCTTCTCTAAATGCCTCAGAGAGCACAAAGTGCTCGACCGCGGGGAGTGAGCTGGTCGAACTTGTTCGAGCAGCGAGAGGGGGCGCGGCCTTCTCTAAAAGCATCAGAGAGCACAAAGTGCTCGACCGCGGGGAGTGAGCTGTCCGAACTTGTTCGGGCAGCGAGAGGGGGCGCGGCCTTCTCTAAAAGCCTCAGAGAGCACAAAGTGCTCGACCGCGGGGAGTGAGCTGGTCGAACTTGTTCGAGCAGCGAGAGGGGGCGCGTGCCCCCTCTCTAAAAGGTATCATGCAGATTCCTTGGGTTTGTTTACTTCTGAGATGAAGCCTGTGGGGAAGTTGTTTCTTATGCGGGCTTTTCCAAGATTTTTTATTCCTTCAGATTCAAGCTCAAGTTCCTGAATTTTCAGAGATAACCTCTGCATCCCATCAAGCTCATCCTTGCATTTTCGTTCGATTTCACAGCGAAGATCTTCTTCTTCTCTTCTCAATTTTGAAACAGTATTTTCAATCAATCTCAGTTTAATTACCTGGTCTCTTGAGAGTGATAAATTCTCGTCAATGTTATTGTTTCCTCTGAAAAGATGTATCAGCTTTCCCATGTCTTTCCCTCCATATATAAAGGAAGCCAGTGATGCTTCCTGATACTCAAATTTACAGTAGTTCGAACTTCTGTAAACAATATTCTCTAACCGTTCTGTCACAGTTAAAACATCGGAATAGTCATACGGGAAGTTAAGAGAATATTTAAGTTTTTTTGTGACAATATTTTAATAATGGCGTTTTGACTTTAAGTATTAAGTATGCTATGAAGGGAGAGATATTTTCAGGAGTATGAAAATGGATGATAGAGATTCAATATCCTGGTCATTATCAGGAAAAATTTTCTTTGCTGTTTCAATTGTTGCGATGGTGCTTGGGGTTGTTGCAGGGGAACCGGAAACAATTCATGCAATTGCAACGATGATATGCACAAAGTGCATTGGCCTGGGCTGAGAAGTTTCAGTGGGAGCAGTTTGATGAGGCATTTGGTACAACTATTATCTTCAATAATTTTAAACGGCTATTTGAAAGGTTTTTTAAGTGGGGTAATCTTTCGTGGCTGGAGTAAAAAAATCTGTATTCCGGTTTTGAACTGCTACAGCTGCCCCGGTGCGGTATTTTCGTGCCCGCTTGGTATTATACAAACAATCCTCTCAAGCGGCTCAGGTGATGCGGGTTCCAAGGAATCGATGAAAGACCGTTTTTTCTCTTTACTATCGGGCATACCTGTCTACACTTTAGGAATTCTTACTTTATCGGCTTCGCTGTTCGGGCGAGCCACCTGCGGCTGGGTCTGTCCATTTGGGTATTTGCAGGATCTGATAAATAAAATCCCGGTTAGAAAAATCAAAGCCCCTGCGTTTTTGCGCTATGGCAAGTATTTGGCTCTAATCTTTCTTGTCATTTTGCTCCCAATCTATATGACAGATAGTTATGGAATGGGAGAACCGGCTTTCTGCAAATATTTTTGTCCGGCTGGTACCATTGAGGGTGGATTCATCCTTCCGCTTTATTCTGCGAATAAATCACTTCGTGATCAGTTGGGAAAACTTTTTCTCTGGAAGTCCTCAATCGTTGTTGTTTTCCTGTTTAGCATGGCATTTTTCAGGAGGCCATTTTGTTCCTGGGCTTGTCCGATTGGAGCATTTCTTGGCCTTTTCAACCGTATTTCATTCTTTCGGCTGAAAATAAATAAAGAAACGTGTATCAGCTGTAATGCATGCAGCAAGGCATGCCCATCAGCACTTGATGTCCTGAAGGAAATAGATTCAGCCGAATGTATAAAGTGTCTTGAGTGCAGAAAAGTCTGTCCGAAAAACTCAATATGTCTTTATCCATTTGATTCAAAAGAAATACCCGCGAAAGATTCAAAAAATCTCTTGCGTGATTAATGCAAGTGTGGTAAAATGCATTCGTTGTATTGCTGTCGGGGCGTGGCGCAGTTGGTAGCGCGTGTGGTTCGGGACCACAAGGTCGCTGGTTCGAGTCCAGTCGCCCCGATTTTTTGTTCGTTATATATGTTTGCAGAAAAGAAATGGAAAATTATTATCAGATTCTTGGTGTTTCTGATTTTGCCTCGGCAGAGGAGATCCAGACAGCCTATCTGCAAAGGCAAAAAGAACTATTTACCGATAAAAGTCCCCTCGAAAATATTCCAAAACTGAAGCAATTGCGAAATGCGCTTGAAATTCTTATCGACCCCGATAAGCGTGAAGAATATGACCGCAGGCTCAGGGAATTCACAAAGCAGCTTGAAGAAAAGTATAACATTGCTGTTGATGCTTTTGTATCAAGAAAATACGATGAAGCCATTGAAATATTGAGAGAGTGCATTCGCATAAGCCCTCAGAATCCGGCGTTTTATGAAACTCTTGGAGTTGCCTACCAGTTGCAGAACAAGCTTGATGAAGCCATCAAGATTTTTCAGCAGGGATTGCAATTAAATGGCAACAAGGCTTATTTTCACTGGTATCTGGGCGATATCTACAAAAAGCTTGTTGACGATGACAAGGCAGACACGCACTATCTTGATGCAGTTGAGGCTTTCAGAGAAATACTGAAGGTAGATCCAAAAAATGTTTCGGCACTCGAAATGCTTGCTGACACCTTTTCCAAAATGAAGTGGTACCAGGAATCTGCTGAAATATATGAAAAACTTCTTGAACAGTATCCATTCAAAGCAAAATATTTCAGAGAATTTGGAGTAATACTTTACGAGCTTGACTCTCTTGACGAAGCTGAAGAAAAGTTGAGGGAGGCACTTGAAAATTCCCCGGATGAGCCACTTTCATTGTTTTATCTTGGATTAGTCTATTTCAAAAAGAGATTGCTTTCGCTTGCCATTGAAACTCTTGAAGCTTCTTTGCGTGCAAACCCCGATCAGCCAGAAGTACATAAATTAATAGAGAAAATTTGTGATGTCCAGAGTGAAATCGGGCAAACAGTTGAAGAAACAATTCGTGACAGTGTTCCGGAAGTTATTGTTGAAGGCACGGTTAAATGGTATAATACTGAGAATGGTCTTGGAGTGCTTACGTGCGAAGATTTTCCTGAAGTGCTTCTTCACTACAGTGCAATTCCCCAGGAATTTCAGGACACTTTAAAGAAGGGTGATCTTGTTCAATTCGGTGTAGTAAAAGACTCCGTCGGACCTGTTGCCGTGAAGGTTTCGCCCATATCAGATTCAGCTTCTTCTGATGTCTTCCCTGGAAAGATTGTAAAATTTGACAAAGTCAGAAAAATCGGACTTATCGAATCACACGATGGTCGTGAAATGTTTTTTCATTTCAACGCTCTTTCGCCTGAGATCCGCGAAATAATTGAAGTCGGAATGGAAGTTCTTTTCGAAGTTACGATAAATCGCGGACTTGAAGACAAGCCAATAGAACAGGCCAAAAACATCAGAAAAAGAAAAAAAGCACCGGTTTCAGCTCCCAATACAAAATAGACAATTACGCAAAACCCATTTTTCCGCGCCTCTGAGTCTCTGTGTGAGTTCTTTCTTTGCGCTACAGTCTCTCTGAATTTGTTGTATCCAGTGGCTGTGTCAGATTTTTGACATGAATTCTCTGAAAGCTTTGCGTGCAATTGCTACGATAATGGCTTTACGATCAGCTTTTGAGTTCTTCACAACATTACTTTTTTCGCCTTTTTCATCTTCAACGGCTGTTACACTTCTCATTAATTTTCCAGATTCCGCTGAAGTATCAAAAAGACCGAAATTTGCGTTCATCGGCGTGAAGTGCTTGTGTCCGGGAAAGGTAATGTATTTGATCAGTGCTCCAAGAATGCTTTCTGGCGGAGGACTTATCATTGGTTTATCAAGAAGCAGCCTGGATACATTCAAGCCAGCAAGAAGTCCTGTGCCAGTAGATTCACAGTAGCCCTCAACACCCGTAATCTGGCCACCAATAAAAATATTCGGATGTTTCTTTACCTGCATGAATTCATTCAGAATAAGCGGCGACTGAAGGAATATATTTCTGTGCATCTGTCCATATCTGATGAATTCTGCGTTTGCAAGAGCCGGAATCATGCTGAATACACGCTTCTGCTCACTGAATTTCAGATTTGTCTGGAAACCGACCATATTAAAAAGGCTTCCCAATAGATTGTCCTGACGAAGTTGTACAATTGCATAGGGCCTTCTTTGCTCAACCGGATCAGTAAGGCCAGTCGGTTTCATTGGTCCAAAGCGTAAAGAGTCGAGACCACTGGCGGCTATCTCTTCAACTGGCTGGCAGGCGCTGAAAAACATCTTTTTTGCATCTTTTTCAAAAGCTGGCAGAGGAATCTTTTCTGCTTTCAAAAGCTCCTGAACAAAATTCTGATATTCAACTTTGCTTAGCGGGCAGTTAATGTAATCTCCGCCGCCGTTTTCGTCGTCATATCTGTTGGCTTTGAAAGCTTTAGTCATATCAACTGAGTCAGCCTTCAGCAGTGGAGCGATTGCATCGAAAAAACTCAGAGTCTCTGCTCCAAAAGTGGATATCAGAGTTTTTACAAAAGTTGGCGAAGTCAAAGGACCAGTGGCGATAACTGAAATTTCATCTTCAGGAATTTTTGTAACTTCTTCATTGATGTATTCAACCATGGTGTGGGTCTTGATGAAACGCGTGATTTCACGTGAAAATGCATCACGATCGACTGCCAGAGCTTGTCCAGCAGGGACGCGGTATTTATAGGCAGAGTCAAGAATATAGGAATTCATAGCACGCAGTTCTTCTTTGAGGAGACCTGAAGCTCTGTCTGGAAGGTTGCTTCCCATGGAATTGCTGCAAACCAGCTCAGACAGAAGCTGAGTGCGGTGCGCTCCGGTTTCAACCAGTGGCCGCATTTCATACAACTTTACACGGATGCCGCGCCTGATAAGCTGATAAGCAGCTTCCGATCCAGCCAGTCCACCACCTATTACATTGACTATGTGCGATACAGTTTTCTTTGCCACGTTATTCCTTTACCTCAGATTCTTCAGGAAATTCTTTATATTCACAAGTTTTTACTGAACATTTAATAAATTCGCCAAGTTTTTTTGTTGAATGAAATATCAGCGGTGCTCCGCATGTTGGACAGGGCTTTCCGGTCGGTTTGGCCCAGAGAGTCAGTTTACACTCCGGATATTTTGAACATGCGTAAAATGTTCTGCGCCGTTTGGATTTCTTTATGACGATTGTACCAGAGCAACCTTCCATCGGGCATTTAACGCCGGTGCTTTCAAGAAGAGGCTTGGTTGACTTGCATTCCGGATAATTATCGCAGGCAACAAATCTTCCAAATCTGCCGGTTCTTATAGACATTGGAGCACCGCAGGTTTCGCAGATTTCACCTGTTGGCTCAGTCTTACCGGTACCATCTCTTTCTTTAATTTTGTCCAGAGTTTCGCGGAGCTTTACTGAAGATCTTTCCTCATTTTCCTGAGCGAAAAGAACAATTTCTTCGGGAATATTCTCAGTAGTTTTGCATTCCGGATAACCAGTACATGCAAGGAATTTTCCAGTGATTCCCAGTTTGACAATCATTGGACGTCCGCATTTTATGCAGAAGCAGTCTGAACCAAGTTCAACTTTCTTCAGATTTTCTTCTGCCCGTTTCAAATCTTTGATGAAAGGCTGATAAAAATCAGAGAGTACTTTTACCCATTCAATCTTTCCATCGCCTATTTCATCCAGAAGAGTTTCCATTGAAGCTGTAAACTTTGGATTGATGACATCTTTGAATGAACCGGTCAGAATGGATGTGGTTAAAAAAGCTGCATCAGAAGGTTTGAATCGTCCATCGACTTTCGAAACATAGCCTCTCTGCTGAATTGTTTCGATAATCGTTGCATAAGTGCTTGGTCTGCCGATGCCTTCTTTTTCAAGAGTCTTAATCAAAATTGATTCACTGTATCTTGCAGGCGGAAGTGTAAAATTCTGTTTTGAGTCAACACTGCGCAGCTTAAGTTTTTCGCCTTCCTCAATCTGTGGAAGTTTCTGCTTTTCTTCGCTGTTTTTACTGTTGTCACTTTCAGTTTCAGAAGACTCTTCGGCAGATTCAGTGTAAAGCGCTGTGAATCCATCAAATACGAGAGTCGAGCCTGTTGCCTGAAGAAGGGCTTTCCCGGCTGAAATATCTATCGTGAGAATATCGTGAATTGATTCAGCCATCTGTGTTGCAACAAAACGTTTCCAGATAAGCGAGTAAAGTTTCAGTTCATCTGCAGAAAGATGTCTGGAAAGTTGCTCAGGAGTTCTTTTGACAGAGGTAGGCCTTATTGCCTCATGGGCGTCCTGTGCACCCTGTTTGGTTTTGTAATGCCTCGGATGGGGAAGCGAATACGATTTGTCGAATCTTGTTTCAATATAGTCCTTTGCTTCAGACAGACCTTCCGGTGAAATTCTGACCGAATCGGTTCTCATATATGTAATAAGTCCGACTTGTCCCTCGTTTCCGACTTCAATGCCTTCATAAAGCTTCTGAGCAAGGCTCATTGTACGTTTGGAAGTAAACGAAAATTTGTATGATGCTTCCTGTTGAAGTGTGCTGGTAATAAAAGGCGGTGGTGGGGAAGTTTTCTTTGCTCTTTTTGTTACCTGTTCAACAACAGGCTCTGATTCGTGTATCTCACGAAGCACTTCTTCGGAAGTTTCCGAGTCTGGTACAACAGCTTTTTTACCTTTGTATTTTGCAAGCTTTGTTTCGAAAGAAGCTCCTGCTGTTGTTTTAAGAATAGCTTTTATTGTCCAGTATTCTTCCGGGTTGAATGCAAGAATTTCCTGTTCTCTTTTGCAGATAAATAATACTGCAACAGACTGAACTCGTCCGGCTGAAAGACCCATGCAGACTTTCTTCCAGAGAAGAGGTGAAAGTTTATATCCGACAATGCGGTCTAAAATTCGCCTCGACTGTTGTGCGCTTACAAGATTAAGATCAATAGATCTCGGATTAGAAATAGCCTTCAGAACTTCTTCTTTAGTAATACTATTAAAAGTTACTCTGCATGGAGAAAAAGGGTCAACATCAAGAATATTGGCGAGATGCCAGCTTATTGCTTCACCTTCCCGGTCAGGGTCGGGGGCGAGATAAATTCTGTCAGAACGCTCAGCAGCATCCTTAATTTTTTTGATTACATCAGCCCGGGTTTTGGAAACCTGATATATTGGAACAAAACCACTTTCAACGTCTACTCCAATTCTTGATTCAGGCAAATCGACAATATGTCCCTTGCTCGCTTCTACAATAAAATCAGAACCGAGGAATTTGGAAAGGGTTTTTATCTTTCCCGGGGACTCAACTATAAGAAGATTTTTTCCAGCCATTTAATTTATGTATGCAGGCGGTGGAAGTTTGTCGCTCAATGCAAATTGTGAATCATGTGTCAGAAGAGATGCTCCCTGGAGGCTCAGAAGAATTTCAAGGCGTGTTGGAGAGATATCGCGAAGGTCATTTTGCCAGATGAACTGTATAAACTTTTCAAATTGTCCTGGTTGAACTGCTCCACTGTTCAAAAGGTTCAGCAGAACAGATTGTGCGTCATCTGTAAGCCTTATACTTTCTGAGATATGAAGTACTCTGAAACCTGATGAGATATGATTCGCTTTCTTATCATCTTCCTGTTCCTTCATTGCTGATGGCAAGGCAGTTCCCGGGGAAGGAGTTTCGGCAGAACTTCTGAGGGTCATTCCCAGAATAGCAAGCCAGCTCATGGCAAGAGAAACATCTTCTGGTGAAAATCCTCTCTTTATGAGCTTTTCAATTGTTGGCAGTTTGATTCCTGAATTATCCTTTTCTTCAGATGTACCATCATCTGATTTTTTCCGGTTTTCAAATTGCTGAACTACCATCTTCATTATTTTTACTACATTTCCAAGTGTCGAACTTCTGGATTTATTCATTTTTTTCACCTGCCAGTGTGGCGATTAATTTTCGATTGAAATAAATTACCCGGATATTTTATCAGAATATCCCGAATTTCTAAATTTAATAATACAGAAAATAATTTTTCTCTTTCCCATGTCATTTTTGAAAGAAGATCCTCAACTCCTGTGGGCTCACCTGCGAGCATTTCAAGAAGTTCAAGCTCGTCTGGTGTAAAATCTTCGAGTGAGAGATTCTTTTCTGGCTCTTCATTTTTTACGGGAAGCAGATGGCGATAATGGTTTATTATCTCATCTGGGGATGTAACCATGCATGCGCCTTCATTAATAAGTGCGAGCGTTCCCTCAGAAAGTTTCGATCTTATGCCTCCCGGAATCGCAAAAACGTCGCGATCCTGATCAATTCCGAGGCGGGCCGTAATAAGCGAACCGCTTTGTGAACTTGCCTCAACGACAAGAATACCAACCGACATTCCTGATATTATACGATTTCTTATCGGAAAATGCCAGGGGCGTGGTTCCGTTCCAGGTGGGAACTCAGATACAATGAGACCTTTCTCTGGAATCTTTTCTCTGATTCGATGATTTGATGGAGGATAAACAACATCTACACCGCATCCGAGCACTGCAACTGTTTTGCCTGACGCCTCAAGAGCGCCTTTGTGAGCAAAAGTGTCAATTCCCAGAGCAAGACCGCTGACTATTACAAATCCAGCTTTCGAAAGCTCATAAGAAAACTCTCTGGCAATATCGTAGCCTTGCTGGCTTCCTTTTCGTGCTCCCACAACTGCTAAATGCGGGCGGGCATCAATCTCAGGTTTTCCAAGCGCAAACAACACAACCGGAGCATCTGGTATATGCCTGAGCGATTCAGGGTATTCGGGGTCATTGAAGGAAATGATGTTTATTCCTTCTGCTTCCAATGTCTCAGGTTGGCATAAGAGCTTGCCTTCTTTGAGTCCATTGCGAAACTTTTCAAGAGATTCGGCTGTCCATCCGGGAACCTGTGAAATATCCGAGATTGACGCCCGGAAAATTCTCTCAGGTGTTTTAAATTCCTTTATAAGCCCGCATCTGACTGTCTCTCCGATTCCTTTAATGCCGGCAAGGCGAAGCCAGGAAGACCTTTCAGCTAAGTCGGTCATGGTTTGTTGTCCAGCATTTCGGAAATATTTTCACTCGGATTTTTCAGCTTCTTTATTGTTTTCTGAATCCAGAATAATATTGTTTCATCAGAAATTTCTGCAGCAATTTCATTCAGAATCTGAATAATTGAAGCTCCTACCTGCGTAAGAGATTCTGCCGCAATAGTTCTGACTGCAACAGACTGGTTTGCAAAAAATGAAACGAACATCCGTGGATTCTTCTGAGCCATGTTGGCAAGACAACGTCTGGCGACGCGAATTTCACGGTCATCCTTCAATTTGCCCAGATAGTCAAAAAGAACCATTGCTGTTTCGGGCATACTGTGTTCCGCAAGTGAGTTTATGACGGCCAGTCTTATTGATTGAGCCGGATCACTCATGGCTTCACAAAGCAATGTTCTGGCTTTTAAGCCTGGAAATACCCCAAGAGCTTCAGCTGCAGCCTGTCTGACTTTTTCATCTGGGTCTGCCATCAATATTATTAACAGGTCAAGGCCTTTTTCTTCAGCCAGTTCACCTATTGCAATTGCGGAATTTCTTCTCAGAAGAGCGTCTTTGTCTTCAACACATTTCTCAATTGTCTCAAATACTTTCTTTCCAAGCGTCAGAAATGCTTTTCGGACATTTCTGTGTACTTCAGAATTGCGGTCGGAAAGGCTTCTGATAAGAGGAACGATAGCTCGTTCGTCGCCAATTTTCCCTAAAGCTATAGCTGCATATATCCGAGTCCATTCATTGGCATCTCTCAGCGACTCAATCAAATGTTCAGTAGATGATTGGTCTGCAACCATGCCAAGTGCCTGACATGCATATAATCTGAGTTCAGAATCTTTTGTTTTCAGGCAGTCATGAATTTGAGACAGTTTCGATTTTCCAATTTCAGTAATGATTCGACCAACCCAATGTCTTATGTCTTCATTGTCGTTGGAAATGTTTCGTAAAAGGTGTTCAATACTGACTTCGTCCATGCGTGCGATGCTTTCAGCAGCGACTTTTCTGACACTCCAGGATGGATCTCCGAGGGCTTTTATAAGGTGTCTGAGAGTCTCAGGATTATTGGACGAGCGAAGAGCTTTTGCTGAAAAGAACCTTATACTCTTATTCTTGTCAGAAAGCGCCCTTACAAGATAGGTCATTCCAGGTTCACCGATCGATTCAAGAATTCTTGTGACCCAGTATCTGACGTCGTCGTTCTGACTTTTCAGAGCTTCAGCAATTTTATCAACGCCTTTTTCTCCGATGTCGCCAAGTGCATAAGCACAAGAACGTCTGACTGTCCATGATTCATGTGAAAGCCCTTCAAGCAGCACCGGAACAGATTTCGGATTTCCGATTTCGCCGAGAGTTGCTGCGCAGAAGGACATTATTTCAGGCTTTCTTGATTTGAATAGCCTTAAAAGAGGTTCAACCAGGCGGTTCCCCATCTTGACCATACTTTTTCTGATCAGATAGCGCTGATTGTCATCCATTGATTCAATTGAGGTCAGCAGTCTGTTGACGGCGCTGGTTCCAATTCTTACTATTGCAAGAAGACAGCCATCTCTTACGTCTTCGTTAGGCTCAAGCAGCGACTCAATCAATGGGTCAAGTGCATTTTCTCCAATTTCTGCCAGTGCCTGTGTTGCACTTTTTCGTATTGTCCAGTCGGGGTCAGCAAGTGAATCTATAAGAACTTTGATAACACGCCGGTCGCCTGATTCGCCAAGAGCAGCCGCAATAACATAGCGCAATTGTTTGTTTCCGGTTTTCAGCGCTTCAAGAAGAATTCTTTGCGCTTTTGTTCCAAGCTTTCCAAGACTTTTTATTGCCCAGAACCTTACGTCTTCGTCATCAGTTTTTGACATCACCTGCTCAATTGCAGGAATTACCTGGTCGCCATATTTTACAAGTGCTTCTGAAGAAGCTTTCCTGACAGGCCATTTCTCGTCGCCAAGTGATTTAATAAGGGCAGGAATTCCAAGAGGCTCCTGTTGTTCGCCAAGAGCGATACACGCAAAATGTCTGGTGTCATGGTTAGCACTCTTCAGTGCTCTGAGAATAGCTGGAACACCCTTTTTGCCAAATCTGGTCAGAATTTTCAGTGCCCAATGCTGTACATCTTCATTGTATGAGCCAAGTGCGGAAGAAAGAAAAGGAATTACCATCTCACCCAAGTCGAATATCATATCAGAAGCAGTTTTGCGAACAATCCAGTTCTCGTCGCCGAGGGTGCTTATAAGGAAAGTAATTACAGATTCATCTTTTGACGAAGAAATTACAGAGAGAAGATTAAGCTTTTTCTCTCTGGGTGCCACCGGAAAATTATCAATTAATTTTTTTAAACTTGGATCCACAGTTTGATTATATTACAAAACCACCTGAACAAGTCAATTAAAAATTACCTGAAAAATAAAAAATCAGGCAAAGAGCCATGAAAGAACAGTCCAGATGATGCTGAGGGTTATTCCTCCAATAATAGCACTTTTAATGCTGTCGCATTTTACTCCACTTATGAAATCAGATGAAAAATCAAGAATAAGACCATTCAGAATAAACCTGCTCAGCCCGAGAGACAGAAATTTTAATGGAACAAGTATCCACCAGAACAATATGTCTAAAATAAAATTCACACAAGTAATAAGTAAAACAAGTTTGATTGCTGGTTTGAAGCCCTTCGCTTCAATGCCTTTTACAAAATATGGCAGAAGCAATACTGATACTGCACCGAGAACGGTTTGAACAATCATCCCATAAATGCCAGATATCATCATTTCCTCCAGAGCTTATTCCCTGAATTGGCCGCCATCAGTAACGATTTGTTGTCATCTCGACTGTTCTTTGTCATCTCGACCGAAGGGAGAGATCAAAATACAAATATCAATCAGATTCATTCACTCAGGATTGACGACGCCAACCAGATTGTTTTTCTTTTCCAGACGCCATTTCTTAATTTCCTTTTCTATTGCTGCGGCTCAGACATAATGCTTAACCTAGAAGTAGACCGCCATTTATCTACTATTAATCTGAATGAGTGGCTATCGAAGGAGTAATAATAACCTCAACTTCAGGTGGATTAATTTCAATTATCGCAACGTCATCAGGCAAACCCTTCGGGCACGGAAGTGGCACAGAATAACTCCCCGGCGGGCGGTTAAGCGCTTCAAGATGTACTTTAAGGTCTTCTGGCGAAATGGTTTCAAGGCTTGCTTTTTTCCCAAGCAGAACGAGACTGTAGCTTGAAGGTGCTACAAGAGAGTGCTGTCCGGGTGCGCATGAGATTGAAAGAGGAATCTCACGAAATATTCGTGTAACTGGAGCTGGAAGGAGCCTGAATTCAAAGGTGACAGATGAAGAACCAACTATTGAAAGATTTTCCCGAGGTGATGAAACAGTTGCTGCAATTGAGGCTGCGCTGGAAGAAAGCAAAGACAGATCAATTGGCGATGCTCTTATTTCATTCATTTCATCAAGAACTCTTCCGGGACCGCTTACTGTCACCATTGGCGGGACTATTTTGAACGATTCAAGTTTCAAGCCTTCAGGGAGTTTGTTTATAAAATTTGGGGCAATTGATACGGCTTTTGACGGATAACCGGCTTTTACCGGAACATCAACAAGCACTTTGTCAGGGTCAATTTTTATTTCATCGTTTAATTCACCTTCGGTTGAGAAGAGTATTACAGGCCTCTTTTCGCTTACTGAATTTTTTACATCAGCAAGATTAATTGAAGCCTGGCATGTTACTATTTTATTAACAACATCTGGTAATCCGATTATATCTACCTGTCTGGGTTTAACGATAGGAGGCTCTGACACAAATCCCTCTGATGTTTGCCCCTTTATTTCAACTTCAACATCCATTGTTTTTTTTGTAAGCTGTTCGGCCTTCAGCTCAATCTGGTGAGGTCTTACGGAAATAACTGACAAGCCAGCAGGGAAAACAACTGTTTTCACTGGAAAGACGGCCGTTCCAAGTCGCATGTTGTACAAGTCCAGGGATGCCTGAACCCTTTCTGTTCCTGACAGAATAAAATCACGGCGGGTTCCTGTAAGAATAACCTCAGCTTCAATTTTCTCAGGTGTAATTTTTACCAGTGAAAACGAGGCTGGCAAATTTTTGTATTCAACCGGAACAATAACAGTTCTTCTTACCACAGGAGACAACACCAGATTAACGTAGATCCAGAGTATAATGCCGAGGACAAATGAAACAACTTTAAGATTGAGTCTTCTTCCAATCACAGTCCGAACATCCCCCTGGATTTTCCGAAATTCTCAAATGCGTCATGCATTATTTCTCTAATTCTCGTGCTGGAAAGATCTCTTGTCAGTTTGCCGGCGCGAGCGCAGGATATTGTGCCTGTTTCTTCACTGACGATCATTGCCAGGGCATCTGTTATTTCGGTTATGCCTACGGCTGCTCTGTGTCTTGTTCCAACTTCTCTTGCAAGATCAGGGTTGTTGGAAATTGGCAAAAAACAACTTGCTGCTTCAACTCTGAGCCCCTTGATAATTACCGCTCCGTCATGAAGAGGAGTGAATGGCATAAAAATAGTATTTAACAATTCTGATGTAATTGGACTTTTCAACTGAACGCCCTTTTCACTGAAGTCTTTGAGTCCAATTTCCTGCTCAATTAGTATCAGGACTCCAATTCTTTTTTTCGCACAGGTTTCAATTGTTTTTGCAACTTCTTCAACCGCATCACCAATTTCTCCGCCCGGCGTAAATTTTTCACCAAGAAATCCGCCGCGGCCGATGTCTTCCAGGGCACGCCTCAACTCAGGCTGAAAAATGACAACGAGAGCAAGAAAACCGGCTGGGAGAGTATTGGCCAGAGCCCAGTTGAGAGTGTGAAAATCAATATCTTTGGTTACCATGAGAGTAATCAGAAGAATTCCCAGACCCTTAAGAAGATTGAGAGCTCTTGTACCTTCTATGAGTGTAATCAACCGGTATACGCCCCATGTAACGATGAGTATATCCAGAATATCAATAAACGTGATATCTGTTATGATTGCGTAAAATAACTGGAGAATACCCGACAAATTATTACCTCAGTACATCAAAATTTAATAAAGTTGCCTTGTTGGCATTTCGACCGAAGGGAGAAATCACGCATTTTCAAGTTGATCTAACCCTGTGGCGGTAACTCCCTTCGGTCGAGATGACAATAAATAGTCCGCCCAGAGGGCGATAATTTTAAAGTTTCTGTATTATGGCTGCAAGCTTCTCGCGTGTCTGCGAACTTGCCTGAACCAGCGGGAGCCTGAATTCATCGCGTATTTTTCCCATGATTGCCAGAGCGGTTTTAACTGGAATCGGATTTGATTCTAAAAACATCGCCCGATGCAGATCGAGAAGTTCGAAGTGAATTTTTCTTGCTTTTTCCCAGTCTTTGCTGAGACATGCATCATTGAAAGCTTTCATTTTTCCGGGAACGACGTTTCCTGTTACGGAAATGGTTCCTGATGCCCCTGTTGCCATTAACTGGAAATTCAGTGCATCTTCGCCCGAATACAGAAGAAAATCTTCTGGAGCGTGCCTTAGAATATCCATTGCCTGTTCAAGGTTTCCTGTTGCTTCCTTGATTCCGGCAATATTACTGATTTTTGCCAGCTCTAATACTGTCTGCGGAAGAAGATTAACTCCGGTTCGGCCCGGAACATTGTAAAGAATGACAGGCAATTTTGTTGATTTTGCAACTTCAGTGAAGTGAGCAATCAAGCCTGCTTGTGTCGGTTTGTTATAATATGGTGTGACAACCAGCACCGCGTCTGCGCCATGATCAGCAGCCATTCGCGTATTTTCCGTTACAACAGAAGTATTGTTCCCGCCGGTTCCGAGCATAATCGGAACTTTTCCGCGGAAAGCCGCAGTGGCGCGTTTCATAAGAAGGCTTTTTTCATCAGAGGTCAGGGTAACAGATTCTCCGGTGGTTCCGCAGATAACAATTCCATCTGTTCCTGCTTTGAGATGAAAGTCCAAAAGGCCATCTAAAGCGTTTTCATCAATTTTTCCGTCTTTGAAAGGTGTAACAAGTGCAACCCACGAACCGGTCAATTTCTTTTGTTTCACTCAATGTTCTCCAGAAAATATTTTCAGCGAAAATGACTATAACATAAAAATGGTATCTGCTCAATAACTGACAGGAAATAATCTACCTAAATTTTGCATTTAATCTCAACTTGGGACAGCAAATTGAGATTAAATGCAAAATAAGTGAAAGGTGGTTTCTTAAAAAGATAAGTATTCTGCTAATTTTTTTTAAAATAAAATCCGATGAACTGAGCATGTATTGAAGGGGAAAATTATCTTCTGAATAATTCCTGGGTCTGATTGAGAAGATAAGATAAAAAATAATTTGACGCTGTAGCGAATTTGCTGAAATTATGTAACTGTTCAATAATTCAAGGCTAGTGGCTGGTAATGTGCTGACCCTTCGGAGATCTGGGTCGCGTATTTGAACATTACCGGTTGGCTATATTCATACAGTGCTAATATTTTTGTTGAATAGATAAAAATAGTGGAGGGTTATCTGACAGAAAAATCCTGGCCTTTTTTTGCGGATGATGAAATCGCTGCCGCTGTAAAAGTATTGCAATCCGGCAGGGTAAATTACTGGACCGGCACCGAGGGCAAACTTTTTGAGAAGGAATTTGCCGATTACATCGGAGTAAAACATGCGGTTGCTCTTGCAAACGGCACTCTTGCTCTCGAAGCGGCTCTTCTGGGCTTTGGTATTGGAAAAGGTGATGAAGTAATTGTTCCATCGCGCACCTTTATTGCTACAGCTACTTCCGTGGTTATTGCAGGTGCAAAACCTGTATATGCAGATGTTTCTCTTGAAAGTCAGAATATTACCGCAGAAGAAATAAACAAGGCAATAACTTCCAGAACCAGGGCGGTAATCGTTGTTCATCTGGCCGGCTGGCCCTGTGAGATGGATTCAATTTCTGAATTATGCAAAAAAAAGGGAATTTTGCTGATAGAAGACTGTGCACAAGCCCTTGGAGCATCATATAAGGGACGGAAAACCGGTTCATGGGGAGATGCTGCCGCATTTTCGTTCTGTCAGGACAAAATCATTACCACTGCCGGCGAAGGTGGAATGTTTGTTACAAACCACGAAGATGTCTGGAATAAAGTCTGGTCCTTCAAAGATCATGGAAAAAATTATGACGTTATCAGTAAAAAAACTCATTTTTCAGGATACAGATGGGTGCATGAAACTCCCGGTTCAAACTGGCGGATAAGCGAAATCCATTCTGCGGTTGGCAGAATTCAACTGAAAAAAGCAGATGAATGGATAAAAAAAAGACGTGAATTTGCAGCGAGATATAACGATCTTTTCAGCAAATCACCGTTTTTCAGAATCACTTTACCTGATGAGTTTTCTTACCATTCTTACTATAAATATTATGTCTTTCTGTCTGCTGAGGCAATATCAAAGGGAATCTCACGCGACAGAATGCTAGAAAATCTTGAAAAAAATGGTGTTCCTGCATTTTTCGGAAGCTGCCCGGAAATTTACCTCGAAAAAGCCCTGAAAAAAACGTTGAAAAAAGGCTTCAAAAGGCTTCCCAATTCAACACTTCTCGGCGAAACAAGCATAATGCTTCAAGTTCATCCCACGCTCTCATTTTCCGACATCGAAGAAACCGCAGCGAAGATAATTCAGTCTGTATAATGAAATTTCAAGGAAAAAGGAGAGAGTGTTTGCTCTCTCCTGGTAAGTATTATGTTTACATTTCAGGGAAGAAGTGCAAAGTCGGCTGAGAGGGTGTCTCTGGAATTTCCACCGACAAAGACTTGAAATTTGCCGGGTTCTGGGGCGAAGGACATGTCGATTCCGTAGAATGCAAGATCTTCGGATTTCAGTTCGAAACTTACTTTCTTTGATTTCCCTTTTTCAATCAGGACTTTTTTGAATCCCTTTAATTCTTTAACCGGTCGGGTAACACTTCCGGAAATATCGCGTACATAAAGCTGAACAACTTCTTCTCCGTCATAATTACCTGTATTGGCTATATCTGCAGATATGTTGATTGAGCCACCCATTTTCATTTCTGCGGAATCAAGAGAAATGTTTGAATATGAAAATTTGGTGTATGAAAGCCCGTATCCAAATGGGTAAAGTGGTTCGTTCGGAGCATCAAGATACTTGCTTGTGTACTTATTATCAGACATTGGCCTTCCGGTATTTTTCATATTGTAGTGAATCGGAATCTGTCCGAGGTGTGCAGGAAAAGTCATGGTAAGTTTTCCTGCCGGATTGTATGAACCAAAAACACAATCAGCAATGGCTTTTCCGCCCATGGTACCCGGGAACCATGCTTCGAGAATTGCGTCAACTGATTTCTGGAGTCTGGTGAGTACAAGTGGTCTGCCGTTTATCAGAACTGCAATTGTTGGTTTTTTTGCTTTGGAAACAGCCTCAGCAAGTTCATTCTGAATTCCGGGAAGGTCTATGTCAGCTCTTGATGCTGCTTCACCGCTCATCGTCTCGTTTTCACCGAGTATGAGAATTACTGCATCGCATTTTCTTGCTGTTTCAACAGCTTTGCGAAATCCTTCTCTGTTGTTGCCATTAACGTCACAGCCTTTGGCATAATGGATATCAACACCAACCGGAACGGCTTTTCTAATTGCGTCAACGATTGAAACAACTTCAGATGCAAGTCCGACCGCATGCCAGTTTCCGAGCAGGTCAGCTGTTGAATCAGCAAGAGGACCAATAACAGCGATCTTTTTGACACTTTTTTTAAGTGGAAGCGCATTTTTTTCGTTTTTCAGAAGAACCAGAGATTTCTTTGCCATTTCAAGAGCAGAATTCAGGTGTCTGGGGCACATGAGCTTTTCTTTTTCGCGCTTCACATCGCAGTATCTGAATGGGTCATCAAACAATCCAAGTTCTGCTTTAGCTGTGAGAATTCTTCTTACAGCATTGTCAATGTATTTTACTGAAACTTCCCCTGAGTTCACAAGTTCGGCAAGGTGATTCATGAAAACTGCGCCCTGCATGTCCATGTCTACACCGGCAAGAGCAGATAATTTTCCGGCTTCTCTTTCGTCAGCGGCTATACCATGAGGAATCAGCTCATTGATTGATGTATAATCTGTAACAATAAATCCCTGAAAATTCCAGAGTCCGCGCAGAATATTTGTCAGTAAATCTCTGTTTGCAGTACTTGGCACGCCGGCTATTTCATTGAAAGATGTCATGAATGTTCTTGCACCGGCATCTACGCACGCTTTGAATGGCGGAAGATATGTTTCAAAAAGGGTTCGTTCAGAAACATCAACAGTGTGGTAATCTCTGCCAGCCTGTGCTGCACCGTATGCCGCAAAATGCTTTGCGCATGCGAGAATTGTGTCTGGTTTGGTGAGGTCTTCTCCCTGGAAACCTTTTACACGGGCTTTGGCAATGAGACAACCCAGATATGTGTCTTCTCCAGCACCTTCAGATACTCTTCCCCATCTCGGGTCGCGTGCAATGTCAACCATTGGAGCGAAAGTCCAGTTGATTCCCTGGGCTGAAGCTTCGATTGCTGCTACTCTTGCTGCCTGCTCAATTGCGTTGAGATCCCACGAACATGATTCTGCAAGAGGAATAGGGAAAATTGTACGATGCCCGTGAATGACGTCATGTCCGAAAATCAGCGGGATTTTGAGCCTTGTTTCAGATATGGCTGTATTTTGAAGCTGTCTGATATATTCGGCAGAGATCGCATTAAATACGGCGCCGCATTTACCTGTGCGGATTTGTTCAAGATTCTTGGGATCCATCGTAGGTCCGGTGTTTGCCCAGTGGCTTGTAAAAAGTGTCATCTGCCCGATTTTTTCATCAAGCGTCATTTTTGCCAGCAGTTCTTCGACCATAGCTGCAATAGATGCCTTCCTGGAAACACTTTTGCTGAAGGCAATCGAAGACTGAAACGCAAAACAGAAAGCAATTGCAGCAATAAAAAAGACTTTCGAACTACGACTTTTAAAAAGAATCATAAGAACAAATCTCCCTCCGCCAAATTATTTATTTTCCGATGGATTCTCACACACTTTTCATGCAAAAATCCATTATTAGACTGATCAATTTCAAACTATTTTGCCTCAAGGCTGCCTCTTTCAGATATTCTCCAGAGATACCATGCCGGAATCGTGCGATAAGGTTTCCAGCGCTTTCCAAGCTCTTGAGCTTCCCGTGGAGTTGGAAGCTTCAAAAGCTTGAATAGTATCATTAATCCTTTTCGAATGCCAAGATCATCTACAGGCCAGACGTCAAGGCGTCCCATGCGGAAGATTAAAAGCATTTCAGCTGTCCATCTCCCGATTCCGCGAATTTGAACCAGAACATTGATAATCTCATCGTCTGACATTTTGTTCATTTCTTCAAATGATGGTATTTTTCCTGAAATCATCTTGTCGGAAAGATCTTTCAACGCAGCAGTTTTAGCTCTTGAAAGTCCGCACGCTCTCAATGATTCTTCAGATGCCTCAAGAACCTTTTCCGGTGACAGTAGGCTTCCTGAATCGCTGTCCAAAGCTTTTCTTACCCGCCCACTGATTGTTGATGCCGCTTTTGCCGTTAGCTGCTGATATACAATAGACTCGAAAAGAGAATCAAAAATAGTCTGCTGTTTGTCTATCTTAAGTTTAAAAGGCCCGAAACATCTGATAATGTTGGCAAATGTTTTATCTTTGGATGAAAGATATTCAATCCCAGCCTGAATTTCGTCGATGATTTCAGTGCTGCATGTTGTTGGCAAAGCTCCTTCTATAGAGAGAAGGAGAGCTTTTGTCCGTGTGCCTCCGTATGCTGAAAAACCACCCAGTTTATTTCCGGCTGCCAGAACTCTGTGACATGGAATAATTATCGGAACAGGATTCAATCCGAGTGCTGTTCCTGTGGCTCTTGCAGCGCCAATTTTTCCGCATGTGGCCGCGAGCTCTTTATAGGTAATTACTTTTCCAGGCGGAACTTTACGGAGGTTCTCGTAAAGAGTTTTTCTGAATTCTGGTAATCCGTTCAGTTCTAATTCGATATCTGCAAGGTCATCAAGTTTTCCCGCAAGATGTGCGGTAATTCTACAAATTACTTTTTTTATCTTCTGTGGAATTATTTCCGCTTTTGTGCCACTGCCAGCCGAATCAATCTTCGAGAGAAGATCGACGGTATCTTTTTCTGGAAGCCTCAGAGAGCATATTCCTTTTTCTCCCCAGGCAATGGCACAAGTTCCCAGTGATGTTTCAAACAGAGTAAATCCGGGTTTCATTGCTATTTTTTGCTGCCTTTGAACTTGATCTTTATGCTGCCCTTCCAGACAGATTTTTGATTGAAAACTGAAGATTCAAGATTAGAAATTAAATATTCGAGAGAATGAGTTGATGCAGCACGAAGGAATTGTACTACTTTTGAACAGTCTGGAGCTATAATCGAATAGGTGCTGGTAATATTCCCTTCTGAATCAGGATTCGATTCAGAGTTTTCGTTTATTTTGATATCATTGTTGTTTCTTATTTCTTCGACAAATTGGGTAATATCCGTGATTGAATTTGCTGTTGGATTATTCCTGGGAAGATTTTCTGCAAGGACTTTCAATTTCAGTTCTTTGCCTTCACTTGCCGGAGAAGCTGATTCCACTTTCAAACCATTAAGTTCCGCAATCTTCTTTTCAACTGCAGAGGAATCGATGGAACTTTGAGAGAAAAAAGTGACTGTAAAATTCACTTTCCCTGATACTTCTTCTGGTTCATCTGAGGAAATGCGTGAAATATTTTTTCCAAGAGTTTTATCACTGAGAATTGTATCTACTGCATTGCACAATAACTCTGATGCGAACTGCGCCTCTGGAAGTTTCTTAACTTCATCAGCAATTACTGATGGTTTTGGAGATACTTTTTCAAGTTTCGCAATAAATTCTTTAACCTTGGGGTTGTCGGGGGATTTTTTTGAGACAATTTCGATATTTCTCCATGCACCCATGAAGTCTTTAGTTTTTGCACACACTATTGCTTTAAGAAACCGTCCAGACTGGAAATCAGGAATTCTTTCGAAAATGATATCCAATTCTTTCTCAACATCCTTCAGATTTCCTTCTTTAAAACGTCTCTTGGCAATTTTCAGATGACCTTCACAGAACCTTTTTGATATTGGATCATCAGATTCATCTTTTCCTGTGTCGCCAGGCTCAGGTGATGAATCAACAACATTATTTTCTTTATTGGGAGGGGCAGGATTGCCCTCGCTGAAAGTTGGATTGCCTGAACTTTCCTCTGGTGTATCAGTTTTTACGTCTTTCATTAAAGACTTCAGTTCATTTTTGGCTTTTTCCATGTCAGCATCAGATAATTGGGCAATAAGGAAGGGACGATTTTCTGAAAAACTTTCAATGGAGGAAAAATTATTTCCGGCAGAGAGGGAACTGGTTGCGAGAAAGGAAAAAATCAGAAAGATATATTTTTTCATAATTATTCCTCGGTTTCATTTATTCAGCTCTCTTAATTTAAACCCTGAGGAATAAAAATGCAAACATCTTCAATAAAATATTATCTGGAAATCTGGAAAATTTCAGTGACTCGAAAGATTAACAGGCTGATTATCAGACAATTCTCTCTGAAATATGTGAAAAATCTCGAAAGTCGAGAGGCTTTGGATGCGTGTATCTGGCTGATCTTCCATCCATCCAAGAAACAGATCGTCCTGAAACAGTTCTGTAACTCCAAGCATTTCCGGGTATACCATTTCTTTTCTCCTGATTTTTCTATCTATTAATACTATCGGAGGAAAGAAATGATATTCGAAGTACCTCAATGAAAATAAATCAGTAATAGTAAAATTAAGCCTTCAATTTATTGTAGATGGCCATCGTTTCATCAGAACATTTATCCCATGAAAAGTGTTGCAGTCTTTCAAAGCCGCGTTCGATAAGGTCATTTGCGAGAGTTGAAGAAGAAAGAACGCGCTCTATTGCTGATAATAATTCATTTTCATCAGACGCTTCCGCAATTTCTGCGGCATTGCCAACTACTTCCGGTAATGAGCTTGAATTGCTGCATACCACTGGACATCCGAATGACATCGCTTCCAGGGGCGGCATTCCAAAACCTTCGTAGAGAGAAGGGTAGACAAACAAACTGGCGGTAGAATAAAGATCTGAAAGCATTTCATCATTTCCGCGAAGAAATTTAACTTTTTCAGTATCAAGATTCATCTGAGCCATGATAGATAATTCATTCTGTCCTGGTTTGTCGCCGCCAAAACACACAATAGAATAATTATTTTTCAGAAAATCTGATCGACCGAAAGCACGCAGAAGAGTTTCGAAGTTCTTGTATCCTCTTCTTTCACCCACAAATAAAATCACCGGCTTTTTTTCTTTATTATAGTTTGTTGCGTCTTTTTTGCCTTTGATCGAATATCCAAGATATATTACCGATGTTTTACTTTCTGGGACGGAAAGGAACTTAATAAGGTCTTTCCTTGTATTTTCAGAAATACAGATTATATGATCTGCTTCCCTGACTTTAAGTGCTTTATAAGAGCGGTTTTTATCATCTGCCGGAAATAATTCAGGGTATTTTTCGTAGGTCATGTCATAGACGGTTATTACCTTTTTTGCCCCTTTTGGCAAATAATTTGTTGGGAAATGGTATGTTTCATGCAATATATCGATGTCTTTCCTGAATTTCAGCAGAAGTTTTGAAACAAATGTGTTCAAGAAAATTAATATTTTTTCTGATCTTGGAAATCTCTGGATTTTCATTCCATGCAGTAGTACATTTTCAATATTTTCAATGTACTGATTTATATAAAGCGGTGCAAGTATTTCAACTCTGTTATTCTTATCTGTTGCCAGCTTTCGTGCTATTTCGCTGACATATCTTGATACACCACCATATTGTTGAAAACTGAAAACCTGATGATCAAACAGAATATTCATTGTCCATCCTTAAAAATATTATCTAATTCCTGTCTGTATTTGTACGTGTAATATATTTTATTTAGTTTTCTTGCAAGCCCCAGCATTAATTTTCCAGGTTTAATATTATTCAGATTCCATGTAATGGAAATCTTCTTTCGAAGTTTGTTTCTTCCTGTCTCGCTGAGGTATTTCTGTGCCAGTTTTATGTCTTCAATATCGTTCCGAAATACAGCTGACATGCCCGTCAGGTAAACAAAACCGAGAAGCATTCCGCTGATGTTTTCCTCAATTTTCTTTTTCTCTTCAACGCTTAAAATGTTTTCGCTGGTAAGTTTCCCGATAATTTTTTTTCCGACAGGCCAATAGGCAGAAGGTGAGCCGCGTGAACCTTTCAGATCTATTAGTGAATGACTTGTAAAAACAGCTCCATTTGCTTTTGAAACAAAAAACGGCACCTTCAATGCTGCTCTGAGGAGAAAATCAAAATCAATTATGGGAATTTCCGGATCAATTGAACCGATTTTTTCAAAAATTTCCTTTCGAAATAATGTTCCTGTCCATGTAGGAACTCCGATTTCTGTCATTTTTATCAGACCTTGCGGTGGCGGAAAAAAACCTTCTGGAAATGACTTGGAAAAATGGTCCATTACTGGAATACCGGTCGGGTTATTGTCGAAAACTTTGAGGGAGCCGAAGAATGCCTCAGGATGCCTGGCAAAGCCATGCAATGCGTTTTCGAAAAATCCTGGAAGAAGGTAGTCATCGTCAGAAAGAATCGAGAAATAATCGGAGTCAATTTTTCCAAGAAGAAAGTTAAAATTGTTTAAGCCACCAATGTTATTCTGCTGGCGATGTACGATCACTCTTGAATCAGTTTTAACCAGCTTTTCAAGAACAGCCGAAGTTTCATCGGAAGAAGCATTATCAGAAATTATAACCTGAAAATTCTTATGTGATTGGGACAAAACGCTTTCAACAGCTTTTTTCAAAAGAGCTGCCCTGTTGAAAGTCGGAATAATTGTCGTTATAGATGGCTTGTTCATCATGATTAAGCGCCTCTGTATTTGTTTTGAATAATATAGGTGAGTTTTTGAATAATTAATGTTCGTATTTTTCTGCTGGCAGCAACAGTTGCTGCAAGTGTAATGCAATAAGCTCCGAGAAGGAAAATCACGCCAGTTAGTCTTCCGGCGGGAAATGGAATTAATCTTATGATACCTGCTATTGAAAATGCAGCCATGGCAGGTAAAATTATGTCCATGATGTACCATTTCCATTTTTCAGTATTAAGAAGTCTTGTGTGCATTATCTGAATCGTAATAATTATGTAAGTGCTGTTAAGAATTACCCATGCTGATGCAGAGCCAATTGGACCATAAAGACGTGTAAGTATTATTGACAATGGTACAATCAGAAAAGTCATGAAGAGGTTTACCATGAACGGAAGTTTTGTCCAACCTGCAGCCAACTGTAGTGCATAAGGAACATTCATCAGGCAGTTCAATGATGTTCCTATAACCAGAACGCTTAAAATCGCTGAAGAATTAGCTGCATTAACCGGGTTCTTTGTCCACAGCAGAATAACCTCAGATGAAAAAAAAGCCAGAATGGAAGCTATCGGAAGCGCTATTGCAGAAACAGTCTGAGAACTTAAATGATACAGTCTTATCAGCTCTTCTCTTGCATTTACCGCAAGAAGTGTTGTAAATTTGGGAAAAACTGCATAGAAAACCGGTCCGATAAGTCTGTGAAGACTCATTGCAATAGTGTTCGTGAACATGTAATAACCGAACATTTCAAGTGAAAGCATTCTACTGATAATAATTTTGTCTATTTGCATCAGAATTGTTGCCAGAATTGAAATTCCGCTGAGACCGGCGGCAAATTTCCAGATGTTTTTCAGAAGATCCAATCTGAAAATGGGCTTTCTAGCGTTACCTGAAAGGCTTTTCCAGAGAAAAAAAGCTACTGTTCCGGTGTGAAGGATGCTTGTTATAATCTGCCAGAGAAAAAAAGTTCCGATTGTGGGTGAAACCAGCCATAAAACAGCCGCTGCGCCGGCTGAACGAAAAGTGGCGGCTCCGATGTTGATATAATTAAGAGTGACCTGATTCTGTAATCCCATCAGACCGCCACCGTAGAGAGCGAGTGGCCATTGAAAGCCAATAGCTACACCCATAACCATTATTGCATATCTGACGGTATCAGGCGATAAAGTTTTCAGATTAACCCATTTAAATGCAATATAATCTGAAAGAATAATTACAATAACAGATATTATTGCGGCGATAATCCAGTAAATTATCTCAAGAGTTCGCAGTAAATCACGCATTTCTACGAGATTATCTTTATCGACCGATAATTTTGCAAGTTCCCGGTTGAGCGTGCTGCTGAGTCCAAGTTCAAGAACAGAAAAAAGTACAATCAGAGTTGCATAAATGCCGACCAGACCATAAGATTCGATCCCCAGAAAATCAATATAAAGGGGAACGAAAATAAGGCTTACCAGGCCAACCCAGATATTGCCGAAAACATTGGCAACAATATTTTTCTTTATTGTTGCCATTTAGAGAGACTCAACCAATCTTTTTTATCCAGGCTTCCGGCCAGTGAGTAATGTTTTCAGACAAAGCACTCTCGTTAAATGGCCATACAGGAACTTCAATTTTATATTCTTTATGTGAAGCAACAAATTCTTGTGCCGCAGCGGTAGGGTGGTTCTCTTTCCACTCGGGTTTTCCTCTTGGAACATCGTAAAGGTCTTTCATGCTTCCATCGGTTGCGACAATGTATGAACCCGGCGAGACAAGGGTGTGATACGCTTCGAGCTCAGCAAGTACATGCTCTTTTGTGTGATTTGAATCAAGCAATATAAGTACCCGCTCATTCTTCCCAATAAGATTTTTTACTTTCTGAACTGTGTCCGGCGCAACCGAGCTTCCTTCAATCAATGTTATGAATGGAAATAATTCATGGCTTTCGATGGCTTCTCTGTTATGTTTTCTGATTTCAATGTCAACTCCGATAACCCGACCTTTTCCCATTGCTTTGCAGAGACTTGCGTAAAAAATCAGTGAACCTCCGTGTGCAATGCCAGTTTCAAGAATTACGTCAGGTTTTACTTTGTAAATAACTTCCTGGGTTCTGATCATGTCTTCAGGTAACTGAATAACAGGGCGTCCCATCCATGAAAATGTGTATGGATATTTTTCGTTCCAGCCGACTTTCAGCCAGAGCTGGGAAATAATTTCAAACGATTCTTTCGAATAAAGTTTGTGTGAGCAGATTTTACTGCCATTATCTTCTGAATAAATCTCTTTCTTATCAGTATCAATTATATATTTCATTTTTTCCTCATTTCTTGTTTTTTATAGGTTCAATGCTTGTGATCAAATTTTTCTTTCCACCATTCTATTGTGTTTGAAAGCCCCTGTAATATTGGATATTTCTGTTGCCAGCCGGTTGATCTGAGTTTTAAGTTGTTTCCGCAGATAAAGGGTGGATCCCATGGACGTGGAGGCAAAGCGCCGAATTGAATCAGATCTTTCTTTCCCATTATTTCTGCTGTTGTTTCGAGAAGGCTTCTTATTGTAATTGGAAATCCGGAAGAAACGTTAAAACTTCCCTGAATTTTCTTTTCGGAAATATTTACAAAAGCTGATGCGACATCGTGAACATGAATATAATCTCTTATCTGATCTCCGGTCGAGGCTTTGAAGAAGTTGTTTCCGCAGAGAGATTTTATCAGCGCCGGAAGAAGACGCATCGGGTTTTCATTAGGCCCGTAGGGGTAGAAAATTCTCAACCACGCAAGTTTTGTGGAAGAGTTTTTTGTTAATTGCTCGCATAAGAGTCTGCACGAAGTTTTAGCAGCAGCGTAAAGCGTATCTGGTAAAATCAGAGTTTTGTCTTCGCTCATGTAACCGCCAGAATGATCATATTCAGCGCAAGTTCCGGCAATTGCAATATGAGCACATTTACATTCAATCAGGGATTTTACCAATTTGACTGTAGAGAGAAGGCAATCAAGATTCTTTTCGGATTCAAGGTAATCAGGTGTTTTGACATGCCAGGCAAGATGAATTGCCGCATCTGGCGGATTAGAAGAAATAAGACTGCGAATCTTTTCGTGATTATTAAGGTCTTCGGAAAGAATGATCAGGTTATTCTGCTCGGAAAGATTTTCGTCAGGCAGCGAAATAGCAGTTACTTCGTGACCATTGCTTAAAAGCTGCCGCAATATTTCTGATCCAATAAAACCACTCGCGCCGGTAAGCAGAACTTTCACTCATATTTCTCCAAAAATTGGATAATTGCAGTCTTTTTCAGAAATGCATGAAACCGGAAGTGGCCACTTAATATTGAAAAAAGGGTCATTCCATCTTATTCCGGAAGCACTTTGAGGGTTAAAAAAATTCCCCATCTGATAAAACACTTCCGTGTTGTCTGACGTTGTCTGAAAGCCATGTGCAAGGCCCCTTGGAATATAAAGCATTCTTCTGTTTCCGGAATTCAGTTCAAATGCTTCCCAGCGACCATAAGTTGCCGAATCAGGTCGAATATCGGCTACAACATCATAAATCGAGCCCATTGTACATCTTACAATTTTCTGTTCAGCATCAGGCTCTTTCTGAAAGTGCATTCCGCGAAGGGTTCCCTGTCTTTTGTTGAAGGAAATATTGCATTGTACATTGTTGAATGATATTCCGTGAGACAAAAAGTCTTTTTCGCACCATGAACGTGCAAAAAAGCCTCTTTCATCTGAAAGCGGCTCAATGTCAATTATAAAAAGCCCTTTTAAGGAAGTCTCCCGGAAAATCATAGTTTGTCAGTCTATTATTTTCAGTTCTGGAATTGCTATTACAAACTTGCCGCCCCATTGCCTTATTGCACTCATCTGTGAAATGATTTCATCTTTGATATTCCATGGAAGAATAAAAAGATAGTCTGGTTTCTCAGAAAGGATGACTTCTGGAGAATGAATTGGTATGTGGCTTCCGGGCAGGTATAAACCCTGCTTATGTGGACTGATATCAGTGGTAAATGGTACAAGATCCCTGCGAATGCCACAAAAATTGAAAAAAGTATTACATTTTGCTGGGGCTCCGTAACCAAGAACTTTTTTCCCCTTATTTGCGGCATCAATGAGAAAGCTTAGAGTATTCCAGCGAATTATGTCTGCACTTCTCTGGAAACTGAGATATTTTTCAAGCGTTCCAAAACCCTCATTCTTTTCTCTCTGAATCAGTTCTGTGACTTTTTGAGTTATCGGTTTCGGTGACTCCTGATGTGTGACATAAACTCTTATTGAGCCGCCATGAGTCTGAAGTTCGTCAACATCATAAACCATGAGCCCGTGTCTTTTGAAAACTTCGGTGACAGTCAGAAATGAAAAATATGAAAAATGTTCATGATAAATCGTGTCAAACTGCTTGTGTTCCAACAGACGGTAAATATGTGGAAATTCAAATGTTGCAGTGCCATTTGTATTGAGAATAATCTTTATGCCACGTACAAAATCGTTCAAGTCTGGTACATGTGCAAGAACGTTATTTGCAACTAACAAATCTGGCTTTTTACCCTGTTCAGTAAGTGACCATGCCAGTTTTGTTCCGAAAAATTCTGTTATTACCGGAATCCCGATTTTTTCGGCTTCAATGGCCACGTTCTTTGCTGGTTCAATGCCAAGAACCGGAATACCGTGCTTCTGGAAATACTGAAGAAGATAGCCGTCATTGCATGCTAATTCCATAACAAGATTATTCTTGTTCAGAGAATGACGTTTTACAGATTCGTCAGCGTATTTTTTGCTGTGTTCAAGCCATGATTTGGAATACGAAGAAAAGTATGAATAATCTCTGAATATCTGCTCAGGAGTTTCGAATTCCTGTAATTGTACTAGATAGCAGTTGTCGCACACAAAAGCCTTTAATGGATAGTAAGGCTCCATCTGGTACAACATCTCCGAACTGAGGTATGAATTCGAAAGTGGTGTCATACCCAAATCGACAAAAACATTTTTCAATGGCTTCTGACAAAACCTGCAATCAGGAAGTGACATCGCTAATTTTCTCCTGGTATTTTTCAATTTGCTGAAATGTTTTTTTCTGCATGTCTTCATTCTTCTGATAAGACGTGAACCATTCTGCAATAAGACTCAGAGTTTGATCCAGGGTACAGACAGGATTCCATTTCAGTGCTGTTCTGGCTTTTGACCAGTCGAGTCTGAGAATATTTGCTTCGTGAAGGGGCGACGGATGAATTTTTACCTCTGCACCTATGTTCGTAAGTTCAAGAAATCGTTCAACCATGTACCTGACGCTTTTTGAGGCACTGTCAAGGGGTCCGAAATTCCATGCTCCAATGAATTTTTCAGGCTGATTCCAGAGGTTTTCTGCAAGAAGAAGATATCCATAAAGTGGTTCAAGAACAAACTGCCATGGCCTTATGGAATCAGGATTCCGAAGTTCTATAAGACTTTTATTTTCAATAGCTCTGAAAATGTCCGGGAAAAGCCTGTTTTTTCCCCAGTCTCCACCGCCAATTACGTTGCCCGCTCTTGCACTTGCAAGCGCTGTGGAATATGAATTATCTTTTTTCTGTGGAAAAAAAGATCTTTCCCAGCAGCGCGTTATCAATTCTGAACATGCTTTACTTACCGAATATGGATCGAAACCGCCGAGTTGATCGTTTTCTCTGTATCCCCAGCACCATTCATGATTTTCATAGCACTTATCGGTTGTAACATTTACAATCACTCTTACCGACTGTCCTGACTTTCGCACAGCTTCAAAAACGTTTGCTGTACCAATTATATTCGTTGACAATGTGCTGATTGGAGAATCATACGAAGTTCTCACAAGAGATTGAGCAGCAAGATGAATAACTATTTCAGGCTTGAATGACGCAATGGCGCTGTTAAGAGACTCGAAATCCTCGATATTGCCGTGTTTTGACTCAATAAGATCTGATATTCTGGCAATTTTAAAAAGATTCGGGTTGGATGGAGCCTCAAGTGAATAACCCATTACTTTGCTTCCAAGAGATGAAAGCCAAAGTGAAAGCCAGCTTCCTTTGAAGCCCGTATGTCCGGTTAAAAAGACTCTTTTATTTTTCCAGAAATTGACGTTCATTTCCAGAGCTTCCAGGGTGCATTTCCGGAACTCCAGAGAGATTCGAGAGTGTTTTTGTCACGCAGTGTATCCATTGGTTTCCAGAAACCGTAATGCTTGAATGCCGCAAGTTTGTTTTCTTCAGCAAGTTTTATCAACGGAACGTCTTCCCACGAGGTGCGGTCTCCTGAAATGTAATCAATTGCAGCAGGCTCGACGACAAAAAATCCGCCGTTAATCCAGGCTCCATCACCTTGAGGTTTCTCTTCAAACTTCTTTACTTTAACTTCCTGAATTTCAACTGCGCCATATCGACCGGGCGGCTGAACTGCCGTCAGAGTGACAGTCGCATTGTTTTTTTTGTGAAATTCAATAAGTTTGGCAATATTTACATCGCTTACGCCGTCTCCATAGGTAAAACAGAACGCTTCGTTATCTAAAAATGTGCGAACTCTTTTAAGGCGGCCTCCAGTGAGGGTCTCTTCGCCGGTGTCTACAAGTGTAACTTTCCACGGTTCTGATTTGCTCTGATGAATTTTCATTTCATTTTTCTGCATATCGAAGGTAACATCAGACTGATGAAGAAAGTAGTTCGCAAAATACTCCTTTATCATGTAACCCTTATAGCCAAGGCAGATGATAAAATCGTTTACGCCATAAAAGGAATAAATTTTCATTATATGCCATAAAACCGGCATTCCACCGATTTCAACCATGGGCTTTGGTTTTAGTACTGTTTCCTCACTCAACCTGGTTCCGAGTCCGCCTGCCAGGATAACAGCTTTCATATAGACACCTCTTTATTCAACTCTTATTGAATCTGTTTTCAAAATAAGGCTTCTGCATTTTTTTAAATGGTTGACAAGCAGAACCAAATTTTCTGATGGAAATATCAGGCGGAAATTCTAGCACTTTTGATGATTAAAAGGCAATAGAAAATATGGGTTTAGGAATTAAATATTAAACCAGTTTTTGTTTTTTCGTATTATTTCCGAAAGTTTTGGACCAAAAATCTTTTTGGCGATTTCTGAAATTATATTGTTTATTATGAAGAAAAAGTAGAATAAATGCATTCCATGAGTCTGAAAGTATTTCCTGGAAATCTTCCAGCGCTCAATTATTGAAATAATTGCATTCTTTCCAGAAAAGCCTCCGGCTTTTATAAGAGCTACCGGAAGATCAATATAATGAAACTTCATTTCTTTTGAATAACAATATGAAAAAAAGTCAAAATCAGCTCCAAAAACATAGTGCAAGTCAAAAGGCTTTATTCTGTGACATTCGGTAAGACTTAAAATTGCCTGATGCGAAAATGGAAGCCCTTTCCAGAGGTTATTAATACTGCCGGCTCTGGAAAACTTTTTATAGCCTGTGTAATCAATTTCATGATTTCCGTAAATGAAAGCTGCATCATCGGGTATCTGCGTTTCGAATATCTTTTTTAGGACGTCTTCCGAATAAAACATGTCTCCCGAATTCATAAATATAAGCCATTTCCCCCGTGCAATTTTCACGGCTTTATTCATTGCATCGTAAATACCTTTATCAGGTTCGCTTATCATGTAGTCTATTTTATCAGAGTAATTTTCAAGAATATTGAGCGTTGAATCCTTTGAACCACCGTCTATTACTATATATTCGTAGTTATCGAAGTTCTGATTAATGATGCTTTCAACCGTTGCGGCAATATCTTTTTCATTGTTAAAGACAACCGTAATAACACTAACAAGCGGAATAATTTTTCCATCAGTTCTATTTGTTTTCATAACATTTTCTCCTGAAAGTCAGAAAATACTTATTACAGCAAACCTTAAATTTCTACCATGTCATTTCGACCGAAGGTAGAAATCTCGCTTTATGAGATCTCTCACATCCGTTCGAGATGACAGCCCAACGTTGAGCGTCGGATTAGAGGGCGTTTTCATTTATGCGCCAAGACTTTCAAAAACTGATCCATTCCACGCAGGCGTAGTTCTATCGAGTGCTCGCTTCCGTCAGGCAGGGTAAAGCCCAAAGTAACGCTTCTTTCCAAAAAAGAATTTTCTTTCCTCAATGGTATGAATTCTGTTTTTCGGAATGCTGTATTCGAGGTCATAGATTTCGGGAAGAAACATCAGGTTGAAAGGAAATTTTGGTTGAACAATGAGCGAGTTGTCGGTTACAGCCACGGTTAAACAGTTGCGCGCGCCACCAAGCCTAGTGAAGAAATTTCGATTCGAACGCCCCGATCCTGTTGATTCATAGAACGCATCATGATCTGACTTTCGAGGAAAAAACGGCTTTCCTTTTGACCTGCGATAAAAAATTGAAGCAACAATCCACAACGCAATCCACGCAAGTGCTCCGCCAAAGAGCACCGGAAATGCAGTATCAATATTGGAGAGGATGTTCTGCATAGGAGACCTCTAACGCCCAGGATGAGGAGCGCGTTCGCGCGTCTGCTCGATCCGTTTGTTGGCGGATCATGGCACGAAAACGGACAATGCTACTGTTGCGCTCATCAGCCGGGGCGTTGGCTGGTGCAGCGCACCAGCCAACGCGGAGGTAACCTGTGAGCGTGAGCGAATCAGGTTCACCGACTGGTTGGCGTATCTATTGATTGAAAATACCCGCTGTAAAAGCTTCTCATCCATTGAACACACATCCAAGCATCTTTGCCTTAAAAAAAAATCCGATTTACTACTCATCCACCGCCAGTAAGCAATTAGCGATATCCTATCTTTCAATCTCACGCACAACCGGTCTTTTTGCATTTCCTCGGTGGTGTTCCAGATTGCTTAACAAATTTTCATCAAAACAATATAAGGACTTGTCGAAGCAACACCAGATGCTCAATCATTTTCCGCAAATGTATCCGGCTTTGCATCCTTGAAAACCGTCTCAAACAATTCATGCAGTTTTTGCTGTAAAAGCTTTTTATTAGGCAGTTTCAAAGAATATTCAGACACCAATGCGGGAGATAAGGATCGACTTAGAGCATACTCCACAACCTCACTGTCTTTCCCTTTACAAAGCAAAATATCAAGGCTGGGGTTTTCATGCGATTTTTTAACATCCCGATCAAGGGCTTCCAGGTAAAAATTGAGTTTCCCCAGATACTCCGGTTTGAAGTCGGTAATTTTAAGCTCAAAAGCAACAAGGGACTGTAATTCGCGATTGAAAAACAGCAAATCTATAAAATAATCATTCATTCCAACCTGCACCTTGAATTCTTCACCCACAAAGATGAAATCTCTTCCTAATTCAAGGAGAAAAGATTTCAGGTGATTGACGAGCCCCTTTTTAAGGTCCTTTTCAGAATGATCATCAGGTAGTCCAAGGAATTCGAATACGTATGCATCTTTTATTTGCTTGAACATCAATTTAGAAGCCGGATGGTCTGGAATTTGAATATTTGAACCAAGCATCACTCGTTCAAAAACTGCACTATCAAGTTGTCGCTCCAATTCCCTTTTTGTATAGTTTTCTTTGATTGCCAACTTGATATAAAATTCCCTTTCTTCAGGAGTTTTTGTTTTAGACAATATGAGCAGATGTTGTGAGCACCCTAATTGTGTCACTAATGGTGACACAATTGCGTTCTTATTGTACGCATCATAAAATTGCTTCATGCGATAAAGATTTCTGCGGTTGAACCCTTTATAATCAGGACCATGTTGGCTCAAACAATTTGCAAGCTGTTCCAAGGTTTTCTCGCCCCAGACTGCTGATTCCATTTGACTTTCAATTGGATTTAATTCCGGTGAATATGGTGGTAAAGAATGAAAAGTAAAGCATTCTGTGATTGATGTCAATCAATAGTACCTTCGACTATTGGGTTTAACGTATTTTTTAGAATCACAGTGTTCTTCAATGACTGACAGAAACATTTGTGTTGCTTCAGATACTATTTCCAATTTCTGTCTTAAAATATTCGCCCTATATCTTTCGCCCACTGAAGATGCGCTATCTCGTCCATGAGCTACAGCATTTCGTCTATCTACCACTTCGTCAATAGTGACTCTGCCTCTTGTCCCAAAAGAAAAACCATCTATACCCAGTATTGTAGTAATTTCAATTATTGTTGTCACCCAAGCATTCTGTAAGTGGTTAGCAAAAATTGCTTCATTAATAGGAACTACATTTTTAGAAATTGATTCTGAGAATATCTCGGACGACTTTATTAGAACTTTCGAGTGGCTGGAATCTTTTAGCGATTTAAACTTATCTGACAACGCAATAGACAGTAGTGTTGGAGATAGATGGTTGTTTTTAATGCTTTTGGAGGAAATTAGCGTAAGTGCGGTTTCAATAATTTCATTAATTGACTTCTCAAACGCAGCGTATAGATGAACATAAAAAAGCCCTTTCATTATTTTAACGTCTAATGGAACGAGTTCAGTTACGTCAGCAGGTTCAGATGAGGTAATATGGTTTAGCAGAACCTGGACTTCATTAAATCGTTCGCTAACTCTTCTAGTTACCGATGAAAAACTCATACCCTAACATTCTCTTTTACATAATCAATTCGAGAATTTAACCTTGCCCTTGAGTTTGTAGCCCCTGTTGTTAATTTTTTCAGTTCTTCGTCATCGAGAATATTTCTCAACTTATTATTATCTATATCAATAGACTCAAAGATACAATTAGCTGTTCCGATCGTAATTGCTTCAAATAAAATCAACGGTGTGGCATTTTTCCTGTTTTTTCTAACGATTCCTTCAGGTAAAGCCTCATTCAGATAATCGAAGGTTTTCTTGAAAATGCTTTCTAACTCATTCCCGTCATCAAAATTCCTAGTTTTCTTTTCCATATATTCATTTAGAAATTCCTTTACAGCATGAACAAATAGATTTCGATCTTGGTAATAGGCGAAAAATTTCAGAACTAACTCCTCATAGTTTCCGGTCAGCTCCTGTTTTGGCGTGTTTTTAACTACACTTCTAAATGCGGAGTACTTAGCCAATTCCCTTATAAAGTCATTAAACCGACCAGCAAAAACACAATTTCTAATTTCTTGTGGGTGAAGAATTACCCCGCCGGTATTTAGTCTTTCAAATAAATCATACCTAACTTCGAAATCACTCCTGTCATTTAATACCGTTACCCTAATTGGTCTAGTCATGAACATCATTTGCAATGACTTTGGGAGTTGTTCAAAAACCAGCCCGTTAATAGCGGTAAGCTTTTCTAAACCCGTGATTTTCAGTTTTTTACACTTTGGGTTTGTTTTCTTAATTATTTCTTCGGTACCAATATAATTGATAATAGTTGTTAGTCGTTGAAGTCCATCAATTACTTCCCAGCTCGAATCTTTATTAGTAGCCATAAATAAGCTTGGAACAGGTATGCCAAGCATGATGGATTCAATTAGTTGGGATTGCCTAGCTTCATCCCATACAAAGTGCCTCTGATAATCTGGAGCAATGTCAATCATTTTTTCGACTGCCATATCATATAATTGACGAATAGCGATATCGTAGCTATCGGATGCCACCGACTTTCGATTCTCATCTATTTGCTCTTGGATCTTAATTACATCCATTGATTAACTCCGAATTCCGATATGTCATAAGCTTCCAACGCCCGGTTCACCTGCGATGCCAGGTGCAACCGTCTTGTGTACGCCCGGCATGGGCGTGAACTTATGAGGTGAGATGTTTTTTATGCATCAAGTCCTCTGTATTGGAGGTCCGTTTTAAGTGAAAGCTTATCACAAAGTACTAGCCGAAGGCAAGGGCAAATTTGCGAAAATTTGTTTGAAGGAAGCCGGAGCGCAAAACCACGAGCCGACGAACAGAAACGGCATACAAGGCCAAGTCTGGGGGCAAGTTCGCACAACAGAACGAAGCCCGGGACTCACTGGACACGGTAAATGCCGCGGTTGCGAAGCCCAGGATGTGCAAGTGGCGGGCAAGCGCCATGGATGGCGCGCTTTGTCCGCCTGTGGTGAAAGTTCACGTTCTTATCCGGGGAGACCTGCTCAACATGCGACTCTCAGTAGTAGCGCTACGTGTGGAAACATACGGGGTGATTGAGCAGGAATCAGCAGAGGCCGTAGTAGCTCAAAATGAGCGAAGGGCCGAACATGAACGAGGGGAGGGCCGCTATGAACTCTCATAACGCTTTGAACCCGAACGGGGGAGCGAATTTGAGGCGTGTCGCAGATGTGTCCGACCTAAATCTTAACCTGCTTGAGCGAATTCTTTCATACGAAAACGTCAAGCGTGCTTGGGAACGGGTCAAGGCCAATAGAGGCGCACCCGGAGTGGACGGTGTAAACACTGATGACTTTCTGGCACAGTTTCGATCTAAGTGGAAAGATATTCGTGAATCGATTTTAGCAGGAACCTATCTACCTTCGCCGGTCAAACGCGTTGAAATACCAAAACAGACGGGTGGAACCCGTCCTTTAGGCATTCCATGCGTGCTTGACAGGCTAATTCAACAATCCATCTGTCAAATTCTTGTACCAATCTTCGATCCGAAATTCTCAAATTCCAGCTTTGGCTTTCGTCCAGGCAGATCAGCACATGATGCTGTCAAACAGGCCCAAGAATACATCAAGCAAGGTTATCTTGCAGTCGTAGATACAGACTTGGCAAAGTTCTTCGATAACGTGAACCATGATGTACTCATGGCTCGCGTTGCCAGAAAAGTTGATGACAAAAGGATTCTTCGCTTGATTTGCTTGTATCTACGTTCCGGGGTGGAAGTCAAAGGCAGGTTCCAAAGGACCACTCTCACCATTACTTGCAAACATCCTTCTGGACGACTTTGACAAGGAACTGGAAAAACGGGGAATTAAATTCGCTCGATATGCCGATGACTTTCTGATCTTCCTGAAAAGCATGCGAGCGGCGGAACGGGTAAGCAAGAGCATTCGACGTTATCTGGAACGTACTTTGAAACTGAATGTGAATGAGAAGAAAAGCAGAATCGGTACTGCAAACGGAACCGAATTTCTCGGTTTCACGTTTGACCAGCTCAAAGTTCGGTGGTCAGACGCGTCCTTCCAGGAATTTCAATGTCGGGTGAAAAAACTTACCGGAAGAAGTTGGGGAGTGCCCATGGAATACTGATTTATGAAGCTCGCACAATATCTTCGAGGCTGGATGAACTATTTTGGAATTTCAGAGCGCTATCGCCCTATTCCAGAAATAGATCACTGGATCAGAAGGCGAATTCGGTGCTGCTATTGGAAGCAGTGGAAAAGAACACGAACCCGAGTTCGGGAGCTTCTGAAACTGGGTGTGTATGAGTGGACTGCAATATCGGTAGCCATAAGTCGAAAAGGCCCGTGGCGTCTGTCGAGAACGTTGGCTACTCAAATAGGAATGACAAACAAATGGCTTGAAGAAAAGGGGTTGGTTTCTGTAAAAGATCTGTGGGTAAAGATTCATTACCCAGCTACGGCCCGGTTATGTTCATGAACCGCCGGATGCGGACCCGCATGTCCGGTGGTGTGGGAAGGGGGAGGGAAAACCTCCCTTTGACCCGCTTGGAATTACTTCCAATTAATAACCAGTCTGACACTAGCTGTCCGCGCCTACGTCAGCCATCACAGGTGGCAAAACCGGAGTAAAGCGGAGGTTTTGGCATCCGGTGCATGGCTTGGTTATGCAGCGTGTAACGGCTTAATCCGATCAACTTCTTCCTTGACCGATTGAGCAGCCGTCCACAGATCAACAGCGCGTTGCGCATTGAGCCAAAATTCTGGAGAGTTACCAAACAAACGGGCAAGCCGTAATGCCATTTCAGGGCTTACAGAACGGCGTTCACGCAACAGCTCGTTAACTGACTGGCGAGAGACACCCAAAGACTTAGCCAAGCCTGAAACCGTTAAATCATAGTCCGACAAGAAATCCTCTCTCAACATTTCACCTGGATGGGTCGGCTTGCGTTGCATGCCGGTAGTGTTGGGAATAGTCATAGTCATTACCTCCATTAGTGGTAGTCGCATACCTCGACTTCATAAGCATCGCCATCTTCAAAACGGAAGCAGATACGCCACTGGTCATTTATTGAAATCGCGTGCTGCCCCTGCCTGTTTCCGAAAAGTGGGTGAAGACGGTTGCCGGGCGGCACCTTCAAATCCTCCAACTGTTGAGCCAGATCCACATATTCCAGCTTCCTGGCGACTCTTGAAGCGACATCCGCCGGGAACTTCTTTGACCTACCTTTGGAGTAGAGTTCTTGAGTTCGTTTGTCAGCGAAGGATTTTATCATACCTTGATTGTAACCTGTCACGAGACTCTTGTCAACTGGTCCAAACCACTTGCATAAGTTATTATATAGTTTTAGTATAATTCCATATCACTAAAAGAAAAACTTAAAAGCAATCTTCCAGATTGCTTCTTCGCGTTAAATATAGCATTTTTGATCATTCCCCGTCAAGGACACATTCTCTATCTACATTTTTTTGAATCTTTAGTATATTATTACGGAAGTAATGTTAAAAAGTGAGCTGTTTTATGATTAATATTTCAGAGAAATTGCAAAAGCAATATGCTGAGTTTCTTGAAAAACGAAAGATTTGTGCTGCTGAAAAGGGGAAATGTTTCAGGTGGCTGCGTTTCTATCTGGATTTTTGCGAAAAATATGGATTTCCTTCGGATAAAACAGCCAGTTTGCCTGCATTCATTAAGAAATTGCAGCAAAAGCATCAGACTGCTACGCAACAATCCGAAGCCAGCAGAGCGGTTGGCATGTTTTATGAAGCGATGTTTCAATTGGAAAAATCAAACATATCACTTAAAACTCAAGATTTTCGGTCAAAAAAACCTCTTTCTCCCCATAAGAATGCCTTTCAAGAAAAACAGCCTGCAGGAAAAGTGAGTGGATCGGAAAAAATTATTTCCACAGATATTAGTTTTAAAAAAATAGCAGATGGAGAACAATCTAAAAATCACTACCTTTTCAGAGAGCCGGAAGCAAAAATACAAAAAATAATGAAATCCAAACCAGATGATAAGTTATCTGATATTTTCCATGAAGAAAAGCAAATTCCATCTAAAAGCTTGGATTCCGAACAAAATGTTTCGTTGGCAACAGATATCAGGGGTTCCTGGCAGAACGAATATAAAGCTGTTGAAGACGAAATACGGCTACGACATTATTCGGGGAAAACTCTCAAATCATACAGAACCTGGATAGTTCACTTTCAAAGTTTTCTTTTCAGTAAATCCACGGAATTGATATGCAGTGAAAATGTTAAAGCTTTTCTGACGCATCTTGCAACAGTAAAGAATGTTTCTGCCTCGACTCAAAATCAGGCATTCAATGCTTTATTGTTCTTTTTCCGCCATGCACTGAAAAAGGAATTTGGAAGAATTGACGGAGTTGTCAGAGCAAAGAATAAACGACATATTCCAGTTGCTTTGACAAGGGATGAGATTTTTGCCATTATTGCTCAGTTATCTTTTCCCTTTGATCTGGTTGTTAAATTGCTCTACGGCTGCGGCCTCAGACTTTTTGAGTGTCTTCAGCTCAGAGTCCACTGTCTGAACTTCGAAAATAAGGTTCTAACAATCCACGATGGCAAAGGGAAAAAGGACAGGACGGTTCCGCTTCCAGAAGCAATAATTCCTGAATTGAAAAAGCTTTTGCAGTATTTGAGAAAATTTCATGAACAGGATATTAAGGTAGGCTTTTCAGGTGTTTTTCTTATAAATGCACTTGACAAGAAATATCAGAAAGCAGCAAAGGAGTTTCGCTGGCAGTGGCTTTTCCCTGCAAGCCATTTAACAAAAATACCCGAAACCGGAGAGCTTAAAAGATATCACCTTCACTCTTCTCAGGTTCAGGTTGCAATAAAAGAGGCTTCAGATAGAGTCAAGCTCAGCAAAAGAGTATCTGCACATATTTTTAGGCATTCTTTTGCATGTCATCTTCTTCAGGCGAACTACGATATTCGCACAATTCAAGAACTTCTTGGACATTCTGACGTGCGAACAACTATGATATATACGCATACGGTAAAAAGAGTGACAAAGAAGGAAGCAAAAAGTCCACTTGATTTTTAATGAAAGATTGTTTTTATGATATTATAATTTTTACTGATAATGAATTTGCAAGTTATAATTTTGTTTTCAGGAGAGGAAAAATGGTTCAGAATAAAAGTCGAATAAATCGTATGAACGACTATTTCTTCAAGCGTATTTTCGGTTCTGAAGAGAATAAAGATATTCTGCTCAGCTTTTTGAATTCAATTCTTGCGCCGGACGGAAAAAATCAACTTACATGCATTGAACTTCTTAACCGGGAAATTGATCCTGAGTTCATTTTTGATAAAAGTGCACGCCTTGATATTCTTGGAAAAACAAATAGTAATGAACTTATTGACATAGAAGTTCAGGTTTGTAACGAAGGAGACAACGATTCCAGGCCATTGTTTTACTGGGCGAAACTATTTTCGGGACAACTCAAATCCGGTAGTCATTATCAGGATTTGAAACGTACAATAGTAATAGCGGTATTAAATCATTCCTTTATCAAAACTCATGAAAATTATCATTCATCTTATCAAATCTATGACGTAAATTCTCAGCATGTTTTGACAGATCTTTTGTCAATTCACTTTCTTGAGCTTCCCAAAATGAGAACTTTGCAAAAGAAACCCCGAACATTGCTTGAAAAATGGTTAATGTATCTTTGTAACACAGAAGGAGAAGCTATGGATGCAATTGCAGAAAACGAGCCCCAAATTCAAAAGGCTTTGACTTGCGAGGAAATATTTCAAAAAGTAGAAAAGGATAGGCTGAACTATGAAATGCGCGAGAAAGCGCTTTTAGATTATTCTTCTGCATTAGCAAGTGCTGAACAAAGAGGTAAAAATGAAGGCAAAGTTGAAACAGCCAAAAACCTTCTTTCGATGAATTTGTCATTGGAAGACGTAGCAAAAGCAACTGGTTTGAGCATTGAGGAAATCAGAAAACTTGGTCATTGATGAGAGTTCATCGCTTAATCCATACTCTCTGACAGCCATCCACTTCGATGCCGCCTTTCAGTTTCTCCAATTTGTGCAAGCATATATAAAGTCATTGAGGCTGACCAGCACATGTGCAAAAAGGCTAACTTAGAGGTAACCTGCGACCGAAGGGAGACAGGTTCACCGACTGGTTGTCATAAACCGTGGCTTGAAAACGGCGGCAGCGAAAAAAAACATCACCGATAAAACCTTTAAAACCTCTTGTCCCAATTTTTGGGAAGTACTGCTTATCCCCTTTAGCAAGGTTGATCGCCAAACCATTGACAACATGATAAAGGAAATAAAAGAGTTCACACAAATCGCTGAAAAACAAACGTGGTTCCCCATAATGTAAAGCCGGCCATAGGCCAAAAAAGGAATGGAAACAGATCATCTCTCCATTTCATCAAAATAATCACTCGGGAGCACCGAGCATTTCCAATCCCATGACCAATGATTTTTCGCTTCGTTCGTAAGGATTCTCCCCCGAGGATTTTTGTTCGAATTCCTTTTCGATCTCCATGTACAAATCTTTGTTACCGGAAATGAACTCCGATGGCGGAATGGAAGATGATGTTGATCCAGTCCCCGCCGATCCGGAAGCGGAAGTAACAATAACACCCTTGAGATCGGTACTTGGCGAAGCATGAGACTTTGGATAACGACTGCTATATGATGCCGGATGTCGGTACCGGTCGATTTCATCATCATATCTGGTTCCCCGTCTGGCGAGCCCTAACGGAGTAAAACCATCCATTCGAGCGGATCGAAAGGTCGCCCCCCCCTTTTACGAGAATCTGAAGTGAAGGGATTCCGGTAAACTTGTACGTATTTCGTACGGCAGCATGAAGAGAATTTTCACCCGAGAAATCGAGAGCATTCGGATCAGCTCCCTTCTGGAGGAGGGTTTTCACCAGAGCAACGCCCTTCTCTCCACTCCTTGCTGCTATATGCAAAGGTCTTCTTCCAAAATCATCTGGTTGATTCACATTCGCCCCATGAGCGATCAGAAGAAAAACCATTGAAGCGGTTTTTGCAAAATGAAGGGGCGCTCCCCCATATTCCCATTGGTTTGTCCCGGTCGCGTTCGCAACGGCCCCTCTGGAAAGTAGTAATCCCGCCATTTCTTGGCGATCGATTTGAACCGCATACGTTACAGGCAAGGTTCCAGACTCTCCCGGCCTATTCGGATCGACTCCCTGGTCCAGGAGAAATTTCATTAAACTCTTGTCCTTGTTTTTTATGGCTTTGTCGAGGAGGGTGGTCCCTTTGGTGTCCAAAGAATCAGTCACCTTCACTCCCTTGGAAAAAAACAGTTTTACGATCTCTAGTCCAGCGGATTCCGCAGGGTCTTTCACATCGTCTAATAAAAAACCTAGAGGTGTACTATTAAACGCTGGGTCTCTTGCCAAGGACTCAGCCCCGGATTCCAGTAGCGTTTTAACCTGATCTATGTTTCCCGTTCTCGTTGCCTTATGAAGCGGGGGAAGATTGGCCAGCCGCTCCTGGTTTAAGCGGAAAGCTGCTCGCTCTCCACCAACATCGAATGAATCAAGGAGGAGTGAGGGAACATTAAACCTGGAAAAGAAAAAAGCGGCGAAAACAAGGATTCCACAAAGGATTATGTTGCCTACTTTGTCCCATTTTGAAACCGAAACGACTTGTTCTTGGGAAGAGGCATTTTGTTGTTTATCCTGGTCGTTCATTTTTTCTCCTTGATATTCAGGGTTTTGGAAAGTCCCACTGATTGTCTTCTGGAAATTTTGCACGCTATTGGAATACCGTTCTTTCCAGATTTCATACAAGTCCCTCAATCACGCATCCAAACTCCCTGTCCAAAAACCTATTAGAATAATTAACCAATTATCCCTTGTCGGTCAGTCATCCCTTCGAAAAACCTCCAATCCAAAAATAGCGAATTTTCTCCGATTGTGCAACCATCCCTTCAAGAAAAACCAGTCCCCTGTTGGCCATCCATGCTTCTTTGCCCAAAACTTTCAATCCGACTTGGGGCGGGTCAGAACAAGTTATTATGTAGTTTCTCGAATATTTTCATATACTAAAAGCAATGCAACGAATATTTCGGCATAGCCAACTAAAAACACTTTACCAATAAATGTTAACAGCCTATATACTAAAAAAACAGTATATTATTCCTTCTGTAAAGTTACATCAAAAAAAGATGAACCAATCTTACTCATCAAGAGTTTGAATTGAATTATGCACACATTAAACGCCTTCCCTCAGGGTGAGGAACCTGGTCACCAACAAATTCTTTTACAGTTTCAATCCACTGTCGAATTGCGTCGTTGACATTTTTCAGGGCACTTTCAGGAGCTGAGCCATGAGCAATGCAGCCAGGCAATTCAGGAACTTCAGCTACGAAAACACTGTCTTCATCACTCCAATACAACAGGATCTCATACTTATACATCAATTCCTCATAATTTGTATTTAATGAAAACCTGTCGAACTTGGCGAACCTGATGTGGCTTGGCATGAAGCCCATAATGTTGAAGATTAACCTTCTATTCAACTCTAGGTTTACGAAAAATGTGATGCGAGCCACTAATGTGCACTTCAAATCCCTTGTTTTTCAATAGGTCGCATAGATCGTCAAATTTGATATTCGCACCTCTGGTTGTACAGAGTGTAGTAAATAATTGGCTGTTATGATTACTGTGCAGTTGTTGCGATGACTTTCAGGTTTTCGATTCTGCCGGTGAAATCGTGCCAATCCCAGGGGAGTGCTGGCCAGAACATTTTTGAGCACTTTTCGAGAAGGGAAATTCCGGCTTCTACAATTGGTTTTCTTTCGGCGAATAGCTCTACCGCCTCGCGGTCTGCTCTTTGCTGATCAACGATGGTAATTGCTTTGATATAATCACGCAGAAGATTGCTGTTCTCTCTTTTGTCGCGCTTATTTTCAGGTTTTTTCAGGATTTTTAGAGCCCGGGCATAAAGGTTTTCTCTCTTCATGGCTGTCAGGGTGTTTCTGAAAGCAATGTGCAAGACATTTCTTGCCAGTATAAAGCGGATTTCATCATCAGTTTTGGCAATTTCCAGAAGGCCGCTGGTAAGAACGATCATTCCACCCGGGAATGGTATTTCCCCCGGGATCGGGCTTTTCAGGACGGAGATTCTGAAAGTATGGTTAGGTTTCACGTGAATCAGGGAAACAACCTGGTTAAGAAAAAGGTTTATTCTTTTGTCTTCCGGAACAGCTAATTCAGCATTATGAACAGCACATTCTGAAATAAATGAATTTTCAAGAATTTCGCCGATGGCAAGTTCAGCCTTTGACTCATCAAGAAGGCTCTTGAAAAACCCCGAAAACGGATTCCTCAGCTGAGCATACAGGCAATTATGAGAAAGACCTGTAAAAAAGCAGATAACAAGAAAGAAAGTTGCATTTCTGATAGTTCTGTAAAAAGGTCTCACTGTTTTTTTCTCCAATTCTTGTGTCGATTCGACATTATATCAAATTTTTGTATAATCTCATTAATCATTGATTAAAGAGCCGTCACCATAACGATTCATTGTCATCAAGACCGAAGGGAGAGATCTCGTTTCTTAAGTTCATGGCAGTGCACGCCTTGCTGTTGATGCGTATTGCAAGGGGAAGTTTTCCCATAAAAGGTATTTCTTCACAGCTATCGCGTAATTCTAATCTTTTTGGGGCGTATGAATAGGTTATCTGATTATGCACAATGACTTTATTTTTCCCTTTTAAAAATCCGTGTTATTCCGTGTATTCCGTGGTAAAAATCAATTTCATTTTGTTCTGATCTACTCCTGCTTCATAATTCGCTTTTGCATGGTGCTAATTCTTTGTGCGACACTGAGAATTCTTGGACGAATAAGCTCTGCTTTCGACTTGCTTTCGGAGTCATTGAATTCACCATGGTCAAGACCGAATAATGTATATCTCAGTTTTTCGCTGCAATTATCAAGAATCTCTAATATTTGCTTCAAAGCCTTTTGCTGAGCGTGTTTTTCATCATCGGCTTCGAGGTATGCGTCACTGAGAGCTGAAAGATTAATTTCGAGTGAGTTTATTAGAGTTTCAAGCTCTGTTACGGCGTCATTTGCAGCATCGTAGTTAAATACAAAATGAGGTTGCTTCTTCTGTAATGCATCTGACAATGTCGGTGGGGAAGAAAAAACGTAACTATCGCCATCATTTTGATAAGGCTTCAAATCGCAAGGTTCGGAATCGTTGTCATGACTTATATCTGCTTCCTCATTTGAAAAGTCGACCAGATAATTACTGTCTTTTCCAGTGATATTTTTCAGCTTTTCAAATATCATCTGGGCTTCACTTTCGGAAATCAATGTGTTCGATTTAAACCTTCCATCTTCAAATGCTGGAAAAAAGCCGCCGGCAACATTCGTAAACTTGAAAAGCACAGAGTGATTTGCTATATCGGTAAAATCAGCAGGAAAAGAGGGATTATCAGGGTGACTTGATAAAGCCAGATATAACATTCTAACGGCAACTGCTCTTGAAATTGGCCAGTCTGGATGGAATTTACCGTCCTGTAGTGGCTCTAGATAACCGTTTGTCATCACATCTGATTCGTTTATTGTACGATTATTCAGACTAAGCTCAAGGTTTTCTGCAAATGCCATTCTGCTGACAAAACTTTCTCTTGACGTTGCAGCAGAAAGCAAACAAGCCGGAAATATATAAAGAAAAAGCAGGCACAGAAGAAAAACTGATTTTCGTGCTAATGGATCAGCAGATGTTTGCCGATAAGTCAGGCGGTCATTTATCAATATAATGGCGGGAGCAGGTCTAATGAGCAATTTAAGACAACACGTTAGAGATTTCATTTCACCTCCAGAAGATAACGAAGAATATATACTGGGCATGATTGAGAAGTATTCAACTAAAACCGAATGCTATCTTGACAGAATTGAAACCCTCATCAAGGAAGGGTACTCCATGAACAGTCCGGAAATCAAGAATCTTCAGGAAAAACTTCATGAGGTTGAAGTAAAAAGTAATTTCTGGCGAAACCGAATGATGAAATACCTGTAGATCAGATTCATATTGGTCTATTGCGGAAGTTTTCTTCCAGAAAGCAAAACTTCCGAGGAAGGCATTTATCCAGTCGCCGCGGATGAAATTCTTTGTTATGAAAATTTCCTCCAGCACCGGATGACTGCCGATTTTGTGTTTTATTCGTCTGGCATATTCAGACAGATCTTTTGCATCATTTTCAGGCTGAATTGATGCAATTCCATGAAAATCAAGCATTATCGGAAACATGGGAAAGAGGAAAATAATAGAAATCAGAAGTATAAAAAACATTGCCAATCTGCTTTTGAATGAGTCTTTTTTTAAAACATCAATTCCGGTGTCGGACCATTCGGTTACGAACTTTACCCTTTCATTCATCGCAGGGTGAGTTTCCATCCATGCCGGAATTTTGGAATTCTGTGTTCCGATAAAATCACGAAGTCTGTCAATTGTTTCAGAAAAAACTTCTTTTCCAAGAAGGCTGACAGAATAGCGATCAGCCTGGATTTCACTCGTTCTTGACAGCTTTGTAAAAATAAAGAGAAAAACAGCCAGAAATAAAAGCATTTCCATTACTGTCATTCCTGTCGTGCCAAGAAACTCAGTTGCTTCCGGGTAAAAAAGAAAAAGAGAAAGCCTTGCTGCAAGGGTTACTCCGACAATGTTCAGAGTAAATATCATGTATGTCCAGACATGTCCAAGTGCAAAATGACCGAGTTCATGCGCCACAATTATCATTTTCTGCGAATGACTGAAAGTATCAACCAGAAATCGTGTCAGATAAACATATCTGAATGAATCGAGCAAACCCACAACAGCAGCGTTCGGAAGCGGTTCACCGAATGTATTCCATATCTTTACTCCAGCAATACGCACTCCGGTCTGCTCAGACAATTTTTTAATCTCACGAAAAAGTTCAGTGTCTTCATTAAGCGGAACAGCCTGCCAGGCTGCATTGAAAAGATATGGGGAAAGCAGATACAGAAAAAAGCAGAAAAATGGAGCAAGTACAACCAGCGGAAGATCTGACAATCCGGGGATTAGAACGACAGTTGAAAGGCAGTCTTCAAAGAAAGCTCCCAGAAGCAGCGGAGGAAAAAGCAGTATGGGAATTGCAATTCTTGCTCTGAAATATTCTTCGGGCGTCTGTTCCCAGAGAAGCATCTTTCTGAATGCATTGTGAAACGTCGATGAGAGCAAAAATGTTAAAATAATGTACGCTGTTGTGGAAATCAGTAATGCACCTGTTTGCTGAAATCTGCCGTCCAGAAAAGGTAAAACAAGTCTTCCTGGTGCTGAAAGAGCCTGAATGAGAAGTATCCACAAAACAAGAAACCACGGAAGTCTCTCTTGACAGTTAATCAAGCCGGTAAAATTATCACTGGAAATCAGAGAATCAAGTTTTGACGGGATGTAACTGGAAATAGCATAAAAAGATAATGCAAGCCACATTATCATGCTGGTCCAGGGCATGAAAAGAAAAGATCCTGCGGCATCATTTGACAGGAAACCCAGCATAATCAAAGGCAGAAAAAGAGTTACCATCATGTCAGTAACCCGTTAATAATTCGCATTTTCATCATAATTCTTCGCATTTTTCTAAATACTGTAAACGGTAAACAAATGTTCTTTAAAAGGGACGATATTGAAAGGGCGTTGGCTGGCATCAGCAACGATTCGTTGTCATCCACCACTCAGATCCTTCCTTCCGGAATTGATGACGACATCCAATTTCTTAATTTCCATTTCCCTTGTTATTGATGCCTGGACATTATGCGTTACCCCGAATTAGAAAGTTTGTTCAAGATCATTGGCTCCACTTGCATTCATACATTTCAGTTCTTGTTCGCCAACAGGTATATGTAGTAGCGATGCTCTTTGAACACAATATTTCTCCCTTCGGTCGAAATAACACAGGATTTCTTGAAATGACGACAGGTTCGATCGAAATGACAGCATAATTGTAACATCGATTGATCACCATTTTCATATCCAGCTGATTCTTTAATTGGTCAGGTTTTGCGTTCTTTTTTCTTTGCTGCTGGGAAGAGGATATTATTCAGGATCAATCTGTAGCCGGGGCTGTTTTTATGCAGTTCGAGCTGAGTCGGGCCTTCACCGACAATGTGGCTGACATCAGCAGGGTCGTGACCAGCGTAGAAACAGAAACAGCCTTTTCCGAGGTCGCCTCGCAGATATTTTACCGAAATTCCGTCGTTATTTTCACCGAGTATTGTTATGGAAGGCTTGACCAGACTCTTTCGGAACGCCGTTGTCTGTCCGAAGAATCCTTCGATGACATTTCTGTGATTCTGAGTCAGCATCGTCGGTATCGGATCGACCTTGGCAGAAAAATCGAATAATTTGAATGTTCCGGGATCACCCATGTAATTATTGGACACATCTATGTCAGAAAATTCATAAACATTTGGATCAGTAAGGATTTTGAAATTTCGAAAAGCAAGGCAGTTTGAAAAATCAAGTTTTGATTCAAATTGAGAATCAGCTGGGTCGCCATCAAGCTCGGATGAAATTATGTCTGTACCATTTGCCGATAGTGCAACGTCAAGTGAATCGCACGCAGAACACATTGCAAACAGGAATCCGCCGTCGAGTACAAACTTTTTTATTGTGCGCGCTACTGCAAGTTTCAACTGACTGACTTTGCTGTATCCAAATTTCTGGGCGTCAAGCTGTGCGCGATTGACTTGCTTTCTGTACCAGTCGGCAAATCTGAAAGATGAATAAAATTTGCCGTATTGTCCGGTGAAATCTTCGTGATGAAGGTGAATCCAGTCGTATTTAGTCAACTTTCCTTCAAGAACTTCCTTGTCATAGAATTCTTCAAATGGTACCTGAGCATAATTGAGAACCAGTGTGACAGCGTCATCCCATGGTTCAGCATAATCAGGGGAATATACTGCGATTTTCGGAGCTTTTTCGAGAATCACGCGCTCCATGTTTTCATCTTCTATTTTGGCATAAATTCCGGCTGCATCTGCTTCGCTGATTAACTCTATTTTGACTCCCAATTCACGTGCTCTGTCACGAATTCCCGGAAGATCATCAGTCATAAATGAGCCACAGCGATAGTTTAAAAGCCAGTCTACATCAATTCCTTCTTTCTGCAGGACATGATAAGCCAGACCGTAAGCTCTTAAATGATCTGTCTGTTCGTCATCCTGTGGTACAAATATCTTTGCTGCAGAGACTGAAACGGGGAAAAGAGCCTGGAGAGAGAAAAACAAAAGAGAAACAAAAAAAATAGAGCAATCACGCCTGGTTGATGGTCCTGAATTATTCATTGTACAAACGCATTTTTTGCAGTCAATCATAAAACGACCTTTTATTCATATTATTTGGTTATTAACTTGTTTTTCATTAAAGATTCAATCTCTGCTGAAACTTTCCTGACACGAAGATCACCAGGAGCTTTATCTAAAAATTCCTTGAATTTATCGGCAATTTCGTCTGGCTTTGCATCAAGCTTTTTCATAAGTTTGACCTGAAGAAGAATGAGATCAGGAACACGATGATGCGCCGGATTCAATGCAACAAAATCCTGAATATCTTTTAAAAGTTTGTCTGGCGGGGAAATCTTTTGACCAGCGATAAGACTGCCTGCTGTTGACTCGGGTGCCAGCAGTGTTCCAGATGCCATAGAAGCAACCTGAGCAAAGATTTTCACAGCTTCTGTAGCCATACCGCATAAAGAAGCTCTTTCTGCATCGAAATAAAGCTTTACAGTATCAAGCGATGAGCCTGAATGAGCAGTAATAAAAAGCGCGAGGCTCAATCCATCATTCAGCCACATCGAATCAGAATATTCATCAGTCAGCTTTTTCAAACTGTTGAGACTTTCCTGGAAATCGCCTTTGTATGCGGCAATTCGTGCTTCATGAACGAGCAGTCTGGCAGTTTCCTCTTCTCCGCCTGCGATTTTGCGTGCATTAGAAAGATTTTGAGAAGCTTTGTCGAAATTTCCACGCGAAGCTTCGACCAAAGAAATAATGATATAAGCTTCAAATCTGTCACTGCGATTTAAAGTCTCAGGAAGCAAAAGAATTTCCGAAGCCCTTTTAACAGCTGAATCAGAGTCATTACATTTGCTGAAAAGAAATTCAGCAAATTTTCCCAACAGAGATGATTTAATCAGAATATCAGGAGGCATAACAATTTCGAGTGTTTTTTCAACCTCTGCTCTTGCCTGGGTCAGTTCTGCATCAGTTTGTTCAGGTAATTCAAGCAGTGCTGACGAAAGCCTGAATCCCATTGCAGAGGAGCGTTTCTTCGCGATCAGTTCAAGCATCAGAGTGCGTGTAAATGAAACTGATGTGGAAGAATTAGACTGAAGAATTCTTTCTTCAAGCAATTCATCAAAGACATCATCCGATTGCTCTAATTCGAGAATTTCAGCTATTTCTGAAAGAACGCTCCTGCGAAAATACAACTCAACAAGTGCTTTTTTGAGGGAAATAGAACCAGAATCAGAAATTCCTTTCTTCAAACGGTTTTTAAAGTCAAAACCAGAATTTTTTGGATTGTACAGCTTATCGAAGATTTCAAGTGTAAAGTTGCCAAAAGTCAGTGCCAGGAAATACTCTTCAAGTGCTTCCGGAAATCTTGCCATTGCTTCGAGAACACCAGCACGCTCTGCGGCGAAATGAGCGGGGTTTCCCAATGCTTTTCTGGCTTCTGAAAACGTACTGAGTGCTTCCTCGTAAAGTTTGTGTTCTATTAAAGCCTGAGTAAGAAGGTTATAACTTTCAAAGATAGAAATTCTAAGATTGTTCTGATAATTGATATTACTCATGTTACGCGGATCAAGATTCAATGGTTTTCGCCATTCAGCAATGGCTTCACTTTTCTTATTGAGAAGAATAAGGCAGTGGCCAATCGCTTTTGCGTTTTCCCAGTCGTTGAGACCGAGAACTGAAAGGCGTCTGTATGATTCGAGGGCATTTTCATATTTTGCACGGTCGAGATCAAGCCTTGCAAGCTTTTGAAGAAGCAGAGGACTATTTTGAGTTTCGGCTGTTTCCCGCAGAATTTTTACCGCTTCATCATCCTTTTTCATTGCAATCAGACAACTTGAAATAAACTCAAGATAATCAACTGTTTTATATCTCACACGTCTCTGTTCAATTGAGTTTTTCAAAGACTCAATCTGACCCGATTTTTTCGCAAGCGTAAGCAGGTCAGAAAAAACCTGCGCGTTTGCGGTTTTTTCGAGAAGCCCTTCGAGAAGGAATCTTGCTTCATCAGATTTTCCAGACTGAAGATACATATCAGCAAGAGAGCGGCATAATTCAATATTGTCGGGTTCTTCTGCGCGCCATTTTTCAAGATTTTCAATTGCGACTCTGAAGCGCTGCAAATCAGAAAGTGCAGTGATGAGTGACTTTCTGGCAGCAAAACGCTCAGATGTATTTTCTTTCGTGTTTGCAATCTGAGTAAGCATTTCAATTGCTTTTTCAGGGTTTCTCTGGTCAAGGTAAATAGTGGCCAGTTGAAAATTTACCCGCGGAGTCAGCTGATGGTTCGGGAATTGTTTAAGAAATGCCTCAAGACCTTCTTTTGCGCTGTCGAGGCGACGCATGCTGTAGTCGTTCATCGCCTGATTGTACAAAAAGAAAGGATCTTCCCGGTTTGCCGAAAAAGGCATTTCCTGCGCAAAAGCAGCAGAACTAACTAATTGCAGCAAAACCATGAAAATATATACACCCAAGCCATAAAGCGGGCTAGCTAACTGCTCCCTCTCCCCGGCGTTGCCGTGAGTGAGAGTTGGGATGAGGGTCTTATTTAATCTATTCATTCTATTTTAAATCAACTCCGTACAGATTCAGAGACTTATAGTAATCGCGAATTTCGTTTTCGTAGGCTTTGGGAAACTTTTCTCTGACTTCGCGCAGATAATCTTTTGAAAGATCTCTTGTTTCAGAACCGGCAGAATCGAGAGGCTTGTCTGGTACAATCTGAATCTTTTCAGCTGCTTTCTGTGCTTTACGTTCTTCGCTTTCTTCATCACGGTTTTTGATTGACTTCTGTGCTTTAAGCATGCGCTCATAGATTGTCTTCTGCTTTTCTTCCACTTCTTTGCGCTTATTTGGATCAAGGATTTTCGTTTCGAGATCTTCCATGTCTTTCATGACGTCATCCATTCGTCCGAGAGTCTGCATTTGCTTTTTACTTTCCCTCATGAGTTTTTCAAGAGACTCTCTTATCATGCGCTGTTCCATTGCCTGCTGACGGAGACGCTGCATCTGCTGTTTATCTGCTGGCGAAAGCGACTCTTTTTTTGAGTTCTGATAAAGACTCAACTGTCTCTGAGTAAGATTTTTAAACTGTTGAAGAGCATTCTGAGGGCTGGATGATGATGAACTGTTCTGTTGATCCTGGGCTTTCATAAGTTCAATGGCAAGTTGATTAAATCGGGAAATAATATCTCTCTGCGCCATTCGAGATTTATCAATCTGCCTATCTTCAAGATCTTTAACCGTTCCCGATAAAATTCCGCGCACACCCTTCAGCGGTTGCAACACATCTGGGCTGATGGAAAAGCTTGTACGGATAAAAGTATCAAGCGCATCTTCAAGATTTTCTGCCTGCTTTTTTACCAGAAGCTGCAAGGCTGATATTTCTTCGATTCTACCTTCAATTGCAGGCATCTGTCCACGCATGAATTGAGATGGAAGACCATCAAGTCTGAAAAGAAGGTTTTCCTGATCATGTGATACTTTAAGTGATCTTCTTATAAACCTTGAAAGATCAAGCTGAGGTGCACTTCCGCCGGTACATTTCTGGCAGACTTTTTCGCCATCCTTCGCAAGCGATTCAAGGAATTTAAGCATTTTCTGCTGGTTTTCGCGAGCCTGTTGGAAGTTTTTCTCTTCGAGGGATTTTTTAATATCATCAGAAGTTTTTTTGAAATCCTCGTTCTTCAGACGATCTGAAATGTTTTTCATATCTTCTTTTGTCGAATCTGGCTGTTCGCCGTCTTTTTCTTTCCTATTTGCCAATTCTTCAGACTCTTTTTTAAGCTTTTCAAGCTCGTCTTTCAACTTTTCCTGCTGTTTTTTCAAATTATTCAGACGATCTTCATCTTCTGGAGTAGTCTTATTTTCTGCGGCCTTTTTCTCTATGTTTTCGGTTTGTGAAGCTATTTCCTGCTGTCTTTTAAGCAAATCCTGAAGTGCTTCACCGATTGCATTTTTCTTCATTTCATCTTTGAGTTGTTTTAATAATTCAATCGATCTGTCAAGACCCTTCAGGTATTCTTCCATTTTGAATGCCTGCTCGTATTTTTCCATTTCCTTCGGATCAATTTCCATGTTTTTAACTGAATCCTGGAGCTGCTTTAGAAGCTTTTTTCCTTCATCGTCAAGAACTTCTGACATCAGTTCCTGAACTTTCTGCATTTTTTCGAGGGCATCAGGTGAAGAAAGCGGGTTATCCTGCATATTCTTCTGCAATGAATTAAGCTGCTCAAGGACTTCATCTGCTTCTTTCTGACGTTCTTCCCCTGACCGAATCTGTTCGTCAAGCTGTTTTTTCATTTCCTCAGTGATTTTTCCTTCATGGCGCATCTGCTCATAAGCTTTCTGAAGAGACTCACGTCTGTATTTCTGATTTTCCATGATTTCTTCAATTTTCTTTGCAACATTGCCGTGTTTCTCGTCATCTGCATTGTACACATCGTAGTAAGAGGGCATCGATATTTTGTAAACGGATGTAGTTGCAACGTTCGGATATGGTTTCATGCAATCTTCAACTTTTACATAGTATCTGACTTCTGTTCCGGGCATTACCTGAAGTGTATCAAGAAGCCATGGAAACTCAACCTCAAAATCTTTTTTTGGAGAAAAATCAGATTTAAGATTCTGCGGAATTAATTGCCTGGGACTTTCATGGGAATAGTACAAAACTGTGCTGACTATTCCGAAATCATCTTTGGCAACTACTTTCAGATCAAGTCTTCTACTTTTTGGGAAAGGAAGATCAACACCCGGCTTTACAATTTCAACCGTTGGCGTAGCATCTTGTACAAGAGTAATCTGATATTTCACGGGATTTTCGTTAGAAAAGCCAGATGTTCCGGTGATCATGATGCTATATGTCGTGGATGTTGCCGGAGAAAATTCTGCACTGAAGGACTTCTGATCAATGTCACATGTTATCGTTGCTGGCGGATCAAAACTTAACACTGCTGAGGCAATCGGCTGGGTTGAATTTCCGCGAAAAATTATGCGTGTTCCCTTGAGAACCGTTGTGTCTCCGGTTCCTTCAGAAAGCTCAACTGGTGCTGTTGCAATGTATGCCGGCTGAACAAGTGTCAGGAAAAAACTTTTAATTTCCGGCCTTGGAAGTACAGTAATTGAATATCTTTCAGAAATATATCCTGGAGCTGAAACCTGATAGTCTGTCGATTCCTGGAGACCATTCAGCGTGTAAACGTATCGTGTCTGGGAAGATGTGTCATCAAAGAACATTTCAGTCGGATGACCTGTTGTGTCATTTGGGGAAAACAGCGTCAGAACTGGTTCTTTGTCTGGGATGTTTGATGGAACAGCCAGAATCTGAACACTTTCACCCTTTGCAACAAGGAAGTTTCCGGGTGATACTTTCATTGAAAAATCTGACCACGGAGCAATCGGAGAATATGGCTTAAGAAGCCTCTCTAAGGCAATTGAGACTTCCCGTGGTGAATAACTTGCCCAGATTCCGATTATCAGTGCAGAAATGATGAAAACTGAAATCGGCATTGCAAGCTTGAATTCAGAAAGTGCCGAATTCATTGTTTCGACTTTCAACTTTCTGGCAGTATCGCTTATTGAAAGCTTAACCATCGCCCGTGAAGTTCCGGCGGGTGTTGGAGTAACTGCGAATTCCGCAGAAGAAATAAGCGCCGAACAAAGGCTTGTATCAGATTTTTCAAGTTCGACAGCAAGAGCCGAGTTATCAGGCGGATAAATCAAAAGGCGTGCAATCCATAGAACCAAAAGAACAATAGAAAGATAAAAACCAGCAGAAAAGAGCCATCTGAAGAAGTCGGCACTCAAAAAGGTTCTGTCAGCAAGCAGGAAAACAATAAAAACAAAGATAATAACAGCAGCGGCAATAAAACTCCTGGTCAGAAAAAGCCTGATTTGCCGCCAGAAGCGGTATGAAAAAAGGAATCTGAGTATTTCTTCCCGACCGCTCGCATACCCGGACAACCGTTCAATTAGTTTTTCCGCATCTGATTTTTGTATATCCATATCATCTTTCCAGTGGAATTTCTGAGGTTATTGATTCATTGCGAATATAAGAATGTTCAGTGCCATTCTTAATGCCTGTTCGCGTTTGTCAGCATCGTCTTCAGGATGAATTCCTTCATCTTCAATGCCGCAGCCAATATCAGTTTCGAAAGTATAAAGTACACACATTCTGCCTTTATTAAAAAGGGCAAAAGCAGACGGAGCTTTTTCGTCGTGGGCGTGAATTTTCGGAACACCTTTTTCAAATTCATACGCAGTGTGAAAAACCGGATGTTCCGGTGGCAGAAGCTGAAATTCCTTATCAGGATAAATTCGTTTAAATTCGCGCCTTAAAGATCTGTCCATGCCATAGCAATCGTCGGCCCAGATGAATCCGCCGTTGTCAAGCCAGGTTCTCAGGCGATTAATTTCCTGATCTTCGAATTTTACGTTTCCGTGCCCTGTCATGTAGATCAGCGGATAATTAAACAATTCGGGGTCTGAAATTTTAATTACCTTATGTTCGGGTTGAACTTGGAGCTTAAACCGTTCACCAGCTGCTTTCAGAAGATTTGGCATTGAAGTGGGGTCGGTATACCAGTCACCGCCACCGCCATACTGAATTCTCGGAACACAGATAAATCCCTGCTGAGCAAAGACTTTCTGCGCCGAAAACGCGGAAAGCAGTGTACATATAATAAATATTGCAATAATTTGAAATCTAAATCTGTACATCAACTGTAACCCTTTCTGCGTCTTATTATCCATTCAATAAGCGGAAGCACAAGAAGAATCAGAAGAATAAGCCAGCTGTCGCGCAGTTCGAAATTTTTTGTTTCACGCTTTTTACCTGATTTTGGTTGAATGGAATCCAGTAATTCCTGGTATTTATCAACCGGAAGACATAATCCACGTGAAATGCTGGCAATGGCGACCATTTTTTCAACCTTAACTTCGGGGTCATCAAATTCAACTGTTGGAATTTCAAAAATTGCTCTGGCCGATGACTTCCCTAACGGTTTTCCCTGGTATTTTGCATCAACACGAATCTCGGCATTTCCACGCCTGAAAGGAACAATTGTTGCTTCGTACAAGCCCTTTTCGCCCGACGAAAGAAAGGAAAGTGCAGTTGTCTGCGAGCCCGCTGAAATTATTTCACCGGTTACCTGCGCATTATCAAGCGGCTGTCTGGATTGATCTGTTACGAATACACGGAATGTTACCGGCTGTCCGGTAAATAATCTTGAAGAAGGCAGTTCAAGACTTACCTGCGCGTCTTCTCGGCGATTTGCGATCCATTTGAGAAGATTTACAACAAAACCAGTGTAAGGCTTGATTCCTTTTCCATTCGAAACAAGCTTGAAACCCATTGTCCAAAGCGGTCCGCCAAGAAGCATTGCAACGCGGCCCTGACCTGTGCGTGAGCTTATCAGTGATGGCGCCGGACCACCCGGCAATTCAAGCGTTGATGACAAAAGAACTTCTGTACCTGCACGAATTTTCGGGTAAACAAATAATCCGTCAAATTTTGGAAGCGTTCTGAAAAACTCCTGGTTTTCAATCGGATCATGCATAAGTTTCAAAAAAGAATAAGGAGTATCTCTCGACGTCAGTACCATATTTGCCTGATTGCCCTTCCAATGAGAACCGGTCAGATCAACCGGAAACCAGTTTTCAATTTCTGAGCCTTTGTAGCCAAGCTCAGTGTAGGGGCGCAGCCCATGCATGATAAATATACCGGTTTTTCCGGTTTCAAGACGTTCACGCAGGAGAGTGATGTGCTTCTGAAGATGTCTTTCAGGAAATCCGTTGAGAACCAGAACATCAGCTTCTTTCAAAGCTCCTTCAATGTCTGGCTCGGTCGATGATGTAGTCATTCTGTCATCATTGGAAATCAGCCACCGTCCGTTATTCAGAACAGTGTATCCGGTAATATGTGAGTTAGGTTCAGTTCTGACAGCTGTTTTCATAAACGAATAGTCCCATGATGAAAACTCTGAAAGAAAAAGCACCTGCAGGCTGTCTTTGATTACTTTTAACAGAAAACCAGCTTCATTATTCTCGTAAGTCAATTCATCTGAAAGGTGTTGAATTGATGCGGAAAAGGCAAACGAACCTTCAGTGTCGCATGGAATATCAAAATAGAATTCGGAGCGTCCAGAATCTTTTGCCAGCGGCACTTTAATCTTAGAAAACTCTTTTCCATCTTTCTTTATTGTTACTTCAACCTCAGAGATTTGCGAACGATAGGCTTTAATTTCGCCCCTGACCTTGAGCAGCGAGTTGAGATAACCAATTGACGGCGGACGGTCAAGTGAAATAGAAATATCTCTGGCCAGTCCTGTTTTTCCGGATGTAAGAATGTACAATGGAATCTTTGTCTTTGAAACTGTTTCTATCGGATTTTCACCTGTATTATGAATTCCATCGGTGAACATAACCATTCCGAGAAGATTTCCTTCGCCAAGGTTTCCGCCGATTTCTGAAATCGCTTTTGAAATGTTGGTCTGCGTTCCATCAGGAGTTACAGAAAAAGATGCGATGTCCTCTCGTGAAACAGGTGCAACCTGTCCGGAAAAAGTGAATATAGATGGAGAAAAACCGATTTTCTTTTCAAGTTTTTCGAGAAATTCACCTTTTGAGAAAACGTCCCTTACTCTGTCCATTCTTGAGACATTTTCTTCTGTAATGCTCATGCTTCTTGATGAGTCAATCAGAACGGCAATTCGGTTCTTTTCAGGAACAAAACCGCTGATTGTAAGCCTTGGACCGGCAAGCATCAGAATTATTCCTGCAATAAAGATAATTTTCAGAACAAGAAGTTTCGATTTCAAACCTGCGGGAACTGGCTTGTCTTCCATTCTATAGGAAAACCAGACAATCGGAATAACTGCAATAATCATGAGGGTTAACCCGGCCCAGCCCCATGCAAGTGAAAATCTGACAGATTCAATTGCCTGAAGCGCTCCGGAATCAAAACCTAAAAATCTTATCAGGTGTTCCATTTGCCGGTCAACGTCCTTGTGATTATTCCAGATGGTTTGTTAGCAAAAAAAGTCTCTGCCATGGCAAGCAGGAAAAGCGCCCAGAGCAGCGGAACAGAAACTTCTCGCCCTTCTCTGATAAGCGTAATCTTTTCCCCGAATTTGTTTCCGGTTCCGGGTTTTTGTCTGATAGAAATGAATCTCGGAATTTTATTGATCGGAAAGCGCTCAAGATCGCTTTCATCGGCGGGCGGGTTCACAGCAAACGCCTGAGCCTGTGTACGATTTTTCCATTTTGCAGTAAGTCTGTAGAATCCGGCGGTATCGGTGTTTGACGTAGATACAATAATAAGTCCCGGACCCTCTTTGCGTGTTGGAAGAGAAGTTTTTTCGCCACCGGGAGTTTCAAGTACTACTTCCTGAAGACCATCTTCCTTGAGCTGAAGCGTAACCGGGGTTTGAGGAGTAATAGAATCGAACGCCAAACCACCTCTGCCGATCATCCCGAAGACAGTCTGATGAATAAATGGGAGGAATGTCGGTTTCATTGGCCAGTTAGACCATGAGTTGTCGGCATTAAAGGCAAAAAGCATAACTCTGCCCTGTCCGCGAGATTCTTCGATAACTGCCGGAAGTCCGTGGCTCATTCTTCCAAGAATCTGAGCGGAATTCAATGGTTCAATCTGAATGAATTCATAAATTTGTGCCCGGCTGATATCGCCATTTTCTTCGCTGGAAAAGAATTTAAACGCCGGGTGTGCCGAATCAATGTCGGTAATCTGATATGCAAAGCTTTTTGCTACAGAATTTCCTATTCGCTTTACGAGGCGTCCGGGGAGAATGTAAGAAGAGCCCGGTTCGTCGAAAAAATATGTGTTGTACCAGTTAGGATCTACACGCGAACCCGGGAATATTATTACATTTCCACCGCTCAGAAGATAAGCTGAGAGGTTTTTTACGAATTCGGGCGGAAGTTTTCTTATATTTACCAGAAAAACAGAAGAATACTGATTAAGATCAATACCGCTTGTTTCTTCTTCTGAACGGCGATCAACATTGAAGACCGGATTATCTTTTTTGTTAAGCGGATTCAATGCAAAGCGCAGATATAAATCGTCGGTTGAATCGCGTCCGTCAATGAACCTGGGCGGATGAAGAATCAGCACTTTCTGAGACGCCAGAACCTTGACTGCAAGATGTCTTGAATCGTCTGCCGAGAGCGAATCAGCAGAAATCGAAGCTCTGATATGTGATGCGCCTTCTTTTTGAAAGGTGCATGGAATTGAAACGCGCTTTTTCTCGTCAGGAGCAAGGTCGAGTGCAAGTTCATGCTTTTTGTCACCGTTTATGAAAACGGAGAGCATTGATTTCTGCGGACTTGAACTGAAATTGGAAACAGTAACCAGCAGCGGAGCCGTTCTGCCAGCCAGAACGAGCGGCGCTGAAAGTTCAAGGTTCGAAACAGCAAGATTTGGAGGCGCGGTCTCTTCGCCAACCGGAATAAGTACAAGATCAATATCCCGTGGTATCTTAGTCAGATCAAACGATTCTGAGAAAGTTTTCCAGGCGGTTTTTGTAACATCCGAAATAACGTAGATGGTTCTTTTGAATGATTTCACCGGAAGAATCATTTTGAGTGCGGAAACCAGTGCAGAATGAACATTTGTTCCACTGTGTCCAAGAGTTGTATTTCGTATTGCTTCCCTCAGATCATTTTTATCCCATGAAAGCTGCTGAAAGAGAACCGTTCCCGGATCATTCATAAGTACTACAGAAGCCTTGTCGTTCTGTCCCATTTTATCAAGAATTTCGAGCGCTCTGCTCTTGGCAGCGTTAAAAAGAGAGATTCCTCTGTGTGATGCGCCCATGGACATTGAGTTGTCAAGTACTACAACGAAAGCAGATGGTGAACCATTCCCTGAATCAAGATTTCCGCCTGTACTGATGAATGGTTTCGCGAGTGCTGAAACAAGAAATAGTATTACAGCTATTCGCAGAGCAAGAAGTATCAGATTTTTAAGTTTCATCTTATTCAGAATAGTCTGGGATGAAAGTCTGATCAGGCGAAGACTGGGAAAAAATTTCTGTACCGGATTCTTTCTGTAATACAGATGCAGATAAATTGGTACTCCAATTCCCAGTGCGGCAAGCAGAAACCATGGATTTCCAAAGTGAAACGGCATTTTTTCTTCCCCCCTTTTACATCAGTGCAGAGCCGAAACTCTGCCGTCGGGTGAAGAAAGATTTCAGATTAGATTCAAGGGTTCTTGATGTATCTGCAAGAATATAGTCTATTCCAGATTTTCTCAGCGCTGACTGAAATGTGTTAATGAGTGAAGTAATTTTCTTCAGATATTCATTTCTCAGAGCAAAAGTGTCTGCAATAATTTCACTTTTGTCTTCGAGGTCCTTGAAAAGGGTAATGTCTTCGAATGGAAATGAAATTTCATGGCGGTCAAGTACATGAAAAATTACTACTTCGTGGCGTCTTGAACGAAGTTGCCTTGCTTTTGCAATAACCAATTCCGCGTTATCCATGAGATCGGAAAAGATTATAAGAACGCCGCGTTTACGCATTGTTTCAGCAACGCGATCAAGAGATTCGGATATATTAGTGCCCTCAATGGGTTTTGTATTTTCGAGTTCGCCACAGATTGCTTTTATATGGGACATTCCGCTTTTGGGTCTGATAATTCTTCGTACACCATCTGAAAAAGTTACCAGTCCGACGGAATCCTGCTGTCGAAGCATCAGATAAGCCAGCGAAGCGGCTAGTGTTGCCGCATAATCCATTTTACTGAGCTTTCCGTCGCCTTTATATGACATTGAGCCGCTGACATCCATGACAAGATAACCTGAAAGGTTTGTTTCTTCTTCGTGTTCCTTGATATAGTATTTGTCGGTGCGTGCGTATATCTTCCAGTCGATGTCTTTTATCGGGTCACCAGGTGCGTATTGTCTGTATTCCGCAAATTCGACGTTGAAGCCTTTGAACGGACTTTTATGCAAACCAGTAATAAAGCCCTCTACGACCGTACGTGCTTTAACTTCAAGACCGCCAAATGTCGCAAGAAGCTTCGGATCAAGATAACGTGAAATTCTATTTGTTGTTTTCAAGCTATTGTACTTACCAAGTTAATATTTTAAATAATGTAGGAATTATTCAAACGATCTCCCCACTGTCAGCGCAGGAGCAGGTCGGGGTAAGGTGAGGAAACCTTGCGTCAGTGGGCTGGTTCCGGAACGGAATCGATTATTCTTTTTATGAGTGCATCAGTTGTAATGCCCTCTGCTTCAGCGTTAAAGTTAACCATGATTCTGTGTCTGAGTACTGAGTAGGCAAGAGCACGTACATCATCGCACGATACATAATATCTGCCTCTGAAAACTGCTCTGGCTTTTCCGCCGAGAATAAGATACTGACTTGCTCTCGGACCGGCGCCCCATGTTATGAAGTTGTTTACAAAATCAAAGCTTTTTTCACGGTTTGGACGTGTTGCTTCGGCTATTGAAACTGCGTATCCGGCAACGTGGTCTGAAACGGGAACTCTTCTGACGATGTCCTGAAGTTCTAGAATACGGTCGCGGTCAATTACCGGACTTAATTCCTGCTGGAACCCGCCGGTTGTAGCCTTAACCATTGTTACTTCCTCGTCATGCGAAGGGTAATCAATGCGCACATTGAACATAAATCTGTCCAGTTGTGCTTCCGGAAGAGGATATGTGCCTTCCTGTTCAATCGGGTTCTGAGTTGCCAGAACGAAGAAAGGTGCTTCGAGCGGATATGTTTTTCCGGCAGATGTCACGGCTCTTTCCTGCATAGCCTGCAGGAGTGCAGCCTGTGTTTTCGGAGGGGTGCGGTTTATTTCATCAGAAAGAAGAATATTTGTGAAAAGAGGTCCCTCAACAAAGCGAAACCTGCGTTCTCTTGTCGAAGGGTCGTCTTCGAGGATTTCTGTACCTGTGATGTCTGACGGCATCAGATCGGGTGTGAACTGAATTCTCCGGAATTTCAGATCCAGAAGTTGAGCGAGAGAATTAACAAGAAGAGTTTTTCCAAGTCCTGGGACGCCAATTAAAAGAACATGTCCCTTTGCAAACATGGCAAACAGAATTTCTTCGACAACTTTATCCTGTCCGATGAAAACTTTTCCAATTTCTTTGACGATGAGTTCTCTGGTTTTTCCGATCTCAGAGACAGCTTTTAAATCGTTTATTTCCTGAACAGACGGATTTTTTTCCGACATCTTGCACCTCCCGAAATAGAGAAAGAAGATTAACACGTAATACTACAATTTTGCAAGCATCTTTCTAACATTCGGGCAAACACAAGCAATTCTCTGCAACCCAAACCCTTGCCAGAACTCTCCCTCACATTGACTTAAAAAGTCTGTATCTATCGGAGATGTAAAAGCTGACATAAACAACAATTTCGACTCTGATCATTCAATGAAAAGCGTTCATCAATGTCATTGAATGGAGCCGAAACGAAGCAAGAGAGAAATATGGGTAAATATAAGTGAGAATCTATTAATTACTTGGAAATGGTTCCGGAGACTTTCCAGGTAAGTACAAAGCCATTCGGAGAAAAGCCATTGCCGTAGCTTGAGCCATAATAGCCATAGCCGTCTTTAAAACACTTATGACTTTCAAGGTTTGATGCTGTAACTACCTTGTAGCCGCATTTTCCGATTGGATAGCCGTCATAACCCCAATAGCCCCACGAAACATACTGTTGCCATGTGTAACCCCATGGATTTCCCGGATAAAAATAAGTTCTGTACCAATAACCGGTACTACTGCCGCCAAATTCGCTAACAGCTATGTTTCCAGCTTCCCATGTTTCTGAGTAGGTGGCGGTTGCAGCTGATTGAGCGTCAATTCTAGTCGGGTTCAAAAAGCTTACAAATATTGCATATACAAAAAGAATTGAAACAAAACCAAATACAAGGCTCCGAATGTGCTTTACGGTTCTGTCAGGCATACACTTTCCCTCCAAATTTAATATTGAAATCGTTTTTATATTATAACCAGCAGACAAAAAGTACCCTCCCCTCAGCCCTCTCATGCGCTGACGACGCGTAGAGGGTGAACAGAGGAACTTTTCGTGTTGATATAATTACTTGGAAATAGTTCCAGAGACCTTCCAGGAAAGTACAAAACCGTTGGGGGAAAAACCATTGCCGTAGCTTGAGCCATAATAGCCATAGCCGTCTTTAAAACACTTATGACTTTCAAGGTTTGATGATGTAACTATTTTGTAGCCACATTTACCGATAGGATATCCATCTGCTGCCCAGTAGCCCCACGAAACATAATGTTGCCAGGTATAACCCCATGGATTTCCAGGATAAAAATAGTAACCATAATACCTGCCTGTACCACCACCAAATTCACTCAAAGCAACGTTTCCGGCTTCCCAGGTTTCAGAGTAGGTAGCGGTTGCAGCTGATTGAGCGTCAATTCTAGTCGGGTTCAAAAAGTTTACAAATACTGCATACACAAAAAAAATTGAAGCAAAACCAAATACAAGGTTCCGAATGTGCTTTACGGTTCTGTCAGGCATACACTTCCCTCCAAATTTAATATTGAAATCATTTTTCTGTTATTACCAGTGTCAAAAAGCCCCACCTCAAACCTCACCAACAACGACTCCCAGAAGAGTGACCTAAGGAAAACATTACCACTTTACTACAAAGTTTACCAAACCAACAACAGGAGGGTGAATACGTATTCTTCTCACCTTCTTTTTACCAGAACGGTCTGGGAGATAGTTTGCAAATGATAAACCCCGTCGAGATTAGTTATCTGTCCGGTTACTTCGATTTTAACGGTATCTTCAAGATACGCTTTTCCCTGTTTTTGTCCAAGAAGCGAGATAGAAGTTACTTCGTAAATTCCAGAATACGGATCTTCGGCCGCATAATTGAAATTTTTATTCTGCCGCTGTATGGCTAGAACCGGTTGAATTGCTGCTTTGTTCGTTACATCAGCAATGAATTTCCATAAGTACAATTCTGAATTGTTTATTGCTACTCCATTAACAGTGGGCCACTTTTTTCCGGCAAAAGCGTCACTTGAAAACCATCCCTCAGAATTGCTTGAAAAATTATCAGAAGAGTTCATAGTGATTTCATATTTTGGATTAGCACCGGGAGTTCCTCTCGTGAGAAATCTTGGACCCGGATTGGTTGGACCCGCAGCTACTGATGAATCAAAGTCGAAATATGGATTCCTTCCCTTTGCCATTGCCCACGCATCGTAAAATTCTGAAGGCATCAGTTTTGTTTTCAACAGAAGATGCTGAACTCCGGACATTGCCATCAGCTTTGCCTGAAACACTCCGACAGATTCCCTTACTGAAAACCGGTGTTCATTAGTCATCTTGTAGACAAGTATGATTCCGGAAAGCATTAAAGATGAAAATATTAAAACCAGAGGCAGAGCTGTTCCAGTCTTCTTTTGGCTGATTGAATAATTTTCTTTCAAGTTTTTACCTCTGTGTTTTCAAAAGATATTTGATTTAAAGGCAAGAAGCCATATTTCCTGCCTGCGGCCATAATTAACAGAAGGTGTTTTTCTTTCTTTGGGAGTATAGTTCCAGCGCATTCTAAGTCTGAGTTTTTTCATCTGACAGAATTTTCCCCCCCAATCAGACCACGGGTGTGACCGGTCTTTCTGATCACGCGGGAAAAGAGACTTAAATGCTGTTGAGCCATTTCTCTTGCGCTCAGCAGGTCCCCAGTGTCTTCCGACAATAGTTCCGGTGTAATACTTGTATGGTGTAATATAGCTTGCGCCAATAACACCGTCGTTGTTCTGATTTGCCGTACTGTTCCAGTTTGGCTGTTTTTCAAATTCAGGCAGAGCATAATAATCGAAGTATAACTCCTTCCAGGTTGAAGGATCTGACCACGTAGTACCAGTGAAACCTGCCGTTGATGGATCGGAAATGTCTGTTATTTCAAGAAACGCTTCATAAACAATTCCCCTGGCATCAGTGAATTCAATATAGCAAAGCTCTGCGGAGCCGGGGAATATTGATTGCCTCAATTTCGTACAATATGTTCCATCGAAAACCACTCCGTTAACAGTACTTGGCTTAGATTGGGGTTTCAGTGAACCAGGTTGATCTTTTGACGGGCTTTCCCAGAGAGTTTCAAAGGGCACTTCCTGCATAATTCTGCTCATGATCGAAAAACCACGTTCAGCGGCATAGCGATGTGATTCGATAACCACTGTGTCATCCTGTTTAGACATCACTACACCAGCAATTGGCAAAAAAGCCACTGCAAGTATACCAAGAGATATAACAATCTCAATCAATGAGAATGCCTTCCTGCTGACAACTTCTTTTTTAAAATAATGCAAATTGGTCAAATAAGAATTTTTCATTTATGAATCAGCCTCTGCCAATTAGAAGGGAAGAGCATATTTCATTTTTTTATTGCAACGGTAATGTTTGTTTTACAATCAATTGATATTACCTGAGAAAGTCTTTTATCCTGGGGATATATTGCCTTTATCTTTATTCGCAATGTTTGAGGAGCAACTTCTTCAATTTCTACTGAATCGACATTTTCGATCAGTGTCATATATTTGGAAAACGCCGGTATTCCTACAGTCGCGTAGGAGCTGTCAGTGTAGTACTGCAAAGTTTCAGATAAATCAAGATCGGCCGTATCACCTTTCAGTTCTGACAGAGACAGCTCGACCCAGTTGATCTTGCCTTGCGCGGTAGGAGTGGAGCTGACTGCGCAGGGAAAAGTGCAAATTCGCTTTCGGGAAGAACCCGCTTTTATAACAGAACCATTGGGAACGTTCAGATAGTGCGCGGTATTATCTGAAAATTTTGTGCTGTCAAAAGCTATGACTGACGGCACAGAGGATTTTTCAAGCATCTGAATAATTTTCTGTGAAACGAGGCTTGCTTTACGATTAGTTTCGCTGTGCCAGGTTATGCGGTTAACAGCTTTACTGTGCCAGCTGTACAAAGTAAAAACCATCCCGATGAGCATTCCGATAATGCCCGATGCTATAAGGACTTCCGGCAGAGTAAAACCACCGCACGATCTTTCTCTCTTAAACATCAGTCGAAGAGAGAAAGATCGTGAAACAAGCTGGTGCATATACAATTATTTAGAAATAGTTCCAGAGACTTTCCATGAAAGTACAAAGCCATTCGGAGAAAAACCATTGCCGTAGCTGGAGCCATAATAGCCATAGCCGTCCGCAAAACACTTATGACTTTCAATGTTTGAATAAGTAACTTTCTTGTAACCGCATTTACCTATTGGATACCCATCTGCTGCCCAGTAGCCCCATGAAACATAATGTTGCCAGGTATAACCCCATGGATTTCCAGGATAAAAATAGATTCTGTAGTAATAACCGGTACCACCACCAAATTCACTCAAAGCAACGTTAACAGCTTCCCATGTTTCAGAATAGGTTGCCGTTGCAGCTGATTGTGCTTCTATCCGTGTTGGGTTCAGAAAACTGACAAATATCGCGTAAACAATAAGAACCGAAGCAAAACCTATTATCAGGTTTTTAACTTTTTTTACGGTTTTATCAGGCATACTCTATCCCTCCAATATATCATTTTAAAAACACACTAATTTTTTTTCAAAGTTTTCAGACACTCTATAACCTCATTTGTAAGGTCATTGGAAAAAAGAATTCTTTCTGAGGTAAAATCGGTTCCCAGATTCATCATTGAGGCCATGCCTCCCTGCAAAGCACCTGCACCTTCAGAGCCTGGCATAGGTGGTATCGGCATACCGGAAATCTTAGCACTTTTCATCATAACCATCTGCATAACTGCCTGGCGAATACTTGATTTTTCGGATGTATTAATAATAAGCTGTGCTGAATTCTTCTTTCCCACCTGCTCAACAGCCTGCCTGATGTTTTCTTCCGCTTCACTGACCAGGGAATTCTGCATTTCCATCATTTTCATCATAGTCGGGTTCGGTTTGCCGGGAGCGTCAGGTGCTGAATCATTCGGTAATTCTGAGGGCGGAGCGTCTACATCTAGCTTCGGAGGTTCCGGCATTTTCGGAGTTGCCTTCTTAATAGCCGCAAAATCAACCTTGCCCAGAGACTTATCCAGCAAACCAGGTATTTTTACATACTCATCAATAACCCGCTGCATATCAATTGTAAAAATAAAGGGTTTGTCCTGAGCCGAAGATGGGATACCCACCTGACAAAAAAGAACGATTGCAAGTAATACCAAGTGACGACGATAGTTCAAATCATTTCCCTCCTTTGATTTTGTTTTCCAGAATACGTGGAGTAAAGCCAAGTTCCTGAACTTTTATTTTAAACTGAATTGCTCTTGAGTTACCCTGTTTGTCATTGGCAAAGAAAGTGCAGGTAACAGGATTTTCAACGGGCAGTTTTTCAATCATGAAAAATGAGCCGCTGAGACTTACAGGAACTCCGTCAAGAGTGTATGCAAAACCGCTTGTAAGATCATTGCCATTAACGTTGTCATTCCCAGTTATTTGTACAAATACCCGCTGCCCTACATATACAAGCGGAAAATACTTTTCACTGACAACATCTATCTTGTCTGGTTTTGCCAATTTGAAAGGGTCAGTCTGATCTTTGATTTTTATTCCCATCAGAGTAATATCAATTGGCGCAGGAAGACCAGGTTTGTCATTTACTCCTCTTTCAACAACGAAAAGAGCCTCTGGGTCTGTCTTCATGCGCATTGTAAAAGCTGGCGCATCGTTGTCTGCCACTGTAACGTTTCTGGAAGAGGTTTTTACAAGGTATTTCCCGGGTACTGACTTATCATAACCATCTTTGACATTAACTTTACAGTAATATTTCAGTTCATCGTTTGATTTCGAAGGTCCGTAGTTGTCCATGGTGTAAGCATAGTCATCAGGGAGCTTGTCTTTATAGGAATAAGAGCGACCGAATTCAAATTTGTAACGCGCTCTGCTGCCAGTAATGACAGCACTCGTTACCGGATCAAGAACCTGTTTGGAAGTCGCGCTGAGAGCTCTTATTACAGACCCCACGGCTGTTGCCGAAGTGTCTTCCTGATCTTTTCTTACAGATTTTGCCCCCTGCTGATATAAATCTTCTACCAGCACGCAGTCGCTGTATTCTGCATTTGGATTGTTGTCTGTAACTGACATCGTAACCATATAGTTTTCAAGCGGATCCCCCGTTGTTCCGGTTGAAGGGCCAGACTCAATAACAGCCGTAGCCTCAGTTGTATCTGCAACCATAATCTCAAAAGGAGTCTGACCAGATAACATAAGGTTCGCAGCACTGTCCTTGGCTGGCTTGCCTAACGGCACATTCTGACAATATTTAACTACTGAATTTGACATGTAAGTTTTATCGTAAGCCCATCCAATTGCATTGGAACCATTGTACACTTTACTCCATCTGTGTTCAAGGTATCTTACCTGAAGAGTGACAGTGTAGGAAGCTGGCTCAAACGGGGTGCTGAAGGTATACACCAGAGGATTAACCGTTGTTCCATTTCCGGCAATTCTAGTCCATGATGGATCTTCGTATTCTACACAACCAGTCGGACGTGTAATCTTCCAGCGATATTCAACGCTGTTTGTTGCAACACCATCGTAGTGGTCGGCGGTCTTAACATTTTCCGGAATTTCCTTGACGTAATCAATCATTACACCGGCAGTAAAAGTTGAAGATACATCTTCGTCAACGGTAGAACCTAGAGTGCGCAGAACCGAAAAGTAAATTGTCCCGGCTGGAGCAACATCATGTACAGTTGTGACAATCGTAAGATTCGCCACTTCTTCAATGGTGTTAGGTGTGTCAACGGCATTGATTCCCTTCCATGTGCGCTTGGAATATTTGATTTTAAGCCTGATTGTGTAAATTCCGCTGTCCCACCAGGAATGAGAAAAAGAGTTGAACGTATTAGACAGCGGATTATCTACATTGGTTGTATATCCGTCGCCCCATTCATACCAGAGAGTAAACGTTGTTTGAGGGGTAGCTTCGTAAAACTTCTTCCCTATACCCTGAAATGAAACTGTAGTGTCTTCCCTGAAGGCCGTTGGACCGGAAATAGCAGTTGGAAGATAAATTTTCATCGCCAGAAAGTCTACAAAAAGTTTTCCTGTCGAAGCCGGCTGAGAAAATAATGCCGGTGCAAACGACAAAATAAAAGCAAACAAAACCAGGAATCTAATAATAGGCACCTTTCTCATCGCTTCCTCCAATAAAACCAATTTACCGTATACTCCATTGAAACACGAAGTAATTCCAGAATATTACATTCTTTGTGATAAAAGCAACTAATATATTTTACTTTGCCATTATGGGGGGTGGTGGAAGTTCGACTTCAAAAGTGTATGTCGAAACTCCTTTTCTTTCGGCCTCCTTTATTGCCGCCCTTCGCTTCATTACAACAGTCTTTGATGGCACACCCAATGGGGTCATATCATTTTTGTCTGCTTCCGTAGATCCTGAAATCTGACTTGAAAGCTCTCTGTTTTTACTATTTACATTATATAAAAGAACAACAGATACAACAAAAATTACTGCAAAAAACACATTAACAATCTGATCCTTATTTTCCGAAATCATTTCCGATTATTGAACCTTTCAAAGATTGAAGCACCTCTAAAAGCCTCTTGCTTGGCCCTTATATCTTTAGTATAGCCGTTTCCATAGAAATAAACAAGCATTTTCAGATAGGGTAGCAATTGCCTAAAGCATCCCTGATATTATAATAAGCAAAAATTATTCCATAATTTCATTAGTCTGTTAGAGCCAAAAAGTGAATTTTTTTCAAAAAATTTGTAACAATATTTTTACGCGCAGGTAATTGTTTTTTTACGGTTATTGCCAGGTATGTTTTTTAATTATATTTCCGTTGTCAGGAGTTGCAAGAAAAAAGTTTTCGCCCTGCATCCAGTTAATATTCCCATCAACCTTTTTTTCCAGAAATTTGTATTCAACAAACGCCCTTGCCGGCAGTTCTACCTCAGCTGAAAATATGCCTTTTTTTAATAAAACCAGAGGGTTTCTGAGATTGTCTGGATTCCAGTCTGAAATATGCGGCAAACCGCCTATCACAAAGATCTGGGAGTCTGATGCTATATTTGTTTTCTCTAATTCGAAACGCACTTTCACTGTACCAAATTCATTTAAATCAACTTTTGAGCGCCTTATTTTTTTGGAATAATTCTCAAACGCTTTTCCAGATGGTTGTTCGGTATGATATACACAGACACTTTCCGGTGGAACTGATATTTGAAGCATTCTGCTTTCAACTGAGACAGTTTTTTGAGAAAAAATGTCTTTCAAAAGTATTTTATCAGGCAATTCTGGTGGAAATTGGATTTCCAGATGATGCGTTTTTTCCCCGCGGTTAACAGCCACAAATGCCAGAGCGTCAGAGGTCACCCGAATGAACGAAAAAGTTTCATCATCAGCGAACAGAGTTGCTTGATTGCCTTCACGCAGAGCTTCATATTTTCGACGTGCATGTACAAGAATTTTTACAAATTCCCGAATCTGGGAATTTCCTGAAAAATTCATGTCAGATCGATTGGAAAAAGATTTTTCGGCTTTTCCCGACATTCCGGTTTCGTCTCCGTAGCACAGAGTCGGAATTCCGCGGGCTGTGAGAATTATGCCAAGCGCTATCTGGAGTTTTTTCAGATTCTCGCCTGAACTGGTTAAAAATCGGTCGGTATCATGATTGTCGATGAATGATGCAATAAGTTCAGAATCCGGATATCTGAAATCCTGATAAAACCGAAGCGCCAGTTGCCGGCAATCGCCATTCTGGGCAATAACACTGACGAGGGTGTAGTACAAAGGGTAATCAAAAAGAGAGGTAAACTCACCGATTTTCAAAGTTTTTGAAATATTCTTTGGATCACCGTCCAACAGCTCACCAAGCATGAAAAGATCTTTGTCGGGAAATTGTTTTCCGAAATTTACAAAGTTTTTCCAGAAATCAAGCGGGACATGTCGTACAGCATCCAGACGGAAACCATCAGGTGAAAGTTGTGTTATCCAAAATCTTGCAACTGCCTGAAAGAAAAGCTGTACAATTTTCTTTTCTGAGGCAAAATCAGGCAGTCCAAAAAGCTTATAAGTTTCCACCTGTTCAAGGTTGTTCCAGTCCTTAATTTCAGGCGTCTGGTGAAACATGGCCGGAAACTTTTCAGCAAATGGTGCATCATATCCAAGATGATTTACGGGTACATCAAGTAATAGCTTGATGTCATCCTTTTTAAGGACTTTCCGAAAGTTTTTCAGTTCGTCAAGATTTCCAAATCTGTCATCAGATGAAAAGAAATCATAAGTCCAATAACCATGGTAAGCCCAATTTCCGAAAAATTCGTCGGGCTTGTTCTTGAAAATGGGACTCACCCACAAAGCGCTGATTCCAAGATCTTTCAAATAATCGAGCTTTGATATAATTCCGGCAACATCTCCGCCATGGAAACCGCTATCTGACATAGGATTAACGTTCTTATCGTTAATTGTGCTTCCATTATGAAATCGATCAATCAAGACAAAATATATTGTTCGTCCCAGCCAGTCATCTTTAACAGACGCCTGTAAATTCTGACACGAAACGAACACAAAAGCAAAAATGAAAATTGAAATAAACACATATCCTTTCTGAATTTGTCTCATTTCCAGCAGCCGCCCTTCAGATTATCAAAGTTTGTATCTTTTAACATTTAAAATCTCCGTATTCAATATCAGCATCCATAAAATAATTTGTGACTTTCAAACTCTCTCGCATGAATAGTCTAAATGAATTCATTTCCACGAGCTATTGAGAGGATATCATTTTAGCACATTTGAATTTGGATTTGTCGTAATATTTAATTGAATCGAAATCAATCTTTAAAAAACTTTGCGAAATCTATACAACACTGCAATTGGCTCTTGTGAGTTGAATTTGTATGGAGTAAAATGTTGTAATTAAAAAAAATAATTGCCTGAAGAGTCTCAACGATACTGGAGTGATAGTAATGACGAATAATACTTTGGAAGAGATTTTCAGAGGAAATGGTCTAAGCGTCCTATATTTTCTCAACAATTCGGGGCAGATAGTAGACGCGGCATCTTCCCGCGTTTTAATGTTTGCGTTGATTTTTTTTTCTTTTGCAGGTTTTTCTGATTCTTTATTCGCTCAAAATGAAGGTTATTCTTTTGAATTTCAGAAATACGGTGAATATTTCAGGAATTCTGCCAGCGGAACACTTAATGAGCTCGGAATAAAAACAGAAAAGGGCGTTTGCACTGATTGTGGCATAGAGACGAGTTATGGCATGGAGAAGTGTTTGCGATGCCGCACGTACAATCTTTCAGTTCGATTCCATCATGCATTCGATGCTGGTATTCAAAAATCGGATGAAATACTTCAGGAGATGAGAAATTCGAAGTCACTCGATGAAGTTATTGACCGTCTTATTTCAATGAAAAAGAATATTAAAAGCAGGACTGATGAACAGAAACGAGCGAATGATATCCGTCATATTATTCGCGAAATAGGAAAGACAAATATTGGAAGCGGCACAGAAACGCTTAACGATTGTGCCAGAAACACTATAAAAACATGGTTACCGGCGCTGGAAGGATCAGATTACTGCAATGATCCGGCAATGGCAATTTCATATTTTCTTTTACTTGACGGAAAAGGTTTTCTTGAAAAAGTAAAGTTCATTCGGACACAGGAAGGCGACTGCCTTACACTTCTTGAGGCTTACCAGAAATATTCCGGAACAGACCCGGAAACAGCGAAAGAACTTCTGGAAATCATCGAAGACATTCAACAACTCTCATCGCCTGAAATCTCAGAAGAAAAAATGATCTTTCTGCTTGATGCAATTGGAAGATCACTTAAAATTCTAAAACTGAAAAAACGAAGCGAGTAGGCGCTTTTCACCTATGAATTGTATAGCATTTCCCAGGAAATATTGAAGCGTTGAAGATATTTTCGAAGCCGGTCGCTGTCATTTGGTTTCAGGCTGTTTTTCCTGGATTCAGAAAAAAGTTTGCGTCCTGCTTCGGCAATATTTGAGCTGGAAAGGCATATTCGTAAAACTTCGTTAAGTTGAATTCTGTCGAAAAGATCAAGTTCTCCCTCTTTTGTTGCCCCAATAAAGTTTGTAATAAGTGGTGCATTCTTTTCTGTATTACTATCAGTCGTTTCTGACCATTCTGTATTAAGTCGAAGTATCTCTCTTTTTACATCATCAGCAGAAATCCTGTTTCCATCGGCAAGTGAAGCCATTCGCGAAATGGAATTGTTCAGATCTCGGAAATTTGCAGGCCAGAGCGCGTTTTTCCCAGTCGCAAAACCCAGATACATCTTTTTTGCTTCACTGCTGAATGTAATGGGTTTTCCGAGTTCAGCGGATCTTCTCTGTAGTTCAAAGTTAATGTTTGGTTCTATATCTTCGCGTCGTTCTGAAAGTCCCGGAAGATCGAAACTCCAGAATTTTATTCGCGCAAACAGATCTTCTCTGAACTTCCCTTTTCGCACTTCGGTTTTCAAATTGCGGTTTGTACCGGAAAGAAGCTGAAATTCGCTTTCGACTTCGTGATCAGACCCAACAGGCATGTAACGCTTTTCTTCAATTGCCTGAAGAAGCATTGCCTGCTCATCAAGTCCGAGTTCTCCAATTTCGTCCAGAAACAGAATTCCTTTGTGCGCTGCTTTCAGAAGCCCTGCCCGATCATCTGTTGCTCCGGTAAATGCGCCTTTTTTATGCCCAAACAACACTGACATAGCCATGTCTCCGCGCAAGGTCGCGCAGTTGATTTCGACAAATTTGCCAGTGACTATTTTTCGCTGCTTTTTCAGCGAATATATCTGTTTTGCAAGCCTTGATTTGCCCGCGCCGGTAGGTCCCATTAAAAGAATTGGTTCGTTGCTTCGTACAGTCACTTTTTCAATTTCAGAAATCAGCTGGTTGTAATCGTTATTTCGAGTTGAAATTCCCGATTTAAGAAAGGATATGTCATCATCAGTCTGCTGTCTGAAACGGCTGGCAATACAGTCATAGCGGGAAAGGTCAAGATCTATTATTTCGTAGCTTCCGGGTGGAGCGTTTCTTCGCCCCGGACCTGTCTGTAAGAGTTTTCCAGGAAAGAAACCGGCTTCAGTGAGCAGAAACATGCATATCTGCGAAACATGGGTGCCTGTTGTAATATGAAGCAGTAACTCTTCTTCATCACGATTGAATTCTATACTCTGTGAATAATTCAGAAGTGCTGTGAACACCTCTTCAAAATCCCATGGATTTTTGAATGCTATTTTATCTAAAACAACGTTTGTTTCTGGAGACACGGTCTTAATGTCGCATTTCACCTGATCTGCGAGATCTCTGCTGCCATCCTGATAAATAAGATGAAATGTGTCTACCAGCAGGTCTTCATGCTGGCAAACCGCCACAGATGGACGCCAGTGATCCCACCTGGTTTCCCAGCCACGCCGGTCAAGTGTTGTCCCGAGAAAGCCTACAACTAATTTCTTCACTTCAAATTTCCTTACTAATGCATTCCCAAAAAGAATAATACGGAAAAGCGTGATTCGTTGTCATCTCGACTGCAGAGAGAGATCACCGAATAGTTAGATAAGTTGCCTTAAATAAAAAATACCAGATTTCTCCCTTCGGTCGAAATGACAGCAGAATATGACTCTTTTCGGCAATGCACATCAGAAAACAATTAATTTAAATCATTACAAGGCAGTATGAATTCTAATTATGGTATTCGGAAACCCTCATAACTAAGAATGAAAATTCCTATGCTTTTAAATTAAATCTAACAATTGCAAACCATATATTATTATCTAGCTATTATATATAATTTTATATACAAAATCCAGCGTTTCTAATTCAATAATTTTAGATGTGCCATTTAAGGCTTTTCCAGCAATATTTTTTGCTTTTGGGAAAGTTGGCAGGAACCTTGCTAATATAAATATCAGAGCAAAGAAATGATACAATATGCTGAGTAACGCAAATCTTACTTAAGAGGTCAGTAAAAAAATGTCATTTCGACCAAAGGGAGAAATCTCGCATTAATGAGATCTCTCACATTCGTTCGAGATGACAGCCCGCCCAAAAGTTTATATGGAAATTTGTCCCCATATTTAAGATTTCGCGGCCAGAGGAGGAAAATATGATACAGATTGACGGTTCAGAAGGTGAAGGCGGCGGGCAGATACTTCGCAGTGCTCTTGCCCTTTCTGCATGCACAGGGAAGCCTTTCAGAATTTCTAACATTCGGGCTGGCCGAAAAAAAACCGGATTGCTGCGTCAGCATCTTACGGCTGTTCTTGCGATACAGAAAATATGCGATGCTGAAGTAATCGGAGCAGAGATATCTTCTCAGGTGCTTGAATTTCATCCGGGAATTGTAAAGCCTGGCAAATACAGCTTTGCTGTTGGAACTGCCGGAAGCTCGATACTGGTTTTACAGACAATATTGCCGCCCTTATTGACTGCCGGAGGAATTTCTGAGATTGAAATCGAAGGTGGCACTCATAATCCGGCGTCGCCGCCTTTTCACTACATGAGCGAAGTGTTTTTTCCAGCAATAAGCCTTATGGGATCTTCCTGCAAAGCTGAACTGCTGCAATGGGGATTCTATCCAGCGGGCGGTGGAAAATTCACAGCAAAAATAGTTTCGCCTGAAAATAAATTGATACCATTAGATCTGGTTGAACGTGGCAAACTGAAGCATGCCGAGGTAATTGCGGTGGTATCAAAAATTCCCTGGGAAATTGCAGATGAAGAATGCAGGCTGATCGTTAAAAGTGCGAGATTTCAGATTGACAAGATTCGTCCTGAAACCGTCAAATCACCTGGACCCGGCAATGCAGCAATGATTTTAATGGAATTTGAAAACAGTCGAGCCATGTTTACAGCATTTGGAGAGCAGGGCGTATCACGAAACCGGGTCGCCCATCTGGCGGCTTCAGCCGCAAATAAAATGTATGAATCAGGTGCAGCGACAGATGAACACCTCGCAGATCAAATGCTTCTTCCGATGGCTCTTGCCGGCAGTGGATCGTTCACAACGACGAGCATTTCAGATCACACGATCACTAACATTAGTACAATTAAAAAATTCCTGGATATAAGAATTGAATATTCCCAGACAGACAAGAAAATCCATAGAGTACAAGTTGGCGATTAAAGTGGCGTCAGAAATAAGTGGAAATGTCCAGTGTTATTGAGTAGTAACATAAAGCTAAATATAATTAAATATTTCGTGCTTTTCTGTGAAACAGAGTATGTTTATTAGTTGAAAGCCTTTCTTGAGGTGAGTTTGCAAATTTTATTTGCAATGAGGTCCCAACGTTGGCGCTTTCTTATAAGGTAAACAGGTTTATAACATTGCAATGTTGTATGGCAAACGCAATAGCGGAGGGCACAAAGTGCCCGACCGCGGGGAGTGAGCTGGTCGAACTTGTTCGACCGGCGAGAGGGGGCGCGTGCCCCCTCTCTAAAAAGGAGAAAACTAGCTATGGAATGGATAAAAGATAAATCAAGTATTTCGCCTGAAGCGCGTGTACCAATAAAGTCGTGGTGTCCCAACCCTGAAGCTGAGGCAATTTCGCAGGCAGCTGACCTTGCTGCTCATCCGGCAGTGTCTTTTCATGTTGCACTGATGCCTGATTGTCATGTCGGTTACGGAATGCCGATTGGAGGCGTTATTGCGTGCAGAAATGCGGTTATTCCAAATGCGGTTGGTGTAGATATCGGCTGTGGAATGGGAGCAGTTAAAACAAGTCTGACTGCAGATAATTTGAGTGATATGCGGGCAATAAGAAGCATTCTTGATGAAATTAAGAAGCGAATACCTGTTGGAGAAGGCAACAGCCATAAACATCAGCAGGAATGGGACGGATTTGACCACTATGAAGAATCCGTAAGCAAAGATTCACCTGGATGGTTCGATTCTAACCGCCTGAATCATGATAGAAAAAATCTTGGCACGCTTGGCGGTGGCAATCACTTCCTCGAAATTCAGGCCAGCACAAGTGATGAAATATGGATGATGCTGCATTCCGGCTCAAGAAATCTTGGGTACAGAATTGCCAGTTTTTATCATAAACTTGCACAAAAATTAAATTCACTCTGGAGTACAGAGCTCCCGACGCCAAACCTTGCTTTTCTTCCGATAGATTCAGAAGAAGGGCAGGCATATATCCGCGACATGAAATTTGCCCTCAATTACGCAAGAGAAAATAGAAATAGAATGATGAAAATTTTCAAGGAAGTTATGCTTGAAAACATTCCTGGAATAGAGTTTATCGAAGAAATAAATATCCATCATAATTATGCAGTACTTGAAAACCACTTTGGACAGAATGTCTGGGTTCACCGCAAAGGTGCAACTTCCGCAAAAGCCGGTGAATCGGGTATTATTCCTGGAAGCATGGGAACTTCGTCTTACATAGTAAAAGGTCTCGGAAACCCTGATTCGTTCTCATCATGTTCTCACGGAGCCGGCAGAACAATGGGCAGAGGTCAGGCAAGCCGTTCACTTTCTCTTGATGAATGCGACAAGGCAATGAAAGGAATCGTCTTTGACCGATGGCACAAAGAGAAGTCTTCCAGAAGAAAAGGAAAAGGCGCCGAATACGACTTTGGCGAAGCTCCGCAGGCATATAAAAATATTGATCAGGTTATTCAAAACCAGCTTGATCTCATTGAACCATTAGTGAAGCTGAGGCCGCTTGGTGTAATCAAAGGCTGACCTCTGAGGAATCAAAATCCTAAATTTGAGGGAAGACCTGCATGCTTACTTTGTGGTGAGCTGTTGTCTCGAGCGAATGAGAGAGATCACATAAATGCGAGATTTCTCCTATCGGTCGAAATGACATAGATCACAAGAATTCGAATCTCTGATAATTTAAGCAGAAATTTAAACCCATACGGCCCCTGAAGGGCCGTTTCATTTCTTTAGAAAACCTTCTTGATTTTCTCATGGTCAATATTACCTTGCTATTCCGGGAAGAAACAAAATATGATATAATTCATAATAGTCATTTATCGTTTACTCAAATTGTATTGCTGTACCTGTATTTCTGTTAAAGAAACATTTTTTAAAGGGGATAAAGTATGAAAAAGAGTTATCGGATTATTATCATGCTGTTTTGTATTTTCACTGCCATGGCAAATCAGTCTGATGCTGGCGAAAAATTCAGGTCAGAGCCTTTGAATATGGCTTTGCAGAATGTGTTTGATTCGATTCATGCAGATGCCGACGTGATGACACAGATAAGGCTTCTTACTGACAATGAAGCTTCATGGTATTCTCGCTGGAAAATGATAGATAGCGCCAAGACAACAATTGATACCACCTATTTCATTGTTCATCGTGATGTTTTTGGACTTTCCTTTCTGGGTTTATTGAGAAAGAAGGCTCAAGAGGGCGTAAAAGTTCGCCTGATGGTCGACGGAAGAAATGCTGTCTGGTCCAAAGGCATGAAGGATGTACTTCAGGAATTAGCCGGAGTTCCAAACGTAGAAATGAAATGGTACAATCCGCCAACTTCACAATTGGCAGAACTTTTTCAGCACCTGACAAAAATAATGGCTGCGAATCATGACAAAATAATAATTATTGATGGAAGATTGACTATGATTGGCGGAAGAAATATTGGCGCCGATTATTTTGCCGGTAAAGGCGAATTACCCGTTGTATACCGCGATACTGACATTGTCATGAACGGTTATGAAATGGCAGAATCGTTAAAAGTTGCCTTCGAAGAAGAATGGGGATTGCTTAAAAACGCACTGATTCTTCCCGACCGCAGCAACTGGATAGATCAGACTGATTTACTTGAATTTGCTTATCAATGCATGTTGAAGTACATGAATGGTGAAGGCTTGATAAACCCTGAAGAGAATAAGGATCTTTCCGCAAAACAGAAGAAAATTGTTGAAGAATTGAATGCCGAATTGGGAAAATTCAAATGCATTTCAAAGTATCCAAAGTTTGAGTTGTTTTACGGTGATCGCAGAAAAGCTGTGAAGGTTCTGGACAAACATTCATGCGTAGGAGTAAGAAACGACATATCCGATAATTTAATAAAGTTCATTGATGCCTCTCGTGACGAAGTCTTTCTTCAGAGTCCCTACCTTGTACTTTCAGATGCAGGAAAAGCCGCAATTCTAAGAGCTGCCAATCGCGGTGTTAAAGTTATACTTCATACAAACAGCGGAGCAGCCACTGACAATCCATTTCCAATATCATTTTTCCTGAATGACTGGATAGATCTTTTGAAGGGACATAAAAACATTATAATTAAAGTTGCACGCGGCCAGGAAGACAGGCTTCATTCTAAAACATTTGTGTTCGACCGGCAGCTTGCATTTATTGGAAGCTACAATCTTGATCCGCTCAGCGATACAATTAACAGTGAAATCGTGGCAGTTGTATTTGATCAGGAATTTGCTCTTATGACACGACTCAGAATGGAAAATGATACCAAAACAGCTCTTGAATATAAAATTGAAGTCGGTCCAGATGGAAAAGTAAAAACAATTTTCGGGCCTGAAGATCACACTCCACCTTCAGCTCTTCGCAAATTTAATTTACTCAGAAAGCTGAGTTGGCTCAGACCATTAATCTGAATTCAAGGGATCATATAAAAAGGGGCAAGAGAACTTTATTGTTACTCTTGCCCCTCTTACTTTCTGGAAATTCAATATTCTACGAACTTATTCGAAGTTAAGAGCGTTGCGCCATTTGTCTGAGAGATCGCTGATTTTTGCCTCAATAAGAATTCTTTCACAACTACCACTATTTTCGCGGACTCTGAGAACTCTGTCGGAAGTAACTTGTCCAAGAAAATGGCAGTCTTTTCCAAAAAGTTCTTCGAAAGCACCACGATTCTCATATCTTATTGAAACAACAAACCGCGAATGAGATTCAGAAAATAGCGCAGCAGCCGTTGAACCGGCAGATTTCGCAATAAGGGAAATGTCTGCATCCAAACCAAGGTTTCCGCCAAAGGCTGATTCAGCAAGTGCGACAGCCAACCCGCCGTCAGAAATATCATGACACGATTCTATGAGACTTTTTGAAACCGCCTGACTGACCGTCTGATAGCGTCTCTTAGCTTCTTCTTTTCTTACGACCGGTACTTTATTACCCAACTGCTTTAAGAGTTTCAGAAATTCTGAAGCTCCAAGCTCGTCATAGGTGCTTCCAATGAGATAAACCAGATCACCTTCAGCTTTAAATTCAGATGTTACGCATTTCCTGATGTCATCTATGCGTGCTGCAACAGAGTACAGAATTGTCGGGGGCACGGAAATTCTTACATCTCCCCATCGAAAGTCATTCTTCATACTGTCTTTGCCGGATGTCATCGGAATATTGTAGAAAACCGCCGTATCATACAATGCTTCGTTCATTTGTACAAGCTTCGCCAGTTTGATTCCGCCGTCAGGGTTAGTCAGCGGATCAAGAACTGAATCAGGAACACAGAAATTATCGTTTACGCTCCAGAAGTTCCCGGTCGAATCGTTCAGATCGGGCAATCTTCCGCCTATTGAGATTATCTGTCTGATTGCTTCATCGAAGGCGCCTGCAGACATTTGATACGCGTCAATATCGCCATATTTCGGACAGATTCCATTCGAAACGGCTATTCCGACCCATGAATCGAAATCAATCCGCATTACTGCTGCATCCTGAGGAGCATTTCCCGTGAGACCCATCAAGGGCTTGATTACCGACCGACCTTTTACTTCATGGTCATACCGGCGAATTACAGGCTCACGTGAACAGATGTTCTGGCTGCCAAGCAATTTAAAGAGAATGTCTTTATAATTCAAATCTCCCGGAATCTCAGGAGCAGAAAGGTGCGGCCTGGTCCATTCGGCATTAAGAACTTTTCTGGGAACTCCATGATGCAAGAAATCAAGGCTTAACAGAGCCACTTTTGAATCATTGTAACGAATATCAAGAAGACCCTGTGATGTAAAAACGCCGATCTGGTTTATTTCAACTTCATATTGAGCGGCAAGAGCCATAATTTCGGTTTCTTTTTCAGGTTCAATAACCAGAATCATTCGCTCCTGAGATTCTGAAAGGAATATTTCCCAGGGCTTCAGTCCGGAATATTTCAGTGGAACACTTTCAAGTGTTATCAACGCTCCATCAGAAATCTGCGCCAACTCGCCGACCGCTGATGAGAGACCTCCTGCACCGCAGTCTGTAACGCATTTTACAAGCCCTTCTCTGCATGCAGTTTCCAGGAAATCTGATAAAAGTTTCTGAGTAATCGGGCTTCCTATTTGTACAGCAGAAAGTGGCGAATTTTCGTCGATTTCAGCTGAGGAAAAAGTTGCCCCGTGTATTCCATCTTTTCCTACTCTTCCGCCTGAAGTGAAAATAAGATCTCCCGGAGCAATTTCTTTGTCCCAGGCTGACCGACTACAGTATTCAGCCGGAAGTATTGCGCCGGTGCCACAGTAAACGAGCGGCTTTCCGCTGAATCGGTCGTCGAAAACGATGCTTCCGTTGATTGTAGGAACTCCTGATTTATTTCCGCCGTCTTCGATGCCATGGCAGACGCCTTGAAATACAGTCTTCGGATGAAGCTGTCCGGGAAATAATTTCCCTGAATAATCAGGCATTCCAAAACACAGAACGTTGGTATTAAACAGAAGTCTGGCACCGCCTCTGCCGGTTCCCATCGGATCGCGGTTATTTCCAAGAATTCCAGTCAGCGCACCGCCGTACGGATCGAGTGCTGATGGAGAATTGTGAGTTTCCACTTTCCAGACAAATAAACGATTTTCGTCAATTCGTACAACGCCGGCATTATCTGAAAAAACTTTTATAAGCCAGTCATTGTCTGGTTCAGAAAAACGGCTTTTTATTGTGGCGGTGGATTTTTTTATGTAAGTTGAAAAGAGTGAGTCAATAGTCTTTTCTTCGCCAGTTTCTTTGTTTTTGTAGCGAATTTCAGCGGCAAATTCCTTGTGTTTGCAATGTTCCGACCATGTCTGGGCGATAATTTCAAGCTCACATTCAGTAGGGTTTTCGGTCAGCCCTGATCGTAGGCGCAAATTCTGGACAGTTGGATTGAGATAATAATCTCTGATGGCTTTCATTTCAGGAATATTCAGGGAAAGAAGGCGATCGCGTGAAAGTGCAAAAAGTTCAGTTTCGTCGTCAGGTAATTTAATTTCAAGGGTTACCGGGTCTGTTTTCAGCTTTACTTTTGCAGAATAATCAAATCTCGGAAGTCCGGAACCTGTTTCGAAGTGATTTACTAGTCTGTTTCCCAGGAGATCAACTGCTATTTCATGAAGTTGATCATTCTCAAAAGAATTTTCAAACAAGTACATGTCGCAGGTAAAAATATTCTGCTCATGATTTACCGGAATTTGCAGGAAATCTTCCAGTACGCGCTGCGCCGAAGCTCCTTCATCATCTGTAACACCGGGAAGTTTTGATACTACGATAAATGATCCGCCTTTTCTTTCGGGAAAGACGTCAATGTAAATATCGTGAAGTATTTCGTCTTTCAGTCCGTTTGAAGCGAATCTTCCGATTTCGTCTGTTGACAAATCAAGGAACAGAGTGAATATCTTAACTGTTTTAACGATTCCCGGGTCTTTGCCTTTGCTCTTTTTGATTTTTTCTCTAATTTTTCGGGCTGCAACATCCTCAACACCGGGTTTTACAACACGAAAAATTCTGCTTGGCGGATTTTCGTAGAATCTGAAGGAAACACCGTCGGCTGAAGAATTCATTTATTTTCCACTCCTTGTGTAGAGAAGGTCGTCAGAAGAAATGGCTTTCGACTTGATTCTGACACCCGGAACCGAAGTGACTCTGCCGCAAACCTGTGCGATGTAGCCGCATATTTCGGCGATTTTTAGTATTTCTCCAGATGAATCAGCAGGTGCAACTATGAGCATTCCAGTTCCCATGTTCCAGAGTCGGTATGCCTTCTCATCGCTGACATTTCCAAGTTCCTGAGTTTTCTTCATAAAGTCATGCGGTTCGAAAAGATTGTCAAGTTCTGCTCCAAGAGCTTTATATTTAAGAATTCTGCCTAGATTATCAGGTACTCCGCCGCCAGTAATATGTGCAATACCTGAAACTCTGATATCAGATTCAAGAATTTTTGTAATACAGGGTGAATATATCAAAGATGGCGTAAGAAGAGCTTTTCCCCATGTAACATTTTTACTGAAATTCTCAGAATGCCAATTTTCACCGAAAGCACCTGAAAGTATTTTTCTTGCCATGGAAAAACCGTTACTTCTGAATCCGCGGCTTTTAAATGCAATTACAACATCGCCTTCTTTTGCATTTGATGCGCTTATCGGTTTTCTGCCTTTAGGAACATAGCCAATTGCAGTCGCACACCAGTTAAAATGCATTGAACTTCCCCAACCGGAAATTCTTGCGCCCAGCTCGGCTATTTCTCCACCGGTTACTGATACTTTTGAAAAATTTGCTGCCTCGTAAAGCCCCTTCATAAGACTCTCTACGATTGCGTGATCAAGCACGTCAACATCAAGAATGTTGGTAATATTTGCCGGTACAACACCATTTGCAATGAGATCATCAGCTACCATTGCGATCAGGTCGTATCCGAGCGTTGAATGGTCGCCAGTTCGCTCGGCAATTTCAGCTTTTGTGCCAATGCCATCAGAAGTCATTCCGATTAAAGTTTCGCCAAATTTCATTATATTGCAGAAAGCACCGTCGATCTCAAGAGCTACCTCGCCGGGGAATCCTGAACGATTTTTAAATGATTTTTTCGCCCAGGAAAAAGCCATTTTCGAACATGAGTGGCCGGAATCCAGGTCTATTCCTGAGTTGTTCAGCGTCATATTTTCTGCTCCATGTTCAGTGTCTGATTTCTGTCAGGACCAAGTGATATCAATTTAAACGGAATTCCAAGAAAATCTTCGATGTATGAAATAAACTGTCTGCATGCTGAAGGAAGTTCATTGTAACTCGTAAGCAAACTGATGTCTTCTGTCCATCCGTCAAATTCTTTGAAAATCGGATGTTCTGAGGAATCGCTTCCCACGCCTGCTTTGATTTTTTCAAAGCCGCTCATGCAATCCATCTTCGTAAGAGCCAGCGATGTGAATCCATTGAGCATGCATGATTCCTTCAGGAGCTTCAGATCAAGCCACCCGCATCTTCGCGGACGTCCGGTTGTCGCACCGAACTCGTTTCCAATCTGACGGAGTTTTTCACCGGTTTCGTCTTTTAATTCTGTTGGAAATGGACCGTTTCCGACCCTTGTACAATACGCCTTCATTACGCCGATTCTTTCCATGAAATCAATGAAAACACCTGCGCCCGTAAGTGCTCCGCCGATGCTTGTATTAGAAGATGTTACATACGGATAACTGCCGTTGTCAATGTCCAGCATTGCGCCCTGTGCGCCTTCGAAAAGAATATTTTTTTCTTCGGCAATTGATTTGAAAAGAATGTATCTGGTATCACACGCAAATTGAGCAACTTTATGAATTGCGTCTTCAAAAGGTTCAAAGAAATCGCTATAATTGCGTGATTCCAGGCCATAATGTTTCACGCATTCCGAAAACATGCCTTCAAAAAGTGTCTTATATGATCCGTCGAGAATGTTTTTAAATCTGATTCCGGTTCTTCTGGCTTTTGAAACGTAACACGGTCCGATGCCCCGTCCTGTTGTGCCAACTTTGCCGCCCTCAATGGAATCTATCCATTTGTGCATTCTGGTCACTATGTGTGCATTTTCTGCTATTTTAAGTCTTCGTGGGTCAACTGTTTCCCCAAAGTTGTCAAGCATTTCAATTTCTTCAACCAGGGCTTCCGGATCTACAACACATCCGCCGGTAATGAAGTTGACGCAGTTAGCATTAAATATTCCAGATGGAATCTGGTGAAGAACAATCTTTTTCCCGTCAAGGACAAGGGTGTGCCCGGCATTTGCGCCACCCTGAAATCTTGCAACAGCATCCATGTCAGAAGCAAGGATGTTTACAATCTTACCCTTGCCTTCATCACCCCATTGTGCACCCAGAACAATCGTACAAGGCATCATCGTCTCCTTTTTTAGAGGGGGCTCGCGCCCCCTCTCGGTGTTCGAACAAGTTCGAACACCTCACTCCCCGCGGTCGGCCACTTTGTGGCCTCCGCTGTATACAAACCTTCTCACGATAAGATTACTTTTACTCATAAAGCCTTTAAACAACACCATACATAGAGAGGGCACGCACCCCTCTCGGTGTTCGAACAAGTTCGAACACCTCACTCCACGCGGTCGGCCACTTTGTGGCCTCCGCTGTATACAAACCTTCTCACGATAAGATTACTTTGACTCATAAAGCCTTTAAATAACACCATACATAGAGATGGCACGCACCCCTCTCGGTGTTCGAACAAGTTCGAACACCTCACTCCCCGCGGTCGGCCACTTTGTGGCCTCCGCTGTATACAAACCTTCTCACGATAAGATTACTTTTACTCAAAGAGCCTTTAAATCATACCATACATTAGAGAAGGCACCTTCACATATTGTGTTGGCAATTGAGCATTCTTGTATTTCAAACAAATCATCTTGCTTTTTTTTCTTTAGATCTTGCTTTTTCGAGTTTTTTCCGTGTTATTCCGTGGTTAAAAATCTTTTCATTTCTTGCATTCGTTAATTGCCTGTGCCACCAGCTTTCGAAGCTAATTTGTAATAACGCTTTCAGGGCCGGGAAGATAGATGTCATGTACCTGGCCCTCCCTGATTGACAATGCTGATACAAGCTCAAGAACTGCATTTTTGTGGAAATCTGCAACCGTTGGTGTTCCACAGGAGCAGAAAGTTGACTTGATTTTTGCAATTGTTTCTGAAAGGTTATCAGAAAGCTTCCCGGCATATTCGACGTATCCTTCGACGCCTTCTGCAAATTTATCCTGCTGATATCTTTGTGAACGCCATTCACGAGCTCTGGGCGAGCCTTCTCCCCAGTATGGTTTCATCACACGATTATTGATAACAACTTTTTCAGTGGGCGATTCTTCCATGCGTGCAAAGTATCGGCCCATCATCACTGAATCAGCGCCAAGCGCCAGTGCCATGCAGATATCTTTTGCATGTACAACTCCGCCATCGGCTATCACGGGAATATACTTTCCAGTTTTCTCGAAATATTCATCCCTTGCCTGAGCTGTTTCAAGAATAGCTGTCGCAAGGCCTCTTCCAGTTCCCTTTTGCTCCTGAGTAATGCATATTGAGCCGCCGCCCATGCCGACTTTTATCGCATGAGCACCGTTATCTGCCAGGAACCGAAACCCGTCGGCAGTAATAATATTTCCGGCAATTATCGGAATTTTCGGATAATTTTTCCTGACCCAATTCAGAAGCCGTGCCTGATAAACAGTGTGTCCGTCAGATGAATCCACGAGAAGAATATCTACTCCGGCTTCTGCCAGAAGCGGAATACGCTGTTCGTAATCTCTTGTATTCAAAGCGGCGCCAACAACTAAACGTTTCTCTGAATCAACGACTTCCAGCGGATTATTGAGATGATTATGAATGTCTTTTCTGAAGACAAGGTACAATAGTTTGTCTTCGCGATCAACAATTGGAAGGACCCCATGATGGCTTTCTGTAAGAATTTCGTTTGCTTTCTTCAGATTGCTGATTTCAACTCCAACAAGCAATTTTGATCGCGGAATCATTCGTTCATGAATCTTTGCGGAAGCATGAATCGATGGTTCGTAGTCATTTTTTGTGATAATTCCAAGTAGAACGTTATTATCATCGACTACCGGAAAAGTTGAAAAACCTGCAGTTTCCCTGAGTTTTTGAAGGTCCTGCACTGTCATGTCAGGTCGAATGGTGCATGGCCTGACAAATCCGGCTTTGTGCTGCTTAACTTTGCGAACCATGGCAGCCTGACTTTCGGGAGTCTGGGAAACATAAATAAATGCCACTCCACCATTTTTTGCCAGGGCAATTCCCATGTCAGAACCGGATACTGACTGCATTGCTGCTGCCACCAGTGGAATATTCAAATTCAAGGGTGCATTCTTATCAGTTCCGCATACAAGCGGAGTTGTGAGACTGATCTTTTCAACCGAACAATCATCACTCGTATAACCAGGTAAAAGCCTGAATTCAGCGAGAGTTCTTGAAGGTTCCAGGATAATTCGCTTCGCCATTGCACAGCCTCCATTTCAGATCAGATATCTTCCAGCAGACTGAAAACGCGTTTATACCATGATTCTACTCTGCCGGTCAAGTTCTTTTGAACAGTTCACTGAACAAGCGGGAACCTTCATACAAACAACTTATCTCTAAGTACAGCAAATCTTAGGACCATTAAACAATGTCATTTCGACCAAAGAGAGAAATCTCGCATTACCGAGACCTCTCACATTCGTTCGAGCTGATAGCCCACCCAAAAGTGAACACGCTTTGCCCCTCTATTTAAGATTTTGTGCAATAAGTTAATGCGTTTGCCCTTGCTGCCTGTGAAGATGTTGTCTTGACAAATAGGTAAAAAGTATATTAAATAAGCTGCACAATAAAAATTAATATCTAAGGAGTGATTGTAACTGATGAAAGTATTTTTGCGTCTCTTTGTTTTATTATTTATGAGTATTGCCATCACTGGATTGTATGCTGAAGAAGTTAAATCAAGCTCAGGAGTAGATGAAAAGGTCATGAAATTTGCCCCAAAATTTGATTACACTGTCGCTGATATCGAAAAAGTTGCTTCGGAAGCAAAAAACCTTCTTGAAGAACGTCTTAACGCTATTGTCAAAGTCAAGCCAGAAGAAAGAACATTTGATAACACGGTTAAGGCTTATGAAAATGGCGCTTCTGATTATATTGACTCAATCAATATTCCAACTTTCCTTGCTTATGTTTCAACTGATAAAGATGTAAGGGACGCCGCCTCTAAAATAGAGGAAGAATCCGGAAAATATCTTGTTGAAGTTGAATCACGCAAAGATATTTTCGAGGCAATTGATGGTTTTGCCAAAAAGAACCCGGAAATTAAGGATGAAACAGACAAATTCCTTCTCGACCGAACATTGATGGATTTCAAACGAAGCGGTCTTGCACTTCCCGATAAAGAACTCGAAGCTTTGAAGGAACTCAAGAAAAAAGCGGTTGAACTGGAACTCAAGTTCCAGAAGAATCTTCGCGAATTCAAGGATCAGATTGAAATCACTATCGAGCAACTCGCCGGACTTCCGGAAGATTACATTAAGAAACTGAATAAAACCGAAGCTGGAAAATATATCGTTACCCTTGATTACCCGGATTATCTTCCATTCATGAACAAAGCCAAAGACGATAATGCCAGAAAAGAACTTCAGTTCAAGTTCGATAACAGATGCGCTTCTGACAACCTGGTTATTTTTGAAGATGTTCTTGCACTTCGTGAAAAAATGGCGAAAATTCTCGGATATAAAAATCATGCTTCTTTCGTTCTCGAAGATCGCATGGCAAAAACTCCGGAAACAGTCACCAGCTTTTTAACTAAATTAAGAGGTCAGCTTGCAGAAAAAGGCAAGGAAGAAATTAAAAAACGCCTCGCACTGAAAGCCAAAGAAACCGGTAAAGACGCTGGAGAAGAACTCGCTGCATGGGAATGGCGCTACTGGTTCGACCGCTATCAGCAGGTCGAAATGAATATTGACCATGAAAAAATTAAAGAATACTTCCCTCTTGAAATCGTAATGTCCGGAATGCTCGCAGTTTATGAAGAAGTACTGGATGTTAAATTTCAGAATTCAGGCGTTCCAACCTGGCATGAAGATGTAAGAGCTTATGAAGTAAAAGAGAAAAATGGAGACCTGATTGGTTTCCTCTATCTGGACCTCTTCCCTCGTGATGGCAAATACAAACACGCTGCATGCTTCCCGCTTGTAAAGGGAATGACAATGCCTGATGGAACATACCGCAAGCCTTCAGCAGCAGTTGTAGCAAACTTCAACAAACCTTCTGCTGACGCACCTTCGCTTTTCAAACACAGCGAAGTTGAAACATTGTTTCACGAATTTGGACATGTAATTCACAATCTCTTTACCACTGCCAAATACTCGAGCTTTTCCGGTACAAGGGTTGTAAGAGATTTCGTAGAAGTTCCATCAACAATTCTTGAAAACTGGGTCTGGGATCCCGCAGTTTTGAAGAGAGTTTCCGGTCATTATAAAAATAACAACGAAAAGCTTCCTGATGAAATCATCAAAAAAATGATCGAAGCAAAAAACATTGATTCCGGAATTACACAGCTCAGACAGACTTTCTTCAGCCTGTTTGACATGGCTTGTCACACAACAGAGCTGACTAAAACAACTGAACTTTACGAGAAAATGATGAAAGATATCATGCTTATTCCAATGACAAAGGGAACTAATCCGCAGGCTAGTTTTGGTCATCTCATCGGCGGATACGATGCCGGATATTATGGCTATCAATGGGCACGCGTGATTTCTTCTGATCTTTTCTCTGAATTTGAGAAAAATGGAATCCTGAATCCCAAGGTTGGAAAAAAATTCAAAGACTATATTCTTTCAACAGGAAGAGTCGCTGATCACAACCTCATGGTCGAAAAGTTCCTTGGACGTCCGTTCAATGAAGAAGCTTATCTGAAATATATCGGACTCAAAAAATAACCGGTAAGGATAAAAGATAAAAGCTGTCCGCAGATTTCGCAGATTAAGATTTAAAGATGAGATTTAAAATAATCACGTATTGTTTATTATAAAAAGGGCATGGTATCATGCCCTTTTTACATAGAACAGAAAAGTTGTTTTGGGTGAAAACGTCTTTTGCAATGGAAATGCGTGATACGTTGTCATCTCGACCGGAGGGAGAGAACTCAGAAGGGCCATTTGAAAACATGTGCTGCCTCGAGGCAGAAAATTCAAGATTTCTCCCTTCGGTCGAAATGACAGCAAATACTACCTCTTTACAAGCATCCACCATGTTCCTCTTTGCTTAAAAAAAGTGGTACTACCCGTTGTTTTTCATTTACGATTTGTGTTATATCAAAGCTCATTGAAAAGTTCCGATTTTCTCCCTCTCACCGCAGGGTTCTATGCCCTTTTATATATACTTAAACTGGAGACTTAATGCTTAACCTTGTTAAAGCGCTTTTAACAGCAGTATTGATCATCTGGCTTTATATATTTGAAGCTGATTCAAACCATTCAATTCTCTTTCTGCCGCTTGCCGATATTATTCTGATTATTTTCACTACATATCTTGCCGGTAAAAACGGAGTCTCATACTCTGAATCACTATTCGCCTGCGCATTATCGCGCCGGATTCATATTGAGGCAATGCTGCGAATTGATGCAATGCCCGAAATAATCTCTCTTTCGTGGCTATTATGGTGCTTTATCTGGGGGCTTTCAAATAACAATAAAGTCAGATCATTATTGATTCTGTATCACGCCGGTCTCACGTTCGATGCAGGAAATGCACGCTCAATCGGTGCAGGAATGACACCCGGCTGGGAATGCTGGAATCTGAACATGTTATTCATTTTCGGCTTTATGAGAGACCCAACCCTCTCACACGTCAAGGCTGAAGAGATTGTAAACAAAGAATTTCCTGCTGAGCGGTCTACTCTGCTTGTAAATGGACCCTCTTATGGCAACGCCAAAGATATGACTACCCGATCGGAAAGCGAACTCTCCTGCGAAAACGTCCAAAAGGGATTGCAGGAAGCAACATGCCATTATTCCCTTGAAAGCAGGTCTTCGTCAGGAAACTTCATTTCTGGAATCTTTTTTGCAGTCGGCATAATTCTTTTTTCATTGCATGGTTTTGGATCAAACGCTTATTTCACATGTGCTTTAATTGCCACATTGCTTTCATTTATTCTGTTTTTAAAAACCAGTTTCAGGCAGGGCGTCACTTACAATGACTGCCTTGTTGCATTTTCTCTGGGCAGCGTAGGAATATGCATTTCTGCCTTGTATTCAGGATATGCCGATTCTGAAACTTTTGAAATTTTTCTCAGAAAGCGAATTTTTGCCGGAGGAATTCATCCGAATGCTCTTGCATTTCAGTCTATGACATTAATTTTTGCACTTGTTTCATGGAAGGATTCTGAAATACTTCCGGAAGTATTCAGAAGAGTATTCAAATATCTCTCCATTGCCGTATTTTTAATTGTACTTCTTGGTAGCGGTGGAAGAATAACCTGGATAATTACAATTTTTTCTCTTGTCATGATATTTTTCAAATCTTCCGGTACAACAGTTGATCTGAAATTCGTTTCGGCATTTCTGGTGATGCTTATTGGTGTTGGTTTATGGAAGTTTTCTCTCGAAACATTCGGTTATGAAATCTTCAGAAACGAAAGATTCTTCATCTGGAAAGCAGCTCTGGACAATATTTTCAATGCCCCATTAAGTGGCTATGGCTTTTTATCTTTTGCAACACTTCCTCAGAGTATCGCCGGAAATGCAATATTTCACGTTCAGGACTGGAATTATCCGCATTCTCATAATGCTTATTCTGAATTACTATTAACAGGCGGATTGCCACTGGTTTTCTGTTTTATTTTCTTTATCCGGAAATGGTGGAAAAAGAATTCTGATTACTCAAACAGCATTATTGGAATTTCAATTCTGATATCAGCTTTTTTTGATTTTCCGTTTTTTTACCCTTCAATTCTGATGATTACGGTATTTCATTTTTCATCCGCATTCCTCACAGAATCTTTTGCACCAGTAGCAAATCAACTCCCTTCCAGGAATGAGAATAAAACACTTCGCAAAAGCAGGTTTATCTTTATGATGCTTCTTTCTTTTGCTGCATTGCTTTTTCAAATACTGCCAGCATTCAGTACTCTTTTGTTTGAAAAGTCCATTAGTTCTTTAAAATCGGGCGCGCCTGCATGGTACAATTCTATTTGCCGCGCATCAGCTATTGCTCCAGCCAGAATTGATCTGCACCTTCAGCGCAATTTATGGGAACTGTCCACGCAGGCGGGAACTTTGAATCTGAATGATTTCAGAGAAAGAATAATCAAACTTCAAAAAACATGGAAGAATTTTTTCCTGCTTGATTACATTCTTGGCAGAATTTATTATATTTCCGGAGATTATCAGAAAGCAAAAGAGCACTTCAAACGCTCGCTGGAGCTTGAACCACGTGACATGAAAGGAATCAGATGGGCTTTTCTTGCACTCAGCAGAATGTATTTAAAAGAAGACCCTATTGAAGATGCTTCCAATGCAATTATAAGATCTGACTGGGGATCCTCAATCATTCTGGATCATCCGGTATTTGGAAAGTCGGTCATATCGATACTGGCTCAAAAGCTTCGAAATCAAAAGGATTTTAAAGATTTCTACTATTTTGCGCTTCCGCTGATCGAAAGAAAAGAGTTCTTTCGATTCGACGAACAAAATGCACTTAGTCAGAAAGACATTTCAGCAGAGGATATGAAATATCTTTCGCGCATCCAAATGTATCATCAGGGAAAATACGTCGAACTGATGTCAGACCTGACCGCTGCGGCAAGTTCATCAATGAGCATACTTGATGTCAGAAATCTGCATCTATTGATGAAAACGTCAGAAAAAACAGATAACCGTGAAATATTTGAAGCTGCTGCTTCTGAGACAGAGAAAAAATGGATATATCGCAGCAAATATTCTGAAGATATTCTTTCTGGATTCTTGAAAACCAGATATTATTTCAGAATAAATCTCTATGACAAAGCAGAAGAACTCTTGCTCAGGCAGCTCGCCATTGATTCGGCTAATCCCTGGATGCTGGAGCTGTATGGAGATATTTGCGCTGCTTCCGGAAAGACTGATACAGCGGTTTCCTCCTGGAACTATTCTCTGAAACGGATAAGATCGGCACGACTCGACCCGTTCTTTGCAGATGGTGCACGTTCTGTACTTGGTTCCATGGGCGATCAATGGGTGGTTCTTTATGAACACGCCTTCAGAGCAATTTGTAAAGATTCAGTTAATTATCACTCCGAAAAATGGGCTGAAATGCAGAAAAGAATTTCAGAAAAATTGATGAAAGTTGAGAATGAGCAGAAAAAGAAATGAATACTTCAACCACAGTAAACATTGATCTGCTGAAGAAAGTAAACGCAATTACTGAAAAGAATCTTCTGAAAATGATTGAAAAGATTCTTCATGCCTCTGCTGAACAGGGCCCGTTCGGAGTTGCCATGATTGAGGCTGCTCAGGCAGAGTTGCCGAAAACCGAATGCGCAAATTGCGGCTCATGCTGTAACTCAATTTCAATATTTTCAATTGAATATCATAGAATCATGCGCGATTTAATGACAAGATATTCTCCAGATCGTCTGAAATTGCTGATTCGCGATGGATTGGACATTGAAAAACGTTTTGCAGTAACAGAGGAAACGGACGTTCCCGAAAGACGAATCAGATGTGTATTTAGAAATCAGGATGCGGGAATATGTACCATTCACCCGGTCAGACCGTTCCCATGTAGGTTATATGGAATCCTGAAATTCGATGGTACACGCGAATGCAAAGAAGTTCGCGAATTATCTCCCTGGAAGCCTCTGAAAGAGGAAACGCTCGATCAGCTTCAGGTTAAAATTGCCGCCAACTCTGAACAACACCAGGTTTTTCCCGATTCGGACGAAATATCATTTTTTCCGTTTGAATTCTGGCTTTTCAGATATTCTCTGGGCATAGAAAATGCACTGAAAATTTACCGTGAAGTAATTATTCCGTCATCAACACCACTAATCAAGCTTTGGAAATAATGTTAATACCGCTTTTTGATGTTAATGTTTCTATCAAGAAGCAAAAGAGTTTATCAACTAATTTAGCTTTAATTTGCTGTCATTTCGACCAAAGGGAGAAATCTCGCATTTGAGATCTCTCCCTGTATTTACAAATCAAATGAAGGTTCCACGCGGAAAAAGGGTATCAGCCCATCTGACTTTGAAGCATCAGGAGCCGTCTTTTGACTTCCTGTGCCGGATTTGCCTTCAATCCATCGCTGATGCACTGTTTCGAAGATTTGGAATCTCTTCTTTCGAAGTAATATAACGCCATGTACAAGTGAGCTTTCCCTTCAGCGCCGCTTCTCGACAATTCCTGGTTCAATGCGTTGAGACCACAACCGGCAGCTCTTGCTGAAGCTTTTTCATCACCCAATCTGAAAAGATGCGATGAAAGTGCAAGCCATCCACGCCCGACTTCTGCCAGATCTTTTGCCTGCATAAAGTATCTCAGCGCATGAAATTCTGAACCTCTCCGCAGAAATTCTTCCCCGAAGGAAATAATACCTTTTTTCCCTCCGGAACCTGGAATAGCCATCATTTCAGCAATCTGGGCGGAAGTAATCTGACCATTTTTTACAGCCGACACTTCGATAAGCACGCGTTTAATTAGTCCTGCAGTTTCCGGATCAAGATTTTTAGTCGGAATATTCTTCAGGCGCTCAATTCCATCTTTCGATTTGCCCTGGCAATACTGTGCAAGGGAAAGAATAACCTGTGCTCTGGCGTCAGTTTTATCAATTGCAAGAACATTTCCTGCATAAACACCAGCATATTCCGGATTAAAGTTTACGGTAAGGTAAAATCTTGCGAGATTCAGATGATTTTCCGGGTTTTCTTTTGCAAATTTTACAAGTTTGAGAAAAAACTGTTCTGCACCTTGAAAATCAAGACTTTCCATCTGACATCTTGCCAGCATTGAGATGGCAAGCTCATCGCCGGGCATTGAGTTTACAACTTCCTTGAGTATTCTTGCCGCAACTGAAAAATGCTCAGTTCCCATCGCAACTCCGCCAACAAGCCTTGCGACCTCAACTGGCGAAGTGGCATTCCCAACTTTATTGTAAATATCAAGAAATGAAGAATACGTTTCCTTTGAAAGCAGAGGTTTGATCTTCATCAAACCTTCTCCAAACTGTCTCACACTGCCGTCATACAGGAAAAGAAGGCTTTTGAAAACACTTGTTTCCAGAAATTTCCTGTTGTCCCTTTCCTTAACTGCTATTTCTTCTGCCTGAGAAAGATATTTTCCCGCTTTTTTAAGTTCATCACGTTCAAGACAGTATTTTGAAAATTCAAGGTTTACTGCAAACGAATCTGAATTTGCATCCAGGAAGTCCTGGACTTTCCAGCTTTTAGAATTCTCAGCCATCGGAGGAACCGGAACAGCTGTTTTCTGTTCGGACTTTGCGGCGAAATTCTGTGGAGGTGTGTCTTCTGCAGGTAATATCTGCGGACCAGCAACACTGGATTTTGGATCAGCGGCAACAACATTTTCCTGATATTGTTGTGGAACAGATTTCTGTTGTATGTTCTGGTTCTGGTTCTGGTTCAGAATTTGATTTCGATTTTGGTTTTGATTCCGGCTTTGATTCTGACTTTGAATTACGTTCTGACTGGGTGATTCGCCAGCACCGATTAATAGTCCTTCTTCCGGGGCAGAATTCGCAACTGCCTGATTTCTTGGATGAACAATTCCCATTATCAGCGATTTGGCTTCCTGATGTTCCGGTTGCACTGTAAGTATCCAGTTAAGGTGTTCACGGGCTTCAGAAGTCTTCTGCATTCCAATAAGACACTGTGAGTAAAGAAGACGTGCGTTAATGTTATTCGGAAAGGTATCGAGAATTTTTTGAAAGTGAAAACATGCATCAGAATAAACATTCGTAGCAAGAAGCGACTGTCCCAGGCGGAATCTTGGTTTTATCTGATCTGGTCTGAAATTCAATGCTGCCTGAAAAGCAAGAATTGCAGCATTATGTTTTCCCTGCTCGAATGCTTTTTCACCAGCTGCAATAGCACCGGAATAATCACTCCAGGCGGCTTTGGCAGAGTTTGCCATAACTGTTGGAAGTAATTTGCACACCCAAAGGGTCAATATAATCAGTACTATTATCGGCAAGCGAAATTTCATTGTCATCCTCCGAAACTATTCTCATTCAATCATACATCGACCAATCTGCACTGATAGTAAAACAGAATTTTGAAATCTTCCGAAAACAGAAATAATTTCGTGTTAATCAGTGTATTCTGTGGTTAAAAATCATTTTCAGAGTAAAGTTTCACAGGTGATGTGGCAAAGTTCGCACCAGTTGAGATCTTGAGCAAAAGTTCTTCGCGTGCAGATTCAACTTCTTTATATTTGAGATATACATCGTGAAATCCCGGAGATGATTTCAGGGCTTCATCAAGCTGGGCAATGGCTTCAAGAGTCTTCCCCCGGCTGGAAAGAGCCAGTGCATATTCGAGTCTGAATGCTTCTGCAGCCGGATCAAGTTCGATAACTTTGTGAAAAATGCTTTCCCATTTATTATTGCCCGAGGAAAGGTAAAACCGTGCTTTTGCAAGCCAGAATAGTGCCTCATTCGGATTCAATGAAATTGCTTTGTCAATGCTTGTTTCTGCTTTTTCAGGTTCTTTTGCTGAAATATGGCAGAAATGACGCTGAAAATATATCTGGGAATTCGCAGGAGAAAGGAATTCTGCTGTTTCAAGAGCTTTTATTGCTTCAATGGTTTTGCCTTCGCCCAGCAGCCTCTGAGCGGAGTTTAATAAAATGTTTGTGTAGTAGAATTTTCCACAGAATACTGAAAAAACAATGATTCCAGAAAAAATGAGGTACATGTTTGCTGTCTTTTTCAGTTGATTTTTTGTTTCAGAAATAAAAAGAGATATGTCTTTTCTGAACAGTCCTGCAGAAACGATTGCAATAACTACAGCTGTTGGAAAAATACGAGAAGAAAAACCGCTTATATTGTTCAGGATAACAGCACTGAATACTCCCGCTGAACACGCTTCAAAAAACTCTTCTCTTTTTTTGGAAAAAATCATCTGGAAAATTCTCAATAAAATCGTCAGACATATCAGTCCAAAGGCAGCAAATGCCACCGGACCGCATTCAATATACATCTGCATGAATTCATTGTGTGCATAAAGTGGATAATCACCGCCAACTACACGGAACTTTGGATAAATAAGACTGAAGGTATGAAGGCCATAACCTGTGAGTGGAACATCCGGCAAAGCTTTGATAATAGCTTTGTTGATAAGAGTTCGCTGTGAAAATGTCATGTCAGATGGCCTGAAAATGCTGAACATACGGTATTTGAATGGCCCGGCGAAAAAAACAACTGTCAGCAAAAGAAAAAGTGCTATCAATATTTTCTTGTTGAAAGATATTTCCAGAGAAGGTTTTTTGACAGCCAGAAAGACCATCAAACCACAGAATGAAGCGATATATGCACCACGGCTGAAAGTAGTAAAAAGAGCATAAGCAGAGATAAACAGAGTTCCGGCAAATAAAGTTTTTACTGATTTCTTTTCAGTGGAAACAACTGTGCCCATCAGAAGAAATGGAAAAAACATTGAAAGAAATGCTCCAAAAATGTTCGGATCAGAAAAAACTCCTGTACTGCGCGTTTTGATAACATCACGAAGATTTGGATCAATCCAGGTGGCAGGGATGGGTATTTCCTGAAAATAGTCTGAAATTCCAAACAAAGAATGAATTACACAGGCCGTACAGACAACAACGAGAAAACTGTTTGTGCTATCCTTGAAAAACAGCATGCTTTCAAAGAAAATAAGAATAAGCGTGAGAAGTTTCAAAAATGAATAAAATGATGAAGAAGGATCTATTGAAAAGTAACATGAAATAAAACACGTACCGATCCAGATGCAGAGAAAAACAAGTAATAACCTGAAAGTAAGTCTGTCAGCGGTTGAAGAAGCGCCTTCATGTTTTTCCGTGCTGTCAGTCGTTTCTGGTGATGCTCTTCTGAAAAACGAAATCAAAATTCCCGACAAAAAAATAACTGAAATTATCTCTACCGAAAAAACGCTGAAAAGTTCATCCGAAAGATACATGATTGGTAGAACAACCAGAAAATAAAATATCGAAATTAACCAGGCAGTTCCCAAAATAATTCTCCTGTAAAAACATATCTGCATAGTCAAGCAATAAATTTAGAAAATCTACTTTAAGTATATCATTATATGATATATAATAGAAAAAGTCTGAGAAATTTTCTGTGGGGACATATATGGAAACGGAAATGCGTTATGTTCTGAAGGTTTTTATATCAGAGAACCTTGATTTGCTTGAATCCATCGAGCAAACGTTTAATTCCCTGGGAAAACTTTGCCCTGATTCGTCAGAATCGAGCAAGTGTCTGAATAACCTATTCTGGCTCTTTCATTCCCTGAAAGGCGGGGCGGCGCTTTTTAATCTGAACAATGTCAAACTCGTCACTCAAAAAAGTGAAGATTTTATTGACCATTTCAGACAAAACAAAATCAAGGTAGAATCTGAACATATTTCAGTTATGAAAAATGTTTGTGAATTTATAAGAAAAAGCCTCACGCATGTTTCCATCGAATTCAATGATCTGTTATTTGATTTTGAAGCAAATAAATTAGCTGAAGTTGTTGCTGCCCAGATGGCTTCCCTGAAAAGTGCGAAAAAGGACGAAGTTCAGGAAGTTTTTATTAAGTCAAACGGAAAAACACCGACAAACCTCTTTTCACAGCCGGATAACCCGCTTCTTACTGAGAAAATAAGTCATGAAAGTTTCAGTCTGTCGCCAGAGGTAAGAATGAAATTTCTCAGCGAAGCCGAAAGAATGCTTGATGATATAGTCTCATTTGTAGAGGTTTTTCATAATTCAGACAAGCCAAACGAGGATTACGTTGCCCTTTTCAAGACAATTCACTCTTTTACCGGCTTGGCAAATTTCCTGGATTATCCAGAGTTGTACGCTTTTTCAAAAAACCTTTCAATAATATGTGACGCTGTAATTAACAATAATGTTTCCGAAGAAATTACGAAGGTTAGTGCTGTTCTTGTCAGCAGTGTGGTTGAAATAAAGCGTAAGATGAGAGAACCCGGCTTTTTGAAAGGCGGAAATATTTCCTTTGATGATTCTATTAAATATTTCATTGATTCTCTTGCTGCTACAATAAGGAAAGAAAACCCTTCCGGCGGAATGAAGAGATCTTTGGAAAAAGTTGCGGCAAGAGACTCCAGAAAAGAACATCATTATTCAACACTTTATGAAATGGACATTTCGCTTACCCAGGAAATGATGACAGAGTTTGTCAAGTCATCAATGGAACTTCTTACCCAAATTGAAGAGAGTCTGTCTGTCGTAGATCACAACCCGGTTGCTCTTGATAAAATTGAAAATGCAATGAAGGCTTTTCATTCGTTTTCCGGGCTGGCATCTTTTTTTGGATATAAAACATTTTCAGATGTTTCTAGGCTTGCAGAGATAGTACTGTTTCATGTAATCAAGAACCCCAGTAAGTCTCAATTTGCAGTGCTGCAGCTCATTAAATCAATTCTCGCCGATCTGAGAGCGAAATTGAGGAATTCTGCTGACGCCGATTCTTCTGTAACTCATGAAAGCACCTTTAAGAATCTTATTTCGATAGAAAATTATCTTGACTGTTTTATGAAAGAGTCAGAAAAAGCCCGCCTTCTGCACCCTAGAAATACACTGTCCGACCTTTTTCCCCAGATTAATTCAGATACATTCAAAACTTTTACTGTTCAAAGATCAGATGCATTGAGAGAATTGCTTAAAATGTTAAGAACCAGTCCTGGCAACACTCATCTTCTGGAAAATGTTGCAATGGAACTGCAAGCTCTGAAAAAAAATATTTCTTCTCTTGTTGAATCCTCTATCCATCCTTTGCCCTGGAAGCATCCTCTGCAAGCGCTGCGAATACTTTGCCAATCTGCGGAAATATTTGCCGGACGTATTTTCAATCAGAATTTAACTTATCTTGAAGATTCTGTACTAGACACGATTGCGTATTCTCTTCAGGAAATTGAGAAACTTATCAGTGATTTTTATTCCAGCCGGCTTACATCTGAAATTAATTATAAACTCTTCTCAAAATTATCCGTAAATTGTTCGATATTCAGAGAGAAAGATCTTCCATCATTTGACATGCTGGTAAAAAAAATGGAGCGAAAGGAATTTCAGAATATAGAGAACATTAATCTTTGTATTGATTATCTTGAGGATCTTGAAAATACCAGTAATGCTCTAAATAGAAGCAAACTTGCTGAATCATTTTTCGGTCTGCGGAATCTCCTTTCCGAATTCCTAAAAGAGATCGACAGACCTTTCTCTCAAGTATTCATAGAATTCAAAGAAAAATATCAAAAAATGCTTACAACGAACTAAATTAAATGGTAATGCAAGCGTTTAACTGGTAAAAAAAAGAAACTGATTTTTAACCACGGAATACCACAGATTTTTGAATGAAAAGAATAGACACTGTAGCAATGTTGCTGAAGAAAAGAGATATCTCGCGCAGAGACGCAGAGGCACAGAGAAAAACAGAAATAAAATCGTGTTTTTTTATCTGCTCAGCAACAAAAATATAATCATTGTGCGTTAACATACTCACACAACAAATAAAACGGGTGTAGTATTTGAAAATCGAAGAGCACAAAGTGCTCGGCTGGCGAGAGGATGACAGAAACTCCCAGCACGTGTGTAGTGTTTGAAAATCGGAGAGCACAAAGTGCTCGGCTGGCGAGAGGATGACAGAAACTCCCAGCACGTGTGTAGTGTTTGAAAATCGGAGAGCACAAAGTGCTCGACCGCGGGGAGTGAGACGGTCGAACTTGTTCGACCGGCGAGAGGGGGCGCGTGCCCCCTCTAAAAAAGAGACAACGAACTAAAATGGAAATAGGGAAGGATCAGGATTTATTATATGCGCTGACTGTCTTTATAGCAGAGAACCTGGATCTGCTAGATTCAGTTGAACAGCGTTTAATTTCACTTGAAAAGATGTCTCCCGATTCGGAAGAAACTAAACAGTTTCTGAACGATATTTTTCGCCTTTTTCACTCTTTAAAGGGTGGTGCAGCGTCTTTCGATCTGAATATTATCCGTGATGTGACTCATCAGATGGAAAATTTGCTTGATTATTTCAGGCAGCACCACATAAAAGTTGAACCAACACACGTTGATCTGATGAATCAGACGTGCGATTTCATTAAAAAAAGCATGGTCCATGTTTCCAAACATTATTCTGATGACGTTTTTCTTGATGAATCAGTCGTTCTTATTGAAAATACAAAAATTGCAGTCAGGAATCTCGAAGAAAAATACAGTCTGACTCCACGTCTAAAAGTTGAATTTAAAAAAGTTCCTGGCAAAATTGCTGATGACTATGTTACCGGAGTAATTAACACTTCACATTTTTCAAAAACTCAGCCTCTGTCTGAAATGAAAATAATAGTCACACCCGAAATAAAAGTTCAGTTTGCCGAAGAATCAGAAAAACTTCTTGAAGAAATTCTTGTTGCAATGGCAAGACTTGAGGGTGATCAGGCAAATCAGACCAATTATGATAAAGAATGTTCACTGGCATTTTCTTCATTGCGTTCATTTTCCTCTATGTCGGAATTTTTTGGATACCGGGAATTTTCAGAATTTTCCAGAAAGCTGATGATTATTTGTGATGCTGTACTGAATAGAAGAACAGATGAAATTGTTTCTTCATGTGACTTAGTAATCTCTGGAACCAGGGAACTTCTTAATAATCTTCAAAAGTTCAGATTTTTCGGCGATATCGAAATAACTATCGACGCTTCTTTAAGAGAATCAATAGAAGCTCTTTCCAACAACTTCAGTCCGCAAGTTAAGATTACATCAAAACAAGAAAGCCGAAATATAGTCAAACAGACCTCTGACAATGTTAAGGTCTTTGCAAATCTGGACGACATGAAACTTGAACTTACACCTGAAATGCTTCAGGAATTCGTTAACCAGTCGGAAGAAATATTCGGAAACATCAAAAATGGTCTGCAGTTAATTGAAAAAAACCCTGCTTCAATTGAAAAGATTGAGAGAACTATACGAGATTTCCATTTGTACACAGGGCTTGCTGAATTTTTCGGTTTTCCGAATCTTGCCAATAGTTCAAAATTGTGTGAGGTTGCACTTTTTCATCTTATTAAAAACCCGATCAAAGATAGTTCTGCACCTCTGCATGCAATAAGTTCTTCACTGGACGACCTGATTAATACGACAAAGGCAATAGTTTCATCCGGTGGAGTTGATAAAGATGCACCAACAAGTTCCAAGGCAGAAATAAACACTGTTCTCACTGATTTCCAGCATAAAACAGAAATTAGAAAGCTTTTGCTTCCAACGGTTACACACGAAGAGTTATTTGTCAGTACCGATATTGAAGTTTTCCGATCTGCTTCCTCAGCGAGAATTAATTCTCTGATAGAATATGCAGGTTCACTTGAAGCGAATCCCGAAAGTGTACATCTACTCGAAAATATTGCAATGGAAGTTCAGTTGCTGAATGATTTTGTCTCAAGTCTTCTGGTTTCAGCTAAAAAGCAGTTGCCTTCGAGACATCCACTGCAGGTTCTTCGTATTCTTACCCAGGCGGTTGAACTTTTTGCAGGTCGAATTTTCAATGAAGAAACTTTTGGAGTTTCGCAATCTTCAGTTGAAACCCTTGATCAGTCAGTGAAAGAGATGCAAAATCTTGTTGATGCATTTTTCCTGAAAAAAATCTCGGTAGATTTCAATCGTAAACTTTTCAGTACACTTTCAATAAATTTCATGTTTTTCAGAGAATCCGATATTGCATTTCTTGATTCACTTATTAAGAAGTTTGAATCAGTTGAATATCAGACTACTGAAAACATAAATGAATATATTCAGGGAATTGAGAATATTTCTCTTGCATGCCAGCGCCTTGGAAGAGAAGACCTGTTGAATTATGCAGCTTTTCAGAAAAAACTTCTGAATGATTTTCTTCAGAACCCTAAAAGTTCATTTCAAACTGTTTTTTCGGAATTGAAAAAAAGTTTTGGGGAAATGCTTGAAAAAGTTGCCGTTATTCAAAAAAACCCGGAAATCGTCTGTTCGGTCGCTTCATCTTCCCCTGCCGCTCCAACGGCTTTTGTACAACCTGAATTAAAGACGCCTTCAGTCGCTTCTTCAACTCACCCAGCATCAGCAGCATCTACCGGATCGTCAGTTAAAGGAACATTAAGAGTTGATGAAGATAAAATCGATAAACTTCTCACAATAATCGGGGAAATGTTTGTAACATGTGAATCATTCGGATCACTTGAAAAACAATTGATATATGCTCCCACCCTGGATTTTATTTCTCAAAAAATGAAAGAAATTGGAATAAATCTATCAAAGCTTACCTCTGATCTTGAAAAAGGCATGATGGAAGTCAGACTTGTTCCGCTCAGAACATTTTTTCAGCGCCTTCCAAGAATAGTTCGAGATCTATCGCGGCAGCTTGGGAAAAACGTTCGATTCGAAGTGAGAGGTGAAGACTGCGAAGTAGATAAAAAGACTCTCGAAAAGATTACTGATCCATTGTTACATATACTCCGCAATTCCGTAGATCACGGAATCGAAATGCCTGAAATAAGAACTCAAAACGGAAAAGATCCCGAGGGCGTTGTATCTCTCAATGCCAGAATTGCAAATGATACAATCTATTTCGAAATCATAGATGACGGAAAAGGCCTGAATGCAGACGTTTTAAAGAATAAAGCCATTGAAAAAGGTATTCTAACACCTGAAAAAGCTTCTCAAATGACTGAAAATGAAGCTTTTGAAATAATTTTTCTTCCGGGATTTTCAACTGCAGAAAAAGTAACAGACGTTTCAGGCAGAGGTGTTGGAATGGATGTTGTAAAAACCAACATTCAGCAGCTTCAGGGAAAGGTTTTCATTTACTCGAAACTGACAAAGGGCAGTACATTCAGGATCGAACTTCCTGTACAAAAATTATGCCTGATGATATTTCACACTCTTCTTGTAAAGTCAGGCGAAGGACTTTATCTTGTTCCGATGGATAATGTTTCAAATCTTTCACATATTGCAAAACACGACATACATAATTATTCTGATCTTCGTTTTGCAAATATTTTTGGCAAGCTCTATCCAATGATGTTCCTTGAAGAACTTCTTGAAAATATTAATGTCTCAGAAGTTTTGTCAGGCTTGGACAACAAAAAAGATATTTCTGTCGTACTTCTAAAAACTTCATGTGGAGAGCTTGCTCTTGCGGTTGATAAATTTGTAAGTGAAGAAAGGGTCGTAGTTAAACCCTTAAATATTAAATTTGCCTGCACTCCGCTGATTTCCGGTACTGCAATTCTTGGCGATGGAAACATTGCCCTGGTTATTGAGCCGGAAAAACTTGCCGGAATATTCTCCTCGCGTTTTGGAGACACAAACATTCCGGAAAATATTAGATTGTCCTGATTTGAAAAGATAATTTTCAATTGCCAGTGGAGGTGGAAGCTGCGGCGGCGGCCGCTGCTTCTGCGGCTGCCTTTGCTTCTTCTTCGGCCTTTTTAGCTGCTTCCTCTGCGGCCTTGGCTTCAGCTAAAGCAGCATCTGCTGCTTTCCATGCCTCAGCAGCAGTTGCATACATTCCGGAAGATTGCGTTCCATTCGCTATTGCAACTGCGTCGGCAGCGGCAGCAGCAGCGGCCGACGCCGCAGCAGACGCAGCATCTGATGCAGCCCTGGCTTCTGCGGCGGCTCCAGAAGCAGCAGGAGCTGCCGCAGAACTCTCTGAGGCTTTATCGGCAGACTCTTTAGCATTCGTCGCCGCCGCCTTAGCCTCTTCATTAATCTTATCTTCCTTTGTTTTTGCAGAGCTGTAAGTATATGAATAATCATAATTGGTTAAATAAATGCCACCTCTATAGCGCGCTCCTTTTCCATCATGACCTGAAGGAAATGGAATTGTAGGAAGACCTGGCTTTGTAAGAGCTATTTCGTTAGATGGCGGCAAAGGGACATCAACAGGAGAAGATGCCCCGACATCCGAGCCGATCACGATTCTGGTAATATCCCTTACATCATTATGAACCTGAATCTGTGAAGTAATTTCATTTGATTTCTTTTCGTTGTTTTTTCTCTGTGTGAGTATTTCATCTACTTTTCCCGAAAATGTTCCGCCTGATGTCGAACTTGTCGGATAATAATCTGTGGGAATGTCCTTAAAAAGAATGGGTTTAATTCTGTTTGAAACATCAAGCAGGTCTTCACGGAACGCAACACGCCAGAAAAAAAGTTTCGCCTGACCAGAAAATCTTGTACGTATATAAATATCCGCCTGATAGTCCTTTGATGCATTTTCAATGTGTACATCGTATTCTCCGCCAAGCCCCGGAACTTTATTTTCCCGGAACGCAGAAGTTTTAAAAGGGCGCGAATCCCATCCGGATTCTGAAATAACCGCCAGTTGACGGAAAAAAGCATAATTAGCAATGTGGTACAACACCTGATCTTTATTTATATGGGACATTCTCAATCTGGATGTCTTGTTAATGGAGGAAAGGGTAAAAAAGAAAAATGAAACTGCTACGACAGCAAAAAGAACCAGCATTAGAGAAAAGGCGCGTCTGAACAATCTGATCACCTCCGGTTAATTAATTTCCAACATTCTTGCTTTCGCTGGCAGCCTTCTTTTCGGTATATCCGAAGCCTATGTATGCCGTGTTATCAGCAGCAAAATCAAGAAGAGGTGGAAGCTTATTCTGAAGCAATTCGAATACAGTTGTGAGAGCTGGATAATGAGAAGCAAGCTCTTCAGGAGTTGTTGCCCAGTCTATTTCCTGAACAACAAATCTTTCCAATGATGGATTTCTGCCTGATGCATATATTTTAAGACTTTCAAGAAAATCTTTGTACTCGGCCATTCCATCAGGATAAGTTTTTATCATCGCCATTACACGATAACAGTCAATGAGCTTCATCATGATCATATACTGCTGGCGGATTCCTCTCTGGGAAGACAGGTCTTTCGTCAGCAATGACTGGGAATTCGAACGATATTGCCTCATCGCGCCGACAAATGTTTCGTATATCATGTCAAAATCGCGAAAACCTGATTGATAAAGATATGAGTAGCCTCCCGATAATCCTGGACCGAGATTAGATGTTGAAAAATTCGAAGAAACAAAAGACATCGTTGTCTCAAGATAATATAGAATATGCAGGGATTGTTTTGCCACTTCATACCATATTTTTGCCAGATCAGATCGATGTTGGTAAAGCTCACTCATGTTTGAGGCTGCTTCTGCAGAATCTGCTTTGATATTCAACTGCTGAATTTCATTCAGAGCGCCTTTTAGAAATGAAGAAGTTATAAAAGAACGTCCAATATAATTCAGCTTTCCGATTTTTGAAACCAGATCGTTGTTGCCACCTGATTTTCCGATTAATTCGACATACGAAGCATTGGATGTGATTCCGGAATCGTCGATAAGCGCTGAAACATTAACTTCCTTTTTGGTTATTGGAGCATAAAATATCGCATCGATCTGAAAATCACCTGGAGAATTTTTTCCTCTCCACGAGAAATTTATTGTTCCGTTATAAAGATTTTTATCTGGCGACGAACTTGTTTTTGCAGCCCTTCTGGAAGTTTCAATTGTTATAAAAAAATCAGATACCTGCGAGTAAAGCGGTTCTTTCTGAGAATCAAGCACTCCTTCAGAGAAGTCAATGTAATCCCACGGCGGTGAGCTGTTTTGAAGATGCGTAAAAAAAATCGATTCACCGTTAATTATTCTGGTCGGTTTTGTCTTACATGAATCTATCGCAAGAATTGAAAAACCATTTGGATTCAGCCACAGTTCTTCGTGCAGATCCTCTATTACTTTCTGCCCGAGCAGAATCGACTGAAAATGCTTTTCTCCAAATTCAGCTTCTCTGGAAGCGGATTTAAGAGAAAACATCAGCATGGTTCCGACGAAAGTAAATATTCCCAGAGCGACAGTCAGTTCAATCAGAGTGAAAGCCGATAAGTTTCTTTTTATCATCATTCGGTATCTCCGTAGTTCAGAAGTCCAACTTCGGAAATCAATCTGAAATCACATTTTTTATTTGCAATGGTCATATCAACCTGAACTTTATTCGGAGAAGTCAATGTGAATGCAATGCTTTTTACTGATGAAAAAAGAACCTTTTTCAGATCGCTCTTGAATGTTCCGGAATAATCAGATGTATAGGAGATAAGTTTGTACAGTTGTTTTTCGCAAATCTGTGTATTTTTATCGTCAGGTTCAAGATACAGCGTGCATATTCTGTTGCAAAGGTCTTTCATAACAAGGAATGGAACTGTTTCAGCCAATTTTGGCCGCACAACATCAAGCCCCTCACGAATATTGCTGAAAAGAATATTTGCATTCCGCACAGATTCCAGCTGTACTGAAGCCCTATCTGTCAAAGAAGGCTGAATATTTGTATTCAGATTGGAAGAAAAAGTGAAATACATGGCAAGAAGTGTAGATAAAATTCCAATAGTAACAACTATTTCAACCACAGAAAAAGCATTTCTTCTTCTCAAAACTCCCTCCATAAACAATTATGACAGCTCTGAAAGCATATAAAACGAGTTGAATGCAGATGCTTTTTGATTTAAAAGTCTCTCTGCTTAATAATTCCTGTATTCACTTTTAAATTAGCACAATAATTTTGGCGTGTCAACGCTCTGAAATGACTTTCAAAATAACCATAGAAAAGAGTTTAAGAAATAAAAAAAGCCCAGATATCAGCTATCTGGGCTTTGGCAATTACTTTATTCTTTTGCAGGTTCTTCAGTAGCAGCTGCAGGCTCAGCAGGTGCAGGCTCTGGAGCAGGAGCTGCTGCCAAAGGCTTGATTCCTCTGACAAGAGCGTCGAGGTCTTTCTCGAATTTTTTCAATGATTCTTCAGTTGAGAAGTAATAAATTCCAAGGGTTTTATCAGCTGGAGTATCGATGGAATCGCAATCAACAAACATTTTTCCATCTTTTGCGGTGCCGCTCCACTCAGAACATGGCATTCCATTGCAATCAGTGACCTTGGCTTTTCCATCGTTTTCCCATTTGATTTCTCCAAGGGCTTTTTCGAGTTCTTTGTCGATATTATCAAAACATTTATCGGCTTCCTTTGCTTCAAACATTGAAAACACAACAGCCAGGGAATCGTCTGGTGATGTAACAGTAAGGGAATCTTCGGAAGCCACTTCTTTCCAACCGTCGGGAATTGTGATTTCCACTTTACCTGCTTCGTGAGTAAGCGTTTTAGCCGAAACCAGGTTGCCAACGAGCATCATTGAAAAAAGAACCACAACGAACAAACAAGATTTTCTCATAAATTTCTCCATAACCAATTTTAAAGAGGTTAATCAACCCGTCCTGAGGATATCACTACAAATTTTCTATAGTCAAGGGAAATTTTTCAGCAAAATTTATGAAGTATTATCTGGTTTCTATCAGTTTGTATATTCTAAAATTAGTGAAAGCTGGGCATGGTTCACCAGAGTTGCAAATACCTTTTTACGCTCAGGTTATTTCTCATGAACCATCGGAACAAATCTAACAGGTAAATCCTCTTCTTTCTGGATTTTCCCAGCAGATTTTCTTAATAAAACAAGTCTCTGGTTTGATACGACTCCGACTGGCAAAATCATTCTCCCACCTTCACGAAGCTGATTAACCAAGTCATCCGGGATTTCTTCGGGTGCGCATGTGACAATAATGATATCAAAGGGTGCCATTTCGGGCCATCCTTTGTAGCCGTCGCCTTCGAGCACATGTATATTATATCCCTCCTGGGCAAGAATTTTTTTTGCATGATTCGCCAGTTCAGGAACAATTTCGATGGAATAAACATCTGCTCCCATTTCCGCCAGAATTGCTGCTTGATAACCCGAGCCCGTTCCAATCTCAAGAATTTTTTCATTGGGTTTTGGAGCAATTCTTTCAGTCATATATGCAACAACAAAAGGCTGAGAAATCGTTTGACCATTTCCAATCGGGCAAGGATAATCGCCATAAGGATCATACAACCATCTATAATCTTCTGGAATGAAATTATGTCTTTTGATTTTTCTCATGGCCTTAAGAATTTTTTCGTCCTGGACGCCATAAGCCTGAATAAGCCGGACCATATCATTTCTTTCGCTTTCCATTTCTCCATCTCTTTTCACATTAAGTTTCACTTCACTTTCTTTTTTATCATTACCCTCCTGAATAGATAAAGTATCCCCAAAAAAATGAAGAAAACCGAGAAATAAAACAAAAAAAATACAACCCTTTTTAAAATAGCGTTCTACTCTCATAATGAACCTCTCTATACAATACTTTTTTCCTCAAACTTATGCTATCCCCTGGCCAACTTTTTTTGAGTTGTACCTTTATTCTCGATAAAGAAGCAGAGACATGCATTTCAAAAGGAATAAAAAACATCTGCAAAAAAAAGGATGTTGAGATCGGGGCAAATTTTCAAAAAAAGGGCCCTCTGGTTGGTCGAATTGGGCTTCTGTTAAGTTTTTTTCAACGTCCTGATTTGTACATGTCGCACGTTCTAATCTCATGGATTTGCAGCACAATGCAGCTTAGCACTTTTTTTCAAAAAAAGGAAGGCCATTTACTTCATTTTTTTGCGAACGCAAATGAAAATAAATATAAACCACTCAAAGATCATCGCAAAAGACAAGAGAGCAAATAAAAAATTATGATAACCAGGCAAAAAGATTGAGAAGCGGGTCAACCTTCAGGTAATAGTGGGGTTATAACTAACCGGTGTTAACACTCTGAAGGTGAAAATCTTCATTACTTTTCCCAGAAAATTAAAAACTTGACATAATTTTCCTGCTTTGGATAGACTCAGATATGGTTCCGTATTTCTAAAAAGGTTTTTGTGAAAGGAAAAGTTGAGTGATGAGAAAGCATTCTGTGTTTATATTTTATCTGATGATAATCTCTGCATGTCTTTTTGTTGTCGGATGCGGTTTGATTGGCAATTCCGTAAAAGAGAATTCAGACATTATCCGGGGAGATTCTGCCAATGAGGGAAAATCTGATGCATTAACCGGAAGACTAAATATTTTCATTGATTCTGATTCCAGAGCTTTGATTCGAGCCTCTGCAAATTCAACAGCAACAGTCACTTTTCTCCTGACGCTGATAGATCCTTCAAGCGTAACATACAGAATCGCCACCCTTTCAAAAATAGTCGGAGTGGTAAATGGTGAGGCTTCCTGCAGTTTTTCCAATGTTCCGATCTGGAGCGTAATAGGTCTTGTTCACATAGATGGTGGGCGTGTCGCCTCATTCACAGACTTTCACGGGGCACTTGATCTTGTAGCTGGCGAAAACACAATGATTATTTCCGGAGTCGGGGGAAAAAGCAGGATTGATGTGCTGACAGCGGCAGTTAGAAATATTGTTTTTAATCGAAAAGCTCTAAATTACGTTAAAACTGGAATTGTTGATGAAATATCGCAGATTCTCCAGGGTTTAGCCACTTCCTCTCCGTCGTTATTTGACGATATTCTTCTGGGTTTTTATCTTAAGAACAAAGTTTTGCCCTCTGCCCCGGAAAATGTAGAAGTTGTCGCCAGTAACAGCAACAGAATTATAATCACCTGGGAAAAAACATTTGGAGCCTCTACATATAATCTTCGATGGAGGACAGATCAGAACGCCTCTTATTCAATAATAGAAAATGCTTCAAGTCCTTATGTTCACACAGGTCTGGCAAGTGGAGCAACCTATTATTACCGGGTTTCTGCAGTAAACTCGGGCATCGAGTCTGAATTTTCACAGGAAAAAAGCGCAACTATTGTAATACGTTATTCCAAAGACGACCAGGGAATCATCACTGATTCATTAACCGGCCACAGATGGGCAATTTCGACTTATACCATGAACTGGTATCAAGCATACCATTGGGTGAAAAACTTTGGCAGACTGCCAACGTATGGAGAAATTGGCGAACTGAATAATCAATCTTTTTACTGGGGAATAGACCCTGTTTTTTCAACAATCGTTGAAAAAGGTTCAAAAAGTGAACCACCACCAGCATGGGCTGCGTGGACATCTAAGTATGGGATAGCAGATGATGCTGATATTTTCATCTTTCCTAATGCAGGCTGGTGGCACGAGAATAGATTTGCCAGTGGGCGCACATTTGCGCTTGCTCTTCTCTCAAAACTTCCCCCTCCGGTTTTTTTATCAGCAACCGCAGGGGATTTGAAAATCAATCTGAAATGGAATTTTTCCAATACAACCGCGATTATGAAAACTGATACTCGGACATATGGCTACTATCCATCAGAGGAATGCCTTTACACAGTCTATTGGAGCAATACTCCCGGAGTTACTAGTCAGAGTCCGAACAAAATTACTGTATCCTCTCCTGAGTTTGTACATTCCAATCTATCTGCGACTTCGACTTATTATTACATCGTTACTTCAACAAACATAGAAGGTGAATCTGAAGCATCAGCAGAAATTTCAGCATCTCCGACTTACCCTTTGGCATCAATACCTGCAGGGTTGATTGCCTCTGCCGGGAATTCTTCGGCATTGCTGTCATGGAACCCGTCTGCTTATGCCTCTTCATATAATTTATACTGGTCAACAAGTCCAAACCCTACCAAAAGCGCAAATAAAATAACCAACGTTGCAAGTCCATATCAACACACCGGTCTTACCAACGGAACAACATATTATTACCGTCTTTCAGCTTTGAACATGAGAGGTGAAACCGGACTATCATCTGAAACGGCCGCAATACCGGCAATAATCAGATCATCGCCTTCAGGCGACATGGAAATAAATCTCGGCAACGGAGTGAAAATGAATCTTGTTGAAACATCAAGCGGATCATTTATCATGGGAAGTCAGAACAGTGAAGCGAATCGCCGATCAGATGAAAGTCCTCAGCATACGGTCATTGTTTCTGCATTTTACATCGGAAAGTATGAAGTGACGCAAAACCAGTTCAACAGAATAATGGGCTACAATCCTTCATATTTTGTTGCAACTCAGGCAGAATACTGGGTAGGGTATCCAGACACCCTCAATCAACCCGTAGAATCTGTCAGCTGGTATGAGGCAATTGAATTCTGCAATAAACTCAGTATCAATCAGGGTCTGGCAAATGTTTACACCATAAATAAAAGTTCAGCAGACCCGAACAATCTTTCATCATCATCTGACCCGAAATGGCTTGTGACGGCAGACTGGAATGCTGATGGATACCGTCTGCCGACCGAAGCTGAATGGGAATATGCATGCAGAGGCGGGACACAGGGAATGCATTTCTGGAGTTCCGATTACTCTGAATCAACAGCGAAACAATATTGCTGGTTTGATCAGAACAGCAATCCGACTTACTGGACAACTCCGCACGCCGAAAAAGGCGGGACACAGCCTACAGGAACAAAGCTTCCCAATGCCTGGGGTATGTGTGACATGAACGGAAACGTCTGGGAATGGTGCTGGGATTGGTATAACTCAGCTTATTATTCAAGCAGCCAGATTGTAAATCCCAGAGGAAATGTTAAGGGTGCAGGTAGAGTCATTCGAGGTGGCTCATGGACAAGTCTTTATGGCAATTCATCTTACGATTTACGCTCGGCAGGGCGTGCAGAACGTGCCCTGACCACCCCAAACAATTCCACGGGTTTTCGGGTTGTGAGAACCAGGCGATAGAATCTTAACGCTGATTTCAAGATAAGAGAATCTTTATTAGCAATAAGTTGCCTGAATTTGCATAAAAAAGATTCTGTCTGAATTTCAACTTCTGGCAGAATCTTTTTTTCCTGATTAAGATATTATTACAGGTTCCATGGCAAAGCAATATCGCGTTGATTGACAAACTGTCAGATTCAGAAAACCGTCTCTGGGACACTCGACAAGCTATTGAAAATGGCTGGAGCAGAAATGTGCTGGTGTTTCAGATTGAATCAAAACTGCACCAGCGAATCGGACAGTCCGCCAACAACTTTGACATAGCCTTACCGCCAACTGAATCCGACATGGCTAATCAAATATTTAAAGACCCTTTTATCTTCGATTTTCTGGGAACGGCTGATATCCGCCGTGAACGGGAGCTGGAAAACAGGCTTATTGAGCATCTTGAAAAATTCCTTCTTGAACTGGGACAGGGTTTTGCTTTTGTGAGAAGACAGGTACATCTTGAATTCAGTGATCAGGACTTTTATATCGACCTGTTGTTTTATCACCTGAAATTGCGCTGTTTTGTAGTGGTGGAAATCAAATCAGGCAGGTTCGAACCCGGTCATGTCAGCCAGTTGAACATGTACATGAACATTGTCGATGACCTGATGCGCCACGAAACAGACAATAAAACTATCGGTCTTTTGCTGGTCAGAGAGAAAAATCACACTCTTGCTAAATACTCCCTGGCAGGTTACACAAACCCCATTGGTATAGCGGAATGGGAGAAAAATATTACCGATTCTCTGCCTGAAGATTTAAAACCCAGCCTGCCAACTATCGAAGAAATTGAGAATGAACTCTGCCGGGAAATTGCTGAAATTGTGGCGAATGAGTAATGGCAATAGGCTTATCAGACCTTTTTCCCGATTCCAATCTCAAGAATTTTTTCATTGGGTTTTGGAGCAATTCTTTCAGTCATATATGCAACAACAAAAGGCTGAGAAATCGTTTGACCATTTCCAATCGGGCAAGGATAATCGCCATAAGGATCATACAACCATCTATAATCTTCTGGAATGAAATTATGTCTTTTGATTTTTCTCATGGCCTTAAGAATTTTTTCGTCCTGGACGCCATAAGCCTGAATAAGCCGGACCATATCATTTCTTTCGCTTTCCATTTCTCCATCTCTTTTCACATTAAGTTTCACTTCACTTTCTTTTTTATCATTACCCTCCTGAATAGATAAAGTATCCCCAAAAAAATGAAGAAAACCGAGAAATAAAACAAAAAAAATACAACCCTTTTTAAAATAGCGTTCTACTCTCATAATGAACCTCTCTATACAATACTTTTTTCCTCAAACTTTTGCTATCCCCTGGCCAACTTTTTTGAGTTGTACCTTTATTCTCGATAAAGAAGCAGGGACATGCATTTCAAAAAGAGCTTTCTGGTTGGTCGATTTGTGGTATACATGTCGCAGCGCTTATCTTATGGGATTAGCACACAATAAGCTTAGCACTTTTTTTCAAAAAAAGAAAGACCATTTGTTTCAATTCAGCAATTACCCATCAAAATTCTCTGAAATGTACATTAATTAATGCTTTTACTCTAAAACAATTGAGAAAACCATTTTCATAGAATGCTCTATTCATGGCACTTTCAAAGGCAGCGAATTATAGCGGTTCCGGTAAAATGGAAATATTCGCGTATAGTTAACTATACGCGAATATTATAAAACTTCAGCCGGGGTAATTTCCCCGAAAATCAACAAGTAAACAATCGGAATAAACCCTTATCCTCGCTAATTTTCAATCATTATTAGCCGCTTGATTAATATTCAGCTGACTTTTAATCCTTTACTACTTTGATTGTGACCGAAAAAGTCTTAGCAGGAGCGTCGGGATCTTCCCAGGGTCTTCTTAATTCTATTATTAATTTTGTTTCTCCGGCTCTTTTTGTTGAAAAATTGAAAATCCTTTTACCTCCACTCCCTGTTACAGATAATTCGTTCTGATTATCAGGCAAGTAATCCAAATCAGTTATTTCCAGAATTCTTGGACAATAAGCATCGATCGACCATTGATAACCGGTTGTGGGGTTTTCAAATAAAATCAGAATCAATTTTTGTCTAAGTTTTAAAACCAGTGTTTTGTCATTATCCTCTTGATTAATCTGTACAACCTTTTGGATCTTTTCAATTTTCTCTATTTCTAATGACGGAGCGGCAAAAATCAAAGCGCTGATCAAGGAGAAAAGTACCATCCCTATAAATGTTTTTTTCATATTTCTTCCAATAATCACAGAATCATTCTCCTTTTTCATCTAGAATACGCATTTTAACAGAGAATGTCTGGGAATCCCATGTAGACATTTCAGCATGAACACACGAAGCAAAATCAATCAAAGCCACAGGAAAACCCAATATCCGAACAGTATTTCTAGTCATTTTTAAATCCTTATTATCTTATTTTAAATTTTTACCAGACTTGTAATGATAGCTTTTAGCTAATTGTGAATTTCCTCCTTTCATTTATTGCCTTCTAAACTTTTCTTACTCTCAATTGTGTACTTTTGTTACAAATTATTTTTTTTAAAAACTGCTATTGAAATGGTATTTAAGCATAGATCTCAGAGGTGATCACAATGGAAATACAATCTTTTATGATTCAAGTAGCTCACAGGAAAGATAATTAATGAGAAGGGAAGTAATATCCATATTCCCGAATTCTGAAGCAAAGGTTGAGCTGTTCCGATCTATTTTTAAGGGGCGGGAAGATGCTTTTCCCAGACGGTTCGAGGGAAAAGAATAATCTGGTTATTCGGAAGTAAATTAGAATCCATCTCTGGATGCGGTTATTGTGAACTTTTTCGGCCGGCATAAACTCTAATTAATACATTCCTGATCCTGATGTTCTGGCAAATGATATCATTGAGAATCTGCAAGCAGGCATAGAAAGCTTTAAAGAGATTTACGCAGCAGTTAAGTGAAAGAAAACAAAGGCGCATAAGAGAAAATGAAGAAGATAGATTTCTATAAAGAATGAAGGCGGAAATACGAAGCATGAGTAAATCTTTTCATAATTTTTCTGAGCCACTTTCTTGAAGTATGATATACTTTCTTTTATGCTCTACCTGCAGTTATATATAAGCGCTTTCCTGCATTCTGTTTATTGAGTAAAGAAAATCCAGAGTCGTTAATGCAAATTATCAAACCGAACTTATATCAAGAGCAAAAACCATAACCTGGGTATTGATGGTAATTGCCGAAAAATGAGTGTTTATATGAATAAAAGGGAACTTTCTGAAAGAGATATTTGTACAAAATTTATCACGCCTGCCCTGGAAAAAGCCGGATGGGATTTAGCAACACAAATTCGCGAAGAGTTTTCCCTGACAAAAGGACGAGTTGTGGTTCGCGGACAACTTCATACTCGCGCCCAGAGCAAACGCGCTGACTATGTTCTTTTCTACAAACCTAACATTCCTATAGCGGTAATTGAAGCCAAAGACAATACCCATTCGGTGACTGATGGCATCCAACAGGGCTTGGAATATGCGAATCTGCTCGGCGTTCCATTTGCTTTCAGTTCTAACGGCGACGGTTTTTTATTTCATAATAAAATCGCTCCAGATAACATCATTGAACGGGAATTAAGCCTTGACGAATTCCCATCCCCCGAAACTTTGTGGAGTATGTGGACCGCTCACAAGGGAATCTCGAAAGAACAGGAAAGCCTTATTACTCAAGATTACTTCAGTGATGGAAGTAACAGAACTCCCCATTATTATCAGGCCTTAGCCATAAATATAACTATTGAAGCAATTGCCCGAGGACAAAATAGAATTCTTCTGGTCATGGCAACCGGCACTGGAAAAACCTTTACCGCTTTCCAGATCATCTGGCGGCTTTGGAAATCTAAAACAAAAAAACGGATTCTGTTTTTGGCAGATCGTAATATTCTGGTCGATCAAACGATGACCAATGATTTCAAACCCTTTGGTTCAGCCATGACAAAGATCCAGAAACGACAGGCAAATAAATCATACGAAATCTATTTGTCCCTCTATCAGGCAGTTACCGGAAATGAAGAAGAGCGAAATATCTATAAACAATTCAGTCCAACCTTTTTTGATCTGGTTATCATAGATGAATGCCATCGTGGAAGTGCGGCTGAAGATTCGGCCTGGCGACAAATACTTGAATATTTTTCATCAGCAACCCAGATAGGTTTGACGGCAACCCCAAAGGAAACAAAAGACGTTTCAAACAGCGATTATTTCGGAGACCCCTTGTACACATATTCTTTGCGTCAGGGAATCGAGGATGGCTTTTTGGCTCCATACAAAGTGGTGCGCATTGATATCGACAAAGATCTGACCGGTTGGCGCCCCGATAAAGGCAAGATAGATAAACATGGGAATGAAATCGAAGATCGAATTTATAATCAGAAAGACTTTGATAAAAAACTGGTACTAGAAAAACGCACAGAACTGGTGGCCAGGAAAATTAGTGAGTTTTTGAAGCAAACCAACCGTTTCGACAAAACCATCGTTTTTTGCGATAACATTGATCATGCAGAGCGAATGCGGCAGGCTTTGATCAATGAAAATGCTGATCTTTCAGCCCAGAATTCCAAGTATGTCATGCGGATTACCGGTGACAATGAGGAAGGGAAAATAGAACTGGATAATTTCATTTTCCCGGAATCGAAATATCCGGTTATCGCGACAACTTCTAAACTCATGACGACCGGAGTTGACGCCCAGACCTGCAAATTGATCGTGCTCGACCAGAGAATTCAATCGATAACTGAATTCAAGCAAATCATTGGCCGGGGAACACGCATAAATGAAGATTACAATAAATTCTTTTTCACCATAATGGATTTCAAAAAAGCCACTGAACTATTTGCAGATCCAGATTTTGACGGCGATCCCGTGGTCGTTTATCGTCCAAAAAACGAAGACTCGCCAGTTCCGCCAGATGTTGTACCTGAATCAGACGTGTCCCAACAACCGCCAGTCTCAGGTGAAACCACTGTCACCGATTCTTATTTCTCTGAGAATCCTATAATAAGGAGATATGTCGTTTCAGACGTTGACGTGTCGGTTGCTGCTGAGCGAGTCCAGTACTTTGATGCAGATGGCAAACTCATTACTGAATCTTTAAAAGATTTTACACGGAAAACCCTCAATAAAGAGTTTTCTTCCCTTGATGAATTCTTGTCCCGCTGGAATAGCTCAGAAAAAAAGCAGGCTATTCTCGAAGAACTCGCCAACGAAGGAATTTTCTTTGAAGCCCTTGCGGAAGAAATCGGCAAGGACCTTGACCCATTTGATATCGTTTGCCATATCGCCTGGGATGCTCCGCCCTTAACCCGCAAAGAACGGGCAGAAAATGTAAGAAAGCGGAATTACTTCACCAAATACGGCGAACAGGCAAGAAAAGTGCTTGATGCTCTTTTAAACAAGTATTCCGACGAAGGTGTTGTACATATTGAAGAAACTCAAATCCTTACCATTACACCCTTTTCTGATTTCGGCACGCCTTTCGAAATCATCAGGGCTTTTGGTGGGTTGGAAAAATATCAGCAAGCGATTGTTGAACTTGAGCAAGCGCTGTATTGTGCATGATAAACGAATGGAGATAACAACATGTCGATTTCGACGCTGATCAAGACGATTCAGGATATTATGCGAAAGGATGTGGGTGTCGATGGCGACGCTCAGAGAATCAGCCAAATCGTTTGGCTTTTGTTCCTGAAAATCTTCGATGATAAGGAACAAGAGTGGAAACTGACGATCAAGGGTTATAAATCGCCTTTGCAGACACGGTTTCAGTGGTCAAACTGGGCAGCTAACCCGGAAGGGATTACCGGGGAAGAGCTGATTGATTTTGTGAATAATGAGCTTTTTCCAGCTCTCAAAAAATTATCAACAATAGCCGGAATTTCCCCTCACGGAAGGGTGGTAGGCTCGGTTTTTGAAGATGCTTACAACTACATGAAATCTGGAACTCTTCTTCGGCAGGTCATTAATACCATTCAGATTGATGTGGATTTCAATTCTTCCAGTGATCGTCATATCTTTAACGAAATCTACGAAAAAATCCTTGCTGATCTTCAATCGGCTGGTAATGCCGGGGAATATTATACCCCGCGCTCAGTAACTCAATTTATGGTTGACATCATAAATCCAAAGCTCGGAGAAACACTACTAGACCCAGCCTGCGGCACTGGAGGTTTTTTGACCAGTGCAATAGAACACCTGAAACAACAGGTGAAGACGCCTTCCGACAAGGAAATACTTCAACAGTCCATTTCTGGAGTAGAGAAAAAACCGCTTCCTCACATGCTTGCCCTGACAAACATGATGCTTCATGGCATTGATGTTCCCACAAATATTAATCATGACAATACACTCAGCCGCCCACTAAAGGATTACGGTCCACGGGATCGCGTGGATATTGTGCTTACCAATCCTCCATTCGGTGGCATGGAAGAAGACGGAATCGAAAACAATTTTCCGAAGAAGTACCAGACCCGCGAAACGGCTGACCTCTTCATGGCTCTAATCATGCATCGTTTGAAGCATGACACCGGCAGAGCCGCAGTTGTACTTCCAGATGGATTTCTCTTTGGTGAAGGGGTCAAAACCACGCTGAAAAAAGAATTGCTGACAGAGTTTAATCTAAATACTGTTGTTCGGCTTCCAAAGGGAGTTTTCAGTCCCTACACCAATATCAATACCAACATTCTTTTTTTCGAGAAAGGCGGTCCGACTAAACAAGTTTGGTTTTTTGAACATCCGTATCCTGAGGGATATAAATCATATTCTCGAAGTAAGCCCCTGCTGATTCAGGAGTTTGATCTCGAAAAGAAATGGTGGAACAAACGCAAGGAGACCGAATGTGCCTGGAAAGTTCCGGTTAAAGAAATTGAGGCAAAAAACTTTAACCTTGACGTCAAGAACCCGCATGTGGTTGCAGTTAATCACAGAGATCCAGATGAATTAATGAAAGAATACGAGGAAATTTCAAAACAGTTGATGGCTGCACGCGATGCTTTAAAACGAGAACTTATAGATGCTCTGGAAGGCCGCTAATGGAATCAAACCGGCTTGAATATAAACGAGAACTGACCGACAATTTCGAAAAAGAAGTTGTCTCCTTTCACGTTTCAGCAGAAAGGCTTGAATTAAAGCAACCAGCAACACCTGAAGCATTGGGAAAAACGATAAGAAAGAAACTACAAGAAAAAAACTATAAGAAAGAAACTATAAGAAAGACTGCAGCTCTTATCCTGAGCCTTTGTCAGAATAATCCCTCCATTACAATTCCAGAATTGGCGGAAGCCGTTAATCTAACCGAAGCAGGAACCTATTATCAACTTCAAAACCTGCGTGAAAGGGGCTTATTGACACGCATTGGAGGAAGAAAAACCGGCAAATGGAAAATCCTTGCAGAGGTTTCATCAAAGAAACTACAAGAAAAAAACTATGAGAAAGAAACTATAAGAAAGAAAACGCCGAAAACGCTTAGTACAAAGCCTCGAAAGACGACTCGCAATGAATAGCAAAACGGTTGAATTACTTCAAAAACATTTTGACGCAGCCCTCGAAACCCCCGATGGAATCAAAAAACTGCGAGGTCTGATTCTGACTCTCGCCATGCAGGGAAAACTCGTAAAACAAGACCCCAACGACCAACCAGCAAGTGAACTACTCAAAGAAATTGAGGCAGAGAAAAAGCGCTTGTTGAAAGAAGGAAAGATTCGGAAACAGGAACCATTCCCGCCAATTAAAAAAGATGAGATACCTTATGAACTTCCACGAGGCTGGGAGTGGGTTATGCTGGGTGAAATTTCGGCAAGAATTCATTATGGATTTACGGCTTCTGCTAATGCCAGCCTCAAAAACATACGTCTTTTAAGAATCACTGATATCCAAGATAATAAAGTTAATTGGGAATCAGTCCCTGGTTGTACTATTACAGAAAAAGAAGCAAATCAATATAAATTAAACAATAACGACATATTAATTGCGCGAACGGGAGGTACGATTGGCAAGTCCTATTTAGTTGAAAATCTCAGATTCGAAGCGGTTTTTGCCTCATATTTAATCCGCGTTGTTCCCCCCACAAATATTTATGTCCGATATTTAAAGCTTTGTATTGAAAGTCCACTCTATTGGAGGCAGCTATATGCAAAATGCTCTGGAACAGGACAGCCGAACGTAAATGGAACATCTCTTAGTACCTTACTTCTTTCCCTGCCACCCCTTGCTGAACAACATCGCATCGTTGCCAAAATTGATCAGCTTATGGCACTTTGTGACACCTTGGAAAGCCTTCGTGTTGAGCGGAATCAAAAACGACTTACCGTACATACTGCCGCCATAAATGCCCTTCTCAAAGCGCAGGACAAAACAGCATTTGATACATCATGGCAGTTTATCACCAGCCACTTCAACGAACTCTACTCGGTTCCAGAAAATGTGGCTGAACTCCGTAAAACGATTCTTCAACTTGCCGTCATGGGCAAACTCGTCCCCCAAAACCCCAACGACCAACCCGCCAGCGAACTCCTAAAAGAAATCGAAGCAGAAAAAAACCGCTTGGAAAAAGAGGGAAAGATAAAAAAGCAAGAGCCGTTACCACCGGTCAAAGCGGAGGAAATGTTGTTTGAATTGCCAAAGGATTGGAAATGGCTGCGACTGGGGGATATTTCAAGTGTTAATATGGGACAAAGTCCTGATGGAAAATCCTACAATGATGAAGGGAGAGGAGTCCCGCTAGTAAATGGCCCTGTGGAATTTGGAGGAAAAGGACCTTTTGACAAAACTGTTGCATCAAAATTTACTACTTCACCAACAAAAATGTGCCATAAAGGCGATTTATTATTGTGTGTTAGAGGTTCTACAACTGGGAGAACAAATATTGCTGGATTTGTTTCTTGCATTGGTCGTGGTGTTGCAGCCTTAAGATCTTTCATTTTTAATAGTTATTTTAATTATTTCATTTTAAGCAGCCGAAAGATTCTATTCGATTCTGGTACAGGCTCAACATTTCCCAATATTTCTTATGATAAAATTATTTCATTGCCTTTCCCCCTTCCTCCGTTGGCTGAGCAACGTCGCATAGTTGCCAAAATCGACCAGCTCATGACACTTTGTGACGAGCTAGAAATAATGATTGCTTCCGCTACCGACAAGCAAACAACCATTCTCAATGCTGTTTTATCTCAAGGATAGGAGAAAATATGCACCTGAAATCAGTCTTTGTCAGCCAGTACAAAAATCTCAAAGATTTCACCCTTGCTTTTGGGTGCGCACAATATTGAATAGCATGCAAAAATGTTTTCATCGCATTTTTTCAGAAAATTCTGGAGAGATAGTTTCGATTTGTGGTACCAGGTTTTGAAAGTAGGAGGAACTGTGTAAAAAATGGCAGACCAGACAGATTATTGGAAAGAAATGTCGGATTATGACATTGAGACTGCTGAAGCAATGCTGAAAAGCAAACGGTATCTTTATGTCGGATTTATGTCTCATCAAGCTGTTGAGAAAATATTGAAAGCATGTTTTGTAAAAAAGAATGACGATATTGCCCCGTTTTCCCACAGTCTTTCGTATATTGCAAAGAAGGCTCAGATTTATGAACATTTTTCAGAAGAGCAAAAAATGTTCATTGACATGCTTGAACCGATGAATATCGAGTGTAGATATCCGACCCACAAAGAACAACTGCTAACAAGCTTAACAGAAGAAAAATGCAAAGAAATTTTAGATAAATCCAAGGAGTTGCAAACATGGATAAAGCAGCGGTTATAAAAATACTTGAAAGATATAAAGAACTTCTTTTAAAAGAAATGTTGTTTGATAAAATGATTTTATTTGGTTCTTATGCAACAGGAAATCAGAGAATAGACAGTGATATAGATGTTGCCATTGTTGTTGACAAGGTACAAGGAGATTTTTTTTCAACAAGACCTTTGTTGTGGCGGATAAGAAGAGAAGTGGACGACAGAATCGAACCTGTTATTTTGGAGAAAAGCAATGACAGAAGCGGATTCTTGAAAGAAGTGATGAAAAATGGAGTCCTGATATGATCTGATAGAGGACACATACGTTGAAAAAACTAGATGTGGCAAACCCCCAAACAGTCGGTTTTTATCAGTCACTCATGATGTTGTGTTCTGCAGCATCTTTCAAGGATTGATGAAGTCTGACAAACAATTTGACATTTCAAATCAAGTGACTTAATATTTCAATCAGGCTCTCTCAAACCGTAATAGACATAGAAAGTGTAGATGGCATCAAAAATGATCATGAACACAAATTTGCCGAAATCTCATGGACAGATGACTCTATTTGAAGTTGTGGTCAATTCAATACATGTTATTGAATCAAAACATTGTAACCATGTTTTCGTAAATGTTCGAAGAAAATATAAAAGCGTAGTTGCGTCTTTCATTGAAATCAGCAACAGAGGTTGCTTATGAAAATCAGCTTAAAAACCCTTGGTGTTCTTCAGGAAGCTTCATTTTCTCTTGGTGAATTGACTATCATTTGTGGAAAAAATAATACAGGGAAAACCTACGCAACCTATGCTTTGTTCGGTTTTTTATCCACCTGGCGTGAAACTATTTCAATTCAAATTCCGGAGAGATTCCTGGAAACACTTCTTTCTGAGGGTTCCGTTTCAATTGATATTAACGAATTTATTAAAGATACAGCTTCCATCCTTAGAAAAGGCTGTGAAAACTATACAAAAAAAATTCCAGAAATATTTGCAGCTCCATCTGATCGTTTTACAGGTTCTGAATTCTTTGTTACTTTATCCCAGGATGATTACCAGCACAATGTTCAGTTTGAAAGGCGTATGAAAGCCGCTGAGGCTGATATCTTTTTGTTGACAAAAAAGTATGACAGCAATGAACTGGTAATAACACTCCTGGCAGAAAAGGGCCAGTTAAAAGTGCCGCACAATGTGATTATTCAGATTATCAGTGACGCAATAAAGGAAATTATTTTCGGAAAATCCTTTCCAAAACCATTTATTGCAAGCGCGGAAAGAACCGGTGCCGCAATATTTCGAAAGGAACTGAATTTCGCAAGGAACCGTTTGCTTGAAGAGATAAGTCAGAATGATAGAAAAATAAAGCCACTTGAAATTCTTACAAAGAACTATCAGGATTATCCTTTGCCCGTAAAAACAAATGTTGATTTCACACGAGATCTGGAAACTATAGCAAAGGATAAGAGCTTTTTATGTGAAAAACATGCAGACATTCTTGATGATTTTGCTGATATCATCGGGGGTGAATATATGGTCACCAGAGCTGACGAACTTTATTTTGCTCCCAGGGGCAAAAAAATCAAACTTCCCATGGATGAAAGCTCAAGTGCAGTCAGATCTCTTCTTGACATCGGGTTTTATCTTCGTCATGTAGCCAAGCTTGGCGATCTGCTCATGATTGATGAGCCAGAGTTGAATCTGCACCCGGAAAACCAGCGCAGGATGGCGCGTTTATTTGCGAGATTGGTAAATGCTGGTGTAAAAGTCTTTATTACCACACACAGCGACTACATTATCAAGGAATTAAACACTCTTATTATGCTTAAAGGAAAAAAGCCGCATCTCAAGGATATTTGTTCTCGCTGGAAGTACAAATCTGCCGAATTGCTCACAGCAGAGAAGGTGAAAGTATTTATTGCTGAAGAAGCATTATTAAAACGCGAAGGAAAAACAAGGAATAGCCGCGTTCAAACGCTTACCCAGGCAGACGTTAATCAAGAGCAGGGAATTGAAGCACGTAGTTTCGATGCCACAATTGAAGATATGAACCAGATCCAGGATGAAATTATATGGGGCGGAGAGGAATAATGACAGACTTGGAAATTCTTCATCAGATGATCAATCACAGTGCCAAGGTTTCCCCTGAAAAACAGGCAGGAAAACAAAAAGTTGATCTCGTGGAACCATCTTATCCGACGTCCAAGGCAACAATCTTTGGTTTACCGGATGATGTGATCATTATTAAATCTGATGCCTTTCGCTGTGAACAAATCTTCCAGGGTTCCAGAGGTGAGTGTAAACGCGCTGACTATATTATTGTTGCCCGTACCAAAAGCAAAAAAGTTGCTCTTTTTATTGAAATGAAAGCTGCAAAAGGCTCCAGAAAAGAAATAATTCAGCAACTGACAGGGGCTCGTTGTTTTTTCTCTTATTGCCAGGAAATTGGAAAAACCTTTTGGGATGAAAAAGGATTCCTTGAAGGTTTCAACCATCGTTTTATTAGTCTTGGTAACACCAGTATTTCAAAAAGAAAGACGCGTATTGAGCGTCACAAGAGCAGTCATGATTCTCCTGATAGAATGATGAAAATAGATTGTCCTCACAAGTTACAATTTAACATGCTGGCTGGATAATTGTAGGAAAAGCAAAAGACGGCAAGAATAAAACTGAAAGATTGTGACATTCTATTCTGGAAAAACAGAAACAATCAACCATCGGTTTTTATCTGTCGCTGATGAGGTGCTTCGTCGGCATCTTTCATTGATTGATAAAGCTCGACAAACAGTTTGACATTTCAAATCAAGTGGCTTAAAATTTCAATCAAGCTCTCTCAAACCGGAATAAACATAGAAAGTGCAGATGGCATCAAAAATGATCATGAACACAAATTTAGCTGGACGTATCAGGAATACAAATTTACCGAAATCTCATGGACTGATGCCTCTCTTTGAAGCCGTGGTCAATTCAATACATGCTATTGAAGAGCGCGGTATTGACAATGCAGACGGTTTGATAACTATAAATATTTTGCGCAATCCGCAGCAGGCATTACCTTTTAATGACAAAGACGCATTGGTTAGTACAGATAATGTTCCAGAAATTGTCAGTTTTGAAATTGTTGATAATGGAAGCGGATTTAATAATGCCAACTTTGAATCCTTTCAAACTCTTGATAGCGAGCACAAGGGAAATAAGGGCTGTCGAGGTATTGGCAGGCTCTTATGGCTTAGAGCATTTTCGAACGTTGAAATCAATAGTTCTTTTCAGGAGGGAAATGAATATAAACAAAGATCGTTTTGTTTTTCCGCTAATCGAGGTATTTATTCAGAAACTCTTCTTTCCCTCAAAGATGCACCTGCTTATAGAACATCTGTAAAACTGACCACCTTTGATAGCCGCTATCAGAAGGCTTCCCCCAGATTGCTTTTAGACATTTCGAATGCCTTACTCGACCACTGTTTGTGGTTTTTCATCCGAAAAGAAGGTGCCCCAAAGATTCAAATTGTTGACGATTCGAAAGTCATTTCTTTACATTCCCTTTTTAAAGAGCAAATGGCGACCGATTTGGAGGCTGAAAAGGTTTCTATTAAAGATTGGGAGTTTATTTTTACGCATGTCAAGATAAACTCTAAACTTAATCCTCAAAGCTATATTGCATACTGTGCTGCTAACCGATTGGTTAAAAATGAACCCCTGAAAGGAAAAATTCCCGGGTTCTTTGGAATGATTTCTAAAGATGGTTTGGAATATTCTTACAGGTGTTTTGTTAGTTCAAATTTTCTTGACGAGAGAGTTTGCAGCGAAAGAACCGGATTTAATATTGAGGAGGAAATAGAAGGGATCTTTGAAAATACAGACATATCGCTAAAAGAAATTCGTGAATCGGTAATCTCGTCTTTGAAAAACCGTCTGAAGGAATTACTGAAAACAAATTTCCAAGTTGGAAAAGAGCGCATTAATTCCTTTGTAGATCAAACTGCACCCAGGTATAGACCAATTATTTCAAAGCTTTCTGAAGAAGAGCTTGCTGTCGATCCAAAAATATCGAATAAAGATCTGGAACTAATCCTTCATAAAAAGTTGGCTGAATTTGAGTCGAACGTGATATCAGATGGACATAAGCTTATATCTGATATTGTTGATGGTGATATTGAGACATATAAAATAAAACTTGAGACATATCTATCTAATGTAACAGATATAAAAATGTCAGACCTTGCAAACTACGTATCGCATCGCAAAGTTGTTCTGGACTTTTTAGAAATGGCTCTGAAAAGAACTCCTGATGGGAAATATGTTAAAGAAGAATTAATTCATAGATTGCTTATGCCAATGGGCTTTGACTCTGATTCTGTTGATACGGGAAAATGCAATCTCTGGATTGTTGATGAGCGTCTTGCATTTCACAATTATCTGGCTTCAGATAAGACACTTCGATCAATGCCAATTACAAATTCTACTGATACTAAAGAGCCTGACATTCTAGCACTCAACGTTTTTGACAATCCATTGCTGATGTCGGAAACAAACAATACCCCCTTGGCATCTATTACCGTGATTGAGATTAAACGTCCAATGCGAAATGACGCACAAGAAAGCGAAGATAAAGACCCGATAGGACAAGCTTTAACGTATATTCAGAAAATTCGTCATGGGAAGACTTTAACAAAAAGTGGTAGACCTATTCCCCGTTCAGAGTCAATTCCGGGTTATTGCTATATTCTAGCAGATTTAACCCCAACAATGGAAGAACGATGTAAAATGAGAGATCTAACCGTAACGCATGATTATATAGGATACTTCGGTTATAATAAAAATTACAATGCTTACATTGAAGTCATTTCATTCGATGGCTTGCTAAAAGCTGCCAAAGAAAGAAATAGAGCTTTTTTTGATCGTCTCGGACTCGCAAATACCTAAGAGGTATTTGCGTCGATTAAATTCTTCATCAGACGATCAATGATATATCAAAAGCTCATTCAGAGAATACAAGCTTAGATTTCAAAGACGATTGCAATAGAAATACTATCTTTGTGACTAAAGCAGGTCGCAAGAAAGAGAATGAGTGACAAAGGAAGCAGTATCCAGATTATCGTCCTCTGAAGCAAAGGTGGAGTTGTTCCGGTCTCTTTTTAAGGGGCGGGAAGATGTTTTTCCACGGCGGTTCGAGGGCAAAGAAAAATCTGGTTATGCGCCTGTATGTGCTAACGAATGGGTTCGGGATCTCTGCAATAAAAAATCGGTTAAATGTGGTAAATGCCCAAACCGTCGGTTTTTATCTGTCACTGATGAGATGGTTTGGCAGCATCTTTCAGGTATTGATAAAAGTGGACGTCCTTTTGTAATGGGTATCTATCCTATGTTGCAAGACGAAACCTGTTTCTTTCTGGCGGCTGATTTCGATAAAGAAACATGGCGTGATGATGTTGGGGAATTCCTCGAAACATGTCGCCGTCTTTCAATCCCTGCGAGCCTTGAGCGTTCAAGGTCTGGAAATGGCGGTCATGTATGGTTTTTCTTCGAAACGGCCATTTCGGCTGTTCTGGCTCGAAAACTTGGTTCTTACATTTTAACAGAAACCTTGGAAAGACGCCCAGACATTGGCTTGCGCTCCTATGATCGATTTTTTCCCAACCAGGATACTCTTCCAAAAGGTGGTTTCGGAAATCTGATTGCTCTGCCATTACAAAAACAAGCCCGAGAAAAACAAAACAGTGTATTTCTTGATGAACAATACGTTCCATACAGTGATCAATGGGAATTTCTTTCCAGTATTAAGAAACTGTCACAACTTGAGGTGGAAAAAATTGTTCGCGATGCTGAAGGAAAAGACAGAATTCTTGGCATTCGGCGAGTGTATATTGAGGAAGACGATGATACCCCATGGGCAACACCGCCATCGCGTCGTAGCAAAGATCCGCCAATTACTGAAACACTTCCAGAAAAACTGGAGCTCGTTTTAGGGAATCGTATCTTTATTGCCAAAGAGTCGCTTCCTGCAAGTCTTAGAAATCGGTTAATCCGCTTGGCGGCTTTCCAAAATCCTGAATTCTACAAAGCCCAGGCAATGCGTCTTCCAACATTTCAAAAACCCCGGATTATCAGTTGCGTAGAAGAGCATTCGCATCATTTCGGACTTCCGCGTGGTTGCCTTGAAGAGGTTCGCTCTCTTCTTGAAGTTCTGAAAATCAAACCCGTCATTCAAGATGAGCGCCTCACTGGTACAACTTTAAATGTAAGCTTCAAAGGCAAATTGCGACCTGAACAGCAAAAAGCTGCTGAAGCTATGATGGCGCATGATATCGGAGTCCTGGCCGCTACCACCGCATTTGGCAAAACAGTCATTGGTGCCTGGTTGATCGCTCAGCGTGGCGTAAACACGTTGATACTTGTACATCGAAAACAATTGCTTGAGCAATGGATAGAACGATTATCAATGTTCCTGGACATTCCCGCGAAAAATATTGGTCGAATCGCGGGCAGATCCAAAAAACCAAAGGGCGTAATAGATGTTGCCCTCATTCAAAGCCTTATTCGCAAAAGCAATGTGAATGATATCGTAGCTGATTATGGACATATTATCGTTGATGAATGCCATCATCTTTCCGCGCAAAGCTTTGAGCAAGTTATCAGCGCTGCTAAGGCGAAATTTGTTACCGGTTTATCGGCCACTGTAACACGAAAAGACGGGCATCATCCGATAATTTTCATGCAGTGCGGGCCAGTAAGATATCGAGTTGACGCAAAAGCGCAGGCTTTGGCGCGACCCTTTACTCATACTGTTATTGTTCGACCCACAGGGTTCTATTCACTTGAAGCGCCAGATACTGACGCCCGAGCCCAGTTCAATAGTTTGTACAATGAGTTGATTGCAGATGAAGCACGTAATAACATGATAGTACAGGACGTAATATATTCGGTTCGGGAAAAACGTTCCCCAATAATTCTGACAGAGCGCAAAGAGCATGTTGAGCGTCTTGCTAAGCTCCTTTCCCCCGAAATCAAAAATCTTCTGATCTTTCAGGGTGGCATGGGAAAAAAGAAATTAAAAGCCATTACTGAACGTCTGGCTGCCATTCCAGAGAATGAAGAACGCGTTTTACTTGCCACTGGGAAATTCATTGGTGAAGGCTTCGACGATGCCAGGCTGGATACTTTATTCCTTACTCTTCCGGTTTCCTGGAAAGGTACTATTGCACAATATTCTGGCAGATTACATCGTTTATATGATCTCAAACGGGAAGTTCGTATCTACGATTATTCTGACCTCAACGTTCCCATGTTATCACGCATGTTCGATCGAAGATGTCGTGGTTACGAAGCTATCGGATATAAAATACAACTTCCGGCGAGTGCTGTACCTGGCTGGCCAGCAGATGTACCATTGCCTGTCGATCCGGAATGGAAACGGGATTACTCAGGCAGCATTAGGAGACTTATCAGTGATGGTGTGGATAAACCTCTGGCAAGTTTATTCCTTCATGTCGCCCGGCGCTGGAATCCAGACGCAGAAGGAATAAACCGAGCCCGAAGTGCAACCGAAGCATTTATGTACAGGCGATTGGAAAGCCTGCCGACAACAACAGGGAAATTTCAACTGAATGTTGAGCTCCCAATAGCTTTTGACGGGCATGGAAAAATGGAAGTGGATCTGCTGTGTGCTGATTATCGAATTGCAATCGAACTTGATGGTCCTCAACATCTGATTGATCTGGAAGCTTATCGCCGGGATCGTCGAAAAGATGAATTGCTACAGGAAAACGGATATTTTGTCTTAAGATTTCTTTCTGAAGATATATGCAAACGCCTCGATAATGTCCTGGACGCAATCTTGCGGGTGCTGACCTTGCGAAAGAAACTGAAGTAACAGAGACAGAATCTTCAGCCCAGAGAATGGTATGAAATAAGAGTCCTGTTGAATCATAGTAAGCGTCAAAACAGCCACATCTTTTTTACATGAAGAGCTTCAGTAATAATAGTGTATCAAAAATTTCAAGGAGATACACTATTTATGATTGCTTCAGAAAAACCTGCGCATAATTCTGAATTCTGGAAGAAGCATGTTTTTTCATGGAAACAAATGGGAATTTCTCAGAAGGAATATGCAAGAAGGAACGATTTGAAATCAAAAGCATTTAATTACTGGTGCCGGAAGCTTGGTTTTTCAGGTAGATTTAAAATTCCGTCTATTAAAAATAAGAAATCAGAACGTCATCCATCGGCCAGTCATTTTGTTCCTCTGAAACTCTATACGGAAAGTCCTACCCCTATTAAGAATGAACTTTCTGTAATTATTGCAAAAC
>JADFZL010000011.1 GCA_015232575.1 Candidatus Rifleibacteriota bacterium
AAAAATAGATATGCTTCTTACTCAAAAAGGGCAACTCGAAGAAACACTTGTTGAAACAAAATCCAGACTAATAGCTCAGTTAAATCAACTTACTTCACACAAAAAGATTTTAGAAGAAAAGCTGACCGCTGAGAAAAAGGAACTGCAAGAGAACCTCAACAAAACCGGTGAAGAGCTTAATCTGAAGATTGAGCAACTGACCGCTGAGAAAAGAGAGCTGCACGAGAATCTCAATAAAACTGGCAGTGAACTTAATCAAAAACTTGAAGCCCTATCGGCTGAAAGAAGCGAGTTGCAGGAAAAGCTTTCCAGAACCGAATCAGAACTCCTTCGGGAAATGGAAAATGCTTCAAATGATCGAAAAGCATTAAAAAGCAGACTCACTGAAACTGAAAGCAATCTCAATCAGGAAATCAGCAAGTTATCTTCTGAGAAAAATGATCTTGAAAATAAATTCAGCAAAACTATTACTGAACTTAATATCCTTATAGAAAAGCTTACTTCTGAAAAGAATGAATTGCATGAGAACCTCATAAATACAAGCGAAGAACTTAACCAGAAAATCGAACAACTTACTTCTGAGAAGAAAGAGCTGCACGAGAATCTCAATAAAACTGGCAGTGAACTTAATCAAAAACTCGAAGCGCTATCGGCTGAAAGAAACGAGTTGCAGGAAAAGCTTTCCAGAACTGAATCTGAACTCCTTCAGGAAATGGAAAATGCTTCAAATAAACAAAAAGACCTTGAAGACAGGCTCAGCAACGCCGAAAACAGTCTTAACCTGGAAATCAGCAAATTATCTTCAGAAAAGACTGATCTTGAAAATAGATTTATCAAAACTCAAACTGACCTTAATCAGCAGATAGAACTGCTTAATTCCGAAAAAAATGAGTTGCAGAAGAACCTCAACGAGACCGGTGAAGAACTTAGACTGAAGATTGAACAACTGACCGCCGAGAAAAAGGAACTGCAAGAGAACCTCAACAAAACCAGCGAAGAGCTTAACCAGAAGATAGAGCAACTTACTTCTGAAAAGAATGAATTGCACGAGGACCTCAATAAAACTGGCAGTGAACTTAATCAAAAACTCGAAGCGCTATCGGCTGAAAGAAACGAGTTGCAGGAAAAGCTTTCCAGAACTGAATCTGAACTCCTTCAGGAAATGGAAAATGCTTCAAATAAACAAAAAGACCTTGAAGACAAGCTCAGCAACGCCGAAAACAGTCTTAACCTGGAAATCAGCAAATTATCTTCAGAAAAGACTGATCTAGAAAATAGACTTAACAAAACTCAAACTGACCTTAATCAGCAGATAGAACTGCTTAATTCCGAAAAAAATGAGTTGCAGAAGAACCTCAACGAGACCGGTGAAGAACTTAGACTGAAGATTGAACAGCTGACCGCTGAGAAAAAAGAACTGCACGAAAACCTCAATAAGACCACCGAAGAACTTAACCAGAAGATCGAACAACTTACTTCTGAGAAGAAAGAGCTGCACGACAACCTCAATAAGACCAGCGAAGAGCTTAACCAGAAAATTGAGCAACTTACTTCTGAGAAGAAAGAGTTGCACGAGAATCTCAATAAGACTGGTGGTGAACTTAATCAGAAAATTGAGAAGCTGTCTGCTGAAAGAAGTGAATTGCAGCAAAAGCTTTCAAAAACAGAGCTAGAGCTGGCTCAGGAAATTGAAAATGCTTCAAAGAAGCAAAATGAACTGGAAGAAAAATTAAGTCAAACTGAAACTGATTTTTTCAAGGAAATGGAAGTCGTTGCATCACAAAGAGACTTGCTGGAAAATGAACGGATTAAGCTCAGTGAAGAGCTGGAAAAAATTACAGCACAGAAAAATGAGATCTCCGAAACTCATAATAATACAAAAACCAAACTTTGTATGGAACTGGAAAAGCTATCAGAACAGAACAATCAGTTTAAGAAAAAATTTGATTCGCTCGATTCTATCACGAAAAAAACAATCGGCCAGCTTGGAGCTGAACGGGATCAGTTATTGCTGCAAATAAGAAGCACTGAATCAGCACATCAGGCATCCATGAACAAAGTAATCTCTGAGCGAGATGAATTGTTGCACGATCTTAATGATGCCAAAACTCAATTAAAAAATTTCATGGGCAGCATGAACAGCTTCAATGAAACACAAAAAAGCTACGAAAAGAAAATTTCTGATCTTGAAAACGACCTTAACATTTCACACGAACTGGTAACAACTTTAACACAGGAACTAACCGAAGCGAAGGGCTTGATCGAGGAAATTAACAGCGCTCTGAGCTGATGATCATCATTATTTCTGGAATACCATTTTGTTGAGCTCATCAAGTTCCTGGGCAGCTTTTTGCTTAGTAGCAAGGTCTTTTTTGAGATCTTCAAGTTTGATCTGAAGTTTTTCTTTTTCGGAAAATAGCTGAGAAAAATAGGGCATCTGAGTTGCTTTTTTTCTTGTAAGGACCTCTACTTCCTTCTTCAACTCATTTTTCTTCTTTGAAAGATTTTCTTTTCTTTCCATGGTATCAATGACTTTATTTTCAAGAATTTTAATCTGGCTTTGGCAGTTTGTTAATGTATCTTCAATCTCAGAAATTTGCTTCAGCATTACTTTTCGTTCCTGAAGACTGAAATCTCTATCTTTGACAAGATTCTGAGCATTTTCCTCAAATGCCGTCAGCTTCTGACATTCAAGCTTGATTTTTTTATTTTCATCCAGAAGCAAGTCAATTTCATGATAAACTGAATTAAGAGCCTTTTCATGCTCTTTCTTTTTGTAAATGGTCTTATTCAGGTTCTCGTCGATTTCCTTGATCATTCTAATGAGGATTTTTTTCTTTTCATCAACTGCGACACCTTCGAGATTCGGTGGAAATATCTCGTAATTAAATACAACCTCATATTTGTTTTTGACATATTCATTTCCACCGGAACTTGAATCTGATTGCCCTGCAGGAGAATAAATCAGAGCTTTGCTTGGAAGTGTTTTAACAATTCTAGTAGTCATTATTTATTCCTTTTTCAGAGAAGAAGCACTTTGTGCTGATTATGGCTAATATCGGCAAAAGAATTATTTTGCCAAACGGAATTCACTCACACTTGCAATTTTCAAGACGCCAGACAAAGATATTCCGTGCCATATCTTCTTCCAATGCCATTTCCGAGCCATCTACTTTTATACAGAAAGCTGGAAGCTTTCTTTGTACTGTTATCGTAACTCCGGCTTTCAGACCCAGAGACATAAGCTGGTTAAGATTTGAGTTGCTTCCTGGTTTGATGTATGTGATTTTTCCTGATTCGCCGGAGCTAAGCTCATACAAACTCATAACAGCTCTTCCAACCCGCGTAACACCATTCTGACAGCACCTTCCGCGGGGGATTTTCTGACCATCGGGACAAATTGCGGGATGTCCAAGCAATATACAGATTGCTTCCTCAACTTCGGGAAGTAAACTATGTTCCAGTTTGCAGGCAATTTCTTCCATTTCCGAAGCTTTTATTTTCAGAATAGACTTAACAAGAACCTTCGCCAGGCGCTGTCTGCGGATTATTCCTTCAGCAGCAAGCTTTCCTTCGCGCGAAAAGAGAATCTTGTCTGCACTTTTGACAATGAGTCCGCATGTTTCAAGATCCTGAAGATCTGAATCAGTAAATTCAACGACGCATCGCTTTCGGATTGCATCAACCGAGAAATTTTTCGTTTCTCCAGAAGTCCATATTGCTTCAAGTATTTCTTCTTCTTTTTCAGTCAACATCTAAATTCCTTTTTAGAGAGGGCACGTTCGAGCACTTTGAATAATACCACAATGTGAAACAGATGTCTTGTATCAAAGCATTTCATTTCTTAAAAGGTTATTCCCATGAACAGGCAGAAGTGATTAATTACCGCTCCAACAACAATTGCCCATAATATAACTGTTGAACAGATAGCCACTGTTGGCATCGCTCCGCGTTCTTTGTACAAGACCATCGTCGCATTGATACATGGGATCATAAAAGCCATTACAAGAAGACAGACAACCAGTTGCAGATGATTATAGCCTCCGCTGATATTGAGAAGCTCTGCTGCACCGCTTTCCCTTCTTATAATAGTTTTAATGAATACCTGAACACTGTTTGAAGGAAGGCCGAGAAGATTGTTCGTTACCGGAGCAAGGACACGTTCAAGAACCAGCAATCCGCCAATTCTATCAATTACAAACATTAAAGCGGAAGCAAGAACAAAAAGCGGAACCGCTTCTCTGACAAAGAAATATGTTTTTCGAAAAGCAGATTTCAAAATGACAAAAGGTTTTGGAATTCGCATGGGAGGTATTTCCAGAAGCAGAGAAGCACGAGGTCCCGGAAGAATCAGGTTCGCCAACACACCCGCCAGATACATCTGCGAAAGAATTATTCCAAACACGGTTATTGTTGCAGTAAACGATATTTTTTCAAGAATCGTCAGCATTACCGCCATAAGCGGCGCACACGGTGCCGAGAGAAACAACAGAAATGAGGCAATATTTTTTTCTTTTTTCGTATCGAGAACCCGCGTTGACAAAATTGCCATTGTAACGCATGAAAAGCCCATTACAAGAGGAACCACACCCTTCCCATTCAGTCCCATTCTGCGGAAAGCCCGGTTAAGAAGAACAGCAAGACGCGAGAGATAGCCGGAATCTTCCAGAATTCCGAATGCAAGATAGAAACAGAGCATGACCGGAGTTACCACTCCCAAAGCCAGAAAAACACCTGTGGGAATAATGCCGAAATGCGGATCCATTATCAGGTCGCGTATGAAAGGAATTGGAATCGGCTGGAGTATTCTGTTGCAGAACGGGATAATCCATTCTCTGAAAAGATGATCATTAATGCTCTCAACAAGAAATTCGGCACCAAATTCACCCACAAACACAAACATTGCTGTCAGTACAAACAAGGCAATCGGAATACCCGATATTGGTTGCATGCACCAATCTCCGAAAGTTCGCACAAAAGGGCTTCCTGACGGAGGTTCAACAGTAAGTATGTTCTGAGAAATCTGATCGGACTTATTCAGATAAAGATTAACAAGCGCCATGAAAAGCTCCTCAGAACCTTCCCGTCGGAAATCTTCGACCAGATCCATCAGCTGAACAAGCATTCCGGGCCCGAATTCTCTCTTTATATATTCCTCAACAGCGTGATCACCGGTAAGCAGCAAAACAGCAATAATGCGCAGGGAGATAGACGAACGATGAAGAAGTTTTTCGAGTAATTCGATAAACTGCTCAACATTCGAGGAATATGTAATCAGTTTATTTGGAATTCTCATCTTGGAAAGGCAGTTCCAGACGTCCTTAAGGCCAATTCCCTCTGTTGCTACTGTTGTACAGACATCGACTCCCATAATTTCAGAAAGTTTGTTGAATTCTATCTGAATTCCGCGGGAAGCAGCCTCGTCAATCATGTTAACGACAACCAGCATCGGAAGGCCATATTCGGCATACTGCATTGCAAGTGCCATTGAACGCTTTATGTTTTTTGCATCGGCAACAAGCAATATTCCCAGCCAGTAATCACGGTTTTGAGGCATCAATAATGCGTCACGTGAAGCAACTTCATCTTCGTTCTTTGAAAAAACTGAATAAGTTCCCGGAGTGTCGTACAATGTAATTCCGAGACTTTCAATTTGAGCAGATTGAAGAGTTACAGTCGAACCCGGAACATTTGCAGGCTGAGCTTCTTTTCCGGTTAGTCTTGAAAAAATGGTGGTCTTGCCGACGTTTAGATTGCCAACAATAACCACTCTTCCATTTTTCGGCTTTTCCTTAACGGTGTTCTGACAACATGTTGGGCAATCGCTGCAGGAAGCCATATTCAATATACTCCGGGAAATGATTTTAATTGTTCGCAGTTAAATACCGGACCATCTTTGCATATATACATGCTTCCAATATTACAATGCCCGCATTTACCAATTCCGCACTGCATTTTCATTTCAAGAGTCGTGATTATTTCCCGTGGTTGAAATCCCATTTTTATGAGCGATTGAATTGTAAATTTGATCATAACAGGCGGGCCACAGGTAATAACTTTAGTGTTTTCAATTTGCGGTTTGACGATGTTTTCAAGAACAGATGGTACATGTCCAATACATTTATTCCATTTTTCATCTGCTTTATCAACTGTCAGTATGACTTTTACAGAATGTTTTTTTTCCCAGTCTTCAATTTCGTTTTTGTACATAATATCAATCGGTGTCCTTGCGCCGTACAATAGTGTGATGTCGCAATAATCTGATCGGGAATCAAGTACATACTGAATAAGCGAACGAAGAGGCGCAATTCCGATTCCGCCGCCAATGAAAAGAAGGTTTTTCTTTTTGAGTTCTTCGATGGGAAAACTGTTTCCATAAGGACCGCGAATTCCGATTTCACGCCCTTCATCAAGCAAATCGTGAATATCAGAAGTAACTGTACCGACTTTTTTAATCGAACATTCGAAAGAGCCTTTTCGAGTTGGCGATGAAGCAATGCAGAAAGTACATTCTCCACTGCCAAACAGGGAAAACTGAACAAATTGTCCGGGAAGCCATGCAAAATTGGTGTTTTTCTGCTGGTCTTTAAATTTCAGGCGATATGTTCTGACATCTGGAGTTTCTTCTTTAATGGCTTCAACAAAGCAAATCATCGGCAGGGATTCCACTCTTTACTCCTTTGGACTTTTCACAGCATTAACAATCACATCAAATATATCGACATTAACCGGACAGAATGATACGCAGCGTCCGCATCCGACACACAGATTTGTACCAAAACGTTCTTTGAAATAAACAAATTTGTGCAAAGCACGCTGACGCCAGCGATGTGTTTTCTCCGGCCTCGGATCGTGTCCGCCGGCCATGCGGGTGAAATTGTCGCAGGCACACGAATCGTAGAACTTATATCTGACACCGGTTTCCTTGACCTTTTCGTCTGTTACACTGAAACAGTAACAAGTCGGACATATAAAAGCGCATGCATTGCAGCTTATACAGACCTTGGAACACTCGTCAAAATTTAGATTATCAATGCCGCTTTTAAGTTTCTCGTGGAACTGATTATAATCGATTTTTTTTTGAAAAGTTTGTCTGAATTTGTCGAAGAAATCTTTAATATTATCATTCGCTTCGTCAGAAGCTCTATCAGAAGCGTTGTCAGAAACTTTGCTCATGCTTCCCGAAAATCCGCTGAGGAATTCTTCCCCCTTGGCCGACATTGCTTTGAGATACACGATGTCATCAGAATAATTAACATGCAGAACATCATAAGCGTCGTTTGATTCCAGGTCGAAATCAAGAGATGTACAAAAGCATTTTGATTCTGCCTTTGCACAAGCGCTGACGAACAGAATACTGTTTTCACGCCGCTTCAGAAAATCATCATCCTCTGATACAACAGCAATGGAAGCTCTATCATGAGAGTCCCTATTTTGTATGACATCGTTTTGTGAGGCATTACTATTGCAACTCCCGCCCTTGCATTCCCCGTTGTTGCAAGACCATCTTGAAATGTTTTCAAGTATTTTCATTCCATGGGCATCACACATTTTTACCCCGAGAATAAGGCGTTTTTTCGGAATTGGACTCGTAATTGGTTCCTGAATTGTTATTCCTTCGCGGTTTTCTTTGAATCTTATAATATCTGATGTTTGAGGAAGAAACAAAGGTTTTACACTCAAGGTTTTCTCAATCGGAGAAACAAGTTCGAATTCTTTAACTGAGCCAACTTTCTCGTAGAAGAATCGTCCGAATTTTTCCACCGGAGCATAGGTTTCATATTTTCCGACTGCTTCGCTCAGGATTTTTTTCAAACCCTCTGAGTCTGTCTGATAGATTGTTTTTTGCATAAGGGCGTATCCTGCTTTACATGATAAAAGATTCAGGGTCATTAAGACTATATTTGTACAAAGCGCCGGGATCATCTGTTTTCATACCCGCGAGATGTTGTTCGAAGTTCTGATAAACCACAATTTCATTCTTCTTGTGAAGCAGCCTTAAAGGAAGTCCGAGCGGGCAGGCACGTTCGCAGTTTCCGCAGTCAACGCATCTTCCGGCAAGGTGAAGTGACCAGGTCAGTAGTGCCGCTGCAGCATTCGGCAGAGTATTGGCACGTCCGCAGGTTTGCGTTGTATTTTCCCCGACAGAACATCTCGGACAGTAGCAAAGCGGACATGAATTCCTGCATGCGTTGCATCTAATACAGGTTTCAAAGACCTTCTGAAAGAAAGCGCCTCTTTCCTGTACGTTTTTTTCTGCCAACTGCAAAACATCACCGCAAACTTTATATTCGCGTAAACCCTGTTTGGGTCCGACAATTTCATCTGCAATCACCGGATCAGGGCAAACGCATTCCTCGCAGTTTGCATATTTCTTTCCATTTACCTGTACAACACCTGTGCAGGCAATTCCAATAACGAAAATATTTTCACGTTTAATCTGATTTTCGGTTAAAAGTAAATTCAAAGCTCGGCTGTCACAACCTTTTACAATCAGACCGATTCGTTTATTTCGACAATGTTCATATTTGAGATAATTTGTCAGGTTAAAAACCGATTTTTCTGTAAAGATGAGCCTGTCAATATCCTTCAATTCAGTCACAATAAGCGGAATATCATGCTTATTAAGGGGTCCCGACTGATAACCGAGAAAAACATCTATTTTATTTTCAGAAAAAAGTGATCTGGCAATATTTTGTACTTTATGTGTATGAATCATGATCTTAAATCAACTTTCCTGAAACGTGTCAGTGGACCAAGTTTTTTTATATCATCGGTGACCTTTTTTACAACCTGGGCAAATTTGGCGCCCTCTGCTGCTGAGACCCATGAGAATTGCACCCGGTCAGGATGATAGCCGACAAAGGTCAGCAATTCACGTGTAACCAGAAAGCGACGCCGTGCAAAATAATTTCCAGTGTTGTAATGGCAATCTCCCGGGTGACATCCAGATACCAGCACTCCGTCAGCACTGGTTTGCAGAGCATTCAGAATCAGGGTCGGGCTGACACGTGACGAGCAAGGGACTTTGATAATTCTGATATTTGGCGGATATGGAGTGCGTGAAGTTCCGGTTAAATCTGAGCCGGCATAGGAGCACCAGTTACAGAGAAAGCCAATAATAGCAGGTTCCCAGTTTTCAGGAGTAATTATCTCAGGAGTTTCAAAGCTTACTGTACCTTGAACTGCTGTGATACTCGATGAACCGGACTGAAATTGCCTTACATTGTTCTCATTGCTCATACATTGCCTTCATTGCTTTCATTGCCTTTATGAATGTGACCTGAACAACCTAACCCAAAGTTAACACGCCAATTTTTCCCCTGATTTAAGATTTTGCGTACTTAGATAAATCATATTGAGTTCACCTGGTTAACAATTTGCCGGTCGGTTGCTCCGCATAAGTTAATTGCGGTACTTCTACAACCGCTGACACAAGCGCCGCAGCCCTGGCATAGTCCTTCGTTTATTTTTGCAATAACTCGCGTGATTTTAGAATTATGTCCGTCTGGAATTTCTTCAGTACTAATCGCCTGATAAGGACACAACTTGATACAGTTCCTGCATCCTGAACAATTTTCCCTGACAATCTTTGCAATCAGCGGATCTTTCTTCAGAACGTCTGCTGCCAGCAGACCACAGACTTTTGCAGCACACGCTGAAGCCTGTGCAACCGTCTCTGGAATATCTTTGGGAGCCTGAGAACAACCAGCGAGATAAATTCCAGCTTTGGAAGTTTCGACAGGACGCAGTTTCGGATGCGCTTCAGAAAAGAAACCATGCTGATCATAAGAAATTCCAAGTATTCTTGCAAGATCCACTGAATCATGGAAAGATTTTATGGCAGTAGCAAGTACTACAAGATCAGCTTCCACTTCGACTGCCTGTCCAATCTGGCTATCTTCGCCCCTTACAATAAGTTTCTTCCCGCGTTTGTAAATTTTTCCCACACGTCCGCGAAGATATACAACCCCTGTTTCAGTCTGAACGCGTTTCACAAATTCTTCGTAACCTTTTCCTGCGGCTCTGATGTCCATGTAAAAAATGAATGATTGCGAATCAGGAACTTTGTGATGAAGCAGCATAGCATGTTTGGCCGTATACATACAGCATATTTTCGAACAATATGGATAACCTTTGGATTCATCGCGTGAGCCAACGCATTTTATGAAAACTACGCTTTTAGGAATTTCACCATCGGAAGGCCGTATGGGAACTCCATTTGTTGGACCCGAGGCTGAAACCATCCGTTCAAACTCCAGCGAAGTAATTACATCTTTATACCGCCCTACTCCATATTCTTCATAACTTCTGGCATCGAAAAGATCGTAGCCCGTCGCAACAACAACTGCTCCGATCTCTCTTTCAACGATTTCTTCCTTCATATCGTATTTTATGGAGCCTTTTTCGCATACTTTGCTGCACAATCCGCATTTCCCTTTTGTAATCATAAGACATGCGTCGGGATCAATAACCGGCTTACTTGGTACAGCCTGCGGAAAAGGTGAATAAATGGCTTTTCTGGTGTCGTGTCCGAGATTAAATTCATTTTTAACTTTCACCGGACATTTTTGGGTACAGGCTCCACAACCTGTACATGTTGAGAAATCAACATAAGATGGTTTCTTTTTTATCTTCACTTTGAAATTTCCCACAAAGCCGTTCAGTTCAACTACTTCGGCATAAGGGATGAGTTCAATATATGGATTTCTGGCTACTTCTACCATTTTAGGAGTTAAAATGCACTGAGAACAATCAAGAGTCGGAAAGGTTTCATCAAGCTGAGCCATTCGTCCGCCGATTGAAGACTGGCGTTCAACGAGCACTACCGGATGTCTGGCATTGGCAATATCAAGTGCTGCCTGAATTCCGGCTATTCCACCGCCGATAACTAATGCCCGATCTGAAACTGGAACAGTGATTTCATGAAGTTTTTCGTTTGCCGTTGATTTTGCTACTGCCATCCGGATGAGATCGCACGCTTTCAGCGTGGCTTTTGTCTTGTCATTCTGATGAACCCATGAGGAATGCTCACGGATATTGGCAATTTCAACAAGATATGGATTCATTCCGGCCTCAAGCGCTGCTTTTTGAAAGGTCGTTTCATGCATACGCGGAGAGCATGCCGCAACAACAATTGAAGTTAACCGATGAGCAGTTATGGCATCGCGAATCAAGGACTGTCCAGGAGCTGAACAGAAATATCTGTAATTTACAGCTAATTCGACTTCCCTGATTTTTTTTGTTTCATGTACAACAGCATCAACATCAATAAAATCGGCTATATTTGCGCCGCAACTGCACACAAAGACTCCAACTCTTGCCATCGCTTAACCTCGCCCGCCTGTTTTCATCACGCGCTGCAGAACAGGAATCACCGGCACAAAATTTCTGTGAAATTCCAGTTGGTTCATGCTTATTCCAAAAGCCAGAGCAAGAAGCTGTGTAAAATAAACAGTTGGAATAGAGTATTTTTTTCCTTTTCGTTTCTCTAATTCGGCCTGACGCATATCCAGATTCGCCTGACAAAGAGGGCAGGCAACTGCTATTATATCTGCTCCTGAATCCAGGGCACTGTCAAAAATTCTTTCTATCAGATCATAGATTATTTCAGTATTTGAAATGGAAAATGAGTTGCCGCAACATTCAGTTTTATGGTCGAAATCGGTCGGCTGTGCTCCGACAGATTCAAGTAATTTGTCCATCGAAACAGGATACTCAGGCGAATCAAAACAAGTCACTTCTTTCGGCCTGGTAAGAAGACATCCATAATAACATGCGACTCTAAGCCCGGTAAGTGGAGTCTGAACAGCGTTTCTGATAGACTCAGGTTTAATATCTTCACTGAAATATTGAAGCATTGATTTTATCAACATTGCGCCTGAATATTTTGAAGCACCCGGAACTACAGATTTCATCTTCTGCAGTAATTCGGGGCTTTTGCTCAATTCGTGATTCGTAGTCTTATGGCGCGAATAACATGCAGCACATGAAACTGCCATGACTTTATTCTGAAGATTTTCTGCCGAAATAAGGTTTCGCAGAGGAAGGGCAATGGAAAGGGTTTCGTTGACCGTATGTGCTGAACTGGCTCCGCAACAGCTCCAGTCAGGAATATCGTCAACGCCTATCCCGAGAATATTTAAAACTTTCCTCACAGAAAGGTCATATTCTTTGGCAGTTCCGTGAGATGAGCAACCATGAAAATAAGTTATGCGACTCATTGTTTCACACCCGACTTTACATTTTCAGCCACTTCAACATTGCCCACTTTTTCAGCTCTTTCGGACTTTTCAAATTTTTCGTGTTTTACGACTTTAGACGCATCAGAAATATTGTTCAATTCATTTATTCCTGCTATTTTTGCAGGCCGAAAAGCAAGCTTTCCCCTCAGTAAAACCTTTGGTGCGAGAAGAATGTCTTTGAAAAAATTAAAAGTACGAATATTAAATTCCGTCATAAATCGTAATTCAAACAGGCGTCCATAAATGAAAACCATGCTGAGAAATATTTCATGGAATTTTTTAATAATACGTGCAGATCGGCTTGAAATAACAATGTTGTTTTCCATGGCAATATGTCTGATCGTTTCCATAGCTTTGGGTATGTCGATCTTTCGCGGGCAGCGCGATGAACAAGCCGAACATGTCAGGCAGAACCAGGTTGAATTGGCCTCAAGAACTTCTTTATCCTGCCCAAGTTTGAGCATCTGAAACATTCTTCTGGGAGTTAAATCCATGCTTTTAGAGACCGCACACGAAGCGACGCACTTTCCGCATTGATAGCATTCAAAAACGTTAACTCTGGACCGTTTCAGAATTTCGGGGATAATTTTGCTTTTTTTACTGCCAATAGTAATCACAATTGGCTCTCCGGTGCCAGTAAATCGCTAAGTTTCAATCGTGGTCCTCGGTATCTTGAGCGGCCATTTGTAAACCATGTATTAATAGCCTCAACCGGGCAGGAATTGATGCATCCATAGCAGCCGATACAGTTTCCCTGCGCTTTGGGAAAAGGCATCATTTTCAGTCTTCCAGTGGGACACTGGCTGGCACACTTTCCACATTTTGTACAAAGAGACTTTTTAACAAAAATCGGAAACTGTTTTCCCCTTCTAATAGCTATTGGAAACGTAGCCGCAATAAGCGTTATCGGATTAAATGGCACCCAACATATGGCAGCTTTCGGAGAATCGGCATTCTGTTTCCAGATTTGCGGAATATTTTTCTCTGAAAAATCAAATAGCCTTTTCAAACTGGCTTTTTCGGGCCATCCAGTGTCATACATGGTCCCCGGAATTCTGATTGCGGTCCAGGAATCTTCGCAGATCAAAGTTGTTTCGGCTACCGGAAAATAGTTTTTAGGCACCAGAAAGTCTCTGAGGCGCATAAACGCGCGGTCAAGATAGCCAGCGTAAGTTGCAGCAAAGAACACTTGCCTGGGAATCTTCGACGCCGGAAGCGCCTGAATGTGTTCTTCCATTATTATTGCTGCTCTGAATGCATAAATCGGAAACACAAATCCGATTAAATCAGAAGAAATAATATCTTCAGTTTCGTCTTCAATTTTCAGCGTTCTGATATCTTTCAAAGAAGCTTCCCAGCCAGCTCTCTGCAAGCCTGCCGTTATAACCTCTGCTGCAAGCTGCGAGTTCCCGGTAGAAGAAAAATAATGAACACGAACTTTAGGCATACCTTTCTCCTCAAGTGTTTATAAAGATTGTATCATCTCAATAAAGAAAACATTTTCAAGATGATTCATCAGACGACACTGCAAATCACGTTACAAAATCGAAGGGTATTATATCCTGTTCGAAATGGCAAAGTAAAGTAATTTCAACATACTTCGTGAATTACAGACAGCCTGAAAAAGCCAGCAATTGAACTGTCTATTTAATCAACAAATAATGACACTGTAGCAACGTTGCTGAAGAAAAGATTTGTCTCACGCAGAGACGCAGAGGCACAGAGAAAAGCAGAGAGAAAATCGTGTTTTATTATATCTGCTCAGCAACATTGCTACAGTCTCCAAATAATCCGAAAAAGAAATAGCTCTGAAAATAAGAATTCCAGGAAAGCGCCTCAGATGTTCCATTATCAACACTTATCTGTATCTACTCAATTTTACCTGTCTTGCAAAAGGGTTTGGGATTTGAAAAATGCTTGCGGTTGCTTAGCTGAAACATTGACACACACAATGTCATGTGTTACGCTTTGTATGTGAGGTGATAAAAATGCCAACAAATTTGTCGATCGATGATAATTTACTTTTGATTGCATTAGAAATTAGTGGACTTAAAACAAAAAAGGATACTGTGAATCAAGCTTTAATAGAATTTATTGAACGACGAAAGCAAAAACAAATCATTGATTTGTTTGGGACTCTTGACCCTGATAAAGACTTTGATTATAAAAAAGGTAGAAATCGGAAATGATTTTAATCGATACTCCAATATGGTCAATGGCATTTCGAAGATCCAATCCACTTTCCAGCTCAATTGTGGATGAAATTACCGAACTGATAAAAGATTGTCGAGCCGGTATTATTGGTCCAATCAGACAGGAAATACTGTCAGGTTATTCGGACAAAAACAAATTTTGTATCTTAAAAGAGAAGCTTGACGCTTTCCCAAATATTCCTATTGAGGCGAAGGATTATATAAAAGCAGCCGAGTTTAACAATGCTTGTAGAGTTGCTGGTATCCAAGGTTCGCACATTGATTTTTTAATTTGTTCTGTGGCAAGCCGTCTCAACATCCAAATTTTCACCGATGATAAAGACTTTGAACATTACGCAAAACATTTGCCAATAAAGCTTTACAAAGTAAAGCATTGAATTCACCATCAACAGGTTTTCGCTCCTCTTGCAGATTCGCTGGCGAAATTACAAATCGCATTCGTTCAAGCTTGCGTGCCAATTCTGAAAGGCTTATTACGTTGCGATTATATCTGACGAGTAAGGCTGATTGAACTGAACTTGATGGAACTGCGAAATACCCTGTATCATATTCTGAAGGTTTTGGAATTTCTTTTCCTGCGGCTCAAGTGTAAAAGGATATCTGAAAACCATTTTAACTTCACCCTCACGCCAATATCAATTGCGCCATGCACAGGAACAGGGACAGGGACTGTTAAACCATCCTTCTAAAAGATGTTAGACTGCCCGTTATTCTAACTAATTTCAAGCCATCGTGTTCAAGTTTTTTTTATTAGCTGTTTAGCTGTCATATTATATTTGATATATTTAAATAGATCTATTGCCAACATGTAAAAGCTTTTATATATGAACTAAAAGCAAAACTCGAAAGTCAACTTTAAGGCTGACTTCCGAGTTTCAGTGCCGGAAGCGGGACTTGAACCCGCACGGCGTGAGCCATACGCCCCTCAAACGTATGTGTCTACCAGTTCCACCATCCCGGCGCTATGTTCGATATTTTACACAATTTTATTTCAATTGTCAACAGAAACATAAAAAAAATGAAAAAAAAATACCGCCCCTATTTGGAGCGGTATTTTTCATGGAGTTATCTTTTCAAAGTGAAGACCATTTTCGGCGACATTCTCCAATCACCGCCAGTGTAGAAATACTTGATTCTCCAAATCATATTAAACGTTCCTGCCGGGCAGGTCGGATTTTTATTAACATCAAGAGGGAATCCCAACGTAAATCTCGGCGAAGTAGTACTTGAGTTTGAACCAAACGTTACACCAGCAGGTTGCTCTCCGGCATCCAGAGTTCCATTTTCGTTGTAATCCCATGAATATTGAATTTCATAAGCAATGGCGTTACTGTCAACCGGGCCAGAGAAAATATAACTTCCTTCTCCGTTCCAGTTAAACGTGAAGAAGTGGGTTGCCGTTGTATCAGTTTCATCTGACTTACTAATATCTATCGGAACCATATCTGCAGGTGAAATTACCGAAAGTTGTGATGCAGCTCTATTCAGCACAAAGTTCATCTTCGGGGAGTCATAAGTTCTTCCATCGCTGTAGTAATATCTGATCATCCAGTTTAACTCATAGCTACCCTGAGGGAAGCCAGAATTAATGTTGAGAGTATATTGAGGTTTCGTATTTTCATAAGTGTTGAATGAAACACCAACGGGAGCATTAACATTTCCACCAGCATCTTTTGACCATGTCGCTACCAATACACATCTTTCCGCAAGTGGATCAGCCGGCCCAACGAATGAATATGAAGTTTCGCCGTTCCAGTGGAGAGTAAAATAATACTTTCCTCCAACACTCAATGGGTCAGTGGAATCATACGGTGTCATTGAAGCAACCGCAACGACAGGCAATGGGCTCTGAGCACGTTTCAGGAAGAACTTCATTGCCGGAGAATCATAAGTACGACCATCGGAATAATAATATCTGATCTTCCAGTTAAGTTCATAAGTACCCACAGCAAAAGTAGCTCCAATTGTCATGTTGAAATCTGGAGTTGAATTCTGTGTTGAACTGAATAATACACCTGACGGGATAATATCGTTTGTCCAGGAGTATATGATTTCACATTTATTCGCGAAGGTATCTGATGGACCGTTGAACGGGAAGCTTGATTCTCCGTTCCAGTTCAGGGTATAGGTCTGCGCTGACCCGCCAGGACTCATTGTGCTTGCTGACATTGCAGGAATGTTAATGATATATTTCATATCCGGGGAATCATAGGACTGTCCAGTGGAATAGTAATACCTTATTCTCCAGGTCAAAGTGTAAGTATCGGCAGGCAGATTCGGATTTACAGTAAGCGTAAAGTTTGGTGAATAAGCGTTGTTGGAGTTAAAGGAAACACCACTTGGCACTTTATCCCACGATGAAATCATTTCACAGATATAGAGATTCGGATCTGCTTTGCCAGTAAACGCTACGCTGGCCTGACCTGCCCAGACGGTGTTATTGGCAGGGCTCATATCTGCAGCAACAAGGGTTGGAGTTGCAACAGATGAATAGACTCCCTTCGGGTACCAGACAACAAACTTAGATTTCTTGGAGTTTATTGTTCTTCCATCAGGGTAGTAGTATTTTACATACCACTCAATAGTTTCGCTGGCATTATTTTCACCAGCATAAGGTCCGAAGTTCTGAATTCTTGCGCCAAACGAGGGGGCTCCAACACCACTGTATCCGGCAATATTTAGGCCTACAAAAGAGTTTGAGGCAATCAGAACATAGTGATTTGCTGATGCATCAGACGGAGCAACAAAATAGAACTGTGGTGCAAGAGCCATGTCAAAAGGCTGTGTTGCATAATTTGTGCTTCTTCCAGAATGGTATTCAGAAGTAGCTGCCGGCAGCAAGTCATATTTCTGCGGAACAAAGAATACGTCTCTTCCTTCAGACTGAACATAGGTGCCTGTTGTTGGATCAAGTGCTTCAAGAAAGAAAACTGTTCGGCCAATGCCAATTCCGTGTTGTACCGGAACAAACGAGTAAGTTGCGAGATCGCCAGTAGTTGCTGGAATGAGACTGACAGGGATATTGATTGATCTTACAGTTGATGCACCGGGTGTTTCAGGATATGCCTGTGTAAATGACAACCGATAATTTGTAGTACTTCCGATTGTCTTGAAAGAAGCATAGAGATTGTCACTTACAGAAAATTCGCTCGTTTGTGAAGTATTTGCAGTAGTTTCAGTTGCAACAGAATATGGCGGATCTTCAGATATTACTGACTGCGAAAACACCGGAGCAGTAGGAAGCTTATTGAGATAAGGATATATCTGGAACCGGCCAAGTTCTGATTTCAGTACAACATCATTTGAATAGATTGCCGCAATACGGTAAATATAACTTTTTGCAGCAAGTCCGAGTTCTATCGGGCTAACCGGGTAGGTTATCATTTCACCTTTTGCCTTTGAAACTGAAAGGGGAAGCTGGAAAACCTTTTCTGTGGGATTTCCTGGTTCTTCGGGCGTAATGTAAAGAGAATAGGTCATTGTACCTACTGATACCCATTTAAATTCCAGTGTAGACAACAGGTTCGGCAATGCAGGAGACACTGAAATCTGGCTTGGTGCCTCATAGTTCGCCCCAACCGGTGAGGCTGCTGCATTTGGAACAAACAGGAAAGTCGGAAGAAGAATATCCATAACCGTGGTCTGATTTGCAATTGCTCTGTAGCCCTGGGTTAATATCGGATTCCTTCCAACAAAAGTCGGGTTATCTGTCGTAAGATATGATCCGGACGCTGAATTCGTAATATCGATGAATGTTCCTGTGGCAACTGCAAGCCAGCCGTAAGAGTTGTCAGCATCGGGAGGAACGTTATCCATTTTCCAGGCGCCGGATGAATTTGTAACTACAGTTGCAAATTTGCCTGTTTTACCATCTTTATCTATGGTCCAAAGTTCGAATTCAAAATTCGGAACGTAGGTGGTAGAGGCAGTCGGATTGCCATTTGCATCAAAAACATATCTCTTAACTGTACCAATGAAATTTGCAGAATTATGAAGATCATAATTGGGTGACAACTGAACCCCGGTTAATGCTCTGTCAGCGCCATAAGTATATCCAACCGCGCCGATATATACTTTCGAAAGGCCATTTTCATTTACGAAATGATAATTCCAGCTGAATTCTTTAAAGCCGGGTTTAGTTATTGTCAATTTGCCCGAACCGCTGGCAAGAGCAGAGATCGTGAAATATCCGAGACCGTCTGTTATTGTCGGGTTACCAGTGTCAACTGTGATCTGGGCAACGCTGAGAGGTGTTTTGTCGAGACCTGAAAATGCCTGTCCGGAAACTGTGATTACATCACGTCCGGAATTTGCGGCAGCAAGCTGATCTGGATAAAGGATAAGGTCTTTCTGCTTGTTCAAACCGACCTGGGGAAGCTCAACAAGCATGGCAGCATTGCCATACAATTCCTTGGTGATTTCAAGCTTGTGATATCCCAATGGAATCTGCTTAAAGATGTACTCGCCTGTTGTACCCATGGTAGAGTAAACAGCCTTAACCTCAGCTCCATTTATGGTATATGTCAGAGTTACCGCTGCGGAACCGATTCCAATACCGCTTTCGGTGATAATCCGACCGGTAACATCTCCAAAACCTTCCAGACCGTTGTCAAGTGTTCCGCTGGCAACGCTTACCGTTATTCCAACGGGGTTGTTAGAGGCGCACCCGGACATGAAAACTGGAAGGGTGGAAGCTCCAAAGAAAAGAAGAAGGGCACAAAGGGCAAAAATAACCTTATTACTCATAGCGAAAGGTTGCTCCTTTCAGATTTATCCAAATTCAGTTATCGACAAATAAACTGATTTTATTACTTATTTTCAGTTAAATCAAACTCATCACCAATTTTTACTGAATTCTTTGCAAGAATTCCGGCTTTGAGTTCTACTACACGAACGGCAGACCTGTGCCAGCTTGAGAAACCTATCCACGGACGAAGTGAATCATAACAGGCAACGACAGTATTTTTTGCGTCAAGAAACAATGCGTCAATAGCAAAACGCATGAAAAACATGTGAATACTGTTTGTTGGTTCCAGAATGAGACCCTCACCATCAGATAATTCTTTTACAAACATGAGACCCATGAAACGTCCGAAAAAATCATCTCTCAGCTTTAATCTGGTCGCCAGAACAAGATTGTCAGCCTTCCTGGATAGTTTGTACAATTTATCAGACATTGTTCTGAAGACCCTCGCCCCAACACTTTCCCAAGATGGTTCCGGGGAGATGAAGCGGGAAAGTTATCTGAACGACTAACATTACTTTGGACCCAGAGCGGACATGACCTGAAAAATCGCAGGACAGCCGATAACAATTCCAACGTTTGGGAAAATGAAGAATACCAGAGGTATCATCATTTTAACCGGAGCAGTTGCAGCTTCTTCTTCTGCGCGCTGACGCCTGCGATCACGAAGCTGATCTGACTGAATTCTGAGAACCTGACCAATCGAAACACCCAGCTGATCGGCCTGAATCAATGCTGATATAAATGCGGACAAATCAGGGTGACTTACCCGGTCACTCATATCTTTAAAAGCATCTCTTCTCGATTGTCCCATTCTCATTTGGCGCAGAGTCAGACTGAATTCATCGGGAATGGGCCCTTTCATTTTTTCAACAACTTTGTCACATGCGGCGTCGAAACCAAGACCAGCTTCAACAGCAACGGTAAGAAGATCAAGAACATCCGGCAACTGCCTTTGAATGCCATGCAGACGTTCGGCAATCTTTTTCTGAAGAAACATTTTGGGAAGCATCATTCCAAGAATGACACCAACAACCGTTGCAAGAACAAAATTGTTTGGCTTCCACTTTAGAACTATTGCCAGAGCAACTGTTATGGCAGGTACGGTAACCCGGAAAAGATTCTGAATAACTGCAAATTCTGCAACAGTCAGACCACCTGGATAACCGGCCTGCGCAAGCATTTTTCTTATAGAGCTTTTCTGCGCCTTTTTTATCTCTTTAGGGTCACGTTTTCCAGCCAGATTCGATAGAAATGGCCTTATAACACGGTCAACAAAAGGCTTTTTAAGTTCTTCGTTTTCTACAACTATTTCAGGTTTTGAATCAGCACCATCGAGTTGTGCAAGTCGTGACTGGATGTCACTTTTTTCACCCGAGGGAAATAGAACTACTATAAGAATAAAAATTATACCAGCTATAATAAACGGTAACAACTGTTCCATATTGTATTTTCCTTAATCGCCAGATTGAGACTGCATCATACTTCGATGTCAACAATCTTCAGGATGATATACATCCCAAGGACTTCCCAGATAAGACCGAACACTACAACAAACCATCCTCTGAAAAAGCCTGATCTGAAGGTAAACAGCTGCATGATAAACTTTGGATTAATGAGGTAAATCATGAACGCAATACCAAAAGGCAAAGCGCCGACGAGCATTCCAGATGCCTTTGCCTGAGAAGTTTTAGTCTGGATATCGCCTTTAAGTTTCATTCTCTGACGAATGGTAAATCCGATTTTATCAAGAATTTCTGAAAGATTGCCACCAACCTGACGCTGAATGAGAACAACTGTAGTAACGAGGTCCCAGTCTTCACTTTCAACCCGATCATTCAAATTTTTCAAACAATCCTCAAGATTCATTCCAAGACTGTTTTCCTTGATAACACGTTTCAATTCTGTTGACATCGGCGCCGGCGCTTCTCTGGCAACCATTTCCATCGCCTGCAGAAGCGAATAACCCGCCTTCATTCCATTTGATATTGTAATAAGTGTGTCAAGAATCTGGCTTTTAAAAGCTGACAGCTTCTGAGCTTTAACAATGCTGAGCCAGATATTCGGCGCCAGAAATCCGATTACTCCGAGTACAACGCCAACTAAAGTCTTTTTCAATAAAAAAATGAAAAGGAACATCGGTGCCATTGTTGCGATAAATTGTATCGCAACAAATTCATTCGCCTTCAAAGGAACATCAGCACTGGCAAGTTTCTTTGCAATTCTTGCAGCCATGCCACGTGGCGTAATAATCGAACCCAGATTATTCAGAAGTTTTTTGGCTCCGCCCGAGCCACCCCTGGTTTCCTTCAGGAAGTCATCTTCACCAGCTACGAAATCAGTTTCTTCTGCGGGTTTTTCTGCGGCTTCTTCTTCATCTGGCGGAACATAGGCTTTAGCAGCCATTTCACTTTCAACCAGATATTGTTCCATTCTGGCACGAACTTCTTCACCGGGTTGTTTGCCGAAAATAGAATAAAGGAAAAGTACAAAGAAAAGCGTTGTAACGCCTATAATTCCAACAAAGAACAGTTCCAAGCTCTTACCATCCTTTCGATGTATCGGTAAAGATTCCTGGCGGCAGATGAATTCCGTGTTCTTCGAATTTTTGTGCAAATTTTGGTCTGATGCCGGTCGGTTTCAACCTTCCGATAATTTTTCCCTTTTCGTCAGTACCGCTCTGTTCGAATCGGAAAATATCCTGCATGACAATTTTTTCGCCTTCCATGCCCTGAATTTCAGTAAGATATGTGATTTTTCTTGATCCGTCTTTCAAGCGCGACTGCTGAACGATCATGTGCACTGCAGACGCAATCTGTTCGCGAATAGCGCGGAGAGGAAGATCCATACCGGCCATGAGACACATTGTTTCAAGACGGGCAAGCATATCTCTCGGAGTATTTGCGTGGCCTGTTGTCAGAGATCCGTCGTGACCGGTGTTCATAGCCTGAAGCATGTCCAGTGCTTCGCCTCCGCGGCACTCTCCGACGATAACTCTTTCAGGACGCATTCTCAGTGTGTTTTTGATAAGTTCGCGCATTGGAACAGCACCCTTGCCTTCAATATTGGCAGGTCTGGTTTCAAGTCTTACAACATGCGGCTGACGGAGCTGAAGTTCTGCGGCGTCTTCGCATGTAATGATGCGTTCATCTTCGGGAATAAAACAGCTGAGAATGTTCAGAGTGGTTGTTTTACCTGAACCTGTACCACCCGAAACAACTATATTAAGTCTGGCATGAATGGCGGCTTCAAGAAACTGTGCCATTTCTTCGGACAATGTTCCGAATTTAATCATGTCTTTGATAGTGAGTTTTTCTTTTTTAAACTTTCTGATTGTAATCGTAGGTCCATTAAGTGCGATAGGCGGAATCAGAGCGTTAACGCGAGATCCGTCAGGAAGACGTGCATCAACATAAGGAACAGATTCGTCGATTCTTCTTCCGATTGGAGCAACGATTCTTTCGATGATTCTCAAAACGTGGTCATTGTCTTTGAATTTTACGTCAGAAAGGATAAGTTTTCCTTTCTTTTCGTAATAGGTCTGAAACGGTCCATTGACCATGATTTCAGAGATGTCTTCCTCGTCAAGGAGCCTCTGAATCGGGCCGAAGCCGATCATGTCATCAAGGAGAACCTGAGTAAGCTGTTCCATTTCTCGTGGAACTAGCGTAATACCCATTTTCGGGCTTTCTTCAGCAGTCACAGAATTAATTCTGTCGCGAAGCATCAGCTTCTTCTTTTCCTGATTCTGCTCGGTCATGATTGCCTGAGGCATATCATCAATCAGACGACCCTGAACCTTATCTTTCAAACGCTCAAAACCCGAAATTTCGCGGGTTGCAGTCGAATCCATGACACCTGATATCGAGGTTGCCGATTTTTTCTCCTCGTTTAACCTAGAAAGAAGACCACCCATAATTTACCTCCTATGTTCCAAACAGCAAGTCTTTAATTTTTAACATTGTACTGCTTTTGCCATCGGGCTGTTTCGGCGGAGCATCATTCGGAAGAAGCTTCGTCGCAATATCTTCAACTGCCCTTGCAAGTGAACTTGCCGGAAATTTTCCGACAAATGGTTCACCGGTGTTAAGCGCTTTCTGCGCTGTTTCTGAATCCATGGGTACAACAGCATACATCGGAATCTGAAGCCCTTCTTCAATATCTTTCGGGCTTATTCCGACATTTGGAATGTCTTTGTTGAGTATAAGCTTGATTTTTGCAGTATCGAAACTGATATCGCTGAATGTTTTCAGACAGATCTTTGTGTTTTTGAGAGAGCTTATTTCGAGAGTCGCAAGCAGCATTACAAAATCAGTTTTATCAAGGAATGCCAGCTCCATTTCAGCGATTTTTGGCGGAGTATCGATAATGATGAACTGGTAAGTTGTAACAAGCGCATCAATAATCAGTTTAATATGGTTCGGCTTGATTGCTTCGGCGAGTGCCGGCTCATGTGGAGCAAGAATAAGGTCAAGTCCGCTTGAATGTTTTGTAATATTTCTTTCAATGGTTGAAATAGTCAGGTCATCTTTTTCGACAATGTGATACAGGTTTTTTTTGGGAGTAAGATTCAAAGTTATTCCTACATCGCCAAACTGCAGTGACCCGTCGATGAGAAGTGTCTTTTTCCCGCGTTTAGCAAGGGAAACGGCAAGATTCGTTGCAAGAGTAGTCTTTCCAACGCCGCCTTTTGTTGCAAAAAATGTCAGAACCTGTGCACGATTTGCTTCCTGCAGGTATTCCGGACGATCTTTTATCCAGCTGTTGAAGACATTCTGAATTGTTTCGGAAAGTTCCGTCCCAGAAAAGGGTTTTGTCAGGAAGTCTTTGGCACCGGCCTTCATTGCACGCCTGAGATATTCCTGTTCACCCTGAATTGACATGATGATAACCTGAATATCAGGGCGTTCTTTAGATAGCATTTCAGTAACCTTAAGTCCATCAAGCTTTGGCATGTTGATGTCCATAAGAATAATATATGGAGACAGCTCCCTGGCTAGTTTCAGAGTTTCTTCGCCATCGTTTGCCTCTCCAACGATCTGAAATGCTTCGCTTCCGGAAAGCATTCTTCTGACGTTTGAACGAAGTTCAACAACATCATCTGCTATCAAAATTTTGATTCGTGGTTTGAATGACAAGTTTGGAAACCTCTAAAAGCATCAAATTTTATACAAGGTCAAAAAGACCTCGTGATAATTGAGAAACCATAATATTAATTCGTATATATCTTTAAAAAGGCTTAAAGAGGGAGCATATAAACTGTTCAGATGCTCCCTCCTGATTACTTATTCAGGCCACACAACAACGCCAGATTCTTTCACTTTGCAGTTTCGCCCTCTGGAAAGTGCTTCTGCTGGATATTCTGAAAAAGCTTGTGCAGTTCTTCAAGTCTTTCATTTCTTCTCGGAACCGGAACAACCTCAAACTTTTTGTTTTTAGCAAGATTAGGTTCCTGTGATATTATCTGTGGTGTAAGAAGAATTACAAGTTCGTTTTCTGTTTTTCTAACTGATTTGCTTTTGAAGATTCTCCCGATAACCGGAATCTTTGAAAGTCCGGGAATTCCGCTTTCGTTATATGATTCGTTTGAACCTATCAAGCCACCGAGAACGATCGTTTCGCCGTTGCCCATTCTGATTTTTGTGCTTACTTCCCTTGTAAATACATCGGGGAAAGCGCTGTTTTCTCTGTAAGTCGCATCAGACTGTTTGGCATTGACTGTGAATTTCAGTTCGTCAGCATTGAATACGAAAAGGTCCCTGATTGTCAGGTTTGTTTCAGCTGGAATTTCCATTGTTGTAGCTGCGCCACCTGGATTTGGCTGTGAAACATAAGTTTTATTCGAAACTACGACTTTTGCCTCATCTTCTCCGCCTGCTGTAGTTGTGGTTGACTGCCCCGCGGGTTTACCTTCAAAGTTGGCACTCTTTTCAAGAGAAGTTTTTGCGTAGACAAGAAGTTTCGGATTTGCAAGAACTTTTGCTTTGTTTGAAGCTTCCCAGGCTCTAACCTGAGCTGCAACGATATCAAAACGGTTCAGATTTCCAAACTTAAATGGATTCGGCCAGTTATCAATTGGCGCGGCAAGACTTGGACCTGCGTCACCTCTGAAAGCACTCATCGGGTTCTCAAAGAAATTCAGTGTTCCCTGAGTAAGTGTTCCGCCAAGACTGTTTGCGCCACCCCAGTTGATGTTCAGATCGTTCTCATTTGAGCGATTCACCTGAAGAATGTAAGCCTGAAATACAACCTGAATTGGTTTTTCAAGAGTAACAAGGTTAATGTAGCCTTCTCCAAATGGTTCCATCATTTTCTGCAATCTGATAAAATCATTCTGATCTTTTACAGTTCCTTCGAGAACAACCTGATAGTCGGCTGATGAGCCACCTGAACTGCTTGCAACTGCGGCTTTTTTCACAAGAGAGACTCTGACTTTGGGAAGTTTCAAAGTTTCACTAATGCGCCTCACAAGTTCGACGCGGTTTTTCTCGGCGCCTACCGGTTCTATTCCAACGGAGATGAGATTTTTTACCGGTCTGTCTTTAACAAGTGACTTGAGTATTCTTTCAGCTTCAAGGGAAGATTCTTCGGTTTCGGCCCGACCTTTAAGAAATGCCACGTCGGGAAACAATTCCAGAGCAATTTCGGGATTTGCAACAAGCGCTGCAAATTTGTCAGTAATCATCTGAGTTTCATTGTATGTTTCAACATCGAAAAAGCGTCTTCCCTTTTTATCCCAGATGATAAGCTGCGTAGAATCAGGGGCTCCGACTCCGGAGATAAGTATTTCATCGTCTGTTACGTTCATGACCTGGACAACACCGTCCTTTATGGCCATTACTTTTTTGACTCCGGGAGCTTTTACTGAAATGGATTTTGATATCGGGACAACCAGCTTTTCTGCTGCCAATGTTGATGAGTTATAGACATCCACAATGAGAACTGCGGAAATCAGTATCATCAGGTGTGTAAATGAAACAGGAAAAAATATCGGCTTTTTCATCTGGCAATCCTCACTATTCTTGTTCAAAAGGGCTGGGTGAAGGTGCACGGACAGGAACAGCAGCAACTGGTTTCATTGCGACCTGCCTGGACCGTGGTTTCAATGTTATATCTTTGGGCATTTCCATTCGTTTGGCAGCATAGAATATCTCCACAGTGGGGCTCTCTTCTTCTTCTATTACTTGAGATATCTGAACCTCCTGAATAACAGGAGCTTTTACCTGTTCTTCAGCAATTTCAGCCTGAGGAGTTGCAACGATTGGTTTCTCTTCTTCTATCAGCCCAAGAGATGTTAACAGCATTTTCGGAGTCGAGCCTTTTGTGGAAACAATTGTGCCTTTATCTTTGGGATTTTTGAGTATCAGCTTGAAGTTATAGCCGCCTGTTTCAAGAAGGTTCAGTCGCTCAAGTTCTTCAGGTGTAACAGCAAGTGTGATAAGATCAGATTTTCCAGCTGATATCGCAGGAGTTGAAGTTGGAATAATTGCATCAAATTCATAAATTTTACCAATGGCAAGAATCTGAATGTCTTCAAGTACAACCTTGCTGAGCGGCTCGCCGGTTGGAAGGGTAAGCCTTGCGATAATGTCAACGAAATCACCCTGCTGCAGAAAGCCGGCAACACCTGTTACCGGAGAAACGGCAATTGTGTAGGCACGTCTTCCCTGTGGAATAGCAAAAGACAAAGCTGGTACCGCGTCAGTACCCATGAGGCGGTCTTCTACAAGAACATCGCCTGGGAACATGCCGGTGCTCGTATATCTGTTAGTCAGAGAAGCCAGGGTTGTATAAGCACCGACCGGTGGTGCGCTGGCAACGATCTCGCGCAGTTCCAGAAATTCCTCAAGGCGCTTCAACTCAAGCCTGGTACGAGCCGGAATGCGCTTTTTAGCAACAATGACCCTTACGATTGGCTTAGGTGGTTCAGCTGTTACGACCGGAACCTTAGCATTTGTAGCAGTCTTCATTTTCTTCCAGACCACCAGCGAGATACATAAACTAATGACTAAAGCAAACGTTATTGCCCTTCTGTTCACAAAGAAAGAACCTCCTGCGAGGAAGTGTGGGCATGAAATATATCACACCCGTTACACTCTGTTCAACGATAAACTTTTCACCTTATCGGCAAAATGCGAAAAATACTTAACGATTTTTTTAATTTTTTTTATTATTCTTTTTGTTCTTCAGCATAAGCCACAAGAATAATATTTGCGGCGCTTGCTGTATCAGTTCTTCCTGAACTCCACTGCCAGAGTGGATAAAAGAGCGGGAAATACATTTCTACCGGATAAGATGCTGTGATTCTCACTGTATCAGTTGCCTCGCCGACACCTGAAAAACTGACAAAATCCGATATTGTAGCACTGGATACATCTGTCATAAGCGGAGACTTGAACATCAGAAACGCACTCTGAACTTCAGTAAGGCTGGTATGTGTGTTGACTCCAAATGTACCGGCGCCGACAAAAGGATTCTGGCGCATGGCGGCAACTCGTGCAGCTGAATACGTCTGATGTGAGAGCGTCGAATAAAGATGAAAAGCTCTTCCAAAATCGAAAATTGCCATAAGGATAAGAATGAAGATTGGGAAAACAAAAGCCAGTTCAACCATTCCCTGACCTTTTTTGCATGAACCGAATCGCGATCTTTTCATTATTTTCCTCCTCAGTCTCTGAAAAACTTGGGAACCTGATAGGTTGCCCGTGCGGTCAGGGGAAATACCGCAGTATCTTCACCGCTTACAGCGGTGACCATCGTTGCCCAGAAGGGTGTAAAGACAGGCGAATTATATGTTGTAACAACTTCTACTACCCTGTAATTAGCGCTGGCGCCATTTCGAATGTCTACGGTCGCAGAAAACATTGTCCAATTTTTTGGAACAATGCGGTTGCAATATGATCCGGTAAGATATTTTACCATACTGTCGCTGCTTGTAGATTCAGGTTCTGCCTGCCTTGCACCAAATTGAGCAGCTTTGTTTGCTACTTCCTGAAGAGTAAGCAGATTATTGAAAATAAAACCAAAATCAATCATCCCCCCAACAACAATCAGCATAAAAAAAGGCAATATAAGAGCGAATTCCAGAAGGAACTGCCCACCTTTTTTTGTTGATTTTTTTCTTCTCACTTTTTTACCTCCTCAACTAATAGTCAGATCACATTTCTGACAATTCTATATTGAATATAATCAAAACTTAATAGAAAAATCAAGAAAAATCGCTGCCAGCGAAGCAAGAAAAATATCCAGCCCGAGATAATACTTATACTTTTTCTTGTCCTCAGCACCATCATCAAGGTTTTTTTCTTTGAATGCGCCAGTCATATAGCTTGCCAGAAGCATGCCCCACCAGTTTTTGCCATAATTAAGATACTGAATAAAAAGTGCATGAAAAATCCCAATTATCGACGCTCCCAGAAAAACCACAACAACGAAGCTGCTTCCAGCAATTGCACCTATGCCCCCCAGAAGCTTAACATCTCCCATTCCTATTGCGCCAATCGAAGCAAAAGGCATGTAAAGAACTATTCCAAGAACTGTGGCAGCAAAGCTCAGAAGAAATCCATTCACACCAAAAAAATAAAGATTCAATCCCCATCCGAGAAACATCATCGGAAATGTCAGCCAGTTAAATATTAAACCAGTGCGCATATCCGTTACCATTGCAATGCCAGAGCCAATGCATGCAAGAACCTTTAAAATCAGATGTGTTTCCATGAATTCGATATTCTAATGCATTCAGATAAAAATTAAAAGAAATATTTTTTTAATTCTTTTAAGTACAGCAAATCATAACTAATAAAGCAAGATGAACTGACTTTAACCACGGAAAACACGGAATAACACGGATTCAGAATTTGAAAAAACGTACGAAATCTGGAGGCTGCATGAAAATTGCCGATCAGAATATGGAAAATCTATGAGACATTGCCAACTCGGCCAAGGATTCAGAACTCCACGAGTTAACAGGATTTCTCTCTTCGATCAAAATGACAGCAAACCACCAGATTCCTGCCCCAAATTATTGAGCAGTTACATGATTTCTGCGATTTTATTACGGTGGGGTTAATTTAGTCAGCAATAGCTTCTCTTATACAGAATGAAAAATTATTTTTGTAAATGTTGTCTGATAAGGCTGAGCCAAAAATTATCATTCCTGGTATCAATGATTCAAATGCATGAGCATCGGAAAATTCAGCGAGAGGTGGAACTTTGATAAAAATGATTTCATGCCTGCTTTTGAGTCTTTCAATGTATCTTAAGGTGCGAACAGATTTGAGAAACCGCCCCGGATCGGGCGGTACAGCACCAGTAGGCAGAAATGAAAATTTCCGGCAGTTTTCACCAAAATCTATTTCCTGATCGACTTTTTCAGAAGTATGGTTAATTACCTCGTTTGAAAATCCCCTTGAGTTATGCCTGGAAAACCAGCGATGAAGTGAAGGTTCTCTGAAATCGCAGTCAAGAAGACAAATGTTGTAGTTGTCCCGACAAAAACCTTCAGTAAGCTTCATCACAGAGTTCGATATCTTGACAGCTGAATTTTCTGCAGCAACCAGAATAATTCGCGCTTTTGTTTTTAAAATAAATTTTTCAAGTCGTGTTTTCAGGTCGAAGTTTAACAATTCTTTTTCTTCGAGCGGGTTTGCAATTTCTTCTACCGTATCCGGCAGCATAGAATCAGGTGCTGGCAGCAATAATTCAACACGATTCATCTGGCGGGTAAACTTTTCGCCGGCAGTTTTCCTGATGACTCCACCAAAAAAATACATTGAATAAAATGTCAGAGCGAAAACAGAGAAAAATTCCATAGACCCTGTCATTCCAAATGAAGTATAATTTACAGATATAAAACCCGAAGTAAAAAAGACGAAAATCCCAAGAAAGATGATTTTAAATTTGTTCATTCACATGCCTCTGTTATTGGAAAACTGTTTAAACTTCCTTCGACAATCTTCGCATAGGAATTTCACATTATTTTAGAGGATATAAATTTAATTTCAATGTTCACTTGACGGTTTTTATCCTGGCATATACAATAAAATTGTACACTTTATCAAAGCAAGGAGGATTTATAAAATGAGAAAGTGCCGAAGTATATTTCTCCTGACAGCGATCATTCTTCTGTTTTCTGTTCTGAATGCATATTCGCAGGACTACCCGGAAGAAAACGCGCAGCCTCCTGATGAGACAAACGTTGAATCAACTGACCCATCTGGAACAGATTCCTCAGACGAAACTGAGTCCACAAGTGAAACTGTTGCCCCATCAGAACCAAGAACTGGAAACGGCTATTCCCGACCTTCAAATAATGCGCCTGCTCCCGCCAGAAGTGGTTTCGTACCAAGATGGCGCATAGGTGATAAATGGATTATTGAGGCAACTTACCGCGACCTCAAATCTAATGGAACGCCCTGGCTGCCTCCGGTTCAGTGGGTTTTCCATGTAAAGTCAATAAAAGAACTGTTTCGTACAAATTGTTATGTTTTATATATTTATCCAAAAAATCCTACTTTGAAAATGCAGGCGGTAGTTTATCTATCAGTTGCAGACCTTCGACCAATCAAGATAATTGATGTTTTCTCAACCAGATCTGGAGTGAAATTTAAACAGAAGAATTATGACGTTTTCAATCCGGAACCTTTATTGAGTGAAGATTCCATCATTCCCTATGACCTTCCGACTTTTCCACTTCAAACATCAAGCACACAGGAAGCTGACGGAAAAGGAATTTCCGGATACATGCAGAAACTCGGAAGTATTCTTAATTTCGGAAAAGTTTCCAAAGTCGGACCTTTCAGATTTAAGCGCTCAGTCAAACAAACTGGAAAAGCTCCAGAACAGCAGTATGCTGATGCCGTAATGGTCTACCGCAATGGTGGTGAAGCTTATCAGGTGGAAATCAATGATTCGCAGTCCTCTGGCGGACCACTCGTTCAATTGTGGCAACAGGGAAAACCATGGGCCATTTCCAGTACCAACTGGGCAAAAAGAGTCAGATTCATTTCCCAGCAGCCGGGTAATCCCGGTGGCAGACCCTCTTCAACAATGCGTGGAGGTGGCAGGTAATGAGAAAGATATTAAGCATAGCACTGTTTGTAAGTTTCGTATTCATGGTGAAGCCGGTCTCAGCTGACTTCTTCGGAACGCTGTTTGGCGACGGTGGTGGCGGAGCAAAGGGAGAAATTTCTCCGGCGCCCTGGTCTGGCGACTGGTGGCCACGTAAAAAGGGCTTTATGATCAAAGGCTGGCCCGGACACCCTGTTGCCCCATTCGAAAAATATGACCAGTATGTTACTATTCGCGCTGGTGTTAATCCCGGAACTCTTGCGTGGGAGTCTGATGTCAGGAACTGCCATTACAACCCAAAAGCCGAAGACTGGGAAGGCCACTGCAACGGATGGGCTGCTTCATCTATCATGGAACCAGAGCCTAAAGAGAGAAAAATCAGAAGTGAAATAGTATTTGATACCAGTGATCAAAAGGCAATTCTTGCAGAATTGTACATGAACACATATTGCACCTTCTATGGAAGCCGAAACTGGGGCAGACCGAACGACAACCCAGAGGACATTTTCCCGGACCAGTTTCACAAACTCCTGCTTGAACAAATCGGAGAAAAGAAGGGTGCAATCATAGCTGATGTGTCTTATGACAGGCAAGTTTGGAATTTCCCTCTTTTCAAGTTTGAATCTTCATGGCGCCCTGCTTTTTTTGACAGCAAGAAACTCAAGGTTACAACAACATGCTATTATGCAGATGACGGTGTAAGGCCTGATTTTATCGGATGCAAATGGTTTACAATTACTTACACATATAATCTGTTTATCGATAATGAAGATAATGTTGTAGGTGGCGAATGGACAGGTGAGTCAAGAAGGAATCACCCTGATTTTATCTGGATTCCAACCGCAGACGCCCCAAATCCTTCCGGGAAGGTTGAAGAGAACCCGAATTTTTCACCGAAGTATGTTCATGAAATTACAAAGGGTCCGGCAAATGCGAACTACCAGGAACCGGCAACACCCTCAAGCCCAGAAAGTCTCTTAACTGATGCCGGTTTGAACCCCGGAGATCTCTTCTAGAATATCGAAAACCACAAGTATTGTTTAATAAAAGCAGGCTGCTACAGAGAAGCTCACTCTCATAGCAGCCTGTTTTTATTAGATTAAACTATGGACAAAAGATGGCAAGAATGATTATAATACGGTTTAGTTTGGCAATCTCCACGAAGAGGTAAATTAAGGTAGAATAATGAGAACTGATTCTGAAATTAAAATGCATGGTTACGAGGTATTAAATCGTTACCTTGGAATGGTAGAAGCGGAAAAGTTTATTTCACTTGTACTCCGCGAGAAATTCGATTATACAAAATGGCGAGAAAACCTGTTTAAAGGATTAAGCGGGAAGGAAATAAGTTCCAGAGCTATGGATTTTCAAAAGGAAATTGAAAATCTGAAAGAAAAGTAATGTTTCAGAGTTTCCTTAGACAAAAAGCATTTACTGCTGAATTGCGGTGTAATAATTTTTTTCATGCATAATAAGAATGGATTAACTTTCATTGAACTGATGATAGCAACCGGATTAATGTCAATGGTTTTTATCATCGGCTGGGGTATTTCAAACACTTTCACAGGCGTTCAGAAAGTACGCAATTACGAACACGCCATTGCAATTGCAGCACAGGCAATTGAAGCAATAAGAGCAGCGCGCTTTAGAGAACTCGGAATAAGCAAGGAATCGCGAAAAGATACTCTTATTGCTGACTTTAACTCAGCAAACGACACCTTCGACAGTGAGTCGGGTGAAGCATTTATTCCAATAATCAAAGTAAACGGTATTGAGTATAAACGAGAAATTAATATCGTTGATTGTCCGGTAAAGGTTGATAATTTTCCGCCTGTTTTGAAACTGGTACAGGTTCGCATTACATGGAAAGACCCCGAAGACAATATTCCGCTGATTTATGAGGCTGCAACTACAGTTGCAGACAATCATTGAACAACATGAGAAAACGTGCCTTTACAATTATCGAAATTACGATTGGATCAGCTATTTTTGTTCTGCTCATGTTTGCAGCATACAGACTTTTCTTTTCACAGGTAAGGTATATTAAATCTTCTCTTGAACAGGTTGGAATCAACGAAAATTTCAGATCGTTTCACGCGCTGTTCGGAAATGATGTCAGAAATGCAAACCTGATACTTCTTCCAGAACTGATAAGTCGAAAAGACGCGCAGAAAATTCCGCCTGCCGTTGAAGGCATTTTCTGTTCACTCGAAAAGCAGGCGATGGATCTTCATATCCAGCCTCCACAAGCAGATTTCATCAAACGCGTAAAAATCACCTGGCGACTTAAGGCTGCTCCGGATGGCACTTTTGATATCCACAGAGATGTTGATTCAGAAATACCTGCTGAAATCGGCGGTCACGGTCCATACAAGGGAAGCAGAAAAGTCTGCGAAGGCGTAAAAGAATTGTACATTTTTTCTTCCTTCAAAGAGCCGCCTCAAATCAATAACATGCCGGCAATCAATGTTAAACCCACGCTCTCATTTCCATCTTATGATTCAAATGGAACAGGGCGCTCGCTGCTTCACGTAAGAATCTCGTTCGTTAAGAAAAAATCACCTTCAGAAAAAGTTAAAGATAGCATACAAGTAACACTGCGCACATGTTTTGCAATAAGAGGTAACGCCAATTGGGTAAATCAGTAAAGGTTCATAAAAATGCAGAAGGGCAGGCCATGGTTGCAATTCTGATGATCTGCATGGTTCTGGGCATCCTTCTTGGAGCGGTTTTCACTTTTCAGCGCGGACAGGTGCATCTACTTTCAAAAGGTGCAAAGGATTATCTGGCCATCTGTGCGGCTGAAGCCGGCATCAGTTGTATTCTTGCTGAAATGAAAGCTAATCCGGATTTTGTTACTCACGGCTCTGCCGATGCACCCGAAAAAGACTGGTCCAGGCCGTCCGGACATTCAAAATATTTTATCAGAAGCACTTCAGGTCTGGAACTGGATTTACCATCTCGAGGTGCATACACGGGCAGAATAACTCTCGAAAGAACACGTATAGTTGCTGAGTTTAAAACCCGTGTAAGACGCGTCACAGCAAAAGATAATCCGCTCACCAAAACCATTGATGAATCAGAAAAATACTATTTATTTGAATCAATCGGAAAGCTCGGAGAAAATTGCAGGAAAGTATCGGGAATAATCGAAAAATTCAAGCCTGGCAGCTATATTTTATACGACGGTCAAGTACTAGACACCGGCGGGCAGGGACCGTATCCCAAGAAATCTGGAATATTAAGACAGGGGCGAATATACGGTCATGAGATGATCATGATTACAAAACGCGGGCCATTTGACTCCGGAACAGAATTTTGTGATATGGAAAAGATTTCCACACCGGGAGCAATAAGATCTACTTACGATGCAAATATCAGATTCAGAAATGGAAAAGATGGCAAAATACAAGCTGGTTTTTCTCTGGCAATGAAAGATTTCAACACATTTCCGGAAAAATCGGGCGAAAAAGTTCTCGGGCATTTTGTACTAGACGGACAGAGAGGCGGTAAGTCTGAAAAATTGCCTCCGATTAACCCGCTTATATATAAGGAATCACGTAATCCGGCACCTATTTTTCTTGATTCTGCATCACAATTCGAAGGATTCGAAAAATCATTGTGGAAAAACCCGGCGAAACCAACGGAAGAAGTCTACGACCTCAATTTCGGCTGGGAATTTTCCCCGAAAAAAGAGAAAGCTCTTTTTTATTCAAAAGTGCCCATCAGAATATGGGGTTGTCCGAAGTATAATGCTATAACCATTTTCTGCGAAAAGGATGTATATATTGCCGGTGATTTTAATGCCAATCCGGCTTCACCACAGAATTATCCCGACGCCCATTATATTGAGTATGTTGATCGCACAATTAATGGTAAAGACAAAGTTGGTGCAATGGTCATATCGCTTGGACGAATCTGGTTTGATTACTCAAATCCGATGCTCTTTCTGAGAAATGAGTTTCACACACTTCTTGATTATGAAATAGCTCACAGATTTCAGGGCTATTCAACAGACACTCAGGAACTGGCCCCTTCGGGAATTCATGCACCTGCGAATCCGATTGCTGATGACAACAAACCCTCAGATGGAATACTGACGAAAAAAGTTGATGAATTGCTTATCAGACGACATGTTTATCCATTTAAATCTTCAGCAGATTCTGATCCCAGGTTGCCTCTTACTGCTTTTGCATTCCCAGGCATTGCCGCAATGCAGGCGATTCCAAAAAGCCCAAATGTTGCAACAGCTGTCGCTGGAACTGCTATAAAAGTTCTGGCAAATCTATCCTTGAATCCAATATTCCGTGAAATTCGTGAATATTTTACCCTTTCGAAAGATCCTGATGAATATAAAAACAGATTTGGAATAGCCAATCTGGATGATGGGCTTCCCCTTGAAAAACTTGCTCTTGCTGCCACTGTGGGTGTTGTTCCAGTTCAAGTCAGAGATAGCGTTATTAATGACCTTCTTGACGAGGTAACCCGTGAAATAGCTGAAAATGAACCTAATCCAGCGCTTGGTCCGTGGAATGCGGTTGACAGGCTTTTTAAACTTGCCCATTTTAATAAGAAAAGTGGCTTCAGATTGCCGGAAATGACTGTCAATGCTCTCCTGATCGACTCAGCACAACTCAATGCCAAGTGGGAAGAGAAAGACGGTGGAATAAAAGTAGAAAATGAGATTGGAAATATTCAAAGTTCCGAGGCAAGATGCTTTCAGTATATCAATTCAAACGCAAGAATTCCGCTGCGCCATCAGGGGGGGAAAATACATTTGAGAACACTTCCGGTGAAAGAATTTCTTGATGGAAAACTGAGAAATGATCAATTTCTTGTTAGAAGAAATATCTGGGATGAAACATGTGTTTCAGAGAAGGGCGAATATTCGTCGATTCTTCAACCAACCGGGTTTGCAGCGGCAAACTGGTATGACATATCAGCAAGAGTTGAAGAATTCAATGCTTTCAAATAAATGAGAATTCTGCACTGAAGCAAATTAGCTGAAAATATATAACTGCTCAATAATTCAGGGCAAATGGAGAGTATTGTGCTGTCATTTCGACCGAAGGGAGAAATCGGCTAATCATTCATATCTCTCCCCATTCGGTCGAGATGACAAGGAATCGCGTATTTACAACATTACCAATCGACTATTTTCATACAGTGGCAAAAATAAGATACAGTGGACGTAAAAATTATGCAGAAATTTGGTTTGTCTCACAGGGTTGTTCTTGGTTCGATATTTTTATGTCTTTCAATTGTTATCGTTATGGGTTTTACAATTCGGCATCTGACATCTCTTCTCAACGCTGCCGCCCATCTCAAGATCAGTGATGATGTAATACTCAAGGGAACTCAGCTTCAGGATGACCTGTATCTTTTACTGCAGACACAGGAAGTGTTTGATCAGTACATTTCTGAACAAACCTGGCAGCATTACATTTCATTCAGCCAGAAAGTTGAGAATCTTCTGGATCGCGCACGTGAACTGAAAAGTTTCCGGAAAAAGAACAAAGAACTGGACGACATTGAACAAACACGTCTTGAAATGGCCTCAATCATTCAAAACGCCACTTACACGATTAATCCAAATTTCCCGGTCGGTGCACTTTCATCAAACACACTTACGCATATAAAGAAGGCCCGATCAAGGCTTCACAAGGAAATAAGATCGTTGCTCCTCATCGAACGTGAGAAAAGAAAACAGCTTGAAGGGCTTCTGGAAGGACAGATTGATACAACCAGACAGGCTATGGGTTGGGTCACTGCGATCGTAATCATGTTTGGAGGCAGTTTTGCTTTTTATGTGAACAGAGCTGCAATGTCTCCGCTGAGAAGCCTCATGAATGCTATGAAATCTGCCAAAGGAGATTCATTCCCGGAATATGTTGATCCAATCGGTGCTCCGGAAATGCGTGAACTTATACATTCTTTCAATCTGATGAATACAGATTTACGGAAAAATCAGAAGCGTCTCAATTCGATGCTTTCACTTGCAGTTACTGTAGCTCACGAAGTCAGAAACCCCGTTGCTGCAATTGGAACAGCGATTCAGTCCCTTGAAAAAAGCTATCCGGAAAATTCACCGGACCGGGAAATATTCCCGGAAATACTGAAAGAAGTTTATCGTGTAAATAACATAATTTCAGATCTACTCGTATTTGCTAAACCTCGCCCATTGAAGATTTCACCTGTTTCCATTTCAGCGCTTATTAAAGAATTGAGCATTTTTGTCACACCCTTTTTACGGGAAAAAAAGATTGAAATGGAAACTATTATTGACCAGAATGCAGATCAGATTGAAGCAGATGAGAACCAGCTTCATCGGGCGCTCCTCAATCTTGTAACAAACTCTGTTGATGCTATTTCTGATTCCGGAAAAATACTTTTTGAAACAACGCCCGTTGATGATGAGAATATCATTTTAGCACTGGAAGATTCTGGTTCGGGAATTTCAGAGGAAAATCTTAACAAGGTATTTGATCCGTTTTTCAGTACAAAGACGAAGGGTACAGGCCTTGGACTGGCAATTGTTTCAGATATCATAGAAAATCACAAAGGAAGTATAACTGCAGGAAAAGGAAAGAAATTTGGTGGAGCACGTTTTGAAATACTTCTTCACAGGAAAATTACTTTGCAGAGTGCTTAGAAAATACCAAATACTAGTCAAAATGTTAACAGGAGAAAAACCTGGCGAACTGGAGAAGCTGATGAATGGCTGAAAATACTGATAGAAATATTGAATTGTTGATCATAGATGATGAGAAGCTTATCTTGTGGGGCTTAAAGCGTGATCTGGAAAGAACCGGTTATAACGTAAGCGCTTTTCAGAAAGGTGAAGACGCACTCGAAGTTATAGAAAAAGTTCATTTCAGTGCAGCACTCATAGATGTGAGGCTTCCGGGAATGGGTGGTCTTGAAATCCTCGAAAGGATCAAGCGCTTTGATCCGGAGACACAGGTAATAATGATAACTGCCTTTGCTGATGTTGAAACAGCTGTTGAATCAATCAGGAAAGGCGCATTTGACTTTGTTCTGAAGCCTTTCTCGCTTGAAAAGATCCATCTCTCTATTCAGAATGCCCTCGAAGCAAAACGCCTGAAAAAAGAGGTTGAATCGCTTAAACACGAAAGACAACAGCGACAAAAGCGCCATCTGATCTCTGGAAAATCACCCAAGATGCGTCTTATGATTGAAAAAATTGAAAAAATTGGAAAAGCTGGTGCAAGAGTTGTATTGTTAACTGGCGAAAGCGGCACAGGAAAAGGAGTTGCAGCATCTGATCTTCATCAGATTGGCCCAAGGGCACAGGGTCCATTTATTGAAATTAACTGTGGTGCAATTCCGGAAAATCTTTTTGAGTCAGAACTTTTTGGCTACGAAAAAGGTGCCTTCACCGGCGCATCAGAAACAAAAAAAGGCTTGATGGAGCTTGCTGACGGCGGAACAATTTTCCTTGATGAAGTAGGTGAAATGCCTATTCCAATTCAAGTTAAGTTTCTCAAAGCGCTGGAAGACCAGAAAATATGGCGCATTGGCGGCCGCAAACCGATTCAACTTGATATCAGTATTATTGCTGCGACAAATCGCGACCTTCTTCAGTGTGTTCGTGACGAAAAGTTCAGGGAAGATCTTTTTTACAGATTAAATGTTATTCCCATATTTATTCCGCCACTGCGGGAGCGTGAAGAAGACATACTCGTTCTTGCAGAACATTTTCTGGAAATTTATCAGGTAATATACAAAAGAAAATTCAGCGGTTTTTCTGATGAGTCGAAAAGTTTCATTTTGAAATATTCATGGCCCGGAAATGTTCGCGAACTCAAAAATTGTGTTGAAAGAGGTGTTATTCTTGAAACAGAAGACATTATTTCCCTGCCAAACCTTGGTTTAATACCTGAATCTCAAAAATCTGACCGTCGAATAAAAACGGAAAGCCCTTCCTTTTCAGATATTCCTGAAGGCGGATTTGATCTTCTTGCTCATCTTGAAGAAACCGAAAAAAAATATCTGACCAAGGCTCTTACAATGTCCAGTGGCAACCAGTCACAGGCTGCGAAAATCCTTGGGATGACAAGAGACATCCTTAGATATCGCCTTAAAAAATACGACCTCGAAGCAATTGGGTAATATTCCTCAACAAAAAAAATCCCCTGCGCAAAATTCCCCAATTTTTTAGAGGGGGCACGCGCCCCCTCTCGGCGGTCGAACAAGTTCGACCACCTTCACTCCCCGCGTTCGAGCACTTTGTGCTCTCAGGGGGCACGCGCCCCCTCTCGGCGGTCGAACAAGTTCGACCACCTTCACTCCCCGCGTTCGAGCAATTTGTGCTCTCAGGGGGCACGCGCCCCCCTCTCGGCGGTCGAACAAGTTCGACCACCTTCCTCCCCGCGTTCGAGCACTTTGTGCTCTCAGGGGGCACGCGCCCCCTCTCGGCGGTCGAACAAGTTCGACCACCTTCACTCCCCGCGTTCGAGCACTTTGTGCTCTCAGGGACATGATTACCCTTACTAACATGAATTTAAGAAACGAGATATCTCCATTCGTTGGAGATGACAACGGGTCATTGCTGCTGGTGGCCAATTGAATGGGCAGCGTGTTTTTGCACCCTTTCTTGGAAATCAGGTTTTCTTAAGTTCATAGCAATGATGCTTGCATTATCGCGCTCGATCAATCTTTGCTAATGCTTTTTAATCAACAATCCAGAATCTTGAGCCTTGAATCTTGAGTCTCGAGTCTTGAAAATCTGTGTAATCTGCATAATCTGCGGACAAAAGTCTTTTCTTGTCTTGTCTTTTCATGTCTTTTTAATTTCTTTTTCTTGTCTTTTTTTTAGTTGGCATAAGTTTTGCGATGTATAATTTTGTAAGTGGACAATCCACCGAAAATGTAAATAAATTTAATAAGGAGTTTTAAAATGAGAAAGTTATTAGTATCTGCTTTGTTGGCTTTTGCCCTTGTCGTTCCTTCCTTCGCCGAAGAGGCTGCTCCAGCCGCCGCTCCCGCTGCTGAACCAGCAGTTGCTGCTCCTGCTACACCAGTTCCAGCTGCCGAACCGGCCGCTGCTCCCGCTGCCGCTGTTGCTAAAGTTGAAGGCCAGATCGTTGTAGTTAAAGGCGCAGAAGGCGCACCGGATACTTGCACCCTCAAAACCGCTGACGGCGAACTCGTTCTCCTTCCTGGCGAAAAGCTTGATGCTATCAAAGCAATCGAAGGTTTCGAAGCTAAGACTTTCATCATCGAAGGCGAAAAAGTTCCTTCAAAAGATGGAAAAGCAGAAGGTTTCATGATCAAGTCATTCGAAGAAAAGAAGTAATTTAAAGCTTTATTAATAAAACAACCCCGAAGCTGAGCTTCGGGGTTGTTTTATTTTGTATATCTTCCGGAAAGAAGATTTGCATAAATGTGCAGTAAATCAATAGCCAGCCTGGAAGCGGTATTGACGAATGCAATTGTTGATGGAATATCAGTATAGCGAAAATGTACAGGAACTTCTGTTACCGAAAAAGAATTTGAGTAAGCAATGACCAGAAGCTCTACATCAAAAGCGAAGCCATTTATTTCCGCTCTGTCCCTGCAAATGGCGAAATCAACAAATCGCCTTGAAAAACCTTTTAATCCGCATTGGGTATCGCGCACATCTTTAATAAGAGTTTTGCGCAGCAGGAAATTCAGAATCCGACTGAAAACATGACGGGTAAAAATATACCGCAGCTGCGAGCTTTTGATCTGGTAAACTGATCTGGGATGCATTCTCGAACCGATTACAAGATCATTCCCTGAAGTTGAAAGCTTTTGAAAGCAGCGACGCATATCTTCGACATCATACTGAAGATCAATGTCATTGATGATTACGTATTTTCCGGTCGATGCAGCAAAACCAGTGCGAACTGCTTTTCCTTTTCCCCGGTTGACTTTATGAATGACTGGTTTCAACCACTTTCGTTCAGCGGCATAAGATTCAAGAATTTCCCGACTGCCATCGGAACTACCGTCTTCAACTGCAACAAGTTCGAAGCCTCCTCTGACATCAGTAAATTCCTGGGCAATTCTGTCAATATTACGCGCAAGAAAGCCGTGCGCTTTATAGCACGGCATTACAATCGAAAGTTCTATTTCAGGCTTCAATCAGTGTTTTTTTCCTGATAACAGAGTTATGGCAAGAATATCCTTATCAGACTCGTTTCGAAACTCCCGGCGCATAAATGCAGGAGTGACGGTCTGAATAAGAGACTTATATTCAACAAGATCGGATTTTTCATAAAGTTTGTCTGCAAGCAGAGTCGCATGGTCACCCATCATTTCAAAGAATCCGCCAGTTACAGACATCCAGGTTTCATTGTACAAGTTATCAACGACTTTCAACAAACCAACGTTGAGATTAGCAATAATCGGGGCGTGACCGCGCATGACTCCGAAATACCCATTAACCCCCGGAACCATAACACTTCTGGCAGTACACACAATAGATCGATGCGAAGGCGCAGCAATCGTCAGTTCAAATGTGGCATTTTTCCCGGTATTGCTTTCTGCTTCGATCATCAGGCTTCTCCACGCTGTTTCATTTCGCGGGCTTTCTCTTCAACTTCAGTGATATCACCGGCCATAAAAAACGCCTGTTCCGGATAACTATCATATTTTCCATCCACGATGTCCTTAAAGGACCTGACGCTTTCTTTTACTGAAACATATTTTCCCTGGTGACCGGTAAATTGTTCTGCAACGTGAAATGGCTGTGAAAGGAATTTCTGAATCCTTCTTGCTCTTCCAACGACGGTTTTATCTTCGTCTGAAAGTTCTTCCATACCGAGAATTGCGATAATTTCACTCAGATCCTGGTATCTCTGAAGAATTTCCTGAACTGCACGTGCAGTCTGATAATGCTCAGTACCAACAGCAATCGGATCAAGCAATCTCGAAGTTGAAGCCAGCGGATCAACTGCCGGGTAAATTCCTAGTTCTGCAATACGTCTTGAAAGAACTGTAGTTGCATCAAGATGCGAAAAGGTTGTTGCCGGAGCAGGGTCAGTAATGTCATCAGCCGGAACGTAAATCGCCTGAACTGATGTAATAGAGCCCTTTGCCGTAGAAGTAATACGTTCCTGCAGGAATCCCATTTCTGTACCGAGAGTTGGCTGATAACCGACTGCCGAAGGCATTCTTCCGAGGAGTGCTGAAACTTCCGAGCCGGCCTGTACAAATCTGAAAATATTATCAATAAACAGCAGAACGTCCTGTCCTTCTCTGTCACGGAAATACTCTGCCATTGTAAGAGCAGACAGCGCGACTCTGAGACGGGCACCAGGCGGTTCGTTCATCTGTCCGAAAACCAGACTGGTTTTTTCAAGAACGCCCGATTCTTTCATTTCGAGATAAAGGTCATTTCCCTCTCTGGTTCGTTCACCAACGCCGCCGAAAACAGAAACGCCGCCATGATGACGTGCAATATTATGAATAAGTTCCATGATCAGAACTGTTTTTCCAACGCCGGCACCACCGAACAAGCCGATTTTTCCGCCTTTTGCATAAGGAATAAGCAAATCAATGACTTTCAGTCCGGTTTCAAAAATCTCGGTATTTTTACCCTGCTGGGTGTAGGTAGGTGGTTGCCTGTGAATGGGCCATTTTTCTGCTGAGTCAAGATTCTGTCCGCCGTCAAGAGTTTCGCCCAGAAGGTTAAAGAGTCGTCCGAGAACTTTCGGGCCAACGGGTACAGATATTGGTTTCCCGGTACAAATCACTTCAAGTCCGCGCACAAGACCCTCAGTCGGGCCCATTGCAATGGTTCTGATTACAGTGTTTCCGATGTGGAGAGCTGTTTCAAGAACAAGTTTCTTTCCTGTCGCCGGGTTGACGACTTCAAGAGCATCAAGAATATTTGGAAGATCTTCGGTTGGGAATTTAACATCAACAGCTGGTCCAAGAACCTGAAGAATCGTGCCATTTTGCATATAGTATCTCTCCAATTATGGTTAGCGATCAATTTGAAAGGGAATCCGCTCCGGCGATCACTTCTGAAAGCTCCTTGGTAATGACAGCCTGGCGAGTTCTGTTGTAGGTCAGTGTAAGCTGACTGATGATATCTTCTGCTCGGTCTGTGGCAGCGCCCATTGCAATCATTCTGGCGCTCTGTTCTGACGCAGCAGATTCGAGAAGGGCACGCATGAAAAGACCTTCTATATATCTGGGAATAAGACTGCTGAGAAGCGCTTCAGGTGAAGGGTCAAAAAACATTTCTCTTGCAACTGGCCTTTTATCAGATCTTACAGCTTTTTTTACGGAATCTAGCGGAAGAAGCTTTTTTCTGATGATTTTTCTTTCAAGTGCTGAAATATAAGCGGAATAAATTATATAAAGTTCATCAATTTCCTGCGAAATGTATTTATCCATGGCAATTTTTGCTGCCTGCCGAACAACATCAACAGATGAAATCGAATTAACAGGAAAATCGAAACCGGCAATTGGATAACATGGCAGACGTTTAAAGAAATCGCGTGTTTTATTCCCTACAGGAAAAATGCAGCGTTTTTTATCACCAAGTGATTCGAGAAATGTCAGGGAAGACTTGAAAATATCGCTGTTAAATGAGCCGCATAGTCCGCGTTCGCCGGCAATGATAATAACTCCTGAACTTTTTACCGGCCTTCCATCATAGACTGTTTTCACAGGCGCATCTTCAGAAAGAACTTCCCTCACATCAGAAACAATTTCTTCCAGTTTCTGAAGATAAAGCCTTGTTGCGCTCAGCCTGACAGTTGCCTGTCTCAATTTGGCTGTAGAAACCATTTTCATGGCACGCGTAATCTGCTGGGTATTCTTAACCCCAACGGTCTTCTTCTTTATGTCTCTGATATTAGGCATTAAATTCAGGATCCTGTTTTATTTTCGGACTTTGAATTGGCATCTGCTCCGGACGAATCAGGTTTTGGAACATTCTGCATGAGAATAAAAGATTCGTTGAATTCTCTCACAACGGCTTCGAGAGCTTCTTCAAGCTGTTTATCGAATGCTTTTGCCGAGGTAAGTTTGAATAGAATTTCCGCATGTCTAGCTCTGATGAATTCGCACAAATCCTTTTTATACTTTTCAATCTGGTTAAGTTCAAGTTTATCTGTGTGGCCGCGTGTTGCAGCAAAAATACTGATAATCTGGTCTTCAAGAAGCAGCGGCTGGTACTGTGGCTGTTTAAGGATTTCAACAAGCCTTTCGCCTCTTCGAAGCTGCGCCTGCGTCGCCTTATCAAGATCTTTAGAAAACTGTGCGAAAGCGGCAAGTTCTCTGAACTGTGCAAGTTCGATACGCATCTTACCGGCAACCTGTTTCATCGCTTTGGTCTGTGCATTTCCGCCGACTCTGGAAACGGACAAGCCGGCATTAATAGCTGGCCGAACGCCGCTGTTGAAAAGATTTCCATCCAGAATAATCTGTCCATCTGTGATCGAAATAACATTTGTCGGAATATATGCTGAGACGTCGCCTGCCTGTGTTTCGATAATCGGAAGTGCTGTCAGCGAGCCACCGCCAAGGTTATCACTTAATTTTGCAGCTCTTTCAAGCAATCTGGCGTGAAGATAGAAAATATCTGACGGGTATGCTTCGCGTCCGGGTGGGCGGCGAAGAAGGAGTGACAACTGCCTGTATGCGGTCGCATGTTTCGAAAGATCGTCATAGATGCAGAGTGCGTGTCTTCCTGAATCACGGAAGAATTCTCCCATGGTGCATCCTGAATATGGTGCAAGAAACTGAAGCGGAGCCGGGTCAGATGCAGAAGCCAGAACGATGATAGTGTTCTTCATTGCATCATGTTGTTTGAGAACCTCTGCAATCTTAACGACTGTTGAAGTTTTTTGTCCAATTGCAACATATATGCAGACAACACCTTCATTTTTCTGATTAATGATTGTGTCAATTGCGATTGCTGTTTTTCCTGTCTGACGGTCACCAATTATGAGTTCGCGCTGCCCTCTTCCAATTGGAATGAGCGCATCAACAGCCTGGATTCCGGTTTGAAGAGGTTCTTTGACGGGTTGTCTTGAAACTACGTTAGGGGCAGTGACCTCGACTGGCATAATTTTGTCGTAAACAATTGGACCAGCGCCATCAATTGGCTCGCCAAGAGCGTCAACAATACGCCCAAGGAGTGCATTTCCTACCGGTACGGATACAATTTTGCCTGTACCACGAACCAGGTCACCTTCGCGAATACCTTGATCTGAGCCAAGAAGAACACAACCAACGTTATCTTCTTCGAGGTTCAGAACGTATCCTTTAACCCCATTTGCAAATTCAACAAGTTCACCAATCATAACCTTTGGAAGGCCGTGAACGCGGGCAATTCCATCACCAACCTGAAGCACTACGCCTGCTTCATCAATTTTCATTTTCGTAGAGAAATTTTTTATTTCACTTTCAAGAACACTCAGTATTTCTTCGGGTTTCATGGTCATGACTGTCTTCCCTCTTTAGTAAGAGTCGGAGCATCTTCGACATGCGCTAATAATTCGCGTGCCAGAGCAAGCATCCGCTCATCAAGAATCTTCAATCTGTTTTTCACTGTTGAATCATAAATATGGTCGCCATAGCACAGCAATAATCCGCCTTTCTGCGAAGGATCAACCTTTTCAGAAAGTCTCACGGTCCCGGAAACTCTCTTTGAAAGAGCTCCGATTAAGCGTGTCTTTTCAGCTTCAGTGAGTTGTACTGCGCTGGCAACACGAACTTCAAGAATATTTCTGGAACGCAGATATATGTGTTCAAACTCTTTTGAAATCGCTTCCAGAAGAGAAAATCTGAAGCGCTTGACAAGAAGGCATAAGAAATCCTGCAGAATTGAAGGGCCGCTGGCGAGAGATTTTCTCAACAACAGCATCTTCTGTTCTGATGTTACGAGAGGATTTCGAAAGTAGTCAGCAAAGTCAGACCTCTGTTTTAACAATTCAGCAAATGCAGAAAACCCCGAATAGATCTCGTCAAGATTGTTTTCGGAAGCAATCTTAAAAAAAGCTTCAGCATATCTTCGTGCAAGAATCTGAATTTTCACTCGCTTTTTTCCAGTTGATCAATTGATTTAGCAATAAGTTCATGATGGCTTTTTTCATCAAGAGACTTTTCAATTACCTTTTCCGCAACCATCAGAGAAAGCTTTACAACACGCTCGCGGAGTTCAACCCACGCTTTCTTTTTCTCCATCATGATGTCATGACGTGTTTTTTCAAACATTTCACCGCTTTTTACTTTTGCATCGGTCAATATTTCTTCTTTTGCTGCCTGGGCATCACTGATTGCATCCTGCTTGATGCGGTATGCTTCTTCTTCGACTGCGCCCAAGCGCTTTTCAAGTTCCTTCTGAATTTCAGCCGATTTCTTTTTTGATTCTTCAGCAGCGGTCAAATCTGCGAGCACAAGTTTCTTACGTTCCTGGAGAATCTGGTTAACTGGTGCAAACAGAACTGATTTCAGCAAATACAGCAGAACAAAAAAGTTCAACGTCTGGGAAATGAGAATTCCCCAGCTAATATCGAACATCCCGGGCTCACCGTGACCTTTTTCCGGCTGATGAACGGCATGCGCTTCAGCTGTTACCGAAGCGCCTGCCCCGGCAGTTGAAGCAGCAACAGTGCCAGGAAACATACCAGCAGTGAACACGACAGTCAGTAACAACACCACAAAAAAACCCGACTTCAAGTTCATCACGACCTCCAACCCGGACTTATGCATAAAAAGCTCCGCTCTACCAGCGTACGAAAAGAAGAACCAGAGCAATAAGCAAACAATAAATTGCCAGTGATTCAATCATGGCAAGACCAATGATCATGGTAAAACGAATATCACCTGACATTTCAGGCTGCCTCGCAATAGATTCACAAGCCTTGGCTGCAACATGACCCTGCGCCAGCGCAGCAAACATACAACCAAGTGCTACACAGAGACCGGCCATCAAAGCATATACCAGATGGCTCATTGTTAACGCATCTAACATTTTTTTTCCTCCTGAATTAATGTTCTTCCGAACCAACCGCACCCTTGATATAAATGCACGACAATATTGTAAATACCAGAGCCTGTATAAGTGAAGTGAAAATCATCAGACACTGCATTGGAATGGGTATGAGCAACGGAAATATTGCCACGGTAAGAACTATGGCCACAACGTCTTCGCCCAGAATGTTTCCAAAAAGACGGAAGCTCAAGCTTATCGGGCGGGCAATCTCGCCAATAATATGGATTGGAAACATCAGAGGACCAAGCCAGGCAGGCTCACCCCAGAAATGCTTTATGTATCCGAAACCGTGATATTTCAATCCGAGATAATGAGTCATAAAAAATGTTATAAGCGCCATTCCAAGACAATTCGAAAAAATTCCTGTTGGAGATTTAAGCCCTGGAATCAAACCCATGAGGTTTGCACAAAGCAGATAGAGAAAGATGGTCGCAAAAAACGGTATAAGTTCGCGATTGTGTTTGTTGTCACCAAGAAGGCCTGTTAAAAATGAGTCAAGACTTTCAACCAGCATTTCAATTATATTCTGAACAGATGATGGAATGACAGTCAGTTTACGTGTTCCAAGCCAGAAAAAGCCGTATAAAAAGGCTGTTATGACCCATGGAAGAAGCACACCAGGTGAGAGGTGAAGAAAACCGAACACATAAAATATCTTCGATTCTAAACTATGCATCTTTTAAACCGTCGCAGTCTTATTATTTTCTGAGGCCGAAAATGGATAAGCACTATGGAAAACCGAAACAATCAGAGCAACCTGGCTGAGGAATAACCCTGCCGCTGTTTCCAGAAGATTGGCCATTCCGGAATAATTAAACACCCATACTGCTGCAGCTATCAAGGCAAATTTTGTCATTCCCAGAAAAACTGCTAATATCATCTTTCGGCCGTTTTTCTTTTCCATTTGAGCAATTTGAAAAACTATCATTCGAAAACTTACATAACCAATCAGCGCACCAATTGGCATTCCAAGTGAGAATCTGCCTGAATAAAGAAAATATGCCAAAACCGCCGTAAAAATGAGAAACACATCGGTATAAATCATTACTTTCTCAAACACTGCCAGCTTTTCGCGCATTTTCCTATTATTCCACTTTTCCCTTTTCGATTTTAGCCCTGTTTTCAACCTGTCTGATAATTTTCAGTGTCTGATCACTGGCTGCTGCAATCCCGACCAGAAAACCAATGAGTATCCCATACGGGCTTGAATTCAACCAACCATCTAAAACAATCCCGCCACCAACACCCATCGCAATACACAGACCCCATGATATTCCGAGTGCCAACAGCGGACCAACTTCTGCAATTCTTTCAGACAAGACTTTATTTGCCACTAAAAGTTTATTTTATAGCATACGAAATGCTTTTAGTCAATTTCTTTTTGTTTTTAACAATATTTCACAGAAGTAATTATGAGCTTATCGGGAGCATTGCAATATTGCTGTCATTTCGACCGAAGAGAAAAAATTTTGGAACTATACGATGAGCGTTGGTTTCTGGCCTTTCAGGTCTTCGACGTATATTCTGAGGATTTCTGCGACGCTCCAGGCCTGGGCGCAGCAGCCGCCGGAAAAATGCGGCGGATTTCCGTCAAAGACTTCGGAAATACTTCCTATGCACGACTCGGTTTCAAGATGTGCTTTGAATGCGTCAATGATGTGCGAAGCTCTTATCTGGCTCTCGATTGAATAGTGGTTAACCTTCAGATATGAAGAAACAAAGGGTCCCATCAGGTATGCCCAGACTGTGCCCTGATGATAAGCAGAATCTCTTTGAATGCGATCTCCGTGGAAAACACCTATATAGCCCGGGTCTTTCGGTGAAAGTGAACGAAGCCCCAACGATGTAAATAGTCTTCTGAAAACATTTTCAACGATCTGTTTTTCCTCTGGTGCGGGAACCAATGAGAACGGAAGATACACAGCAAATATCTGATTAGGTCTGAATGCTAAATCTGGCTCACCATCAGGCTTGATGCAATCATACAAACACCCTTCTTCCTCATTCCAGAATGCTTTTCTGAAATTAATTCGAACTTTTCGGGCAAGAGCGTTTATTTCGGAAACATTTGTGCCGGCTTTCTGTGCAAGCAATTCAAGAATTCTGAGGGAATTGTACCATAACGCATTTATTTCTACCGGCTTTCCATGACGCGGTGTAACTACCCAGTCATTTACCTTGGCATCCATCCAGGTAAGTTGGACTCCGGGTTCACCCGCACTTATCAGGCCATCTTCAGGATCCATTTTAATTGAAAACCTTGTTCCATTCTGGAATGCATCAATAATTTTCTTCATTGCCGGATAGAGATTTTTCAAGACAAAGTTGTAATCATCTGTATATTCAATCAATTTATAGACTGCAAAGAAAAACCAGAGAGATGCATCAACGCTGTTATAAAGAACATCACTGCCTCTATCTTCAAAACAGTTTGGTACAAGTCCGTCTCTGACATAGTCAGCAAATGTTTTCAGTATTGATTTTGCATCATCGAATCTTCCAGATACCAGTGTCAACCCTGGAAGTGCAATAAGGCTGTCTCTTCCCCAGTCTGAAAACCATGGATAACCTGCAATAATTGTTTTTCCGCCTGTGCTGCGTCTGTCAACGATGAACTGATCCGCTGCCAGAAGCAGTTTTCTCAGAAACACGTCCTGAGAATTCATTGATGAGGCAATTGATTCAAGTCTGATTTCTTCTTTTTTTCTCGCCTCAATTGGGTTCAGCGAATCAACAGGAGAATCAGAAAATACTGTCGAAAAAACACCTCCAGACGTCTGAGTAATAAGATAACCATTTGAATAATCGTCTTCTACAGCGGTCAGACCACGCCTTTCCTCTTCACTGAGGAAGTTGTCGCGGTACCAGTAGCCATCATTGACAAATTTTCCACGATCCCAGGACATATACAGCACCGGAGCATTCATGAATGGTTGAAATTCAAGGCTTTTATCACGAATTTTCGTATTATCAATGAATCCGGGGTTCTCATACATGTTTCCATGAAAATCGCGAAAAACAAAGTGCGGCCGGATTTTCAGGATAACCTCCCTGCCGTTGGAAAACACTTTGTATGTAACAACCGTTGTATTATGGCCATGAACCATAAAAATTGTCTTTGTAATCAGTACGTCAGAAATCTGATATGTCCAGGTCGGAAGGGGTTCTCTTTCGAACTTTTCAAGATAAAGATAACCTGACGGAAACATAATTTTAGTGTATCTATTGGTTGACAGCGGATATTCATATCCATCAAGAATTAATGTTTCTTCAAGTCTTGAAACAAGATTAAGCCGTTCAGTCGGAGGTTTCTTCGATGCCACAAGAATACTGTGATAGCGCCTCGTATTCAAACCGATAACTGTTGAAGAAGCGAACCCGCCAATACCGTTACATACTATCCATTCAAGTTTTTCGGCATGTTCTACGTGTCCAAGTGTTTCCCTTCCCAGCATGAAACAATCCTCCTAAAAAAGAATAACTGTTTAGAGAGGGGGCACGCGCCCCCTCTCGCCGGTCGAACAAGTTCGACCGTCTCACTCCCCGCGGTCGAGCACTTTGTGCTCTCCGATTCGAGAAAGCATATTAAGATTCAACCATGTACTTAACTTCATAAAAAGGCATCTACTCAACAATTCTGAGCTGCGATTAACACGCAGTATCTGGAATCCACTTCTACTATTTTTTTTAGTAGAAACGTGGAATGATCGAAGATTCCTATACAATTAATTACTTATAACTAACTTAATAATTCTATATTCTCGGCAGCTATTGATATTCTATCATTTGTATTTTCAATTCGCACCTCAAACATTTTATTCCCACTACGGGGCAGATTTTCGATAACTCCACAACATCCAAAGCAGCCGTCACGAATTATTCTAACTTTTTTTCCGGGCTGAAATACCTTATCAGCCTCATCGATGAGCAATGCTGTCAGATCAGTATTTTGTGTAACAATGATCTCCGGGCGTTTAACGCCCGCCCTTACCTGAGTTGCAGCACTAATTAATGCTGATTTCCCTTCATTCTTCCGGAATATTTCCATTGAACGAAAATTTATACAACAATTTCCAAATCCTTCGGTAAAGATTATCGGATAAGGAATTTTTTCATTACCGGTAATCGGAACAGATATTTCCTTTCCCAGAAAGCGTTCTATTATTTCCGGCTCCATTCCGCCTGTAATTAAACCTGCAATTTTAGTTTCTCCTGCCCTGATAAGCATTTCCAGTGATGGACTGGCTTCGAGAACAACTATTTTACTCTGACATTCCGCATTCAGGTTCTCTGATACATGAATATTCCCCGAAGCTTCACAGCCGAATCCTGCAATTCCCTGAACGAGATCACATCGAACTTCAATTATAATTGAAAACTGATCAATCGAATAAACTTTTCCAAAAACAGATGCGTAAACACGCTCAACACAGGGCAGTTCATTTATTAATAACTGTCCGGATTCATCTGAAAAACTTTCAACCACTCCATCGGCAGGAGATGTAATTTTTTTTCGCAATAATCCAAATATTCCGGGAGTCAAGGCAAGAATTTCTCCCTTTGAAACTTTTTCCCCCTGCTTTTTAAGAAGAAATCCGGCGACTTCTGAAGGTTCGCACGAAAGTTCGGCAGCGGCATTTATTTCGAAAACAGCGCCTTCACGGACTATTTTTGCCAGCACACTCTCAGGAAAGACTTCCTGTCCAATGCAAACTTTTAAATCATTGATATTCCCGAGCTTCCTGCTGATTTTATGAAGGCAATTTTCGAGATATAGCGGGCCTGAATATTTTCTCATTCTCTTCCGCGCAGGTCGAATATCAAACCTACTCTGCCTCCGCTTACTCTGCACCTCAGGTCATTCTTATTGAGAATTTCAAAACCATTATGAGTCTTTAAGTGAAGAATTGAATAACTATTTTCGGGCAATGCGATTACTTTAACATCTCCAAAGTTTAACTCAATTTTCTCTGATCTCTCAACTTTTTCGCCTTTTTCGCCTTTTTCGCCTTTTTCGCCTTTTTCGCCTTTTTCAGTTAATTCCGAATATTCAATAATTTCAGATTTTTCGTTTTTTTCAATTTTTCCAATCGTTTCGGCATTCCCAAAGCCCGCATTCATGAAGGTAATTTCTGCTGTCATTGCATGAGATGCATATTCAGAGAATCCAGTTGGCGCAATGCATGTTCCGAGCCGTTTCAGCCCCTGTACAATAAATGTCTTCAATGCAGCTTCAGGATCAATTTTAGCGAATACTCCAAGTTGAGGCATGAGAAAATATTTATCTACAGATATTTCACAGATGCCCACCGGAAGCATTGAATCAATTATTATCATCGCACTTTTTAAATCGCTGTCTGAGTGCGTAAATACTCCGCCGGATACAATTATTTCGTGAATCTGCAAGCAATCTCTGGCTTCATCTGATCGAAATCCGGAAAGGATATCTCTATCGTTATAGATACCTGAATTCTTTCTGACAAAAAATTTTTCTGAATATTCAGCCTGCATCTTTTCTAGGTATTTCCCTATATTCGTCGATTGCTGCCATTGAAAATGCTCCATCAGTGACATTCTAAGCGCCTCTCTGGCTATTGCATGCTCAATCATAAGTTCATCACCTGATGATGGCAAAATACCAGGACGGAACATTTTATTTTTGATATATCTCAGACATTTCTTACGGTCAAAATCTTGTGAAAGCCATCTGAAGACATTTTTCCCTGAGGCTTTGGCAAATGTATTCCCAATGGAAAAGCTCATTCCGGTGTTTGCTGAAATTGTTTTATGAAAAGTACCATTAATAACAGAAACAACATCTGTTGTTGCACCACCAAGATCAACTGCTAGGACGTTTTTTTTCTGGTTTTCCGAATAAAGAAGAATCAGATCAGCTACTGCCCCCGGTGTTGGAAGTGGCGGCAACAGGCATCTTTCTGACAACTCCAGAAAACCCGGAGCATAACTCATTACGTGGTCAAGAAATATCTGCCTGATTTTATTGCGAACTGGCACAACATTTTCCTGATTTATTGCAGGCATTGCATTTTCGGAAAATTCGAGCAGGAATTTTTCTGAAAGAATTTCGCTTACCTGTTCGTGAATAAGAGAATTTCCGGAAAATATCACCGGAATCTTGAAGGTCTTTTTAAACCTTGATTTAATGCCGGTTTTCGAAATAATTCGGCAGATATCAAGAACCTGATTTATGGCTCCCCCATCGGTTCCGCCGGTTATCAGTATCAGATCAGGCTGTACCGTATTTATAGCATTTATTTTTTCGGATACAGTTCTTCTGTCGTCAAGAGAAATTGTCTCAAGAACTATTGCGCCGGCACCTGATGAAGCTTCCAGTGCAATTCTCGCTGAGACATTGCTCACAACACCTGCTGCCACCATTCTAAGCCCGCCGCCAGCAGAACAGGTTGCAATGAGTTCGGCTTCTGAAAGAATTTCACGGGTTATTTTTTCAGGAAGAATGTTTTCGGACAGGAAATTTTCGATTGCCTGTTCAAGGCCTATTCTGATGTCTTCGCAGGGGTATTCCAGAGTTGTTGTCGATTCACCTCTGCCTGCAATCTGCCAGCATACATTTTTTCTGGACAGCAATATTGCTTTTGTACATGTACTTCCGAAGTCAACTGCAATGATATTTTCCCTGCAACTGATTTTGAACTGATCGTTATTTCCGTTCATATTTCTCATCGTTGAGAAAGGGCTGCAGGAATGAAAACAGGTGTTTCTTCATAAAGGAAAACGGTGTGAATGATTCACGAAGCAACTCAAAAACCGGTTTAAGCTCAGTCCGGGAAATTTTTTGTTCACAGCATGCAAAAAGGTCATTACTATCGGATTTTTTTTCTGCATCACCTTTTGTACAATCGTCAGGCAGCGACCACATTCCCATTTATTTCTCCATTTTTATGCAAATACAAATTTTATGGCAAAAATAATCAGCAAGTTGCTATGAATATAAGCAAATGTCCCAGGTTTTCGTGTATTCATTTCAGGTTAGGTGTCTTTAAGTTTATGCTCATCAGGATTATCAAACCGCATAAGTTTGAGATAACGCGGCCATGATAAAACAAACTTCCGAGATGACTAATCATAAAATTACTCATTACTTTTGCAAAGCCTTCATTAACTGAAAGGATATTTTACCATAATAGTTCTAAAATCCAAAGCACAACAAACAGAATTGCTTTTTTCAATACACATGCCAGAAACAATGTCCATACTTGCATCCTGCGTTTTGTACAAAGTTAATAACATGCTGGTTGTAATGCCGGAGGGCACCATCGTCGACATACCGCTCAATTCCTGTATCGGCAGCTTAAGAGCATTAGGTTGCCCTTTGATTTGATTGTAGGGACACCATCTGATTTGGAAATACATGAGAATAATCCAGGATTAAAATATCGCTCTATTCTTGCGGATGGAGAAGAGGTATATGCAAAGCCTGATCATTAGACCGGGAAGCCCCGAAGAGTGGTTATCTTACGCTCAAAGTGATTTGGAATTGGCACGAAGAGCAAAATTTCCCTCAATAATGAATGAAAATGCTGTGCTTTCATGCTCAACAAACTGTAAATAAGCAATCAAAGCTCTTTTGATTCAACTTAAAATGGAAGTCCCCAGAGCGCATAATATTCGGACTTTCCTGGACAAGATTTCCTGCGTGATTGACATCCCGGCTGATGTTGACGAATCGGTTGCTTTAACCGATTATGCTGTATCTGCGCGATATCCAGATTATCTGGAAAAAGTTTCAGACGACGAGTATGATCAAGCGGTGGAATTAGCCCAAAGAGTTTTGGATTGGTCAAAAGGCATCATGGAAGGTAAATAAATTTGCTCTTTTGGTTTAAAACATCCGCCTGCATTTTTCGGCTGTCTTTGATGAATTCTGGAAAATTTACTCAAAGAAATTAACTGTCGCCATATAAACCGCCGCGTAATACATGTCGTAAAACGACTTAAGGAAATAGTCACTATTTCTTCAATAATTAGAACCCTTGGTTCAATGCATGATTCATCTGGATTTAAACCAGAATTTCGAATAGCTGTTTGCCGTTTACTGTGGATGTTTCCTTGAAGTACTCTTTGTTTTTATTAAAACTATAAAATATCATGTCCTGTCATCAGATTCTGCGATTCGAGATATTTACAAAGCTGTTCTCGGCCCTCCTGTTCATAATTTCCGCTGTGAGTATTTGGTGGTGAGTATTCATTCTGAACAAACGAAGGGAACGATCTTTGAAGTGTTGGTGAGCAAAACATAATGCACTTGCCATGATCTATTGGGCAGTTACTTTTTTATTTTCTGAAGTGGCTTTGTTTTGTTCTTGCTTCTTTCTTTCGCTGTTTGACCTTGAGATTTGTTCAAATATGTGGCTGCTTCGCCTTCTTTGTCGCAGTCGATAATCTGATAGCTTTCTGCATCGATATACAGCAAAACAAGTGATTTTAGAGTTGCTCCGCCTGTAGTCAATGACTCATGCCATTTTTTATCATTTTTGTACCAGGCTATCTGCTCTTTGCCTTCTGCAATTGTGTATTCTATTTCGCTTTTTTTTGCTTCCTTTGGCAGATATTTAAGTTCTATCAGCCAGTTGTATTTGATTTCAGGGTATCGCGGATTGCGTTTGAGTATGATATCAGAGTGTTTGCGTGCCATTTCTGTTTCTGAGAAAATTATGTATGAGCTGTCCAGTGAGACTAGTGCAAAAAAGTATGATTTGAAGCACTGTTCATTGGCATGCAGCAGATCGATATTCGAAAATATTTTTGCTACATTTCTGAAAATATATTCAGCAAACGGTTTTATCTGGCCAATTTGAAGTGCATTTATCGTTTTCTGCAATTCCCGAAAGTTAGTTATTCCTGAACTGAATTTTTCAAGTCTGGTTCTCAGGTATTCCCAGAAAAGTGTTTTAATGACGTAATTTGGAATTCTCAGGTTCGATGAAGCGCCGGTATTGCCAGATATTGTCAGAAGTCCCATGTAATACATCAGTGAATAAATGTAATTGATATTGAGAAGGTCTTTCAACCGCAAGCGTTCTTCGATTTTTGAGACAACCTCTCCTTCCTGAAGAATTTCCATTACATCGTTGTAAATGCCTCCAGAAGGAGAACAGAGCTGCGTCAGGTAATCAAGTTTGTTAAAATCAGTCTGAACATTCTTTTCGATAATCTCATCGGGATACTCACCTGATTTTTGCAGCCTTATGAGAAAATACAATATCATTGAAGGGTTATATACTTTTTCCAGCCCCCTTTTTGTGAAGGTGTATCCATTATAGTATTTCTACTCATATTAACTCCTTGGACATGTCTGCTCCGCAGACAACCCCAAGGAGTTTACTATTTTAAACTGGCAAAGCCAATATCTCTGACCACGCCCAAAGGGCGTGGGTTTTTATGCTTAACTAAAATTCTTGTCTTCCGCGTGAATAGAGTCTTTCAAATCATTGTTGTCATTTATTACACCTTTTGCCAAAATAGAAAGGATTTCTTTGCAAAATCTTTCTTCTGATTCAAAAATCAATTTACCGGTGCCTTCAAAGCTCGTTGATATTAAGAAAAAGTCGTTTTTCAACCTCTCTTCCAATAAAAAAATACATGTGGATTTACCATATTGTCTTGGACGACTTATTGCAAAATATTTTCCTTTTTTAATAAGTTTTTCAATCTTATTTAACTTACCGGAAACATTTACCATGTAATGAAGCTTTGGTATGCAAACTCCAGTGTAATTGAATTCTTTCATAAACAATCTCCCGAAAAACAGCTTTTACAATCTCTTATTCATGTTACCACAGCCTTACTCTTTTGCAATGTGCTGAAACACGCTTCAGAGTTATTGCTGGAAAATGACGATCTGGAATTGACAATTAGAACAGATGGTTGTAACATTTTCAGAGAAGTATTGTGAGAGGAATCTGTGAAAAGAATTCACTTGTTTTTATTTGCATTGATCTTATTTTTCATTTCTCAATTTACATCTGTTTTTTCTGAAGAAATGCGCTTTAATGAGCGTCTATACCAAATTTACAACAACATTTATTCAGCTCAATCAGCTAATAAAAAAACGACGCTGAGTTATTCTGAAATTGAATTTTTATTTGAAAAAGTATGTAATCATGAGGTTACAAGTCTTGAGAGCCTCAAAAAATACGACCCAACCGGAATACTAGGTTTTTGTTTCGGGCGGGCAATGGCGACAGAGCTTTTCGCTTTGAAAATGGGACTTCAGGAATGTCTTATTAAAAAGCTTTTCATCATAGGAAAAATGGAATTTGAGGGCGTTAATATCTGGAGATTCCATGTCACAACAATTGTTCCAGGAGAGCTTGGGAAATGGTATACAATTGACTCCACCTTGAACAGCCCACTTGAAATGGAGTCCTGGATAAAAGCCTTCAGATGCATATATGACAAATCAGAAAAATGTTATTTGTACATAACCCATGCGCACTCGGTAATTCCTAAGGTAAAAGACTTTCCCGATTCGGATAAGGAAACAGGTAAGAATATTATTGAACTTTCTTTTAATCCTGAAGGAAGACCTGGCTTTACACAAGCTTTTGAAATTGCATCCAGAACATACGAGCTAAACAATTTATCAGCGAGAGAGTATTTTTCGGATATGTCAGAAACAGATGAAAATTCGCGCTTTTCCTTCGAAAGTGTCCAGATTAATGATGAAGTAATACCGTACAATAATTATTTTTCTGATCTTCTGGAGACGATTGTAAATGCTTCTGAATCTGAATTTAAGCCGACAGGCACTGAATTACCATTGATTGTACAAAACAATTGCATGGATAATCCGGTTCCCCATTTAAGACTTGTCCGCAAACAATTGATGCCAGTTATACGTGGCAATATGCTGAAAAGACCAATTAGTTTCCGATTTGACAGAACATCTCCCCGAAAATAATACCCTCACCTCATACTTAAGTACAGCAAACCCTAACAAAGTAAACATTTAAGCTACAGAAATTCTACTGTGCCATTTCGACCGAAGCGAGAAATCTTGCATTTAGTAAGATCTCTCACATTCGTTCGAGATGACAACTTACCGCAAATTTAATACGCTAATTCGACCACTTATTTAAGTTTTGTGTAATAAGATAAGAGATGAGAGTCTATATTATCACTTAAAGCTATTTTTAACTATTTGCTTTTTGAGGAAGCTTTCTCGGCTGGTTTCTCTTTTTCAGCGGTTTTTGGTGCTGGTGCGGGCGCTGCGGCTACGGGTGTAACACCTTCGATTTTTCTTATGAGAGGTGGCTGAAAACCGAGTTTGTCCTTAACCTTCTGAACCATTTCTGCAAATACTTCAGGGTTTTCAATAAGGAATTCTCTTGAGTTTTCGCGACCCTGGCCGATTCTAATGTCTCCGTATGAATACCAGGAACCGGATTTTACAACTATCTTATTTTCTTCGGCCATATCAAGAACTTCGCCTTCTTTAGAAAGTCCTTTTCCGAAAACGATGTCGAATCTGCCTTTTCTGAATGGCGGAGAGACTTTGTTCTTTACCACTTTTGCTTCTGCAAAATAACCTCTGTGAACTTCGTCGCCATCTTTAACTGATTCTTTTTTGCGAATATCAATTCTTACCGATGAGAAGAACTTCAAAGCTCTTCCGCCGGGAGTTACTTCAGGTGAGCCGTATCCAACATTTCCAATTTTCTCACGCAACTGGTTAATAAAAATACACACTGCCCCTGAACGACTTACCACCGGAGTAAGCTTTCTCATGGCCTGAGCCATCAGCCTTGCCTGCATTCCGACGGAAGCGTCACCGATGTCACCTTCAAGCTCGTGCTTTGTTGAAAGCGCCGCAACAGAATCAAGAACAATGATATCAATAGCATTTGATCTGACAAGCGTTTCCATGATTTCAAGGGCTTCTTCACCAGAAGACGGCTGTGAAATCAGAAGGTTATCAACGTCAACACCAAGCATTCTTGCATATCCGGGATCAAGCGCATATTCAACATCAATAAAAGCGGCCTGTCCACCCATTCTCTGTGCTTCAGCAACAGCAGTCAAAGCAATCGTTGTTTTACCAGATGATTCCGGCCCGAATATTTCAATAATTCTTCCTCTCGGAAGACCGCCAACGCCAAGTGCGATATCCAGAGAAAGCGAACCGGTAGGAATAACTTCAACCGGTATAGCCTTCGGGTCACCCAGGCGCATTATTGAGCCTTTTCCGAAAGATTTTTCAATCGAAGTTAAAGCGATTTCAAGTGACTTTTTCCGTTCAGCCATTTTATCAAGCGGCTGACCTTTGGCAGGACTTCTTACTTCAACCATTTTATTTGCTCCTTAATTATTTTATTTCAACATAACAATGCAACTGCTGCAAGTTAATTTACGATTGCGCAAATTGCCAGTAAAAAACACTCTCGTGAACTTTTTTTACCGCTAAAGAATAACACAGAAAAAAAAATATGGCAAAACAAATAAAATATTACCACACCTGCAAATAGTTCCACAAACATATTTACCCAATAACTCCTGGTGAAAAAGACTTCACAAGAAAAGACCCGAAAAGAAAGGACAAGACAAGAAAAGATTTTGTCCGCAGATTATGCAGATTTTCAAGATTTAGAATTTTAGATTTGAGATTCAGTATTCAGGATTCGAGAGAAGATTAAACGGAATTTTTGCATTCGTTTAAATTTTTAGACTTTTAAGCTTGGATTGTTAGAGTAATTAGATGATTCCCATGAGAAACCAACTTTCACTTTATTTCAATTATTCTCAATATGCTTTCAAAATTGAGATTAATTGAATAGTATAGAAATTTTCATTTTAGTTATGCATGTTTCCGAAGATAATAATATGAATTTATTCAGTCTCGTAATCTTAAAGATCTCATCTTTAAATCTTAATCTGCGTAATCTGTGAAATCTGCGGACAGCTTTTATCTTTTATATTTTATCTTGAAAAGTTAGGGAGAATGCTTAGTTCTTGGGATAGTGCAAATATTGATTGATTTTTTTTACTGAAACGCATATTTTTAACTTCTGAAATATTATTCATGTGAAAAGTAGATTCGGGGAAAAAATATATGACGGCAATTCTTGGAATGATGAGCGGAACTTCTGGCGACGGCATTGATGGCGCATTAGTCAATTTTTATGAAGATAATAAATTTGAACTCCTTTGGCACGATAACTTCGATTTTTCCCGGGAAGTAAGAGAACATATCCGGAAGCTTATGAAAAGCGCTTCATCAGAAGATTGTGCCCAGGCCGGATCATTCATGGCGGAATTGTACTATAATGCCGTAGCCTCTTTCAGAGAAAGTCACCGTGAAAAAATTGATTATCTGGCAGTACATGGACAGACAATCTGGCACGCACCTGAGTGTGTTACCATCGCCGGAAAGAGTGTTTGCGGAACTTTCCAGGCAATGAATTCAAGCTGGCTTGCAGAAAAGGCCGGAATATCTGTTATCTCAGACTTTCGCTCGCGTGATCTTGCCGTTGGCGGGCAGGGAGCTCCGCTGGTTCCATTTGCTGATCTGAGATTTTTTGGCGGAATCCCCGGCGACACAATTGCCCTGAACATCGGAGGAATAGCTAATCTGACAGAGATCAGGCACACTAAGAATTCTGACGCATCGGCCACTGGTACAAATCTGCCATTTGTTAAAAATGCTTTTGACACTGGTCCAGGAAATATGCTCATGGATGCTCTTATTCAGAAAATTACCAATGGCATGGAATCTTATGACAATAATGGTATCATTGCATCAAAGGGCAAAACCGACAAAAAATTGCTCGAAGAACTTCTCAGCGATGACTATTTTGCAAGAAAACCGCCAAAATCAACCGGGCGCGAAAAATTTGGAATTGCTTTCCTGGAAGACATTTTGAAGAACAAGTTTTCAGGAAGTAACTACCCGGATTTGATGTCTACTTTGCTTGATTTAACGGTTTTTTCAATTGCAGATGCTCTCGAAAAGCACGTTTTCCCTTCTGGTGAGATTTCTCAAATTATTCTTGCCGGGGGCGGTGCATACAACTCTGAACTAATTCTGCGCCTGACCGAAAAGGTAAAAAAACACTGTAAAATTTGCCTTTCTGATGATTTTGGAATTCCGGTTTCTGCCCGAGAAGCAATGGCATTCGCAGCACTGGGCGAAGCATTCCTGAAAAAGATTAAATCAAATATTCCTGCAGCAACAGGTGCTCACAAACAAGTTGTATTGGGAGTGTTCACACCTTGATTAATTGATTATTTTTTTTTGAATGTGGCATCGTAAAGTAATTTTATTACCTTCATATTTCTGCTTTCATAGGCATAAGAAAGCGGAGTCGCGTTGTAATAAGCGGTTGCAATGACTGTCGAAGCGCCATATTTCAGCAGGAGTTCGCATATTTCGTAATTGCCCTTGTATGCCGCAAGATGTAAAGCCGTTTCTCCTGCACTATCCTGATAATTTGGCAATGCACCATGATCAAGAAGATATTTTGTCATCTGAATATTACCAAGTGATGCCGAAACATGCAGTGGAGTTCTTCCGTGTTCACCGGGAACATTAATTTTCATCCCGCGTTCCAGGACTATTTTAAGCATTTTTTCGTTTCCTGAAACAACAAAATAATGTACCAGAGTCCAGCCCTTTTCATCTACAATATTAATTTCCGGAAGCCCAGAAATTGCGCTTTCAATAATCATCGGATCAGCTTTATCCCTGATCATCTTGAAAATCGGTTCAGAATATTCCCCGGAAATCAGAAATTTGCTGACATGAATATGACCCTTTTCAATCGCGACTTCCTGCGCTGTTTTCATATTCTTGTCCTTGAGGCCTTTTGAAGCACCTTTTTCTACCAGAAACCTGACCATCTGGAGATAACCTCTGTCACTGGCCATGTGCAGAGGTGTTCGTCCACTGTTATCCTGCTCGTTAAAAGAAATACCATTGCTCAACAATAACTCAAAAACTCTCATGCCGCCCTTTTCAGCGGCATGGTGCAGCAAACTCTTTCCGGAATTATCTTTTGAATTGATAATATTATTTATCTTTTCTGATGGAATCGATGCCAAAACAAATTTTAAACATTCAAAATCTTTTCCCTGAGCCGAATAGCTAATCGGAAAGCATCCCCGACTATCTTTGACTGAAAAATCGGCGCCATTCTGACTGAGAATTTTTATTACTTCAATATTTTCAGATTGACAGGCATAATGAAGCGCAGTGCATTTGTATCTGTCACAGGAATTAATAAATTTCGCTCCTCCAAATTTCAACAGAAGTTTTAATGCTTTGATATCGCCGGTTTTTGCAGCAAGAATAAGACTGTTTCCCTGTGAAGAATCTTTATCCATGGCTGCCGTGAGTTCAAGAAGCTTTTCCAGAGATTTGTATTTCCTCTGCATTATTGCCACGTGAAGTGGAGAATAGCCTTTTCCATTTTCAATATTAATATCTGAACCAAATTGTACAAGCGATTCAATTCCCGAAAGATTTTCTGAAACTACCATTCTATGGATTGGAATTTGTCCGGATGAATCTGGTAAATTCAAATTCTGCCAGGGTTTCAAGATGAAAGAAACTCCTGAATATTCATCCTGGTACTTGAAATTTATGTATATTCCGGAAATCAGAAGTATCGATGCAATAATATTTAAGAATTTTCTCATTCTGCAGCAACTTCTGATTTTCGAATTTCGCCTGAATTAACAAACTTTCCTTTTAACTGGCTTAATTCAAAAGAGATTTGTTTCATTTCAGATTTGCATTCCTGATTTGCCTGAAATAGTACAATCAAGAATATCAACAACGCAGGAACAACTGCCAGCCCTGTTGAAATTAAATAGCCCGAAAACGCTGCTCCTGCAAATGCCCATAAAAACTGAATGTTTTCGAACATTGAAAAGAGTGATGCTTTTTTCATATACATTGATCTAAAATTCAACATGCGAAGAATTGTCTTGATTTTTGTATCATCGGGATTTCTATCGAAGACGTAAGATGGAAGTTCAAGAAAATCAATCAATTCATTCCAGTTTTTGAATTGATTTTCTGATTTTAATGGAAGAGTTTCCGGGTGCTGAACGGTATTGGAGAGTTTATCAAGAGATCCTTTACTGAGAAAGAATTTCAAATATTTTACATCTGAGTTCAGACGTGAAAGATTATCAATTCCCGAAGAAATATCCGGTGGAGTAATGTGGTTTCTGAAAACGCTTTCCCTGTTTCTCAGCCTGATAAAACTGTGAAATTTCATAAAAATATTTGCTGATTCTTCAGATGATTTGATTGAAAAATATTTATTAAATATTTCGATTATCCATTCTGGTGGGGATTTTAGAGATGCAATGAAGTTAACGACAGATTCACCCGGCTCTGAGCCGTTCAGGAATAAAATAAATTCATTCTGGAACTTTGAATCTGTTTTGAGTGCATATACCATTTTCTCTTCAATGGAAATTATATCGAGGTATCTTTTGTTGATCATTGTCATGGAAATATTTTTAGAAAATTCGAGCATAAATCGCCATAAAATAAGCTCAGCTTCTGAAAGTAGTTTTTCACTTGCTGCCCATTCAAGAAATCCTGGCATGAAGGCTATTCTGAAAGGAACTTCTGAATCAAATAGATTCGAAAAAGCTTCATCAGTGAACTTTTCTTTTCCAAACTTTGCAAAGAGCTTTTCTGTTACTGCAAGAATAACAAGAGCATGTCTGTTTAAGGGAACCGATGAAAGGGAGCCGATTGTCGAAGTTGATGAAGCTTGTAAAGGCTGAGAAGCTGCAGCCAAAGAAGCTGGATTGAATTTTCTTATGCTTTCTGACAGTTTGACTATTTTGTCAACTTCGGATGTACATCGATAGTTGAATTTTCGAAAAACTGAAGACAAGTCACCACTGAAGATCATTTCAATCATAAATAAGTCATTTGCATCTGCCTTTTCCGTTACGCATAAAAGCAAAAGATGCTTAAGAAGATCTTCATTAAAAATGTTTCCACGCCAGTAAAGAGGGGAGGAAGGCGTAAATCTCATAAGCATGAGAAATACTACAAGATCCGGATTATCAGTTTTTCCAAAAATTCGGTATACTTCTTCGGCCAATTCAGCATTTCTCTGACTCTCAACCCACTTAACTGTTAATCCAGTGCGGACATGTTCACACGCCTCTGTCCAGTTATCAATTGAAATTGCAGCCTGTTTTAGATATGTCTGAATTGTCTGATGATCTTTTCCTGCAATAATGAAAATCGGCGGAGGCTTGATTTTCCATGCTGGTTCATTTCCTGAAGAAGTCGTACCCGCATCAAGATTAACTTCCGAATCCAGAGCAGATGGTGAGATTGTATTGTACCAACTGAATACCTGATCATATCCCCATCTCAACTCCGGATTCCTTGTCAGAAGACCGGCGAGAAGAGTTCTTATTTCGGGTTTGAAATTAAAAGGAATCGGAACATCTTTCGTGGAAAGTGTGTACAATGCCTCATGCTCGGTCAAGTTATCAAATGGCGATTTTCCGGAAATCATTTCATAAATTATTATTCCAGTAGACCACCAGTCAGATTTTCTGCTGAAAATACCGGCAAGACTTTCAGGAGACTGGTAAATTCCGGTCGCCCTGAAATCAGTCATCTTTTTTGAAAATTCATCTTCAATTATTGATGCAGAGCCGAAATCTCCGAAGGCAACCTTTAATGGTGAATGGGCACGAAGCATGATATTTGATGGTTTCAAGTCCAGGTGTATTATTCCTTCAGAATGAATAATGTTCAAAAACTTGATAATCTGATCAAAAAAAGTCATTAAATCCGCGCTCTTAAAGCGCTTTTTTTTCAAAGTCTGATCAAGTGTACCAAGATTCAGATATTCCTGCATCTCAAAATCTCTTGAGTACTCTGGATCATTGCCATATTCAATTATTTTAACAAATAGTGAAGGATTTTTTGTCGAGGCGGACAGAATTCTCTTTATTGTGAGGTGGTCGCAATGAATTCCTGTGCGGAAAAGTTTGAGAATTCGAAACTGATTATTTTTTTCAATCAAAAATATATCAGCCTCTCCGCCTTTTGCGGGAAAAGATTCAACGACATTCCAGGTTCTGAATGAAGATATTTTTCCGGTAATAAAAGACGCAGAAGACGAAATAGGCTGACCGATTTGTTGTGGGTCTGATTGCTTATCAGAAACGGTTTCGCAGGAAGGTCCGCTTGCATCTTTGATTTGTGAATCAGGAAGAGTTTTTGAGGATGAATCCATTTCAATATTTATTCTATTTCTTTAATTCCCGGGCGCTGTACTGCGTTTTTTTCTCCTGTCTGGTTTCGATATGTGTTTTTGTCATCTGTTCAAGTTGTTCAATTGTAATAGAGTCAATTCCATCTTCAAATCGAACTCTTTCAATAAAGAAAATACCATGATTTCTCAGATTCTGAATAAAAGTATCAGCAGTGTTACACCATTTTTCCTTTATTTCGTTTTCTTTCTGGCGTTGCAGTTCGCTGACATCAGATTTTTCTGAAATATTTTCAACAACTCGTACAAGACGAATGCTTACTGATTGATCGGAGTTAAGTTTCACAAGAAGTTTGTACTGCCGTTCCCGCGTGTTGAGTACAGCTATTTTTCCGGATGCAAGAGTTTCAGCAATATCGGGTTCAGGTGGCTCAACTGAAGCATAATTAAGCTTTGCGAGTTCCTGGCTGATTTTTTCTCTGATAATACGTTCTTTCTGAAGTTTGATTTTCAGATTTATACATTCAGTAACATCAGAATAGATTTTTTCATATCTTTCTCGTGAAAGTATATCAGCAGCAATGGCACTTTCAATTGATTTTTTCATTGCAGTGGCGACATAATCAACTTCAAGGAAAGCCTTCAGCTGGCTCTTGAAAAACTCACTCAGCTTTTCTGACTGTTGCCTTTCATGAAGGCTGATTTTAATGTCGTCCCTGATTGCCTGAAGAATATCGTAACTTTCGTTTTTCAGAGCCTTTTCATAAAGCTTTTTAATTTCAGATTTCTTATTTTCGTCGAATTCATAAATTTCAAGTCGTTGTGAATAGAACTTAATTTCTTCCCTGATAAGAATGATTTGATTTTTTGCTTTTTCAATTTTCGACTTTTCTTTCAGAGCGGCTATTTCAATGCATAAATCAGCAGCAGCCGAAAGCCTGGTTTCTATGTCGTCTGAACTCTTTATAATTTCATCAAGTGTTTCAGAAATTCTCCTGGCGGAATCGCTGGAGGCATTATCTATGAGCAGCGTTTCTAATCCATCTGATATTTTTTTTTGATAATGTTCAAATAATTTCTGCATTTCAAGGTAATTCTGTTCTGCAGAAGCTATTTCTTCAGTGAGAGATTTAAGAGATGCTTTAACTTCGGTAATATCCTTTTCAGAAAGGCTCAGCATAAAGATTTTTGAAGTAGTATTTTCAAGCAGTTCTGAAGCTTCGGCAATTCGTTTTTCAAGAACATTTCTGGATTTGGAAAGAATTTTGGCGGTTTTTAAATGATCTGTAAATACTGTCAGGGTATTTTTCAGGTCAGTTCTGACCTTTTCTGTTGAGGCTTTGATTTTATTCATGCATTCTTCAGATGGTTTTTCCATAATAATCGAAGAAGTCATTGAATCAAGTACCGCTGAAATTACAATAGGCATAACAGCAATTGCAACGGCCCCACCAACAATCATTCCGGCGGAAAAAAGAAGATTTCCACCTGCAACAAGCGCTGCCTGACCAGTTGCAGCCGAAGCAGAAGCACCTGTTGCAGCGCTTGCTGCACCGGCAGATTCCGCCCAGGTAAAGATAATTGGATATGTTACAATGGCAGAACTCATTTTACTCTCCGCTTTAATTCGTATTCAAGTATTCCCTCATGAACCTTTTCAGCAAGATCTTTCCAGGTATTCCATGATGCAATTGACTTTCTGGCATTTCTCGATTTATCCTGCAAAGAGTTGCGCTGAGAAAATGCTGCTCTCATCTGCCTTCGCAAATCAGCAATAGAGACTTCACGGGTTTTTACCGCAGGTGAACCTGTAAACAATTTTTCAGCAGGAATCATCGCTTCTTCGCTCACAACCGGAAATCCCATTTCTGCGTTGAATTGAAAATAGTCTGAAAGGTAATCCGGTCCAATTACCGGAAGTCCGCAAGCGATGGCTTCTCTGACAGGCAAGGTCGAATAAAACGACCTTCCACAGGCAATATATGCCTGGCAGGAGCCGAATAACCCAGCTAGATCTTCATCGGAGAGTATGTCGTTAATTATTGTAACTTTCGGAAACGACGAATTCAATGCACCCAGCCGAATTGCCAGATCAGAAATTTCGTATTGCATTTTCTTTTTAGGTCTGGGAAGGTGTGACAACTTAATTACCAGATTCACTGGTTCATTTGCTTTGAATTCTTCAAGATAGGCGCGTAAAGCAATATCAAGCCCTTTCCGATAAAGTGGATTTCCGCTGAAAATAAACTTGAAATTTCTGTTTTCAACAAGATCCTGAGTCAATTTTGCTTTTGGAGAAAAAATTCTCGAATTGACTGTTGGTTCAAATAATTCAACTTTCTCACTGTTAAAGCCGAACTTCAGGAGAGTATCCAGATGTTTTTTGGAATAAACCCAGATTTTCTTTGCCCTTTTGAGTTTTTGAGATTCAATGGTTGAAATTTGGGTGGGGTGAAAACCAGAAATTGCAAAGAAAATTCCCCTTTCTGCATTAGGCGGAAGGGCAGCCGCCGGAAGGCAGAATATTCTCAAGCGTCCGCTTGATGGGCGTTTTGCAATACGTCTTATGATTTCAGAACACAGTACTTTTGCTGCTTCAGGGCCGTAAGATCTATGTTCACTCAAAGCGAGCGGCATTTCCAGGCCTCTCGCAGCAAGAATTAATTCCCTGATGATTCTTCCTGAAGCTGACGGAGCGGCATAATCACCTTCAAAACAAAACCTGGAAAGCTTGTTATCATTTCCCGATACAAGAGCTGAATCGCTGCCTGGTTCAGTTTCAGAGTTTTCCGAAAGGCTTGAAGTGTTTGAGGCTGCTTGTCCAGATTTCAGAGTTTCTGCTTCATTACGTTTTGAAAAAGGTTGAGGATGCTCTCTGGATTGAGGTCGAGTCTGCTGACGCGACTGAGGGTGCGACTGTTGAGGCGAATCTGACTTGGGATGCGACTGATGGTCAGGGCGGGGACGCGATTGGTGTTCGGTTCGATGCTGTGATTGGTGAGGCGATTCTGATTTTGGCCTAGTTTCATGGTCTGAACGTGGGCGCGATTGGTGTTCTGTTCGGTGCTGTGATTGGTGGGACGATTCTGATTTTGGCCTGGATTCGTGCTCTGAACGTGGACGCGATTGGTGTTCTGTTCGGTGCTGTGATTGGTGAGGTGATTCTGATTTTGGCCTGGATTTGATTTCAGGCGCTGTTTGGTTACGATGATGCGTACCGGTATGTGTCTGCTTCTGTGGTTCAGATTGTGACGGTGAATGAGCCTTTTTTTCTGGTTTATTCATAAACAGGCCTTTGCTTCTGCTGCCTTTTTTGCTGCAACAGAAAGATATTTAAAACAGGTTCTAGTAAGACCTGTCTGTCCAAGTCTTCCGACATGTTTTCCTGATTCGCCATGATAATCGCTGCCACCACTTACGAGCCATCTGCGATTTTCAGCAAGTTTTCTGAATTTTTCAGTCTGGTTTGGATCGTGATCACCGTAGTAGACTTCGATTCCATCCCAGGGAAGGTCTTTAATGTTTGAATAGGTTGTATCCCAGTTTTGATCAAGCCCTGGATGTGCAATAAATGCCAGCCCTTTTGCCTCGTGAATTGCATTTATTCCATTTCCCGGTGCTAAATGCAATTTTGGAACATAGGCAGGGCAACCTTTTTTCAGATATTTATCAAAAGCTTCCTGATAATCTTTTACAAAGCCGTTTGCAAGAAGATATCTTGCAATGTGTGGTCTGGCAAGAATTACTCCCTGTTGACTTTCAAAATCAGCTCTGAGAGGGGCTACATTAACTTTGAGGCTTTCCAGAAGGTCAAGAATTTTGAATGCTCTCATTCTTCTCGCTTCTTCGTGTTTTTTCAGAAGCTCGACAAGGGAATTCGTATTTCTATCCAGAAAGAGGCCAATAACATGAAGGGAATAGTCCTGATCAGGCATTCCGCATGAAAGTTCTATGCCGGTGACAAAAGTCATTCCCAGCTTTTCAGCCGTTTCTGAAGCTTCATCAACACCTTTCACTGTATCGTGGTCTGTAAGAGCGATTGCTTTCAAACCACTTCGGTAACATGTTTTAACCAGTTCGGAAGGAGTAAGAATGCCATCAGAGGCTGTGCTGTGTAAGTGCAGGTCCGCAAAAATATCTTTTTGATTCATCAGTTATCTCATACTTTTTCAGAAAAATTTCACTTTTCATTCTAACACTTACCAGAAAAAATCTCAATACAAAGCAAATCTTCCATTAATGCAAACAGAGGGCATAAGCCCTCTGTTTGCATTATTAAATCTAATTAATATTTAAGAAAAGAAGTCAGTCTGCCGCTGCAATTATTTTAAGTGGCAACTGCTTTGCTGGCCACAAACTTATTCTGATTGCATTCTGGGCGATTGAAATACAACCAGCTCTTCCTGAGAAGAACTCAGGACTCTTCATGTCAGATAGCAGGGCAATAACCTTGATTCCTGCAATTACCATTAATTTGCCCGTAAACTCCAGCGTTTTGCCTGAAATATTCAATTTCACGTCGAACTGTCCAGATGTTTTTGCAAGAGAAATTGTAACTTTTTCATTTCTTGCAGTTTTACGAAACTCTCCCGAAGATTCCTGCAGAGCTCTTATCGGGAATACGCCTGTCATTTCACCGTCAAGTGCAGGGAAAGGCGCCTTTATTTCATTGTTTGAAAACCTGCGCAGTTCAAACCATGAGTCATTCTTTTTTGTTTCGTACTCAGAGTTGAAACTTTTCGACAATGCACACTTTTCAGCCTTTTCAAGGTGATCAACGATGGATTTCCGAACCAGGTTTCTTCGTCCGCGAGACCAGGAAGTTACTGAATCGTAGGAAACATCACAGAAAATTGCCATTTCGAACTGTGTCATTCCCCAGAGATTCATAAAGTTTCTTATTCTCGAAACGGGCCATGGTTCTTCAAGCCAGGCTTTTGTGTCCTTTCTGTAAATACCATAAAGACGCGGTTTCTGTGAAGAGTTGTCTTTTGTCTTGTTCTTTTCTACTCTAAGGGATTTCTTTACAGTGGAAGGCTTTGTAAGCTTTGCCCCTTTGGCAGCTTTTTCCAGTTTCTTCCCTTTCAGGGAGATTTTCGGCAATTTATAATTAGAATTCTTCGCCGTTTTAATTGGTTTCACAGATTTTACAGCCTTTACAAGCTTTTCCTGTTTGACAGGTTTTTTAGTTTTTACAGCCTTTGAGGATTTTGTAGTCTTAACAGAAGCAGCGGCCTTCGCAGGTACACTTTTCTTGACTTTCGCAGCTGTTTTCACTGCTTTCTCAATTTTTTCAGGTGTTTTAATTTTATTCTTTTTTCCTGAAGGTTTTTCTGTACTAGTCTTCGATGTTGCTTTTTTCTTCTCCATTTTACCTTTTCCCATGGTTTTTTTAGAATTAACATTATACTACTATGTCAGGAATTCATAGTCAAGATTCTTTTTTTTGATGTACAGGGCAGGCCGAAAAAAATATTTTTGCATTGCACAAATTATTTGTTGACATTCAACTGAATGTTTGCTATTATACATATATCACAAGCCGCACAAAATAAATTGCGCGACGCAAAACAATAAAATAATATTATTAATATGAAGGAGAATCAAAATGACAAGTTTTAACAAATTGTTCGACAGAGACGAGATGATCAGAGTTACCCGCGAGGGAATTGAAAACTCACTTAAGTTCTACATGACCCTTAACGAAAACATCGTTAAACTCACAGATCTTCAAAAAGAAGCAGTCAATGATACAACAAAGAAAAATCTTGAAACTCTCAATAAAACATACGAAGAATTCCAGAAAAATCACAGAATAATCACCAGCCGCATTGAGACTTTCTATCGCGATATGTTCAGCAAAATCGCTCCGGAAAAAGAAGAAACCGCGAGCAGATAAATAAACAGTTTACGAACGACCTCATTCTTGAGGTTGTTGGCTTCCTCGGTTTGGAGTGTGCTCGCCAGGCACACTCCTTAAACTTTTTAGAGTTGATTACATCAGCGGCTTTCCACAGTGGCTGCAGAATTTGTTCTGAGAGTTATTTTCGATACCGCACTCTCTGCATTCCAGAATTCGTTTGCCGGAATCAGCAACAAAGTTTTGTTTAAGCGGATCTTTAGATATTTCTGATGCAATTGAGCTGATCTTCATTGGGGCATCTTCTGCGGGCTGCCCTTCGCCGCCCATAGACGCGAGAGATATTTCTGAACCGATGACCGTTGCCCAGTCAACATCAGGCTTGGCAGAATTCACAAGGAAGATATCGATTGCCATGGATTTTCCCTTGACCATTATTGGCTCAAGTGGTTCGATTTCGAAATAATCCTTAACCTTTTCATAAGTTGTTCTGGTAATAAGAAGCTGCATTGGTTTTGCATTTGCCATTACTCTTGCTGCAAGGTTTACGTTGTCACCAATAACCGTGTAAGAGAGCTGTTTTTCGCTACCCATGTATCCAGCTGTGACTTCGCCTGTATTTATTCCGATTCCAATTTCAATTTTTGGGCGGCCTTCAGCAACCCATTGCTCTTGAAGCATCCTTAATTTATCAAGCATCTTTACACCGCAAAGCACAGCTCTTATCGGATCGTCCGGACTACCAACCGGAGCACCGAATAACGCCATAAGTTCGTCACCGACGTATTTATCCAAAGTTCCATCAAGTTCCATGAGAATATCTGTCATTGCAGTGAAATAAACGTTCAGCTGTTGTACTATATCAGTCGGGTCCATTCCTTCGGACATTCTTGTAAAACCTCTGATATCAGAGAAAAACATTGTAACGATGCATTTTTCACCGCCCAGCTTGAGTCCGGATGGGTTATGCATGATCAGTTCAGCAACACGCGGAGAAACGATTCTTGAAAGACTGCCTGCCAGCTCTTCATTTTTTCTAAGCTGTTCTTCGGAAATTTTCTTAACAGAAACCAGATCGTCAACTGTTGCAGCATATAATTTTGCGTTTTTCATTACAAGGCCTGCAATGTCGGCACAGGTTGCAATAAGGTTCTGATCGTCACGTGTATAATCAGGATTCTTCATTTTTTCGACGTTGATTATTGCAAAAATCTTCGAATCAAAAATAATTGGAGCTGCAAGCACTGTTTTAATGCTTCCCTGGCCGACCAGACCCTTAAGTTTCGGATCAATCTGGCATTCTTTAACACCGAGTGATCCGCCTTCTGCAACTTTTCCGCCTTCTGCTTTGAAAAAATATGTGATCATGCTGTTTTCCGAGTATGGGATGAAAACTTCTTTCGCTGCTTTTGCCTGCATACCTTCAGCACGAACAATTCTCAGTACCTGATCTTTTTCACTGTTAAGAAGCAGTTGTACTACTTCGCCATCAAGACCTTTGGCAATGATCTCTACGACACTTGAAAATATTTCATCGCGATCTAGTGTTTTGGTAAGGTTCTTGATTCGAAGAAGGGTAGTTGAAAGCTTGATTGTCTTTCTATTAAACTCTTCCTTTATGTGACGGGCCTCTCTTTCGGCGCGTTCAGCAGCGGTTTCATTCGGATTTACCGGTTCGGCTGATGCTTTTGGAGGTTCCTTTGTTCGAAGAACTCCGGCAATTTTATCAAGAGAAGGTTTTTCTGCCGCATGCTTCACAGCCTCCTGCTGACGATACCTGGCTGCAAGCGATGGATCAATGCGATCTGTGAGATTAACCTGGGCGGAAGCTCCATTTGCATTGTTTTTAAGCTTTTCCCATCTCTGAAAAATATAGAAAATATATGCTCCGGAAAAAATAACCAGAGCAGAATAGACACCAAACCATTCATTTATGTTGAATTTTTCAGGTTTTAATTTGAAAGCAACTGTCAGGCTGATAAGCAGCAGCGGAAGGAATATTCCAATTATCGTCATCGCCGCTCTTTCGCCGATTAAGCCGAGGAATCCGGCTATTCCGGCAACATAATAATGCTCGCTTATCCAGCGATACATTTTGGGAATTTTCTTGTTATAGATCAGATACGCAAGAATAATCACAATAATGCTTGCAGCAAGAAAAATATATTCCTGAGTGCGGCTTTTCTTTTCGTTCTCGGGATTTTCCGGCGCGATTAAGTCGTTTATATCACTCATTACTTCTTCTCAGTCAAGTCCTGGAGCAGTTTCCTTGATTCCTCTGATTCATTTGGAATAGTTTCAAGCAAATCCTCAGCTTTATTTTTCTGACCGGCACGAATGAAAAGAAATCCCAGCCAGTATTTCGCGCGGGAATTGGTTGCGCAGAGTTTAACTGCATTTTCAGCTGCAAGAAGAGCATCTTCGCGTTTTCCCTGGAGCTCAAAAACCATTGAGTCAATCATTTTGCAATAAGATTCCGTCTTGGGACCACCCGCAATCAGATTTCCCATTTTCCCGGTTTCAGCAATCTTTTCCGGGCGCTCAAGGCTGCATTCAAGAGAACACAATTCAGTAATAATGATAATCTTATTCAATGACATGGTAGAAAAATCATTTGCTTTACGTAACTCAATATTAGCTTGAATAGGGTTACGACTGAAAATAAAAAATCTGGCAATAACAAGCATCAGGACTGCCCTGTTTTCAGGTGAAAAATAATTAGCAACTGCGGGAGAAATAGATTCAACAATAGTGTATGCGCTTTCATGATCTCCGGTTAAACTCTTGTACAATGCCCATAAAACCTGACCTTCTTCCTGAAATGGCGGATGATGGAAAGCAATAAGATATTCCTTTATTTCTCTTTCAGCCTCGGAAAAATTTTCCATCTCAAGTAGTGTTCTGATATATGTTCTCCAAAGATTTGGAAGGTTGTATTTAGGTTGAAATACAAAAACAGCTTTTGCAATTTCGATGGATCTGTTGAAATCCTCTTTTTCCAGCGCTTTTCCGGCACGCGCTTCTAGCATCCATGCATCACCGAGACCCGTACGATCTTCAACGCCCGGCTCATCAATTTCGATTGATCTGCCAAAAAAGCTCCCGAGAAAAAAAGCAAAATATCTTCCAATTGGAACGAAGCATGAAGAAACGATGCAAATGAAAAAGGCAGCAAAATTCCATCCAAGCCATGAATAAATTCCCATTCGACTTTGGAATACTGATATCAGCAAACAGAGAAACGTGCTAAAGAACCATAGTGAATATATTTCCCTGCGCTGGGTTCGTAGAACAGGCGGCAAAAACTGAATAAGCGGAACAAGAATAAACAATGCAATAAAAATTATGTTTGAAGACAAAAGAACCAGAGGCGTTATCCATATTGGATCAGCAAAATAATAATCTGTCTGCAATATTGCAAGACAAAAGTTCCTTACAGAAAATTCTTTTACTGAATACATCAGCAATGACGATCCTGCAATAAAAAAGACATCTGCCGCAAAAGTTCCCTTATTTACATACCTCCTCAAATAAAGCACCAAAAGAATTGAACCAAAAATAAGCCATGCCAGCATCATACCGTTCGAAACAGCCAGAGGAAAATACATAATCAGAAGACATAACGGAAAATTGAAAATGCTGCTCTGCTTCTCAGAACTTTGCTCTGCCACAGAAATTGAGTGTTCAAGCTTTTCTGAAAGGGAATATGCGTAGTCCATTGATCTCAGAAGGTTCAGTTTTTCAAGTTCAAGCAGCATGCCCAGAAAAGTGTCCTTCAAAGACAAGATTTCCAGATTATAAATTGCAAGATCGGTATCAATTTTCTTCAGATTCAAGTTAAAGCATCTTTGAAGATATTCAAGTCTGATAACCGCAGATTGATTCAGGGGATAAACTTTAACTGCTTCCAATAATGCTTTTGCCGCAGACTCAGGGGTTGAAATCGCCATTTGAATCTCAAAACTCATAAGATAAACTGATGATTGCCCAACCGGAGGAAGTGAAGAAATGGGAATTCCCTGTAACACCGAGTAAGCCTGAGGATGCATGCCAACCTGACGGTATGTTTCAGCGAGTTGTACAAGAGAACTGAAGTTGCTGGGAAAAACCTCTGAAGCTTCCTGAAATGCCTGAACTGCAAGCTCAAGTTTTCCTGATTTTCTTGCAGCCAGACCCTTTTCAATAAGAATTTCGGCTTTCCGACGTGCAAATTCAGATTTTGCCTGAGCGCTGGCTTTTATTTCAGGGGAAAAAAACAAAATTGCGATGCAGACAGTAATCTTTATAAACAGGGAATCCGCACGACACCACATTCTATTAAGACCAAACATATTTTTTTTTCTCTGCTCCACCCAAAAATTAATATTTCAATAATTTTGCGCAATTCATCAGTATACTTGATCAATATTATTAAGCAACTATTCATTTATAACTCATTCGATTTATTTTCTCAAGCCTGAAAATCATCATCTGACATAATTGAATAAGATCTGATTGTAAAATGGCTCTAACTTAAGGTATTATAAAAAAATGTTTTCTAAGAAATTGGAAGTCGTTTCTAAAAGTATCGAATGTCCGGATTTCCCCGTTAATGCTTTGGAAGAAAGTATAAGGAATGGGAGCGGACAAATTAATAAGAGTGGAAGTGATTTATGCCATTAAGAAAGCCCGGTATTCTAATCGTTGATGATGTTCCAGAAAACATAGAAGTACTTGGTACAATTCTGGAAAATGATTATACTGTTTTTATGGCATTAAGCGGCAAGGAAGCCCTTAGAATTGCCAATGAAAATCTTGAAATACAAATGGTTCTTCTGGATGTCATGATGCCGATCCAGGATGGATTTGAAGTCTGCCGTCAGCTAAAAGCAAGCCCAATTACCCGTAATATTCCTGTAATTTTCATTACTTCGATGAACGAAGACAGAAATGAAACAATGGGATTTTCCGTTGGTTGTGCTGACTACATATCAAAACCCGTTAACCCCAGGACAGTCCTTGCCAGGGTTAAAGCCCATCTGGCAATGCATAACCAGGCCCAGTTTCTCGAAAAGATTGTTCAGGAAAGAACCCTGGAATTGCTTCAGACACGAGATATTGCAATTTTCACACTTGCATCGCTGGCTGAAATGCGCGACGACGAGACCGGAGATCATATCAAACGAACCCAGCATTATATGCGTGCGTTGTGTGAACAGCTCATAGAAACTTTTCCAGACTATAAAAGAATCCTGGATGAGGAAACTATTGATTTATTGTACAAATCAGCGCCACTTCATGATGCAGGCAAAGTTGGAATAAGAGACTCAATTCTCCTGAAACCAGGAAAACTTACTCCTGAAGAATTCGAAATAATGAAAGGTCACGTAAGAATTGGCAGAGACGCCATTACGCGTGGTGCAAGAGAAATGGGACTCGACCATCCACCATCATTTTTGAAAGTTGCCCGGGATATCGCATACTCTCATCACGAAAAATGGGATGGTTCCGGATATCCGGAAAAATTGTCCGGTACGAGCATTCCCCTGGCGGGAAGACTGATGGCAATTTGTGATGTTTATGATGCATTAATAAGTAAAAGAGCATACAAACCGCCATTTCCTCATAAAACCGCTGTACAGATCATTCGTGACGGAAAAGGTTCGCACTTTGACCCTCAATTAAATGATGTATTCATGAGCATTCAGGATGTCTTTTTCAAAATAGCTCTTAAACACACGACTTTACCCGAAGAGAAAGAATCATTGCTGAAGAATTCTTAGCTCATCTCAACTTAAGCATTTCTCTTACAAATAGCAATGAATCGTGGGTAAAAGTTGGAATGAAAAAATATTATGGCTAACGATAAAGTTTTTATCCAAGATATTTCAGAAAACTTTTTTTAGAAAATTCAGTATTATATAATGGTAGTTGCTGACTGCTCAATAATTTTGAGGTCTACTGCAGGAAACTTACTTCGTGGCATTGCCGAGCAGGGTTTTCTTTTTATTGGAGAGCTCGCAGTATCAAATGACAAGGGGAAAAAAGCAATGGCTCTGACTGCTAACTTTTCGCGGGCGGCTTTTATTGCTTATCTTTTTCTTTTCTTTTGTATGATAACATCAGATGCAGCAGATTCTCCATTTAATGAAAGGCTGAATCCTGTTATTAAGTCCTCTTCATCTGTAAGTTTCAGTCTTTTCGACAGAACGCTCATTCAAAGTGCAAAATTTGCCAACTCAATTGATACAGTTTTTTCACTTCTGGAAAGAACTTCAAACAATTCCGCAAAGGAACAGATAATTCTTTCAGCAATCAACACTCCCGGAAATTTTCAGGAAATAGTGCGGCTTGCAGGCAAAGCAAATTCACTCGAATTATCGGACAGAATTTTAATGGCGAACGTCAGTAAAATCAGAAATGGTTATGACATAGTAAAGCTTGCAAATCTCGCCAGTAAAAATGAAGTCAGAGACGCAATAATAATAAAAGGCTCCGAACTTGCCGATGCTTTCGATAAGGTGCTGTTTTTCAGCCAGCAGTGCTATTATCCGGAAAATTGTGACAAAATTCTATGTAATGCTGAAAAATTTGCTCTTTCTTCTTTCGATTTCCGAATATTGTCACTTCGTGCGAAAACAGCTTCAGGTCGGGACAGATTAATTAGAGACGGTCTCACAAAATGCAGAAATTTCCAGGATGTTATCGATCTTTGTTGGAGAGCCACTGACCCGGAATTGCGTGATATCTGTTCGCAGAAAGCCTTCGAGTATGCCCGATCCGCAGCAGATATTGCAATGTGTATTGAACTTGCCGGAACAGATCAGCAAAAAGCAAAACTCAGATCTGCAGCTCTTCCTGAAGGAGCGCCTTCATACCCTGACAGAGTTAAAAAAATGAATGAAATCAGAGAAAACTATGGAGTGCGATTATGTGACAATGGGACTTCATATTTCACACCTGAGCAATTATCATGGATTGAAGAGCTTTTTCAGGCCCTTCCGGAAAATTTTGTCCGCTGCAGCGGAGAAATGTATCAATTCAGCGATGGTTCTCCTTTTGTTCTCGGAACAACATTTCAGCACATTTACACAAATGCATCTTCAGGAGCAGTAACTTATTCAGCGCCAATTATAAAAATGAGTGATCTCAGCTGCCGAGAGGAAAATAAATTTAAAGGTCTGGTTGTACATGAGCTTGCTCACGCTCTCCACTACACACATGAAGATGTTCTGAACAAATTCGTACAGGTTTTCTGGCCTGGTGCAGTTTTGACCACAACCGGAACCAATAAGACACATACATGGACAGGCGCCCCGAAAAGCCCTTCGGTAAGCGACTACGGAAACTCAATGCCTCCGGAAGACTTTGCTGAATCAGCAAGACTTTTCTGGGAAGACCCGGAAAAAATGAAAAAAGAATTTCCCGACCGCTACAAGTTCATGAAAGACAATGTTTTCGTCTCAGCCCGCTGATTAAACAGACTTACTGCCCGAAGATTGGTGGAGGTGGCTGATAAGCCGGAATATTACCTTTGTTAGATTCTGTGCTGTTTTTTGAGCTGCTTTCTGAGACATTTTCCGACTTATTTTCGTTTTTGCTGTCCTGAGATTCTTCCTGAACCGCTTCCTGAGGTGCTTCCTGACTATTCCCCTGAAAACCTTCTGAAGATATTTCATGACTCACTTCTGATTTTTTTTCTGATACTTTTTCATTTGCAGCAACTGGTTCCTCTATTGAAGAATCATCAACACCTCTTTTTGCTTTCATGTGAAAATCAGCAAGTTTTTCAACCTCGCCATACCAGAGAGTAAGTGGTCCGCAGGTATTAGATAAAAAGGCAATTTTATCAAAATTCGGTGTAAATTCAAATCTGCGAAGATTGAAAGAATCAAGATTCCCAAGAATTCTTCTCATCTGCTTGTCATTCAGACCTGTAAAACAAGTCACATTTCTCTCTGGAAATGGGTAAGGAGCAGGCCTTAAATTAAATGTTTCGACAGTATTCGGAAAATTTTCAGGTGGCTTCACGCCGAGAAACCAGAAAGTTTTCATTTTTGACAGATGAAGATAGTTTGTGTTCGACAAGCCAGAATCATAAATATTCCGGAATTTTCCATCAATAGTTTTAAATGCATAACAATATTCCAGCTTCAAATCAAGAAAACCAGACGATTCCTCGGTTTTAGATTCACCGGGCGTCAAATGTGCTTTAAAAACATTTTTCAAATCCCACAGGGGACTCGAAATCTTTTGATTTGTAAGATTCCCTTCAAGAAAAAGAATTCTGTCACGCGACCAGAAGGACACCAGCTTAATTGTTTCACTTGCAGAATAGCGCTTACTTTCATCTTCCAGAATTGTTCCCGAAGGCATAATTCTTATTCTGCGCAAAGTTGAAGTGGTAAAGTCAGATGAATCAAACTCTACTTTGTCCCTGCTCTGTCCTTTAACTTCAACGAAGGCAAAACTTTCAGAATCAGGTGCCCATAGTATTTCAGAAATGAAATTCGGAGTTGAAACAAAGTTGCACTTTACTGAATTATCTTCGGTATTATATAAACTTATTTCCCTGCCGGTGGTAAAAAGAATCTTTTTGCAATCAGGAGACCAATTTGGATAAGCATACTGATAATCTGCAAAAAAATCATCCTTTGATTCAATTACCTTTGCAGACTTACTTTGTACATCATATACAAATATGCTTCTTCTTGAAGTCTTCAGTGATCGGGCCATCCCGGCAAGTTTATCAGATTTATTTGTCCATACATAATCAAGAAGAAACAAATCTGGTTCAAGAATATTTTCGCTCTGTGAAGCGCCTTTAAATAGAATTTTAGGAAGTCCTCTTTCTGTGAAGGCAAGAATTTTTCCATCCGGGGAAGGCAATATATCTCTGAATTCACGACCGGATGATGCAACGACTTCTGAAAATGATGCTGACATGTCAAAGTATACAAGATGAGTGGCCTTTTCGTCGGGCCTTACTGTTAGAAAAGCATCCGGCCCCATCATTGCGAAATCAAGATCCGGAGCAACGGATTTTGATACAAAGGAAACAGGTTTCATGCCGATTTCATTTTCAAAGCAGCTCATTCGCCTTGGAAGTTGATCACGGATCTGCAAAAGAGATTCCCGGTTATCAAGAAGATGCGATTTTGATGTCTGCGGAATTTCTATCAGCGCAGCATTAACTTTTCCCAGAAAGGCATTCAAACCAATGTCAGAAAATGGAATTCTGTGAGTTTGAGGAAAAGACGTTTCACCACCCGCCGGAAGATATTCGAATTGAAGCGGGCTCTTTAACGTGGTTTTTCCGACTTTTTCAAGATAAATCAGATAATTATCAAACAGATTCAAAATAAGATTCAATCTTCCGATTTCAAGGGACAAAGTCAGATCATTTCCCAGCGGCGAGCGGCTTACCGGAAGGTATGCTACACGAATTTTCTTGCCCGTGAAAATAAGCAGGTTTTCTTCTGAAGCATAAGCAGTAGTACTCAAAATCAAACTTAATAAAATAGACAGTGTTATTCCAACTCTACACATTATTTTTATTGCACCTTCGCAGGCTCCGGAAAAACTCTGTAAAGAAAGATTTGAAGCGGCTTCCAGCCGCTTAGGACAAACACGGCTGGATGCCACGTCTACGACTTTCCCCAAATTACCAATAACACCAACGCTATCCGTAGGGGCTTGATTTATCAAGCCCGAACTGAAGCCCGAATTGAAGCCTGAATTAAGGCACAAATCTACTGGTCTTGAAGTTTTTGCTTTTATATATTTCGAATTCATAACACAATATTTCCAATTCATTTTTTCTCTCCCGAATTAATTTCATCTATAAGGGCCTGCACAAGCAATTCTGCAGGAAGAGTTCTTACAATTTTTCCTTTTCGGAAAACAAGCCCCTGCTCTTTACCTCCGGCAATGCCATAGTCAGCATCACTGGCTTCCCCCGGACCATTTACAGCGCAACCCATTACAGCAATCTTTACCGAATGTTTTATTTCCTTTAATCTTTCTCTAACTTCACGCGCAATCTGAATAAGCGGAATCTGACATCTTCCGCATGTCGGACAAGAAATAATAACCGGACCGAATTTCCTGATTCCGGTTGATTCAAGGATTTTTCTTCCAAGATCGACTTCCATTGCTGAATCGCCTGTCAGCGAAACCCTGATTGTATCACCGATTCCCTGCATCAGCAATGCACCGATTCCAATACATGATCTTACCATACCTTCTTCAGGAAGACCAGACTCAGTGATTCCAATATGCAGCGGATAATTGCACCTGGCGGCAAGGATCTGGTTTGCAGCGATTGTAAGTGCGATATCAAAAGCTTTTACAGCTATTTTTATCTCGAAAAAACCTTCTTTTTCAAGTAATTCAACTTCATTCATTGCAGATTCAGCAAGAGCTTCGGCAGTCACACCGCCATGTTTAAGGCGAATTTCAGGATCGAGAGAACCAGCATTCACACCGATTCTGATCGGAATGCCTGCATCCTTGCATGCTGCAACAACTTCCCTTATCTTTTCACGGCTTCTCAGATTTCCCGGATTAATTCTAAGTGCATTAACACCTGATTTCACTGAAGTAAGAGCAAGCTGATGGTCAAAATGAATATCAGCAACTACGGGAATTACTGAATTTTTAACTATATCCTTCAAAGCTTCTGCTGCAGCCATATCCGGAACAGCAAGCCTTATTATTTCGCAACCGGCAAGCGCAAGTCTCTTTATATCAGAAACTGTCGCATCAACATCGCGTGTATCTGTTTTTGTCATTGTCTGAACAGAAACAGGTGAATCGCCGCCCACCGAAACACTTCCAATATAAATTTTCTTTGATTCGCGTCTTTTATTTATCATATAGTCGGTCACCTTTTTGAAAGATCTTCACAAAGCTTTTTTCCAAGCAGAACAAATGAAATATCGTCTCCGGAATGCGATTCTAAAGCTATTTTTTCTGACAGATATTTGAAAAAGTTGTCAAAAAGCAGTTCTTCCGGGGAAAGTGAATCTATTGCCTTCATAAGCCCTTCACCATTTTCATCGCCAAACACTTTTGCAGTTCCATTTGAATAGGCAAAAATATATTCGAAATCAGCAAAATTTAGTGTTTTTTCAGCACAGGAAAGTTCAGATTCAAGCCCGAGTGGTTTGGAACTGCAAGCATCGGCAACAATTTTTCCTGATTTGGTTATCAAGACAGGAAAAGGATTTCCGGCATTAATGATACGCAATTTTCCATTTATGATATCGATAAGAGTTAAAGCCGATCGCAACGGCGGATTGGAAAATTCGTTAAGCATTGAATTCAGTTTTTTTATCTTTATTGCGATATCATTGTCGTCAGAATTGTACGACACTCTTAATGCGCTGTATATTCCGTGCAGAGTTATTGCAGCCCTCAATCCGTCATTAAAAGCATCGCATAATGCTATGTATCCACATTTTCCTGATTCATGCACATCAACAAAATCGCCTTTAAACGTTGATGAAAGCCGCGTAAAAATTTTTACCGGCATTTGCATCCAGGTCTGCGGATAATATGCTTTATTCAGTCCTGAGTATATTTCAAGTGCACTCTGATGTTGTTTATGAGAAATTTCTCTCAGTAAAACTTCGTTGGCAAGGTTAATGCCGTTCAGAATTGGAATAATTTCGCTGCAGATTCCGTTCAGAAGCGCCTGTTCAGATTCAGAATATGGAAGTCCCGAGACTCTTGATCCCAGAAAAAGACTTCCAGCAATTTTGTTTTCCGCTGAAGCAGATGTTATCGGAAAAGCCATCTTGAATCCCATTTCCTGAAGTCTGAAATATGGCGTCAAATCAGTAATACGAGATTCCATGGCAGCTTCAATAATCGCCTCAAGGTCGTTGTACTCGTAGCAATTGAAATTGAGATCCGATTCGTCATTCAACAAACCCTGAGGGCTTGAATTCTTCAGATTCCATGCTGGAATGATAAGTGCAACAGATTTGCAGCCCAGCTCTTCAGATATTTCCTTCAGAAGGTTATCAGAAACTTCATTTACATTTCTGCAGTTTCTCATTTTTTTCAGTATGGAAGTAAGAACCAAATGCGAATCAAATGTTTTCCGTCCAAAAATCTTATCAACAAGGTATCCGAGAAGTGTTTTCAACGGAGAAAAAATAGCAGCAATGCAGAGAGTTGATAATACCGCCGTATATGAATTACTCATTTGGAGTAGCCCCTGAAGCAGGTTCTCGAGTAACTCAAGGGTGGCTGCAAGTATTACAGAAAGCAGAGTGTAAACAAGACCTATTGTACAAATAATATCAACATCAAGAAGTTTGTACTTCAGCATTGAATATGCTATCAGGAAAGCCATTGCAATACTTAATCCGGGGAAAAGCCCGTAAGTATAAAGAGAGATCGACCCTGCTTCGCCGAAAATTCTGCTTAAAGCGGCAAAAACAGAACCTGCGGCAACCGGAAGAATTAAACCTGCGAAAACGTATTTCAGACGCTGTCTGTGAAATTCAGATCCGAGGCGCTTCCATGAATTGGAATAGTTTATAAGTGTTATCAGCAGAAAGGTGATAATTACGGCTTTTACCGGAAACTCATAGAATCCAAATGAGAAAAAGAAACCATTTGATACTTCAATCACACTGCAGACAAGCTTTCCAGACCATAAGAGCGCAGAAAGAAGCAAAACTGGGATAAGCAGTAGAAATCGGTTTTTTCTTCTGGATACAACTATGGAATCCTGAATTTTTGCCGGAAACACAGCAGAAAAAATGCTGAAAAAATATGCCAGCAGAACAGGCGGAGTAAAAAGCAGTGATAGTGTGAGTCGGTTGAGTCCGGTATAAAGCACTGCACCCTCAGCCAGAGCCCAGAAAAAAAACAGAAGAAGTATCAGACTGAAAAGCTGGTTTGAAGACTTTCCCGGGGATCTTATAATTACAAGCATGCCGAGAATAAAATGTGTAAGCATCGCAGCAATGCATAAAAACAGGGGAAGTACGGACATATCGGCTATCTGAATCTCCAGCCCGATTGTCCAATTTTAGAATGGGCAGGCCTGAGAGTGACGGAAGTCATAATCGTTGAAAATTCACGGTTCTGTCTGACTTTCAACCTTATTCTGATGAAGGTAATACGCTTTCTTTCTTCTGTATCATTTCCTTTCAGATCAAACGGAAGAAAGAGTTGTCCTTCCCATTCTTTATCTCTCGTAACTTCACGATACGGAAAAAATATCTCAGGTTCAATGTTATCAGCTGTAATGAGCTTTTTAGGACCATCTTTGTTTATTTCTCTGAACAATGCCCATTGCTGTCCTGATTTTTCAAGAGAGTAAGATACTGTAACAAGCGCATCATCACCGGTGGCACCTTCTTCGTCAACCTGTCCATATCGGGTAAATCGTATGGAGCTTTCGCTTATTTCGAGAATCTCATTGGCACATTTAAGATCTGTTACCATAAGTTCCATTTTTCTGCGAGTCTCTGACTGCAAGGCAACTCTCAGCGTTCCGCGATTTGCTGTGTTAAGAGCTGTTGACTGCATCAGGTACAATACTCCGCCTACCAGAACGAATAATAACATTCCGATAAGCAGCTCAACCAGGGTGAAAGCACGTTTCCCGCGGGAAACAATCCCGACAGAGTTAAAACGAATTTTGCACTGAGTTACCATACCACCGTGAAAAAGGGTGGGAATTGCCATGTTTAAGCATGTTCTTAACCGCATAACCAAATGAAAATTCCTATTTTGTTAATTTATTTCAATGATACGCACGCCGTCATCGTTATATCAATGCAAATATTTCCGTTTTCCAAATATTAATAACTTTGCACACCGTTAATTTATTTTGAGAAGCACCAACAACTATTTCTGGATACTGACAAGAGTTGCAAGTTCTGCAATACGTAAACCGCGGCTGTTAAATACTTTCACAATTACCTTTTTCAGTCTTGGCGGAACTTTTGTATCAACTCTTTCGTCTACATCAGTTACACGCCTGAGCTTCGAAGTTTCATCGGGATAAAGTGCATATTCGCGTTTATACGTGTTTTTGTATAATTCCTTAAACATTTCATAGGCTTCTTTTTCTATGTCATCCTTGATTCTGTCTTCAGTAAAGATATCAGAAAAGATTTTTTCAAAACCATTTTTTGTGCTGTATGCATCCATAAAGTCAAGACCACGGTCACGATACAGGTCTCGAAAATTGTCAAAATCAGATTTTACGAGATCAAATGGAAGCGATTTGATCTCTTCAATTTTATCTCTGGCAATATTATAACCAATGATGTGTTCGTAGGTCTCGTGTCCACCCTGAATTCCGAAACTGAACATTTTTGTGAATGGATAAGCAACAACTGCAGCCATTCCGAGAACCAGGATAATCTCAATCAATGAAAAAGCACGATTGCGAAACATTTTAATTCCTTAATAATCAAATAACAAAAGCACCTTCTGAAAAATGCTTTCTTTGGTATGATAACACGAATTATTGAGTAGATACAAAAAGAATTTGATAAGAAGCTTATTGTCTGCTAAGATAAAGGCAAATAACCATATTTATGAAATGCGAAAGGAATATTAGAATGAGAGCAATATGCATTGTACTTGACAGTGTCGGTATTGGAGCTATGCCAGATGCAGCCAAATATGGCGATGAAGGCTCTGCAACTCTTCAGAATACAGCAAAAGCAGTAGGCGGTCTCAAGCTTCCAAATTTAGGTAAAATGGGACTTGGCAATATAGAATCAATTCAAGGAATCGAGCCGGAGAAAACTCCGTCCGGAAGCTACGGCAAAATACTTGAATTATCACCTGGAAAAGATACAACGACGGGTCACTGGGAAATGATGGGTATAAAACTTGAGTATGCCTTTCCTCTTTTTCCAGAAGGATTTCCAAAAGAATGGCTGAAAAAATACGAAAAGGCAATCGGAAGAGAAACGATAGGCAATATTCCGGCATCGGGAACAGAAATTATTGCTCAACTTGGCGATGAGCACGTGAAAACAGGAAAACCTATTGTCTATACCTCTGCTGATTCTGTTTTTCAAGTCGCTGCACACGAGGAAGTCATTCCATTGAAGGAACTATACAGATTATGCGAAGTAGCACGTGATATGCTTCAGCCACCCGACTTTGGCGTTGGCAGGGTTATTGCGCGCCCATTCATTGGAACCTCTGGTGCATACAAGCGAACTTCCAACCGTCATGATTTCAGCCTGAAGCCTGGAAAAACCCTTCTGAATGTACTCGATGAAAAGGGAATTACTACTTACGGCATCGGAAAGATTTTTGATATCTACGCTGGACAGGGCGTAAACAAACACGTTTCTATTAAAAATAACCTTGACGGAATGGACAAAACGATGTCAGCTCTGAAAGACACACCAGAAGGTTTCATTTTCACAAATCTGGTTGATTTCGACATGTTATTCGGACACCGCAGAGACGCAAGAGCTTATGCTGATGCCCTTGAAGAATTCGACAAGTGGCTTCCATCGTTTCTTGAAAATCTAAATCAGAATGATCTTCTTATTCTAACTTCAGACCACGGATGCGATCCGACTTTCAAAGGCAGTGATCATACCCGCGAATATCCATTTGTACTATCATGGCAGAAAAATAAGCCCGGCAAAAACATCGGCATCAGACAAGGCCTCTGGGATATCGCCGCTTCAGTAGCATCGCACCTGAAAGTAAAATACGAATTCGGAACACCCTTCAACACAAAATAATCTTTATGAATTCCTTCGCAATCAAAATGAAGCGTCGTTTAGATTAAGGTTGTATCTATCCGTCGCTTCAAAGCAAAGGCACGATATTCGTAATTGGATTTTAACTGAATGCCACTGACCGGGAAGCACTTAATCAAATTCGCGAAAAAAACTATTGCCTTCCATACCTGAACAGCCGAATAAAGTTGTAGCCATCGGTGTCGAATTCAATCGCGAAAAACGCAACTTTACAAAATGGTTATCCGAAAAATAATGCACTTTTCAGATGAATGTGTGGATATCAGCCTTTATCAAATTGCTGCCCATGAGCTTTTGCAGCGATTTCGATAGCCCTTGCCAGTGTACTCACTTTTTTCTCCTGAAATTAATTGGAACTATTATACCATTACTGGCATCATTCGGCGAAAACATTATCATACAGCTTTCCATAAAGTACAAAACTGCCGTAGTTCCATTTGGGACTACGGCAGTTTTGTACTTTATGTTTGCAAAGACAGTATTGACGATTGTTAATAAGCAACTACTTGTAAAATCACGGGTAAATCAGCTTTATAAGCAGTTTAATTTACACAGTTTGAACAGTTTGTCAGATGTAATGCTTTTAATCTCTTCGCAGCATTTACCAAATTTTCGAATTGTTCCCTGTAATTTTTTGTGTCCTTGCGGGAAAGGGTAAGAATGAGTTTCTGTGATGCAATACGATATTGGTTGAGGGCTGTTTCGCATTCAGAGTTCAGATTCATCTCAATTATATAATTGTCGCAGATTTTTATTACACTGATAAAATAATCTGTTAAAGCATTTTTATACTTTTCATCCTTGGAAAACATGAGTTCACCAATTTTTCCGCTGCACGCAGTAAGGTTTTTATTCATTACATCCCACAAAATTGAAGCAAATGGATTTTCCTGACAAGTCTCAATTGCTACAACATTTCCAAAATGATACTTTGCCATGCAGAAGGAATATTGAGCAGGATTTGTTGAGCCAGGAGGCATATTTTTTCCGCAGTTGACAATTAAAAGATTCAGATGCTTCAATATCAGCTGAATCTCAGCTTTTAAAGAAACTGTCCATTCAATACTTTGAATCTTTTTTACCATGCATTTTACTTCTGGTACAATAACCTCAATTTTGTCTGAATATACATTGTCCAGTTTCCTGAATGAATCTGTTACCTCAGAAATTGTTTTGAATTTGCATTCTTTTTGTACATTAGCGCAGTTTTGACTTCCGGTGCAATTGGGCGCTGAAAATGTCGGAACCATAAGCGAGACAAATAAAAGGCAGGTAAACATAAGTTTAACGGATTTCATTTTATTACTCCTTATCTAATTTAAAGTGACTCACATACTATGAAACGAAAAAAAACTGCATTTTGTTCCATGTTATTTTCGAAAGACATCACTTTCAACAAATAAGTAAAAAACGCGTATTTTATACGCGTTTTGTTGATTATCGCCACGATCTTAACTTCTGAGTAAAATTAGAGTCGGTTTTTGAAATGAAATTTAAGATATTTCGAATTGCATTTCGACGGACAGTCCACCATCTTTATTCGTGTTTACTACAAGCGGAAAAGAGTAAAGTTCAGAGATTGCCTTTATCGTTGCGAGGCCTAGTCCCATTCCCTGCTGCTCATATTTATTACGGTCAAATTGTCTGTATGCAGTTATCTGGGCAATCTGGGAAGGTGCCATTCCATGTCCTTTATCACTTATTGTCAAAATATATCTGGAATCTTTTGATTTTCCGGTGATTTTTATTTCAGTTGCTGGCTTAGAAAATTTCAGAGCATTATCAGTCAATTCAGACAGGATTTTACACAGGTATTCAAATGGAATTTTAACCTCTGCCTCTTCTATGTCGATAACAAGATCCGCTTTCCTTTCTAACCTTGACGCAATATTCTGCAATATTGTGCTTATGGTAAATTGTTGAATATGGCTTTTAAAAGATGAAACAGTATTCTCTGATTTTTTTGCGAGTTGGGAAATCAGTTGAAAGTATTCCTCCTGTTTCTTTACCAGTTGTAAAATTCTCTGACCAGACTGGTAAATGATATCTGCGTAATGTTTCAAATCATCTATGTCAATCTGCTTGTTCTCGGCTGCTGCTGATTTAATTATTTCCGCAAAACCAAGTATTCCGCTAAGTGGAGTTCGGAATTCGTGTGGAAGCATGGCTCCGATATCTGCTTTTAATTGATCTATTGATTTTGTAAGAAGGCTTCTTTTCGATATCTGGCTCTGGATTGATGTTGTGAGTTCAGCTTTCGAAAAGGGCTTTACAATGTAGTCATCAGCACCGAGTTCCATTCCAGTTCTATGCGAATTTCTGTTGCCTCTGGCGGTAAGAAAAATGAATGGGATTACGGCTGTTCGTGGTTCATTTTTCAGGATTTTAAGAAATTCATAACCATTCATGCCAGGCATCATTATGTCGCAGACTATCACGTCGGGAAGCGATTTCGACAGGCATTTCATGCCGCTATCTGCACATTTGGCAGCATCAACAAGGAAACCGTCTGAAGAAAGCAGTTCGACAATTCCTTCAAGTACATCTTCTTCATCTTCTATTACTAGAATTTTTTGTTTATTCATGATTATTCCTTTTGATCTATAAATTATGGTTTTAACGTCTATGTGTTATTGCATTCTTTTGTCGGAATAAGGATATTAAATGTCGTGCCATTATTTTCCGAGCTTTCAAAGTCAATCCTGCCGCCACAGCATTCGACTGCCTTTTTTACTATGGCAAGTCCAAGGCCGGTCCCTTTTTTCTTTCCAGCATTTGAAGCTCTGAAAAACGGCTGAAAAATTAAATCTCGCTGATCTTCGGGAATTCCAATGCCTTTATCTGAGATTGAAAATTTCAGATAAGTTTTTTCATAAAGGTTATTGCTTTCAGAGAAGGAATCTTTCGAATTATCATCTGTTACAAAAGTTTCTGAAGAGGTAAGTGTTTGTGATATCGCAAGCAGGACTTCAGTATCGCTCTGTGAATAATTGAGGGCGTTGACTATCAGATTGGATAATATCTTCCCGACCAGGTTCTTATCAAGAAGGAAATTTTTCCGGCAGGATGGTTCAGCAACAAAAACTATATTTCTCGTCTTATAACCATGTGAAATTTCTTCGATAAGTGAATTGCAGAAGTCCGGAAGAAAAGTTGCAGATGGATTGAATTCAACCAGACCTTCTTCTGCTTGCCCAAAGCAGAGCACATCTTCAACCAGTTCATTGATTCTGGTAACTGCGGAATTAATGAACTGAAGATATTTTCTACACTTTTCGTTGCCACTGGTCAGATTGGAAATTACTTCTGCAGAGGTCTTGATTGAGGTAAGCGGAGTTTTGAATTCGTGTGATACAGTTGAGATAAAAATGGTTTTCATTTCTCCGGCTTCTTTTTCCTTTTTCAATGCACGATTCAGATTTATTTCTGTCTGAAGCAGTTCTTTGAGGTTGTTTTCAAGCTCAATGCGTTTTTCATGCAGTTCTTTTTCAAGAAGAAAGTCTTTAACGACATTTTTTAAAACGTGGGACAGTTCCTCTATTTCAAGTGGTTTTCTGAGATAGTCGAACGCTCCAAGTTTTAATGCCTGTATTGCTGAATCGGTATCATCCCTGCCGGTGATAAATATAAACCTGCAATCTGAATCCAGCTTTTTTGTTTCGGAAAGAAATCTTAATCCGTTCATTCCGGGCATATTAATGTCACTGATAACTATTTCCGGAGCCAATTTAGAAAACAACTTGAGTGCTTCATGCCCATTAGATGATTCAATAAAGGAAATTTCCGGAAAATCCATTTCTAGATTTTCCTTAATAAGTCTTCTTGCGACTGATTCGTCATCTACAATCATAATTTTCATTTTTGATTTTTCCTGTTTAGCTATTTTCAGTCAGTTAATTTATGAGGCAGCTCAATCGTTATTCTCAGGCTGTTAAATTCGTCCATGATAAGTGAGATATTACCGTTATGAAATGCAACAGCCTGAGTTATCAATAATAATGAAGTTCCATCGTAGTCGTTTTCAGATAATTTTTCAAACTCGCTGATATTTCTTTTTGAAGAAGACATTTCGAATTTAATGATATTGTTTTCGATGCAGCTCCTGAAAAAAATTCTGTTAAGGCTATTTTCGTTGTTTTTTCTGGAATCGCAGAATTTTGATATTGTAAAAAACAATGTTATCAATGTTCTGAAAACGATTTCTGGATTTCCGAAATAATCTGGAAGAATGTCGGTTTGATAACCGAATTTCAAGGATTTTTCATTTGAAAGAAATCTGATAGCAGAAATAGTAGAGACTATTACTTCATTCAGAGAAAACAATTGTTTGCTCAAGTTCTTTTCTGCAATAAGATTGCAGTAACCGCTGGAAATTTCGTGAATCAGTGAATTCAGAGTGATAATTCTGGATAATATCTCCGGTAACTCAGAACCATGTTTTTCCGATAATTCGTGAATAATACATTTCTGAGTCTGTAGCAGGAACTCAATTTCACTTTTCATACACAATGCAATAAGCCTTGATCTGAACGTACTTTCAAACAATTCAGAGGTCACACTTGAAGCTATTACTTTTTCCTGTTCTTTTAACCGTTTCAACAATTGATCATTCCAGGTTTTCATTGTCGTATGAACTTTTTCTAGACGGGAATTTTTGTTCCTCAGCTCACTCAAAGAAGAAATGTCGGTTTTTCTCAAACGGGTTTTTTCCATCAGACATTTTATTGTTTCAAGAAGCTTCTCATAATCGTCAGTCTTAAGGAGGTATGCTGCTGCTCCTGCTGAAAAAACTTCATGATTTGATAAAGAATCGGGGTAGGCAGTCATCATCACTATTTCAGTTTCGGGCTTCAATTCTTTAATTTTCTTGAATACCCTAACTCCCTCAGCATCACTTTTAAATCTTTTGTCGAGAAGTACAAGGTCTACGTGAAAGTTAACTGCTTTTTGAACGGCTTCCTCAGGTGTTAGCGCGCGGATGACGTTGTATCTGATATCTGTGCTGAGAAGATCCTTGAGAACTTCGCAAAAACTAATTTCATCATCAGCAACCAGAATGTTAAACATTTCTTCGGTCATGATTCATTCCTTTACTTACTTGATTTATTCTGTAACAGTCGCTTGAACAATTCTTTCCGGATTTGTACTGCAACTGTTTACGGGAAGTTTTACAGTAAAAGTGGTCTCTTTTCCGGGGATTGAATAGACAAATATTGCCCCATTGTGCTCATTTATTATTCTCTGTGAAATTGCCAGCCCCAGGCCTGTTCCACGATTTTCTTTTCCTGACGTAAAAAACACCTCGAATATTTTCATGATGTTTTCAGGTGAAATTCCTACTCCGTTATCTGAAATTGTTGTTGTTACAAGAAGGTCGTCCGGAAGATAGTTGGAAGGAAGTTTATTGAAAGTTTCTTCTCTTGTTTTTCGAAAAAGATAGAATTCCCGATGTTCGGAATCGTCAACTCTTCTTGGCGGAAGATTCCGCCGGGCGATTTCTTCGGGATTTGCTTTCTCAGCAAAAACTCTTATCGAAATTTTTCCATTTTCCTTGCATGCAGCGACCGCATTGTCCAGAATATTAAGAAAAACCTGCATGAGATTCTCTTTGTTAGCTGACAACTCTGGCAGAGGCTCGGCAAAGTCATATTCCCAATGAATTTCAGCAGATGCTGATTTAAGTTTTATTATTTCGATAGCATGATGTACAAGTTTTGCTATGCTGACTGTTGATTTGTATATCTTTGATGGTTTCGAAAAGTCGAGCATGTCCCTCAAAAAGCTTGAACACCGATTAACGGCATCGTTGATCATTGGAAGATACTTCAGGGCTAATTCTGAATCTTCTGGTAATTTGCGTTTTAATATAGCAACAGCGCCTTTTATTGTTCCAAGGGGAGTATTAAGTTCATGAGTGATACCGGCTGCCATTTCACCGAATAGTTTAAGCTTTTCGGCCTGAATAATGCGGCCCTCAAGAAATCTAATTTCACGGAGGTCCTGAATCATAAACAGGATTCCCTGTTGTCCCTTATTTCGGTCATGCATGCTTACCACTGCAAGATTTGAATAAACCGGTTTCTCTTCCGAATCTTGCATTTCAATTTCGATATTTTTTATCAGCTTTTCATTTTCTGGAAAAAAATCAGGGACATTATCTTTGAAAAATCTGCTTTTGTCTTCATTCTGAAAAAGACTGCTGATATGAGAGCAGGAACCAATGCCAAGTTTTTCGCCGAACAGTTCCTTGGCTACTCGATTTGTGATCTGAATTTTTCCTGAAACATCAGTTGCAATAATACCGTTAACGGAATTTTCAATAATTGCTGCAAGGTACTCCTTGATATTCCAGATGGTTTCATGAGCGTCTTTCAACTCTCCAACTTTTATTTCAACAAGATTTTCAAGGTTTTTGTTCAGATTGTCCAGTTCGTCGTAGATTTTATAGTTGTGAAAAAACAGTGCAAGCGTATCAACAAAACGTTGAAATTTTTTCAGGTCTTCGTAGTCAATCTTAACCTTTTCTTTGCGGTGTTCGAAACCCATGAAACCAATTGGCTCATCTGAGACTACCAATGGGAAAATGGCAAAAGATTTGGTTCCGGTTATTTCGACTATTGCCTTTGTCACTCTCGGATCGTTTAAAGCATCATTGCATATTTGTACATTTCGTTCTCTGATTGCTATGACGCTTATCTCGTTTTCGTTTGTCAAATCTATTGAGCCTTTTCCTGCTTCTCTGACAATATTGTAAGGAATTCCGCTGACCCAGTATCCATCAATTTTATTTGTTGATTTGTTTACCAGTCCAAGTCCAATTACATCGACCCTGGTATATTCCAGGGCAGAATCAATAGTTTCCTGAATAAAATCATCTATTTTTTTTTTCCCGGTAATGCCTTTGATTATTGTATTGATTATTTCTGCTTCTCTGAGCAGGGTTTTAAGCTGCTCGTTGTTTGAATCTTGGGTGTTCATTTATAATCAGCCTTTCATTAGCTTCTGAATAGCAAGAATTCTTTCCTTTATTGGAGAAAGCTCATCTGGATCAATAATAACATCCAGTACAGCAGGTTTTTTTATATCCAACGCATGCTTCACCGCCGGAATAATTTCTTCCGGTTTTTCAACCCGGATTCCTTCAGCCCCCATTCCTTTTGCGATCAGAGAAAAGTCAACAGGTTTGAAACAGTAATTTTCCGTTCCCTTCTTATTCTGAAGCGATTCTCCCTGGTAGATCATGTTCATCCTTGAGTCATTCATAATCACCCAGATAACCGGAATATTATAATTTACCGCTGTGGCAACTTCGAGACCGTGCATCATGAAACCACCATCCCCACAGATTGCTACAACAGGTTTGTCCGGAACAGCAAGTTTCGCACCGATGGAAGCTGGTATGGAATAACCCATGGGAGAAAATCTGAGAGTTGTGTTGAATGTTCTGGGAAAATGCACTTGCAGGTAATGTATAGCCCATACCATGTTATTTCCTGCATCAATGAAAAACACAGTATCATCTGGAAGTGCTTTTCTTAAATCACCTATCAATCGCTGCGGTTTAATTGGAGTTTCATCAGAACTCATTTTTTCTATTTCATTAATGGGAGGAAAAGTTTTTTTTAGTTCCTGTACTTCTTCAGAGCTTCTGTTACAGATAAAATCTGTTTCTATTATCTGCCTTTGAAGTTCAAACCAGAGTTCTTTTATGATTGTCTTAGCATCGCCAACTAACCCGAGATTGACAGAATAGTTTTTGCCAATTTGTGAAGGGTCAATATCAACCTGAATAAGAATTTTATTGCCTTTAAGCCTAGTGTCCCATGCGTTGGTGCCCCATTCATCAAAGCTCATTCCAATAGAAAAAAGCAGATCAGTTTCCTGACTTTCAAGTATCATTGCTGAAGCCGTTCGGGTGCCTGCCAGCCCGAATACTCCGAGCGATAATGGATGTTTATCTGGAAAGCTTCCTTTTGCCTGTGGAGTTGTTGCCACTGGAATAGAAAGGAGTTCTGCAAGGTCGATGATTTCTCTGGATGCTTCTGACAGTATTACTCCGAAACCTATCAGCAACACAGGCTTTTTGGCTTTAAGCAGAATTTTTGCCGCCTGCTTTATTTTTTCACGGTCAAAATAGGACGTTTCGACTCGGTATGGTTCCAGTAGGGGATCTAAATCACCAATTTCTTTTCTCATAATATCCGGGGGAAGTGAAAGATGTACAGGTCCCATTCTCGGGCTCAGAGCAGTTCTGAGCGCTTTTCTGATAATAAACGAAAGGTTTTCTGCTGAAAAAACCAACATGCTGTTTTTTGTAATCTGTTTGAATATGTCAGATGCCGAAAAACTGCGGTCCTCGCCAGTCGATTCCTGAACGGCACCCTTGCCGAAGGCTGTTGTGGCAACCTGAGCTGTCAGTACAAGTATCGGTATCGAGTCGGAATAGCTGGAAGCAATTCCAGTGATAAGGTTTGTGGTACCAGGTCCTGTCGTTCCGCAGCATACACCGATTTTTCCGGATACTCTCGCAAAACCGTCAGCCATGAATGCGGCGCCTTCTTCGTGCTTGGAGATAATGGGTTTGATTTTTGAATCAGATTCGTACATTGCATGGTATATTGGCATTAACGGAGCACCGGGAACACCAAAAATATATTTTATTCCTTCTGCTTGAAGATATTTGATAAACAAACTGCTTGCTTTCATTTTGAAACCTCTTGGTTATCTTGAATTTCAGGACCACAATAATCAATATCATTGCAGGACAATGGAAAAATGGGTGTTGATGAATTTCTGTGCTCATGGTAAACACCTATAAAGTTGATAATAGGAAGAAATGTCGAAAATGCTACCATTTCTTCTCCATTATAACCAAGGTCTTTCAGAATAGCAGCCGAAATACCTGAAAAGTTCATTCCCAGGCCCTTTTGTGATTGAAGTTCACTTTCAATATATAAAGAAAGTTTGAACCAGTACCCTTCGCTCAGGTTATTCCTTTTGGCCTCTCTGATGAGAACTGGTACTCTTTCGTCACTTTTGAAAAGAGGTCTGCCATATCCATAGACTGTGGTTTTCTGTTTAAGCAAAGCGCTGAGTATTTCACCAAGTTCTCTTCCTTTTTCGATTTCATTCTGGATGGAAATAAAGAAATTATTAGTTTCAATAAGACTTCTATGGCCAAAAATGAGTGAATCAACCGCAAGATTTCCAGCCGAAACTGATGCGGCACAACTTGCACCTGAGGATGCCGCAAGTGCAACTGTACCGATTGGCCAGACACGAATGTCAGGATAGTTACATGATACGACAAGGCATTTGAGCATATCTGAAACATTTTTTGACGGAACAACGCGTTTGATGAAAAGGTGCATCATCTGTCCAAGATCGACAACCGGAAGAAGGTCTTTCTGGAGATCATGCCCAGCGACAATTATTTTTTGATGCTCGTTCATTATTCCGAGAGTGGAAATTGCTTTTCTATGCCATTTTGCAAGAAGGTCCGCGTCGAAGTTACAGTTCTTTCCATTTTCATGAGCCATAATATGTCTCCATATAATCTAAAATTCAAACATACATTCAAAATCCTTCAAATGATAATTCCATTTATGAACTTTGCAAAAACAGGAATACATCAATGCGCTTTTGTATAACATTATTATTGTGATTCGTCAGGCTGAACATATTGATATTCATCTTTTCCGAAGAAAGATGGATATTCTTTATAGCCAGCTTTTCCCTGTTCCTCTGAAAAAGCAAAAAATGCCGCTGCCGATGAAATCAGAAATAGGAAAGCTCCCTGATCGGGTGTAAAATTAAGGTCAAGGAATGCTGCTGCAATGAGTCCTTCAAGTAAAACCGGGTAATCATCATCTGATGAATCAATAAGGAGTCTCTGGAATTTTTCAATGTGTTTTTTCTCTGAAAGAACACTGATTAATTCTGAAGCACGATAATCAGCGCTGCCAAAGTGTTTTCCCAGCCCGGAATATTGATGAGATCCGGTAATCTTTTCCCCATTCTCGTTGCATTTCATGAGATTAATCATAACAAGTTTGATCCATTCAGAACCACGAACAGTACCGGTTCTGGTTAGCAGGCCAGCTAATACAGAGTTTACAAGCGGACCTTTTCCGACTGAGCAGTTCATTGCGCTTCTTGATGCCTCATCCCTTATTCCTGGATTTGAACATGCATTCAAGACCAGATTAAATTTCTCAGCTTCGATTTCTGTCGGTTTTTTCCCGCAGAGTGTAAAAAAAAGCATTTCGCTGTATGAAAGCGAACTTACGAGCTGGCCGAAAAAATTTTCACCTCTGAGAAATGAATTTTTTGCTGCAAAAGCATTATGTTTGTCTGGAATTTCCGCCCAGATGGCTGTTTTAAGCTTCTTTTTCATTTATACCTCAGATGTGTGCAACTTTTTCACGAGCAGTTTCTATCATTGTGTCCAAGGGTGTCATCACTCTAATTCCAAAGCGACTTTTAATTTCTTCATCAAGAACTGGCGCAAATTCAGACAATTCGGGCGATCCGCAGGCGATTACTAAAGCTTTAGCTCCTTTTTCCGCACACTTTTCAACAACAGGCAAAGATTTTTCAGCAAGTGATTTGTAATCTGGCTTGATCTTTTTATTCAACCATTCATAAACGTCTACATCCAAATGTTCAGATGAAGCTAAATTTTCTGAGAAACCGTACATATCAACTTGCATCTTATTAAAACCCATTAATTCTGGAAGGTGAGTATGCAAAATTGAGAATTTTTTATAAAGAAGGCTTGCTTTGTGATAGTTTGCCCATGCAAGACCGATGACAGGGAACCTAAGCTCCTTTGATGCTTTTAAAATAGCCGGATCTCCCCAACTGGCAACAACAGCTGCTTTATATCCATGCTTTTCAGCATCAGACATTTCATTGAAAAATGGGGATTCATACATATGTCCAAATTTTGCCATAAAACCCAGATCAATGTCTTTAACGCTTTTTGGAAATGGTGGCGAATCAGATTTGGTGAAAACACTTTTTATTTCAACATCTTCGAATTTCTGAAGATATTTACAAGTGTCTTTAAAAACATATTCCGTCGGACTACTGTGAGCTAGAAAAAGAATTTTAGATGAACTCATTTTTTCATTCCCCTTCAAATTGATATTATGAATTAAAAATAACGCTTATATGGTTGCTTCAGAAAGAGTAATACTGTAAAATTATGACGTTATGTTATCATAAGTTCCTTTGATCATCAAATAATTGTGATGTAGTTGTGTATTATTTATCATGATGGTTGTACCGCATTGGAATGCCGGCTGTTCTTTGCGTTCGTAGCAAATTAAATTTAAAATATCGGAACTGAAGAATGGAGAATTCAGATGGGTTTTTTTGAGCGAGTTGTAGACTATTTTAAAGCAGATCCAACACAGAGCTGGCCTGTCTCAATGCAAAAAGAATTGATTTTCAATTTTGCCGATCGTACAGTGAATGGAGCAACATTCGAAAATTCATTCAGGACGCTTGAAGTTTTCGGAAAGCCGAATAACGATAGACCTTTGTATGACAGGATTTTTCAGTATTTTCAACATGGACTTGTTGTCGAGCTTGAAAATGAAGAAAAAATTGATTTCTTCGCGTTTGTTTTCCAGAATGATGAATTTCAGAAAGATGAGCATTTTGTTGAGGCAAAGGCTTCTTTTGTTAATGCAGAAGGCAAAATTCTCTCTCTTTCCAAATCAACATCCATGAACGACATCACGGTTTACATGGGAGATCCGAGGAAAATTGATGAAGACCCTGAGGAAACAATTCTCTTTTTCAAAATCGACGATCTCATTATTGAATGGGAACTCACTCCAGCAAAAAATCTCAAGCGCGTTAACATTTTTATGGCATCCAAAATGATTGGATAAAATCAAGCAGGAGACCGCTTTGTTGAACGGTCTCCTGCATAATTTAGCTATTATGGATTTTTTACAGCTCCCAGCCTCGTTCGAAGGCTTTTTTGTTTAATTCGAGGATTTTTGGTGGAATCATTTCACAGATAACTTCAATCCAGGCATCTTTGTTGAAAAGCGGAAGATTCTTGGCGAGAATTCCCATGAGAATGATATTAACGCATTTCGGGTTCCCAAGGGCTGTTGCTTCTGCCAGAACATCAAATGACAGAACTTTCGGGAAATGGTTTTTAAGAATTTCGATAATGTTTTCAGGATATTTTGAATTCCCGGCTGATACTGACATTGGGAGGATTTTCTGATTGCTGGTGATAATGAGTCCATGAGGACGTGTATAATCAGCCCAGCGCAAAGCTTCGAGCTGCTCGAATGATATCAGAATATCCGCTTCACCTTTCCTGATCAATGGCGATCTGACTTCCTTGCCGAATTTGACCTGGCTGACCACACTTCCGCCTCTCTGAGCCATTCCGTGAACCTCAGATTTTTTGACGTCGAAACCTGATTTAAGTGCGGTTTCAGCAAGAATATTACTCGCAAGCAGAGTTCCCTGACCGCCGACACCACATAAAATAACGTTTGTTGTCATATTGTCACAGTATCCGTTCATCATTTCACCTGCCCTGCTTTTAATGCACCAGGTTTGCAGACCTTGACGCATAATCCGCATTCAACACAAATCGCTGTGTTTATCTGTGTCTTGCTATCTGTCTGATCTTTTTCAATCGCCGGGCAACCGAGTTTCCAGCACATTCCGCATTTTACGCATTTTACCTTGTCAACTATGACTGGAGTCTTTTCAGGCTTGTACCCCTTCAACAGATAGCACGGTCTTTTTGTAATAATAACACTCGGTTTTTCAAACGCGAGCGCTTCTTTGATTGTGTCTTCGGTTGCTTTCAGATCAAACGGATCAATCGTTTTTACAAATTCGACACCACATGCACGGCAGAGATCTTCAATGTTGACTTTCTTCGTCTCAGCGCCCTTCAGTGTATAACCCGAACCCGGATTCTGCTGATGTCCGGTCATGGCTGTAATTGAATTGTCAAGAATAATTGTCAGGTGCCTTCCCTGATTGTAAACTGTGTCAATCAGTCCGGTGATTCCAGAATGGAAAAACGTGGATTCGCCGATTACAGCGGCCAGTTTTCCATGAATTTTTTCCTTCATGGCTTTTTCAATTCCAAGGGCGTTGGTTATTGATGCGCCCATGCAGACTATTGTGTGCATGGCATTATGTGGAGCAAATGCGCCAAGGCTGTAGCAGCCAATGTCGCCGGTTACAGTAACATCATGTTTTCTCAACATGTAAAAAACCCCGCGGTGAGGGCATCCGGGGCAGAGAACAGGTGGCCTGAGCGGAATATCGGCCTGTTCAATTTTTACAGTTTTTGGTGAATGTGCATCTGAAAAATCAAAAAGCTTTTCATGCAGAACATCTGGGCTCAATTCGCCGCAAATCGGGATTCGGTCTTTTCCAATGACGGAAATTCCGAGAGCCTTAACCTGCTCTTCGATAATCGGGTCATTTTCCTCGATTACGATTACAGTTTTCACACGTGCCGCGAATTTCTTTATAAGTTCTCTCGGAAACGGATAAGGCAACCCAAGTTTCAGAAAAGAAGCTTTGGGGAAAATTTCTTTTGCATGCTGATAACTGATTCCGGATGTAATTATTCCAACTTCGCTGTCTCGGAATTCGATCTTATTCCATTGGCAGTTTTCTGCAACAGCTTCAACTTCCTTCATGCGTTCTTCAACTTTTACATGCAACTTTCTTGCATTTTGTGGAAGAACACAGTATTTTGTCATTTTGCGTTCGAACTGCCGCTGAGGAGCTTCCTGGCGTGGTTCAAGCAGTACAACGCCTTCAGAATGTGAAATTCTGGTGGTTGTTCTCAAAAGAACGGGTGTGTCAAAGCGCTCCGAAAGTTCAAAAGCCGCTTTGGTCATATCTTTTGCTTCCTGGGAATCGCTTGGCTCAAACATCGGAATCTTCGCCATTCTGGCGTAATGTCTGTTGTCCTGTTCATTCTGGGAAGAGTGCATTCCGGGGTCATCAGCTGTGACTATTACCATTCCGCCTTCGATACCGGTATAAGCCACCGTAAAAAACGGGTCTGCAGCGACATTTAGCCCAACATGTTTCTGTGCACACAAGGTACGTGTCCCAGAATATGCTGCGCCAATTACGGTTTCCATGGCTGTTTTTTCATTAACCGACCACTGAGCGTCTATTTCCGGATATTTTCCAATATATTCCAGGATCTCAGTTGATGGGGTTCCGGGGTATGCTGCTGCGAATTTCACACCTCCTTCCCATGCGCCGCGGGCTATTGCGGCATTTCCTGACATAACTGCTGTTTTTCTTTCAATACTCATCCTTTCCTCCTGAGAAATTGTCTGTTTATATGATTGAATAAGCAAATCTCACTTGATCGACTTGCGCCGATGCGTGAGAAAGTAAAATCAATTGATTAACTTATGCAATCGTTTATTTATTTTCTATTCTATTTTTTTCTTCTCAATAATTTGGGACAGACCATTTCTATCTACCATTTACTGAGCAAATGCCTGTTTTCTATCTTTTATAAATGTCCATTCCTGTTTGGAAAATTACCAGTAGTGATGGGCGCTGTCTTTTGAACCATCAGGTCCCATCTGTCCGTTCATTCCTATCCAGCGCGGCCCTAGCCTGATTGCACATACAACTCCTCTGCCACCCATGCTGGAGTTGCTTCCGATTATCCACAAGCCTGTGTTATCGGTGTTGTAGAATCTGTAGCTGGATCCGGGCCAGGCATATCCCCAGCGGCTTGCGGCTTCGGGGCAAATGAACAGCTTGGTATCCTTGGCAACTTCGTTCAGTGGAAGAGCTGCGTTGGAGTGTTTCCAGCGAAGATTTCCCTGACGATCAACCCATGCGTATCTGTTCTTTCCGGAATCCAGCTCGAAATTCTTTGCTTCCCAGAGGGAAATTATGCTTTCAATGGACTTCTGGTTCGAAAGACACGACTTTGCTCTTGCTTCAGCGGCTATGCTCTGGTATTTAGGGATGGCAATGGCTACCAGAATTCCGATGACCAGAACAACTATCAATAGTTCAACAAATGTAAATCCAATCTTTTTCATTGGCATCTCCCGGATATTATCCTTAACATATATAAACCATAAGATTAACGCAAGACTTTAATTATGTCAAACAATGGTAAATACATAGCAAGTGCAATCAATACCACAAACAGTGATAAGAAAAGGACCAGAGCCGGTTCTACAAGGCTCACAAAAATTTCAATTTTTCCCTCCAGTTCTCTTTCAAAAATTATTGAAGCTCTTTCAAGCATTTCTCCGATGTTTCCGCCTCGTTCACCCACGTCAGCCATTAATATGAGGCTTTCCGGGAATAAATCAGGGGTTCTTGACATGTTCATTGAAACTGACTCGCCTCGTGCAATTCCTTCCCGGATAGTTTTTATTGTATCCTTGAAGTGTTGATTGCTTTGCGCTCTCTCAACAGCAGTGAGAGACGTAAGAATTGGAACACCGCATTTCAACATGGTTCCAAGGGTACTGGAAAAAAGTGATAGCTCAGCCGTCTTTGATAACTCTCCAGCAAAAGGGATATTTAACAGCAGATGTCCAAAAAAACGTCTGAACTCAACGTTTTCAAAGGCTTGGGCAAAAGCTTTCCTAATAAGAATTATGATAATAAAAATAAAAATCGGTCCGGAAATCCAGGGTGAAATTGGAATCTGTTTTGGAAGATACAAAATCATTTCAGTGACGTTTATTAAAGAGTCTGAAATTCCTATCAGAAGTCTTGTTGGAATGGGAAGAAGCGCTCCCTTTGCCTCAAGTTTTTCAACAAAAACCGGAAATACCCACAAAAGTAATATGGCAGACACTGTAAATGTCATTATCATCAAAATCAGCGGATAAATCATTGATCTGAGAAATTTTGAACGTATTCGCGCCATTGAATCATAAATGCGTGAATATTTTGTTACGACTTCGTCTAAAATGCCGCCAACTTCTCCAACTTCAACCATTGTGATGAACAGATTTGAAAATACGTCCTGATGAGATTTCAGAGCTTCTGAAAACGATTTTCCCATCTCAAGCTTTTCTTTGAGGTCTTTTACAATATTTTTCAGCTCACCTGCGGGAAGCTGTCTGAAAAGAGCCTGCAAAGACATTATCAGCGGGCATCCTGAGCTTATCAGGCTCGAAAGCTGAATGAAAAAGTAATTCATTTTACTGGTCGGAATTTTTCGATATGACTTGGACAAAGCCATAGTTACAAGTGTTGAAGCAGGCTCTATTGAAGTTACAAAATATTGACGCTCAATAAGCCAGTTACCCACCTCTTCAATTCCGGGGGCGTCCATGTAGCCTTCTACCGGCTTTCCATTTGCATCTGAAGCTTTGTAGTAAAATTTTTTCGGGGGCATCAGACTTTTTCCGGTGTTTTTGTTATTCGGGAAGGCTCAGCATCATCTCTGTGTGTGATTCTGAAAACCTCTTCGGCCGTTGTTATGCCTTTAACAGCTTTTCTGAAACCATCTTCCCGCATTGTCCGCATTCCATGAGCAATTGCCGCCTGCCGTATGGTTCTCGCAGATGCAGACTGAAGGATAAGAGAGTGAATTTCATCGTTGACAGTCATTATTTCATGAATTGCCGTACGCCCGATATAACCGCTTCTTCTGCAAGTAAGGCATCCTGAGCCAATACTGAGCTTCTGAAAATCAATTTTGTATCGGGAAATTTCATCAAAAACCTGTTTTGTCGGTACAATTTGCATTCTGCATGCAGGGCAGATCTTTCTGACAAGCCTCTGTGCTCCGACGCCAACAATTGCTGATGCTGCAAGATACGGCTCAGTTCCCATTTCTACAAGACGTGTAATAGCTGATGCTGCATCGTTTGTGTGAAGGGTGGAAAAGACAAGATGCCCTGTCAGGGCGGCTTCTATGGCAATCTGCGCAGTTTCAAAATCTCTGATTTCACCAATCAGAATTACATTCGGATCTTGTCTGAGAACCGATCTCAGAATTCGTGCAAAAGAAAGACCTATTTCAGAGCGCACCTGTACCTGATTTATTCCGGCAAATTGATACTCAACCGGATCTTCTGCAGTCGTAATATTAATATTTCCGCTTTTTATAAAATTTATTGCTGCATACAGAGTTGATGTTTTACCCGAGCCAGTGGGGCCGGTCATCAGTATTATTCCATTTGGCGATCTGGAAAGCTGTTTGAAAAGTGCAAGAAGTTCTTCGTCAAAACCAACCTGTTCGAGAGAAAGCTGAAGCCTGCTTTTGTCAAGTATTCTTATTACGATTTTTTCCCCGAAAACTGTCGGAAGCGAAGATACTCTGAGGTCAATAGCCGTATCTCTTACTTTAACTTTAATTCTTCCGTCCTGTGGAAGGCGCTTTTCAGAAATATCCATGTGCGCCATGATTTTCAGTCTTGAAAGAAGCTCGCCCTGAATATTTTTTGGAGCTTTCATCAGTTCAGAAAGAAGCCCGTCGATACGATATCTTATTCTCAGAAACTCCTCGTCAGGCTCAATGTGAATGTCGCTTGCCTTGTCAGCAACCGCCTGCTGAATGATTGTATTAACAAGATTTATGATCGGAACAGATACTTCTTCACTTCCCAGATCAAATGTGTTGAAGAATTGTTCGTCCAGATGCATGAATGGATCACGCTTCTCGGCGGAAAGAGTATCAACTGCCGCTTTGAGATTTTCGCTTGTTCCAAAATAATTTCTGATTGCCGCTTCAATCTGTGATTCGGGGCTGATTACAGGGTCAATTTCAAAACCGGTCTGGTGATTGATTTCATCGATAATGAAGACATCCAGCGGGTCTGTCATGGTTATTTTAAGGCGATTTCCATTTAATTGAACAGGTATCAGATTATGCGAACGTACAATTCCTTCAGGTATTGTTGTTAAAATTTCTGCTGGAATAGTAACGTGGTTCAGATCAAGGAATTCAATGTTCATCTGGTTGGCGAGAGTTGAAGCAATTCTTTCTTCAGTGGCAAGTCCCATTTCAACAAGGACTTTTCCAAGGCGTTTGCCCATGGATTTCTGCCTCTGGAGTGCTTCTTTCAGCTGATCCGGGGTGATAAGACCTGCCTGGGCGAGAATATCACCCAGCCGCATTCTTGAGCCTCCGGCTGTTTTGTGTTGCATTTATTCCTCTACTGTTTGTTCCAGAAACATTTGCGCGCAATTTCAAATTGCGGATTAATTTCAAGCGCACGTCTGAAACAGATCATCGCTTCTGTTTTCTCACCTTTTGCCTGAAGAGCAAGACCAAGCTTGTAGTGTGCATCGGCAAAAGCCGGATTCTTCTGAACGAAGTTTTTTAATCTCCGAATAGCTTCATCGACAAATTCCGGATTATCAAAAAGTACTGATAAATCATATTTATAATCTTCGGTTTCATTGAACTGATATTCTGAAAAGAACAGCGCAATAACCTTCTTGTATTCATGAAGAGCTTCGTCTTTTTTTCCGAGAGCTTCAAGAATTTCAGCGCGTTGATTGAGCGCTTCGCGATATCTTGGGTTCAGAACCAGCGCCTGCTGGAGCAGCTGATCAGCTTTCTCAAGGTCGCCGGTGCTTCTTCTGGTGAGGGCATAATGAAGGAATGTATCAGGCCAGCGCGCATTCTTTTCGAGAACTATTTCAAAAGTTGCAGTTGCTTCCTCGTATCTTCCGGCATTGAGGTATGTTTTGCCAAGTTCATTGTAATATTCAGGCCGCGGATCAATATCAATGCATGTTTTAAATTCAACGATTGCATCATCAAAGCGCCCGAGGCGTGAATATGCTTTTGCAAGGTTGCATCGCAAAGTTGTGTTCTTCGGATCAGCAAGAAGTTTCTTCTGATTTTCCTCACACAACTCTTCTAACAGGCCATTGCTGTAATAAGACTGGCTGAAAAAATCGGAAATCATTTAGTTGTCTCCGCAGCAGGCTTTTGTACTTCCGAAACCTTTCCGAGAAAAGTTTTCGGACTTCCGGGAACAGGGCCTCTTTTTGGCTGTACTATTTCTTTCGGTTGAGACGCGACTTCAGATACAGTGTCAGAAGCTGTTTTCGCTGCTCCAGGAAGTTCCCATGACCGATATTCCTCTTCGGGACCTGAGGGTGAGTAAAACTGCAGAAACTGGCATACATCGGTCGAGTCATTCATATATTCATGGAAAGTTTTTGGCGGAATGTATGCAGTTGTATCTGGTCCAATAACTTTCATTTCGTCAGCGATTCTCAGAACAAGGTTTCCCTTGAGTATATAGACAATTTCATGAACGTACACATGCCTGTGGCTTTTAATGTTAGCCTGAGGAAGGAGTGTCAGGTGCTGCATGGAGGCAAAGGTCGGACCAACTTTTGTTGAGTCGATAAGGAGTTTTGCGCCAATGCGCTTGTCGGGCGAGGTAAAATATGGTGCGTCGCTGAATGAAAAAAAGTTATGGGAAACTTCTTTTTCCGGTTTTTTTTCTTTTTTCTTTTTTGCCAGAGCAGAAGGGATATTGGCAAATATCCCGGCAAAAAACAAAGCAGCAAGCATTATTCTTGAAAATCTTGAAAAATTATTCATTTTAGCCATCCTTAAATTATCACTTTGCAAAACAGAAATTGTTACTTACGCCGCACATTCTATTCTGTTTAGAAAAAAGTTGTCAAGGTGAAAGATTGGCTTCTAAATTTTACATGTATTTTTTTGCTGTTTGACTTGAGAGAGTAAATTCTGTACTATATAGGGAAGAAGGAAACGAAAAAAGAATGAAAATTGAGTTTCAGGTGAATAATAATTTATTCTGGAAATTTTCCAGAGTGTTTTTATTCTCTATTATTGTCTTTTCTTTTATTTTTTCGGGCGGCTGCAGTTGTGTCAGAAAAAAGCCAAAACCGGTTCAGCCTTCTTCCGGGCTGGTTAAGGTAGTTGCTTCTTCTACCGCATCTGTTGCTACTTCAACTGTTTCCGTGAAAAAACCTGGATTTCCGAGTTCAGGTGACGGCGATTTTTATGAGAAAAAGGCAATTTCTGAACTTGAACAGTCTGTAAAAATGCTTAAATCTTCAAATCTTGGAGGCGCACTGCGAATGGTTGAACGTGTTCAACAGAACTTTCCAAGAGACAATTATCTGAATATGCAGTCATGGTATATAAAAGCGATGATTTTTCATCGTCAGAGAGATATGAAAAAAAGAAAAGAAGCCATGGATTCCATGCTGAAATGTATTGAATCATTGCAGAAAGACCCGAAATATCTTTCATCGGTCCAGGATGGAAAAGAAGGCGCAGACCTTATAAGAATGAGCATTGAAAAGAAAGGGAAAAGATTTGAAAACAAATAACTCAAGAAAAGGTTCTATCTTTCTCCTTGCAGTCGGAGCTATGGTTGTTTTATTTATCGTGGCTTATTCACTGACATTTTTTACCGGTTCCGAAGATTTTTCCTCGTCGCTTACTTACGAATCAGAAGTAGCCTTTAATCTCGCTGAATCAGCTGTTGATGAATTCGTCACAAGATTGAAATATGCTTTGAACAACGATGACGAAACAAATCAGCTTTTCAAGATTCTCAGATCTGGAAATCCAAGTATGAAAGAAAACCAGGAGGTTCCACTTGAGGCATCTCAGGTTGCCAGATTGACAGGTTTTACACGGGAAACAGCAAGGCAGTTATATGGAATCAAGCTGGGACAGGGGAATTTTAATTCCAAGGAATTTACTGTTGAAGCCACAATTAAACTGAATCACCTCAGACCAATTGAAGCTAAGATGGGCAATAAGGTCTTGTATACACATTTAAAGGACCCTAAAGAGAAACAGGGTGAGTTGACTGTCACTTCGCTGGTAGCATACCGCGGAAGAAGAGCAAGGGTAACTCTGGTTTTTCTTCTGAGAGTTGTTAAATCCTTTGTTCCGCCGTTTAACTATTTTACTCTGTTTGTGAAAAACGGCACTCCGGAAGCTTCTTCGCTCAATGTCTGGACATCAAACGTTGGAAAGCAGGATGGCGTTCTGAATGGTGCACCTATGTGCAACCTTACACTTGATCATGGCTGGACATCAATAAAACCAGATTTCGATGCAGTCAAAGACCATGTTTATTGGGAAAACGCGCTTTCATCGCTGGGAATTCATACATCTCAGGTTCCGCCCGGGCGAGTGTATATCGGGCAAAACCCGGATGCCCAATATCAGTTTCCGATAATGATTCAGTCCACCAATGGAACCAAGCTTCTGTTGTCAGAAGATAATTATTCTGATGGTCCGAATAAAATCAGCCACGTAAATGCTCAGGAAAATCTTTTCATGAAATTCGATGTTGATTTTGTTGGAATGAAGGATTATGTGAAGAAGATAATGGCTCAGCAGGGCCAACAGAAAGACGACAGCGGTGTTTTTGGTCTGTTTACCGGCTGGAGCAACGACAAGAAAATATGCATCAGAAATGTTGGTGCAGGCAAAGAACTGACAGATACTTTCTGGGAAAGCGTTCCGGCGTTTTCAAATGCTCTTGAATCTCTCATAAGGTTCAGGGGAGTGCAGGCAAAAGCTCTGGCTGATCTTCCCGAGCGTGTTGTGAAAGGTATGTACCCGGATGCTGATAAAAGCGGTCTCGATCTTTTCGGAAACGCCCAGATTCAGGGCAATCCGTCCCGCAGAGGCGGCGGACTTGATACCAGCGCTCTTTCTCCGACTATTGTCTACGGACCGGTGCAGCGGGCATATTTTCGTATATCCACAATCAAACTTGAAGACGGAAACGAATATGTTCTGCCGTTTGTTGGAACAGATCCCGCGCACAAACCGGCCACAATTCCACTGCCGCCAGACATTTCACGTGATAAAAAACTAACTGCCAGCCAGGCAGCGCTTGTGTTTGATATCGCCGGAGTAGGGAAAACATACCGTGACAAGCTTATTGGAGTCTGGGATAAGCTGCCGGACAACCTTAAGGAATTGAGCAAATATGAACGTTTCATGAGCGACTGGGGTGCCGAACCTTATAACGCCGGTTTGGGGAATTTTCTCACTCGAATGAAAGATGAAAAAGATCTTTATAAAGGTCCCCTCGAAAAGCATTTGCTGCCATTCATGGAAAACGAGAAATACGCAAGAGTTCTTCCCGGTCTTGATACGGTAATTGATAATTCTCCGGTCAAGGGATTTTATATCGGAGACTTGTATTATTCGCTCCCGGATGACATGGAATCTTATCTGCTGGATTTTTATTTTATTCCAAGAAGCACAGAAGACTTTTTCAGAGGAAGAACGACCATATCAGTCAGCGGAAGCACGTTTGACAGATTTGATTTTAAATATGTTAATGATGTGAAGGCCTATCTTGCCGGAGCAAAAAATCAGACGCTTGAACTTAATGGCGTTCTTGCACTGAATGATCCAGATCCGCTGGTGTTGAGGAATCTGACATTCAGAGGGAAGGGCGTTATTTACTCCAGTCCGATGATGGGCGGCGGTCCGGTAGTAATAGCCGGAGATTTTTTCCCAGCCTCAGCATTATCTGGTTCGACAGCAGCTTTCGGCTCCAATTCCAATAATGACATGATGACAATAGTAGCTCCCGAAATAATGATTGATACAACTCAGACTACAAGCGATCCGTGCTATGTTGAAGCGAATCTGATTTCAACAAAGAAGCCAGTCGTTGTGCGCGGCACAAAGAAAGTAAAAATCAAAGGTTCAGTTGTATGTCCGTATCTTGATTTAAAAACTTCCTTTCCCAATGGTGGAAGTATAGTGTATAATCCGCTGAATACAATCTGGCGAAATAAACTTCCAAAACTTATGGAAGAAATGTATGTAGCAAAAGTTGTTACCGGCGGTGTCGGTAAGTTTGAATGGCAATATAAAAGCGAATGAATTCAACAGTATATTACAGATCACCTGATTGCCGGTCCGCATTTTCACTTCTGGAAGTTCTTGTAGTGGTAATGCTGATTTCGGCTGCTATTCTTCCAATATATTCGCTGGTCAAAAGTGGACAGAAACGAATTGTGCGTGCAGACAGCCGCACTATTGCGACGCTATATGGCGCATCGGCACTTGAGTTGGCACGCACTGTCGGTTACGAAAATGCAATGAATCTTGAAAGTGATCCCGATTTCAAATTATTGCGGGAAAATGCAAAAAAAAATGGTTTTGAAATGCAATTCCACAAAACACTTCAACCTTTAACTTCGTATACAAAAAGTACAAAACAGGGCTTTCTTCTACGGGTAGAGATTGATGTAAAAGCATCCAGCCGGACTTTTACCGATTCTCCGACGCTGAAATTCGTTACAATTCTTACCGATCCGCGATTTAACTTTTACTGAGCCTCTTAAAATGCAAATAATACAACTGAAAAACTATTTTTATACCGCACAATTTCAAAAAATATCCTCCATGAAATCAGCCAGCAGTCAGGCGCGAGGCAGAATTTGTAAACGTGCGGCTGTTACGATGATTGAACTTCTGGTATCCATGAGCCTCATTATTCTGCTTTCCACGACCATATATAATGTTCTTAAATCTGTGCGGCTTTCTTTTACTCAGGCAAGAAACAAGCTGGATATCCTTCAGACATCAAGACTTATTATGACCGGAATCAGGAATGAATTGAGGAATGCAACAGCCAAACCTGAAATAACCGATAACAAGCTGCATATACCCTTTTATAAAGATAAACAGCTTGTTTCAGTATACTACTTTGATGAAAAAGTAAGAAGGTTATTTCGCGGGGAGAAGCCTGAAATGAGCTCTCCAGATCCCGAACTTTCAGAAATGCGTCCTTTTCTTTTTGATGACGGGCAGATTCTGAAATTCGAATATGACACGAGCTATCGCGATGCCAATGCTTTTGCTGAATCAGAATTAACATTGAACTCTAAAGTCTGGGTAAAAGTGACAATGAAAATTCTTTACTCTGAAAAGTTCAATTCGTTACCCGAAAAGGAAAAACAAAAAATCATGCAGGACCCCAATGATCCGCGGGTAAAGGATTTCTTCATGATCATTACTCCCAGAAGAGTCAACTGGTTGCTTCAGGCAACTCAATAAATATTTATCACAAATTACAGGGAAAAAAAACAGCGTATGAAAGAAAAAAAATGGTTTTCGTTATCCGTTGAACAGGTAATAAAAGAGCTTGAAACAAATCCGGAAAAGGGCATAAGCAATGGCGAGGCTGAAAAAAGAATTGAGAATTTTGGTCAGAACGTTCTTACGCCTGCTAAGAGAGTTCCCGCGTGGCGACGTTTTCTTGGACAGTTTGAAAATCCTCTGATAATAATTCTTCTAGTTTCTGCAGTTGCAAGCTTTTTCGCCGGTCGGGCAACAGATGCTGCTACAATCATAGCTGTTACGATAGTAAATGCAATAATCGGTTTCATTCAGGAGCAGAAAGCTCAGGGTGCAATTGATGCGCTTGCCAAAATGATCAAAACAGAAGCAATGGTAACAAGGCACAGCGAGAAACCTTTTCGCATTGGTGCGGAAATGCTTGTTCCCGGGGATGTTGTACAACTTTCAACCGGCGATCGTGTTCCTGCCGACTTAAGGCTGATTCAAACCAGAAACTTTAATGTGAACGAATCTGCACTGACAGGCGAGAGCATGCCAGTTTTAAAAAATACCGACCCAAATGATTCTGAAGCGTCAATCGGAGATAGAAAGTGCATGGCTTTCAGCGGATCTCTCGTAACAGCAGGATCTGCAGTCGGTGTTGTTGTTGAAACCGGAGATGTAAGTGAAGTCGGAAAAATTAATGCATTAATGAATAAAACCGGTGATTTGTCAACTCCTCTGATGGAAAGGCTCGAAGCTTTTTCGAAAGTTTTCGGAATCTGGGTTGTTGCCTTTGGAATACTCATATTCATTGTTGGAATGCATCACGGCGGGAATGCCACGGAAATGTTTATGGCAGCAGTTGCAGCAGCAGTTGGAGCAATTCCGGAAGGACTGCCGGCGGTGATGACAATTGTGCTTGCAATCGGTGTTAAAAATATGGCAGCCCGAAAAGCTATTATCAGAAAGCTTCCGGCTGTTGAAACACTTGGAAGCGTTACAGTTATCTGTTCAGACAAAACTGGTACTCTCACTGCAAACGAAATGACTGTCCAGCGCATGGTAACTGGTTCAACGATATATAATGTTGAGGGTGTTGGTTTTAACCCATGTGGTGGAAAGGTCTATTCGCAGAGCTCTAACAATCCTCTTTCTGAGCCTGACTTTAAAATGCTTTTGAAATCAGGTGTTCTATGCAATGATTCGCATCTTGTTTTCAGATCAAATACTTTTGAGGTCGAAGGTGATCCGACTGAGGGTGCTCTCATCACAGTTGCAGAGAAGTCCGGAGTTGTAACAGATGAAATGCGCAAAAATAATGCGAGAATTGATGTTATGCCTTTCGACTCCGCAAAGCAGATGATGTTCACCCTCAACCGGGATGAATCAGGAAACGTTTTCATCTGGGCAAAAGGTTCGGTCGAAAAATTACTGCCGATGTGCAGCATGCAACTTTCAAATGGACAAAAAGTACCAGTGAATTCTGATTACTTTCATAAGCACGTCGATGATCTTGCCGGGCAGGGAATGCGTGTTCTCGGTTTTGCATTTACTTCTCTTCCTGCAGGAACAATTCTTATCCCGGAATCAATGCCCGACATGACTTTCCTTGGACTTCAGGCAATGATAGACCCGCCGCGTCCGGAAGTCAGAGAAGCACTTGCACACTGCAGAAGCGCAGGAATTGAAGTGAAAATGATAACCGGTGATCATCTTGCCACAGCAGTAGCAATAGCAAAAGATCTTGGCATCGGGCACGCGGGTGTGGCCGGTATTTCTGGAAAAGAATTATCTGAGATGTCACATAAAGAGATGATGGAAAAAGCAGAGCTTTCATCTGTATTTGCAAGAGTTGCACCTGAACACAAATACAAACTGGTTGAAGCACTTCAGGACCGCGGACACCTTGTCGCAATGACAGGAGATGGTGTTAATGATGCTCCAGCACTTAAACGCGCAGATATTGGCGTAGCTATGGGAATAAGCGGGACTGAAGTGGCCAAGGAAGCTGCTGCAATGATTCTTGTCGATGACAATTTTGCAACTCTGGTAAGGGCAGTTGAAGAAGGAAGAAATGTCTTTAATAACCTTGTTAAAAGCATGGTTTACATTCTTCCTACAAACACCGGTCAGGGACTTGTTATTCTTTTTGCAACGCTTATAGGATCAAAACTTCCAATTACACCTGTTCAGGTTCTCTGGGTGAATCTTCTGACGGCATTTCTATCACTTCCGCTTGCTTTTGAGGCGATGGAAAAAGGGTTGATGGATAAAAAGCCCAGACAGCCTGAACAGCCGCTTATTGACCGTTCACTTGTGGTAAGGATTATTGTGGTTTCGCTGCTTATGACAGTGGCCTGTTTCGTCGTCTACTGGTACCAGTTTTCTATCATGGGTTATGATATTGAAGTTGCGAGAACATCTGTTGTTACAGCAATGGTGGCAATTGAACTTTTCTATCTGTTTCCGGCAAGGGGCCTGCATGCTCCAATGCCCGGATGTTCACCAAAATTGAATAAGGTTTTCTGGCCCTGCATTATTGTTACAGTCCTGTTACAGCTTGCTTTCACATATACAGGTTTTTTCCAGAAATTTATGGAAAGCAGACCAATGGATCTAGATACCTGGCTTGTAATTCTCGCCATTTCAGCGGTGATAATTCCGCTGATTGAGAGTCTGAAAAGAATGGAAAGAATGGATAGCCACGAAGAAAAGTAACTATTAGGATGTTATGAAAAATAGATTGCTGTATTTGACAGCAGATGATTATGGAATGGATTCCGGAATTGACAGAGGAATTCTCGATTGTGTTACATCTGGAAGTATTCAAAATGTTTCGATTTGTGATGTCGCGTCGGGAAACAATCTAAGCAAAAGCTTGTCTGTAGAAGCCGTTTCAATTTTGAAATCAGCTTCAGTTGGGCTTCATTTATGCATGTTTTCAGCACAGACAGATATTAATCGTCCCAAAGACTGGATTCACACAATAAAGCTTTTTTTTCCCTCACCTGATTTTCTTGCTGAAAAAATTGAAGCTCTTGATCGCACATTTTCAGAACTCGAAAAACTTGGCTTGCCCTGTCGATTTATTAATGGCCATCAGCACGTTCACCTGTTTCCTGGCTGGGTGTTGCCATTATGCGAGTGGGCAAAGAAACACAATATCACCGTAATGCGCAAACCCCTTGAATTGGGTCTGGAAAGGAATTTAAGTCGTATATTTAGAATCCCGCTTCTGGTGCTGGAATTCCTTGGAAGCCTGGCAGAAAAACTTTCAAGACGACATAAAATGAAATGGATTCCGGCGATTTGCAGATGGGTTCACGAAATTAACTGGCAATCGGCAGTTTCAGAAATTGAAAACGTAAGAATTCCTGAGATCGAAATAGTTCTACATCCTGGCTATCCGTCTGAAGCCTATATTTCTCAAACCGGATCTCCGATAAATTATTCTAATATTACTTCCCAGCTCCTTCAGAAAAACTTCCTGGAGATTGCAGAAAGAAAAAGCTTTTCACCCGGCAAATTCTGAAGAAGCACGCATCTCTTCATAAATTTTAAATCCAAAATCTCATATTCCAAAAATCATCTCGCCAAGAGATTCCATAACTGCACAATAATCCGGGGAAAGTGCTTGGTATTTGTTGTCATTTCGACCAAAGGGAGAAATCTGGCTTTTCAACGTCGTGGCAGAGTGTGACTTTCGAGATCTCTCCCTTCGGTCGAGATGACAACTCAGCAGGCGTTTCCACACTACGAAAGCTCAAATCAAATCAAAAATCTAAAAAATCAACACCGTAGCAACGTTGCTGAAGAAAAGATACATCTCACGCAGAGACGCAGAGGCACAGAGAAAAACAGAGAGAAAATCGTTTATTTATATCTGCTCAGCAACATTGCTACAGTCTCAAAAAATCTGTTTAAATCTTGACTCTTGACTCTTGAAAATCTGCGTAATCTGCGTAATCTGCGGAAAAAAATCTTGAATCTTGAATCTTGAATCTTGAATCCTGACTCTTGACTCCTGAATCCTGAGTCGTGAAAATCTGCGGAAAAAATCTTCTCTTTTTCTGTTGTGCCTTTCGATTGACTGTTGAGATGATAGGTTTGGCCCAACTATCAGAGAATGCTGATGAGAAGATTTCTGGTTCTGGGACCGTCGAATTCACACAGATAAATTCCCTGCCAGTTTCCAAGTACAAGGTCGCCATCATGAACGATAAATGGGTGGCATGTTCCAAATAAACTCGATTTTAAATGAGCATGACTGTTGCCTTCACCGTGTTTATCACCTGGAAAATTAACTGGCGCAAAAGAGTCAAGACGTCTGAGAAGATCTTTTACGACATCGGGATCAGCATTTTCATTAATTGTCAGTGCAGCAGTTGTGTGCGGAACAGAAACAAGTATATGAGCATTTTTCAGCCCACTTTTTCTGACAGCAGACTGAACAAGTTTGGTAACATCAACAAAGCACTGGTGCGCAGGAGTTTTAACCGATTCGTTAATAAGCATTCTATTTCCTCCAAATTGAAATGATTGGGTGGAACAGCTGTACTACAACTGAAATAATGCAAGTGCCTGGCCTGGTTTGAGCAGTATTTTTTCCGGAATTTTATCTGAAGTTACTGATTTAATTCCTGAATCTGTTGAAAAAGCAGATTTTCCGGATTTCCTGAAAGTGGCCGGAATAAACGTTTCTGCAGCATTATCAAGGTTGGTATTTGCAGCGACCATCAGATGTCTCTTCCCGAACCGTTTGACATATCCTTTAATTCCATCTTTTGATCTGCTCCAGTTGCCGATTGGGATAACAACTCCCTCGCTGTGGAAAATTTCGTCAGATGCTTTTAACTTGAGAATCATTTTCATGAAATCAGAAAAACCAGTGTTAATGCCTTTGGCAAAACTGTCTGAATTAGACAGCAGAACATCTGTTTTTTCAATCAGAAGGCGTTCAGAGCCTGCACCTATCATTATGTCTGTCGAAAGAAATGCTGAAATACAAAAATCAAGTTTCATGAGCATCTGAATTCGATCTGTGACATTTTCCGAAAGCTTTTGTGGGCTGTCAATGCCGTCTCTTTCAATGATTTGCCGGTAAAGAGCTCTGTCATTCAAGTGAGCATACTCATTCTTTTTAATTTTAGAAAGGGCTCTCATTGCAGGCATCAAAACGTCATGATTGCTGAATATTGTACAAGTCGGCAATCCCTTAGAGCGCTTGAAAAATCTATAATAATCAATTGGAACGCCTCTTCCATTGGAATGCCAGAAATAGTTATTGAAAAAACGTTCGGCACCAGCTTTGATTCCTGATTCCGCAAGATTAATCAGTTTGTCCATTCCAAGATTTTCGGCAAGAAACCAGACTTTCGGAAATCTGCTTTTTGTTTTTCCAATTATTTCTGAAAGGCCATTTCTGTCAAGTCCCCAGGCGGCATCAATACGAATTGCATTGACACAATATTTCTCAACATGCGGATAAATTACCTTCTGAAGCCAGTATTCGATAAGATCCTTATTCGAATTATCAAGAATATAGGCGCCCCAGTTAATTCGCACTCTGTTTCCATCGGCATCCATGTCGTCAGCGCCTGCTTCTGTGCCGTTTGACCAGTGGTTTATGAACCATTCACGTTTAAGATTATCCGCCATCCAGTCTGCATGATTGAATGGAATGTCTATCATTCTGTCCATGCCATGTTCACGAACGAAATTCATGAAGTCAGAAAAATGTTCCCAGTTTCCGAAGAGATTTGCTGGTCTCTCATAATCTTTAACAACGTATTCTGAGAAACTCGGGAAAAAATGTGGAAGAAGAAGCAGAACATTTACTCCCAGTTTTTGCAGTTGTATGACGTAATTCTTCATTGATTCAATGTCAGAAAAATATCGGTGAGGAAGGTCTGCGTATACCTTGTAATTCTTTGCAACATTGCAGTTGGCAGAATGTTCATTGCTTCCGGAGATTCCGTCGAAAAAAAACTGATTATTGTTCACTTTTCTTTCTCCTGTATGATAATAAATCCCCTCACATTTCAGGTGAGAGGATTCATTATACAATATTTACCTGATAAGAAAAGAAAAAGATTTTAACCACGGAATTACACGGAATAAGACGGAAAAATGCGGATTTTTGATTTGAAAAAACTAGCAAAAACGCAAATCTCTTCGAATTATTTTTGGGGGTATTATTTGTATCTACTCAATAATTAACGGCAAAAAGTCGCTTCTACTAATTCTTTCCACTATTTATGACTGGATACTATTTTTCAATAAATGGTAAGAAAGAAAAAGTAAAAGCGGCTCCAGTTGCTCATGATCAATGCATTTGAAGCCGCTTTTACGATTTGTTTAATAGTGTCTATCGAATGCTCTTATTTTGCCTGTGGAATTGGATTCAGAGTTAAAAGAGCTGCAAGATTTGCTCTGGTGATTTTTTCCATAAGGGACGGTGCCATGTTTTCGAGCTTGTCTCCGGCTGAATGGTAGTACTTTGACATTTCCGGATTACCCTCTATCGAGAGAATTGCTGGTACACCGACGTTCCAGAAGGATGAATGGTCCGAATACCAGATTTTTGAATTATAAAAAGGTTTCGAATCCAAACCTGCATATAATTTGCCTGCATCTTTTACTACGTCAATCAGCCAGTTTGACGCAGTGTTACCGATCAGCGCAACCTGGTTATCATCAACGTCAGCAATCATGTCCATGTTGAGTGCTGCTTTTATGGTGATTCCAGAATTATTTGTAAGTGCTTTTGCCAGCGCTTTACTTCCTACCAGACCTATTTCCTCGGCGTTCATTCCTGCAAAAATGACTGTGAATGGAAGCTCTTTTTTTGAAAGAACGCGTGCAATTTCAAGAACACCGGCCATGCCGCTGGCATTGTCGTCGGCGCCTGGTGCATCTGCCTTTTTATAGCTTGATACTGTTGAATCAAGATGTCCGCAGACAACGTAAACGGTTTTCGGTTCGCGAGTACCGGTTTTTTCAAAGACAACATTTGAGAGATTTCCATAGGAACTGGTACTGAAAGTCGCGGTCGCCTGTGTGAGTCCGGGAATTTTCGCAAATTCAGAAACGAGCCATTCTACTGCTGCTTTGTTTCCTGCTTCTTTTACATAACGGCTTTTGAAATCCTGAAGCTTCTGAACAGTTGAAGCAAGCGAATCTGCTTTAATCATCGGAACAAGTTTTTCAATTTCCGGATCCGGGATTTTAATTTTTACGGGTTTTCCGCTTACAGAGGTTCTCAGCGGTAATAATTCTTCGTCGATGATCTGATATTTAACACCTTGTGGATTAAGGTGCTTTTCATCAGAGACTTTCATGCGTACAATAGTTGTTTTTTCGATCTGATAAATGGGTTCGAATCTTAATTTAATATTTCTTTCAAGTGCCTCATTTTCAACCCACAGCATGTACCATGCTTCACGATTGTTGTCCAGTCGCTTTTTGTCGATAACTTTAATCTGAATCCCGGCATTTATGAAATCCTGAAGGCGGGTATAATCTACATGTGCCAGGTAGCCTTCTTCTGAAGAGTAAAAATACTTGCCTGCAAGAGACAGAACACGGTCATCATTGCTTTTTTCAGGCGAAAGAGAAATAAGTATAAGATAGCCTATCCTGTCTATCCGATTTTCCTCACGGATATTCCTGATAAACTCGTCAAATTCTTTTTGGGGCTCACCGCTTAACGCATAAAGCTGCGAAAAAACGAAAACAGAAAAGAAAACTACAAGAAAAGAAAACCTGCGAAAACAAATTTTACCGGACATACTCCCTCCTCAAATACTTTACTGGTAAATAACCTTTTAAGGATACAACAAATATATAAAAATTACAATGAAATTATCAATTTTCCCAGCAAATCTGTTGTACCCAGCGAGCATCGCCACTAAATTCAGCTATTGAGAAGAATAATTATCTGGTATTTGCCATCAATCATGAATGCAGGGTTACGAAATCTCTCCCTTTGGTCGAGATGACAAGGGAACGATGCTGAATGGCAGCAAAATAAACAAACAAGCTCAAAAATACGCTTCAAATGCAAATCTAGCTTAGTTGCTAATTATCAAGTTGAACTTGTAATATTTCGGTTCCCTGAATTTTCTGTCTGCACTTCCATTTTGGGTCAGGAGCAGGAATGTCTGTTCTGAAATGTCCGCCGCGGCTTTCTTTTCTTGATTCTGCAAGAATTGCCGTGAGACCGGTGAGAGCATTCAGATTGCGCTGAGCGAGTGTATCTGGAAGAAGCGCAAATGCCGGCAGATTGTATTTTCCACGAAGTTTTTCCCGGAAAATATCCGAAATTCGCTTTAAATTTTCTGAATCTCTTACAGGCCCGAGGTTTTCCGCAGCCATTTTTTGAAGAACTTCATACTCAAACTGTTGTGGAAGTTCCCATGAATGCTCATTCTCGGCCATATCTGAATTTTGTATAGAATTGTATTTGAGCATCGACTCAGCTGCCCTGTATGAAAAGACAAGGCTTTCAAGAAGACTGTTTGATGCAAGCCTGTTCGCGCCATGAATTCCTGCAGAGGCGCATTCTCCGGCAGCATATAGACCTCCTATTGAGGTCTTGCCGTGAGTGTCTGTGTGAATGCCTCCCATGGTGTAGTGAGAAGCAGGACCAACTGGAATACGGTCAGTACCGAGATTCAGTCCGAGTTTGTTGAGATGTTCATTAATTCCGGGAAAACGTTTTTTAAGGAATTCTTCACCGAGATGTCTGGCATCAAGAAAAACAGGTTTTCCATTTGTTTTGCGCTGATGTGACAAAATTCCTCTAGTAACAACATCTCTGGGTGCCAGTTCGCATTTTGGATGATATTCCTGCATAAACCGGTAACCGTTTTCATCAACCAGAAAAGCGCCTTCGCCGCGGACTGCTTCAGAAATCAGAAATCGTGCCTGTCCGGGTATTGAAAGGGCTGTTGGATGAAACTGAATGAATTCCAGGTCAGAAATTGCTGCCCCGGCTTCCCAGGCCATAACAATTCCGTCTCCGGTAGCTCCAAGCGGATTAGTTGTTTCGGGGAAAATTCCCGCAAACCCGCCAGTTGCAAGCAGAATACGATTCGATACGATGCGAACAGGCGTTAAGTCTTTGAGCCAGCCATTTATTCCGCAGATTTTTGAGTTCGCTGCAATCAGGTCTGATGCAAGGAAGTTTTCAACTATTTTGATTCTTGGATTTTGTCTGACTCTCTCGGAAAGAGTTTGTACGATTTTTCGTCCGGTGGCATCGCCACCTGCGTGAAGAATCCTTCGATGACTGTGTGCGCCTTCCACTGTGAGGCAGAGCTGATCTCCACAGTGATCAAATTCCATTCCGAGTGCAATCAGTTCGGAAACTCTTTCCGGGCCTTCCTCTACAAGAACTCTCACTGCTTCGGGGTCACAAAGTCCAGCGCCAGCGATGAGTGTATCTTCAAAATGAAAGGAAATGTGATCTTCAAAGTCCCAGACAACAGCTATTCCGCCTTGAGCGTGCTGCGAATTTGAATCTTCAAGCTGCCCCTTTCCCAGAACGAGTACTTCACCTTCCTGTGCAAAACGCAATGCAGCAAATAATCCGGCTATGCCCATTCCTACAACTACCGCTGGAACTTTCCACTCAATAATATTCTTCATGCTATTTCCCCATAATTTTTTTAATAACTGATTCAGGGGTATCTTTGGAAGTGACAGGGATTCTTTTTATTTCAAAAGGATCAGATGAAGCTTCGCTGAAACCTGAGCGACTGGTGAAAATAACCTGGAAACCACATTCTCGGGCAATTCTGGTTGTTATATCATCGTGTTTTCCGTAGGGCCAGGCAAGTGCAAAAATTTTCGTATTGGTAATTTTTTCCAGACGACTGCTTGATTTTTGAAGGTCATTTTTTAAGAGCTCTTCTACTGGATCAGGCTTCTTTTTGAAGGAATTCTTTATCCTTATAATGTCAGTATGAAGATTGTCAGTATGCGATCCGAATGAGATCAGCCCACTATTTGCCATCTCTGAAATTTCTGATTCTGAAAGATATCTGCTGAATTGAGGTTTTTGTCCAATTCTTGATGTTACAACAAAAACAGTTGCCGGAACGTGAAATTTTTCAAGTATTGGAAATCCGTGCTTATAGACGCTCTGGTAGCCATCGTCAAACGTAATAAGAATGGGATTCTTTATTCTTCGAAGGGCGCCGCCAATAAAAAGCCGTGCCTCGTTAAGGGTCAGCGGAGTAAAACCACTTTTTTTAATCATCTGCATTTGAGATGAGAAATTTTCCGGAGTACATGAGACATCAGATTTAACGGGATCTTCAATATGGTGATAAACAATAACGGGCAGTTTCTCGTATCCTGATGTGCAGTTATTTACAAAAAAAACCAGCATTGCAGCAAAAAAGAAAATTTTTCCCTTCATTCCGTCACCTTATATTCAGCGTTCAGAAAACACTAATCTCAACAATCTCAAAAATTTAGTGGGAACCATATTAAAAAAATACCAAATCTTGAAAATCTGGATGGTGTCATTCTTTTATACTCGTAGGGGCGTGATTTATCACGCACACTGGAACAACAGACCACCGCATTATTTCGGGTGCAATTAATTGCACCCCTACACACAAATACATCAAATGTTATCGCAAAATACCATCAAATCTGCGTAATCTGTGTAATCTGCGGAAAAAAATCTTTTCCTGTCTTTTCATTTCTTGTCTTTTCTTTATCACAAGTTATGAATAGATACAAATTTTATAAAAAAATAAAACCGGATTCAGAAAAGGCTGCTTCCGGTTTTATTTTTGTTTTATCTGTTAATTAAATTCCGGCAGCTTTTCTCAGAGTCTCAGCTTTATCTGTTTTTTCCCATGGAAGGTCGAGATCATTGCGTCCGAAATGACCGTAGGAAGCTGTCTGCTTGTAGATCGGTCTTCTCAGATTAAGGGTTCTGATGATTGCGCCCGGGCGAAGGTCAAAGTTTTCCTGAATGATCTTTTCGATTTTTTCAGGTGCGACTTTTGCTGTTCCGTTAGTGTTTACATGAACTGATAATGGCTTGGCAACACCGATTGCGTATGCGATCTGAATCTGGATGCTGTCTGCAATTCCTGCTGCAACAATATTTTTTGCAACATATCTTGCCATGTATGCGCCAGAACGATCAACTTTAGTCGGATCTTTGCCTGAAAATGCGCCGCCACCGTGTGCAGCCATTCCGCCGTAAGTATCAACGATAATTTTTCTGCCTGTGAGGCCAGAATCGCCATGTGGTCCGCCTACAACAAATCTTCCGGTCGGATTCACATAGTATTTTGTATTGCTGTCAAGCAATCCATTCGGAAATACCGGCTTGATAATCTTGTTGATGACATCTTCTGTAATCTGAGCATGTGTTGCTTCCGGATGATGCTGTGTTGAAACAACAACTGCATCAACTCTTACAGGCTTATTGTTTTTGTATTCTACAGTAACCTGAGCTTTTCCATCGGGGCGAAGATATGGTATTGTACCATTTTTTCTGAGCTCAGCAAGTTTGCGGCAGATGAGATGTGAATAATAAATCGGAGCAGGCATGTAATCAGGAGTTTCGTTGCATGCATAACCGACCATCATTCCCTGGTCTCCGGCGCCGAGGTTGAGAGAAGCTTCTTCTTTTGCTTCAGCATCCTGCGCTCTGTTAACACCCTGAGCGATGTCTGGTGATTGTTCGTCAAGAGCTACAAGTACACCGCAGCTTTTTCCGTCAATACCCCAGTCAGCATTGGTGTAACCAATTTCATTGATTGTTTTTCTGACAACAGCCTGAACATCAACATAGCAATTAGTTGATATTTCACCCATTACCAGTGCAAGTCCGGTGGTTACAGCTGTTTCGCAGGCGACCCGGCCCATCGGGTCCTTTGCAAGGATAGCATCAAGGACTGAATCAGAGATCTGATCTGCCAATTTGTCCGGATGTCCTTCCGTAACCGATTCAGAAGTGAAAAAAAAGTGACTGTTCATTTAGATTCCCTCCAGAAGGGCTTAATTTTTCATAATTTATTAAGACTGCTTAATAACACGGTTATTAATCTGTCAGACAGGTATTATATCAATTCATACTCCATAAGGCAATATAAAAAAGCATATCTTGAATTTTCCTTTGAAATAGCCCTCTGGAAAGCGCTGAAATATGTTAATTCAAAATACATCAAACCTTAATAAGGGAGTTATTAAAGCTCCAAAATTTCTATTTATGTTATTTCGACATAAGATCTCTCAAACGCAAATTTGCCGCCATTTTTAAAGTTTTGTGTGCTAAGTGAAGAGTCGATGCCGTGTCTGTGAAATTCTGCATTAATAAGGGTATAAGTATATGTTTGCAAAAATTTCAGGTAAAAGTTATACTGTGAAAAAATGAAGATAGACATAATTCTTGCTTATATTCAGCGATATGAGTTCGGGCATGAGAAAGACTTTGTTCCGCCAATTACGGGAATTCATCTTGCTTCACTGACGCCTTCAAAACATCAGGTGCACGTTTTTCATCAGCAATTAAATGAAAATCCAGTTGTGACGGATGCAGACCTTGTTGCAATAAGTTTTTTCAGCGGATTTGCCCCGGAAGCATTTTTACTTGCAAATCATTATCGCTGTCAGGGCAAAATTGTAATAGGCGGAGGTCCGCACGTAACACACTCGGTAAATGAATCGTTGCGATATTTCGATGCGATTGTCACTGGAGAAGCCGAATCAGTCTGGCCGGATCTGCTTAATGATGTTGAAAACAGAAGAATTCAGAGAGTTTATTCTGGAAAGCCCCTTAAACTTGATAAGTTGCCCACACCGCGATATGATCTTCTGCCGGATAAATTTTTCGTTAAAAAGGTAGTTCAAGCCACGCGAGGATGTCCATTTAACTGCTCTTTCTGCACTGTTCCATCGTTGAGCCCGGGTTTCAGAACAAGACCAGTTGAAAATGTAATTGCAGATATCAGTTACGATAATTTCAAACACTGGTGGCAGAGAAAGATGGTCTGGTTCTGGGATGACAACCTGACCGCCAGTAGAAAATATGCTGAAAAACTGTTGAAAGCCATGATTCCATACAAAAAATGGTGGCTTACACAGGCAAGCATGGACATTTCAGGGGACGAAAATCTCCTTCGGCTTATGAAAAAGTCCGGATGCATTGGAATCTTCTTCGGAATTGAGTCTTTTATAGATGAATCACTTGCCAGTGCAGACAAAAGTCAGAATAAATCGCGAAAATATTCAGAGGCAATAAACCAGCTTCATAAAAATGGAATCTGTGTAATGGCCGGTCTTATATCCGGACTTGATGGAGACACGACGGATTCCGTAAAGGAAATGGCGAAAAAACTATACGAAGCAGGTGTTGATGTTCCTTTCCTCAGTATTCTTACGCCATACAGAGGAACTCGGTTATATGAAAGGATGAAAAAGGAACAGAGAATTATTGCCGGGCGTGGCTGGGAATACTACAATGGCTACAATGTTACGTTTGTACCGGCAAAGATGACTCCGGAAAAGCTTCTTGAGGCGCATCGCGCTCTCTGGTGCGAGGCGTTTTCACTTAAATACAGTTTTCTGAGAATTGTACGGAGTATCAGATACCTCCGACTTGGAGCGTTCATGGTCTGTCTTCTGATGAACGCTTTCTATTGTATAAAACGCTTGCGCGGAAATCTTCCGGTCAATTTTCAAAAAAATACATTTTACCGCAGGGAATTTGAAAGTGATATAATGAAAATGCATGGTGAGGAAAGTTAAACATGGCTTCGACAAAAAAAAAGAAAAGTGGTTGCACTGGCTCTATTCTCAGAATTCTCTTCTACATTCTTATTGCTGCAATCATTTTTTCAGGAATAATATACTGGAAGAAAGACTCAGCAAGAAATCTTATGCGCAGATGCCTCGTTGTCAAACCTTCAAAGGTAAATCTGAATCTGGCTGCGCTTATTGGTACTAATCAGATGAAGGGAACTGTTACCTTAGGAGTTTTCAGCTATTTTCCATTTGGAATTAATCTGACAAATCTTAATTATTCGATGTTTCTGAATGAAGTTCCGATTGCAAAGGGAATTAGAACAGCCTCCGCAAGCTATATAGCACCTCTTGCAACAACTTCACTTGAATTGACTTTTACTTTTGACAGAATCAACACAACCAAAGCGCTTGCTAAAACAGCTCCTGAGAAGGTTTTGAAAACCGCCGAATCTGTGCTTGACCAGTTGAGAGGTAAAAAAACGAAAAGAGACTCCCTGGGCGATATTGTGCGAATCGAAGGAAAAGCAGACTTCAGATTATTATTCGGAGCCTTTGAAATACCTCTTGACGGATCAGTCAACTTTAAGAGATAAAAGAGTTATCTGTACAGTAATGTGGTGCATTTGGAGAATGAAATGAAGATAAGGCAAAATTCATACTTGATGCCAGTGATTATGTGCATCATTTTATCAGCTTTTTTTTCAACATCTGCTGAAGCATCAATTTCTTCTAAAAGTCTTCCTTCAAAAAAATCCTCAACGGCAGATTCTTCCACTGGTGAAGCGGCAAAACCCTTCGCTGAAAAAGATAAAAGCTCATCAGCCGAAAAGCTTGATTCACCTGATGAAATGTCCTGTACATCTTTTATCAGCAAAATTACTGAGAACAATAAAATCATCGTTTTAATAATACTTTTCTTTGTTTCAGCTGAATTGTTATATAACTTTTTCAGAAAAAAAAGTCCTGAGTCGTTCTATGTAAGGCATATTCCAGCATTGGACGCAATTGATTCAATTCTGGGAATGTCTGCAGAAACCGGGAAATCAGTTCTTTTTGTTCCCGGAATTAAAGATGTTGAAGATATGCAGACAATGGCTGCAATGAATCTTCTCGGAAAAATCAGCGAAAAGTCTTCGATTCTGCAGGTTCCTGTTTTTGTTCCGGTGTCGCATTCATTTACAATGACCGTTGCGCAGGATGTCGTAAAGCGATCTTTCATTAACGTCAGCAAGCCATATAAAGAAGCGCTCGACCGGGTTACATACCTTTCTGACGATCAGCTTGCATTTGCTGCCGGAGTCATCGGAATAATGAATCGTGATAATCCAGCCGCCTGCTTCTTTTTCGGCAATTTCCTTGCTGAATCGCTCTTGTTGAGCGAATCGGCGGCGGCAATTGGCTGTGTCAGCATCGGCGGAACAGCTGAAACTTCGCAGATTCCATTCTTTATTGTTTCATGCGATTATACAATAATTGGTGAAGAGCTTTTTGCCGCTTCAGCGTGTGTTTCCAAGTCAGAAAAAGATCTGGCTACACTAAGAACTCTGGATATGATAAAATTAATAAGTATTGCAGTGATTTTGGCCGGTTGTATAATTAAGATGGTATAAAAATATGCATTTTATAAAACATTATTTGCCACAAGTAATAACATTCTCTGCCGGAATGTTTATGATTTTTGCATTCTTCCTGTCTGATTCTTTTCCTCAAATGAAACAGGCTGAAATGGCGATTCAGAAATGGATTGTGATTGTTGCAATTTTCACACTGATTCTTGGAATAATAAGCCTTCTAAAGGCAAATATAAGAAAAATTTCTGAAAAGGCTCAGGGCTGGGGATTCAATCTTGTGCTGATAATAAGTTTTATTGTTACCTTTGTTTGCGGTTTCCTTGGCGGATTCTCTGCAAAGTGGAAACCTTTCAGTAACTTAATCTTTCAGGCAATATTGGCACCTGCAGCCGCAACAATGGTTTCCCTGCTCGCATTTTTTATTGCGTCTGCAGCATTTCGCTCATTCAGAATACGATCAATGGGAAGCGCTGTACTCTTCCTCTCAGCAGTGGTAGTTATGCTGGGAAATGTTCCAATGGGTGATTCCATAAGCCATGGAGTTATTCCACGACTGCGGACATGGATTCTTGAAGTTCCATCTTCAGGCGCTCAGACGGCAATAATTATAGGAGCAGCGGCCGGATACATAATTTCAGCATTAAAGCTGATTTTCGGAATAGAAAAGCCACATCTTGGCGGGGAAAGCTGAATGGCAAGAAGATATGTTTTTCTCATTCTCGCTTTAGCAATAGTTATTCCGCTTCTGAAGCCAATAGGTTTTAAAATAAATGCGGGTGAAAATGTAATAAAACTGTTTCAGTTTATCGAAAAGCTTCCCAGAAATTCAAGAATCTATCTTTCGTTTGACTATGACCCATCATCAATGCCCGAGCTTCATCCAGCGGCTGTTGCATTAATTGTACATTCCCTGAGACTTGGACATCGTCCGATATGCAGCGCTAATTGGCCACTTGGGGGCGAGATGGCAGAGGTTGCTCTGAAAAAAGCCGTTCAATTGTGCGGCTCCGGGACAAAAGTCGTAGATGGAATAAATTATTCAAACCTTGGATTCCAGCCGGGTGTTCTGAGCAAAATCAAAGTTATGTGCAATGATTTTCTTTCACTCTATCAGGCCGATAAAAGTGGAAAATCAACTTCGGGAATGCCCATTTTTGAAACTGGCAAAACTGAAAAAATGACTCTGAAAGACTTCAGTCTTATCGTATCTTTCTCGGCAGGCCCAGCCGGGTTAAGTGCGTTTATCGCCACTTCCGGTGAACATGGGGTGCCGGTTGCCGGAGGATGCACTTCGGTCAGTATTCCAGATTACATCACGTTTATTCAGACTGGCCAGCTCGTTGGCCTGATTGGTGGAATGCCGGGATCAGCAGAATATGAATCACTTATCGGCATAGTATCAGACGCCACTAAATCGATGGATTCCCAGTCCATGGCTCATCTGGCAATAATTTTGCTCATAATTGCAGGAAATATTATTCAATATAAAAAAAGGGGTAGTGTGAACGTTTAACAGATTAGGAGATGGATACTGATTTTTAATCACAGAATTACACGGATGTCCACGGAATAAGATGGGTTTTCGCGGTATAAAATCTTCAAAAAAAGTGTATTATGCTAAGTATGCAAAATCTTAAATAAGGGGACAAATTTGCGTGTTAACTTTTGGGTGTTTGTCATCTCGAACAAATGTAAGAGATCTCCGTAATTTGGAGATTTTTTCCTTCGGTCGAAATGAGATGTTATAAATGACCCCTCAATTGAGGTTTGCGGTATTTAAGAGAAAATTTCAATCCGCTATCGTATAGTTATTTAGTTTATCCGACAACACTTACAAATACAAAAGGCAGTATCAGCAGATAAAATATGGAAACATTAACAATTTTTCTGGCGGCAGCGACTACGTTATGCATATTCAGCTTTCTCTGGAGGGACAATGTTCTTTTCAGACTGGTCGAGCATATTTTTGTTGGAGCTTCTGCGGGCTGGTTTCTGAGCGTTATCGCTTTTCATCAGACATTTAAACCCAATGTTCTCGGCAAGTTGTTTCCTGAATCTTTTGGAGCGAGCACACAGCCAGTTCAGGCTCCAGAATACATACTTATCATTCCGGTAATTCTTGGCATTATGATGCTTTCCAGACTTTCAGCGAAATATTCCTGGATAAGTCGATTTTCTATCTCTTTTGTTGTCGGAATAACCAGCGGTATGGCTCTTACTCTGACCGTTTATCAGATTCTGATTCCACAAGTTCAGAAGGCGATTATGCCTCTCTATGTTCAGGGAAATTCCCTGGCAACTTTTTCCTCAATTATACTGGTAATGGGAACAGTGTCATGTCTCTTCTATTTCTTTTTCAGCATTGATCACAAAGGAAAACTTTTCGGAACCCTTTCGAAAATCGGATTTGTATTTCTCATGATTTCTTTTGGAGCAATCTTCGGTTCAACCGTCATGAGCAGAGTCTCTCTTCTTATTGGAAGAATAAACTTCCTGCTCGCAGATGTTCTTCATCTGGTCGAATGAAAAAAGTGCGAAATATATAGTCAAAATACAGCAGCGTACAATATTCAACGTCGAGATTGCGGACATTGTCGCCCGGCAGAATGAACTGCACACGGTGAGTTTTAGCGGCAGCCAGAGATAAAAATGGCATTGAAAGAACGTGATGGTAATTTCTTTAGCGATTGTTCATCTGACATCCCAGAAGTGCTCATAAAATATAGCCAGGATGGTTACCTGACAGAACATTTCCAGGATGCATAGCTTTTGTGAGTTTTGACATTTGAAAAGTTATAGAAAACCAATTAAGTCTGGCGCAATCTCAAATAGAATTGAGCCCTCTCGTTGAAAAAAAATGTTGAAGAGGGCTCAAGGGAGTAAGAAGACCTGAAAAATCACATAACAATGATCACATCAGGTATCATCAATCAGATGCAATCGACAAATCGTTCAGTCAAATCTTCAGAATGATCTGATTGATCGCACCTGTCAAATTGTCAGATGAGCATGGTTTTGATCATCAGGTCGTTTAGTTTGCGGTTAAAGCCTGCCGGGTCTGGAAGTTTGCCGCCTTCTGCCAGAAGTGCCTGTCCGTAGAGAAGGGTTGCGTAGTCAGCCAGCATTGGGTCGGTGGAATTTTTCTCGAATACAGATTGAAGTTTTGAAACGATCGGGTGTGTTGGATTGATTTCGAGAATTCTTTTCGTTTTTGGAACATCTTTTCCGGTGGCTTTCAGAATTGCTTCCATCTGAGGAGTCATGTCCTGCATATCGCTGACGAGGCATGACGGAGATGAAGTCAAGCGGCTTGAAAGGCGAACTTCCTTGATGTCTTCCTCGAGCTTTGATTTAAAGCAATCCATGAGAGATTTGAAAGAGACTTCCTTCTGCTTGCGTTCTTCTTCGGCGCGTTTCTTTTCTTCTTCTGTTCCAAGATCGACGTTACCCTTTGCAATAGACTGAAATTTCTTGCCCTTGTACTCGAAAACAAAATTAACCCATACTTCATCAACCGGATCAGTCATAAGAAGAACTTCATACCCTTTGTCCTTGAATTGTTCAAGAAGAGGTGAAGTTTCAATTCTCTGGCGGGTGTCGCCTGTAAGGTAATAGACTGTTTCCTGAGCAGGTTTCATGCGTTCAATGTACTGGTCAACTGTGTAAGTTTCTGTTGAAGAATGTGTGCTCATGAACACGGCTGTTTCAAGAATTCTTTCTTTGTCTTCGGGTTCTTTGAAGATTCCCTCTTTGATTACTGAACCGAATTCTTTCCAGAATGATTTGAATTTTTCAGGCTCGTCCTGCTTCAACGCCTTTATTGCACTGAGAACTTTTCTTGAAACGGCTTTTTTGATGTTCTGAATCTGCTTATTCTGCTGAAGAATTTCGCGTGAAATATTGAGCGAGAGCTCATCCGAATCAATAACGCCCTTTACAAATCTCAGATATTCAGGAATTAGTTCTTTGCAGTCGTTCATGATGAAGACGCGTTTTATGTACAACTGAATCCCTTTCCACATATCGCTGAAATAAAGGTCAGAACCAGCTTTTGACGGCAAGTACAAGAGTCCCTTGAAGTCGCCTGTTGCAATTCCTTCAGCTTTGTAGGTGATCCATTTCAGCGGATCATTCCAGTCGTGGCTGATGTGCTTATAAAATTCTTTGTATTCTGATTCAGTGACATCTTTTTCTGATTTGGTCCAGATTGCTTTCATTGAATTCAGAATTTCGTCTTCGAAAGTAACTTTGGCTTCTGTGCCTTCTTTGATCTTGCCTTCTGAATCTCTTTCGTATTCTCGCTTTTCAACTTTCATTTTTATCGGATAACTTACGAAATCAGAATATTTTTTTACAAGCTCTTTGATTGTCCATTCTGAGGTGTAATCGTGAGTATCACCGTGCTTATCTTCCTCTTCATCTTCTTTTTTCAAGTACAAAGTTACAGATGATCCGGGGGTTTCTCTGGAAGCTTCAGAAATGCTGTAAGTTCCATCGCCTTTTGATTCCCATTTCCATGCTTTATCGTCGCCGGCTTTGCGTGTGATTACTTCGACGTTGTTGGAAACCATGAAAGATGAATAAAAGCCCACTCCGAATTGTCCGATGAATTCCGGAAGACTTACTTTTCCCTGACTTTCACGGACAGTTTTCAGATATTCCTTGGTTCCTGACTTTGCAATGGTTCCGATGAATTGAACAAGCTCTTCCCTGTTCATTCCAATGCCATTATCAATAACGGATAAAGTTCTTTTGTTCTTGTCAGCTTCAATGCGGATGTGCTGATCCTGGGCGAAAGGGCGGAGTTCATCTTTTGTCAGAGCTTCGAAACGGATTTTATCAAGCGCGTCAGAAGCATTTGAGATCAATTCCCTGAGAAAAATTTCTCTGTTCGAATAGACAGAGTGAATCATGAGATCCAGCAGTTGTTTTGCCTCGGTCTTAAATTCAAAGGTGTCGGGCTGTACAGTCATATATTTTTAACCTCCGATAAAATTGTTATTTTATTGAATTTCAAATACTGATCACCATTGGATCAGATTCTCTGTGGAGGCGTATTTTAACATTTTTTGCAGACACATGCAAATATTAAGTATGCAAAATTATTCGTTTGAATTTATGACGGCTCTGACGAGTTTTAGTCCCATTACGGCGGCAGCAAGGTATCCGGCAAGGCCTAGAAAAAAGGTTATGGGAAGGCCGAAGACTTTGTATTCAGCCGGTGAAAATGTTATAAATAGCGCTGAACTGATGATAAGCGAGCACACTATCATTGCTGCTGTGATTTTTCCGATAATTTTTTCAATATTTTCGAACGATTTGATTCGATCGGCCTGCTCAACCTGGATTTTCAGGTTTCCACCCTGAAGGTCATCGAGAATCGTCATTACGTGATTCGGAAATTCAGTTGACCAGTGGTACAAGTCGACCATGCGTTTGAAAACTGAACTTCCAATTCTTGAAGGGGAATAGCGCATAATAATAAGCTTTTTGATGAACGGCCTGACTTCTTCTTCCAGGTTCAGGTCCGGAACCATTTCTCTTCCGACGCCTTCAACTGTCAGAAGCGCTTTTCCCATCATTGCATAGTCGTTCGGAACCTTAATCTGATGCTTGCGAGCGCCATCAAGTAATTCTCTGAGTATTTCACTGAATCTTACATCTGAAATGGCCATTCCGACAAATTTGTCCATTATTGCAGCAACGTCGCGGCTGAACTCAGAATAATCTATTTTCCCCTTACGATTTCCCATTTGAATCAACGCGCGCGAAACTTCATCAACATCTCTTGAAATGAGAGCAACAAGAAGCCCCGAAAGACGATAGCGCATCTGTTCATTTAGTCTTCCAACCATTCCCAGATCGAGAAACGCTAGTCGGTTGCCTGAAAGGGCGAAAATATTACCCGGGTGCGGATCAGCATGGAAGAAGCCGTTTTCAAAGACCATCTGAAGGACGGCTTTAATCGCCACTCTTACAAGTATTTTCGGATCTGATCCAATTTGACGGGCGCAATTCAGCTTGACTCCGTGAATCATCTGCATTGTAAGAATTTTTTTCGTGGAAAAATTAATGTAAATATGCGGAATTATAATGTCCGGGCTATTTTTGAAGGCATCAGCAAAACGCAGGGCATTTCTTCGTTCATTCGAGTAATCAAGTTCCTGTATTACTGCTTTGTTGAATTCTGATATAATACCTTTCAAGTCAAGGCTTCCAAGAGCCGGAATACGGTCTTCGAGAATTCCTGCAAGCATGAACATAAGATCAATATCGGCTTCAATAATTCGCCGTACGTTTGGACGCTGTACTTTAACAACAACATCTTCGCCGCTATTGAGAGTTGCACGGTAGACCTGTCCAATAGACGCTGTTCCGAGTGGTATTTCATGAAATTCCGAGAAAACATCTGAAATTGATATTTTCAATTCCGATTCTACAAGAGCTTTTGCGTCAGAGAAATCAAAAGGCGGTACGTTGTCCTGAAGTTTCTTAAGCTCATCAGCAAATGATTCTGGAATGAGGTCAGGCCTCATGCTGAGAATTTGTCCAAGTTTAATGAAAGTTGGTCCGAGATCCTGAAAAACAAGACGGGTTCTCACTGGGAATGTTGTACTAGGAACGTCCTCAACCGAAAATTTCAGGCGGAAAGATTCTATTATTTTTCCGAGAGCATTTTCGCCCTTTCCGATTTCCTGAATCAGTTGTCCAAAGCCATGCGTGCCGAGAACGGTTAGAATCTCTCTCAGCCGGTTAAAATCTTTCAGAGCATTCAGCGGATTATATCTAAAATCGGATTTTTCTTTCATTATTCAGCTAACATCCTTATCTACTCAATAATTCAGTGCCTTATTTTATGTCAAAGTCCTGTGCGCTTAGACATTTCTATTATCTCTCACATTCGTTTGAGATGACAACTTTCCCTTAAGTTAACGCACATGAATAACAGGAGTGAGCAGATATGAAGATCCTTTCATCAGAAGTTTCAGAAAACAGCTGTCAGAAATGCAATAATGCTTGTGTTAAAGGTCTTCCAGCAAAAGAAAGATGCTCCTGACAGAACCGTGAAAACTGCAAGACTGATCCATTTTGAGCGAATAATGTCGTCAACAATAATATATACAACAGGAATAAAAGTCAAAGAAAGGATTGTACTGACAACCATTCCGCCAATGACGGCAATAGCAAGACCCTGATAAAAGTCTGCGCCTGCGCCATATCCGAATGAAAGAGGAAGCATTCCGAGAATGGTCGTGAGAACTGTCATCAGAATAGGCCGAAGTCTTACTGAACCTGCATGTAATGCCGCCGTCATCAGGTCGGCACCTTCAGTGCGACGGTAATGATTCATGTAATCGACCAGAATGATTCCGTTATTAACAACCAGTCCGGCGAGCATTATCAGGCCGATCATAACCATTATTGAAAAGTTGAATCCGTAAAGATTCAGAAAGAAATTCACACCGATAACCGAAAGCGGAATGGTAAACATTATTACAAAAGGCTGAAGAAGTGATTCAAACTGCGAAGCCATGATCATGTAGACGAGCAGAATTGATGCAAATAACGCCAGTGCCATGTTGCCGAAAGCTTCGCCCATTTCTTCCTGTTCGCCGCCGAAACCTATCTGGTAACCCGCCGGAAGCTTAACAGATTTAATTTTTTGAGAAATTTCTGGAATAATTTCGCCGATAGCTCGCTTCTCAAGATCGGCCTGAACCTTGATTATCCGCTTCAGATTTTTTCTCTCAATTTTTGTAAAACCGTGTCCTTCAACTATTCGTGCAACCTGAGAAATATTTATTGTTGAAGATTTTCCAAGAGCAATTTCTAGCGTTCGGAACGCCTGGATACGATTCTTGAATTCATCAGCCACTTCTACTCTGACATCGAATTCTTCATTGCTTTCCTTATATTTTCCGGACAAAGTTCCATATATGTACGAACGCATCATTTCTGATATCGCGCCAAGATCAATTCCCAGATCGCCAAGCCTTGAACGGTCGAATTCAACTTTTATCTCAGGACGGCCCTTCTTAACGCCGCTGTCAATTTCCTTCAGGCCGGGAATATCTTTAATTCGTTCAGTGACTTCAAGACAGATCTTTTCAATTTCAGAGTATTCGTCGCCCGAGATTTCAATTTGTACAGGTTTTTCTGCGCCCGGACCGCCCATTCCCGGCTCTGAAAATGCAAGAGTAAGGTATCCTGGAATCTGAGCAAATTTGGGTCTCAGTTCGCGAATTATTTCATTTGTTGTTCTGATTCGCCATTTCGCTGCCGCTTCACTGCTAAGTTTTCCGATTCCAAATTTTTCTCTGAATGTTTTCTCAAAAGAAGCTGGCTCAACAGACCTGAGGCTGACAGTTATGTTTCCTTCGCCTAATTTTACGTTTGTAATAATCTTTTCAACTTCAGGAATACCTGAAAGGACTTTTTCCATTTTGTCAGCAATTACATCAGTTTTTTCAATTGAAGTTCCTTCTGGTGGCTCAAACTTAATTGTGAAAACACCTCTGTCCATTTTTGGAAAGAATTCTGACGGTGGTCGCACATATTTTGTCAGACTGAAAAAGAAGAGAATAAAAATAAACACAGCATACGCGATTCTTCGAAAGAAGCCACCAATGAGAAATTTGAGAATCTTTGTGTAAATCTTTCGCAAAAAATTCATTATCGGTTCTGGTGTATCTGCTTTAACGGAAAGCATTCTTGATGCCATTAACGGAACAAGAGTCATTGAAACGAAATATGATGCAGCCATTGCAAAAACAATTGTCAGAGAGAGGTTTATGAAGATCTGCCCGGGCCATCCTGGTACAAATGCAATCGGAAGAAAAACCATTACTGTGGTAAGAGTTGAAGCGGTTATTGCAAGCACGACTTCGCCGGCACCATTAGAACAGTTTGTCTTTTTGTCTTTGTCTGGATTTTCCAGAATATGTCTGTAAATGTTTTCAAGTACAACAATCGCGTTGTCAACCATCATTCCTATGCCGAGAGCCAGGCCGCCCAGCGTCATAAGGTTAAGCGTCATTCCAGGTCTGAGGTACATTAATCCGAACGACATTACAATTGCAAGAGGAATACTTATGCCTATTATTACAGTTGCATTGAAATTCCAGAGAAATACAAAAAGTACAATAATGGAAAGTATTGCGCCTGACTGGGCATTTTCAGAGACCATGTTCTGCGAATCCCGAATGAAATCGGCGCCGTCGTTGCCGATTGTAAGCTTCAGATTTCCGGGATATTTATCTTCAAGCTTTGGAATAAGTTTTTTTATCGCATCAGATATATCTACCGGATTTGCGCCTGGTTCTTTCTTCAGCTGAAATGAAACGGCAGGACTGGAATTTAATCTTGAAACGGACTCAATTTCTTTGAAAGAATCTTCGATTCGAGCGATTTCTGAGAGGTAAACCGGTCTTCCGGCAATTCTTCTGACAACAACTTTTCCAAAGTTTGACGGCGTAGGCACTTCACCTTCAGCCCTGAGAAGGTATTTGAAGTTTCCCTCTGTTATATTTCCAACCGGAGTATTTTTGTTTCCAAGAGAAATACAGTTTATGATGTCGTTAATATTCAGGCCGAAAGCCTTGAGTTTTTCCGGGAGAACCTTAATTCTGATCTCTCTTTCCAGTCCTCCGAAGACTTCGACATTTGCAACTCCCTGAATTCTTTCAAGGGAAGGTTTAATTTCTTTTTCCGCAATCTGGCGTAATTTTTTCAGATCAAACGAGCCACCCATCGAGATATTCATTATTGGCTCGGAATTTATATCAAACTTTGCGACAGTTATCTGTTCGATATCTCTCGGAAGTTTTCTTTTTGCGATATCAACCTTTTCGCGAAGGTCAACGGCAGCGAGATCAATATTCGTACCCCAGTTGAACTCAACAACTATGTGTGAAAAACCTTCGAACGAGTATGATGTGATCTTTTTTACATTTTCAACCGTGTTTATCTCTTCTTCAATTTTCCTGGTAACGATATTTTCCATTTCCGCCGGATCAACTCCGGGGTAAGGCGTCTGGATAAAAGCCACCGGAAAGTCAATATCTGGAAACAGATCTATTCCAAGTGTTACCCACGATGCAAACCCAATAAGTACGAGAGCAGTCACTAGCATTAGAATTGTGACTGGATTTTTAATGGAAAATTGTGGAATAAACATATTTTTTCAGCTTTACTTTTCAGCGATTTTTACTGCAGTGCCGTCTTTAAGAGCATCCATTCCGGATGTAACCAGAAAATCCCCGGTATTTAATTCTGATGCGTGAAAATAGCCTTTTTCAGAAGCAAGTACTGTTAAATTGATCTTTTTTGCCTTGCCGTCTTTAACCAGAAAGGTTTCAGGCTTATCGGTGCTGCCGGAAAGCGATTCAACAGGTGCAACCGGTATCTGGAGATATTCTTTGAGAATGATTTCTCCATGAACAAACATATTTGGTTTAAGTTTAAATGAAGGATTCTCAAAAAGAGCTCTGATAAGAAACGATCTTGATTCGTCACCATAAAAATTGATATGCTCGACTGTACCTGATAAGTTTTCAGCGCTCAATAAGCATTTCTGTTGAGGATTAATTTGATTGATGCGGTTATCCGGAACTTTAATCTCAACAAAAACTTTGTCCATATTGATTACTTTTCCAAGCATTGAACCGGAATTGACTGACTGCCCGGCAAAAACATCCCGGTTCGTTATTACTCCAGCGATTCTTGATCTGATAGACGTCTGTGAAAGGTTGAACTTATCGAGTTCAAGCTGAACCAATGCGCTTTTCAGGTCATGTCTGAGCTGATTATACTTGCTTTCACTCTCATCGTAGTCTTTGTCACTGAGAACATTTTTTTCTTTCAGTAGCTGTTTCCGCTTGTAATCTCTTTCTTTTTCGGTCAATTCCTGTTCTATTTTTCTGATTCTGGCTTCTGTCTGCCTGACAGCATTTTCAAATCGCTCAGATTCAAGCTCAACGAGGACTTCTCCTGATTTAACACGCTTTCCATTTTCAATATTTACTTTTTTAACGATTCCCGCAACATCAGGTGTAATATGTGTTTCTTCAAAAGGTTTGACTTCTCCGGAAAAAGAAATTGATGATCTGATGTCTCCGGCCTTAATATAAGTGCCAGTTACAACAGTAATATCTGTTGCAGATGCATTAGAATTTTCAAGGGCATGCAATTCATGAGTATCTGAAATGAAAATAGATATTAACAATATTATCGCAGTACAAGTTGTCTTAAATTTTAATTTAAACTTCTTTCCGAATGGAGACTTCAATTGAAATTCAGATTTAGATTCATATTCAGACGAATCTGAAAGATTCATTTTGCAGTATATTTTTTGATTATTCGTATTAATAAGACTTATCTGAGTCATTTTGATATCTCCATTTTATCAAGATTTTCATATCCGGTTGTATTTCTGCTCAGGAAATAGATTTCTGCAAGCCTTATTCTTTCGTCGCGGTGCGACTGAGCCTGGTTAATAAGTGATTTAGAAAGCGTAAGCTGGGCATCGATCATTTCTATTATCGAAGCTTCCCCTGCTTCGTATCTGGCCATCATCATGCGCATGTTTTCCCTGCTCTGTTCAAGTGCTTTTGCCGCAAAACGCAATTTAGAACTCATTTCCCGATAATCTGTCCAGGATTTTTTCAGAATAGTTTTTTTCTGATTGATTTTATTCTGAAGCGCTAACCGCAAACGTTCCAGCGTTTTTCTCTGTCTGGAAAATTCATTTTTAATATCGCCTGAGTCAAAAATTGGAAAGGAAAGAGAGAAATTAACGGAATAATCTCTGACATTTTTGTATATGTCGTTTACGTTCTGAGTATTGTACTTACTGCTGACATTAAATGTCGGAAGACGTGCAGCCTGTTCGCCGCTGAGAAACTTTTCGACGAGCTGACAATCCATGCGGGCAAGTTTTATTTCATGATCTTCAGAAATCATCATAGATTCAATTGCGGCAAATTCAAGAGAAGCAGTAGCGAATTCAAGGTTTTTCGGAAGATCAAGCGTCAGTGATTCTGGATTCGTGGCATTTACAAGATTAGCCATGTCGGTTTGAATGTTCTGCATGGTAAATTGTCTTGATTCGACAGCAGATTCATAATTTGCAATTTCAACTTCAACTCTGAGAATATCGTTTATAAGCACTAATCCGACACTCTGTTTAATTTTGGCCACATCAAGGAGCTTATTCAGAAGTCTGAGGTTTTCCTTGTCAATTACGGTAAGTTCTTTTTCAAGTGCATAGTCGAAAAACAGTTTAATCATCTGTTTTTTGACTAATTCTATCGTTTTTTCGTATTCAACTTTCTTGAAAAAAGTTTTCAATTCGGCAATTCTTTCCTGAATCTTCGGAATCCTGCCGAGTCCGGGGTAACTCTGCACCATTTCAATTGACATAAGGGTGCTGTAATACTGGGTGCCAAAAATAGAAAATAGTGATTTGTCCAGGTATGCCTGGCGTGAGTGTCCCAGACTGCCACTGACATTTGGAACGAAAGTGTTGTGGATTTTTCTTTCTTCATAACGCTCTTCGTCGATACGGATTTTCTCAATCTTGAGTTCAAGACTGCCGGAAGCAGCCAAATCAAGTAACGAAGAGAGATCGTAAGCAGAAAGTGAAAAATTGCTGAGCAGAAACATCGATAAAAGCAGTTTAAATGATAAGCGCTTCATATTCTTCCTATATTACACAATACGAATTCATTTTACGTGCAAGCAGGCGTGTATATTAAACGCTAATTAAATAATTGTCAATACAACAAAGTATTACAAAAAAAGAAACCTATCTTCTCAATAATCAGTCTCAACTTTTGAATTGAAACTACTTATTACCATGTCATCTCGAACGAAGTGAGAGATCTCCGCAGGGTTTGAGATTTCTCCCTTCGGTCGAAATGACAGCGATGAGGTGTTCGTTTCCCAGAATTATTGAGTAGATTCAAAGAAACCTTCTTTTATCTGCTGTTGCGGTGAGCCAGAGTATATGATTTCATGAGACCTGAATTCGTGAAAAGGAATAGATTCTTGTCTGTGATTAGAGGTCTCCAGGGCTTTGAGTCTTCGTAGGCGAAAATAATATTTTTGCCATTTTCGATTTCGAAGGCTGTAAGAAAATATCCAGAAATTAAACTATTCTGGGAAATTATGGAAAGGATATTCTTTTCCTGAACGGCGTCAATAACCTTTCCAAAATGTTTTTCATAAATCAGTTTTCCGTTTGAAAGATTAAATACTCTCAGCATTTTTTTGTCCAGAAGATGCATTTTCTTTTCGTTCCCGAAAATGCCGACTAAAGGGGCCTGCAGGACTGTGCTCCAGAATGATTTTTGATTAAGACTGAACGATTCAACCAGAGTTCCACCCCTGGAAAGGAAAAAAAACGTCGAATCGATGTTTCCACCAATTCTAAAACCGCCATTTGAGTGCAAATAGATTTTTGAACCTGTTTTCTGATCAAAAATTCCCGGATATCCCCATTTGTCAGCGAATGCTACCAGGCCATTTGAAAAATAAAACGGCAGATTCAATACGGGTCTGTTGTAATCCCACAGCGGCGCTCCGGAATTTGGATCCAGAGCGTGCAGGTTGCCAAAGTCATTTGAAGAACTGTTTTTTTCGATAACAAAAAGGGCATTATCAACAGAATATGACAGAATCTTGTTTTCATACTTCTTTCGCCAGATGATATTTCCTTTGCCTGAAGTAACTGCCATGATTGAATAATCGTCGAAAAGAGCCAGGATTAATCCGCTTTTTGCCAGCGCAGGCTTTTTCAGATTTCGCAGATAAGTTTTAACTTCCCAGAGACATTGAAGACTTTCGTTGAAAACCCTCAGGAATCCGTCTATACCAAGCAATGCTATGTTGTTGCCTGGAAGAGAAAGAATTCCTTCGACTGCAGCAGATTGAATAGGCTGAGAAATTTTTACCTGATCTCTGCTTTTTATATGGGCGATCTGATCGTTGTCGAGAAACAGAAAAATACCGTTTCCGCCGGAAGAGGGCTGATGTTGAATAATATTCTGGAAACGGTATTTCCATTCTTCTGCTGTCATTTCTGGCAGCGAAAGAATAAGCAGAGCAACTGCTCCGGCAAGAAATATTAATACTCCAAGATAATTCTGCGGAGCTTTTACGCTTTCGTTAAGTTCCTTATCAGGTTTACGCAATCGTCAATTCCAATTTTACTGGTATTCAGGACAACATGATACAGGTGAGGATCAGTCAAGTCAACGTCAAAAAAGTCTTCAAAGAATTTTCGTCCCGAATCGTCGTGCTGTTCAATGAGCGTCTTTGCTTTCTCTTCGTCAATTTTCTGTTCTTCAGTAATGCGTTTTATACGGTCATTCATATCTGCTACTATTCGCACATGAATAGCGTCAGGCATGCCTTTAAGAATACATTGTCCGCCTCTTCCGAGTATTACAATATTGTTTTTCTGTGCAAGATCACTTACAACTCCCTTCAGGACATCGATATACTGGTCGTGGTCAAAATCTCCAATCGGATAAGGTCTAAACAGATCGATTCCTTCCCAGTCCAGTGGGCCCATCCCGAATGTGTGAAAAACTCGTCCGCCTGTTGCTATGCTTGAAAGTGCCTCCTGAAAAAAAACACTTATTCGGTTGTATGTGTCAGGTTCAAAGTCTTCAATGTCTTCTTTGTTTTTCTCCATTTTCTTTGCTATTTCATGTATCATTTCTTTATCAACACATGAATATTGAAGAGCCTCAGCAAGTTTCAAAGAAATATACGCAGCCCCGGAACCGATCTCTCTCGATATTGTGATTACTGACATTTAGAACCTCCTGATATTATTATCTGAAATTTCCTATATCTCTATTGATAAGCTTTTCCTGATAAGTTTCAAGGAATTCCTGGCCAAATTTTGAAACACCTGATTGAATTGCAGCTTTTGCTACAGCAAAAGGCACCCGCTCAAACAGGCGTGAATCAAATGAACTCGGAATAAGATATTCCCGTCCAAATTCTAGTTTTCTATTACCTGTTATTTTGAAAACCTCGTCAGAGATTGGCTCGCGTGCTGTTTCGGCTATGGCTCTTGCTGCAGCCAGCTTCATTTCGTCATTAATTCTTCGGGCTCTTGAATCAAGTGCACCGCGAAAGATGTATGGAAAACCCAGAAGATTGTTGACCTGGTTTGGATAATCGCTTCGCCCTGATGCGAATAGAATTTTGCTGTTAAGACTTTGAATGGTTTCGAAGGAAACTTCAGGAATCGGGTTTGCGAGTGCAAAGATTATCGGGTCAGCGTTCATGGTTTTGATCATTTCTGAATTGAGAAGGCCTGATGCAGAAACGCCGATAAAAAGATCTGCCCCTGCAACTGCGTCGCGCAGTGTCCGGCAGGAAGTTTCTGCTGCGAATGGTTCTTTCCAGGGGTTCATATCATTTTGACGACCTTTGTACACCACACCGTTGATATCGCACATCAGCGTTGAGTTTTTGTTCAAGCCCATTTTAACAAGCAGTCTCGCGATGGCAATTGCGGCTGCACCGGCACCACAGAAAACAGTTTTCAGATTTTCGATTTTCCGGCCGGTTATAAGCAGGGCATTCTCAAGTGCGGCAGCAACTACGATTGCTGTCCCGTGCTGGTCGTCGTGAAAAACTGGAATTTCCAGTTCATGAATCAACCTTTCTTCTATTTCGAAGCATTCTGGCGATTTAATATCTTCAAGGTTGATTCCACCAAATGTGCCGGAAATGAGTTTAACGCATTTTATGAACTCTTCAGGATCTTCAGTTGCTACTTCCACATCAAATGAGTCTATTCCGGCGAATTTTTTAAAAAGCATCGACTTGCCTTCCATTACGGGTTTTCCTGCAAGGCTGCCGATGTTGCCCAAGCCGAGGACTGCTGTACCATTTGAAATAACCGCTACGAGATTTCCCCGTGCAGTGTACTGGTATGCGGCCTCCGGGTTATCTTTTATGATTAGAGAAGGTATTGCAACGCCAGGCGTGTATGCAAGTGACAAATCTTCTTTGTTCTGGCACGGTTTTGAAAGCGCAGATCCTATTTTTCCGCTGGGATGCGTTGAATGGTAATCAAGGACTTTTTCCGGATATCTGTAAATTTCTCTGAATTTATCAATATCTGTCAATTTCCACTCTGCTCCTTTCAGATAAAGTATCTGAATCATTAGCGCTTTGAGAAGTATACGTTGGCAGATAAAAAAAGTCTATAATTTTTTCAACATCTCTCTTTTGAATGATTCTTTTGATCTTGCGGAGAAAAACATGTATAATAACCGCAGATTTTGCGGAGAAAAACATGTATATTTATCAATATAACGATTGGCCAAACTTTCGCTGGGATGAAGCTGAAATAAATACCATTCTTCAACATGTCCATCTATTGCAGGCAAAACTGCTTGGAAAGATGGATATGCTTGGCTTTGACTTGAGGAATGAAGCAAATTTGAAAATTCTAACCCAGGATATATTGAAATCATCAGAAATTGAGGGTGAACTTCTTAATATTGAACAGGTTCGCTCATCAGTTGCCAGACGATTGGGCCTTGAGACGGCCGGTGGAATACATATTGACCGCAATGTTGAAGGAATTGTTGATATGATGCTTGATGCAACCCGAAATTATAATAGCATCATGACACTTGAACGTTTGTTCGGCTGGCATGCATCATTGTTTCCATCAGGGTACAATGGAATTGTCCGAATAACAACAGGTAGATTCCGCGACGATAAGATTGGGCCAATGCAGGTTGTGTCTGGTTATTATGGAAAAGAGAAAGTTCATTATCAGGCACCGGCGGCTGAAATTCTTGATCATGAGATGAACCAGTTCATCTCATGGCTGAATAAGCCCGGAAATTCAAACGGTGTTCTGAGAGCAGCTATTGCTCATTTCTGGTTTGTTACACTACATCCGTTTGAAGACGGAAATGGCCGGATAGCACGAGCTTTGTCTGATATGCTGCTTGCAAAGGCAGAAGGCACGTCACAGAGATTCTACAGCATTTCTGCGCAAATCAGAAAAGAAAGAAATTCGTATTATGAAATTATTGAAAAATCACAGAAACACTCGCTGGATATAACAAAATGGCTGGTATGGTTTTTAAACTGTGTTTCAAGGGCAATCGAAGATACTCAGGAAATTCTTGCCGGGCTTTTTAACAAGGCTTATTTCTGGCGCAATAATGCCTCGGTACAAATAAATGAAAGACAAAAAAAGGTCCTGAATCTGCTTTTTGACTCTTTCGATGGAAAACTTACTTCATCAAAATGGGCAAAACTATGCAAATGCTCACAGGACACCGCTCAAAGAGACATCCAGTCGCTTCTGGAAATGCAAATCCTGAAAAAATGCGGTTCCGGCCGTAGTACAAACTACGAACTGGAACCGCACAGTTTCAGAAATTAAATCGGATTAAAACCAATTTGCGGGGTTCAGATTGTCCTTAATCCAGTTTCCGGCGGTTCCGGATACCATATCTGCACCCGGGTACTTCCGCTGGGGAAGGGTTTTCCATCCGGGCGTTGATCTGACCAGACCAGCCGTTAATCGACGGGCTTCGCAAGAATATCGCATAAATCACGCAGTATCAGGCACGGAGCATCGGGAATTTTGTTCCCCTGTCCCACGACGTCACCGAGGAAAACCCAGCCTTCCGGCAATTTCGGACGTCCAATGGTGATGACGGTTTCGGGGCCCTGATTTTTGCTGCACCAGATGGAATCGAAATTAGTGGTATATCCGCATTGCAGACCAAAGTCCGCGCTAAATGTCTTGATACCAGCGTCTGCAAGGGGCGATGCAATTTCGAAGAGGAATTCGGCAGAAGATTTCGGTTCGTTTGCAGGGTTACTCAAAACCAGAGTGTCAGGATTCGAAAAGTTCCACGATGCGACTTCAGGGATATAAATCCACCTTCCCTGGTCTATGACTTCGAAGATCGCTTTGGATTCAATGGTTTTTGCTTATTAACACGTAAGTACAGACAACGTGACTGATAGATTTTTAAGAAAATGAATGCAAAATGATTTTTTCATTTTTTGCATGATGAACCAGATCAGCTGTAAAGCCTTTGCGGCTGAAAAGAACAAAAATTTCTTTTCGATCTGGCATTCCCCATTCTACAAGTGTTGCTTTTTGCCTGAGATTATTGTAGACGTCGATTCCAACCTTTTTATTGCTCCATTTGGCTTCACCAAAAAGAATTGTGTTTTCTTCCTCGTTTACGCCAACAACATCAATTTCTGCATCTCTTGTCCACCAGCGGCCTGTTTTTGGAAAACGTAAATTTGCAGTATTTCCTTTTGAAACAAGCTTCCGGCATACTTTTTCAAAAGTCAGAGAGATGAATTGATCAAATTCCGGCTGAATCTTTTGCCTTAAGACATAAGAAGAGTCATCCTCTTCGATGAAGCTCATGTTCGGAAAGACAAATCTGAACCAGAACCGGAAAAACTCGTCGCTGAGAAAATACAGACCCTTCTTGCTTTTTTCGGGATTCTTTTCTGTTACTGGAACATCCCTTTCTACAATACTCAAATCCTGAAGTATGGATATATATTTTCCCACTAAACTTTTATCAAAACCGGTCTCATTAATGATTTCGCTAACTCTTGTTTTTCCCATTGCCATGGCGCGGAGGATGGAAAAGTAATTTCTCGGCTCACGCAATTCTTCCCTGAGAATAAACTCTGGCTCCCTGTACAAGTAGGCTTCTGTTTTCAATATCTGGTCTTCAATATTTTTCCAGAGGCTTTTTTGGGAATTAAATTGTAAAAGATACGCTGGTGTTCCTCCTAAAATGCAATAAACAGGCATAAATTGTTCGTCTGTTAAGTCTTTAAAAAAGTCTTTCGCCTCAAAAAAATCCATGGGTTCGACTCGAAGCTGCCCTGTTCGTCTGCCAAACAATGGTGATTTATGTCCGAGGACTTCAGTTTCCATCATTCCAATGCTTGATCCGGAAAGAATTAGAAAAACTTCTGAATCCTTAAGATATTCATCCCAGCCTCTCTGAAAAATAGAGGGAACAGCTGAATTAGATTCAATCAGGTAAGGAAATTCGTCGATTGCGAGTGCCATTGATCCGTGTGTTTTGAGATAGGTGAAAACTTCCTGCCAGGTACCGAAACTTCTTGAAAGAAGGAAACTATCATTGTTAAAAAGTCCAATTTTTTCAGCCAGGTTTCGAAGCTGCTCTTTCTCTGATGTTTTGTCTGCCAGAAAATATACATGAGGAATCCCTTTGAAAAACTGTTTCACTAATTCAGTTTTTCCAACACGCCGCTTTCCATAAATGACAATGAATTCCCCAGTCTTATTCCTCGCTCGATCTCGAAGAAACCCAAGCTCCCGTTTCCGATTGACAAACATTTCAACACCTCACACTACATTATATTACTCTAAAGTATATTACTCTCGAGTAATAAATATGCCAATTATATTTGGCTATTTAACAGCCTGCGATTGAACATAATGTCTCCGGAGTTTTTCCTGCAGCTTCTGTTATTAATCAATATTATTGAAAACTCTGTTAAAATTCAAGATAAGTTTTGACAAATGTAAATAGATATTATCATAAAAAATATATTTTCAATGCTTGTTTCACAGAATTTTGGAAAGCAAAAGCAGGATTTCCTGATACTTTAAGAGGCGAATGTGATATACTAAATACAACACTAAACTGAGAAAAGAAGGGGTGAAAGATGGAAAAATCGTTTGAAATTGAATTCAGCGGGAAGGATATCTCACCTGAATCTTTTTCTTTTAGAGATTTAGCAGAGATTTTGAAATCTGTTGAAAAAATGATTGTTTCAATCGTTGCGTCTAAAGATCAGAATTTTAATTCTGAATCTTTTTCGTTGAGTTTAATTGGAATTAAGGCTTCAAGCAATCATCTAAGTGTTGCCTGCACGAACCCTGAGATTCCCCATCTAGCGTTTTCCGCAATTTCCAATTTTTTTGATGGCAAGGAAGAAATACCTGATAGTTCAAAAAAATCATTGAAAGTAATTTCGGCAATTACTAAAAAATTATGTTGTCAAGCCGACTTCCTCTCTTCCGTTCATGGAAAAACAGACAAAATCTTTTACATTAATCCCCAGACGCAAGTCTCCAAATCTATATTATCAACCTGTGAAACCAGTATTTTTGGAAGAGTATTACGGGTCGGAGGCAAAAATCCCAAAGTTACAATTCAAACAGTACAAGATAAAATCCTTTTTTGTGAATCTAACCGACAAATTGCCAAGCTCCTTGGAAAAAGGCTTTACGAAATTGTTGAATTGATTGGAAACGCCAAATTCAACAGTTTTTCAGGGGAAATAGAAGAATTCAGGATTACTAATATTTCCGAATATGAAGGAGGATCAATCATTGACGCATTTAAAGATTTAAGCGAAATTGCTGGAAAATATTTTATCGATGTAAATCCGGATAAATATGTCGCGGAGCTTCGAAATGAAAACAATTAAGCTTGCATGTCTGGATACCCAAATTTTAATCTGGGGTATCAGAAAAGAAGCAACTGGCAATCAAACCAAAATGATCGAAAAAGCAGAAGTATTTTTGCAGCAACTTAGTACAAATTACTCAGCAGTATTGCTTCCTTCGATTGTAATTGCAGAATTTTTAGTGAAAATACCATATTCAAATCATCCTCAAACCATTTCAGCATTTTCAAAGAAATTCAGAATAGCCCATTTTGATTTGAAAGTAGCATCTCAATATGCAAAAATCTGGAGGGAAAGACCCCAAATTGAAACTACTAAAGATCCCTTTATTTCTAAAAGAGATATTAAAGCCGACTGTATGATAATAGCGACAGCTTTGGCACATGAAGCAGAAGTTATTTACAGCCACGATGACGGATTAAAAAAGATGGCAGCCGGAAAAATTGAAGTCAGGCAAATGATAACTGATACCTTGTTAGATTATGTGTCAGAGACATCTTGAGAGAAGGAAACTGTCATTGTTAAAAAGTCCAATTTTTTCAGCCAGGTTTCGAAGCTGCTCTTTCTCAGAGGTTTTGTCTGCCAAAACGGTTTCACTAATTCAGTCTTTCCAACACGCCGCTTTCCATAAACGGCAATGAATTCCCCAGTCTTGTTCCTCGCTCGCTCTCGAAGAAACCCAAGCTCCCGTTTCCGATTGACAAACATTTCAACACCTCATCAAAAATAATATTACTCTAAAGTATATTACTCTCGAGTAATAAATAATTCATCCTAATGCTAATTTTCCTGCGTCCTTCCAAAGATTTGGTGGAAGAGGCTCTTCAAGAGCCCAAGTAATATTCATCGGTTGACTTCCAGAATAAGATTCTAGATTCACAAGCCCGAGATTTATAAAACCCATGGTATGACCCCATTCATCTTCAATTTGTTCTCGTACAAATAGAATAATCTTCTTGCCCATCTTTTTATGTTGAACGTAGGAAAGCCCTCTTCCTCGATCTGGTCGAGCAGCGTTTTGCGATTGCCAATGAAATAGTATTTCGTTTATTGCATAGTCATTATAAAGTGTCGTTGGAGAGAATTTTTTTTCTGTTTTTTGGAGTGTAACAAATAGAATTTCGCAGTTTAGAGTTTTGATTTCTACTACACCTTCGCGACTTCCTGATTTTTTTTCAAATTGATTTTCGCCAAATGCAGCTAAGATTTCATCGCGGCTATAGCGAGCATGTAGTTTTAAAGCTGTTGGAAAACCTATATTCATAGGAAGTTCATTCGTGTCAATTTTTTCAAGGATTTTATTCAAAACATCTAAGCATTCCGATTTTAGGTGCTCGTCACGGATAAGCGCCTTTAGAGATTCCTCTAATGAGCTAAATCCAAGTTCTTTTCCGGGTTTTTGCCAAAAATCATAATGAGTCATTATTGCAAACTGCTTTTCTATTTCATCATTACAGTTCCATTTCCCACCATTCATCAAATTTCTGATAAATTGAATATATGATCGCGAGGAACATTGCAGCAATCGATTCGAAATTGCGCGATACATAGCTTGTTCAATTTCTCTGTCAAGATTGTCGTTAATAACATTAGCTTTAATACAAAGCCGAGACCAGCCTCCACCATCATCAATCTTATTTTTGTAAATATCTTCAATAGTAACTTGCGGATAGAAACTCAAAAAATTTGAAAGGGTTAGCTTGAGTGCTGTATGCTGGGCATATCCGCGTATCCACGAAATAAGCTTCCGTTGATTTACAATGGCATTTCTTATATTCTGAAGTATTACTTCCTTTGCTTGCTGCTGTAAAACAATGGAACAACCAATTGGCAGATGAGGAAAGTCATTTTCAATTTCATTCATAATTGAAATGTGAGATTTTCCGATCAAAGCACGAAATTTATGTGAGAAATCGTATTCAGCATGAGCATTTCCGACGAAATCCAAAACAGTTAAGCATTCTTTTCCCGTGGTAAGTCGAAGACCTCGCCCTAATTGTTGAAGAAAAATAGTTAAACTTTCGGTTGGACGAAGAAACAAAACGGTATTTATTTCCGGAATATCTACTCCCTCATTGAAAATATCAACGACGCAGAGAATATTAATTTCGCCATTTACCAGTTGTTCGCGCAATTTGCCCCGATCTTGAGAATTGGTGCTTGTTAGCTCACCTGCTTTTATTCCTTCAAGTGAAAATTTTTGTGCCATGAAGTGAGCATGTTCTTGTGAGACACAAAATGCTAAAGCCTTGATCTTCTTGAAATCAGTTATTATATCCTCCATTGCTCGAAGAATATGTGCTACACGCTGTTCATTTGCCATATAGAGCTTGCTCAATTCTGAAGAAAGATACCGTCCTTTCAGCCATTGAACGTTGGAAAGATCGACAGGATCATCTATACCAAAATACTGAAAAGGGCATAGATAGCGTTGATTGATCGCTTCTGGAAGGCGGAGTTCTGCTGCAATAACACCACAAAAATCATTTCTTATATCGCTTCCATCATGTCGTTCTGGAGTTGCGGTCAAACCAAGGAGAATTTGTGGTGTAAATCGATTCAAAATTGGTCGATAACTATCTGCTGAAATGTGGTGCACTTCGTCAATAATTATGAAATCATAGTAATCTGATGCAACATTGAGTTGTTCAATGCGATTGTTTAGCGTCTGAACAGAAACAAAAAGTTGCTTATAATGCTCAGGTTCCTTGCCGCCTATCCAGAGTTCCCCAAAAGAATTAGATCGTAAAACGGCCCTGAAAGTTGCCCTTGATTGGCGAAGTATCTCTTCCCGATGCGCAACAAAGAGTAATTTTGCAGAAGAGCTAATTTTTTTTTGGAAATTTCTAAAATCAAAGGCTGAAATAATTGTTTTACCGGTTCCTGTGGCGGCTACAATAAGATTTCGAAATCGTCTATGAACTGTGCGCTCTAAAGCGAGTCGCTCTAAAATTTCTTTCTGATATGTGTGAGGTTCAATATCAAAGAAATATTGTAAATCGTTGGGTGTAGAATAATCCTTGCGTTCAATTTGGAGTGCCCTTTTCAAGCGTTCACGATGTTTTTCATTGCCTGCTTGATACGGTTCAAAATCATTCGATGCCCAGTATGTTTCAAAAGTAGACTTGAACTTGTTAATGATATGTGGAATTTCTTGTGTTGTTACCTTTAAGTTCCATTCAAGTCCATTTGTAAGTGCCGGCCGTGAGAGATTTGAAGAGCCAATATAACCTGTGTCAAAACCTGTATGCCGAATAAAAAGATAGGCCTTAGCGTGAAGGCGTTCGCGCTCAGTATTATAACTCAAGCGTATCTCTGTGTTTGGAAGGTTGGCAAGAAAATCGATAGCTTTTTGATCTGTTGCACCCATATATGAAGTTGTAATAATACGCAGCTTTGTTCCGTTATCCAGTGCCTCTTTTAGAGGGTTAACAAAAATACGAATTCCTGTCCATTTAATAAACGAAACAAGCCACCAAATCTCATTTGATGAAAGAATTTCTCTTTTTAACTCTGATTCTAGAGACAAGCCAGAATTGCTGCCTGTAAAGAGCTCGCTTTGTGACAATCCGGTCAGCGGTGTTATTCTTTCAATATGGGCTTTCAAATTTGCGGATATGGGATTATGTTTATCGAATAAAGCGGTAAGCATCTCTCCTTGCGAGGCAAGCAAATTTTCTGAAAAGGTTGCGTTGTTAAGATAATTTGCCAGCCATTCTAAAAGTGCGTTTGAAAGAGAGATCTGTTTTAATAAACGATCATCACTGTTTGGAAGGAAATCGAAAGCAATTAAGAGAATCTTCGATAAAAAATGAGTCAAATACTCCGCTGCTTCTGCAGCATCTAACTTTTGCTTTGCAACATAGTAAGAACCTTCAAGTTCTGTAAGTCGTTTTTGAAGTAGATTGGTTATAAGAGTTTCATATATTCCGGCTTTTACCATTTTTACTATTCTTTTATTTCTTTGTTTTATTTAAAGCGAACCGTAATCAGATTTGACTCTTTAACAATTCGCGATTGACCATGATCGCCTCCAGAGTTTTTCTGCTGCTTCTGATATTGATCTATTTTATTGGAAACTCTGTTTAAATTCAAGATATGTTTTAAGGAAGAAATTTTTAACACATTCAATTCAGAAGCCGATCGATGACTTAGAACCCTTGGGTCTTTACTTTTTTCAAGGAAAGTTTATTCCGAATGTTTCCTTTTAAAAAGGAAATAATAGGAATGTGAATTAATATTCTTTTATACTCGGGGAATTTGTGGGAAACCTTGACAAATTATCGAGATGTCGGTCGAAGCTTTAACAGAACGCTGGCGCCTGCGGTCAGGAAAATGCACAGGAGAAAAGTTCCGGATGTACCGAGCACCGGAAAGAGCCAGATTCCGGCAAGCAGGGCGCCTGATAGACCGCCGATGTTTTCGGCGGTGAGAATTGCTGCTGCAAGTGATCCACTTTTAAGAGTAATTGTACAAGAATGACTTATGGCTTTTTCAATTACGGAAAATTCGAAACCTGCAATAAATGAAGCCGCTGCAATTCCGGAAAAAATGAGAAACGAATTGTGATATTCGCTTTGAAAGCAAAATGCGAAACATAACAGATAGAAAATTGCCTGAAGAATTTTTATCTGGAAAAGTATCGTTTCAGGCTTCTTCAAGGGATATTTCTGAAGAAATTTCAAGCCGGATAAAGAGCCTGTTGAAAGGCCCAGCATGAATGTTCCGAAGAAAAAAGCTGTCATTTTGTGCATTGCACCTTCGTGCATCTGAAACATGAATATAAGCGCCATCTCTGCAAGAAGAGACGTAAAACCTGAAACACCCGAACAAAAAAGCGGAATGCCTGAGGCTGTATACGCAGGAAAAAGGGAGAAAATAAAAAATATAATTGCATAGGCGATAAAAACAGTTAGAACTGTCTTCTGTAGAGACATTCTGGAGAAAAAACGAATAACAGGAGAAAAGTTTGAACTGCTGCAGATATCCCAGAGCTGAAGCTGGCGAAGAAATGAGCCGGGCTGAGTATCTGAATCTGGATAATATACTTTTTCAGATTTAAGCCATTTTTTGAGTTCGTTCATTCGAAAAGGAAGCATGCGGTTATTTAACGAATAGGCATTGAAAGACTCTGCATGAATATTTCTCCGGGAAAGATTTCTGATAAATGACTCAGAATTCTGTGGAACACAATCGCTTTCGTTCGAAGCGAAAAAAATTATTCTATTGCCCGGAAATGCTGATACAAAAGGAAATGATGTTTTAAGTGTCTGATAAAATGTGAGAATTACTTCCTGCATTTCATCGCCGAGATAATTTTCGCAACCGGCAGTTGAAGCTGAAAATATTCCGCCTTTCTTAAGAATGCGCGATGCCGCTGTAAATGCCTGATGAGTGAAAAGACGGTTGTCAGAAAGATAAACCGGATCTCCGCCGGCTATTAAAATGCCGTCGTATTTTTTCAAGCCGTTATAATTGGCGTCTTTTGCCTGGCTATTTTTCACATTCGTTGTACCACCAGCGCCTGATTGTTCCAGAGTGCTTTGGTTGTGACCAGTGATATTGTTGTGATCAGCAGTGTTGATAAATCTTCGCGGGTCTTCGCAGATGAAGCTGATTTGCTCTGTTGATGAAGCATTTTCTGACATTGTTTTCATAAGAATTTCGTCTATTTCCACAATGTCGAAATGAGTTTTTCTGTATTTTCCAAGTTCATTCAGTACATCAGGATTTACTGCGCCAATCAAAAGTATTTCAGACGGCGAGGCAATTGCACTCATGAAAAAGTGAATTTTATCTTCTGCTGTCGATGAATCGGGCCAGCTTTCAAAGTAATGCCCGTTCATAAAGAGGCTTTTCTGGCCGGAATACTCACCAAGTTGAATTTTTCCGTATGGAGTTTCGCAGACTTTCATCAACTGCATTTCCGGCTGCATTTTTTTCCAGATTAATAATTCAAAATTTGTGTGAACCTGGTTCTGGAAAAATGCCGCCAGAGCAACCACAACCGGAATAATCAGGAGTTTCATTTTTGATCGGGAAACAATTGCCCAGGCAGTTGTAATTAGAATTGGAATGGAAAGTAATATTTCTATTGTTGATGCCTTCCCTTCAAATACAAAGGAAAATAAGATTCCTCCAAAGAATGAACCCAGCGATTCAAATGAATATGGTAATGCTGCATTTGATCTGAAATTCCGGACACAAACCGGAACAGCTGCACCTGCAGGAAGCGCCAGAGGTGGTACTGTAAGCAAAAGAAATAAAATGCTCTGTGTTACAGAAATTAATGAGCCTGTGATGAATGAGAATGCATGCAAAAAGTAAAATGCTGCAAAAAGAGATAAAAATGGACTGCAAAAAGAAAAAAGAAAGAAGTTTTGTACCGAAGAAATTTTGAAAGTACCAATAATAGATCCAAGTGCAACAAAAGAAAGCCACACAGACAGAAAGATTCCCAGATGAAGTTCACATCCGCTGAATGTGCAGAAAAACAACCTGAACAAAGCAATCTGCGAAAGACACGCAGTGATTCCAAACAGAAAAACAACAGAAATCATCATAAGATGGACTTTCCAGTCAAAAGCACGTCCTTTAATGTTGGTTGTTATATAAAAAAGCAAAGCAATATTCCGCTTTTCAGATTAAGAACCCTCACCCCACCCCTCGCTGACATGAACTTAAGGTGAAGATGTGATATCTACTCACAAACGCAACAATGAAATATTAGAAAATACATTTCTTCATAAGTTCACGACAGTGACCTCAACCCTCTACCACGCTGACGGAGGGTAGAGGTTGAAAATAAGAACATTTCAATGAGCGTTGATATACAAGCAAGTATTCGTTGTCATCTCGACCAAGGGGAGAGATCTCATAAGCGTACCTCTGAAATTCTCGCCCATACATATCGACAGATCATACCGCATCAATCCTCTCTGAGCACTACTCCACAGTCACAGAAGAGTATTATGATAAAATTTAATGCAGAAGAGCTTGGGAATATTTTCTAAAACCATTTACCATAAAGTTCAATTTTTTCTGAAGGCAAGATTTCTCCCTTCGGTCGAAATGACATCAAATTAGTTCTTGGTATTTAGAAATCCTGATATTGATTCGGCCATTTGCAGCAATCCTGAACATGCTGTATCAGGCGATGGGTCATCTTTCAAAGCGCTTAGTTCTTCATTGAGACCGAAAGGGTCTTGTACAGGATTCAGAAGCGGAAACTTTGTTGCCTGCGCCATTCGTCTGAGAACGTTTACGCAGACTTTCTGAAGATCAGGGTCACATTTTACAGATGCAAGCAGCTTCAGTCTATCCAGAACGGTTGTTATTAATGCTGCTCTGTCGCTTTGTTGCAGATGTTTCTGTACAGGTGCCAGGAACTCATTGATTTGCGGCAATGATGAGTTTCCTGATCGTTTTTTATGCAGTCTTGTAAGCTGTTTTATGAGATTTTCTCCCATATTCTGAAAATCGTCTTTCTTATTTGCGCTTTCAACTAAAGAGGCGGCTTCTTCATAAGAGGGGCATTCTTCAGATTCAGAATGCGAAAACTGAGGAATCTTATCTGCACATTCTTTCCATTTGGAAAGAACACTGCAGGCTGTATCTGAAAGTAGAAACTGCAAGATCTTTCCGGTTTTGCGGTGACCGTGTTTCATTGCTTTTTTGGGATTAATAATTAAAAGTTCTTTTGCAAGAGAAGACTTCTGAAGTTCAAAATCAACTTTATTCAAAGATCTTATCTGTTCAGAGATTTTTTTCAGACGTGTTTTCAGATCTTCCTTCCCGGAAGCAGTCATTTCTCCTGCTTCTTCCTCGATTTTTTGAAGTATTTTCGATAGAAATTTATCACCGCGTGTTTTCCAGAGATTTTCCGGTGTCAGAAATATCAATTCCGCTGTTTTGATAAGTATTCCATCATTTCCGGCCTGTCCGACTCTTACCGGATTTTTCAGATCTTTCGGTGGAATAAGACATGGTTTGAAATCTTCCACGATCGAAAGCTGGGCATCAGAAAGTATTGCTGCAGCCTGATCTTCAAGTGCTGCGAGGCTGTCCATGTTTTCCCCTTTAATATCTTTGACAACTTTTTCGAGTTTACCAGCTTTTTTCTGCGCTGCTTCTTCACTGCCGGGCGCGAGGTAAAGCGTATTTCTCAGGTCGCTGAGTGCAGAGATTATTAATTCCCTGTTTTTCTGAACTTCGTCTTGTTCTGAATCTCTTATTTCCTGTGCTTTTCCCGCAAGTACAGAAAGCTGGTTGATCTGGTCTGCTGAAAGATAAAGTCCCCTTAACAGGTTAAGAAGGGAAATTTCCTCGCGAATTTCTGCTATTTCGTTGTCTGGCCTGTTCTTTCCGTATGAAAGAGTTGCTGATCCGATGATCATGCAGCACAAGACGACAGAAAAAATGTAACTGGAATTTCTATTCATGGTTATCTCCTGTTATATGGGGTCATATATTTTTTCTATTCCACTCAATGAACTGCCAGGATGAATTTGACGCAGACGACTTTGCGCATCTGTTCAATGTTTACAGCCAACTTCCCGGAACGGATGTCTGGCAATCCGGGCATTTTCCCTGAGAAAGAATGTTTTTCAGAATCTGAAATCCGAGGCGTTCGATGAGCTTCTTTCCACACTTCGGACAATAAGTGTGATTTCCCTCGTGTCCGGGAATGTTTCCGGTGTAAACGTAATTGAGACCTTCTTCCATGGCAATTTTTCTCGCTGCTTCAAGTGTCTGTACCGGAGTCGGAGGAAGGCGTTTCAACTTGTACTGCGGATGAAAACGGGAAAAATGGTACGGAGTATTTTTTCCGATTTTTGTTGCCATCCATTTCATGCCTTTTCTTATTTCATCTATATTATCATTAAGCGATGGAAGCAGAAGAGTAACTATTTCGAAATGTTTTCCTGAGGCAGCAACTGTTTCAATTGTATTCAAGACCGGCCTTAGAGTGCCTCCGATTGTTTCTGAATAATATTTTTCACTGAATCCCTTCAGCCCGATTGTGAAAGCATCAATAAGCGGAATAAGGGCTTTCAGCGGTTCCTGATTGATGTATCCGGCTGTAACCATTATCGTTGGAAAACTGGCTTTCTTTGCTTCTGTCGCAATGTCATATATATATTCAAAAGCAATTGTGGGCTCAGTGTAGAAAAAAGCTATTGATGAAGCGTTGTATTCCTTTGCTTTCTCTAAAACTTTCGAAGGTGGAAGAAAAAGGCATTCTGCTTCTTCAGGTTTTTTCTGCGAAAACTGCCAGTTCTGACAGTAACCGCATGACAGATTGCACCCGGCTGTTGCTATTGAGAGAGCATTTCCGGCAATTGTAAAATGAAAAAGCGGGCATTTCTCAACCGGGTCAAGTGCTATTACGCAAGGCTTTGAATGTACTAATGTGACAAGTTTCCCATCACGGGTTTCTCTGACGCCGCATTTGCTTCTCTGCCCTTCCGTTCTGACACAGCTATTCGGGCAAAGCAGGCATCTGGTTTCACCGCTGGCAGTTGTTTCCCAGAATTTTGCTTCTGATGCTGTGAGCTCTTTGTCAGAAAGCGAGCAAAAAGCTCTCGCACTGCATGAAAACACGCAGGCGCCAATCATTGATTTTATAAAATTACGACGGTTCATATTTGCCTGAAATTATGATAAACTATTTCCATCTGTTTGTGAAGGTTTTTTATACCTGTAAGCTTTGATTTCCGCTTTTTGCGTTAAGTTTCTATATAACATTGCGCCCTTTTTTTTAAAATTGTAAGGAGATTCTTGTGAGACGGAATTATCTTATCTGCGGCATAATTCCACTCTTAACTGGTAGATTTTTTGGAAAACCGGCATCTTTAACAGTAACAATTAACGGAAATGTTCTGAATGCATGGTTTGAAAAGTGAATCTGGACCACTACCGTCACAACACCTATCACAGAGGGAATCTTTGATGTTGCGTTTAAAATTGGAGTAATAAAGCATGGTAGCTTCTTTTGGAGAATAAAAAAAAATATGAAATTTTCAGAAAAGAAAATCCTTGTAACAGGCGCAGACGGGTTCATTGGCTCACATCTTACAGAAGAACTTGTTCGGCGCGGATGTGATGTTCGGGCTTTTGTTCTGTACAATTCTTCTGGAAGCTGGGGATGGCTTGACCATTCCGGCAGAGACCTTTTAGGAAAAATTGAAATATTTGCAGGTGATATTCGTGATCCAAATGGCGTCAGAAAAGCGATGGAAGGCTGTGACGTTGTTTTTCATCTGGCGGCGCTGATAGCCATTCCATATTCATATCATTCCCCGGATACATATATTGACACCAACGTGAAAGGGACGCTGAATATCGTTCAGGCGGCAAAAGAACACAAAGTCAAAAAAGTTATTCATACTTCAACAAGCGAAGTATATGGTACTGCCAGATTCGTTCCGATTACCGAAGAACATCCGCTTCAGCCGCAATCTCCATATTCGGCTTCAAAAATCGGAGCTGACAGTATTGCGTTGTCATTTTTCCATTCTTTCGATGTTCCGGTTGCTGTCATAAGGCCATTTAATACGTATGGTCCCAGACAATCTGCCAGAGCTGTAATTCCAGCATTTATCACGCAGATTGCCTCCGGAAATCAGAAAATAAAAGTCGGAGCTCTGCATCCGACAAGGGATTTTAATTATTTTAAAGATACCGTCAGAGGCTTTATTGCTGTCGCAGAATCTGATAATTCGGTTGGTGAAGTTATTAACATTGGAAGCAATTTTGACATATCAATCGGAGATACACTGAATCTGATTGCGGAATTGATGAACAGAAAAATAGAGATAGAATCAGATTCAATTCGCTTGCGACCCGAAAAAAGTGAAGTAGAAGTACTTCGTGCCGACAATTCCAAAGCAATCCGTCTTCTGTCATGGAAACCGGAATATGCTGGAATAGACGGCCTCCGAAAAGGACTCATCGAAACAATAGAATGGTTCTCTGACCCGCAGAATTTAAAATTGTACAAATCTGATAGATATACGCTCTAGAAGAAATATGTGATCTTGTTTTTTACGAAAAGAAAGCACTGTCTGAAAATAGTCGGCAGGTAATGTAGAAATACGCAATCCGTTGTCATCTCGACCGAAGGGAGAGGTCTTCCTTGCCATGAATTATTGAGCAGTTACACAATTTCAGCGGATTAAATAATTTTATTATCGTATTTCATGATATTGGTGTAGGATAGTCAGAAAATTACTTGGGAGATGGAAAGTGGAGAAAACTAAAGTTTTTACAATTGTAAAGGCAGTCTGTGCGAGTATATTCGTATGTCCCGGTGTCGGACATGCGATGCTGGGAAGGAAAAAATCAGGAATAGTTGCATTTGTGATATTTGCTCTGATTGCTGTTGTGCTTTCTTTTCACATTTACCAGCTCGTACAAAAGTCAGTCTCAGATTTGCAGGTAAGCGGAGCTCCGCTTGAAATCAGCAGACTGATGCGAATTGCAAAAAGCGCCCTGAAAGAAGATCCGACTGTCTCCAGAACGCTCTGGGAACTGATATTTGTTTATTTCACAGTTCCCGTCGAACTCGTACTACACGAACTAATCTTCCGCAAAAAAAGCGAAATCATTTCCGCCGGTTAACGCACGAACTAATTGATTTTGCATGATTCAAGAAGAGATACGAGATAAAAGAGAAAAGATAAAAGCTGTCCGCAGATTACGCAGATTAAGATTAAAGCTGAACCTGAATCTGAATCTCAAAAAACGAATCTTGGATCTTTTCGACACTGTAGCAACGTTGCTGAAGAAAAGATATTTCTCACGCAGAGACGCAGAGGCACAGAGAAAAGCAGAGGGAAAATCGTGTTTTTTTATATCTGCTCAACAACATTGCTATAGTCTCATCTTTACTTGAAAATCTGCGGAATCTGCTGAATCTGCGGAAAAAAATCTTGAATCTCGAATCTCGAAATGCCGTAAATTCCGTGAATTCCGTGAATTCCGTGGTTAAAATCTTTTCTTGTCTTGTCTTTTCTTTTTTCAGGTGGGTTATTCAGAAGATAAGTTTGTCTGCGGAAGAACTTTCTTATAAAAAATTGTCTGGTCATATCTTTCTGATTTGAAACCAGCGTCCGTGCCCATTATCATTTCAGATGCTCCTATGAATAGATATCCATCGTCTGAAAGCATTTCATAGATTTTCTCAAGAATCTTTGTTTTGGTGGCGCTGTCAAAGTATATTAAGACATTACGAAAGAATATTACGTCAAATTTTCCAAGAGAAGAAAGGTTTTCCATGAAATTGACCCTTTTGAATTCGACCATGTTGCGTATTTTCTGATCAATAATCCATTTATTTCCTGCCTGTTGAAAATAAATTGAAAGATTCTGTTCTGAAAGTCCGCGTTTGACCTGTGACGAAGTATATTGCCCGCTTATTGCTCTGCCAAGTGCTCCCGAGGAAATATCGCTTGCAAATATTTCAATCTGATCCGGTGAAAATGAGTTCATTAATGATGCATACTGATTAATTATCATTGCAATGCTGTATGGTTCCTGCCCTGTTGATGAACCAGCTGACCAGATTCTTACGCCTGGCTTCTTTCCTCCTGATTTGTTTTTGAGCCAGAATTCGATTTTTGGCATTACAAGATTTCTGAAGGTTTCAAAAGGGTGACCATCTCTGAAAAAGCATGTTTCATTCGTTGTAATTGCGTCAAAAAGCTTTTCTCTGAGAAAAAAACCATTTATAGAAGTAAGTTTTTCATAAAATTCTGAAAAATCACTAAACTCAAATGATTTAAAAATAGGTTCTAGCTTTCTTTCAATGAGAAAAAGTCTATCGTAAGACAGGCTAATTCCGCAGGATTCTTTTACGAAGTTCCTGAATATTTCAAAGTCTTTGGCGGTAATGTTTTCAATCATATTTTAATTAAAATCCGGAGTTTTCTTTTACTCTGCGCAGAATTTCTGCTGGAATATCGCCGAGCGACAATACAGTGTCAACAATTCCTGATGCGACTGCAGACCCGGGCATTCCCCATACAATGCTTGTTTTCTCGTCCTGTGCAATTATATATCCACCATTGCGTTTTAAAGATGAAAGACCTTTTGTACCATCGATTCCCATACCAGTCAGTATGAGTGCAATAACTGGCCCGTCAAATGCTGTTGCAGCAGATCTGAATAGAGCATTTACTGACGGAAAAGCTTTTTCTTCTGAGGGAAGTGTATTCATTGATGTTCTGACTTTTCCGTCTGAAGATCTTTTCAGCAGCAGATTTTTTCCTCCCTGTGCGATATAAATGGTGTTATTTTCAACAATCCCATTGTCAATGCTTTCAATAACGTTGTAATTACTAACTCTTCTTGACAGATTCTCTGCAAATAATCCGCTGAAAATCGGTGGTGTATGAATAGCAATTATCATTGGCAGATTAATCATGCGTGAAAGAGGCGGAATTATCGTCATGACAGCTTTTGGTCCACCAGTGGATGCACCCACAACAATAGCTTTAAATTCAGCAATTCTATGTTTTCCCGAAAGTGTTTTTCTGAAAATGCGTTTTTCAGAATTTAAGGCCCTTGAGACAGGAAATCTTTTATTATACAGTGCTTCAATTTTATCATACAATTCTGCTTTCAGAATTTCAATATTCTTCGGAAGGTATGTTCCCTCTGGTTTCGGAACAAAGTCAAATGCGCCCGTTTCAAGTGCTTTTATGGTTATTTCTGCACCGGGAGTTGAAAGATGGCTGACCATGATTGCTTCCACCGGCGGATTTCTGAACTGCTTTTCGTTTATCTGATTTATCTGTTCAAGCACCTGAACTCCATTCAGACCTGGAAGCTCAATGTCAAGCAGTACAAAATCAACATTGTTGTTTTCAATGTATTCAAGAGCCTCACGCCCTTCACCAAATGATTTCAGCAGTTCACACCTGCAATTCCGGGTGACAATTTCACTCAGAACATTCCTGAATACTACTGAATCATCTACGATTAAAACTTTTAATTTTTTTTCTGTCATTTCTACGGGCGAGACGCCCTCACTCCCAGGAAAAACTTTGAAATCTTAAAACCCCTTTATTATAATTTCGAGTCATTTAAGCTCCAGAATTTCTAGCATGTCTTTCGACCGAAGGGAGAAATCTCGATTTTCTCAGATCTCTCACATTCGTATAAGATGACAGCTCACCCCATATTTAAGTTTTTGTGTATATTGACTCTTATTATGAGTAGTTTCCCTCATGATCATACTGAAAATTTTTCCATGGTGTTGTTCAGCATGTTGGAAGTGCCGACAAGGCGTTCTGCAGCTTCGTTAAGTTTTCTGATATGGACATTGTTATCGTTGTGAGAATCGCTGACGCTCTGGATATGAAGTGCCAGATTGCCAATTTCCTTCGCTGCATCTCCAATTACACGGGTCATTTCATTTGCGCCCTTCGAGATTTCAGCAATTGACATTGTAATGTTGTTTGTGCCCTTGGCTGCTTCTGCAGCATTGGTTGAAATATCAGATGCCGCTTTTGAGTGACGCTCCATGGCTTCTGTTATTGCTCCGATAGACTCAAAAATCTTACTTACTATTTCTGAGACCTTCTGAATAACTTCAACTGCTTCAGATGTGTTGGACTGAACTCCGGCAATTTTTGTTGCGATTCCTTCGGCGGCCTGTGCACTTTGATTTGCAAGTTCTTTGATTTCATGAGCTACAACTGCAAAGCCTCTTCCTGCCTCGCCAGCCGATGCAGCTTCAATAGTTGCGTTCAGTGCAAGAAGGTTTGTCTGTTCGGCAATACGTTTGATTACCTCTGTAACTTTTCCGATTTCGCGTGCAGCTGCGCCAAGGACATTCATGCTGCCTGTGGCGGTTTTGGAAAGAGTCATTGCCTGTCCTGCGGTTTTTGAAGCGTCTTTTGCATTTTCGGAAACCTGAATTACTGACTTGGAAACCATTTCAATTGTCTTTGCAACAGTATTCATGTTTTGTGACATTTCTTCAGCAGTAGAAAGAATGTCTGATATATTTACAGTTATTTGTTCTGATGTTGATACGATTGAGGAAAACGATTCGGAAATTTCATTGGTTGAATTTGCCTGAAATTTGATTGATTCTGATTTCTGAGAGATGCTTTCTGAAAGATTTTTGATTTCATTACATGAAGTGCTCAGAGAAACGGACATCCCCTTTATTGTACTTATCATTGATCCGACATTTTTAACTGCTGAATTAAGAGATGCTTTCACTTCATTGAATTTCCCCGGAAATTCGCCTTTAATTTCAACATTAAAATGGCAATTCATCATGTTTTCACTTACAATTCCTATCTGCCCGACAATTTCATTTAGCGATCTGGTAACGTTATTAACATCCTGTTTGATTTTATCAAAATGTCCAAGATAGCTTTTTTCCATCGGAAGAAATTGCCCCTGAGACTGGTTTGAAACTGTTTCTATAACATCTCCAAGGGAAGAGGTAATTGTATCAATAATTGTATTTAAACCGTTTACTGAATCAGCAAACTTTCCATATAATTTTGACGCTTCGCCACGCAGAAAAAGATCACCTTCTCTGACACCTTTTTCAACAGTTTCGAACTCTTTTGTCATCTCATTCAAAACACCCGATAGAGTGTCAATAGCCCTTGATATCTCACCGATTTCATCTGGCGCCTGGTTGTTTATTTTAACTGATCCATCGCCTTTTGAAAGTCTTTCAAGTGCAGAAAGTGCGTTTTTTACCGGACGTTCAACTGAAACTGCAATATTCAGTGCAAGCATAACCGAAATAAACAAAAATCCAATAAGTAATATCCAGAAATTTCGCAGTTTCTGTTTTTCTTTTACCAGCGTTCTGGTTTCACCTGGCAAAGCGTTCTGATTAAAAATATGCCGCGATAATTCTGACAACTCAGATTTCAGTAAAGCTGTTTCTTCAAGCAGCTTCCGAACCCTGTTTTCGTTTGTTCCGTTCTGCATATCTGTCTTTGAGTTTTTCAGAATATGCCTTGTTTCATCGTTTATTTCCATCAGTTGTTCGTGAGCAACAGATGCTTTTCTCAGGAAACTTTCGTCAGAACATACTCCGGAATTAATTCTTCCAAGACCGTCAACAGGAGATATGCGTAAAAGTGAAGCAGTGTGACTTGAATTCAAATCAGAAACTGCCTTTAAATGCATTTCTATTCTTTGAAGAAACGATTCTTCTTCTGCAATTGTTGCTGAAAACGTTTCTGACAGGTAGATCCTGTCATTGTATTCAGACAAAAGAAATAAAATATATGATGATATCAGAAAAAAACCAAAAGCCACAATTGAAAAGCCCAGAACAATTCTAGTCCCGATTTTCATATATTACCTCATTCACTTTTAGAGAGGGGGCACGCGCCCCCTCTCGGGGGTCGAACAAGTCCGACCCCCTCACTCCCCGCGGTCGAGCACTTTGTGCTCTCCGCTAGTATGACACTTATTCGTCAATATCACACGTTAAACTATTTTACTGCTCACTCCCCGCGGTCGAGCACTTTGTGCTCTCCGCTAGTATGACACTTATTCGTCAATATCGCATTTTGAACTATATTACTGCTCGCTACCAGCGGTCAAGAACCTTGTGCTCTCCACTAGTATGACACTTATTCGTCAATATCACACGTTAAACTATTTTACTGCTCACTACCAGCGGTCAAGAACCTTGTGCTCTCCGCTAGTATGACACTTATTCGTCAATATCGCATCTTGAACTATATTACTGCTCGCTACCAGCGGTCAAGAACCTTGTGCTCTCCGCTAGTATGACACTTATTCGTCAATATCACACGTTAAACTATTTTACTGCTCACTACCAGCGGTCAAGAACCTTGTGCTCTCCGCTAGTATGACACTTATTCGTCAATATCACACGTTAAACTATTTTACTGCTCACTACCAGCGGTCAAGAACCTTGTGCTCTCCGCTAGTATGACACTTATTCGTCAATATCACATCTTGAACTATTTTACTGCTCACTACCAGCGGTCGAGCACTTTTTGCTCTTCGCCATTAGAAAGACTTTCAGGTTTTCAGGTTGTTTAGAATCAGCAGCGGATCGAGTATTACCATTAGCCCATCGGAAAGTTTACAATATCCGCAGGTAAGTGCATTGGGTGTTCCGGAAACTGAATCTTTTTCATACAAATCACCACTGATTTCATATATATCTTCAACTTTCTCTACAAGCACTCCAAAAGGTTCACTTATACTGTGTTTAAATATTATTATGCAGCCCTGTGCATTTGTACCAGCTCCGGAAAAACCAAGAATCTGTTTCAAATCAAGAATCACATGAATCTGACCGCGAAGATTCATGTATCCCAATACTCCATCCGGTGCATGAAACACTGGAGTAATCTGAAATTCTGTAATGATCTCCTTTACACACCTGATATCAAACCCAAAAAGTCTGCCGGCGGTGTGGAAAGCACAGAATAATTTTTTTTCAGCCACTGCTTTTATGGCTCCTTATAAGCTCAAGAAATGCTTTCTTGTCCAGTTTTTTCTGAAATGCGCTGAATCCTGATTTTAAAGCCATTTCAGATACTTCCGAGGCATCATAGCTTGACATGGCAATTGCCGGTATTTTCTGATAATTTTCCAGTTTCCGGACTTTTTCAATAAAATCAAATCCATTCATTTCGGGCATTTCGAGATCAGAAACAATCATATCATACTTCTTTTCGATTGCCCTCTGCAAGCCTGCACTTCCATCAGATGCAAGATCAACATCGTAACCTTCGCCGACAAGTATTTCTCTGACAATCTTCTGAAAGTATTCACTGTCTTCAACTAACAGCACTGATTTTTTCTGATTTGTTGCCAGATCGGTAATATTTTCACTGAAACATTTGAGTTCAATCTGTTTTACTATTGCCTTAAAATCAGGAAACAGCACCAATCGGCCATTGATTAATGTTTCGTCTTTTCCGGCACTGCGGTCAACTTGTACAATATCGACTATTTCTGATACAGAAATTCCAATCGCATGATTTGAATTTTTCGGAATAATAATAAATTTTCCCTGAACATTTTCTTTTATTGAAATTTTGGAAAATTCTCTGGTGTTGACAATAAGAACCGGAATGTCTCTGATGTTAACATACTCGCGACTTCCAAATCGAACAATAGACTTGTCATCTATTTTTTCGACGCTTTTTAGCTCTTCGACCGGAAAAGCTATTATCTCATTTTCAGAAGACGATGCCAGCAGGTATGATTTTTCCAAAGCAACAGCAGAATCAGGAGCACGATTCTTTTCTGATATTGCCGGAGTTAGAATGCCAGCGTGCCTTGCAATTCCATCCATATCAAGAATAAGCGCAACCTGACCATCTCCCATAATTGTTGCACCTGAATAAATCTGACATTTCTTCAAAATCTGGTGAATATTTCGTACAACGACTTCTTCAACACCTATTATTTCATCAACAATCAGCCCGTATCTTGCCTGAGCAGACTTGATTACTGCGAAAACCATTGAAGCAGATAATCCGCTTTGCAGTTCAGGATTCTGCTCTGATTCAATAAATTCCTGAAGATTCTCAATTGATTTCAGCCGGAATCTTTCAGTAATTTCTCTTCTTTTCTTTTCATTAAAAGGCTCTGATGAGCGAAAGATTTCAGAGAGTCGTACAAGAGGCAAAACAGTGTTTCTAAGCCTGTATGTTTCAAATTCGCATGAAAACTCTATCTTTTTGTATACGTTTTCATCAAAGAGATAAAGCAGTTCAAGCAGGTTGAACCTTGGAATAGCATATTTGTAAAATCCGCATTTTATTATGAGACATGGAATAATTGCGAGTGTTATCGGAAGACGCAGAATAAAAGTTATACCTTTTCCAGGCGCATTATCAATGTCTATTTGTCCGCCGATGCGCTCAATATTTGATTTGACGACATCCATTCCGACGCCGCGCCCCGAGATTTCACCAACAGTTTCAGATGTGGAAAATCCAGGTTGAAAGATGCATGAAAGAATTTCCTTTTCAGAAAAGGTGGATTTATCATCAATCTTTTTAAATCCTTTTTCAATCGCCTTCCGTCTTATCAGCTGCGGATCAATTCCCCTGCCGTCATCTCCAACATATACAACAATCTGACCGCCTTCATGAAATGCCCTCAGAAAGACTTTTCCGACAGGTGTTTTATTGGCACGGTTTCTTTCAGAAGTGCTTTCTATTCCGTGATCACAACTGTTTCTTATCAGATGAATCAGCGGATCAGTAAGATTATCAAGTACGTTTTTGTCAATTTCAACTTCGTTTCCAGAGACATCCAGTTCAATCTGTTTTCCGAATTTACGTGCCAGATCTCTGACCAGTCTGGGAAATTTGCTGAAAACCCGTCCCATTGGTTGCATGCGGGTCTTCATAATTGTTTCCTGAATGCTCGAAGTAATTGAATCAAGTTTTTGGACAGACGAGTGCGATACGGGAGTTCCCTGTTCCAGGGCAAATAATTGTCTGTTTCTGGTTAGTACAAGCTCTCCAGCAAGCATCATGAGTCTTTCTATTGTATCAACACTTATTTTTACTGCTTCAGCAAAAGTTTTTCTGATGTTCTTTTCATAACCTGAATCAGGATCAGCAGATTTTTCTGCGGGCTTATCTGAGACTTGAGGTTGTACCATCTGAAAAGACTGGGCATCTTTTTCTGCAATCGAAGGTCTGGCTGGTATAACCACCTGAGCAGGCAAATCAGCAGCAAGATTATTCTCTGGAATTTCCTGGGCTGAGTTTGAAGAATGTGAAAACCTGTTTAAAGAAGAATGAGATTTTTCAGAATGTTTTGTCAATTTTCTCAGTTCTAAAAGAAGAACACTTAAATCTTTTTCAGAGCTTTTATAAACATCTTCGAACATTTCTCTTAATTCATAAGCGCCTTTTGCCAGTTCAGAAAAAACATTTTTTTCAGGTTCAAGAATTTCACTTTTCAGCGCAGCAAAGACTGATTCCATAGCGTGTGCAAGGCTATTTACAACTGTTAATCCAAGAAAACCGGCACCACCTTTTATTGAATGAAGAGCCCGCATTACTGCAGTGAAATTTCTGGTAATTATCGAAAAATTTCTTGAATTGAGCGAAGCATCTGTTTCAGTGATAAACTGTTCAATAATTGCTAAATTCTTTTTTGCTTCTACAACAAAATCCTCAATCAACAACTGGTCCTGTTCAGTGGAACTAACTTTTTTCTCAGAATTCATTTCACTGTTTTCAGGTGAATTAGTTTGAACTTCTGGTTTAACAGACAATATCTTTTCAAGCAAATGCCTGTAAAGGATGTTCTCTCCTTCATTTACATTTTCCAGGACTTTTATAAAATATTCAGCCGTTTCCAGGAATATCTGCTGAATTTCCTGTGAAAGCATTATTTTCCCGCACGCGAGTTTTTTTATTAATATCTCGCATTCACAGGCAACTTTCAATGCTTTCTCAAGTTTATAAAATGCCGCTGGTTCTGTTAATTGCTCGAATACTTCAGAAAACTGAAGGAAATATTCCACAGAAAGAAGTGTTCCAGTTTTAATTTTTTCATTCAAAGAGTCGTTCAGTCTCTTGAAAATTGAAGAGATCTCTTCGATTTTGCGTCTCTGTGTTTCGACTTTTTCCATCCAGACAAAGATTTCATCTTCTTTATCCTGGGAAATTCTGATTGTCGGATCTGGAGCTGGAGCTGAAGCCTTTTCTGACTTTATCTCTACAGTTTTCCCGGAAGGTTTAATTAAGCCTTTGGCAGCAGCATCGGCAAGGTTTCTCAGACGCTGAAGAATCTGGGAATTGTCAATTTCTTCGCTGTTGAGTGGGTCATCCAGAAGAACTCTTAAAAAGTCCAGACCCTCAAGAAGTGCATCAACAACTTCAGGCTCCGGATTAATGCATTTCTCTCTGAGAAAGGTCAGGATGTTTTCGATTTCATGTGAAAGATGCGCTATGCGCGAGAATCCCAGGGCTGATGCTGAACTTTTCAGTGTATGCACGGCTCTGAAAATGCCATCTACTATTTCTGAGTCAGGAACATTCAGCATGTTTTCCAGATGCAGAAAGTCCTTCTCTATTGTCTCAAGGTGTTCCCTGGACTCATTCACGAACGAATTCAGTATCGATTCTTCAACGTCAATCATTAAGTTTCAGAGGCTTATTTCATCAGATTTTTATTTAACATTTGTAACTGAATAACCATCGGCAAGGATCTCTCCGCTCTTCAGCTTTCTGTAAGGAAGGATTTCAAAGTATGCGCTTTGTCCTGCCGCTATTGTTTCCATTTTTTCAGGAGGCTTAATAAGAAAAACTGTTTTTCCATAAGTTACTCTAAGCAATCCGTTTTTGTCGATAGAATTAAGAGTCGCTGAAATTTTACTGACTTTTCCCATTGTACAATTCAGTTCGAGAGGAACTAATTTTCGGTCAAAAAAATCATCCGAAGTTGCTTTTTGACGAATTTCCTTTTGAGGAATATCTACTCTATCAGCTTTTTTCAGGAATGCAATCGGTAAAATAGTAAGTGTTGCAAGGCCCAGTCCAAGGAATATTGCGTTAAGCCAGTCTGTGCGCTGCCACCAGCGATTCCCGGCATCAGGCAATTCCGGAGGTCGCCAGGCGGCTTCGCGGTGTTTCCTGATTTCCTGACGTACACTTGCTGCAGAGTATGGCTTTTGAACCGGAACAGCGACAGCAGAAGATTGTACTGTGGTTGAAATCGTTGTTGGAAGTTGCGCTGAAACATGTTTCTTTGGAGTGTGCGGTTTTAAAAGGTTCAGTGAATGCAGCAGGCTATGCAGTTCATTTCTTGCTTTTGCAATTGAAACATCGATTGACGGATTCTTTTTATTTTTAATTGTGTCAAGAGATTCAAGTATTTCCATTGAAGGATTGGCCAGAAGAATAAGAATTATCTTCGCCGCAATTTCGGGATGTGATTCAATATTAAGAGCTTCAAGAAGCTTTGATTTGACAGAATCAAAAGGGAGAAAAAAAATAGATGGCAGTACCATGGCTCGTTCAAGTGGATTTCTGGAGTTAAGTAATCCGAGAATAAGTTCAACAGCCTTGCTTTTATTATGTTTCAACGAAAAGCAGGTAATTTTATAATTCAATCCGGGAAATGAACGGCTGAAAAGCTCCGGAAGCTTAATAAAAAGAGAATCCGGATCATATTTTGCCACAAGATCGAAGCCTGCCTGGCAGATAAGCGTGTCCTCGCTTTCCAGTGCGCTCCAGCCCGTTGAAAGATCTGCCGGGTCGGTTGAAAGATTTGTAAGCGCCATCAGAGCATGGTAACGGACCTTTGATGTTCCCTGCAAAGCCTCTTTTTTTAACCAGTCTTTGATTTCTGGAAAAGCGGTCTTATTGATTGTACGAATGAAATTCACCTTTTCTGAAGGCCGCATTTCATACGGAGAAGAGGGTTTAACAGATGCATCTTCAGCAGGAACATCAGAATTCTTTTTCAGTAAATCACGGGCGATATCTTCGGTAATTCGGTTGAACGCAAGTTTTTCGACAAATTTTTCAACTTCAGGAAGTGCAATATTTGTTGAAAGCCACTCCTTAATTGTGTTACGCTTGCTTTTGTCAGCTATAAAAAGCTGTATTTCAAGATCCTCAAGAAATGCTTTCAATCTCTCAGTTTTCCATTGCAACTGAATTGTTTCAGCCGGATCGCCATCAGAGGCTATAACACCAATATCACGCAACATTGATGAAAGCAATGAAAAAATTCTCATTACATATTTCTTCTGCTGAGGCGGAAGAACATCCATGATATTCAGCAGGGAAAATGCTGTTTCAATATCGGGATTTGAAACAATAAGCGTTTCCAGGGCTTTCAATACTTCTTTGTCAGTATCTGTCTGCAGTAGCGGTAGAATCATCTCAAAAGCGTTTGAAAATGGAATACTGAAACAGAGGGTTGCTCCGATATAACGTTCTTCAGCTTCTGATGACGCCAAAAGCTCGGCAATATGTTCAATGGCTTCAGCAGGGTCAATTTTATAAAGTGATTTTACCGCTCTCCCTCTCAGAAGCGGAAAGGATGAGCTTAGAAACGATGGCAATTTCTGCAGAAGAATATTTGGAGAGATTTTTTCCAGAAACTCAAAATATTGAAACGCCGCTATTCCTTCTGTGGAGCTTATCCAGTTGAAAATTATTGTGAAATCGTCTTCCTGTCCATGATTTGCTAGAAATTCAGTTGCCTTAGTACGCAATTCAGGCTGTACATTTTCAGGCGAAACCCTTATTTTCTGGATTATACATGAAATAAGATCATTTCCACAAAATTTGTCTATCCCTTTTTCTGTAGGGGCTTGATTTATCAAGCCCGAGCTGATGCTAGAATTAGCAGCAGAATCAAGTAATTCAAATAATTCAGCTAATGATAGTGATTCAAGTGATTTTTCCGATTCAGATACTTTTTTCGAGGTCTTATCAATAGCGACAGACAAATCTTTTGAAGAGGTCTGCGACGATTTTAATGTCGTGTGTGGAATTTTGTTTGAATGTTCGGCAGATGTCATTCTGCTCTTTATTCTTGATTCAGCCTGTTTTGCGAACATTGATATTTCGCGGTCGTCTGTTGCTGCAAGTTTGGCAATTTCAGCCATGATGATGGCTGATGGAGAAGATTTGGACAGCTTAATCAAAGCATCAACAATTATGCTTCTTTTAGAAGATTTCAGTTTGTTTAATAACTCTGATTCCATGTCGAAATTATTCATATATAAAATTGCCACCAGCATCGTTATTCAATTTGAAATATGTCGAATTCGATAAATTATAAGTTTGCAAAATTCAACAAAAAAACAAAAATATTATGCAAAGTATACCTGCAAAGTGTATCATAAATCGATAACTTTTTTGGAGGCAGAAATGAAAAAAATCATTTTCGCTGTGAAATATGTTTTTCTAGCATCTGTTTTCTTGTTTCAGTTCTATTTCCCATCCGCGAGTATTGCCCAGGCAGATAAATGGGAAGGCTACGAAGTAAATGCGCAGTATCGTGGCGGAGTCAAAAAAGGTTTTCAGGATATCGGCTGTGCTGTTTCTTTTTTCAAGAATCTGACTCCTGATTCAAAGCAGTCCTTTTTTCATGCGTGCGTTAAACATCCGGAAAAGCGAGGAGTCTTTTACAAAATAAGACTTGGACTTGCTTACAGTTTTGATAAAAATGGAGACTCAAAAATCTTGCAGGAGTACTATTCTTCATTTGAAGGTTTTGAAGCCGACCAGTATCCCCAGATTCGCGACATGATACTTCTTATGGGAGTTGTAAAAGATGGTCTTCTTAGCGGAACGAATAAAAAAGATGTTCAGGTCGGAACCAGCAAAATTCTCATACAAAGCGATACCATGTCTTCCAAAACCAAACGTGAGCTGGTTTTCATCTCTCCAGGAAAAAAACAGCTGGAAGGGAAATTCTTCCTGGCAGCCGATGGAGCTGGAAAATGGAATGTTGAAAAATTCAGACTAAAACGCGATAAGATTGTAATTTCTTTTGTTGGAAACCCAATCGCTGAAATTCATACCAAGTATCAGAAGGTTGATCCATTTTCCACAGCAGTATTTGCCCTTGAAGCATCTGAAAAAAAGTGAAAACTCCTGATATTGCAGCTTATTATTATCCGGGCTGGCATTACTGTCAGGTAAGGAATGCCAGCTTTCCAAAAGACTGGACTGAATGGGAACTCGTGTACAATGCAATTCCCAGGTTTGAGGGTCACGAACAGCCGAATATTCCAGTCTGGGGAAAATACAATGAATCTGATCCTGCGGTATTTGATCAGAAAGTGAAATCTGCCCGGGATTACGGTGTAGATGTTTTTGTTTTTGCCCACTACTGGAGCAGAGGAAAAATTCTTCTTGAATCGGCCTTAAAGGAAGGATTTTTGAAGTCTTCGTCTGCTGATGATTTCAAATTTGCTGTTTTCTGGGCAAATCGAATGCCAAGGAAAGTTCTCCCTGTTAAAGACACCAAAGCGTCAGTAATTGATACATCAAGGCTTGTTTACACTGATCCGGATGATTTTTTGAAATACATTGTCTATCTGGCAGAAAATTTTTTCTTCAGAAAAAACTATTACCGAATAAACGAAAAACCCTATCTGAGCATTTTTGATACGAGTTTTTTCCTGACACAACTTGGAGTTGACCGCGCGGCATCAACCATTTCCGAAGCAAAAAAATATCTTGAATCCCGCGGGCTTGGAGGCATGCATCTTTGTGCGATTGACCCAGTAGCAAAATATACGCCACTTCTGAAGGAAATAGGTTTTGAAAGTATTACCCATTATGTCAATCTTCCTGATTGGAAAGGTGATTATCAGCAGGATTTCGTGGCTTCTGCGAGAAATAAATCTGAAAAGTGGGGCGAACTTTCTTCATTATCAGGCCTTCCGTACACTCCTTCTGTTTCTCCAGGCTGGGATGCCACTCCCAGAAGTTCGGAATTTGGAAAAGAAAAAAGCCGCAAATATCCATGGTGGCCAATTGTGACAGGCAGATCGCCCGATCATTTCAAATCAGTCGTCAAAGAGGCCCTGGAATTCAATTTTTCTCATTGTGCCACTTCCCTGCCTGTTTTTATTGCCTCCTGGAATGAATGGAGCGAAGGGCATTACCTTGAACCCGATGAGAAGTACGGTTTCGCCTGGCTTGATGCCGTCAGACAGGCGAAAGTAAATTTTCAGAAAAAGTAAAAAAAAACTTAACTTTTAGTAAAATGTGACGATAATAGAAATAGATAGGTAATAATAGTATTTTTTTACACGGACGTAATCAGGGAGTTTAAAATGGTTGATTCAATTAAATCTACTGATGGAAAGATCATTATTGTCACAAAGCCGAAGGCGAAGCCTGCCGAAAAAACCAAGGATGGGGATTTTGGCAAAATGGTTGAAGAAAAAAGTGATGCCGAGGGCGCTGAAAACATAACGAACACTTCAAAATCTTCACCTCTCAGATCTCCAGAGATGAACCCCATGCTTCATGACAAACATGCTAATTTGCGCATGCAGAAACTTGAAGAAATAGCACGTCAGATCAAGGACGGAACCTATAAACTGGTTGATCCGGCTGTTCTTGCTGACAGAATATTCAAGGCAGCTTTTAATCCGCAGGCACGTGCCGGCATTTTAAAAAAATTTATCGCAGACGAACTGGAACAGATGAAATCGAAAAATCGTTCCACCATGTCCAAACTTGAGCTGAAACGTCTGGTAATGATGTCTAAAGAGTCTCCGGAGGAAGTTTTTAATGACCCGGAGCTTGAAGAAATGCTCAGGCAACTTACTTGATCTATTAAATCCACTGAGATTAACTTATCTGCAGGTTGTCATCTCGAACGAATGTGAGAGATCTTAACAAATGCAAGATTTCTCCCTTCGGTCGAAATGACAACAGATACAATGTCATCTCAGATCCTCCTGTATCATGAAATCAGGAAGTCTGTGGCTAGCGGCAGTGAAGCGTCAGGCCTTGTTTTTCCTGATATGTGAAACAATATTGCGGAAGATTTTTATTCCTTCGCCTTCCTCTTTTTCTGACTTTCCATGTCTTTTCATGGATGGCCACTCGGGATGGTTGTAAAGGCTCAGGTAAGCTTCGGGATGAGGCATTATTCCCAGAACGCGGCCAGTCGGGTCAGATAAACCAGCACAGTTCAGTTCCGAACCGTTCGGGTTCATCGGATACTGATCTGTGGGGTTTCCACCCAGATCACAATATGAGAGACAATTCAGGCCCATTTCAATGATTTTGTCTCTTACTATCGCGTTTGAGAAAAGAAGACGGCCCTCGCCGTGCCTGACGGGAAGTTCTATGTTCTCAATCATTGATAAGAAAGGCGAAGTGTTGAATCTGTTTCTTTTCAGGATGCACCAGCGATCTTCGAAGTGACCTGAAGAATTTGATGTCAGAGTGACTTCCTGCTCAAAATTTCCGGAAATATTTGGAAGAATTCCCAATTTGACAAGTGCCTGAAAACCATTGCATATTCCAAAAATAAACTTTCCTTCTGCGAGAAATTTTTTAATCTCGGAGAAAAATGACACACCATCCGGAAGATGCTTGAATTTCAATTTGTCAGCCAGAACTTTTCCAGAGCCGAGATCGTCTCCAAATGAAAACCCGCCTGGCAGATGAAGCAGATCGAAATCTCCAAGTTTAATTTTTCCGCTGAACAGATCATTCAGATGCGAAATGTAGGCATTTGCACCTGACATTCTGTATGCTGCAGCTGTTTCCTCTTCGCAGTTTATTCCAAAACCTGTTACAACAAGAATTTTTACCTGTTGTTTGTGTTCTGAAACATTGTTTACTTCACTATTCTGGAAATCCTGATTTTGATTATTCACTTAAAAGTTCCTTTTTAGAGAGGGGGCACGCGCCCCCTCTCGCCGGTCGAACAAGTTCGACCGTCTCACTCCCCGCGGTCGAGCACTTTGTGCTCTCCGCCACCTGAAAAACTCTCGCCGGTCGAACAAGTTCGACCGTCTCACTCCCCGCGGCCGAGCACTTTGTGCTCTCCGCCACTATAGAGCATATCATCGTTTAGCCATTTTCTTAAGTGCATTAATAAATGAAAATTCCTTATACAAATTATATAATACGATCATTGGCAGATCGCGTTTGATAGTATACGAAACGAAAGAAAATTTCAAGTCATACTTGAATTGCAGATTCATGCTGAAATAAATTATCACGAAAGTACAAAAAAAATAAAAACTTTCTTCCAATATTGGGGTATATTTAAGTATAATATAATTAATGCGACAATAATACTCGGGGAGGTTAATGAAATGAGCAGAATGTATCTGACAATAGTAATTGCAGCAGGTCTTTTCATGCTTCCAATAGATGCATACGCCGGCCGAACTGTCAGTGACAATGATTCTGTCACAAACATCAGGTGGGTGCCTACTTCAACAGGTAACACCACTACTGGAAGTCCCATAGAGCCAATAATGCCGGGAGACAATATGCCTCCGCTGCCGCCGCTTAATCCGGCTGGCATTATAAACAATGATACTCAATCCAAGCCTACCATAGTTCAGCCGCTTCCTGTAAATACCGTTCCAACAACCCCCGATAATACAGCCGCTCCTATTCTTCCTCTGCCACCAACGCAGGCAGCCACGAATAAAGTTGATACTCAGACTGATACATCTACAGCTGCTCAGGCACCAGCTGAAAAACCAACGAAGGAAATTATTTATACGGTTGTTAAAGGCGATACGCTCAGCGCTATTGCTCAGAAATTTCTCGGCGCCTGGAATAAATGGCCAGAAATCGTTGCACTTAACAAACACCAGTATCCGACTCTTGCCAACAACCCAGATTTAATACACATTGGCTGGAAATTGAAGATTGTAATTCCAGATACTTCTGCTTCTTCTCCGGGAACCTCTGCTCAAACCGGTTCTGCAGCTGCAACAGGTACTGGTTCTGGATCTGTTACCGGAACAAATACTGCTGCTGGAACTGAAACGCAAGCCGGAACAGGTACTTCGACTGGCCAAACTGCGACAACAGACACAACCGTAGCAGCAAATACATCGACGGGTGCTACTTCCGGAACAGGAACATCTGCATCAACTTCGACTGGCGCAGCCTCTGGAACTGGCACATCTGCCGCTACCGGAACAGGCACGTCTGTTGAAGGTCGCGTTCTCACAGTCCAGGAAAAGCAACAGAAACTTCAGATTGCAGTTAACCAGATGAATAGAAATCTTGCACAATTTAACCGACGTCTGACTACTTTTGATGAAAAAGCTGTAACAGATATGATTGCTGCTGGTATCCTTACACATGAAGACTGGCTTGCATTAAATCCGCCAGAAGGATATAGATGGGTTCTTAAAGGAACTGTTATGACTCTTGAGAAGGGTACAGCTACAGCTCCTGCTCCCACAGTTCCTGCTGCAACTCAGACAAATACCTCAACTACAACTGGCACACAAGCACCGGTTACACCTACACCCACACCAACACCAGTTGCTCCAACTGAACCACCACCTGCTGCTCCGGCTCCGGCGCAACAGACTTTCCAGAGCCTTCTTGGCAGTATGCAGCTTCCAGACTTGCTCGCTGGCGGAAGATCAAAATATAACCAGGCATTTGACGCAGCACTTCCAATGGAACCTCAGAAGCTTCTTCTCGAATTTTATGAGAATTCAGGTCAGAGCAATCTATTTGAATTGCAGGAAAAAATCCTCGCTGCACAGATCAAGTATGAAGAAGCAGTCAACAAAGCACGCGCTAATCCGACTAAGTGGGTTACTGAAAATAAACCGGCAATTGAAGCAGCAACAAAAGAAGTTGAACAATATACAAATCAACTGAGAATTGCCTGGACAAAGTTTGTTCCAGTTTATCGCTCCCTGAAGGCAAGTGTCGACTCTGTTGAAAGAACAAACAACGAAAAATATGTACAAACAAGGAATATACAAAGAACTATTGATGGTCTTCGATTACAGCCGACTCCGGAAAATATGGCGCAGATTGCGACTCTGACACAACAAAAGAATGCGCTTGAGGCAGAGATGGCCAAAGATTCGTCCAAAGCCCAGCAGTTCCAGCTCTTGAAAGCTCTGTTTCCTGCTTTATAGACTAACATAATATTTCGAATTAACATAAAACCTCTCAATATCTTGAGAGGTTTTATTTTTTCGACTGACTCACGCAACTCTGGATTTCCACTCTGCCATTTAGACCAATGTGAGAAATCCCGCTCTTACAGGATCTCTCACATTCGTTGGAGATAATTGCTTATCCTATTTTCAAGATTTTGCGTATTTATAACTCAAGGTTCTGTTTGATAACATCAGACAGCGTCATAAGCGATTCTGAAAGAATATTCACTGAACATTCCAAAGCCGGTAAGGGATCTGTAAGACAACTTTTTTCAAACTTTGAAGAGATCTCTGCAACTTTATGGGCACTCAGATTAAGAGCATTCCCTTTTATGGAATGAACAACTGATTCGATTTCCTGCCGATTATTCTTCTCCAAAGCCGTTTTTAACGAACTGATCTTTCCAGGAATGACTCTTATAAATTCTCTCAGTATTTCATTTACAAGTTTGTCATCGTTTCCAAACCTATTTTTCAGTTTGGAATATTCAAAAATTGTCTGATCATTTTCCATTGCGAATTTTTTCACCTTATATTAACTTATTTTCATCGGGTCATCAGGAACTGTTGCCTGATTGAAATTTCTGATCGTATTCAGTAGTTGATCCTGCATCGCTTTTCGAAGCGTTCCCTTTGCCGCAGAAATAATCTCCGGGCGACTGGACAGTATTCTTACACCATCATCAGAATTGAGCTCATCATTTAGCAAACGACCATGTTTTTCAAGAAATTCTTTTAAATCAATCATAATACAAACTCCTGAAAATAAATTGTATCGGAATTTTTAATTTTTTGCACCTTTTTTAATTCTCTGATTCGACAATTTTTCAAGCGCATCAGATGCATAGTCATTATCGGCAGCAGGATCAAAAACAACAACGGTAACACCGAGATCTCCTTCGCCATAGCGCCCGGGTCGCCACAATTTCCGGAATTTTGTTGTTTTGAGGTAATCCTGAATGACTCTCTGAAGCGTGCCTGTACCTTTTCCGTGCACGATAAAAACCTTTCCCAGTTTCTGCGCCGATGCAAGTTTCAGATAGTCTTCAACCTGCTGAAGCGATTCTTCAACACGCATTCCCCTGAGATCAAGGCGGTCAGATACTGTAACCGTTGGAGTAATTGCTACGGAAACCCTGCTCTTCATTTTTTTTGAAGATTCCACAATTTGAAGTTCATCTAATGGTGCAGTAAAGCGCAGACCATTGCATTCAATAACGCCACGACTATTTTTGGAATCAATTTCTTCAAGAATTCCTGATTTGGAGATGGTCTTCCATAATACCTCATCTCCAACTGCTGGAATTCTGCCCTCTTCTATATAATTCTTACTGCTTTTCTCTTGAACTTTTAAAGTATTGTGGCGATCAATGATATCAAGTGAAGTCTGTGCATTTTTCAACGCTGACCGCGCTGTAAGCAGATTTTCCTGAACATTGCCTTCACTTGAAGAAAGCCTGGATTTGAGATCATGAATAACTCCCTCAAGCTCTTTGATACGGCTCTTCATTTCAGCTTCAAATTCTTCAGTCAGTTCGTCGCGTTTTGATTTTCTGAAGACTTCAATTTTCTTCAGTGATTCAGCAATCTGTTTTTCTTTGTACTCAAGTTCTTTTATTCGCTCTTCCCAGTTCTGGCGAAGCCTTTCTGCGTGCATTCTTTCTCTTTCGAGAATATCAATAAGATCTTTTCCAGGACCTTCCTTGCCATGAAGGCATGAAGTCATAACCGAAATTACTTCTTCTGGAAGGCCGAATGTGCGGGCAACTGACAGAGCGTTGCTTTTTCCTGAAACACCAAGCAGAAATCGAAAGGTTGGTTTGTAATTCTGATAGTCAAATTCCATACCCGCGTTGACAAAACCAGTGGTGGTAAACGCCAGGCTTTTCAGGGAATCGAAATGCGATGTTACAATTGTCAGACATCCGCGATTGAACAAGGTTTTCAAAACGCCTTCAGCAAGGGCTGAACCTTCATTCGGATCAGTTCCTACACCAATTTCATCAACAAGTACAATAGAGTATGAGGTCGCCGCGTCGAGAATTTCTTTTATTCTCTTCAGATGTGATGTAAAGGTTGACAGATGATTTTCAATGCTCTGTGACTCGCCAATATCAGCAAGAACTTCATCGAAAATCGGAAGCATTGAGTTTTCAGTTGCGAGAATCCAGAAGCCGCTCTGCATTAGAAGCGCATTGATTCCGACAATTTTCATGGCAACTGTTTTTCCGCCGCCATTTGGACCTGTGATAATTATACAGGCATTCTCGCGATTCATTTTGATATCTAAAGGAACGCAGTCAGGGTGAATCATCGGATGCCGCGCCTTGAAAAGTTCAAGGTATCCGGTTTTGGAAATCTCTGGTTTGCATGCATGGAATTCACGCGCGAAACGGGCTTTAGCATTCATGCAGTCAAAGAATACAAGAGTCTCGAACATCATTCGTAATTCAGATATCCGATTCTTTACCATTTCAGTAAGAGATCTCAGAATGCGGATGATTTCTTCTTTTTCAGCGGATCTGAGCCTTACAAGCTTGTTATTGAGTGCCAGAAATTCAAGAGGTTCAATAAACACTGTCTGACCAGAACCAGACTGATCATGTACAATTCCCTGAAAAGTATTCTGAAATGATGCCTTTACCGGTACAACGTAGCGGTCATTTCTCAGCGTGAAAAATCTGTCCTGAAAAGCTTCGTTTGATGTTCCGAGAAAATCTCCAAGTTTGCGTTCTATTTCAGACCGTGATTTGATAAGGTCGCGTCTGATTGAAGCAAGCGCAGGCGATGCATCATCTCTGACTTCGCCCTGTTCATTGATTGAGTACAATATTCGCTCAGCAATAGAAGATAAATCAGGAATTTCATCAATGAGCTTTCTCAGCCTGCCAAATCGATCAACGCCCCTTCTTGAATCATATTCAGGAAATTTACTTTTTATTTCAATTGAAACTTCTATGTCAATTCTTACTCTGATGAATTCTTCGCCGCTCAGAACATCGCTGGAAGGGTTGGAAAGCGAAAATAGATCACGTAATTCACGAATTCCACCGACTTCAATACTTCTGCCTTCTTCATGAAGAAGCATCAATTCGTCCATTTCCGAAAGCATTTTTTCGACAACGGCTTTATCTGAAGAAGGCCTTATCTGCTGAATGGACTCCTTTGCCGCATAAGAACCCGCGTATCCGGCAACAATATTTAGTACTTTTTCAAATTCCAGATTAAGTAAAGATTTTTCTTCCACGATTACTCCACAGTGACTGATTTTGCAAGATTTCTCGGTTGATCAACATTCAGACCCTTCATATTTGCAGCATAATAAGCAAAAAGTTGAAGCGGTACAACATTGAGAATCGGGGAAAGTATTTCCGACACATTTGGAACTGAAATTTTGTGATGAGCGTGGTTGTAAATTTCATTATCACCTTCTGAACAGAGCGCAATAACCGTTCCCGAACGCGCATTAACTTCCTGAATGTTGGAAATGAGTTTGTCGTAAGTTGAAGAGTTTGTCGCAATAACGAAAACTGGCATGTCTTTGTCAATAAGCGCTATGGGTCCGTGTTTCATTTCGCCTGCTGCATAAGCTTCTGCGTGAATATAGCTTATTTCCTTCAGCTTCAATGCTCCTTCCATCGCGGTTGGAAAATTGAAACCTCTTCCCAGATACAGGAAATTCTTGGAATTCATGAATGTCTGAGCAAGTTCCTTTATCTGCTCATGATTTGCAAGAATGGTCTCGATCTGCTGAGGAAGAATTTTAAGGGCTCTGATCTGCTCTGAAACGAACTCCGGCGTAAGCGTTAAGCGTATTTTTCCAAGCAGAAGTGCAAGAAGGGTAAGCGATGTGAGCATTGCAGTGTAAGCCTTTGTTGAAGCCACACCAATTTCGGGACCAGCGTGAATATAGACCAGTCCATCAACTTCACGTGTCAGGGATGATTCTTTTGCATTCACAACTCCAAGAACCTTCGCACCTTTTTTTCTGGCTTCTTTAACTGCTGCAAGCGTGTCAGCCGTTTCGCCCGACTGACTAATGGCTATTACAAGAGTGTGCGAATCAACAAGTGGATTCCGATATCTGAATTCGCTGGCCAGATCGCATTCAACAGGCATTTTCACAAGACTTTCAATCAGGTATTTCCCGACACATCCTGCATAATATGCTGTTCCACAGCCGATAATAACAATTCTCTGAAATTTGAAGATATCAGGACCCGATAAGCCCAGTTCGGTGAGATAAATTTTGCCTTCTTCTTCAGATGTACGGCCACCAATAGTGTTCCTAATGACCTGCGGCTGTTCATAAATCTCTTTAAGCATAAAATCAGGAAAACCGTTCTTTTCTGCCGCAACCGGGTTCCAGTCAAGCTGCTTGATATGTTTTTCTACTCTATTGCCTGACAGATCGAAAATTTCAACTCCATCACGTTTTACTGTTGCCAGTTCAAGGTTTTCAAGGAAAATGACATTGCGTGTGTGGTGCAGAATTGCGGTTGCATCTGAAGCAATGAAGTTTTCTCCCTCGCCTATTCCGAGAATCAACGGACTTTCTTTTCTTGCACAGACAAGTCTGTCTGGATGATTTTTATGAATGACTGCAATAGCGTAAGCGCCTTCAACTTCGCTTAAAGCCTTCAAAACAGCTTCTTCAAGATTTCCGGAATAATTTATCGAAATAAGGTGTGCAAGAACTTCTGAATCTGTCTGCGAGGAAAACACGCATCCAGATTGGATTAGCCGGTTTTTCAGTTTCATGTAATTTTCGATGATACCGTTGTGTGCGACCATAAGAGTTCCGGCTGAGTCGCCATGCGGGTGAGCGTTGAATGCTGAGGGGCGTCCATGAGTTGCCCATCTGGTATGTCCAATTCCCTGCGGAGAATGTGAACCGAAATCTGTCAGCAGAAGTTCTTTCAAGTGCGACAATTTGCCGAGATCTTTTTTTACATGAATTTTACCATTGTCCAGGACGGCTATTCCGGCTGAATCGTAGCCACGGTATTCAAGACGCAGCAGTCCTTCAAATATAATTTCATTGGCTGGTTTATCACCTATATATCCAATTATTCCACACATAATTTGTCTCCTTATTCTTGAGGGAAAACCGCCCTCTATCTATTCTTCCGAGCTTAAACCAACTTTTTCCCCCGAAGATATTTTTACCTGCGATGTTACACCAATTATAAATACTCCGTCTATCCCACTTTCTGGATGGGTAGTACCGCTTTTTTGCCAACAAGGAAAACGGTGCATTTTCGCAAAGAGGGGTATTTTGGTGTCATTTCGACCCCTTATTTAATTTTTTGTGCACTTAGCATCGAAAGCTACTCAACGTGGATGTCATGAATCGCACGGTAATTGAAGTCAATAAGTAACTTTTCCCTGAGGTGTTCCTGGCGCTGGCTGTTGAGTCGCCTGTGCGGCTGGTGCTAAAAGCGGACCAAGAGTAGAAATTCTTTCCTCGGAAATTGCTGAATACGATGTTCCGGGAAATTTTTCAACTATCGCTTTGTACATATCCACTGCAGAAGCTTTATCTTCAGATTCCTCAAGCAGAGCGGCATATTCAAATACGCCTTCAACGTCGTCAGATGCTACATTCACATAGTTTTTATACATTTCAAGAGCAGAATCTCTTTCGCCTTTTGCCCGAAAAATGCGTGCCCGAAAAAGAAATGCCCGCGCGCTTTTCCCGCTTGATTCTATTCGTGCAACATGATCTTCAGCATTTGCAATGTCTCCGGTTTTAATGAGAACTTCTGCAATCATAATACGTGCTTCTTCGTTATCCGGATTGATCTGAAGGACTTTATTTGCCGCATCAAGAGCTTCTGGTGTTTTTCCAGAACTCATGAATACCTTGGCAAGAAAATTTCCGAAAACTTCATTATCCGGCTGTGCTGCTATTGCTGATCTGATTTCATTTATTGCCTCATCATACATTTCGTTCTTCATGAGGATCTTTCCCTTGAGGAAATGGGCCATACCGTTCAGCGGCGTCTGTGAAAGAATATCGTTTACGTGGCCAAGAGCCTCCTGAATCTTTCCATCTTCAATAAGCGCATCAGCAATATTAAGCTTGGCGTCAGGATGTTCAGGCTCTAATTTAATGATCTGCTTATAAAGTTCTATTGTATCTTTCTTTTTTCCAAGAAGCTTTTTTGTTTCGGCGAGATTGATCATTGCATAAAGACCCTGTTTGATCTTCACTGCTTTTTCAAACGCTTTTTCTGCTTCTTCAAGTCTTCCAAGCTTTAACAAAATATCTCCAAGAGAAAAATAGCCCTCAAAGCCATTCGGAGCAATGACTACTTCCTTTTCGAAGTATGGAAGAGCCTCTGTATGATTTCCCATCTGACGCTCGACCATTCCGCGATAATGCCATGCCTGCGCGTTTTTTGGGTCTTTTGAAATTAGAGAATCAAGAATGTTAATTGCTTCCTGATATCTCTGGGAATCAATTGCTTCGAGCGCCTGGTCGAGTGCGGTATTTCTCGACTTTACCGGCTCGGCAGGTTTTGCAGGACGTTTTTCAGGACGCTTGTCAGGTTTCTCAGATGAAATCGGAGACAAGCTGAGTGTGTGTGTCCGCATTACATATTCCTGTTTTGACGCCGGGGCTTCAACAGTAACTTTTGGCGGATTCAGCAGAGCATCTATTCGCTGTTTCATAGCAACAAATTCAGAATTTCCCGGAGATTTCTGAAGGAACTTATTGATACTGGCAAGCGCTTCTCTGTATTTTTTCATCGCAATCAATGATTGAACGAGGTAAGACCTTGCCTGTGTGTGATCAGGTGACATATCACAAATCTGTCCAAAGTAATCAGCTGCTCCACTGTAATCCTTATTGCTGAAAAGCTTTACTCCAGCATCAAAGAGCTGTTGAGTAAGATCCTGGGAAAAAATGACGTCACTTTTCAGAAAAAAACAGATAAGGATGAGAATAATTACGTGAGATTTATGATTATTCATTTAAACTACCTCCAGGGAATGCTTAGTATCGCAAATCTTAGTATGAGAAGTCAATAGTTTATCGTGCAGTTTGTTGAGGAAAGAGGGTTTTTATGATAGTTTGCTGAATGTTTTTGTTTCGGAAAGCTGGCATTCAAGCGTCCATTCTTTTTTGGCAACTTCAGACGTCCCTTTTCTGAGGAAAAGTATTACACGATAATTTTTATTCGGAAGAAGCTTTTTACTCAGACCAAGCGACAATTTTGCAGGGGAATTCCTCGCAAGGAAGTTTCCTCTTGTTGCAAGATTCTGTGAAATAAGGCTGTTGTTGACGTCAAACACTTTTGCTGAAATGAAATACTTTTCCCAGTCGCTGTTTCCTGTATTTTTTATTGTTACTGCAATTGAGTTCTCTTTAAGAAGGCATTCTTCCCATGAAAGATAGATTTTTTCAGTAAAAAGAAAACTTAATGTAAATTGCAGGATTATTAGACAAAACGTTGTAACGACCGTATATCTGACCATTATATTTCCCTTTCAGCTCCATTGTCCTTTTCTGCCCGGATCAAGCAGGTCTCTCAGTTCATCTCCGATTATGTTAAATGCAATTACCACCAGAGCAATACAGAACCCCGGAAAGATCGAAAGTGATGGACGGCTCCAGAGATATTCTCTTCCAGTAGAAACCATTCCGCCCCATGTTGGAAGTGATGGATCAGCACCAAGTCCAAGGAAACTTAGACTTGCTTCTGAAAGAATTGCAGTTGCCATTCCCATCGCAAATATTACAACAATAAGCGGAAGGCAGTTTGGAAGAATGTGTGTGAGGATTATTCTGAGATTTCCCGCACCAATGGCTTTCGATGCAACAACGAATTCTTCGTTGCGCAATTCCATTGTCGCTCCTCTGATTATTCTCGCTGTTTCCGCCCATCCGACAATTGCTATTGCCAGAATTACTGTTGCCAGACCATGCCCAAGTGCCATTGAAACCACAATTGCAAGCAGCAGACTTGGAAAAGCAAGAAAAATATCAACAATTCTCATCAGCGTCCAGTCTATCCAGCCTCCGAAGTAACCCGCCGACAGACCGATAATGAGCCCTATCAGCATTGCTGAAATTCTTGCGCTGAAGCCAATTATCAGTGAAAGACGTGTTCCGTGAATAAGCCGTGAGAACACGCATTGGCCCAGTTGATCGCATCCAAGAGGGAACCCGTCAGGGTTTTTCAGCCTGCGTACAGGATCTGTTTCCATTGGGTCGTTCGGCTCAAGGAGCGGCGCGAAGAGTGCGATGGCAAGAAATACCAGAATTCCTGCAAGTGCAATTTTTCCAATAAATGAAAACCGCCAGAGAAAGCTCATCTTTGCTCACTTCCTCCAAATTCGACGTCGCGGATTCTCGGGTTAATCCAGGCATACAGCAGATCAACGAAAAAGTTGATAAAAACGAATATTATCGCAGAAAATAGAACGACTCCCTGTATTACCGGATAATCACGCTTCAGAATCGCTTCCATGGCAAATCTGCCAAGGCCTGGCAGATCGAATATTGTTTCAACGATTACAGAGCCGTTCAAAAAACTTGAAAAATCAAGTGCCACGACTGTGACAATCGGAATCAACGCATTCAGCAGGGCATGCCACGTCAGAATGCGCCACTTTGAAAGCCCTTTGGCCCGCGCAGTTCGAATGTAATCGTGATTCAGAACTTCAGAAAGACTGCTTCTGACAATTCTGGCAAGAAACGCTCCGGAACGGATGCCGAGAGTCAGTGCCGGCAGAATGAAAATCATTAATGAGCCGGTTCTTCCATAAGCTGATGTTGGAAATATTTTCCACTTGCCCGCAAAAAAGTATAATAGCAGAATACCCGTAAGAAAAATAGGTATGCTGATTCCCAGCACAGAAATTATTGTACAGAACCGGTCTGTAAGGCTTCCACGGTAGATTGCACCTATTATTCCAGCAACGAGCCCTGAAAAGATTGAAAAAAACATTGCGAAAAGGCTCAGCTTCAATGTATATGGAAATTTTTCAACGATTGACTCGGTAATCGGTTTATTGTTGATCACCGATCTTCCAAGGTCGCCTCTGAGAATCTTCCCCAGATATTTTGCAAATCGCTGATGTAATGGCAGATCAAGGCCCATTTCTCTGGAAATCTGTTTTATTGTGTCAGCATTTGCCCGCGGCCCGGCAAGCGTTTCTGCCGGGTTTCCGGGAAGCATGAACAAAATTACGAAAGCTATTGCGAGAATTCCAAAAATTACCAGGAGCGTTCCGCAAAGCCTTCTTAATGTATATTCCAGCATATTTCACTTTTCAGGAGAGAGAGCATGCGCCCCCTCTCGCCGGTCGAACAAGTTCGACCGTCTTCACTCCCCGCAGTCGAGCACGTTGTGCTCACCGCTGATTTATCGTATTTTGATTCCGGTGCCTTTATCAAAGGCGAACATTGGATAGAAAGCCATCTTTTCCAGGTTATTGCCAAGAAGATAAGTTTCACTGAGGTGCCAGAGGTAAATCCATGGGGCTTCATCAGTTACAACCCGGTTAATCTTCTGATACGCCTCTGCTCTTTTGATCGGGTCCTGAATTTTGAGAGCGTCACTTATCATTGTATCAACATTTTCATTTTTATACCTTGCACGATTTCCGCCAGAGCCCCAGTTCTTCGAATGGAACAACGGGTAGAGGAAGTTTTCGCCGTCAGGATAATCACCATACCAGCTCAGATAGAATGCATCAGCTTCACCCTTGTTTATTGCATCTTTTAATGCACTCCATTCCATCGGACAAATATTTACGATTACTCCATACCGTTTCAGCTCGCCCTGTACAAGACGTGTGATTTCAAATGCAGACTGCGATGATTTCTGATAAAGATTAAATTTAAGCGGATTCTTTTTATCGTATCCGGCCTGTTTAAGAAGCTGAATACCTTTCTCGGGATTAAAATCGTATCCAGACTGCTTATCAGAATAGCCAAGAATGCCTGGTGGAATGCTGCCTCTGGCTATTTTTCCGCGTCCCTTGAATACTGCGTTGATAATGGAATCTCTGTTAATGAGATAATTTAGTGCTTTTCTGGTATTTACATCGTTGAATGGAGGTTTTTCGTTGTTCAGTCCGACATAAAAAACATTCATCGCCGGAACATCTTTAATTTTTCCGGAATTTTCTGGTTTGCTTTCAAATCTTTCAAAATTTGAAGGATTCAACTGCAGTATGTCAATGTTTCCGCTTTCAAATTCCATTTCGGCTTTCATGCTTTCTGGAATTATGCGGTATTCAATTATTCCTACCGATGCTTTTGTTCCGTGATAACCGCTGTATGCAGCAAGTTTTACGAATGAATCACGCTCTCTTGCAATAATTTGAAAAGGTCCGGTTCCGGAAGGTTTTTCAAAGAAAGAGCTGTCTGAAATTTCATTTGCCGAACCAGACGGCAGAATATATGCGGCAGGCATTGTGAGCAAACTGAGAAATGGTGCAAAAGGCTCATTCAAAACAATCTGCACGCTGAAATCATCCAATTGCCTGATTCCTGAAACATCTGAAGCTGTTCTATTGAGCATTTCTGAAGCTCCGAGAACTTTTTCGAACACCCAGGTTCTCGGTGAGCCGGTTGAAGGATCAAGAATTCTATTGAAGGAGTAGACTACGTCTTTTGCAGAAAATGGCTGTCCGTTATGGAATCTGACATTCTGTCTCAGGTGAAAAGTGTATACCTTTCCGTCTTCAGAAATATCATAGGTCTCAGCTAGATCGGGAACAATTTTCATGTTTTCATCGTAAGTGATGAGAGAATTAAAGATCTTTGCCTGAATTACGCCTTCATTGACATCCACACCCCTGGCAGGATCAATGTTGGTGGGCTCGCTGGTCAGATAGCCCCGGAACATACTTCCTTCCGGGAATATTGGGGTTTTTTCCGGAATATTGGCAGCAATTCCAACTACGACGCATCCGAAAAGAATTATCGACAGAGCAAACCATGCACGTTTCATTTTCGCCTCCTGAAGTGTTTAAAAGAAAAGACTCAATTACTAATCGACCTTTATTGTCTTCAACTTGATAGAAAAGGAATTTTCGTTGAATCATTTCTATCGACACCCCGGCAAAAATATTTTACTAATTGTGGCAATTCTATCATTAATTACCCATCAGAAGTTCATAGCCACATATCCTCAAAGTTAAGGTTTCTTTTGAGATATTATGAGCACACTCACTTTCACTTATTCAAATGAGGATAGTACAAAAAATTTGTCAAATCATAATGGAGTGGAAAAAAAGCTTTACCTAATCGGTAAAGTGTTTTACAATTAAGTGAATGAGGATTGTTTTCAACACGAAAAAGGTTCAGAAAATTTTCCAGGAAACGAGATTATCTAGGACTTTTTCAAAAGAAGTCCTCGCCCTCCCTGAATTTTTTCTTCAACGACCCATTTTTTCGAGTCAATGTTTTTTTTGCATCTACTCAATAAATGGTGCAATGGAAAAGTAGAAACGGCTTCCAGCAGATTCAGACAAACTTATATACACCGCAGTGTTGCAGATTATAATACATTATTCCGGTTCGAAAAGATCAAACGGGCAGATTTTACGTGAAAATATCTTCTCATCGACGAGAAAGGTCTTTTCATTCTCCGTGATTGTGCTCGCAATGTTAGCGGAAAGTTCGACGATATGTTTCACGAGCGAACAAATGACCGGGTCAGGATCAAAGATATTGCCATTTGCGCCAAGGTTGTCGTGGTAGCATCCGCCAGCGCAGATATATCTGGCCAAGCAGTTCTGGCACTTTTGATTCGTTTCGAGCATGGATGTCTGAAAACTACCCCGCTCCAATTCACCCTCAAAAATATTTCCGATTTTTTGTCCAGCAGTTCCGACAAGACGATGACAAGGGTAAACATCTCCCGAACATGAGATTCCGACATAATACCTTCCTGCTCCGCAGGGAAAATATCTCTTATCACGATCCATGATCTCATTAGCAAATCTGCACAACTTTCTTCCCCACGTTCCAGTGCCTTTTAATAGTGTCAGGGTGCTCGTGTCCCGGGCACGAATGCATTTTACGATTTCTTCAGCTTCTGTTTCAGCTTTTTTTCTGAGCCAACTCATGTCATCACGCAAACAATGTGTCTGAGGGTTCAATGAGAAAAGAGACCTCGCAGCAGGTGTAATATAAACTGTCCTGAAGCCAATCGACTGCAAAGACCGTTCGACAAGAGAAGGGTCAGAATCTCTGAGTAAAGTCGCACGACAGGAGGTTCCCGGAATAGCTTTTAATAATTTCCTGAGCTGAACCAACGTAACATCATAACTTCCTTCCCCATTCCTGAGGGGGCGCTGCCTGTCCTGTATTTCTTTGGGTCCGTCAAAACTCACGGTGGGATAAATGCGGTTGTCCTGCAAAAAAGCAATTTTTTCGTCATCAAGAAGTGAACCGTTGGTTGTGATGCTAAAATCAATCTCCTTGCCAAACTCTTCTCCCCGTTTTCGAGCATAAGGCACAATGGACTTCATGAGAGGAAATTCGAGAAAAGGTTCGCCGCCAAAGAAAACGATTCCCACTTTTTTTTCACTTTTGGATTGGAGCATAAGCCAATCTACAGCCCGAAATGCAGTATCCTGTGACAATCGGCCGCCCGAACCAAAGGAGCCACTCTCGCCTCCATAGCAGTAGATGCACTTCTGATTACACTCCTGGGTGACAAAGAGTGCAATCTTCATTATAGTCTCCGGCTTTCGAAAAAGAGACATGCTCATTGCGAAACTGTCCAATTAAAAAAAATTGAGCTCATCGAGCTACTTTCCAAAAAAACAACCCTGGAAACACTACCGTGAGCAAAAACTGATGAAAGCAGCGTTCCCAGGATCAGATTAATACCGAAGAATGACCGCAGTTCAGCAGACACACTCGCCTTCGGATCCACTACTATCGCACTTAAAGCCTGAGGTGCCTGAACCGGTCAAGCTCTTCATGCCGATGGAAAAGAACTTATTATTCGCTGCAGTCCCGCCGACAACGCCATCAAGCTGAGAATCCGACAATTCAGACACTACAGTATCGAACTCATGCTTCGAAAATTTGTAGCCGTCGGCCTTAACAATCTGGCTGCGCTGTTCCCATGATTTTGCCTCAGCAATCTTCTGGGCAAACTTGTCATCCGTCCTCATCTTTTCGACAAAGTCTTTAGCTGATTTAATCGACATGATACTCTCCTTAAATTTGAATCAGGTGTATTTTCACTTTATCTGATGGTATACGATTCTGTCAAGAAAAAAAAACAGAAATAGAACTAGAAGGAAAAAGGCTCTATTCCATATTGAAACGCATGTCTCCCAAGGACACAAAAACTTAAATAATGGGTCAAATTTGTGTGTTAACTTTGTGTCTGATAAAGCGAGATTTCTCCCTTCGGTCGAAATGACATAGTAGAAATTCTGGAGCTTAAATGACTCCTTTATTAAGGTTTGCTGTATTAAGCCATCTGGCGTCGGGCAAGTTCGGCGAAGACACCGTTTCTGCCCATGAGTTCTTCAAACGTTCCAGATTCGACGACGCTACCTGCCTGCAAAACGATGATTCGATCTGCATGCTGTATGGTACTCAGCCGATGGGCGATAACCACTCGTGTTGCATTCAATCGATCAAGACTTTCTGATACGATTGCCTGGGTACTATTGTCGAGCGCACTGGTGGCTTCATCAAAAAAGATGATCCGCGGTTTCTTGATCATTGCACGGGCGATGAGCAAGCGCTGACGCTGTCCTCCGGAAAGAGTCACCCCACCATCGCCAATGACAGTATGCATCTGCATCGGCATCGCTTCGATGTCAGCGGCAAATCCAGCGGCTCGCGCTGCTTCCCATGCATCATTAAGCGTATACTGGCCATTTCCCGCAATCAATTGGAACATTGATCCGGCCGACAAACGACCTGACTGGAGCACCACACCGATTTGTCGTCGGATCGCGCGCACGTCAAGATCGGCAAGATTTCGGCCATCATAAAGAACCCCGCCGCCCTCGGGCTTTTCGAACCCGAGAAGCAATCTCAAGAGTGTTGATTTTCCAGAACCGGAAGGTCCGACAAGAGCCACAAATTCACCAGGCAGTATGTGAAACGACAGGTCATCTAAAACTCGCTTGCCATCTAAATGATAACGGAATGAGACGTGGGAGATGTGAATCAGTCCACTAAGTTCTCCCGGATCTCCCTTCTGTTCAGTCACTTCAGGGATGGCGGTAAGAATCGGCCGCATTCGCTCAATCTCAGGAACGATGCGCAAAATGGACAAAATATTGCCCCCAAGAGCGACCATCGCCGAAATGAAAACCGAGGCGGAAACATTGAATGCAAGGAATTGTCCGAGGCTGAGAACAGGCACGCTTAGACCATCCGATGCTGCAGACTGTGCTTTCTGCAATTGATCGAATGCCGCGAAGAAAATTACACAATTTCCAAAAAGTGGGAAACCGGATTCGAAGGTTCCGAGGACATTTTTCCAGGTACCAGCTTTGAATTCGACACGTTTTTTTCGGCTGAAGATTTCAGACCACAATCGAAAGGCACGAGACTCTGCGCCTGCAACTTTCAGTTTCGCAATGCCCATGATCAACTGCAAAATAAAGCTGCTTTGTCTTGCCTGAAGATTGCTTTGCTCCCACAAATAACTGCGAACAACAATCCCTCCTCCGACAAAAACCATCGTGCCAATGAGACTTATTCCCAATGCCCAAACGCACAGTCGGGAATTGTAATTAAGCATCATTCCAAAGTTGCACACGAGAGCAATACATTGAAAGAGGCTGTCCAGGGCAACCGAGCCAATCTGACGGCGGATTTCATTGATGCTGACGGCACGACTGCACAGATCTCCCGTGGAAAACTGGCGAAAGAATTCTGTCGGCAACCGCAGAATTCGATCAAGAATACCTGCTTGAATAGAAGCATTCATTCGTGTCTCTGAGCGCAAGATCGGAAAAACTCGTGCATAATTCCAGATCGTCGAGACTACGGTTGCTACCACAAGTGCAAGAATACATTCCCCGAGAAGGTTTGTGTTACTTTCCGGAATAGCGCGGTCGAACAGTATTCCCGTAATGAGCGGAATACTAAGCGATAAGATCATTGCCAGAAAGCTCAGAGAAATTAACTGAAAAAAATCAATAAAGCTTCCACGAAGCCCGAAAATCATGACATCAAGAAGCGATAGAGCACGGTCTGCAAGAGGACGATAGAATACGTAACCAAACGGGTTGAGCTGAGAAGCTATTGAATCATTTACAACAAGCGAGATTTCGGGACTATTGGGAGAAACCAACCGATATCCTCCGCTCCCGGGAAGAAGTGCAACAGGCTCTTTGGATGCTTCATAACAAGCAAGCATCGGCCCACATTCCTGCTTCCACCATTCACCGGAAAGTAAAACCCGACGATATCTCACTCTGGCTTGCGAGGTGATTTCCGATAGTCGGCCGGTGTTGAAGATTCGACCTGTTGAGACAGGCCTAATTCGAGGCAATGGAAATCCCACGGCACCTCCGATCAAGCGAATGGCGGCCAACATCGGATCTTCGGCATCGGTCGTCGAGAAAGATGGCATTTCCTCGGCTACGGGTATCTGCACCAAACTCTTGCGAGCCTCTGCTTCGCTCTTGTTAGACTCACGCTCCCGCTGTCTTCGTCGTTCATTGGCTCGCGAACGGTCTTTTAACGCCAGATGCCTGACTGTTATAAGAGTCGCTCTAAAAAAGCTATCCAGGGATACTTCAAGTTCATCAACACTCAACCGTTCATCAGGAAGCATTACTTCCAAATGGCCGGAACCATCGGAATCAATCCAACCCCTGGAAGAGAGGGGAAACAAATGATCAGGATCTATCGGAAGTGGGATTACTCCGAGCCAGCACAGGTTACCAGCTCGAATTCGGCACCAGCGGATCGTTTGGGACCTTGCAGTTTGCGACTCTGTTGGTTCCCACGTTTTTCCAGGTTCGATCAGAAATGATGAACGCGGGGGAACATTTGGCAACAACCCTTCGGTCAGGCGATCGATCCATTCCGCCAGCCATTCTTTCAGAAGTTCGGAATCGGCTTCCGTGGAAGGGCCTGCATCAATGAGATGCTTGAGCAGAAAACGCCTTGATACGACAATCAGGTTCGTATTTAGGCTTCCCACCGCGATGATTCTGTATTCATCAGCAATTGGTTTCTCTGGAAAACCAAAGAGACACCCACCTTCCTCAAACCTTGCAAGATGCCTGCGACGACTGGTTATTCCAGAAGAATTCACTTGAACCGAGAAAAGATCAACGTGACCAGATTCCAGAATCCATACCCGATCCTGGCCGTTCAAAAAAAACGGGCGATTGCCTTCGACGGTTTCCCTGCTCCAATATGAGGGCGAGAGAGCCATCAAGGTTTGGATATATTTCAATCTCTGAAGATTCATTCCTCGACCTTTATCAAATCCGCGTAATGTCCTTCCTGGGACTTCAATTCATCATGTGAGCCGCGCTGCACGATCTTCCCGTGTTCCAAAACGATGATCTCATCACAATCCCTGATCGTGCTGAGGCGATGGGCAACAATCAGACAGGTGCACCCGCGTCGCCGAAGATTGTCGTCAACCAATTTTTCGGTGACCGGATCAAGAGCGCTGGTTGCCTCGTCGAGAACAAGAACTGCCGGATTTCCAGTAAGGGCACGAGCGATTTCAAGCCGCTGACGTTGACCACCACTGAAGTTGGTGCCACCTTCATTTGAGGCGCTGTCATACCCTCCCGGACGTGCCATGATGTCCTCATGGATTTCGGCATCACGAGCAGCGCGAATCACGTCGAACTCCGAGAGGGTCGTGTCCCACAAGGTGAGGTTGTCACGAATTGTGCTTTGGAACAGGAAAATGTCCTGGTCAACAAAAGCAAATCCGCCTGTCAGATCGAAACGAGAGATGGTGTTACGCGGACGACCGTCAAACAAAATCTCTCCTGACCACGGCTGATAAAGCCCACAGACCAATTTTGCAATCGTTGACTTTCCGGAACCGGAGCCTCCAACCAGAGCGACACGTTTTCCTGGGGAGAGAGTCAGGTTGAATCCCTCGATAAAGGGCGGATCAAGTGGATTGTAGCCGAACGAAAGATCACGTATATCGAGATTGCCCTGTAATGGACAGGCTTCCGCCCCATCACAATTTACGGAAGTGCTTCTGACATCAGCTAAGGCAGCATTGGAACTATCGGACTGTCGTGCATATTCTGTCGGTTGAATCAGAACATCATCCAAGCGGGTGAGACCGGTTTTCACTTCCTGGAATTTATCTATCAGCCCTATAAGCTCTCCGAATGGCGCCATGATCGAAGCAGCCAGAGACTGAAATGCGACCAGCATTCCGGGAGTAAGACGCCCATTCATTACCTCAATGCCTCCAACACAGAGAATCACTGCTGTGGTAAACGAATTGATGAGTCCTGTCGGGATCATCAACAAGGAGTTGAGCTGGAGTGTTTCCTGAAGTCCTCCCAGGACACGGGTCAGTGTTCCCGCCCATCGTCCGAAGAATTCGTCTTCTGCACCTCCGGCTTTGATAGTCTCAATGCTCATCAGACCTCCGGTAGTAATCCCTGATAACGTACCCATTTCCCGTGACAATCGTTGCATATTGTCGTCACGAGACCTCGAAGCGCCATTCATTATGATAACATTCATCATCAGCAAGGCCAGTACACATATAGTCAACGGGATGTCATAGAAAAACATCATTCCGACAAAAAGGAAGAGCATCGCAAGATTGAGCAGGCTTGTGGCAAGCTCGCCTGACATGAGAACCGCGATCTGATCGTTTATTTGAATGCGATTTGCAATTTCTCCCGCATAGCGTTGTGAGAAAAAAGCCAGCGGCAAACGCAATACGTGATTGAGAAAACGTCCACTCATTGAGAGGCTCAATCGCACATTAAGATTCAGAAGAGTCATCTGTTGAATCGAAGTAACCAGTCCTCGAAACAGCATCGTGACAAGCATGCCGAGGAGAAGAGGTTGTATCCATTCGGCCTTGCCGTCGATCAAAATGTCATCGACGAAAATGCGTGAGAATATTGGAATGATAATGCCAGGAAAGGCCAGACAGATCGTAACCAGACCAACGAAAGAGAGTGAAAGCGCGAGTCCATTGAGACGCCTCGAAAGGGCTCTCCTCGCGCTCGGTGGAGAACCACTCGGTTTGAAATCAGGTCCCGGTTCAATTACCAAAACAACTCCGGTGAATGACTGTTCAAAAACCTCAGCAGTTACACACCTTGGTCCAGAGGCAGGATCATTGATATAGACATGGCTTCTTGAAAACCCCTCGACTACCACGAAGTGATTAAAATTCCAGAAAACTATAACCGGCATCCGGAATTCGAGTATCGATTCTGGAGTCTTGTTGAAGCCTTTCCCGACAAAGCCGTAATTTCGAGCGGCTTTGAGAATGTTTGATGCTTTGGTTCCATCGCGAGAAACGCCCGTGTCAACTCGCAAGGTTTCAAGTGGGACATATCGCCGGTAATATCCCATGACCATCGCGAGGGACGCCGCGCCGCATTCCACTGCCTCCATCTGCAAAACAGTCGGAGTGTGCACACGACGCATTCCCGGTGGTCGCTGAAAATATCGCAAAAAAGCCTTGATGCGACTGGGTGGATTTTCGATTTCAGTATCTGTCGTCATGATGGAATGGCCAATCTAAAGCCCGGTAAAGTTTTTCAGGGTAGGGAGAAGCAGACTCAAAGGCGATTGCTCACGAACTACGATAGATGCGTCACAAAGGGTTCCACTGGTGAGAAGAAGATCGGGTCCTTTTCCGGTAGACCAACGGTATCCGCTTGGGGATGTCGGATCACGTTGCAATTCAGCTCGAATACCAATCGGCGCTCCACCCGCCATAAGTGTTTGTACAAGCTGGCTGTTTCCAAGAACCGATTGCATTCCCTGAGGGGTGGCAGGGAACGGAGATACAGATAGAACTTTGCCGAGAATGAACCCAAACTCTTCTCGTTTGACGGAAGCGGGGGTGATCTGAAGCATCATTCCAGGCTTAACCTGCTTTCCGTCTTTCAGCGACACGTAAACAACTCCTTCGAGAAGGTTTTTGTCTATACCCTGCGATTCGAAGCTGAAAACTGCCTGGGAAACTGAAACGCGGTCGCCCTCTGCGGCCATAATCTCAAGCACTCGTCCGGTTTCCGGTGCAATAATGTGCGATGTGAGCTCGCTGCGTTTTTCCAGCATCTCAACGGTGCGGCTTGCTTCTGCAATCTCAAGCTCACGAATCATGTTTTCGCGTGTCTGTCGATTGGAAAGCTCCATAGAGTCAGCTGGGAGTTGTTTCACCAGATGCTCGGTATCACGGATCACCCCTTCCAGACGTTGGATTTCCCGTTGGGATTCGATGACCGTCTGTTTGGTAAGAAGACCTTTTTTCTGAAGTTTTTCCTGCTCTTTTGCGAGATCCACCACTACCTTTTTCTGGGACTTCAATACTTCGAGAGAATCCATGAGATTGGCTCGACGCCTCTTGGAAAGATCAGCTTGGGTCAAACGCTCGCTTTGTTGAAGCATAAAAGTTACTCTCATGCCCTCGGTCAGCTCTTTAAGACGTTGCTTTGCAGCCTGAATCTCCTTTGTCAGCTCGGGATGCTCAATCGCGGCAAGGACTTCACCTTTTTTGACCAGTTGCTCTGGTTTGACGGATATTCCCCGCAGGCAACCCGCCCCAGGTGTGAAGATGTTGAAAACTCCACCTTGAGCAAGCATAATTCCCCTGCCCCAAATCTTGGTGGGTATCGAACCACGAATTCCCCAATAAATACTCAGACCAATGAACAACAGGAAACCCAGCAAAATCAGCCAGGACCTAAGTGGAACGACAATATCCAAACGATCAATCTGCTCAGGGGAAGAGAGACGATCTAGTGCCGCTTGCCGAAAAATGTCGGTAGATCTTCGAGAGAATGGATTCACATTGCTCCTGTAGATTTCAAAATAAAGTGGAGGTTGAACTTGCGATTGCCATTGAGGGCGAATCGGGAAAAACGAACGACGACAATGATGGAATATCGATCGAATAGCTTTCCCCATCAGGTATTGCTAGAGTTCCGCTTTCGAAGTGCAGTGAAACGAGTGCTTGAGCCAAAGCGACCTGCGATTGGGTGTGAGCCAACATGGCGCCGGTAAGGCGGTCTTCCAAATTGATGAGATCTATGATCGTTGTCATTCCATGATCCAGCTTGGATTTTTCATTTTCGACGGCTTGACGATATGATGAAACCGAGATTGCCGCACATTCCCTCTGGCGCAAGCTGTTCATGACTGTCGAAAAGGCAAGCGTCACACCGCTTTTAATACTGCGAATCGTTTGTTCAGTATTGATACGCAGCTTCGCTTCATTCGCTTCATTCTGCTGGCGGGCTCCTCTGGCTGTCAGATTCCTGAGCGGAAGTTCACTATTGATCTGCATTATGACATTTATTCCGGGAATATTTTTGGAAAAGGGTGAAATATATGAAGACAAGCGGGAGTCCTCGTCGAGACCGGAATAGCCCACAGAAAGGTGGAGATCAATTTGCGGCCGCTCCTGATCTCTTGCCGCGACTGTTCGCCTGGCGGCAGCCTGCTCACGAAGCCGGATAGAGGCCAAATCAGGTCTACACATGAGAGCTGTTTGTACAAGAGATTCAGAGATCGATGCAAATTGGGCAATTGATTCCGACGCGAGATTTGGAAATGATGCGGATGGCATCGGCATCGCTTCGATATCTTCGGAAGACATTCCGAGAAGAAGACCGAGGATTCGACGATCCTTCCGAAGCTGGACTTCACCGTCAATTCGATTAGCTTGCTTGGCGGCCAGGTTGGCTTCAACCTGGCTGCGTTCAGAGGCTGGAGTAATATCAGCCTTTATTAACTCAGCGGTTTGTCTCGCCAGAAGCTTGGCGCGTTCTTCTGCCACGGAAAGTATCTCCAGACGACGCGCGTCACCGAGATAACTCCAGTATGCCGCGAGGGTTTGAGATAAAGCTTGATGGACCGCAGCATGCAACGCGAAAATATCCGCTTTGAGATTTAATTTCGCGGCTTCCTCCAACTTGAAAGCAATTGCATTTTCCCCACGTCCACGGGCAAGTGGATGCTGGATAGCAAACTTCACCTCAGCCCTGTTTTCAGGCTCTTTCGAGGGAATATCCGAGTCGGTGCGGACAAAATCGAGCTCCAGCCCAAGTGTCGTTCCACTACGTAAATGATGTTCCCTGGAAATTTGATAGTTCGTTGTTTTTATTGGAAGAAACGATCGCCCGCCCAGGTCGAAGGAATCTTCTCTCGTCATGGGTCGCAATTCATGGTTCCGAGTCAGGGTGTTGCGCAGAACAGGTTGAAATGCACCGTTGGCCTGTACCAATATTCCGCGCGAAGATTCGATTTCACGCTTCTGCAAAAGAACATCTGGATTTTCGCATAACACGCCCCGAATCACATCTTCCAACCCTAGACCTTGTGGAGAAGCGATTCTCTCGTCAGCAAAACCGGGAAATATTACAGCGACGAACAAAACCCAGGAAGTTGCAAGCAATGCCAGCCTTCCTCTCATTGGTATAACCCTTGCCTCATTGTCCGCGTAACCGTTGAAGAATCGTGTCAAATCTAGCGCCTGCTAATGAAACATTGTCGAGAACAGCCAGATCAATTTCGTCATCGTATTCGATATCACTTTCGAGCTTGTCGTTATCACCATATCCCATTCTTTGCATAGTTCCGCGCAAACGATCAGAAAGAAAAACCGCAATGGCATGGTAAAAACGGGCAGCAAAGGGAATATCTGTTTGCAGCGCCCGTGTCAACTCGGTCTGATTGACAGCGAGCACAACCGAATCGCTGAGGGCAGTGACGGTGGCAGAAGGCGGCCGCGAATCAACGCAGGACATTTCTCCGAGGATTTCCCCTGCGCCGATACGTGCAATCTCGCGATGATTCAACGCTTTGACTGTAATCGAAAAAATGCCATCAAGAACGATGAAGAGGCTATCGATTTGCTTGCCTTCCTCCACGAGAATAGTCCCACTTTTTACAGACCTGCGGCACCCCTTCTTGATTAACCATTCGATATCAGAGTCAGTAAATTCGCGAAGAATGAACAAAACCTTTTTCATTTTCTCAATCCTACTTTAGTTTAGTACAACCTTGGAAAAGTTATAATAAATTTCAATTTAAAAGAGATCCATAAAAAAAACAACAGCAATTCCAGTTCGAGTTTCTATGCTTACAAATATTTGCATTTTATCAGAGTTTAAATCTTTTGGAATTAAGCATAATATTCTTTTTTAATTGCTTTTTGATGCAAGGAAAGTAGCTTGGACATAAGAACAACCTTCCTTATGAGATATCCTGATTTAACCCGCCTAAGCTATCACAAATGAAAATGTTTGACAAGAAGTTTTGTTATCTGTTCAAACATAATCAAACATTTTATTTCAGTGAAATTTTATGATAGGATTATTGTTGCAGGATGAAAAATTTACGAGATGAAATAAATGAATACCATCTTAAGGAAAAATTCGGTAACCATTACAGTGACAAATTCTGCACACCAGAAAATAAGTTGGAGTTAACATTACCAAGCCGAAGAAAGGCGGATATTGCCATTTTGAGAAGCATTGGAAATTCTAAATACCCTATTCTATTTTTAGTTTGTCTCCTTTTTCTCTTTTTTCAAATCAATCAAAAATGCGCAGCCAAATTAAAAGTAAAAAACATTAAAAGATTGGCTGATGGCACTTCTCCCGATCTATCATTTGATGGGCGGTACATTGCTTTTAATAAAAAATTAGACAATTTTCCTAATGAATTATTAGGAAAATTCCTGGAGGCAATAAATAACTTGGGTTTAAGGCTAAGAAGCCTAAAAGGAAAGTGAATGGTTAAGTGTCCGAAATGTAACAATTCGATCCAGCCAAACGATGTTTCTTTGAAAAATCTGAAGGGATATTGTGGCAAGTGCGACCATTTATTCTCGATTTCCCTAGGTACAACGAATCCCTCAGCCCTCCCTGCTCATACGCCAGAAACCCATAATAAATGGGAAATTCCACGTCAGGAGCCTCTCGATCCCATTCAAAAGTCAGATACTCAGACCATTTTCCTTAGAAAGCCCGTTCCACCGCCGCCACTTCCAAGAGACCTTTCGATGAAATTCTCAGGTGACATGCTGCACTTCTCCTATTCATGGTTCTCTCCGATGAACCTTATATTGTCAGCTATTGGTTTCGTATTTGTGGCAACCATTGCTGGGATGTGTTTGAAGGCCTACCTGGATACGAAAGATATTTACTGGCTGCTTATAACATTTTGTTTCGTGTCGATTCCGGGCTACATTGCCCTGGCCTTGTCCTTTAACTCGACAAGGATCAAGGTCAGCCGGGAAATGATCACTGTGACAATGGGACCAATTCCATGGTGGAGAGGAAGTCCATCATATGAGCTGTCGGAAATCCTTCATTTCATCCATCAAGAATCCGAACCCACAGAGATTTTCAAATACCTCCACCATTCGACGTTTGGGAGACTAATTATGGAGACCGGAATAGTTGATCAGAGTTCCATTGAACGATACCATGCTCTATTCGCCCGGTTGAAGGAAGGCGATATCGTTTTCTTAACCGAAAATAGTTGGGGCGGGGAAAAAATCGATTTCATAATTTGGGCAATTGAGAACTTCCAGAACTCCCAACCCGACCCCGGAAACAGCGAGTTTTGAATAGTTTTCTGCTACAGTGTTGCTGAAAGTGGTCTTTTTATAAACTCGACTTCAGGAATTGATGCGGAAATTGTTAATATTGCAACTGATGCTTCAGAATTTCCTCTGGGTGATGACGGGCTGCCGGGGTTGAGAAACCACATTCCTGCAGATTTGACAAACTCAGGGACATGGGTATGCCCATGAATAATCATGCTGCAGGAATTGCTTTTTCTGGAATAGGCCTCTGCTTTAATGTGCGCCACTGCAACTGAGAAGCCGCTCTGAATCTCAATTTCCCTGAATGGTGGCAGATCGCTGCGGTATTCATCCATGTTGCCCTTGACTGCATAAACCGGAGCAATAGCTGATAAGTCATTCACAAGATCAAAGTCGGTAAGATCTCCGGCGTGAAAGATCATATCGACGCTTTCAAATGCCCCAACTATCCAGGAAGGTAATGAATACTCGGTGAAAGCTTTATAATGCGTGTCAGAAATTACTCCAATTTTCATAAGGTACAATACTCCAATGAATGTTTACACTGCGCATTTTTATATATATTCCGTGTAAATCCGTGTTTTCCGTGGTTAAAACTCAAATTCTACTTGTCTATCAGTTAAACACTGAGCCACCCAATTTTGCATAATTAGAAAGTTATTTCCGTGTCGCTGCCTTTGGATAATCAGCAAGATGAGGTTTTATTGCATTGCCAAGCCAGGCAATTGTTTTTCCAAGATTCATCATGTTTGCCATGCCTTCAAGGTCGCCGCTGACTTCTCCTTTTTCTCTGCCAACGCAGAAGTTCCAGTAAGTTGAACCAGGAACAATCATTCCAGTAATCAGAAACAGATGATTAATTGAATCAAAAGTATGAGTTGCACCGCCGCGCCTTACTGCAACAGCCGCTGCTCCGATTTTACCTGAAAAGATTCTTCCATTTGCCATCGAAACTGAACCTGCACGGTCAATCAATGCTTTCATTTCAGAAGTCACATCAGTAAAATATGTGGGTGAGCCAAGAATAATTGCGTCAGCTTCAATTAATTTTGCCATGCAGTCATTAAAAGAATCTTCAGTGATGACGCACTTTTTATCCTGCTTTTCATAGCATCGCCTGCAAGCAAGACATCCACGCATCGGCTTTCCACCAATCTGAATTATTTCTGTTTCCCATCCGGATTCGGCAATCGGTTCAAGAATTTTGCTTAAAAGAGTATGCGTATTTCCATCTTTTCTCGGACTTCCATTCACTGCTACTGCTTTCATTTTCATTTTTTTCTCCTGATCTTTTGATACCTATAAACGCAATGTGGCAGGCTAATTGCCTATATCCCGAACCACTATAACACATAGAGGAAAGATCGTCAAAATTACATTTATTTAAGAAAAATATGAAACAAAATTTGAAACTTCACTTGTGAAAAAATAGAGAACCATGTAAAATACTACCGATGCCTGCAATCATATCGACTGTATGACTTCTATTCTTGCGTTCATTTTCAGGCAGGCAAATACTTCGCTTTATGATAACAGTAAAGAAAAAGGATACATATTGTGGTTAATGAATTGCTGAAAAAACGTATTGGAGCAGCTTTTATAGATCTTGTAACTGTTGGAGCTCTGTGTATACTTGTTCACATGCCATGGAAAATACTTCCATTCCCAGCGATTATCTCTTCGATGTTGTCTATTATGACTTTACTCTTTTTCGGAGCAATAATTCTGCTGAAAGACGCTCCATATAGGTTTGAAGGCATGGGAGTTGTACTTGAGCACCAGTCTCCGGGTAAGAAAGCAATGAGAATAGCGGTTACGAAATCAGATGGTGTGAACTCCATAGATGTAACTGCCTCAATTACACGCAACCTTATTCTTGCACTTCCATATTTCTGGAGTGCTTTTATTGTATTCTTTCATGCTCTTCCATTGCCGTTTCCACAATTGCGGTGGATACTTATTTCATCTTTTGCACTGATTGGTTTTTTTGGAATGATAGGGATTTTAGGTTTCGAAATATATAACATGTACAAAGACCCGGATGGTTTGAGAATGGGGGACAAAAAAGCTGGCACAAGAGTTGTAGAATTGTGAAAATGCTGAAATGAATAGAAACCAGATCCTTCTCATAATAATACTCTTTATCACTGTACCGCTTATCTGGTTCTTTGTTCCAGAATCAAACCCCGGAACCATGAGATCTCTCGAAGGAGTAACACTTTCGAATCTGAATGGCGAAAAATTCAGAATCTCAAGTATTTTTGCCAATAAGAAAACTTTGCTTGTATTCTGGTCTATTACATGTGGAAGCTGCATTGAGGAAATTCCATTTATTATGAAGCTTCAGAACCAGTTCAGAGATAAAATTACTGTCATTGGAGTTCACCCGGCTGGTTTCCCTCTGAAGAAAATTCAGAAATTTGTCCGGAAATATACCCCGCCAATTACCTATTTGATTGCAGTTGACGACGAATCCAGACTTTCGCAGAGTTTTGAAGTGTCTGTTCTGCCCAAAGTAGTTCTGGTCGATGAAAGAGGGCGACAACTGTATTCCCATGTCGGCTATGAAGAATCAATGGAAAAGGAAGTTGAAGCGTCCATTTTGAAGCTGTTGTAAAGGGAAATTATCTTATGAAACTCATTCAATCTTTTATTAATACTATTCTTTTGCTGTTATTTACTTTTTCAGCAGGTTCTGTTATTGCAACGGATGATATTTCGTCCGAAACGAGCAGGATACTGAAACCAGGTCAGAGCGCCCCGATTTCTTCATTATTTAATCTTGAGGAAAAATCTGTTCGTTTTCCCGCAAAAGAGCAATGGAGTCTTGTACTTTTCTGGTCACTTTTCTGTCATTCATGTCTTGAAGAAATTCCAGTGATACTTCAGGAAATTTCAGAAATGCAGAACATTTCGGTTGAAACATATCTGGTTTCAATTGATACAGCCAGAATGAAAAAAGGAATACAGAACTATCTCAGAAAACGTGCATTAAAAGCTGATGTTCTGCTTGATGAAATTGCCTCTCAGTCGTATATTGCTGCAGACCTCTGGGGAGTCAAAACTACACCTTCGGTTTTTCTCATTTCACCGTCAGGTGAAATAGTTTTTTCCCATGAAGGTCCATTTGATACAAATTTACTCTGGAAAGTACTTACAGAAAATTCGCAAAAGAAACCAGCATGTAAAGAGACGGGTAATCTCTGCAAGGACTAAAATGACAAACAACAGTTTTGTTTCAGTAAGCAGATTTCAACTAATTATTACTGCTATTTTTTTCCCTATTGCAGTTATTCTGCTGATGTGGTTTTTCTTTACATTTGAGTTCGAAGTCTTTTTTGCAGGCAATAGAATTGCATTAAAAGCAGGCGGAACAAGAATTGACTTTCCGGAATTTCGCCAAATACATGCCAATTCAAGCCCTTATGAACGCAAATTAAGCGAATACGATTTTGCTCTTTTGTTTTCAGAAACTCTAATCTGGGCAGAAAGTGCCAGGCTTTCTGGTTATGATCAATCCCCCGAATTCAAGGAGAAAGTTCGAAAATTTGATTCCGAAGCAAATTTTACTGATATCACACGCTCCGTATACCTTTTAGAAGAACTTGCTGAAGCTGCAAAAGAGAAAGTCGGATGTTCGAACGTCATACCGGAAACCACAGCCAATGTCGAATCAGGAAAATCAGCTGCAGAAAAAAGATATAAAATGCTCCATCTTCGTACAATTCTTGTAAAAGATGAGCAAACAGCATCTCAGGTTATTGAATTATCATTAACTGGCACCGATTTCAAATTATTGAATGAGCGTTTTTCAATTTCAAATTATGCTCCAGTTGGCGGTGATATGGGCTTTGTTACAGAAGATTCGCTTCCTGAGAATGTATTTGCGTTTCTCGCTGGCGCAGAACACGGAAAGCTGATAAGAGGTTACGTCGACAACGAAGGCATTCATTTTTTTATTGTACAAAAACGTTCAGACGATGTCAGCAAATTTTCAGAAAAAATTACTCAGAAAAGCCAGGCAATAAAAACAGATATCGCCAGATATAACCAGAAGTTGAAGGAATTGCAAACTTCGGTTCCTGTTTATATCAGCCCCTTACTGAAAAAATAGTTCACAAAACTGATCAAGATAAAAGACAAAAGCTATCCGCAGATTTTACAGATTACGCAGATTAAGATTTAAAGACTAGATATGAAAGATTACGAAACTGAATGAATTCAAATTATTGAAAATTCCTATACTATTAAATTATCAAGATTGTTCTGGTGCTGATTAAAAAAGGAGAAAGTAATGGATATATTCAAAAGAAAGAACTATCTTGTTCTACCCTCATTTCAATTAAGACTGACAATCTTTCTTGTTGCAATAATCTTACTTGTAACAGTTCTGCACGGATTCTTTCTTTATCATATTACATCTAAAAACATTGAAGACGGCTTTCTTTCGGCGCATAACCGCCTGAGATCAACATGGGATATCCTCAGACCGGCAATTATTCTGACAAATGGATTTTCATTCTTTCTGATGACTCTCTGTTTTGGAATTTCAATAATTCTGATCTCCCACAGGCTTATTGGACCGCTGTTTAAGTTCGAAACACGCTTAAGGGAAATCACCTCCGGGCGTCTGGATTTGCCGGAAGTAAAATTGCGTCATAACGATGAAGCGCAGGTTCTTGGAGATGCTCTGAATGAAATGCAATCATCCATGAAAACACGATTTTCCAAACTAGTCAGTTTATCAAGAAAATTAGATTCGTCTGCGCCCCCTTCAAACAAAGAAATCAGGGATACAATAGACTCCGTTTTGAACAATATCGAAACCGGAGATTGAAAAACTTATTTGCTGTACTTGGCAGGAATTTATTGAATGAACTTTGGTAATATAAGAATTACACCAATTCTATTGCACGCTAAAATCGCCGCATTTTTTTATATTCTTGCGGCGCTCTCAGCTTATGCTACGGTTCTGGAAGCATTTGACCATAATGCAGAAAGCTCTTCGAAAGGTTGTGCTTTCTGCCATTCAGATAATGAAAATAAGTATGTGATTTCTGACAATGCCTGGCGCTGGTGTACAAGTTGCCATTCAGATGCCGAAAAAATGAGCCATCAGATGAAAATTCAGGTTAAATCTGATGTTAAACTTCCGCTCGATACTTCAAAGAAAATGGATTGTCTGACCTGCCATACTCCTCATAGAGAGCGCACTTCGACAGAACCCTGGATTTCATCTGCAAAACAGAAAAAGCAGGACGACAAATTCGTTACATTTATGCTTGTAAAAAGTAATGTTAATGGTGAACTGTGCATAACATGTCACAAAAATGGAGTTTCCGGAGAAACTGATTTTTCAATGAACGTTAGTAAATTCCGGAGCAATAAAAAATTTGCAGGTTCGGAAAGTTGTACAAAATGCCATCCGGAAATTGGAAAACTCTGGAAACAGACGCCACATGCACGTATGACAAGAACTCCTCAAAATATTCCAAATTTCCGGGAGATTCCTGTCGAAGGATTTGAATATCCTACTGAAAAAATTAAATATGTTCTAGGTTCTCATTATGTCTACAGGTTCGTAGCAGAGGCAACCGGGACACTAGTTGTACTTCCAAAAATATATGATCTGAAAAACAGAAAATGGCTCTCTTCAAATGATTATGGCTGGCGGAAGCGTTACTGGCTTAAACAATGTGCCGGGTGCCATGTTACAGGTTTCAATGAAACAGATGACAGTTTTCTTGAAGCTGGTGTGGGCTGCGAAATGTGCCACGGACCAGGTTACAATCATTCGCAGACATCCCTTCCGGCAAAAATAGTTAACCCCGCCAGATTATCTCCTGAAAAACGAGAAATGATCTGCATTTCCTGCCATACATCAGGTGTGGACAATTCCGGGAAATATCATTTTCCGATTGGTTATTTTCCGGGAGATGATTTGAATCAGTTTTTCACCGGATTAACTCCAAAACCAGGTCAGACTTCTGAAAACTTTCTTGGCGATGAATCATATAAGGACAGAGTAAATCAGTGGGAATTTCTTAAGTCGAGATTGTTTCTGGCAAAGGGACTTACGTGCGATTATTGCCAGAATTTCCGCGATTTTAAAACATCAGGAAGCGATTATTTTACACACGATGAATATTGCCTGACCTGCCACTTCGACAAAACAGATCATCCAAAAGGTAATCCTTCTGGAAAATGCACAACATGCCATATACCAACTAAAACAAAGTCAGGTGCTTTCGCAGTTCACGACCATAAGTTCAGATTTTAAATACATCGAATATATAACAGAGCGCATTATTTTTTTTTTGGTTAAGAGTGTAAAAAAGGAGATTCGTAAAAAACATGAAAATCTGGCAAAGGAAACCCGCTTTTAATTTTATATGTATTATTCTTTTTGTTGCAAATTTATTTCTGCAGCAGAGCGTTTTTGCTCAGAAAGATTTTGAGTTTGAGCGTCTTATCAGCAGTCTTCCAGAATTGCAGGCAATTGCGAAGATGGCATCTGAAGAAGGTGTGACCCTGGGTATTTATGGAGGCACGGTTAGAGATCTTTTTCTTAAAAGACCTTTCACAGTCATCTCTGATTGCGACCTGATTTATGACAGCAGAGAACCAGGATTTCCTGCATTCCGTGACAGAATGATCAGCTATGCCGATAGAATGTCAGGAAAAATGCCCCGTCCGGATTTTCATTTTGACCTAGCAAGCCTTAACATTGAAAGTGAACGAATAAAGCTGTACCACGAAGAAGGAATCACAGCAACTAAAGTTGGAGTTTTTCAGAATGGCAAAATCTTCGACCCAACCAAGCGTGGAATTACAGATTTACGTGAACGGATTTTTTCGTATTATCCGCCAGATAGAGAAAAAATTGAACTGCACAATCTCGGCAGATTTATTCGCGACCTCGTAAGATTGTACGATTTCAAAAAAGACGATAACACAATACAGCTTCTGAAAAAATCTATGAAACAATGCCTGGATTTCAATTCCGATGATGGAAAAAAAGCACTTGCATCTGCTGAAAACTGTAAAAAACTTCTTGCACAAAATGGCAGATTTCTCTTTCATCAGATCATCAATCCGCTCAGAAACGATACGAGATTTCTTCATAACGAAAACAAGGAAAAGCTGACAAAATATTTTCCATTCGATATGTTCTTCGGGGATATATTTCGCATAGTTACTCAGGCACCCGATATGAATTCAATGAGAAATGCTTTTAAACTACTTGAAATTCCGGAGTTTCTTGACAAACTTGGCTTTCAGGAAGAAGCTCAGCTTTTGATGAATGAAAAATTCTCAAGAGAAGATCTTTTCAGAGAATTTGAATTTCCCGGACATCAGAAAAAATTTACTGAAGAAAAAAAAATGTCCTTTCTTGAAGTATGGGAAAACACTCTTAGAAAGTACAATTATCGCGTTATTTTTGATATGCTTGCAAGTGATCTTCAGGAAAATTCATCTGAATTAAATTCCCTCAATCGCAAAAAGAAAGATTTTCTTGCTTCAAAAACTTATCTTATGCTGAATCCAGGCGATGATTATGAAGAAATGATAACCGGCTTTCTGGATGCTGACTTTAATATAAAAATTCTCCCCAGGAAAAAAATCACTGATTCCCTGAATTGGTTTATTCAGACATATCTTCCTGCTGGAGATGTAACACTACAGCAGACAGAAGTTATTAATCAAAATGCCAGAGGCAGTACAGCGGTAAAACCTGCATACAGGAATCTTAAACGCGGATTCTCAGAACATGTTTATCTGATCGACCGACTTGCAACTCATTCATTCAGAGATTTGTCTTCTTACCTTAGTTACCTGACAGGACCTGAACTTAAAGATCTTTATCTTGATAAAAGAACTTCGCTGGCTTTCTTTCTGGCCGACTTTGAAACATCTGCTGAAATTGCCCGAAGCCTCGGATATACAAAGATCTTCAAAGTAAACGCATGCGGCTTTTCAAGACGTATGAAGACTTTTATTGCATGGAATGAAAAATGCGACCGAGTTTTGCTTGTACAGTATAATTTCTCTTCTTTCGAGCAATATCTGAATCAGCAGGCGCGATTCTACTTTCTGACCGCTGATGAAGAAAAAACTTCTTCAAAGAGTGTCTTTGTTTATCATTCAGATATGCATTGGTTTCCTGATAAAAAAGCATTTGTGGATTTCATTAACAATATTGAAAAGCCAATTTCAGTTTTATTTATTGGTTTTACTGGTCCATTGAAAAATATTTTGAAAAACGCAGAGAAGATAAATATTGGCGAATTGTCGCTGATAAAAGGACTTCTTCCATCAAAATGCTGCACAGACAAAAGCTATGTTCTCGGGATGTCCGGATTCGGAGCTTCTTATGGTTCGCTTCCCGCTGAAATACTTGAAATTATTGCCGGCAAAGGAGTTCGAAAAGTTGTATTTACCGGTACCGGCGGAGGAATTCTTTTCAAGGGAAATCGATTCGGCTGGTGTATTCCAGAAAAGGCTGTTTTTGTCGGAAACTCTGAAGGCAGCTTTGGTCAGGAAATCTTTTTCCCTAACAGGGCTGTTGATTTGCCTGTTAAATCTGAACACAGAAGTTCAATACATGCTACAGTTATGACTCCGCTGTGTGAAACAGAAAAGCATGTTGAAAAAATGAAGCAAAAGGGAATTGCAAGCGTAGACTGCGAGTTGTTTCATATTGTTGATAAATTGAGTAAGCTGAATTTTGAAAACTCCTCTGGTGAAGATATTCAATTCTATTCACTGATAAATATTACCGATGTGCCAGGCGAAATGGACATAAAAGGAAAAAGTGAAATAAATATTGAAAACAATATCAACCAGTACAGAGAAGTTGAATCAGTGCTGAAATTAATTTGTGAATCAATCCATTTTGATGGTAGTTGCACAGGAAAATAATAATACTATCGTGGAAAAAGCGCAGGAAAAGACAAGATTTTTTTCCGCAGATTTCGCAGATTTTCAAGATGCAAGATTCAAGATTTAGGATTGAAGCTGATTTTTGAGATTATAATTGATAGATGTTAGTTGACCGTACTAATTGCTTATAAGGAAAAAAAATGGACGACATACAATGTGAAAAAGACGAAAGAAATATTTCGATAGATCGTGTTGGAATTAAGGGACTGACTTATCCGGTGACTGTTCTTGACCGGGTGAATGGAACTCAGCACAGCGTGGGAAAAATCGAAATGTATGTTGATCTTCCGCGTCATTACAGAGCTACACACATGAGCCGATTTGTTGAGGTATTTCATGAATACCGCGATGAAATAACATTCCCACATATCAAAGGAATATTGAAGGCTATCAAGAGAAAGTTATCAGCTGAAAGAGCGGAAATGAAGGTATATTTTCCATATTTTGTCGAGAAATCAGCTCCCATTTCGAGAGCAAAAAGCATGATGAAATATGATTGTACATTTCAGGGAACTCTTGACTCGGTGTTTGATTTTGTAATTACCGTGAATGTCCCTGTAACGGCTCTATGCCCATGCAGTAAGGCCATCAGCAAATACTCAGCTCATAACCAGAGAAGCATGGTTTCATTAAGCGTTCGTTTTGACAAATTTGTCTGGATAGAAGACCTTATTACTCTATGCGAAGAATCTGCCAGCGCCGATCTTTACTCTCTGATAAAACGTCCGGATGAAAAGTTTCTGACCGAAAAAGCTTATGAGAACCCAAGATTTGCAGAAGACCTTGCAAGAGAAGTCGCATCAAGAGCTGAAGCACGCCCGGAAATAGTCTGGTATGCCGTTGAAATCGAAAACATCGAAAGCATCCACGCACACAATGCTTATGCATTCCTGAAAAAGGACAAACGGAAATAATGATTTTTTTCTTTTCTACCTCAAGCAATATTCTATGTTTTCAGGATGTTAATCATAGCAAAATACTTAGTACAGCAAATCTTAAAAAAGGGTACAAATTGGCATGTTAACTTTTGGGTGGGCTGTCATCTCGAACGAATGTGAGAGATCTCCATAAATGCCAGGTTTCTCCCTTCGGTCGAAATGACAAAGTTTATCCAAAAGGTGCCAAATTCAATCTTTCAGCTTTTGTACTTAAATCTTAATCCGCGAAATCTGCGGACAGCTTTTATCTTTTGTCTTTTGTCTTGACCGAAATTTCGGCTTTGGTCTCAGGCTGCAGCGTGAGGTTTTGGGGTGAAACCCTGAAGATAGATCATCGCTTTTCTTGCCAGTTTTTTTTCTTCGCTTGCAGAGTTTTTTACAAATTCACGCAGACAGTCTATGTAAAACGGATCTTTCTGAAAAGTCATGCCTTCTATTACTTCTTTTCTGACTTTCTCTGATGTGTCGTAAAGCATTTTTTCGAGAATTGCTCTGACAGGTTTCCCTTTCATTCTTGCGAGAAGAAACACTGCGGAGGCTTTTATCTGTTCATCAGGGTTTTCATGAAGATTTGCCAGAGCTTCAAGTATTTTTGCAGGCCCGAATGAATAAAGGGCAGCCCTCGCAGCACTAGCCAACTCATGATCTTCTGATCTTAGCAAATGGCAGATAGATAGAATTCCAGCCGGATCTCCATTTGTCTGCAATCCGCCGATTGCTGCATAAACAACTCCTTTGTTTTCGTTGCGCAGCAAGCTGACCAGAACATCTGTTACACCCGGATCGTGATAATTTCCAAGACCGGCCGCAAGAAGAGCGGTTCTTTTCGGATCAGGCCTTGTTGCTAGAAATTCGACGAAAAGTGGCAGGTGGCACGGATTTTTTTCTTCCAGAAGCTTCATCAGCTCATCGTCTGTAATTGAAAGCATTTTAATTTTTGCGACAAGATCTTCAGACAAATTCGAGTCTGAAAGATCAAGTGAAATAACATCGTCTCCAATTTTAGATGAAAGTGTTTTTACCTGACTTTTCTTGTCAGATTGCCCCGAATTTCCTTCTTTTCTGGAATAAATCTTTATCGGGCTTTTAGAAAATTTTTCAATGAGCTGTTGCCAGCGCTTTTCAATTTGCTCAGATTCAGGTGAATTCAATGATTCATAACCTGGTGATTCGGGAAGAGCAAACTTCTCTTCGGCTTTTTTGCATGTATAGTTTTTTACATCGAAAGACTGTCGGGAAGACCATTGCAGTGACTCGGTTTCTTTCTTTGTGCCTGCTTCATCTTTAATTCCTATAAATGAATCATCACTGAATGTTGAAAACGAAGCAGATATTACATCTTTTTTCTGATTCGTCATTTCAGCATCAGTTACAGGAGTAACTTTTGCCTGCTTAATTTCTGGTTGAACATCCTTTATTTCTTTCGCTGTTTTGGCTGCCTCAGGTACTATTACTTTGGCTTTCTTAGCCTCTTCAGTCTCCTGAGCTTGTTTCGCCTTCCCAGCTTCCTCAGCCTCTTTTATTTCTTTGGCTTTTCTGGCATCTTCATTTTCCTGAGCCAGTTTCGCTTTTCTGGCATCCTCTGCTTCTTTTAATTCTTTGGTTTTCTTAGCTTCTTCGCCTTCCTGAGCTGCTTTCGCCTTTCTTGCTTCCTCGGCTTCTTTCGCTTTCTTTATTTCTTCAGCTTTCTTCGCTTCCTCAGCTTTCTTAGTATCTTCGGCTTCCCGGGCTTGCTTTGCTTTTCTTGCTTCCTCAGCCTCTTTTAATTCCTTCAATTTTCTGGAAACTTCCGCCTCTTTTGCTTTCTTAGCTTCTTCTATTTCTGCGGCTTCCCGAAGTTCAGCCGAGTTTTTTGCATCGACAGAATCTTGTTTCTCGGGAGTTAAAGGTTTCTCTTCGACCAATTCAGGATTTTCGACAGCTAATGGTATATCATTTCCTTCAAAAGATTCAGGGGAGATTTCCGGTTGAATTTTTGCTTTTTTGGATGCAAGAATTTTCTCTCTGAGTTTAATCAGGACAATTATCAGAAGCGCTGTTCCACCAAGAATTCCCGGCCAGTATTTACGCAATAATGTTTTGTAATATTTTTCGGAAAGATCGGGCGGAGGGTTTTTGGAATTCCTGGCTTCAGTAAAGTATTTGATTGCTCTTCCAAGATCAATTTTCTTTGTTCCTTCAGAATAATACCTGCCAAGAGCATAATTTGCCCAGGAATTTTTGTCATCAACCGATTTTAATGCATCAGCCTGTGTTCTGACAGTAATCCATGCCGGAATAGGTTGTTGAAGCAATGCACGTAAATATAATTCGCGAAATTTGGTTGAAGAAGCAATTGAATCGGGCTGCTTTTCAGCGAGCTCGACAACTTTTTCAAATCTTCCGCCAAGAAGATTTTCTTCTGCTTCTGCTACAAGTATTTCAATATCAACAACTGGTGAATTGGCACTTTCTTTTTCATCTGATTCAGACGCAGCAGCATTTTCCGTATTTTCTGCAGGTTCCTTGTTTTCAAGAGAAGGAGAAGAAGCAGAATCTGTGGCCTGTGTCTCAGTGACATTGTCAGGGGTTTCCTGAGCGAAGGAGCCAGAACTGAAAAAAAGTGAGAACAGAACAAGAATAAATATTCCCACTTTTACAGAAAAACTTTTTTCCAATTTCACAGTTATTTACCTCAACCTGTCAGAGTAATTCGAATTTAAAATTACTTGCATCTTTTTTGCCGCGAATAATCACTTTCATCTATTCCTTGATTTTTAAAGGCTTTCATTGTCATATCAATCACAGCAGATTCATTGATCAACTTCTGCTGAAGTGAAATAATTTCCATCGGAACCTTATCAACGGATTTCTGTTTGGAAAAAGTGCTGTCAAGTCTTTCCGAAGAATACTTTCTTTGCTGGTTTTCCAATTCGGCCCGTTCACGGGAATAAAGTCTCCCTGGATTGGATCGCTTTTCTCCGCAGCCCGAAAAGAAAACCAACCAGGAAAGAACAAAAAATACAACTGATATTCGTTCTTTAGAAATCATTTGAACCCTTTGCAAATGTGCCACACAAATAAATCCAACAGACATAAATCAACTTCCTATCGGCAAAGTGAACAGTATTATTTAACACCATCTGAAAAAAGATAATTTATACTTTTAAACGATGCTTGCCAAGAATTGAATAATGTGCTATTGTTTACTCATGGGATGAATGATTTATTGGAGATATGTCCCTGCGGTGTGCGTGAAGGTGCGGGTTTAATTGAGCCGATACCTGTATCAAGAGGGAATCTGTCTCTGTTCCGCGTAAGGAAAAACTTACGAACAGCTTTGCTGCTACGAAGCTCCTTTCACGAGAACGGGCGGACAACCGTACTATCTTGGTGGGTTCAATTTTTCCTCATCACGGCATCTGCGGGGCTTTATATATAAAAAAAGCCGCCTTCGGGCGGCTTTTTTATTTACAACCTGTTTATTTCACAGTGCATAAGCTTATTAATATCATCGAGTCTTTCAGGAACAATTTCCGGCTTAATGGTTGATGCAAACATTGCAGTCGAATCTTTATCGTATGGTGTGTATCCATGCATTCCTGCAAGAGAAGTTTCGCCCATATAACTCGGGCAGAGAAGCACTCCCGGGTTCAGAAGAAAAAACAGGTCTCCGTATCTTCTATCCCTGAAGTCACAGCCCCAATCATGTAAGGTTTCATCCGACAATATTCTTCCTTTTTCAGATTTTCTCAGTTCATTTGTAATTATTTCTCTTGCTTTATCTCTTAAAAACCAGAATCTGGCCATTGTTGAATCGTATACAACTGAAAAATCCCGATTTTGCTTCAGCGGAAGTTTGGCGATAATACTCATCAAATCATAGTCTTCATTGACATTTGTCATTCCGTGGTCAGAAAAAATATACAATTTAACCTCGCTGTATTTCTTTTTTGCCTGTTCTACAAGTTGTTTAATTTCGTTCTCATACCACGCAATCTTTGTCCTGACGTGCTCAGAATCTGTGCCATATTTATGAAGCACTGCATCCATGGCGGCAAGATACAGATAAGAAAATCTGATTTTCCCTTCCTCAATACATTTGCTCAGCTGTTCAATGTTTCTGTCCTCCGAAGCACGCCAGTCAGCAAGAAAAAATGGTATATTTTCATTTCGCAATCTATCGAAAACAGTAGAAGCTCCACTGTTTATACCACCCTTTTCGTATATATCGCATTTCTCTGTGTAATCATATTTTGAAAGCATGCGGAAAGGCATATTGTACAATTGAAAATATCCCGAATAGCCAAGATATTTCTTGTAGAATCGGCTGATTATATTGCGAACACGTCCTCTGCTTGAAATGAATTTCGGAAGAAGCGAAAGAATTCGGGCGGTTTTGAATGGTGAATTTTCCGGGTCATAGACAAAAAACGAAAAATGTCCGTGATCTCTTGGAAGTAAACCGGTTATGATTGTCGGATCACAGGTTGAACTGTAACCAAAAATTGTCTGTACCGGAGTTCGAAACGACAAAATTTCTTCAAGAAAAGAATTCTTTCTGAGGAGTTCCCAGCCAAATGCATCAATAAAAGTAAACAAAGCAAGAGTTTTCATTTGTTTCTCTTAATCCTCTCTTAGATTATTATATAGCCATATATCAAAAACAGATATCTTATCAATAATTCGAGGCAAATAGCAGGCGGCATCTTGCCGCAGCTACTTTTTCATTCCTCGATTTATTGAGTAGATAGAAAAACAGTAATGCGGTATAACCTGCACCAGCTTCTACGAATTGTCAATTCATCGCAGCAGGCTAATAGATATAATATATCTCATTTGTCAGGTCAATACAAATGTGCAAGCCATATCGCCAACCAGCGATTTTGCTGAAACTATTGCCGATTCAGGGTACTTAATCAGAAAATTGTCTACTTTATTATTGGGTAAAAAAGTGTTATAATGCAGGATTGCAATGAGGTAATTTCAACAGTTTGTCTTTTTTGGCAAACGATAGCTGCTATATCGTCAGTCTGAAGCTCCTGTTGAAGGTTTTGGCGGAAAGACGCATCGTTTTTTGCGTTATTATGAATCAGAAAAGAGATGTATAATGAAATTTGTTGATCAACTTACAATAGAAGTCGAGTCCGGTAAGGGCGGAGACGGTATGATAGCATTCCGCAGGGAGAAATTTGTTCCCTTTGGCGGACCATCAGGTGGTGACGGTGGACGTGGTGGAGACGTGATTTTGGTTGCTTCGCGTGATTGCACCACTCTGTATGAATTGAGTTTTCAGCGTCGCTATGCTGCTCAGCCGGGTGATAAAGGCGGACCAAAAGATAAATATGGCAAAGGTTCTGAGCCACTTAAAATAAAAGTTCCTGTTGGTACACTGGTTTTTGATGATGAAACCGATGAGATGCTCGCAGATCTTGCAGAAGAAGGCATAAGCTTCATTGCAGCCCAGGGTGGAAACGGTGGCAGAGGAAACATGAAGTTCGTATCTTCAACCAGGCGTGCTCCAAGAATTGCAGAAAAAGGTGCCCCCAGTGAAAAAAGACAGCTTCGGCTTGAACTTAAACTGCTTGCCGACGTCGGGCTGGTAGGCCTTCCAAATGCGGGAAAGTCAACTCTTCTTAATGCCGTAAGCAATGCCAAACCAAAAATTGCTGATTACCCATTTACAACACTTACGCCGCTTCTTGGAATCGTAAAATTCGAAAATCTTCCCTCGTTTTGTATGGCTGATCTTCCGGGACTTATCGAAGGTGCGCACAACGGAGCCGGTCTTGGAACTTTTTTCCTTAAGCACATTGAGCGTACAAGAGTTTTAATTCATCTTGTAGATCTGAGCCAGGTAAAAGAAGACAATCTACTCGCTTCCTTCGACGGAATTATTGACGAATTAAGGCTCTTTAAAGATACATTAATGGATAAACCCATGCTGGTTGTCGGAAACAAGACTGATCTTCCAGAAGCCGCAGAAATTTGGCCAATGTTCAAAAAAGCAGTTGAAGAAAAAGGTTATCGCGCTTTCCAGATATCCGGAGCCACCGGAAAGGGAACTTCTGAATTGATGCATGCCATAGTTGAAATACTTGCAAAGGCGAATGAGAAAAGCGCCGAAATTACGCCTGAAGAAGAAAAGCGATTCGAATATATTGCTCCTTTCCTGATTGAAAAAATAGATGATGGTCAGTATGTTGTATCGGGAAGAGAAATAGAAAGAATCGTTAAAATGACCGATTTTTCAAGCGATGATGGAATAATGTTCTTCAAAAAGCGCATGAAAAAAATTGGATTCATTGATGAATTGAGAGCATTAGAAGGTAGTGACACTGATACCGTTATTATAGGTGAAATGGAATTCCAGTTCAGGGAGTTTTTTGTTTGAAGATCGGATTATTCGGAGGCTCATTTAATCCTCCGCACAAACAACATCTGAGAATTGCAAAAGCAGCAGTAAAATCCGGACTGGTTGATAAAGTCTGGTTTGTTCCGGTTTTTATGCCTGTGCATAAGTCAGACAAAGATTTCCTTTCCTACGATGATCGCTGCCGGCTTATATCTGCAGCGATCCAGGGAAAAAAGAATTATGATCTTTGTACAATAGAAAAAGACCTTGGGGGACCATCTTATACAATTAATACTTTACGGTCTCTCAGGGCAAGTTTTCCGTTGCATGATTTCCTGCTTGTAGTTGGCTCTGATTCATTGAATGATATTAAAAACTGGCATCTGTCAGAAAAACTTGCTTTGGAAGCAGAAATTATTGCGGCTGTAAGGCCCAATTTTCCTGTTTCTGAAAGTCTTTCAGCTTACAGATATCACATGATAGAAATTTGCGAAAGTGCTGTTTCATCGACCGAAATCAGAAGAAATATTGCGAAAGAGCCGGCTATGTTTAGTTTCCTTCCTGCACCAACAGCCGCTTTGATCGCCGCAGAAAACTTTTTTTCCTGCTGGACAAATGATTTTGCCGGGTGGGTTTCAAAAATTAAATCTAAATATTCTGCATTACCTGAAAATATAATTGCTCATTTGAATGGTACAGGTCTTCTCGCGGCCAGATATTGTTCAGAGATGTCTGCTGACCCGCGTCTTGGTTGGCTTGCCGGAATATCGCACGATTTGTACAGAGCATCCTCCGATGAAGAAATAAAGGATGTACTTGCAAATTCCAGCCTGATTCTTGAAAAAATTGAAAAGTCCGTTCCAATGCTGGCTCATGGTGCAGCAGCAGCTTTTTTTCTCTCCGGACTTTCTCCAGCTGTACCTGAGAATGTAATCAGTGCGGTTCGAATGCATACTTTCCCGGAAGATAAGTGTGGTGCCATTGAAATGGCTCTTGTTATGGCTGATTTCCTTGATCCGTCAAGGCAGAATTCGAAACGTGACAAACTCAGAAATGAAAAATTAGACCCTGAAAAGAGATTTAAAAAAGTTTTACGGATCAAACATAAAAAATAAGTGTCGTGTTATTAGCGCTTTTTAATGGGTTGATACAAAAGTAATAATAAAAAATAAATCATCAGAAGGTTTATATTTATGTCTTCAGAAAAACCAGTATTAGCAGTGTCCAGAAGGGGTGCTCATATATGGGCTGCCGTCGAAATACTTTTTTTCATTTTCAGTCTGCTTTTTTTTGCCGGTGTCAGTGAAAAATGGATTGCTCTCAAAATTCCTGCAGAAATTGCACCTGTAAGAGCTATTTCGAATTTATCCGGACAGAGTCATTTTGGCAAAATAAACATTCTTCTTCTCGGTCTTGATTCGGTTGAGGGAACACACAGAACTGATACAATAATTCTCACCGGATTGAAAACGGAACCAGCTGAAATTCATGTGTTATCAGTGCCACGTGATACAAGAGTTATTATTCAGGAAACATCACGAAAAATAAACGAAATATTCGGCCGCTTTGGAGTTGGAACTCTGCAGAATCTCATAGAAGAGCTTCTTGAAATAAAAATTGATCGCTATATAAAAATTGATTTTCAGGGATTTATTAACACGATAAATCTGCTCGGTGGAATTGATATTGTAATTGAAACCCCGATGAATTACGATGATTATTGCGGAAAAGTACATATTCATTTTGCCTCAGGACCTGCTCATCTTGACGGCGCAAAGGCTTTAAACTATGTGCGATTCAGAGCCGATGGCAATGCCGATCTTGGCAGAATTAAACGTCAGCAGAAGTTCATTTCAGCAATTCTTGAAAAAGTCAAACGTCCCGGATTCATTATGCAGATCTCGGGAGTGGTTGATCAGCTGATGAAAAATATTGATACAAATCTCACCTTGCCGGAAATTCTTGAACTGATAAAAGTCGCCAGTACAGAAAAATTCACTTTTAAATCGCACTCCCTGCCAGGTGAAGCAAGATACATTGATAAAATCAGCTATTATATTCCATTTAAAGAACAATCTGCTGCACTCGGAGCAACCAGTTTTTCAGACTTTTCTGAATTGAAACTGTCTGCAACATTTACATATTCACCATCTCTTGAAACTTCTTCTCCGTCTTCCACTGCGGTTGCATCACCAGCATCCATTCAGGTAGATTCAAGCTCTTCAGCTTTATCTGTTTCGGAACCTTCTACTTTATCAGTTCTTTTGCAACAACCTTTTTCACCCTCTTTCTCTTCTCAATCATCTCTATCATCCTCAATTACATCACCTTCTTCTGATATTTCTGATTCAGCGAGTGTGACATCTTCAGCAATTTCACTGACTGGTTCAGAAATTTCTTCTTTCTCAGCTTCTGCTACAGTTAGCGCAAGTGATTCAATTATTGCCTCAGGCACACATTAATGAAAACTTCAGATTTTGTATTTGATCTCCCGGAAGAACTGATTGCGCAGGTTCCGTCACCGGAGCGTTCTTCGTCACGTCTTCTTGTTTTCGATAGAAAAAGTGGCAGCATTTCTCACCATGTTTTTCGTGATATCTCTAAATTTATACCCGCTGGAGACTTGCTTGTACTGAACCGTTCCAAAGTTATTCCGGCCAGGATGTTTACTATTACTAATCCTCCCGCAGCACCATCAGAAGTATTCTTTATACAGAAACTTGATGGAAACACATTTTCTGCGATGGTAAGACCGGGAAAGAAATTCAAACCGGCTTCAATTCATAAATTTCCTGAAAATAAGAGTCTTTTTGTTCACGAAATTATGCCCGACGGATTGAGGGTATTGTCTATTGAAAACGAACCCGACCCGCTCAGCTTCTTCCGAAAACATGGCGAAATGCCTTTTCCACCATATATTACTTCAAGAGAGGCTCCAACTGAACGCTATCAGACTGTGTATGCAGGCGAAGAAGGTTCTGTCGCAGCGCCGACCGCAGGCCTTCATTTCGATGAACCGCTCTTGCAACAGTTGCACAACAATGGCGTACATATCGGTAATGTGGTTCTGCATGTTGGAATTGGCACATTTAAACCAGTTGAATGCGAAAACATTAAAGATCATAAAATGCACCACGAAGATTACTTTATTCCAGAAGAACTGGCTGATACCTATCGAAGAGTTACCACAGCAAAAGGTAAAGTATGGGCATGTGGAACTACATCAGCACGAACTCTGGAGTCTGTTGTTAAATTGGAAGACGATGTACGAACCCTGAAAAGTGTTTACGGAAGCACTGATATTTTTATTACTCCAGGATACAAATTTAAAGCTATTGATCACCTGATTACTAATTTTCACCTTCCGGGGTCTACCCTGATTATGCTGGTAGCAGCATTTGCAGGCTTGAAAGCAACTCTGGAAATATACCGTATTGCAGTTGAAATGAAATACCGATTTTACAGTTTTGGAGATGCAATGTTGATATTATGACCAGTACAAACACACAATTTACATTTGAAATTACACATTCTTCTGATGAATGTTCAGGAAGAACCGGCCTTCTCAGCACCCGTCGTGGAAAAATTCAGACGCCTGTATTCATGCCTGTCGGCACACAGGGCACCGTTAAAACACTTTCCCCTGATGAACTGGTTGAAGCTGGCGCGGAAATAATTCTTTCAAATACATACCATTTGTATCTACGCCCTGGTACAGATACACTTGATCATTTCGGCGGACTTCACAAATTCATGTCCTGGGAGCGCCCGATCCTTACTGATTCCGGCGGATTTCAGGTTTTTTCGTTGAAGACCATGAATAAGATAAGCGAAGAAGGTGTAACATTTGCTTCACATATAGACGGAAGCAGAAGGTTTCTTTCTCCGGAAGAAGCAATGCGTATTCAGAACTCAATTGGTTCTGATATAATGATGGTTTTCGACGAGTGTTCTCCGTATCCGATTGATCATGAAAAAGCAAAAGAATCCATGGAAAGATCTGTCAGATGGGCAAAAAGATGCCGTGATTCACATCCGAAAATGTCACGCGGTCAGGCTCTTTTTGGAATAATTCAGGGCTCAATGTACCATGACCTTCGCGCCGAATCACTCGAAAGAACTGCTGAGATTGGTTTCGAAGGATTGGCTATTGGCGGATTATCTGTCGGCGAACCGAAAAATATCATGCTTGAAGTTCTTGATAATCTTGTTCCAAAAATGCCACCGGAATTTCCAAGATATCTGATGGGCGTCGGAACTCCGGAAGACCTTCTATCAGGAGTCGAACGTGGCATAGATATGTTCGACTGTGTTCATCCGACACGCATCGCAAGACATGCCTCAGTATTTACACGAAACGGCCGAATTGATCTTTCGTCTGCTGTACACGCACTTTCTGATTTACCCATTGATTCTTCGTGCAGCTGTTTTGCATGCCGGAAATTTTCCAGAGGCTATCTGCGCCACCTTTTTAAAGCAGGTGAAATACTCGCACTCCGCCTTGCGAGTATGCATAACGTAAGATTTCTTATCTGCATGATGGAAGAAATAAGAAATGCGCTGAAAAACGGTATATTTATTCAGTACAAAAACGAATTTCTGTCGAAATATAACAACAGGGAACAATAAATCATATTTGTGAGGTGAGGAATGGTTAATTCTGAAAAAACAGTTATCGATCAGGGTATGGAAGCACTCAAGAAGGGAGATCTTGATCAGGCCGAAAAGGTTTTCAGAGATTTCCTTCTTTTTAACAGTCAGAGTGATCTGGCAGACAATGCATGTTACAATCTTTCCCAGGTTTGCATGAAAAGGGGAGAAAAAGAAAAAGCTCTTTCATGGCTTGATTTAATAATGGAGCAATATCCGAAAAGTGATGCAGCATACTTTGCAGAAGATGAACGTGACGAACTTCTGAAAGAGCTTGGAATGAATTCAGAACGCTATGTCGAAAAACTTTTCATCAGCGGCAAACAGAAAATAGCAGAAGGAAAGCTTGATGAAGCCGAAGCCTTCTTCCTTGAATTTGTCGATAAATTTGCATCTACCGATCTAGCTGATAATGCCCATTACAGCCTTGCAACGATCTACAAAAAAAAGGGAATGCTCGATAAAACACGCCACCATATCGATATTATCATGTCACAATACCCTGATTCCGATGCCGCCATCTACGCCAAAGACCTTCTCGAAGATTAAAAATGGCAATCAGTTTTTTCACACCTTCGGAATGAGAGCAGACTTGTGCCCTATCTCTAAAAAGTGATTTAATGACAGAACAGTCTACAAAAAAGGGTTGTCGGGTAGAAGTTCATAACCTTGTTGTTAAATTCGGCGAACGATATATTATTCCTGGAATGACTCTTATTGTTGAGCCGGGCGAGTTTGTCGTCCTGCTTGGCCCCAGCGGTTGCGGCAAGTCTACGTTAATTCGTACAATAGTTGGAATTCAGACACCTGATGAGGGAAAAATTCTCCTGAACGGCAATAATTCGACTGATAGAGGGACAGGGACTTTCAGACCTGGTTACGTTCCTCAGGACGACATAATTCATCTTGACCTGCCAGTCGAAAAAGTTCTTTACTATTCTGCACGGCTCAGAATTAAAAATCTTTCCGGCAGGGATGATGACTCATATTACATGGAGATAGTCGATTCAATTCTGAATACACTTGAATTGACTGCTCACAGACAAACACTGGTGCGGTATCTCAGTGGCGGACAGCGAAAGCGCGTAAGTATCGGTGTCGAACTTATTACCCGCCCATCACTCATTACAATGGATGAACCAACTTCCGGACTTGATCCGGCACTGGAAGAAAAAATGATGGAGCTCTGCCGGCACATGAGCCGTGAAAACTGCACTGTTCTGGTCACAACACATGCTATGGAATCGGTCGATCTTGCTGATAATGTACTAATCCTGTCAGCCGGATGCATGACCTATTTTGGGCCTCCCGCAGAGGCACCGGCATGGTTCGGGGCAGAAAATCTTGGAGACATTTTCCGGGTTCTTTCATCAACTTCCCCAGACAAACTGGGAAAAAAGTTTATCCAATCTTCCTATTATGAAAAGCTTGTCCGCGCCAGATCATTGAAATCAGGCAGTCTTAAAAAATGAACCTGCCAGACTCTCTTAGAACATTTGTACATCGCGAACAATGTGATATTCTCACTGAAAGATACCTTGACATAATAGTTGGAGACTGGCGCAATACTCTGCTTCTTTTGTCTCAATCACCAGTTATCGCCGGTCTGATAATCCTGCGCTGGCATGGAACAGCACCTACACCGACATTGCATTTCATCCTTTGCCTTGCTGCAACCTGGTTTGGCTGCATCAATGCGAGTCGTGAAATTGTCAAAGAACGCTCTATTTTCCTTCGAGAGCGAAATGTAAACCTTGAGATTCCGGCTTATGTTCTCTCAAAGGTCCGTGTTCTTGCAAGCCTTGGTTTTATTCAATGCCTCACAATGCTTTTCATGGTACATTATTATGTCGGCCTGGCAGGTTCAAAAACTCTTTTGCTTGGAACTCTGTTTCTGGCATCGTTTGCAGGCACAGCTCTTGGATTACTTATTTCATCACTTGTTGATACAACAGATCGGGCTGTTGGGCTTGTTCCTGTTTTCATTCTTCCTCAGATTTTATTCTCAAAATTTGTTCTTCAGGCCGAGCTTCTCAAGGGAATTCCGGGAATGTTCGAGAAACTGATGATTACAGTTCATGCATACGATATGTTTGAAGCTGTTCAGGGGCTTGGCGGTAAATTTGGCTGGCTGGATGCAGCAGGAGACGCAATGGCTCTTCTGGTCATGTCAGTTGCTTTTATACTTGCATCGATGGCATTATTACGTTCAAGGGAGCTGTGAGAATGAAAAAAATGCGATATTTTCTGATCCTGGTCTTTATTTCAGGGATTGTTATTTTTCCGTTTATGTCAAAATACGGAATTCGAGTCGGCAACTGGACCATGCCTTTCGATGCTGATCGCATGTACATATATGAATCGACTCTCGAATTCCTGGAATCAGTTAAATATAAGGATTTTAAGACAGCTGCAAGTTTCCATCATCCCGATAAATTCAAGGAACGCGATGTTCCCAAATTAATTGAGAGTCGTTTTTTTGTTAAACCCGAGCTTCTGGACCTTGCCAATCACGAAGTTCTCCATGTGGATGTCAATTCCCGTGGTGACAGGGCTCGCGCCAGATGCCGTGCTACAGTAAAAGTTCTTAACACAAAGGAAATCAGAGATCTTGATATTATTTTTTACTGGATGAAGGAATCTTCAAAATGGTACATGACGCTTGAATCATCTTTGTGATTTTACATACCGGCATATCATTCGTCGGCTGTTTTTTCTCCAGCCCTCTGCCACAAATGCGTTAATCAAAAGATAATTCGGATTTCTTTTAAAAATTGGTTATAGAAGGGCCGACAAATATATGCCAGAAGCGGTAAATTCACCTGTTGAAAAGCTTTGTGCTGAAAAACGTTTCTTTTTGCCTGCGAGCTTTTCGCTGATTTCCATCTTTCTTTTTTGCAGTGGAATGATGGCGATAATTTTTCAGTGCGTCTGGTTTCAGGAATTCAGATTAATTTTCGGCGCATCTACAGCCGCTAATGGTGCGGTTTTAGCCGTTTTTATGTTCGGATTATGTGCTGGCAGTCTTTTTTTTGGGAAAAAAGCTGATGAATCATCTTCACCATTGACATTATACGGAAATCTGGAAATTTTCACAGCAATTTTTGCTTTAACTACTCCTTTTCTTCTGGCACATGCAAGAGAATTGTACTACTCACTTGGTGGAACAATTGTATTTGGAAGTTATGGAGGAACCTTTATATGCCTTTTATGTACCTTGATAATACTTGGCCCTCCGACTTTCTGTATGGGTGGAACCCTTCCTGCTGCTGCAAAAGCTTTCTCTGATCAGAAAGATCTGAATCGTCTCAGGCCTGCTTTTCTTTATGGCTTCAACACATTGGGAGCAGTTTCAGGGGCTGTGGTTGCAACATTTTTTCTTCTTGAGAAATTTGGAGCAAAACAGACACTTTTTTTGGCAGCTCTTACCAATCTTCTGATCGGAATTCTCGCACGCAATGCCCGACTCCCTTCAGAGTTTTCAAATCAATCAGAGCATTCAAAGTCTATTGAAGCATCAGTTCCTTCAGCCCAGCCTACACTTCAAACAAATCAGGAAACTTTTCCTTTTATAGCGACTTTTTTTCTGGGATTTGTCTTTTTCCTGATGGAAATGGTCTGGTATCGAATGCTTTCTCCAATTCTGGGAGGTTCAGTTTATACTTTTGGTCTTATACTTATCATGGTTCTTTTTGGAATTGGCTCTGGAAGTATTATTTATTCTGTTTTAGGCTCAATTATTAATCCATCTTTCTGGATATTGGGTATTACATGTATTCTTGAGGCAATATTTCTTGCTTTGCCGCTGTTTTTGGGAGACAAGCTTCCCTTGTTTGCAGCATTTCTTCAGACTATCAACGCTTTTGGTTTCGAAGGCAGAATTCTGGGATGGCTGGTTATCTCCGCAATAGTCGTCTTTCCGGCAGCAGCAATTTCAGGTTTTCAATTTCCGCTGCTGATATCAATTCTGGGAAAGGGAAAAGAGAATCTTGGAAAACAGGTTGGCAAACTCTATTCTACCAACACTTTCGGGGCCATTCTCGGAGCGTTTTGCGGCGGATTTGGCATTATGTCATTTATTGGTGCCCCACTATGCTGGAGAATAACAGTTTTGCTTCTAGGAAGCCTTGCTCTAGCCTCTTTCTATCGTTATTTTGAATATCGCTTTTCTGTCTTTCAGGTTGCATTTCTGGTGCCTGTCTTTCTGATTATTTTCGCAGCATTTTCATCTGAGGGACCAACTTCTGCCTGGCGCAACGGTGGAGTCGGCGCCGGAAGAATTGAGGCTCTTGAACCAACCAGAAACGGTATTCAAAGCTGGCTTAACTCATGGCGAAGAGTGATGTTCTGGGAATCAGAAGGCATTGAAAGCTATGTATCAATGATAAAAAGCAATGGAATATCTTTTCTTATAAACGGGAAAAGCGATGGAAATGCCAAATACGATATGAACAACGCTATAACAATGGGTCTGATTTCGTCACTTATTTCCGCTCCTCCACAAAAGGCTCTGATTATAGGACTTGGCACAGGAATGACAGCCGGTTGGCTGGCACAATCGAAGTCTGTTTCCAGAGTTGATGTTGCAGAACTTGAAGAAGAGACTGTTCAGGTAGCTAGTTTTTGCAGCGATGCAAACATGGATGTACTGAAAAATCCAAAAGTGAATCTATTCATAGGTGACGGCAGAGAATTTTTATTTTGTGCTACAGAATCGTATGATTTAATCGTTTCTCAACCTTCGAATCCTTATCGGGCAGGTGTTTCGAGTCTATTTACCAAGGATTTCTATGAAGTAGTAAACAGGCGCTTAAATGAAAACGGGATTCTTGTACAATGGGTTCAGGCATATGAAATTGATGCTGAAACTATGCAGATTATCTTTGCAACCCTTTCTTCGGTTTTTCCTCATGTTGAGATCTGGCAGACAAATACGAACGATCTTTTGCTTATCTGTTCAAGATTCCCTCAAGTCATATCACCAGAATCAGTACGCAGAAAATTAGCTGAAGAACCTTTTGCATCAGGGTTTAAACATGCCTGGAATGCTTTCGATGTAACCGATATTCTGGCCAGATATGTCGCTTCTTCCGATTTCACCAGAATGGTTGTCTCTCAATCTTTTGCCGATGTGCCTTTGAATACAGACGATCAAATGATCATTGAATACAGATTTGCAAAGATTGTTGGCAAAAAGAATCTGTTTTCTGCTTCTGTATTCAGAAGTCTTGCACAAAAATGCAGAATGCACAGGCCGGCACTATCTGACTCTTCATCAATCGACTGGACTGAAGTCGATAGACGCAGCCTTATGATATATCCCCTTGATGGAATGCATCCAATAATCGAAAAGACAATCTTTTCAAAACTTTCTGATCACATCAGCCTATACTCAAGTTTTGTTGATGGAAAATTCAATTTGATGAATAAAATTCTTGAAAAGAAAACTTTTATTCCTGATCATCCATTCGATTTGTTAATTGCTGCTGAAAGTCTTGCTAATATAGCCTCTACAACTGCAAAGCAGATGCTGCAGAAAATAGAACAGGTTTTCCCTCTTGAAAGTGAATTTATAAAATCACGCTTTGAATATCGCACCGGAAACATGGAAACAGCTGTAAAAATGCTTGAGAATGCTTTCCAGAAACTTCGCAGAGCTCCATACATAAATTCAATAATTGCAGAACGCTCAATACAGCTTTGTGTTGAAATAGTTAAAGCATATCCAGAATATGGCGAAAAGATATTTTACATGCTTAATAATCCATTTTCTTTATACATGCTTGAGGAAGTCAGGCTGGGTAAGCTGGTGGAAATTGTGCCTTTTTTGAAAGATGATCTGGCTTTGAAGATATTCCACCTGCATGAACCACATGTTCCCTGGGGAAGAACTTTCCTTGAGAAAAGATTTCAGTGTTATCACAAGAATAAAGACCCGCTTGAAGACAAAGCTTTCGCTGATCTGAGCGACTTTGTAATTAATCAGAACCTCCCACTAAATGAACTATTCAAGCTTCCAGATTGAATGTCCCACATTGAGTTACAATTTCTAACCAATATTATCAGAGTAGTTAGATCCGCAACATGAAGTATTGGGAAATTATTAAGGGCATACGCGAGGAGTCAAATTTGCGTGTTAACTTTTGGTTGGGCTGTCATCTCGAACGAATGTGAGAGATCCCATAAATGAAAGATTTCTTCCTTCAGTCGAAATGACAAAAGTGAGATTCTGTAGCTTAAGTTAACGTTTTAGTTAACGTATACGATTATTGAGGGTGCAGAAAAAAGGTGAAGGCGGCTGCGGCAGCTGCGGCGATAAGAAGGAAAATTCCCAGTTGAGTTGTTTCTTCTTTTGTTAGTGTAATATGCTTCCAGTTTGCTGCTATGAAGAGAACCGACATGAACGGCAGAACCGGAATTCCAACTTTGAAAAATATTGCAGTACCAATTGCAAAAACGAATGAAATACCCATTAGAAGGGTGTTTTTTCTCAAGCCAAGTGAGAATCTTTCCGAAGCTCTGTAAAATAATCCGAAAAATAAAAAGTCTGCCATTCCAATGAGAAATGGAATTTCGGTCGGAACTTTTCCGATCAGCGGAAATCTCAGAAGGAAATGATGAATTACCGATGATCTTATGATAAGCGACGTTGCACCAGCTGATACGCTCCATGCATCGGCAAGAGCTGCCACCAGAGCCACCGGAATAAGATGTCCGGCTTTATCAACACCATTGCCGATCCAAAGACCAAGTCCGGCGGCAATTCCAAGCTGAGAAATTGAAAGAAGCAAAATGCCGGCGGCTTTTTCCGGGAAATTCTCTGTAAGAAAATTTTCGACTGCGAAAAAAATGTGGTTGCATAATTCTATTGTCTGTGCAGAATGAAATGCTGGTTCATTTGTTTGAGCCAGTGTAAGAAGAATTACCGCACCAGGAATTTTTGAACAATCGCTAATCGTGTTTGTCCGAAGAATAAGGGGCTTGGCGGCAGCGAAGTTCATTGCCATAAAAACAGCGCAGATAAGAAGATAAAAATTTCGGTGCAGATAAAGTTTCGAAAAACCGGCCACAACAGAAAGTGATAGTACAACAAGAAAAAGTGAGGTAAAAAAGTATGAAAAATGTCGGGGAATTTCCGGCAGAAAATTATTAGCAGCCGGAACGGCAAAAAAGATAATTATCCACAGTGATAATGTAATGAAAAGTGGTTTAAGAGTAAACAATTCTTTGTGAATATCTGTGTTTGTCTGCAAAGGGCTCTATTTCGTTTCAACAATACGCATAATTGCGTAAATTTATTGATGTGAACTTTCGCATATTTTAAAAAAAGTGTTTATTTATGAAGCTTTGTGTGGACAAACCGAAATAAAGAATCACCTTTTTGCTGATGCAGAAAAAATCGAAAGTCAAGTTGATCAGACTTTCAAAATTACCGCTACTTCTTTTCCAGTACAAAAAGGCTTTCAGAAGCGAGCTGAACCATTTCCTTGTCAGAATTGCTCTTGATTGCCTGACGGTAAGAGTTGATCGCAGATTCCTTATCGTTCAACTTTTCATAGATGCAGCCCATGTGAAAATGTACATCAGAAGAAACAGGCTCGTGCGAAAGCTGGAATATTTTGAGCGCCTGTTTTTGAATTTCAAGAGCTTTATCAAATTTTCCCTTTTTGAAAAACGCCCAGGCAAGGGAATCATAGTATACGGCGCGATTAGCCGGGTCGAAATCAAGTGCATTTTCAACAAGCTGAATAGAGAGATCAAGGTCTATTCCACGATCTGCCAGGAGGTATCCGAGTGTGTTTGAAAGAGGTCCGTTTGTTGGAAGAAGTATGACAAGCTTCTGAAAAAGCTTGATTGCTTCAGAATACTCTTTCTGTTCAAGAAATGCTGATGCCATTACAGAAAGAACCCGGAGATTTGCCGGGTCACTGGCAAGTATGTTTGTCCATTCTGTGCGGGCTTTTTCGAAATCGCCCTTTTCAAAAAATACAACCCCGAGATTCAATCTGGAGCTGATATCGCTATTATCCAGTGAAATTGCCGAGCGATAGATCTTTTCAGCTTCAACCAGGTCTTTAACGCCCAAGTAGACATTTCCGAGATTGATTCTTGCTTTGACATTTTTATCGTCGATTTTGAGAACTCTGTTGAAAAGGTCTATTGCTCTGTCCTTTTCGCCGAGAACCGAATATACCAGTCCGAGATTATTCAAAGCATTTAAGTGTTCAGGGGACACCTTAAGAACAAACTCGTATTCCCTGATTGCATCAAGATATCTTGCAGTTTCATGATATGCAACTCCGAGATTATAATGCGCTTCAACAGGAAGTTGTGAATCTAACAAGAACGCCTCTTCATAAGCATCAATTGCTTTATGAACATTTCCCGAAAAATAAAGTGCCATACCGAGAAGATACGCAGTATAAGCCTGAGATCTATTGAGATTAAACGAACGCTTTAAATACGAAGCCGCGTCAGCGAAGCGCTCCTGTTGAAGATAAAGCTTGCCAAGGTTGCGAAGTGCTTCTGAATGCAAAGGCTCTATTGCAATAGCTCTGGTAAGCATTTCCTCGGCCTTCTGATAAAGCCCCTGCTGTAAATAGAGCAATCCGAGAAAATTGTAAGCTTCTTCCGAATATGGGTCAAGGCTTTTCGCCTTAAGAAAAGCCTCTTCAGCTTTTTGAAATTCTTCGAGAATAAGAAGATTCAGCCCTTCCTGTATATAAGTTTTTACGGAAGGAGACTGTGAGTAGGCCTTCTGCGGCTCCTGCTCAACATTTTTTGCCGATGCCAGTGCTGGAAACAGCAACAACGATGTAAGCAGGAAACCAGTCTTAAAGATCCTCATGATTTGCGTCCGTAATGTGAATCGCTCCATTCAGTAATGTTTCCATTCCAGCCAGGTTATTAATCAACTTTCTGGCTTCATCATTTATTGTCTTTGCTGATGCAAGATACAGCGCAGAGTTTCTATCGCGTATTGCTCTGAGAGTTCTTTTACTTCCGTTGTCAATTTTTTCGAGATTTTCAAAGATATCTTTGAAAATTTCTGGAAGTCCCTGTATTTCGGTGTGGCAAGTAACTCCGGAAAGCATTCTCAGTCTGTAACCCATGGTTCTTGAAACACTAAGAATTGATCTGCTTTTAGAGTCGCTGGGCTCAAATCTGAATCTTGCTGCATATCTGGGGCTCGAAAAAGGACGTGCATCTTCAAGCATGTGACCTGAATGAGCAATAATTGACTTTGATTCCCTGAGGCTTTTCGACATGATGTCCTGAGTCAGACGCATTTCTGTAAGTTCCTGTGCTGAAAAGGCCGGAACTGCGCCAAAAAGCCCGATTGCAACGATTGCCGATAATACAGATGATCTCATTGAAAGAGAAATCATTTAATCCCTCCGCTTATCTATATTCTAACTCTGATTAATATAAAATATCAATCCTGTAAATGTGGAAATGTGGAAATTCGTAAAAAAAAAGATTAGAATACACATCGGCATATTTCAGAATTAAGATTAATTAATGAAATTCAGGAGGAATGAAAATGAAAAGAATTATTTCTACAACCAAAGCCCCTGCGGCAATCGGACCTTATTCACAGGCAGTCTGTGCAAACGGATTTCTCTTTACTTCCGGCCAGATTCCAATAAATCCGGCATCTGGAAACATCGAAGCTAAAGATATCAACGGCCAGACAAAACAGGTCATGCAGAACCTGGCAGAAGTATTGAAAGCCGCCGGAACAGATTTTTCAAAAGTTCTTAAAGCAACTATTTTCCTTTCAGATCTTTCAAATTTTGCTGTTGTGAATGAAATCTACGCCTCACATTTTGCTTCAGAACCGCCTGCCCGTTCATGCGTTCAGGTCGCAAAACTTCCAAAGGATTCTCTTGTCGAAATAGAGATGATTGCATTAATTTGATGTTTTTTTAGAGGGGGCACGCGCCCCCTCTCGCCGGTCGAACAAGTTCGACCGTCTCACTCCCCGCGGTCGGTTGCGTTGCAACCTCCGCTTGATTCAAGCGATGTGTTAGTTTCAATTCACGCAATCGGTTGCTTCTGCTTACTATTTCTACTAACTTAAAATTCCCGGAAATAAGGAAAGCCGCTGAATCGTTAGACTCAGCGGCTTATATAAACCTGGCAACAACCTACTCCAATTTTTTAGAGGGGGCACGCGCCCCCTCTCGCCGGTCGAACAAGTTCGACCGTCTCACTCCCCGCGGTCGGTTGCCTTGCAACCTCCGCTTGATTCAAGCGATGTGTTAGTTTCAATTCACGCGATCGATTGCTTCTGCTTACTATTTCTACTAACTTAAAATTCCCGGAAATAAGGAAAGCCGCTGAATCGTTAGACTCAGCGGCTTATATAAACCTGGCAACAACCTACTCTCCCACACAGCTGCCCATGCAGTACCATCAGCGCATTCGTGCTTAACTTCCGAGTTCGGAATGGGATCGGGTGGGACCACGATGCTATGATCACCAGGAAA
>JADFZL010000012.1 GCA_015232575.1 Candidatus Rifleibacteriota bacterium
ACTAGTATAAAGGGTATCTTAACGCATTTAGGCGGCTGTACAGACAGATCCCATACCCAGAAATCCCTTGTTGAATTAATTTGTTCATCATATCTTTGAATTTGGGGTTTTAATCCCCTGTGAGCGGGTTGTACATCCATAAATAATTTATTTATCTCTGGTGTATAGTCGAAATGGCTTGCGTATAAAAGGCAAGAGAAGCTGAAAAATGATAAAAGAAGAAAAATCTTTAATATTTTCAGTTTATGATTAAAGATTATACGGTTTTCCAATTTTAGAATATTTTTTATGTACATGTTTCCTCCACATCAACTCGAATCCAGCCTGGATTAAGACAATCAGCAATTTGTTTTTTCACTACCACAGGAATTTGCTTGTTATCAAGTTCATCGTAGCATATACACTTTTATCTTTCAAGGCGTTTTTGAAAATCATATTATGTGGAACAGTAAATTTGTAAGGTAGAATTTCTCTCTGAAAGTTCTTACATAAGAATAATCAGTCGATTCAATCTGGTTTGGATACACCATTTTGGAAAAGCAATTTTTTCATTATGAAAAAAGCAAATATAGCTAAAGTCTGATTCCTTACTGCTTTTTAACCCAAAAACTGCCCACGAATTAGTTGGAATCAGAAGAATCCGATAAACCTGTTCTGGAATAATGCATTATACTACTTAACAAAGTGTTGTGCAACAGCAAGATCGTCTTCATTACTATTGTACCAATGTAAAACATGTTTTTCTGTATTTCTCGTCAATTTCACCAAGTCGCCTACTCAAAAATATTCAACGGACAAATAAGCTCTGTCTATAACATTAACATTAACTAATTATTAGCTTTTTTAGGATTGCATCTTTGAATAATTGCTGACAGGTTTTAGTTTTATTTGACAATGATAAAAAAACAATATAAGCTTAAGTAATACTTCATTTAACTGGCAGGAGCGTTCCTATGCAAAAGAATCATAATTCGGGTTATTTTTGGCAATTACCCTGTTTTCTTCTGGTTTTTCTTGCTGTTTTTCTGAATGTTTCTTCAATTTTTGCTGCAGAGGACTATTCAAAAGATTTTTCGGTTGTCCGCCAGGGTCTGGAAGACGGCTCCTTTGTGCCAATTGCATTCCAGCGACCGTGCAGTCTTATCTCCAAAGATGAAAAACATTTCCTGGTTGAAAATATCCGATGGGAAGTTCAACCTGTTAAAAAGTGTTCCTGGTATGCTGTACCACACAAATATTCCACCGTAAAGATTGATTTATCGAAGGCACGACACGCAATTATTGGCAGGCAGACGGTCAGTCCTATTTTCATACATTCATTTCTCGTTGTTTCATTTGACAAAGGCGGGCTTGTTGTTGATGGGCAATCCAGCCAGGGGCTTGTGCTGACAATTGAGCCTCTTCTCCGAAATGATCAGCATTCTTTGAAAGTTCCGATAGATATGGCGAAAGGGAAATATCCCAAAATTTACCAGCTTACAAGCTGGGAAAATTTTACTGTTTTCTGTGGTGAAATCATGCAACAGATGGCATGGTTGAGACCATTGCGGTCAGATGACCCACTAATTGCCGCAAAATTAGCAGAATCAATGATTGAATTTGCCGTCAAGGCTCCTGCAACCGAACCATTTGATTATGTCAACAATAACTGTGGTGCTGGTCTGTATCCGATCATCAGCAAAGCATTGCCCGATAACGAAGAAAAACGATTAGCCGACGTGTTGAAAGCATCCTCAAAGCCGAACTTTTCCAGATGGTTTCAGAAACATCTTGAGGCAGCATCACTGTTGGATGAAACAAAATCTGCCAGAATGTACCGCAACAATTTTTTCATCCCGCTGGAAGATCTCTGCAAAGGTTTCTATAAACCACAGCAGGTAAAGTTAAAGTAGACAGATTGAGAATTCTTTGATAAGAAAACCAGACAATCGCTTTCATTTTCCAGAATTCTTCCCGGCATCAGGGGTTTTTCACAAAGAAACAAGGGACGTCAATTTTGTGATGTCCTGATGATCGACACCATTGCAAACGGTGAAATTGGTGCAGCACACGTTATGCTCTGGCTGGACGATGATCAGTATTTCGAAAAACCTGACATGGGTAGCCAAGATCCTTTTCGACCGGGATAAAGGGTCTATCCCGAAGAAATGCAACCCACAAGGGACTCTGCAAAAAACCTCTGGCTGAGAAATTCATCTGGAGTCTCGACGTCGGATTGGGCGGTGGACTGAGCAAATATCGCATAATCACGGTCCAGAGATTCAAAATGGGAAAAGATGCTGCAGGTCGTGCTATTTTTATCGACGCAGATAAAAACTGCCTCAAAAAGCTCTTTTAATTGGCGCGTTTATGGTTTCAACAACTCTTTGGGTGGAACCGTCTTTGGAAACACGTGATTAGGTCTCCGCAGTTTTGAGATTCCTCCCTTCGGTCGAGATGACACTAGAGAAAATATTTCAAGTTGAAAAGTTACCCCTGCTTATTGAGTAGATACGATTATTAAACATAATTGCAGGTTAGAAACCGTAGGCTCCGATTTCGGTTCGGCGGTCGGATGCGGATTTCAGGATAGAGCCTGGGCGGATGTGATAATCGAAATTTTCGAGATTACCACCGATGAATTCGGGGTCAATGTTTAAAATTGGTGCACCGTCCTGGTCGCATTCTGATACTGCTTTCATGAAGCCGGAAATATTGTTGTACGGATAACTGCGGCCGGTGATGCGTTCTTCGATTCCGATGCCTGTGTCAGGGGAAAGTTGATTCACAATGACATTGTTTCTCAACTCTGGCTTTGATGCACCGTCAATCAAAATACCATTTAATGCTGAAATTGTCATATACTGGAAATCTCCAGCTGCACTTCTGATCTTCATTCCAAGGCGCTGCGAGAGAATAACACCGTTTCGGACAGTCGGCGAAGCAGTGTCTGAAATATCTAGCCCTGTTTCGGAAGTTCCTCTGATGTCAAACATTGAAAGGTTCATCGAACGATTTCCTGAAAATGAAATTCCGGTTTCACCGCCAATGCAACGCACATTTGAAATCTGACAATTGAGATTTCCTTCGGCGAAAAGCCCTGTATCGCACTCTTCAGCAGAAATAGATGTCAGATACGTTCCGCTGGCTCCCTGAAGGATCAAACCTGTTTTGCAATACTTTGCCGCAAAATAGCTGATATCAATCGGAGAATCGCTTACCATAAGGCCATATTCAGCATTTGCCGTCTCAAGCGAATCAATTTGCGAAGGCGGTTGAGTTTTAAGCGATTTTATGCGAATTCCGCACCACCTTTTCTGGTCTGGAAGCGATGAAGCTGAAAGGAATCTCACTGGTTCGTTTCCGGGTTGTCCAAGTTTGATGGTTCCTTCGACAGTGAGTTCACATTTCATCGTATCCATTCCACCCTGGTAACCGTCTGTTTCAGATACTCTGACAACAACACCAGGTTCGATTGTCAGCTTAATGTTTTCCGGAATGATTATGTCGCCAGATAATTCCAGCGGCGAATACTTTTTCAGCCAGACAGCATCAGACTGCATTGTACCAGGCGGAAGAAATGCGATCTCTGAAGAGATTGACGAAACATTTCCATCAAGATCGACGGCCTGAATTGCATAGCGAGTAAGTACTCCGGGAAGCGCGAAATCATCGATCAGAAACCTCTGCGTCCCGAAAACAAAGCTTTCATCCTGCCACTGCTTAAGTTCTGAATCGTTAATTGCCCTGAAAACCCTGAAACCGGTAAGAGGGTCTTCTCCGTCGTAATCCCATGCAATTCGCGCACCTTCACGTGTTGCTGAAGCTCTGACATTTCCGGGAGTCACCGGGCCGCCCGGAAGATCGCCCTGCGGATAAGGTCTGAAGGTTCCGCTGGCAGAAACATATAACCTGCCATCTTCAGTTTTACCTTCCACAAAAAATGAATAGTCCATGTTTGTTCTGAGCGGACTGATAACAACTCGCGAATCAGCTGAAAAACTTGTCTGAGGCGTCCTCATCTGTGGCTGCGCATATCCCTGATAAATAACAGCACAGGACATTTTTTCACTCGCCGAAATATCTATTGTTACAGAATCATAACCTCTTGAAAAAATCTGCCAGGAAAGCTTTCCTGAAAGCGGAGTCAGTTGAAAATCGATTCCGTCCTTTTCTTCGCCATTCTCGATGGATACAGTCTTTGAAGCACTCTTGAAACCTTCATGTTCAACAGATAATATGTGTACTCCGGAATCGAGGGAAGTAAAAGAATATTTACCGTTCTTATCTGATTCCGCAGAATAAAGTGAACGATGAGACATTAACTTTGCATTCCCGATACGGTTTCCATTCTCATCAAGCACTCTACCTGAGACACTTCCTCTGAGAATGTTCTTATCGTGCTCGCACCCGAAAATTCCGGAGAGAAGCAGAATAATTCCGGCAAACATCGCTACTTTATAATTTACAGCAGTGTTAATGGAAATGTTTTTCATCTTTATTCCTGACAAATTTTCTGTCTAATAATATGAATCACCGTATCTTCCTGTTTCCAAACCGTTTCTGTCACAGCGTTTCAGCGGAGAGGAAATCGGAAGCGTGTAGCTGTAGGGATTTCCGCCTGTGAAATCAGGTCTGAAGGTTGTCGCACCTTCTCCGGCGGCACATCCGTCGTAGGCCAGTGCAAAACCGTATAAATTGTTGTATTTGAACTGCGGAATTCCTGTCTGCATGTATTTAATTCCTGCAGCGCCGTCTTCTGAAAGTTTTATGATAATGTTATTTTCGATTGTTGGTGTACCAGTGCCTATTATAATACCTATTGAGGCATCAATTGTACAATGGTCGAGAATGTTTTCAGTAGCTGACGCTCTTTCGTAATAGACACCGATTCCATCAGGAACCAATATCAGAAGATTCGAAAAGACCGAACGGTTAAGCTTGCCGTATATTCCGATGTCGCGTGCTTCAATTCTTGTTTCCTGAATGGTAATTCTGTCTTCTGCATTGTCAGTCAGAGTTTTTATACCAGTTCCGGAACGAAGGATTTCAATTCCCGAAAACGCTGGACGCCGGCAATTATTCGCTTCAATCGCAGTAAGCGAAACATCGTCAATTTTTATATCCTTGAATTCTGGTGAATTCCTGACTCCGTTAAGCCTTATGCCTCCGCCGCAAAATTTCACTGTCAAATTTGTTATTGATGGATCACAGTTTTCGGCTTCAATAGCCCATTCACGGCAGCATGAGATTTCAGCGTATGTAATTTCTGAATTACCGGTATTTCCATTCTGAATTTTTATTCCATTCCACAAGCCTCTCTGACCGCCGATTTCCATTGGAACAAACTTAACCGGCGCAGATTGGTTTCCGAGCAGAGAAATTTTTCCCTGAACGAGAATTTCTATTCTTTCAGTGTCGAATCCAAGTCTGAAAGCATCAACTGAAGCTATCCGGAATTCAACTCCTGGCTCTACATTAAGATAAATGCCAGGTCCGATGACAATGTCGCTGAAAAGATCAACCGGAGAATCTGAAGCAGTAACAGTAATTGATTGAGTTATGAAACCCGGCATGAAAATTGTTTCTGTCATACAGATATCAGAAAGTGCGCCATCGCCAGTTGCTGCCCTGACACCATATCTGTAGAACTTTCCACCTTCTGCATGCTGATCTGGAAAGAATGCGCTGTATTGATCAAGCCCCTCTGCCGCAATCTGAGTCCAGTCTTTTCCTTTTTCCTGCCTGTAAACACGATATCCTTTTACAGTAAGTGCGCTGGGAGATGATTCCCAGTTCACCTGTATTGTACCAAAACTTGACAAGGGCGAAAGCCAGACTTTTTTCGGAGGCTCAGGATAAATATCAGGTTCAGTTTTAAACGAAAGATCATACGAGTACCATATAACACCATTTTCATCTGTAACTTCTGCCCTTGCATGGTACAATTTTTCTGATTCAAGTCCTTTTATAGCCACTTCGTGAAGGCTTTCAGCTTTTTCTTCGGAAATTATATTGCCATAACTCTGATCTGTTCCATATTTCAGATTACAGACCGCAGGCTTCTGCGTTTTCCACGAGAAAACCGCTGAAGATGAAGAAATAGAATAAAGTTTGAAATCACTTATCCACTGGGCTGCCGTAGCCCAGTCCAATCGGATGTTTTCAAGTTCTGTCACTTTGTTCGCAATGATATCAACATATTCCTGACGAACTCTGTAAGATTTATGTGAAATCACTAGATTATTTCTTCCAGCGGGAAGTTCGGGCAAATGAAAACTTCCGTCGAGAGCACTCTGAACTTTTTCGTATTCGTTGAAAATTGAATAAACGCTTGCACCTGGTACCACATCGCCATTTAAATTGTACACTCTGCCCATTACGCCGCCAGTATTAGACTGCCGCATTCCACAGCCGTAAAACAAGGGTAAAAGCACAGCAAAAACTAACAACAGTACAAGTCTCTTTAGATAGAGGGGGCACGCGCCCCCTCTCGTCGGTCGAACAAGTTCGACCAACTTCACTCCCCGCGGTCGGGCACTTTGTGCCCTCCGGGAAACAGAAGCCGTGAAATCTGATAATTCATTTTCAATTTCTGAGTGACATTGCACCCCAACTATCGTCGGTCGAACAAGTTCGACCAACTTCACTCCCCGCGGTCGGGCACTTTGTGTCCTCCGGGAAACAGAAGCCGTGAAATCTGATAATTCATTTTCAATTTCTGAGTGACATTGCACCCCAACTATCGTCGGTCGAACAAGTTCGACCAACTTCACTCCCCGCGGTCGGGCACTTTGTGTCCTCCGGGAAACAGAAGCCGTGAAATATGATAATTCGTTTTCAAATTCTGAGTGACATTGCACCCCATCTCTGGTTGATCGAACAAAAGTTGTCATCTCGAACGAATGTGAGAGATCTGTTACGTCCGAGATTTCTCCCTTCGGTCGAAATGACAGAATTGGAATTCTTTTGCATAGGGCACTTTTTGCCCGAAGGATTTCTGCGGCAAATAAGTCTGTGAGATGAGAATCGTCACGGAACATTATTTGCCCCGACATCTTCGCCTGCGTAGCCCTGCCCTTTCAACGGACTTCCTGATGTTGGGCGATAGTTGAAATAAGAAGTTGGGAATTCAACAAACGGGTTTCCGCCAACCAGCTCCGGATCAAGGCGCAGATCGTTTGAAATACCGGTCAGCTTATTACCTGAAGTGTCTCTGTAGCGTGAATCAGTGTCAGACAAATTCCAGATGTTGTTATTCTGAATTGTATGTGAAGCCGGGCTGTAAGTATTTTCACCGTTATACAAAACGCCGATTCCGCCGTATTTAGTATCAGCAAGAATGAGATTGCTCCTCAAAACTGCTCTTGCAGCATTTCCCCTTATTTCTATTCCGGTGGCTGCCTGAACTGTATTTCTGCGAATTTCATCACGTCCGCGGGTTATTATCGCAACACCATTGCTTCCGGGAGCAACTACGTTTTTTCTTACATAACTCAACGGATCGCCATTTTCAACATCAATTCCTGAGATTGTCCAGAATTGAACAGTGTTTTCAAGAATTTCTGAGAATTTATTATTCCGTGAAACAATTCCGTAAAAGCACTTTATCGCAGTGCATGACGCAACCTTGACATTCTGCGCTGTATTCGAAGCTATATGAAAACCGACAGTGCAGTTGTCTGCTGTAACTCCCTGAATATCAACCGGAAGCCTTGCATCCTGAGAATACACGCCCGATGAACTGCATTGAGCGACTTTACTGTCTCTGATAGCAGGAAGTCCGGCGAGTCCTTTAATTCCATCTCTTGCAAACGAAAGCTGCAAATCATTTATGCGTGAAATCTGAAGATTAGATAACGCGTCAAAAGTAATTCCAATCCAGTCTCCACCTTTTGGTGCGGAACTCTGAGAAGTGAATTTTACAGGCTGATCACTGCTTCCCTCAATGATAATGCTTCCAGAAATTTTCAATTCAACTTTCTTGTCTGAAGTCGGTAGAACATCCCAGGAATCGGATGCAGCAACAAGAATAGAAGTGCCCGCAAGGATTGAAAGGCTTGATTCCTGACGAATGGTTAAATCCCCGGTCAGAATTATCGGATTCATTTCCGGCGTCCAGATAAGGTTCTTGCGGCTTATTCCGGGAAGCATGAATGAGACTGTCTGGCTTGGCGGACTTTCCTCGCCGGTTCCTGAGACTCTTGTAATACGGTAGTAGACCTGTTCGCCAGGTGTAACCGAAGAATCAACATAACGATTTCCCTGAACAAGACCGCTTTCCACCGGATAAAACGGACCCAGTGGAGAATAAGCACGATAAACATTATACCCGGCAAGATCCAATCCGTTGTCGCCTGTCCAGAGAATTGCAACAAGATCGGACGATGTTTCCTTTGTAACCATGACACCGGCAGGGGCTTCCCCTCTGCTCGTGCCGGCAGTAGTGAAAGTGTTGTCGTCTGACAGAAAGTTTCTGCCCTTTTCATCAACTCCAAAACATGAAAAATGATAAGTCGTTGCCGGTGTCAGTCCGGAAATTTTGAAACGATGCACTGTGGTGTATGCGGTTACTTCTGGAGTTGCCGAAGCGTATCCGGCATTAATTCCGTATCTTATTCCGCCTTTAATCGGATCACGGCTTGAAAAAGTAATTTCAACTGTCGTAGATGTCTTTTCTGAAGACTGTATCGCATAAATTATTCCCTTTTGAACGAGAACAAAATCTGCGCCTTCGCCAGTCTGCCCGGAACGAATTTCGATCTGCTTCGACCGAGATTCAAAACCTTCTTTTTCGGCAGTAATTGTTTGAGTAATAGGTTCAAGCCCTTCCAGAGACCATTCTCCGTATACATTAGACACGGTAGACGCTCCGGGAGCATAAACCCGCGCTCCGCTAACCGCTTTCCCTGATGAATCAAAGACTTTACCACGCACGGCACCCCGCGGCGGAATTTCTGTTGAAAGACATCCTTGAATTCCGAGCAAAGCTAGTGTAAAAAGAATATATAATAAATTCGTTTTTAATTTTTTCATCAATTTAATTATTCGGAAAAATGAAGGCGATAAATTAGACGTTTTACGGAAAGGAAGGAATATTATGAAAAATATTTCCAAACGTGCAGAAACAATGCAGGCTTCACCCATCAGAAAGCTGATTCCATACGCGAATGCAGCCAGAAAACGCGGTATGACCGTTTTTCCGCTGAATATCGGTCAGCCCGACATTCACACACCTGAACCAGTTCGCGAAGCAATTAAGAATTTTGATCAGAAGGTTATTGCATACAGTCCCTCACCGGGGGAAGACTATCTTCTGGAAGCCTTCTCACAGTATTACAGACACAACGACATTGCTCTTGATTCCTCAGATATTATTGTTACCACCGGCGGAAGCGAAGCTATTTTCTTTGCATTTCTTTCGATCTGTGATCCGGGCGATGAAATAATCGTTTTCGAACCTTTTTATACCAATTACAACGGAATGGCGCATCAGACCGGCGTGGTTCTGAGGCCTGTAATCACTTATGCCGAGGATGGTTTTCAACTTCCCTCAATGGACGTAATTGAAAAAGCAATTAATAAGAAAACACGCGGAATTCTTATCTGCAATCCGAATAACCCGACCGGAACGGTCTATGAACGTCAGTCGCTTGAGGCACTTGTAAAACTGGCATGCAAGCATAACATTTATCTTCTTGCCGATGAAGTTTACCGTGAATTTACTTATGACGGACTCAAGCATACTTCAATATTGCACATCCCGGGCACAGAACAGTGCGCAATTCTTCTGGACAGCGTTTCCAAGAGATATTCGGCATGCGGTGCAAGAATTGGTGTTGTCGCAAGCAAGAACAAGGAAGTTATCGGCGCATGTCTTAAGTTTGCTCAGGCAAGACTTTCAGCTCCAACCGTTGAGCAGTGGGCTTCAAGGGCAGGAATTCTAATGGACCCGTCATATTTCGCCCCGATTCTTGCTGAGTATCAGCTTCGCCGCGATACAGTCATGGAAGGCTTTGCAAAAATGCCCGGAGTGCTGTGTAAAGTTCCGTGCGGAGCGTTTTATGTTATTGCAAAACTTCCGATTAAAAATGCCGAAAAATTTGCCGTCTGGCTCCTGACAGATTTCGACTATGAAGGAAAGACTGTTCTCGTAGCGCCAGCCGCCGGATTTTATGCCACTCCCGGACTGGGCCAGAACGAAATCAGAATTTCCTACGTTCTCGAAGTTGAAAAACTGAAAGCCGCAATGACCGCTCTGGGCGAAGGAATCAAAAAATACGCCGAAATCGAAAAAGGCAACTGATTTTTCAATGTCTTTTCTTAATATTCGGAACAAATCGTAGACGCGGCATCTTGCCGCGTTTATTTTAAGCGGCTGGAAACCGCTTCTAATTTTTCTTTGACATCGGTCCTTTAAGTTCATGGCAGTAGCCCGGATGAAATCCACGAATGATTGTGACTACTCAATAATTCTGGGATTTCGTCCAGCTCATTGCTGTCATTTCGACCGAAGGAAGAAATTTCAAAACCTGCGGAGACCCCTCCCTTCGCCCGAGATAACATGGGTTAACCCTTAGACTTAATTATATCAAAAGCTCGTCAAATAGTGTTTCGCAGTAGCTTCAAAACTGTCGGCTGATTCTTAACATTACAGCGAGCTGGGGTTGGCGATATCTGCTTACAGAGGAGTTGGAGGTGTGATAATATTCTTCGTCCAGAATATTTCTGACAGATAACTGACAATCATATCCGCGGACAGTTTTAAAATTCAGCGCACCATTTAAAATATATGCATCATCGACCCACCATTCATCAGCTGAAGATCCGAAAGCATGCATATTTTTTCGTTTTCCAATGTATTGTCCGCGTAGATCAAGGTTCAGGCGCTGGTTAAAGGCATAATTCAACCCCATATTCAACGTGTGCGGCGAAATTTCTGCAGTCTCCTGACCGTTTTCATTTTCAGAATTGGTGGTGGTAAAATTCAGATATGATTTGTACCGACCTTTTGCAAATTCAAGATTAGTCTCAATTCCAGTTGTATCTAAATGTCCAACATTTATCCAGCGCCAATCATCTCCGAGTTGCTCTCGTTTAAGCGCATTTGTTAATGTATTTCGATATGTCGAAATTTCTGCTCTGAAATAATTCGTAAATGAATAACCCAGGTTTAACTCAAGAGACTTCATTTTTTCGGGATCGAGTTCCTGATTGCCAATGCCGTCTTTGTAATCCCAGGGTTTTGGCGCGCGATAGGCTTCAGTTGACAAAAGTTTTGCGGTAAATTTATTCTTATTGAAGACCAGACTTGCTCTTGGCGTTAAAACCTTTCCGTAAACACTGCTATCGTCAAATCGGGAACCAAATGTCATAATAAGTGGATCAGACAAACGCCACTGAAGTTGGCTGTAAACACTCATTAAATCATTTGAAAGCATTTCCGGTTCAACTGGTTCGGAAGGTTTTATATCCCACGAGGTACTCTTTGATTTTGAAAAGCCCGATGCAAGCGACTCGCTTTCACGAACAATTCCGAGTACTATGGAAAGTTTAGAACTCAGCTCCGAATTCAGCCTGTTCTCAAAGCCCCAGAGATGATTTGGACGATACCAGCGTTCCTGGTAACCCGGGGTGGTTCCTGATGCAACATAAATTATCGGAAGAGTGTTGTCGAGTACCGTTGAATCGCGATAGTACAACATGGAATGGTATGACCATCTGTCTGATTTCTCAAGATCATATTTTACGTATGTGTTCAAAAAGCTGATATCCCAGTTGGTACCAGTATCAGTAAGTCGCGTACCAGTAACTTTCTCTTTTGTTGCATAAGATGTCTCTTTGTTCTGATAATTCAAGCCAAATGTAAGAGTCTTATATTGAGCTTTAGCATCAAAAGCAATATCCTCTTCAAAGTTATCAATTGAATCAGACCAGTTATTATCTCCACGAGCGTCTCTGAGGTCAGCTTTATCGGATTTTTTGAACATTGCTGATACGCTGATTCCCAAATCCTTTTTCTTGTCATAAGATCCGAAAACAAAGTCATGCTGTTGTGTGTTAAAATTCCCGACAAGTGAGGTTGTACGTAGTCCATTTATGTTCTTTGGATTCTTTGTAATAATGTTGATGATGCCCGACACAGAATTGGTTCCATAAAGTGCAGACGCTGGTCCATAAATGACTTCAATTCGATCAACATTTGACAGATTATATTGACCGCCGCCGTAAAAGCCTCCGGAATTAAGTTCGTTTATTTGTACTCCATCGATCATCACAAGTACCAGGTTATTTTGAGCAGGAATTCCTCTCATGAAAACATAACTGTTAAAACCCAGAATATTGCGGAACTGAATTCCGGGAATATCTGAAAGCGCGTCTTCGAGCGTAAAATAGCCTCGTTCTTCGATTTCTCTGGAAGATATGATTCGAACAGTAGCTGGAGTTTCGCAGAGTTTTAAATGACTCTTTGTTGGAGTTGTGACATCTATATTTGCCAGGTCTTTAATGCTGAGAGATATAAGACTGCTCATATCGTCTTCTATTGCAAATAAGCATGTAGAGAGCAAAAAACATACCAGCAATAAACTGCTCAATCGAGAATTAAATTTTGCCTGCAAGCCGGTAAGCAAGGCATTTGCGTCGTTTTTTTTAAGATTTCTCACTGTACAGCACCTGTAATAATAATTTCTTCTAAGTTACCAAAGTGACTATAGTTTTCCTGAATCACAAACTCTCGCGATGTACTGGTGAACATAATAAACGAATTTTGGAAATTTGTGAAGAATTTTATTACGATTTGCGTATTTTCTCAAAACACCAAGCCCTCGCCCCGAATTATGAGCAGGTGCCGATGTGCTGTATTCAGTCTGGTTGCAGTTTATGAAATTTTCATTTATAATCAGGAATTGGGGATTGTAAACTTCCTTCAGGAGAAAGAATAGTGAAAAAAATTCAAGTCTATTCTCTGTTTATCGCGTTTATTTTGTTTCCACTGACATTGTATGCTGATGATCTGCTCTCTCTAATCGAAAAACAAAGCAAGAATGACTATTCGACATACTATAAACCCGTTGCTGAGTGGAGCGGTGGTTTGATTCTTCCGGAAAAAAATGACCGTGAAAAAGACGGTTCTGTCTGGATTGAAATACATAACACGCCGGTTAAAGGACTCAGAGGAAAAATTCTCAGACTACGCTGGGATTTCTCAAAACCCGAAAATGCCTGGTTCAACGAAATCAGACCAGACGTAAATATTGATCCAAAAAGACTTGATAAAGCCAAAAAAGCAAAAATGATACTTCCTGAAAGGGTAAATGGCTGGACAAAAGTCAGTCCACTTGAATCGCTTGCTGGTTCGCATCCGGTTGATGATCTGGAAGTAATTCTTAAAGAGCCAAAGTTTTCTGAAAATTCGTTGTACATTTCCCAGGAATGTTCACAGACAAAGGGAATCGAAAAAGCACTTGTAAGATTTTCCGGACCATCTCAAAATGGGTACAGACTTGTTGAGCATTTTTCAAACGGAAATTTTTCCCGGGACATTACAGAATATGTCATTCTTCCACCAACACAGAAAAACCCTTCAGACGGACAAATACTAACAACAACAGATAAAATTGAACGTTCAGAGCTGAACCGATACGGCTGGTATGTCTACGGAAGACGCATTCGAGGAATCTTTCGTGTTGAATCAATTGAGCCGAGACGGTTGTTTACTGCAAAATCAATCTTCGATGTTTCTGGAGCTGAGAGCTGCAGTGAATGGCTTACTGATTCCAATTATCAGAATCTTTACACCGGCGAGTTCAGAATTACAAGCGTTGATCCACGTGGGAAAGAAAAGCAGAAAGGTCCCGGAAACGAAAGCGACTCTGAAAATTGGAAAGTCGGAAAGAAATATTTATTGATGCATCTCTTCGGATGGAGAAAAAAACCAGGACAAGTAGTTGCTCCAGGTGCAATGTTTGGGCTGGTTACCGGACATTTTTCATTTGGAACTGCTGAAGTCATACTAGATGAATTCACTGGTGAAAAGCGGTTTGATATTGAGTATCACCAGGTTTATGCACATTCAAGCGGCGGTATTATCTCAGGAACGCACAAATGGAATTCGTACATGGGCTCACTGTTTAATGGCTGGTCAAACACGGTACCAGTGTTTGACACAATTATTGACATACCGGAACTTGAAACATATTCTCCCGCCGGAATTACAATTCACCCATTGAAAGGTTTGCAAAGAGAGCTTGAAAAAATGCAGGCCGTATATCGCACCGGCGCTGGGACAGGCATCTCTGAGGTCAGACCTGATGTTTCATGTGTTCAGGATTCGCACGCAGCATTGTACAGCGCTCTAACTTCATTTGAACAAACAGTAATCAGACATCCGGAATTGAGAAAATGGCTGTTTTCTGCGAATTCAAGTGATCCAGATATTCGACGCTTTATCAGGCTGAAAAATCTCGTAAAACAGATTGAAAACATGCTCTCCTTTCTTGGAATTGTCCGCTGTGATTGGAAGAACAACTATGCAGATCCGCTGGGAGTAAGAGATCCGTCTTTTGCAGAAAAGATTATCCGACCGCTTCTTTCATCAGGAAATGTTTTCCCGAGAAGCGCAACTGACCGATTGTACAAGCTTGCAATCAAAAACGGTTACCCTATGTGGACATTGTTAAGCGTACAAATTGGCGGAGAAATCACCGGATTTGTTCCACTGGCCCCAACTTCACTGACAAAATGAATTCCTTTTGCCATCGTCAAAAGAATACCTTATTTCTTCGACTCGTACATAATTGGAATCTTCGTTTGAATCATTTGCGAAATTGGGGTATAGATGTCTATTTCCTGTTTAGGTAAGGTTAGAGAAACGATTAGAGAATATCGGGTTATGGAATTGTACTTTTTAAGAGCTTTTCGTAAACGCCACCATCCATTTCCGGGGAAAACCGCTATTTGCCCTTTGGGTGCCACTTCAGCAGCGCTTCCCTTCCAAATATCTTTTTTTACAGAACCTTGTCCTCTAAGATTTGTTCCCAGTACCCAATTATCTGTTTCACTGGCTGAAAGGGTTTTATACTCTTTTCCTTCTCTTGCTAATTTATTTATTCGTTTTTTAAAATCGCTATGGCTTTCAGTCGCCCGGCAGATATCAAAGTTTAAAGTGCATGATGGATAACGATAAGCATTAATTAGACGTGAGCCTGGGTTGGGTTCGACAAAATATGAAAGGGTAATCTTCAAAAAAGCATTTCCAGCCATATGTTCTTGAAGAAGTGTTATAGGCCAGGGCAATTCATGAAATCTGACTTCGTTTGTTTTAATTTCGCTTCCATCAAGGAAAAACGGTTGAATTTCATCCTGAAAAACAAGGGTTACAGAGTTGCTTTTGCTGAACAAAGCTTTTTCAAGTTGAGGAACGCCATAACCAAATGTTCGCAGTATTTCCGGCCATTTATTCTTTTTGGGAATGTCGAAAAGTTTTTTATGAAACAGCATCTCTGAAGACCATTCGGCGGAATGAATTATTAACCCTCTAAGAGTTTCCGGCCATAGATCAGGGTATTCATTCTGCAATTGTGCGCCAAATCTAGCCGCCAAGGCCGTGGCGGCGCTTGTGTCACCCATCGTAGAGAATAGCTGTGATCTAAAATTGGCATTTGTAGTCAGTAATTCCAAATCAGGAATGTTCCGAATTTCACCGTTTGAAGAATCATAAATACAATTTCCTCCCTCCATAACGATGTCAGGCTTTATTGGAAATGTCTTCTCCCAATTTACCGATGTAGAACTTGCGGGGGAAAGCCCGCCTTGGTGTGCGAGAGGCGCAAAACCGGGGTGTTTCGCATGGTCAAAAACGCATCTATCCGTATACCCACCAACCGAAATTGCATTCCAAGCTTGACTTGGATCTTGAACGCTTTCCAAAATGTTTTGATCGGGATATTCGGATGCCTTTTGAAGATAAATATTACCAGAGCTGATAAAAAAAAAGACGCCGTGGCTTATCTTCTTCCATGGCGCCTGAGGAAATAGCGTCAATTGCAGAAGACCACAAAGTTGGTCGTCCCTTGTCCGTTGATTCAGTGGAAGTAACAGCCATTGCGAAAAGCCTTTTCGCAAACGGTTCCTGAGACTCAACTCGTGCAACACTTTCTTTTGTAATGCTTCCGTAAAGTTTTTCCGGGTTTTTGCCAAAATCTGGAAGAATTTTCACGGATTCCAGCCTGTAAGGGATTCTAACACTCGCGCTTGAAGCCAGGACTTCTGCCAAATCACCAAAAAACGCCAAACCTGCCATCTCGGTTCCGTGAGGCCGATTAATTGAGTCGGCGATTCCCCAACTCGGATTACATGAATGCAAATCATGATCAGCAAGAGCTTTTTCTAATAAAGGGTGGTTTCGGTTCACCCCAGAATCCAACAAACAAATTCTGTTTGCCTGTTGCTTTGGCCATGAAATACGTTGCATAGCTTCGTCAATCCATTCTTTCTGCTCATACGATGGCATTTCACGAAAAAAACTTACTGGAGTTGATGGAATTCGAAGCTCGGTTAAACAATCCATTAAAATGGTAGACTTGGACAATTGTTGCGCTGAACCATAGATAAGAACAACGATATTTTCAGGCAGTCGAAAAGGGGCGTCTGATACCCTTACTCCCAAGGTTTTTGCTTCTATTGAGAACCGTTCAAGAATAGCATCTTGTGCTTCTGGCGGCTCTTCACAACGAAGCCAGGCTTCCCAGGAAATTTGAACATTTTCTGGAGGAAAATCTTTTGTTTCAGTCCAAAAGGATTTTAACTTTGCCAAACTGATTTTTTCTATGGGAGCAACAAGTTGTTGATTTTTTGGAGTTGCTTTCTTGTCTGGTTTTGCGAATGTTTTTTCATTTTTGAAGGCTTCGACTTTTTTTTCAAAGGTCTCTATTTTCTCTAATGGAATTCGGACGGTTGCAAAAGTTACAAAATCTTTTCCACCTGGAACTGGAAATTCCCTCTGCCTGACGTTTAAAAGCTTCATTCCACTTTTGTCGAACTTTTCTAAATCCAAATCAAAGTTTGGTTTACTCGCAAATTCAAGGATAATTCCATCTGGGGAAATTTTCCCTTGCGCTTTTTGAATTTCATTTATGCTTTCAAATTCTTTGGTACATTCATCTAATTCTCGCAACAATTTTTCAGCGTGACGATGAGGTTCACGTTCTGGAATGGCCATTTTGGAACCTCGTCCCGGTTTGGGAGAAGTAAAGAGTTCCGATTTGCTTTTATTATTAAGAATGAAATGTCTGAAAAATTTATTTTCCATATTTTATTCCCGACCCTTCAAAAAAGCTCTTCTTTCTCTCAAAGCTTTAACAAGATTCCCAGTATTTATTTCGGTTTTATCTCCCAGAATCATTTCTTTTATGGCTTCATCGCATGTTTTTATGATTTCAGCAAAACTCATTCCCTTGGCTTCCAGGGCAATTTTTTTGAAATCCAGGTTTTCTTTGCCTGGAACCAAACATAATCTTCGCTTAAATGTTTCAATGATTAATTGGCTTTGAGGTTTTTCAAATTCAAGAAGATCATCGAAGCGGCGGAATAGGGCAGAGTCCAGGTTTTGAGCGCAATTGGTTGCCGCAACCAACAGACTGTTGCCTGCCTGGTATTCCATAAAAGTCAGAAAACTATTTAGTATACGGCGAATTTCACCCACATCTAACCCGCTTCCTCTCTCAAACCCAATTGAATCAAATTCATCAAACAGATAAACTGCGCGAGTTTTTTCAATTGCATCAAAAATAAGGCGAAGTTTTGAAGCGGATTCTCCAAGATATTTTGTAATTAGCCCTTCAAGACGAACAACCATAAGGGGAAGTCGAAGTTCACCAGCCAATACTGAAGCAGTCATGGTTTTCCCACAACCTGGAGCGCCAGTCAACAAAAGTTTTTGCCTTGGATAAAGATTATGCCCCTTCAATTTGTTAATTTGTCTTTGTTCAGAGATAATCCGTTCGATCCTTTTACATAATTCCTTTGTAAGAATCATCTCAGAAAGACGAGTTTCAGGGTGTGAAACATTCAAAAGATCGGCGAGTTCTCCTCGAGGAGTAACAATGGAGATTGGATTTCTTGAAGAAATAAAAGAAGCACTGTGAACCTTTCCTTTGTCAATCAAGGCTTTAAGCTCTCCGGCAAGTTCGTGATGTCCTTTTCGAGCTTCAGCGGCAGCCATCTGAAGCGCAATCGCAAAGAATTGTGCGTCATCTTTGTCGCAGAAACTTCTCACCAAAGCTTTCAGTTGGTCTGCCGTGGGCATGGTTTTCTCTTTATTTGTATTCTTTCAGCAAGGATAGTAAAATATCTCACCTTGAGCTGATACTATAATGTAGAGAGGATTTTTTCAAGATTTTTGTTTTCTGCTTTTCTATAAAATTCATTTTCCCACCCATTTACGCAATAACTTCCGCCGATGACAGCTCAGGTCTTTTGGAGCAAGGAATTTAGTCAGAAATCAATTGACAAGGGAAAATTTCTGATTTATCATTAATGTATATGAATAATAGATAATGTCTTTGGTTAGCGCAGATTATGAAATTAAATGATCGCTCATGAATGCATATACGTTTATAATTTAATCAGGTTCCACGCTTCCAGGAATTCTTTTTGCTGGTCTTTGAAATTCCGTATTCCAGAATCTTTTCGGGGAGTTCCATCGCTTTTGACCCCCTTAAGCCATTCTGAATGGCTCGATGATACATAATTGGCAACTACAATGCTTGGTACAATATAATAGTCAGGTCTTTCTCCTGGATCTTTCAAAGAAACAAAAATATAGTAATGATTGTCTGAATGAAACTTTTCAGCCTTTTGATTGAGAATCCATTTATCACTCCCATAACTGTTAGTTTTCACTTGTACACTCACAGATCGAGTAGCATCCGCATTACTGGCAATGATATCTATCCCTCTGCTGTTTCTTAATGTTATTGATGCAATATATCCTCTCAAACTCAGCTCCCCGGCAACAAGATATTCGCCGGCCACTCCTACCAATGTTGATGCTAATTTATCTTTCATATTTTTCTTCTCATCGCAACATTACAAATGATCGGTATCCTTTGCTGAAGTTAATTTCCCGCTTGCAGTGAGACGGTATTTCTGCTTACTGCTATGTGGTTTGTCTGGAATGGTCATCTCAATCAATCCAGACTTCAGTGCTGGCTGCAAATAGGTCTTCCGGAAATGTTCGTCGTCCTTCAATCCAATAGCATCTTTCAATTCACGTCGATTCATTTCCCCCTTCAGATATCGCAGTATCTTTTCGACTTCCGGGGTGACTTCCGGGGTGACTTCCGGGGCAAGGAAAGTCACTGTTACACCCAGCCTGATACTGGATTTCCAAACTGGGGATGGCAAACCGTTATCCAGGCACTTTGAACCATAAGTATGCTTCCACGGCCGGCTTTTTCCATTAAACCCCGCAGATAAAGAACATGGGCGATATCAGGGTTCCGAAGAACGGAGATCTGACCTTTCTGCAGACTTTGCTCGCTGACGCCTTCAGGCAAAGCACCGGAGTTCCATATTTCCAACCGCGTGGGTACAAATGAATGCTTACGCCACCTGATGCCGCAGTGTAGTCGCGGTGTGCCAGTGCGTTAATAAGAGCTTCACGCACTGCTTCTTCCGGGTATAGGGGAGAATCCTGACGTTTGGGACTTCCCTTGATAAAACGGGATACGCTGGGCGTATTGCGGATGATAAAGGAATAGGTCTCCTCAAATATGCGGTAAAGCGGACCTTCAAAAGACCTCATGTCATTGAACGTGTCACCCGCTTTGTCTGAACTGTAGCACATGGCCCTGATTCGAGTTTGCGGAAGACGGACAGCGGGATTGCTTGCGAAAAGAACATCTCCGCCATTTGTTAAGCGTCCATATCTTGCAACCGAAAAGTCCTCCAAAACCATGGACAGCGAAGACACATCACGGAAAAATGCTCGTCGCACCTTTTCAGCATCTGATACAGAAGACAGTATCTCTTTTGTATCAACATCTTTATCGATATCTGCAAAGGAAAATCGGCGCTCCCATCGTTCCGGTTCAACCTGATGACGCATTACGATATCGCGAATGGTTTCTGCATCAGCTTTTTGCGTTCCTTCATCGGTGCGAATAAAAATTACATCCTTAAAGGCATAAGGAACATCTTTTCCAGATGGCACCTCAATAAGAATTACCTTCTTTTTCTGCAATTCCTCTATTTGAACCGAAACAAAAGCCTTGGGCGAAATCTTTTCGATAAATAACTGTTCAAGTCGTTTGATGGCATCGGGAGACACATCAATTCCGACGACAACACCCTGATTATTCACTCCGCAAATCAAATAGCCGCCTGAAGTATTCAGAAACCCGCAAACAACTCTGCCCAAAGCATCAATACTGCGAGCAGAAGACTTGAACTCAACACGCTGCCCTTCACCGAGAGAAAGCAGTTCCTTAATCTGCTCTGGAGTCATTTATTACCTCCATTTTTTGGAAGAGGCTCACCGCCCTCAAAATTCTCCCTGATAAATTCTTCAGCCTCCTGATAGCGAACGAACTGAGAACTTGCGAAAATTGAGCCATCATTGTCAGAGCGGAATTTTTGAACCCAATTACCTCGTCGTTCTGCCAAGGGAACAGTATTCGGTGCTTCGTGATCAATAGTAGCTTCTTCATAAAGATCAAGAATGCGCAAATCTGTGAAAACCGGGTTTTTCTTCAGTGAATATCATTTCTTATCTCGCTTCCCAGGCTTTTTCTGAATAAAACTTTTTATGTCATTTTCTAATTCGATTAAACTCTGTTCATGCTCTATTTTTTTCTGATCCTCACGATATTTTTCATATTCAAGAGCGGACTTTTCCATTGCCTTGGCATGGCTGATCTGTCCTGCATGGTTTAACAATTCTCTGCCGTTGAGCTGAATAATGACATCCAAGCGTTGTATCCAGTCTTTCATATACATGGGGATATTCTGATGCGCCATAGTCTCAGCAAAAGCCAGGTATTGTTCAACGAGTAACCCCAGAAGTTTCATTTCATCTTCGCTCAAATAGTTTTTGGCAATGCTGACATCGCTTTTTTTGACTGCCATATTTCCCTTCTTGTCAAAAGACTGCATCCCCAGCAGAGGAAGCGAGCCATTAACTCGACGAAACACAAGTTCCCCGGCAGTCTGGCGGCTGATGGCATACAGCAATTTGTTTTGAACGATCTTGAAAAACTCTACGGTTTTTTCATCTTTGGGATCATAATCGATGCTGGTGGCGTATATATCCTTTATTTTCTGGTAGAAAAATCTCTCAGATAGACGAATTTCTCGAATTCGTTCCTGAAGTTCAACGAAATAATTCATTGCATTGCCACTTTTGAAACGCTCACTGTTCAGAGCGAATCCTTTGACAATGTATTCTTTAAGCCTTTGCGTCGCCCAGATGCGGAATTGAGTACCCTGCTGGGATTTGACTCTATAACCTACAGAAATGATGACATCAAGGTTATAGTAATTAACCTCATAGGTTTTGCCATCTGCGGCAGTTGTCCGGAATTTCCGGACAACTGAATCTTCCTGCAATTCCCCTTCCGAAAAAATATTGCAAATGTGCTCTGAAATAGTGCGCTTGTTCTTGTTAAACAGCTCACACAAACGCGCCTGCGACAACCAGACAGTTTCCTCTTCCAGCCGAACATCAATTTTGATGTCACCCCCGGAATTCTGGTATATCAGGATTTCGGAGTTAATACTCATTGCAAATATCCTTTCAGAAGCTTCTTCCTCTCATGATCTACCCTTATTCGCTTTTCATTTACAATACTTCGGGAATTCAATGTTACTTGTTGTAGTTCCAACCGATTTTTCGGCAAATGATTTGTGCCCAAGGGATATTTCTCCCGGAATTATTTGCTCAATCAATGGCATTGTTTTCGTATAGACCTTTTCTTTTATTGTCTTGCCCTTAATCCCAGCATAAAATATCCTTTTTTGATAAAGGTTTCCCTTGGAATCTAAGCAAGAAATTTCAAGTCCAATATGCAATTTTGAGTCAGGGGTAAATAAAGCCAAGATTCGGGAAATTGATGCATTAGATATTTTTGCTTCTTTTATCACTGTTTCAAACCCTGGAACTGGTTCGCAAGCAAAACCGTCAATAGCCAAAGAATACTCGACGCCACCATTGTCGCCAATTGCAAGTCCAGTTTGAGGTGGAATTTGAAGCCACAATCTGGGATCCTTTTGAATGCCAAGGGGACGAAGGCTGGCATCATTAAATACTCTAGCCCCGGTGTCTGGAGAAATAATGAATCTTACTCTGGAAATTACCTCCTTTTGATTTCCGTAATTCTTGAAGATCAAAAATACTCCCTGGTTTGTTTCAACCGAGTCAAAATTGTCCAATATAATCACACTGAGAGCATGTTTTTCATAGTAATAAGTGTAATAATGAGAAATTCCATAAGGAAGGATTAAACCAATTATTGTAAAGAACTGAAAATTTTCCCAGAAAAACTTTTTGAGGTGGGCATGCCAAGACAATTTCTTCTCGTTTTTTCTTTGGATTGGGAAAGTTCGTTTTTTCACCAACAATAGTGGTGGATGTTTCAAGAGTCTGTCCTCGTTTCTTCGTGCTTTTTTTGCCTAACGCAAGTCGTGAGCGAAAATAGCCAGACGGCACGGGGCTTGCGGCTGCAAGACCCGTGATCGGCGATCAATTTCCGCTTCGACGAACTTGTTAGGTGCATTTTTTTAAATTGAGTTTGCAATCTTATCCAAAGCATTTTGAGTTGCTTTTTTCCTTTTTTCAATCTCTACCTGAGCAAGTTTTTCTTCTGCAATAAGCTCAATTGCAGAGTTTAAGACAGGAAAAAATTCTAAACAAGTTTTTTCATCAAGCTCGTGTACACCCTTACTTAGAATTCCATAAGCTTTTTTGTTTTCTACAAAGAATGTTGGAAGCCAATTCTTGAGCTTTAATATTTTATCCTGGACTCTTGCATTATTATAATCTTCATCGTCCCATTCGCTTGAAGAAGAAGCTAATTGATGTGCATCTTCAATCAATGATTCAATAATTCTACGCAAATAAACAAATGAGCCTACTCCAATCCCGTGAGAAATCAAACCAACTGCCCGAGACCATTCTTTAACCCTTTCCTCACCAATTGCAGGCTTGTATCTTCTTAGATCTTCAGAAAGAATGTCTGCAAGAGCCGGGTATTGTCCTATTTTCATAAGTGTTAGGTTTTCAACTTTTACAATAATCCTGGCTTCATGATCTCGATTTCTTGAGCACTCGGCAATTAATGCATATATTCCATCAGGGACAACAGGGGTACTTTCTTCAGCAATCCTCAAATACCGAGTTGAATAACGGTTTTCTAACTTTTTGAAAACAGAGTGACTCTTGCATTTAACACAATACATGTCAAAAGTTTCATCGTCACGCAATATGGAATCAACATGTTTTGAATTTTTAGCTTGATCGGTTCCAAAGGGTGACTCAAGAATTGTATAAAGGGGAGTTTCGGTAAATAAATCTTGTATTTTCATTATTCTTCCTCGAACCTAACTGTGAGCTTATCGGCGCGGCTTTTTTGCGACCGTTGCAGCGCTTTGTTATCGCTATAGAGCTTTGCTAAGTTGTTTGCCTTTCATGCGAATTATCAACGAAAACTCCGTGGATACAGGGGGTACTGAACGACGAAGTGGAAAAAACATCTCTTAGACGGCTTTGCACTTCCATGCTTTCACCAATTCAAGCTCTCGAATTACTGATTCAGCAGTCTCGGCACCTGCACCATCATACCACCATAGACCTCGAAGACTGTCAAGCTTTTCAATAGCTTGGTCTGGGTCTTTTAGTCCCCCATTCCTAACTCGAAAAAGTGATTCTTCAATTCCATCAGAAGAACCTGTCTTTTGACGTCTCAAAAATTCCATAACATCAGGAAGGGCATCAATAGAACCCTTGGGAGGTGACAGAAGAATCTTGCCCGAACAAGTGGCAGGAAAATTATTCAGGTCAAAGGTCCTTTGAAGAAAAGGTACGATAGTGTTCGATTCCGGTTCGAATGTGTGCTGAACAACACAAAGAGATTCATTTGCCATCCAATATTCAATATCAAACTCACCTTCTGAACTAATGAGAAGAGTCGCGCTTCCTTTGGCCGTGTAAATATGCTGGAATTTGAGTCCTGAACCCCGCCACCGACCTTGGCCAACGGCTACAGGGGCAGATCCAAAGGAACAGACAACGATAAGAGATGGTCCAAAGTTCCAGGCATTGACGGCAGGCAAGCCTGAGCAAATTCTGTCATACCGCGAAAACTCGTGTTCTTCCTCCAACTTTTTTTCCCCATCACGCACACGAATTCGTGCCTCGTGAGCTGCTTTTATATCTTGCAGGGATTCAACCGTATAAATTTCCGGTTGAGCATCAACAATGCAGTGATGGGTAGGGCAAAGCAAAACCAGGTTAGAAAATGAATCCAAGCCTTCCGGAGGCGGTGTTGTCAACCCCCTTGGCCCATCTGAAGCACGAGCAACAATATGACATTCTTCCCCGACAACAAACTCATTTCCCCCGTTTGAGCCTATCTCCGTCAACGCTTGACGACACCCCGGAAAAGCACAGATATTCCCGGATCGCGACCAAATAATTTTCCGTGTTTTAATTGAAATTGTCATGAATTTCCCACACCGCTCAAGTCCCTGAAGAAATCCCAAGATGGATCAAAAAACCAATTTAGGGCAAAATTACCTATTTCACATGCTACCCAATAATTCCTTCCCTCGCAAACCAAAAACATCGGGCCGGTTTCTACTGCTAAAGACGATATTCATATTCTAAAACATTTTTTTTTCGAAGCCCGCTACCGCTATATCCATTCGATCGGCCCTTAACCACTCGCTGAAATCACAATCCATGCCTGAAACTAACTTCAAAAACTCCGCTAAATATCATTCACTGCGAGCAACGATTATCCATTGCCGAAGCCGCTATCCCCAAAACATGAAACAATCGATCTAGCCATCGGATTTTGCGCGGCTCGGACAACGCGCGGTTCACCTGCGAAGTCAGGTGCAAGCGCCTTGTTGGCAAGACTTCTTATTAAAATCAAAATCATTTTATTCCGAAAACTCACTGCCATAAGCTTCGTGAAATACCTTTACTACGTCAATCCAAAATTCATTGTACAGACCACAAAAAATGCTATTGTCCAAATAAAATCTATCTCAGAAAATCTTCAAAATACAAAAAAAAAATCAACATTCGATGCAATTCCAGCAAAAACTTTCATTCTCAGCGAATTCCATCTTTCCATCTTCAAGTCTTAATCACAATACTTTTTTATTGCTCCCTTAATATCCTGAAAAGCAATTGGTTAAATTTCTATAATAATTAGCATTACTCTTCGAAGTCCATCTCAAATCGTCACTTCTCAACAAGCATGGGTAAATTTCAGTAGTCTATAAGGCAACCAACACAAAAAACGCGATTTCAATTATTATCCGGATTTATTTAGAAATTTCAGAGATTTCCGTATACAAGGTGATCATCAACTCTTTTCCCAATATATTCAAACAGTTCTTTAAACGTTTCCATTTCTTTTGGGAAGCCATAGTCCTTTCTATAGTATTGCCCCCATAGTGCAAAACCAAGAGCAGCCATTCCCCATAAGTCATTCTGATCGTCCAACTTCATTTGTTCTAAGAGAAATCGTATTCTATCGATAGGATGCGGATGTTCTTCCCCTCCAGACAGGGAATCATCAATAAAAATTATGGACAATAAAGAAATTAGTGCTCCATATTTATAGGATTCCAAATGCACTTTGTCTAACGGGGCTGCTAAAATCATTGATAAAGCATATTCATCAGCATCGTGTTCATGCTGTTTAAGCATTTTTTGAGCATCCAAATGACAATAGTACAAATGCCCTAACTCATGAAGAATTGAAAATGCCATTCCAGAAGAAAAAATGCTATTTGCTTTCTCAATGTAATATTGGTCTACAATGTCATATTTTAATGGGTTTGGCAAAACGAAGCTCGGAAACAGGGAAAATGCTTTTGTCAAATTCACTCCAAAATTGAATGAATAAATTCCCTTGTGAAAGAATACATTTCTTTCCAGTTGGCCTTTAAAACTCTTATTAAGCATGGGTTTTTTAAAACATTCATCGTTAATCGATATTAATGAATATGGTAGGGACCATAGGAATTGGCAATAATTTTCATATATTGAAATTCCATTTTTGTCTATTTCAGCCACTATCTGAACTCTTTCTTTATTGGCAATGAAATTCATTTTCCCTTGGTTTTTTAAAGAATCTAATTCGTGCTGGACTTTTTCCAGATGATTTTCAATAATATTTTTTAAAAATACTAATATACTCCCCCCTAAAACCCGTACTGGAAAATTTCCCCTCAGCTCAATCTTGTCTGTGTGGTCAATCTCAAATGATTCTTTATGTACTAGTTCAAATTCGCCACAATCTTTTTTGGGTTTCTCACTTCCGCATATGCCCAAACCTCCAAAATGGTTCATGTAAACCTCTCCAAAAAAAAAATATCCTTATTAGGTGAAATGAATTGCTGATTTCATTGAAAAATATGCCTAATTAAATTTCTAACGCTCCCTATTTTTGAGATCCCCAATTTCACTGAGGAATTATTGTTTTTGCTGATTCTAAGTTGAGAGTTTTTAATTCGAAATTGTATTCAGGACCAACACAATATTGCGAATCTTTCAATTCGGGTGAAAGAACGGACGTCGTAAAAATAATTTGGTGATCTTCTTTAACCCCTTCAATCGAAGAAATAATCTGCTGATGCATATTTTGTACCCGCTCTGGTGTTGATCCTTTATCCTCGATATTATCTAACAGAGAAAATCTAGGATAAAAAACCCTGTTTTCTTCTAGCGACAGCTTAAATAGTGCAAAAAAGAAAGCACTCTTTAAGTAGCAAATAGAACTTGCTGAAAACTTACTTCTTCCATCAACGATCATTTTATTTTTTCCAAAATCAAACTCAAAAGCCTCTGCTTGTGCAAAGCTTTCCTCACATTGAATATCGTTTCTCAAGATTTCTACGGTAAGTTCCGAAATACGTCTTTTCAAGTCATTCCAACGATTTTCTCGCTGTTTTTCCTTAAGTTCAATTTGGCTCTTCAACCGGTCTATATTCTGAGAGGCAACAGCTTTTTCTTTAGAAATATTGTCTACCAACTCAACAAGTTTCATTTTTTCCAACAAGTTATCTCGTTCTTTCTCAAGTCGACCAACCTTAGTTAGAGCATCCTTAATTACCCCAGAAATTGGATCGGGACTTGTTATGTAGTAATTATAACGATTTTGCAATTGTTTCTGCTTGTTTACAAGATTTTCCAATTCTTGTTTGTTTTTACTCAATTCAACTTGTCGAATATCAAACAGTTGCTCTGACTCTCGCAATTGATAATTCAATTCATATTGCATTCGAAGAAATCCGGATGAATCCTTCTTTTCATCGTGTTCTGTTTTGCATAAATGACAAATTTTGCTTGCTGGATCTTGTTGAGCATCTATAGTAGCAAGGCATGCGGGACAATACTCAAATGTTATTTCACCCAGCATTGCCCTTGTAAATTCAGATTTATCCAAATCGCCTATTCTATTTTTTATTGATTCAATAAAAATTTTAGAATCCTCAAGGTCAAAGCTTATTGCTTCAATCTTTTCAGACTTCTTTTGAATTTCAATTTTTACCTTATTTAATTCCTTCCTAAGAACTTCAACTTCAGTTGGTTCTTCGAGATTTGGTTTACCAGATTTTTCAAGCTGCACGATTTGAACTTTCAAATCTTCCTGTTCCTTTTCCAAATTCTGTATTTTATTCAGAATATCATCGAAATTTGGCAGTAAACCAGCAGCTTCTAGGATGTCACAAGTCGCCTTTAATCTACCCACAAGGTGGTTGTGACTTTTTTCGCATTCACGCAACTCTAACCTCAAACCGTGAATATCTAAGCTGTCTACTCCAAGAAGGAATTCGCCAACTGTCTGTCTCATTTCATCAGAATCAAACTCTTGCTGTTTAAAAATCTGATCTACAGCAGTTAATTGGTCACAATATATAAGCCGCAGTATTTCATTTATGGTTATATTACTAAATGTTGACAACTTATATTCGGGGTAATCCAATAACCGAAAAATCACTTGAGAAAATGATTCTCTCTCACCAGACCTTTTATGAGAAAACTTTAACCAGTTCAACGGATCCTTTTTGGCGTTTTCAAAACTTCCCTCGTAGATTGATATAGCAGAGAATCTAGTATCCAAATCCCGTCGAAAGGTAACAGACTTTCCTCTGAAATTGACTTCAGCAATAACGCAATCACAGGCACTTGCTTCTTCGATCCAGTCTTTTATATCACCACCAAGAACAAAAAAAATGAAGTCCATAATTGTAGTTTTTCCAGTACTATTTTTGGAGCTTCTGATAATATTTACGCCTTTGAAAAATTCTTGATCGTAGACAGCATGGCTTCCTTTTAGAACCAATAATCGTCTCAAAAGAATTGATGCTCTAGCTTGGGTCATATCGAAACTCCAATAAGCCTGAACGTTCTTTCAGACCATCTTTTCCATTAAAGGGAAATTTCGATAAAAAGTTTACAATTAGCCTATACCATTGGGTTGCACGTTTCTCATTTTCTTCTATCCTGCCAATCAGTTTTTCCGGCAATTTTCCTATTTCAAGTTTAATTATGTTCTTCAAAAACAACTCTTTATTAATAATCCCCTTGGCAACAAGGCCTCGAATCGCCGCATTGTGAAGAGCCCGCAATTCAAAAAGCATTTTTCGAGGGTTTGTAATAGCTTCATACGGTTTTTCAATTTTTTGCAATTCTTTTTTAGTTAAAATAGGATTTCTTGGGAGCGTTATATCCACCAAAAAATGCGGAAATAAGAAATAAAAATCCAAAAGCTTAAGCCGTTCCCAATCAGTTTTATTCTGCTCAATGTCTCTGAGCAGGCTTATCAAACGGAAAGCACAATGGTTCACATCTCGTGCGGGGTGATAGGTAATCATTCTATTTATCCCAGTTGATATAGCAATTTCCAGTTAAATAGTAGAGCATACCGTGAATATCATCCATATCGACACCTAGTTCAGAATTTCCAACATCATTATAAATTGCCTCAACAATATTTCTAAATATTGCTTCATCAATCGACCTAGAGGTTTCCCCTGCAAAAATAAGAGGTTTTATTTTTAAACGAAAACAAGCATTAATACTTGCTAAAATGTGGACAAAAATGTTTTGCGCATTTGGTGAAAAAGCATGTTTATAGAGTTTTTTTGTAAATTTTTCCTTTAAAAATTTTGCGTCCTGAATTAGTTCACTTCTATTTGCAGCAACAAGCTTTTGCTCTAAATCTCTAGGCTCTGTGTCAGGCATCCTCTTCATATAATCTTGCAATTCTCCAATAAAACATTGCTGTTCCTCATCACTACCCAATTCTCGCTGATAACTCTCCGCAAGTTTAGCAAGCGCACTCTTCTTTTCTGGAAGGATATTTTTATATATATTCCCTCCAGCAATGTCACCATTAACCTTGTTATTCTCTTGCTGTACCGGTATAGACTCAGTCATTTTTCCGATTTTTGAAAACGCTTCCCCCTGCTAAATCCCCACCAACAGTGTTTCTTACTTGTCTGACCATTTTTGGGAGCACTTCTCTTTTGTTTTTTTCCAGAACGTCTCCAATAACAATATTGTTTCCGGCTAAATCTCCACTTACATTATTCTCCTTTTGAATAATTTCTTTTCTCATCTTTTTAGCAACCGGCAGACATTTTCCTTCATTTGTGACATCGAGGGCTAAAAGACCATTTCTGCTTGTCTTATAAAATGTATCCGTTCGGTGCCAATGCCCATTTGGGGACCACCCAAAAAACTGAATCTGATAATTTAACGGTCGTCCTTCAGGATTCAAAACAGTTGTAATGAGGTGAAAGCTGTTTATCCAGTTATCACCCCGGTCGCCCTCATACAAACTTCCTGATGCAAAACATCGAAGGCTGTAGTCAGGATCATTTGTTGTCCTAATGTTGGGTTCGTGCTGATGTCCATGTAGAAGTAAATCAACAGTGCCACTCAACTTACGGAACGCCTCATTTCCATCTGCTAAGCTCGTAATCGGATGGTGAATCAAGACTAATCGATAGCCTTCTAAGGGTTTCCCATTTTTATCTGTCGTAAGCAAATCAATTTGTTTTCCTGTTAAATACAGCTTCCCTTCATCATTGTCATCACCGCTTAACCATGCAGAGTCAAGCCCAATAATCCACAAGGGAAAAGGTAATTTCTGCTTTTTCCAAAAAACTTGGTAGCCGAGCTTCTTATGCGGACTCTTTGACGGATGAAGTTCTTTTAACCCAAGGTCTTCAGCAACCCACCGCCAAAATTCATTACCACGCTGAAGATTTTGATCAACCCATTCACCCTTTGCGCCCAATGGTGGTTTTTGCCCTGTCAACCAATCTGACACTCTCTCTGGGTAGTCTATCGCGTATTCCCTGATTTTTCTCCAAGCATTTCCCCTGGTTTCTTCTGCTATTGGGTCACAGCTTTTCCGCTGAACATCATGGTTTCCTGGGACCAGAAAAAAGTCATTTTCGCTTATGCCAGCAGCATCAAAAATATCTCTAACCTTGATTCTCGCACTTTCATATTCTTCTGGTAGAGCCCAATCGGCAATATCCCCCGTAAAACAAACCAAATCAATAACTCCCTCGTGGGCTATTTCCTTCAGTATTTCAATAAAGCTGGGCCCAAACACCCTGTACCGGCTTGCAGCTCCCGAACGAACTTTTGCCTTTCTTTCCTCATTCATCCAATCAAGACAAACTCTTTCATGCAAATCAGAAAGATGCAAAATCCGAAGTTTATAATTTTTCGCCATGAGGACTCCTAACTTTCTTCCCGCTATCAGCATTCCTTCGAGTGTTCATTGTTTTTGTATTATAACACATCCAGCTTTCAGGAAAAAGCAATCATTATGCCGAAACCCAATAAACACCAACGAGCCAACCTTCGCCGACCAGTCTGATCAAGCTGTTCGGTTTTCCTGTCGGGCCAACCTTAGTCAACTACCCTGCCAGTAGCCATCGGCCAACAAGTTATTTTGTTGTTTCTGGTGATTACCCCCTATTATCTGTCAAAAACGGTCAAAGTCCTGCTCATTGAAAAAAGAATTTGTCCCAAGGAAAACCTCTTCATTTTTTCAAAATCAGGTCCGTTGTGTTAAATATACAACAAATGAAAAAAACTCACAAGGAATTTTCTTCCTTGAAGGCTGTCCAAGAATTATTGATACCTTTTTTGGCAGTTAGAGTACATAGCCAAACCCCAATTCATTAAACCCACAAATACCTTTTTCTTGCCGTAAAATATTTCTACAAAGCCATTTCAAATGTTTTTAGTGAGATTAATGTAACCCAAAAACTTGGACCCAGGATTGCTCAAATGATTTCGGAACTTATGGAACAGCCTAACAGTTATAGAGGTTTTTGCAAAATTAAAAGTGCTGTCACAAAAAGAAATTTTTGTCAAGGTGTTTCGTTTCTGTTATTTTGTCGAATAACAACCCTGTTCGGGGAAATAATTATATCTGGTGACATTGATGCTACACATGCCTGTTGAATTTGGTAGTCGATTTTCGGAACTTTTGACGAAAATTACAACTTGTAAAGAAAATCAGAGCAAACAACAACTGCATCGGTTCTGAAAAAGTGGAAAGCGATATCGATGGGGTTTTGTGCTGAAAAATTATGAGAGATTGTGGTTGAGCTTGGTTTGCTGATGGGGCGAGGCTTTGTTTGGGATGGGGGATTTTTGGTTATTGGAAAATTTGTTTGTTGTGGTAGTGGAGGTATTTTTGGTGTTCGGGGGAAATCCAGAGTAGATGCATATTTTCTGAGAGATTTAGGGATTTGCGCTGGTTTGAATTTAGTTTAGTGGAAATTTGAATGAGGCCGTTTTGGTTAAATGATATCAGGCCGCGGTCGAAAAGAGCGTCGAGGTTGGCGCAAAGCAGCAGGCCATTGTACACGTCAAGGCGTTCGTTGTCATTCTGGCAGTCTGACCAGGGTTTGATATGGCTTGCGCGGAGAATTTCCTTTACTGTGATTCCTGTTAATGCGCATGTTCCGCCCCAGTAGGCGAGCAGGGCTTCGCGAAAAGTGTCCTGGCCTACCCTTTGTTTGACCATTCTTTCGACTTCGGTCTGGCATTCGGAAGGATCAGTTTTTTCGCTGAGCGCGTTCTTCAGCCTTTCTACATAAGTTATTGCAGCCTGATTCGGGAGTGAAAGAGCTAGTTCTGCCATTCTTCGAAATATTATGGCTAATTCTACCGGCTGGGAGGCTTGAAATAGTTTTCCGTCAACAGAATTATTGGGGAAAGCACGCAACATTTCCTGGGCAATTAGACCGGGTGGTGGCTCTATTGTACAGAATTCCCCTTCTGTTGCCGGTCTTATTGTTGTGCTGGCGCGATGTCTGGCGGAGGAGAGAATAATGGCGTTTTCATCACTTTGTTGTACATTTTCCCAGCCATTTTCGCGTCCGGATTTTTCTATCAGAGCTCTTTCGAGTGTATTCATCGTTTTCTGGCCTCTACTTTTTTTAAATCCAATTCCGGCGTGTAAGTTCTTTTCACTTGCTGTTATCCATGACATCAGATTTTGTACATAGGTTGTCGAAGGCTTCCAGGGTCAGGCGGCGGGTGCGGAATTCGCTGAAGCGGCGTTCTTCGTTGTTTTTCAGGACGCGGAATGTTTCGGAGGGGTAATCTGGGCCCATTGTGTCTGCCGGGGAAAGGATATAGCTTAGTTCGTCGCGGGTCAAGCCGTACAGGCGTGCATACCAAGCATCGAGTTCGGCACGCAGAATGGCACGTCGCTCTGGGTCGAACTGGAACGGAGGTCCGTTGAAGCCGAGATCTTCAGCCCAGGGTTTCATTGAATGAGATGTGTAAGTCAGCTCCAGAACGCGTGGAACAATGTAATTAAGATCAAGATCGGTATATCGGTCAGGGGGAAGAATGGGAAGCTGCTTATATATAAAGTAGTTCAAATGAATTCCCCCAACTTTATGTCGTGCAAAGAAATCTAATATTATGGATGAAAGATTGCCAATCAATGCTGCAAACTTAGGATCATTATTGATTCTCTCACTTGAATGCAATAGATTGCAGAGACCAACTTGGCTTTCATTTACACTGTTTTTCTTTGATATTTTTTTGTTCGAAAGTTCATTGCCAAAAATCCGTTGAAAAGAACTCTCAAAAATCATCAGCGGCATATTATTTCCTACAGCAGCCCTGGGAATAACGCTTGCTATTACTGAGCGTTCATCGGTTGCACGACAGATGTCGCGCCAGCCCATGAGCCAGCGGGGGGAGCGGCGGTCGAGAATTTGTGCGGCGGCTGTTTGCAGATTGGGAGAGTGTCGAAGGATTTCCAGTTCTTCGGGGTTCAGGGGTGGGCGAGTTGCGGCGTCGGTTTGAATGCGTTGTTCGAGCCACTGAAATGTTACTGCTTTTTTTTGTTTTGGTTTTGATGATTTTACTGCTTTCAAGGGTTTTGGTGATTTTTGCATTTCGACGGCTTGATTTGAATCTTCGATTGGGTCGAAAATTAACGCGAAATGTGGACCAGCCAATTCTGTCAGTTGCTCCTGAACAGGGCGGGTGAAACCTTCTGCAAGGATATCCGGGAAACATACAATAAGCCAGTTAGCGAGAGCTACTGCCATTCCCTTTTCGTCGTCTGCCGCATAAGCCTGCCCGAAGGCTCTTGGGGCTGCGGCTATTCTTGCCAGCACCTCACGTTGATCAATCCAATATCTTGGGCGGACAGAGAAATCTGGATCGCGTTTTTCATCTTCCGTCACGTCCCTTGCTGAATCTTCTCCAGCGCTGGTTTCATAAGTTGCCCAGCGATGGTCAAATTGGTGAATCATTTTTGCTTCGTACAAAGGTAACAACTTTTGCGAATTGGTACTTTTCTCAGAAGCAGAAACTGTCTCATCACTTTTGAAAAAATGACTGTCATTTGCCATGTCAAACATTCTTAAAAAACTGATTCCCCAGGGATTTACTTCTTTCAGTTCTTCAGTTTCTTCACGAATAAGTACCGGTACATTTGCGTAAATTTTCTTTGTTAATTCCGCATCCTTGCGGATGCGGAATACCGGACAAGTGCGCGTGTTAGGATTAATAAGAGCGAATTCAGCCGGTGAAAGAGAGAAAGAACGCCTCTCATCTGCAAGCGCTTCAGTATTGGTGAGAAAAAAAGCAAACTGCGCCTCAACAGCTTTTCCGAGGGTTATGAGACAGAATTTCATTCTGCTGTCAACCGCCGGAAAAAGTCCCTGCCGATTTTCAAAATCATAAAGGCTTACAAGCCGTCCATCCTGTGATATGGCTGCAAAAAATGCTTTTGTTGAATCGTCAGTGGCGATTCCTGTCGGAACAATAAAGCCTGCTCTGCCTCTTTTGGAGGTAATCTGACTTATCATTTCAGCAAAAAACGCGTAAGTGTTCACATCACCCACACCCGTAAGAGGAAACCTTCCGCCTTCGTCACTTTTCAAATGGTCGAAAATGCTTACTGCTTCAGCGATTCTGCGTGCGGAAATAAACTCAGAGTACAAACGCTTTTCAGCTTCGCAGGCTTCAAATCCGACCTGAAAAGATGGATTCAAATTTCGGGTCAGGATTCCCTGATAGAGCCAGGAAATGCGCTTGGCGCGTTCTGCTTTGTTTTTTGCATCAGCAATATCAGAGTTCCTGCTGGCAAAGAATTCTTCCTCCTGAAGTTTGATGCGTTCCCATGGTGGATTGCCAAGTACACAATCGAAACCACCCTTCGCAAAAATCTGGGGAAAAGCAAGCTGCCAATGAAGAACTTTTGCCGAGCGACAGGCATTCTGGGCTGCTTCAACACATTGATCATGGAATTCCCTGGCAGCAATTCCAAACAGTTCTGTCATCAGTGAATGGTTTGTTGGAAAACAAATTTCCAAAGAAGCATCTGACTTTTCAAGCAGAAAAGCACCTGTCACAAGATCGGCAGCTCTTTTCAGATTGTTAGTCTCCATGTTCTGACGGTACTCCGCCCACGCTTTTTCCTTTTGAGTAATTTCTGCGGGCGAAGAGTCTGACATGTCTTCAATCGATCTGAGCTTTATTCCCGCATCTTCCCAGCCTGATTCCTGAACCACATGCAAAACGTCATTTTTCAAGGTCTCGTCCAGTTCCTTCTTTCCGCTTCTGTTGAGCTGAACCAGCTTTTTACAGATTTCCCTGTCATCTCCGGAAAGAGCTTTGAAAGCCTCATCTGGAATACCCAGACGGATTTTTGCGACATCTGTAAATCCGAGAAGTGAATCTCCGCAAATCAGGTGATGGTCGAGAAATGACAATGCTCTTCCTGGTTCGTATCCCTCAAGCCAGAGAGCTGTTTTCGCAAGTTCAAGTGCCATCGGATTGCGGTCAACGCCGTAAATGTTTCCGGCAGTCACTTCGCGCAGAGCATGGCGATAATCTTCAGGCTTTACAGCGCCTTCTTCAGAACGCAGATTTGCAAGCTTTTCGGCAAGTCTTCTTGCTGCTGCCAGCAGAAAGTGTCCGCTGCCACAGGCTGGGTCTATTACAGAAATGGATTTAAGCGCAGAAACCGGGTCTTCGGGCTTTTCTGAAATTCGCATCTCAATAACCGGATCCAGCGCTGTTGCAATTAATTCCCGTACAAGAGAGTCGGGCGTATAAAAACTTCCGGTTGTCTTTCGGGCATTTCCGCTTGCAGAGGCTGTTTCAAAAGATCCGGAAAAACCGAACTCTGATTTGGCAATGTCAACTTTTGGCACCAACTCCAGCAGACTTTCATAGACAGAACCAAGTTCTTCGGGACCCATGTTCCGATAATCAATCCATGAAAATACACGATCAGTTTTTGCCCACCGCAGATAGCGAAGTGCCTCAAGGAAATCACAATTGCGCAACTTCATGAAATCAATGTCTGGACATTTGTCAGAAGTGAAGAGCCCTCCGAGAGGGGAAAGCGCCAGACGCGGCTCGCCAACTGCAAGTCCCCGAATCACGATCAATGCGCACTGCCACAGGTCGTCGTGAAAATCGAAACCACTTTTTCGCAAAAGACGTTCGCGCAGCCGGCCAAAGGAATAACCCTCGGCATAAAGACGCCTCGCCAAATCGGCTTCAGATGAATTATCTGCAAGATGAATCAAATCGCGTTCCTCAAGAGTAAAGAGAAAAATAAACCTGTATACAAGCCTGAGAAGCTGCTGAAAATAGATATCTGCCGACAAGCTTCCTGAGACAAGTTTTTCGCGAAGGGCTGAATTTGCCGGATGGCGCAGAAAGCCGCTTCCAAGGATGTGTAATGATTCTGTAACTCCATTTCTCAGGCCTTCACGAACTCGTGTTCCCTGCTCCTGTCCTTCTGAACGCCAGCGTTCCCAGACACAATCTTTCGGAGACTTGCCAGGCTGACCGGCACGACTGACGTGAAGAATTCGCCACATTGCGGTAAAATCAGAATATCTGGATTCGCTCAAAATGCTTTCTATGTCGAATTCAAGAAAACATGGACGGGTTAAAGTTGCCGAATCGCGAAGCAATCTCAGGCGTCTTCCGTTGAAAACCATTGCCCAGAGAGATTCTTCACTTGCGTTTAAAAACTCCTGTGCGAGCTGAAAAGGCGACTTCTTTCGAGCGCAGCCGCCTTCAACGGCAAACAATAAATCTGGCTGATCATGGTCGATTGAATGAGGCGCAATAATAAGTGGAACTTTTCCCTGCAAAAGAACATTATCGGATATCCACGGCCACCAGCGAGTATTTTCCCTTCCGAACTCTGATCGACGTGGCCGGAAGATATCAAACGCTAAGGGTCTGAATCATGGCGGCCTCTCGTTGCGGCGAAGTTTTTCCACTGTGCTGCAGCAATCTGAAAAGCGCGGCCATACTCAGCGCTGAGTTTGAGTCCACGCGGAATCAGATAGTCGGCTTCCCGCTGTTCTGATGCTTCCCCGCGAGCTGATTTTTCGAGAATATCAGGGGCAAAGAGTGCGCCTTCAAGTGTTATTGAATCAAAACCTTTTATTTGCGTAATTTTTTTAGCCATATTCTTTGCCTTTATTTACAGTGATTCAGGAAGAAGAATGTAAACACCGATAAGATCAACGGGTAGACATGGTTTCACGGTATATGAACCAAAATCACGCGCGGCCTCGCGCACCCGCCGGTGATCTGCCAGCAGCGCTTCAGCGTGGCGACGCGCGAGATCTTCTGTCCAAGAAATGTTCCTTTTCAGAAAATCGAGTGCAGATGCGATATCCATCGCAGAAAGTGCTGCTCAAAACCCACAAAGCAAATTCAAATGCAGCGTCCTTGTGAGCAAAAATACCTCCGTATCGACCGGATTTTGAAAAAATGCCTATGGCGTTTGTTTTTTCTACCCGTTGTTTTGCAGTTAGTACAAAACTGTTAAGGCCGACTTGATTTTTAAACCCCTCGAATTCGATGGGATTAAAATCAGGATTGTTAATACGTTCCCAAATGCCGAAAAGTTCAACTGTATTGCGGTTTCGCATCCAATTCTGGATAATATAGTCAGTTCGATCAGGATCTTTGTATCTTGCGATATCGGTAATGCAGATATAATCCTTTTGAACGATTACATTTACCGTTAAACCCTACACCTCAATTTTACATTTTCCGCTTTTCAATCTTGAATGAGTTTCTTCAAAGGCAGCCGAGATGTATTTCAGAAAAATAAGGCCAAGAACAATATGCTTGTATTCGGCGGGGTTGTTCTTTTATGTTGTCTGTTGTGGGCAACAGCTTTGTTGATTTTTGGATGTCACGAGGGTATTTTGGATACAGAAGAAAAAGTAAGTATCTGAAATACTAAAGAGGGTAGACGGCTATTTTGCAAGCCAACACGTGGATACATTTGCAAAGAATATGAAACGAAGATAATTAAGGATCAAAATGTTATGTATGCTATCGAATTTGAAGCCACTATTGAAAATGGAATGATTCCAATTCCTCCGCAATATCTTGCACTGTTGCAACCCCGCTTAAAGGTAATTGTAATGCAGGAAGATCCGACTGAAAAATTGGTTCAAGCGCCTCTCCACAGGAATCAGAAAGAAGAATTTCTGGCAAGTCTGGCTCGGCATCGTTTTGATCTTCCAAGCAACTACCGTTTTAAACGAGAAGAGCTTTATGACAGAATCTAAGCGCTTTCTTGACACTAATCTTATGGTTTATCTCTATTCTTGTTGGCAAGATTTTCGATTATTATCCAAATTCTTTATTTGAAAACTCAGTAAGAAATTACGTTATGCCAAAATTACTAATTCTGCTAAATACTAACCTGTGATGTGTGGAATTTGTTTAGTGTTTTTTTTGCCTGATTGAAATGTTTGCGTCTTTTTTCGGCGATTCTTCGTGAAAGGTAGAGAACGATGTCGGTAAAATCTGAACTGGTGCTCTTGTTAGAGGATTTTTCAGTGGTTTGCCATATTACTGAGTCCAGTTTGTTAAAGTACTGTGTTTTAATAAATTTGTAATGACGCTTAACAAGTTTTCTAACTTCGGCGTACATAACATCGCAATCGTGTATCCAGCCGAGGAGATCTTGAGTATGTTTAAGATTTTCGATTATCTTATCTGCCTTTGAGTGACTCAGACTTTTAAATATTTCAAGAGTGTAGCGTAACTTTTTGAAAGCAATTCTTACGGAATGAAGAGCTTCCTGGCTGCTGAATGGCTTTTCCCAGTTTACTTCTGATATCAGCGACTTAGTTTCCATTACTTTTTTATCAAAAAGTAATGGAAATGCGTCAGCTGAAGACATATCACATCCTTTAACCGGAGCAGGCAGATTGAAAGAAAGAATTGCAGAACGTCTCTTTATATATTTCTGAAGATCGCGGTCCAGTTTCTGCTTCTTTTCAGTTAGAAATCTTATTAAATCATGCCACTTCTGAAGGAGATATTCTGCTTTGGGTTTATCCATTTCGCCGAGCATTTCAAGTTGTACATCAATGTCTCTAAGAGTACTCAGGCGATTCATGAAAACTTTAAGACTCTTTCTGTATCGCAAATAAACGTTACTGTCATAATATGGGGAAAATAAAAGCAAAGCACTTCTCAGACGACGGCAGGAAACCCTCAGATCGTGAATCGAGTCGGCAGTCCATTCACTGCCGACCCGTTTAAACTCATCTCTGAAAGCATCCAGAAGACGATTAATGATGATGGCTGATTCTTCAGCTATGGTACAAGACTTTTTTGGAACCATCAATATTTATAAATGCTTCCGCCGATGTATTCTCTTATCAGAGCATTGTTCGGGATACAAGTTTCATCTGTCCATTCAATAAAGGACTCAAGAAAATCATGAACTCTCTTGGCTCTGATATAGGCGTCCTGACGTTTTGGATCTTCCCTGTAATTTTTTACAAAATCAGGAAAATGTGCAAACAAATGTTTACGATAAACCGGAAGTTCATAAGCAAGCGACCCGTCTACGATGTGATCTACAGTTGAAATAAACGGAATTATGTGTTGAATTTCTGCTCTTCTTACATAATGCCAGTGTTCAAGTGTTTGCCTTGGATTGTACGACCGATGCCAGGAATCGCGTACCATTCTTCGCAATAATCGTACATCTGCCCACCTGATGAAGTTTCCATCAGTGCTTTTTATCTGACAGAGAGTTTCGATGTACAGCTTGAATTTGTTTTCTGCAGGAACACTTTTTGTCATTGGTTCGTACAATCCGTGCAGGCTATCCAGAAGCAATAGTTGATTATCTTCAAGCTTCAACGGGTCAGTTTCAGCCTCACGTTTTCCTGTTTTGAAGCTGTAACGAGGCATCTGAATTGTTTTTCCGGCAAGAAGATCGGCAAGATGGCTGTTAATAAGTTCAAGATCAAGTGCTGTTGGAATTTCGAAATCATAATCACCAAATTCATCCCTTGGATGATGGGAAAGATCGAAAAAATAGTTATCAAGATTCATGGCTACAAGCTTGTAGCCGCTTTTTTCGAGATGTTCACCGAGTTTAATTGTGGTAGTTGTTTTTCCAGAGGAAGATGGGCCTGCAATAATTACAATTCTTACCTTGTCTTTTCTGTCGATAATTTTTTTGGCTGCTGATGCTACATCTGAATCATATTTTTCTGTTGCTTCAAGTACAAGCTGCGGATATGTTCCATTTTTAATGTGATTATTTATTCTCTCTACGCTCCAGCAATCTCGATCCAGAGCCCAGTTAAGATTCTGCCAGATTTTCTTATAAGGAATGTTTCCTGATGTCGAATATTCTTTGTCATTTCCCATTCGTATTTTTGAATGTTCATATCTGTAAAGAATAAAAGCCTTTGCTGTCTTGGCATGGCCATCTTCTATCAGTTCCTTTTCTATAATGTCCTGAACCTCTTCAACGCTTGGAAGTGCGGGCGGTTTTTTTGTAATCTCGAGATGATGTACAACTTTATCGGCCAGAATTTCTGCAAGCCTGCGATCTGATCCACCAACCTCACGGGCGCTGTTAAATATTGCGTTTACAATCTTATCCTTGTCAAATTTGACAACCTGCCCATTTCTTTTAACAATATTCTTTATACTACAATAATCCATCCTCGATACTCCTTTCTTTTTTTAGAGGGGGCACGCGCCCCCTCTCGCCGGTCGAACAAGTTCGACCAGCTCACTCCCTGCGGTCGAGCACTTTGTGCTCTCCGGGGGCACGCGCCCCCTCTCGCCGGTCGAACAAGTTCGACCAGCTCACTCCCTGCGGTCGAGCACTTTGTGCTCTCCGGGGGCACGCGCCCCCTCTCGCCGGTCGAACAAGTTCGACCAGCTCACTCCCCGCGGTCGAGCACTTTGTGCTCTCCGGGGGCACGCGCCCCCTCTCGCCGGTCGAACAAGTTCGACCAGCTCACTCCCTGCGGTCGAGCACTTTGTGCTCTCCGGGGGCACGCGCCCCCTCTCGCCGGTCGAACTTGTTCGACCAGCTCACTCCCTGCGGTCGAGCACTTTGTGCTCTCCAGTTCTTTGAGAGGGCACCTGATCTCATTACTGCACTCAGTATTGAACTGCTTCTTTTGATTTTCTGTCAAAAAATTCTTTTACAGAGAAAAGAACTTCCCGTTCTACTTTTTCTTCATCAATGAGTGTTTTTTCATTAACCAGGCGGTGAAGCTTCAGATTAAGAATTGAGAGCAGTTCTTCTATACTGGCCAATTCTAACTTTGCCTTTTCACCTGAAAGTGGAGCAGAAATGATATTTACAAGAAAATCCTCAAATCCTTTCTGTCCCTGAGGAGTTTGAATGGTTGTCAGAAAAACCTTGATATCGTTTCTATGACGACGGTAAATAATTTCGAAAAAGCGATCAAGAACATTTTCCAGGCTGCTGAAAAGATCTTCCATATAAGCAACAAGATTGACCTGCACTTCTTCACGGAATTGTGGTATTCGGGAGATAAAATCCTTTGTCGCAGATTCAGCAACCTCTGGAGCCAAACTTACTACTTGTACTCCATATTTTCCTATTACATTGAGAAGGAAGTCAAAAACCTGTACGCTGATTATATTTGCAACGTCTTCAGGCTGAGTAAGAGATGACATCTCAATTGACAAAAGTGAAAAGTAGCCACAAAAAGTAACAAGAAATAAAATTGACATAAGAACTGTAACATTCCTGTTCCATCTAATTTTTGCTATCTTTGCATCAATGCGCTTTTCAATATCAGTACAAATCTGATTCTGATTATTCTGGCTTTCGCTCATTGTTTTTTCCCCTGTTCTCTATTGTTCGACAATTTCTGTGTCTGCTGCCGGATTAATTGCCGGCCTATCAAGAGTATCAATCAAATCTGCAGTTATATTTACAAGATCATCATAAACATTACTTACTGTTTCGAATTTCGCCCCGATCTTATAACTGATAAGTCTGTTAATATTTTCAATAAGATGTTCCTGCAAAGCTCTGTCACTCATTTCATGAATTTTCTGAGGAACTCTGATTTCACTGACAACTTTAAGAGTATCCGTAAAATTTTCTGTAATTGTCAGCATTGATTCTCCAAGAACTCTGAATAACGCAGACTCAATTGCTTTATCAACAGCCTCACAAACTTTCTGATCATTCTCAATTTCCGGAAATTCTACTCTCAGAAGATTTTCGTTTTTCTTCAAAAGCAAAGCTAAACGGGCATTTACAATAGAGGAAATATTTTTTTCAAGGTTGGTGATGAGTTCTGAAAGTTCTCTGGAAATAGAATCTTCGATCTGGGGGAGAACTCCCTTAATCTGTGAAGAAAAAGCATTCTGATAAGCAGGAATTATTTTTGAAACAGCTCTCAGAAACTCAGCGCGAATAATTGGAAAAAAACGTGCAGAAGCACCTTTTTCAATTTCGTTTAAAAGTGGCTGAGTCTTGTCTTTCAATTCATAAATCGGCATTAAAAGCTGTACAGTATAGAATACAACGACCGAAACACTTGCTAATGCAGCAAAAAATATTGAGTAATTTGCAGTTTTCTGTGAATACTCAAGCTCATCAAGCTTTTCTCTAATCCTCAGAAATCCTTCATTGCCCTTCAATTCAGAGTCAGATGCAACCACCGGATCACCTTTTTTTTGTTCATCCATGTTCGTCCCTCCATTGTATATAATTCTTATACCAGATTTTCCGCTTTTTGCAAAACATTTTTTTTTACTATCTTAGAGGGGGCACGCGCCCCCTCTCGCTGATCGAACAAGTTCGACCAGCTCACTCCCCGCGGTCGAGCACTTTGTGCTCTCCGGGGGCACGCGCCCCCTCTCGCTGATCGAACAAGTTCGACCAGCTCACTCCCCGCGGTCGAGCACTTTGTGCTCTCCGGGGGCACGCGCCCCCTCTCGCTGATCGAACAAGTTCGACCAGCTCACTCCCCGCGGTCGAGCACTTTGTGCTCTCCGGGGGCACGCGCCCCCTCTCGCTGATCGAACAAGTTCGACCAGCTCACTCCCCGCGGTCGAGCACTTTGTGCTCTCCGGTATTAAATTATTCAGCACAATTCAACCCTGGTTCAACATTTTTCTCTGAACTATTAGAATAAAAAATAATTCCGACAACGAGAGCAACGATATCAACTAAAAATATTGAAAATGGCAATGGATACTCAGTTAGAATGCGCTGATCGGCTCGACCGCTAAAGTATATATTCCAGATGATAGCAGTTTTAAAAGCGAACAAAACAACAAAGTGACTTACAAGAGCTGCCCTTTTTCCCCAGTTACGGTTGCAAATAGATGCAAACACACTTAATAAAGCCCCGACAAAAATTGATACGGTAAACGCAGATATTCCTCCACCAAAATCCTGGTAATTTGTAACTTTTCCTGTCTGCGAATCAACCACAATTGATCCGTAAAGATCATATAAAAATACCAATAATGGGGGCAAAGAAAACAAAGCATGTACAATCTGAAGAAAAGAAAATACAGATCCCAGGATCATTATTATCTTCCTCCTAAAACATTAACAAATTAAAGCTCGTAAGCGGCAAAAAATCACTTAGCACCGTGGCACCTTGAACATACCTCATTATTTGGATGACAAACTTCACATTTCATCGGATTTGATTGTGCACTGATTCCATGTCTTCTTGCAACCCATGCCGGAGTATGATCTTTCGGACGGCGTGAATGACACGAAAGACAGCTTGAATCTTCGTGACAGGTTCTGCATGACTTAGGATCAACTCGATATGCCGTTCCGTGCTTTCTCTCATAGTTCCTCCCATGGTCCGATGGTCTGGGAACAGGTGAATGGCACAATTTGCATGCATTTTTTGCCTTAATACCATCGTGACATTTCAGACACGAAGTCATGAATGTGTTTACATTGCATTCGTCAAGAGAATCCCATTTTTCAGCATCAGAATGACATTCGAGACAATCTGCCTTTTTGTGGCGGCTATGCGAAAATCCAGGTTTCAGGGTAATCCGGTTTCTTTCTCTATAAGTCTTTGTTGGATTTCCAAGATGGCACAGTCCGCAATCACTTTTTTTTCTTTCTTTGAAATGACATGAAAGACACAAAGATTCCGCTGGACGTCCAAAGGTGCCCGCAGTAGCAGAAGCGACAGAAGATGCAGAAGAAGCAACATCCGGCTCTTCAAAAGTTATCTGAGGTAAAGAATTCAGTCGTGATGGTTTTAAAACTTCCCACCCGGAGTCTTTCTGTGAACCATCTGAATGACAAAGCTCACACTTGATTTTAGCATCGGCATGGGTTTTGTGCGAAAACCTCAAATTGCTTTTTTCTGTAAAAGCGATAATTTTATCAACAAAAAATGTGACAAAAAAAAGTAATAAAATATATAAAAACAACTTTTTCATGCTATTTCAGTTTTCCCGGAAAGAATTGAGTTTTGTACAGCCTTGATTCGACAACTATATATCAAAGCATCAGAAACCGTCAACAACTCTTTTACGAGAGAAATAGATGCATTGTTTTTCACTTCTCATGCAAGTAATCTCAATTAGCTTTACAAAACTGAGATTACTTGCATCATTACAGGTTTGATTAGAATGGTATCTGATCGTTTTCGATATCTGTAACTTCATTTGAAGATGGCGATGAAGAGTCTTCTCCGAAGCTTTTTTCTCTTTCATTTGAATAACCCAGGAACTTTACACTATGTGCATTAATTTCAGTGATCCATTTCTTTTTTCCTTCTGGTGAATCATAAGATCTTACGTTCAATCTTCCTTCAACAAATACTGGACGTCCCTTTTTCAGATACTTCATACATGCATCTGCCTGATTTTCCCAGGCTACTACATAAAAAAATGACGCTTCCTTTTTTATCTTTCCATCATTCGTTCGATAAGAATTTTCGACAGCCACTGTTATTTTAACCCTGCTTTTACCACCCTGCGTCCGAAAAAGTTCCGGATCGCGGGCAAGATTTCCCGCTAAGAGAACTGTGTTGATTCCCTGCATATTAATTTCCTCCAGTAAGTATGATAATTTTTAACCGAAATTTTCACACAAAAGCATTCGGGCTTTCGTAACACGTGGAGAGAAAGTTGATACATGTTTTCTTCCGAATGTCTGGTTAAATTTCAGTCTCAAATATTTATCCAAAGAAAATTCAACATGGGGAAAAATAAATTAATTCTGTAACAAATGTTTTATAAAATTCGTATAGGTTTATAGAACAAGCAAATATACAAACCAATTACGGCTGGAAACATCTGACAAAGAAAAATTATTAACGGAGGGTATGAATATGAAGAAGAACATTATTCTCTTTTCTGCAATAGTGGCTCTTGTGTCTGGATGCACGCTGTTTGCTGCAAACCCGTTTCAAGCTGAAAAAGTTGTTATTAAAAGTCAGAGAACGGCTTTAAACAACTCAGAAGCACAGCATTCTGCTAAAGTCAGTTCCGACTATGCTTCTTTGAAAGCAAAACTCAACACAATTAAACACTCTCCTTACACATCCAGTGATCTTTATGATAAGTGCGAATCATTACAGAGAAAAATTGATGCCTCTTACAAACAGTGCCTGGATGACAAATATCTCGCTGGAAAATGGAAAAATGATGCTTATCGTGCAAATACTCAGATTTATCAACTTCAATCAGAATTTCAGGAAGCAAAATCAGTCGGGCTCGCGTACAATTCGCTTGAGCAGGCACTGAGAAAGCTCTCGAAGAAGGCTGCTCCACGCGGCTACACAAAACAGGAATTAGCAAGTCACTATTCAGCTTTGAATAATGCTTACAGAAGTTTTTCAGTTTCAAGAAATAAAAATGGCTGGAACAAATCAGTTTCCCCGATCAGATCGTTCCTCGACAGATGTGTTGGAATCTGAGAAATAAAGTACACTTTACTACCACAATAATTCTTCTGGCTCACACTTTAACAGAAGTTTCTCGGATAAAGCTTCTACACTTTTACTGACAGGTTTTTCCGGCTCAATTATGGCTTTTCTGACTATTTTCTGTTCGGAACTTGTGTAAACGGGCGTCTTTCCTGGATTGCTGAAATTGCCTGTTGAAGGTGAAACAAGCGGAACGATCTTTGCAACAGAAGCTACAGGCAAAACTTTCTCCGGTAAAAGATTCGATGGAACTGGTTTAAAAACTGAAGCGACGACTGTGGCGGTATGACTGGGAGAGGCAGCTGGAACTGATGCAAGTGTTGTAACTGTTACAGGTGTGACGTTCGGAGTAACTGATGCAGGCGTTGTAACTGTTACAGGCGGGACATTCGGAGTAACTGAGGCAGGCGTTGTAACTGTTACAAGCGGGACATTCGGAGTAACTGACGCAGGCGTTGTAACTGTTACAAGCGGAACATTCGGAGTAACTGACGCAGGCGAAACTGTTTCAGACGGGACATTCGGTGAAACTGATGCAATCGCTGCATCAACAACAGGCTGAACATCTGGCTTCGTTTTTCCGAATATTTCATCAAGCTTTACAATTTTTTTGACATACTCGAGTTTTTCTTCAGTATGTGTTTTTTTCAGATATCTTATAAATTCCTGTCTATCAATAAACCTGTTGTTATCAGTGTCAATTATAAGACGCATTGATCTTTGCATATTTCCTTCTGAAAAAATTTCACCATTATTCAGTTTTCCAATAAAACGAATATGATTAGCCATTTTCCCTCTAAGAAGGTTATTGAGAAACATTTCCTCCAGCTTTGAATATTCAACAGGCGACAATCTTAAATCACCATCCAGATCAAAATCCTGAAGAATTTCCTGTGTCTTTTGGGGATCAATTAATTCCGCAATTTCACTCTGCTCAAGGAAACCATCCTGATTTGAATCAAGAGTATTTTTATATCGAATCATCGCGGTTTCAGAATTTACCTTCATGTTGTTACATGCTATAGCACGTAACTCTTTAAGAGTTATTGATCCGTCAGGATTTGAAACTAGATTTACAACAATTTCCCGTCCCTTTTTTTTAAAACTTCTCATAATTTCAGATTTATCCAAAACAAGATTTCCATCCTGATCAGCAGCCTCAAATCGATTCAATAAAAAAAAGACACCTTTTACATGCGATGCCGGATCAACAGAATCAGAAGAATCATCTTTGGCAGCAGCTTCTGAACACGAAGTAAAAACATAAAAACCGCATAGTACAAGTGACAAAAAAAACAGTCGCATGAAACCAGTTCTCATTATTGCCAATTCATAAGAAGAAATAATTCCTGTTTTCCAATTCTTCATATTTTTCTTAAGTTTCATTTTTCCTTCAAACCTCTTCTCTCGATGGCAATTTTTTATTTTAATTTTTCTATTTCAAATTTCATTCCGGCCGCGCAGAATGGAACGATAATTTCGAGCCAATTATTATTGATTTCATAAAACGATTGAGGCTTTTCACGTTTTTCAGAAATTTCCTTAACATTCAAAAGCGGGCTTCCATTAAGCAAAATTTTTCGAAAATCCTGCATTCCGGGAATTCTAAGCTTAACTCTCTTTAAATCTGTCTGAGAATTTCCGGAAGCTTTCGATATTTCAATCTGGTAATTATCATTTTTATTCTGAATAAGTCTGAATAACGCAAACTCACCATTTCTGTATTTTTTACTATTCCCATCGTCAACGTACAATTCGCTCTTTGATGGTAATGAATTCCCCGGACTTACGAACAGTTCGAGTTCTTCGAATTTCTTTTCATCAGTATAATTTTGAACGCTTCTCATGGGAATTACAGCCCCTTCTCTCACAAACAAAGGAATTTTTTCCAATGGTGCATCGACAATATGCCATTTGTTGCCTTCGAATTCTTTTCCTGTATCGAATTCGAACCACTTTCCGGAAGGCAGATAGAATTTCTTAAAACGCACATTTTCTCTCAAGACAGGCGCAACAAGCATATTCGCACCGAACATATACTGATGCTGACAATCATCTGAAAAACATTCGCGGTCATCTGGAAATTCTACAAACATGGGCCGGATAATTGGAATTCCGGACATTGAACATTGATAAAACTCTGTGTAAATGAAAGGAAGAAGTTTATATCTAAGATTAATTGCTTCCTTAACAAGCCTTCCAATATAGTCTCCAAAAGCGAAAGGTTCCTTGTCGGGCTGATTAATTTCACCATGTGCCCTGAAGAATGGACAGAGAGCACCGAACTGAAACCATCTGACAGCAAGCTCACCCGTTGGATATCCAGCAAAACCGCCTACATCAGAGCCGGTAAAGGGAACACCGGAAATCCCCATACTGAGAAGCATTCTGCATGCTAATTCAAGATGATCGCTGGAAGCAACATTGTCACCAGTCCAGACAGCCGAATATTTCTGTATTCCGGAAAAACCGGCACGTGTAAGTACAAAATGTCTTTTTTCTGAGTATTTTTCAAGTGCTTCGCTGGTTGCTTTTGCCATCTGCAATGCATAAACATTATGAATCTTTTTGTGTTCGCCGCCAAAGCCTTCTCCATGAAATCGTACAACATCTGGCATTGTGCCACCCCACGCTGCCGGCTCATTCATATCATTCCAGAAACCTGAAACACCAAGCTTGAGGAAAGAAGCAAGCTTTTCTCCCCACCAGGTTCTGGTACCAGGATTTGTAAAATCTGGAAAATATGCCCATGAGGGCCAGACTTCCCCGATATAATATTCGCCATCAGGATATTTCGCAAAATAATCTTTTTCCAATCCTTCTCTGGCAATGGGGTATTCATCTGATAAATCGGAGTCGCCAACCTTTTTTCCATGCGCAGTACAACCATCTTTTTTAGCCGCAGCCTTCACACCCGGATCAATAATCGTTACTACTTTAAAACCATCTTTTTTCAAGTCTGAAATCAATTTTTCCGGCTTGGGAAAAGTTTTTGGATTCCAGGTAAAAACCTTATATTCATCCATGTAATCAATATCTAGATATAGTACATCACACGGAATATTGTTATCTCTGAAACTTTTGGCTATTGAGCGAATCTTTGTTTCAGAAGCATAGCTCCATTTGCTCTGCTGAAAACCCAATGCCCAGAGCGGCGGCAGAGACATTCTGCCGGTAAGTCTGGAATATCCTGCAATAACTTCTTTTGGGGTTTTCCCTGAAATAAAGTAGTAATCCAGTTCACCTTTTTCAGCGCCAAATGAGTAGAAACGTCCATTGCCATTACCCATGCTGAACTTTGTCCGATAAGTATTATCAAGAAAAATGCCGTACCATTTTCCATTTCTTTCAGAAAGAAAGAATGGAATCGAGAGATAAAGCGGATCATCTTTACATGAATAAGCCGGAACATCGCTGTTCCACATTATCCATTCCTTCCCTTTGCGATTCAGTTCGCGAGTTTTCTCGCCAAGTCCATAAAAATTTTCATCTGGAAACAAGGTTTTAAATGAACGCATTTCGTTGCCATCGATAAGAACTCCAAGGCCTGGTTCATCTGAATTAAGAAGACTTCTGCTGGAATCAGAAATGCTTATACAGGAAGACTTTTTTTCAATGGAAATTTTGAGGTCTCTGTTAGAATTACCATAATTTTGAGAAGATGTACCAGTTGTTATTTCAATAGCAGAATCAGTTTCATTCAATCTGAAAGAGTTTGAAGCAGGCGTTTCCGAAATTGCATAAGACGGGGCATCAGAGAAACGGTCTTTTACATATCGAAAGCGGACAATATTTTCAGAAAGCGGATAAATTCTAAGCAGTGCTTTGGAAAGAGTAAATTCTATGTAACCGTCTTTCTCGTTAATCGAGTGTTTTTCAACTTTTCCGGCAGGAATATAACCTGAGTAAACTGATTCAGAAGAGTTTTTCACTGAAAGCTTCTCCTTTTCACTTCTTTCTTCACAAAAACATGCTTCGTTGAACAAAAATAACGCAACAATAAAAAACACATAACCGATGCGATTATTCATAAGACCTCCACAAGATTCTACTTCAACTGATTTTAACCACGGAATAACACGGAATTTTAATTATAAAGAAATGGTAACTACTCAATAGTATCCAAAATTCTGTTTTACAGGATAGCAGAAAATTGTCTGAGTTTCCAGACTCGTATATATTGAAAATTCTTTTCCGAAAGAGTAGAATATTTGACACTAATTGTCCGGGAGGTTTTTATTAATGAGCAATCATGCAAAATTTTTTAGTATATCAGCCCTGTTGATGCTTCTGTGCCTTACTGCATGCAGTGACAGCGGCACTGGAGGAAGCAGCAGTCTCAACGCTATTTCAGGAATTATTTCAGGATACACTCTCGGAGGAAGCGTAAATCTTCCGGACGGAACCGTACTGTCTTCTATTCGCAAAGAAACCGTTCCAACAACTAATTACAGTCTTCTTACGGCAAAATTGCTGTCAAAAACAGCAGGAGAAATGTTTTCGGTGCCTGTTGCGACAATTGGCACATATCTCTTTTCAAATGTTTCGCCTGGTACCAATTACACAATTGAAATCGTGAGCAACGAATCAAAACGCATTCTTCTGAGAAAAAAAATTGATACATTTCTGAAATCAGATCCGAATGCAAGCGTAGATATTGATTCCACACTGGTTGCATTCATAGCTGACAAAGGCAACCTTCCAGCATCTGAAGTTAAAAGCAGAATGGATGATAAAACTATTTCCCTCCAGCAGATTGCGCTTCTGTCAGAAGGCATTGAAAACTGGCTGAAAGCAAAAATGGAAACAAATGAATCAAATGTATCCAGCGCAATTGAAAAACTGGCAGAAAGCGATGAAATAAATGTCAACATTGATGCAATAATCACTGATATTGCAGCAGCAGGGACTTCACTGACAAATATCCTGACAAACACAAAAACTCTTACAAGTACAACAACTCTTACCGCTACTGACATTCTTACAGCAACAAATATCATAACTTCAACTTATATATACACAGCAACCAGCCTTCTCACCGACACCGCAATATTAAATTCAGCGGCTGTTCAGACCCTTACATCACTTTTTACGGCCACCTCAATTTTCACAAACACTGCAATCATGAGTGCAACTAACATTCTTACAAACACTGCAATTTTCACAAATACAAGTGTTCAGACGATGACAAGTCTTTTCACAAATACAAGCATTTTTTCATACACAAACATATTTACCGGTACAAATTTAACTACCGCAACTGATATTCTCACTGCAACAAGTCTTCTGACTGACACGTCAGTGTTAAATTCAGCGGCTGTTCAAACTCTTACCTCACTGTTTACTGCCACCTCAATATTCACAAACACTGCAATCATGAGCGCAACAAGCATTCTTACAAACACCGCTATTTTCACAAATACAAGTGTTCAGACAATGACAAGTCTTTTTACTAATACAGGCATTTTTACATACACCAGTATGCTTACCGGCACAAACATTTCAACTGCAACAAATCTGGTTACATCGACTCTTACTATTACCGGAACAGCATCTTCAACCGCCACAGGTACTTCATCAGGCACCTCCAGTAGTACATCAACTTCAACCGGGACAAACACACTCACACAAACCAGCACTGCTTCGGGAACTCTCCAGATGATTATCGGAATTGGCGGAATAGTACCTACAAATTAATCTATGAACGAAAAAGAATTCTGTGGAATAAAAAATCTTTTCGAGTCTTACGTTGATCGATTTCGTGACCAGTCGGGTTCATTTCATTCCCTGCTGGAATTGAAATATCAGCACAGTTTAAGAGTTGCAGCTAATAGCAGGGCTATTGCTGTTGAAGAATGCTTCAGCGAAGATCATCAGTTTCTGGCTGAAGCAATCGGTTTACTTCATGACATTGGCAGATTTTCACAGTTTTCAGTCTTCAAATCGTTTCGGGATGCTGATACGATCGATCATGGTGCTGAAGGACAAAGAATTCTTGAATCAGAGAAGTTCAATTCATTAATAAATCACAAAGACACTGCCACTGTTTTTTCTGCGGTACATTTTCACAATCGAATGCACAACAACATTCCAGGCAATCTCAGCAGACAGGAATATTTATTTTTGAATCTGATCAGAGACGCTGACAAACTTGATATTTTCGAAATTGTGCTGAAATCTATCAGAGAAAATGGGTTCAGAGAGCTTTCTGAAATGTTGCCTCACGTCAGTAATTCAAGAGAACTTACTCCTGGAATTATTCAGGAGGCCATGAATAACAAATCTCTGGCAATCGGCAGATTATCAACTTTATCTGATTTCCTGATAATGATTGCTACATGGTATTACGATTTAAATTTAGCTGCTTCCAGATTAATCGCTTCAAGGCGGAATTTTCTTACTCTAATTCGCTCAGAGCTTCCATCTTCAAATGAAATTGATGTTTTTTTTGAGAGAATAAGAAATACCTGTTTAATCGATTAACTTTGCTGCAATTGCAATTGAAGTAAATACAATATATACGAACAATAAAGCTTCAATCAGCTGTTTACGTGCTTTTTCCGAATCGAACAGTCCGCATTTTTCTCTGAGAATAATAATTTTACGACGATCTTCATCTGAAAGGTCATCGACTCCGGATTTAGCTTCCCAGTGATGAAGCAGTTCGTGAAACAACGTTTTCTTTATTTCAGAGTAGATCCTTTTTAAATCAGCTCCGGGAAAAATTTTTCTGAAAGATCCGTAGTATATGGATATCACGGGACCTGTAAACCCCGTAAAATGCTGATATGTGCCAAGAATATACAACCCCTTCATTCTTTCCGGAGAAGGCAAAGTCTTTTTCTGGATATTGTACAACGATATTTCTTTTCTGAATTTTTTCGGAATACGCGAAATGGACTTCCTTACCATTTTTTCAAACAGTCTGAACCCAGGAAATCTTTTTTTTAAAGTTTGCCGAAAGTATCTTTTATCCAGATTAATTAAATTATACTCCTGACCAATATTATCAATTAATAATAGCAATAATGCTGGCTATTATGCAAATTAATTGAACAGAAATATACTAGAAGACTGTAGCAATGTTGCTGAGCTAACACACTTAATGGGTATTAAAACATATATAGACACAACTAATAATGTAAATTCAGTTTTTCTCTGCGTGAGCTGTCTCTTTGGTCAGTAACAATTATTCTTCTGGACTTTTTCAATCATTTTGATTAATTTTATATCAGTAAGGTATATTTATTTTGAATAGAGGCTAATTAAACAACAGCAGAAATTGCTCAAAGATGAGCTGTTAATATGGCAAGTGCATTATTAATGCCATATTGTGAAACATTCAGGAGAACAACATTATGACCATAAATTTTTTGTCACCGGAAATCAAACCAGATAGCATCCCCGATGATCTTTTGTCTGGATTCCCCTCTGTTGATGCAATAGTTGAACTTCCAGGCTCAGGGCTTACCCTTGTCGGAGCCCGGCCAAGGCAGGGCAGAAGTGTTTTTCTGATGAATCTTCTGCTGCGTATCACTCAAGCTAATCCAGCTTCTTCTGTGGTTTATATTTCCTTTGAAGACTGGGCCATGAAAATAGCAACAAAGTTGCTGAATATTACGTGCGATACTCTCGTTGACGAAGATAATCCAGCAGGAAATCTTCAGAAACTTGAAGACCTCATCAAATTTGGTGAAAAAATTCCGGAAGCTCTTCAAACCAGGATCAACAGTTTCAATTCCCTGATATTGGAAAGGCGTCTGTTCATTATTGAATCACCTGATTTCATCGAAGACGCCATAGAAAAAATCAAGGAAATCGGCTCTTCAACAGAACAAGTTGTCCTTATGATAGATTCAATTCACCAGGTTAATCTCCGGAGCGAATTTGCCAACAAATTTCTGAGATTGGAAGCAGCAGCATCATTGCTTCGTGAAACTGCATTAAGACTTAAGATACCAGTTATTGCAGGATTTTCTCTTCCAAGTGAATTCAGAAGCAAAAAGGAAATTGATCTTAATCGTGCACTGATTGAGAGTTTTGAAAAAGACGCTTCGATGATAATGTGCCTTTGGAACGAATCCAGGCAAAAAGAGGAAGACAGTAAAAAACCATCTTCCGGAATAAAAACTGATTTCGAGATCATGGTTCTGAAAAACCGCAACGGTCCTTCTCCCGTTGAATTTCTATTCAGATTAAACCGACAGACTTTCGCACTCTATGACCCGAAAGACCCGCCTCCAACAGCGGCCCCGGCAATATCGACAAATTCGATATCGAAAAAGTCAAAAAGAATACGGCAATCCATTCATAAAGCCATAGTTTTGCCCTGCGTAAACACGTAAACCCTTTAATCACCCTCTTTAAACACATCTGCCATGTATTACTGCATAGCAGATGTGTTTTTTTTGTATTGACTAATTTTCATTATTATGATACTTTACACCTAAATTATTTGGGGATAAAGTGATGATGAAACCTTTTTCGGTAGGCATTATACATGCTTTTTTCATCTGTGTTCATGGGTTCGGCCGCAAGATGCGTCCTTTGATGGAAGAACACGGATTAACCGGTCCTCAGTTCGGTGCTCTGAAGATTCTAAAAAACAGAGGTGCCATGTCACCAACTGAGTTGAGCAACTACCTTTCGGTTACTCCGGGAAATATTACCGGAATAATTGACCGACTCAAAAAGTTAAAATATGTGGAGCGCAGAAGACTTTCTTCTGACCGCAGGGTGCTTAAACTGGCAATAACATCAGAGGGTGAAAAGAAGTTATCAGATTTACTTCCGGTCTGGGAAACAAAAATAGAAGAAATTTTCAAAGAGGTACCGCTTGAGAGGCAGGAGGAATTTCTCCGGACTCTCCTTGAAATTCAGGAGAGGCTTCATCTTAATCCTGGAAGTCACTTTGAAAAGGAGGCGGAAAAATGAAAAATAAAACCGCATTTACAGTTATTCTGTTTTTCTTATTGTCTTTTCCTGTCGGAAGCGCCTATTCCGATGTCTCAGGGGAGTCTTCAACATTGAAATCTGCTCCCGATTCGCTTACTCTTGAGGATTGCATTTCAATTGCTCTTTCCGGCAACAGGCTTATTCAGCAGAGCAAAGCGAAAATTTCTGCCGTAAGAGCAAAAAAAGATCAGGTAATAAAATCGCAACTTCCACTTGCCTCGCTTCAGCTGCAGAAAAACAAGAATCACGAGGCGATGAGTCCGTTTCTAGCGACCGAACAGAACATATCGAAAGTCGTTGTTTCGCAGAGCATGCATCCTTTCGGGCGCTTCAAATCACAAAAACGTGCAGCACAGTCCAATATCACAGCGGCTGACGAAGAAAAAAGAAAAACCGAAATTGAAATTACATTCCAGACAGTAAAAACCTTTTACGATCTGCTCCTTGCGCGTCACCTTGAGGAGGTTGCCTCTGAATCGGTTGCCCAGCTTGAGCGTCATAGAAACAATACTGCTGCCATGGTTGAAGCCGGAGCAACGCCAAGGTTCGATCTTCTCAGAGCAGAAGTTCAGCTATCATCGGCAAAACCATCTCTGATAAAGGCACAGCACGTCAGGAAAAGCGGTCTTGCAGATCTGCTGAACCTTCTCGGGATTGATCCCTCATCAAAACCAGAGTTGATAGGTTCTTTTCCAGTAAATGTTCTTGATATTCCGATACCTGATGAAGAAAAAGCACTTGATATCGCTCTTAATAATCGTCCTGATGTTGCAGCTTCAAAAGCATCAGTGGAAGCTGGAAAACAGCAGCTCTCAGCCGTAAAGCAAACGCTGCAGCCTACTCTGCAATTATCTGGAAGTTATGAAGACACCAAAGGTTCCAGAATGCCAGTTGGTGAGTATAAGCAAAACTGGGGAATTCAGGCCGGTCTAATTTATCCGTTTATGGATTCTGGCCTTTCCGCCGCTCAGGCAAGAGAAGCCAGAGCTAATCTGCAGGTTGCTCTTCTGGGTTATGAAAACGCAGTCTCAAATCTGAGAGCTGACATCAGAAAAGCCATATCTTCAGTAGTTGAAGCACGTGAAACCCTTTTATCACAGCAGAAGAATGTTGAACAGGCACAGGAAGCTCTTGCCATTGCCGACAAAGCTTATGAAGCCGGAACAAAAACCGTTCTGGATTTCCTTGATGCTCAGCTGGCACTGACACAGGCAAAAACGCTCAGATTTCAGGGATTACGCGATCACGCGGTAGCAATTGCCCAGCTCGAACGATCACTGGGCTTGATGCCATGCACTTTTGCAATGCAAAATTTTGAATCATCTGGAAAATAAAGAATAAGCTGTCCACAGATTGCGCAGATCAAGATTTAAAGATGAATACACGATCTCTTTATAGCCCTCCAGGGCAATTTGTACAACAGCTATGAAAGTATATCATGGAGAAAAATATGATTAATCAGAATGTTCGAAGTGTTTTTTTATTGTATTATTTCATTAGTTTGAGTATCTTTTCGCCTGTTTCTGCTGTTTTCGCAGAAAATATCTGCGCATCAGATTCAGAGAGAACCGCTAGACTGGGTGAAATAACTGGTGAGCTAATGGCAAACAGAAAAGTTGCACTGGCATTCAAAGTTCCCGGAAAAATAAAAGAAATGCTCTTCAATATGGGTGATCAGGTCAGTACTGATCAGCCTCTTGCCCGCCTTGACTCACGGGATTTTGAAATCAATCGCAAACAGGCACAGGCAGGGCTTGAAGCTATCAGGGCCAAGCTTAAGCAGCAGGAAAACGGTGCAAGACCGCAGGAAAAAAAACAGGCTGAAGAACTGGTCAGACAGGCAAAAGCTGCTCATGAAAACGCTGGAAGCGACCTGAAAAGAACACAGGAATTATTTACAGCCGGTGGAGCATCGAAACAAGCTCTTGATGCGGCAATAGCACGTGCAACAATCGCTGAGACTCAATACCGTTCGGCACTTCAACAGAAGGATCTGGTTCTTGAAGGTCCGAGACAGGAAGACCGTGACGCCACAGCAGCTCAGGCACGACAACAGGAAGCTGTAATTGACAATACTTCTCTTCAGATTGAATATTGTACACTGAGCGCACCATTTTCCGGATTAATCTCACAGCGCCACGCTGACGAAGGTGCTTATGTAACAACAAGCATTCCAGTTTTCACTATTGTTGAAAACGATCCGATTATTGCAGCCATCGATGTTCCAGAAAATTTCAGCTCATGCTTCAAACAAGGTCTTTCAGCAGAGCTCAAAGTATTCGCTTTTCCCGGTGAAACATATCAGGGAAGAGTGATAAGAATTGCTCCGGTTATTGATCCGAAAAACCGCACTCTGCGTGTTGAATTGGCTGTAACAAACAAAGATTTAAAATTAAAACCCGGAATGTTTGTAACAGCAAGATTCTTCAACAACGACGAGCAGGCTGAAGAAGCAATCGTAAAATGAGGAAATAAAATGAATCTGGCTGAAATATGCATTAAAAGACCTGTTTTTACTGTTATGATTACTCTGGCGCTTGTCGTGCTCGGAGTCTTTTCGTATCGCCAGCTCGGACTTGACCTGATGCCCAAAATGGACTTTCCGGTTGTAAGAGTTTTTGCAACGCTTCCGGGCGCTGGTCCGGAAGAAATGGAGACTCAGATCGCCAAGCCAATCGAAGAAGTTATAAATACCATTGGCGGAATTGATACTCTGTCTACAAAATGCCTTTTTGGCTCAGTGCAGATCGTCGTAAAGTTCAATCTGGAAAAGGATATTAACGTTGCCGCACAGGAAATACGCGATAAAATAGCACGAATTACAAAAGACTTTCCCGAAGGAACAGAACCCCCATTCGTAGAAAAGATGGATCCTGACGCAGCACCGGTTTTAACACTTTTACTTTCTTCCGAAATGCCATTGAGAGATCTGACACATTTCTGCAGAAAGCGCATCAAGGAACCAATCGAAGCAATTCAGGGAGTTGGTGCAATTCAGCTTATCGGCGGAAGAGAAAGAGAAATTCACATTATTCTCGATTCCGCAAAACTCGCAAAGTACAATATTTCTTCAGCGCAGGTAAAAGATGCACTGAAAAACCAGAACATGGAAATACCTGGTGGTAATGTAACCCATCAGAATAATGAATTTACTTTGAGAGCGCTTGGACGCCTCGAAAACCCGGCTAAATTTGCAGAAATAATTGTTACAACTCAGAACAACATCCCGATACGCATTAGCGATCTCGGAAAAGTCATTGACGGCCAGGAAGAATCGAGAAACATGGCAAAACTCGACGGCAAAACCTGCCTTTCAATGGTTATCCAGAAACAATCAGGTGAAAACACTCTCGATGTAATCAATGCTGTAAACAAACGCCTTGCAGAATTGAAACACACTCTTCCTCCTGATTTGAAAATGGTTAAGATCCGCGACCAGTCAAGATTCATCGAAAGTTCTCTTCATGAATTGAATCTTCACCTTATTCTGGGTTCACTGCTCGCATCATTTTCGGTTCTTCTATTCATGGGAAATTTAGCTTCAACAATCATCTCTTCACTGGCTATTCCGGTCTCAATTGTTTCGACTTTTCTTCTTATGAAATATATGGGATTCACACTCAACAATATGTCCATGTTGGGATTAACTCTTGCAGTCGGAGTTGTAATCGACGACGCCATTGTTGTACTCGAAAACATTTTTCGCCACATGGAAGAAAAAAAGAGCGATGCAATAACCGCAGCACGTGAAGGCACATCTGAAATTTATCTGGCTGTCATGGCCACTTCTCTTTCTCTCGCAGTAATATTTGTACCAGTTGCTTTCATGTACGGTGTCATTGGAAGACTTCTCAATAACTTTGGTTTAACAATTGCGTTTGCTATTTTGATTTCAGTTTTTGTGTCATTTACTCTTACTCCAATGTTGTGTTCAAGGGTCTTTCAATTCAAATTTGCAAGAAGCAGCGGACACAGCAAGTCTTCATTTTTATATAGTCTCACAGAAAAGACTTATGAGAAACTGCTGCGCTTTTCGCTGAAAAGAAGATGGCTGATCATTCTGATAGCCTTTCTCTGCATTTTTTCAATTTATCCTCTGAAAAATATGATGAAAGTTGATTTTATTCCAGCAGATGATACAAATGAATACACTGTTTATCTTCGAGCAGACGAAGGAAACTCGCTGGAAGGCAGTGAAAAGATCATGAAGGAGATCCAGGAGAAAATATCGAAACTCGAAGGCGTTGAACATGTATATTCAAGCATCGGAGAAGGTTCTGGTGCTGGAGTTAACGAAATAATGCTGTTTGTACAACTAGTAGATCTTATGAAAAGGGACTTTACTCAGTTTGAATCAATGGAAAATGTGCGAAAAATACTTCGAAAATATCCACTGATGAGACCTGCTGTTCAGGCATCGGGCGCGTCATTTGGAGCAGGAAGAATGTCAGACGTGCAATTCTTCATAAAGGGACCAGACATTGAAAAAATGCGCGAATATTCCGACACAATAATAAAAAAATGTCAGCAGAATTCCAATTATGCAAACGCAGAAACATCTCTGATTGATCCAAAGCCTGAAATTCATGTCAGATTTGACAGAGAAAGAGCATACCGCATGGGCGTTCGAATGGAAGCAGTTTCAGGAGCGCTCCGCACTTTGGTGGGCGGTAAAGATCAGATAAGCCGATTCAAGGAGGCTGACGAGCTTTATGAAGTCAGAGTAAGGTTAAACGAACCCGACAGAAACAAGATTGAGTCAATTGCGGGTCTTATGTTTCCGACAGCGGGCGGTTCGATGGCCAGACTTGACAACATTGCATCGGTATCTTACGGATATGGACCCTCACAGATTGATCGTCAGGACCGCCAGCGCAGCGTAATGATAACAGGCAACCTTTCATCAACCGGAGCACTTGGAGAAGCAAACGATTTCATAAAAAGTTGCGCAGAAGAACTGAAAATGCCTTCCGAATATACCTATGGCCTTACTGGAAGAGCTAAAGAGATGGAGCGAACCGTTAAAGGCTTTATAACAGCTTTCCTCATGAGTTCAATATTCATGTATATGATTCTCGCATCGCAGTTTGAAAGTTATCTGCATCCGATAACCATAATGCTTTCGCTGCCGCTCTCTATTCCTTTTGCATTGATATCGCTTTATCTGACCGGAAATACGCTGAATATCTATTCGGCACTTGGTGTTTTCATGTTGTTTGGAATAGTGAAAAAAAATGCCATTCTGCAGATTGATTATACAAATACCCTGCGTGAGAATGGTCTTGACAGAACAAAAGCTGTCATGGATGCCAACATGGCACGTCTGAGACCGATACTTATGACTACTGTTACACTGGTTGCCGGAATGCTTCCAATGGCACTGGGAAAAGGTCCGGGTGCTGCAACAAGGTCGGCAATGGCAATTACAATTATTGGCGGACAGAGCCTTTGTCTTCTGATATCATTGCTGCTTACACCGGTAGCTTATACACTCTTCGATGATTTTGTTGCATACCTGAGCAGAAAGCTTCCAAAACTTGAAAAAGAGTAGGCTTCAAACAATAACATGGTAAAACAAAGAAAAGAAAAGATTTTAACCACGGAAAACACGGAATTACGCAGAATTTAAATTGGCTATAAATCTTAGTCTGCGAAATCTGCGTAATCTGCGGACAGCTTTTATCTTTTATCTGTTTTTATCTTTTATCTTGAAAAATACTTTTGAGAGTTATATACTCTACTTGCTTCGGGCTTTGCATTTTTGTAAATTCGAAGCAAGTTTTTGTTTTTTCAAGATATTTGGATGAAGTCACCTGAGGAGTCAGATTATGCCAATAAAGAAAGAATTGCTGGAAATTCTCGCCTGTCCAGCCTGTCACGGCGATATTAAGCACGATCAGCAGAAAGACACTTTAAATTGTCAGAGCTGTCGGCGCATTTATCCGATCAAAGACGATATTCCCGTGATGCTGGTTGAAGAATCCACATTGCAGGAGGAAGGCCTGAAGCCTTAATAAACGTGAAATTTAAATTACATACAAATATTCCAATCAGACATTTGAGACCTGAAGACCTCGAACTTCTTTTAAATCTCAAAATGCAGCCGGAAATATATTTTGCCGCTGATCTTGTTGACTCTCTCTCTGCTGACAGTTACAAAGAACTTGTCAGCAGATTTAATGAAAAGGGCTTTGAACCTTCATTTCACGGACCGTTTTTCGACCTGAGTCTCGGTGCTTATGATCCAAAAGTTCGTGCTCTGGCATTAGAAAGAATGCTCTGGACAATCAATGCGGCAAAAGATTTCAAAGCCTCACAGATCGTCCTTCACCCTGGTTATGGGCCATGGGTTCTCAGCAGAAAATTTGATGAATGGTATGAACTTGCTATTCCCGTAATAAAGACAATAGTGAAAGCCGCATCAGACAATGGAATAAAAATTGCTTTTGAAAACATATACGACAATAATCCAAATGATCTGAAAAAAATAGTATCTGAATTTTCACCCGAGCATGTTGGAGTATGCTTTGATACAGGCCACTTCAACCTGTTTTCCGATGTTCCAATGAAGACGTGGCTTGAAACGCTTTCCGACCGCATCATTGAGTTGCATGTTCATGATAACGACGGTCAGGACGATCACCATATAGCCATCGGCGACGGATGTGTCAAATATACTCCTCTGATCAACTGGCTCCATAAACGCGAACAACCACTGGTTGTTACAATTGAAATGGTTCTGAAAACACATGTAATCAAATCTGTTCCCATTGTCAGGGAATGGATTGGCACAGAAGGAAAAGAAAAATGAAATATACCTCTATTTGCAATCTGAAAAATTTTGTCGAATCAGAAGTATCAATTGCCGGATGGCTCTACAACAAGCGTTCATCAGGAAAAGTGCGTTTTGTAATAATCCGCGACGGCACCGGATTATGCCAGGCAACAGCCTTCAAACCTGATGTCGATCCGCAGGTTTTTGACCTTTGCGACAAACTGGACCAGGAAACATCAGTTGAAATCCGCGGAATTGTCAGAAAAGATGACCGCGCCCCGGGCGGATTTGAACTCAGTCTCAAACACATTGCCCTGATCGGCGAAAGCAAGGAATATCCGATTTCGCCCAAAGAACACGGCACAGCATTCCTTATGGAAAACCGCCATCTGTGGCTGAGATCTTCAAGACAGAATGCAATCCTCAAAGTGCGCCACCAGGTAATCAAAGCCGTTCGCGACTTCTTTGATGATCGCGGTTTCACTCTGTGTGATACTCCGATTCTCACCGCCAATGCCTGCGAAGGAACAACTACTCTTTTCGAAACAGATTACTTCGGACAGAAAGCCTATTTATCACAAAGTGGTCAATTGTACAATGAAGCCACAGCAATGGCATTTGGCAAAGTCTACTGTTTCGGACCGACTTTCCGTGCTGAAAAAAGTAAGACCAGAAGACATCTTACCGAATTCTGGATGGTAGAACCGGAAGTCGCATTCATGGATCTTGAGGGAAACATGGATCTGGCAGAAGAATTTGTAGAATTTGTTGTCGGAAGAGTTGTCGAAAAATGCCAGAATGAATTGAAAGTTCTGGAAAGAGATATCACAAAACTTCAGAGTGTTAAGCGACCATTCCCCAGACTCAGTTATGCTGATGCTCAAAAATACCTTACTGAAAAGAAAGCTGAATTTGCTGCATCAGACGATCCTGAAAAGCAGAAACTTGCCGAAGACATCATGAAAAATGGACCCGGCGACGATCTTGGCGCTGCTGACGAAACTGCAATTGGCATGGGACACGACCGACCGGTTCTTGTACACAGATATCCGGCCGCAGTAAAAGCTTTCTACATGAAAGCCGACCCGGCAAACCCAGACTATGCACTCTGTGTAGATGTCATAGCTCCGGAAGGCGTTGGTGAAATTATCGGCGGCGGACAGCGCGAAGAAAGCCTTGAAGTTCTTGAAAACAAGATTAAATCACATGGTTTACCGCTCGAAGCTTTCAAATGGTATCTCGATATTCGAAGATACGGTTCTGTACCACACTCAGGATTCGGAATGGGAGTTGAAAGAATGGTGGCATGGATGACAGGAACTCACCACGTCCGCGAAACAATTCCATTCCCAAGACTCATGGATTCAATCTGGCCGTAACTGTTATATATACAACAATTATTAGACAAGGAGTCATAAATTTTTCAGAACAAAAAAACATTTCTCTGAAATTTGTATGACTCTTTTATTTAAATTTGGTATATCTTGATTTTCGATAAATTAGTTTCCATTAAACTCAGTAAGGAGCATTAGATGAAATCTATTCGAAATTTCGTGGTTGTTCCAAGGCTTCCCGAAAAACTTGCACGCTTGAAAGAAATTGCATTTAACCTCTGGTGGTGCTGGAACCCTGATGCATTGCAGTTATTCAGACGACTTGATACTGTTGCATGGGAAAACTGCTATCACAACCCTGTCAAGATGCTCGGAAACATTCCGCAGGAAAAACTTGAAGCTTTCTCTAACGATGAAGGTTTTCTGGCACAACTCGACAGAGTATATACCGCATTCAGACACTACATGAATGACAAACAAACCTGGTACTCAAAAAAATATGGTTTTTCTGAAAAACCAGTTATTGCTTATTTTTCTGCAGAATTTGGAATAGCAGAAAGTGTTCCGATTTACTCAGGCGGTCTGGGAATGCTTGCAGGCGACCACCTCAAATCGGCATCTGACCTTGGTCTGCCACTTGTCGGCATAGGCATGTTGTACAGAGTTGGTTATTTTCAGCAGTATCTTAATGCCGCCGGCTGGCAGCAGGAAAGATATCCGGCAAACGATTTCTTCAATATGCCCATTGAAATGGTGCGTAATGAAAAAGGCGACCCACTGACTGTAACAATTCAGTTCCCGGAAAGAACGCTTTACATCCAGATCTGGCGCATAGAAGTCGGAAGAGTAACTCTTCTTGCACTTGACACCGATACTCCTCTCAACTCTCCGCATGATCGAAAAATCACCGGTGAGCTCTACGGCGGAGATATTGAAACAAGAATTCAGCAGGAAACAGTCCTCGGAATCGGCGGCCTGAGAGCCTTGCATGCGATGAATTTCCATCCGACAACATATCATATGAATGAAGGACATTCGGCATTTCTGGCACTTGAACGCATCAGAGTTGCAATGGAACGTCACCAGATGTCATTTCACGAAGGGCTTGAACTTACAAGATCAAGCAACCTCTTCACAACTCATACTCCGGTTCCCGCAGGAATTGACGTTTTCAACCGCGAACTCATGGAGAGATATTTCGGATATTTTGCTCCGAAACTTGGAATTTCGATGCAGGAATTCCTTGATATCGGCTGGGCTGCAAATACTCCAAAAGGACCAGGCTTTTCAATGGCAGTGTGCGCACTGAATCTTTCTGCTCATGCCAACGGAGTCAGCAAACTGCATGGCGAAGTTTCACGGGAAATGTGGCGCGATCTCTATCCTCATCTTCCTGCAGCAGAAGTTCCCATTTCTTCCATTACAAACGGTGTACATATCCGTTCGTATATTTCCCAGGAGCTCTCTCAGTTATACGACCGATATCTTGGCCCGAGATGGATAAATTCACCTGAAGATCAAACCGTCTGGAAACAGATTGATACTATTCCGCCGGAAGAATTGTGGAGAACCCACGAAAGAAGACGCGAAAGACTGGTTGCCTTTGCACGTTCACGACTTGTTGAACAATTGCAGCGCAGAGGGGCTCCGCCATCTGAAATAGCAGCAGCAAAGGAAGTTCTCTCCCCTGAAGCTCTTACAATAGGCTTTGCAAGAAGGTTTGCCACATACAAACGTGCAACACTCCTGTTCAAAGACCTGGAAAGACTTGTCAAAATTCTCTGTTCAAAAGACAGACCGGTACAGATAATAATTGCCGGAAAAGCTCATCCGAAAGATGAACCTGCAAAACAGTTTATCAAAGACATTATTGCATTTACAAACAATGACAGACTTCGCAGACACGTAGTTTTTATTGAAAATTATGATGTTGTTGTCGCCAGATATCTTGTACAAGGCGTAGACGTGTGGCTAAACAATCCAAGACGTCCACTGGAAGCATCTGGTACAAGCGGAATGAAGGCTGCCGCTAACGGAGTTCTCAATCTTTCAGTTCTCGACGGCTGGTGGGATGAAGGCTATCAGGCTGGAAACGGCTGGGCAATAGGTCACGGCGAAGAATACAAAGATCCGATTTACCATGATGAAGTTGAAGCAAATGCTCTTTATGAGCTGCTCGAAAAAGATGTGGTACCATTATTTTACGAGCGTGCAAAAGACGGTCTGCCGAGACGCTGGATCGACATGATGAAACAGGCTATTTCGCAGCTTGCACCGGTATTCAATACTCACCGCATGGTGGCAGAATACACTGACAAATATTATGTTACCGGCGGAGAAAGATACAAAATGCTTTCTGCCAATGACAGAATAAGAGCTCGTGAAGTCGCCGGTTGGCTGCGTCATGTAAAGAATGTCTGGCCGAATCTGAAGATTGAAAGCGTTGAAACTGCCGGTGGAACAGAACGAAAAGTTGGCGACGAAGTTGAAGTCACTGTAAAAATGTTCCTTGATCAGCTTATTCCGTCTGACATTCAGGTTGAAGCTTATTATGGTCCGATAGGGGCTGATGAAAAGATTTCACCTTGCCGCATTGTAAAACTGATTCCTGGAAAAATCACTGATCGAAGAGCTATATTCTCAGGAAAAATCAAGTTCTTGACAAGCGGAAAACTTGGTCTCACAGTAAGAGCACTACCAGACCACCCCGACCTCGTTAACCCAATCGTCTACCGCCTCATGCTCTGGGCATAAGGCTTTTTAGAGAGGGGGCACGCGCCCCCTCTCGGCGCCATTAATCAAATAAAACTTACTCCGCTCAACATCAGAATCATATTCTGCTGGTAAGCGGAGTTTTAATTACAATTCATTTGTCAGGTTTTCGTAGGGGCTTGATTTATCAAGCCCGAATTGGCGACAATGCTCAATAATTATGGGCAAGTGTTGCTATTCTGATGTCATTTCGACCGAAGGGAGAAATCTGCCAGCAATTATCCATTAAGCCTGGAACCATTATAAATAGAGCTTTTCAAAAAATGATTTTCGCCGCTGTTTTAAAGCACAATGTTTTGTTAATGCACATCTCACAGAATGATTGATGGGGTAATTGCTGGAAATCTGCTAACCCTTTGGAGCTCTCCCTTCGGTCGAGATGACAACGGATCACTGCCAATCGGGAGTTTGCCCTTCTTCGGCATCGTAATCTTCTGCTTCAGATTCCGGTTCTTCGTTCCGATCAGCGGGTTTATAATCAAATGCCGCATCAGAAGTTGCTGAATAATAGTTTTCATTTGGAACAAAAACCGGATCAACAACCAGATTGTTTTTTCTAACGTGAATTTCAGAATCATAACTTGCTTTAATATTGCGCCAAGATGAAAAAGCAAGCAGGTCTTTCAGAAAATTAAGAACTCTGCGATGATCATACAGGTTAAAAACCGGATATTCTACAAGAGCAAGATCCACAGGTGCCCCGCACTCATCAAGTCTGTCTGTCCAGCTTTTTCTGAAATGATATTCAGAATCACAACAGTTGAGCAATATTATCCGATAAGTTGATGGGAAATTCGTTTTCACCAGATCTTCGTTAGTCGCAACAAAGTATCTGTAAGGCTTTGAATGCCTATCTTCGATTACTTCCCCATTGCCACTTCTGAATATGTCGTCTCTCTCGGCAAAAGCCATTCCACCGCCAAAACGCGCATGTCCAGAATAGACAACTACATCTACAGTAGGGTCTTCGAGGGCAGCTTTGAAGAGTCCCCTGGGATTATCTGCAACCTGAGTTATCATTCCAATTTCGATTACAGCACTTTTTCCGTTAAAGTAAACTGTTTTACCGTTCAAAGTTTCAAATGCCGGAAAGGTTGCTTCAATTACTTCGGCAGGGTGATCCCAGCCCCAGAAAACTGCAATCTTGAGCCTTCCATCAGAAAACATCGCTTCATACCAGGGTCTTCCCTCGGGAATGATCTTCCCCCTTTTCCTTGGAGGATCTTTGCTCTGAGAGCTTTCAGATGAATCACCCGCCGACTGCGAAACCTTAGCTTTGGAGCTTTTCTTCTTTGAAGATTTTTTTGTCTTCGCGCCATTAAGAAACACCACCAGTGATACCATAAGTATCATCAGCAGCAGCTTCGATTTAACAAATTTTTGAATTATAAATTGCCACATAATACTAGAACTATCGGAAGACAATGCAGAATTCGTTAGTGATAATAAGGGACTTTCAACTATCTTAATTTTCGAGCATCCTTGCTATAAGAATTGCCATACATCTTCAATGGTGAGTAGATGCACAATATTCAAATAAAAAACTTGAAAAAACTCTTCCCAAAAGATAATATTAAGTTAACAATTGAAATTCGACCATTCTTACTGAAAAGTCGCAATACAATATCTAGAACTGGAAAAGATACAAGAAGAATATTTCAAACACACAATAGTCTTGGATAGGCAAAAGAGTTTGAATTATATAAAAATTCGGGGGGGTTTGATATCATGAATTTACATTTGTCTGTCCCAGACGATTTTCACCAGGCGTTAAAAGAAATGGCACGTAAAAGAGGCAAAACAATGAGTGAGATTGTTATTTCCTCTATTTCTCGTGAAATTGAAAATGACTGCGAGCTATGTAAGAAATATCCAAAATTAAGCAAAGAAACTTTAAAATCTATTCAAGAATCAGAAAAGGGTGCTGGAGTGAATGAATTTGCTTCTGCTGAGGACTTGTTTGAACATCTTAAAATATGAAATATTCTCCACAAACATCAAAACAATTTGAAAAAGATGTTAAGAAACTTAAAAAACAGGGCAAAAAGATAGAATTTCTTAAAGAAGTAATGTTAATTTTATTAAACGGAGATTCTCTTTGCACAAAGTACAAAGATCATGAATTAATCGGAAATTGGAAGGGCTATCGAGATTGCCATATCGAAGTAGATTTGACGATAAGGTTTGAAAGAACCGGAAGCCATTCTGAGCTATTTTCAAAATAAGTTAACATAATGAGGAATCATGAATAACAATATTATGCAGCTTGAGAGCAGGTTTCTTTTTCTTTTAGCTCTGCTGATGAATCTGCAATGTCTTTATGCTGAAACAGCTTTCCCTTTTGTCAAAGTTCAGAATTTTGACGATAAATCAGAAGTTGAGCGGCTTATTGAAAGTTCTTTTCGCTTGCCTGTACAAAGACGCATTGAGTTTATTTCAAAATATTTTATTGGACGCAAATATCATCCTGAAACAAAAACGAGAATCAAAAAACAGCAGACAAAAAAAGTTGAAAAAGTTGAAGCAACAAATGCAGAGCCTTTGCCCGTAGAATTTCTGCGAACCAGCATGACTTATCTTGATTGCATGACCTACGTTGAACACGTTCTTGCGCTTGCATCCAGTGTTAACACCTCTCACAAGGAATGTTCGTATCAATCAGAGTTTCTGTGCCGTCTGATTGACATCATGTTTAATGCAGATGGAAATGCGCTGATGAACCATCATCGGAATCATTTTACATCCAGGTGGGCTGACAGTAATGAATTAAAAGGCTATCTGAAAAACATTGCCCGCGAGCATCCAGAGGCAATAAGACGCGATCTGGTACTGAACAGAGTCGGTAAAAACCGGACTTTTTACATAGAAGACCGCTTCATGATCTCGCAAACAGTACAACAACTATGGTTTTTCCCGCTTTCTGCCGTTTTTGATCGGAAAGTTCCGCTGGTTTCCGGTGATGTTGTTGCAATGGTAACCGACAAAGAAGGGCTGGATGTCACTCACATGGGATTTTTCATTGAATATCACAATAAAAGATGGCTGCGCCACGCCTCTTCAAAAGCTAACCGCATTCTTGATCAGGACTTCGATCAATATCTTCGCGACGGAAAGAAAATCAAAGGAATATTGCTGCTCAGACCAGTTTTGCGAGCAGCTGCGGTACATCGGTACAACTTTACCAATTAAATTGGTTGGAACCAACAAATGCACAAATTACATTACTTGTTTTGACAATTTTTGCATAAAACAGATAGCAACCTTGCTACAGTGTCGTTTAGTTCAAAATTGAGAAAATTGGTAAATTGCAGTCTATTTTTCCATTGATAAGATTGGTGGAATTCACGAAAGAATTTTTGAAATCGCTATAACTTCTTTTACAAGATTTGAGATCGAAATTTTTTGTTCATCCATGTTGGTTTTTCCAGCTCCGGCTCCAACTTCATCTTTCATTATGTCTATCGCTCCAAAAAACTTCTCTTCGGAAAGGCTCTTCTTAAGACCTCTGTCTGGAATTTTGAGAACAAGCCCTAATGGCGATTTGTATGGAAAATCACGGATTTCTGTTACTGAGTCTGTAAATTCACGCCAGGAATCCTGTTGAAAATTTTTCTTAAGAAGTGAAATATTGAATTGAAGCACAAGAAGGTTATTTTGTACATCATCTGATTTTATAAAATGATTCTGAAAACCCATAATCAGAAGTGTCCCGAAAATACGCGGATTCTCAAGTTCGTGAAGAAATTTCAGTGTCATTTTTATCGACATTTTTCCTTCAGAAGCTTCTTTTGCAGCATCAGAAAGCGAGGACAAAAAATCCTGTCTGGTTGATTCAGAAACACCAGTTCGGTCAGCAATTGAATTTCCAAGCCATTTTATGCTGTTGCCAGCACATTTTGTCACTTCTTTCATCAACATTTTACTGGCAGAATAGAAAAGAATACCAGAAAATAATGCCGAAAAAAGGCATCCAAAAGCAATTTTCCGAAATAAAAAAGATTTGGATTTAACTTCAGAAATTTTCGCTTCAGAAATATTCATCGCAAAACTGAACCCTCTTATGTATACTTATAGCAATTCCAAATGCATTAATAAAAACGCACACACAAATTACTCAAGATTCGTAATATCTTTCAGTCTACCATCAAAGGAAACAAATATGAAGCGAAACCTTTTTCTATTTTTTACAGCTTTCATCTGCGGAAATTCAATTATGGCAGTTGAATTGACCTGTACAAGATTCATTGCTCCATATTATGGCTCATCTCAGATTACCTGGACAATCGTCATTGGAATAATAATGCTGGCAATAAGCTCGGGAAATATTATCGGTGGAATTTTTGCCGATCGGCCTGGCAACAAGGATGTTTTGTATCATTTCATGATCGCAGCGGCACTCTGGATATCGTTAATACCGGTGGCTGGCAAAGCTATAATCGCTTGTTCATCGATACCGCTGATGGTCATTTTTCCTGAAAACATTCTTATCGCTGGAGTTACTCTTTCATGCATCACAATATTTGCTTTTCCATGCATATTGCTCGGCGCAGCTCCGCCGTTACTGGTAAAGCTGGCGATGACAGATCTCGAAAATAACGGGAAAGCTGCCGGTGAAATATATGCCGTTTCAACTATCGGAAGCATTGTTGGCACGTTTATTCCCACCTTTCTGACGATTCCCTCTATTGGCACCGGACGAACGTTTCAGTTGTTTGCTGTGATACTTGCACTTACATCTCTAATTCACTTTTTTCGGCAACGCAGACATGTTTTTCAAATTATTCTCATTTGTACAGGACTTGCATTAATATTTCTCTTTTCCCCTTCGGGAGCTTTTGCTTTCTGGAAAGAAAATATTATAGAAGCTGAGTCACAGTATAATTACATTCAAATTTCAAAAGATGATTCCGGAATGCACTTGTCAACGCACGTTGAAATAGGTCAGCAATCTGTTTCTCCAAAAGATAATAAACTTACTGAGTGTTACTGGGACAAACTGCTTCTAGCACCTTTTTTCAGTCCGGAATGTAACTTTGAAAAACCTGTTAAAACTCTGATTCTAGGTTTTTGTGGTGGAACGCAGGCGAAACTGCTGAAAAGATTCTTTTCTGCCTGTGAAGTTGAGGGCGTAGAAATCGACAATAAAATTCTGGAACTGGCATATTCAAATTTTGGCCTTAAAAAAACCGACGCAAAAGTCTTTATAGATGATGGACGGACGTTCTTTTCCCGTCCTGAAGCCGGCAAATATGACGTTGTATTTCTCGATGCCTTTCACGATGTGTATATTCCTTTTCACATGGCAACCCGCGAATACTTCGAAATTATCAAAAACCATTTAGCTCCTGATGGTACTTTAGCCATAAACATAAATATGCGTTCAGAAAGAAGTCCTGAGCTGATTAATTATGTATTGGGAACAGTGAAAAGTGTTTTTCCGAAAACGTTCCGCTATGATCCACCTGATTTGCCGAATGTAATAATATTTGCATCATCAAAACCAGATTGCCGGTCATTTCTTCAGAAGAATTTATCAAATATTCCGAACAATCACGTTCTTGCAGAGCTCCTTAATGGAATTGAGAAAAGCCTTTCAGAAGTCACAGAATCAAAGCTGATTTTTACAGACGACAAAGCACCCGTTGAACTTCTATCTCAAAGGGTGCTGAATGACGTTTTAAAAGACGCTGTCGATATGTTTTTCGTATTGTCTTTTATCGAAGTGAGCAAAAACCAATAAAACTAAGGGTCACTTCCAAAACAGATCAGACAGGCGTTCCTACGATGAATGAATCGTTTCCGTTTACGAAATAGAAGGTTTCGCTCTTCATTCCGACTTTCTGAAACTCTGCAGCAATTTCTTCCGGAGTTAAGAAGCGGTTTCCCTGAACATGTTCTGCAAGATTCTGAGAAGCCATGAAACGTTTCGATGGACTGCGGAGTTCTTCTAGAGTTGAAGGCCAGTTTGGTTCCCAGATAATTGCTGAACCGTCTGGTTTCAAAGTATTGCGCAGGGAAGAAAAAACTTTATCACGGTCATCCCAGACATGATGTAGTACTCTGTTCATTGTTATGATATCGGCTTTTTCAACTATGGAAAAGTTTAATATATCTCCGCAGGAAAATTTCAGACGGCCACTGAATCCGTGCTTTTCTGCAAGAGAAATTGCATGTTCTGCATTCTGAGAAAAACCATCCATACCAATACCATAAAGTTGTGGAAAATGTGCAGCAAGGCATCGAAGATACCAGCCGTTCCCGCATCCGAAATCTATTACCAGTGATTTCTTGCCAGCCAGCTTCTGAAATACTTTTGTATTTGGAAATATCTGTTTTTCAAAAATAGGTACAAACATTGCTTCAAGCATCGGACCAAAAAGAGGAAGCAGACTTTTGCGCTCGGCAAGAATTTTTTCGCCTGGTCTCTCGCCTGTCACCATCAATTCACTTGTTCTTTCAAGAAAATGAGCCGACAGAATAGATTGCACTGAAAATGGCATTAAAGTACCATCAACTTCCGGAAGAAAAGCTTCGCCCAGTTCACTCATCAGAAATTTTCCATCAGGCGAAATATCAAGCAATCCAAAAGCATAAGCGGCCTGGCACCAGCGTGTGATATAACCTGAATCAGTTTTGGAGACCTTTGCAAGTTCCTCGGAAGTCGCAGAACCAAGATTCTTCAGACAAGAAAATAGACCATTTCTAATTCCAACAAAAGCAAGCTGCAATGACACCCCACCCTGCATCATGCTTATAACATCCCCGCGCATTTTTTCAGTAATAGCCATATTATCTTTCTCCATAAAAAATTTCACGGGAGCATTTTACTCCTTTTAAGCAACTTCCTCAACAAATACAATTCATTTTCAGGAATTATCGCTTTGATTTCAAATGTGCCTTTCCAGCCAAACTGTCATTTCGGCGACGATAGAAATCTTCTTATGAGGTTACTTTCAAGAACATAGGATTTTTTTCCAGCTCCACAAGGAGTTTCTACTTGTACTACTTTTTTTTGAATCACGGTATTTTCCCAAAAAAGCAAATTCTGCATTGCCTTTTTCCTTAATGGCTATCGGAAAAACACCACTGATGGTATTTTTATCAGCATATCTCTGAGCAACAAGAGATGGTGAAAGAAGAAAAGAAATGAATAACATGAAAACGTAAACTGCCAGTGAGAACAATCTACGAATAGTATCCACCGGTCGAAACAAACAGATTAATATTCTCTTCCAGACATAATATTTTTTTTGATGAATTCATATCTTTCCGGTTGATCCGCTTTCATGGCGGAGCCATTAATTACATATTCAGCAGTCGATTCAGCCATATCTTCTGATGGACTACTGTTTCCGTAGTCGGATACAGAAGGCTTGAGAGGAATATCCTTTTTCCAGAAGCTGGTTTCCCAGTCTGTAAGCAGTTTTGGATTGTTGTTCTTAAAACAGTGAGTCATTTCATGTACCATTGTCTGTTTAAAGTACTCACTCATAAAAGTCATTTGAAAAATATGAATATCAGAGATTCCTATTGGAGCATAGGCTATGCGGCCTGGAGACCCGGTTTTAATTTCTAGCATAATTGATCTCGTTTTTTCAGTAAATGAAGTCGGCAGGTCAGCGAGAATTTTATCCAGATTTTCCAGGTTTTCCTTCTTCCATTTATCGTTGATATTGATAATTTCTATTCCGTACTTTAATTTAATCGTCTCTTTCAATGATTCAACAGCGAGGTCAGGTAATAAAGAATTTTTATCATCAGGAACTTTATAAGGCATTACTGTGCAATCAAAAAGATTCAGATAATTAGTTCCCTTTGAAACAATCTGCTGACATTTTTCCATTCCACTTTCAATAGAAGCAATTTTTATGGTAAGTTCATCTGCTCTTTTTTTGTCCTCAGAAGATCCGCCTGAAAGATATTTGGAGACTTGCTCTTTCAAGAGAATTCTTTCGTTCGATAATTTTTCGACTTTATGGTTGAATAATATAGTGTTACTTTCGATAACATTCTGACATTTCGCATATTCAAACCAGGCTTCTTTTAACTGCTGCTTCAGCATCTTAACCCGTTCTGCACCATCAATTTCTGGTTTCCAGGAAGACCCGTTCAAACCGTCTTTTGATTTCCCGGCTGCATTACCAAATTCTTTTTCAGCCTGAAGAAGTTTTTTCTGAAGATTATACAAGTCAGACTTCCATTGCGGATCAAAGAATTTTTTCATAGAGGAAGAAGGAAGCAGCTCTGCCGGAAGGCTGTTAAAATTATGATCGTAAACATCTCTGGATTTACCAAGCATATCCGGCATATAAATGGAATCAAGAAATTTATTGAAGTCGTCCCCTGAAACTGAAACATCGCTGCTGGTCAAGCTTGTTTCAGTACTTACATCTTCAATCTCAGACTGAATGTCTTCGCCGGTCGAAGTCGAAGTTGAAGTCGTAGTTCCGGTCTCTGAACCTTGTTCGGGAATTGCAGAATCATTTGCCGGAAATACTGAATCAGAAGGTGTTAGTGTTCCAGTCTGAGGTGCGTAATTGGAAGTTGAAACATCTGGCAGGGTAATTGATATTACAGGAGAATTTTCTGCATCGAATGGAGAAGCGAATGATAAAAGAGAAATTGCCAGAAACGCAAAAACCAGTATACGCAATTCCGATTTTCTTTTCATTGCAATATTTTCCTCGCATAATAATTCCCAATGTTAAGAACAGCAGCTAGTTCCAAACATGCCGAATCTGCTGTTAACAATCTCTTCACTCCGATGTTCCATATTACTTAATTATAACAATTTTAGAAACATCTGCAAATGCAAATATTTTCCGAAAGACTATTTTAAAGTCAATTATTTACAAATTTCCGAAAATGGCTTATTTACTAAAAATGACTTAGTATCTTTATATAAATGGATATTTTTGTTATATTTAATAATAAGTAGAATCGGGAAATTTAATTGGATTCTCTTTTGTAAAAGGGGAATAGTATGCTTGAATTCATTTTTGAATTTCTCATATTTTGGAATTTATGAAGCAGTCAAAAACATGATTGTCAGGATTTTCGACCTTTTCGGCGCCAACAGAAAGCTCTGATAACATTCAGACGACTTGTCCTTTATCCAAAGTCTATCAGAACAATGTCTCGGAAGCCTATTCGATAAAATCCCACGCGCAAACGTGTTCTATTTCTTTGTGATTTCCCGGAGAAGCAGAATCCATTGTGACTATTTTTTTAGATAATTGTCAGGAATTTTTTCAAGATTTCCAATTTCACGTAAAAACTGATTCATCTGAAAAAATGAAAGTCAGATATATTCCGTTAAGAAATATTGCCAGCTCACTTGAGAGCAGGTTGGCATTTGAACCGGCTAGACAACTTCATATTCACTTGTACAATATCGAGAAAGCGAGTTTAAGACCCTTTTCCAGCCCTAAACAACTTGTATTTCATCAAGAAGAATGTATCTCTTCCCTTTTGGCTGAAATTAAGCATTGTACAATTTCACTATTTTCATAAGACCTTTATCTGTCTGGATAATTGAAAAATCGTGCATTTTCAGTTTAATGTACAATATATTTTCTGCTGCAACTTTTACCGTTTCAATCAAGTATTTTATCATCATTCTCATGAGAAAACATTTTCCAGATCTCTGACTCCTTGATAAAGATTTGCTGTACTAAGTTATGAAAATGATGAGCAATACTGCACCCAATTCAGCCTGAAAGGATGTATTTTTTTATGAATTCGTATCTTTCGGGGTTATTTTTGCTGAGAATTTCGGGGTTTGCCCAGTATTGGCTTACTGATTCGGCAAGGTCTTCCTGAGAATTTGTGTTTCCGTAGTCTGTTGCTGAAGGAGTTCTGGGTTGATTTCCATTCCAGAATTGGTTGTCCCAGGCATCCTGGATGTTTGAATGGTTGGCTTTTGCAACGTAGTTATGCGCCATTTCATGTACAAGAGTCGCCTTAAATTCTTCAGAATTCCGGCAGGCGATGTCCATAATCATTATTTCGGGCAGATCATAGGAACATTCACCGGAAAGAACATTTCTGTCACATTCTGAGTTTGTTTTGGTCTGCCCGAGAATTGTTGGAGATCCCATTGAACGTTCACGTCCAACAACACTTGTACATTGTACAAACTGCGCAGGCAAAGTCTGCAAGACTTCTTCGACCCATACTAATTCGTTATTCAGCCATTGGGCGGTCTGATCATAAAGTCTGATCTTATATTTCCTGGCAACTGAATCAATAAGTGCTTGAGTGGGTTGATAAGCATCAGAAGCATTTTGATCTGATAGTTTGACAGCCAGAATTGTCTGTTTGAGATAGTTTGTGCCGGCATATTGAGAAAGCGCTTTCAAGTCATTATTTGTCCGGGCAAATTTTACCGCGTCGAGAGCTATTTTATCTCTCATCTCCACGCCAGCTCCGGATGACTTGATTAAATTAATATGATCGCTCAAGGATGTACATTTTGTAATGGCTTTGCTGAGAATTCTGTTTTCAGCTTCACTGCTTCTGTACGCATATTTTGCAAGAAGTGCAAGATCAAACCAGTTATCTGTTTTCTCAAGAGCTACGCTTGAAAGGCTTTCAATCAGCTCACTGTCAGTTGAATATTGAATCAGATTAAGCCGATCAAATATCGTCTTCGATATCTCCATGCCTCGCATAAGAACTTTTTCGCGGGCTTTTTCATCAAGAGATTTTGCCAGTTCAGTTGCTGTATAAGGATCTGTTATAAATTGAAGGGAATACTCGGCAACAGCTTTATCAATCTCAACTGTGCTTGTGGACTCAGCAATTTTTTTCAGCTCACTTATTGAACTGGCTTTCTTTATTGCCAGCAGAAATATTTCATCAGATATATTTTTTTCAGAAGACTGATGCGCCAGCCATAGAATCTCAGAGGTTGAAGATAGCGCTCTCGCGGCCGTTAGAAGAATCTGATTTCGTAAATTGTATTCATTCAGGGCTATTTTCCCCAGTATTAACTGAACCTCATCGGAAGATTGAACTTTTTTGGCGCTTTCAATGAAAATCTGAGTTTTTACCTCTTTATTTTTCGTCTGATCGGCCAGTAAAATAGCATCACTAACTGTTTTAACCCTGACTGCACCATTGAGTAAGATCGCATCTCTTTTGCTTCGCTGCCAGGATGAAACTTTGCTCATTTCAGCAATTACTTCAGAAGCAGAAACGTTGGCCGAAATAGTAATTGCAGCATTTCCATCAAAAGCTGATGTTCGCGCAAAGGAGATGTCTGTACAACAGGCTACGATTAGCCATGCAACCAAGAAAACCGGCGAAAATATTATCAAAATACTGCTTCTTTTCATGTTGACCCCAATTTTCATGCTTAGTACATCAAACCTTAATAGAGAGCCATTTAGACTCCAGAATTTCGATATCAACGCTCATTGAAATGTTCCTATCATCCTCTACCCTCCCTAAGAGTGGGAGTTTGATGGTGTGAGTGTTCTTAATCTGAAAACCGAAATGTGGCTATGCCTTTTTATATTTTATGTCATTTTGACCGGAGGGAAAAATCTCGCTTATATAAGATCTCTCACGTTCGTTCGAGATGACAAGTTACCCTATTAAGAGCGCGTATACCTCGCCCCGCACCTCTCCCACGGCGGCAAAGGGGAGAGGGAAAGGCAAGAATAGAGTTATTTAGACGCTGAAGCAGCATATAAAGAAAACTTATCAGATAATTTCATACAGTGACTGATTTATTAATATTTGCCGTACAGAATACAATTAATCAATTAATCCCAGGTAATCTAACGAAGAACCGAGAAGCCATGTAAAAAAACCTTTTGGAATAACCGGATCATCACCTGTATTATGAAACCGTCCATAGGAATAAGCCCAGGGATCAAGAACAAGCACTGGTTTTTTCAGATTCGTTGGAATCGCGTTTAACCAGTAGTGCCCTGTACCCTCGTGCCCCACCCCTGCGTATTGTCCGATTGAAAATCTCCAGCCTCTCTGGCTACATTCTCCAAATTCCCTCCAAAGATCATTCCGTAATTCCTCGGCCTGATCAATGCATTTATAATATCCGGCAACGTTATTCGCAATACCTTTTGTAACACCTTTTCCCGGAAGTCGGTTTCCCTGTCTAATCATTCTATTGACAGTCGAATGAAACACCGCGAGAATCTCTCCCTCCGTAGCCTCACTACCTTTGACTACCTTCTTATCAACTATGGTTGCTGCTTCAATTTGCGAACCCCCAGAATCGGAATTTGGAAGAACAACCTGCGCATCGTCAGAGAAAGGGCCTGCGGAAAGAATTGTACTTAACATGAGAAACATTACAGAAACTAGAATCAAATTGCATTTTCTAACAATCAACATCTCAATACCTCCAAAAATAATTTAAGACCCTCATTCCCCTGGACCACACTACATATATCAACGTTCATTGAAAGATTCCTTTTTAGAAGACAAATCAGAGAAAATTCAAAGCAAGTGCACCGGTATATTGTTGTCATTTCGACCGAAGAGAGAAATCTACCAACCCTTGAGATCTCTCACTTCGTCCGAAATGGCAATGGATCACATATTTCCACATTACTGATCAGCTTTTTCCATATACTGTCCAATTTTCTTGAAAAAACAGAAACGCATTAATGCGCTTTTATGTAATTGTATATTGCTTGATCTTCACAAAATCTCACTAATAAGCTTTTTCAAAAAAGTGCGAAAGTCCGTTACGATAGGAATAAAAATTCAATCTATCACTGTTCACTGTGCAGCGCGCAATCTGCGCTCCATTTCAGCTCTGATTTCCTTTGCAAATTCATACCGCTCGGCATCGCGCCCTGTGAGTGTTTCACCTGATGCCGGGTATTTGAGCGGTTCAGCATCAGTATCCCAGAACGAAACTTTTTCCTGAGCAGAATAACCTTTCTGCAATTTTTGGCTGTCAATCCAGGATTGCATATCTGATTTGATTTTGGCTACGGCCTTTTCTGCATCTGATTTCCTACTGTCAATCAGCGTCTGAGCTTCTCCGCCCATAACACTGTTTGCATCTTTTCCGCTGGTTCTTGCTGATTCAATGGAATCCCAGATTGTTAAATCACGGAAGATTGTACCAGGTCCTCTGATTTTTACGATTTTGGCGTAACCTTCAGGAGAAAAATAATTGATCAGAGAGTCTCCATCAATTAGCGATCTTGAAGCAGAATTCCAGGCTGTTTTTGAATCTGGTACAGCCCAGTTTTTCACTCCAACCAGATCCAGAAATTTCAATTCGTCTTCAGTAAAGGCTATTTCTCCGGGATTTGAACTGGAAACGCTTTCAAGAGGATTAGCTACCTTTTTCTGAATGCTGTCTATGAGATTAGCATTTTTAACTTTCCATAAATCGACTCCAATGTTGCTCAATAACAACTCTTCTTCAGAGGTAAGCGCAACTGAATTCCCATCGGAAGTAAGATTTTTAGAAGATTCAGCAAGTTTTTTCAATAGCGATTCGGATACTGAACGAATAGTTTCAGAACCCGGGCTCATTATATCGCCATATTTTGCCTTTAACGCACTCGTAATTTCGCCTTTTACTTTTCCGCGAATGAACATTTGTACCATATTTCCCATGAAAGCAGGTGGAGAAATCTGATGTTCATCAATGATATTGCAGATATTTTCTATGCGTTCAAGATTGCCCTGTTGTGATAAAGGAAAGAACTTGACCAATAAACTCGCCGCAGCTTTTCTTGCATCTTTGTTATGGGTAAGGAAGTTTTGAGGTGTTTTAACTGAATCTGACATAATTGAGGCAATGATTGCCTCTTCAATCTGATTTGATGTCATTTTTGGGTTATTTCGCATTTTTGCGGCTTCCAGGACTTCATTAACTTCTGATCTGGTATGAAGCCAGTTCACAATCTGATATCCCTTATTTGGACCGCCATCCGGAATTTCGCCATCAATCTTGTACAAACCATCACGCACACACGCCATTATTTTCATAATACGAAGCTTCTGTTCTTCAGTAAGAACATCATCCGGCTGTCCAAGTATCTTTTCAGTGAGGTTTACCGACGTCCCATCACCATCTTTGACGTTTACTCCATCGAATTCATCCCTGAGTCTGTCCACAGAAGCATTAATTTCTTCTTCTGTTTCGGGAACATTGAATAATCCTGCAAATTTTCCATTATCACTGAGCACATTTATTCTCATTTCATCTGAATCGGCAGAAGTAGAAACATTCCCAGATATTACAATTTTCTGATCGTCCTGAAACTGACAATAAGAAATAGAATCAGACAATAACAGGAAAAATAACAACGCCAAATAATTTCTCTTCATGTCCCCTCCTATCACATTAACATGAATATATACAGTCGTTTCAGAGAAAAACAGCTTAATTCATAACTGAAACCTGTTCATTCTTTATTAAGAATAGCTGAAAAATCCCTTATCGTCAACCGCATTTAATCATACAACAGAAACGACTATTTTCCTGAAATTTGCCTGGAAGAAAATTTTATTACTGCTACATTCCTCCTTCTGCGGAATAAGCAGAACTTGTACTAGCCTTTGGATGCTTCATGAAAAAATCCCACAAATGTTTGGGCCTGCTTTCCCATAAAAAGAGTTCCGGAATACTCTCCAGGCTTATAGCCTTGCTTCACAAAAGATTTGGCAGTTCCAGTTTGTGTACAAGCTAGCAGAAGCACAAGAATCAGGTTTGCAAAAAACAACTTAAAATTTTTCTTCATCTTTTTCCCTCCTCTGTTTTTTATTCTTGTAATAATAGACGAAAAAAGTTTAAATTTGTCATATTATGTAGTCAACTTTCGCACATTTTGACTTACTCAAAAAGACATTTTATCTTAGACACCTTTAACTTAAAATAAGGTATCATAAAAAGACAAACACTGAAACAATTTAAGACTTCTTATTTAGAAGTTGGGAATCCTGAATCTTGACATCATAATAGAAGAAAATGAAAGAAAAAAGTCTGGCAGATGAAATTACACACCTCTGCCAGACTTGTTGAATAAAATCAGTTATTTTTCTTCAATAATTACTGTCTGAAGAACCGGTGGAGTTTTTGGTTTGCTCATTTCGCCTGTTGCACTTCCTTCAACTTCCACGGAAGAAATTTTTTGTACAACATCCATGCCTTCGATTACTTTGCCAAATTGTGTATAATTCGGCCTTGAATCAAGTTTTTTCGCGTTTTCACCATTGCAAATGAAAAATTGGCTGCCCTGAGTATTTGGTCCGGCATTTGCCATGGCAAAAATTCCAGGAATGTATGAACTTTTTGCGGGAAGTTCATCGTTAAAACTGTATCCGGGATCGCCTTCACCAGTGCCTAGCGGATCGCCGCCCTGGATCATGAAATCCTTGATTATCCGATGAAATATTGTACCATCATAAAAACTTTCTCTTGCAAGGAATACAAAATTATTTACAGTATTTGGGGAATCTTTTGTGAAAAGCTCAATTTTGATGTCTCCCAGAGTTGTTTTCAAAGTTGCAATATAGGTTTTCTCAATATTGATTTTCATTGCCGGTGGAGCAGACCAGCGCTTCTTTGAGGCAGGTTGTACTATCTGCTGAGAAGCAGCAATTGTCTGCTGTTCAGTAGCAACTTTTTCCTGCGCACAAAGAGAACCTGTTAAACACGAAAAACAAAGCGAGAATAGAAAAACTCTTTTCAGCATATAAAAAAACCTCCAGAATTATAATTGATATCAGCGCGTCACAAAAACGAGCATCACATGATACCTGAAACGTTATCCAATACACAAGAGCCTGATTTTCAAAAACATCAGCATGAAAAATCCCCTAACCCAGGATCATATTCGTTAACTTCAGACTTCCTGTGGCGTATAGTCGTAATGAGGCCATCTATAAAACGACTGGAAACGGGCATGGCACTTTCCAAAACATAGAAAACTCCTAAACACGGTCGAACAACCAAGAAGATTTCTCCCTTCGGCCGAAATGACATAGTTTATGACTCATTTATTATGATTTGCTCTACATTAGATTTCGTGCTTTTTCAGATTGTTAAATTAGCATAAAAGATGTTAGAATCTTAATGTTGATAAAATGCATGATTTTCCCACTTTTTTTCAGAAATATTGAATATTCTGTATTGAAAATGTTGTATGCGACCCACTAGTACTAATAATTTTCTGACAATAATTAGAATGTTTTGATAATTATGCTGAAAAACTGGTATTTTTTAATGCAATTATCAGCAATTTAACGGAAGGAATAATAATAAATGGTCAAATCATGTTCCGCTTTTAAAAAGATTTTCCTGCTGTGTGCTTTGCTTGCAGGATCTGTCGCATTTTGTGCTACAGAAACTTTAGTAACTGCAAAAGCTGTTTCCAATGATCTGCAGTGGGAGTCGTTTGCTTCTGACCTCCCGCAAAAAGCTGATCTCTCAGAAATTCCACTTGGAGGAGTTTCTGTCTACAACTATGATGGCTGCGTATTTGCCATCGGTCCTCGCGGGTACGGACACGAAAAAGCTGTAACCAATAATCCAATTTATTTCGCAACTTTGAATCAGGATTCAAGCGAAAGAAAGTTTAATGCACACCTTTTGCTTCCATCCGTTGTTCCAGCAGCACAGATTGATCATCAGACACCTTTTTCCGCAGCTTTTGATGACCAGTTTCTTTACGTCTTCTATCGCCGGACAGACGGATTCATGGGCGTTGACAAATTTGTCATCGCAATAACCAGCGATGGCTCACGCACCCTCAAGCCTGCTAATTATTCCTACCTTGGCAATGATGGCGTGTTTGTCGCCAAGCAGACTCCGAGTGCCATTTTAAAAGAAGTTAAACCTCAAACAGGCTTCAGATTTTCTGTCCATCTTATGAAAACAGGCTCAGCAAATGAATCCAGATGGAATATCTTCAGCATGGAAGATAACAAAATGGTTATACACTCTTATCGCAAGGGAATTGACGGTTATCCGGACAAAAATGCTGTCACATTAAAACGATTTGGCAGAACAGATAAAAAGCCTGTAGATGACGTGTTTCCGGCCTATTGGAAATCTGGTTTTTTCAACGGCATCTGCCAGGGATTTTCTGTCGTAAAGTATTTTGACAGAAAAACTCAGGGAGACAATGTAGTAGCCGGAGATTATCGAATTATGATAGCCATGCGCAACGATAATCAAATATCCATAGGCGGTGCAACTGTCATGGGTGACGGCGGCTTAAAGTTAGATCCAAGCGTAGAAACAACAGGTACTACAATGGCAAACTACAGGACCGACCGTGCCAATTATGCGCCGGTGCTTTTCGCTCCAAGCGATGGATATATTCACATGTACTACGTCGACAAAGTAGATGAAAATCACAGACTGGGCAAAATTGGTTATGCACACAATTTCGAAAAGTTTTATAGTATTAAAGATAAAAAATGGCTTGGAAAAGGCGAGTTGCCACCCACCAACAATCCAAAACTTCAATGGGTTGATGGAAAAAATGCCTGGGTTTATCATTTCCATTGCAATAAACCTGTCGATATTGATCAATACGGTATAAACAATTACTACGTTGATATTTCCGAAACACTTCAGCCAGTCGAATATGCTTCAATGACTATTGATCCTGGCCATCCAAATAAATATCTCGCCACCATGAGACGTGTTTACGTTGTACCATCTATTATCAGATACAAAGACGGCAGCTATTATAATGAGTCTTCAAAATATTATAAAAATTGCTGGCCGTTCTGGTATGGCACTGCATTGAACAGGTATCACAAATCCCTGGAAGATATTTCACTCGATTCAGATTTTGTTCAAATGCTCGACCGCCCTGCAGAGTTGTCTGGATTCGTTGAAGGCGCACCGCCATTTCCAGCCGGGAATTTGCGTTTGCTGGTTTCAAAAGCACCGAATGAAGCTAATAATGACTGGGCGCAGAGAGCCAGACAAGAACGGGATAGAACACAGGGCCTTCTGGCAGGCATTTCAGTTCTCAGTCACGAAACAGAAACAAGTCTTGAAAACACTTGCTCCCGTGACACAGATAAATCAATAAAAGCGCTTGTAGAGGGAAATTACGGAGGTTTTGCATACAAAGTAGATACAAGCTATGGATTTTTGTCTGGTGGTGAAACTAAATCAGAAGTCAGTCTCACAAATCGTTATGAAGTTGAAAGCGGCGGAGAATTCGTTGGAGATGAAAAAGCCCCTGTTTCAATAGATAAAGTAGATTACTATCGCTATGACTACGAACCATACAATTCTGGCACTGTATACGTTATAAGCTGCCAACAGCCGGTCTATGCATTGCGAATCAAGGGGACCAAAGAGTTTTTGAGCTATTATATGGCTCCTCCGAATGATCCGGTCGTTGATACCATATCGTATCCAATTAACGAAAATTATCAACGTCAGGGAGACTTATCGACTTATTATAAATCTGATATTGCAAGTCTGACTCTGTATGCAAAAAGTGCTGAAGCCAGAAGACAACTTGTTTATCAGGATTACAATGTCAGAACCTTTGAAAAAATCTCCGATGAGGACAAAAAGATTCTGTTCAATGCAAACCTGTTTGCATACAATTCCTGGTCTGGCAATGGAAAATTTCAAAGCGAAGCTAAAGCCAGTTTTTGTGAATCTGCAACACTTGGCGGGAATTTCAATATTTTAGGTATGGCTGGCTACGAACACGAAGCTCCGCTTCATCTCTGGAAACTGACTGCAATGGGCGGTTATGAGTATAATGTTACCAGCAAAAAAACAAAAGAAGAAAAGAGCACCTCTTCTTTATCGTCAGCAATAGACACCCGCTATCTTGAAGTCTCCAAATCAACTGTTGTCAAAGACGATGTCGTCACAGGATATGGTTTTTACACCTACTATCGAGAACCTCTTCAGGACAACTTCGACGAATTCTTTTCGACAATTATCGATCAGGAATGGCTGACAAGTGATACCAGCACTGAAGCTGAAACGCTGCGAAAATTGGCTGTCTCAAGAAAGCCGGTATGGCGTGTATGTTACCGTGTGAAATCATATACTCCACTGGATGGGAAAACAGCCTCTCTTTCACTTTCTCCTGCCGAGAAAAATCTTCTCAAAGTTGAAGAAGAGAAGTCTTCAAAGAAAATGGTTGCACGAGATCTTCCCAAAGTCAAATCGAAATTCAGATTCACTCTGCCTAAACCGATGAAGAAAAAGAAAGATAACGGAAAAAACAAAAAGGACTAGAAAAGGTATCTACTCAATGAATGGTGGGATGAAAAAGTGCCCCGAATTATTGAGTAGATACTGGAAAAGTACAAAGAAGTAGAAAAAATCCGGCTTCTCCTTATCTGGTGAAGCCGGATTCTTTTTTTTGAATATTCTTACTTATTCAAAAGATCTGACCTGGTCGTCAGGATTTCGAGCGAAGGGAGAAATCTTTCTACTTTCGAGGGAAGATCCCTCACTTCGTTCGGGATGACGTTCTACTTATTCAAACCTGTGATTGCCTGTGGATTATCAAGTCGTGTGATTTCTCCGGCATCGGAATATGTATAGACATTAACGAATTCAGGTGCTGCGCCACTGGCTTTCGGTGGTGATATTACAACGAAATTCATTTTTGTACCAGCTGGATTATGATCTATCCATGTTCCGGAGTTGGCATAGATGCACTTCTGTGATTTAGCATTAGAAGATTCCTTGACGAGCGCTACATGGGAATGTCCGAATACAACGATTCTTTTGCTGGAGTTTGTATTCTTAAAATATTGAGTATCAGACTGTCCATCAAGGTCTTTAGAGTCTGCTGCCTTAAGAATTGCATCTTGTACTTTTATTTTTACTGGTACCAGATTTGCTTCCTGTCTCTTATCCCAGTTGTCCTGTGCGCCTTTATAAAGAACTACGTCAATAGGTCCGCTGGCCGTTTCCTGGAATGGGAATATATCGCTCATTGAATAACTGGCTGTGAAACCATCGATATTTGTTACAATGATCTTTTCGTCAAAGCCTTCTTTAATAGGCAAGTCTTTCAAAATACCTTTAAGAACCTGAAAATAGTAATATAACAAATCCTGGCTCTCGCCCAGAGAATTTTGAGTCACAACTGGCATATCATAGCCAGGCGCAGGCTTTTTCTCATGAACTGATGTTGCAGCAAGTCTGGTGAAAAAATATCCGGGTGGCAGAATTGATTCAGTATTAGTAATTGATCTGTTAGAAATCGGATCTGGTGCGCAGAAATAATTGTATCTGTGTCCGTGTTCGAATGCAATCTCCTGATGATCTGCCGGTGAATAAGTTCCCAAACCCTTCAGACCTGTGTCGCGTGCTTCTGATATGCCGGGCATAATTTTCTGCAAACTTTCCGAAACAAGCAGAATATCATGATTTCCGGGAACGTAGGTAACTTTGATTTTTCCCTCTGTGATAATCTTATTAAAACCGTCTATTACAGGTTTATTGGCTGCGGCTAACTTTTCAGCAAACTCTACCTGAGTTTTACCATCATAAGTATTTACATAGGCAGGCACGAACCATTCATCAATAAGGTCACCAGCAATAACAAGTTCTTTTACATTCGGTGCCAGTCTGACTTTGTCAAGGAAATCTGCGAGCGCTGTCATATTCTTATTAAATTCGCTGTATTCGAGATCTGCGCCAAGATGTATATCGCTTATGCATACGATAAGAGATCTTTCTCCGTCTAAGGCCTTGATTCCTTCAGTGCTGAAGCTGAAAGAGTAGTTTGTGGCAAAATATCCGGAATAATCTAATGCTGTGAGCGTTCCGTCTGATTTCTTTACATTGCCTTTTACCGCAAGTTTATACTCTTCGCCTTCGGTAAAATTAGTTCCATCTTTTTTAGAAATATTCAGCTTCATTGAATTATTTGTATCAATTGTTGCTGTAGATGGCTCTTCAACTTCTTCACCATTGGACTTAACTCTATACAGTTTCACCAGACCTGAGGCTGTATCAATTTTCAGCGGCTCGCTGAAGTTAATGGTAACAGTCTGTGTAGCATCATTAACGGCTGGATTATCTGCACTTGCTGACATTGAAATGTTGGGTGTAACAGTCACCGAAGGGGTAACAACAGTTGAAGATGTAGAGTCTGAGGAATTGCATCCAAAGGAAGCAAGCATTCCCAGAGCCAGAATCGAAAAAATAACCCGTTTCATAATTTCTCCTTAATTTCGGCCAATGATATGTGCATAAATATGCTTCTGCTTCATTCTGCCACTTTTTTTGTGAATATTGGTTTAAAGAACTCTTCTCCTTCCTTTGTACATTAGAATTATATACCAGGCTATATTAACACTTTCCGAAACGAATTTCAATTTTTTTGGCGTAAGTTCAGGGAAATTCATTATAATTCCAGGAATCAGCGATTCAATCGGATTAAGCATAAATCATCAGCTAAGTTGATGCATTTCCTTCAGCTTTAATTCAAAAAAAATATTTTCTGTTTTATCTGAATGTAGTTTATAATACCTCTGACAAATAATATTCAGAGAGGTTATGTTATGGAAAGCAATGAAGTCGTTACTGAGAAAAAAGAAGACCGACCATTAGAAGATGGGAATTTTAACATTTGTCCAAGTTGTAATGCAAAAGTTAAGAAGGGAACTCAGATTTGTCCAACATGTCAGACATTTCTCTTTTTCGATGAAGTCAAGCCCGAAAAGCGCTTTGAAAAACTTCAGGGATTCACTTTTGCAGAACTTCTTTTAAGAGAAAAAGAGTATCTCTTTGAAACAATTTTTCAGGAAAAAGAGCTGAATGAAAAGTTGAAGTACTACGCACTTTATTCATTATTATTTTCGGCTCTTTACGGTGGATGTCTTGGTGTTTTTGCCGGATATCACCAGATCATTCTCGGGGCCATTAAAGTTCCGCTTCTAATTTTCGGAACTCTTTTAATCTGTCTTCCGGCCTTGTACACTTTCAACATTATTCTCGGATCAAAACTTTCATTTAAACAAATCGGCGTCATAGTACTAATTTCGACTTTTTTGCTGAGTATCGTTCTGGCATCACTTTCCCCGATTCTGCTGTTTTTTATTTTTTCCACCACAAGCAGAAGTTTCATCGCTCTGTTGAACATAATAATATTCACCATAAGCGGCAGTTTTGCCCTTTCACTTTTATGGAAAGGCATGAATTATTTAACTGTCAGAAACGGTTCTGAACTGAACACAAACATTCTTTATGTCTGGAGCGGAACATATATGTTTGTAGGCTGCCAGCTGGCATGGATGCTGAGACCTTTTATCGGACAATCAGGCAAGATAATTCTTTTCCGCGCCATCGAAGGAAATTTCTATCAGGGAGTATTCCACATAATCCGATCATTCTTTTAATAGAAAGGGAATTATGTAGATCCCATTATTTTTATGACATCGTTTATGGAAGATGCTGCGAGAATGCTTTTGCGCCAATGATCATCGCGCAGCATTCTGCTGATTTCAGATAGCATTTTCAGATGATTTTCCTGAGAATCAATAGGAGAAATCAACAATACCATGAGATGAATTGTACGCCCGGCATCAGGATCATTTATGCCTGCCTTTGCGATTCCAATGGCTATCTGTGAGCTCTTTAAACCTTCTACCCGTGCATGTGGAATAGATACGTCGTCTCCAATATACGTTCCGCCCTGTTGTTCACGACATGAAATGGATTCCAGCGCCTGTTTTTTTACAATCTCATCAAGACCAGCGATTGAATCAAGTAAACGCTTGATAGCTTCATCCTTCGCTATCAAATCTTCCCAGATTAGAACTGCCTTGTTGGACCCAGGGTTTGCAGAAGAAATTTCATTACTATTTTCATAAGCTGGTTTTTCATCATAAATGCTCTTTGTATCTGGTACTACGACAGTTATTCCCCGACCTTCTGTTATCAGTTTTTCTACAATGCTTATTTCTCCACAAAGACGTTTCCAAAAGGGGAGCTTTTTGCCGGGAGTTCCGATGACAACATGCCCAACACGATATTCTCTTGCAAACTGCAATATGGTTTTTGCAATATCCTCACCTTTATAAGTGAACACTGTCGCTCCTAATTGTTGTGCAAGAGTCAGTGTATTGGAAAGTATTCTCTGGGTTGTTGCATCAATAGCAGCGGGTCGTTCCATGGACGTTTGTACATATACGGCATACCAGTTACGATTCAAACGTCCAGCAAGGCGCGAGGCATAACGAAGAAGTGCTTCACTGTTAGGTCCTCTGGAACTGAGACACACCATAACCTGATCCGGGGTGAATGGAATTTCTTCGTTCTGAGGATCGCGTCTGCGTGAATCAATCTGTGCTGCAAGTTCCCGGAGTGCAAGTTCCCTGAGCTGTTCAAGATTTGTTGGTTTGAAAAAATTTTCCAGAGCGCTCTCAATACGCTCTTTCGTATAGACCTTTCCATTTTTCAGGCGACGGCGCAGATCTTCGATAGTTACATCAACGTTGACCAGCTCATCAGATTCGGCAATAACTCTGTCGGGAATCCGTTCCCTTACCTTAATTGCCGTAGCTCGTTCGACGGTTTCGTACAAACTTTCCAGATGCTGAATGTTCAGTGTGGAAATGACATGAATACCTGCCTCTAAAAGCTCTTCAATGTCCTGATATCGCTTGGCATTTTTGCTTCCGGGAAGATTTGTATGAGCAAGTTCATCTACAAGCACAACACTTGGACGGCGCGACAAAATGCCTTCCAAATCCATTTCTTCTGCTTCGATACCGCGATATGTAGTTTTGAGTCGTGGAATAACTTCAAGCCCTTCAACCAGCTCTACTGTTTCAAGGCGCCCATGCGTTTCAACCATTCCGACAACTAAATCAATACCATCTTCTTTAATTCTATGCCCTTCAAGCAGCATTTGATATGTTTTGCCGACTCCGGCTGCATATCCAAGGTAAATTTTCAATCTTCCACGCTGGGAACGACGGATAAGGCGAAGAAAATTATCTGCGCGATCACTGCTCATATCATTTCCTCAATTTATCAAGTTCTCTGTTTACAATCAGAACATTTACAATTGGCTCAGAGAACAAATATCCTGATATTTTACCTGCATTTGTTTCCAGGATTGCCTGCACAGAACCGACTGATAGTCCTCTCGCTTCAGCAACCCGTTCGATCTGATATTTTGCTGCTTGAAGTGTGATATGAGGATCTATTCCACTTCCTGACGAAGTGACTAAATCAGCAGGAATTAATTGCATTTTGTCATTAGTGACTTTACAATTATTCATTTTTCCGATAATTTTCTCTGCTCTTTCCCGAATTTTATTGTTTGTCGGTGACCAGTTGCTGCCTCCCGAAGCAGATGCGTTGTAATCTGTCGAAGAAGGTCGTGACCAGAAATATTTCGGGCTGGTGAACGTCTGGGCGATCAACTCGCTTCCAATAATTTTACCACATTCGTCAAATATCAGGGACCCGTTTGCAGTATGCGGAACTACCATCTGACCGATACCAAGGATCAGAAGAGTGTAGAGACCGCTGCAAACAATCATGGTTGTCAGTACAACTCTTGTCGAGGTTATGAGTTGATTAAAAATACTTATTTTTTCACTGTTTGAATTCATTGGATTTCTCCTAAAGTAATCCTGTAAAACTCACTGCCATGTCAATCAATTTAATTCCAACAAAAGGCGTAATGATTCCGCCAAGACCGTACAAAAGCAAATTTCGTCTTAAAATGCTGTCAGCGCCCATGGGGCGATATTTGACGCCCTTTATGGCGATTGGAATCAGCATCGGAATGATTATAGCATTAAAAATGAGTGCCGAGAGGATTGCACTTTGTGGCGTAGCCAGCCCCATTATGTTTAAAGAGGCAAGTTGAGGAATTGCCAGCATAAACATTGCCGGAATAATTGCAAAATATTTTGCCAGATCATTTGCAATGGAAAAGGTGGTAAGCGATCCGCGGGTCATTAATAGCTGCTTGCCAATTTCAATTATTTCAATAAGTTTTGTTGGATCACTGTCAAGATCGACCATATTGCCAGCTTCTTTGGCGGCCTGTGTTCCAGAATTCATGGCAACTCCAATATCTGCCTGAGCAAGTGCAGGTGCATCATTTGTACCATCGCCCATCATGGCAATAAGCCTTCCAGCTCTCTGTTCTTTTCGAATGTACTCAAGTTTATCTTCCGGTTTTGCTTCAGCAATGTAATCATCAACTCCAGCCATCTGAGCAATCGCTGCGGCTGTAAGTGGGTTGTCACCAGTTACCATAACGACCCGAAGCCCCATTGCTCTGAGGCGCTCAAATCTGTCTCTGATTCCGGGTTTAAGTACGTCCGACAAAGCAATAACTCCAAGAATATTTTTTTCTTTTGCGACAACAATAGGCGTGCTTCCCTGGCGGGCAACATGTTCAACTGTATTATTCAGTTCTTCCGGCAATGATCCACCAAGTTTCAGGATATAAGCTTTTATTGCATCTGACGCGCCTTTGCGGAATGAAAGTCCATTTGGAAAATTTTTCTCCTCTGGAAAATCAATGCCGCTGAGTCTTGTTTGTGCAGAAAATTCTATAATTTTTGCGCCAAGTTTCTCCTGCGGAGCTTTCTTTCCGAGTATTGTTCCTGCCAGAGTCACAATAGATTTTCCTTCAGGTGTCTGGTCACCAAAGGATGCAAACATGGAGGCTTCAGCTAATTGCTCTCTGGTCACACCGTTCATTGGATGATATTCGGTTGCCTGACGATTTCCCATGGTTATGGTACCTGTTTTGTCGAGCAGTAGTGTATCAATATCGCCGGACAATTCTACCGCTTTGCCGCTCTTTGCAAGGACATTTGCAGCAAGTGCGCGATCCATTCCTGCAAGCCCTATAGCTGCCAGAAGAGCGCCGATAGTTGTTGGAATAAGGCATACCAGAAGTGCTGTAAGAGTTGGAATTGATAAATCTATTCCGAAATAGCGGGCGATTGGCCAGAGTGTTGCGGTTACCATGAGAAAAGCAAGAGTTAAGCCTGCCAGAGTAACGCTAAGGGCAAGTTCGTTCGGAGTTTTTTGTCGTACAGCGCCTTCAACCAGTGCAATCATGCGATCAAGAAACGATTCTCCAGCTCTGGCAGTTATGCTGACTTTTATGTAATCAGACAGGACTCGCGTTCCACCTGTGACGCCTGATCGGTCGCCTCCTGATTCTCTTATTACTGGCGCGGATTCTCCTGTAATCGCTGATTCATCTACCATTGCAGTGCCTTCTATTACCTCACCATCGCTTGGAATAATTTCCCCGGCCGCTACCAGCACGATATCCCTCTCGCGAAGATCATCTGAACTGACTAACTCCTCCTTATCATTATTAATGCGTCGAGTCATTGTCTGACTTCTGGTCTGTTTCAGTGCATTTGCCTGCGCTTTTCCACGTGCTTCAGCGAGGGCTTCTGCAAAATTTGCAAACAGAACCGTTATCCAAAGAATGACTGTTACAGCGATTGTATATCTGATATTTTGTTGATTTCCGGAAAGGTCTGTGAACAAAACAAGCGTTGTCATTAATGCACCGATTTCAGTGATAAACATTACCGGATTTCTTACCATCATCCATGGTTTAAGCATTATCACAGCTTGTTTCAGCGCCACCTGTACCATATCCATTTCAAAAAGTGATGCCCTGCGGGATTTTTTTCGCGCAAATTTTGCCTGAACTGTTTTTTCCATAAGGTTTGTCATAGTTTATATTCCTTTCTATCTGTCACGATTTTGTTGATGTGAGCTGATTTTATTTTCTATGTGACAGAAAGAAAATCTGCTATTGGTCCAAGAACCGCTACCGGAAGAAAGAGTAGTGCCCCTATAAAAATGATGCTGCCGATTATTACCATTCCGAAAAGAGGAGTATCAGTATGCAAAGTTCCAATGCTTTCCGGGACAGGTTTTTTAGCAGCAAGAGACCCGGCAATAGCCAGAGGAAGAATTATTGGGATATATCGCGCCAGCAGCATAATTATTCCTGTTGCCAGATTCCAGGGAATGGTATTATCGCCGAGACCTTCAAAGCCTGAACCGTTGTTGGCAGCTGCTGAACTGAATTCATACAGAATTTCTGAGAATCCATGGAAACCTGGGTTATTTACAGTGGACGCTCCCCAGGAAGTGGCTGCAAAAAGTGCTGTTCCACCCAGAATAAATAATGGGTGTATTAGAATTGCCAGCAAAGCCAGTTTCATTTCTCCCGTTTCAACTTTGCGTCCAAAATACTCTGGAGTCCGTCCAACCATCATACCGCAAATAAATGTTCCGATGATAATATACAGAAACATGTTAATCACGCCCACTCCAGCGCCGCCAAATGTTACATTGAACCACATACCAACCATTGCAACCAGCCCTGTAAGAGGATTGAGGCTATCAAGCATCGCGTTAACCGAACCATTGGAAGAAGATGTGGTTAATGCGCTCCAGGTAGGGCCTGCCGAAGGCCCGAAGCGAAGTTCTTTGCCTTCCAGATTACCGCAGTTTTCAATCGCAAGGCCTGATAAAACAGCTGCTGGTGAAGTTTCAAAATAATTTGCAAGTCCGACTTTAACTGTAAGCAATGTCATCATTACAGCAAAGATCACAAGTGCATGTCTCATTTGTCCAGTTATGCGTCCGAACATCCAGACGCAAGACATTGGTACAAGTACAATACTCATACTTTCGATTATGTTTGTGAAAAAGCCTGGATTTTCAAACGGATGCGCTGAGTTTGCGCCAAAGAAACCACCACCATTGGTACCCAGTTGTTTGATGGCAACAAAAGCTGCTGCCGGTCCACGTGCTATGGTTTGCGTAATTCCCTCAAGTGTCATTGCAGTAGCTGACCCTTGAAAAGTCATTATGACTCCGCCGAGAACAAGCATCGTTCCTTCAATTATTGCTAATGGAAGTAAGATAAGAAAAGTTGAACGCAGAAGGTCCATGTAAAAATTTCCAAAATCTGTTCTTCCGGAAAGTCCGCGTGAAAGAGCGGTAAGCACAGAGATTCCGGTTGCTGCAGATACAAACTGTAACCACATTAATCCGAAAATCTGTGAGAAGTAACTGAGTGAGACTTCTCCTGAATAGTGTTGCAAATTGGTGTTTGATGTAAATGAAGCGGCAATATTGAAAATCAGACCTGGTTCAAGAATCCCTTTTCCATCAGGGTTTAATGGAAGCCATTTCTGCAGCGAAAGTATTACAGAAACCACGGTAAACATTAGAGCATTGAAGAACAGCATCGAAAGAACATATTGTTTCCAATTCTGTTCCTGTGTTATTAATGAGCCTGCAACTTTTTGGAAAATTGATTCCAGGCGTTTTCTGAAATCTGACATGTCTTTTCCCGGCTCCATGGCGGAGGTCATAGCCTTTGCCAGAGGCCAGGAAAGCAATGCTGACAAGGCAAGAATTAGAATTATATACAATACAGTCATTAATGTCATTTATTTTCTCCGAGAACTAAAATTTTTCTGGATTGATAATTACGTATACAAGGTAAACTGAACAGAAAATCACTACTAAACCTGATAGCAAGACCATAAGCTAACCTCCGTCATTTTGGATTCATTCCTATTGCCACCGGCAGGGAGAAACTGAATATTGTACCTTTTCCGAATTGGCTCTTTACATGGACATCTCCCTCGTGAGCACGAATGATTTCTTTTACTATGGACAATCCCAGCCCAACTCCAGAATGCTCTTTCTGTCCTGAACCGCGATAAAACTGCTCAAAAATATGTGGTAAATCTTCTTCTGGAATACCTTGTCCGGTGTCTTCAACATGAAAATTCAAATATTCCTGTTGATTTTCCACAAAAATTGATATTGTCCCGCCTGGAGCCGTGAATCTAAGAGCATTTGTAATAAGATTTGCAAACACATGATGAATCTTTTCTGCATCTGCAATAACTTCAGGAAGTTCCTCTGAAACATTGTTTGATATTGTCACGCCTTTATCTCTGGAATCAACAATAAAAGGTTCAATTGCATCACGAACAATCGTTCTTGGCTGTATGGGCCTGAGTGAAAATCTTGATTTTCCGGATTCAATTCGGTTAATATCCATAAGGTTATTGAGAGTACCAACTAACCTTTCACTATCATCTCTTGCAGCCATAAGAAGATCCGTCTGTTTTTCGTTCAGAGTGCCAATTCTTTCTTCCAACAGAAGGTGAATGCACATTCGAAGGGAAGTCAGGGGCGTTTTGAGCTGATGCGAAACTGTGCAGACAACTCCTCTCTTCATTTCTTCCTGTTCGTGAAGTTGAGTGACATCTTTTAGAATTAATGCCACGCCGGTAGCTTGTTCTCTCCTTTTTGTGTTGGAAGGAATTGGAATTGCCATCGGTTGAAAAAAGTATTCACGATTATCGACGAACTGCTGAATATATCCGTTTTTCTGATCATGTTCCACTATGCGGTCTTCGTCAACGGCTTTGCGAATTAAAGGTATAAGCCATTCAAACTTAAGGTCCCTCGTTAACACCCCTGGTTTGAGGCCGAAATGCCTATCGGCAGTTTCTGTTGCGACTTCTACTTTTCCATCCATGTCAAAAACTGCAATGGCTGCCGGTAAGGCCTTGAATATTTCCTCTGTTGCACGCTTTGTTCGAATCAGTTTAACTCTGTCTTCCTTGCGCACCTGCCTTAATGCTGTTACCATTTCGTTCATTGATTCTGACAGCCAGCCGATTTCGTCTTTTGTTTCCGAGTCCAGTACAAGATCAAGATTCCCTTTCCGTATTTCATTGGTAGATTCGATCAGGCGGTTGATCGGATAAAGAATCCATCTGTGTGTCAGATAGCTGAAAAGAAGTGCCAGAAATGCTGAGATTAATATTGCAGACAACATGAATTTTCGTGCTGTATCAGCCTTTATTCTTACTGCATTATTGGCTTCGATGATATTTGTCTGATTCATTACCAGAATATCCTGTGCCAGTGATTTAATTTTGATAAACATTGGATGTACTGTGGAAAAATAGGTGACCTGTTTTTCCTGAATAGAGCCATTTGAGCGTGTAACGAGCGGAACCAGCTGCAAATATTTCTTAAAAAGCTCTTCGATTTGTAAAGCTTTCTCATGTTCATTTGGAAGTGTTATATTGCCCAATTCAACTTTGAGTGCTTCGCTGAAAGTGAGAGCATATTCATCAATCAAAAGGTTTCCTTCTGTGATTTTTCCAGAAAGAGTATATAAAATACCGCTATCCATGCGTTCAAGCGATTCTTTCATATCCTGACAAGCGATAACACTTCGGTAATTTTCCTTCAGAACAACATCAATTGCTTTGCCAAGATCGTTGAGCTGAAACATGGTAAGTATCCCAACAATGGCAATTACAGAGAGTAATCCTCCAAAACCAAGCATAAGTCTTTGTCTTATATCCATATTTTCATGCATTTCCTTATATTTTTTTTGATTAATGCAGGAACTGAAATTCTTATTCGCATATTAAGTGCCAACGGTCTTAAAATATCCGAAAAGTGTATTAAATCATCAAAAGATGAAAAAAAAGAATTCGCAGCACAATATACCACCTTGTAATTTGCAAGGAAGCTTCTCTGATAACCTTGTGATTTATAATGTCAGTAGATAAATCATACAACGGGTGCATTATCTTGTTTTGCTGTCAATTTGCTGTCCAAAATTGAAATCAGATGCAAAAAGCAGAAAATCAGATATCGTACTGCTTGCGTTTTTGCCAAAGAGTCGCCTGGTTAATACCCAGGATGTTAGCTGCTTCCTGAAGGGTTTTTGTCGATGTAATAATTCTTCGGATATGGTTTTCTTCAATTGTTTTAAGTGAAACATGGTCGCCTAGTTGCATAGTGGGTGTGCATGGTGCAATTGAAGCCGGAAGATGCTCAATCTGTATGGTGTCTGAAACGCATAAAATAACAGATCTTTCTATTGCATTTCTCAGTTCACGAATGTTTCCCGGCCATGAATACTGGCGCATGGCATTTATTGCCAGGTCGCTGAATCCCTTTAATATTTTGTGATTCTGCGCTGCGAAAAATTCAAGCATGTTTTTGGCGAGAATTTCCACATCATCAGGACGTTCGGAAAGGGGTGGCAAATCAATCTGAATAACATTCAGACGATAGTACAAATCTTCGCGAAACCGTCCATCCTGAACAGACTTTTCCAAATCTGAGTTTGTTGCAGCAATAATTCTTACATCAGCTTTCCTGGTCTGCTGATCTCCAACTCTCTCGTATTCCCGATCCTGTATAAATCTCAGCAGTTTTGCCTGGATTAACAATGGCAAATCGCCAATTTCATCAAGAAACAGAGTTCCGCCTTCGCATGCCTGAACTCTCCCCGGATTATCTCTCAGCGCTCCGGTAAAAGCTCCCCTGACGTGGCCGAAAAGCTCGCTTTCGAGAAGTTCAGGGCTCAGAGTTGGGCAGGAAATAACTGCAAAGTTTTTTTCGGCCCGGTTGCTCCAGTTGTGAATAGCTCGTGCCAGAACCGTTTTTCCGGTTCCACTTGGGCCTCTTAGAAGTACAAGAGCTTCAGAAGGTGCAACCTGCCGGGCTAGTTCAATGGCTCTTTGTGTTCCCGGATGCTGTGATGAAAACGAGTCATCTGGATAAAGCCTTTGCAGGTCTTCCTTCAACGTTGTTATGCGATGCTCCATTTTTCGTATTGTAGTGACTTTTTCTGTAACAAGTTCCAGTTGTTCCGGAGTAAAAGGTTTGGGAATATAGTCTATTGCACCTCGTCGCATCGCCTCAACAGCCGTATCAACAGACGCATAGGCTGTAATGACAATGATTTTCATCCACGGACATATAGCAAGAATTGAAGGAATAAGATCAAGGCCACTCTTTGTACCTAATCGCAAATCTACAAAAGCCAGATCAAAGACCTGTCTGGCTGATTCCTCAAGAGCGTCTTTTCCGTTGCTGACGGCGGTTACCCGATGGTCACGTGTTTCAAGGCATATCGAAAGCATTTTGCGAATATTTGCCTCGTCATCAACAACAAGAATTCTCAGGGAGTATTTATTCTTTTCGATGCTGAATATTTCCTTCTCTCGGTTCCAGTATGAAATGATGCATCTGAAATAAAACATTAATTCATTACAGACTATTTCAAAGAATATATTCTAACAAAAACTGTTATTCTTTTGCCAGAAAAAATTCAGCATAAACACATTGTTTTATCTTTCAGTAGCTTCTACTTAGCTCAGTTGCAGTTTCTCAGGACTTTCCAATGACTGAGCGAAGTGGAAGACACAAATGTATCCATTGAACTGTTCAGAAAATATGGTATACTTTGAGTGATTATGTATGATCAAAACGCCTGTTCTTTGTTGAGATAATTTTCGGAGAAAATATGGAAATCAGAATATCGAAAACAAATATAACGGTGAACAAAGCACTAGAAGTAAGAAATGAAAAAGATTCACCATGGAAAGAAATACTTGAAAAGTTTTTACCGGACTTTTTCAAGTATTTTTGTCCGAAGATGTATAATGACATTGATTGGCGTATAAAACCTGTTTTTCTCGACAAGGAACTCGAAAAGATTTTCAGAAGCGCCAAACTGGGCAAGAGAATTGCAGATAAACTTGTTCAAGTTGTAAGAAAAAATGGTGAAAGCGCTCTTGTTCTTATTCATATTGAAGTTCAGAATGCTTACGAAAAGAACTTTTCAGAGAGAATCTTCATTTACAATAACAGAATTAATGAACGTTATCAGTTACCGGTTTCAAGTATCGCATTACTGACCGACAACAATAATAAATGGCGCCCTGATCGTTTTACAAGAAAAGTCTGGGATACCGTTATCGATTTTAAATTTGCCCTGATAAAGCTTTTGGATTATAAGAACAAAAATGATGAAGTTTTAGAGAATCCACTTTCGATAATAGTTGAGGCACATTTTACAGCCCAGAATACGACAAAAGATCTTCAACAGAGATATTCATATAAAACTATTCTACTAAGAAAACTTCTGCTAAGTGGTCTGAAAAAACAAGCAATAAGTGAACTACTGAGAATTATCGACTGGTTGATATCGTTGCCAGATGATCTGGATAAAAAACTGAACAAAGAAATTGAAAAAATAAAGGAGAAAAAGAGAATGGTCTTCGTATCTAGCTTCGAAAGATTCGCAATGGAAAAAGGGTTAGAAAAAGGGTTAGAAAAAGGATTAGAAAAAGGGTTAGCAAAAGGAGAAGCAAAAGGGTTAGCAAAAGGGTTAGAAAAAGGATTAGCAAAAGGGTTAGCAAAAGGAGAAGCAAAAGGGGAAGAAAAAGCTAAAGCAAAAAGCAAAAAAAGCTTTATAGAATTAATATCTGCATACCTGGAAATAAAATATCCCGAAATATTGACGAAAGCTCTAAAAATTCTGGAAAAGATTGATCTTGATAATCTCGCAATAATTGGAAAAAGCATGTTTAAAATCGATAATCCGCAAGAACTTTTAGAATTCTTCAAAAAACACGCAATAACAAAAACAAAAGCCAGTACGATGCGCAAAAAAGCATAGTGTTTTCTCATAATTGGAATTCAGAATTTTGGTGTCTCATTTTGCCTAAAGATCTGTCATAAGAAAAAATTCCGGAGATATGAATTGAACTTTAAACGTATTGTTATCTGCTGTTGTTCTGATTATTGCCGCGTTTCTGCTGAAATAGTCAGAAAGATTTTTCATCGGGCTGAATCTGCAGAAATAAAGGTTGAATTATGTCCGGATCTCTGCTTTGAAGCGGTATCTAATTCAGAATATATTAAGCAGCTTTCAGATGAAAATACCATCATCGCAGCTTGTCATGAAAGATCAGTAAAGGCACTTTTTGAATCAGCTGATGTTAAAGCGCCTGCAATACTTGATTTAATAAATCCTGATGCTGATTTGAATATTCTGACAAAATCCAGGGACGAAAACAACAACACAAAGAATATCACCAGGAATTGCACAGAAAAAAAATCAGACGAAGGAATAAAAGATCTAATTTTACCAGAGTACAAACATGAATGGAAAGCCTGGTATCCGCTTATCGACCGGACTCGCTGCAATGGCTGCGGAAAATGTATTGATTACTGCCTTTTCGGAGTATATTCCCGAAAAGAAAAACGCGTTGCCGTTACAAAACCGTCTGAGTGCAAAACAAACTGCCCGGCATGTGCAAGAGTCTGTCCCCAGCAGGCAATAATTTTCCCGAAACACAGCGAACCGCCGATAAATGGCGGCAAAATCGAACCAGATGTTTCACAAAATTCGGAAAATCTTTCTGAAGATAAGGCAGAAGACCTGTATTCAAAACTCGCTAAAAGAAGACAGGCTCTGCGCAAAGAACCATTAATAAAAGATTGATTATTTTCTTATCAATTCAGCACAGGAAGAGAAGATTAATTCATGATTATCAAACTGATTTCACGTCTGTTATGCGAAGTATCGCCCGATATTCTCTATAAAACGGCACTGAACCTCTGCCTGAAAAATATGATTAATGTAATCAGGTTTGAGAAGCGGCAGCGCTGCAAAAAACCGTTTTATCCCGGATTCATGATTCTTTCTCTTACAACACGCTGCAACCTTTCATGCCACGGATGCTGGGTTTCAAGAAATTCCCAGCAGGAAATGTCCTTTGAAATGGCCGAAGAAATAATCAGTACAAGCATGAAAAAAGGATCTTATTATTTTGGTCTTGTTGGAGGCGAGCCAATTCTTTATCCATGGCTTTTCCAGTTGTTTGAAAAGTTTCCGGGAGCGTATTTTCAACTTTTTACAAATGGTACTCTTCTTACCTCGAAAGTAACAGAAGAACTTCGCAGATATGGAAATGTTTCACCTCTGATAAGCATTGAAGGCCTTGAAAAAGAAAGTGACAGACGCCGCAACGGCAACAATGTATTTGCATCTGCAATGACAGCAATTGAAAACTGTCGAAAAAGTAAATTACTCACTGGAGTGGCATCCAGTGTATGTCGCAGCAATTTTGATGAGATGGTACAAGATAATTTTGTTGAAGAGCTTGTAAAAAAAGGCGTTCACTATCTCTGGTATTACATATACAGACCTGTTGGGACAAAACCTTGTCCTGAAAAGGCGTTAAGCGCTGAGCAGATAATAAAGTTACGACAGTTTATTGTGGAAGCACGTCTCAAACACCCGATTGGCATCATCGACGCATACTGGGACGCAGAAGGACGGGCAATATGCCCCGGCGCAATCGGACTGAGCCATCACGTTTCGCCATCGGGAAACATTGAATTCTGCCCTCCAATGCAGTTTGCTTTTGACAAACTTAAACCTGGCGATAATTTTGCAGAAAAAATTCGAAATGCTCATTCGCTGGCTGATCTTCGAAAAAAAATAGCAGAAGAAACCCGCGGCTGCATTCTGCTGAATAATCCGGCAATACTGCATAAATGGCTCAAAGAAATGAATGCAACTGATTCCAGCGGAAGAAACAGTGCTTTTGAAGAACTTGAAAAAATGTGCGCCCAACCATGTCATCACCAGCCTGGAAAAGAAATTCCAGAAAAAAGCTGGTTTTACAGACTGGCAAAAAAATTCAGCTTTTTCGGATTATCTGCTTATGGTTGATAAACTCATTATCAGACAACTTGCACTTGATGCGGCCGCTCACATTGCACGCACAAAACTTATTCCGCCTGTGACACTTTTTGAGCTCAGAAAAATGGCACAGCAACTTATCAGAAAAAATCAGCAGTACAAAGATCTTGAAAGCTGGTGCATTCTGCTTCTCAACAACGCTCTCTGGAGCGATATTGTTGGCGCAATTCCCTTCAAGCGGAAACTTCTGATGATTCCTCAGTGTCTGAAACATTCGGAAAACTGTCCGGCACGAATTGATGGTTTCGGCTTATTATGCGAATCCTGCGGCGCGTGTGTAATTCATGAAATTCAGGAGTTCGCTGATAGTCTCGGAATGATGTGTATTGTCTCGGAAGGCTCAGCAATGACGGCTCAGTTGATCGAAGATGGAGAAGTAGACGCAATATTTGGAGTCAGTTGTTTTAATGCGCTTGAAAAAGCATTTTCCCGGATGATCACTCATGCAATGCCTGGAATGGCGCTTCCACTTTACGGTGAAGGCTGCAAAAACACAAGCACTGATGTACAACTTCTGAAGGAAATGCTATCAAAAACCACTGAAAAGTCAATTGCTCTGCAACAGTTGAAGCCATTGTTGAATTGTGTAAAAAACTGGTTCACTGATGAAAATCTTAATTCAATTATGGGAAAAGTTAACAACCGGTCCGAACAGATTGCACGCGAATGGTTATCAAAAGACGGCAAACGATACCGACCGTTTTTGTGTGCTGCCACAGCACAAAGCCTCGGAATTGAATCTGTTGAGAATGAATCGTTGATGAAACTTGCCGTTGCTGTCGAGTGCTTTCACAAAGCTTCACTTGTTCACGACGACATCGAAGATGAAGATGAATTGCGGAATGGTCAGCCTACTCTTCATACGACCCACGGAATGGCAGTTGCACTCAATACGGGCGACCTGCTGCTTGGCGAAGGCTATCGAATGATTTCAGAGCTGAAACTTTCGCCGGCAAAAAAGTCGGCAATGCTTAACATAGCCTCAAACGGACATCTCGATCTCTGCCGTGGTCAGGGCGAAGAACTTCTCTGCAGAAACCTTGAAAAGCCTGTTTCAAGCAGAGAACTTGTACAAATTTTCCGAAATAAAACAGCACCTGCTTTCAATGTCGCATTTCAATTCGGAGCAGCACTGATGAATGCATCCAGAGGAGAAAGAGCCATTCTTGAAAAATTCAGCCAGTGTCTTGGAATTTCCTACCAGATACTTGATGATCTAAATGATACAGTTTCAGAAGATAATAATTTCATTTCAGACCCTTCGATTATAAATTCAATCATGCATGAGTCGAATATTTCGTTCGAAAATGCCCAGCAAAAAGCGAAAGATTTACTTGTACAGTACAAAACAGATTCTCTTCTGGCGCTGCGTCCACTGCAGAACTTCAGCCTTAAAAGACTTCTTTTTCAGATAACACATTCAATATTTAATACAGCAGAACAATATGATTGGCATTAATTCACACTCTAATGAAATCTTGCAGATAATTTCGGAATCACCTGGTAACATTCAGCCGGTGGCCTTGCAGAAGCTCTGCAGTTATATTGAAAGCCGCATTTCTTCGGAAGGCGGCTTTATGAACAGAGCAGACAGGCCGGATATTTATTACACTCTCTTTGGCTTAAGCTGCGCTTACGTACTTAATCTGAATATTTCAGTCGAAAAAACTGCTGCCTGGTTGAATAGATTTGCCATACCAGATCTTACGCTTGTTAATCTTTCAAGCCTTGTCAAGTGCTTTTCAGTTCTTTCATTGATGAGTTCGCAAAAGTTGCCGGGCGGCAAAGCAGAATTTTTGGGATTATCTAAATTGTCAAACTCTTCAAATTTTTTGAACTTTTCTGAACTCTCTGATTCTTTTACAACAGCGCTTTCGCGATTCCGCACTTCAGAAGGTGGTTTTTCCTACACAGGCACAGGGCCTGGCTTTCCTTATGCAGCATTTCTTGCAATGAACATCTACCAGGATCTGGAAAAACCGATTCCCGAGCCGCATAAGCTCATTGAAGGCCTTGAGAGATGTCAGCAGTCAGATGGCAGATTTGTACATCCAGGCAGTTCAAGTACTGGACTTCTGCTTTCAACAGTCGCTGGTCTGCTGACATTGAGACAGTTGACAGGCTCTGTAAATTCTTCAGCTTTAAACTGGATAAAAAGCCAGTTCACAACATCAGGCGGATTCAAAGCTGATCCGGGAAGTGAACTTCCTGACATGCTTTCCACAGCAGTTGCACTTTTTGCACTGAAGGTTTGCGGCACCACCATGAAACCATTTCGAGATAATGCGAAAAGATTTGTTGAAGATCACTGGCTCAATAACGGAAGTTTTTCTGCCACACTTCTCGATGAAATCGGCGACTGTGAATACACATATTACGGCCTTCTTTCACTTGGAGCACTCAATGGACATGATTAATAAAGCTTACGGGCTTGCCAAAGAGCAATTGCTGAAAGCAAGACTTCCGAATGGCCAGTTTATCGGAAGACTATCCAGCAGTGCAGTTTCAACTGCGGTTGCAGCACTTGCAATGTCCTTGAACCAGAGTGATTCGAATAGGCTGATAATAGCTGTAAATTGGCTTATAAACAACATCAACAACGACGGTGGATGGGGTGACACTCCGGAAAGTCCTTCAAACTTAAGCGCAGTAATGCTTTCAAGAGCAGCTCTTTTTAACGCTGTCAGCACGCTTGAATCAATTTCAGAACAAATAAATGCCGCCATTCTCAAATCTGAAAACTGGCTCAAAAAGAACCTTCCTGACAGTGACAGCAAAACTCTCGTTGAGAGAATTCTCAATTTTTATGGAAAAGACCTTACTTTTTCGGCGCCGATTCTTACTGTCAGTATGCTCAGCAACTCGCTTGGAAAAGACCAGTCTCTCTGGAAAACAATTCCTGCTCTTCCTTTTGAAGCTTCGTTAATTCCGGCAAAATTCTTTAATGTTCTTAATCTTCCTGTTGTCAGCTATGCTATTCCGGCACTTATTGCAGTTGGCATTGCGCACAACACTCATTGCCAGCCTTTGAACATGATTACAAGATGGTTGAGAAAAAAATCGGTTAAACATGCACTCAGAAAACTGAGCAAACTGGCGCCAGATCACGGAGGTTTTCTTGAAGCAGCACCACTGACAGGCTTTGTTGCATTCTGCTTGGGAAAATCAGGATTCAGGGACAATTCAACCGTAAAAAAGGGACTTCAGTTTCTTCGCGACACGATGCGAAACGATGGAAGCTGGGCAATCGACACAAATCTCTCCAACTGGCTTACAAGCCTCTCTGTAAAAGCTCTCGGCAGAAACTCCAAAAGCTTGTCAAATCGTTATTTCATGAAGGATTCAGATTTACCATGTATTGGTTCTGACGATTGCGATGTACTGATAAATCACTTCCGGAAAACACAGTTTAAGTCAGTCAATTCCTTCACAGGCTCACCGCCGGGCGGGTGGAGTTGGACTGATCTTCCGGGCGGAGTACCTGACGCAGATGACACTGCCGGAGCACTTGTTGCACTTGCTTATCTGATGAGTAATTCGGCTGACAGCAATGTAATAAATGGCTTGAAGTGGCTTCTGGGAATTATGAACCGCGACGGAGGAATTCCGACTTTCTGCCGTGGATGGGGCTTTTTGCCGTTCGACCGCAGTTGTCCAGATATTTCTGCACATGCACTTCAGGCATTTCATCTCTGGTCAGACCGTGTTCCGGAAGATCTCAGAATTCTCATGAACAAACCATCCAATGAGATTATTCTATTCCTGGAAAAGTCACGCGATAAAGACGCAGTATGGGCCCCATTATGGTTTGGTGACCAGGATGCAAGGAACCAGCAAAATCGTGTTTATGGCACCGCAGTTGTACTGGAAGCGCTTTCTTATTTTCCTGAAAAAACCGTGGCACATCTGGTCAAGCCTGCAATAAAATGGCTCTGCTCTGTCAGAAACCCTGATGGCGGCTTTGGCGGCGAACCTGGCACACCTTCCAAAATCGAAACTACGGCAAAAGCAATTCTGGCGCTTTCTCTTAACAATCATGAAATGGCAGAACTTGAGCCTTCGGTAAACTATCTTACAAATCAGCTTATAAGCGCCAATGGCAAGCCAAAATCGTCTGCAATCGGAATGTATTTTGCTTCGCTGTGGTATGATGAAGAGCTTTATCCGCTGATTTTTTCAGTGGACGCGCTTGGGGAAATACTTCAGAAGAGGAACCGTAATGTTCAGATTTAACTTGCTGCCAGCAATTACTGGAATAATCGTGTCTTTTCTGGCATTCGGTCCTCTGTATTCTCTGCTTGATAAACCCGCCAATTCCGGACGTTTCCTGGAACGGGTTCCCGGAATGGACAAACTGCCGCCAGAAGGACGTAAAAAGATTTCCAAAGTAAAAATCGGAGAATTTTTTGAACGTTTCGACGATTCTTTAAGCAATAAAAATGTCAGTAATGCAGTGACCCATGCAAGCGCTGATGCGGACAAACAAATGAAAGGTTCATGGCCGGGCTTTCGAGGCAAAGATTCAACAAATATCAGCAGAGAAAATGTTCCACTGCTGAAAACGTTTAATGAAAGCGGACCGCCTGTTCTGTGGCGCGTTATACTGGGCGAAGGGCACGCTGCACCGGCAATACACTGTGGGCGTGTCTTCATACTTGATTATCTCGAAGACAAAAAAGCCGACGCCCTGCGCTGTTTTTCTCTGATTTCCGGAAAAGAGCTCTGGAGGCGTTATTACAAAGTTGATATAAAACGAAACCACGGCTATTCACGCACAATTCCGGCGGTAAGCTCAAACCACGTTATAACCATCGGGCCGATGGGACATGTAATGTGCGTAAACCCCGAAAATGGCGATCTGCTGTGGACAATCGACATGGTAGAAAAGTTCAGAGGAACTATTCCCCAATGGTACACCGGGCAATGCCCGCTTCTTGATGATAAAACAGTCATTCTTGCACCCGGCGGCGAAAATACTCTGATGGCAGGAATTGATGCCGATTCCGGAAAAATCTTATGGGAGTCGCCAAATCCGGGTGGTTTGAAAATGTCACATTCATCTGTTGTACCAATGACTTTCAATGGCCATAAAATGTATGTTTACGCGGCCATCGGCGGAATAGCCGGAATTTCTGCCGAAAGTAACAGTGCCGGAAGAATTCTGTGGCAGACCGGCGATTGGGGAGCAACTGTTGTAGCGCCTTCTCCGGTCATTCTCTCTGACGGAATGATTTTCCAGAGCGCCGGATACGGTGCAGGAAGCGTTCTAATTAATGTTTCGGGCGACAAGGAACTCTTCAAAGCAGAAATTGTGCGCCGATTTACTCCAAAGGAAGCACTGGCAACCGAACAGCAAACCGGGGTGTATTACAAAAATCTCTTATTCGGAGTATTGCCAAAAGATGCTGGATCAAAGCGTATGATGCTGGTAGCATGTGATCCAGCAGATCCCTCGAAATTCATTTTCCCGGGAAATTCAGAGCTTCGATTTGGTCTCGGACCATTTATTATTGCAGATGATCGTTTTTTCGCTCTGACAGACGATGGCAACTTATCAATGCTGACCTTTGAACAAAACCAGTTTGTCAGAACAGGCCACAGCAAAGTTCTTCAAGGGGTTGATGCATGGGGACCTCCGACAATCGCAGATGGAATTATGCTTCTTCGAGATTCTACAAGCATGGTATGCCTGGATTTATCAAATGATTCGCGCTGGAGCAACTCCTATTGAGTCATTAACGAAAATAAGACACCGTGTGAAAGCGAGCTTTCTCACTTTATTTGAAAAACTGTTTCTTAATAAGAGTTTATGATGATTATGAATGAATTAATGCGACATGTCGTTCAGCAGTTTTGCTGCAGTGTCGAAAATAGCGGTCGATTCGGCCACGCCAAACGAACTGGTTGTTACATTTCTGGAGAAAAAGTATGAACAAATTATTTGAAAACAATACATCGAAAATAACACGCCGTGACTTTCTCAAACAGTGTATCCGGCTTTCGGCAGCTGCTGTTATGACATGTACAGCTTTCCAGTTGACATCACGTCCGTCTGCGTCTTCAGGCAATCACACGTGGCAAATTGATCCGAAGAAGTGTATTCAGTGTGAAAAATGTTCTACTGAATGCGTTTTGACACCATCGGCGGTAAAGTGTGTTCATCTTTATGAAAAGTGCGGTTACTGCTATTTATGCAGTGGCTATTTAATCAAAGGAGCCACCAATCTTGATACTGCTGCCGAAAATCAGTTGTGTCCAACAGGTGCAATAAAAAGAACTTTTATTGAAGAACCATACTTTGAATACAAAATTGATGAAACGCTTTGTGTTGCCTGTGGAAGATGCGTAAATAACTGTCGGGCATTTGGCAATGCCTCACTGATACTGCAAATAAGACATGATCTCTGTCAAAACTGCAATCAGTGCAGAATAGCTCTTTCCTGTCCTGCAGAGGCATTCACAAGAGTTCCAGCAAAAACACCCTGGCTTTACGACAAAAAAGCGAATAGTAAGACGACATGAGGCCATTTCCCAAAAAGCAAGGGGTTATTATTTTAACCAGTAGGGACGCGATTTATCGCGCCCGCTTGAACAACATACCTCAGGGCGCAATGAATTGCGCCCCTACAAGCATATTAATACTGCAAAGACTTTTGAGCCAATTAAAACCCTCCCATTTAGTAAGATTTGCTGTACCCAAATCTATGATTCCTTATTGGAAAATAGCAGTAATAAGCACTCTGATAATAGCAGCAATCTTCATCTGCGCCGTACAAGTACAAGCAAATGAAGAAGCGCGTTTTCCAAGACCAGATTTTTCAAGCGGATACAAGACGCCATCACCAGCTCAGCCAATCGAAGCATTTGAAAAGAATTCAAACACTTCGCTGATTCTGATGGTTATTTTAATATTTCTTACATGGTATGCGCTTTTCATTGCAAGAAGCAGGACAGCAATCAGGGTTATCGGACTCTTCAGTCTGATATGGTTCGGATTCCTCAACCAGGGCTGCGTCTGCCCAATAGGCAGTATTCAGAACGTTTCTCTCGGAATTATCGATCCTTCATGGCCTGTTTCGAAAAATGTTGCAGGTGTTTTTTTCATACCTCTGATTACAGCTCTTTTTTTTGGAAGACTGTATTGTGGCGCCTCGTGCCCATTTGGTGTATTGCAGGATCTCGTCAGCTGGAAGTCCATCAAAGTGAATCCTGTTTTAGACAGGTGTTTGAGACTCATTCCCTTTGCCTGGCTGGGCCTCGGCGTCTATTTCGCAACATGCGGACTTGGTTTTATAATCTGCCGGTATGATCCATTTGTATGTTTCTTCAGAATGAGCGGACCAGTGCCAATAGTAATTTCCGGAGCAATCCTTCTTATTATTGGAACATTTGTATCAAGGCCATTCTGCCGATATCTCTGTCCGTATTCTGTTCTGCTGGCAGCTTGCTCTCTGCTTCCGGGAAGAAAAGTTCAAATATTTGCTGATAATTGCGTCAATTGCAGACTTTGCAGAAATTCATGTCCGGTTGATGCAATTATTCCCAGCGTTGATTTACTTTCCCCGAATGCTTTCCCTGAACCGGCAGAAACAGCCACAAAAAGACTGAAGTGGCTGCTTGCGTTCAGCCCGGCAATTATCGCTGCATGCTTATATTCAGGAATCAACCTCAGTGAGGCTGTTTCACAACTGCATCCAAAAATAATTCTTCAAAACATGATAACAGCCAATAATCTTAAAGATGACATAGTGACAGCATTTTTCGTAAACGATGGAAATATTGATCTTTTACGGAAGACTTCCCGGGAAGCAAAGTCCAGAATAAGATTCGCTGGCGGAATTTTCGGAATATACATGAGCCTGGTTTTTATCGGTGCAATTTATGCGGCAACAAGACGAAAAACGAACAATCACCATACCGTTGAACCCTGGAACTGCATTTCATGCGGACGCTGCTATGAATGGTGTCCAAGAAACAGGATGAGAATATCATGAACAGAACAAATAACACTTGTACAAGTAAAAACGTATTATTACTTAACTGCCTTTACGTCGCAGCATCAGTGATGTTCTTTTTTATTGCGACTGTTTCTATATTACTTCTTATTCAGCAGCGTGAATTAAGCAGCTCGTTTCCGCCTGATTTCAAAGAGCTTGAGCAGATGAAAGAAACTGCCAGAACTGAGAGTACAAACATTGATCTGCAGAAGAAAATCAGAAAGCTTGATTTAATATCCAGAAGTGGCTGGTTCCTCGGACATGAATGGCAAAAAAAAGCCGTTGGTTTGCTTTTTGCCGGAATTGTAGTTCTGATTATCTGCATGAATGTTATTTCTGCAATTAAACCTGTACAAATTGACATTAAAAGTGTCAAACCTGAAAAACGCTATCCGGGCTCTGAAGTTTTGGCTCTGATTGTTCTTGCCTCTACTTGTGTGATATCAGTTAATGGATTTCTTTTTTTCACTTCAGCCGCCAATTCTGCCACCGGCAAAACATTAAACACAGACAATGCAGAAAGCCAATTAAAAGCTGAAAAGACTTCCGCAGCTGAAATAGTCACCAGAGAAGAATTCAATTTGAACTGGCCATCTTTCAGGGGCTCAAACAACGATGGAGTATCACTTGTACAAAAACCAATCTTTGGCTGGAGCAAAGATTCCCAAAAAGGTATACTCTGGAAAACTGAAACTCCGCTGCCCGGCTTCAGTTCACCGATTGTCTGGAAAAACCAGCTTTTCATTACAGGCGGCGACAAAACACACAGAAAGATTTTCTGTTACGATGCAGCAACGGGAAAGCTTTTATGGGAGCACGAAGCAACCGGAATACCAGGCTCTCCTGCCACAGTGCCAGAAGTCTCGAAAGACACCGGATACGCCGCATCGACTCCTTCAACTGATGGAAACAGAGTTTTTGCGATGTTTGCCACAGGAGATCTTATAGCTGTCGATCTTCAGGGAAAAAGATTATGGGCGAAAAATCTCGGAGTTCCGAAAAACATGTATGGCTATTGCAGCTCTCTGCTGACAGTCGGCAATCGCCTTGTTGTACAATACGATAATGAAGACAAACAGGTACTTTATTGCTTTGATACAGTAACAGGCAGTACTATATGGCAGCAGGAGCGTAAAGCAATAATTTCATGGTCATCCCCGACTTTGTGTTCATTTGATAAAAAAGATTTAATCATAACTCTCAACTGCAGCGAAGTTGAAGCATTCGACCTTTCAAGCGGAAAAAAGGAATGGACCCAGAAAGTCATGGGAGGCGAAGTTGCGCCTTCTGCAACGTGCAGAGGCAGCACGGTATTCGCAGCAAATGAAAATGCCTGTGCCGCCGCTATCGATGCATCGACCGGCAAGCTTTTATGGAAAAACGACAAGGCAATTTTGCCCGATGTCTGTTCTCCGGTTGTATTTGAAGATGTGCTGTTTCTCTTCACCAGCGCATCTGCAATAAGCTGTCTGGACACTTCAACAGGAAAACTTCTCTGGGAAAAAGATGTTGAAAATGGATTCTACAGCTCGCCAATTGTTTTGAAAAATCGTATAATGGCTTTTGATTTAAAGGGAAAAATGCTGATTATCAAACCCGATAAAAAAGAACTCATCATCGAACATCAGGAGTCGCTCGGAGAAGGCGTTTTGTCGACTCCGGCTGTGGTGGGCAACAAAATGTGGGTAAGAGGCTCAAAGTTATTATTCTGCCTCACCGGAACAGAGGAAAATAGTGCTGACAGATAGCAGTGAATTTCTGAAAAACCTGATAAGAGAAAAAGGTACAGGGCCAAGATCACTTGTACCATTGCTGCTTTCGATTCAGGAAAAATTCGGTTATCTGCCGCCTGAAATCCTTAACCAGATTCCGGAAATGACAGAGATTTCATCTTCTTCGATAAAAGGTGTTATGACCTATTACTCGTATTTCAGACTGCGCCCGGGCGGAATTCATACCATCAGAGTCTGCATTGGAACAGCATGTTACGTAAAAGGCGCGGAAAAAACTTATTCGGCATTCAGAGAACACCTGAAGATAAAAGACAACGACGACACCGATCCAGACCGCATTTTCACTGTCGGAAAAGTTGCCTGTCTCGGCTGCTGCATGCTGGCTCCTGCTGTACAAATCGACGATACCATTTTCGGACGCGTCACTGCGGACGAAGTTGAAAAAGTCCTGGCTGAATTCAACAAATGCTGTCTGGAAAAGAACATCTTTTCAGAACCAGACAATTTTAATTCAGACAAGCATCGTGGCGAAGTTAAAATCTGCCTCTGCTCAAGCTGTAGCGCTTCAGGAGCAGTAAGAATTTACAACGGGCTTCTTGCATGGTCTAAAAAGTATGGTTTTCCGCTCAAAACAACACAAACAGGTTGTACTGGGCTTTCATTTCAGGCACCCATATTCAAAATTACCGATCTGCAGGGGAAAATATTCTATTACGGCCGTGTAAATTTCGAAAATCTTAGTACAATTCTTTTACAGCATTTTTCGCCCGGAAGCACAGATACATTAATCGACTCGCTTCTCTATTCAGACAGCGACCCGGCTGCCATGCAGAGAATTGCGCAGGACGGTCCTGAAGAAAAAAACTGGCTAACGAATGAGAGTCGCATAACAACGCAGGGTTGCATGGAGCAGTCGCCATGCGATCTCTCTGCGTATAAGGCAAACGAAGGATTCAGCGCCCTCACACGTGCAAGAGGAATAAGTCCGTATCAGATTATTGAAGAGATATCAACATCTGGCCTCCGTGGACGGGGAGGCGCAGGATTTCAAACCGGCAACAAATGGAATATCACAAAGGCTGCAGAAGGCAAAGTCAAGTACATTATCTGCAATGCCGACGAAGGAGACCCAGGCGCTTTCATGGACAGAATGTTGCTTGAGTCAGTTCCATTCAGAGTTATTGAAGGAATTCTGATCGCCGGGCTGGCTATTGGTGCTGAAAAGGGCTTCATATTTGTTCGCAGGGAATATCCGCTCGCTGTGAAAAGAATCTCTGAAGCAATCAAATACTGCACTGACCAAATGCAGGGCTTTTCATTGGAAATAGTTGAAAGTGCCGGTGCTTTTGTATGCGGCGAAGAAACCGCCATGATCGCAGCAATAGAAGGAAAACGCGGAATTCCGTCAGAACGACCGCCATATCCATCTGTGAAAGGGCTTTTTAATGCTCCGACACTTATAAACAACGTGGAAACATTTGCATGCATTCCCTGGATTATTCTGCACGGTGCCAACGAATTTAAAAAGCTGGGAACAGTAAACAGTCCGGGCACAAAAACCTTTGCTCTCGCCGGAAAGATAAAACGCGGCGGTTTAATAGAAGTCCAGATGGGAAAAACAATAAGACAGGTCATTGATGAGGCAGGTGGCGGAGTTTCAGGAAATGCAGCTTTAAAAGCTGTACAAATCGGCGGTCCATCAGGTGGATGTCTGCCAGTCTCTTTATTTGCTCTTCCGATAGATTTTGAAGCATTATCTGATTCCGGTGCAATAATGGGCTCAGGCGGATTAATTGTACTCGACGAACACGACTGCATGGTCGATATCGCACGTTATTTTCTCGAATTCACAGCAGGTGAGTCCTGTGGAAACTGCTCATTCTGCAGAATCGGCACTCAGAGAATGCTCAGAATTCTCAACCGTTTATGCAGTGGTGAAACAAGAAAAGATGATCTGGAAAAGCTTATTGAACTTACTGAACTGGTAAAGCAGGGAAGCAGATGCGGGCTTGGAAAAACCGCACCAAATCCGGTAATCACAACAATTAAATACTTCAGAAACGAGTATGAACAACATCTGGAAGGATTCTGTCCGTCCGGAAAGTGTCCGAAAATGTTTACCTTGCAGGCCGGACCAGCCTGCACCGGATGCATGCTCTGCGCACGCGCCTGTCCGACTGGTGCAATACCGTTTCAGCCATGGAACAAAGCCCGGATAGACCCCGGCAAATGCGTCCGCTGCGGTGTCTGTATTCAAACCTGTCCCGAAAACACCATCAAAGTATTAAGGAATAAGAATGCTGGCAAGCAATGAATAAAATAATCATTAATGGCAGAGAAGTTGAATTTGTCGATGGAGAGAGAATAATTGATGCTGCAGTGAAAGCCGGCATCGAAATTCCGCTTCTGTGTTATTCTGAGAAAACACTGTGCGGTGGAAAATGCATGGTTTGCGCAGTAAAAAATATTGATCGCAACTCATTCATCCCGGCTTGTACAAGTATTTGTTTCCCGGGAATGGATCTCGACACAGCTTCGGCAGAAGTCCAGACTTTTCGTAAAGCTGCGCTTGAGCTTTTACTCAGTGAACATCAGGGCAGTTGCGAAGCGCCCTGCGTTCCTGCCTGCCCGCAGAACATTGATTTTCCAGCTTTTTTCCTTACTCTCAAAAACGGAAACAATATAACAGAATTCACTTTTAATCCGGAAATGTGCGATGAATGCGGAGGAAAATGCGAAAAAGCATGCCGCCGTGGCCGCATCGATAGTACTGTCAGTATAAGAGAACTGATAAGAAATGCATGTACATTTTCCCCTAAGGAGAATCATGACAACGGATACGTATCACAAAGCACGAATAAGTACAAGCATCATATTGGCAAGTTGTCACGTGAAGAAATTATTGAATATTTCTTTATTTCGCTGCCTTCAGATTCACATGAAACATCAGAGAGCATTAACTTTACACTTTTTTCAGAGCTTCAAAAAGAAGCCGGAAGGTGTCTGCAATGCTCATGTTCAGCCCGCAACAACTGTATACTGCGCAATCTGGCTTCAGATATGAATGCAAAACAAAACAGATTTAGAGATGAACAACCCGAGCTGATGCTTCCAAAAAGAGCTGGTTTGATAACATTCTACCCTGGAAAGTGTATCAGATGCCACCGATGCGTAGAACTTGGCAAAACACTCAAACCCGGAAAAGGTCCAGTGATGATCGGGCGCGGAAAAACCACAACTGTCGATTCACCGCTGAATATTTCTCTGGAATCTGCTTTTTCTGGCTTCGAAGAACAATTTATTGATGAATGCCCAACAGGTGCCCTATCAAAATCATGAAAGGAACAGTAATCTTTTCTAATATGATATTCTCTTTTAATTTTTAGCTTTGTACACAGACTGGAAAGATTAAAAGATAAATACGAAATTCACGAAATTTATTATAGCCCACCGGGCAAACTAATTAATTTCTTACGCGAAGGTCATTAAATTTCTTTACTATAAATTTGTAAAAAAAATCAGGAGGTACCATATTTTGAAAAGCTCTAAACTCAACAAAAAGCTTTCTTGTTTCATTCTGGCGGGATTATTGATCGTTACGCTTATTCCTGCAGCGTTTGCTGAAGACGTTCTTCAATGGCGCAACAATCGCGACGGCATCTACAATGAAACCGGGCTTTTAAAAAGTTGGCCAGATGGCGGACCCAAGCTTCTCTGGGCAAACGAAGATGTTGGCGAAGGTTATTCCAGCCCGATAATTGTGAAGGGAAAAATTTATCTGACAGGAATAAAAGATGCCGGCGAATTTGTTTCCAGCTATGACTTACAGGGTAAACAGCTGTGGCAAACGGTATACGCAACCGGCTGGACACAGACATATCCGGAAGCTCGCACTACACCGACATTTGTCGAGGGCAAACTCTACGTTATCAGCGGTGACGGAGTTGCAGCAGCTGTCGATTCTGAATCGGGAAAACTTCTTTGGAAATCAGATGTCTGGAACAAATATCAAGGAGTTTTTGGCAAATGGGGTGGCGCAGAGTCCCCACTTGTCGTCGACGGAAAAGTGATTTGCACTCCTACCGGAGAGCAGACAACAATGGTTGCCTTGAATGCATCTGACGGTGCCCTTGTCTGGAAAACAGCCTCACTTAAAGCTGAAGGTGCCTATGTTTCACCAGCTCTGATTGAGTACAAAGGCAAAAAACAAATCATCGGTGTAACAAGCAAAGATATATTTGGCGTTGACCCGCAGAATGGTAACATAATCTGGTCATTCGATTATCTTGGAACATTTTTCGAAAACGATGCCAACAGATCCAGATGGGTTATCAACTGTAACACTCCTGTCTGCAAAGACGACATGATCTTCGTAACCAGCGGTTATGACCATTGCGGAGTAATGCTGCAGCTTAATGAGAACGCAACCGGAGTCACCATGCTCTGGAAAACTGATGTAATAGACACACACCACGGGCATGTTGTACTTGTTGATGGATATTTGTACGGTTCCAATTGGCTCAACAATAATAAAGGAAACTGGGCCTGCATCGACTGGAAGACCGGTAAAAAAGCTTATGACAAGGAGTGGGAAACAAAAGGTTCGATTATTTACGCCGACGGAATGCTCTATTGTTATGAGGAAAAACGTGGAAACATCGCCCTGGTAAAAGCAACTCCAGAAGACTTCAAGATAATCAGCTCTTTCATGATTGAAAAAGGCTCAAAAACCCACTGGGGGCACCCGGTTATCAGCAATGGAGTACTTTATATCAGACATGGTACAGCACTAATGGCTTATGACATAAGTGAAAGCAAAAACTAAAATACTACCATCAAAATAAAATAGAAAGATTAATTGAGGAATATCTTGAAAAAAATTGTATTCGCAGCTGGAATAATTTTACTCGCTTATGTTATCGCAGATTTTCTCAGGACTTCCTCAGAAAAATCAGCGTATTCTGATAATTTTGCATATTCTGCAAACAGTGCGACTACTACGAATACGATCACTTCCGAAATTCCTGGAAATTCAAACAATTCAATTAGTTCAAATTCAAAAGCTTCTCTGAGCCCAGAGCTTTCGTGGCATCAGTACAGGGGCACGCCAGATCTCTCAGCAAAGGTAAAGAAACTTCCGACCGGTACACTTCAACCGGTATGGAAATTCCAGACAGGCGCTCCGATAAGATCAGGTGCAATAGTTGAAAATGGAAAAGTTTTTTTCACAAACACCAAAGGTCAGATGGGCGCACTGGAACTGAATTCAGGTGCGAAAATATGGAGTAAATGTTTATGTGAAACAATTACCTCGACGCCATTGTACATTAATATTAATGACGTACCCCATATATTTTTTGGTACAAAAAAGGGATACTTCACCGCAATTAATGCTGACTCAGGCGAACTGCTCTACAAATATAAAACAGGAGGAAACATTAATGGCGGTGCCACATATTTCCGATCAGGAGATCAGTTTAAAGTACTTTTCGGTTCCTATGATTCGTTTCTCTACTGTCTCGAAGCAGCAACAGGCAGTGAGTCGTGGAAATTTGAAACTGACAACTACATAAACGGAACTCCGGCATTATCCGAAAATAAATTCATTCTCGGCGGCTGCGACGGCATTCTGCGCGGCATTGCAACTGAAACAGGAAAGCAGGTTTTTTCACTTGATCTGGGTTCCTACATACCGTCTTCGCCTGTCTGCGAAGGAAATACTGCATATATTGCACTTCACGACAACAAAATTGTCGCGGTTGATCTTGCAGCATCAAAAATACTCTGGAAATTTGAACCAGAGGGAAAAGGCGAATTTTTATCACCGCCTGCCATCAGCGAAAACCATATCGTTGCAGCAGACTCTTCCGGCAGAATCTTTTTTCTTGATAAACAAACAGGAAAAAAATCAGCAGCAGCAAATTTATCAGGGAAACTTGAATCTGAGCCGCTTGTAGACAACAAAAATCTTATTATCGCTGACCTCGACGGTTTTATTTACTGTTACAATCTGCAATCAGCTGACAGATTGTGGCGTTTTGTACACGGCTCCCCAATAGCCGCTCCTGTTGCAGTTATTGAACAGCACCTGCTGATCTGCGATCTCGATGGCAATATAACACTATACAGAGCACAGTTGTAGGCTTTGTCCGCAGATTGAAGAGGATAAAGGATAAAGGATAAAAGAGAAAAGATTAAAAGCTGTCCGCAGATTACGCAGATTTCGCCGATTTCGCCGATAAAGTGAACAAAAGAAAAAACCTGGGGAAGACGATGAGTGTTTATGCTACAGTGTCACAAAAATACGCTTTTGAATAATCATACACGACGTGTTATATTTTTGAAAGTTTTTTTTCGTGGAGGGAGTCATGATATTATCTTTTATCTGCTTGAAGTCCTTTTTTAAGAAGTTTTATTGAGACAAATCCGAGTAGACGTGGCATCTTGCCGCGTTTCTCTTAAGCGGCTGGAAGCCAATTCTACATAAGGTGTGCGGGAAATTTATGCAGGAAATATTAGTCAAAATTGTGGATGTTCATAAAACATATCACCCCGAAGCTGGACCTGTCGAGGTTCTCAGAGGTGCAAATTTGAATGTCTGTTCCGGTCAGTCAGTCGCAATCATCGGACCTTCCGGCTGCGGAAAATCTACACTGCTGAATCTGATTGCAGGTTTGCATAAACCAGACAGAGGCCGCATCGAAATTAACGGACAAAACCTTATTGAAATGTCTGACAAAGAAATGGAAAATTTCCGAGCTACCAAAATTGGCATTGTTTTTCAGCATCACCACCTGCTCATGCAGTGTACCGCAATTGAAAATGTTTTGCTGCCTACTCTGCCATTGTCAATGAATACAAAGGAAGCTTTTAATCGTGCCAGTGAACTTCTCGAACGTGTAGGACTTTCCAGCAGGGCGCACCATTTTCCTTCGCAACTTTCAGGCGGAGAACAACACCGCGTTGCAATCGCCCGGGCACTGATAAATCATCCGACACTCTTACTTGCAGACGAACCAACCGGATTCCTCGAACCATCAATGGGAAAAGAAATTGTCAAACTGCTCGCGTCTAATCGCGATTATACGCTTATCACCGTTACTCATGCTGATTATGTTGCTGGCGCAATGGATGCTACATTCAGCCTCGAAGGCGGTAAAATTAATGCTTTGAATCACAAATAACCTTGGCAAAAGACAAGACAAGAAAAGAAAAGATTTTTTTCCGCAGATTTCGCAGATTACGCAGATTAAGTATACAAAATCTTAAATATGGGGGCAAACTTGCATGTTAACTTTGTGGGGGGCTGTCATCTCGAACGAATGTGAGAGATCTCATAAATGCGAGATTTCTCCCTTTGGTCGAAATGACATTGACTACGACTCCTTTATTAAGGAAAAGAAAAAGCGATTAATTTGATTTTGGTTTTATGAAATTTCCTGAGGAGATTCAATTATTGGATGATAAAATATGTATAGGCGCAGTTAAAAATATAAACCTGTTTTTCAAGACCGTAGCAATGTTGCTGAGCAGATATAAAAAAACACGATTTTCTCTCTGTTTTTCTCTGTGCCTCTGCGTCTCTGCATGAGATAATCTTTTCAGCAGGAGCAATGTTACTAGCTTGATTATAAAGATTAAAGAGTTCAAGAGATTATAAGGATTGATTTCAATAAGAATATGAGTATATCAAAGGGATTTTCACTGTCGCGGCTTGTACTTAGAACCTTGTCATACTACCGGGGTGAAATTTTTGTAACTGCGATAGCGGCGGCGATATGTTCAATGGTTATTACCGGCACTCTTGTAACGGGTAATTCTGTACAACACTCGCTGGAAAAAATATCTGCCGAAAGTCTTGGATCTGTCAAAACTGCTGTCACTATACAAAACAAAGGTATTACATCAGGCAGTATCGAAAAGCTTAAAAAATTGCATTGCGATTCAATCGCACAAGCAATTATGACAAATGGATATCTCGGATCTTCTGACGGCAATCGCTCAGTCGCAATTTCACTCTACGGAATTGATAGCAGTTTTTTCAAATTAGCAGCAAATTCGACGCTCAGAAAAGATATTCCTGAACTTAAGGCTCATGAAATAATAATCAACCGCAGCACAGCTGACCATCTTGGAGTCAAAGCGTCCGACAGTGTTGTACTTAGATTTTTTAAGCAGTCTGAAATGCCCGGAGATGCGCCATTTTCTCTTTCCAGAAATGATGTGAAGACCATCAAACTGAAAGTCTCTGCAATTTTAGAATCATCTGCCGGTGGCAATTTCGACATGCATGTTTCACAGATGCTTCCGATGAACGGATTTTTAGATATAAACTTTCTGGGCAAACTTCTGGGAAACTCCAACCGGGCAAATCTGGTTGTTTCGACTCTTGAAAGCGGACTTTCAACTAAAATCGCAGACGTTTTACAACTTGAAGATTATGATTTGAAGCTTTCCTCTGCTGATTCCAGTCTGGAATTAAGATCAGACAATGTTTTCATATCCGATTCACTTGAAAAAACAATTGATGAAGCAGCACTCAAAACAGGAATTCCAACGAAAAAAGTTTTCGGTTACTTTGTTAACTCATTTCAATGCGGAGTCAGTTCTGTTCCATACTCTTTCATTGCCGGAATCGAAGAATCCCCGCTTCCTGATGACTGCAAAGATGATGAAATTGTAATAAACCGCTGGCTTGCCGACGAACTGAGCGCTTCAGAAGGCGACGAAATTATTATTTCTGCATATATTACCGGAAATTTTGGCGTATTATCTGAAAGGACAGATAAATTCAGACTTAAAGTAATTATTCCCATGGAAGGAGCAGCACTGAATCGTTCTTTTATTCCGAGGTTTCCGGGAATGGAAGACGCCGAAACCTGCAACGACTGGGACCCCGATCTACCCATCGATTTAAAGCGCGTCAGGCAAGTCGACGAAGACTACTGGTACAAGTACAACGGACTTCCCAAAGCTTTTATAAAACTTAGCACGGCAAAAAAGATCTGGGGAAACCGCTTTGGCAGCATAACACTCGTAAAATTCAAAGAAGCAAATCAAAAAAAACTCGAAAGCGCCCTTTTATCATCACTCTCACCCACTTCAAACATTTCAGATATTTCAAACATTTCATATACTCCAGTTGTTTCAAGTATTTCAACATCTTCAAAAATTCCAGTATTCTCCACATCTTCCATGACTTCCCTGCTTCCAGTAGTTTCCCCAACTCCAACAGTTTCCGTGACTTCCGTCCATTCCATTGTTCCAGTAGCTTCACCAACTCAATCAGTTTCCAAGCCTTCCGTGCATTCCATTGTTCCAGTAGCTTCACCAACTCCCTCAGTTTCCGTGCCTTCCGTGCATTCCGTGGTTCCAGTAGCCTCCCAAAATCCATCAGTTTCCGTGCCTTCCGTGTATTCCGTGGTTCCAGTTTCCCCAACTCCAGCTTCCATGCCCTCCGTGGTTCCATATTTTCCTGAAGTTCCTTTGAAAGCAGATGTACTACACGAAAGAAATTTGTACGCAGAAAAAGCAAACGGTACATCAAAAGCAATTGATTTCACAATGCTGTTTATGGGACTTGGCTTTTTTATAATTCTTGCTGCACTTCTATTGACAGCACTTCTGTTCGCTTTATATCTTGAAAGACGTCAGATTGAGCTTTCTATTATGCAGATTTTTGGCTTCAATCGCCGAAAGATCATTCAGCAGTTACTGGCTGAAGCGGCAGTCATTTCAATCATCGGCACTGTTCCGGGAATTATTCTGGGAATTATTTATGCCTGGGGAATGCTTAATCTGCTGCAAACAGTCTGGCATGGTGCAGTTAATATTCCTGAAATTGATCTATTCATAAACTACTACGCTCTCTCCGCCGGATTCTTTCTTTCAGTTGGCGCATCTATCTTTGCACTGGCAGTTACCCTGAGAAACTTTTTCAAAACTCCGAAAGCTGATATTCTGAGTAAAGAGACTGAACTCACACTGAAGCCTTGCGTCAGCATCAGAATCCCGCTAGCAGCACTTGTACTAAGCTTTACTCCGATATTTTTTTCAGCCGGTACAGATGGAGCAATGAAGTCTGCACTTTTTTTCGCTGCCGGATTATTAATACTCTTTTTTACAACACAGGCTTCAGCATGGCTGATAATAAGGCTTTCCAACCGTCCGGCAATGCTTTCAATAAGCACACTGGCCCTGAAAAATGCTGTCAGAAAGTTTGACCGCAGCATGTCCGTAATAAGAATAATAGCCTGCTCAATATTTCTGATTCTTGCAGTATCAGCAAATCACAAAGGTACTCCTGCCGATCCGCACCGTACAATATCCGGAACCGGCGGATTTTCGATGTATTCCGAAACAGCTGTCCCACTTTTCGGAGACATTAATTCCCGCGAAGTACGTTATTCGCTGAAACTTGATGATCTTCCTGAAAAAACCAGAATTGTACAAATTCCATTGGCAGAGGGAAGCGACGCAAGTTGTCTGAATCTGAACAGAGTTTCCATACCATCTTTTCTGGGAATTGATCCGGAAACTTTTACTGACAGATTTACTTTCAGCTCATCAGCACCTGGTCTGAAAAAAAGCTGGCAGGTACTGAATCATGATTTCGGTGACCCATTTATTATTCCTGCTGTCGCTGATGCAGACGTTATTCGCTGGAACCTTGGAATGGCATTGGGTGACGAACTGAAAATCGAATCATCAAACGGACAGATCTTCCGAATCAGGTTAATTGCCGGTCTCGAAAACTCAATTCTGCAGGGAAAAATTCTCATTTCGCAGAAAAATTTTTACCGTTTGTGGCCCGATTCCAAAGGAAGCAGAGTTTTTCTTACACAGACTTCTCCGGGCACTGAAGAATCTGCCATGAAAGTTATTTCAACAGCAATTCAGCGTTTCGGTGCACACATCGAATCAACTTCCGCAAGAATTGCCAGCTTTAACCGCGTACAAAACACATATCTATCCATATTCCTTGCTCTGGGCATAATTGGTTTGATATTGGGCTGCGGAAGCCTTGCTGCACTGATTTTACGCAATATTCTTGAACGAAAAAATGAGCTGGAATATCTGAGAATTATCGGATTCAGTAAACAAACCATTGATTCTCTGTTATTCAGAGAGCACGCCCTGCTGTTTGCAGCAGGGCTTATTAGTGGCATTATTTCATCAACAATTGCCGGACAACTTCCACTTTATGAAATTACTGCGATTACAATCATGTTAACAATATCGGGTCTTACAGCAATTTTCACAGGAATACACAGAAGCGCATTTAACCATTCCTGAAGTTTCGTTGTCAGTCTAACTGTCTCGGACGAGTGAGAAGCAGTCCTTCGGGATGACCAGTTCTTTCGCTCTCTCTGACAATTTTAGAAAGCGGGTTTATCATGCCTCTGATCACCGGGTAATCTTCGCCGTCAGGAGTTTTAATGCTTATGGAAAGCTTCGGATTGCACGATTCGAGGGGAATTCCTTCCTCAGTCAGCCCGAATGCCTTAACAAGATCATTTCTGCGGGAAAGCATTTTTTCGACACCAAGTTTCTGAGAATATGACGGCCAGCCACTTTCCGCGAAGATTCTTTCAAGATCAGCTCTTCGCAATTTTCCTATTCTGCGAGCCATCCAGCGGGCATCAGAATATGTACAATTGTACCAGCACTGAGGAAGAAAAATTGGATGCAGATTCATCGACTTGACGTTCAGGACCTCTGTGACGCAGTTTGGTGAAAGAGTCGAGAGACAGCCTGAAGAATATGGTCCAGCAAAAGAGGCACCCATATCAGAAATAAATTCAACGTACTTTTTGAATTCTCCGGTTTCTCTGTCTGCAAGAAGCCCGCTGCATGCATTGTCTTCCTTTGCATCAGGGTTATTTATCCAGGTGTTGAAAATAAGAAAAGACCGCCCTACCCTGTCATCAAGCGAATTACCTCGATTCAAATCTATTCCGCCAAGGCGCTTCAATACCGGGCTATCAAGAGATAACTGGCATTCTTTAAATGCAAGATAAATGCAGCCAAGATACTTCGAATCAATAGAATCGCGTTCAAGCATAGCCTCATCAACACGCCCTGTTCCAACAATTTTCCCGTTGGCGTCGGCAATGAAAGGCTTTTCAACGATATATCTGTTAAGATGAAACTTGAATTTTGATTCCAACATTATTTTTTCGAGAGCCGCTCTATCAGAAGGCGAATCGCTGCTGCCAGATGCAGGAAGAATAAGAAGAGTTTCCGCCGGACCAGAGTAAAATTTCATATCAGCGTATGCGCTCCCAACATCAATCGCAAGGCGTGTCGCAACAACATCTGAATGAACTTCATCACCCCATTTGACGCGCCATGTCAATCCATAGCGGTCTTTGGCTTTCAGCTTGGGTGAAGATGCGTCGGTTTTCAATTCATCAAAAAAAAGAATTCTTCTGGCATAATTCAAATCGAAACTGCTGGTTTTCTTTTTTCCGAATTTTCTTATCAATTGTGTCATATCATTCAGAAAAGCAGAGTAATGGTTTCCTGGAAGCGACTGAGTTATCGCCGGATGATCTTTCGAAGGCTCCAGCATTGATATCTGAATTGGCGTCATAGCAGCGAGTTCAGATACAGAAACTGTTTTGCCAGTTTTCGGATTAACAAGTCCGCGCGCTTCAAGTTTGGCCTTAACGGCACCAACAGGACGATTTAATGCTGGTTCCCTTGTAGTAAGCTTGAATGGCCCGAAAAGAAAATTATTGCTGCATTTCCATCCAAGAACAAGAATTGGCGGATCTGTATATGGATTAATCTGAGCCAATGTTGAATAGTGAAGCCTCTGAAGACGTGCAAATGTCGCAGCAAGCGTGGCAAGCGGTTCGTTTTTTTCAATTCTCACAAGCAATTCTTCTGCAATCGAAATCATCATCTGATAAGCCACAGTCACAGAATTGCCATCGATTTTATCCGGTCTGTCAGGATACTTTTTTTCGAGGTTTTTTCTGCTTTCTACTTGTTCACGCTTTATTTCAGCAAGGAAATCAGAAACATTCTCTTTTGTACATTGTTTAAAATTATAATCTTTCAATGCTTCAAAATCGGCTTTTGCTATGCTTGAAAAGAACAAAACACATAAAAAAATAAGAAGAACTGATACTCTTTGTTTCACTGTGTTGCACCCCCAATTATTATATTTTATACAATATTTTTATTTTCTGCAATATGCATAAAAGAGCTTGATTACAGCGAAAACCCCTGCTTCAGGCTAAGAGCTGTGAAACAGGGGTTTTTCTTTAAATTAACTTTATCTGCCAAGAATCCATTTATCAAGCATTTCGTCCCAATGTGATGCTCCAGAAAAATCAAGCGCTTTATAGAAGGCATGCCACTGAGAATATTCCGTTGCTGTGGGCCATACAACTGACATGCTTCCCTGAGAGGTAGCCAGCGCAGACTTCAATGATTCCAATGCTTCCCCGGCAATCTGAACAATAACCTGCTTATTCGAAGCACCTTTGAAATCAGCATAGCCATTTGAAATGGAAGTCAGCATTTTAGGAAGATCCCAGTAACGATCTTTTCCACCATAAGAAGCGAGACCGTTAAGTCCGAATTTTCTGCCAGTGTCATCCATCGCTTTCAACATCTGAATAGCAAGGTTATCAAGAGCGCCAACTAATTCCTGAGCTCTGGCTGTTCTCCAGCCTGCCATTGTGGAACCGCAATTTCTTACTATTACTTCGGCAAATTTCTCAGTACTCATGGTAACATCTGAAAGAGATTGGGCAATAGTCCGATACGGAAAACCATAAATTGGAGTTGTATCAGGGCTGGCAACGAGTATTTCACAACCTTCCCGAACCTGATAGAGAACTTCAATGCCGCCGGGCAGACATGCATCTAATCCAAGCAGTTCAAGCTTGCGACCATTGTTCAGACGTTCTGCAAAAGCTTTCAATACCGCTCCGACTTCAAATACTGTAAGACAATCATTGTCTGTATGATCATAAGATACAAAGCGATCCGGATCAAAATTAACAGCTCCCGGATTAGAACTGGAAACTGAACCGGTACCACGCCATGAGAAAACACCACTTCCATGACTATTGAGAATTAATGCGTATTTTTTCGCTGGATGTTTTGTAGCAGCCCATTTCAAACAATCCCACAGTGCCTGTGGAGAACCGCTGTTCACTTCGCCCAACTTTGCTTCTGTTTTCCAGGTTCTGCCTTCAAGAGACAATCTCAAAGCTCCAGAATAGGAATCTTTCGGACCACGATCATCCTGTACAAGAATTTTTGTTCCAGGCTGCTCGCCAACCATAGCCATTGCATTGAGATTACGCGAATTTGCACTGCCAATTGCACCATCATCATCATCGTTGGACATAAAAACAATTACTGTCCAATCATTCAACGCCCATGAAGTCACCGGACAAAACAAAAAAGAAAGTACAACCATAAAACCACAAAAAACGTGAAGCTTTTTCATCTCTGTCTCCAAATATTTTATTTAAATTTAGTCAACGTACCAATAATTTTACTTGAGGGAAATAAAGCAAGATTCATGCCAACAACAGCAAACTCAAGAAGGAGTGCACCTGAATAATTGAACAGATGCCTTAACTGCTCAGATGAATCGCAACAATCAGCCAAAAATTCGGCATAACAATTTTAAAAATCTGGCAACTGGTACGTTTTTGACATTTAAGAATCAAGTGTGCTACTGACTCTTAGTACGCAAAATACTAAATAAGGGGTCAAATTTGCATGTTAACTTTTGGGTGGGCTGTCATCTCGAACGAATGTGAGAGATCTCCATAAATGCTAGATTTCTCCCTTTGGTCGAAATGACATTGATTAATGACCCTTTTATTAAAATTTGCTGTACTTAGTTAGAGCGATAGTTTAAATCTTTTAACTGATTAAGAATAATAAATATCTACTCAATAAATGGTGGAAGTGAAAAGGACCCCGAATTATTGAGTTGATACAATAATAACTTTTTTATAGAAAAAATCTGCTGTTCTCCGTGGTCTTCCGTGGTCTTCCGTGGTTTTCCGTGGTTAAAAATCAGAGCTTTTTTGAGTATCAGTTAAATGGAAAATATCTCACGATGCTTCTGGCGATTTTTCAGAAGGTATTGTGAAGTAAAAAGTTGCGCCGACATTTTCTTCGCCTTTTGCCCATATTTTTCCGCCATGCTTTTGAATAATTCTCTGGGAAATGAACATGCCCAGGCCGGTTCCTTCAAAATCTTTTGCCGAATGAAGGCGCTGAAAGGCTCCGAATAGTTTATTTTCGTATTTCATGTCGAATCCGGCACCGCTATCTTTTACGAAGTAAGCATATTCTTTTTTGTTCTTTATAACACCTACTTCAATTATTATCTTGTCTTTTTTGGAACTGTACTTCCAGGCATTGTTTATTAAATTGGTTACTACAACTCGAATCAACTCTTGATCTGCAGTTATTTCCATTCCAGGAGCAACTTTAATCTCAGCCGGCACCAAAGGTAACGATTCGGATAAACTTGTACAAACCTCTTCTGCCATTTTGCTCAGATCGAATTTGCTGATTTTCAACTCAGAGCTTGAAATAAAAGAAAATCTGAGCAGATTGCTCACGAGGTTTTCCAGGTTGGTGCAACTGCTGTTTATTTTTTCAATGTTTTTTCGATCAGTTTCATCAATTTTTTCTGCACAATCTTCAAGAAGAATCTGAGAAACACCTTTTATTATTCTTAATGGTGCACGAACATCGTGTGATATCGCCAGACAAAATGATTCAAGTTCCCTGTTTTTAGCCTGAAGCTCTTTGTGTGCTATCCGCAACGCGATATGATTTTTAACACGGCCCCTTACAGTCTCAGGACAGATAGGCTTCGTTATATAATCAACCGCACCGATTTCAAGAGCCCTGGTTTCACTGTACTTTTCGGTAAGTGCTGTTACAAAAATAACCGGAACATCTTTTAATTTCTCGTCTTCTTTTAAACGGGAACAAGTTTCAAATCCATCCATCTCCGGCATCATCACATCAAGAAGAATAAGGTCTGGATTAGTTTTCAGTGCTAATTCAATACCTCTTTTTCCGCTTGTCGCAAATCTGATTTCATAATCATCTTCAAGAAGCCTGGCCAGGATCTGTATGTTTTCCACCATATCATCAATAATTAAAATCTGTTCTGTTACTTTACTCATTAATCTCTCCGTCGATTACAATTTTCATGTGAAAAGCTGTTTTAAGTAGAGATTGTAAAGCCTTTTCAAAATCAAATTTTTCCATGTACTCTTCAATTAATCTCATTTCATTTTCAAATTCTGTATCAGCAAGCAAAGTTAGAATTTTTCTGACAAGTTTATTTGCAGAATAACTATTGTCTTTCAGCGCAACAACGAGATCTGAAAACAGTTCAGAAACAACGGCCAGATCGATTTCTTCGATTTTCTTTGTCGGGCTCATCAGAATCGTACTTTTAGACTCTTTATGATATGCCTTCAACTGTGCAATGGCATCCATTAGAGCTGTAAAATGTTTTTTTGTGTTCAAAAGCGCATTGCTGTAATCAGGCTTTTCCGGATTTTTCAAAAGGCTCTCAAATTCCCGTACAGATTGGAAAAGATTAAAAGCAGAAATATTCCCTGCGACACCTTTTAATGAATGCAGCGTTTTTAACACATTCTCAAGCTCATTATTTTCAAGATAACTCTGAATCTTCTGAAGTGCATCAGCATGATTTGCGTAAAAATCAAAAAGTACTTTTCTGAAAAGCTGCCTGTCACCTCTTATCCGGGCAAGCGCTTCATCAAGTTTGATAACATTTAATATTGATGAAAATGCAATTTTGTCTGACAGAATTTTATCATCTGCTGATTTTTCATGCATTTCTTGTGTTTTTTCTGGAAGTTTTTCACACGGTTTTACCCACCTCTTCAGAATATCAAAAAGCTTTTCCGGGTCCATGGGCTTAGACAGAAAATCATCCATTCCGCTTTCTGCACATTTTTCCCTCTCATCCTGATAAACATGAGCGGTCATTGCAGCAATTGGAAGATCCGGATACTTCGATTTAATTAATTTTGTGGCTTCGTGCCCATCCATTTTCGGCATTTGAAGATCCATGAAAACAATGTCAAATTGCTCACTCCTGTTATTAATTCTGTTTACAGCTTCCAGGCCGTCTTCGGCAATTTCAACCTGCATACCAGCACTTTTGAGAAAACCCTGTGCGATTTTCTGATTTATTTTGTTATCTTCAACAACAAGAGCTTTTCTTCCTGAAAAATAATTATCATTTTTTAAAGAGTCATCCTTCCTGACAGTATTCGGGCTCACTGCTGCTTCCTCGCCAAAAATTGTCAGAATGACATCCAAAAGAGTTGAAGGTTTAACTGGTTTATGAAGAACCGCATCAAAAAGGGAAGAATTCAAATCACTTCCGATTTCCTCATTTCCAAAAGCACTTACTAAAACAATATGCAGAGGCTCAGAAAAAGCTATTTCATCTTTAATTTTTCTAGCAGCTTCGCAACCATTTAATTCAGGCATTTTCCAATCCATGAGAATCAGTTTGTAATGAGGCTCTCCTGAAGACTGTGAAGTTCTTTTTAATTCCTCAATCGCCTCAAAACCGCTGGATACAGTTTTTGCATTAAGGGAAAATGATTCAAGCTGAGATTGCAGAATGTCTCGGCAACTTTTATTATCATCTGCTACTAGTACACGCATTCCCTGAAAATCGCCCTGGAATAGTTCTCCGGGCTTACTCTTTTTGCCGGAATAAGGAAAATCTGCTGAAAAAATAAACTTTGTACCAACATCAGGAACACTTTCAACACAAATCTGTCCTCCCATCTTCTCCAGCAAAGCTTTTGTAATAGCAAGCCCCAGACCAGTCCCACCATATTTTCTTGTGATAGAGGTGTCAGCCTGCGTAAAAGATTGAAAGAGTTGAGAAACTTGTTCCTGAGTCATTCCTATTCCAGTATCCTGAACACAGAATTGAAGAGTCGCAATGCGTTTCTGTGTGTCATCTTTCAAACACCGAATAGAAATGATTACCTCACCGGAATTGGTAAATTTTACCGCATTACTCACGAGGTTAATTAATATTTGTCCGAGTCTGAGCGGATCACCCGTAACTCTCAGAGGAAGACATGGTTCCAAATCAAAAAGGACTTCCAGTTCCTTCTGGGTGGCTTGAAATCCTATAATGTTGGCAACACCGTCCAGCACCTCATCCAGCCGGAATTCGACTGATTCAAGTTCCAGTTTTCCTGCTTCAATCTTGGAAAAATCAAGAATATCATTGATGATCGTTAACAGGGAATTCCCTGAAAAAAGAATTTTCTCGAGATAGTTTCTCTGATTTGGATTCGTTTCTGCTTTCAGTGCCAGATGACTCATTCCAATGATAGCATTCATGGGAGTGCGGATTTCGTGACTCATATTAGCAAGAAAATTGCTTTTGGCAACATTCGCACATTCAGCTTTTTCTTTCAGTTCGTTTTCCTTGATAAGCGAATTTTCCAGCTGTTTATTCATCTCCCTTAATATTTCTGCCTGTTCGCTTATCTGGCGGGCGAGAGCTTCACGCGTAAAAATCTCATTTTTGAGACTGGTAATTGAAGTTTTGAGATTTTCGACCATGAGATTAAAGGATTTTCCAAGTTCTCCAATCTCGTCATTTGATGAGGCATCAACCTGCATCTGTAAATTTCCCCTGGTTATTTCCATAACGACATTTCTCAATTCTGACAATGGCCTGGAAAGAAATAACGAAAAGAGATAAGCCAGAATAGCTGCAATAGCAACACCTGGAATTCCAATCATAAGCCATTCATTTCTTACCGCATCAATTGGTGCTCTTATGATTCGAGTGGGCGTATGTATGAACAATACCCAGCCATTTCCGGGAAAATCAAGGTATCCTCGTTCACGACAGAAAAACAAAATAGATTTTTCTCCGGTATGACAAATATGTTCGTCAATATAACCGGGTTTATCCATATTTAGATCTTTCAGAAATTTCCATTCATCCGCCATTTCTTTTAAAATTCCTTTGTTATCATGGTCGGAATAGAGTAAAATTCCTTTTTTGTCCATTAAATCAATAAATACTTCCTCGCCTTCATTTTCCTGATTGTCAGCATTCCTAACGATATCGTTCAATCTATCAATTGACATTCTGGCTACGACAACACCAATCTGTATTCCATCGTTGTCTTTAACAGGCGCAGAAAAGTAAATCATTGGAACCTTCAAGCCTTCGGAAATTCGAACATCCTCTGCAATGCTTATTTTTCCATGAAGCGCGGCATCCATATTTTTTTTCAGAGAATGCCTTAATCCCAATGATACGCCAGAAGTATCTGCAATTCTCCTGAGGTCCATATCGAAAAAAGAAAGTGAAAAATAGGTTTTATAGCTGTTCCTGTACAAAATCAATTTTCTGGTAATTTCAGCCGGAGTTGAATCTCTGGAAGTCAGTACTGAATCCTGAGAAATTACTTTCATATCGCACATTCTTTCAAAAAAATGGCGGTCGAATTTATCAAGAATGTTTATTCCAATAATGCGCAGATCTTTTTTTGCAAGTTTTTCCAGAGTTTTTACATTGGAATTCCATGTAAAATAATAAATTACTCCGGCAAAAAAAAGGCCAGTGAGTATTATGGCAGTGGCAAATTTACCAAGAAATTTCATTTTCCCGCCAGGTTTTTTATAAATTTTGGTTCCACGATATCACTCATTTCGATTTTCTGTGTGAGTTGACCACGATTCAGATAGAAATCGACGACAAGTGAACCGGCAGTGAAAAGTGAAGGTCCGGCAGTCGTTGAAGCAGTGGCTGAAGCCGATGCAACAGTCGCAGAAGGCATTTTTTCGGTCATCATTGCAAGATTATCATTTAAACCGGTTGAGCACACACCATCAAGTCCTGAAGCCATTTCTTCAACACTCATGTTCATTTTGGATGCCATAATCTTAAGTGATTCTTCACGATTCTTTTTCTGGTCATCCTGGGCTTCAACAAGCGATTTTACTATTGCCTGAACGTCCTCAGATCTTTCTGCAATTACTTTATTTTTTAAAAACAGAACATCTGTTATTATTCCAGGCGTATCACCAGCTCTGGCAAGGACTTTATAGCCCTTTTTCAAAGCCTGTGATTTTTCAGGTTCCCAGGTGTGGCCCGCATCAATCTTCTTTGCATCCAGAGCTTCAAGCACGTCAAGCGCCGGAATATTTTCGAATTTTACTCTGCCTTCTTCTAAACCGGCAGATATTATAGAATTCAGAACAAAAACATGTGAAAAGCTGTTGAAACCTTCAACTGAGACAGTTTTTCCATCAAGTTCAGCAAGAGATTGAATTTCAGGACGCCCAATGATCACGTCTCCATCAATTGAATAATCAGCTATGTAAATAATACTGGCTTTAACATTTTTTGAGGCAAACTGAACAATGCTTCCCATCGAGTCAAAAACACCGTCAACTTCGCCATTGATGAACAACTCCTGAGATTCCTGCGGACTTGTTTTTAATATCAGTTCAACATCAACATTATTCTTTTTATAAAAACCTTTTTCCTGTGCAAGAAATGCATGAGCATAGCCAGGCCAGACATTTATGGCAATTTTAACGGCTTTTTTTTCAACCGGGTTCTGACCACAACCGCCGATTCCAGTAAGACAAACTGCCAAAACAAAAACCAACATAATCAACGCGACTCTCATTTATACCTCCTTTTAGAGAGGGGGCACGCGCCCCCTCTCGACGGTCGAACAAGTTCGACCATCTCACTCCCCGCGGTCGAGCACTTTGTGCTCTCCGCTTATTTGAGAGTGCCGTTCGAGCATCTCACTCCCCGCGGTCGAGCACTTTGTGCTCTCCGTTTTCATGAGAGTGCCGTTCGAGCATCTCACTCACTGCGGTCGAGCACTTTGTGCTCTCCGCTTTCATGAGAGTGCCGTTCGTGCATCTAACTCCACACGGTCGAGCTTGTTCGACCCGGTAAAATATTCTAGCATAAGACTAATAACCAGTAAACATCAATTACATTGTGAAATTTATAGAGCAGGTCAGTTTTTCAAAAAGGATGTCAGCTTCCTTTTTCAGCTTTTCCAGAAGTAATCTTGCAGCATCAGTATCACCAATTTTTGCAGCCTTTTCTACATCGAAAGCGACTTCTTTAAGTTTGCCGGCATAAATATTGGCTGCAATGCCTTTAATACTGTGAGCATGAAATTTGATCTCTTCGCAATCGTTTTTCGCAATAGAATTTTTCAGTTTTTCAAATTCCTGGCTAAATTGCTCTGGAAAAAGCTCCAGAAACATTTTTAACATACTTTCATCTCCACCCACGCCTTTCAGAAAGGCCGCACGATCAAACACTGCCTTATCATCATGAGAATTGGCTTTAATCTTTTCAATCTGGCTGCGGAGAGCGGCAAATAATATGTCAGGGTCAACCGGTTTGATTATACAATCATTCATTCCTGCTTCAATGAAAAGCTCACGGTTTCCTTTCAGAGCATGTGCAGTCATGGCAATAATCGGAATTTTACGGTTTTTCGAAACAGAATTTCTGAGTATTTTCGTTGCTTCAACTCCACCCATTTCCGGCATTTCGATATCCATCAAAACAAGATCATAAAGCCTTGAATCTAGAATTTGAAGCGCCTGTTTTCCGTTTTCAGCAATATCAGCAGAAAGACCAAATCTTTTCAGAATAGCCAGCGCAACCTGCTGATTGAAAATATTGTCCTCTACAAGCAGAATTGTTATCCATGGTAACTGGCATAATTCAGGTATCGTGGATTGCTTTTCGGAAAGCAGTTCTGAATTTGCACTTCTCACTTCTGAGCCCTTTGGAAAACGGACTGTGAACCAGAACTTGCTTCCAACACCTTCTTTACTCTCAAAACCAACTTCTCCGCCCATCATTTCTACCAGCTTTTTGGAAATAGATAATCCAAGACCTGTCCCGCCATATTTTCTCGTGGTTGTCTGATCAGCCTGGGAAAAAGGCTTGAAGATCCGGTCCATCTGTTCTTCCGGAATTCCAATACCTGTATCACTTACTGAAAAACGTATTAACGTATCGGTTTCGGTCTGATGTTGAGAAATTATGGAAAGTTTAACCTCTCCGCTATTCGTGAATTTGATCGCATTGCTTACCATGTTAAGCAGAATCTGGCGCAATCGCAAAGGATCTCCGACAAGACACCTGAAAACATTATCATCAATCTCATGGATAAGCCGAAGCCCCTTTTCATCGGCTTTTAGTCCAAGTATTCTGACAACTTCACTTATAACATCATTAAGATAGAAATCAACACTTTCAAAATCAAGTTTTCCAGCTTCAATTTTTGAAAAATCCAGAATGTCATTAATCAAAGCCAGAAGAATGTTTGAAGATTCCTGAACCATACGCGCATAATTGCTCTGCTCTGAATTCAGGTCTGTTTTCAACAAGATTCTCGTCATGTTCACAATAGTATTCATTGGAGTGCGAATCTCATGGCTCATGCTGGCCAGAAATTCACTTTTGATTCTGTTTGCAAGCTCAGCGCTGGCAGCCATTTCTCTGGCGGTTCCTGTTGCAATCTCAAGCTCGCGATTTTTCTCAAGAATCTCTTTTTCTGCCTGCTTGCGCTGAGTAATATCCAAAATACTGGAAAGTATGACTCTTCCTTCGCCGATGTTGATAATATCAGCAGAAATGAGCCCAATAAAAAGCTCTCCATTTTTTCTTCGAAAACTCGCTTCAAATTCATATACCTTACCATTTTTGACAAGAACATTAACCAGGCCAATGCGATCTTCATTATTTTCCCAGAATGCCAGGTCTGTAGTTTTTTTTCCTATTACCTCCGAATATGTGTATCCTGACATAGCGGTGAATCCATCGTTCACTTCAATAATCTTACCATCAGAAAGTTGCGAAAGGATAACTGCGTACGGCGCAGAATGGAAAGCCCTGGCAAATTTTTCTTCCTGTGTTGAAAGATTGATAAGCAGGCGATTATTTACCATCAAAATTAATGTATAGGTTAACAAAATCGTTAACATCTGGTAGAAAACAATCATCAGCGCATTAAAGAGACCTGCATGAAAGAAATCAGTGATCTCGCTTCTTCTTAGGAAATACTCTAAAATGCGAATGCCGCTGATTATGGAAAACCCAGCAAATACCAATCCAACCCAGAAAGTCAGTGAACGCAGGCCCGCTTCAACCCTGCGCAGCAACAGCCACATGGTTTGAAAAGTAACAGCAAAGAGGGCTGCCGAAAAAACAAGCGTACGTAACTGCCAATCTGATTGAATAAAAGTATAATAATACAATGTACAAGTAAATAAAATAAACAGGATTAAGTTGTGAATTTGCGAGCCTGCTTTTTCGACAAACCGCTCCAAACCTATATAAATGAAAATTGCTCCTGAGAGAATGAGCATGTTGGCAACAAAAATGGAAATCCAGTCTGGAATCACCCCACGCAAAGCAAGCAAAGCCAACCCGGAAGTTTGAAATACAAAATCTATAACCCAGAAAATCATACCATCGAATCGGCTGCGGTTTTGTCGCCACATCTGAAAAAGAAACAGCGTAAAGATAATCTGAGTAACAAAACTCAGAAGAATAACCGTGCGCATGTCAATGTTCATGTTGTATTCCGATCTGACAGTACACCTGAACTATCTCCATTGAATATGCTATCTTTTCCTGCGAAAAAAATCAAGCTGGTTTTTTGTCACTGTAATAAAATAGCCGCTCGGATAGAGGGAAAATATATGACCCGTTGTCATCCCGACCAAAGTAAGATATCTCCCGAGGGATTATTTCAACGCTTATTGAAAGGTTCCTGTTTTCTCCCTGATGAGGTGCTCCTTCGGTCGAAATGACAGCAAAATAGCAGGCACTTGCCCAGAATTATTGAGAAGAAACATAATTTCAACGAATTTGTTGTGTCATTTTTTTCCTGCTGAAAATGCCTCGACAGATCTTGTTTTTCCCTTTATAGGCGGAAGGCTCAGTTTTTCGAGTTTTTTTCCTGATTGTACAAGTTCATCGTTTTCTGAATTGAGAAGAATTTCGCGGGCTCGAGCTTCGAGAATTATCTGAACTTTCTCAGATGAATCTCTTTTGCAGGAAAGATCGCAGAGACGTGAAGCAAGATTAACTGTATCGCCGAAAACAGTATATTCCCTTCTTCTCAGAAATGAACTCCCCATGATTCCAGCGATAACCCTTCCAGTGACAATTCCGATTCCAATCGAATCATCAATGCCCGAATCAGCTTCATTCATGCTATGAATCATCATCTTTGCACTCCTAAGGGCAGAAAAAACGGCATAATCATCTGATTGAAATTTTTCGTGACGAAATACTGCCAGAATCTTATCGCCAATAAATTTATCTATTTCACCATTATGATTTCTTATTATCGCGGACATCTTTTCAAGGTATCTATTCAACTCTGCTACAAGCTTTTTTGGTGGACAAGTTGAAATTCTCTTTTTAAAGTTTGCCAGTCCCGCAAATAAAATCGTAACTTCAAGACTTTCTCCTTCCATTGCGGTCTTTTCGAAAGTCTGATCTACCGCCACTTTTCTGACGGATTCCGATACAAATTTCTGAATTCTGCTGCGCTCTTTCAGCCCGATAAGCATTTTATTAAATGCAATTGAGAGGTTCTGATATTCAATCATATCAAAATCTGGAAGTACCTGAGAGAAATTTTCCTTCATAACTTCTCTTGTTGAGGAAATCAGAAGAGTTATCGGGAAAAGGAAACGATTCGAAAAAATTATAACGGATACTGAAATGAAAATTAGAACGGATAGAAGAAACATATTTGTCCTGAATATACTGGACAAAATTCCTGAAAAAAATTGGTACACATTAACTTTTTTATAAAACATTCGGTTTTTCATATCTGAATTAGACTGAATGCTGGTTAATGTCTCATTTTTACCACTACCTTCAAAGAAAAAAGATGACGTATCACTTAAAGAAGTTATTTTCATCATGAAAATATCATTTAAATCAGAAAGTCCATATAATTCAGTTAATGTACAACGACCATTTTTTTCTTCAACATTAATGAGATATGGATGTTTAAGTTCGTATGCAAGCTTTTGCCTTGTCAAAAAGTGAGTTTTCTGTACAGGAGAATTGTATCTGGAAAGATAAATATTGTTGTCAATTGAACTGGAACGCAACTCACAAAGAAAAACAAATCCTGAATCAATCGATGGAAAGATGTATTTATGATACATATACGCATTGGAATCTCCAAAAAATACTGATTCAAGTATACCCTTACGAGAATGAGAAATAGCTGCGGCGTCTCTGGCACTTAAAACTGCTGAGAAAAAACAATTCAAATCATCCATTACCATGTTCTTAACTTCAGATGAAGGCTTATTGATCAATTGCCTGCGAGAATTATTTTCTGGAAGAATGCCGGTAAGTATTTCAGAATATCTCGCAACTAGAGCATTTCTCCAGAGCCTTTTTGATTTGTATTCAAAACCAGAATCAAAATCCATTACAAGTCCTTGCCCGCAAAATACTGGAAATGCCGCATTCAGACCTTTTCTGAGAAAGAAAGAATATAAATCATTCATCATCTCTATAAGTTCTTTATTTGCCTGCTCTATAAATTCAGTTCCAAAAGTATTATCAACAGAGTGCTGCAACTTTCCAGCCAAATAATCATTGTTGTTTTTCATGTGTTCCTGAAACGAAACAATCTCACCATTGAATCTATCTGATTTTACAGGCATATCTTTGATTTCTGAAAAAAACTTCAAAACCTTTGATTTTTCAACCCAGTAATTCATAAAACCGCAGAACCAAGATAATACAAGGTCGCTATCCAGCTCTATCTGTCGAAATTCTGCTGAATGTTTTCTCTGAATATCAAGTCTGATAAAACTCTTTTCTTCTGAAAGATTTTTTTCAAGCGTAAGAAGACAGAAAGTCAGCAATAATACCACAACCAGAATAAATGACCCGGAAAGGCGATACTTTAAAGGGAAAAAATTCATTTTCCGGAACATTCCCCTTTGAATAAACAACCATGAGCCAATTGTAAACCATATCACAGAAAGACATCCGATAATAATCTTCAGAATTTTCGTTCTGGTTTCCGGAATAAACATTTTTTTAACAAGTACAAGCAAATATTCTCCATCGAGCAGAATTTCGCGTGAAAGATATATCCAGTCACCTCGCTTTCCGCTTGCTTTTCCGATCATTTTTGCTGTCGGAAGAATTTCTGAAATACTATTTCGGAAATCATCAGGTATGTTTTCTACATTGTCTCTGCTGAAAATTGATGAACATCGTCTTTTTCCTGTTGCAAGGTCAATTAATGCTGAATGAACAGACTCTTTTTCAAGATTCTTTATGAGGAGCATTTTTCCGATATCCGGATTTACGTCATTAGGGTCTATGAAGAAGAATATTCCGGATTTCAGGTGATGCCTGACACTTCTACAGTGCCACGGAATCGGATTGTCAATACGAAATCCAACTTTTTCATTTTCAGGAAAAACAGGAGCCTGAACTGGAAGCCAGATGAAAAGCTTCTGCTCATTTCCGCATAAAACCGATGACAGATTATCAATAGATGATTGTACTGATGGTTTGATAAAGTTATTCCCAAAAAACAGATTGCCTTCGGTAAGTTGTCCCAAAACCTTCCACTGGGCTGTTGGAGCAATTTCAGTGAACCACAGTTCTGCTTGAAAGGAGGAAAAAAGATTGCTTATTCTGCTTCTGGTGATCATCAGTTCTTTTCCACCAGAGGCAATGGGAACATTTTTCAGCAGATCTGTAAAACTCATGGCTTCTTCCGGTTGAAACTCACTTTCAATGTAGTACCAGGAAGCATTGGGAAAAAAGCTGCAGACACTTTTCATTGATTCTTCAAGAACATTGATTTTGCTGTTTGCGGATACTTTCAACATCGCTTCTGCTGTTTCCTTAAGTTTCTCATGGAGAAAAATCGCAACTTGCTGACTATTGTCAGCCGATTTTTCAATTTTCCCGGAGAGATCTTCAAGAAAACTTGCAACAGAAGACTCTTCACGAGCTCTGTCAGATGATTCCATATATTTGACCTGAGAAAATAAAAGCATCATCGGAATCATCCAAAGTACAAGACACATCGGATAATAAAATAAATAATTTTTCAATTTTGAAAATCCAAGAATATATGGAACGGGCTTCTTAAGAAACGAAAATAACCACAGAATAAAACTTCTCAGCAAAAACGTTCTGTTCTGTGTAATAATTAATCTGTCTGAATCGCTGTTTTCTATGCATTGTACATTTTCAGCCTTTTTGTCTTTTAAAGAATCAGCAACTTCCCAGGCTCTCTCCTTGGCACTTTGAGCTAATGGATAAAACAAGATTTTTCCCTGAAGAATTTCTCTGATTTTTTCGGAACAGATGATTTTTGTGTTAAAGGCATTTCTTGAAAGACTTTCAAGCTCAGCAGCATTCCGCATGCTTTCTCCGAGAACCGTCATGTCAAGTTTGTCATTCCGGTCACCGGTTATTGCAGTAATAACTCTCCCGGAGTCAATTCCAATGCCAATTTCATAAGTAAACGACCCGGATTTGTTTCTGTCTGAGTTTATTTCTTTCAGTCTTTCCGTCATTTCAAGTGCAGCATTCACAGCATTCAGGGAATCAGTATATTTTTCACCGGAAGAAAAAACGGCCTGAATTGCATCGCCAACATAGCGCTCAATGTCACCTCCGTGTTTTACTATAATTCTGGTCATTGACTCAAGATGAACATTGAGAAGAGAAAACATTTCTCCCGGCAGATGCTTTTCTGAAAGTGTGGTAAAACTTCGAATATCCGAAACAAGCTGAACAGAATCGTGCTCTGAAGGCTCACATTCAAGACTGGCATCATTTCCGGAAACAACAGTCAGCACTCTGTCAGAAACAAATCTGCTCAAAGACTGTTTTTCTCTCAACCATGCTATCATTCGGTTCAGAATTCCAGAAGCCTCTCCCAGCTCGTCGCCGTGATGTTCCGGGAGAGAAATGTCCAGTTCATTTTTTGCCGCCTTTTTCAGAGTTTCAGAAATAAGTCGAATTGGACGTGCCATCTGATTTGAAATCATTTTCAAAGCGGAGAGTGTTATCAGAATGAGAGAAAAAAGCAAAGCCAGGTTTCTGTTCCTTTCATTCACGAGATACTCTTTCAACTGGTCCAGGGAAATGCCCGAAACAATTAGATAGCCTGGTACTTTTTTGCTGAAAGTTGATACGATGAGAAAATCTTCTGGATTATCTGAGATTCCCCAATTATTAATTTTCTTTTTTAGATTCACATTACTTTTTCTGTTACCTGCATCGCAAACATTTTTATATCTGTCAGATTGTTCAGAAAATATAGAGAAAAAGGGATCCATCATCCCAACAGCTTTTCCTGAAAAAACTGATTCTGAAAAATCTGCTTTTGAGGAATGAGAAGATTCTGAAATACTGCGAATGTCGAGAAAATACTGATTCAAAGAGTCTTTTAAAACCATTTCTACAGAATTGCCGTGGGTCCAGAAAGATGCAACAATGAACTTAAGCTTATCCCCAGAATAAATGCGATTAAAATATCTTGGAAGACGACGATTTCCAATTAATAAAGAATCAATTGAATCTGAAAGTATAGATATTTTCTGATTGTTACCAAGAATCTTCTGGCCACTGAATTCCTTTTTCTCTGAAGGAGCTTTATATCCGGGAATTCCTTTTTCGAATATTTCATAAGCAATTCCTCTGAAAAGTGCTTTGGTAATATCGACGAATTCTTTCTTCGTTTGTGAACCATACCAGGTCAACTCTTCACCATCAACACCAAAAAACAACACCATTTGCGGAAAAACAGCGAGATTTTCCAGATCACCATTAATTTTCTTCAAAAAAGACTGATAATAGTCTTTTTCCATGGAACATTTTCGAAGATTATTATATATTTCCGGGTCTGCGGTCAACTCATGAAAATAATGCCAGACTTTCGTGTCAATTTTTGATACTCCACTTTCAATTTTTTCATTTGCTCTCTTTAATTCATTCTGAAGATGGTTTGTCAGATTTATTTCTTTTATACAATAATATTTTTCCCCGGCGCCTACTGCTATCGCAAGAGGCACAGATGAGAAGAGCAGGAAATAGACTGAAAGCTGTTCATTAATGGAAAGATTAATTCGAAAAGACGTCATTGAAAACAAAAAAATGTACAAGACCCATAGAATAAATATCACAGGAATAAATGTTCCGGAAACAGTATCAATTATTGTTTCGGGGATCTTATCAGGTTTTTGAACGAGGAATCCCATGCATCCGGTTGATACATTTAACACTGAAGGCAATACCCAAAAATCTGAATCAGAGAAAGGATCTGAAAATGTTTTAAGAAAATCAGGAAGTTCGAGGGAACCGATATAATCATTGCCGGAAATGGAAACATTTTTCGGCTCTTTGATTATGAATTCCTTATTCAATTTTCTGAAAGTTTCCTTTACCGGCAAATCCTTTAAATCCTTGTGGCAAAAGAGTCGCAAATCAAGATTTCTGTCGGATTTGTCCCCAACCGGGAATTTATATATTACAGGTCTTACTTTTTCTCCAGGAAAAATCTTTGTCCAGTTGGCAAGCAAAGCATTCAAGGATTTGAACTCTGAATCAGGAGCTTCAGGAAATAGAAGAAAGTAAATTCCTGCTGGACGCTTTCCGGAAAATATGATATTCCAGACCCCTACATAAAACGACTTTTCATGTATAACATGGAAAGCTTTTCCACGATTTGCCCATCGAAAAAGATCACCGCTGATTGAAGTTCCAAGCATCGGCTTGTACTTATTAAGAAAAGCTGGTTCATCCATTTCCGGATTATCTTGTTTTGAAGATAACAGTATCTGATGGAAAAGTTCTCTGAAAAGATATGAATAAGTTGTCTGAAAGCAGCTGTTTTCCTTGATCATCGAAGGACGTTCAGCATTAGGTGGTACAACAGCAAACCAGACTTTCGGTTCAGAAAAATCTTCTATTCTGGATTTACCTATTTCTCTTGAAAGTTTTTTTCCAAGAAGTTCAGGGTTTTCGAGCAATTGCCGAGGCTGTTTCTGGATATTATTCAAAAGCCTTCTGGAAAATTCCTCACACCAGAAGTCAATCTGCGAAACTTCTGGCAATTTTGCGGATATCAGAGAAGTCTTTTCTGACCATCTGAAAAAAGCTTCCTTCTGCCTGAGTTTTTTTATTTCTCCGGCATTATTTTTCAGAACGAAAAACGGAGAAAGCAAAATCAGGAGAAACAGGAGCCGCTGTATAAACCACTTCAGAAATTTCATGCAATCCCGTTTACTTTTTTAGAGGGGGCACGCGCCCCCTCTCGTCGGTCGAACTTGTTCGACCGCCTCACTCCCCGCGTTCGAGCACCTTGTGCTCTCAGGGGCACGCGCCCCCTCTCGTCGGTCGAACTTGTTCGACCGCCTCACTCCACTTTTTTAAGAGGGGGCACGCGCCCCCTCTCGGCAGTCGAACAAGTTCGACCGCCTCACTCCCCGCGTTCGAGCACCTTGTGCTCTCAGGGGCACGCGCCCCCTCTCGGCAGTCGAACAAGTTCGACCGCCTCACTCCCCGCGTTCGAGCACCTTGTGCTCTCAGGGGCACGCGCCCCCTCTCGGCAGTCGAACAAGTTCGACCGCCTCACTCCCCGCGTTCGAGCACCTTGTGCTCTCAGGGGGGACGCTCACCATTTCACCAGTCGAAGAAGTTTTTTATTACGCTTTTTTCCGTGTTCTTCCGTGTTTTTCCGTGGTTAATAATCTTTTTCCCCATTTTCCGCAAATATCAGGTGATATTGTACCTAACCTTCAGGAATTGAAATAAAGCCTCAACCGCTTTACCTCTGTGACTTATCAGATTCTTTTCGCCTGCAGAAATTTCAGCCAGAGTACGGTTTTTTCCGGGAAGAATAAATACAGGATCATAGCCGAAGCCATTTGTTCCTTTTCTTTCGAAGCCGATCAATCCTTCAAGTGTGCCTTCAAATGTTCTCGGACTACCATTTTCATCGAGAAAAACAATAACACATCTGAATCTGGCAGTTCTTTTGGCAGCTGGTACATCTTTTAATTCTGCAAACAGTTTATCGATATTTTTCGAATCAGATGGTTCAGGAGCTGAAAATCGGCTCGAATGAACACCAGGTGCACCTTTAAGCGCATCGACTTCCAGTCCGGAATCATCTGCAAATGCAGGCTCTCTGACATAATTCCAGAGAGTCTGCACTTTTATCAGGGCATTTTCTTCAAATGTATTTCCAGTTTCAGCAATTTCAGGAAAATTTGGAACGTCAAGCAGAGTTGATATTTCGATCTTATCACCGAGAATCTGTCTGATTTCCCTGGCTTTGTTTGAATTTTTTGTTGCTGCCCAGAGTTTCATTTTTTTATCCCCAATGCTTTGTCCTGAAGAACAAAAAGTTTTTCAATTCCTTCCTGCCCGAGTTTCAACATCTGATCAAGCTGGACTTTCGAGAAATGTCCTTCTTCTGCCGTTGACTGAATTTCAATAATTCCCATGTCTCTGGTCATTACAAGATTAAGATCGGTTTCAGCAGTGGAATCTTCTGGATAATCCAGATCAAGCAATATTTCACCTTTATTAATACCGACACTGATAGCAGCAACTCTTGTTTCTATTGGGTTCTCAGTCAGTTTTCCTTCATCCATGAGCCTCTTCACAGCCAGTTCAAGAGCAACCATTGTACCAGTAATTGCAGCTGTTCTTGTTCCGCCATCAGCCTGAATCACATCACAATCAATGAGAAGGGTGCGCTGCCCAATTTTTTTCAGATTTACTGCCGACCTGAGAGCTCTGCCAATCATTCTCTGGATTTCATAAACTCTTCCCTTCAACTGGTTATTTCCATAACCTGCTCTCGGGTTCCGGACAGTGCCGGCAGCCGGAAGAAGCGAATATTCAGCAGTCATCCAGCCCTGCTGAACCTTTCTATCCTGAACAAATGGTGGAACTTTCTCTTCGACCATAACCGTACAGAGAACCCTTGTATCTCCAAAGGATATCAGCGCCGAACCATGCGGATGCTTCACATAACCCGGCTGGATAGTTATTTCGCGCATCTGATTGTACAACCTGCCATCGCGTCTGTTCATTGTCTGCTCCTTATATTCCGCCATCAAGAGCGAAATCAAAATGAGAGTTAAATAATATCATTACAGCAAGAATAAAGAAAAATAATCCGAACATGATAAACATGAATTTTTTATGTTCTGCTTCAACGTCAACCGGCAATTTATTTTCCGGGACCTGTTTATGTGAAGCTTTTAAATTTTTTTCCTTCTTCTTTTTCTTCCCAGTAACACTTTCGGGCGGCATATTTTGAAGTTCTTCGTCCATTTATCGTTTTTCCTTTCAGAATTTTCCATTCACTCCTAATATCCCCATTCTTCCCAAAGAATATAACACAAGGCTAATGTATTTGCATTAAGATTTGCATTAATTGCTTTTCAATATCACAAAATTCAACAATATGCCTCGTTGATAAAATTTGATGGAAAACAATTGTTGTGATATTATCAATATATAATGTTGCAGAATGCTTAAGGATAAAGCAATTATGCAAATGTTCATGAATTATGCAGCAGAAATGCTTTAGAAAGCTGATAATTGAGCGGGTATTCGTCAGGAGGCATATTTATATGTTTGCTATCAGAGGAAGAGTACAAAAAGGAATTGGAGAATCAAACAAAACCATAAAGGAACAGTTGCCATTTTTTGAAAAAGTATGTCCGGAAATAATAGCCTGCCACCCGGGCACGATTAACATACGTCTTGACAAACCACTGGTTGTTTTCAAACCTGATTTTTCAACTGAATCTGTCCCATGGCATCCGGCTTTGAAGCTGATAAAAAAGGGAGAAAAGTTTGAATTCGTAAATGTCATTCTGAAAATTGACGGTTGCGAGCCTGTAAAATCCTGGATATACAAAGCTCAATTCTCACCTTATCGGGACGACCCTTTTATTATTGAAGTAATTGCCCCGAGGATAAATTTTTCCGGCACCCCGGATTGTACAGTAGAAATCATCTCAAATTGCTTTGATGGTGTCATAGCAATATCTGATACGAATAAACGCTGAAAGTAGTGATTATTCATGCAGATTAAAGCACTTACAGATAAAGTACACGTAGTTTCGGGTGGTGTAAACGTTGGAATTGTAAAAATAGATGATAACAAGGTTGTTCTCATTGACAGTGGTTTTGACAGCAGATTTGGAATGAGACTTCTGGAGATGCTGGACAACTATGGTTATCGTGTCGAGTGCATTCTGAACACTCACGCCCACGCTGATCACATGGGTGGAAACGCAGTAATTCGCAAGTCTACCGGTTGCTATGTTCTTGCCGGAAAGTGCGAAGTTCCCGCAATCGAAAACCCTATCATGCAGGCAATAGCGCTTTTTGGAGGCTCTCCGATACCCGAACTTCTCAACCCGATGATGTTTGCCGAACCCTGTAAAGCCGAACCTCTCGAAACCGAATGTCTGAAATTTGGCAACACCGAAATCAAAGTAATTGATCTTCCCGGACATTCAATTGACCAGAAGGGCTTTCTCGTAGACGGAGTAGCTTTTCTGGCCGATTCAGTTTTCTCCGCCGCCGCAATACTCAAGCACAGACTGATATATCTTTACGATCCACTGCTGCACATCAAAACCTGTCAGGAGCTGAAAACTCTCAAAGCAGACTGGTACGTCGGCGGACACATTGCTCCGGTAACAAATATTGCCGTTCTTATCGCAGAAAACCTTGGTCACACTCAGGCCGCAATGAACTATCTAAAGGGAATTCTTCAGGTTCCACAGTCTCTGGATCGCCTCATCAAAACATTTTTTTCACATTTCATGATCAAACAAAACGGCTGGCAGCACTTTTTATACAGAGCAACTCTCAACGGCTACCTTTCAGCCCTCAAACGCTCAGACAGCGCAGACTTCAAAATCATGGACAACCTCCTGATCTGGTACGCTATTTAGAGAGGGGGCACGCGCCCCCTCTCGGCGTTCGAACAAGTTCGAACAAGTTCGACCACCTCACTCCCCGCGGTCGAGCACTTTGTGCTCTCCGGGGCACGCGACCCCTCTGACCACCTCATAATTGTTGTATTTCATCCAAAGTGGGGAGCCCAAAACCTGATAGATTTCTAAATTCTATCTCAAAGCCAAAAATAAAAAGAATAATATCCAAAGTTTTAACACTGGTATTACCCATCTGACCCTTTTCAATTTTACCAAGAGTTATCCTGCTAATACCACATTTTTTGGCTAATGCTTCCTGAGTAAGCTTTTTATCTTCCCGTAAACTTTTAATTTTATGTCCAATTTCGTATAATTTCATCAGGTAATTCCTTGTATGATTTTTCATCCAGCGACAACTTCCAAATATCAACTATCTTTTGTCCTATTTCTTTGAAATTTGGATGGGTTTGTATATATTTTTCCAACTTTTCTATGCTCTGTTTTAATGATTTTATACATATTTCAAAAATATTCAAAGCACCTGTTTTATTTAAATAACATGACTCTACGCCAAATCTAATAAGTTCTTTTTTACCAAACCATATTTTTTTTCCAAACATGCTGAGAGCTGGTCTATCTTTGTAAACATAAGCAGCTGTACAAACTATATCATAAGCTGGAGCATATACGATATTTGAAAAGTCGTCATCATAAAGTACACCAAAATTTTTGAGATGTGCATCTCCGTTTTTGAGCAAATAATTCATTACTGTTACTGTAAAAAAGTTTCTCATGGCTTCTTGTTTATCGGTGCAAATAGTAAATATAACTCTTGCTATTTGTTCGTAACTACCACTATATTTTTCATCTTTGTTTTTACCTAATAGTGTCAAGATCTCCTCAAAACCCAAAAAACTTTTTGTTTTTTTATCGTAATTAAATCTCTCAACCAATAAAAATTTATTGTTTTTTGAGAGTTTAATATTTGGAATTTTCACACATGCATTTTCAACTGCCTTTAAACAAAAGTACTCATTTAAAGCAAGTTCTGGATATTCTTCTCCCCATGTTTTGATAATGTACTCTTTTGTTGATAAACTCTCTTTGTCGTTTAAAATAGCTAAAGATTTGGGTTGTACTCCTGAAATTGCATTAAAATCCAAAAATGTAGTAACAATTTTTGTAAAAGTATCATAAGTATCATGGGCTAAAATTTCGTCTATATCAAGAGCAAAAAAACTTTTTTTATCTATATTGCTTTTATAAGTAATTCTACTTTGAATATTTGGACAAATATGAGAAAATATCAAAAAATCATCAATATAACCGTATTCTTTTGTTAAATATTGCTTAAATAATTCAAACAGATACCCTTCTGGCATATTCATATCAAAAATTGGATGTAACTTGTTTTTCCACATATAAGATGAGTTTTTATATGGCATAATCAAAGATATAGGTTTGTAATTTTGTATATAGTTAAAACCATATTGGTTTTTCTCTTTTTCAAAATAAAGAACACCTACTTTTTGGCTACCTATTTCTACGTTTATGGTGTGCATTTCACTCTCTTATGATAAATTTAGTTATCATTTTAAAATATTTTTATGTATTTGTAAAGCATTTTTATCATTTTTGCTGCTGTAATCATTGATTTTTGTATTGCGAACAGACTCAAAACGAATTATAATGAGAAATATTACTCGAAAGATCAGCGCAAAAAATGCCCTTGTGATCTTTACGGCTGCAAAACTTCTGGAATTGATAGATTTATTGTTGATTCGCTGAAGGATATTTTACAACGGTTTTTTCAAACTTTCGATTATTTCTTTTGACAGGCCGGTTATATCGGCTATAGAGTCGACGTTAACTTTATTTAAAAGCATTTTATAAGCAATATCAACAGCTTTTCTGTCTTCACCTTTTTTATAGCCGTCGTTTTCGCCTTTTTTATAGCCTTCGTCTTCGCCTTTTTTATAGCCAACGCCGTAAGATGATTGAAACATGCTTCCCTGAAAACGAAGATCTTCTATGAAAGCCTCGTATTCGCGGCGCTCTTCAGTTGAGAGCTTCATAATATCAAGCTCTTCTTTTGCTTTGTGTATGCCCTGCGCTTTAAAGTCATCTTTAATTTCTTCATTTTTGAGAAAGTATATCCATTCATCAAGAGTATTGCGGGCTACATCATCGAAATTGTTCACTTTTATCAGATAAAGTTCTGGGTAAAGTTCCGATGGATAATCTTTTTTGAAGAAATCCTGCTGAATCAAACTCAGCTTCAACTCATCCTGTTTATGAATGCCTATAAATCTGGTTTTTCCATGATAAACATAATCTTCGCCCTGCCCGAGATCGAAATAAGCTATTCCAATTGAAATTACTTTTACAACTTTTGAATAATCGTGACCAGAGGAAAGGTGTTCTGACAAGGTTTTTGAAATACCATAAAGAAGTCTGTGAAAAAAGCCCAGTTCATCATTGTACTGAATTTCAATGAGAATTATTTCGCCTTTATCGTTAACCGTCTTCAGATCAATTCGGCTGTATTTATCAAGTTTATGTTCCCTGTTTGTTTCGCTTTCAAGTATTTCAATGATTTTAACTTTTTCACCCGTCAGCTCGCTGAGAAACCCTTCAAGAATTTCAAAATTAGCTTTGCTTCTGAGTAATTTCTTAATTGCCCAGTCAAAACTTACCAGCCTTCGCGTTCCGGTCATAAAATTCGCCTCTTTCATCATGAACTTGCCAGGTTTATTCAGTGGATTCTAACTTGAATAAAGCATACTTGTCAATTTTATGGAACAAGATACTCTGTAAAAAGCCCATCAGGAACAACTCTTCTGATAGAAGAGTCGCAATATGGATTCAACACACGGTTTCACTTTCGACGATAATCGGTGAAGCACAGCAAATGCTTTGATAGAGCTTACAGAAAAGATGTTGCCTATCTTTACGATTTCCATTTCAGAATATAATTTTCCTGAGATGGGTTTTCAGGGGAATTTTTAAATTTAGACTTGGGACACTGCTTCCAGAGTTTTCGTAAAAGTGCCAGCGCTGTTTCTCCGCTGAAACCGTGTCGGACCAGCCAGCAGCCGATAATAACACCTGTTCTCCCGATACCACCCCAGCAATGGACGTAAACCAGATTGCCCTGTTCAATATTGCTATCAATTACATCAAGAATCGCTGATACTTTGCCAGGGGCCTCAGGTATTGAATAGTCCTGAATGGGGAAGCGATTGTGCGAGGCTGCGTTCTTCAACATGAATGAATATGCCTCCAGGCCGTCTTTCTCTTCGGTCAGGTCTATGAAGGCTTTAACACCCGCATCAAGCAAGGCATTAATCTTTTCAACCGAGGATAACTCGTCTTTATTTCTGGGATATTCACCCGCCAGCAATACCCCTGGCAAAACCCAGTAAGAATTTTCAATGGGTTTTATCATCATTTTCTCCAATTCAACAATTTTGCTTATATCATGCGCGAAGGCTCTCCAAATATACATCTACATGAATTCATGAGTCAAGTATGTTGTTGATATCCCAGAAATTATCCATTTGAAAAAAATAGTCAGCCCCGTTTCAGGGGAATATTGTACTTGACAGAATTTCAGGCGATTCGTATAATGTCTTAAATGGTTTCATTTTGGTTGCGGAGGAAAATATGCCTGCAATTACTTTAAAAGGAATTCCACCCTTTCTTCACGTTGAGCTGAAAAAAAGAGCAGAGATGAATAAAAGAAGCCTGAATAATGAGATTCTTGTTTGTCTGGAATCTTTTTTAGGATTTCGGATATTTGAAAAAAACCAGTATCTTGAAGAAGTTCGGGAGTTCAGAAAAACGATTAAATCTAAAATTACTCAAAAAATGATTGATGACTCTAAAGACGAAGGCAGAAAATGATTGTTGTTGATGTTAACTTTTTGATTCATTTTTTTTTCCCGAGCGACTTTTCTCCAATAACTGAAAAGGTTTTTCTGAAAGATCCCGTGTGGATTTCTCCGCTTTTGTGGCGATCTGAATTCAGAAATGTTTTACTTGGATTTGTTCGAAAAAATATAATTGATTATTCAAAAGCAATTGAAGGAATTGAAAAAGCAGAAATCAAAATGCAGGGCGCAGAGCACCCTGTTTCCTCATCGCAGGTAATGGATCTTGGCCGAAGCTCCAATTGTTCGGCTTACGATTGCGAATATGTTGCTCTTGCGAAAACGAAAGAATTAATATTACTTACATGGGATGCCAGGATTTTAAGAGCGTTTCCAGAATTTTCGAGAAACCCTGAAAAATATCTCGAAAATACAGAGGTGATTTTTGACAGATAATTGCTGCTATTAATATGCACAATGAATTTGCACTTGCCAAATGTGTGTCTTTTGAGCTATCCTTAATTCGTGGAGAAAATTGAATTATGGAAAGTTCAAAAATTATTAAGCTGTTAATTGTTGATGATTCGGCATTTATGCGGGCAGCACTCGAGAGAATGCTCAAGGATGAACCGGACATTTCAGTTATTGGTTCAGCAACCAATGGAAAAGAAGCCATTGAGAAGGTTTCACGCCTGCGTCCGGACGTCGTGACTCTTGATGTTGAAATGCCTGTCATGGATGGATTGCAGACCTTGAAAGAAATTATGCGGCTGTTCCCCGTTCCGGTGATTATGGTCAGTGCTGCGACTCAGTCAGGTGCAACATCGACAATTCAGGCGCTTGAATTTGGTGCAATTGATTTTGTCGGAAAGCCTGGTTATGGTGTTTCAGTAAACATTCTGAGCCTGAAAAATGAACTTCTCACCAAAATTCGTGCTGCTTCGTGCAGCTGTCCAAATGCAACAAAAAAACTTCTGAAATCAGATGAAATTTCCGCGAAAGGTTCTTCGCAGGTCAGCTCACCCGATAAATTAATAATGATCGGAGCATCAACAGGTGGCCCACCTGCCGTTGAAAAGATCCTTTCATCTTTTCCGACGCTTTTCATGTCAAGCATTGTTGTCGCTCAGCACATGCCTCCCGTATTTACAAATGCGCTTGCACAGAGGCTGAATTCAACATGCCGAATAAGAGTCAGGGAAGCCGTTGATGGCGAAATAATTCAGAAATCAATTGCATACATCTGTCCAGGCGGCCTTCAGACAAGAATCATCAAACATCCCGACGGTCGTCCGGCTTTCAGAATTTCTCATGAAGGGTCAGAAAAATTCAAATTTGCACCAAATATCGACAACCTCTTCGAATCCGGACTGGAAGTTTTTCATTTGAAATGTATAGCAGTAATATTAACCGGCATGGGAGAGGACGGCGTATCCGGATTGGCTAAAATCAGGGATAGCGGCTGTTTTACTATTGCCCAGGACAAACAGACTTCGGTTGTGTATGGAATGCCAAAAGCTGCTGCTGAAAGAAATGCCGCATGCAGAATACTTCCCGTTTCCGAAATTGCCCGCGAATTAATAATCGCATTAAATGCTTAAATACAGGACAAATATATGAATATTGTTTATCTGTCGCCTCATTTTCCACCTAATTACTACAATTTCTGTGTAAGAATCGCAGAAATGAAAGCGAATGTTCTGGGAATAGGAGATTGCCCATACGAAAATCTCAGACCAGAATTGAAAGCATCTCTGAAAGATTATTATAAAGTTTCAAATCTCGAAAACTATCTCGAAGTGTACAAAGCATGTGCATATTTCACGTGGAAATATGGACGCATTGATCGCATTGAATCACACATTGAACACTGGCTTGGTCTTGAGGGTGAATTGCGTGAAGATTTCAATATTTTTGGTCCAAAAAAAGCCCAGACTGAGGCATTCAGAAGAAAGTCAGAAATGAAGAAAGTCTTTCGAAATGCCGGAATTCCAGTTGCAGAAGGTGAAATGTTTTCCGGAGAACCAGCTCTGAGAAAATTCATCGAGAAAGTTGGCTATCCGATAATTGCAAAGCCTGACATCGGCGTTGGTGCCTGGCAAACCTGGAAAATCTGCAACGAAGATAATTTAAGGGAATTCCTTGAAAAACACGCCAGCGTTGATTATTTCCTTGAAGAATTCATTTCCGGAACGCTTTACACGTTTGACGGCATCACCGACACCACCGGAAACATCGTTTTCTGCACATCCCATCACTCAGACACCGGAGTACTTGAGCTGGTAAGCGATAATCTTGATTTAAGCTATTATTCGCTTCGGGAAATACCCGGAGAATTGCAGGAATTAGGAGAAAAAATCGTTGCCGCATTCAAACTTCCTGAAAAATTCTTCCACATTGAGTTCTTTAAACGCTTCAAAGATAACGTATATACGGTATTAGAAATAAACTGCCGACCACCCGGCGGATTCACAACAGATATAATTAACTACACCGCAGACACAGATGTATACCGTATCTGGGCGGAGATCGCCTTTTTTGGAAAAACTTCGACGCAATTCGAAAGAAAATATCACTGCGCGCATATTGCACGGAAATTCGGAAAAAACTACGTGCTGTCGCATGACGAAGTGCTGAAACAATTCGGCGAAAACATAGTTTTTCACGAACATGTACCTGATGTATTCAGTGCAGTAATGGGTAACTACACCTATATTGCACGCACAAAAACAGAACCGGAAATACGAAATCTTATCACGCAGATACAGAAAACTGGCTGATTATTTGTCCGCGGATTTAAAGATAAAGATTCAAGATACAAGATTAAAGATTCAAGATTTTTTTTTTCCGCAGATTACGCGGATTACGCAGATTTGAGGATAAAGATAAAAGATAAAGATTTTGGATTTTTGTTCGCAGATTGTGGCGATTTAAGTGGATTTGGGGATTCTGGGGGAAGATGAATCTGGGGGAAAAGATATGCATGTAGAATATCATGAATGGAACAGCGTTCGGCTCAATGCAAAGTCGCAGATGAAGGTTTACGGCTACTGGGGAATACCTGTGCTGGTGTTTCCATGTGCGGGCGGGAGCTTCTATGAATTTGAAGACTTCAAGATGAATGATGCAATAAGCGATCTCATCAACTCCGGAAAAGTAAAAATATTTACAGTGGGAAGCCACGATTCCAAAAGCTGGCTGAACTCTTCAATAAGCATTTCTGAACGTGCCCAGGCTCATGAAGTTTACGTCGATTACCTCGTTTCTGAAGTCGTTCCATTTATCTACTCACACATGAAAAGCTGCATGGGAATTACTCTTTTCGGATGCAGTCTCGGCGCAATGCATGCAGTTTCACTCGCTCTCAGGTTTCCGGAGATCTTTACTTCTGCAATTGGACTGAGCGGAATATTCAGAATCACAAGACTCACAGGCGGATACATTGATGAAATCCTTATGAGAAGCAGCCCGATTGATTATGTGCGCTCTCTTGAGCCGTCAGACCTTCTTAGAAAAGTCCGCGAATTAAATATAGCCATTTGCTGCGGTCAGGGAGCATGGGAACACGAATGTCTTGAAGACACAATTGCATTGCGGGAGGCATTTGAACAGAAAGCTGTTCCCGCATGGGTTGACATCTGGGGACGCGATGTATCTCACGACTGGCCCTGGTGGAGAAAACAAATGCCGTATTTCCTTTCCGCGCTGATAGAAAAACAGGAAAGGTTTAAACGGACACACTGATTATAGTCTGGAGCAAATCATAGTTCGATCTGATGATCATAAGAAAAATAGTAAAATTCAACAGGCAGGAATTCTTTTCCACCCCTGACCCCAGATCATGGATCACAAGAACCTTTCTGATGCTTGCTCTTGTGATTTTTCCACTGTTTATAGCCTGGTTGACTCTTGCAAAAGCAATCAACGAAAAAACGGATGCAGAAATAGATCGAATTAAGCATGATCTTCTCAACCAGGCAATATTTGCATCGAAGCTTGCACATCCGCAATATCAGGCAAAAAAACTTCTCTCGAACCTGATTCAGCAGAAATTGGTCAGAAAAGACAACCTTAAAACAGCGCAAATACTTGATAGAATTGAAAAAAAGTATCCGGGCGCTTTCAGATGGGTGATTTTTGATTCGGAAGGCAATATAAAACCAATTCCATCAGCCACATGCCTTCCCGGAAAAAAAAGCTGGGAAAGCCTTATCAGATTTTATTTCAGCTCGTTCGGAATAAATCAGGAAAATCCCGCAACACGTGAAACATCATTAACGCCCGGATTACTTTCCGCACTGAGAATAATTCAGAAATCCTTCGGGACAAGCTTAAATGTAACATCCTCTGCCAAAGCGATTGAAAGAGTCCTTGAGGCCGGCTGGAACGGGAAAAACATCTGGTATTCATGGGATATCGATATTCAGGAATATGGCAGAAACGGAAATCCGAAAAAAATTGCCGGTGGAATAATAATGCTGGTTTTTCTCGAAAAACTTCCTGATGATTTCGGTCCGAAACGTGCGATAATCTCCAGAAAAAAAGGCGATGTCAATCTCGTTCATCCGATGATGATGATTAAAATTGGCGAACCAGCAAAACCATTTCTTGATTTTGAACTTCCCAGAAATTTCAGATTTTCGCTTCTCGCATATAAAAGCTATATTCAACGCACCGACTACTTTCTCAAATTCTTCGACTGGGTCGGCGCTACAGTTCCATGCTCAAATTCTGATAGTCCGGAAAGAATACTAGTTCTTGAAAATATTGGTAGGATAATCAGAGACAGAGATTTTAAGCTGGCAATTCTTTCAAATTCGATGCTGGGAATATTTATTCTCAGATATCTGCTGTTCTGGCTTTTCAAACCTCTCTCTGGATTTGTCAACTCGCTTAAACCGAAGATCATAGGTTTTTTCATGATCGCTGTCTTTCTTCCGGTGGTCAGTCTTCTCGGCTTCGGCTATGTCTGGATTTCAGGCGAGGAGCGTCTTTTCAGGGACAGATCAGTAGACAACATGAGAAGAGAAAACGAAGGTCTTGATCTGAGATTTCGCGATGCGCATAAAGTAATCGAAAAGGATGTTTTCAAACACCTTCAAAAAACACTTGAAAGAGCCTCTTCAAACCAAACAACATTGGTTGCAGCGCTCAACAGAGAAGCCGAACTTGGTAGAATTTCCTACTATTATATTTCAAACAGACAGGGATTACTTGCTCAGACAAACAACAGAAATCTGGACAATTTCATAAAAAAAGGCATTGAAGAAGAAATGAGAAGAAGCATTGAACTGCTGACAGGAATGCCTCTGCCACGAAGCATAGCCGATCAGGCGATGTCAGAAGAAATGAGCGCCTTTTTCGGAAAAACAGGAAAACCTCTTACAACAAGTGTCAGAGGGACGCTGGTATATTTCTGTTATAAAAATCATCACCTGTATTTCATGGGCACCCCAATTTTTATTTCAGGAGAAACAGTTTATCTGATTATTCAGCTTGACGCTCCGCTTGTAGAAAAATTCTTTGTTCAGAGGGAATTCGCAAACATTTCTACACCCATACTTGGATTTTTTTCCAGAAAAATGGGGTATCCAGACTTCCCTCCTGATGGGAAAAGCTGGTCTGTCCTGACGAGAACCATGGAGCAATCATACGAACTGCGTTCGAAAATTTCCGGAGAAATAACCATGGACGGTGAAAGATTTCTGTATTACATTGCACCCCTGCCTTCTATGCCGATGCAAACGTATATTCCAGTGTATCTTTCAAGTCTCTCGCCAATTGAAAGCAAAGTGAATAATTTTCAGAAGCTTCTTGTGTGCGTTGCAGCAATTGTGTTTATTGTTGCGCTTCTCCTCGGATTATTTCTCGCCGGCAATCTTCTTGACCCAATTCTCAAAATCGACAGAGCCGTTAAACTTATTGGCGAAGGAAATCTTAACATCAAACTTCCTGAAAATTCCCAGGACGAAATTGGAAGGCTCGGCACAAACATAAATTTAATGGTGAGAGATCTCAAGGAGCGCAGAATTCTTTCTGAGTATGTCTCTGAAAGCGTTCTTGAATCGATGGACCGAAATTCTGAAAAGAAATTCATGCCCGGAGAACTGGCTGAAACGACTGTTCTTTTCTGTGATATCCGTGGATTCACCTCCATGACTGAAAGCCGATCTGCCAGTGAAATATTTGAAATGCTCAACAGTCTCATGGGCGGAATTGTAAACGTAATTCGAAAGAATAACGGACGTACGGACAAATTCATAGGTGATGCAATCATGGCACTTTTCTTCGCCTCAGAAGGCGGCAGTCACGCCTCAAGAGCTGTCAGAGCAGCAATAGACATTTCAATGTTCGTAAAGTCCTTGAACGAAAAACGTTCTGCATCAGGGAATTTCGAAATCATGGTCGGAACCGGCATAAATACGGGCGAAGTAATGATTGGCGACATCGGCTGCGAAGGCAGAAGAGATCTTACAGTAATCGGTGACACAGTAAACCTGGCATCACGCCTTGAAAGCTTTTCCCGCAAAGGAACACACACCGGAATAATTCTTTCGGAATCTGTATATCAACAAACACGCGAAATAGCAGAAACAATCGAACTCGGTTCGCACGTCATACGTGGAAAAAACCTGCCAGTAAAAATATACGAACTTGTATCTCTTAAACAACCAGCTACTTGAGCTTGCTAAATACAGCAAATTTCAATAAAAGGGTCATTAATCAATGTCATTTCGACCAAAGGGAGAAATCTAGCATTTATGGAGATCCCACCCCAAAGTTAGCACGCAAATTTGCCCTCCCTGTTGAAGATTCTGCGTATTAGGCAAGTTTTAAAAAAGGGCGGCTTTCGCCGCCCAAAAAGTGAAAAAACTATTCCGAAAAGGCAGCTTTGCCTTTCGCAAGCTTTCTTTTGGGCTTCAGAGGAAGCGTAATTCCCTTTTCTGCAGTAAGACTTGCATCTGCAGAAGCACTGACTTCCTTGAGATCGCCCTGCCAGTTATAGGTTCTTGTCCCTGAATGCAGAGACCCGACTAACTCTGAGACTCCGTCGCCATCGCCATCGATAAAAATCTTTTCCGGAACACCGTCGTGATCGTGATCATATTCCCACTGGTCTATTTTCGCATCAAAATTTCTGTCATACTGATAGTCATCTATGTATCCATCAAAATTTCTGTCTGTAGCCCAGTAGTCAGACCTTGAATCAGAATTTCTGTCCATAACTATGAAATCAGGTATTCCATCATTATTTCGGTCGAATTTTCCAATATCTGATTTCACTCTGTCAGGCGATTCCATCACAGGAGTATTCCCCGAAGGAGACAACCAGGCAGGCGGCGCCGGATAGGCAAATAACGAAGCGCCACTAAGGATGAGAAACCCAATACCTGTTATAAGACACTTTCCAGCCTGCAATCTGAAACTATCGGCAGATGCCTGTAACGAAGGTTCTCCTGAACAGGAATCACGCGACATCACAGAACACGGAAACAAAACATTTTTTTCATTCATCTTTTATACCTCCAAATTCACTGCACATTTTTTTTATTCCCATAAGAAGAAAAGACTATAAACTTTTGCCATTTTAGCAAGGACTATTTTTATTTTTTTTCAAACCCTCACTAAATGGGCATTTAGTCAAGGTAAAAGCAAGATGCAATCTTCAATCACTTGAAGCTCATCTAAGCAAAAGAACTTCTGCAACATTTTCGAAAAAAATATCACCGGAAAGTGCAATTCTATGCAAGTTGAGACAATTACTTTTTTCTGATAATGATATTGGTAAACAACAAACCATAATCATTTACTAATAACAAGATCGAATGCATATATATAACATCAATAAATACAAAACAATGCCTTTTATGTAATAATATTATCATTAAAATTTTTATTCTTACGCAAATTCATTAATTATCCTGCAAGGATTGTGTAACCAATAGTGACTTCCAGTCACTCAGCACGAACGCGGCAAGATTATTACATCTAAGAGGGATGGGTGCTCTTAATTATTTAGAAAACACAGATTAATGTAAAAAATCTGTTAAGAAATTTTACTTGCCTTCCGATAAACTGATCTGATAATCTGATGGTAATAATCTTGAAGGGGTGACTATTTATGATGAGTCGTAAAAATCGTTTTGCGTTCCTGTTAAAGATCTGTCTTGGTTTTACGATGTTTCTCCTGAGCGCATATTGCAGCTCAATTCAAGCAAGTACTGAGTCCAAAGAACCAGTATTTTCACAGGAACCATCAGATTTAAAAGCTCCTCCAGCAAACCCGGAGCACGTGACAGAAGTAAAGCCAGCCCAGGAACCTCCCTCTAAAAGCGAAAAAAAATCAGAGAGCAGCAAAGAGATATTAAAATCTGAGCTGAAGGAAACCGCCGACAAGATTAAAGACGCTCCCGTAAAAAAAGAAAAAGAGCGCTCAACAATAAAATCCAAAAAATCTAAAAAGTCTTCCAAAAAATCTTCCAAAAGCAAAGCAAGAGCAAAACAAAAGAAGTCCAGAAAAAGCAAGGCAATAACCGTCCCGGTAAAGATACAGCCTTTTGAAACCGGAACAGAGATCGTTCTGCATTCTGAAACACGCATTCCATGTTTTTCTTCAGCCCTCGAAAAAATGCAGAAAATGCGCACAAGAAGACTGAAAGAAGCACAGCGTCTTGGGATATTGCTTCCAAGCCAGGGCGGATCTATTGAAAATGTCTCGGGGCCACTTTTTCGACTGAACCAGGCTTTAAACAGCATGATTCTTCAACAGAATCCTCCAGCAGTGAACGACTTACCAGTCACACCATCAAACCTCTGATAGACAATCTTGCCAGACAATCGTAACAAGCTGAAAGGAATTCTTCTCGGGACAGCGCTGGGCGATTCCCTCGGTTTAACATTCGAGGGAATCTCCGCAAAAGACATCCCTGGACATTATTCTCCGCCTCTTGAACAATCATTTATTGCAGGCAAAGGGTTTACCAGCGACGACACCGATCACTCATACTTTGTAGCACGAAGTCTGTTTTTTTCATCTGATTCATCGGAAAAATTTGCATCAAATCTGGCGTGGTATCTCAGACTCTGGATATTAACAGCGCCCGCTGGCGTCGGATTTGCGACATTACGCTCCAGCATACTCCTTCTCCTTGGCTTTTCACCACAAAAAAGCGGAGTGTTTTCCGCCGGAAATGGCCCAGCAATGCGCTCCGCAATCATTGGCGGGTTTTTCTCAAAAAATCCGGAGCTGCGCAGTGAGTTTGTAAAAACTTCAACGGTAATAACCCACACTGATCCGCGCGCTCTCATCGGGGCAAAGGCAGTTGCAGAGCTCGCTGCATTGTTTACCGAAATAACGGACATGCAATTACCACCAGCTCATGTCATCTTTGAAATACTCAGAAACATCGACAAAAACGACTCCGAATGGCAATCAATAATCGACAAACTTACTGAAGCCAAGGAAAACAATCTAGACGTGGAAGATTTTGCAAAACAATTATGCGGCGAAAAAGGAATATCTGGTTACACCTATCAAACCGTGCCAATGGCAATATATTCTCTCATCAGACACAATTCAAATTTTGATAACGTTATCGAACATCTGATAATGTGTGGCGGAGACACAGATACTGTCTGCGCAATCTCAGGAGCACTCTGGGGGTCACTTTACGGCGAAACAATGCTTCCCGAAAGGCACATAAAAAATCTTTGCGAGTGGCCCCGCACAGCGTCTATCATTTCAAAAGCAGCGGAAGAGCTTTCTAATTTATCCGAAAACAGAAGTCAGGCTAAATCCGAAATATCATACTTCTGGCCCGCCCTTCCCGCAAGAAATCTGGTGTTTTTAATTTTCGTATTCGCACACATTCTCAGGCGCCTGTTCAAATTCTGGTAGTTTTTTTGACACTGCCTGAAGATAGCCAATAGGTAATGCGAAAATACGCGATTCACTGTCATCTCAAACGAATGGGAGAAATCTCACAAATGCGAGATTTCTCCCTTCGGTCGAAATGACAGCAGAACTTCAAACACTTGCTTCTAATTATTGAGCAGTAAAAAACGGCTTAATTTGACACACTGTCGTTTTTTTCATTTCAGCAGGGTCACATGCTTTCAATCTTTCCCAGTCTCTGAAATAGCACCCACGCTTCAGAGTATCTCTGCTGTGACTGAAGGAGCCCTGCCAGGTTTCCCAGAATCAATTTCAACGAAGGATGCTTTTCCCCAAACGATTTTTCTTTTATTCGCAAAGCCCTGCGGTAATAGTTCTCTGCCTCAGACGCATTTCCACGATCCTGAAAAAGAACACCCAGATTATTCAAAATCTTGGCAATTTCTGGATGTTCTCCACCAAAGTTTTTTATTTTGATATCAAGCGCTCTTTTATACATACTCTCCGCCTCGGAATACTTTCCCATATCCTGGTAAAGATCTCCGAGATTGTTCAGCGAAATCGCCACATCAGAATGAGACCAACCAAGTAACTCTGAGGTAAATTCAAGATCTTTCATTAAAAATTCTTCTGATTTTTCGTATTCGCCCATCTCCTGAAAAAGCATTCCAAGGTTACTGTATGACAAGCCCAGCGACTTGTGAGATTTACCCATTTTATCCTCTCTCAAGGCAAGGGCTTTTCGATACGAACTTTCGGCTTCCCCGAAATGACCCGATATTCTGTAAACATCTCCCATATTATCATGGGTCTCCGCCAATCCCTCATAATTAGATCTATCAAATTCTGATAATATCATCAGTTCTTTGTCAAATAATTCTTCAGCTTCCGAGAAGAGGCCCAGCTCAACTTTTACCTTTCCAAGCAACTGGTATGTTTTGCTCAAATTAAGATAACTGTCCCTGTTTATAATAGACAGGCATAAACGCTCAGCTCTTTTGAGCAACTCTTCAGCCTTGCCCATTTCTGACACTTTTATGTAGTATTCAGCAAGGTTATTCAAACGATATGCGACAATCTGGTGCGATCCCATCACTCTCTCAGAGACTTCCAGCGCGTCCAGCAACAGAAACTCCTCGCTCTTTTCCGGAGCCTGCTGATCATTCTGGCTATTTTTTGCATACAAACATTTATTCTTGTCTGTTCTGGATCTGAATAAGCCGGTGAAAAACTTTTCCAATTTTTTCAGATTTTCCCTTGAAACAATTTGATGCGCAGTTTTTTTCTTTTTTTCAACCGTTTTTTCTAACGGCTTTCTCAAAGGCTTCTTTGCTGCTTTTTCAAAAACCTTCTCAGAAGTCTTTAAAACAGGCTTTTCTGAGGTCTTCTCAAGTTGCCTGGCAACTATTTTCCGAGAATCCTTTTCAGAGCCTTTCTCAGAAGCTTTTTCAATGGGCTTACCTGAAGCGATCTCTGAAGCTTTTTCGTTTGTTTTTTCAATGGTCTTACCTGAGGCGATCTCTGAAGCTTTTTCATGAGTTTTTTCAAGAGCTTTATCGATGGCTTTTTCAGCAACATTCTCGGTAGTTTTCTCGGTAGTTTTTTCGGCAGTTTTCTCGACAGCTTTCTCAGCAGTTTTTTCGGTAGCTCTTTCAGAAACGCTTTCAGGAGCTCCTTCAAGAATTTTCTCAGGAACTTTATCGAGGGGCTTCGCAACAATTTTCTCAGGAATCGTTTTATGCGATTTTTCATCAGCATTTCTGGTGATTTCAGAGCTTTTTTCTGTAGAAGCAACTGATTCTACTTTTCCAACAATTCTTTTTCCGTCACCCAATTCCGGCAGCGTCATTGGCAATGTAACGACATTCCGCGCAACATCAGACTCTGCTTCGGAATTTTCCTCTCGTCTTTCTTCAAGAATAGCATGAGTATTATCATGATTTTGAGAATCGACATTTATTTCTCGAATTGGAGAAGAAGCAATCTGCTGTGTAAATGTCGAAACAGGCTCTGAAACTGTTGATTGCTCTTTAACCGGCTGCCGCAATTTCTGAGCTTGCGCTTCGGGCAATACTGGTGTCACAGTTTTCTTAATTCTCAATGAATCTTTAAGATAAACCTGAGCCTCTTCTGATTTTCCATCCTGAACAAGGAATTCAGCAAGTTTTTCCAGGGAAACGCATAAATTCTGGCTATCTTTTCCATACAATTTAGATGAAATGTCAACAACACGCATCATTTGTTCTGATGCTTGCTTATTTTTCTTCTGTTTAGCAAGAACCTCGCCCAGGTAATTTAAGGGCAAAAGCAATTCAGAATTGTTTTTACCAAGGTATTTTTCACGAATTTCAACTGCTCTGGAATAAGCCTTTTCTGCCTCGGAATATTTCGAAGATTTTCTGTTAAAATTCCCAAGAACGAGCAAAGCGTTCGAAACATTCAGGTGCTCTGCTCCAAATTCGGCTTCCGCGGATTCAACAGCTTTTTCGGCAGTTTTTATTGCATCCTCAGAGTTTCCCTGCTGGTATAAATTCACAGCATCCACAATCATTGAGGAAAAAGATTGAGCGTCTATTTTTATCACCGCAACGAAATTCACCAGCAATGCAACTATTATTGCAATAGCATTTCTCTCTGATTTTTTCATGTATTTGTTCCAATTTATCCTTTATGATCAAGTTTTTCAGCTTTTCTTCATAATTGATCTACATCTTGAAACGGAGTTTCTACCATATTTCTGGCGTATCCTGTCAACTGCATCTGCCACCTTCTCAGAGGAGTAAGACTCAAGAAAATCGTTCAACGTATAAACTGCACCGTCTGATGAAATCTCAGCAAGCTTTACCCCGACAAGACGTATCTTCATCCGTTTTTTATAAAGACTCTCAAACAACTTCAAAGCCACGGGAAAGATTCTGTCTTCACGATCAGTTCGTGAAATCGAAATTGACTTTGAAACAGATGAAAAATCTGAATACCTTATTTTAACACAAACGCTTCCAGACACAAGTTTTTTTCTTCGCAAATCATAAACTGCATCTTCAACAAGTTTTGAAAGAGAAGTTCTCAGAATCTCAATAGATGTGGTATCTTCAGCAAGAGTTGTTTCACGGGAAACCTGTTTCTGCTGAGCCGCCAGTGAATCATCCAGAACATTCGACCAGCATAGCCCAAGCGCCTGTTCATAAAGGTTTTCGCCCCTTTTTCCAAAAACACTTCTCCAGACATGCAAAGGAAGTTGCAGAACATCTTTCACAAGAAAAATTCCCATATCTGAAAGTTTCTGCGTAAAACACGGACCAACACCCGGAATAGACTTCACGGGCAATGATGCAAGAAAGCTTGCCTCTGATCCGGGGAATACGTATATGACACCTGATGGTTTCGCAACATCTGATGCAATTTTTGCTATAAGCTTATTCGGTCCGATTCCCACGCTGCACGGCAAACCTGGATTATCTGATAAAGATTTAATGATCTTATCTGCAAGATCCATGTTTAACGGATAAATTTTTTCACATCCGGTAAAATCAAGGAAAAACTCATCTATCGATGCCGTCTCAACAACCGGACACAGCTCATTAAGTCTTCTTCTTACGGCATCTGAATACTCGCTAATTTCCGAAGGCACTTCGACCAGTTTGACCGATGGGCAGAGTTTTTTACACTGCCATACGGGCAACGCTGATTTTATACCATAAGCGCGTGCCTCATAAGAGGCAGAGCAAACAACGCCTCTGCCGTCAAGGCTTCCGCAGACTGCAACGGGCTGACCGCGCATCTTCGGATACCTTTTCAACGCCACTTCCACAAAAAACGCATCAAGATCCACGCACGCCACTATTTTAGAGGGGGCACGCGCCCCCTCTCGCGGGTCGAACAAGTTCGACCCGCTCACTCCCCGCGTTCGAGCACTTTGTGCTCTCATTTGGTATGCCCCCTTATTGCTGTCGAATTTGTTCGAGCTGCTCAATCACCGCATTTGAGCACTTTGTGCTCTCATTTGGTATGACCCCTTATTGCTGTCGAATTTGTTCGAGCTGCTCAATCACCGCATTTGAGCACTTTGTGCTCTCATTTGGTATGCCCCACTTATTGCTGTCGAATTTGTTCGAGCTGCTCAATCACCGCGTTCGAGCACTTTGTGCTCTCATTTGGTATGACCCCTTATTGCTGTCGAATTTGTTCGAGCTGCTCAATCACCGCGTTCGAGCACTTTGTGCTCTCATTTGGTATGACCCCTTATTGCTGTCGAATTTGTTCGAGCTGCTCAATCACCACGTTCGAGCACTTTGTGCTCTTGGAGAGCGTTTGAGCTGGGTTTTTCATTTGTATTTTCTCAGGATGCCGATTACGATTCCCTTTATCGTTACGTCTCTGTCTTTAATTATTATAGGAGACATCGCAGGATTCGATGGCTGAAGGCGAATCTGATCTCTCTCACGATAAAAACGCTTCAGAGTGACTTCTTCATTATCGAGACATGCAATTACCATTTCTCCATTTGAAGCCGTCTCCCTCTTTTCTACGATTACATAGTCGCCATCCTTTATTGCTTCGTCTATCATTGATTCGCCTTTAACTCTTAAAACAAATGTTTCATGCCGTCCAAGCATTGATTCAGGAAGAGTTATCGTCGAAGGAGTCTCGCAAAAATCAATCGGTAAACCAGCCGCCACAATTCCAACAAGTGGAACCTCAACCGCCCCAGATGAATTTTCAGATTTTACCTGAAGCCAGCGTGATTTTCGAGGCATAACATCAAGATATCCTTTCCTGCCAAGCGACTGCAAATGCTTGTGAACTGTTGAAGTCGACGAAAGACCCAGACCCGAACATATTTCACTTATACTTGGAGCATATCCATTCTGAACAACAAATTCCCTTACATAATCAAGAACCTGCTTCTGCTTCGGAGTAATTGGATCAAAAATCATTATGTAAACCCCCATCTCAATAAATGTCACATCAGGCAATTTATGGAATTACAATAAAAATATAAGCGAAAATAAAGCGAATGTAAAGCAAAAATAATAAGAAAATAAAACAACGTTTTTTCGCCAAAAAAAAGAGACTGCCAACAAGGCAGTCTCTTTTTTAATTTAAAACCGATTATTCAAAAATTGATATTATTCTCCAAAAATTATGATAAGAGGCGCAGCCAGGTGAGTGATATTCTTGTATTTTGCCATGTTCTTTTCCATTTCTTTCGCCTGATTAATCTTTGTAATGAGTTCCTGAGCAGCTGAAGTGCCAACCTGCTTTTTCAAAGACTCAATTTCAGCGAGAAGCTTGGGATAACTGGTGTCAAACTTGGCAAGTTCTGATTTTGCGGCTGAATTTGCATTTTTTATCTTGGAATACTGCTTATTGAATGAGCTACTGGCAGCAATCAGAGCTTTTTCCTGGCGGTCTATATCTTTAGCATAATCATCTATGGTTCCTTTCCAGAACTCCCAGTTAGCATGATTTGTTCTCTGTTTTTCAACAGCTTCACGATATTTTTTGTGAAGCTCATAAAGAGATCTTTGCATTGAATACAAATCGTTGTAACCCTGAACACCGAACGGCATCAAGTCAATATCTGAAGATATCTCGTCTGCCCAGTTGAGAGCTGCATAATATCTGGAATCAGATTTCAAGAGAAGGAGATTCGGCAAACCAGTTTTTGCAACAGACTGATCGTAGCCGGCCTGAACAAGGTTGGTTTGATTAGAAGCCGCAGTTCCTGTTCCCGTCCCCGTTCCCGCCCCTGAACCAGTCGAAGAACCTGTTCCAACGCTGCTGCCTGTGCCAACACCGCTACCTGTCGAAGAGCCTGTTCCGACGCTACTGCCCGTGCCAACACCGCTGCCTGTCGAAGAACCTGTTCCGACGCTGCTGCCTGTGCCAACACCACTGCCTGTCGAAGAACCTGTTCCAACGCTGCTGCCTGTGCTTACTGTTCCATCAGGTTTAATTTTAAGAACCCATCCGATGTGAATCAGATTGGGGTTAGAAGACAAAGACGGATATTTATCCTTATTCAGATCACGAATTTTCGGCCACGCAGAATCGCTTCCGAAATATTTTTTTGCTATTACAGAAAGAGTCTCACCTTTTTTTACAACATGTTCAATATACTTAGGCGCAGATGGCGCCAGAGCTGTAGTAGATGTATCTGTAGAAGATACTGGGCTGGTGCTCGTATTGGTATTCGTTCCGGTGTTACTTGAAGTTAATACCCTCGAAGTAACAGAGGTGTCAGTGTTCGTAAACGTTCCAAACAATTCTGACTGAATAGCCGGAAGACCGTCAATGAGAACCCGAAGATCTGTGCCAGTGCTTGTAAACAATGAAGAATCTATGCTGAGAGGGGCTACATTGCTGGTGCCCTCATCGGAAAATGGATTTACAGGCTCGGCAATTACCTGAGAAGCGAGGAGAACTGCTCCAACGAATGACAGTGTAAACAAATCAGAGAACCTTCTCATGTTTGTAACCCTCCTTTTAGATAAATCAACTCAATTATCGGAAAAAGGCAAAAGTATTTTCAACTCTAACTCATATTATTATACTCATTTTTTAAGGTTTGGTTTCAAAAAAAATATTTATTTTTATTTTTTTGTACAGTGAAATAATTATTTTCAATGATTCGGGACTTCAAGTCTTACTGCTGAGTATAATGTGAGATTTTTGCCAAAATCCTAATCAGGAGGTTGAAAATTTATTTGAACTCGAAATATGCTTGACAATCTGGCACACTGGTTTATTTGTCTTTCTTTGCCAGGGATGATTTTGCTGCTTTTTTTACATCGGTGTCAGAATCGTTTGATAACCAAAGAAGTGTATCGGAAGATGTATTTTTATGTTTTGCAACGGCTAGTCTTACTTTCCAATAGTTTGAGGCTGAAAGCATTTCAAGTTCAGAAGCACTAATTGTCGAACTTGATAATTTAGTGTTTTCAATAACGGCGTCTCTGACATCTATGTCGCAGCTTAATTCGAATAAAGTGTTTATTGATGTATTTGGATTTCCTGCGGCAAGTTGTCTTATTTTCCAGTATTTCGAATTTGCGAGCATATCAAGCTCAGAGCTGCCAAGTAATGGACTTGATAACCTGGGATTTTCAATAACGGCAGCTCTGACATCATGATCAGAGTCGTTGCCAAGCTTTAACAAGGTATTTAAAGCGGTGTTTTTATTATTTGCAACAGCCAGCCTCATCCTGAAGTCATCAGAGTTAGAAAGGCTGTCGAGCTGCTCGGAAGCGTCTGAAGCGCCACTTAATTTCAGCATGGTATTTTCTACTATTGATAATTTTGCTGCGTTTTTTACATCAACGTCAGAATCGTTTGATAACCGAAGAAGTGTATCAGAAGATGTATTTCTGTGCTTTGCGACAGCCAGTCTTATCTTCCAGTGGTCTGATTTTGAGAGTATGTCAAGCTCAGAAGCCCTGGTTAACAAGTCCGTTAATTTTGGATTTTCGGCAGCCACAGCCTTGACATCCAAATCTGAGCCATTGCTTAACCTTAACAATGTCTCTGCGGAAACATCCGGATTTCCGGCGGCACTTGCAAGAGTCTCCCTCTCCTGATCAGCAACTATTACTCCATCATCAAACGGATTCGCTCCGCAAACATTGCATGTTGAAACAAACAAGAAAAAACAAACCCACAACAACTGAATTATTCCCAGTCTTTCAAAATTTTTCATAATAGATTCTCCTTCAGGAATTTTATTCAATCTTACGCTTACTTACTTCCGAAAGAGTCGAATTGTTACAAAGAAAAAAATGTATTTACGACACTGTAGCAACGTTGCTGAAGAAAAAATATATCTCACGCATAGGCCGAGAAAAACAGAGAGAAAATCGTGTTTTTATATCTGTTCAGCAACATAGCTACAGTCTCGTATTTACTCAATAAATGGTGGGAAAAAAAAGGTAATGCGAAAACATAAAGCACGGCGCGAGCCGTGCATTATAAAAAACTTGTCTACACCAAAACTTCCTGCCATGTTGAGCTCAACATAGCAGGAAGTTTGAAATAAGACGCAAAAACGATGGTTACTGCGGAGTTACTACTCGCAGATGCAGTTCCTGCAGTTGCTTGACTGTTACATCGCAGGGTGCGTTCATCAGAAGATCCTGGGCGTTCTGGTTCATCGGAAATGCTATTACTTCTCTGATATTCGGTTCGTTTGCCAGAAGCATTACAATGCGGTCTACGCCGGGTGCTATACCACCATGCGGAGGAGCACCGAACTTGAAGGCTCTTATCATTCCGCCGAATTTTTTGTCAACATCTTCCTGTGAATAGCCGGCAATTTCAAAAGCCTTGTACATAATATCAGGTCTATGATTTCTAATTGCTCCGGAGCTCAGTTCAACGCCGTTGCATACGATATCATACTGAAAGGCCTTTATTGTAAGCGGATCTTTTGTTTCAAGACTTTCCATTTCGCCCTGCGGCATTGAGAATGGATTGTGTGAAAAAATAATCTGTCCGGTCTCTGGATCGCGTTCATACATGGGGAAATCGGTAATCCAGCAGAATTTATAAATATCACGCTGTATAAGCGAAAGCTGATCAGCGAGTTTCACTCTGACTTTGCCCATTACAGATGCTGCAATTGATTTCTGGTCAGCTGCAAACAGAAGGGTAAAGCCTGGTCCGGCTTTGACACGATCTTTCAAGGTATCTTTTTCAGCCTGGGAAAGGACTTTGGCGAGAGTTCCCTTTGTTTCACCGGATGCAGTAAAAATCAACGATGCAAGGCCTTTTGCACCAGATTCTTTTGCAAAAACTTCCAGTTCGTCAAAGTATTTGCGTGATTTGTCGGAAATGCCTTCAACTGCTAGCATTCGAACAACTCCGCCATTTTCAACTGTTCCGCGGAAAGCCTTGAATTCTGATGCTGCAAAAATGTCTGAAACATCTGATATCTGAAGATCATATCTCAAATCAGGTTTATCTGTTCCGTAAAGCAACATCGCATCGTCAAATTTTATTCTCGGAAACGGAGTTTCGGTAACTTTCCATGTGGAAAATTCTCTGAAAACGCCGGCAATAACACCCTCAACGGCGTTGAAAACGTCATCCTGAGTTACATAAGACATTTCAATGTCGAGTTGATAGAATTCACCAGGTGAGCGGTCGGCTCTGGCATCTTCATCGCGAAAGCAGGGTGCAATCTGAAAATAGCGATCAAAGCCTGACACCATAAGCAATTGTTTAAACTGCTGAGGAGCCTGCGGAAGTGCGTAAAATTTTCCCGGATAAAGTCTGCTTGGAACAAGATAATCGCGTGCACCTTCGGGTGAAGAGCTTGTCAAAATCGGAGTCTGAAATTCGTTGAATCCGCTTTCTGTCATACGTCTCCGAAGACTTGAAATAACTTTCGATCTCAGAATTATGTTATCCTGAAGTTTTTTCCTGCGAAGATCGAGAAATCTGTATGAAAGCCGGGTAGATTCGGGAACATTAGCTTCATCTGCAACCGGAAATGGAAGAATATCGGCTGAACTCTGAATTACAACTGTGTCGGCCTCAAGTTCAATCTCTCCGGTTGTCATTTTCCTGTTCACATTCTCATCTGGGCGCTTAATTACCTTTCCTGTAACAGTCACAACAGATTCAACTCGAATCTGCTCGACAATCTTATGTACAGGACTCTTCGGATCAACAACTACCTGAGTAATTCCTGACAGATCGCGAAGATCAAAAAACAGCAAACCGCCGTGATCTCTTTTTCTGTGAACCCATCCGGAAATCCGAACCTGTTTTCCCACATCGGAAATACACGGTTCCCCGCATTTATGCGTTCTGTAGAGGTGCATACAATTTTTCCTTTTCGCAATGTTTACATGACTACAAATTCAAAAAAAATGAATGCCGTAGTTTATATCAGAAAAGTTTTTTCTGCAAGATCAAAAGTTATAAATCAACATCTACTTAATCCATACTTTCTGGAAGTGTGAAATAGAAGGTTGCCCCTTTGCCAATCGCCCCTTCTGCCCATATTTTTCCACCATGTCTTTCAAATATTCTATTCACAGTAGCAAGGCCAATTCCAGTGCCCTCAAACTCCCTTGGGGAATGCAAGCGCTGAAATGCTCCAAAAAGTTTATTCGAATAAGCCATGTCGAAACCAGCCCCGTTATCTTTTATGAAAAAGATCTTTTTATTATCAACGCAGTTAATTCCAAATTCAATTTTTGCAATTTCCACTTTGCTGGAATATTTCCAGGAATTTCCAATAAGATTTTCAAGGGCAACTTTCAGCAATTGAGGATCTGCCTTCACTTTAGCGTTGGCGACAAAAGAGAACTCCACTTTCCGATCAGGATAAATCCAGCGCAATCCTGAATCTATTTCCTTAATCATCGCGGAAATATTTACTTCTTCTGATTTTACCTGAGTGCGTTCTATACGCGAAAGAGAGAGCAAAGCTTCGATAAGGGAATTCATCCTGCCACAACCTGCGATTATTCGATTAAAATTTTCTCTGAGTTCAGGCTCAAGTTTATCCTGAAAATCTTCCAGTATTACATTGGTATAGCCTTCAATAGCCCTCAAAGGGGCTCTTAAATCGTGAGAAACAGAATAGCTGAAGGTTTCAGCAAGTTCTTTGGCATGTTTGATTTCATCTTCAGTTTTTTTGCGAATTGCAATCTCTTTCTGAATCTGATCAAGCATTTCAAAAAAACAGTTTTTCAGAAGGGAAATTTCATCATCAGTATTTTCTATTTCAGCTCTGATAGAATAATCTTTTGATGTGGAAATATCGCTAGCAGCTCTTGCGAGAACAATAATCGGTTGAATGAGTTTCTTCAACATTAACGACGAAAGAAAATGGAGAACTACAGAGGAAATAAAAAGGCACAAAATACAGACCAGAATATACTGCCGCAAAATATTCCAGATCGGGTCCAATGAAGAAACGATATAAAGAGTGCCAAGAGTTTTTCCTTCAAAAGAAACTTTATTTTTAAGTGATATGTGGTTTGGATGAAAAATATTATCAGACAAAGCAATACTTCGAAGTTTCACTGCTTCTGAAGCGCCTTGTTCGGAGACATAGTCTGCAAAAGTTTCTCCTGAAACAAGCTTAAGACTTGCAAGGGCTATTTCCGAATCAGCTTTCATGCTCTTGAGAATTTTTAAGGCCGATGCAGCATCGTCAAAAGCCACCGCCGCAGAAAGATTATCAGCAATAATCTCTCCAATACTAACTTTTTCCTCGTAAGTCTGCGCTCTCATGGAAAAAAAAGCAAATATAAGAAAAGCCAGACAGCATACGGATATTCCAGATACCGTTGTAATCCAGATCAAAAACTTGAACTTACCTGCAAATGTAAGCTTCAAAGCCATAACCTTCAATACACCTTACCAGAAAGGAACAGAATTCTGACCACTATTTTCCCCCGAAGTAAATAATAATTAAGAAGCAAAGAGAATATTAATCAAGTTTACAACAACAGAAAGCAAAGAAAATCTAACATACTTTCTAAGAATTGTCTACCAGAGATAGACCTTCAAAAATAATACAAAAATTGTCTATCAACGCTCGACGCTTACTAAAGATTTTTTTACTTTTCAAAACACTCGAATATATCACTTTTCTGATTAAATCGCTTTTATTCTGATAACATTTGTTTTATTGTAGTTTTTACACTTTTTTACTGTTTTTAATATCTTATTTAAGTTAATATCATCACTTAGATGTGCGCGTTTTATCAAAAACCAATTGGTTCTACTGTTATAAATTCTACCCTGAAAACTACGGAAAAAAAATGACTCCCTGATGATTAGAGAAACTTCAACAGGGAGTCGTTAAACTGTAAATTATCTAAATTCAGTTGTTTCCACGGCAGAAAACTATTGAATTTTAACAGCGATCACATTGTCAAATGGCAGTAATTAACTCCTGATACTTAGCCATTGGCCACAGGTCAGCAGAAAGAACCTTTTCTGCTTGATCAACAACGTTTCGCAAAGCAGAGAGGGCTTTCTCGCCTTCTTCACCCAGATATAAAGCGTGTTCCAGAGAGCTTTTCACATTGTGACCGTTGTTTAATATTTTTTCAAGATCAGCAGATCTCTCGTGAATTTCAGAATACAGCGATTCAAAGCAGCGAAGATCGGCCTCAAGAAGCTTCGAATCTAAGCCACATTCCTTAAGTTTTCGCAAAGCGTTTCCGGTCATTATAATCTGCTTTGACACAGCCGGCAGTATTTGTGTGCGCGCAACATTTACTCCAACGCGATATTCTATTTCCTTTGTTTTAGTATATGTTTCAAGCTTTATTTCAACTTTGGCTCTGAGTTCTCGTTCAGACAATATTCCGTGAGATTCAAACAACTTTACTGCATCTTTTTTCAGATACGCTTCAACCGCAGACGGGGTATTTCTTGAGTTAGGAAGCCCGCGTTTTTTTGCTTCAGCATGCCATTCTTCGGAATAGTTGTTGCCTTCAAATCGAACTCTCTTCGTTTCCTTGATAACATCTCTCAGAACAACGTGAGCTCGCTCACGAATCTCACCTTTTTCTTCAGAGATGCGTTTTTCGAGAACTTCATATCCGTATGTCACAAGCAAATTCATCGTCATAACAGCTTCCGAGGGATTCTGCGACGAACCGACAGCCCTGAATTCGAACTTATTTCCCGTGAATGCAATCGGAGAAGTTCTGTTGCGGTCGGAATAGTCTTTTGCAATTTTTGGAAGATTTTTCACACCCATACTGATATTTGCCATTGACTGCTCGGTCCAGCTGGAAACTCCTTCTATCTCATCCAGAAGCTTAGTAAGATATTCACCGAAATACACCGACATTATCGCCGGAGGCGCTTCATTTGCTCCAAGACGATGATCATTTCCGGCGTCAGCCACCGCTGCCCGCAACAGTGCGCCATATTTATCAACACCAAGAAGAAGAGCACCAAGCGTCAGCAGAAAGTTAATGTTTTTCATCGGCGAAGCTGATGGTTCAAGATAATTCGAGCCGCTGTTATCGCCAAGTGAATAGTTAACGTGTTTTCCAGAGCCATTTACGCCTGCGAACGGTTTTTCCTGAAGAAGAACAACCATGTCGTGCTTCGTCGCAACTTTTTTCATTATGTCCATCATCTGAAGATTATGGTCTACTGCCAGATTTGCTTCTTCGTAGATAGGCGCAACTTCAAACTGATTCGGAGACACTTCATTGTGTCGAGTTTTCGCGGGAATGCCCCTTCTATGAAGCTCAAGATCAAGGTCTTCCATATAGCAGAGAACCTTATGATGAATTGATCCAAAATAATGATCTTCCATCTGCTGACCTTTTTCCGGAGAAGCTCCAAAAATCGTTCTTCCACAGATTCTCAAATCAGGTCGGGTATCATACAGTTTTTTGGAAACAATAAAATATTCCTGTTCTGGTCCGGCGAAGACAATCATTTTCTTCGCAGCTCTGTTTCCAAGAAGCCTCTGAAGCTTAATGCCAGCCTTATTCAAGGCACGCATTGATCTCAACAGCGGAGTCTTTATATCAAGAACCTCGCCAGTCCATGAAAGGAACACAGATGGAATGACAAGAGTTCTGGTTCGGGCAGCTTCAATCAAAAACGCAGGAGACGTTGGATCCCACGCTGTATAGCCACGCGCCTCAAATGTCGATCTTATTCCACCAGACGGAAACGATGAAGCATCAGGCTCAGACTGAATAAGTTGTTTTGCTGAAAAACGCTCTATCACCTGTCCATCATCAGTGAAAGAAATAAACGCATCATGCTTTTCCGCAGATCCACCGCGCTGTGGCTGAAACCAGTGAGTAAAATGCGTAGCGCCATTCAAAATAGCCCACTCTTTCATCGCATGTGCAACTTCAGCTGCAATTGTCTCGTCAAGAGATTTTCCAATCTGAATTGTCGAAATAAGTTTTTCGTATACTTCGCTGTTAAGCTTTTCGCGCATAACGTTCTTATTGAAAGTCAGTTCCCCGAAGATCTTTGATGCTACCTGCATACATCCTCCTTGTTAATAAGGGGAAACACTGTCTCCCCTGAAAACAGTCGAACAATTTCGACCGTTGAACATGTATTCAAAATTCCGAGATACCATATAACTAAAAACATGAAAATGCAATACAACCACAAAACAATTATATTCGCTCAACCTAACAGTGTCAATTCATTTTCTATAAATTTCTGCAAATCAATCATTTTTTGATCTATAATTTTATATTTTTCGTCATTTTGCAAGACAAATATGATATATTTTCTGCAATCAGATACACTATCTACTTTCAAAGCCAGAATGTTTCCTTTTATTCTCACGATTTATTGAAAAAACGCGAAAAATATAATTCTTGAAAAATGAACTGCTGCATATTACAATTTAAGTCCAAATAGTGTGAATTTTTGCACAAAAATCAGATTTTATTATGTAAACCACGATGAGAAATTTGGGCGCTGTCATCTCGAACGAATGTGAGAGATCTCATACATGGTTTATGATTGCTTTGTTATGGTTCGCTGCACTTAAGCAATTCGAAACGATAGAAGATAAAAGGCAATTTTGATAATTCCAGAGAAAATCGGAAAAAATTTTAGCAATAGAGCAACAAAAATCAATCAGAGTGTGAGGATAGCAAATGAAGATTTCGGGAAATTCTGATTTTGTGGTGATTTCTACCAGAGAGGGTTACGACATCTGGTCGGAAATTTATGACAGTGAAGACAATCCGCTGATTGCATCCGAAAAAGACAAGATGCCTGCTTTAATCGGCGATGTGAAGGGAAAAAGGATTCTGGATGTTGGCTGCGGAACTGGGCGCCACTCGATTTTGCTTGCATCTATGGGCGCGCAGGTTACCGGAATTGATTTTTCCGAAAAGATGCTTCAGAAAGCCAGAGAAAAAATCAATTCAGAAAGAGTGGAATTCCGGCATACTGATTTCAGCAGAGGAATTCCATTTCCGGATGAAACTTTTGACATGGTGGTTTCATGCCTTGTATTCGACCACATACATGACGTCGGTACACTCATGAAAAATATGGCACGGGTATGTACGCCTTCGGGGAAAATAGTAATATCAGTAATGCATCCCGCAATGTCTCTGAAAGGCATTCAGGCACGTTTCGTCCATCCCACTTCGGGAAAGCAGATCCGTCCTGAAAGCGCAGAGAACACTATTTCAGATTATGTGATGTCAGCTGTTGATGCCAATCTGACAATTGAATTCATTAAAGAATATAAAGTAGACGAAGCTCTATGCGCAATTTCACCGCGTGCCCAGAAGTATCTCGGGTGGCCGCTTTTATTACTAATGAAACTTGCCAGATGAAAAACTTCACCTGAATCTCAAGCTTGTCTCAGATTCCCAAAGACCTGTATAAAGATATACCTTTGAGCTGCTCAATAAAAGATGAGACAAGAGACATGACCCCAAACACTTCAGATGATTTTATTTTTTGTCTCAGTAGCTGATTAACTGAATAGACAAAACTTAAATAATGCGACAATGATGACCCTTACCCGCGGCGGCTCCGGGTAGGAGGAACAAAAGGATTGTCCACTTTATATAGATTTGCCATACTAAGATGTCCTTTCACTCTTGAACAATAGGAAGTAATGTTTATGTTAGACTGGTTATATAGCAGAAAGAAATGTCCAAATCATCCCGAAAACGATGCGGGAATTTATTGCAGAATTTGTCATAATTCATTTTGCAGCGATTGTCTGAAACAGGTTGGTGATTATATGGTCTGCCAATCAGATTCATGCAGACAACAATCAGCTTTACAAATAAGCAACGAAAAAGAGAGCAAAAGCTTTAATCCAAAGAAAAGCCGAAAAAGAAGCAAAAAGCACTATAACGAAGAATCAGACACACGTCCGGCTGAAGAATTTCTTTTTGATACCGCTCATGCTGCAATTACTCTTGGTCCGTCTGGATGTCTTCTTTCTCCACTTTTTGCTCTGTTCCGTTGGCTATTTGTGTATTTTATTGACTCATTTCGCAAAAAGAATAAAGAATAAATGTAACTGCTCATTAATTTGGGGCAAACCGAAGATGCGGCCGCCGATTCTACTATTTCTTTACACTATTTATTGAGTGGATACAAAAAAAGTTTTAATATTATAACGTTCCGAAGTTGAACTACAGTTCTGAGAATTTCAGAGAATATGGAAGGCCTGGTACGCCGGCGTATTTTGCGTGATCGACATTTTCCGGAGCAATTGCCTGAATTATTAGCAAAATGTCTTTGAGATCCTTTTCACGGGCGATTTCAAAAACAGAATTAATATGAACCTTGTCACCAGGGTCCTGGTACAAAGGAACAAAATAGTGCTTGTTATTTGCTGAATCAGCGTATTTCAGGAAAACCATCACGAAGTATGAATTATCTGTAACAATTTTCAGAGAGCGTTTATATCCTGAGAACTCAATCTTGATGCGGTCTTTAATTACCTCGGGCGAAATCCTGACAGCATTTCCAGCCCAGACATTAACCGAATTTTTGTATTCAGAAGGAACTACATCAATAACCTTTGTAATTTCATGTCTGAAATTCGAAAGATCAGGTCCGTAAAAGAATTTCCCATTATCAAAATCTGGTGTATTCAGATAATTCGTGGCACAGAATTCGCTGAAAACTTCAGAAAAACTTTTTCCGGTCATCTTGAGCGCCTCTTCATATCCATTGATATCGTGATGTTTCGATGAAATAATGGTGTTAAAGAATTTTCGGCGCATTTCCGGAGTTTTCAGGCATTTTCGATCAATAAAAAGGTTCCAGAGGAACGATTGTCCGTAGTTTGCGTAAGGATCATAGTTTGGCCAGTAATTCAGACTTCTGTCTGGTTTTTTCTGGTAATCTGCAACGTGCTCAGGTATTCCATAACCGCAGAACCAGGCTGCAATCTGCGAACATCCTTCGTTCACCCAAGATGTTTCCTCTGAATCATAAGAAAAATGTATCAGATGCTGAAATTCATGAGCCAGAACGCTGAGATAGTCTTCCCTGCTGATATCTGATGGCCAGAGATCAAGATGAAGCATTTCTTTTTCATTTGAATGAACTTTTGAAAAAGACTGAAATTCGCTTTGTTTCATCATGTCTCCAGAAAAGAAGTAACCGGCGTAGTAGCCGTCCCCACTTTTCTGAAAGCCATCTTTGATATCATACATGAGAAGAAATACCTTATCTTCGCCGTCAATTCCGGGCTTTGCTTCATTGCCGAAAATATCTGTCATGCGAGCATAAATGTTACTGTCGAAAGCATCTGCAATCTTTCTGGCTGTTTCGGAAGCGACTTCCCTGCCCTCTTCGATATACACCAGGCAATATTTTCCATCAACTGCTAATTTTGCGTCAATCTGATAATACTTTCCATCTCTGAAATCCTTTGTCCAGAACTTTTCAGACTGACCAACGGTTCTTCTGACAGTTCTTCTTTCAGAAGACAATTCAAACTGTGACATTGATATTTTCGGAATTCTGCTTTTGCCCCTGTCAGGGCGCAATTCACGCAAGTCTTCGGAAATAATGTGCGTGGCATCTGTCAATGAAGACGAAGAAGCTGCTGAAACTTGAAAAGAAGCGACAGCCAAAAAAGCCAATATCAACAGTATTTTTTTCACACATTCTCTCCTGATAACTTACTACGCAACATCATAACCAAAGGGGCGAACTTGCGTTAAATTTGTGGTGGACTGTCATCTCGAACGAATGTGAGAGATCTCATAAATCCGAGATTTCTCCCATCGGTCGAAATGACATAGCTTGTACTTTTTCGTGGCACAGACGTAATATCCACGAATCTTCTCTAACAGGCGACATTATCTTCATAATAAAATTCCGTGCCATTCCGTGTTTTCCGTGGTTCCAATCAGCCTTCAGCTTTTTACCCTCTGCGTTTGTAATCAAAAGTGCGTTTTCTGATGCGCACAGCTTTCGGAGTGATTTCAATCCACTCGTCGTCGGCAACGTACTCAAGACATTGATCAAGGTTTAAGCGACGCGGAGGAGTCAAGCGCTCAAGTTCTTCAGATGTTGATGAACGGTGATTTGTAAGATGTTTGGCACGTACAATATTCACAAACATGTCTTCGGATACGGCTCGTTCACCGACAACCATTCCACCATAAACTTCTTCCATCGGTCCATAAAAAAGTGTTCCGCGATCAACCAGGTTTTTTATTGCATAGCCCGTTGAATAGCCTGTCTCCATTGCTACCATGACACCAGGACGCCTCTGAACTATTTCTCCACGATATTTTTCAAATCCGCGGAAAGCCTGATTCATAATGCCAAATCCGTTGGTAAGAGTCAGAAATGAAGAACGGAACCCAAGTAAACCACGTGCCGGAGCAGAAAAGACCATGCGCATTGATCCGTCAAGAAGTCTGCGTGTGCTTTCAAGAATTGCACGCCGTGGCCCTAATGCTTCTATTGTGGTTCCCATGTAACTTTCCGGAACATCAATAGTAAGTTCTTCGATAGGCTCAACCAGATTTCCTTCTTCATCTTTCTTAACCAGCGCCTGTGGCTTGGAAACCTGCAATTCGAAACCTTCCCGGCGCATATTTTCAATCAGAATTCCAAGATGCAGTTCACCGCGTCCATATACGAGAAAAGTGTCGGGGGAATCGGTTGGTTCAATTCGCATAGCAACATTTGTTTTCAATTCTTTCTGCAGTCGGGCATGAATCTGTCTGGAAGTAAGATATCTTCCGTCTCTGCCAGAAAAGGGGCTTGTATTCGGCGAAAACATCATAGAAATTACAGGTTGATCGATGGGAATAACGGGCAATGGCTCCTGTTCAATAACAGACAGGGTATCTCCGATGGAGATCTCTTCCATGCCTGCTATCGCAACTATTTCCCCGGCACCGGCTGATGCGACTTCAGTTCGATTAACTCCCTGAAAAGTAAACAGTTGAGAAATTTTTCCCTTAATAGCGGGCTGATCCGGTCTAAGAAGGAAAACATCTCCCTTGTTGAAAAATTTTCCTGTGAAAATTCTTCCCAGACCGATTCTTCCGACGTAATCGTTATAATCAAGGCTGGTGATAAGAATCTTACCCGGATCTTCAGGATTTCCGCCCGGAGCCGGAACATGTTCAACTATTGCCTCAAGAAGCGGTCTGATCGATGTTTTTGGATCATTCAGATTTCTGACGGCATATCCTTCACGTCCTGATGCGTATAAAACCGGATAGTCAAGAACTTCGTCTTCTGCCCCAACTTCGATGAACAGATTAATAATTTCATCAACCACCTCTTGAGGGCGTGCATCTGGACGGTCAATCTTATTTACCAGAATAATAGGCTTTAGACCGGCAGCCAGAGCCTTTTTTAAAACAAAGCGTGTCTGCGGCATGGGACCTTCAAAAGCATCAACAACCAGAATTGCACCTATAACCATCTGAAGAACGCGCTCGACTTCGCCTCCGAAATCCACGTGTCCTGGAGTATCTACGATATTGATTTTGTGTCCGAGAAACTCAAGTGAAAGGTTCTTGGCAAGAATTGTAATTCCCCTCTCACGCTCAATGTCATTGCTGTCCATAAAACAGACGTCCATGTGCTGATTTTCACGGAAAAGACCGGATTGTTTGATCATGGCATCAACAAGAGTTGTTTTTCCATGGTCAACATGGGCAATAATTGCCACATTACGAATCATTGAAGGAGGATAATCGGTTCTAAACTGCATTGCACACATGATTTAAAGTTACCTGGTTTCTTTGAGAATATCTGCACAATAACGCTGACGAACCTTCAGAAGAATTCATCGGAAGGTTTTCAAAAGTTTGAGCAGGGAGCTACTTAATGATAGAAATTCGCTTATCATGCTACAATGTAACATATATCAGGTCAGATGTCAAAAATTATTGAGTAGATTGGAATTGTCTTAATTTTTTCTCAAAATAAATCTTTCACTGAAAACGATGCAATTTCGAACCTCTTTTTCAAAAGGTCTTACCTCTTCCAGGAACTCAAAATACTCTTCAAGCGAAGCAGGTTTGAACAAATCACTTTCATTTTTTTCGAATAATTTTGAAAATTTGGACTTATCTGCGGCTTTGTGATCCCAGCAAAGTCTTATTTTTTTTATTTCAGACTGCATCATCAATTAGCTCACTGTAATATTTTTCCAGACCATAGCTGATAAAATACCTTTTAAAACATGTGAACATGTTTCTGAATAATTTACGAGATACATGTCCACATGTTCTAAATTACGCATCGTGTTTAGCCGCAGTGCAGATACTGTTTAACGAGGCGCATCAGCGCATCGCCGTCGCCGAACATTCTTTCACTCAAGTCACGATCATTATAGGCTTTAAGAGTGGCTGCCATTCTATCAATCATTGCTGGCGGAAAAATCTGATATTTTTCGTAGAAGCCTCTGTCTTGAAGGAGTCGTTCTCCTGCATCGAAGCAGGAAGCCGGGAGTTGAGGCAAGTTCAGGCCATGCTGATTTTTTCCCACATCAAAGCTTACATAAAGTTTCTCTGCAAGCTTAAGTGATTCTGGATTTTCAAGACCATGGCGCGCCGCAATAGTAATACCGGCCAGAAGCAGGTAAACGTTTGCTGACCCGTCAGCACTTCTGAGTTCGACCGTCTGCTTGCTCATCTTATTAGAATTTGGCTCTTTCTCCTGTGGATTGGCATCGTAAACCATGTTGCTGACGCCCTTCCAGCCCAGTGGAACTCTTACGAGAACTGATCTGTTGCTGTCTCCCCAGCAAACATTTGTTGGGGCTTCCTGGTGAGGTACAAGTCTCAGATAAGATGTGGGAACAATGTTTCCAAAAGCGGTGATAGAAGGTGCGAGTTCCAGAAGCCCTCCGATCATTTTGCGTGCCGTTTCATTCAGTCCGCCGTTTTCATCAACCATCATGTTTATTCCATCACGTACAAGCCGCGAATGAATGTGGAAACCGCTGCCCGCGTGTCCGACAATTATTTTCGGAGCGAAGCTCACTTCAAGTCCATATTTATATGCAACTTCCCTGATCGCCCACTTGGCCGTTACGAGCTGATCAGCGGCATCTTCAACATTAACCGGCAAAAATTCGATTTCATGTTGAACGTATTCCCAGTCACCTGAAACTATGTTTCCAACTTCGGAATGGCCATATTTGATACGTCCGCCAATCTCTGAAATGACTTTCATGGCTTCAATTCTCACCAGTTCCCATTTTGAAAATGGGTGTGATTCGTGATAGCCTTTCTGGGGGGTAATAGTGTAGATTTTATCAAGTTCTGAAGACAGATAAAACTCAAGCTCGCCAAGAGCTTCCAGCTCCATGCCGGTCTTTTCCTTCAGGGATGCGTGGGCCTTTTTCAGAATGTTCTCTGGCGCAATGTCAAGAGCAACTCCGTGTTTATCATAATAAGAACACATAAGGTCAAGAGCTGGAACCTGTGAGAACGGATTAAGAAAAGCAGTCCGATATCTTGGAACCACATACAAATCGCTTGAACAAGGCTCAATATAGGAAAAAAGACTCGAACCATCTACACGTTCACCAACGGAAAGAACTTCATCCAGATGCTTCCTGTCGTTAATAACGAAATTCAGAATTTTCAGTTTTCCGTCTCCGCCGACATATCGAAAATTCATCATGCGAATACCATTTTTTTCGATAAAATTAATAATATCTTTCTTGGTGAATTCACACGGGCTTTTGTCTAGAAAAGCAGCTACCTTGTTAGGACTTAGAGCAATCTCTTCGTTCATATTCATTCTCCTACTTTTAGAGAGGGGGCACGCGCCCCCTCTCGCCGGTCGAACAAGTTCGACCGGCTCACTCCCCGCGGTCGAGCACTTTGTGCTCTCCGCCGTTTAAAAGCTTATTGCATTTAGCGTCGATTAATAGTTTACTGCGTTTTAGCTTCGTTTAAAAGCTTACTGCATTTAGCGTCGATTAATAGTTTACTGCGTTTTAGCTTCGTTTAAAGCTTACTGCATTTAGCGTCGATTAATAATTTACTGCGTTTTAGCTTCGTTTAAAGCTTACTGCGTTTAGTATCGGTTAATAATTTACTGCGTTTTAGCTTCGTTTAAAGCTTACTGCATTTAGCGTCGATTAATAGTTTACTGCGTTTTAGCTTCGTTTAAAGCTTACTGCGTTTAGTATCGGTTAATAGTTTAGTGCATTTTAGATTCGTTTAAAAGCTTGCTGCGTTTAGTATGTTCGTATGCTGACTCGTTGAAAAATTAGCACTTTAAATAAACTATGTCAAGAATTTTCAGAGTGGGGAAAAGCAAGTGATTACCTTGTGCTCTCCGTTGAGAGAAAAACTATTTATCTTTTTCCATGCTGGATCAGACATAAAAAAACTGCCCCGAAAGTTTCCATTCAGGGCCAGTAAATTATATTTTAATAACAATTAATTCTTTAGGAATTTTTCACTCACATTTATTGGTTATGGGCTTGCAGGAATTTTTCCTGACGATCAATCATTCTATTAACAGCGGCACCAACTTCTTCTTCAAAGCCACCCATGCTTAAGAACTCATTGGCAATCTTACGTGCAGGAATCAAATCTTCGAGAGTCGCTATTGCAGCAATAATCTTGTTGAGACGATTCATACTATCAATTATAAGGTTCTCTGCCTCGACAGGTGGAACGCTGGGATTAACTTCATGCAATACAGTTTCCATGGTTGACCAGGTCCACATATATTTGCTCATGTCCTTAACGCCATCTGCAAAAGCGGATACGACCGAGAGAACGATAAATAATACTGTAAAAAGAACCAAATTCTTCAAGTTTTTCATTTGCTGCCCTCCAAAGTAGTTTTCAATTTACTAGCATATTTCATGCCAACACGTTAGACAGCACTGCTACTTTGTTTTTACAAGTTCCGGTTTCCCTGTTGCCAATTTTTTTCACATCCATGACTTTTTTTCAGCAATAAGTACAGCAAATCTTAACGAAGGGGCCATTAAACAATGTCATTTCGACCGAAGGGAGAAATCTCGCATTTATGAGATATCTCACATTCGTTCGAGATGACAGCCCACCACAAAGTGTTAACACGCAAGATTCCCTAATTCGCAGATGCTGTTTTAAAGGTTCTTGAAAAGACGAGGGTCGGGCGAAGGCGAACGCTTGGATCATCTTTCCTGCAAACTGACGCTGATTCGAAGCTGAGCGTATATGTTGTATTGGGTTTAAATGACCTTCCTTCAGTGGTGTTTACCAGAAGTGTTACATCCAGATAGCTATGAGCCGGAGTCGCACTTGCCGGTACGTCAGTTTGTACAATATTGATAACCTTTGCGAGATCTGTCTGCATCAAGGTTACCTTGTTTCCACTACTGCTCTGTGCATTAATCTTAAAGTTGTTGGTAGCTTTGTCTACTACTGAATCGAAAGTTATTCGGATGGTAGTTGAGTTGGTCGGAACTCCGGTTGCGTTTGCCAACGGCAGGAAATTTCCTGACAAAGTCCGATAATCAATCGCGGTTACTCCAAGAGATTTTTCTGAGATAACAGAATTAACAGGAGCAGAAATTCCGACCCCATCGGTTACCAGCAAGGAATATGTACCATCAGTAGCGTTTGTAGTGGTAATGGTCAGTGAAAGAGTCTTGGATAATGAACCGGAGGTCGTTGTATCCAATGTTATCGTGACATTAATTGGAGCCATGGTTCCAATTTGTACTGTCAAAGAAGCCGCTCCCCCGCCAGCAGATAGTACAACAGAAAAAGAGGGGTCATTCACGTCGATAGTCTTCTGGAAAATCATGAATCCATCAGTAGTTGAGGCATAGTCCAGAGAGACGCCATTCATCCAGACCTGAATATCTGTCGGAATCAATGCATTGCGAATACTCCGGTTCAAAGTATCAGCCGGAACCTTAGCTTGCAGAACCACATTCGAAGCATTAGTCGCCGGTCCCACGTCATCGTCTCCATCATCGTTAAACCAGCAACCGACTGCAAAAATATTCATCAAACCAATTAAAAACAGAACCATAAACTTTTTCATTTCCAAAATCTCCTATTAAATCTCCAATTTTTTCGTGCAAACTATTTATATCCCAATAGAAGGAAAAACCATATCCATGGGAAGCACTGAAAAACCAGTTAAAACAAACTATTTTTAGATATCACAGTCTGACTTCCGTTTCTTTCACATAACCGATCTCTTGAAATAACCCTGAGTAGTCTCTAAAATTCTCTTTTCACTTTTCGAGTGAGTCAGGGTGTGATAGAATTGAATGTTTTCCCATGTCCTGGATCTTGAGCAGTTACGAAAATATTATGGAGAGAATTTATGCAATATGACTTTTTAAGCCAGAAAGACGGTGTCCTGCGATTTGACCTTGACCAGTTTTCAGGTGATTAAGATTTAAACTTCTATGCGACAGAATTCTTGTCACTGCAACCGCCGATGAACTGTTTGTCTGACCAAGTTACCAGGGCTCGCTGAGTTTTTTGATTATGTCGCGGCGGGAAAGCACTTCGGAACAGCGTTCCCAGCGGTTTAATTCGGGGTCTACGCTGTCACGGTATTTTACGGTGAAAGCGTTTCTGGTTTGTTCGCGTTCGTGAATGTATGTATCAACTCTGATTTTGAGTTCATTTTCATCTTGAATCCAGTCGTCATCAATTGTATCAGGAAGACTGCCGAAAAAGTAGCCTGCAATGGGAAAATACCTTGTTGCATTTTTAAGTATTACAGCAAGAAATTATCTGTTTAACGTTCTGTTCTTGACGAAAATCTGCGAAGCGACATTTTTAATTAAAACCCTCCGGACGAAATATTTATTGTCATCACGTGCGAAGGGAGAGATCCCCGAAGGGTTAGACCGAGTAGAAAATACTAGATTTCTCCCTTCGGTCGAAATGACAGCATGGTCAATGGCATTTCCAAGAGCCAATCCGCTTTCCAGCTCAATACTCAACAACGTAGTTTTGGACTCCATCAGGGCAAATTTTCAAGATCTGAAAGATCTTTCATTCTACCACTGGCTTTTTTATTCTTTTTAAAATCAGGAAGGTCTATAAAGGGTATTTCAATATCAGATATTGTACAGTTTTTCCTTGCTGAGAAACACTCCTTGAACTCAACCCCATCAATTGAAGCCATAATTTCAATCCTGACAGGTGGAACTCCCAGACGAATAATTTTCTTAGAATCACACAAATCCCGAACAGAAAAAGCCATATTCCCAAATCCAAATTCAATCAGCACTTTTTCCATTCTAATGGCGTTTTCCCGGGAACCTTCAATCCAGATATCCATATCACCTGTGGTCTGACATAGCCATAGAATGACACTGCATATCCACCTATCAGCAGATACTTAACCTCATTTTCGTTGAGCAATTTCAAAAATTCTCTGAAGTCTTGCGCAAGCTGAATCGCCATAATTTATCCTTCTTAAATATTCTAATGCCTCAAGCCTCTCCTGTGGAGTTTTTGTTAGCCAATATGCAGTATCATCAGATTGATCGTGTAAATCCACAATAGAAAATCTGGTTTTATCCATGCGTATTTCATCAATATCCAATTAGTTTCCTCCACTCGTAAAATATCTAAGTCGCACAACATATTCTAACGAATAACATTCTCTCAATCAAACAATAAAATTACACTGCAACAAACTCTCCGAAATTTGCTAAATAATCGGCGCAAGTGTTTGGCAATTAAATCTGCTGGCCCTTCGGTCGAGAGATCAGATTTCTTCATACAGTGTCAATAGATGTCAATAATCCTCAAAAAAGCAACAAAAATATTATACTTTAAGTTGTTCATAAATTTCAAGAACTTCTGTCCAGGGAAGAACTTCAATGTCGTTGTACAAACGTTTTCTTTCAGCAGTCATTGATGCAACTACAAGCCGGGTGTCGGGGAAACACTCTCTAAAGCGTTTTATGGTACCTGGTTTAAGGTCATCGTTACCGCTTTTGCATTCGACAGCTAATATTGGTTTATTGCCGGAACAAACAAGAAGATCAACTTCATGATCCCGCTCTCTCCAGAATGATAATTCATGATGTTTACGTGAATAATCTCTTATTTTAATGAATTCGTTGATTAGCCATGTTTCGAATAGAAAACCTGTTTCCTGCGGAGTCGGCGGGTCGAGTAATCTGTTTTGCAAGGCACGGATCAGACCACAATCGAAAAAATACGCTTTGGGTCTGGACTTTTTTCTCTCGCTGTGATCAAATGGCCATAAGAGAAAACCAATGAGAGTATCATCCAATATCTGATAGTATTCCTTCACTGTACTTGCCGGGACAGAACATTCACGTGAAATATTGGAAAATTCTATTGTCTGAGCGTTATTCTGAGCAGCTATTGCAATGAAACGTTGAAATGATCCTATTTTTCTTGTGATTGCCTCTGCTTGAATCTCTTCTTTTATGTATGTAGTAACATAACTGAAAAGCAACTCACGAACGAGGTCGTACTTCTTTTCAGTAATGAGAACGGAAATCTTGGGAAGAGTTCCATAGGAAAGAGCATCTGAAAGGCAAAATTTATCTCCAATTTCCCGCCTTGATAATGAATGCAACCGAAAATCTAAAGCCCGTCCCCCAAGAAGATTGGCTCCCCCTCTGCGAAGCTTTCTTGCACTTGACCCTGACAACAAAAAAATATGCTGCATACGATCAATTCCCATTTGAACATAATTTAACAGTTGGGGAACTCGTTGAATTTCGTCAACCACTACCAGGCTTCCAATGGGAAGCGCAGATACTTCCTGCCAGAATATTTCAGGTCTTGCCGAATACAATAACTCAGCTTTCGGATCAAGCAGGTCAAAATAGGCTTTTGAATCCAAACGTCTCAACAGCGTCGATTTGCCAGTCATTCTCGGACCGAAAAGAAAGGCAGAATTATTGAATCCTGATAAATCAAGCTCTCGATTAAACTTTTTCATTATGTTGTAAGAATAACATAATTATGTTATTCTTACAACAAAAATAACATATTGCCAGCAATTCTTGCATCAATGGTTTACCCTGAATTTTTGAGCAGACTCTTGACTAATTTCATTATTCTGAAGTAATAATGAACATTCTAATGCTGCTTTAATCACTTGAGAATTAAAATACTAACAAGTACAGGAGTTAATTTATGCTTTCATATAAAAACTTGCAGGAAATAATCAAACACAATGTCAGAGGCGGAACCGGTGAAATACGTTGCCGGGATTATCTTACCGTATCAGATGACCTGCCAGCTTTCTCGTCATTTGGATTAAATGAAATGCAGCCCGGAGCAACCATTCCAGAGCACTGTCATACTGATGATGCTGAGCTTTATTACATTATTTCCGGGCGCGGCACGGGTTTTCACAATGGGAAAAGCTTTCCGGTTAACCCCGGTGATGCCTGGCTTTGCAAACAGGGTGAAACTCACGGAATACTTAACAACGTAGTTTCTGAACAGGTTTTATCTTTCATAAATGTCTTCTTTAAACACCGAATTTCCTGATATTTTGACACTGTAGCAATGTTGCTGAAGAAAAGATATATCTCACGCAGAGGCACAGAGAAAAGCAGAGAGAAAAACAAGATTTCTCCCTTCGGTCGAAATGACATATTAGACGAATATGAACTTCAAAAAAATAAACGCGGTGTGAGCCGCGTTTATTTTTTATTTAAGTAGCTGTTGTTACCTCTTCGGCGGGTTTGCCTCGCGTACCAGTGAGCCGTTACGATCAGTGATTATGAGTATAGAAAATTTCTGAACGTTGTCCAGTTCATTTGTACTGAGAGATGTATAGTCAAACCTTCCGCGGATGTCTGTGTAACCGTCTTTATAGAAGTTTACAGATCCGTCATTCATTCGGGCAAAGACTTTGATATATGCTTTCTGAATGCACTTTCCGGAAGACTTTTCGACGACCTTGACCTGTCCGTAGTTTTCCAGCACTTGTACATCCATCGTATTCGGATAATAACTGGCAGTTTTTCTTGTGCTGAGAGAAACAGCCTCGACAAAGATGTTACGATTTTTCAGAGTCTCAGGTATTTCAACAGTGCAGCTTGCTTTGCCGGCAGGCAGGGAAATCTGAAGAGTTTCGTTCGGCTGAATAATTGAGAACTGTCCGCTGACTTCCTGTACAAATGGATTTTTTGAAAACAATAGTTCAATATCCATTATGTAGAAGTTCAGAGTAACAGAATCAATGTTTTTATAGCCAACTTCAATCTTTCCTGACTCAACTGCAAGATTCAAAAGAGGTTCGGTGTCAGCAAGATTTGCCATAGCCTGATCACGATCCTGCTGATCAGTAATTTTACCAGCCTTTCCGGATGTCTCTTCTGCCTGTGCGATGACATCTCTGAACAGATCGCGCCATTTATCAACCTTATAATCAGTAAGTTTCGAAGCAATCTCAACAGCTTCCTGAATCTTTTCCTGCATGAATGCGAAACAGCATTTAAAATACTTGTACTGAATCCCAGACTTTATTCCAGCGTCAGTAACGGCGTTGAAATAATTCATCGCATCTTCAACTCTGTCCTGCAGGAACATATAGTAAGTAACAGCCATCCTGTCATGATCGCTGAGCTTAGCATGGAACTTTATATCAGAAAGCAACTGTTTGTACTGATCAAAGAACTGCTGATTAAGAATTTTCCGTTTCTTGCCAAGCTGATACACTCTTGCATTAACCAGCGGCAGATATTCTTTATGCTCATAAACATGTCGTGCAACCGGATCCAGCTTCAGAAGCAGGCAATCAAGACTTGAGCCACAATTTTGAGCAAACGGCTGATGTTTCAGATATTCGCAGATTATTCCGGGTTGATTGTGGAATACCGAATATGACCAGAGTACAGGATTGAAAACATGTCTTGAATCAAGAAGCTGGATTATCTTTTTAAACATCTCGGGATCTTTCATCCTGAATGCAATTTTTTCAAGATCAAGACGGTTGATATTGTTTTCATCAAGATATTTGAGCAATGCCTTGTCATCTGCATTCTGAGAAATGTAATCCCAGGAAGTGTCGTCAACCTTCGTTGGAGTATCTACAACAATGAATTTGAAAGGATCAGAGAAAGCAAGAATCTTTTCATTTCCGGAAACATGTACAGGATACTGCATGTAAGTACCAGCCTGCGGGAAATAGAAGTAATACTCAAATGTTTTCGTAGAATATGGATCAAGCTGCAAGTGAACACTTTTTGTTACAAAACCATTCATAACTGGAAGTGATCCAGCTGGAATCTGCATCAGAAGATCAACTTTCCGCCTTGCACTCGACGGATTTGTCAAAGTTACCTGGCAGCCATAAACACGATTAATCTGAAATTCTTCGGTAATAAATTTATCAAGCCGTTCGTTATTTTCATATCTGTATCTGTCGCTCATAAGGAAGAAATTCTGGCTTGTAAGAATTGTCTGAGTCTTTTCGATTTTGTCAGAAGGTTTGATTTCTCTGTGAAAGATTATTGACGGAGTAAGAGACTGAAATTTCATTGCAATCTTATCGAAGTCAACTTTATGTTCTGTTGATTTGAAGGGCAGATCCAGAACCGAAAGTGCGAACATCATTTCGGTAAAGTTACCCGATGCTTCGCCAATATTCTCAGAAATAAACGCCACATTGCGATCTCTTCCCGCAAAATCTTTCCAGAAAGCATTTTCTTTAATCAGAGCATACAACTGGCTCTGAATCGGAAGTTTGTAATAATTGTTTTCGACATATTCTTCCGTTTTCTCAAGTGCTCTGTAGAACGCCCTCGCCTCCTGCCGCCGACCAGAATCAGCTTTCATTCGTTCTTTCGAAGACTTCTTCTTGAATGATGGTGCTGCACTCCTTGCAGACATACTTTTTGCCGACATTTCCCGCTTCTCTTCAGAAGAACTTTCATCAAAATCTGATGGAGCATCTGATTCACATGCTGTGTCTTCAAACATCTGGCCCTTTTCCATTGAAGCCCCGTCTTTTTCAATTTCGGTGCTTGCTGATAATCCGCTGGCGAAATTTGCAATTGATTGCGGTTTTGCAACTGGCGCAGGTGGTGGCGGACATGCTGCAAATTTTACAGCCTTATCTTTTGCATCATCGAAACCAAATCGATCAGCAGTCTCCAGTGAACCAGTCTTGAGAGCAGTCTCAAACAGCATATTGTACTTTTCAATATCAGGTGGTATCAGATCATAAAGGTCTTTAATATGCCTTGCAGTCGATGCAACTCGCTCCGGATAACGATCGGCCAGAAGAATTCGCTCAACAACATTCAGTCTCTGGTAAGCCCACGGAGCAAGATAATCTGACAAATCAGCCTCAATAAGCCACTTATCGAGAAACGTTCTGTCATACTTATCAGTGATATATGGCTTAACTACGGCTTTAAAAAATTCAGGATCCTTCTTGAACAAAAAGAAATTTAATTCGTGACAGGCATACTTTGAATAGAGCTTTTTCTTTTCATCCAGCTTCAATTCGGGCCAGCCAAGAATGAAATTGAATTCAGCAAGAGTCTGATCATTTTTCAAACTTGAAAACAGTGCAAAAACCCTTTCAAGTGAATCGAATGCTTCAAATTTTGCCGTGGTAATATCATCAATCTGAAGTGTTGTACCAGATGCCAGGTCAGTTATTCTTTTTGTTTCGGAAAAATGTTTCGTGAGATCCATTGTATTCGCAAGTCTCAAATCCTTGAAACTGCAATTTCCGTCATTTAATGACAACACTGAATATACTACATCCCTGTCACTTACAGCATAAATCTGAATATGCTGACGGTCAGCAAATTCCTTCAGATCAATGGTAACGTTTCCATCTGAATCGGGCTTCAAATTGAAAAACAACTTTGAAGACGAAGCAAGGAAATCGAGATTGCAGTGACCAACCTTTGTACCCTGATCACGTACACTCTGCTGTGCAACGCAATCAACAACCGGTTCAAAAGGTGCTGCTTCAGGCATTGCCTCGAAAGAATCCCCACGCGCTGCCTGCTGCGTACCAGTATCGGTTTTCCTGATACTGAACGGATTCAGAAGAAGCCCAGGTCTTTTCAACATAAGTCCGGGGAAAATACGCGCAAATTTTCTTTCCAGAATATACTGGTACTCATCGCCGATAGTTCTTCCGGAAACATATTTGGTTGCAGGTTTTGTCCAGTAGGCACATCCCGGATAAGGATACTGAGTCGGTACACCAAGGGAATCAAAAATGTCCATGTCGGGCAAAAACCGGTTTGCAGCGATATGAAGCCTGACATCTTCATTTGAGTTGGAAATCTTAATTCGCAACTTTCCTGTCTTTTCAGAAATTTCAGTTTCGGCGATATCGAGCATTTCGTCACCGATTTTCCTGAGTATTCTTGCTTCAGATATAAGTTGTCCTGAAACTTCTTCACCAGCGGTCAGTCTGAGAAGAGTTGTTTTTAACGCCTGCGGGTCAAATATTTCGTAATCGCCGGCAGATAAAGCCTCAATAACATTCAGATTTCCATTTTTCACGACATTTTTCGAGCAATCTGAAAAATAGTTTCCATTGCGAAGTTCGAATACCATTAACTGGTTTTCGCCTGGAATCTTTATCTGATTTCCCGCGATATCGTGAATTACTGAAGGAAGCGAATACTTATTTTTCATTGTGTACCAGAACTTCGAACAACCTGTCTGGGTACTTACAAAAACCTTTTCAATGTCAGTTAATTCGCCAAGTTCTATTCTGCCTTTTTCATCGGTCTGAAGAGTAATAGACAGAGTGCATCTGAAGTTTTTATGCTTAAATTCTATGTTGACAGGTCTTTCAGGCTTGGGTTCACCCGTTTTTCCAAGAACTTCCAGGAAATAATTTCTGCCAAATCTGCTGAAATGAATATCTTCCATCTGACCTGTTCTGTCGATTCCGTTGATCGAAACTTTTCCCTGAACAGACAAATCAACAGGTTTACCAGTTGTAAGACTGTCAACTTTTCCTTTGATTGTGAAATTCAGAGTTTCGAGTTTTTCCGGAATTTTCATTTCAAATTCAGTATCCTGGTCATTTTTGAAAACAGCTTTTTTAATTTCGCGTACTGTTGATATGTCATTTCTGTCCAGCATGCTTACTGTCAGGGAAGTTTCCTTCAAAAGATCAATATCAACAGGAACGCCATTGACGGAAAGAACAGGGCGTACAACTATCTTCGCCTTTGCGCCATCAATCAATGATTCACGATCTGCATAAAACGCGGCAGTAAGTGAATAATTCTCACCCAGGTGTGTAAAATTGTGAAATGCAGCAAAGTTTCCATTTTTAATAATGAAGCTCTGTTCACGCGGAGACGAAGAAAATGGTACAAGTATTTCACCGGAGTCATCTTTAGCTTTGTAATGATGACCGGCAAGGAAGATCTCAGCAGTTTTCAACTTTTTTCTGTTTTCATCGAAAATGCTGAAAATGTGTCCGGCAGAAGTTATTTCCTGAGTAAAAGACAAACGTCCCTTTCTGACAAGCGCACGGCAACTTTTCCCGCCGCCGATAAATTCAATTACATATACTCCGGGTTCTTTCAGACCAGGAAATTCGAATTTTTCTGAGTGTCTGCGAAATTCAGGCAAGTCATATTTCTGTACCTTTTCCTCATTAGGATACAAGCCATCAAGATCAATTGCTGTTGTAATTTCCTGATTATTCTCACGATAGAAATTGAGAGTATTTATGCGGTAGATTTTTACAATCAGCGTGGGAACATTTTTTATAGTCAGATCAAGAGTGACATTGTCTTCCGGCATGAAAAATTCAGGATTATGCGGAAGAAAATCAAGTTCGACTCTTTCGCGGATTTCGCGCACTTTATCAGGTGTCAGAAGTGAAAACCACTGCTCCATATCGCCCTGACCACTTGTCAGCCTGGTTTCAGCATAAATATCGTTCAGATAGTTGAATTCAATATATTCAGTCAGTTCTTCAAAAAACTGTGTATAGCCACGCTTTCTTTCTGACATGCTGAAGAATTTTTTCAGTCTTCCTGTAATACCGGATTCGGCTGATGAATCTTCCAGGAAAAGCTGACGCAGATATTGTCTTACAAGGGGCTCATCGTTACCAATAGCCGGAAACGAAGTCCTTGAGGAAAAATCAATTGAAATATCTGCCCGATACTCCCGGTTTTGATGCGTATTCAGGAATTCGGGGTTGATGTAGTACCCGTTTCTCGGAAGTTTGAGGTACTCAATAAAAGCATTTTTGTCATACTCACCTTTCTCCATGGCATTTTTCAACATATTGTACAATACATGCGCCTTAAGAGAATTCTGTGCCATGGGCAGCCTGAGGGCGAACTTCCAGAGGCGTTCAAGGAAGGCAGTTTTTTCGGCTCTATCGTTGAGTCCGTTTGTATCGGCTCCGGGCATTAATCTTGAAATGTAGCAGTTAATAAAATTTGTTTCCTTGAGAATCATTGGCATCAGCCGCAGACACTCGTCAAGTTGTTCAAGAGTAAGTTTGTTATGAATTGGAAGTGACCCGAATATACCTGATCTTTCGTATCTCAGATCTTCGATGATCATTGCCGGAAGGTTTTTTCCAATCGGTCTGGTCAGCGATTTTAGGAATTCACGTCTTTTGTCGGGGTCCATGGACTGATCAACATATCCATAGATTCCAGACTCCTCGAATTCATTGAAGTAGCTTCCACCTGAAAATGCTCTCGAAAGGAATTTGTCATGAGTAATATAATTCTCATCAAGTCTGGTCTGAAAACCAGGTTTCTGATTCATAAGAATCTTTGAGTGCGAAAAATAAAGACTCATCTTTTCCTTGAGATATGCAAGAGTTGCCTGTTCATTTTTTGGATAAGACAGCAGGTTCAGGCGATTTTCCGTCTCAATTGCTCTGGCAGTGCTACCGTATCTGTCTTTCCATTGCCTGAGCATATCTGCACATTTTTCAAGCTGATTCGAATTCATGAGATGAATACAATTGAAATAATAGTATTCTTCTGTTCCGGGAACCAGTTTCTTCAAGACAGACTCTCTGTCTGAAGACAGGGCAAAATCTTCATCGATTCCGATTTCATTTGCATGAGCACAACATGCAAACATAAGTACCAACGAAAGTACAATCAGGAACTTCATTTCCATTTTTCTCCCCTTCAAAAGTTAAATTTTTACTCCTACCCGTCTAATTATTATCACATTTTAATATTTGAAGCAAAAATAACATTAAGAAAATTTAAACTTCTTTCGATACTCTGGCAATTGCTTTTTCTGGAGGTTAAAACGGTCATGAAAAATATTCTTAAAGTACTTGCCCTTCTGGGTGTGTTGAACCTTTCAGTCATTCCGGCTTCACTTGAAGCCGACGGATTGGATAAGACTCCAAAGCCTGCGGTTAAAGCCAAAGTTCAGGCGAAAAAGAGCACTAAAGTTGTACATAAAAAAGCTGTGCAGCCATCTTCTGCCTCGGCTTACGATGGCGGAAAACCGATTGACATGCCAGCAGGACACTGGGCAAACGACGAAGTAATGAAGCTGATAGAAAAAGGCGTCATCAAAATCGGACTAGACGGAAAATTTAACGGCAATAACGCTCTTTCGAGATACGAAGCAGCAAACATGCTGACCAGAATGCTTGAAAAAACTGAAGAAGACCTGAGCAAAGCAAAAACACCCGAAGAATTATCGCTGGTGAAACAAAGACTTACAATTCTTATTGATGCAATGCAACAGTTCAAAAACGATCAGGATGAAATCAAGAATTACCAGAAACTTTCAGATGTTACTGTTCAGAAGCTTTCCACTAATGACAAAGCACAGGATGAAAAGATTTCCGAAATTGAAAAAGCAAAACACAATGTAAAATTTTTCGGAGATGTAAGACTCCGTTATCAGAACAGCAAACTTGAGACCAATATTTCCAATAAGACTTCCAGATATTCATTTTCTGACAGACTGAGACTTGGCGGCACTGTTCCGGTGGATGAAACCCTGAAGGCAAATTTCAGAATTCTCATGTCTCAGCCGGTAAAAAGAACTGATTACGGCTCCAATCCATTTCATAATGACGCAAGAAGCGATCTCGTACTGGACTTGCTGAATATTGAGAAGAAAAACCTTGCTGGCGGCGACTGGACATTGGGAAGACAATATCACAAGCATGGGCTTGGAGTTGTACTATTGGACTTTGTTGACGCAGTAAAATATTCTGCAAAAATGGGAAAGCAGTTTGGTTTTACAGGAATGCTTCTCGCAGGCAACGACTCAGTTTCTCCCGGACGGTCTCATGGTATGGACGCAAGCATGTTGTCGCTGGAGTACAAGCCTAATGACAAGCACGAAATTGTGCTGTATGGAATAAACAACAATGCTGAACGTGATAAATATGGCATTCAAAGTACAAACGGCTCTACAGGGGTACCACCTACTCCGTCTTCGGGCGAAAGATGGGTATCTCTTGATGCAAGCGGCAAGCTGGGCTCAAAAGTTGAGTATTTTGGTGCAGCATCATTTTACAGCAACGAACTTGATGAAGGAAATACAACCGATTCAATGAATTATCTGCGCGGAGACACAGATAATAAAAGCTATCTGATCGGATTAAAGTACGATGAAAAAGAGAAATTTAATGCCGGACTCATCTGGGGAAAGCAGGAAAACAATTTCCACGCTTTCGATGTTCTGACCGACATATATTATCTTGATCTTCCATATCACCCCCTGGAAGACGCAATTCAGGCCATTGCCCTTATGAGCAACGGAGTTTTCCCGGCGGCAGGTTCGACGAATCCTTCTTCTCCTTTGAAAACAGCAGCAATGGGATACCGCGCCAGCGGAGGAGCCTACCAGGCCGACATTCATGGATACAGCGATTTACAGCTAAACATGCAGTATTATTTTACTCCAAAGCTGAGTTTGAAACTTATAGGCGACTTCATGTCTCCGGCAGATTCGAAATATGATTACAGAGATATCAGCGCCATTACTTCAAGACTCAGATACAGATATAATACTAAAACCAGCTTTGAAATACGTGCAGTAAGGGTCGATTCTGATTACAATCGTGATGTAACTGACATCAGATCGGAACTTTTCATGAAATTCTGACTATAAAGACTATCTATGATCAGGGCAAGATAAGATAACATAAGACAAAAAAAGGAAATTAAAGAAAAGAAAAGAAAAGAAAAGACAAGAAAAAGATTTTGTCCGCAGATTTCGCAGATTACGCAGATTTTCAAGAGTTAAGATTCAAGATTTTGGATTATGTGTCGGGATTATAAGTCAGGGTTATGAATCGTGATTATATGTCAGGATTATGAGTCGGGAGTTGAAAATGTAATATCTGGTTTTCTCAGGTTTTCTCTGCTTTTCTCGGCGTCTCTGCGTGAGTAATGTCTTTTCTTCGGTTACGATGCTGTAGTTTTTTTGTGGATTTGAGTTGTTTGAAAAGTGCGGTCACTGAACTCAGTGGCTGCATTTTTTTGCAGTGCATAATTTTTTTCTTGACCATTTGCAGCAGAAGTGATAAAATCTTTCCATATAATTTTGCAATACAAAAAACTATCGGATTAATAATTTTACGGAGGGAAAAAACATGAAAAGATATGCAACCATTGTTGCCAGCGGACGATACATACCTGATATTGAGTGCTCTAATGAGATATTCCGAAAGAGATTTGGTGATGAAGCAATTCAGAAACTCGAAGATTCAACCGGAATTCTGACAAGATATTATGCACCGCAAAATTACTGTTGTTCAGATATTGCAACAAAAGCGATTCAGAACCTTCTCGGGAAATGTGCCCTTCCGCCTGAAAAAGTTGATCTGTTGATACTCGGAACTGATTCTCCCGATTTTATTACACCATGCACGTCTGTTGTCGTGCAAAAGAAAGCTGGATTGGTAAATGCCGGCACGTTTGATGTCGGTTGTGCATGTGCTTCATTTCCAACAGGCCTTGCCATAGCTTCCGGAATAATTGCAACCCAGCCTCAGATTAAAAACATTATTGTCGTTGGTTCATACATGATGCACAAACTTGCCGACGTTGAAAAAGACATCAATTCATTTTTCTACGGTGATGGCGCTGGTGCAGTGCTGGTTACAGCTTCAGAAGAGCCTGGTTTTGTTTCTTCGACAATCAAGGCAGACGGTTCTTACGCGATGAACTGGGGGATTTATTCGGGCGGAACTTATGAGCCGGCAACAGTAGAATCTGTTCAGGCTGGAAGAACTCAGGTCCGCTTTGTTACACCTTTTCCAGCAACAGTAAACAACGAAGGCTGGCCAATGAGAATTAAAGAAGTAGCTGAAAACGGCGGATTTGAAGTTAAAGATATTGATCACATCGTTTTTACACAGGTGCGCTCAAGAACCATTGACAAAGTTATGGAAACCGTCGGTTTACCAATAGAGAAAGCTCATAAAGTCATGCAAAAGTGGGGCTATCTCGGATCTTCATGTCTTCCGGTTGCATTTGACGAAGCCCTCGAATTGAAAAAAATCAAAGCCGGTGACCTGGTAGTATTCGTCGGCTCAGGAGTCGGATACAATCAGTGTTCTGTGGCTTTCAGAATGCCGAAATCAATTTGATATTTCTTTCTCGTTAACTCTCTACTATTTCCTTTCCTTCCCCATGATACTTTCAAGTTCATGGGGTTTTTCCTGTTTGCAAAAATATGCAGTTAAGTGTTATAGATTAGAGTGTTGAAAATATACAAGCATTATAAAAGGAGCCTTTTGTGAAAAGACTTATTGATATTGAAAGCTGGAACAGGAAAGAACATTTTGAGTTTTTTCTGCAGTATGATGAGCCGTTTTTTGGAATCACAATGAATCTTGATTGCACAAAAGTTTATAACTTAAGCAAATCAGAGAAAAGTTCTTTTTTTCTCAGGTACCTTCATAAAATTCTTACAACAGCGAACATGATTGAAGAGTTCAGATATCGCATAGAAAACGGAAAAGTCTTCTGTTACGACAAAGTTCATGTTTCATCAACCATAGGTCGCAAAGACGGAACGTTTGCATTCTCTTTCATCGAATTCAGGAAAGACTTCAAAGAATTTGCCGATTCCGCTCAGGAAGAAATCAACAGAGTAAAAGATTCATGCGGATTACAGATCAATCACCGCGGAATAAGAGAAGACACAATTCACTTTACTTCAATTCCATGGATTCAATTTACCGGGTTGTCTCATTCAAGAAACTTCAAATTCAGGGACAGTTGCCCAAAGATGGCAGTTGGCAAGATTTTCAAAGAGAATGAAAAGGTCATGATGCCTTTCTCTATCAACGCTCACCACGCGGTTGTCGATGGTTTTCATGTTGGAAAATTCATAGAACTGCTTCAAACAAATATGAACGAATAAGATCAAAATGTTCAGGATTTTTGGGAATTTCCAAGAATCTGGCGTATCTTTGAAGCCATTTCTGCGCAGGTAAAAGGTTTCTGAATGAATTCCAGATCTTCATCATACAAATCATTCTTTCTGGACAGCTCTTTTGAATAGCCTGACATGAAAAGTATCTTAATATGCGGATAAAGTTCTTTCAATTGCCGGGAAAGTTCCTTTCCGTTCATTTCTGGCATAACACAATCTGTAATCAGCAGATCAAATTTACCGCAAAGTTTTTGAGACAGAAAAAAAGCTTCATTTGGGGAAGAAGCTGAAAAAACTTTGTAACCAAGTTTTTCAAGTAAAGCACGAGTCAAATTCAATATAGCAGGCTCATCTTCAACAACCAATATTTTTTCACCGCCTCCAGATGAGCTGTGAATGGCATTCTCTGAGCTTTCTGATTCAGGAATACTCGAATAACGCGGCAGATAAATATTGAAAGTGCTTCCCTTGCCTAATTCGCTATATACGTTAATAAAACCATTATTCTGCTTCACTATTCCAAAGACCGTAGCAAGTCCCAGGCCAGTGCCCTTTCCCACCCCTTTGGTCGTAAAAAATGGTTCGAACAATTTATTCATGACTTCTTTATTCATACCACAACCATTGTCACTGATTTTCAGCATTACATAATCACCTGCTACAATATCAGGATGGTCAGAACAATATGCTTCATCAAAAGTTCTTGTTGAAGTTTCAATGATTATTTTGCCGCAGCTTTCCATGGCGTCACGCGCATTCAAACACATGTTCGCAAGAATTTGATTAATCTGCGACGGGTCCATAAGGATATTCCATAAGAAGTTCGCCGGACGCCAGATCAGATCGATATCTTCACCGATAATTCTCCGCATCATTTTTAGCATTCCATCAATAGTTGAATTTAATTCAAGAACCTTCGGTGAAATTGATTGTTTGCGTGCAAATCCGAGCAGTTGACGGGTGATTTCAGCAGAACGCACAGCAGCAGAGGTTATTTCCTGCAAATCGTCAAAAACAGGGTCTGATGGTTGTATTTTTGCCATTCCCAGTTCAGCATAGCCAATTATTACTCCAAGCATATTATTAAAATCGTGAGCAACTCCACCGGCAAGTCTTCCAATTGATTCCATTTTCTGAGCATGAATCAAGCGTGTCTGAAGTTCATGTTCACGCTGCTCTGACATCTGTCTGTCTTCCAGTGCGTCAAGAAGTGCACGCCGTCCACTCTCTGAGTCTGCAAATATAATTGAGTATTCAGGACCATGAATATGCTCATTCTGGCTATCAATTCGGCTGCCGTCCGCCTGATCGCTTTTACTTAAATATCTTGGAGGTTCTCCGAGGCGAGCAAGCAAGTCATTAACTTCTCGCTTAAGTGCCTGGCTTCGATCTGACTGTGAGATCATCACTGCCTGCCATCGCCTGAGTTCATTCAATTGCTCTGCCAGGGCAATATCTGCCTTTTTTCGCTCTGTAATATCACGAACAGTTAAATGTATAAGGCTTTTTCCTTTCGAAACAATTGGAACCATGCTGACTTCAAGAAACAAAACTGTTCCGTCACTTTTTTTGCACACCCATTCGAATTTGCACAGACCGTTTTTCCGAGCTTTTACAATATAATCACGTGCCGCCTCAATTGATGGTCTGCCATCGGGTTGAATTGCAGGAGAAATATCTTCTGGAGTAGTACCCAGAAAAGTGTTAATGTCGTCTATGCCCAATAAAGTAAGAGTGGCTTTATTGCATGCTGCAAAATAAACTCCATCCATAAGCAGAATCGGATCAGATGAGTTCTCATAAATAGTACGGAACGTTTCTTCGCTTTCCTGCAGAAGTTTCTCTGCCTCTCTGCGTTCAGTGATATCCCGCACTGCAATAACAAAACGGTTTTCTCCACCAATAACCGCAAATCGAATACCAACCTCAGCCCAGAATACTGTTCCGTCTTTTCTTTTCGCCAGCCAGTTAAATGTCTGAATATCAGTTTTCCCAACTTTGTTAATCCATTCTGAAATTTCGTGGTTTGAATAAGGAGGCTCGCCAAGGCTGAACTCTTCACAGGGAGTGCCAATAGCTTCTTCATGAGAGCACCTGTATATTTCGCACATCCGCTGATTCACATCAACAATGATTCCAGTATTCGCGTCGCAAACAAAAACAGCATCATTAACTGAGTCAAGGACTGCCTGAAGATATGAGCGACTTGTAAGAAGAGCGGCTTCAGAACGCTTCTGGTCAGAAATATCCTGTGTTCCACCAACAACTGCAACTACTTTACCTGAAGAATCTCTCTCTGGAATACCAATGGCTCTAATCCAGAGTGTTTCACCTTTAGCATTAACAATATGCATTTTTTCATCGAATGGAACACCGTCACGCGAGCATGCATTGAATACTTCACGAATTTTTTCCCGAAATTCTGTATTAAACTGATTCATACAGAAATCAAGAGATGGTTTAGTTCCAAAAGGAACTCCATGTATTTTAGAAACTTCCTCAGACCAGGTAACCTCATTTGAGGGAAGGTCAACGCGCCACCCGCCCATTCGGGTTAGTCCTCCTGCAATACGCAGAATCATTTCGCTCTGGTTCAGTGCAGATGCTGTCCGTCGAAGCTCTTCCAACGCTCTGTTCAACTTGAAGTTGGAATATCCAAGATTGGAAATAAAAGCTGCAAATTTCGAATAAAAACTCATTGCAGCGTCAACCGTTTCCTGGCTCCAGCGAGGAACGCGATTCAAGGCTGAAATATACTCTTGTTCGTCAAAACCGTATTTTCTCGCCTGTGCCCGGAAGAAGTCCTGGTCAACAACTTCATCACGTATGAAAAACTGTCCGAGAAACAAATTTCCCAGATGAATTCCTTCGATTATAATCGGAGTTGAAATGTCCCAGAGGTTATTTTTGCATTTGTACTTTCTGATTTTTCCGAGTTCAACATCCTGGGTGAGTTTAACATCGCTCTCGACACAATTCGCATAAGTATCAGGATTTGCGCGATGGAATTTTGTACAGATGTCCTGCCAGCCGGTTCCAATAAGTACATTCCCCTTAATATCAATTATTCCAATTCCAATATTTGTTAATTTGAAAAAATCGTTCATTAACGACTGAACTGCTTTAACATCGAGAATATCTGCAAGCCCGAGATTGTCGATGTTTGCTTCTGAGTTGACAATTGATGCCAGTCTCTCATGCATTTTTTCGGCATGTTCACACATAAGACTTTCAGCCAGCTTGCGCAATTCTTCGGGTGTGTTCGTTATATATTCAGTCTTTTTCCATTTCACAATCAGGGCCTCTTCCTCTCCATAAGGAATTCTCATTTTTGTCTCTCCAGAGTCTCATTTTACACAAATATAACGATTATTTAAATAAAAATGTTACAAAGATTAATAAATTTCTCCTGAAAAATGAAATCTAATGGAAACTATTTCTTCTGACGATAAACTTATTTAACAGATTCTCTTCTAAAGGCAATCTGAACAGATGTCAGAGAAGTTGTTTAAGGTAAAAAGAATAATCAGAAGCTTTTAAATTGAAAAGCAGGGAGTTTTCTATGCAGAGTATGTATAAAAAATCATCGGGGAAAATATTGTCACTATTGTTTTCAGTTGTTGCAACAACTGCATTCGGAAACGGCGGGGAAATTATCAATAGAATTGATTCTCTTAAATCGAAGCTGGAAGCATATCGAATCAAAACCGGTTCAATAAAAACTCTGGACAGTTTTTCAATTGATTCCTCACGAAGTCTGGAAAACAAGATTGAACATCCCGCGAAAAACGAAAAACTGATTGTTCTTTTTCATGATGAATCAACATCAGATGCAGCAAGGTCACCAATCACAAGCCCCAGCACTGAATTACAAGCAAAAAGTAAGACAATCTCAGTTGAAAATAAACTTATTATGAATTCTTCCGATTCACCGTCAAACAAGAATATTCGCATGGAAAAAACTGTTTTGACACCTTCAAGAACATTGCTTGAAGCAACCGAAAGATTGAGAGAGCTAATCAACAAACGTAAAGAAATTTCTAAAAAGAAATTGTAATTTTTTCAATCGAGTGAGTATGTTAACTGATTATCCAAAATGGTTATATTTTTTCATTCTAAAAATCCGTGTTGTTCCGTGTATTCCGTGGTTAAAAATTAGTTTCAGTTAGTTTATCAGTTAAAACTCGCACTACCATTTTTTTTCAATAGTATTATTTCAAAGGAAATAGCGCATAATTACGCCAAAACCATCTGGGAACATGCCGAACTCAGATGGTGTTGAAAGAGAGTAAGTGCTCAGATAAGGTTGTTTTCCATCGGAAATCCATGAGAAAAAAGTAATGTCCGTATTATCTCCGGTGCTAATCGAAAGTTTCGGCTGCCAGAGAGATGAGCGATCCTGAAGATTAATTATTGCGCTGATTTCAGCTTTTAAAAGCGGATTAAATTCTTTGTGCGCAGTTATGAGCCCATAGTTTCTGCCTGTCAGAAATGCCCATCCCTCGCGAAACGGAGCATAAGAAGTGACCTGAGTTATATCTTCCGAGCGGCCGGCTCCGAAATCCTGATGAAAAAACGCTGCGCCAAGCCTGAATCGTGGCCTTATATCTTTTTCAAGTCCGAATATCCAGGAAACGGAGTATTTTGAAATTGATTTGCGCTCAGGAAACTTGCTCTCAAAAAGTCCTATTTCGCCCCAGTACGTTACTCTGTGCTTTTCACCTTCGTATCCAAACCCCAGAAACTTTCTATCGCGGAAGTTTCCAAAAATCATTTCAGCATCAATGCCGTCGAAATTCTTCCTCATCCTTCCAAGAAGAGCCTTTCGATTGTCTTCCCTTCCGGGAACGGCAATTAATTCTGCTTCTCCGGTGTCTCCCAGTCCTGATCGGATTCGGAATGCATCAATACCAGGTTTGTATGAAGAGTCAAGATAGCCCGGATAAAATGGAGAAAGAATATCCAGAACGCCAATAAAATGGCTTGTTCCAAGGCTTATTGGCTGTCTTCCAAGATCAAAATCGAGGTTGTTCCATGACCAGGCATAATCGAAACGTTCGATTGAAGTAGTAACAGAGGTCTGCCGTCTGGAAATATTCTCTCTGGAAAGGTTCCAGAATTCAAGACGGTTGTTCTGCTGGCTCTGGTTGTTCCAGGCTGTTATTGAGCCTCCCGCGAGGGAATTGTCAAATGGAACTGACTGATGCAGGCAATTATTTTCGAATTCAAATTTCAGACAGGAATCTCCCGATTTTTTCATCATCCAGAATCTTGAAAGAAGTTGAGCTGAACCGATGTCGCGATCATATTCAGAATCAAGCTTATGGTAAATTCCAGGCCATCTCTGGTACTGCGTAATCTGTCTGAGTGCAACACCTGCATCGAATTCTTCGTCAGCGAAAGCGGTTACAGAAAAAGAAATAATAGCAAGAAAAATAAAAAAGAAATGTGAACGAAACATTCTCTGCACACAAATATTTAGATGATAAGGATTTTCAAGAAAACCTTTATTCATAAGATAAAACCTCATTTTTTCTCCTCAAGAGCCCAGAACTTTTTCTCATTCCCAGTATCAACTCAATATTTCGGGCAATTCGTAGGCGCGGGTATATTCATCAGAATTTTCTCATTGCTTCTGCAGGTTTTATTTTCAATGCACGATGTGCCGGATACAATGAACCGGAAAGTACAAGTACAATCATTATTGAGCTCATAACAATAAGAGTTCCGAAGTCCCAGCCGCCATGAATAACCGGATCAATTAGAATTCCGGCAACTTCCAGATTTCCGAGAAGAAACGTAAAATCAATTCCAAAATACCATGTATAAAGACTAGCAAAAAAAGAAAAGAACAGTCCTGTTCCGACGCCGGCAAAAGCGAGCCACATAGCCTCAAAAATTATTACTTTTCTGATGTTTTCGGAATTTAACCCTAATGCACGCAGCAGACCGAATTCACGAGTTCTTTCCATAACACTCATCAACAGAGTGTTTATTGCACCTATTCCAATAACTGAATAAACTATTATTAAAAAGAGCATCAATTGAAAATGATCCATCTTAATTGCACTGTGAAGCTGAGGCATCGCTTCCTGCCAGGGAAAAGCTCTTGCAGCTGAAGGTATGACTGTACCCGATGAAATATATTTTAAAAGCGGTTTCTCGTCTGTATGAGTTCTGGAAACCAGTGCGAGTTCATGTGCAGTTCCAGGCGCTCCATAAGCTTCTGCGAGACTTTCCCTGTCAACCAGTACAAAAGAATTGTCAAACTGAGAAACATTCGAGCGAAATATTCCGGAAATTCGAAACAACTTTGAAACAATGTTGTTTGTTGAATCCTGAAACATGATTACAATTTTATTTCCCACATTAACTTGCAAACTCATGGCCAATTTTGCACCAATGCAGGCCATTTCCTTTTTATTCTTCAGCGGAAGTTCGCCTGAAACAAGGCGCTTTGCATCAAGTATCGGATTACTTAAGAGTTCCTTTTCGATATCTAGACCGAGTATAAGAGCAGACCTGCTTTCATGGCTCGACCTGGCAAGCCCCGGAACATACAATCTTGGAAAATATGCTTCAACAAAATTATTACTCTCTCGTGATGAAAGAAACTTCAGAAGTTCTTCAACCTGGAAGACGTGCTCTGTTTTTCTTTCAGTGAGGTATTTTTCATGATAAATGCCCACATGACCGCTTCCGGAGCGCACGCCGTCATAAACCACTTTTTCCCATGAACCTTTCTGAAGATTCGCAAGAAATGTAGTCAGAAAAATCCCTCCGGCAATTGCAAACAGCTGAATGCACGTTCTCAGACTGTTGCGCCAGAGATTACGCCAGGCAAATTTCAGCCAGAGCATTCATCCCTCCCTGAGAGCATCAACCGGGCGAACTCCTGAAAGCTTAATCACCGGAAAAAGCGTGATAACAGGACCCAGCAGAATCATTGTAATAAAAGGCATAAAAATTAAATCAGGTGTAAGCAGACAGACAATTCTCGGCTGTATAGTGCTTCCACAATAAGCAAGCGTTGTAAAAAACATATCCAGATTAATCGGAAAGCGCTGAATGTACAAGCTTATGATTATTCCAGATGATGTTCCGATAAACGCAGAAATGGTGCTTAAAATCAGCCCTTCAGTCAAAAGAAGAATTGATAATCTGCGCGGTGAAAGTCCGATGGCACTCATTATCGCGAATTCACGCACTCTTTCAAGAAATGCCATGTACATAGTGTTTGAAGAGACTAGAAATACGGCCATGTAGAATATGGCCATTGCGATTATTTGAATGGCAAGGAAAAACTGAAGAATTTCAGCAATCTGCGGAAGAAGCTTCTGCCAGGGAGTAATTTCTTCGTCTGGAAAGACCTTTCGCAGCATTTCTGAAATCGGTTTTGCCTTCAGAGGATAATTAAGAAAAATGTTCCATGTATGGACGCGGTTCTCAAGACAAAAAACTTCCTGCACAGTTTTCCTTCCGGAAACGGCGAGAGATGAATCGCGGATGCTATCGCCTGTATCAAAAATTCCGGTAATTCTGAAAAGTTCCGCTGCAATAGAGCCATCAGCAGCCTGTCCCATGAGAACTATTTCACCACCAACTGCGGCATTTAAATTCTGAGCCAGTCCTTTGCCAAGAACAATCTCCTTTGCAGATGAATCAGAAATAAATTTTCCTTCTGTGACAGATCTGCTAATTCTGCTTATATTCATTTCCTCAGAAGGCTCGATTCCAAGAACTTCTGCGGGCATTGTACGGCAATTTTCGTCTTGACCGTGACTGAGAAGCGCGAAGCAACTGACTCTTCCGCAGACGCCTTTAACTTCATTACTCGAAAGAATTCTGTTTCTTACATCAGAACTTTGTACAATTGTACTGTTAATCGTCGGATGATCGAGGTACCCTTTTGAAGAAACAGTAATATGCCCCTGAATTACCTCTGTTGCATTGCCAATAATATCCCAGATCATTCCGGCATTCATAGAGAGAACAAATATCAACAGCGCATTTGCAATTATCATTGCAGACATTGTCAAAAGCGTTCGCCGTTTATTTCTAAGAAGGTTTCTGAACCCTATTTTGGCATATACCATTTTCAGTTTTATTTTCGCAGCGATCTTATTGAGAAAAGATTTGGTGCGACAGGAAGATCGAATTCGATATTTTCAAACAGCATTTCAGTAAATTCTATGACATTAGATTTTTCTGAATCTTTTGATTCTGGTGATTCTCCTGATGCAAGCGGCTCAACTCTCATTCGCAGAGCCACCCAGCGGCCGGAAATAAGTTGTACCTGGTCAAACTTGATTGTCCGTACTTTTTTTCCGGCCTCATCAAAGTAATCTACACTTTCAGGAACGGCTTTTTCCTCGTCGATGCGATAAATAATTTTTCCCCAAACTACAGCCGAAGAAGCCTTTGGGACGGCTTGAACAATGACAATGTTTTTATCCATACCCTCTTTTTTCAGATCGTACAATTCTTCGATTTTATTATCCTTAACTAGATCGTCGTTTGTAAAGTGACTTCCCATCCATTTGTCACCCATGAGACTTGATGGAATTTTAATAAGGCGATCAATTTTGGGAAAATAATTCCAGATATCATTTTCGACTTTAAGAGTACATGTGCCTTTCTCTTTGGCGGGTTCTTTAATTCTTACCAGGAACTTTCCGCGCCCTTCGCTCCAGGTTTCCATCAGAAGACTTCTCTTCCAGTCTTTTGTTGCAATAGTCATTCTGGTGTTTCCGTGAGATGTTAAACCTCTATGCTGCGTTTCAACCTTGATTATCAGATCTTTCAATTCATCAGGCGTTTCATATTTTCCAGGTGCTGACGAAGCGCCAGAAATCAACGTTAATGAGAACAACAGAATAAAAACAATTATTATATTTATTTTCATATTACACTTTTTCCCCTAAATTTTTCATCTATTCTCAATTTTTCCGGATTTTGATAAATCAGTTTCCACATAATAATTCAGAGCATTTTCCCTGTCATCGCCGACACCGAGAGAGAAATGGTGGAGTTTCTATAAGCACAAATATGGAGTAAATACATAATTCAGTTAATGAGAAACCAGAGCGGATGGCCTGGTTTCATCTGAAAAGACTCTGCCGTCGCGGATTCGTACAATTCGGCGTGCAGAGTCTATTACTCTCTGATCATGTGAACTGAAAAGGAATGTAACACCCTGTTCTCTGTTTAATTTCTTCATCATTTCAAGTAAAGACAGTGCAGAATCGGTATCAAGATTTGCGGTTGGTTCGTCAGCCAGAACAATTGCAGGATTTCCTACAATGGCCCGTGCAACTGCAACGCGCTGCTGCTGCCCGCCGCTCAACTGAGGAGGAAATCTGTTATGTAAACCATCAAGACCCAGAGACGAAAGCAGCGGAAAAATTCTCTGGTTATGCTGTTTTTCATCAACTCCCTGAATCTGAAGGATAAACTGAATGTTTTCATATACGCTCAGAACCGGAATCAGATTATATGCCTGAAAGACAAATCCAATCTTATGCAGACGAATAGCAGTCATTTCCTCACTGGTTTTTTCCTGCATGGATATTCCATCTATGAGTATTTCCCCTGAATCTGGATGGTCAAGGCAACCGATAAGGTTGAGAAGAGTAGTTTTTCCGCTGCCCGAAGGACCGGCAAGAACCGTAAATTCCTTCGCAGCAACAGAAATATCAACACCATCGACCGCCCTGACAACATGGTCTGCTTCCTGATAATGCTTATAAAGGGCTTTTGCTTCCAGAACTTTCATCAGACAATATTTATCCTGCCAAAGTAATTATTCAATTTATACAGTTAAAATTATTTCCTGCGCCATGTCAAGAGAAATATTCCCATAACCTAAACCATTTTCCCAATGCCATCATGGTGAAAAAAAATGAAAGATAAAAGCTGTCCGCAGATTTCACAGATTTCGCAGATTAAGATTTAAAGATTGGATCTGCAAAAAATGAAAATTTCTGACACTGTAGCAACGTTGCTGAAGAAAAGAGATATCTCACGCAGAAAAGCAGAGACACAGAGAAAAACAGAGAGGAAATCGTGTTTTTTATATCTGCTCAGCAACATCGCTACAGTCTCAAATTTCTACAAAATGATTGTTCATAATACTGAAACGGAACCTGCGTGCCGCTATCGACTTTACGTCGATTACTCTCACACAGATTCCATTCTGCTATCAGATAATAAATTCAGATAAGGCTACAGATCAAATGTCTTATCAAATGACCGATTTGAGTGATTCCTGCTTTTCGGCATGTCTTTCCAAGGCAAGATCAATAAGACGATTGACCAGTTCCGGATAAGATATTCCGCTGGCTTCCCATAGCTTCGGATACATGCTGATGTTCGTGAAACCCGGAATTGTATTTAATTCATTTATAAGCAGGCGGCCGGTTTTTCTTTCGAGAAAGAAATCAACACGCGCCATTCCAGCGCCATCAATAGCTCTGAAAGCTTTTACGGCGAGTTCTTTTGTCTTTTCGATCTGTTCATCAGACATTTTTGCCGGAATTGAGAGTTCTGATTTGTTATCGATATATTTCGCATTGTAATCATAGAATTCGTTGCAAGGGGTAATTTCACCCGGCATGGAAGCAATCGGATCATCGTTTCCGAGAACAGAAACTTCGATTTCCCGTCCATCGATATATTCTTCAATAAGAATCTTGCGGTCGTATTTTCCTGCCAGATTCATGGCTTCAATCAGCTGATTCCGATCTCTTGCTTTACTTACTCCGACTGATGACCCGGAGTTAACAGGTTTAATAAAACACGGATAAGTGAAGTTTTCTTCAATAAGTGAAATTGTTTCTTCCTGATTGCTTTTCCAGTCTTTTCTGAGCACTTCAAGGAAGTTTCCGATTGGAAGCCCGGCATCTCTGAGTATTTTTTTTGTAGCGGTTTTATCCATTCCAACCGAGGAAGCCAGAACTCCACAGCCGACATAAGGAATGTCAGCCAACTCAAGAAGACCCTGCAGAGTGCCGTCTTCACCGTAAGTACCGTGAATTACAGGAAATACTATGTCAAGTTTTACTCTCTCATTTGTATCGGGACTATTCAGAAGAACCATGCCTTTATGTGTCGGATCTCCAACAACAGCCTTACTTGTATGCATCTGAAGCCTGTTCTTTTCATCCGGGCCCGAAAGCATCAGTTTTGGATCTGCGCCAACAAGCCACGAACCATGCTTTGTAACCCCAATAGGTATGACCTGATATTTTTCAGGGTCGAGAGCTTTGATGATTGATTGTGCTGAAATAAGCGAAACCTGGTGTTCGCCGGATCTTCCGCCAAACACAACACCAACCTGAATTTTTCCGGATGAAGTCATTTAAATTCTCCTTGAACAAAACGGTACCTTGCAGAATAACATATCACTTAATAATCGGCAAATTCAGATATCAAGTTGAACCTAAATTTTACAAGTCAGATCAAACGTAGAGAAAGAGATTTTAACCACTTACAAAAACCGTGACAATTCTGTCACACTTTATGCTTTCTCCTGCAAGCCACAAGCAATTGTATATTTAGCATAGCCTCTTCTGATGCTATTTCAAGACCTGGCGCAAATTTTGCTTTTTTATGTTGAATGACTTAAAACTGAAATTAGTTAGAAACAAAAGAAGGAGGTTTGATATGGCTGATGACAAAATTGACTCTTTAAGTTTTTCAGAATGGTTTTCGAAAAACAATCCATTCTATCTTATCAGTGTTTTCATGATGTTCTTAGGGTTGTGGCTCATTTCGAGTGAAAGTTCGGCAACCAACAGCTCACTTTATACCGTTATTTCATTTTTTGGAATTCAGAACTTATACGAAATTATTATTATATCAATGGGTTTGTTTCTCGTCAGAAAAAATGTAAATTCCCGTCACGGACTCATGCTTTTGTGTTTCCTTCCATTGTTTCTGACGGATATGACTTTTTTTCAGGCAAGAGTATCATCTCTCTCACAAACTGCTGGACTAACAGTTTCGACAGTGTACCTTATTCTAGCCGGAGTCAAAGTATTTCTGATAATGAAATTCCTTGAAATTAAGTTAGAATGGGATAGACTTGTATACATATTTACTTCTCTTGCATTAATCTACTTTGGGCCAATATATATTTATTACACACTTGAAAAATCAGCCGGTCACGATATTATGGTCTGGCAGGCAAATAACATCTATGCCCTATGGCTTATTTCTGCAATTGCTGCTATTCCATTTGTCGTGAAAAATTTTAAAAAATCTACTGTTGATAAAACGATTGAAAACAGCTATTTGTCTGACTCAAACACCTTTTATCGATATACCATGAAATTTATATTCTTCATGACCTTTGTACAAATGATGGTAAACACTACAAGCACTGGATTATTCAGGGAATCAGGAAGTATTTTGCACAATATTATTCCAGTGCTTACTGTAGGTCTGTTTTTCGTAGAAGCTTTCATCAGACGGCAGTTAGAAACAGAGTCGGAAATCAACACCCTGGATATTACAGTTCTTACTGCAGCGCTGATAATGTGTTTTTCTGAAACAGTAAAACTTCTTCCTGAAATATATTATATTAACCTCACAATCGTTTACTCTGCGCTTATAATATGCTTCATTTTCAGAAAAAACTACTACTCTCTGGCAATAATATCTTTGTCAGCAGGGTACTATATATTCGGCAAAACCGTTGCTGTCCTTCAGAATGTTCTGGCTGCAGGACGTGAATTATCGAGAACTGGCTGGGCTATCATGCTGACTGTATTCTCATTTGTTTTCCTAATCGTTGGATTCATCTTCAGCATGAAATCTTCCAAAAAAGGAATCTGAACATTCTTCATATAATATTGCCTATCTGGCAAACTAAAATAGAGAAAAGCCGGTCGAATTTCTTCGACCGGCTTTTCTCTATTTTCAGAAACAAATTTCTGGAATCGGGAGATTCTGTGTCTGAGAATCGAGTTTTTTAACTGTGTGTATGATTTCCTGCCGAACCTGAGCAAGAATATCAAGTTGAGATACATAATCTCTTCCATCTTCAATGACCCAGATTGTTTTCATGAATACTGACTTGGCTTCGTTGATCTGCCTCTTCAGGGTATTGACTGATTTCAGAATTTCACTTTTGCGTGAGTCTATTTTTACGAAAGTTTTAACATTGCCTTCAATTGAACTGAGAACATTTTCGAAATCAAGTGCAAATGCAAATACTTTGTTGTCATATATAGTACAATTATCGCTGTCTGCACTGAATCTACATTTAAAACTGTCGCTCATCGAATCAAAAACTTCCAGAGACAAATTTTCAAGTTTTTCGACATCGCTCCTGATGAGGTTATTGCCAATATACGGCGGTATTATACCTGCGGCAAAAACACTTGTTGAAAGAACTACAAAAGAAACTACCATCATGAAAACTACTGACATTTTTTTGGACATCATTGTTATTTTCTCCATTTAAGGTTTAATTTTAGATGAAAACATGTAAGCATTTTTCATGCCAAACATGTTCATTCTACAATTTTGGCTTCAATGTGAGTTTTCATTGATGTCACCAGTAATAATATTTCTAATAAAATTCAGAAATCTGGCAGAAGACACAAAAATTTCTGCCAGATTCAAGGATTAACGATTCTGAATCTGTGAAAGGCGCTTATTCAGCAACCAGTCGGAAATGAGTTCCGGTTTTTCAGGTTCTTCCGGAAGAGGACTGTTTTCAAAAGCACTGGTCAGTTTTTCGATAAGCGCTGGCCAGAAGGAGCGGTGCTTCATGTTCTCGCATTCAGAAAGTGTCTTTTTTTCGGAAGAAGACTCGTAGATCGATATCAATTCAAGAGCTGCCGGAAAATTGTACAATGGGGCAAGCTCTCTCAGATTTCCAGACAAATGACCTGTTGTCAACAGATGAATGCCGGTTAGTGCGGTGCGATAAGCATACAAAAGCGATTTTATCCGCATCTTTCCTTCCTTTTCATGCTGTTCACATACTTGTTGAAAAAAACCTTTGTAATGGAAATAGGAGCGGCGACAGAGATAATATTGAGACATTTCCCGTAGTTCTTTTAATTCCTGTGTTTCAAAAAGCTGAATTGGCGAAAAAATGCGCTCCAGCATATTTCCATTTCCCTTTAACAGCAATCTCAGCGCCTGCTGAAGTTCATTGCTGGTATAATCGCATAACACACCGTCCTCATATTCCTCAGAATTTACAGTCGGATCAGGCGGAAAAAGGCCGAGAATTTCATTAATCGGAGCCAGGTGAATTCCCTTAAGGTCGAGGTCACTGTCAGGCGCAGGAAAACCATAAAAATGACTTCCGGTAACAGCGCATAAAATTGTGCGTCCCGGAGTTTTCTTCCTGGACAAAAAATTTCTTGCTGCAGTCAGATTAACTTCCATGAACAAATTGTACCTCCTGTACTATTTCAGTGCATAGCTGATTAAGTTTTTCCTTATCAGGAAATTCTGGAAGACGGCTTCTGTTACGTTCTTCATTCAACCGTTCACTGATTTTTTCGGAATATTCAACAAGAGCGTCAAATGTCCAGGTGCCTCTTTTTATCTGTAATAGTTCTTCCCTGTCAGGGCGCGATACAACGACTGTTCCGGTGGCAAGAATTTCGATACTCATTCTCAAAAGGCGCACCAGATGCAAAGCGTGCTTTGTGTCGTATCCGAATTCTTCTTCAAGTCTTGCCCGAGAAGGGTTTCTCTGGATCTTCCATGAGTTGTACTGTGTCCATTCACGTCTTGCGACACGATAACGCCTTTCCCTGTTCATTATGTCGAGAAAATTCGGAGAAAGCATGTCATCGTTCATCTCTCCCCGCTGAATAAGCGAATCAGCTGCGCCCATCTGATCATGCGAGATGAGACTCCTTTCCGGAAGTCCGAAGTCAGAACGCTTAGGTTCAGAGGCAGGTGGTTTCATCAGCCAGCGGCGATGGGTCTTTATGCGCTTCAACTGGGAAACAGCATAAGAACCAAAACTGTCAGCCACACGTTTTGAAAGAAAAAGGGAACGAGCATTAACAATCCGCTTCCCGGCTTCTGAAATGTAAATCACACAAGACTCGGGCGCCCAGAGCATTTCCAGCATAGTTGGATTCGCCTCGGCGGCGAGGCGAAAAAATTTCCGTATTTCAAATCGCTGATGATCCTTGGATATCTGAATCTGCTCAGGAGATGGAAGATATCCGCAATAGCACGACACCGGCGCAACATAAATTCCCTTTATATCAACATCAGAAGTGGGCTCACTCAACCCGAACGCCTGGCTTCCATGTACAACCTCAAAAATTAATTTTTCCATTATCTACTTTTTCATTTCACCATTTATTGAGTCGATACCACAAATTTATTATAACTTAAAGCGGGGCAATTTTCCAAATGTCTTTTCATTAACCCTAGAATTTATCCAAATTAAACGCAATATGAAATTAATAAAAATTGACATTTACAAAAAATCTAATGTATACCTGAAAGTAGCAATAGGTATAAACAAAATTCAGGGTATGGAATGAAATAAGAGTTTTAATGAATCATTTTTGTCTGGAAAAGTTGAGACTCTTTGCAGAATCACATGCCGGATCTAAGTGGTGAACAAGTCTTGGAATTTAAATAGCAGTGAGGAACCAAACAAGAATGTTATTGAACAGGGCATGGAGGCTAAAACTTATTATTGCTTATCTTACCTCAGTGACAAAGATTTTTTCCGGCTCAGCAATAATGGGTAAAGCACGTGTAGTTCTTGTAATTAATCCACGTGAACAGGCAAATCATTACTGCAATTTCTTCAAAAAACTCTGGTTTAATTTCTAGGAACTTTTATGCAGAAAATTTTAGATAACGAAAAAAATTCATTTCAAATATATGTAGATGCTGATGCATGCCCGGTAAAAAGTGAAATTTACAAGGTAGCGAAGCGCTATGGACTCAAAGTCATGCTTGTTGCAGGTTCTGCAATGCGTATTCCGGAAAACAAAAGCATTTCTCTGCAAATTGTAGGTCTGGGAGCTGATCTTGCAGATGACTGGATCGTTGAGCATGTCTCCGCAGATGACATAGTAATCACGGGCGATATTCCGCTGGCGTCACGCTGTGTAAAAAAAGAAGCTTATGTCCTTGGACACAGCGGAAGACCTTTTTCCGAAGACAATATCGGGCCATTGCTTGCCATGCGTGATTTATTTTCGCATCTGCGCGAAACCGGAGAATCAACCGGAGGACCGCCGCCATTTACTCAGCGTGACCGCTCACGCTTCCTTCAGGAACTGGACAAAACTATATGTACTATTCTGCGAAATAGAAAGCCGCCCTTAAAAAATCATTTGGTTTTATAGTTCCTCAAGAGAGACGCATTTGTCTTTGCAGAAGACTGCTGCCCATTTGCGCATATTGGGAAATGCTTTCAATTCGTCAGATTTAGAATAGTTCATGAGTTGTTCTTTTGCCTGTTTCAGTTTTTCTTCACGAATAACGTCGCTATAATCAGTCTTTGAAATATATTTTAACTCAATCATTGCATAGTATTTTGGTTTACCGGCTAATCCTTTAAGTAAAACAATGTCAATATAGCCATCCTCGACCGGATATTCGCTTTTTGCAAAATAGATCTTTGTTTCAAAAAGATATGTCAACATTATTGCCTGTACTACTTTTTCATCGAATCTCATGAAATCCCTGTCAGAGAGTCGATGCAGAGTTTCTTCCGTCAATTGTACAAGTTTGCTGATGCTTCCATAAATGGCAATTTCTCGTATCGCTTCCGAAACTTTCTCAGAATTTACTCTGAAAGAGCCAGCTTCTTCCAGTTTACTTCGAAAGTATCCGAAATACAGTTCTTTCATCACATAGTTGGGAACCCCAAGTAATATTTCGGCGCTTATTTCATCGTACCTTTTTATAGACAAAAGTCCCATGTAAAAAAGTAGAGATTTGAAATCATTCAAGTTCATCGGTACTTCAAGGTTAAATTGATCAGTTATTATTGTCGGCATCTCATTGTCTTCAATAATATCGCTCAGAAGTTTCATGCGGTCAAAATTATAACCGTCGATATTAAACAAATTGCCAATTTTACTGTAATCACTGATAACATTACGATCAATCATATCAGAAGGTTCTTCGCCAGTCATTTGAAGTTCATTGAAATAGTACAAAACCATGTCACTATTATATACACGTTTTTTTGCATTATGATGGAACATGTATCCATTGTAGTAAACACGAAGTTTTTCAGTGCTGCGTATAACTTCGGTTTGCCTGGAGAATGAATCTTGTACAAGCACAGCAATTTCTTCATCAGTGAAACCCATCATTTCATTTAAACAAAGCATACGAGTGCGGTTTTTTGCAATGTTAAACCCACTGGTCATGCTGTCAAGAGTTACCGGACTCACACCCGTGATAAATATCCGGTCAAGAATTCCGCTTTTCGTGGCTTCTTTGAGCATCTCATAAAATTTTCTGACAAAGCCATTCCTGCTAACTGACTCTTTGAAAAGTTTAGTATTGAAACCAAGAAGCTCATTTGCAAAGTGATCATATTCATCTATCAAAAGATAAATATTTTTTTCTATTTTTCCGGACACTTCTGAAAAAAATGTATCCATCATCTCTGATGCCTGTTTTTCTTCGGAAATATTTATTTCGAGAGAATAATTAATACAAAATCTCCTTAAAGCATGATAAACATTATGTGAAAAACCTCTACGGGTACTTTCAGGAGTATCTGTATTTATACCGGAGAAGCTCATTGTCAATATATAGAAACTGTTTTTTAAAGGCGTTGGGTTAGACCCTATATCAAAATTTCCGAATAAACTATGAAATGATTCAGCATGTTTAATATCGTAATAGTACTCAAGCAGTGAAAGAAAAAGACTTTTGCCGAATCTTCGCGGACGCAGGAAAACAATGTATTTTTCATTCAGATTTTCAATCTTGCGGATATAACCGGTTTTATCGACATAGACATACCCACTCTTAACAAGACTTTTGAAATTGCTTACGCCGTAAGGAATCCGCTTCACAAATTGCCTCCTGATGCTGACAAATATTTCACAAATCTATTATAACTTAAAACGAGGCAATTTTCCAAATGTCTTCTTATTATCACTGGATAGTCGAATGGAAGCGTTTTCCATGTTCTTATGACCCAATTGATCCCCACTCAGCCCAGGACCCATCATACAACTTAGTATTTTTGTAACCACAAAGATTCGCCGCGAAATAACCAATGCATGCCGTAACACCTGAGCCACACGAGAAAATCAGTTCTTTATTTTCGTCACATCCTGCTTCTTTAAAAATATTCATTAAGTCTTTTTTCGACCTGAAGCTTATTCCATCGATAAATTGTGAAAATGGAATGTTGATTGAGCCTGGAATATGACCACTTCTAAGGCCTTGTCTTGGTTCTGGCACCTTGCCAAAAAAACGATCAGAGCTTCTAACATCTATGACAACACAATTCGGATTTATAGTTGCATTAAGCACTTCTTCCTTACTCGCAAGCATGTTTGAAATCTGGTGTGCAGTAAAACTGCCAAAAGTTGTCACATTTTCAAACGTTTTGAAAACAGGGAAACCATTATTTTTCCAGCCTGGAAGCCCTCCGTCAAGCACCGAAACGTTTTTACACCCCATTAGCGTAAAATTAAACCAGACTCGAGGCGATGAATATATGCCAACACAGTCATATATAAAAATGGATGAGTCGTCATCTATACCAAGATCTCGCGCTTTTTTCTCGAAGTCCTTCAAGCTCAAAAGCGTGTGTGGAAAAGCCGAACCACTTACTGAAAAGTCATCCACATCAAAGATTTTCGAGCCAGAAATAAACTCTGGGGTATCCATGGCAGGCTGTAAAGAATTTACAGGTTTTAACAGACAACAAAGAAGGATAGTGTTTTTATGACTTAATTTTTCTTTCAAACTTTTCGGATTGATGAGCATACTAACTCCTCAACTAAATTATTTAATGGAATATCTTTCCTCAACGGCAATTTCTCTTATCGCTTCTGAAACTTTCTCAGAGTTTACCCTGAAAGAACCAGGTCCTGCAAGTTTCTTCGAAAGTATCGGAAATGCAGTTCTTTCATAACATAGTTGGGAACCCCAGGTTTTTCATAATCCAATAATCATGCTTTCTATTGTGTACTACAAGTAATAGAAAGTTAAATTATTTTGCTGGTTTTTCTGCAACGATTTTTTCGAGTTCAGTGGATGCAAGACCTGTGATCGAGGCAATTTGCCCCATAGTCATGCCAGCAGCTATTAGGCTTGTCGCAATTTCAATTGCTTTAAGTTTTTCACCTTCTTTTCTGCCTTCTTTTCTGCCTTCGTCTCGGCCTTTTTCTCTGCCTTTTGTTTCGGCGGTCATTATTTCCTCAAGTGCGTCGAGACGCTTTTTCTGCTCTGATTCGTAGATTTCACGTTCGTCTTCTGAAAGATACATGACATCAAGTTTTTTTATGGCATTGCCGACATTTTCATCAACCGATAACTCAGGAGGAATCTTATCTTTATCGTATTCATGAGCCTTGTTTAAAAAGGTTATCCATCGGTCAAGCGCTGTTGAAGGTGAAAAACTTAAAG
>JADFZL010000013.1 GCA_015232575.1 Candidatus Rifleibacteriota bacterium
TGAACTCAAAGAGCCTCCACCAAGCTTACGCTCGGTTGAAGCCCACCTGGCTTCTTATTTCTTTGTTCTTCCGATCTTATTTTCAATTATCAGACGCTCTTGAAACCTGCTTTAACTCAGTGCTTTCACTATCTCTTGAGCGGTACCCTCGCGACTTCGCTTGAGGGTGAAAAAGAGTTTATCATAAGTGAAAACCGATGTCAATATGTTTTTTATTTTTTTTATTTTTCCTTAAATCCGCCTTGAAAAAATATTAATTCTCTAATGATAAAATGTGCTATAATTAAACAATAGTTCCACTTCAGGACAATTAATTGCATTGTAGCAATATTCCTGTAATATCATTGATTCTCCGACGTGAACTTACTTTTCAATGGCTGATGGGTCTTTTTTCCAGGAGTGATGTATGAAATGTTCTTCACCAGATAAATCTTCAGTAATTGTTCTCATACTAATTTTCCAGATCCTTTTTCCCGGGATCGGAACCTCCCAACCTATGGATGTTCCTATGTTTGATCTTCCAGACAAGCAGGGAGAACATAAGAACCCCGAACTTATTATCCCGTTACCGACTAACTCACCAGATAATCAACAAGATGGATCCCTTCTCTCAATACCCTCAATCAAAACTGGTAAAAATGTTTCCAAGCAACCAAAAACTAATCCCACGAAAGGAATCTCTCCTTCCATCATAAAGATTCCAACGAATTCAGAAATTCCCATAACAAATAAAACAAATCTGGGGAACCCTGTACCTACACCGCCAACCGATACAAATGCCAAGTTGCCAGTTTTCCCAAAAGACACTTCGTCAGCAATATTTATGGTCATGAAATCCTGGACCTGCTCTGGTGAAGACGGGCATTCTTTTCTAAATCAAGTTGTGGCAGTCTACGGTCAGGAAGTTGAAGACCGATTTGAAATTAAGGGGCTTTCTTCAATACCTCCATTTAATTTAAATCTCAAAGAAGAAGACGTGACATTGGACGAGCTCATGGATTCAATTTCGGCAAAAACAAATCTTGACTGGGGTGTAGACATTTCTGCAAAAACGATATATTTTTACCCCGGAAAAGTTCAGTAAGCATTACTTACCCTTAGCTTTCCATTATATCTTGCAGGTTTCACTAATAATATTCAGAGGTAGTTTCAAAATTTTATCAATTGCAGATTTTTTTGGAATGACTAATATAGCAAACAGTTATTTTTTCTACTAATATTACATATACAAAGAGGAGAACCTCGAATGTCCGATAATGCTCAGAAAACAATGGAACTTGGGAATAAGGCCTATCTTGATAAGAAATATGAAGACTCACTTAGATTCTTCATGGAAGGTACAAGATTATTTCCAGATGATCCCGCATTTCATTGCAAAGTTGCCATGGTTGCCTATAAGCTGAAAGACCATAAAACAGCAATTGTCCATTACGAACGGGCGCTGGAAATCAATCCCAAGGATAGAGATACTCTTCTTGCACTTGGTCTCGTGTTTGTAAAAACAGGAGAAAAGGTAAAAGCTTTAGCAGCCTATGATCGGCTGAAAAAACTGCATCCTGAGAAGGCCGAAACCCTTTATAAGGCAATATACCAGTAATTTTTTGCCTATATTTATCAGTGAAATTCTGTGACCAATAGAGATGATCTGAAGAGGATTTCCACAGCAATGACAGGAAATATGGATAAGCAGGAAGGCCGATAAAAACCTTCTAACTTCATCAGAGTTTTCTCTATTTAACAAGTTCTGAATAAGCACAAGTCCTTGCTTTTTATTTGAATATCACGCAAGTTCTTTTTGATTATTCAATAGTCCGGATATTGCCCTACAAACCTGGGTTCTGAGGGTTATTGTGCAATAAGTGTTTCAAACTAAGGTTAATCTGATACTTTGAGAAAATTCAACCTGACGGTTCTGTCTGTAGTATTTTCAGTCCTTCCCTTTTTTGCTCCAATTCCCCTTCTCTATGTTCTGTTCCAATATTTTGCATCAATCACTGAATCCGAACAAATTACAAATAACAAGAAGGCTCTGGAGGAACTTGATAGGATCAATTCACATATATTAAGGATTTCCAAACCGGAAGAAGCTTTTAGAAAAGTCGTTAAGGATCTTGCAGAGAAGCTTAGCACAGATGATTCTTTAGATTTTCCCGAACTTCTGAATAGCAAACATTTGACTGCATATCTTTTCAACTCTGACGGAAAAAGGATTATTCAAAAGCCGTTTTCTGAAGATTCAATAAAAATCTCAGAACTTTTTCTAAGGGAAATTCTTGAAAAAAGATTTACCGGAGATAAAAAAGTAATTCACTTCGCCGGCTCTAAGGAAGCTCTGGAAACGATATCGGAAAATCCCGATAATATTTCAAACCTCGCTGAAACTGGACAAAAGCGCCTTGCTGGTTGGTTTTCGATTAAAAAGCGCGATAAAACCATAAAGTACCTTGTCGTTTTTATAAACCTTGAAAACATTTCGATCAATGACATCCTGAATAAGAATATAAGTAAATTTCAGGAAAAGCTTGGAAACAGCTTTTTTCTTGGTGCAATCAGTACAAATAAAACCATCGTATCTGATCCAAAAAAATTTCTTCAGAATAATAACTCTTTAATTGATAAGATTTTTTCCGAAAACTATCAATCACACTTTTCGCATAACAATAAAGCTATTTCTGTCGTCTTTCTCAGCCCTGCTATAAAATTAATTGCAGCAAGACATTACAGCTTTTCCAGGCAGCCAGGTATCGTTATTCCTGCTTTAGTCATTATTTTTTCAGCGTACTTATTTTTCTGTTTCTTCCTTATTACTTTCAGAGAAAACATTTCAACGTCTATCAGAACTGAAATCATACTTATTTTTTCATTGGCAGGATTTCTGAGTATTCTTTTCTTTCTATTTTCATTTTCATTGTACAGAAGTTCCAGAGAAAACAATCTTATTATTGAAGCACAGGAAGAATCAAGGAAATTGCTGGAGCAGATCGACGGAAATTTCCATCCATCATTTCAATCGACTGTGCAGAGTTATGTAAACCTCGCTGAAAATATTAAAGATAACCCTGACAAATACCTTCCTTTACTTCAAAAACTTTCAGAAATTAAATCAGAAGCAAAAATCATGGCAGCTTTTTTTATTGACACCTCAGAGAAAATACTCTTCCAGATACCTGAAAATCTTTCGGAGCTTCCGAGAAATATAGTGCCTGTCGACGTTGAATCAATAATAAAGCGGGTTGCTAAAAACTGCCTTTATCTTTTCAATTCATCGTTTGATCAGGAAAAAAAGAAGGATTTTTCTGAAAGCAATTGGAATTTACTTCTTGAAAAGCCAACGCTTAAAATGCTTGCAAGCCGTGGCAAGCTTCAGACGCTAAATCTGGGAAAGAAGGATATAATTTCTTTCATTGATCTGATTACCGATAAAAAGGGTAAAGCATGGGGAATTCTTTTAATTTTCCACACTAACGCTGATTTAGAGCACCAGTTTTTGAGTAAAACCAGAATGAGCCTTCATAATTCAGGCGATTTCAATCTTTTCGCTTTTCCCAATACAAGGAATCAGTCAGAAATTAAGAGCGTTCCTGAAAATTTTGGGTTTACAAGTGATACATTTCTATCAATTAATGATTTTCTATCAAAGTACGGAACAGAAAAGCACCAGATAGCAGCGTTTAATGACTCGCAACATTTATTCACTGCATTACCCGGAAAGACTTTAATGGATTACAATCTTTTTCTTTTGCGCCCATATAAGCCAATTCTTGAGAAGCTCAATTCACTTTCAAGAAATTTTCTTCTTATCGCCATATTTCTCGTTTTTTTTGCAATCTCAGCTGGAGTAATACTTACAAAAAATGTTTTTTTCCCATTTCAGAAAATTTCCCATGGAATAGAAAGTCTTGTTGATTTAAAAACAGGTTCCCCAATACACATGAAAAGCGGGGATGAATTTCAAACTACTGCTGATGCGATAAACAATATAACACAGAATCTTCAGGAAATAATGCTTACCAAATCTCTTCAGGAGGAGCTTTTACCTGAAGTTCCGCTGAAAAAAGAGGGAATCTCGATAAAAGGCTCAGCAATTACCAACAGAGAAATATCCACAATTGTTCATGACTATTTTGAAATAAGCCCCAATAAGTTTCTTATTTACTCAGCAAAAGTAACTGGACAAGGCTTTTCGCCTGCAATGACAATCAGCATGTTTAAAACAGCAGTAAGACTTGCAGGCGAGTTTCCGAGCTCATCTCCGACTGAAATTCTAAACAATGTAAAATCATTCTTTTCAAAAAATGTTGGTAAGGATCTGGAATTATCAATAGTACTGGCGCTGCTGAACAGAAATGATCAATCTCTTGGAATATGCGTTAACAAAGGGGCACATTTTCTTTCGGTTGCACCTTCGGGAGCGATTGTAATTCAGACCGCAGACATCATTCCTCTTAATGGTTTATCCAGAGCGGTTCTTATTTCTGGAATTGATGATTTCGAACACCTTCTTAAGTTTCTGAAAAGGAATTCCGATTTCAGCATCTCTTCAGAATGCAATAAAGATTTTTCATCTGAATTTTCAGCAGGAATTAATGGTTATGTTGCTTCAAGAATGAATTCAGATGATGAAATATCAATGGTATGCATTGAAATGAGCCAAAGGTTTGCCGGATGAGAAAATATTATCTCTGGGTTGCTTTTCTTATAGGATTATGGGCAATTCCATCATTTGTACTTTATTCTGGAATAAGTACATATCTATCCGTCCGTAACGATAAATTAAGTCAGCAGTCATTTTTAGAGTTAAGCAACCAGCTTGAAAGTTTTTCAGAAAAGTGTTCCATTCAGTATTACTTTCAATCAAAACTATCCATTCTTTTTTCAGATTTGAATCAAAGCGCCAGTAAAAACACAGGCAACGAATCTCCTGCAAATATTTCATCAAAATTTCTGTCAGATTTTCCAAACGGTCTGATCGACGTCTTTATTTTTGACAAGGGACTGAATATTCTGAATAATAGAGGCAATCACAATTCTGACGCGGCAAGATTAATTCTTTCAAAGACATTACAAAAGCCAGGAACAGTATATTCGGCAACATTTCATGAAGAAAGAATAATGCAGGAGCTTTTGCCTCATCCGGGAAGTGCAATAAAGAGGCTTAAATATAATAAGGAAAAATTGATTTCACTTGGTGGTCAAGCGAAGTCTTCACATGGTTATCTTCATCCTGGTGAAAACCTTGGAGTTTTTGCCCTGATTAACAGCAACACTGTTGAAGCAGATTTTTTCATAAAAACTGCTATTCAGGAATTATCTGAAAGCAGACTATCGTTCGGATATCTGCTTCAATACGGAAAGTCACTTAAACCAGAGAACCTGACACCTGAAGAGTTGAAAAAAGCGGCAGAAGACTTCTGCTCGGGGCATTCCGAGAAATTCGTTCTTAAGAACTGCCTGTTACTGATTAAGAGGCTTGATAACAATTCTATTCTATTTTGTACATCAGTTAAAGTTGAATCACACAAAATCTTTCTCTCAATTATTTTATTATTCTATTTAACTGCTAGCGTCATTTTTATAAAATATTCCTATAACAGGGAAATTTTAAATAGCATGCCTTTCTTCTCAATAGAATATCGTTTTGCAGGCTATTTTATACTTACTTTTGGCTTCTTTTTTGCAGCAGCAATATCTGTTTCATATCTTTTTTATATTGAAGAATTTGAGAATCTTCTTCAAAAGGAATATTCAGAAACATTGAACTGTTTACATAAGATTGACATAGGGTTCGAAAAGTTCCTCGAGGAAAAGCTTGTTCATTACAATAAAATATCTGAGAACCTTGACAAGGTAGCTGTTTCACTACCAAATATTAAAATGATTCTTGCCGACAGTTATGCAAAATGCGACTTTGACAATCTTTTTATCCTGGCTTCTTCCGCTGAACGGATTTCTAATTCAATTTCACTTCCATGCGAAATGAGAAAGTTTCTTTTCAGACCCCTTGATGAAAAGCGAAAACAGATGGAAAGCCTCCTGGAACGGGAGTCTACGCCAGCCAAATATCAAATCGACTTATACTACTCAGAAAACCTTAATCCATCGAATTTTGCTGAATACATTTTATTCGGGAAACACCCAGCAGTACCTGAGGATACTGAAAAACTAATTTCAACTTTCGTTTACAAAACCGGTGCAGAAGCTTTAAAGGACTATGATTCTGCAAGAGGTTTTCCTGTCATCGCACGTGAAAAACTCTCTGATCTTACCATTGATGGATTGTTTTCTGAAGAAACAACAGCTTTCATGCGGGCAACAAGGAACAAAATGAATGAATTCATTAATATTGAAACAAACAACGAGCATTGGATTTATTATTATCACATTATTCCAGGACCAGATAAAAGGGCGTGGTATTTTGTATTCTTATTTCATAACCTTCCAACTTTAGAACAACAGTATCTTGAGCATGTTTTCCAAAATAAGCCGGAATATCTATTAAGCGGAAATCTTTCTGCAGTAAGTTCTTTTAAAAGAGTTCAAAATTTTCCGGACATTTTCGAATACAAGAAACATTCAAACCTTCTAACAAGATTATCAGAGTTTAAAACAAAAATAACTGAATATCAGCAAACTAACGGGGATAATTACTATGTTTCGGCGATCAGATGCAATTTTCTGAAAAACTACATATTATTGTTCAAGCAACCGGGAAGAATTTTTGAAAAGAAAATTCGTAATCTGGAAATTATTCTATTCATTTCACTCTTTTCTCTCGGAGTAATCGGTCTTTTCCTTGCTTTAACAATGTTAAAAAGAATTATTCAACCTTTTTCACAGATATTCCATGAGATTAAAAAGCTTGAAGGAAAAGACTTTAATTCAAAATTAACCATTTCAAGCAATAACGAATTTGGACAACTGGCATTCTCTTTTAACAAAGCAGTAAAGATTCTTGAAGCCATGGAGATATCAAAAGTTTTTCAGGATAATATTTTCCCTTCAAAACCTCTTCTCAATGGAGATTTCAAATTTTCTGGAGTCAATCGGATGTGCCACACCCTCGGTGGTGATTATTTCGATTATTTCGAAATAACGCCGAACAAAACTGCCGTAATTCTCGGTGACGTTTCCGGGCACGGAATTTCCGCGGCAGTTGTAGTTGCAATGGCAAAAGCAGCATTTCTCATTCTAGTTCCCAAATTTCATGAACAACCCTCAAAGGTACTTGAAAAAATTAACAGACTCTTTTTTGAACTGCTTAACAAGAAAAAAATGATGACATGTTTTCTTGGAATTCTCGACAGTTCGACTGGAAAAATGCTTTATTCCAATGCCGGCCAGTCGTATCCGCTGCTTATTAATAATAACGGAGTGACAATGTCCAGGATGCCATCTAATCCGCTTGGAATACGCATAAAAGCGACATTCTCAACAAACGAAACAGACCTGTCAGATTGCAGATTCATGCTCTATTCTGACGGCTGTGTTGAAGCTGGAAACAGTAACGAAGGCATGTTCGGTTATGAAATGCTTCTTAAAACGGTTTCAGAGAACAGAAATCTTTCAGGAGAAACCCTGCTGAGAAAAATAATTGAAGAAGTTGAGACATTTACGGGAAGTAAAGCGTTTGAAGACGATCTTACACTGGTTCTTGTGGAAAAAAGTGAAGAATAAAAAACCGGCAAATCGCAATTTTCAGAAAACCACGTCGATGCGATTTGCCGGTTTTTTATACCCGACTCAAAAAGACTTCTTGATAATTATTTTGCTGAACTTCCGACCACTGCTTTATATTCTCTTAATGCATTAATGTAATTCTCATGAGCTCCCTTGATTTTTGAGGCATCTCCGCCACTTGTAGCACTAATGTATTCCTGATAGGCCTTTCTATAGTTAGCTTCAGCAGTCTGAGCATTTACATTTGCAGAAGTTACTGCCGTAGGACTGATGCTCTGCTGAATCTGACCGCTTGAAAAACCAGAGGGCGAAAGAGATACAGAACCTGAATCGCCACTGCCTTTGTTGAGCAGAACGCCACCTGTAATTGCACAGTCAATTTCTCTCAATATTCCAATACCAACTTTGGCAACTATTGCGCCGATCAGGAAGCCACCAACTGTTCCCAGAAAGCCAGGCCCCATTGCCATAGCACCAACAGCCCCACCTGCAAGCATTCCAAGGTTTGTAATACTGCCGGTTGCAAAGCTTCCTATTGCAGAACCAATCATCCATCCACCAATAGCACCGGCGATAATACCAAGAGGCGGAACAAATGCCGAACAAAGACTTGCACCTACAACTGCACCACCAATTTTCGCACCTATGCGAAGGAGCGGTCCAAGGTCACTGTATAGCGATGACAGAAATCCTGCGCTAACAGGCTTAACAGGCATTACGAAAAATGTTGCCAAAATTGAAATGACTAACATCAAATGAACTGATTTCTGGTTCCTCAATACGGCTGAATTCATAATTTTTTCTCCCTTCTATTTCTATACTCTGTGCTGCTGAGCAATATTTGCTCTCCGCTTTATTACTTTTTTTAAAAGTTGCTCATTTACTTCTTTGATTGTAACAAACAAAACCCACCACCCGCAAGATGATTTCTCAGAAAAGTACAAATTTCTGTCGATTAACGTTTTGGTGCAGAAAGTTCAGTTACTATAAAAAATACTTGCCCACAAGGCTTTTTTGAATTATCTTTATAATAATCCGACTTATTATTTTCTGTTAAAATTGTCAAATCAATATCAAGAGTTAGATCTATAGTTTATGTAGCACATTCTCAAATTCATTACAGGATGGAACTTAAATGGATAAAAGCAACTGTTTAAATTGTTCTGACAGACAATTTTGCGTCGAAAATGTTACGCGATGGGCTATTGCATCGCGGAAAAGATCTGCTGAGGTGTGGTTTCGCATACTTAAATGCCGCAAAAGATATTATTTCCAGAAATCGTCCAATAACAGCAATAAGCAATGAGGAATAAATATTATTAATAGAGAACAAATCTGTGAATGGTTTTCACTGAACCGGCAAAAGCTTTCCCTCAACGGTTTGTGGTTTTCAGGAGGAGAGCCAAACACAGTTCCGTTTGATAAGTGGCACACAGCTTCCCTTCACATACTGATTTCGCGTTTATCGCCCTACTTTTCAGTATCTCAGGGAATTACACATTCGTTCCTCTACCAGATCTGCAGAGAATTTGAATGGGTTTATCCTGATCTGGCGTTTTTTCCACCCGGAAGAAAAGATGAATCAATTCTCAGATCTGCTGGAGTTCCGTTGCTGACTGGTACTACATCAAAGCAGCCTGCATCAGAATTTGATGTCATTGCAATAAGCAACTCGGTTCTTCAGGAAATTCTCAACTTACCGGCATTTCTCGAAGGTTCCGGAATAGAACTCTCAAGAGAAGCGCGCTTAGCCAAAAAGCAGCCATTTATTCTGCTTGGCGGAAGCAATTCTTTTGTATCTTCAATCCTTCACGGACAAATATCTGATTCAATAAGCGAAAGTGGTCTGGTAGACGGAGTTATTGTCGGTGACGCCGAGTATTCGCTTCCGGTATTTCTGAAAGCATTTCATGAATCAAAAAATATGCAGCCCCGTGAAAGGCTTTTGTTTCTTGCCGCAAAAGTCCCGGGATTTTACGCCCCGTCTCTTTATAGCCAGCATTTTGGAGAAGATGGAAAGCTGCTCGAAATTGTTCACTCGGAAGGCGCACCATTTCCAGTCATTTCATCCAAAAAGCCTCATTTCGACAAAAAAACATTCTCCGGTGGTCCAATTTTTTATGATGAAGACACAGCGGGAATTTCGCATCTGCTTGTTTCATCAGGATGTCCATTTTTCTGCTCGTTTTGCAAGGAATCGTGGGAGCAGAAACCTTACCGGGAAGTTGATACCGCCTCGCTGATTGATACCGCTCTTGAAATGAAAAGAAAGATGGGATTGAACGAAATCAATCTCATGACTTTCAATGCAAGCACATTTTCAGGTCTCGACAGCACATTACAAACTCTTGAAAAATATTTCAACCGGGTATCGATGAAAAGTCAGCGTTTTGACTCAATCGCCGAATCGGAAACTCTTTTAGACAGGGAAGTTTCATCAGGGAAAAAAACATTCACATGCGCAATGGAAGGCATAAGTCAGAGAATCAGGAATTATCTCAACAAGAATCTAGATGAAAAGACAATATTAAGCGGTTTCAAAGCTCTTTTTTCCAAATATATCCGACAGATGAAGGTATTCATAATTGTAACAGCGCTTGAAACAGAAAGTGATTTAGAGGAACTTTCAGGATTTCTTTCAAAATTAAAAGCGCTCATGAATGCGCTCAGAGGAAAACCGATAATAACCTTTTCCCTGGCAGGACTTTTTCACCCTCCGTTTACTCCACTGCAATTCTCACCAGCAGACATTGCTTATGCAGAAAAGCTCGATATTTCATTTTCGATGATAACCGAACGGATAGAAAAAAGCGGTTTTGAATGCCGAGTCAGTGCAGGCTCTTCTGATGCAGCATTGTCACGTTTCATTGCTTTTGCAGATCGACGTCATACAAAAATTCTGGTCGAAGCATCCATAGAAAAAGGCTTCAGATATTACGGCGAAATTGAAAAATCTGTATATTCTTTCTGGAAAAATTCGCTTCAACAAAATAAACTTTTCTCTTCGTTTCACGTGGAACATATTAGTACTGATACAATTTTTCCCTGGGAAGACATTTCTACCGGAGTATCAAAGGAATTTTTATTTAAGGTCTTTCAGAAAATTTCTGCTTTTGAAGAAATTCAATCATGCATTGCTTCGCCACTCGGGTCTTCTGTCTGCCAGGGATGTGATGCATGCCAGAGCAAAGAGAACCGCGTTTTTCTTAACAGGCTTTCAACTGCAAAAATTGAAAAACAACCAGCAAATTTTCGAAATTCAGCAAAAGCAGTTATGGGAAATCAGAGTGTTTCAGGCAGACAATCAGGTAAAGCAACCAGATTCAGGCTTGAATGCAGCATCCCTATAAAATGGGCTACCACCGGAAATAACTTCCTTTTCGCCGCACTCGCGAGAATGATTATGATGAGCAAACCCGAGCTGGCAGAAAACTTCATCAAGTTTGAAAGCGGCATTGAACGGGCGTACAGCTTCGGTTTCTTTTCTGCAGATTATCTTATGATGAATGATCTTCAAACACCTTCCAGCGAAGATATTTCGGCTATGAATTCTTATGGCGATGGAATAGAAATTTCAAAAATATATCCGGCCAGGGAACAGATTTCTGAAAAAACCTGTTTTCTGATGCTGAAAATTTCAGGTATTCACCAGCCAGACAGACATGTTGACAGAATTTTATCGAAACATGCTATAAAACATCTCAAAAAATGGAAAAATGATCTTCTGGTGTGGGAAATCTCCTCAGGACACAGCAAAAAAGAGGGCTTTTCAGAAATATCCTGGAAGAAAGACACTTCAGATATATTCATCAGCACTCATCAATCTCTTGCAATAAGCTTCCAACGTGAAATATCAGCTTCGGGGATCTGTGAATGCAGTTTCCTGAAATGGAAGTAATGCTGCTTGAGAGTCGAAGCTACTGATTTATTAGGAAATGTATAAAATGTAATGCTCTTTTTTTGATTGATTGGCTGTATTCAAGGGATAATTTTTATCAGTCCGATGAAGTTCAGAACTATTGTGGGCAGCGTCATAAATCCGGCATAGAAGAGCATTGCGAACCATTCTTCAAGTGCATTAAACGAATCCATTTTAACCGGATCATCCGGATAATATTTAAGCCTTGTCTCAGCTGGAATAAGCGCTCGCCAAAAAGTTCTTCCCTGGTGTATGTAAAAGAGATATTCGGCAAGCACAAAACCGCCAAGCAATGTCATAAACCACAATGCATATCCAACAAAAAGCATTTAACAGCTCCGATAAAGGAATTTCAGTAATCGCTTCAAAAATCGACTACTATACTCATCGGTTTTTTAAGAGAGTTTTGTAAAGTAAAATTGTTGGGCTTTTCAGCAGGCAGGTTTTGCTCCGAGGACTTCGTAGACTTTGCTGAAACCTTCGAACCCTCTGATTGAAACTTTTTCACGGGGCATAGTGACAATTTCTTTCATTACCATGGAATTAGTCTTTTCATCAATAAGAATTGTTGTTCCAAACTGCTTATTCAATGCTTCAAGTCTTGATGCCATGTTGACTGTGCTTCCCATTGCAGTGAATTCCTGTCTTTTTTCTGAGCCGATGTTTCCTGCCAGAACTGTTCCTGTTGCAATACCTATTCTAATTGAAAAGAATGGTCTGCCCTCCTGCATCCATTTTGCCTGAAGTTTTTTCAAATCTTCCAGCATTACAAGAGCTGTTCTGACAGCACAAAGAGCTGAATTGGGAAGATCTGCAAGAACTCCAAATCTCGCCATTACAGCGTCTCCGATAAATTTATCTATTTCTCCCTGATGAGACAGCACAATATCTGTCATTTTGGACAAATATTCGTTTATAGTACTTACGGTCTCTTCAGGGGACAGGTTTGAAGTGAACTTTGTAAACTCGACAATATCAGAGAAAAGAATGCTTGCTTCCTTGTTTATTCCGCCAAGTTTAATAAGTCCCGGGTTCTTTATAAGTGATTCTACGAGTTCACTTGAAGTATATCTGGAAAAAACTTCCTTCAATTTTTTCTTTTCTTCAATCTGTTTTTCAGACAACTGCCTGGCTGATGTCAGCTCTTCTCTTGTTTGAAGGAAAACGCTGGCATTGGATATCGCCAGACCCATGAACGAAGTCATTGAAGAAAAGAAACGCAGATCGTTTTCATCAATCTCGCTTCGTGACTTATCGAACTCGGCAATATGTATTACCCCATAGCTTTCAGAAACTCCGGCAAGTGGTATTGCCAGTAATGTTTTCAGATCAGGCTCTCTTCCAAGCAAGCCTGCTGTTTCCGGATCATCAGACGCTAATTTTGAATAGATCATCTGCCTCTTTTTCTGGGCATAAGTCAGAATGTGCGGATATGTTATTGATAGAGTGAGGTTCTTGAGTTCATTATCATTATATCCCTGCCAGCGAAATGGGTACAGTTCATCTTTTGAGTCGTCTTTTAGAAAAATAATAAATCTCGTAACACCCATTTCCATTTTGAGCATTTCGATAATAGAATTAAAAAGCTTTTCCGGATTAAGAGTTAAAGTAAGATTTCTGACTTTCATAAATGAAAGGGAAAATCTGGTTCGAAGTTCTTTTATCATTGAATTCATTTCGGAATGCTTATTTTCATAATCAAGCTTGATTCGCTGAAGGTAAGATTTTTCAACATCTGACTTTATTTCTGAAGATACAGAAACGATTTTATCGTTAAGTAGAACGCGGATAATATAAATAATAAATGAGCCACAGATAACACATATAGATGCAAGAATAACCATTATTACCCACAAAAGAGGGTTTTCAGGATAGACAAAATTGAGCTCTCCTGAAAACGCTGGAGCAGAAACAAAAATCATTACTAATAATACTGCAATAGTATTCTTTATCACTTTTTATCGCTTTTCACAATGAAGGATTCTCTGTAGCAGAAACATTTACCTTAAATTTGTTGTTCTGAAGAATTTTCAGATTTTCTAATCCGATGCTTTCCGGGGGAGAAAGTACAATAGAAATTTCTACAATTGATCCAACAATCTTGCCTGTGGAAGTTGTTGTTAATTCAAGATAGTGCTCATTAAATCTGGCCGGATCAGTTGAATCATCAGAGGCTCTGATATTGGTAGATTTTATTGCAACGGAATCCACGTCTGTCATAAGAACTTTTGCTGAATTAAAAACAATATCAGCAGAAGGATTTTCTGAACCAGATTTTTTTTCTGACAGAATACTCAGTTTCCTTCCTGATAAAGAAACAGAGTATTCAACTCTGTAATCCAATTCACCATTCTCATCAATGTGATCAACATTCCAGAGAAGAATTTTTGAATTTCCATTTGCAAAAGATCTGTAGCTTACCGGGAATGGAGAGACAATGAGTTTAAAATCCGGAGCAGTACCATTTTTCTGAATTAAATCTGTCGCGTGCTCAAGAGACTTACGCATTATATCCCAAAAAAGCTCTGATTGATTGTTTTTTTCCTGCTTCCACGAAGAGGCTTTATAAGAAAACATCAGTCTTTCGTATAGAAAAAGTGTCATAGTGATAAGAATCGAAAAAACACCGGTTGCAATAACAACTTCTGTATAAGACATTGCTGATTTTTTTGTTAGCATATTATTTTAGTTACTTTGCAATACCGATCTCGATGAGTTCCTCAACGTTTTCCTTAGCCTTGCCGCATTTTCCCCAGGCACTAACTCTGATGTAGTCCTGAACATAGCCTCTCTCAGTTTTTGAAACAAGTTTTATAGAAGTAATACCGCATGAATATGTAGCATTATCAGTGTTTGAAAAAGTTGTCATGGCGATATTAGCCGGACATGTAGCAGAAGGGTTTTCTGAATCGAAATCAGAAAGCCAGGTCTCATTAAAGGTTTCTGACACAGGCTCCCCAAAAGCAGCCTTTGAATGAGCAATATTATAAAATTCAGTCGGAAGAACCCGTATTTTATAAATTGCAAGCTGAATGGCTGATTTTGCGGCATATACAGCTCTCATTCGATCATAGTTAATAACGTGTCTAATTTTCTGAGATTCGAAATTCCAGATCAGAGCTGAGGCAAAAACAACCAGGACAATATTCAGCAACAGTACCATTACAATCGCAACGCCTGATCTTGAAGGAAATTTAATATTATTTTCCATGGTTATTTCCTCAGATCAGTTTTCAGTGAACTGATTTTAAAAGTATTTTGATTACCTGAATATTTGACATTAACATTTATATGAAGTGCATCATCAGGGCATGAATAAGAAGCAACTTCAAAAACCGGTGGCATGGAATCTGGCACATGTTTGTGATACGCGAAGTTGATTGCCTGCGGAGATGCGTTTGGTCCTGAAAAAATGCGTCTGATGACAACAGAAATCTCATAAATAGTTTTACCAAGAGACACACTACCGGTACCGCACATTGGAGAGCCTCTCATGTTCACAGAAAATGAATTTAAGCCATTTTGAGTTTGAAATTCGAATGGGATGCTTATTCCAGGGTTTGTTTCAGGATTATTATTCAGATCAGAAAAGGCTACTACCATAAGTTTATTCATTGCTGATTCTGCTATTTTTAATGCATTTTCCTGATCAATCTGCTTTGAAGAAAGTGAATAACTCTGTGAAAAAGCTTTTATCATTGGCAATACAGCCATGACTGTAATAACGATTGCAAGAACAACCTCAATCATTGAAAAGGCGTTAGTTTTTAAATTATTATTCACCGTATCTTTTTCCTCAAGTAATTTTATCGGCTATAGAAGGCATTTTTTTTCAATTATTCGGCGCATCTTCAAAATAATTCGGGGCAAGTAGCAGACGCCGCATCTTTCCCCGTCTGTCTTAAGCGGCTGAAAGCCGCTTCTACTGATTCTTTCCACTATTTATTGAGTAGTTACTATTCTGCGATAATTGGCAGTAGATTCAACACAGCAGAATCAGCGGCAAATCAGTTTTTATTGTACTTTTGCTCAAGAATGCGTATCCTTGTTTTTTCATCACTGACAGGCAAATATACTTTCAATGAACGTTTCTGGCCTCTGAAATCTTTGACCCAGGCAGAAATATATGGAAATTTAGCATCATAATCGCTTTCAACACTTGGCGAGAAAACAGGAACCGGCAGCGGCACCTCTGTGGGTTCACGAAACACTGTGGTGATGGGCTTAGAAACGAATGAGCAACCATCAAGAGTTATCTTTTGTCTGAATACCGGGAGCTGATTCGGAATGACGCATTCGATTTCCCCTTCTTTAATTCCGGTGTATGGAGGATTAATTGAGCCGGAAACAAACGACGGAGGATTACTCAGCCATTTAACATTATCTTCTGCCCAGATACTTATTTCATATTCAACGTCTTCAATCATCGGGTGATTAGAGAAAGCGGTCACGCATTTTCCAAAGCCATTTCTGCCTACAAATGATTCCTCATCGGCATTAATCTGGTTTCCAGAAGTGGCATTATCAGAGGTCAGGAAGTCTTCCAATCCAAAGTTCTTTTTCAGAAAATCCTGCTGTGATTTAAATTTGTTTTCCCAGGAAACCTCTCCTGGAGGACAGTTTGATAAATCTGCCGAAAGGACCGAGTAATAAGGGTCATTTGCTAATGCTGTGGCAGAGGTGTAGAGCGGATTTTCAACAAAAGAAATATAGGTTGGCGGATCAATTGAATTAAGAGAAGCAATCTCAGCCGGAACGGGAAAAAAATACGTTTTACTTGCAACTCCCTGGTCCTTTCGCGAAACAAGCCGAATAAGCAGATTTGGATAGTCATTGTCATCGACATTTATTTTCCCCTCAGACATTCGGTCGTTTGGGTCCATGGAAAAATCGACTGGAGTTTTAATTGGAAAGTCTAACGCGGTGTCAACCGTCTGACCAAGAGATGGTACTCCAGGCATCCCATAGCCTGTTGAAGGGCTGTCCTGAACGACTTCATAGTATCCCTTATTAAGATTTTTTTCATTATCCCAGATAAAGACAGTATATTTCATTTCACCCAGACAGTCGTTAGGCAGGAAAGAGCTTGCTGAGAGAGTATTTCCGCTTATTGATTCAGAAATTGTTGCAACCCATTTCCAAACTTCAGAATCAGCCGGATCTGTTTTTTCTCCGATTCCAAATAACGAAAACACCTTTCCGTGAGAATTATCGTGTCCGACAAGCTGGTCTGGTTTGTACCAGTCACCGGTAGTCGCTTTTTTTACTGTTGGTGTTGTGCCTCCCCAAGGGTCGCCGCCAAGGCGGGGAAGATCCGGACCGGAAATGTTGCCAGACGGATCGGTAAGGTATGGTGGAGTGCGGTCTTTCTGTTTCACAACAAACGAACAGATAAAAAACTGATATGCGGGTTCCGTTCTACGAGTTGCCATGGTATTAGCAAATATTTGAGAACCAAGATAGCATTTAAGTGATGAATTGTATGAATGAGTTCTATCGGTTGATGGTGGTATTACAGGACAAAAGGAATCAGAGCAGTCGCTGGGGCAGCTGGAATCACATGTGAGGTGAGGCGAAGGAAAAGTTATCGGACCGATTTTTTCCCAACCCGGCTTCAACCAGAAAAAATATGAATGCATTGAAGGGTTTTTCAGAGAATTTGGATCATCTGGTGTCGGTTCATCGCATGGAATTGAGGGCATGCTGTAGCCCCCATAGCCTCCGTCAGTATGAATATGATTCATATCGTTTCCATACATATCGTAGCACGGACCTGGTCCATGGCACGGATTCTTCTGAAAATATCCGAAATGCTGAAAAAAATCAACGGTAAGGGAATTTACTCCCGGGTCATAATCACCTTGCAAAAGCACCCTTGATCTGGAAAGGCGTGTAATCAAAGCCTGGGCATCTACTGCAGGAACATGACCAGAAGTAACATTCTGAAACCATGAATAAGAAAGTACCGGAACATCAGAATTAGTTTGTTCCCACCGAATATTAGTCAGAACATCAATATCCTCAAAGGTTTCAAGTGGATTTTCGAAACCGCGCAACGCAGCTTCATCACATGTAATTCTGACGCATGAAAGCAGGTCATCTCCAAGTATTGCTGAATAGCTTGTCACATCATGAAAAATAAACACAATACTCAAGATAATTAACAGGAAATTCCTGCATTTCTTCATTATTTCTTCCCCTTTGTGGCAAGATCATTCACAATATTCCATGCCATTCTTTCATTAGAATCAACAGCTAATGAGGTGTTTAAATTTTTTTCAAGCAACTCCAGTTCAAGTTTTTTTACGAAATCCGGAATATAATTACTATGAAAAGTTTTTGAGCTTAATGTTACTACTGATTCGAAGTTAATGTCGTATCCTGGTTTTTCCAATATCTTTCCGCTGATTCCTCTGAAATATTCAGCCCTCAGAGAAATCAGGGAAGAACCATGACAATTCCTGAACATTTCATCAGCATTTGATGCATCACCCATATTCAGAAAATGAAGCCCGGACACATAATTCAGCCATGGTATGTGAAGAAAATCGGTGAATTCTTTTAAATTTATCCCATCATCAACTTTTCCTGTCAACACACCCGTAAGAAACCATTTGATAAAACTCAGAAGTCCCATTAATCTGTATTTTTCGAGCAACTGTGAAAGATCATAAACAAACCATATAATACAACATAGAAAGAAAAGAATCGACAGTGAAAATACAATACACGAAATTTTGTATTCTTCAAAAAGACATTGTACTCTAAAATCAAATCCTCTAACTGGGCCACCAGTGTATGGGTTGAAAGAAAGGGCATAAGCCTGCTTCGGTTTTCCAAAGCCCAGATAAGCTTCCGCAAGGAATGGCAAAATGACTTCGGGCTGCACCGGATTTTTCTGAAAAATACTTCCTGAATATGGTTTCCAGAATAATACTTTCTCAAGATCCTGGATTGAACCATAATAGCTTTTAATTTTCAGCAAAGCTACGCCACGCTTGAACAATAAGTCAACTCTCTCAGGCTCACGTGCAATAAGAATATTCAAAAAGTCCAGCGATTCTTTAAACTTTCCAGATTGAAGATTCGTTTCAGCATTTTCCACAATTTCAGTAATACTCTTCATTTGATTAATGGTATTTTTTAATTCTAATGCCTCAAAGTATTCTGGATAAATTTTCAAAAGGTTGTCAACAATCTCCAGGGCTTTGTTAAAATTACCCATGAAATAAGCTTTTTTTGCTTTCAGCATATAATCCATTTTTGTATATGCTTCAACGTCTTCAGATCGGCCGCTTTGAGAAGGAATCTGAATTCCTGTTTCCTGAAACCTTTTAACCTTTGATTTTATGCCTTCAAGTTGTTTCAATTCAGACTTTGCTTCTTCATTCCCGGGGTCAAGCGACAGAAGAGCCTTGTACTCATTTATTGCATCGTTTATTCTTTTTGAGTCTTTCAAAAATCTTGCTGATCGTAAAAGCAGTTCGGATTTTTCCTTCACCGCAACCTTAAATTTATATTCAACTGCTTTCAGGGAATCATTTTCCCTAACAAGTCTCTTTGCCTGAGTTATGTAAACTTTTGCACGGAGATATTTTCCTTCTTTTATTAATTTTTCCGCTTTTTCAATAAGCTGTTCTGCCTGATCATCAGCAGCAGATAATGATGAATGAATAAAAATAGTGAAAATGAACAGAATAATGGCAACCTTAAATAGGATTGTACAATTGCCAGAATATGATTTTTTCTGAAATAAATCGTATCTACTCAACAAATAATGGAAAGAAAAAGCAGAAGATTCGGGGACAACGACATTCCCAGAATTATTGAGAAGAAACAATGAATCTGTCATTTAAAAAACCCAAAATTTTAAATATAACATGCTGGATCGTGCATCCATGGGTCACCAAACGCGCGTACAGCTCTTACACGCAATGATCCACCACACATTTTCACGTATTCACATCCAGAGCACTTCCCTTTAAGAAGAGGAATGCGGTTCTTAAGACCTGCCATAAGCGGATTGTCTGTATTCTGCCATATTTTTGAAAAGTTTTCACTTCTTATATTTCCCAGAATTTCCTCTCTCCAGAACTGGTCAGGATGAACATTTCCTGTTGGACCAATACAACCAATGCTTACTCCGCTTGATGCAGCGCCACCACCGTTCCACTCAAGAAGTTTTTTGACCTCAGCAGCCCTCTCTGGTTTTTCCTTCAATATTTTTTGATAAATATATGGACCATCTACATGATTATCAACGGTCAGGACATCAAGATCTATTCCTTTTTCAACAGCATCAAGAGTGCGTGCACAAATGATGTCAATTGCCTTTCTTGTATCGTCATGCGAAAGATCATCGGAAGACATTTCTTTTCCACGGCCGGCAGGAACAAAATGATAAAAACACACCCTCGGAATACGCTCTTCAAGAATAAAATCGAAAATTTTATCTAATTCAGCGACATTTCTTTTTGTCAAAGTAAGCCTGAGTCCAACGCGTTGTCCAACTTCAATGCAATTTCTGAAACCCTTTACTGCAGCTTCAAATGCACCTGTTACACCTCTGAATTTATCATTGGCTTCACCTGTCCCATCAAGAGAAATTCCGGCATAAATAAATCCAGTTTCTTTCAATTTTCGTGCTGTAGGAAGATCGATCAAAGTACCATTAGTTGAGAGAACAGGTCTGACATTGTTTTTAGCAGCAAAAGATGCAAGTTCAAAAATATCTTTTCGAAACAGAGGTTCGCCGCCGGAAAATAGCAGTGCCGGAGCTCCAAATGCAGAAAGATCCTTTATCAGATCAATACCTTCTGAAAATGAAAGCTCTCCTTCATATTCATGATTTTCTGATTCGGAATAACAATGTACACATTTCAGATTGCATCTTCTTGTAGCATTCCAGACAACAACTGGACGCCTTTCGGAAGCAGTTTTTGAAATACGGTGATCTCCACCTGGAACACCATACCGAAGCGAATCTCCTGTCGAAAGAAATCCAGCATATAACTTACTGACATTAATCATTATATATTCCTTTTTAGAGAGGGGGCACGCGCCCCCTCTCGCCGGTCGAACAAGTTCGACCGTCTCACTCCCCGCGGTCGAGCACTTTGTGCTCTCCGCTATTTAAGCAATGACCTGGCATTCTCAGCAATAGAGCGCTTTGTGCTCTCCACTATAAAAGAGATGACCTGCCACTCGCAACTGTCGAACGCTTTGTGCTCTCCGCTATTTAAGCAATGACCTGGCATTCCCAGCAATAGAGCGCTTTGTGCTCTCCACTATAAAAGCGATGACCTGCCACTCGCAGCAGTCAAACGCTTTGTGTTATCTTCCATCAGAAAGCCTTTCGGGTGAATTACATTTCTATACTTTCATGGTATTAATGAAATAATTCTTAACAGCTTCAGCTAGACCGCTTGAAGTGTATTCAGATGCTTCCGCCACAATTTTAATTCCATGAATTCTGCATGTATCGGAAGTTACGGGTCCAATGGTGAATGCTGAAATCAATGAGTTGCTTATTCCAGCTTCAGCAATAGCTTCTGCAAAACTTTCAACGGTTGAAGAACTTGTAAACAAAACACCGTCTATTTTTCCTTCGACAAGTTTTTCTTTCGCCAGAACAGAAAGTTCGCGGGTAAAAATAGTTTTGTACAATGTGATAATTTCAACAGAATATCCAGCTTTTTCAAGTTCAAGTGGAAGAATTTCCCTCGCCTTTTCGGCTCTGAGCAATGCGACTCGCGCCGGATCACGTTTTTTGAACCATGGAATAATCTCTTCTGCAACGTATTTTTCTGGAACAAAATCGGCTTTAATTCCGTATTTTTTCATTTCAGCAGAAGTTGAAGGTCCTATACAAAGTATATTTTTTCCTGAAAGCAGCCTTGCATCATATCCAGCACCAAATAATTTTTCCCAGAAAATGCGGACTCCATTAATTGATGTAAAAACAAGATCACGGAAATTACCGATATCGGAAAAAAATCTTGTAAGCGTCTGGTTGCACTCAATCGGCTGAATTTTTATAGTTGGACAAACATGCACTGCAGCACCAAGCTTTCGAAGGTGGTCAGACAAGTCACGAGATTGTTCAAGCGGACGTGTCAGAATAAGGCTCCGGCCGAATAATGGCCTTTTTTCATACCACTTGAAAATAGAACGCTGCGATACTGTATCTCCGATTACTATCAGAGCCGGTGATGTGACTTTTTCGCGAATTGCAATTTCTGATATGCTTGCAAGAGTTCCTTCAACAGTTCTTTGCAATGGAGTCGTTGCTTTTTCAATAATTGCAACTGAAGATTCTGGATTTCTGCCGAATTGAATTAGTTTTTGAGTAATACTGCTTAAATTTCCAATTCCCATCAGGATGACAATAGAATCTATTCCGGAAATAGATTGCCATGGTATGTTTGAATTAGTTTTTCCCTCTGCTTCATGACCTGTTACAAAAACTACAGAAGATGCAAATTTTCTATCCGTAAGGGGAATTCCAGCATAAGCCGGGCCGGCAATAGCTGATGAAACACCTGAAACTACTTCATAATCAACTCCTGCGTCACACAGAGTTGTCAGTTCTTCCGATACACGGCCAAATACGAATGGGTCACCACCCTTTAATCTAACTACTGTTCTGCCTTCCAGGGCTTTATTCCGGATAATTTCATTGATAATTTCCTGAGGAGTATTATGTAAACCTGGAATTTTGCCAACATCTATCAACTCAGCTTCAGGATTGGCGAAAGGAAGTACTTCGTCCGCGCCAAGTCTGTCGTAGACTATAACATCTGCCTTTTCCAGGAGTTCCTTAGCCCGCAATGTAAGTAATCCGGGATCCCCCGGACCCGAACCAACTAAATATACAATGCCTTTTTTCATTTCTATTCTGTTTCCAGTCTTTTTGTGAGTAGCTGAGCAGCGCCAGATTCAATCATTTTCTTGGCCAGAGATTCTGCGCCGATAATTCCTTCATTCATTTCAAAAGAAGCCGATTCCCTGAGAAAGCTTTTTCCATCAGGGTCAGAAAGATATGCAAAAAAATTGATTTTCTGACATGAAATTCGTCCAAATGCAGCTAAAGCTGCCTGACAACCCGCATCCATAGTTTTAAGAAAAGATCTCTCAGTATCAGCAATAATTCTGGCTTCTCTGTCCTCAATCATTTGAAAAACCGGAGCAAGTTCATCGTAATCTTTCCTGCGGCACTCAACAGCGAGAAAACCTTGTCCTGGCGCTGGAATAATATCCTCTATCGGAAAACGTAAAGTATTAATTCCCGAAATAGCGAGTCTATCAATTCCTGCAGCTGCAAGCATAATTCCATCCAGCATGCTTTCATTCATTTTTCGCAGCCTGGTATCAACGTTTCCTCTTATATCAGAAAATGAAAAATGAGGAAAAAGAATTTTCAGCTGGTTTCTTCTCCTGAGGCTTGAGGTAGCCACATGAAAACTTTTTTCATTTTTCAATTCGGAGATATCAGAAAAGGAGCGTCTGGTGATAAGCACATCACGCGGATCGGCTCTTTGGCTTATTGCACCGATGCAAAGCTCTTCAGGCAATTTACCTGGCATATCCTTAAGACTGTGAACAGCAATATCTATTTTTCTGGAAAGAAGCGCCTCTTCAATATCTTTAATGAATACACCACGTCCGCCGATTTGATGCAATGGAACATCCTGAATTATGTCTCCTCTGGTTTTGATGATGATTTCCTCAATATTGATATCCGGAAAGTTGTCAGCAATGATAGCAGATATTTTTTTCGTCTGCGTTAAAGCAAGTTTACTGCCTCGCGTTCCGATCCTTATCCTGTTCATTTCCAATGCTCCTACAATTAAATCTTTGATATTGTAACTGTTTTTCTAAAAGATTAAAAGTTGATTGAAAAAAAAGTATGTGTTATACTGTTTGCACTTTTATGTAGATAAGGGGAGAAAAATGTCAGAAGAAGCGAAAAAAACCGTATTTCGTAAGGCTGTGCCCACTCAGCAGGAAGATATCAAGAAAAAATATCTGGTAGGTAACACCCCCCCTTTTCTCGGAAAACCATTTGACCTGAGCAAAGATTCATATTCCATCGGCAGAGTTGAAGAACGCGATTTGTGCATTCCAAGCGATATGGTTTCACGGCATCATGCAACTATTCTTCAGAAAGCCGGAGATTTTTTTATAATTGATAATGACAGCTCAAACGGATCTTTCCTTAATAATGAACATATTGAACCCAACAAAGAATACAAGCTTCAACACAGAGACATAATTAAATTTGACACTTACGAATTTATCTTCGTAGACAGCACCAGAGCCGATCTCTGGGAAACCCTGAAACCTCTTTCGAGAGAAGGTGCCCAGATTATCACTTTGTACAGTCCAAAAGGTGGAACCGGCCTTACCAGCATGGCTGTTAATCTTGCTGCCGCTCTTTCTATGGGCGGAAAGAAAAAAGTTGCTGTTGCTGATTTCAATTTTACTTTTGGCGATGTATTGACATACTCTTCTGCCAAACCAGCTTTGACAGTGGCTGATGTGCTCAGGGAAACTGACATTAACGGTGAAAATATTGAAAAATATCTGATAAAAACTCCAAACTACTCACTTCTTTCAGCACCAAACAAACTGGAAGACTCTGAGCTGGCAACTGAGTGGGCGCTCAAAACACCTGACAAGCTTCAAAAAATTCTTTGGAGTCTTGAGTCCAAACATGATTTCGTTATTGTTGACTTGAAAAATCAGATAGATGACATAACCATCACAACCTGGGAAGTATCAAACCTTATTTTACTTGTCGGAAGGCCTGAAATCGGTCACCTGTTTGCTTTGAGAAAAATAATCAGTATTATGGATAAGCTGAAATTTCCAGAATCAAAGGTCAAGCTTGTAATAAATGCCGCGGATCGGGAAGGCTCACCCTCAAAAGATGATATTCAGGCCGTGCTTAAGAGAAATTTTGCCCAGATTCCCAATGCACCATCTGAAGCGATAAAAACATCTCAAGGCGGAAAACTTTATTTCGTAGATTCGCCCGACACCCCCATTTCCCAGGAAATCAACAATCTCAGCAAATCAATAAGGGGCGAAGAAATTGCCGCTTCAACAAAAGGCGGAATTTTCGGCAAACTAAAATCTCTCCTGGGATTTTAACAGATGATCGAATTCAGTGGAAAAACCGCCGGAAACTACACCGTCACACATAAAATTGGAGACGGCGGATTTGCCACGGTTTATATCGGCAAGCATAACATTCTTGATAAAAAAGTTGCTATAAAATTTCTACTCGAAGACTGGATCGACGACAACGACGTTGTTGACCGTTTCTTTGACGAAGCAAAAACAATGGAGCGTCTGAAAGGACATCCGAATATTGTTTCAATTCTGGACATAGCTTCACGTGAAATTTGCCAGAAAGAAGGATTGCCTCCGTATTTCATAATGGAATTTGTTGATGGTCCTTCGCTTGAAAAGAAGATTCATTCAGATGAAGGATTTACGCTGGAATTCATTTACCATGTATCCAAGTGTACCCTGTCAGCGTTGGCTCATTGCCACAAAGTAGATGAAAGCTTCATTCACAGGGACATTAAGCCGTCAAATATATTAACTACAGATGACGGCAGCGTAAAATTAACCGACTTCGGAATTGTTAAAGCAAAAGCCAACACAAGCAAAACCGGTGAAGGACTCACTCTCGGTTCAACCGACTATATGTCGCCTGAACAGGCTCTTGGAAAACGTGATATTGACCATCGTTCCGATATTTACTCCTTCGGAATCACCCTCTATGAAATGGTTGTCGGCAAACTGCCGTTCACTTACGACAATCCTAATTCTGTAGCCCTTGCGCACATCCAGGAAACACCAATAGCGCCGATTCAGGTTAATGATGCTGTTCCAAAGAGGCTCAATGATATAATTATGAAGGCCATCGCAAAAAATCGCGATGAACGGTATCAGACATTTGAGGATATGCTTGACGCGATCAATCACATCAGTGATCCTGAACCGGAAATTTCCGTAGATGCAAAATCCATGGACCTTTCAAAAGTCAAATCCGAGCTTCCGGAAGATGATCTGCACGACAAATCGGTACCAGGGATGCTTTCAAAAGGTAAAGACGCAGAAAGAAAGGCTCCGGGCAGTTTTTCAAGCCTTATGCTGCCTCTCGGATTGGTGGCTCTGTTCACTGCGCTTTTTGTTGGAGGTTTTTTCCTTTATCAGAAAAGTATTCTTGGAGTACTTTCTGTGAAAGCAGTACCTGCTGGTACTGTAATCATGGTAAATGATAAAAAAATTGGAACATCACCGATCGAATTGCCCCTTGAAGCAGGTGCTTACAAATTGTCTCTTTCTTCTCCAAATTTTCGAACAGACAACCTGCGCATAGATATTACTGCAAAGCAAACACTTGTTATAGAACGTCAGCTGATAAAAGATGCCCCTGAAGCGGCTGAAAAACTTCAGAAATTTTGTACAGCTTTCCTTGCAACTCAGTCATCGAAAAAAGGAGATTTAAATGCATGGAAGGATGTTGTTTCAATCTTAAATGAATTTGATCGTGACCAGAAGATTCACCAGGACTTCTTCAAATTCTGCAAAGAAAACGGTTTACTGAAAAAAGCTCACGACTATTATAAAAGTATGGCTGACAAACAGAAAGATAATGTTATTTATCCGGTTCTTTATGCTCGATGTTTAATGGAATCAAAAAAGCTGAAGAATGTCATTGATATTTTGACAAAAGCCTGGGATTTAGATTCGAACAGCACATTGCTGCTGAATGCTCTTGGTGATTACTACCTGATTGACGGGAAAACACAGAAAGCTAAGCAGTATTTTGAATTGTCAATTTTCCTGGATTCAAATCAGGACGAAGTCAAAGAAAAGCTTAAAGGCTTGTAGGCAGGAGGAAAACGTGGAATACAAGGCCTACGGTAAGACTGATGTTGGTAAAGTTCGTTCAAATAACGAAGATGCAATATTTGTAACCGAAAAAGAGGGAGTTTTTCTGGTCTCCGATGGGATGGGCGGACACAAGGCCGGTGAAATTGCTTCCGAAATGTCGCGGGACATAATTTCTGCTGCCTTGCTTGAGATAAAAACCTCACAAAATCTCGAAAATTCGATTCGCGAAGCGTTCCTGAAAGCAAATCAACAAGTTCGGGACAAGTCCACAGAAAGCAAAGATTTTCAGGGAATGGGTTGTACATGTATTACTCTCATGTTGCGCGAACAGAATTTCTTTCTTGCCCATGTAGGCGACAGCAGAGTTTACCTCTTCAGAAGAGGCGAATTAAAGCAAATGACACGCGATCACTCTTATGTTGAAGAACTTTTCATTCGTGGCCTGATAAGTGAAGAAGAAAAAAAAGATCATCCGTATAAAAATCAGATTACCCGGTATATTGGATGCTCCCAAAAGCTTGAAGTTGACATCACATCTGGCCCTGTATGGAATGGCGATGTATTCCTCATGTGTACCGATGGCCTCAGTGAAATGGTTCCGCAAAACACAATAAAAGAAATTTTTTTAAAGAGCAATGATGTAAAAACAACTGTAGAAACTCTTGTTGACGAAGCTCTGAAAAATGGTGGAAAAGACAATGTTTCTGCCGTTGCCGTTCAGATTACTTCAAAAAAGACAAGTTTTTTCAAAAAGTACCTCGGCTGGTAGAAGGATATTATGTTAAAAAGTCTCACAGGATTTGGGAAAAGCGAGTCCGTTGACGAAAAAGGACGTATTTTTGTCGAACTGAAGTCGGTTAACAATCGCTTCCTTCAAATAGATTTGCGCACGTCTGGCTCTTATTCCTGGCTGGAAAATTATATCAGGCCTGTTGTTTCCGAAAAGATAACACGCGGTAAAGTACACATAGTCGTTGATATTGCCGACAATGAGCCATCTTCCGGTTTTTCAATTGATCGTCAGATCATTGGACGCCTGATTGATGTCGCAGCAGAAATTGAAAAGGAAAAGGGAATCAAGCTTCCAGTCAGTCTGGACGGTATTCTTTCTATTCCCGGAGTTATCAGAAACAGCTCAGAAAGTATCGACGAAGAAGCTTCCTGGCAGCGCATCAGACCAGTTGTGGAAAGTGCAGTTGAAAGTCTTGTTCAATCAAGATCAAGGGAAGGTGGCAATCTTGCCGAAGATCTTCACAAACGTCGAGACAGACTTGTTTATCTTGTAGATTCAATCGAAAAACAGTTTCCTGTTTTCCACGATACCTTCAAGCGGAAATTTTCTGCGAAGATTCGTGATCTTTTGCAGGAAACCCCTCTGGACGAAACCCGAATGGCAACAGAGATTGCACTTTTCACTGACAAAAGTGATATTTCTGAAGAAATTACAAGACTGAAAAGTCACCTTAATGAATTAGATCTTGTACTTTGCAGAAGTGATTCAATTGGAAGAAGACTTGATTTTCTGATTCAGGAAATTAACCGGGAAGCCAATACAATAAACAGCAAAGCAAGCGATTTATCAATAATAAATGATGTTATGGAAATTAAATGTGAACTTGAAAAAATAAGGGAACAGGCGCAGAATATAGAATGAATAAGGTAAAAGCCCGAAGAAGACTTCGCCTGCTTAATGTAGGCTTTGGAAATTTTGTACTTGTCAGTCGGATTGTCGCAATTGTTGGCCCGGGATCAGCCCCTATGAAAAGAATGAAAGAGGAGGCCAAGGAAAAAGGCAAACTTGTTGATGCTACAAATGGCAGAAAAACAAGAGCAATAATTGTAACTGACTCCGAACATATTGTTCTGTCAGCTATCAATCCGGCGACAGCTGCCATGCGTCTTCTTGGTAAGAAGGTGGAATTAAGCGAAGACGTAATGGAAACCGATAACGATGTTGATTTGAAAAATTCAGTGGAGGTAATAGAATAATGAAATTTCGCTCACGAACAGATGTTCTGGACAGAATCCCAAACAAATTTGACGCAGTACTTGCCGTTTCACAGCGTGTGAAAATGCTGGTTGACGGAAAAAGAAGACTCATTGAAGAAAACGATGAGAATTTCATTAAGATAGCAATGGAAGAAATTTCCAGAGGAGCACTTGAAGTTGCGATCACAGAACCGGAAAAGCAACCAGTTTAAAAAAAAATCAATCCTGCTTTCCATCGGACCCGGCGCTGATGCTATTTATGCCCCATTTATAATTCATTCGCTGCAGCAGGCCGGGTTCGCTGTTTCTATTGCATTTTTTCCCGAAACAGAAAAATGGATTAATCTGGCAGCATTGAAAGAATTGTCAGGAAATGAAGTCAGTATCAATATTTCTGATTTTTCCTTTTCGATCGTTCTCAGCCCGCCTTTGAACCTTCTGAGAGATTTTCACTATTTCTGCCCTGCTGATGAAACGATGAACTTTCTTTTAAAGAAGAGCACTCAGGTTCTTTTTCTTGTACGCTCAAAAACTGCCACCCTGGAGGCGCTTGGCGGATCACAACCATCACAGATATGGGACATCAGGGAACTTCCGACCAATCCATTCAATGCCCTTGATTTATGGGAAAAATCTTTCTCCGAAATTATCAGTTATTTTTCTACAAAAAGTCTTTTCAGGAGCGCCACTTTCGTTCAATGCGAGAATCCCGAAGACAACAGCAACCAGAGCTTTTTAATAAATCTGAAAAAATCCGGACTTAATCCGGTTTTCTATAAAGAAGATTCTTCAGTCCTGTCGGTTATTTCCCCTGGACAGAAAAATATTTTCATAAACCTTAATCAATCTAATTTTGGAAATAGCACATACAACCAGGAAATTATCAACTCATGTTCTATTATTCTTCAGAGAGTACAATCTGAAAAACTGGACATAATTGATGCCCCGTCAAAACCAGTAATTTATTTTTCCACCGAGTCAGACGGTGAAATTCGCCTACTTGATGGAAAAAGCAAAAGAATATTCCCGAATTTGACTGACAGAACTGCTGAATCAAGGCTGAGTCAGTATCTGATTGACAGGGCAGATGAAATCAACGTCCAGTCGCCTTCTTCCAGGGCAACTCCTTGAAATTTTTCCTGTATGGGGAAGAAGGAGAAATAATTCCCCGGCCAAGTTGCGGATCTATTACGATCTCGACATCCTCGGCACGATAAGGCGCAGGGCGTGATCTTCCGCCAAGACCAGGCTGATCTGCCATAATAAGTTTTCCCCAGTATTTTTTCGGCATATCATCTGTTGAAGCCATTACGGAAAAAGCTTTCGTCGGGTGAGGAAATGTTCCGTTGAAACGCCTGAACTCAACTTCCAGCTTTCCGGATTCAGTAAGCTTCTGAAGTTTATTGTACATATCAGAATAATAGACAAATCTCCAGGCATATTCGTCATAAGAATCTGTTTTTTCGAAATACAGTCCCTTATCGACAAATACAGCAGCATGCATCAAGCTTCGGTATTCTTCGTTTATCCGATCGAAAAACATTACCGCATCGCCCGGCTGGAGCGAGTCTGGGGTAATCACTTTTCCGTATTCCGCCTGACAGATCTTTTCGTTGAAAGCATACTCACCTTCCCAGAAAAGACAGAAAGTACCTTTGTCCTTTGGGCTTTTGAATCGTTTAGCTCTGACAAGCTCCCAGACTGTGGAATAACAATTCGACTGAGTACAAATGGTTGAGTCAAGATTAAATTCTTCAGCTTGTTCCTTCAACGACTTGTAGCCTTCTTCAATAATCGGCGGAAATCTGAATCCAATCAGAGCCTGAACCAGCGGTGGCTGAAAGTCAGACAACTCATAGCGTGCGCTGCTTGAATATGGAACGAATCCAGTTCCGCCATAAGCTTTGGTCAGAGCATCAAACTGCACTTTAGTCATCGGAGAAAAGCGGATTTCCAGAGCATAGGCATCTGCCGGATTTGAAGGTCCACTGAATTCGAGCTTTTTAACAGTGAAATTTACTCCGAGCTTTTTTGCCTGCGAAAGTTCGAATGCTCCAGGGTCAGTAGCAGCATAAGAGGAACCGGCGAAAAACAGCATCAATGCTAAAATCACAAGAGACTTTTTTAAATTCATATTTTCCTCCAAATACTTTTTAGAGAGGGGGCACGCGCCCCCTCTCGCCGGTCGAACAAGTTCGACCGTCTCACTCCCCGCGTTCGAGCACTTTGTGCTCTCATTTGTTTGGAGAACAACCAACATATACACTAGAATGAACTCAACCGACTTATTCCCTGCTCTCTCATTTGCCTTGAGAACACCCAAATTAACACTATCGAACAAACTAGACCCGACTTATTCCCAGCTCCCTCATCTGCCCGGAGAACGCCTAACTTATGCAACTTCGAACAAGTTCGGACGCTGTGTCACCATCAACATAGCACTTTGTGCTCCATTTGATTGGGGCGTATACATTCTAAAACGGCATTATTATGATCGAATGATTGTCAGGAGCGACTTGCCTTTAAGTTCACCCTCAATTGCTTTGATATCTGAGCAAATTTTTTTAAGAGTTTCTTCGTTTGTCTGAAGACCATAATATTCTCTTATGGTCCGTATCATTTCAAAAGCATAATCATTTTCAAAAAACCATATTTCTTTTATTATTTTTTTACTCGCATAGGGTGTTGAAAAATAGCCATCTTCAATCGAAATGAAAATCTGATCACGAACACTGGAAAGTTCGGACATAAGGCGTCTGCCATCATCATCAGTCTTAAGCTGCCCATCAAGAGCTCTGACAAGTTCCTCGGACAAAACTTCGCTCCAATAACCCAATATTTTACCAAGATCCCATTTGGGAGCAGTTATCATTGCAGTTTTTTTCATAAGATTGACAATACGAAATTCCGAACGCTTTTCGATTGACGCTTTCCAGTCATCAAGATTGGTTTTATTGCGACGGAAAACCTGAATTTTCGAAATCTTCTTGTCTCCCGGTATTGAATAAGGACCTTCATAATGCGGTCCAGGAGCCCATTCACCCGGATCTGGTTTAAACACCTCTAGTTTCCTGGGCATTCGCTGGTAAAATTCCTTGTGAAGATCTTTCTTATGAAAAACTCTGTCTCCGCCAAGATAAACAGCACCATGGTCTGAAGAATTGTACAACAGAACATCTCCGGGCTCCGGTGAATCAGTCTGGATCTCATGATAAAGCATTGTCATACGTGCTTTGAACTCATCAAAAGAGACATGTCTGATTTCATCATCTGCAATGCCATCCGTTGCTGAAAGTGCTGTGTAAAAACAATTTGGACCACCGAAATCAAATTTCCGGTTAAAACGGTTCCGAATTTTTTCTGGGAGAAATGCATTAATACAAAGCATTTGCCTATCAGGAAAATTGGCAATTAAATCCTCTTCAAATTTATTTTCTGCAATCAAAGGTTCCGTTTTAACAATTCCAGACGTCTTGCACCCAAGAGCTAATTTCAAGTAAGAAGTCACATCAGATAGATTTTCATCGGATGAAAGTGCCAGAAGAATCTTTTTACTCTTCCCACATTCGGGAAAGATCACCTGCAAATCTCCGATGTTTGCAAGGAAGAAACCCTTGACAACCGTATCTGCAGGTAAAGCAGAACGAAGAGATTTTGCCTGAAGGAAATCAGATCCATTGAAAACAAATGTCAAAAGAATCGCAATAATCAGCGAAACAAAGCTCTTTTTAACCCTATGAAGATCTATTTTCATTCTTTTTCGACCCTTCAAATTGCCTGCTTTCAGTTCAATACCTTTTTATTATACTGAAAAATCTCAATAAATCAAAGTGTTTCACTTCAAAAAACCAACTTGAATTTTCAGCGCATGCTATTTTTTTTCATCCGAAATTTTTCTGTGAATCAGGTAAACATCAAGAAAAGAGTACAAATATGTCCAGAAAGAAATGGTTCCCCAAAAGTTGTTTTCAAGTCTTGTAAGATTTTCTTCCATTCCTTTGGTACTATGTTCTTTCATCGCTTCGACAATTTCCTGGTTTATTACCGCCACATAATCCATTGCACAAAAACATACACAGACTGTGACAACGCCAAAGATAATTGCACCACGTTTTTTTTCACCAAGCCGCCAACTTCCAAGGCCCGGGCAGAAAAGATTCGCAAGCATTGCCTGCCCCAAGCCGACACCGTCATCTTTTTTCGCTGAGGCAGCATGAAAAGCAGCAACTACCGCATCAGCTGAAATTCTTTTTCCATCTGAATCAATCAGTTTTGTTCTGCAGAACCGACAAATAACAGCATCAGCCTGAATGATTTCAGCACAAAGCGGACATTTAATTTTTCCATTCAAAACACTGCTTTTTTCCATTATTAAACTATAATGCATTTAAGTTAAATAGTGCAAGCTAATTGCATAGTACAAAGATGAAATTTTACCACAGATTTAACAGCCATTTTTCTACTTTTCAGATTTTTTCCTCGCAAAAAGTGCTCAGATGGTTATCAGCCAGGACTCAGAAAAAATTGTTTATCAGCAACCATATTTTTAAATATTTTTGTAACCTTTTTATACCGAAGAACCATATAGCAATGATCAAAATTATTATACATCACTTAATTTCAAGGAGCGAATATGTTCAGAAGTATCTTTAAACAACGTTTTTGTTCTACTGTACCATTATTAATGGTAGTTTTTCTTTTTGCTTTGCTTTCGATCGGGGCGGCTTCAGCCGAGGAAATGATTTCTCAGGAATTTAGTCATAGTCTATTAGTTAATCAGCCCTCTCAATCCTGGGAACACCGCATTGATTTGCCTCTTCAGACTGAAGGGCAATTCAAAATTTTCATAAAACGCAAACTTTCCCTTGATGGAAGGCTGGTCATCGAACGCGAAGAATTAACCCCAACCTATTATTACGTAAAAGTTCGCCTGCCGAAATATATTGGCGAATTCGCTGGCGGCAAGTTGACAGTAAAACTTTTTATGGATAAATCACCTCTCAATACACCTCCTCTTGATGCTCCGGAAAACTTGAAGTTGATGGAAGGCAGTGCAGCGCGGCATCCGGATTTCATCTGGAAAGGTGCGAAAAAATATTCAGCAATAACTCTTTACGACGTAGATACAAATCAAACAATCTGGGAAAGAATTATACTTGGCTACGAAGGAGCCGGTTTTGACGAACCGACTTATCTTGATCTTCACCATTACCGATGGGCAGTCAAACAGAGCGATGAAACCGGCCGATGGTCGAATGAAGCTCAAGCCGGATTTAGAATCGAAGAGCAATCAGACGGTTCGGTTATCGCTATTCCCGAATAAACCATATTTCTTCCATCTTTTAGCCACTCTTGAACATGGCATAATTATTCCCCATGTCATTGAGTGGCTTTTTTACTATTTTCTTTTTAAGCCTTTGACGAATCATCAGAAATCAATTAAACTTAATAGTGAATTCGTCTGATCTCTTTTCTGGAGGGGATATGAAAAAAAGTCAGCTTTTCGCGGTATTTGCTTTCAGTTTGCTCTTGTCGACAGCATTTTCAGCGCCATACGAAGGAACTTCCATTCCCAGCGGTGTAACTCTGGGTAAAAGCAATTCGGCCAGCATTAATGAAACTGCAATCCAGCAACAGAAGTATGAGCGCGAGGCGCCTCCGGTTCGGGATATCAGCATCAGGGAATGGATCAGAATAGCCAATGGAGAGCATTATCAACAAAAAAAGCTTTTGCGAATTGATACACAGGCAGACGCTTATCTAATACGTAAATTAGATCAGATGCCCTGGCGACTGATCGAAACTCTTCTCAAGGGCAATTATCCACAGAAGGAAAAAGAGAATAAACAAAGTCTGAATGCTCTGGAAGCCCAACAGATTAAAGAAGCCATTGCTCCCGGACTTTCTGCCGGAACCTCGACCTCAAGTCAGTCCAACAATAAACCTTCAGACAAACCTCGCTTCACCATTGGAAAAACCCATTCGATAAACGTCGAACGTCTATGTAATAAAATTCGCCAGATAATGCAAAGCTTTCCTTATACACCGGTTATAACTATGGAACATGACTGGTCATCTGAAACTCATAGATACCTAATTTATGGTTTCTGGCATAGATTCGCTTCGTTTTTGACTGGCCAGCAGAAAGAAATGCCGATGCCCCTCTTCTGCAGATCAAAACTGTTTCTGCTTCTCGGCTGCGGATGGACCTCCAGATATGCTTTCACCGGCTATGAAAATATGCTTGTAAAATATATCATGTCACGTCCAGACAGAAGTGTTCAACTGCACGATGTTTTCAGAGAAGCTTACCGACTGACACTTGGCGACGTCTATCTCACAATGCTCACAGCAGAGAACGTTCTAGCGGGAAATCCCTATCGTCCCGACAGAGATAAAGACCCGCTCCAGAAGAAGTTGCAGTATATTCGAAATGATTCTGCACCGCTTGGTGACAACTACGGAGCCTGGTATCATTTCTACGGAATCGCTCTTTATGGTATGGTCCGTACCCCATTTGTTGCAGCAGCAGTTGGTGAAATTGAAAGTCTGGGCTCTATTTTTCTGGAAGGTTTTGACAAACAGGAAGACTATATAAACAGACTGGGAGCGATATTCGGTAGAAAACTCAATAGACTTGTAGAAAGCGGAGACTGGCAGAAACCACTTACATCGGCTGACCGCACCGATTACATGACTCTGGTTCCAGTTCCTGAAAAAAACTGATTTCGCTTAATTCTGCCTGTTTTTGCTATACTTCATTTTGAATTTTGATTTTGGGTAATGCGAGCGTTTAACTGATAAACACAAAGAAACTGATTTTTAACCACGGAATACACGGAATAACACGAATTTTTATAAGGGAAAAATAAACTCATTGTGCATAATCAGTTAACATACTCACACGATCCAAATGGCATGGTATAAAATAAAATGAAATTGTTTCTCGGTATTTCTTTCCCGCTTCCTCTACCGAAAAATCCGCTTACCTATTCCTTTACTTCAGGTGATTTTCCACCGGCAATTGGGGCAAGAGTCATAGCGCCTATCAGGGGAAGATCGCAAATGGGATACATTGAAACAATCTCAGAAGTGGAACCTGAATTTGAAACCAGAGAGATTGCGGAAATAATTGATCCATGCCCTTTTTTTTCATCTGAAATGCTGGAGCTTGCCAAATGGATGGCTGATTCCACGCTCAGCTCCTTTGGCGACGTTCTTCACGCAATGCTTCCGGCAGGTGTAAAAAGTGGAATAACTGCATGGATAAGGCTTAACAAAAATGAAGAACCACTGAAACAGACAGACACAGATTCCTTTTCTGAAGCTCTTGAATGGCTTTCATCAAAAGACGAGTTCAAACTTTCCGAATTTTCCCGGAAATATCCTCAAGCTGTAAGGCATTTAAAGACATGGCAGAACAACAGAGTCATCGAAATTGAATATCGCCGGAAAGAAACAGCCGGGTACAAAACTCAGAAAGTTCTCATAATTTCTGATAAAACAGAAATTAAGCCCGATGAACTTACTCCCAAAGAAAAAATTGCCGTTGAAACACTCTTGAGAAATCAGGAACCGCTTTCGCAGAGCGAGCTGCTTCGCAAATCAGGGGTCAGCAGTTCTCCGGTAAAAAACCTGATTAAAAAGGGACTCATTCAGATTGTTGAGCAACAGATAAGCAGAAATATTGCATCATCTGAGTATTATAATTCTCCGCCCGAAAAGGAAAACACACTTACCGAAAACCAGATTTCTGTTTTAGAGAAAATACATTTTTCTGCAAACACTGATCTTAAGCCTGTCTTAATAAGAGGCGTAACATGTTCAGGCAAAACTGAAGTTTATCTGAAATGGGTGGCTGAAGTAATTCAGAATGGCGCCAGTGCAATCGTTCTTGTACCAGAAATCACCCTTACTCCACAAATGGTAAAACGTTTTCTCGACAGATTCGGCAACAGAGTTGCGATTCTTCACAGCAAACTCAGTGATGGAGAGCGATTCGACCAGTGGGAAGGAATAAGACTTGGAAAATTCAATGTTGTCGTCGGAGCACGTTCAGCCGTTTTTGCTCCGGTACAAAAGCTGGGAACCATCATTATAGATGAAGAAGGTGAACCAAGTTATAAACAGACAGAAACTCCGCGATATCATGCCAGGGATGTTGCCGAAAAACGGTGTTCTCTTGAAAAAGCTCTTCTGATACTCGGGTCCGCTACGCCAACTCTTGAATCATATAACAACGCACTTGAAAACAAATATCTGCTTGTTGAGATGACGGAACGTGTTACAGAAAGGTTTCCACCAAACGTTGAAATTGTTGACATGCGAAATGAATTGACTGTAAAAAACAATCGCAGCATGTTTTCTGAGAGGCTTACAAAAGCTATCAAAGAAACTCTTGATAATCGATCGCAGGTTATTTTGTTTCTCAACCGCCGTGGACACAGCACTTTTGTCTTCTGTCGTGCATGCGGTGAAAGTGTTTCCTGTTCAAAGTGCATGGTTTCAATGGTTTACCACACCGGCAGTGAAATATTAAGATGCCACTACTGCGGAGAAATCAAGGCACTGCCATCAAAATGTCCTAAATGCAGCAATTCGGCGATTCGTTTTTTTGGTGGAGGCACACAGAGAGTTGAAGCCGAAACCAGGCGGTATTTTCCAAAAGCTCGAATTGAACGCATGGATTCTGACACGGTAACAGCCAAAGGCAGTCTGGAAAATATTCTTGATAGATTTGGCAAAGGTGAAACAGACATTCTCATTGGAACTCAGATGATTGCAAAAGGTCTTGATTTTCCGAATGTTACGCTGGTCGGAATACTGGCAGCAGATTCGCTTCTCAAACTTCCTGATTTCAGAGCAAGCGAGCGAAATTTTTGTCTGCTGGCACAGGTTTCTGGAAGAGCCGGGCGAGGGGAAAAGCCGGGCAAAGTAATTCTTCAGACCTACAGCCCAGATCATCACTCAATCAGATATTCCATCACTGAAAATTACGTCGGTTTTTTCAACGAGGAATGTTCTTTACGAAAGGTCTGCTTCTATCCACCATTTTGTCATATTGCACTCTTCACTTTTTCTGGTAAAGACAATGCAACGGTTATTAATGCTGCTAATTCAATCGTATCGATTCTAAAAACAAATTCAATCCTTGATGAACATAACGTTCTTGGACCAGCTCCTGCGCCAATCGAGAAAATAGATGGCAATTTCCGCCATCAGATAATGGTTAAACACAAAGATCTTATGGCTCTATCAGGCTATCTCAATTCAATCATGTCGCAAACAAGGGTCCCGGATGTCAGAATCTCAATCTGCATCGACCCCTATATCTCTCTTTAGAGAGGGGGCACGCGCCCCCTCTCGAGGGTCGAACAAGTTCGACCCTCTCACTCCCCGCGGTCGAGCACTTTGTGCTCTTCGATTTTTTCGACCGGGCATGCGAATCAGATCACTCCCCGCGGTCGAGCACTTTGTGCTCTTCGATTTTTTCGACCGGGCATGCGAATCAGATCACTCCCCGCGGTCGAGCACTTTGTGCTCTTCGATTTTTTCGACCGGGCACTCGGAAAAATAAAAAATTGTAACATAAGTAACAAATCCAGCGTATTTACATAAACTCCGATTCTTCAACATTGCCACAATTCATATTAGCATCAGTTGTTTGCCTGCCGGTTTGACGGCACTCGGTGATTATATGTTTAAAAGCTCTGGGATTTCATAGGTGAAAATTGAATTCAGCAGTATTCAGGAATCGGTTAGAAAATTCCATTCAAACTTCAAGGAGAAAACAGAATGACAGAAAACAAGACTAAATGGACGGCAGTATTTTTGACCTTCCTGGTAATTCAGATTTGTTCAATTTCTACAGTATTTTGTGCGCTTTCGAAGCCAGAGATTTCAGAATTGAATGATTTTAAGATAAAATTTCAGGAAAACGTGAACATTAACCGGATTGGTTATCTGGTTATGATCCAGCTTACACAAACTCTTGATAATGATGATCGAGTTCTTAAATCTACTGGCCGCTTCTATTTTTCTTCTGAAGATGGCTATTTAGTCCATGTGGATATTGCTCGTCTTATGCGTCTGAAAAGTGATGGGGTCTCTTTTAAGATCCTGGACAAAAAGCTCCTGGATGATCATTCGGAAAGTTGGTATCTCCTGTACAGTGAGAGTTCTGATATGACAAAGAACATCCAGGAGAAATTTGAGCCTCTGTATACCAAGGGTCGAGTCATGCTGGTCAGGATTCGCCCAAGCGATCAGCCGAAACTTTTGTCGTCACGAATCATTCATCAGTTGATTGACGAAGAATTATTACCACCCCGTACTGGGGTAAAAGAATTTAAAATCAAGCTGGGTGGAGTTAATCCGGATATTATTCAATTAATTTCAAAGGTTTCGGTTTTGAAATTAGTGGAGACTGTCCAGACACTTCAGGATTTTCAGACTCGTTTTGTTACAACAGATGGCAATGCTTCTACCGTAGCCTGGCTGAAAGATGAATTTGGCAAGATTCCAGGGCTTAAAAACATTCCTTCGCTATTTCATGCATCCATGTTTCTAACCGAGAACGTCATCTTTGAAAAAACAGGAATTTTGGAACCGAAGACAGCTTTCATTGTAATGGCACACATTGATTCAACTGCTTCCGGTGCAGGCGACAAAGCTCCAGGTGCTGATGACAACGGAACCGGTGCAGCAGCAATGCTTGAGATTGCCAGACTTCTTGAGGGAGTTGATTTGCCCTATACAGTTTATTTTGTTGGAGCAAACGCTGAAGAAATTGGTCTGGTCGGGAGTGCGGCTTTTGCAAAGGAACTGGCGAAGCAACCCGATATCAATATCAAGGCGGTTTTTAATATGGATATGCTCGCAGACATAGATGACAACGAGGCAGCGGCAATCGGTGATGACCGTTCAAAATGGCTGGTTGATCTGTTCAAAGAAGTTGCGCTAATTTATGCAGGGCTTAATTGTAAACCCGTTATCGATTCATCGCTTGCTGTTTCTGATCACGCCTCCTTCTGGAACATCGGGGTTCCGGCTTTGTTTACAAGAGAGGGGCATCCGGGGCTTTCTCCCTATTATCATTCGATTAAAGATACGGTCACCAATTTAGCTCCAACACTTCTGGAAAAAATTGCCAAAGCAAACCTCGCAACTTTGCTTATTTTGAACACCCCCATGAATTAGTATTTCTTCGGTATATTGGTTGTTATGATGAACAGACAAATGGTTAATCTTTGTAAATCTACTTTTTCTGGTAGACTCTGACGTATTCTACCTGCATTTTCTGCGGAAAAACTGTGGTTTTATCTGGTTCACCGGGCCAGTTTCCACCGATGGCAACATTCAGCAGAATGAAATGTGGATGATCAAAGACCCATTTTCCAGGTACCATATCTTTTGTGACCGTCTTATAATGAGTGCCGTCAACATACCATTGAATCTGATTTTCATCCCATTCAATACTGAAGTCGTGTGGGCCATCACAAAATTCGCCACTGGCAAGATTAAATTGGCTCGAGATACCCTTTGCACCTGAATATTCTGGACCATGAACCGTGCCATATACTCGGCATGGTTCGTGTCCAAGATATTCCATGATATCAATTTCGCCACAATTTGGCCACCCAACACCTTCTTTTTGAATGTCATCACCAAGCATCCAGAAGGCCGGCCAAACTCCCTTACCCTTCGGAAGAATTATTCTGGCTTCGATTCTGCCATATTTGAAAGACTTTTTTCCCAGGGTTTTTAAACGGGCAGAAGTATAAGCGGAATTGTTGTATTCTTCTTTTCTGGCTTCGATTATCAAACTTCCATTTTCAATTCGAACATTCTCCGGACGATTTGTATAAAACTGTTTTTCATTGTTTCCCCAGCCATGTCCACCGGTTTCACACACCCATTTGCTTGAATCAAGCTCTGGAGCATTGAATTCATCTTCCCAGACAAGTGTCCATGAAGCAGACTGATCAAATTTCTGTACAGGGAAATTCTCGGCAAAAGAGTGGCTCACAAAAAGCACTACAAGGAACAATGAATAAGTGATAATTCGTCGCATTTTTAAAACTCCTTTCAAACTAATCTTGAAAAATAAGGCAAAAATTACATGTCAGGTTTTAAACACACCGGAGTTAGATCAGGGCGAATTTCGATGAAATGTGGTTCAAAATACACTGGACAATTTGCCCAGAAATGAATCCGCACCATCAAGCCCAGTTTGTCAGGAAAGCGGACTCTGTCAAACAGAACACTTCCCAGTGAATAATATATTGGTTTTCCTTTGTACCACTCAATTCGTTTCTTTCGATGCGCATGGCAACAAAAAACTCCGATTGCACCTGCATCAATGAGTTTTTTAAAAAATTCCCTTTCCTGAAGAGAAACGTAATCTGAATCTTCTTTTCCACCATGGAGAAATACAATAGTACAATTCGTTTGAGACAAGTCGCGAACTGTTTTCAGAAAACTCACACGGTCAGAATGCTTGTCTAAGTCTATTTTCCAGGATTCACGCCCCGGGGAAGAATAATCAAAAGCAATTATTGCAAAAGAAAGTGAGCGCACTTTCTGCAATTGCACCCCTCGAATGATATTAGTACCAGTAATTGCCCTCAATTTTTCCAGGTTGTCCGTGCCAGAATCAAACTGATGATTATTCGCTGCACCAAATGCGTGAAATCCGGTTTCTTTAAGGAACAACGAATGTTCATCACTGAAAGACAGATCAAATCTGGCTTTTGGTCTGGTTTCAATTACATTTTCCGGCTGATTTTCAGCAGGAACTTTCAGGCATCCTTCAAGATTGCAGAAGGAAAAATCACTCTCTGAGAGAATTTTCTTAAGGTTAAGAAAAAACGACTGCGGAGTTTTTTCCGCAATCGTTTGTCCAATTTTTCTTCCAAGGGCAAAATCACCCGCAACATCAACTCTCACCCATAGAAAATTCAAAACAAAAACAACTGCCCAGATTCCGGAGTTCACGTTATTTTACATTCTCACTGCCAGTTTCCGATGTTTCTGAATTCGTGGCTGAGGTTTCATCTGAAGCTGCGTCTGAAGCTGCATCTGAAGCTGCGTCTGAGGCAGCGTCTAAAGTTTTATCCAGGGCTTCGCTGGAAGTTTCGCCTGAGGATGCTCCGTCAGATTTTTTTTCTGAACCCTCTTCAGTTCCTGGTTCTTCTGTAGACATAAATTCCTCGGGAAACTCAAGCGATTTATAATCACCAGAAATGAAAGATTTTGTCCAGACCGGCAAATCTGGAACATCCTTACTGCGTATAATTTTCCGCCATTCTTTATCTGAGAGACGCTTTTCAAGCGGTTGTTCAAATTCATAATATGAAAAAACACCGCCACGATACAAACGCAGACCTTTTCCACGATTGAAAAGAACCCACAGTGTAAAAACCTTTCCAACAGCTTCTTCAAGAACGGTGTTCACACCTGTAAAAACATCGGCAACCAGAGCAACTTCTTCATTTATCGAATTATAGTTTTCTTTGTCAGGGGAAATCAATGCAATAGTGAGATGTTCAAGAGTTCGACCGAATTCAAACAATTGCTTTCTTTCGTCAACTGAAAGGGGAACCGCCTTCTGCTGCTTTTTTGACGCCGTTTCAAGCAGATCAAAAATGGAAATCAGTTTCAACGTGAGACCTTTGCTTGATAATGAAAGAATTTCGTCGAAATCCTGTTCAGTTTTTTCAAGCTTTTCCTCTTTTGGAAGGTATCCGCGGGCTGACATTAAAGTGAAAAGTTTCAGAGTAAGCGTTTTAAGTGAATGGTACAATTCCGGATAAGGGTCAACATAAACGTCAGGTATGTCACGAATGAGGTAATCTTCTATTTCACCGCCTTCGCCAGCTTCTGCACCGCCCATTTTATTGTACAGCAAAGTGTCATGCTTCAACAAAGTGAGACTTCCAAGTGCGCTGTTCAGGATTCGGTCAGTCCAGGCGCTGCTGCCCGCAAAAGGCTCTACCGGCACAGTGACAGGACAAACAATTTCCCTGATTGATTTCAACCAGCCGTTGTAAATATTCGAATCCCAGACTTCTGTTGAAATTGAGGCAACAAATTCTTTGAGAAACTTGAAATTCTCTTCATACTTCGCGTACCGATTTTCTTTATACACATCGAAAAGAATCTCCTCAGCACGTTTTGAGCCGAGGACCGCTATTACATCGAGTAATTTCGGAAGATAGCGCGGTTCAGTATCGGTTCCAACAGATTTGTAAACAAGTTTCTGAAGAATATAAGAATCTATCTGCCACTTCTGCGGAGCCACAAAGACTTGTACACCTTCAAAAGCGCGAATTTTTGGCTCGGGGAATCTGGAAAGTTCTTCAAATGCCACTAGACAATTTTTTTTATCAGAAACTCCGTCTGGTGCTGAAATATCGGGAAGTTTCGACAAAAGAACTGGAAGATCAACAAATCCGATATCCTCCGAATCGCCGACCATGAATTTCAATGGTTCCATAGCCTGCTGCATGTATTCTGCTGCTTTTTGTTTTCCAATCATGGTCTTTTGTGCCAGATAATGAAGAGCAAGAATTTCGGGAATATCTTCTGAGGGACCTTTTTTATCTTTTTCAAAGACTTTGAATCCGATTTGTCCGAGGAGACTCATGATTCGAAAATAGCTCTGAAGCTTTTTTTCGTCTTCGTAGTGTCCACGGGGTTTAAATTGTGAATAATCTATTTTTCTTTCAAAAAAGCTTGAGTCTATTTTTTCAGAAGCATTAAAAATGAGCTCCAGTTCAGAACTCAATTCACTCTTCAGTGGTTCCTGAAGTACAGATAATTTCTTCAGACTATTTTCTTTATCGCTTTCAGAAAGCGCAGTTGCAAGTGCAAAAAAACCACGAAGCCTTCGAAATGATTCTTTCGCTGCTGCATCAACTGCTTTTTCAGAACATTCCGCAGCCTTGCGTTCGAGGGCATCAGCAGCTGTGAGAATCTCTTCCCGCAGTTTTCCCTTTTCAAGGTCTTTCAAAATGTAATCATAAAACAGATGAAACAGGTAATACACAGAATCAGCTGTAATAAAGCTTTCAAACCACTCATATCTGTTTGCTTCATAAAGTGCGAAAAATTCATGGGTTGTCGCAGGACAAACGGCAAAATCCTGTTTGAACAGCATTTCATAAGCAGCAGAAGCGGTTTTCACTTCAGATCTCGGAAAATTGCGGACAAAAACCTTCCGATTTTCAAAAGGCTTAACAATTAGACGAAACTTTCCACCAGATTTTTCAACGACAGCTATTCTCTGTGACGTCTCATCAAAAGCAGCTTCAACGGCTTCTGACAATGCCGAATCAATTTTCTTTGCCGATAAAATATCAAATAATTCCACATTTTTCCCGCCATACGCCAGGGCAAAGTTAAAATTTGGTGCATATCTCGGCTTTTTCAGATTTTCAGAACCAGTTGCAACACAGACCTCAAGCGAAGTTGCTTCAACCGCAAATGTTGGTCCACAAAGAGTCGAATATTTTGCAACTGAAAGCTTATTTTTGTCGCATAAAATAATGTCATTCGGCTCTCCACCGAGGGAAAAATCAGAATAGTCTCCTGGTACAAGCTTTATTATGCGGCTTCCGTCTTTCTGCTTAACCAGGTTTTTTTTCTCAACAAACATTTTCTCGACTTCCGGATCAATATCTTTTGATCCATCAGAGCGCATTGAACAGAGTGAGCCCACTCCATTTTTTCCCTGCAGGAAGAAGAGCTTGTGAAAAGATTTTTCAAAAGAAGTATCGCACATTTGCCCAAATCGAGCTCTGGAACATTCAACTCTGAATTCGTCTTCCGAAGTAAAAGTAAGCTTCTTTTCTGCTTTCTGTTTCAGATCATACACATATATATCGTAATTTCCATCAGCATTAGAACAATAATACAAAAAGTCCATTTCAGGGGAAAAGCTCGGAGACACCTTATTACCAGCACCTTTTGTGATTTGTACAGATTTTTTTTCTGCAAATGTGTACAGGAAAATTTCTTTTTTTCCTGCTGTTTCAGAAACAAAGGATATACTTTTTCCGTCATAACCAAAAGCCGGATTAAGAATTTCCTTGTCTGATTCGAAAACTACGTCTTGAGCAAAAAGAGCAGCACTTAAAGTTGAAAATATAGCAAAAAAAAGCATGCAGTACAGATTCTTTTTCAAAATTTGGTAACCTCCTTCAGGGATATGGTTCTAAACCCGAAATGATACCACACATACACTCCTTCATGCAGCTTTCCGAATTTTTTTTCGCGTGCAACTATTACGGCAAGTTTTTTCCGGTATTCAACATGAAAATCTTCCATTACAAATGAAAGTCTTGAGCCCAGCCATTTCGCCTTGATTAAACCATTCTGAGTGGAATATACATAAACTCTGCGATAACGACGCCCATTGATTGCTCTTTCGATGCCAGCAATAATTTCCGGTCTGCCATCTCTGTCAATGTCAGCAAAAAATAACTTATAAACAGGTCTTAACATGGTTACTGAAAGAGTTCTGGAACTGTTCAAATCACGTTCAAGCAAGATCGAACGGTATTTTTCAATCCGTTCTTTATTTTCATGTACTTCAAACAATCGCCAATTCAGAGCATCATTGAAAAAATAACACCGTCTGGGACAGAATTCCATTTCACCGTTAATCGGAAAAAATGAAAAAAGAAGCCACGCTGCGCAGCTCCAGAAATGAAGTTCAACCACTTTTCCACCCCAGAAAAACTAAGCTTTTCACTTCAGGTGTTTAATCCAGATGCTGATTCTGATGACTTTGCAGATTACTTTGCCGACGACACAGTAATCTGCCATCACGACTTCAGGCATTATCAAATTCTTTGTTCATGTCCTCTTCAGAATACTTAACATTCTGACTGCTTTCTATCGCCTTTTTGAAATTTTCAAACTGTCGGGACATGACATCCAATGAATGTGGAATTTCGTCAATTTTTTCAAATGCTGCCAGCTGTTCGATTCCAAATATCACAGCCTGCAGCATTTCTGCTCCAACGCATGCAGTTGAACCCTTCAATGAATGTGCTAATCTTTCTATGGAGCCACAATCTCCAGTCTTTATATGCTGTGCAATCACATCCCTCTGCTTTGGAAAGGATTCAACGAAATCACTTATTATTTCCATCATCAGAGCTTCATCGCCCATGATTCTATCTAAGCAAACATTCCTGTTGAACACTAATAATTGCGGATTGTCCTGAGTCTGCGCAATTTCGAGTGAATATTTTTTGACCTGGACAACCCATTTTTCAAGAATTTCTGATAATTCAGGTAATTTAATCGGCTTGGAAATAAAGTCATTCATAGTGTATCTCACACACTTCTCTTTAGTTTCATGTGAATTCTCGTTGCCCATGCCAATTATCAGAATATCTGATTTTAATTCAGAACAGTCACCAGATCGAATTTTTCTCGTCGCTTCATAACCGTCCAGTTCCGGCATTGTACAATCCATAAAAACTATGTCATAAGGAATACTGCGAAGCATTTGCATTGCCTCTTTCCCGTTTGCAACAGCATTAGAATTATATCCGAGTTTTTTCAGCTGGATGGTCAGAACCTGCTGGTTAACAATATTATCTTCTGCAATCAAAATTCTTATACGTTTCTTTACCGGTTTTGCAATTACATGTTTTTTTATGATTTCGCTTTCCTGAAGAAAATCTGATTTATTTACTCTTTCCAATACCATATTCAAGCAATCGAATAGCTGGGCATGCCGCACCGGTTTCAGCAAATATGCAGCAAAACCGGCTTCCTCGAAGCGTTTAACATCAGCAGGTTTAACTTTTGGAATTGAAGTAACAGCAATCAATATTGTCTGTGAGATTCGATTATCACTTTTAATTTTTTCACACAGTGCAAATCCGTCCGTTTCGGGGATTTGCATGTCAATAAGAACAAACTCATACGGATCGCCTGAATTAACCGCCAAAAGAAGCTTTTCAATTGCAACAAATCCATCAGCTGCTTCATCAACACGACATTTATGTGTCTTCAACAGAAGAAGATTGGTTGAACTGCTGTCAACAACAAGGATGCGAATATTGTTCACAGCAGAAAAATCATCGATAATCGATGCTTCACTCCCGATCTGTTTTTTTAATGCCATGGTAAACCAGAATTCTGATCCGGAATTTTCTTCACTTTTGACTCCAATTTTACCACCCATCAATTCTGTAATCTGCTTGCATATTGCCAGACCAAGCCCGGTTCCACCATATTTGCGCGTGTTTGAGCCGTCAACTTGAGTAAATGGTAAAAAAATAGATTCCTGATGTTTTTGGGGAATGCCAATGCCTGTATCATGAACAGTAATTCTAAGAACAACCTGATTTTCACTTTCTTCTTCCAGTAATGCCCTCAGAATTACTTCCCCGTGGTGAGTAAATTTGATAGCATTACCCACGAGATTGGATATTACCTGCATCAGTCGTCCCTGATCGCCTGATAATAACCTTGGAATATTAGGGTCAACAATACAGATTAGTTCAAGGCATTTTTCTCTGGCTTTTACGGAGTACATATCAATAATATCACTGAAAATACCGCGCAAATCGAAATCAAGCGTTTCCAAATCGAGCATTCTTGCCTGAACGTTTGAAAAATCAAAAATGTCATTAATCAACAGCAGAAGATTTTCAGCACTATTTTGTGCGATTTCTGCATATTCCCTCTGTTCAGATGTCAGCGCTGTGTCAAGAAGAATTCCGACCATGCCAATGATATGATTCATCGGGGTACGCAGTTCATGACTCATGTTGCTCAGAAATTCACCCTTTACGATATTTGCACTATCTGCTTTCAGAGCCATTTCCTTTGCATAAACCAACGCATCTTCAAGTCTTTCTTTTGATTCTATCTGAGAGGAAATGTCAATAAAAGTTTCCAGAAAGAAAGGTTTTCCGTTCATGGAAGTCGTTGCAACACTTTTAAGAATAGCTTTTGGAGAACCATTTGCTGTCAGCAGCACCCTTGATGAATGATCAAGTTTCTTCCCGGCATTCTTAATCGGGCAATTCCCTTTTTCAGCGGGACAAATAAAATTATGACAGACTTTCCCCTCTATCTCACCTTTTGGAAGCCCAATCATGTTACTGGCAATTTGATTTACCTGAAATATGGTTTGATTTTCAGCATCGACAATTACAATACCGATTTTTGATGCATTAAGTATGATGTGCAGCCGTTCCTCACGCTCAATAAAAGATTGCCTGATCTTGTCAACGTGGCTGATATCATGAAAAACAAGTATTGCACCTCCGGTAAGTCCCTGAAAATTTTTTACAGGAATCACTCTGAGAGAAATACAGCGCTCTATTCCATTTTTTGAAATTATGGAAATACCATTATCTATTCTCACCGGTTCATCTGTCTCAAGCGTCTTCTTTACAGGGTCTGCAAGGATTTCACGCGTGTTTGTATCAATGATGAAAAATATTTCACATAATAATTTTTTGTTTACCTCAGCTGGATCGCAGCCGGTGAGAATTCCGGCTGCAGAATTCATCTGAATGATTCTACCATCAGCATCAGTAGCTATTACAGCATGGCCAATGAAGTCCATCTCAGAATCTGAATCTTCTTTCAAATGTGTAAGCTGCAAAGACTTCCGCTCGAATTCTGTAAGGGTGTGGGCAAATTTTCTGGCTTGTTCGAACCAGGCTCGTTCATTAAACTGGATTAATTCTTGTGCATAGGCAATTTGTGTCAATAAAGATCCATCTGTTGCATTTTCTGTTTTCATTTTCACCCTTTCATATTCACATGAAGACACGGAAAAATGAACGACTATTCTCTTCCATGTCCAAATGCAATTCTATTCATCATTCTATAATATGATTGTAAAGACAGTATAAAAAATTGTATTCTGATTGTCAATTTCTCACCAGAATTATTCAGAAAATCTTAATTCTCTGCAGATGAATATTCCTGTAAATCTTTCTATTGCAGTCTTTATGCGCTATTAATTAATCTGATTATAATTTCTTCATATCTGTCTGATGAAAAATCAAATCAGAAAAACAGATCGAACTTCTTCAACAATTTCCCTGTTGCAGAAATCTTTTTTCTTGTAGCAATGGTGCAAATTCTGGTATATGGTGTCAAAAGTCTGATTCTGAAAATGTTAATACAAGTGAGAATGGAATATGGGTTCAAAAAATGATGGCAGGGAAAACACGCTAAATCCGGGAGATAAAGGAAGATTTCTCAGTTTTTTTGATGTTCTGTGTCTTGGAATAAACGCGATTATTGGTTCAGGTATTTTTCTTTTTCCTGGGAAACTGGCTCATGTGGCTGGTCCATCTTCGATTTTTGCTTTTGGAATCTGCGGACTTCTGCTGGCAACTGTTGGACTCTGTTACGCCGAACTGGGAAGCAGCTTCCGCAGGAATGGTGCTGATTACGTATATGCCCGTGAGGCATTCGGAAATAAAGCAGGTTTTTTGATTGGCTGGATAGCCTGGGCGACAGCGTGTTTCAGCTGGGCTGCCGTTGCCAACGCAATAAGTGCTTATATGGCTCAGTTCCACCCCGCATTTAAAACCGTCTGGCTTGTCAAGATAACTGCATGCGCACTTATCGGTTTTTTCGGAACGATTAATTTTTACGGAATCAAACTCGGCGCTTATACGGTAAATGCTTTTACAATAAGCAAAACGCTTCCTCTGGCAATTTTTGTTTTTGTCGGATTATTCAATCTGGAGCCGTCAAATTTCGCAGGAAGTCTTGATTTCAGTTTTCCAGTAATGGGATCAGCAGTATTCCTTTGTTTATGGCCGCTTCAAGGGTTTGAAAGAATTCCGGTCGTTGCCGGAGAAACGCAGAACCCTTCGAAATACATCCCGATGGCAACAGTTGGCTCACTTTTTGTGGTTGTGTTAATCTACACATTTGTACAAATAGTTGCTGTCGGTACATTTCCCGCGCTCGGAACGATTGATTCAAGAAAACCTCTGGCAGACGCCGCCAGTCTATTTCTAGGAGGCTGGGGCGGTCTTCTTATGGCTGTCGGTGCTGTAATTTCCATGACAGGCTACAGCGCCGGAAACGCCATGAGCTCACCCAGATATCTTTCTGTTCTGGCTGAAGACGGATATTTACCAACTTTCATTGCAAAAATACATGAAAAACATCTAACCCCCTCAAATGCAATACTGCTTACGACGTTTATAAGTGCTATCATGGCGTTGTTTCTTAACTTCGATACTCTGATTGACATCAGCAATCTTGCTGTTGTTTCCCAATATTTTTCCACATGTCTTGCTGTAATATGGCTGAGATATTCCCGTCCTGATCTGCCTCGTGCATTCAAAGCACCAGGTGGATTAATAATTCCGATAATTGGATGCATCATTTCTGTCTGGCTGATAAAGCAGGTAAAGCTCCAGGAATTTTTGTTCACAGTTGGAATAGTTTTCCTCGGAGCCTTTCTTTCATGGTTGTACAACCATCTTTCAGTTTCCAGTTCACAAAAATCACAAGTCAGTAACGGAAGTTAAACAGAGGAAATTAAAACATCAATGGCTTTCATTTGCAAAAATGGACTTCAGATTTTCAAGTGTGATAAATTCTGGGAACTGTAAATCAGGCTTTGAGGCATTTTGCTGAATTTTTCCATCTGCCGCCGCCGTAATACAGCAGGCTGAGAGACATTCCTATAAAGGCGCTGATCACGATTGCATACCAGATTCCCTCTAATTGCATGCTTGTTTTTGAAAGGTAAGTTGCAAGCGGAAGTCTGATTCCCCAGAGTGCAATCAACGATATTAACGTGGTGATAAACGTTTTGCCTGAGCCATTTATTACCCCGTTACCGACGAACATTATTGAAAACATTATGTACCCGATTGCGATTATTCTGAAATAATGGCATCCGATTGAAATAACTTCTGGTTCCTGAAGAAACATTCTCAGGATAAATTCAGGTTTTGCTGACACGATAATTGTACCTGGAAGAGCTGAAAGAACTCCCAGTACAATGCCAACCCAGAAAGTTTGTCTTACCCGTGGAATTAATCCCGCTCCCAGATTCTGTCCTGCAATTGTTGAAATAGCCATTCCGATAGTCATTGCCGGCATGTACGCAAGTTGATCAAAACGTAAAGCAGCCCCGAACGCTGCAACTGCATTTTTGCCAAAACCGTTCACAAGTCCGATCAGAAGGATCATTCCTATTGAAACCAGCCCCTGCTGAATTACAGATGGAATGCCAATTAAAAGTATCTGTTTTATAATCTCCCAGTCGGGGATAAACCCTTTCATCTCAGGACTTGCAAGGTGCTTCTTCCGATGAAGAAATAGCAGAAGCAATAAAAAGACCGCAGTCTGTACAATAATAGTCGCAGCAGCAGCACCATTCAGGTTCATTCTCGGAAAACCGAGCCAGCCAAACATGAGAAGCGGATCAAGAACACAGGTTGAAATCAGGCCTACAGCCTGAAAATACAGCGGAGTTTTTGCATCACCAGTTCCGCGCAGGCAGGCAGAAACCATGAAAATGCCGAACATGCTGGGAATTGTCCAGATAAATAAGCGCAAATACGAAGAAGCAAGCGGAATAATTTCAACAGGCGTTCCGTTTGCCTTTAAAAGAGGCTCAGAAAAATAATATCCGGCAGCCATGCAAAACAAACTCATCGAAAGTGCAACAAAAAATGAATTATTGACTATCTTACTTAATCCGGAAAAGTTCTTTGCACCATAATTCTGCGAAACAATTACTGATGCTCCGAGGGATAGACCGTTTACTACTGCAACAAGCAGAAATATCACCGGAAAGGAAACTGCAATTGCTGCAACTGATTCCGACCCGAGTCCATTTCCAACCCACACAGCATTTATTACGCTGTATGCAGTCTGCATTAGGCTTCCGAAAAGCATTGGAATCGAAAAAATAATCAGGTGGCGCCAGATACTTCCAGTGGTAAGATCAGTCCCTCTCATCTATTTTCTTCTCATTTGCTCTTGCGTATTTTTCAGGCCATAAAGCCATAAGACGTTCTTTTGTCGCTTTTTCCTTTCCGAGGCTTTTCGGCTGATAAAAAACAGCATCAGAAAGTTCTTCCGGAAAATAAGTTTCTCTTACAAACGCACCAGGGAAATCATGCGGATAACGATAAGCCTTTCCATAACCATGTTCTTTCATCAATTCTGTCGGGGCGTTTCTCAGATGCACAGGAACACCAGGCTCCCGGCCTGATCGAATTTCCTGCTTGACACGCTTTTCGGACAGATAAAGTGAATTGCTCTTTGGAGCCGCAGAAAGGTAAACAGCCAGTTGAGCAATTGCAAGGTGCCCTTCAGGCGGTCCGAGGTATTCAAAAGCCTGAGCGGCTGACATTGCCTGCGTTAACGCAAAAGGTTCTGCCATGCCAATGTCTTCAGAAGCGAATCTTATCATTCGTCTCAGAATAAAACGGCAGTTTTCACCGCCTTCGATCATGCGGTAAAGCCAGTAAAGAGCAGCATCAGGGTCTGATCCGCGCATTGATTTGTGAAGAGCAGAAATTAAATTGTAGTGCTCCTCACCACTTTTATCGTATCTCAGGGAGTGTTTTTGAGTTACTTCCTTAACAAGATTAACAGTGACCTCTGGTGTAACATCATTGATCTGACGCGCCGCTTCACAAGAGTTTTCAAGGGCATTCAGGGCAATTCTGGCGTCTCCTGCTGACAAAACAGAAATTAGCGACAAGGCATCACTGCTGACATTGATTTTCGGATTCCGGTTAAGTTGTATGTCTGATTCAATTGCCTTATTAAGAATTGAAAGAATTTTTTCAGGAGTAAGCGATTTAAGAACAACGACGTGAACGCGCGAAAGCAGTGCAGATATAACCTCAAAACTCGGATTCTCTGTGGTAGCGCCAATGAGTATGACATTTCCATTTTCAACATGCGGCAACAGGGCATCCTGTTGTGATTTGTTGAATCTGTGGATTTCGTCAATAAATAGCATTGTCTTTTTTCCATAGACGTTTCTGAATTTCCGGGCATTTTCAAAAACTTCTTTCAGGTCCTTTATGCCGGCAGATACAGCTGACAACTGAAAGAATTCAGCTTCGGCATACCTCGACGCAACAAGAGCCAGAGTTGTTTTTCCGCAACCCGGAGGTCCCCAGAATATCATCGAAGGGCATTTTCCGTTTTCCAGAAGTTTTCTCAACGGCTTGTCAGAACCTAATATTTCATCCTGCCCGATAATATTTGTGACATCAGATGGCCTCATCCGCTCCGCAAGTGGTGCAAAAAGATCAGTTTTCAACGATTCCATTTCCTGCCTGAAAAAAATTCATGACGAATAAATAAATTTATAGTAGTATACCACGCAATATCTGACAACAGAAATGTAATTCTTTCATGAATCACCAGAAAGTGATACTGAAGCACAATGAAGCCTGATTTTTTGGAAATCAAGAACTGGAATACTGAAAAGCTAATCTGGTCTGGATTATGTTTATATTGCATTGCAGCACCTTTTTCTATTGCTGCGTCCCAGATTTCTTTAAGCGTTGCATTTCTAGCCATGTTGTTTGCCATCAGAAAAGGCCTTCTTGAACCAGTTTTCAATAGACAGGACAAAGCTTTTGCATTTTTCGCACTTGCGGCACTTTTATCTATTTTTAATTCGATTCAGATAATCAGAGCTGTTTCTGAAATGAAAAAGTTCATAATCATACTCGTTTTTTTTCTTCCATTCTGGCTTCCAATGTGCAAAGATCAAAAAAAGACTCTTTTCAGACTATTGATTATTTCCTCTTCAATAGCTGCCGCTATTTCAATTCTGATGAGCATTTTTTATATTTTCGCAAAAGATTTCAATTACCCGGTTAAAGGTTTTTTTTCGCTCACAACCACCTTTGGTGAATTCCAGGTTCTTGCACTTTTTATTACACTTTCGATAACTGAAAGCAACATAAAAGTTTTCCAGGGAAGGTTTATTCCTATCGTTCTAACTCTTCAAACATGGGGAGTTTTCCTTTCATACTGCCGTGGTGCAATTCTTGGGCTTTTATTCGGAATAATTGCCGCTTACTGGAGACGTCCAAAAAAGCTTGCTGTGTGCCTTCTGATATTTGCAGCAATGATGTTTATCACAGGAAAGCTCGGTCCATATTTTGGAAAGTCACATTTTCTTGTAATCAGAAATGTCGGCGAGAATCGCATTGAACAGGGCGGACTATTCAGCGAACGTCTGAGAACCTGGCAGAACGGGTTAAATATTGTTTTAAATTATCCGTCTTTCGGTGTCGGAATGAACAATGTCAAACCTTATTATTTCGAACTGTCAACAGAACTTGAGCGAGAGAATAAGTTTGCCCACGGACATCTTCACAATAATTTTCTTCATATTCTTGCGATGACAGGCTTCATTGGACTATCTGCTTTTTTCTGGTATTTCATTGAACTGATGCTTTTTTTCAGAAAATCGTACAACAAAGAAAAAGATGCGGAAGAAAAATCAATGCTTGGCATGGGCATTCCTCTGACAATAGCTTATCTGACTTTTGGAATTCCGGAATATGCATTCGGCGACGAAGAAATATCAATGCTTTTTTTCTTCTTAAGTGGAATTATTCTGAATCCGGCGCTGAAAGAGTCGGAAATGCAAAACACGTGAGCAGATAGCCACCAAAAAAGCACGCATGCCACCGAAGAAAGATTCCCCAGTCATGAATCAGTTGTTTTGAATCAACAAGAGAATGCATGGGTGCAACATTTTTCAGAATCAGAAAAAACAGAAACATAAATATTCCTGAAGCCATAAGTGAAAAATCGTAAACAGAAGATTTAGCTGAAATCATTCGAAGTTTATCCGGGTTAAAAACGACCGTAGTAACAAGCCAGGCAAGGAAACAAATTCCAATCCAGTCGGCAAAAATCTGAAAGCCATTTGTGACCTCAACAAGCCAGGCCAGCGGAAGAAAATATTCTGCGCGTTCAGGAAGAAACGAAACAAGTTTGCTATTTCGATATTTCGCAAAAATTACCAATGAAATAACCAGGAAAATCGAAATATTTCCTGGTTTCAGGTTATGTAATGCTGCAAGCAGACCTGCCAGGAGAACAAAAACAAACCACATTTTCCCGATTTTTTCCTTAAAAAAATTCATAGACATTCTCGCAGTAGTTATCCATCAAAAAAATACCATCAACTTATAATGCTCTGGAATAATCGGTCGTGTGAATATGTTGACTGATTATGCACAATAATTTTATTTTCCCCTTTTAAAAGTCCGTGTTATTCCGTGTATTCCGTGGTTAAAAATCAGTTTCCTTTTGTTTGTCAGTTAAACGCTAGCACTTCCGAATAGTATTCAACGGTATTTTTCAAACCAGATTTAAAATCGTGTTCCGGAAGAAAATTCAAAACATTTTTCATTTTTTCCGTTGAAGCCACAGATTTCGGAACATCACCCGGCTGCGCAGGCAGAAAAACAGGTTTCAATTCGCTCTTCAATACTGCATTCAGATCATTTACCAGATCGAGAAGGTCAATGTCCTTTCCGCCGGCAACATTTATAATTTCACCCGAAGCTTCTTTGCTTTCAGAAGCCAGAATATTTGCTCTTACAACATCTTTGACATAAATAAAATCGCGTGTCTGTCTGCCATCACCGTAGATCGTTGGAGATTTTCCCGCAAGCATCATGTTTATAAACTTTGGAATAACTGCAGCGTAGTCTGATCTTGGATCCTGTCTCGGACCAAAGACGTTAAAGTATCTGAGAGAGATAGTTTCAAGTCCATAAAGGCTGAAAAACAGACGATTATAATATTCTACTGCAAGTTTGTGCAAAGCATAAGGCGATATTGGCTTAGGAAGCATATTTTCACGCTTCGGCAACTCTGGATCATCTCCATAAATGGCAGAAGAACTTGCAAAAACAAATTTTCCGACCCCATTTTTTCTGCATGCATTCAGAATATTCAGACTTCCGGTGAGATTCACTTCATTTGTTGCCACCGGGTCTGCCACAGACTTTGGAACAGAGGCAACTGCAGCTTCATGAAAAACGACTTTAACACCGGATGTAGCTTTCAGACACATTTCCGGGTCTGTTACAGAACCTTCCAGCAATTCAATATCTTTTCTGAATAAAGCGATATTTTCCATTCTTCCACTGGAAAAATTATCAAGAATGCGGACTTTTTTTCCCATCCTCAAGAGTTCTTCAACAATATTTGAACCTATAAAACCGGCGCCACCTGTTACCAGATACACTTTTCATCCATCCTTTCAAAAATATGTTTTCGCATTTTCAGGTTTTATATTCTCATGTCTGTAAAAGAAATTGCAAGTTGAAAAAAGAAAAATGTATAATGTATAAAATAGAAAACGATAAAATCTCAATAAGTTCAGGCTTCTTTTGAATTGTTCAGGTGTAAGCCTCGTGAATCAGGGAAATGGAGGAAATTATTTAAATGAGACGTGTTCCAATTTACAAACATCCGGGTTTTGAACAACTCTCCAGCCACTATTACAGTGAATTAATGAGAAGAAATCCGATTGCAGCCACCTGGATCGGAGAACATGCATACGATTCTCTTCTTCCGGAAACCGGTGCAGAAGCAATTGAAAACGAAATTGCATTTTTCAGGGAAATGAAAGACAGCTTCGAGGCGCTTCCTGAGCGTGAATTATCTGTTGATGAGCGCATCGACCGAAATATCGTATTGAACATGGCGAAACGTGAACTTTTCATGAATGAAGATTCAAAACGCTGGCGTCTCGGCAAAGACCTTGCAAAATCACTTGGAGACGCTATTTTCATTCTTTTCTCACGCGATTTTGCCCCTCTTTCACTCAGGGTGGAATCTATTATCACCAGACTTAAAGCTGCTCCAATGTTTCTTCATGCCGGAAGATCGCTTTTTCAGGATGTTCCGCAATTCTGGTGTGAAATTTTTCTGCAATCGTGCAATGGATTAATCGGACTGATAAAAACCATTGAAACAAGCATTCAGGGGCACGTTCCAAGAACACTTGTACAGAACTATCAGTCTGTCTCCAAAATTGCTATTGATGCAGTTCAGGAATACTCACACTGGTTCAAGCACGCTATCGCGCCAAATGCACACGGCAAATGGAGCATGGGACAATCGGCTTTTTCAGAACTAATCTCGCTCAGAAAATTCGGAATGACAACAAGTGAAATTCAGCAGCTCGGCGAGAGAACGCTTAAGAGTTCACGAGAAAAAATACTTGGACTTGCGAAACACCTTTCCCCAAGCGGAACATCAGAAGAAACCAGTCTGAAGATTTCTGAAAAATCGCCGCCTAATTTTGAGAAAGTTCTCGAAGCTTACAGAGATTCCGTAGCACGAAGCAAATCTTTTGTCGAAACCAGTAATTTTGCATCGCTTCCTGAAAATGAATCACTTGAAGTCATTGAAACCCCGAAATATCTTGAACATCTGATTCCGTTTGCCGCATACTGCCCTCCTGAAAAAACTCTTCAAACCCAGAAAGGGCTTTATCTCGTAACCCGCCCATCAGAAAAGGAAAGAGGCAAGAGACACAACTTTGCTGAAATTGTCAATACATCTGTTCACGAAGCTTATCCCGGGCATCATCTACACTTTTCATCGCAGAATCTTCACCCCGGAAAAATGCGCATCTTTGCTGACAGCATTGAACTTATAGAAGGCTGGGCACATTACTGCGAGGAAGAAACAAAACGAATGGGTTTTGAAGCGTCCGAAGAAAACCTTTTTATTCAGACAAAGGATGAATCATGGCGTGCAGCAAGGGTTTTGATTGATATTAATACCCACACAGGTGCATGGAACCTTGAAAAAGCCGTTGATTTTCTTATGGAAAGTACCGGAATCTCAAAACCGGCAGCAACATCAGAGCTGAAATGGTATTCACAGGCTCCGGGATATCCACTTAGTTATCTGACCGGCAAACACCTTATTTATCAACTTCGCGAAGAATTAAGAGAACAATTTGGTTCAGATTTTTCACACCGTGACTTTCATGACATGGTTCTCTACGAAGGCGCCCTGCCCGTATTTCTGGCAAGGGAATATTATCCGATGCTTCTTAAGGAATCTTATCAGAAGTGATAAATGGAAAGATTTTTAACCACGGAATACACGGAATTGTACGGAATTATTCGGAATTTAACTTTGAAAAGTATGTAATTAATAACTAAAAATCTTAATATTGGAAGTCTCAGCATAATGGCGTTCAAGAAAAATCTATTCATACCAAACAAGCTTGAATATGTCCGGGGCGGCAAGCGCCCGAATGTTCACTGCATACTCTGCGGAATTACTCAGAATCATCCTGAAGTAGAAAATCTTATTATATGGAAAAATGATCTGCTTATGGTATCTCTGAACCTTTATCCGTACAACCCCGGACATCTTCTGTTATTTCCATTGAGACACATAGTTGACCTGCGGGAAATGACAGAAGAAGAAGCCATGCAGATTTTCAAAGTCAATAAAAAATTCATGGACATTATTGACAGAATTTATTCTCCGAGAGGGTACAACATTGGATTTAACATCAACGACGCCTCCGGTGCCAGCATAGATCATCTGCATCAGCATCTTGTACCAAGGTATCACAAGGAACTTGGTTTCGTTGACATTATTTCCGGTTCAAAAATCATGGTTGAAGACCCAAAAGAAACTCTGAAAAAGTTTGAAACAGCATTAAAGAAACACCCAATCGAAGTCTAATAACCCTCACCCTCACTGCCATCAACTGAAGAACCGAGATTTCTCACTTCGGTCGCGATGACAACGTATCATGTATTTCCACATTACCGGCCTATTTTCAAGCAGTGACAAAAAGTAGCCTTATTAGATTGATTAGAAAATGAAAAAATGTTATTAATTAAACAGCAATAAATACCGACAGGTTCTTAGATAAGGTATTTTTTTCTGTCATGCTCGAAAAAAATGAATCAGGAGAGATTCAATAAATGAAGAAGTTGATCTTTGTTTTGCCAGCGTTCTTATTTCTCACTTTGTTTTCCTGCCCGTCAGCAAAAGCTGATTTCTCGGATGAAATGAAATTTCTGGGATTCTCTTCTGAACTGCGGGATTATGTTTCCGACCAGATAAAAAAGACAAACAATTTTGATGCAAAAAACGAATCTTCGGATAATTCTGCTTTTCAAAAGCAGCTTGTATCTGACGGAAACGAATCAGATGCTCTTCTTGAGCAGCTTACAGAACTGGGAAAAACCAGAAAGCTCGGCGTAAACAGTCAGATCAAATCTGAAAAAGTTAAAGCTGATCTCGACGGCTTCTGGAAAAGCATGTCCATCAGAGATCAATCAAACGATGTTAAATTACCCGATAGCATTCGTGAAAACATAAAAAATTCAATTCAGAATAAACTTTCCGGGCTTGGTTACACTATTAAACAGATGGATTTGATTGACGTTCCGCCGAATCTTGGGATTCCCCAGGCAAGGCTTGTTCTGCGCGTTGTAAGACCTCTCAAAAGCAAAAATTCCTATAAGGAAATTCAGGGAAATCTTGCTGAGGTAAGAGGAATTTGTCTTAATGAAGCGACAATTGAAGGAATATGCTATTTGAGTGAGTTGACAACCTTTGTTGCTGAAAATCCAAAAAACAACTACTACTACGAAAAAACAGTACTTACGGCCGCAAACTGATTTATTGGATACCCTCCCATTTGCAAAGGGTAAATACTCAGATTTTCCGCTCAAGTAGCGAGGAGAAATGTGCCTAATCTGAATGATTTAGTATATCACAGTCAGGATTTCCTGAAATGAATATTGTAATGTCCTGGACAGTTTCTAACAGAGCGCTGGTCTATGCACTGATCAGCACTCTTGTTGTTTCATTCGGAAGTTTAGGCGTTTTTATCGGGGCTCATTTTGCCCCGGAATATTCTCTTCTGGGGCTCATGATAGGCTCAGCCCTCGGTGTTTTCATTGCAATTCAGGAAGCAACCTTGTACGGCTGTATTTTTGGAATGCTTTCGGGGCTTGTTTTTGCGGTGTTTACATATCTTCTGGTCGATTTTGACACTGCATATATGACTGTTTTTGTTTTTTCTCTTCTTGGAGCATTTTTGGGAGAACCATTTTCATATTTTCTGAAAGAAAGCGGCTTGCTGGAAAAGCATAGGGATGAAGAGGAATGAGCATATTAAGACTTGTGCTGATTGATAAAAAATCCGCATTATCCGGTTTAATTCCGTCCGCAGCTATGGGGACGCTTTTTTTATCACTTTCCGAAAGTTCAGGCACTTCTGCTGATTTCTGGAAAAAATGTAAAAACAACGATCCAGGGCTGGAAAAGCATTTTAGAGATTTTCAGGATGTTCATCCAATTATGGAAGGCGCTGGTGACGGATTACTCATACTTGATATTGCGAAAAAAAGAATTGAATCATTTCAGGAATATCAACGAATAAAACGACATGGAAGAATACAGAAACATGATGGGCAGAAGTCTGACCCTCAAGATGTTTCTGACTACGAAATTCCCGGAAACTGGGAAATTATCGACCACATATTTGAGGAGAAGTGAAGCTCTATGTCATACTGTCCAGGATGCGGAGCTGTAAACAATTCAGATTCTATTTCGTGTACTGCCTGCGGAAAAAAACTCGTTATTGTTTGCCCACAATGCAGTACAAAAAATTCTTTTTCAGCGAAATACTGTGAAAAATGCGGAAAAGCTTTTTCCGTTTCAAAAAGTCCGGGAAACAATGTTCCCGAACATCATGAATCAGGGGCATTTCCGACAGGTGCTATTCTGAAAGCTACGATCGGAACATTTGTTTTTGCCATGCTTTACTTAACTCAGGCTCTGAGTGGGTCTCCTCAACTTTCTATTGTTGCTGGACTATTAAGCGGAGCTCTTGCATTATGGGGCCTGGTTGACATTTCAGCATGGGGAATAAGTCAACTGGATTCTCCGGAAAAACATATCCAGAAAACAGACCTTACTGACACTTTCCCTGTCAAGATTAATAAAAGTGCAACTCCCGTTGAAGGCTCTTTTGCAGAGTTAGAAGCTGAGGTGAACTATAAACCGTCAAAAATTGCCCCTCTAGCCAAGGCGCCACAAGCTCCTCAGAAATCCGAAAAGACAACAGATTCAAAGACTCCTGATCAAATTACCGACCAAACTGCCGGAAAATCAACTGAATCTGCAATTCAGCAATCCACCGGAGAACTTCCCGCAACTAATGAAGACGGTGCTTTCGAAGCTGAAAAAGCTTCTGAAACAAGAAAATCACAAACTCTTGCCGAATTTCTTTCTTCCGGCGTAACAGACGAAATAGCTCAGATTGAGCAAAAGCTCATCAAAGCACCTAAAAACACATCTCTGATGATAAAACTTGCACAGCTTTATGAAGAACGCTCAGAAATGTCGAAAGCTATATCCACAATAGAATCGTGCATGCTTGTACAGCCAACTGACGCAGAAGTCTTTCTATATCACGGAATGCTTGCACGAAAATCGGGTCTGCCCGAGAAAGCCCGGCGTTCGTTCAGCAAGGCAATAGAAATGAACCACAACAGCGCGAGAGCATTTTACCAGCTTGGAGCACTTGAAAGAAGTTTAAAGAATCTCCCTGCAGCGCGGGAAGCATTTCAGAGAGCGATACAGTTATCTCCGGATGACGCATATTCGCACTATCAGCTCGGAATGGTTTTTGGCGAATCTGGCGAAACCGAACTTGCACTCCTTGAAATTAAACGCGCCTGTCTTCTGAATCCGAATGATTCATACGGGCACACCCAACTTGGACAGATTTATCACAGACTCAAAAAATATGACCAGGCAATTTCGGAATATTCATGCGCCTTGAGCATTAAGCCCAAAGACACCTTTGTTCTTGAGAAATTCGCAGAATTATTGCTTGAAAAGAATGAAGACGAAAAAGCGCTCGCCCTTTATCAGGAAGCCCTTTCACTGCAATTCCACCCGGACACAAGAATTATGCTTGCAACAGCGAAAGTTTTCAAACGTCTTGGCAAATATTCTGATATGAAGCCTCTTCTGGAAGAAGTGACCAGACTTGAACCAGAAAACCCTGATGCATTGCTCAATCTTGCTCTCGTTTATGCAAGAGAAAAAAATAATGAAACAGCTCTCGAACTTCTTGAAAAACTGACAACTCAAAATCCTGATAAATGGGAAGCCTGGATCGAAACAGGCCGTATTCTTCAATCAATGAATCTTCCCCAGGACGCGCTTGCCGCTTATACAAAAGCCTCGACAAACGCAGAAGATCAGGCCGGCATCTGGAACACAATCGGGATTCTTCTCACCTCTATGAAAAATTACGAAGAAGCACTGAAAGCGTTCAAAAAGGCTTCCAGCCATGATTATTCAGACACTCAGATTCAGAATAATCTGAAAACTGTTCTGAAAAAGGTAGAAAATCTCTGCACACAGACAATAAAAGGGTCCAAAAAGCGCCTTGAAGCTGACCCGCAGGATCTTGATGCATATCTGGCAATGGGTAAATCTTACGAAAAACTCGACAAACCTGAAGATGCCCTTATGACCTATCAAAAACTTCTTTCAATAAAACCAGATTCAATTGAAGGTCTGCTTGCTTATGCGAAACTCCTTAAAACCAGAGGGAAACTCAAAATGGCTATGCGCTGCTATAAGGAAATTCTCAAAATTCAGCCTGAACACGCAGACGCGAGACTTCAACTGGTTGTTGGAAATTTGAACATGGGTTTTGTAAATGAAGCTCTGCAGCACGCTACAAAGGCACAGAAACTTCTTCCTGAAGACCCCGAACTTCACTTCCTGCTTGGAAAGATTTATTTTGCCAAGGGAATGTTTCCACGAGCATTAAAAGAGTTCACCTTTGTCGCAGATTTCTCTAAAGACCCTGACATGGTGAGCTGGTCAGAAATTATGCGAAGGCGACTTGCAAAAAACCAGTGAAATCTGAATCCAGAAAAACAGCAATTCCTTTAAAATGCGGTATCATATTTCTGTTTCTTCTGTCAGAGCTGAATTGCAGCTTTGCACAGAATGATACATCTTTTACGTTTGTAAAACCAACTGGCACTATTCAGGAATTGCTGGCTGCACCGCAAAGTAAGCCTAAAGCCAACACTTATTATCTACTTGCACTTTCTCAGGCACAGAAGGGCAACAACCGTCTTGCCCTTACTACCGTTGAACGCGGACTGCAGATTGAACCTGAAAATATTTCTCTTTTGAAGCTTCGCGGAGGAATATTTGCTCGTACAGGAAATGAGGCTGAAGCCGTAAAAGATTTTCAGAAAGTTATCGAACTTGATCCCTATGACGACTATGCCGTAAAATCACTGAAACTTTTACAGCCAAAAATTGCATACACAGCTCCCAGGGTCATTCCGCCGAAACAATCTTCAGAATCACCCGTAAGCACCCCTGAAGGCCAGAATTCTTCTGTTAAAAAAGATACACCCGAGAAAAAAATTCTCGAATCGTCTTATTTTGAAACAATTCGAATCAAGCAGAAGTGTTTTTTCGGACTTTCAGCACTGAAACGCGCTTACGAATCACTGGTACAGGAAAAACCTGATGAAAAAGGGAAACTGAATATCAATACCATGATTGAAAAGAAGTATCTTTCTGCTTCCCCTATTTGCCCTGAGGCTGGTGAATTATCAATCCAGGGAGATGTTCCGGCGTGTTCAAAACACGGTTCTTTCAACACCCTTGAGTCTGAGGTAACAATGGTTTTTTCAGATTTCAACAAAGGTATGCAGGCCAAATTCGGACGAGTACTTGTTGAAGCCCAGAAATCTTTTGAGCAGGTCATAGTTCAGTATCCAAAATGGGCAGAAGCACGCTATCAACTTGCTGATACGTATTTCAGGCAGGGCATGGATGAAAATGCAATTTTGGAAGTTAGAAAATGCCTGGATATTGATCCAAAAAACATTGATGCAAAGATGCTTCTGGCGAACCTGTATTTTAAAACTGGCAAAAAGGAAGCGGCATTGAACATTCTTGAACAGGTCCAAAAAAGCAATGGTGACAATGTTTACGGGCTATCCGCGCGCAGCCTTACCTCGGCAATTAAATCAGGGCGACTCTATTATCAGATTTTCCCACCCTACTGAGCATTTTTCAAACAAAAAAAGAAAAGACAAGAACAGAAAAGATTTTTTGTCCGCAGATTGCGCAGATTTTCAAGATTTAGGATTTAAGATTAGGATTTTTGATTTTTGATTTAATTAGGATTAGGATTAGGATTCGGCTGAGGAAGTCTGTTAATTGATAAAATGAAATAATTATTTGTTCTTCAAAGTTAAATTCCGTGTTCTTCCGTGTTTTCCGTGGTTAAACTCCGTCCTCTTCCGTTCTCTTAAGTTGTTTTTCCGAGGTTGAAATGAAATCGAATTTTCCGGTGCTTACAAGAGTGGGAATACTGTGTCATCCGACCAATCCGAATGGTCCGGATATCACAGCAAAGCTGCTTTCATGGGCTGCAAGACGCAGCATTAAGATATTCATGGAACCACCGATGGCAAGAAAAATTGGCAGACCCGAGACTGGTTATCCGCGGAGAGAGATCGGCGAACTCGTTGAACTGGTAATAGTACTGGGCGGTGACGGCTCAATTCTTGAAGCAGTCAGAGCATTTGCTCGAGGAAAAATTCCTGTTGCCGGAATAAATCTCGGACACCTTGGCTTCCTCACACTTGGCTCTCTGTCTGAAGCTGAAGAGATCGCAGAAAAGCTTTACAGAGGCGAATTTGAAATTGAAGAACGTTCAATGATCAGAGCACTGGTAAAAAGAAATGGACGTGAGGTATACTGTAATATCGCACTGAATGATTTTACAATTGTAAAAGAACCAATAAGCAGAGTTATCGAACTGGATGTATCCATTTCAGGAACTTATGTAAACTCATTCAGAGGCGATGGTGTTATTATCGCCACCCCGACCGGCTCGACTGCATATTCGCTCTCTGCCGGAGGTCCGATAATTCCGCCCTGGGTGGACGCCATGTTGATTACACCTATTTGTCCACATACTTTGAATGCAAAACCGGTTATAACTTCCGATAAAGCCGAAATTTCAGCTATTATCAGGTGTTCACATTCGCAGGTTGATCTTGTTACTGATGGACAGGAAGGCTTCAGAGTACATGACGGTGATATGATTGAGATTCATAAGGCTCCTAATATGGCTAAAATAGTCGTATTTGAAAAAAGAGCTTTTTTTAATGTTTTGCGCGAAAAAATGAAATGGGGGAAGTAAGGTGAGACAGTTCAATTTTTCCGAAATAATCTATTTATCAGAAATTGAAAAAACTCTAAGACTTCTTTCGGAATTGTTTTCAATTTCAATTGGGATTTTCAACAACGATGGAGAATCCATATTTTCGAATAGTGAACTCTTATGCCCGAGTGTCTTCAAACCAGGCAGCAACAACAATTCTGACTGTTTCCTCTGTAATGGCAAAATTAATCTGATCGACCACACGAAAAAGCCATCTCCAGCCTGCGAACCTTTTCACACAAGATGTCAGAAAGGCTTTCATCACATAGTATCCCCGATTTTCTTCCAGGATTCCCGCCAGGCAAACCTGGTTTTCTCGTATTTTCTGACTGAAGACGATGAATGCAAGCTGCCTGACATAAAACATTATTTTGAAATTAATATGTGCGATATTGACAAATTATGCTCAAAAATTCACAACTTTCCAGTTTTCTCTTCTGAAAAGATCAACCTTCTGTCAAACCTTTGTCAATCACTTGCACAGGATTTTTCGATACGTGCAAGCAGAAATATGCGTCTGATCAATGAAACCCGCGGGCATATCCACAGCCGCAGCCTTCTGAAAGATTCACGTGAAAGTCTGGACAATTTTCTGAATGCCTCAAGCATTGTCAGTTATGAGCATAGCTTTCTTACCGGAGAAATGAAAACCAACGGAAAATGGGCTGAAATGCTTGAATACAGCAATGACTCTTACCCGAAAACGGTTGCGGCATGGAAAGAAAACATCCATCCATCAGATTTGTCCGATACCATTAAAAATTTCAATGATCATATAAGCGGAGTTACAAACATCTTTGAAGGCATTTACCGCTTTCAGAGCAGAAATGGAAAATGGAAGTGGTTTCTTGACAGAGGCAAAATTATCTCCCGCGATGAGCATGGAAAAGCATTATCAATGCTGGGTGCAAGAATTGAAATCTCTCAGCTTAAAGCAACACAGAACGACCAGTTCCAGGCAAAATTAACACTGGACGAAGTTCAGCAGATAAAAGAAAGATTCCTGGCTAATGTTACTCACGAAGTCAGAACCCCTTTAAATGGTATCATAGGAATGACAGGACTTCTGCTTGACAGTGAACTCGACCAGAAACAGCATCAATACGCAGATACAATACGAAAAAGCTCAGAAGCGCTACTTTCTCTGATGAACGACCTGCTTGATTTTTCTAATTTTGAAACAGGTACAGTTGAGCTTGAACAATTCTCATTTGATATCAGGAATATGATCGAAGACATAGCAGAAATGCTGGCCGCAAAAGTTCACCGAAAGGGACTGGAACTTAACTGTCGTGTTAATTCAAACGTTCCGGCAATGGTTGAAGGCGACCCCGGAAGAATAAGACAAACCCTGACCTGCCTTGTAGATAACTCAATAAAATTTACTGATGAAGGCGAAATTTCCATTTTTGTCAGACTCGAAAACGAGGACGAAAAGGTAGCCAGCATAAATTTTTCAATAACCGACACCGGCCTTGGAGTACCGCTGGAAAAACAGGAATTTTTATTTCAAACTTTTTCACAGATCGATCCTTCAAGTACAAGACGCTATGGCGGAATGGGTATGGGCCTGTCACTTGCGCTGGGAATCGTAAAACGCATGAATGGAAAGATGGGATATGAAAAACTTGATAAGGGTGGTTCAAATTTCTGGTTTACCATCCCTCTGAAAAAAGTTCCAATCGCAGATTCACACCAACCATTCAGTGAGCTTCCTGACAATCTGAAAGATGTCAGAATTCTTCTGATTGACGACAATGTCACTTCCCGTCAGATACTCATGGAAATGCTTTCTGGCTGGAAATGTTTCTGCGACAATGCCGATAGCGGCAAGTCTGGCATTGAAGCCCTCGAAACTTCTCTCGGCAATGGAAATCCATATAATATTGCAATTCTCGACATGGTTCTTGGTGATACAACAGGCGAAGCAATAGGAAAATTTATCAGAAGCAATAGAGGTTTCGACAACACGAAAATTATTCTTCTGACCTCACTATCAATGCGTGGTGACGTTAAAAGAGTCAAGGAAATCGGCTTCAATGGATATCTTACGAAACCTGTAAAAAAAGCTCTTCTTTTTGATTGTCTTCTCTCAGTTCTTCGTGATCACAAACCATTAATTCCCGGTGAACAGAATATTGTAACAAGACACTCGCTGGCAGAAAAGCGAAAACATAAAGCAAGAATACTTGTCGCTGAAGATAATCCGACAAATCAGAAAGTTGCACTCGGAATTCTTGAAAAACTTGGTTTCAGAGCTGATGCTGTTGCAAATGGAATTGAAGCAATCAGAGCATTGTCAACAATTCCCTATGATCTTGTTTTTATGGATCTTCAGATGCCTGACATGGATGGAATTGAAGCAACTTCACTGATCAGACAAAAAAATTCGCCGGTAATCAATCACGAAGTTCCCGTTATTGCTATGACAGCACATGCACTTAAGGGCAATCGAGAAGAATGTCTTGAAGTTGGTATGAATGACTACATTTCAAAACCGGTATCACCAAATGAAATAATGAATGCAATTAAGAAATATCTTTTTCTTGAACAAGAGGAATTCCCTGAAAAAGAATCTCTCAAAGATAAACAGATTAGTGATCTGCTTATCTTCGACAAAAACACACTTTTTGAAAGACTAGGGGAAGACAACCAGCTCTGTTCACAAGTTATTAACGTATTCATAAGCGACGCCCCGAAACAAATCGCCTCAATCCTGGATGCCATAGAACAAAACAATCTTGAACAGGTTTTGCTTCGTTCCCACACATTGAAAGGAGCTTCAGCAAATGTCTGTGCTGTATCACTCAATAATTTGATCAGCAAGATTGAAGCAGCCGCTAAATCCGACGACATTTTTGAAGTTCGTGCATTATCTGCACGGCTCGACGACGAAATCAAACAGTTTACAGAAACAGCTACAGGAACAAAACGCTGAAAGTTTTACAATAATCACTCTAAATCGGTGCATTTCCGAAAAAATGTAGTTGGTTGAATGTTACAACTTTGCTGTCATTTGTTATATCGACGCTCATTGAAAAATTTCTATTCTTTTACTACGCAAATAAACAAATCTGTGCTCTTTCTCGTGAAAAAATAGGAACGCATCGATGTGCTTTTATATAACACGTCCTTTCGTTAACATGTCATTTCAATCGAAGTGAGAAGTCTTGTATTTGTCAGATTTCTCACCTTCGTTCGAGATGAAAAATTGTGAGGTCATAAAGCATGAAAACCAGATTTTTTATCATTTTAACGCTTATAGTATTCTGTTTTAGGTTAAATGATGTTCAGGCATTGCAGAAAGGATTTGATTTTTCTCTTTCAGAGCCTGCTGTTGTAACAGATAAGCAAATCGCTTCACAGTCAAATGTTTTTGCAGCAACATTATCGATTAACATTTCTGATGGATACCTCATATACAGAGAAAGCAGTTCAGTTTCAACAAAAAATCTTAAACTGCTTGATCAGAAATGGCCTGTTCAGGTTTACAAAAAAGACGTATTCACAGGAGAACAGGTTTCTGTATTACCATCTGGAAAAAATGATATTTATCTTGAATTTCTGACTGAAGCCGTTTACGGTGCCAATTCATCAGAAGCTATGTCTAAAGCGAGTTTCACATCTGTTACTTTTTCATATCAGGGCTGCTCAACACAAACCTGTTTTTTGCCCGACGAAAAGGAATTTCATCTCAGAATCCCCGTTCAAAAAAATATTCTGCCGGTTTCAAATGAATACCCAGATTCATACAATCAAACGGCACATCAGAAATCTGTTTCTCTAACAGCATCTCTTACCGCCACTATTACCAGCTCAACTACTGGCTCTAATACTGCTTCTATTACTTCCCCTGCTGCTGTTACTTTTTCCTCTGTCAACAATTCTGCCGCTGATTTGTCATCAAAATCGCTTTCAACGAGTTCTCTTGAAAACAATTCTGAATATACTTCTACTTCTAAATCAGCTTCTGAGTCAACCTCTGAGTCAGGTTCTTATCAGACGCCAGCCGGGAAGACTGATTTTTCGACAATAATAAAGCAGGAAGGGTTGTTAAAAGCCGTTCTTATGGCCTTCTTCGCCGGACTTCTTGTAAGCCTTACTCCGTGTGTTTATCCAATGATTCCTATTACACTTTCGATAATAGGCGGGCGTCGCGAAAACACGTCTGTCTTTCGTGGAGCGATTCTTTCAACAACTTATGTGGCAGGATTGTCAATCACTTACGCTCTTCTTGGCCTCATTACTGCAAAGTTCGGGGCACATATCCGGGGATTCCTTCAGGGTCCGGTTTTTCAACTTTTCATTGCACTTATATTTGCATTACTTTCGTTATCAATGTTTGATGTTTTTATGCTGCAAACGCCAGCATTTCTGCGTGATAAACTTCCGATCGGGAAAAAACAAGGGTTTACCGGAATATTCTTTCTCGGAATGCTATCAGGTCTTCTTGCATCTCCGTGTGTAGCTGCACCTCTTGCAGGAATCCTGGCTTATATCGCTTCTACAGGTAGCCTGCTGCTTGGGTTTTCACTTCTTCTGGCTTTTTCATGGGGAATGGGCGTTTTGCTGATTGTTGTCGGAACATTTTCCGGCACAATGAATTCACTGCCAAAAGCCGGTGCCTGGATGGAAAAAGTGAAGGAATTCTACGGCTTTCTCATGGCAGGCACAGCCATTTATTTTGCCCATCCGGTAATTGGAACAGCATTCACCAATCTTGCAACAGCAGCCCTGCTTGCAGCGCTTGCAGCATTTTTTGGTCTGTTCAGAAATGATAATGATAATACTTCCCCGGAAGCGAGTGAAAGTATGTTTCCCCGCGTAATGAAATGCTGGGGAGCAGTAATACTGGTTGTCGCATGCGCTTTCGCCTTGAACTCAGCAGCCGAATGGGGCGGCCTGGGCTGCATAAGATCGTCTCCGGAAAAAAACTTCAGCGAAACTGCAACTCCCATAAAGTGGGAACACGATTATAAATCGGCTGTCGAAACAGCCCGCATCAGGAATATTCCAGTATTAATTGATTTTCGTGCCGACTGGTGCTCTATCTGCAGAGACATTGAGAAAAATGTATTTCCAGACCCAATGATAAGCCAATTTTCAGATAAATTTGTCTTTCTAAAGATAGATCTTTCAGAGAATTCTCCAGAAAAAAAGGAAATTTCAAATAAATTCGAAGTAATCGGATTACCAACTCTGATATTTTTGAAGCCTTCCGAAGAAGAAATTCACAATCTTCGTATCACCGGCGGAATCTCAGCAAAAGAGCTTGCTGAATCCCTTTCAAACGCCCTGAATGTACAAAATAGCAAATAATATGTAATGATTCTATGTCATCCCGACCATAGGGAGAGATCTCGCTGATAGGCATAAGCAGCAGCGAAGCTCTCTTGGATTGGAATTCGAAAAAGTCTGAATTTAAGGTCAAGAGAGCTTTTCATGCCATTTTCGAAAATATTTCTGCATCTCAACAAGCCCTGATGTAACACGGATCTCGGCATGTAAAAGCCCAAGCTCAATCATTGAATCAACAATTTCAGAATCATACACGTAGTTCTGCAGTTCTTCATCATGTATTTTCTCAAGCGCTGAGCCAGCATTTTTCCATTGCTGAACAATGCACTTATTAATTTTGCGCTCATTATCTGTCATAAATATTTTACCTGCATTTATTTGTATTTTCTCAGAATTTTCTCTGCTTTTTCAACAATCTCAGGTTCATCCTTCAGTTCAGCAAGTTCGGTAATCCGTGATATAATTCTTGAAACATCAAGTTTACCTTTTTGTCTTACTGCAATTGATTCAGCATCTATCCAGTCTTTCGGACGCGACGCAAAAGCTTTCATAATAAATAAATCATCAGCGCTGCACACTGGAAGTTCCGCACCTTCTGCAAAAGCATACAGAGATGCATTTTTCATCATTTCCTATTCAAACGGCAATGCTGCAAACGTTACATCTATTGAAACCCTGCTGCTGCTTTTGATAAGAAGCACTCTGTTTGACACTGCAAATTCAAGAGCCCCTGAAATTCTGCTTTCAAAACGTTTCAAAAGTTTTTCGGCAAACACTGATTCATCACCAAAAGATACAAGCACCGCAATATCTGCATCCTGAGTAAACCTGACTTCTCCCCAGCGAATTACAGCAAGTCCGCCAATAACACAATACGTCAAGTTCATTGACGATAAAATCACACACTTCTTTTGCGGCATCAAATAATTTATTCATAACCACCTTATTCATTTCAGTACACCTATTATATCACACAATAGAGCTTGTTGCACAATCCGGAGATTTGAATATTTATGATAAGATTCAAGCACATTTAGGTTGCCCAATAGACATTAATATTTTGTATTTGATCAGACTTGGAATTGTGCAACAGGCTCAATATTCCGTGAAATAAAAAAAGCCCGGTTTTTCGCCGGGCTGACCTTTTGGATTGAGATATTGTTAAGAATAATCGTCAGATATTAATAAATGGTCTCAAAGCAAGCAATAAGGCAAGACTTTCATCCGAACCAGAACCCTGGATATCAATTACATCACCTGAAAACGAATTGATCTTGAAATTAACTTTTCCAGCGGCATCTTTACCTTTCAGAGTGTTGTATCTGCCTGTTTCAACTTTTAAACCGTTAAAATCGGATATTTCTGAAACGCTTTCAAAAGCGAGTTTTGTCTTTTTATCTTTACTGGTGAGAACATTCCAGACATCGGTCTGAACATTGATTCCACCCATATTTGTAATGGTTTCTTTTTCGTCAATCTGGTATTGAACTTCTTTAGCCCCAAGCTTTCCGGAAACATGATAGATAACTCCGGTCTGAACATTCATTCCGCCAACGTTTGCAATCAAATCTTCAGATTTAACTTCCAGATTCAACGGCAAAGTACCAAAATCGCCTGCAATCTTAAAAGTCGGGTTGGTCTCGACCATAAAACCACCAGCATCTACATAACTTGAAAAACGTTTTATCGAAATATTTACAGACTTTCCATTGTGTTCGCCGAGAATCTGTTTATAAAATGCGCCCTTCGCATTTCCAACAACACTGAATTCATATTTTTTCGAGGTCTGTTCGCTCATAGAAACCTGCGAACCAGCAAGATCATCTGCACAAACAGGAAGGGAAACAGTCGAAAAATTCAATCCCAGAAGCAACGCGCCAATCAAAGCCAATTTTATTCTCATTTTAAATTCCTCCAATTATTTTTGATTAATATAATCCGGGAGATAATCTGTAAAGTGACATTTCCGGATTTTTAATTAAACTACTTTAATGACATTATCTAAGCATTTTTTATGCCATTTCCTAAAGCGCTTTAATATTAAGTTTCTCAATTTTGGATAAATATCACTGCCAACTTTTATTCCTTTATTGTCAAAAAACTGTTATATTAGAATGGCGGATATTTTGTACCACCAATTTCAAGGTTTGATGTCCTAATGCCCCCGAAATAGGTTATTGTCCCCAGAAAACAACTCTCTCAATGGGTTAATCAATACTATTTTCTTGAATGCCGCTCTCTGACTCCAATGTATAGCTTGATTATAACCAATAATAACTAATTTTCAAGCTTAGTACCAGCTGAGGCGCTAGAATAAAGAATATTGGAAATAAAGACTTCCGGTAACATTACGGGAATGTCGCTTTTTGAAAAATCCTTTACATTTCTGGACACAATGATAGAAACCTTTTCTTCAAAGGCGGAGTAATAACTAACGGCATCTTCAAAGTCCTTAAATTTGCTGTCAACTGCCTGTTTTATTACTTTGCCGGTTACAGGTGCTACAGAAAGAGTGTTTAAAAGTTCCGAAATAACTTCCTTTGATTTTTCTGTCGAAATTTTTTTTGATAATACATAGAAAAGAGTTGATATTGCATGTGCTGAAACAAAACCTGAAACTTTTCCCTGTGAGGCTATATTTAAAGCTATTGTTGATTCAGAAAAAAATGGCTGACGCTCCAAAAGAAAATCCAGAATAATATTGGTGTCAAAAAGAACTCTTTTCTTCATTTATACTTTTTCTCAAGGTAATCAGCATAGTCTTCTCGGATTTCTGAATCAGTAAGAGATTTTTGGTTCTTATCAGCAGCAATTCCCATTAGTTTCTTAGTCCAAAGCGTTAAATCTGATAAATCTCTTTTTCTTTCAAGGCCTTTGAAAAGCATAGAAACCAACTGAGACAAGGAAATTTGGTTTTCTTCTGCCCATGATTTAGCATTCTCTATTAAACTTTTTTCAAGTCTCAACGTAAGCTTTGTAAACATGCACTCTCCTCCTATACGTATTCTTCTCTTAAAGATATACGGGTCCGCTGAAAGTGTCAAGAACATTAAAGGGAAACTGTTATCCACTCAATAATTCGGGGCAAATAGTATTTGCTGTTATTTCGACCGAAGGGAGAAATCTGTTTACACCGGGGAGTTCCCTCCCTTCAGCCGAGACGACAACAGATCGATTGTTTTCAGATAAAATGCTGGTCAGAATTATTGAAAAGATATGAAAAATTGCAAAGGCTACAAACCTGTCGGAAGGTCTATAAATTCGTGCTGCAAGTTGAATTTTTCTGCAAGATGGTCACCGAGAGCCTTAACTCCGAATATTTCTGTCAGATAATGACCGGCTGATACTGCATGAATTTTTCTTTCTTCTGCGGAGAAATAGTGCTGATGATGAATCTCTCCTGTGAGAATCAGATCGATATTTTCTTCACAGACAATGCGGTCTGAAATTGCCGAACCACCGCCGCCTGATACAATTCCGACTCTGGATATTTTTTTCTCTCCAAAATTCAAGTGGCAGGAAATTTTGCCAATCTTTTTCTCGATATCTTTGAGAACATCGCCAATTTTTTTCGGTGATTCATATTCGCCATAGACGCCGACTTTGCTTCCCTGATAATCGCAGAAGTTTCCAATAATCTTAAGTCCGAGAAGACGCGCAAGAATTGGATTATTACCAAAGTCAGCATGCAAATCAAGCGGCAGATGAAGAGCAAATAGATTAATATTCCCGGAAATCAGCTCTGAAAATTTATTTTTCCAGTATTTATCAACAAACGAAACTTCGCCGCCTTTCCAGAACATTCCATGATGTACAATAGCAAATTCAGCATCTCTACGCCGTGCTTCACGCAAAAAATCAATGCTTGCGTCAACGCCTGATACGATCTTCTTAACCTTATTTGAACCAGTAAACTGCAATCCGTTGTATGAAGAATCTTTTATCTGCTCATAATTAAGCAATTCTTTAATATGTATTACCAAATCCTTTACCTGCATAGTTGCTCCTTTTTTTAGAGGGGGCACGCGCCCCCTCTCGGCATTCGAACAAGTTCGAATGCCTCACTCCCCGCGGGCGCGCACTTGTGCGCTCCGCAATGTCCCTTACCATTCTTTTTGCGAGTATCCAAAGCCCCTCTCGGCATTCGAACAAGTTCGAATGCCTCACTCCCCCGCGGGCGCGCACTTGTGCGCTCCGCAATGTCCCTTACCATTCTTTTTGCGAGTATCATGAACATCTCTTTGCATGGACATTAGTTTCCTGAACAAAACAACCGGAAGAATATTCTTCCGGCTGTGCAGTTATTTCAGAACTTAATTAAAAATTAATTCCCCATGATAACATTTTCAATATATTGTGAGGTTTCTTTATTATACAACCGAATATAAGTACCATTGGGAACAAGCTTATTGAATGTTAAAGAAGCGATTCCACTCTTGAATGCTAAACCAGAATCACCATAAGTATCCAATGAGAACTTTTTCGAGCCTGGGACATAACTGTAAATTACTGTTTTTTCTGTTGATCCATCCAATACCGGAAGTGAGAAAGTAAACGTTTCATCCATTGTGAAATCTACTGGCAAACTTGCAACTTTAACCTCAAAGTTACCTGCTGCAAGGGTTGATGGAACATTGCTGGTAAGATTTGCATAATAGGATGCTGTTGCAAGACCCACACCTGTCAGACTCAACACAACACTTGGGGTTGCTGAATCGTTTGTGAAGGTAATAGTAGCATTAGAATTGCCAATAACATTACCTGGGGTGAAAGTAATTACAAATGTCTGACTTGCACCGGCTGCAACAGTTGTTGCTGAATTTGGAAGAATTGTAAAAGAAGCATTTGCTGAGCGCACGATATCACTAATTGAAAGAGTTTCTGCACCAGTGTTATTTACATACAGATATGTCGAAGTAGATAACCCTGCCTGAGCTCTTAAAGTAATGGTGTCGGTGCTTAACTGAAAGATCTTACCGCTCTGCAAAACTTTACCTGTTACTGTCAAAGCAGAAGTTCCAGAATACGCATTGGTTGTAAAGGTTACTGTTCCTGAATAATCACCAAGAGTTGAGCCATTCAATGTAACCAAAACAGTTCTTGAAGCACCCGGAGCAATATCTACCGGTGTAGTAAGGTCGGTTAAAAGCGAAGTGCTTGTCGCAACTGAAGAAATTGTCAATGTTGTATTTCCTGTATTTCCAATTTCTATAGTCTTAGAGCCTGTAGAACCGAACGCAACATTCCCCAGAGCAACAGTGTTAGTGCTCAATGCAACCACTGCACCCAATCCTGTTCCGGTGAGAGAAACTGAGTATGAGTTTGTACCTGCTGCATTTGAAGATGATACGGTCAAAGTTGCAACCTTGTCACCATAAGAAAGTGGCTTGAATACGACACCATAAGTTGCCGGAGTATTAACACCGAGTGTCAGATTTGAACTCAGAGTCTGTGAAGCACCATTTGAATCAACAACATAGAAATCCGATGAAGCACCAGAAATTGCAAACTGGAAAGTCAAATTATCTTTTCCAGCATTGCTTACTACGAAAGTGCTTGCGGTAGCTGCGCTATTAACACTGGTAGAGGGGAAAGTAATCGAAGCTATTGTACTGGAACCTGTTGCAACGCTGAGGGTTGGATATCCAACGCCTGTTCCAGTGAGAGAAATCTCGGAGATTCCTGTTGAAACAGTATGTGTTGCATTATGGGTAATTGTAACTTTGCCTGTATAGCTTCCAGAGGCAACCGGAGTGAAAACTACATTGAATGTATAGTTAGAACCAGCTGCAATTGTAGTAGTTGGAACTGTTGACGGAGATAAAGTATAACCTGTTCCTGAAACTACTGCTGATGCCTGAATTTCTGATACAGGGGATGTATTGGTAATCTTTATCGCCAACGATTTTGTCTGACCAATTTCGACACTTGAAAACGCAAGCTCTGATGCTGGATCAAGAGACAGAGTTTTTGTTGCAACAGTGACGGAAGTATCAGTTGCTGTTGATGTTGTCGTTGATGTAGAAGTGGTCGTGGTTGTGGTCGTGGTTGTAGCTGTAGATGTAGCTGTTGTGGTTGTTGTTCCGGTAGATGAGCTGGTAGATGTACCAGTGGAAGTAGTCGTGCCAGTTGAGGTAACTGTGGTTGTTCCAGTCGCAGTACCGGTGGTTGTTGATGTTCCGGTAGTTGTGTCTGTAGTCTGGGTTTTGCCTGTACCTGAAAGTGTTACCTGTGACGGGCTGCTTTTTCCGTTATGGTAAACTTTAAGTGTTCCAGTGATTGTTCCGCTGATTTTTGGTGTGAAAACTACGTTAAGAGTAACTTTAGCATCTGTCGCTATTTCTGTTGAAAAAGTTGTTGCAGAAGTAAAGGAATAATATGAACTTCCTGTACCAGAAATCTCTACAAAATAAATTTTAACTTTTTCATGATGTGACGAATTGGATATTACCAATTCTTTTGAACTTGAATTGCCGGAAAGAACTTCACCGAAAGCAAGTTCTGATGCTGAAAGGGAAATCGTTTTTGATGCAGCTGCCGGATCAGTTGTACCGGATGTTGAAACTACGAATTCTTCAACCTGCTTGAATTCGTCTTTTCCAGCAAGTACTGTTCCGAGATCGGTTGTAACAGAGGCATAGTTAGTAAGCTGCTGTTTCAGAACATTTTCAAGTTCGGTAATTTTTGTTGAAAGCTGATTGGCTAATGAAAGAACATCGTTGTAGACTGCGGTTGTCTGTTCTTTCAAAACCTGCTCGAAAATGAATCCAATAACAGTCGAACGTTCATTAACTACGACGCTGCTCAACACCGGAGTGGTATCAGCACTTAGATCCTGAAGGTAAGATATAACTCTTACATTCGGAGAATCATTTCTTCGTACTTCAACCTTAGGCTTAGAAATGAAAGTTCTGAATACTGTGAAGCTGAAGGCGCCGGTACTTGAAATTGCTGAAGGGTCAGCAATTGAAACGTTGTCAGATAAAAGATATGCAGTCCATGAACCTGGATTTTTTACTGAAGCAAGCATTGAAGAGCTTGTAGTTTCATCCAGATCAACCTGTCCCTGTACAACTATTTGGGCGGTTTGAGTCGAAGTTTCACCTTCATAATCGCCAAAAAAGCGGCAGCCAAGCGGAAATAACACACAAACAAGACAAGCAAAAAACATCGGAATCAAAATTCGTTTTGTTGGATTCATCTCAATCTCCTTTCGAGTTTGAGGTAGATGTTACAGAATTTTATTGAAAATTTCAAGTTATTTTTTCCGACAGTTATTTTATCCGACAAAGTTATAAGAAATACGAGATTTTCACTGTCAAACAAATAGCAATTTGTCATAAAACGCTCATCCTTGCTATTTCCAACGATAACACGAGTGATTATTAATTCTCCTAACAATATTATTATATACTTTATTCTTTTCAAAACTTGATTTTAAAGGCTCAAATAAAAAAAAGGCTCCAGAGGTTTTGCGCCCCTGAAGCCTTTGAACTAACTGATTTTATTCAGTTGCTTCCTGAATTGGAAGTGTTGGTGAGATTGGATCGTAATTGTAATTTGCAATTCCAGGATACAATTTCAAAGCACGCTTTTTCAATTCTGCGTTCTTCTCTGTATCTGACCAAGCATTCCAAGAAGATTCCGGATCAGAATCATACAACTGATACCATGCAAACATCATGATAACATCTGCAAGTCGTATTTCACCGACCTCATTCTGAATCATTGTTGCCTGAGCAGGTGTTGGCTTAACCGACATAGAGCCCTTCAAATTCGGATAAAGCTTCTGAGCTCTGGTTGTCAATTCATCAAGGGAAGCTTCCTGACCAAGTTGCTGCCAAGAAAACAACAGAATTATATCATTCAAATCAACCTTGTCATCGCTGTTCAGGTCGAGTTTCAAGCGCTGCATCATTTCGACCAGAGCAAACTCTGTAAGGTGATTGACCTTGAATGTAACGTAACCTTTCTTTGGATAATCAGGCTTGATTGACTCAATGCCTTCTTTACCCCATGTGCCACCAGACTGGCTTCTGAAGCGAACTTTGAGTTTGGATGTATCAGTTGCGCCATTTGTTTTAAGTGTAATTTCAAAGCTTCTTGTCTGAGACGCATTCTGAACTGTTCCAAGATCGAATTCGAAGATATCGCTCTTCAGAGTTGCCGGTTTTGCAGTTGTGGAGCCAGAACTTTCAGCATTGATGGAAGTTGTAGATGTTGCTGACTTTTTAACGGTCATACTTGCAACTTGATCCATAATACCTTCAATGTTGATTCCTGTGTATCCGCCATCTGCTTCTGGTGCCTGGTATTTGAAGTCTTCCTGACCTGGTTCGATATTAACCTTGGCATACTTTTCAGTTTCTGAATTCAGGAAAACCGGAGGAGCAATCTGATTTCCGTTAGAAAGGACTCTAACTTCGACCGGGAAGGCACTTACCGGGCCATAATTCAAATCGCACAGTTCATACATTTCCACGCCGGAAACCGTCTCTGCTCCCTTGAAGACTGTAGTATAACCGGTCTTCAGGCTTCCATTTTCGTAAACTTCAAATGTTACAGCATCAGTTGCGATAAGCTTACTGAATTCATACTTCACATCAATATACTTCTGCTGGCTATCGTTCACTGATATTGCACTGTTTTCAACATACGCTCTGAGAGCAATTGCATCAAGAGTAATCGGATAAACGCCTGCAGTAAGTGTAGCTGCATCTGATCTGAACTTCAGCATCATTGGCTCATAATCCTTACCCATGATACCAAGGGAAATAATCTTTGCTTCCGGAAGTGCGAAGGAACATTCACCTGTGCTGTCGGTAAGAGCATCACCAAGAGCAACCTTAGCTGCGAATTCGCCTTCTTCGTTCTGGAATGCAAATCTCAGATTAGCCATTGGAACAGGACTTCCTGTTGAACCTGTGAGTACGAACTTAATAGATGTTCCGTTTGCCGCGAGAACTACATCTTCGAAAGTTTTTCCGACCATGTAATCAACTCTTGTCAAACTTGACACCTGTCTTCTGTAAGTCTTGTAGCCCGATTTTGCAACCTTCATTGTTACCTTGATTGCATTATCTGAAGTTTCAGTCTGCGGAACAGATATTTCATACACACCTGAAGCATTTGTTACAGCCTTCAGATTGTCAAAATACACTGTAGCACCGAGAATACCATTTCCATTTCCATCAACAATTTTGCCTTTGAATACAGCAGCTTTAGTTGAGAAATGAATTTTTGGAGACCATGAGAAGGATGCTACTGAAATGGGCTGGATTACAACACCTGAGTAAGTCTTTTTCTCGTAGCCCTTTGCAATAACAACAACATCATAGGTTCCAGCAGGCATTCTTTCAACTTCCCAGCTTCCGCCGGATGGTCTTGCCATGGCGATTGGAAGAGGTCTTGGTGTACCAGATGCAAAGAACATTACAGAAGCATCATTTGGTTCAAAACCAGTTACAGCGCCTGAGGCAACGTATGTAAGACTTCCAACAGCAGAACCCCATTCAAGGACATTTTCGTGGAAAGCTTTAATTGTTGCAGTGCCTACATCTTCGAACCATGCCGGCAACTGAACTCTTGAGTCTTTTCCACCAGAATACTTTCTGTAGATTTCGAGGAAGACATTCTTTCTCTTGAGAGCAGATTTTCCAACAAACGGAAGTTCTGACGGAGCGCTTGCCTGGCTCCAGAGAAGCTGAGTTTCGTCAACAAGAGTCTTCTTCGAATCGCCTGTAAGCAATTCTTCTTCCTTAAGGAATTCGCCATAACCACGTGCGATAACCTGAAGTCGGCTGATGATTCCGCCCTGTTCATAAGTCTTGAGAGGCAATGCCTTTTCAAGCAACTGAACAAAGTTCTTAATCTTTCCAGAGAAGTCATTGCCCTGGTAAACAATAATTACACCAAGATCATTTGTTGTTCCCGGGAAGACTTCAATGTTATTTCTGACCTGATCCGGAGCACCAGTAACTTTAACGACGACATCATAGAAGATTGACTTAAACGAACCTTCTTCAGTAGATACAGATGGTGTGAGGCCCTTGATTATATAGCTTCCTGTTGCATAAGATGCCTCAAACTTCTGACCCATGAATGGATCGTAAGCCCAAACCTGCACTGAGGATGTTGCATATTCTTCGCCGTTCTGATTGCGGACTTTCAACGAAATTGATCCGGCTTTCTTAACCGGGATTTCAGTTGTTACGCCTTCATCCATAACATCAAAGAATTCGCTTCTGCCAGCACAATAGGTCACAGAATTGCTTGTGAACGAATCGTTTCTGACAAATCCGTAGGAATCAACCGGAACACGTCCGAACTGGAACATACCAGTGCTTGAAGTGTATTCAGTCATTTCATTGAAAGAGCCATCATAACCAAATACATTCAATGTTACTTTGACATTTTCCTTTGCAATGACAGAACCATTCTCGTCAACAATATAACCTTCAACCGGTGCGGAATAAGAGAGATTCATCACCAGATTTTCATTTGGTGCATATACTGGCTGAATGGTCGCTTTACCATACGAAGGATCATCAGGTATAGCTGATACAGAATATGGAACTCCGGGCATTACGTTGTCAAATTCAAAGAAACCGTTCGCATCTGTAGTCAAAGTTCTGACTGAAGATGTTGATGATCCGGTGTATGAATTTTCGCCATACATGCTCTTTGTCTCAAGTTCTGTTAACTGAACCTGTACTCCTTCAATTGCGCCGTATTCATCATTTACAATACCTGAAATACGGTTCTGACCGAGACTCTGCAGAACGATGTCATCTGCAAATACGTTTCCATCGCCGACGGTTATTTCTAACGGTTGTGCAGGCATGTATGAATATGGAGCGAAGGCCATCACATAATAAGTAACGTTCTTTTCGACCTTGAATTCATACATTCCATTGCCATCAGTCTGCTGCGGTGAAAGATTTTCAAACGCTTCCATTGTCTGGAAATACGGCAGGAAATACTTTCCATCGTAGAGTGTGCTAACCGGAGTTCGCTTCCTCTGGATGATAACGCCCACTCCAGAGAGACCATTATTAACGTCAAGTATTTGTCCGGTAATAGTCACTGGAACATCGATATTCCATGTGATTGGCGGATTAACATTCTCAACGCGGAAATCAACAAACTTGCTTGCTCTTGATTCTGAAGCGTTGGAAAGAATGTATCCGATATACTTGCCAACCGGCAATGCAACTTCGATTTTACCATTCTTGACAGGTGCCTTGATTGTGTTAAATGGATCCATCTGGCTTCCGCCTTCAGGAATAAATACACCCATACCACTCTGCACAGGCTGCCCACCCTGAACGACATCTGCAGAAAACACATTCTGTCTTCCAACTGCCATGTCAATCGCCAGAGGTGCTGAACCTACACGAATATCTTCAAGAACCTTAGCTTGATAACCGCCTGCAACCAACGGATTGCCAGCTGCATCATAAGCCTGATCTTTGTATGGATGAAATTCCACTCTGTATGAACGCGGCGGCAGGTCAAACACTGCCACATTCTTCGTCATAGTAGCTGGAATATTACCAGAAGCCGGAATATAAATCGGAAGCCTATAAACAAAAGAATCACTGCTGATTCCATTATTAATAGCTGTTCTGACGGCATCCCAGTTAAAGTTTACCCAGCTACCGGCAAAGAAATCACTTGGCAGCTCGGCTGTCTTGGAAGCACTAACGGTTGCCCATACATCAAGGTAACCTGCAATCGCCGGATAACTGGCAATAGTCGGGTTGGCCTGACCGAACTTCTGGTCGATAAGTCTAACTGTTAGGCGTGAAACCGGGGGAAGATCAACTGCTTTGAACATCTGTCCCTGATTAATGATGAACGGATCACTGACGTATCTGAGATATTGTCCGGAACCAAACGGACCCATTTTTCTTTCCCAGATAACAAGCAATTTAGGTTTATGTGTCGGTGGAATTGATGGGAAGAGCACTTCAGGCGCTGAAGCCGACAATGAACCATATATCCATGGTTGAGCATTAAAGTTGGGATAATACATCTGAGTCTGTTCGCCTGCAAATTCTTCCGGCTCATAAAGTGCTACCAGATATTTTACAAGATCTGCTCTTGAAGTAGCCTGTTGAATTGTAACCTTGAAGTCATAAGGCTGTACGAAAAGCAGATTTACGACAAACGGACCACCAACAGAAGGAACATGAAGAACGACTTCAGGTCCCGGAAAGAAAGATTCCTGTCCGCCGTGACCATATTGATAATCCCAGAAATAATTGGGTTTAAAAACATAGCTTCCAACGGCCATTTTAACTTTCATTTTACCTGTTTCCCAATCGGTGTTACAACTGTTGAGATAGGCCCTGTTTCCTGGATAGGAAGGCATGAACAGGTTCAGATCAAACATTGCGTTGCGGGCTTGACGCAATCCAAGCTGAGGATCTGACGACTGAAGAAGAGTTGAGATTTCAACTTCTTTTAGATCAGCTGTCAGGAAATCCACATCAAGGCGTGTGTCAGCTTTAACCATGTTGAACTTGGTTGAATAAAGCTTTCTGGCTTCGCAATCCATGACAACCATTGTATGCGCACCTTCATTCAGGCCCCAGACTTCGTATTTACCGTCTGAAGCAATGCCGAATGTGCGATAATTTCTGGTTTCATCATTGACGTCTCTTACATCTCTGTAGATGAAAGCTTTAAATCTGTAATCGTTCCAATAGTTGTTTCCGCAGCCATAAGCACCTGTTTCATTATTAACAGCCTGCTGCGGCAACATTCCATCGAATTTGATCTGTCCGAATACTTTTTTCTGTTCTGGAACTTTGATGATAAAGTTTGTACCTTTACCAGCAAAAATCTGGAACGTAAGAGATGCAGGTTTTTCATAAGGTCTTCCATCCATATTCTTTGGAAGCCATTCGATAGCCATTTCATAGTTATCGCCAGCTTCGAGAGGAATCTGGAAACGGGTCGGATCATTTGTGAGATCAACGGCCTGTGTTGAAACATTAGTTCCTGGAATCCATTCATTGCCAGGCTGAACAGTTGAGGGTCTGGTGAATTTTCCGATATTTGGCCCTGATGTGGCAACTTCTGAATAGAATCTGAAAACTGGCAGTTTCTTTACCTGGAAAACTACTTCATCACCTGATTTTACTTCTGACTGGAATTTCTTGAATACAGTTACAACAGCACCAGCAATTGGTTTGCTCGGGCTGGAGGTATCTACGACCATACCTGTCAAGTGACCCATTTTTGCTTCTTCAACCTTGAAATCATACTTAGTGACCTCACCGGCTGCAACATCAACAAATCTGTAATAAATGGGCTGTAACTGAGCAAGGTATCTCCATGGTTCATACCCTACGCCGTATTGGTAACCAACATTGTAATCACTGTAAATCGGATCAAACTGAACCTGACCAGGATTTCTGTCAACAAGCAACAGATACTTTCCGTTATTAAGGCCGGAAATTCTGTAAGGTAATTGATTTTCCTGGTTAAGTGTAAGATGTCCAACTCTTGCTGATGTACCATAGAGGATGTTATTCCAATATTTCTGATTCCAGACGAGTGTTGCCTGCATACAGGCCATTCTTGTCGGAGCATCCTGTGGTCCTACATCGCTTGAGAATACGCCATCAATTATTGCACCTGGCTGTACATGGAGATCTTCAACTATATTAGATGGAGAATCCGGAGCAATAGTGAAATTACGGGACTCGTTCACAAATCCTCCGATAAGAGGTTGTGCACCATAATTATAGTTTCCACTCCACTTTTCGCTGACGCTCAGAACATATTCGTGACCGCGTTTTCCGTAGAAAGAATAACCCTGCGGGGTAGAAGAATTTCTGAGAAGGATATTTGCAGGAACTTCAAAATGCCTTGAAGCATTATTTGGATCGGGCAATTTGTAGATGTCCTCACCGAAAAGTACCTGACCATTCCATACTGGCTGGTTTTCTCCAAGCTTTGTGCTTCCAGAAACGTGGACAAATTGTTCTCTATCAAGGGTCATTCTGGCATCATCCTGAGCAAAAGAATAAGTGTCAGGATTGTCAACCGGAATAACCGGAAGATCTGCGGGCATTACATAGTGGACATATCTGGTACCATAATCTACTACATATCCAAGTTTTCTAGCTGAATAAGTAGCAATTCCATCAATACTCATTCCTACTGATGTTCCAGTTCCAGTTCCAGTGCCAGTGCCAGTGCCAGTTCCAGTTCCGGTGCCAGTTCCAGTTCCGGTGTTATAACCAGTTCCAGTACCAGTTCCGGAATATGTGTCAGTTGGTGGGTTATAATTCCAATCATTGCTCTGAAGCCTTGCCACATACTGTTGACCAGGCTTGAGGAATGGAACAAAGAATTCACCTGTTTCGTAACTGAACGATGCAGCCTCGATAAGCGGGGATTCGTAATAGTTGAATCCCTGAGCAAAAACATCAGAGAATGGTTCGTTAATAACTTTAAGTTCAGCAAAAACCGGTGGATTTGTTACATTTTTAGCATAACCATGGTATCCGCCAGCTCTCGGAAGAACAAATGACATTGTTGCCGGATCTACACCCTGCAGCAATTCAAATTCGCCAAAAAGGTTTTCCGGGTGGAAATAACTTCTCGGTAAATTTCCTGACCAGTCAATGAAACCTTTTCCCAAATCAGCATAATTGTCAAACTTTGTAAGACGATAAATGCCGGCTGGTATTTTCAGCTCACTGACCATTTTCCCTGATTGAAGATCTGTAATCACGCCACGTTCAACCCAGGTTCCGGTAGCAACCTTCTGCTCAAGACGGAACTTTGAAGTGCGGATAATACTTCCATCATACATAGGATACTGGTTTGCCCAATAACCAATCGGCTCAGTTCCATGGTATGTCTGTGCTTCGAATCCAAGGGTGCGAACCTGCGGAAGTTGTACTTCCTGAAGAAGCTGCTGACCCCATGTCGCAACCACTGTGTAATAATGCCATGTTGGACCCATCTGAAAATTATTTGCAATCAAATCGGTTCCGCCAAGGTCTTCTGCCTGATTTACAGCAATAAGGAATTCACCTGCAGGCAGGAAAACGTGTGCTTTGTTTACATCCGGCATCTGAACAACAACATCTTTAAAAGCATCTGCGACATTGTCGGTCATACCAAATTTAACTTTAACTCCTGCCGGTAATCCATTGTAATCAACATGCAAAAAGGAGAATGTTACTGATGCAGGCTGCCACCATGGCTGCGAATACATCTTGTAGACTCTTGCTCCGTTCTGGACATTGATAAAATTATAGTAGTACCAGAAGTTCTGATTGTCGATAAGATTCAAAGAATAAACATTTGAAAGCGATGCGACATCAGGAAGGAAAAGAACAAGGTTCGTTGGAACAACTTCAGTGTTCAAAGAAATTGGCAAATCAAAATTTTTGAAAATTGTTTTGTCCACAACGGGATTGTTGTTGTTTAATTGACTCATCAAAGGAAACAATCCAGCCGGTTTGTCTGCAATCTTCACTGCAATCGGCTTAGTTGAATCATTGAGGACTGTCAAATTTAAGTCAAATTTCTGTCTTCTTGTAGCATGTACATAAACATCTAGATTGTTTACGCCTGACGCTACTTCAAAAACTTTTTTTCCACCTTCCCAATAAACCTGACGGGTATAGTCGTGCTGCGCCCAGTTGTCAATTCCGCTGAGTTCCACATGACCATAAGCACCAAGTGGAAGATACATAGTAAATGTAGCTGTATAAAATTCCTGATGGATCGGAAGATAGCAATCTTTGAAATTTTTGTGGCTGATATAAAGGCTTTTGCTCACAGTCGCAATTTCATCAAATCTTGTAGGATCTGAAGGTTGCTTGGCTCCGTCAGCAGCTTCGAATGTGGTTCTAACACCAGGGTTGAGAACAACACTTTCAAGAACGTGCTTAACAGGATTTTCCCAGGTTCCATTAGGTGAGAAAAATCTGAAATTCTGTACAAGGAAACCCAGCTGTTTATAATACGGCACATCGACAGTTGTTTCATGAATAATCTGCGCTGTCGGTGAACCATTCATTAAACTGACGACAGTCCCAATCGGCAAAGAATAATTAAATTCAATGCTGCTGATCGGAAGGAGTTCAAGAACTGCATCTGGATTACCATAACTCAGCTTAAATGTGCGTTCTCCCGGAGGAAGCGGAATCTCGGAAAAATCGGCAGTCGGATACATTCCATACATGTTTTCAACAACTGGATACATTGTTGCATCATTTGTTCCGTTGATCTGCTTCATCACCCAGATTCCACGCAATTCTCCCACGAGCGGTTTGTCGCCGGCATTTTTCCCGCTGATGGTTCTTGTTTCAGTAGAATTCGGAATCTGCTGCTGCAAGAATGCTCTGCGGGTATTATTGTTTTCCTGCCAGGCTAATTCAAGCTCGCCATTAGCGTTGTATGATGCAAAGAGTTCTTCTTCGACATTATTGTTATCGCGTTTAATAATTTTCCCTGTAGTGGCATCATAAACCCAGGTACAATAATCATTTATCGAATTCGTCGGAAGCATGAAGCTGGCACTTGCCTGATTAAACTCAGGCATCGCGCTGAAAACAACACTTCCTAACGGTGAAGGCGAATCAAGTGGAACAATTACAACTCCAGAAGAAGCCGGCACGGTAATATCTACCGGTGTTGAACCTGAATAATCAACTCCGGGGTGCTCTGGAATTGTGACCAGAACTGGGAGAGATGTATAGTTGTGGAAATCTCCCGGATTTTTCAGGTTTTTCAATCTGATTTCAAAGTTAGAAAGAGTTGTTGTGGCTAAAGTTGTTCCAAGAGGAATATGTCTTGGATCTTCTGTTGAAGGAACAGCAATAACCGCAAGATTTTCTTTCTTCTCAACGTTGAAATTCTGATCCCAGGGTTCACGAATTTCACGTGTAATTGTTGCTATACCAGTTTCGTCTGTCCATGAATCAGTAAAATAATGAGATTCATAGTCATGCAGTAGAACTCTGGCATTGGGAAGAGGTCTTCCCTGGTCATCCTTTACCGGTACTACAAACTGAACGACTGAATAACCTGGAATTCCTGTGGTTTGAGTACCAGTTCCGGTTACTGTTCCAGTTCCAGTGGCAGTTCCAGTGCCAGTATAGGAATAAGTTCCTGTACCAGTGCCGGTGTTGGAATAAGTATCCGAACCAGTTCCGGTTCCTGTGCCAGTCCCGGTGCCAGTATAGGAATAGGTTCCCGTACCAGTGCCAGTATAAGTGTAAGTTTCACTGCCTGTCTCCGCAGAACAAAGCCCCGGTAAAAACAGAGCCAGGGCAAATACTGCACAGAACCAAAAATGCCTCCCAAAAGGAACGCGCTTTCTGTAACCCATCAAGTGTCCTCCTTCGGCTGTAAACAGCCATTTTGTATTGCAGATTGCTTTACTTCTTTCGTTGTAAAACAAAAACAGCCCAATTTAACACAAAAAATTGATTTCAGTCAATAATCTGTTTTTTAATTCAGTTCTTCCCAATTTCAGCCTTTTTCCATACGACGAGAGAACCGTCGAAGTTTTTTTTATCAGGAGAAGGAAACAAGTCTGCTTCAGCAATCAGATAATTTCCTGAAAGAATTCTGGTGACTATTCCTGAAACCGAAGAAACCGAAATGCCCTCAAATTTTATCCTTGCAGCATTAACACTTTTCTCTCCCACAAATAGATCTGTAGGATAAACCTTTGCACTATCTCTTTTATTTGCTGATTTTCTAACTATCTCTTCAATCTTTGGAAGAATCCCTGTAACCCCATCAAAAACAGATTCCTTTATTTCTTCATTAAGTGTCTTAGATCTGTCAATCATGCTGGCGAGCTTTTCAGAGTTGTCAAACAAAACTCTGTTGCCTCTTTTCAAAGCGTCTATTTTATCAAGCATGGGTCTGGTAAAGAGAAACCACGAAAGAATAAACGGAACAAAAACTGCAAGAAAAACAAGCAGTTTCTTCTCTCTCTGGCTTAAAGCAGCGGTCCATTGGCTTAAAGCAATTCTCACATCTTCTCCAAAAAAATCTATTTCTCTTATTATTGCAAACAGAGCAAATCAGTGTTTTACAACCTGTCCCTCGAGTGAAAAGGAAAGAATTTCTTCTTTACCTCTGCCTGAAAGAGGCCTTGCATCTGTATACTTCGCGTTTTTAAAAGCAGATTTGCCGTTCCAGGTTTTAACAAGTTCCTCTAATACCTGATACCCCGAAGTTTCACCTTGAATTTTCCAGGTTGGACCCGAAACAATAACTCTGGTTACAGACGCATTCCCCTCAAAAATGCTTCTCATATCAGAGAAAAGAACTGCCAGATCGACCATTAAGGGCGGCTTCCGCAAAGCAGAAGTTTTTTCAAGCTCTGAGAGAATTTTCTGGGATTGCAGAAGCGGCTCAACTGATTTCTCCCCCGGAAATGACGTCTCAAAAGCCTTTTTTAGATGCGACGCTAATTCTCTTCGATTCCTCAACAATTCTTTCTCTTCAAAAAATATTAACAAGTTTAATAAGAATAATATTCCAATTATTAAAAAAAGCAAATAAAATTTTACAGTATTTTTTATATGTTCGCTTTTTTTAATCCTCCAGCCTGAAACATCAGTGTATTGTGAGTTTTCAAATAATTTATCCAGTTCCTGCAATACAAGTTTTCCAGACAAAAGAATATTTATGCATGACAATCTAGATGAATCTGGTACCAGATACGGGATCCCTCTGTCCATGAAGAAATATTTTCTAAAACCTGTTTTTTCATCAACACTTTGAATAAATTTTCCTGATGGTGATTCCATCTGAATCAGCCTATTTTCATTCCGCTCCGAAGAAATATCCTGCGGGAAAATATATGATTCCGGAATAGCAATACGCCAGTCAAAGCCTTCAATAACTTTTATCAAATTCCCGTCAGAAAAGAGCAAACCGGAAACAAGAAGTTTTTCATCCTTTTGGAGATATTCCCAGGAAATTTTAGAACCTTGCGGAACATTTGAAAAAACATCACACAGCATTTCCGGAAGTATTCTTGAAGCTTTCTCCGGATCTGGAAAAGGAATTTCAACCTCAAAAGGTAGTCCCGATGAAACCGGCAGAAGCAAAATACTGTTCTCATCAGGAATATCAGTAACCTGAGTGAAAACGCCATCTGAAGACAAGAGATACCCTTTCAGCAGGTTCTCTTCAAAGAAGAATATTTTCATGGAGACTCTATTGTACGCTCAACCTTACACTTCCCGTATCGGTCACGTCTTATTAGAACAACGATCCTGCTCTCTGCACCTGCATATTTTCCGACTGATTCTATTCTGAACCATGTTGAATATATTATGAATTTTTCATAATAACTTTTTGCAATGAATTTGTCAAAGCCTGCGAGAAAAATTGGAAATGCAAGCATTGTTGTATACGGAACATTCTGAACAAGGCCGTCAAAGTATTTTCTTCTTCTTTCCTCATTATACCCAGGTGGGCCTGGAATTGCCTCAAGAACCTCTCTGCGCGCTGTGTTTATGTTAATCAGACCATCTCCATAAACGGTAAGTATTTCACATAAACCAGGTCTTGTACCACTTGCTGTTAACATCTCACGTGTAACACCCGGAATATTGAGAAGTTCGTTAATATCAAGCATTGATGAATTCCGCGGCCGCCCGCCCGGAAGCTTCTCATAGCCGGAACTCTCAGTTCCCATCGGTCTGGACACCTCATCGGGATCTGTATAGTCAAGAATTCTTTGTGCCAGCCTGGCAGCTGCTGCTTTGCCCATTTTTTCGCCAATAATTGTACCATATTCATCAATACCATGGAATGTCTTTTCAAAAAGATTTACAAGCGTCTCTTCATCAGCATAATTTACATTTATCTTTGCCATTTCATCTGAAATTTTCAGCTTAAATGAGCTCATTTTAAGTTTTACCGGATTCTTTGCAGTAGCAGAACTTACCTGCGACCATTCTTCCATCAAATGATCAACCAGATTCGTGTCCTTGAATAACAATGCTATTCCCAACGATGCACCAGCTCTTGCTGCCATTTTAGCATGAAATGCATCTTTCTGGCGCGAATCAATCTTTATCTGAAGGCCGGCTTCCCCACTCATTTTTATAAAAATTCCAACCAGCAGAATGAGAAAAACCACCACCGTCAGCAAAACCATGCCACGCCTTTTTTCCGGTGATGGAATGCAAATCCTCTCTCTAATAACATCTTTCTGCATGATGTATTTATAACCTGAACATTGTAACATACTAAAGCATAATCTCTCAAACCCGCCTAGTAAACTGCATTTTGATGCTGAAATACACCTACTGATTCGCAGGATTAATTATTGATGAAATGTAATACTTACCAATTTCAGCTTCAAATATATATTCTTTTGATGAAATGTGCAAACCTGAAAAGTTGACTGTTCTGGAATATTCGCGAAAATCAAGTTTCTTTTTTCCCTTCAAGTCGAATTTCTGCTCATCCAGAAGCTTTCCATTTTGTATATTGTGACGTAAAACAACATCATTGTGCAATAGATAGGTTACTTCATAATTAATGCCACTTTTAATCATTTTTAGCCGCAATATTTCATTTTTACTGACACCAGATTTCAGTATAATTCCAGATTTTTCTGAGCAGAACATATCTGCACGAAGATTGCCGAGAAGATTCCAGACGTTATCAACATGTATGCTTATCGCCTCAGAGTGCCTGACCTGCTTGAAAATGATAGCATAAAGCCGGTAAAAGATGAGAAAACCCAGCGAAAGAACAGCCAGAGAAACTACCACTTCTACCAGACTAGTACCAGTCTTTTTCTTCCCATTTTTTCTTTTCATTATTTATTTATACACTGTAGCAATGTTGTTGAAGAAAAGATATTTCTTACGCAGAGGCACAGAGAAAAACAGAGAGAAAATCGTGTTTTTTTATATCTGCTCAGCAACATTTTTACAGTCTCTTTCTTTATATAAATAGGCACAGAAACGTTCCGGTGTTCATCAAAAGAACCCTCTCCAATCCTCTCTCAGGCCGACTGCGTGTAGAGGGGTTGATATAATGCGGCAATATTTTCGAATGGATACATTTTTTCCTACTTTTCTCTTCTTTTCTCTGATTTTTTCCGCGCCTATGCGTCTCTGCGTGAGATCACTCTTTTCTTTTCATTTTTCCAGCAGCAGCGGCATTGAAGTTGAATAGTTTCTAATAATTCCATTCGCTTCCTTCCAGGAAATATCACAGGTTATTCTGAAGATTTCTGCATTGAAAACATTTGAATCAGAAACCTTTTTAATTGAAAGAACTCTCTTTTCATTCTGAAGACCTGTTGGAAACACAGGAAATTTCCATCCGGAATTGCCGATTGGAATTTCAGCAAGAGCACTTTGAGAAGGTCCGGAAAGCTTCTCGTTAAATTCTGCAATCACTTTTTCCGGATTATATCCTGCAATGTTTAGCATCCCGGGCTTATGAGCAGCTTGTTGAAACTGCTGAAGAATTTCTACTGAACGCAATGCAGCAATACGCGATGAAAAACTTAACGTTGATCGCATATTTTCAAAATAGAAAAAATCAATCAATGGAATCACAGCCAGAAGAAAAATTAGCAATGCTAACATAATTTCAACCAGCGAAAGCCCGCTGCAAAATGGCATTTTTCTTAACTTATTCAACGTATACAATCCTGTATGATTGCGGTTTAGATGGCAGAGATGGATTAAAATTTGGATTATACCGTATTATTCCGCCGCCGCCAAACCATTTTTCCTTTGCTTCTGAGATTGAATTATTCATATTATTCCGCGAAAAACCTGAAAACGCGACGCCACCGCTTACGAAGATTCTTGAATCATCTTCCTCATAGCCCTGATGAACGGACTCAATTGTTGACAGTTTTCCATTTTCAAGATTCCCTTTAAGTGCAACAAGATATGCATGTACAGCTTTATGAGCCTCGCCCATGCGTTTGGGATAAAGTCGAATGTTGCCATTCAAAGCCACAATTGAAAAAAGGTATGGAGAGATGCCACAATCCTGTAATTCTGAGTCTTCCACCTCAATTCCCTTAATTGAAAAATTTCCGTTTTCCAGAATCAAAATTCCCGATGATTTAAGCATTAGAGGCTTATCGAAAACAAAATCATCGCGGCGTTGCCTTTTAAATAAATAAATTCCGGGTTTTCTGAATACATAATATTTTCCACTCTGATCAGTTCGAAGAATGTTTTCTGCCATCAAACGTACAATTGCTTTGCTCTCATCGCCAGAAAACGGATTCAGATCTACTTCATGCGTAACACGGCTAAGCAGGTTTTCTTTATTAAAAGATTCCTGACAGAGATACTTCAAATCACCGGAAAAATACAAACAAGGGTCTTCACAATTGGCACCGACGCCCCCAGCGGCTTCAAAACCGGCCTTACCAATTGCATTCCAGAAACCTTTATCAGATCGAGGATTTCCTTCAATTTGAGCAACATTTTCTTTCTGAGCAGTGCTTTCATTTTTAATCTCGTTGCCGTCGTGTCCAAGCCAGATTGAAATATTTCTGTCAGATTGAATACCTCTGAAAGGTTGTGCATCGTTTAATCTTCCGCCCGGAACAAGCTTTTTATCGGAAATATCTCCAATACCGCCCGATGGACTTTTCCATTCCAGGATATCAGGAACACGGTCATTGAAACTCATGAAATCGAACACAAGATTCACTGGAAAGCCATCATAATGGTTCTTCAGAGGAAAACCTGAAAACAAAGGAAGCGATGACAGGTATCCTGCCCCACCCGGCTGATCAAAAACATCTCTGTAAAACTGCGGCACTGCGCCGGCAGAATAAGCGAAATCGAAAGGTAAATCATTAGAAAATGTTCCGCCTGTCAATGGTTTTGGTACAAATTGTGAATTTCCGCTTTTTTCAATAAGTTGAATGTAAGATAAATATCTCGCAAAAACATTTCCAAAAAGCAAGGTTCTGGAAATATAATGTCTTGTTCCATAAGGAAGAATAAAGCTTGTAAGACAGTCATCTGGCTCAATTGCACGCATAGTCAAATTTGATTTATTAATTAAGCTGACTGGCTTATACCACATCGACACCTTTTCTGCCCCTGAAAATACACCGTTCAGAACTTGCCTGGCTTTGAAATTTTCCTTTAATTCCGGGCACTGAAAATCATATCCACGCGGAAAGAGAGAACCTTTAATAAACTCCGGCCATCCAAAATAAATTCCTGCTCCAAGAGCTTCAGATAAGCCAATTCCATAAGACGGATCCTTCCAATCCGGATATTCCAGAAAAGGATCTTTTGAGAGACTTGTATTTCCCAGTGGTGGGTCGAATCCAGAAGGTATATTTAAAAATAGTTTTTCACCACCAAGATAAACCCATCCATTTTCAGAAAGTATTTTTGGCGTTGAATTCTTTTCTGCAACGAGTAAATCTTCAGAAGTATCAAAAGTATCTGTACCATTAATCAGAATGATTCTCTTCGGAGTTTTTCCCTCATAACGTCCAGAAATAGCTCCTTTAATGGTGTTCAGACTATTACCCGGAAAAACTTGTGGTACAAAAAAAGTAAACCTGCAGAATGGACCAGGAATCATCCCCACTAGTTTAAATTTTCTTTCTATTACCGAAGTTCTTCTGATTGAAGAAAAAGCTGATACAGAAAGAGATACAGTACAGGATATTTCTGCTATTCCCTCTTTTTCAGTCAGATCGTGCCCGTATTTCAGCATTTCTGAACGGGATTTTCTTGACTTCGAATAATTGCGCAGAAACTTTATTGAATGAAAACGAATTGAAAGGCTTTCACAAAGAGGTTTTCCCGGAAAGGTTACAGTTTCAAGAAATTTTTTCTGATATTCAGCTGAAACGCGCGAACAGAATCTGCTGGAAGAATCGGACAATTCTATTTCAGATGCAACATCACAGGTTGGAATGAAAAGATTTCCAGCTTCACTTCTCAGATCAGAAAAACAGGAATCATTGGCAAAAGCGATGGCGTCTGCAGCATAATGAGCACCGTGCAGCGAATAATTCAAAGCAACAGAAGATAATTCCTCATGCCGGCCTTCAATGTATCTGCCTTTTGAATAAACGCTCCATGCAAAAACAGTGAATGCAATAAGGGCAATCATCGCCAGAACAACTGGAATAACAACGCCCCGCGATGATGACTTAAAAATCAGCTTTCCCTGCCATATTCAGCAATTTCCCCAAGAAACTTTCCAGCAGAATCAAAAATTTCAGGGAATTCATATTCAAGAATATCTGCCATTGTCACCCAGTCTTTGTTTTCGCAGGCAACGCACAAACCACCCATCTGCTCAAGAAATCTTGAAAGAAGCAATTTTCGCGATTCTTCGGTGGTCTTCTGAAGAGTTTTTCCCGCATAACCAAGGGAAAGATACTGAAGAATCATGGAAAGCCAGGTCAAACCTTCAATAAAAGGCATATAGTTATCCATGGCTTCTTTAACATTGCCTAACCGCAAAGCATTAATAATTTTATCAGAAATCCCTTTAAAATAAGGTAACACTTCTGAAGAAGTCTCTACGCCTTCACGAACTATTTCCATGGGATTCTGAGCTTCGATTTCGACCTTTTCATGATCGAGAATTTTTACCTTTTTCAGTGATTCTTTATCCTCTGGTGAGAACGTATTTCCATCAACTATTATTTTGACAATGGTTAAATCATTCCTGCCGCACTCTGCATCCAGGAGCTCAACAAGTTCAGCCAGATCAGATTCGCTGGTAATTTCATCTACTGACAAAGGCTGCCCATTAAGAAGTAAGTCCAAGTTATTTCTCCAGATTTATCTATTTTATTTTATAAAAAAACTACTGCCCCTGAATTCATCGACATAAAATAAAAAAAAATTAAGCAATATTTTCGATTTTATTCACGGCGCTTTTCGATAAGAGACATAAGAACTACTGCCATCTGCTTTACGCCTGCATCTGGATCATTCACAAACCCTTTTATATAATCCTGGGGCTTCAAATCAAGTGGGAATTTCGCGATACTTTTCAGCGTACTTTTCCTCAATACCGGGTCCGGATTTCTAAGTAATGGCTGAAGAAGTTGAAAGAATCTGGCTTCCTTGAACTCTCCCATTGCATATATTGCCGCAAGTTGCATGAGCTTGTTCTGCGGTTTCAGCATCTCATAAATTGCCGAATCGGGCCGCTGCGAACCGAAGTTCCACATGGCAATCAAAGCATTGGCTCTGATTCGATGGTGTGGATCAGCAATCATAAGTTGTAGCCTTTGTACAAGATCCTGCATTTTCAAAGATGTAATAACTTCGATTGAATTTGCCCTGACTCTCGGATCCGGGTCGTCAATTGTCTTTGCAATTATTTCAGGAGCTTTGTCACGATAATATTGTCCGACAATTTTTACAAAAACCGAACGCACCCACGGATTCTCGTTTTCAATTCCCTTTTCAACAGGAAGTTTATTTTCTTCGGGAATTTTCGACCACATGATACGCAAAATTTTTGCTGCCATTTTTCGTTTTTCGGGATCTTCTGAATCGATATCAGCAGACATTTCGTTGATAAAATTTGTATCTATTTTCAGAAGCGATGAAAGAATAGCCTGCTTCGTCATATCATTGACCTGATCAAATGTTTTGAAAAGTTTTCTTCTGGTAATATTTGAAACTGCTTCAGCAGTAGCCTTTTTTATTTTCTCATCAGAAGTTGATACGAGAAGCTTGTTCAAAAGAAGCAGTGCATTCTGATGCTCTGAGTCTTTTAATATTAATACAGTTTCGAGAACGGTTTCCTGATTTGGATCATTAAGGAAATGCCCAAGTATCTGGCTTGTTACCTCAGGTGGAAAAGCCGCAGAAGAAAGAACTTTAAAAATTGCCTTCCTGACAGCCTGATCAGGATCATTTTTCATTTTAATAATGAGCGGGAAAACATCTGGAATGCCTGAAGATGAAAGAATTTCAACAATTCTGGCTCTAGCTTCCGGCGGAGCAAGCTGAATCGAAGCTTCAACATCACTTCTTGAACGCACAGCAAAAGCAGTTTTCAATAGTTCCTTCAGGACTTCGTCTGGTAAACCCGAGATATCAGCTCGAAGTAACTCATCAATAGTTTCAACAGTATAATTTTCTGCTTTAAAGCTTGTGATAAAAGCGAGAGCTGCTTTCGCATTCTCAATTTTTTTATCACATACTGCCCGCTTCATAATAGCTTTTCTTTTTGTTGCTTCAACTGATCTAATGTATGAAAGAAAAGCGCCCTGAGAAAGCTCTACTATCCAGAAAAAACTTCTTATCAGAGTATCTTCGTGAATTACTCCAAAACGAAGCAGAGATTCACCAAGGAATGGGAATGGCCTGACTTTTGGCTGTTCAAGAAAATCCAGTATTCTGTCAGTAAAAAAAGCAATTTTCTCAGCAATTTCGGGTCTATCCCTCTCTACAGGATCAAGTGCCTCTATTTCTGAGGCATTTTTTCGAACAATTTCTTCAATTGCCTTCTGTGTCGCATCTGGAATGCGTTTTGCTTTGTCAAAAAGGATAGGTAACAGGTATGGAAAGCACAATGGATTTCCAAGTTCCTGAAGAACCTGCATGGTCTTCAATTTAAAAGCGTCTCCACGCTCAGGAAGACCTGTGAAAAGGGCTTTGAAAAATGCTTCTCCATGTTGCTGAAGACACTTAAACAAAGTGCTCCAGACATTCTGATCGATGTTTGGAAGTTTTCTTATAGCTAGTTCGAGAAACGCAGGATCTTTGATAACAGTGAAAAGGGTTGAAAGTTTAGTCTGAAGAACTTTCTTATCTTCGCTTTTCTGTGGATCATCCTGAATTATTTCAAAGAAAATAGGATACAATTTGGTGCTCTGCAAACGCACCATTTCATCAATATGCTGAAGCTTTTCAGGAAGAGAATACGTTTTCCACTTTGAAATATGCTTGTCAACTATTCCGGTTGCCTCAATTGCACTCTGGAGAATGATATGAATTTCCGGATCAGTTGTGGAAGCCATGCATTCCTGCAAAGGTCTGAGTCGATTTTCATCAAGATGTCCAAATACATCTTTAAATGCTTCACGATATTTTGGACCCTGAATTTTTGTTAATTTCAGCAATTCAACTAAATCCGGGTTCGTAAAAACTGACGATTTTGCCGCAAAAATCTTGAGAATTTTCAGGCGTATATCCAGAGTTGTTTCCTCCAGAAATTTATTGCAGAGGAAAGCGATAAGTTTAGAATCAAGATTGCCCTGAAATTCTTCAAGCGCCGACACCGAAGCTTTTGCATCCCCGGATATAAGCCTGGAATATGCCTCTTCAGGATTCTCTATTTTTTTTGCGAAAAAAATACCCATTGAATATTCTCCATGCCAGCAGAATAAATAAAGTCTGTGAAAACTATGCAACTACTACTTTCACAAGAAATCCTTTTCCTCTAACACGGTGATGCCGCGATAAGGGAAAAACCGATTTCTCAAGTAGACACTCATAATACGTAAAAACTCAAAAATATTCAAGCAGATAAATAATGTTTACTTTTCAGGCTCAATTATTGCTTTGCAGAAACGATTTTTTCTGAAACTCCGTTCTTTTCATCTACCAGAATGACAACAGGCTTATGATTCTTCAACTCGTCCTTAGTAATATAAGCAAAGGTGACAATAATAAGTTTGTCACCAGCAAGAGCAAGACGTGCGGCAGCACCATTCAATGCTATTTCTCCAGGTTTCCCTTCAATTATATACGTAGAAAACCTTGCACCATTGTTAACATTGTATATATCAACTTTTTCAAATATATTCATTTCTGCCGCAGAAATTAATGAAGGACAGATAGAAATAGAACCCTCATAATTAAGATCAGCACCGGTAACCGTAACCCTGTGAAGTTTCGACTTCATAACGTTAATCAACATATATGCCTCTTTTTAGAGAGGGGGCACGCGCCCCCTCTCGCAGGTCGAACAAGTTCGACCCGCTCACTCCCCGCGGTCGAGCACTTTGTGCTCTCCGCTGCTTTTGCCACACTGACTTTCTCACTGAACCAGCACTTTGTGCTCTCCGCTGCTTTTGCCACACTGACTTTCTCACTGAACCAGCACTTTGTGCTCTCCGCTGCTTTTGCCACAATGACTTTCTCACTGAACCAGCACTTTGTGCTCTCCGCTGCTTTTGCCACAATGACTTTCTCACTGAACGAGCACTTTGTGCTCTTCGCAACGATAGCCATTCGAAATTTTTTGCTGGTCAAACACTTGTGGTCTACAACAACCATAGTCCTCCAAATTTTTTGCAGGGGCTTGATTTATCAAGCCCGAACTTGCCTACTAATTTAATGGGCTTATTAAGGCTGATTCATCATCAGGCACTGATAAATTCCCCAGAGAACCAGGTCTGGAACAAGTTCGTCGTATAGTCCGCACTCTGAATACATTCCGGCAAATCCACCTGTTCCAATTACCAGAGGTTTGCTTTCCCCAAAACATTCTTTTATAATGCCTGACGATATTTCTCTTGCTGCGCCAAGTGCGCCATAAAAAATTCCAGATTGTATCCCTTCAACTGTTGATCTTGCACAAACCACAGCCGGCTTAATAATCTGAACCCTTGGAAGCCGTGCAGCATTTCTTTCCAGGGCTTCCATGGATATTCTCAATCCAGGCATTATTGCTCCGCCAAGGTATTCTCTCGCTGAATTGACAGCGCTGAATGTCGCTGCAGTTCCAAAACCCATAATGAGAACATCTCTTGCAGGAAACATATTCAAAGCGCCTATCGCATCTGCAATCCGATCCGGGCCAAGTTCAGTCGGGTTTTTATATTTTATTTTCAGTCCGGTCTTAACTCCGGGCTCAAGAATAAATGGATTAATGGTGAAATATCTCTGGCAGGCATTTTTCAATGAATGAATCATTTCCGGAACTACTGAAGAAAAACCGATTTTTTTAATTAAATCAGGTTCAATTCCGTTTTCTTTCAAGACAGTTCTGAGAAAAATTCCGTGCTCATCTGATGAAGCTTCAGGACCGGTGTGCTTTCGAAACTGAAGCTTAAGCCTGGCATTTTCATATAATCCACCATAGATTTGAGTATTACCTACATCAAGGCATAGAATCATATAGATTTAATCCCATCTGAAGATTGAAAAAGAAGATCGAAAAGAGCTTCAGCCATTTCGGGCTTGTTCTTTGCCGTTCTGACAAGACCAGTCGGCGAATAAATCTTTGCTGGATGCCTGTCTGCAGAAATATCAGTCAATTCATTCTGAACTATGAAATCGACTTTTTGAGAAAGAAAAGCTTTCTTAACTGCAAGATCACACTCTTCGGAAGTTGCACGATTAGTCAGCTTGAAACCTACTACCTTTATATCCTTATTAGAACTGTACATTTTCAATCTGTCGAGTATTTTAAAATTTCTTTTCAGACGTATAGTAATTTCCTCATGAATTTCAGAATTAATTTTTTCTGCAGATCCTCTTGAATAGCACTTTTGGCCAGCTGTAACAGTGTCTACTGAATAATCACTGACTGCGGCAAGATGAACAATGCAGTGAAAATAATTCTCAGAAAGAAGTTTTTTCAGAAGCGAATCAAGGGAAGAAAAATCAGTGAAAGGAAATCTGATAACCGGTTTTTCAGGCAATTTTGCACGCTTTGCGTGGACTGAAAAAACCTCAGCTTTTCTTCCTGCAAAGTAATCGCTGATAAATGCACCGGTAGCACCAGTGCTGAAATTTGATATAGATCTTACGCCATCAATAGGCTCTTCAGTTCCACCGAAAGTTACAATTACTTTTTTCTCAGACATTTTTCTATTTCCTGAAATATGATTTCTGGTGAAAGAAGACGGCCACTGCCAGTAACTCCGCAGGCAAGATTACCCTCTTCAGTCGGAAGAACTTTTACACCCCAGTTTTCAAGTTTTTTCAAAGCATCCTGAGTCGCCGGATGCATGTACATGTTTGTGTTCATTGCCGGAGCAAGAAGATAAGGTTTTCTGAAATTGTTCGCAAGAAATATTGCACCCGGTAAATCGCTTGCAAGACCAGCTGCAAGTGAGTTTATTGAATCTGCAGATGCTGGACACATAATAATCAGATCTGCCCATTCAGCCAGGTCAATATGTGCCCTTGGAAGCTGGCAATCAAACATGTCAACTGAAACCCGATACGCCGTAAGCCCTTCGAGAGTGGCTTTTCCGATAAACTCAAGTGCTGCATCAGTAGCAACAGTTTTCACTTGATATTTATTCTGTACAAGTTTCGAAATAATATTACACGCCTTGTAACACGATATTGAGCCTGTAAGCTGAAATAATACATTTCTGGAAACCTTTTCAGCATTTGGTAAACATTCAGAACCCATACTTTTCTCAGAGCTGGACATTATCAATCAACCTCACATTCTCAAGAATTACTGCTGCAAATCTTCTTCCAAAAAGATCTTCAAGATAATCTACCTGAAAACCTTCTGCTTCAAGGGATTTATTAATTTCACTTTTTTCTCTCTTTTCAGACAATAGTTTGTATAGTACAGATGCTTTTTTACGACCTTCCTCTGACAGTCGCTCGTTTCTCGAACTCATTGCCAGACCGCTTGATTCACGCACAATCGGACACCCGATCACTTCAATATCGAGAAAGAAACTTTCTGCCATTTCCTTTATCAACATCAACTGCTGATAATCTTTTTCTCCAAAATATGTTCTTCGAGGTTTTACAATATTAAACAGTTTCAGAACAACTGTCATTACGCCTTCAAAGTGGCCCGGACGGCTGAGCCCGCATAATACTTTGCTGACATTGTTTTCAACAACACGGTAATTGAAATTATCTGAATACATTTCTTCCTGTGTCGGATAAAAAAGGCAATCTGTACCACTCTTTTCGAGCATTTCGTGATCACGCTCGTAAGTTCTGGGATAATTTTTCAGATCATTCTTATCATTAAACTGAGTTGGATTAACAAAAATACTTGCGACTGTAATCTCATTTTCCCTGCAGCAACGCCTGATTAGTGAGATATGTCCCTCATGTAATGCCCCCATTGTTGGAACAAAGCCAATCTTTGCATCAGGAAGATTTCTGCGATATTCGCGCCATTCAGAAAGCTTTTTAAATACCTTCATACTCATGAATAACTCTCGCTCTCGTCAGGAAATTTCCGGGAAACAACATCTGAAGCATATTGCTCAAGGGCTTCTGAAATCATCTTTTCACCATTCATGAATGTTCGCAGAAATTTCGGTTTAAAAGCGCTGTCCATGCCAAGCATATCCTGTAAAACCAGAACCTGGCCATCAGTGTCGGAACCCGCACCGATTCCAATTACAGGAATTGAAAGAGAGCGGCTGATTTCGGCAGCCAATGCCGCTGGAACACACTCAAGCACCAGTGAAAAAACACCAAGTTGTTCAAGATTCCTGGCGCAGGCGGCAAGATGCTTCTTTTCGTCAATTTCTGTAGCCTGAACTCTGTAGCCGCCAATAGTATGAATTGACTGCGGCGTCAGACCAAGATGCCCCATCACAGGAATACCAGACTGAATAAGATGCGTAACAACATCCTCATGCCCCTCGATGCCCTCAAGCTTAACCGCTGATGCTCCGGCTTTCATAAGAATGCCAGCATTTTCGGCAGCTTCAGCAACACCTTTTCTGAAAGACAAAAATGGCATGTCAGCGACGATAAATTTGCCGGGCGCTCCTCTGAAAACAGCAGAAGTGTGAAATGCCATCATTTCTGTATCGGCCATAAGCGTTGATGGATGCCCGTGCATGACCATTGCAAGACTGTCACCGACCAGAATTGAATCAATGCTGGTTTTGGCTATAATTTTCGCCGACCAGAAATCATAACAAGTCACCATTGATATTTTGCTTTTTTCACGCTTTTTCTTATAGAAATCCCGAACATTCTTAATCATTTTTCTTCTCCAGTTTTTTGCCGAACAGCTCTGCAAAGGCAGAATAAACACCACAGAAACTGTCATTTCTAAGTGCCGCAAAATGCTTTTCAATAACCCTGTCGTCGCCTCTGGCGAAAGGTCCGGTGAGAGCCTTTTCAGGCGCAAGGATTAAATTCTCAGCGATTTTCTGCATGTACAAATGTGCCGATTCATGTGGTATGCCCAGCGAGATTTCAAACCCGCGAAACAATTTCTGCCACAGAAGAGTTGTAAAATTTCCCGCCATCACACACAATGCATGGTAGTAAGTTTTTGATTCGGAATCGATATAATGCACAGTATTTTGCAACGCAGGAAAAAGATCAGTAAATCGAGTTTTATTTTTTTCACATACGAATGGTATGCGTTTGTAAAATTCAAGATCATAAAGTCCATCTGCAAATGTCATTAGCGGATGTGCGCTTTGAATTCCGGGAAGTGAAAGACAACCGGAAAAATGAACAATTGCTGATTTTGGATGAAAACCCAGTTTAGTTTTTATGAACTCTTCAATTTGATCATCAGAAATAACCACAAGAAGGATTTCGCACTCTGAAAATGTTGAAATTATTTCCTGAGATGAAAGATCTCTGCAGCCCTTCTGAATATATGGAACGCCGGCAAGATCAAAATATCGCGAAATATGCCTGGCAATACGCCCTGCACCAATTATCCCATAACAAAATAGAGAAAGAGAATCTCTGTTACAAGGTACCTGTCGCATAGGATCAAGTCCTTTCGTAAGATTGAATATTTATACACTATTTTTGCTTTTTTTGCAACAATTATTTTATCCCATGTGCATTAGTCACTATTAGCCATATTTTAAGAGAACGCCCGTGTTGCAACGCAAAACAAGACATCCTGTGTCAGTTTTTAAAGGCACATTCTGGAAAGATAGTTTTTAGTATGCTGTCATTTCGACCATAGGGAGAAATCTCAAACCCTTTGGAAATCTCTCCCTTCTGGTAATATGACATGGAATAAGTAGTTCCAATTAGAAAATTACCCCTGATTAATGAGAAGATCCGTTTTTTGTACATTAAAACTTAAATGAGGGGTCAAATTTGCGTGTTAACTTTAGGGTAAGGGTCATCTCGAACGAATCTGAGAGATCTGACAATAGCAAGATTACTCCCTTCGGTCGAAATGGCATAGTCGAAATTATTAAGTTTGCTGTTCTTAGTTTTTGCATGTTAGAATATTTCACCTGAATTCTTCTGAAATTTTTTCCAGTGAGCATTTTGTGCAAAATACGACCATAAACTCCTCAAAAGCTGATATATCGGTTATTATTCCAGTTTATAACTGCCGGTTTCTACCTGAAGCAATTGACAGCGTACTCGCTCAAACAGTTCTTCCATCAGAAATTATCGTCGTCGATGATGGTTCAGATCCAGCTGTAAGACTTAGCGACCGGCATAGAAATCACGTAAAAGTGTTTTATCAAAAGAATTCCGGGCAGGGAACCGCCAGAAACAATGGCGTTTATCATTCAAAGTGCGACTTGATTGCATTCCTTGATTCAGACGACATCTGGCATCCGCGGAAAATTGAAGAGCAGTTGAATGCGATGTTAAAAAATCCCGAACTTTCCTGTGTTTCATGCAGAAATATTCTTATTGATAACGAAGGAAAATACACAGGAGTTGGACCCGGAAACTTTTCTGATTCGACATCTCAAATCTCAAGAATAGAATTCTTAAGATTTTCTCCGCTGGCAATTCTTGTCCCAAGCATGATAATGATGATGAAATCAGCTTTTCTTAAAACTCCCGGCTTTGAAAAACAGTTTCCGGTAGTTGAAGATCTGGTTTTTTTTGACTCACTGTTAAAAGAATTCCCGGTAATAATAGTTGAAAAGCCCCTTCTACTGAGAAGAATGCATGGAAATAATCTTACATTCAAATATCGCAAAATGCTGAATTGTTATTTAAAATGGATAAACAACCGCCTTGAAGAAGAATGCGATAAATCACTTTTGATAGAATTAACTTCACTTGTTTATAAGATAAACGCTCTCTCAGCCTATTTTCTGCACAAAGATGCTGACAGCAGAATAATGATGAAAAAATCATTTAAACTCTTTCCGGAACTGAAAACACTTTTTCTGTTTTTTCTGACCGTTTGCGGATCAAACCTCGGAAGCATCTTCAGAAAGATTAAAAGGGAATTTTCAGCAGGCGAACCTCAGAAAATAATGATGCGTTTTAATTCTTAATCACACGAGGGCAACTTTGCATTTTGACTTTGGTGTTGGTTGTCATCTCGAACGAACGTGAGAGATCTCATACATGCGAGATTTCTCCCTTCGGTCGAAATGACAGCAAAGTAGTAACATTCAAATAATTACCTTTTTCGAGAATGCACCCATACGTTTTTTATATCAACGCTCATTGAAAAGTTCCTATTTTCTACCTCTACACGGCGTCAGCGTGGGTAAGAGTTGGTGGCTCAAATTTAAGTTTTGACTTTGAGACTGTTTTTCAGATATATAAAGTCAAAATTATAGATATCGATAGCTGTTGAGAGAATGAATTTAAAAAGGTCTAGTACTGCTTTCAAAAATGAATTATTTGCTGAATCATCATTTTTCTGCAAAGATTTACCGGAAAACCACGATGAAAGCATCTGCTTGTATCTTACTGGCAAAATGGGCGGTCTAATGTGGTTTCGAAGGTCACAGGCTTTTTGATTTGGCATAAAAGCTTCGTCAATCCTTAACAACCCTTTAAGATACGGATAATAGATCTTATTGCGAAGCAGGCGACCCATGGGGATTTCGTAAAATCTTAAATTTGCCTTGAACGTCTGCCTCGAAACTTTTTTCAAATGCGCGAAGTGAAAAAATATCAAGGGATAATCTCCGGCAAACAACGTGGTTCCCTTCATCGACAGAGGAAACCTGTAAATATTCCAGGGCGCAACGTTAGCACCTGAATTCTTTATGATACAGACATCACGATAAAGATCCGGCCATTCGTCAAGATATTTCTGATCGGCATACTTATTGTTTTCACTGTAATCGTAGCACCATTCAATGCATTGCTGCCGCCATCGTTTCAGGCATGCAAGTCCGGTTTCATCTCTGCGAAAAGTGTTCCATCCAACATTAAATTTTCCGTGATTCTTAATTCTGGATGTATCTTTGCAGTTATGAGGTATCACTGCAATCGACGCATTTCCAATTTCACTGAACAAAGGTTCGGGAGAAGAATAAAAGTACAGATCAGAATCAAGATATGTGACCATTTCAACTCCGGAATCTTTATCAAGTACAAATTGAGGAAGAAATGGTGTGAGAGTAAAATAATACTCCACTTTACTTCGGGTTGGCTTCACCTGAACCAGTTCGGGAAAAAACTCTTCAAACTCAGATATCGAAACTGGAAATACGTTATTCAGATTCTGTTCTGAAAGGGAAAGATACGCCTTATCGTCGAGACATAAAGCCCATATCTGACAATCTTTCGAGTATTTTTTCAGAGATTCTATGAGACATAAACCTCTCGAATAATATCCTGAATCAAAATAGGTACAATAATTTCTTGCGGGATACATTACTCAAAAAACTTTCTTATTATCGATACAATTTCGCTGACCTGTTCTGTTGAAAGCTGTGGAAACATTGGAAGACTGAGAATTTCGCCTGCAACCATTTCTGTCTGCTTGAGGCCGCCATCTCCGCATAGCGAGTTCAAATAAGCCGGTTGAAGATGCACAGGCACTGGATAATGTATAAGCGTGTCCACTCCGTGAGTTTTTAAAAATGCTTTCAGATCATCACGCCGGGATGTTCTTATCACAAACTGATGAAAAACATGAGACTCAGCGATTCCCCAGACAGGCAAAGTAACAGGAAGACCACCCAAACCATTAATATACATGCGTGCAAGGTTTTGACGTGTACTATTTTCTTCCTGAAGATATTTCAGTTTAACACGAAGAATAGCAGCCTGAATTTCATCAAGCCGGCTATTTTTTCCTGCAATGTGACTGACATAGCGTTCTTTCCACCCATATTCACGCAAAAGCGTAACCTGATTTTTCAAATTTTCGTCCGAAGTGACCACTGCTCCGCCATCCCCAAGCGCTCCAAGATTCTTTGTCGGATAAAAACTGAAAGCAGAAATTACTCCGGAAGTTCCCGCAAAACGGCCATTCATTTTTGCTCCATGAGCCTGAGCACAATCTTCTATGACAGGAATTCCGAATTCGGAGGCTACTTCAAGTATTTTAAAAACCTCAGAAACATTACCATACAAGTGCACCGGAAGAACGGCCTTAACAGACGCGGAACGATTATTTGTCAATGCAAGTTTGAGTTTTTCAGGATCCATGACAAATGTATCTGGACGAATGTCAATAAACAAAGGTTTTGCGCCGGACAATTCAATGGCAGCCACGGTTGCAACTGCCGTGTGCGCTACTGTTGCAACAACATCACCTTGCCCTATTTTTAATGCTCTCAGTGCAAGTTCAACTGCATCGGTACCATTTCCAACACCAATTGAGTATTTCGCCCCAAGAAAAGCTGCGAACTCTTCTTCGAATTTTCTCACCTGTTCTCCGAGAATATATCTGCCAGCATCAAGCATCGCGGCGATAGCCGTATCAATTTCATTTTTATGAGCAATGTATGACAACTTAGGGTTGGTTTGAGGAATCATAAAAATCCTTCAAATATATGATTTAATATTTCTGGAATAATATTCCAGAGTTTTTTGCAATGCGCACTCAATAGTAGTTTCAGGTTCCCATCCGATGGTGTTTTTTATCAATGAATAGTCTGAATAATAGTCACCGATGTCTATTTTCTTTCTTTCTGCCGGAAAAGAGCACTTTTTATATGATCCTTTTCCATTAATATTTACAAGAGTTTCTGCAAGTTCATTAAGCGATATTCGCCGGTTCCCGCCCAGATTGAAGATCTTTCCTTCTGCCATTGAATTCTCTGCAACAAGAAGAAAAGCTTTAACAACATCATCGACATAGGTAAAATCCCGCAATTGTGAGCCTTCCCATACCTCGAATTCCATGCCTTCAAGAATTCGCCGCACCCAGATTCCTACAAATGTCTGTCTTGCGTCTTTTATTCTCATTCGGGGACCAATAGTATTTGTAAGTCTGAGAGAGCTGCATTTGATAGAATATACGTTATTATAAAGAATATGGTACCATTCTCCTGCCATTTTATTAATACCATTTACGTCAACAGGTCTCAATGGATGCTTCTCGTCTACGGGCAGATAGTCGGGTTTTCCGTAGATTTGTCTTGTACTGGCAAAAACTACTCTTACACTCTGATTAAATTGCCGGCATGCTTCAAGAATCGACAGCTGAGCGCGGCAATTAATGTCAAGATCGGTCGCGGGATCAGTCATTGAATCAATGTGGCTGGTCTGGCCGGCAAGGTTAAACAAATAATCGCGTCCTTGTACAAGGTATTTCATGCTATGTGGATCACGGACATCGGCAATATTAATTTTAAGTTTCTTCTCATAGCCCGAAAGATTGAACAGATTACCACCATATTCAGGAATAAGGCTGTCGATTACAGTAACATCAGCACCCAATTCCAGAAGTCTGATGGCCAGATTTGAGCCGATAAAGCCCAATCCTCCAGTAATAAGAACATTTGAACCAGAAAATGAAGAAAAATCAGACATATTTATTGTTCCTTTTCAGCCAGGATTACATTGTCAAGAAAGAACGACTGATTCGCCGGAAGCAACTTACTTCCAATTATTCCCAGAATTGTTACAGGAGCAATCAGACACGCTACTAACGGCAACTTTCCATGATGGAAACGAGAAATAAACGTATCAAAAAGATACCAAGCCAGCATCTGCATAGGAGCCCTGATATCATTGCAGGTGGTTTTTGATTCAATTATTGTAAAACCAGATTTTTCAAGTAATAATTTAGTCGCATACGTTGAAAATCGCCAGAAATCATACGGAGCTTCATGTTCAGCCCACACGAATGGACAAGTAATAAGAATTGTACCAGATGGTTTCATTACACGCCTGATTTCATTCAAAAAAGGCAGCGGATCTGCAACATGCTCCAGAACTTCATTGCACAAAACATGATCGAATTCTTTTTCCCCGAACGGAAACACCGTACCATTGTAGAAAAAATCAGCCGCTTTGTTTTTCCGGTTTTCCGGAGTATCAATTTCAAGTCCAACAAAGGTGGTATTTGGGAAAAGCCTTCTATAAGGTTTTTTTCCGCATCCAACATCAAGTATTTTTCCCGAAAAGGTATGATTTTCGGAAAAGTACATCATATTTTCAAGAAGAGCTCTGCGGGTAAGATAAAATGGATTGGAAAAAATGCATAGCAGATTCGGGTAAAAATCCCAGTTTTCAATGTATTCTTTAATATTCAAAATTAATCTTTTCATGAAAAATGAAGCTTTTTTCGGAAAAAGAATCCCATAAAACGACCATCTACTTTAGACCAGACGGTATCCTGCTCAGATGCTTGAAATTCGAAAACAAGTTCGTATCCGTTAAGAATATTCATAAATGCATTCTTTTTCAAAAACCACGCCGGGTAACTTGCCTCATAAAACATAGGGTGTACTTTCTGAACGGTAAGGCGCTCCTGAAAATCAGAAAGCATAAACGCCGTCCGGTCAAACAGAAGAAAAGGGAACCCATACTCTGCAATCCGCTCAAGAAAAGAATATGGCTCTTTCAAATATTGCAGAACACTTGACAATATAAAAACAGAAGGCTGTGTCTGCTTTAGACATTCGTCTATTGAATAATGAAATTTGATTATCTCGTCTTCAACGTTTTCTCTGCCACAATCTACGAAATGTGGCTGCTCAACAACGTTCCAGTTTACACGTTTCAGGTCACGAAAAAACTGGCGATGCAAAAAATATGTCGTTCCAAGAGAACCTCCGTAATCAATTACTCGAAGTTCTCCGTCATTGGCTGCGGCGGCAAGTAAAAGTCCCGAAATGAATGGATAACTGAAATCGAATGAATCATAAATAACTGAATCGCGTTCATATTTTGCCTTGCCACTTTTTACAAGCAATGTTGAGTTTTTGACTTTTTCCAGTATTCTGGGTGAATTATAGCCTGAAGAGTCTTTTAACGCATCTTCCCAGGTCGCATAATTTCCAAAGCAACCGTAGGAATCTTTGTACTTCCGCAAAATTTTCAATAATGCAGGTGGGATCAAACTTTTTATGACTGGCCATACTTTATGCAAAAATTCTTTGTTCAAAATTCAAATCATCCATTTCTTGAAAGTTTGAATTACAGCGAGTTTTCACGATGCTTCCATCGGTAAATATAATTCTTTTGCCGATAAAAGTCAACACAACCTGAATTACTTGTTTTCTCCAACTTTTCGATTAATGCAATTCTTATATCTGATAAAGAAAATATCGCGGATAAAAGCTTTAAGACCTTCATTCAACAAAGCTTTATGTGGTTTTTTGATAAATGCATCAAATATTCTGGTGAATAAATAAGAAGGGTGAAAAAGGAAATATTTTAATGCAAAAATGACTCTGGACAAACCATGTTTTATTTTATAGTTTCGCAGCAGTTTTTCAATGTCTCCGGGCGTAAAATCCTCGGTAGCAATCATTCCTTCGCCTTGAGTTGATGTGGCAAAATTTTCAGGCAGAAGATCCTTTGAAATATAGCCATTTTTTCTGACGATTTCGTACAAACGCGTTCCCAGCAATGGAGTTGCTGTAAACATGTAAGGAAACAGTCCATACTTTCGCTCCTGAGAAACTGCAAAATTGATTGTTTCGCGCATTTGACGGATTTTTTCGCCAGGAAACCCAATGACATAAAATGCATCCAGATCAATTCCAACTTTGTTAGACGCTTTCGCTATCTCAGTGACTTTTTTCAGATCAAGGTGCTTTCTTATAATGTTTTTGCTGACATGCTCGTTGGCCGATTCTACTCCGATTCTCAGGTATGTACAACCACTATTTTTACACTTTTCAAGAATACTTTCGTTCAGATAGTCCGCTCTGACTCCATTCGGCGCATCCCAGGTGATTTCAAGTCTGCGTGAAATAATGCCGTCCAGAATTGCATTGAAACGGCTAATATCAAAACTGAAATTATCATCTTCAAAATGAATATGTGCAACCCGATATTTATCTTTCAACAACTGAATATGCTTCAGAACATGATCTGCTGAATTTGCACGAAACCTGTGTCCCATAACAAGATGTATTGAACAGAAAATGCAACTGAAAGGACAGCCCCGACTTGTAATCATTGTAACAGATCTTTCTGAACCCGGGTAAAGATATCGCTCTCTGGTGTCTTTGCCTTTCAGATTAAAATAAAAATAACGCTCCATATCCAGCAATTCATAAGCCGGCAATGGGAGAACATCAATATCAGAGATATTTCCGGCTGGCTCATTATTTATTATCTTTTCACCACTGCGGTAAGTAACACCTTTAACTGATTCTATATCCCGAAGACCTGAAAAACACTCAAGCAGAGCAGGCATAGTAAACTCGCCTTCGCCACGGACAACATAATCAACCGATTGATCATTCTGAAAAAAAGAATCGGGCGCAACTGTCGCATGCGGGCCACCGACAACAACCTTAATTGATTGATTTACTTTCTTTACTGTTTGAGCTATTTTTATGACATTTCCGACTTGAGAGGTAAATTGGCTGGTAACTCCAACAACATCTGGATTCGCTTCAGCAACAACGTCTGCAATCTCGTCAAATGTTGCTCCCAGGCAAATAATATTTTCAGATTCCCGGCAATCCCAGCGTTCTTCTGGTGCATTTACAATTGCATCATAAATACGAACATTATGTCCGGTGGCTTTTAAAGATGATGCAATATACGCTAATCCAAGCGGAATACCACTTACTGGAGGAGCAGTATTCTTAAAATGATTTGTCGGGGGCTTAATCAATAATATCTTCATAAAACCTGAGGCTGAGAAGCCCGATCTGAGATATAATCAGCAATTCTTTCCGGCATAATATTGTACAATGGTTGCCAGAAAAAATACTTTCGATATTTTTTCAGAAAGATTTTAAGAGACGGCGGAATCGCTTTATAACCATGTTGAGCGAAGTTCTTTAAAGTAAACTGAAACAATTTTCGCATTCCCTCGAATGAACCCTCAAAGTAAGGCGTTCTTTGCGAAAGTGGCGGAAAGCCATTATACTTGTACAATCTATTCAGTATTTCAGCTGGACAACCGGGAACTGACAATGTGATCCCCTCAAATTGCATTTTTCCAAGGGGGAAAATATGATTGTAGCGAAAAGGTTTTCTTTTCAAATCAAAGTTGTCGTTCTTCATGCTTACCAGAAAATCATGGGCAGCATAGACTACAACAGCCTTCTCTGGTGTTTCAGCAAGACTGTCATACTTCGTCAGATAACCAGGTTGAATAAATTTTTCTATTTCACTTTCCGAAGAAGAATCAGCCCAGCGAGGAAAGAAATGTGGTGCCATGGCCTTAAAAGCAGTATTGCGAGTCGATTCTATAAGTAAAGAATCATCAGGAAGTATTTGCATATTTTGAATATCTATTCCGGAATTCGCAAGTTCATTACCAGCAATTCTGAAACTATTGACATTATTAATTGAATTTATAACCAGATCAGCAACGTTTCTCACCCTTTTTGAGTTTGATGTTAGAAAGAAGTCAGAATGTTTGCGGGTCTCCTGAAAAATAATTTTTATCAACTTTTCGTAATGCTGCGCAAGAACACAGACATCAGCATCGTCATCCCAGGGAATGAAACCACCATGTCTTATAGCGCCCAGAAGCGTGCCTGCATCAATCCAGTAAGGAATTTCATGTTCAGAGCAAACACGATCAAAAAATGAGAGAATTTCCAATATATGCTTGTGAACACGACTTAATCCAGGATAGGTGTAGAAAGCAACACCTTTTTTCTCAGTCAATTGAAAATTATCCTGATTTGCTATCATTTTTCAGCCATCGTCCTTTTATTTAATTCGGGCTATATGTTACACTACTCCAGTAAAAATATACAGTTTTTAGTATCTGCTCAATAAATAATGGAAAGAAAAGTCACCCTCATTCCAGAGCCGCCGTGGAAGCTGATTGGGGGTATTCCCGCATCAAATGACGGTTACATCAGATAAGATGTAATAAAGAGGTATAACTTGAAAATATTCGGGTTTGATCTGAACAATGCAAGGTTCATAAATGCGAACCTTATATTGTTTTTTGCGTTACTGCAAAAATCAGCCAGCGTGTTGCTTTTGCCGCTCTATACGCGATATATGAATCCCGAACAATATGGAATTCTAGCGGTTTGTATAACCTTTTCCATTCTTTCATGGTTGATTCCCTTCCTCAGCCTTCAGGATGCGGTTTATTTTTCAACTCTTGAAAAGAAGAAAGAACAAAGTGAAGTCCTGGGAATTGCATTCGCTTTTGAGGGCTTGATTACATCAGTGGGTTTAATTCTTCTAGGAATCATCTGGTCCTTTGTTCCGAATCGCAGTATTTTTGGCATTCCATGGTATCCATATCTCTTTTTTACTCTTGTGGGCGGACCATTCTTCATTTTCCTTCATACATGTCTTGAATATTTGCGCGCTGCAGAAAGAATGAAAGAATACTCAACACTGAATTTTTCATTTTTTATTGTACTTACATCGTTTACTATATACTTTTTGATTGTAGATGAAATGAAAGCATTCAGCTTTGTATTAGCCAATCTTATAACAAATATTCTTTTTGCAGTAATCTCTGTTTTCTGGCTGAGAAAAGACATCACCTGGACTCTCAAACCATCTCTGCTGATATCATGCTTAAAGTTTTCTATTCCACTTGTTCCTCATAACGTGTGTTTCTGGGTAAAAAGTTCTGCAGACCGAATCATTCTTTCAAGTTTTATCAGTAGTGAAGTTGCTGGAATCTACCACATCGCAGTTTCATACTCTCAGCCTCTTTTTCTGGGAGTTACTTCATTTGCCTCGGCCAATAATCCAAGGTTTTTCGGGCTAATTAATGAAAAGAACAATGAAAAGAAAATTACCGACGCATTAGATTTTTCCATGGGAATTTTTGTTATTGGAGCTCTCTTCATGTCTTTCTTTTCGAGAGAGGCGCTGCACCTCTTCACAACACCCGGATTTTATTCAGCCGAAAAATACATTCCCTTCATTCTTTCAGGAGTTCTTTTTTTCCTTATTTATTCAAATATAATTCAATTGATTTATCATAAAAAAGAGTCTCACACTCTTCCTTTAATTTCATTCACTGCAATAACAATATCAACTCTGATTTCAATTCCGCTCGTGAAGTATTTTTCAATAGAAGGAATTGCCGTTTCTAATATCATTGCAAACGCGCTGCTGGCATTTTTTGTTTTCAACCGATGTCAGAAAATCATGCCTCTTCCATGGCCAATAAAACGTGCTGTCATTCTATGCTTTTTCCCACTTGTTCCGTTATTGATCAATTCATGGATTTCTTCAATGGGAAACCTTGGACAGATAATAATTAAAAGTACCTGTTTTTTCCTGATGACTTATCTTTTGTACAATTTCCACATCCGTCACACATCTTTTGTTTCAAAAAGAATTTAATAATATTGCTCGAACCATTTCAGTTGTGGGAATATCAAGGAAATTATTTCCTCTTTCAGTCAGGAACATTTCCGGAAGGCACTTCTCGGCATCATCGAAACTGAGATACTGAAGAATTCTTTTTGGAAGATCATATTTAGAAAGCAATTGAAGTATTTCTTCAATGCGACCTTCTGAAACAAATATATCTGTCTTAATTGATCGCAATATTGCCTTCAGAGTAAAGCTGGCTGCAAGTCCATGAGGAATATTGTAATAAAGAGTTAATGGATATGAAATAGAATGCGCGATTGCTGTTTTTGTCTGACTGATCGCCAAACCAGCTAACAGGCTTGCATGCTGAAGATTTCTTCGCGCGTCCAGATCACCCGGGTTTTTCATAGTTTCAGGAAGACTCTTCAGAGCCAGTTCCAGGCTGAAAAGAGCATTGGCAATACTCGCGGCGGTCCGGTTTTTATTCCAGAGAGACTCAAGTGAATGCGAAATACAATCCAGGCCGGGGTAAAGTCTATTGTCTTCATCCAGAGTAGCTGTAAGCGACGGATCAAGCAAAGCATATCTGGGAAACACAGATTCACCATAAACAGAATGTTTCCGGCCAGATTTTTTATCCCAGACAGTCGCAAAAGGAGTGACCTCGGCACCGGTTCCCGACGTTGTAGGAACACATATTACAGGCAAACTCTCATTCCAAAGCTGAGATTTACCATCTTTTAATGTCTCAGTAAGCGGATTTTTATAAGAACTTGGAATAGCCACAGACAAAACTTTAGCCGTGTCAAGAGCGCTGCCACCGCCAACTGCAATGATGGTTTTTATATTTAAAGGTCGGTATTCATTAATCAATGATTCCAGATCTGTTAAATCTGGATTTGGCGTAACATTATCGCAAACCAGCATGCGGTCTGAATCAATTTTATCAACAAGCAATTTTGTCAAGCCACGGCGGGTAAATCCGGGGGTTGTTACAAGCAGCAATGCACCATTTGCAGGCAAATATTCCGGAAGAACTTCAAACAAGGAAACATCAGCAAATATTTTAACCGGGTTGAAGTGTGACCACATAGTCAAAACCCGTTTTTCTTTCTGATAAACTCCATAAAAGCCAACTTGTTTTCCAACGGAGATTTGTCGGGTCTGCCGAGATTTTCTCTGGAACCTGTACGAACTCGAATTTCCAGCAACACCGGTCCTTCAAGCTTTTGAAGCTCATTCCAGGAAGAAACGATGCCTTCCAGAGTGTCAGCAAAAAAATAATGTGTGTAATTACATGAAGCAGCCAGAGATCTGAAATTGATTTTATCTGCAATAGTAGGCTGCCCGCCAACTGAATCATGCGCAGAATTATTCAGTAGTACATGAACCAGATTCGTAGGCGTAATTCCGCCTATTACAGGCAATGATCCCATGTGCATCAAAAGTGAACCATCACCATCGAGGCATACAACGCGTCTTTCAGGACAACCCAGCGCTATACCGCAAGCCATGGACGAAGTATGCCCCATTGAACCAACCATCAGAAAATCTTTATTAGATTCGCCTCTGGCTTTCCTGAGCTCATAAAGCTCCCTTGAGGTTTTACCGGTTGTTGAAACAAAAACATCTTCCGGCGCACTTAACTCCAATAGCTGCTTAATGGCTTCTTCCCTCATTAAATGTGCACTCTGTGGCTTTACATTTTGATCTGCCTTCTTTGAAAAAGTATTTTTTCTTACAAGCAGAGCGACCGGCGAATCAGCCTTTTTCAATGCAGAAAAAACATCCTTCAGAATAGAAGAATAATCTGAGTCGGAATTGATTATCCAGTATGGTATTTCTAAAAGCTTCATTTGCGATTCAGTAATTCTACCCTGTTTGATGTGCTGTGGTTCATCTTTAATGCCGGGTTCACCACGCCAGCCAATCATCAGCAATACTGGAATGGAATAAATTTCGGCGTCAGTTAATGATGTCAAAGGGTTAACAATATTTCCGAGTCCGGAATTCTGCAGATAAACCAGGGAAATTTTTCCAGTCGAAAGGTAATAACCTGCAGCGATAGCCAGAGCATTTCCTTCATTCGCTGCGGTAATATGCTTACAATGGGTTGTACTGCTGATAACATAGTCTGTGAAATTAGAAAACAGTGAATCAGGAACACCTGTAAGCAAGTCAACACCGGAATTTTGCAATTCATTAAAAAAAAGTTCCGGATCAATCATCACTTTGTGCCTGGAATCAACTCAAGCAATTCCTTTATTGGAAGCAGTTCTGGGTCACACTTTGCAGAACAGTGATTTTTCAAAATGGATTCAGCTGTCTTTTTCATTGCCGGATAAGCACTTCGAAGCAGATGATTGGCATATATTACCAAATTCACGCCATTTTCAATTAACTGATCTTCTGTAACATAATTATATGTCGTAGGAACTGCAATCAAAGGCTTACAATTATCAAATTTTTTATAGCTGCGGCAAAATTCAGCAATTTCATCAAAAGATTTTGATTTACTGTGAATCATTATCGCGTCGGCACCGGCTTCTATGTAAGATTTTGCCCTGGACAAAGCGTCTTCAACGCCACTTCCGAGAATCAGGCTCTCTATTCGGGCAATAATCATGAAATCATCTGTAGCCTGTGCTTTTTTTCCCTTTCGAATTTTATCGCAGAACAAGCCTACGTCTTCCTGCATCTGATGAACATCAGTGCCAAGCAGGGAATTTTTTTTCAAACCGACTTTATCTTCTATAATAACCGCCGAAACCCCGAGTCTTTCAAGAGTTTTAACTGTAAAAACGAAATGTTCGGTTTTCCCACCTGTGTCACCATCAAAAATTATTGGTTTTGTTGTAACTTCGAGAACCTGATTTAAAGTCATCATGCGCGATGAAACATCGACCGCTTCGATATCAGGCATTCCACGTGCGGTCGAATCAGTTAAACTACTCGCCCACATACCATCGAATTCACAATTTATTCCTTTTTCATCTTTATAAGTTGTATTCTCAACAACAAGGGCACTCAAACCATTATGTACTTCCATAAAACGGCATAAAGGCTTAACATTTAGCATGCGTTTAAGAGACTTAAGACGAATATTTGGAGTTGTACCAACTTCTTTAAGCGCTGCGTGAAGTTTTGTAGAAGAAATATTCTTCGTATAAGGAACCTCAACAAGTTCTCCGCCCCAGGCTTTTAATGCGTTTATAACCTGTTCCCGGACTTTTTTCTGAACACCCTCACGCCAGTCATCACCATGTACAACATAATCAGGCTTTATTTTTTCCAGGTTTGGAACATAATCAAGAGTGCTCTGTTGTACAACGCTACTGACACCTTTAATATTCTCAATAATCTCTTTGCGCTGTTCATATTCCATGAATGGAACACGCTTGTATGTTGCAATTGCCTGGTCAGTCAATAAACCAACAACAACTTCCCCAAGCTCAGCAGCTTTTTTAATAATATTCAAATGTCCTGGATGAACAAGATCTGCACTCATTCCGACATAAACAATCTTATTTTTCATATATAAAAGGCACCTTCAAAATAGTTTTTTTTCTAGTCTTCCTGTGAAAAGGTAACATCGATGGGAAGATCTTTTTTCATCGCCTCTGAAATTTCTGATAAAGACCTTTTAATCATTTTCTCAGCTTCTTTACGTGCTTTAACAAGAAAATATTCATCCCTGCCTTGCTCAATAACAGCATTTCGAAGTTCTCTTGCCGATTCATCACGCAATTTTTTCCCGGAAAACTTGTCAAATCTCGCCCATCCAAGACTGGTCATAATTTCGATTTTCGCCGGATCAGTCTGAACTTCGATCAGATTTTCATCAAGTCTGGGCTGAGGAATTTTAATTGAAAGTCTTCCATTAATTTCATCGTATATCAAGCTTTCCCGGGAAATCTTGTCAAGTGGAATATAGTACTGAACCTTATTATCTATTGCGCGTAAAGTTACAATTGTATCGCCAAGTGATACATATCCCCAGAATACACTTTTTGTGCTGATTTTTTTTGTTTCAACTCCAAATGCTGCAGTAAGAACGACAAGCTTTGGAGTTTTCTTCAGGCTGTTTACAGCAGCGTTCATAACTGTAGAAACGCTTACCTCTGGTTTGATAAGGTTAGCGATATGACGAAAGGGTTCAGAAAAAATCTCGCGCGGAACCTCAGCAAGGCGGTTAAGAAGAAGAAATGCACCCAGCAAGGCCACAGAAATCACTACAGCAGATGCTTTAATAAAAGTTACAACACACCCTGGACCACCAGTCGCGGATTTTATTTCCTCGGACAAACTTACTTTTCCTTTTCTTCAAACCTTCCGGAAACATAGCCTCTCAGAAGCATAAGCTTATCATCAAGATCAAACCTGATTTTAAAGCCCGAATTTTCAAGCGTCTGAAGCTCTTCTATTGTTGCATCAACCACAGTACAATGCCTGAGAAAATCTTCACCTGCAGAAACTTTGTCGCCATTGTCAAGATTGAGCATAAACTTTCCGTAGTCATCAGGTTTAATTTCTGCTTCCATAATTAACCCGCGTATTGCTTTATTAGTGCTTTGATGTGAAACAGATATTTTCATTTTTTCTCCGCTTGTATTGTTTTATATCTTATGTCATTTCTTAAGGATTTTATCTGAATACTTATGGATTGTCAATATTTGTGAGACAAAGCCAATAATTCGAGTTGGATATGAAGATACAGCTTTGAGTATACAAAAATAAAACATGACAAAAAATGTGGTATAATTGTCTGACTGAATTACATCAGAGTAGATGATCAGATAAAAATGAAATTTTTGAAAATATTCTCTTTTATACTGTTTTTGCAGGCATTTGAATTTGTTGAATTGAAGGCATGCAATCTTGTCAATCACGATTGGCAAAGGCTATTTCTGTTTGAAACTCTACTTGAAGTGCCTGTTTTTCCTGCCGGAGAGGTTGACATATTGTCTAATATGAACATTCCACCTGATCCGGTGAATGTTTTCTGGCTTGTGAATAATCCATCGAAACTTCTTCCGGCAATGTTAATGATGCCTGTCTGTCAGAAAAAAGAATTTAAAATCAACTGGCTGCCTGTTTCTTCGAAAAAAAGCAGCATGCTTAACATGGTAAAGCGAAATTATGAAAATGCCACATCATCAATTATTCTATCATCCAACTCAATAAAATTTAAAGCAGCACTGTTTCATGATTTAAATTCTTCATGGCTTTGTTATAAATTTGTATTGGCACAGGACAATCGAATCAGAGCATTAAGTCTTATAAAAAACCATGAAGCCGCTGAAGAATTAAACTCTACTGTGTGTGTCTCTATTTCATTTTACCGCTTTCCAATTCCCGGACACATTTTTCTTATAGATTTTTATCCAGACACAAAAACACGGATAAATTTATACGACTCTCCTTCACTTGTTGAAAAACTTCTGGTTGCGGGTTTTCTGAAACCATTCTTTGATTTGCGCCCTGCTTCTGAACTTCCCGACTTTCCAGCTCTGAAATAAAACAAAATGATGCATATCCAAAAATGGGTAGTTCGGAGCTCGCATGATATCAGAGTTGCCTTAAGAGAAAAGAAAAGAAAAGATATGAAAGGAAAGTTTAGTAGTGAAAATAACTATTAATCACTCGAAGATGGTCAGTGCTCTACTTATTTTGCTTCTTTCATTTATTACCTCTTCACAATTGTCAGCGCATGATATAAGAGCGTTTGACCTCAACTCATATATTTCTTCTCATCCGATTTTTATAAATTTTAATCCTGAAACAAAGAAAATGGCTGACAATAAATTTACCGAATCAGCAATAGCATCTCTTAATATGAAGCTTTCAAAGATTTCAAATGATCTGGAAGAAATTGATTACATGTTGAAGCCAGATCTTAATAAGCTCCTGTCTGATTTTCAATCCGATGATGAATACTGGAATCAACGAAATTCACTGCAAAAAAAGAAAAGTGACTTGCTGGAAGAATGGAAAAAAAAACGTATTGAGTTAGATGAAGCAGAAATCGAGCTTTACAATCCGCATATTTTTCTAAAAAACTCAATGAGGAAACTGGAAAATGATTTTCTTCAAATGATTTCTTCCATGAAGATCTCGTCTGATTCAATTTTTCTGAATTATTTGCCCGAAATCTCAGATGATCCTGAGATAAACTCATTTATTAACCCTTATTATGAGTTTTTACTGAATGGTAATAAAGAAAAGATGGAAGAATATCTGAAAAAATCATATCATATTGGTATGTTCTTCAAAAATTCCAGATTACCGGTGTTGTACAATAAAAACATGACAAGTCAATAATAAAGGGACAAAACATAAACGAAAGCAGTAAAATCAGAATATGGGATTGATTGAGACTTTTGGTTCCAGAATCAGATGGATGCTTGTCTGTCTGGTGTTTTTTGCTTTTCCATTCATTCTGATTGGTTACGGACTCGGAAACATCTGGAATAACCAGGAAGAAAGAGCTCTTTCAAAAGCTTTTCAGAAACTTGATTCTCTTCTTTTAACACTCAAAGCCAAAGATGTCCCTGAGATATACCTTGAAAGTCTTTTACAAAAAGCTTTTCCAACTCATATTCAAACCCCTCCTGATATGAAAACTTTATCCAGAAGAATTAATTCGCTGAGAAAACGCTTTCCAAAAGTTTTTAATATCTATTTCGTTGATTCAAGTGGCAATCTGGTTACAGAACTCACAGATGGTCGCCCACCGAAAACTGTTATCAAAAGATTTTATACCATAATAAGAGATCTTACCTTCGGCAGTGATGCCATGAAAAACGCCCTGAGGGAGAATTTTCCCATATTAAAAGCTTTTATTGGTGAAATCGCTTCACAGGAAGAAATGGGCAACGGAAGAACCAAATTGAAAGAAGTAAATCTCAACAGAGAGAAACGATATTTTTATTTTGCAGCTAACAAACATGCAGGCTTATTCGCTCACTTAACTCAGACCGCAGACTGGGAAATTATTGCATTAAAAGACCTTTGCAGGCGATTTAACGTTTCCCACAATAATTCCTCTCTGAAATTTGGCTTGACATCACTTACCTCAATAAGTAATAAAAATTTGTCTGAAGAATTCAGCAATATTCTCTCTGAAAATATCCGCACAAATCGGGCCCATTTTCAAACTCGTAATGCTCTTTATTCTTTAATGGCCATTTCTCCGACTCATCGCTTATGGATAAAGCAAAAAAACCCGGGTCTGAATAATTTTTCCCACAAAAGATTTATTTATTGTGCAATTGTTACCTTTCTTTTTGCGCTCTTTGCCTTCTTTTCCCATCTTGTTATTGTTCAGGAAAAACCCCTCAGAATATCAATCAGAACACAACTATTATTGCTTTTTGCCTTTACCGGAGGTGTTCCAATTGCTGTCGTAATACTTGCTGGCTGGGACTACCTGAACGATAAATTTGAATCCAAAGTTAGAATAGCACATGAAAACATACTTACAGTTCTTTCAGCTTTTGACGCAAGACTTCCTTTAAACCGTGGAAAAACTGAAGTTCAGATAAACAGACTCGTATCAAAAATTAACACACTTGACGGTCTGGCAATCGAAAAAAATGTTAAATATCTGAATTTTTTCAAGAAGAAATTTACGCCTTCAGAATTGGTAATTTTTACATCTGATGGCAAAATGGTTTTTACATGTGATCCAAATCCTTCAGGAAAAACAGAAAGGTCCAGAAAGATCCTTTCCCAACTTGTAAAAACAATACTCTCCAGACTTAACAAAGATGAAAATATTAAAATAAATTCAGCTGAAATACTCCTTGAAACCATGTCAGGAGCAGATAGCCCCATTTTTGTTATCATTAGAAACCTCGGAAAGATTTTTGACCTTTCATTCGCCGGCACACAACACACATGGACATACCTGAAACCTTTGAAGAGCAGAAGCGGTAATTATGGCCATCTTCTGGCATCATTCTGGCGTAAGACCGCAATGGACTTCTATTACATAAAATCTTCACTCATGACGGCTCAGAGAGAGGTAAAATCAGCCCGTTTTTTTGCAGTAGAACGTGATTTTACTGAAATCAAGTCTTTTCCCGATAAACCTGCGGTGATAAAAAGAATCTCTGGATTTATCAGAGAAATGAATCTCAGACAGTCTTCACTTTTTTCAACAGTACAAATAGGCGGAACAAGGTACCTTGTTACGGGTCTTAAAACTAAAGAACTGTTTTATCACAATATTATTTCTATGTTCCCTGACACTGAAATTCGCCTCGAAATTCAGTCCATGAAACAGAAACTTATACTTTTCTGCGTAGTTTGTCTGCTCATAAGCATATTTCTCGGATTCCTCCTTTCGAGGAAGCTTCTGGTACCAATTGCTGATCTGTCCCTTGGCGTTAAAGCCATTGAGGAAAGAAAATTCAACTACCGGGTTATAAAAAGTGCTGACGACGAACTTGGCGATCTTGCCACAACATTCAATAATGTTATGGAAGGGCTTTCTGATATGGAGATCGGACGCATTGTACAAGAAAGCCTTTTTCCGGAAAGAGCCCTTATCGTAAATGGCTATGAGGCATTTGGAAAGACTCGCTGTGCAAGTCAACTAGGTGGAGATTATTTCGACCTTCTTGATCTTGAAGATGGAAGGCTGATAATTCTTATTGGTGACGTTTCAGGCCACGGCGTTGCTTCAGCACTTGTAATGGCAATGGCGAAGGCTATCGTTGAAAATGAATCGGCAGCACTCAGAAAAATCGAAGAGATAATGCTCTCGATGCATAAGGTTCTCTATAAAACTCTCAAAAGAAAGCGAATGATGACATGTTTTCTTTCGGTTCTCAACACCAAAACCCATGAACTTGAATTTGTAAATGCCGGGCATAATTATCCAATTGTATTTAGAAAGAATACTGAACCATTTTATATTTCAACAGCTTCATTTCCACTTGGAAGTAAGAAAAAAATCGAGTTTCATTCAGAACGCATAACTCTACAACCAGAAGATAAAATAGTCTTTTATACAGATGGTCTTATAGAAGCCAAGCATGGCGGTGACATGATTGGCTACGAAACGGCAATTTCCCGCATAAAAGAAAAAATTGTCCTTCCACCTCAGCAGCTTTACGAGAACATAACAGACTGGCACCATGAATACGTTGATCCTGGACCACAGGAAGACGATATCACCCTTTTAATTCTTCAGAGAAGTTGAAAAACTAAAAGAACAAACTGTCCGCAAATTACGCAGATTAAGTTCTAAAAACAAAAGCTGAGAGTTGTAAATAGTCAAAACAAACAAAAAGAATGGATTTTTAGGAATAAATCTTCCTGCAAAAGATAAATCTGCCAGACAAAATTTTGTTGACATGAACTCACAAAAGCCAATATCATGCTCTCATGCCAGAAATAATTATTGAACAGATAAAATCGGGAACTACCGAAATTTTCCGAATAAACGGCTATCTCGACGAAACAGGCGGAGATAAGCTGAAATTGCTTTGTGAAAAGGCAATTTCTGATGGACGAAAAAATTTTCTATTTAATTTTCAAAACACTCCGGTAATAAATAGTAGTGGTCTCGCCATGTTTCTTGAAATTGCAGTTAAAATAATTGATTATAAATCTGGAAAAATTTCCGTTACAGGGCTTTCTAAAATCACCAAAACGGCATTTCACATGATCGGACTTCTTGAACTTGTTTCTGAATACGAAACCGAAGAGCAGGGAATTTTTTAGAGGGGGCACGCGCCCCCTCTCGACGATCGAACAAGTTCGACCGTCTCACTCCCCGCGGTCGAGCACTTTGTGCTCTCCTGCGCCTGAGCGTGCCTCTGGCTCTTTAGATAGCACTTTGTTTTCCCCGGCGTCTGAGCGTGCCTCTGGTTCTTTCAAAGGGGCACTTTTGAGTATTATTGTGTAGAAAGCATTTCAGGAGTTTGATCGGATAAATGGAAAGAATTTTTTTGGGATGGGATAGGCCGTTTCTTCATTCACTCATTGATTTTCTGTTTGAGAAATATTCAGATAAAAATCAATGGGACCTATCGGAAGTGTCTATTTTTTTTGCATCCAGCAGATCAGCTAGAAGACTGCGCGAATTGCTGGCAGAACGAGCTGAATCAGAACGTTTATTAATGCTCCTTCCCAGATTTTATACCATGGGAGAGCTCCCAGAATTGTTTTATGAAGCTGAAAAGGCTATAGCCGGAAAAATTGTTTCAATTCTTGCCAGGATGCAAAGCCTTGAAGATACTCCACCGGAAATTGTTTCTGCAGTTTTTCCGGAATATTCATCTGAATCATCAACTCAGCAGCGCATGAGCATTTCAACTTTTCTGAACAACCTGGCAACTGAAATTTCATCTGGCCTTATCAGCTTTGAAGTAGCCTGCGAAAAACTTTCAGAAAAAATTCCGGCATTCCCTGATGAAAATCGATGGAAAGCCTTGCATCTTCTTCAGTGTAAATATCTGGAAATCCTTGAAAAAAATGGCTTTTATGACCTCAATGACGCCAGAATGCAAATACTTGAATGCAAAAGAAAAATCAAGACGCTATCTGGACAATTCTATCTGGCATGCCTTCCGGAATTGTCTTATATGCAGAAAAGATTCATTAAGCTTTCAGAAGATTCATTCATTCCACTCGTTTTTGCACCCGAAGAGTACAAGAATTATTTTGATGATATGGGCAGTATTTTTCCTGAAAAATGGGCTGCAGAAACAATTCAGATAGATCCTGAAAATCTAAGCATTGTCGAAAATTCTGCGCGGCAGGCTCATGAAATTCTTTCTTTACTTTCCGGCATGACCAGCAGTAATCTTTTGAAAGATATTACTGCCGATCGTATCACAATATCACTCGGCGATGAAAAAAACGGCCCGCTCATGGAGAAATATCTTGAATTAGCGGGGTTGCCTGTTCATCCAGCATCGGGAATACCTCTCTGCCAGACTTCACCAGCGCTGTTAATTATGACTATTGCAGAATATGTCAGCAAATACGACTACAAGTCACTCGCCACGCTGATACGCCACCCGGCACTGGAATATTCTTTAAAGTGCACTGATAATCCTGTTGAAATGCTTGACAAGTTTATTGTAAGCCACATCCCAGATGAAATAAACTTTGAAGACCCTTTTCTGAAAACCGATGACGGATTAAAAATAAAAGATCTTGTCCTGCAAGTGAATGGGCTCGTCTACATTGATAAATACATGAAAATGCCAATAAATTCATGGGCTCCAAAAATATGGAAAATACTGGGCAGGCTTTTTTTCCCTGATGGAACAATAATTTCACAGTTAAACGTAAGCTACGAAACATTTTCTGAAATGAAAAAAGCCCTTGAACATTTCTGGAAGACAAAAAACAGCGCTTCATTTATTCCTGAAATTACCTTTTACGAAGCGTTATCGCTTCTGATAAGACTCATGTCCGAACAAGCCTCTCCAGTGGCTACTGAGACATCCGGAATAGAAATGCTCGGTTGGCTTGAAACTCCGCTTGATGATGCACCTTTGCTTTTCATTACATCATTCAATGAAGGAATGATCCCTCAAAATATTGACTTCGACCCTTTTCTGACCGATGGAGTCCGATCTATTCTTGGTTTGTCAAACAACACGTTCCGATACGCACGCGATAAAGCAAACTTCAAATCAATATTAAGCAGCCGCACAGTACGTCTTCTGGCTGCCAGAACCGGTTTACGCGGTGAGTCTCTGGCACCGTCAAGAATAATTCTTTCAGTTCAGGACAACATGCTTCCGGAAGTCATTCAGAAATTTTACCCGAAAGAAAAAATCGTACAAGGCGGCGATCTGTGGAAACCACTAAAGACATCTGAAACCATTTCGTTTCTTGTACCATTCCCGGGCAATCACATAGACCCCAATACGGGTAAAATTCAAGGCAAAAATGATGACACATATAATGTCACCGAGTTCAGAGATTATCTTAATTGCCCCTATCGCTACTATCTCAAGCATATTCTTAAACTCAAACTGGTTAATGACCGCATCAATGAAATGGATGCGATGATTTACGGAAACTTCCTTCATAAAATTCTTGAAAACTTTTCTGCTTCAAAAGTCATCAGATCAACTGACAGTTCGGAAATTTTCAATTTTCTGAAAAATGAAGCGGAAGTACTTTTTATTTCTAACTTTGGTAATGAAGCATCTGTAATTTTAAATGCCCAACTGGACACAACATTAAAGCGTCTTGAATTTTTCGCTTCAGTACAATCAGAACTTGCCGCAGGCGACTGGGTCATTCGAAATGATTTTTCCGAAGCTCCCGGAGAAGCATTCCTTGAAGTTGACGGAAAAAAAGCCAGAATCTGCGGTAGAATTGATCGTATTGACGAACATCCAAAAGAGGGTTTCAGGCTTTATGACTATAAAACTTTTGATGAATGCAGAACACCAAACGAAAAGCACCTTCAAAGCCGTGAATTTGTCGATCTTCAGCTTCCACTGTACAAACTTCTTGCCGAAAACAACGGCATTAATAGAAATATCGGGCTCGGATATTTCTGTATTCCCGGAAAATTCGACGAAAACCCAATCAAAATGGCAAAATGGAGTGACGAATTCCTTTCAAATGCTTATGAAAAAGCAAAAGAAGTTATTCGAAATATCAGGAATGGCGTCTTCTGGCCCCCGCGTTCAGAAATACTGGACGATGAATTCTCAGACCTGTCTCTCGAAAAGTGCCTGGACTGGTCTAACCGCCGGAAGATGGCAGAAACAGGCGGTAGTAAGTAATGGAAAAACCTGTCAGTGATCTCAACAGTGTTCTGGTAAGCGCGTCTGCCGGATCAGGAAAGACTTTTGAACTTAGTACAAGATATATTTCCCTTGTCTGCAGAGGCTCAGATCCGGCAACTATTCTTGCAACAACTTTCACCAGAAAAGCCGCCGGGGAAATTCTTGAAAGGGTTCTTCAACGAATTGCTGAAGCAGCCAAAAACGACGAAAAAGCTGAAAAATTGTGGCACGAAATTGCACTTCCAGAAAAGTATAAAGCAAGATGTGAAAATACAAGATTGTTTTTCCTTGATGCACTGAAATTGATGCGTGATTCGCTTCATCGATTGTCAATAACTACCATGGATGGTTTTTTCAGCGGAATTGCAGGAAGTTTCCCATTCGAACTCGGAATGACCGGTGATGTAGAGCCTACAGAAGAAGACTCTGAAATATCCAGAAAGATTTACTCGCTCGCGCTGGAAGAACTTTTCAGGAAACTGGGGTCATCGGAAGCAGTAAACCGCATCAGAAAAATATACAGAGACAAGCTGAAACGATCAGTATTTGAAATGTTCCTGGATAGAATTGAGGCTGCTTTCCCGATTTATTGCGCTGAAAAGAACATTGAACTCTGGGAACAGACAGCATTTTCAAAAGATGAAATTCTTACCGATCTTGAATTAAAGACTAAATTATCATCAGCAGAAATCTTTCTTGATAATTCTGTAGTCAGGTCAGACAAACGATTCCTCGAAGCGTGGAAAAAAGTAATCAGAGGCATTTCTGATCAGAATTGGGTTAATTTCATTACCAATGGATTTGTAAAAAAAGCACTTGTAAAATCTTCCAAATATTATAATCATGAAATTCCTGAAGAAATTTCAGATCTGGTAATAAGATTGTACAATCATGCAAAAAACTGCATTCTCAGGCAGGTTCATGCAGAGAATAAATGTTTCGGAGAATTTCTGAGCGAATTCGAACCTTATTTCAAAGAATTGAAAGTATCAAAAGGATTAATTTTTTTCAGTGATCTTCCGCGGGAAATAGCTTCGAAAATTGCATTCGATACTGAGGAATCATTTGACGAAATTTACTATCGTCTGGACGGCCGGATTCAGCATGTTTTTCTCGACGAATTTCAGGACACAAGCATCTCTCAATGGAAAATTTTTCAACCGCTGGCGAGGGAAATTTGTGCCACAGCAGAACCCGGAACAATGAACAGGAGTATTTTTCTTGTCGGAGATCCAAAACAGTCCATATATGGCTGGCGAGATGGTTGCCCTGAACTATTTGACGAAGTTATTAATGATCCGCTGCTCTATATTCGTCAAGAACGGAAAAAAGAAAGTTATCGTTCCAGACAGGCGATAATTGATACTGTCAATCTTATTTTTTCAAACATTGAAGCAAATCCCGGTATAAATAATCCTATTTTCAGAGAAGTAGCAGGAGACTTTCAGAGAATATTTGACGAACACTCAGTTGCAATACCAGGCAAAAAAGCTGGATGGGTCGAATTGATTCAGTCTCCTTCACCTGAGGAATCTGAGTCAGAAAGACCTTCAGCAGCATCAGGGTCAGCGGCTGAAGCATCAAATTCCAGCACCTCATCTGATGAAACTGAAGATGCATTCTCAATTCATCAGAAGTTCTGTGCAAAGAAAATTAAACAACTGCACAGAATGAATCCCGAAAAAACAATTGGTGTTCTTGTACGAACGAATAAAATCGTCAAACAGATGATTTTCCATCTGAGAGAACTCGGCGTAGCTGCAAGCGGCGAGGGCAAGAACCCGCTTGATGATGAAGCTTCTGTGCTTGCAATACTTGCCGCACTGAAACTCGCTGATAATCCGAATGATATGATTTCTGCCTTTCATCTTTTTTCATCTCCGCTGGGGAAATATCTCGGTTTTAAAACGATCCCGGATTCAACAAAAATATCTTCAGAAATTCGGAAGGATATATATTCAAAAGGCTTGCAGCAGACCTTGACAAACTGGACTCGCTTTATTGCGCCAATTGAGTCTGAAAGATCACTCGACAGACTTCTTCAATTAATTAAAATTTCGGGTGAATACGACTTTACAAAAAACATCAGATTATCAGATTTTGTAAATACTGTCAGACGAACGCGGGTTGAACAGGTTGAAGCCGCCCAGGTCAGAGTCATGACAATTCACGGCTCGAAAGGACTTGGATTCGACATCGTTGTGCTTCCGCAGCTTAATTTTGACTTTTTAAAGAGCTTTCGTGACCCGGTTTATGTCATGCGAAACAATCCACTTGAACCGGCACAGGCTATTTTCTGTTCTGTTTCAAAAGACATTCGTGATCTGAGTCCGGAGATAACTGAAGCATATTCCCAGCAGCTAAAAAAACGTATCAGAGATCTCCTGTGCGCCCTTTATGTGGCTGTAACTAGAGCAAAAGAAAGTTTGTACATGATTGTTGAACCTCTTAGAAGAAAAAAGAGCGGTGAATATCTCAACAGAGGCTTATCAGACGATTCTTACGCTGCGATTCTCCGCGGCGCTCTCACAGAAGATATACAAAATTTTCACTTTGACGATGATACAGAAAGTTCGCAGCAGGATTACTCAGATTGCCAGAAAGATGCTTCGGACAAATTATTCTCAACAGGCGATGACCCATTCCAGCAGGATATTCCAGAATATGAAATAATCACAGACACTGCGGATTTTGATGAAACTGTAATCTCTGAAGGCAATCCTTTGCAGCACACAAAGAAAGTTCCTTCAATCACTCTGAAAATGCCCGGAAAAGACGAAACCCCCTTCCGCACATTTCAGGAAATCAATCCATCGCGTATTGAAAAAACTCTTTCACACGATACGTTTTCCGATGCTGAACTGGAAAAATTTGAATACGGCAACGTTGTTCACTTCATCATTTCAAGCGTAGAGTGGTTGCCAGAGAAAAGCAATCACTTTCAATTCGACAAATTATATCTGGAATTCAGCGGGAAGTCTATTCCCGCTTCAGCCAAAAATACTGCAATAAAATATCTGAAGAAAAAATTTCCTGAGACCGACACAAAGAGAATAGAAGCAGCTCTGAGATCTGTTGTACTGTTTATATATGAGAAAAACGGAATCGACATATTCAAAAAGCCTTCTCAAGCTGACTTCAGGCTTTTCAGGGAACAATCTTTTTCTGTTAAAACAACAAAAGGACTTATAAGCGGCACTTTCGACCGGGCTTTAATATTGTACAAAAACGATATTCCATTCAAAGCTTCGATATGGGAATTCAAATCTGGTAAGCAGATTACCGAATCATCTATTCAGGAATCATACAAGAAGCAGCTTGCATATTACAAAGAATCACTCGCATGTTTGTGCAACATCCCCCAGAAACTAATTGAATCTGAACTTGTTTTCATCAACCAGTTGTACTAACATCACAGAACACTGTCCCACTTGTCGACTTTCATATCTTTCTCAGGGTTTTACCTCAATATTTTTTCCATCTGAAAGAATATGAATTGTACCATGATCGCTTGTTTTAAAAACCTCTGCACCAATGGTTTCAAGTTTATCCTCGACTTCTCTATCACAGGAATCCTTTGAATCTTCTCCGCAGGTAATTATTGCATATTTTGGAGAAACTGCATTTAAAAATTCCCTTGAGCAAACTAAGCCTCTTCCATGATGCGCCACTTTCAATACATCTGCTTTAAGGTTGAGCTTTGCATTCAACATCTCTCTTTCGGAAGTATCCAGAGCATCGCCTGCAAAAAGAAATTCTATCTCACCAAATGTAAGTTTGACTACTATTGAGCAATCGTTTACATCATTATAAGAATTAGAGAGCGGAGCTAAAATAGAAAGGCTATATCCATTTCCAGCCAGCAGAGGCCTTGTACCACATATCTTTGGAGTAAATATTTTCCTTCCTCGTTCCTCTTTCTGTTTTAAATCTACTGATTCAACGTACGAAGCGATCTCAAATGCAGAACGAATTTCATTTAACCCGCCTATGTGATCTTTATCCGGGTGAGTTACTATCAGAAGATCAATATTGTCCACGTTATACTCAAAAAGCTTGTCAGTAACATAGCGGGAAGTTTCTTCGTAACCAGTATCTATCATCACGTTTTTTCCATCAGGAAGCTGGATCAATATGGCATCGCCCTTGCCCACGTTAATGACTCTAACCGCCAAACTGCCTTTAGCTGGTACAACAGTATTCGCAGACTTTCCTCCGCTTTGAATTTCTGGCAAACGTGTTTTTTCTAATTTTTGCGCGTTTTTTTTCTCTTTTTCTTTGGATTTTTTATCCGAATCTTTTTTTGCCAGGCAGTCATATGGGCTTAATAAGAACACAAAAATCAGCACCGAAAAAAGTATTGAAAACAATCTCTTAATCAACATTGCAACACCCTTCTAGCTATATTTTTTCCAACTAATCAACATCCGGATACAAAGAAAGATCTTCATCTCCATTTTAATATACCACTAATTTATTGAAAAGTTTTTGCCATCTTTCCTCCAAAAAAAGTATCACACTTTTTGCAATAGGAGAGGGACATGAATAATATTTTCCAGGAATAATGGTTACTTTCCTTCGTAGTAAAGCCAGCCTTTGAGAGAAAGTTTGTATTTCTGAATTTCCTCATCGGAAAAGTATATTGATGATTCGTGCTTAAAGCTGATTTCGCAATCGGAAGCATGAATCAGATTATGTTTTACGTCTATTGAAAAATCTCCTCTAATGGTACCAGGTTCTGATTGTACCGGATCTGTAGAACCGATGAATTTTCTGAATATCGCAACAGCATTTCTGCCCTCCAGAATCATTGCTACAGATGGTCCTGAGGTCATGAACGCAATAAGAGACGGATAAAATGGTTTCCCTTTGTGACACTCATATTGTTTTTCTGCCTGCTCAATAGTTATAGTGAGCAATTTCATAGCAATAATTTTCAATCCCTTCTGCTCAATACGCTGAATTATTGTGCCTGTTAATCCACGCTGCACAGCATCAGGCTTTAAAATAACAAAAGTTCTTTCCATTTTTCCCTCTCCTGATAAGTTGAATTTAAATCATCAATTGCTTAACAATCAGCATAGACTTTTTTCTGATTCAGTCTTGCAAAAAGCTCACTCCACTAAAATATTTTTAGCAGAAAAGATACATTTTAACAAGGAAAAAAAACATATAAAGATTTCCCTAAAACAGGCAAACCATGCAATAATGCATGGTTTGTTGAAAAATATATCAAAAAAATATGATCATCTCAATAACTCAAGAGAGAACATAAGATCTGTCTGAACAGAAAAAACTATTCTTTGGATGCAATTGCAGCGATAATTTCTTCTTTAGATGTCGCTTTTTTCAGATCCTCAATAAGATCCTGGTAGCGCAAAAGGCGCGATATTCTTGCCAGAAGCTTGAGATAAAGGCTGCCAGACTCAATTGGAGCAGCAAGTAGAAAAATAAGATGAACCGGATCACCATCAACAGAATTAAAATCAATTCCGGAACCTGAACGGGCAAAAGCGATTGAAATTTCATTTACAGTGTTAGCTCTGGCATGCGGAATTGCAATACCAGCACCGATAGCAGTACTTCCAAGTTTTTCCCTGTCAATAACTGCTCTGACAAAGTTGCCCTGATCGTTCACCTTACCTGAAGTATGCAACATTGTTGAGAGCCGGTCAATAGCCTCCTGTTTACTGGCTGCGAAAAGGTCTAATTCAATAAAACTTTCTTTTAACAACTCTGAAATCATACCGTCTCTCCTTCAAAAATAAGATTCTATCTATTATCCTAGCAAATTCTATGCCACAAACGAACAGTCTTGTACGCAGTATTACCGGATAAAACAATTGTGTAAAATGTTCACCTTTTCAAATATGTTAATTTTTCGCACATGATCTATTTCAAAGAATTCACAACCTTGTGCAGCAAATTATAATAAAGATGTAATAACAATCTCCAGATTTCTAGTATATCATTTCGACCGCCCATTCCAAAGTCAACACTCGAATTTGTCTCCTTATTATTTAAGATTTGCATACTTAGACGCTTTCTTCTGATGCTCCTTCTTCAAGGCAATGCTTCTTAATCAGATGCCTGAGTGAAAATCTTGTAAGTCCAAGGATTTTTGCAGTAAGACCTTTGTTTCCGTTTGTTTCAACTAATACTTCTTTAACCAGATCGCCTTCAACTTTGTCAATATAATCTTTTATTGAGAATCCTCCTTCCTTCCAGGGTTTAACAGACCCGGTCGGAAGTTTTTCAGAAACTGAGTAGTTTGCAGCAGCTTTCTTGGAATCAAGGGATTTATGCTTCTTGAGCTCATCTGGAAGGCTTGCTGGTCGAATCTTATTTGTAGACTCAAGTAAAGTTGCCCTTTCAATCAGGTTTTTTAGTTCCCGCACATTTCCTGGATAAGGATAACGCATAAGTATATCCATTGTTTCGCTTGAAAAACCTGTTATATTTTTAGAAAATTCACAGCAGAATTGCTCGAGAAAAAACTTTGCAAGCATTACAATATCGTCTTTTCTCTCTCTAAGCGGAGGTAGAAAAATTGTAAAAACATTCAACCGATAAAAAAGGTCTTTTCTCCAGCTTCCTTCTTCCATCTGTTTTTCTAGATCAGCATTTGTTGCGGCTATTATTCTGACGTCAACTGTAATATCATTTGAACCACCAACTCTTCTGAATCTTTTTTCCTGAAGAACTCTCAGAAGCTTTGCCTGAAGAGAAGGGCTCAAATCGCCAATTTCGTCAAAGAAAAGAGTTCCGCTGTCGGCAAGTTCAAAAAAGCCTTTTTTCTGACTGTGAGCGTCAGTAAAAGCGCCTTTTTCATGTCCGAAAAGCTCTGATTCAAGAAGGGTTCCAGTGACAGCAGCAGCATTGATATCAATGAAGGGTTTAGTTTTCCGGCTGCTGAGAAGATGTATCTGCCTGGCAACAAGCTCTTTTCCAGTGCCTGACTCTCCACGAACTAAAACAGTGGTTCTTTCTGACTGAGCAGCCATAAGGATATGATCTTTAATTCTCTTTATTTTAATACTTTCTCCGAGAATCTGATTGAAGCTCTGGTTATCGCGTTCCTGAAAGTGTCTGAGCTGGCTTTTAAGAATTGATGTTTCAACAATTTTTTTAATTAGAATACTGACTTCGGAAAGATTGTACGGCTTGGTGATATAGTCGTAAGCACCCTGTTTCATAGCTGTTACGGCTGTATCAATTTCAGCAAATGCTGTCATTATGACGACAAATACACCGGGATCAATCTGCTTTATTCGAGAAAGAATTTCAAGTCCATTAATGTCTGGCAGACGAATATCAAGCATTACAATATCGCCACCTTTTTCCTCAAAATGTTTGAGAAAACTTGCTCCGTCAGCGAAATCGAGAACTCTGTAGTTATCCGACTGCAATGCTTCTTTAAGAGTCCAGCGAATCAACTCTTCGTCGTCAACAATAATGAGCTCAATTGGCATTAATTACTCCAATTCCTGCACGTCTCATGGCAGATGAAATCTGAGAACGGCCCTTTTCATCAGCGTTTTTGAACATACTCAGAAAGGCTTGATATAGTACTGGTGAATTTACATTGACAAGCTTTCGCAGAATGAATGTCTGAACTTCCTGTTCCTGATTCTGCCAGGATTCGGAAATTGCGTAAACAGCTTGAGGAGTGCCAATTTCGCACAGAGCTTCAATCGCTGAGCGCCTTCCTCTAACTGATAAATCTGACAGCAATTCCTTCAAAGAAAGCAGATGTTTTTCAGATGCAGTATGTTGAAAAAAGTATCCGTTTACAAGAGCTCTTACCGCAGCATTGTCATCCTTCAACAGATGATCAAGATGTTTGACAGAGTCACCGCCGGCAACTCTGAAAAGGCTTTTAGCAGCATTATAACGCACCTGCCAATTTGTATCTTTTGTTGATGCAAGAAGAAGCGGAAGAATGTCTTCCCGTGCTATTTTACCCATGGCTTCTATTATTGCGCTCTTTAGAATTGGCTTTTGCGTCTCAGGAAGAATTCTCTTTAAAATTCCGAGTGCTTTTTCATCGCCAATCTCTGAAACTGATGCCAGAGCTTCAAGTGCAACTTTATCGTCAGAATCAGTTATAAGCCCAAAAAGTGGAGCCATTTCTGTTATATCAAGATATCGATATGCCACAGCCACACAGCGTCTGATCTTTGCTTCCTGATGTGAGGCGAATGCAAAAAGCTCTTCTTTTTTATTCAGTCCCATGACTTCAAAAAAAGCAGTTGGGGGAAGCACATGTCTGAGTTTAATCGGCCTCCATTCACGGAAATCAAAGAAAGGCATTGCCTGATTGTGAACCTGATCATCAACATGAATCATGAAATCTCCGGCAGATTCAGCCAGAACTTCGGCCATATAAACAGGCATTCCGCAATGCCCTGTCGGACCGAATGTTCCTCTTACTGTCCGTGCAACTTCCCCGAAAGACATTCCGACAGATATTCGGGCATTCGCCTGCTTAAGTGCTTCGTTGCTTTCAAGCGCTTTTTTGAACTTAGAAATAGCATCCATGGCTGATACCAGAGCTTCGAATACCGGGTCGTCAAGTTCTTCATCGAAACCAAAGAGCCAGAGGCGATCCATTTGATTGATAAAATAAACACTGTATTGAAAAAGCGAACTTCTGGGCTGAAGAATGGCTTCAGATGCTTTAAGCACTGCAAGAGCATTTGTACCGCTAGACAACAGTTCCTTTGGAAAACGAAGTTGAACAACTGCTGCAACTACGTTCTGCACAGTTTTCACCTCGGTAAGCGGAGCAAGTTTATCATCCATAAGCAATCTCAGCTTCAAATCTTCTGCTGTACCAGTATAATCCAAAGGAGGCACAATAGGTTTGAGAGGTCTTTCTTCATCAATTTTGGAGACATCTTTCGAAGTCTCAGAAGACACATTTACAGAGCTTTCCACATCATTATTTGACGCAGACAAATCAGAAGCCGCCTTCAAAGCTTCCGGAGGACCATCCTCCTGATCGTCCTGCGTGAAAATAATAAACACCAGAACAATCACGATTAATGCTGCCAGAAGAATTAACAATGCGTTTATCATAAGTTACCTCATCAATGTGCATTCACATAGCCCAGTTTTCGTATCCAGTCTTCGCTCTTACGCCAGTTATGCCTGACTTTTACCCACAATTCGAGATAAATATCTCTTCCGAGCTGTGAATTAAGTTTTTCTCTCGCCGATACTCCGAGAGCTTTCAGATTGTCACCGTTTTTTCCGATTATTATTTTTTTATGACCTTCTTTTTCAACATTAAGCACTGCGCTGACAAATGTTTTACCGCTGTCACGTTCCTTGAATTCTTCAATTGTAACAGCAACTGAGTGGGGAACTTCCTGAAAGTACCGGTTCAGAACTTCCTGTCTGATAATTTCCTCGCATATTTCACGCTCGGTCTGAGTAGTATAATCGTCTTCGGGAAAGCAATGCGGGCCTTCTGGTACAAGAGGAAGAATCGTTTCCCAGAGTGCACCAATTCCCTTAGTCTTCAAAGCGGAAATGGCAAGAACTGTCTGGAATTTTTTCATTCCAAGAACACTTTCAAGCACTTCGTTTAATTGAGGTGGTTTTGATAAATCTGTTTTTGTCAGAATACCGATCAGCGGTACTTTTCTAGTTGAAAAAAGCTGGTCAATATACTGAGAATCTTCGCTCAAAACTGGTTTGAATGAATCTATCAGATAGAGTCCCGCACAGATATTATCAGGAACAGATGCTATCTCGCTGTTCATGAATGAGTCCAGCTTATTTTTTACTGGATGCAATCCGGGTGTGTCACAGAAAACAATTTGAGAAACGTCCCTTGTAATAATTCCCAGAATTCGCTTACGCGTAGTCTGCGGTCTTGGTGAAACAATAGATACATCAGCTTCAACCAGACTGTTCACCAAAGTAGATTTACCCGCATTGGCTCTTCCAAATACGCCAATATAACCAAATTTTGTCTTTTTTTCTGAATTCTCAACCTGCATTTATTTGCCTGTTTCTCGCTTTCTGTTATTATTCATGATTTTACTTTACTTTTTAAGTCTCAATCCAGTATCTGCTCAATAATTCGTAGTGAAAGAACCCTCACATTCGTTCGAGATGACAACCACCACCTCGAATTATTTAGTAGATGCCTTTTTCGTTGCTTTTGAAATTGAAATACTTTCGTCTTCTATTGGAGGATCAAATGTCAGGCGTTCTCTTGGAGAAACAACCTGCACCCATACAGGGCGATCATTTGCAAAAATCACCGGTTTTCCGGAAAGGTCAAAAAACTCGGTAAACTCTCGGGGCGCCTTCTTTCTCCAGATGCATGGAAGAATGGTTCCACCGCGAAGAACCCAGGCTTTACCCTCACCCATAAACGATATATCCTGACGTCCCAGGTCATCAATTACTTTCATATATGCATTCTGAATTATTACAGTACCCGGCGCAATCGGCTTCAGATTAACTCTGTCAAGATGCTGACTTCCATTCATATATCTGAAATACACATTTTTTTGAGGCGAGTATTTGTACGAAACAGAATAATTACCATGATATTTAATATGTACGGCTGAATTTTCATCCTGAGAAATAGTAGGATTCTGACCAAAACGCAGTGGCATCCTCAAATATGGAAGTGCCATCGGCTGTTTTTTTCCTACAAAGTCAACAAGATCTTTCATTTTTGTATACAGATTATGCGGAGCTTTTCTTGTATTATCTCTGAAAAATGGTTTTCCGGAACTTATTTCATCAATTGCGACTGGCTGCAGAGAGGAAATATACTGATATCCCTGCGGACTCCCGCCACAATGGACATACAATGCGTTCACTTCAAGCGCACGGTCAAGAAAGTAGTCTCGGCAAGACCGCACCGGACCGATAACTCCGACCATGTGATAAAAGATTGCCATGAATCTGGTTATTCCGCCTTCAACCGGAATCTCATATACCATTTCAGCCTCTTCAAGGGCCGTCTGCGGACGTGATGCACGGTGATTTTCGACCATCACAGCCACCGGACGCATTCCCTTTTCGTTGATTACCCGCGGATCATCGTTCGATGAATACATCAGGGGCTGCATTTCAGAAGGCTGATCTGATAGTGGCTCATGCAGTATCGGCGGAGGTTCAGATGCTACTCTTGAGATTGATTGAGTACCGGAAGATATGGCAAGAGTAGTTGTCTGTGACGAAATCTGAGCTGATTGGGATGCCAGAGATATCTGCTGTGGTGTTATTAAAGCAGCTTCTGTAACTGCAGCAATTTCCCCTACGGAAACAGGCGGAAGGTTGCGTTTTTTTCCAAGTCCACGTACAAACCGTGGAATAATATTTCTGAAACCAATCGGAAGAAAAAACTGTTTCCTTGGAATTTGAGCTTTTTTCGGCAAAGTCTGTTTCGCCGAGGTCTGTTTTACAATACTCTGAACTGGTGTTGTTTTAACATCAGGCTGACTTTCATGCTTTTTGTCTGGAAGGGAAACAGCAGATTTCTGAACAGGCTCTGTAGTTGTCTGAGAGCTTATCTGAGCTCCAGCAGGCGGTATAGCCAAAGGCGGCGAAATAGATGGTGAGGCAGGGGCTGAAAGCGGTGTCTGTGAAGCAGGCTTATTCTTTTTTGAGAGTATCTCTGAATTATTCTGCAAAAGAGGAATCAAACTTCCAGATTTTTCAAACAACTCATTCAATCTTTCGCTGTAATAGCCCGAGAGTGAATCACCTGAAGCATTAAAAGCCTTAACTTTTTCGCCAAGTTTGTTCAGATTCTGCTTATAGCCGTTTATTTTCTCTTCAGTAGCAGGATGTTCATTCATTAATTCTTTTTCAATTTCTGACTTGAAAATGCTCAGAAGGTCTTTAATTTCGAGATATTCCCGCATATTATCAAAGTTCTGTGCAACTACTCTATTTGAGTAATGAAAAAACGCAAAAAGTACCAGGCATGCCAGAATAACCGGTCTGATATTTTTAATTATTCTCACATTATTTCCCCAGAGTGAATATTATTTAATTAAATATTTTAGCTTGTACAATATTGTCAAACACAATTAATCATGAGTTCCAGAATTCGATGGTGCAGCATATTTATCGCATGACACCAATCTAAGATCCTGCTGATATAGATTCATATTCTATTCAGCAGAAACTTTCCTCTTAATGCGGTATCGTATAATCATCGTAGACCTTATAAGACGAAGGAACTGCTATCTGGCCAGGTTTTACAAGACCTCCTGATAATATCATTTTCATCGCCTCCTCGATACCAAGATTAGTATCAACTATCCGGTCTTTTTCAAGAAAAAGCAAAAATCCAGATGTCGGATTAGGAGTAGCTGGAACGAAAACGCACACCAAATGGTCAGCAATAGGTGTTTTACATACACCTATCGGAAAATCACCAGTAATGAAACCAAGCGTCCAGCAGTTTGACTTCGGATATTCTATCATGACAACTCTCTGAAAATCGCTGGACTGGCTTTTAAATATTACATCGGAAACCTGCTTAATACCCAGATACAACGATTTCACAATCGGCACACTCTGCAGAGAAAAATCCAACCAGGTCAGAATTCTCTTTCCGATAACGTTCTGAGCAACTATTCCAAAAAGAATAAGAACCGCAATAGTCGAAACCAGACCAACTCCCGGAAGATTATAACCAAGAGCCTGGCTCAAAGCATCACCAAGAAGCCCATCAGCAAGTTGAAACAGAAAGAACACGACATACAGAGTAACTGCAATCGGAACAACAAGAATCAGTCCTGTGAAAAAATACGAACGCAAAACCGTAATGAGACTGCTTACAATATCAAAAAACACAGAAAGAATATTTTTCAGTTTTTCCTGATCCATTTTCTTCCATTCCTAACTTTGAGATACAATTTTTACTACCTGAACCTTATTCGGGTCCGCTGCCAGAATTTCAAACTTACGGCTATCAATTATCAGACATTCACCTTTTTCAGGTATCCTGCCCAATTTGTAAATAATAAACCCGTTTAATGTAGATACATGGTTTTCACACTTAAAGTCAATACCTGTTTCAGCTGTTAAGTGTTCAATCTCCATTTCAGCCTTTACAACAATCGAACCATCGGCTTTTACTCTGCTTAAAGTTGTGTTTTCGTCATGCTCATCATGTATCTCTCCGAATACTTCCTCAAGCAAATCCTCAAGGGTCAGAAAACCTGCCGTTGAGCCATATTCATCCAGGACCACAGCGGTCTGGTTATTATTTGTACGCATATCCTTGAAAAGTTCATAAGCATTCTTCGATTCAGGCACAAACATGGGCAATTTCATTATTTGCTTCATCGACTCGCCCTCCCTGAAAAGCAGATCTTTAAAGTATACCACACCTACAATCTGATCAATATTATTATCGAAAACCGGCAATCTTGAATATCCTGATTCCCTTACCTGTTCAATCGCCTCATCTATTGGCGCGTCAACGTTTATTGCTGACATGTTGACTCTCGGAATCATAATCTCACATACGTGTGTATCTTTCAAGCCAATTATTCCCTTAGCCATTCTGTGATGTTTTTCCCGGATAACGCCTGACGAAGCGCCAAACGCAAGAAGAATTGCCAGTTCCTCCCGGGTAAGTGATTTATCTTTATTGTCCCCCGGCAACATGAATTGCTTTACAAGAAAACGGGTAATACCACTTACAATTGTGACTGGTATATAAAGAAGCTTGTCAAAAAAGTCAAGGAGTTTTACATATTTCAGCGACATATCAAGCGGAGATTTTGCAAAAGCCAGCTTAGGAAGCAATTCACAGGCATAAAACACAAAAACAGAAAGAAATACACTCCCGATGGTTACTGCAATCGGACTGATTGAGTCAAACAGATTTGTGGCAATGGATGCTGCAATGGTGTTGCTTGCATTAATACCAATAAGAGTAAGTGCAAGAAAGCGATTAGGCTGTCGTGCATATTTCAGAAGGGATTTTTCGGGACTATCATCTGATAAAGATGACTTATGCGCCAGAAAATCCCGGTCAAGCGAAACAATGCCTGTTTCAATTCCTGAAAAAAAATAGGTCAAAAAGAAAAACAAGGTTATCAAAAACAAAGAAATAACTAAAAACATCAGATTTTCTGATCCGGTGTTTTTTCGGACAATACCTTTTTTTCAACCTTGACCTTCAGAATTCTATTGCCCTTCATTTCGGACACAACAAAAATTACACCTGATTCCTCAACTGTTTCATCTCTTTTCGGAATTCTGCCAAGTTTTTCAAGAACGAACCCGCCAACAGTCTCTGAATCTTCATAATCAAGTGTTAAGCCCATTTCTTCTTCAAGATCTTTAATTCCGGTTGAAGCATTAACCATGTAGACTCCAGAGTCAATTGTCTGGATTGATTCCTGTTCTTCGTTGTCATATTCATCAACTATTTCGCCAACGATCTCTTCAACCAGATCTTCAATCGTTGCCACACCAGAGATTCCGCCGTATTCATCTACAACTATCGCCATGTGAAGCTTTCTTTTCTGGAACTCTTTCAGTAATTCATCAAGTTTTTTCGATTCCGGAACAAAATATGCCGGCCTCAGAATGCTTGATAGATTGTAACTTTCAAGCATTTTGTCATACTGAATAAAAAGATCCTTAACATAAAATATTCCAACTATTTTATCAAGAGATGACTCATACACTGGAAACCTTGAATGACCATCATCGCGAACAATTTTCAACAAATCATCGAATGAAATAGTTGAGGGAATAGAAATTATATCGGGTCTGGGTGTCATGACTTCCCTGACAGCTGTGTCGCCAAATTCAAAAACAGAAGAAAGCATTTCCTTTTCTTCATGCTCGATGATTCCAACTTCTTCGCCAAGCGAAAAATAGCTGTCTATCTCATCCATGGAAGTAGCCGAGCCAAGATTCTTGTTCCAATCAGAATATGTTGGAACTGTTTTTTTCAGAAACCATATCACCATTGACGAAAAAGGGTTGAGAATGAAAATCAGCACTTTCAGCGGATACACGGCAACCGAAGCAATTTTCATTGAATTATTTATTGCAATAGTTTTCGGGGTAACTTCCCCGCAGAATAATATTATTACCGTCATAAAAAATGAGGCAATTGCAATTGCAACAGATGGTGAATTCCCGATAAACGATTTTGCAAGATATTCTGAAGATTCAACCCATCTGATTACAAAATGAGTCGCAAGAGTAGTTGCAGCAACGTTGACAAAAGTGTTCCCAAGCAGAAGAACTATCAGAAGGCGCTGCTTGTCAGAGAGAATCGACAATATTTCGCCGGCAGTTCTATCTCCTTCATCTTCAAGCTTTTTAAGCCTTAAAGGAGACAGAGAAAAAAAAGATGTCTCTGTACCTGAAAAATATGCAGAACAACATAAAAGCAAAAGAAATAGCAATAACTCTAAAGCAGGATCCATCTCAGTTTATTTTTCCGACCTTTCTATTAGAGGTGACGGCTTAACTTCTGAATCAGGGGATTTGAACAACTTTTTTTCAAGCAAAAGAGAGTAAATAGTGTCTTCCCGTCCCCGCATTCTTATCAAATCAGTTTTTTTAATGTGATCATACCCGAAAAGATGCAATAATCCATGAGTTAACAGAAAAACAATTTCCAATTCCTCGGAATGATGCATCTTGAATGCCTGATCAGATGCTGTATCAGTGCTTATTACCACATCTCCGATCATAGTAGTATCCTGTTCAAATTCAGGTTCTTCCATCGGAAAAGATAAAACATCAGTTGGACGGTTGTTGCCGAGATACTGGTGGTTAAGTTTCTGAATAAAATCATCATCGCAGAATACAAGTGATAATTCAGCATTTTCTGGAGCACCTTCAAATTTCATTATCTCCTGAGCAATGCTTCGTATTCTTCGAAGATTAATCTTTATCTTCTTTTGGCGGTTGTTTATCAGGACTTCCATCAGTTCCTCCCTTCGGCTGGTTAGAAAGTTTTCCGGGATAATCAATTCGACCATGATATATCGAACTGAGAACTTTTACAAATGCTCCGGAAATCTTTTCAATATCTTTCAGAGTCAGATCGCTTTCATCAAGCTGCGACTCTTCTTTAAATTTATTTTCAACTATTTTTCCAACAAGTCCTTCAAGACGCATGATATTATGCTGGGGAAGCGTGCGTGAAGCTGCTTCTACCGAGTCAGCCAGCATTACAATAGCAGACTCACGTGTCTGAGGTTTTGGACCGCTGTATCGGAAACTGTCTTCGCTGATATCCTTGTTTCCATCGTTTTCTGTTTTCGCCTGCTGATAGAAATAGCTTATCAGTGTTGTACCATGATGTTCCCTTATGAACGACGTAACTCTGTCTGGAAGGGAATATTCGCGTGCAAGATCAACTCCATCTTTAACATGCCCGATGAGTATAAGGCTCGAAAGATATGGACTGATAACATCGTGTCTGTTTTTATCGACCTGATTTTCTGCAAAATAATGCGGGCGTTTCAATTTTCCAATGTCATGAAAATATGCGCCAATTTTTGCGAGAAGCGGATCAGCTCCGACTTCGAGTGCGGCTGCTTCTGAAAGTGCTGCAACCATAATTGAATGCTGATAAGTGCCGGGTGCTTCTTCTGAAAGCCTTTTAAGCAAAGGCTGGCTTAAATCTGCAAGTTCAAGAAGCCTCGAACCCGTCGCCAGCGGCAGAACACTCTCAATGTATGGTAAAGCTCCGTTTGCAAGTATTCCTGAGAGAATTCCATTTCCAAAACCGCATCCGACGAGGATTGCAATTGACTTCATATCCATGAGTGATAATGTTTCAGTATCAAGAAGAATCAGCGACAAAAGGAGAAATGAATTGGTAATACCTATCTGAAGTCCCGATGCTCCGATTGACCTTCGAATGTTTGCATCTCTTGCAAATGTATTCCAGGTTAACACGCCTGCAACGCCACCCATGAGACTTACAATCGCAAATTTTGCGTTTGCCTCAGCCAGAACAAAGGTAAGAATGCCCAGCAGCATCTGATGAAAAACCGCAACCTGACAGTCCAGAAGAGTCGCCATCAAGAGCCCGATTGATGGAAGAGGCGTCAGAAGAATGCTGATAGACTGAAGCTCATAAGCTGAACCAAATCCGATAACGATCCTTCCAAGAAGAAGTGCGGAGAGCCAGAGAGCACCAAGCAATCTGAACAGATGCGGATCAACAAGAATTCCCTGCCTCGTAAGTCTTAAATGTGCAAGGGAAATTATTATCAGAAGAAGCGCCATTATCGAATGGCCTGCAAGCGACATTACCTGGTTTTTCTGAAGTTGCTTTTCAACAGTTCGGAGCACGTAAATATCGTCGGCTGTGACAATCACGCCTTCATCAATGAGTTTCTGGCCTTTCTGAAAATTGCGTTTAACGGGCGCAACAGATTTAGAAGCTGCGTCGCGGCGTTCTCTGGTTTCCTTCGTATCTTCAATTGCATTGACGCTTATTCCATTTTTCAGAATTTCAATCATCAATCTTCGGAAAAGTGCGCCGCCCGGTAAATCAAGAACATCACGCTTGATTCGGTTACGGACGTTTTCGAGATTTCTTACAGTAATTACTGACTGGCTGAAATTCTGAAGGATCTGCCTGGATTCCTTTTTCAGTCGATCAAATTCGTTCTTTTTAAGAGTAACAAGTTCTTTAAAATTATCTGAATCAAGAAGACGATCGGCTGGAAAATAAGATGCAATAACTGCGCTGTTAATCTCGCGATATTCGCCTTTTTTTGCCTGTTCGTAAAAAGGAGTCAGTTCATTCAGAAAGCGATCAAACCTGTTAAGCATCTCGGTTTCAGCATTAGGAATCTGAGTGATAACCGGTTCAACTTTTTCTTCTTCGAGTTTACGAAGCTCGTCGGTTTTGCGTTCATCAACAAAACTTATATTTTTTGGGCTTCTGATGGTTTTTGGGCAGACTGATCCTTCCATTACTTCCGGGCTGAAACCGCTTGGATCAAGAAAAAGAATCAGAACCATTGCCCCGAAAAAGACAGCAAGTTGAGAAATAAAAACTTTCTGTCTCTTTTCCGGAATTTCAAGCCATGCAAGAAAAGATGAAAGAAAAACAGTTGTTCCTGCAGGTATTTCAGTCTTCATTGTCGACTAATGCCTCTGGACAGATTCATAATAATTATTATATGCAACGATAATCTTTCTGACCAGCGGATGCCTGATTACGTCCTTGTCCTTTAACTCGACAAATGATATTCCCTGAATTTTCTCAAGAACATTGGGTAAACTGAACAATGAAGATTCATCTGATCTGGGAAGATCAACCTGGCTTCGGTCGCCAGTTACAACAATTTTCGAGCCATATCCCATTCTTGTCAGAAACATCTGCATTTGTTTGACTGTGGTGTTCTGAGCTTCATCAAGTACAATGAAAGCCTCGTTAAAAGTCCTGCCGCGCATGTAAGCCAGCGGAGTAATTTCAAGAGTGCCTTTCTTGAGGAGAGCCTGAAAGTGGGATTGCCCGAAGAATTCCTGCAGGGCATCATAAAGGGGCCTGAAATGCGGATCAACTTTTTCAAAAAGGTCTCCCGGAAGGAAACCAAGCTTTTCACCGGCTTCTATCGTTGGCCTTGAGAGAATGATCCGGCTGACTTTTTTTTCCTTAAGCGCTTTAACAGCCATGCTAATGGCAAGATAAGTCTTTCCGGTTCCGGCTGGACCATAAGAAATTGTAATGTCATTTTCTTCTATTGATTTAATGTATTCAAACTGATTCGGAGTTTTCGCACGTATGGCTCTGCCTGCAAAGCTTGTGATAATAACCGGATACGGGTCATTGCGAAAAGTTCCATCAGAATCTTTAACATGATCGAAAATAAGTTTTACTTCGCCATGCTCAAATGACTTTCCTGATTCAATGCGGGAATTCAGTACCTGAAGAAAACGTTTGACAATAAGAACCTTATCCTCAGTTCCAGTCAAATGAAGCAAATTGCCTCTTGATCGAACTTTCAATCCGGGCAGATTTCTGATCATATCCAGAACATTATTTCCATCAGATGAAACACCCAGAATATGTCTGGATATTTCTTCCGAAAGATCAATTTCTTCTACCTTATCTTCCATTTCAGATGTCTTCAGCTTTTTCAATATCCTCAATTCTTTCGAGTGTAACCCGACCAAACGACGCATTCTGGAAGCGTTTTATAAAATCTGTTGCTCCACGTCTTGTGTCTGCTACACCTAATTTTGCAAGAAAATTCATTTTTTCGGAATATACGTTCAGAAATGTATCAAATTTCGGAGAATTTTTAAAGTCTTCAGGTGGTAAAAAATATTCTTTTAATATTTCTGAATTTCCAGTCTGTACAAGAAGATCAAAAAGAGAACCAGCCGTATCAACTGGATCCATCTCCCTGCCTGGCAGTGTGTTAATAAGTCTCAGAAGCTTTCCCCGCTTCAGAAGTGCGAAATCAAGTATTCCCGGAAGATCAAGTAATTCCATGTCTTCGAGAATTTTTATCCACTGTATGTTTCTGGTAACACCCGGCAAATTTGCAACTCTTGCCGAATGCCTTTTACACAAAGCATTGATAAGAGTTGATTTTCCAACATTCGGAATACCGATTACCATAACACGTCTGGCTTTGTTTCCGCGTGTCTCTGATATACTGGATGTAATTTTTCTTACAAGATCACGCAGGTCTTTTACGGAATCTGGATTTTTTGCTTCGAGCGCGACTGCAGGAGTGCCGTTTGAACTAAAATAGTGGCACCATCGGTCTGTTTCTGATGGATCAGCAAGATCCGCTTTTCCAAGAACAAGAAGAGATTTCTTCTTTAGCCTGTCAACTAAACCATTCAAGCGTGAGGAAAAGGGCATTCGAGCATCAAGAAGTTCAATAATCAAGTCAACAACGGGTAAAAAGCGTTCAATTGATTTAAAAGCTTTGCGTATGTGTCCGGGTAAATCCTGGGCCAATTAACTCACCGACTTTCTTCTGCTGGAGCAGATCCATTTGGATTCTGCGAAATTTTACCATCTGAACCTGGAATTGGTTGATGCTCATAACTTCTGATGGGCCCGGCTCTCAGAAGAGGACCGCTTTTCAGTGGCCAATAAAGGAAAATTGCCTGTCCCTTAAGATTAGCCAAAGGCATCATTCCCCAGGTTCTGCTGTCTGCACTGTTGTTACGGTTATCTCCCATCACAAAAAGGCTGTCATTTGGAACAGCAGTCTCGTAATCCTGCCAGGGCGGCTGCGCGATGTATGGCTCCTGTAAAGGATTCCCATTTATAAACGTAACCCCGTCAATAATTTTTACTGAATCCCCGGGAAGGCCAATAACGCGCTTGATGAAATCCCTTGGTGGATTCGCAACTTCCTTATCTGGATATTTAAAAACAATTATATCGCCTCTTTTCGGAAGCTTAAACCACACCTTCGGAAGAAAAGGCAAACGCCCGTCCAGCGTAAAATCAGCAAGATAAGCAAATTTATTTACAAGAATGCGATCCCCGGAACGTTCAAGCTTATTTGTAAACGGATCACGCTTCTCGCCAAGAAGAGTCGGCTCCATGCTTCCTGTAGGAATCCAGAAGGCTTGCAGAACCAGCGACCGGATAATTAAAGCAAGTATGAACGCAATAAAAACAGTCTCGTTCCACTCTCTGAACGCTGATTTATAATAAAGCGTAAAACACTTTTGAGAAAGTACTTTATCATCTGAATCTGTTATTCTGAAAGTAACTTCATTGGTTCCGTTAAGCAGCTCAATCGTTGATGCAAAGCGCCCTCGATCGACAGGCAAAGGTCTTACAATGGTTTTCCGCCCTTTGGGGGCATGGATAAATTCGAATTTCGAATTCTCCGGCAATCGACCGGAAATATGTCCCGCAAGCCACACAACCGGCTCACTCAGAACCTCATCGGCAGGAATCTGCTCAATCTGAGTTACAGGACCTTTTCCATACCTTAACGTTAGATCTTTGATAATAATTGAGTTTGATTCACTCAACTCTTGGTTTCTCGCTTTTATGAAATTCTATATCACGTTCAAAGGTCGCACACTGATAAAAATGTGCGACCTTTGATATTTCTGAACTTTCTCAGGCTGCTTTAATGATAGACTTCTTGTCTTTAACTCTTGTCTTTTTCCCGACTCTGTCGCGGAGATAGAAGAGTTTGGCGCGGACAACGCGGCCACGTCTGAGAACTTTAATTTCAGAGATATTTGGAGCATGAAGCATGAATGTTCTCTCAACGCCCACGCCCTGTGAAATTTTTCTAACTGTAAAATTTTCTCTGAGTCCGTTGTATTTTTTGGAAATTACAACGCCTTCATAAGCCTGCATGCGTTCTTTTTCGCCTTCTTTTACTTTAACAGTAACTCTCAGTGTATCGCCTGCAATAAAAGACTCTTTTTCTTTTCCGTAAATCTGCTGCACATTCTTTTGATAAGATCTTTCAACGCTTTCAATAATGGGGTTCATAAAATTTTACTCCTTTTTATTATTCTTTTTTAACATTTTACGTGACTTTAGTCTGCAAAGCAAGTTTGCAGAAGATTTTTTTCTTTACCATCCAAGTTCAGACGGCAGAATAAATCTGGACGACGAACTGCTGTTTTTTTCAGACTTCTGGCTTTTCGCCAGAGATTGATACTCTCGTGATTTCCTTCTGAAAGAACCTGCGGAACTGGTAATGATTCCCATACTGCAGGTCTTGTATACTGCGGGTGATCAAGCGGACCGTTGAAAAACGAATCCTGTTCAACCGATGCCTGATCGCCAATGGTTCCCGGAATTAACCGCGCCATGGAATCTACAAATACCATAGCTGCAATTTCGCCTCCGGAAAGCACATAATCTCCAATAGACACTTCCAGATCGAACTCACGTCTTATGCGTTCGTCAAAACCCTCATAGCGGCCGCAAACGAGCATCAGACGCGGCTTATGAGACAATTCCTTCAACAATTTCTGTGAGAGCTTCACACCCTGAGGCGTCAAACCAATTACCGGAGCGACTTCCCCATTTTCCCGGAGCGCCCTGATTGCCTGAATCAGAGGACCGGGTTTCAACACCATTCCCGGACCACCACCGAAAGCAGTATCATCTACCACCCTGTGACGACCTTCACCGAAATCACGTATCGAATGGAACCCAATCTCAAGAATCTGCTTTTCCAGTGCGCTGCCCAGAACACTTTCATTGAAAACATTCTGAAAGACTCCCGGAATAAGCGTCAGAATGTCAATTTTCATTTTTTGAATTCTGAGTGGTCAACACATGCATTGAAATCGGAGTATTTAATACGAGATTACCTTCCGAAAGATCAATCGAAGCAATGAAAACCTTTTTGAAAGGAATCATTACTTCACCGTGAAGCGGTGTTTTAACTGTAATATAAGGCTGCGGAACACTGTCATCCAGTTCCAGAACTTCCCCTTCCACTTTTCCTTCTGGTGAGAGGACTTTCAAACCGGTAAGTTCATCTGGATAAAAGCAGTCTTCAGGCAGATCGAACCGTTCAGACCGCGGCACAAAAAGCTTTTCTCCAAGAATAGCTTTTGCGCTTTCGACATCCTCGTAACCGGCAAACAGAACTTCATAAGAAGTGTCATTTTTGCCGCAACGAGCGTCCTTAACCAGAAGCGACGGATGATCAATGTCATCCGATTCCCGCCACAATTTCTCACCAGGTTCAAACCGCTCTGGAAAATCGCTGAACGAAACAACTTTCAGCCATCCGTCCAAACCGACCGTTTTGGCGATTCTTCCTACAGTGACGAGATCCTGGCTTTCTGACATCAGACAAGCTCCATCATAACCTTTTTTTTGCCCAGAGCTGCCGTTGATCTGATGATGGTTCTTATTGCATTTATAGTCCGTCCTTTTTTGCCGATCACCTTACCGGCATCTTCAGGGTGAACCTGAACTTCAAATACAACAGTACCATCGCCTTCGATTGCCTTAACATCAACTTCCGAAGGGTGTTCGACCAATGCCTGAACAGTTGAGGTGATTAAATCTTTCACTTTTCCTTCCACTGAATCTTGCTCCTTAGGAAATCGTATTACTGGGCTTTTTTAACCCAGGTTTTCTGCTCATGAACGATTCCTTTTTGCTTCAGAAGGCTCAGAACTGTTTCGCTCGGAACAGCACCGGTTTTCAGAAAACCTAATGCGCGTTCTTCATCGAGTACAACTACTGCCGGCTCGGCAATTGGATTGTAGTAACCGAGATTGGCAAGACTCTTACCATCACGGGTTTTCCTGTTGTCGAGGGCAACGATGCGATAAAAGGGACGATTCTTGGTTCCCATTTTTTTTAATCTTAATGCTACCGCCATTGTTTTTACTCCTGTTTAACTATAAAATAATCGAGTACAAACTCGTATTTACCGACCAGTAAACAACTTCTTTAATCTTGAACGCTTGGTTGGATTTCCCATCTGCTTCATCATCTGACGCATCTGGCCGAAACTCTTGAGAAGGCCGTTCACATCCTGCACCGTATTTGCACTTCCCGTTGCAATTCTTTTCCTTCTGCTTCCATCAATCAAATCAGGATTCTCACGCTCCTGCTTTGTCATCGATAAAATTATTGCTTCAAAACGCTTAAACTGTTTATTTTCAAATGAAATTTCTGAAATCTGCGGAATAGCAGTCGAAAACCCTGGAATCATCGAAAGTAACTGATCAAGAGGACCCATCTTTTTTATCATGGACAATTGATCAAGGAAATCGTTGAAATTGAAATCAGCAGCAAGCATTTTCTCGGTCATTGCTTTCGCTGATTCTTCTGTAATGTGTTCTTCTGCTTTTTCGATAAGGGTCAGGACATCGCCCATACCCAATATTCGCTGCGCAAGTCTATCTGGATAAAAAGACTCAAGCGCTGAAGGTTTTTCACCTGTACCAATGAATTTTATTGGTTTTCCTGTAACTTCTCTTATGGAAATCGCAGCTCCGCCTCTGGCATCGCCATCAAGCTTAGTCAAAACGATTCCCGAAATTTCAAGCATTTCGTTGAAACTTTTCGCACTGTTAACCGCATCCTGACCGGTCATGCTATCTACAACCAGTAGTATTTCATGCGGATTCAGTTTATCTTTTATTTCACGAACTTCTATCATCATCTGCTCGTCGATGTGCAATCTTCCTGCTGTATCGACAATAACTACATCGTAATCATTTTCCAGAGCATGCTTAATAGAGGTTTCGGCTATTTCCACCGGACGCGTGCCTTCCGGCATTGTAAACACCGGAATAGTAAGCTGGTTACCGAGAACCTGTAACTGTTTTATTGCAGCCGGACGATAAATATCGCAAGCTACAAGAACCGGGTTCTTCTTGTCATTTTTTCTCAAGACATAAGCAAGTTTGGCCGCAGTCGTGGTTTTTCCAGAGCCCTGTAATCCGGCGAGGAGTATTATTGTAGGTTTTTTCGGGGAATAAACGATCTTTTCGTTTTTTTCGCCAAGCAGAAGAGTCAATTCGTCAAAAACGATTTTCACAACCTGATGCGACGGATTCAAGCCTTTTAATATCTCAACACCAACGGCCTTTTCACGCACCCGGGCTATGAAATTCTTGACAACTTTAAAATTTACATCAGCTTCAAGCAAAGCTCTTTTGACTTCCTGTAAAGCTGCATCAATATCAGCCTCAGTAAGTCTTCCGCCTTTGCCAAGTCTGCCGAATACAGCAGAAAGCTTTTCTGTCAAACCCTGAAACATCTGCCTACTCCTTACCCAATGTACCAAAGTGTCTTTTAGTATAACCCACCATCAACCGCAAGTCAAGAAAAATATCTTGATCACAGCCTTTAATTATAGTATGATCAACAAAATGTTAGTTCGACAACCACAATCCAGACAATAATAGAGGGCCCTTCACGTGAAATTTTTTGCATTATTTTCAGCAGTTCCACAAGCTTTATTAATTGCAGTTTCATTTGCCTCTCACATGTTTTGTACTCCTCAGTTAAATGAGGCATTTAAAAGATTTCCTGATAAATTAAACCATCTCAAAAATATTGTAACTTTCAAAATTGCAGTCCTGTTTGATAAGCTATTTGACTCAGCAAACAACTGGTGGTTTGTTATCATTCCTTCTTCAATTTTATTCCTTTTTATCGTAAAATTTTTTATGAGAAAGCTTGAAACAGACATTCAAATCGTTATTTTTATTCTTTTCCTCTCCTTTTTTTCACTATTCAGTTTGCTTGATATTACCTCCCAAATGCTTAACCAGACACTTTTAATTGCTGAGCTTTCGTCTCTAACAAAATAACAGAAAACTAAGGTGGTAACCACAATGAAGTCAAAATTATCTGCATTAAAGGTAGTGTTCCTGTTTATTCTCGCTGGCTTGTTTTTTGTACAATGCGGTTATGCAGCTGATCTGACAGAGTTATACCCAAACTGGAAAGATCTTTCACCTGCAAAGTTAATGGTTTTGGAGCGTTTCATAGAGCGTCACTCATCAAAAAAACCAATAGCTGTATTTGATTTTGATGGTACTCTCATATCTGAAAAGTACCCATCTCATGGAAATCGCCTGAGAAGCGGACAATCAGCCTGGCGTGCCTGGACGGCTCAAAATCTAACCGCTTTTCCATTTGCATTTCCATCATTCAGAGTAAGCGGAAGCCTGCCTGATACTTTCGCAAATATCATTCATCGTGACGAAATTCTCGAGAATTTCACCGATGTTCCATTAAGCGAATATATGAAATTTACCGAACTGGCAGCATTTGAAGCCGGCATGACAGAAAACGAAGTTCGCACATGTATTGACGGCTTTCTCAAAGATTATCCACCAGAGAAATATGTTTATTATCCAATGCTCGACGTTATTCAGCGTTTAATTGACAAAGATTACCCAGTATGGATAATAACCGGTTCAAATCCAATTTATGTCTCAGCAATTCTGAAAAATCTTGAAGAAAAAAGCAAATCAAGCGGCAAACGTGTGTACAACTTTAAAAATTTGACACACCCGGTTTACGCTCCATATTCTAAAGCCAATCAGAATGGTGTAAAAATAATAGGAAACATCAGCAGAAGAACGCCTGACGGCTATTTTACCAGAATCTATGATGATGCCTTTGTCAAATCACCAGACAACAGACATTACGTTGTTGCAGGCGAAGGGAAATTGATTGCACTTGAAAATTATCTTGAGCCTTCTGAAGAAAAGAGCACACTGTTTGCAGCGGGCAACAGCGACGGAGACTATGAATTAATGTCAAACGTCCTCAAAAGCAACTCCCTTGCACTTGGAATCATGGTAAACCCAGGCGGAAAGAAGTTTCCAACACTCGCCGGGCAACAGACAATTGTTTTAAATCTTACGCCAGGCAACTAATATACGCAAAATCGTAATTATATCAACGCTCATTGAAAAGTTCCTATTTTCTCCCTATCTCCTCACTCAGCGTGCGATAGGTCTGGTGTGATAGTTCTATGACCCTATATATACAACGGTAAGCATAATTATTAGATTATGCAAAATGGAAAAAATCGATATTGGTTTGATGCGGGTTTTCAAGTCAGATTTTCACAGTCTTAATAACGATGCGTATCATTGTTTCTATATAAAAGAATAATCGTTGCATTAATCCTTAGTACAGCAAATTTTATTAAAAGGGTCATTAATCAATGTCATTTCGACCGAAGGGAGAAATCTGGCATTTATGGGGATCTCTCACATTCCACTAAAGGATTCACAATTGAAATCAAAAATACTATGCATATTGTTCTTTTTACTTTCTTCGACTTTAATCAATGAAAAGCACTTATTCGCATGTGAAGGCTTCAATCATAACTGGATTCCCCTTTGCGCGTCTTCTTCGTCCTGCATCGATGAAGAGATAAGCAGAATTTATCTGAATACGCTTTCATCCAGACTTGATAAAGCTGCAAGCGGTGTCTGGGAAATTGCTGCATTTGAAGGTTCCGAAGGGAATTCAGACTTTTTATCTATATTGAAAAACGAAATAAGCTTATTGTCAAAATCAAAACAACTCAACGGTACAGATTCAGCAGAATTTTCCTGGAATAATGATCTCGGGCTCATGGAAACCGACAAACTGGCCTCCAGCACGGTTGGCGGAGTCTGGGTAACATTCACTGATACATTCATCAGAAGCGGAGTGTCATTTGACTCTGTCATCACAACTCAATTTTTCCTCAGAATCTTTTTCGAAGGAAAAGCAAAGGCCAGAACTCTCGCTGCACTGAAAAATGGAAAAGTAGCGCTTATCGACGAAATTTCGCTTTACTATGTTTCTGAAATGGATTTTTCAATGACCTTTTCTCCAACTTTTGGCGGAATGCTTCTGAGGCGCGCCGCAAGAATCTGTTCACCCATGATACAATCGGCAGAAGTGATATTTATTCCAATTCCAGGCTTGTTATCCCAGATGAAACCCGCATCATCGACTGTTGCACCGAACCTCCCCGACACAGATGAAAAAAAGTTGCAGTAAATCAATAAATTGACGAGCAAAATTGCATGTTTACTTTGTTGTGTACTGTCATCTCGAACGAATGTGAGAGATCTCATAAATGCGAGATTTCTCCCTTCGGTCGAAATGACATCAGAATAACAAGTTTATCATAAAGTTCAATTGCGTCTAAGGAATAGTTTATGACGGTACCGCCTTGAGAGAGGATTTAAGTGAGGGTCATATCATTGTCATAGCAAATGCCCGGAACATACCGTCTATAGGTAGTTCCGGGCATTTGCTTAAATTATTAAACTGCTGTTACTTATCAGGCTGTTTTCTGGGCAAGCCTTCGAATCACCTGATATGGTTCATTCTTTTCAACACAGCGCTCATGAATGATTACCTTTGAAATATCACCATCTGATGGAATGTCATACATTATATCAAGGGTAATATTTTCAATGATACGTCTCAGACCACGGGCACCTGTTTTCTGACTGATTGCTTTTCTTGCAATTGCATTAAGCGCCTTTGGAGTAATTTCAAGATCGACTCCTTCCATGCGCATAAGCCTGCAATACTGCTTTACAATTGCATTCTGAGGTTCAACCAGAATTCTTACCAGATCTTCTTCATCAAGCGGATCAAAAGTCGCGAATACTGGAACACGCCCGATGAATTCAGGAATCATTCCAAACCGCAACAGATCTTCCGGCATTAGCTGATGTAAAAGACTGCTGACGCTCTTATCATTTTTACTGACTGGTTCAGCCCCAAAACCCATTGACTTGGCACTTGTCCTTGTCTCAATGATTTTCTCTATTCCTTCAAATGCACCACCAACAATGAACAAAATGTCCTTTGTGTTAATGGAGATATATTCGGAATGCGGATGCTTTCTGCCACCCTGCGGCGGAACATGCGCAATCTTACCTTCCAGCATTTTCAGAAGAGCCTGCTGAACACCTTCTCCTGAAACATCTCTGGTTATGGAAAGATTTTCACACTTTCTGGCAACCTTATCAATCTCATCGACATAAACAATGCCCTTTTCAGCACGTTGAATATCATAATCTGCGTTCCTGATGAGATTCAGAAGAATACTCTCAACATCTTCACCGACATAACCAGCTTCGGTCAATGTTGTCGCATCAGCAATACAGAACGGAACATTCAACAGCTTTGCCAGGGTCTGCGCGATGTAAGTCTTACCACAACCAGTTGGACCGAGGAAGAGAATGTTCGACTTCTGAACATCAATGTCATCCTTGCGCCCTCTGGAAAGAGCAAGTCTCTTGTAGTGATTGTAAACAGCCACCGCAATTATCCGCTTGGCCCTGTCCTGGCCGACGATATACTGTTCCAGGAAATTCTGGATCTCACGGGGTTTAATAATACTTTTCATCTCATTTGAGAACTCATCATCAAGTTCTTCTGAGATTATTTCATTGCAGAGCCCGATACATTCATCACAAATGTAAACTTCGGGACCTGCAATCAGTTTTCTAACCTGTTCCTGACTTTTACCACAAAATGAGCATCGAAAGATGGGTGTTTTAGCGAGCATTTCAGACCTCAGCTGCTTTTGCACGAACTGAATTCCGCTGAATCACTTCATCAATTACTCCATATTCTTTGGCTTCAATAGAAGACATAAAGAAATCCCTGTCCATGTCTTTCTTGACTCTCTTTGAAGGTTGACCGGTATGTGAGGCCATAATGTCGGTCAATTTTTCACGAATTCTGAGAATCTCCTGTGTCTGGATCTCTATGTCGCTTGCCATACCTTGTGCACCACCTGAAGGCTGATGAATCATAATACGGGAATTTGGAAGTGCAAAGCGTTTCCCCGGAGCCCCGGCTGCGAGAAGCACGGCACCCATACTTGCTGCCTGCCCAATGCAGATGGTATTAACATCCGGCTTGATGTACTGCATAGTGTCGTAAATCGCCAACCCGGCGGTTACTACTCCACCAGGACTGTTAAGGTAGATAGAAATATCTTTCTCGGGGTCCTCAGACTCAAGAAAGAGCAGTTGCGCAATAACTAAATCGGCAAGATGATCCTCAATCGGACCGCCAATGAAAATAATTCTGTCCTTGAGAAGGCGGGAATAAATATCATACGCCCGCTCTCCCCTGCTACTTTGTTCAATTACTATCGGTACTAGTGTCACGGCGAGGTTCCCCCTCTTTTAATTCAGCCTCACTAACCATATCGTAATTTATTTGATTATTGTTTAGCAAAAATTCATCGACTTTATGATTCAGGATTCTGCTTCTAATTACATTCTCGCTCTTTGACTTGGAAATTTCATCAAGAACCTTATGCACCGGCGATCCAACATCTCTTGCATGCTCTTCAACCGCCTGCATGAACTCAGAATCAGAAACTGACATTTTCTCAAGCTCCAGAATTCTTGCAATCATGAGCTGGACTTTTGTATCGTAAACTGCTTTATCATGAAATGATGCACGATACGTCTTAACGTCAATATTACCTTTTTTAAGATAGTCATCAAGTGAAGCACCATACTGACGCCACTTGTAATCAACTTCACGAAGATACGAATCAATAGTTTCATCTACCAGCGACTCAGGCACCGGGAATGTGACTTCACCGGAAATGTCTTTCAAAATCTGCGCCACTGCTCTTTTTTCAGCATCTACCTTGCTTTTTTCCTCAAGACTGATCTTAATCTTGTTCTTCAGATCAGCGAGATCTTTGTGTTCACCGATCTCACGGGCAAATTCATCGTTAATTTCAGGAATTTTTGATCTGTTTATGCGATTAATCTTAAAGGAATAATCAAGTTTCTTTCCAAAATATTTTGACCCTTTGTCGGAATCAGAATTCAATTCACGTGAAAGAACCTTTGTTTCTCCAACTTTCAACCCAATGAGAGGTTTCAGGAAATCTGCATTCGGCTGCAACTGTCTATATGCATTTGTTTCCGAAAGTTCTTCATCTTTTACGTTCTCGTGAGTAATTTCTATATCGCACAGAATATAATCGCCCATCGCCAGCTGAGCATCGGCATCAAGCGGAATGGTCTTCGCGAACTGCTTTGCAAGATTATTTATTACATTTTCGACTGATTCATCAGAAATTATCGCCTGTTTAACCCGAAGCGCTCTTCCCTTGTAATTCATTTCAGGAATGACCGGCATGAGTTCAAAAATGACTTTATATTTAAATGACTCGTTTTCCTTGAGTCCATCTTCTTCAATTTTGATGTCTCCGGCTGGTACAAGTTTCTTTTCTTCGAGTACCTTGTGACATGTGCCTTTTATAAGCTCTTCCATTACTTCAGCATTGACATTGTCTTTTCCGATAACACCGGCTAATACATTTCTGGGAACCTTACCTTTTCGAAAGCCAGGGACAGTAACCACGGTTGCTGCACGTTGAAAATAGCTGGCAAAAACCGATTGAACTTTTTCCTTTCCAATTTCGATGGTCAGTGCAATTTTGTTAGGTTCCAGTTCCTGGACTTCACTGTGTAACATTTGATATTACTCCTTTAGAAAATTCTGAAAATTAAAAATGCCAGAGAAAAAAAAAGAGCGGGAGACGGGACTCGGACCCGCGACCTCCTGCTTGGAAGGCAGGAGCTCTACCAACTGAGCTACTCCCGCAACAACCCTTACTTATCATGCGAGGAGCGGGACTTGAACCCGCACGGTGGAAACCACAAGATCCTAAGTCTTGCGCGTCTGCCAATTTCGCCACCCTCGCGTATCAGGGTAATTTGCTGAAAAGTATTATAGCAGAACTTAAAAAGAAAAACAAGCAAAAAATAAAATTTTCCAGATAAGTTTTTTTTTCTTGCATAATCAGCCCGCAAAAAGCATTTCAGACGCCGGATGCAAACAACAAACTGCCACAATTTGAAAAAATTTCTTCCCAGGATATTTTGATTTTCCAAAATATTGTGAATTGAGATTTTCTCCAATTTTTTGAGAAAATAGCATTGAAAAATATCATTGTTTAAGTTAAATTAATTGACATAGAAATTTTAAGCATTTATAAATGAGAGTTTATCTTTTATTGTTTGAAGATCATATTTGTGATCCCGAATAGAGAGGTTTGTTTTTTTGAAAAGGAAAAACATTAAGAGGATTTCTGATTCTAAAATTGATCAACCCGTTTCATCTGACCAAACAACCGAGAATAATCATCCAATACCAGTAGATCCCGGATGCCCGGTTGTGGGCATAGGCGCCTCCGCTGGCGGATTGGCTGCATTTGAAGCGTTTTTTTCAGGTATGCCCGCCAACCGAAAGACCGGAATGGCTTTTGTCCTTGTTCAACATCTGAACCCTGATTACAAAAGCATTCTATCCGAGCTGGTGAAACGTTATACCAGTATGCAGGTGTTTGAGGTTGAATCAGGTATGAAAGTAAAACCTGATTGCACATATATTATCCCTCCAAATCACGATATGGCATTCCTGAACGGGGCACTGCATTTATTTGAACCATCTGCTCCGCGTGGTCAGCGCCTGCCAATTGATTTTTTCTTTCGCTCACTTGCCCAGGACCAGCGCGATCGGGCAATCTGCATTGTGCTTTCCGGCAACGGCAGTGATGGAACCCTTGGCTTGCGGGCAATCAAGGGTGAAGGCGGCATGGTAATGGTTCAGTCTCCTGATTCGACTGAATATGACGGGATGCCAAGAAGCGCTATTTCCACAGGATTAGTTGATTTTGTTCTTCCCGCTGCCGGAATGCCCGAAAAGTTGATAGCCTATGCTGAGCACGCTTTTTCCCGTTTTCCGTTGCTGATTCAGCCGTCTTCGCCCTCTGTTGAGGATGCCCTGAAACGAATTTTCGTCTTGCTGCGCGTCCAGACTGGCCATGATTTTTCTCATTACAAACAAAATACTATCCTGCGGCGTATCGAACGGCGAATGGCCGTTCATCAAATCGACAATCAGGAAAAATATGTGCGTTTCCTTCAGCAGGCCCCCATCGAAGTGGAATCGCTTTTTTGCGATTTGCTGATTGGCGTCACAAACTTCTTCCGCGATCCTGATGCATTTGCAGCCCTTCAAAAACATATCCCTTCACGGGTTTTTTCTGATAAACCCTCCGGAGCTCTCATTAAAATCTGGGTTCCTGGTTGTTCCACCGGAGAAGAAGCTTATTCCCTGGCAATTCTGCTTCAAGAAGAAATGGAGCGACTCAAACTGAATTTCCGATTGCAGATCTTTGCGACTGATCTTGACAGCAAAGCAATTGAACAAGCCCGAACTGGTCTTTTTCCAGCAAGCATTGCTGCCGATGTGCTTCCAGAAAGATTGTCCCGCTTTTTTGCACTTGAACCGGAAAACAACTCTTATCGCATCAATAAATCCATTCGCGATACCATTATCTTTTCCCTTCAGGATGTGATCAAAGATCCGCCGTTTTCCAAACTCGATCTGATCAGTTGCAGAAATCTTCTGATTTACCTTGGTGGAGAGCTTCAGAAAAGACTGATTTCAATGTTCTTTTATGCGTTAAACCCCCACGGATTACTCTTTCTGGGAACCTCTGAAACAGTTGGAGATTCGGTGGATTTGTTTGGAGTGCTTGATCGCAAGTCAAAAATCTTCATTCGTAGTAATGTTGCACATGCCACTCCAAGGCTGCCTTTGGGAAAGTTTCACCCGCCAACACATGATTCAATTCCCTTAACACAAAACCTGTCCAGGAATTCCTGTGAATTCAAGACGCAGCTTCGCGAAATAACCGAACAAGCTCTTCTGCAGCACTTTTCTTCGTCAGCCTTGTTAGTGAATGAAACGGGAGAAATTCTGTATCTGCATGGCAGAACTGGTCGTTACCTGGAACCGGCACAGGGCGAAGCCGAAATGAACGTCCTGTTAATGGCCCGCGAAGGTCTGCGACAAAACCTCGTTATTGCCCTGCGAAATGCCATGATGCATAACGAGATCATTCATGATTACCAACTCCAGGTAAAAACGAACGGGGACTTCACTACTGTGAACCTTACTGTTAAACCGGTCCTGGAAAGCCGGAAATCGGAAAACAGGCATCGGCTGTTCCTTATTGTCCTGCAGGAACCTGACTCGAAGCTTGAGAATCGTGAAACCACAGACGCCACTCCTGAGAATATTTCTGATAACGTCAATGTAAGAAAATCAAGTTATTCCGAAGAGTTGGAAATACAGATTCAGACACTGAAAAAGGAACTGCGTGATAAGGAACAATATTTTCTGACAATTAATGAAGAGTTGCACACTGCAAACGAAGAACTCAAATCATCAAATGAAGAACTACAGTCTGTCAACGAAGAACTTCAATCTACAAACGAAGAACTCGAAACATCCAAGGAAGAGCTTCAATCAGTCAATGAAGAACTGGACACCGTAAACAATGAGTTCCAGATAAAGATTACCGATCTGTCACGGGCAAATAACGATTTAAATAATCTCCTGGTCGGAATTGGCATTGGCACAATCTTTGTTAATCTGCAAATGATAATTCAACGTTTTACCCCGCTCGCTTCCCAGGTTATCAATTTGATTCCCAGCGATGTGGGACGCCCGCTGGGACATATTTCCCACAATCTCATCGGATATGACAGCTTGACAGATGATATTCAAAAAGTACTGGAAAGCCTGATTCCAAAAGATATTGGAGTCCAGACAAAGAACGGGGAATTTTATCTGCTCCGCATCAGACCATATCGCACACTGGAAAATGTTATCGAAGGTGCAGTAATTTTATTTTTTGACATCTCTGAACAGAAAAGGGCTGAGATTCAGACCGGGATTGCGTTGAAGGCAGCACTGGATAGCGAGAACCACTTTCGCGCATTGTCAGAGTTTTTGAAATCACCCCAAAAAGATATAAAAGAGGACAACAATGAGTGAACATGTGAAAGATTATTTAAATGACAAATCAGTGGAAAGAACTCAGCAAGAGGATTTGCGGAAACGGGCTGAAGAAGTGGTACGTTGTAAAACGACCTTGAAGCATGCAAATATAGAGACTATCACCAATGAAGAAGTTCATAAACTTCTGCACGAACTGCAGGTTCATCAGGTTGAGCTTGAAACACAAAATGAAGAATTACGGCGGAGACAAATTGAGCTTGAAGCTGCAAACAGCAGATACTTCGATCTGTATGAGCTCGCACCAATAGGCTATCTAACCATTAATGACGATGACGTGGTTATTGAAGCAAATCTTACTTCTGCAAACCTTCTAGGTGTCAATAAAACCTCTATCCTCAAAATGAAACTCACTTCCTTCATTTTCTCTGAAGATCAGGACACCTTCTTTCGCTTTTACAGAAAACTTCACCTGAGCGATTTACCACATGTCTGTGAGCTGAGAATGAAGCGTCCGGGAAAGGATTTTTTCTGGGCACGACTGGAATCGAAACCAATGCTGGGTATTGACGGAAGGCGAATTTATGTTACTGCCATCAGTGATATCAGCCAAAGCCGACAAACAGAAGAAAAATTGCAGGCAAGTGAAGCCCGAATTGCATCGATTCTAGAAGATCAGACTGAGCTGATCTGCCGCTATTTACCAAATGGCAAACTGACGTTTGTCAATGATGCTTATCTCCGATACTTCAGCAAGAATCGTAAAGAACTTCTTGAACACAACTTTATTCCACATATTCCTGAGCCTGATATGAAAATGATTTTGGAACGAACCAAAGACATTTCACGTGAGAAACCTATTGCCGACTTTGAACACCGGGTCATTATGCCTAACGGAGAAATCCGCTGGCAGCATTGGATACATCGGGGTATTTTCAATTTAAAAGGCACTCTGGAAGAATATCAAGCTGTGGGCCGTGATATCACCGAAAAAAAGATTGCCGCAACAACTCAGGTTGAAATTGAGCGTCTTCTGATCCATTCCCAGAAACTTGAATGCCTTGAAAAAATGGCTGGCGGCGTTGCTCACGATTTAAATAATCTCCTGGCGATTATTAACTTTAATCTTGAAATGCTGAGGCAACAATTGTCTCCGGAAAATTATCAGTTTCATTTTAATCTAATGGAAGACACACTTGAACGAGCCACTGGTCTTGCAAAAAAAATGCTCGATTTCTCTGGAAAAAGTCACCTGACTCTTAACAAAGTTCAGTTAAATAATACTATTAAAAATAGCCTCCAGCATTTTTCCTCCTCTTTATCGAAAGATGTGAAACTTTCTCTCGATCTTAACGAGAACCTCCCTTGCACTCTTGCTGATGAAGAACAGATTGAACAGGTAATTCTGAATCTGCTGAGCAATGGTTTTGAAGCACTCATGGGAAAACCAGGAACTTTGTCCGTGAGCAGCAAAGTTCTTGAATGCTCCGCAAGTTTTCTTCAAGCTGCCCGGAAGGAAGCTAAGGTAAGCCCGGGACGATATGTTGCAATTGAAGTGCGTGATACTGGTTGTGGAATGGATAAAGAAACGGAAGCCAGAATTTTTGATCCATTTTTTACTACAAAATTTATCGGTCGGGGTTTGGGCTTGTCAGCCGTTCTTGGAATTGTAAAAGGACATAGGGGAACCATCATGGTAGATTCATTATTGGGGTGTGGGACTTTGATTCAAATTTTGCTGCCTGTATCGGAACCAGAAGTACCAGCTATTCCGATAGAGCATTCTGCAAATAAAATTGAGCCAACTTCTTCGAATAAAAAAACTTCTGGCGCTCTTCTGGTTGTCGATGATGAAAAAATGATTTGTAACCTTTGCTCAAAATGGTTGAAAGGAAAGGGATATCATGTTCTAACAGCAAATAATGGACACGAAGGTGTTGAAGTATTCAGAAAAAATGCAGACTCAATTGTTTGTGTTATACTTGATCTCACAATGCCAATCATGGACGGGTGGACAACTTTTGCTCAAATTCGCGAAATAAAATCAGATGCACGAATAATTCTCACCAGTGGCTTTTCTGAAGAAAACGCTCTAAGCCGTTTCGGGAAAGACAAACCTGATCTTTTTATTCAAAAACCTTTTTCTCTGCAAACATTGAACGAAAAGATTATTCAACTCACCGGCTGCGTAATAGAGAACCAATAAAGCCATAATCCGTTATTAAACACAGAAACGATCTGTGATTGCAGCTATAACAGCCGTCACACAGATCGTTTCTTTCAATTTAAGGTTCAGTATTAATAATAACGAATGACAAGAGGCTCAGTATATCCCTCTCTTGTAAAAGTCACTTCAGACGGGTCTATTAACGGCTGACGACGGAAACTTGAAACGTGCGTTATTGTGTTCATAAGCTTACTGAATCCAATTATTTTTCCTTTCACCTGAATGTTTGTTGAGTAAATGCTGACTCTCGGATCATTCGGAAGCTTTTGTGGAAAAACAATTCCAAATACGTAATCCATATTTGAATCCGAACTCACTGACTGATCTACATTAATAAAGATCCTTTCTTTGCTGGAATCAGTGTCTCTGAATGCAGCCATACCAGACCACTGAACCGCCTGTCCAGCGTATTCAGACTGATTTTTTGCGGCATCATCTACAGATATAGTTTTATTGACATAAGATTCGCTCTTAACTTTCTGTCTTGAAAGACTGAGAGCCTCTTTATTTTTTTCCTTGTTCAGCCAATATCTGGCGGAACCAAGCATTTCTTCAGTCTGGCGTTTCTGAGCTTCAGTTAAAGCGCCATAGGTAGCTGCCAGCGAAAGCAGAGGCTCTGCCTTTACATAATCGCCCTGCTGAAAAAACATTGAACCTCTTGAAAAATACGTAAATCCAAGTCTCTCAGACAAACTTCGAAGTTTATCGTTTGCTTCTGTAAGCCCCGGATTCAGTTCCAGACATTTTCGGAATTGAAATGCAGCATCTTCGTACCGCCCCATTTTTTCGTAAGTTTCTCCGATTGCATAGTGTGCTTTCACCATTTCGGGAGAATATTTCAGAGCGCGGTCAAAGAAGGAAATTGCCTTATCATAATCTTCAATTTTAAAATACACAATTCCCATGTCCAGAGCTATATCCGGATCTGACGGCGAAAGCTGTGCTGCCTTCTCATACCACATTACTGCATCAAAAAACTTTGATTTTCTATAATATAAATAACCAAGTGTTTTACACGTTTTTGCGTTAAAAGTATTTTTCTTTGCAGATTCTTCAAGCGCCGCGATTGCACCTTCAATATTTCCCGCTTTCAGAAGAGCCTGGGCGCGCCTTTCATAAGAATCTTCGCCTGCTGAAATTTCTGGAATCACGATCTGACTCTGTTTAATTTCCGGCTTCCTTGAAGAAGAAATATCCTTTTCGATCAATTTCTTTATTTCAGCTAATTCCCTTCGGGCAGGCTGATAATCAGGCATAAGAACAAGTGCTGTCTGAAGCTCTTCTACAGCTTCTCTGAGATAACCCTGCAGTTTATAAATACGTGCAAGATTATATCTGGCTTCAGCATTTCTCGGATCAATTTCTGAGGCTGTTTTAAATTCCTGAAACGCTTCCAGAAAACGCTTTTTATAAAAGTGGTTTAATCCAACATCAATATGCATCTTTGCAGATGCTGCAAATAACGGCATCCCAATAGATAAAGAGAATAAAACCACACTGATTCTGATAAAATTTTTATAAAACATGCTGTCTTAGCCTCCATAGAAGTTGCCTTCAAAAACGATATCTGCAAAATACATTCAATAACAAAGCATTTCATATCATTATCGGCAGTTCCTGTTTTATAGATCATGAACAGAAAACAATTTTATGAAAATTCAAACAGAATTACCATAGAATAATGCATTATTATTTTATCAGCAAAGAAAAAGAATCCCGATCAAAAAAAGGAATCTTTAATCGGAACTCTTATCAGAACTTATTTTTAAGCAGATTTTGCTATTGCTGCTGATCAACGGCCCATTTAATGACTTCATTCAAATGATCTCGATGAAAAATAGTGCGAAGGGAAAAATACAGATAAACATCCCGCCCAAAGCCGAATTTCCGATCGAGATTTGTTGCCCAGTTTTCTTTGGGACCTACACGACAGGTAAATTCCAGGGTGTGAACTCCTTCAGTCGCTTCTATCTCAGCAGTGTAAAAGCGAAGAGTTGCATCGCCGCCATTTGACTTAAGCTTCACGGGCTTGCCGTCTATCGAAAGTTCTTCGGTGCGATAATGAAGTTTTCCCATTCGTTTGACAGAAATTGTCATTGGAACTTTAATGGAATCTGGTTTGCGTGCCTGTAGATCTACGGCTGCCGTTTTCAACCAATCGGGGTTCTTATGCTTACCCTGGCAGAGCAGACAATTAACGGTGCTTTTTATTACCTTTCCTCGTTGATTTCCGGCCATGAAGTTCGTACCGGTACCACCACAAGAACCGCAAACAGTAAAAACCTGATATCCACCGGCTAAGGAATTTCTCATATTGCTCTGTCCAGAGCCACCGCACATATTACATGGCTTGGTCCCGGCAGTGGTATCAATCTTCTGGAAAAACTTTTCGACAGGCTTGCCCTCGCAGGTGATGCATGTTTCCGTTGCAATTACCTGTTCCAGTGATGGTGGAGGTGTCGTAATATCGCTTGGTTTTTTCTTTGAATTCTCTGCCTCACACAATACAGGAAATATAAGCATGAAAACTAAGAATAAAACGGCTCTACTCCGAAACCTGCTGAAAAAACACATAAAATCCTCCTCAAAATAATTTCTATAATAACTCACTAAAACACAAAAAAAGTATGCACGTGGCATACTTTTGGGGAGAAAAAAACTGAAAGGAGAAAAAATACTTAACTGGACCGTGCGGGACTCGAACCTGCAACCTACTGATTAAGAGTCAGTTGCTCTGCCAGTTGAGCTAACGGTCCGTAGAGCTGATAAAAATAAGTGAGGCGTGTTGGAATTGAACCAACGGCCCTCTGCTTAAAAGGCAGATGCTCTACCACTGAGCTAACGCCCCTCACTTCGCGCCTGGAAGGATTCGAACCCTCAGCCTACGGATCCGAAGTCCGTTGCTCTATCCAATTGAGCTACAGGCGCAACACTTCTAACACAACGGGGTGAAAGACGGGACTCGAACCCGCAACCACAAGATCCACAATCTTGCGCACTGCCATTGTGCTACTTTCACCACGGAAATTCACCGAGGCAAGCCATCGCGCCTGAGAGGACTCGAACCTCTGGCCCACAGCTTAGAAGGCTGTTGCTCTATCCAACTGAGCTACAGGCGCAGAGCCTAAAGCCTCAGAGCGGGAAACGGGACTTGAACCCGCGACATCCACCTTGGCAAGGTGGCGCTCTACCAACTGAGCTATTCCCGCGTAATGCTAACACCCATTCGGGGCGACTGGACTCGAACCAGCGACCTCTTGCGCCCAAGGCAAGCGCGCTAACCAACTGCGCCACGCCCCGGCGTGTCCGAACGGCGGTGCAGTGAATACATATTATCAAAACATCATTCACAAGTCAACTATTTTTTTATAATATTTTCCATATTTTTCATATTCCAGGAGTCGCAGCTTTCTAATGCTTTTCTAATGGCATATTTCAAGATAAAAGATAAAAGACAAAAGCTGTCCGCAGATTTCACAGATTAAGAATTAAAGATAAGATCTGAAAGATTACGAGACTGAATGAATTCATCTTATTGTTTTCGGAAACATGCATAGCTAAAATGAAAATTCCTATACTATCAAGGTATTTCGACTCATGATACGTTCAGTATGCTTTTGATGTTTATAGTTTTACCAATAAGAAATACGGTGCATTCTCGCAAAGAGGTATTATTACCTTCCACATCAATGCAAGTCGAGGTTTTTCATGATACTCTTTTAATCATATCCAGATGCTCGATGCCTTCTTCGAAAAAAGGTTCTCCGATTGGGACAAAACCGAACTGGATGTATAAAGGAGCGATGTATTTCTGGGAGTGCAGTCTGATAGCATTAAAACATTTCTTACTCTCAATTATTACCAGACATCTTTTAAGAATCAGCTTTCCAAGGCCCATTTTCCGAAATTTCTTGAGAACAGCAACTCTTCCGATCCAGGCTTCAGATGGATTCTCTTTTCTGGAAAAAATTCGGGCAACCCCTGCTGCTTCATCGCCATGAAACGCCAGAATATGGATTGCCTCTGAATCAATGGCATCAATTTCGTTTTCCGCCGGAACGTTCTGCTCTTCAACAAAAACTTTTTTCCGAATCTCAAAAGCCTTTTGAAAATGCTCATCTGTTTTAACTTCAATAATATCAATTTTATCTTTCATGATTATTTTCTTTCCTGAATAGTCCTGAAAGCGGATTAAGGAAAATTTTTGCTTTCTTTTCTGAAACACCTATCGATGCAGTCATTCCGGCATTGAAGGTCAGGAAATCTGATTCCATGCCATCACTGAATATGACACCATTTTCTGACATCTGCGACGTAATTTTCATTCTATCTTTACCTTCAACCTGTCCAAATGTTATTCCGATCTGCGAAGTTCTGCTCTTGAAGGGCTCTCTGACAGAGAAATACAACATTTCGTCTGACCAGTCAAATTTACATGTCATGCCTTCAGAATTAGCTCCGGATCGATGCGAATTACGCTTTCCCGATTTATTTTCGAAAAAATTTACAATATGAAAACTTCCGTTTACTATCGACTGAAGCCACCCGGTTGAGCCCGCACCGGTTGATACAATCACACCGCTGGAACACTGATCTTCGCTTTTCTCTCCAAGCTGTATGCGATATCTTGCAGAGGTGTGGTTCTTCATTCCAATAAAAAGATCATTAAAAGCATGAAGTGTCTGCCCATCGCTCAACTCAGCTTTTGCCATGCATATATCTTTTACCGGCAGTGAATTTGAAAGCGCAAGTTCAAAATACCATTCAGCTCTTGAAGTTTCAAATGGCAAAAGCACGCCATCAATGTTTTCCGGATCTGGATTAAATGCCAGAATAGGCTGATCATGCAAATACTTGGCAGTATTTACAACAAGGCCGTCCTGTCCGAGAGTTACGATGAGCTGATCTGGTGAGAAAGTAAAATTCGACAGGAAAGATCTGTCAATCAGCTGGTATTTCATTCCAGCGGGAAGCCTCTTTAAAAGCCCGTCAAGGGAACTCTGATAATTATCATGCTGAATATTGTATCTATGAAATGACCGGGGTTTTGTTTCACCCATCTGCAAGTCAAACTGGTCAAGACAAAATTTTGCCTGCGCTTTTGTGTTGAACAATGCAGACAGTTCTTCAATTGCTGTTTTACGCGTTATTAGAACTATTGAGGCGTACATTCTTTCACTGAATCATTCTGTATTTTCTCAATATTTCGGGGAAAATCGCAGAGACTGCATTAGAAGCCGCTTCTACTTTTTCATTCCACCATTCATTGAGTAGATACATTATTCGCTCTGATAATAATTTTCTCTGACACTCATTTTCTCTGACACTCATTTTCTTCTGCCTGATTCAGCTCATGTGTTCTGCCGCTTGCCAGAATAGAAGCAAGTATTTCGGATGAAATGTTAAGATTCCCGATTTTCCCTGCGTTTTCGCCAATTTCTCTCAATGCAAGTGCCAGAATTTTTGAATGGGTAATGTCCTTAAAAGGAGCCAGTCTGCACTGAAGTGCCTGAGCCTGGTATTCGGCTTCCTGTCTTGTATTCTTTCCCTGAAGCTCAATAAGCTCAGCCTTCTTGTTTTCAAGAGAAATTGAGGTGCTTAATTCGTTCTCTCTGATAATTCTTTCCTGTTCAACTGCCATGGCGCGACGGTTATAAATTGCCTGATCAGCGCGAATCTGCAAGTTTTCACGATATTCGGCCTCAAGAGCTCTTGCCATTTCGGGAGTGGGTTTTATTGCTGTGATGTACAGCGCCAGCGTTTCAATGCCCATGTTGGAAAGAGTTTTAGACTCACGCAGAGCTTTGGAAATTTTTGCTGATATTTCTGCCGGGCTTTTTAAAGCGTCTTCCAATGATAATTTCTGTAGTTCAACCTTGAGAGACGCCTGAACTTCATTTATAATCCTGCCCGGAAGCTTTTCCGGATCTTCAGACTTGTACTTTCTGGTTCCTGCATCAATCGTATAATCCATTAATTGCGCAATCGATTCTGGATTTGCAATCCTGTATGTAAGCTGACCCTGAACTGTAACGCTCTGAAAGTTTCCGGTTGTTTCATTGAGCATGAAAGGAACATCGGCTGTTCCGACCGGAATAGATACAATACTTGTGTTCATCTTCAGATAAAAGAAGTCAAGACCTCTGCCGCTTTTAGACAATGTTCCGGCACGATATTTCATTACATATTCTGTTGGCTCGCCTTTGAAATAACCGATAAACAGCATTAGATCCTCCTCAGACAATCATAGCCTGTTGAAGCGACTTCGAGAGAGATACTCATTCGAAGTCATGAGACTTTGAAAGGTGTATTCATGCTTTTCATTCGTAAGGGTAACATACCGTAATGACTTTGGGTATTTCCGAATCTTTAACAACAACTTTTAAAGGGTCACCATTGAATCTTTCTCCAAGTATGACAAGCGTTTCTCCGTCTCTCTCGGGCCGCTTATCAATTATTCTGCCGTTTTTGATAGCGTCATAGACCTGCCTGATATAAATGTCCCTCTCCAGCATTTGATCATAAGCATGTCTTGAAAATTTGAAATCTCCTGAGTCAAGTTTACGCGCGATGCTTTTTCTTCCCATGCTAACATCTCCAACTCGGAATATATTCATATTATGCTTCAAATTTTTATTTTTTTCAATAGACCTTCAAAACACAGCAATATTTAGTTGAACGCATCCACGTTTATTCTCTGCTAAGAACTCAAAATGTTTTTAATGCCCCATTTTTACATGGGTTTCTCTTGATCCATGCAAAATCTGGAGGAGAAATTAGAGTTCTATCACCGAGATGTACCGGGGGTCTGGAAATATAGTCGGGACTTATGGTGTAATCACCTGAAACATTCGCATTCAGCTGAGTCTGCATTAAATTGCATACACGATTGCTGGTTCTCAGAATCTGGCACATAGTAATAACACAGAGAAGAAGTATCAGCATGGTTCGCCGCAAACCCTCTGAATAAGCGATGCATGCAACCAGCAATGTAACAAAAATCATTGGAAGATACCAGATAAAGCGGTCGGTAAGAGTATCAAAAATCTGCATAATATTAAACATGCAAAACAGACCAAAAGTTCCTGAAAAAGCAAAAAGAGCAATCAGATACAGAAAATGCATCGCAGTATTTTGAGGTCTCCAAAGCACTGAAATAGCCGAAATAACAGAAATGAGAAGAATTGTTCCAATGTGAAAACGCGTTGGTCCCAGGCGATAACACAAATCGCTTATAAACTGAATCAGATACTCTAATGGACTGTATTTCCCTCCCTGGCTAAATTCATGAGAGCCCGTCGCACCCATAAAATATCTGAAAAAGAACCATATTGAAAGTGGAATAAAGAACGACATAAGCGATAAAAATAATTGATGAGAATAACATGATTTTTTATGTTGCAGGTAAACTACAAATGCCAGCCCTGGAAGAAAAGCAATACAAGAATTGCGTGTAAGCATCATAAGTGCCATTATAAACCAAACTGCCACAAGTTCCGGCAAGCATTGATTTATCGACTTTTCATTGATTTGAACACGTCTGAGTTGTATGAAAAATAGTCCCAGAATCGGGAGAAACAACGTTTCGGAAAGAAGAAAGGTAAAATAATATCCGACAAAAGCAGACAGATATAATGAACCAACCCATCTGGAAAATTGAATTTCCTTTATTCCACGCGTCAGACAAATCAAAAGAAAAGACCAGCAGAAAGCCGTAATTGCTGACAGCAGGGAAAGAGAATACATCAGGGAATATCCGCTTACACCGGTTATTCCCTGAATAACACTCAGATACAAAGAAAAAAGCGGAGGAAAGGAGAGTATTGCCTGCCCTCCAAAATACTTATACCCATGACCCGACAGAATTGAGACTGACCCTTCCCAGTATCCCCAACCGTCTGGTGTAAGTTTTATGCCCTGCGAAAGGATGAGCCAGGATAAAAAAGCAGCCAGTAGTGCACAAAATATCGGCAACAGCATTTCCTGAAGAAGAGAATTTCTTTCCGAATTTGAATCAATAAGATTACTCATAAAAGTTGTAACAGAATTCTGCTTTTTTTCAATTTCGAAACACTCGTTCAATTTTGTGGTTTTTCACCAAAAAGAAAATGCACCATATGGACGACAATTGTATTGAATATATCGCAAAATGGCAAGAGAAAATCCATATCTTGTCTCAGGAATTACCTGTTTAGCGTTTAATGCTTTTTCCAAGGGAAATCTTAAACTTTTATTTCTGCTTTTAGGGGTTTAAAAAAAATAGGATCTCAAAACTATTGTACCTTAAAAGGGTTTGTGCTTTAATAGAGGAATGAATATTGATAGTCCACTTTCACTTGAAAATCTTATTAGCGGCGCAAAGGATTTTTTCAAAAAAATTTAGATTTTGCAGAATCGGAGAATTTCTTTTAAAAAGAAAAGACGAGTGAAGGGGAAGTGTTGTTTTTTTCAATGGGTAATTGCTGAGTTTATATCAATATTCTTGATTCTCATAGACGATCTGGCGTAAAATGATGCCGATAAAAACACGTCTATTTGAGAACCAGTGCAAATACTTTAATTGAGGAAAATTATTGATGAAAGCTCAACATGAAATTAACACGATAAAATCATTTGCTTTGTACATTTCACAAAAAATAGTATTTTTCTGTATGAGATATTCAGAAAGAACCCTTCAGCAAAGACTTTTTCCATTTATTCTCTGCCTGATATTTTTGTTGGCATGTTCTGCTTCTTCTGCTAAAATCTGCGTCCACTGCACCCAGCAGATTCCTGATCGGGCAAAATTCTGTGAGTCCTGTGGAAAAATGCAGTCTTCAGATGCTCAAAAACAAATTTATCAACCTTCGAAATCTATTTTTACTTTATTCGCAGTTGTAGATGACTTTGAAAAAGTAGTTTCAAAAGGCGTTTACACTAACATCATCGGAGGATTTCCAGAATTCAAATCAGTCTGTTCGGAAAAAATCAGACAGTTCTCGCAGATTGAAAAAAGCTTGCCAGAAGAGCTTCAAATCATCGGTAAAATGTATATAAATAAAGCAAAAGCTTTCAACTCGACAGTAATTGCCCTCAAAACTCTCCGCCTGGATTCAACATACAGTGCCGCTCTGATACGCTATTACAGTTTCCTTGTCGATCAGTATAATCAAGCTATTCAGATGCTCAGAAATGCAAAGTCTTTTTCTGGCGAAAACTTAAAACAACTGAAAATAATGGTAAAAAATATCGAAGGAAAAGCCCAAAAATACACAGTTACCGGAAAATTTCTGAAAATCGGCAAATCAAAGATCAAAAACGGCACACCCTTCGTCGTTCTCAAAATGAACAAAGGGAAAGCCCAAATACTTATTCTAGCCGAAGAAGGTGAAGATGAACCAGTTTCAGGCTGGGAAAGCCTTAAATCGTTACGGGAACGAACCACCTGGAATACCCAAAGCGAATCATATTACAGCGACTCCGCTGATTAGGGTGCTGTCATTTCGAACACATTGCTAATGTGGCAATGGGAGCTTGATTGTGAAGTTGGTTCCGGTGCCTTCTGCTGAGTCGATTTTTATTGTACCATTATGCAGATCTATTATTCTTTTTGTAATAGAAAGGCCCAGCCCTGTGCCGTGTGGCTTGGTGGTAAAAAATGGGTCAAAAAGTCTGTCACGAAGGTCTTTGGGAATGCCTGTTCCATGATCCTGGAAAGAAATTTCGACGCTGTCTGAATGTTTGAGAACCGCTATTTCCAATGTTCCTCCGTTGGGCATTGCCTGAATTGCATTGATCGCTACATTAAGAAAAGCCTGTTTTATTTTCTCCGGATCAACGTTCAGAGCAATCGCTTCAGCGGGTTGCCATTTTTCAGAAATGGTTACTTTCTGCCTTGAAGCTTCGTGCCTTATCAGAAGCAGGAAATCTTTGAGCGTTTCAATCAAATCTACACGACGGGTTTTTGTGCGCTCAGGCCTTGATATATTAAGAAGCTGCTCAACAAAATTATTCAATCTTCGAACTTCACCAAGAATGACTTTAATATGTTTTTCATGTTCTTCTGATGCTTCCTCGCCGATTACCTCGACAAGGCTCGAAATAGAAACCAGCGGATTCCTGATTTCATGAGCAATTGAAGCAGCAAGACGTCCGAGTGAAACCCATTTTTCAACATCAACAAGATGACGTTCCATCTTTCTGACAGATGTAAGATCATCAAAAATAAGAACACTTCCAATTATCATATCATCTGCTTTGAGTGGCGTAATGCGGATTTGTACAACTCGCGGCTCGGTACCTGAAAGATTAAGAGGAAATTCACCACGTACAATTGATGACGCATCGACTTCTTCCAGTTCAATCTGTTTCTCTGAAATGAATTGAAGAACATTTTTTGAAAATTCACGATCAGAAATATCTAAAAAGGCTTCAGAAAGTGGCTGCCGAAAAGCATCAAGTTCATCAAGTCCGATGATTTTTCTAAATGCATAATTAACCGTAACAAGCCTGTTGTCTTTGTCAACCGTTCCAACACCCGTGTCAACACTGTTAAGAATGTTTCTGATGTAGTCTTTCATTTCAACAACATGTTGGTACAACCTGGCATTTTCAATCAGAGAACCGCCGAGTGGAGCAATTGTGTCAAGAAATCTTCTCACTCCTTCTGAATAACCCTGGTTACCGGTTTTGGCCAGAAAAAGAACACCCTGAACCTTTCTTCCGGACAAAAGAGGCATCATAAGAATTACAGTTCCAGAGACAGAGACTTCTATTGTTTTTGCATTCTTCTTGCATTCTTCAAGTGTTTTTTGAAAATCAAAATTGCTGATTTCCGGAATACTCTGGTCATCCGGATGTTTGCTTTCATCATTCAGGATAATTCGACCTATTGATGAAAAAGACAGCGTTTGCGCCTTTTCAAGGAATGTATTCAGAATTGCAGCAAGATTGAGGGAAAATCCCATTGCTTTTGTCAGTTCAAATATTTCCCATAATTCCTGAATTTTTTCGTCCAGAGTTCGATTTCTTTCGCGTCCCTCTCTAATTTTTTCCTGCAGAGAGGAAACCATGAGATTGAACATTTCACCCATTTCACTGAGTTCATCTTCGCCTGAAATTTCAACTCTTTTTGAGAAGTCTCCCTCGCGAATAGACTGAATTACATCCATTATTAGTCCAATCGGCCGGAAAATATTCTGAGAGACAAGATAAGTTGCAAAAACACCAAGCAAAAGAACAACCAGTGAAAAAATTGAAGTCTGTTGAAAAAGACTCCAGGCTATTCTGCTGTGACTCAGCGGAATACCGATTCCAATTGATCCAATAACAGAATTACCACTTTTCACAGGAAAAAATACTTCGCGTACGGTTTCATCGGGCATTCCTGAAACATGAATGGTTTCATCCGGAGCGATTTTTGCCGGAAAACCTTCAAGGGGAAATCGCGATTCATCTCCCCATACCCGCCACCAATGGTCATCGTAGATGGTAATCTTCAGTTCAGTATCTGCAGTTTTCCTCAATTGCGTAAATTTTTCAAGCAAACTGTCAGAACCGTTCTCCAGCTTCATTTTTGCAGCTTCCGAAAGAATATTGCCCCAGAGAACTGAATCAGCAAGAAATTGTCTTGAAAAATAAGAATTGATTTTGAAAATAGAATTAAACGCAATGAAAGAATTACTCAGAACAAGAATTGAGATAATGAAGAAGAATAATCGCCCTTTAAGCGTCTGAGGCATCTAATTTCAACTGTAGATGGCAAATGAAACCTTACAACCATTGCCCGGAGAAGAAATTATTGAAAAATCTCCGCCGGCAAGACGGATTCTTTCTTCCATGCTGAGAAGTCCCATTTTTTTCATCGTTGCATAGTTTTTTCTGATCGTTTCAACATCAAAGCCTGCACCATCATCTTCAACAGAGCATTTAATGGCCATCGCCGAAGGGTCAAAAACAATAAAAACTCTTATGGATTTCCCTTCTGAATGCCTTGATGAATTTGACACGGCTTCCTGAATAACCCTGAATACAGCAAGTTCTTTTTCCTGTGAAACTCTGAAAGCTTCGCCTTCACGATGCAGATTAACTGTAATTCCTGTGCGCGAATTAAACCCGCTTATAAACTGCTCGAGAGTTGGAATAAGGCCAAGATCGTCAAGCGCCATTGGTCGCAGATCAAAAATATATCGCCTGAGTTCTTTAAGACTGCGAATTATGGATGCTTTTAATTCGACAAGTTCTTCTTTGAGAATTTCTGGAGAGTTAATTTTTTCAAGGCAGAAATCTATGCGCATGGTAAGATTTGCAAGCAATTGTGCCGGACCATCGTGAATTTCGCGGGAGATTCGTTTTCTTTCATTTTCCTGGGCAAGTATAAGCCCGGAGGAAGATTCATCTGGATTGTCAAGCTGCATTCTGGCCGCAAAATCAGACAACTCTGAGATAACTTTAGTCAGATTCGCAACCGCACTTCGCAGAAGATCCTGTAATCTCAGCCTGAAAGTTGAAGAAGCATAGCTGGAAGTATTTCCAGCACCAATAAGAAAATCAATTCGCTCAAGGCAATCTTCCCTGATCGTTTTTGTAAATACTCCCTGATTTTCCTTGATTATCTCAGCAAGCTCATGAAGCTTTTTCAATCGTTCCTCTTCATGGAACAAGTTACAAATCCAACTTTCAATCAATTCAGAAAGTGAATTCATGCAGTTTTTAAGATCTTCCGATTTACTCATGAAAAAACCCTGATTGAAAGTTTTCATTTCTTGACCTCTGTTCCTGTGTTTACACCAAGCAATGCAAGTTCGGACTGAACAAGATTTTTCAGTGAATATGAACAATTCGGGCTTGCAAGAACAGAATTCAGCTCGCTCTTTGCTTTTTCTTTGTATCCTGAGCCGATAAGACATTTAACATACTTTATTCGCAGATCAAGTCTGTGAGGTGCTTTCTTAAGTGTTTCAGACAATATTTGTACCCCTTCACGGAATTTTCCGGTACTTTCAGCGAGAGTACCAAGTCTTACCAGATGCGCCGTATCCTTGTAACCAAGACTATATGCCCTCATAGAAGCATTAAAAGCATCATCAAGCATTCCGAGTTTGGAAAAAACATTCCCTACCATTCCGTAGACTTCCCCGTCTGGTTTATGTTTAAGGTATTCGAGTAATAATGGAAGCGATTCTTCCCACTTTCCGGAAAGATATCTGCTTCTGCCCTTTTTTAGAATCCCGGAATATCTGTCAGGCTTAACCTCTTCAACCGCCTGAGCAAAAGCAATTTCATCACTTATATCAACTTCCTCCTGTACATCAGGAGGAGCTGATTTTCCTTCGGGCAATTTGCCTGTGGAAGAAGATTTCTGTGTTTTCTGGGTATCAGCAATATCAGGCTGAGCAATTATGCTGTCTGATGCTACAACTTTTTTTTTCACTATTTTTGCAGTCGGCTGAATGGAAACCGGTTCAAAGACTGTCGAACCTGAATTTACCGGCGCAATTTCGATTGTCTGAGTTGAAATTTTCGAAAGTTTAGATTTATCCGGAACGATTGTATTCACTTCTTCTGAATCAATAATTCCGCTAATCAGATATTCATCGTCAGGCTTCTTCTTCGTCGCAGTGACAACTTTTGCAGGATCTGATTTTTCTGCGTCATTCGTTATTTTTGGAGTTATTGCTTTTTCTGGAGCATTTGTTGTTTCTGGCGTTGTCGGCCTTTCTGGAGCTTTTGTCAGTTCTTGAGTTGGCGGTTCTGAAGTTGACATCTCTGGAGTTGTCGGCTCTGGAATTGTTGCTTCCGGAGCACTGATTGATTCAACTGAACTCGCTGGTTTTACAATTTTTGCATCCTTTGAAGCGTCTCCAAGGGCATTTACAAGCATTTTAGTTTCCATTCCCTGCGGTACAGGTGGATTTTTATCTTCATAGCCCGGAGCAGCAAACAAGACAACTCCGCCAGTTGATTTCGGTTTTTCTGAAACAATCAGAGTTTCAGGAACTTCTGATGGAAGGGTAACAACATTTTCAGAAGTAACCGGAATACTCTCGGGTAGAACCACAACTTGAGATGAAAATTGAGAAGCAATCTTAGGAGCGACCTCAGGAGCTACTTCAGGAGGCGGAACATCAATCTGCGGAGTAACTTCCTCTGAGACTAACTTTTCACTAAGTTTGTCACGTATTTTATCAGCAAGACTTCTCGCTGTTTCGTTTGAAGGCTCTACAGACAGGCATTTTTCAAGGAATCTGAGCGCAAATTCATGTTTCCCGGTCTCATTGAGAACCTGACCGTATTCCAGATTGTACAACGGGTTAAGTGGTTCTGCCTTGATGCATCTTTCGAGAAATACAATTGCCTCATCATTAATTCCAAGTTCCCGATATATTGATCCCAGATAATAGTTTCCCAGAATATTATTCTGGTTTAAATTGAGGAGAGTTGAAAGGGTTCTTGCGGCATCAACAAATGATTTCCGGTCAAACTGGCTCTTTGCAAGCTTTAAAAGAAGTTCTTCACTTGCGGGAAATTCTTTCAAGTAGGCTTTTAATGCATTTTCAAACTTCACTGAATCACCAAGTTTTTCTCTTGCCTGAATAAGAAGTTTCCAGGATTTCTCATCAGCATTTCCAGATTCTATCTCGTGTTCAAGAAATTCAGCACAGGAAGCCGTGTTGCCACTTTTCAACATCATTGATGCAGAAATAACAGTTTCGTCTTTGAATGTTGGAGGAGCAAGAAATTGTTTTGAATATGAGAGAGTGTTTTTAATGGCATCTTTTTTAAGGAGATAAGGCGCTGTGAGGTAGGAAATTAATCCGATTATTACCAGAAAGAAAGCCCATTTAAGGAACCAGGTTGTCTTTGTCAGATGTTTCATGGTACGTCGCAGAAAGTTTTTCTTACTTTTTTCACTTGAATGATCATTGATATTGATAGTTTTATGCTCATGAATAATTTCAATTTCAGGTTCTACATCAGCTTCTAGGTTAGCTTCTGTTTCAACTCCAATGCCTTTCATTTCGTTGGGAAGACCCTGAAAGACTGGCGGCAGAAACCACTTTCCCTTATCTTCTGTGGGCCCTGCGATGAGAACTCTTTCGATTTCGAACCATTCACGAAAACCAGCAAACAGAGCAAGATAATATGCTTCCTTGATGTTGTATATCCAGAGAAGTATGAATATAAAGCTGGAAACATAAAAAATTCCTACAAGTGCAAGTGGATGAAACAACTCAGAAAAGAATTCGAAAACAACCCCTTTGGAATAAAAGCTGTACCCGCCTGACAAGCCGGAAAGATAAATAAAAATCATTATTATTCCGCGATCAATGTAGCCCGCATAAACCTGTCCCATACCCATTACAAAAAAAGACATCAGCCCGGCCAGCCCGGGATTCCGGTATGATTTACGAAGTCTGTCTTCTCTTATTCTCTGTAACCAGTCAGGCAATTTCATCAGGATTATCTCTTAATGTTTTATTCAACAACATCAACAATAAAACCACCATTAACAACGCACAACTTGATAGCATTCTGCAGGCAAAAATTTACCAGTTCAGATTTTTCATGATTTGAAACAACAATACCTCTGGCAGAATTAGCCTGGAATTTGCCTTCGCTCAAAACCGAAGTAAGTGCCTGAATGTTCTCACGATGCCAGGTAATACTTTTTCGTATATTTTCAAGGCATTCCTGAGTCGGATTAAATACAACTTCAACCGCAACCAGGACACCCTTTTTATCCTGACAAAGCACATCAAGACGCCGTTTTCTTCCATCTTCAAGCGTTACCGGGTAATCGCAGTACAGAACCCTGAGTCCTTTTTCAATGAGATTTATATGCTCCAGAACCCACTCGATAAAATCTTTTTTGCTCTGAAAAAATGAATTTTTGGAAAACTGTTCAAAAACGTCTTCCAGTGTTGAAACGCGCTCTTTCAACTTTTCATTTTCTTCATGAAGAACGTGAACCTGTTGCCACAGACTTTTGTTTTCATCAAGTAATGCAACAAGACCTTTAATTTCACCCTCATTGAACTCACTCAAAGGTCTTGAGATCAAACGTGCAACCATCAAGCGCAGCGATGTCATAGCGTCAGCACCAACATTTGCTGAGCTTTTTTCTCTTCCGATTACCAGAACCGGAGCGCCTGCTCTTCTGGATCTATGGATCAGAAGGGTGTCGCCAGGCGAAAAAGCTTTAATAGCTTCACCAAGAGCAAGAGTTCTTCTGTCATAGTCCGGACGGCGATTTGGGGTTACTTTTCCATCAATTTCGATTGAGAAAAAATCTTCAGATGGGAAAAGTTTTCCATAAAGTTCATCCTCACGTGCAAACCACTTGAGTTTTCTCTGATTAAATTCGTTTAATGAAAGTCTTTTCCTGATAATAATGTCATCAGTTGAATCTGACATTTCGATAGAAACAACATGTTCATTAATTTCTTCATCAACAAATATAGAGAGCTCAGTTTCAGGCTTGGCTTTTTTTAGTGTTTCGCCCAATTTCAAAGTTCTGTTTTCAAAGGAAATATTCCATTCAGAAACGAAATCACCAAAGACTTTCAGTTCAGAAATTTTTGAAGAAAAGAAAAGTTTCATTTTCTCATCTTCTGACTCAAGCCAGGTCAAAACACCACTTTTTATTTCATCTGCTGTTACTATTTTTTTAATTTCGTCTTTCATTAAAAACCCCACTCGCTTATTCGCTTCTTAAAATTCCTGAACATATTTTCAATTCCTTCAATGATGTACTCTTTGCCATCATCTAACTTTTCCCGAATGACTTCGCCCGCTGAAACTTTCACAACACCTGGTGGTACAATAAATTCAAACCGTTCCTTGGGCATTTTCTGATTTATTCTGTATTCAAGCACCTTCAAAGTGCCTCTGCATGTTCCATCTTCATTGAATTCCTTAACAAGAACTGGAAGAAATGTTTCCGGTGAAAAAACCATGTCATAATATCCCACTTCGAATATCTTTTTAAGCCATCCGTCTTTCGGCGGTGAGAGCCTGATTTTAATTCCACCCGATGCAACTGACTCGTCAGGCTGCGGATCAATTTTCAGCACCGAAATATCAAACAGTGTAAAAAGGGTTTTGCGTGTAAGACGGGTAACAATTTTCTTGGGATTTACCCAATCCCAGAGGTTGTCTGAAAGCCAGCCGCCTTCAGATGAAGCATCAAGTACAAAGACTTCATTGAGTAAACCAATGTACAACCAGAATCTCTCTCCATCAAACACAACTCTTACCGGAACATCATGAAAATCGACAGAAAACTTATCAGGACTCTGTATTGCAAGCGTCACTTTGGCCGACATTGTACCAGAAGAAACTACCAGATCAGATTCTATGGAATCGATCTTTTCAGTACGGCTCTCCAGTTGATTAAAAAGAATTTCTGGTGTAAGTTCGACTGCCAGAGCTGCCTGGCAGAAAAGCATGATAAACAGACAAATAATTTTTTTCATTTTTCCCATTTTTTCTCCGATTTCAGATCCTGAGTATTTCAGTATGCATAGCAATTTATCTCCAGGATTCCTTTTGTGAATCTGTGGCAAGATTAACTTTTGCCAACTGTTTTATCGTTTTTTCAAGAAAAGGTTCGAGCTTTTCAAGAGATTTACAAAAGAATTCATTAGTAATATAGAAAGCATATTTCAGGAAGAACAGATAATTTATAAGACCCACAACAAAGATATAGAGCTCAATAGGCTGCCTGGAATCAATATATTCCTCTATTTTCGAAAAACTGCTGTTTATCTGAGAAATTATTTCTGTTGAAGTATTCTTCGAAGACAGAAGAAACTGGGGAAAAAAAGAACAGGCTATTACCTCTGTTACCGGAAACTCTCTTTCCCAGTGTAAAGCATCAGATTTTTTTTCCTGAATAAAGGCAACTTTTTCAAGATCAACTGTCAAAATAGCAGAGGACACTGGAAACAATTCACCATAATATCCTGATATTATGCGTATTTCTCCAAACGAAATTCCCAGCCACGAAAGATTCCAGGATACTCCATCGGGTTTCAAAATGCTTTTTTCACCGGAATTTCCTGATATTTCAGGAATAGTTCCCGATTCAGCGGCAGGATCAATAATTTTTGAACAGAGATTCAATGTCTGTTCAAGCCATTTGTTTGAAAAGGGCTTTTTCATAAGAATAAATGAAGGGAAAACATGATTACGTGAAAAAAAAGTCCCGGTATTTCTAATAAGGTTCTGAAAAGTGTATAATTCACCCTCAAAAGAAGACAACATTCTCAACAGGTAGTCAGGGTGAAGAAAGCCAACAGAAAGAGGTGTTGGCCATGATGGAAGTTCAGGAACTGCAAAATCATTCATGCAATTTCTGATCTGAAAGTGTATTCTTCCTATTTCCATATTGTTTTCATCTGACTGATCGGCTGTCTGGCAATAAAACAACAACCTCGCCTGAAATTAAAGTGTTTGCTAAAAAAGGCTTCTGGAAAGTGCGAGATCATATTCTGCTCTCCTTATAAGGAGTTCGCCGCGATTCCCAGGAAGAGAGGCAGCAAATGAACGGACTTTAAGAAGCTGCTGCGAAGCTTCCTGGGAAGATATTACACCAATAAATTCTGATTGCGGGCGATTTGGATAAGCCTTTCTGTTTACATCTCTGATCTGCCTGGCAGCCTTGATATATTTCAATTTATAATCAACATAAGCCTGCTGATTGGCTAACTGGAAATAGCACTCAGCAATGTTTTCAGAAAGTTCCATACGATGCTGCAGATCATTTTCGGGCAGATTCTGGTACAGTGCAAGAAAATCAGTCAATGCCTTCTGGAAATCGCCCTGGGAAAATGAAATTTTTGCAGCAGAAAGACCTTCAAGATTTACTCTGGCAAGAGACATTATTTCTTCATAAAGGGGATTCGAAACCGGCATTTCGGCATTCGGCGGCGGCGGACGATAAGAAAAGACATTCTTCATGTGCGCAGAATACGCTGAGAGCGAGGCTTCCATACGGCCATCGTTCAAAGTTTTGCGGGCAATCTCCACTTGCAGCGAAGCTGGCATATAACCAGACGCCTTAATTGCCTGTGGCTGAGCTGGCAAAGCCGGGTCCTTCTTCTGATAGGTTGAATAATCGACATAGATACGGTCATGTGAAAATCTCTTAACATCTGAACGAAAAACAGTATTAAGAAAATTATATATAAAACCAATCAACGCTAATGTGAAAAGCACCATAGGCCATTTTCTGGTTTCCATATCAGTATAAATTATCCTCGTCCGTTGAACAGAAAGTGCCTGGATGTGCAGCTTCAGCGCATCTCACTCTGCTGAAGAATTTGCATACCAGATCAAGCTCTTCATCTCTTCTGTCACCCTGTTCATCAATTTTATTGTGTATCCGCAGAACAATAAAACAAGCCTTGGCAGCATCTGCCGGATTAACGCCATCGACTTTTCTTGCAGAAACGGTAACTTCATCTGTATTTGCTTTTTTTGTTATAATCTGCTCATACCCGACAACCTCAAAGTCTACAATATCGCTGAGGCTAGTTCCTTCGCTCTCAACGTTAGGAGTTCCGGTATACTGCGCTGCGGGACCCTTTGTAAACAGCATTGGCCTTTTAATAAAAGCAAGAAAACCAGGAATCTGCTTCCTTTTTACTTTTCCACCCGCAACAAGCGAATACTCAATCAGATTTACATCCATAACCCAGTCAATCGGCTTGATAGCTTTTCCATCAGCCTTATAGTACATATCTTCGAGCGTTCGACGTGAAGTCTGATAAGAATAAAAACTGAACTTTTTCTGACCTGTATCTATCTCAACGAATTTGTATGCCCCGGCTATGTCTCTTGCCAATCGGTCAAAGAACCATCTGGTTTCACTTTGCATCTGACTTTGAGCCCCCAGATGACGCACAGTTTCCCTTCCACCGAAATAGATTTTCCAGGCATAGCCCATCAGAAAAGTAACTATAGCAACTGTGACAACCATCTCCATGATGGTCATTCCGGCCCTGCGGTTATTTGGCTTCATTGTTCACCACCAGAGTACCAAAACCAAGAGTCTGATCGGGCTTACCCGGCTCGCTCCAGCGAATTGTAAGCTTTACCGAGTACATATTTATAACGTCATTATTATTTGCATCTTTTTCTTTAATTTCATCAGTAACCATCATAGTTTCAAACCGGCCATAATAATCAGGGTATTTGACAGAAGTATTATCTGACTCGACAACGGGTCCTGAAACCTTCTTCCACGGGTAATTAAACTTAGAAAAATCACTCTTAACCCCAATGAAACTGTATGAGCGGACCTCATCAATAATGCTTCTTCCGAGACTCTGTGCAACCATGAGGTTTTTCGCCTTAGCAGTTGTAGTATGACTTGTCTGAAAAAGAACAATCAGCGGAAGAATGCCCATTGAGAATACCACAAGCGTCATGAGAAGTTCCGGGGTTGTAAATGCTGATCTTCGCTTATATTGAATCATTTGAGTCTTTTGCTTCAATTCTTTCAATTTCCCCCGGAAAAAGCCAGATGCTGGATTCTGGGGGTTATCGCAACTATATGCGACATTATTTCATATTTATACTTATCATCATCTGAAAAACTTTCTGTGCTTTGAAGGGTTTTTTGATCGAAATAATATGGACTCTTTGTGTCATGGATAACCCACAAATCACCATTCAGCTTCTTTTTCTTCATATAAAAGTTCGAATAATTTCCGATAATTGTGTTAACGCGATTCTGAATTTCTGGAAAATTGACTTTCCATTGATGAGTTGGCTTAATTGGGTCCATTCCAAGATTTACGTAATCGGCCGGCTCAAGAATTCCATCAGAAGTTTTAATTCCGGCAAGTGAGTAAACACTGGCTTCAATTATTCTTCTTTTTCCCTCGATAATGATCTGGCAGGTTTCCATGTCAGCTGGAAGAACCTGAGAAGCGCCATTAGAAGCAGTTCTTGTTATAAAAGGATGATAAACAATTGTAAGATGATCGTCATCCGAGGTTTTTCGAACCGTCCTTCTTGAGAGAATGCTTCCCGCGATAATGAAGGGGTTCGGCTTCTGAGGATAATAATCTCCAACAAAAATGATTCCCTTTCCCCTGTAAACAACATCCTCGCGAAGATTGAAGTTCTGGAGCCAGTAAGCACCATTTAGAATCCAGGTTTTGTCCGGGTCTTTCGGAATATCATTTATATCATTAAGCCTTTTAGTAATAATTTTCCTGTAATCCTTGAAGTTTGTTGGATAAAAATTTCTGAAATCTGAGTCATTTGGTGCCTCGGGGGCAGTAGGGTCAGATGGCTTGAAAAAAACTCTCCAGAGTGACTCTCCGCCAGACCATGCAAGAACCGGAAGAGCAGTAATTGAATTCCAGATTGTAGCTCCAATATTTGAAACAGATCCAGTAAAGGCACTCCAGAAGCCAGTTGCATCTTTTGGATTATTATACGAAAGTGAAAATTCTGTAAAAAGCTCATGTGTCTGAACAGAGGTGCTCTGAGCTCCCCCGGCTCTGAACCATCTGAATTTTCTCAAACAGGCAATAATTTTCGTCTTACCGTCCATATCACTGCTTCCGTCAAGCCAGCGATGTTCGAGATTCAATTCTGACTCAGAAACAGGCCATTTATCTTTGGTCAGATTGGTATAATTCGGCTGATAAGTCTGTGGTACAAAACGCCACGGCAGTCGACAATATGGACCGGCAGGCAAAAACTTCTGAACTTTAGTTGTTCCGCGTGCATAAGATTCGCCGGTTTTTATCCATTCATTCATGTCTGTCCATTCAGCGTTAAGCTTCGGAAGAATGCCCTTTTTATATGTATTATAACGATAAGCCTGTTTTTCGCTGTCAGTCATTCCGGCAAGGTCATTCTTGTGGTTATCTTCATTATTCCACCACGAAACGTCAATCATTCCCCAGAACGCTCTCGGGCCGTATGGAAGATATGACGAACCAGCGTAAGTATCAGAGTACTGAAATGCCTGGTTAACAGGTCCGGGTTTACCATCAGTGGTGTTTATAAGATATGCACCCTGGTAGTTGCCCTGTACATCCTGAGGGGTTTCGAGATCAGGGTTTTCGATTCTGATAACTGAGGGCCCGTGAATATAAACTCTCGACTGAAACGGATGATTCCAGAGAAGAAGTCTTCCACTTCCAAGCGAAAGATCGTTTTTAATTTCATCAGTTGATTTAGTCGGATTATTCGGGTCACATTCCGGGCCCATCATGCTGAAAAGAGTATAGTTTCGGGCAACCGGACCGATGTTCACTACTTTTGCATCACGGGTCATCTGAAATCTGAATTTATGTTTCTTCGAACTTATTTTCAATGAAACTACAACATTGAAGGAAATGCTGAGGTAATAATCACGCGACATCTTTGTATCAAACAATTGAGATCTGTCTTTCGGGCGGTACATGCATTGATCAATGTTTTTCCCAAAATTGAAATGATCAATCGGCCGACAATCAGTCAAAGAAGGCTGAACGGCCTCAATCTCAAACCCAGCTCTGCTCATATAGCTTATGAGAAGCCTTGTCTGCCTCACGTGGGCTTTGTAATCAGGAAGGACATCCAATAGTTTCGGGTTTATTCCGGTAGTGCCACCCGGGGCAAAATCAGATGTCTGGCACTGCTGCAGCAGCGGACCTTTTTTCCCCATCGAAAGCTCTTTTTCAATCATCTGAAAAGCTTCGTCTGCGGCAGCCTCAGCAAGCTGTTGTGCCATGGTCGTATAGCAGGAAATAGCAGCCTGCGAATACTCTGCACTGCTGCTCTGCATAAGGAACATTCCCATAAATGCAAACATTCCAAGAACCAGAACTGCAACAATATATGCAAAACCGTTTCTATACGAATGAATCATTTACAGTCAATCATCCCCTTTATTCATGCTGCCTGATTTTTCTGCCATAACTCCAACCAGAAGAATAGTCCAGACACATATCTATAAGTCTAACACAGGCAATTTTCTTCGTCAAACAAAAAAATGCCTCCAAATAACCGGGAATTATTGACAAGCCTCTCAAAAAGTATCATTTGCCATGTGCCTGCAATAGTTTTTGAAAGCATTTGCACTCAGTATGCAATAACTTTAATAGCGGGAATTGCCTTGTCAACTTTGGGTCGGGCCGTCATCTCGAACGAACGTGAGAGATCTCATACATTGTATTACGACCCTTTTATTAAGATTGGCTGTACCTAATTTTATAAATCAGTCGTTTTCGCTGAAAATATCTGCGGTAAAACGCTGGAGTTTAGCTCCGGACGCTTTATGACTTCCCGGTGGCAGACCGGCTTTCATACAAAGGTTTTCCAGAAAAGCATCGCGATCCCAGCCCCATTCAATCGGAACCTGAGGAAGCAGCAAACCTGATCTTCCGGAATGTCTCAACATAAGGCCATCTCTTCCCACTTTTATTTCATCAATAGACTCAACTGGAATCATGGGCGAGAGAACTGAGACTTCAATTGAAATTTCCTTCAACTCGGACAGTCTGACCGGTCTGAAACGCGGGTCTTCTGTTGCTGCTGCCACAGCCATTTCAGGAACTGCCTTGCCGAGAGACTTTATTCCTTCAACAAAGCCTATGCAGCCTCTTAATTCACCTTCCTTCTTCAAAGTAACAAAAACTCCGCACTTTTCTGAAAATTGCTTATTTTTAAATGAAAAAGAAGGTATTTCTCCGCCACTGAGAACACTTTCGAGAGTTTTTCTTACAGTCTGCAACAGTTCTTCTTTAAATTCCATTTTTTGATCCTCCACTTTCAAATTCGATGGCAGACAGTTTCCACAAGATGAGCAATCTATGTGACTGCCTGCCCAGAATTGAGTAGAAATTAAAATAAGTACTAGAAGTAGAAAAAATCTAAACCTCATCAATCTTTCAGAAATTTGTTAAAAAACGCCGCAGAAAAATGTCCAGAAGCAACTTCGGTTACCGAGCCAGTAAGAAATACATTTTCGCCAGCGATTTCGATAAGAATTTCTCCGCCCGGCATTTTTACTGTTACTGGTGATTTCAATTTTCCATTTTTTATACCAGCCGCTGCAACTGCTGCTGCGCCGGTTCCACATGCACTTGTAATTCCGCAGCCTCGCTCCCAGACATTTACAGCAACTTCGTGTTCATTCACAACACTTGCAAATTCTACATTGATTCTCTTTGGATGGTTTGAATGTGTTTCAAGCCATGCTCCGACTGAAAGCATCGAATCTGAGCTCATTGGCGATTTCATAAACAATACAGCATGTGGGTTTCCAACGCTGGCATATACAGGCTCAAATTTCTCTTCCTGCCAGATGAGAGGTTTTCTCTTTCCTTCCGGAAGAAGATCACCACTGCCAACCAGATCAAAGTTTATCTTTCCCAGTTTAATTTTATATGTGGGAAGATTGTTTTTTGCACCCTGCGCAACTATTTCACGCACTGCGCCAACAGTCTCTACTCTTACAGCATTGTGCGACGGAAAAATCTGAAGATATTTGTGTCCAAGTCCAAGAAGTGCATTGGCACACATTTCTGCTTCGCTGCCATCTTTATTGAACATCTGCATTCTAACGTGATTTTCGCTGTTAGCCGGTGAACGCAGAAAAACAACTCCATCAGAGCCCAAACCAGTGCCCGGATCGCAAATCATCTTTATTATTTCCGGGTTTCTCAGAAAAGAAAGGGATTCTGACCCTTCCTCAATCTCAGAAAAGAAAACAAAACTGTTCCCCAAATGGTGCATTTTTTGAAAACTGATCATTTTTCCATCCCCTTGTTTCTTTTTTTAGAGGGGTCTCGCGACCCCTCTCGGGGGTCGAACTCGTCCGACCCCCTCACTCCCCGCGGTCGGGCACTTTGTGCCCTCCTGCTGAGCAACACCTTACGCTTTTTTAGGGGTCTCGCGACCCCTCCGTGGGCAAAACTCGTCCGGCCCCCTCACTCACAGCTATCGGGCACTTTGTGCCCTCCTGCTGAGCAACACCTTACGCTTTTTTAGGGGTCTCGCGACCCCTCCGTGGGCAAAACTCGTCCGGCCCCCGCACTCACAGCTATCGGGCACTTTGCGCCCTCCTGCAGAGCAGCATCTTACGCTTTTTTAGGGGTCTCGCGACCCCTCGTTGATTATTACTCCGCCGCCTAGAAGACGGTCTGGTTCCTGGGTTGAGAAAAATACTGCTGACTGGCCCGGGGTGACTGCTGCGGCATCAGCATCCAGATCGACACGCCAGAAACCATTGCCACAATTCTTAAGTGTGCCTGATATCGGTTTGAAGCGATGTCTGATCATTAGTTCAACTTTTGTTTCAGAAACAGGCTCGTCAGATAAAAAGTTCAAATCTGTAATAAAAACAGTCTTCTTCAGAAGTTTATCATATTCTCCAACTCGTACAACACAATTGTCAACGTCAATTCCCGTAACATACAATTTTCTGCCATTTCCGCCACCAATACCCTTGCGCTGACCTATGGTAAATTTAATTGTACCATCGTGACGGCCGATTTTATTTCCATCAGAATCAATAATATCACCCGATTTAAATGCTTTGTGTTTTACCGGAAGAAGTTTTTTAAGGAATGAAACATAATCGCCATCAGGAATAAAGCATATCTCCTGAGATTCTGGACGATCAGCATTTGTAAGACAATATTTCTGCGCAATTTCCCTGACTTTGTCCTTTGTAAGATTTTCAAGAGGCAACTTCAAATTCGGCAAAATCTTTCTGGGAAGCTTCCAGAGGAAATAAGACTGATCTTTTGCACGATCAGAGCCTCTGTACAGGCCAAAACCATCCGGGGATTGCTGAATTCTGGCATAATGTCCCGTTGCAAGGCTGTCGCAGCCAAGCGAAAGCGCCTTATCATACAAGTCGGGAATTTTTACAGTGGCATTACAAATAACGCACGGATTCGGAGTTCTTCCGCTGGAATATTCTTTTGTAAAATTTTCAATGACTTCGCTCTTGAAACGATCAGAAACGTCGACAACAAAATGCTGAATACCAAGTTTTGAAGCAACAGAGCGTGCAGCAGCAACACCTTCAAGTCCGCAACAGCTTTTCGGACCTTCTTTGAAGTCGCCGTAGCAGAAGGTTTTCAGGGTAACAGCAACAACTTCATATCCGGAATCTTTCAGCAAAGCTGCTGTTACAGATGAATCGACACCACCGGATAATGCGACCAGAATGCTGCGTTTTTCTGCCATTAAATTTATCCTGGAATTGCTTTTCGTCTGAAGATTAAAGCTGAAAGAAAGAAAAAGAAAATCGACCAGGTCACACAACCAATTATTGCATTAGAAACCGCCGGATCAAAAATGTTCAGCTTTCCATCCATTATTCCATATAAAGTATCAATTTCGAACAATTTTGACGGGTGCCGGGTAAAAATCCATGAGGCAATCTTCTCGTAAAACGGATCAAATTTTGCGAGCGTCGGTGCCATCAGTACAAATGTCTGCAGAAACATCATTACAAATAATCCGGAAAACGCCATCAAAATCGGAGACTCACTGAACAGGGAAAATAGAACGAAGTAAGCTATTACCGGCAGATTTGCAACGAAGGAGATTGCGAGAAGTTTAATAGCGGATATGGCACTTAAAATAGTTGTCGGCGCGTCTTCAACAAAATCAAGTACAATCTTTGGACTCTGACTCATGTTTTTTGCTATCCAGATTGTTGTCTGAAGGAATAATCCGCCAATTGTTATTGCAATGAGCAGAAAAAACATTACAGCAAGCGATTTGGAAATAATCACCTGGAGTCGCGTAACTGGCGTCAACAGTAGGGTTTTCATGTGTCCTTTCGCCATTTCTCCGGAAATGCTGTCTCCGATTACCAGAGACAGAAAAAATGGAGCTATCCAGGCAAAAAGTTTGAGATGAGCCGTAAAAAGCCCTCTCATAGCTTCTGTAAGCAAAGATAACCTGAGATCATCGAATCCCCATGTTTTGAATTTTATAAAAACAATAATTCCCAATATTCCGCCAAGAATGGGTATAACATTCAGCCCGAGAAGAAAAAGAAGGGCTTTCTTTCGCGCCATGATCTTTTTAATCTCAAATTTTAACAGCAGTATTGATCTGTTCATGTCAAGCCCCATTGGAGTCAGTTAATTTAAGAAATGTTTCTTCAAGGGAAGCTTCAATCGGAATCATTGCCGAAATAAGAATTCCCGAAGTTACAAGAATTCGATTCAATTCAGGAGTCCATCCAGTTTTCACTGAGACTTTCAGACCTCTTGGAAGCACTTCATTCGTCAGGACTTCCGGATGGTTCTTCATTATTTCCAATGCCCTGGAAACCTGATTTTCATTTATTCTTAGTTCAACCACATCACATTCACTTGAAAGAAGATCTTTAACATAGCCCTGTCTTATCATTATTCCTGAATCAACAATAACTACAAAGTCGCAAAGCCGCTGAATTTCGTCAAGAAGGTGCGATGACAGAAAAATAGTGGTTGAATATGCGCTGTGAATGTTTTTGAAAATATCGCGCATCTGTGCCCGGCCCTGCGGGTCCATTCCGTTGGTGGGTTCATCAAGTATCAGAAGTTTCGGATTATGAATAATCGAAAAAGCAACTCCCAGGCGCTGTTTCATTCCGGTGGAATATGTTCCGAATGCTCTGCCTGCTGCATCAGATAATCCGACTATTTCGAGAACTTCGTCCAGACGTTTTTTTTCAACCGGTTTAACAAGTGAGCCAAACCACCAGAGATTATCAAATCCGCTCATTGTCTCAATAAAACTCGGAGATTCAACAAGAACACCGAGTTTATCCATTACTTCAGTGCGATTCTGAGGCATTGGCACGCCAAGCAGGCTCATTTCGCCGCTGTCAGCAGACATTAGCCCCAGAAGAAGCCTCAATGCTGTTGTTTTTCCAGCACCATTTGGTCCGAGGAATCCTGAGACCGTTCCATCCGGAACCCTGAATGACATTCCGGATAAAGCATTTTTCTTTCCGAAACGCTTATACATGTCTTTAGCTTCAATAGCTGATTTATCAGTTCGGGTCATACAGTTCATGATAGAGCTCGCGGCTCAGCACCTTTCCAATACATGTTACCGGAACAGAAAGAAACATTCCAAGTATTCCAAACATACTGCCGCCAATTATTAGCGCCAGTATAACAAGAACAGGATGTAATCCAACGTTTTCCCCGATAATTTTCGGCTGAACAATAAAACCATCAATTCCCTGAACAATCGAAAGAGCTATTGCTATTTTTCCCATTGTTATCAGGAAATCCCAGGTTGGACCGAATTGCGAAATAGCTATAAGCAGAGAGACCACTGTGGTAAACACTCCGCCAAGATACGGCACAAGATTGGCCACGCCGGCAACAGGTCCGAGAATGGCAGAAAATTTCAATCCGCACATGAAAAGCGCTACAAACATGAGAGAACCGAATATTATACACGAAAGTATCTGCCCGCGAAGGAAAGCACTCAGCACTGAATCAATATCCTTCAGTATTCTCTCTGCTGATTGTCTGTAAACTGTAGGAATAAGCAATAATGAGTTGGAGTACAATTGATCAAGATCGAGGAGAATATAGAAAGTAAGAAGCGGAAGCAGTGCCAGACCGAATACGCCACTGAATGTAGACATCAGAAATCCAAAAACGTTCCTGGTAATAGAAATCAGGAAGTCTTTCAGAAATACCACTGTTTTGGCAACTATCTGCTGAACTTTATCACCCTGAAGGAAAACTTCAAGGTATGACTTAACGACGGTATTCTGGGAATGTTTTAAATACACTTCCCTGAACCATGTTTTGTATTCCAGGGTAATCTTATCAACGTTTATTTCAGAAACACGGTTAAACAGCTCATGTCCTTCTGAAACGATCTGAATGAAGACCGGAACAATGATTATTATAGAGAATATAATTCCTATCGAGAAAAGCGACAAAACTGCCCATGGACGCGGCAGACTTCGTCTCTCAAGAAATCTCACCATAGGATTAATTATATAGGCAAGAACAAGCGAAACCAGCACAGGCGCAACAACGCCTGCTATATTATAAATCAGAATGCAAAAAAGCGTTAATCCAATGAGAATCAGCGTATTTTTTACAAACGGCGGTAAGTCTCTCAGAAACATTAGAGATTCATCCTCAAAAAAATTTCTAAAGAGAGGATACTATTAATCAATAGAAAAATTCAAGTAAACATATTCGTTAAAAATTATAATTTGAATTGCAAACGACAATTATTTTATTCGATATTTTCGAATATTATGGTTTTGTGTTCCAATCGGGGAATAGCTTAGCCATATATCGCTGCCATCAACAATTCCAAGTTTTGATGCAAATCTTGAAGGCAATGAAATGCGGTCTATCTCTGTACATTTGCCTGACTGATCGACTTTGAACAATTGTTTTACAAAAGGTTCATACGAAAAAACTGATAAACCAGCAGCATCACCATTTTCAAGAAATCCAAGCAGTCTTGCACCTTTTGTTGAAACACCTGAAAGTTGAATTTCACTTTTATGACCATCGGGCGATATTCTGAAAAATGCAGAATACTCATCTTCCTTTTTCAATCCAAATCCGCAAATATTTTTGTCTTTATCATAGGCAATATTCAGAAATGTTGTACAAGTCGCAACCGAAATGATTTTTCCAGTAAGAGATGTTCTGAAAATAGAATTAGAAGAAAAATCTGCAATGGCAATTTCTTCACCAAGGCTGCAGATGCTGTCTATCTGCACTGGAACAGTCTGGGAAAAAGAGGTAAGATTAGAAATTTGCTGAACTCTGCCATCATTTATCTGATAAATTCCATAGTTGCTGCGGTCTAAAAAGGTAACCATCCCATTTGCGATACATATATCGTTTACTTCCGCTTCCGGGGCGAGTGGAGCAATGTTGATAATTTCGTTCGATTCATTAAGAAAGAGTATCCGCAAAAGAACCGCATCAAGAATAACAGCTTTGCCGTCTAAGACAGCAATTGACAGCGGTCCAACTTCAGGCGCACCTTTCATCTGCGAAACAGCAACAGCTTTTTCCGGATCGAAAGCACCTAACTGGCTTTCGATAAAGAGGGCTGAAGAACTAGATGTCAAGGAAGTTACACTGGCAACTTCTGCAAAAAGAGCAATCGTGGTAAAAAGAAGTACAACAAAAAAAGTGATTTTATTCCTCATTTTATGCTCCGGGTGGTCTCACAGCGAATCTTGGTATCCAGCCATCGTAGTATCCTGAAACTGGGTGAATAGTTCCTCTTCTAAGCCTGGAACTGTTTGAAAGGGCGTTTCCATTCTCAAGAACAACTCCAGTATGAGGTCTTGGACTCCAGTGAACAATGTCTCCCGGACGCATTTCCGAAGCGGAGACCCTTTTCCAGCCAAATTCAGTTATAAGCCTTTCGGCAAGATCAGGAGTACTTGTTTCCATCCAACCGGCAGGAACAAGTCCGGCAGCCCTTAACACGTGTGAAACAAGCCATGCACATGCAAGATTGCCACGGGATGGTCCTCTTCTTGTGCTATATCCCTCGAATCCTTCCGCAGCAGTAACAAGCGCCTGTGTCATCTCTCTGTTTATATCTTTTTTCATTTCTGCAAGATCATTTCTGAAATCTTTAAGAATGTTCGGATCGACACCTTCTTTTGCCATTTTAGCAATCAAACTTGGATACTTCCCTTGCAACCCAAGAGCCTCTTCAACGTATTTAAGAGATGATCCGATCTGTGAAAACTCTTTCCTCTGAAGCCGCCCACGAAGAGTGTTCAGCAAACTGCGTGCCTCATTGAAGGCTGTTCGGCCTTCTACCGATGCAGTTTCAAGATCAGAATTCTGCACAGCAGAACTTCCGGTCTCAACAGAAGTATTTGTATTCCTGATAAGAACACGTGAATCTTCTGAAAATGTTTTATTATCCCAGGCAATTAAGGGAAAGTTGGCTTGTAAAAGGATACATGCAAGAAAAACAGAATTTGCGCAATAAACAATCTGAGCAATAAACTTTTTACTGTTATCTGTCATATCCACTCTCCCATAAAACGATTTTAACAACTCATAAAATATTCAGACCAATTTAAGCATCTAAACAATGATACTTAACTTTATATCTAATTAGAAGTTCTATATAAATTTAGTAAATCTTCCCCACAAACAGCCGAATCGGAAAGAAACAACTGAAAAACCTTATACAAAGCTATTATAAAACAGCTTTCATCAAATAATACTTTATAATCTTCCAAAAGTTTTTCTATTCTTCTAAAAGCCTTGTGCAAAATTAAACCTGAGCCAAATGCCGGAACATTATACACTACTTTTGAGAAATATGTATCTATTAGAAAACTCTAATAAGAAGAAAGTCGCGGAGTGGAAAATTGCCGATAAAGCTTCCAATCCGCGACTGATCTTATCGCTTTGCTGACATCCAGTTAAAGCTTCCGTCAGTGAAAAGCAAAAGGGAAATAGATTTAAATCTCAATTACCGAAACATGTTTTTAATAGTCTGATAGAGCACTTTGGGATCTTTCCAATATTCATGAATGGCAGGTATTTCTTTCTTGATATCAAGAAGTGAATAAACTGCCATCTGTGCAGCGCGAACTGAATATTCAACTGTAAATACGCAATCATTCGGAACTTCACAGAACTGGCTGACAAAACCAAAGTTTGTTGCACCTTCGGGAACAACCAAAGGTCGATCAGAAATAACTCTTGGCATAAACTGGCTGGTAATGAAGGGCATCATGCAGGGAATACAATTTGATGTTTTCAAAATCAGCGGCAAATGTTTATTGAAGCGCAGATGAGAGCAAAGTTCAATCAAAATTTCCTCACCAGTACATTCTGACATCTTCTTGTTAACATAATCACCTTTATTATCTACGAAAAGAGCATAACCCCAGAAAACCTGAATGTTATCCGGCTGATTTATGAAATGCGGCTGCTTTGGAAAAACAACTGACATAAGCCAGCTTGAATCTTTAAGAGTAACAAGTCCGCCAGTTCCGGGCTGATTGCCTGAGAACTCTATCATAAGCTTAAAGAAAGTCGGATCCTTGCATGTAACAGTGAAGGATTCCCATTTGGCTTTCTGAATATCACCGGCAAATACAGCTGGATTGCCCAGTCCTGATTGTTTCGCTGCCATTTTTTCCCAAAGCTGGAAAGAAGTTCCTGTAGTCAGAAGTTCCGGGGCCCTGGTCATTGAACCAAGTGTTGAACTGTCAGTCATTGATCCGTTGGTAATGAAAACCAAATCCTGCTTTCTTACTGATATTTTTTCAGTTTTATCGCCGCGCTTCAGATAAAGGGTTTCTATGGTCTTGTTCTTTGTATCTTTTGCAAAATCAACATCGGTAACCTTCACATTGTTTGAATAGCGAACACCATGGCTCTGGAGCCACTTTTGAATAGGCAGAATAATACTATCATACTGATTGTACTGAGTTCGATTTATTCCTGCCAGGTTGTAAAGTCGTGGACATTCGTGCATGAAACGGTTCATATAACGCTTCATCTCAGCAGCGCTATGCCAAGGTTGAAACGCAAACATGGTTGCCCAGAGATGCCAGAAATTACTTTTGAAAAATGAAGGAGGAAAATTTTCTTCGATGGTGCTTGCTCCCAAAGCCTTTTCAGATTTAATTGAAAACTTCATAAGAGCAAATCTGTCTTTATTGCTGAGAGTCATTTTGGAAAAATCGATGATTTTTCCTTCCTTATCGACCAATCTGGCCTTGGAGTTAGATTTGAAGGTATCATTAAAAGCATACATTTCGTCCATTACCGAAACTTTCGGATCACTTAAAGAAGGAATAGATTTCAAAAGATCCCAGAAACATTCATAGGTGGGAAAATTCAACATTCTTCCACCACGAATAAGATAGCCACCCTCTGGAGTTCCCAATCCATCCATTGCTCCGCCATTCAAAGCCAGTTCTTCCATAACGTGTATGTTTTTTCCCGGGATATGGCCATCTCTGATAAGAAATGACGCCGCAGAAAGACCGCCTATTCCGGCACCAATGATGTAAACCTGTCTATCTTCGGGTTTGCATTGTTCCTGTGAGTTTTGGAAATAAAGCCTCTTCCCTTCTTCCTGATTATCCTGCAAGTCAAGAACTGCGTTCGCTAATGCCACAAATCCATCGTTTTCAGCTTCAGGAACAATTCTTTCAGACTCATTCTCTAAAACTGTTTTTTTAATTTCATTCACGCTATTGCTTGAATTTTCACCATGCACAGTCTGAAATTTATTCTGAGTGACGTTATTCTTTTCCTGAATAGCTTCACATTCTTCCAATATCTGGAAAACAGAATCGCTGGATTTCTCACACCAACCCACAGACACACTCGAAAACACCACCAACAAAACAAAAAACAGGATTCTTCTCATGAAAATCCCTCCTGATTAAAAAATATTTTTCCTATTGAATCCAGTCTAATTTTTTACAGAATAGAAAATATGAACTATTTCTAACACCTGGTCAGATTAGACGGAATCTTTCTTTACGCAAAAAGCATTCCATGCGTTTGTTTATGTTTATTCAAGCATTGAAGACAAATATTTTTTACAGTGCTTAAAATTCAGCAATCAGGTGAGTAATAATTAGAAACTTGAACCATCAGATAGCTTCTATAGAAAATTGGAATTATTCGGGAAGTCCCTGATGGAAGTATTTTCGGCGTAGTCGCAGGTTTAGAAATTCCGGGACAAAAGTAGTTTCAATAGTGAGCGGTGAAGAAGGGGGAAGTCCTTTAGATGAATCAGGGGTGATTTCGAATTTTACATGTACACTAATTCTTTTTGGAAATGAGCCAACGAAGTCGTTGAAACATGGTTCGAATAAGAAGCTTTTGCAGCTTTTTTTAATCAGAACTGTTTGTGCACCTTCTATTGTACGAATTAACGAACCCGAAGCAATATAATTAACATCTGTAATTCGGCCATTAATTCTTTTTTTTATGCTGCATCCATTGACGAGAACTTTTATTGAATCCTTCCATTTGCTGATGTCTCCGTCGGCAACGTCTGCCATTAGCAGATCTTCTGAAAGCGCTTTCGCCGTAAGCCAAGCCTCTGAAATGTTCTCAATGCGATTATCAAGCTTTATGAAAAATCTGGAATAATGCGAAAACAATTTATAAAGAATCAGCATACATCCTATAGCCAGAACGACTGCTATCATTATTTCCATCGCAGAGAAACCTTTTCTCTTCACAAGTAACTCCTGCCCGTTATCATTGATAATCTTTAATTCAGGTTATACGTTATCTTCCGCCCGGATCGTAAACGAAGGTTCGTGTCCAGTTGATGTTCAATTGCTGATATTCTGAATGACTGATAGAGATTGTCACATTTTTTGTGTTTTCATCCTGAGGGTCTGGCTGTGAAATTGTCATTATTCTTGTAATTGTTTCAGGAAGAACTGTTACAGATGCAAGAAAAGGTGGTAATGAACCCGTAATTTTACTGCCATGAATTTGAAATGTACAAGGCGTAAGTTCGCGCGGTGAGACTAGAAGACAGCTTGAAAGAGTTTCCTGCGCTGCCGCAAAGACAATCGAACGAGCATGAATAACTTTCGCGTTATCCATCGAAAGGGAAAAGAGATTTAAAACCGGCAACAATGCAATAGAAAAACATGCAACTGCAACCAGTATTTCCACAAGTCCAAATCCGACGTTGCGCTCTTTCAATCAGTTCATCCTTTCCATGTTAAAATCTTCAAAGTAATCTGCTATTTGAACTGAATAGTATTTAGTTTTATCGATTTTCAATGGATCAAGTCTTTCATCATAAACTACTTTTCCACCGCCTGCCCAGCCCTTTGTACCAACAGGATTAAGAGTTTTTACAGCAATTCCGCCAAAGATTTTGACAGGAGACTTGTTTGCCGGATAAACAGTGCCATCCAGCGCTACCAGATGTGCCCAGACTTCTTCATTTACCGTTTTCAGGATGATATCACCATTTTTGGAAATCAGAGTCAGCGGGCCTGAAGGACATTTTTTAATTTCACCTTCCACTGTAAGGTCACCTTTTACACAAAGAACGCCCGGATTCTTTACAGAAACGCCCCTTGGAATACTCAAGGGCGTTTTTACATAAATAACTTGTCCCTTCAAATCAAGCACATTGTTTTTAAGAAACTCAGCATTGAATTCCTGCTGATTTTCAACGACAAGAGAAACCCTGTCGCGAATGAGAGAATCTGATGAAAATGTGCGACAATCAGCATCAAACAATTGATGTCCTGTTTTTGAGTCGGTAATTTTAAGTTTTTCTCCGCTTATTTCATAAGCATTGCCTGAAACATAAGTGAATTTTTCCGGCGGAGGGAACTGTCCGGTTTGATTAGAAAAATAATCATAAGAACGGTTATAAGGTTCAAATATTATATTGGAAGCATATTTTAAATACTCATCTCTGGAAGTGAAAAGTGTTTCTGCAGCAACTTGATCTGGTGGCAATTCCATGTATTCCCGTCCAAAATTCTGACTTTTAAATGAAATTTTCAGCGGAATGGAATTCCAGAAGTTTTCTGATTGTCCGCCGATGCTATCAAGTATCGCAGGATTTTCAAGAATATCAAGAAACTTTTCAGACTTTCCTTCTCCTGATGCATCATACAACACTCCGGAATAGTATGAAAATACTCTTTTTACTTTCCCAATTACAATAGTTGGAGACGGCTGGGAAAAATTTCCCAAAAGATGAAGAAATGAAGAGCTCATCGTTCGACTTTTTGTAGAACCAAAAAACCGCTGCAGGACGCCGTAGAAATTCATGTCGCTGCCTTCGTTCCTGTCCCACTTGTAAAAGCCAAAGTAACTTCCACGAATGCTGACTTTCGCAGAAACTGTTGTACTAAGAAATGTTACACCATTTGAGAAAACAGGAGTTGCCGGCAACGAATTAAACGTGAACATTGGCGGACTTCTGTCTGGTTTATCGATATTCAGGAACTGAAAAAATTCCCCAGTTTCAACATCATTTCCCGATGTGACGTGCAGTTGAAGTTCCTTGTCTCCGCCGAGAAAAACCCAGCCTCTGTTATTAAAAGTGAGATCTGACGGTGATTCTTTTGAGTGAATAAATACAAGAGGCATAACAGGTGAATTCTGACCACTTCTACCGTCGATGAAATTGTCGTAGCAGTTGTATCCAAGATTGGTTTCATCGGTCAATTCCGGAGATTTTACATAAAGGGTGAATTTTGAAACAAGTGGCAATGCCAATCTTTGCACTTTGGCAAGTTTTACAAAGGTGTATTTCTTTTTTATTGGCCGGTATTTTGAGTGTCCGGCAGAAAGTTCGATCGTAAGTGAAATTTTTACAAATTTCTCGAAGGGGTCTTTCCAGCCTGTATCAGAGGCAATTGAGCCGATAGCTGTAAACTCTGCACTAACGGAAATCACAGAAAGAGTTATTTTCATTGCTTCGGGAAGATTCGACGTCAAAGGAAGCGCACAGGTAAATTTTCCTGAATTGGTTCCACTTAACAGAATTTTGTAATTAGAATCATCCGGGTTGCTCAATGAGCGGGCAAGAGACGAAAAAACGCTGCTGGAAAGTTCCAGTGCAGTCTGATCCATTAGAGTAACAGTCGAAAAAGCAGAGCTCCAGTTCACCATTTCACTGACACTGGAATTCAGAGAAAATCCGAGAACAGTAAGAACCATCAGAATCCCGATCACAACCACCAGCATGATGACTCCGCTGCTTCTTTTACTTTTTTGGCAATTCCGCATTTAGGTCACTCTCCGGGTTGATTCATGGCACAGGCGGATGATATGGCGGCTGAGTGTATGGAGGCCACTTCTCAATGGGAATAATTTTGCCATCACTTCCTCTCAAAACTGGCGCTTTTGATGGCGAAAATTCACCAGTGCCACCAACTTCATTCAGAAAGTTACGCAACTCTGTTTCAGCCTGCTGTTTTGTCAGAGGAATAATTTCCGGAGGCAAGGGAAAAACAGGCTGGCCATTGGCATCTTTTACAGCAAGTCGACCCAGAGGATCTCGGAATGTTGATCCTCCGATTCTTGAAGCATAAGCTCTTACCCTGGTTTCAATTTCATCTGGAGTTGCAAAAAGGAGAACTCCCGATGTTGAAATTCCGAATTCAACTGCTGAAGACATTGGGCTCTGGCCTGAAGGATATGGAATCCCGTGGGTAAAACTGTTGGTAAGAAGCACAAGATCAATAGTCCGGGAAATTTCTTCCGCACTGGGAACAAATTCTTCAATAGATAGTGAACCATCGGTATTTTTGTCGTGCACGGTCAGATATGCGCTTGAATCAGCATTTCCAGGCAATCTTCCCTTCGATGCAATAGAGGAAAGCTGTGATGAATTCATCAATCCATCTACTGTTCCAACAACCGCAATAAATTCTTTTCTTAAAGCTTCTCTGTAATCTGCTATTGCAGTAGATGCCATCCATGGAAAGCGTGTAGCTCTTAAAGCTGCCGGGCTCTTTATAGTAGTTCCTGAGGTCTGATCTGAAACCGGAGTCTGAGTTTGGCTCCAGAGATTGATATTATTTTTTACAAGATATTCAAGAAACATCTCTGCACTTTCAAACTTTTCAGGAAATTTAAATGTTCTGATCAGATTTTCATAAGAAATTTCAGGCTGAGAAGCACTTTCAGCAGCGGATATATCTGACATCATCAAAATGACAACAATAGAAACGCTAACAATAAATTTGAGCCTGAATTTTTCAATATTCATGCTTTTCAGTTCCCTATCAAAATATTTTCCGGAGAAATATCTTCGGGAGCTTCATTCACAATCTGGCTTTGAGAAGAAACTACGGCATCAACTGTTGCAGATGAATTATCTGGAAGATTCGCCTTCGAGCTTGTTGCAGAGGAAAAGCCTGTTCCAGTGTTAGCTTTTTCAATAAAAGAAATTTTTGTTACCGACAATGAAGATATTTTTGAGGAAACAGGTGCAGAAAGCGTTGCCGCTTTTAAAGATTGAGATGTCGAAAATGCAGAAATGTCAAAATCGGAAGACGCATTTACATAAGCAGAGCCAGCATCTGATGAAAAAGAAGATACTGTTGCACTTTCGGCAGTTTCCGATGCAATCTGCGAAGGACCTGTCATTGATTGAATCCGCGAACTTTTTGATTGAGGAAAGTAGTTTAAGAGCCCCGCTGCCGCAAGAGTAATAAAAGCAATTACACCAGCAGCTGAAAGCATTGAAGAAACAGAAGCAGTAACTGCAACAGGTGCTGTAGTCTGAGCTGCTGCGATCTTCTTACCTGAGGCTGTTTTTGCCGTTTCAAAAGCAGACTGCTTATTTAAACTTCTGGTGTTTAAAGCGTTCTGCGAGGTATTTGAATCAGAAGTATTGTCTGATTGTACATCATCTGGAATCTCAAACAATGGATATCTCGGAAGTCTGCTGAAGACTTCCTGCTTCATGCCCTGGATCATTTTGCGTAGAATTTCAAGTTCATTTCTGCATTCTGAACAGATTGCCAAATGATTCTCCACAACATTTCTGTCCGTGGCTGAAATGTCATTCGAATCAAAATCAATCATTAATTCACGAATATTCTGGCAATTAGTCATGGTACATCTCCTTGCGCAAAGAAGCCAGAGACCTGGCACATCGCTGTCTGAGAGCTGGTTCAGGCATTTCGGTCAATTCTGAAATTTCTCTGTATGGAAGATCTTCAATGTAGTGCAACCAAATCAAAAGTCCGTCAAGGTGGGAAAGTTGCGACAACAGTTTCAAACACGGTAATCCGTTCTCTGAAGATTCCTGCAAATGTTCATTATCCGAGAAATTGCTCAGGGCTTCCTTTTGTGACAAATCATAGGTTTCCTGCTTCATCACTTTAGATTCAACCTTATTTCTACGAATAATATTGTGACATTTTCTATAGGCGATCCCAAAAAGCCAGGACCTGAATTTTTCGGGTTTTTTGAGCTGGGAAATATTTGTATAAGCAGTCAGAAAAGTTTCCTGCATAACATCCTGGGAATGGCTGTCAGAGTTGAAAAAGTGGTCTATAAAAGCTTCAATTCTTGCCTGATATTTCTGAACCAGAACCCTGAAAAGATTTTTATTTCCCTTCTGAAGTGCAATAACGATCTGAAAATCGTCCTGTTCAGCAGATTTCTTTTCCTGATCTGAAATTGCCATATTAATTATTCCGAAAAATCTCTTTTCATCAAGATAAAAGCTGTCCGCAGATTACACAGATTGCGCAGATTTAAAGAATTAAAGATCAAAGATTAGCGGATTCGAGAGAATGTGAGGTTTACCCTGAGCTATTGAAATGTCACGATATACACAACAAAGTATAGAAATCTGTCCGGCATAGTACAATTAATCTATTTTCTACAAATGGACAGATTTCTCTGAATTATTAATTAAGATTAAGCTGGTCAGTTGCTGAGAGTTGATACTGGATCAGAAGCTGTGCCTGCGGCACTTTCGTCGGTTTCCGGGAAGAAAATACTTGGTGGAAGAGCTACAAATTCGCCACTTTTATTTTTTACACCCATGCGACCGTGAGGATCTGTTGCAGTGGTGTAACCCATCTTTGCAGCCCATTTCTGAATTCTGGCTTCGATTACTTCCTTCCCCGGAAGATTACCTGAGGGAGCGAAAATATCCGGAGGAAGCTGAACATCTTCACCCTTGCTGTTTTTTACTTTCAGACGTCCATCAGTTGCAGTATATGTAGTAAATCCTTCCTTTGAAGCAAAGCCTTTAATTCTATTTTCAATCTCTTCCTTTGTTGGCTGCTTGATTTTAGTCGAAGAAGAAGCTGTTGTTGATGATGAACTAGAAGATGTTGATGTCGAAACAGATGATGTCGACGAACCAGATGCACTCAACGCTGTCGAAGAAGTTGAACTTGTTGATGTTGATACGCTCGAGCTGGTTGATGTAGATGCAGTTGAGGATGTTGTTGAAGCGGATAATTTTGCAAGTTCTGCTACAGCACGTTCTCCCAGTTCCTTGTCAAAACATGTTGCGGCATGGTTTCTTGCGTGTTCATACTGAGCCTTCGCACCAGCATTATCACCAGCAGCTTTCAAAGCCTCTGCCTGCGTAAAGTGCGACCATCCCTTAACTCTTGCACATCTTCCATCATCAAGACCGCGTTTTTTTGCTTCATCTATGTGAGAAAGAGCCTCAGTAAGTTTTCCCATAGCGCCATATGTCCAAGCCATCTTTTCCCATAATCCGGGGTCAGCTGGATTCAAATCTCTGGCAGCAGTAAAATGTGCTAACGCTGTAGTGTAATCCTTGCTCTGATAGCATGCGTCGCCGGCTTTGACCTTTTCAACTATTGTTGTATTCGCTCCTGATGCTCCTGTAGGGCCGGATATTTGCCCCAGAGCTGCATTGGCACGACCGCCAAGATCGTTGTCAACACCATTGGCGGCCATATTTCTTGCATGCTCGTAGTTCGTCTTTGCATTAGTGAGATCTCCGGCAGCACGCTGATCATCTGCTTTTCGAAGGTAAGCCCAACCTTTCATTCTTGAAACTCTTGTATTATCCATTCCAAGATTTTTTGATTGATCAGCAAACGATATCGCTTCGTCAGTGCGTCCAAGAGCAGTTAATGTCCAGGAAAGCTTTTCCCATAATCCAGGGTCTTTCGGATTGAGATCTTTTGCTGCGGTGAAATGCCACAGTGCCCCACCAAAGTCGCCTTTTTGATAGCAGGCATCTCCAGCTGCAACAGCTTCCGGAACACTTACAGCTTCAGCAGGATTGTTCATTGAAGCAAGCAGAGCGAGCACAACAACAAGTAACAGGCACTTGATCTTAGTATTCATGTTTTCTCTCCTTAGCTTTATTTTTTTGGATTTTTTGATTCATTTTTGAATCGTTTGACAGTTAGTCACACGTTTTATCGTTTTGTGACATAAATTTTTAAAATAATTAAATAAACGTATTTTTATAATGGAATTTTCTCAAGCGACTGTTTAATATCCTCAATGGCAATGGATTTTCTTGTCTGAACAAACGACTGAAGTGACTCTCTGAACTGCTTTCTCTTTTCAACAATTTTTGGAAAAATATTTATCAGAAGGTCTCTTGTAAACAATTCTGTGTTAAAAACAAAAGACCATTTCATTTCATCTGCAAGTCCGCGAATTTTCGGATCATGAGAAAGTCCGACCCACGGCAATCCTAGTATTGTCGCAAGAATACACCCATGAAGGCGCATGGAAACAATCAAATCGAGAGTTTTAAAAACTTCTTCCGCGTGCTCCATAGTTTCAAGAACAATCATTTTCTCTGATAAACCAGCTTCTATCCAGATTTTTTCATCTTCGCCCGGCTGAAAAACGATTGGCACTATTTCAAGATTATGAAAGATTTCTCCCACTTTCAGAACTTCCCGGACAACGGCCTGAGCATCCTTGTTTGAAGCACGGATAACAGCACCAAGACGAAGCGTCTTAACTCCGCTTTCAACCGGTTTCTCGCTTGCTATAGAGGGTTCACATAAAAAAACGATATCAGTTGTAACAGAAGGAAGGTTCTGAAAATTCAACTCTTTCAGAAAATTCTGTGAAACCTGATCTCTTACGCTCAGGTAGTCTGCGTGTTCGACAATATAGCCTGCAAGGTATGCCACAATATTTGAGAGAAATACATTCTTTTCACTATTGTGCCACGGACCAATACCCTGCGCCGGAAGAACGATTTTGGTTCCAAGAATTCTTCCGATCAACAGCATTCCCGCATAATACACCAGGCTCTTCCTGCTGGTAGAGCACTGCAAGACACCTCCGCCCGGTATAACCATTACTTTCGCCTGTGCTACTGCTTCAAGCATTTCCATAATATTTCTTCTCGGAATTGCTTCAACATCCATTTTCTGATGAATCTGAAGTTTCTCACGGGTAATTATGTACCACTTGAAATCAGGAACTAATTTTCTGACCTGATTTACATAAGAAGTCCAGAGAAGCTCGTCCCCAAGGTTTCCGAACCCAAAATAGCCGAGGAGAACACCGGAATTACCCTTTTTAAGTATTGCTCTTGCAAATCTGTACAAACCAGCCATGAAAATAAAAGAAAGACCTATCAGCAATCCGGTTAAAAGCCCGTTTGAAGTTCTTATAATACCCATAAGAAGTGGCGAGTGAAAATGGCAGAAAGTATTGACCACCGAGACCTGACCCATTTCCATAAGAATTAACAACAATGGCAATAAAACTGTCACTCCGCGTGTTCCGGCAAATGCAAAAAGAATAGCCGCCGGATAACCAATTAGAAATTCCTTGTTTCTTGGACGCGCAATCATGGTATCCTCAAGCATTGTCCTGAAAAAATCTTCTGTTGCTGATGGCTTGAGAAAAGTAACGTTTCCGGAACGGAGAAGATATACAACTCCAGCAAAGAGTACAACAGATACTACCATGGCGTTAATTATTGTCAGAGGCCTGTTGAATGCTGAAAGAAGTGAAAATCCATATCTGTGAAGTGACCACAGCGAAACAATTAACAGAGGCAGAAGAAAGGCAATTTTTATTCCCCTGAATTGTTCAAGATGCAGCAGCCATGATGATTCAGCATGAAAACCAGCTGTAAGTATTCCACCGATAAGAGATGGAAGAACAAGAGAGACAATGAAAAAAAGCACCGGATAAAACTCGAATCTTCTGCTTCCTCTTTCTGTATACTTTTCGTAAACCGTTGCTGACAGAATACAACCTATTGATGACCAGCATACAGCGCCTATTAAACCGAATAAAGAGATGAAAAGCACTTTGCTCAGCAGGAAACTCAGAATAAACGGAGGCAATATGAAAAAGTATCTATTAACCCACGCAGGAATTGTTCCGAATGCTGCAAAACAAAGCAGCGGAAGTCCTGCAAAAAGTGAGATTCCGATAATAATGCGCTCTATCCAGTAAAGGCTCCTTAAATCATTTCTCGGCTCCTGAATTCTTTCATGATAGTCAGTGGGAATCTTATATCCCCAATTTTTCAGGCTCCCTGAAATCCCTGAAACATAATCAAGATTATATTGAACCAGGTCGCCTCTTATCTTTTTGGGATCGTTCATGAAAAATCGGATATAAAGCATTTTCAGACTGCGGTCTCTGACGGCTCTTACCCAACGCGCTGTTGCACGCGGAACATCGTAAATTTCTTCCAGTTCTTTTCTTCCAATGCTGTGAACGCGCACTACCGGAGTATTACTGCCAAGAAGGTTGAGAAATGGGGCCATTCCTTCCTGATCGTTAAATTCGACTCTTCCAACTCTTGTTGATTTTTTTGCCAGTTCAGATTTTGAAAGAAAAGCCTTCGCAGCAGCTTTTAAATCTCCACGGTTTCCAATGACCTCTTCTTCTGAAAAAAGCACTGCAGACAAATCATCAAATGCCGGATAAATCTGAAAGAGCGTAAACAGACTATCGCACGACAATCCTGGATAATTCTGAGGTCTCAGCACTATTCCCATTCCAATAGACTTTGCAATATTCAGATATTCCTCAGAGAAGCCCAGCCCAATTCTTTCAAAAAGCTCCTGACCATTTTTTTCAACGAAAAGATGTTTTGGGGAAAAAGAAACCGCAGCAGATTTACCCATTTTGGTCTGAAGAAAAACTCTTATTCTTTCCAGAAGTCTTATGTCTTCGGAAAAGACCAGCAATGATGCAGGTTTTCCTTCAAAAGAAGCTCTAATTGCAGGAAAAGATGCAATAATTTCAGGGCGCTTACATATTTCCTGAAAGGGAAACACTGATATTCTTCCCTCTTCAGACAATGACGCCAGCGTATCTTCGCTTATTCCAACTGAACTTGCACCGATCAAAGAAAATCTGTTAAGCGTCTCTGCAAGATTTTTTCCCTCAATTCTTGCAATTTTGCGGGTTTCCTCAAAATCTATTACGGTTTCAACAAATTTCGAAGATTTTTCAACAGAAATTCTGTCTGCACACCGCATTAAAGCAATAATGAGTCCTGGAAGCAGAACTATCAGGATAAGTGGATTCCCTGCAAAAAAATCTCGTATGTCCCGTTTCATTTTGTCTGTCCATCGGGTGGATGATAACCCGAGATCATCACCATTGAAAGGCTGCGTGCTTCAAGGTAGCAAGCGGAAGAATCAGGTGCGAGAATCAGATGAAAAAGTGGAATCGGAGTGTTTTCGTGAATTTCATTTCCAGTTGTCAGGTCGATAAGACTTTTTCCTTTGGGTGCTCGAAAAACAAGTGATCCCGACTTCAAAACGACAAGACAACCTGAATTCAGATTCAATTTTCCAGCACTTGAAACTACCATGCTCCGAAATTTAAAAAACTGATCAATATAACTTTTCGAAACAAGCGGATCACCAACCGTTCCGGGTTCCTGAGCAAAACATATTCGTGGTTCAGACAAGTTGTTGAACAACACAATATTAAGAATCATTACAGATAGAAAAGTCAGAATCTTGTTAACTGAAAATTTACGAAGCATATTATCTCCAAATCTGTATTTCATTATCATCCCCCGACGGCACCTTCTGGAAGAATGTCACGTTCGCGTGCATACCTGTTTCTGTAAATCCATGGCTCAGTTCCGAAGTAGATTACATCACCTTCAACCAGGCAATGATACCGGACTTTTGCCTTATTCACCCTTACCGGTGCACCGTCAATTACTTCAAGAACGTGAACACCGTCTCTTTCGCTGATTGAAATATTATTGCAGCATTCTTCTCCGATAATGTAGTCACAGTCATCAGCAGAACCGATTACCATATCATCTTTCTCAAAGATTATCTGAGATACAAATAACCCTTTTTCCTGCTTTTCAAGCCAGGATTCCTTGAATAATTCCAATGCTACAGCAAGACTCAGGGCACTTCCCATTGAAATAATGAGAGAACCAGCAAACAAACGCTGTGCAGGGAAACATGCAAAATCTGCAAACAGCCCTGCAAAAACAAAACCCGGCACAAGCCCTGCTAGTGACCATACTGCCGATGCCCACGATTCATAAAGATATCCACGTGCAATAGAAAGAGCAGATGCCAAAAGAATCCACCATGCAACACGTTTTAAAGTATATGCCGCAGCAGAGAAAAAGAGACCACTGCCAAGAAGAATCGAATAAATTACGGCTGCAAGACTTCCAAATGCAAATCCAAGAGCTGATGCTGAGGCAAATTTCTGAAAAGCCCAGTGAAGTTTTTTTTCACTGGAATAAGATGTAAACGCTGAAATGAAACCCATGAAAAGAGAAGAAAAAACGCCGCAACGAAACAAAGTTGCAAGAAAATTGTCGCCAAAAGCCCACGGAACACCGTTCTGGTTCGACAACCATGCACCATAGCCGGCAAAAAAGCCTGCCATCATATATATCATCAGAAAACTGAAGTTCGTAGAAAGCCTCCAATTGGAGCCTGCTGTTGACGCTCTTCCTGGAAAGACATACGTCGCCCAAAACTCCAGGGAAAACACCCCTCAGAAGTATTCAAAATTCGGCAGTGTGAATCTATCAACTGATAAAAAAATGACATTCTTTTTCATTAAAACCAGCGGTTTTTCCGTGGTTTTCCGTGGTTTTCCGTGGTTAATAATCAGTTTCTTTTGGTTTATCAGTTAAATGATCACACTACCCAAATTTCAATACACTTTTTGTATACCGGTTATGCTGTCAAAGATTTGTTTCGATAAGAGTCAACTGTGATACAAAGTAGATCTTGTATGCGCCTTCAACTTCTGAATTTCGAATATTTGTGTCTTCATCTTCCAGGAAGCGTTTGTTCTCAAAGATGATATTCAGCAGATCTCTCGGATGCACCGAACGCAAACCCCGTTTATCCCTTTTATAAAGGCCCCAGAGGAAATCCATTGTCTCCTGAGTGTACTTCATGCCAAGCTTTTCAGCACCGACACGCCAGATATCAATATACTCATCAGTTGTAGGGTTTCGAACATTGATTTTATAGGGAAGTCTTCTAAGGAAGGCATCGTCAACGATCTTCTGCGGATCAAGGTTAGTACTGAAAAGAATAATAGCATCAGTCGGAACTTCCATTCTCTGACCGCCCAATACCATAAAGTCAACTTTATTTTCAAGTGGAATAATAAAGCGGTTGAAGATTTCCTCAACGCTGCATCTCTGTCTGCCAAGATCGTCTATCAGAAGGACTCCGCCATTTGACTTGACTTGTGGTGGAGCATCGAAGCAGCCGAATTTTTTATTATAAACAACTTCCAGAGCTTCAAGTGTAAGTTCGCCGCCGGCAACAATCAATGGCGGCTGAATGAGCACCCATCGCTGATCAAGTCCTTCAAGTTCAACATTTTCTATTGCAACGTGACAGCTCGGATCATATATTCTCACCAGCTGGTTGGCAACTTCAACAGCATAAGGAACAATCATTGGCGGAAGAAGCTTTACAACGCTTCCGCAGAGAAAGGTTTTTCCGTTTCCAGGAAAACCATATACGAAAGCCGGCTTTCTTGCGCAAACCGCCTGCCCTATCTGCATCAGAATATCTTTGAATCCAAGATATTTTGAAAACTTTTCCTGCAAAATTCTCTGATTTACTCCAAAATTCTTTTTATTAAAATCAAGAGCTGCCTTGCAAATTCTTATATACTCTTCAAACCCGACTGGTGCTGCACCGACATAAGCGTCGCTTTCGAGAATCTGTTTTGATCTTTCAATTCCCTTGGGGTAAAGGCCATACTGATAATCGGTTCCCATGCCTGAACCGCCTACCATTCCAACCATTTCCTGCTGCTTAAGTTCGTTGATGAGCTTTTGAACAATATCCTGACGAAGTCTCAGTGTTTTGCCCAGCTGTCGTGGAGTTTTCCGGCCATGAATATAGAGTTCTTTTAAAATAAGATTCGTGATTATTTCAGAATCAATCTTGAGATCAATAAGTTGTTCCGGTTCCTTTGGGATAAGGCTTTTGATATCAGCGGCCATTTAATGCCCTCCTCTTGGAGATTTTTTGTTGTTAGAATCAACGGCTTTATGCTATCAGTTTTCAGATGGTATTTCAAGGACTTGAAAATTTGATAAATTTTTGTTGTGAATTCTTCTCAATGCATCGGAGATATAAATGAAAAAAGATTATTTTCTCTGCCTTATGGCTGGCTTATCTACAAGAATGGGAACACCTAAGCAGCACGTTAAAATTTATGAAAACACTTTTCTGGAAAGAATCATGAAAAACTTCAAAAATTCAGAAACAGCTTCTGCTGGCTGCATTTTTGTTGGAAGCCCATCTGACAAAGTTTCTCAGAGATTCATTGAAAAAGAAAACTGCATCTGGCTGGAAAATCCTGATCCAGCGCCCGGCCCCTTAACTTCAATAAGAATAGCTCTTTCTTATATGAATTCCGAATCTGGATTCTGGCTTTGGCCAGTAGACTTCCCGCTGGTTAAAACTGAAACTTTCACGAAATTGCTGATCGCTGCAGAAAAGTTACCCGATATGATAGTAATTCCGTCATGGCAATTCAAACGCGGTCATCCGGCAAGATTTCCGAGCTGGTGCAGAAACCATCTGATGAATGGTCCACTGGAAAAAGGTGCAAAATACGTCCTGCAGAATTTTCCCGAGAAAATACAACACATTGAAACCGATGACAACTGGGTCGTAGAAAACATAAACACTCCAGAAACTCTTCAAAAAGCCCGCGAAATTTTTCAGAAACCAGAACTGGCATAAAGCGCGGTTCACCTGCAATGTCAGCTGCAACCTACTGATTGGTGAGCCCCTTGGTTAAAATACAAACCATTCTATGTCGAAAACTCGGGGAAAATAAAAAAGGCCCTTACCCCCTATTTTTAAATCTGCAAATAAAGTATTCTTTTAAGAACTTTCAGATTAAAATTTTCAAAGGAGCTTTTCGAAATGAAAAAAATTGGAAGTCTTTTGATATTTTTCTTGTTTCTCTTAAATCTATTTCACAGTTCAGCATATGGAGAAACATTAGATTCAGATAGAAAGGAATTGATTGAAGCCATTCTCGAGTTTCAGGAACCCTTATTTGAAGCCAATGTTCCTGCAATTACAGAATCAAACCTAAAAAATATTTCAATTCCAGACCTCCCTATTGCCCTGAATCTTGACTCATTCAGTATTTCAAAAGTGAAACAAGAACCTGAAAAGGCTTCTGCACTTTTGTCCAGGATGAAAATTCCTCTCCAAAAATCCTGGGAAGGGTCTGTAACAATCGGTAAAGATAATATTAACGGAATTTTCTCCAACTGGCAGGACGGAAAAGAGAAATATTATTCCCTGAAATGGCCACAGAAGGTTAACTTTCTTGATAACTGTATTGTAAAGGCTCTTGGACTTCCACTTTCCGAGCTTCCATTGATCGAAAATTTTATTCTGCAGGACCTGGAGCTGATTGCCGATTTACCCGGTAAACAAGCGATTTTTTTCGCCCGGGTAATGGTTAAAAACGCCAATTTTGACATTTACCTTTTCAATAAAAAAGCTTTCCGACTAACACCTGAAAAGGAAAAAGAAAAGGATAAAGATAAGAACCAAAATTCAAAAGGCGGTGATGATAAGAGCAGTAAACCTTCCATCCTAAAGCCTCATCAGAATTTTGTTCTGATGGTTGACTGCGGAGCGATTTCCATTGGAGATCTGGTCAAATCTTACACCGGATTCAATCTTGGGGAATGCAAAGTCGAAGATGTAATGCTTTGTCTGAGTTTGAATGAATTCGATGTTCAGGTAAAGGATTTCGGGAAGGTGCTTCAGTTTCCCCTTTTGAAGCTCTATGGTGATCCAGTTTCTCATTTGGGCTTTTTAAAGGGGTTCAATATATTAGCCGGATTTGACATAAATAAAATTCCTGCATTGGGAAAAATCCTTACAGACCTGAATGTTTCCACCTCTCAGAACTTGGGCATTCAGGGATCAGTAGGCAGTTGGAAAGAAACTTCTGAAAAGAAAAACAACTCAAATGATGATTCTAAGGATTCCAGGAATTCAAAAGATTCCAAAGATAAGAAAGACTCCAAAGATGACGAAAAGGAAACAGAACGAGGGATAGAACTATATCTGGCCTGCAAGCTTCCCAAATGGGAATTCCCGCCTTCGTGGAGGAAATACTTTGTCCAGTTAAGCGATGTTCAATCGGAATTCTTTTTGAAAATTGTTCATCAGGCGGCAGCGTTTGGTGTTTCCGCAGACTTTCTAACCGATCTGGGTTCGGGAAAGCAAAAGTTCACCGGAGGATTTGAATTGAATAAATCCGATTCCGATGTTGGAGCAGGAGTTTTCGGGAAAATGGAAGGCATACTTGAAGCTCCTTTTGATATTCCCATTGCGGTTGAAGATCCAACGATCAAGGTTACTGCAAGCCCAGACAGTTCCTATATGTTCGGCCTTGCAGGCAAAACACATATCGGGAAAAAAATTGTTAACCTTGGGGGAAGCATAAAAATCCAATATACCGGGCAGGAAGCACATCCTAAGGCAGGAGCCCTTAAGGCCGGCTGCAATTCGCTGAAATTCTCAGATCTTGTTGATCTTGCAAACACAATGGTTGCAATTAAGAATAAGAAATGGAAACCATGGGAAATTCCGACCCAACCCTTTAAGACTCCTGACCTTATCGATTTGGAGCTTGAAGATGCTTATTTTGATTTTGTAACGCCGGGCGCAGCGGATGTCGATCTAGGATTTAATGGTCCCGGAGCTACCCTGATGGGAAACCTTAAATTCCAGAAAAATGAATTGGGCGTAATCAAAGGCTGGGTAAACTCAACCGGCGGATCGTTCAAAGGAAAGATCCGAAGTTTCACATATCAGGACTGGTCATTCAACGGGGCTTTGGTTGATGTCGGATTCGGACTTTATTCTCCTCCGCATTTCGAAATTTATCAAAGTATTGAAGGAATGGGAGATGATGCAGCTATTGAAGCCAGCATTTCCCCAAAAAGCATGTCTGTCAGATTCAGTATTCCCACAAAATTTAAGGAATTGGTTAAACTATTTGTTGATCCCAAAATCGACAACGCAGATATTGAGAAAGGAATCCTTACTGTAAAAGGATCAGCCGCTATTTTGGGAACCAGAACTACCTTCACCGGCAAGGGAAAAGCTGATAATTTCGCTATTTCAGCTGAGATTCCCGATCAGCCAAATTGGAAAATTCCTGCCAAAGACTTGAAATGCACCGTAAGCTTTGAAAAAGGAACTCTCATGACTCAGATGTCAGGAACCGTTCTTGTAGGAGGGCAACCCTTAAAAGTTAAGGGAAATGTCGAACAGGATTCCTTTATCCTTCAGCTTGACGGTGAGCAGAAGTTGTCTTTCAAGGATTGTTCAATTAATTGTTCATCTGCTGAATTCACCGGAAAAATTACCGGTAAGGAACTCGCATTAAAGCTCGGTGGTAAAATAGAAAAGAACGGTATTAGCGGAGGTTTTTTGATCAAAGTATCAGATTCCGCAAATCTAAATTTTGAGGTTTATTCAGAAAATATTGAAATTGGAAATCTGTTTGCAAAAGGAAATGCGGAAGTTAAAACAGTAAACAACAACGTTTCTGTACAATTCCGAATTTCCAAATCCTTTGATTTTTCCAATCTTGACTTTCGAAAAATGGATCTGAGATGCCTGATTCTGGAATCAGTAAAATTTTGCGGAGCAAAGCTTGACGAAGCCAATTTAAACGACGTTTCTCTGAAGGGCTCGGATCTCACAAATTCCTCGCTTGTCAGATGCAAAATTGAGGGCACCAATTTTTCTCAGGCCTGTTTGAAAGGAGCTGACTTTAAAAATGCATCAGCAAACGAGAAGACCTCATTTGCCGATGCAACTTTGGAAAACATTAAAAATCTTGAAACAGTCAGCAATCTTGATAAGGTCAAAGATGGCAAAAAGGCTCTGGAAGATATGTTTAGATCGCAGAAATTAAATCCTCCAGGGTTTAATATTGATCTTCCAAAGCCCGACCCGGAAAAACTGCCGAATGTCCAGATAAAACTACCGGATCCGCCGATTAAACTCCCTGATCCTCCAAAACCTCCCAGACCTCGCTGGCCCTAAAAACTTATTATAAGAGAGTTAAAAGACATAAGAATGACCCATTGAAATTGAAGGCAAATTGGATGTAAGTTTTCAACACAAACTGATCACCCAAAAAACTTAAAAAAGCAATACTCATCTAATTTTAAAGCAGTGGGTCATTTTTTAATGTCTGATCTTTCAGACTACTCCATTATGATAAATTACTTTTAATAAACTTCTATGTTCAAATGATGACCTGTAATGATTAGAAAGCTAACTATGACAAAGATTAATCGCAGAGATGAATTTGTGACCGTCGCTGTCAGAAAGAAAACGATGGGTTATTGTTTTTTGCAAGCTGTAAAGTCTATCTCATCCAGGGAGGAATATGAATGATTCGTTCAATGATTCTGATAACTACATTTCTGGCACTGATTCTCTTCCCAGCTTCAGCTGTTGTAAGTCTGTCCCAGGCTGACATTGAAAAAGAACTGGCATCAGTCCTTGCAAAGCATGATGTTCCAGCTCTGGGAGGCGCAATTGTAACTTCTGATGGAATCGCCGCCATTGGGGTTGCTGGTGTTCGAAAACGTGGAACAGAAGTCAAAGTAACCGCCAGTGATCTGTGGCACCTGGGATCGAACACAAAAGCAATGACGGCATTGCTGGCAGGCCTTTTAGTACAGAAGAACCTGATTTCCTGGGACGTCACAGTCGAGAAAATTTTTCCCGAGTTAAAACCTGACCTGAATTCACAATTTGCCGGAGTTACCCTTTTGCAGCTTTTGTCACATCACGCAGGTCTGAAAGCCAATTGCAGTGAATGGAACGAAGCCATATCCGGTAATCCTCAGCAGCAGCGATATGAGACGATTAAATTTGCAATGTCCGAATCACCTGAAAATGTTCCCGGAACAACGTATGCGTATTCCAACGCTGGATATGTTATCGCAGCAGCAATGCTGGAAAAAGCCACAGGAAAGTCCTGGGAAGAACTTATCAGCGCATATATTTTTCGACCGCTGGAAATCAACGATTCTGGGTTCGGAGGAATCGGAACTCCCGGAACAATAGACCAACCGTGGCCGCACACCGAAGACGGAAATCCTCTTCCAAAAAACGGCCCGGAAATGGACAATCCGGTTGTCATGAGCCCCGCCGGCCGGGTTAATATGTCCCTGTATAGCTGGGGTCTATTCGTTGCAGATTTTTTACGTGGTCTTCAGGAAAAAAAATCTATTGCTTCCTCATCACTATACAAAACTCTTACAACCATACCCTTCTCAGGGGATTATGCCCTCGGCTGGCTGGTTTCAAGTCGCCCCTGGGGTGGCGGAAATGTCTTCACTCACGCTGGCTCAAACACTTTCAACTATTGTGTAGTATGGATGGCACCTCTGAAAGACTTTGCCATTCTAATAACCTGCAACCAGGGCGGTTCCGCCGCTGAAAAAGCCTGCGACGAAGCCACCAGCAGATTGATTCAACTGTTGAATCTCTCAAACCCGAAATAAGCAATCATTCTTTGGTCTGGTGGTGAGATAGGTTGTTTGAAACTAAAACATAAATTGCTCAGGACTTACTGGTGAACCCCGGGTGGGTCAATGATATCGACGGCAACGCCCTTTAAAATTTCCCACCGCTCATTATTTGGACAGTTTCGGTAATTGTCATATTTAAAGTGTTTTTCAGGAAAAAGTCTGGATTCAGATAACGATTGCTCTCGTACTCTCAGACCTCCTTATTTAATTCAGATTTTATGAAAATAAATACTTCGTTATTTAGGTATAGACGAGAGAATTTAGAATCTACTACAGAGATTTCAGAATAAGACCTTGTACAAGAGAGAGACACCTTCTGTAATTGCAACAGTTGCAAGTAACATCTTAAATTTTTTCATATCTTTAACCTTACTCAAAAAACCGGGCCCGAAATATCCGCCAATTGCTGCCCCGATACAAAGAGGAAAGCATAGACCGACAGAAGGGGCTCCTTTGAGAATCACCCAGAGGAAAAAGCTCAAAAAGCATATTGGAACTTCTGCAAAATCTGTAGCTGCAATGGCACCTTTCTCTGAACGATTCCTGAAAATAAGTTGTCCGCCCGCAACAAGTGGGCCGAATCCACCGCCGGAAAGTGCTTTGTTGAAAGCACTGACAAACCCGAGAAGATAAATTCTTCGATTTGTGAGCATCACAGTTTTTCCGCTTAGAATAAACAGCCCAATGGAAATAATAAGTAAGCCAATATAAGCATTTAAAAACTTTTTGGGAAGTGAAACCGAAAAATGAACTCCAAAAAGACAAGCGAAAATCCCAAACCATATAAACAAAGCTGCAATCTTTCGATCGGTTTTACCTGATCTGAAATCAGCGTTTTTAAGCTTCTGATGCCTTAATGAAGCAACAACTCCACCGATTCCCTGCGAAAGCAGGATTGAAGGAATAACGTCTGATAAAGGATAATTCAAAGCAAGAAGCATCGGGCTCAGAATCGTTCCATACATCATTCCAAGCGAACTATCTATAAACTCCATAATTAAGGCAGAAAATACCAGATAAATGCTTTCCATCACTACCTTCCACTTTCTTATCCGAATGCTTCTTGATAATCTTGATTGCATCATGGATGCGCACATTCTAATTGGTTAGAGCATTCTGTCGCAAGACATTTTTCAATAATCAGGGAAAACTTTCAATAATCATGCTATAATTTCTCAGTCTCGAAAG
>JADFZL010000014.1 GCA_015232575.1 Candidatus Rifleibacteriota bacterium
ATTCGGATCTCATCTTCTTCCTTCGCTTTCTGCTATGGCTCTTCTTCCGATCTTATTTTCAATTATCAGACGCTCTTGAAACCTGCTTTAACTCAGTGCTTTCACTATCTCTTGAGCGGTACCCTCGCGACTTCGCTTGAGGGTGAAAATGAGTTTATCATAAGTACTATTCAATGTCAATAAAAAATATAAATTATTTTTATTATTTCAAAACACCACGAATCAGATATCTTGTTCACCTTCACCCGGGCGCAATAAATTGCGCCCCTACATTATGTTAGAACTTGATTTCCCGTCGATTTTCACTACTATGTGCTTCTAACAAACATTATTAATAGATTTGCAAACATGTTACCCCGAAAACATTGTCACTACGAGAGTTCTGATGATTTTTACCAAACGCTTGTGAAATCAAACAAAATGCTTCATATTAAGAGTTTTTCGGGGAAATCAGGTTATAAACAACTATTGTGTATAAACAATTAGAATCTGCCTGGCTCAATAAAGCCCGATTCAAGATATTTTTCGCTTATTTTCAGGGAGCCGAACTGTATTCCCTTGATATTTTTCGTATCACAGGCCAATGGGGTTTTCATTCTGAGAATGTTTTTCAGGAAATCGAATTCTTCAATTCTACAGAGACCAAGGAAGTTTTGATCGCCATCAGTTAATCCAGCTACAAGTCCTTTTTCTTCACCCGCAATAACATTTATTATTCTGCCAAGATCCTTTGGCCAGCTTTTAACCATTTCCGGAAGAATCGGGCCGGAAGTGAAAACAAGTGTTCCCTCCCACCCAGATAGCTTTTCCGCCCAGAGACTTCCATCAAGGTTTACATGCGAACCTGATAGAAAATACGATCTCTCTGAGAATAACTGCGAAAACGGGATTTCGATTACACGGGAATTTTTGAAATAATTTACCAGTCTGGCTTCACGAAATGATCTTTTTTCAATCTGCTGCTGAGGTGTCGCCGGAAGATTTTTTCTCAATGCCGGATTTCTGAAAATCCTGCTTGCCGGCAGATGCTTTACCAAATGCTCAAGTTCGTTTCCATTCTGAAGAAGAACATAAATATCCGAATTAAAAATATCCATTTTAGCTTTTTTTATAGCCCTTCCGCAGTCGCCATGAACCCATGAAGTTGTATCAATAATTAGAACGTCAGAAATATTTTCGGCCTTTCTCTGAAGAAGAGCCATAGCAGAAAGCGAAGGAAGAAGATGAGATCCGAATGAATGTGCACCAACAAATGACATAACTGATTGTTTGGCTTGAGCAAGAAAAGAAACTGTCTTATCTGGAATAGCGAGAGCCATGGTTCCTGGTAGAGCAATCTCCGATTGGGCAATATCACAATCCAGAACTGAAGTCTTCAGAGATCTTTCTAACAATTTATTTGCAAGAATTGTTGAGAACCAGGTTTTTCCAGAGGTCGATTCTCCAAGGACCATAATTTTGAACAATTTGCCCGGTTTTATCAAAGAATCAATTTTTGAAAATAGAGCAGCAAAGTCAATTTCAGGCAACTTGTCTTCCGATTTTTTCACGCAATCTTCCGGTATTGAGGTTTCGACTTCTGAATCTTCAACAGCCATAACAGTGAGTTTTTTTCCTGAAGGAAGCTCGAATTCTTTGCCTGCTGAAAAACTTGAACAGGAAATTTCCAGAAGCCCTGTTTTTACAGAAATTTTTCCGGAACCAATAAATTCGAAAACTTCATTTTTCTTAAGACAGAAAGATCTCATTTTTGCTTACCTTTCTCAGACAAGAGAGATGGCCAGGTTTCCTCAAGTAATCTGTCATTGAGAATCGAAACTTTATCCATCTCCTTAAAACCAACCTCCAATTCATCTTCTCCGGTAAACGATTTCACACCTTTCAGTGTTACTCCGTCAGAATCAATTGATGTAACTGTTCCAGAATAGCTATCATCTCCATTTTTTATGAAGACTCTCTGCCCAACGCTAATTTCCGTGGCCGACAAAGTCTTTACAACGCGAGACACACACATACCAACAATTCCCGGATATACAGGAATTTCGTCATAGGTCTTTATCAGAGACAAAACAGCTTCCCTGAAGAGTAAAGGGTCTGTCTCTTCTGTTGCAAGAGTTTTCAAGAGTTTGATCAATACTGGAAAATCGGTTTCTTTAAATGTCATGATATCCTTCTTTCAATTGCATCCTGCAATAAAGTTAATTAATTCTCGAACTCACACAGTATAGAAAGCTATTTCTTATTGGTCAACAACAATTTCATAATCTTTGAAGTTCCTGCCATATATTTTGAAGACAATTGCTGAATTAGCATCTGTACGAAACAATTGCATTTTCTTTTCTATCAGAAAATTCGTCAATTCATTAACTGGATAAGAAAACGGGTTGTTTTTTCCAACGGAAAGTACAACTGCATCAGGCGCGGCTAAATTGTATAGATTCTTACTAAAAGATTGCGCAGAGCCATGACCTGGAATTTTTAGAATTGATGATTTCAGTGAATTTCCGTATCTTAAAACTTCATTAATTCCACATTTTTCTATATCACCTGAAAGAATTATCGAGGTTTTACCATAGGTTATGCGAAGCACAACTGACCTATCTTTAATGGAAAAAGATGATGGAGTAAATTTTGGTGGATTCAGAGTTTCTACAATGATTTCTTCGCCCCAATCCAGCAAGTCTTCGCTATGTACTGACTGCCGGATTAGTTTTTTAGTTTTAAGCATTTCGAGGTAATCGCGAAAGGCTGGAGAATCATGGATTCCACCGCAATCCCATATTTTATTCACCCGAAAGTCCTTCAAAACTGGAATAATTCCGCCAAGATGATCGTTATGAAAATGAGAGACAACTACTCCATCAAGATTTCTTATTCCTATTTTCTTCAAATAGTGCTGCACATAAAGTCGACTATTGTCTGCAGTTTTAATTTCACTTTCATTTGAACCACCGTCAATAAGATAAGATTTACCCTTTGGGGTTAGTACAAGTATTGAATCGCCTTGTCCAACATTGATAAAGTGTATTTCCAAAAAGGGTGAAAAATTTCTTCGACAATTTATTCTTTCAAATTTCTTTACCGGAAGGAACATTGCAATAAAAAAAAAGATTGCGAAGAAGCTAATTAAAACGGTAAAGATTAATTTTGCTGGTGAATCAAAAACGGATTTTCTTATTCCAAAATTTTGTGTCATCAGGCTATTTCACTTCAATAAGATCGGAAATTTTTTCAAGAGTGTTTTCTGTAATTCCCTGAATTTCAAGCAATTCATCAATTGAGAAAAATCTTCCTTTATTTTCTCTTGAATCAATAATCCTTTGAGCCAGTTTTTTTCCAATTGCCGGCAGTTGAGATAATTCATCCTGATTTGCATCATTTAAATTTAATTTTTCAGGCACATTTTCGGAATTGAAACTGAATGTTCCTGCAAATTGAGATATTGAATCAAGTTTTTTTTCAGTAATTGTTTTAATGAGCAATAATTGAGAAATATCAGAAAACTTTCCCAACTCATTTCTTAAAGCGATAATTTTTTCAGCAGTTTTTTTTCCAACACCTGGAAGCTGTACAATCTGATCAATTGTTGCAGAATTGAGATTAAGCAGTTTATTATTGTCTGGAAACTGCAATTGAAAACCTTTTTTCAGAGGTTTTTCCGCATAAAGAGCTGAAATCTTTTTTATTTCTGTCTCAATAAGCTTCTCAGTTTTTGAATGACTTCTATATTGGAAATTCAGAATAATCAAACTCAGAGTTAGTACAACAGCAGAAACAAGAATTAATTTTTCATATGTTGCAAAAGTTTTCAAAACCACTCTACGTCTCTTTCAGATAATATTTAAAGTCAATGAAGAAAGTCAGTTCGGGCTTGATAAATCAAGCCCCTGCAGAAAACGGTGATGTCATATTGCATCTCATACATACATTACAAAGATATCAAAAAAAATCGTAAAATAAAAGAAAGAAATATTTCATTTTTGCCGAGAATGTTGTAAACTGAGTCGTTTGCAGCCTGAATATAAATTAGATGAAGTTGGCGCTGGAAGTTGTTTCGGGAAAAATGTGGAGCTTTTCAAGTTCACATCGGTACATGATTTTTGATAATATTGAAGAGAGAAACATAGAAAGGGTTGGGTAAAGACTTATGAATGAGAGAAAAGTTCGATGCATCAAATTTTTCCTGGCAGCATTGCTGCTTTTGTTGTGGGTAAATCCATCATATTCGCAGCAGGGGGTTTATCTTGATGATGAATCAGGTTTGATGCTTGACATTCCTGAGCCGCCAGAAGCAAATAAGGAACTTCCTTCTCCCGTTCCGATAATTTATGAATTCGCCAATGCCCTCATGGCGGGTGAATATGATAAATGTGTTTCTCTTTTTGGAGCAGAGACTTTCCTCAGTATAGGGTTCCCTGGACAGACTAAAGCGCTTCTTGATATTGAAATGAAGGAATTATATTCCTACCAGGTTCAGGTTCTGAGAAATGAGATCAGATTTTTATCAAGAGTGTTAAATCGATATGCTAAGGGCGCAGAGTTAAATTATTCAAATCCAAGATTTCAAAACAATCAGTGCAAAGTTGTAATTAAGCTGAAAACTGTCAGAGGCAAATATGAATTGAGCATTTATGCACGATTTTCTGACAACAAGTGGGAAATCTATGATTATGTTTTAAATTCAAAGAGATTCAGCGAAGTATTTCGAAAAAACCTTGCTGGTATGAAAATCAATGATTATATTTCCCTGATAAAACCGTTTTTTGCTCCATCCAGAATGAAAGAAATTCAGAATTCGGAATTCGGCTTTTCTCTTAAGGTACCTGAAACATTTGTTGTAAAGGAAAAAGTCAGTTCAGCACTTCTATTTTCAATTTCAGCCTTTGAAAGTCAGTTTTTGCTTCATATTCAGGCTGCAGTATATGATAAGTCGAAATCTTTGAATGAAGCCGCTATAGAAATTAAGAAAACAATAATGCCTTTTTCTCCAAAGCTATATGATCAATGGAAGGGCGAAATAGCCGGAGTAGAAATTGGACACGTTCTGTTTCAGTTTACAAAGAACAAAAAAGTTCTTCATACTCACATGGTTATAATCCCTATGAAAGAAAAGCTGATAGTATTGAATTTTTATCACAACTCTCTTCCGCTGTTGAAAAATATGACGAACATCAGAGAGTCAATACTTGAAACAATACGCCTGCCTTCAATTGAATCGTCAATGGGTGATATTTCGCTTCCGTCTGAAGATACATCTCTTCCAACGGAACCAAATGCCGAACAATCTTTACCGACTATGAGCTACGACTCATCAACTCCTTCAACAGATCCTGCACTGACACAAGGTGGACCAGCAGCAGGAAATCTGGAGGCAGGTTACCAGAATTCAGGCACAGACCCGAACGGTTCCAATCCGCCGCCGCCACCTCCGCCAGACAGCGAAGAACCGCCGCCACAGGACTATCCGGAGTATAATCCGGGGAATCCACCGCCACCGACTGATCCAGGCGTTGGGAATGATCCGGGCGCTGGGAATGACCCAGGATATGGAACAGACAATGCTCCACCTCCTCCGCCAGAGGGTGACCCGGGATATTCAGGTGGCGACCCGGGTTACGGTGGTGATCCAGGTTATGGTGGTGATCCGGGTGCTGGCGGTGATCCGGGTGCTGGCGGTGATCCGGGCGCTGGAAATGATCCGGGCGCTGGAAATGACCCGGGCGCTGTTAGCGGTGATCAAGGTAATGATCCGGGTTATGGTGGTGATCAGGGGTCTGGAGACGGAAACAATGACGTTCCACCACCGCCACCTGATGACCAGTCTGCGCCTCCGCCACCCGAGGGTTCTGAAGTTAACTTCTAATTTTAGAGGGGGCACGCGCCCCCTCTCGGTATTCGAACAAGTTCGAATACCTCACTCCCCGCGGTCGAGCACTTTGTGCTCTCCGCAGCATGGCGCCTTTAATCATTTAGAAGTCGTTAAAGAATAAACTGATCATTTCAGGATTTTTTAAAAAAATAATCATTAACCTACCCTCAATTACAGAGAGAAGTAGCACTGATAGATCGGTACCCACAAAATAATCATGTTGTTTCTTAATGACTCCTTAATCATTTGAACATGTGTACAAGTATGCTGAAAATATTAAATCCTGAAGCTATCTTGTATTGCGTTCATAATATTGTTATATGAACTATAGCACCGTCGTTCATGGCATAATTAGCGAACGGCATTCTGGTAGAAAATTACCGAACTGGACGGTGTCGAAATAATCAAAACGCCTGATCTGTAATAGATCAGGCGTTTTGATTTATTAGAAAGACAAGGACTCTCAACCTTGCTCCGGGAATTACAGATTTCTTCTGTATTGTCCTCCGACTGAAAAGAGAGTACTTGTAATTTGTCCAACGGATGCAACTTTTGCTGTATTCATGAGTTCTTCAAAAATGTTTCCGTTATTAAGTATAATGCTTTTCAATTTCTCAAGTGCTTTTTCGGCGCCTTGATCATTATGTTTTTTATAATTATTTACGCGTTCAAGTCTTTCTGTTTTCTCTGGAAGGGTTGCCCTTGCAAGTTCAATTTCAACCTTCTTTCCAAGCTCGTTCTGGTTTGGATTCAAATATGTGTTAACGCCAATAATGGGAAGTTCTCCGGAATGTTTGAGCATTTCATAGTACATGCTTTCTTCCTGAATTTTTTCTCTTTGATATTGTGTTTCCATGGCACCAAGAACCCCGCCTCTGGAAGAAATTCTGTCAAACTCATCAAGAACTGCTTTTTCAACCATATCGGTAAGATATTCAACGAAATATGAGCCCTGAAGTGGGTTTTCGTTTTTACAGAAACCGTATTCCCTGTTAAGAATCATTTGTACAGCCATACTTCTTCTGACACTTTCTTCAGTCGGAGTAGTAATTGCTTCATCATAGGCATTTGTATGAAGGGAATTGCAGTTATCGTTTATAGCAAGCAAAGCCTGCAATGTTGTACGAATATCATTAAACTGTATTTCCTGCGCGTGAAGTGATCGTCCGCTGGTCTGGCAATGGTATTTCAATTTCTGAGAGCGTTCATTTGCCTTGTATTTCTTCTTCATAGCTATTGCCCAGATTCTGCGTGCAACTCTGCCAATTACGGTGTATTCAGGGTCCATGCCATTACTGAAAAAGAAAGAAAGGTTTGGTGCAAAATCGTCAATTTTCATTCCACGGCTGAGGTAATATTCTACAAATGTAAATCCGTTTGCAAGAGTAAAGGCCAATTGTGAAATTGGGTTCGCGCCAGCTTCAGCGATGTGATATCCGGAAATACTTATGGAATAATAATTTCGTATTTCATTTCTGATAAAGTATTCCTGAATATCGCCAAGCATTTTCAGTGCAAAATCAATCGAAAAGACGCAGGTGTTCTGTCCCTGATCTTCTTTTAAAATATCTGCCTGAACTGTTCCGCGGACAATTTTCAGAGTTTCGGCAGCAATATTCTTTTTCTCGTCTTCGGTGAGAGGAGAACTTTTAAGTTTCTGTGCTTTATCAATCTGCTGATCAATGGCTGTGTTCATGAAGAAAGCAAGCATTATCGGTGCCGGGCCATTGGTTGTCATACTTACGCTTGTATTTGAATCGCAGAGATCAAATCCACGGAAGAGTGATTTCATGTCATCAAGAGTGGAGATACTGACACCACTTTCGCCAATTTTCCCGAATACATCCATTCTTTCTTCAGGGTCCTGGCCATAGAGAGAAACGCTGTCAAAGGCTGTTGACAACCTTTTTGCCGGATCATTTGCAGTCAGAAAGTGAAATCTTTTGTTTGTTCTTTCCGGACCACCTTCACCAGCAAACTGTCTTTTTGGCTCTTCATCAGAGCGTTTGAATGGAAATACCCCGGCGGTAAACGGGAAACTTCCCGGAACATTTTCTTTTCGTAAAAAGGTTATGATATCGCCATAATTTTCAAACTGTGGAAGAGAAACTCTCGGTATTTTTGATCCGGCGAGAGATTTAGTATTTGTAGGAACTTCGAATATTTTCCCTCTGACAGTGTATTTGAAGGTATCTCCTTCATAATTGCTTTTAAATTCACTCCAGGATTCGATTGAATTCTGAATTTTGAGGGGAAGTTTCTCATATTCGGCAATTCTGGCATTTTTCAATTCTTCCAGAGTTGTTTCACCAAAGGATATCGAAGAGATTTTATCAAGTGAATATACTTTTTCAGCCACGTCTTTCAATTCAGAAGTTTCCCGGTGATAATCGCGTATGGTCTCGGTAATTTCACTCAGGTAATTGGTTCGATTCTGAGGAATAATGGGCGAAACGAACGAAGACTTCTGGCTTACTTTCATCTGAATTTTTTCCTGCCAGTTGTCTGAAGGATTTTTTCTATTCAATGAACTCTGAATGAATCGGAATAATGCATTTACGCCATCGTCATTAAATTTCGATGCGATTGTTCCAAAAACCGGATAATTTTCATCCGGAAGATATTTCCCTTCAAATCTTGTACGGCGAACCTGTCTTATTACATCACGAAATGCGTCTTCTGAGGCACGTCTATCAAATTTATTAATAGCTATAACATCTGCATAATCAAGCATGTCAATCTTTTCAAGTTGCATTGGAGCGCCATATTCGGATGTCATGACATAAAGAGAAACATCACAAATGTCAAGAATTCCTGTATCACCCTGGCCAATGCCGCTTGTTTCAACAATAATCAAATCAAACCCACATTTTCTCACCAGTGCTACTGCGTCTTTCACGACATCAGAAAGTTCGCTCGAGCTTCCGCGCGTTGCAAAACTACGTGTGAAAACGTTTTCATGATTTATAGAATTCATTCTGATGCGATCACCAAGCAACGCACCACCAGTTTTTTTCTTTGAGGGATCAATGCTGAAGACACAATATTTTCTATCTGGATATTCAAGAAGGAAGCGTCTTATAATTTCGTCAACCAGACTGCTTTTTCCGGCGCCGCCCGGCCCTGTAACTCCAAGAACTGAGGCTCCGGATTTTCTGCCTCTTTCCAGTTGCTTTATTATAGAAACCGGAAGGTCTGTATTTTTAAGCTCAAGCATGGACAATGCTCTTGACACGCGCTTTACATCTGATGTTGAAAGTTCATTTTCATAGTAATCTTTTGGCCAGGAATTGACAGAGAAATCAGATTTACGGATAATATCTTCTATCATTCCTTCCAGGCCCATCAATCGGGCGTCTTCAGGTGAGTAAATTTTTGTAACACCACAATTATGGAGTTCTTCAGCTTCATGCGGCAATATTACGCCTCCGCCGCCTCCAAAAATAAGAATATCCGGACGACCGCGTTCTACAAGGGCTTTTCTCAGGAATTTGAAAAATTCTACGTGTCCGCCCTGATAAGAGCTCACTGCTACAGCCTGAACGTCTTCCTGAACTGCGGCATCAACAATTTCCATTACTCCTCTGTTGTGCCCCAGGTGAATAACTTCGGCGCCGGCAGATTGAAGAAGCCTGCGCATGAGATTAATACTCACGTCGTGCCCATCAAAAAGAGCTGTTGCAGTTACAATCCGAATCTTATTTTTGGAAGAATAGCTGATTGTCATACTTGAAGTGCTCCCCATCTCATTGCGATAAGACCCCATGAAAGTCCGCCACCAAAACCTGCAAGAAGAACGATATCACCTTTTTTAATTCTCTTTTCCGTAAGTGCTTCGTGCAGACAAATAGGAATAGTACCAGCAACTGTATTTCCGTATTTTTCGAGATTACAGAAGAATTTTTCCATTGGGCATCCGAATCTTTTTGCGGCAGATTCGATTATTCTGATATTGGCCTGATGAGGGATTATCAGTGAAACATCATCAAGCGGAATTTTATTCCTTTCAAGAACCTGTTCGATCATGTCTCCAATTATTTTTGTTGAAAACTTAAAGACTTCTTTCCCATTTATTTTCACATAATGCAATTTATCTTCAACTGTTTTGGCGGTAGTTGGCATGCCCGTTCCGCCGGCAGGAATGATAATATGTTCTGATCCGGAGCCATCAGCACCAAGAAGAGTATCAAAAATACCTGACTCGCCATCATGCGACGGCCCGAGAACAATAGCACCTGCACCATCTCCGAAGAGTACACAAGTATTTCTGTCGGTAAAATCAAGTACTTTAGAAAGAATATCGCCACCAACAACAAGTGCGTAATCGATAGCCCCTGAGGCGATCATTGAAGAAGCAACCGTTGTGGCATAGGTAAACCCTGAACAGGCAACCTCAATATCCATGGCACCTGCATTTTTGCATCCGAGTTTATCCTGCAATATACAAGCTGTCGCTGAAATAAGCCTGTCGGGAGTAAAAGATGCCAGAATTACAAGGCCGATCTTTTCCCGGGGAACGCCCGAATTATTGAGAGCCATTTCCGCAGCTGGAATGGCTATATCTGACAATTTCTGATGAGGTTCAACAAATCTTCTTTCGCGAATGCCTGTTCTTGTAATGATCCACTCTTCAGTGGTATCAACCATTTTTTCAAAATCTTTGTTAGTAACCCTTTTTTCGGGTAGATACATGCCCGTACCAAGAATTTCTGCTCTTCTTAACTGCTTCATATATACAGCCTCCCTTGCAACGTGAAACGGAAATGGCTGAATTTAGTCTATTTTACTAAGAAAGTCAAGGTGATTATGAAACATAATATTTTTTTTCTGAAACTTGTTAAAATAGAGGGAAATAAATAATTGAATTGACCGGTATGCGAGGATGTGATAAACTCCACTAACCCTTATGAAGGAGGACGTCTAACAGAATGAAGATCAGCCATGAGAATTTCCCTTTTAAAAGGTTGAAGAAGAATTTAAAGAAATGGGTTTGTGTGGCTTTTTGTCTTGGGGCATTTCTGACATCCAATATGGTCATTTTTGCAGCAGATTCTACGCTTCCTGGAAGCAGCAAAGTAGTTATTGGTGGTGAAGGTGGCACAATTGAACCTGAAGTTGAATTGAAGATAGGTGATACTGCACCAGATTTCACTCTTCCAAATCTTGCCACAGACAAAATGGAAAGCCTCAAAGACTATCTGGGTAAGCCGATTATTTTGTTTTTCATACAAAGTGCCTGCTATTCATGCCTGCAGGAAGCCAAAGCTTTAAAAACTCTTAAAGAGCAGAATCCCGGATTGGAAATTATCGCAGTTGGAGTAGATCTTCTTGGAAAACCCATGCTTGTATCATGGGCTGCACACAATAATATCAACTACCCTGTTCTGCTTGATCCAATTTTTTCCGTACCCGAAAAATATGGCTTTTCCTACACTCCATGCTCAGTAATTATCGGAAAAGACGGAAAAATAGTCTACATTCACGCTGGTTTCAGAGCTGATGACATCAAGGAATTTGAAAAACAGGTTTCCATTCTTCTGAATCAAAAGTAATTTATTGATATTTTTTTGCCCGCCTCCCCTTTGGGAGGCGCTTCATTTATGGATGATTTTAACGACAAAAGTGAGTTGTTCAAAAAGCTACTGCAGGAAGAAGACCAGAAGGTCGTTTTTCTGCAGGGAATTGTTGATACAGCTATACTTAAGATAATATATTCAAAAATGCCAAGATCAGAAGCTTTAAATCTGGTACTGAAAGTACGTGCTCTCGCGTGTGAATTGTTTCCTGATTCAGTTCAAACGTTCGATCTTGTCTATATGAACCGGTTTAAAAGAGTTATTGATGAAAATGTATCAGAGTGACATCCCTGTAATTAACAATTCAACTGTTAATCAGGTAAAAGAAAAAATGCTTGATTTGCTTGTACTGCTGAAAGCAAAAGCTTCTGTTTTCAAACATTCTGAAAATCCACAGACTCGCATTTATGAATATGAGTCTTTAATAACTGAAATACTTGTATATACCAAATTTTTTGAAGAATTGTACAATGCACTTGCCAATAAGAATTCAGAGCTGGAAACATTTCCAGCACTTCACGAACAACTGTCCGAACTGAAGAATTTGAATTCAAAGCTGGAGAAATCTTTTCTTGAGGAATTATCAAAAAATTCCAGATTAAATGAAACAGTCAAAACACATCTTACGACTATTGATCAGTTATCACTTCAACTCAATACTTGCAAGAGGCAAATTCAGGAATTGTCAGAAAAGAAAATATTACTTGAAGAAGATATCAAAAAGAAAGAGAATCTTCTTGCAGTTTCAGAGATGGACGGTTTTCAGAGAGCGGCATCAAAATTACAACCAAAGCTGGCAGAAATTCAAAATGAATTAATTAGTGTCCGCGGGCTTAACGAAAAATTAGCTGCTGATAAAAGGATTCTTGAAGAAAAAGAAAAAGTCTCTGAAATGCAGTGCAGATTTCTGGAAGAAAAGCTGAAGAATTCAAGTGGTAAAATGGAATCTCTCAAAGCAGAGTTACTCGCAGAGATAAACCGCCCACCAAGAGGGCTTCCAGAAGACAAAAACAAGATCAGAGAACTTGAGACAACTATTGATACTATGAGGCGGGAAATGGTATCATCGAATTTCGGCGAAATTGAGCAGAATATTATTGTTGCGTACAAGGCAAAATTTGAAAACCAGGAACGTGAAAAGAATTTACTGATTGAAAAACTTAAGTTGTACGAATCTGACACAACTAGTTCCAAAAAACCTGTTGAAAACAACAAATTAGCTGAAGAAAACAAAACTCTTAAACTAACTTTGAACAACCTGCTTGAAAAAATCAAGGGGAATATTCAGGAAACAAGTGAATGCACATATTCATTTACGGAGAATGATCTTAGTACAATATTCAAATATTTTTCAGGAATCCAGAACTATATTCCAAACTTCCCTGAAATAAAAGAAATTCAGAAGTACTCTTCTGAAATCTTTCAACTTTATATTGAAAAAGGTCTCTTCAAGAAAATTCCTTCGACAGGCAACACTTTTGACGAACGATTTCACAAAGCTATTAAATGCTTTTTTTCCGGGAAGGAGTTTGATAAAATTATTGTAAAAGAAATTTCACCTGGTTTCATGCAGGGAGATAGCGTATTAAAAAAGACAGTTGTATGGGTTTGCCAGAATGTTCTTGTATGCAGTGAATGCAAAAAAGAAGCATCTTCAGAAGCTTTTAAATGCTCAGGTTGCGGAAGAGAGCTTCTTGCTTATGATGGAAAAACCACAAGAAGAAATATGTCTCTAATATACGAAGAAAACGAAGAAATTCTCGCGGTGATTAAAAACCTGAGAAGCGCTGAATCCAAAGACAACAAATAATTAGATCGAAGATTAGAAAGGACGGGCAAAATAATATGGAAGAAAATGAAAACATTGAACAAAATAACACTACAGAAGAAGCGAATGAAAATGCGACAGGCAAAAGCAATGCTGATTTGCAGATAGAAAATGTACAAAAAGATGGAGTTATTTCACTTTTTGAAAAGAGCATTGACTGGAACATTCTGTTTCTGGGAATGATTTTTGTATTTCTGCTTATGACAGCATTTTTCTGAAGGTTTCAAAAATAGCAATTCTCACTGTACAATAAGTCCTGGATAAAAAGAAAAAGAAAAGACAAGATTTTTGTCCACAGATTACGCAGATTGCACAGATTTTCAAGATTTAGGTTTTAGATTTGGGATTCTTGAGAATTAGTCGACAGGCAGTGAAGATACGAAAAGCGTTTCAAATAAGCTGAGCTTTTTTGAAACGCTTTTTGGGGTGATTATGCTCTTGTTACTTTTTCATTTTTTCTTTAAGTGCCTTAAGTTCGTCGTCAACGCTTTTCGAAACTTCAAGCTTTGCGAATTTTTCCTCAAGAGTTGTTTCTTCTATATCCTGGACAGCAGATGCAAGCGCATCTTTCTGGTTAATTTTTTCGGCCATTCTTTCGAAAGTTTCAAACAGCTCTGCCTGGTTTGTTACACTTGATACAGTATCAGTCATTTCAAGTTTCGCCTCAGCTCGTTTGTGTCTTGTCATCAGAATATGTCTCTTCGTTTTAGCTTCATCAATTTTTACTTCAAGTGCTTTATAGCTCGTTTTCAGAAATTCAACAGATTTTTTCTGATCTTCAAGTTCTTTTTGAATTGATTCAAGAATTGTGTTGTACGATTTTTTTCTTTTAAGTGCTTCTTTTGCAAGTCCTTCATCATTCGATTCAAGAGCAATCATAGCCTTCTTTTCATATTCTCCGATAAGCTTTCCATTTTCTTCTACTTTTCTTTCAAGCAGCTTTTCATCTTTCATTGATCTGGCTAGTTGGAGTTTTATTTCTCTCATATTTTCAATCATATCAGCAATAATCTGATCCAGTATTTTTTCCGGCTCTTCTGCTTTTTCCAGAGCAGCATTAATATTTGAACGTATTATCATTGAAATTTTCTTGAAGAATCCCATAATTTCCCTCCTGTTTAATTTCGGTTGTTACAATTAATATCGCATCAATTGTACCAACATTGCAGCAGAAGCCTTTTGAGGCTAAATAAGAAGAAACGAGGAGAAACTAACGGATTTACCTGTGACACTTCTGTCTTATGAGATCATTTCGCAGATTTATCAAAAAAGCTTTTCTGAAGATGCTTTCGATTGGTTTAGTCAAACGGGTGCGTCACTTTGTTCGCACTATTGCTGCTCAAGTTCCTGTCTGGCTTCGATGAAAAGATTCTCTGAAATATGTGAATACTTCATAAACCAGTTATCAATTATGTTGAAAGCAGACTTATCTCTTGCAACGTTAACATGATTCAAATCAAGGATCTCAAGACCGATAAGGTTGGACCCGCGTCTCAAAATGTTTTTACTGTAAGTTGAAGATACAAGAGGTACAAGACCATCCCCCTTTGGAGTCATGTATTCCCACAACATAGGAACTACTTTTCCGTCAAAGAAAGTTATATGGGGACTCTTTCCGGCAATTATACCAAGCTTAACCGATCGATCAATGCCCTGCTCTTCAAGTCTATAGATGAGTTTCTCTCCAAGTTCAATGGCAACTTTTATTCCCCTAGACTTCAACCAGGCGGTTGAACCACCATAATAAAGAGCATCTCTGCTGAAATTTGCATCTCCAGTTGCAGAATCTATTCCGAGAGGTAAAACACCATCTTCGGTTAAATCAAACAGCATCTGGCATTGTCCCGGAAAATAATTTTTTCCAACATCAGGATTAATTGAAAGTTCTGTAAAATCTCTCATTTTGCCATATAATGTAACCTTTTCAGCTGCCAAAGGAGCATTAAGAGAAGACTTGCTTTTAACAAGTTCACCGGCAAGAGACAAGTTATAACCATAATATCTGAATGGTGTGTCTAGGCCTCTGAATGGTGCAGCAATTGCGACGTATGTATCTACATCTTTTCTGAAATTGGTAAGAAAGGTTTTGGCTGGAAAAAGTTTTCGGGAATCTGAGAGATAGAGTCTCGCAGCAACATTCCCCTTGGAATGAGCAATCAGATTAACTTTAAAATTCGGATCATTCTGACGATTCAGCAGAATTCTTATTCTTGTGATCGCATCAGCGATTATTTCACTCTGCATAATATTACAGCCCTGCGGTTGGGCAAAAGTAACGGAAAAAACAGAATATCCAAGTTCAGACATCCAGACAGCAAAGCCGCGTTTTTCATGCGGAAGATCAGACAGTTTGCCTTCCCAATGGTGGTTGTAGGGGTGTACCCACCCGCGATTTGCATTATCACATGAACCGGGAATAAAAAGCACTGGAATACTGAAACACTTTGGATTGTCGAAATTATTCGCACAATGAAGAATAAATTCTCCTGAATGCGGAGTGGAATTTCCACCGAACCACTTCTTAATCAAGGGATTATTCTGTTTTCCTTCAGGATGAAAATTTTCCTGAACAAAACCGTTATGATTGTCTTTTAGATGCTCTACTCTCTTCCAATATGCGGCATCATCGCCTTCAAAAACTTCCAGAGGTTCTGGTACAAAGACATCGGAAGCATTGCAGTTACAACATGAAAATGTAAACAGCAATATTATAAAAAGCTTTGCAGATAGGCTTTCAAGATTTGAAAAATTGATTTTCCTGCTGCCGAACTTAACCATGAAGCAACTGCTACTAAAATACTCATTTTTGTTGTTCATTTCCATTATCCTGCTCCTGACAAATCATATAACCAGACATACATTCAGTCATCTCATTTTGCATAACAAAAAATATAAAATCGCTTTATTGAGCAATTGTAATGAATTTTAGTACCATTTGTCAAGGTGTATGATAAAAAAATCACCATTTTTTGTTCTTTTTTTTTACATATCATAAAAAATTCGCCAATTTTTGATCATAAAAATCATTTTCTGCCTAATAATTAGCAGAATAATGATCAATATGCGCAAAGTTTGATCACAAACACGTGTTTTTCTTATGATTTCTTCAAGACCTTTTTTGGCTTGCAAAAGAAAAGGCCAAAAATGGGAAGACAAGAAAAGGTATTTGTCCGCAGATTACGCGGATTACAGGAATTACGTGGATTGCGCAGATTTTCAAGATGAGGTATGAAGTATTATTCTGGAAGTCTCGCGAGCAGCTTTTTGTACCATTCTTTTCCCAGAATGTGAATCAAAGGTTCAGAAAATGATTTAAGTATGTGTGGTGGTCTGTCTGTTGATCTGCAATGGTCCTGAACAGCAACGTTTATTGTGTATAAATCATTACCTTCTGTAATAATTAACGGAAAGAGAGCACACCATTGGGGTTTCAGGTTCATGTATGAAACATTTCTGTCCAGACACAATGAATGAATGGAGCAGAGGACAATACCATCGTCATTTGTGAATGAAAGCGGGCATGGATGGTCAGGCGCAATCTCGCGAATATGGGTTTTTCCTTTAAATTGTTCTGTGATTCCAGCTTCAATAAACGTGCGATTTTTTCTGGATAGTTTATTTGATATATCAGAAATATTGTTTAATATTTTTTTTTCTTCCGGAATGGAAATAGGAGCCCCGCGATTTCCAATTCTGCAGCAATTTCCGCCGCACCTATTTAAGTCGCACTGAAAGCTGGTTTCCCATACTTCGTCAGAAATAATTACATTTTCTATAATATGCATGTTTTAAAATTTCCACTTTTGAATTAGAATACGAAAAGCAAAATTTATGAATTATATCCAAATATTAATAAATTATAAAGAAGTATTTATTCCTGTTTTCTTATCTCTTATTGGCATTATCGTTTACAGAGCCATTAAGAGAAGGAAGGCGGCGGCAATTTCTGCAAAAATTTGCTCAGAAACAGAATCAGAAAATCCTTCATCTGAAGAGAATCCTCCGGTTGATGGAATTGTAAATCCATCGGATTCGCAAGAGGAACCTTCTGGCAGCAGCTTACCTCTGGAAAATATAATCAGCGGAATTCTTAACATGACACTTCCAAAAGATGAAAGGCTTTTTTCAATAAAAGAAGCAGGTAAAAAGAAAGCAGAACAAGCCACCGGAAAACTAATTGAAGCCCTCAACGACCCTGATACGGATATATCAATGGCAGCTTCTGAAAGTCTTGCCGGAATTGGAAGCGAAGAAGCAATAGAGCCCCTGCAGAAAATAATCAGTCAGACTGAAAATGATATTCTTTCGGAAATTTCCCAGCTGAACAAAAGGCAATTGTTGCTTCTTCCATCTCAACAATCTGAGACGGAGAGTGAATCTTCCAAACAAATACCTGAGTCTGATTTCAAATATGACAACAGTGTGACTTTTTCATTTGATCAGCTTCCTGAGGAGTATTTTCTACCAGACGGGCAACCTTTACCAATTCACGAAATTGTTTTAACGGGTTTAAAGGACGAAAGAACAGAAATAAGGCGTTTAGCAGCAAAAGCCGCTATTGAACTTTCTGATATTAATGACCCCGAAATACTGGTTGAAACAATCCTGAACCCAGAAGAAGATGAATTGGTGCGATTTTTTCTTCTTGAAGCACTCGGAAAGATTTCTGCAACGGAACATCTGGATTGCTTTCAAAAGTGTCTCACTGACTCGCATCCAGCAATAAGATATTGCTGCATACAGATCATAAAAAATATTCCTACAAATGAGTCATTCGAAGGACTTTTTCCGGCACTTAAAGACGAAAATGCAATTGTAAGGGCCGCTGCAGTTTCGGGATTGTCAAGATTTAAAAATCCAGAATCGCTGGAAAAAATTCTTGAAGCTGTATCTGATCCGGAAGAGCCTGTGAACTTCTCAGCAGGAACAGCACTTGGTGAATTTTCAGATGATTCATCTGTCGAAAAAATTATTTCTGAGTTCAGGGAGATAGACCTTTCAGGAAAAAAAGTTCTTCTCAAATACCTTCCCAATATAAAAAATGAGAAAATTTTTTCACTTTTGAGTGAGCTTACCCACAGCGATGACGAGGATATTGGGTTTGAAGCATCCATGGGGCTCATAAAAAATGAAAGATTTGAATTTCTTGATGATATAATTGAATTATCAAGAATTCGGGATGTTAAAATCAAAGAAACACTGAGTTCCCTGCAGAAATCATTGAAAAACAATGTCTCAGAAAATATTGAAGATTCATCTGAAAACATGGCTTTTGAATTGCTCTTGAAAGAAGATGCTCTTTTGTCTGAAGAATCTGAGGAAGTATTATCATCGGCTTTAAAGCATCCTAACCCACAAATCAGAAGCGCTGCCATGGCCGAACTTGCTCATCGTGACCCCACTAAATATCTTGATCAGATATTGGAAGGGCTTGAAGACGATGATCCAAAAGTACGTTCTACAGCTATCCTGGCGACAGGAAAACACCTGAAAAGTAATATGCTGAAGAAGATTGAAAAACTCTCTGATGATGAATCAGAAGAAGTCAGATACTCGCTGGCAAAGGTTCTGGGCGACTCTGACAGTGATGAATCAAGAGCTTTGCTGAAAAAAATGGCAAATACCGATTATTCTTCCGACGTCAGAAGAGCAGCAAAGCTCTCTCTAAAAGAATGAGGTTTTTAATAAGCTACGATTGTTGTACCTTGTTTGCCTTCGAGTGCTTCGGGGAGGCAGGCTATATCGGTTATTACGACTCGATTATTCGGATTGGCCTGAACAAATTCAATAGCCGCCTGGATTTTTGGACCCATTGAGCCCGGGGGAAATTCTCCGGCTGCGAGATAATATCTTGCCTGCGCAAGCGTCATCCTGGAAAACTCTTCCTGATTGGGTTTTCCAAAGTTTACTGCAACCCTGTTAACGCCGGTAACGATTACGAGAGTATCTGCATTAACTGCCAGAGCTATTTTCATTGTGGCAAGATCTTTATCTATAACGCAATCTATTCCTTCGAGGGTTTTATCTTTTTCGTAATAAACGGGAATTCCTCCGCCGCCGCCGGTTACTACGACATAGTTCTGGGAAATAAGTGATTTAATAGCATCTTTTTCAACGATATCCAGTGGATAAGGTGAAGCTACGTAGCGTCTGTATCCGCGATTGGCATCATTTTTCATGACCCAGCCTTTGTCTGATTCGAGTTTCTTAGCTTCTTCTTCGGAATAAAATTTTCCGATGGGTTTAGTAGGATTTTTTATTGATGGATCATTAGGATCAACAATAATCTGTGCTGGAATTGTTACAACGTTTCTCCAGATTCCTGCTTTAATCATAATATTTTGAAGTGATTGCTCGATCATATAACCCATTGAACCACAGGTCATTGCATCAGCTATTCCCAGCGGAGTCTCGGGAACTTCGTCTCTTGCCTTATCGACCATGAGCATAACAGCGCCAACCTGCGGGCCATTTCCGTGAGTAATAACAAAGTTGTAGTTCTTTTTCATCAACTCTACAACTGGTTTCATTGACTCACGTGTATTGGCAAATTGTTCATAAACGGTGCCCTTTTCACCTTTTTTCTGAAGAGCGTTACCGCCAAGCGCCAGTACAACCAGCTTTTTTGCTGAAGAATCATCGTTCTTTGATCTTAACATTTAATTTCATCCCCTTTTTATGGAAAGACTTTCAGGGTCAACCATGTCATAAACCGCATGAAAAAATGCAAATTGCCATTATATTACATTTCACAGCAGAATATCCTGATAATAACCCTTCTGATGCATTTTAAAGCTTGTTGATTGCCGAGTCAACAAGTTTCATAAAAGCAAGAAGCAGACATAAAATACTGAATACGTTTTGCTATTAATAGAATTTTCAAAGAAGTGAAGTTTAGTATCTGCTCAATAATTAGTGGAATTCCTACTCTGTCATTTCCACCGAAGTGAGAAACCCCACTTTTGAGATCTCTCACAATACCCCTAATTATTCAGCAGATACGAAGCTTATGTGTCGGCAATGAAAAAAAAGTTTGTTAAGAGAAAATTGTCTGCTATAATTGCGTAAGAGAAAATATTCAATAATCTGATTTATCAAACTAAAAATTATTCAGAGTGAAAAAAAATATGGAATACTCCATGAAACTGCTGAAAAAAACGGGCGTGTTTTTTCTTTTATTCATTTCAATATATCAAATTTCCTTCGCTTCACAAAAGAGAACTATTAAAACAGGGCATATCACAGGCTCAGCGTTTACTGTCGGTGATGTTGAACTTGATATTAATCAGCCTCTTCCCGGTGTAAGCAAGCATGGTTACATTGAATATCAAATAACTTTAAAAAATATTTCTTCTGATAATCCATACACAGTTAAGATTTCAATGCCCGCAATTTCTTATTCTACCAGCGAGGCACATATTGAAGAAATCAGCCGAACAGTTGTTGTCCCACCTGACTCAAATGTAAAAGTCTCTTTATTTCAACCTCCTCTCCCACTTAGAGGTGATAAATTAAAAGCACAGATACTTGAAACCGGTGAGCAGGAAGTTTTTCCTATTACAAATGTTTCAAGAGAACTTTTTAACAGATGGACAAAATATCTTCCGTGTGTACTTGAAAGCCCTGCTGTTGGAAGAGAAGAATTTCCGTTCCTTTCTGTTGATGAAAAAAAGGGTTATTACAAGGGATACGGAGGCCTATGCAAATCGGGTGTTCCTCCGAGAGGCTGGTCAGAAAACTGGCTTGGATACACAAGATATGATGGACTTCTTTTAACCGCATCAGAGCTGAAAGATTGCTCACCAGAAGTATTTCAGGCCATTCAAAAATACACTGAAGCCGGTGGAAATCTAATAGTTTTGGGAAAATATTCCCCTCCCAGTCACTGGAAAGATGCTTACGCCTATGAAAAAGACAATAGGATAATGTCCAAAGACCAGGAAATAGATAGATTTCTGGCGGGGATTGGTACCTGCTTTGTCATTCCAGAATCGAATATTTCAAATATTTCAACTGACACCTGGAAGCTTATAGAAAGACAGGTCACTGTCTGCAAAGATCTCTGGGAACAAAACGAAGGAACAAATGGTAGTACTTTTTTTCCAATAACAGGTATTGAATCAATACCTGTACGGGCTTTATTTGCAATTATTTTCATCTATGCGATTCTGATCGGACCTCTGAACATTTATTTTTTCACAAAGCTTAACAAAAGAATACTTATTCTTGCATCTGTACCAGTTCTTTCTCTGGCTGCATGTTTAACAATTCTTTTGTATTCGGCATTTCTTGAAGGATGGCTGGCAAAGGGAAGAGCGAGTGTTTTTACTCTACTGGATGAAGAGAGAAAGCAGGCTGTGAGTTTTGGCTGGCTGGCACTTTACAACCCTCTGACCACAGATCGGGCAATTTTCAGCGCAGAAACAGAATTAAATCCTCATCTTATTCCAGACAAATATTCGTTCCTTGGAGGACCATGCAGAGTAGACTGGACTCGAGAGCAGGTATTCGGGGGCAATTGGCTTATCGCGAGACTTCCATCACATTTCAAGGTCAGAAAAGTTGAAACACGACGTGAAAGAATAATTGTCAAAAGAATTGATGAATCAGGAGCAACCATAATAAACGGTCTGGGAGCAAAAATAGTGAAATTTTATCTCATGGACGGCAAAGGTCGAATTTTTGAAGCTTCTGATGTTGAAACCGGAAAAGATGCACAATTGCTCAAAGTAAACAATATTTTCGAAAAGAGGTCGTCTGACGCCCTAAATTCAATATTAGCTGCAGACTGGCTGACGATAAAAACCAAAGTTTCAGCAAAACCACATTTATACCTGAGTGAAAATTCATACATCGCATTTCTTACTGATGCACCCTTCCTGGAAACAGGCCTTTCTGAATTCAGCATTAATGAACGGGAAAATATTGTTTTCGGATTTCTTAAAAAAGGAATCGGAGATGAAAATTGAAGTAAGGAATTTAAAAAAGGTATTTGGAAGTACAAAAGCTGTTAATGATATTTCATTTTCGTTTTCTTCCGGTGATGTTATGGGTTTTGTCGGTCCAAATGGCGCGGGCAAAACAACTACGATGAAAATATTTGCGACTCTTGAAGAACCAACAGAAGGGGACATTTTCATTGATGGAATATCAATAACCGAAGAACCCGAAAAAGCCAGGGAAAAAATTGGTTATGTCCCAGATTCCCTTCCCTCGAACAAGGATATTTCAGTTCATGATTATCTTGATTTTTTTGCCCGGGCTTACGGATTAAAAGGACAGAAAAGAAAAGATACCATTTCTGAAATTGAGGAATTTACAAACCTGACAGGGATTAAAACCAAACTCATTGATGATCTTTCGAAGGGAATGAAACAGCGAGTATGCCTTGCACGTTCCCTCATTCATGACCCTGGCCTTCTGATTATGGACGAACCGGCAGCGGGTCTTGATCCTCGCGCAAGGATTGAACTTCGTGAGTTGCTGCGTCTTCTTTCAAACAATGGCAAAGCAATTTTGATAAGCTCGCATATCCTTTCTGAACTCTCTGAAATATGCACTGGTGCAATAATTATCGAACAGGGCAGACTCATTTCGGCTGGCACTTTGCAGGAACTTCTTACCGTGAGCAATGCCGATCAGAAAAAGTTGCAGAAAGTAATGATTCGCCCCTTCGGAAAAGAAGATATTCTTTTGAAAAGGCTCATTGAATTTCCGTGCATTGAAAAAACAATGAAAGTAGCAGATGAAATTGAAATAACTGTCAACGGTGGAGACGAACTTCTTGTCTCGCTGCTTGCACAACTTGTTGCGGAAGATTTTCCGATCCTGGAATACAGAAAATGCCGGAGTGATCTCGAAACTGTATTCATGAACCTTACCCGTGGAGAAGTACAATGAACTGGCTGAAAAACATGTATGACAAGCTTGAGGATTCAGTCAATCCGATCGTTGTTAAAGAGCTGAGACAAGCGCTTCAGGGCAAATTTATAACCGGAACATATCTTGTTTTTCTCGCTGCAATGGTACTTGTTCTGGGTTTCATGATATTTTCCGATCTTGAAAGAATTGGCAACAGCGCAACAGGAAAAGATATATTTCAGGTAATTTTTTATCTACTTATTTTTGGTTGTACATTTATTATTCCAATTGGTACTTACAGACGTCTTTCTTCTGAACTGTCTGAAACCGATATGGCATTATATTTTGTCACGACACTGAAACCTCAATCAATTATTATCGGAAAGTGGATGGCATCGTGGATCATAGCACTTGTACTGTACACATCCGCAATGCCTTTTCTCTGTTTTACTTATATTCTGAAAGGAATTGACCTTCCGACAATATTCTTTCTGCTTATTCTGGGTCTAATTTTAGTTTCTGTTGCTATTCTGGTCTCTATTTTTGCAGCTTGTCTCCCGATGGTACCCTCGATAAAGAGAATATTTGACGGAATTGGTGGAATATTTCTTGTATACGCCGTTATTGGATGTATTGCCATTTTCGATGATCTGATAAGAAGCGGAGTAGTAAACAGAATTTCCCATTTTGAAGGGCTTATGGGCTTGTTAACCGGACTTTTTGCCCTTTTTACTTTTTCACGTATCATTTATCTTTTTTCTGTAGCACTGATTTCGCCACCTGCTTCAAACAGATCATTTACGCTCAGGAAAAACATCACAGTACTCTGGTTTATTTCTTTCATTATTACATGGGTATGGACATATCATTCTACTTCTGATTTATTAATGGTATGGTTTGTAATAATCTGCATCTGCATTACACCAACTCTGCCATTTATAATAAGTGAAAGAGAAACATGGAGCAATAGAATAAGAAAAACAATTCCTGCCAACCCTGTAAAGCGTTTTTTTTCGTATATTTTCTACAGTGGCTGGGCAGGAGGGTTCCTATGGATTCTGATGCTATTTATTTTAACTAATCTCGCAGTTTTTCTCTTCGGCTATTTTGACAGCAGATTATCTTTCAAATCTCAGCATTTATTGGATACAAAGAATGTTTTTCAGGGCTGGGTATTTTTTATGATCGCCTATTCGCTGACTGCAAATTTAGTTCGTACAACTATTTTTGATTCTCATTTCCCGAGAAAAACGACATGGGTATTTTTTCTTGTCTTGCTTTTTATACTATCTGTATTTCCAACCGCGTTAGGTTTTATGATTTTTGGAAGAAGTATAAATGAACTGACATTTTTAAATCCTTTCATGATAAGCGATTATAAGTTCAAGGAAGAAGTATACATAGTGGGTGCCTGCTGGGCTGCAGGTGCATTTTTATTGTCGCTTCCGATGATTTACCGAAACTACAAGTCATTCAAACCATTATGAATGACTATCTTACATACCTTCAGAATGGAGACAAAGCTGGGTCAGGTTACAGACTCTGTATTCCGCAACGACTGCCGACAGGCGGCAATGGATCATCCCTTGGAAAAAGCGCAGGCAGATCTCTGGAATTCATGGATTACAGAGATTACCAACCCGGAGACGATCTGCGGCACCTTGACTGGAACGCTTATGCAAGAAGCGATAAATTAACTCTGAAAGTTTTCAGGGAAGAAATAAACCCGCATGCAGACATTCTAATCGACGGATCTGCTTCAATGAATCTCGCAGAAAGCAGAAAGTGCGAAACTGTTATTCACCTGGCAGCTCTTCTTGCCAGAGCCGCAATCAATGCTGGTTTTAGCCACAATATCTGGCTTGCATCAGATGGTTGCCACAAAATTCTCAACAGCAGTCTTCCGCCTGTAAACTGGCGTGGAATAACCTTTTCCTGGCCGAATGATATTTTCACTTCAATTCAATTGAATCCACCGAAATGGAAAAGCAGAGGAATAAGGATTGTACTAAGCGATTTATTGTGGCGTGTAGATCCATTGAAGTTTCTCTGGCAGATATCAGAAGGATCTTCTGTTACAATAGTTGTACAGATCCTCAACGAAGAAGATATCAATGGACCTGAACCTGGCGCTGTCTGCCTTGTTGACTCAGAAACAGGTGAATACAAGGAAATACTTGTTGATAATGTAATACTTGAATCTTACAGAAACAGAGTAAAAAACCATCAGGAAAACTGGCAGGCGGCGTGCCGTAAGTATTGTGGAGTATTTTCTTTTGTTTCGGTAGATCGATATCTGAATGATTTCAGGCTTTCTGAATTGTTGAGAGCGGGGATCATCAAGCCATCTTGATTAACGAGATTATCTGGTCAAAAGCTTATCTTAAAAAAAAGAAAAGAAAAGATTTTTCTCACATAATTTAGAAGACTTGATTCCTGGGTAGATACCTGGACTGGGACGGAAGATGAATATTGCTTTAACAAATTTATGGGCGCTTACCGGGCTTTCGGCAATAGTTGTACTTTTTGTGATTTATCTGTTCAAAGCTAAATTCAAAACACGTTATGTTTCAAGTCTTATGCTCTGGGCGGAAGAATCAAAACCTACTGAAGGTGGTAAAAAGACCCAGCCAACAAGAATTCCACCGATTTTCTTTCTTGAAGCGCTTATTCTTGCCATTATTGTTCTGGCTGCGGCGAACCCATATCTTCTTGTACAAAACTCCAAATACACATATTCTATCGTTCTTGATGATTCATTTTCAATGCTGGCAGGTGAAAAAATATCCTTCAGAGATTCTGCAATAGAGTTTCTTTCGAAAGAAAGCAAAAATTGGAAATTTTCAAAAATAAGATTAATTCTAGCGGGAAGCCGCCCGTTAATATTGTCTGATGATGCTTTGAGCACAGACCGAATGATTGATATTCTTCAGAAAGAATGGAAATGTAATTCCACGACCTCGAATGCCCCTGATTCACTGGCACTTGCGAGAGAGCTTGGTGGAAACAACAATAGAATTATTTTTTTAACTGACCATCCACCACTGACAGAGCCTTCAGACGGCCTGACAAGATGGTATTCTTCCGGAAAAAGCCTTCCGAATCTTTCATTTTCTGAAGCTATAAGATCGAATATTGACGGCACTGAAAAAGTCATGCTGGAAATTTCTAATTTTTCTTCGGAAGTAGTACAGACAGAATTGGGAATTACAATTGGAGAAAAAACAGAAAAATCTGCCATTTCAATAAAGCCCCACCAGAAATTTCCTTTTAAATACGAATTTTCTGAGACTGATTCCAGTGCCTCTTTTTCTGCACGAATTGGTTTAGATTCACTGATTTTTGATAATCAGATCAATCTCCTTAAATATTCAAGAAATCCCTTGCCTACTGACGTTGTAATTAAAAATGAAGAATTAAAAGATAGAATCATCGCAGCACTTGAAGCCACCGGACGGACAATTCCTGTGAAAATTAAACCTGCGCTCGTTTTTTCCGACGAAATACCATCAGAGAATTCTAAAGCTGTTGAGCCTGAGACCAACTGCTGGCGGGTTATTTTTTCTTCACCTGCTGATTCAAAACCATATCTTGGACCTTTCCTGTTTGATAAATCTCATCCGATAACTGATGGTTTAAGTCTGGCAGATTGTATCTGGGGCGCTGACGAAAAATTTGCTCCCAGGGGAACGCCTGTAATTTTCGTTGGAAATACGCCACTGCTGAGTATTTATGGCAATCAGATCAATATTCAGCTATGTCACGAAAAGAGTAATATATTTAATTCGGCAGACTGGCCAATTCTCATTTCAAATATTATTGACTACAGAAATTCATTTTCACCGGGTCCGGAAAAATCTAATTTTTTTCTTGGAAACAATGTAAGAATAATACTTCCAGGCGAAAATAAAGAAGCGATGATTATCAGACCTGATGGTTCGATAACAAAACTGGACAAAACAGACATCTTAACCGCTTACCATGCCAACTCTCCAGGAATACATCTATTTCGGACAGACAGAGAATCCTGGAATTTTTCGGTTAATACGGTTTCTCTTGAAGAATCCGACCTTTCGCTCTGTCAGCCTGGGACGTGGGGTTTCTGGCATGAAGGATATGAAGGCACAGATAAATTTTCGCTGCTGGCAATTCTTGCAGTAATAGCTTTACTTCTCTCAATGTTTCATGGATACTATCTTTCCAGAATAACTTCATCTGCGGGAGAGCTCACCTAGAAATGACGATACTTCAACCCGGCTGGCTGATATTCATATTGCCATTAATTGCTTTCCTGATACTGGTTCCGATGCCCGGAAGGAAGCAGAAAATACTTCGTTCAGCATCGTTATTACTGATGATATTTGCTGCAACCGATCCTGTTGTTTTTTTTCCACAATCGGGTGGTACAATCGTTGTAATTGCCGACAGAAGCCGTTCATTGCCGAAAGATCATCTTAACAGTTATCGCGAAATTGTTAAAATTCTTCAGAAAAACATGGGAGAGAACAATAAACTTGGAATCGTAGCATTTGGGGAAAAATCGGTTGTTGAAAAATATCCTGAGCGTGGAGTATTTCAGGGTTTCACGCAGTCAGCCGGTGCAGACGCAAGCAATCTTTCAGATGCTTTAAACCTTGCACTTTCACTGATTCCCAAAAATGCTCCGGCCAGATTGCTGCTTCTGACTGATGGAAACTGGACAGGTCCGGATCCGGCAAATGATCTTTTTAAAGCTGCTTCCAGAAATATTCCAGTGGACATACGATTAATTGACCGCTCAAAGACAGATGATTATGCAATCGAATCATTTGAAGGTCCAACAACGGTATCTGAACGCGAAGGTTTTCTCATAAATGCATGGGTTCGCAGCAATGAAGAAAAAGAAATTAATTATATTCTGAAAAGAAACGAAACAGTAATTGCAAGTGGAAGCAGAAAGCTGATTCCGGGTATTAACAGAATTACTTTCAGAGACATTTTTGAGAATTCAAAAATGAATAAAGCTTATTTTTACCGCTTCGAAACAGAAATTCAAAAAGATGATCCTTTCCCTGAAAACAACTCTGCCAGGCTTATTGTAACTCAGAAAGGCATTAAGCCAGTCTTATTTCTTTCCAGCAATCAAACATCAAAATTTACTGAAGCTCTCAGGAATAATGGAATACCTGTCCAGCAGCTCCTTCCGGAACGATTTTCGTGGACACTGGAAGAGCTGGCAATGATTTCAGCAGTTGTTCTCGAAAATGTACCTGCCGAGAAACTTGGTTATTCAGGCATGTCGCTTCTTCCGTTGTGGGTTACTGAGCTTGGCGGCGGGCTGATGATGACTGGTGGAAAGAATTCATTCGGGCCGGGCGGATATTTCAAATCGCAAATTGAGCCGATTTTGCCAGTCTCGCTTGAACTTCGCAGTGAGCATCGCAAGTTCAAACTGGCAATTGTAGTTGCACTTGACAGATCTGGCAGCATGGCAATTGATGCCGGTTATGGACGCAAGAAAATGGATCTCGCAAATCTTGCAGCCGCAGAGGTTCTTGAAATCCTTTCTCAGACAGATGAGTTTGGCGTTATTGCAGTTGACAGTTCACCGCACATTGTAGTACCTCTTTCACCATCAGAGAACAAGGATTTTATGCGAAGTACAATTCTCAGAATTCAATCAGAGGGCGGCGGTATTTTTATTGAAGAAGCGCTGAATGCTTCTGTGAAAATGCTTGGTCAGGCAACTGCTGAAACCCGTCATATTATTTTATTTGCTGACGCCCAGGACTCTGAAGAACCTGGAAAGTATAAAGAAATTCTTGATTACTGTGTTAAAACTGGAATATCAGTAAGCGTTGTCGGTCTCGGAATGCCTGGTGATGTTGATTCTGAGCTTCTGAAAGATATTGCCGCACGCGGCAAGGGAAGAATTTTCTTTACAGAGAAGGCAGAAGATCTTCCGAGAATATTTGTACAAGATACTTTTGTCATAGCAAAAAATTCATTCATTGAAGAGAAAACTGCTATTCAAAAAGAGCCAGGGCTACAATCGCTTTACGGGTCATCAAAGATTCTGATGGATTTTCCGGCAATTGGCGGTTATAACATGACCTGGTTGCGCCCCGGAGCATTTCCCGGACTGAAAACGAAAGATGAACACACTGCTCCACTTCTTGCATTCTGGAATGTCGGCATCGGCAGAACTTTATGTTATACAGGGGAAATTGAAGGCAAGTATCAGGGAAATTTTGCAGCATGGAATGAGGCTTCAGATTTTCTTGCCTCACTTGTACGTTGGACAGCAGGACAGAAAGAGCAGGCAAACAGATTTGAGATGGCAACAACCGAAATTCGAAACGGATGCCTGCTGGTAAGGCTGAATCTTGATCCGCAACGCTGGCGTGAAGATTATTCTGAACCGCCATATATCACTCTTGTAAGAAGTGAAAGCGGTGTCGCTCCGGTATCTCAGAAAATCAAAATGACCTGGGAAACAACAGACAGTCTGGTTGCCGAAATAAGTCTGCGTGACCGGGAAATCGTTGCAGGAAGCATTGATCTGAAAACCGGAAGAAAGATCGCACTTCCGCCGGTTTGTCTGCCATTCTCACCAGAGTATCTTCCATCGTCCATTTCGAAGGGCGCTGAAAATTATGAGAGAATTCTGAGAATTGGAAAAGGAAAAGAACGGGTCGAACTGGGAAGCATCTGGAAAGATCTTCCAGACTCGCCATTACCTGTAAAAATCAATTATTGGCTTCTGCTTGCATCTATCGCAGTTTTTCTGATTGAAATTGCTGAAAGACGCACAAAATTTTTATCAATTGCCGATGCATATTTCAGGAAGATCAGCACCAGTATTTCGATTCCAGGTGAAAGCAAAGCAGAAGAAAATCTAAAAACACATACAGAAAAAGAAGAGCAAAGAACAGAATTACCACAAACATCTTTGGAAAGAGTCGAAGTTGAACCTTTATCATCAATAAAAAATGTAACAGAAAAAAAAGATGATTTACTTGATGCCCTGAAAAAGGCACGCAAACGAGGTTCAAGGCGCAATGACTAAGAAACAGATTCTTAACCACGGAATAACACGGATATTTTCTACAATATTTGCTTGTGTGACAATGTTAACTGGTTAATAATGATAATTAGATATTCTTCAATATAAAATCCATGTCATTACGTGTTATTCCGTGGTTAATATTCTGTTCAATTTTCTCATCAGTTAAACAATTCTAGCACCACAAATTTCAATGAGCTTATGTAGTATCATTTTTGTTTTTTTCGTGATATAATGTCTTGCCTTTAATTAACTATATGCTTTTACCTTTTATTAAATTAGAGAAATAATATTATGTTGAGTGGATTTATGCATCATCCTGACTTATTACCGGCGATAATCATTTCTGCGATTTTTGTACTTACTTTTGCCTGTGCAGAAATTCTGCGTATTTATGCTCACTTTAAGGTTGAAGCAACTCGTAAGTTTGTTCATCTTGCGGCCGGAGTGGTTTCACTCACTTTTGCGTATATTTTTAAATCGCACTGGACATTATTAATACTCTGTGCAATTTTTGTAATAATAATGCAGGTAACCAAAAAAATGCAGCTTCTGCCTTCAATTCACAAAGTTGGCCGAACTTCGCATGGTTCAATCTATCACCCAATTGCAATGTATGTTTCTTTCTATTTTGCCTCAATTCTTAAGAAACCTGAATTTTACTTCGTTTCAGTACTTGTGCTTTCTGTCTCTGATTCTCTGGCAGCACTTATCGGTTCGACTTATGGAATTAAATTGTACAGAGTCCAGGATGAAAATAAAAGTATCGAAGGTTCTACAATCTTTTTCTTTTCAACGTTTTTCCTGATTCATCTCAGCCTTTTACTTCTGACAGATATCGGCCGGCTGGAAAGTGTTCTGGTTGCAATGGTCATTGCAATATTAGTCACCTTTGTTGAAGCAATTGCACTTGAAGGCTCAGACAATTTATTTATTCCGTGGGGAACATTTTTCATTCTTTATAAGCTTGACGGAATGAGTGCAATAGGACTTTTCAAACAGCTTTTCAAATTTATTGCATCATTTTTTCTTATTTTAATTGCTTCTTATCCAAGTCAGAAGTTTGGGATTTCAGGAATAATAGGGCTGGCTCTCATTTCGTATGGATGCTGGTCAATGATGGGATTTGACTGGTTTGTTCCGGCAATAATCGGCACAGCATGTCTCTCATATACCGACATTTTCCTGGGACCTGCAAAAGACGAGTCTGCACAAAAAAGAGTAAGAAACGTATTCTATTCGGTAGTCGTTTCAATGGTATGGCTGATAATAGCCAGTTTTTTTTATCATCAGAGACAACTTTTTACAGTGCCATTCATAATCAGCTTCCTTTCCCAGATGAGTCTGCTCTGGAAAAGAAGGAGAATTGAATTACAGGGAGAAGGCAAGGAAATCTCGACTATTCAGGGCGTCAATCTTCCAGCCCGGGCAGCAGTTCTCACAGCTCTTTTCCTTCCGCCATTCTTCTTTTCAGATAACGTTCTTTCGCCTCTTTTTTCGCTGGCAACATGCTTTGTTGGAATAATGATGTCAGACGGTTTCTATTTTTCGATGACGCTATTCAATAAAAGCTGGAATGAAATTACCGATCTTCGCGCAAGAATGTGGGCTAATCTGCTGTCAACCTTTTCAATTTTCCTGATGAATTATTTCTGGTATACAATCTGATTACCATTTATCGTAGATTATTGATTGCGGATTGATTCCATTTCTGGAGAAGAATTCGCAGGTTTTTTCGACCATTTTCTGCGGTCCGGAAAGAAGAATAAGTTTGGGAACAACCGCCTCAGGCTTTTCTATCCAGAAATTTTCAAGGCATTGAATTACGTTGCCTTTAAAAAGCTTGAATGGTTGAGAATCGCTGTAGTTCATGACAGAGAAAAATACGTGGAAAGATTTATTTGATTCTGCGAGACTGAAAAGCAGGTCTGAATCATATAAATCAGCAAATGACGAAACACCCCAGAAGAAAAAAACTTCATCAGAAAATTTTCTCTTGTACAATTCAAGGAGAATGTATTTAATTGGTGCGAATCCTGCTCCGCCGGCAACGAATATAAGCGGGCCACAGTGATTTTCCGGAACCCGGAAATCACCCATTGGACCAAAGAAAGAAATCTCATCACCTTCTTTAAGTTCGAATAAATATGTGCTGCCAACACCATCTTCAACAAATCTGACATTCAGTTCGAAAATTCCATCATTCGAAAAAGAAGCAATAGAGTAAGATCTGATAAATATGTCAGAATCTTTTTCGATAAAGATCTGAATATACTGGCCTGGTTCAGGTTTAAAATCAGTAGAATCCGGCAGCCTGAAGAAGAGCTTTTTGTAAGAGATACTAATTGCTTCAAACTTAATAAGATTTGCTGTCTTCTTATTGAAGAATGCAGAATTTCCTGGAAGACTGACAGAGATATTTTGTTTGAGTTTCTGCTGACATGCCAGTCTGTGTGCAGTTTTCAATTCATTTTCCGGAATAAGGGAACGTTCTATGGAATTCCAGGCGATTACTGCATTGTGTTCTTCTGATTTGCATGCAATTCTGCATTCTCCGCACGTTCCTTTGCCACCGCACGAAGACTTTATCAGTAGATTATTGCGTGCGAGCAGTGAAAGAAGCGTCTCGCCGCTCTGCCCGACCAGAGTTTTTTCATCGGACAACTTTACTTCGACAGGTTTTCCATAACCAAATTTTTTTGAAAGATACCCGAGCATGAATGAAAGCAATTGAACCATTGCATTAATTATGAGCAAAGGTATTAATAGTGCGGCATAATCATTCATAGTTATTTTTCTTCAGAAACCTTTGTTTTCAATTCTTTAAAGGACTTTTTGACTATTTCAATAACCGCTTTTGATGATATTGTAGCACCTGTAATACAATCAAATTTCTTCTTTTCTGAATCCTGGAGCCTTATGAATTCAGCAGCAACAAACTGTTTCAGAAATGATTCCTGCTTGATTCGATCGCCAATTCCCGGAGTCTCCTGTTCGGAAATGATTTTTACTCCGAGCATTTTTCCATCAAAAAGATTAAAGCCAGACATTACATTTATTATACTGTATGCTCCGTGACCTTCTTGTACAACATAATAATTTACCGGACCGGAATTATCTTTCCATATTCCAGGCGAAAGATTTGTTAATCTGAAATCGGCAGATTTTCTTCCAAATGATTCAAAAATAGACGCAGCTGCAGCTGTAATTTTTTCATCAGCATTTTGCTTCGAGACAGCATCACTTTTTGTTGGCGCGGGCGAAGAAAGATAAATAAGGAAAACGCAAATTGATGTCAGAACAACGAGGAAGAGTGAGTTTTTCAAATTCATAAATGATTTCTTTCCGGAAAATTTATTTACTACATAAGAATCAACTAATGGAGAGATTATATTCGTTAATAATACTCCAGTAAATATAAGGCTGGAAAAATTTTCAATATTTTCGGAATAATTTTTCCAGATAAAAAGCCCGCCTGACAAGCCGCAAAAGATTCTTGCTGCTGAGGTTCGCGGCAGAGAAAAAGGGTCGGCAGAAAAAACAAAGAAAAGAACAAAAGTAATGGCTGAAAAGTTTTCGTAAATGATTTTATTGGTATTGTCACTCAGAAAGAGTGCGACAATAAAGCCTAGAACTGTTTTATAATCTGCAATTCTCGAAATTAACAGCGCAGAACCAGCTGTAATCATGTATTTTTCCATTCCGGAATACGCAAAAAGCAGATTTTTTGAGTTCTCAGATGGAAAACCCAGAAAGAGAAAAATATTTGCTACAGCTACTATGTTAAAAATGTTTCTGCCGCGTCCGCCAAAGAAAAACTCACAGAAAAGAAAACTTGTAAAATAAGAAACTGCTGAAGAAAAAACACCAACCCCCATCGGAAAAGATAACAGACAAGTCAATGGCAAAGCAATATCGTAAGATTTTCCAAGAAGCGAAATGCAGACAAAAATGAGAATTTTCATAAGCAATTCAGCTGGTTTTTCAGAAATAGAGAAAGCATTTATGAGAATTGGTACAAGAAAAAGCAGCAATATTATTTTTCTGTATTTCAAAACCTGTTGCATACTTATCATGTCTTCTATTTATTGAAAAAAGAAAAGCCTGCCGGGCAGACTTTTTCGCACTTTTTACATTGAATACAATTCAAATAATCTGCTCCCCTGCCCTCTTCGCCTGCATCGGAGTTTGACTCAGCCTCTCTGTTAGATAGTTCAACTGGTTGATTTGGTCGATCAGAATTTTGCTTTTTTGTATTATCAAAGCTGGCATTTTCAGAGGAAAAAAGCAGATAATTCGGATGTTTATTCTCTGGACATGCCTCCACGCATCTGAGGCAGTTAATGCAAACTCCCTCCTCGCAGAATAATACTTGTACAAATTTCTGCCATAATGTCATACTCTTTGTTGATTTATCGAAATTATTTTGCATTTGCATTCAAATTAATTCGTGCGTCAACCCGGGCTTGATAAATCAAGCCCCTACGGGAAACGGTATGGACAAATTTTGTAGAATTGAAAATATTCATGTTTTACCTGATTCCGGCAACTGAAGACAGGAAAAGTGAGACAATTCCTGCGATAATAAGCACTATTCCTGTGTTTCCGATGTATTCAGGCGGTTTTGAAAAAATCAGATTTTTCTTAATACCTGAAATTATTATCATAGCAAAAAGATATCCTGTTCCGGAAGAAAACGCAAAAAAGACAGCCTCGTGAAAGTGATTAACTTTTGTAATTGAAAAAATCGAAACGCCCAGTATTGCACAATTAACTGTTATCAATGGGAGAAAGATTCCAAAAACATCGTAATAAGCTGGATAAAACTTTTCAATAATCATTTCCAGAAATTGTACAAACGCAGCAATTATCAAAATAAAAACAAGAAGCTGGTAATTCTGCATGTCGAAAGGAACAAGAATATTTTGATAGATTGCCCAGTTGATCGGTGCAGTAATTACTGTGGTAAAAAGGACGGCAATACCCATACCAATTGCTGAATCAACATTTCCTGCAAATGACAGCAATGGACAAATACCCAGAAAATAATAAAATACAATATTGTTCTGAAAGATAATATTTAAAAAGTTTTCAAATGAAATATTCACCATATCCACCAAACACTATATCAGCTTCATCCTGTTCGTTTCTGAATTAGGCTCGGATCTATTACGTTATACACCGGCAATTCAAAAGAAGCCCCGAAATCGATTCCGGGTGTTTCAGCAGCAATTTCGAGCTTCCACTCAATCTGTGGATTTGAATCGGACAATCTTGACGGTAAACCCCGAGGAATATCTATTGTAAATGGAATTGCAGAGCGCCCTGTTCCACCGAGGTCACGCTTAACTATAATTGTCTGATCGTGCAATTCATCGATATGGGTATTTTTTTGCTTTCCAGTGCCTGTGGTGGTTTTCTTTATGCATTTGAGGTTCACCTTAATTCCAGCTTCCGGCTGTTGATCAATGTGTTTTGAAACCAGGACAGCAGCATTGAATGGTTTTCCAGTTGCAATAGGAAATTCTTCTGTTATGAGAGTTGATTCACCATATTTCAGGTATTGCAACAGGGAATAAACAGCAGAGAAATCAAGCAATAGAATTATCAAAGTAAAAAAGCCTACGATAAGCTTTGCAAATAAAGGCGTCATCGAATCACTAAAGATGGCTATCCAGAAAATTGAAATAAAACATGTCGCTCCGATAGAAATTACAGATATGATTAAAGTCTTCTTCAATGCTCCGGAAGAAATTTTAAATCCAGCGCCGAGTGAATCGTATCGCCATGGTTGATCTGGATATCTGGCAATGGAATTTTCCTTCTGTCGATTTTTCCCAAACTGAAAGAACCCACTTAATATTACTCCGGCACCTGCGAGAGAAAAAACAATTCCAAAAATTGGCAGAATAATCAATGTCGAATTGAAATATCTGAATGCAATTGATTCATCAGGGTCTTCAGGATTAACGCGGACTTCAATGGTTGCACCATCTTTCTGGCTTTTCTTCATTTCATCATAGATTCCCCTCCAATAGTTATATTCACTTGAGGAGCCATCTTCGACAGTAATTTGTGTTCCGATGTAAGTACTGTTCCCAAATGAATATTGAAATTTTCCAGTCACACTGTATGTTCGACTGCCTTTCGAACCTCTGTGCTCATGCCATTCGACCTGAGTTACTCTTGCTGGTACTTTTTTCCAACTACCGCTAATGTGATATTTCCATACCATTTTTCCACCCCAGGCAAACACGAACAACCCAACTAAGAGAAATGGCAATCCAAAGAGCATGAGAAAGAATGGGGAAACCTTATCATTTTTATCTGTTAGTACAACGTTCATCTATACACCTCTCTGTTGGAAATATAAGCTTTGCGAATAATGTTTGAAAGTGCCAGAAACAACACAAGCCCGAAAAATGCTCCCGAAGGTCTGGAAAATATTTCGAAAAGGTACTCTTTTTCAGATAAAAGTATCACTCCAGCAACCTTTCCCTGCGAGAGAAATTCCCTGAGGATAGCGACAGAACAAATCACCAATGAATAGCCTGCTCCTGAGCCTGCTGCATCAAACACAGCCGGAATAAAATGTGACCTCAGAGCAAAAGCTTCAATTCGTCCCATAATTATACAATTTGTAATTATAAGTCCTGAATATGGGCCAATTTCCCGGCACGTTTCAGGGAAATAAGTTTCTGCAATTTTTATCACCAGTATTACAATGGTTGAAATAGATAATATTTGTACAATAAGCCTGTTTGATTTTTCAATAAATGGCTTCATAAGAGAAATAAACAGGCATGAAAAAATCAGGGAGAAAGTAACCATAATACTCATGAGAACAGAAGATTTAAGTGAATTTGTAACTGCAAGACTTGAGCACAAACCAAGCAGCGAACAAACCACCGGATTATTCTCAAAAATATTTGAGGTCAATAACTTTTTATTTTTATTTGAAACAATCACGTGCAATCTCCGTTTTGTCAAAAGCAAAAATTCCGATCAAAACATATATACTCAAAATTAAGAATCCTCAACAGATGAATTCCCCAAAAAAAGATATTTGCGAAAATACGTGACTCCTCGACATCTCGACCAAAGGGAGAAATCTTTGATTCTCTAGAAGCCATTTTTGATCTCATTTGCCCTTGCGATTGATTCCCGAAAAACATACGTCACCTCGAAGTAGAAAATACGAGATTTCTCCCTTCGGTCGAAATGACAAGAATTACTACTTCTCTTTTCCCTATCCGCTCAATTAAAAGAACCTTTCCCAGAAACTTTTCTTCTTATTTTCAATAACGTTTTTAACTATTTCAACATTATAGTTTTCGTCAAGCAGAATGAAGCCTTTCCAAGTCTCTGGAAGACCAAAAAATCTGGTTTCAGTTGTTGTTTTCTCGAACCATTTATGGTGATGTCCAAAAAACCAGAGTTGCGGAGAAAAGTGTTCGAGCACTCTTTCGCTTCCAGTAAAGCCTGGTGGACCATAGAATTCAAGTCCAGGCGTGTTTGGAACACCAATTTTTATTGGACAATCATGGGATATTATGATATCAACATGTTTCTTTTCATGGTTAAGGCAATTTTCAATATCTTTTTCTGTAATTTCTGATGCGCGTGGAGTATTAGTTGCGTCCATATACTTTGCGCCGCCTATGCAGAGAAAATTATATCCTGAGATCCTTTGAACTGATCCCCTTGCAAGATGCGTAAAATTTGATTTATTTAAGGCAAGAAGTTTATCAAAAGTTGAAAATTCTTCATGATTTCCTTCGATAAAATAAAGAGGTCGGCAGAAGGTCTGTTTTTCCTTTTCAAAAAAGCGCCTCAGATTTACTTCAAATAGTCCGAGGTCACCGAGAACCAGAATACACTCAATGCTTTTTTTCAGGCTATTTTCAGCAAAACTGACCTGTTCATTTACCACATTAAATCTTCCGTGTACATCACTGATAATCATTATCATTTTTTTTCTCTATTCAAATCTGTTCGGTCATTCCGGTGAAGTCGTAGCTCAGACGCACCTGAAAATTGCTTATCTGTGAAAATACTTCTTTAAGCATTTTCTGATCAATCGAAGTTAAAGAATATGGATCAATATAATTATCTGCAATTTCATTTTCTGAATATTTTTTAACCTGATGTTCAAGTCTGATCATCATAAGATAAGAATATGCCTGAAGAATTTCGCCATAACTTGATTTATTGAGAATTCCCTTCTCCTGAATACGGAAGAGTCTTTCAACTGTTTCAGTGGAATTAATGGAATTTTTCAGAGCATAAATACGTGCAAAGTCAACGATCAAAGTCATTACGCTCTTAATGTCAAGAGTATTGGCATTAACATCTTTTTCGTTGAGAACAAAGTTTCCGAATATTCCAAGCGGAGGCTGGTAAATAAGCACATTTCGGGCAAGCAGAAAGAAAAATCTCGGAGTTTTGTTCAGCCAAAGCCAGAGATGGCTCTGAAGCTCTGATGCAAAGGCTTTATCACCATAAACGACCCTGTAATCAAAAAATATTTTTGTCTGAAGAAGGTCCTGGGCTTCTGATGCCTGAATCCATTTAAGGAAACAGTTTTTCCAGACAGAAACAGGCTGGCACCATTCAATGTTTTTTGCCATAATTCCGCCTTCGCAATTTGAATAACCTGACTCTGCCAGCCATTCACAAACCATTTTCCCCATCTGGTGAAAGTATTTCTTAAATATCTCTGCATCTTCAGGTGATGATGGTTCCTCATAAATAATTGCATTGTCCTGATCCGTTTTCAGGGTCTGTTCGTATCTGCCTTCGCTTCCCATTACAAGAAAAGCAAATCTGGCCGGTGGAGTACCAAGCTTTTCGACAGCAAATAATATCATTCGCTCAAGAATTGTATCAGCGGTCTGGGTAATAAAGTGATTTATCTGTAAAGCTTTTACTCCGTTTTGTACAAGCGCCTTTACTATTTCGGGAAGACGCTTTCGAAGTTTTGAGATATCTTCCGGGTCGCGTGCACTTGAAATTTCTCTCAGAAAAATAGTCGGAGAATATTTTTGTACAACAAGTACATGTTTTTTCTGAAGCAGACCAATTTTATGTGATTGCTCATCTGAAATTACAATCGGACGATAATTATTCTGTTCCAGCTTGAGGAATGCTTCAAACACCATTGTATTTCCTGATATTACAAGCGGCACAGGAAGAGGAAAAAGATCGCTTATTTTTATTTTTTCAGGATTCTCCCGGAAAATATCTTTTTCAAGGAAATCGTGAAAAGTAACAGCAGCAACCAACTCATCTGTTGAGTTTTTTACTATTGCAGCATCAGACTTCTCCTCACGCATTTTCTTCCATACCGAGTGCAATGTTTCATCTTCAGAGCAGAAAAATGGCTTCTTTTCGCAATAATCCCATATTGGCTGATTAAAATATAAAAAAGCACTCTGAAGTTCGGAAATAATTTTTTCCTGAGCAATTTCCTTATCACGTTGCCGGTTAATATCAGTGGCAACAGCGATGAATCCATTTTTTTCTGCCATGTTTACCCTGGATATTGAAAGCATTACAGGATGTAAAGTTCCGTCTTTTGTCGCCAGAATTGATTCGTATTTACAGGGAACCTTTTCATCCTTTAAAAATGCTTTATAATAGGGACTTCCATACTTATTTTCCTCAGAAGTCGTTTTAATTACGTCATCAACAGACAAATCATGAAATTCTTCCGGTGTATAACCCAGGCGCTGAAGCATGCTCTGATTGGCGTACAACTGCCTTCCGCCAAGCGCCATTATTATGCTTTCTCCGGCAGATTCAACAAGAAGACGGTATTTTTCCTCTGAGTTTTTGAGCGCCACTTCAATTTTCCTTCTTCTGTGCTCGCTTCGAAACTGTTCCCAGAGAAGGAATGAAAGAAGGAGCCCGGAAGCAGCAATAATAATAAGCGACAATATTACCAGATTCTGCTTGATTGTCCAAATTTCTTTCTGAACATCGTCAAGATATATGCCCGTTCCGATTATCCAGTTCCACTTTGGAAATCCCTTTACATAAGACAATTTCGATACGATTTTTTGAGAATCATCTTTCCATTGCCATTTGTAGTTAACATAGCCAGCACCGTATTTTTTAACAGTTTCGACCACTTCCACAAACAATCTTTTACCAGTTGGGTCCTGGAAAGTGGAAAGATCCTTTCCGTTCAAATCTGTGCGATATGGGTGAATTACCATTTTCGGATAGTAATCATTTACCCAGAAATAATCTTTCATTTCCTGGCCATAATGCAGGGTTTGAATTTGCATTACCGCTGCTTCCTGTGCCTTTTCGCGGGATATTGTACCATTTTTTTCATCATTCTCAAATTTAGCAAGAATATTCCAGGCAGAGTTTGTTAATTCCCGAATCATCTCCTTCTTCTGCTCAATAATAGTGCGCTCAAATGATGGTATTATCACACCGAAGTTACTGACGAGAAACAGTACTATAACAATTACTGTTGGAAGAATTCCCCGCACTATAAAGCTGTTTATCATAAAGAATTTCCTTTACTGCTTGTGATAAGGTTCGTTAAAGAGTATTGAAACAGCCCGATAAAGCTGCTCGGCAAAAACAAGAAGTGCAAGTTGGTGATTTAGAGTGAATTTGGAAAATGCAAGAAAAAAATTAGCTTTTTTTCTAATTGCCGGAGGCAGGCCATTTGCTTCTCCCAGGCAGAAAGCCAGTGAAGAAACGCCAGACGACATTTTTGACGAAATCCAGCTTGAAAACTGCATTGAATCAAACTCGGTGCCTCTTTCATCAAATGCGATAACGTATTCGTGATTGCGAAGGCGCTTCTCCATTTCTGATGAATCTCTGCAAGAAATAATTTCTGCAGATATCCTTCCACGGAGCCGTTGAAGATATTGATCAATAAGCTGTCTGTAAGGCTTTTCCGATATTTTTCCTGAAATGTATATTTCAATTTTCATTATGATTATCTCATTTATTCACAAGCGCCTTTAATAAGGGCGACACAGCAAGCCATTAAACTTTGTCATTTCGACCGAATGGAGAAATCTGGCAAAAACCAACCCCAAAGATAACACGTAATGTGCTAAGCCCGTGCTGAATGAAGCCGAAGCTCAAGTTCTTCAAGTTCCTTTTCAGACAGAAAGCCTTTTGCTGCTCCCTTTTCACCTATTTTCCATGAAGCAAAGATAATCGCTTTTTTTAATGAGGCCAGAGAATCACGGGTTTTTACAAAATAATGCAGAAATGATGAAAAAAGAGAATCGCCTGCTCCAATTGTGTTGACAATCGGACGCGTATCAACAGCAGGCAATCTTGCAGAAGTGTTCTGATTGGCATCTTTAATGAATGCTCCCTTCGAACCCATTCCTACAACAACAATCTTCTTTCCAAACGCCTGAATGACTTTTTCTGACCACTCTTCGGGCGTTACTGACAACGACTCGTCACTGCAGAAAAGAATATCAGAATATCTCATGAAGTCCATATTGTACGAATCTTCCAGAGAAGAAATTGCATGAACATCGCTAGCAATCATTATTCCTGACTGTCTTACTTTTTCCAGATGCCTGCGTGAGAAATTGATATTACACATAACAGCCAATTCAGCACCAGAGAGCGATTTTTCGAAATGTTCGTCAGGAATATCGCGCTGCTGAATGTCTTTTAAATCAACATTAATCTGTCTTTTACCTTCAGTATTATAGAGAATAACAGACTGAGGTGTTTCTGAATCAGTTGAAACGATGTATCTGTCATCAAAACCAATATTTTTGAGAGATGCTCTGGCAACATTTCCCGGTAAATCATTTCCCAGAAATGAAACCAGTCTGACATTATCGCCCAGTCTGGAAAAGGCTGATGCCAGATTGTATCCAACGCCCGACACAGTTGTTCCTACTCCAAAGAATGGATATCTGACAGGGCAGTATTCAACCGGAAAACGTTCTATCTGAACCGTAGTTTCAATATTAATGAGTCCGCTTATTACTATTTGCGCCATATTTTTTTCTCATATCTACCCCGACTTTGCCCTCAATGCTTTCTACCGACTGACTGAGTAGACATTTTTCTCTTTTAATAAATTTTTCAGAATTACGTTAAAACATTTTACTCTAATCATCAATAATAATTCAATTTTTGTTTCCTGTGATTCTGGAAATAAAAATCTTGAAGAAATTTATCCCTTGATATAGTATCATTCAGAAGTTGACAGGTTTACTGTTATTAATTGCAAAGCACTCTTCAAACAACTTTACTGACTTAAAGGACAAATATGACAAACGGTAGTACAACAGACAACGCTCCGAGTTTTTTTCAAACCTTTACAAGCTTCAGCCGTGCCTTCTGGTGTTCAAATGTAATAGAGCTTCTTGAGCGTTGGGCATATTATGGTGTACGCGGCGGAATAGCTGTTTACATGGTCGCAGGCATCGCAATAGGCGGCCTGGAATTTACTCACATTCAAAAAGCAAATATCTTTTTCTGGTGGGCGGCATTTCAGTCGCTTCTCCCAACTGTGACCGGCGGTCATGCTGACCACTATGGACACAAAAAGACCGTTGCTTTCGCTATAACCATTTCAATCATTGGCTATATCTGCATGGCATTGCTGACGAGTTACTGGCCGTTCTTTTTTGCCTGCATGATGGTTGCAACCGGTACAGCAATTTTTAAACCTGGAATTCAAGGTATTCTTGCAAATTCCACGACTAAAGAAAATGCAACCCTTGGCTGGAGTTTCTTTTACATGGTAGTCAACATCGGAGGCTTCACCGGACCACTGATCGCCGGATTTCTCCGACTCATGAGCTGGAAATATGTTTTCATTACAAGCGCCTGTATTCACTCTTTAAACTATATAGTGTTATTTTTCTTCGATGAACCAGATCGTGGGCATGTTAAGAAGGAAAATAATGATAAGAATATTTTTGAAACAATAATCAGGATGTTTAAAGAATTCTGGCAGGTCCTTTTTAATTCGTTAAAGAATCTTATTGATCCGCCGTTGTTAATGTTTCTGATTGTTTTTTCCGGTTTCTGGATGATGTTCATGCAGCTCTTTGACCTGCTTCCAAATTTCATCACAGACTGGGTCGATACTGCTCCAGTAGCCATGTTCTTTGGAAAATTGTTTGGAAATCAATCCTGGATTGCCTTTGCAGAAAGCGGAAAACAGATTCCCGCAGAATGGCTTATAAATTTAGATGCATTTGCAATTATTTTTCTCATGTTGCCCATCGGATGGATATTCGGAAGATTGAGACCTGTTTCCGGAATGATAGTAGGAATTTTTATTGCAAGCGCGGGGCTTGTAGTTGCAGGTTACACGATGAATGCATGGTTATGCGCTCTGGGTATTTTCGTTTTTGCAATTGGTGAAATGATTGCAAGTCCAAGGAAGAGTGAATACCTTTCGATGCTCGCCCCTCCAGGAAAAAAAGGTTTGTACATGGGCTATGTTAATTTTCCGCAGGGAATAGGCTGGATGCTGGGAAGCAAGATCGCCGGCCCGATCTATCAATACCATGGAGATAAAACTACTCTTGCAAGACAATATCTGATTGAAAATCTCAATATGGCTAAAGACACAGTCGCACAACTACCTCTCGATCAGGTTTTGCCAACACTGAGTAAAGCTCTTAATCATAAAACGCCTCTTGAAACAACTCAATTTCTTTTTTCAACCTATCATCCGGAGCAAATCTGGTTTGTCTTTGCAGCGGTTGGAATTCTTTCAATGGTTGGAATGCTTGCCTACAATCTTCTGGTCGAAAATAAGCGACAAAAAGAAAGCGAAGAAACTGCAAAACAAGCTTGAAGAATAAAGTATCATCTGAATTTTACAAGTGTTCTCAATTTCAGAGAGCAAATTGAGAACACTTACAAAAAATGTGAAAGTTCACATATACAAAATCTCAACAAATTACCTGTTGGCTTCGTTTAGTATTACTCCATTATAAATAATACAAACTTGTTTAACGAGGTCGATCATGAAAAAAATCTATTCTGTTCTGCTGTGCTTTCTTATGGTAGTGTTCACCAATTCAGCTTCTGCATTAAGCGATTGGACGATTGCAATCTATATGTCAAACGAAGACAATTCTTCGACAATGCTCGAAGACTCAAATATTGATAACCTGCTTAAAATGACAAAAGCAATTTCTCCAGGGCTGGTTAACATTGTTGTACAAGCCGACAGAGGTAAACTTATTTCCGACTATCAGAAAGAAATTTATAAAAACCCCAACTATCGTGGAGCTCTGCGCTATTCAATTCAGCCAAACTCTCTCGTAGAAGAAGAAGTCCTGGGCGAAGTAAACATGGGCTCGCCATATACCCTTTGGAATTTCATGAAATGGGCAGCCGTCAAATATCCATCAAAGCACTTTTGCCTCATTATCAACAGCCACGGCAGCGGAGTTTTTTCTCCTTACGGACCAGGTTCAATTTCTGATTCAAAGCCGGGAAGTGTGAATTTCGATCCATCAAGATTTGTTGCTTCTGATGGAACAAGCGGTGATTGCCTTACCATATTCGAGGTCGCAGCAGTAACCCGAGCATTCAGAGATCGCTTAAACGCAGGAAAGCCGATAGATATTGCAGCTTTCGACGCATGTCTTCCGGGAATGGTAGAAGTGCTCTATCAATTGCGGGATTCAACCCGATTAATGGTTGGCAGCGCAGGAAAAACAGGAATCACTGGATTTGCCTACAGAGCCATTACAGAAAAACTCTCTGAAGAACCTTCCATTTCAGCTGAAAATCTGGCAAAATTCATTTCCGATCAGGATTACTCACAACTGCTAGGGGCGTGGCAAACTGCCAAAGCTGAAGAATTGGCTTTTGAAATGAACAACTTTGCCAGAGAATGCATCCAGGCAATGAAAACAACTGCAAAAAAATTCGTCATCGAGAACCTTGCCACCTACGAAGATAAAAATCGCTATTGCGACATCTTCAGTCTCGCATCTTCGATTCAAGAGGGCACATGCAATTTCAACGGAGCTTCCAATCAGGGAATCATCAGAGCCATCGCGGGGGAAATTCTGGAAACCCTTACAGCCGCAAACCTTCGGGAAGAAGGTGGAAATCTAACCGTTGCATGGCCACAAACAACTGAATACAAAGCAGCACGGCAATTGTACAAAGCGCTTGAATTTTCTGCACAGACAAATTGGGATGAAATGCTTGACTTGCATGTACTTGGAATAAAATAGATTTCTTTTGCTGTGTCTGATAATAACTGAAAATTTCTTCAGAAAGTGTTGGTATAAGCGCTTAACTGATGAGTAAATATAAACTGATTATTAACCACGGAAAACACGGAATGACACAGATTTGTATATTGAAAAGTAATATAAATTAGCACGCTCACTATTACAGAAACTCAATAGAACATGCTGTTACAGACTTCCTGAAACTGTATCTTTATGGTACAGATTCAGGAAGTCTGGCTATTTAATGTTTATGTACAACTACATTCCATGACAACAATTCACAATGAACGCTGAATTAGCTTCTGAGAGATGTTTTTGCAAGTTACTAAAAATGACTGTTCCGAGAATTCTGATGGCAAGAATCAGTGTCATCAATAGATTATCTGAAAACTCAGACACTGTATGCAAACAGCTGATCGGCAAGGAAGAAATACGTGGTTCGTTGTCATCTCGAGCGAAGGGTGAGATCTCCGTGGGGTTAGCAGATTTCTACCTTCGGTCGAAATGAAAGCAAAATACCATGCCTTGCTACGGGTTATAGAGCAGTTAAATAATTTCAGCGAACTTGCAGTGTCAAAACTCACCGAGAATTGCTTTATTCTCAAAGTTTTAGTTGACACGTAATTATTATTAGATTAAGATATTCGGACAAAATTTAAAATAGTACAAATTTTCACTTTTTACAGTTGAGAGATTTTTTGTTTGTCACAAGACTTATTTCATGTATTCATAAGGATTCTACGAAGGGAGGTGCTTCACTGCCTCGAAAATAATTTGTGTTTTCTGCATCCAGAAAAAAATGAACTGAACATGCTAGTGAAATATTTCACAATAAAACCATTTACACAAGGAGAAAATTATGCTGCACGAACCAGCCGCCAGCTGCGGCGAAGATCATGCTTCAGATTATAAATCGATTATCGGGGCCCGTATGTTCTGGGCTTATGCTATTTTTTATGCGGGTTTCATTGCCATCAATGTAATTGATCCGCTGCTCATGGAAAAGATTATTTTCATGGGATTAAATGTCGCAGTTGTCTATGGAATGGGTCTGATTATTGTCGCATTAATTCTGGCTGTAATCTATGATCGAATGTGTGCGGCCAGAGAGCTAAAACTGGCTGACAGCAAGACCTGACGAGGTAAATGAATATGGAAATGATGCCAATTGTTGTTTTTGTATTTTTTGTTGCTATGGTTCTTGGGCTCTCTTTTTATTTTGCACGCCAGGCAAAATCAGCTTCCGGATATTACGCTGCTGGCGGTGGAGTACATTGGTTTGTCAATGGAATAGCATTTGCCGGTGACTATCTTTCTGCAGCTTCCTTTCTTGGAATTTGCGGAATGATTGCAACAGCTGGATACGATGGTTTTCTGTATTCCATCGGTTATCTTGCTGGCTGGATTGTTGCGCTTTTCGTTGTTGCCGAGCCTATGAAACGACTTGGAAAATATACATTTACAGACGCGCTTGATGCGAAGTTCAATTCAAAAGGTATTCAGCTGACAGCCGCAATAAGCACTCTCATTGTTTCAATCTTTTATCTGATTCCGCAGATGGTAGGCGCCGGTGTACTTATTACGCCGCTTCTTGGTCTTTCGCATGCCGTAGGCGTTATCATGGTTGGATTGATAGTTATCATAATAGTTGCCACCGCCGGAATGACTTCAACAACTTACGTTCAGTTCCTGAAGGGTGGCCTTCTGATTGTATTTTCATCCGTACTTGTTTATTCGGTTTTGTCCAAGGGCCTTACAACAACTCCTGATCAGAGCGGAAAAGTACCATTTCGGGAAATTATGACTCTGAACGCAGTTGAAGCAGATGGCAAAATTGCTCCGGAAGACAAGGGCTACAGTGTAATTCATCAGCAGGAAAGCGCCGGTTCAGTATTTCTCAAGCTTTCAAAAGAAGGCAAAGAATCATGGTGGAAAAAGGAAAAATCTGCTGACGAGAAATCTGTTGTACTGAAAGAGACCCAGTGGGTCGTGAAAAAAGCAGATGGAACCAAACTTATTAATGGCTCCCCGGAATCTAAAGAAAACAAACTTCGTCAGGGCGGACACATTGAAGTAATCAGCGGAAAGACCGGCAAAGAAGCACAGACTGGTCCTCTTGGACCGTTCGCTTTCCTGGCAGCAATCGGTGATCCGACCAGTAAAATTATTACCTGGAAAAGCACTGCCTTCACACTTGACAACGATAAAATTGATATTTATTTCCCGGCAACAGTTACCGGAAATAAAGTTATGAGACCTGGTGTAAAATTTAAAGTTGACGGAACATTTCTTCAGAAACTTGACTTTGTTTCTCTAATGCTTGCACTCTTTTGTGGTACTGCTGCACTTCCGCACATACTTATCCGTTATTACACTGTTGCAAGTCCGGCTGCTGCCCGTAAGTCAACAATTGTGGCGATTGCATCCATTGGTTTCTTTTACGTACTCACATTGTTCATGGGCCTCGGAGCAATGACAAGCGGAGTTGTAAACGTTGCTGACAATAACATGTCTGCACCTCTTCTTGCACGTTCATTTGGAAGTCTGTTGTTTGCTGTAATTTCAGCTATAGCTTTTGCAACTGTTCTCGGTACTGTCGCCGGTCTGATTGTAGCAGCATCCGGAGCAGTGGCTCACGATCTCATGGATAGATTCATGGGAATGAACATGTCCGAAGGTCAGAAAGTCCGCGCAGGAAAGATTTCAGCATTTGTCGTTGGAATCATAGCAATCTTCCTTGGAATTCAATTTCAGGGACAGAACGTCTCATTTCTTGTCGGATGGGCATTTTCGGTGGCTGCATCTGCAAACCTTCCTGCAATTATAATGCTTCTTTTCTGGAAGAAAACCACTTCTCAGGGAATTGTAGCTTCTATTATCATAGGAATCGTATCTGCGCTGGGACTCATTCTCATATCACCGGACATGTACAAAGTCTATGGAATGGATCCGGCTACAGCACCGATGCCAATAAGCAATCCCGGTGTGTTTTCAATACCTCTGAGTTTCATGGCACTTATAGTGGTTTCACTAATCACTCAGAAAAAAGCTGTACAAGAGCAAGTATCATAAAATCAGGGCACTGTAGCATTTTTAAAGAAAAGACAGGAAATCTCACGCAGAGGCACGGTGACGCTGAGAAAAACAGAGAAAAGCCGGGAATTTGAATTTGTTTTATTTGCTGGTATTACCTGTTTGATAACTGCTTGATAATGAAAAAATTGCTACAGTACTTATATAAAATAAAGCGGCAGACTTCGCGTCTGCCGCTTTATTTTATATAACCAGAAACTTTTCAGAGCTGGGAAAATCGATCTATTTTCAGTTTCCCGCCAAGTTGATTTTTCTGCTCAATCTTACCATGATTCTGAGTCTTGAGTTTCTGCATGTATGCAGCATAGCCTTCTTTGATAAGACCCATGCTTTTTCTGGTCTTTTCGCAATCTACAACAAGAGCAAGCCTTATTTCATTTTTCCCCCGCCCGGGAGTCAGATAAAAATCAGCAGCCGGAGTCATTGCAACGGTTTCATTGTTTTTTGAGAATTCCTGAAGCATGAAAAGTGCAAATTCAGTAACATCTTCAAGTTCAGGAAATTTCAGTATAAGATAAAAAGCGCCTTCCGGTTTCGGAACGAAGACACTGGAAAAATTCGAAATTTCATTCATAGCTACTTCGAGACGTTCAGCGTACACTTTTCTCATTTCATCAAAAAACTTTGTGTTGCTCGTGGCAAATTCGTAAGTTCTGGCAAGGCTTTTCTGCATGACATCTGATACAGAGCCAACAGTATTAAAAGTTACAAGCGATATTTTTTCGATTATTTCCGGACGCGCCACAACAATACCAAGACGTGTTCCGGTCAGAGCAAAAGTTTTACTGGCTGAATCAATGACTATCAATCTGTGAATAAATCTGTCCATTTCTTCTCTGGAAAGATCTGCCTGAAGAACGCTGAAGGGCTGCTTTCCAGCAAGATACATTTCTCTGTAAACCTCGTCTGAAATAAGAAAAATATCATATTTCAGAGATAACTTCACAAGCCGCATCACTTCATCTTTAGAAAAGATTTTCCCAGATGGGTTATTCGGATTATTAAGAAGAATTGCTCTGGTTTTCGGATTAATATATCTTTCAAGCTCTTCGAATTCCGGAAGAGCAAAGTTCTGCTCTGCATAAGTTGGAATTGTTCTCAGAACGCCGCCTGAAACAGCAATTGATGTTGCATAAACAGGGAAGAATGGTTCAACACAGAGAATTTCATCACCCGGATTGCACAAAGCAAGAAAAGTATTACAAAGCGCCTGAACTGCTCCGACTGTTATCGTAACGTTGTCAGAATCTATTGTTAAATGCGGTGAAGAAGTACGATCAAAATAAAAATTCAAATACTTGGCATAATTTTCCCGCAACGTAGCTTCACCGATATATGGTGAATAACTGTAATAATTCTGGCTGCAAAGCTCGGAAAGATATTTTCCAAAAGCCGGAATTCCACTGATGTCTGGTTGTCCGATATTTAATTCGTATACCGTTTTGCCAAGTTTTTTCTGCTGAATTGAAATAGCAGACATTTTCCTGATACTGCTTGGACGAAATTCGCTTACTCTCTGAGAAAAATGCAATGCACACATTGTTTTCCTTCTCCTTGAAAAAATATTATATTTAGTTTTCGTGAACAGGGGGCGCGAATAACGGCGCCCCCTGAGTATTACATATTAATGATATGAGGAATTATTCTTCCACTTCCTCATGCGCCTTGCCATATTCTTTTACGATCTGTTCAGTTACCTGGCCAGGAACTTCTTCGTAATGGTCAAATTTCATTGCAAAGTCGGCTCTTGATTGTGTCATTGATTTCAAATCGGTGGCATACTTGTACATTTCAGCAAGAGGAACGCTCGCTTTAACTATCTGCTGACCATCAAGCGGTTCCATTCCAAGAATTCTTCCACGTCTTGAGTTGATGTCTCCGATAACTGTACCCATGTAAGAATCTGGTACCGTTACCTGAAGTTCGTATATAGGCTCAAGCAGAATTGGCTTTGCGTCAACAATGCCTTTCTTGAAAGCAATATTTGCAGCCAACTTGAATGCAAGTTCTGATGAATCGACATCATGATATGAACCGAATGTAAGTGTCGCTCTGAAGCCGATTGTCGGGAAACCTGCGATAACTCCGCGTTTCCTGGTTTCCTGAAGTCCCTTTTCAACTGCCGGAATAAAGTTCTTCGGAACAACTCCGCCGACTACTGCATCAACAAATTCGAAATCCTGTCCCGGGAGAGGTTCGAATTTAATTGTAACATCGCCATATTGGCCACGTCCGCCAGATTGCTTCTTGTGTTTTCCCTGAACTTCAGATCTGCCCTTGATAGTTTCCCGGTATGGAATGCGTGGTTTTCCGATATCAACTTCAACATTCCAGCGGCTTTTCAAGCGTGAAATTGCTACGTCAATGTGTGTATCGCCCATTCCGGAAAGCAAGCCCTGCCCCAACTCGGCATCATATTCATATCTGAGTACACCATCATCAGCGCAAAGCGTCTGAAGACCTGAACCCATTTTTTCCTGATCCTGTTTGGTTTTCGGGTTTACCGAATACGTAAGCTTTGCTGTTGGAAGTTCGGGAACCGAAAGAATAACCGGGTTTGATTTTTCACAAATGGTATCGCCCCGTCCGGAGATGCGCGGCTTAACGATCAAAGCGATGTCACCGGCAATAAGCTTCTCAATCTCAACTTTGTTTTTACCGCGTAATGTTGTGAAATTGCCGAAGCGCTCGGTGTTTTCCTTTGTTGAGTTATAATATTCAGTTGCTGAATTAAATGTTCCGGAAATAGCACGTATAAAAACCATGTCTCCGGCCTGTTCGTTGATTTTTTTGAAAACGAAACCAACTGGTGCGGCATCAGCTTTTGGCTCAACTTTAACCTTCTGATCATTGTTTGCAGACTTTGCTTCGATTGCACCACGTTCAATGGGTGATGGCATGCAATTCAGAATAAAATCAAGTACAAGATCTGTTCCGATATTTCTAATGGACATTCCTGAAATAAGTGGTTTAATCTTATTTTCAGCAATTCCTTTTTTCATGGCTGCTTTCAATTCATCAATGGAAATTGTCTGACCATCAAAAAACTTATTCAAAAGCTGGTCGTCACATTCAACAATTGACTCAATTGAACTTTCGCGCAACTTGCTGACGAATTCCTTCTGATCAGCTGGAACTTCTTTGATCTCAACTTTTTTACCTGTTTCGTCTGTGTAATAATAAGCTTTCTGATCAAGGATATCGATTACACCTTTAAGATTTGTTGAAGTTCCGAGTGGAACGATAACTGGAACTATTTTGGAATCAAAGGCTTTGAGCTCATCGAAAATTTTGGAAAGATTAATATTTTCTTTATCAGGTTTTGATAAATAGACTATTCTCGGAACATTGTGATCGTTGAGAATCTTCCAGTTTTTTTCGGTTCCGACTTCAAGACCTGAAGCAGCGTTAACAACGACAATAGCAGCATCGACAGCCCAGACGACTTTGTGGACTTCACCCAGAAAATCATCAAAACCTGGAGTGTCGAGGAGATTTATTTTACAATCTTTCCATTCAAGCGCGGCAAGAGAAGTACCAATTGTTACTTTGCGCTTGATTTCTTCCTGATCATAATTCATCATCGAAGTTGCATCATCTACTTTTCCAATACGGGAATTAGCCCCTGTATGAAACAACATGGCTTCGGCAAGGGATGTCTTACCAGCACCGCCATGCGAAAACAGCCCGATGTTTCGGATTTTCTCAGTTGAATAAACCTTCATTTCTGTCTCCTCGAACAAGTGAATAAAAAACTGCTGAATACATGCAGATTAATTGTAAATTTATACAGTAAATCAAGAACTTTGGCAACTTTATTTTATTCTTTTTTTAAAATTTAAAGCCAGACCTGTTAAGTCTGGCTTTAAATGCGTAAAACATAATAATGAATAAGAAATGTCATCTCGAACGTATGTGAGAGATCTGATAAAAACCAGATTTCTCTCTTCTGTTGAAACGACAAAATCGGTCGAATTTATGCTGAAAAGCAGCGGAAGAAATCTTTCTTTGCATTGCAGACCGGGCATTTATCGGGGGCTTCATTCTCAACAGTGTGTCCGCAGATTTCGCAGATGTGAACTTTTGCTGCCGGATAATCCTTGCCTGATTTTACCAGTTCCAATGCTTTGGCGTACATGTTAGCATGAATTTTTTCTGCTTCCATGGCATATTTGGTTGTTCGGACTGCATCTTTTTCCTGCTGGAATTTTGCAGCTTCGTGATAAACCGGATACATCTCATCAATTTCAAAATTCTCACCATCAAGTGCAGTCTGAAGATTCATTGCGGTATCTCCAAGTTTGCCCACTGCAAGGAAATGACCTCTCGCGTGAACATATTCGGCGTGAGAAATGGCTTTAAACATATTAGCAAGATTCTTGTGACCCTTTTTTTCACATTCCTCAGCAAAAATTGCATATTTAACATGAGCCTGTGATTCGCCTGCAAAGGCATTCATAAGAAATTCCACTGTCATTTTGTGCATAATTTTCTCCTTTGGTGTATTATTAACAAAAATATTTTATAAGTTTCGAGTTTATAACACAATCTACCCGAATTTTGCAAGTGATCTGAATTTGGGACAGCAAATTGAGATCACTTGCAGAAAAGTGAAAGATGGTTTTTGTTAAAATGAAACTCATTTCAGAAGAATTGGATATCAGCTATTTTGATGAAATCAAGCGAATTGACTTGAATTCTTTTGAATTTCCCTGGGAAGAAAAAACAATACGAACATGTCTGACTTCACAATATATTATAAAATTTGCAGCTGTACACGAAACAAAATCCAAATCTCTTCACGGTTTTGTATTCGCAATACCTGAAGTTGAAAAATTGCACATTGTAAAATTGGCTGTAGATAGCTCTCAACAGCGCAAAGGTCTCGGAACAATGCTTATGAAAGCAATGGAGGAATTCTGGAGAAACAACTTCGGAAAAGAACTTGTACTTGAGGTCCGCTCAAAAAATCTCAAGGCAATAAAATTCTACTTAAAATACGGTTTCAAAATAATTGAGCGCATTCCGCAGTTCTATTCAGACAACAACGACGACGCCCTCAGAATGTTGTTTCTTTTTTGAGAAGATGTGCTCTCCTGTTCTACAAAAAGCCTTCACAGCCCTGAAATAAATATGACCCTTTTATGAAGATTTGCTGTATTTGGCATATTTTACCAGCTTGAATATTTTGAACCGTTGAAAGCTGTGTCTGTTGAAATAGAGCGGATGTCGTATACGTTGTATCCGTCTGAAACGGGCGCATCGGGCAAGTCTGTAAAGGAAATCGTTCTCCAGTCTGATCTGCTGGTCATCGGGTCAACCGGAATTCTTCTAATTACACGGGCATTTACCATGTCTTCTAGTTTTTCCGGATAACAATCTTTTTCACTCAGACCTGGTTTGGCCAATTTCATTTTTTCGCAGTATTTGTCAATCGCTTTTCGCATTTCACTTAATCGTTCATTAAGAGCATCTTCTTTTTTAGACTTGACAAAATTCTTCGACAACGGAAGTGCTGTCGCCGAAAAAACACCAATGATAACACAACATATCATCAATTCCAGTAAAGATAATCCAGATTCAGAATTCCGTCGTACAATAAGCATAATCAGTTAACCTAAAGTTCTCCATATTAAAAAAACAGGCAGCATCTGCGTTTACAAACAAAAAGAAACTGATTTTTAACCACAGAATACACTGACTAACACAGATTTTAATAGGGAAAATATAATCATTGTGCACATTCAGACAACATACTCACACGACCAAAAAAACAATCCCCGGTTTCCGTTCTTTTCCGTGATTTCCGTGGTAAAAAAAATCTCACACATCCTTACTATAAAATCGGCAGATTCTTGATTTTTATAAAGCTTAACACTGTCTCGCCAAATTCTCTTTCATCAATAAGAATAAGTTTGTTCTCTGGTGTAACAGAAATAATATCCTTTTTTCTGCGTTCAAGAATGAAAATTGTTCTTTCCGAAAACATTGTACATAAATGCAGATTCTCGAGTATTGGCTCAAGAAGATTCTTTGAATATGGCGGATCAATACACACAATATCAAATACAGAATCCGTCTTCCTTTTGATGAATTTAATACAGTCTTCCCTGAATATTTCACCTCTGGAAACAAGCTTTGTATGAACAAGATTTGCTTTTATTGTCTCAACGCATTGAATCGCAGTGTCAACAAAGGCTGCATATTCAGCACCCCGCGAAAGTGCTTCAATTCCGAGGCTTCCCGAACCGGCGAAAAGATCAAGAAATCTTGAACCGGCCATTCTCGGCATAAGTATTGAAAAAAGTGAAGCCTTAACCTTGTCCATGGCTGGTCTGGTTTTCCCTCCGCCTGGCATTTTAAGATTATGGCCTTTTGCTGATCCGGCTATGACTCTCACATTAGCCCCCTTCCATGAAATCTGAGAATTTTCCACCAAAACTTTCGTACATACGTTCAATAAACCACTCTTTAACTGAAATGTCGTCAGAATTAAGAATTTCGGATGCGCGTCTGCGGGCATTAAGAATCATTTCAGGGCTTTCAAGTGTCTGCATTGCCGGATGATTCAGCCCGCTCTGTCTTGTACCGCAGATATCACCGGGACCACGAAATTTCAGGTCAGTCATTGATATCTTGAATCCATCATCAGTTTCAAGAAGAATTTTCAATTTGTCCTGAGATTCGCTGGCTCGGCAGATCATGACACACTGTGAATCGCGTGTTCCTCTTCCAACTCGCCCGCGAAGCTGATGAAGCTGTGATAATCCAAATCTTTCAGCATTTTCAATCACCATAAGCGAAGCATTCTGATTGTCTATTCCAACTTCGACAACGGTTGTAGCAATAAGAATTCCAATTTTTCCGTTCCTGAAATTACTTATTATTTCTTCTTTTTCAACTGATGAAGATTTCCCTGAAAGTGATGCAATTTCTGCTGAAGGAAAATGGCTTTTCAGATAACCGTGAACTTCTCTGACAGATGAATTATCACTCTTTTCAGAGTCTTCAATCAGTGGACACAAGAAATAAACCTGACCACCACCTGAAAGATGCTTTTCAATATGTAACAGAGAATCTTCTCTGCTGCTCAGGATCATTGTTTCAACAGGTTTTCTTCCAGCTGGTTTCTCTTCAATAGATACAAGATCGAGATCTCCAAAAATTGTCAGAGTTAAAGTTCTTGGAATTGGCGTAGCCGAGATCATCATTAGATGAGGAGTTATTTTCTCTTCTGCCGACTCGGCCTTTTTTATAAGAGCCTTGCGCTGTTCAACTCCAAATCTCTGCTGTTCATCAATTATACAAAATGATAATCCTGGAATATTCAACTTGTCCTGAAAAAGTGCATGAGTACCGAATAGCACTGCAACATTGCGCTTCAACAGATCGTTTTGAATTTCAATTCTTTCAGTTTTTGAAGTGTCACCGGTTAATACCCTTGCCCGAACAGAATAATCAGGAAAAAACTGGCCGAAATTCCTGAAATGCTGCCTTGCCAACGGTTCGGTCGGTGCCATGAAAGCAATAACTGATGAATCGCTTATTTTTGTACAATAATAAACCACTGCAAGAAAAGCGACTATCGTTTTTCCGCAGCCCACGTCGCCCTGAAGCATAATTGAAACAGGCCTGTTCTGAGAAATAAGTGAAATAATCGCCTCAGTTGATTTAATCTGTGAATCAGTCAATTCAAAAGGGAAATTACAAGAAGATATCAGTTCAGATATTTGAAAAGAGGCAATATCAGTGTTATTTGAGGCTGATGATGGTGGTGAAAGTGGTGATGGCGATGATGCCGGTGTCAACAATGAAGACCGTGGCGATAACAATGGCAATGGCAGTGGCACAGATGTTGACGGCAGCGATGACATCGCAGCAACTTCGAATGCAATTTTTTTTTCGCGCCTTTTTAGTACAGCCATCTGAAACAAAAGCTGATCAAGAAAACCTAAAGCAATTTTTGCTGAAGCAAAGGCTTTAAGATCACAAGGAAAATGAGCATCTGTAAACGCTTTCCTTAACTTTGGAAAAGGCGTATTCTCACTCAGCGACGGAAAAGATTTTTCCCAGTTTAAAGTGTTAATAATTGTACGAACTGTCTTACGAATTGCCTTTGGTGAGAAACGGCAATCTGTAAGAGCCTTCATCGGAGAATATACCGGCGTAAGCGTTGTTTCAAGCGATCTTACAGGTTTTACTAATTTTTCAGCCTTTTCACACTCTTCATCGATCAGCTCAATTTCCGGATTATCTAGCGCGGGTTTACCTTTTAAAAGAAAACCTTTTCCAAAGAGAAAATACCAGTTTCCGGCAACGAGCGACCTGTGAAGATAGGGCTGATTAAACCATCTTGCCGACACACTCGCACCCTTTTCATCAACAAATGTACAATATATAACACACTTGTTTTTTCCAAAGTGACTTATGGTTGAGTTTTTTACTGAAGCTTTGAAAACACCCTGATAAGAATCTTCAGGTTTAAGTTCAGAGAACGAAATAACCTTTGTGCGATCCTCAAAACGCTTCGGAAGAAGTTTCAGAAAATCCATTACGGTCCTGAAACCATTAACTTCAAGCGCTGATGCGGTCTTTTTACCTATTCCTGAGACTTCATTAACGAGAGAAAAAAGTGTCAGGAATTCATTTTTTTTACTCGGCACTTTCGATGTTTGTTTTGAAGAAATTAAAGCTGTTGAGAAGTATTCTTAGAGATTCTTCAGGATTGGAAGACTGAGAACAGGCATGTAGTGCTGATTCTATAGAAGAAAATGCCTCGGCATGTTTATTTATGCTGTTGTAAGTGAAAGCCAGAAGAACGTTCGATTCGACATCCAGCGGAGAAAGCGCCACAGCTTTCTGAAGAACATTAATTGCTTTGTCATATTGCTGAACATGCAGGTGAAGAAGAGCAAGTTTCTGGTAGAGAATTGGATTTCTCGGAGAAAGTTCGACAGCCTTCGACAACAGCATAATGCTTTCATCTGTTTTAGAAGAAATCTGGAAAATCTGAGCAAGAATAAGATATGCTCCCAGAAGCTTTGGATAAAGTTCAAGCGCTTTCAGGAGGTGTTCTTTTGATTTGTCAAAATTCTTCTGGAAATAATGAATTGTTCCAAGGTTGTAGTGAGCTTTCACAAGGTTCGAATTAACCGCAAGCGCCTTTTCATAATAAACAGCAGCTTCAGAAAAACGTTTTATAAGAAAGAACATCTCTCCCATTCCGAGGATGGCCTTGATATTGTCTGGCTTATGCGAGAGGATTCTTGCATAGATCTTTTCCGCTTCACGGTATTCTTTTTCCTTCACATAATTGGCGGCAAGCTCAAGTTGCGGAGAGAACGCATCATCAGAGGCATTGATTACAGACTCAGTCTTTTTAACGATTTCGATTTCTCCGGTGTTGCTGAGCGGAACAACTACTTCTGAGGAATCAAGTATCATTGAAGGTGCAGAAGGTGTTCCCGACAACTCTAAATCAGAAGAAGGTGACTTTACCAGAGCTGCAATCAAATCGTTAACTGAGCTCGCTAATTCCGCATCTTTGCTGATTTCAGTGCCAATTTCTCCGAAAACAAAAGTTCCGGAAAGCTGATGCTTTGGATTCTGGTGAGAAAGAAGCCCCTGCAAATTGTCAAGTACTGAATATTCCTGCCATGTCCAGAGAGCATGAATTGAATTGCTTTTGACTCGATTATCGTCATTAAAAAGCAGTTTTGCAATCAACTGAATAATTTTAGAGGAAGGTTTGGAAGGAGCCAATTTTTGAATTGCCGATATTGAATTGGCTGCAACTCTCGGATCAGTATCTTCAAGGAAAGGTTCAATAATGCTTATCGATTCAGGAATCGCACTGTCAGCAAGACATGAAATCAGTGTTGCTCTTACAATGGTATTAGTTTCGACACTGAGTCTCGGAACTATTAATTCAGTAACTTTCTGTGGATTGCATCTTGCAATAGCAAGTGCCGCCTGAACTCTGACATCAAAATTCGGATCATCAAGTAATGGAATCAGGTGCTGCAAAGCTTTTGGTGATTCAATTTTTTTCAATGCCTGAGCGGCATTTCGCCTCACATCCGGATCTTCATCTTTGAGAGATTGAGAGAGCTTGAGAATAAATCGCACGTCTTTGATTTCACCCATAGCAAAAGCAGAAGAAGCTTTCTGCCATTTGTCCTCTCCGGAAAGCATTCTTGAAAGGGTTTCAGAAACATCGAAATCTCCAAATTTCCAGATAGCCTTTGCAACATTTGCCTTGACACGGTTATTTGGATCTTCGAGGTAAGGCTGAAGAATTCCAACTATTGACGCTGATTTAATAGATTCAATAGATTCAATTGCGTTTGCTCTGACACGCGGGTCTTCATCACGCAAAGCTCCCTGAAAAATCGGAAGCATTTTTTCTGTTGCCATCATTCCAAGGGAAGAAATTATTGAAGCACGAATTCTGGCACTCTTTTCCTGTGAAAGAATTCTCTTAAGAAGGGTTGTACACTGAGTGTTTTTGATTTTTCCCAAGGCAGTAATCGCTGAAATGATAGCATCTTCCTCGAGGAACAGCTGTCCCTGTTTTGTCTGAGAAACACCGGTTGCAATTCTGTCAGCATATTCAGAAAGTGCCTCCATAAGCACGTTGAAGGCAGAATCTGATTTTATCATTCCAAGAGCTCTGGCTGCATTGAAGCGAACCTCAGACTGAGGATCATTCAGACCCTGAATAAGCAGAGAAATAGCTTTGGAACTATCCAGATTTCCAAGAGCGAGCGCCATGAAATCCTGGATATTATCGCTGGCATAAGTTTGAAGCAAAAGAGTTGAAACGGTTTCGCCCTGAAATTTCGATAAGGCTATCGCAGACTCTTTTCGAAGGGAATACTCACCGGAATTGAAATTTTTTATCAAAAGCTGCAAAGGCAGCTTCAGTTTTGAAATCAAAACAGAGATATTATTTTTGTTCATGTAAGCTATCCCGGGTATTTTTTTTTGATTCTAACACTTTTTTTAATTTTTAACAAAGAAATTGTGCTTAAAGTTTCCGGAAATTTTCCAATTTGATATTTTGAACTTATTGATATATTATTATGATTGTAATCACGATGAATAATTATTGTTTATAAAATATAAACATGTCCTCTATTGGGAACATTGAATGAGGGGTGGTCCGTTATGAAAAAATATTTCTTTGCTCTTGCAGCTTTGCTGCTTTTTTCATTCTTCTGGTCGGGATGTGGGGGTGGCGGTGGTGGTGGAACCAGCAACCCGATTGCCCAGCAGCCTGTTTCTTACGGTACAGTTATTGGTCAGATAACCGGAGAAGATAAAATTGGAGCAACGGTTTTCCTCATTCATTCTGATGCTGTAATACCACCAATGGCGAATATTCTTTCAGACATAAATCTCACGGTTCCTGAAGGAAAGTTCTTTTTTTCTACTTCCGATGAAAATGGAGCCTTTGCGTTTTATAAAGTTCCGATTGGAAAGTACAATCTGATGGCGAAGAAGAATCGCAATCAGAGCTACTATCTGCCTGATCTTCAGGTAATGAGCAATGAAACAGCTCCGGTTGTTGTGAACGTTCAACTGCGTCCAACAGGTGAAATCGAAGGCAACGTGCAGATTCCATCTGATTTTACGATGAAAAGCGGTGTTATCGTTTACATCAGAGGAACATCCTATGCGGGTTATTCCGATACTTCAGGGAACTATTTAATCAGCGAAGTTCCAACCGGAAACTACACATTGAGTTTCATGATGCCGGGTCTGAAGGAACACTCTATTGCTGGAATCACTGTTGGCGCTGGAACAAAAACATCTATTCCGCAGGTAACTCTTTCAAAAGATGATGCATTTTTTTCTGGAATCATCTGGAAAGGCACTCTTACTGCGGCGCCTTCAGGAGCACAAAACAACTGGGCATATTACAACACTACTGAAAAGAAAGCTTTCATTTTCTTCGGTGGAATCTGGAATATTCTTTCACAGGACGGTCCAATCGGTGCTACAGGCGCGACTGGAGCCACAGGACCTGCAGGTGCAAGTGGCACACAGGGCCTTCAGGGAGCAACAGGTGCTGTCGGAGCAACCGGGGCTGATGGAATATCAATAACATGGCTCGGAGAATTTTCAGTGGCTCCGGCATCACCCACTTTGAATATGGCGTATTATAATAATTTTGACCGTAAAGCATGGATCTGGAATGGTACAACATGGCAAACTCTCGCTCAGGACGGTATTATTGGTCCGGCGGGTCCCGTTGGACCTCAAGGCAACACTGGTGCAACAGGTGCCACCGGTTCGACAGGTGCCACCGGCGCTACTGGAGCTACTGGAGCTACAGGCGTTACAGGTTTGCAGGGCTCAACTGGTGCTACAGGCACCAACGGCATCAGCATCGTATGGAATGGACAACTGAGCACTCCGCCGTCTGTTCCTCAATTAAACTGGGCTTACTACAACACTACAAATAAGGTATCTTATATCTGGAATGGTACAGCATGGGACATTCTTGCTGACATTGGCGCAACTGGAACAGCCGGACTGGCTGGAGCAGCAGGCGCAACTGGTGTTACTGGTCCTCAGGGACTTCAGGGCGTTCAAGGAATACAGGGAGTTGCCGGTGTAACAGGCGCAACAGGCGTAAGCGTTGTCTGGCTTGGAACATTTGTTGCAACACCTTCTTCACCTCTTGTAAATGAAGCCTTTTACAGCTCAACTTACCATGCCGCATACATTTTCAACGGTTCAGCCTGGTATCTTCTGGCGCAGGATGGCGCCACAGGTGCTACCGGTGCTACCGGCACTACAGGTGCTACAGGCGCGACCGGACCCATTGGAACCACCGGAGCTCAAGGTCCGCAGGGAAATATTGGTATCACCGGATACACAGGAGCAACCGGTCCTACAGGGGCAGCCGGCCTCAGCATATTATGGCAAGGCACTTTGCCCGCCCATCCGCCTACCCCGGGAGTAAACTGGGCTTACTATAATATTGCCAATAAAACATCATACATTTTCGATGGTACAGCATGGCAGACTCTTGCAAGTGACGGAATTCCGGGAATAAGCATTTTGTGGCAGGGCTCGCTTTCAGGAAACCCGGCGACTCCTGGAATTAACTGGGCTTATTACAATACAACTGACAGAGTTTCGTATATTTTCGACGGTACTTCATGGCAAATTCTAGCTCAGGACGGTACAACCGGAGTTGCCGGACCCACCGGCACAGCCGGGATCAGCATTTCATGGAAGGGATCACTCTCTGGGCATCCGCCTACCCCCGAAGTAAACTGGGCTTATTACAATACAACCGACAAAGTTTCATATATTTTCGACGGTTCATCATGGCAAATTCTAGCTCAGGACGGCACAACCGGAGCTACAGGCGCGATGGGAAACACGGGTGCAGCTGGTACAAACGGAGTAAGCATTGCATGGCAGGGTTCGCTTTCCTCTCATCCAGCTACACCATCTATTAATTGGGGATATTACAATACAGTAGACAGAACATCCTACATATTCGATGGTTCAGCCTGGCAAATACTTGCAAAAGACGGAATTGTTGACGCTACTTTGCCAGTAATTACAGTTCCTTCATTAAATGTTACTAGAACCAAAGTCACCATTTATTTTTCCACCAGTGAAGACACAACTTCCAGAATTGCTTACGGAACTACAAGTAACTATGATCAATTTACTCCATGGATAGCGACCTTCTCAGATTCTCATCAGCACGAGATCACAGGGCTGGCACCAAATTCTACAATTCATTTCTCTGTTCAGGTAAAAAACTCACCCGGAAGAATAGCTTCAACCTCAGACAATACATTTTCCACACCTTATCTTGCAAGTCTGTACATTAATCCCGAAAGTATTGTTATGGTGCCAAATTCGACATACTCTCTCGACAACTTAGTCGTAAGAGCTCAATATAGCGATGAAAGCTCATATATTGTTTCAACTCACTCGTGGACAATTCAGTCCGGAGAAGGTACAATAAGCGGAAGCAATTTTGTTTCAGGTGCAAACACAGGTTCAACGACTCTTCTGGCATCCTATACTCAAGACGGAACAAATGTAACAAAAACATTAACAGTTGAAATTCAGCAACCACAGGCTTCTGTCTGGGCAGCAGTTTCAGCAGGATATCAAACTTCGTTTATTAAACGTGTTCAACCGAACAATGAAATTCTTGGAACAGGTTACAACTTTTACGGTGAATTAGGTCTTGGCGACAACACAGAGTATTTAACAAACTTTGCAACCGCGCCTGCTATGACGGATGTAAAAATGGTAGCTGGAGGCTATCAACATACTTTAGTGCTGAAAACCAATGGTACAGTGTGGGCAACAGGAGACAACCTATTCGGTCAGCTTGGAAACGGCGGTACACCATCCACTGCAAATCAATTCGCACAAGTCAGCGGTCTGTCCGGGATCGTTTATATTAGTGCTGGACAATACCATTCTCATGCGATTGACAATGCCGGAAAGTTATGGTCATGGGGAAAAAATTCTGATGGTCAATGCGGGTTAAATGACAGTAATTCAAGTATTTACACTCCTGCAATGATTGCAACACTTTCAAACATAGTAAGCGTTGATTGTGGTGCATATTTCTCGCTTGCAATTGACGCTTCCGGAAACCTGTATTCCTGGGGAAAAAACGACAGTTATCAGTTAGGCGACGGAACAACAAATGTTGCCATCAGCCCTGTTCCGGTTAATTCTCTTTCAAACGTTGATATGGTAAGCGCCGGATATGCTTTTTCAATTGTAAAAACAACTTCCGGTGAAGTTTATGTCTGGGGCGATAACTCATACGGACAACTTGGCATGGGAGATACTACTCCCAGAACAATCACCACTTACAATGCCGCACTCGGAAATGACAATGTTGCTGTAGTCGCCGGAGATATTTTTGCCTATGCAATAAAAAATGGGGGCAAACTCTATGCCTGGGGAAGCAACGGAACCTCAGCAGGGAGACTTGGCCTTGGCTCATTCTCTCCAGAATACTTGTCTTCTCCACAATTAAACACATACTTGGGCAATATACTTTACATATCTTCAGGAAACGGACATACGATAGCACTTCAATCAAACGGATCAGTTTACACATGGGGCTATAATGAAAAAGGCCAACTCGGCAACAATTCAACCAGCGCCAGCGCCTCTCCTCAGAAAATTTACCAGAATGATCTAAATATTATGCCATAACATGCTATGATTCTCAACCCTGACCTAAATGTGCGTTAACTAACGTACAACAAATCTAAAAAAGGGGTCATATTACATTTAGGTTGGGGTGAAAGTCTTATTTGTCTCATCATTTAGGATTTGCGTTCTCAAGTAGTCAGTTGTCATCTCGAACAAATGTGAGAGATCTTATTAAATGCCAGATTTCACCCTTCGTTCGAAATGGCAAAGTCGGAAATATGAGACTGAAAGTTAACGCTCATTATCCCGAAATAAAATCTATCCGCGAAAGGTACTTCGCACTCCAGGAAAGCTTTGATTGATTAGAATTCATTATACAGCATACAAATTTCGCTGCAATTGTACAACTTACAGGAGTCGAATAAAGAAATGAAAATATTTGCTGGTAGTTCGAGTACTGATTTTGTGAAGAAAATGTGCAATTATCTTCAGATTGAACCTGGACAGTGTGAGACATTTCACTTTTCTGAGGGAAATACTTTTGTACGAATTAAAGAAAACGTCCGAAGTAAAGACGTCTTTATCGTTCAGACAATCGGATTAAATTCGAATGACCAGTTCATGGAGCTGATTTTCTGGATTGATGCTTTTAAAAGGGCGAGCGCGAACTCTATTACAGTGGTAATGCCTTTCTTCAGCTATTCCAAGGCAGATAAAAAAGATGAACCAAGAGTGTCGATAAGAGCACGAGTATGCGCCGATTGCCTTGAAGTTGCAGGCGCAGACAGAATTCTGACAATGGATCTTCACAGCCCTCAGATTCAGGGATTTTTCAAAAAACCTGTCGATCATCTTGCTGCAAGACCGTTGCTTTGTGAATATATTCTTTCCAGGAATCTGAAAAACTTCGTTGTTGCATCACCAGACGCCGGTTTTACAAAAAGTGCCCGAAAGTTTGCCGCATATCTTAAAGTACCAACTGTTATTGGAGATAAAGCAAGATTCGATCACTCAGAAAATGCTTCTATTCTCGAAATAATTGGTGATGTACGCGGGAAAAACGCTGTAATTGTTGACGATTTCACCCTGACATGCGGAACACTGGCTGAAACTGCTCTGGCGCTGAAGAAAAACGGCGCCGAGAAAATCTATGCAGTCGTATCACATTCACTGCTGTCAGAAAAGAGTCTCAAAACGCTTGAAGAAAGCTGCATCGAAGAACTTTTCATTACAGACACAGTAAATAATCCGCTTGTAAAAGGACACCGCAAAATTCGTGTTATTTCTGTCGCACCGCTGTTTGCAGAAGCCGTGAAAACAATCTGCCAGAGAGAATCACTAAGCCGAATCTTCGAAAGCGTCCCACCCGAAGTTCTAAAAGCCTCAACCATCTGAACATCTTTTTCACTCGCATTGTCTTTTTTTTGATAATATTTTATAATAATTAAGAGGGCTGTTTTTGTTATTGCGTTTCTCATTAATATTAATGGAGGTATAGCATGGCAACAAGCGCAATGAAATTAGACTTATACAAACTGGTTGAATCATTGCCTGAAAGCAGCTTGCACAAAGCGAAGGAAATACTTGAAAAGTTATTAACTCCTTCAGAGAAACCTATGACTGATGAAAGAAAGGCAGAGGATGAACAGTGGTTAGCCGAGGGTAGAGCAGATGCTGTGAAAGCACTTTCGACAATAGAAAAAGAGCTTTCTACTGAAGAACTTGATAACTACCTGGACTCATTCAACGCTGTTTCAAGACCAGTAAAATGGGACAGTAAAAGCAAGAGTTTTATCTTGTTGGACAAGGAACAATGAAGTCACTGCAACTAAGACCTGGTTCAGTTATTCAAGTCGATTTCGGTTTTCGCCTTCCACCCGGTCACGAGCAAGCTGGTCTACGGCCAGTGGTTGTGATCGCCATTCCTTCTGAAATCGAAGAACCGCGTTTTCCACTTATAATAATTGTTCCATTAACATCTTTTAAAAATCAGCAATGGGCATTAACTTCAACAACCATTTACCACAGAGTTTATGCAGGTGAGGGTGGAATAAAATTAGATTCACTGGCTCTCTTAGATCAGATACAAGTTCTTGACATCAACCGGGTTCACAAACTCGTCGGAGAGCTTGGTACAAATAGTTTTTCAGTGATAAAACAAAAAATTGGAAAGCTGTTGAAAATACCAGACTAAATTCAGAATATCGTGTTCATCTGAATCACATAGTAGAAGCCAATTTTATGGCTGTGTGTCAGTTAATACTGAAGAGATGGTGTCTCTTAAAAGACTGAATTCGAGCGGTTTCGGAACAAATCCTTTCATACCCACGGCAAAACATTTTTCTCTGTCTTCAGGTGTTACACAGCCTGTAACGGCTATTACAGGTGTTGAAAGACCTTTTGAAATATCAAGTTCTCTGAGAAGGCGAGTCGTCGCATAGCCATCTATTTCACTCATCTGAATGTCCATCAGAATCACATCATAACTGGAACTTCTCGCCATTTCGATGGCAAGAGTGCCGCTTGCTGCTTCACTGACGTTATGGCCCATTTTCTGTAACATAATCCTTGAGAGCAGACGACAATTGTTATCATCTTCGACAATGAGTACATTCAGTTTTTTCTGGTGGTCATAAAAAGCATTTTGACGCCTCTCCTGCTTGTTGTACTCGACCCGAGTTTCCATTACATTTCCCTCATGATTTTTCTGAATTTTTTCTGAAGCTTTTTCAAAAAACGCAGTAAAGATAAATTCTGTTCCTGAGCCAACTTCGCTTTCGACAATAATTTTTCCGCCCATCATCTCAACAAGATTTTTAGTAATAACAAGACCCAATCCGGTTCCCTGGTCTTTTGCCTTTGAATTTCCCTGAACAAAAGGATTGAAAAGTTTGAAAAGATCTTCTGGTAAAATGCCTGTTCCTGTATCTGAAACCCTGAATTCCAAACCGATATTTGAAGAATTGCCTGACTGCATTGAAATTGCAACAGCAATTTTTCCATGGCTGGTGAACTTGAATGAATTTCCAACGAGGTTAGTCAGAATCTGTTTCAGTCGTCTTGAATCACCCCTGAGTAAATCAGGAACTTCACTTTTAATGCTTGAAACAATAATAACATCTGCCTTTCTGGACTTTATCGAAAAAGTATTAATTACATCGTTTACGACAGTTCGAATTGAAAAGTCAGACATCTCAAGTTCGACTTTACCTGCTTCTATTTTTGAAAGATCAAGAATTTCGTTAATAAGCTCCAGAAGATGAACACCCCGGGAAAGTATAATTTCGGAATTTTTCCTTACTTCTTCAGAAACTTCGCTAGAAGAAGTCATAAGCTCTGAAAAACCGATGATTGCATTCAAAGGAGTTCTGATTTCATGGCTCATCACAGCCAGAAAACGGCTTTTTGCTTCATTTGCAGCAATGGCTTCCTTTCGTGCCTCATCAAGTTGTTTTTCTGCAAGAATCCTCTCGCTGACTTCCTTTTGAAGAAGTAAATTCTTTTCCTGCAATTCCTGCATAGACTTCTGAAGCTCTTTTTTAGTCATTAATATTTCACGTTTTTGAGCATCAAGTTTAAGAAACACTTGTACTTTAGACTTCAGAATTTCCGGGTTAAATGGTTTGGAAATAAAATCCACAGCCCCTGTTTCATATCCTTTGAAAACAGACAATTCATCATGATGATATGCAGAAAGAAAAATTATGGGAAATACTCTTTCCTCTTTTTCCCCGAAAAGATAACCAGCAAGCTCAAATCCATCCATTTCAGGCATTTGAACATCAATAATAGCAAGCGCGAAATCGCTTTCAAGGACTTTTTTCAAAGCCTCGTTTCCACTATAAGCCGGAACAATGCAACAGGAAAGCCCTTCAAGAATTTTAGAAAGACTTATAACATTCTCAGGTTTGTCATCGACAACCAGAATTTTCTGCATCTCAGCGAACTCACTCATAATGTTCTCTCAAGTTTCTCTTCCTTTTAAATTCTACAATATTTTTTTCAATTATACAAGTAAATACAGCTCTTAAACAAATACCCTTTTTTTCAACTATGAAAAATGATCGGAATAAGTTATAATGTGTGTTTAACATGATTATTTCAGGGCAGATTTTGAGTCTTTCGTTTATAAAGCAAGTGAGGGATAAAAATGAGTTTTTCCAGCTACTTATCATCAATAAAGATTGCTAAACGTTTTTTCATCGGTTTTGCAGTTCTTATAGCATTTACTCTTGGAATCGGAATCATCGCTCTCTTCGAAGTTATTGAACTGAGTGAAATTAATAATCATTTTTTCAATCACCCTTTTACGGTTAACATTGAAACAAGAGAAGCGCTAATTGGTTCTTTGCAAATGAACAGAATAATGCGAAATTACATTTTTCAGGTCACTGATGGAGAAGCTTTTCCAAAAAAAGAAATTGATGATCTTGAAATTGCGGTAAACTCTTCCCTTGCAATTGTCAAAAATCGCTACAAAGGTGATCCACAGGAGCCCATAAATGCAATATCGCTTTTCAAAGAATATGTGAAATCTTTCCATTCCTGCGAGCAGGCAATTCGAAATAATGAAATTGAAAAAGCAAAAAAAGTGTATCTTTCAGATTCAAGACAATCATTCATTCTCTTCGAAAAATATCTCAGAGACATTGTTGCATTTGCAAAGGGAAGAGCGATACAACTGAACCAGGAATCCATTCAGGAACAGGAAAATACAAAATACTTTATTGCATTCCTGCTTGTTGTTGTAACTTTTCTGGCTGTCAGCATTTCGATTACACTTTCCAAAAGCATTACAGAACCCATTTCACTTGTTTGCCGCCACGCAAATGACGTTGCTTCCGGGATACTTATTCCAGCAGTTGAAAATTTAAGAAAAGACGAACTTGGCGATCTTTTTAACTCGCTTAACAACATTATTGAATCCAATAACAAAATTACTGAACAGGCAAGAGAGATTGCTTCCGGCAATTACTCTGTCACGATTGTTCCAAGATCTGAAAAAGATGAAACAGTAATCGCAATTAAAACCATGACGGAATCTTTGAAAAAATCAAAAATAGATTCTGACCTGAGAATATGGGCGATTAATGGCAGAAATAATCTCACCGCTGTCCTGATTGAAGAAACAAAAGAATCAAGCATTGCACAGAAAATTATCAGCTTCTTTTCTGAATACACAAAGGCAGATGCCGGAGCAATATTTCTTTTCAACGAAGATAAAAATAAACTCATTTTTTGTGGTGGCACAGCTTTGCCGGAAAATCTCAAACCTTCGGCAGAAATCGAACCTGGGTATGGCTTAGTTGGAAGAGCTGCAATAGAAGGCAAAAGCATTGTCATTGAAGAAGTTCCGGAAAACTATTTCAGTATAGCCTCCACAACAGGAAAGTCTGATCCAGGATCGCTTGCAGTTATTCCTTTTTTCTTCAAGGGAAATCTGAAGGGAATAATCGAACTTGCATTCCTCAAAAAACTTGATGTCAGCAGAATAAGATTTGTCGAGGAGTGTGAAAACATTATTGCACCTGCAATACAGGATGCACAATACCGCACTGGTCTTGAAAAGCTTCTTCGGGAAACAACTGAACAATCACAAATACTGGTTAAACAACAGAATGAACTGCAAACTCAACAAGCTGAACTTCAGGCAACGAACCAGGAATTGGAACAATATTCCGAAGAATTAAAAGTTTCCAATGAAAAACTTGAAAATCAGACACTTGAACTGAAGAATTCAAACCAGGAACTCGAAGAAAAGAAAAGCCTTCTCGAAGCTGGTAAAGCACAAATGGTCCGCCATAATATCGAACTGGAAAACGCAAGACTTGTTCTCGAACAGAAAGCCACCGAACTCGAAAGAATGAGTTTGTACAAGACTGAATTCCTCACCAAAATGTCGCATGAGCTCAGAACTCCGCTGAACAGCATAATGCTGCTGTCGCGATCTATTTCTGACAACACATCTAAAACCCTTTCTGAATCAGAAATTGAATCGGCACAGATAATATATAAAAGCGGAACTGATCTTCTGGAGCTGATAAATGACATACTTGATCTTGCAAAAATTGAAGCAGGTAAAATAACTCTTAACCTTGAAAAGGTAAGCATTTCAAGCCTTGCAAACTCATTAAAAAGAAGCTTCATTCCATTATTTGAGGAAAAAAAGTTAAGATTTTCGATAACAATAGATGAAAAATTCCCTGAAAAAATTAACACTGATCTTAGAAAAATGGAACAAATTATAAGAAACCTTCTTTCGAATGCTCTGAAATTCACACCTTCCGGAGGTGTGTCGCTCTCATTCAAACTTTCAGAAAAGAAAAAAAATGCGTTCGAAATATCAGTTTCTGACACTGGAATTGGCATTCCTGCTGATATGCATAAAAAGATTTTTGAACCATTTGAACAAATTGATTCTGGAATCGCAAGAAAATATTCAGGAACAGGGCTCGGGCTTTCTATTTCGCAGGAGCTGGCAAAGCTTCTGGGCGGCTACATTGAGTTGGATAGTAAACCGGAACAGGGAACAACATTTACACTGGTTCTGAGTTCTGAAGAAGAAAATATGGCAATCAAACCCCTGCAGGAAAGCAAACCGGCCGTAAGCCCCTCTTCAACAAACATACAGCTGCATAATAGCAAAAACGAATCACGTCAGAAATCCGAAATCAGGATTCCTGATGATCGAGATTCACTGGCCGAAGGCGACAAAAAGATTCTTGTTATTGAAGATGACCCGATTTTTGCGCAGATGCTTACCAAACTATGCAGAGACAAAGGATTTAAGGTTATTTATTCAGATAACGGCGAAACTGGCCTCAGCCTTTTGAAAGATTATCTTCCAGATGCGGTATTACTTGATCTTAAACTTCCTGGAATGGACGGAATGAAAGTTCTGTCTTCAATTAAACAGAATCCAGCAATCAGGCACATTCCGGTTCATGTTATTTCCGGTATGGATTCATCAATGGAAGCTCTGAGAAACGGAGCAATCGGTTTCCTGAGAAAGCCTGTTGATCCTGATAAACTGGAGGAAAGCTTTTCGGCGATTCAGCGAATGATAAATCTTCCCATCAAGAAACTGTTAATAGTTGAAGATGACCCGGCTTCAAGAATTTCCATACGAAAGATAGTTGGAAATGGTGATGTGAAGGCTTACGAAGCAGGTGAAGCAGAAGAAGCATTTAACTTGATTCAAGCAAATGATTTCGACTGCATCATTCTTGACATAATGCTTCCGGGAATGAGCGGTTTCGATCTTCTCGAAAAACTTCGTTCAGAAAGCAGTAAGCGTATTCCACCAGTAATTGTTTATTCCGGAAGGGAATTTTCACGCGAAGAGGAAGCCAGAATTCTTTCACAGGGAGATTCAATTATACTGAAAGGTGTGCACTCAGACGAGCGCCTCCTGGACGAAGCATCACTTTTTCTGCATCGAATTGTCAAAAATTTGCCGCCTGCTCAGCAGAGATTGATAAATAAACTTCATGACCATGAAAGCATTTTCACTGGAAAGAAAATTCTTCTTGTTGACGACGACTTGAGAAATCTTTTTTCTTTATCGAAAATACTGATCGGAAGGAAATTCGAGGTTTTCAAAGCTGAAAGCGGAGAAAAAGCCCTTAAACTTCTTGAACAGAACCCTGATGTGAACCTGATTCTCATGGACATCATGATGCCCGAAATGGACGGATATGAAACAACACGCAAAATCAGGAAAATTCCCCTGTTTAAAAACATTCCGATCATAGCTCTAACGGCTAAAGCGATGCGAGACGACCGCGACAAATGTATTGAAGCCGGTGCCAACGACTACCTGACCAAGCCCGTCGATGTCGACAAACTCACAACAATGCTAAGCGTCTGGCTCTACTCCCGCGAAGTGTGATTTTCCCTGTTTGTGCTCTTTTAATGCTTCCTCGGCGAGTTTTTCAAGTATACCAGCGCTTTTTTCAAATTTTTCCTGCCATTTCACCTCAGAAGCCAACTCCGAAAGAATCCAGGCTGCCATGGTATGCTGAGTTTTTGATAGAAGCTTTGTCATAGATTCTCTCCTTGAGCGAAGTCAAGCAATAACGCAATAAACACAAAACGGCTCTCAGTTAATTAACTAAAAGCCGCACGGTAAGAAAACAACTCATTGAATGCCGGAAGTCGGGGTCGAACCGACACGCCTGTTGAGGGCGCGGGATTTTGAGTCCCGTGCGTCTGCCAATTTCGCCATTCCGGCCTAACGCGGTAAGGCATTTTACCATACCTCAAAAAAATATTCAAGTATTTTGAAATATTTTTTTTGCAATTTCTATTTATGTGACTGGTGGCTTTCTATTACCTGAACGTCGAATGCTACGTCTGAGAGAGAAACCGGAATCTGAAGTTCACGTTTGTTTCCAGCAAGGTCTTCTGCGTAGATGCGAATCATGACCTGAGGCTGCAACGACTCAATTTTTGCCGGCATCTCAAGAAGATATCTAGCTCTTGGAGAAGGCAAATTCAACGTTGGCAGGCCGTCTGGCTGGAATTGTGGAAGCAGAGAAATTGGAGGTATTTCGCCCGACATAAGACTTGTATTGCTTGCAGTTTCATACCCCATAAAAGATGCCGATGCAAGCTCTTTATAATCAACATTATCATCAATTTCCAGATTCACAAAGAGGCGTGATGAGCGTCGAACTTTAGGCAGCAAAGCCTGAAACAACGGATTCTTTGCAGCAATTTCTGAAAGATTCACGACTGCACATTCGGTTGCAATCTGAAATGGATATTCACTGCATCCGGGAATAACAAAAGTCGCAGTTCCATTGCCGAGATATGATCCATCGTCAATTCTGAAAGATCCTGCTTCGACGACCGAAGAAGCCAGCTCTGATCGATCACGCGGCAATGATACAAGGTCACGTATTCCTTCAACAACTCTGATTTCCCAGCGACGGTTGTCAGAGGGCGAAACTATCGTTACCCTGAAACCAGGCGGATCATTATCACAACGGGTTAAGCTTCCGGGAATTGTTTCAATTGAATCGGCTGAAGAAGTTGCTGGAAAGGTATATATGTGATTCGTTGATTTTCCATCTTTACCTGTACCATCAGACAATTTTCCATCAATTGCATAAGAAAGGCTTCCTGTCCAGTTTTCATACTTCGAACCCGGCTCAAAAAAACCTCCTTCATTAAATTCCGGTATCTCCATTGAAAATGTCGCAGAAAGCATAAAGTCTTTATTAAAAGCAAACTCAGGCGTTTCCGGATGCTCGCCAAATTTTGGAAGAATTCCGGAAGGAGTTTTGTTCCACTTCTTCTGCCACGAATCTTTTTCTGAATGAGGCACCTGATACTTGATTCCAAAGTCTTTCATTTGTGCAACCGGATTATTCTCGTACACATGAAAAGTCATAGTAGCAAAAGGAATCGGATCGCCAGTAGTATGCATTATCTGAGATGGAGTAATTTCGGAAGGAGGAAAAACCTTTGTATCACGCCATGCAAGCTGCCAGGAATCAGACGAAAGAAAACATGTACTGCCATTTGGATTTTTATTACCAGTCGGGTACCTTGAATTCAAAACAGTACCAACAGCTCTTACCGGTTCTGAGTCTGGCACAAGACTTCGATATTGTACACCTTTTTCACCAGGCGCAGATGATTCCGACCAACTCACTCTTGGATAAACCACTTCAAGACGCAGCCTGTAAGACTGCGGATCAATTGGCGTAACAAATGTTTTTGAAAAATCCGTCCCGGAAACTTTCTTCACAAAGCTATATTTTCTTTCACCGAGGTCTTTTATTTCTGAGCCGCGGAAGCTTCCAGACGCAACTGAAATGCCGCCGGCATGTTTTCCTTTCGGGGCAAATGCTTCGGTTAAAGCTTTTGATGCACCCGGATAAACCGGATAAGCAAGAATTTCCCATCTGAAAAAGTCAAGATCACGAGAATCTTCAGAAACTGGGGAAATATCAACTCTTGTACCATTATTAGCAAGTCGTAGTTCGTCATCCTGTTTTACCCAACCCGGATTGTATTTTGCCATATCCACGGCAGACAACAAACCTGTCGAACCGGAAAACGCACTTTCACTGCAGTTATAAACTCTGCCACCGGTTTTCGGAAGTTTCAATCCCATGTAGTCATTATAAGTGTCATAGTGCCAGACACCTGCCCCTGAATAGGTTTCAAGAGGTTTATCGTAATCAGTTCTGAGGTTGGCATCTCTGACAAATTGTACATCACACGATATTTCAAGAGAATCTGGAACAGCGCCTTCAACAAGCGAAGCATCCAAGTCTTTACCAGCATTGAGTTTTATATTGGAAATATAAGTTTCAGGTACAAAAGAACTTGGTGCAGATTGAACCTGTACAAAGTATTTTTTTGTCCCAATCTTCTTCTCTTTGACACACTGCACAAGATCTGACGGTTTTCCATTATCCGGAAGGTTTGAATAATCAAAGAAACGATATTCAATATCAGCCCATACATAATAATTTCCCGGATGCGGGAAAACCGCATTGAATACGCCGAATTCACCCGTGGGTTCAGAAGCTACTGCTATGCTCTTCAGAACTGAATTATCTGATTCAGGATCAACCCAGTCGATGTTCCATGTAATTACAGTTTTCCAGTTTTCGCTCTCAAACATGCTTGAAGGGAAGCCGCTCTTAATATCATTTCCGTCTTCATCAAACAGATAAGTGCCATCTGGTGCGGAATTAAGGTTTACCGAAACTCTACCAAGATCGCCAACAATTCCGACATCTTTCAGGTAGATTCTTCGACCTTCGCAAAGCGGCTTGTAGCCTTCGACTTTAAAGTCTACCGATTCATTTTCAGCAATTACTTCTGTCATAAGAGAGCCATCAGTTCTGCAAATTGCTGGTAATGACGGTTCCTGATTGTACACAACAGGACGCTGTGGAATCTGAACAACAGACAATTCGGCTTTTCTTGAACTTATTCTTACTTCAGGCATACTTTCGCAGTACCAGAATTTCGAACTCCAGGTTTTTAAACCACTCTTTATTTCACGTCTGCGGATAATTACATCACTTCCGCAGGGAATTTTTCCAAGAAGCTGCGGGCTTTCAATGCTTCCAGAGGCATTTACAGTGTACTTTACAATTTTTTTCGAAGCGTACTGATTAATTTTCACATAGCTGAAATCGCCTTCAACAGGTTCAGTAACAGTTATGATTGTACCAGAGGCATTTTCACGCATCCAGGAAGTGATAACAGGAATCTGAGAAAATGAATCTGTATACTTTTCTGGTGAAGCTGCGTCAAATTCCGGTCCCTGAATGATTCCATCGCTATCAGCCGCAGGATCAGATTCGCTGAAAAGAACATAGAGATAGCCAGAGCCATCAACAGCCAGGTCGTCAACTCTTCCAGAAAGTGTGCCCATATATTCACGCACCGGGCGCGGCTGCCTGTCGGGGTCTGCACTGGTGAAATCTGTCCTGAAGAGCTTTCCGGTTTTTGAATCATATTCAAAAGCCTTTCCACCATTTCCCCACCATGAATTCTGAAGTTTAAAAATATCAGCATTTGACCCGAAGATATAATCTGGCGGAAAAGTTCTTACCTGATCGAATTTTTCAGACACAATCATTTTTGAAACTTTTTCCGGAGCAACTCCAAGATCATTTTTCAGATATTCATAATTTCTGAGAGTGGTCTGATTTATTTCAAGGTCTTTCAAGCCCATTGTGGTATCGGAATATTTCAGAATGGGCGGATAATACTCTTGTCTGCTGGTATTTCCGGCTGGTTTGAAATAATACGTTCGCTCTTTGTTTACAAAGAAAGAATGCGCAGAATCAATCACTCTGGCAACAGGAATGTTTGATAATACTGTAGAAGACTTGCAATTTCCGGATGCATCGTAAAGCCAGATACTTTCGTTCAGATTTTTGAGTGAAAGAATGTCTGAAAGGATGGCTTTCGTCGAAGAAAGCGCTGCTCCATCTGTGGCTTCGAAAAGAGTCAGATTTTCAAGAGATGTGTAATAAACACGTCTTTGAATCGGTGAGAATGCAAATCTGTCTTCAGAAGTTTTTCCCGATGGAAAGTCAAACATCGAAATGGCGGGCCGTCCTTCTGTTCCGTCGAGAGGAAGTCCGGGCCAGGGTGACAGGGCTGTTCCGTGTGCCCAGACCGGAATTACACCCCAACCATTCGGAGTAAGCCATCTGTCAGAATAGTTTGCACTATTGACTCCTGTAATTCCGTCCCAGACAGGTATAAACTGGGCATTTGTTGCATAAGAGTCTGCCCAGACATATTCAAAAACCCTGTCGTTGAACCTGAAATCTTTTCTCCAGAAAGTGTCCATCTCTGAAGAGCTTTCAGACCAGTGTCTGTATGATTTCGGCAGATGAATCGTCCGAAAAATCGAACTTTCGGCAGGAAGAAACATGCCTTCGGGAATAGCGCTGAAAGCAAGAGTCTTATAAACACTGTTTTTCGAGGCGAGAAAAAATAAAGACCCGTCTATAGTTGATTGCAGGGATGTAACAGTTCCCTTAAACGCAGCAAGATCAACGAGTTTAACTGCATCTGATGCTGCCGGGGAACCCTGTACCAGTCTGGTAAATCTGTAAACACCGCTGTTCTGAGAAAACTGCTGCGGCGAAAGAAGCATATAGACTGAACCGTCGTAAATCTCTGCGTGAAGAGTGGCAGAAATCAGAAGAAAAAGAATTACCAGCAAACGATCTAATTTTCTCGAAAATATCATAATAAAAAAACCTCCAATTTTTCGCAAGCGCCCATCTGCATGAAAAATGGCCTGAAAAACTCAAAATTCATTCTTCATTATAATAGGAATTTTGAGAAGTCGGTAGATAAAAATTCAGTTTTTTTTTCATGTTATTCATGTTATCCTGTTGTGGAATGACAAAAAGATCAATATTATTACCTTCATTGTGCGTTTTTCTGCCGGCATTGTTCTTTTCCGGACCTTCCTGCCTGTACGCTGAGCCAGTATTTCAGCCTTTTCAGACAAGTGCAGCTTTTGCAGCGACAGGAAACGCAACTTCAACTAATTTCCATGTAAAAGCTCATGGAACAAAAACTGAGGCAGATTATCCATCAAGAAATATCAGAAGTATAACCTTGTATCGCGAAGAAGATGCTTCTGAGCCACTTGCGTTAGATACAAAAATTGCAAACTCTGGAAATATAATTTCCGATAATCACGGAAACCCTGGAGCATTCATGTTTCCTGAAGCTCTCTTCAGAAAAAGAGGAGAGAATGTTTTCGCTGCAATGGTAAAAATTCCATCCAGTACGCTCAGGCTATTCGCAGCGAGTGATGCAGCGCTTCTTGCCTCAACTGACTTCGAAAGCCATCCAAAATCTGAGTCTCAAGCGGCTCTCGAGGAATTAGCCGGCAAGCATCTATCTGAAAGTCTTCTGATAAACAGAGTTTTCGACCTTATAAGCAGAGCCCGCGAAATTTCTGCTGAAAGCATTGATCTTCAAAACATCTATCCTGTAATTACTTTCAAAACAAATCCGATGAATCGCCACCCGGAAAAAACCCGCATTGTTCCTACAGCGGTCTGTTTTCTTGATAAAAAATCCAAAAAAATTCTTCCCGGAGCATCTTCATTCATAACCATAAACGATGAGCCACTTTCAATAGATAATTACGAATCGCTTAAAATAAATCAGACTGTTTCAGAAAAAACTCTTGACATAATTATTTCTTTCCAACTCGCTCAAATGATATTTCTTGAAACATACGGCAGAGATTTTAACAGAATCTGGAAGTCTGAATCATCTATTGACGCGCTTCCGTGGGGAATTTCTGATCGGAAAAAAGCTTTCAGGGAAGGCTTTTCAATGGCAATTCTTGCTGTATGCGGCTATGCGCGGCAGAACTGGCATCTGATTTCGCGTGTAAAAGACCGTGCTTTCGCACATATCAGATCGCGAGACAATTACATTTTGAGGAGAATCTACCACCAGACTGGAAATTCAGAAAACAGACGCTGTAAAAACGCCTCACAAATGCTTGCCACATCAGGAATATCCGCCTGCGTTCTTCTGGATATTTTAACTTCGCCGAGCATTGAAAATTCATTTAATAAACTCATCGTGACCTTGAAAAATACAAAGCCTTATGATCTTTTATCTTTCGTCAAAGGTTTCGAAAAATGCAATCCGAAAGATCGCAATGAACTGTACAAAATTTTCCTGGAAAACACCTCTTTTGTTACTGTATCAGAAGAAGCATGGCGATGCACTGACAGAATAATTCAATCGCGGGAAAACCTTTTTTCAAGAAAAACCTTCTTAAAAGATCTAAATTCTGAAGAAGCAGATTTCAACAGATTAAAAATTTCTCTCATGAAAAAAGCGCTTAAAAGTGGCAGACTGGCAGACAATATTGGCCCACAGCTATGGTTTTCGGCATATTCTTACAAAACCGCAAAGAAGTATTTTTTTGATCTGAACTCTGTTGACGAAGTGCAACTTTCTGATTGTGGTGTATTTTCTGAAGTGGAAATTTCCATGTTGCTTAACAAAAGACACGAATCTGGATATTTCGAAGGTGATCCGTCTGAAAAAATAAAAGAAATTTTAAAGTTAAAAACACAGTCTAAAAGCTGATTGCCGAGTTTTTTTTTCGGAAAAATAAAAATAAAATAAAAATTTGAAGTATTGTTCTTGCAAATAGAATTGGTGTTGTTTATAATTTTCAAATCTGTAAATTCGGGAAGGGAAAAAAAATGCAGGATTTTTGCAATCTGACTGAACATCAACTTGATGCTCTGGGTGAGCTTGGCAACATTGGGTCGGGCAATGCTGCAACAGCACTTGCTCAGTTTCTGAACCGCAAAATAGACATGGATGTTCCAAAAGCAAAGATTTTGCAAGTTGAAACAATTCCTGAGCTTATTGGCGGTCATGAAGCAAGCGTTATGGGAATCTACCTTCGTGTCATGGGGGATTTCAAAGGAAGGTTCCTGTTGTTAATGCCTGAATCGACAACGATAAGGCTGCTTCACATACTGATACCGGGCTCTACGGTAAAGCGCCCGGAAGATTTGTCTGAGATGGAAAGCTCGTGTCTGAAGGAGATTGGTAATATTCTTGCCGGTTCCTTTTTGAATGCATTGTCAGTAGTTACAAGAACTACCATGCTGCACTCGCTTCCGACAATGGCATTTGATATGGCTGGTGCTCTTCTTGACGCAGTCGCATCGGAGATGCTCGCTACATCTGAACACGTTTTGATGATTGAGACTTCATTCAAAGACGATATGGAAAACCTTAAGATGCACATATTTTTACTCCCTGAACCGGAGTCCCTGGGATCTCTATTGGAGTTCCTTGGGGTAAAATAATGCCCCAGAAATACTGCGTTGGAATGGCAGAGCTTAGAATAGCCAGAGCCCCCGATACTCTGGCAACGTATGGAATAGGTTCATGCGTAATTGTTGTCATGTATGATGAATTGCAAAAACTTGGAGGTATTGTACACATAGTGCTGCCGGACTCAACTGGAATATCAGTGGATAAGGTTAATCCGCGCAAGTTTGCTGATACTGCTGTTCCGCTGCTCTTTCAGACAATGCTTCATACCGGGGCTGTGAAAAAGCATCTTCGGGTAAAGCTTGTAGGCGGCGCAGAAATGTTCCCGCCTTCGGGTGATGGTTTTTCAAGTTGCATTGGAGCAAAGAATATTGAGTGTACGCGTAACGCACTGAGGGATTTGGGAATTCCTGTGGTTTCCCAGGATGTTGGAGGTAAAAGCGGTCGTTCTCTTGAATTTAATCTTGAAAACGGCAGAGTATCTGTTAGTGTCCTCGGAAAAGAATCAAAGGAGATTTGAAAGAATGCTCAGACTTTCTTTCGTTTTTGGTTTTTTTCTTTCGATAACGGTGTCTTCGATTGTTTTTTTGCTTTCGATCATGGCAAAGGTAACTCTTGCGTCACTTATTTTTAAAACTCTGGTAACTTTTTTTATGTTTGGAATTCTCGGGGTTGCACTTGGAAGTTTTCTGGAAGTAGTACTGATGCCGGAAGTTATGAAAGCTGAAAATGCAAGAGCGCATCAGGAAATTGGTGAAACTGACACCGAGATTGAAAAGGAACTTGGAGACTTGCTTTATTCAAAAAAAATGGAAGATGAAAACAAGAAGTCTGGATTTAAACCAACTGTATTTCCGAAGTTTACCTCTGAAAATGGACAACTTGTTTCAAATGATGATTCTGCTGTAACATCGTAAATTACCCGGCTGACGAATCGGAGGAGTAGATGTGAAACGTGAAACTGAATTAAAAGCCCCTCAAACTCAAGAGGAGCTGGAAAAAAGCGCAAAAATCAGAGAACAGGACGAAGAAGATCAGAAGCTATGGATGCGCTACAAAAGCACTCGTGATCAGCGCATCAAGGATACTTTGATCCTTAAATATGCTTCTTTCGTTAAGTATGTGGCCGGCCGAATTGCCGTTAATCTTCCCAGTAATGTTGATTTTGACGATCTGGTCAGCTATGGTATTCTTGGTTTAATTGACGCAATTGAGAAGTTTGATCCGGAAAGAAAAGTAAAATTTAAAACTTACGCAAAAACAAGAATTCGGGGCGCAATTTTCGACGAACTCAGAATCCTCGACTGGACACCGCGATCAATCAGACAAAAAGCCAGAAAACTTGAAAAAGCCTACGCCAAACTTGAAGGAAAGCTTGGACGTGATGCTACCGATGAAGAAATTGCAGATTTTCTCAAAATAGATATTTCTGAACTTCACAAATTATTTGATGAAACAAAAAAATCTCTTCTTTTATCTCTTGATGAAATTTTTTATGATGACGAAGAAGGTTCATCACGCTTTGATTTCGTGGAAAATCAGAAGAGCGATAATCCACAGTTAAAAATTGAAGAATCAGAAGCAAAGAAGATTCTCGCTGATGCAATCAGCAAACTGAATGAACGTGAGCGCCTTGTAATTACCTTGTACTATTACGAAGATCTTACTTCAAAAGAAATTGGAAAAATTCTCGGAGTTTCAGACTCGAGAGTTTCTCAGCTGCATACAAAGTCAATCCTCAGACTTCGCGGCCGCCTTGCACGAATGAGAGAATCGCTGGTAGCGGAGTAATAATCGGAAAAATTATTTATTTTTCATAGTTTACACAACACTCTCTTTACAAGCCCAGACATCAGTCTGGGCTTGTTTCTTTTTAGAGAGGGGGCACGCGCCCCCTCTCGCCGGTCGAACAAGTTCGACCGGCTCACTCCCCGCGGTCGCGCACTTTGTGCGCTCCTCTTTTGTGCGAAGGGATGCTTCGCGTTCGACCGGCTCACTCCCCGCGGTCGCGCACTTTGTGCGCTCCTCTTTTGTGCGAAGGGATGCTTCGCGTTCGACCGGCTCACTCCCCGCGGTCGCGCACTTTGTGCGCTCCGCTTTTGTGCGATGGGATTGCTTCTTAGAGAGAGGCGTACAGTAACAAATTTTCCCTTGTATACGAAGCTACCGATTAAACACAATGATTATCTTGCCAGGGTGGAACCGTCTTTTAATGCGGAGGCATTAGTTCGTTGTCATCTCGTCTGAATTGAGAGATCTCAGAAGGGTTTAAAAACCACAACTCAGATTTCTCAACTCGGTCGAAGTGAGAACAAAATACTATCTTTTCAGAAAAGCAATCTTTTCCGTTTTGTTAGAGCTACAAACTCAAAAAACAGTAATACACTTTTAAGACTTCGTCTTTTTCCGTGATATTCCGTGTTATTCCGTGGTTAAAATCAGTTTCCCTTAGTTTTTGTCGCCGAAGCAGGTTCCGACCAGGCGGGCGGCTTTTATCCAGGGATGGTCGATATCAACGGTTTTTCTGAAGCCTGCAACTTTTTCAATTGCAACTGGTTCACAATTTCCCGAGCGATATGCCACCATGACGTTGTATATTCCGTCAGCCAGAAGCTCGGCGGCCTTTGCTCCAAGGAGAGAACATAACAGACGGTCGGAAACGCTTGGAATTCCGCCTCTCTGTACATGCCCAAGCGAAGTAACTCTTGCCTCAACTCCGGTATATTCCTGGATCTGCCTGGCAACACGACTTGCAACCGGTTCTTGCACAGCATGATAAGCGACAAGTTCGCTATCTATTTTTTTTACTACTACCGGCATATTTTCGCGTGTTTCATCGAAGAAAACATCTCCTGAAGGAGTTTTCTCTTTTTTGTCCTTCTTGTCCTTTTTATCTTTCTTATCTTTTTTATCCTTGCCTTCTTTGGCTTCTTTTTTGTCCTTATTGTCTTTTTTTGCTTCCCTGCTGGCTTTTTCGGCATCCCGGGTAAGTTTTTCCATTTCTTCGTGGGTTTTGGCACCCTCAGCGAGGGCAATAATAGAAAAACGTTTTCCACTTTTTCTTCGTTCAAGCAGGAAGTCAGAAACAATCTGAATATCATACCCGATTTCCGGAATAAGTATCACATCGGCTCCACCTGCAATGCCAGAACCAAGAGTAAGCCAGCCAGTTCCATGTCCCATTATTTCACAGACAATAACTCTGTGGTGGCTGGTAGCAGTTGTATGAAGACGATCAATTGCCTCTCCTGCAATTCCCATGGCTGTATCGAAGCCGAAACTTACATCTGTCTCAACTATATCGTTGTCAATTGTCTTGGGAAGCGTAAGAACTTTAACTCCTTCTTTCATAAGACGCATTGCATTTTTTTGAGTACCACCGCCACCAAGACATACAAGACAATCAATCTGATGCTTTTTCAGATTTTCAACAGCAGCGCCTGTCATGTCCATGATTTTTCCGCCAACCATCATTTTATGGGGTTTATCACGGCTTGTACCAAGAAATGTGCCTCCGCGAGTGAGTATTCCACTGATGTTATTATTGTCCAGAGAAATCACACGATTTTCGACCAAACCTCTGAAACCATCCTGAATACCTATGACTTTCATCCCATATTCGTTGATAGCAGCTTTTGCAATAGCTCGGATTGCCGCATTCAAACCCGGGCAATCTCCTCCGGAAGTCAAAATTCCAATACAATTTGTCTTCGATTTCCCTGACATTTTTCCCTCCAATAATATTTTGAATATTTCCCAACTAGAATAAAGATTAAAGAAAAAGATAAAAACTGTCCACAGATTACGCAGATTAAGATTTAAAGATAAAAGCGGAAAGACATAATTTATTTTTACTCAAGATTTAAAAAATAAGTCAGCATAATCAGTTTTCTGGCATTTGTACAGATGGGGCTGCCCAGAGAATTTTTCCCCATGGATCAGTAAAAACCATCGAAGGAATATCCTTCGCAATGACGAACCCAAGACCACATTTTCCGTTAGAGTGCAATAGTGAAAAACCCGGACCATCGTCGGTAATAAGCATTCCAATTCTTCTGCGACCGTTTGCATCTTTGAAATCAAAGCATGGACCCTGAGCATTGAGATAAATACCAGTCCGAATTTTTTTATTTCCGTCAAGAAGAATGATTGCGGAATCACCTTCGGCAAAGCTCACTTTAATTCTTGGATTTCCGTTTGCATCATTCAAAGTAATGCTTTCGTCAGTATTGGAAACACCAAATGAAAGACGCTGAATTCCATTCTCATCAAACATCGAAAAAATAGTCGATGAATCTTTTGCTTCCCAGACTCCTCTTGTTTTTCCAGAGTTTGACTTCAAAACAAACTTTTCTGCTTCGATGGTTTTTCCTCTGGCAGATTTTTCAGGAAGCAATCCCTGAAGAAAAATTGCTGAAAATGCAATAACAAAAATCAAAAGCGAACGTCTGAGAATTCTGTTTTCTCTTTCAATTGCTTCAATACGCTTCTCAATTGAGATAATCATTTTCGTTATTACCCTCACCTTTTATATTTTACGGCTACTGCTTTACTCCCGGGCAAAGATAGGTATCTGTTGCCTCAAGAGATATTGTTTCAGCATAGTCTTCACCAAGGCTTTCGAGTCCGAGGTTAACAGATACAGTAAATGAAGATGATCTGGTAGTTACAAATGTAGCGACATCTCGAGCAAGAGTGAACTGGAACCATTTTTCAAGTTCAGTTTTCTGCGCAGCAGTTATACTGGCTGATTTAGTCATCCATTTCCTGGATAAAACTCTTGTGTCTGTATTATGAGAAATGGCAAAAGTAGCTGTTCCAGAAACAGTTGTAGCAGTGTTTGACGGAAGAGTTGCAATAATTTTCAGATCGTAAGACAAAGTTGCAGATGTTATAACTGCAATAGAAGTATCAGTTGAAGAATATGGTGAAACATCTACAGCCAGAGATATATCTCGTGTGATTAGATCGTGAACAGTTCTCATCTGATTCATCAACATGTTTTTCTGCTGACCCTTCCGCCAGATTTCGGAAGAAAGCCACAAGCTTGAAACAAGAGTAATCATTATACTGGCAATAACAACCGTTGATACTATTATTTCGACAAGAGTAAAAGCCCGCGAATTATTATTCTTCATACCACTCTTCACTTTCTATTACGCCAGCGGCATTGATTAATACAGTCATTGATGTTACACCATCGGAAAAATAAGCCTGACTTTCAGGAATTGGAAGAGAATCAACTTCTGGAGAAGATACAAGCAGACCATCTGGACGGAAAAAGATATAACTCGGTCCAGTGGCAAATCTTACATAAATATCATCTTCAAATTCACGGTAAGGTGTATCAAGAAGGTTAATCCATGAAGCATTGTCGGCTGTGTATGTTCTAGAATTTACAATATCATTCGCAGGAATAGTCGGACTGGCATATGCTTGTACAACATAACTTGCAATGCATCCCTCATAGTCTTTGAAAATATACATCCGATGATAAGTCTGATCATTGACAGCAGAAAATCTCGCTGCTCTTATGTCCTGAATAAATATTGCTGCATTTCCTGCAACTCGTTGAGCAGAAAAAAAACCACTTGTGGTCGAATCTCCCACATTCAAAAATACCGCGATTATACAAATCACGGTAATCAACTCCATCAACGTGTAGCCACGTTTTTGAAAAGTGGCAACTCGTAAATTACCTGCCGTATAATTATTTAACACTTTTGACTTTTGAAATACGAAGTTTTTCAGATTCGCTCAGCTGCGATTCGTAAAGTGTTTCAAGTTCATAAGCTTTTCCCGGATCAGTCTCCGGCACGGTCAGTCCATCAGAATATTTTATACGCTGAATCGCCAGAGCTTCGGGATAAAGTCTATAATTAACGTTTATCTTTACTCCTTCAACGTTGTTTACCGCATATCCATAGTTTACAGAACTGTAACGCAGCGGAGTGTACAAATTGCTTCGATCTGATATAATTAGAATCTGCCTGGATTTGTAATTATTCTTCAGGAATCTGGTAACCTCAGCAAACTCTCTGAAAAGCAGAATTTCTCTTACCGAACCATTTATCCCTGCACGCGGCCAGAAGTAAAAAATGAGAAAAACCGAAGCTACGAGTATCTGTTTCCGATATTTAATGCCATTTTCTGAAAGAAAATCCAGAAGATATATTACTGAACAGACAAGGAACGGCACAAAGAGAAGTCCAAGCCGAATAGCATACTGCAATGTTAGATTTCCCCAATAATAAAGAAACAGAACTGCACAATTCAGAAATACAATTGTAATAGCAGACAACGAGACTGAATAGTTCTTCCAGGAGATTTGCTTACGCCTGATTACCATCAGTACAACAGCAAGAAGAAATCCGGCAATTGCCGCGTCAAAGAGAATCGGAATCATGCCATAGTTTGTCTTTTCGCCTGTAAAAAATTGCCAGGCATATTTAAGATTCTGAGCCAACCATATTGTACTGAATGGCGGCTTATCACCTTCCATCTGGAAAAGTGCCTGCCCCCAGCTTGTAAGTCTCTGCCAGACGATAGGCAGAAAGAACGGCGGAATAAATGCCACTCTCCAGCTTAAATTTTCGTATTCAGACTTTGGCAGCATAAACGGTATAAAAGGGAAGATGATCAGCGCAAAAATCGCTGATTCATATCGAACCTGGGATAAAATGAGAAGGGTTATCAGAAGAAACTCTGCATAAATTGCAGATTTTTTTTCAAGAAAACGTTCGAATGCAAGAAACACCAATACAGCAAACAATAGATTCGGAATTTCAAATCCACAGGATGTAACCCACAGTATGACAAGCGGAAACGCTGCAAGAAGAACCATTCCAGTCATCGCAAGAAATCTGGAGAAGAATCGTTCCAGCAATAAATAAAATGCAAACAAGAGAAGGAAAAAACAAATTCCGTTTACGACAAAACCATTGTTTTCGCTGTATCCAAAGGCGGTATGAGCAAGATACACAAGGAACGGGAAAACCACAGGTCTTTTATCGTATTCTTTTGAGATAACATTTGTTATTCCTTCGTAATAATACAACACCTGTGTCGGATTATAAAATTCGTGAAAATCATACATGGCCGATGCCATTCCAAGAAGATTGGTTTCATCAGCAAGGATTCTGAATTTGCATGGGCTGGTACTAAAAGCGCCGATTGTTAAAGCAAGCGCAAGTGAAAGTGGAACAATGCGGTTTTTAAGATGACCAATCAGGATATCTTTCTTCGCTTCAGGTAATAAAAGCATCACATAAATCCACGAAAAGAAAGCAACAAAAATAGCATAGAAAGCTGTTTTATGAAAAGCTGTCGTCATGGTATTCTTATTCAGAAATATTATCCCGAAAACAGCAGATGCAATGATAGAAACAACAAACAGTATTACTTTTGAATTCCCTGATGCTAAAAAACTCCTGATTTTTCCCATAATGATGTCCCTGTTCATATTGTGAAGTATGCCATTCCTGAATAATTCAGTAAAAATTAATTACATCTCCGATTAAAGAATTATAACCCAGCTTCGGATTAATTTAAATATTTTTTTGACAATGTTTCAATAAGTATTTCTAAGAACAGCAAATCAGCTGAAATTATGTATCTGCTAAACAATTCGGGGCAAGTGACCGGGGAGAAATCTGCTATTTTCATACAGAGTCTTTTTTTGAAGAAAAGTAATCTTGACTTTGTCTCGCAAAAGCAGTAGAATCGAGTCTTTTTAGTTAACCTATGAATTATTACATCTAATTTCAATATTATAATGACAGTAAATATGCAGCAAAAATGGTTTAAATTGTTTTCAGGTTACGCAAAGAACATCATTATGAAGAAGTTTCTCCTCATTATGGTGCTTGTTTCGTATATTTTTGTATTTTTTTCCAATACCAATTTTTCTTTTGATAAATATAGATGTTTTAATGATATTGAAAAATTCTGCTCAAATAAAAATGAAATATGTTCAAATTTAACTTCCGATTCCTTTGAATCAAAGCTCAAAGATTTTTTTTCACAGTCAAGTTTCACAAGTTCTTGCCCCTTAATCGTTGATCACCCCTCAAATCGAAATCTAATCCTCTACAAAGCTTTTTTCCGTAATTTTCCAATCACCTGGCTTCCATTTGAATGGGGATTCAGTATCGTTAACTTTCCTATATCAGATGGATAATTTGCCTCAGCCATCGGCCATTTACGTTAACTCAGCAGTAAGCTGTCATCTCGAACGAATGTAAGAGATCTTATGTAAGTGCGAGATTTCTCCCTTCGGACAAAATGACAAAATCGGAGTTCTGTATCTTACAGATAACGCACATGCCCCCGATCGCCTGCAATTAATAATTGCTCATCCGAAATATCTCATTTTTTTCCAGAAAGCATTTTATCGGCAGGAAATGAGAATTTTTGGATTTCCAAATGACAATCCTAACGGCTTTTGTCAGATTTTTCATTCTAATTTTTCGGAATAAAATCTGCGTTAAGTCGGCTATTATCCGTCACGCACAGGGAAGGTTTAAATTGATAACATCACATATTATAATTGGAATATTTACCCCGATAGTTGGTGCATTCATGCTACCACTATTTTCGAAAATTTCTGAACTGGTTCGAAATGTTGCCGCCCTGCTATTTGTACTAGTGTCTTTTATCTGCTCGCTCTTACTGATAAAAGAAGCATCCGGCAGCGTGTTTCCGACGATTCAATCTTCATGGCTCATAGGCGAAACAATTTTCAAAGCTGATATGCTCGCTGTATTCATGGCTCTGGTTTCATCGTCCATCGGAAGTATAATAATTGTGTACTCATTTGGTTATATAAATGAGTACAGCCATCGAAATGAATACTACTTTCTCGTGGTACTTTTCTTAGGCGCAATGATGGGTCTTATCTATTCAAATAATCTGATAATCACATACATTTTCTGGGAAGTAACAGCATTTGCATGCTGGAGATTAATAGGCTTTTTCAGAAAAGATTTTCAGGTAAGGAAGGCTGATAAAGCTTTTTTAATAACAATGGCCGGATCTCTGATAATGCTGATCGGTTTTTTTATTCTGTTTCAACAAACCGGTACATTTGATATATCCGAGATACATGAACGTTTGAAAAATAGCGGGCCGTCAAGTCTGGCTGTTCTACTCATTCTTTTCGGAATTTTCTCAAAATCAGCCACTTTTCCGATGCATACATGGCTCCCGGACGCCGGCGTGGCTCCTTCTCCGGTTACAGCGCTGCTTCATGCCGCAGTACTGGTAAAAATTGGAGTTTATGTTTATGTACGCATTTTTGTCGGCTCAATGGCAATTCCAGAGATATGGCACACAATAATTCCGATCATGGCATGCATCAGCATGTTGATTTCTGCCGGTGCAGCTCTTCTGGAGACTGACATAAAAAGAATCATCGCCTATTCAACCGTAAGTCAGGTGGCATATATATTCTTAGGGCTGTCAACAGGAAACGAAATTGGAATCATGGGCGGCTTACTGTTCATTCTGATGCACGGCATTTCAAAAGGCGGTTTATTCTTATGTGCCGGAATTGTTGAACACGCAACTCACACAAAAGACATCACTAAAATGGGTGGATTAGCCTATGAAATGCCCGTTACGGCTGTTTCATTCATATTATGTGCCTTCTCAGTCATGGGGCTTCCGCCATTCGGCGGCTTTTTCAGCAAATACATGGTTATTTCCGGTGCTGTTAAAAGCGGACAGCTGGTGATATCGGCATTATTCATTCTCGGCGCCCTCATGACAATGATGTATCTGCTCAGATTATTTAATCTAGTATTTCTTGGAGAAAAGGCACAGAGCGGCATTCACGAAGGAACACCGGGAATGGTTGGCAGTGTTGCGTTTCTGGCAGTTTTATCACTTGTCAGCGGAATACTTGTACAACTACCTGCATCACTTGCCAATGCCGCAGTACAACAAATCTCGGCAGGAGTATTCAAATGAATTCTTACCATTACTTGCAGATTCTCATTCTTCTCCCTCTTGCGGCTGCGTTTGTTCCATTCCTCATGCGGACAAAATCTTTTAACCTGTCGAATGGCTTATTAACACTGGCCATTACGTGTATAAATTTATATCTGACTGTTCAATTACATGGTCAGGAGCTGGTATTCCAGCTTCCGTGGATCGGATATGGATTTGAAATATTACTCAACCTTAACAAGCTGAATTCTCTGGTTCTTTTCGGAATTGCGCTTTCGGGCGTTATCTGGATAATTTACTCAATATCTTTTCTTGCAGAAAATAACAATGCCAGCCTGATCTACGGATTCTTCCTTCTCACAATTGGCTTTTCAAATGGAGCATTACTGGCTGACAATCTTCTGCTACTGCTCTTCTTCTGGGAAAGCCTTCTTATTCCACTCTTTGGCATGATTCTATGTGGTGGAAAAAATTCGTTCCAGTCTGCAATTAAAGCTGTCATAATTTCCGGAGTCGGCGATCTGATGCTGATGACCGGAACAGTTCTGGTAGTTTTGAAATGCGGCGCCCTTCCAATTTCGAAAATGCATATTCCTCTCGAAGGTTCAATGAATTACGCTTTTCTGTTGATTTTCTTCGGAGCGATTGCTAAAGCCGGCAGTGTCCCGTTTCACACATGGATTCCAGACGCTGCAACAGAAGCTCCCCTGCCCTTTATGGCAATTCTTCCAGCATGTATAGAGAAATTCCTCGGAATCTATCTGGTTGGCAGAATAGTAATGGACATGTTTATTATCGCTCCAAATTCGGCAATGAGCATTTTCATAATGTCCATCGGAGTTGCAGGCATTCTTGCTGCCGTCCTGATGGCTCTGATTCAGAAAGACTACAAAAAACTACTCGCTTACCACGCAATCAGCCAGGTTGGTTACATGATTCTCGGAATCGGAACAGGAACTCCTGTCGGCATGATCGGCGGTCTGTTTCACATGTTTAACCACGTTGTGTACAAGTTCTGCCTCTTTCTTACAGCCGGTGCGGTTGAATTTCGAACGTCAACAACTGATCTGAATAAACTTGGCGGACTGTTCTGGAAAATGCCCATTACATTTATTTCTTTTCTGGTTGCCGCCTTTTCAATCTCTGGAGTTCCGCCGTTTAACGGTTTCTTCTCGAAAGAGCTGGTTTATGACGGAGCTCTGGAAGCCGGAAAAATATTCTATTTCGGAGCAATTGCCGGTTCTTTCTTAACAGCAGCATCATTCCTCAAACTTGGACATGCAGTCTATTTTGGAAAACCAGGTGAAGAAACCAGCAAAGCCTCAGAAGCTCCTGTTTTGATGCTTATTCCCATGATTACTCTCGCATCATTGTGTGTTTATCTTGGTTTGTACAATCAATTTCCAATCACAAAGATTGAGCATGTCCTGGGTGAAGCAAAGCTTGCAGGAAAGCATTTTTACGGATGGCCGCACAGCACAGCATTGGTTGTTGCCACTGTAATTGCTCTGGTACTCGCCGTGATCAATCATATTTATGGCTACTTCAAAAGTGGAAAAGGCATTGGTGCAGTTGATCATATCCATCATGCACCATTTCTCAGCGATGTGTATGATCTTGCAGAAAAGAAAGCGTTTGATCCCTTCGAAATCGGCAAAAAGTTTATTAACAGCATGGCAATGCTGTTACGGGCAATTGACAGCGGCATAGACTGGATCTACGAAGGATATTTGAACGGCGGGGCAAAGATATTTTCCGATTTGATCTGTTCGATTCACACCGGAAGTTATTCGGTCTATATGATCTGGTCACTTGTTGGAAGCGCTTTTATTATAGCTTTTCTTGTAAATTCATTGTAGAGGAAAACCAGTGGCAACTTTACTTTTTATAATACCAATTCTAATAATTCTGTTTCTGAATTCTCCGTTTCCCGGGCTTTCCCTCAGAGGAAAAGCCTATCCAATAACCACAACTTTCGCATTGATTCAGGTAGTTGTTATATTGCTGGCAGGCACCAATCGTTTTAATTCACTCGACAGTTTTTTTCAGCAACACCTACACCTGTCTTTTCAGGTAGATAACCTCTCACTGTTCATTATGCTTACTGCTGGAATTATCACAGCATCAGCAGCATTGACAGGCGAAAACACCATTTCCGACAAAGAGCAGTACAAGTTTTATTTTCACAACCTGCTGCTTTTAAATATCGGAAGTCTCAACGCACTTGCCTGTACAACAGATATTTTTTCAATGTACATATTCATTGAAGTTACAGCTCTGATCTGCTTCATTCTGATTGCACTGAAGTTTGACGTTCTTGCTTACGAAGGTGCTTTTAAATATATAATGATTACTTCCGTAGCAACTCTGTTCATGCTCACGGCTATCGCATTAGCCATGATGATTGCAGGCGGAACAGGCTTTTCTCAGATTAAGACGGCAATCGAAAGCGGTAGTGGAACAAGCACTGTAATGAAAACAGCAATTGCTATTTTCCTGATAGGCACATTCATCAAAGCAGGAGTTGTACCATTTCATGCCTGGGTTCCAGATGCTTACAGCAGTGCTCCGACAGCAGTTTCAATACTCCTAGCCGGAATAGCGTCAAAGGCAATGGGAATGTACACGCTGATGCGCTTTCTGAAATCAGTTTTCGGTTTTAATCCGCAGATTGGCAGTATTCTTCTGGCTGTTGGAATGCTGACAGTGATTGTCGGCGCACTTGGAGCTTTACCTCAGAAAGATCTGAAGCGCCTGCTGGCATATTCCAGCATAAGCCAGAATGGTTACATTCTGCTTGGACTTGGAGCAGGAACTCAACTTGGCTTTGCCGGTGCGGTTTTTCATTTTTTCAACCACGCCATCTTCAAATCATCACTCTTTGCTAATACGGCAGCATTAGAGCAAAGACTGGGAACTCTCGACATAGACAAAATAAATGGCAGAGGCTCAAAAATGACTTTCACGGCAGCTACGTCGGTCATCGCTTCCCTGTCAGCCGCAGGAATTCCACCTCTCGCAGGTTTCTGGAGCAAACTGATCATTCTGATTGCACTCTGGCAAAGCGGAAATTACTTTCTGACATTCCTTGCAGCAACAGCAGGAATTCTGACTCTTGCTTATCTGCTTTCATTTCAGCGCCGGGTTTTCTTTGCCAGTGGCGATGATAATCAAGATCAAAACGTTACAGAGGCAGACAACGTTTTATTGTATTCACCCCTTTTGTTCTGCTCATTAACAATATTGATAGGTGTTTTAATACCATATTTTCTCGGATCAATTATTCTACCAGTGGATAAAATACTATGACATTACACATTCTAATGCTTGTTTCGATGTTTATTGCGGTAATCTGGACAGTTCTTGCGCCGACTTTAATTGGATCAGCTCTTGGGCTTGGCATCACCAGTTCCATACTTACAATAATCATGTTCCAATTCAACGCACCTCTGGCTGCTGTTTTTGAACTGTCAATCTGCACGGGCCTTATCAGTGTAGTTTTTATCAGTACAATAGGGCTTTCAAATCCGCTCTCATACACTGAAATGGTCAAAAGAAAAATGAACCGGTTCAAAAGATTTATCTTTCTTCCGCTTATTATTCTGCTGATTGAAATTTATTTCATCAACAACCGTCTTCCTTTCGATTTCAAGCCGGCAACAGTGGTAAGTAATCATGACGTAAGTACAATCTTCTGGAACGTCAGGCATCTTGACATAGTCGGACAGATATTCCTTCTGTTTGTCGGAGTAATCGGAGTTATTGTGTTTTTCAAGGAGAAAGAAAGAAAATGAACGAACATTTATCTTCAATCTTTAATTTATATGGAATTTTTTCAATCGTGTTTTTTGTTTGTGCATTTTACTGCATGATGGCAACAAAAAATCTGATCAGAGCAATCATTGGCCTGGAGCTGTTAACAAAAGCCGTCACGCTATTTATCGTTGTAGCAGGACATATTTCCAATCAGATGGCTCTGGCGCAATCACTCGCCATATCAGTCATTATTATCGAAGTAATTGTTGTACCACTTTCGGCAGGCCTGATACTGGGAATTTTCCGAAAAAATAATTCCCTTGGCATCGACAAAATCAGAAACTTACGAGGATAAAATTATATGTCAAATATATTGCTTTCGCCACCGTTTGCATTTCCGATTGTACTTTTATTCGTAATGTTTCTGTTCAGGCAATCAGCAGTCTTTTCAGCCATAGGAAAAATTACATCAGGAAAAAATAGAGCTTACGGATGCGGTGAAGATAACTGTGAACTGAAAGTTCGTCCGGAATATTCAAGCTTCTTTTCGATTGCGTTTTTCTTTACAATCATGCACTTCGTAGTATTGATGATTGCAACACTTCCAAAAATAACTCTGGAATCATTACTTATCGCAGTATTCTATCTTCTGTGCGCCATGGTGTGCACATCGATGCTCTTCAGGGAATAAGAAATATGAAAAACTGGATAAAAGAACTATTAACCTGGGCAAGAGTCCGTTCACCATGGGTTCTGCATTTTAACACCGGAGCATGCAACGCCTGTGATATCGAAATAGTTGCCTCGCTTACTCCGCGTTTCGACCTCGAAAGATTCGGCGTTATGCTTAAAGGAACTCCGAGACACGCAGACATTCTTCTCTGTTCGGGGCCAGTCACAAGACAAATTCAGGACAGACTGGTAAGAATATACGAGCAGATGCCCGAACCCAAGTTCGTGGTTGCGGTTGGAACATGCGCCTGTTCGGGCGGAGTATTCAACGGTCTTTATAATGTCAGGGGTGGAATTGACAGCGTCATTCCGGTTTCCGCATACATTCCCGGATGTCCTGTCAGGCCAGAAGCAATTATTGACGGTGTTGTAAAATTGCTTACCAGTTACCAGAAGTCAACAGAAACACCTGTTGAACTTCCTGTTTATGATTGTCCGGAGGAAAAAAATGTCTGAAGAAGAAAAAATCAAAACTGCAATTTGCGAAAAGTTTTCAATTCAAGCAGATACAGTAAAAATACAACGTGCCCGCAGAATCTGGCTGGAATTTCCCCTTGAGCAATTCCATAACCTGCTCAAATTTCTTTATGAAAACCATGGATGCAAAATTCTATGTACAATAACCGGTCAGGATGAAAAGACAAGCTTCTCTGCTATGTACCATGTGGCAAGAGAAGATGGAATAATGATTAACATCAAGGTAATGATACCCAAAGAAAATCCTGTTATAAAGTCCCTTTGCGGCACATTCCCAGGAGGAGCTATCTATGAAAGGGAATTGGTGGACATGTTTGGAATTACTGTAGAAAATCTTCCACCGGGAAACCGTTATCCTCTTCCAGAAAACTGGCCTGCAAATCAATTTCCACTCAGAAAAGACTGGAACGCTGAAATGCTTGATAAAAAGGGAGAAGAAAAATCATGAGTAAGAACATAACAATTCCAATAGGGCCTCAGCATCCGGCTTTGAAAGAGCCTGAAAGCTTTTCTATCACGCTCAACGGTGAAAAGATAATCGAAATGGATATGAGACTTGGCTATAATCACCGCGGCATTGAAAAAGGCTGCGAAGAACGGTCGTATATCCAGGATATGTATCTGCTGGAAAGAGTTTGCGGAATATGCTCTCATTCGCATTCCACGTGCTACATTCAGGCAGTTGAAGAAATCGCAGGTCTCGAAGTTCCAAAACGCGGATTGTACATCAGAACTCTTATCAGCGAGCTGGAGAGAATTCACAGCCATTTATTGTGGCTGGGAGTTGCCGGACATGAAGTCGGATTTGATACACTTCTCATGTATTCGTGGCGTGATCGGGAAGTTGTAATGAATCTTCTTGCACAGATTTCCGGAAACCGCGTTAATTATGGAATTAACACAATCGGCGGCGTCAGAAGAGATATTTCGAAAGAAATTCTTGATGAAATTATGAAAACTCTTGATGTTCTTGAAGAACGCACAAAAGTTTACATTAATCTCGCTACAACTGAAGAAACTCTGATAAAAAGGTTTTCCGGAGTCGGATATCTTTCACCTGAAGACGCAAAGCTTCTTGGCGCTGTTGGACCGACAGGCAGAGCATCAGGACTGAAGCGTGATGCTCGCGCTGAAGACCCGTATGCAGCATACCCTGAAGTACAATTCAAAGTAATTACTGATACTCACAACGATGTATTTGGCAGAGCTGTTGTAAGACTGCTCGAACTGCTGGAGTCCTATTCAATCATTCGCCAACTGGTGAAGAATATTCCTGATGGTCCGATTGCCGTAAAAGCTCCGCGGCGTATTCCAGCCGGTGAAGCAATCAGCAGATATGAAGCACCGCGCGGAGAAGATGTACATTACGTTCGTTCGAATGGTACCGAAAAGCCAGAAAGAGTAAAAGTAAGGGCCCCTACCCTTGCTAATTTGCAGGCAGTCGTAAAAATGTCAGAAAATGCCTATCTGGCAGACGTTCCAATCATTATTGCGGCAATCGACCCCTGTTTTTCATGCACTGACAGGGCCGTTCAGATAAAGGATTTGAAAAGCGGTTCAAACCAAGTTTTTGACTGGCTTGAAATTCGAAAAATGGGAATAGAATGGTACAAAAAGCAGGGAATTGATTTTTCAAACAAGAGGTGGAACCTTGATAGCAAATAACCTTTTTCAGATTATATTTTTTCCGGGTTTTCTTTTTCTGTTATTTCTTGGTTTGGTATTCCAGTTTATTGACCGCAAGGTTTACGCACGAATACAAAACAGACAGGGCCCGCCATGGTTTCAGCCTCTGGCAGACTTAATCAAACTGCTGGGAAAAGAAGACATCATTCCCGCTTCTGCTGATCCTCTGATGTTTACTCTTATGCCGGTATTTGCTGTTGCAGGCGTTGTAACTGCCTACTTGTACATTCCGACATGGGGAGCACAGCCTCTTTTTTCATTTTACGGAGACCTGATAGTAGTTGTTTATCTTTTAACTATTCCGGGATTTACCTTTTTCCTTGGCGGCTGGTTCTCGGCTTCATTGTATTCATTGATTGGTGCAATGCGTTCTCAGATACAGTTTTTTTCGTATGAAGTTCCGATGTTTCTTGCAGTACTTGCCCCGGCATTGCTCGCAAATACATGGTCTATGAATGAAATGGCAAAATTCTATTCTGAACATCCGGGCTACTGGATAATAAATTTACTGGGATTTGCCGTTGCCATTGTAGCTTTAATCGGAAAACTGGAAAGAGTTCCTTTTGATTCTCCGGAAGCTGAAACAGAGATCATTGCAGGTTCTTTTACAGAATACGGCGGACGTTTTCTTGCGTTCTTCCGATTAGCTCTTGACATGGAACTTGTTGTCGGTGCTTCGCTTATTGCGGCAGTTTTTTTCCCGTTTGGACTGAATTTTCACCCATTCGTTGGCTTCTTTATCTACCTGCTCAAAATTGCATTAGTAATACTGATTACAACTTTTGCGCGGGCAATTATGGCACGACTGCGAATCGACCAGATGGTTGAATTCTGCTGGACCTATCTTGCTCCAGCAGCAATTGTACAAGTTATCATCAGTCTTATTGCAAAAGGAGTTCTGAACAGATGAAAAAAGTTGGTCTGATTCTATCTGAAGCCTTTAACATGCTCTTTTCCAAACCGGTTACCGAGCAATATCCATTTGAGAAAGCCCATATCGAAAAATCATTCCGCGGTAAGCTGGTATTCTTTCCTGAAAAATGCATCGGATGCAAGCTTTGCATGAAAGATTGTCCGGCAAATGCCATCTGCATAAACAAAATTGGCGAAAAAAAGTTTGAAGCCATTTTGAGCATGGACCACTGCGTTTATTGCGCTCAATGTGTTGATTCCTGCCCCAAAAAAGCCCTTGAAATATCTCCGAATTTTGAGCTGGCAGCTATCGACAGAAAATATCTGAAAGTATCAATTGATGAAAAGAAAGTATTAATCGATGAAAAACCTGTTCAAAACGATAAACAGGAAAATTGACAGTACCAGCCGCATCGGAATCCTTGGAATTGGCTCTGAAATAAGGCTTGACGATGCGGTTGGATGTTACATAATCAGAGAACTGGAACTGCAGCTAAAACAAAAACAGTTCAATACGGCTGGAATTTCTGCTGTGGAAATATGGTATGGCGGCACTGCACCAGAGAATGTTACCGGAGATATCAAACGCTTTAATCCCAGCCATTTGTTTATGATTGACGCTGCCGACATCGGCTGTCCACCCGGCACCATAAAGATAATTCCAGCTGAAGACATCTGCGGCGTCTCATTCACAACCCACATGCTTCCGCTGTCAGTTATTGTTGATTATCTGAAAACATTTCTTGATACCGAATTCACAATTATCGGAATTCAACCAAAAGTCCTTGGCTTTGGAACAACTCTCTCTGATGAAGTTGCGCAGGCTGGAAAAGAAGTTGTCAGCCAGATTACCAGTCTCATCACAAATCAATAATTTAAAACTTCTGAACAAGGCAAAATCAGATTTATTGTACAGGAATTTCCTTATTAGTTGCGCATGTTTCCGAAAATCATAATATGGATTCAAACTGCCTTTTAATGACCTCAGATTCATTGTATCTACTCAATAATTCGGGGCATTGCTTTTGTCATACCAGCGAAAGCCGGTATCCAGAGTTTTAATACATAATTTACTCCGAATTATTGAGGTGATATGATTAATTACTCTGTCCAGAGCCAGGCTGCGCCGCGAACTCCGCTGGAATCGCCGTGTTTGCTTTTTACTATCTGGGTTTGTACCTCTTGACCGAAAACACTTGAAAAAAGCTGTTTTGGTACCATTTCGTAGAGTTCAGTAACATTGCTCATGCCGCCACCCAGAACAATAATGTCAGGGTCGAGAATGTTGATTACATGAGCAAGAGAACGCGCAAGGCGATCTATATATCTATCAAGAGCTGCCTGAGCAGATTTTTCACCTTTTCGTGCCATTGCAACAATCTGTTCAGATGTGACAACTGAAGAATTTTCAGTCGTCCTGGAATAATCTTCCTCAAAACCTTTTCCGGAAATCCATTTTTCAATACATGATTTCTTTCCGCACCAGCAGGCAGGTCCGGGATATTCATCCGGTTTCATCCATGGAAGAGGGTTGTGTCCCCACTCGCCGGCAACAAGGTTGTGCCCTGCCAGATGTTTTCCACCAACAGCAATGCCAGAGCCACAACCAGTTCCCAGAATTACCGCAAAAACAACGTTATAACCAGCGCCTGCACCATCTACTGCTTCAGATAGTGCAAGACAGTTTGCATCATTCATACAACGTACTTCACGTTTGAGAATCTGGCTCAGATCGCGGTCAAGCGGATGACCATTCAGAGCATTCGTATTAGCATTTTTGACACATCCGGTTTTCGAAGAAATTGTACCGGGAATTCCCACACCCACGCTTCCAGTTTTTCCAAGAACACTTTCTGCCTCAGTTACAAGACCTGCTATTGTGGAAACGATTCCTTCGTAACTTCCGGATTCTGTATTGACTCGCTTACGATAAATTTCTTTCCCGTTATCGTTCAATGCGATAATTTCAGTTTTTGTCCCGCCAAGATCAATTCCAAGTCGCATTATCTGAACCTCTGAATTGTGTTTTATTCCAGTTACTTACATGTTATGAACCGGTACAGAACCATCTGAATCGGCTATAGGTGAGCGGCAGGAAGGGCAGAATTTCCAGTCACTCTGCACGTCAAATGAACATTTCGGGCATTTAACCTGTACTACAGGAACATTTCCGCACCATGGACAGAATTTTACGACGTCGTCAATTTCTTTCTGGCAATGATTGCAAAGAAGGCTGCCTTTTGATTCCGGGCGTGAAATGAGATAAACAATCAGTCCGAAAACAGAGGTGAAAAGAGTAAAGATTGCCCAGATAAATGGCCTTGGATTCTTACGTTCCTGAGCATCAGCAAGAACAAATATCGCCGGTGCAAAGATCAGAAAGAGAAAGATTACTTTCGGAAGAAGGAACAATATGAATTTAATTACCATAAGGAAGGCGAGAACAATTCCAGCAATTACCAATCCCTTTTTGAGGTTCCATTCACCTTTTAAAGAATCAAGAATCAATTTTTCGATATTCATAATATAGTCTCCTTTATTTATCAATTTAGTATTATTAGTATTTTCACATTTCAAACATGCATTGAAACATGCTTTTTAAAAGAAAACATCTGTGAAATTTCAATTGAATATATTTTCGATTTAAAAACAAGAATTGGAGCAGATAAAGCAGAGAAAAAAGCTGCAAACAGAAGATATGCAATAAAAGGCAGATATTCATGCAGGGAATCTATAGTTGAAAAAGCTGTCAAATCTTTGAGATACTCAGTAAATACAGGTTGAGGAACGGAAGTTAAATGCCATAGGAATACTGAAATAATCAGAAGATACGAATACTGCAGAATTCGTATTTCCCGTCCACCAAAGAACAAATATCCATAACTTGTATCAACATTCGAAAGTTTGTTATTATCGCTCAAAATATCATCTTTCGACGCTTCTGAAACAATACCGGAAATAGTTTCTGCATGAACAGCTGCAACTGGATAAACTTGTGAAATCAGTATTTCTGGTAAAACTGATGCTTTTGCATCTTTTTCATCTTCAGCAACGAAAGGATTATTCATCGCAATATCTGCATAAACAGAAACGTCGGTATGCCCGGGAACTTCCTGTCTGGCATTATCCATCATTTTTTCAATATTTTGCCAGATTTTCCCGTTTAATAAAGGTTTCTTTTCAGATAATTCATTCAAAAGTTTACTAAAAGAACGAATTTTTTCAGATTCAACTCTGCAAAAAGTACAAGTTTCGATATGCCTTTTCACGTAATCAGGCAACAGATCAATATCTACGGAAGATATTTCCGATAGTACTGATTCACATTCCGGCGGAATTTTCATTTTGCTTCCTGCTTTCAACTTCTAATCTGAGCTTTTTCAACCCATTAAATATCCTGCTTTTAACTGTTCCCTCTGGACATTCAAGAATTTCAGATATTTCCTCAATTGAAAGTCCTTCAACGTGCCTCAACAGTAATGACATTCTCTGATCTTCGGGCAACATCGACAGGCATCTTTCAAGTTTTTCTGAAATAACACCATCATTCAAGTTTCTCAATTCTAATTCTGCTTCCCTCTTTTCAAAGATTTCAGAAGATGTTCCTACATCGACCGGAATCTCCGAATTTTTTGCCAGTTTTTGTGAGTCAAGCCAGTTTTTTGCAACATTTCCGGCAAGTCTGAAAATCCACGTAATCGCCTTTCCCTTTTCGGGATCAAACAGCGGAGCTTTTACCCAGATTCGAAACATAACATCCTGAAATACCTCCTCAGCCTTTACTGATGAGCCAACATATCTTAAAATAAATCCGAACAATCTGCCTGAAATTGAGATGTAAAAAATCTCAAAAGATTTTTTATTTCCTTTGCCGATTTCCAACAGCAGAGTTTGATATGTTGTTTCGCTCATTTTTTCATTTCCTGAAAAGATATACAGGAAAATTTTTCATTCGGTTCATTCCTTAGTAAAATTTATTAGATCGTGCTCATTAATTATCGGAATTTTCAGATCCAGGGCTTTTGTTTTCTTGCTCGACGAAAAGTTTTCCGCTTCCCGTGATCCGATTACCAGAAAATCAGTTTTCGCTGATACTGAAGAGGCAACACGCCCGCCATGCTTTTTGACAAGAGCCTCCAGCTCACGTCTCGGAACATCAGCCTCACCGGTAATAACAAACGTTTTCCCTGATATTTTTGAAGATACCGGTGCTGAAGATTCTTCAGTTTCGGATTGTCCGGTCCAGTATTTATCAAGATCATCGAGTAATCGTTTCACTCTTTCATCGTTCACAAATTCCTGAATTGAAACTACTATTTTCTTATCAATGCCATGAATAGATTTCAATTCCTCTGCCGTAGCTGATCTCAAAGCTGCCGGGTTCCTAATTTTTTTTGCCGCATCTTCAGCAATTACCTGCCCGACGTTTGGAATTCCAAGCGCTGCGATGACTTTTGAAAAAGGCGCTGTTCTCGCTTTTGCGATGTTGGCGAGAACTTTATCAGCAAGTTTTTCACCCATTCTTTCAATTCGCAGAAGATCGTCTCTGACAATTGAAAAAACATCTGTTTCCTGCTTAACAAGTCCTTCCTGAACAAGCTTTTCAACCAGTGACGGGCCTACGTTTTCTATTTCCAGACTTTTGAGAAAATGTATTACACGCCTGATCAAAACCCCTGTACAATCAGAGTTCGGACACTTAACAACTGTCGAAGAGTCTTCGTCTGATGCACTTACAAGAACGTCTCCACCACATGAGGGGCATTTTTCCGGAGCAAGAATCTTCTTTTCTTCGCCGGTCCGATGTTCAGGAAGAGAACATACGATGTACGGAATAATGTATCCGGCTTTTTCAATAAGTACCATGTCTTTTTCGCGGATATCTTTTTCATTTATCTGGTCAAGGTTATGCATAGAAGCACGCGAAACCGTTGTTCCGCCAAGTTCGACCGGTTCAAGATGAGCAACCGGAGTCAATTGCGACCTTCCAACCTGCCATTCAACAGAAAGCAGCCTGGTGCTGACCTGTTCCTGGGCAAACTTGTATGCCATTGCCCATTTCGGAGCTTTGGATGTTTCACGAAGTTCGTTTCGGGCCGCCAGACTGTCAACTTTCAAGACCGCTCCGTCGATATCGAAATCAAGTTTCTGGCGCAGCTCTTGTACTTGTACAAGGAATTGTATTATTTCTTCAAGTGAATTACATTTTTTTCTATGTTCACAAACAGGAAAACCATTTTCGTGTAAAAAGTCCAGCACTTTAACATGTTCTCTGAAGCCGAGTTCCATTGCCTGAGCAATGTCATACACCCAGAGTTTCAAACCTCTTTCACGCGACACTTCGGGATCAAGATTTTTCAGAGTACCGGCAGCAAGATTTCTGCAGTTTTTAAATGGCTGAAGACCTTCTTCGATTCTTTTTCTGTTGAGTTCGACAAGTCTGCTTTTCTGAATGTAAATTTCTCCTCGTACATCCATGTCATGCAACCCTGGAATAACGAGCGGAAGCGCGTTAATCGTCTTTACATTTGCAGTTACCAGATCGCCCTCTCTGCCGTCTCCGCGGGTCAGCGCTGAAATATATTTTCCCTCTGAATAATGAAGTGAAATAGACAGTCCATCAATTTTCAACTCGCAGACAATCGGAAATATCGTATCTCCAGCATCTTTCCGCATTCTGTTGATCCAATCGGTAAGATCGCTGTGAGAATACGCATTATCAAGACTCATCATCGGAATGCGGTGAGCAGCCGTCTCAAAAGAAGTTGCCACTCCACCGACTCTCTGAGTAGGCGACTGCGGCAAAACATACTGCGGGTACTGCGCTTCAAGCGACTTGAGTTCCTGCATGAGCCTGTCGAATTCACGATCTTCAATTATCGGCTCAGCATCTACGTAATACGCACGTTCATGCTCAAGTATTACTTTTCTCAGTTCTTCAATTTTTTTCAAAACATCATCTGTCATATACCTGCCTCAATATTGCGCTTGAATTACATTGGAATTGCGGTCAGGTCGAAGGTTTGAATTCCTTTGTCTGTGCCGATCCAGAGGGTGGAGTCTGAGCCTGCGAAAAGGCATCTGATGTTTGTTGATTCGAGTCCTTCTGGTTTTCCGAATTTTTTGAATTTGCCATTTTTATACACTGCGAGGCCATTGCTGGTTCCTATCCAGAGGGAATCATCTGTTGCTGCAAGTGCATTTACTCTGTCTCCCGGAAGTCCATTTGCAGTCTTAAATGTTTTCCAGATAATAGGACTGCCCTGGAAAATCTCTGCAGGACTTTTTTCGAGCGATGCCAGACCATGCGGTGTTCCAAGAAAGATTTTCTTCTGAAAAACGCACTGCGAGAGGATCCAGTTGTGTGGAAGGCTGCTTGAAAACATGTCGAGTGTTATCCATGAATTTGGATCAGCACCAGGTTTGGTGAGATCCCAGATGCTTAATCCATCGTCATTTCCACATGCAATAAATGAATCAATTCTTGAAAGCGAACCAATCCAGATATCAGCAAGCCCGCCATTGGATATTTTTTTATCTATTCCATAAAATTTGCCGTCAGTTCCCTGAAAAGCTACCCCGGCCTGAGTTCCGGCCCACAATATTTTTCCGTCGTACAAAAGTGAATAGATCATTTCGCTCAAGAGTCCATCACTTTTTCGATAAGAAGTAAATGTTTTTCCATCAGATGTTGAGAACAATCCGAAAAAACTTCCCACCCAGAGCTTTGTACCATCATGCACAAGAGAAGTAGCATTAGGAGCAGAAAACTTTACCGAAGTTAATACTCCTTCTTTCAGTTTGGATATACCCTTTTCGTGTGCAATCCAGAGTATTCCAGACGTGTCGGCAAGAATGGAATTAACTGGCGGAGTAATGGCAGAATATTTTAAATAAGACAAGGTATTCCCTGTACGTTGTTCAGAGGGAAGTTCAATTTTCTGAGTCTGCTGAATCTGCGGCTGAGAGTGCGGCAGATTAATACGAGGCACGGGAACAGGCGCTGGAGCTGGTGCGGAAGGCGCAACAGAAGAAATGCCAGTTCCAGATGAAGTTTGAGATTCTTTCTTTCCCGACCACGATATGCTGATAAGGAACATTACCGCAATTACAGCTGCAATAATTAAATATTGAGAAATGTTTACAGTCTTTTTTGCAAGTGGATGGTTCTTTTTCATTTGTTTTCTCCGGTAAGAGGCATTGGAACGAAAGCGCCATTTTTTACAAACGCAAGCTGTACCCGTCTGGTTTCGTTTCCAGTTTCGTCAAGTCCGCCTTTGCCGGCTACACCGCTGTATGATCTTATTCTGGAAAGAGAATCACGAATCGAATCACTTGTACCATCAGATGTCATTATTGCCATTCCGACAAGTTTCATTGCATCATAACCATGTGCCGCAAATGAATCTGGCAAAATATTATATCTTTTCTGATAGCTTTCAATGAATCTTGCTGCATCAAGTCCGCCTCTTTCAGGATCAAACGGATAAGTCAAAACTGTATTCTCAGCCGAGATTCCAGCAAGAGTAAGAAATGCCGGAAGTGCCATTCCATCGCCTCCAAAAGCTGGAACATTTATTCCAGCTTCACGACAGTGTTTTAAGACCATCGCCGATTCTTTGAAAAGTCCCCATATTACTATTCCTTCGGGAGATGCTTTTTTTATTCTGCTGATCTGAGTTCTGAAATTAATATCACCGGCAGAAAATTCTTCCATAGCAACGATCTTCTGTCCAAGTTTTTCAGCATTTCTTCTATAGGTTCGAGCACCTTCTGAGCCATATTTGTTTGTATCATGAATTATTGCTATTCTTCTGATACCCAATTTTTCTACTGTGTACCTGGCAAGTTCGTTGGCCTGAACATTGTCATCTGAAAGGCATCTGAATGAGTATGGGAAATTAACGCGCGTAATAAAAGGGTTTGTACTAACAGCGGTAATAACAGGTACCTTTGCAATTTCGCAAATTCGCTGAATATTCATTGTGTTATCGGAACTAATTGCTCCAATGATCAATGCAGCGCCTTTTTTATAAATAAGGTCTCTTGCTGCTTCAGCCGCAATAACCTTGTCATTCTGGTCGTCTGCGGAAATTACTTCAATGACTTTTCCTGCTGTATTACCAGCCGAATTTATATGAGAAACGGCAAGCTGAATCCCGCTTTCATGTGATTTTCCATAAGCTGCGGCTGGACCAGTTAACGGGCCAATGACTCCGATAATAATTCTGTTCGTTTTTCCACCCCAGGTAAAATATATCCCGGCAACAGCAAGAATCAATGCCAACGATGGAATAAAAAACCTGTTATTCATTCCCAGCCTCCTTTTTTAGAGGGGGCACGCGCCCCCTCTCGGCATTCGAACAAGTTCGAATGCCTCACTCCCCGCGGTCGGGCACTTTGTGCCCTCCGCTTTATGCACCATACGTTTTCACATAACTAAAGCTCTTTTTTAGAGGGGGCACGCGCCCCCTCTCGGCATTCGAACAAGTTCGAATGCCTCACTCCCCGCGGTCGGACACTTTGTGCCCTCCGCTTTATGCACCATACGTTTTCACATAACTAAAGCTCTTTTTTAGAGGGGGCACGCGCCCCCTCTCGGCATTCGAACAAGTTCGAATACCTCACTCCCCGCGGTCGGACACTTTGTGCCCTCCGCTTTATGCACCATACGTTTTCACATAACTAAAGCTCTTTTTTAGAGGGGGCACGCGCCCCCTCTCGGCATTCGAACAAGTTCGAATGCCTCACTCCCCGCGGTCGGGCACTTTGTGCCCTCCGCTTTATGCACCATACGTTTTCACATAACTAAAGCTCGGCGATTCGTGTTTCCATTTAGAATGCGTTTCTGATGAAGTTGATAATCATCATGTAAACTCCCATATACAAACCCATAATGAAAAAGAATATCAGTGAGAAAAAGAAGAATGGAGCTTCCCTTACAACTTTTTTGACTAGTTCGCCCTCTTCTTCTTCGAAAAAGTTCAGTTTATTTACAAGCCCATCGTAAAAAAGAAAGGTCAGAGAAGCAAGTCCTGTGAATCCGAAGATGAATCCAAAGGCAATTGCAAAAACAGGAGTATAAGGATTATGCGGCGCGGTCGAAAACAGAATATATGACAAACCAAGACTGATTGCCAATATTCCGGTAAAAACAAAAGACACAGAAAAGAACCAGAACCACAAAAACTGCTTCATAGTCTATATTCTTTTCCATTTCCCTTTGAATTGATCAACAGGATATTTCTTCGCATTTTTTATCATTTTTTCAGAAAGAGTACTTGATAAATCTATTTTCATATAGATCGAAAGACTCAGCAGGTATGCAATAACATCGGCCATTTCTTCAGCAATTTCCTTATGCCTGGTTTCTGATATCCCCAGAGAATTCGATTGATTATAAATTGAAGGACCTGAGCTACTTTCTGCCTGAACAGTCAGATTTTCACTCTCCTCAGTTTTGTCTGAATCGGGAAAGACATCCCATTGAAAATGTTCGAGCAACTCAGCAGCTTCAATGCAAATCGAAGCTGCAAGATTTCTCGGAGTATGATATTTCCGCCATTCACGCTCTGTGATAAATTTGTCCACAAGTTGTTTCAATTCAGAAATTGTTGTTTCATTATCATTCATGTCACTATCATCCTTCATTCATCACTAAATAATTTGAAGGATAACCCAACAGGAGTTTTTTTCGCAAGTATTTCGGCAGATAAATATTTCTTATCCACCAAAGACACGGCAGCGAAAGAAAAGACAAGACAAGAAAAGACTTTTGTCCGCAGATTACGCAGATTTTCAAGATTTTAGTTTTGAAATTAAAGATTTTGGATTGGTGATGGTTATGATTAAGGAGAAGGAGAATAATTGATTATAAGGAATTATGAAAGATATTGAAGAATTTTGGAAACTTTAGCAATGTTACTTATTACGCAAAATCTTAAATAAGGGGTCAAATTTGCATAATAACTTTTGGGTGGGCTGTCATCTCGAACGAATGTGAGAGATCTCCATAAATGCGAGATTTCTCCCTTCGGTCGAAATGACATAATATAAATGACCCTTTAATTTCGATTTGCGGTACTTAGCAAATACAAGCATTCGAACAAAAACGCGAATAGGCGTAGCAAAAAATGCAAAAACCGTTTTTCTCAGCTTTTCTCAGCGCCTCTGCGTCTCTGCGTGAGTTCTCTCTTTTGTCAGTAATAATATTTTGGGGATTCAGAGAGAGTCGTAAATTGAATATAAACGCCGGTGTTTAAAGATCAATGGAAGATTTCTGAAAGTTGAATTATATTTGAAAGATCTCTGAGGGTTATTATTGCAAATACGATCAGAAGTCCAATGACGCCATATTTATAGACTGGAATGATAATGCTTTCTTTCATTGGATTTCTGAAGATGATTTCGTACAATGCCATACAGATTCTTGTTCCGTCAAGCGGTGGTATTGGAAGCAGGTTGAAAACTGCAAAATTTACGCTTAGTATTGCAATAAATGTAAGAAAACTCGCAAGACCGTCACTTGCTATTGAAAATGTCTGCGATATTATTGAAACAGGGCCCGTCAGACAGCCGGCATTTACTGAAAAAACGACTGATTTCAGCGCCAGTAAAACGTTAACAGATTCCCGTACAGTACGAATAACCGATAAATACAATGAATCAATAACAGAAAGCGGATTATTCGATTCAAATTTTGGCTTGATTCCAATGATATGCCTGCTTCCGTCAAACACCGGAGTAATATTGAACAAGATTGTAACACCTTTTCTAACGACTGCAATTGAAGCCTGATTGTTTCCATTTATTGCTGCTGCAGTTGAAAATTGCTGCCAGTTTGTGATTTCAACATCATTCATTCGAATGATTTGATCACCATTTGTTAAACCTGCCTGTTGAGCAGGCGTATTCTGCATAACCTGATCAATTACAGGTATGGGATGAGATTCACCCCAGAAACAGTTCACAATAAAAAACAGCACTGCAGCCAGAAGAAGGTTTGCACAAGGTCCGCCAAGAGCCATAACAAGATTTTGCCATGGTGTAAAGGAAGGAAAAAGAGAGCCGCCTGATTTATGCCTGGCTTCGACTTTAAGCGGGTCTTCCGGCATTACATATCCGCCAAGCGGAATAGCAGAAATCCGGTATTCTGTCTGGCCTATTTTCTTTTTAATTAGAGCACTTCCAAAACCCAGTGAAAAAATATGAACGGGAAGTTTATAAATTTTTAATCCAGCAAAGTGCCCCAGTTCATGAAAAAAAACAAGAGGTCCCAAACCGGCTATCGCCCCTGCAAAACCCGCCAGCATAGTGCTCCAACTCATTCTTTTCAAACTCCCCGAAAAAATTACATCTGATCGATTTTTTATATACAAGCTATTCTTCGGAAACAAATTCGATTTTCGTTACGTACTTATTTTGGCACAAAAATCCTTTGTCGATAACAAAAAAATGCCTTTATATAAATGAGCATTGATGCCAGCCGCCTTTTGGGAAAAGTAAACGCAAATTATCTGTATTATATCGAATACAATTGGAAATGATTGGTTCTGTGTTACTGAATTAATTGACATCACTTTTTTAAACTTGTATACTCAGTGAACGTCCACTTGCCCAGTATAGACTACTTCGAGGTCTATAGAAAACTTCAACCGTAAGGGAGAGAATGAAAAAGCATGGCACGAATCTTAATTATTGATGACGATGAGCTTGTGAACGGTATGTTGGTTCAGTTGTTATCAAATGAAGGATATGAAGTTGAGAGCACCATTGACGGCAATTGCGGACTGAAACTCTGGGAAACCAGGCAGTTTGACCTTGTAGTCACAGACATCCTGATGCCAGAAAAAGAAGGCTTTGAAATAATAATTGAGATACGCAAAAAAAACAAGACCGTCCCGATTATCGCAATTTCTGGCGGCGGAAAAATAGGTCCGGAAGAATACCTTGAACTTGCAAAGACGTTTGGCGCAAATCATGTTTTTCTTAAGCCCTTCGATACCAGATCTTTCTGCCTTGCTATTAAAAAATGCCTTTCATAAATATAAACTTAACCAGCCAACAACTTGCAGTGTTTGGAAATGTGAGGAATTTGGAGCAATGAAAAATACCCTTCAATACAATATCTCCGAAATTCATAATCTAGACGGGGAGCTATTTCGATTAGCTTTTGAAAATGCCTATATTGGCATGTGTTTAGTAGATTTGAACGGAAAAATTTTTAAAGTAAATAAGGAAATGTCCAGAATTTTCGGATATTCAGCGCAAGAACTCGAAAATATGACAGTAAATGACATTGCTGATGAGAGATATAAAGATGTCAGCTTCAAATTTATTAAACAGGCATCCGACAAAACTAAGTCTCATGACATATTCGAGAAGAAATACAAACATAAAAATGGCGACTCGATAACTTGTCTCATAAATAGTTCTGGTGTATACGATGAAAACAATAATATTAAATTTTTCATCTCACATGTTCAGGATATAACTACCAGGAAAAACGCAGAACTGAACCTGATTAAAGTGAAAAATGAACTGAAACGAACTAACGAACTGATAGTAAAAAACATGATAGAAATGAATAATTTGAGCTTGACCGTACTTAGCAAAAATCATGCCTTAGAGGAACTGAATCAAACAAAAAACAGGCTATTGTCTGTAATCAGCCATGATTTGCTTGGTCCGATTGATGCACTGAAGCTGGCTATTGACTCACTGGTAACCGACTTTGACCTGTCTGATACAAAAGCTCTTATGGGTTATCTTCAGTTGATTAAAAAATCAACAGATTCCACCCATAGTCTCTTGAAAAGTCTGTTGCTCTGGGCAAAATCACAAAGAAACGAAGTTATGTTTTCACCGGAAGAATTAAATTTGAAAGAAATTGCCTTATTGGCTGTTGATCTGTTTGCAGATGTTATAAAGAGAAAACAGGTTGATATTGTCGTAAATATTCCAGCTGATACAATTGTTTTTGCAGATAAAAACATGCTAATGTCTGTTTTTCGCAATTTGCTTTCTAATGCCTTGAAATTCACTTCTACCGGGAAACAAATCACGATAATAGAAGACAAGAATAATGTCGAAATCGGGATAACAGTTATAGACCAAGGCCCAGGAATCAGCGCTGAAAATATGTCAAAACTTTTTATGATTACTGAAGATTTGACAACCTCTGAAACAAATGAAGAAAAGAGTTGCGGTCTGGGTCTTTTATTGTGCAAGGAATTTATAGAAAAACACAACGGTGAAATCACAGTAGAAAGCGAGCTGGACAAAGGAAGCAAGTTCAGATTTACACTACCTTTGTATGATCAACAGAAAAATAAAAATATTTGAAAAGGGAAATTATTCAAAAATATGGATGATCTCTACAGAATTTCTGTCAAAACGATTAAAGGTGATGATTCTGACTTATCAACGTTTAAAAACCACGTCCTGCTCATAGTAAATACCGCCAGCAAATGCGGATTCACTCCGCAATACGAAGGACTGGAAAAGCTTTACCGGATGTATGAAGCAAGAGGGTTTGCCGTTCTGGGGTTTCCGTGTAATCAGTTTCTAAACCAGGAACCCGGTGACGAGAATGAAATAGACAATTTCTGCAAACTTACCTTTGGAGTAACTTTCCCCATGTATGCAAAAGTTGAAGTTAATGGTGATAAAACCCACCCACTATTTGCGCAATTAAAAGAAAGGGCACCTGGTTTTCTGGGAATTAATGCCGTTAAGTGGAACTTCACAAAGTTTCTGGTCGGCCGCAAAGCAAGCTGTTTTAAACGCTTTTCTCCAAACACTTCTCCAGATAGTCTACAAGAGGAAATCGAATCCCTGCTTGGCAATTCCTGAATAGATTTTCATCTCCACTATAATACAGGAATAATGGATATAATTGAGTTGCATAGCTTTTTCTGGTATAATAAAGATTCAGGAGAAGAAAATATTATGAAAAAACTATTTGGAAAATATGATCGGGTTTTCTGGGACTGGAATGGAACGTTGCTTGATGATGCAAAAATGTGTCTTGAACTGATCAATCAGAGTCTCAGCAAAAGATCTCTCCCGAATGTTTCATTTAATGAATACCTTGAAATATTTGAGTTTCCGGTGAAAAATTATTACATAAAAGCTGGTTTTGATTTTAACAAAGAATCTTTCGAGGAAGTTGGATCTGAGTTTATCAATGCATACAGAAGCATGATGTTCGAGTGCCAACTGCATGCAGACGTGCAAGACACACTCAACATGTTCAGATCGAACGGAATTCATCAGTATGTTCTCTCTGCGCTTGAAGAAAAAAGCCTGAAAAAAATTCTGAAGCACTACTCTCTTGATGAGTATTTTGAGTGTGTTAAAGGGCTTACACACCATTATGCTGACGGAAAAGTTGAACTGGGAAAACAGCTCATTTCAGAAATAGGCGAAAAACCGGGTAAAACGGTAATGATTGGCGACACAACTCACGATTTTGAAACTGCCAACTCAATAGGAATAGACTGCATTTTAATTGCAGCCGGACACAACTCTAAAAAAAGACTTGAAAAGTGTGGCGTTCAGGTCTTTGACTCAATAAGCACAATGATTAAAAGCATTTAAATAATAAAAGAGGGCGTCCGCCCCCTTTTATTATTTAAACAGGTAAATAAATTATTAATTCATTCTATTCTTTCTGATAAGTAAAAGTTTGTTTGCTTCATAGCTTGACACAATTATTTCTTCAAATCCGTCACCATCGACGTCGTCAACTGCAACTCCGCCCTGAGGGACTTCTGTTGCAAGAACTCTGGTCTCAAAAATACCAGGATATGTCTGCTCAATTAAAAAAGCTCTTGCATCTCCGTCACCGTGAACTACAAGGTCAATATCGCCATCAGCGTCGGGGTCGCCCCATCTGTAAACGCCGGGAGCACCCTGAGGACCCATGGCAGGAGATTTTCGTGATTTAATGCCATTTGAAATGAGTTTTCCTGACCATGGCATCTTCAATTCTTCGCTATCTGTAGGCAATGGATAAAGAAAAACACCTTCTTTTGGTCCGGTCGGGTCATCTGAAGTATTAACATGATTACTCAAAACGGCATATCTTGCGCCATCACCACAAAGATTGTCGATAACTGAAAACTGAATTGACGGCCCCACCCTCTCTTCTATTACATGCTTTGTCCATTTTCCCGAACCACTATTTTCAAGCCAGACAGCCGAAGCATCAGAAACGAAATACTGAGCGCTGACGATGTCAAGATCTCCATCTTTGTCAATGTCACATAACGATGGCAAGCTTCCCATGGATTTTCCCATAATAACTTCAGGCGTTGTCTGAAATTTACCACCACCCAAGCCTTTAAAGAGATGAACTTCTGCATCACTACCACCAAATGCACTTTTGAATTCGCCAACGGTTAAAAGATCCATTTTTCCGTCTGAATTCATGTCATTATAAACTACATAATGGTAAAACAATTTCTGCCTGGTTACAATGTCATGGCGTTTCCACTTAAGCGCAGCGCCAAGATTCTCAAACCAGTAAAGAGCGCCTGAATTTGAGGGCGCAGTTGCGAGGAATCCGGCTGGAAGAATGATATCAAGATCTCCATCTTCATCGACATCAGCAAAAGTTGGATCATTGGGAAATTTAATTCCCTCAGAACCAGCAACAACAGCCTTGTTCCATTTTCCATTTACCATCTTATAGATACTCAGATAGCCTGCGCCCATTGGGCTGGAACCAGCAAAAACAGAAATAATAATTTCTTTCTTACCATCACCATCAATGTCGCAAACGTTTATCCAGGCAGGCTTATCGGGGTTCTGATCAATCAGAGAACTCGAATAACCTTGCAACACTTCTGTAGCAGCAAAAGAAAGAGTTGAAAAAAAACAAGACATAAGCACTAAGACTACGATAGAACAATGTCTGAAACTCATAACACTTCCCCCAATTAAAATTAAACATTTTTTTCTGTAAAAAAAGATCAACCGATCAGTATACAATAAATAAAAACATAAGGTCAATATTTTTTTCAGTCGCGGGAAACACACTTGTATGTCACTTGAAAATAAATATTTTCCCTTGCTTAATAAAAATATTTTGCAGTATAATTAATTAACAGTGGGAAAATGTTATTTGCTCAGGAGAAAAAGAATGAAAAAGTTTCTGGTTATTTTTTTTGTAATCACTCTGGTTATTTTTGGCACTGGTTATAAATCTCCACTCTATTCACAAGATGACAGTGAAACAACGAGCAGCGACGAACAACCTGCAGGAGATGCTTCGGAAGGATCTGAAGGAAACTCCGAAGGGAGCTCTGAAGGCAACACAGAAGAAAGCTCTTCTGGTGAAAATTCAGAAGGAAATACTGAAAAAGAAGCTTCACAAGAAGAAGAATCCAAAACTTACGCCTGTCCGAAGTGTGGCTATACAAATGACGCAGCCGGCGATTGCCCCGCTTGCAATATGTCTCTGTCAGAACAAAAAGAGGGAGATTCCAGCTCAAGTGAATCAAGCTCCGGCGATTCAGGCTCCAGCGACTCCGGATCATCTTCCAGCGAAACTAAATCCAGCGATTCAGGTTCTGGCGATTCTTCCGAAACAAAACCACCCTCGGATGAACCACCTCCATCAGAATGATAAATTATTAGTTTTTAAAAAAGCCTCTTTTTCTCAAACGAAAAAGAGGCTTTTTTAATATCTTCTACAAGTAAGAACGCGAAATCTTAAATTTGGGGTCAAATTTTGCATAATTACTTTTGGGAAGCTGTCATCTCGAACGAATGCGAGATATCTGCAAAATGCGAGATTTCTCCCTTTGGTCGAAATAACATAATATAAATTTAAGATTTGCGACAATAAGTATCAGGATTTCTTTATGAGCATTGGTAGAACCTCGCACAACGTCATCAGTAATGTGATAATGTTATCACATTACTGCAAACACAACAGGAAGACCTTCTTTAACACCCAACTGCCGATCCAATCATCAACTAACATTAACTTCATAGTTCCTGATTCGTATATCATGGTTAGGTTTTCAAAAAAGAGTCCTAATTTTTGACCATTGGTATCATTAAGCAATAAAGATGTCTGCTCAATAAATTGGGGAAAAGGAAAGCAGAAGCGGCTTCAAGACGCCTGCGAACAACGCGGCAAGATGCCCTCGTCTACAAATTGCCTCTAAATATTAAGTTAATACAAGATTACCCGGTTGAACAACAATATTTCTGGCACAATAAACCGCGCGCCCCTGCGCACAAATCAATCAGATGAAACGAACAAAAGTTATCGTTGGCTCAAGGCCCTTTTTTATAATTCGTGGATTGATAGGGCAAGAGAAAAGAATTACATAGAAATGGCTATTCTGATTTTACTTCAGAAGTTTCGCTGTAAAGGGGCTGTTCGGGGTCTCTTTCCTTAAGATATGAAACAGTTTCAATAAGTCTTTCCAGAGACCGGCAAGGCAAGCCGGTATAAGAACCTGTCTGACTGGGAAGATTAACACCCATTCTTTGCGCTTCATAAAGACGCTTTGTTCTGAGTCTGGCCATTTTTTTCATTGCTTCTTCAAACAATCCCTTTCCGGGTGGAAGATAGGAATCCGAATCTTTGAGAGGATTTTCTATTTTTGGGGAATTTTCCACTTTGGGAGAATAATCTGCTATTTTTTCATCAGCAACCTTAACAGAAGTTACGATTCTGCAATCACCTTTTTTATCAAGAACCATTGTCATTGTGGCATTAAACCAGTTGAATTCTTCCGGAAGATAAAGATCTTTGTGAACATTTGTCTTTCGTTTATTCTTTTTCTGCTTCTTTGACTTTTTTTCTTTCTTTTCTTTCTTTGTTTCATCAGCTTTAGCAGTATCATTGCTCTGAAGAGGTTCAGCTTTCACTTTTTCTGGTGCTTCCGGGGCAGCTTTTTCTGAAACTTCAGGCTCTGCAGCAACAAATTCTTGCTGAGCTTTCGTCTCTGAGATTTTTTCTGAAGGTTTTTCTGAAGGCTTTGCTGTATTTTTTTCCTTTTTTTGCTTCTTTCCTTTTGCAGGAGCATCATCAGAAGCTTTTTGGGCCTGGGAGGACTCTTTGATGTTTTGAGTTGGCTTCGGGAGAGACAAAGAAGAATCATCCTGTTTTTGAGTTGATTTCGGCGATTCAGAAGCAGCAACTGAAACTGGCGCTTCTGAGGCATCGGGCTTAGCAGCAACGGGGGTGGGTTTCTGAGGGTTTAATTCAGACTCTATAGAAGGGGGAGCATTCGGCGATTTGAGCTGAGTACCGGGTTGGGAAGATTCCCCAAATACTTTATTGAAAGGCTCAAAAGACAACAAAATCATAACGCTGAAAATAAAAATTAAAAATGATTCTTTTTTTGAAAAAAAATTCACATCAGACATACCATTCCCCCCGATTGACTTTCAAAAATGTTCGAAAAAAGTTCAAAAATTACTATATAAATTTATTCACAGATTTAGTACAACAAACCTTGCCCTCTCGGCTTTACGCCAGAACAAGAGGGCAATAAGCTGCTTGACAATTATTGAATAAAGCAATAATTATTTGTTTGCACGCTCAAGATAGGCGCCAGTGCGTGTATCAACACGAATCAAGTCCCCAATTTCAACAAAAAACGGAACCTGTGAAACGTGCCCGCCCTGAAGTGTTGCTGGCTTTCCGCCGCCGCTCGCGGTATTACCCTTGATGTTCGGTGGAGTATCAAGAACTTCGAGAACAACAGAAGTTGGAAGTTCCAGCCCTATTGCCTTACCTTCATACATCTTTACAATAACTTCCATCTGCTCTTTCAGAAATTTTTTGGAATCTCCGACAAATTCGTCGTTCATTTCCATCTGTTCATAGCTCTGGATATCCATAAAATGATGCATATTATCTGAAGAATACAAATATTGCATTGTACGTGTTTCTACTGTTGCTTCATCGACCTTTTCAGTTGTCGAAAATCTCTGCTGAAAAATTGCGCCTGTTTTAAGGCTTTTCAGCTTGGTTTGAGCCATCGCACGCCAGTTTCCCGGTCTTACAAATTCAACATCAACTACCTGACACAATTCATTATTGAAAATTATGATCTGATTTCTTCTCAGGTCATTCGCAGACATTGTCATACTTCTTTCTCCTGAAGAAAATGTTAGATATAAAGTTTGAGTATACCACAAACAGACTCAATAAAAAACATTTTACTCAATTTTAACAGATTTTATTAAATTAATTTCACAACCCGGCATTGCCGATAATAAAACTTGATAATAGGTATTTTCGCTACTCGACCGCTGGAGAGTGAGCTGATCGGATTTGTTCGACCGGCAAGAGGGGGCACGTGCCCATCTCCAGCTAGAATTATAACCTAAAATAAAGAACAACGGATATGAATGAAAAAAAAATATTGATGCCCGAGCCCAAAGCAAGAACCAAACGCGTTGAAAGAACCAGATCCGGCAGAACGTCAGGCAAACCGGCAAGACCGCCTGCGGCAAATTCTTCAAGTTCGATTTCACCAAGCCAGAGAAATGAAGCCATTGGACTCATCCTTATTGGCACAAGTATCTTCCTTATTGCACTTTTTCATAACATGATACCTCTTCAACTTGCCGGCTTTCTGACTTCACTAACTGTAAATTTTGGATTCGGAATATACCTGGTTCCGGCAATAGTTGGATTGATGGGATTACAGAGATTTTTTGAAAGACCGTTTTCAAATCTGACATTCAGACTTCTTGGGTCACTTGGAATTGTAGTATTCGGGCTCGGTCTTCTTGGCCTGGAAGGTGGAAAAATCGGGGCTACAACATTCGGATTCTTCTCAGGCTACTTTGGAGTAATGCCCACCAGACTGCTATTCCTGTTTTTCACACTGGCGTCGCTGATATTCGCACTTGATATTCTCTACAAAGACTTGATAATCGCATCTATTATCATTATACGATCTACAATATCAGCTCTAAAATCTTGTTGGAATTTTTCTGTTAAAATTATCATAAATATGATAACAATATCAAAAATAACTTTCAATGCTGCTTATATGCTGTGGACTTACGTGAAGAAATTCTTTGAAGAAAACATTGATCCGCCTGAATTGGAAGCAGAAACTGCTTATGGGCTCAAAATGCTCACCTACAATCAATTTCATACTTCTCAGGATGAACAGCCGCTTTTCAAAGAAGTAAACAATAAAAGCGGGTCTCTCTTCGACAACATTCCTGCTCCGGTTTCATGGCGTGACATTATTTCTGGTGAATACACACCTTTGGAAAGCGCTGACAAGGTTCAGCAGGCGCAAATTCAAACACCAGGTCTTAATTCAGCAGAAAAAGCAGATGAAAAAGCATCCTATGCTCCGGAAAAAGCTTTTGTTTCAGCACATATTCATGTAGCAAATATTTCCGGAGAGGTTATGATAACAAATGTTCCGCCTCTGCCGAGTTATTCTGGATCTCCAGCTGCAGCCCAATTCGGACAACCCAACCCTTCAGTGCAGGCGCCACAAGCTTCTCAATCACCACAGGCTTCGCAGCACAATCCCAAGCTGCCTGAAAGAATGCCATTCACAGTACACGTCAGACCTGATAACACAATCCATCCAAGTTTACAGAACTCTCCAGTTCAATCAGATTTTTCTACAGCACCTTACTCACAAAATCAAAATCTGAATCAATCAGCGGCTCAGATTCAGCAGCAATCTCATGCTCAATATCAGGATCAGCAACAAGATCAACATCTGACCCTGAATCTGAACCACGATCAAACTCAGGCTCAAGCTTCAGCTTCTGCTCAGTGTCAGGGTCATCTTCAGGCACATGCTTCGACAAAAAACAGTTCTCAAAACATAGTTCAATCTCAGGATCAGACTGTTGCAATGCCGAATTCACAAACATCTTCACAAGCATCTTCGCAAACATCTTCGAAATCTCCTCTGCAATCATCGCAGTCAAAAACTCAAAATGATTTTCCTGATGAATCTTTAGATGAATCCTCAGACACAAGCTGCTCTGAATCTGACGATGAAATTGAAGATTCCGATTCACCAGTTCTCCTTGAAGACAATCTCATCGACAAAGACATTAAAACACACAACAGTGCCGGGTCTCAGCCTGTTGAGCCCGCAGCTGCTTCCGAATCAGGAGTTGAATCTACCCTTCCTCCGATTGACCTGCTTATTGTTCCTCCGCCAAAGGAATGTGAAGCTCCTTCTGACCTGGCCGAACGTTCTGCACTGCTTTTAAAAACGCTTGACGAATTTGGCATCAAAGCACAGATCACCGCGGTAGTCGAGGGTCCGGCTGTGTCGAGATTTGAATTGAAACCTGCACCCGGCATTAAAGTTGCCCGCTTCACAAGTTTGATTGACGACATTGCCCTTGCTCTGTCAGCACCGGCAATTCGAATTGAGGCTCCCATACCCGGTAAGCCTGCTCTTGGAATCGAGATCCCCAACTCAAAACCAAAACCTGTGTATTTTTACGATCTGATAAAGAATGAAAAATTCCTTTCTTCGGAAACCATATTAAACCTGGCTCTTGGCGTAACAATCAATGGCAGACCGGTTTTTGCTGATCTGGCTGATATGCCTCACCTTCTGATAGCCGGTTCCACTGGTTCAGGAAAATCAGTCTGTATTAATACAATCATCGCCAGCATTCTTTATCAGGCTCATCCTGACCAGGTGAAGATGGTGATGATTGATCCGAAGATGGTCGAGCTTTCTTCCTACAACGGAATTCCGCATTTGATTTCACCAGTCGTAACTGACCCGAAGAAAGCATCTTCTGCATTGTTATGGGCAGTCGAAGAGATGGAAAGACGTTATGAACTTCTCGCATCATGCGGCATGAGAAAAATTTCCTCATATAATCAGGAGTTACCAAGGCTTAAGACTGAAATAGACAGCGGATTATCTGCAATGCCTTATATGGTAATTATTATTGACGAACTTGCTGATCTTATGATGACTGCATCAGCAGAAGTAGAAGGCTCAATATGCCGACTGGCTCAAATGGCTCGTGCGGTCGGAATTCATCTTGTTATTGCAACTCAGCGCCCGAGTGTTGATGTTCTTACCGGAACAATCAAAGCCAATCTTCCTTCAAGAATAGCTTTCTCAGTGGCCTCTCACATTGATTCAAGAACCATTCTTGATACGAAGGGCGCAGAAAAACTTCTCGGAAAAGGCGACATGCTTTTTGTTCCAAAGGGACGCAACAAACCCCTGAGACTTCAGGGTGCATTTATTTCAGACCAGGAACTTATGAGCATTGCCGACTGGGTAAAAGAACACGGTCAGCCCGAATACATCGACATTGCTCCATGTAATTCATCGGGAAGCGAAGGTTCGAGATTTTCTGAGAGCGACGATGAAGACAGCGATGACAACAGACTTATTGCTGAAATTTTAAGGTGGTTGGCAACTCAGGAAAAAACATCTACAAGTATGCTACAACGAAAATTCAAGATAGGGTATAATAGAGCAGCAAGAATTATGGATAAATTTGAAGAAGATGGTTTAGTAGGTCCGTCGGACGGTTCCAACAAAAGAAAAATTCTCGCCAAAAGGAGCGGAATCGAGCAATGATAAAAACAATTTGCCCCTTTCTTGGATTCGATAGAAACATCGAAAGTTCAAGCTCATCGTGTTTACTTGAAAAATGTCAGTTTTACAGCGGTACATCTGCTGGATGTGTTTTTCTTGAAATTGGAACAGCTTCAAGGGAATACGTTGTTTCTCTGAGAAAAATGGCTGAGCAGAACGAGTTGATACTTCTTTCGGATAGAGCGCGTGAATTGCCTGATGATGAAAAGAAAGAACGTGTAGATCTTTATTCTTCACAGGCCGGAATTCATTTCAGCAAGGGCGAACTTGATCAGGCACTGCTCGATTACAGGAAAGCTCTGATTCTGAATCCGGCTGATCCAAAGGTTCATTCCGCAATGGGAGACATTTATTCCAAGAAAGGCGTTTTTGACGAAGCGATTTCGTCTTTCAAATCAGCATTGAAGAGCGATTGTGAAAACGTTGAAATCTGGATGAAGCTGATTCTTCAGTACAGACAGATGTTCGCTCCCCTGCCCCACCGTGAAAGGCTTCTCGAAGATTGTATTATCAAACTCCGCGAAGAGCTCAGACACGTTCCGACAGAGTCTTCCGCCAACTGCATAATGGGTTTTGTTCTTCTGCTGCTCCACTCGTCTGACAATGAAACCTTCAAGAATCAGAGAAATGAATCTGCTGAACTTATAAGACGCGCCCTGCAGTTAGATCCCGAAAATCTCTGGGCATACATCGGGCTCAAGGACATTTTCTTTTACGAAAACATGTTCGAAGAAGCCATTGAACAGATGCAGATTGCATTACAGAGAATTCCAGATAATCCGAGACTTTATTTTGAGACTGGTGAATGCTATCTTCTTTCTCAGGCACAAAGCGCTCTCATAGATGAAATAGCTCTCAGCCGTGCCGAGGAATATTACAAAAAGACAATTTCGCTTGAACCACTCTACTCTTCTGCTTTTTTCCGAATTGGCTACATAAATGAACAGAAAACCAATTATGATCAGGCCATTGAATACTATCAACAGGGGCTTGGAATAAACCCGATAAATCCGTTTGCACGTTTCAGACTGGGCAGAATATTTGCACTCAATGGAATGCTTGATCACGCAATTGATCATTTCAAACAGGTTATCGATCTTTCTGAAAAGTATCTTCCGGAAAGCTATCAGGAAGGATATCTCTTCAACAAGCTGAAATTTTTCAGTGAATCAAGCACTTTAAGCTGCTACATTGAGCTGGGAAAAATATTCACACGCCGCCGCCAGTATCACGACGCTCAGGAATCATATCAGAAAGCACTTGCCATTGCTCCGAACAGTCCTCTGGCAATAATCAGTCAGATTGATCTTTCCAGAATTCAGAACCAGACTTCCAAAGACAGGGAAATGATTTTTGACAGACTCATAGAAAGCTATCGAAGGGCTGTGCTTGCAGATTCGCAGAATCCGGTCGTACACTTTGCCCTGGCATATTCATGCAGTGTCTTCCCGACAAATATTCCCGAAAAACTCGAAGATCGCAGAGAGCAGGCTCTAAACGGATATCAGATGGCTGTCAATCTTGATCCAAACTTCAAATTTGCATACTGGGGCCTCAAAGAATCGTATCTGAACCCGCCGCCAGGCATGGAAAAGCTTTTCGAAGAAGCTCTGGAAGCATGCAGACATGTTCTGGACTTCGACCCGAATGACCCGCGAGCATTTTTCGAACTGGGCGATGTTTACCAGGAAATGGGAAATCTCGAAGAAGCAGACAGAAATTTCAACTACGCAATTCAGAAAGACCAGTCTTTCCTTCCTGCTTATTTCAGCATGGCAAGAGCCCGTCATTCGAACAAGCTCTTCGATGATGCAGTGCGCCTGTATCAGAGAGTGATAAGAATTAATCCAAATCACGCGCAGGGCTACTTTGAGCTGGCAAAAGTATACAACGAGATTCACCAGAATGAAAAAGCCATAAGCAACGTCAAGAAAGCAATAGAGCTTGATTTCGAACATCTTGACGCACATCTTCTGATTGCTGAAATATATTTTGCACAGAAAATGACTGACAATGCAATGCTGCGTTTCAAACGAGTTCTCGAAATGGATTCAGAGAACCTTATCGCACATTACCGGATAGCAAAACTTTATGACATCTCAGGCGATTTCGAAAATGCGCTCAGGGAATATAAATTTGCCATTTCAATTTCTGATAACCCAACAGAAATCAGATTCGATCTGGCGAAGATGCTGGTATCACATAACCGCTGGCAGGAAGCACAGACAAATCTTGAGCAGATTCTCAAAGACTCATCATCTCACATTGAATCAATGATGCTTCTGGCACAGGTTCTCGAAAAACTGAACCTTCACGACCAGGCAGAAAAGCAGTATCTGCGCGTTATAGATACTGATCCGGATTACCTGCAGGCTCACCGCAGTCTTGCTGCCCTCTACGACAGTACCGGCCAGGTTTACAAGGCTGAAGACGAGTATTGCCACGTCGTCAACCTGAAACCGGAAGATACCGATGCTCAGATGGCACTGGCAAAAATTTACATGACAAGAGACCTTCTTGACCGAGCTTTGAATTCTCTGAATACTGTTATTTCATACGACCCTGAAAATTTTGCAGCATACATGGAGCTTGCGAGAATTTATGATGGAAAGAACCTTACTGATAAAGCAATATCCGTTTTGAAGAAAGCTATTTCCATAAATAATTCTTCTGCTGAATCACATTACAAACTTGCTGAAGTCTATTATCGGTGCGAAAATTTCAAAGATGCTATTGATGAATTTCAGCATACTCTGCGAATTGACCCCAACCGTTCTGATGCGCTGTCAATATTGGGTGAAATTTTTTACAACGTCGATGATTATGAAGCGTCTTCAAATTGTTATCGCCGTCTTGTAGAACTTGAGCCGCGTAACCAGGCTGCCAGATATTGGCTGGCAGAATCATACTATCACCAGAGTGAGCTTGAGAAAGCACTTGACGAATACCTGAAAGTTGTCGAAATAAATGACGAGCGAACTGATGCGCTGATAAGGCTCGGACAGCTTTTCTCAACACTGAACCGCTGGCAGGAAGCAGCTAAATATTTCAAAAAAGTGTTTGATACTGATCCGAGTAATTCAAGAATTCATTTCGAACTCGGAAAAGTATACGACAAACTCAATATGCTTTCCGAATCACTCTCGGAATTCGAAACCGCGTATCGTTCAGATCCGCAGAACCCTGAGATTATGACTAGTATGGGGCTTATCCATAGAAAACAGGGAAACCTGGATCTCGCAATTGAACGCTTTAACCGTTCGATTGAGCTTGATAAACGAAACTGGCTCGCATACTTCGAAATAGGAAAAGCTTATATTAACAAGGGAAGAGTTGATAAGGCGATTCAATATTTTAAAGATTCCGTGAGAATTAATCCGGATGATATTTCACTGAATATTGAACTGGCAAAGGCATTAATCAGTCAGGGAATAATTGATGAAGCGATTGATTCCTTTAAGAATGTCACCAGACTTGATCCAGACAATGCTTCTGCTCATTTTGAACTCGGAATGATTTTTTCGAACCTCGGACAGGCCGACCAGGCAATCGAAGAATTAAGAAATGTCATAGCACTCTCTCCGGAAAATTCTCGTGCACACATTGAAATGGGAAGACTACTGAGAGACAAAGAATCGTTTAACGATTCAGCAAATGAATTCCTGAAGGCAATTGACATTGATCAGAGCAATCCGGTTATAAGATTTGAACTCGGTGAAGCTTACTTCAGACAGGGCAACCACAAACAGGCTATTGAAGCTTTCAAAAAAACTCTCGAACTTCAGGAAGATTACGTTGAAGTCTTTCCAAAACTCGGTGCTCTGTATGCTTCCTTGGACGAATTCGACAAAGCGGCAGATTATTATAAAAAAGCCATTGATCTCAAGGCAGAAAGTTATTCAATTTACAGCGAATATGGTGAAATCTGCGAAAAGCTTGAACGACTCGAAGAAGCAGTAACAGCCTTTGAGAACGCATTATCCTTCAAGCCCGGCAATATCAACATTATTTACCGTCTGGGAGCGAAATATAAATCGCTGAAACTCTTCCACAAAATGGCTGAACTCTATGAAAAAGCAACTGCAATTTCACCAAAAAATGCGCTTCTGCACTTTGAACTTGGAGAAGCAAAAAAAGGACTTGGTGAACTTGACGCTGCAATTGAAAAATACGAAGAGGCGCTTGAACTCAACGCCGATCTGCTTGAATGCATTTATTCCCTGGGTGAAATATACTGGACAAAAAAATACTACGACAAGATGGTAAATTTGTATAGAAGAGCTATTGCGCTCTATCCAACAAATTCCAGAGCCCATTTCGAACTTGGAAAAGCATATAAGCGCAAATTCAAAATTAATGAAGCTATTGATGAATTTAAAAAGGTAATAAACCTTGATTCTAATCATCCGGAAGTATATTATGAGCTTGGAAGTTTATATCAGGAAAATGGAATGATTCCGGAAGCAATTGATTCTTTGAAACGCTCAATAAGTCTTAATCCTGAAAATGGTGAGGCTCTGTTTCTACTTGGTAAAGCTTTTGAAGAAACAGGAGAAATGGAAAAAGCAACACAGTATTTTCAGCGGGCAAAGAGTCTCATGTCTGAAAATGTTGAAATTCTTACAAAACTCGGTGCAGACTTCTTTGCAAAAGGAAGGTTCGCAGAGGCTCTGGAAGAGTTGAAGAAAGCATCAGGACTGCCAAATGCCGGAAGCGATGTGTTCTACATGCTTGGAAAAACATACAATGAACTCGGAAAATCGGAAGAAGCACTTTCGGCATTTGAAAAAGCTGATACACTTGAACAATCTCAGCCAAAGTGATATTGTAGTAAAACCTAGACGAGTAAACAAATACTTGCAACTGATCAGGAGCAGCCATAAATGGTAAACCGCTTTGACATACTTTTTGAAAAAGGGCTGACGTATTTCAAGCTCAAAAAAATTGAGAAAGCTCTGCAGACATTCACTGAAATTCTTTCCGGAGCACCGACAAACATTCAGGCACTTAAATACAGGGCAGAATGTCTTGATCTGCTTGAAAGAACAGATGAAGCAATTGAAGCTTACGAGGCGATATATAAAGCCGATTCATCAGATCCGTTGCTGCTGAAAAATCTCGTCAACCTTCTGATATCAAAATCGAAGAAAGATCATGCCGCTGAGCTGCTTTCCGAGGCATTGAAAAAGCATAAATCTGATCCTGACCTATTTTTCCTCCTTGGGAATCTTCAACTTGAAAAAATGAGTTACGATCAGGCAGAGTCTTCTCTTAAACAGGCAGTGGCACTTAAACCTGACTTTACAGATGCAATCATCGCTCTTGCGCGTATTGCAATAAACAAAGATAATGTCGAAGCAGCAATTGATTATTTCACACAAGTCCTGGAATCTGACCCGGACAACGCGCAACTGCACTTCGAGCTCGGTGAAGCATACAATACCCGCGGTTTGTACAATGAGGCGATGCATGAATATAAAAAAGCCGAATATCTGAATCCAAATAACCCCGAAGTTCACTTCAGAATCGGTAATGATCTTGAAAGCAAGGGAAAAATTCAGGAAGCTCTTGAAAAATATATTGCCGTCAAAGAACTCGATAAAAACAATCTGGAAACCTACTATCGCTGCGGAAAGCTTTACCAGAAGCTTAATCAGCAGGAAAAAGCCATTGAGGAATTCAGAGCTCTTGTTGAACTTAAACCTGACTGGCTTGAAATAAGGTATGAGTTGGTAAATCTCTTTGCCAGAACCAAACGCTTTGACGAACAGATCCGGGAAATTGAGAAAATTGCTGATATGGACGGCGCCTCAAATGAGCTTCTTGTACAACTTGCAAATGCTCACGAATCATCGGGGGCATACGATAAATCGGCTGATTTCTGGCACAAGGCATTCGAAAATGAGCCAGACAACATCTCAATATGTGAAAAAATTTATGAACTCGTTCTGAGAGGCGCAGATTCAGAAAAGAATATTGATGCACTTGAAACGCTTTCAACTGTAACAAATGACGATTCCAATCTGCTTCTTATTCTTGCACGCGCCTATAGAGACCGCGGACTGATGGAAGAAGCGAATGCTTATTATTCCAGAATTCTCGAACTCGACCCGGGAAGAACAGATATTAAGGGCGAATTGAGGGTAGTTTATAAAAGTCGGGGAATGGTTAATGAAGAAATAGACGCAATCAATCTTCTTCTGGAATCCGACCCGAACAATCTTGAACTGCTTTCCGACCTGGTAGATCTGTACACTAGAACCGGCAGAGAACGTGACGCAGTGCCTGTTCTCAGAATTCTCATGAAGATTGATCAATCCTTCGCATGGTCGTATCGTCTTGCAGAATTATTTTCTGAACTTGGACAAATCGACGAAGCGATTACTTCATACAGAAAATCTCTTGAAATAGATCCGACACAGACCGATATCTGGAAATCACTTGCACAATTGTATACCGAAAAGGGTATTCCTGAGAAAATTATCGAATGCTATCAGCAGATGATCACGGCTAATCCTGATGACATGTCTGCACATATTGCACTGGGTGATTTGTACAAGAAAATGGGCAGAACAGCAGATCAGATATCTTCCCTTAAAAACGCGCTCCAGCTGGGTGCTTCTGATCCGCGGATATTCCTTGAACTCGGCGATCTGCTTATGAAAAGCGGCCAGACAGATGACGCTCTTGATTACTTTCAGAAAGCAAGACAGCAGGCTCCTGATGACCCTGAAATTTCCAGACGTCTTGTCGAAATATATCTGTCGGCAGGTAATCCACAGGCTGCAATTACTGAGCTTGAGGAACTCAGAAGAAATGATCCGGAAAAGATTGAGAATTATCTGACCATTTCAAGAATTTACCAGAGTCAGAAAATGATAGACGAAGCCATGGACATACTTTCCCAGGCTAAAACAGTTTCACCTCACAACGTTGATATTGTACTCGAAATCGGAAAAATATTTATCAATAACGAATCATTCGGCGATGCAATTGAGCAACTCAAAGAAATCCGTTCACTGCACCCTGAAGATTCCCGCATTGCATCGCTTATTTCTGAAGCTTATGCAAAATCGGGTGAACATGAAATGGCAATTCTTGAGCTCAAGCAGATTATTTCTTCTGAACCTGGAAACCGTGAAGCAAAGATTCAGCTTGGAAGAATTTATAGTATTGCAAACATGTTTGATCAGGCAACAATGACTTTCAAGGAAGCTATTGAGGAAGCTCCGAATGACCCGATCGGGCATCTTGAACTTGGAAGAATCTACATTGCGATGGGACGCTCTTTTAACGATGAGAACATGTATTTCAACGGAGTAGCAGAGCTTGAGGAAGCAATAAAAGTTGATGACTCATGTTGTGAAGCGCATTATGAAATAGGTCTGATTTTCCGTGACAAGGAAGAATTCGACAAAGCCATTCAGGAATTCGAGAAGGTTCTCAAACTTGAACCCACGCACGCGAAAGCCCGGGAAATGTTTGGCGAACTCGACAAACTCAGAGTCACAGGAAAAGCAGAAGAGAGCCTCAAGGAAGCCCGTGTATTCAAAGAACGCGGAATGGTAAAAAACGCAATTCTTGAATATCAGAATGTTATTAAGCTCAACAGTGAAAGCACTGTTGCATGGTATGAACTTGGTCTGATCTACCAGGAACAGAAAAGTTATGAAAAGGCTCAGGAAGCTTTCATGAAGGCGAAAGAAATTAATCCGGAATACCAGCCTTCATACACTGCACTAGCAGCTCTGTTTCTTGAACAGGAACAGCTTGATGAAGCATCAATGGAGCTCCAGGACTTAATTTCTCTGGCACCAGACAACGTTAACGGACTGATTCTCCTCGGAGAAATCTTCCAGAAAAAAGGCTGGCTTGACGAAGCTGTGGAAAGATTTGAAGCAGCTTATGCAATTGATCCAAACCAGCTTACACCGGTTCTTCAGCTTGGAATAATTGCCCGCGACAGAAACGATATTGACAATGCCCGGAAATGGTTTGCCATAGTAATCGACCTCGAAGCTGGAAATGAGTTTGCAACAGACTTCTTCGCAAATGTCTCTGCATCACAGAAATCACAAAGCATTAACGAAGCGATGCAGAAAGCCCAGGAAGCCGAGAAAGCGGGCGATATAGACACCGCAATAATGCACTACGACAGCGTAATTGATCTTGAAACGCAGAATCTGGAAGCAAGATACCACCTTGGAAGACTCTACGAAGCCAAGCATTTGTATGATGAAGCATGTTTTGAATATGAACAGGCTGAAAGACTTGATGAAGAGAGAAAATACAAAGATATTCCATTGCGTCTGGCAGATCTTTTCATCAGAAAAGGCAAAAATGTCGAAGCTGTGGAAATGCTTGTAAAAGCAAAAGAAAATTATCCGGCAAATACGCAGGTCAGAATACAGCTGATTTCTCAGCTGAAATTTAAAGCCATGAATAATTTCTGCAGACCTGAAGAATTGATCGAAATAGGCACAGCAATCAGAGAATCATGCAGTAAAAATAATACTCCACAGGATCTGCTTGAACTCGGATTGTTTGTATCAAAAGGTCTTGACGTAAATCTTTCCGAAGAAGACTCCATTTCACAGGCTATTGAATTTTTCGAAAAGATCCTTCAACTTGATAGCAACAATGTTTTTGCATTAACTGAAATAGCAAAGGTGTATTTCAGAAGAAATATGTTCGATCAGGTCGAGGAAACATACAAAAAAATTCTCGAACTTGACCCTGAAAACAAATATGTACATGTCAAACTTTCTGAATTATACGCTCAACAGAAACGTTACCAGGAAGCTCTTTCCGAGCTGCGTCAACTGACCGAACTTGAACCTGGAAACGGCGACCACATGATCAAGATTGTTGATCTGCACAAAGAAACCCACGCAAAAGATGAAAACCGCGGAAAGCATTTCTTCCAGATTCTGAACGATCTCAAAGCGAAAGTTGAATCTGACACAAGAAATTCGATGATGTGTTTCATGCTCGGATACGCGTATATTACCCTTTCAGCGGGATTCACACCTTCCGAAGAAGAACAGCAGTGGTCTATCTACTACTTTAAACAGGCAAATGCGTGTGATCCAAATAATCTCTGGCCATACTGGGGTCTGAAAATAGTTTACAACAAGCAGTCTATCTCAGGAAAACACATGTATGATGAAGCAATTGCAATCTGCAAAAAAGCAATGAAAGTCGACGAAAACAATGCACGCGCTCACTACGAGCTTGGCGAAGCATACAGTGAAAACTACGATGTAAACATGAAAAACGAAGCAATGGCAGAGTACAAGAAAGCAATTCAGCTTGAACCCGACTTCCTCGAAGCACATTTCAGACTTGCAAGCATTCTGCGCGTGAAAAACATGTTCGACAAAGCCATTGAGGAATACAACAAGGTCATTGAACTTGACCCGACTTCCCCGCTGGCTAAAGACTCCAAGCGCTCGCTCATTCACATCGAACGCTCACGCGGCGAAGCCTGACAAAGAAAAAAGAAAAGATTACGGGGAGTTAACCACGGAATACACGGAACAACACGGAATAAAAGATTGAAAGAATAGTTTTTAGAGATTTATGAAATACTCAAACGCTCTTTCAAATAAGCACAACTCTTGAAATCTTCAAATCCAAAATTTCCGTGTATTCCGTGTGTTCCGTGGTTAAATCTTGTCTAGTCTTTAAATCCGATATTTTCGTTTTTTCCGTGGTTAAATCTTGTCTTTTCCCTCTGATGTTCAGCGGTTAGTGGTTTTTTCTGAGACGTAGACGTTCCAGTTACCGTCTTCGTTAACAACGTACCACTTTCCGTCCATTGATGGGGTAAGAGCAATTCTTTCCCGAAGTGTAATCCAGCCATTGACGACCCATTGATCGATATCCAGGGGTCCTTCTTTCATTTCAGAGGAATGTTCATTCAATATCGATTTTATGAATTCGACTTTTTCGCCCCATGAGCGACCAAAATTCTTTGATTGTGAAGAAGGTTTCAACACGGGCTTGATATATAAATCAGCTGGTTTTTCCGGTATCACAGCCATAACTGGCTTAAATTCAGGTATTTTCATCTCTGCAAGTTCTTTTTCATTTTTCTCGAAAGCTTTTGTTGCTTTTGCTTGCTTTGAATTTTTTGCCATTTTTATATTTTTTGCAATTTTCGATTTCTTTATTTTTTCTTCTGCTTTATCTTCAGATTTTTCTTCTGTTTTTTTCGTAATTACTGAATCGATCTTAATATCAGAATCAATTTTCACTGCAGGAGACTTTTCGGTCTTTTCGGCTATTTCTGGTTTTTCTGGTTGCTTCTTTTCATCAGATACCGATGGAACTATTGCTGCTTCAGTTGCTGATTGCTCAGGAGGATTATCAGGAGTCGGACGCAAGTTAGCCACTTCAGGCAATTTCAACGGTTCGACGGTACCAGTCTGCAAAGGAGTAGAATCTGTAGCAACGGCCTTAGCCTCTGTGGCTATAGATTGAGTTTCAGTTGCATCAGATATTGCTGTTTCTACAGCTTTAACCACTTCAGTGGAAGTTGCTTCTGAAGGTGAAGAGGGAGGTGCCATGGTTTCGGAAGCTGCAACCTCGGTTTTCTGAGTTGAAAAAGTTTCTGAAGCAACAACCTCGGTTGTTTGCGATGAGTTGGAAGGCGGAACAGATGATGCAATGTCAGAAATTACGCCTTCTGAAGAAGCAATATAAGATTCGGAAGCTGCAACAGATGTGTCAGACGATATCTCAGAAGAAGTTGAGGCAAGTTTTTCCGACCAGAGAACTGAGCTGTCACTGGCTGTTTTATCGACAGTAACAGTATTCTGTTGATGAATCTGGGCTGTTGCTGAAGCTTCCGTAGCAGTTCCAGTGGCTGTGATATTACTTCCACCTTTAAAAGAATCATAAATAATAAATAAAATAATTACAATAAGTCCAAGCCATAAAACATATTCAAAATTAATTTGAACCTTGCTTTTTTTCGGCTTTTTCAAATGAAGTTTTTCGCGCACCAGAAATAATGCCTGAGTTTCCATTGCATCCATGGAAGTTTTTCTCAAAGCCTGCTCCAGGCCAACTCTAAGAAATTTTTCTGCCAGAAGCCTTGATTCGCAGATGTCACAATCTTTCAGATGCTTGAAGAGGGAATCAAATCCAAGAGGAACAAGGCGGTCAGTCAGTTCTTTATTTGCTGTAAAACATGCAATGTCTGCGCTCTCATCTGTTCTCTGAGGAAAAGGAAGGTGAGAAATGCATTTTCTTATTCCTGAATGACAATCAACAGCAAAGTTTGGGTTGCCTGCCGCATCTTTAGCGGCTGCAGGTTGTTCTGATGGCTGAGATTCATCAAACGGAATCTGCAATGCTGATGCAACTGCATTCTCAATCTGCTGCAGAGCTTCGATAAATATTTTTTCTGTTTCAGCCGCTGAACGGGAAATAATCAGGGCAATTTTATTCAACGGAAGACGTGCATAATAGTACAAACCAAGGATACTTTTATGTAAAAATGAGCTTTCAAGGATAACTTTTTCAAATGTATTGCTGAACTGATTCAAAGGAGCACTGATAAAAAATCTTGCATTCCAGATCGGTTTCCCGAATATTACTCTGAGTTGCTTTTTTGTAGTAGGTCTCTTGGCTTCCGCATCTCCTGAGACTGAATCATAAGCCATTTTATAGATATACAATCTTACAGATTGATCTTCCGGAATTTCTCTGTCTTCAAGAATTTTCTGAAAAAGTTCAAACGCCTTCAGATCACCGGCGCCTGAATCATTAAGAATAATTTTAAAAAATTGCCGCATAGGGCTGAAGAAAGTAAGACAGAAATCCTGCCACGATTTTGCAGAACCATCAAAGGCTTCAAGAAGCATTTTTCTTGCATGCTCTTCGGATACCTCAGACGGATCAAATTGAGGTTGATCTCCTGGGATTACATTTTCATCTGCATTAATATTTTCAATTTTTTCGCTCATTTTCTGCCCACCTTACTTTTTAGAGAGGGGGCACGCGCCCCCTCTCGTCGTTCGAACAAGTTCGAACGCCTCACTCCCCCGCGTTCGAGCACCTTGTGCTCTCAGGGGCACGCGCCCCCTCTCGTCGTTCGAACAAGTTCGAACGCCTCACTCCCCCGCGTTCGAGCACCTTGTGCTCTCAGGGGCACGCGCCCCCTCTCGTCGTTCGAACAAGTTCGAACGCCTCACTCCCCGCGTTCGAGCACCTTGTGCTCTCAGGGGCACGCGCCCCCTCTCGTCGTTCGAACAAGTTCAAACGCCTCACTCCCCGCGTTCGAGCACCTTGTGCTCTCAAGAGGGGGCACGCGCCCCCTCTGAAAAATACTTGCAAATGTTTTTAGAAATGAAATGTGTAGAAAATTGATCCCCAGTGAGAAGCTGGAATTGGTGTAATGCCAAGTTTCTCATCAACGGATTTATAGTAGCAATATGTCCATGCCCAGCTATTAATCGGCTGATAGAGACCAACACCAAGAGTTGGCTGCGCGCCACAGTAATAATCAATCATACCTGTAACAGGATATTTTCCTTTAATTACAACACCATCTGCACCAAGAATAATGCCAGAATTGTCTTTGTTTTCTGAATTATAAATCTCACCCATGCTGTCATACTCAAATACAGGGATTTTCTTATAAGCAAAGAGATTTGCCTGATAACCTGCAAAGAGTCGAAAATCTTTGTAAGCCTTTCCGAACACGATATATGGAGAAGCTTTATAGGCATTATCGCTAACGGACTTTCCACCAATATTGTATGAACCTACAGCAAGAGAAAAACCTGATTTATCTTTATCTTCAGAAAGAACTTTCCATTTGAAGTTGAAACTGGTCGGATATAATCCATCGTCATGGAATCTTTTATCATTTACAAAGTCGAAACCGATTTCAAAACGGTCTGCAATACCGACTTCAATACCAGTCACACATGATGAACGACTGGGAATATCCTTGCGTGACTCATATTTGTAATAAGTAAACATGAGTGTCGCGGTTTTACTGGCGATAACATCCGTCGTCGGAATAGAATTTAACATTGACGGTAACGCTGTCAACATTGCCGAACCGGCAAAAACGAACAATAATGCCACACACAACACACCCGATCTGAGAATCTTCAATGTCTTCCTCCTGTTTTTTTTCAACGAAATATTCAGTCGCTGAAAGGTATGATAATTAATAAACTCCCAAATAATACAACACACCAATAATTTAAAACAAGTACTTTAACAATATTTCAAACAACAAGCATTTCCGACTTATCCGCGGGAAATGTCTGTTATCGCACCCAGAATTGCCTGATGCAAATGATCTTCCGAGGTAAATCTGGCAATTGCCCTGCTCAAAGGAACCATTGATGACCTGCTTTTGATCTTCCCCAGAGTAATTGCAGCCCTTCTTACAAGCGCATTGTCCGGATTATCAAGCATCGCTTCAATTGCCATGCGCCCCTTTCCAAGAATGACTTCCATTTCAATTTTATAATCCCCATCTTCCAATTCTGCCCTGCCAGTCCACTGCGGGTCGTCTTTCCTGGATCTTTCTAATTCGGCAATCTCTCCGAAACCCCATGCTCCAGACATTTTCATTGGAAGAGAAGCCTTAAAATCGCACATATCCATCAATGTCCTCAATCCATCAATTTTACCGGATTTAAAAAGAATAAAAGCCGCATTCGCACGCGCCCTGCTGCTCTTATCAGTCAACATTGGCACAAGATGTTTTTCAAGCAGCGCAACATCAGAAATTCTTCCAAGGATTTCAACTGCATTAGCACGCACTCTCTCATCATCATGATCAAGATAGCAGCAAAGTCCCATAATATCACTTCCGGAAGCAATGGTACCGAAGTCCATTATCATTGCAGAAAGCGTCTTAACATCCTTCTCATTATTCAAGGCATTTTTGAAAACAGTAACCGCATCGGTTCCGAATTTAACGAAGTTTCTCATTGCCTTACCAGCACCAATTCTAACTTTTGATGACGGATCTTCGAAAAGACCAGCAAATGTAGATAAAAGATTCTTTCTGCCCGAAAGCCGCAGAAAATTCATCGCATTCAGACGAATTTGATCATCGGAAGAATTCAACTCGGCAATGTGTTTTTCAACGTCTCTTATTGCCACAATCTCATACATTTTAACTGAATTTTCCTTGCCCTTAACATGTGTGATTTCCATGGCTTCAGTCTCAAAAGAATCGGAAATCATCTGATGCATGCTTTCTGAGACAACAATTTTCAGGTGCCGTCCATGCTTGCTGGTACCTTCAAGACGGGAAGCAAGGTTAACAGTATCACCAATTACTGTATATTCTACTCTTCCAGACTTGGAGCCGATTACGCCGGCAATAACAGGCCCATAAGCTATGCCTACTCCAATATTAACCGTGAAAAGGCCTTTAGCCTTTCTGGATTCATTGTACAACACAAGTTCTTCCATCATTTCCATGCCCGCAAGAACCGGAGCTGATGCTTTCTGATGGTCTTCAACGTTATAAAAAACAGCCATGATTGCATCGCCAATGAATTTATCTATTACTCCGCCATTGCGCTGGATTATTTCAGTCATTACATCAAGATAGCTGTTCAGCATTGTAACAACATCTCTTGGGGAATTCTGCTCAGAGATAGTCGTAAATGATCTTATGTCAGAAAAAAGCACCGCTACATGTCTTTCTTCTCCAGTCAGGATCAAGTCTCTCGAATTAGATTTGACAATATTACGTACACTTTCAGAAACAAACCGCGAGAGTCTCATTTTTTCCTGAAGTTCGCTGACCATTTTATTAAGATTTGTTGCAAGCAGTCCAATTTCATCACGGGAAACAATCGGGAACCGGTAATTCAAATCTCCCGCTCCGACAACTCTCAATCCGTCAATCAACTGCTCAAGACCTACAGTAATAAGTTTTGCAAAAAGATTGGCAAACGCCATTCCAAAAACAACTCCAGTCAGCATTATCCAGAGAGAGTGATTGAAGATTTTGTCTCTCATCATATTCAATTGCTCACAATCCTGACTGATGTCAATAATCGCAATGACCTCACCTTTCGAGTTTTTTATTGGACAGAAAGCACTTCTCCAGGTACCGTACAAGTCTTCGAAAAGGTCTGCTATTACAAATTCCCCTTTGAGAGCTTTCTGCATATCTTCAGATGAACCAAAAATCGGATAACCGAAACAGAATGACTCTCCCAGGTCTGCACCGTCAACTATTTCCCGGAATAATCCATTCTCAAATCTGTAAATTGCAAGCCAGCCAAGATTGAATTTTCGATAAAGGGAAGAAAGCACGCGCTTAATTTCAGTGTAATACGGATCATCTTCAGATGATATTTTTGCAAGTTTATCACTATCTACATTAAGTGTTATAAGGCCTGAAAGTGACTTAAGCTTCTTCCGCTGATCGTTTTCAAAACGCTCTCTTTCACCCCGAAACAGTGCAAAGCTGGTAACAAGAGTACAAACAAGAACAAGAAAACCAAAACCAGCCGAGAGCTTCCATTTCAATCGAATATATTTTTCGTTCATTGTACTCTCCCGGTGGTATTTTAATTAGTCTTTACAGCAGAAACAGCTTCAAGCCACTTCCCTGTTGAATCGAAAAGATGAATAGAGGAATTGTAAGAATCAACAACATAAAGCTTGCCATCAGCCGCATTGAATTCAATTCCATTAAAATCGAAAATATCTGTTTCAGAAGCATTTCCCGGCCTGAGATCCCGGATAAATTTGAAATCGCGGTCAAAAACAGAAATTCGCATGTTTCCACTTTCAGTACAATAGAAGTTTCCCTTGTCATCGAAAGTGAAATTCTGAGGAAAAGAGACAAAACCTTCTTTTTCACCTTTTTCGATAAGAACCTTTTGAAATTCCCCATTAGCAGAAAATTTCTGAATTCTGCTGTTGTAGCAATCACATACAACATAACCTCCATCAAAGGTCAGATATACTTCTGATGGATTGTACAACATGCCTGGCTGTCTTCCATGTTTTCCGAAAGACGAGATGACCTTCCCTGAGTCGTCAAGTTTGAAAATGCAGTTCAGCTGAGTATCAGTTACAAGAAAACCTCCGTCAGGGGTCTGTTGTACACCCTGCGGATAGAAAATCGGTCCCTTGTCACCTTTCCAGGAAATATTTCTTTTAAAATTACCATCCGAATTGAAAATAAGTAATTCGGAAATGCGACTGGCTCTGCGTTCATCGTAATTTGTAGACATTCCCTCTGTGCGGACATTTACAAGGATTATATCTCCATCTTTACCCAAAGCCATTCCCCACCCTAAAGTAATCATGGGATGAGTAACCACATTTATCAGTTTAAAATCCTGGTCGGTTATTAGAATTCGTTTATTTTTAGAATCGAATATATAGATTCTGTCGCAGGTTTTCGATAAAGCTATTTGAGTCGGTCCATCAAAATCCGGATTAAATTTATTCCGCTGATATAAATGCCACGCAATGAAAAGACCCACCAAAAGAAAAGTAACACCAGCCAGCCACAGCCATTTTTTCTTCAATCCGCACCTTCCCAGTTGATAGATACAATTTAAAATAAACCATGTTTTCGCATTGAATATTGCAATAATCATTTCATATTGTCAAGCAATTTTTTGGTTGCAATTTTCTTATTCTTTTTTCTGGATTTCCTTAACAAAAATCATTATATTGTTTAACCGATCTAAGAAAAATTTTTGACGGTATTAATACCTGACAACAAATTATTTTGTTGATACCGCCTTGTTTATGCACTTTAATTCTACTATAACTGCGGAGTCCTGAAATATTTTAAAGCAGGTGTTTATATGAAAGAAGATCAAAACAAGTATATTTTTCCTTTACCGAAATATCAGATAAAGGAGTACCGTTTTTACCCGAAAACAGAGGGAATCATTGCAGGCCTTGGAATGCTGGCCATTCTGTCGTTCAGTGTATGGTTTATGTATTACAGAGGCTACGAAGCAATACTTATAGAGATTCAGGAAGGTCTGACGCGACTGGCCTCAGCCGCAGCTCTTATGGTCGATGGAGAAACCCACCGCTCACTCAGGTCAATTGAGCAAAAAAACGACCCGAAGTTTATCAGCATGTCGAAAAATCTTGATTCAATGAGACGTGCTATGAAAGACATCAAATACATTTACACTAACACAATTGAACCAGACGGCAAGGTCTATTTTGTTCTTGACCCCAGTCCGCAGGACGACCTTGACGGAGATGGAAAACCTGACGAAGCGCCTGTGCTCATGAGCGAGGAATACACTGATGTTCCCGATACCATGAAAAAAGCCCTTACAGAAAAAGTTACAGTCGTCGAAAGTGAGCCAATATCAGACAAATGGGGAACATTTCTGAGCGCTTATGCGCCGATCTTCGATAAACAGGGTAAGTTTTCGGGCACTCTCGGCCTGGATCTGGAGTTATCAGGCTTCAAGGAACGTTTCAAAAATGTTGTAGCTTCAACCAAAAGACTGGCAATTATCTGCGTAGTCTTTGCGGTTCTTTTCGGCGTTTCCCTCTGGTTCAACAGGAGATTTGCATGGTTTTTGAATGAAAGCCGGATAAAAATGCTGGCAGATTTCAAGAGATCTGTTGATTACGCCACGAAAACACAGATCAGGGAAAACATGATTCTGTTGAAGCTTTCTGACATTAATTCCATGGTGATAGGTAAAGCCAAAGATGGCTCCCTGCAAATGTTTGACCGATTGAATGAAATGAACCAGGAGCTTAAAAATCTTGCCAGGATTGATTTTGACTATCCTGAAAATACCAGGGAAAATTTTTCATTCAAAAAATTCATTGAAAAGGAAGCTGAAACAACATTCCAGAAATTCAGACATAAGAACATTGAACACGAAATAATCTATACGGCCGGCATACCTGAGCTGGTTTCCGGCAATCCGGAAAGTGTGAAGCTCATGTTCAGCGTATTATTTCAGCGGGCATGCGAGGAATGTAACGGCAATAAGGTTATCATCTCTCTCTTTGTATCAGAAGAAACCCTGAACGATATAAGACTTGCAGTTGAATTAAAATTTTCCGGCAAAGAACCTGTTCCGAGAACCCTTCATGAATTGCTCGAAAACTGGAACCAGGAAGATTTCAAAAAAGTCCGCGAACCGGCATTGCCCAACATCCGTGAAGCACAGGCGCTAAAGCTCTTTCTGAAAAATGGTGCAAAATGGAAAGTTGATTTTTCTGGAGAAAATTGTACTGCAGAGGTATCAATAGGATTCTTAAAATTTAAAGAATCACTTGCAACAGAGAGTACAATATAACAATGTTCACTAAGGCAAAGGTGATTGTGGCAATAATCGTGGTGCTTATCGACACCACTATTGCTCAACTTGCAATGGGAATGAACTCAGTTCTTTATCCGGTTGCACTTCAAGGTCTGAATCTGAACAACACAATGATAGGCGTCTGTCTATCAATGGAAGTATTTGCAATTCTTACAATCGGACAGTCAATATCGGCGATTATTGCCTTTCTCGGGCTTCCAAGAGTTCTTGTCGTGCTGCCGATCTTGAGAGCGCTGATTCTGTATTTTCTACCGACTTTTCAGACATGGTGGGCATGGTCGATTGGAATTTTTGTGTTCGGAATGGCAACCGACATGTTTCTGATTTCTCTTCAGATCTGGCTGAACACAATCCAGATCACTCGATTTAAAGGTCTGGTTATGGGTGCTTATGCAGCGGCACTCTCCGGTGGCGTTGCACTGGGACCGATAATTCTTCAGTATGTCGGAACAGAAGGTCGTTACCCATTCAGAGTTAATGCTCTTTTGTGCGCACTGACTGCGCTTCCAACACTTCTGCTTTATCTGCTGATTCCAAAGCTTGCAACAACTGAAAAACCGAGAATAGCGTTTGTAATAAAGAATTCGCAGGCAATTTACGCATCAGCTCTTGTTGGTGGAATTACCTGGTTCGGGTTACCTGCTTTTTTAACAATCTTCGGCACAGCAAATGGCATGTCAATTAAAGATGCAGCGTTTCTGATTTCATTTTTTGAGTTTGGAAGTGTCACTGTCGGCTGGGCAATCTGCTTCTTCTCTGATTTCGTAGACAGGCGTCTTTTTGTCATTGTATGTGTCTTTTTCAATCTGCTGTGCGCAATCTATCTTCCGATGGCAATTTTCAACACTAAACTGGCATATCTGCTCCTGTTCATCTGGGGCGGCCTGATGGGCGGAATTTATTCGATCTGTCTGACCATGATCGGCGAAAACTTCCGCATGGAAGATCAGGTTTCAGCAAACGTTGCTTATGTTCTGATGGACGCAGCCGGTGGTTTCATTGGCGTGAACCTCATTGGCATGGCAATGGATACACTTGGCAACGAGGGTCTTGCTTATGTCATAGTTGCTGGCTCGGTCAGCTACTTCATCTTCGCCCTCAGCCGCTACCGACCTATTTAGAGAGGGGGCACGCGCCCCCTCTCGTCGTTCGAACAAGTTCGAACGCCTCACTCCCCGCGTTCGAGCACTTTGTGCTCTCAGGGGGCACGCGCCCCCTCTCGTCGTTCGAACAAGTTCGAACGCCTCACTCCCCGCGTTCGAGCACTTTGTGCTCTCAGGGGGCACGCGCCCCCTCTCGTCGTTCGAACAAGTTCGAACGCCTCACTCCCCGCGTTCGAGCACTTTGTGCTCTCAGGAGCTTGATTTATCAAGCCTGGGGTTAGTTATGTAAGAAATGGGTTGCTTGTTTTTCAGCAGAAGTTTGCTTGTTTTTTAAGAAATTATTAAAATATTGTGCCTGTTTCAGCCACATAAATCCGTGGCAGGCAAAAGTACAAAATATATAATCATTATCAAAAGCCACTTTTATTTAGTGAATATATTCAAACAGGACAAAATTTGATAACACTGGCACAATTATTGCTCAATATGGTAACATATTTTACATGTTTTTATATAATTATCAATACAATTTATCAAGGAGTGATTTTATGGATAAAATTTTCCGCAGTATGCTTCTGGTTGCACTTCTTTTCACGCTTAGCGTAAGTACAACAGCTTTTTGCAGTGGCGAATTCATGCCCACATGGAAAGTTGGCGACAACTGGATGATTGAGGCAAAATACCGCAATCTGATCAGTCAGGAAAATGAATGGCTTCCGCCGGTTACCTGGAAATTCAGCGTCCGTTCAGAAAAAGTAATCAATGGCGAACCATGCTGGGTATTGCATATTTCACCGGTTAAGCGCGGCAAACTTAAGGTTCAGGCAGTCCTTTTCCTTTCGAAGAAAGACTTGCACACAGTTAAAAAGATTGATATTTTTCCAGTCAAGGGAAAAGCACAGGCAAAAGCAAAAGAATTTAATGCAGCTAGACCATCACCTCTTTTCAGTGATGAATCAATGATTCCTTATGATCTTCCAGTTTTCCCGCTCAGCGCAGCAGTAAAAGAAAATGATGCAAATTCCACCTCAGTTGGACTCGAAAGAGCAGTCAGCGTTGACAACATTACATTTGTCGATAAAGTTGCCCAAAGCTGGAAGCCGGTCAATGGCGGATTTGAAATTTCCCTTCATGACCCTGACGCAAAGGGCGAAATCAAACAGATTTGGAAAGAAAATGCTCCGTGGGCTGTCAGTATGAATAGCAATTCCGTTCAGTATCAACTGATACAGAAGTAATTCGGCAAGATTTTTCGCAACAAGGAGAATAAAAAATGTTAAATAATAACTTCACAAATATAATCAGGAAATCCGTATTCGGAATAGTATTAGCCGGATTGTTAATCGCTTCACCACTTTCTGCACAGGAAGAAAGATTCACAATTCAGAAAAAAGGTTCAGACAAAGCAATGCTTAACCCGGCACCATGGTCTGGTTACTGGTGGGATCGCAAAAGCGGCGGAATAATCGATTCATTTAAAGTTTATGACGCAGCTGTTGAAAAAAAAACAGGCAAAAATCCGGGTGCCACAGCATGGGAATCAGATCAGAGAAATGGTCATTATGACCCTGCAGGTCCAAACTGGGCAGGACACTGCAACGGTTGGGCAGCAGCAGCAATTCTTGAACCGGAACCAAAAACATCAAAAACATACCAGGGATTCACCTTCAGTACAGCCAATCAAAAAGCACTTCTCAGCGAAATGTATATGGATTGTTATGCAGAATTCTACGGAAAAAGAAAAAACAACAATTTTCCACTTTCCAGCGATATTAGACCAGACCTTTTTCACAGACTGCTCGTAGACAACATCAAAATGAAGAAACGCGGAATAGTTGCTGATACATCCTTTAACAGCCCGGTCTGGAATTATCCAATCTACGGATACGAAATGACCTGGAAAAACACTCCGCTGATACCTTTCCAAATTGAAGTTTCAACAAAAGTATTCTTTGCTGATGACGGTGTTGACATACATTTCCTCGGAACCAAAACTTTCACAAAAGACTATCACTATTATCTTTACACTAATCTTAAAGGTGAAGTTATCCGCGGCGAATGGGATGTCCGCAGTCAGTTTGATCACCCAGATTTCGTATGGGTTCCAACCGGTGACTCACCAGCCCGTGGAACAGGCGAAAATCCATGCATCCATCCGCAATTCGTTCACGAAATCACCGGACGCTCTGGCGGATCTGACACCGACGAAAACATTGACGCCATCGTAACCGAATCAGGCCTTAATCCCAACGAGTTATTCAACTAATTAATAGAGGGGGCACGCGCCCCCTCTCGGCATTCGAACAAGTTCGAACGCCTCACTCCCCGCGTTCGAGCACGTTGTGCTCTCAAAGGGCGTGCCCTTACTGCCGTGAACTTAAGGAAACCTTTTGGTTCTGTCGTTCCATAATATTGGTCACCATCGTAACGATTCTTTGTCATCTCGACTTTAGGGAGAGATCTCGCGATTAATTAGATACTCATAGACCAGAGCGTGCAGCTCTGGTTTTTTTGTGGGAAATTCAGCAGAACAATGCTGAATTTTAATCACCAATTCGTATAAACTCTCAAACTCACATTTAACCACTAATATGTTAATTCCTGAAGATTTTTTTTCTTGAGAATCAATCTTTAACTTCGTTTGCACTCAATCTCAATTTGCTGTTATAAATTGAGATTGAGTGCAAAAATTAGCTGGAACAATTCTTGCTTTAATAATGTAACTCAGTTATAATATTTGCGCTTTAATATTTCAGGAGGTAGAAAGATGAAGAATTATTTAAAGAGACGGATTACAATTCTGCTGATGACAGTTTTTGCACTTTGTATCGGCTCAGGTGTTTTCGCAAATGATGGTTTCATGCCATCATGGAACAAAGGCGACACCTGGTTCATCGAAGCAAAATACATCAATCTTAAAGATGGCGTTCCAAGCTGGCTTCCGGCAATTAAATGGCGTTTCGAAGTTAAAACACAGAAAGCTGTTGAAGGCGAACCATGCTGGATTATTCACATTACACCTGAATCCAGGCCAGATATGAAGGTTCAGGCAATACTCTGCCTTGCAGTGAGCGATTTAAGGCCTGTAAAAGTTGTTGACATTTATCCTTTACAGGGAAAAGCACGCTCAAAAGTAAAAAAATTCAATAACTCCGCTTTATCTCCGCTTTTCAGCGAAGATTCAATGATACCCTATGATTTTCCAATGTTTCCTTTGAATGCAACACTTGATGAAGCCGGTTCTGCAAACGTTGGTGGTGAAAAAACTTCTGAAGTCGATGATATAGTCTTCGTTGAAAATGTAAGCCAGAAATGGGAATCAGTACAAGGACAATATCAGATCACCATCCAGGACGCCGGAGCAAAAGGTTCAATAACTCAGACATGGAAAAATGGTGCTCCGTGGGCTGTTGAAATGAAGAGCCAGTCAGTTGTCTATTCACTGGTACAGGAGTAAAAGAAAATTATGAGAAACCGAAATAACAGAATAAAATTTGTTCTGGTTCTGATCTCAGCGCTTATTTTTGGTGCATCCAGTGCTGTTTCTGCACTGCAGGGAATAAAGATTTCCAGAAGCGGAAGTGATGCAGCTTTTATTAAACCTGCCCCATGGTCTGGCTATTGGTGGTCAAGACAGGATTCTGGAATGGTTAATGCGCTCAAGAAATACGACGCATTTGTCGAACAGAAAACCGGAGCGAATCCTGGAGCAGCAGGATGGGAAGCAAATCCGGCAAATGGTCATTATTACAGAAACGCACCATCATGGGCTGGACACTGCAATGGATGGGCAGCAGCAGCAATTCTTGAACCAGAACCGAAACAGCCGAAAGTAGTTGACGGAATAACTTTTTCAGTCGGAACACAAAAGGCTATTTTAAGTGAAATGTACATGACATGCTACAACGAGTTCTATGGAAAACGCCGCGATCATAATTTCCCGCTTTCACTCGACATCAGACCTGACATTTTTCACAGACTGCTCATTGAAAATATTAAAAACAAAAAACGCCCGATGGTTGCCGACACAAGCTTCAATAAACCCGTCTGGAACTATCCAATTTATGGTTACGAAACCAGCTGGACAAAGAATTTCTTCATTCCAGGATGTGTATTCGTTACAACAACTGTATATTTTGTAGATGACGGTGTCAGAGCTGATTACGTCGGAACAAAGTGGTTTTCTAAAAATTATCATTATGTTCTTTATTACAATTACAATAAGGAAGTTACCGGCGGAATCTGGAATATTCAGAGTCTCTGGGATCACCCCGATTTCATCTGGGTTCCAACCGCAGATTCAGCTCCTTATGGAACACTAGAAAATCCGAAACTTACACCAGATCTGGTTCATGCAATCACAAATGGAAGACCTAATTACAACATGAATTTCTCAATCTCCAGTTCTGATAGCTCAGAAGACAGAAACATCAGCGTACTCAGAGAAGCCGGCATCAACGCTGAAGAATACTTCAACTAACTAACAAACATATCTAACGCTATGTTATACAAAAGAGTCAGACAAATATAGTCTGGCTCTTTTGCACTCTGAAGCATTATTAAACAATAAACAGGAGCTGAAAAAGAATGAAAACTGATTTTTCGGAATTTCCATTTTCAAGTGAACAAAATGTTAAAGGACATCTTATTGACTCGGGCATAATGTCATCTATCATGAATCTCATCATCAGATGCGGTGGCTCGTATCATATCGATGAATTCAATGTCGGACACACACATGACGACATGTCTTCAGCAAAGTTCAAAATCTATGCACGAACTGAAAGCCAGCTGAAAAGAATCATGGACGATCTTGTTGACTTCGGCTGTCAGAAATCTGCTGAAGAACTTGACGCGGTGCTGCTCCAGTCAGAGATGGACATGACTGTTCCTGATGAATTTTATTCAACAACCAATCATCGGACAGAAATAAAACTCGATGGCAAATGGCGTGTTGTACAAAACCAGCGCATGGATGCAATTCTTGTATGTTCAAAATCAGGCGATAACTGGAACATTGATTGCAGAAAACTCAGGAATATTAAAAAGGGCGATCTGGTAATCTGCGGATATCAGGGAGTAAGAATACAACCGGAATTCAGAGAACGCGACCGTGAAGAATTCGGATTCATGAACAGCGACGTAAGCTCTGAAAGACGTGTCAGAATTGCAGTTTCGAAAATTGCAAAAACAATTCATGACCGAAAGGCCCGCGGTGAAAAAGTCGGAGTAACAGCCGGACCAGTTGTAGTACATACTGGCGGAGGAGAGTATCTTGCAAGACTTATTAAAGACGGATACATTGATTTCCTGCTTTCCGGCAACGCACTTGCGGTGCACGACATTGAACAGAATCTGTTTCAGACTTCGCTCGGAATCAACATTACCAGCGGCGAACCGGTACATGAGGGACACAAAAACCATATACGCGCCATAAATACAATATTCAGACATGGTTCGATAAAAGCCGCTGTTGATGCTGGCATACTCACTGGCGGAATAATGTACGAAGCAGTCAAGAAAAACATGCCTTTTGCTCTCGCTGGAAGCATCAGAGATGACGGTCCTCTTCCGGAAGTTTTCACAGACATGTCACTCGCCCAGGAGGCCTATTCAAATCTTCTGAAGAATTGCGGAATGATGCTTATGTTATCAACGATGCTCCATGGAATTGGCGTTGGCAACATGCTTCCCGGATACGTAAAAACAATCTGCGTGGATATTAACCCTGCGGTTGTTACCAAGCTTGCTGACAGAGGTTCACACCAGACAATAGGGATCGTCACAGACGTCGGATCGTTTCTTGCTTCATTGTACCATGAATTGAAGAAATAATACCCCGATGTTTCGGCGAGTAGATTCACGGAAAGAGGTAGTTTTTTTCTGTCCAGCAAATCACAGCCGCATTCTTCGGGAAGAACCTTTATATTGAGAATAATTGCTTTCTGTTGTATAATCTGCGGTGACAGTTTTCAAGTTATTTTTTTGAGTTAATTTGAGTTAAATAGTTTAAATTAGCAGGAATTTTTCACAAATAATTCAGGAGGAAAAATGAGCGTCAATATAGTAGTAGTTGGTTCGGTAGCTTACGACACACTCGTAACGCCAAAAGGAAAAAGAGAAAAAGCTCTTGGTGGTTCAGCCGCGTATTTTTCGACCGTTGCAAGCCATTTTACCAAAGCAGGGCTTGTTGCGGCTGTAGGGGAAGATTTCAATCCGGATTATCTTGCTTTTTTGAAAGATCGTGGTGTTGACCATTCCGGACTTGAAACTCTTCCGGGAAAAACATTTCACTGGGCAGGCTCTTACGATGATGATTTTGGCGATGCAACAACACATAAGACTGAGTTGAATGTATTCGAGCATTTTAATCCGAAACTGCCTGAAAGTTTTCAGAAACCGCCTTTCCTGTTTCTGGCAAATATACATCCGGGATTACAGAGCAAAGTTATTGATTCAGTTCAAAAACCAAGGCTAATTGCACTTGACACAATGAATCTCTGGATAAACATCACTCTTCCCGAATTAAAGGAAGCCATTAAAAAAGTTGATGTACTTTTTGTTAACAAACAGGAAGCAATGATGCTTTCCGGTGAGAAGAAACTTGCTACTGCAATTCATTCCCTTCTCAAAATGGGACCCAGCAGGCTTGTAGTTAAAATGGGTGAACTTGGTGCAATGACAGCAACAGAAACAAACAGATTTTTTGTACCAGCTTTCCCATGCCCTGAAATAACTGATCCTACGGGTGCCGGCGACTCATTTGCAGGTGGCTTCATGGGCTGGATCGCTAAAACCGGCGATCTTTCAGAAAACAATTTCAGAAAAGCCATGATTTATGGAAGCGTAATGGGCTCAATAACCGTAGAAAATTTCAGCCTCGACTCATACAAAAACCTTCAGCAGGAAGAAATATCAAGACGATATGAGCAAGTTCTGGAATCAATCAGAGTTCAGTAGCATATAGACGCTCCAGATGGTGTAATGCCGCTTTTAGATGTTTATCTTTACCAGTAAGAAACTGGATGCCTTTTCAAAAAGAGGTAGTATTTCCACATCAAAAGGCTCTTCCACCAATATTTTTTCCGGGCGCAATAAATTGCGCCCCTACAAAACTATTAATAAGCCTTTTTTAAAAATAGTTTTCTCCATCGTTTTAGAGTAAAAGCATTAATTGATGCACATTTCAGAGAATTTTGATGGGTAATTGCTGGGAGGACGCTTGAAAAAGTACGCGATGATTTTTACTGCATGTTTTGTTATTGTTGCATTATTGATGTTTTTTCAGCTGGTGAGTATGATAATAACTCCGCCGGCTTTTAATCCTTCTGATCTAAAGATTCCCGATGGAGCTGTTAGTTTCAAAACAGAAAATGATATTGGACAAACGATTCCTGCATGGTATTATAAAGGCGAAAATGATCGTGGTACAATTGTCCTGTGCCACGGTCATGGCGTAGATCACAGAAATTACCATAATGTCATTCCGATTTTTCAGAAAATGAAAATTGGAATAATTTTGTGTGACTTTCGTGCCCACGGATCAGCCGGCGGAAAATACACATCCATCGGAATGGAAGAATGGAAAGACCTTAAGGCTGTAATTGAAAAAGCCTATCAGATCGGATATCTGCAACAGAATCAACAGCTGGCCGCCTACGGAAGATCAATGGGCGCAGCGATACTTGCAAACGGCTCAGCACATATTCCACAGATTACTGCGTTTATACTTGAATCGTGCTTTGCTGAGCTGAGAATCATTGCTGCACGTGATGGAAAAAGGCTCATGAATCTTCCGGATACTTTTTTGACTGATATTGTGTTTTACTCAGCACGTCTTCTTTCAGGATATGAATATTTCAACAATAAACCCATTGAAAGTGTTAAAGGAATTGCCTCAAGACCGCTTCTGCTGATTCATGACCAACTTGATCCCCGCGCAACAACCGAAGATTTCGAGCGTTTCAAAAAGATAATGCCAAATGCCGCGACTCTAGTTGTTCCAGACGCTGGGCATGTCTGCGCTTTCGAAAAAGCTCCGGAAAAGTTCGAAGAAGAAGTAAGAAAAATTCTCAAAGCCGGAAAACTTAACCCGTTCTGATTTTTTCTAAATCCAGCTCTTCACTTGATGCGTTGTAATAGATTAAGGAATGAAAGTCGAAAGAAAAGAAAAGACGAGACAAGAAAAGATTTTTGTCCGCAGATTACGCAGATTACGCAGATTTTCAAGATAAAAGATTTTTGTATTTGGGTGACGAATTGGAATTGGAATTTGGATTGAGATTAGATTGAGATTGAGATTGAGATTAGATTGGGATTTTTTTGGCGGTGAAGGTGATGGTTCTTAGGATCTTTAAGTTAAGCAAATCTTAATAAAGGGGTCATTAAGCAATGTCATTTCGAGCGAAGGGAGAAATCTCGCAGTTATGAGATATCTCACATTCGTTCGAGATAACGGCCAACCAAGAGTTAACACGTCAATTTGTCCCCTTGTTTTTGATTTTACATATTAGGAACGGGCCGCGGCATAAAGAGAGCTTTAAAATATTCTGGAGGATAGATTATGGATAATAAATTTCTCGGTAAAAAAGCAGTTTTTTTCTGTTCGGGCATTTTTTATCTTATCACCCTGTTTTGTAATCCAGTAAGAGCCGAAGATGTTGCAATGATTGCTGATATTAATGGCAGCGTCAGCATTAGCCTTAACAGCTCTGAATGGGCACCGGCAATTGGTGAAACTCTCTCTCCGGATACAATTATCAGAATACCGGACGATGGTAGCGCGCTTCTCGCGCATTTTACAACCAATTCCCAGTATCAGTTCACCGGATCTTTTGAAACAAAAGTTACTGCTGAAGGGTTTGATCCTCTTCAGAAGCAGAGTTCGGCTGTTGCAAGCCTGACTTCACTGCCTGACAAGCTTGACCTGTCGGCACAAAGCCAACAACAGATCGCAGGAGTAAGCGGTGGAAGCGATCTTACCCAGGGCAAAACACTTGAAGTTCAGCAACAGAATTCGTTCTCAAGCTCTTCTGCACCCCCTTCCCCTGAAACCAATGATGATAGTTTTGTTGAACCTCCCTCAACTAAAGATCTCGAAGGAAGGAAACTTCCTTCAGCAGGTCCCTCCCTTATGCCTCCTCCAGGCCCTTCAACAGGAAATGATCGCAAAAAATTAAAAAGGGAAAAAGGAATAGAAGAACCTAGATTATCAGATTCCAATTCAACTGGTTTAACCGATGAATCCAAAGAAACTTATCAGAGAATTGCAGCAGTCCCACTTAGTGTTCTTTCCAGAACTTTTGGAACAGACAACACTGATAACCTTCTACTGACAGAATCTTCAGGCGTTGCTCTCTCAGGAAAAGTTATCAATGACTGGTTCATTATCTCATGCAATAGCACTGTGCCTTCAACAAGTGACTTGAAGATAAAAATTACATGTTCAGACAGCTCGAACGAAAAACATTACGGAATCCTTGTTCCAGCAAAAAAGAACTTGAATCATGCCATATTTGCCCTTCAATGTGAAAGCAACAAAAATTATGCAGCGGCATCCGCGATCTGGTTTGAACTTCTTGAAAACAAACAAACCAAAATTCAACAGGAAATCTCAACAATACACCTGAACAGACTGAAAAGCAAAATGTAGCAGCGTTGTACTTGTGCATTTTTTCCAGGTGGTTTATAATTCACTTTGTTCGTTTTGTATTAATTATTAATATACAGGAGGAATCCAATGAAAAAGCTTTTTTCACTTATTGTGCTTTGTCTTGTGCTGACAGCAGGTTCTGGTGTTGCATCTGCAATAACTGCAGATGAGGTGCTTCAGGGTGTAGAAAACCGCTATATCGGCAAAACTTCTGAATCTGACACAACCATGAAGCTTATTAACAGTGACGGAAAAGAACGCAGCCGTACAATGTCGATTTACAGAAAAAAAATTGACAACGACAACAAAGACAATTTTATTCACTTTCTGAAACCGACTGACATAAAAGATACGACTTATCTTGTTAATGAAAAAAGTCGCAATCGTCTTAAATGGATCTATCTCTCAGCTTACAAGAATGTCAGAAAAATTGCGGCAGACGACTATGCAGCAGCGTTTGTTTCAAGTGACTTCACTTACGAAGACATGGATGACATCCACGCCAGCGACTATGAATGCTCAAATCTCGTAGAAGAAAAACTTGACGCTGAAGATGTCTACTCAATAGACGTTAAGAAGAAAGATGGAAAAACAAGTTATTCCAAAACTACCATGAAAGTTTCCAAGGAAAAAATGATTCCGCTGAAAAGCATCATGTATGACAAAAACAGCCCCGATAAAGTAATCAAGGAACTTACCTCAACCGATATCCAGAAGATTCAGGACATCTGGACACCAATGACCGTTACCATGAAAAACCTTGAGAAAAACACTTCCACTCAATTGATCGTAAATAAAATCACCTACGATGGAAAACTCGACGACGAGATTTTCACCGAAAGAAACATGAAGAAATAAACCTTTAAACCTGTATAAAAGCAAACAAGAGGGGGAATTCCCCCTCTTGTTTGCTTTTATCATTTAATCTCTAACAATAAATCGAACTAATCCCGGCACTGCATGAAAATAGCCGATCGGGAATAGAATACCAAGCACTTTCCCAGAACTATTAACCAGTTACTTAATTTCAACTAATTTGCAACAGCTTCAATCCCAAATCCCAAATCTTGAATCTTGAATCCCAATAATCTGCGTAATCTGCGGACAAACCTCTCTTCCCCGCCTATTGGTCAAGTTCATGCAGATAGTTGGTTTTATCAATTACGGGAAGCGGGCTTCCGAAATAACCTTTTTTCTTCAGCATATCCGCAACAATTACCGGAGTAGTTGCACGGAAGTTGTAGACTATACTTGGAATCCACCACATTCTAATCTTTTTGCCGCTTTCAAGAACGCGGTTCAGCAGAACAATAAGATTATTTGTACAATTGTTCGTAATTGTGTGGTAATACTCACCGCTTCGATCAACTGCCGCCTGGTCAAGTGATTCTTTCAACAGAGAGACTTTCTGCGACTGATTAAGTATTATCGGATATTTAATCAACTTATAGTCAGTGTACAAGCAACTATCTTCGAGATAGCATTTCCAGGTGGTAAGAATCCAGGATATTCCGAATTGTTTCTGGATGCCCTTGAAAAGATCAAATTGCTGATCTGTCCGCTGGTAAGCTTCGATTGTAAGAGCAAGACCATTTGATTTTTCCCCTTTGGAATTTACAACTCCACCGTCTTTCATTTTGAAAAAGAACAGGCTGTGAGCTGCAATCCACTCTGGTGCAAAAGGCTTTTTCACAAAATAAATTTCTTCAACCATATTCGGATCAATTGTAACATCTTCGAACTCGCACGGAGGGAAAGTATCTCCTTCAGGCAAGTCGGTTGAACTGAATGTCCATCTCATATTCATGACATACTTCCCATTTCGCCTGCTTACAAGTCTGGGCGGTCTCTGGTGATCTTTAAGCGGAAAAGCTGAAACAACGTCTTTTCCAGGATCAAATTCTTCGATTTTCTTAACATTGATTCTGAGAAGATCATCTGCCTGTTTTGCCAGACCTTCCACTTTTACACTTTTATCAGCAAATCTCCTGGCTTTCCGAAGATCCATTACAAGATAAAACAGGCGTCCATCAGACGTGTTCAGCATGATAATTCTGTCCTCAACACGCAGAACTCCCTGCAATGTATACGGAACGCCGAATCCCCACAAATCATTTCTGGTAGAAGGATTCACATCAGCTGCATGTGACGCAGAACTGGTAACGACAGCAGAGCTGTTTTCTGAAAACGGAGCTGCCTGTGAATTCTGAGCCATGCAAATACCTGAAAAACCCATTAATAAACAACAAATGCTCGTGGTAAGAAGATTTCTCAACCTTATCTTCATTTTCTCCTCCAGAATTGTCATTCCAAATAAGTCACCTCTGGTAACTTTTTCAAACTTATCACATAACTACATATTACCAGAAAGATTGAAAAAAGTTTCAAACCTGTCCATTAAATGTCTTCAAACTATTCACCTCAAGACATTAAACAACATTATGAATCATTCTATCACACAGAATTATCACATTAGAACATATCCAAATTATCAGCCAGATTTTCAGACTCACAACTACTTGATCAGTTAAGAAAAAAAAGGTATATTGAAGCTAGAGAGTAGAGGATTCAGCAATGCGTAAAAAATGTAAAAATTCTATCAATGCGATTATTGTTACCGCTTTTTTTTCAGCCTTTTTTTCTGTTTCAGCATCATGCCAGACTTTCGAAATACCATGTCAGCCGTTTGAACCGGTCTACACCGGCCCGGAATACAGTTATGAAGAACTGTCTCAATTTTACAATACAAGAACTGCATCAGACAGCCTTCCCAACGACCCTTTTCTGACAGCGCAGTGGTATCTTCACAATTTTGGACAACCTGATGATAAACAGCAGAACGGCATTCCTGGTTGTGATATTAATGTTTTTAATGCCTGGCAGGCTTATAATCCAAAAAAAGAAATCATTCTTGCCATTCTCGACTCGGGACTTGACCTGAAACACGAAGATATCAATCAGGAAGTTCTCTGGGTGAATAAAGGCGAATCTGGTACAGATGAAAACGGCAATGACAAATCAACTAACGGATTAGACGACGACCAGAACGGGTACATCGACGATCTGCACGGATGGAATTTCCAGAGAAAGACACCTGTTGTACAAGACGACCAGTATCATGGTACCCACATTACTTCCCTGCTTTGCGCAAAAACGAATAATTCACTGGGAATAAGCGGCGGATTTCCGTTTGTGAAAATCATGCTGGTGAAGATCTTCGGAATTGGAAGTAACCTTACGTCTGAAGAAATCGCAAGTGCTGTTAAATACGCTGTCGATAATGGCGCTATGGTACTTTCCAACAGTTATGGTACTCCATCATATACAGACGCTATGAAAAAGGGCATAGAATATTCGGCTTCAAAAGGTGCGCTGTTTGTGTGCGCTTCGGGCAATTCCAGAAAAAACATGGAACTTCCGGAAGAAAAAGATTATCCATCGTGTTATGGAATCGAAAATCAGCTGGTAGTAGGTGCTGTCAACAACAGAAATGTTTCAACATTTGCCAATTTTGGAAATATGGTTGAAATATCTGCGCCGGGAGAAAACATTTTTTCACTCATGCCCGGCTCTAAGTACAGAAGCTTTTCCGGATCCTCGCAGGCGTGTCCGATGGTCGCTGCGGCTGCGGCAATGATCTGGTCGCAGAACCCTGAATGGACCTGGCGCGATGTCAAAAATTCCCTGATAAAAGGTGCAGACCAAATTCGGGGTTTGTCCAAATACGTAAAAAACGGTCTGACATTGAATGTAGGTAATTCAATTAAAAATTTAGAGGGAAAAAGACTTCCCGAATATGATTTTTCGAAATGGCAGACGAAAGATTATGCTATCGAATCTCAGCATCCGTATTGGAATGGAAAACTGGCGACATTTACTGTCGCAGTCGAAGGTGCAAAGCGCTTCAGAATGCATTTTACAAACATTGAAATGGAGCATAACGGCGATTCGCTCGAAATTCTTGATGAGACGGGCAATCAGATAGAGTATCTCAATGGTATTTTCGGTGAGTGCTGGTCGGAAGTGATTGAAGGAAGTTCAGCGCAGTTAATACTGACAGCAAATGATTACGTCAACGCATGGGGTTTCAAAATTGACAGAATTCAGTTTCAGGGTGCAAACAACAGATGAAAACCTGGTCGGAAGAAATATGAAGAAAGGTTTTGTCATGAGGTACTATAAATTTCTGCGTCGTACAGGTGCGACCGGAATCATCATGGTAATTCTTATGCTGGGCTTTCTGATGACCCTTTCCATTTCGTATATTCAGATGAACCGGAACGAAAACCTCGGAAACACCTATGATATATACCAAAACAGGGCAAAAGCAGCTGCAATGTCAGGAATAAATTTTGCGGCAGCAACGCTGACATCCAGAGGTGATGCATCTGCGGATTCCAAATCACGCATATACTTCATAAGATCTGATTCAACAGCTGACAGAAACCTGCTTATCAACGGAGCATCATTTTCTGACACAACTTTATACACCAACATTGCGACTTCGCAGTGGTATTACGTGTCTTCCCCTTCAGGTTCGCTGAGCACTGAAGCAGCTTCTGGAAGCTTGTTCAGACTGCATTCTTATTACGACAGTGGTGTTAATATTGCGACAGCATACTATGTAAAATCTCAGGGTTTATTCAGAGAAATTGCCACTGCATCAACAGAAATTGTTGCAACCTACCAGAGTCAGATTTTATCAAGGTTTAACCTGGATTCTGGAATAGTAAAAATAGATGCTTACCGGCAGACAGACTATGAAAATGATAAAGATTTCTTTGAAAAACGTCCAAAGCTGCAATAATCAGCGAGGGTTCAATATAGCCAATGAATTTTGACACTGTATGAAACTGGATAGGTAATGTGAAAATACCTGATTCACTGTCATCACGAACGAATGTGAGAGATCTCATAAATGCGAGATTTCTCCCTTCGGTCGAAATGACAGTAAGATAAGACAGTTTGCGTCAAATTTTCTGTACTACAAATTTATCTGGTTCTGGAGAATGAAGATGTCGGGAAAAAGAATTGCTTTTACTCTTGTTGAAGCGATGGTAATGATAATTATTGCCAGTGCCTGTTTTGTACCAATTATTGGCACACTTCAGGTCGGAATTGATAAAAGCGTGGTCAGTGAGCACAAATTCAGAATGAAAAAATATGCTGAATCAATGCTGAACAACACGATCGCAACTTTTTCCTACACAGACGCTATTTTCGACGAAACCATAGCCACAAAAACCATAATTTCATGGCCAAACAAACAAGAACCAATTGCAACTTACATCTGTGAGCTTATTCCTGATATTGAGGTGAATCTCGCAACTGTTACCGGCGGCTTAACCGGAGATCATTACCCCCTCACCGGAGTTCAGCCGCAATTTTTGAAACAGGTAAAAATAGTTGTATCAATGCAAAATGATGACCCCACCGTGGCAACTGAAACAGTTATTCTTTCGACGCTGCTCTACCAGAAGGGACAGCCCATTCCGCCTCTTGTTAGTATACCAGGAGACAAAATCTACCTTTCAGAACCAGATCAACTGTTGATTTACTCTCTGACGGCCCAGTCCCCTTATGCATCTGAAACTTTTTCTCTCCCAAAAGCTAATCCGGCAAAAGCAGTTACAGATCCAGCTCAGGCAACGGTTAGGCCGGGAAACCTTGCAATTCATCCAAATGGCAAATGGCTTGCGTATCAATGTCTCAACAACCTTAACATACTTGCTGTTGCATCTGACTCCTACAACGGACTTGCCTCGACTGGAGCCGTTTTCACGGTCTACAAACCTACTCCGACTGTTCAGTTTCTTGAAGACTCTGATGATCAGGAGAGAATCCGCAAAGACCGTGGAGTTGCATTCCGCAGTGATGGGAGATTCTGCTATGCCACTTCACATAACCCTGTAAGAATTCACGTTCTTGAGGTTCCGGCAGCACTGCCGGCAAGTTTCACACTAATAAACCAGATAACTCTTCCGAATAATACACTCGTAAATTTGACCATGGGCGAGGATGGTTATCTTTATATCGTTGACTATATTTCACCTCCCAGAATTTTCCGTCTGAATACTGTTGCAAGCCACCCCCTCGAAATATTAACTCTTCCCGGATGGGATTCAACAGCTCTTGGAATGGCTGCTGCCACAACCCGTGATGGAAGATATCTGGCGACACTCTGGAAATTTGCAAAGATAAGCTGGTGTCCAACAGATAATATTTCCAGTTATTCATGGGCACAAATCACAGATGGGAATCCGGCAATGGATGAATGCAGAGACATCAAGGTAAGTTGTGACTCAAAATACGCATTTGTACCGACAAAAAACAAAAATGCGGATACAAGAATATACTCTGTCCAGCTTCCTTTCAACAACGCGACTTTCCTTCCAAACTTTCAAAATGCATATCCAGGTTACAATGAAACAAGTAATCAGCTTATTCTCAGTTCCTACATGAAAGATATCCTGGTTGACAGAAACTCTAAAGATACCGTATTTTTTGTAGACATAGCGAGTTTAAATGCTGGCCTTTTTAATTATCCAACAGCATTTCCTGCAGATCGTATCATAAAATTTTCTCCAACAACACAGGATGCAGCTTGCCTTACATCCAGACTTGCAGAGAAAATTCTTCTCGGAACATCTAATACACCGACTGGCGGCACCTCTAACTGTCTAGAATATGCTGACCTTTACGCAGAAGGAATTCTGACCGATAAGAAGGTTACACTTGACAACAAGAGCGGTATTTATGACAAGAATCCGATCTGCGTTGCACTCAGTCCGGGCGGAGATAAAGCACTATATGCTTTTATTGATTCTTCAGGCGCAAACTACATTATAAGAGATACGGCAGATTCAAAGATTTCATGGTCATCCACCCAATCCGGACCGACTGATGTTCTGAAATGCACATTCACGATTGATGGTGGATGGATTGTCTCCATGCGTTCAGGTACTGATTCTACAAAAAATGGTTACCGTGTTTATGGCCCGGATGCCTCAGTCCGCCTGACTCAAAAATTACCTGTCACACAAACCATTATTGATATGAAACCTCTCAACGAAGGCGGAGCACTGATTTTAATTCAAGATTCCGCAGGATTTACTGAACTTCACTGGATAGGAACCTCATCAGGAGCCTGGAATGGCTGGCTGTGGGCAAAATGGTCCAGCCTGTATGACGATTTTCTCAGTCCTGGTACCTCACGTATAGCCATTTCTGCAGATGACAGTCTTCTGGCATTATATGACCCGAATGGTACAGGCTCAACACGTGATACAATAAATATCTTTGACTTCCAGACCCAGAATTTCGGGGATAAAACTCAAATGAGTGGACTGATATGTGACTACCGGAATAATGGAACAGATTTCCAAACACCTGTTCCAAGCGTTACAGATAATATGGTTATGACTGGCACTGGTTATAAATTGATCAACAATTTCACCTGTAATGACTCGTTACCTTCAATTGCAAGCTATCCGGCTAACTTTTTCTTTACTTCCAGTTCAAAATTTGGAGGTACTACACCAAATAACACTGGAGCATGCCGCTTTTTTGGTTATTTTATTCCTTCAACATCTGTTAATTCAATGGCTATAGCCGGAAGAGATGCTGCTCAGTTAATTCTGGACGGCAAAACACCATATTTAAGTCATGCAGCATGGGGAGATGGCGGTCATGATGCTGCAGCTATTAATTTTGCTGTTAATCCGGCAGCAAGAAAGACTATTCAGATTGAACACTCTTCAAACAGCGATGATAATGTCGGCGCAGCAGTCTTTACATCAGCCATAGCCAATGGCAACGTCAGCGGAGATGGTTCCACTTCTGTAAATGCAACACATAACAGATTTAATCCTCTAAGTTCAACAAATGGCGCAAACTGGCAACTTATTCCCGCCAGCGACACCCGCCCACTGATATTTAATCCGCAGTTTTTGTATTCACATACTACTTCTCAAAATATTACCGGTACAAAAACATTCATGGCGTTTTCACGCGATATTGCTTCTCCAACACTTTACATTTTCGATTCAGAAAACCTTAAATTCTGGGGAATTCCATTTGGAGGCTCTGCATTTCCCCAGAAAACTCTTTCTGATATTACAACAAACTCAACAAAAGATATGCTCATCTCTCACGATGGCCAACGTTTGATAATTGTTGCAGATAAAATATACCTGCTGAACACCTCAATACCAGTAGTGGCAGCAAATTTTGGTTCTGTTATCGCATCTTTTTCCCCTTCCCTGCAACCTCTTGCGGCAGCTGTTCGACAGTTTAACCGTCACAAAACAGCCACAGAAAGCTATGAAGTCGTTGCAACATTTACCACTACGCCACCTTATGGCTCAAGCATCGGAGCACTGGCATCCGGAGCAATCTACATTCTTGGCGGAACAAGCCCTGCAGGTTCGCCGCTTGGTACAATATTCGAATTTAACCCAGTAACAAATGCTCTGAATCTCAAATCAGAAACGCTTGAAAAGCCTGTAATGAGACCTGCTGTTCTAGCTTATGACAATGAACTGATTACATTTAATGGGGAAGATTCAACAGCTATAACCGACTGGGTACAAAAATACGACCCTGCCCGCAGCAACCTCACAACCTCAGCAGAACCCCCCCCAACTCTTCCAACAGGGCTTATCAGTCACTGGGCTTTTGATGAAACCTCTCTCACTACCGCCTTTGATTCGGCAAGTACAAATCATGGAACACTAGTAGGTTCACCTGGAAGGGTGGCCGGGAAATATGGAAATTGCCTCCAATTTGATGGCACAACTAACATGTATGTTAATTGTGGCAATTCTGCCAGCCTGCTTTTCGGCTCAAACAACTTTTCCATTGCATTTTGGTTCAATACAACTGTTTCCGAGGCAGACGGCGGCTCATTTCGTTCAATGATAAATTGGGGTGACTGTGCAGTTACTTCCCCTGTTTACGGTCGAATAGACCTTGGCAGTGGACTGGGAAAGCTTGAATCATACTGGGGTAACGGTTCGCGTGTTAATGGTGGAACGGCATGCCACGACGGCACATGGCATCATGCAACATTAACCAGAAACGGGAATGTCTTTCAGTTTTACCGCGATGGTGTAGCCGATGGGTCACCGAGTACAGTTGCCGTAACATTTGCCTTAAACTATTTTATCATCGGCAAGGGCCCCTGGAGCGCTGACGCAGTAACTGCCTCAGTAGGAAAATTTAAAGGGATGATTGACGATGTCAAAGTTTATAACAGAGCTTTGACTGCTGCAGAAATCCTCCTGACCATGGCCGCACCCGTTTCTGCACCTAGCACCAGCATTTCCAAAACCAAGACTGATGATGGCTTCACTACTACAGCTCGTCGCAGTCATGGTGGATGTATGACACCGTACGGAGCAATTGTATCTGGCGGATTTACTGGTGCTGGCGCAACAAGCTCTGTTCAGATATACTGGCCGCATGCAGTCGCAAGCCGCACTCCAGGGATCAACGACTCAAGCGACCAAATTGCCCGGCTTAAATTTGATGAAACATCTGGAACTTCTGCTGCTGACAGCTCTGGAAACAACCATAATGCAACTCTTACCAGTATGTCTTCTCCTGGCTGCTGGGTTGCCGGACAGAAAAAAAACTGTCTTGATTTTGACGGCATCAATGATTATGCACAAATTCCCACTCTTAATGGCAATCTGACAACAATCTGCTTTTGGATTATAGAGGATACAGCAACTCTTTCAGATTGGACGGGACCACTATGTCAGGCAACTACCGACACGAATGGTTTTCAATTTAGAAAAAGTGCTCCTGGTTATGGTTATAGTGGAAGATATGCGTTGAAAATAGGCTCTACAGAGAATGATACCAACATAGTTCCTGACCAGGCCTGGAAGCATATTACGTTGGTCAGAGATACCGGTCTAACGCAAACCAGAGTTTATGAGAATGGAATCCTGAAGGCGGCCATTTCCGGTTGTTGGACAACTGCCGGCTCAGTTCGCCTTGGTATGGAAGGAACTTTTCGCGGCAATTTCTGGAACGGAAAAATAGATGATCTTGTAATATTCAATCGGGTTCTCTCTGTGGCTGAAATTCGACAGGTCATGGGAAATGCCTTCAAATATGAGTTAGACGAACTTTCCGTGACGGTTACAGCTGATTCGAGTGGTAACAATTATCCGGGAACGCTCGTTAATTTTTCTGCTCCTGCCTGCTGGGGAACAGGAAAATACGATAATGCGCTTCAGTTTGATGGAAATAATGATTATGTTGATGTCAGTACTACTCCGTTAACCACTGCGATAGATGATATTACAATGTCAGCCTGGGTAAAATGGGGAGGCTCAACAGCAGCATCCCAAATGATTATGGTTAATGGTTCCAGCAGTACAAATGGTTATGCACTGTATCTTTCGCAACCCAATAGTTATTACGTTTATGTTTTGTGTGGTGGTGTTAATACTGCTCGTACAACATACACTCTTCCTGTTGGTGACTGGACGCACGTTGCTGCGGTTAGAGAAAGTGGAATCTGGAGGATATTCATTAACGGTGTAGCACAATCTGTTACAAACAATCCGGTTCCAAATGCAATTACCAGTGGTTTAACCCGTATTGGCGCAAATAATGTGGGAAATGAATGTTTCAACGGCTCTCTGGATAATGTTATGTTATCCACTCGTGCCTTTTCAGCATCTGAAATCGAGTCATTAATGAGCGATCAGAAAAATGTTACCTGGGGCATCTGGCGTGATCTGCCCAACATGCCCGGCATCAGAGTAAACCATTCACTTGTCTGGCACAAACAGAAGTTATATCGCATTGGCGGCGGCACAGATGCGACCGCTGCAAATACAGTTAATGGCGTTGACCGATTTGATCCGGCAACCAATCAGTGGACACTGCTGACAACTGCTGACGACGCTGATGAATACACAGATACAGGTTCTCTGTTCCGCAGACAATGGCCTGCTGTGTGTTCCTTCCGTGATGAAATATTCATTTTCGGCGGAGTAGACGCAGCAGGAACAACCCTGAATACTGCTGCGGCATGGAACCCTTCAACGAAAAAAGTAAGAATACTGAAAAATATTCCCCAGCAAACACTTGATGACAACTCAACAGGAATCGCAACCAGGTTGATTAGTGCTGTTCCTTCAGGTTCCCACATATATCTTTTTGGTGGTACTAACAGTACAACCAACAAAACATCAAAGCAAGTTCTGAGATATACACCTTGAAAAAAGCAATGCCAGAGATAATTATTCTTGGTGGAGCAAATGGTTCAGGCAAATCTTCTGCGGCGCCTTCGCTGCTGCGGGATGCTTCAAATTGTCGCTCAGATTAACCATTTCAGAAGAACAAAAAAAATCAAAAGAACGGAAAAAAATGAGAAAAACAAGATCGAAAAAAAAGGAAGGAATTTTTGGAAAACTTAAAAAACGGTTATAAAAGCGAACTCTGAGATTCATGCATACCATTAATAAAAATTGAGGAAAAAAACCTATGCAATCAGCAGTTGAAAAGAAGAAATCAGAAAATGCCGTTTACGGAGATATTATTTCGTTGCCCGATGACAAACGGTGGGAAATAATAAATGGAAGAGTATATGATATGACCCCTGCCCCATCATCTTTTCATCAAAAAGTGCTGGGGAACCTATATCGCATTGTTGCCGATTTTCTTGACGGCAAATCTTGTGAAGTATATTTTTCTCCATTTGATGTCAGGCTACCGGAGAATGATGAACCTGACGAAGAAATTGCTTCTGTTGTACAACCAGATCTTACAGTAATATGCGATAAGAAAAAAATAGACAAAAAAGGTTGTCGAGGAGCTCCTGACTGGATAGTGGAAATTCTTTCCCCTTTTACCAGAAAGAAGGATCTTCTGGAAAAAACACTTCTCTACGAAAAACACAAAGTCAAAGAATACTGGATTATTTATCCGGATGAAAAATTCATTCAAGTTTATGAGTTAGAAAATACAAACTCCGGAAAAGAAGAGTATGTACAAAAGCGCGTATACATTGGGAATGCTAAAGTTCCTGTTAAAGTACTCGCAGGCCTCAAAATTGACATGCATAAAATTTTCCGCGAATAACAGAAGCGAAAAAGTGCATGTTGCACAATTATTATTTAACAATCCAATCGCCGTATCACGCGGGGAAATCCTCACATGGATTCCACCAGAAGAAATCAGAATTGTGCAATAATTTTCAATATCAAAACTTCAGGTCAAAAAATGGGAGGTTAGGAACGCCATTGCCAGTTGAAAAAAAAGCGGAAAAATATACCTACAAGGATTTGTGTTCCTGGCCCGAAAATGAGCGCTGGGAGTTGATTGATGGGGTAGCTTACGACATGACACCCCCGCCATCAACTCGTCATCAGGGAATTCTCAGCGAATTGCATTTTATAGTTCGAAATTTTCTGGAAGGTAAAAACTGCAAAGTTTATTTTGCGCCATTTGGCGTGCTTCTTCCAAAAGGTGATGAACCGGATGATGAAATCGACACTGTCGTTGAGCCTGATTTGGTTGCCATCTGTGACAAAAGTAAAATCGAAAAAAAAGGCTGTCGCGGCGCTCCAGACTGGGTAGTGGAAATAATTTCCCCATCCACAAGAAAAAAAGATTTACTGAGAAAAACCATTCTCTACGAATCTCGCGGGGTCAAAGAGTATTGGGTAATTTATCCAGACGAAAAAATGATAATAGTGTTTGAGCTCGAAGGAAAAAAGGAGTATGTACAAAAACGAATCTACATTGGTCAGGCAAAAGCCCATGTTGCAGTCCTTCCAGGCCTCGAAATAGACCTGCTGAAAATTTTCCAGGAATAATTTTCATCATGCTCTGGTCAATGAAAAAACTTATCTGCCCGGAAAGATAAAACCCAGCACATTGCTGGGTTTCATCTTTATTGAAATTATTTGTAAACTATCGAAGTATTCAGCGGTATCCGTCACCACATCCGCCGCCGTTCCCACATCCGCCGCCGTTCCCACATCCGCCGTCGCCGCAGCCACCATCATCACAATCGTCGCCACAGTCGCCATCGCCGTCGCATCTGTTTCCACCCTGATCATCCGGGCAATCGCCATCGTGATCATGATCCGGGTCACATGCCATCGCAGGAGAAGCAAAACATGCAAAGGTCATAACTACTGCCATAAACAACATGAAAAACTTCATCAAAAACCTCCATACTCTATACTTTTTCGGATGTTAAAAAACACCCATAATTAACAATTACCGTACAGCTAAAACTAAAGTCAAGCTTTTTTTTAAAAATAAAAAGCAAAAGCTGTCCGCAGATTTCGCAGATTAAGATTCCAAAGCAAGAAATGAAAGACTTAAAATAAAATACAAAAAAAAATCTTGTCTGAAAAGAAAGAAAACATTATACTTCCGGGTTGTATTTAACTTCTTGTTATAGGAATTTTAATGACAACTGTAATGAAACAGCAGAGTTCTGAGATTTGTGTTGAAGTAATTGAAAAAGACAAAAGCCTTGTTCCGCAGAAAGCCACGCCTGGTTCTTCTGGATACGATCTGAAATCAAGAGTCGATTGCGAAATTGCTCCGGGTGAAATCAAGCTTGTTCCAGCTGGAATAAGACTGCAGATACCAGCAGGTCTTGAAGCGCAGGTCAGACCAAGATCAGGTCTTGCAGCAAAACACGGAATTACTGTATTAAATTCCCCCGGAACCATAGACAGCGATTACCGCGGAGAAGTCTGCGTAATTCTTATTAATCACAGTAAAAGCTCTTTTAAAATTGAAAAAGGAATGAGAATTGCCCAGATGGTCTTTGCACAGGTTGCCGATACCGCTCTGATTCAAGTATCAGACCTTGACCATACAGACCGCGGCAGCGGCGGATTCGGCTCAACAGGCGTATTGTGAATAATGAAAGGAGCCATAAATGAAGAAAAGAAAAGTTGCAGTAATAGGTTGCATGGGAAAAATGGGTCAGGTTACATGCAGAGCTCTGCTTAGCAGCCATGATTATGAGCTTGCAGCAGGATTTGACGTTACCGCTGCCGGGGAAGACCTCGGACAAATGCTCAACGTTTCTCAGCTCGGCATAACAATTTCGAACAATCTCCAAAAGGGACTTAATGCAGCAGCAATAGATGTTGCAATAGATTTTACCAACCCGCAGAGCGTAACTTCAAATGTTGCACAATGTCTTCAGGCAAAGGTACCAGTTGTAGTCGGAACAAGCGGTCTGCCAATTGAAGATCGTGAAAAGATTTCACATCTCTCTGAAAAAATGGACACTCCGGTATTAATAGTACCCAATTTTGCAATTGGTGCAATATTAATGATGGAATTCTCCAAAAAAGCGGCTCAGTATTTTCCAAATGTAGAAATAATTGAAATGCATCACCCGCAGAAACTTGATAAACCATCTGGAACTGCCAATATGACACGGGAACTCCTGGGACAGGCACTTAACAAAACTGAAGCTGATGAAAAAGTTCCAGTACATTCGGTAAGACTACCCGGTTTGACTGCCCACCAGGAAGTAATCTTCGGTGGCCTTGGACAGCTTCTGACGATAAGACACGATTCATTTAACAGAGATTCCTTCATGCCCGGGCTGTTTCTTGCTCTTAAACAGGTTTTTGAAGTAAAGGGACTTAAAATCGGTCTGGAAATCTGAATAAAATGAAAATTGTACATATTTTTATCAGAGACCTCGGCGGTGAACTTCTCGCTGATAAACTTCTTGATGCCGCAAAAACACTTGGCGAACCAGTTCCGGAAAGAACTTCCAATCTATATTCCGATTACTTTGTAGCATCAGGTCTTGCACCTGTCAGGGTCCGAATCAGGCATGAAGAAGCGCTTGTTGACCGTGTTCCGGTACAGATGGATGTTTTCATGAAAGTGTACAGTTACGGTGTTCTTCTGCTGGAATACGTTCTGGAGCCGATTAACACACCAGAGAATCCGGGACAGCTTTTCAAGGCACGCGATATTGAGCTTCCCGGACCGCGCAATATTGATCTTTTCAGATTGCGTGACCTCGATCTTGAATGGGCGCACCGTACACTTTCAAAATGGTTGTACAACTCTTATGAAGTTCCTGCATTCATAAATTCTTTCCATCTTTTCGTAGATTCCCGCAAATATACAGAAGAAGATGCTTATCAGATTATCCTTCCCGGCGATGAACAGTATGGAGACCAGATAAAAAAACGTATTATCAAACGTGTTGAGCCCATGGAAGAAGGTGAACGATTTTTATTCATGGGAAACAGAGGTTTTCTTTCAAGTGAACTTGATTTATATGATGTGATAAATTTTCTCGAACTTGCACGCGTTCAGCTTCATGAGCTGAAAGTCTATGATTACATGCTTGACCGCGGAATTGAAAGCACATACAATTTTCTTGACAAACTTCCAAGAAATGAACGGATTATGCCTCTGGCATGGTTGTCGAAAGACTTTCAGAATCAGATAAATGAAGTTCTTAAACTCACTGAAATGCGCATGGATCTGGTTGATCTTGTTAAAGACATAACCAACACCAACAAAGTCACTGTTGATCCTTACTTTGAACTCATATACCGTGAAATGAACAGGCACTTCAACGTCAATGAATGGTTTACTTCAGTTCGCGATAAAATCAATGAACTGGAAGACATTCAAAGAATGATTCTGAGCAGAGTAGATATTTTCAAGTCAACCACTCTTGAAATGACGATTATTATTCTGATTCTGATTGAAATAATTATGCCAATCGGTAGTTGGCTGATGACATTCTTCAGATAGGGCGTTGTCCGCAGATTAAAAGATTAAAGATAAAGAGATTTTAAAGAAAAGAGATTAGAGCAAAAGAGATTTAAGAGAAAAAAAATAGAAAAAGAAAAGATATTTTTTCCGCAGATTACGCAGATTAAGCAGATTTTAAAGATTTTAGTGGGTATTATTGATCTTTGATGGGTTTTGAAAAGATGAGTTTAATTGTCGGAACTGTTCTGCTTTGTTTTGTTTAGGAAATGGGCGGAGGATATGCTCATAGGATGTCATCTCGAACGAATGTGAGAGATCTCATAATGACAAAGTTCGCGGAATCCTGGGCTTAAGTTGATGCACAAAGAGTTTCGGGGCAGGATTTTGTGGATTTTTTTATTTCAGGCACTTACTGTTTTTTAATTTATCTGATACAATTATTCTGGTGTATCGTTGTGTAGCGTTAGGTGTTAGTTACTGAGTTGCGGAATTTCATGGTCTTGTTGAAAAGATTATGCCTTTGTTCATACGTTTTTTGCAGAGACTGTAGCAATGTTGTTTTCTCTCTGTTTTTCTCTTCATCTCTGCCTGAGATATATCTTTTCTTCAGCAACGCTGCTGCAGTGTTTTTTTTTATCAACATTAAATTGAATGCGGATATGTGAAATGCGGAGATATCTGATGAAAACTGCAAAATTTTCTCTGGTACTTTTTCTGATATTATTGCACTTTGCTGTCTGTCAGAAGCTTGGTGCGGAAGTTTCCTTTGTTTTCGTTTCTCCGTGTTCTGAAGATGCCGCTGTTGTTCCAGTTGATCTTCCTCATGTAAAAATAGTTTCAACGACCTCTAATGGAAGAGCTTTTCTTTTCCGGGAAACTGAACCTTCAGATTCATCTGTTGTACAATCAGTCAATAGTGAACTCAACAAGAGTCTGGCAGTTAAGAAAGCTCTCGAATTATGGGATGCCGCCAGAAAAGCTGCTCCTGCACCGGGCCAACAATGGATTCAATCTGATGGTCCGGTTCCAGTATGGGTTCTGGATGGCAGCTCACCCGGTCAGGGACCCGGGATTTTTTCACTTCTTCCGATTAGAATTCAGAGAAAAAATGGATATTTTAATTCGTCACAACTTATCATTCTTGACCGCCTAAAAACAGCGAGAGACCGCTATATAAGCATTGATGAAATGATTTCCAGTGGACTTCTTATTCAAATGGTCTGCCATGAAATATTCCATGGAATAATGGCTGATCTTTACCGCGAACGGTTTCTGTATTTCAATATTCAAACAATGTTCATGGGCGGACCGCATGACCTGCCAACTGAAACCGACTCTTATCTTGCCTTCAAAGAAGGGTTTGCTGAAGCAGCAGAACTCTGGTTCAGCAGAAATTTTCCCGCAGAATTTGCTCCACGGAAACTTCCGGAAAATATCTGCAATGAAGCAAAAGCAATGATTCTCAGACTTTCTCAGAAACGCCTGAAAATGCTTGAATTTAACCGCTGCATTTTTGAGGCAAATGGACAGATTAAAGATGGAGTATTGAAAAACGGCGCAAAGAATATTTCCACTGAAGGCGTCATCGGAAGCCTTATTTTTACCATCATTAACAATGCAAATCTTTCTGATTCAATGATAAAAACATTCACTGTTCTCGCAAATGCAGCGCCAACAAGCTTTTTCGAATTTGCCGCAGAGTTCATGAGATCATTCCCTGATCGGACAAATACAATCAGGCGAATTCTGCTTGAATACACGAACTATACAATTTTCTCGAATGATGCTGCTGCACTTTATGAAAAATATTACCTCGCAAAAAAGTCTTTTGTTATGGGAAAATTAAGCAGACAGGAATTTCTGAATGCAAAAAACAACTGGAACAACTGGAAAAAAGAGCAGCTTGAAAAGGTAAACAAGGGTGCTGACGTTAACAATGCTCTTCCGCAGCCATTTGTAGTAATTACCCGCGAAGGTTATTCAGTTGATTTAAATGACGAAGACCAGGCAAGACTAGCATGGCACCTTGAGGCTTTCATTCCAAAAAACACTCCCAATGTCACAAAAGCAGCAGAATTTTACGCTGCAAAAATTCTTCAGAAAAGAAACGAAATAAGAGTCTTCCAGTCGGTAAATCAACTCAAAGGCGTTGTTCCGGAGTGGCTTTTCAACAAAATCTCAGCCGGATTCAAAAGAAACCTCTCCCGCATCGAAAAATCCCTCGACAGCGAAATCTCCAAACGCAGAACCCTGACAAGTTTCTAATTGCTTCGATTTTTTTTCCACTGAAACAAATTTTCAAGGATTAAAGCTGTCCGCAGATTAAGATTTAAAGACGAGAAATCTTCCAGACAAGATAAACATTCAGAGTTCCTGTTCCGGAAAGGATTAGAGTTGCCATTTTCTTGGTTGTATGAGCATTTGTAAGATGTTATTATGTTCTGAAAAATGCCATGCCTGTCCCCAATCATTTTATTGAAAACCTCACACAACACAAACACCTCAGAAAGCCCGAAACGACCACCTTTGTCAGATTTACATCCAATCTTCAATCTTTAATCCTCAATCCTCAATTCTTAATTCTTAATCCTTAATCTTGACTCTTGAAAATCTGCGTAATCTGCGGACAAAAATCTTGTCTTTTCCTGTCATTTCCTGTCTTTTCTCTTCTTTCGACGCCATTTGCCCTTATAAGCTTTTTTTTCTTGAGAGAATACAGTCTTATGATGTATAATAAGTTAATTATGAAAAAATTGTATCTGCTATTCTTTTTTCTTACAGGGTTTTCTCAGTTCTCTCCGCTTTTTTCAGAAGTGGCTACTGATCCTTTTGTTATTCCTTCAACTCCGCCTGATACAGTAATTACCGCCGAAAGAATGCTCATTCAGTCATCGACAGTCATTCTTGAAACAAATGTAAGAGCTGTACAGGGAATTCGTGTTCTTATCTGCGGAAGAGCTTTTGCCAGGCAAAACCCGGAATGGCTTCTCGCAAGCGGTTGTCCGAGAGTCTATCAGAAAGAACCGGTCGAAGGGAAAAAAATGATGAGGGAAACCACGCTTGACGCCCTGAACATTTCCTGGGATGCATCAAAAAAGATGTTGAGCGCCTCACCTTCGGTCGTATTCAAAACAGAAGAACGCTCATGGGATCTTGGTACCTTTACCGAAGGAATAGTAAGATCTGATAATCTAGAAGCATTTCCAGACGAAAAAACACTGCATTTTCTCGGAAATGTTTCAATGAAAGGCCAAGAATACACCGGAAGCGGAGAAAAACTCGATTACGACAAAAAGAATTCCGAAGTCATTCTATCAGGAAAAAATGCAATGGTTGAAAAGGAAGAATTTGATCTGAAAGAAAGAAGAATGGTAAAGAAGAAACTGACTGGTGAAAAGATTATTTACAACACCGAAACAAAGTTCGTACAATCCGAATAAGTGTTTGTCAATGTCAGATTTTATTATTAGTGAATTTACACACTTACTTACACAAAATCTTAAATAAGGGGACAAATTTGCGTGTTAACCAGGGTGTAGGTTGTCATCTCGAACGAATGTGAGAGATCTCCATACATTGATTGTCCCTTTTATTTTAACTTGCTGTAGTAAGATTTGCAGTAATTATAGCTCTGGTTTGTTCAGTGTAAAAGGTTTACTGGTGGAAGTGGAATTTTATAAACTGTCGGTTTGTAAAAATATAAGTACAAAACTGCGATAGTTGTTTATTGGAAGGGAAAATGGACCTTAACGTTACTTTTAGAAATTTTATTCTTGACTCGTTTCAGATTCAGGCTATATCTGAATTAGAAAACGGGCATTCTCTTGTTCTCGCTGCGCCTACCGGCTCAGGAAAAACTCTCATTGCAGAGTATCTGATCGAAAAGATCCTTAAAACGGACCGAAGAGTTATTTACACTTCCCCGATTAAAGCTCTTTCAAATCAGAAGTTCCGTGATTTTTCCGCCCTCTTCCCTGGAAAAGTAGGCATTCTTACCGGCGATGTTGTCGTCAATCGCGAAGCGCAGGCATTGATTATGACAACCGAAATTTATCGGAACATGTCAATCGAAGATCCAGGCGCAATACACGATGTAGATTTTGTAATCTATGACGAAATTCACTACCTGGGCGACATTGAACGCGGAACTGTCTGGGAGGAATCAATAATATTTTCTCCTCCGAATGTCAGATTTCTCTGCCTTTCAGCGACAATTCCAAATGCCGATGAATTCGCCCGCTGGATAGAATCAGTCGCAAACCACAAAGTTTCTGTAATTACTTATGAGAAACGTGCTGTTCCGCTGTCTTATCTGTTTTTTGAAAACGGAACATTCTTGTCGTTTAAAGACCTTCAGAGGAAAACTTCCCGCAAAGCTCCGGCAGAGGAAGCCAAGAAAAAATCATCAAGACACAAGGAAGATGCGGAAGATTCCCGGCACATACAGATTCTCAAACTCCTGAAAAGCCAGGACCGCCTGCCGCTGCTTTATTTTGCCTTTTCAAGAGCACTTGTTGATAAAATGACAGATGAAGCCTGCCGCCAGTTTGATTTCACAACCAAAAGTCAGAAAGAACGCATTACCGAGCTGGTTGAAAACTGCATCGAAAAATATGGCCTTGAAAACCTCGACAGCGCACAGATACTTTATGAACAGGTCATAAAGGGTATTGGACGGCATCACGCAGGTCTGGTACCTCAGCTCAAAGAACTTGTCGAAATACTCTTCTCAGAGAAGCTTCTAAAAGTATTGTACGTTACCGAAACTTTTGCCATGGGCGTAAATATGCCGGCACGCACAGTCGCATTTGATGCACTTCGCAAGTTTGACGGCAAATCCTTCAGACAGATAAAAACCATGGAATTCAGACAAATCTCAGGACGCGCCGGAAGACGCGGAATCGATGAAATGGGATGGGTTGTAATACCTTACCTTCCGAGAGATAACGATATCATTGAAATCGAAGATATTGTGTACGGAGACATTGAACCCCTTCTCAGCCAGTTCGATCTGTCTTTCAACAGCGTTTTGAATCTCTATTCCGGACATGAATCAGATGAAATTCGCATGATTCTGAAAAAGAATTTTGCACAGTTTCAGGCAAACAAGAATATTCCGCCCATTGCTGATAAAGTTGCCGACTTCAGAAATCAGATTGAACTGCTCAAACCGCGCTGCCTTGAAAAGAAAAATGACCTTGACGCATTTCAGTTTTTCTTTAAACGTAAACAGGAAATAATTCATACTTTTCAAAACCAGATGACCGACATGGCCGGAGGTTTGAAAGGCCGGAAAAACCGCGTCTATTCAAAAGAGATAAGAGACCGTTTTTCACAGAAAATGGCTGCGCTTGACGAAGAAGAAAACAAATTCATCTGCGGACAGTGCCCCAGCAAAAGCAAATGCACTTCGAAACTCTTTAAGATCAATAAACTTGATAAGAAGCTTGAATACTGGCGTGGTTTGCTCGAGGCCCAGGAACAATTGCAGCTTCCGATTTACGAAGAAAAAGTAAGTATTCTCAGAAAACTGGGGTACCTCGACGATAAAGGACTTCTTCCAAGAGGTGAATTCGCAGCAAAAATTCACATTGAAGAAATCGCTGTTACAGAGCTTTTCTTCAAGGGAATTCTTCACGAGTGGAATTATCATGAAATTAATGCTCTTGCAGTAGCCCTTACAAGTGAATTCAAAAAACGCGGAGTACAAGTTGTACGTCCACAACGCGGGCCGGTTTTCGAAAAACTTAAAGATGCACGCGGATTCATAAATTCATTTGCGCGACAGTACAAGTTCCTGAAACCTCTTGACCTGACTTTTTCAATGGTAATGTACCAATGGAGCATCGGAGACCCGTTTGACGTGATAATGACAATGACCTCCATTCCGGAAGGTGATCTGATAAGACTCTTCAGACAGGCGATTGATCTTCTGCGGCAGATTCGTGATGCTGTTGACGAAAACTCTCTGAGAGACAAACTTTCAGAGTGTGTCGATCACATAAATCGCGACATTGTACTCGCAACAGAACTCAGAGACTGATAGATACTGGTTTTAACCACGGAAAACACGGAATAACACGGATTTTGACTTTGAAAAATATTTGATTGTTCTGTTTAACCAGTTAAATGACTTATATTATCTGATAATGACAGAAGAGGTTGATTATGGACAGATATGTTTCTAATCAGGAAGAAGATACGCTTCAGCATGCTTTTCAGTTTGCCCGCGCCCTTCAGAATAATGTTGTACTTCTGACGGGCGAACTTGGCGCAGGAAAAACTACCTGGACACGCGGATTTGCAAACGGCCTCGGAATTGACGACGAAGTTGCAAGCCCGTCATATACACTGATGAACGTGTACAAAACTGGCAGCCGGGTACTTTATCATTTCGATCTGTATCGCATCGGCTGCCTTGAAGAAGCTCGCGACATCGGGCTGTTTGAAGTCCTGGAAGAAGGTCAGCCATGCGTAATAGAATGGGCGGATCGTGTTCCAGAAATAAGGTCCTGGCTGCATAATCATGTTGAAATCACATTACTGGAAGATGGAACACGCAGTATTACAACAACTGATTCCATCGCACCCGCCATTCCAGGCAACAGATGCCGGGCGGATAACGAGAGAGAAGGTCTTGAACAGAAATGAGTGAATCAGCACGAAAATTCATGTTTCTTGATGCATCTTCACGCGATGTAATCGGAATCATCGGTAAAGGAAACGGAAAAGATCCAGAGAAATTCTGCTGGAACACCAAGCAGGATTTTGCATCAAAAATTTCTCTATTCGCTGATCAGATGCTTCGATCTGCCGATTTAAAGTTGACTGATCTTGATATTCTCGCCGTTGGCACCGGACCGGGCAGCTTGACAGGTTTGAGAGTCGCCGCAGCATTTTTTCGTACTACTTCGCAATTTTCCGGAATACCGATTGTCGGCATATCTTTGTTTCAATGGGCACTTGAAAGCCTTATTCTTGAATCAGAAAACAAGTCGCATTCAGATGAAGAAATATTGCTTTCTACTCCTTACATTCGCAACTCTGTTTTCGCTGTTGATATTTCCGACCTCTCAAAAGGTTACTCGGACGATGTACATAAAACTCTCAGAATCATTGAAAAAGACTCTGATTTTTCTGACTTCAGGCACTACGGAATCAACTATTGTCCTGAAAATGCCTCTCAAATAGACCTCAGCCCGCTCGCTGCAGAAAGAATAATTTCAAGGGCTGTTACAAAAAACACTCTGGCAGAAGTTTTTTCAGTTCTTCCACTTTACGTTGCTCCGTCGATTGCAGAAATGAACCTTGGGATACACTCATGATAACACTTGGAATTGAATCATCATGCGATGATACTTCTCTCGCTATTGTACAAGATGGCGTAAAAATACTCGGCAACATCATTTCCTCACAGATAGAGGTACATCGTCGTTTCGGAGGTGTTGTACCAGAAGTTGCTTCACGCAAACATCTTGAAGCAATTAACCCGCTGCTTGAGGAATTATTCAAAACTTCAGGCGTTTCGATAGCAGATGTTGACAATATTGCAGTAACAGCAGGGCCCGGTTTACTCGGAGCTCTTCTGGTAGGTTTGTCCACGGCCAAAGCAATTAGCTGGACTCTGGGAATTCCGCTTATTCCGGTAAATCATCTCGAAGCCCATCTCAGTGCGGCATTTCTGGCTTTAGAACAACCGCCTTCATATCCATTCATCGGAATGATTGTATCCGGCGGACATTCGAATCTTTTAATATGCAGAGGCGTCAGAGATTACCAGAACCTCGGCAGAACCGTTGATGATGCTCCGGGAGAACTTTTTGATAAAATCGCCAGATATCTGAACATTGGATATCCGGGCGGTCCGGCTATTCAAAAAGTCGGTGAAACCGGTTATTCGCTACGGTATGTTCTTCCGAGACCCATGGCAAAAAAAGGATATGGATTCTCATTCAGCGGCCTTAAAACCGCGGTTTTGAAAATTGTACAAGCCAGTGACGGCAATCTCAATATTCCAGATCTGTGTGCTTCACTTCAGCTTGCTGTTGCAGACACAATCACAGGTAAACTGGAAGCAGCAGTCGATGAATTCAAGATCAAAAAAATCGTAATTGCCGGCGGAGTTGCGGCAAACTCGGTTCTCAGAGCAACTGTAAAAACTATGACTGACGCTAAAGGAGTTCAGGTTCTTATTCCGCCAGTGTCACTCTGTACTGATAATGCTGCGATGGTCGCAGCTAACGGATTCTTCGCCAGAAAACTTTATCCGTCTGATAACCTGGACATTAATTCTCAAGCCGTGTGGCATATTGGAAGTGAACTCCCACGCGATTCGATATCATGACAAAAAACAATGTACAACTTGGAAGCGGCATAATAAAAGTTCTGGATGAATCTGTTGTAAATCAGATTGCAGCCGGAGAAGTCGTCGAAAGACCTGCGTCAGTTGTCAAAGAGCTCATCGAAAACGCAATCGATGCAAAAGCTCAGGCAATCGAAGTCGAAATAAAAGACGGCGGCCAGAAACTTATCGAAGTTGTCGATGACGGCATCGGAATGTGTCAGGCTGACGCGATAAGGGCTTTCTCTGTCCATGCTACAAGCAAAATTGAAAGTGCCGATGACCTCAATATGCTTGCCAGTCTCGGCTTCAGAGGCGAGGCACTGGCGAGTGTTGCATCTGTTTCCAAAGTCACGCTCATTACCCGTCAGGCTGATTCTCAGATGGGCACAAGAGTTCAGATCGAATTCGGACAGATGAAAACCGTCGAAGGCGCCGCTCATCCGCCTGGTACAACAATCCAGGTAAAGAATATATTTCAAAATGTTCCAGCCAGAAAAAAGTTTCTTAAAAGTTCACAAGTTGAAACATCGAACATCTCAGACATAATCTGCCATTATATGCTCGGTTACCCTGAAATTGCATTCAGATTTACCCGATCTAACGTGCAGATAGCCTGTTCAAACGGGCAGGGAAATCTTGCCGATGCAGTGCTTTCAGTCTACGGCTCTGAGATAGCCAGGCACCTTATTCCGCTGAAAAGGTCTTCTCAAAATCCTTCAGATGGAATTTCGCTGAAAGGATTCATTTCACCTCCGAACCACGCACGGCCATCAGCCAGATTTATCACAACACTCGTCAACAGAAGATTCGTTCGATCGAAGCTTCTCGCTCAGGCAATATCCAAGGCGCTTTCAGCTTTTTTCCCAAAAGGCCGATTTCCGGTACTTGTACTGGACTTGCGTATTCCGTCTGAAATGGTTGATGTAAACGTTCATCCGCAGAAAACCGAAGTTCGCTTTGCTGATGAAAGAATGATATTTGGACTCGTTCTTGAATCTCTGCAATCGAGCCTTTCAGGGCTGAAAATGGTTTCTCCTGTACCAATAACTCCGGAAAGCGTCGTAATTCAGCCGGAACTTCTTGGGGAAGAAAGCTCGGAAAATATTTACTCATCGCCCCACCCCACCATTAATCCAGATTTCCACCAGAATAACTACTCTCTTTCCGGCACTCAGCAAAACAGTTTTCCTGCCGCAAACATTTCATCCGGACTGTCCATTAATCAAACTCAGAACCGTTCACTGCCAAATGCGCAAGGACTTTCGAGTCATTCATCAGGAAATCTGTCTGGCCATTCGTCTGGACGTTCATCGGGCAATTCATCAGGCCATTCGTCATCTCCTTCATCAGTAACTTTTTCTTCTCAGTCCGCATCTTCCGACAGATCTTTCAGCAGCCAGCCGCAATCCGGACAGAACTATTCTCTTAAACCTTCAGGCTTCCCTCCGCAGGTTTCGATGATGACCGGCAGCGGAACACTTTCACCAGTGGACAAGCTTCAGGAACCGAAAATACTTGCACAATTCATGAACAGTTATCTTCTCGGCGAAGACCGCGAAGGGCTTTTCATAATCGATCAGCACGCAGCTCACGAAAGAGTCCTTTTTGACACATACGTCGAAACATATCGCGAACAGCGCATTCACGCACAGCCGCTCCTTTTTCCCCTGCCACTGAAACTTCTTCCCTCAGAAAGAATGATCATTGGCGATAAGCTTGAAGAGCTCAGTCAGCTTGGTTTCTCACTCCAACAGGAAGACGACGGCCAATATTATGCAATGGCTGTCCCAATTGTAGACGGAAAATCGACTCAGAACGAAATAATACAGGATCTCATGGGTCAGGTACTCGGCGGCTGGGAAGGTCGTACACTGCATGATGTAAAAATAGAACTTCTGAAAACAATGTCATGCAAAAACGCCGTCAAAGCAGGTGATCCGCTCAAAGAACCAGAAATGCGCTCACTTTTCGCACAACTTCTCAAAACAAAAAACCCCTACACCTGCCCCCACGGAAGACCTGTCATTCTACGCCTTTCAATGAAACACATTGAAACCGCCTTCCTGCGAACCTGACCTTCTCAACAATAATTTATGAAAGCTGATCAGAATACTCTTCCGACTGTGGTGGCGATACTTGGTCCGACAGCAAGCGGCAAAACTGCGCTGGCAATTGAGCTGGCGAAAGAATATGACCTTGAAGTAATTAACTGTGATTCCAGACAGATTTATCGTGAAATGGAAATTGGCACTGCAAAACCTTCTTATGAAGAACGTAAAGCGGTTGTTCATCATCTGATTGACATCGTTTCTCCGGGTGAACCTTTCAGCGCCGGAGACTTTGTAAGACTTGCAACATCAGCAATAAATGACATTCACTCGCGTGGAAAACTTCCTCTGATTGTCGGCGGAACCGGATTTTACTATGATGCTCTTGTAAACGGGCTTCCAGAAACAGCTTCAAATGAAGAAATACGAACTGAATTACAAAACCGTCTTGAAGAAGATGGAATAGAAAAACTGCTGATTGAACTTCAAACACTTGATCCAGTGGCTGCCGGCAGAATAGATTCTTCAAACCCGAGAAGAGTACTGAGAGCGCTAGAAGTAATTAAAATGTCTGGGAAATCTTTTTCTGAAGCCCTTAGCAATACTGAAAAACTGAATGCTGATGTTATTCCTATTCTGGTAAATGTTCCGAGAGAGTTGCTTCTTGAACGAATTACAAAACGAATTTACACAATGCTGGATCTCGGATTGGAAAACGAAGCAAGAACTGTATACAACAAGTATGGCTGTTCGGCAGACGCTCTGAAGATAATTGGATATCGTGAATGGTGGGACTATTTTGAAGGACACAGGAGCTTTGATGAATCAGTAGAACTGATAAACATTCACACCAGACAATATGCAAAAAGACAGGTAACATGGTTCAAAAAACGCCCTGGCGGAACTTTCTACGACCCACGCGAACCGGGAAAAATCATGGAACAGCTTAAAGCGAAAGAAAGGAAAGAATGATCTATCAGCAGATTAAAGGATTAAAGGATTAAGAGATTAAGAGATTAAAGATTAAAAGATTTGAAAGCTGTCCGCAGATTTCGCAGATTACGCAGATTAAGATTTAAAGATTATAGGAATAAATGATTAAAGATGAGACTGTAGCAATGTTGCTGAGCAGATAAAAAAAACGATTTTCTCTCTGTTTTTCTCTGTGCCTCTGCGTCTCTGCATGAGATATATCTTTTCTTCAGCACGTTGCTATTTACTTTCCGGTGCCGGTGACGGTTATTAGGCGCGGGGTTGGCCATGAATTTGAGTGAATATCAAGCGTCTCGGTATCATTTCCTGATTTTACTGGTGAATAGCTGCAATTAAAAGTGAAAGATTCATTACTTCCAAGAATCACCGGGAATGCTGGCTTTGAAATACTGAATGGAACTCTTGTTTCGAGGGAATATATTACAAGATTGTCTTTTCCGGTGTTTGTAAGAGTTACAGCATGAGAAGAACTTGATGCGAAGACTGTTACTTCTCCGAAATTTATTTCCGAAGGTTCGGCATCCATGGTTACTTCGCTCAGTTTACCGGTACCCCGAAGTGATACAATTGTTTCTGAAGGACTGGCATTGTGCCGGAAAATTAAATTTCCGCCCTTTATGCCTTCATCAGCTGGTTTGAATCGACATGAGAAACTTTTTTCTCCAAAAGGAGAAAGAATAAACGAGCCTGAAATATCAGAAAAATCAAACTGCCCCTCAATAACGACTTCAGAAACTTTCAAATCTGCATTTCCGGTATTTGAAAGTACAATGCTCAAATTCGAACTTTCACTGCCGATTTCAATTGTTCCAAAATCGATACTCACCGGAGTTACAGAAGCAACAGGGGCAATAATCGTTCCGGTGCCAATAAACGAAACTTTCTTTGATGAAGGCAATTCATCAGAAAAATACCAGATATTCCCTTCCTGATAACCACCTGAAAGAGGTCTGAATTTCACTTCAAGGTTTTTCTTCTGTCCCGGTTCAAGAACCAGCGGAGAAAAAGCCCCCTGTACAAGATAATCACCAGACGAGGCAATTGTTGAAACATTAAGAGTTCTTTTGCCGGTATTGTGCAGAACAGCATATTTACTGCTGCTTGTTTCTCCGACTTTCACTGTTCCAAAATCAAGCACTTCCGGGAAAATAGTCAACTCAGGTTTAACTGTTACTCCTACACCAGAAAGTGATACCACTTTTTTTTCATCAGTAACATCATAATACAATTTCAACTGCCCGGTTGCAACGCCTTCTGTTTGTGATTTGAAACGGCATTTCATAGTCTTCTTAACACCAGGCTGAAAGTATGAAGGTATTTCAATATCTGAAATTTCAAATGGCCCATCAATATCAATTGATTTAATGGCAAACATCCTTTCGCCAGTATTTGAAATATCAATCTCTTTCCAGTTGCTTAATGTTCCGGTTTCAGTATATGCAAAATCAAGAGATTCCGGAGAAAGTACACACTTCGGTTGGAAGGGTACTCCGAAGCCTTTCATTTGTACAGAATACGTTTCGCCGGTTTCCGAACAGATAAGTTTCAATTCAGAAGTAAGGGTCCCAACATTTTTCGGATTAAAGACAATTTTGTAAACTGTTTCGGCGTAAGGTAAAAGTGAAAACGAAGTCTGTCCGTCAGATACAATAAAATCGTCATTAGAATGCTTAAGTCCAAAAGTTTTTGTTTCATTTCCTGAGTTTATTACTTTTAACAATTTTGGAGTACTCGATGCTCCGCAAAACTGCTCCCCGAAATCAAGAAGATCAGGTTCAAAAAAGACTTTGCTGATTTCCTGAACTGAGTTTCCAAAAAGTTGAATATTTTGTCTTCCCGTATTTCGATTATAATCTATACTTAACATTCCTTTATTAATGCCATCTTCAATTGGATAGAATGTCAAAGACATAATTTTCAGCTCACCAGGTTTCAAAATAAATGGAAAATCTTTTCCATCAACAATAAATGGACCAGAAATTGTATAAGTTGAAATTAGAATATCTTCTTCGGACTGATTCTTCAATGTCAGACATGAAGTGGCAATATTGACATTCATGCTTGCAGTTCCAAAATCAAGCGGATTTGGAATAATAAGCAGACCGCCTTCGCGTTTTTCGAATTTTGAAGTTTCGGCAAGCGCAGCCATAATTTCGGAGTCCATTTTATCAAAATTTTTCTCTCCGGCCGTGATAAGCTCTTTCAGGGCACTTACTGAATTAAGAAAAACAGGATTATTTGTCCTTTTCAGAGAAAGAATTGAATCAAGTGGAATGTTCTTTCCTTCTTTGAGATTCATCTGCCAGAGCAATGAAATTATTGTTGAGCTTTCATTAATATATACAGAATTCTGACTTGATGTAATCTTCCCATCTTCGAAATACGAAGTTAATCTGATTTTTTCATCTGGTGAGACTGCTTCTATCTGTGGAGAATTTAAAACCGGTATATCTGAAAATGAAAACTTTCCATCAACAGAGGAAATTGCTGTTCTAATGAAATTATTCTCACCCGAGAGTTTAACCAGCCACCCTGCCAGAACAATCGGCGACATTTGGGAAGGCTCAGGAGTATTTTCATAATTTTCATTGAAAATGCTCTGATCGAATTCAATTACTCCGGCAACAATATAGGCTCCCCGAACTTCATTAGAAATTGCACTTCCGGGAGTATTCCCAATTCTGCCACATCCGCCTGAAGAAAAATAAAAGGGCAGAAGCAGAAAAAGCACTACAATCAATAGCCGAGCTTTCATTTTTAACAAATCCGTAAAATTATGTTATTTCCCTGACTTCAAACATTATAAAACCTTTACAGCCATTTATTCATATCGTTCGATGTCTCTGAATAGTAAAGTTATTTTTAAATTTCCAGGAAAATATATTGTTTTTTTTCATCATCTTTTGGTATTATGTATTGGTCGTTAAGATTTATTGGAGGGAAAATGAGAAATAAAATATCCGAAGCGCTGGCAATTTTTTCAAGAACTCATCTTGAGCTCTCTGAATCAATTGACCGGATGATAATGGGCCATGAAACACAATCGCCCAATTCTGCAATAGACGAGAGCTTCATTAGCACCATTTTATGGTATTTCCACTCGCTCAAAAGCGGAGCAATCTTATTCGACATGCAACTGCTGCTGGACGTTTCTTTAAATACCGAGAATTTTCTGCTATTTCTGAAGAAAAACCGCATGGCAGTTGAACCTCAACACCTTAAGACACTTATCAAAAGCTGCTGTTTTTCGATTACATTTCTGAAAGATTTTGCCAATTCAAGAGAACTAAAGAATCTCGAACAGGAATCTAATGCCATCGTTTCAGAGTTATTGCTGGAGCAGGACAGGATAAATAAAAAAATTCTTCTCGAGAGAATTAATGCTCCGCGTGATTTTCGTAATTTTTCTGCATCAAGGCAGATATCAACCCTTCCTGTCCCTGAGATTATCCCTGAATTTTTTCAGTCTGCAAGAGAAATATTCATGGAAATAGAGTCTAACATCTCAGATATTGAAAACGACACTTCGGACAAAAAAAGTTATGAAAAAGCAATGAAAAATCTGCATACATTCACAGGATTATCCAACTTGTTTGATCTGCAAATGCTATCCGGAATTTCCAGGCTGTCTGAAATTATTATTTTTTATTACATTAAAAATCCCTCGCCAGTGAAGATTTCGCCGCTTTTTGCCTTAAAAAACGCTTTAAATTTAATGGTCTCAAGCCTTAATCAAATCGAGACTGAAGCCGAGCAGAAAAACGCTCCTCGAAGCAAAATATAAGCTGACAAACACTTTTCAGCCCTTACCATTTTGCCGTGGTTGCTTCAGCTGCGGAATTCTGCATTGCTAAACCTTCGTTGAAAACTCGTTTGTCCTTTATTTACCCAGCGATTTGGTATTATCGCTTTTTGATGCTTATACCTCTACAAATGAGGAAAAGGAGGCATTATCGAAAATGAGGTGGTCTTTGGTATTTTTTTTCATAAACCTTCTGAAATCTATCCCTTCATTCGAGATAACAACTAATCACGTATTTCCACATCAAAAATCCATTCCACCCCAGAGATTCTCAATGATCCGCTATGATTATTTGAGATAGTCATTTTCAGTGTAGTTCAAATAATTGTCTGTTCCGACCGAGTTGAGTGAAAAAGTCAATGTTGTTAATATTTTTCGGAAAACTCGCAGAGAATTGCTGCATTTTCGACCCATTTTCCGTATTTTCTCAAAAATTCTAGACAGATCGTAGACGCGGCGGCATCTTGCCACGTTTGATTTAAGGGCCTGGAAGTCGCCTCTACTTTTCCTTTCCACCATTTATTGATCAATATTTCGAGTTTATCCTACTTATCGTTGACACTTTCTGAAATATAATACATAATTAGTGTACATTTTCGATTATCATGGTTGATCGGAGGATCATTATGAAAAAAATGTGTGCGTCTATTGCCTGCGCGTTGTCATTGCTGGCAATTTCCACGAATCTTGCGGTCGCGGATCCATTTGATGACAAAGCAACGGTATCAAATCCGAAGACTATCGGAAATACTGGTGCGACTAATGCCGTTTCAGTAGAGGTTTCGCCAAGGAGTCTTGAAACTCTCATACTTGGTGATGGAGTATTCGAGCACAATCTTCCAGGCTCGTATTCAACAAAAATTCTGGAAAATTCGTTCACATGCCTGTTTCATGGATATCTACCGTTGTGTGTTAAAAAGAAAGGCACCAAAAGACTCGCCTGGTTAGAATATATTCTTGCAGACCATGGAATGAAAATAGATGACATCCGTGATGACCGCTTTTCGGTTGATCCAAAGTTCGTGTATTACGACTATTACGTCACCGGACGAAATGGAATTCTAAGTCCCCTTTCAGTTCATTACCGCGGTGGAAGCGTAACACAGGGTTCATTCAGTCTTCCTTCCGGGTCTAAAACTGAACAACATCCGGAACTTGCTGCAATAGTTAATTCCGAGAAAAATTTAACCTTTGTAGAATCTCACATTCTTGATCTTCAGATGGAATATGACAAGCATCTTGATTTTCTTGAAAACGCCAGATGGTATGACCCTGAAGGCTTGATAAACCTCTTTATTGCAAGAAAAAAAGTTCACAAAAGAATGAATGAGATTCTTTTATTGCTCGCTTCTTCCGGAACCAAAATTGCGAAAGCACAGGCTGAGGTGGACAAAAATCTTATCTGGGCAGCTGAATTCGCTGAAAATGGGAAAAATTATGAAAAAGCATTGTTGTACTATAACATGCTCAGGAATCCTGACAACTCAGCAAAAGCTCATATAGCCGAATGTTATGTTGCAACGAAGGACTATACAGCTGCAATTAAGGCATTCCGGACAATTCAACCGCCTGATGACAAAGCAACTTTAAGAATAGCTGAAACTTTAATGCTTCAGGGAAATGAGAAGGAAGCCATCCAGGAGCTGTTTATAACTCTGAGAAGCTACAATGGTTCAACATCTGAGCTGAAAGCGATCAAATTGCTTGATGAATGGAATCTGCCTGAAAAAGCCAAAAATAGCGTGGAAATCAAGGCAAGACTTGCTGCAGTATTTTTTGAAAAATCCCTTTTCGAAGGTTTACAGGGCGCAACCCCTGATGCAATAGCAAGTTTTAAACGTTCATGTGAAATGTATGATTCAAATAATCCGAAAAATGGTGTAAAGTATTTTACAGAAGAGCACAAATCAAAAGTTGTAATGGCGGATTCATACAACAAAGAAGCAATCGCGAATGTAGTTGATGTGTTCACAATGGATAAGAAAGCTGCAATTGCAAATGTGAATGCAAAGGAGAAAGCTTTGTTTTCCGCAACTTCGAAAGCTCAGGAAGAATATCTCAGCGACCTGAAAGCTCTTGATGAACAGTTGAAAAAAGCACAGTCTGAACTTGCATCTCTGAAGAATGCGCCTTCAACGACGCCATCAACATCAAATGTATCCGCAATTGAAAAGAAAACAAAGGATGTTGAGAAGCTTCAAAAAGAGTATTCAGTTCTTTCTGAAAATAAGGTTGAATACATTTATCAGCGAATCACCCAGGAATCTGCTGCGCTTGCATCTGCCAAAAAGCACCTTCAGGATAATTTCACTGATGCAAAGAAGCAGGCTCTGATTGACACAGATTTGAAAGTTATTTCAACAAAAACCGAACTGGAAGACGCAAAAAGGAAGTCTAGTGTAATAGAAAATATAGCATCAGCAGCCTATCCGTAGATAGAGCCCAGCAAAAAAAATCAACGACCGAAAAACCTCTTCAGCAGCGACAAACATTTTTCAATAAAATCAAGCTTCAGGGCTTTTCGGCTAAGATCTAAATATCTGCAGAAGCATTCTGAATCTACCCTCTGGCACCTATTCAAAATAAACAGGTACAGTGGGTAGATTTGCTTTAGCAGCAATTACCCATTAAGCTCGAAACGTTTATAAATAAAGGTTTTCCCCCAAAAAAATCGCTGGTGTTTTAAGAAACAGTGCTTTATTAATACATATTTCGTATCACTTCAATAATTCGGGGGGAAATTGTGTATTAAAAGCTCTAGATACCGGCTTTCGCCATACTATATTTCAAAAAAATGATGGGTAATCGCTGTCGTTTTAAAGGTTCTATTGACTCTGTATTTGTTTTCGTGCTATTAACTATTATGAATAGTGCGTGCGCAGACGTCCAGCGCCCTTTGTCACAGGAAAAACTTAGTATGCAAAATCGTAAACAGAGAGACAAATTGGTCTGTTAACTTTGGGTTGAGCTTTCATCTCGAACGAATGTGGAAGATCTCTATACTGGGCAATCGTAACTTTAACTACAGTAGGTTTCGGTGATATTACACCAAAAACTCCGTCAGGACAATTCTTTGCCGGGCTGGTAATGATAGTCGGATATGGAATAATAGCTGTTCCAACCGGAATTGTTACATCAGAGCCAACCCGTGCAAGTATGAAATCCCAATCGCCCGTAAGCACACAAGTCTGCATGGCATGTTCAGCAGAGGGACACGACTCAGACACCAAATTCTGCAAATTTTGCGGCGCAACACTTTAACAAATAAATTGCATAATTACCGGGAGATGATAATGACATTATTGTATGGACTTATCTCAGGAATCTTTGTTTTTATTGGAATATTGTGGACTTGCTATAAACCTTCTGAAGAAAATCCTGAAAATGCCTCAGTTGAAAGCATTGAAGATAAGCTTGATGAATTCATGTTAAGGCGCAGCATACTGTCAAACTTCTGTGGCATGAACCCTTTTAGACTGAGGAAAAGACTTGCACAGGCTGGATACCCCAGAAATAAAAACTTTGCGGAAGATTATGCCGGATTTCAGAATATTTGTGCTGCATTTTTTTCCGCTATCATGACAACATTTGCAGTTGCTCGCGAAATGGCTATATATCAAATAGTGCTGGCGGGACTTGCCGGACTGATTATTGGATACAATCTTAACAATCTGCTTCTCCGCAGAGCAATAAGCAGACGCAACGCCTTGATTCAAAAACAGCTTCCCGAAGTAATTGATCTAATTGCAATTGAAATAGAGTCAGGAATGAGATTTGAAAATGCAATTTGTAAGGTTGTCGAAATAATGAGAGGTCCGATTTCAGAGGAATTTGAATTTGCTTTATGCCAGCTAAGACTTGGCATAGATCGTTATGAAGCTTTCATGAATGTTGCACACTTGATTGACAATCCAGATTTTACAAAACTCATTTCAACCCTTATTCAGGAAGACCAGGAAACAAGTGTACGGGTAAATATCCTGCGCCTGCAATCAAGGTTGCTTCGCGGAATCACCTCGGATCCTTCCGAACCAAAGAAAAATATTCCCGATGTTGTAGCGAAAGATAACCCGCCTCAAGAACTCTCTTCAAAGATAAATCAAGAATCGAGCAACGACAGAACTTCCCGACAAACGTTTAAGGCTGACGACATATCATCCGAGGTGAATTCTGGAAAAACTGACATTCTGGAAGAAAAGCTGTTCACGAAACTCCTGGATGACTTTCCCAGCAAAATTCTCTATGAACAGGATCAGTCCAAAAAACGCAAAATGCTCCGGGATAAAACACAACTTGTTCTGAAAGAGGAAATGAAAAAGATGAATCTTTCTTTGAGCGACCAGGAGAGCGATGACATTGTACAGGGAATTTTAGATGAGATGGTCGGTTTCGGAGTTATTCAAAAACTGCTTGACGATGAAAACATTTCGGAAATTGTTGCAAATGGTCCATTTCAAGTATATTTCGCAAGAAATAGTGAATATATACTTTCCGACATAAAATACAAAGACAACAGTGATATGATGAGAATTCTTGATCGTATCGTTTCTCCTCTTGGAGTGCAACTGAACAGATTTATTCCGTATGCTTCAGCCTTTTTACCTGACGGTTCACGAGTACAAATAGTCATTCCTCCAGTTTGTACAAATGGAACATCGTTCACTATTTTGAAACCGCAGAAAAAACTTGGAGTTACTACCTTTCCGCAGCCTTTAACAAATAATTCCGTATCTGACACTGAGAATCAGAAACTTCTTATTCTGGAGAACACCCATGCAAAGGACCTGATAGACTCTGGTACCCTGACGAAAGAAATGGCAATATTTCTTGAGGCATGTGTCAGTGAGCGATTGAACATAGTTGTATCAGGCAGATCCGGTGCCGGAAAATCAACAATTTTGAGTATACTGGCAAATATTATTCCTGACAAAGAACGAATAATAGTCTGTGAACATTCGCAGGAACTTGAGTTATCCAGATCTCATGTATTAAGGCTTGTAACTATTGCACCCAATAATGAAGGCAAGGGCGGCATCGCGATGCCTGAATTATGGAAAACAGCTCTGAATTTGAGGCCAATGCGCATAATTGTCGGTGAGTGCAGAGGTAATGAAGCTTTTGAAATTATTCAAAGTACAAATAACGGACAAGATGGTATTTTGACCTCATGCTTAGCCGAGAATCCGGATGATTTTTTCAATAGACTCGAAACCATGTTTTTGAGGGTTGATAATAAACTGCCTTCAGACATTATTCGCAATCAAATCTTCGATTCATTCAGGCTTATAATACATGTTTCACACCTGAATGATGATTCCAGGAAAGTTGGCATTTTTGCTGTCAGTAATTCGGACAGCAAAAATCCGGGCGAATTAATTCCGATTTGGACTTATTCCCTTTCCACGGATAATGGTGATGAAAACATTTCAGGAAAATACATTTTTCACGGAATTCCAGAACTGATTCAGTCTCGCATTAAGAAACACTCTCTCACATACCCGGAAAAATCTGAATAAATAGTAATCTTCACTATGTTATAAACTTTTGAAAACCACCGTGCTGATCATTTCGGACTTATCATTTCTGACTGCTCAATAACTGTAAAATGTTTGAAACCTGACAAAGTTTCGACAGACGAAGTAAATGCGTTTTCCGGCGATAACTGACCGCCCGTTCTGATTTAATTTGACCGCTCGTTCCGATCGAAAGTGACCGCTTGTTCCGGTGGAAAGTGACCGCTTTTTTCATTTTTCCGAAACGGTGTTTGTTTTACCGGAACGCCCGGTCAATAATTCCGGAATACGCAGTAAAAACCCTTGCAAAAACAATATAGATATGTTAGATTGCAGTAAGAGCATGTTAATGTGTCTATTTTTAGGGGGTGAACCGGTTTCGACGGAGCGTGTGAGCAACTACCTGCCATTCAAGGTTGATCGAAGGGCCTTGTGAAAAATCGATCAAAAAACAACTGCTAACGAAAACTTAGCACTCGCAGCCTAAGGGCTGTGCGGTTCGCGATAAACTTCGCCGGTAGGGTATCGTAGAGCCGTCGACAAAACTGGCTGGATGTTTCACGGGTCCCCTGGCGTGAAACGTCGAGATAAACCAGACGGATCGGGTGAGTAGTAGCCTGCCTGTGAGTTGTGAAAGCCCTAAATTAATAAATCGCAGGACATAATGGTAGACGGTGCTTGTGATCCTCTTCGGACGCGGGTTCGATTCCCGCCACCTCCAACGGAGAGCCGCTATAGAAGCGGCTCTTTTTTATTATGCAGTCATTTTGCAGTCAATTTTAAAAAATGCTATACTGGAGTTATGAGTTCACTTATAAATCGAAATGGCTGGTATTTCTATCAATGGTATCTTCATGGCCGAAAAAAAATGAGAACCACGAAGACCAAGGATTTGACGCATGCAAAGAGAATTCAAAAACTTTGGGACGCCAAACTTGAAGCCCTGCAGACGGGAATGGCTCACAGTCGAATTTCCATTTCCCGACTAATTGATTTTTTCATTGAAACAAAAGGTGTCACGATAAAAGAATCGACTCTGAAACGCTATAAACAGCAAATTTCAGCTCTATCCAAATTTTTTGAAAATATCAACTGGGTCCACCAACTTAATGCAGACTTAGTAAATGAGTTTGTAGCAGATCGCAAAAAGCAGGGCAAAACCCCAAAAGCAATTTTTGAAGAAATTTCCATTTTAAAGTCAGCCCTCAAACTGGCACACGCAAACCACCTGATAGATGAAATACCTATACGCTCCTGGCCAACAATAAAAAAAATCCCTGGCCGTCCTGAGAGGATGGGTTTTTATTCAAAAGAAGAAATAGCTGAACTTAAAAATTATTTCCGGGAAAAGGAATTCGAAAGATACTTTCTTTTTTTGATTTTTACCGGATGTCGATATAACGAAATGCTTGAATGCAAGGTTCGAGACGTTAATATTCAGGAAAAGATTATTACTATTCGTTCCGAAAAGACAGAATCTTCATCAGATAATCAATTCAGATATCTTGCCATTCATCAGGAACTGTTTCCTATATTAAAATCTGCAATAGAAAACAAAAAGAAAGATTCTCTTATTTTTCCTGAAATCAGAAAACACGGTTACAACTGGGCAAGAAGGCAACTTCAACTTGCTTGCAAAGAGCTTGGAATAAACTATCGTCGAGTTCACGGATTAAGACATACTTTTGCAACATATCTACTTGCATCCGGAATGGATTTACGTCAGGCGATGGCAGCACTTGGACACGAACGCCTTGAAACTACTCAAAAATACGCCCACCTTGCTGAAAAAGTCGCTAATGTGAATAAACTGGGATATTAGGAAGGAACACAGATGACAATTGTGCGGTTTGAATCAGAGAACTATTATTTTCAATTTTTTAAGCTGACCCTAAAACCTCAATATTGTGATAGTAATTCAATTTTAGAAGTAGTTCAGGAACTGGAAAAACTTATTGGGTTTAAAATAGTCCGGATTTATAATCAAGACTCCACCGGACGACCAATTTACCTATACCAGGCTCCTAAAGATACTCATCTTCCCCCTGATAAAGATTCAATGTGGCTAATAAGCTTTATTATTGAAGATGGTTATTTTGAGAGACTTTTAAGCATAGATAATTTTTTTCAAAGGGAAAAAATATTTGCTTCAACTATCGCAAAGTTTTTTGTTGCTGGAAAAGGAGAGGAAATAAAAAAAGTCTCCTGGATTTCCAGTGAATCCGGCAAAAACTACAAGATTTCAAAATTGAGAAAAAATCCCAAAGCATTGGGTAGACCAGCTCTTTATCATCAAAATGCAGAAGATTCACCAATTGAGTTAAAATTCGAAGAAGCTTTGGTAAAAAATAAAATTGTTTTCAAAAAGCAACAAGAGGTCTATGAGGGAGGAGCACTTTTGACTGTTCTTGATTTCATTATTGAAAAACCGCTTATTGCTATATTTTGCGATGGATACAAATATCATTATGATAAATTAAGCGTTCTAAAAGACCGTAGGCAAGATAGAGTTTTACAACTTTTGGGCTATAAAGTTTTGAGATTCACCGGTTCAGAAATAATCGAAAATACTGGCCAGTGCATCGAGGAGGTTAAAAGATTTTTGATATCATCTTCTCCAACATAATTCAAGTCTGTGTAGAAACAGCCATTAATCCAAACCAGATACGCTTTTCAAAGTGATAAAATACACTTCAAACTCTTTTTCTAACACACCTCAAAAATAGAGAATTATATTTTCCCAAAATGCTTTTTCCCCCGGCGTTGGCCAGGGGAGAAAGTATTTTCTGAAGCCGGATGATGTTCTCTCCGGAAAGCGATTTTATTGTAGTACTTTTTCGTGGTACAGAATATTTAAAACTTTATAGCCTTCACAAAACCTATTTCAAATTCAGGTTTGTGATTTCCGATGTTTAGCCTTGCCCAGGCATCACGGGTTTTTAGTCCGATACTTCCACCATTTTGATTTATGCTGGCTGTGATGCCTGGGCAGGCCGAGGGTTTACAATTGCTCCGATTGTTTTCTGCTTAATCAGCTGAGCTTCAACCAGATCGGTTAGTTTGCCTTCGACACTCGCGGCAAAAATCCCTGGAAAGGTTTTGAGTCTTTCCTTGATTTGATTTGTCGCAATCTGCCTTGCATCATTATAAATGTCTTCAAGTTCCTGCTGAGTTATCTTACCATCAGAAAACGCTTTTCTTGCTCCTGATACAATATTCCCTTCGACGGCAAGAATGACCTCACCTGCTTCATGTTCGAGAGTTTTCAGATTTTCATTGTGGGTTTTGCTTTCAACCCATTCAATAAGTTTTCCAACAAGAATGTTAAGTATTTTCCCCACGATTGGAATCGTAACGATTACGACAACCTTTATTACTTCATTGAGAATTTCCTGCATATCTTCCCCTTTTTTAATTAGTTTTTGGAATCCAGAGAATACCATTGTAATCATGGTTTCTTACGTCTATGTGAAGCCAGGTATCAGTTCCATCTTCAACGCAAGTTATAAGTTGAAATGTTGTCATATCAGGATTCATTGAAGCTTTCTTGCGCATGTCTTTTCTGATTTCTTCCGGAGTAACACCTTCAAATTTCAGATCCGCAGCTCTCCCGAATCTATGTTGTGACAATTCAGCACCAATACGGCATTCGTCTTCTCTGAACCCAGATGCTTTGAAGTGACCGCCAAAAATCCAATCATTAATTTTGCAGACACCGTATCTTTCGCGCAATCTTTCACACGAAATAA
>JADFZL010000015.1 GCA_015232575.1 Candidatus Rifleibacteriota bacterium
TGTGTGAATTGTACCGGTAATTTCAGCGCCATCAACCCATGCTTTTTTTCCAGACATCAGTTCGGCAGCCAGGGCATCACCGGAGCTGGTATTTACAACATTTGAGTCCCCTTCAATGCCAAAGATTGTCGCGCCAGACTTGATATTGGCAGCAGACAAATCGCTATCAACTGTGTCAAGAGTTGTTTGAGTATAGAACCCGGCAGGAACATTCAGGCTATTACTTGCCAATGCTTCTGTGTGAATTGTACCGGTAATTTCAGTGCCATCAACCCATGCCTTTTTCCCAGACATTAATTCAGAAGCAAGTGCATCACCGGAGCTGGTATTTACAACATTTGAGTCCCCTTCAATGCCAAAGATTGTCGCGCCAGACTTGATATTGGCAGCAGACAAATCGCTATCAACTGTGTCAAGAGTTGTTTGAGTATAGAACCCGGCAGGTACATTCAGGCTATTACTTGCCAATGCTTCTGTGTGAATTGTACCGGTAATTTCAGTGCCATCAACCCATGCCTTTTTCCCAGACATTAATTCAGAAGCAAGTGCATCACCGGAGCTGGTATTTACAACATTTGAGTCCCCTTCAATGCCGAAGATTGTCGCGCCAGACTTGATATTGGCAGCAGACAAATCGCTATCAACAGTGTCCAGAGTTGTTTGAGTATAGAACCCGGCAGGTACATTCAGGCTATTACTTGCCAATGCTTCTGTGTGAATTGTACCGGTAATTTCAGTGCCATCAACCCATGCCTTTTTCCCAGACATTAATTCAGAAGCAAGTGCATCACCGGAGCTGGTATTTACAACATTTGAGTCCCCTTCAATGCCGAAGATTATCGCGCCAGACTTGATATTGGCAGCAGACAAATCGCTATCAACTGTGTCAAGAGTTGTTTGAGTATAGAACCCGGCAGGTACATTCAGACTATTACTTGCCAAAGTTTGTGTCTGAATTGTACCAGTTATCTTTTTTCCATTAACATAAGCGGTCATATCCTTCAGGATGCTTGCCTCGACGGCATTTGCGTCAGATGTGTCCAAAGACATATAAGTGCCGACAACGCCATAAATACTGGAACCGAACTTGATGTTTGCTGGTAAAAGATTTGTATCGCCCTCTACTACGCCGCTTCCGTCATGATAGCCCTTTAAAATATTTACAGGATCTGTCCCTGGTTTGATTTGCTGTTTCCCTATATTTGGCATGGTTCCAATTCGGGGACCCCATTCTTCTTTGATTAATCCCCAGTATTTCTTTCCGCTTAATACTTCGGAAGAGGAGGCCCCTTCGCCAGTTATCTCAGGTGTCTTGTTCATGATAGCGTTTAAATCATGCATTGTTGAATTTGGTCCGGAAGTTGGTTCTGTAAATTGATTCTCTCGTTTTGTCCCCGTAACTCCAAGGTTTAGGCGGTTATATATATCTTCAAGGGTAAACATTCCACTTGCAGAGACGTTTGGAGCCCCTGGAGCATCAATATTTCCGGCAAAAGATTCCGTTGCGACAAGTAGAATAAATGCACAAAAGGTCAATTTTTGAAGCAACAAGCAATATTTCAGGGATTTATTCAATGCAAAGGATTTTTTACACATACATTGTCTCCAAACACTTTAGTATTTTTCTGAGTATATATAGTCATAAATGTACGAAAGCTGAAATAGTTATTGTGTTGTCATCACAGGCATTTAACTTCAATTGAATAAGCGAATCGGGTGGGAATGTAACAACAGAATTTCTATCAAGCTTTGCTGAATTACTCTTTCTGGTAAAGCTTTCTAAAGGCATTTTTTTCATTGAAATCAGCAATCGCACTTTTCACAACATCCAGAGATATATCTGCGGGAGTGAGCTTGGTTAAGGTTTCTTCTGCGTATAAATCATTTTTGACTGCATTAATGAATTTGTTTACACGTGAAACTCTTTCCTTATCAATCCTATGATTATCAGACAGGTCGAGTGAATAACTTTGTAAGTCGGCATTAGTGTCAGCCTGGGAACTTTCTTTTGAAGTGGAGGTTGTTATTTCGGCAGAGTTGACAATGCATTGAGGAATTTGTGCAAGTATTTTTTTTGCTTCTTCAATTATTTTCTGAGATACGGCTTTATTAGAAGCTGCTTTGGCAAGAGTCTCAGCATCTTTAAGATTTCGAACACAACGGACTCCGGCAATCAAAACCTTGTCACGTGCATCTGTAGCCAGCGCTTCTTTTGAAACTGCAAGAACTTCGTCAACTGATTTGCAGCGAATTGTACCGGAAATACACACGTTGTCTCTTGCCTCTTTTGATTTGGTGACATTAGCAAGTGTCACAACTTCCATATAGTTTAAGCATAATTTTGTGCAGGACAAACAGACTTTGTCGGTTGCTCCATCGCTTGCTGTCGCTTTTGCAAGCATAATCGCATCTTTAAGGTTTAAACAGAAACTCAATCCTCCAAGGCAGATCTTATCAGTTCCACATTTGGTTACTGCTGCCAGGGCCAGCTTAAGGATGTCACGCAAATGATTTGCCTTCGGTAATCCGTCAATTAATAGAATTTTATCTCGCTGATCATCGTAGTGGGCTTTTTTTGCATATTCGATTACACGGTCAACCGGACTATTTGAGAGAATTTTGAGACGCTCATAACTTTTCGATGAAAATGGTCCTTGAGGAAACTGCGCAATACAGCGTTTAAAGAGTTCAATTGCCTGAGGAATTCTGTCAATGTACTCATTGCAAATTCCGAGAGCATAAATTGTATCTGGAATAAAACGAGACTTCTCAGGGAGTGTAGTGTTTACGTATATGGTTCAGAAACACTTCATAAGCAGAAATCGCGCCCCAATAGTCATGAAGATGTCTCTTACAGGATCCGATATAGAACCTTGCTTCTCTCTGTACTGATGGATCATCACACTGTTTATCAATAGACTGATAGATTTCAAGAGCTTTCTGGTAATTTAACTGATTGCACAAGCGATGTGCTTCATCAAGCTGTGGGTTGGCAATAACAATCTGTATGAACAACATAAAAACAGCGAATACAGCAGTGATTCTGGCTGATATCATAAAAATTCCTCCTGAATTTGATCTCGAATTTGTTTTACAGCAACATAAACGATAGAAATACAATAAATATCATCGCAATCTATAAATTGAATTAAGAATTCCTGATTCATGCAGAAGGAACTATTCAGAGGCAGTTTCAGCCAATTTTCTGTTGATTTTCTGTTGACAAAAGTTGTTGTATGGTTATAACTTGAAATTATGGTTTCGAAAAAATATTTCGTGATGACATTTGGAATACCTTATTCGTTTTTCTATTGGATGGTGAAATTGGATTAAATAGGTTGTTAATGTTTACAGAAATTTTCTGGTGAAAACAAAGGGTCGCGTTTTTTTTGAAAGTTTATCCTTAAATAAATTCATTCTGGAGGTTTATTAAATGAAGAATTTTGTTGAGAAATTTACACACCCATTATTCTTTTCCATGATTTTTGTCGCCTTTTTACTTCCTGACTTTGCCTTTGCCAGAAGGCCCACTTTTGGAGCGAGGTCGATTGCATATCCGAAGAGCGAAATAGATATTATTATTAATGCGGCGGTACAGCAGGGCGATAGGGTAAAGGGTGACATTATTCTTATTGAAGGTGTTAGTAAAGCAAAAACAGCAGGCGACGTTGCCAGGCTTGCAAGAAACGCCTTCACTCAAGAAAGCAAGGATATAATTCTTCTTAAAGGTATAGATAAAGCTGAGAGCCTGCTTGATTTTGTTCTATTTGCCAAAACTTCTGCCAAAGGGGAACCCAGAGATTACTCAGGATCGGGAATTGTCAAAGATTTTGCCGAAGGGAAATGTGGTGCCTCAGGAACGGCAATTGTCAGAGATCCTTTCAGAAATAAACACCTTTTTTCAGTGAGTCCAAGAGATGCGATTCTCCTCAGGGGAGCTGAGAAGGCTACTTCATACTATGACTTTCTCATACTCGCACTTAACACTAAGTCTGGTAAAACTAAAGACGAGTTATTGTTAACCGCTTCTGGAAAAGCTAGGAATATTGATGATATTTGTTCCCTTGTTCAAAAAGTTATTTCCGGTGAAACGGGAGATCGTATTTTGATAAATGGACTGAAATTTGCGAAATCCGAGTCTGATTTTAATAGGCTTTATTATCATGCGAGAGGGAATGAAGCAAAGAGTGCAATTACATCTGCGGCGAAAGAAGCTGGGATCAATATAATAGGGAAGAAAGCCGGGTAGAAAGAGCAGGAAGTAATTTGACCCCTTTATTAGGAATTTGTTATACTGATTAAAAATTGGTATGGAGGAACAAATATGAGGAAGATTGCAAACTTTTTCAGAATGACTGCTTTTGTAGTTCTTATTTCGTTTTCATCGTTTTTCCTGGCTGGGTGCGCAGAAGTTCTTGCTCTTACCGGTCTTATCGGAGCAATCGGCGGAGCAGTCGGAGGTATTGGCGCTATTTTTTCTGCATTTGGCAACCAAAAAACAGGGGGAAAATTGCAACAGGTTGGCGCCGGACTGAATGCCATACCACAGGTGGGACAAGTAATAAATACTGGCTATAATAATATTGCTTCGGCTGCATCTAATTTTATAGATGTAGCAGCCAGAGAAAGCCTTGCTCGAGACAGGGCCAGAGTTCCTTCCCCAGGCGGAGACCCGGATGCAGCAGCACCAGCTCCAGCAGCAACCGCACAGACACCTGCTCAACAACCAACACAGAGGATTCAACCTCCTGCTCAGGAACCAGCCCCTGTAATGTCAGCAATCAACCAGGTTGCCCAGGCAGGGGATGCTTTTACAGGAGGAATGACTCGAGTTACCAATGCGGTAAACAGTGTTGCTCAGGCAGGTAATCAAGTTGCTCAGGGAGTTGTACAAACTACAGTCTCATTAAATCAAATGCATCAGATCCTTACCGGAAAATAAGAATCTCAATAATTGTATTAGAATTCAAATCGCCTGGAAATGTTTTCAGATTCATTGTTTTCCAGAGTGCATTACAGTATTTTGCTGTCATTTCGACCGAAGGGAGAAATCTCGTATTTTCTACTTGATCTAACCATTCGGAGATCTCTCCCTTCGGTCGAGATGACAATAATCGGTCGGGATGACAATGAATAGTCCGCAAGGAGGGCGATAGTTTTAAATATTTCAGCTCTTACTCTTTAAATATTAATCTGCGTAATCTGTGAAATCTGCGGACAGCTTTTATTTTTTATCTTGAAAATGTACAAAGCCTGATTCTGATATTTGTTAAGTAGCATTCGAAAACAATCGGAATCAGGCTTTTGCTATGGCTCTTGAATGATTGTGTGCCAGTTCCGGTTTGAAAATCTCTGGTTCCACATTGCTGAAAAATATGTCGGGCAGACCAGATCGAAGAAATCAGTAATCATGATTCCTTTCTGGCGGTTCAGAATCATTCCATTTCTGGAAAGGTTTACCAGATCTTCTGGTTGGCGTGCTTCGGCCAATTGCAGGGTAATGTTGAAAAACCACTGGTTTCTTCCGCCTGGAGATTGTATTTCAACTGGATTTATCGCAAAATAATTTATTCTTCTTGACAATATCCTTTTCTGTTCTCCTCCGCCTGCCTTAGGGTGAACTCGTTCAGTTCTGGACAATACAAGAAAAGGGTTCCCCGGTGTACCTGATTCGAGGGAATAAGTTATTTCATTTGCGCATTTTATACACTGCCCTGTTGAAACACCAGCAGATACAACCTTATCAAGTTCTCCATGAGAAGCAAATGAAAGAAAAGAAAACTTGGTTCCCACAAGAGTGCTCGCAGAATGTCCGACGACCTTAATGAAATCGGTAAACGAATATTGTGCTTCGCTCGCTGGCAGAATAATGCAGGATAGTTTTATATCGTTTCTCAGTTGCTGAATAATCCTGCGACCTTCAAGAACCATGTCTATCTGCTGCATTCCCTGAATAGATGTTTTTGACGTTTCACTGAATATCCGATATGCGGGAATAATAAGAATACCAGACATAAAAATCACCACAACAAGTTCCATTAATGTAAATGCGGTGTTTCTTTTCATCTTGGCTGCTCAAATACAATGGATTCCATTGTTACAATATTCTGTGAAAGCCAGATTTTAACTTTGTTAAGACTTTTTGGAGCAACCTGTACTTTTATCCTGATAGCGTTGATCGCACCAGAAACATTTTCCAGAGATATTTTTCTTTGAAAGAGCTCAGATTCAGGAGGATATTGTACTCCATCACCGGACCCCGAAGAAATTGCATTCCAGGAATCAAGCGGATAAGCTGGCAATGTGTGAGAAATTCCATATTTTGAAAGCCATTTATAACCAAATGCACGGAATATTTCAATCGGTTCCTGTGCGAGCTGAATCGATAAAAATTCGTAATATGCATCCATTGAGCTTTTGCCTGACATATAGTTCATATTCAGTATTCCAACTACAATAGTAGCAAGAAACACCATCGCAACAAGGACTTCAATCATGGAAAACGCAGCTTTAAGAGAACTTCTTCTGGTCATTCTACGTTCATCCTGATAAAGTTTGTCCATAGGGAAACACAAATCTGATATTGATAGTCTGTTGGACTTTTTAGTAATGGATCATATTCAATGAGATGCTTGCCATCAGCCCAGCGATAAGATTCGAGTTGATCACAGATAAGGGCGCCTTTAAGCTTGAGAGGTCGATTTGCAATAACAGAGCCATTCTTGTTGTCATTAACTGCCACTAGTACAGCCTCTATCTTTTTATCTGTTGCGACATGTATGGTTCCTTTTCTTGTAAAAAGGATCAGCAAATCACTCGGATCAGTCTTTTGAATTCCAGTTGAAATTTTAAAATTGTCTGCAATTATTACGCCTTGTCCTTTTATTTTCCAATCTCTACCATTAATCGGCTGGAAATCTACGCTTCCTTTTAGATGGAAAATTCCTCTGGGTTTGATAATTCCATTTTCTGTATCAAGAAGGTCAACTTCCTGAATGTTCTCTATTGGAACCTGTTTCTTGTGCCACAGTGTAAAAAAATTGAATGGTCTGAAACCTTCAGCACCAGTTTGGCCAATATCAATTGAATGCCCCTTTGAGTTAAAAAATCTTGGAGAATTAAATGACGCTTTTTGTGGCGGATTCGAAATATCTTCCCCGTTGCCACCATAAAGAAAATCTGTCTGGAATTCTGAATAAAGCGAAGTTTGAGGAAATTTACCTGCTACTGCTGGGAGGTTGCGAAGAAATTTTTCATAATTACTGTCAACCAGATTTGATGTATCATCAGGCAGAGCCATGCATAGAACCATTTTTTCTGCTTTCTTAAAGGCATCGCGCATTTCGGCAGGAACTGCCTCGGAAAAACTTCTTGTTCTTAATCCGGCTCTATACCTTCCAACCACTTTGGCTTCAGAAAAATCAAGCTGAAAAGAAACCAGATATAAAAATCTTTTTCGAATTGCGCCCTCAAGGATTTTTGCGGCATTAGCAGGATTGCTTACAAAATCAGGGTTTTCACCCAGCAGGAACATTCCGGGTTCAGGCGGGAAGACTCCTTCTGCGCCATTATTCTGCTTTGCCATGAGGTACATCATGTCTTTTTCCATTAATTCTAATTCTGTGGTATAAGCATTTTTTGGAAGAGGGTGAGTGTTTATCATGAATTTCCCTTTCAGCCCTTCAAAATGTGCTGACCTGATTGCACTTTCCTCACGTTTCAAAGTTTGATAAAGAGTCTCGTCCAGTCCTGGAAAAAGTGTCATTACATCAGAATGTAAAATTTCAACAGTTTGAGAGCAAACAGGAATAACTTTATTTAGGGATTCCGGAACGTTAACGAAAACATAATTTTCTAAAGGTGGAGAATTTGGCAAGCCGCAAGGTGCTTTTTGAATATCTGTTTCTCCAAAAAATATTTTTCCAAACTTTTCCGGCGAAAGCGAACTCTGCTCAACTACAATGCTCTTAGCCTGGTTGTTAAGAGAAAAACCATTGAATTTCCTGAATTCTTCCATGCCGTTTCTGACAAGCAGAACATAGTCCATTGGAAAACAGTGAGAGTAATTGGATCTTTGCTGAGAATTCACGCTCGGTGATACAATGCTGACAACGTGATATTCAACGTGACGAACACCACTGAAAGACAATTCAGGGTTACCGGAGAGTAAACCGGCTCTTTTGAAAACAAGCTTTACTTTTAACTCTACTGTCCCAACTCCTTCAGCGCCGCCCTGTGGAGAAAAAGGAACTCCTGAAATGTCGTTCATGCAAAAATCTATCAGTCTTGCTGATGCGGTCAGCTCAGGAACAACCTCTGATTTAACCATCGTTCTTGCCTGACGAGAGGAAATTTCAAGCGGAACGACCAGATTAGCTGCTGTGCGCGTAATTACCCATTTTCCTACATCTGATGCCGGATTGGCAGTCTGGCGGTAAAACCACATATTGGCTTCTTCCAGCGCTCCTTCGACGATCTGTCTTGCGAGCTCGTGCTGCTGAAAATGAAAAGCAGCCTGTCTTTGATGACCGGTTAATTTATGAAAGCTTATTGCGAGAATTGAAACAAACATCAGGATAAAAATAAGAACGTAGGAAATAAAGCCCCTTAGCAGATTTGCCGAATTGACAGTTTCTTTCATTTTGCCTGCATTGATATGCATTGGGCTTGAATTGTACCATCGCTGCCAATTCTGAATGGGAGAAGCTTGACTTCGAGTTTTGTTCCTGGTGGTATATAGTCAAAAAAGCCCAATGAACGAGGAAAAATTCTGTAAGTTTTTCCATCGTTTCCCCAAAGAACAATCTTGCTTTTTGACGCTTCCTTAACGACTCCGTTTGTAGTCTGAGGAGTGGAAAAAACCTGTGAACCTGATGGTACAGCGTTCGGGGAAATTTTAGCCGGAATCATGGAATAAAAGTAGGATAATACAAAAAATAGTACAATTATAACAGATGTTTTTGGATAATTAGAAGGATAAGATTTTAATTTATTTAATAAATATGGTACATCTTGAAAAGTGTTATTCAGATAATCAATTACGGTTTCCTTAATTGACGGCTCTTTTGATAACGCTTTGACACTGTAGGGTGCTGGAGCTTTTTTGCTTTTTTCAACCGCCTTTTCAAATTGTTCTGCCAGTCTGATTTCTGATTTTTCATAAGTATCATCAAGATTTTGACGAGTCTGTTTGAGAAATTCAAAGTTTACTTTTCTTGCATTTTTGATGTTTTTAGCTTTTTCGAGATCGAGTTTTGTTTCATGCAGTTTTTCCAATTGGTAAAGAACATACAGATTTTCGGGATCGGGGTTGGATTCGAATAGAAACAGGCCAAGTGAAAAATCTTCAACATCGTCACAGTCTTTCATGAAAGAAAAAAGAATATCTCTTACGGAAATGAAATCAAAATAAACAAGACAAGCCAGCGATGCTTTCCTGTATTCAGGCTTTTTGTCAGTGATCATAGTACGTAAGGTAGAAATACTTTGCTTGGGATCTACCTTGTTCAAAATACGTACCGCAGCGCTTTTAATTCTTACATTATCGCTGCTGAGATAAGAACCGATATAAGGAAATAACCAGTCAAAATCGTATTTGCCAAGATATTCCATGCAGGACTGCATGAGCTGCGGATTTTTTGAACGAACATTTGAACGCGCAAAACTGACGAATTCGGAACACTGAGCGCGAAGTGCTGTTTTAAACGATGTCGCAAGAAGGTCCGGAGGGGTATTTTTATCAGAAATGATGTTTTTCAAAAACAAAGAATTTTTCGGAAAATCCGATTCATTCATGGTTGCAATAAACTGAACTTTTTGATCATGAGATAATTCAGAAAAATTCGTTTTCTCAAGCATTTCTGATTTAGGAGTCGAATCTCCTTTTCTTTCTTCTTCGCGAAGAAGCCCTTTGAATAATATTTTTATTTTTTCTGAAACAGGCCAATTAAGTGATTCGCAAAGAACTTCTCTGAATTGTAAATTGTTAAGATTTTCCTTTATCCGGCTTTCAATTTCATGTAAATCGGTAGAAGAAGAAGTTTCAATAGAAATACTTAACTCCCTGAGCCATTTAATGAATTTTCTTTTTTGTATCCAGTTTTTCAGTTTGGCAAAATACTCCTGATAGGAATTCTCAAGAATGCCTGATTTCTCAATATTTCCGCAGGAATTCTGAAGGATTTCACGTAGAATTTCTTTTTTTTCTTCTGAAGATGTTTCAAGAAGCTCCCAGAGTCGAAAAGGAATTTCGGTATCAGGATTGTTTTCAATCAGCAGACCAATTCTTTGAATAAGCGCATTATCATTAATAAGGGAAAGAGTTTTAAGAAAATAGGGTTTGACCCGGTCAAAAGGGAAAAAAATTGAAATATGCAGGGCTGCCAATATTGACTGAGGATCTCCGCTTTCCAGCAAAAGCCCAATATGCTGAATGGCCTCTTCGAAGTCAATGGCAGCGAGTCCTCTAATTGCAAGAGAACGGATTCGGGGATCCTTGTTAATTAATAATTTTGGAAGATCACGCCGAAGGTTTTCCGGAGCTTTCAGGATAAGAATTTCCATAACAGCCATTCTCATTGAAAGGCTGTCAGATGTAAGGTATGGGAGAATTGTTTTAAGATGTGCAACCGGAAAAATCTGTCTGAAAGAACGCAATATCTCAACATTTAAAGGCATATTATCTTTAGAAAGCATTTCAGGCAGGTGTTCCGAAAGCTTTTTTGTCTGACTTTGATTTAAACTGTTAAGCAGGCCTATTTTTTTTTGATATGTTGCTTCAGAAAAGGTTTTGAGAAATTCGGTTTCAGATATTTCTATGGTGGCAGATGAGCCATTTTTTCGCTCATTAATGACAGCAATTGCATGTTCGAGCATGGAATTGCACTCACTGTCAGTTTCGCTGTTCTTCCTGGCGATTAAAAAATCAAGATATTCAAGCGAATCAGGGCTTTGAAGAATTCTTTCAATTGCATAAAGCCTGAAAGATTTAACCGGAGCATCAAGCTCCCTTTTAAGAAGATTATCAACCAATTTGCAAAACCCTTCCCCATTATATAGATGGTATTATTGAGTTGGGTACAGATGGTTCATTATACCACCTTGCATATTTTGAGTAAAGATTTTTGGCTTTGCAGATTTTTCCGAAAAAAATATTTCACAAATTCACAATTTTGAATTATCATGTAATTATCTTAATCGCAAGCAAATATAATTGGGCAATCTCAGCCCAGCCTTTCTAGCTGACGGAATTATGTTGATTAACAGAATACTGGAGGTAAATATGAGTTCATATGCAATAGAAGAAGTTGAAAAATCTGGGTATCCGGTGATAGTGTTTACTGGATATTTTGCCGGGGAAGCTGGACAGGAAGTAACTAAAGTGGTTCAGGAGATTCTTCAGGTTAAGAAGAAAAATCGTATTATTTTTGATTTAACCAAGTGCTCAATAATCAACAGTCCTGGAATTGCGGCTCTGTCTGATATTGTAATGACTGTTTCAGAGGATTACAAGGGAAAGGTTTTCCTGATTGGACTTGATAAATCAAAAAAAATGCTGCTTCAGATGACCGGCGTTCTAGTTAACGCTGAAACGGGAGATTCAGTTGAGGAAATCATCAGCAGGGCTTAGTCCAGCCATCACCTTCTTTCACGCTGACTTCTAACAGAGAGTGGTTTTGTATTGAAACAGGATATCTTAGCCTGCGTAACGGCAAAAGCAAGATTCGAGTGAAATAAGCATAAACAAATGCGGATATTGTTTTTCAGATGCAATATCCGCTTTAATGGATTATATTTCGTAAAAAAATGTCACTATCTTAAATAATATGATGGCACTTGAATAAAGGACTTTTTGTATTCATCAACTACTTTTTTTTCCTGTGCCATGATTTCGTATCTAAGTTTGTCATATTTTGCTCCGACAGTTTTGTCTGTATCTATTTTATACAGAAATAACAGCTTATCGTATTGAATTTTATATCTGTTTCTATTAAGGCTGTCTTGGGAATATATTAGTTCAAACCAATCTTTCTGTTGCTTATTTTCAAAATAAACAATTTTTTCTTTCAAGCAAAAATTTCTCATTTTCTTATGATGGTCTTCAATTAAATATAATGGAACTGGAAGAAACGGTTTATATGCTTTCATAACGCTCTGCTGGGCAGATTTAATTGCTTCAGCATTGCCCCTTTTTTCTTCCTCCATCAATCTAGTCTGAGCTGATCCAAGGGCAAACCGATCTACTTTATACGTGATATAGGTGTTGTACAACCATGTAGCCTGATCAATATCTTTAGTATAAGCAATTCGGTTATTTTTACAAAATATTTGTACTTTCCCCCACGCCTGTTTCTCAGTTATTCCAGAATTGAATAAGCCAACCTTTAGTGTTCCGGTGGGAGCTATTGTTACAGAATCAGAACCAAACGGAGATGATATTGCATTTTGAATATTAAGCAGAAACAGAAACAGAAACAGAAATAGGAACATTATTTTTTTTTTCGAGCAGCATTTCATTTTACAGAACCCTCCAATATATAGTATTTTTCATTAATAGCTCAAATATGTTTTTACTCCGATAGTGCAATCATCCAATTTTTGCAAGGCTCCTTTCATCAAATTTAAGTAAAAACATCTTAATAAACGCATAGTATTATTGTTTTGTCATGAATTTTTTTCTAAGCGTTCATTTGGGTATGAATACACCATTAACAAAGAATTCTTGGATGAAAGAAGTATGAAAAAATCTGAGGCATGTATATTTGTAAGTGTGATTCAAAAAGTGATACCATATTCATCAACGAAAGTAACAGTAAAATACTCTTGTACACAAAATTCTTTTTATAGGGGGTTCAATCCCAAAAAAGAAGGTAGTAATTTAATGTTATTTTGAATCTTATTCCGAAGCGGTCATTTTACCGAAGGGAGAAATCTCAATGTTACCTTTTTTTGGGATTGCACCCTTTTATAGTGAACGTTAACTGATTTTTTATGATACATATCGTTGTAACTATTTGTACTATTCACTTTTTTGAGAAATATTATTTCTTGTGACAAAATAGAAACTGGATACGTTATATCAATAAAATGGACGTTAAATCTTTTAAGGAGGGAATATGCATCACATTTTCCGAGTTTTTTTCAACATTTCTATTATTCTGCTTTTTGCTCAAGGTAATTCTCTTGGGGCGATGGAACCAGTAAAATATTTCGAACCAGAGCAAATCAGATTGTCGCTTTCGCATTCCACATTTTCAGATAACAAGCTTGACCATGCTATTTTTTGCGAAATCAAATGTGTTTTTGGCAAATTGAATCACCTGAAAATCAGGTTTACCTCATCAGATAACACACGAATATCTGTTTTATCTCCAATCCCTGATGAAATTGCATCAGGAGAAACCCTTTCTATCAAGGCTTCGGCGGATGCAATAAACAAAAACAATTTGTGTGCCCAGCAGTGGGGCAAAGTCCATGTTTCATATCTTCCTGATTATGAAATGCTTGCGGAAGCAGTCAGAAAAAATATCGAAGCATATCCGTTCGAGCATCTAAGAGAAAATTTGCTGAATAATCTTAAAGAAAATATGAAAAGAAATCAGAACATAAATTTGGTTTCAGGAATAAATTTTAGTTTTTAGAGGAAAAGACCAGCGAAAGGGAATAAGAATGAAAAAGTTCAATACGTTTTTTTGTTCCATCTTTATTGTCCTTCAATTTCTCTTTTTGTTCATTTACTTCTCTGTATCTCTCGCTGAGGAATCTCAAAAGACAGTTGACCTTGCCTATGAATACTGTCGAATTGTCGATGTAGCTCCTGCGTCTGGGCCAATTCCAGCAAATCTTTTAAGCTACAAGGGATATCTTTATGAATCAATCAGAATACAATCTTCTGCTGAGCTGTTGAGAGCCATGAGAGCAGGTTCTGAAGAAGACTTGAGTGATGAGCAAAAAGGACTTTTCAAAGCCTTCAATCACGGAAGTTCTGATAACATGAAGAAAAGATTGAGCTATGCTTCAGAATGCAATATTCCTGATAACAGCATTTCTGTATATCTTCTTGACACAACATTCATTCAGGGTGTAGAGCGGAGCAAGTTGAGAAATGACCTCTGGCCTATGGCAATTGGAAACAAAATCATTCTTTCATGTATTGACCGCTCACCAACAGACACTGCGTCACTTCTTGCCCATGAAACATCACATACTGTGGACAATATCAATCTCAATCTGATAGATTACGGAAAAGACAAGCGCCATCACCTGAACGAGGTATCCACAAAATCAACAGCTTTTTCTGAAGGCTGGGCAATATTTAATCAGTATTATGATTTCCCTTCTACAGCCATGCTTCCATCTAAACTGATGTATGAAACAGCGTCGTCTGCATTCGGTCATCCAGATTATGTAATGAGATCGTTGACTGACAGTGAAGTTGCACCGGAAGATTTCTTAAAAACAGAGGGTGTTGTTTCTGAAATCCTTTTCCACATAGCTCACCAAATTCCAGACGGCTTTGACAAAATATTCAAATCGTTTCTTAAAATAAGAAATGATAATTCAAAAGATATTACTTCACTGATAAACGTTCTTCTTGATTCTTACCCGGAAGATTCAAAAAAGATCATGGAGATTTTTGCTCGAGACACAGCATCCAGATTTTCTTCCGAAGAATTTAAGAAGAGTTTTCCTAATCATTTTAAGGACATCCATAAGAAAAAATCGTTGATCAAAATAAAACATTCTCTGTTCCGAAGAGGTTCCTAAATTTGCAGTTTGAAAAAATCTATGGAGCCAAAATGTCATATTCACAAACAGAAAAGGAAGTGCATGGACTTGGCAGCAGAAATGTGATAAACTCTTGATCAATAATTTGCCAGTTCCTGGTCTTTTTGCTGACGAGGTCATTGTAAGCGAGTGCGTGAGTTTCGTGTGGAATGAATATTTTTCGGTACAGGGGATCTTTACTTGCTGGAATGCTTAGTTTTGAGCGTGCGAATTTGTAAACGGTGGACTTTTTGGTATGTCTAATTCGCATAGAGTAAATTTAGTAATTTATGTTTCATCTTCACAAAGTCTTATTAATAAACAGTTTCGCAAATGAGTGCGAAAGATTACTGTGTATGAATTAGAATTTAAGATAGATCATTAAATAATTGAGGATAATTTCCTTCGAAATATGATTTCTACTCAAGTTAATAAAAAGATACTGTGGGTTTTTTCCATAGTAGTTTTTTTTCTATTCCCGGTACTTTTAACTTTATATGGTACAATGAGTTATCTTGAGGAAGTTGAGCAGGAGTCGCGCAACAAAGCAATTTCTCAGCAGGAGCAGATTCTGCTCAGGCTAAGAAAAAACGAAGAAACTCACGAATATTTGAGTGTATTATTAGCCAAAATTCACTATTTCTTAATTAATCGATCTTATAAAAAGCTTGATTTTGCACTGGCTGATTTACATAAACGCTTTCCGGGAATGGTTAAACTGTATTTAGTTGATTCAGACGGGGAAGTGAGAAAAGAACTATCAGAGCCGAATGCACCGGAATATCTTTTGAAGAAATTGCATTATTGTGTTTTTCAACCGACCAATGAAATGCTGCTGGCGAACAGGAAGTTATTTCAATCATTTATTGGCTCTGAGGTGATGATTGAACATTTGTGGAAAGCTAACAGTGCTAGAATTGTTCCTTCCTCGTCTGGAAACGAAAGGCGCTGGTTTTTTTTTCGTATTTCAGAACGGGGAGCAGTTTTTGCTCATATCAAAGAAGTTGAAAACTGGTCCGATCTTGCAATGAAGGACCGGATAAGGTCTTATTTGCAGAGAAAGGGACATCCGTATTTTCAGATTGGTATAACACCAATTGGTTCTACAATGCCTTCAGCGCCTGTTTCAACTGCTTTGGTCAATCACCAGAAGAAGTCAAGAAATTCTTTTCAGTTTGAAAATATGCTTGTCTATGTTGCCAGACTGAAATCATCATCCCTTCTCTGGATAGCCTTCAGCAGAAAAAAATATGAAGTCACGCACAATTTACAGAATCTGATTTATGTTCTTTCAATTGTAATTTTCCTCTTATTGTCATACGTCTCTGCAAAATTCAATTTTAACGGAGCAAAAATTTTCTTTTCCATAAAATGGAGATTGATCGCGCTGTTTTTTTATGCCAGCCTTCTTCCTCTGTTGATTATTTTTTCCGTTGTATGGAAATATCTTGCCAAGGAATATGATTTCTCAAAAACCAGATGTTTCGAAACAGCAGAACAGATTCTCAGAAATATTGATCTTTCTTTCCCTCTGCTTAGAATAAGTCTTCAGAAAGAGATTTATGAACATACCAGTTTTTTGAATTACAACTATTTGAAGGATACAAAAAAGACCGAAAATTTACTGAAAAACCTTGCAAACAAGCTAACCGCAGATAAAATTTATCTTTTTGACGCCAAAGGAAATACTGTTTATGCTGTTTCCGGTGTTGAAAATCTCCTGCCACCTGATATGGAAAATCCTAGAGAAAATATTGTTGATCGGAGTACAACAAAGGCGATTGCAGAGGTTTCCTCAGCAATCATAGGCAAGCTCAATCTGGATGAGTCTAATTTTAAAATGCTTAATAGTATAGAAACATTGAGTGTAGTTACTGGAATAAATCTGCTGCATTCTTTTGCAAAAGCGATTGGAAGACTGGAAGAATTTAAAGTTGGCAGTGATGTTTCCTGGATAATGTTTAGTACAATAAAAGATGATTCTAACAAAATTACTCACATGCTGGTTTTTTTCTGGGATAAACATCAGCTTGAAAAGACTTATCTGGAATATTTTCTGAAAAGGAAAAACAAACTATCAGGAAATGTCAAGATAATAGCAGCGGATACAGAGTATCTTTCTGCATCTGCTTCAGCGAACATTATTGAATCAACTTCCAAAAGCGAGTCGAGTGGATATTTTTTCAGCAGAAACCTTTCAAAAAAGGCAAATTCTTTTATTCCGTGGATTGATATATGGCAGACAACAATCAATAGAATACTGTATGATAGCTCACACACTTATTTTTTTACCGGAATAAAACCTAAGGAAATTAAGTATTATTATCTTCTTGCGCTGCAAAATGATCATCCTGTGCGAAAAAGAATTTCATCTTTGAAGAAATATCTTTTTGCTTTTGCCTTCGGATGTATTATTATCAGTGTTTTTATCGGGAAACTGCTTTCTGAGAAATTGCTTAAACCAATTGATAACCTGGGTTCAGGAGTTAAGGCAATTGAAAATAAGAATTTCAGATTCAAGGTTCCAGTAATAGAATCTGACGAGCTTGGAACTCTTACAGAAATGTTTAATTCTATGCTGGGAAATCTTGAAGAAGTTAATTTGGCAAGAAAAGTACAGAAGCAACTCTTTCCCGATTCACCTCTTAAGCTTGGAAAATATTGCGTAAATGGCAAAAGCCTTTCTGCTACCGAGCTTGGAGGTGACTACTTTGATTACTTTTCCTATAAAGACAGATATCTTTTTGCGGTCATAGGAGACGTAACCGGTCATGGTGTTCCAGCCGCACTTGTAATGGCAATGGCTAAGGCAGTTGTAAATGAACGTCTGTTTTCCGGAGACACATTAACGGAAATAATTCCAATTTTAAATGCAACACTGCTGAGAAATTTGAAGAAAAAAATACTTATGACGGCAACTTTTTTTTCAATAGACACATTGAATGATGAAATACTGTATTATAACTGCGGACATCCTTTCCCATTTCTCAGAAAATCTGATGGTTCATTGCAGATGATTGAGAATGCCGGGTTAATAATGGGATTGAGAGAAAAGTTTCCGCTGTTTCCCAAAAAAGTATCTCTTGAAAAGGGAGATAGAATAATTTTATACACCGATGGAATGGTTGAGAGCTTTCCACCGGTCAGTAGTCTTTCAAACTTTGATGTTTTTCAGGATTATCTTGCCACCCGGCCAATTCTGAATTCGGAAAAAGCGTGCGATGATTATATTAATAATCATCCGCACGTGCTTTCGCTTCAACCACTTCCAGATGATTTTTCAATTCTGCAGATAGAAAAAACAGAATAAAAAAACGGAATCCCTTTATTCAAACCTGGAATAAAGGGATTCCTTTCAAAAATCTTCAGTTTGGCTGTGCATAATAGGCCGAACACGGCCATTCTGCACAGCTCGGTGTTAAAAAGTTGGATTTCCAATTCTTACAAGACCGCCACCTTTATTGAGAGTGTAGCTGACAGTTCCACCAGAAGGGGTTTTCAAAGTTACCGAACATCCCGCTGCTCAATGACAACGAAAAAGGTTTTCGCATTACCTTTTTTCCACTGTTTATTGAGTAGATACGTTTTTACTCTAAAATTACGAAGAAATCCATTCTCATGAAAGACTATATTCATCGTGTTTTCAAAGGCAATGGGCAATTTGCCCTAACGAAATCTGAATATCGAACTGACACTACCAATAGGTTTTTGTCAGTATAAGAATCTATCTTGAAGCTTCCACCTTTTAAGCATTTCTCTGAATTGAAGGATCTTTTTAGCTGTATACCAGTCTTCTTTGTCTATTAGTTTAAATCTGAGCAGTTCACGAATTTTAAACAGCAGATTTATGAACAGCACTCGCTTGCTTTCAGGAAAACGTTCAATTTTTGCCATTACAAGATCAAAAATTGAATAATCATTCTTGGAAAGAGTTTCATGCAAAGTGACAATCATTTTTTTTGTGTTAAATGTATTTTTTTCAATTTCAACCTGATTTGATGGGTCTTTTAAGAGAGCTTCTGAGCTTTGTGCAATTCTATCAATTAAAATCACCAGCGGCATATTGGTCGTTATTTCAAATACGATCGTGTTGGCTGCTGCCACAGCAAACTCTGTTCCAATAAATCCCCCGATAATTAGGCCTACCGTCCCTCCTGATGTTAATATTCCGCCGATCAGAGCACCCAGCGTGGCTCCTCCCAAACTGGCACCTTTTTTAAGGCCGAATTTTACTAGAGTTGCCGCAAAAAAGGAACTGATAGAGGTGTTGTTAAATCCAGTTAATAATAAATCAGCAATTCTAGTATTTCCGTTTTCCGAAAAATGATGTTTAATAACTTCGTATAACTTGATAAACGAATCTTTTGAAAACTCAGTAAGTGTTTGACTCAGGCTGTTGGCAAGTAACTCTATATTAATCGCCTCTATGAATTGAGATAAACCATTGATTATTTCATCGTTTTCCATGAAGCCTTTGAATAAAGTGCTCTGCTTTGCTAATTCTAGTATTATTAAGTCAAGAGAAAGAACCAGGGTGCCATTAAAGGCATATTTAATACTTTCAGGAGCCGATGAGACCTGCGTTGCAAAGACATCATAGGCAATATTGCCATCAGTCGTCAGAAATACTGCTTTTTTTGCATAATCTATAGGAAATGATTTTGACACATTTAAAATACCAATAAATTCAACAAACACTCTTTTGTATTTGTAATCATAAAAACTAGATTTAATGGTGAAATTAATCTGCTTTTTTGAATTCAGATAATGCGACAAGCCTTTAAATTTTTCTATTACTATCGTTCCAAGTTTATAAAAAGAATTGTTCATTGACTCGCTAATTTTAATTGGACAAGACGCTGGAACAGCAAATGAAAAAGAACTCAAAAGAATAAAGAAACACAGAAACAAGGAATTCAATAAAAATCTTTTTTTACTCTCTACGGTTTTCACTATTAATTCCTCCAATCCTTTTATTGCTCTATAAAGCCTGTTGCGTAATTAACGAATGCCTGCTATTCGTCCCTCTAAAAATATGCCGATTGAGAACACAATATTAACAGGCGTAATCTCCTTTTATTGAAATCAAAACGAATTGAATCGTAGAATTGTCACAATTATTTTATTTATTTTTTTATATGTTTCAACATAAATGGTGGCATGAAAAGAGACCGTTCAACTAAATGAACGGTTTCCTACTCGATTTTTATTAATTTTGATTCTGTTTATCAGTGAAGATGATTAAACTTGTCTTTTGCTTTCAGGCCCGCCATCGCTTTTTTTACGATATCAACAGAAAGATCTTCCTTCTTAAGTTTAACATCTGGTTTTGAATCCTTTTCAACTTTATGGAAGACATCCAGTGCTTTTGGATATTCATATTTGGCAAGCAGAGCCTGTGCTTCAGAAAGAGACTCTGCCGAAAGCATCGCAGGCACGTGAACAAGAGAAACTTAGGACTTGCCTATGAATAATATGAACAAGTTGCAGTAGCTTCTTCAATGTCTATCTGTATAATACAATAGAAGTTGTTCGTGTTATTTTTGGACAGATGCTTAGGCAAAGATGCAGACGATGAGAAATGTTCTTAATGAATAAATCTTCATGGTATACCCTCTTGTATTTTTTTTATTGTTTGCATTTCTCAACTAAATACTTTAAAAATTATGGAAATGTCATCCCCTAATTTTTTTTCTAATCTTATTAAGGATGTCATTTATCGTTACCTTGAATGTTTCAGCCAGGATGGCCAATGCCCGAAGTGCTCTATGGATGGCGCGTTACATCTAAAAGACAAAATTCCTCTTGTTATTTCCCAAAAAATTTCTTATAATCCTGAACTTGATGTAATTTTTTCTTTTGAGGGTAAAATTGTTTAAAGGTTTCTCGTTTTTGGAATGAAAAGCCGCCAAATTATTCCATTAGAAGCTGATACAAAATATAAAGCAATGCGCAAATTTTATATAACGATTCTTTATTGTTTCATCTCTGTTGTTCTGTCTGCAAATGTTTCGTCAGAGTCACTGAATTTTGCTTTCGGAAAAGCCATTCATGGTTCTCTTGCCACTGAATCAGGTGGCACGCTGGCTAAAATCTGGCCGGCGCTACGAACAGAAGGGAATTTTGCGTCTGATACTATTTTGATATCAGCAGGAGACATGCTGGGTCCTTCTTCTCCGCTAGATCCTGATGATGAATTGAGAATTATTCATCTGATGAATCTTTCCGGATTTCAGGTAATGGGGATTCACCCTAATGACTTTTCCATAGGATTACCAGCTTTGCTGAATTGCGCTGAAGCCGCCTCATTTCCCCTGGTTTTTTCGAACGGAATATTCAATAAGAAACCAGTTGGCACGGGTACTGGCAAAATACTTCCTTATTATAAGAAAACATACAATGGCAAGACAGTGTTATTCGTTTCATTAATAAGTCCTGAGGTGAAATCTGAATGGCCGAACTGGGACCCGGGGATTGAAGTTGAGGAATGCGAGAAAACCCTTGAATTGCTGAAGAAAGAAGGAGAAAATGCTTCATGTACAATCCTGCTTTCAACGATGACATTGGTTGAGGTTCAAACTCTGTTCTGGAAGTTTCCCTGGTTGGATTTTGCTGTCCTGAACAGTTCCCCAAAAAGCCCGCCTTCGATCGGTATTTCCTTTGAGCATCGCTTTACAGACGGAAGAAGCGTTTTTTATGCAAATTCCAAAGAGACGCTTGCAGGAAAAATATCTTTTGAAAGAATGGATAAAAAGGCAAAGATTTTTGGAGAAGCGTTGATACATAGAGAAGGTATGATCGAAGATCAAGAGATTCGCGCTGAGATCCAAAAACAGATTGAAGAATTTCAGGTCGGAAAATTTTCAGAAGATTCAAAGCTTTCCCAGGAAGAGATCGATGATCTTGAAAATGTTGTACTGAATGCTTTTCGAATTGAAACCTGCGCTGATTTTACAATGATGGACATGTCAGGTTTCCGGAACCCTGATAGCAAGGTTCCAACGACATTTGGGAAATACCTCAGAAGTGTTTATCCGGCGATTGACCGGGTTGCTCTTATCGAGTTGAAAGGAGGCGAAATTCGTTCGCTCCTTGGAAAAGTGCGCAATTCCAAAGTGCTTTCTGAAATCATAAGATTTGCGGGCTTAACCCAGCATGATGGGATAAAAATTAACGGAAGAACTCTGAATGAGACAGAAAAATACAGGCTTGTAACTTCAGAATTTTTCGCCCTTGGAGGAATGGACATTTTTCCGAAAGGGAGCGGAAAAATCCTTTCGAAGAGCATTTCTGATATTATAGACGATTTCTTTCTCAAACACACAGCCGGAGAAAGAAAGGCGCTTATTGCCTGCTATGATGAGCGGACAATTTATAAGCAAAGCGGAAATTTGAATTTCAACCTGGACAAAACCGCTTATTCAGGACCTGTTGAGAGATATACGAACAAAGGTTCTGGTGGTATGGGTTTGTTCACAGGCGTAAACTACAATATTCCTGAATTAATCGGCGCTGAATATCAGCAGAAAAGATTCAATTTTGAGGAAAACATGATTGTTGATCGTCCGGAAAGCGATTTACGGCTTTCGTTGAAAGCTAATTTCTTTGATTACGACGAATATCGCCTGCAGGATACCATGGAATTTTTATCCAATTATGTGATCAATAAAACGAAATCTCCGGTAATGCCTTTTATTACGTTTCGCTACCAGTCTTCTCTGCGCGCTCAGCAACAGGAACCCAAATATCCGAGATATGGATATCTAATGGCTGGAGGCCTTTGGAAGCCCGGGGAATCCAAATCGAAATGGTACACTCCTTTGAGTATATACATTGCAGGGGGAAGAATTTTCAGAACCAAGGATGCCGAAGTTCTGGTCAATGATAGCTATGGCTTTGGTTTCGAATATTCCAAATTAATTTTCCATAATTGGGAGTTTTCTCTGAACGGCGCATATTACGGTTCTTTTGAAGCTTCGGGAATCCGTGGTTCTGATGTTGAGGCTACGTTGAAAATGCCCATTACCAGAACCCTCTCAACTATTTTGAAAACCCGGAGATTTGAATGGGAGGAAAAAATTGTTGGGGAAGCCGTCATCAGAAAGGACCTGTTTCTGGGGCTTAACTTTGAACGCACAACAAGATGGTTTTAACCGTTTTTGTTAGATTGATGATAAATATTTTTTTCTTAAACAAAAACAGTCCGCTTTTGTCACTTACTTCATGTGATATGAAAAATATTGCTCGTTACAAAATTCGCGCATCAATTTAAATTTCTTATGATCGCCCAGCTTGATGTAATTGTTTCTTTTGAATGTAAAATTTTAAGGGGACAGTCAAGTTAGTATAAACAATAATTGAGCAGATAGAATAATCAAAATAAAAAAACAGAATCCCTTTATTCAAACCTGGAATAAAGGGATCCTGTTGCTCAGTTTGCGGGTTATTTCCAAGCCCCCTTATTTATTGTTCCATCATCCTGATTTATGGTATGCGTTGCATACTTCTCCTCTGTTGATTCAAAGACTTTTACCGATGTGTCCCCTTTCTTACCTCCAGACGAAATAGAATATGCTTTTGCTCCACGAGGATCTTTTGCTGGTTCCAGATCACTTTTAAAAGTCCAGCCATTAGATTTATAATATATTGTTGTTACAGTTTTAAGTCCCGGAACTCCTGTGGTCTCCTCTGTATCGCCGTCGCTGGGTCCAAACCATCCGGTTTTTACAAGACCACCTTTTTCTTCAGCGGCCTTTACTTCAGCGGCTTTTGATTTCATAATCTTTATCATCGCACTTTTTAAGGCGGAGAGGTCGATAGATTTGTTGCAGTGAGGGCATATAATTCCTTCTGCCGTTCCTCTGGTCGGTTTGATTCCCTTGGCAAACCGGCCGTTTTCAGCCATCGCAGCCTTGATGGAAGAAAGAGAAATCACCAATAGAACGACCAGAAACACCGATAACTTTAAAAATACTTTCATAGTATTCCTCCTGTAAAATATTATTTTAGTACTCACATACTATGAAACGCATTCAAAAGTAATTTTGTAATGAAAATTTGCAAAAAAAAATACCATGTTTCGAAACTTATCAATAATCCCCCTCATTTGCTTTATCATCTCAGATAACCATGAAATTGTGTTCCTGCCAAACTCAATCAGGCTTCATCGATGGTGGGGCAGAATTAAGTTTACCGTCCATGATTTCTGCTTTTTCAAATGACGGATTTTCAAATCGTGATGATTTGAAGCGGCGAGGGGTGTATGGCGCTCAGAAAAATTGACGCTTTTCAATTTTGCAGAAAAAAAAATAGAATAACAAAACAGAATCCCTTTACTCAAATCAAGAATAACGGGATTCTGTTAATGTTAAGCTATTTGCGGCTGTTTCCACTTGCTCTTATGGTTATTAATTTTCGAACAAATTGTCAGTAATACAAACTCTTTTCTTCTGGAACGAACCCTGTACGGCATTATTCCGAAAATGGGTTCGTACCTGAAGAGTTTACCTGGACCGGAGCCGAGATTGAAGTAGTGGCAACAGAATCGGAAGGATTCAGGAAAATTTTATAGCGAGATTGGAGTTCAGCATTTGCTGCAAGCAACGATGCATCAATTTTCTGATTATTAAAAAAGTAATCAGCAATGAATGCCCCTGCTACTGCTCCTGCGGCGACAGCAAGAATCGGTACAAATAATGGAGCGCCAGCAACTACCATGACTCCAGACAATACGCTTGCTGCGGCTGCTCCAATTGCAGCGCCTGTCATGTTGGTTTTATTGAAAAATGGATCAATTCTCATTGAAGATGGCTGGTTTTCGGTATTTTCCAAAGTCGTTTTCCATATTTCTTCTTCATTAATTCCATTTTTCTTTAAAATAATCGCAACATCATCCTGGAAGAGCTTTCCTTTTTCGGCAGCCAATTTTGTTAATTTTGCTTTTCCTTCAGGAGTTGCCATGTTCCAGAGCTTAAGGAAATTTTCACGTGTCTTGTCACCTTTTGAGCACAGATCAATACCTCTCTCAAGAACCTTGTCCATGGTATCTTCATCTACATCTGCCATATCGCTTGCAAGACCAAAGAAAAGATCACGTTCACCTGTTGCAAGCTTTATTAATTCATCAATATTTTTACATTTATCGACAGCCGCAAGGGCTATCTCTTTTTTCAATGTTGGATTTGTACAGGCATTGATAAGATTCAGTGAATCGTCAACATTATTTACATTCTGTATTAATTTTTTGAACAGAGCATCTTTTATTTTGCTGGATGCATATTCATTCAGAGCTTTATCACCTGTTAAGGCATATCCGATTCTGCTGCCGAGGTCAGTAATAGTTTTGCGTAAATCGGGGGCAGTAAAAAGTTCGGGCCTGATTGCAGAATTTAAATCTGTACATTCATCAATAGCTCTCAAAACAAGCCTGTCGATTACATCCTGTTTTGTTGCATCGTTTGAAAGAAGCTTTTTAATTTCATAGAATGTCATGTGCTGACCAGATTCATCAAGAAATGTGATAATACCATGATCACGGGTTGCTGTTGATAATCTCAGGCTTTCGTCTTCTCCAAAAATGAAGCTGAATGTACCTGATTCAGGATGCAGAAGTTTTTCTCTCAGCTCTTTAACATCTTTGCATTTATATTTGGCAGCAAATTCTATTACATTCTTTTTCACGCTGTCTGCTACTCCGTGCATTTTGACAATATCCTGGGCTTCTTCAATTGTTTTGATGATCGGAGTTGGTCTCTCATTGTCTACCCTTAAGACCTCATATATTATCTTATCTCTGAATGTATAGCGGTCATTAACGTCAGGATCGCCGCATGCATTGAGCATCTCTTTTAATTGATCAGTTGTCTTAACGTATTTAACACCCCTAAGTAATAATTTTTTCCTGACACTTTCAGAAACATTTCTATTTAATGCAATAAGTCTGAAGTCATCGTAGTTTTTAATGTTTCCCAACTCTTCAAGCAAATCGTAGGCTGAAAGAATAAAATCATCATACGGAGGCTGTTTATAAATAAGCCCGATCTCTTCTGATTCTGCCGGCTGGTAAGAGGGATGACAATAATAACTTATCAGATAATTTAACTTTTGAGTGTTAAATTCGATTTTCTTGTTTGGATTGCTGTTTTTCTGGTACAATACGTGGTTCAATAGTAGTTTCCCGCGAGCATAATGAGTGATATTTCCATTTACCGAGATATAGTTGAGTAATGTGTTGTTAGTGGATGGAAAATCAAGGTTTCCGCCATCTGAAGAGTATTCTTCCAATGTTTCAGCTACAAGAATGTCTCCATATTTATTTCCATCACTATTATAATTATAAAACTCTGTATCAGAACAAATGGCATGTAAAAAATCTTCCAGTCTTTCCCGATCTCCATTTATAAAATTATTTGCTGTACTGAGAAGATAATTCTTTTTGCTCATTCGCTGTTCTTCAGTTAAGTCTGAAGGTTGTTTCTTTTTGAATTCGGTTAAAAAGAAATAAAAACTGTCCTTATCATTGTCTGCAAATAGTACATTGTCTGGAAATAATAAAAGAACCGATACTATTATCAACTGCAATACGACAGTATTCTTGAAATTCATAAGCTTCTCCTTCGGATACTAAATTACAGGTTACAGTATTCTAATTACTTCATACATACAATACTTTTGGAATACGGAAACTTCGATTGGAAAATAAATATGGACTGTTTTTGTATTGCGTTCTTATTAAACCTCCTGTTTATCTTATTGTATTAATACAACGAAAACAAATGGTAAAATGTCATCAAAAATTTAAAGCCCCCCAAATTGTTTATGAATTCAGGGGGCATTGGGTATTGAAAAATTGCGTTATTTGTTCAGATTTAATACTTCTATTCAGCAGAATCTTCTTCTGCGCAAACATCGTTACGAAGCTTTTGCAGCTCTTCCTGAGTTAATGCCTTGGCTGGCATTCTTCCACCGTTTTCGATAAAATTTAGCCATTTATCGACAAGACTTTTTGCAGTTGCAAAATCTTTGGGTGCTTTCATGGTTTTCTGGAAACTTGCAGTATCTGTATTCCAGCTTTTCTGCAATGCGCTCATAACTTCTTTGTAAATGTGATTAATCTCTACAAAATCTGCTGCACCTTCAGGAATCCCATCACCGCTCTGCGAAAAATCGTTCCATTTCTGTATCTTAATTGCCCTGGAAAAAATGTCCATATCTTCCCAGTCCCTTGAATCATTTTCCCAGTCTGCACTTGAAAAACCAACTGCTGCTGTTCCCTTCTTCAGATATTTTTCAAAAAATTTATTGAGTCCCTTCATGTAAACTTTATGAGAATCGCTCCCGGGAAAAGTCCAGTAGTGAGTTAAACCAGGCATGACAAGACCATAAGTGTGTTCCGGGTTTACTTCGAAAAGAGCCCGAGCCATTGATGCACCTTGATTATATGGAACAACTGCATCTTTAGTTCCATGAAGAAAGTATGCTGGCGGAATTATACTGGAGCAGCTTTCATTTCTGATGGAATTATCAACGCCCGGCACCCAGTTAATAGGCGAAGCTTCCTTCCAGATCGCTATTTCGGCGGGATCATTCGGATCAAACCCTAAATAATTTCTGATAACTTTCACTGTATCAGTTGCAAGAGAGTCGTCCAGAAAGTTTGTTGGTCCCGTAATGGAAACCATACAAGATACATTGTTGCGTAACCCAACCATCATTGAGATCCAGCCACCTGCCGAGGCTCCTATTACACCAATTCTTGTGGTCGAACCTCCGAATTTCCAGGCATTTCGTTTAACCCATGTTAAAGCTTTAGTGGCGTCTTCATAGGGTGCAGGATAGTGATATACAGTTCCAGGGTGAAGTGGACATTCGCTACTGGCTTTTCTGTAATCCACAGAAAAAACGACATAGCCCATATCGGCAATTGATAATGTAAAATCCTTGCCGTCTTCGCGACTCCCACAAACAAAGGAACCTCCATGTATCCAGATTATTGATGGAAGAATTCGACCCTTCATGCTTTTCGGTCGATAACAATCAATTTTTAATTCAACCGGTGTTGTACAATAAGTGATACTGGAAATTTCCATCAAAGGAATAAGCTCATTTGCTTTTGATGTGGTAGCCGATGTATATTCCTGTAAAATCGCATCCCATTGAGGGTTTGATTGTGTAAGAGAATCACATCTGTCTGGAGGATTTGATTGAAAAACAGTAACCGGTTCATTCATTAGTTTCTCATAAACAGCTGTAAGGTCTTCAGCCTTACATGGCTGGATAAAGAACAGCGCTACCAGAAATAACGCAAAAAAAACCGACCCAATAGTATTTGCTTTTCTCTCCATATTTCCTCCTAAAGTATTTTTGTTGAAGTCTTTTCTGAGAAATTATATACCTACCATTAATATTATAACGGAAAAGTTGCCAGTATTATCACTGTAATTTTGAGTGAATTGCATATTTTCTGAAAAATTCATTTTTGTGCGATACCTTGCGGAAAGTATTCTCAATGTTAATATGATTTGAACAAATATTCAAAATAATATTAATAATTTCTTGATGACATTTTCTCTCTATTATTCGTTTTTAATTATACTGAAGTATTCAGATTTATTGGATGGAACCGTCATTTGATGTGAAAATGCTTGGTTCGTTGTCATCTCGACCGAAGGGAGAGATCTCAGAAGGGTTGAATAAAAACATGCGTCACTTCGAAGTAGAAGATAGCAGATTTCTAAAATAGCACCTCTTTGCGAGAGCACCGCGTTCCTTATTGGAAAAACTATAAACATCAAAAGCGGTATTACCCGATTCATTATAATTTGCTTAGTTGTGGACTAAATATTGTTCAGGAGGGCATTAAAGATGGACGTTAAAAAGACCTTTCAGATGTCTTCGGGAGTTATCATACTGGCAATTATCATTTTATTCGGCAGTGTTTCCGAAACATTTGCACGCAATTTATCAGAAAAGTTAATATTCAGTGAAGATGCCAGGCTTGAAGGTATTGGGTTGTCATCAGCGGAAAATGCGTCTGAGTCAAGATTTTCGGAATTGTTTGATGACAGCCTGACAGATGAAGAAAGATATTTAATTTCCATATATCTTCTTCCTGCTGAATACGGAATGCTGAAACGGGAACTCAAGCAAACAAATTGGTTCTTCCGAAAAACTAAGGGCATTGAAAGAGCAAAAGATCTTTTTCGTGCAGGTTATTCTTCACAGGGAAAAGACTTTTTTTCAAGGGATTTTGGTGATCCTGATAAAATGTTGGAATGGGCAAAAATATATAAAAAAGACAGCGAAATGATTGCCTTTGTTGCATCTATTACACGTGGAGACATCATCATAATGGGTCCGGAGGAGAAAATCAAGCGGGATGCGCATGTTGTTTGCATATTGACAAAAGGACCATTTCATCATGCTTTAGTTTGCATTGATGATTCTCCGCCTGTTTTCATTGATGCAATAGGACTTGTAGCTGCAAGAAACGATAAAACAGCCAATTGTGTGAGATATACTTCTTGGCATGAGCAGATATCTAGGGATTTCAGATACAGAATAATTCGGCCAACAATGGGTCTTCCGCCGGTTGAAGCAGCAGACAAAGTAAATAAAGCCATAGCATACGCAGTTAATCAACTGGGAAAACCCTATGATTATGCCTTCAGTGATAACGAACAGGCATTTTACTGCTCAGAACTGGCATATAAAGCTTATAGTATCGGTGCCAGCATGCCTGATTTTCTTCCTCAGAAATCTCCTGAGCGTGACGCCGCTATAGTTGCAATTAATACCATTGTCGATGGATTGGGTCCGAAAGACAAATATGACTTGTCAAACAGAATTGGAAAATTTGCAAAAGATTATTCTCAGGATTCTCCACCGGATGTTAATAAACTTTTTGATTTTTTTGTAGATGTCATTGCAACTTCATGTGTTTCAGTGGAAAAGGTATTTCCAACAGATAGATCTCGAAAGAGCCTCAGAGGTGTTCTTCAGAAAATAGCAGATGATAAGGCATTTTCCGAATACAAACAGGCGAAGGCAAACTATAATGCTTCAAAACAAGCTGGGAAATTTGATACTGGTTATGGTATTGGAGCAGCAAAAGAAATTGTCAGTGAATCTTCCATTGGACTCTCTTTGGCAAAAGATATTTTTGCCCTTGTATCGGAAAGTGAAGGAAATAAGTTCCATATAATCAATCTTATTTGCCGTTTAATCAGGCCCATTTATCGTAATCTTGGTTCTTATGGCGAGTTGATTGCTGGCGTGAGCAGTACTTCAAAAGCATCCGCAGGAAGCGGAGTGCAAAGCATTCTCAGCATGATCGAATGGGTAACAGAAAAACGCGAACAGGTGAAAAAAATTCCTGTAGCAGGCCCTTTGCTCTCAGAACTTATTCCGGGAGCTAACGATGGAAAAATAAGAACTGATTTTACCAGTCCAACAGACTTAGGCAACATAAGCTCTTGTATTGTCAGCGGATTTCCAAAATGAGTGGGCAGATTTGAATCGAAGTGTATTTGCTTTTTGAAAGTCTTTAAATATCGTGATGATATTTTAGAAATATTTTCCGTTTGTATTTGTGAGTATGATGTATCATTATTGTAAGACTGTAAGACTGCGAAAAGAAACATCAATTCGAAATTTTACGAAAAGAGGGCGAAAATATGAAACATACCTGTTGGAAGATTCTAACGGTACAAATATTCTTTTTCATTATCACGGTAATTCCCGCAGTTTCAGAGCCATTGCAGAATGATTTATTTGTCTTGCTGAAACCAGATGGTTTTTTGGGAAATGCTTTCACTCACGCCACTTTGAAAGTGGCTGACAGCTCTGATGATACGTCTTCGGCAATTTATGATTTTCTTAAAAACAATTCTAAGCTGCAAAAAGTATTTGAAATGTATCGCGACAGCCAAACTGAAGGCAATCCAGACAAAAAAGCTCTTCCCCTGAACATTGTCATAAAGGAAAAAGGGAACCTTTTGATGGACTCTTTTTCAGCATATATAACGACATATAATGATGATGGAAAGCTTTCAACTGATTATCAATACGTGTGTCCCAAGGTGGTCGTTCCTCTCTCTTCAGAAATGTTTGCCGTGGACCCGAAAAAACTTTCTGACCCATCTCATATAGAGGAATTCATCTGTGGAGTTGCTCACGAAACAGCGCATGCAATTATGAAACGCACCTATGGTTATATCCCGAAAGGTATTAATCCATTTGCAGCATTTGGTCATGAAAAGGGAAAAGCTTCAACAAACGAGCTTGCGTTTACTGAGGGATATGCCGAGTTCATGGGGGCATATTTTTCAGGTGATTCTCTTGATGATCCGTCTTCATATCAGAGAGATATAGGTGCAAACATGGCTTTCATTCCCAAAACCAGGAAAGAAAATCAGAAAACCGAGGGTGTTGTAGCATCAATATTTTGGGACATGGCAAAACTTCCAGATGGATTCAACAAAATTCATCGGGTGCTTAAGGAAAAAAGGCCATGGAAAATTGAAAGCATGGCAAAATTCTTCAAGGAATTGTATCCAGAAGATGCCACTGCAATAGATGCAATAATGGACGAGAATCTTAACACTGCTCCAGACCCTCTTTTAACCTGTTGGCTGGAAATAAGAACTTTGCGGTCACAAATTGATAGTTTTGAAAAACAACTCGCCTCAACCTGGAATCCCGTTTCAGACGCTAAGGCATTTGTTGAACTTCAGAAAGCAAAAACACGTTACAAAAATCTTATGGATCGATATTTAAATATTTATGGTTTCACAGAGGAGCAATTAACATCTTCGATCCGACCAGCTTTCAAGAATAATTCAACAGCGGTAAATGTAATATCTTCTGGAACCAGTCCTTTTTCCGAGTAAGCTAACACTCATTTTCGTTTTAACCGAAATATTGTTGTGTTGTTTGTAGATAAAAGATATAATAATGCTCATCTTGTTTAATCAATTACAAATGGGAGATTCGCAAATGACAGGATTTTGTTTGAGAACTCCGTCCAAGCGCTCTGGAATGATCCTGCTTGTTGTGGTAGGCGTGTTAATATTTACTATAATTGCTTTTACTTCGATGATTGATAGAGTTCGCAAAGAGACTGGACTTACTGCTAAGAATTCAGTTAATGAAGAGCTTTATCAGCTTGCACTTGGCCTTGGAAGGCTTGCAGTAAGCAAGTTAAAAAAAGATATTCAGAATAAAGATATTTCGCAGAAAGAGATTTGTGACGCAATTTTTAATGGAACACCTCTAAAAAACAAAACTTATGAAAACCTTAAAGAAACTGATGTAATAAATAGATTATCCGAAAAATATACAGATTTACAAACGGAAGTAGTTTTTTCTATTGATTTTGACTCTCAAGGGTTCGCTTCCTCACAGGCTAATTCGTTAACAGGGTTGGTTTCACCGCCTCTCGAAAGAAAAGGGACGCTTACCGTAAGAGTTACTGTTACTGCAAAAAAACAAAGGCGAAGTTGCTGGCTTATTAATCAATTTTTCGTTGTCAGACTGCTGCCATCGCCATATCATAAATTTACACTTTTTTGTACTCAAGGGGCAGCTTTAAAGCCAGAAGATGTCAACAGAATCGAAAAATTAGATGATGATGGAAAAACAGAAGATGCAAATCCACCGCTTGTTTTGTTTAACTGTCCTGTTGATTTGACAAAAAATGAATTTGATTTCACCAATCTTCAGGTTTTCAAATCGAATTTCAAACCCAAAGAACTAATGCAGAGAGGCTGGGTTTATCTTGGCGGTGAAGGACAAAGTATTAGCAAGACAAACCCGGAGAAGTATCTTGCTTTGAATATCTGCGCTGGCGAAAAAGAGGGGGGTTCGGTTAAGGATAAGTATTTTGGTGAAGGATTTCATTTTTACTTCGACAATAAAACCAATGGCTGGCGGTTTCCAGGCGAGTGGAACGCCTGGATGTCATCAGTACAACCATCTCTTGATGGATATATGGTGATAATATTAAGCGATTATGGGATCTTTAAGGGACTTTTTACGGACCAGTATTCCCATAATGGAAAACCCTTGTATACTGAAACACTTAAGGCTAATCAGACATCCAGTAATCCGATTTTACAAGGACAGGTATGGGATAAAACAAACGCTCTTCATCTTTTTGGAACTCCCACATCGCTTACTCCAACTCTTGTATTTGGTCCGGTAAAACGCAGATATCTGAGAACTTATGCCTTTTATTTCGAAGATATAGAGTGGCTTTACCCGATAAGATTGGACATGGCACCATATTGGGCACCTGGGTTTCCAAACGGTACGTTTTTCGACAAAGAGTTATTTCTCTGGCTTAATGAAAATCATTCCCTGGCGGGAGAACCACCCTGTTCACTTGAAGTTGATGATTTTTTGAAAAAAATAACTATTCAAAATTTTGCTGCTCGCGACAGCGGGCGTGATCCCATTCCACCCACTTTTATTGACAGTGAAGCTTACATTGAAGGGATGAAAAACATTGCCTGCCCAGATGATCCCACAAAAACGCTTGAAGAGATAATTCCCGAAGTTATGTCGATCTATCCGAAAGATGAAATAGCAAAAAAAGACTTTCAGTTTCTCAATGACAAGCAGTTGAATTACAGTGGCAGGATAAACGAGCTTGCAAAGTTACCCGCTGATTACCTGGCTCCTAAAGTCAGCTACTATCTTAAAGACCCTTCAAAAGTTATGAATATTGTTGCCCCAAACTCAGCAGAAGTAGATCCTCAATGTCAGTTTCTATTCGATAAACAGATATTAATTCCTGATCCCACTGGAAACCGCCTGATTATGTATCTTGATCAGGTGATCAAAGTAGATGGAGATATTAATATTCGTTATCCGATAAGAGTACAGAGAGGCGGTATAATTCTTTGCGATGGAAAAATCACTCTATATGAGCCTGTTCATAACTTATTTAAAGCCGATCCGACGCTTAAATTGAATGATGATGATTTTGGATTTGTAACACTTGTTGCAAAAAATGGAATAGTAATAAAATCAAGGGGATTCAGAGAAAACCTTCCGAACCAGCTTTATCCGGAAATCCATGCAATTCTTGTCAGTCTTGCTGATGGCAAGGGGAACATAGAAGTGGACGGGCCTGTACATATAAAGGGATCAGTTGTTCTTGACAGGCTTGATCTTCCCGCTGAAAACAATCTTCTGGCCTGTGGCGGCATTATTGAATGGGGCTTCGACCCAAATGAGTTTTCATCTGGAGATCCAATATCGGCAAGAAGTTATTATGGTTTTGCGATGGGTCCGAAAGATTATGAAATCGTTTTGAATGAATAGGCGTTTGCTGCTGATCAAAATTGGAATAATAAATCTTTACTCATAAAAAGTGCAATGTTATAATTACTTGTAAAGATTCTTTTCCAGGTGAAAATAATGATTGATCAGCTTCTCAAGCAGGAACTCGAATCCTCCGCCAAATCTTTGAGGCTTTATGCTATTGATAAGATACTTCAGACTAATAATGCAAATCAATACGTTGAACTTCTGACGAGCAGAAAACAAAGTGAGACTGATTCAGAATGTTGCACAATGTTGGAAAATGCGCTGGCAATAATTGCAGCGCGAAAACATGAAGTCCGCTCTTCTGAAGAAATTTCCGATACAGATTTCCTGAGAGGATTTTCAAAGGCGTCTGACCCGGAAAAAATTCTTCTCTTGAGTGCTCTTAGCGCTGGTCTGACGGAAAAGCTTGCTGATCATATACCAGCAATGATGTCTCCTTCAAACATGGCATTGAATGTTGAGATTTTGCGTACATTCAGAACAACTTTTCCTATCGGACATCTCAAAGCGATTCTTCCATATCTTACTTGCGACAACCTTTCTATGAGACTTGCTGTAATGGAAGTTCTGATACTCAAAGCTCCTGAAAACCTGCGCCGTGATCTTCCAAAACTTTTATTGCATAAAGAGCCCAGGGTTCGTTCTCTGGCAATAAGAGGGCTGGCAAGCATTGATTTCGAAGAAGCTATAAAACACATTGGGCTTCTTCTCGAAAGTGAAGACCCATCTGCAATAATGGCAGCACTTCACATTTCCATTTATTTCCCATTCGAACGAATTAAACCATATTTTCTAAAAACTCTTGCTTCAATAAGGGATTCAAGCCTTATACGACGAATTGGACTAATAATAGAAAATAATCCGGACACAGAAATCCCTTTTCGACTCTGGGAATTGCTCGAAAACTCCAATACTGAAAAAAGAGAACTTTTGCAGACTATTCTTCACAACTCGTGTGAAAACATTAAAAAAGCGCAAATTCTTGGGGATTCTTATCCAGAATATCATACCAGGTTAAAAAATTGGATACAGAAACGAAATTTCAGCGGGTGGCTTAGAGAACTCAGTGTTACACTTGAATCCTCTGTTGATTCACAGGAAATAGAAAGTAAAATCATAGAACGTCTTAGTGATGCTCAATTCCGGGAAATTCTCTGCGAATCTCAAAAATGGCCAATTTCAGAAAAAGCCAAATTGTTATTCAAAAACATTCTTGCAGCAGAAAAAAGTGCAGCAGAAAAAAGTGTAGCAGAAAAAAGTGTAGCAGAAAAAAGTGCAGCAGAAAAAAGTGCTGATGAAAAAAAAGTTGGAAAAACCGGGACAGAGTTGCCACTGCCCGAGGCTGCAAATATATTGCACGATCAGCAGGTGCAGTTGGTTGCTTCGTTGCGTAAATCTGATTTTCCAGAAAAGTCGATTTTTCTTAAGAATTTGATCACCGATAAAAATACTCCCCCAGATCTTCTCGCAACATCTCTTAGAACCGCTTCCCGCATTCGAATCCCTGATTATGTATCAAAAGCCAGGGCAAACCTTCATTCAAAAAATTATCAGCTTTCACAATCCTGTATGGAGTATCTTTGTGAGTTTGATACAGACTGGCTTTTTCTGTATCTTGGTTCATTTCTGAACAGTGAAAATGTTAGAATCAAAAGCACTGCAATACGCATTCTAAGCAAATTTGAGCCCAAGCAAAGCCTTTCTACAATTAAAGTTATGCTTTCAGATAAAAGAACTGAAATGCGTCAATCGTCTCTGGCTTGCCTTGTTTACTTTGATTTCGTTATGGTAAGAGATATTCTTTTTTCATTCATGAAAGACTGCAATGAAATAGAACTGTTTACGTTTGCTCTTTTTTTATTCGAATCCAATCCTGATCCTGAAAATCTATTCATTCTGTTTGAGTTGGAAAAGTTTTTCGAATTAAAACTTGATCTTGAAAGAGCCACCAGTGTTAAAAATACCAGAAAAATTAACTTCGAATTTCTGAAACAGACTCGGCAAAATATCAACGATACCTGGGAAAAATCAGAAGCGAAGCTGGAAAGTCGCTTTAACGATGCCTCAGAAAGGGACAGAAAACCCGTCGCACCTTATAGTGTCAAGGCATTGTCGAAAATCCCTTCATTAAAAGAATCAATTTTGGAATCTTTTAAAAATACTTTTTGCGATATTCCGAAGATGTTATTTCAAATTAAATCTATTCCAAGAAACTATCCAGAAATATCATCCGTTATATTTATTTTCCTGGTTATGGTATTTATTTACTCGCTGCTTCCAGAAAAAATGAAATCGGAGAAGCTTTTTTCCGGTTCGCAGGTTTCGACGATACTTACCACAACTGGAGCCATACAATCATCAACAAAAAACTATTTTATACTGAAAAACGAAAGCGGAAAAAGCTACAAAATATTTCCGCGTCCTGAATCTTTTTTTGAAGATTTCAAACCGGGTTTGAAACTAGAGGTAACTTGCCTGCCCTTCAAAGTCGGATTTGATGGTATAATTCAGGCTCAATGCATATCGTTTGTTGAAAAATGAATACTTTTCAGGTGTTGAGTGAAATATTTGCCTGGAAAGAATCGCTTGATCAATCAAGTTGTGAAGTGGTTCCTGCATTCGTCATTTTATTGTTGAGGAAACGTTAAAATATTATTCGAACGAATGCTTGAAAAATGCACTTTATATCAGAGCAACCATAGCCTTGGAAAGAATTTTCGCAGTGTTTGCAGAGCGATTTTAATTACCTTGGATAATTGGTCTAGATAGGTTTTTTTCAAAACGATGCTGAAATTTTGGATCTTTTCCAGGTATTTCTGTTTTATTCTGTTCGTTTGAAGAGCTTGCCAATGTCTCTTCTGGAGCATTAACATCAGGGATAAGGTTGACCTCAGAAAAAGAAGATACTGCCTGAATTTCAGTGACAGATGCTGTTTTATCATGCGGAGTTTCAATAGAATAAGGATCCAGAAGGGGTACTATTTTAGACGAATTACTTGCAGAAGACGGTGGCTGAATGAAGATCGTCGGAGGTGGGGTGTTCTCGGCAGGTTTTTTTACATCTATACCAGCTTTAGAAATTTCCAGATCAAATCCCGGACACCAGGAGATTTTTATTTGCGGGTTTTCCTCAACTGCTACGTCAACTATTCCTTCCAGCAGATGCAGTTTTCCCTTCCCATCTTTGAGTTCAAATGCTATTTCTGTCCCGCGAATGCCAAGAATAACCTGGGGAACAAATATTTTAAATTCCTTATCTTTGCGAAGAAATTTGGCAGTGAAATTACCATTGCTGCAACTGAAGCCGTTATCAGCGAGAACGATTTCCCCGCTGCCTCTTATGTTTATTATACCTGACGAAGGCAAATGAATGGACGCAGTTGCATCGGGACCAAAAACGAGAGATGACTTTGCGTCAGCTTGTCTTTTTTCCGACTCAAGAGGAAACTCCTTTCCAGAAGCAAGAATCAGCTTTCCACGGTTACCTGAAACGACTGGAAGATTCAGCCGAGTGTCGTGTGAAGATAAATCAGGTTTCTCATGACTCACTGACGAATAATAAATCAGGCAAGCGATAACAGCAGACAAATAGAGCGTCAATTTCAACCATGAGAAACGATTTGTACTGTCTGATACTGTAGGAACAGGCTTAGAATTCAGAATTCTGTCCATGACATTCTTTTTGATCGCTGTCTGGTCTTTAATATCTAGTTTCTGTGCACGAAAACCGCTTTTTACCAGGTTCAATTTTTTAATAAGTGCTGAACATTCAGGGCAATTCTCAGAATGCGCGATAAATTCATGAGGGATACTCTCTCCAGACGGCGACGATTCAAGCCACTCGCTTATTTGTTCGCATTGTCTAGTTTTCATCACTTAACCTCCGTAATGCTCTAGATACAAGATTCCTGAGGCTCTTAACGGTCATTCCGGTAAGTTCGGCAATTTCTTCATAAGAAAAATCCTCAACAAATCTATAAAGCAGAACTTCACGTTCTTTTTCTGGAAGAGAAACTAGTATTTCAGAAACTCGTGAATCTGATAAATCCATTTCAACTGATGGCTCAGCGCACTCTGAATCTGGAACTGTCTTGCTTCTTGACTTTGCACGCCAATAATCCATTGCTTTGTTCCTTGCAATAACTAGAAGCCAACAAAAAAACTTACCCTTTGAAACATAACCAGCCAGGGAATCAAAGGCTTTTATAAAAACTTCCTGAAGGATATCTTTCGCATCTTCATAAGGGACTGGCCTGGAAAGTATATGGGCGAACACCCTCCCTGAATGCCTGTCAAAAAGAATTTCGAAAAGTTCCCTTCGACCTTTTCGAATCAACAAAACCAATTCATCATCAGAAAGAGATTTGTACTGTTCCAGATCCTGCATTTTCTATTTCCCCGAAGAATTCAATGGAATGGGTTGCACATTTAAATTTAAGAAACAAACTTTCATCAAAACACATCAAATACTTGTTAAAGCTATTTCATACTTAATTCTGCCAAGAATCTTCATGCCCACTCCAGAAAATTATAACTCTGTTTTCAGAGTATTACAACTAAATCATAAGTCGCAGAATTTTTCTTCCTCCCTTTTCTCCTAAGCTACCCAAACAATCTAATTTTTTCAATTATATTTCCCCTTTCTATATTAAACGTTTTAGCAAGCGAATATGTCACTTCTAAATAATAGTATTCAATTTCATATCAATAAGTTTGAAACGAAGCATTTCCTGTATTTTCAAAAGAAGACCTGGGAAATAATATCTATTTTTCTTCGGAAAATTCCCTTGCTTTTAATAACTTTTACATGCAAGTTATCACCCACCCAAACAAAAACACTCCGATTTGCACAAAATCGGAGTTTGGAGCATCAATCACTTTTTTAATTACTGTGGCACATCCATCTCATGGAAATTATTAGATATTGAAGCTTATCAAGGCTATCATTCCAATCACCGAGAAGAAGACTTACTTTTGCTTTATTGATAGCTGTTTGCAGATCAGCGACCTTTATATCATTATATGTTTTCAAAGGAAGCATTGACAACTGTTTTTCTGCTCTTCGAATTGGTCGAACCGCCCATATATGTTCAGAAAAGCCTGTTGCCTGAGAAATCATCTTTTTTGCACTCTGAACCTCAGTGTAGGCTGCATGGAATATGATAGATTCTTCCTTCGGCATAAGATTCTGACCTAGAGTTTTCTGAACATCCGAGTGAACGTTATTTCCGTGGGTATTTCCACCATCTCTGGTAAGTCCGGAAGTGGGATTTGAAACGCCCTGATCAGCAGAGAGGCAGACCACGGAAACGAAGATGATGGCAATTGAAAGGATAATTGTTCTTAATGACATATTTTTTCTCCAGAATTGTATTTTCGAATATGCAATCTTGTATTAAAAATCATTGTCATTGCTACATTCGTTACTTATGAAACGGAGTAGATTATCAAAATATCATCATTATTTTTTTGTATTGAATTATCCCGCTTTGGTTAGGAATTTAATCAAACAAAGAATTTCTTGAAAAACGACTCTCTGATAGAAGTATTTTTTTCATGAGGTTTGCTCTTACTATTGCCTGAGTGTCATCATCAAGTTTTACAGAATAAAATCTTTTTTTAAACAAAAGAACTATTCTGAAAAACCTGGAGTATTCGGAACGTCGTTTCAAAAGGAGAGTCAAATTACGAGAAATGATTTCTCCAGACATTGATTTTGAAAGACAATCAAACAATAAGTATTGATTTTTAGACATATTTCTCCCTTCGACAGGTTCAGCTCGTCAACTTTAAGAAGTTGAATCGCGAAGATTTGTGATGCAATATCGTGTTATTTTGTTTACCAATAATTGCCGCTTAATACAGTAAATTGTAATAAAGGGGTATATGCGTTTACTTAAGCTCCACAACCCCAATCCTCTCCCACGGCGGACCCGGGGAGAGGGAGCAAAAGATAATACGACTAAAGTACCGCAAATCTTAATTAAGGGGGCATTTATATTATGTCATTTCGACCGAAGGGAGAAATCTAGCATTTATGGAGATCTCTCACATTTGTTCGAGATGACAGCTCACCCAAAAGTTAATACGCAAATTTGACCCCCTTATTTAAGATTTTGCGTACTAAGATTTGCTGTATTTAGAGATTAATTATTTTGGGCAATCTCCAAGGAGAATACGCAGGTTTAGAATTAAAAACCAATTTGGCGACAGATGTCCTTCGTTTCTAGTATATGCTTCCGATGTGTTTTCTTCCCTTCGCCAGATTACAACAAATTTTTCCCATGCCTGCTTAAATCTTTCTGCACAAGCTCTCGCTTCGTCTGAAGCTTTATCTAAAAGAATTTTGCGTTCAGATGTCCAGTTTTTTCTTGCATCATTTGTCACCTTCTCAAGGTTCTTGTGAGAATCTAAAAGTTGTTTTTGTAATTCGTATAAATCATTTTTACCGCCATCGCAAAATTCATCAATAGGAGTGATTAATTCCCATCCAGGAAACATATGATCATTACCGCTTCGGAATAATCCCTTTGCTGCTTTGAATGTTTGATCGAAAGAACACGTGTAATTTTCGTTTCTTTCATGTCTTAAGAGATTTTTCATTTTTCCAATGCTGCCTAGAGCATTTTCATAAGCTTGCTGTGCTGGCAATGGTTCGGGTGGAAGAGGAGAATTAAAAGCATTTGTCACGTTTCCCGTGGAAGTAGGTTTTGCCGAAGGTGGTGCAGCAACTGGAGGCGGTGAAGGAAGATTTGCCGAAGGTGGTGCGGCAACTGGAGACGGTGAAGGAGGATTTGCCGAAGGTGGTGCAGCAACTGGAGGCGGTGTAGGACGGTTTGCTGTTGAGGGTGCTGCATTGGCCGGAGCTGGAGAAGGGGAGTCGGCAGTTTGGTCCCCAGCAACCGTTGTGCCAACTTCGTTAGAGCAATCGGTTCCACCTTCTTCAGAGTCTGCTGATTCATCTGCCATAATCTTCAGCTTCCACCCAATATGTATCAAATCTGGATTTTTTGCCAATGAAGGGTATTTTTCTTTGTTTAACTCAACTATTTCAGTATATTTTTTCCATGATCCAAGGTATTTTTCAGCGAGTTCGCTGAGAGTATCGCCTTGAACGACAGTGTAGGTAATTTCTTTACCAGGCAAAGAATCTTCTTCTTCTTCCGTGTCCGTCTCAACAGGTTGGTTTTCTTTTGGTGCCGGCGTTGGCATGGAAAGTGGAGGAGTTGGCATGGTTGGGCTTGGACTGTCAGAAGTATTAATAACATGTTTCGGCTTGCTAATTTGGCCACTAGGTCCTAATGCCATAACACCGTGAATCTGTTGCAGGAAAAGCGTAAACACGACGAAAAACAGAAAGAATCTGCTCATAATCTTACCTCTTTTCATGAATATACCTTTTGATTCGAAGATACTCAAATATACATTAATAATAAAACGGAAAAATTGCCAGAAATATCATTGCAATTTTCTGCAAATTGCATTTTTTTTTAAAAGCGTCCTTTTTGTGAGGCATATAGTTTGACCACGGTAAATTTGTTCTTAAACAAATATCCTCTTTAATCTGGAAAAATGACTATTTGAAATTTAGGACAAACTCAGCTTATGAAAGGCAAAATTTACGAGAACAAATTTACCGTGATAGTTATACAGATGTCAGTTGACGGCAAACCACTACGATTTTCCCAAAATACTTCATGGAACTATTGCGTGAGATTTCGACAGGTGCTATAATTAAACACTGTTTTCATACTTAGCTGGAGAAAAAGACGGTGAAAAACTAACTTCAACATACTGTTTTATTCGCAGGCTGACACGCACTCGATGCAATCTTTTGCTCAAAGTGCTGTTTTGTTGCTGATGCCTTGGAGGTTTGTATGTTGCAGTTTATTGATGTATCATTTTCATACGATTCGTCACCGCAAGTTCTTTTTGATTCACTTAATTTTCACCTTTCCAAAGGATGGACAGGTATTGTAGCTCCGAATGGAGCTGGAAAGACAACCATTCTTCAGTTGGCGGCAGGAATTCTGATTCCGGATTCCGGTACCGTAAAATCAACTGGAACAGTCGGATATGTCCCTCAGAAAACTGACTTTGAGCCTGATAATATTTCCTCGCTTTTTAATCCTGAATTCCTGGATTCAGGAATATTCCAGATGTCTGGAATGCTGGAAATACAGTCAGACTGGATGGAACGCTGGAATACCCTGAGTCACGGTGAGCGCAAACGGATTCAGATTGCATGCGCGATTATTCAGTCGCCTGATATCCTTCTTGTTGACGAACCAACTAACCACCTTGATATAAATTCTTCTTCTCTTGTTATTAAAGCTCTTGAAAAGTTTCGCGGCTGTGGCCTTATTGTCAGTCACGATAGAAATCTTCTTGATCAGATTTGTTGCCGGATAATGTTTGTCGAATCTTTGTCGGCAGAGGTGTTTTCAGGCAATTATTCTGAAGCTGCGCTTCAGAAGGAAATGATTCTGAATGCTTTGCGGAATCGCCAGCAAAAAGCCAAAAATGAGGTAAGGCGATTGGAGTCAGAACTCAAAAGGCGAAGACAGGAGGCACAACGTTCAGTCGGACGGCTTTCCAAAAAGAATCTGGATAAAAATGACTCTGATGGAAGAGGAAAAATAAATCTTGCAAAACTCACGGGAAAAGATGCGGTAGCCGGAAACCTCGCTGTAGCTTTTGCGACCAGGGTTGTCCGTGCAAAGCAGGAACTTGATTCAATTAAAATCAAGAAAGAATATGATCTAGCCTTTAATCTAATTGGTGAAAAATCTCAGAAAGATTTGCTTGCGAGAATTCCAGCGTGCAGAATTCCCTTGTCACCTGAAAGAGAAATAACTTTGCCTGATTTTACTCTTTTTCCCGATGATCGAATTGGCATAATCGGCCCCAATGGCAGCGGTAAAAGCACTTTTTTGAATTATTTGATAAGCCATATTGAAATTCCCCCGAATCGTCTGATTTATCTTCCACAGGAAATATCAGAATGTAAAGCTGTTGAAATACTTGAGGAATTCCAGCGCCTTCCTTCAAAGGAACTTGGTGAGGTGTGTTCTTACATAAGCTGCCTCGGATCAGTTCCTGAAAGGTTACTCAATACAAAGATGCCCAGCCCGGGCGAATTGCGCAAAATTCAGTTTGCAATTGGTCTTACAAGGCGTCCATGGCTGATTATTATGGACGAACCAACCAATCATCTTGATCTTCATGCCGTTGAACTTCTCGAAAAGGCACTCGAAAAAATAGAATCAGCAATTGTACTAGTCAGTCACGATCTGAAATTCATTGAAAAACTCACAACACGAAGAATGCTTTTCAATTTTTGAACTCGAATTTTCGATTGAACTTGCACTGATTTGAATAGCCTCTATTTTCCTTGACAAAGCGTTACTTCAGTCGTATGATTTTTCCAAAGACGTCTCAATGAGAAATGCATGGACGCAAAGCTTACTTTAAGACTTGATGCAGACATAATCGAACGAGTTAAGATTTATGCTTCAAAACATCAGAAGTCTATAAGTGCTTTAACGGAAGAACTGTACAAGTCTCTTTTGTCGAAAACTCTTGAAAACTATGATTCTGATATTCGTTCTCCCGTTGCAGGAAAATATAAAGGTGTTATCAGTAGTGCTGATTTTGAAGCTGATACACAGAAAGCGCATTTCTTGTGGGAAAAGCATTTAGTGAAGTTACCTTAATAATATAAATTCTGGAGGTAAAAATGATTGAAATTCGTTGGCATGGAAGGGGCGGGCAGGGGGCAAAGACTATTGCTCTGTTGTTCGCTGACGCAGCTTTGAAGCAGGGAAAGCATATTCAGGCTTTTCCGGAATATGGACCTGAAAGAATGGGCGCGCCTGTAGCTGCTTTTAACAGAATCAGTGAAAAGCCGATCAGATTGCATTCTGCTGTAACTAATCCGCAGGTGGTAGTAATTCTTGATCCAACTCTGATTGGCGTCGTAAACGTCACTTCAGGACTTGATCCTGAAAAGGGAACAATCGTTGTTAATACACAGAAACTTCCGGCAGAAATCAGAAAAGAATTGAAATTTTCCGGGAAAATTTTTACGATTGATGCGATGAAAATAGCAACTGAATGCATTGGAAAACCGATTCCAAACATGCCCATGCTTGGGGCAATGGTCAAAGCTACCGGCGTGTTGCAGATCGAACCAATGGTTGAAGAAGTGAAAGACAAAATCAAAGACAAATTCAAGCATAAACCGGAAGTCATTGAAGGAAATCTGAAATCAGTGCGTCGATCATTTGAGGAGGTCAAGTCTGAATGAGTACCAAGAATACACTGCCTGGCTGTAAAGAGCTCTCACCGGGCGGAATCATTCCCGAAGGTGGAACTGCTGATAAATACGTTACCGGCGGCTGGCGTTCACAGCGACCGGTTTTTCACTCAGAAGCCTGTGTTCATTGTCTCACATGCTGGATTCTCTGCCCTGACAGCTCTGTTCTCGCTTCCGGCGGTAAAGTGACAGGATATGACTACAATCACTGCAAGGGTTGCGGAATCTGCGCGTATGAGTGCCCGGTTAATAAAAGCCATCTTGCGGGAAAGGCTAAAAAAGGTCCGGCAATAACAATGGAAGAAGAAACACACAAGGAGACATCGGCATGAGTGAAAAAATAATAAAAGCCCTGACCGGAAATGAAGCCGCAGCGTATGCCATGAAGCAGATTGACCCCGATGTTGTTGCTGCATATCCTATTACTCCTGCGACTGAAATTGTACAAATATTTTCTGACTACGTTAACAACGGAAAAGTAAGCACTGAAATGATTCTTGTTGAATCAGAACATTCCGCAATGTCAGCTTGTATTGGCGCTTCAGCAGCCGGTGCAAGAGTCATGACCGGAACAAGCTCCTGCGGACTTGCCCTCATGTGGGAAGTTCTATATGTTGCTGCCAGCAGCAGATGTCCAATTGTAATGTGCGATGTAAACCGTGCTCTTTCCGGACCGATAAACATTCACTGTGACCATTCTGATACCATGGGCGCACGCGATACAGGCTGGGTTCAGATTTATTCCGAAAACACCCAGGAAGCTTATGACAACCTCATTCAGGCAGTCAGAATTGCAGAAGAGGCGAACGTCCGGCTTCCGACAATGGTAATGTTCGATGGTTTCATTATCAGTCATTCGATGGAAGGAATTGAAGTTGCTTCTGATGATGTTGTGAAATCATTCGTGGGTCCGTTCAAGCCTGTAAGATGGCTTCTGGATACTGATAAGCCGTTTACCTTCGGGCCGCTTGATCTTCAGGATTACTGTTTTGAACACAAAAAAACTCAGGCAAATGCATTAAAGGCAGTTAAACCAGTGGTTTTGAAAGTTGCAGCAGAATTCGAAAAAACATTTGGCAGAAAATACGGCCTTTTCGAAACCTACAGACTTGAAGATGCCGAAAGCGCGATTGTTCTTATCGGTTCAACTGCTGGAACGGCAAAAGATATTATTGATGAGCTCAGAGATCAGGGGCGAAAAGTCGGATTGCTTAAAATCAGGCTTTTCAGACCTTTCCCGGCCGAAGAAATTCGTGATGCACTGAAGCATCTGAAGTCCGTAACTGTCCTGGACCGCTATGAATCATTTTCTGATGCAGGTGGTGCATTGTATCAGGAGACCAGATCTGCTCTTTATGATCTTTCCTCACGTCCGAAAATTAATGGAATTACTTATGGAATCGGTGGAAGAGATATCACAAAAGATGAAATAAGAAAGATTTTCGATGGTTCAGAAGGGGTTACTTATCTTGGAGTTCGTGAGTAAAAGGAAAAAGACATGGAACATAAAGAAATTAAAGTTCAACCAGTTGATTTGAAAGCGCTGACTGATAAGCCGACCCTTTTTACAGGCGGTCATCGGGCATGTGCCGGTTGTGGAATGACTATCATGGCAAGACAGGTTTTGCTCGCAGCATCAGATAACCCTGTGGTAGTAGGTTGTGCGACAGGTTGTCTCGAAGTTACCACGACTATTTATCCGTATACCGCATGGAATGTCCCTTTTATTCATAGTGCTTTTGAAAATGCGGCAGCGACAGTTTCTGGAGTTGAAACTGCATACAGAGCTCTTAAGAAAAAAGGGAAAGTTCCGGCAGATAAAAATATTAATTTCATAACTTTCGGTGGCGATGGTGGAACCTATGATATCGGTCTTCAGTCGCTTTCGGGGGCAATGGAACGCGGGCATAAAATGTTGTACATCTGTTATGACAATGGTGCCTATATGAACACCGGAATCCAGAGAAGCGGCGCTACTCCGAAAGGCGCTCATACAACAACTTGCCCGGTAGGAAGCAAAGTTCCCGGAAAGCCTCAGAGAAGGAAAGATCTTGCGGCAATTCTTGCTGCTCATAATATTCCTTACGTGGCAACAGCTTCGCCCCATCAGCCACGTGATTTAATGAAGAAGGTCCGCAAAGCACTTTCCGTCGATGGACCATCTTTTATGCTGGTCTTCTCTCCGTGCCGCCTCGGATGGGCGTTCCCACCAGAACAGGCGATGGAACTCTGTCGTGAAGCAGTCGGAAATGGCTTCTGGCCATTGTATGAAGTTGAATACGGCAAATGGATTATTAATGAACCTTCGAAGGATGCCGCATTGAATCCGATTAAGCCGTGGCTTGAAAAACAGGGAAGATTTAAACACCTCTTCCAGAAGGGAAACGATGTTCTGCTTGATCAGATTCAGCAGGATATTAATCAAGATTGGGAATTCCTGAAAAAGCGTGCAGCAATGTAGTTTTAACTCTCTCCCGCGGCGTCGCCGTGGGAGAGAGTATTCATCCTGATTTCTGTAGTTTAGCAAAGAATTAATTGTGATTGTTATTCTTTAAATTTTAAAGTTGATAGCAGTGTGGGTTGGGCGAGGGTTTTTTGTTGATGGCAATGGACGGTTGCTAAATGACTTGACAAAACTATGCAAACTCTTCAATAATATTACAGATTGACAGATTACTTTGCCAGAGTCGCGATATTTCTTAATTGTGCGAAATGAGGTGTTTATGAAAAATACAAGATTCCTCGGGAAGTTGATTTTTACAGGTTTTCTTTTTTGTCTTACACTGGCTTCTTATTTATATTCGCAGGAAGATGGCGGTACAATTGAGGATGCCAGAATTCTTTTTGAAGAAGCTTTGAAACACAAGAAAAAAGGAGAATCTGAAAAAGCGGTTAAAACTTTTGAAAGGGCACTTAGAACCAACCGTGGAATCCTTTCCGAAGATGATATGGGTCTTATTTCAGAATTGAGAAGTTATTACACCAAGAAACTTGAGAAAAATCCCAATGATCTGGAACTTCTTGAGACTATGGGTTTTATTAGTGCAGTCTGTGATTCTGATTTGAAAAAAGCAATCGAATATTATGCAGATGTGGAGTCCAAAACAAAGGATGAAGGTGAAAAAACACGTTTATCACATACTTTGGAGAGGCTCAGAGCACAATATGAAGCAATAAGACAGAATGTTGAAGATGTTTCTGCGAAAATCCGTGAGGAAAGGCTTAAAGGCTGGGCCGAAATGGAGAAACAGGATGCCCTTGCCGCACAGTCTGAAGCAAAGTCTCAATTAGAAGGTAAGATTTCAGAATTATATCGCAGAAAAGATGACTTGTCTGCCAGAATTCCCCAATTGGAAGATGAATTGAAAGATGCCGAAGCAGAGGAAGAAAGATCACACCGGATGTACTATGCAACAAACGACAGAAGATATCGCCGCAAGGAAAACCGGGCAGAAGAGCTCCTTACTTCAAAAAGAAATGAAATCGAAAGAACCAGAAAAGAGCTTGAAAAAAGCGAAAAAGAGATCGAAGAACTGACCAAAAAAGCAGAAGAAATGGAGAAAAAATCGGGTCAGGGCGGAAAAACCGGTACTGATACATCAACGACTGACACAAATGGACAACAGCCTTCCCCTGATAGTAATCCTGCAGATACTACTTCTGGAACTTCTTCTGAGACTTCATCTGACAGCCCATCTGAGACTTCATCTGAAAATTCGTCTGAGACTTCTCAGGAGTCTTCGGCCAGTAATTCAACCACTGGTTCTGATACTTCCGCCGAATCTACATCTGACCCTGAGGCACAAAATGATAGCCCGGATAAAGTTGTACAAGAAGATAAAAATGCTGAATCTTCAGAAAATGATTCGGAGAAAACAGGTAATTGACTGCATTTGAATTAATTCGCAAATCAAACATAATGGAAATGACATCTTAATATGGACAATTACCAGAAGGCTTTTAAACTGGAATCTTCGGAGTTGCTTTTTGAGCTTGAATCAGGTCTAATCGAACTCGAATCTTCGCCAGAATCCAAAGATGCTATCGAAAGAGTTTTCAGAAGCCTTCACACAATAAAGGGGAATTCCCGAGTCGTTGGTTTTGAAGATATTGGTAATTTTGTTCACACAGTCGAATCTGTATTCGACCAGATCAGAAGAGGTTTGTTGAAGTTCAATTCTGAGCTTGGAAATATTACCCTTTCTATTTCCGACCATATTAAAGGACTGCTTGAAGAAAAATTTGGCGGTCCCAAGGTTGATCCAGCTGTTTCAGATGAGCTTACTTCCCTTATTCTTTCTTTTTCTGCTGAAAGCACTGAACAATCGAAAGATCAGAAGGGTAAAGATATTCTTCCTGAGATTGATTTGCTTATCTCACGTATTCAGGATATAAAAACCTCTGAATTCGGTCCCAGATTTCTTGAAGAAGTCTGCGGGATGTTTACAAATCTGCAGGCAAAATTTGAACCTTTTGCAGCCGATATTGCTGAGTTTGCCGGACAGTTTGTTAAGACCCTGAAAAGAGTTTTATCTGATAATCTTAAGTTCGGGGAAGATTTTATTGATTTGCTCTCTGATGCGGCAGTCTATCTGAGAGAAGCTCTTAATGAAACAATAAATGGTCCGGCATTCGAACTGTGGCTTCCAGAAAAGATTCTTGAAGAACTTAACAGGCCAATGCTTTTGACAACACGCCTGAAAACTTTCTTCCCTGAAGCTAAAGTAGAGAAAGTTCAGCTAAACAGCATTAACAGCAAACCTGAAGTGCGTGAATTGCCAGAAAAGCTTTTCAGAATAAAATTTACTCCGCCTTCAGATTTATTCTCCGGCGGAAATGATCCTTTTCAAATTTTCAATGAATTGGCCAGAATCGGAAAAATGGTCTTAATAGCTCATTCCGAACAAATTCCTTCTCTTGCGGAAATTGAACCTGAAAAAAACTACATCACCTGGGATATACTTCTGACGACAAATCGTGAGAAGTCTTCAGTGGAAGATGCATTCTTTTTTGTACATGGCTCCGATGTTTTTTCAATTAAAGAAGTTGAATCAACCGAAACCCTTGATGAGGCTGACGGTGGAAAAAAACTGGGTGAAATTCTCATAGAAAGAGGCACAGTTTCGAGAGAAAAACTTGATTTTGCTCTGAATTTGCTTCGTCCACTCGGAGAACAGCTCATTTCTCAGGGAATTGTTTCTGAAGAAAAGGTCCAGTCGGCATTGATTGAACAGGGCAAAGCGCGACCGCAGAAAACAGAGAAAAGTTATGTTGAAAGTACATCACATCAAAGAGTAACGCTTGACAAACTGGACCACCTTGTCGGACTCATCGGTGAACTGGTGACGCTGCAGGCGCGACTTGGACAGACAGGCAAAATTCTTGATGACAGCGATGTAAATTTTGTCTCTGAAGAAATGGGAAGATTGACAGAGCGTCTGCGTGAAAGTTACATGCAGATTCGTATGCAGCCGATTGGAATTACCTTTTACAAGTTTAATCGCATGATTAACGAACTTGCATTCGAACTGGGAAAAGAAATCGAAGTTGTAACTGAGGGTGCTGAAACAGAGCTTGACAAGGCAACCATAGAAAAGCTTAACGATCCGCTGGTTCATCTCATACGAAATTCTGTCGATCACGGCCTGGAAAGCAAAGAAGAAAGAATTCGAGCCGGTAAACCCACCCGCGGAATAATTAAGCTCTGTGCCGAACATTCGGCAGGAAATGTTATTATTAAAGTCAGTGACGATGGCGGTGGCCTGAAGACTGACAAAATCAGGGAAAAGGCCATTGAAAGAGGCTTGATTCCTTCTGATTCAAAGATGTCTGATGATGAGATAAACAATCTTATCTTTCTTCCGGGATTTTCCACCGCCCAGAATGTTACAAGCATATCAGGCAGAGGATCGGGCCTTGACGTCGTCAAAAACGCAATTGATGATTTAAAAGGAACAATGAGTATCAGAACAAAAAGAGGAGCTGGTACAACATTTATTTTTAAATTGCCCCTTACTCTTGCAATAATAGAAGGATTACTCGTCAGAATCTCTGACAAACTCTACATTTTCCCCCTTTCAAGCGTTAAGGAATGTGTGTCGGTAACTCCTGACAAGATAACCCTGAAAGATTCTTCAAGAGGTTTGTCAGTCATCAGAGGAGAAATGATTCCTTTTATTCACATAGCAATGGAACTTCGCATAGCATTTGACCAGGCGGTAAATGAAAACTTTCTGGTAATTGTAAGCAGCCACGGCATGAAATTCGGAGTTCTTGTTAACGACATAATTGGAATTCACCAGACAGTCTTAAAACCACTTGGAAAGAGCTTCTCAGAAGTAAAAGCCTTCTCAGGCGCGACAGTACTTGGAGATGGCACAGTTGCTCTGATTTTCGATGTCGACAATCTTCTTCAGTCTGAAGAACACATTTCCTGGAATTACGCTAAATAATATTGTACCTGAGTGCTATTTTCTCTTTAATTCTCGGGTATAAGAAAAGACAAGAAAATGAGCGAAAATGCATATTGTGAAGCGCTTGGCAGAATGTTTTTCTTTCTGATAGCGCCTTTTATTGCCAGTTCTGGATTAGTCAACATTTTCTATTTCATTCGAAAATTTCTTCAAAAAAGTTGTACCGGACAAAGAACAGCAGCTATAGTTTTAACCATAATTGTTGCAACGATTTTAGGTTTGATAGCATCAATAATTTATCCGCTGACCATGCTTGGTGGTTCTCATATTGGCTATTCAATACCGATTTGTACAATTGCTATTATACTTGTTTCAGCTTTGATTTTGACAAATTTTCTGGCGCTATTCTTTCTGAGAAATGTTTTGTTTCCTGAAAAAAAAATCTCAGATGGTGACATGGCAATTGAATTGGCAACAAACATAATTTCCCCTTTAATAGCAGTTGCAATATTACTATTTGCTGTCGCCCTGTAGGTTTAACATTTAAAATATCCAGCGTGCTATATTATGAGAAAATTTAATATTTGAGGAGATTCTATGAAACTTTTACTTCGTTCTGTGATTTTTCTTTTCGGGGTTTCTCTTGTTTTTTTGCCATTGATGGCAATTGCTGCTGATGAAAATATTCAGAGCAAGGTTCATAAGCTCATGGAAGTTCATGGAATTAACCAATTGGCAAAAGATGTTTCCGGGCTTTTTTTGCAGACTTTTGACAATGACAGTGAATCGGGAAAGATTACAAAGCAGCTTGGTTCGCTTTTGAAACAAATGGTACTTGAAGCTTATGATTCGGAAAAAATAAAGAAAGTTTATGCCGAAAGCATTATTGCAAATCTTACCGAAGATAAAGTTGTAAAGCTTATTGAAGAAGCTGAAAAGCCGCTTTCCAAAAAAATTACCCAGATGGAGCTTGAAGCTAATAATCCTGCCAATTTTAATGACTTACAGAAATTCCTGATCGAAATTCAGAACAAACCTCTTCCCAAAGAGAGAATTGAAATAATTCAAAAGCTTGAAGATGTTTGTCAGGGTGTCCAGATGAATATAGATTTAGTTAGCAACATCCAGTTGGCTGTTGCTCGTGGGGTGAATATGGCACTTCCCATCGAAGCACAGCAAAAGGATGATGAGCTCAAGAAGAAAGCAAATGCATATCTTGAACAGATTATACCTACGTTGAAACAGCAGAGTTTCCTTACTTATCTTTTTGCATATAAAAATGCTACCGATGCTGAATTGAATGAATACGTGCAGTTTTATTCTTCCGAATTGGGAATGGAATATGCAAAAGTATCCCGCAAGGCTTTTATGGATGCAATGAATGCTTGTGCTGATGAATTGGGGAATCTGCTCGGAAAATCCCTTGTAACTGTTAAGAAAGAAGAAAAAAAGTAAATCATAGATAGTGGCATTATTCAGTCATATTGTGATATCCTCTCAGTAAATACACTGGCTTGCGTTGAAAATACTCTTCGTGAGGCGGCAAAAATATATACGGAGGAATACAATGAACTTGTTGCATTTCCTGGTTTTATTTCTACTCGTTTCCAGCTTCAGTGCTGCTCAGGTCCCTGCAGATGTTACCCTTGAAAAGAAGGAACATCCTGTTGTGAAGCTTAACACCGATAGCGGTGAAATGCTTATTGAGCTTTATCCTGAAGACGCACCCAAGCATGTTGAGAGCTTTCTCACACTGATTGGAAAAGGTTTTTACAATGGTCTGATCTTTCACCGTGTTGTGCCTGATTTTGTCATTCAGGGCGGCGATCCGACCGGTACTGGTACTGGCGGTCCCGGCTATACACTGCCGGCCGAATTCAACAAAAGACCCCATGAAAAGGGAACTTTGGCAATGGCAAGGTCAAGCGACCCCGATTCAGCGGGAAGCCAGTTCTATATCTGCCTTGAAAGAATTCCTCACCTTGACGGACAGTATACTGTTTTCGGAAAAGTTGTAAAAGGCGGCGATGTCCCTGTAAAGGTTAAACAGGGCGACAAAATGAAACTAGAGATCATTCAGAAATAAATTTGTGAAAAGCACACCGTATTCAGCCGATGTTTTTTAATGACATTTCTGAGTCGGTGTTGCTTTTATTTATAGAAAATAAGTATTGCTGGAGGTTTCATAATGCCTGATATCACTTCTGTTCTCATGGGAAGAATTGAACATAACGTTCCGCTTAAACAGTTCACTACGTTTTTCCTTGGCGGTCCTGCCGGTTCATTTCTTGAGGTATATTCTGAAGAAGAGCTTGTTGAAGCTGCCAGAATGACTACCAGAGATAAGATTCCCGCATTCATTCTCGGAGGCGGTTCGAATCTTGTTATTTCAGACAGTGGTTTTAATGGCATGGTTATTCGGAATCTCTCAGCAGACGAAGATAGAGTTGATATTTCGAATTCAACAGTTACCATTTCATCAGGAAGAACCCTCGCACATCTTGTTGGAATCGCCTGGGAACATTCGCTTTCCGGGGCCGAAACTTTCACAGGTATTCCCGGAAGTGTCGGAGGCGCAATTTGTGGAAACGCCGGAGCTTACGGAAAATCTATTAGCGATGTTCTCGAATCAGCGGAAATACTGTTTCCCGATGGTCAGAAGAAAATAGTTCAGAAAGATTTCTTTCAATTTGGATATCGTGATAGCCTTCTCAAAAGAGAAAAATATCTGATCGTGAACGCAACCTTCCGATTTCAAAATGGTGATAAAACCAGCATTCAGAACAAAATCAAAGACATTGCTGCCCAGCGTCATTCCAAGCATCCGCCTCGTGAAGTTGGTTCTGCAGGCTCATTTTTTAAGAATCTTGATCCATTACCCGGAGACACCAGAAGAAGACCTGCCGGTGAATTTCTTGAAAAAGCCGGAGCAAAGGGCCTTTCAGTCGGCGGAGCTTCTGTTTACGAAAAACACGCTAATTTTATTGTGAACTACGGCAAAGCCTGCTCAAGCGAAGTTAAAGAGCTGGCATGCACATTGAAGAATCGCGTTTTCGATTTGTTTGGAATTACACTTCATGAAGAAGTTCTTTATATCGGATGACTTGATTAAGTGTTAATTTCGGGGTAAATTGTCATCTCGAACGAATGTGAGAGATCTGATAAATGCCAGATTTCTTCCTTCGATCGAAAGGTTAACGCACATGTGAACGATGGGAGGGCATAATCCTGTGAACAAAAAAGATGAAAAAACTGCAAAGAGATATCCGCCATTTTCTCAGGAAATTCTCTGTGGACAACTACACTCTCTTTACCAGATGCTTGAGAAGAGACGCAAAGAAATTCTTGCTGACCCCGATTTTAATGAAGAAAACGATGCCCTGATGAAAGAAATGGAGCGAATTGTGAAGCGTATCGCTCTGATCAGGGAATGTTTCGAAGAATTCTGCCCCAGCTGAGGCTTTGAAATGAAAAATAACAATGTTCTTCTTACGGGTGGCGCCGGATTCATTGGATCACATGTTGCCAGACATCTTCTCAAACTCGGTTTCGAAGTTGTAGTTGTGGACGATCTTTCGGGTGGTTTTGAGGAAAATCTGCCTGACGGGGTTGAGTTTTTCAAAGGCGACGTCGGCGAAACTGTTCTGATTGAAGACCTTTTCAAAAAATATAAGTTCAAACATGTTTACCATCTTGCGGCTTATGCGGCTGAGGGACTTTCACATTTTATCAGAGAATTTAACTACAGAAACAACCTTCTTACGAGCATTAATCTAATAAATGCGTCCATAAATCATGAGGTCGAGACATTTGTTTTTACAAGCTCAATTGCAGTCTATGGGCGAAACCAGTTGCCGATGAGGGAAGACATGGTTCCTTTTCCTGAAGACCCTTACGGAATATCAAAATTGGCTGTTGAACATGATCTGGAAGCCGCTCACAGAATGTTCGGAATGAAATACATCATTTTCAGACCTCACAATGTCTACGGAATTCACCAGAATCTCGGTGATCCATATCGAAATGTAATCGGAATATTTATGAATCAGATTATGTTTGGTTTGCCGCTTACTGTTTTCGGAGATGGTAAACAGACAAGAGCTTTTTCTCACATAGACGATGTCGCACCAATAATTGCCGGTTCAGTAAACGTCCCAGAGGCTTCCTGCAAAGTGTTTAACGTTGGCGCAGACGAATCGGTTTCAGTCAACGATCTAGCAGCTAAAGTAATGACGGCAATGGGAAAACAGGTCAAAATTGATTATCTTCCTGCGCGAAACGAAGTTCAACATGCTTTTGCAAGCCATGATCTTGTGAAAAAAACTTTTAAAGTTGACGGGTCACCAGTTTCACTCGACGCCGGACTTTCAGAAATGGCTGAATGGGCAAAAAAGGTTGGACCACGCAAGGGAAAACCGTTTGGAAAGATCGAAATTCCTAAAAATCTTCCGCCATCCTGGAAAAAACTCTGAACTATTTTTCATAACTGCTCAATAATTCGGGGCAATTGCCAGAAAGATAGTTTCCAGAAACTACTATTTTTCAGTAAATGGGTTTTTCGAGTCAGAGAGCACTTTGATTCTTTCTTTCATCACAGATGGTGCAACATAAGTTTCAGCCGCTCTTCTGAGAATACCGCTGCTATTTGAGGCAGTGGCAGGTGTTACGCTGCCTGCTATTGTATTCGCGGGCGTTTTTCCGGGGCGGCGGGCAAGATATTCAGTCAGTTGCGGTGATTGTCCGAAATATCTGATAAGTTCGTCATTAGAAAATTTATTCAAAGTGCGATTGTCAAAGGCTTTAAAAACGATCTCAGAATCATCCGGGTATTTTTTCAGGAATTTCTTCAGAAGATCCTTTAGTACAATAAACCCAAAATTTATTTCCTTGAAAGCGTCATAAATCTTTTTACGACCGTCATTTGCTTTAAGGCTTATATCATACATGATGAACGCATTAACTCCTTCAACCGAAAGTAAATCATTGCCAGAAAGTGACGAAGAGGCCGCGTCAATTTCAACATAATTCCCTGCAGAAGCAGTATCTTCAATTTTTATTTTTTTAATATCAGAGTCTTCAAAAACTCCAGAGGTGCCTGTTCCAAAATAAGATAACTCGTTAAACTGTGCCCAGCCTTCTTTAAATGCAGTGCGAGGGCTGGTTTTCTCATTAAAATAATGTGCTCCATCTTTTCCATAAGCATTAAATGGAAGCGGACTGTTGTCAAAAATATGAGCGAGCTCATGAGTAAAAGTGTGTGGTGAATCTTTGTCAGAGTTCGGGTAGGAATAGCGCAATGAGTTTACCCAGATGGTTTTTCCCGAAGCCGTTGGCCAGAAATCCCTGCGAATATTAGGATATTTCTCTTCGTCATTAAAATTTTCAGTGTCTGTAAGAATAATTTCTGCTGTTTCTCGGGGAAAAAAATCTGTACGTTCCTTCACTGAATCTGTTTTTGAATAATCATACATCGCAACGAGAGCCTTCTGACCGTCATTTAGCTCAGAGAAAGATTTTGCCCCCATCAGTTCAATGAGTTGCTCACGACTGGTAACCTTAACACGGTAAACTTGATAGGCCACGTTGTGGTCTTCACTGGAATACCATGTTTTGTCGCCTTGTTTAACAATTCCCATAGAGTATCTTGCATCACTTACCCAACGTTTCACCGTGTTCACGCCACCCTTGAGAAATGCCTTAGCATGTTCAAACCACCCATCAGGCTTTGGGTTATTTATTTCCAAAATTTTATCAATTCTCTGGTAATAAAAATCGAACTTTTCTGCAAATGCAGTATTAGTGAGGAAAAACAAACAGAAAAAAAACAATATTCCTGAATTGAAGGAAGAACTTTTGTTTCTCATTTTCAACACCTCATTATAATTATACTTTATGAGACAGGAAAAGTTTATAGTTTTTTCAGATTAAGTAAAGCAAATCGTAATAAAGTGGCAGTTTTATGAGAAAGTAAAGAAAATGAGTGGTTCTTTTTTACCCGCAGGGGCGCGATTTATCGCGTCCGCCTGAACAAAAATCACTTTATTATTACGGGAGCAATGAATTGTGCCCCTCACAAATAAATCAGCGGTCCTTGCAGGATACCAACTAAAAAAACGTATAATCGGTTTTTAGCTGACTATACGTTTTTCAGAAAATATTTCTCCCGGGGGGAATTATCAGTCGAGTGCGAATGTATCTGGAGTCTGTCCGGCAAAAACGCCACGATATGCACCAGAATCTTCACAGCGCTGGAAAATGAACTGACATATTGCTGTTCCGGGTATTATTTTTAGTGGAATCGGTCCAAAGTTTGAAATTTCAAGAACCTGGTGATTAGAAATTCCGGGCTGCATGAACGATGCCGAAATATGTACAAGAAGTCCGACGCGGGCAAATCTGCTTCGACCTTCAAGCCATCCCGAAAAGCCCGGGCCAAGTGTAACCTGTTCTTTTGTTATACCAAGAACTGTCTGACCGGGCAGTATTAACAGCTCTTTGCCTTCGCTGACAACAAAACCTTTGGTCGCGGCCTTGAAATCCATATCATCAGTCAGACGCAGCTCTGTAGGAAGATGAACAAAAACTCTGAAGGCATTTGACAGATGCAGATCAACACTTGCGGGTCCGACCATTCTTTCGTCATAGGGCAGTATCTTAATATTGCCTTTTCTGATTTCTCTTAAAATCGCTTCTCTTCCAAGTATGCTCATTAATTTGCTCCGTTTATTTGTTGCTGAATTAAAATGTTACTTATTCTAAAACAATTTTTGCTCAAGTCCCTGTCTGGCAAGTAGAATTTCAACTTTTTTTGAAGAAAACTCAGGCTTTGCAAGTTGTTTTGCCAGGTAATCTTTTGCCTGACCTAATAATTCCTCAAGCTGAAAGTCGTTTCGTACTGGTTCGTGATGCCCGAGTACAAGAGTTGGAACATTTGCGCGAAGAACTGTTTTTACGCCCCATTCGTAAGTACTGTGACCCCAGTCAATCTTTGGAGTCGAGCCGGTAATGCCGCCAGGTGTTCCAACGTAGTCGTCTGGAGTATATTGGGAATCATAATATAAAATCTGACAACCTTTGCAAAGGTTCGTCAGGCGTGGATCAATAATGTCTTTATGTTCGGTGTCAGTTGCAAAGACAAATTTTTTGCCTTCGACCTCAACAGAATATGCAAAAACCGCGTCTGGATGAGTTAATTCCTGGTAATTTACCATGGCTTTTCCGATTGAAATTGTTTCCTTGGACATGCGCCTGAGTTCGTAAGAAATTTTCTGACATGGCATGTCGTCCCATAAGACTGGAAAATTCGGGCATTCCTGCTGTCCGGCAAGGACATCTGTCAGGCGCTGCTTTGCATCACGTCTACCGTAGAGGTGAAGATTTACTCTGAATTTACCTGACATAAAACCCGGTGCAAAGAAAGGAAATCCTTGAAGATGATCCCAGTGGAAATGGGTGAAAAGGATGTGAATATCACGCTTGGTTTCTTCACATGTATTGAGTGGATTGAGATTTTGTCCCTTGAGAAGTCTTCCCAGAAGCTCGCGGCCAAGATGACGTATTCCGGTTCCGGCGTCAATTATTATCAGAGGTGAGTCTTTTGCCTGAATCTCAACGCAGGTTGTGTCGCCACCGTAAGTACTTGAGAGCGAAGGGGGTAACGTCAGCAGTTTTTTTAAAATTTCTTCATCAGTGGGCTTCTTCCCAAAAGTGGCTTCCAAACCGCCTGAAGAGTATAACTCCCTGATGAGTGCAGTTTGTTTTTCTAAAATCTGGTCGTGGGTAAGAGGTGATGGTACACTTCCACGAACACCCCAATATTTAACTACCATCGCCGGATCGTTGACCATATTCTTTCCTCTTGATTATTTTGTACTGAATAACAATAGAAGAATATACAAAAATCCCCTTAAAAAGCAACATCTATTTTATTTTAAACAAAAATTTATTTATAGTTGAAAGAAAATGCTGAATTCTGCTTCTTCAGGTAATTATATCTTTTGTACTCTTACATGATTTTGAACATAAATTATTCGCTGAATGAATCTGATTTGCGATTTCTTTTAATTATGCTTTTGATTTTCTTTGATTCCACGCGCCGAATTTTTGAAGATAAAGTCGGCCTGGTTGCTCTGCGAATCTTTGGTTTAATAAGTGCTTTTAATATTAATTCCCGAAGTTTTTGAATTGCTGCATCAAGATTCTTTGGCTGTTCACGAAAAATCTGACTCTCAATAACTATTCTTTCTTCAGAATCAATTATTTTTTCAGCAAGCTTTTTAAGACGGAATTTTGTCTCAAAATCAAGAGCTTCGCAATGGAAATAATCAAAGAAAAGCCTGACTTTTGAAGACACTTTGTTGACATTTTGTCCACCCGGACCTGATGAGCGAACGGCCTTCCAGAAATAATCGCTTTCAGGAATTGAAATTGTCTCGTTGATCTGAATCATATTTGTTAGACCGTCGAGAGAGGGCGCGAACCCTCTCTCTAATTTACTTTGTCAGTTAGAGCAAATAATCAGTGACCGCCGCAGGATCCGCAGCAGCTGGCTTTTTCTGATTTATTCAATCCCCAGATTTCTTCCATGATGGAAAGAACTTCGTTGATGTCTTTCATTGTCAACTCACCCATGTGAGCGATTCTGAATGTTTTTTCCTTGAGATCACCGTATCCGTTGGAAATATGAATATATCTTTCAGCAAGTTTTTTATTCATATCACTGATGTTAAAGCCTCTGGTGTTCTTTATGCAAGTGACTGTTTCGCTGGAAGCGCTTCTTGCCGGATAAAGTTCAAAATACTTTTCTGCCCAGTCGCGAACTCTTTCAGCCATATCGTGATGGCGTTTGAAGCGGTTATCAAGCCCTTCGGCGATGATTCTGTCTAGTTGGAAATTCAGACCATTGAGAAGGCTGACAGCTGGTGTTGCTGGAGTCTGATCTTTGACATCATATTTTTCATAATCAAGGAAGTCAAAATAAAATCCTCTTACCGGAATGGTTTTAGCTCTTTCCATTGCACGTTTGGAAATAGCCGCGATTGCTAATCCGGGTGGGAGGGCGAAACATTTCTGAACTGAAGCTACGAGGAAATCAATACCGAGCTTTTCGGTTTCGATTTTGGCACCCATCATTCCAGATACGGCATCAACACCCCAGATAACGTTTGGGTATTTTTTCATGATTTGGGAAAGTTCTTCCAGATCATTTTTTACGCCTGTGGATGTTTCATTGTACACTGTTGTGATAGTGTCATATTTTCCAGTTGCAAGAGCTTTGTCGATTTCTTTGTTGTCGTAGGGTTTTCCCCAGTCGAAGTTCAGTGTATCAGCTTCTTTTCCGTTTCCGATGGCAATTTCGTGCCACCTGAGTGAAAAAGCACCACAAATGCAGGATAAATTTCTCTTTGCTGTACAATTTCTTAAAAAACCTTCCATAAGCCCTGTAGCAGAGGATGCAGAGAGAAACATCATGTGATTTGGAGCATAAAGAACGGTTTTAAGTTTGTCTTTTATTTTCTTATGAAGATCAGAATAGACTTTCTGTCTGTGTCCGATCATCGGAGCGCTCATTGCCTCGAAGACTTCCGGGGCTACTTCAGTTGGACCTGGGATAAAAAGTTTTACGTGTGGTTTTTGCATGACAGCAATTTCCTCCTGATTATTTTCAGCCGCAACTGCATCCGCAGCAGCACTTTTCTTCAGATAATTCCTTGATAACAACGTTAACTACATCTGTTCCAGCTCTTGATTGTCCTTCAACGCTTGAAGCACCAAGGTGTGGAAGAGCAATGACATTCTGATGTTTTACAAGTTCAAGATTTGCAGTTGGTTCTTTTTCCCAAACGTCAATTGCTGCGCCTGCAACAGTGCCGTTTTCAAGAGCGGCAAGAAGAGCCTTCTCATCTATTGTTCCGCCTCTGGCGCAGTTTACGATGTAAGCACCTTTTTTCATGATTTTGAACTGAGCTTCGCCGATAGTTGCTCCGGCGGCTTTATCAAATGGGATATGAAGACTGATGAAATCACTTGTTTTGATGAGATCTTCAAGAGATACCATCTGAACGTTTTTCATCGGGCTTTTTGAAACCATCTTATCAAAAGCTATTACTTTCATGCCAAACGCTGCGGCACGTTCTGCAACAGCCTGGCCGATTCTTCCTATTCCGATGAGGCCGAGAGTTTTCTGATATAATTCAATGCCTTCGAATGACTTCTTGTCCCATTCTCCGCTTTTCATTGAAATATTTGCTCTGCCAACTTTTCTTGCCAAACCGAGCATAAGACCGAACGCCAGTTCAGCAACGGAAATTGTAGTACATTCGGGCGTATTTCTTACTTTAATATTTTTTTCTTTTGCTGCAACCTGGTCAACGTTATCCAGACCAACTCCGGCTCGTGCAATGACTTTGAGGTTCTTTCCAGCTTCAATTACCGGTCTTGTAACCTTACTTGCAGAGCGGATTATGACAGCATGAAAAGGTGGAATAAAAGCAACTAATTCTTCCGGTGTCATTTTTGTCTTGACTGTGACGTCAAAAGAAGGATGCTTCTTCAGTGTTTCCACTGCCTCTGCATCAATAGAATCTGCTACCAGAACTTTTAACTTTTCACCCATAATAATACCCTTCCTGTAAATATTGTATTTTGACATTGGCAGGAATGTCAGCCAAATATCCGCAACAGGATAACTCAGACTCTGAAAAAAAACAAGTCAACCGGAAAGTTTTGGATATTCCCTGAAATTATTGAATGGGAAATTGTTCTGTGTTGACAGTCTATAATTTTTATATTATAAAATCCATGGCAAAAATTTTCGTATTTTGATAGACAACAATTTTTCAGGAGAACAGACAGATGTTCATGACGAATTCAGCGGCTTTTGAAATTTCGGCTGATGAAAAGAGAAATTTTCGCGAGGCACTTTACAACATAAGCAGGTCTTTTGCAATTTTTGAGAAAAAGGGAAAAATAGTGATTCGCGAGATTGGAACGCTGTTTTCGTCGTATGATTTTGAAGGTGAAGATGACTCAAGACTTCTCGCGGTCTGTCCGGCATTTTCACTCAAAAACCTCGGAGACAAAGGGTTCTGCCGCGATTACGGTTTGAAGTATCCGTATATTGGTGGCTCAATGGCTCACGGAATAAGCACTCCGGAGATCTCAGAAGCGCTTGCCAGGGGCGGAATGCTTGGATTTGTTGGCGCTGGAGGTCAGTCGCCATCGTGGGTTAAGGATGCAATTGAGCGCCTGCAGAAATCAATTCCTGATCTACCTTTTGGATTTAACCTTATTCACAGTCCTAACGAACCAGAACTTGAAGACATTCTCGCCTCAATGTATATAAATTCCGGTATTAAACTTATTGAGGCTTCAGCGTTTCTTTCGATCACTCTTCCGCTTGTAAGATACAGAGTTCATGGAATTCACAGAACCGAAGATGGAAAAATTTCTACGCCGAATCGAATAATCGCCAAAATTTCAAGGTTTGAAGTTGCTGCAAAATTCTATGCGCCGCCTCCTGAAAAGATGCTGAAGGAGCTTGTTAACCGCAGAGAAATTACTGTTGAACAGGCTGAACTCGCCAGCAAAATTCCAATGGCTCAGGATGTGACAGCAGAAGCAGATTCTGGCGGACATACAGATAATCGTCCGGCTTTATGCCTTTTTCCGACTATTTCGGCTATGAAAGATCGTTTGAGTGCACAGCATAATTATTCTGTTCCATTGCGTTGTGGTATAGCAGGCGGATTATCAACTCCACATTCTGTTGCTGCCGCTTTCTCAATGGGAGCTGCTTACATAATGACCGGATCAGTAAATCAGGCATGCGTGGAATCGGGCACTTCACAAACAGTGAGAGAAATGCTTACTGCTGTCGAACAGGCTGACGTTTGTATGGCGCCTGCCGGGGACATGTTTGAAATGGGAGCAAATGTGCAGGTTCTGAAGCGCGGAACAATGTTTCCCATGCGCGCCCAGAAATTGTATGACCTCTATAAACGAAACGATTCATTAGACGCTATTTCAGAAAGCGACAGACAGAATCTTGAAAAAAGTGTTTTTAAAACGACTTTAAATGAAGTCTGGAATAACACACGAAATTTCTTCTTGAAGAGAGATCCGGCGCAGGTTGAACGTGCCGAACGTGATCCAAAGCATAAAATGGCACTGGTTTTCAGATGGTATCTGGGTTTGTCTCCGAAATGGGCGATAGAAGGAAACTCCGAACGGAAGATAGATTATCAGATATGGTGCGGACCTGCAATGGGTGCTTTCAATGAGTGGGCAAAGGGAAGCCATTTTGAAAAGGTTGTGAATCGGAAAGTCGCTGAAGTTGCTTTGAACCTGTTGTTTGGTGGCGCGGTAACACTTCGTTCACAGGCGCTTAAATATCAGGGAATTGAGCCGGCAAATATTACCATGGATTATCGTCCTTTGATGCAACAGGAAATTGAGCGTTATCACAGATAAAGAGCCTCTTTATCTGTGATGGCAGCAGTTCCTTTGTACAAATAAACTTAATATCGTGTCAAATTAGCGTGTTGATTTTGAGGTAAGCTGTCATCTCGAACGAATGTGAGAGATCTGATTTAAGTGAGATTTCTCCCTTCGGACGAAATGACATCACCAATCGAAGCCGAAGTTAGCCTGATCTTAGCCTAATAGGTCAGATGACTGCTTGAGCAGAAAAGTGTTTGTCGCTGTTAAAAGGGTTTTTCAGTCGTCGGTTTTCTGGCATACATTTAAAAAATGACCTTTTCGGCCTGGGTCTGGCCTGCGGTTTACCTTGAATTATTGAGAAGATGCATACTGATAATAAAAAGACCCTGATTGCTGGGCAGAAAGAAATATGGTTTCTCATTCACCATTTGCAGCACTTAATTTCGGCGAAGACAATTCTTTAAAAAAGCTGAAATCCTTTGAAGAAGGCAATCGCCTGGATATATGGTGCATCAGGGGCATACCGAAGTCTGAAATTGCCAGGTGCATGAAGTATTTGACGGATGACGAGAAAAAGCGTTCAGAAAGATTTCTTATTCCGGAATTGTCTGAACAGTTCGTTTTTATTCGGGCATTTCAGAAAAATTTGTTTTCTGCTTATCTGAATTGCGATGTATCTGAATTGTCTTTGCATCTTGATTCAGATGGAAAACCACGATTGTTTTTGCACGGCAGCGAAGCTCTCAGGTTCAATCTGACACATTCGGGTAATTTTTTTTGCATCGCGGTATCGAAAAAATATGATATAGGGGTTGATATCGAACATCTGAATCGAAAGACAGATTTTTCTTCAATAATAAAAAGATATTATTCGGCAAAAGAATATTGCGAATGGTTGAAACTTCCTGATGAAAGCAAACGAGAGGCTTTTTTCAGGTCATGGACCAGAAAAGAAGCCTATTTGAAGGGAATTGGAATTGGTCTGAGAGGCTTGAATACTGTGGAAGTTTCATTCGACACCGCCATCGACAGAAAGGTTGCAGAAGATCTTCAGAATCCAGCGGAAGCTGACTGCTGGAATTTCCATGAATTTTGTCTTTTACCTGCTGTGATAGGAAATTGTGCCATCAGATCTACCAATGATGTGATTTCCATGAATTTAATACATCGTGATTTTTCTAATTAAATAGTATAGGAATTTATATTTTAGTTATGCATGTTTCCGAAAATAATAAAATGAATTCATTCAGTCTCGTAATCTTTCAGATCTTATCTTTAAATCTTAATCTGCGTAATCTGTGAAATCTGCGGATAGCTTTTGTCTTTTATCTTGAATTCGTATCATCGGCGAGGTTTTTTTTAACTGTTGATTATTGAAAAGATATCAAATTTTTGTTGATTGAGGGATTTTTTTATGCTCTGAAAGCTGATCACAGAACAACATGAGAAACTCTGTGAAAAAAAATCTTTTCGAAATTAGTAAAAAAGTGTTATTATAATTGCCATTCTTTTTTTGATGATATAATCTGTTAGCAAACGTAAAATAAGTATGACAGGGAAAGTACTGTAATGATAAAGAGCGATTCCAGAAACAAGGCTGACAACACTTCGGCTCAGAATGAGCCGATTGCAATTATCGGAATGAGCTGTCTTTTTCCGAAAGCTCAGAGTTTGGGTGAATACTGGTCGAATATCAAAAACAGGGTTGATGCAATAACAGATGTTCCATCAACACACTGGAAAGTTGATGATTACTATTCTTCAGACCAGAAAAAACCAGATTACACCTATTGCAGGAGAGGCGGCTTCCTTTCGCCTGAGAAGTTTGATCCTTCTGAATTTGGAATTTCTCCAGCGACTCTTGAAGCAATTGATACTTCTCAATTACTTGGACTTGTTGTTGCACATGGCGCTCTTTCTGATGCCGGGTACGGTGTCGCGAAAAAATTTGACCGGGATCGCGTTGGTGTAGTACTTGGACTAACCGGAACTCTCGAACTTGCTATTCCGCTTGGTGCACGTCTTGGCCACCCAATCTGGCGCCGTGCTCTTTCCCAGGCCGGAGTAGAAGATAAAATTGCAGATGAAGTTGTAAAAAATATTGGAAACGCTTATGTCTCATGGCAGGAAAACTCTTTTCCCGGACTTCTGGGCAATGTAGCTGCAGGAAGAATCGCTAACAGACTCGATCTTGGCGGAACCAACTGTGTTGTCGATGCTGCGTGTGCCAGTTCGCTGACCGCCATTCACATGGCAAGCATGGAGCTTGAAACCGGCAGAGCCGACATGATGATAACCGGCGGAGTTGACACGTTCAATGATATTTTCATGTACATGTGTTTCAGCAAAACTCCGGCTCTTTCGCCCACACACGACGCCAGACCGTTCAGCGCTGATTCAGATGGTACAATTCTTGGTGAAGGCATTGGCATGCTTGTACTCAAACGTTTGAAAAAAGCCGAAGAAGATGGCGATAAAATATATGCCGTTATCAAAGGAATTGGAACGTCAAGCGATGGAAAAGGGAAAGCGATCTATGCTCCAGACGCCGATGGACAGGCAAAAGCTCTGAAGCGTGCTTATGCTAAAGCAGGTGCTGATCCAAGAACTATCGAGATGATCGAAGCACACGGCACTGGTACAAAAGTGGGTGATGTAATAGAAATTTCTGCATTAAACCAGGTTTTTCCGAAAGCCGAGAACGGCGTTCCCTGGTGCGGTGTAGGTTCAGTAAAATCGATGATTGGTCATACCAAGGCTGCTGCCGGTTCAGCAGGTCTGATAAAGGTTGCCATGGCTCTGCACAATAAAGTGCTTCCACCAACAATAAAAATTTCAAAACCTGCTGCACCATTTGAAGAAAAAGATTCACCATTCTACCTTCTGACCGATAAACGTCCGTGGTTTTCACAGCCCACGCACCCGAGAAGAGCTGGCGGAAGCTCTTTTGGATTTGGCGGAAGCAATTTCCATCTGGTGGTCGAAGAATATTCAAAAGAAAAGAGTTCCCCCGACTGGGATTCAAATATTCACCTTTTTGCAGTTTCTGGTACAAACACCGGAGAATTAAAGAAGAAACTTGTTGCTCTGAAAGGGCTCACTTCAAAAACTGATATTCTTCTGAACTCGCACAAAACATGCAGCTCATTCTCTGCATCACATTCGCACAGATTGTGCTTTGCAGTAGATTTAAACAAATCTTCAGTTGATAAGTATATTGAACTGGCTTTAACTCAGCTTGAAAAATCAGGCGAAAACAGCTTTGTCCTTCCGGAAGGAGTGTTTTTCTCAAGCTCTGCACCGACAGGCAAGACTGCTATTATTTTTTCAGGTCAGGGCTCTCAATACATTGAAATGGGCAGAGACATGGCCTGTTCTTTTCCAGAGATGTTCAACTCCTTTTCAGATGCCAACTCAGTGTTATCAGATGACCTTGGAAAAGTGCGTCTGACTGACTATGTGTTTCCGACTTTTACTTTTGATAAAGAATTGAAAAGCACTCGCGAAAAGGAACTTACCAGTACGAGTATTGCCCAGCCAGCTCTTGGGGCTTTCCAGATGGGCATGTTCGGACTTCTTGAAAACTTCGGATTTGCCTTTGATATGGCAGCCGGACATTCTTTTGGTGAGTTGTCTGCTTTGTGTGCAGCTGGAGTTTTCTCACCGTCAGATTTAACAGGAATTGCCCGAATTCGAGGTCTGGCAATGTCAGCCGACCAGAAGCAGAAAGGTGGAATGATTGCTGTAGCAGAGGGTTCCGCCCAGATAGAAAAACTTCTTAAAGAGGGAAATATTGATCTGAAGTGTGCCAACTATAATTCACCTGTGCAGACGGTTCTTTCGGGAAAATATGATGAAGTTCTCAAGGCAGCAAAATTTTTCGAAAGCAAGTCTGTGAGAGCAACAGTGTTGAATGTTTCTGGTGCTTTTCATACCGATATGCTTTCAGAAGCTTCACAACAGTTTAAAAGCAAAACCAGCAGCTTTGCATTCAGAAAACCTCGCTTTAAAGTCTTTTCCAACGTTTCAGGAAAAGCCCATTCGGATGATCCAGAGGCAATAAGAACGAGTCTCGTTGATCAGATTGTGAATCCAGTAAGATTTGTTGATATGATTGAAAATATGTATTCTGAAGGTGCCAGAATATTTATTGAATCTGGTCCTGGTACAAGAATAAGTGGTTTATTGAAAGCAATTCTAGGCAATAGACCTCATACGATTCTCAATTTTGACGCCTCTTCAGGAGCCAAAAACGGGATGTTTGATCTGGCAAAGCTTTTTGCCGCATATTCTTCACTTGGATTTGCTGTTAAACTTGAATCCTGGAATAATGGCCTGGAAGCTTTGTTAAAGCCATCAGGCGCAGGAAAAAAACTTACATTTGATATTTGTGGTTCGAATTACCGCTCGCCAAAGGCAAATGTGTCTTCACGACCAACTGAAATAAAAACTATAAAGAATGTTCAAGCTGAAAAGAAGATTAATTCAGCTGATATTCAGCCTCTGGCAAGAGGTCCGGAAAAAATTGAAACAGCCAGAAGATTGGAAGTTGATGAAAGGTCCGTCATGAACAGAGATAATGAATCTATTCAGAAATCATTACCCGCAGGATTGTCCACTGGAAAATCAGATTTTGCAAAGGAAGCGCTGAAGGCACTTCAGTCTCTTCAGCAGCAGACCGCGGAACTGCATTGTCGTTTCCTTGATGGACAGGAAGCTGCACAGAAATCCATGCAGAGCCTTATAGAAAAACATTTCGAACGGCAGTACACACCTGTTTCACATCGTGCAGTATCTTCATCTCCATCTGCTGCCGTTGTTGCTCCACGCAATGACTCTTTCACAGCTGTTCCTGCACGGCCTTCCGTGCCGACAGTTTCCGTGGAAACTCAGACTCGTCATGTTCAGAAAGTGATCCCGTCAGTCGCACCATCTTTAAATACTGTGAGTGTAAGAGATGTTTTGTTTACCGCTGTAACAGAAAAGACCGGCTATCCGGCAGAAATGCTGAATCCTGATATGGATATGGAAGCTGATCTCGGCATAGATTCAATTAAACGTGTCGAAATAATGTCAGCAGTACAGGAAAAAATGCCTGATTTGCCAGCGATTCAGCCTGACCAGCTTGGACGCTTCAGAACTTTGAACCAGATTATTTCTTATCTCGCAGGTTCCGAAAAACCGACTTCAAAAATAGCAGAGCCGTCTCATGAAGTTTCCCATAAAACTGATGTAATGGACATTTTATTGACTGCAGTTTGTGAAAAGACCGGTTATCCTCGTGATATGTTGAATCCAGATATGGATATGGAAGCCGATCTCGGAATAGATTCAATTAAAAGAGTTGAAATCATGTCAGCAGTACAGGAAAAAATGCCTGAATTACCAGCGATACAACCAGATCAACTCGGACGCTTCAAAACTTTGTCACAGATAAACGCGTATTTATCTTCCGGATCATCTTCTTCGCAGCAGTCTTCTACAGAGCAACATTCTTTAAAGACAGCTCCAGAAGTCACAACTCAGAATTCTGTTCCTTCACCTGATGTTTTGGAATCGCTCCTGTCTTCTGTTTCCGAGAAGACTGGCTATCCGAAAGAAATGCTGAACCTTGACATGGACATGGAAGCAGATCTTGGAATCGATTCCATAAAAAGAGTTGAAATATTATCAGCCTTCCAGGAGAAGATGCCTCATTTACCGGTTATACAGCCGGGTGATCTCGGAAAACTGAGAACTTTGAGACAGATACTTCAGAAACTAACTCCAACAGAAGAAAATGTTGAGAAGGTAGAAAAAAAAAACAGGGAAAAACCTGAATATCGGGATGTTCTGAAACGGCTTTCTGTGTCTGTGTCGCCCTTGATTGATGGCGGGCGATCAGAGGTGAAACCGCAACCCGGAACTAACGTACTGATAACAAACGATGGTACATCTCTTTCACAGGAACTTGTAAAAAAATACGTAAAAAAAGGTTTCAGAGCACGTCTTATTGGCTTTGATGAGCTTGACTGGCAGGCAAATGAGGATGTTTCAGGCCTTGTGGTAGTTCTTCCGCGCATAACATCTGAAAATGCCTCCCTTCCATGGACCTCTGAAAACGAAAGTATTATCAAAGACTCTTTTCGGATACTCAGACAATTTTCCGCGTCACTGATTGAACAGGCCGAAAAATCAGGAGCTTTCCTGACAATTGTTGAAAAATTTGACGGCTGTTTTGGTTTTTCCGAAAATGATTTAAACAATTGCCCTGTTTTCGGGTCCTTATCGGGGCTTGCGAAAACTGCGGCACGCGAATGGCCGAAAGTTAATGTTCGGGTATTTGACATCGCACAAGCATTAGATAACCATAAAAAGCTTCCTGATTATATTTGTACAGAAAGCCTGAAAAGAGGTCCTGATGAAACAGGACTGAATCTGAAATCAACCTCAAGAAGCGAAAAAATTGAAGCTTGCTATCTAAGTACCGGCAAAACTTCTTTTGCAACTGAATATCGCTCAGAGCCAATTTTAAATTCTGAAGATACCGTTATTGTTACAGGTGGCGCAAAAGGCGTTACTGCTTCGGTTGCGGTTGAAATTGCAGCGAAATATTCCTGCAAAATGATACTTCTCGGAAGAACCGACAGAATCGAAGAGCCAGGGTGGCTTAAACCCTTCAGAACTGAAGAAGAAATGAAGAGCGCAATTTTTGCAAACTCAGCTCCGAAAAAGATGACTCCAAAAGAGCTTGAAAGCACCTTTGCCAGATATAAAGGCAACAGAGAAATTGCTGATACCATGAATGAAATAGAAAAAGCCGGCGGAAAAGCTTACTATTATTCGCTTGATATAAGAGATAAAAATCGAACAGAGTCAATTTTAAAAGAAATCCAGAATGATCATGGCAAAGTGACGGGCTTAATTCATGGCGCCGGAGTATTGCGCGATAAGGCAATAGTTGCCAAAACTCTGGATCAATTCGAAGATGTTTTCGGAACGAAGATTTCTGGTTTAAGAAATATCCTTGAGGCTCTTTCAACAGAATCTCTTAAAACGATGGTTTTCTTCTCGTCTTCTACTGCGAGATTTGGCCGCATTGGACAATCAGATTATTCGATGGCAAACGAAGCCCTGAATAAGATTGCCCAGTTTTATTCGAAGAAGTATCCAACGTTGAAAGTTGTTTCAGCAAACTGGGGACCATGGCAGGGTGGAATGGTGAACCCGGCTCTTGGTAAACTGTTTGCTTCAGAAGGAGTCGGCCTGATACCTTTGAAAGCTGGTGCCTGTTTTCTCGCCGATGAAATTAACTCGAAGTCAAAAGATGTTGAAGTTGTAATTCTTACCAGCGAATCTAAAACCGATGAAAATAATTATTATAGACCTGGCGAAAATGCTGATGAATCAACAGATACAGCAGGTGATCAATCACAATCAGAACCACAATCAGAACCACAATCTGAGACTGTAAAAGAAGTAGTTTCAAAAGTCCAATCATCTGCCGATGCTGACATTTCCCCACAAAAACGCATGCACCTTGGTTTAAAAAGAGTTCTGTCTGTTGACAGAGATTTTTATCTGTCTTCTCATCTTATAAACAATGAGCCGGTGCTTCCTGCAGCGCTTATGATAGAACTGATGGGACATGCTGCACTTCACGAAAACCCGGGTTTCATGTTTCACGGATTAAACGATTTCAGGGTAACTAAAGGAATTATTCTGGTTAAAAAAATTCCTCAGCAGATTTCTGTTTATACAACTCGGGTAAGAGGTTCTGAAAAGTTTCCGAAAGTCAGTTGTGAAATCAGAAGCGAAACTCCACGCGGTGAAATTGTTCATGCTGTGGCTGAAGTTATTCTTGCTGAAAAGCTTCCGTTGCCAGAAAAGCCAACCGTTTCCCCTGATCTCAAGTGGGTTTATCCAAAATCTGTCGAAGCTGCTTATTCTCAAATACTCTTTCACGGCAAGCATCTCATGGGAATAAAAAAAGTCAGAGGCTGGTCTTCTGATGGAATTGCTGCCAACGTGCTTACTTCACCTTCCACAGATCAGTGGATGAACGAGCCATTCAGATCTACATGGGTTGCAGACCCGCTTTCGATTGATTGTGCATTTCAACTTATGATTCTCTGGACCTTCCAGGAATTCGGAATGCCGTCGCTTCCATGTTTTCTGGGAAGTTATAGACAGTACCGGCCGGCGTTTCCATCTTCCGGAGTGCGTGTAATGGCAAAAGCTAAAAAGTGTTCACAGAATACAGTTCGTGCTAATATTGAATTTGTAGATGAAACGGGTGCTCTGATTGCATCAATGATTGATTACGAGTGCGTAATGACTGCTTCATTGATGGGACAATTCAGAGAGACGACGTCTGAGAAGACAGCAAATGCCTGATTCGAAATATCCCCGCAGATTCAAGCCTGTTGCAATCGTAGGTATTGGCGGATGTTTCCCCGGGTCGTCAACGCTTGACGAATTCTGGAAAAATCTGGAGGCTGGTACATATTCAGCAAAAGAGATACCAGCCGATCGATGGCCTTCACCGTCAGCTGATTATCTGGCGAAAGGCTATGGGATAAGTGATAAAGTTGTCTCTAATAAAATGTGCCTTATCGATGAGTACATGTTCAATGGAGACAAATACGGAATTGCGGAAAAAACTCTCAAAGGTCTTGATCCGCTTTTTAAACTGACTCTCAAAGCCGGAACCGAAGCCCTTGAGTGTGCAGCGCAAAAATCTTTCGATCCCGAAAGAGCGGGTCTGATTATTTCAAATATTATTCTTCCGACTGACACTGCCAGCGATATTACCTGGGAACTTCAGAATCAATTGCATTTTTCGACAGAAGGAAAACCTGTTTTCGAAACCGACCTTCTGAACCGTTATTCTGCGTCTTTACCTGCTTCAGTGCTTGCCAGAGTTCTTGGCTTCAGAGCCGGATGCTACACTCTTGATGCTGCATGTGCCTCGTCAATCTATGCGATTAAACTTGCCTGCGATGAACTTAATTCAGGCCGTACCGATATCATGTTATCAGGCGGAGTAGCCAGACCGTCTTCTATCTTTACTCAGATGGGTTTTACTCAACTCAGGGCGCTGTCACCAAGCGGAATCTGCAGGCCTTTTGACAAACGCGCAGACGGGCTTGTTGTTGGTGAAGGTTCGGGAATGTTTGTTCTGAAGCGTCTTGAAGATGCTGTGCGTGACGGAGACAGCATATTTGCCGTTATAAAAGGAATCGGGCTCTCGAATGATGTTGGAGGAAGTCTGCTTGCACCAGACACTGAAGGGCAGCTGAGAGCAATCGGTTCTGCTTACCGCTCAGCAGCATGGACACCTGACATGGTTAATTTCATTGAATGTCATGGTACAGGAACTCCGACGGGTGATGCGGTCGAATTTTCCAGTTTGCGGAGTTTTTACAAGCAGAATTCAGACTCTTTCTCTCAAAAGTCATCCTGTGCAGTCGGCTCGGTGAAATCTAATGTCGGACATCTGCTTACAGCAGCCGGTTCTGCCGGGTTGATGAAAATCATTCTGGCAATGAAGAATAGAACCATTCCACCCGAAGCTAATTTCGAATTTGCTGATCCAAAGCTTGAAATAGAAAAAACTCCTTTTTTCATTCCTTCAAAGTCATTGCCCTGGAAATCTGTAAAGCAGGGTGAGCCTCTGAGAGCAGCTTTGAGTGGTTTCGGATTTGGCGGAATCAATGGCCATCTTTTGCTGGAAGAATATTTGCAAAATTCTGAAAAATCATCGAATGTAATCCAACCAGACTCAGATCGAACCTATGCAAACAAAACCAATTCAATCCAGGCTGATTCGAACCAGTCTGATTCACCTCAAACCGGTGTAATTCAGACCGGTGCAGCCGGAATCTTTTCAGTCGAATCAAGCGATTCTGTTGCAATAGTTGGCATGAATACACGGTTTGGCAATGTAAATGGTCTTTCTGAATTTCAGAAGGCTGTTTTTGCCGGAAAACCTCTTACCGAGGGCAATTTTTATCGCGATATCTATGCAACCGTTGGAAAATTTCGGATAACTCCGGGAGAAATGGCCGATATGCTTCCGCAGCAGCTTTTGATGCTGTTGACCGTTGATGAAGCTATCGAAAATCTTAAAGGTACCAGAAGCGATTCGAAAAACTGGGGTGTGTTCATCGGGTTAAGCCTCGATCTTGAAAGTACGAATTTCAGTCTTCGCTGGAAATCAGACGATCCCAGACACCTGGATTCCCTCAGTAAACCTCTTGACAGCAGCCGAACTGTCGGAAATCTTGGTGGAATAGTTGCAAGCCGGATAGCCAGAGAATTTAAAATCGGTGGTCCGTCTCACACCTTTTCAAGTGAAGAAAATTCCGGACTTGTTGCCCTTAATGCAGCTTTCAGAGCGCTGAAGCGCGGTGAAATAGATACTGCAATCGTTGGCGCAGTAGATCTTGCCGGCGATTTGAGAAATACTCTTGCACAGGAGAAATGTCGAAATTTATTTTCTCCGGAAGGTTGTTTCATGGCAGAAGGGGCTTGCGCAGTTGTTCTGAAAAGAACCGTTGACGCAAATTCGTGCAAAGACCGCGTTTATGCTGTAATAAAGGGAATAGGGCTTTCATCAGGAGGAAATCATTTCGAAACATCTGCTGACTTGTCCTCATCAAAACTGGCTCTGAAAAAAGCTTATGCTGAAGCCGGTTTTAATTTCGCTGATACCGGATACTATGAAGCAAGTGGCTCTGGCCTTTCTGTTGAAGACAAAATCGAATCAGAAACACTTGCAGCTTTTGCGCCGCAAAAATCTGAAAGCTCTGGTTTCTGCCGGGAAAAACGAAAATGTGCAATTGGTTCTGTAAAAGATGTTATCGGCCACACTGGTTGTGTAAGTGGTCTGGCATCATTGATTAAAACGTCTTTATGCCTCTATCAGGAACTTCTGCCCGGAATGCAGAAGGTTTCAAAGGTCACTGAAGCTTTATCGGGACACGACGATTTTTTCTTTGTTCCAAGACAGACACATTACTGGTTCAGAAATTCGTGCAATGGAAGCAGAAAAGCCTCTGTTCATTCTATGGCGGCTGACGGAACAGCAGTTCATGTTGTACTGGAAGCAGTAGATGGAAAGTCAGTTGCTGAATCTGAGCGCCTGAGACCTGCAGGCAATTTTTCCGAAGCTTTATTTCTCATCAAGGCGCCCGACACCAGAAAGCTCTTTTCTGAAATAGCAGCTTTTAGAAGCTTTTTGCAGACAATTAAGACAAAAAATTATCACATTGAGGCAATAGCATCAGAATGGTGGAAAAACGTTGCTGCAAAAGGTGCTGGAATATGCCTTTCGATAATCGCTTCAGATACTGAAGAACTTGAAAAGCGGCTGCAGCTTGCTGAAAAAGCGATTTCTGAAGCAGAGAATATCAATAACGTTTCCTTCAGTCCTTTTGTTTTTCAGGATAGAGTGTTTTTCTCTGCTGAACCATCATTTAATGGGCAGAATCTGGCATTCGTCTTTCCGGGCATTGGAAATCATTTCCTGGGAATGGGCATGGAATTTGGAAGAGAATTTCCGGCAATTCTGCGAAAATTAGATCGTGAAAATCGTTATCTGATGACTCAATTTTCATCAGATTATGTTTATCCATACAGACTTGCCTGGGATGCTGGCTGGGAAGAAGAATCTAAGAGAAAATTGATCGAAGATCATTCGTCGATGGTTTTTGGACAGGTTGCAAACAGTGTTTTTGCGAACGATATACTTCGTGGATTTAATATTGATCCGCATTTTATCATCGGGTACAGTATTGGCGAGTCAGCCGGATATTTTTCAACACGAACCTGGCAGGATCGCGATGAAATGATAGAGCGGATAATTGAATCAGAATTATTCAGAACCGAAATGGTCGGTAAATACAAGGCTGCCAGACAGATCTGGGGACTTAATGAATCAGAATCAGTTGACTGGGCTGTTGGAATTGTTGACAGATCTCATGACAGAGTTGCTGCAATGCTCAGTAAACCTGAATATAAGAGAGCTTATCTGTTGATAATCAATACTCCGACAGAATGTGTCGTGGGCGGTTTCAGGCCATCTCTCGAAAAACTGGTTCGTGAGCTTGAATGTAATTATATTCCGATAGATGGAATTTCAACTGTACATTGCAAAGCAGCTGAACCCGTAGCTGAAAAGTATCGAAAGCTTCATCATTACGATTCATTTCCGCCTTCAGATAAAGTCTTTTTCAGTTCTGGCTGGGGAAAGTCGTTTACCCCTGATTCTGAAAGCATTGCAGAGTCAATGAAAGCTCATGCTGTTGGAACGATAAATTTTCCCGCAATGATTAATGAAGCTTATGATAAAGGCTGTAGACTTTTTGTTGAGGCAGGTCCCAGAAACTCTTGTACGAGAATGATAGGGAAAATTCTGGCTGATAAGAAGCATTTTGCCAGATCACTTTCTATCCCTGCACAGAGCGAAATGAGCGCACTTTTGAGATTACTGGGCGCTCTTGCATCAGAAGGCGTCGATGTCGATCTCACCCCGCTATTTGCTGATTCAGCTGTTTCTTCATCATCCTCCTTGAACGCGACACAGAAAATGATGAAATTTTCTGTCCAGAGAAAGTTTGAAATGAGTAATACAAAGTCCCAAGAGAGACAGAGAACGGAAATGAGGGAAAAGAAGGACACTGCGGAAACCGGGGAAAACACGGAAACCACGGAAAAGATTGAAAAGATTGAGAAGATTGAAAAGATTGAAAAGATTGAAAAGATTGAGAAGATTGCTTTGAAAAGTAGAATAATGAACGAAAAAAATACAGAAGCTGAATGCACTGTGAAACCTGTGTCGGGTATGCCGGCAATTGCAACTGATTGCAGCAACAATAGAGTTTTTGAACACAAGACGTTGCGAAGCGATTTCAGAGCTTTTTCTGAAAATTCCGAAGAGGGAACTGAATGGTTCTGTGAAAAAATTGTTCAGCCGCGTGAAGCAGTTGCAAAAGCACACGATGCATTTCTAAGATTTTCACAATCAATGACACAGACGCATCTGATGCTTCTTGAAAAATTCCTTGAATCAGAAAGTCTTGAACCTGAAGAATTTGATTCGGAAGAATATCAACCTATAAGTGAGTTTTCTCAGATTCAGGGCTCTTATGGTACAGAACATCATAATATTGAAAAATCCGATACTGTTGCCGCTTCTATCACCGATAAAACCCATATCGCTCATAGCACCGAAAATATTTTTGGATTGTCAGACATATCTACAGACGAATCAGTAAAAAATCCTTTGTTGAAGCAGCGGAATGCTTATTTAGAAACAACCTGTGCAGACAATTGTTCTGCTGAACAGGCTTCCGTTTCTGGCAACTCCAGCTTAAGATTGTCATCGCCACAATTTTTGCCTGCTTCTCAGATCTTTATGGATCGTGCAGCTTCAATGGAATTTGCAATCGGAAAAATCGGGAAAGCTCTTGGACCTGATTTTGCTGAAATAGACTCCTTTCCGACGCGCGTGCGCCTTCCAGACGAACTTTTGAATTTTGTTGACAGAGTGATTTCTGTTTCGGGAAGTCGCTTGAAACTTGGCTCAGGACGCGTAATCACCGAACATGACGTTCGTTCAGGTGCCTGGTATCTTGATCAGAATTGCATTCCAACCGGTTTTGCAGTAGAAGCCGGGCAGGCAGATTTATTTTTGTCGGGTTGGCTTGGAATAGACCTGAAAACCAGGGGTCTTGCGGTTTACCGTCTGCTTGATGCAGTGGTCACTTTTCATGACGTACTTCCCAAAGTCGGAGATACGATCAGATACGACATCAGGATCGACAGATTTATCAGACAGGCTGATACATATATGTTTTTCTTCTGGTTTGACGGAACAGTCAACGGGAAGAAAGTTATTACAATGAGAGAAGGCTGTGCAGGATTTTTCACCGATAGTCAACTGAAAGAGGGCAGGGGCCTTGTTCTGAAGGAAGAAGATATTGTTCTGAGTCCGCAGCCGGCGCCAGAAAAAATTCAATGTGGTCCGGGCTCTTTTAGTTGCTCAGTTTCGGAAGAGCAGTTGAAAAGTTTGCGCAAAGGCGATCTGGTGGCAGCTTTCGGAAGCGATTTCGAAGGTCTTCCGGTGAATGAACCGCTTACAATTCCGGGCGAAAAACTTGAACTTATTGACCGCATTACAGAAATGTCATCCGGCGGCGGAAGGTTTGGACTTGGGTTTATCCGTTCAGAGATTGATATTGAACCTGATGCATGGTTTCTGACAACACATTTTATTGACGATAACGTCATGCCCGGCACTCTTATGTATGAATGCTGCATGCAGACATTGCGGGTATTCCTTCTCAGAATGGGCTGGGTTGCAGAAAAAGGAAGAGCTTCTTTTCACCCTGTTCCTGAAGTGAAAAGTGGGTTAAAGTGCCGTGGACAGGTTATTCCAGGAACTTCCAGAGCTGTTTATGAAATTGCAGTAAAGAAAATTGCCTACGATCCTTATCCTTACGCAATTGCCGATGCAATAATGTTTGCCGATGGAAAAATGATCGTTCTTGTAACAGATATGTCAATTCGTTTATCAGATGTTTCGTTGAATGATCTCGAAAGAACCTGGAAAAATCGCACTGATGTTAAAATTTCAGTTGCTCTGCCTGAGCCGGTTATTTCAGCCGATCAGATTCTTGCATTTTCAATCGGAAATCCTTCGGAATGCTTTGGACCCGAATACCGGGTTTTCGATTCTGAACGTTTTCTTGCCAGATTGCCCGGTCCGCCGTATCTGTTTTTGGATGGAATCACAAATATCAATGCTCAGAAATTTAAAATAATTCCCGGCGGCGAAATTGAAGGCTATTACGAGATTCCGGCGGAAGCGTGGTATTTCAGCGCTAACAGACAGAAAAGTCTGCCTTTCTCAGTTCTCCTCGAAATTCCGCTTCAAGTCTGCGGATGGTTTTCTGCATATATGGGTTCAGCGCTTTCTGTCAAGCACAGTGTACATTACAGAAATCTTGATGGTAAGGCTGTGCTGTACGAAGATATAAATTGTGATACCGGAATTCTTGTCAGCAGAATCAAATCAACAAAGGTTGCGCAATCAGCCGGCATGATAATTCAGTCTTTTGATTTTTCTGTCAGCACACTATCAGGAAAACTATTGTACAAAGGTGATACCACTTTTGGTTTCTTTACTCCAGAAGCTTTGTCGCAGCAGGTTGGAATTCTGGGCGAAAAAACATATATTCCGACCGAAGAAGAAATAAAAAAATCTATCACATTTAAATTTCCTGAAGAAGCTGAAAACAAGCGTGGTTCTTATTTCCCGGATAAAACCTATAAAATGATTGATGAAATTGTGTCATTCATTCCTGACGGTGGGCCAAATAAGCTGGGTTTTGTGCGGGGTATAAAAAACGTTGATCCCAAAGAATGGTTTTTTAAGGCACATTTCTATCAGGATCCGGTAATGCCCGGGTCGCTCGGCCTTGAATCATTCATTCAGCTCATGAAAACCTACTGCTTTTTCAGATGGCGTGATCGTATAAAAGACGGTGCTGTCAAGTTCACACCCATGAATATAGGAAAACCGCATGTGTGGTCATATCGCGGACAGGTTATTCCGAAAAATAAACAGGTCGAAGTTGATGCCATGATTACCCGCGTTGATGACGAACTGATGACAGTAACTGCAAATGGCTATCTTAAAGTCGATGGTCTGTTGATTTATAAAATGGTTGATTTTGAAATAAGGCTTCAGAAAATTTGAAAAATCCTGTATACTCAGCAGGCAAAATCAGCTCTCATAAGTGCACTACTTCATTAACTTGCTTTATAGTCTATCTTTAATATCTGTTTAATTGTATAATGCAACTTTGACCGAAAAATTTGGAGTGTAGAATAATGAAATATACCCGTGTTTTTCTAGAGGCTATTGGGTACGAACTTGCCCCGGATGTAATTACCTCTGACTGGATTGAAAGGCGCATGGAATCTTTATATAAAAAGCTTCACCTTCAATATGGTCAGTTTGAAGTTTTGACAGGAATCAGAGAGCGCCGATGGTGGAAATCTCCGCATGTAAATGCCACTGAGGCATCTAAGGCAGCAAAAAAGGCTCTTGAAGAATCGAATATTCCTGTGTCCGAAATTGGAGCACTTGTATACGGTGGAGTTTGTCGTGATCAATTTGAGCCGGCAACTGCATGCGCTGTGGCTCACAATCTAGGGTTGAATCCGAAGGCAGTTATTTTTGATATTTCTAATGCCTGTCTGGGAGTTGTAAATGGTATTATCGATATTGCAAACCGGATAGAACTGGGTCAGATCAAAGCTGGTGTTGTTGTGGCATGCGAAACAGCCCGTGAAATTACTGAAATCATGATGGAACAGATGATTCAGGAAGGCACAATGGATTTTTTCAAGAAAGCTTTTGCTACACTTACCGGAGGGTCGGGCGCTGCAGCTGTAATTCTCAGCGATGGTTCCTTTGGTGGAGAAAAAGCATGTTTGAAAGGTGGCGTTGCCATGGCTGCCCCTGAGCACAATGAGATGTGCCGCTGGGGTATGGATAAACGCAATCCGCCGCGTGCCTCTCAATACATTGAAACAGATGGAATCGGTTTATTAAAACATGGCGGGGAGCTGATCAAAAAGATTGGTACTTTCTTCCTTGAAGAGTTGAACTGGAAAAAGGAAGATATCGATAAGGTGATTTCACATCAGGTTGCTGCCGCTAATCGTGATGCAATTCTGAATGCGCTTGGTCTTCCGATCGAAAAAGATTTTTCAACGTTTCAATATCTTGGAAACATGGGCACTGTATCGTTGCCAATTACAGCCGCTGTAGCTACTGAAAGAGGTTTTCTGAAACACGGCGACAAGGTTGCATTCGTTGGCATTGGGAGCGGTCTGAACAGCATGATGCTTGGCTGGGAATGGTAATGGTGGTGCAATCGTGACTTTTGACGTTTCCAGAATAAAAGAACAATATCCTTTTAAAAGCCATTTTTTCGACACTGGTGGATTGAAGCTGCATTATGTTGATGAAGGCGAAGGTGAGCCTTTTTTTATGGTTCACGGTAATCCGAGCTGGTCTTTTTTGTACAGAGGGTTGATAAAACATTTCAGCACGAAATACAGAATGGTTGCTCCAGATCACATCGGGTGCGGTATGTCTGAAAAACCCCAGGATGACCGTTATTCATTCACTCTGAAATCAAGAATTGATGATCTCGAAAAATTATTTGATAATCTTAATTTTCAAAAGCCTGTTAATCTTGTCGTCCATGACTGGGGTGGCCCGACTGGCATTGGTTTAGCCGTAAGAAGACCTGCAATGATCAAACGCTTGATCATATTTAATACTGCAGCTTTCAGATTGCCTTCAGAAAGAGCATTTCCATGGCCTCTTTGGGCCTTCCGCAATCTCAGTGTTGCAGATTACATGAATTGTGCTCTGAATCTTTTTTCTGTGATCACTGCTAAAACATCCACTGTGAAGAAAATGGATGAAAAGGTTTACTATGGATTTACCGGTCCTTATGATTCATTCGAAAACAGGGTTGCAGTGTCCAGATTTGTACAGGATATTCCGCTGTCTGAAAATGATCCATCGTACAAACAACTTATGGAAGTTGAAGATGGATTGCAGAAGTTCAAAAACACTCCGGCATTGATTTGCTGGGGAAAAAAGGATTTTATTTTTGATCTCAGTTTTTTCAGGGAATGGAAAAAACATCTTCCAAACGCAATTTATCGAAATTACGATGCCGGACACTACCTGCTCGAAGATTCTCTTGATGAGATAATTGCAGAAATTTCCAAATTTTTACAAAATGCCTGAATTTCGTGTAATTAGTCAGTGTCATTTCGACTTCGCTCAACCATTGGCTCAATGCCTACTCATGACTGAGCAAAGTCGATTTGTATTATTTTAGCATCTGCGTATAACTTTTGTAAGACAAGACAAGAAAAGAAAAGATTTTTTTCCGCAGATTTCGCAGATTTTTAGGATTCAAGATTCAAGATTCAAGATTAAGAAGGTGGTCGCATACGCGGTAACTTAAGGGTATGTTGTCATCTCGAACGAATGTGAGAGATCTCATAAATGCAAGATTTCTCCCTTCGGTCGAAATGACAAAACTGAGATTCTGAGACTTAAGTTAATGCATATGGAGAGGGGGCGCGTGCCCCTGAGAGCACGAGGTGCTCGAACGCGGGGAGTGAGGTGGTCGAACTTGTTCGACCGCCGAGAGGGGGCGCGTGCCCCCTCTTAAAGAGAGGAGGTTGTTGTGAATAGTAATTGTGGTGTAAATATGGCTGCTTTTATAAGAGAAAAAGCAGCGTTAATGCCCAATAAAAGAGCTGTAATTGTACCCGTTGGACGCGATTCATCAAACAGAGTTTCCTACTCGTGGTTTACTTTCAAACAGCTCGATGAAGAAACTGACTGTTATGCGAGAGGTTTACATAAAATTGGAATAAGGCGTGGAACACGCACTGTATTGATGCTTAAGCCCGGAATTGATTTTTTTGCGCTTACTTTTGCATTGTTCAAAATCGGCGCAGTAGTTGTCTTCGTTGATCCGGGAATCGGAATAGCAAATCTCAAAAAATGCCTTGCAGAAGCAGAACCTGAAGCTTTTATCGGAATTACAAAAGCGCATGTTGCCAGAACTATCTTCAGATGGGCAGCCGGTTCATTGAAGATATTCGTTACTCATGGTCCAAAGCTATTCTGGGGCGGATATTCACTGAGCGAACTTCGCGTTCCAGGAAATGTTCCCATTGAGGTAGAGTTGTTTCCACCCGATGAAATGGGCGCAATATTCTTTACCAGTGGCAGTACAGGTATTTCCAAAGGTGCGGTATATACTCACGGAATCTTGACCAGTCAGGTGAGATTTATTCAGGAAACATATAATTTTACTCCGGAAGATGTTGATTTAGCAACTTTTCCGCTTTTTGCACTTTTCGACGTTTGCCTTGGAATGACATCTGTCATTCCCGATATGGATGCAACGAAACCAGCTCAGGCAGACCCTGTAAAACTCATTGAAGCGATAGAAGACAATGGCGCAACAGTAATGTTTGGTTCTCCTGCGCTTGTAAATACTCTCAGTCGCTGGTGTGCAGAAAAAAATAAGTTTCTTGGCGGAATAAAAAAAGTAATATCATGTGGCGCACCGGCTCGGAATGATGTTCTTGAACGCTTCCATAAATCTCTTTCTAATGAAGCTGAAATATTTACTCCTTATGGTGCAACTGAAGCTTTGCCGGTGAGTTCAGTTGGAAGTCGTGAAATTCTTGGAGAAACGCGAAAAATTACTTCCGAAGGTGGTGGTACCTGCGTTGGATTTCCAAATCCGAATGTGACTGTAAGAATAATAAGAATTACTGATGATCCGGTTGAAAAATGGGATGAATCAATGGTTCTTAAAGCACATCAGATCGGCGAAATTACAGTTAAGGGTCCGATTGTAACCCGTGAATATTTTCGCCGCCCTGATTCGACGAAATTGGCAAAAATTCTTGATTCTGATGGAAAATCAGTTTGGCACAGAATGGGCGATCTGGGTTATCTTGATGAAAAGGGAAGATTGTGGTTTTGTGGAAGAAAATCTCATCGAGTTTCTGCCGAATCTGGCGATATGTTTACAATCCCCTGCGAGGCAGTTTTCAATAACCATAAAGAAGTATTCAGAACAGCTCTTGTCGGAATTGGTGAAAAGGGTAGACAGGTTCCGGTAATCTGTGTTGAACTGGAAAAAAATCTTGTTAACGTTGATTTCAATAAAATTAAAACCCATTTGCAGGAAATAGCTCTGAAATATGAGCATACAAAGACAATAAAAACTTTTCTGCTTCACGATTCTTTCCCGGTTGACGTTCGTCACAATGCAAAAATCAACCGTGAAAAACTAGCCCTCTGGTCCACAGAAAAATTACAATAATTGATGTTTGATAAACAAATAAGTTACTGAGTTTAACCACGGAATGACACGGATTTAAATATTTAAGAATATTCAATAATCTTTAATTAGTTAACATACTAAAGTAATTCAATAATTCGATGAAAAAAACGCAGAGAGCACAAATTGCACGCCTGTAGGAGTGAAGGCGGTCGAACTCGTTCGACCAGGTTGTGTCTAAAGTCTTCCTCCGAAGAAAATGAACACACCGTGCAAGCGGAGAGCACAAAGTGCTCGACCGCGGGGAGTGAAGGTGGTCGAACTTGTTCGACCGCCGAGAGGGGGCGCGTGCCCCCTCTACTAAAAAGAAGACATCGCGTGTGCGGAGAGCACAAAGTGCTCGACCGCGGGGAGTGAAGGTGGTCGAACTTGTTCGACCGCCGAGAGGGGGCGCGTGCCCCCTCTACTAAAAAGAAGACATCGCGTGTGCGGAGAGCACAAAGTGCTCGACCGCGGGGAGTGAAGGTGGTCGAACTTGTTCGACCGCCGAGAGGGGGCGCGTGCCCCCTCTACTAAAAAGAAGACATCGCGTGAGCGGAGAGCACAAAGTGCTCGACCGCGGGGAGTGAAGGTGGTCGAACTTGTTCGACCGCCAAGAGGGGGCGCGTGCCCCCTCTACTAAAAAGTGAGGCGATTATGGAAAATAATGTTATACCGCTTACGGAAAAAGATTGTGCTTTTGTAACCGGTGGTGGAGGTTTCCTTGGATTCGCAATTGTTAAGGCGCTCAGAGAAAAAAATGTCAAAGTAAAAAGTTTTTCTCGAAACAGTTACCCGCAGCTTGAAAAAATAGGTGTTGAACACGTAAAAGGCGAGTTGACAAATCCGGAAGATCTTACCAGGGCAATGAATGGATGCAATATTGTGTTCCACGTAGCTGCCAAGGCAGGTATGAGCGGGGCTTACGAAGACTATTACAATACGAACTATCTCGGTACTGTAAATGTTATTGATGCTTGTCGTAGTAATGGCATTAAACGCCTTGTTTACACAAGTTCACCGAGCGTTATTTTCGATGGCAAAGACATGGAAGGCGTTGATGAATCGGTACCATATCCTGAACATTATGAGGCACATTATCCGAAAACCAAAGCCATGGCAGAAAAGGCTGTAATTGCCGCAAACGCTTCTGAATTTGCGACAGTAGCATTGAGGCCGCACCTGATCTGGGGCCCCGGCGACAACAATCTCATCCCCCGCATTCTTTCACGTGCAAGGGCAGGGCGTTTGAGAATTATTGGAGAAAATAAAAATAAAGTTGATACCATTTATATTGATACCGCAGCAAATGCTCATATTCTGGCCGCTGAAAGGCTGTTCCCAGGTTCTCCTGTTTCAGGAAAAAAATATTTCATTTCACAGGGTGACCCAAGATTTCTGTGGGATATCGTAAATGCAATTCTTGTTGCTGCAGGTGAAAAGCCGCTTAGTTCATCAATATCAGCAAAGAAAGCATATTATATCGGTTACGTACTTGAAATGATCTGGAAAATCTTCTGTATAAGCGGTGAACCGCCAATGTCACGCTGGGTCGCACAGGAAATGGCAACAGCCCACTGGTTCAACATTTCCGCTGCCAGAAAAGAATTAAACTTTAACCCGGAAATTTCGATTGAAGAAGGCATGAAACGTCTTGCTGAATCATTCCAGATAGCTGCTGTGCAGCCTTAACTAGTTTTTGCGGCACTGTATGAAAATAGCCGATCGGAAATGTGGAAATACATGTCTCCGAAGGGTAAGCAGATTTCTCTCTTCAGTCGAAATGACAGCGAAATACCAGGCACTTGCGTCGAATTATTGAGCAGTTACATAGTCTCAGCGAGTTTGCTACAGTAACGTTTTTGCAGTAATAGTATTTATTGAAATGATACCAGAATGGTATCAAATTATCTGGAAGTGATTAAATATACAAAATTATGAAATTCCCTTCAAAAGAGCTGCTTTCACTTGATCATATTGAGATAATCAGGAATATTTTATCCAGACAAGCTGTTAACGCCTCGGATTTTGCTATTTACAACTTGCTTGGCTGGTATATTGATGAACCTCCAACTATATCAGAACTCGATGGATTCTACATCATATCAGTTGAGGGACCGGAAAAAACCGCTATTTTCTTTCCGCCAATTGGTGAAGGGGATATTTCTGTTCCTTTGAAAAAACTTACCTCAGAAAACTTCCTGCATGCTTTTCACTTTGTTCCGAAAAAAATCTGCGACCAGATATCTCTTGTAATAAAGCCTTCCCAGATAATTGAGCAGAGGAATGATTTTGATTATCTGTATTTGAGAACCGACTTGTCAGAGCTTGCCGGAAGACGCTTTCATCAGAAGAAAAATTTTGTTAACAGATTAATGCAGGACGAACGATTGAAAATCCAGATTTTTCAGGACAATGTTTCCCCGCTCTTTGCGTATCTTGAAAAGTGGTATGCTGAAAATCCAAGTGAGGACATTACATTCAGGCTTGAATATCTTGCGGCAAAAAGAATGCTTCCGCTGATTGATAAAATAGGCGGAAGAATAATTGTTGTAACAATTTCCGGTCAGATTGCCGGTTTTTCAGTTGCGTCTCCGGTGAATGATGAATGCTGGGTTATCAACCTTGAAAAGGGAGACAGGGCAATCAAGGGAATCTACCAGCTTTTGAACTGGGCTACAGCCAATAATCTTCCGGATTCAGTAAGAATTATCAACCGTGAAACCGATCTGGGAATCGAAGGACTCAGAACCTCAAAAATGAGCTATCACCCGATCGGTTTCGAAGAAAAATATACATTAAACTTAGAAGCCCAGCACGTCTTTTACCAGTGAAAACATATTCCAGGTGCCAGTGTTGGGGTCTTCTCCAACAATCCTGGAACACATTCTTTCCATTGATAAATACAACGGTGTCCCCTCAACTTTTTTCTGGAGTGTAAAAGGAAGCCCAGAATTGACCGAAGGAATAACCACTTCACCATCGCTTGGAATGAAGTGACTGATTGCATATCTAAGAGATACTTCTACCTGAGATGGCTCCAGGCCCATGCTTTTGAATGCCCTATTCAAAACTACCTTGATTTTCTCTTTTGGAAATTTCATTTTATGAAGAAGATCAATAAGCAGTTTTGTATTTTTTATGAAAGTCAGTTCCATTGTTGTGATAAGAAAAATCATATCACTAGCTTCAAGGGTCATTGTTTCAAGTTCGCTGAGCTGGTTTTGAGTGTCAACCACTATGAAATCAAAATGGTTCCTCAGGATAAGTAATACCTGTTCAATGAAATCTGGTCTGATTTGTGAACCCTGCTCAGGAAGTGGCGGTGAAAGCAGAACTTTTAATCCAGAGTTGTGTGTGACAATCTGGGTTTGCATCTTTTCAAAATTTAAAGGAGGTCTTGTTTTAAACAGTTCAAAAAGATTCTTATCGTTTGGAATATTCAATATTATTGATTGATCTCCAAAAGACAAATTTAAGTCTAAAAGTACTACTTTTTTTCTCCATTTCTTTTTCAACATTAAAGCTGTGTTTGCTGAAAGCACCGATTTGCCGGCTCCGCCTTTGACGTTAAAAAACGTAATAATCTGACCTCCCTTTGATTTTGAAAATCCTTCGTCAAGGAGGATTGACGCACGTTGTGTATATGTCAGACGAATTTCCCGTGCAAAACCCGGATATAAGCCTATAAGTTGAAGAACTTCTTCCTTTGGTATCATAAGAACTTCATAATCAGAAATACCTGTCAGTGAGGCCAGAGAATCTGTACCATTAAGGATCTCGACTTCCCCGTAAGTATTTCCCGGATCAATCGTAAAAAGACCTTTTTTTCGATTTCCCTGTTGTTTATATGCTGAAAGTTGCCCCGATAGAAGAAGAATTAATTCTTTGAATGGTTCTTTCTCAACAAGGAGCGGCGTACCTGTAATGTGCTTTAAATGCCGACCAATCTTCTTTAACCTGTCTATTTCACGTTTTGGAAGAGTGCTGAGAAAAGAAAATATGTTAAGATCCATTTTTGCTTCCTTTGTTTCCTGAAATTGTTTTTATTGAGAAAGCCAAACTCTCAGGATATTATATCTCAGTTTTGCTACCTTAACAAATTTTTTTGAATTTTACAGAGCAAGTATTTATAAACATGCTATTCTTGACTTGATAGTTTTTCAAAAATTAATATAATTAGAAGATATTATCTTTAGGAGAAACATAATGAGAAGATTTTCTTTATTACTTCTGATTGCAATAGTTCTATTAATAAATAATTACTCTGACAGAGCCTTTTCACAAACTGATGAAAAGGAAGCTGAAAAGAAGTTCGTTAAGGAATTGTCTCTCATTTCAGAAATCTGGAACAAAAAAGTTACTCTGGAATTCATTTCCGACAAAAAAAGTTCTGAATTGCTTGCAAATGTTCTGAATGATTTTGATGCGGAAATGAAGGAAAATTTTCTCAACAACATAGTTGGACCAGCTAAAAAAGTAATTCTCCAGAATTATAAGGATAAAATGAATGAGCTTGTCAGTTTTTCGAGTCAATATGCGGTAAAGAATCCGAAATCGGATGGGGTTCTTTTGAAAGTATGCAGTGCTGCCGGTTTACCAGGAAAACTTGCTTTTGCTCCTGTAGTTAAGAAAGTATTGCAGGGACGGCAGTTTCAGCTGGTGCAGGCAAGTTCTGAGCAGAAAGCCGCTCTTGAAGAAAGAGTGAAACTCTTTCAGAAGGCAGTTGAAGAGCTAACTGAAGTTGCAAAGATTGACTTGTTTCCGGTTTTGCAGAAACACTATGCGAGTATTTCACCAAAAGAATTTCCAATTCACTGGTATGATTCTGCAAACTATGAAATAACTTATACAACCACTGGTAAAACACCTAAACCTCCGGCCACACAAAAGAAAAAAGACTGGACCATATTGTTTTATATCAATGCAGATAACGATCTTGAGCGATATGGGCTTCAGGATATCAACGAAATTGAAATGGTTGGAAGCACTGATAGGGTTAATCTGGTTGTACAATTAGATCGCATGAAAGCCGGAGACGGGAATTCCATTTCTGACGGCAACTGGACAGGCACAAGAAGATATTACGTAACGAAAGATGTGAACCCCAGAAAAATTGGAAGCAAAATGGTAATGAACGTGGGAACTGTTGACATGGGCAGCTCCGGAGCTCTGGGTGACTTCCTTTCATGGGGCGTAAAAACATATCCAGCTGAGCGTACAGCAGTCGTTGTCTGGAATCATGGCATGGGCTGGGGTGGTGTGAGCTTTGATGACGAATCTGGAAAATATCTCAGAATGCCTGATTTGACAAAAGCATTGAGTATTGGCCAAAAGGCACTTTCTGATGTCCTCGGTAAGCCCGGAAAGTTCGCTATGCTCGACTTTGACGCGTGTCTTATGGGGACAATTGAAGTTGCTTATGAATTGTCAGATTTCGTTGAATTTATGGTTGCATCTCAGGAAAATGCCCCGGGAAGCGGAATGCCTTATGCACATTATCTTGAACCACTTGCAAAGAACCCGGCAATGGAGACTTCTGAGTTTACAAAAAGACTTGTTGGAACTTATGTTTCTTCCTATTCAAAGGGTGGCTCTGCAACAAACAGATATGTAGAAGGTGCTTCAGTAACCAAATCTGCTCTTGATCTCAGTAAAATTCAACCTCTTGTTAAGCTGGTCAATCAGCTTGGTTCACAGATGAGCGGAAAACACGATATTTATACAAAGCTTCTTTCTGGAAGACAGAAGTTTTCCGCACTTGTCAGAAAATATTCTGATGAAACTCTTGTTGATCTTTCTGATTTTTGTGAATCTCTTGCCTCTTTGAAAGATTTGCCTGAGGAAATTCGCACAACCAGCAGGCAAATTGTTCAGACACTCGGTTATCCTGTTACAAAAGATCGTTTGTCCGATAAAATCAGAATTGTTTCAAATCAGCCAGGTTTCGTAGTCTGGGGATACAATGATTGGAGAATGCCTCCTGAAGAGTTAAGACCGAGTGGAACAAAAGTATTTCAATCAAGATTGGCTCTCACAAAGCTTAGGCAAATAGATGATAAGCAATGGGGACTTGAAATCGGGCCGTTTGAAATGGTTGTTGACAAAGTTCTTGAAAAAAAGGTTTTTGTCAATGAGATAAATTATCAAATTATTGATGGTCAGGGAAAAGTTACACCCAAGCGCACTGTAAGGCAGAATAAAGAATATCTTGTCGTATCAAAATTCCCTCCGGAATCTCCGTTGATTATTGAGGGGCATACTCAGGGAATGGGTAACAGCCGTGGCCTTTCAATCTATTATCCGCCGGCTTACAAGTTCAAAACCAATTATAAAGCCACTAAATTTGCCAGAGATACTTCCTGGGATGAATTCATATCGAAAATACCGGTTTTCCGAAAAGAAGCACCGGTGCTTCTGACTGGCCAACTTGCAGATGACCCGATCACATGGATGAGCATTGCAATGTCTCTGAAAGAAAACAAAGTTGATTTCCAGACTCTCTGGGATCCTTCATTGTTTGGTTATGATTTTAAAGCCATACTTGCTCAATTTTCAAATGGAATGGTAATCGCAGACAGTGTGAGCGCCTCATCGATGGGGAATTTGTCACCCAGTTCTCAGGATTTAAGTGAATACCTCGAAAATGGCGGAAGTTTGTTTATTGCGGCACAATCACTGGAACAGCAGAACATTCATGCCAGATTTCTTGAGAATTATCTGCGTTTTAATTATGTTGAAGATGAAATAAATTTAGAAAAACTTCAATTTATTACCAGAAAAGATGAAAAAATTGAATTCCTATTGAATGGTGTTGATTCCTCTGAATCGGCTGAGGATGTGACAGTTATGAAACCTGAACTTCCGGCTAAACCTGTCGTAAAATTTGAAGATGGAAGAGCAGGAGGACTGTGCATTCACTCTACTTCCGGCATTAAGAAAAGTTATTCAGCAGTTTTCTTCGGCTTCAGATTTGAGGCTATAACTGATCAGGAAATCAGAACAAAAATAATGGGTGATATCCTTGAACGTCTCTACCCAGAAAAAAACCAGTTGTCTCTTTTCTAAATACAGCAAATCCTAATAAAGGGGTCATTAAACAATGTCATTTCGACCGAAGGGGGGAATCTCGAATTTATGGGTCCAACCCAAAGTTAATTTGCCAATTTGTCTTATTTAAGATTTTGCATACAAAGTAAATCCAGAAAATAACAGAAGCGGCATCCTTAAGCAAAACTTCAGGATGCCGCTTACTGTTTTAGAAGCCTTCTTTGAACTCAATTTTTGGCTTCATTACTACGCCGGGTTCAGTTGTATCATTTTCATTGCCGAGATTTCGATTTCCGTAGACGACCGCGTCCATGGAGTCTTCTTCGACAGCAGGTGCGTCGGGATCAATGTCCAGATCTGCGTCTTCCGTTTCAATTGCTGGTTTTTTTATCGGAGTGGAGTTGCCAGATTCTGGTTTTGTGTTTGTTGACGGAGGTTTGGGAGTATTATTTGAAGCTTGCTGCGTATAATCGCTTTTGAAGAATTCATCAGACTCTTCAACGGCATGTGAATATGCAAGAGTTGCTTCGTAGTCGTCAGCAAATTCAACGCCATCTTCAGATTCAATAGAGAATCTCTGACCTCCTGAATGTACCGGGCAAGCAGTTTTTGAGACACACTCCAGAGGATAAACCATTGGAGCCACTGTCTCACGTGGACATGCTGTTGTCGCTGGTTTTCCGCTTGCTATGCAGAAAGGAAGTCTTGCGCAGGCTTCCGGAACTGGAAATTCACGAAACGAATAGCTTGCCAGAGCCTTTACCATGAATTCATGCCAGACCGGAGCTGCTACAGTTCCGCCAGCCTGTTTTGCGCCAAGACTCTTTGGTCTGTCATAACCAAATTGAACTACAGCAACCAAATCCGGAGTGAATCCGTTGAACCATGCGTCAACATAGTCGTTTGTTGTTCCTGTTTTTCCGGCTACGATGTGACCCTTTACCATGGCTCTTTTTCCTGTTCCTTTTTCAACAGCATTTCTGAGCATGTCAGTCATCATAGCTGCATGAGAAGCTTTCATAACTTCTTTTGCCTGTGGCTGTGTTTCCTCAATAAGATTCCCATCCCGGTCTTCTATTCTCAGAATGCCATTCGGCTTAACATAGATTCCCTGATTTGCAAAAACACCATAAGCAGCAGCCATTTCCAGCGGAGTGAAGTTTCCTGAGCCAAGTGCAAGAGAGAGATTCTGCTGCATCGGTGATGTTACGCCAAGCTTTCTTGTAAACCTGACAACTCTCGCAGGTGTAAGCTTATCAATCAATTTTACTGCCGGAACGTTGAAACTGTTTTGAATTGCTTTAATAAGAGTAACTGTTCCATGAAATTTCAGGTCATAGTTTTTTGGTGACCAGACTTTTTTTGTCCAGGCGTTAGTGTAGGAAATAGGCTCATCAGTGATCATGTCGCCAGGCAGCGCTCCATTTTCAAGAGCACAACCATATACAAATGGCTTAAAAGAAGAACCCGGCTGGCGATATGCCTGTGTTGTTCTGTTAAATTGTGATGCTTCAAAAGAACGTCCACCATACATGGCTTTAATATGGCCGTTATGCGGATCCAGGCATATCAGAGCGCCGTTCAAACCGGAATCAGCCTGGTATGTAACTTCCTTTCCATTCTCTGTTACAGTGGTTTTCTTCAGAGGTCTTCTTTTGAATGTTTCAGAGTTATCCATTGCTTCTTCTGCATATTTCTGCATATCAATGTCGATGGTTGTAAATATTTTCAAACCACCGTTATATACAAGGTTTGCACCATATTTTTCGAGAAGAGCATCTCTTACATAAGTAACGAAATATGGAGCTTTATAATTTTCTGATGATTCTTTTGCCAGCGGCGGGTTCTCTTTTAATGCTTCCTCATACTCTGCTGGAGAAATAAAGCCCAGTTCCACCATTTTTGAAAGAACCAGATCACGACGTGTTTTATTGTTTTTTGGATACTTGTATGGAGAATAGAAAACCGGACTTTTTGGAATACTTGCAAGAACAGCACATTCAACAATTGTCAGGTCTTTTGCTTCTTTGCTGAAATAGTAGTGTGACGCGGCATCCAGGCCATAGTTTCCATGACCAAAATAGATCTCATTCAGATAAAGCGTCAATATTTCTTCTTTGGAATACTTTCGCTCAATCTGAAAAGCAAGCATCGCTTCAACAGCTTTTCTTTTCAGGGTCTTTTCACTTGTAAGAAAAGCATTTTTTACAAGCTGCTGTGTCAGCGTAGATGCACCTTGAACTACCTTCCCGGCCTGAACATTCTTAATTGCGGCACGAATTATACCTTCGAGGTCAATGCCGTAATGGGTATAGAAACGCTCATCTTCAATTGCAACAATAGCATGTTTCATTGCGTTTGGTATTTCATTGGAAGCCAGTATTCTGGTGCGGTTTTCTTCTGCATGAAGTTTTGCAATCAGACGACCTTTAACGTCAAACATCTGTGAAGTGAGGTTTGGACGGTAGGTTTTATCTGTAATGATTGGAATTTGCTCGGAAAACCCCTTTACTACACCAATTAATGCACCAACTACAACGATCAGAACAATCATGGTAATTGCAAAAGAAATCTTGAATAAAAACCACAACCATCCAATAACACGCTGCGTGACGCTTAGAGATTCGTCTTCTTCCTCTTCGTCCTCAATTCTCTCAGATTCTTCAGGTTCTATGTATTTCAAAGAATTGTTTTCTTCATCCTCTTCGTTGTAAGTCATTAGAACACACCTTTCATAATATCCTTAACAATCTTCCGATAATCAGGATCTTTTATCCAGAAATTCCTGTTTCACTGAATTATCGACAATGTGATATCAATGATATAATGAAAATCAAAAAAATTCAATTTGACAAGCAATTTTAAGACAAGTATGATGAAATTTGGAAAACTTGGGAGTTGAATTATTCAATTTTTTGGGGCTGAAATTCCTTTATGAAAAAATCTGAAAAAATCGCACAAACTTTGCATTACTTTTTATGCATTTTTTTCCTTTTTTCGATTTTGCTCTCAGGATGCGGCGGGAAAAATGAAACTGAGGTCCAGAGCGATATTGCTTCGGATACGCCTTTGGTTTCAATTGAATCAGTTGCAGAAAAGCCTCCCAAGAGTGACATTTTTGAAAGATATCACTTTCCAGCTCTTCATGAAGATTATCAGAAAACTTATCTTGATCTGGTAAAGAAGATTAACTCAATTGATTCGTCAAAAGGCCTGGATATAAAGCAGCAGAAGGAAATTTTTAAGGAATATTCATTTGCTGCAAAAAAATACCAGGATGCTGTAGAGAAAATCTCACGCGAGCAGAGCGGAATGAAAAGCAAGTGTTTTTCTACAATGAAATCACTTGTTCTTGCTGTAGTCTTTTTTGATAAGAAAATGAACCGGAAAATGTTTAAATTTGACTCAAAAAGACTCGTTGAGGCCGGAATAATTAAAGACGAGCCTTTGTGCCCTGGAAATGGTGAATACTCAATTTTTTATAAAGACGGAAAGAGATTTCTGAAATGTTCAGTTCACGGCTCCTTAAAGCAGAAGTGAATTAATATTACTGCCTGAGATGTTTTCCTGAAGAAGGGTTTTCCAGCTGAGAATTGTCCAGCAGTATCTCCAGCATCTCAAGCAGAGTTTTTACAAAAAACACCCCTATACTAACTGAGAAAACTATCAGCATACTGCTTACAAGAAAAACCTCTTTAAGCATATTTTATCCTTTTTTTTCAACTCCAATCGGCGGTATCTTTATTTTTCTTTATAGTGCACATTCGTTAATTTGCGGCATCGTCAATAAAAAGCTTGAAAATTGCGAACTGTTGAATAGATTTGTCTTATGATACCTGTTTGATGTATAATAGCTGCAGGTTTCATTAAAATAATTCATCTTGTGAGGGGAAAAATGGCTAAAACGGATAACCAGGTTTTTGAGGGAGTATTGGAAAAAACCAGGTCAAAAACAAAAAAGCCTTCTCTTTTCAAGGTATTTCTGTTGAATGATGATTTCACAACCATGGATTTTGTTGTTTATATCCTGGAACACTATTTTGGAAAATCTTCTGCCGAAGCGGTTCAGGTTATGCTGCATGTTCACAAGAGAGGTAAAGGGCTTGCAGGAGTATACACGAGAGATATTGCTGAAACAAAAGTTTCTCTGGTTCATTCTGATGCCAGAAAAAACGGTTTTCCGCTTACATGCACACTTGAAAGGGAGTAATTTATGCTTAGCAGAGAAATAGGAATGAGTATTGAAGGTGTTATTCGTGAAGCGCGTACCGGAAGACACGAATATCTTACTGTTGAGCACATTCTTTATGCTATTTTGCATGACGACTGGGGAAGAGAAATAATTTATGCCTGCGATGGCGATGTAGACAGAATCAAACTGAAACTTGTCAATTTTTTTGATAAGCATGTTCCACGCTTGCCTGCTGGAAAAAAATCAGATCCTCTTCCAACAGATGGTTTTAACAGAGTTGTTACTACCGCCATAGCTCATTTGCAGGCTTCGGGCCGCGAAGAAGCCGATGCTGGCGATCTGCTGGCCGCTGTAATGAATGAAAAAGATTGTCACGCAGTCTCTTACATTGAAGAAGAGGGAATTACTCGTCTTGACATCCTGGCGTATATTTCTCATGGAACTCCTAAGAATGAAGATTTTAGTGATCCAGATCAAATTGAGACAGTTCTTCCGGCTGGCAGCGAAAATGGCCAGGATGAGCAGGAAGCTCCAGTCAAAGATCCTCTGGGAAAATTCGCCAGGAATCTCATTATTGCTGCGGAAAAGGGTGAAATTGATCCACTTATTGGTCGCCACAAAGAGCTGAAAAGATCAATTGAAATTCTTTCCAGAAGAAGAAAAAATAATCTTGTTTTTGTTGGAGAACCCGGCGTTGGAAAAACTGCTCTCGTTGAAGGACTCGCACTGAAGATATTCAAAAAGCAGGTTCCTGAGCAGATCAAAAGTTCGATAATCTATTCCCTTGACCTTGGATCACTTCTTGCCGGCACAAGGTATAGAGGTGATTTTGAAGCAAGATTGAAAGCTGTTTTGAATGCGCTCGAAAAAATTCCGGATGCAATTCTTTTTATTGATGAAATTCATTCGATAGTAGGTGCTGGAGCCACTGGAAGCGGTTCTCTTGATGTGGCAAACCTGCTGAAGCCCTCTTTAAATTCTGGAAAGCTTAGATGTATTGGTGCGTGCACCTTTGAAGACTTCAAACACTTTTTTGAAAAAGACCGGGCTTTATCAAGAAGATTTCAGAAGCTTGAAGTCAGTGAATCTTCTGTCCCCGAAACAGTTAAGATTCTGATGGGTTTGAAAAAAACTTTCGAGGATTATCACAAAGTAAAATACAATAAATCTGCGATTATTTCATCTGTTGAGCTGACGTCAAAATATGTGAATGAAAAATTCCTTCCGGATAAAGCCATAGATGTCATTGATGAAGCTGGCGCCAGGCTGAAACTTTCACGAAAAGATTCAAAAAAGACTGTTACAGCAAGAGCCATTGAAAGAGTCGTTGCCTCAATTGCAAATATTCCATCAAAAAATCTGACCTCTTCTGATCTGGAAAAACTCGCAAAACTTGAATCTGAGCTTAATTCGGTTGTCTTTGGACAGATTTCAGCTATTGGAACACTTGTTAAGTCAATGAAAAGGGCAAAAGCCGGTCTTGGTGCACCGGAAAAACCCATCGGATCGTTTCTTTTCACTGGTCCAACGGGAGTTGGAAAAACAGAAGTTGCCAGACAAACTGCCATTATTCTTGGAGTTCCGTTCCTGCGTTTTGATATGAGTGAGTACATGGAAAAACATGCCGTTGCCAGATTAATTGGTGCTCCTCCTGGCTATGTGGGGTTTGATCAGGGCGGATTACTTTCAGATGCCATAAGAAAAAATCCGTATGCCGTATTGCTCCTAGATGAAATCGAAAAAGCTCACCAGGACGTATTCAGCATTCTTCTGCAAGTTATGGATTATGCAACACTGACAGATAACACCGGAAGAAAAGCCGATTTCCGGAATGTCATTCTTATGATGACTTCTAATGCTGGTGCCAAAGAGATGGAAAATCAGACAATTGGTTTTGGCGATAAGACAAAAGATACTCCATCGAAGGGCAAGGAAGCCATCAACAGACTCTTTTCACCTGAATTCAGAAACAGACTTGATGCAACAGTAAATTTCCTTCCGCTGACATCAGATGTCATGGAACAGGTTGTAGATAAGTTCATTAAACAATTGCAGGAACAGCTTATAAAGAAAAACGTTTCACTTGAATTGAAGAATGACGCAAGAAAAATACTTGCCGAAAAAGGATATGACACAAAGTTCGGTGCAAGGCCTCTTGCCAGAGTAATTCAGACAGAAATTAAAGATCCTCTGTCTGAAGAAATTCTTTTTGGAAAACTTAAACAGGGTGGAAAAGCCGTTGTTGAATCTGACAATGGAAGTATTACTCTGAAAGTGGGCGGAGAATGAAAAAGAAAGTAAACGAAAAGAAGAAAGAAATCGAAATCAAAAAAGAAAAAGAAAACAAAAATAATAGGGAAAGCAAAAAAGAAAACAAACCTTTAGATAAAAAGTCAGAAAACAGGAAAGTGGCTATTTTTCTTGATAAACTATATAAAAGAGTTGATCAGTACCGCTTGCAGGGAAAATCTTTGTATGCGATTAAATTGCTCGAAAGATTGGTTTCCAGTTTTCCCGGAGTAGGAAAAATTTATGAAAAAATAGGCCATTGCGGAATGGATCTGGGTGATGCTATGGGTTCACTGAGAGCATATCTTACGGCAATCTATTTTGAACCTGAAAATCTGCTGGTAAAACTTGGAACAGCAGAATGCTTCTTTATTCTTGGAGTGCATGATCATTCAATGAAGCTGATCAAAGAAGTTATTGAAATTGAAAAAAGTAACTTTTCTGCAAATTTGCTTCTGGGAAAGCATTACGAATTGTCCGGAGCATTTCAGAAAGCTTTGATAGTATTCCAATCTATTGAAGATCAGTCAGATGACTCACGTTATTCAGAACTGTTGTGTCAGATAGGTGAATGTTATCTCGGGCAGCAAAAACCTGAACAGGCAATTGAGTATCTTGAAAGATCTCTCATTCTGGCTCCTGATAACATGCCTGCACTTCTCAGCAAAGCAATATGCCACGGACAAATGAACGAAATTGAAGAAGCATTCAGTTCTGTCGAGAAAGTTATAAAAAATGATCCGGAAAATGTTGATGCACTTGCCTTTTCGGCGTTTTACCTTCTTTTACTCGGGAAAAAAAGTCAGGCGATTGCACGAATTGAAAAAGCCTCTGAAATTGAACCAGATAGCGATATGGTGAAATCAATAAGAGAAGAAATTTTTTCAAAAAAAGTTAACCATACTAAAATTGTTGAATTTTTTTGAATTTCAGCCGATTATTGCTGATAAGGCAATTTTTATTTGAGGGCTGATTATGGGAAAACTGATTAATCAATCATTTCTCAGGCGTCCATTCGACGTTCTGATTGTTGAGCGTGGAATTGTTGACCGTGTAACTCTGAAAGATCTGGTTGATATGTCTACAAATCAGGGTATTCCTCTTGAGGATATTCTGATAAACGAAATGGGTCTTCCGCCTGAGGCTGTTTTTGCAGCTTTGGCAGATTCGTTCGGATTACCATTTACCGATCTGGCAGATTACCGGAAACCCTTTGGACTTGAGCCAAAAGTAGAAGAAGTCTGTAACAGATGTCGCCTCCTTCCATTGGAAGTGCGGGGAAACACTCTTGTTGTAGCCACCTGCCAACCTGTTCTGGTCGCTCAGCATCAGCTCGAACTAGCTACAGCCGGTTATGAAGTCGAATTCAAAGTTACTATTCCATCTGCTTTGAGCCAGTTGATTCAACAGGTTATGCTTGAAGAGGCAGATGAAAATGAATTCCTGTCTGATATTCAGCAGCTTGCAGAGTCACTTAATCCTGGTGATGACAAAGAACCTGGCTCAAATGTTGTTGATATCAGTGCTGCTTCAGAAAAATCTTCAGTCGTTGAACTTGTTAACCAGATGCTTGTTCTGGCCGTCCGACAGAGTGCCAGTGATATTCATCTTGAAGCTCTTGAAAAGGGTGCCCGTGTGCGTTTCAGAATAGACGGAGTTTTGCAGAGCCGTTTCGAGCTTCAGAAAACTATGGCATCGGCGGTTATTTCAAGAGTCATGGTTATGGCATCTCTTGATATCACTGAGCGTGTAATGCCTCAGGACGGATCGTTCAAGGTCAGATATCAGGGAACAGACGTCGAGTTTCGTATTGCTTCCAGTCCGGGTATTTATGATCAGAACCTTACTCTGAGAATGCTTACACGCAAACAGCAGGCACTTGGTCTTCCTCAGATGGGAATGAGAGAAGATGAAATTGATTTGATCAAACAGCAGATTAAGTTCCCACATGGTATGATGCTTGTTTCGGGTCCCACAGGAAGTGGTAAATCAACAACTTTGTATGCCGTTCTTGAAATAATGAATTCACCGGAAATAAAAATTATCACGATTGAAGATCCTATTGAAAGAAGAATTGACGGTATTCAGCAGATCCAGGTCAGAATTAACAGAAATGATCCGGAAAGATCTCTGACATTTGCCCGCGGCTTGAGAAATACCATGCGACTTGATCCTGATGTTATCATGGTCGGCGAGATTCGAGACAAGGAAACTGCAGAAATCTCAATTCAGGCAAGTCTTACAGGGCATCTTGTTTTTTCTACTGTTCACGCAAACAGTTCTCTTGAAACAATAAGAAGACTCCAAAATATGGGAACAGACCCATTCTTGATGATTTCATCACTTAACCTGATTGTTGCACAGAGACTTGTGCGCAGACTATGTCAGGATTGTTTTAAAAGCAGAGTACTTGAAGATCGGGAAAAGAAAATTTTTCCGGCTGATAAAATTCCTGATGAGTTAGCAGAACCGGTGGGTTGTAAAAGATGCACTGGAAGTGGTTATAAAGGAAGACTGGGAATTTTTGAGTTTCTTCCGATAACTGAAGAATTAAGAAGTATATTTCTTGATCAGGGGCTTAACGCAGGATTAACTTATGCAAGAAAACTACAACGCAGAACCCTTATTGAGTCCGGACTTGAATTGATACGGGAGAAAAAAATTGATTTCCTTGAACTTGAAAGAGTTGTAGGCCCATGCCTTTAACTGATTCACTTACCGAAATGTTTCTAAAAAGGGTAACACCTGACATTCTTGAGCTTGGAACTCACAAGTTCAGAAGATTGTCCGGGGTGTTCAATGGTAAGATATTTGATTTGAAAAAATATTCAGAGGTTCCGTCTGAAGGTATTCTCAACTTTTATCCTGACAGAAAAACGGCAATACCGAGCTTTGAAGATTTCCAAAAAAAGATTGCTGAATTATACGGTGGACGTATTCCCAATGATAACCACGTTTCGGTGGTTCTGCCAGACCATGCTTTCGGAATGGGTTTAACTCACCTTTCAACTGTTACTTTGAAAATTAACCCAGTTGCAGCAATCGAAAGGAAAGTTCAGTCTTCGATGCCATTACCGCTTTCCAGCTATAAACTGACCTTTGAAAGTGGAATGCCAAAAGGTAATAAGACACCAATTCTATATAGTGTTGTCGTAGACAGCGTTAAAAAGGAAATTATTAATGCATGTTTTCATTCTGGATTACTGCCAATGTCTCTTAATCCGTCGTTTGTGGTCATGAGCGGCCTGATTAAACAGCTTGAAAGTGCCCAGAATTCACCGTATCCTTCGATAATTATACATTTCGGACACTTCTGTACAAGCGTTGGAATTTATCTCAACGGAATGATGAGATTTTTTGACACAATTCCAATCGGGGCAAAAATGTTTACTGATGCTCTTGTAGAATCAGAAAACCAGGATCGAAAAGAGGCTGAAAAGAAGAAGTGTGAAGAAAAAATTTTGCTCGAAGAACCCACAAGTGATGCACAGGGAGAGGTTGCTTCCTACAAAATACTTGAGCCTATTTTTGCAGAGTTGTTAAAAAAGATCTATGAATGTCTGCAGACACATTCTCAGGAATTCCCACAGGAAGGGGCTTTTCGAAGAATACTTATCAGTGGCGGGGGCGCAGCGTTGAAAAATTTTGACAGGCTGTTACATGGAAACCTTGGACTTAATGTAATAAGACTTGGTACTTTATTCGGTGTTGTTGGTCCAAGGGGACCTTTGCAGGCCGATGAAATAGGGTCTATTATACCACTTCTGGGAGCGCTTCTTCTTGAACCTTGGAATATAAATAGAATGGAAAAGCTGGTGGCGTAGATGTCTCTGAATATCGATTTTTTTCCTCCTGAATTACGGCAGCTTGGAATTGGAAGAAAACTTCCGGTGACTTTCTTAATTGCATTTATTTTGCTGCTCTTATTTCTGGGATACCTGAAAAATTCGCTTATTCCGCAACGAAAGGCTCTTGAAGCTGAAAAAGTTGAACTTAGAAAAGAAGAAGAAAAGCTCATGGAAAGGGCAAAAAAAGCCCTTGTTGGTGCAGAAGAAGTTCAGAAAGTCAAAGAGAAAATATCTATTCACAATTATAATCTGGTTGAAAAACGCTCAAGATTCGTTTTTATACTTTCCCAACTCGAAAAAATTCTTCCTGAAAATGCAGTGGTAATAAAAATGCTGGAAAGTAAAACCAAAACTTCTTTAATAAGGTCGACGGACTCAGAATTCATACTTGAGGTTTTGTTTGAAGATCTTTCAACTTTGCCAATTCTTCATAGAAGGCTTACATCTGGAAAGATGTTTTCCAATGTGGTTATTAATCCGAAAGGAAAGTCTTCATATCTTGGCCGGACCGGAGAAACAATCGAAGTGACCTTCAAAGTCGAGGAAACATGAGTCGAAAATTGCTGGCGCTGGTTATTCCTTTTGTCTCAATTATTGGGATTCTTCTTGTTTGTTCAATAGGCTATATTGAAATCCCAAAGTTTTTTATTGAAAAGGCACTTCTTGAAAAAGCACGAATTTCTGTTGCAAAAAAGAATGAAAATCTGAGTTTTGTACTTTCGAAAATTCAGTCTATTGAACAGAAAGGCGAGAATATCATTCAGAGATTGTCGAAGCCATTAAATGATCTTGCGTCTGCAGCATTTCCAATGCCTCTCGAAAACAGCATTTCTGAATTTTATGGGGCATTTGAAGAGGCTTTTGATGTTTTTGATGTAAAAAGAATTGAATTTGCATATCTTCCTCGTGTAGTTGATAAAGGTTGCATAACAATTCCTTTCACGGCTAAGCTCTTTGGACCATATTCCAGAATTAAAAATATTCTTGAAGAACTTGAAAATTGGCAGAATCCATTGGTTTTGAATGAAGTGGAGTTTGTAAATTTCTCTGATGATCGCGGAAAAATAATTGTTCGTTTTTCCGGAGCTGTCAGATTCAAGGCGGGGAAATGATATGGGTGAATGGGTACAAGAGAATAAGTTCGCCCTTGTAGGCTTGGTCGTTTTATTAATATTGCTTGCTGCAAACTATGTTGTGAGGGCTAACCGTGCAAAAAAACAAGCTGCTCCTGCCGCTGCAGCTCCTCAAGTTGTGAGCGGGACTGATGCGGTGCCTTCTTCTGTCTCCGCACCTGCTGCAGATGTTCCAGAAACAGATCAGAATCTTATTGGAGAAAATGAAAAAGCAAAATTGGAAGATTTTGCAAAACAGCTTGATAGTTTACCCGAAATATTAAAAATTCCACCAAAAATATCTACATATACTCCCACAATACGAAATCCTTTCTGGTGGGAACCCGTGAAAGCACTTCAGGAGATGGAGACGTCTTCAGAGGCCAGTCTTGTGGGGCTTTTCAAAACTGAAGAGAAAACATACGCACTTTTTCGTAAAAGTGGTGCTGTTTTTCTTCTTCCGATTGGTGAGAATGTTAAGGATATGCCATTTCAGTTACTGACCAATCGTGGTAGGATAGTGATTGAAGAACAGAGTGGAAAATCATTTTTCATGGGCAAAAATAATGCTCCAGATCTTGCTTCTACTACCAGAATGATTGAAAATCCACCTAATCCTCTTATCGGTTTGTTTCGTGGTGGCAGCCTTGAAGAAAAGAGTGATGTAAAAAAATAATGAAAAAGTATAAGATAAAGTACATTGGAAATACAGGAAACTACGAATTTATTTCTGTAGATGCCAACAACCCCAAAGAAGCCGAAATGGTTGCCCAGATTAAGGGTGTTGCTCCGATCGGAATTAACGAGGAAGCGGAAGGAGCAGCTTTTACACTGCCTTTTATTTCCTGGTTCAAGGGCGTGCCGCTTGGCGAAACTTATCACTTTACAAGATTGTTTGCGACTCTTACCAAGGCTGGTGTTCCTATTCTTGATTCCCTGGGGCTTCTATCGCAGCGCACCAAACATAAAAACCTCAGAGATATTTTAAAACAGATGGTCGCCAATGTTATGCAGGGACGAGGCTTGCAGACAGTTTTTTTTGAGAATATGCAAGTTTTTGGACGAACTTATGTAAACCTGGTGAAAGTAGGTGAAGACTCCGGTGAACTTCCAAAAGTTCTGGGAAGGTTGACTCAGCTGCTTGAACGTCAGTTGAAACTTCGAAGAACGATTAAAAAAGCCATGGCGTATCCAAGCTTCGTCTTTGGCATGTCCATTCTTGTTACAGGTTCAATTCTATATTTTATTGTTCCCAAGTTTATGGGTGTTTACGGGAAGTTTGGAGTTACGCTTCCTTTTCCGACCCGAGTTGTTCTTTTCATGAGTTCACTGTTTGTTGATAACATTTTCAAGGTAATAGCTGGCGTTCTTTTGTTAAGTATCTTTTTTAATTACTCATATACGACAAGACTTGGACGCAGAGTAATTGATGGCACTCTTCTTTCGCTGCCTCTGGTTGGCGGAATGTTCAGGGATTACGAAATTGCACAGTTGGCAAAAGCTTATTCAATATTGATTCATAGCGGTATTACGGCTGTTACTGGTCTTGATATAATCGGTTCGGCAGTCGGAATTATCCAGATCGAAGATGCTGTTGCAAGAGTCGCCAGTTCTGTAAAAGGTGGTGCTTCAATTGCTGAAAGTTTTCAGAAAGAAGAGCCGCTTATTCCGGAACTTTTAAACAGGATGGTTCTTGTCGGTGAAAAAACAGGAAATCTTGCAGAAATGCTTGAACATGTATCCAATTTCTATGAGGAAGAATTCAACAACGCTGTAGATTCAATGGCACAGCTGATCGAACCACTTATGATGGTATTTCTCGGACTTGGTGTCGGTGGAATTGTTGTTGCACTTTATCTGCCAATATTCGGACTTACTCAACTTATTTCCAAGAAATGAGATTTGTCTGATTTAATAAGATCAATATTGCGTAAAAAAATCTTGTAGAAGTTTTTATTTTTTCTGCCGATTTAACCATGGCTCTATATTTAATTATAAACTTGCCAGATCAATGAAAGCCTTTCTATAATTAATTATGAGCTCGGCTGATCAATAAATGTCTTATTGTATGCTGGAGAGCACAAGGTGCTCGACCGCGGGGAGTGAGCTGGTCGAACTTGTTCGACCAGCAAGAGGGGGCGCGTGCCCCCTCTAAAAAAGTAAAGAAAAGTGTTTACTTTGAAGTCTTATTGAGATAAAATCAAAGCACCATTTTATTAAAAAACAACTAAGGAGATGTAGAATGGCTATTAAGGTTGATAAAAACAAATGTACCGGCTGCGGAGCATGCATCGGAACTTGTCCGGTGGAAGTGCTTGAAATGAAAGACGGAAAAGCAAATTACAAGGGTGATGGCTGCATTGAATGTGGCGCTTGTGTTTCGGCTTGCCCTGTTGAAGCGTTAAGTCTCTGATTAATTTCTGATATAACATAAAAACCCCTGCTTTTGCAGGGGTTTTTATGTTATCGGTTGGTTTCAACCTGGTTCGCGAATTGAAACAATACCGGGTTTAGCTTTTTTTTCTTCGTCTTCGTCTTCGTTTTCTGGTTCGTCGCTTGCGATGTCGATGGAAAAATCTTCGTCAGACTTGGATTTGCTCAATTTAATTTTTTTCAGCAGTTCGCTTACAGCATTCTGGTGAGTTGCCGGGTCAAGGCTGGCTGCTTTTTCAGCTGCTTTCTGAGAGCCTTCAGTTTCACCAATTTCAAAAAGTGCGTTAGCAAGATTGAAATGTGCCAGAGCATAATCTGGTTCTTTTTCAATTGCTTCTTTGAACCATACTGCAGCTTTGCCGAACATTCCCATAGATGTGTATGCAACACCAATATTGTTCATGGTTTCAACATTGCCAGGGTCTTTTGAAAGTGCTTTGTCCCAGAGGGAAATAGCTTTTGACAATTTGCCTTCGTCTTTTGCAAGCTGAGCAAGATTAAAATAAATCTCCGGATCATTGGGAGAATTCTTTAAGGCCTTTTTCCAATAAGATCTGGCTTTATCAAATTGCCCCTGAAGATAATATGCAAGGCCGATATTGTAAAGAAGATCGACATTTTCAGGAAATCTTTGCAGAGCTTCAAACCAGATTTTTTTGGCCTTTCCGAGAAATCCAGTGTATGCATAAGTGTTCCCGTAATACCGGTACACAATCGGATCATTGCTGTTGTGCTTTACGGCTTCTTCGAGAAGAACCTTTGCTTCTTCATAGTTTGCATCTTTAAATAATTCTTGTACTTTTTCAAGACTGAAATGATAATTTTCGACCATATAATATTCCCCTTATAAATGATTACTTAATTGTCCGAAAAAATAACCGCAAAACGCTGTTGATAAAACAACTAAAACCAAAAAAGCAGAAGTCTTTTTTATTCCAATAAGCGGAGCAATAGCAATAATACTTGGAAAACTGACTGTCGGACCGGAAAGAAGAAGAGTCAGTGCTGGGCCGACATGCATTCCAAAATGTGTCATTGTAGCGACGATATTGACTCCAACTATTGTACCAAAATACATCATACTGCCTATTAAGGCAACAACAATATTGGTTTGGATGGAATTATCATTGAAGTATGACATGAGCTTATTCAAGGGCAACAATTCGCCAACAATTCCAGTAACAAATATTCCGAGAACAATTTTTGGAAAAATCGAGTAAAGGAGGCTCCACGTTTTTTTAAGCCACTGGATTATTTCATCTTTCTGGAAAAATCTTTTCAACATATAGCCGAGAAATAGAAACTCAATCAGAAGCATGAAAAATTTTGGAAGATTTTTTATGAGAAAATAAGAAGCACCTTGTTTGCTGGTTTCTGCTGCCACAGTGAAATCAATATTAAGTAATTTGATAAGAGAATCAAGAAAACCTGTTGTTGTGAGCATAATAATTACAAGAAGAAAGAAAAAGATAAATTGTTGAAGATCAGTTCTATCAGTCTCTTCTTCGACGACCTGGGCAGTCGAAGCAGTGCTTGCCGGGTCTTCTGAAAATAATTTGGACATGATCAGACCAACTACGATTGAACATGCTATCACAGAAAAAGTTCGTGCAAGAAGCATTCTGGTGCCCATAAAAGAATATGTATATGTCAGTGCAATAAGATTTACAGCAGGTGTGGCAAAAAGAAAAGTAAAAGCAGGTCCTGTTCCGGCACCACTTTGCCTTATTCCAATAAAAATGGGAATAACTCCGCATGAACAGACCGTCAGGATGCCTCCGGTGAACGCAGCAGCAGGGTAAGATAACCATGGTGAGGCATCCTTTCCCAGAATGCGGGTGATTCTGCTTTTATCCAGAAATATTGCAATTGCTGCCGCAATGAAAAATGCCGGAAGCATTCCTGAAATGAGGTGTGTCGCCATGAAAGACCCTACTTCAGCGAGTCCCGGCCAGATAAAACTGCCTTTAAGTAGTTCAAACATTAAGTAACACCTCAACAACCCTTTCTGAAGTTACCACGGGCATTCCGTTGATCTCCTAAAAACTTCTTATAATTGCTGATTTTCAAGACAACATTCAAAGAAATACCTCTTTTCGGGAATGCACTCCTGGTTAGCTTATTTCGTGAGTGCTTCGATTCGGATTAGAAAAATCAGTTGATTTCTTTCTTTATCCAGTTTACGACCTTCTCTCGAATAACAGGTTTTCCCATGGAATAGATTTTTTTGTTGATTGCGAAGACAGGAGTGGAAATTATTCCATAGGAAGTAACTTCCGGGTTTCCATCATTGATAAGGATCTCCAGATTTACCTTGTTTTTAAATTCAGACTCAACTGCTTCCTGAACAACTTTGTGCGCTTCTGAACAATTTACACATTCTGCTTTCTTACTCTTGATTACAGTAACGGTTATCATATTTTCTCCTAAAATGTTTTTTGAAACCATAAATATTGTACAAATATTTCTTTTCTTAGCTGCAATAATTCTAATTCTTAACTTCATAAACAGGCAAGAACAAATCTATTCATTTTTATAAAACTGGTCGAACACGAATCCGTATTAATCCGTGTGATTCCGTGGCTAATAATCCCTTCCCCACACATTCCTGAGTATTTAACTTTTTTTCATTTTTTTTCAGGTGATGTCTCTGATGATATACCTGGAAACCATTTGTTTGCAATAATAAAAGTTCGGAAGAGTTGAAATTTTTCACGTGCATTTTCAAGAAGCTTTGGCGTTTTCCAGAGGTTGTCAGCTGGGTTTGATGAAATTGAATTTTTTATTTCATCAAGTGAACGCAAAGTATTCTGATAATGGGTCTCTGAAGAGTTGCCGGAATCTTTAAAAAGGGTTTTCATAATTTCAGAAAGCGAAGCTATTTTTTCAAGCATTTCTGATGAGTTTTCTTTGATTCTGGCACTTTCGATTTCATTAAAAAGCTGAGAACAAATTAAAAAGCTCTTCTTTTCTGAAGTTATTCCAAAGTTTTCGAAGAATCTCCCAAGATAGGAATTCATCAACAAAGCTTCTTCGTGTGCCTGCTGGAAATTATTTTCTGCTATCATTTTTCTGATCTGACCAATCATTTTGGCAGATTCCTGCATTTTTTCTTTCCATTGTGGGTCGTTAATGGCTTTAGAAGGCGGATTTACCATATATCTGTTAGAAAATGCAAGCCACGAGGTCATGAGAGCCTGTAACATGGGCTCATATTGACTGCTGTCATTGTTCTTAAGAGCTGTTCCGAGGGCACCCAGTTTCTGATTGAAATCAATAATACACTTATTGAATTCATCTTCGGGATTCTCTGCTGTAAGAAGCCTCAGTAAAGAATCATCGCATGCTGAAAGTCTGTCGATTTGGAAGGCGGAAAAGACAAAAAATATACTTAAAAACAACAGGAAAAATTTGCTCTTTTTCAGAATCATCTCCTAATAAATGTTTTCATTGAAAGGCTTTCAAATCAGTGCTTTTTATCGCGGAGTGCATAACCCTTAAGAAGGCCGATCGGACCAGTCATCATCATGTCTCCGGCGGGAGATGCTTCAATATATCCTTCAATGCCACTTGATGCCATCAGAACACGCTGCGGACCAGTAACTACAACCGCCGAAATCTTTGAAAATGGCTGAGCTTCAAAAGTGAAACAGCCGTTACCTTCGTCAAGGAAAACTTCTTCTGAAGTCAATTTGCCTTCGCACATCCTGACCATGAAATCTTTGATTTTCCCGGGATCTTCCCTCAGCAGTCTTGTGTGATGCTCGAAAAAAGCCTGAATTTTACCGGAGTAAAGAATGCAGGCCATTGTATGACCATTTCCAAAGTTGATATACAGAACAGGACCTGAAATGGCAGAAACCCGCGGGTCGTAAGGGCAACCCAGGATTGCCGAAAAAGATGTGTCAATAAGAATAATTGAGAGTGCCGGGTTGAATTTTCTAACGCATTCAACTGCTGATTTTAATCTTCCATAGACATCAGGAAGATTTTCCGGAGTAAAAACAAGGTTTGAAGGATCTGGATCTTTTTCAAGCTGTTGGAAAAAATATTTAAAACGGTTTTTCCGCGAAGATTCTTCGTTTGTATGAAAACCATGATCTTGAGCAGATATCCCAACCAGTGAAATCTCAGCGGTATTTTCACCATGCGATTTAAGAAATGAAAAGTGTTTCTCTAGCTCAATCTCGTCGAAAAAATAATCTGGATTCTCTATTCTTTCGCAGACCTCTATCCCTGATTCAAGAACTTCTTCAAGGTTATTTCTTACCGTAAGAGCGGCCATTCTTTCCATTTGAAGTTTGAAGCCTTTTTCACAGTGATGTTTCAATACCTTTGCCAGATAACCTCCGCCAACTGTGTATCCTGATATTTTCAGATCACGATTCTCATTTTCAATTTTCTCAGCTAAAATATTTGCCGGCGTTGGAATAACAAGCTTGACATTGTTTTCGAGAGTTCTGCCCGCTGAGAAGCATAAAATATCTTTTGTTCCGGTGCCGATATCCATCAAAATGCAATCTGGTATTCGGGAAAAATCACTGATTGTTTTTATCTTCTTCATTTTATTCATTATAGTAACCGCACTCTGACTTTCGTTTCATTATCAAGAATTTTAACATTCCCTGGAATATATGCCAGCAGATCAGCATTTACCAGAGAAGAAAGCATGTGTGACTCCTGTTTGGTGAATAATTCTGAATAAATTTCTCCGCTTTGATCGGTTTGAAGTTTTCCACGCATGAAAATAGATCTTCCGGTGTGGTTTTTTATTGTTTCTGTATGTCTGACAAAAAATGACCTTCTGTCAGGCTCAGTGCATGCAAGCATGCGCTTTATAAAGGGCCTGGCAAAAATTTCAAAAGTTACAGCACAGCTTGCCTGATTGCCGGGTAAACCAAAGATCAATTTCGACTTGTACTCTCCAAAAAAGAATGGTTTTCCGGGCTTGATTGCTACGCCATGAACAATTTTCTTTACGTTAAGCGAATTGAAAGCAGCTATGAACGGATCTTTTTCTCCAAGAGATACTCCACCGCATGTTACAAGAATGTCACAGTTGCTGAGAGAATTTTCAATAATCTCTTCGGCTGATGAACAAGTGTCGCGGATTATTCCATAATCAAATGCCATTCCACCTGCTTCTTTTATCTGGGAAGAAAGGGTTATTGAATTAGAATTCCTTACCTGCCATGGTTCTGGAGTTTCAAAAGGCATTACAACCTCATCTCCTGAGGTTACTACGGCAACAGAAGGTCTTTTGACAACTGGTACATTTGTGACTCCCATTGATGCAATTGTGCCGCAGCAGAAGGGAGTTATATGTGTGCCGCGCTTAAGAAGTGTTGCACCCTTAATTATGTCCTGTCCGCGTTTTCGGATGTAAACCCCTTCAGGTGGAACAGAAGCTGTAGAAATTTCTTTCCCATTTTCCGAAACAGAAATGTCTTCAATTTTTACTATGCAGTCAATTTCTGAAGGGACTATTCCACCAGTGGCAATATAGGCCGCTGTTCCTTTTGGGACACTTTCTACGGGATGCCCTGCGAGAATTCTTCCTGATACCGGAAAAGTAATTCTGCCATTCTTTGTCATGGCAGGAACATCAGATCTTCTGAAGCAGTATCCGTCCATTGCTGAATTATCAGCAGCCGGTTGATCAAGGTCAGAAGAAAGATCTGACGCAAGTATTCTGCCCGTGCAGTCATTCAGCGAACAAAGCTCGGTAGAAAGTCTTGCCTTAGAAGCTTCAGAAAAAACAAGCGTTTCTGCTTCCTCAAATGACAGAAGATTTTCCTCAATGCTTTCAATGCGTTGTTTCATCAATTTTTCCGAATATTCTAAAGACCAGCTGAAAGTGCCAGCTTGATTGAGTCAAGGCGAACCTGTTTTGTATCGGAACGTGAAAGCATTACGACGGGAACTTGTGCGCCAATGAGAAGTCCGCCACTTCTGAAATTAGTAAAGTATAGAATTGACTTGCCAAGAATGTTGCCGGTATCAATATCCGGGCAGAGAAGAATATCAGCCTGGCCGGCTACTTCGCTGAAAATGCCTTTGTGGTGGGCTGCTTCAACTGATATGGCATTGTCAAGTGCAAATGGACCGTTAATGAGACAATTTCCAAACTCTTTTTTCTCTCCCATGGCTACAATTGCTGCGGCGTCTACAGTGCTCTGTATTTTTTCGTTAACTGTTTCAACAGCAGATATTACTGCAACTTTTGGATTTTCGATTGAATATGAGCGTGCAAGCCAGAGTGCATTTAAGAGGATTTCCTTCTTTTCCTGAAGAGTTGGCTGAGGAATCATTCCACCATCAGTTACAAAACGGAACTTTCCTTCCCATTCGAAAACAAAAACGTGTGACAGCAGCGCGCCTTTTTTGATTCCTGTTTCAGAATTCAGGAGGGCTTTCAAAAAGACCGGTGTAGAAACGGTTCCTTTCATCAGAGCTTTTGCATCACCTGTTTTTACGAGTTCAACACATTTCTTTGCTGCTGCTTCATCTGAATCCGTGTTTACTATTTCCGGTTGAAAGCCAGGTGTGTATTGCTGAATCAGGGTGAGAATCTTTTCACGGTTTCCGACAAGAATTGTCTTTACTGCACCAGACTCTTCTGCTTCTTTTGCAGCCTGAAGAGCATCAGCTTCTTCTGGCACGCATATTGCGAGAGGTGTTCTCCCTTTTTGCAATTTCTTTTCAATTGATGAAAAATTCATTTCTTTCCTCCGTTTTCCTGTTCTCAAAATTTATGTTATCAGCGAACTCCACGCAATCTGCTGAACAGCAATCTTGTCAGCTGGACAAAAATCAATTGTATCAAATTCCTGCGGATGTATCCAGCAGATATCATTTTTTTCGATCAATTCCGGGGTAATCTTACTGATTGATTCATGAGACGCAAAACATTTTATAAAATGGAGTAAAACTGTTTTATCGGGATACTCATGCTGAAGAACCAGAAGCTTTTTTTCTGGTTCGACTGAAAGACCCAGCTCTTCGTCCAATTCTCTTATTATCGCTGCAAAGTATGACTCGTCTTTTTCTGTTTTCCCGCCTGGAAATTCCCACAAACCATTGAGAAGCCCGCATTTCCTTTTTGCAATGAGAACCTTGCCTTCGAATACGACAACTCCCGCAACTACTTCTATCGGTTGATAGGATGCCATATATTACAAAACCTGTAGCAGAAGCCCATGAAGGTAGCGACCTTCCGGATGTGCCAGGGAAATGGGGTGATCGGGTGCATGATGCGATTCGAAAAGAATTAGAGCCTTTCTTGAGGCTTTAACAGCAGATTCTGCAACCGTATTCAAAAACATGTCTCTGCTGATTTGAGACGAGCATGAGGCTGTGTAAAGGAAACCACCTGACTTGATTTTCGAAAAAGCAAGCCGGTTAAGTTTGGAATATGCGTGATTTGCTTTGGGAATATCTTCTTTTGATTGTGCCATCGAAGGCGGATCGACAATCATAAGGTCGAAAAAGTCGGCATCGCATTTTTCAAGATATTGAAACATGTCAGTTTTAATAAAATCACTATCTCTGACAGGGAAAGAATTAATCTCAAGATTTTTTTTTGCCTGAATTAAAGCAGGTTCTGCGCCATCAACTGTTACGACTGATTTTGCTTTTCCTGCCAGCGCTGCAACTGTGAAAGCTCCTGTGTATCCGCAGATATTAGCAACATTAAATCCCTCAGAGATATTTCTAATCATAGCGCGATTTTCCCGCTGATCAAGGAAAAAACCGGTTTTCTGTCCTGAAACAAGGTTGACTCTGTATTTCAATCCATTTTCCATGAAAATGATATCAGTTGGTTCCACCTTTCCGGTAATAAGTCCTTCTTTGCTTCTGGCAGCGGTTGAGCGTATATTTCGAACCTGGTTTCTCCTCCAGATTATTTGTACACCATCAAGATTTTTCAGAAGGGTTTTGTAAACATCCTCCAGATAAACTTCAAGTCCGGGAGTGTAGGTTTGAACACTTAATGCGTCGTTGTATCTGTCAACAATCAAGCCGGGAAGGAAATCGCCTTCTCCGTTTATAACTCTGTAACCTGTTGTAATAGTGTGGTTAAAAAAAGTTTTCCTGCGAAGAATCGCCAGCTTAATGTTTTCAATAATCTGCTCTCTCAGCGGAGTTTCTGAAGCACATGGAATAAGCCTTGCTGCAATCTGAGAATCAGAGTCATAGAAGCCTTTGGCAAGAAACTGGCTGTTGTGAGAAAAAAGCTCTATTTCACTTCCATTTTCAAGTTCGGCTGGAAAAGTTTTCAGAGCATCACGGTAAACCCATGGATGCCCTTTGAGAATCTGAGATTCACGATCTTTCTTCAATATAAGTTTTGTTATTTTCATAAAAAAGAATTACTATTAAACCCTTTTTTCTAATAGAATTCAAGAAAAATTTGTGCTAAATTTGTTTATCCTCAATAACCTGCCCGAGCAAAGAAAAGGCAAGACAAGTAAGGACAAGAAAAGTTAAGACAAGAAAAGACAAGATTTTTGTCCGCAGATTACGCAGATTTAAAAGAGTCAAGATATAAGATATAAGAGACAATGAGCGTTCGAAAGATTAGGAATAATTATGATAAGACAACGAGTTAGGAGTCGTTAAAGAATAAACTGATCATTTCAGGATTTTTTAAAAAAATAATCATTAACGTACCCTCAATTACATAGAGAAGTAGCATTGATGGTTCGATACCCCTGAAATAATCATGTTGTTTCTTAACGACCCCTTAGCGTGATTAGGATTATAGATGACTAATGTGGACTATGAAGATTTGAGAAAGTTGCAGAATTTAAGTTTGTGTTCCTGCAAACTGAGAAAAGGGCGATTATTGTGAAGAATACCCTCATTTTTTTCGTATTAACTTTTTTTACAGGGCTTTTAATGTTTCTTCCAACGCTTCAGACTGGCGTGGGATGGTATAATTCAGGTGAGCTTACCGTTGCTGCAATGACTCTGGATGTGCCTCATTCACCGGGTTATCCGTTGTTTACAAGACTTGGAAACATTTTTCTCCGCCTTCCTCTTAATTGTGAACCCGTTCTGAAGATTAATCTCATGTCAGCAATATTAGCGTCTTCTGCCGGGGCGTTTTTCTTTCTTTTCCTGAAAATTGCAGGAATATCAACTTTTTATTCGTTTTGTTCAGCTATCTGGCTTTTTTCTTTTTCTACTTTCTGGGAACAATCAACCGGAGCTGAAGTTTACACGCTTGAAATTCTTCTTCTGGGAACTTTCTTCTGCCTTTCATGGGAGATAATTTTCAATGCGAAAAACAGCAGATTGTATTTTTTTCTTTGGGGAATGAATTATTCTCTTGGAGTAGGCCACAGACCAACTTTTTTTCTCTTAACTATTGGAATTCTTCTGCTTCTTGCCAGGCAGCTTTATGCAAAAAAAGTATTTTTGAAGCCGGAAAACATTTCTTATATTGTATTTGGACTGGTGGTAGGTTTTATTCCTTCGGTAGACTTATATTTTCGACTTCAGAATCCGGAGAGAGTTCTTACGGACCCTTCTTTGGGCCAGGGAATATCAGGTTTTATTGATGTTTTTTCTGCAAAGGAATTTCGAAAAGGGCTTGGTGTTTTTACTTTGCCAGAATTGCTTTTGAGATTCAGAGAATGGTTGCTGTTGATGATTTCAGATGGAAGAATTACGGCAGTTCTGTTACCTGTTTTTTTGCTGAAAAGGTCTGGAAGGGTTGATCCGCAGGTTTTTTTGTTTTCTCTCATTCTTGTTGTAAACAGTCTTTTTATTATTAATTTCAACGCATTTGAAGCATCAACAATGCTTCTTCCTTCTATGATGGCACTAACCGGATTGAGTGCTCATGCTATGTCAAAATCAGTGCGTTCAGAATCTCTTTATTGTATACCCACAAATGTCTTGGCTTCAGATGATTGCAATAATTCACGCAGAGTGAAAGTTGAAAAATACCATGTAAAGATTGCGTTTGCTGTTATGGTGGCTGTTTCTGTTTTCCTGTCTTCGCAAAAGATGGAACCGCGCTCCTCTGACAGTGAATTGTGGGTGAAAAGACTTTTGTTTCTTCTACCATATTCTTCAACAGTTTTGATAAATAATGATATCGAATTCAGACCGATATGGTATTTGAGACAGGCAAAAAAGTTAAGAACAGATATCAATTTGCGGCTGGTTGATGATATCAGCGAGTCTGATGTTGTACAATTGAAACGAGAATCTGATAAAGGTCGTCTTTTCGGAACTTTAGTTTATCCTTATGATATACGAAGCAAGATAGGTAAATATCTTGATATTTCTCCTCATGGCTATTTGTCACGTATAAGCCCGGGAGGTTCAACTCATTCAGATTATTCTCAAATTGCTGACTGGAAAAGCATAAAAATAAATGATTCTTTTTCAATATTTTTTCCTGAACCGTTGAAATCCGAATGTTTTACCTTAATAAAAAATTCAATTGCTGACAGGTCAGATAAAAACAATCTGAAGAATGGAGATGTCGTTTTTTTCAGGTATGCAGTAAAAAATTATTCGCCAGATTGTTTTGTACTAACTTATTTATGTAATGAAAAAGGTGAAATTCCTCTTACTAATGGCGTAATGACAGCTTTCGACATAAATTTTCCTGACGAAAAAGACTTCGGCGAAAAAAGAAAAAACGATTTTTATCAGATTTTTAAAAGATCAATTGTAATACCTGACAGTTTTCCGCATGGTAAATATTTCATGAAAATGCTTATTGGAAAAAAAGATGTTCTCAATAAGACAGATCTTATAATTGAAAACATAGAAAATCTACCCTGGCTAAATGCAAATGGTGCGACTGAGGTATTTATTTTAAAGAATGCAATGTCTGGCAAGCCTTTTATAAAAGCCTCAAACGAAAAAGATCTGAAAAGAGACGCATTGTGGCTTAATTTCGATAATCCAATTCTCCTGGATACTTTTTCAATACTCAATTCCAACTAATTTTACAACTCAAATCTAAAAAATAGACCAGCAAATTCACTGAATCACTCAAAAATCCACCAAATCCCAAATCCCAAATCTAAAATCTAAAATCTAAAATCTAAATCTTGAATCTTGAAATCTGCGTAATCTGCGTAATCTGCGGACAAAATCTTTTCTCGTCTTTTCTTTTCTTTCTTATCTTTTCTTTTTTCTTTCTTTCTTTCTTTCTTTCTTTCTTTCTTTCTTTTCTCTTCTTTTTTCTTTTCTTGTCTTTTCGTTTTTTCAGAAGTTGCCGATTATATGAATGAGTAGTAATAATTCGATTTGATGGAAAAGCGAAAAATGTCAAAAGAAATAGTTAAATATTTATTTTTTCCGATATTCCTTGTTTCGATAATCTTTCTGATTGCCGGTTGCGGGGAAAGCAGTGGCGGTGCACCATTGTATACTTTAATCACAGGTGCACAGATCATCGAACAGGTTGCTACTCCGACTTATGAGGTAACATATACCGGATTTGTCAAAAGTGAAGGCACAAAGAGCCCGCTGTCAAGTGCTTCGGTAATTTTGTACAGCAGTGCGTCAGTAATTCTAAAACGCACTTCAACAACCGATGAAGGAAAATTCTTCCTGAGTAATCTGGCTTCTGATATTTTCGACTTGAAAATCTCTGCCGGATCATATTATTCCGAAAAATATTTTAAAATTCAGATTTATAAAGATGGAACAAAATCACCTCCAGATAGTTCAGACTTTTATCTTGCGACTGCAACGATTCTATTTTCCTATCGAGGATCGGTTACAGATGTAAGCAGTGGAAAAGGAATTTCCAATGTCTCCGTAACCATGGCAAATGCCAGCAGTTCCTTTTCAACCTTTACAACGAGCGAAGGAAAATACGTTTTTGATGGGATTCAGGCTGGAATATATGATCTGAAAATCGTTGGTGGTGAACAATATGGAGATTTTCAGACAAAAGTAGCCATTTATTCAGACGGTACAAAATCACCACCTGATGACAGTGTTTTTAATATAGGTACTGCTGGATTATATGGCTATGTTAAAGACAAGAAAAGTGGAAGTGCACTTTCAAAAGTGGAAGTGTCTCTGATGACTATTGATGGAATGATCGTTCAGTCCGTAGTTACGGGTGTAGATGGAAAGTTCGAATTGAAAAGTATTCCCGTCGGAAATTTTACTCTCAGAATTAATGGACAGAAAGAAGTCAGCGGCAAGGACTACAATGCGCTTATTTCAACATTGAATGTTTTCTCTTATCAGTCAAAATCACTGTCTGACGGAGTGGAATTTTTGCTTGAAAGGCAGACCAGGTTTTCAGGGAATGTGATTGATGAGAATGGTAACCCGATTAAAGATGTCCTGGTAATGGTAAGGACTTCATCGGGAACTACAGAGATATATGCGCAATCAGTAACTGATGATGCAGGAAGCTTCGTTCTATCAGGACTTCCGGCAGGAACCTTCGAAATGTATTTTGATGGTACTAATTCGGTTCTTGATTACGGAAAAAACATCATTCCGTTTGTAATACTTGAAGATGGCAGCACATCAATTTCCTCAGGAAAATTCTTTAAACTCGATAAATTCATTGATCTTTCAGGTAAAATTACTAACGAGCTTGGAACTTATCTTGCAGGCGTTACCTGTGAAATTGAAGGATACGGAAGTGTTCTATCCAACAGTAATGGAACATTCCTGTTCCGCAATGTTATCAAAGGAACATATAAGATAACATTTCAGAAGACTGGGTATCGTTCTTTACAGATTGATATACAGGTTGATCCGAATTCAAATACTCCTTTTACGCCACCGGATCTATTGTTCCAGTTGATTCCGGAATAGAAAAGTATCGAAACAGGGTGAATAATTTGGAAAAAAAAATCTGGATTTGTTATATGTATCAGATTGTTCTGCTTGTATTCATTGCTATGCCTGCCTTTTCATCTGTTGATGAACAAAACTTTGAAGGATTTGGAACAATAAAAACAGATTTCGGTCTGAAAGTCAAAAAGAGATATGGTGAGAGGGGTGTCACTTTACAAGGTTGTTACGGCCTGCTGACTGTTCCTACTCCGAATCTTGAAGATGAAAGAAAGTTCGCATTTTCCTTCAAAATGGGTCCGGCAGATGATACAACGCGCTGGTTTGGGAATGAATATAAGCTCAAAAAAAATGAAAAATGGGCTGGACTGACTTATCGAATTACTGATCGATTTGAGTTTTCAGCGAATGGTTTATCTTATGACAGGGTCAGCTCTCCTGATGTCGGATATTTTAATTCTACCGGGTTTGCAAATGGTTTTGGCTTGAAATATACGGTTGCATCTCAGGATATCTGTATAGGTTTTCATTGGGCGCCGATCTCAGCGAACGAAGTTAATAAGCTCGATCTCTTTCAGGTAGAGCATTTTAGAAATTTGTACATTACAGTTACAGAAGATTTAAGAGAAAATATCTATGCTTTTTTAAATCTTAAATCCTGTTACTCAGCGCTAAAAGAGATTGAGGTGGCTCCTAATCAGATGCTGGAAGTCGGTCAGAAAAATTTTCTTGTTGGAACTCTGGGGTTGGAATACAAGGATTCCCCTGTTTACTCACTAATTTTAGAGGCACAAATGTTCAATTACCGGGATCTGATTGTTGAAAATCCGCAGTCGTATTCATTTAATATTGGTTACAGAAGAGCAAACAAAGATTTTCAGCTTGAACTTGCTGCCTTCGATATACATTCGAATCCGAGAGGCATGATAGGTGTTAACTGGAGCTGGAATTGAGTAAAGCCAGGTATATTTTCCTGTTTCTTTCTCTGTTTGTATTTCCTGCTTCCTCTTCGCTTGAAGCACAGATGGGGAGTTTTTTTCCGAAGAGTGACAGCGCAGATGCTGCGAAAAGAAAAAAAATAATTGGCGGAGTTGCGGCTAATTCAACGAAAACAGCTTCAGAAGAATCTCCCCAGAATTCTCCAGCACCTTCTCCAGAATCTTCTGTAAAAGGTGTTTCTAAGCCTTCTGAGCAGATAACCACTGTTGGAGAGCCTGCACGAAGCAACACTCAGAGCTTTGATCCGGAAATGGATAACAAGACAAATGCGCCTGAAGAGCCACTTGGTATTTTTGGAATGCCTATCACTGACGTCGAAGAACTCCTGAAAAATTACGGTGCAAAGCCCTTTTCATATGCATTTGGAAAATACAGTCGTATGGCATTTTCAGTTTATCTTCTGACTCTTCATTTCGATAAAAAACGCAATCTTGGCGGAATAGACATATTTCCGCGTCCACCTTTCACCAGAATAGAACCTCAGGCTAGAGAATTCCTTTTTAAGCTGCTTCTTCAGGACAGTGATAAAAGCCTTTTTATAATAGAAAATGCTGAAAATCAGATCAAAATCCATTTCAAATAAATACCAGTTCTACGTTGTTAGTCCATCGAGTTTTTAGCAATTACCGTAATTTTTATGCAACAAATGCATTCAATTTTGAATTAATTATGATTGCAATAATGGGCTTCCTAATAGTGCAAAGAAAAAAGCGCTCGAATACGGAAGCTGTAAAAAATATCTATTTTGTTGATCGCGACACCTGTAAGCTGCATCAACAGAGAGTCGATGTATCGAAAATCAATTATTTCACAGCTTCGCGGAGGCAATAAAAACTTTCCCCTCTCTCTCCGGCGCGCCGAGGAAGAGGGGAAGAGTTGAGAGTGGGTTTTATCAGCGATTATTGGGTTCAGTTTTTCTTCTCTTCGTCAGGTTTTGGGGTGTTCATTTCAGCAGCTGGTGGTTGTGCTGGGTCTGGGAAGTCGGGAAGAACTACATCCATTCCAAGATAGCTTTTAAGGCTGGCTCTATAGCTGAACATTGCCCAAAGAGAAAGAAACGCTACCACATAAAGGTAAAACAGTTTATCGCTCTGGAAATACCAAATCCAGGCTATGCTGAAAAGAGGCATTGCTCCAGCTGCACTTAGTGCACCAGGACGTGTGGAAAGACCCCAGAAGGCAAGAGCAGCCCAGACAAGCGTTGCCAGAATTGTCGGAACGGGGAGCAGAGCCAATAATACGCCGCCAGATACAGACAGACCTCTGCCTCCGCGCAAACCAAGCCATATTGAATGGCAATGTCCAATGACAACACAAAGTCCACCCAGACTGACTATCCACCAGATATCATGTCCCTCGGGACCGATAAATAAATTTATCAGATATGAAACAGAAAACCAGCCCTTGAGCACGTCAAGAAATGTTACAAAAAGCCCAACCTTCATTCCAAGAAGTTTAAAAACATCACCAGCTCTTCTTGTACTTCTTTCGCCGGGCTTGAAAAACTCTTCTTTCTTCATAGACTTTGAAGCAAGATAACCAGTCGGAATAGACCCTACCAGATATGCTGCCAGATAGTAATAGATTGTGTTTGTCATATTCTTCTTCTTTTTCGTGAAAAATCGTAAACATTTTAGTCTCTGCTGACAATTCAAAAAGCTAACTCATTATTGAATATTTAAATTCTTTCCTATACTTCTTCCATTTTTATACATTTCTTCGGGCATTTTGTTGCGCAAAGCCCGCATCCAACACACTTTGCAGATATAATAGAGTGTTTCTGTTTTGGTGTTCCACCCTCCACAGCTTCGAATTTGCACACTTTGAAGCAGATTGTACAGCCAATGCAGGCTTCCTGGTCTATTTTTGCCTTTTGCGATTTTTTCTCTGGTTTCCCAGCGAAATGAATGGTTTTCTGCGGACATTTAGAGACACAGGCACCGCATTGAACGCACTTTTCGGTGTCTATTCTTGCTAGACTATTTTCAATGATAATTGCATCATAAGCACAGACTTTTTTGCATAATCCACAGCCGATGCATCCCACTTTGCAGACTTTTCTGACTTCTGCGCCTTTTTCAGGCGAATTACATTTTACATGAACTTCTCTGTCCTGGCGAGTTAAAGTAATCAACGCCTTTGGACAAGTTTCAACGCATTTTCCACAGGCGACGCACTTCTCTTTGCTTATTATTGGAAGATCGTTATCGCCCATTTCAATTGCATTGAAAGGACACGCTTTTGCGCAGCTTCCAAGACCAACACATCTGTGGGGACAAAGCTTCGGGCCACCGGAAATCAGAATAGCTGCCTGACAGCCCGGTATTCCCTGATAGTTGAATTTCTCATATTCTTCGCCTGGTAATCCGGAACATCTCACCAATGCAACTTTTGCTACCATCTCCGATGAATCTCTTCCGAGAATAGTTGCCATTTTTGCTCTGTTTTCCGGGGTCATAACCGGACAGGTATTAAGGCTGAGATTCTTTTCGACAATGGCACAGGCAAGGCCTGCGCATCCAGGGTACCCGCAGCCGCCACAGTTCGCACCTGGAAGAAGAAGCTGAACCTGTTCTATGAGTGGATCAACTTCCACTTTAAATTGTGTACTGGCAAAAGCCAGGACACCGCCGAAGATAAATCCAAGTCCGCCAAGGACCAATACAGCATATATAAAAGGCATTATAACCATTGTGAACTCCTGATATTCAATTATTAGTTTTTATACCAGACCGTTGAAGCCATAGAAGGCTATTGCAAGAAGACCTGCAGTGATAAATGTGATTGGAGCGCCTTTAAGAGATTGTGGAACGTCAGAAGTTTCGAGTCTTTCACGGATTCCTGCCATCAGAACAAGCGCAAGTGTGAAACCTACTCCAGCTCCTAATCCATTTACAGCCGATTTTACAAGGGAATATTCTTTTTTAATGTTTATCAAAGCTGCACCAAGAACAGCGCAGTTTGTTGTTATAAGAGGAAGATAGACGCCTAATGCCTGATACAACGTAGGAACCATCTTTTTGATGACCATTTCCACGAATTGAACCAGGGCAGCGATAATTAGAATGAATGCAATCGTCTGCAGGTATTCAAGATTGTAGGGAAGCAAAAGAAATGCCTGAATTGCCCAGCATGCTACGCAGGCTGAAACAAGAACAAATATAACGGCAAAACCCATTCCAATTGCTGAATCTATTTTGTTTGAAACTCCTACGAAAGGACATATTCCAAGAATTTGATTCAGAACAAAATTTTCAATAAATATTGCTATTATGAAAATTGCAAATAATTCGCCAGCCATTTAATTTGCTCCTTTCAATGATAGATACTTTTTCAGACCCATCAGAAGGCCAAAAACGAAAAATCCACCGGGTGCCATAATCATTAACAGACACGGGTCATTTGAAAAAATAGTGTATCCGGCAATCTTACCGTCTCCCAGAGCTTCGCGTGGAAGCGCAATAATAACAAGAGCCAGTGTAAAGCCAATTCCCATTCCTATTGCATCATAAATTGAATCTAATGGAGTATTTTTGTTGGCAAATGCTTCTGCACGTCCAAGGATAATGCAGTTCACGACGATAAGAGGGATGAAAATGCCCAGAGAAGCCGACAGCGCAGGAGTGAAAGCGGCCATTCCCTTGTCAATCATTGTAACGAATGTTGCAATGATAACAACATATACTGGAATTCTAACATCATTTGGAACAATGTCGCGTACAAGAGAAATGATGAGATTGCTTCCTATCAGAACAAAAGTTGCAGCAATACCCATTCCGATTGCATTCATTACAGATGTGGAAACCGCCAGAGTAGGACAGCAACCCAACATGAGCAGAAAAATAGGATTTTCAGCCCAGATTCCTTTTGTTAATTCATGAAAAGAGCCTTTCTGCATTATTTTTTCCCTCCATTATTATCAACAGGAGCTTCTGGAGCTTTTATCTGTTCCTGTGGAACTTCTTTTATTGAATCTGATTTCTGATCGTTAACCTGTTCCTGGATCTTTTCCTGTGGCTTGTCAGCTTCATTTTTTAACCCAGAGTTGTTATTCGAATCATTAACCTTCTCGTCATTTTTTGGTAATGACTGCAAAGGTTCCTTCGATGTATTGTTCGAAGGATTATTCTGAGATTGCTGGCTGCTGTCAGGCGCATTTTTTGCTTTCTCAATGGCTTGATTAACACCCTTGCAGAAAGCTCTTGAACTTACTGTTGCTGCAGTTATTGCATCAATTTCTCCACCATCTTTTTTGACATGTAATTTCGCTGGCTCTTTAATTGAGGCACATTTGTCAATGAATTTTTTCAGAAAACCACCTTCGGTTTCGTCAGCCAGTTTGGTTCCAAGACCTGGAGTTTCGCGCATTGTCTGAATGATAACCTTATTGATTGAATAGTCTTTATTGATTCCGACGACCATTTCGATTGGTCCGGCGTATCCCTTAGGTGCAACCTGTACAACATAGCCTACGGTTTGACCAGCAGCATCAAGTGCAAGATCAATTGTATCTGAAGCTGAATTTTTGATTGCCACTGATTTGAATGTTTTGGCGGTTGGAATTACCTTTTGTTTGGCTTCTAAAATCGACTTTTCTTTGAAAGCCTTAATTTTCGGAGCTGTAACCTGTTCTGTAACAGCAAGCAAAATTGCTGAAATAGCACAGGTAATTAACAGAAAAATGCCTGTTTTTAAAATATCTTTCATTTTGTCACCTCAGCAACAGCTTTTGGTTTTTCCGGAAGGAAGCCAAATTTTGTTGGAAATGTGAATCTGTCAATAAGTGGCACAAAGGCGTTCATAATAAGAATTGAGTAGCATACGCCCTCTGGATAACCGCCTTTAAGCCTTATCAGCAGAGTTATGGCACCGCAGCAAAGACCGAAAATCAGTCTTCCTGTTGATGTTACAGGAGCAGTTACCATGTCTGTTGTCATAAAGAAAGCGCCAATAATTAACCCGCCTGAAAAAAGGTGGAAAAATGCAAAACTCAGATTTCCGCTGGATATCAATGCACCGAAGAAAACGGCTGAAATCATTGCCACAGGAGCCTGCCAGGTAATATGTTTCCTGTAGAACAGAAATGCTGCGCCGATAAGAAGCGCTATCTTTCCGGTTTCCCCGAGAGAACCGCCCATTTTTCCCAAGAGCATGTCAAAACCTGAAAGGTGAAGCTCGGAATAAACATAATCCAGGACACTGGTTCCAGAAGCTGTAAGTTTTTCAACAAGGGCTGAGTTGAACATTGTTTCTTTATAAAAACCAAGTGGTGTAGCTGCTGTAAGTCCGTCAAGCGAGCCGCACGATGCAGCGTTTACACAGGGTTTGAGCCAGGTGGTCATGTATGCGGGCCAGCTTGCGAGAAGAATGGCTCTTGCGACATGTGCCGGATTAAAAATGTTGTTTCCAATTCCGCCGAAAACCTGTTTTCCGAATAGAATTGCTACAAAGCCTCCGATAAATGCTATCCAGGCTGGCAGAGCTGCCGGGACACAAAAGGCCAGCAGTAATCCGGTTAAAACTGCGCTGCCATCGCTGATGGATATTTTTTTCCGGAGAAAAATTCCCTGAATGATGGCTTCTGCTACTACTGCACCAAGTATTGATGCTATAATTACTACAAGAGCTCTGATTCCGAATACCCAGAAACTTACTGCCAGGGCTGGAACCAGTGCCAGATTTACTTCCCACATTATACGCGCGACACTGTCTGCTTCATAAACATGCGGCGAACAGGTCACACTGAGTTTCAATTTTTTTACTTCACTTTCCTGGCTCATTTGGAGTTGCTGCCTCCTTTAGTTTCTGCTGCTTTTGCGGCTTTTTTCCGCTCAAGAGTGACGATTCTCTTTCCAAGTTTGAAAAGATGAACCAGCGGAAGTTTTGCCGGGCAGATGTATGCACAGGAGCCGCATTCAATGCAGTCCATGACACCAGCCTTGTCAACGTCTTCCCATTTTTCATAATCTATCAGACTGCGCAGGCGCTGTGGCATCAGCTTCATTGGACATGCTTTAATGCATCTTCCACATCTGATACACTCTGCCGGATTATTTTCAACTGCTTCAGTATCATTCCAGAAAAGAATGCCAGAAGTTCCCTTTAGAACAGGAACTTTGAGATCGAAAAGTGCCTGTCCCATCATTGGGCCGCCCATTATGACCTTTTTTAAGTTCTGATCATTTTTCAGCCCGCCCGATGAATTTACGAGGTCTTCAACAAGGGTTCCGATGCGGGTTTTGTAATTTCCAGGTTTTGCGATGCATGAGCCGGCAAGCGTAACAACTTTATCCATGAGGGGTTTATTGAAGCAGACTGCATCATAAACTGCAGCCGCAGTTGCAACATTTTGAACGACTACTCCGACATCCATTGGAAGGCCACCTGATGGAACTTCGCGTTGAAGAACGGCGTAAATCAGTTGTTTTTCGCCGCCCTGCGGATACTGAACGTGCAGCGGTTTTACTTCGATGTCGTTTGTTCCGGAAAGTTTGCTTCTGAAAAGCTCTATTGCGTCGGGCTTGTTTTCCTCGATTCCGATGAAACCTTTTGAAACAGAAAGGACTTTCATCAGAATTCGCAGTCCGGAAATGACGCTTTCGGGTTGTTCAAGCATCAGTCTGTGGTCTGAAGTAAGCGCTGGTTCGCACTCTACGCCATTAAGTATTATTGTGTCTATTTTCTTTGTTGGTGGTGGTGAAAGTTTTACGTGTGTTGGAAAAGCTGCACCGCCGAGCCCAACAAGGCCTGATTCCTGAATTCGTTTTTTTATTTCATCAACTGTCAGATTTTGACTGTCTATTTTTTCAGAGAAAGTCGGCTCAGCCGCGTTGGGGTCGCGTTCAATAACTATTGAAGGTAATGCAACTCCTGATGGATGCATGAAATTGCCAAGTGCGATTACTTTTCCAGAAATACTTGAGTGAATGGGGGCGGAAACGAATCCACCAGCATCGGCAATTTTTTGCCCTCTCTGTACGATATCCCCTATTGCCACAATCGGCTTTGCAGGGGCACCTATGTGCTGCGACATGGGAAAAACAGCTTTTAAAGGCGGCGGAAGTTCAACAACTGCTTTCTGCGCAGTATCCTTCAATTCCGGTGGATGTACTCCGCCCGGGAAAAGCTTTGAGCCTGACATGTCCAACCCTCCCTTTCCAGATAAACATTATTTTTAACTGCCAATAATTATAAGGGTAATGAACCTTAATCAATGTCAGGAAGAGCGGCAAGCAACATAATGATGTAATATGTCACGGCTGATTTACCTGACTTTATAGCAGTCACCATTATTCCTTAAATTGGGCAATAAACCTAACATACTCTTGAATAAAATTCAAATAAAAAGTACAAAAAAGAAAAAAGCAATTCGATTTCAGCTTGGGTGGTAATAATTATTACCAATGTATGAAGAATCTTATTGAAATTGAAAGAAATTATGCGGGATTTTCGTGAAAATAGTGTAATTCCAAAAAACAAAACGATTTTGCCATTCAACCAGTGGCTTATTCTTTCCAGTCTTCGAGTTTCAGATTTTTAATTCTTGTAAATTCATTTGTATTATTGGTAACAAGGATGAGATTGCGTGCAATGGCTTGAGCTGCGATGAGCATGTCGTAAGGGCCGATAGGACTCCCTGCTTTTTTTAGCTGTGCTCTAATAATTCCAAAGTGTTCAGCGTCAATATTACCAAAATCGATGATTTCAAATGGGGCCAGGAATTCAGTTAATGCTATTCTGTTTTTTTCAATGTTTTGACTGTTGTAAACGCCAAATTGCAATTCGGCCACTGTGATGCTGGATAAATAAACGTTTTTGTCGAGTACACTTCGCAATTTTTCCAGCACATTAAGAGGCTTTTTGTTCTTGATAAAAATACAGATATTCGTATCAAGCAAATACATTACAGACCTTTTCTCTCTTGCATTTTAGGCTGTTCTCTTTCGTTTTCCATGAAATCATAGGTAAATCCATACAGGCCATGTAGAAATGTTTCCCACACACGGTTTTTAGGAAAAAGAATGACAGAATCGCCGATCTTTTGAATCAGCACATCTGTTCCTTCAAAATTGTATTCTTTGGGCAGACGAACTGCTTGACTGCGTCCATTTCGAAATAATTTAGCTGTTTGCATTTTACACCTCCGTATTTTAGTATATATCGCGATATATACCTTGTCAAGATGAAAATATACTGCTTCACTTTTCTTACACCGAATCATTCCTGATGCGACTATTTGGTAATGAAGCAAATACTCGAAGATTGAGAAGACACACAATCAGTCCTTTCAAAAAAGATTGAGAACGTGTATAATTATGGTGTATTTTTTTGGGGGAGGGGAAAAATTGATGAGACCATCGGAAGCGTTGAATTTTCATAGAGAAAATATTCGCAGAATATTTGCAGAGAATAATACTCTGAACCCGCGTATTTTTGGTTCTGTAATTCATGGTATTGACAACGATGACAGCGATCTGGACATTCTGGTTGATCCGACGCCGGAAACAACATTGCTTGATATTGCACGGATTCAAAGTCGCCTTCAGCAAATACTTGGTGTTTCCGTTGACGTACTAACCCCAAAGGCTCTCCCGGAAAAATTCCGGGAATCTGTCCTCAAGGAGGCAATTCAGTTGTGAATAAGCCCATTCTTCGTATTCATGATTATCTTGATCACATACTTCAAGCAATATGTAGAATCAATAGATATGTTCAGGGTATAAGCGAAGAGAGCTTTCTTACAGACGAAGAAAAACAGGACGCAGTTATTCGAAACATTGAGGTTATTGGTGAGGCTGCAAGGAACCTTGAACGTAACTTTCAAGATTTTGCCGAGCAGCACTCAGATGTTCCGTGGTCTGATATTTACCTTATGCGTAACAGGCTCTCTCATGGTTATTTTTCTGTTGATATAGAGCTTGTCTGGAATACTGTGAAACGTGATATTCCTGAACTTGAGAAGCAAATCAAAAACCTTCAGAAAGAAATTGTATGAAAAATAGTCTGATAGTAACTTTCTTTTGCTGTATTTTCTGCAACTTGTCATTTCTTATTGCTGAAGACCGGCAGAACTTGAAATTGTATGATTCTGCATTCCAAAAGTTTTCTTTGTGCGACACTCCAGAGCGTTTCTATCTGGCGGGAATCAATATTGAAAACTGGAGTTCGCAGTCTTTCAAGCCCTCTTCACCCCTTCACAACCCAAAACAGGATGTTTTTGGAGAAAAATATCTGAAAATATCGAATAACTTTGCCTGCTATATAAGCTCAACCCGTGAAAACCCAACAAAAAGTATTGCCGCAATTCCGATAACAATTCAGTTTTCTGAAGCAGTAGTTGGTTTTGTAGAAGGTGATGTGACTGTTACCAGGGGTACCAGATCTGGTTTTACAGGCGCAGGTGATGTATATACTTTCAATATCACTGATTTGACTGGTGATGGAAACCCGACTGTTGCAATTAGTAAAACATTTGCAGCCGGAAAAGTTGTTTCTCTTAACTACACACACATACTTCTTGGCGCTGATGGATCTGATGTAACTTTTACCGAGGGTGCCTTTGAATCGAAGTATGTATTGGTGCCGAGAACACAACTGCCAGATTCTTCCTGGGTGCCAGCTTTTTATTGTGGGAAATTTGTTGCTGCGAATAATGGGGCGGGTGGTGCAAAGACCGTTTCGGCAGCGACTCCGTGGGTAAGCATTAATTGGACTTCTGCAAAAACTGCATGTACAAGTGTCGGAGCAAGTATGATTTCAGAAGATCAGTGGCTTGCTGTCGCCAACAATGTACTGAATGTGAACAGCAATTGGACCGAAGGAACAAAAGGTTCTGGAATGCTCTTCAGAGGACACTCTGATGGTGATCCTGCGAATGTTCTGGACAGCCCTAACAGTGATTCTGATGGATATGTTGGAACAGGAAATTCTTCAGGACTTGGGCCTGAGCAGTGTCGAATGAAAACATTGTCTAACACTGCAAAAATCTGGGATATTGGAGGAAATATTTATCAATGGGTCGATCAGATTCAAGCAGCAAACGAATTATATACTGGTAATAATGCTGTTTGGACGGAAACAAATGCTGCAGCTATTACGAATGCTAAAATCAAAACAGCATATACGTCAGGCGAAGGTGTAGGACAAATATCCAGTGTTTTGTCTGTTACAGAATCAAGAGCTTTTCTGAGAAGTGGTGATTTTTCTACGGATATATTCGCAGGTTCTTTTTTATTATGTCTTGAATTTCAACCAACATATTCAGATGTTTTTATCGGATTCCGCTGTGTAAGATAAAGGTTATAGGCTTTTCCGAAAGGTTTTTTGTGCTTCTTTTCCAGAGAAGGGAAACTTCTCAAATAGTTTCTCATTATGGGTATTGATGCTCTAAAATTTGCTTCTATTCATTATTAGATGAAAAAATTTGTCTCAAATTCGATGGACAAACCTCTCCGAAGTTTTCGCTCGGAGAGGTTTGTGTATGCTACTAAATCAATAGAAAATCAGTGGGATATGTTTCGGCCAATTTTTGGGGAATAATATCGACCATTTGTGTAGTATAATTCACTTAGAGGGCTGTATCTTTCGCCTTGGAAAAGGTATGGGGTAAGGATTTTACCGAAATGGCGTCCGAAATGCCAGTGGTTGTGAGCGGCTCCGCCGAGAACAAATTTTCCTTCGAGTGACGCAAGAATTCCAGAAAGTTCATCTTCATTATGGAATGGTGAATTGTCATGCTTGTTTTCTGGCCATAAGAAGTTGCCCCAGAAGTCGTAATTAATTTTTGCAACAGCATTTCCACCATTGTTGGAAAGGGCAATCGTGCTTCCATTGGCATCTTTTAGAAGATTAAGCATTCTTCCGCGATAAACAGAAACCTCAATGTCTTTGTCGGAAGGTCCGGAAATAAATTCCCTGTAAAGTACAAATTTAGCATTCGAACTCTTTGCTCTTTTGAAATGAGGCTCAAATACAAGGTATTCATGACTTTCGTCCAGACCGTCATAAACAGAAAGGAAAGTTGAATTACCAATTTTTCTTGAAACTACTCTGTTATCGGCGGGCAGATAAACGTATTCCTCTGAAATTTCAAAAGCTCTTGGACATTTACCACAGTGCTTTCTGGTATGTTTTGAGCACTCAATTTCACGTTCAACCTTTAATAGACGATTGTCGGAAGACCAGAAAAATCGTTTTTCATCATTGCTTTCTGTTGCTCTGATAAGATTTCCGTCCTGGTCGTATTCGAAAGAATCGTTATTCATGCTAATTAATCTGCCTGCTGAATCGTATGAGTATGAAACAATCTCAGTATCTGTTGCGAATACAGTATTTTTACCCTTTTTCTCAACTACAGGTACTTCTGTCTTCTCAGAAATTTTATCTCCGGCGCCATTGTACAAATAAGTGATTTGTTTTCCATCGGAGAAAGATACTTTTGATAAGAATCCTGAAGCATCAAAATTATAGTTATATACATCTCCATCATCATTAGACATTGAAACACAGTTTCCGCAGGAGTCGTAGACATATTTTCTTGAAGAGACAATGTGTTTCAATTTTTCATCGCGTGCATGCAGGATACTTAAAACTCTGCCTGAAGAATCGTAATCAAAACTTGATAATGCATTTGATCGCAAACTTTTTATTTTGTTTCCACAAGCATCAAAGAAATATTTTAAATCACTTTTATGACCCTTCGGGTCAAGTGTAATGAGTCGGTTCATTTTGTCGTAGCTGTAATTGAAGATATCGTCATCTGGACTTACTGCAGATACACGCTTTCCAGCTGCATCGTAAGAATATTTCCATGATTTTACAAAATCAGGATAAATCTTTGAAGTAATGGTTTCAGAGGTAATGTTTCCAGAAGCATCATAGGCTTTCAGAACCTCGGAATTCATATCAGAGCGTGATAATTCCTGACCTTCTGAATCAAGAACAAAGTTAGTAATATTACCATCAGGATATTCAATTTTTACCATGCGTCCCATTACGTCAAACTGGTAAACGATTGTCTGATTTCGTGCATTTGTTACAGATGTTCTTTTACCATCAAGGTTATAGGTATACGTGACTTTGTTTCCCATTGGATCAATTTCTGAAACCAGTCTGCCAAGTAAATCATATTCCCGCCGGGAAGTTCTGTTTGCGCCATCAGTAATTCTAACGCAATTTCCGGCTGAATCATAACCGTATGATTTGGTTCTTCCTTCTGGATCAGTTTCTGAAGACCGCTTTCCAATGGAATTATATGCGTAAATTGAACGTCTGCCAAGTGCGTCTGTTTTGGCAACCAGATTTCCTGAACAGTCATATTCGAAAAGAACCTTATTACCTATTGGATCAGACAAGGTAGTCAATCTGTCCATGAGATCCCATGTCATAGTTGAAATTTCATTTAAAGGAGTGATTTTGCTGACAAGGTGACCTGCTGAATTGTAGTTGAATTTACTGGTATTACCGACTGCATCTGTTTGAGATACTTCTCTTCCATCTGAGTCATGAGAATAAGTTGAGGTATTTCCCATCTGATCAGTAGTTGAAATCAGGTCATTTGACTGATTATAGTTAAACGTTTCAGCTGCTCCAGAAGGGTTGACTACTGAAATCAGATTTCCTCGTGAATCGTAGGAATAATTCCATTCCCGGTTTAGCGTGTCGATCTTTTTAGAAAGTTTATTCAGGGCGGCATCCCAGAAAAACCTGTTTACAGTTCCATCTGGGTTGGTAATAGAATCGGGCATAAAAGCTTCGTTATATGAGTATTTGTAAATATTCCCTAGAGGATTTTTGTATTCGGTAATAGCATGATTAGAATAGGTAAACTCTTTTTGAATTCCGGCTTCTGGTACAGAATAAGCAGCAATCTTAAACGCTGGTGTAAAATTAAGCTGATGAACAGCATTTCCACGGTCTTTTACTGAAAGGATCCTGTTGTCTGAATCCAGGTTACATGTTAGATTTGAACCGTCGGCATAAACTATTTCTGACGCCCGACTTCCCTGGTAATGAATGGTTTTGATAACGGTATCACACAATGCTACAGAATTCAGCAAATTATCACTGTTGTAAGTGTAGGAGGTAGTATAACCCATCGGATTAGTCGATGAAATCAGGTTCTTATTGCTGTCATAAGCATAAACAAAAGTTCTGCCTGTTGAGTCAACAGCTTTTTCGATAAGATTCGAGGAATTAACTGTAAATGTGAACGATTGTCCACCACTTGAAGATACTCTGAAAAGCTTTCCTGACAAGTCATACACGAATACAACGTCTGAATTTTCAGAAAGAACCCCTTTGCTTATACTGATGATTTTTCCGGTAGAATCAAATTTCCATTCCATTTCCCCCGGAACTGTTAATTTATAAGCAGCTGAGCCGACAGTTGAAACAAGTTGAAGTTTACAGAATTCCCCGCAAACGTAGTTTCCATTTTCGAATTTAAAAAATGTCCTTGAACCATCGGAATTAACAAAAATAATACTTTGTCCCATAAACTCAAGATGTGAAAGAAATGGGCTGCTCCAGCCACGCCCAAAAAGACCGATTGATGAATCCAAAGAATTATAAATTCTGGAAAGTGAAAGCGGAACTCTGGATTTGAGAGTTATATCAACACATGGATATACAAAATTGCCTGATACAGCGTTTATCTGTTTATCAATGTTAAATATTGACGGATAGCCATCTCTGTCGGAATAAGCCTGAACTATGGGCAGACAACTCTTCATCCAATTTCCCGGGTTTGGTAAGATACTCAACGTCGGATCGACAGTACCATAAAGTCGATCACCCGTACCAAGTAATCTGCTGTAGACTCTAGCGACCGAAAATACCGATGTTTTAACGCTGGTTCCAACTTCAGCAATTAATTCGTAGCTTCCTGCTTCAGCAAGAGAATCTCCCATATTTCCTTTCCATAAAAGCTCAGCTACGTATTCGCCTTCTGTTAAATTTGTGGGGAATGTTCCCAATGGAAAAATGTCACCATTTTGATTCTTGATTTTAAAAACAACATCACTCTGGGCCGAACATAGTGCCCGAAAGTTCATACCGCTCTGAGTGCCGTCAAGTCCAATAGTTAGGGAATCTGGCACAATCTGTGTTGATTTCAATGATTCTTCTACTGTTTCGGCTAATACTTGCTTCACCTTAATTTCATCAAATACAAATTGGCACCAGCCTCTGTCGCAAGAATTTTCAAAAGAAATAGAAAAATTGTTAAATGGCTCAAGAATATTCTGTGCCTCAATTTCCAGAATTCCTGAAAAAGGGTTTGCAAGAGTAAAGTCATTTGTATTTTCACCATTAACTGTTATTCCATATTTTTTTGAACCTACTTGAGTAGAACCTTTAAAAAATACAACAGAAACTGTCGCGGAAATTCTTCCACCAGATGAAATTGCATTAATAACAGAGTGCAGTGCTATTTTTGTGCCGTTTGTGCAATTCGAGTCCAGTTGGAAATTTCGCCAGATTACTGAAACACCAGCGTCAGCGGAGGTATAACTGACTCTCTTTTGAAGAATTGCTCTTGATTTGTCATATTGTGAGGTTGTTTCATAGCGGGTTATTCTTATTGGCATGGGGTTAATGTCTGCCGTAACCCAACGGGTCCCAAGACTTCCGGCCGGAATGTTGTCTAAAAGCACATAATCAGGGGGAAATGCCGGTAAAGGCTGAACCTGTGCGTTTAAAGTGGTGGAAAACTGAAACAGGAAAGAAACCAATGCGATGAACAAAAAGAAGCGACTGTGGATACGTTGGATATACAATGCCAATGGCCCATCCAGGGACCCGATCGATCCAAAATAAAATGATTTTTTGGCAACCTTTTTCTGCTGAGCCTTCATCTCACCCTCCAAAATAAAATTATTTGGTGGCGTGAGCTTATAACTGGCCGGTTACTCAGAAATCCTGCCCTTATAAAAATTTTGGGCGAGGGAGAAGCACTTGGCAGTTACTTGCTCACACTACCCAAAATTAATCTTTTACACCCATCCTAATTTAAGTATATGTACAATCTGGAAAAAGTCAAGGAAAATTCAGGAAAATTTGTAATCAACTAAAGCATAAATTCTCAAACTCACATTTATTTAAAAATAAGGAGACTGTAGCAAAGTTGTTGAGCAGATATAAAAAAAACACGATTTTCTCTGTGTTTCTGAGTGAGATATATTTTTTCTTCAGCATCGTTGCTACAGTGCCATAATAAGCCAACTTTTGGGGATTTAATGAGATCTCATACAAAATATAAGTACTAATTTATTTTTAGCTAATATTCGATAATGATTTGAATGATTAAGCTTAACTTATTTCCAAAGTCTAAATTTTTAATACAGAAGCCGTTGTTCGATAAAGTGAACTTCGCGCTTGGAGTGCTTTTAATTCTTCAATTATGCATGTTTTCGTATAAATATTTTATGTATCGGAACTTTTTGGCTGAATACAATGAATTAAAGATAACAGTTGATGAACTTCAGGCGACCAAAACCAGATTATCTGCAGAAAATGCAGAACAGGAGCTGATAGCAGGCGCAGTTGAAAGTCGCAATTCCTGGATCAGAAGAAAAAATAACAGCATTTCGGAAAAATTGTCTAAAATTGAGGATCGAATTCCCGCGGACATTAAGATTGAAAGCCTTTTATTTGTTAAAGACAGTGGAAAGATAAAATTCATGGCAGGTGATAAAAATTCTTCCGGTGGCTGGCTTCATGGATGTATTGGCAAAAATACAGGCCATCTGACAGTTGAAAAAGCAAGTGAAGGAAAATCTTCTGTGGTGTTTTCATGGACAGAGTAAAAATTATTTTTTTTCTGCTGATTCTGGAAAACATTTTTATTGGATTGATGTTTCCGGAGATTGAAAGTCATAAAATAATTGAAATGAGCGCTGTTATCAACAGTCTGAAAGTAGACATTGCAAAACTTGAACGGGTCAGTTTGTGGATGAAAGAAGCAAAAAAAATGCTTGATAATTCTCCCGGTGATGATCCAGTTGCGGTGTTAGACGACGTATCAAAAAAAGCCCTGAATGAAGGTCTTGAAATCAGCGAGACACGCAATTTGGGCGGCGTACCGGCCAGAATTACTTTCAAAGCAACTGGGAAATATCCTGCAGCAGCCAGAATAATATTTGAACTTGAAAAAAGAACTGCTGTTTCACTTGATTTTGCAGAAATTCTGTCATCAGGAAGTGGCAGAGCTGAAATCAGTGTGGAAGCAAGTGTCAGATCAGGACAATGGGAATCAACATCCAGCAAGGATTCAATGCCAGCGCATGAGAAGCCTGGAGAACTGAATTTTCCGATTCCCGGTAGAAAAGACCTTTTTGAGGAATTTCATGAAACAATTAATGAATACCATGATAGCACTCAAATCAAATATCAGGGCTTCTATTTCGGAAACAATCGAAAGATTGTGATTATCGGAGAAAAGGGGAAAAATTCACTTTACCTTGTTGGCGAAACTACACTTTCCGATCAGAAAATTATCAGTGCAGATGAAGATAAACTCGAATTACTTGGAAGTGACGGTCAAATTAAAACAATACTTATGTCCGGGAACAAAAAATGAACGAATACAGGTTTTACAGAAGTTTAATGGCGGTATTGATGCCAGTGCTTTTTTTCTTATTACTGACAGGCGGTTCAGCGTTTTCTGAAACTCTTAAACTGTCAGATGTTGAGCTGGAAAAGGTAATAGAGCTTTACTCCCGCGAGACAGGGAAAAATGTTTTTGTTGATGATACTGTACAGAAAAAGCGTTTAATATCCAGTCATCTTCAGGGAATGAAAATTGAAGAAGCTTTTGGAATAATTTTGAAAACAGTAGGACTTGAATATACTGACGCAGGAAGCAACACGGTTTTTATTTATCCGCCGGAAAGAGGACAACGATACAAAAGCAGTGTAGAACCTGGAATTCTAAGTATTCCGGGCGGAATTGATGGAAAATGGGTAATTTCACTGCTTTCATCAATGATTCCTTCTCTAAAATCGTCTCTCAGCAGCGGAGATGAAAAATCTCTGATACTTTATGGCTCAGAAACTCAGCTCGAAGGAGCGAGGAATATTGTCGACAAACTTCCTCAAATTGCTGTAGAAAATGGTTTCATGGCAATGAGCGATGGTGAAAAAAAACTTGCTGCAAAAGACGTAAAATTTGATGGAACTGTTATTGAGGCTGGTGCAACAGGCTTGAACTGGTCGGGATCACCATCTGCCGTTGAAGGTTTCAGAAAAAAGCTTGAATCATGGAGAAAAAGTGTAATGTGGGGCCGTGAACTTTTCACCCCTAAAAACATTGAATTTCAAAAGATTTTAAAAGCCTCAGAAGGAATAAAGGGGAACTGCATAATTGTGAATCTGGGTGATTCTGGCTCTGCATTCATCGAAGGTCCACAGAATGAAAGAATGCAAATTGTTGAAATACTGAATCAGATAGACCAGAAAGAATCACCTGAGTCAAAAGAAATAAGATTTGGCGAGATAAAACCTGAACTTGCAAGGGAAGCTCTCAAAAAAACTGGAGTTTCACTTGAAACAGTTGATGGAAAGAACTTTGTTCTGTCTGGTACAAAGAAGAAACTCGAAGAAGCTTCCAGTATTCTGAAAATGTTTAATCGCAAAAAGAAGCAGATCCTTATAAAATTCAGATTAGCTGAAGTTGCCAGTAATAAATTGAAAACTCTCGGAATTGATCTGGATAAAAGTGCCTACACATACGGAGAAATAAAAGAGTTTCATGCCAAAGACAATTTGCCTCTTCTGCTGCGCATCTTCAATGAACGAAAAGGCGCTACAATCCTTGCTGAACCGAATCTCAGGGTTCTTGAAGGAGAGGAAGCAAAAGTTACCATCGGCGAGAGAATTCCTCTGGAAGTTGCTGCGACAGCTCAGACCGAATCTGGATCAACTCTGAAACTTAATACTCAATTGAATTGGGTCGATGTTGGAATCAAAATGATCGTGAATAATGTCGCAGTTAATTCTGATGAAAGCATAAAAATGGATCTGAAAAGTGAAGTCAGTTCAATTGTCGGAACTACGAAGCAGGGATTTCCGCAGATTCGTACACGCGAAGCCGAAAGTGTACTGCGTTTGAAAAATGGTGATTCTATCGTTATGGGTGGTCTGCTCAGCAATGAAGAACGCGAAAGTCAGAACAGAATTCCATTTATTTCAAGAATTCCACTCTTTGGTGGTCTTGCAAAAGGGTACGATAAGCAGAAAAATGCAACTGAAATCATCATGGTTGTTACCGCAATTCTCGTAAAAGACTAAAATCATATCTTCCCGATAAATTCAGCTTCCTGATGGTAAGATTTTGTAATGCGATTTTCAACAAATAAGGTTGCAATCCCAAAAAAGGCACTCGAAAGCACGTCCCTTTATGCTGGTTGTCATAAGCAAGTATTCGTTGTCATCTCGACCAAAGGGAGAGATCTCGTAACCGCAACTCTGAAATTATTGCCCTTATTCATTGGCAGATCTTATTGCATTGATGGTCCATGAGCATTACTTGATTTCTCCCTTCGGTCGAAATAACATCAAATTAATCCCTATTTTTCGGGAATGCACTTACTTGCAAAATTTAGATATTGCTGTATTTTCGGATGAAAAAATATTTTCATTGAAACTTTTTTTTGGTTGGCAGGTAACATGAATAATATAGTAAAATATCAGCAGGGGGAGCTATGAAAATATTGAAACTTATTTTCGTTATTTCAGTTATTTCTTTTCCTTGCTTGCTATCTGCAAAATCTCCCTTTGTTGAAGGAGATACCAAAGTTACAAGAGAAACCCAGTACCCTCTCGTGATAGATCATTCCGGCACTTCAAATTCTCAGCCTGTCGGGGCAACCGAAAAGGTGCAGGCGGTTGGTAAAGTTTCTGTCGATACCCTGCTGAACATAAGAACTGGCCCATGGGGTGATATAATCGGAAGTTTTGTAAATGGAACCAACGTTTATATTACAGGAAAACTTGGTGACTGGTACAGAATCAATCTGGATGGACGCTCAGCTTATGTTCATTCAAATTACGTTAAACTTCCGAATGATTCGCCGAAAACTCTTCCTGCTCAGGGATGGGTGAATTCACCACTCGGACTCCTCGTCAGACGCGTTCCCCACGGCTCTGTTGTAGGAATTCTACGGGATCAGAGAGCTGTCGAAATTCTTGGAATTGCCGGCGATTATTACAAAATAAAATGGGGCGACAACGAGGCATTTGTTGCCAGAAGATATATCGATACAGATACCCCTGCACCGCCTTCTCAGACAGATGTCCAGCAGACTAATTTTATTGGATACGTGGATTCAGACAAGGGTCTCAATGTCAGAGTTTCCCCTTGGGGTGTCGTAGATTCCACAATTCCTAACGGCATAGCCGTTCAGGTTGTTGGGAAAGTTGATGACTGGTATAAAATCAACTACAATGGCAACATCAGATATGTTCATTCAAATTATATATCGCAGACAAAGCCTGGACAGGCAGTTCCGGGAAATACAAACCCCGGCGGCATTCAGACTGGAACTTCCCAGCATAGAGTTGCGGTTGAAGCAAAAAAATTGGTAGGAAGTACAAGATTCAGAGGCCGCGAAGTAGATTATGGTAACCTGGCATGTGCGCAGGTTGTTTCTACGGCTTTGAAGAACGCTGGAGCAATTCCTTCAGTTCATTTGGGTGTATTGTCTGTTCTCGATGACCTCCGAAAACAGGGTTGGAAAGAAGTAAGCGCTCCTCCTTTTGCCGAAGGCGATGTAATAACCTGGAAAACCTACGATAGAACAGGCGATGGAAGAGACGACCCCGATACACATATTGGAATAATGGTTAAAGAAGGAAATACATTCAAGGCAATGAATAACAGCTCAAGACTCAGGACTCCGAGATTGAGTGACCCGATGGCAGTAGGTCCTGTATCCAGGGTGATGAGAAAAGTTTGATTTGCATTGTCATTTACAATATTGTAATACGGAGGAAAATCTTGAGGTCTGCAATATTTTTGATGCTTTTGTTTTGTCAGATTTTTTCGAGTCAATTACTTCTTGCAGGTGATGCAATTTCCTGGAAGATAAAATATGGTGAATCAGAAGAGAAATTGGCTTTTCAGAACTCTCGTAACACTAAAGTTTTTATTGAGGCTTCCGCTCTTGGTCCGCAATCTTTCAGGATAATAAAAAATGAATTGTGGATAGCTGATTCTCTTAACGGAAGAATTCTTTCTTTCGGGTCTGATGGCAGTCTGAAAAAACATATCAAACTTTCAGATATGGCTTCCAATACTTATCTGGAAGATTTTGCATTTTCATATAACACTTCAGGAAAGCCAGAAATATTATGGGTTGCGGATGCTGCAGATTTGACTATCAGAAAAATTGATCTTGCTTCTTCCCGTGAAATTTCGAGAATTAAAGGTGATTTTGTACAGATAAATCAGCTTGAGACTGATTCCAGAGGTCGATTATACGTTGGAGACTATGGGAAAGCTGCTATTTTAGTGCTTTCTTCCGATGGCTCACTGATAAGATCTCTTCCATGGCAACTTTGTGGTTTTACTATCGGAAAAGATGATTCTCTGACTACAATTGAGTATTCGGAAAACCTCGGATATTTCATTGTTCAATATAATTCAGAAGGTAAAAAAGTCAATGATATCCATATTGGACGTGGTTCTTTTCAGAATGGCAGAATCTGGTTTGAAACAGACGATTCATATTACATTTCATTCATTCCTTCCGGCGGTTTTCGGGGAACGATCTATCTGGAAAGATTTTCCAGAAACGGAAAATTTTTATCGAAAGTTCTTTTGAAGCCGAGATCACAGATGAATCGCTTCCTTTCCGAAACCGGGAAGGAAGTATATTTTGCAGATACAGATTTTTCCCTTGCTCCGGATGAATTGTTCAAAGTTGTTTCAATTGCTGATTTTGAAAAATCAGAAAAACCAGGAAAATCAGAAAAAAAGCTTTTCGAATTTGGCAAGGAATTAATCCTCAGATTGAAGGGACTTGACCTTGATAAACTTGTAGGAATGCGCACAAAGGGCAGAGAAATACTTGTTTTCGACACTACCGGAGCATATTTAGAAGTGAATCCGGATAAGAAATTTTTTAAACCGAAAAATCTGGGAAGGGCATTGAGAGATTTTGCAGTTTCGGAAAATTCTGTGATCTGCATCACCGGGCAGGGAGACATTTTCTCTGATACTGGCAAGCCTCTTATTGATAGAGTTTTTGATTCACAAACTATTGAATACAGTGAGAGCGGAGATTTATTTCTTGGAGGCAGCAAAAACAGTTTCTGTGTTTCAGCGAGTAATACCTCCGAAATCATTGATCTCAAAAAGCCATTATTATCTGTGCCATTGAAGGATTCGTTCATGTGGTCAGTTGAACGTCATCCGACGACAGGTGTCTGGCAGGCTTCAATTGTTGATATTTTTGGCAACAGCATGAAGCGTGTTTTTCGTTTTTCAAGAGACTTTGAACCTTCGAATATCAGACTGCTTAAATCTCCTGAAAATGATTTGCTGGTTTCATACTGGTCTGGCTCATGTCGTGAAATTGCGTTAATTGGCCAGAACTCCAGAATGTTCTGGAAAATAGAACTTCCTGAACCGATATGTCAGAGAGATATTGCATTTGATGATTCAGGAAACCTTCTTCTTCTCGAAAGAGAAAAGGATGAAATTCTTCTTTATCGCCTGAGATTATCAATACCTCAGGGTTAAAAGATACACCGTTCAGGAGATGGATAATGCTTGAGATGATCGATTTGACAAAGAAACTTGGGAAAAAAGAATTCAAGATCCGCATGAAGGAAGCTGAAAGAAAAATTAACGAACTTCAGAGGCAGATGAAGGATGCGGGAATTCCGACGATAGTTGTATTCGAAGGACCTGAAGCTGCTGGTAAGGGAACTTGTATAAACCGTTTGATGATGCCGCTTGATCCGCGTGGTTTTAAAGTGCATCCGATACATAACGCAAACGAAGATGAAAGATTACGTCCATTTCTTTACAGATTCTGGACAAAATTACCTTCCAAAGGACGTCTGGCGATATTTGATAATTCGTGGTACAAAGATATTCTTGATGGAAAGTTCGCTGAAAAGACATTCGAAAATAATCTTCAGACACATTTATCAGATATTCTGGCTTTTGAGAGACAGCATGCGGAAAATGGCTCGGTGATAATAAAATTCTGGCTGCATATTTCCAAAAAAGAACAGAAAAAGCGATTCAAAGTTGTTCTGTCAGATGAATCCACATCATGGAAAATTGGAAAGTTTGAATTAAAGCAGCATCGTGAATATGATAGATTCATTTCATCAGCAGAGGAAATCTTTGAAAAAACCAATACTGACTATGCACCCTGGATACTGGTTGAGGCGCATGATCACGAGTTTGCAATCGATAAAATTTTTACGACTATTATCAATACGTGGCAGCATGCATTGTCGCAAAAATCATCCTCATCAAATATCTCTCATGCAAATGACAACTCAGACACTGCTCAGAAGCTTCTTCCGGCCGATAATGTTACGATTTTATCGGCTCTTGACCTTACAAAAACAATTTCCGAAGAAGAGTATGAAAAATTGCTCAGGAAGTATCAGAAAAGGCTTCGTGAACTCGAATACGAAATTTATAAGCAGAGAACTCCTGTTGTTATTGCATTTGAAGGATGTGACGCGGCAGGCAAGGGCGGAGCAATAAAGCGTCTGACAGAAAATCTTGATCCGAGAGGTTATGAAGTTATTCCAATTGCAGCTCCGACTAAGGAAGAACTCGATCACCACTATCTCTGGAGGTTCGCGCGAGTTTTGCCGAAAGCAGGTCATATTACAGTTTTTGACAGAACATGGTATGGAAGAGTTCTGGTTGAGCGCATTGAAGGTTTCTGTTCTGAAAAAGCCTGGAAGCGGGCTTTCCGCGAAATAAATGAATTTGAACGTCATTTGACAAACTATGGTACAGTTCTGGTGAAATTCTGGCTTCAGATAAGCTCAGATGAGCAGTTGAAGCGTTTCCAGGAAAGGAAGGATACTCCCTGGAAAAACTGGAAAATTACTGATGAAGACTGGCGAAACAGAGAAAAATGGCCGCAGTATGAACGCGCAATAAATGATATGCTTGCCAATTGCAGCACTGCATCTTCTCCTTTTACCATTGTTGAAGCAGATAATAAATGTTTTGCACGTATTAAAATTCTGAAAACAGTTATCGACGCAATTGAAAAATCTGTCGGATAAAAAGATGTTAAAGAGAATAGCTTGGAAGTAAATGCTTATTGGGTGCGGAATCTTGCGGGGTCGATGGCTAGTTTTTTTAGTTTGTCGTAGAAAGTTCTTCTTGGAATGTTGAGTTCTCTGGCTGCCAGAACTACGTTTCCCTGGTTTTTTTCTAGTGCCTGACAGAGAAGCGTTTTTTCGTTGTCGGCAAGAGTATCGTTGAAGTCGAAGTTGTTTTCTGCAGATGTCGAAACCTCGGCAAAATTTGCTGAGGTTTTTTGCGTTTGTATTATCTGTTGGTTCATCTGAGGTGCAACCTGCTGAAGATCGGCAAGCGAGATTAGTCCGTCTTCATCTAAGATAGAGGCTCTTTCCAGGACATTTTTCAGCTCGCGGATATTGCCATGCCACTGCTGGTGTTTCAACCACTCAATGGCTTCAGATGATAATTCCGGGGCTGGCAAGCCTGAAACTGATGCGATTTCGGAAATTATTTTCAGTGCAAGTGGTGGAATATCTTCTATTCTTTTCCTCAGCGGCGGAAGAACAAGTGGAAAAACGTTCAGACGATAATAAAGATCTTTTCTGAAAAGATCTTTTTCGACCATTGATACCAGATCTCTGTTTGTGGCAGAAACAATTCTTACATCAATTTTTACAGGCTTTGTTCCGCCCAGACGCTCAATTTCGCTTTCCTGAATGGCTCTGAGAAGTTTTGCCTGCAGTTCAAGCGGTATTTCTGCCACTTCGTCGAGAAAGAGTGTTCCGCCTGATGCCAGTTCGAATTTGCCAAGTTTTCGCGCTTCAGCGCCGGTAAAAGCTCCTTTTTCATGTCCAAAAAGCTCTGATTCTAAAAGATTTCCCTGCAGATTGGCGCAATTGACCGCGATGAAAGGTTTATTTTTTCTTGGACTTATTCCGTGAATTGCTCTGGCAACAAGTTCTTTTCCAGTGCCGGTTTCACCCTGAATGAGAACAGTCGTTGTCAATGCAGCAACCCTGTTAATAAGGTTCTGAATCTTCTCCATGGCTTTTCCGGTTGTCTTAAACTGTTCACCGGCATTTTCGGCTCTCGGAGCAGAAAATCCTGCCATACCTGAAAGCTGGTTGGCATTGTACGCGAGTGTGATTGTTTTTTTCAGTTTATCTATGTCAACAGGTTTTTCAAGAAAGTCAAAAGCACCTTTTTTCATTGCCTCTACTGCGTTTTCAATGGTTCCGAATGCTGTCAGGATGACAATTCTGGTTTCTGGTTTCAGCAGCAGTGCATTCTTGAGAAATGTCATTCCATCGATGCCAGGCATTTTCAGGTCAAGCAGAACAAGATCAAAATCTTCCTCTTCAAATGCTGATAACCCTTTGCGCGGATCGGTAAAAAAACTTGCTTTATATCCAAAATTGATCAGCAGATCCTGCAAGTTCAGCGCCTGTCGAGTGTCGTCTTCAATAATAAGAATTTTCATAAACGCATTATACCAGATAACATATCTCAGTATCTACTCAAGAAAAAGTAGAAGAGTCGCCAGCCGCTTAAGCCAAACGCAGCAAGATGCTGAGTCTGCGACTCATATATCATCTCAGTTTTATGGGGGCTGAATTCAAAATATTACAGAAATCTGTCCTTTTGTCGATAGTTGCGGCGAAATGGAAAATAAATCATAAAAGGAAATAGAAAAATGATAAAAAAAATAGTTTTTCCGCTTTTATGCGTCGTTGCAACCGTTGTTTTAGTCTGGAAAGTAAGTGCTGATTCAACAATTACCATTCCCGTTCCCGAAAAGAGCGTATCAACAAAACAGGTTACTCTTTCATTTAAAATTCCTCCAAATTATGAGCCGATAACTCAGAAGACACCTAAACCAAGATTGTCTTCAAAAAGCAGTCTGATTCTCTGGGATCCGAATCCGAATCCAAAAATTTCGAAAAATGATGAATTTATGGCAATTACTCAGAAATTCATGAAAAAGGGATGGGTAAAGGGACATGCAGCTCAGGCGCTTCTGAGCGCTCCGCCGATAAACAAATTCCATGCTGTAAGAATTATTCAGCATATCAAGGATAATATTCTTGAAATTGCTCAGTCGCCAAACATGTACAGAACCATCAGAAAGTCGAATCTTACATCAAGTGATATCGAAGATCTGCGGAAAATGATTATGAGATTTCAGACCGAACTTGTTTCTTATGGAGAAAATGTTAAGAGAATCGATAAAGATCTGTTGATGCTTCAGGAACAGTATAAAACAGCCAAGAGCGGCGTTCTGAAAGTTATCAAAGTGGAAGGCGCAGAAGACGGTGGAACGGTGGTACATCTGTCAGTTGAATGAATCAAATCAGGCAATATTCAATAACACTCACTCTGGGAGCTCTTCCGGCGGCAATTTTAATATTGATATTGTATGCCTGTGATTTGTTAATTGAGAAAGTCAAGAAAGAGCTTGTAGATTCAAGAATTACAAGTCTGAAAGTTTTTTCGGGTGGTTCTGTAGCTTCATCTTCGCGGCCATTTTCTATTGTGCATCTTCCTGTCGATGCTGCTTCGTATTCAATTGGAATTCAAGATCTGCCTTCAAGGTTGAACGAAGAAAAGATTCGCTTTTATGGAAATCAGTTGCCTGTTGGCAGTGAAACAGTTGTTCAGATTGATGAGGGAGAAAAAGATTCCCTCTTTTTATGGATTTATAAGGCAAAAAATGGCATCTGGGCTGCAATTCAGTCCAGACGCTCTTTTTTTTCCAGGATTGATACGCTGAAAGTTCTTATCTGGACAGGCGGATTGATCATTGTTGGAATAACATTCATACTTTTTGTTTTCATTGCACGTAAAATCTCAGAAGTCTTTTCTGAAATGGAAACAAAAAATCTCGAACTTGAGCGTGCAAACAGGCATCTTGAAGAACTGGGAAAGCTGAAAAGCAGTTTTCTCGCGCTTGTTTCACATGAACTTCGAACTCCGCTTGCCAGGCTAAACGGACAGGTTAATCTCATACTTCCTGATTCTGAGTTGTTGCCTGAAATAATGCGAAGGCGCTTTGGTGAACTGGCAACTGACGTCGAAGAACTGAACCGAATGACACGTAACGTTCTTGACTTGACAAGGCTTCAGTCTGAAGAACTCTCTGTAAAGAGCGGACCGGGTCAGATTGGCGAACTGATTACCTCTGCTATTGATAGAATAAAACCGGCAGCAGAACGAAAAGGCTTAAAATTTGATTATCAGGAGCTTGAAACGCCTCCGGTAAAGCATGACCAGTATCTTCTTGAAAGAATTCTTGATAATCTTCTGAACAATGCAGTTAAATATTCAAGTGAAAATGGAAAAATAGCTGTTTCCATGCTTGAACATAATAATTTCGTTGAAATCAGAGTTGAAAGCGAAGGTCATATTGTTCCAGAAAACGAGCGAGAGAAGATATTTGAAAAATTTTATCGACTGGAAAATGTCGGCGACAATATTCCAGGTACCGGACTTGGACTATATCTCGTCAGAAAATTTGTTTTAATAATGGGCGGAAGAGTCTGGGTTGAGGGACTTGAAACAGGGAATCGTTTTGTCGTAACTTTACCTCTTTCCTGAACTTCACATAAGAAAAATTTCAGTTCATTCAATTCTTGTCTTTAAATCTTAATCTGCGAAATCTGCGTAATCTGCGGACAGCTTTAATCTTTCTCTTTTGTCTTTTATCCTCTTTTTTATCTCAATTCGCGCAATCTGCGGACAGATTTTATGGTTAGATTTTTTCCAGGAGTGCGATTATTTTGTCTCTTTCGTCGGAGTCATCGGGGAAGGCTGTGATGGCGTATCCAATGTTTATCTTCATCTTTTTTCCATCTTGAACAGAGGCGAGGTATGAATCAATGTCTTTCTGTACTCTTTTTGTAAAGGCTTCTGCGCCGGGTTTGCCCGATTCTGAAAGCATTATGGCAATTTTATTGTCATCAAATCTTGCTGCGAGGTCGTTTGGACGTTGATGCAGCGTCAGAATGCGACCAAGATCACATAGAACCTGTTCGACAGTCAATGTGTCCGGGCAAAGTATTGCTGATGGAGTGGAATCGTTTTGAAATGAAATTTTGATTGTTACGAATGAAAGTGGGGCATCATTCTTTTTTGATTTCAAAAGCTCAATAGTAATACATTCAAGAAAATAATCCTTTGAGTAGAGATTACCGGTTTTGTCAAGAAGATGTCTTTCGACAGATGATAATTTTACATTAGTGGCTCTGATTCTCTGGTTGAGCTCTTTCATGATTCCAAGTGCAACATCTGGATACTCTGCGATCAGTTCACAGAAGTCTCCTTTTCTAAGTACCAGAAGGCTTGATGGCTGCTGAGCCATGGCAGAGGCCGCTCTGGGCTTATCGTCATAAAGCCCCATTTCTCCAAAAAAGTCTCCTGCTTCAAAGGTTGCCAGTCCTTTAACTTTTGGTGGAATTCCGGTGAATATTCTAATTCTTCCGTCTACAACGAAGTACATCCGGTCACCAGGTTGACCTTCATGAAAAAGCACCTCACCGACAGCCAGTTCTTCTTCGGTTGTCACCATGGCTATTACCCTCAGCTCATGACTGTTCAGGCTTTTAAAAATAGAAATTCGCTTTAAAAACAGAATTTTCTCTATAGTAATCATATCTTTTTTTCAAACACCTTTTCAGATATCTTTTCAGCAAGCTTTGAATGTGTCCAGGAACGTATTTCCTTTGTTTCAAGCTGGAATTCCTCTGAGTTGGCAAGTTTCAGAAGAACCGGCTGCAATTCGAGAAGTCGAATTTTTCCAATAGTATAAATTGCTGCATCTCTGAGGAATTTGTCAAGTGACAACAAATGCCGTTTAATAATCGTGGATACATCTTTATCTTCAATTTTAAATATACGTCTGCCATAAGATGTGACCTGATCAAGCGATAGCCCTTCAAGCAGTGGCAGAATGTGGTAGATAAGAGTGCGTTCACCCATTGATTGAAGCACCTCAAGAGCATTGCTCATGATTTCCTGATTACTTGAATATAGATTCTTGAAAACAGTTCTGGCGGTCTGATTTTCGCGGTCTGGTGCTACAAGGGCCAGAATCAGTCTTACTATCGAGAATGCTTTTTCATCTAGAATCATGGCGAAGTATTCTGCATCTGATTGATTGAGATTCATACGTATAATTCGTTCTTCGGCTTTCAATTCATAAATCTCTCTTATTCTTTCTTTACCGTATTTTGCAAGGCGTTCTCTGACAATGGGGTCCTGTGACAAGGCAAGAATTCTGATTGCGCCTTCCTGTTTGTTAACGGGTGAACACGGGTCATCAAGCACTTTCAGAAGCTTTGGAAGCGGTTCGTGTCCATAAGCGGAAAGAGCTTCAAGAGCATATTTCCTGTTTCGCGGGCTCAGATCTCCCAATGCTTCAATTAGAATGGAAGACGATTTCTCTGATTTAACTCTTCCAACAATTTGAATAGCATAGGAACGGATTTCTCTTACAGGATCGATAACAAGTTTTTGCAGCACTTCCAGATGTTCCTGAATTTCGCCGGTTTTGACCATAATGTTCATCGATTTAACTGCGGCGAGTCTGATAGCTGGATTATCACTGTACAAGAAAGATCTGAGGTTGATCCAGAAACGTTCTTCGCGAATTTCGCCGAGTGAGGTTATTCCAAGTGCTATTTCATCTGGGGAATTGCTGAATAGAAGTCTCTGAAAAATAAGAAGAGCCTTCATCATTGAAACGAGGTCTCCAGAGCGAATTACGCCAATTGCAGCAGTTGCACTGAAGCGTATGTCGGGATTTTCCAGAAACTCGCTCATCTTTTCGCGTATTTCGTCATCAACAGGAAACTGTGTCAAACTTTTCAGAGCAGCCAGACGGACCTCTGAATCATTTTCTGAAAGACATTTTATAATGTACGATCTGGTATCCGGGGCAGGGAATCTGACCAGTTTTGGCAGAATTATTTTTTGGATATTTCCGCCGCCGGTTGATGCCTGTCTTAGAAGCGCAAGTCTTGCAGTGGGACGTCCGTAGGCAAGAAGAAGTTCAGAAGCCAGTTCCACAACGTCATCCTGAGAGTTTTTCAGTGCATCGACGACAAGAAGCTGGGTCTGAGTGTCAAGGACTCCGGGGTTTTTGTCTTCCGTAATAAGCTGGCTTATCTGTGAGCGTTTGAGCATGTCCAGAAGGCTTTTGCTGTAGAGGCCTCTGAGAATCCATGCACATATTAACCATGGAATAACAAGGAAAAATGCAATTAGAGAAGTTGTTGATTCATCGTAGGGAATCAGCAGCAATGTTGCACCGGAGAATGTTGCCGCAATTGGAACAATTATTGATTCGTTTATTGCAATAGATTGCGACCTTCGTTTGGGAGGAACAGCATTGTAAAACAGATTAGTTACTGGCTGATATACAGCTCTTCTGAAACCTTCCTGATTAAATCTTGCGAAGACACCGGCTGGAAGCTGATATGATAAATATGCAAAAATGAAGGAAAACATTGTTGTACAAGGGTAAAATAGATTTGCATTGTTTACTCCGAGATATTGGATCATTCTGCCGGTAATGAGTGTCTGAAAAAGAAGAGTGAAAAGATTTGAAAAAATGACATATTTTCCAAAGAATTCAGCAAGTTGATTCTCGCTGGTAAACGATTTCGAAAAAATGTCACTGTAAGTGTATTCGAGAAAAAAGCGGGAAACAGTCATCAGAAAAGCTGCTGCGGCAAGAGTTGCCAGTAGTGGTGAATCGGTGGCGGCCTTGAATTCATTCAGAATTTTGTCAAGCCAGTTTTTTCCCTGAAATTTTGGGGTATCAATTTCTTCTGCAGCCCAGGAAAGACTTAATAGCCGGTTTTTAAAAATTAAGGTCAATATTGAGGAAACTATAAGTAATATTGCCCATGTAAAAAGCAGCTTTTCAGCCCCTGAGTTTTCAGCATATCCGTGCAGAATCAAACCACCAACGAGTGATCCGAAGACTGTTCCAGATAAAATAAGCGGAAACATTCTTTTTGCATCAAGTGTTTTGAACTGTATCGAAAGAATTACTGAAAAATGCGCGCTGAGAATCATTCCAAGGATGTTCTGAAGAATGTACAAAAATAGCGCCCCGGAATTCATTGAAAATACCTGCATTTGCGACTTCAGTAAAAAAGAGCTGAAAAAAACCGCTGATGAAGCGAAAAGCCCCAGGATAACAGCCATTGATACAGGCTGAATCTTGTTCTGCAGCCATGTAAAAAGAATAGAGAACGGTATCGAAAAGACAGAGCAGACAATGAACATCCACGGAAGGTATTCGATGCCTACTCTTTTGAGAAAAACAGCCTCGGAAACGGATTCGCCTAATGTAAGTCCAGTCCAGAGTACAGCATTCAAAGACCAGAAGAATATAAGATTCAGCCATTCTCCAGATCGGACATTCAACAGTGATTCAATTTTTTCTTTAAACATTTTCCAAAATCCAAAAAATTCCGTGTATTCTGTGTGTTACGTGGTTAAATCTCGTCTTTTCCCGTCACAAATAACATCAGAACTTCCAGTCGTATTTTATACCGATTCTGTTACGGTTGGTGGGTTTTTCTGCTTCAAAGTTAATTAAAAATCCCTTTGGAAGCCTGTATTCGAAAATATATGTTTTTCGCTCATCTTCGTTTGAAAGTGTTCCTTCGTAGGCGAGAAAGATGTTGTACCCAATGTATTTTCCTATTCTCAGGAAGGAGCGGCTCACTCCGGTTGTTCTGTCGAAAAGAGAACCAAAATACAGCTCGTCAAGATTTAATGCTTTTGTAAGAGTTGATGAAACAAGGCTGCTGAGGTAGGCATTTTTCAGTCTTTCAAATATTTCCTTTTCGAGAATTCCACCATTTGATGAACCACCTTCAACGGCGAGATTTTCGCCAAGTGCCAGCATTCTCAGGATGTCGCCTTCTGCAAGCGGTGGTGATGAATAAAGGCTTGGCTTAATTTCAGAAAGTCTGCCTGAAAGAACCAGGTAGACCTGAGCGTTCTGAATTTTAGTAGCAGATTTAAAATAAATATTCGCATCAAATTTCCCGTCATAATCGAGAAAATTAATATCGCCATTTTCGATGTCAAACTTCCTCTGCTGGAAGTAAATAGCTCCCTGAACGGTGTTAACAGAACCGGAGATGTGGAAATTATCAAGATCTCCGATAACGTTGAAAATGCCGCGCATTTCAGCATTCATAAGTGAATTGCGCACCCAGAAGTTTCTTGGAGAATTGAACTTAATGTCATATTTTACTGTTTTGAATGGAAGAACAATTTTCCGTTTCGGAATTTTCAACGGGTTTTCAGACAATTGAATCTTTCCTTTTGGAAGGAGCACATTTCCCTTTATAACAGGATTATAGAAATTGCCTGTTATTGAAAAATCAGCATTGCTTTTTTCAATGTCTAATCCGGAAAGATGCAGGTCTATTTTGCTGGCATTGAGATTTAGGTTCATTTTGCCGAAGTCGTCTGAAAAGTCGATTTCACCTTTGCCTGACACAGTTCCTTTGCCAAGTTTTGCACTTAGCGGTGCGATAAAGACCTTCTTTTCAAGTGTTTTCAGACCGATGTCAACGTTTTTAAGAGGCTTTTTCATTCCAGTCAGAACAATTTCTTCAGCCTGAAGATTAAGATTTCCTGAAATAGCCGGAGTCATAGGTTCACCGGTAAAAATGATTTCTCCGTAGGCTTTTCCCTTTGCCGATTTGAAATATTCCGGAAAAAGAAGAGGAAGATCGTTTATCGGACCCGGTGGAATACTGACTTTCAAATCGATATTAGTTGGAATAAATTTCTCCCCTGTGACAATTTCTCCTTTTAATGTAATTCTATTGCCGGGAAGAACAAGGGAAATGTTATTAATCAATATTTTGTTTTCAGCATAACTTATTTTTCCAGCTATCTTATCGATTTTCTTTCCTGAATGCTGAAAGTTGCTGACATTGACGTTCATGGAAACATCAGGTTTCAAGACGTTTCCCTGAAGCATTGCATCGAAATCTACTTCAGCGTCTGGAATATCATATCCGGGAAGGAAAAAATCCTTAATCTCTTTTAATAAAAGCTTTTCAGATGTTACTTTAAATGAATTACTGTCATTCAGGTTCCCTTTTCCTTCAACTTTAATTTTACCATTTCCGAAAATGAATTGTACTGGCAAAAGATTTATGTAGTCATTTTCCCACTTGAACGAAAATGGCTTATTACAGTAAAGCTTTTTTGAAAATGATTTCAGGGATACTTCTGAAATATCTGCTTTTATAAGTTTGGGAAGTTTCTGGTCAAAGGTTCCTGCTGCTTCAATTTTTCCATTTAAAGAGAGCTCTGCAAGCGAAAATGATTTGTGCAAAGCAGCCACAAGAAAACTCAAATCGCTATTATTAAATTCTGATATAACTCTGTATGAGCAGGGTTCAGTGATGCAAATTTCACCTGACAATTTAATAGACTGTTTATCAAACAGTGCATTATTTATCTGGACAGTGTTGTTTACCAGTGACGTTTCCAGACCAAAATTGCCTAGATCATATCCGTTTATTGATAGATTTTCTCCAAAAGCGGTAATTTTGCCGGTTCGTTTCTGACTTGATGAGTCTATGAATCCATCTATTGTAATTTTGCCAGAAAGTTTATTCCTGAAAAGATTTTTAAGAAATCCGGATTTTGCAATTTCCAGCGGAGTAGATTTGATTTCGAGGAAAATGGATTTGCTGTCTATTCCGTATCTTCCATTAAAGTTAACTGTGCCTTCGCATGTCTGAAGCTCACCTCTGTGAATGTCAAGCTGATCGGCAATTCCGGCGCCTTCAAGAGAAACATTTTGTAAAGTTTCTGATGCAACAACAGTTTCAGGTGATTTAACATTAAACTGCCAGAGCGGATTTTTAATATTTTCTGATCTTGATACTGTACCAGTGAATTTTCCATGAAAATTATTCAGAAATGCAAGTTTTTCAGAAAACATTGATATTCTCTCAATTTCCAGGTCATTAAAAGAAATAAATGTTTTCAGAAAACGTTTTTTTCGCAAATCAAAGGTGAAATTGCTCTCAATGTGGGCTGAACCTGATTCAGCAATGAGATTGGTTAAAGAAACCTGCAAGTTTTTCAGAGACACGCTGCCTGACAATTTATTGATAAAGAACTTTTCTATTTCAATATCTGCAGCTTCCAGATTGCCCTGAATCGCTGGATTCTTAAGTTTTCCGCTGATCTTTCCGGTAAAATCTATTGTGCCTGTGGCATTCGTTTTTGCAAGTTTCAGTTGTCCAGGTTTGACATTTTCAACTGTCAGATTTCCTGAAATGTTTTCTTCATCAATTGTTCCTGAGAGTTTCATAAAACTGCCCTGGGAAAACTGAATAACAGGATTGTGTAAAGACCATTTGGAGCCAGTTCCGGAGGCGTTTACAGAAAGGCATTCTGCTGAAAAGCCAGAAATAAGGGGCTTGAGAATCTGAATTTGAGCAGAATAAGAGGCATGAGAAAGTCTATTTAACGCAAGATCAACAGAAAAAGTAGCATTTGCTGTTCCAGACTTAATTTCTGGAAGAAATGGATTTAATATAGAAATGGGGAATTGTTTGAAACTTCCTGACAATCTGACTGATTGCGATGGAATGTTCAGCAGACCACATGCGATGTTGTATTCAAAAGGATGATTAAGTATCTCAGCATTTCCGGTGAGAGAAAGAGATGTTCCTGTTTGCTGCCAAGACAAGTTAATCTGAGGTGAATTGAAGACTTTGCTTGAAAAGCTTGCAAGTGAGATATTTCCGTCGCTGCTGGAAATATCCTTTTCATGTTGATAATTTGCTGTTGATGTAATTCTGAAAAATATGTTTTCAGGAATTTCCGGATAAAAAAATCTAAAAAGATTCAGATGCAGAGGCAATGAGTTTATGTTGAAGTTACCTGAAAAATCTGGATATCCACGAAGCTTATTCCCGGAATCAATATTAAATGAATGATGAAAAATGCTCTCTTCGCCAAGGCTGAAGCTCAGGTTTAAATCAGGTTTAATTTGAGATTTTTCAACTACTGCTGAAAAAGGAAATGTTACTGGAAACAGGCCGATTTTACCATCTGGCAGAGAAACATTTAATCCCATTTTCTTATAATTTTTTAAATCATCCGGTGATGAAAAAATCTTTTTTATTGTTCCGAAATCTGAATCCATTTTAATCGAAAAATCCATATTTCCTGAAACAGCTTTCAAAAGTGTTGAATATTTGAGGATTCTGTTTTCCGGAAAGATTTCAGAAATGAATTTGGTCAACTTTGGAATCGAAATTTTTGAAAACTTCAGATAAAAGGCCAATAATTCATCTTTTGTGTTAAATTTTGTATTGAATGTGAGTTTCTTGCTGAAAGGGGTTTCCGGGGAGTCAAAGATAAGGATTACGGAATCATCAATAATGTTTGCTGATAATGATGCGATTTTAAAATTTCCGACTTTACTTTTAAGAGTAAGATTTTCGCTTGAAATAAACCTCGATTCTGAATAGCTTGATGCTGAGGCATTCTGACCCTGATTCGAAAAGATCCGCATAAGGTTTTTGTTGTATCTGCCAAAAAGATCAAGATCAACCTCTGTCTCGTTCATGCGAACTGAAATTGATGGAAATTTACCTGACAAGGCGTTAATGACAAAGTCTTTTCCAACATTTCTCAGGGAAAGTCTTTTATGACTCAGAATTTCTTTTTTGTCCGGGGAAAATATCACAAAATCACTCACGTAAACCCTTTTACGCAAAATGTCAACTGTTATACTGCCAATACTTGAATGCAGGCCAGTTTTTTCAAAAATGATCTGATCAATTTTTTGTGGAAGATTATTGGGTAAGAGCCTTGGTGAAGAGGAGAAAATGATTACAAGAAAAAAAAGAACAAAAGAGAGCAGACAGAAAAACAGAAGAAAGTTTACTGGCCGCAGGAACGATTTAAATAGCTGGACGAGAAATTTTTTCACTGGTACCTTATCTTAATACGGCAAATCATAATAAAGGGTTCATAAGCTATGTCATTTCGACCAAAGGGAGAAATCTTGCATTTATGAGATCTCTCACATTCGTTCGAGATGACAGCCCACCACAAAGTTAACATGCAAATTTGCCCCCTTATTTAAGATTCTGCATACACAGTTCGCCTTCCGAATGATTTGCAGAAGGCAATCAGGCAGTTTGATTGTCGGGATTTATTGATCTGATTTATCTGACGCTTCGGGTGATTGATTTTTCTTTTCATTATTAAGGATATCGGCAAGTGAAAGTTTTTCCTTCTTTATTCTGGACGGAAAAAAAATCTGAATCGCTGCATAGTATGCTGATGCTCCGAAGAGCATGAATGTTGCAGGGTCAGCAGCTTCTTTGCCGTAAAAAGAAACAACGGTTATACCCACACAAAAAGCAAACCAGATAAACATTTTTCCCAGCCACCAGCCGAGAGCCTGAAACCAGGTTTCTTTTGCCTCAATTATTTCAGAAAGTTTTGCCAGTCTGTATTTCTGAATCAGAAGCTCAAAAAGCCACGCATCTTTTCCTGATTCGGCAGCGCATGACTTCAGAAGGGCTTCAAATTTTGTATTTTCAGAGTAATTTTGCAATATTGCAGTGATTTCTTTTTTGTTGTCCCTTATACTGCTCAATTCTTTTGGCTCCTTACAGGGCTATATTTCAAAGCCTGGCTTTTGGCCAGGCTTTGAAGAGTATTATTGCTTTCCGGCTTCTTCAACTTCGTCGGGGAAATCATCGTGACATTTTACTGGAACAGTAAGGAGTGAATAGATCGAGAAAACGGTCATTCCGAGAACCGTAATCCAGGAAACTGTGATGAAAAGCAAACCATTTGTTTCAATGGGAAAAAGGCCCGGATATGATGCCATAAGAACAACAAGGGGACAGCAGTAAATTGCTGCTGGAATTAAATACGGCTCTTTTTCATCTTTTCCAAAGCGCACCCAGACAAGATGTACGAAAATAGCCGCTACAAGAAGCATAGCAAGACGGCAGCCCCAGATGTACGGTCGATCAGTCACAGGTACGTTCTGCATTGTAAGAATCGGCCAGCCATCCTGAACACCCCATGCGAAAATAAGCAGAGTAATGTACAGCGGAGTTACATATTTGATAATGTAATAAAATATTCTGGGAATTTCTATGTCTGCGCCCTTGTGCATTTCTTTCCATGAATCTTCTGAATCCTTAAGCCACATGAAATAGACTATTTCAATGAATGCAAAGATAACCAGGCCGAATGTCCCTGCCCAGTAATCCATTTCGTCAAGGAAACCATTCTTAAAAAATAATACAACAGCGCAACCAAATATAAACTGCCCAAACATAACAGTTATTGTAGCTTTTGAATGTTTCCAGCCCAGTTCGTCTTTAAGGTAGGCAATTGCAGGAAGCAGCAGAGCGACTGAAGAAGTTATTCCTGCAATGAAAAGAAGACCGAACCAGATGGTTCCGAAAAAGGTTCCAAACTGAATCTGATTGAATATCATCGGCATTGACTGGAAGCCAAGATCGAATGCCCCAGATCTTGCAATCTCTTTTGTCATTTCTGGTCCAAAATAAGCTACTGCAGCAGGAATCGCAATTGATCCACCGAGAATAACCTCTGCGAATTCGTTTAATGAAGAAGTTGAAATACCAGTCAGAGCGATATCATCTTTATCAGAAAGGTAACTGGCATAAGTATGAATTGCTCCTGACCCGACAGATAGTGTGAAAAATATCTGTCCGGCGGCTGCAAGCCAGACACTTGCACATGTTAACTGTGAAAAATCAGGGCTCCAGAGAAAACTCATTCCGTCGGCAACGCTGAATTTGCTTCCTGCAGGTTGCCCAAGAGTAAGAACCCTTATAGCAAGTATTATTGCAAATCCAAATAAAATTGGCATTCCAATTTTTCCGAGTTTTTCTATTCCGCCTGAGACACCCTTATAAACAAAAAAGAAATTGGCAAGAAAGGTTATAAAAAAGAATAAATATGCAACGTTGCGTCCGTTGAAGTATTTTCCCTTGACAGAAACCTCAATGTATGGGCAATCTGCGGGGTTAAGTTTGTGATTCGCCAAATCCCATTTTCCGTGTTTATCAGGGTCATATATTATTTCTTTTGGAATATCTTTTGTCTCAAAAGAATTGCGGATTTTTTCGATTTGTTCGGGAGGGGTGTTCTTCAGAAGTTTTGCTGAGGGAGTAATGCTGTGATATTCGCGGAAAAATCTTGTCATTTCGACTCTTTTTTCTGCAAGATCTTTTCCTTCAATATTCTGATAGGCACCAGTCATTGAAAAATAGCTGAAGGAAAGTGTCCAGGATTCAATGTAATTGTAGTAAATAACCATGAAAAGAGGCAGAATTATTCCCAGAACACCAAAATATTTTCCCCAGCGCCCTTTTACAAGCTTATGAAACATTCCGGGAGTTGTACCATGACCTTTTACTCCACCAAATCTGCCAATGCCCCATTCAACCCACATAAGCGGTATACCGAGAAGCAAAAATGCACAAAAATATGGAATCATGAAAGCGCCACCGCCATTTGCGGCTGCTTTTGCAGGAAACCTTAAAAAATTCCCCAATCCAACGGCATTTCCAGCCATTGCAAGGATAAGCCCAATTCTTGAACCCCAGTGCTCTCGCTTTTGCGGGGTACTCTCTGCTTTTATGTCTGTCATTTCCTAACCTCTATAAGATAAAATTTTGCAGGTAATATTACCATATAATGATTCAGATAAAAAGCAAAAAAAAGACCCCATCAAGGGGTCTTTTTTTCATTGCTTAAAAGCGATTACTTGGCTTTAGCGACGATTTCCTTAAGTTCTTTGCCGGGCTTGAATTTTACAACTTTTTTTGCTGGAATATTGATCGGCTTTTTAGACTGAGGATTTACGCCCTTTCTTGCAGCGCGTTTGGCAACTTCAAAAGAACCGAAGCCTATTAGCTGAATTTTGGTGCCTTTTTTGAGTGAATCTTTAAAAGTGTCGAGCATTACTTCGAGTGCCTTCTGTGCTGAAGCCTGGTTCATTTTTGCCTTTGTGGCGATTGCCTTTACGAGATCTGCTTTGTTCATCTCTGAACTCCTTTTGTAAATTTGTTTTATAAGGGTATAGTGATTATAAAAGCGATTAACAGGTTATGTCAAGTAGCTAATTAAAAAAAATCAAAAAAAGTGCAATATTTTTAATATTTCTATGTCACAGAAAATGAAAAAATCGCTCGAGAGAGCGATTAATTCAAATGTTTATATGAAATGTACTATAAAATCATTTTTACACTTTTTTTCGAAGACAATCAGTCTTTTCGCCTGTCCGGAGTCGTGTACAATTATTTTGAAGAATATGCCTTTTTCCATAATTCCTGATATTGAGCCTGCGAAAGTGTAATATCACTGTAAATATCACTTAACCAATTCATGCTTCCATCTGCCTGTTTAACCCATTTTCCAAGAGTAAGGTCAAGCATTCGACCTTTCCATTCAACAGGCTTGATATTCCATCGCTTGTTTCGTTCAACATTCTTTCTCTCTTCGTTTTCAATCTGATTCATCAGAAAGCGAAGATCATTGCGCTTATCCTGAACTATTTTGTATCGTGTTTTTGCCCCAAGACGTACAAGCATTCCATGCTCAATTGATGCAACGCGGGGGGCAAGTTTCTCAGCAAGTGGTTGGGAATTCAGTATCTTCTCAGAAAGAGCATTTTCCTGGCGCAGAAGATTTGAATCAAATTTCAGAGATTCATTTGTATCGCTGCTGGAAGTTTTTGAATAGCTGCCGGAAAGCTTGAGATAGTCTTCCAGGGGAGATGGAGGTACAGCAGAGGCTGGAAATAAATTCAGACCTGACAATAATATGATAACTACCAAAATCTTTTTCATTATATTTCTCCATTAACAAACTTTTATAGCTTTCTCATGCAATGTCCAAAAACAAAAAAATCACAGATAGTTCTTAATACAATTACACCATATTTTAACTCTAACAGCTAATAGTACTTTCGTCAATATTATCACCTAAGTTTTGCATTTGATCTCAATTAAAACCCCAATAATCGACTTATTAATCTGTAAATGCGGACTGGAGAATTTTTGCATTAGTTGCTTACAAAATTTACTCTCACTCAATAATCCAAAATCCAAAATCTATAAAGCTTGAAAATCTGCGCAATCTGCGTAATCTGCGGACAAAAATCTTTTCTTTTCTTGTCTTTTTCTTTTCTTGTCTTTGAAAGAAGTTATTGGGAAATACCTTTTTTCAAATATTTCCTCTTTGTGACGTGAATAAGTTTGCCGATATCTGATTAGGTATTTAATAGAAATTTTCAGAAAAGCGGCATACATGAGGCAAAAACAAAACAATAGTTGTTTTAATTCACGCTTTTATATGGTGATGTTCATTTTTGTCTGTATAATATTTTCCGGTAAAGTATATGGACAGGACGCACCTGCATCTGCATTTCAGGATCTTCCAAAAGATCACTGGGCTTATCAGGATGTTGATTATCTTGTGAAGCAGGGTTATATGGAAGGTTTTCCGGATGGAACGTTCAAGGGCAGGAAAATTATTACCCGCTACGATGTTGCCCTGATTATTGGCAGAATGCTTAAAAGGCTTGATGAAAAAAGCCGTACTTCGAACGAATCTACTGAAAGTGAAAGAGCTTCACTTGCAAGACTGACCAAGGAATTCAAAGATGAGCTTGGTCTTTTAGGCGTTCGTGTAGATACTCTTGAACGGCGGATGAATGACAGTGAAAGCAAACTCAAAAATCTTGAAAACACACTTCCGAAAGTACGGGTTTCTGGATATTATCGTGGGCATGGATTATTTCTGTCGGACCCCCGAACTGTTCTTCGCAATGAATATGGTGATAAATCAACTTACCAGGACCCGGGCGCTACACTGATCAGACAGAGATATTATATACAATTCACTGGAAAACCGCTGGGTGAAAGAATTGAAAGTTTTCTTGAATTGCAAGGGTACATTTATGGAAAGACTTTTAACAAACTAATCTATAACGATATTGGAAAAAATAATGGTGCCAATCCATTTGACAAAATTGATGACTATGTTACCAAGATTCAAAATGACAGAGACGTAGAAGTAAGTAAGATTCATTTTGTTTCAAACGCCCAGTCAATGAAAGTACGCTATTTTGCAAATGAATCTGTCACTGGAATCAATGATCCGATGAACATACTCACAGAAGACACAGACATTGTTAACCCGTATCACGGCCTTGAAGTCAGCGGCTCAGGTGGTGGGGTAACCTATCAGGGATCTTTGCTGAAGATAGAAGAAAATAAAGGACCATCTGACCTGAAAGAAATGATAGCCGGGCGTCTTGTATGGAAGCTTCCTTCCAAATTCAGTCCGGATTCTCTTTCGATTGGTACAAGTTTTGCCGAAAAAATTAATGATTATAAGATTCGCGGAAACTCAAACACTGTAAGAGGTGTTGATGTTAGCTATACAACTGAAAGAGCCGGAAAAATTCAGGCAACAGCAGAATTTCTCAGTAGTGATGACTATCATCAGGATACACGTGACAAAAAAACAAGAAGTCTTGGAGATGAAGGAACTAAATTTGATGTAAGTATCCAAAATGGTGGATTCACCGGCACTGTAAAACATTACGATTATGGCAAGGAATTTCGTGCTCTTATGGCTCCGATATGGGCTTTTGATATCGGTGATGGCGAAGGATATCCGTATGGTCCCTCATATAAGGAAAATTATGGTCATGATGGCTTTTATGGAGAAAAGTTGACACGTTTTTCTGCAGGTTATGACTTTGGCAACAAGCTTTTCTCAATAGCTAAAAACCTTTCAATGGAAGCGACATGGCTTTCAAAGACCTGGGAAGTCGATCAGAATGCTCCTCAACCAACCGATGGATATTCGGGACGCAAATTTAACTATCAGTTGATTTCAGATTTTACAGACAGTACAACTTTGAAATATGATTTTGAGGAAAAATATGATGCCTTGAGCGATGAACAGGGTACAATGCAGAATACCCTTGAACTTAATCTCAGACTAAATGATTCAGTTTCCACAAAAGGAAAAGTTTTTGTACTTACCGATAATGATGATACTGATACAGTTGGTGATACAACGTATAAATATAATGAGCGAGTTGGATATTTTGAAATTAACTCAAATATTAATCCGAGAGTTTTTGCAAAGGGAAGTGTTGAACACTCTGTTGAATGGGTTAATGCACCCCAGGAAGGAATTAGAATCGATTATATCGGAGAATCAACTTATAATTTGACACCTTCAACAAGTATTACCGGTGGTGTTCAGCATGTAGACTATGAGAGCCGCAATGAAAAGGGAAAATGCACTCTTGCAAATGCAGTTCTGGCAGAATTGAAAAAGAATTTTACCAAGAAATTCCGGGGTAGAGCCTTTTATAGAAGAGGTGTAATTGATTTCAAAGATGGACTTACTGACTCAGTTGATAGAGAAAGCATGTTTGGCGAGGTTATCTACGAAGTAAGCAAAGATGCAAGTTTGAAGTTGAGATATGGGTATGACTTTCCAGATCTTGGCCGCTGGGATATCTCTACTTACGAAAATGGCAGAGGCAATAAAGATATGAGTACAATGAAAATGTTTCTGTTTGAAGCAAAGGCAAGTTTCTAAAACTATTTTGAAACAATTATAAAAAAGAAAGTTTACATAAGGTTGGTTAGTTACAATGCGAAGAAAAAAGCTATTACTTTTTGTAATTTCCGGATTATTTTCTCTGATATTTTCTACCGGATGCATCCAGGAAGCACTGGTTATTCCAGTAGCAACGGTGACTGGAAAGGTTATCGTTCCGGCCGCTAAAGTTGCGCTGGGAGTACACATAACGGTTGCAGGCGATACAAATAAGTCATGTTATGTGAATGAATACGGAGATTATAAGCTTGAATTCAACAAAACTGGTCGCTATCTTCTGATAGCACGTGGACGGGACTTTGATGTCGATTATGTCTGGGTTGATGCAGTTCTTGAAGAAACAGTAACTGCGACAGATTTTGTCCTGCCTGAAAAAATTGTTGGCGAAGGAAAATGGCTTGCAACTATTGTGGATTTTCCAAGTGCAACTGGTTTTGTAGTTAAAAGCCTTGATCCAAAATGGGCAACAGAAACATACAGACTGTATGACGATGGAACCCATGATGACAAATATGCCGGAGATGGTATTTATGCGTTAAGACTTGCTAATCTTCCAACGGGTTCGCAACTTTATTCGATTGTCTGGAACGGCCCTGAAGGTGATAAAGAAGAAAAAGATCCTCATGCCGAGAACACCCGAAATGATAAATCCGAACTGATTATCAGAGAACCAGATATGAAAGTGGCTCGCGGAAAGGTTACCTCAACTCTGACAGGTGTTAATTATTCTGAAGTTGTTCTCGGAACAAAAGGTGGAGCCAGAAAGATTTTCCTTAACAGTGATGGCACTTACTCCCTTCCAATGGAAGGAAATGGCCGTGAATATCTTGTTTTCCGGAGCTCAAATTTTAACATCAGAGCAATACCAGTTAATCTGAGTACCATGCCCATTTATGATGTTCCTGATGTGGCGCTGGCACCTAAGGCTCCGGGGGAAGCAAAATTTGTTCTGGTAAAATCTGACTTTCAGGATGTCGGAAACCCTTCAGTTGTAGCTGACTTTACCAGCTGGCAACCACAGGCGCTTTATGATGATGCAACTCATGGTGACGAAGTTGCAGGAGATGGCGTTTACACACTTGTTATTGCAAACGTATCACCGGGATATCATAAATATGCCTTCAACCTGACAACAACCAGCCAGGTAAGAGATCCATATCAGGAATCAGGCGACTCACAATACTCAATTCTCCTGGTAAAATAACTTTAATCTTGCATACTATGATCTCAATTTTTACAGCAAATTGAGATCATATGTATGCAAAAAAGTGAAAGTTGCTTTGCATATTTATTCAGTGAAAGCAATTGTAGTTACTGATTGAGAAAAATACATGTAAAAATCGACACTGCATGAAAATAGCCAATCGGTATGTGGAAATACGTAGATCTTCGAAGGGTTATTTCTCTCTTCGGTCGAAATGACAGCAAAATATCAAGCTATTGCCCCGAATTATTAAGCAGTTTCATAATATCTGCGAATTTGTTGTGTCTAAAAAGCACAAAGTTTATCGAACGCTGGGAGGTACGTAACCCATGCAGTTTAAGGAGCTAAGTAGTGAACGAAATTAGTAAAAAAATTCTGGTGCTGGTTGCGTATATTTTTGCTTTTGCTGGTGCAGCTTTTGCAGAAGATATAAGTGGTAATATTCTTGATATTGTTGATCCGTTGCTTGATGACCGAGGTCCTGGTTATTACCAATACCCGCTTGACAGGCGTATCAAGCGTGGAACTTATGACTTGAAGCGATTTTCAGTTCACAGAGATGGTGGTATGGTAGTTTTTACAATTCAGATGCGTGATTATATCATGACTTCATGGCCTGATGGTAAAGGTTATGGTGAAGAGCAGGGCTTTGTAGCATTGCTTGGAGATATTTATATTGACCTTGATGGCAGACCCGGTTCTGGATTTAACAAAGCGCTCCCGGGCCGATCACTGGAGTTCTCTGAAAATATGGGTTGGGAAAAAATGATCCTGATAACTCCTCTTTCACAATACACGGTCTGGGATGAACTGAAATCAAAATCTGATGATGCGCTTCTGATAAAAATGATACCTGATATTATTACGCCTGATTATATCGAAGTACAGCGAGATAAAATGATAATAAGAATTAATGCCCAGAGTATAGGTGATATGAATGAAGACTGCGGATTTCAATGCTTTATAATGGGTTTTTCGCCAGTAGTTTCGATGAACCAATTGTGGAATCGTGATGTTAGAGGTTTTGCTTCGACAAGTGATTTTGGTGGTGGTTGGGACACTCATGGTGACCCATGTGTGATAGATATGATCGTACCGGAAGGTCATGATCAGTATGAAATGTTGAAGCAATACAAGTCAGAGCCATTCCAGAATAATATCAGATTTGCATGCGTGCCATTTGTCACGGATAAAATTAATAAAAAGAAAGAAATAAAAGTAATAAAGGCAACAAATGAAAGAAATGATTTTGATATGCCATTTATTAAGCCGCCAGAAGAAAAGCCTGTTGTAAAAAGAATTGAACCGGTAAAAGTTCCGGTAAGACCTGTAATAATTTCTGATAGACCTTCTATCACAGTAAAACCTGGAATTTCAGAAATATATGAAGAAGGCATGATACTGAACAAAACTCCTGTAAAGAAGCCTGCGATAAAAACAAGTTCAAAAGTCGAACCAGAAATAAAAATTATTACAGAAACCACAACAAAAGTCAAATTAAAAGCAAAGGAAAGAAAGCAGCAGACGATTATGCTTGAACCTGAAAACCCAATTGGAAATCTGCCTGGTAATAAAGATGAATTTAAACCACTTGTAAAACCTGTAAAAAAGCAATCAGACGGGTTTGTTCCGATAAGAAAAAATGAATAGAAATGTACAGCTGTTTCTGAAATATATTGATAATGAAATTAACGAAGTTTGCCGATTCAGGGTATACGGGAGGTTGTCTCCATGAATTTTCATAAAAAAGAGTTTAAAATTGCTTTTCTTCTGGCGGCGTTTCTGATGCTGTTCGCTGTTTCAGGATATGCCCAGTCTGCACGTTCACGTGGTATGGGTGGTTCTTATCTGGCTGTTTCCGATGACGAATCGGCAGTCTTTTTCAATCCGGCCGGACTTTCACAGATTCAGGGAAGAGAAGCTTCGTTTCTCGTAAAGATGGATGAACGGAACTTATTTCGTCTTGATTCTGCGGCATTTACCGGACATATCTACGAGGACAAGGAAAAAGAGAATTTTTCTGTTACCGATTACCTTGAACACAATATCCTTGAGGAGCCTGTTGCCAGACGTCCAAAATACAGCTATGGAATGAGCTATACTGAAGATTTCAGAAGCACAGAATTCGGAAGGCTCATTGGCGGAGAATTTTTAGGTGTTCAAAGGGAAGTTCGTGATCTGCACATGGGTTTTGGTACAAGATTCCCAATTGCACGCCGAATGCTTGCAAGAGAAACTCTCTATGGTGGAATCAAACTTAGAATGACAAACACTGATAGATGGATAAAAACATTGAACTCACACGCCAAAAGAGATGCTCAGACTCTTGGCCTCGGGTTAATGTATCACTATAATGACAGAATAACCGGCGGTTTGACTGTCGATAACCTTGTAGAGCGAATAAGCGGAGAATCAGCGATAAGAGATGGTGTTTCTCTGAATGTTGGTGCTGTAGTGAAGCTTACCAAGGGAACTATCATTTCAGGTGATTGTGTAAATCTTGGAAATTCAGCCAGAACATCTCAGCAGCAATACAGAATAGGTGTTGAGAAAAAGTTCATTGAAAACGACCTCACTATGAGAGTTGGTTCCTGGAACGGAACATTGACACTCGGATTTGGTTTACATCTGCTTCCAACAATGCGTCTGGACTATGCTTATTATAACGGCGATGTAATAAAAGAACACTATGTCGGCGGACATTTCACTTTTGACTAATGAAATAAGAAAATGTATAAACGAAAAAATACTTCAAAAACGTTGCTTAAACCGGAATTATCAGGAATTCCTGCTGGGAATAATTCGATTCGCTCTGAAAAAAACAGGCAGGATTCTGAATTTGAAAATGAGATGGCTTATATCAGGAACTTTTTTAACGATCAGGCCCTTTTATCACCATTTTCCGATTAAAAATATCACAGTAAAAACAACTCCCCGTAATGTTCGCAAACGAACCTTCCGGGGAGTTGTTTTATGTATAATTAAGGATTTGGATTGCCCGTGATTTGTTTTAAACGCTCTAAAATTCTTTCTCGTTGTTCTTGCAGTTCAGAAATGCGTTCCCAGGAATCATGCATATCAGAATCGTTTCCAGATTCTTTGGCTTTTTTCATCGACTCGTGCGCTCGCTTTAGATTTTTGTTTACCATTGCAAGTTCTTCCCGAAGTTTTTGCTCTTCATAAGACATTGCAAAACATGAAGATGTGATTCCTGCTACGAATGCCAGTAACAGAAACGCAGAAAAAAGTACACGATAATTGTTCCTGAAAAACATTCCGTTTCCTCCATTTTAATATTTTTTTATAAGAAAATTTAAATTTGTTAAAAAATTGTAACAAAAAATACCAGAGTGGTCAATCAACCAGGTCTTTGTATTATTGGCTGTTTTTAAATTTGCATACTTTCATTTACATCCCATAAACTGTTGCTGAGAAGTCATTTCGTTTAAAAATTCAAATTCAAAATTGAAAAAAAATAAAAATTGAGTGGATACAATTTTTATTTTATGGTATTTCTTTCAGGCTTTATAAAATAATCAGAAAATATATTCAGATTGGTAAAATTTGATGGTATGAAAAGTATATCTGGAAGATTAATACGTTATTTTACAGCGATTTTATTGTTTTTTTTCAGCACCTTTTCCGGATTTGCTGATGCTCAACCTTCCCTCGTAGAAACTGATTTTCTTGATCAGAAAATTACTGTCTGGGGCCTTGGAGGAAACCCGTGGGAAGACATCACATCGAGTGAGGAAGAGCGTGCACGAGCATGGACAGACGCACTTCACCATGCTTATTACGAGGTTCTTTCCCTGCAGTTTATGGAGAAGATAACCGTTAAACAATTGCTGCATCAATATCCAACACTCAATAACAGCCTTAGAAGAACCTTACTGGGTGCCGAAAAAACTCTCTACCAGAAAGATATTTCCGGGCTGATCAGGTGCAGGGTAGAGGTTCCGTTTTGCGGGAAGAATGGTATCAGAGCAGCGCTTTTTCTGGCGTCACTCTTTCCTTCAAAAATAGGACCGCGAATTTTCCGCGTTCCGGTTTCTACCGAAACTCAAAAAATTTCAGCATCAGATACTCCGTATAGCAGAATAATAGTTGATTTGCGTGATTGTATCTACAAACCAGCTCTTTTTCCAAGGTTTTTTGATATAAATGGAAACCTGCTTTTTCAGGAGTCAACAATTCCAGCGCCAGAGAGATTTTCGAGGCCCGTTATCAAATATTCCAGTTCGATGGCATCTGCAACGGAAGATGTTGAAGATGGTAAAATATTTTATGCCTCAGCCAGAACTGCACATAACCACGAATCAGACATTACGATAATTCCGCCCGATGATGATGAATTCAAAAATTTTGCAGCTGCAATCGCATCAGCACCATTGCGGGAGCTTGATATTTTTGTGGTATATGACTCCGAAAAAAAACTATCCGGTTTAATTCCTCAGAAGAAAGAAGCCGCGAAGACGGCCAAAAAAGAAAAAAGTCCAACGAAATAACTCAGGAGGCAATAATGAGATGAAGAAAATACTATTTTCAGTTGCAGTAATTCTATTAACATTAGTTTTTGTCGCTTCATCAGAAAAAGCTGAAGCCCAGACAGACCCGAGTTTGGTTTCAAGAATAGAAAGATGCGAAGTCTTTGTTTTTGGAAAAAAGTATCCGGATTCCGCCACAGAAAGGGTTAATCGTCTTGAGCGTGAGTTGCTCGGACAGAAATCGTCTGGCGAACTGGTTTCCAGATCGTCTAATATTTTTAATTTTCTGTTTATAGGCACTCAGAAGAGCCCTTCACTTGAATTGAAAGTTCGTTTTCTTGAATGGAAATCATTCAGAGAAGTAAGGGAAGGTGCTTTGGCTGAAAGGCTTGCAAAACTGGACGAGTTTGTATCTGGTCAGACAACGTCTGAGCCTTTCGCATTCAGAGTTGAACAGCTTATTCAGATGACGGTCGAAAAAGGACTGTTACTTCTTCACAAGATAAAGGTACCTGCCGGAACTTCACTGCGCGTCAAAATTGGAAAAACTGTTTCCAGTTCAAATGCAGATGTTGGAGATGAAGTGCCTCTTATTGTGCAGGATGACCTGATCCTGAGTAAAAACATTCTTGTATTTCCCAAAGGTGGAAAAGCCGTTGGCGACCTCGATCAGGTAAGAAAAAGCGGCAGATTTGGACGTCAGGGTAAATTGAGATTTGTTGTAAGAAAAGCAGTAGCTATAGATGGTACATCATTGCCGGTTTCGCTTAAAGATCTTTCTGGAAACGATATAGACAAGAAAAAACTTGGTATGGCTGTTGGAGCATCAACTGTAGGTTATCTTGCAATGGGCCCGGTTGGGCTTGTGGGCGGCATTTTTGTAAAAGGAAAAGATGTTACAATTCCTGAAGGTACTGAACTTCTGATTTCGGTTACTGAAGATACCTATGTAAATGGTGTGCTGATAAGCGGGAAGTAGATAAACATAGCAATGTGTCCAATTTTATTTCAATGGGGTCCTCTGCGCCTGGGTTCTTATGGTTTGCTGCTTGCGTGCGCTTTTTTATCTGCAATCTACATTACTAACAGACAGTTTCGTAAATATGGTGCTGATGAGGCAATTGCGTGGGATATTTATCTGCTTGCGATCATTGGCGGAATGGTTGGCTCGAGAGGTTTGTACCTTATCGAAGTCTGGCAGCTGTTTATGCAGAAGCCTTATGAAATATTTTTCAGCGGTGCTGGTTTTTCAGTAAATGGCGGATATATACTTGCTTTGTTTTTATGCTGGCTGCGAATAAAGTGGGCGGGTGAAAAATTCTGGCGTATGGCAGATCTTTGTGCACCTGGACTTGCAGTCGGTTATGCTGTTGGTAGAATTGGATGTATAACCGCCGGTGACGGATGTTATGGATTACCTTCCATGCTCCCGTGGGCAATGACTTTTCCTCACGGACTTGTTTCTACGCTTTCAGCAAAAAACGCCATGCTGGTAAGACTTTTCAAAGAAACTTACCCCGGGCTACCAATGCCCGAAGATATTTCTGTTCATCCAACACCAATTTATGAGTCATTATCACAATTCATACTCCTTGGAATACTTCTGAAAAAAGATTGGGAAATAGGCACTGCGAAAAGGTTTTCGTTTTTCCTTGGCTGGTTCAGTATTTCTCGATTTTTTGTTGAGTATATAAGACTAAATCCGAAATCCTGGCTTGGTTTTACAACAGACCAGTGGTTGTGTGCAGGATTATTTCTTGCAGCGATTGTGATACCCGCGAAAGTCAGAAGTTCTGCTGCATTAACTGACAATTTCACTGAAAAAGGAGCAGTAAAAGAATCATGAACAAAGTAATTTTTTTCTTGACATTTTTTACAATTTCTAATCTCATATATGCTGAGAACATTGAGAACAATGCTAAGGAGATCAAAATGTCCAGACAAAAAGTCGCTCTCGTTATTGCGCCGGAAAACTTCAGAGATGAAGAATTGATGGTTCCTATGACCACTTTGAACAAAGCTGGTTTTGATACCATGATTGCCTCTTCCAATACCGGTTCGGCAAAGGGAATGCTCGGCAAAGTGGTAATCGTGCAGGAAACAATCGAAAAGCTTTCTGCTGATGATCTGGCAGGTTTAATTGTTGTCGGAGGATCTGGCTCACCAAAGCATCTATGGGATAACAAGTCCCTTCTGGATTTGATATCAAAAATCTATAAGCAGGGCAAGCCGGTTGGAGCAATTTGCATTTCTCCCCCAGTATTGGGTCGGGCAGGCATTCTTAAAAATAAAAAAGTTACTGTATGGAAAGATGAAGGTGCTATTGCTGATCTGAAAAAAAACGGTGCTGAATATATCGGAGGAGAATGTGTTGTTGACGGGCTGATTGTAACAGCTGATGGCCCGACTTCTGCAGAGCGTTTTGCTGGGGAAATGCTCAAACTTCTTACTTCCATCAGATAATGAAAAGTCAGATTATTTGTATGGAAAGGCAGGGAGGTATCGGAGTATATGGTTTTTCAATACTCCTTGTACTTGTTTTCTTCGCAGCAGTTTTTACGCCACAGTTTCTCAAGATGAGAACCGGGATATACCAGGTTTCCTGCAAGGAAATACGCAGAAAGATAGAAACAGCAGTGACAAATTATCATTTCAATAACACACATTCCATTTCACAGCCTGGTAAAAGCATTGATCTTGACATGCTTTTGGCGAGAGGCTATCTCATGGAAACTCAGTATTGCCCGGAAGGTGGGAAATATATTTTTGGCCCCAGAGGTGAAGTTCTTTGTACGCTTCATTATCCAAAGCCAACTCAAGAAGCATCTGATAAAAGAAAATAAATTCAGGGAAAACTAAATTAAATAACAGGGAGAGTCTATGCGCAAGCACAAAAGAAGAACCTTTCTTATTAAAACTGGGCTGCAATTGAGATATATGGGTATAATAATCTCTACGATGCTTGTTGTTGCACTAAGCGTTGGTTGGATAATCTATTTTACCTCATGGAATCGCATAAGCGGAACTCCCGATTTGACAATTGACAAGCTTGCAGAGATATTTGATGAAGTAAATGGGCTGCTTATTAAGTGGATAATTGTCTTTGGGCTGGTGATTGGAATCTTGTCGGTCTTTGTTTCTCATAAAATAGCGGGGCCAGTTTATCATCTTGAACGGTCGGCCAAGATAGTAGCGTCAGGAGATCTTACGCATCAGGTAAAACTGAGGCATGGCGATGAGCTTCTTGATTTGCAGGACGCTTTTAACAGCATGGCAGATTCGCTTCGAACAATGGTTGGCAAAGATCGTGAGGTAATTGCACGGCTCATTTCGAGTGGCGCACGCCTTAAAGATACAATTAATAAGAAGAAACTTGATCCAGTTGAAATCGAGCAGGTTGCTCAGGAATTATATTCGATAATTGACGAATTGCGAAAGGTTACTGCTGGTTTTAAACTTGAGAAAGATCCACAGCCACCTGAGGAGAAGGTCGCGGCTTGAGTGAATTGCAGACATACAAGTTGATTTTTGAAAATTCTCCTGTTCCAGTCGCCATGGCAGATTTGAAATTTGTCGGAAATTGCCTGGCAGACTGGAATGTTGCAGATAAGTCACAGTTAGTGCAATGTTTTTCAGATAAAGCACGTATAAAAAAATTGTGCAATTCACTTATCTGGGAATTAGTCAATTCATCTTTTCTCTCTGCATTTGGTTTTAATAGCCGAAATGAATTTGATTCTCTTTTCCATAGTTTCATGACTGAAAATCTCAGAGATTTTTGCATAACCGGAATATCCGCTCCGGCATGTGTATTAAAAAGTTTTTCAGCAGAAATGTCTATTGCTTTTCCAGGAAAAACCTTAAAGTGCTTTCTCGTAGATTGTGTGATTGTTTTTGAAAATAATGAAAGTTCAGCAAAGCTGACTTTTTTTCTTTCTGATAATACTGATAAAAAACATTCTGAATTCGCTTTGAGCAAATTTTATAAAGCTGAAGAAATCGGATCCTCAATATCCAGTAAATTCCTGAATGTATCTCTTGATTGTGTTGAAGGTGAAATTGAGAAAGCGCTTTCAGCAATTGGTTCTTATTACAAAGCTGATTTTTGTAATTTCATTATGCTCACTGATTCGCTTTCTATAAAAGAAGTTTTTGAATGGTCGTCAGATAAAACATTATTCAGAAAGAGTGAAATAATGCAGGCGAACTTATTAAAACTGCCATATACACTCAGGAAGATGAGAGAAAATCTGATGGTATATATTTCGGATGTATCCGTGTCCAATCCGGAAGCGGAAATTGATGCTGAGTATTTTAAAAAAAACAATTTCAAGTCAGTTTTGATTGTTCCGGTTTTTCTAGAGGGAAAATTTTCAGGAATGATTTATATGCTGACTCGAGAAAGAACCATTGAATTTGAATATCAGAAGATAGCGCTCATGCGTATGGTCGGGGAAGATATCCTCAAGCTTATTCACAGAAAAATATACGTTGAAAACATCAGAAAAAGCGAAGAGCAGTACAGAGTAATTGCTAAGGAAAATGCAGATCTTCTCAAGCAGGCAATGAAAACTTCTCAGCTGAATGAGAAACTTCTTCAGGAAGTTAACCATCGAGTGAAAAATAACCTCGCGTCTCTGATAGGTCTGCTTTCAATTGAAATGGATTTTCTTGATCGAAAAAATAGGAAAGTTCCGCATCAGATGCTTGAAAGAGTTAGGATCAGAATTGAAACACTTTCGGCTATACATAATCTTTTGTCCAAATCTCAATGGCAGGCAGTTGAAGTGGCTGAAATTGCAAGACATGTATTTATAGAGTCTCACAAGTCTTTGATGCCAAAAAAGAGAGCTTATTTCGACATTTCCGAAAGTTCTGTAAAAGTTTCATCTAAACAGGCTGTGGCCTTGAGTTTTATTTTCAATGAAGTTTTTTCAAACTCGATTTTTCATGTACTGAAAAAACAGGATATTGTGAATATTTATCTTCAGATCGAAATTGGCAATGGACTTGCTAAGTTGATTATTTCTGACGATGGATCAGGTTTTCCGGATGATGTTGTGAGTGCAAGTCCTGAGACTTGTGATGTTGGGCTTTATCTTATAAATATCCTGATACAACATGAATTAAAGGGAGAATTTTCGTTATATAACAATAACGGAGCAAATGTCAGAATTGTTTTTCAACCGCAGGCCGAAGATGATGTTATTCGGGTAATTTGAATGAATTTGTTGTATTATAGATGTGAATTAACAGAATGCAAAAACTAATTGGTGGATTGAACGAAATGATTTTGTTTCTGTGATGATTTTGGAGATGAAAAATGATTCTTGAAGAAAAAAATCTCAAGGTCCTTATCGTTGAGGACAACATACTGGTTGTTGAATTTATAAAAAAACTTGTTGTGAAATTTGGGCACTCTATTGCAGGAATAGCGTCGGATGGTAAAACTGCCGTTGATATGGCTTCAAACATTCGTCCGGATCTTGTTTTGATGGATATTGGACTTCCTGTTATTGATGGTATTGAAGCGGCCCGAATGATTACAGAAAGTAATCCGACTCCTATTATAATGCTTACTTCCTATGATGACTTGGAGCTTGTTGAGAAAGCATCCACTGTGGGCGCGGGCGCATACCTGACCAAACCGATTAATCCTGACAGTCTTGAACGTGCTATTATTGTTTCACGGGCGAGATTCAAGGATATGCTTGCTTTGAGAATGCTCAATCTCAATCTTGTCATGGAAATTGAAACCAGAAAAAAAACGGAAGAAGCGTTAATCAAGTCTGAAGAAGAACTGAAAAGAGCTAACAGCTCAAAAGACAAAATATTTTCGATCGTTTCCCATGATTTACGAAGCCCGCTTGCAACATTGCTCTCGCTTCTGGATATTGCTTCCGATTCTCAAATGGACATGGATTTCAGAAATTCACTTCTGGTTGAACTGAAGCAACAGACCAAAAATACCCTTGATATGGTTGAAAATCTGCTTCAGTGGTCAAGAAATCAACAGAGACGAATAGAGCCGAAATTTTCAATTGTTGCACTTAACCCGATTATTTCAGATATTCTCGAATTGTACGATCCGAATATCAGAAAAAAATCTATCAGGGTAAACAATGAATGTGACAACTCAGTTAAGGCTTATGCTGATAAGGATATGGTTAATACCGTTATCAGAAATCTTATTTCGAATGCAATAAAATTTACTCCAGAGAATGGTGAAATTCGGGTAAAAGTCAAGGCTACTGATCAGAGCGTTGAAGTCTCTGTGGGCGATTCAGGGGTAGGAATTTCTCCTGAAGATCAGGGGCGGCTTTTTAATGTTACAACTCATTTTACAACTTATGGCACTGCCAAGGAAAAAGGTACTGGTCTCGGTTTAATTCTCTGCAGAGAGCTCGTAGGTTTACAGAAGGGAACTTTTTATCTTGACAGTGAGAAAGGGAAAGGTTCAACTTTTACTTTCTCTCTCCAGAGGGAAGATGCAGCATCCACTGCATCCTGAAAACACATCCAATATAAAGAGTAAAAATAAATTTTGTAAGGAGATCAGGAATGAAAAGATTAATCAGGTGTGTTCTTGTGGTAGTATGTCTTTCTGTTTTTTCTTTTACCGGGGCGCTTTTAGAGGCATCCGCTGATGCTGAAATTGATTCACAGATGAAACTGCTTGCATCGGAAAACCCCGGAGCAGCTAATGAAGCTGCTATGAAACTTTCCAAAATGGGAAAACCAGCTTTGAAAGAACTTATTGCAGCGTTAAAGCTTCCAATGCCTGCGCCCAAATGGGCAGCATGGTCACTTGGATTGATGAAGGACGAAGGAGCTCTTGAAGGTCTTTCTGAAGCAATGAAAAGTGAAAATGAAAAAATCAGGTCTTTTGCAATTGCAGCAATCGGAGAAATTGGCGGAGAAAAGGCATTTAAGATTCTGGTAAGCCATGTCGATGTAGAAGCTGCACCCAATCGCGGTGATGCTGTTTTTGCACTTGCAAAAAATGCAGATAAATCTAATCTTGAATATTTCCGAAAATGGCTGAAGGATGCCGAACCAGCTGTTCGCAGCGAGGCTGTTAAGGCTGTTGGTAAATTAGTTGATAAAGAATCATTTGGAACACTTGCTGAAATGATGTCTACAGAAAAGGATCCTGCAGTGAGACAGCGGCTTGTGATAATAATAACATCACTTGGCGATTCAACTATTTCTGCATCAGTCAGGAGTTTTCTGCAGAAGCCTGAGGAAGAAGTAAAAATAAATACTTTGTCAGCTCTTGAAGCACTCAAAGATCGCGAATCGGTTTCCGAAATAAAAAAGCTTCTTGAAACTGAAACTTCAGAAAAAGTCAAGGAAGCTGCTCAGAAAGCTTTGAAGACATTGGAAAGTGTACAATAAGAAATAGGAGATAATAATGGTCGTCCAGAGACCTGAATGGAAAGTAATTGTCAATCTTCTTCGTGAAACCAACCCGGTGCTTCTGAACCGGATTGGCCGGAAAATGATGAATCTTCTTTTTAAAAGAAATGTAAAAGAAATTGAAATTCTTCTGCAGAAGCTGAATTTGTACAAAACAAGGCTTTCACGCGAAAGAGACAATTATGAGAACCAGCCTACACCAAGGGTTAATTATTCTTTATTATCACAGTTAATTGATGAGACATTTGAAATAGCAGAAGAGAAACTTACTGAAGAAGATATTTCTTCAATGGTTAACTTGTGGTTGAAGCAGGAGCAGTTCAGATTTCTTTCAATGGCAGCCGAAAAGCGCGATGTTCCGCTCGGAGAAATTCACGAAGCGGTTCATCGCTTTTCAATGATACCCGGCGCTTCAAAGAATCTGTCCAAAGAAGAAAAAATGGCTGTCAGGGTTTCGCTTATCAGAAGATTTTTGAGCGATGACCTTGATTATATTTCAAGCCTGAAGGAATGCATTACTGTTGCTGATTTTGCACAAGTGCTTTCAAGAACCATCGGTCCGGCAAAAGGAAATGGGAAACTCGGTGGCAAAGCTTCCGGGCTTTTGAGAGCAGAACAGATTATTCATGCGGCTAAGCCTGATAACATAGTTCTGAGAAATCTTGCAGTACCGAAAACATGGTTTATCACTTCCGATGGAGTCCTGGATTTCCTTCATTTCAATGCACTTGAGGAAATGCCGACAATTAAATATCGTGATCCGGCTGAAATCCGTCAGGAATACGCTTATGTCGGCCAGATTTTCAAAAATTCGGCACTTTCTTCTGAAATAATGACCGGGTTAAGTCTTGTACTTGAGGATATGGGTGACAGGCCACTTGTAGTTCGCTCATCAAGCCTTCTTGAAGATACAAAGGGTTCTTCATTTGCTGGAAAATACAAAAGCTTATTTGTGCCAAATCAGGGAAAAAAGAGAGATCGTCTGGAAGCATTGAAAGATGCGGTTGTTGAAGTCTATGCCTCTACGTTTGGACCTGATCCGATTGAATACCGGCGTGAACGTGGATTGCTTGATTTCAATGAAGAAATGGGAATAATGATTCAGGAAGTTGTTGGTACAAAAGTAGGAAAATATTATTTTCCGGCTTTTGCGGGAGTCGCGTTCAGTTATAACGAATTCAGGTGGTCTCCGAGAATTAAGAGAGAAGATGGGATAGTCAGACTGGTGACAGGTTTTGGAACCCGAGCTGTTGATAGGATCGGTGATGACTATCCAATGCTGGTATGCCCCGGACAACCGGGCTTGCGGGCAAATGCTTCCCCGGAAGACATTCTGAGATACTCTCAAAAATGTATGGATCTGATTAATCTTGAAACAGGACTTTTTGAAACTGTGCCAATAGAAACAGTTATTAAAGATACCGGCGTAGATTTTCCGCTTCTTTCATACCTGATTTCAATTTATGATGAGGGACAGATTTCTACTCCGATAGGCACTGGTACAACTCTTAAATCAGGTATTCCGGTGATTACTTTTGAGAATCTGCTTAAGCGTTCTCCATTTATATCCCAGATCAAGTCGATACTCGGAATTCTTAAAACAAAACTTGGCTGGCCAGTTGACGTCGAATTTGCTGTTGGTGAAGATGTACATACGCTTTATCTTCTTCAGTGCAGGCCGCAGAGCCATGCTTCCGGTCTGGTTTCAGTTGAAATTCCCACAGATCTTGAGAAGGAAAATGTTCTTTTCACAGCAAAGAAATACGTTACCAGCGCCGATGTAAGAGATATTGAATACATTGTATATGTTGACCCGCTTGAATATGACAGCCTCGAAACTCTTGATGAAATGCTTGCGGTCGGTTCTGCTGTTGGTGAGCTGAATTTCCGTCTTCCGCATCGAAAATTTATCCTGATGGGGCCCGGACGCTGGGGCAGTCGCGGAGATATCAAACTTGGAGTGAAAGTAGCATACAGTGACATCAATAATACCTGCATGCTCATTGAGATTGCCCGGAATAAAATGGGTTATACCCCAGATCTGTCTTTTGGAACGCATTTTTTCCAGGATCTTGTTGAAGCGGAGATACGTTATTTGCCTCTCTATCCTGATGATGAAGGAAATTTATTCAACGAAGATTTTCTGAAAAACTCTGATAATCATCTGAGAAAGTTTATTCCTTCTGCACAGCGCCTTGAAAAGGTTCTCAGAGTGATAAGTACTTCGACTTCAGCACGTGGTAAAAAACTTTCCATATTGATGGATGGTGAAAACGATTCTGCAGTTGGCTTCTTTCAGTAATTGTATGGTAAAAGAAATAAATATTCATGATTTGTGCTATAATGAATATATAAGATGTTTGAATTAATCAAATGTCTGGAAGCAGATTTTTTTGCTTCTGAAGAAAAATACAGGAGATACTCATGAATGGAAAAACAGGGGACAAGGTTGTAATCGGTGGTATTTACAAGTGCAAGGATCACCCGGAAAACACTGTTACATTTAAAAAAGGAGCCATCTTCCTTCCGTGTGGCAGAGCAGGAAGTCATGGAACAGTCTGGCTTCTGGTAAGAAAAGTCCCCTGATTCAATTTAACGTGAGAATCTACGAGGTTATGTTGTGTAGTTCATGCCTCGTTTGATAGCACTAATAAACGAGGCATGCTAAAAATTGCGGTTGTTTCAGCCCAATTTAAGCAGGTTTTTTTACTGAAGATGTTTTTGTGACTTTTCAATATATGGTAGAGAGCGGAAGCGGCTTCGAGCTGCATGTACCACCAGCAACGATTCGTTGTCATCTCGACCGAATGGGAAGATCTTATAAATAACAGATTTCTCCCTTTGGTCGAAATGACAAAATCGGATTTTGGTGCTTATAGTTAACGCGTATGGGTGTTTTGGGTGAGGGTCTATTAGAGAGTATTTTGTACTGTACTTTGCGACTTTGCTGAGCATTTTATTGAAAGTCTTTCTGGCCCGTCAATCACTACTTCAATGTTGTCGCCGTGGTTAAGAGGTCCGACGCCGGCTGGTGTTCCGGTTAGTATTATGTCGCCCCGTTCAAGTGTCATGACTTTTGAAATATGTGATATCAAAACATCAATTGGAAAAATCAGGGAAGTCAGATGGTCATTTTGAACCGTTTTTCCATTGAGAATAGTTGATATTTCTGATTCCAGCCAGCTCTTGCTGAATGGCAATATTTTGGGTCCGAGGGGACAGAATGTGTCGAAACCTTTTGCACGTGTCCACTGACCGTCCAGTTTTTGCAGCTCTCTGGCTGTTACATCAATCGCAGCAGTTACTCCATCAATGTAATCGTATGCTTCAGGCTGCGAAACATTTTTAGCTTTTCTGGAAATTACAACGGCCAGTTCGCCTTCGTAGTCAATTCTACCGAAACCCTCTGGAAGTATAATTGTTCCGTTGTGTGCAATAATTGAAGAAGGGGGTTTCGTGAACCACAAAGGCTCCTTTGGTACTGCATTCCCAAGTTCTTCAGCATGCGGCTTGTAATTTCTTGCTACGCACAAAATTTTTGTGCCGTTGAAGAGTATAGTGTTCATCTTTTCTGTAGCTCTTCAAGCCTTTTTCGAAGTTCATTTTGGCGCCAGACTAGCTCTCTTCTTGTTTCTGTTGCTTCATCAATCTCTGCATGGTCTGCACCTTCAGCTTTCAATTTTTTAATTAATTCTGATAATCGTTTAATTTCCTGGGCATTCTGCGCCATCTCTGCTTTTATCTGCTTTTCCTCGGCAGATTCAGCGGCAAAAACAGATGAAATCATACCCGAAATAAAAAACATGACAAACAGACATGCAAAAAGCTTTTTCCGGTCAAAACGAATTAACATTTTTCCCCTCCTGGACAGTTTTTACTGGTACAATCTGAAATATTTCTTCTGATTATACATTACAAAACTGAAAACTGTCCATGGGCTGTTATCATAGAGAGAAAAATTATTTTTGATTTCCAGCAGGAATTTCTTGACATTTGGTGGGCGTTATGGTATTTAATATAGTACTTTGTTGAAAAGTAGGACCACGTCCTCACCTTACGCCTCAGGCAAAAAGGTTTGAGCCCGGAACGCACTAGACCGGGACCTTATTATTGCAGAGTTATTAACTTTTGTAATTAATGGGGTGGCGTTTATGCCATTCCATTTATTTTTTTTTTCGGGAGGTAGGAGTATCAAAGAGAATGTTCGTGTTAACAGAGCAATTCGATCACCACAGATTCGTTTGATCAATGACGAAGGTGTTATGCTTGGCGTTACGCCTATCCATGAGGCACTCAAAATGACCGAAGAGCGCGGTTATGATCTCGTGGAAGTCGCTTCAAACGTAGTTCCGCCAGTCTGCAGAATGATGGATTTTGGTCAGTATAAATATGAACTGACGAAAAAACAGAAGGAAGCCAAGAAGAAACAGAAGATCATCAAGCTAAAAGAAGTGAAAGTTCGACCCAAAACAGATGAAGGCGATCTTCAGACGAAGTCCAATCAGATTCGGAAGTTTCTGGAGGAAGGTGACAAGGTAAAGGTAACTGTATTTTTCAGAGGCCGGGAAAGGGCTCACATGGATATGGGTTACAAGGTTGTAATCCGAATGAAGGAAATTCTTGCTGATGATCTGTGCATTGAAAAAGATGTATCGGTAGAAGGAAATACATTGTCCATGATCCTCCAACCACCCAAGAAAACCACTAAAACTTAAATATGGAGGGCAACTATGCCAAAAATGAAGAATCATAGCGGAGCATCAAAACGTTTCAGAACTACAGGCTCCGGCAAGTTTAAACGCGGCAAAGCATATGGAAGTCATATTCTTACCAAGAAATCAAGTAAAAGAAAACGTGGATACAGACAATCGGTTGTTATTTCCGATGCAAACGTAGATGCTTTGAAAAAGCTCCTTCCCTACGCTTAACAGCTGGGGTTTAATAAAGTTCGGAGGAATTAGTTATGCCAAGATCAAAAAGTTCCAGCAATTCTCGCAAAAAAGAGAAAAAGTTATATCAATTATCTAAAGGTTACTGGGCAGGCCATCGCAATATAAAGAAAGTTGTGAAGGAAACCGTAGTTAAAGCATTCAAACATGCTTATAATGACAGAAAAGACAAGAAACAGAATTTCCGTTCACTCTGGATTCTCAGAATCAATTCTGCATGCAGATTGAATGACATTTCCTACAGCAAATTCATGAATGGTCTTAAAAAAGCCGGCGTCAATCTTAACCGCAAGGTTCTTGCTGACATCGCTGTAAAAGATCCCGATGGATTCAAGAGCATTGTTCAGGTTGCTAAGACTCACGTCCAGAATCAGACTTCAGCAGCAAACTGAAAAACAGATAATATAATGCGCCCGGGAATTTCCCGGGCGTTTAGTATTTGCGGGACTCAATATAATACATGAAAAATATTTCATCTGCTTCTAATGAGAAAATTAAAACAGTGCTTTCTTTAAGCTCTTCTCACGCTGCAAAAAAGCATCCAGATCTTATATTTCTTGAAGGTGAAAAGTTGGTTCGGGAAGCAATTAATTCTAATCTTAATATTGAAGACATTTTTGTTCTGGAAAAATTTAAAGACCAATGGGTGAGTTTCAGCGACAGAGTTTCGGTTGTTACCCCGGAAATTATGAAAAGAATTTCAGAACTGAATTCTGCACCACCTGTAAGTGGCTTGTTTTCAAGATTCGGGAAGACACATAGTGCAGAGAACATTATTCAGAAAGGGAAAACATTTGTATTCCTTGACAGAATCCAGGATCCCGGGAATCTTGGTACGATTATCAGAACAGCAGATGGCTTAAATGTCGATGGGATCTTTCTTTCAAAGGGTTGTTGTTCAGCAAATAATCAGAAAACAATACGTGCAGCAATGGGATCAATTTTTCATATTCCCATTTTCGAAATTTCAGACTTTTCAAATCTGAAAGCCCTGCTTGAAGAAAATTCAGTAAAAATTATTGGTGCTGATATCTCTGGAAAATGTTTGTATGGCTTTGAATTTCCAGAAAAAGTGATGTTTATTTTTGGAAACGAAGGGTCTGGAATAGAAAACGATCTAATTAAGGATTGTTTTGAAATGGTTTCAATTCCAATTCCCGGCAAAGCTGAATCATACAATGTTTCAGTTGCAGCATCAATAGTTCTTTACGAACGAAATAGAAGTCACCGAATACAAGAAGCCTGATATTCGATGGATGTTGTCATTTCGATCGAAGAGAGAAATCTCGTATTTTTCTACTTGATCTAAGCTTTTGGAGATCTCTCCCTTCGGCCGAGATGACAGTTTGGGACTGCTTTTTTTTTGGATTGCAGCCTATTTTATTTTAGACAATAATTGTTCTTGAAGATTAACTTTAATGCCGTTATAATGCAGCAGTAAAGAAATTGTTGAGAAAACAGATATATTTTAACACTTACAATGAGGAGTAATCATGAATCATTCTGTTGATGACGTTTTGAAAGAATTTTCTTCTGAAAAATCAAATGCTTCGTCTGTCAGCGATTTTGATTCTCTGAAAACAAAATATCTTGGAAAAAAGGGTATTGTTACCGGTCTTCTCAAGCAGCTGGGAAGCCTTTCTCCAGATGAAAAGAAAGTTTTCGGAGCCAAAATCAATGAACTGAAAAACACCATTACCGCTGAAATAGATGCAGAACTGGGAAGATTGGCCCAGATTGAACAGGAGAAACAGTTTAAATCTGATCGTCCAGACCATACATTGCCTGGCATTTCATCATCAGTTGGTACTACACATCCGGTTTTGCGTATTGTCCGTGAAATATCTGAAATATTTGTTTCAATGGGTTTCTTCGTTGCAGACGGCCCGGAAGTCGAGCAGGAATATTATAATTTCGAAGCTTTAAATGTTCCGCTTCATCATCCGGCAAGAGACATGCAGGATTCATTCTATCTTGAAAGCGGACACGTTCTTCGTACTCAGACTTCTCCAGTTCAGATAAGAACCATGGAAAAAATTAGTCCGCCATTTAAAATGATTGCCCCCGGAAAAGTATTCAGACGCGACAGCGACATCACACACTCTCCGGTTTTTCATCAAATTGAAGGTCTTGTCGTTGGCGAGAATGTTTCAATGTGTGATTTAAAAGGAACTCTGATATATTTCGCTGAAAGAATGTTCGGAAAAAGACCCTATCGCTTCAGACCAAGTTACTTCCCTTTTACAGAGCCATCCGCTGAAATGGATATTCAATGTATTTTCTGCTCTGGAAGTGGCTGCAAAGTTTGTAAAGGCAGCGGCTGGATAGAGATTCTTGGCTGTGGAATGGTTAATCCGAAAGTATTTGAAGCGGTTAATTATGACCATGAGAAATATTCTGGCTTTGCGTTTGGCATGGGAATTGAGCGTCAGGCGATTCTTCGCTATGGCATAAGTGACATTCGTCTTCTGTTTGGTTCTGATGTTCGCTTTCTGAAGCAATTTTAAGGTGGTGAAACAATGAAGGCATTATTAAGCTGGCTTCGTGATTATATTGATATTAAAACTTCCCCTGAAAAAATTTCTGATGCTCTCAACATGGCAGGTATTGAAGTTGAAGGGATGAACAATCCCGGATTGCAGATCAAAGGAGTTGTTACAGGAAGAATTCTGAAAAAGAATCCGCACCCGAATGCTGATAAACTGAGCATCTGTGAAGTTGATACAGGTGTTTCCGAGATTCTTACAATTGTCTGCGGTGCGAATAATATGAACCCTGGCGATGTTGTACCTGTTGCAAAGATCGGAGCAACTTTGCCGGGCGGGTTTGAAATCAGAAAAGCCGAAATCAGAGGTGTCACCTCTTTTGGAATGATGTGCAGCAAAAAGGAACTCGGCATTTCCAATGACCATGCCGGTTTGTACATACTTCCATCCGATTCCCCTCTCGGCAAAGACATTGTTGAATTCCTGTCATTAAATGACACCATCTTTGAAATCAGCATCACCCCTAACCGCGGAGATGTTCTTTCACATCTGGGTCTTGCAAGAGAACTTTCTGCTATTTTTAATGTTCCGCTTCATAGAAATGCCCTTGATTACCCGCCGGGCGAGGGCAGTATTGTGAAATTGACTTCCGTTACAAATGATGCTCCAAATCTTTGCCAGAGATATGGTGCCAGACTTATAACCGGTGTGAAAATAGCACCATCGCCAAGATGGCTGCAGGAAAGACTTGAAAAAGTGGGCATAAGACCTATCAACAATGTTGTTGATGTTACGAATTTTGTAATGATGGATATTGGTCACCCGATGCACGCTTTTGATTTTGATAAGCTCGAAGAAAAAAGAATTGTCGTTCGCACAGCTTTGCAGGGCGAAACAATCAAAACACTTGATGAAGCCGATTCAGAGAAGAAACTTGATCCAACTATGCTTGTAATTGCTGATGGCAAAAAGCCTGTTGCTGTTGCCGGTGTAATCGGTGGAAAATACTCGGAAGTTGATAATGGTACAACGTCCGTTCTGCTTGAGGCAGCGTGGTTTGACCCAATTTGTGTAAGAAAAACTGCTAAAACCCTTAATGTTATGAGTGATTCCTCATACCGATTTGAAAGAGGAACCAACATAGAGAATATTCCGATTGCATTGAATCTGGCTGCAAGAATGATCAAGGAAATGGCAGGTGGTATAATTGTCGATGGAATAATAGACAATTACCCGATGCCAATGAAAATCAAACGCATTGTTGTACGTCCAAAAAGAGTCAGTCAGATAACTGGCATTGAAATTAAGTCGCAGCAGATTGAAACGATTCTGAATCGTTTGAAAATTGAAGTTCAGCGCGATGGAGACACCATTCTTGCCGGAGTTCCGCCCTTCAGACATGATATCGAACAGGAAGCAGACCTGATTGAGGAAATTATCCGCATTTATGGATATGAAAATCTTCCATCGACTCTTGCTTCTATTCCTTCAATGCCGCAGCCTTCTTCAAATCTTGAGCGGCTTACGAATCGAGTTACAGATCATCTTGTAAGTCTTGGCTTTAACCAGATTCTTACTTATAGTTTCATTCCAAATAATATTTCGCCATTTTTTCAGGAAGGGCTTCCGCTTGTACTGAAAAACCCGATTTCTGAAGACCATGGCTCACTTAGAACAAGCCTCAGCTGGGGTATGTATGATGCATTGAGACGAAATATTATGAATGACGAATATGATCTGAATATGTTCGAACTTGGCAGAGTGTTTCAGAGAAATGGCGAGTTGATTAATGAGCCCGACCGCATTTCAATTGGAATGTGCGGACGACAGAATCCAAATTCGTGGCGCAGCAACTCTGAGCAGATTGATTTGTTTTCCATGAAAGGCGTAATTGAAGGAATTGGAAAGCTTGCCGGTTTTTCTTTTGAATTCAAGCCGTCGAGTCGCGCGTTTCTTCACCCGGCAAGACAGATGGAAATTCGTCTGAAAGGGCAATTTGCCGGTTGTTTCGGACAAATTCACCCGACTTTCATTGATAATAAGAAAATGCCACAGAACATTTATATCGCTGAAATTGATATGGGCATCTGTTCCTCTCTGGTACCGGCTGTTCCACGGATGAAGCCTATTCCTGAATTTCCGCCAATTCGCCGTGATCTCGCATTTGTCTTGCCTGTCGCGGTAAAATGCGGTGATATAATGTCTATTATTAATTCTGAAACTTCTGGAATACTGGAAAATTGTACTCTTTTCGATTTATATCAGGGAAAGGGAATTTCTGATGATTGCAGATCTCTCGCTTTTTCACTCAGCTTCAGGTCATCAGAAAAAACATTGACAGACGAAGAGGTTAATCCGAAAATTCAAACAATTATCAGAAGGGTCGAAACAGAGTTCAATGGAAAGCTTCGAAGCTGATTAAAAACGGCAATTACCCATCAGAATTCTTTTAATTTACATTAACAAAGCATTGTAGAACTTTTTTCATAATGGTTTTGAATTTGGTGGGTAATTGTTTTATTGAAAGAGAGGACAAATATGGCCGAATTATTCAGGGTCTTTCAGGATTTCGATAACTCAATGATTTTCACGATGTTTCTCATCGGTCTTGCTGCACTTGGCTGGATCAGTTGGGTATACGGAACAGCCAGTCAATCTGGACTTGAGATATCTTCCTCACAATGGTTTCAGATTTATATCGCGGGCACAATTATCTTTTTCAGCGGAGCATGGCTGCTTGGACTGCTGTTATTCCCTGAAAACGCCAAAAATCTTATGGAAATGTTATACATGAAAGACCCGATTGAGTTTCTGACAAAACATGTCAGAGCATTTACTCTCGAAATAATCAAAAAACTGTCATAGTAGCATAGTAAAAAAGGTTAAAAGAAGTAAAAAAAACTCAGGTTTCTCATGAAGTTTTCCAGTGAGAATCCTGAGTTTTTTTATGTTTATCTATTTATCCACCTGTGCAATCTGCGAAATCGGCGGACAAAATCTTGTTTTTTTGCCGTATTGCTGGCAGAAACGATCATTTATTCTTCTGTGGTCGGCCAATTACCATGAGGTAATTTTTAAAGTTCTCTTCGATTGCTTTTGTTACGTCTTCAGGCTTGAGGATTTCCCTGATTTTCAAGAAGTTCTTTTCGAGAGCTTCGTCGTCAAGAGTTAATCCCCAGGCTTTAAACATGGTCAGCATTCTTGCATGATCAGTTGTTCTTTCAAACAAAACCATTTGGCTCTGAAATGATTTTGCAGCTCTTTCAATTTCTTTAACATCAATTTTCAGCTGATTTACTGAAGAAAGAAATCCTTTTATTGCATCGCGGCAATCATTAATCTTTTTTGCAGGAACCTTGAGTAAAACATAGATATAGTTTGCAAAAGGGGAATTATTGAAACTACTTACCAGAATGTCATCTGCAAGATTCTTCCCTACCGTTTCATTTTTAAGAATTCCACTTTTTGACCAGTTGAAAAGTAATTGAAAAAATACACTGTTTGCAGCTCTTTTCACCGCATCATTTGCGGTTTTTGGAAATCTGTAACCGAGTGCGATGTATCCGTTCTGAACATTTTCCGGAAGTTCAATTTCGGTTACTGTCACGTTATCGAGTGGCATAGAAAAAGATGCTGCATATATTGGCGGAATACAGGTTTCACATTTGGTAAACTTCAGAAAAATCGGTTTGACATTTTTATGAACTTCGACGGGATCAAAATTGCCAACTATTGTA
>JADFZL010000016.1 GCA_015232575.1 Candidatus Rifleibacteriota bacterium
AAGCCATCTCCCCATCAAACGCCCCGTGACAACGTTTTCAATACGAGTCCCTCTTTTATCCATGTCTAGCCGAAGCGTCCCCACCCGCCGCCCCCCAAAATAAACCCCATTTTGGGGGGGCTCCCAGAAACCAACTTCCACTTTTTTTACCTTACATAGCTCTCAATTAAAAAAAACACTCTCACTCTGAAAAAAAAAACAAGAAAAGTTTCTTCCAAAGCCAATTAACTCCAGAAACCATCATTTCCCAACATAATTTTTTACTTGATTTTTCCCTCATTTTGATATACTATTAGTATATACAACGTGAATATTTCATGGGATGAAAACAAAAACAGAATTTACTTTTTCAAACACGGCTTTTCTTTTGAGGACGCGGAAAAGGTGTTTGAAGGTGAAACCCTGACGTTTGAAGATGATCACTTTGACTATGGTGAAAAGCGCTTCATAATGCTTGGTTATATGGAAGGGAGGTTTGTACAAATTGTTCATGCAGAGTCTGAAGATTCTGAAAACATAAGGCTGATTTCAATGAGAAAAGGAAGTAAGTATGAGCAAAAAATCTATCAGGAGCGACTTAAAAAGAATTGACTCAATGAAGGATGAAGACATTGATTTTTCTGATTCTCCAGAATTGGATGAATCATTTTTCAGTAGAGCAGTAATTTCTCTGCCAAAACCAAAAAAAACAATAACTCTACGTGTAGATTTAGACGTGCTGGAGTGGTTTAAATCACAGGGAAAAGGATATCAGACAAAGATAATTGCTTTAATGAAAGCCTACATGTTGGACCAAAAGAAAAAAGCCAGTGCATAAAAAGTTTTTCAATATACCCATAATCGGTTTCATTTTGTTGTTTCTATTTTTTACTGCCTCAGCGAAAGCCTTTGACATTGACGAAGCAACAGAAATTGAACCATTGATAAGAAACAATGAGCTTTTAAAAGCCTTCTTATTTTCAATTGGAAAGGTTGTTTTATATGGTTTTCAGAAAGACGAAATAGACTATTTTCTTAAGATTTATAACCTGTTTTCTCCAAAAACCTTTTTAATTGTTCAAAATTACGAATTTCAGAAAAAATCAAAAGGGAAAAGATTTTTCCATGTTTTTGCTCCAATAACCAAATACAATCAAAAAGTCCTTTGGCAAACTGTGTTTTTTAATTCAAAAAAACTATCTTTTGACACAAAGAAAAAAGGCTATTTTTTTGAAAACACTGAAGAAGCAATTGATTTAAAAGTATGTTCCATTGTAAAAACCTGGTTTGTTCAAAACAATAAAAACATATTCTTTTCAGCAAAGCCAGTCCGAAAGTCATTTACAACAAGCCTCTCGAGTGGTTTAAATTCATTGCTTGAAATCTATGAATTTTTATTGAGATATGGAACTTATGCTGCAAACAACAAGGTTCTTCCAATTCAGTATATATTATTAAATCCGTTCAACATTGATTGTACTGAATTCTCTACAATAGTGGCTGAAATACTTCTGGATAAAGGATTAAACCCGAATTATGCTTTGGGACTGACTATTTCTAATTATAAAAAAAACTTTTTTGAAAAGCATTGCTGGATTAATGTATTTTTTAACAACCAAATATTTGACATTGATGTAGTGTTAAGCCGACAAATGGGTAAGGCGGCTTATGGCGGTCAACTGCCAATAAGAGTTCTTTTTGGAGAGGTAAAAAAATTGAATCGCTTACGCTTTTTTCCACTTGAAATCTTCGATGAAAAAAACGTGGAAATAACGGAAAACATTGAATATAATGAAAACCTCAAAGCGATGATATTCAGCTGTTTCTTCTTGCACTAAAAGATGTTGCCAAAGCAAAGGGAATGACTAAAATAGCTGGCCTGGCAAAACTCAACAGAGAAAGCATGTATAAAATGCTTTCCAGAAATGGGAATCCGGAATTTGGAAGTCTCTGGAACCTTCTAAGTTCATTAGGACTCAAATTTTCAATAGAATGCAAAGCGTAAGAAAAAAGTCCTCTTCAATCTTTTTATTGGAATGAAAACCTTTACTCTTTTAAAGTTTCCCAGGCACTTTCCTACGGTTATACGATTTCGGCTGTCAACGTTTTAAAGATATAACAATGCAATTAATCAAATTCTCTTTCAATAACCGAATTAACCCTCGCAAAAGAAAGCTTTTCCCGATAAAGCAGCAGAAAAAGCCCTGAGAATCAGGCGTAGCATGATTCTCAAAACACACGTTTTACACTTTTCACTACTGATTTTTCCTTAGCCGCTAAAAGGGATTGCATATTCTGATTCTCTGCATTGAAAATTTCCAGATTCAGCTTTTTTCCATATTTTTCAGCTCTTTATTTTTGCTGCAAAAAGCTATATAATTATTTGCAGCGAATTAAAAAGAATGGAAAATATCCAAACGTGAAACTCAGAGCATACAAATATCTCTTCGGAATCATCCTTGCGTTAATCCTGATTTCATCAGGGCTTTCAGCGTTTTCATCTGAAAACGCACGTCAAGGCTTTGAGGCAATTTTTTCCAGCTCATGCCGGGTTTTCACGCTTTCAAAAGCTGCATTAACACCGGGCTTTTCACCTCATTTTCCTATGATTTCACGGCGGGTTTTCCTGTCAGGCCAGACGGGAAAGACTTCTCATGCAGAGCAAAGAGCAGAAGAAGCAAAAACTGATCCTAATAGACAAGTTGGTGATCCTAACAGAGTTGTTCGGGAAGGCAAAAGATACATTAACTGTAAAATCCAAAACTTGGAAGATTTTTGAGTCCTGATCTCAATTTCTAAAAACTACAATGGCTCTCAGGCCTATTCAATACTTACACAATCACATCATTTTTCTCAAAATCCGGGTCTATTTCAATCTGTAATACCTGAATTGCATCAAACAGCTCTGTACCGACCCTTTTTCAGGAAAACAACATAAAAGATCTGTTTTTGAAACCTTGTTCAGCCAGTGAGCCCAGGAAGCATTGAATCAAATCCCCTCACATTGCTTCTGGTATTTTTTCGGAATAAGCCTGAGCAGTCCAGTTTTTTAACGCAAATCTTTTTTTGTTTCTAGTTATGGTTTTCATGTAATTATGGTATTATTGTTTTAAATGATAAAAAGAGGTGATTACATGAGAATGACCATAGAAATCACGGAAGCAGATCATAGACTGTTAAAGACAATGTCGTTGCTTGATAAAAAACCAATGTCGAAGATTATTCGGGAATGGATACGAAAGAGTGCGCAGAGAAAAAACATTCCTTCTGATATCTCAGCGTTGGGTCAATACCTGCTTTCAATGCCCATTGAAGGCCCGGAAGATGAGTTTGACAAAAAATGCATGAAGGAAATGGAAAAAGCCAGAAAAGAACCAGATGCAGGAAAACTTGAAGATCTTCAGAAAGAACTGGGATTAGATAAACATGCCTCTTAAACCGAGTTTTAAATCCAAGTTCAAAAAACAGCTTGCAAAACTGGATAAAGCAGATCAAATAATAATAAATAGTGAAATGAACCGTTTTATTGATGGAGAAAAGGTTGATGTCCGTCGTTTGGATGGAAAACAGTGGCGATTAAAAATCAACGATTGGAGAGTGTTCTTTTTTTACGAGGACGACCTGATAATCTTTTCCGAAGTCAAAAGAAGATCATCAAAAACCTATTGAAATTCAATCTGTAGCGCCTCAGTCTAAAGTGTACCCGAAAGACAAGACTAAAAATCACTAAATTTAAGGTGGATAATTTTCAAACCAACTTGTACAAACTTGTCAGACGCGATAGCAATTATACTTTCCCTTCATTCATAACGTTCAACAGCAGAGGCAAAGATCTTCCGGATGATTTTTTTAATTCGCTGTATTTATATGTGTTTTTTCAAGATTAATTCCAAGTTTCCCTTTTTTGATTGACTTTCATAAGTAAGAACTCTATAATTTTTTTACCAAATGTTTCATATTGAGGGGAGAAAAATAATGCGTTCCTTTCTTATGAAAATTTGTTTTATTGCTTTAATCATACTTTCATCGATTAACTTATTGCCTTCGTTTGCCTCTTCAACGTTTACATCATCAAGTAATAACAGCGATATTGATACTAATGTAAATACATGGGTTGAGCCCTCAAGTTGTTACAGAAAAAGCGATATTGTTTTTTTCGGTAATGTTAGACCTTTGGTGGTTTTTTACAAGTAATACAATCAGGTTCGGTTTCCTGAATTTACATTTCAGAAGGGAATGAATAAAATGGAAAAAAGCATCTCAAATTCATCTGAAACTCGATTATTTGCTTTGTTTGCAATCTCAATCTGCTTCTTGTTTTTTTCAGATATTTCAGCAGCAGACCAGTTGCTGCCTGAGAATCTTAAAAATACCGGAAAACTTTTTAATACATTCATCGGAAAGATGACCGAAGATGATCTGGAAAACGGAAATTGTGTGAATCACTCAATTCAATTTTCCAAATTCCTTGCTGAATCAGGTGAAAAACATGCATCTTTAAGAATAATTCTGATGGTAAAAGAGCCCGGACGCGGATTCATGCCGAATCCGATAAAACCTGATAATGAGTATATCAGAGGCAAGGCGGTTAACTTCTGGATATGGCATTCGTTTACGCTTATTGATTCTTATGCTTTCGATCCAAAATATAAGCACGGAACAAACGATTTAAAGACATATTTTTCACATCTCTGGTCAAAATCACCCGATTTTGAAAGTTTCTGGATTTTCAGCGTTACACCCGACAAAATCCCTGAAATATCCGGAAGTCCATATCCTGGAGCAGCGCCTCGAATGTTTTCGTTCGTTCCGATTTCGCCCTCAAAACTCATCGAAGATCCCTCCCACATTTCCAAAAGAAAGTAATACTGTGTAGCATTGTCGCAGACGAAAAGAAAGAACTCACGCAGAGATGCAGAGATGCTGAGATGCTGAGAAAAGCTGAGAAAACAGATTAGCTGTACCTTCTAGGCAGCATTGCTACAGTCTCGAAAAGAATCGGTAATTATATGCATGATATGTTTGTTCGATCGCCGCAATTGCTTTTGTTTACAATTCTCGGCGCAGGCTATTTTCTCGGTAAAATCAAACTTTTCAACTTTAATTTGAATGTTGCGGCCGTACTGTTTGTTGGTCTCGCTTTCGGAATATGGGATGGGAAGAATTTCAAAATTCCCGATGAACTTTTTATGCTTGGGCTTATTTTATTTGTTTATTCACTTGGATTGCAGTCTGGTCCTTCTTTTTTCAGTTCGTTCAGGGAAAAAGGGCTCAAATTTAATCTGGCGTCCATTTTTGCATTACTTTTTTCTTTTTTTGTTGCACTTTTTGTCGGAAATGTGTTGAAAATTCCGCGTGAAATTCTTGCGGGAATCTACAGCGGAAGTTTGACAAACACCGCAGCTCTTGCAGCTGTTACAGAACGCATATTCAATACTTTTCCAAGTGGTACTCCGGTAGAAAAAATTACTGATATGACAATTGCTCCGGTTATAGGTTATTCCATCTGCTACCCGTTTGGGGTCATTGGAGCAATGCTTGCGATGTACATTTTTTCGTCGATTTTCAGAAAAAACCTTCAGGAAGAAATAGCAGAGTACAACAATAAACTTGCTTCCGGAAAAACAAAAAAAATTGCCGAATTCCGAATTCTCAATGAACAGGTGTTTGAAAAAAGTCTTGGAGAATTAAAAATTGCGGAAATGTCTGAAATGCTTTTTACACGCATCAGGCATGAGTGGGATATATCTCTCGTAAACAATGATACCATTTTGCATCGTGGAGATATTCTGGTCGGAAGAGGCTCAGATGAAGCGATTAAGAAAGCTTCACTGATACTGGGTCCGGTAGTGGAAGAGAAACTTACAGAAATAACCCCTTCAATTCAGCATGGTGAGTTTATTATTAACAACAGAGAAATAATTGGAAAATCAGTGCTGGAATTTAATGCTGAATGCAGATATGGCGCCGTGGTTACGAGAGTGAAGCGTGCATACACCGACCTTGCAATTGATCAGAAAACGACTCTTGAGTTTGGTGACCGCATCAGAGTTGTCAAATACTCAGATTCAGATCAGACTCTTATCAGCATTTTCGGAAATCAGGATGTTGATTTGTCTGAGACAGATTATCTTTCTGTCTCGCTTGGAATCATCAGCGGAATACTTCTTGGAATGATTCCAATTCCGATATCTTCTGAATCTTCCATTTCCCTGGGATTTGCAGGTGGCCCACTTGTTGCGGCACTTTTTCTCGGTTATCTGGGCAGAACCGGCCCGATTATCTGGACAATTCCAACAAATGCCAACCTCACCCTCAGACAACTCGGATTGCACCTTTTCATGGCGGGAATCGGTCTTAAAGCGGGCAGTCAGATCGTTTTATATTTTAATCTCAACGGGTTGTACTTTTTCACTGCAGGAACGCTTATTACTTTATCAACATCGCTTTCACTTCTTTTTATCGGCAGACAATTTCTAAAGCTTGGAATCATTGATCTTCTCGGACTTACAGCCGGAATTCATCAACCGGCATGTCTTGCTTATGCACGGCAGCTAAGCTCTTCTGATGCACCAAATCTGCCATACACAGCAATTCAGCCGGTGACGATGATTGCAAAGATTTTACTTGCTCAGGCAATTCTTTTCTGATAAACCAGATCTTAGAATTACTTTAAATTTCCGCCCATTATTTCATTGTACTTTGCTTTGGAAATATGCTGAATTACAGTTGTTAATATTCTACCGTTACTGTTATGACCAGTTGCCTTTACCCACAAAATTATTGAACCATTGTTTTTAAGGTTTTGAATCTGAGCGCTTATTTTTTCAAAAGGCTCTCCTTCAAAGATTCCGATGGAAAGAACAAATGATTTGCCTTCTTTCAGTACTGCTTCATTTATTGGGTAGCGACATGAATACAGAACTTCCGCAGTAAGTTTTGAAACCATTCGTATTCCTTCAATTTTCTGATTTCCCAGTTCGAGCATTGCTGCTGCTTTCTTGGCTTCCAAATCAGCGTGTCTTGTCCATACACCTTGAACATAAACCCGGAAAGGCCAGACTGTATTCGGTTTGATACTTCCCGCAGCAATTTTCTCATTCAATTTCTTTAAATCTTCAGTTTTAATAGTTCTGATGAGGGCAATAGCGGTTTTATAATCATGATGAATTAATGAAATTTTGGCTTTTTCCAAACAACTGAGGCATTCATTGGCAATACTGGAAAGGTTCTGGTTCTGAGCGATTGCTTTAATTGCTGATGTTGTCTTTTCAATGCTTTGAATCGCCCTATTCAGGAAATCATCTCCCTGGTTTTCAATTGTCATCTCAGCATAGGCAATTTCACTTTGCGCACTTTTAATCAGAACAAGGGCGTCTTCAATAGCGTATGTCGCGGAAACAATAGCAGACAAAATTATGGTTACAAAGAGCACCTGCATTATTTTTTTCATAACATTCTCCCTATTGGTAAAATTTTGAGTTCCAACAATGCTTACCCAATAAAAGATTAAAATGTTACAAAAAAAAAATCGAATCTTGATTGACTTATGCTTGTACAATACGATTACCGACTGGATTTTGTTCCCGAATAAACAAAGCCCTTTGCAATCATTTTTATGAAGTCACCTTTGTCTATTCCAATTTCATTTCCGCATGTACAAGAAACCCTGCCTTCGGAATTCGTTATTTCATAAATTCTTGTTATTCTGTCTTTGTGACAGATCAGAACTTCACCGTTGCCAATTTTATTGTACTTCCACAGCTTGTTTTTGCAGACAGAGCATCTTATCAACAGCATGTTTAATAAACTCTTTCTAATAGATTTTTTCAGAGCACTTGTACTTTAAATTGTGATAAAAAATTCACCTTCTGTGATCTGTTGCTTCATGATTCAGATTCAGTAAGTCTTTCGAAGGTTATGACCGGGGAAATATTAATTTGAAATATCGTGTCATTGCGTTTGAGAACTTTGTCATAATAAAGAAAATGTTCTCCGGGAGCCCAGCGGTTTGTTTCAAGAATATCAGCTATCAGAGCTCCTTTGAGTTTCATGTTTTGTAAAGGAACAACTGCGCCGTTTAAATTGTCATTTACCGCAATGAGTGATGCTTCTATGGTTTCCTTTGTATTCACTTCAACATTTCCATTGCGTGCGACCAGCACACAAATATCATCTGAATTAACTTTGCTGATTCCCGATGAAATTATTATATTGCCGTTCTGGCAGATCAAGACTCCCTGACCTTCGATAAGAACCGGTCCGCCACCTTCGCCCAGATTAAATCCATTTTTGATTGAAACGATACCATGCAGCTTTATAAGTTTCTGTTGAGGAATATATATTCCCAGCTTTATTGCTTCACTCCAATCATATATTTTGTGAAATACAAGATCAGAATGTCCATAAGGCTGAAATCCGGTTTCAGGACCGGATAAAATTGATGATATCTGCATGTTTCCTATGTTGAAGAAATTAGGAGTCACTATTGCCTGGGCAGGTGCAGAAGGGCCGGTCATTCCGGAGGAGTACAGGAAATCACTGTTAAACTTTGATATTAACTCCGGGTCGTTTTGTGTTCTTCTATTATTGAGCGCTTCAACTCCCTGTGCGAAATTGTACAAAAGGCTGTCTTTTGGTGGCGGTGAAGTCATTGGAACAGAGGGATGATTCACCATGAGCCTCTTCAATTCTTCCAGAACATCTGGAGGCGGCTGGTTCTGCTGGATACTGTCCAGATCAAAAACAAAGTTTACGAAGGAAAAAAAACGCTGTCGAACGTTTCCTTCGACGATTTCATTTGCATTTCCCGGGTTTTGAAGAAAACCATGGTCTCTGCCCAGAATTTCGAAACCCGGGAAAACATTTGTACCGGAAGCAACAGCACATTTCAGAACTTCCTGACGAGCAATTCTTTCTGCAAATTCTATCGATTCAGTTGCAGTAGTGTTAATAACCTTTTCAGCGGGTTCATATCTCAATTCGAAAATTCCCTGCAGATTTTGAATATCATCTTTGTACATTTCAAGCTGGGGAAATAATTCAATGCATTCATCAAGATTAACGCGGCGTATTTCCTGTGATGGAATTGATGGATGAAGAGGTTTTGTTAATTCAGTGGTGTTAAGAAAAACATAAGAATTGTTATTTGCTGTGTCGCCAAGATATACTTTCCCACGACGTTCCTTCACATTGATGGCGGTTTGATCGATTATCATTTTTACACCAGAGTTATTCAGAGAGGAAGCGTTGGTTGAGTTGGCTTCAGCGAAAGCATTTCTTATCAGAAGAGCGTAATCAAGTGTGAAATTGTGCGCGTAAAAAGTTCGCTGCGAGGTATTGCTGCGTGGAGTTACCTGCGAAATAACTTTATAATCATAATAGCGTGTTAAAGTACAAGTTGTTTCTTCTCCGCCTGTGCCTGGAGCTATTACTTTAACAATCGTTTCAAGAAAAAATGTTCCAAGTCCTTCTTTTGGATAAAATAGATTTTTTTTCCTGTCATTCCCTCGAAATATTTTATGTTTAACTGATGCAGTAATAACAAGCAATTCACTGAAACGCAGATATGACTTTGCCCAGCTGGTCGTTAAAGGAGTGTCTATGCTGCGTGATGTTTCCCGGTTAATGAACCAGTTGAAAAGTGTCTGGTCAGAGCCGGAAATATGAGTTCCGGCTGTTCCCTGCAATAATCTGCAAAAAGCCTCATCTGAAGCTGAAAAAGCAATTTGCTTGAGAAGAAGTCCCCGTTCAGATTTGAATGTTCTGTACTGCGCATGTCTGGCGATATTGCTGTTCCAGAAGGCATAAATTAAAAGAAGCTCAACAACGATGATTGCCAGAATCATTGCAAATCCTCGTCTTGAAGGGCCTTTAAAAAGAATCATATTAATCTGCTAAAGTACATTCCTTTAAGCAAAGCTTGTTTGCTTCGCTAACAATAAGTATAAGCTTGTTAGCGCCTGAGATGCGGGCGTATTGTGTAATGTTCTCCGGAAAAGCAATTTTGTCGACAGAATATCTTTTTTCTGAAAACATGTCTCCATCTTTTTTCAGAACAGAAATGAAATCCTGATCTTTTACTGAAACATGCAGGTAGAAATTACCCTGATCATCAGAATCAAGTGGCAAAACTTTTGCGTCATCATATACAGCAGCTTTGATTGAATTGCCTGTTTCGATACGCGGGTAAAAAGACACTGCTGTAAGGTTTTCTTCGGGTTTTGCAATTGCAAGAATACCATCTTTTGCCGGAAGAATTGAAGGCTCTTCGACGTCTATTTCGTGCCCTGCCATATCAGGGGTATCATTTGTTTTTGGACCAAATTTTCTGAAGTAGACCTTATGGCTTCCTTCATCAAAAAAAGCAAATTCATTATCAGCATTTTTCCAGGCTTTTGCAATGACGACTCCATCATTTTCAGTGATGAGAAACATGGTATTTATTACGCCGGTTTCGTCAGTTTTTCGAAACGAAGCGGTTGATTGTTCAAGGCAATAGATGTCATTTTGATCAATCACAAGATCTATGAAGAAACGAGCGGAAAACTTTTTATCCTTCGAATGTGAAAGGGGAATGATTTGAGGAACAAAAGGCTCCTGCATAGGGTATTTCACAAGCAGCGGATCGTGACGGTTGATAATCCATATAAAGCCATCTTTTAAAATAAAACTTTGAGGAAAAAAGTTCCAGGTTTTGTCCATGGATTTCAAATTTATAGATTCAGTCTCACTTCCGGTATTCCACGACAAAATCTCCTTCAGATGGGCTTTTCCCATAGTGCTGCTTTCAGCACTCAGTAAATTTACATTAATGATGAATAAGATTATTGTCAGAAGTAAAACAGCCAGCAGATTAGTTCTTATAAATAATTTGTTCATTCTTTTTTATCCCTTTCAAATGATTATTCTTGCAAAAATGTCGATTATTTTACAACTCGCAAAGTATAATTTGCTGTTATCTCATAACACTTTTTCTCTGTTCTACAGCAGATATCGATGTGGGCTCCCTTTATTGCTGGACCAACATCACATGCGTAGAAACGAACTCCTGGAAACTCATCAAGAGTAAAATATGTGCCGGTTTTGATAACTCTCGGGTCAGTAGCAGCGCTTACATAGGACTTTGGATCTTTTGGGTTGTACTCTTCAAGTGTTTTCAAAATATTTCCACGGCAATCGTATGCTCCGCCTTCCATTTCAGCCTCTTCCCGAGATTTGTAACCGCCCGGAGGAGGTGGAAAATAACCGGTTGCATATACTTTCATCGGGGCACCTGTACCAGGTGAAACTCCGTTGTCTGAGTTTTTGTCAGAAGGAGTGTTATTCGAATTACCGTTGTTCGAAGATTTATTGTTTCTTGAAGAAGCTGTGTTATTGCTTGAATCATTCTGAGCTTTGTCAGAGTCGATTTTACGTACAATCAGAAATGTAGTTTTGTTATTCATGTTGTTTGGATTAGTAAATTTAAGATTAGGAACGTTTTCACGTAAAGTTACATTGAAGTTTTCGTTGTTTTTCCATGGACCGCTTTGACGATATAAAACAACTTCATATCCAGATTTTACCTTGATTGAAGATGCCTTATTGTCAAATGGTTGCCCGACAATTTTATGTTCACCAACTCCAAAGGACGCTGAATCTCCATTATAGTCGTAAAGGTCATAGAGTGTTACAGCTTTTTTATTGTCTGCTTCTGGGGTTTCGTTGTTCTCAACAGGGTTTTCTGAGGAACTGTTGTTATCAGGTTGTGAACCCTTGTATTTTGCAATCCAGTTTTTCATTTTTTCATAGTATTTTTTGCCGTGTCCACCTTTCATGGGCTCTATGTCGTTGCTGAATTCCTGATTGAAAGTGTCGGTAAAGTTTCCGTTGAGATTTTGAGCGGCCCATTCATTCCATGCCTTAATTATAACGAATTTTGCCTGGCATTCAATCGCACGTGACCATTGATCATCAAAGTTCTGTCCGTCTTCACCGTCGTTTTGCTCTGTGCGGTAGTTCCACTTTCTTCCGCGTGCTGTTGAAGTGTTACTCATGTAAGTTGATTGCTGGGCTGCAGAAACCGCGATCTGTTCAGGTTTTCCATCTTTCATGAATATGGTCTGAGGGTAATGTTGCATAAAAGACCATCGTTTGTCACCATCCGGAAGAAGGCCCCAGGTTGGGCGTATAGTGAACTTTTCATTCAGGGACTTACTTACTTTGTTTATTGGCAAAAGCAGAGGTTTTCCGCTGTAATGGAAAAAAAGTTTCGAATCGTATTTTTGATATACTTCCTCGTACAACTTTAGTATCTGTACTTCATCATCATTAATCAGAAACGTAATTCCCGGATTTGGCAGATTTCTTTTGAGTCGATCCTGATAGATGTCAAGAAGCGAGAATAGTGGTCGATGAAGCGTTTCATCATTAAGGTTGTTGTTACTGTAGTCAATTATAATGAAATCAACACCAGCTTCGCATAATTGACGCGCATGAACATTAATCGCATTAACGTCGTCTGACCGGTAAATTCCCAGTGATGGTTTTCCCCAGTAACGAAATCCCGGTGAAGTTACATCTTCAGGAAAAATGGGGGCAGTTACATGCTTATTGACAGCATTAAACCATGTTTCATAGAGAATTCCAACGTTCTTTTCTGTCTCAGCGTTTGCCGAAGTGGTAAAAACAAGACTGAGAACAAACAGCAGAAAAAGAATATGTGTTCTGTTCATGTACAACCTCCATTAAGAAATGCCATAGTGCGAAAATCTTTTCAGATGTCTTGAGCATCAGGAGAAACTGATAATTACGATAGCATACGCGATTTTGAATGTCAAAAACGCAAAAAGAAACGGTTTTTAACCACTGAATACACGGAATTTCACGGAATTTGGCTTTGAAGATTCTATCTACTTTAAGAAGAATTTTATCGCTTTCGTTTACTTTACGAAACAAATAATAATTTTGTTGCACTAAAATAAAAAACTTTTACTCTTTAATTGCTGTTTAAAAGAAGACGCATTTGTGTTAGATTGTTATTGAAATTTACTTCCAGGGAAAACGCACAATGTTTGCTAAACATGATCCAAAAGTTCTGATTGTTGATGATTCAGAGGTTATGCGAAAACTTCTGGGAAGTCTTTTGAAAAATAATGGCTTTGAGGTTGTTGAAGCGAAAAATGGCAGAGATGCTATTAATATTTTCTGGGATGTAAAACCAGATCTTATTACCATGGACATTACAATGCCTGAAATGGACGGTATTACAACTCTCAAGGAAATAATGAAGCTTGATCCGCATGCCAGAATTGTTATGATCAGCGCTGTTGGTACAGTTGATCGCGTAAAGGATGCTATTTACGCGGGTGCGAAAAGCTTTGTTGTCAAACCTTATGAAGCAAACAAAGTTATTGCAACTCTCAGGGCTGTTCTTGAAAAAAAGTAGCCTGAGCATTAAATTCACCATTTTCAGTCAAATCAATTACAATAGATTTTCCCTGCAATGACGCCGGATTCTTGACTTTTTCAAAGAGCCATTTATTCAAAGGTCGTTCAATGTAGGTTTCCAGAAAAGTCTTTATTCGCCTGCCACCATAGAGCAGATTGTGTCCGGTGTTCATAAGTTTCAGCATGAAATCTGAAACTGAAGGACCAAAAACAAGTTCCAGATGATATTTTTCCTGCGCTGATTTTTTCAGCATCTGCAAGAATTTGTTTGAAATCTGGCACACGAAATCTGGTCGGAGAATGTCGAATACAACAATATTGTCTCCAAGTCTGCTGAGAAGTTCCGCCCGTCCGATGCGGCTCGAAAAGAAAAACTCAACTTCACTTCTGAAGTGCTTTTCGACCTGTTCATAAGAAAATGCTGCAGCGCCTTTCTCCTGAACTTTTTTCATAATTCCTTCGCGGATTATATGGCCAGTCGAGGGCTCTGTGAGATCTGATGCGCCGATGTTACTTGTGAATACAATAGCTGTCTGATTGAAATATGCTGTCTGACCCTTTCCATCTGTTAGTCTGCCGTCTTCAAGAATTTGAAGGAATTTATCAAGAACCCGCGGATTGGCTTTTTCAATTTCATCGAATAGAAGAATGCTGTGAGGCTGTGAAATCACGCGGTTTGTCAGTTGACCACCTTCATCATAACCAACGAATCCCGGTGGAGCTCCTGCAAGTTTTTCTGCTGCGTGTTCTTCTTTGTATTCGCTCATGTCAAATCTTGCGAATGCTCTTTCATCACCAAAAACAAGCTCAGTAAGCGATTTTGCCAGTTCTGTTTTTCCGACGCCTGTTGGACCGACGAAGAAAAATATTCCACGAGGCTTTCCGCCGCCAGCAGTGTTTGTCATGCTTATTCCTATTTTGCCCGATGTAAGCATTGTAACAACCGAATCAACCGCTCGAGGCTGACCGATAACCCTTCTGGAAAGATTTTCAGGTGCCATTTTGACTTTTTCGTCGTCTAATTTTTCCCATGGGTCTTCACGCAATCCGAATTTGAAGTAATCAACCAGCCGTCTGATTTCTCCATTGCATAGACGTATATTTGCAGTGTGCGAAGTCAATCTGAGAGCTTCAAGATCCATTGTCTGAAAACCTTCAGTTAGATCAGCCATTTCCTCGCATGCCGATTCAAGTTTTTCAACTGGAATCGTATCTCCGCCGTTGAAACCTTTTGAATTGCCTGAAGGCCTTATAAAATTCCGGATAAACGTCATTCTTTCAGGTTTCGAGGGCTTTGGAATCTGAACCAGCGACACGAATGGGTTTTCCAGATACAACCATTCAGGAACACGTTTCAGTTCTCCGGCGAGAATTATAAGAGTATTTCTGAAACCGGAAAGTTTGCCTTGTTGAATAACTGAGGCTTCTGTTGTGGCTTTTTTAAGAATTGCAATAAGAGATTTTTCTTCTTCTGAATATCGATCTGGCTGATTAGTTAACAGGTCTGCAAGTTCAAGAATCGAAGCTACAGATACATTCTTTGTTCTCAGAAGCATTCTGATCTGCGCCAGCGCTTCTTCTGGCGGCAACGGCGGAACATTTTTACCGGGTGCATCACTTTCGCCTGACTGGGCATTTACCTGATCTGGGAGCTTTCGGGGAGGTGAACTTAAAAGAGAGTCATCTGAATCGGATAAGTCTCCGAAATTGTGCAATTCATAAGCATTTTCACGAAGCTTTCTATTTGATTCACGTGAAACTTTCTCTGAAGATTTTTCATCTGTATGCTTATCTTCAGTAGTTATTAAGAATTTGATTATTTCCTTTACTTTATCCCGGGCTGAATCTGGAAGCGGTGTTTTTTCTGAAACGACAAATGAAGGCGATTCTTCATCGGAAAACCTGTAACCATCAATCTGGTCGTAAGTCATTACTATCTGATATCCCATTTCTTTGAAAAAAGTTTTAAGAAACGCGGAAACAGAGTAATAGTTTTCATTATACAGGCACTGGTCATGAATATTGCCATAAAGCACAATATGCTTTCGGCGCAGTAGCTGCTTTTTAAAGTCTGATATCCAGAGAGATGTTTTCACGGTCAAGTCCGTTCTGATCTTTTTCGTCAGCGTTGCAAATCAGCTGAAATTATTTAACTGCTCAGTAGTTGGGGGCAAGTGTCTTGTATTTTACATTCCCGATCGGCTATTTTCAGACAGTGTCTCTTTTTCTTGTTCCCGTTCCAGTTGGAAGCTTGTCTGCGCGTCTGAGATTTCTGTTCGGGTCTTTGCCATCCCATTGAAGTTCACTCATCCGTATTTTATACCCTTCTGCAAGCTTTTCATGCAGCTCTTCAATGACTGCCTGGGCCTGGTCGCAGGTGCTGATTTTCTCATTTTTGGGGTTAATCTCAGATTTCATCTGAAAGCCGCCGACAGAATACCAGATTTCTCCGTCAATCGGAATACTTACATCAAGAGATTTGCCTGCAGCACTAGATGCTTTAATTATCAAGGCCGTTGCCGGATGCCCGGGATGCTCTTCCATGGGAGATTTGACAACAAATCCCATGCTTTCCAGGGTTTTGAAAATGCTGTCTGTGATATATTTTCTTTTGTCTGCTTTCAACTGCGCTGATTCAGACTCTTTTCTCATCTTTTCAATCAATTCACGGGTTTCAGAAAGCAAATCAACAGCATAGTCAAAGTTTTCTTCTTTCGAAACCTGGATTGCTTTATTATAACGGTCTTCAAGTTTTTCAATCGTTTTTTTATGCCATCTGGAAATCAGCCCATCGTTCTTGATTCCCATCAGCAAACCGCTCAATTCACCTAATGCAATTTGACTTCGATCTTTCATTATTCGATAATTACTCAGCTGGCTGAAAACATTTTTCTCGTGCCGTTCAAGAGCTTCTTCAGCCCGTGAAAGCTGTTCTTCGGCAATTTCGGACTGTTTACTTTCTATTGCAGCTCTTAATTGTCCAAAGATCTTTTTGACTTCGCTGTTTCCGGCGGTGTCAAACTTTCCGCTTGTTTCGGTATCCAGTTCACTGAGCCTTTTTTCGAACTCAGTAAGTTGGAATGCCATTCGTTCTATCTGTTCAAGACGCTTTTGAAATTCATCGTGCCGGCGTTTTCTGTGAACGGCCTGCTTCAGTTTTTCTACAATTGCAGGCATTTTCTGCCGGGAAGTTCTTATTGCTTCTTCATCAGCAGCATTAACGAATTCCATTTCAATTAATCCGCATTCAGCAAGTATCTCAGAGGAGTCTGTCTTTAATATTTTATCGATATATGAATCAATATTCTTTTTGAATTCAGCAAATTCAGACATGGAAGCATTCTTGAGCTCATTGATGCGCTTGAGTCTTTCGCTTTCTTCTATCTGCATGCGTTTCTGATGTTCTTGCTCAGCTTTTCGCATCTGTGCCTGTTCAATAAGTTCAGCAAGTTCCTTTTCGATCTGTGCAAGAGATTTTTTTGGATTTCCGCTCATTACTGTTGCTCCTCTTCAATATTCTGAAGCGTTATTCCGTGCTTTTTCAAGCCCGCTTCAAAGTTTTCTCTGAACCTGGTGCTGTGAGGGACACCTGTAATCAATATTTTTCCATCATTTTCAATGGCAACTTCAAGTCCTGCAGAGATGTCTTTTTCAGGGGTAAGGCCGCTTACTAATTTTCTGAATTTCTCTGACAGCGGAATTAAACGCTGATTTGATGAACCGCGCCAGAGAAGGTTGCCGTGCTGTTCTTCGATATAGGTTCCATCAATAAGCAGGTCAATTTTATTAAGTAGTTCTTTCTGAGAAGGCGATCCGGAGGCAAGAAGTTCTTCATATTTGAAACCGGTAAAACAGACAAAATCAAAGCCATTTTCATCTGAATAATCTTCTGATGCAAACGGCTCGCTGTCAGTCACTTCGAATTGCTTTTTCTGATGGGAAACTGTTTGACTGCGAAAAATCTCCCGAATTCTATCAATGAGAATGCACAGTTCAGCAGACTGTTCCATTGGTTCACCGCCAGAAATTGTCAGACCGCAAATATCGCTGATCGAAGAAACCCAGTCAGACAATTCGTTTACACTAAACAGTTTCCCGCCTGAAAAATCTCTTCCTTCAGGGGCAATGCATCCGGGGCAATCACGCTTACAGCCCTGCACCCAGATCACGGCTCTTTTCCCGGGTCCCAGAACTTTTGTAACCGGCTCACGACGGAAAATTCTTAAAAACACACCGCTGGTGTCGCTCACACTCTATTACCCCATGAAATTGAGATTACTTACAAACCGGCGCATTCCTAAAAAAGGCAATGTGCAAGTACGTTGATCACCTAAATACAGCAAATCTTAATAAAGGGGTCATTAAGCCAATGTCATTTCGACCGAAGGGAGAAATATCGCAGCTATGAGATCTCTCACATTCGTTCGAGATGACAGCCCAACCTAAAATTAACTTGCCAATTTGTCCCCTTATTTAAGATTTTGCCGTTAAGTTGGTTGCCATCAGTTACGATTAGTTGTCATCTTGACCGAATGGAGAGTCAAAACAACCCATGAAAATCAGTGCCATTCAGTGTATTCTGTGGTTCAAAATCTGTCTTTCCCCGGAATTCATCTTTCCATTGAAGCTTCGATGCTGTTTTCATTCTTTTCGCGATTAGTTGCTATTTCGATTTCCAGGTGTTTTTCGCCCTGAACCAGAAGTCTGTTGTCAATCAGACCGACTGTTTTGTTATAAGCTTCTACAGCTTTTTCAAGTGCTTCTTTGATTTCCAGGATATTTGAAGCGAAAGATTTTTGTTTTAATGCCATATTCTCGCTTACCATGCGGCCCTGGAGGGATTTAATTTCTTCAAATTGCTTTTCATAATTCTGAAGCAGTTCTCTGGTCGAGCCGGAAGCTGCGATTTCTGTTTTAAGAGAAGAAATTTCGTGTTCAAGTCTTGGAATCAGTGCAAGCTTTTCTTCTGCTGTTGAGCGTCTTGCACATTCAACGGAAAGTTCTTTCTTGAGATCATCTGATTCTTCAAGGACTTTTTCCAGCAGAGTCTTTTTTTCCAGGAGTTGAGATTCAAGTTGTTTTGATTTCTCTTCATAAACAGCAGACTGTTTTTCTGCCTTTGAATGGGCTTCCTTCAAGGATTCAAGAGTTTTCACATTTTCTGAATATTTGTTTTTGATATTTTCCAGTTCAATGCTTTCTCTGGTAAGCGTTTCCAGTTTCTTTTCCATGATTTCAACTTTTTCCTCGGCATTGAGTTTTTTTGAGGATGTCAGGGAAAGATCTTTTTTTGTCTGTTCAAGTTCTTTGTGAGACTTTTCAGAATCTTTCTTCAGTTCTGAAGCCTGCGTTCTGAGTTTATTTGCTTCGAGAGAAAGTTCTGATATCTCTTTTTCAAGTTCGGAATTTCTTGCTTTGTTTTTATTGTTTTCTGTCTGCAAATCATTAAAGTGTTTTGTCGAATGACCTGCGGCAGCCTCAAACTCTTTTAATTTCCGACTTGTTTCATTCAGATTTTTTTCCATTTCAGCTTTCTTATTCTGAACAAGTGAAAGGTCATCCTGAAGCTTTTTCAGTGTTGATTTCCCTTCGTTGAACTGTTGTTCAAGTTTTTTTGCTTTTTCGGCTGCAGCCGAAAGATCACTTCTGAGATCGAGTTCCCTCGATTCAAAAGGAGCTTTAATGGTTTTTTGAAGTAATGCCCAGCCAATGACTATTCCGACGATTGATCCGATGAAAATTCCAAGATATAGTTGTATGTTTTCCATTTTGTCTCCTTGCCTTAAAAAAGCTATTGCGTAGTCTATCAGATTTTTTTTCTAAAAGCTAATCCCTGCTAAAAAAAAGATATCCTTGTTAAAAGTCTGATAACCTGTCCTTTGAAGTGAAGTGTCGCCAATGACTAAATTTAAACGCTTCTTACTCTCTTTCTGAAATGTTTGTCAGTCGTTTTCCTGGAAATGCACTAACAGAATAAATCATCGTTCTGATGACTTTTTGAGCTAAGCTTGGATCTCAAATATACAGGGGATTAAGATGAGCTTTCAGTCTGTCACACAAGTAATGGTTTGAAAAGAATACATAGTGATGCTAGTAGTATCATTGAAAATGTCTGCCAGATATGATATTCTTGAGTTGGAGTGACAATTTTTTATTTATGCAGATTCCAGTATTTGTGGTAAACCTGAAAAACTCTCAGGCACGAAGAGAAAGGATTGTAAAGCAGCTTGATGACTTGGGGATTTCCTTTCGTGTTTTTGAAGCAATATCAGGTAACGAAGTTGATCCTGGTAATCTGTTTTTGTGCAACAAAAAGGCAGAACAAGGGTTTGGACTTCTTGCAAGAAGGCTTCTTAATAATGAATTTGGATGCGCTCTGAGCCATTTAAAAATATTTGAAAAAATTGTTGCAGATAGAATAGACCGTGCGTGCATACTTGAAGACGACGCAATTCTTTCGCCTGATTTCAGTAGAATTCTGAACGATGATCTTCTAATGCGTTTCAGGTGGGGGGTAATTTATCTTGGGCATCACGGGTTACTTAACCGTGGAAATTACCATGTTGGTGCTGCATGCACTTTGCCGGTTCAGGAAATAGAAGGTTTTTTGCTGTCGAAACCACTGGAGCTTTCTAACGGCACCTACGCATATATAATAACAAGAGATGCTGCTTTCAAGCTTCTTCAGAAAGCATATCCCATCAGGATGCCTATGGACCATTTTCTTGGAAGTGCAGAATGTCTCAAAATAAGTGTCTTTAACGTTGTTCCTCCTGTTGCAATTCCAGATCTTTCATTGGAAAGCACAATCTGTGATCGGAATTTGCCGCTTTCAGACTATTTTGTTTTTTCAAGGCTTCATCATAACTTCCAGATAATTAAAAATAAAATTCCGTTGATAAAAACGACCAGATTGCTTATTGAAGACATTTATAATCGTGTTTTATTTTCTCTCAGAAGGAAAGGTTTTTTTAGATATTCGTATGTCAGAAAGCTCTAAGACCGATATAGTAATTAATTATCCATCCTGGTGGAAGCCTGATTTTCGAGAAATATTCAGCTATCGTGAATTATTTTTCTTTTTTGCTTGGCGCGATATAAAAGTGCGATACAAGCAGGCTGTATTCGGTTTTCTCTGGGCAATCCTTCAACCTTTGATTCTTATGATTGTATTCAGCTTTTTCTGGGCTCGCGCTGTCAAGATTGAAACTGAGTTTTCTTATCCAGTCTTTGTTTATTCCGGACTTGCCCTCTGGATGCTGATTTCATCGGTAATTGCCGCTGCTTCACAAAGCATGGTTGAACATGCAAATATAATCAGAAAAGTCTATTTTCCAAGAGTAATAATACCTGTTTCTTCATTTGTTGTTTGTATTTTTGATTTTTGCATGACTCTTTTAATTTTTCCACTGCTGATGTTTTTTTGGGGAACAGGAGTCAATTATCACAATCTCCTTGTTTGCCTGCCGATCAGTATGATTATTGCTGTAAACTCATCTGTTGGTGCAGGTCTTTTTTTTGCAGCATTAAATATTAAATATCGTGATTTTCGATATGTTGTTCCATTTTTTCTTCAGATGACTTTCTTTCTTACGCCCGTTCTTTTTCCTCCAGAATTGATCAAACCCGACTATCTTAAAAACATTGTAATGCTTAATCCACTTGCTGTTGCAATTTCTCTCTTTAGAAAAATCTTTTCCTGTGAACCAGCAATTCTCTTTTCGAATACAGTTGTGATTGCGCTAATTATTTCTCTGTTGCTGCTCATTTCTGGATTCTTTTTCTTCAGAAAGATTGAAATCACCTGTGCAGATCATATATGAAACCAGCCATTGAAGTCGTCAATATTTCAAAAAAGTATTTTTTAAATGGGAAAAAGGGAAGCTATGATACCATCAGAGATGCTTTTCTATCTCTTTTCGTTTCTGAAAGCAAGGGTTCGGAATTCTGGGCACTCAAGGATATAAGCTTTGATGTCATGCCTGGGGAATGCCTTGGAATAATTGGTAAGAACGGAGTTGGCAAGACAACTCTTCTAAGAATACTTTCGAAAATTACCCCTCCGAGTTATGGTCATGCAATTGTGAGGGGGAGTATTTCAAGTTTGTTAGAGGTTGGGACCGGTTTTCATCCAGAGCTTTCGGGCTTTGATAATATTTTTTTGAATGGTTCAATTCTGGGATTAACATTTACAGAGATTCACAATAGACTGGATGAAATAATTGACTTTGCTGAAATTGGCGACTTCATTAATACTCCAATGAAATTTTTTTCAACAGGAATGTGGGCAAGGCTTGCCTTTTCTGTCGCCGCTCACTTGAATTCCGAAATACTTCTTATAGATGAAGTACTATCCGTTGGCGATTCAGAATTTCAGGAAAAATCAAGGGGAAAGATGCGTTCACTTTCTTCAGATGGTCGAACAATTCTCTTTGTAAGCCACAATATGGCTGCTGTCAGAAAGTTCTGCAACAGATCTCTCCTGCTTGACAATGGTGTCATTCAAAAAATTGGGGAAACTTCAGAAGTTATTCAAGATTACGTTACCAGTTTTATGTCTAATGAAAGTGGGTTCTCAGATTTTCCCGAAAATACTTCTGAAAATGAGAATTCAATGGTAAAACTCAAACGAATTGAGCTGCGTAATAATAAATATGAGATATCCTCAAATTTTTTTATTCAGGAAGAATTGAATATTCATCTTTATTTGAAGGCGCGAAAAAAAACCGGGAAAGTAAAAGTCATCGTTGAAATACTTGAAGCGGATGGAAATATACTAGCAACCATTTATGATTCGGATTCCGATTTCGGAATAAAAGAAATAAACAATGATTGTCATGTTTCTCTGACCATCGCAGACCTGAGGTTTTATCCTGGCAAATATTTCATAAGAGTTGAGCTTCTCAGTGAAATATTTAACTACAGGTTTGAGCAATATGATTTAATGAAAGATCCGCTTCCTTTCAATATTATAAATAACAAAGTTTTTGACAGAGCTATATCAAGAAGCAGTGGGCTATTATTTTTAACTCCAAAATGGAAAATTTATGACAGCTGAACCCGAAATTTCAATTATTTCTGCATGTTACAATCACGGAAAATATATTAATGAAATGCTGGATTCTGTATTTTCACAGACTTTCGACAATTTCGAAGTAGTAATTGCTGATGACGGATCTGACAGAGATACGCGAAAAATACTTGAATCAATAAACAGGCAAAAAGTTAAAGTATTATTTCTTAAACACAGAGGTCCATCTGAAGCGCGAAACAGTGCGATCAGTAATTCCAGAGGAAGTTTGATATTAAATCTTGACAGTGACGATAAAATAGCGCCAACTCTGCTTGAAAAGGGAAAAAGGGTGTTTGAAAATAACCAAAACGCCGGAATTGTATACGCTGACATGGAATTTTTCGGTGCTCAAACCGGACTTTTTTGCCTGAAGCCCTTTTCAATGGTGGATATGCTTCGAGACAATCTGATACATTCGACAATTTTTTTCAGGAAAAAAGATTGGGAAAGAAGCGGCGGCTATTGCAGCGAATTCTATTCAGGACTTGAGGATTATGATTTTCTGCTTTCACTTCTGGAATTGGGTGTTGATGTTTTCAAAATCCCGGAAGTACTTTGCTATTACAGAAAATACATGAATCTAGACAAATGCCGTTCCGGCAAAAGAAAGAAAAGCCGGGAAAAAATGATATCTTTATGGTCATTGCTGTTTAAGCGTCACCAACAATTATATTTAAAATTTCCCGATATATATTATGAAATGCTTCAGGCAACCGAGCGATGGAAAAGTGAAAACCCCATGGTAACTGAAATCAAGGAAGTCATTCATTATGTGTTCTTTCAGCTTCGTTTTCTTCTTAGTAGAAGCAGATATTTGAAACAATATATTAATATCAGAGGTGAGTCATTTTGAATAATTCAGAGCATCAGCCTCTATTTTCGATTATTACACCAACCTGTAAACATCAGCACTTGTTAAAAAGGGCATTAAAAAGTGTATTGTCTCAGACATACAGCAATTTTGAGATAATTGTTGTAAATGATAATCCGAATGATGATACAGCGTCACAAATTATTGCAGAATTTGATGACATAAGAATTAAATATATATGCCACGAAAAAAATATGGGTGCATGTGTAGCTTATAACAACGGAATGCGTTTGGCAAAAGGGGAATATATAGCTTTTCTGGATGATGATGACGAGTATCTGCCTGAATTTCTCGAAAAGACAAAACAATTTTTTATTCAGAAACCTGAAATTTCATTTTCCTGGTGCGGAATTCAGAGAATACTTGACACAAAAGAAGGTGAACGGATCCTTCTGGAAAGAAGCTGGGAAAAGCCATTCAGGAATGTCGAAGAGGCTCTTATTCAAGCCACTTCCATCGGTAACGGTTTTGGTGTTGTAATGAAGCGCAAATGCCTTGAAATAGCAGGTTATTATGACGAATTATTTCGAGTTGCTGAAGATACAGAATATTTGTTCAGACTTGCAAGAAAATTTGACTTTGCAGTTATTCCTGAAACATTGGTAAAAATTCACCAACATGGAGTAACACAGCTTACTTCGCATTTATATGATTCCATCAGGCTTGTTCAATATGAAAAAATAATGCAACGGAATGCTGATTTACTGAATAAATACCCGGAACTTTTCTGTGTCCATGCCGATTCTATGGTGAGACTCGCCTACAAAACCCGGAATAAAAAGAAAGGATGTTCTTTCCTGCTTAAAATGCTTCTGAGAAGGCCATACAGGCTTAGAATTCTTTTTTCCATTCTCTCTTACGAATTATCTGGAAGTGATTTCCACTTTAGGAAAATTTTCAAAGAATATTTCGGCTTTATTTTTAATAACAGCTGTTTTAGTAAGTTCTGGAGTATATTAACCTGAAAGGAAATGGATTGATGTGCAGATTCGTTTTATAAGCCCCGGTGAATACCATGAATGGGATAGTTTCGTTGATAATTCGCCACAGGGAGATGTGTTCTGCTATTCTTGGTGGCTTTCAACAGTAACTGACAATAATTTCAGAATACTAGCGGTCTGGAAAAACAATTTAATCTGTGCAGCCATGATCCTTCCATTCTTTGATTCTGGGGTTATTAATGAACCGCCCCTGACACGTACGCTTGGTGTTCTTTTTCGCAGAACAGAAAATATTGAACCGTACCATGCAAAATCTGAGGAAAGAAAATATCTGATTGCACTGGTTGAACATTTGCCGAAAGAAAGATTCGTTCAGATGTGCATGAGTGATAATTTCACTGACTGGTTGCCCTTTCTTTGGAAAGGATACAAGCAAAAAAATCGATGTACCTATTTAATTGACTATCGTGAACAGTCTTTAGAAAGTATCCGAAAAAACATTTCAATCAATCAGAAACGTAACATTATAAAGGCAATTAATTCAGGTGCAAAAATTATTGCATCAGGCACAGTTGAACAGCTTTATGAATTATCGTGCATTACGTACAAAAGGCAGGGAATTCGTTTTCATTATTCATTTTCACTACTAAAAAAACTTGATACGCAGCTTGCTGAAAAAAATATGAGAGTTATTTTTTCTTCTGTTTTTCCTGATGGAAAGGTTCATGGAATATATTACACCATGTGGACCGGAAAAAAAGTGTACGGCTGGCAAATGGCTTCAGATGATATCCAGCGAGACAACGGAGGCAATGCTTTATTACTCTATAGCGTCATAGAATATTTTTATAAAAAAGCAGATACTTTTAATTTTGGCGGGTCGGATATAGAGAGAATAGAAAAGTATCTTAGACAATTTGGCGGCAAAATGGTACCATATTTTCATATTTTCAATGATGAAATGCTTGATTATTCGCAACAGGAGAGTTTAGAAAAAACATTGATGTATTCCAAGATACTTTTCAGAAAATCCTGGAACAGACTTATTGGTATTAAGCTTCGCAGGATTCCTGGTTTTATAATTAAAATGCTGAAAAACAAAATGAGAATATTCGCGTGATTCCCGATAAAGAAATATCAGTTATTATTCCAAACTATAACCATGCACCTTATTTAAAGCAAAGGATTGATTCTGTTCTCAACCAGTCTTTTACTGATTTTGAGCTGATTATTCTTGATGATTTTTCTTCTGATGGAAGCCGGGAAATCATTTCTTTGTATAAGGAAAAATTTCCATGGATACAAGTTGTTTTTTGCGAAAAACACAGCGGTAGCCCGTATATACAATGGAATAAAGGCATCAGACTCTCTTCTGGAAAATATATCTGGATTGCCGAGTCAGACGATATTGCTGAAACAAGTTTTCTGTATGAAACTTATTCTCTGCTTTCACAAAACTCTGATTTTGGCTTTGTACATACCGAATCGAAAAAGATTGATGAAAACGGAACAATTATATGTAATCGGTTTCATGGTAATTCGAATGACGGGAGATGGTTGAATAATATTTTAAACAGCGGAAAAGAAGAGATTGCTTCATATTTATATTTAAGCAATACTGTCAACAATGCCAGTTCAGTATTATTCCGGAAAGATAAAATGCTGAAAGCTGGCTTGGCAGACGAAAAGATGAAATTTGCGGGTGACTGGCTCTTATACACTAAAATCCTGTTTCACGCAGATTATGCCTATATTTCTCAACCCCTTAACAGCATAAGGTTTCATGTAAACTCAACACATTGGAAATACTTCAAAGATTTTTCTTACATTAAGGAGGTATTCAGAGTATACAGATTTTGTGGAGATAATATTTCCTTTTCACTGCTTCAACGGCTGAAGATGATTAGAGTATTACTTTCAATAATTAAAGGTATGGCTTTGTCAAAGCTTGGAAGTTGCTTCTAGCAGCTTTTTGACATGGCTTAACTTCTTTATCCAGATTGCCAGCCAGTATATCTATTGCAATCATGAAAATAACTGATTATGTATGAGCGTAGAAAGTGTGAAAAAATACCCTTTTTATGAAAAACTACACCTTGTAAGCCGCGTCAGCAGCGAGTCGTTTTTTCGAAAAATCAATTTTTATACACCTTTGGTGTGACAGCAATATTAACCAATATGCATCAGGGAGCTATTTCTATAAATGATGTGGCAGGGAATTTTTTGATTATTCTATCGTTTAGATAATCCGTTTTATACGGTAAAGAATAGATTCCTTGCTTAATCATACTATCTAATTTCTGGAGGAAAAATGAGTTTTCATGTTTCACGAGAGCCTTTTGAAAAACTTCGACCGAGCTGGGATTCAATTCTTTCATCAAGCCGGAACGACTCACTATATCTTTCGGAAATATGGATAAGTAGCTGGCTTGAAAATATCAAAGACTTCGGTGAAGAATACTTCATAACAGTGAGAAAAGGAAAAGAGCTTTTCGGTATTGCTCCCCTTGTTCTGGTAAAGAGAAAATTCTTTTGCAGCGAATTTCAGATTGTAGGACAAAAATATTCGTATGAGCTTGGTTTTATTGCTCGAAAAGACTATGAAAAAGAAGTATACGGTTTGCTTTTTCAATTCATTTTTACGAAAATGAAAGAAGGCAGATATATACTGAATTTTTCACACATGAAAAATGATCAATATTTTGAAACTGAACTGAACTATGTTTTGAAACATAGCAGGATGAGTGTTGTCAGGGATTTGAAAGAGCCTGTTTTTCAATTGTCGCTGCCTGGTTCCTTTGAAAGCTATATTTCAGAATCCATCAGTTCAGGGCTTTTCAGAAGGAATCTTAGAAAAGATATCCGAATTGCCCTGAGAAAAAAAAACATTTTTTTTCTTACACCAACTGTATCTGAAGTCAGGTTTTTTCTGGATACTCTCTTCAAACTTCATCTAAATGATTTTGCCTGTAGAGAGAAGTATTCTTATCTTTTTCAGGAAGCGGTCAGAAAACATTATTTTCAGGTAGCACATGAGTATTCAAAAAAAGAAGACCTGAAATTTGCCCTTATGAAGAGTGATGACGAAAGTACAACATCAATAATGATGGGAGTGAATTACAAAAAAACATTTCATGCAATAATAATGGGAATCGACAGAAATATTCGCAAAAGATCTGAAGGAATAAATTTCCGTAATGTTCTGCACGCTATTTCGTTGAAAAATGTCATAGAAACAGGAATTGAGAGATATGAATTAGGCGCTTATGGTTTGTACAAATTTAAACTCGGGGCAGTCGAAGTCGGTGGACATGCTCTGAAAATCTTTTGCTCAGAAGTTCATTTAAAGTGGGTGAAGCTTCTTGAAAGAATTAGAAGACTAGTTTAGATAAAACCTGATGCAAATTTCAATTAATTTTCTACCTCAATGGGAGCCGCGAGAGCTTGTCTGAACAGTTTTGATTTGGAAACCAATTCTATTTGCCAAATATTTTCATAATTGTAGATGTATTTTTATTGTGCTAGGATGAATGTGTGTTTCAATGGTTATCCAGTGGTCTAATTGCTTCTGACACAATGCTTGAGTAAAGGAGTTTCTGATATGGCGCTCATAGAAAATCTGGAACGAGAAAATTGGGAAGAATTCTTACGGAATTGTTTTTGATACATGCTGGAAGTTTTAAAAACGGACCGTTTCAATTCTGTAGGCAGTTCGGTGGATTATGTATAACGTTGAAAGTAATTTCTTATGTAGGAGGGCATAAAGTGCTCTACCGTTTTTTTTTGTATTTTTGTATTTTAATCAGCTTTTTTTTCTTCAGTTCTCAGGTTTGTACAGCAGACGAGAGTTTGCCCAAACGTGAATATTTCAAGTTTTATGCGTCTTTTGGGACGGCAGGACACAGCAAAAATGCAAATTTCCTATTCCCGAAGGGAATTTCCGTTTCGCCTGATGGCAAATTCCTTGCTGTGGCAGATTCTGGAAATAATAGAATTGTGTTGTTGAAAATAGTCTTTGGTGGTGCGGCATCGCAGAGCTTGTCTCTCGTTCATGAAAAAGTTTATGGAGATATCTGGCCATGGAAGGGCTCTATTTTTCCAAAGGATCCGCCAGATGCCTATCGTGAACCTGATAACAGTGATGGCCTTGCTCTGCCAAGGGCGCTTGACGGCAGAGCATTTCATGGTGGCGAAGGAAAAATACGTCCAGGTGAAATGGTTCCCATGGATCGTTTTAATCAGCCCGAAACTCTTGCGTGGCTCAGCACTCAGACGCTTGCAATAGCAGATACCGGCAATCACAGAATAAAGGGGCTGAGTACCAGCGGTGATGTTCTCTGGATTCTCGGCCAGGAAGGCTGGAAAAGCGGGTATTTTCATTCCCCGAACGGAATTGACAGAGACGACGATGGAAATATTTATGTGACTGAAGCGCGTTCTAAATATATTCGTGGATTGGGAATGGATTTCCTTCAGAGGCAACGTGCACAGGGAAATCGCTTGCAGATATTCAACCCTGATCTGACATTCCAGGAGCATCTTGGACACATGCACCATGATTCAGGCAGAAATAACATGCAGTTCAAAGATCTTGAAAGAATTTGCTGCTTTTCTGGTGGTGGTTTCCTGTTGACTGATTCTGGAAATCACAGAATACTGGTTTTTGATGCTTCAAGGAAAGTCAGGAAAGTTCTTGCTAAATGGCCATACTATTCACTGAGATATCCGCGAGGTGTTGATGCCGATGATGAGGGGCGTTTTCTCATTTGTGACACAGGAAATCACAAGATTCTCATTCTCGAGAATGACGGCACAGTTATCAGTCAGATAATTGGAAAAAATGGAATTCAGGACGCTCAATTCAGTTATCCACACGAAGCAAGGTTTGCCCCAAAGGGATACCTGTTCGTTCTTGACACCGGAAACTGCAGAATTCAGATTTTCAGAGGACCGTACAAGGAAGAAACACCGCCAATTCAAGCTTCACCTTCGATGCCCCTCACGCTTCCGCCAGATCTTCCCAGGAACATTCCAAAAGAAAGTTTTTGAACTTCCGGATTTATGCTGTCTTGGTTCGTTTTGCTTTGATTTCTCGTGCAATCATTGCGCGTACCTTGTCAACAAGGCGTGTTGGTACTTCCATGACCGTGCAGCGGTCTTCTCCGAAGGCTGCTTCGTCTTCGGCAATCGCCTCATCATCGGTCTGGTTCTCAAAATGCTCAATGAGCTGCAGGACGTCTTTTTCTGTCATGCCCTTGGGTAAGGCTTGTTTCCGTTTCATTACTTCCTCCTGCGTCGAAATGCCTTTAATTGGCAGCATTATCATTTGTTTCAATCTCATTCAACTATTGTGTATTATAATTTTTGGTGGTGTGTCAAATAAACTTGATGGTTTTGTGTTATTATCAGGCTAAGAGTGTGATGAGTTTTTGTTTGAAGGAGGGTTTCCCTGATGAGGTATTCCAATTGCCTTATGAGCTGTGTTTTTGCGGGTTTGACTGCTTTTTTATGCCTGCTGTTTCCGGCGGTATCTTCGGGTGCCACATGGATTAGCTACGCGCCTCCGGTTAAAGATAATTCGACTGCGCTGGCAGTTCTTACTGATACGAATTATACATGGGTTGGATATGCCGGATTCGGCCTTGTTTGCTATTATTCAGATGGTTCTGTGAAATATACTCTTACAAAGAAAAATGGGCTGCCTTCAGAAAATGTTTCTTCTATTATCAAGCGCGAAAATGAGATTTGGGTCGGGACTGCAGATGGGCTTGTGTGCCGCGGAGAAGAAGGTGGCATAAGAGTTTTTACTGTTGATAACGGTTTACCGGATAACGGGATTACCTGTCTGCTCCTCTCTGGTTCGACTGTTTATGCCGGAACAATGAAAGGACTGGTGAAATTCGAGGGCGATTCATCAACTTTTTATGACGAGTCTCACGGATTGCCTTCGTCGCATATTCTTTCGATGGCGACATGTGAGGAAGGTATTGTAATAGGTACAACAAAGGGCTGGGCGGTCATGAAGGGAGCTGCGTTTGAGGCACATACGCCTGCCATAGATCAATTGCCTTTTGAATGGATCTCTGCTGTATCGTGGTATAAATCTGGTACCAGTGCTATGGCGTCAGGTACCAGCACGAGTGACGAATGGTTTATTCTGGGAACAGCCGGACATGGTCTTATGATATACCGTGGAGGGAACTACAAAGTTATAGATAAAGAAGCAGAAGGACCTGGCAGCGACTGGATTTCTTCGCTGGAATATGAACCTGAGACAAGGGAAATGTGGATAGGAACAAAAGATGGAATTTGCTGCTGGGACATGGCAAATGGCATCTGGAAACGTTATACGACGCAGAATTCCGGACTTATTTCAAACAATGTTGCGTGTTTAAGTGTTGTTGCAGTTGATACTTCTGTTACTGATTATGAAATTCTGGGTTCACCCTGTGCTAAGTGCGTGGGTTGTGCAACATGCTCTAAAGGTCTGGTTGAAACTGCCTCCGGTGAAAAAGTCAAAATCAAGGTATGCCCTGATTGCTGGAAAATTCCCTCTCCCAGAAAAAGCAGAATTTTGTATCGCACGCAGACGTGGGTTGCAGTAGCAACTGAGATTGGTGCACAGATGCTAATGGAAAAAAAACTCTCACATGTTGGACAGGGCAGCTATTATGGTTATCTAGTAAATATGGATTTTGAAATAAAGGGCGTTGGAGTTGGCTCAGACAAGGTATGGGCTGGACTTATTGAAAGGATGGGGATATTCAAATTCAAAGCGCAGGGATTTCTTTATCATTTTTTTCCTTTTAATCTGAAATTTCTGCATGTATCTTCAGAACCTGGTCCAAATGATTTTGTTCCGTCGGCTTTGAAAACTTTGTCGATGACGCCTGATGGGAAGCCCATCGCTGGTGGATACAATGCCGGGACTGGTGGCGCTGTTGTCTATAACCCTGATTCTGAAACCTGGACACATTATGACAGGTCTCAGGGACTTTTAGATCCTGAGGTGAGATGTATTTACAGAAAGGGCGGATCAATGGTCGTTGGCACGGGTGGCGGCAATTGTACTGGCGCAGTATTCAGCTTTAATGAAGGAAGATTTGAAGAGGTTTCTAGAAAAGGGTTGAGTGTTACTGACAAACAGACAATGTTTAAACGTCCTGTAACAGGTGTTTGTACTGATGGGGAAAAAATATTTGTCGGAACGGATGGCGATGGTGCCTATGTTTTCGACGGAGACTCTTGGAGACGTTATAATACTTTGAACAATATCGGGATGACATGTGATGAAATCACTGCTGTAGCTAGATATGGATCGGTTCTTTATCTTGGAAACCGTAAAGGAATTGACTGCATCGGTGATGATGGAACGATTTTTCATGTCCCATGTCCCAACGTTACAAGCTTGTTGTGGGATGACTCAGAGGGTAATAGTGATATGCTGGTGCTTTGGATCGGAAGAAAAGATGGTTTAATGCGGATATGCAAAACCTCAGGTCTGATGAACCAGCCAAAGGCTCTTGCTCCTCCTCATTATGGTCCGACCGGGTCTTCTTTCTTCTGGCCAATGCCGTGCCGGGATGACGGCGAAAGCGGCATTATCTGGGAATATTTCTGGTGTTCAAGTGGTGAAAGCATTGACCTGTGCCCATTCGACGGACCGCCGGGGGAAGTAACTTCTCTTGCTTACGATGATTTCAATCTCTGGATCGGAACCACCAACGGCGTAGGAAGAATGCGAAAATAATTCAGCCGAATTTTCCGGAGATGTAGTCTTCGGTGCGTTGATCAGTTGGATTCCTGAAGATAACTTCTGTTCTGTCAAACTCTATCAGTTCACCGATGTACATGTATCCGGTGAAATCAGAAATTCTTGCTGCCTGCTGCATTGAGTGAGTCACGATGACAATGGTATAATTTTTCTTAAGAGTCGTGATCAGTTCTTCTACTTTTTGTGTTGCAATCGGATCAAGGGAAGAACATGGTTCATCCATTAGAAGAATTTCAGGTTTAATTGAAATCGCTCTTGCGATGCAGAGTCTCTGTTGAAAATCGGCAGAGAGCGATGTGGCAGGCGTCTGAAGAGCATCTTTCAGTTCACTCCAGAGGTCAACAGCTATCAGGCTTTCTTCGATTATTTTTTCAAGTTCAGATTTTCCGGTGGTTCCGGCGATTATGTGTCCGAAAACAAGATTGTCGTAAACGCTCATTGGAAAAGGGTTTGGGTGCTGGAATACCATTCCGACCTCTCGTCTGAGTTCTGAGACATCAAACATTGGATCAAAAATATTCCGTCCCATTATCTGAAGAACGCCTTCGGCTCTGCTTCCTTCAACCATGTCTGACATCCGGTTCATAAGCCGTACAAAGGTAGACTTTCCGCATCCTGATGGGCCAATCAGTGCCGTAACGCATTTTTCCGAGAAACTGACGTTAATCTTTTTCAGCGCGTGAAAATTTCCGTAGTAGAAATCAAGATTTTTTGCTTCAATTACAGTTTTGTTCATCCGAATCGTCCTGAAATGTAGTCGTCGGTCTGCTGTTCTTTTGGCTTTCTGAAAATATCTGATGTCGGACCCATTTCTACCAGTTTGGACATGAGAAAGAACGCTGTGATATCACCGATTCTCGATGCCTGCTTTGTATTATTTGTGACAAGAATAACCGTAGTTTTTGTTTTCATTGATATAAGTGCTTCTTCGATTCTTGCGGTTGAAACCGGATCAAGAGCAGAACAGGGCTCATCAAGAAGCAGCAGTTTTGGTCTCAGCGCGAGAGATCGCGCGATCGAAAGTCTTTGTTTCTGCCCTCCTGAAAGGCGCGTTGCATTGAGAGAAAGGCGGTCTTTGACCTCATCCCACAGGAATGCAGATTCAAGGGTTTCCTTTACAAGTCCATCAAGTTCATCTTTATTGGTAATTCCCGCAAGTCGCGGACCAAAAGTAACATTATCGTAGATTGACATATCAAGAGTCTGGGGTTTATCGAAGGCAAAACCGACTTCGCGCCTCAATTGAAAATAATCATAGTCTGGAGCGAAAATATCTTTTCCTTCAAGGTAAATGCTGCCGGTCATTTTTCCCGGGGAAATTTCTTCCTGCATTCTGTTGATAAGCCTCAGAAAAGTCGTTTTACCTGACCTGCTTGGACCAATAATAGTAAAAATGGTACCTCGATCAAGGCTTACGGTAATATCAGAAAGTGCAACAACTTCTTTCCGGTCTATTGGCGAAAAGTATGAGTAGGAAACATTCTGAGCATGAAGGAGCGGAGTTTCAGAATTCATGTTCTTTTCCTGATGAGGAAATTTGCAGTGACATTTACAAATAGAATGCATATTACAAGTGTGAGTGCTGTTGTATAGGCCATTTCCAGCGACAGTCCTTCGCGTGCAAGGATGTAAAAATGCACTGCCATTGACCTTCCCGAATCAAAAATTGAAGACGGTGTTTCCATGGAAATTCCGGCAGTAAATATTACGCACGCTGTTTCGCCTATGACTCTTCCCAGAGCGAGAATTATTCCGGTTATTATTCCACTTTTTGCCTGTGGCAGAACTATTTTTATGATGGTCTGAAATTTTGTTGCGCCAAGAGAGTATCCAAGATATCGAAGATTTGCCGGAACTGACTTTATTGCTTCTTCTGAAGTTCTTATTATTGTTGGAAGGACCATGCAAGCCAGAGTCAGTCCGCCTGCAAGAACCGACCAACCCATTCGCAGGTGAACTACAAAAAGCATGAACCCGAATAAACCAAAGATGATTGAAGGAATGCCAGCGAGGCATTCCGAGCCGAAGCGAATTATTGTGGTCAGATAACCCTGTTTGGTATATTCTGTAAGATAAACTGCTGTTCCGACTCCAAGCGGAATGGCAATTGCGAGTGAAACAAATGCTAACAGCATTGTTGAAAGAATTATTGGAAGGATTCCGCCGCTTCTTCCAAGGTCTATGGGTGCGGAAAAGAAGAACGATGGAGTAAGGTGTTTGATTCCTTTTACAAAAAGAAAAACAAGAATTAATGTAAGAATTACGGCCACCAATAAGGACATTCCCCGGCAAACGTTTTTGCCGAGCCTGTCATAAAGAAGATTTTTATTTCTTACTGTTTTATCCATGTTTCCTTATTACGGCAAATTTTAATAAAGGGGGCATTTATATTATGTCATTTCGACCGAAGGGAGAAATCTTGCACTTACCGAGATCTCTCACATTCGTTCGAGATGACAGCCCACCCAAAAAATTTAACTCGCAAATTTGCCCCCATATTTAATATTTTGCGTACTTAGCTGCAAGCACTACAGACTGCCCAGTAATTCATGACATTTACCGTCGCTTCGGCGGTCTACCTCCCCGAAGTTGTGAAATAATTGATTTTTCGAAAAATAGACTTGCTGCTGATACGGCTTACAAGGGTTCGTTTTTCCTAAAAAGGCTATTTTTTCATATCTTCCCCGGAATTGCCGCTCTTTAATCATTGAATTATTTCCTTTTTATTATCATTCCGGCAACGGAGTTGAGAATGAATATCATAATGAAAAGAACCACTCCGGTTGCGAAAAGTGCCTTCTGGTGATCGCCTGAGGCATAAGCCATTTCAATTGCAATGTTTGCTGTAAGGGTTCTGCATGGGTGCAGCGGAGAAAGTGGAATTACGACAGAGTTTCCTGCTACCATTATTACTGCCATAGTTTCACCCATTGCTCTGCCCATTCCAAGAATCATGGCTGTAACTATTCCTGATCTGGCTGCTGGAAGGACAACTCTTGTTATCGTCTGCCATTTAGTTGCGCCCAGTGCGAGCGCACCTTCACGGTATGAGTCTGGCACTGCGCGTATTGATTCGTAGGTAATACTTATTACGGTTGGAAGTATCATTATTCCAAGAATTATTGAAGCTGTCAGAACAGAAAAGCCGGGTCCTCCAAACCATTCACGAATGAATGGCACGATCACAACTACTCCGATGAAGCCGTATACAACTGATGGAATTGCAGCGAGAAGTTCAATTGTGGGCTTCATAATACTTCTCATCGTTGGTGAAGCGTATTCTGAAAGATGTATAGCGACAAGAATTGAGAGGGGCATTCCGAGAAGAAGTGCGCCAAATGTGACTTGTATCGTTCCTATTATCATCGGCAATATACCAAAGGATGTAACTGTGCCCTTGGTTGGTGCCCATGTTGTACCGGTTAGAAAATTTTTGAGTCCGACTTTAAAGATAATTGGAATGCCTTCTTTGAAAACGAAAAGAATGATAAGTCCCAGAATCGAAACAGAAGACATGGCTATTACAAGTAAAAGCCTCTTTACTCGTTTTTCGTTTCTCTGAAGATTAGTCAGTTGTTTATTCTGAGGCTTCAACCAAACCCTCCCTGGACATTATTGATTTCCCTTCATTGCTGAGTACATAGTTTACAAATTCCTGAGTTTCGGAAGCAAGTTTTCCGCTTTTTATAAACAGGAAGTTTCGCACAAGTCGATACTTTTTTTCTCTGACATTCTGAATCTCTGGCTTGACATCGTCTATGGATAATGCTTTTACGGTGTTTCTCACAGTTCCCATTGAGACGAAGCCAATGGAGCCAGGGTCGCAGCGTACTACTTCCTGTACTCCTCCGGTCGAGTCTTGCACAAGTGCAAATGAGTCAATTGATAATTCTTCGGTCTTGGAGATTCGCATGACCATTTCTTCGAATGCGGTCCGTGTTCCGGAGCCTTCTTCGCGGACAATAAGATTGATATTTCGGTCATTGCCGCCGATTTCTTTCCAGTTTTTTATTTTTCCGGAGAAAAGATTTCTAAGGTTTTCAATTGAAATGTTTTTTATCGGGTTTTCCGGATTAACGATTACTGCAATTGCGTCATAAGCAATTACAATCTTTTCCAGAGTCGATTCACGCGGGTCATTTTTTTTCAAGTCTCTCGAAGACATTCCTAAATGTGCTGTTCCGAGAATCACAGCAGAAATCCCGGCGCTGCTTCCGCCGCCTTCTACAAGAATTCTGGTATTGGGATTCTTTTTCCGATAGCTTTCTGATATCTTTTCAATCAGCGGTTGAACAGAAGTGGATCCTGCTATTACCAGCCCGTGGCCGGATGCTCCGCATCCTGATAACATAAGGGAAAAACAGAGTGAAATAAGAAAAAAAGTCTTCCACCAGATTAAACTGTCAGGCTTATTCTTCATCAGCAAGATGTATACCAGATTGTATGGCAGTTGTCAATTTAACAAAACTCCAAAAAATAGTATATTCAAAAAAGTTGGGTTAAAGTTATTGACGCAGACGCTTCTATTTTCCTTTTTTGCTGCTTAATGGGTAGATTAAAAAAAAAAGAAAAAAAAAGAACTTGACATTCTACATGGAATTGCGCTATATTAACATTGGTTAAATGACCGATCTTTAAAAAGCGAATTGGTGCCGAATAAAACAAACTCTCGAACTCAGGTAGGATTTTTAAGTTACTTTGTAGATGACTAAGTGCTATCGGTGACGGTGGTAACGGTTCTGAAGGGAAACGATAACCTAGAAGTGCGGGAATTCGAAGAGAGAGTTTGTGTTGCAAGGCAAGAACTTCAAGAGGGGATAATCGGGCTTGTCCCGGTGTCTTTTGGCAACTGAGCCGCAAGGCAGTGCGAAACTGCGAAGTGGTGGAGTTATTTTATAACTGATTTGCCGATTGATAAAAACCCTGAAGGAGAGAAGACCATGAGAGATGTAATCGCTTTTCGTGAGTGAAATCATGGAAAGAAATGATGCGCTTCAAAACGGGATGAAGGCTTCAGGGCCAGACTAACTTCAAGATGGAAGCCAGCCGCTTAGGCGGTCAGGGGCGATGCGTGGGTTGATCGTGATGTGGTAAGACCATTACGGTTGCTGGTGCTAGGGAGCACCGAAAGCTACGTTCGAAGGAAACCATGAAGAAGGGTTAATGGTGTAGGAGCAAGGTCACCGAAGAGGTATGGCCGATCGTTTTGATGTAATACTCTGAAGGTCGAAACCCTGGGAGTGCATGCGGGGTGGAATAAACCCGCAAGTTGTGCAGAACGAAATTATACCTGTCGGGAGGTTGAGAAAACCTGTGGACGGGGAGCGCCATGTCCGGGAGGTTTGGCTGTCTCGTTCGACAATGACTGCGCTGTGAGGGAAAGAACCCTGGAAGGTAACAGGTAACCCGACTGTGAGCACGCATGGTAATGCCCTGGAGTCGGCTGAAGCGAACAAGAGAGCGCGGCCTCTGGTACTTGCCAGTTGGCAGGTGGTTTGTCGAGGGCCTCGTGGATGTAAAAACATTTGAGGCTTAACGTAACCAATAAGCGTTGCAGGTAAACCGCAGAATACTCTAGATCGCAGGTAACGACAAGAGGGTTGTCGATTGAGGTAACGATTTCGACTGCTTAGTGTGTAAAATCTTCGATGGGGAACACCAATTCGCTGGTTAATGATGCAGGTCATTTAACCTTTTTAGCTCATTATTTTTTATGAATTTCTGTAAATTTCTTTTCCGGGGGGTATAATGCCGCCAGTTTTCGATTTTGAAAAGCTCGTTGGCGTAACTCTCGGATGCGGATACAAAATTCTCTCCATGATAGGTCGAGGTTCTTTTGGGGTCGTCTTTTCAGCAGATGAACTCTTATTTGAACAAGTTATCGGACAGGTAGCCGTTAAGGTTCTTTTCCCCAATTCCCCTGAAGATTATGAAGCAATTGTCAAGGAAGTTCGTGCCATGGCTATGCTTCAACACCAGAATCTTATTGCATATCGCTGTTCCGGAAAAATTCCAGAGGATATAATTAACGGAGCTTTATTTATTGCATCTGAACTTGCTGAAGAATCTCTTGAAAGTTACATCAAACGCACCGGAAAACTTCCAGCAGAAGATGCGCTTAAAGTAGCCTCTGATCTAGCTTCTGCGTTATCTTATCTTCATCGTCGTGGTGCCATTCACCGTGATATTAAGCCAGCAAATCTTCTTAAATGTGATGAATCATGGAAACTTGGCGATTTTGGTCTTATTCGCGGATTTGAAGGAACGCATATTCAGGCTTCTGGAAGAAAAGGTACTCTTTTATACATGGCTCCCGAGTCGTTGCAGAATATTTCCGGACCGCATGTTGATGTCTGGGCAATGGGAATTCTTTTGTTGGAAAGCCTGACCGGTCAGTTTCCGTATAAAGGGAATAATGAAGCAGATATTATAATGCAGATTTCCAGCGTTGATCCGGAGATTCCTTTTGATCTTCCTCATCCGCTTGGAATGATTATTAATGGCTGTCTTGTACGTGACCGTTATTCAAGATGGAACGCTGAAATGGTAATGGAAGCGCTTTCTCCATCCAAAGCCCCGATAAGTGAAATTGAGTCATGCAGAGAGACTGGCAGACTTGATGATATCGGCTCTCAGAATTCTGAAAAAGCAGATAAATTTTCCTGCCTTCCGGAAATTATCACGAATTCTGTCGGAATGCAATTTCGTCTGATATTACCCGGATCTTTCAACATGGGTTCTGATAAAGGTGGAGCCGATGAACAGCCTATTCATAAAGTAATACTCACCAAACCTTTTTATATTTCCCTTTATCCGGCAACGCAGGCTCAATATGAATATGTGCTCGAAAAGAATCCTTCAAGATTCAGAGGGCCCAATCGGCCTGTTGAGAACGTCAGTTTTATTGATACACTTGAGTTTATTGCAGCCCTCAGCTCGATTGACTCTTCCGATTATAGGCTTCCTACCGAAGCTGAATGGGAATACGCATGTCGATGCACTCGTGAAACAGAGTTCCCGTGGGGAGATTCGTTTATAAGCAAGTGTTGCTGGTGCTGTGAAAATTCTGACAATCAGACGCATGAAGTTGGCCTTAGATTGCCTAATTCATGGGGATTATATGACATGAATGGTCATATCTGGGAATGGTGCAGCGATTTTTATGCAAGATATCTTCCTGATGATCAGATTGATCCTTTCGGACCTTCATCGGGTGTTTCAAGGGTTATTCGCGGTGGAGCATTTGAAAATGGCCCCGGATCTTGTCGCTGTGCGGCACGTGGTGGCGATCTTCCTGAAAGCCGCTCTTACAACACTGGTTTCAGACTTGTTAAAAACATTAAGCTCTGAAAAGTAAGTTGTTGCTTTCTAACCACGGAATACACTGAATAACACAGAAATTCAAATTATAGAATAATATGATTTTCGAAAAGAACAGGTTTTTATAATTCGAGGTTGCGCATCGTGCCTGGTGTGCAATAGCAATGGATAATGTTACGATTTGCTATACTAATTGAAAGCGAGAAAGTAAGAATATGGTAGAAAAAGTGATTTCTGATTTTGTTGTACATGGCTTGTCATCAATAGTAATATATCCCAATCCATATAGAAGCAAAGCGTCTGAGTTTTCCTGGGAGACTCAGGAAAAACTTGATTATTCAATAGCTTCCAGAGATGGCAAAATATGCTGGATTGGAAAAGCTGAAGCACTCTCTGAAAGTGTTAAATTGACTTCTGATGCAGAAGTAATTTCGGGTCGTGGTTTGTCAGCTGTTCCCGGTTTTGTTGATTCACACACACATTTAGTTTATGCCGGTGATCGCAGTGCTGAATTTGAAATGCGTGTGCAGGGAAGAAAATATCTTGATATCCTTGCTTCTGGCGGTGGCATCCTAAAAACAGTGTCGGCTGTAAGATCAATGTCAGAAGATGAATTATTCCACGAATCGAAAGAACGCGCCTGGAAAATGATAGAGTCTGGTGTTACAACACTGGAAATAAAAAGTGGCTATGGTCTTGACCTTGAAAACGAAATTAAGATCCTTAAGGTCGTAAAACGTCTGGCTGAGGATCTTCCGATTAGAATTATTCCTACTTTTATGGGAGCACATGCTGTTCCGGCAGAGTACAGGGAAAATAGTGATAAGTTCGTTGAAATGATCTGCAGAAAATGGATTCCGGCTATTGCAGATTCAAAACTTGCGAAATTTAATGATGTTTTCACTGAAAATAAAGCTTTCAATGTCGAACAAAGCCGTTTAATACTTGAATCAGGAAAGAAATCAGGATTGATTCCTAAAATTCATGCAGATGAGATTAACGTCATTGGAGGCGTTGATTTAGCAGTTGAAATTGGTGCTGCCAGTGCTGATCACCTCTTAAAGACAGGCTCAGATGGCATTAAAAAACTCGCAGGCTCTGGCGTTATTCCGACACTCCTTCCAGGAACATCAACTTTTCTGATGGAGTCACATCATGCATCTGCCCGCGAAATGATTGAAGCCGGACTTCCGGTGGCAATTGCGTCCGACATGAATCCGGGGAGTTGCCAGTTTTATTCCGCTTCCATGATTCAGACACTTGCCATGCTGCAGTTGCGTATGAGTGCTTCAGAAGCGCTTATTGCTGCAACATTGCATTCTGCACATTCATTGCAGGTCGGAAATATGACTGGCTCGATTGAGACAGGTAAAAGCATGGATCTGGTGCTTATCGAAGCTGGTTCATTCAGACAGATTGGTTACAGGGCTGGAGATAATATTGTTAATATGGTTATTGCGAAAGGGATTCCTGTTTTCTCTCAATAATCTTTTCCATCAGGACTCTGTGTTTTCCGGGGCCAAAGTGATCTGGAAGATTCTGAGTTACTTTGAATCCAAGTTTTTTGGTATATAAAGAAATTGCACCTTCATTGTCAGGGCTTACTGTAAGAAAAAGTTTTTCGATTCCGTGAGAAGAAAGGTGCTTGAATGCTTCCTTCAGAATCTGCTGCGCTCTGCCTTTTCTTCTGCTTGCTGAAGTAGTTACAAGACTGAAGAGAAGTGCAGAGTTTTCCTGGATGTACCTGAGTAGAATTGCTTCGCCTATAATCTGATTATTTTCGATAAATACAAGCAATATTCCACATCTGGCCATGAGAGCCAGACTGTCTGGAGTGAGGCCGCTTTCGTGAAATCCCTCTCTTTCCAGTTCTGATGTCTTGGTGAGAAGTGACCATTCATCAGGCTTCAATGCTCTTATTTCAATCATTGTTTTTTTGTCCGGTGTATTAAGTCTGTTCAACAGTCAGGCGACAGATGCTGCTTTCTGCGATAACAAAAACGTCTTTCATTTTTTCTGAAGTAATTATACTATTTATTTTGTCTGGAAAAATATACTCAGCTATTTTTTCGCCTTTCAAACTGATTAAATAAAGTTCGTCGATGTTGGTTGAAACCACGAAACCGCTTTCATGTATTGAAATAGAGGAAATTTTCCCATTGAGTGTGGATTTATGTTTCATTTCATCTCTGTTGTCGATCAATTGGAGCTGAGACGAATTTTCATACCAGTATGCAAGCACGTCCTCAATGGAATTATAAGAGATTCCTGCAATTTTTTCTGATAATTTGTATCTGTATCTTTCATTTCCAGAACGGTCAAATATGGCAAGTGAATTTTCGGTGGCTATGAAAAAACTGTCTGATTGTGCATCGGAAACGAAAAAAACTGAATTTCCAGACAGGGAGTGTTTTTTTATAGATGACATTTCTCTGTTAAAAAATTCGATAGAGGTTTTGTCTGCAAGACATACAACAGTATTAAGACCTGAAAACAGGCCATTTCCAGGCAGCGTTGCTCCTTTTATCAATGATCCATCTGGTGTGTAAAGGCGAACATTTCCATCTTCGCCGCAAAGAATGAAGTTGCCATTGTCAAAGACCTGACATCCTGAAAAAGTTCCTATTATTCGGAATTTTTCTGTCCCTTCAAGATTATATGCTAAAAGTTCGGTTTTTCCGAGAATCATAATCAGGTCGCCTGGCTGCGAAATTGCGAGCATTTTTACGAACTTCAGATTATTTCTGACACTCCATATTTCCTCTCCGCTATCATTGAAAAGAAAAATTTCATCCTTCCCATTGAAAAAAAGAAGATATTCAATTCCGTTTTCATCGGTCCAGAGCGTTGCGATTGCTTTTGAGTCTGGGAGTGAATTTTCAGTCTCAATTTGCCAGATACGCTTGAATCTTTTTTTAAGTGCCGTTGCTGGCAATTCAGTTACTGGTACTTCAGATGTTGAAATTCCAGAAAGATTCTTTTCTTTGACAAGCTTTGAGCGCATAAGAATAAGCTTTCCATTATCGGAAGCCATAAGAATTTCACGACCATCGTTTGATATTCTTGCGTTCAACAATTCAAGCTGTTTTTGCTCATTCCAGATTATGTTTCCAAGATCGTCAAGCAGCATCAGTGTGCCTGTTCTTGAAAAGGCAAAAATTTGTCTGGCAGTTTCTGAAACAGAAATTCCGCAGAGTTCTGTTTCAATAAACATCTTAAATAATCGTTGAGGCTTGATTCCGGCGAAAAAATGAATTGCATTCGATGAGTCCAGTAAAGCAACATACTGACCACTTTTGGAAACGCGCAAATCTTTCAGTCCCTGAATTCCCAAAAATGTTCCGATTGCTTTTCCGTCATTTCTAAGTATCGAAATGCCGTGTTGGCGGTCATCCTGGCAATCAAAAACAACAATTTCAGCGTCATTGGAAGCTTGAATAAAAGATGGAAGTTTTTGAAGGTTGCGGTATGTCCATTTGATCCGTCCGCTTTTGTCTGCAAGAACGATTGTTGCATCACGGGTGAGTAAAATCAGATGATTGCCAGACGGACTTATCATTCCGGAAAGGGCATGAACAATACGTTTTTGAAAAATTATGCGGCCCTCTGAATCGATGAGAATGCTCTGTCCAGAGGATGTTGTAAGAAATGTATCATAAGTATTTGAAAGACTTAGTGATTTGATTTTTTCAGTCAGTTTAATTGAATAGTGAAGTTTTCCGCTTGATTCAATTACTCTGAGATTGTTTTCATTGTCAATTACTGCTGTTCTGAGACTATCGCATTCCTGAAACAGAAACTGACCTGGCGAAAAGTCTTCTTCCCAGATATTCTCGAAATGTATTTCATTTTTCGCGGGGTTCATTACCTTCCCTTCTCAAACCAATTTCATCGAATATTAATCAGTATTTATCATGCACAATCTATGAAACCTGCTTCACCGGAGTCAATTGATCCTTCTGATTGCCATTGTGAGTTATTTTTTCTGAAAATCAGTGCTCCGGCATTTTTCAGTACAAATGGTAATGGAGCGCCTTCTTCAATAGAAAACCAGCCTCTTATAAGAGCTTCAAGAACACCAGAGTGAGTAACAGCAACAGCAAGACCCTTGTTGGCTTCATTCAAAATGATTTTTTCTATTTCCTCATTGGCGCGAATAAATATGCTTTTAAGCGATTCGTCAGCGCCCGGCGGACACCAGTTCCAGTGTCTCAGAAGCTGAAGGTATCCCGGGAATTTCTGGTTAATTTCTGTTTTACTCAACCCTTCAAGTACTCCCAGAGATCTGGATCTTAAGCCAGGTGATGAAATAATCGGAATATCAAAACCCATTGAAACTGCAGTGCAATAGGCTCTTTTAACGGGACTTGTGTAAATTTTGTCAGGGAAAAGCTTATTTTCGCGCAATTTAGTTCCAAGCATTTCTGCTTCACTTAATCCGCGGGGTGTTAACTCAATATCGCGCAGCCCCTGCATTCTTTCTTCAAGGTTATAAACGGTTTCACCGTGCCTGATAATACAAAGTTTCAAAGTTCACCACCATTTAAAATTTCTGGTTGATTTTCAAGATCAGATACTGCTGAAAGCTTTCCTGTAATTTTCTGTACTGCCAGCCCGGCCAGCATCATTCCGAATATTGCCGGAATATAAGCTATGGAGCCCTGGATCATTCTTTCCCGACCCTTTTTAAAGGTTACTTCATGTGTGTCATCAGGTAATTCGTCAGGATGAAAGGGCATTTTAGGCTTTTCGGTTGAAAAAACCACTTGAATGCCCTTTTCAATACCATACGTTCTCAGGCGCTTCCTTATTCTGCGGGCGAAAGGACAAACTTCTGTTTCACTCAGGTCACCTGCTTTAATTGTTGTCGGATTAATCTTGGAAGCAGCGCCCATTGCCGAAAGAAGAAAATATCCACTGTTGAATGCTTCCACCATAAGGGCGATCTTTGGATTAAATGAATCAATCGCATCAATTACAACGTTATATGGTTCTGAAAATATGCTCTGAATCTGTTCTTTTTCAAAAAATATTTTCGAGGTTCTTATAACGGCATCCGGATTAATTTCTCTGATCCGATCTGCCATGGCAGAGACTTTGTCTTGGCCAATGGTGGAAGTTGTAGCCATTATCTGGCGGTTGATGTTTGTTATTCCAATTGAATCAAAATCAACAAGCGTAAAATGTCCGACTCCGCTTCTGGCAAGCCCTTCGGCAGCAAAAGAACCCACTCCGCCAAGCCCGAATATTGCAGCATGACTTTGCTGCAGGACATTCAGAGCCTGGCTGCCAAGGAGAAGTTCTGTGCGGTAAAACCTTTTTCCTGGAGTATTACTGGGATGCATTCTGAATTGCAAGAGCAGTTACTGCAAGATTTCCCAGTATCTGAGCAACAGGAGCAATCTTTTTATGAAATGGTTCTGGATATGGCCTAATTTCAACTGGTACCCAGATTGCATCGCCTGGTTCAGCTTTGGTTGCGAGGAAACACTTGATCGGACGTCTCTGGCGGGTAACAGTTGATCCGTTAACTTTGATAAGGCATGTGCCTTCTCTGTTTCCGAAAGATGAAATGCCGCCTGCCTGAGCCAGATAATAAGATAAAGGTTTGCCTTCTTCCCAGAGTATGCTTGTCGGGTTATTAACTGCGCCTTCAATTGTTATTACAGATGGCTTCTGCGGAATATTTAATTCGTCACCCGGTTCAAGCATCATGTCATACTTTGAATTCTCAAAGGACTGTCCTTCTGAAATGTTTATTACAACTCTTCCTGCGCCGGTGAAGTCTTTGATGTTTTCAAAAATCTCTTCTTTTGCCGATTCGTTTTCTTTTGTTTCCAGCGAAGGCGTGGTGTCAGTTTTGCTGCTCATATTGCGTATCATCTGTGCTTTTGCACCAATTCTGGTTGAATCCATTAATTTTTTCAGATAAGTTCTCTGTTCAGCAAAGACAGATTTTCTTTTGAAAACGGCGCCTTTAAGAAAAGCTCTTTCTGTGAATCCGCCTGCGCGTTTTAATAATGAGCTGAGTTTTTCTCCGGGCTGGAAAGTGTATTGTCCGGTGTATTTAATTTCTCCGCTTAATGTGACGTAATTATTCTGGTTCCAATCTGGAATTGTTCGAATTACAAGAGTATCAAGTGGCTTGAGTAAAACGTTGTGTTTTGGATCATCGGAAAGAGCTTTTTCAATATCTACAGATGATATTTCGGTTACCTTTTTTCCATTTTCCATGCGAACACGGGTAAACTCTGCAGGAACCTGTGCTACTCCGGTTTTGAGCCCACCGGCGGCATGAATGAGATCTTTAACTTTCATTCCTGGCATCAGGCTGTATTTGCCGGGAGTTACTACTTCGCCAAAGATTGTTACGCCAACTTTTTCGTGAAGTGATGAAGCTGGAAATATTATGACCTGATCTCTTGGAAAGAGCTCAAAATTATATGCCTGTTCTTTTTCAAGAACCTTTCCAGGGTTGAAACTCAGAATATTTGTTGTTCCACCAATGCCTTCTTCACGTCTAATTTCGCCGTATTCAAGATATGGATCTTTTTTAAGGCAGTCGGGACGGTCGATAAGATCTGAAAGTTTCATTCCAGGTTTCCAGTATCTTGTACCGGGTTCGAAAACATGTCCCATAAGACTAACCATTTCAAGATTTCTTGGACTGATCGAAAATACGTTGATTTTATCCATGTCAAGAAGTTTGGTGTCATTGTCTTTCAGGTTTTCTGCTTTTAAGGAAGATAGTTCTGCGGAAAATACAGTTGTCATTGAATGTGCGACAACACGCGTAATCTGAAGTTTCTGAACATCGCCTGTTGGAATTATTCCACCAGCCATTTTTATTACTTCTGACAACTTGTTTTCACCGGGCTTTAGTTCATATATTGCAGGTCTTTTCACTGCTCCGGAAACGGTAACTCTCGGACCTGAAAGTGGAATGAATATAACATCACCTTCTTGAAGTGGAATATCTGTGGAACGGTTTCCAGACATCAGAAAATCATAAAGATCAATATCAGCAAGTTTTCGCTCGCCGCGTTTCAGTTCAAGATTTCTCATTCCACCACGTAATGATGGACCACCTGCTGCAAATACTGCGGCATAAGCAGTTGCATAACCTCCAAGTTCGTAAACTCCGGGGTTCGTCACTTCACCCAGAACGAAAACTCTCATTTTTCTCTGTTTTAGAGGAACAACAGACATTTCGAACTGTGATATCTGTTCTCTGAAGGATTCTTCAAGTACCTGCTTCATTTCGTTGAATGTAAGACCTGCAACAGATATTTTTCCAATTTTAGGCAGAATCATGTCGCCTTCAAGGTTAATTTCAGTGGTAAACGAAGCTTCGTTTGCGCCCCAGATGAAGATATTGAATGAATCGCCCGGTCCTACTGTATAATCTGCACCCATAGGACCCTGAATATTTCCGGAAAGGTTTTTATTCATTTGCTTGAATACATCATACCCGAACAATTGCATTATTTCTTTTTTTTCTAAATTTCTTGCTATTACGGAATCACCGAGCGATTCTTTAATGTCAATAGTAAGCTCTTTCAGTGAATCTCTTGTTTTAACAGCATTGAAAAACTTTGATTCCTCTGTAGTATTTTTATTTTTTCCTTCAAAAACTTCAGCCGCATTTTCTGAAATATCAGAGTTCTCTGAAAGATCAGAAGTATCAGAGTCGGAAAGATTATCTGAAGATTTATTCTCTGGTGTTTGTTTTTGAGAGGCTGGTTGTGGAGATTTTACTGAGAAATCAGAATATTGCGAATTTGCCATATCTGCAGACGGGCCTGAACTGCTGTTATTCGTCGTTCCAGAATGAGAAGATGCGCTTTGAGGCTGAGATTGGGCGCAAATTGAAATAAAAAAGAAAAAAACAACCAGAATTTTCAATAGAAAACATTGATCTAATTTGTTAAATTTTTTAAACATTGCTTGTTCCTTCCGAAGAGTTTTCGTTTAACCTTTTTGTCTGTTTTCTTCTGTGATCGACAAAAACATATATCAGCGATATGAAAAAACCTGTCATGCTTCCCATAACGCCATAAAGACTCTTTTTGGGTCTAATTTTATTCTTTGGAATTAAAGCTGGATCAAGAATCTTAAAGCTTGATGATTCATTTTGCTCGGTTATTCTGGCCATTGAGAGCTGTTGCATGAGTAATTCATAAACCTTCTGTGCAATTTCAACTTTTCTTTTCAGGCGATAGAAATTTAAAAGAAGTTCCGGAGCTGATGCAAGGCTTCCGCTCATCAGCTGTGTTTCGTGCCCATAATCTTCGGTTTTCAATTTTGCAAAGAGCCCGTCTGTTCCTTCTTCCATGCGGTTCAAGCGGCTTCTGAATGCCGACAACTCATCATCTATGCGTTTTACTTCAGGATTGTTTGCTGTGGTAGATTTTAGAAGAACTTCTCGTTCCATTTCTTTTGTAAGTAATTTGGCTTTGAGCTCTCCAACAATCTTTATTGCATTTTCAGTCTGGACATTTACAGAAATAAGCTTGTTTGCCTGCTGGAAGTTTTTCAGTTCTTCTTCTGCTGTCGAAAGTTCTTCCTGGTATTTAGTGGTTTGTTCTTCAATATAAATTCTGGATTTTTTTGCGCTGGTGAAGGTGTTTTGATTAATGTACGATGCCAGTTCATCCATGTATGCGTTTGCAATTTCTGCAGCCATGGTGGCATTGGAAAGTTCAATTGCAAGAGTCGGAGGATTATCTTTTACAGGAGTAGTTATTGTTACATTCTTTGAAAGGATTGTGGCAATCATATCTTTGGAAATCTTTTTCCCACCAATGACTCCATCGACTGAAGTTGGAAAAAGAACTTTAACAATATCGGGAAATCTTTCTGCTACTGTGGTTGCCAGCATACGGCTTTTAAGTATCATTGTGAATTGCTTAGCTCCACTGCGGTCAGCACCTCCAAGATCAAACAGACCGCTGAGACCACCAAGCTGCCCCATAAGTGTCTGCATGCGTGAGCCTGAAGCAGCTTCAACTGGCATAAAAGAGACCTCTGCTTTGTAGACGGGAGTCAGAGTGAAAGAATAGGCAAGCGAAAGTAAGCCGATGAGAAGAGATAATCCGACAATTATTCCTTTTCTGGCCCAGAGAACCATGAAGATGGCACCAAGATCTATCTCGTCTTCCTCTTCGGGTTTGCCCTGCAGGCGGGACAATGCTTCCATGCTCATTGGAACCATCATTATCTGTTGGTTTGCAGAAGGTTCTGCTGTATTATTCTGCTCTTTTTTTGAATTTTTGCTATCAGACGGTGTCAATTTATTTCCTCCGGAACATTTTTTCTTTGAACAGCAAGTTTAATTCATCGGCTTAAAGAAATCAAGCCTGAATCTTTTGAATCAGAGGAAATGCATTTTTGTGAAACTCTGCTTTTACTGAAATGTTTTATGTGGTAAACTTAAGCACTTGCCTGAAAGGTTCGGGTTTGCCGTTTTTTCGTCGATAACGTTTTTGATTGTCAGTTGAAAAGTAAAAAGCAGGAGTGCCTTAAGTTGTTTAAAATTGTTGATAGATATATTCTCGAAGAATTGCTGCAACCTTTCCTCTTCGGGCTTTCTTTCTTTGTCGCAATATGGCTGATTGACCTTTTAATGGAGCTTATAAACCTTATTTTTGCGAAAGGTGTGCCTTTGTCGGTTGTCGGATTGTTTTTCATTTACAGTCTTCCTCCTACTCTTGTTATCAGCTTTCCCATGGCCATTCTTCTCGGAAATCTTGTTGCATTTGGCCGATTAAGCTCAGATTCTGAAATTATTGCTCTGAAAGCTGGTGGTTACAGCTTCTCAAGAATAGCTGCCCCGGCAGTTCTCGCTGGATTATTCATGACCGGTCTGACATTCCTTTTCAATGAAAAGGTGGTTCCCAGGTCTAATGAAAAATTCAGCAATTTATTTCGACGTGAGGTTACTTTAAAACGGCCATTGCCAAAAGTTTCTGAAAACCGTTTTTTCGAAATTGGTCCGGGCAGAAAGTTTTTTGCTAAAAAAGTTGATCAGAAAAGTAAGGATATGTTCGGAGTTATCATGTATGAAGGGCAGGCAAAGAATTTTCCGCGGGTAATAGAAGCTGAGAAGGCACGCCTGGTTGATGGACAATGCAGATTCTGGAATGGCAGAATTTCTGATTTCACGGGTGAAGGAGAAGACTATCATTACACATATTTCCAGGAAATGGAATACCCGATAGATACTCACTATGTGAACCCAGACGAAGTTCCTGACAGTAAAAATCCAAGAAAAATGAATTTAAGTGACTTGTACTATTATATAATTGATCTCAAGGAAAAAGGAATTTCGGAGAGAGCGCTTAACCAGAACTGGATAGAGTTCTGGACGAAAACTTCGATTCCATTTGCATCTCTTGTTTTCGTTCTGATAGGCGCTCCGCTTGGTTCTCAGACAACACGCTCCGGAACGGGCATAGGTGTCGGAATGTCGGTAGTTATCATATTTATATATTATATTCTGCTTGCGGCCGGAAAAGCTTTTGCAAATGGCGGCTATCTTTCACCATTTGTCGGGGTCTGGTTGCCGAATTTTATTATTGGCGGTGCGGGCATGATTCTTATTTTTAAATCAAAAGCCTGAATGGGCTGAAAGGGATAAATAATGAGACAAATCGTAATAGACCATATTTCAGAATATCTGCAGGAGTTCTGCAGAGAATGCGGTATTGAGTATTCTGCCCCATTGGTTGATGTGCAGCGTCCACCGCGTTCTGAAATGGGTGATTTTTCGCTTGCCTCACCTATGAGGCTTGCAAAACAACTGAAGAAGCCGCCTCTTGAAATAGCAAAAAGCATCGCAGAGAAAATACGCTCCGGAAATAAATTTTTCGAAAAAGTTGAAACAGCACCGCCGGGTTTTGTTAATTTTTTTCTTAAAAACGATACAATCTCAGATGCACTCGGAGAAGTTTTCGGAAAAACGCATGAGTGTGTGAAATCACATAACCCATCAACGGTTGTAATAGATTATTCAAGCGTAAATATTGCAAAACAGATGCATGTTGGACATCTCAGGTCTACAATTATTGGAGATGTGCTGGCAAGAGTCCTCGAAGCAAGAGGGAAAACTGTTATCAGGCAGAATCACCTGGGAGACTGGGGTCTTCCAATTGCAATGGTTCTCTGGAAGGTCTCCCCCGTTCTTCGTGAAATTGAAAAATCAGGAAAAGATGCCAGCGCTGAACTTCCCCTTGAAAAACTTGAAGGGTATTACCGGGCATCTGCTAAGGAATGTTCAGAATCAAAATCTGCCGCTGAAGAAGTTCACAAAATTCTGATAAAACTTCAGAACGGTGATTCGGTTCTTCTTGCAGACTGGAAGACCATTACACGTCTTTCCATGCACGAAGTTTATCGCATGTATAAAATTCTTGATGTAAAGCTATATGAAGAAAACGAGCGCGGGGAAAGCTTTTACCGCGACATGCTTGCTGAAACCGTTGCAAAAATTTCCGAAAGTGGAAAACTCGTTGAGTCTCAGGGTGCCAAATGTGTTTTTCTAAGCCAATTTAAAACAAAAGATGGCGATCCGCTGCCGATAATTGTACAGAAGTCAGATGGCGGATATAATTACGACACTTTTGATCTTGCTGCATTGAGATACAGAATTGATCTGCTTCATGCCGATAGAATAATTTATGTAACAGACTCAAGGCAGGCTCTGCATTTTTCACAGCTTTTTGCACTCGGGAAAGAACTTAAGTGGACAGAACGATCTGGTAAAGAGGCGATTCTTGAACACGTAACATTCGGAAGTGTTCTGGGTGAAGATGGAAAACCTCTGAAAACAAGAAGCGGTGAAAACATTAAGTTGTCTGATCTTCTTCAGGAAGCCATTGATAAAGCTCATTCGGTTGTAAATGAAAAGAACCCCGATCTTTCAAGTGAGAAAAAGCTTGCCGTTGCTATGTCTGTGGGCATTGGCGCGGTAAAATATGCAGACTTGTCTCAGAACCGAAATAATGATTATATTTTTTCATTTGACAGAATGCTGTCTTTGAATGGCAATACAGCACCATATTTGCAGTATGCGCATGCACGTGTCTGTTCAATATTCAGAAAAGGTTCTGTAATCGAATCTCAGATCCCGCAGAAGCCGTTAGAAATGAATGAAACAGAAAGGCTTCTCGCGCTTAAAATACTTCAGTTGCCCGAAATAGTTTCTCTTGTGGAAACAGAGTTGCGGCCACATTATCTTTGTACATACCTCTTTGAGCTTGCGTCTACATTTGCTGTTTTCTACGATGAATGTCCGATATTAACTGCTGCAACTGAAAATCAGAAATTATCAAGAATATCATTGTGTAAGCAAGTCAGAGATGTAATTTCATTTGGTTTATCACTTCTTGGAATCGAGTCTCCACAGGAAATGTAAGAATGAGAATCTGTGCTAAATGTGGTTTTGAGAATGAATCTGGCAGGTTTTGCGGAAAGTGCGGAGCAAATCTCTCTCTTTCTGACGTTTCATCATCTGCAAGAGCTATTCTGCAGAAAGCACAGAAGAACTTTCCTTCTCCGCCTTCTGTTGAAGAGCCTCCAGAGGACAAAACAAAACCTGTTGCTTCAAAAAACATTGACTTACAGAATATTTCAGGAAAAATTTCATCTGAACCTTTTGATAAGAGACCTGTACAAGTAGAAAAAACTGAATCAGATGAAGATAATATTGAAAAACTTACTTCCGAAGTTAAGTCAAAACCAGGTTCCCTTGAAGCATATTATCGCCTTGCTATGGCTCAGTTCAGAAAAGGCAAGTTCGAACGTGCTTTTTCGAGTTGGCGTGCGCTGAAGGCTCTGGCACCAGAAGATGTAAGAGTTTATTCCCTGGGCGCAAAGATTTTTGAGGCGCTTGGCAGGATTGAAGATGCCGTTCATCTGCTGGGAAAGATTTTCGGCAGTGGTGCGGCTGATATTGATACGACTCTTTCTCTTTCGAAACTGCTGTATGAATCAGGGAAGAAGAAAGAGTCGCTTACCGTTCTGGAAACCCTTCGCAGTAAAGCATCCGAACATCCGGAAATTCTTCTTCGTATAGCAGAAAATCAACTGCTGCTTGGTGATCTGGCATCTGCGCAGGAAGATCTTTCACTCTTCCGAAAAATTGCTGGTGAAACCCGTGAAGTATTCCTTCTTCTTGGAAGAACTATGCTTCTGAGATCATTTTTTGATGGTGCAGTTAAGCTATATTGTGATGCATTGAAAAAATTTCCCGACGACCCTGATTTCAGTCTTGGTTATGGTAAAGCGCTTCTCGGAATGGGAGAACGTGGCAATGCGCTTCTCGAGTTTGAGAGAGCTGCTGCCAAAGCTCCTGATAGATGTGAAATTCTGCTTGAAATGGGTATGTTATTCGGAAAAATGAACATGGATGACAAAGCAGAAGAAATTTTTACAAAAATAAGAAGTCAGAAAATCAGAAGCGGAGAAGTATTTCTTGAAATAGCACGATTCTATCACAGCAGAGCAAAAAATGCGCAGGCTCTCATAGAGCTTGAAAGAGCACGTGATTTGAGTCCACATAACCCTGAAATCGTCAGAACATATTCAGAAATTCTTGAAGCATCAGGCAATCAATCAAAAGCAATAGCCGAATATGAGTCTTTTCTTCAGACTTCCCCCGGGTGCCTATGGGCTATCCAGGGAATTATCAGGGCTGCACGACAGATTGACGACCATGCAAGGGTGTATGGATCGTTGAAAACCCTTATAAAGAGCGGGCTTGCTACTCCAGATTTATGGTGCGATGCCGGCGAATCTCTCATCAGACTGGGAAAACTTGATGAGGCATCGAAGGCGTTCGAAGAAGCTTCAAAAATTGATCCAACCTGTGTAAGGGCATATCAGGCTCCAGAACTTATTAAACTTGAAAAAGCCAGGGCTGAAGGGGAAAAACTTGTTAAACAGGCTCGCGATGCTGCTTCAAAGAAGTTCTTTCTCACTGCTTCCGAAATGCTCGAACGTGCACTTGAAATGCTTCCGCGCGAAACCTCATGGATGCGAATACTCGCAGAAGTTTGCCTGAAAACTGGCGCTGTCGGTAGAGCGGGAGAACTTTTGTCTAAAATTAGGGTTGCTTATCCAAATGATTACTGGATATGCCATAACCTCGCAAGAGTATATGAGTTTGAAGAAAAATCTCCCCTTGCAATAGAGCTTCTGACTTCGGGCGTTCGTGAGAATCCGCTCGAATTCGATGGACAGATGCTTCTGTTAAGATTGAAACGTTCAAGAATTCAAGGAAAAAGCGTTGAAAAGGAAATGTTCGCCGCTTACGTTAGAAATCTTCAAAATGAACTTGCATCTTTCAGAAAGACTTCCCCTGTACCTCTTTTACTTGAAGCTTATCTGCATTATCTTTTCGGCATGGGAAGCAAATTTGAGCAAGATTTTATAAAAAAAGGGGAAAATCTTTTTCTCGAAGTTCTTTCTGCTTATCCTGAGAATCCTCATGCTCACAAGGGCTTAAGTCTTATTTACAGAGCACAGGCTGATTTTAAAAAAGCGTCATTTCACATTCAGGAGCTGGTGAAAGTCAGCGCTGATCCATTTATGTTGTATTATGTAGGAAGGTTCTTTTCTAATTTTCAAGCATTTGCCGATGCACGGAAATTTTTTGTATCGCTCAGAAATCTGTTTCCCGAAAATTTCCTGTATAGAAGAAAAACGATTGAATCAATTGCATCTGAAGGAGATTCAACCGGCAAGAGCGAACTCGGAGACCTTATAAACTCGCTCCAGGATAAATTGCGGACTGATTCTGATAAACAGCTTGTGCTTCATGATCTTGCCTGGGCACAGACACTGATGGCAAGGCGCTCACCACAGAAAGATGAGTGGCAGAAACGTGCCTTGCTTACCTGGAACAAGGCGCTTGCACTTTCCGAGCCATCACCGTGGATAAGATGGTCGGCAATGGAAACCCAGACTGAGTCTCTTCGAGGAACAGAGAGACTTAAATCAATACAGGCAAATCTGAGGAATTGTGAAAAAATTGCGCGGGAACATCCGGATATGCCACATGCCCATTACTATCTTGGTCTTGCGCATCTTGCTTTCGAAGATCTGACGCAAACTGACAGGGCTTCCGGACACTTTGAAACTGCAGCATTTCTTAACCCAGAGTTTGTTGAATGTTGGCAGGCGCTTGGACAATGTTATCGAACACTTGGTAAATCAGCAAGGCTCGACGGAATAAAATTGAGTGTGATTTTATCAGAACCAGAATTGCTGGTAAAAATATGATCTCTTGCTCTAAGATTTTGCATACTTAAGTGGTGAGAAAAAAAAGTAACTTAAAAAAAAGTATATTTTAGATTTTTTTTTGTGAATATTTGTTATATGATATAATATCAACGATTTATATCTTGTAGATAAACAACTGAATCTTGATTTTTGTCTGAATGTTAAGCTTTATCTGGGAAAAATGGCATTTAAGCCATTTTGGAGATATTGAGGTAATGTTGGCAATGATTATGGGGAAATGTAATTGAAAATAGATAGTCGCATTGAGGATAAAGAGAAAAAGAAGTTTTTCTTTCTGGATGGCGAGTTTGATATTCATCAGACAAAAGAGTTGCGTTCGCGGATCATGGAAGAGCTTAACGACGGCGATTGGTCGTATATAATGGATTTAAGAAGAGTTTTTTATATGGATAGTTCAGGCCTTGGAATGCTTGTATACCTGAGAAAAGAAATAAACCGAAGGGGCGGAAAGCTTGTCATTGAGGGATTAAACGAATCGGTTTTGAATGTTTTCAGAATGACAAGGCTTGACGACTTTTTTGAATTGTCAGATAGAAAAGAATGATGAAATGAATATTTTACCGGAAATCGGAAGATTTGGAAATTCGGAGCATTGTAAATGAAAAATTCAAAGAAGACTTTCATTTACAAGTGCAACGGTCTGATTTTACTTATTCTGGTTGTCGGTTTTTTGCTTTCCTGGCTAATGGGTTCCCCCTTTAATCTTCCGTCTTTTTTCATTATGTCTGCGTTTCTTCTGGCGGGTATAAATGCGCTGATTTATTATAAAATAATCCTTCCCCTGAATAAATTTGCCGAACTTGCAGATGAAGTAGCAGACGGCAATCTGAAAAATCCCGAGCTTGAAATCAATTCAGAACTCGGCGAACTTCAGAATAGTTTTTCGAAAATAGTGGGTTCCTTGATAGAATCAAGGGAAGCTATAGAAAATTATATTAAGACAATTGGTGAAAGTAATGTCACCATATCGAATATCAATCAACAGCTTGAAATAAAGGTTAATTCCCTGTCATTGCTCTATACAGCCAGCAAAGCCATGGGTGGAAGTTTGAGCATAGATGGCCTGATTCGTTCGCTTCTTACTCTGATCATAGAAAAGCTTAATCTTTCAGGTGCGGCAATAATGTTGTACAACGATCAGACAGACATGGTTTACATGAAAGACCTTCTCGGCTTTTCGCCAGAGTTGTTTGCACGTTTCAGATTTTATTCAGATCACAGAATTATCATGGAAGTTCTATCCGGCAAGGGGTGGTGGCTTCCGGAAGAGAAAGATTTTGAGCTGATGAAGGCTGAATTTGAGTCAGATCTGGTAAGGGCTCTGACACTTTTCTTTCCAATGAAAATTAAAGACCATTTCGTCGGACTACTCCTTCTGGGTGATCAGAAATCCGGACAACCTTACAATGACAGTGATTTGCAGCTTATTCAGGCCTTAACTGGTCTCGCAACAACTTCCATAAATAATGCCGCTCTTTATGAGCGTTCCGAAATGACAAAAAATGAACTGGACCGGAAAGTATTCAATCTTATGACTCTTCAGCAGTCAGGCAGAGTTTTGAGTTCTACACTTAATCTTGAAGAACTTATTGCAATATCGATTGATATGTTTCTTGAAACAGTATGGTCCAATCGTGGTGTATTGATGCTTGTTAATGAAGAAACCACAAAACTTGAAGTCAAAGCTTTTAAGGGTCTTTCAAGAGAGGAAGTCGGAAAACTTGAAACTGATCCAGTTGAAATATGGGCTATGACAACTCTTCAGAAAGAAAAGCGTGCAATCCTTTCACATGAACTCGCGGGGAAAGTGATTCTGCAGAATTATACAACTATTGGCAAGCAATTGCAGTTTGCAGTTTATCTGCCATTAATTAAAGAGGGCGAAATAACAGGAGTTGTGAAAATTGGTCCGAAAATCAACGGCGAACCATTCACTGAAAACGATCTTGAATTCTTTTCCACACTAGCTTCTCAGGCTGTAATTGCCTTCGAAAATGCACGATTATATTCGCTTGCCATCACAGATTCAATAACTAAGCTTTACATCCATCGTTATTTCCAGGTAAGACTTGATGAGGAAGTTAAAAGAAGCAGAAGATATAATTCTACACTCACTCTTCTCATGATTGATATTGATCATTTCAAGCAGATTAATGATACTTACGGACATCAGCAGGGTGACATGATTCTGAAAGAAATAAGTCATATTCTGAGACGAAACATCAGATCAACAGATCTTGCTGCGAGATATGGCGGTGAAGAATTTGTGATAATTCTTCCGGAAACTACACAGGCAGATGCGAAAATTGTTGCTGAAAGAATAAGACGCGATGTAAGCGGTCATGAGTTTTCATCTTTTGCACAGGGTCAGCCGCCTATTGCTGTAACGATATCTGTTGGCGTTGCCGGATTTCCGATTAATGCAAATAATAAGGAAGAACTCATTCAAAAGGCTGACAACTCAATGTATCAGGCAAAGGGCCAGGGCAGAAATAAAGTTGTACTTTGCGGTTTAAACTAATATAAATAATATGGTTGATATAAAAGTTAACGGACCCATTGAAAAAGCTTCTGATTACCAGAAAAGCTCAAAAACCTCATCCGGGGGAGCAAGTGCTGCGTCTTTTGGAGGTGCAGTAAAGACTGCGCGCAGAAATCTTCTTGATGGCGAATTAAAAGAAAATCTTTCTCAGGTGAAAGCTTTTGGTGAACGTTTTTTCAGATCACCAGATGAGAAAACACTTGAAACATATAAAAATGCAATCAGCGAATATCTCGGAAAAATAAAGAAAGAATTGTTTTCGTTGAAAAATGAACCTGGAGACATTAAAGACGGACAGCAGAAGATTTTTCAGCTTGTCGAAACGCTTGATAATGAACTTGACGAACTTACAAAGGAAACTTTCCTGAAAGATAAAGCAGTTACTTTACTTGCCGGATTAGATGACATCCGTGGGCTGACACTGGATTTAATAACATGACAACACCTGATAAAGCAGAAAAGAGCCTTCACAAGATCGGAGAAGGCATTCAGATTTATATAATAACCGGTATGTCAGGCGCAGGGAAGAGTCACGCAATCCATTGTTTTGAAGACTCTGGATTTTTCTGCATCGACAACATTCCTCCTGCACTGCTTCCAAAATTTACTCAAATATGCAAAGACACCCACGGAAAAATCACAAAAATTGCTGTAGTGATAGACATTCGTGGCGGTGAACTATTTGAACCGCTTTTCGATGCGCTTTCACTCGTAGAAGACATGGGAGTTTTTTCAAGAATTGTTTTCCTGGAAGCCTCAGACGAAATTCTTGTGAGGCGTTTTTCAGAAACCAGACGCAAGCATCCTCTTTCATCTGGCGGACGTATTCTGGAAGACATTAATTACGAAAGAAAAATTTTGAGTGAAATCAAAAACTGCGCTGATTTCATAGTGAATACCAGCGAAATGACTTCAAGAGAGCTTTATGACGAGATAAGGCGCATAATTGAGCATGAGGCTTCAATGCGAAAGCTGCCGCTGATTATTGTCTCGTTCGGGTTTAAATATGGATTGCCGGTAGATTCTGACATGGTCTTTGACGTCAGATTCCTTCCCAATCCCTACTATATTCCTGAATTAAAAAATCTTACGGGACTGGATTCCAGAATATATGATTTTGTTCTGCATTCAGAAATTGGTTCGGAATTCGCAGTGAGAATGAAAAATTTTGTTGAATTCCTTGTTCCGCAGTTCGTTCAGGAAGGGAAAAGTCGTGCGCAGATTGCCATAGGATGTACTGGCGGACGTCACAGATCTGTTGCCATGACCGAGTATCTGGCAAGAGAACTCAGCTCAGAACACGTGGCAATATCACGCAGACACAGAGATCTTGAACTGAAATCCTGAATTTGAATTTCGAGGGGTGGAAACATCTTTTGATGTAGAAAATACATGATACGCTGTCATCTCAAACGAATATGAGAGATTTCAGAAATGTAAGATTTCTTCCTTCGGTCGAAATGACAAAATTGGTATTCCAGAGCTTAAATTAACGCCCATGATGCAAGATGGTTGAGTTTTTCTAACGTAGACAGGGGGCTTGTGCCCCTTAAAAAATAAAATGAATTTTTCAAGGAGAAAAGGAATGGGCTCAAGAATTGAAGAACATCCGATTCTTTCGTTCAAGAAAGGAAAAAAAGTTTCTTTCACTCTCGATGGTGAGAAACTTGAAGGATACGAAGGTGAACCGATTGCAGCCGCGCTGCACGCCAATGGAGTTAAACTGCTGCGTCATTCGCCCCACAAAAACCGCGCCAGGGGTTTCTTCTGTGCCATCGGAAGATGCTCAAGCTGCATGATGGAAGTTGACGGAGAAGTAAATACTATGACTTGTATAAAGCCTCTGAAAGCCGGAATGCTTGTTAAAAGGCAGAAAGGTCACGGGGTGATTGAGCCATGAGTAGAAACACAGAATTATTGATCGTAGGTGGAGGACCAGCAGGTTTGTCGGCTGCAATTGCAGCTGGTGAACTTGGTGCCAAGGTTCTTCTGGTTGATGATAATGCTCAACTCGGCGGACAGCTTATCAAGCAGACACATCGTTTCTTTGGATCAAGTGCACGCGAAGCCGGAATCAGAGGAATAACACTCGCTGATGAAATGCGTAAACGCGTTTCCAAAAACAAGGAAAATGTCAAAGTTTTATATGAGACCTCTGTTGTAGGCTTTTATGGCGAAGGCGAAGCTGGAATTCTTTCTTCAGAAACTTTCGAGCGTGTTGGATATGAAAGAGTTGTTGTTTGTACTGGAGCCGTAGAAAATAGTTTGAATTTTGAAAATAACGATCTTCCCGGAATATACGGTGCCGGAGCAGTTCAGACTTTGATGAATGTGCATGGTATCAGACCTGGAAAAAGGGTTCTGATGATCGGATCAGGAAACATCGGACTTATTGTTTCATATCAACTTTTGCAGGCAGGCGTTGAAGTTGCAGCTGTTGTTGAAGCTTCACCATCAATCGGCGGATATCTTGTTCATGCAAGCAAAATCAGACGAATGGGCGTTCCGATAAATACCAGTCACACAATTTTACGTGCTATCGGGAAAAATGAAGTTGAAGGTGCTGTACTTTGCAGACTTGATGATAAATATCAGCCGGTTCCAAACACAGAATCTGAAATTCGCTGCGACTGCATCTGTCTGGCAGTTGGACTTTCACCGCTGATAGATCTTTTCCAGCAGGGTAAATGCAGAATGGTGTTTGTTTCTGAACTTGGCGGACTTGTTCCCATACATGATACAAACATGCAGACTACCAACAAAAGAATATTTGTTGCCGGCGATGCCTCTGGTATTGAAGAAGCCACTACCGCAATTCTTGGCGGACAGATTGCCGGAGCAAAAGCCGTCGAAAGCTTGAAAGGCCCATCTGCTGAATCTCAGAAGATTATTAATGATGCAACAACTGAACTGAAAAATCTGCGTTCAGGAACCACGGGCGAGAAAATCCGCTGGGGACGTGAAAGGCTTGTCAAGGAGATTGAAATATGCTGAAAAATGACGGAATTCCATCTTTTGAAGAACTTCAGACCGTTATGCCAGCACCAGAACGTCTGGCAAAGGGACCTGTTGCTATAATAGAGTGTTTTCAGGATATCCCGTGCGACCCATGTGTAATTTCCTGCCCCAAGCATGCTATTCTCATGAAAAGCGGAATCACTGATAAACCAAAACTTGAACCACAACTTTGTATCGGTTGTACAATATGTGTTAACAGCTGTCCCGGTCTGGCTATTTTTGTAGTTGATATGACTCACTCTGAAAAAAGTGCTGCTCTGACTCTTCCTTATGAAATGCTTCCGGTTCCAAAAGTCGGCGATATTGTTGCCGGGCTTGACCGCAACGGAAAGCAGGTCTGTGAAGTTAAAGTTCTCAGGGCATCTTCCAATAAGAAATATGATAAGACATGGGCAATAACAATTGAACTTCCGAAAACTCATGTCAACGATATCCGTGGAATAAGAGTAGCAGCTGGAAAGAGGAGTTCCAAATGAAAATAGTGTGCAGATGTCAGGACGTCACAGAAGAAGAGGTTGTTGCTGCAATAAGACAGGGAGCAACAACAGTTGATGAAATAAAAAGACTTGTACGCGCTGGAATGGGCGCGTGTCAGGGACGAACATGCAGAAGGCTTGTTTCACAGATAATATCACGTGAACTTGGTAAACCGACCTCGGAAATATATCCGCCTACTTTCAGACCGCCGAATCTTCCGGTGCCGTTCAAGCATGTAATGGCTGAACTCGAAAGACAGTCAAAGGAAAAACCCCGCAAAACCGCAAAAAAGGGGGCAAAAGCCAATGAAGAACACATTTGATGCAATAATTATCGGTGGCGGTATTCTTGGAGTTTCAACTGCGTATGCCCTTGCAAAGCGCGGAATGACCAATATCTGTGTTCTGGAAAAATTGTATCTCGCATCTGGTTCAACCGGACGGTGCGGTGGTGGTTTCAGACAGCAGTGGAGCACAGAAGCCAATACCAGACTGGCAATGGAATCAGTTAAGAGACTTGAATGCATTGACAAAGAGCTTGGCTATAATACTGAATTTTACCAGGGTGGATACCTTATTATTGCTTGTACAGAAGATGAGGTTTCCCAATTCAAAAAAAATGTTGCCATGCAGAAATCACTCGGTCTTGGTGTTCAGGAAGTTGACAGAAAAGAAGCTCAGAAAATTGTACCATATATTAATCCGGAAGCTTTTTTGAGTGCCACCTGGTGCCCGACTGATGGGCATATCAACCCGTTTCTTCTGACTCAGGCTTATGCAAATGCTGCAAAGAGACTCGGCGTTGAAATCAAAATCTGGACAGAAGTTTCCAGTTTGATGAAAAAGACAAACATCTTTTTTGTTACAACAAAAGATGGTGAAACGCTGCAGGCGCCGATTCTCATTAACTGCGCCGGAGCATTCTCAAGAAGTATCGGAAACATGCTGAATATTGATATTCCAGTAGATCCGTACAGACACGAAATTCTTGTAACAGAGCCTGTTGAACGTCTCTGGAATCCGATGGTCATTTCTTTCAACATCGGACTCTATGCCAGACAGGAAATGAATGGCGGAATTGTCATGGGAATGGGTGACCCGAATGAACCGGTTGGAACTTATGTTGGTTCTTCGCTGCATTTCATGTATGAAATGAGCCGCAGGTTTACGAAATTGTTTCCAAAGCTCAGTGGTATGAGAATTGTCAGACAATGGGCCGGATTATATGAAATGACAGCTGATGCACAACCGATTCTTGGACCTGTAGATGAAATCGAAAACTTCTATCAGGCCTGCGGATTCTCAGGTCACGGGCTTATGTTGGCACCCGAAGTCTGCCACATTATGGCAGAACTTGTCACCACCGGAAAAACTTCAATTCCCATTGATGATCTGCATATCAGAAGATTCAGAGGACAAACCAGCTTCCATCGCGAAAAATCTGTTGTCTGATATTTTGAATATTGCATACTTATCAGTGTTAAATCGAGCAATGTTACTGCCTCTCCAGCTTTCAGCGTGGGAGAGGCGGTGTTATTTATGTACTTAATGAATACAATAGTTTTACCTTTTGTAATAGCTTTCGTCAGTGGTCTGCTTCTTTTTCCTGTTGTCAGAAAAACGGCAATCAGAATGGGAATAGTTGACAGACCGAATCGACGAAAGATTCATTCTGTGCCAATTCCAAGAGTTGGCGGAATTGCAATATTTGTGGCATCAATTCTTGGAGCTTTGCCGTTTCTTGACAATGAAATAAAAGTGATTGGAATGCTGGCTGCGGGAACATTCATATTCATAACCGGCCTTCTGGACGATGTTATGGATCTGAAACCCAATATTAAACTTGCCGGACAGATCGTTGCTGTCACGATTCTGTTTTTTTTCAATGTAAGAATTGATTTTGTAACAGATTTTTTTGCAGGAGAAGGCCTCGTTGCACTTGGGTTATTCGCTTATCCGATTACAATTCTGTGGGTTGTTGGAATAACAAATACGGTCAATCTCATTGACGGAGTCGATGGCCTTGCCGGAGGTGTTGTACTAATTGCTCTTTCGACGCTGCTGGCGGTAAGAATGATTGAACCACAGACCCAGGAACCACTTCTGATGAAAAATGTTCTGATAATGACAACCTCTCTTATGGGTTCACTGGCTGTCTTTCTAAGATTTAATATGTTTCCGGCAAAGATTTTCATGGGAGATGCAGGGGCATACTATCTTGGTTTCATGATAGCCAGCCTTTCCATTGCCGGAGCGGCTAAGGGCTCAATTTTACTTCCTCTTGTTGTACCATTAATTGCGCTTGGTCTTCCGGTTCTTGATGTTATTTTTGCAATTGCAAGACGCATAATAAATCATGTTCCGATTTTTCAGGCAGACAAAGAACATCTTCATCACCGTCTTTTAAATATTGGTTTTTCGCAGAAGGAAACAACTAAATTTTTCTGGATGGTTTCAATCTGTTTCGGATTGCTTGCAATTCTGTCTTCAGGGCTTGCCCATAAGGGTGTTGCGACCACTGTAACAGTTCTTCTTGTCATTATGGCGTCTGTTGCAACACGTTTTTTTCTGAAAAGATATCATGCTGAACGAAAATCTTCGAATTTCTGAATCGCTGCTGCAAGTTTCTGTAGTAAGTCGAATAAAAAATCAGCTCTTAAATGGGCGGATCCCTCAGACATACCTTTTTTCCGGGCCGGAATCCACCGGAAGAAAAACCATGGCAAGAGCTCTTGCTGCAACTCTTCTGTGCAGAAAGAATGAATCTTTTTCCGAAGGATTTGATGCGTGCAGAGAATGTGAATCATGCAGAGCTGTGGCATCTGATTGTCATCCAGATCTTAATTTTATCTATCCCATGGGTAACGACATCAAAGTCAGCCAGATAAGAGCAATGCAAAAGTCTGCAGAACTGAAGCCACTCTATGGAAAATGGCGCTTCATTGTGATATGCCAGGCAGACTCGTTGAATGAATCTTCCGGAAACTGCATATTGAAAATTCTTGAGGAATCACCGCCGAGTCTTATTTTCGTTCTGATTGCTGCAAATGAAAAAAAAATTCTTCCAACAATTCTCAGCAGAAGCGAGCATATTGTGTTCAGAAGTCCATCTCATAAAGATGTCCGAGAGTATATTGTTAAAAGGTATAATATAAATTCTGATATCACAGCAAGATATTACGCGCAGAGCCTCGGAAAGCCCGGAAAAACAATAGAGTGGCTGACCGATTTGCAGGGTGTTTCTGAAAGATCCTCATTGGCGCTTCCTGAAGCACAGACGGCTTATATTGATCAGCTGGCAAACATATCCGGACATTTTTCAAAGATTTTCTCTTCTGCTAACTCTCTTGATGGACTTACGAAGATTTTCAATAACAGTGATTTGCTTGAAACTTCTGCTCTTGCAAATGCCAGAAGGGAATTCTGTCTTGGAATTATTGCAGCGCCACTTTTACCAGCGTCCTTTCCACTTCTTTTTTCGAGATTGATGCTGGAAACTCTTGATCAGGTTAAAAGTGAAGTAAAAAAAGAAGTTGAAAAATTTTTTAAATCGCAGAAGGAAAATTATTCGTCGGGAATTTTGAAAGAGCTCGAAGATGGCGCTGGATACTCAGTGACAGAGATTGCTTATTCTCAGATAGACTCTTTTTTATTGTCTCTTTCTGCGATTCTTGCAGACATGCTTTATTCTGCTCATTCCACAGATGAAGAAATTCTATTGAACATTGATGAAAAAGAGTTTATTATTAACTCCCTGAAATTTCACGGATTGCCCCGGGTTGAGGCAAAGCTTCGGACAATCAGTCTTATGAGAAATTATTTGAGACGCTATGTAAATCCCGGGTTGATACTTGAGAATATTTTGTCCGATTTTGGAGGAAGATTGCTGTGATCAGATACGTCTCATTAAGAGTAAGAAAACTGCCTCTGGTTCACTGGTTCGCCGAACCCAGGCTGATACTTGAACCTGAGCAGAAAGTGCTCATACAGACTACAAATGGACTTGAAGTGGCAACAGTCCTTCGAATGCTTCCTGAGGGAAGAACAGTAAATATTACCGGAATGCCATTCATTAAAGAAATTATCAGAGCTCTTACTCCGAAAGATAAGGAAATGCTTCTGGAAATTTCTGACAGAGAAAAAGATGCTTTTAAACGTTCAAAACTTCTTGTCGAAAAGCACAAACTTCCAATGAAGCTTTTGAAATCGGAATATCTGTTCGATTATTCCAGACTTATTTTGTATTACAAAGCAGATCGCAAAGTCGATTTCCGGGAACTTCTGAAGAGCCTTGCCGCTGCTTTTAGAACAAGAATTGAACTTCGACAGATTGGTGTGCGCGATGAAACAAAGCTGCTCGGTGGTATCGGCTGCTGTGGAAAAACTGTGTGTTGTGCGCAGTTCCTTCATTCATTTCATCCTGTTTCCACCAAAATGGCAAAAGATCAGAACCTCGGACTTAATCCGACAAAGCTTTCTGGAATGTGTTCTAGGCTCTTGTGTTGCCTTTCTTATGAACATGCTCACTATCTTTCTTTTCATGGAAAATGTCCTAAATTAGGATCAGTGATATTGATTGGTGAAGAAATTGGCTGGGTAAATGATATAAACTACATCTCAGAAAAAATGGCAATAGCTCTTCCCGACAGAAGAAAAATTCATCAGCCATTAGGCCTGATCAAAGTTTCGAAAGATCCTAATACTGGAAGAAATCTCTGGTGGGTTAATGACCCGAATAAAAAACCACCCGAAATTCAGTATATCATGAAGAAAACTTACGAATTTGAAAGCGACAGATCTCATAATGATAATGTTCCAAAAATTGTTCAACAGGAACAGATGGCTCCAGAACTAGATGAGACACCAACGGAACCAACTGAAAGTGAAGAATTTTGATTGAGGGCTTTTTTTTTCTTCAATTTCAAGTTAAAATACAACCAGCCATTCGAACAAGTTTGAATGCCGGGGGGCGCGTGTCCCCCTCTAAAAAAAATATCAGCGAGGAATGATGTGACACAGATCGGGTTAATAGCCGGAAGCGGAAGGTTTCCACTTTATTTTGCAGAATACGCACGGAAAAGCGGCAACCGTGTTGTGGCTGTTGCTGTTCGCGAAGAAACTTCATCGCAACTTGAATCTCTTGTTGATGAAATTCACTGGTTTCATGTTGGTGAATTGCAGGGAATGATTGATACATTTCTTAAGAGGCAAATTGATAAGATTGTCATGGCCGGAAAAATTACAAAAACAAGAATGTTCAATCATCTGAAGCCTGACGAGCGCTTGACAAAAGTTCTTTTGAAAACTCCCGTAAGAAACGATGATGCGCTTCTCAAGGCGCTTGCCGGGGAATTCATTTCAGAAGGAATTCATGTTTGTGACTCAACAACATTCCTGTCCTCGCTGCTTCCAACTAAAGGTACTATTACTACCAGGTCTCCCAGCGAAGAAGAGTGGCGCGATATAAAATATGGCCATGAAATTGCAAAACAAATAGCTGGAATGGATATTGGGCAGACTGTTGTTGTAAAAAACTGTGCCATACTCGCTGTTGAAGCCATTGAAGGTACAGACGAAGCAATCCTCAGGGGCGGTAAACTTGGAAATGGGCAGGTTACCGTTGTAAAAGTTGCGCGTCCGCAGCAGGATATGAGATTTGATCTGCCGGTTATAGGTCTTGATACAATTGATACGCTTGTTCGTGCCAAGGCAAGATGCCTTGCAATAGAAGAACATAAAACCCTGCTTCTTGACAGAGAAGAAGTTATTTCACGAGCTGACAGTAATGGGCTTTCAATAGTAGTAATCTGAAATTTCCGGAGAAGAGAAAATGAATAACGATAGTTTGAGAATTGCTGTAATTGGAACGGGGCACCTCGGGAAACATCATGTCAGAATTCTTTCTGAGATGAAGGAATGTAAACTTGTTGCCATTGCTGACAAGCGTGAAGAAATTGGCCGTCCCATGGCTGAAAATTTCAAAGTTGACTACGTAAGTGATTTCAAGGAACTTGAGGGAAAAGTCGATGCAGTAACGATTGTTGTTCCGACTTCAATTCATTACGAAGTTGCAAGATTTTTCCTCGAAAGAAATGTTCATGCTTTTATCGAAAAACCAATTACAAAAACTCTTCTGGAAGCCGGCGAGATACTTAAACTGGCAAGAGAGAAGCAGCTGACCCTTCAGGTTGGACACGTTGAGCGTTTTAACTCAGCTATCATCAAACTTCAGTCTCTTGTTGATAATCCAAGGTTTATTGAATGCCAGCGAATGGGGCCATTTTCCAAGAGAATTTCCGATGTCGGAGTTGTACTAGATCTCATGATTCACGATATTGACATAGTTCTTTCACTCGTTAAATCAAAGATTGCAAGAGTCGATGCTGTTGGAATTCCGGTTCTTACAGATAATGAAGATATTGCAAATGCTCACATTGTTTTTGAAAATGGCTGTATTGCAAATCTTACAGCTTCCAGAATCAGTGATGAAGTCATTAGAAAACTTCGTATTTTTGAAAATGACAAATACTGTTCCCTTGATTATGTCAATCAGGCGATTACGATGAGAAAGAAATCCGAAACTGAAGAGCGCATTTCAAAGGTAGAACTTGAAGTTCAGAAAGCTGAACCGCTCCGCCTTGAACTTGAACATTTTATAAGCTGTGTTCATGAAAAAAAGAAACCGCTTGTTACCATTGAAGACGGAAAAAATGCACTTGAAGTTGCTCTTGACGTTCTGAATGCAATCAAGTCAGGCTCAAAAGCTTAGATCAACGTGCGAAATATTTTAAACAGGACAGGATCTTTCTTTTTCAGATACAGGGATATTTTGCCGGTTCCACTTGCTCTTTTGCTCGTTCTTAGAGCGAAACCGCGGTCAATTTTTCTGTTTGCCGGACTTCCCCTGATTATTGCCGGAGAATGTCTCAGGGTCTGGGCTTTGCGCCATATCGGACCCACAACGAGAACACGCGAAATCTGTGCAGATTTAATTGTAACAAGCGGACCATACAGATTTTCCAGGAATCCGCTTTATCTGGCTAATCTCCTGAAAATTGCCGGAATTACAATTGCTGCCGGCGACGTCCTTTCCGGAATTCTGATAATGCTTTTCTATGCCCTCGAATTCGTATCACTTATCAGATTTGAAGAAGATTTTCTCGCTTCCAGATTTCCAATACAGTTCAACCGGTACAAAAAGCTTGTACCTGTCTTTTTTCCGACCGGGAGATATCTTGAGGAAGTAAAAGAACCTCAATGGAGCATTAAAGATGCCATTATCTCAGAGAGGAAAACTTTTATGTCAACAGGAATAATACTTTCAATCCTTGCGGCAAAATCTCTATTTAATAAAAGAAATGTCTGAAAAAAAACCATTCCGAATTTTTATGGCAGCAGGCGAGCAGAGCGGTGATCTGCATGGGTCGCTCATTCTTGCTGAGTTGAAAAAACTTGATCCGACAATTGTTGCTGAAGGAATTGGCGGACCCATGATGGAAAAACAGGGCTTCAAATGCCTTCACAGCATCGATGAACTCGGGGTAATCGGGTTTGTTGAAGTAGTCAGCAATCTCGGAAGACTGTTAAAAATATTTGGCGATGCAAAGAGACATTTCAGGGAAAACAAGCCTGATATGCTTATCCTGATAGACTACCCCGGATTCAACGTCAGGCTTGCACAGGCTGCAAAAGCCTGCGGAATAAAAGTCCTTTATTATATCTGTCCGCAGGTATGGGCATGGAATCCTGGCAGAACCGCGAAAATAGCTGACACAATCGATGAAGCAGTTGTCGTTTTTCAGTTCGAAGTAGATATCTGGAAAAAAACTGGTACAAAAGTCAACTGGTTTGGACATCCGCTTGTTGGAATTGTGGAAAGCCGTATTTCAGCCAGCCAACTTCGCGAAGAGCTTGAAATAACTGATGGCCCGCTGATTTCTCTCCTTCCAGGAAGCAGAAGTCAGGAAATATATTACATTCTGCCATTGCTGCTTGATACGGCTGAAAAAATTCTTCTTAAAAAACCTCGTGCACGTTTCCTTCTGCCAATGGCTGCAAGCATTGATGAGTCTAAAATCAGACCACATCTGAGCGGGCGGTCGCTTCCGATAACTTTGATGCGCGATCAGACTTATGAATCCATTCTGGCATCTGATCTTGCTCTGGTTGCATCCGGAACAGCAACCCTGGAAACCGCTCTTCTCGGAACTCCAATGATAATTGTATATCAGACAAATTTTCTTACCTCAATTTTGTCTAAATTCCTTATCCAGGCTCCGCATATTGGTCTGCCAAACGTAATTGCCGGTGAAAAAATAGTTCCAGAATATCTTCGCTGGCAGTTTCAGCCAGAGCCGCTCGCTGCTGAGGCCATATCAATTCTAGAAAATGACGAAATGCAGAAAATTATGCGCGAAAAACTGTCGAAAGTACGTGAGAAACTGGGAGACCCCGGAGCTGCGGAGCGTGTCGCAAGACATATTCTGAATCAGCTTGAATCTGTTGAGAAGTCTTCATGAATTCCCTTCTCAGGATTGCTGGATATTTTCGCAGTTATCGTACTCATTTTCTATCAAGTATATTCCTGAATCTTATTGTTGCAATTTGTACAATCTATCCTGCCTGGATAATGAAGAGTGTTGTTAATGATGTTTTGATAAACCGCAACATCAAGATGCTTCACACAATTGCTCTTTCTCTTATCGTTATCATGGCGATCAAAGGAGTGGCAGCGTTCGGACAGTCTTATCTCATGATGCTCGCAGCACAGAGCATTCTCCGGGATATAAGAACTGCTGCTTTTGACAGGCTTCAGAGTCTTTCGCTGGCTTTCTTTGAAAAGCAGAAGACCGGGCAGATTATGAGCAGAATAACCAATGACGTTCTGGTTCTGCAGAATCTGATTATTACGTTTACCGATACGATTGGTCATACCGTCGCTTTATGCGGCTTCTGCTGCTATATATTTTACCTGCACTGGAAGCTTGCTTTCATTTCAGTAATTATTGTTCCATTCATCGGTGCCATATTAAACAAGTTTTCCGGAAAAATGAAAAAAATTGGCGCAAGAATGCAGAACAGAATCGGTGATATTTCAACCGTTCTGCAGGAATTTATTGTCGGAGTCAAAGCTGTAAAATCTTTCACCCTCGAAAATTATATCAGAGAACGTTTTGAACACGCCAATCAGGAAAATTTCAAAGAAAATATGCGTGGAAATAAAATAAATTCGCTTACCTCGCCGGTTATTGAATTTATTAATACTGTTGGACTTTCAATTATTTTCTGGTATGGTGGATATGAAGTAATAAATAACAGACTCGATGCCGGACAACTGATCAGCTTTCTGACAGCACTTGTCGGACTTTTTACTCCGATAAAAAATCTGTCACGTGTCAGCAATGTTGTTTCTCAATCAATAGGTGCCGGTGACAGAGTGTTTGAACTGCTTGACACTCCTGTTGAAATTCGGGAAAAAGATAATCCGATTGAATTAAATGAGTGCAAAGGTGCTGTTGAATTCGACAAAGTTATTTTTTCATACAGCAATGATGAAATTGTACTTAACGAAATAAATCTGAAAGTTGCACCGGGTGAAATTATTGCCCTGGTTGGCCCTTCTGGAGCTGGAAAAAGCACCTTCGCAAATCTTATTCCGAGATTTTTTGATATTAACTCAGGTGCAATAAAGGTTGATGGAATTGATATCCGTGACCTTTCCCTTAATTCCCTGAGAAAAAAAATTGGAATGGTTCACCAGGAGACACTTCTCTTTTCCGGAACAATAGCAGACAATATCAAACTTGGCAATCTTAATGCATCTGACAATGATGTAATTGCTGCAGCAAAGCTTTCTAATGCAGACGATTTTATTCAGGCGCTCCCTCAGGGATATCAAACTGTGCTTGGCGAAAGAGGCGTTAACCTCTCAGGCGGGCAGGCACAGAGAATAGCTCTTGCGAGAGCCTTTCTTAAGAATCCAAGCATTCTCATTCTTGATGAAGCAACTTCAGCTCTTGATTCTGAAACAGAAAATCTTATAAAGGAATCTCTTGCAAAACTTATGCTTAACAGAACAACCTTTATGATTGCACATAGACTTTCTACGGTTGTAAATGCACATAAAATTGTTGTGTTGAACCATGGAAAAATAGTAGAGTATGGTACGCATTCTGACCTGCTTATCAAGAAAGGACTGTATTCAAATCTTTATGATGCACAGTATGCTTCATTTGCGATTGCCCAATAAAGCGTTTCACCGCGGGTTCTTTAACTACTGAAGTTTTTGTAAAAGGGCTTAATGATGATTTTTGTGGGTAATTGCTGAATAAAATATTAAATTATTGGATTTCAGGTTGTTGTGTTGTAAAATAGCAGAGAATATCAAAAATATATGAGTTTTATGTGGAATAATATTGAAATAGATTGTTTTGTTGAGAATGATGGCAGACAGATGAACTTGTCTGATTCTGATATTGTTTGCTCTTCATGAATAAAAAGGGCTGGATATCAAGTGTAGTAATCAGATTCCTGTTTGACAGTCTTACAGTTGAAAAAATTGGCTGGAATAACAATTTTCTGGCAAGAAAGGGCGGGCGAAGAGTAATTTACGTCTGCTGGCATGGATCGCAATTTATGGGCCTGAGTTGTTTGAGAAATCACTCTATCACAGCACTTGTTTCGATGTCCAAAGATGGAGATGTTATTGCATCTGCAATGGGATATCTCGGATACCGCATTCTCAGAGGTTCTTCTTCAAGAGGTGCTGCGCGTTCACTACTTGGGCTTTCAAAAGAAATAAAAGCTGGTTTTGATACGGCAATTACAGTGGATGGTCCGCGTGGCCCCAGGCATAAAGCTAAGCCCGGTGCTGCATTTCTTGCCAGAAGAACAGGGGCTGCGATATTGCCTCTTGGCTTCGCTTATTCAAATGTCAAGAAGATGAAAAGCTGGGACCAAAATGAGATTCCTTACCCATTTTCAAAAGTTGTTTTTGTGACTGGACGGCCAATTTTCCCAGACGAGTTTTCAAGCGAAGAAGAAGGTTCCGTTTTAATTGAAAACAGAATTTTTGAGTGTGAAGCAATAGCAGCGAACAGGATTCAGAAATGAGCAGCAGTAAGATATCAAAAAAAATTCTAATTACCGCCGGTGAAACATCCGGTGACATGAATGCTGCAACATTAATTGATGTTCTCCTTGAAAAAGGCCCTTTTGAAATTTTTGCAGTCGGTGGCCCCGAAACATCAAGACGTCCTGTGAAAATGCTCTACGACAGCAGAGACTGGGCTGCAATCGGATACATAGAAGCTATTAAAAAAGTTCCGAGATTGCTGGTTGTACTGAAGAAACTGACTGATTTCATGGCGGAAAACAAACCAGATCTTCTTCTGCTTATTGATTATCCGGGTTTTAATATGAGACTGGCACGCCGGGCAAAGAAACTTGGAATTCCTACCCTTTTTTATTTTCCGCCAAGCAGATTTGCAGTTAATCCGGAAGATGTAAGAGATGCTGCAGAAAACCTTTCATGTGTTGCCGCCAATTTTACATTCACTTATAAGGTTTACAAGGAAGCCGGGGCAAACGTATCATTTGTTGGACATCCGCTTCTTGACCTTGCCAGGCCTGGTATGCCGATAGAAGATATTTACAAAACTCTACAACTTGATCCGAACAGGCCAATTGTTGGATTGTGCCCGGGTTCGCGGAAAAGTGAACTTGATTTTCTTCTTCCTATAATGCTTAAAGCTGCAGAAATGCTTCTTAAAAAATTTCCCGATCTGCAGTTCCTTGTTCCGGTTGTAAAAACAGAAACACCGGATGTTTATGGAATACCGAAATCAGATCTGGTTAAGCAGCTCAATGAATCAAAACTTCCGGTTAAACTTATTGAGGGAAGAATATACGATGTAATGGCAATTTCAAAGCTTCTGCTGATAAGTTCAGGAACTGCAACTCTTGAGGCAAGCCGGGTTGGCACACCTATGATTATTGTATATAAAGTATCGCTTTATACGGAAGTTCTTGCAAAAATTTTCAATAAACTTCCTACTTTTATTGGTCTTCCTAATATTATTCTTGGCCGACAGGCAGTACCAGAGCTTATTCAGCATGATTTTACACCCGAAAAGCTTTTTGCTCAGGCTTCCGAATTGCTCAGCTCGCCTGAAAAGCTTCAGAAGCAGAAATCTGATTTACTCGAAGTCATTTCGCATCTCGGGTCGCCGGGCGCTCACAACAGAGTTGCTGAACTAGCCATGAGCCTCATGAAATGTGATGACGCGTCTCGTATTTAATAAAATATCGCAGTTCGCCGGAACAATGCCGGAAAGGGTCGGAAGGCTTTTCTTCGCCTCTTTTGGCCTCTCATCCGGAAGGTTGTGGATAAACGAACGCAGAAGACTTGCTGAAACCATCGACCGGATATATTTCAGACTCGATAAGCAGCCCCCTGACGAGATTCAGAAGATTATAGACAATCTTTTTATTCACTTCAGCCTTGCTTTGTATGAAATTCTCAGATTTAATCTTCTGACAGAAAAATATCTGAAAGATAATGTGATTTTTCACGGATTATCGAATCTTCAGAATGCCCTGGACAAAGGAAAAGGCGTATTACTTGCTGTTCCACATATCGGTAACTGGGAGCTCCTGGGCGCCGCGATTGCGTTTCGGAATTTTCCGCTTCACACTTTTTATCTGGCACAGAAGGAAAATGATATTGGAACAATGATTGACGAATTCCGGCAATATTCCCGGCTGGTGTTTCATGATCGTGATCGTGGAATGATCGGCGCTTTGAAAGCATTGAAGCAGGGCGCCATTCTTGGAATGATTCCTGATCAGGATGGTGGAAATCACGGAGTTTACATGGATTTTCTCGGACACTGGGTCAGCATGCCCGCCGGACCAGCTAACTGGAGCCTGAAATCTGGCGCGGAGGTTATACCTTTGTACAGTGTAAGAAGAGGACGGACTTCTAAATTTGATGCATATTTCTTTCCTGCTTTGCCGGCAGAGACCTCTTCCATCTACGAAGAGCGCGTGATTTCACGAATTTCGAAACTTGCTTCCTGGATGGAAGATGTCATTCTGAAAAATCCTTCTCAATATCTCTGGTTTTATGACCGTTTCAAACCCAGACACATTGATTATCACTCTTCCCTTAGAAAATCAGGAATATTAATGCATCACGGAAATACCTTTTACAAAAACCCACGCAATGCAAACTGAAAACTTCAGACCTAAACAGGAGGAAATATGAATAACGTCGCAAACAACAGTTCATTTTCAAAAATCTGTATTATGGGCCTTGGGTACATAGGCCTTCCAACGGCATCTATTCTTGCAAATCGCGGATATGATGTACTAGGTGTAGATGTGAAGCCTGAAATAGTAAAAATTATTAATGATGGCGGAGTTCATATTGTTGAACCTGATCTTGATATTCTTGTACGTGCCGCGACGAATTCCGGCAAATTGAAAGCCTCATTGAAGCCAGAAAAATCAGATGTATTCATGATTTGTGTCCCAACGCCTTTTAAGGAAGGACATAAGCCCGACATGAAATACGTCGAAGAATCAACACACGCCATTGTTCCTTTTCTTGAAAAAGGGAATCTTGTCGTTCTGGAATCAACTTCTCCGGCAGGAACATGCGAAAAAATTATCCGTCCGATTATTGAAAAAGCCGGCTGGAAAGTAGATGATGAAATTCTGCTTGCACATTGCCCTGAGCGGGTTCTTCCGGGACACATTCTTAAGGAATGTATCGAAAATGATCGCGTAATCGGCGGAGTATCGCCCAGATCATCGCAGAAAGCTAAAGAACTATACGCATCATTCGTAAAAGGTGAAATCTTTCTGACTGATTGTACAACTGCGGAAATGGCAAAACTTACAGAAAACAGCTTTCGCGACGTGAATATAGCTTTTGCGAACGAACTTGCGAATATCTGTGAAAAAATGGAAATTAATGTCTGGGAACTGATAAAGCTTGCCAATCGGCATCCAAGAGTAAAAATTCTCAATCCCGGGCCCGGTGTTGGCGGCCATTGCATTGCTGTTGACCCATGGTTTATTGTTGATTCATGCCCGGAAGAAGCAAAAATAATTCGTACAGCCCGCGAGGTCAATGATGCAAGACCTGTTAAAATCCTGGAAAGAATTGCCGCTGCAGCAGAAAAGTTTAAAAAGCCAGTAATTGGCTTGATGGGACTGGCGTTCAAGGCAGACATCGACGATCTGCGCGAGTCACCGGCTGTACATATTGCTCGCGAAGTGATAAAAATGAATATCGGCGAAATACTTGTCTGCGAGCCTTATGTAAAATCTTCGAAAGAATTCAACCTTCACTCAATTTCCGAAACAATCAGAAGATCAGATATTCTGGTTCTGCTTGTTGATCATGTTCAATTCAAACAGCTTGACAAAACTCTTCTGAAGGAAAAAATGATCATCGATACACGCGGCATCTGGTAAACATAATAGTGGCACGTAACATCGAAATCAAAGCCCGTATTGATTGTATTGAGTCAGTTTTTCCCTTAGCAGCAAAAATTGCCAGCGAAGGACCGACAGAAATACTTCAGGATGACACTTTTTTCAATTGTCCCAATGGAAGACTAAAACTTCGCGCTTTCTCAGAACAGAAGGGACAACTGATTTTTTATCAGCGTTCTGACAGCGCGGGTCCAAAAGAGTCTTTTTACGTTATTTCACCTACATCGTCACCCGATACGCTCCGCCAGGCATTGAAGCTGGCTTATGGTGAAAGTGGTCGTGTTCGCAAACATCGAACACTATTCCTGGTTGGAAGAACGCGAGTGCATCTTGACAGAGTAGCAGGGCTGGGAGATTTTCTTGAGTTGGAAGTTGTCCTCGCTGACAACGAAACAAACGAAGCCGGCGTTTCAATCGCAAATGATCTGCTGGAAAAATTATCGGTTTTTCCCCGACAGCTGGTGAAGGAGGCCTATGTTGATCTACTTGCTCAGGAAGACTGAAATTATGGAGACAATCGAATGTCAAATAAACCCACCTATGAAGAATTAATACAAAAAATTGGGCAATTAGAACAGAAAAATGTCATCCTGGAAAAGGAAATCAAAAAAGCTTACGAGGAAAAAGAGAAGTTTCAAATCATTGTAGACAAGGCCGTGGACTCAATTTTTTATAAAGATTCAGATCGAAAGTATACATTTATAAATCAATCAATGGCTAATTTGTTAGGTTGTAATGTTACAGATTTACTTGGGAAACTTCCTGAAGAAATTTTCGATAAAGAGGACGCAGCGATAATTCGTGAGGTTGATCAACGCAATTTTAATGGTGAAGTTGTCAATGAAATACGAAACTTAACAATTAACAAAAAAAGATGTACTTTCCATACGATCCAGATACCCATACGAGACAAGGATAAAAAAATTATCGGTATCACAGGAATTGTGAGAGATATTACCGGCCAAAAAATTGCTGAGGATGCATTTGGGGACAGCGAGGCACAATTTCAACATTTCTTTGAACATCTACCCATTGGTGTTGCAGTATACGAGAGCGTAAACAATGGTGAGGATTTTATATTTGTTAACATGAACCAGGCTGGCCAGCGCCTGAGTAAAGTATCAATTGATGATATCCGTGGTAAAAGGCTGACGCATATTTTTCCAAGTGTGCGAGACTTGGGTCTGTTTGAAGCGCTTCAAAAGACATGGCGAACAAGTAAGCCTTGTCACGTTCCATTTTGCCAATATAAAGATGAACGCATCATACAGTGGGTAGAAAATCGTGTCTTCAAACTTCCATCTGGAAAAGTAGTTGCTATTTACGATGATCGGACAGAACTTATGCGCTTGGAGGAAGGTCTTCGCCAGGCTCAGAAGATGGAAGCTATAGGAACTCTTGCCGGAGGAATAGCACACGATTTCAACAACATGCTTAGTGTCATCACTGGCAATGTTTCATACGTCCTTTCACTCTTGGACAGGGATGATAAGATTTTTGAGGTGCTATCTGATGTGCTGAAGGGAACGAAACAGGCTAAAAATCTGACACACCAACTTCTGACCTTTTCAAAGGGTGGTGAGCCTATCAAAAAACCATGCAATATCAACAAACTTATAGAAGAATCAGCCAGATTCGTTACAAGTGGCGCGAAATCCAAGTGTGAATTTAATCTGACCAATGATCTATGGGCTGCTGAAGTCGATTCTGGGCAGATCAATCAGGTTATCAGCAACATTGTCATTAATGCTGATCAATCAATGCCCAATAGCGGTGTTATCATAATTCGCACTGAAAATACCAGGATACAAAAAGACAGCGGTTTGCCCTTGCCTGCAGGACGTTACATTAAAATTTCCATTGAAGATCAAGGTATTGGTATCAAAGAAGAGCATATCCCTAACATCTTCGATCCTTATTTCACCACTAAGCAGAAAGGAAGTGGTCTCGGGCTTGCCACTGCATATTCTATTGTTAAAAAACATGGTGGACAAATTTCGGTCTATTCAGAGATCGGGAAAGGATCGGTTTTCAATATCTATCTTCCTGCTTCTTTAAGGGATGTTAAGAAATTTGTTAACAAAGAACAAATTACGCACGAAGGTAAGGGACGAATTTTAATAATGGACGATCACCAATATTAATAATGCTTGGAAGAATGTTAAATGTCATGGGCTATGAAACGTCTTTTGCCAACGACGGGATGCAGGCAATTGAAATGTACCGGGATGCTCACCAGAAGGAAAAAACTTATGATCTGGTAATACTTGATTTGACGGTTCCGGGTGGAATGGGCGGAGCTGAAGCCATCCCTGAATTGCTGAAGATTGATTCAAAAGTAAAAGCGGTTGTTTCCAGCGGATATTCCAATGATCCAATCATGGCGAATTATCAAGATTATGGTCTCTTCGGAGTAATACCAAAACCATATACAAAAGATCAATTGGCTGAACTGTTAAAGCGAATTTTCGGATGATGGGTGGCACGATTAAACCATTCTGAAGCCACTATGCTCGATTATCAAGGACCGAGATGGTATGGGCACGTTCAGTCATCTCCGCATCCGGACGGCTTGACCGCATTGAGCCTCTGTGGAAAGTTTAAACGGAATGATCCAAGGGAGAAGCACGTGCCAACTATATCCATGTTTGATACCAGGGTAACAAAGCGACTGTAGCGATTGACGATCCACGGGTTCTGGCGGGCGATTTTCCACCACACCAACTGCGAATGGTACAAGTCTGGGTTGATGTCCACAGAAATGAGCTTTTAGCCAACTGGGAACTGAAAGGGCAACGTTATACAAATATGACAGGACGGAAAATGATTGCGACGAAACGTCCTATGGGAGTGCCATTCCTTCATCGCATTGTTGGACAATTGGAAGACGTTGACCGAAGCCGCCACCCCTTTATCGTCTGAGCTCTTTCTCATGGAATTGACATTGCGTTTCGAATTAATGTTACATTGAAAGAATTTAACCTTCACTCAATTTCCGAAACAATCAGAAGATCAGATATTCTGGTTCTGCTTGTTGATCATGTTCAATTCAAACAGCTTGACAAAACTCTTCTGAAGGAAAAAATGATCATCGACACACGCGGCATCTGGTAGTCATGGCAAACCGATAATTGCTGATATTAGTTATTTTCCGTTTGACTTTATTTTGATGATTTGATATGTTTTTACAAACCTCGGGGTGAGGTAATTTGATAATGGGAGTTCTGTGATGAAAAAAAATCTCGTTCTTTTTCTTGCATTTGTCCTTGTTTCTTTCTTTCCGAGTTTTGTAGCTGCCGCTGTTGTTCCACTGGCTGATGCCAATGTTGAGATCACTGTTCCCGATGGTTGGTCACAGGAATCCAAAGAGGCAGCCGTAGTTATTGCCAGCCCCGACAAGACCATGTCTGTTGTTTTCCTTGCTATTCCCGGCGATAGCGACGGCAAGACTTTTGATGCGGTTGATAAAGCTGTTGAAAAAGAATTGGGAACCGTGAAGTGGGAGAAAGACGGAGAAGGCGTTCCTGAAGAAATTAACGGCATGAAAGGCGAAATATACAATGGAACCGCCAAAGAGGGAAAAATCCAGGTCGAATGCATCTGGCTCGAAAGCGCCCCTGGAAAGAACCTTTACATCTATTGGTTCGACACCGCCGATTCCGAGAAAAAATATCAGAAGGATATCGATGTCATCGTGAAGGGCCTCAAGCCGATGGCTAAGCAAGAAGAAAAGAAGAAGTAAATCATAGTTTATTTTTAATAGTTTTAAAACCAGCGCCCTTTGGCTTATGCCAAAGGGCGCTGGTTTTAAAACTTAATTCAAGAGACTATTTCTTCAGGGGCTTGATGCCACTCAGTATGGCGGCTACTTCTTTTTCGTATTTACTGTCGGCGGCTTCATCTGAGAGCCAGTATAACAGAACAGATTTGTCTGATGGACTGTCGATCCAAAGGCAGTAAATGAGAAGTTTGCCGGCATCCGCGGAACCGTTATATTCGTATGCGTTCATGCCGTTTAGGTCAACTTCTTTGTAGTTTCCGTCATTGTCCCAGGTAATGGAACCTACTTTGGACTCCAGGGCGGTATCAATGGCTTCGAACACTTTGTCAGCCTTATCACCTTCCTCAATGCGAAACACCAGCATCATATCACTTCCAGGGGCTTCGATCTTAATGATATCCCCTTCTTGTGATGATTTCCAATTGTCGGGAACAGCGATTTCGATCTGGCCCGCTGAATGCGTCAGAGTCGTAGCGATTGAAGTCCCCGGAAAGACGAGGGCGAGTCCCAGGATCAGTACCCAAACTGTGGTACGAAGCATAAGTTCTCCTTTTAAAATGATATGGGGTAAGATTGAGAAAGTATAACAGACCGAAAGAATTCTTGTCAAACAAAGGAAAAGTGATTCAGCAATAATCTGTTTCTCTCTCAGTAACCATTTCAATAACACTTAGGAGTCGAATGTTTATGGATATTCCTAATTGTGCTGATTGTAAATGCAAGGAAAACATGTACGACACTAAAATCATGTCAAGAAGAGAGCATCAAAGAAACAATTTCTAACATTGTGTTGAACAGAAAGAATAAGCTTTTGATTGCTTCATTTAATAAAAAGCATTATCATTGAATTTTAATAAAAAAATCAGGAGCTGGTTTGTTGCGGATTACGAAAACAAGGATAAGATATCCAATCTACTTTATTGCTCAGCAAGGAATCTGCTGCATAAAAAAATCAAAATAGAAAATATGATTGTACCGGAAACACTTGGACAGCTGAAGAACATTTCTATTGAAGCGCGCCTACACTTAATGGAGATTCCTTTAACCTCACTTAAGCAGGAAATTAATAACCTGAAAAGGGAATCCCGCTATAGATTTGAGCAATTTAGTGTAGAAACCTTTTATTCCGTGCGTGATTTTTCGGCAGACAGAGATATTATTTATGCGGAGCGTGGATTTTATAATTTCCTGGTTGTCATACGAGCGATTAGAGTGAACGCAAATGCGTTCGGGAGAGGGTAAGAGATGCGGGAACTCGTATTTCTTGGCATGGATAATCTTTTTGTTGTATTTTTCAACCTTTGGTTTGTTTTATTGTTTTCAATTGCAGGGTATGGAATTTTACTGAAAACGAATAAACTGGAAAAAAAGCATGAAACATGGTTTAAAAAATATTTTTTCTGCTGCGTTTGTGGTTTTATTTTATACGCCATCGTTTTAAGTGTCCTTTCAAAAATGTTTATTTCTCAGGATTTTGAAACGGCCTTTTCAAAATCGCCCCAGCACATTGATTTTGAATTTGAAAATAAAAAGACTACAGTACATGAAGATACAGAAATCAAGAGGTTAAAAAACATTTTTGACACGGCAAAATCTGTCAGCGCACATCACTCCCATCCAACAGATACGATCATTTTCCGTGTCGATGGATGTTCAAGTTCATTCATTCTTGGAAAAGACTCACAAAACAAGAGCGAGTTTTGGTTAAAAGTAAAAAATCCGGAATATGGCCAGGGGGAATTTGTTTTGAACCATTTTCGTTCAATTGAATTGGAAGACTGGTTGAATAAACTTTGAGGAACAAAGCATGGAGATCCTGAACCAACAAGCCAGAAGAATTTTCATCGCGGCCGGAATCATTGTTTCCATTCTCATCATTCCGATGCTGACTCATATCCCGACCGTCTGGCTCTTTGACTATCTTGGAGTTCGCATCGCTTTCGGTTCAGAGGCGGCCTCGCTTGGACAAATAACCGTTACGCATGTAACCAAGCCTTCAACATTTCATTTTTCCAATGGAAAGAGCATTGATGTCGGTAGTGCACCTTCATTCCTGAGTCTTCTTTTTTTCGGCATCATCACCTTGCCGTTGTTGCTGGCACACGGATACCTCATCAAGCGGTTTGCCCCGGAATGGTTCCTGAAGGGGAAAATTGTTTATGAAAAGCAATGAAAGTACAATGCCTGTTTCCCAGATAAAAATCCCAGGGAGCAAGATTGCTTCAGTGCTTTCAGATCATGAAGGATGTTTTTTACAAGTCAGGAATGTTCACCTTCCGAAATGGATCTTCGATACGGTGCGAAAGCCTAGCCAACGCGCATACAACCTGTTGAACCCGGCAAGCGGCTCAGTTTTGTGTTAGCCGTCAAGATACGGAAATCGAGAGGATGATTATGTCCAGCTACTTTTCTGCTTTTTTCGGTTGATAAGAACTGCTTTTTTTGCTAGACTTCTGTTCTAGGGGAACATAGATACTAAAATGATGGAATGGAAGGAATCTTCGGATATAAATGAATAATGAAGAAAAATTTACCGATGACCAAGAAATTGAAGGGCTCGGCAAAGATGAAGATGAATCATTAGGTGATTACCCGATTGACACCCTGCTAATCAGAAGTGAGACACGCACAGTTCATGATGTAATAAGAAGGACTGACATGGGTGCGTTTGTGATGGATCCTGATTTTCAACGTGACTTTATCTGGGATAACAACAAACAAAGCAAATTAATTGAATCAGTTCTTATGAGGATTCCGTTGCCTGTTTTATACCTCGCTGAGGATGAAAAGGGACGAATGATCGTTGTTGATGGCTTGCAGAGGTTAACAACGTTTCAACGATTTGTAAAAAATCAACTTCAATTAAAGCTTTCAAATCAGCCTGATCTTGATAAAAAATTTTTTAGAGATCTTTCCCCCAAGTTACAAAATCGCGTTGAAGATTTCAATCTGATTCTCTATATCATTGATGCCAAAGTTCCCGAAAGGGCACGGTTGGATATTTTCGATAGAGTAAATAGTGGTGTGCCTCTTAGTCGTCAGCAGATGCGTAATTGTTTATACAACGGACAGGCAACTCGATTTCTTAAGAATGAGGCTGCAACTGAACTCTTTATAATGGCTACTGGAGGAAGCTTAAGGACTCAATCTATGCGAGATCGAGAATTTGTTAATCGATTTTGTGCTTTTAGCTTACTATCTCTGGATACTTACAGAAATGAGATGGACGAATGGTTGGCCCGAGCACTTAAACAAATGAATGGAATGAGTCAAACAGAATTATTTAAGTTATCGCAATCATTTCAAAACTCTTTAATCAATAATTATATTCTTTTTAAGGAACATGCTTTTCGGAAACATAACCCGTTACAAGATCGGCGAAGTGTGCTTAATGCTTCTCTTTGGGATATCATGACTACTGGATTGTCTAAGTATTCTCAAGATCAAGTTCAGGTTCATTCTGATAAGTTAAAAAAAATGTTTTATGCAATACTTGATGATGAAAGATTTATCTGGTCAATTACTTACGGTCCTAATAGTCAAGATCGAGTAAAATATCGTTTTGAAGCGATTCGAAAAATTCTGGCGGAGGTTTTTGGTGATAAATCGTCTTGATCTTAGATGTTTTAAGTGCTTTGAATTCCTAAAGCTTCCGCTGGGTCAGTTGACGCTTCTATCTGGAGCAAACGCGTCTGGCAAGTCTTCTGTATTACAGGCACTTGCATTACTACACCAAACTATGCAGGAAAATGAATGGTCCACTCGCTTAATTCTCAATGGTGACACAATAAAATTAGGTAATGTCATCGATGTTATTGACAAAATAAACGGTAGAAGTACATTAGAAATCGGTTTAGTCGATGATGGACAAACATACACCTGGAGCTTCGTTGGCGAACGCTCTGAAATGTCTATGGCCGTTGATTCTGTAGTGTTTGATGGTACAAAATATGAAAAGATTGATTCTCTTCAATTTTTGTTGCCACCAAATATAAGTTCCGGCTCGAATTTATCTGGCCGATTGTGTCGCCTTAGCTATCTTACAGCAGAACGAATTGGTCCAAAAGAAATATACCCAATTGAAGATCGTCAAACATCTGGGGTTGTAGGTGCGGCTGGTGAGCGGGCGGTAAGTGTTTTACATTGGGGAAAAGATAACCCTGTTATTAGTGAATTGGTCATTCAAGGGACCCCAAACACCTTGTTTCATCAAGTCTCTGAGAGAATGCGCTTGTTTTTCCCAGGTTGTGCTTTGGCACTACAGGCAATTTCACAAGCAAGTGCGGTAACGCTTGGTTTAAGAACCTCTGAAGATACTGATTTTCACCGCCCGGTAAATGTTGGTTTTGGTTTGACTCAGATACTTCCGATCGTTATCGCTGCGCTTTCTGCCTCGAAAGATGATATCTTGTTAATTGAAAATCCTGAAGTACACTTGCATCCGGCTGGTCAGGCCATGATGGGCCAATTTTTGGCCGATGTTTCTCAAGCTGGAGTGCAGGTAATTGTTGAAACTCATAGTGACCATGTTTTAAATGGAATTCGTCGCTCAGTTAAAAAAGGACTAATCAATCCAGAAAAAGTTGCTATTCATTTTTTCAAACCTCGTCTCAATTCCATGCCTCAAGTCATCAGTCCTGTAATTGATATTACCGGCAACATAGATGTTTGGCCAGATGGATTCTTTGACCAGTTCGATAAGGATATGAATTATTTTGCAGGCTGGAGAGAATAATTTGGATTTCATTGTGAACGATTTGTCCATTAAAGGGCAGTTTCCCGATATTCCCAGCTTTTGTGATGCTATTCGCCGGGTTATGAGTATGCGAAATATTGCGAAAAGATTCGGGAGAGAAATATATTGCCACCGCAATGTTGTTAATGCGCAGGTTACTCCGAAATTTATAATGCAGCAAGCAATACAGGGTTTTGACAGAAATGAAGGACAGGCAATTATGCAATGGCTCACGCGAAATGGACCATTTTGGGAGGATTCAAGACTCCACAACCCTTCTGATTACTTAGAATGTTGTGAAGAAATAGTAACTGACTCTGCTATCGGAGAAGCGGCTTTAGCCTCACTACATGAAGTCAGGCGTGATCTTGTCAGCTTGTCGCCTTCTTCATGGGAATATACACCCATTGATGTCTACCTGAGAGGTAATGATGATAAAAGTCAGTTGTTGAAGGTTGTAAATCATTGGCATGAAAATTCGCTAACATCAGTCTTAGAAGGCAATCCTTTACCGATTTCATCCTGGCAACAACTTGCTACTTTTTCAAAATCGCATTGTTCTGATCTTATATTTTCCGAAGATGCCTTTAAGCCACTCGAAGGATCACCCTTCGTGCCCGGAGCATCAGAAAAAATTTTGATGCTATTGAAAATTTTAAATTTTTTTAAAAACTGTTTCGACGAGAAGAAGAAAAGAACCATGAAAGGACATCAGCTTTATCAGGAGTACTTTACTGGGAGCAAAGCATGGTTTACCGATTCATCTGTCAGTGAAAAACACGATTTTATTTCCGAACTAACGTTTAAACATCCCAAAGACGGTGCAGCTATTTTTTGTCCGTGGCACGGCAAAGTAAAGTCACATCAAATGCGTGTTCATTTTTCTTGGCCGATTCGTTCTGATGAACCTCTTTATGTAGTTTATATTGGTCCAAAAATAACGAAAAGATAGGTTGGATTTTAATATATGTCTCTTAAGGGATTTATTGAGGAGACAGATTTTATAGAAATGGATTAGGGGTTTTTCGTTGAAAAAATGTTTGGATGTCATGAAACCAATCTTACACGAAGCCAGCTAAATTGCTCAGCAAAAATTTAAGGGTTATGGGCTGGACTAGGTTGAGCAAGGTTAACGAACCGCTTTCGTGGAGATTTTCAAATATTCGGAAATGCAAACAGCGACCGCCGCCTATAAAGGAGTAACCAGATAACATGGTATCGAAAAACAAGCCATTATCGGCTGCCTCTGACACACTTGCCAAGGCTGCAGCCAAAGCTGGTATTTCCCAACTTGCTTTGAATTCGGCTCGTGCTTGGCTCGCGGAGCAACTTGTGGCTCACGAGTATGCGAAATTGGGACAGGGGGGACACGTAGATTCTCAAGTGCCATTGCGCAGGGTGTTTGTCGATTTACCGGTGACGGATGGTCAGAATGTCGTGTCTCAACACGACCCACGTCAATACTTCCTGTCCGAGTTGCTATCCTCGCCTCCCCTCAATTTAAGCGATTACTTTAATCTGAGAAGTATTGGGTGTTTATCTTCATCAAACCTTGAGGATGTGGTTGAGTCGGATGGACTTCAGTTCAAGGGCAGGGCAGAGCGGCACCACTGCAAGTCTGACTTGGGGGCAACACTTTTGATAGGTGGGCCTGGCCAGGGCAAATCGACCCTGGGGCAGCTTGCTTGCCAGGTCCATCGCGCAGCATTGCTTAAGGCGGTGGAAAGCGAACTTACTTCTGCACAGCGCGATTTGGTGAATTCTTTCGGGTCTGTAACCCAAAAGGGGATGAGCTTGCAACAACGCCAATCTCTTGGATTCCCCAAATCCCCATTCCTTCCACTACAGATTTCTCTACCGGACCTCGCAGCATGGCTTGCAAAGGTGCCACCGAACATGGTGAATGAGCAGCTTCCGGTCCTTCTTTGTTTTCTTGCCGACTTGCCAAGTGCTAAGACATGTGCTCTGAGTGCCGACATTCTGCTGGCGCTCGCAAGCAATATGCCGTCTTTGCTTGTACTTGACGGGTTCGACGAAGTGGGCGCTACCCAGGACCGGGAACGCATTGTGGCCGTGGCTCGTGATCTGCTCCTGCTTCTTGCTCGACGGGGTGCATCAACCCAAGTCGTTGCGACTACCCGACCTCAAGGCTATGCGGGTGAGCTTAGTCAGATTTGCGTTAGTTTTCGAATCCTCTATCTTTCACCATTGCGAAAAGAAGAAGCGTTGGAATACGCTCGGAAGTTGGTGGATGCGAAGATCTCTAGTGCGGATTTACGAGAAACAACATATGCGCGTCTTCTTGAAGCAGCGGCTGAACCAGCGACTGAACGTCTTCTCACCACGCCACTCCAAGTAACGATTCTCACTGCATTGGTTCAGCATTTAGGGCGAGCTCCTCGCGAGCGTTGGAATCTGTTCTCAAGGTATTTTGGTTACACCTATGACCGGGAAATTGAGCGAAATTCTTACGCGTCACAATTACTTGCAGACCATAGGACCCACATTGAGCGGATTCATGCACGAGTCGCACTATTACTTCAAGTGGAAGCAGAACGAGATGGAGGTGCTTCTGCACGCATGTCGGGTGAACGTCTTAAGGAGGTTATCGAGGCAGTTCTTTCGGAGGACGAAGTTTCGGTAGATGAACGAAAATACTTGGTAGGCGAGATTGCTGTCGCCGCTGAACAGCGACTTGTGTTCCTAGTGGAGCCTGAGCCTGGGAGTTTTGGGTTTGAAATTCGGTCACTTCAGGAATTCATGGCAGCCTGGGCACTCACATCTGGCCGAGACACTGAAGTCGAGGCACGCTTACAACAAGTGGCAAAGGCCCCTATGTTCCGGAATGTTGCCCTGTTTGCAGCAAGCCGACTTTTTAGCGAGGGCTCCCCTCTTCGTGATGTTTTAGCGGACCGTATATGTGGAAGTCTTGACAATGACTCGGACGACGAATTATTCTGTTTTACTCGGGCTGGAGGATTGCTGGCATTGGAAACTCTCGAGGAAGGTGCAGTTCTTTCGCAACCCAAGCGTGCTCGTGCTCTGATGACACGAGCGACAGGCCTTCTCTCGCTCCCGCCAGGGAATGAACACGTTCGCCTTGCCCGAGTGGCTAATAGCGACACAACTGTTGTCCTGCAGAATGCCATTGAACAGACTTTGGGTTGTAACCAAAATGAATGTAAGTTTAATCCTCAGGCAGCGTGGGTTTGTCTCATTGATGCGACGAATCGCAATGAAAAATGGGCAATAGAACTTGGGGATAAGTTTTGGTCTAAGCTGGACGAGGTGCCCTTGTTACTCAATGTTTGTGACAGAGTCCAAATACCGATCGGAAGGTGGGTTGCCACTAAGTTAGAGCACAGTGCTGAAGTGATTTCACCTGAGTGTTTTGTTAATATGCCAGTAATCCCTCTGGAACCGGGGATCTCACATAACTGGGTTTCGTGGCTAGTCGAGGTCAACGAAAAGAGAGAACGGTGTCGTCGCGCGGGAAGGTTTTGGGGTGGCCATCCTCTTATGACCTGTCAAGCTTTGGACAAAATCATTCCAACCCATCCCGTCCCAACTCCGTGGAAGGTGTGGGTAATGGCAGCACAATTTGAGATCGAACCCAATGCGTCTCAACTCGCAAAGACGCTTTTGGCAGTTGCTAAAGGGATTCCTGTTTCGGAATGGCAGGGACTGCAATGGTTTTCTTCTTGGCCCTTATTCACCTGCTTAGCTGCGGCGGAGACACCAGCGGAATTGTGTGGATTTGCCGAAAAACTACTTTCTGGAGAACTTGGAGACACAGCCGACTGGCGGAATGCAGAAAAGTCATGGAACGTCAAACGTGACCTGGCAGCAGTGTTAGACTACGCGACTGAAGCCATACCATGGTCTAAGGAATCAATCAAACAAGCCCCGCCGTTGTTTGGATTTCCCGCTTGGAAGGTCCTGTCTTCGGCGGGCGGGAATGCTTTAACAATACAAACTCTTTTGTCCAAGGCGAAACATGCATTTCAAAAAAATTGCTCACCCAAAATTAAGCAACGACTTGCAGAAATTTGCTTGGACTTTCTGGGCTACGTTTCGACTGGGGCGTCGATAAAAAACTTTGATGTTTCAGAATTGCTGGAAGCTGCACCTGGCAATGTCTTGTTCCTTTTTCCACGCCCTAAATTTCTCTCGCTTACCAAATGGAAAAGCCTGCTTGACTTCTTAGCCAGACAGAAAAATCAAGTGTTGTATGCGGAACTATCAGAAACATTAGACGCTCTTAACATATTTCCAGGACATCCATTTCTGCTGAGGCTGGCAGTGTCATCATTGGAGCTGTGTTCAAGACATATTCCATTTAGTCGGCAACTCACACCAGCGCAAATTACCAAAGCAGCTGATTCTCTCAGTAGACAGGAAACGAATTCCCAAGAGGCGAAGGCAGATTTGGCCATTTTGCGAATATTTTTCGGATCAGTCCCTGAAGGACAGGATCTAGATTTTTTTCACATTATTGCGAAAGCGACTGTTGGTATACCATCTCTTTGGAAGGCTCTGTTGAACGCGCTTCATGGCAGTCGTCTTTCTAAACCTCGTATTCGGGTGTTACTCGTGAAGACGTATTTAGGCATGGGAGTAAGTCATTCGCATGCCCACATTGCAGTCGAACAGCTTCGAGATGCTCTTCAGAATCGAAAGTCTGACTTAGACAATTTCGCGACCTGGAATCGGCTGGCATTACCCCTGCCATACCCAAAATCGCCGGTGCAACCCCGTTTAGAGGGTGGTATTCCCTTGCGACCAATTCGGTTTGAGTCCTTGGAATTGCGGGACATCGGTGGTCTTCACCATCTCAAACTGTCATTCACACCCCCAGCAGACGATAAAGGCCAGTGGGTGGTCATTCTCGGGCCAAATGGTATTGGCAAGACTACGTTGCTACGTAGCTTGGTGCTGGCTTTGCGCAGTGTGAATGACCCTGCCATCTGGCCTAAGGGTGCGTTTGCCCATTCTTGGCAGCGAGTATGCGAAATTGATGAAGCACGCTTGATAGATTCCACCATAATAGTCAAGCTTGGTGATGGTGTCGAGCACAAAACCCTCATTCGACAAAATGATTCCATTAGTATTACGCAGTTGCCAGAGCAAAATCACCCGCGTCTTTTTCCTCTCTTCGCTTACGGGTGTCGTCGCGGTTCTGCCCTTGGTGGAACAGCTCGACAGGTGAATCTAACTGACGACGACGGCCCGGAGGTCGCCACACTGTTTGACGAGGGTGCTGATCTAATCCACGCCGAGACTTGGCTGCTTCAACTGGAGGGTGATGCGTCGAAGAATCCTCGAAGTAAGACAATCTTCGAAAGTGTGATTGGGGCTATGAAGGATCTGTTGGACCTAGTCTCAGTGGAAGTAGCTGAACGTAAGGTGTGGGTTACCGAGCATGGTCGCCCGAAGCTTCTCTTCAGCTCACTAAGTGACGGTTATCTCACTAGTGCTGGCTGGTTCCTCGACCTTGTGGCTCGCTGGATCACGCTGGCCGATCGGTATCACCATACCATTGAGGAGGGTTTCTTGGCGCGAATGAGAGGGTTGGTGCTGATTGACGAAATTGACCTGCACCTTCATCCTCGCTGGCAAATTGAAATTATCGCTCGTACTCGCAGATTGCTTCCTCAGATGTCCTTCGTTGTCACGACCCATAATCCTCTCACACTCGTGGGTGCCAAAGCGGAGGAAATATGGGTTTTGTCTACCGAGGATGGGAGAGTGAAGGCCACATGTGGGGTTGAGACGCCTTTGTTTCTCACGGGCGGGCAGATCTATCGCCGGTATTTTGGTATTGAGGATATTTACCCCGATGGACTTGGTCGAACTTTGCAGCGCTATGCCTTTCTATCTGGCTATGCATTGCGTAACGATGATGAACAAAATGAACTCGAACGTCTTCAAAAACAGTTGCGTGATGCGCAAATCGAACCCGGTTGGGATGTGGTTGCGAGAACCGAACCTCGATCTGAATCTGCGGTGGTTACTGCGCCAAAGAGAGCAATCTCAAGAAAGAAAAGAGGGACGGCGTGATTCGAATTGTTCGTGGCAATGAACCTGCCTCCTTGATGCCAGTCAGAGACGCGCAGTTGTCAATCCTTCGCACACTAGGGCATGCACCAAACTCCAGGGATATTGAGGGATACAGAGTTGTGGCTGATGGCTTATGGCGGGCTCAGCACTATAAGTGTTGCTATTGCGAGCGCAAGATCATGAAGGCTTACCATGACGTCGAACACTATCGCCCGAAAGCTAGTGCAGATCGTCGCCCTGGTTCTTTGTTAACGCATGGCTATTGGTGGCTGGCCTTTACGTGGAACAATCTTCTCTTTGCTTGTCCAAGTTGTAACCGGTCTGGAAAGAACGATAGGTTTCCTTTGGACCATGGTTCCATTCCGATTATGGGAGAGGAACTACCGCCGGGTGGAGAAATTCCTTTGCTTCTCGATCCAGGCTCAAGCATCAATCCAGTTGAACATATCCAATTCGTTCTAAAATCTGTAGGTCCGAAGGGGAGCCCAAAGCATTGGTGGGCACAACCTCGCAATAGGAGTCGCTTTGGTCATACGACAATTGATGTCTGCGCATTAAATTGCGACGAACTGCGTGAACTGCGGAGCGACTACTTCGAAACAACAATTGCCCCCAAGGTTAAGGCGCTCAATGAGGCTCTTGCAACTGCCCAAAGGGAGTTGATCCAACGGGAATATGACCGGGCGCTTGAATTATTCAATCCCAGGCTCCCTAACGTCGCATTCGCTTATGATGCTTTGTGTTCGTCCATTCCCTCTGCCAAACTGAAATATGCTATTCAAATGAGGTGGCCTCTCCCGAAGCAGGTTGGGTTATAAGTAAAACGATTGAAAATCTTAGAAGCAAATACTTTTGATGATTATTTCTTAATACCTAATTTTTTTGTTTATCATAAATTCTAAAATATCAAACACAAACTATCTTGATATGAATTTATTAACCTCTATTCATTTGAACCATTGATGAAACTGGTAAGAGTGTAAACATAACATTTGCTCGACCAGCCAGTCGCTACACCGGGTTAGCTGGTGAGTTCGTAGTAAGCTGAGAACAAAAAGAGATTATTATGAAAAAATTTCACGAATTGAAGAGCATTAATAATCTGTTCAGCGTGATATATTTGGATAAATACTTTGAAAGGGTAACGTTATTATGGCTGGGCGGAAAATGATTGCGAAGAAGCGTCCTATGGGAGCGCCATTCCTTCGTCGCATTGTTGGACAATTGGAAGACGTTGACCGAAGCCGCCACCCCTTTAACGTCCGGGCTTTTTCTCATGGAATTGACATTGCGTTTCGAAGTAATGTTACATTCTTTGTCGGTGAAAATGGAAGTGGCAAATCAACGCTTCTGGAAGCGCTTGCTGAATGCATTGGATTCAACCCTGAGGGTGGCAATCGCGACCATCAACGCGAAATTTTTGCAGATCGTTCTGAGTTGGCGCAGGCTTTAAGATTGTCATGGATGCCACGAATTTCTGAAGGTTTCTTCATGCGTGCTGAAAGCTTTTATAATTTCGCCACTTACATCGAGCAAGTATCAGACTTACGCGCCTATGGTGGAAAATCATTCCATAAGCAATCTCACGGAGAATCATTTCTTTCTCTCTTTGCCAACCGATTCGAGCAGGGAATTTACATTCTTGATGAACCAGAAGCGGCGCTTTCACCACAAAGACAGCTTTCTTTTCTTCAGATTATTCATAGCCTTGAGGCGCCGTGCCAGGCCCAGTTTATCATTTCTACTCATTCTCCAATTATTCTCGCTTATCCGGGTGCAGTGCTTTATAGCCTTGATGGAGACAGAATTGAAGAAATTTCTTACCGTGAAACAGAGCACTTTTTGTTAACCCGTGATTTTCTCAATTCACCGGAGAGATATTTCAAACATCTTTTTGAAACACCGAATGACGATGAATGCTGACATTTTGCATGATGCAATTACGAAACTTGAATTGATACACACATTCGAATAAATCTGGATATGCGTGAAAACACGCTTTTTCTCTAATTTTCTGAACAGGAGAAGCTCTCTTATGAAAAATCAGAGGGTTCTTTCATGAAACTCCGAAAAAGCAATACAGATAGAAATCCGGCAGAGAAAATGCAATCGCATTAGTCAGTTTTCACTGCTTTTTAAGGGGTTATTTAAGATTTCCCATTTCCCCTCGAAACCATATCTTTCAGTATTAAGAATCTAAAGTGTCGCTATTTTTGAATTTTTCCATCTGTACTGGATGGTTCCCGGTTCCGAAGAGAATCGAACGGGACAGGAAAAAAAGGAGGCTTATGAAAGTAAATCGTATTCGTGTGATATTCGGTTTGGGGAGTATTGCGTTCTTACTGCTGTGGTCAAACCTTTGTGCAGGAGCCGGTCTTAAGGATACGGAGTCGGCTTCGCATGGCGATACCGCTGCCTGGTATGATCTAGTAAACACGTATCAGGGAACAAAATTTCAGGTGATACAGTTCAATCTTGCCGTGTTGTCGCACTACTCGTATCTGCTGATCAGCGGAAAGGAAGCGTTGGTCGTTGATCCCGGGCGCGATGTCGAGGCCTATCTAGAAGCGGCACGCAAAGCCGGAGCAGAGATCAAGGGTGTTTTTTTAACCCACTCGCATGCCGATTTCGTGGCTGGACACATGGAGATGGCAAAAGCGGTTGGCTGTCCCATTTTCTTCGGTGACGCATCGGCTCCTTTGTATCCTCATAAATCAATCAAAGAGGGTTCAGTAATCACAGTGGGAGAGGCGCAGGTCAGAATTCTGGAAACTCCCGGCCATACTCCCGATGGGTTATGTGGCGTGGTGAGTGCGAAATCGGCGCCGGACAAACCTGAAATGATGTTCTCGGGAGACACGCTGTTTGTTGGAAGTGTTGGTCGTCCGGATTTGATGGGAGGAACCACTTCCGCTGCAGAATTGGCGGGAATGATGTTCGATACCTGGAATCAAAAACTGTCGAAGTTGCCTGATACGGTACAAGTTCTGCCCGCGCATGGCGCCGGGTCTCTTTGCGGCGCTCATCTGAGCGATGATCCTTCCTCGACCATCGGCCGCGAACGCACATCGAATGCTTATCTGAAATTCTCCGACAGTCGGTCTGCTTTTATTTCATCTGTTCTTGATGGTCTTCCCGATGCTCCTCAGTACTTCAAACACAATGCCAAAATGAATCATGACGGTCCCGAGCTGGTCAACTGGAAAGGTCTGTTATCAGAATCCGCCAGCCCCAGCGAAACGTTAATGGATGCAGAAAAATCGTTTGTCGTGGATTTGCGCGGAGCGAAAGAATTCGCTGATGGTCACATTCCGAACTCGGTAAACATAGCTTTGCGCGGTCGCCTGGAAACCTGGGTCGGCATAATTGTTCCCTGGGGTTCGAACGTTATTCTCTGCGGCAGTACCGAGGAGATCAAAGAGGCCGCCCATCGCCTGCAGAGGGTTGGGTATCGAGCCGGATTCATTAGATGGGAGTCATGGAAAAAGTCGGAATTGCCTCAACTCAGGAATGCCATGATCAAGCCCGCTGAACTGTATTCCCAAATGCAGAAAGGAACAGCGCCCATCATCGTGGATGTTCGTCTTCCAAGTGAATGGATGGGCCTCAGGATAGGTCAGGTGATCAACCTCCCCTTGAATCAATTGGGTGAGCTGGCTCCGAAGAAGCTCAATCAACAGGAGCCGGTTGTGGCGGTCTGCAACTCAGCCTATCGGTCCAATCTCGCTATCGGTATTCTGGAACGAGTAGGTTTTAAACTGGCCACCAGCATGGAAGGCGGAAGTGAAGCCTGGATTGAAGCAGGATTTCCCGTCGTACAAGCCGAAAAAAGTGCCGGGGCGGTGTCGGGAAACGCTGAACCTGCACAATTGCGGCAGGTAAATCTGCCCGATCGGATTTCTCCAGCAGAATTGAAACGGTTGGTTATCGATCTTCCAGGCTCCTTTGAACTGATCGATCTGCGGCCCGCACCACAGTCGGCCGATTACAAACCGCTGGGGGCAAGAGCGGTGGACGTCGTCGAAGTGATGACCAATCCGGTGTTCCTTGTGGGGGAAATTCCTCTGATTATCGTTGATCGTGATGGCTCAATCGCTTTGATGGTGGCAGGGATTCTTTCACAGAAGACCAAACGTCCGATCAAAGTTCTGTATGGCGGTATGGAAGCTTACTGGGCCGAGAGCGAACTTCAGCAACCCGGCTCCGTTTCGTCCGGCATGATCGGTAAACCATCTTCCGGAGCTCACGGAAGCGGCATTGTGCCGATTCCCGCTCCATCTTCTGCTCCGGTTCCCGCCCAACCGGCAAAACCCAAAAAGAAAAGCGCCGGGTGCTAAAACTATATGAATACAGTATCTGAAAAGGGTTCTTCGCCGCAGCCGGCAAATCCGTATCTGGCAGGTTTCATACTGGGACTTGCCCTTTTGGCTTCCTTTCTACTGTTGGGAACAGGTCTGGGAGCATCTGCAGGCCTTGCCCGTCTGACCGCCTGGTGCGGGCTGTGCGTTGCTCCCGGACATTTTTCCGCAACCGAGTATTTTGGCGCCTGGGGAACCCAGCCCCTGAACTATTATCTGGTATTTATGCTCCTGGGAACATTCCTGGGGGGAATGGTTTCTGCGTTGCTTAGCGGTCGCCATTCTTTGCAAGTCGAGCGCGGACAAGCCTGCCCAGTATCTTCAAGGCTGCTTTTTGCTCTGATCGGCGGGGTTCTGGCAGGATTTGCCAGTCGCCTGGCTCAGGGCTGCACTTCAGGGCAGGCGTTGACCGGAAGTGCTTTGCTATTGACCGGAAGTCTCATATACCTCGGCTGTGTATTTGCCGGGGGCTACGCGGCGGCCTGGTTTTTTCGGAGGCAATGGCATGATTGAGACCCTCTATTCGCTTGATGCTCTTCAGACGCCGGTTGCGTTTTTGCTGGCACTTCTCATCGGCCTGGGGTTCGGAACTGCCCTTGAACAAGCAGGATTTGGCAGTTCGCGCCGACTCAGTGCGATTTTCTATTTTCGTGACATGACAGTGCTGAAGGTGATGTTTACCGCCGTCATAACCGCGATGCTGGGGTTGAGCTATTGTTTTGCTCTCGGCATGCTGAAACCCGGTGATCTGAATCTGCTGGAAACCATTTATGGTGCGCAGATTATTGGTGGCCTGATTTTTGGAATCGGCTTCGTTATGGGCGGTTGGTGCCCGGGAACAGCGGCCGTAGGTTTGGCAAGCGGACGCATTGATGCGCTGGTTTTCCTGGTTGGGGCCATGCTGGGAAGTCTTGTGTTCAATGAAGCGTTTCCGATGGTTAAGCACTTGGTTAATATTGGAAACCGGGGCATTCTAATGGTATATGACGTTCTCGGCGTGGCCCGCCCTGTTTTTGCTTTCGGGTTTGCCGGAATAGCCGTCATAAGTTTCTGGGGATCAGAATTGATCGAAGAATGGCAGGGAACTGGCAATCTGCGTGGCCGTCTGGGATCATTGATTCTGGTGACAATCGGTTTTCTGGGTGCGGCAGGCGGGTTATTTCTTCCCATCCCCTCGCTTTCGGGAACCGCGGCAGTACAACCCGTAAAGGATTTGACAACGTACCAGAGCCTTCTTGAAACTGTTGATCAAGGGGAAGATCATATTGAACCCGAAGACCTCGCCAAACGTCTTTTAACGAATGAGAGCGGGTTGATGCTTGTCGATATAAGAAGTGCAGCTGAATTCAATCACTTTCACATACGTGGCTCGGTGAACATTCCCTTGCAATCATTGTCCGAGGAGTTGATTCCCTTCAAAAACGTGGGGACGATTGTTTTGTATTCCGCCGGAATGACGCACCCCGCACAAGCCCGTGATTTACTGCATCTCCAGGGTTTCTCCAACGTGTATTTCCTGACGGATGGCATCAACGGCTTCATAACCCGATGCCTGAAACCAGCTTCGCTGAGGCATGAACCAGTAAGCTCAGAGATGGTCCAGCAAATTAACATCTGGCGTACATATTTCCTGGAGAGCGAAAATCCACCCCGAACCTCTGTCCTTCCAACTAAAAACTAAGTATGCAAAATCTTGAATAAGGGGGCAAATTTGCATGTTAACTTTGAGGTGGGTCATCATCTCGAACGATTGTGAGAGATCTCATTAATGTGAGATTTCTCCCTTCGGTCGAAATGACATAAATTATGACTCCCATATTAAGATTTGCTTTACTAAGGGCTCGCACACAAATAACTTAAGCAATTTTTTCTGAATCATTACAACTTATGCTTGAATTCACTTATCTTCAAACAATTATCGCATTAAAAAATGCTCATGTTATTCTTGCGCGGGCCCTAAGAACAGCAAGTCTTACTAAAGGAGTCATATTATTTCTTGCTCCCTTTCCCCGAATTTGCCGTGTGAGAGGGTTGGGGTGAGGTTTTTATTTGTCCCATAATTAAAGTTTTTAGCCGGGGAACCAGCGTTCTATTCCTCAGGATTTCATTGAACTCAGATAGTTTCTGAGATTTTCTTGCCATGGATTTATCTTGAAGCCCAGTATTTCTCTTACTTTCGTTGTGTTTAATCTTGAATTTGCTGGTCTGGTGGCTGGAGCAGGATATTCGGAAGACGGAATCGGAAGAATCTGTTTTCTGCTCTCAAAAAGACCGCTTTTCAGCCCCTGTTCCTGAATTTCTACAGCGAAATCAAACCATGATATCTGACCTTCATCAGAATAATGGTAAAACCCATACTTATTCGAATTGCTGTTTATTAGATTGAGAATGTTTTCTGAAAGTTTTTCAGTCCAGGTAGGCGCTCCAATTTGATCGTTGACTATTTTCAGGCAATCTCTTTCTTTGAGAAGTTTTATTATTGAAGTAACGAAGTTTTTTCCCTTGTTTCCATATATCCAGCTTATTCTGAAAATGAAAAAAGTGTCTATTGCTTCTACGAGTTTTTTTTCACCTTCCAATTTGGTTTTCCCGTAGACTGAAATTGGTGAGGGGAAATCTGTTTCAATATAAGGACGATCAAGCGATCCGTCGAAAACATAATCAGTGGAAAAATGTACAACTTTTGCATTGCAGCGTTTTGCGATTTTGCCAATATTAAAAACGCCTTCTGCATTGATCTTCTGTGCGACCGCAACTTCGCTTTCCGCCTTGTCTACAGCCGTGTAGGCAGAACAGTTTATTATCCAGTCTATTTTTTTCCCCGACACATGTTTTTCAAGTGAATTTATATCAGTTATGTCAACTTCAACGCCGCTTTCACAAAAATCTGCTGATGCATTAGATAAAACCCTGCACAGATCAGTTCCCAGCATGCCACGATTTCCAATAACCCAGATCATTCTTTTCTCCCGAAAACATTGTTTTGGAACTTCCAAGGTATCTGCTCATATAATCAGTGGAATTCCTAGGAAATCCCAAACTTGCGAGATCTCTCACATTCGTTAATACCCCTAATTAATGAGCAGATAACTTCCAACAGTCGAATATAAATCTTACCACCATAGATATGTTTAAGCAATTTATGATGACAATATTTTTTAAGTTAGAAGATTGTAATTCTTGCCAAAAATAACATTCAATGTTATTTTTGGCAGAGAATTTGCAAGCGAGAAAAAAATGCATTAGAGGAGAACATGATGGAGGAGAATAAACCTCACCTGAAGCGTGAATTGGGGCTTATTGCAGCCACTGCGATTGTAATTGGGAATATGATTGGATCTGGTATCTTCTTGGCTCCTCAACAACTTGCTGCTGCCTCAAACCCTGCGACATCACTTGTTTCATGGTTAATTACCGGTGTAGGCTCGATTTTACTTGCTTTGAGTTTTGCAAATATCGGTTCGGCAATGCCAAGAACCGGTGGACCGGTCGTTTTTACCAAGGCGGCATTTGGAAGTTTTGCGTGCTTTCTGGTTACATTCTCTTATTGGAATGGATCCTGGTCAGGCACAGCTGCGATTATAACAGGCTTCGTCCGTTATCTTGGCTACTTTTTCGCCCCTTTGAATGATGCCAGCCCGAGTTACAGTTCTTTCCTTGCATTTATGGTTTCTTCCGCTGTGCTGTGGCTTTTCACATGGATAAATATAAAAGGCGTTAAAGAAGCCGGAATTGTTGGAATTATTACAACTGGAATGAAAATACTGGCGCTTCTAGCTTTTGGAGCCATTGTAGCTGGAAAATTCAAATGGGAATATCTGTCTCAGCCTTCTTCAGCTTCTGTTGCAGGTTGGGCATCACTTCCAGCCGGAATAACCATCACCTTGTGGGCATTTCTCGGGCTTGAATCGGCTTCAATTTCAGCCGGAGAGATAAAAAATCCGGAGAGAAATGTCAGAATTGCTACAATCGCGGGAATTCTCATAACCACTCTGATATATTTTATGATAAGTTTTCTTGCAATGGGAAGCCTTTCTCAGGAGCAGCTTGCAAAATCTCAGGCTCCGCTTGCTGATGCGATTAATGCTGTAACAGGAGCAACATGGGGTGGCTCCCTTATCGCTATCGGTGCAATTTTTTCAACTCTTGGCGCCGCCTCAGGCTGGATTCTCACAACTGCGCGTGTTTCGTTTTCTGCCGCCGAAGAAAAGTTATTTCCAAAGTTTTTTGGAAAAATTCATCCGGATTATTCAACTCCGCACGTTTCTCTCATCGTCAGCGGAATAATTTCCAATCTGCTTCTTATTCTAAACTATGTTGGAAGCCTTACCAGCGCGTTTAATTTCATGATATTAATGTCTACTCTCGCTTATCTTCTTCCGTTTGCATTTACAACTGCCGCTGAGATTGTTCTTCTGCGTGTTCCATTGACAAAGCCATTTGGATTCAAGACTTTCGTCAAATCATCCATTATTCCTCTTCTCGGCTTTATCTATTCACTTGGCGCGATATATGGCTCCGGCGCTGAAACAGTGTTGTACGGCTTCATCCTTTTTTTGTTGGGAATTCCACTCTATGTTTATATGATGTTTGAAAAAGAGGAAGAAACAGGTGCAATTGCCCGGTTGAGGGAAGACGCTGCAAACAGTGCCTTAAAGGAAAAGTAGACTGAATAATGAAAGCAAAACAAATTCTGGCTGAAATCGGAATTGAGCCGAAAAAGTCTCTTGGACAGAATTTCTGCGTTGATGAAAACCTTTCCGGATGTGTTTTCGATTTTCTCAAAACTGAAGTTGAAAAAAATAACATTGAAGAAATCTGGGAAATAGGACCCGGCCTGGGAGCTCTTTCTGAAAAGATCTTTGAACTGAAACTTCCTACCAGACTTTTTGAGATAGATCAGAGACTTAAAAGCCATCTTGAAAAACTGTGCAGTGGGTTTTCAGGTGCAGAACTTCATTGGGGTGATTTCCTCGAAGTTGATGCAGATGCTCTTTCAGAGAAAACCAGAGGCAATTTCCTTATTTGTGGGAATCTTCCGTATTCATGCGGAACAGCAATTATCCGTAAAGCAATTGCTTTGAAAAAAAAGCCGGCAAAAATGTTGTTTCTGCTTCAACGGGAGGTCTCGAAAAAGGCTTCTGCAAAACCAGCAACAGATGACTACGGATTTCTTTCGGCTGCAGTTCAGCTTTTTGCCGAGGCAAAATCTGGAGCAACCTTTTCGCAGGGCTCTTTCTATCCGAATCCGAAAGTCCTGAGCTCCCTTCTTGAACTGACTCCTCTCAAATTAAATTCTGAAGAAATCAGAGTCAGGGAAAAAGCCTTGAATATCGCTTCAGTAACATTTTCACAAAGACGCAAAGCGTCACTTTCCGTGTTGAAGAAAAATCTTCCAATTTCTGGTGAATCCTGGGAAGACAAATTCGAAAGATTGAAAATTCCAGCCAATATAAGGTTTGAAGCCATGCCCCTCGAACTGCTTATTAAACTGGCAGAATCAATCGAGTGCATTCCTGAAAAGAAGTAGTCTTTTGCTGTCATTTCGACCGAAGGGTGAAATCTTGGCTCTTCAACTTTTAGGTAACGCATGTTGGGTGGCACCCAAATTAACGAGTTACTTGCCTCTCCGAATGAATCTCTGGTATGATGAATCTGGAAAATGAAGGAGTTAACATTTAACATGCTAAGATGGATGCAGGAAATTAAAAGGTTTTTGCCGGTAAAGCCTCAGTTCCTTCTCTGGGGAAATATCAATGATGTTTTTCCGTGCAAGGCTGAAGCAGATTCTGCTGCAGTAACTCTTTCTCTGAAAGATTATATTCGGACATCTCTGAAATCATTTTCACCGATTGATATGTTCATCTCTTATCAGCCAATAGTAGGGTTAAGGCTGCTTGAAGGGAATCCTGACGAATTCAAAAAAGCTACTTCCTATTCTATTTCATCTGATAAACCAGTGCCAGCAACTTTGTCCAAGGCATCTGATATTATTGAAAGCCTGATAAGGTCTTCCGAAATCAGATGTGCAATTCTCATGGGAATGACATCTCACTTCAGACTGCTTGAGCGTGAAGAGGCATTCAACGAATTTTTTCATCGCATGTTTGTTCTTTCGCAGGAATGTATGCCAAAACTTGGCAAGAGCGTTGCGAAATCAGTTTTTCCTCTTTTCGACCCCATATTCTGGATTGTTGAAAGAGAAAATCAGGTTCCTGACTGGTTTTCAATCAATAACGTCAAGGTAAGATCAATTTGTCTGCCAAAACCTGATTTTGAAACCAGACGTCTGGTTGCAGAAGCCCTTTCAAAGCGATTACCAGGCTATGCTGATACTCCATTGGCAAAACAGACTGATACAGTTGATCAATTTTCCGATGAAACATCCGGAATGCTTGCGTCTGAAATCATTTCGATCGTTCAGCTTGCACGTAATGAAGGAATTTCATTCAGTGAAATTGGTGAGGCTGTAAAGCGCTACAGGGTTGGTGTGATAGAAAATCCGTGGGCAAAACTTGACCCGGGAAAAATTCGAAATGCTTCACAGATTCTGGAAAAGCGCGTTATGGGGCAACCTTCGGCAATATTACAATCTGTTGATATTATCAGAAGAGCTGTCTATAACCTCAGCGGATCTCAGTATTCGAGGTTTTCAATGCGTCCGAAAGGTGTTTTGTTCTTTGCCGGTCCGACAGGAGTTGGAAAAACTGAGCTGGCAAAATCAATAGCTGAGCTTCTGTTCGGTTCAGAAAGCAGCTATCTTCGATTTGATATGAGCGAATTTGCTCATGAACACTCAGATCAGAGGCTAATTGGTTCTCCGCCGGGTTACGTAGGTTACGATGTTGGCGGTGAACTTACAAATTCAATCAAGGCTAATCCATTTTCTGTTGTACTATTTGACGAAATTGAAAAAGCTCATCCGAAGATTCTTGATATGTTTCTTCAGATACTCGACGACGGAAGACTGACTTCGGGACGTGGTGAAACAGTCTATTTCACTGAAAGCCTTATTGTATTCACATCAAATCTTGGAATTTATGAAACTCTTCCGAGTGGACAGAAAAAACAGAGGGTTTATCCGGAGATGGAATACGAGAATATTCAAAAAGAAGTGAAGCAGTCTATTGAAGATTTTTTCACTTATCGCATTGCACGACCTGAAATTCTAAACCGTATCGGTGAGAATATCGTTGTCTTTGATTTCATAAGGCCCTCAATTGCTGTGAAAATTTTTGAAAAAATGTTTAATAATATTCGTATACAGCTCTCTGAAAGCCATAAAATGCATCTGACAATGAACTCCGAAAACAAGGAACGTCTTTTTGCAGCTTGTACAGAGTCACTTGTAATGGGTGGTCGCGGAATTGGAAACCGTGTTGAAAAAATACTCTTGAATCCATTATCAACACAGCTTTTTGAAATAGATGCCCAGGAAGATGAATCTATAAATATTACCTTTACAAAAGAATCAGGACTATGCCTGAAAAAAACACAGGAAAAATAATAAATTAACGGAGAGTACAAAGTGCTCGACCGTAGGTAGTGAGCCGATCGAACGTTGTAAGCGTAAATTAACGGAGAGCACAAAGTGCTCGACCGCGGGGAGTGAGCCGGTCGAACGTTGTAAGCGTAAATTAACGGAGAGCACAAAGTGCTCGACCGCGGGGAGTGAGCCGGTCGAACTTGTTCGACCGGCGAGAGGGGGCGCGTGCCCCCTCTCTAAAAAGAGGCTTGATTGTTATGAACTTAAAAAAACTTGGATATACAGTTCTTGAAGTCACTATTGCAGGTGCATTGATGTCGTGTCTTTTTGTTCCACTTTTTACAATATTCAGAACTGCGACATCGAGTTTTGCTTCAGGAGCCTGGAAAATAAATGTAAAATCAGAAGCAAGTGCATTTTTCCAGAGAATGAATTTTCTTGCAGAGTTGTCTGGAAATGCTCACGTTTTCGATTCATCCGGACTGACGATAATTAATTCTCCTATCAGAATATCAAAATCAGTCCGTGATAGAGAATTGCTTACAGGTGTTCTGGACGATGAAGTTACTATCGCTTTTATGAACGTTACTTCAAAGAGTCACTTTAAAACAGATATGCCTCAACCAACTGGTGGTGGTGCCTGGCTTGCAATGCATATCACGGCTTCTCACAGAAAACTCACACTCCAGGCTTTTAATTCAAAAGATGAACTGCCATTAGAATTGAAAAACTGGGTGATTCCATTGAATACGTTCTTTGTGCCAGCCTCCAGATGTGAAAGAAAAATGCCATTTTACCTGAACGATCTTTTCAGTATCAAATTCAGTGTTGATGGGAGCGGCTTTAACAGATGGCTGGTAACCGAAGCATCATTTCAGCAGCACATTGATAGTGGCCCAAAGATTAAAATTGAAAATCGTACAAGATTAAAAGGTGATGTTGAAATCACCTGGTTTTGAAAAAATTAGGCACTGTCATATGTTCTCCGAAGTAATCAGCTATTTTCCACAGTGCCAGAAATTATCACCTGATTGCAGGGAGAAAATGAATGTTTAGACATGAGCTTCAAACGGCAATTCAAGCAGCTCTCAGTGCCGGAGAGATATTAATGAGTCGATTTCGGAAAATACATGATGTTACTTTTAAAGGTCCAACGGATCTTGTTACTGAAGCAGATCTTGCTTCAGAAAAGCTAATAAGGGAAAAACTTGGACAGGATTTTCCGAATGATTCTCTTTTCGGTGAAGAAATCGGCGGAGGCGATTTCCACAAAGGAAGAACGTGGGTCTTTGACCCTCTCGATGGTACAACAAATTTTGCGCACGGATTACCAATATTTTCGGTTTCAATCGCTTTCTGCATTGACGGAATACCTAAAGCCGGAGTCATTTATCTGCCGGTTCTGAATGAGTGTTTTTCGTGTGCCGAATCCTTCGGCGCATATCTTAATGGGACGCAGATTAATGTTTCACGCCGTCCGAAAGTAAACGAGGCGCTCGTTGTTACCGGCTTTCCGTATGAAATTAATTCCTGCATCGATGAAATCATTCCATCTTTGAAGAAAATGATTATCGGCTCGCGAGGTGTGAGGCGGCTTGGCTCAGCGGCTGTTGATTTGTGCTATGTTGCTGCCGGATTTTTTGACATTTTCTGGGAAATTAAACTTAAACCATGGGATGTTGCGGCAGGAAGTCTTCTTGTAAAAGAGGCAGGAGGAAAAGTTACAGACTTTTCAGGTGGATTTCACAGTATCGACAGATATCAGATACTTGCAACAAACGGTCTTTTGCACGAGCAGGCGATTGAAATTCTGCGTAGTAACAACACTATTACATAATGTGGAATTTTGTATTTAAAAAAAATGTTTCTTAATGAGACTTTATATGGGTTGTATGATAAGTGCTGTGGTGGCTGAAAAGCTCATGAATACAATATTTGCTTTTTATAAAATTAAAAATATGCGAAAGTCCACATAAAAATGAATCTTGAATCAGAAAATATTATTCGAAAATTAGTCTTCTGGGTTTTTGCAGCTATTATCATGTTTTCAATTGCAATTGCCTTGTTTACAGATTTTGATAAAATACAGAAGGCAGTTGCACTTTTTTCGCCTTTTTCCATTTTTATCATATTGTTTTCAGTTCTGATAAACTATTTGCTCAGGTTTATCAAGTGGGAATTCTTTCTTAGAAGAATTGACATAATTATTCCATTAAAACAGAGTTTGTGGATCTTTTTTTCTTCTTTTGCCATGGTTCTCAGCCCGGGAAAACTTGGCGAGATTATGAAATCACTCCTTCTGAAGTCTCAATTCTCCATTCCTATTTCCAAAAGTGCTCCCATCGTAATGGCAGAGCGCATTACAGACCTTCTCGGATTATCTTTAATTGCTGCTTATGGCTCAAGTAAGTTCGCTTTTGGCGGAAAAATGCTCTTTGCAGCAATCTCAATAATATTTTTCTTTGTCATTTGCATTACCCGCCCCGGATTCTGGCAGTGGATAGACAAAAATATTCTTGCCCGATTTGCCAGGCTGGCAAAAGTAAGAAATTCTGTAAAGGCTCTTGAAGAGTCTTCCGGCAATCTTCTTTCTCCGTTTTCGCTTCTTGTAACCGTTCCGTTAAGTGCTGTTTCCTGGGCTGGGGAAGGTGTTGCGCTGTATTTTATTTTTTTGGCGTTAAAAGTTGATGTTCCAGATTTGCTTGCTGTTTCGCTTTTTGCACATTCCTTCAGCTCAATTGCCGGCGCTTTCTCATTCCTTCCCGGCGGACTGCTTGTTACGGAAGGCATTCTTGGCGTTTTTTTTGTGAAAATAGTCGGAATTGCTGAGGCTAATGCTGTAACAGCAACACTTATGATTCGTACAGCAACTCTCTGGTTCGCAGTCTTTCTTGGAACAACAGTATTTATCGCTGGCAAAGGGAGACTTGGTGCATCAAGTCAAAAAAAAGCTGAAACTCAACTTTAAGTGAGTTTCAGCTTTTGAATCAGATTCTATTACATTCCGCCACCTGATGTTAAGACATTTTCACGAGCTTTAAGAACTATGCTTTTTCTTGTAATTGAACTTCCGATATATACGCCTAATTTCTGTGCCGAAATAATGCTTCCGTTGTATACATTCAAATTGTAGGTTTTGTTGCGTGGAACATCAAGTGATTCAGTGCCGATCCATTTTCCATTCTGATAAGAAACCACAAAAGTTCCGTCACCATAACTTGCGCCGCTTGCATCTTTTAATTCATATCTGCAGTTGTTTGCTGGCATTGGGTTGTAGGAAATGGTTACAAGACATGTTCCTCCGAGAGCGCCAGGAAGAGGTGCTGATGTGTCCATTTTTGTGAATGTGAAGAGTGTTTTTTGTCCAGTTCTGAATTCTACTACTCCGTGCATGTTTGTGTTATTGGCGCCAACAATTCTTTTTGTTTCAAACAGTTTGTTTCCATATTTCACATTAAGTTTGAACTCGCATTGATTATCAATACTGCATGGACCTGCTTTTCCGTCAGAACCGGTGACCCAGTAACTTGTTCCAGATATTCCATATGGATCGCTGGTATTTGCGTCGTCAATGTCAACTACTGCTCCGGAAACGAATGTGCCATTAACTTTTACAAAGAAATTTACCTGAGCGATTTCAGCGAATGAGCTGCATGTTACGAAGGCGAAGAGTGCCAATACGCACAACAACTGAATAACTGATCTTGTTTTCATAGAGATTCTCCTTCTTTGTTTTGTGTTTTTTTAACCTTTCACGCTATAATACGAAAGCATATTGTAGAATGTAATATTTTTGTTTCAATATTTTTGTAATAATAATTACTTGCCTGAAACAAGAAAAAACCCAGCCGGAGCAAAGGATGCTCACGGCTGGGTTTTTTTAAAAAGGTGTTATCTTACTGCCTGAGAGAGAATGTAATCGGTGGTAGCTCTATAATAAGCGGAATTCGCAAGTCTGCGATAGTCTTCAACGCTACGGGCAAGTCTCAACCCTTTTTTAAGTATTTGGTCTTTGTTGTCTGCATAGTGAGAAATGCTGGCCAGAGAGAGTATTTCCTGGATGCTGAGCGCGTAGTCTGCGCCCCTGAGGAGAATGTCGTCTTTGTTTCTTCCGAAATATGCATTTCTTGCAAGACTGATATAATCGTTTGTACTTCTGGCGATACTCATTCCCTTTTTAAGAATCTGGTCTTTGGTTTCTGCATAGTGAGTATTAACTGCGAGAGCTACCATATCGGCTACGCAAGTGGTACAATTTGAACCGATGAGAAGAATATCATCTTTTGTTCTGCCATAGTAAGCCATATTTGCAAATCTTATGATATCAGAAGTGTTTGTGAAGCGGTTGGCTCCCATTCGGAGGATTTGTTCTTTTGTATCTACCTTGGTGCAGTTTGCTGCCAGAATTCGGAATTCATCTGGTGTGTTTGCTTTCCGTGCACCTTCTAGGAGTATTCTATCGCAGGTTTCGTTAAGATATGCACTCTTTGCCAGCCTGACGAAATCATTTATTGATACTGCTTTGATCATGCCAGAAATTAGAACATCATCTTTTGTACGGTTATAATAACAGTTGCGTGCCAATCTGAGTACATCATCGGTGGACATTGCACTTCTAAGGCCATCGAAAAGCATCTGATCACGCTGGGAAACGTTGTTGACATTTCTTGCAAGCTGAATGATATCTTCTACACTGCGCGTATTTCCGCTGCCAACAGGAGAACATGTCGGAGGGTAAGGGTCTGTGCTTGGGCAACTGGAACAGTTGTTAGCGGTTCCAGTAGAAGGAACATCGTAGGGATCAGTATTGACAGGTCTTACCGAAGCTGTGTCGTCGTATGGATTTGTGTTTTGACACTGGTCAGCTGCGTAAAGAGAAGTAACACAGAAGAGCATGATAACCATCAAGCCTTTGAAAATTTTCATAAATATTCCTCCACTTGGTAACATTTGATTCTGAGTTGCCACAATTTAAAAAAAATCATCTAATTACCTATTCTACCAGAAAAAAACTAAAAAGTTTTTAATTCTGTGTACTTTTTAGTTTTTTTTAATAAAAAAGAATCTTTTATAAATTTAACATTTAATATTTTGTTCTAAACTTTGATTCCATTGACAAATAGTGTTATAAAGTTTTAATATTGCATTGGTTATTGTTTGAAGCTTTTGAATATGATTTTGTGCATTAATAATCTGTTTGTTTAACTGAACGAGGAGAGAAAATAATGGAACGAATGAAGTGTATTTTTGGAATATCTGTATTTTTTTGTCTTTTTGCATTTGCAGGTGTGGCATTTGCAGGTGAAATAAAACTGCCAGAAAAGCTTACTGACGTTGTAACAAACCTCTGTCCGGTTACTGGAGAATTTTCACATGAAGAATTTGCAGCAATTCATAAAGGAAAAGTTTATCATTTTTCGTGTGCAACAGCTTCTTTTGAGTTTAGAAAGTCACCTGATGTATATATCGCAAAGTTGATAAATCCACAGGAGAGCGAATTGACCGTAAAGAATCCTGATGCGATTTGTCCTGTTACAAAAAAGAGCGTTAATCCAGGATTATTCAATGTTTGCGGAAAATATATTACTTTTTATTGCTCATCAAAGTGTTCTCACAAAGACTTTCCCGGAAAAAGTGCTGATCTTCCACAAACTAAATTAGCATCTGAAGCTGTTTATGTCCCGGAAAACGGTCAGAAGACACCCGAAAAAAAGTAGGGGATAATAATTACTGAATTTTCTTACCTTCCCGGTGTTTTGTTTTTAGTTTTAATGCTATTTCTTCAATCATCGGGAAAGGTGAGAATACAGAAAAGGTTGAATTATTCTGCCAGAAGTCTTCCAGTCCCCGCCAGCCATTTTTTTCATACTCGGAAGCCGTAAGAAGCATTTCAAGCTTATCAACAGCTTTTACAAACTTGGCTTCTTTTGTCTTTCCGTCTTCGAATTCATTGAATAGTTCGATAAAATCACTTCCAGATTTCCCAAGAGGAGTCATCATATCAGAAACTGCTTCTTTTTCAATTGCTGACTTATCTGGAAAATATTTCAGTGCCGGAAATGGAATATCGCCGACGCGGCATTCTCCAAGTTCATGAGCAATTGCCATTTTGATGGTTTTATCTCTGTTGAGCTCAGGAAAATACGATGAGAGCAGCATTGCCAGAAATGCGGTTCCAAAAGCATGGTCTGCGAGGGATTCACATTCTTTAATTCCACGAAGCTGCCAACCGGTTCTTCTGATTTTCTTCAAAGTTAAAATTTCCTGAAAAATCGCTTCACATCTTTCTGCCGATGACATTGTCCTTACCCTTTCTTCTACTCTTCTATGAGAATATTCTTTATGGCTCTTACTTTTTTGATTAATGCCGGCAGCCGTTCAGGTAAAATAGATTGTACTCCATCAGAAAGCGCATTTTTCGGATCAGTATGAACTTCAATCAAAAGGCCGTCTGCGCCTGCTGCCACAGCAGCAAGTGAAACAGACTCCACCAGACGCCATGAGCCAGTAGCGTGGCTCGGGTCGGCGATTATGGGTAAATGCGAAATCTGTTTGATTGCAGGAAAAGCATTGATATCCATGGTAAACCTTGTGTGGGTTTCAAAAGTGCGTATACCGCGCTCACAAAGTATTACATTCGGATTTCCATTTTTGAGAATATATTCCGCAGCCATAAGAAACTCTCTGATTGTAGAACTCATGCCGCGTTTCAGAAGGATCGGCTTATCAAATTTTCCAAGAGATTCAAGAAGTCTGAAATTGGTCATATTTCTTGTTCCGATCTGAAGAACATCAGCAACTTCAATTGTTGGCGGAATCTCTGATGAATCAAGAACTTCTGTGACAATAAACATTCCAAACTGTTTTTTAATCTTCTCAAGGATCTTCAGTCCTTTTTTTCCCAATCCCTGAAAAGCGTAAGGCGATGTGCGCGCTTTAAACACTCCACCCCTGAAGATATTACACCCGGCTTCTTTTACTTTCTCAGCAATTTCCATGCAGCTTTTTTCGTCTTCAACAGCACACGGGCCAGCAATTATCTGAACATCGTTTCCGCCAAAAATAGCTGGTTTGACGCCAGGGCTTTTTTTCATTTTAAGTTGAATCAGTGTGTTTTCCGGATTGAACTCACGTGATGCAAGCATGAAAGGCTGAATAATAGGGAAGGTTTGCTCAACACCGGGCCATGTTTCAAAAGACTTTTCAAAGAGAGGTCCGCCGCAGAGGCTTACTGCAATAAGTTTTCGTCCAGCATTTTCAAGAACGCTGGCAGACATTCCTGAATTGATAATGTGCTTTCTCAGGTCACTGACATGTTTTTCGGTTGCCCAGGGGGCCATAAGAATAATCATAACAAAAAGTCTATCGACCAAAACGCAATCTCATATTAAAGAAAAAGGTTTTGTGATAATACATTTTAGTGTGATATCATTTATAAATAAATAAATAAGGAGGAATAACGTGAGTCAGATCGAATCAGGCGGAATAAAATTCTTTTATGAAGTCAGGGGAAACAGTGATAGTTCTGAAACGATTGTTTTTTTAAACGGAGTAATGGCTTCAACTGCCAGTTGGAATTATCAGTCAGCAGTTTTTGAGAATCGTGGTTACCGTGTTCTTCTTCATGATTTCAGAGGACAGCTTTTGTCAGATAAACCAGCAGGACCCTATTCATTTAAAATGCACGCAAAAGATGTTATAGCCATTCTTGACCAGCTTCACATAGACAAAGCTCATTTAATTGGTACATCTTATGGTGGTGAAGTTGGAATGCGCATAGCAATAGATTTTCCGGAAAGAGTGAAAACTTTGTCGGTAATAGATTCCGTAAGCGAAATTGATGAACTTTTAAAACTTCACGTTCGAAACTGGCAGAAACTTGCTGAAGCGGCAGACCCTGTAAATTTTTTCTGGGGAATGGCGCCAACCTGCTATGGCAGCACATACATCGAACGCAATCGCCCTCTTCTTCAGATGCGCGCCAATCATCTCGCCGAGTTTCCGGCAGACTTCTTCGTTGGACAGGTTGAACTGTACAAAACATTCCTCAATGACCTTGATCTGACGCCGGAATTACATAAAATCTGTGCGCCAACCCTTGTAGTCTGCGGAGAAGAAGACATCCTCAAACCACCCAAATTTTCAAAAATAATCGCCAGAAACATTCCCGACTCTGAATACGTTCTTGTACCAGACTGCGGCCACGTAACCATCTTAGAACAACACCGTCCACTGAACTCAGTGCTCCTCGGCTTCGTAACAAAACACTCTGGTTGCGTGTTGTAATAATTATTTTGAAAAATATCAGACAGATTTTGTTTCCTTGAATGAAATCTCCAGATCCATCATAAATAACAGTGACAAATTCACAACTTATAACGTTGTATTTTCTGAGAGTTGGATTTAGGAAAATAAATTTTTTAGGAGGAATATTATGAATACTTCAAGAGGGATATTAGGTTTTTTAACGATTGTTGTATTTTCATTTTTCTCGACAGATTCCGTATCAGCAAGAACGCCGGTATTTGTTGCTAATGTAAAATCTGAAGGAAATATTACGAAAGCAGCAGCAGAAAAAAAAATAAGAGATGCATTGATAACGGTTAGTAGGGTTCAACTTGAAGGGGAAGGGGTCCTTGAAGGGGACGGATATCGATTCAAAACAACTGCCGGAGTAGATTTGAAAGTATTGCTAAATGGTAATTTTTCTCCTAATACAAAGGAATGGTTAAATAAAAATCAAAACGTAGCACGTGCTGTATCTGATGTTGAGATGACTATGGTTAAAATAAAATTTGAAATAGATAGGATGTGGAAATTTGATAAAGTCGGACTATTTTTTATGTTGGCCCCTATTCCGGGAGGAAGAGAAGCAAAAGGGGCAAAACTGGCTGTACAGACTCTTAAAGGAGGCGCTGAACTAGTTGCCAAAGTCGGAACGACGGCGGTAGCTGCCAAAGTATCCGCATCTCTTGTGGCAAAACAAATTGGCGTGTCAGAAAGCAAAGAATTGACTGGGCTGGTTAAATATTTAGTGAAAGAGTCTGAGACCGGGGATGCTGTTGGCAACGCGTGTAGAAAAATTCTAGTAAATCTGTATAAAACCGCTGGGGCATCAGCTAAATCCACTGAGCATGTATTAAGGATAACGAGCCAAATTTTAAAGGATGTCAGAAGTGGACTTTTAAATATATCTGATAAAGCAACTAGAGCAGACGTTCTTGATGACTTAGCTGACCTTGCCAGACAAGCTGCAACAGGTTCTGCTACTTTTGCTAAATAAAAATATGATTTGTGATGTTTAGATTAGATTTTATTGCTGGATAGTATAAACCGGAGAGAATAATATGTTTATGAAAACGAAATGAGCTTTTTCATGGCAAGTATAATAGGATTAGGATAGGAATTTGCTTTTTTGCTTATAACCAAAAATAGGACTGAACTCAAGCTTGGCAGGATGAGGTTGAAAAACACCTTGGAAGCAAAGGACTTGCTGATATTCTTTCGGCGTATGGATTAAATCTTAAAAGTTTGCGGGTTTCAGGACAAAAATCATCTGAGAGTGAGACTGGCATTCCTTCTCTTAATTCAGATGTTTTAAAAAGAAGTAATTGTGTCCTTACAACCTATGAAACATTGCGTGATTATCAGTTAAGCTTTGGAAGCATAAGATGGGGATTTGCCGTATTTGACGAAGCACAGATAATAAAAAATCCGACTGTTTTGTCCAAGGGCACTTATAGATCTCTTCGATCATAAATTACGGTTGCGCATCGTCTATTTGTGAAATTTTACTAGACCAATCTAGCGAAAATACTAGATTGATCTAGTAAAATGTGGTAGTATTTATTTATGAAGACAAAATATGAACGTTCGTTTGTTGCGCGGCTTGAAGAGCGACTTTCTTCTGCGGATTGCTTGATTCAGGTAATTGTGGGACCGCGGCAAGTGGGGAAGACTACGGGAATAAAGCATCTTCTGGCGCGTTATTCTAAAAAGTATCATTATGCTAATGCTGATGACCTGTTGGTTACAGACCGCACCTGGCTTCTTGAGCAGTGGCAGAGAGCCGAAATGATGGGCGAAGGCGCGTTGCTGGTCATTGATGAGATTCAGAAAATTCCAAACTGGTCTGAAACTTTAAAATCACTTTGGGACAGAAGTTCTGCCAGATTGCGTGTAGTGGTGCTTGGGTCGAGTTCTCTGCAAATTCAGTCAGGGTTATGCGAGAGTCTTGCTGGACGATTTGAAATAACGAAAGTTTTCCACTGGACATTTTATGAGATGAAACAGGCTTTTGGATATGATCTCGAACGTTTTCTTGTCTATGGTGGTTATCCGGGTTCGGTTTCTTTTGAACGTGATTATGACCGCTGGTACTCTTACCTGAAGGATTCCATTGTTGAAGCAGTAATCGGCAGGGATATTCTATTGAATCAGAAAGTCGGCAGACCGGCGCTATTCCGGCAGGCGTTTGAAATACTGTGTCATTACCCGGCTCAGGAGATCAGCTTTACAAAGCTGCTTGGACAATTGCAGGACAAGGGAAACACTGACCTCGTAAAATATTATCTTGAGCTGTATGCCGGCGTTTTCCTGATTCATTCTCTGGAAAAATATTCTGCAAAGGGTTACCTTACACGCTCATCCAGCCCGAAGATCCTTGTTGCGTGTCCGGCTCTGTACACAATGAATGAGGGGCCGCGTGTTCTTGATGACCGCGATAAGCCTGGACGAATATTTGAAATGATCGTTGGAAACCAGTTGATGCAGTTACCCGGTGAATTGTATTACTGGAGGGAAAGAAACGACGAAGTTGACTTCATCTACCGCTACCAGGGCAGAATATTTGCCATTGAAGTCAAATCAGGCAGGCACAAGACTGAAAAAGGACTTGAAGCATTCATTCGGAAGTTCCCCGACGCCCGACCGATAATTATCACTCCAGATATTTTTCCGATTTTCTCGCAAGATCCTTTCAAGTTTTTAAGTAAACATGGCAATTAAACATCATGTTCTGAGTTGATTTTTGAGTTCGTTGACATATGTTGTTTTTAAGTATATACTATAATATATACTTAAAGGGGGTTTTTATGCCTAAACTTGCTAAGATTTTCATGAATGGGCAAAGCCAGGCAGTTCGGCTTCCCAAAGAATGCCGTTTTGATGAAGATGAGGTCCTGGTTAAGAAAATTGGGGATTTAGTTATTCTTTTTCCTAAAAAGGCAGCTGGCAAGATATTCGAAGACTCTTTGTCAAACTTTCCTGAAGACTTTATGAACGAAAGAAATGAGCTACAGATGCAACATCGCAAATTTTAAATCGGTGAGCAGCTCATGAAATCTAAAAGTCTTTACCTTCTTGATACAGATATTTGTATTTACACTATTAAAAAACGCCCTCCAGCAGTTGTTAAAAAGGTTCAAGAAATTCCTGGAGATACGATTTGTATTTCATCTGTTACGATTTCTGAGCTTGAATATGGGATTCAAAAAAGCCAAATTAAAAATGCTTCAAGAGACTGCCTGATAAGGTTTTTGGTTCCCTTTAAAGTTATTGACTTTACTCCCTCTGATGCGTTTGAATATGGCAAAATCAGGACATTTCTTGAATCTCAGGGCAAAATTATTGGTCCCTATGATCTTCAAATAGCAGCTCAAGCATTGAGTCGTAATTTGATTTTAGTTACCAATAATACAAGAGAATACTCAAGAATTCCAAATTTAAGAATTGAAAATTGGGCAACTGAAATTTAAGATTTTGTGTACTCAGAGTTGGAATTCGTCGATCAGGGCTTTCAGGGCTTTTCCGGAGTCGGATTTGTTTACCAGGACTGAAATTTTGATTTCTGATGTGGTTGTAGCAATGATTTTTACTTTTGCTTCGCGCATTACGTTGAAAAAACGTGCTGCAACGCCAGATCTTGCTGACATTCCGAGACCGACAACTGAAACCTTTGTCACATCGGCATCTTCGTGGAAACCCCAGCCTGAATAGTTGCTCAGTGCTTTTTCAATCGCTGTTTTCAGAATCTGCATGTTTCCGCCAACTACGGTGAAGGTTACGTGTCCATGACCGTTGACATTTACGATTGAGATCATGTCTACGTTCAGACCTTTTTCCGCAACTGAATTAAATACTCCGGAAATAACCTCTACGTCTGATGGAATGTTATTCAATGTAACTTTAATCTGATTCGAATCAACGCTTGCCCCGGTTACAACCGGTTGTTCAAGCCACTCAGGAAAAGCATTAACCACGTATGTGCCCCTTTCATCTGAAAAAGTAGATCCGCAATAGAGCTCTACTCCATGTTTCTTAGCAATTTCAACGGAACGCGAATGAAGAACCTTTGCTCCAAGCGCTGCCATTTCGAGGATTTCATCATAAGTTATATAATCAAGCTTTTTAGCGCCCGGATGCAGCTTCGGGTCGCAGGTGAAAATTCCGGCGACGTCGCTGTATATTTCACACGGCGTTCCCAACTTTGCTGCAATAGCAACGGCAGAAGTATCTGAACCGCCTCTTCCAAGCGTTGTAAGATCGCCGCCTTCGGTGATGCCCTGAAAACCTGTTACAACAACTACTTTTCTTTTCTCAAGTTCACTGTTCAACTTGGTAAGATTGATGTCCATGATTCTTGCATTTGTATAATGATCGCTTGTTAACAGGCCAAGTTGAAAGGCATTCATTGAAACGGCTTCGACACTGGTGTTTACGAGTGCCATTGCCAGAAGGGCTGCTGTGACCTGTTCGCCGGTGGCTAGAAGCATATCAAGTTCACGGGGAGAAGGTGTGGTGGAAATTTCATTCGCGAGATCAATCAGAGAATTTGTTGTTTTTCCCATCGCTGATACCACAACAACAATCTTCTCGCCGCCCTTAACCCGTTCTTTAATTTTCTCGGCAATAGTTTTAATTTTTTCTGAAGAGGCTACTGAAGAGCCTCCGTATTTTTGTACAATCATCGTATTTTGTCCTTGTCAGAGTCTTTCTGGCTATTACAACTGTCTCAGTTCCGGTACAAGACATGTCTTGCGCGCAGTTTTTTCATCAACTTTCTTGATTTTGTGAGCCGGAACACCAGCAACAACCCATCCGGGCTCAACGTCTTTTGTTACAATTGAGCCGGCGGCCACAACCGCACCTTTTCCGACTCTGACACCTTCAAGAATTACTGCGTTGGCGCCGATAAGAACATTGTCTTCAATTACCACAGGCATATCGCTCGGAGGTTCGACAACACCGGCTAAAACTGTTCCTGCGCCGATATGGCAGTCGTCGCCGACAATTGCACGTCCGCCGACAACCACGTTCATGTCAATCATGGTTCGTTTGCCGATTATTGCGCCGAGATTTATCACAGCACCCATGAGAACAACCGCATTGTCACCAATTTCGACAAAGTCTCTGATAATTGCGCCTGGTTCTATTCTGGCGTTGAATTTAAGAAGGTCTGACATCGGAATTGCCGAATTCCGTGCCTTGACTTCAATGTGATGATTGCTTATTTTCTCTGCATTCCTTTCCAAAATGGGTTTGATCTCATCAAGATTTCCAATGATTACTCCGAAATCGCGTCCACCGATGAAATTAACGCCATCGAAGCAGATTTCGTCAAGCTTTCCGCTCAGGTAAACCGTAACCAGAGTCATCTTTTTTGAACTTCGGATTTTCTCTATTATCTCATAAGCATCCATTTTATACCTCCCAATTTGGAATGTGCGAATATATCACAGTCTGAAATTATATGCAAAGAATCATTTTTGATAATTATCCTGCAACTTTCATTGTTGCACCGGTAACTTCGACTGTTTCACTAAATGGAATTGGACATGGCTTGCCAAGCCGAATTGCTTCTATGAATTGCATTGCTTCGTTTTTGTGTCCTTTGTCCTGTGCCCAAAGTTTTTCAGAAGAAAAGTTTGGAAAGCCGTATCCGATGAGTGATTTGAAATTATCAATCTGAAGAATTTTTCCATTTTTGAAAATTTCGATACGCTCTTTTGGAAAGTCTTTTGAGCCATTTGGGAAATATTGAACCGATCCGATAGATCCGTTCTGGAATTTTATGGCAATAACACTAGAATCCGGCGGACTCTCTTCAGAAGCGCCATTTCCGGAAAGTGATACGACTTCTGCAATTGGACTGCCGGCAAAAAACCTTACAAGATCAATGAAATGGCATGCCTCTCCAATAATTCTACCGCCGCCGGTTTCATCGCTCTGGGTCCAGTGATCAGCCGGAATTTTTCCCGCGTTAACTGTCATTGTAATATTTGCAGCACCCGGAAGCTCAGAGATTAATTCCTTTGCTTTTATTGAAAGGGGCGAGAATCTTCTGTTAAAGCCAACCATAAGAATACGACCCTTTTCTGCTGACTCTTTGTACAGACGGGAAATTTCAGTCAGCTCTTCACGTGTAAGACACAGCGGTTTCTCTACAAACACATTCTTGTTGGCTTTTAAAGCTTCTATTACAAATTTTGCGTGAGAGTCGTGCTGTGTGGTTATTACCACTGTGTTAATTTCTTCATCACTTAAAATATATTTATAATCAGTTGTTGAAACAAAGAAGCCATGTTTTTTTCCAAGATGCGTTCCTGATACTCCGGTTGAGCTTGCTATTGTTTTGAGTTTCGCACCGGTTTCAACAAATGCCGGAACAAGCGTCGATGCTGCAAATCCACCCGCACCAATAAAGCCGATTACGGGTTCAGATGCAGAAGAAACATGTACATTCCCTGTTTCTGCTTCTCTTATCTCGACATTTTTTCTTTTCAGATCAACATTTCCCGGATAATCAAGAACCAGTCCGAGTGCTTTAGCATCTTTTTCGACACGATCATAAGCTTCAATTGCGCTGTTGAAAGGAATTACTGCGCTGACAAGTTCTTTTACGGCAAGTCTTTTGTCAGCCATCAGGTCGAGTATTGCCTTGAAATTGCGTTCTTCTGTCCATCTCACAAATCCGATCGGGAAGTCCAGACCGTTTTTTTCATATCCTGGATCGTATCTTCCAGGGCCGTAGGAACATGATACCTGAAAAGAGATTTCCTTTTTGTAAAAATCATCACGGGACATTTCCAGACCGATTACTCCGACCAGTACAACTCTGCCACGTTTCCTGCACATCTGTGGAGCCTGTTTTATCGGATCATTGCTTTTGGTTGCTGCGGTAATAATTACTCCGTCAACACCGTTTCCATCAGAAAAGTCCATCGCAGCATCAACCGGATCAGTTTTTCCCGGAATAAAAGCTCTTATTCCATAGCTTTTTGCAAGTTTCACCTTTTCAGGGTCGAGATCAAAACCGATTACCTGGCAACCATTTGCTTTAAGAATCTGGCCGGTAATGATTCCGATAAGCCCGAGTCCCATTACTGCGATTCGTTCACCGAGCGTTGGATCAACAAGTCTGACACCCTGAAGTGCTATTGCAGAAAGCACTGTGAACGATGCGCTGATATCATCGACTGAATCAGGTATTTTTGCGCACAAATGTCTCGGAATACAGACAACTTCTGCGTGATTTCCGTTTGAAATAACTCTGTCGCCTGGTTTGAATTCATGTACTCCTTTTCCAACTTCTATTACAACTCCTGCGTTGCAATATCCAAGCGGAAGAGGCTGGTCAAGCTTATTCAGAACAGTCTCAGCTGTTGCGGCAAGCCCATCGGTTTTAATTTTGGAAATTACCTGTTTGACTTTGTCCGGTTGCTGGCGAGCTTTATCGACCCATCCGGCACGTCCGAAGTTCAGCAGCATTCTTTCTGTTCCAATTGAAATAAGACTTTTTGTTGTCTTAATTAGAACGTGTCCGGCTTTTACTGACGGTACAGGAATGTCTGCAAGCGAAATCTTTCCATCTTTCAGGTTTTGTAATATCTGTCTCATTGATTATCCTCCGGGCAATTGTCGTTAATTCAGGTACCAAGTGAATAAGAACCCTATTTAGTAGATATCTAAATATTCAAAAAACTTAGTGTCATGGGAAGGTATATTAATTTTTCCATCTTGTCAAGAATAGATTAAGGCGCTCTAACTATGCTTTGCGCAATGTGAATGAGAATTCTGTTTCACCGGTTTCCAGAGTTTCTGCTTTTATTTTTTCGCCGTGACCTTCAATGATTGATTGGGAAATTGCCAGTCCAAGGCCTGTTCCGGAGGCTTTTGTTGTGTAAAAAGGTTCAAAAATGTTGTCTTTTATTTCGCTGATACCTCTTCCATTGTCTCTTACGCTGAAAATAACACGGTTATCATCAAGGTCTCGTATTGAAAAACTGATCTGCGGTTTGCTGATACCTTCTACTGCGTCGATTGAATTTCGGATGAGATTTGTTACTATCTGTTCAATTCCAAGTTCGTCAGCAAGTATCTCAGTGGCGAGGGTTTCATTGGAAAAAGATACCTCTGCGGAATTATTGACAATTTCAGAAATTTTTGTGCAGAAGCGGCTGAAAAAATTGCTCAAATTTATATGGCAGATATTTGACGGTCGGTTTCTGGCGTATCTGAGAAGCGAATCTACGATGCCTCTGCATCTTTTTGTTTCTGATATTATTGCTTCAACATCTTCCGGATTAATTTTTCTGTTCTTTTCCATTGCTTCAATTATCATTTCAGAACTGACAAGAATTGTCCCAAGCGGATTATTTATCTCATGAGCAATGCCTGCAGAAAAGCGTCCCAGAACTGCCATTTTTTCCTTTGCCATTAATTCCCTTTGAATCTCAACCAATCGATTCTGGGCTGTTGAAAGCTCTTTTACCATGTGATTGAATGAATGTGCCACGGCGCCTATTTCATCATCTGAAATTGAGATTGGAAGCTCCTGCCAGTGCCCATTTGCAACTCTTTCCATGCCTGTTTTTAATTTTTCCAGCGGCTTAAAAAGTTTCTGGCCGAGATAATAACCCAGAAGCAGAAGAGCAAAAACTTCGAGAAGTGCCAGCTGGATCATGAGATCGTTAACGTTTGTCTTGGTAAGTGTCGCAGCATCAGCTTCGTATCCGGCAAGCAGTTTGATTTCATCTGAGCCGAGGGAAAATGTTTTTGCTCTGAAAAGTCTTCCTTTCTGAAGCCTCTGGAAAGTGTCTTCCACGCGGGAATATTCTTTAAGAACGTCTGAAGTGAATTCAATTCTGTCGCCCACCAGCACGCCGCTTTTATCCCACAGGCAGAGCAGTGGAATTGCAATTTCTTCTGCCTTTTTTGCAACCACAAGATAGGCATCACGGTTGCGCATTTTCGCTGACGCTGTAAGATAACCGTTTCTTGAAAGTGGACCAACAACTCTTAGCCTGATCGGCCACTTTGAAGGGGTTAAAACCGAATTTTCAAGTTCGATTGCCGGAAAAATTATCGGTCTGTCATTTTCCAGAATGTCTATCCAGTCAATGTTCAAATATCTTTTCAGCTTTTCAACAAGATTAACTGTCAGTAACCGATCGCGTCCTGTTACATCCAGCTGGGAAAATACTTCAGAAATATCCATTACGGCTGATGCAAGCTTTGTCTGCTCTCTTGCCCACGAATTCAGAGCCTTGTCCCGAAGCAGCTGAATTTTTTCAATGTCCGAATATTCAAGAGTTACTCCCAGTCTTGAAGCAGCCCAGAAAAAAGTCATAAACACTAAAAAAATTATCAGAATCAAAAATCCAATTCCGATTTTCATTTTTATATTCATAGAACCATATTATAACCCGTAAATCAAAAAATGTTAAAGTAAATCGTTGCCAATATTAAACTCACCTGTTGGTAGTGCGAGCGTTTAACTGACAAACAAAAAGAAACTGAATTTTAACCACGGAATACACGGAATGACACGGATTTTTAAAAGGGGAAAAAAAAATCATTGTGCATAATTAGTTAACATACTCACACGATCCACTTGTCGAGGAGGCAGGAATTAATTTTTTCGTTCCAAAAGATAAAAAATACTCGTTGGATGTGCTTTTTGAAAGTATTGCACTTCTGAAGCTATTTGTGATATCTCTTGAGTGTATAGGATATTTCGTAACAAAATATGGAATTCAGGTTGAGATAATCAAATGCAGAAAGCTTGTGAGTGGCCGCTTTTCAGCGTTGATCTGGAAATATCATTACTTTGCGATAACAGTTGTATTTTTTGTCCGCGGGAAAAAATTCTGCGTCCTTCGGGACTTATGAAGAGTGGCGACTTCTCAATTATTGCAGATAAACTCATAAGCGTCCCTTCCAGAATAGCTTTGTCGGGAATGGGTAATCCGCTTTTAAACCCGAATTGGCATGATTTTATAAAAACTTATCGTGAAATGGGCGGAAAGATCGGAATTGTTATTCCCGCTGCATCAGTTAATGATGAAATAGCTGAGAAACTTCTTTATTCAAGGGCGTCTTTTGTGGAAATTTCTTTTCCGACCCTTCAGAAAGAACTATTCGAAAAGCTTCTTCCGGGGGCATCTTTTGAAAAGTGCCTTGAAGCAATAAAGAATCTCAGGAAAGCACTTTCAAAGACTTCTATTGCAATCGTCGGTTTGAAAACAAGAATGAACGAAGATGAAGAGCCCGAATTCAAATTATTCTGGAAGGAAGAGGGTTTCCAGCCGCGTTTTTTTTCATGCCATACCAGGGGTGGTAATCTTGAAGACAGAGATCTTATTTTCACTGAGAGTTCCAGTTCAAATCTTTGTGGTTTAACCTGCGCTCATACATTTATTGATTGGCAGGGAAACGTGTTAATCTGCTGTCACGATTTAATCGGAAACACCAGATTGGCAAACATTCTTGAAGATCCCGTTGAAAAGATCCTCCAAATAAAAGGCGCATTTTTCGAAAAATTACCGCCTTATGCAATTTGCAGAACATGTGATGAACCAGCCCGGTTCAGACCTATCCCAGCAGGAAAGCTTCCAGAAAGTTCGAATGCCAGAAACCGTTTTCTCAAAAACTGGCCAAAAAAAAAGCACTCATTTTAACTTTCTAATAATTCGAACCAGTTCCCTTCTTCTTGCTATTAAAGAATTAGAGGGCAAGGGTGAGGGGCTGAGTGCCAATTCTGGAAATAGTAATTTGTGCATTTGTCCCGCATAGAAGTGCCGAAACGATCCATTTTTGATTTGGCTGTACAAAGCCTCTGATGAGATTTCCTCTGCAATTGAGCCAAAAAAAATATTTTTTTTGTATTTTTCTATTGCGGGTTGATAAAAAATCAGTTACTATTATTACGAAACACCTTTGAAACAGGTGTTTTTTATTCCCAGAGTAAAAATTATCTAGTATAAGGGGAAGAATAATGAATTGTTGTTCCAGCATTATCAGACGAGTATCGGTGTTTTTTTGTTTCTTTTTTCTATTAAGTAGTTTTGTTGCTGTTGGTGCTTTTACAGGAGAAAATCCTGCATCAGACCAGTCACAAAAGCTGGAAAATGTTTACAAGCAGATTCTGGGCCAGATTCAGCAGCTTGAGGACACTAATCCTCAACAGCAGGCGTCTTACTTTAAACTCAGAGCACTTGTTGATAATCTTTACCGTGTTAAGAGTTCCAATGAAGGTAATAGCGCTTCTCAGAATTCCTTAACTGACAGCAGAGAAAACCTCGGACAAGACAGAGAAGATCCATTTCTTTCATGCGGTAATTTGGCTGGAAGAGATTTGATTGTAACTTTGAAGAAGCTTATTCAGGGAAATTTATTTCTTGAATACGGCACCGCCCGTGAAAAGATCTTCTGTGATGTTCATAATTTCAATGGTGAAGTTGAATGCGTTTATACCGGAAGAAAAATTGTTACAAATCATCTTCCTCCGGCAACAAATATGAACATTGAGCATACATGGCCCCAGTCTCTTGGTGCCACAGGAATTGCAAAATCAGATCTTCATCACCTTTTCCCGACAGATTCAAATGCCAACGGCAGACGTGGAAGTTTGCCATTCGGTGAAGTCAGGAATCCTAACTGGGAAGAAGGCGGAAGCAAATGTGATGGCAGTGAATTTGAAGTTCGGGACAATTTTAAAGGTAATGTTGCCAGAGCAAAATTTTATTTTGCAGTGCGATATGACAAATCAATTCCTGCGGATGAAGAAGCCGCCCTTAGAAAATGGAATCAGGACGACCCCGTTGATGCAACAGAACTTGAACGCAACAATAAGATCGAAAAGATCCAGAATAACCGGAATCCATTCATTGATCATCCTGAATTCGTTGGACAAATCTCAGATTTCTAAATCGAAATTACATCTTTCGATAATTTCAATATAAAACTTGCCCTCTCTGACAAGTGATTGACAAAATCACATAAAAACGAAGAGGGCAAGTTTTTTTGATGTAGAAAAAAGCATAGAAATGTTTCGGTTTTCTGATTAAGTACCCTCTCCCCAAGCCTCCATAAGTGTTAACTGTAAGCTTCAGCATTCCGGCTTTGTCCTTTCGACCGAAGGGAGAAATCTGGCATTTATATTCCCCAGGTCTCTTCCACGCTGACAACAGGTAGAGGGTGAAAATATCACCTTGAATCAGGATATGTAATTTTATTGATAAATGTGATAAACTCAAGTTCCTATGAGGCAATTGGAAAAAATAGTCACTGAATTCAGAGATATTGCAGAAAAAGCCATTTCTGATACACATGAAAAGGTAATGAAATCAGTTTCGTCTGATGCAATTGAGGCAATAGCCTGTGATTACTGGCATTATGTACTATTGAAAAAATATCTTTCAGAGAATGGTTTATTAAATGATTCAAATAGTTCAGAAAAAAAGTGGCGTGAATATGCCTTTGAAAAACGGAATTGGCAAATTAATCAATTCGATGAACTTATAAGCATTTCCTCGAAAAATAAACTTGAAGCTCTTCTGGAAAACATTCCCTCAAAAGTATTTCAAGCTTATGATTCTTTTGGCTGGGTTTATCAGTTCTGGCAGACCAGGACAAAATTTGACGCAGATCTCAGAATTTCTCAGGGCGCAAAGGTTGGTTCACGTGATATTTCAGCTGTAACACAACTTTTTACTGAGCAGTACATGGTTTCATTTATTCTCGATAATACCATTGGAGCGTGGTGGGCGCACCAGATACTCAGCAGAAATGATTTTCAGAATGCGAACTCAGAATGCGTTTTGAGAGAAAAGGTTGCATTAAAGAATCAGCCATTTACTTTTCTGCGTTTTCATCACTCTGCTGAAGGCTGGAAAACTCTTTCGGGCGCATTTAAAAATTGGCCGTGCTCTTTAAAAGAGTTCAGATTGCTTGATCCATGCTGCGGTTCGGGGAATTTCCTGGTTGCAGCATTTAAAATGCTTGTGGAAATGAGAATTGAGTCTGAGAATCTTCACCCCGAGGAAGCTGTAAACCGAGTTCTGTCAGAAAACATCTATGGTCTGGAAATTGATCTGCGTTGTGTGGAATTTGCTGTATCTGCTCTATCACTTGCTGCCTGGACCTTTCCGGGTGCTGAAGGTTTTCGCCCCTTGCCGAATCTGAATATTGCGTGTTCTGGAATGCCAATGAAAATCAAGGCAAAAAATCTCAGGGATTGCATCAATGAAGACCTGAAGAGTGAAATTGAAAATGCGCCTCTTTTTGGAAGCCTTGTAAATTTTCAAAAAGCTTTTGCAGAATCAGAATTGAAGGATATTTCACTGAACAACTGTGACTCGGCAAAAATCTTCAGTATGAAATTTCATTCAGTAGTTACAAATGTTCCATTTAAAGGGGCAAAGAAGCTTGATTCGACGTTGAATGAATTTCTTTCAAGACGCTTTCCTGCGGGAAAATCTAATCTTGCAACAGCATTTGTATTGAGAATCAAAGACTGGTTACTTCCCGGCGGAACAGCTTCTATTGTAACGCCTCATGAATGGCTCTTTCTCACATCGTATAAGGATCTGAGGAAGCATGTTCTTGAATCAACAAAGTGGGAATTCATAGCTGATCTTGGTGAACATGCGTTCGAAAGTTCTCAGGCTTCAGGAGCATTTACTGCGCTTATCTCATTTTCAAATGTTGAACCATCGAATGAATCAGCATTCTGGGGAATAGATTGCAATTCCAGAAAAAGCATTAAAGCAAAGCGTGAAGCGCTGATTTCCGAAAATGGCGCATTTTTTCAGCAGAAAAAACAGCTGGAAAACCCGGATCACCGTTTTGTACTTTCTGTGCAATCAGAAAGAGTTCCGATCGGCCTTGTTGCAAAGGCATTCGGAGGAATGCAGAGCGGTGATGCACCAAGATATCTTTTCTATTTCTGGGAAATTTCCGAGTTAAATTCAAATTGGGAATTGTTTCTTCTTCCATGTGCAAAAACTGCAGAATTCACCGGCAGACAGGGAATAATTCGCTGGGAAAAAGGCAAGGGAAGTCTTGCCAGCTCAAGCCAGGCACATTTCAATGGAATTAAAGCATGGGGCCGACGTGGTGTCGCAATCCGTCAGACACGAATGCTTCCAGCAACATTGTACACGGGGGAAATGTTTGATCAGTCGTGTATTCTTCTTGTTCCAGATGATGAAAAGCATTTACCGGCGCTCTGGGCATTCTGTTCTTCAGATGAATTTCACAACGAAGTTCGTAAAATTGATAAAAAAAAGAATGTTACATACGCGACTCTTGATAAAATATCATTCGATTTGAAAAAATGGGAGAAGCGTGCTGAAACTATTTTTCCGGAAGGATTTCCTGTTGCCATTTCTAATGATCCAACACAGTGGATATTTCATGGGAACCCTGCTAAATCAGATGAGCCACTTCAGGTGGCTGTTGCAGAACTTCTCGGATATAACTGGCCAGCCTCTGCGATGCCGCAAACTATCAGCAGAAGTCGGATGGAGAAAAACAAGGAAAAATCTTGTACAGACAAATTCAATCAGAATAATTCTGAATTTGAAGTTAAATCCAGTTGTTTGAAATCAGGAAGGCATTATTCTGAACATGTGGATTGTCAGAAATTGTTGACTGAGTATCCTGAATCACAAAAAACAGGACAAATAAAAATCTCACCAAAACAATCTTCCAAAGCAACTCCTTTACCTTTTGCGATGGCTTGTTTTACTGAGAAACTGAAATCCATGTCGGAGCCCGACGGAATCGTTTGTATTCCTTCCGTCTGCGGAAAACCACGGGCAGCGGAAAGGCTGTTGGAGGTTTTATCAGCAGCTTATGATTCCCCCGATTGCAGAATTGCTCTGCATGCGCTGCTGGGGAATTCTGAAATTAACGAAGAATCTGCGCTGAACTTTCTCGAAAGATGGCTCAGAAACGACTTCTTCACTCAACATTGCAGACTTTTCTGCCAGCGACCCTTTATCTGGCATGTCTGGGATGGCCTGGCAGACGGTTTTTCTGTTTTACTTAATTATCACAGACTCGACCGGAAAAACCTTGAAAAGCTTGTCTACGTCTACCTTGAAAATTGGATCAAAACTCAGAAGAAAGACGTTATAAGTGATAAAAAGAGAATGAAAGAAAGACTGCTGGCGGCAGAAAATCTGAAAATGCAGTTAGAAAAAATTCTCACAGGCGATGCGCCACACGATATTTATGTCCGCTGGAAGCCAATCTCAGAACAACCCAAAGGTTGGAATCCTGACATAAACGATGGAATACGCATTAATATCAGGCCTTTCATGTCAGTAAAAGATGTTGGAAAAAAAGGTGCCGGAATACTGAGAGACAAACCCGTCATAAACTGGAAAAACGACCGCGGAAAAGAACCAGACGGCCGCGTCCGCATCAACGACCTTCATCTTTCTCTTTCAGAAAAAGGACAGTAACAGAAGCCTCCGAAAATCAGCCATTCGCCCAATAACTCAATCGAAAAACCAAAAGCCCCAACCTGAATATTTTCCGTAAATCCGCTAAACTACGCAATCTTCACTATCTAAAAAATCCACACTAATAATCTATTTTTCATTCATAATCATGAAAACCAACCGCTCTTGACTCTTAAATCACAAATCACAAATCACAAATCACAATCCTAAATTCTAAATCTTGAAAATCTGCGAAATCTGCGGAAAAAAATCTTGTCTTTTCTTTTCTTTTGCCTTTACGCATTATTCCTGAACAGAAGGGGTTTTATTGACAAACGTGCTGCATGAAAGATATTCCAGTGCAAGAAGATAACCTGACAGCCCCAGCCCTGATATTAATCCATAGCATACAGCTCCGGTTAAAGTTTGTCTCCGGAACTTTTCTCTTCCGAAAATATTCGAAATGTGAACTTCGATTACCGGAATTTTAAGATTTTTTATCGCATCTCTCAGGCAGATAGAAGTATGTGAAAGGCCTCCGGGGTTAATAATCATGCCAATTTCGTCGTCTATTCTCTGAATACGGTCAATCAAATCTCCTTCGTGATTCGATTGAAAACAATCTACTTCAATTCCCATTTCTAACCCTTTTGTTTTAAGGGTTTCTTCAAGAACTTCAACGGGAGTATCTCCGTATATATTAGTTTCTCTGGTACCAATCATATTAAGATTGGGTCCATTCATAACCAGAACTTTTCGAAGCTTTTTCATCGCGGTTCTCCGTTGTAATTATTCTGCCAGTTCTGCCCAGCGGTTCAAATTTTTTTCCAGAACTTCATCAAGAGATTGCAATTCTCTGGTTAAGTTTGAAATCGCTGTAAAATCATCTGATGGCGTCTGAAGCAGGGTTTCAATTTCCGCTTTCCGAAGCTCATCAGTCTGTATTTTCTTTTCCAGAAAATCAAGCTCCTGACGCTCTTTGAATGACAATTTGCGAACGGCCGGGGAAGTTGTCTGAGTTATATTCTGCGCCTTTTTCTGTTCATTCTTTTGATCATTCATTAGATCACTATTTTGTTCGCATTTTTGAGAATTCTTCTGAACGTTCTTCTGTTCAGTACTTCGTTCATTTTTCTGCTCATTTTTTTCTTCGGATCTTGTCAGCAGTTCACTGAAAGTACCGACATAGCTTCTTATTTCTCCGTTAGCTTCTATTCGGAAAAGATGATCAACTGTACGGTCTAGAAAATACCGGTCGTGTGATGCAACAATAAGGCAGCCGGGAAATGATTCAAGATAGTTTTCCAGAGCCGAAAGTGTTGCAATGTCGAAATCGTTTGTCGGTTCATCAAGAAGCAGAACGTTTGGTGCCTGCATAAGCAGGTGTAGAAGATAAAGACGCCGCCTTTCTCCGCCTGATAAACGCGATATCGGGGTAAAGTGCTGAGCAGGAGCGAACAAAAAACGTTCAAGCATTTTTGTTGCAGAAACGATCTGTCCATCTGAGGTTTTAATGTTATCAGCGCTTTCTCTGATGTAATCGATAATCCTCATGCCTTCTTCAAGTGCCCGGCTTTCCTGGTCGTAGTAGCCGATTACAACAGTTTCGCCCGAAACTATTGTTCCTGAATCCGGGCTGATTCTGCCTGAAAGAATTTCCAGAAGTGTTGTTTTCCCTGAGCCGTTTGAACCAACAATTCCGATTCTGTCCCTGTCTTTCAGTTTGTATGAAAAGTTTTTAAATAGAGCCTTTTCGCTGAATGATTTAGAGATGCATTCAATTTCAAGAATTTTGTTGCCCAGGCGTGTAACAGGAGCTCCAAGCTCAATTGACTTATTTTTTTCAACTTTTGACTCACTGATAAGCTTGGTAGCTCTCTCAACATGGGCTTTTTGTTTGGTAGAGCGGGCCTTGGCTCCCTGGCGCAGCCATGCAAGTTCGCGTCGCACCATTCCTTCGTGCTTAACGGCGTCCTGTTGCTGTAAAAGTTCTTCTTCTTCCTTTTTTTCGAGATATTTTGTATAGTTGCCATCGTAACGTTTGATACGACCTTTATCAATCTCAAATATGCGATTAGCAACGCGGTCAAGGAAGTAGCGATCGTGAGTAACAAGAAGAAGAGCCCCGGAAAACTTTGAAAGATAATTTTCGAGCCATACTATTGTTTCAACATCAATATGATTTGTCGGTTCGTCAAGAATCAGCAGGTCAGGTTTTATAATAAGGCCGCGGGCAAGAGCAAGGCGTTTTCTCTGCCCTCCAGAAAGCAGATCAACACGTTTATTGTAATCTGACAGTCCGAGTCTTGCAAGAATAGACTTTGCGTTTGCTTCGAGATCCCAGCCGCCATGGATGTCAAGAATGTGCTCCAGGTTTGAAATCTGTTCGAGAAGCTCCGGATTCTCTTCATGATGTGTTTCCAGTTTTTTGCAGGCTGAAAGGTAATCTCGAAGAGTGTGAAGTTTTTCATTATCCGACTGGAAAACGGCGTCAAGAACGGTCTGATTTCCTTCGAAGACTGGATTCTGCGGGACAGACGCAATAAGTTTTCCCGTTGCCATTACCACCCGTCCGCTGTCAGGTGTTTCATTGCCGGAAATGATTCTGAGAAGGGTTGTTTTCCCTGAGCCGTTGCGTCCGATAATTCCGGCTCGTTCATTGTGTTCAAGGCCGAATGAAATTTCCTCAAGAACCGGACCCGCGCCGAAGCTTTTCTTTACAGCTTCAAGTGATAAGATGTTCATTTTACAGTGTGTTCCATTTTAATATGTGGTTTGATTATTCAGTTCTCTTCGAGAAAAAAAAGAACTTTCGGGCCGGCAATAGTCGGGTTTACAGCGTGTTTTACAGAGATCAGACTATTCAGAGGTTCAGAAAAACCGTTTTTTTTCTGGGAAGACAGCAATTCAGAAAATATTTTGACAAAATACTCCGAATTTTCCCAGAGACCGCCTATACCGCAGAATGATACAGGTTTTTCCTGAAAAATTTCACTGGCAATGGTATATATCTGACAGAAGAGAAGATTTATCGATGAATCAATGTGATTTCTGCACCATGCACAACCAGCTTCTGAAGCTTCAAGAAATAGCGGCGCAAGTCCGCCGAACAATTGTTGAATATTTGTTCCTGAGTAAATTAAATCTGTAAATGCTGATTTTTCCTGGGGCCACTGCTGGTATTTCCGGGAATAAATATCAGCTAAAATTTCAAGATTATTCACGGATTTGCATTGAATTGATTCCCAGTGATGCATCAACCCTTGTGCTGCAAGTCTTCCAAAACATGCTCCGGAAGGCGTATCATCAAGAAGATAGCCCCAACCGCCCTTTCGCATTTCAGAATCGTGGTTCTTTCCGAAAACAATTGAACCAGTGCCATTGATGCTGATTATTCCGGGCGATCCATTAAAAGCAGCAGCCCACGATGCTTTGAAGTCGCTGTAAACTCTTACAGTATTTGCTTTGATTCCAAGGTCTGAGAGCAGGAGGGCAATTTTCTGTTCATCTGATGTTCCGCGTGCACCGGCAGCGCCTATAAGCCAACAGAACGGAATTTTTCCAAAGGTCTTTTCCACACGCTCTTTTACTGTAAGAAGAAGCTTTCCAAATTCAAGTTCTCCCATCAGACGAAGATTCTTTCCGGGAATTTCAAATTCCAGAGCTTCTGAAATAACAGGTGAAGTTGCTCTTACGCGTAATTTAGTTCCGCCAAGATCAATACTGATTATATTTTCAGAATTCATTTTATTGCGCCTCCCCTGATTCCTTCCAGTAGAAATTTTGAAAAGAATGTAAAAACTGCAATCATCGGAACTGCGGCAATAGTGGCACCAGCCATCAGCAGTCCATGTTCCATCACCTGTTGATCCTGAAGTAGCGCCAGGCCTACTGTAAGTGTATATTTTGATGATGAAGTCAGTGTTACCAGCGGCCACAGAAAAGCATTCCAGTGGGCGATAAAAACAAATATTCCAGATGTGGCAATTATTGGAGAAGCCAGTGGTAGAAAAATTCTGTGATAAATCTGAAATTCAGTTGCACCGTCTATTCGGGCTGCTTCAACAAGTTCTTTGGGAATTGAATCCATGTACTGTCGAATGAGATATATGCCGAAAGGCGCAGCCAGAGCTGGCAGAATGACCGCCCAGAGAGAATCAATAAGATTAATTCTTGTCATGAAAAGAAATAGAGGAAGCATGACAATTTGTCCTGGAACCATCATTCCGGCAAGAACAAGCCAGAAAACAAGCTCTCTTCCTTTGAATGTTCCGATTGAAAACCCGAATGCCGCCATTGAATTAAGTATCATCTGTCCGATTGTTATTGCTGTGGCAACAAAAAAAGAATTCAGCGTCCAGATAAGGATTCTTCCGTCTGAAAAAAGAATGCGAAAATTTTCAAGTGAAAGAGAAAATCCTTTGGATGAACTGCCAGAAAAGCTTTCTGAATCGGTGAAAGCAGTTACAAGCATCCAGCAGAGCGGACCCATCGTAAAAATCAGCCCTGCCGAAAGAACTATCAAAACACCATATTTTTTCCAGACCCCAGCCATCATGTCTGTAATTTTAACCTTTCAATATTACACCAAATTTTTGTATTTTGATACTTGATTGAATATCATGAAATTTCGTGATCGCCTCCAGGTGCAACCTTTTTTTGTACAATTGTAATTATAAGTATTGAAAAAAACAGAAGAAGGGCCATTGCACTAGATAAACCGAATTCAAAGTCGCGAAATGCGGCAGTGTAAACCCTGTGTACAACTACTTCGGTGCTGTAACCCGGACCGCCGTTTGTAAGCATGAATACCTGTGCAAAAACCTGCAAAGCGTCAATGCAGCCGGTAATACAGAGAAACAGAGTTGTACTTCGCAAAAGTGGCACTGTGATGAGTCGCCAGCACTGGAAATCAGTTGCTCCCTCAAGATGAGCTGATTCAAACAGGGATTTTGGAAGATTTGCGATTGCTGCAAGGTAAATAAGCATTGCACCGCCCGGAGAACGTAAAATGCCAGTCAGCATGACCGAGAAGAAAGCAACATTCGGATCTGTTATCCAGCCAATGCTGTTAAATCCAAAAAAACGAAGGAAAGTGTTGCCCAGGCCGAAGTCATAGTTGAAAATCCAGCGCCAGACCATTGTCAGAACGACAACTGAAGCTACTCCCGGAAGATAATACATTGCCCGGTAAAATGATTTCATGCGTCCGGTGAGGGTGGATATGAGACTTGCCATAATGAGAGCTGTAAAAACATTTGCCGGAACAACAACAATCGTGTATATCACAGTGTTTTTGCAGGCAACTGCGAATTTCGGGTCTTCAATTGCACGAATGAAATTTGAAAGTGTATATTCTCCGACACTTCCAAAACGGCAGTCTGTGAATGCCATTGAAAGCGCTTCTCCAAGCGGATACCAAAGGAATATTCCAATAACTGACAATGCCGGCAGAATAAATATGAGATGAACGTTGCCGGTAAAAATGGCAAAAATAAACATAATTGGAAAGAGCCCCATGAAGAATTTTCCGAACCAGGCTTTCTTCTCAAGATTCTCATTCATTGAAGCGGTTTGTCTGCTCATTTGAGAAACAATTCTTTCTCTGGCAGCTTTCATGGCATCTTCAGGTTTTTTTTCACCCAGCAGAATTGTCTGAATGGATGATTCGATTTCTTCGTCGAATTGCGGCCAGCGTGGGTCATTTAGAACAGTGCGTCCGTCTTTCAGTACTTCCCATGCGCTTTTCATTTGAGGATCATTTGCATAAATATCGCTGGCGCTGGCTCTTGTTGGAAACTGTGTATAATGTACCAGGTCTCTTTGACGCTCAGACAACGTCAAAAAACGTGCAAGTTTCATTGCAGCATTTACGCGCGTTTTGTCTGCATTTTTGAATACATAAAATCCTGAAACACCGAGAAATGGTGGATTAGTTTTTTCTTCAGGTGCTGGAAAATGCATTATCTGGTAATTCATGGGATATTTGGTTCTTAAGGCGGAAATCGCCCAGAGCCCGAATGCAGAAATAGCAGTGCGTTTCTCGCGTGCGAAGCCGTCCCATGCGTCCTGTGAGGTTCTGCCGCCGCTGTCAGGTGGAATATATTTTTTTTCTACTAGTTCGCGAAGCCATTTCAGGCCATTCAGAGTTTCGACTGAATCACCGAGAAATTCTCGTTTTTCGTTTAGCCAGTCGCCACCTGCGATAAACGCGAATGGAAAATTGGCGGTTTCGTTCTTCTGGAAGAACAGCCCAAGCGGATATTCGCCGGTACCATTCATGTGTTTGCGAAGTTTTTCCAGTACTGTGCTGAATTCAGGTTCAGTCCATCTTCTGTTTTCGGGCAGACTGATTCCGGCAGATGCAAAAATATCGGTATTTACGAAAAGCATTTGACCGCCCATGTACCAGGGCCATCCGTAAATTTTTCCATCGACGGTAAAAGCTTTAAGTGCGCCCTTCAGGTAATCAGACTGGTCAGATTCGTTGAGCCATTCGTCGATTGGTTCAATAAGTCCTTCGCGGATAAAGAGAAGCGGAACTGTTCCGGGCGCGATATCGGGATTTCTTCCTGCGATAGCAGAAATCTTAAGTTTTTCGTCACCTTTTCCCCAGCTAAGCTCAGTCAGGGTAACTTTTATTTCCGGGTTTTCCTTTTCAAATTGTTGAATCTGACGTTTAATCCATCTGAAACGGTCAGTTTTTTCGCCGGGCTCAAGCCAGCGTGGGAAATCCCAGAGGTTTATGTTTAGAGGTTCGCATTCGGAAGCATTTGATAAAAAGATAAAAAATACTGCGAATACAAAAATTAATATCTTGTTTGAAAAACAAGAATGTTTTAGAATATCAGATAGAAAAAAAATATTTGAACGGGGGAAAAGAATGTTCGAACAAGAATTGGCAGATTTGCTCGAAAAATCTAGGCAAAATCCACGTGATCCGGAAGTGTACAAAGAATTAGGTAACATATATTTCCACCAGCAGCATTTTGAACAAGCAATAGAATACTACGAAAAAGCACTCGAATGCAATCAGGAATATTTTAAAGCTCTGTACAATCTGGGAAACACTTATTACAAGATCGAACAGTTTGAAAAAGCTGTTCATTACTGGCACCGAGCAATTAATGTTAAATCAGATTTTGATCACGCCCACTTTAACCTGGGTTATCACTATTATACAAAAGGCTTTTTCCGTGAAGCGATTGCAGAATTTCGAAAGGCTCTTGACATTAATCCGACCGCGGCAGATACTTTCTACTATCTCGGGCTTTGTTATCAACAGAGTGATCAGCTTGCACTTGCAATAGAAGCTTTCAGAAAAGCAATTTCACTCTCTGATGATGATCCAGATTATCACTACAACCTTGCGAATGCCTCGTATGACTCAGGCGATTACCAGGTTGCAGCCGATGAGTGGAAAATTACTCTTTCGATCAGGCCTAAAGATTTGAAAGCCAGAAACAATTATTGTGATGCACTCGTCCAACTTGGACGTATTGACGAAGCTTTGAAAGAGATTGATATTGTTCTTGCTGAGGACCCTGAATATCCGCCTGCGTTGTGTACAAAGGCAGAGATTTTTGAAAAACAGGGAAAGAAATCTGAATCTCAAGAAATGTTTCGCAGTGCTCTAAGGCATACATCAGAAAATCAAAATTGGGCGCTTCTTGGAAAATATATTCAGGAAAAGATCGTTAATTAATAGTCTTGTCAAACAAAAATATGGAGGGTTCATAATGTGGCCAAAATGGGTTCGTGGAGCTGTTGCATGCTGGGTTGGGCTTGATTCATCTAAGAGAGGTGAGTTTTCGCTGTTCTGGTTTCTTATAGTTCTTATTCTCGGGCCTTTCCTTGTGCCTCTTTACTTTACGCTCAGATCTCAAAATCCGGACGAGAAGAATGAAAACGGTTTCCTTCTCAATTTTGCTGAAAATCTGAAGAATTTCTTTGCTGCTCTCGTGGGTTTTGCGTCGCTTGGTGTTTTTGCAGAAAACCTTGAACGGATTATCAACGGTGATCTGGGAAGAGTCAAACGCGCAGAAGTCCTTGCCGGATCAATATTCAGCTTTGCACTTTTGAGTGTACTTCTTTTTATTGTAAAAAAGATTAATGTTTTTTCAACAAAATAAAGCGTTGATAGCCGTGTGAAATCAGTTCCCTCTTTTGTCAGTCTGTGTGAGAGAGGATAGGGTTTGAGGTTATTCCTGGTTTAACTTGAGAAATATTTGTACTATTTAGGAGTTGGAAAATTGAACTGCTGAAAAAAACTGCTGGTTTTTTTGCAATTGTTGGTTTTTTTGCTGAAAAATATTGACAGTTTTTTAAAAATTTGTCAGACTTTATTCATGGGAGTTGATGGAATCAGAGAGAAATTATTATTAGCAGTTGGTACAGAGATTGCGTTATAATATTCATTATTCAAGATTCCAAACTTCAGTTGAAAAATTCAAGGAGGTTCCCGAATGAAACGGAATATTACTACTGGTGGATTTATTGCGTTGATGGTAGCACTCAGTTTTCTTTTCACCCCTGTATCATGGGCAGGTAATCCTGGCCAGGGTGGTAAGGGTGGCGGATATCATAAACACAAAAAAGTTGGTTTTTTCACAAAAATCGGAAGAGCTATCAGACACATGGGCGACCATATTAAGAACTGGTTCCAGGATGCCCGTGTTAATACAAAAGAATTCTTTTTTGGTTGTAAGCCAAGAGTATGGGTTTGCGGATATTATGACAGAAATGGAAGACATGTAAAAGGTCACTGGAGATATATCAATCATTGTGGTAAAGGTGGAAAGGGTGGAAATCCAGGACAGGGTAATCCAGGCCAGGGTAACCCCGGACAAGGTGAACCTGGACAAGGTAATCCCGGTCAGGGCGATTCAGGTCAGAGCGATCCAGGACAGGGCGGACAAACTCCAGCCCCGGCTCCGGAACCAACACCAGCCCCAGAACCAACCCCAACTCCAGAGCCAGCTCCTCCGGAACCAACCCCAGCTCCTGAAGTCAATGCTCCTGCTGCTGGTTCAGGCGAAAGCGCAGGCCTTACAGGTGGAGCTCCAACCGATCAGCCAGCAGTAGATGGCGAAGTTCCTCCGGAACCACCCGCCGATGGACAGGCACCTGCTCAGAATAGAAGAACATTCAGTGGCGAAATGCAGTATATGGTTAATCTGACAAATGATGCAGAACAGCTCAACAGACAGTTTAAGAAATCAAAACCAGCAAAAAAAGGCAAAGTTGACCCAGCCGAAGTTAATGCTCAGGAAGTTCAGGCAATACTTTTCGAAAGACAGACAAGAGCAGCTAATCTGGTTAAGGTAATCACAAAAGATCTCGAAAATACTAACGGAAAAGGTGGAGTTTACTACAATGCTTTCAAGAGATCGATGAACTCCATGAATAAAGGCGATAGAGAAATGCTTGGCGATATCAGTCAGAACGTAAAGACTTTCATCAAATCAAATGCAGTTCATAAGAAGGGCGCATTTGCTGACAGAGCAAAAGAATTGAAATAAAATTCTGTTAGAATAAAACAAAAAACAGCATCTTAAACAGATGCTGTTTTTTGTTTTGCCAATTAAAAAAAATCATGTTAATATCAAAAGCCTATTCAATTCTTTTTGATTTTCGGGAGGTATTTCTTTGAGTAACGAGGATGAAAAAATCTCTGAGAACGGAAGAGATATTACCATTGGTGAAACTTCTGAGAACAAATCAGAGCAGTCTGAGCCAGAAAAGCCATCGATTGCTTCAGCATTGATATTATATTTTTCCTTCTTTTTCCTTGTTCTATGTGTTTTCATTGTTGTTAAGCCATCCGGAAAAAGCAAGTATAATCTGATAATTACCGGTATGGGAAAAGGACGCATATTACCTTATACTGCCGAATTCGAGCCATACAAGGATCGAAAGGTTGGCGGTGCCGCTTATATCAGTACAAAAATTAAAGAATTGATAAAGTCCTTTGAAAATGAGCCACTAAACGTTGTATCAATTGGAAATGAAATATGCGGAACGCCTGAAGCTTACTATTCAAGTGGCGATGCTGTAATTGAGGCACTCAATTCTTATAAGCTTGACGTTATGGTTGTTGGAAATCTGGATTTTTCATTTGGATTTGAGAACCTGGTACGTCTATCGAAAAAAGCTTCTTTTAAGTTCATCTCCTCGAATATCATTGACGAAAAAACTGGTAAAGTGCCAGATTCTTTCATAAGAAGTGAAATATTTTCTCATTCCGGAATTCTTAAAGTTGGAATGCTTGCTCTGACACCGCATGAAACTCCCTTCCTAACTTCAAAAAAGAATATACAGTCTCTTCAGTTTCTTCCTCCGGGGAAAGAATTAAAAAAAATGATATCTGATTTGCGCACTCAGGGTGCTGAAATAGTCGTTCTTCTTACAATGTATGAGAGGAAGCGTCTGACTGATGATGAATTTTATTCAATCATTGATTCCAATCCCGATATTCTTACTCTGGTGGATTTCTCATCTGAGGCACCTCCGGCAAGAAAAATTGACAATGTTGTAATAAAAACGATTAATGGCTATAACCATGGAAAAGAATTAGACATACTTTCAATAGAGTTTGATGAAAAAACAAAAGCAGTCGGATCCTTCACCGGATACCGACTTCCTGTTTTCTGCGATGAAACAGTACCAGATGAAAAAGTTTCTGCAGGGATTTCTCAGTCTCTTCAAAAGGCTAGCCTTGTACAAAGTGAAATTATTGCCACTTTTTCTGAATCTACGATGAGACACTATGACATGGAGTGTGCTATTGGTAACATGATTGCCGATTGTTTAAAAGACTCTATGGGCGCAGAGGTTGCATTTCAAAACAGCGGCGGTATTCAGGCGAATATTTCATCTGGACCTGTTACTCTTGGAGATCTCTTTGCACTTCTTCCCTTCGATAATGATATAGTCGCCATGGATCTCTCCGGACGGGATATCCTTGAAATTCTTACGATTGCAGCATCCCTGAAAAGAGGTGTTCTCCAGATTTCAGGCGGAGAATATTCTTTCAGCAACCGCGGAATTGCTGATTTTGATCTGGTACAAGCATCAATTAATGGCGAACCTGTTATTGCAACCAGAACGTACAGAGTTGCAGTCAACAGTTTTCTTTCTGAAGGGGGCGACGAGTTCAGACCTTTCCGGCGTGGAAGAAATATCCAGATCGGTCCCAGACAGCGTGAAGCACTGAAAGAATATCTGGCAAAACTCTCCGCATCAGAATCCATTAAACTTTCAACTGATGGAAGAATCAAGAAGCTCTAACATTTCGTTATTATTAATGCCTTCCTGATTAAGAGATGTTTGTTATTACTGAGTCCGCTGTTATATTTCCTGGTTGAGGAAAAAATATTCCATTCTGTAAAGCATTCCCCTTCAATATCAGTCCACCATCAGAAGAGAATCAGGCGGGATAGCTCTTGGAATTTTAAATTCGAAATGTACATCCATATTAAAAACAGATTTCATAGCCGTTTTCAGGATGTCCATTGTATCTCCCGAATTGATACGGTTTTTCAGCATTTCAAATTTTGTTCTGTCTTTTGTATGAAGAGCGGTGAGATAATTTTTTAATGCGGTTTCTGCAAGTTTTTCGAAGTCTGAAACCGTAAAATCAAGTGAAGCCAGTAAAGCCTGAATTTTCAAATATTCCTGGAATTTTACAGTGAGCAGTTTAAGCCAGGTTTTTTCATCTCTTTTATGAGCGGTAAGATTTGAGGTGATTTTATCCCATTCATGGGCTTCCACCCCAATCAGCGATTGCGGAAATTGATTGCGGAAATCTTCAAGTAATGAGGCACTTTCTTCCAGTTTCATAGCTGCAGCAAATCTTGCAAGATCATACGGATACATTACAAAGGCTGATATCCAACCGCGGCTTTGCGCATATTCCCTTTTGACAGTAAGTTTATATTTTCCATAAATGCTATCTCCGAAGGAGCCGAGTTTATCACCTGATTTCAATGCTACAAAGAAAAAGAGGTTGTCATCGGAGCGGAGGATAAATCGATTGAATGCATAGGTGTTCAGACCGCCCATTCCAGAAATCTTCTGAATGGTTCTTGAGCTCACAAGCGGTAGATCAGGCACCTCACGAATAACATGAGTGTTGTGGATAAATACAATTGAAATCGAGTTGAGTAATTCTGATACTTCTGCGGGCACTTGGCTTACAGGAGTAATTTCCTTTTCAATTCTTGCTCGGTTTTCAGCACTGATAATCCGCAGTACTTCATATCCGTCAGAAGTTGCAAACTGGCGTTTTCCTCTGAACCAGAGCGAAAGAAAAAGTGAGTCTGCCTGATTCCTTTTCAGTGTAACGTCGTCAGCAAGGCTCATCAGCTCATGTTTGAGGTAATCTGTGAAATGTTTTTTACGTGAAGATTCGGTCAGAAGCTTAGACTGGGTTATTCCATTCTTGCTTAGCCATGAGAGGAAAGGTTCATATTCATAAATCTTCTGCCAGACTTTTTCAGATGATTTGAATTTCTTTTCAGCATTTGATGTGAGATAATCTGTTAACAGATTAAGACTGTTATGGGTTTCGCTGGCTATGAGCGGAAGAAATCCGCCGGAAAAAATAAGCATTGCTGCAAACAATGCAACAGTGTGAAGTTTGCTTTTAATCATGGTTCCCCTTCTTTAATTCAGGTGTGCTGATATCTGTTTTTTTATTCATCTGCTTTTAAAGACGGATACTAAATTCGTAAGCGGAAGTACCAGAAGAATTTCTTTCGTTGTGCACCTGGCTTACTTATTTTTTTCCCTTCTTCCTCATTTCTTCTTCATGGATCTTTTTGCGGGCATCTAATATTCCTTGTAGCCCGGCTTTCAATTCCTGAATAGATGGTTGTGATGTGTTGCCTACAAATGGCGCACGCAAGGCTTTATATGCAGTATATCCATAAGTCAATATTTCAAGTTTAAGTTGGTTCATCAGCCCGGTATTTTGAAGTAATTCAGAATGTACATAGAGATATGTTCGGCATCTCTGAGATTAGTTATTTCACCTCCCAGCCTGTTGCGTAAAGCTAGCGATTCCATCCATGCTTCATCTGGATATTTATGTTTACTAAGAAAATATTTTGCGACAGTTATATAATCTTTTTTGAGCAGCCATTCGTCACATCCTACTGCATTTGGATCGTATGCTTTGGCTTCTACGCCATTGAAGCGCTGTTTTCTTGCTGACGCAGAATCTGCCGAGATAAATGAGAATGCAACAACCGTGAAAAGAACAAATACCTTTTTAAACAGACTGGAGTTGTACATAAAATTCTTCCTCCGAGTTTATTTTTAAAAATTCAGTATCTAAAATATATAACGTTACCATTGTTGAATATGTCACTGCAATCTATAAAATAGTGATAATAGATGGCAAGTGGGTCAGAATTTTGCCACTGTCAGCAGCAAGCCTTCATCATTTCAAAAAAAAGAGACTTTGAATTCAGCTATTGACATCAATTCAGGATGAAAATGACAACAATAATTTAGCAATGACATTCTTGAACTTTGAGCGTTTTAGTTGAAAATGATGCCCAAAATTAATAGATGCTAATTTTACTTGTAAAAGTCTCTTTTGAATGATAAAAAAGAATATGCTAAAATATTAGAACTGAGAAGTAATTGCTTGTCATGAGACAAAAAATAGACAAGTCCCATCGCCTTATCCGTTATAAAAAAGAACAACTGATTCGCAGAGAAGGTTAATTTCAATATGCAAGGGCTGATCCATACAAAAAAGATGTTCGCGAATTAACAGGATTGAAAAATTAATTGATTTACTGAAATAGTTGGAGGACAAATGGTAACTGCAATTCTATCGAATCATGTACTTATTGACGATTTATGGCCGGAATCAGGAATTTCTCGGAATTCTGTTCTTGTATTAGCGGGGAGCGTTTTGCTTGCTCTTTCAGCGCAGATCAGTATTAACCTTCCATTTTCGCCGGTTCCGATTACTTTTCAAACCTTTGCAGTGCTTCTTCTGGGGCTTGTATATGGTCGAAATCTATCTGTGATTACGATATTGACTTATTTGACCATGGGTGTTTCGGGAATTCCTGTCTTCAGCGGTGCTGCATCGGGTTTTGCTGTAATTTGTGGCCCGACAGGGGGTTATATTGTCGGTTTTATTCTGGCAGTATATACGGTTGGTTTGCTTGCCGAAAATGCCTATGACAGGAGTCCTTTTAAGGTAGCACTATGTATGTTTCTTGGCAACGCTCTTATTTACATTCCAGGGCTTATCTGGCTGTCATTTTTTATCAGCAGTCAGAATTTGATTACTGCAGGTCTTCTTCCGTTTATTCCGGGGGACGTTGTAAAACTGTTTTTGACAATGTATTTTTTTCCAAGAGTCAGAAAGCTGTTTTAAGGCAACCGAACAACTGTATTCAACATTGGATGGCAATGTTGTACGCAAGCTCGTTGTCATGGATCTGCTTAGGTTTATCCTTATACGCAAAATCTTAAATATGGGGTCAAAATCGCTTGGTCGTGCTTATCAATAGCTTTTTCCATATTTCGCTGCTGACCTTGCAGAAGTTGAAAACTGTTTTAATAAATTTGATGTGCCAGTTCGCAATGTAAAAAATTAGCTTTTTGAAAATTATTGAGTACATACAAAATAGCGATGACAAAATCGAATGGATTTTCGTTTTAACGAAATCAAACCATTCAAGGAGGAATTTGGGTGTTAAAAAAATTATCTCTCGTTTCATTTTGTTTTATTTTGTCATGCTTTCTGTCTCCGGCGATAGCTTCTGAACAAAAGAAGGTCCCCCAAATCGGCAGTGGGGAATCAGTTTTTCCAGAAGCTCTGAGTGAAGTTACAAAAGTTGCTCTGGAATACAACGAATTTCGCAAAAAACTGTATCAGGCAAAGAGAAATTTCAATGCTCTACACATGGATTCCGAAACTGTTTCTGAGAAAGAACCTCTGAATCTGGCTGAAGAGAGTTCCCTGCCGATCATTGTAGATAGACTTGCTGATGTTGAAGCTATTCTCAGAACCCAGACTGACAAGGGTTATGGAGATATTGATTATTGGATTCGGACAGTAGTTTTGAACAGAAGTATTGGTAATACTTGTGTAAGTCTGCTGAATGAGACCATCGCCAATCACCCTGAAATGAACCCTTTGTTGAGAGTTGCAATAAATAATACTTCTGAAAACCTGAGACGAATATGCTCAAAAGATCTTTATGGAAACATAGATTATTGGACAGCGCAGTCAAGAGAGCTTGTAGATGCTTTGTGGCAGGCAGCAAGCAACGCCAGAAAAATTATTGATTCAATTGAAAATATTCCTGCGATTGATATAAAAATTCGATTAAAAAATCACCTTGCAGTTATGGTGGTGTTTCTTTCGAGAATGAATGACGAAGGAATAGGCAATATTGATTTCTGGAAGAGAACCGCTGAGTTTTTTATCCGTCAGGCTAATATTGGATACGAAATTATAATCAAATCTCTTAATGAAGCAGGTGACAACATTCCGATGCTTTTGAAGAGTGTAATTCAGAACGTTGCTAATAATCTTTTGGCTCTGGCAAAAAAATATTCCAATGGTTATGGCGATATTACATACTGGAGAGATGCTGCATCAGCATTAAGAATGGGTTTATCTTCCGAGGCACGAAATATTACTGAAATCTTGAAGTCATTCTAATATGTTGAAGTAATATTTAGAACTCTTAATCATTTCTTTTCCCTTCAGCAATGAAGGGATTTTTTGTATGCCCGGAATGGGTAAAAATCTGATGGTGTAAGTCTTAAGGTAAAAGAAACAACCAGATTTACTCGTAATAAATCATACAAAAAACTCGAAAATCCGCATCGAATCACAAACCGATCATAGCTGTTGTTGTGGAAATCATACTAAATGTTACCGAAAAGTACCATTGATGTATTCAGGTAATTTAAAAATAATTATTTATTCGTGATGATGTTTTAATAATTGTGAACGTTTATGTTTATGAAGGTAAATTCAATTTTCATGAAATATCAGCCGAACAAGATGAAATTTGAAAAGTACAAACCGCTTGTTTTTTTTGAAAGATCTTGCGTAAAGCATTTTAAGGTGAATTACACACGAACAGTGTGCTGGTTAAAAAAAATCAGGAGGGTTCTATGAAAACTTCTAAAAGCTTCATGGTGTTTCTGTTTGTAGCGTTTATGGTTTCTCTCTTTTCGTTTGCTCAGGATGCATCAGCAAAAGATAAGCGCTTCTCTCAGGGGATCAAGCCAGGTTCTGGAAAAGGAGATATAAAATGCCCCCATTGTGGAAATCTTATTGATGGAACTGATTTAGCCGCAGGTATGGAGCAAATTATTAATCAGAGGGTTGAAAAAGCACTGAGGGAAGCGGGTGTATCTTCAGGTGGAACGGGTTAAAACTGGTTGGTTCTCTACAAGCAAGGGTGATACCAAGAAAATAACTGGTTGCCCTGGTTTGCAGAATTTTACCAACGAGTATGACGGCAGCAAGTGGGTTTTTCAGAGTAATCTGGATGCAGCAAGGGGATTGGGCGCAAAAGAGTATAGCATCACTTCTGGTGGTAAAAAAGGTGGAAATTCAGTTACAGTCCACGAAAGCGTAAATGATCAAGACGTAACACACACAATTAATCAGAAAGACGGATCAATGACTAAAGGCTCCTGGAAATAATCCCTTAAGTATCATCTAATTATGCAATTGACCTCTATTTGGACTTCATAGAGATCAATTGTATAAAATAGCGATAGTTGGTTTTTCAAGAAAAGGAATCTTGAAAAATTTGCTTATTATTAGGTAAATGCGCGTTTGAGAGTGTTATGTATTAATCGAGAGGTTTCTAAATTGCTGAGCATTGTTTTTTCATGTAAAATTATTTTCAAGTAAAATAATCGAAATCCAGAGAGATTCTATTACTGTGTTCGACATATAGCTTTATCTTTACATTCTCCAAAAATTGCTGTGATAAATTACTTAAATTCATCGTTAACTAATCAGTATGTAGAATAGAGGAGTCGCTGAGTTGAAAAATTCCTTATTGTGGGTATTACTCTTGCTTTTGTCTGCCAATACAATTCTCAAATTGTTTTTGTAGGAAATAAATTTGCAAAGGGTGTTAATATCTTGAAGAAAACCGTGATTTATAAAAATCATTTGAAACAGGAGTAAGATTATGGAATCAGAGTTGAATAATGGGGAAATTAATATTAGAATATTCGAAAACAAATTTCTTGACCTTGTGCTTGTTTTTGCTATATTAATTCTTTTGACTCCGAATGTTGGAAAATCTAATGATAAGAACTCATCAAAGATAGAACGGCCTCAGAACTCCTTTTCTTCAGAGATGAAACTCGAAAAAAACTTTCATACATTGAAAGACCAATTTAAAAGGTAATTTAGAAAATTCTTTAATGATTAATCAAAAAGACTTATATTCTCAAAAATTCATGTTTTTCTTTATTCTTGTGTTGTATCTAATGACTCAACACGTTGGACTGTCTAATCCTGATCAATCGACTTCGATTGCTGCTTTTTTAAAAATTGGGATTAAGGGATATGAATTCTTTTTACTGGATACTGATGATGTACAAAAAAGAAATTGCATCTGGAAAAAGAAAGAATGGCTGGAAGAAAATATTCCAGAGTTACTCAATTCAAAAATGACTTTGGATGTAGAAAGCTACTTAAAAAAACGAATCCCATCATCATTGTTCCGAATTCTTCAAAATAATTCCATTCGTTTGATTGTTGCCGGAGGTCTGTTGAAAGACACCATCCGGCAGATGCCGTTTTGGGGGCTTCGACCAATTTTTGGTTTTATTCAGAAGCGAGACATCAACAGTAAAGCTTATTTGTTTGGGCGGAACAAAAAGGGAGAATGGACGCTTGTTATTACTAATATTTTTGGCCGTGATCGGATCACACACGTTTTTCTGGAGTATGCGTTTTTATTTCAATATTTAGAGCGCTCTTTCGATGGTTTGGAATGGCAAGAGCCTGAAAATTACAACGAAATTACTGGAGAATTGTGTGCTGGAGCACTTTCATCAATAGACGTTCGTCCGGATGATATCGTAGTTTTTGGCTATCAATCATCTTTCAATGTCTTTGCATGGTATTTGCAGAAATTTTCCGAAGCTTACTTCCTCAATAAGAAAATAAAATGGTCGCTGGAAGAGTTTCGCCAATTCAAGAAATCACTTCCACGTCCAAATCTTTTTCCGCGACCTGTTGTACGAGGCAACGATGCTTTTCCTTATTGGGAATATGAAATTTGCCTTCCCTGTAAACATAAAGTTCGAAAAACTTCTGATGTTATTTGTTCGAGTAAGAAAAACATACGTTTTCTTTCCTGGCGAAATGTTTATGGAGACGCTGCTGGAAGCTTAATTGCAGAGCTATTGAAAAAGGGGATCAGAAGATTTATTGTTTTCGGAAATGCTGGAACACTCAATTTTCAGTATCCGATTGGTAAAATTATTGCTCCCACAAGTGTCAATAGCAATAATGCTAGTTACGTTATTCCTAATCAGGCGACGAAGTTCTACTCACCTGGAAAGGTGGTTGGAGTGCGTTCTATTCTCGAAGAGAGCAGGGCATGGTTAAACAACGCTCAGCACTCAAATGATCTTGTCGAGGTTGAACACGCTTCAATTGCAAATTCACTTATAGGCTGGGAAAACATTTTTTTCTTTTCAGGACTGGTTGTTTCAGATCATCCGGGGCGTCTGGATATCACGAAATTTCAGGAATCCACTCCCGAAATACTCGAAGCCAAAGACACTTTCTTTTTTGAAGCAATAAAATCCGCAATAGATTATTAAATCGTGCTTTATGAGGGCTTGATGAATCAAATCCCTACATAAAATTAGATGAACGAATTATGTTGCCCGGTGTGTGTTCTAGAAAAGAGGTGTATTTTACTGTCATTTCGAGAGAAGGGAAAAATCAGGTGTCTTTTGCTCAAATATCTAATCCTCCGGAGGTCTTTACCTGGCCGAGATGACAACGAATCACGTTTTTCCACATTCTCGTTTTTTTGAAAGCTCCTGCTTTCTGACAGGGGGGTGTTAATTTAAGTGGAATTTGTATAAAAAAGCCGGTAACTTGAAAAACTCAGTCACCGGCTTTTGTTTTAACAGGCTATAGCCAGAACAGTTAGATTGCGCCTTTTAGTACTTCTTCGATCATGCTGTAGTCAGCACCGAATTTTGAAAGGTGTGTAACGATAATCAGAGTTCCATTTTCAACCTTAACAACGTTTTTCTCAGCATTTTTATCGTTGGTCATTACAATCTTTTTGATTGTTGCTGTGAAACGCTTTTTGCCGATATCATCTTTGCAGATCATTCCTAAGCCGGTTATAAGAACGCCAGTACCATACTGCCCTTCAATCCATTTCATTGACTCATAATCACCGGCGAAACTTGCAAAATCCACTTCCAGCGGGACCTTTGCGCCGCATGCTGCTTCAATCTGTTTTTCAACTTCAGGAAGTTTTTCTTTTTGAAAAGTTGTCATGTACCGCTCTTCGTCAATGGTATACTTGACAGAAGGTGCCGCTGGTGCGGGGGCAACTGGTGCAACAGCCGCTGGAGCCGGAGCAGCAGGAGCAGCATCGGGAGCCTGTGAAAAAAGTGGAACACCCAAAAGGCAGAGAGCCAGGACAAAAGATAACTTCTTCATTAACAAAAACCTCCATTTTTATTGATAGAATAAAATAGTACAGCAGAATTAGAAAATCAACCACAGCCAAGAGCTACAAGTAAGTCAAAAAAATCATTTGATCTGCGATTTCCAGGTTTCAATGCACTTCTCGGGTGAGCTCATAACATCAGATCTTCCGTCAGTGGAAAGGGTTTCTCCCTTTGGTGAAAGGATAATCAAAGTTGGAATTCCCTGTACACCATATTTGTCAGCAAGAGCATTTGCGGCATCTGAACGGTGTTTCATAGTCGGCCATTCCATTTTCACTTCTTTCATATATTCGAACTGCGCACTTTCAGATTTGTCTGAGCTGATGAAAACGACTTCGAAATCAGCAGAATTTGCATTCCGGAATTCAACCAGCTTGGGAGAAAACGCACGACAGGGAGGACACCAGTGAGCAGAAAAATATAAACCGACAATCTTTCCATCAAGCACGCTCAAATCAACACTTTTGCCTTCTGAATCAGATATTCCATCAGGAAAAAAAGTTTTCCAGACGCTTTCAGTTGCAGGGGCAGGAGCAGTAACGGGAACAGCAGCAGGAGCTGTTTCTTTCTGGGGCTCTGCTGGTGCAGGTTCCTGTGCAAAAAGACCACCATTAAACGAACAGAAAAGAGCCATTAAAACTACAAACTTTCTGAACATGAAAATCCCTCCAAAAAATAAATTATAAACAATTCGGATTCTACCACAAAGCAATAAAAAACTGTATCAAAAAAAAGTTCAGTAAATATTCTTGTTTCATTTGAAAGTCGGTGATAGAATGTAAAATCTTTTTACGATGCTTTTTTTGTATCAACTTTGGGGGGAGCAAGTGAAGACAAGAATGTTGCATGTTTTTGGGCTGTTTATATTTTTACCGTTTCTTTTCTTTCTTGGATGCAGTGGCGGCAGCGGTAGCGGAAGTACCGGCGGTGGGACAAATGTTCTGAATCCGGTCGCTCCTGATCCCTTTTCACCGTTGTCATCTGACAAGTTCGCTGTTCCGACAGGTTTCTCAAGTACTGCTTTTCCTGCATCTGGAAATAAGTTTACAATCAGCTCCCTGAATAGCAACGAAAGTCTTGTTCTTTCGCTTGTAAATAATTCCGGAAACGCTGTTTCTGCTGATCTGTCTCTTTCTCAGCAAGCATTTGCAGCATCAATTACAGATGAAAAAACTGATTATTCTGAATCACCATCTGCTGGTTTCCACACATCTCTCAGAAAACTTGAAAAGACAATGCCTTCATTTGTTTTCAACCCGTCTGAAGACAAATCAACGAAAAATCCTTCAGTGAAAATGTCAAAGGAAGGTGATGTTGAATCATTCAAGATAATTGTTGGAAGCCTTAGCGATGGTAATTATCGGACAGTTAGAGCTGTTTGTCGCAAAGTTTCACCTCTTCCGGGTGGAGTTTCAGGAAATCTTAATCTTTTTCTTGATGAAAACGTTTCTTACAATTCGAAAGTTGAGAAATATATTACTGACTTGCAGTCTTACTGGCAGGTTATTTATCCGACAATAAGAGGTGTTTTTGGTGAAGAACCTCCGGCCGGATATAACGGTCTGGATTCAGACATCACGATTCTTCTTTCCAGTGTCATCGAAGAAGCTGGATTTTTCTATTCCGGCGATCTTTATTCATCCGCTCAGTTACAGTCTGGAATTACGAATCAGAGAAAGATGTTTTATGTTAACGTTGATTCGAAAACTGGTTCAGTTACCGCTGCCAGTACTATGGCACATGAATTTCAGCACATGGTTAATTTCTACCAGCGTCATTCAAGAAATCTCACAGAGGCTGACTGGCTGAACGAAGCAATGTCAGGATATGCAGAACACGTTTGCGGTTTTAAAATGACTGAAAATAATGGATCAAAAGCAGAGCAGGTAAGGCTTTATCTTTCTAAAACATATTCAATAAATCTTATGGCAGACCCATGGCCGGGATCAGATCCATATCCATCTTATGGACAGGTTTATCTATTTGGAACATGGCTCGGCTCAAGATTTGGTGAAAATGGATCCCTGAAAAAGCTTCTTGCAGGAAGTACCACTGGCAAGGCTGCAATTGAGAGCTTTACCGGGCAGCAATTTGGAGTAATTTTTGCAAAATTTGTACTTGCGTTGTATGTAAACGACTATTCCGGATATTCTGATTATGGAATTCCCGGGATAAATCTGGTAAACAGTTATCAGTTCAACTCGGCAACAATTACACTTAATGGTCCATATATGTTCTCAAATTCCGGAGATCTGAACAAGACGCATTCTGTTTATGTTGCACCATGGTCAGCGGCTTATTATCAGATATCCGGATCGAATGGCTCGGATATTAGCGTGACAGTTCCTGGTGATATCTCGTTGTTTGAATTAAGGAAACTATTTAACTAACTAAGGAGAGGTTAGATGAATTTTAGATTTTTTGTTGTACTATGCTGTGTTGCATGTTTGTTTTGTATGAATGGTTGTGGCAGCGGGGGGGGCAGCAACCTTGGTGATGATCCGAGCCCAAATGTAGGCACAATTGCCGGAACAGTTTTTGATCCGACTAATTCTGCTTCAGTGCTTGCTGCAACTGTTTCAGGTAAGACCATTGAAGGTGCTTACGTTTATCTTGAAGAAAATCCTGAAGTTTTTACATGGTCAGGTTCAAATGGTGGATATTCTCTGTCGGGTGTTCCAGCTGGAAAAACTCTGCATGTTGTAAGCAGATATCGATCCAGCAATTATTATTACCGTTTCCGTTCTGATGCAGTGGTTGTTTCCCCGTCGGAATCAAAAGAAGTTTTGTCGTCGGTTTCAAAGGCCGACAAGAAGGTTCGTGTTGTTCTTCTTGATAATCAGGGAAATACTCTCTACAACGCAAAGATAAAAGTATGGGGAGAAACTTTTTATACAGATGCTTCTGGCTCAGTATTGCTTGAAATGCCTTCCGGCAATGTTGAAGTTGCGATGTATGAAACAAACTATGCTTCACAGACAATCTGGATGAATTTCAGGGAAGCTCTTCCGGCGATGTATGAATATTCTCTCATGCCGACTTCTGATTCCAACAAAGCACCCACCATTACTATTACAGCAGACTATCTTGCAGTTGCAAAAGGTGGACAGGTCAACCTTACAGCTAATGGTTATGATCCAGATGGTGACAGCCTGACCTATTCATGGTGGAGAACCGCAGGCGAAATGGCGACCAACACAAATTCAATGACAAACGTCTGGTATGCTCCAAATTTTGATACTATTGCCACTTTAAGCGGCAGAGTCTCAGATGGAAGAGGCGGACGCTCAACTGCGGCACTTCAGGTGAAAGTCGGGACAGGTGGAAATGAAACAAATTCTGCGCCTGTTATTACAACAATCAGCGGCTCAAGCACTGTTCTTGTAAATGGTTATGTACATCTTCAGGCAGAAGCTTCTGATCCGGATGGAACTCCTTCTAAATATGTCTGGACATGCAGCGTTGGAAGCTTTCCGAGTGTTGATTTGAATTATACAAGCTCTTCAGCCACATGGCAGGCACCATCTCAGGCTGGTACAGCAACAGTTACACTTACTGCTTATGATGGCCGCGATTATAATCTTTACACCTCTTATACTAAGACAATTTCGGTCCTCTCAAGTATTAATCATGATCCGGTTATTTCAATTGTGGCGAGTGGAACAAGAATTCCAGTAAACACAATGATTAATCTTGTGGCTTCATGGACAGATATTGATGGTGACACAGTCAGCAGCTTTTCATGGATTGCTTCAGGCGGCACATTGTCAGCATCATCCGGGGCCACCGTCAGTTGGACCGCTCCTGCGGTAGTCTCATCTGCAACTCTTTCTGTTTATGGAACAGATGGAAAGGGCGGAAGTATGACTGCCAATCTTGAGTTGGCTGTAATATCCTCGACAAACGGAACGCCAACTTTATCAATAACACCGAATTATTCTATTGCACCACTTTCTCTGAGCTTTAATCTGTCTGCAATAGCTTCTGATCCGGATGCTGAAGCTCTTACTTATTCCTGGACCTCAGAGAGCGGCGTATATATCCCTTCACCGAATGCCTCAGTGACAGCATGTGTTGGCACTTCAGGTTCCAGGACTGTTACCATAACTTGTGTTGTAACAGACACCCGTGGAGGAAGTGCAACTGCTACTGCAAAAGTAAAGCTTCTTTCAACAGATGCAAATGATATTGCCAGTGGTGTTCACTTTTCTATTGAAGTTGCTACACCAACTTATGTGCATATTCCAACTACAGGTGGAAGTGAAAAATATGGATTGATTCTGTATTCAAAAAATACTGCCGATGCTTCCTACACTCTTGAAGTGAATGGTGGCGGAGCATCTCTCAGACCGCTTTCTTTGGAGTCAGCTTCATCTTATCGCATGAGACCTTTTACACCAAAATTTGTTGCTCTTGAACAGCAGATCAGGCAGATGAGAGCTGAAATTCTCAGAAAGAGATCATTCATGAGACCACTTGGCAGCACGCCAATGATGAGAAACATCAATGATGAGAAGCTGTTCTATGTTCCTTCTGATGATACGTCAGGTGTTTCAACTATTACAGCAAGACTTCTGGCTACTGGTACAAAGTGCGAAATATTTGTTGATTATGCTATTGCAACAATATCTGATACTGTTACCGCGATAGAAGGTCTCAGGAATGTTTTTGATGCTAGTATTTATAACTTTGTCATGACCAACTATGCGAGTGAGTCTGAATATCTGTCTTTTGGTGATCTTAATTCAGATTCGAAAATTACTATTCTGATTTCTCCTGCAATTAATAATATTGGTGCTGTAGGCGTTTTCCATCCGAAGGATTATACTTCTAATTGGTATTCGAATCAGGAAGACATGTTTTATCTTGCTGATGCTTCCGGAACCTCTGTTGCATCTTATCAGGATGAAGCGCTTTTGACAGTTGTTCATGAATTCCAGCATCTGGTTAACTTTGTTGCGCATACAAAGGTGATCAGCGGTGGTCAGGATGAAGAAGCATGGCTTAACGAAGGTTTGAGTGTTGGCGCAGAAGTGCGTTATTCTGGGAAACCATCCGGATTTTTCAACAGTTATGCAGGAAAGCCTTATGATGATGGTCTGACCGTCTGGTCAGATAGTCTTTCTGATTATGGAAGTACGGGATTGTTTGTTCATTATCTTTATGAGCAGTTGGGTACGGAAACCGTCAGAAGTCTTGTAAGAAGTGATGCAGTTGGAATAAGTAACGTAGACCTTAATGCTCCTGCTAATCGCAAGTTCTGGCAGTTGTTCGAGGATTGGGGTGTTGCCATGTTCAGAGCTGGAAAGGGTTTCGCTGCAAAAGCTGATTATGATTACAAACTTGATCCGGCTATTACACTTGGCAAGTCGTCAAAAACCTATTCAGGTACCTTTAACGCATCAATGCGAGGCAATTCTTTCAGGTTCGTTGAGCTTCAGACGGTAAATGCTTCAACAACCAGGCTGCTTCTCAATGATTCAGCAGGAACCGGTCAGTTTGGAGCTGTTTTCATAAGAATGCAATAATCGTCTATTTAGAGAGGGGGCACGCGCCCCCTCTCGTAGGTCGAACAAGCTCGACCTACTCACTCCCCGCGGTCGAGCACCCTGTGCTCTCCATTATTAGAAAGTACTTTCGGGTTCATAGAATTTTCTGAATTGTTTAAATTAAACGAAACGCAGGCTGATAGCCTGCGTTTCGTTTTTAGAATTCTTTTTCTTGCACATAAGAAAAAATTCATAGTAAATTAAAAGAGGTAACGTATCGACTCATTTAATGTTGTAAAAAAATGTAAGAAACCATTTATTTTATGTAGCCGAGTCACAAGGTGCCCTAATGCCTTTCAAACAGGCGAACGTGTTAATGAGATGCGGAGAACACAAAGTGTCCGACAGCCCCTCAAACAGGCGAATGGTTAATGAGATGCGGAGGACACAAAGTGTCCGACCGCGGGGAGTGAAGGTGGTCGAACGCCCCTCAAACAGGCGAATGGTTAATGAGATGCGGAGGACACAAAGTGTCCGACCGCGGGGAGTGAAGGTGGTCGAACGCCCCTCAAACAGGCGAATGGTTAATGAGATGCGGAGGACACAAAGTGTCCGACCGCGGGGAGTGAAGGTGGTCGAACTTGTTCGACCGCCGAGAGGGGGCGCGTGCCCCCTCTAAAAAAGGAGCTATATGGCGTTTAAGTATGAGATATTAAAACAGACTTACTTTGATTCTGTAACGTTAATGCTTATCAACACAGAAATAAAGAAATGTCCGGGTGTTGATAATGCCGTTGTTGGTATGGGAACAGATTTCAATCTGCAGAGTATAAAAAGATTGAATCTGTGGCTTTCTGAATTTGATTCCATTACACCATCAGATCTTATTATCTGCGTGTGCGGAAAAGATGAAAAAGCATTGCCGGAATACATTGAGAAAGCAAAAGGTCTTCTGAAGAAAAAAATAACCGGCTCAGGCGGCTCAGCATTAAAATTTCCGACCTTGAGTTCTGCCATGAAAAGTTATCCGGATAGTAATATTGCTCTTATATCAGTGCCGGGCACTTTTGCTGCGAGAGAAGCAGATAACGCGCTTGATAACGGTTTGCATGTAATGCTTTTTTCTGATAACGTAACTGTTGAGGACGAACTTCGCCTGAAACAGAAAGCCGTTTCAAAAGGATTGCTTGTGATGGGTCCTGATTGCGGAACAGCAATAATCAACAATATTCCGCTTGCTTTTGCTAACGTGGTCAGGAAAGGCAACATCGGACTTGTTGCAGCATCAGGAACCGGGTTACAGGAAGTAACGTGCGTTATAGACAAATTGGACTGCGGAATCAGCCAGGCAATAGGCGTCGGAGGGCGTGATCTTTCTGAAAAAATCGGTGGTCTGATGACAATCGCTTCTGTAAAAGCCCTTGCCGAAGATCCGGCTACGAATGTTATTGTACTCATTTCCAAACCGCCCGCTGAAAGCACACTTCCAAAACTGTTTTCTCAGTTGAAAGATGTCAAAAAACCAGTGGTAATATATTTCATCGGGGCTGATCCGTCTGCAATATCAAGCCAGGGATTTACACCCGCAGAAAATCTCGAAGATGCAGGCAAAAAAGCATGTGAGCTGGCTACTGGTAAAAAGTTTGCAGATCTGATAACAGATGAAAAAATTGCTTCCATGGCAGCAAAAGCTTCAATCAGCAAAGGTTATGTCCGCGCATTGTATTCGGGCGGAACGCTTTGCGATGAAGCACAGCGCTTTTTGATGCCAGTTCTCGGGGAAATCTCTTCAAACACTCCGGTAAAAGGCGTTAAGAAGTGCAATGATCTTTTTAAAAGCACCGGACACTGCGTAATTGACCTCGGCGATGACGATTATACAAGAGGAAAAGCTCATCCGATGATTGATCCGATGACACGCAAAGAGCGCATCATAAGTGAAACTGCCGACCCGGAAACTTCCCTTATTATATTGGATCTTGTAATGGGATGGGGTTCACACCCGGATATGGCATCTGAGCTTTCAGAAGCGATTACACTTGCCAGACATGAAACTAAGAGGAACCCGATTTTTGCAGTGACAATCTGTGGAACAGTCGGAGATCCTCAGAGTTACCAGAAACAATGGGAAACCATGGAAAAATGCGGTGCTTATGTTTTTCCGACAAACATTTCGATGTTGAAATTTGTCAGAAAAATACTCATGGAGGGCAGAAAATAATGTCAGAAGCCACAAAAAAATTGTTTAACAGCACAGTTAAAGTTATTAATATTGGTTTGCCTTCATTCGCCCAGGATCTGAAAAGCCAGGGTGTAGACAATGTAAATATTGACTGGCGGCCGCCTGCGGGTGGAAATGTGAGAACACTGTCTCTGCTTGATGCACTGAAACGATGGCAGTCCGAAGGAGAAAAATAGAATGGCTAAAGTTAATATAGAAACTGCCAATATAGAAGCAATCAAAAGAATACAATCGGCACAGCCGGTATTGACTGGAATCGGCATTGCTCAGGATGTTGTACCTGGAATGAGAAAAAATCTTATTCTTCATGCCGGTCCTCCGATAACCTGGCAGCGAATGTCAGGACCCATGCGCGGCGCGGTGATGGGTGCTCTCATGTATGAGGGGTTGGCAAAAGATCCTGCTGATGCAGAAAAGGTTGCTGCATCTGGTGAAGTGAAATTCGAGCCCTGGCACGAACATTCTGGAGTGGGTCCCATGGCTGGTGTTGCAACATCAAGCATGCCGGTCTGGATCGTTGAAAATAAAACGCACGGAAACAAGGCATATTGTACATTAAATGAGGGACTGGGTAAAGTTCTTCGTTTCGGAGCATTTTCGCCCGAAGTAATAACTCATCTGAAATGGATGGAAAATGTTCTTGCGCCGCTTTTAAAAGAAACACTTGCAAAAAAAGGTGATGTGAATCTGAAATCAATTATTGCGCAGGCGCTTCAGATGGGTGACGAGGTTCACAACAGAAATCGTGCCGGAACATCACTGCTTTTCAGAGAACTGGCACCTTGTATTATTGACACATCTTTTTCTGTTGCAGATAAGAAAAGGGTTCTGGAATTCATTAATTCGAACGATCACTTTTTCCTTAATCTCAGTATGCCTGCTGCGAAAGCCATTCTTGCCTCTGCTGAATGGATTTCCGGTTCAACCATTGTTACGACAATGGCGCGAAATGGTACAGACTTTGGAATAAGATTAAGCGGTCTGAAAGACAGATGGTTCACGGCTCCGGCGCTTAAGGTGTCTGGTCTTTATTTCCCGGGTTTTTCAGAAGAAGACGCGAATCCGGATATTGGCGATTCAGCAATTACTGAAACATGCGGACTCGGTGCCTTTTCGATGGCTTCTGCTCCGGCAATTGTGAAATTCGTTGGCGGAAAAGCCACTGATTCGATTGAATACACAAGGCGCATGTATGAAATTACGGAAACAGAATCTGATCATTTCCAGATTCCATCGCTTGATTTCAGAGGTTCACCAACCGGAATCAACCTGCTGAAAGTTTGTGAAACAGGCATTCTTCCTCAGATAAACACCGGAATTGCTCACAAGAACCCTGGCATCGGACAAGTTGGAGCAGGTTTGGTAAATCCACCGGTAAAATGTTTCGAAGATGCTCTCGAAGCCTTCGTAGAAGCATATTGCCCGGAAAAATTTCTGTAAAAAAAGACATTGTAGTATTGTTACTGACGAAAAGATTGAACTCACGCAGAGTCGCAGAGACCTAGGGAAAAATTGAGAAAAGCTGAGAAAAATGGAGTTTGCATTTTTTTGCACCTGTGCATGTTTTTTATCTAATAGTTGTATCTGCTTGCTAATTCTGTGATAATGAAATCTTAGTAATACCTTAGTTGAATAGATATTAAGTAAATTGCATAAATAAATCAGGAGGAATGACAATGGAAAAAGTTAAGATGTATGATTTGACTCAGCGTTTGAGTATTCACACTCCGCCATGGCCAAGCTATATGCCAATGCAGTTGCAGTATTTTAAGCGTCTTGCCGGTGCTCACATGGGGCAGGGTGCGAATGGAATGATTCTTAAAACCAGTATGCATGTTGGAACTCACATTGATGGTGAAATTCATTTCGTCGGCAATGGTCGCACAATCGGAGATGTGCCATTGGAAGAATTCTGCGGCGAAGGCGTTGTAGTCGATATTTCCGATGCAGTTGAAGATTATTCTCTTTATTCTCCGAAGATGTTCACCGATCGTGCTGAGATTAAAAAAGGCGATATTCTGATCATCAATACCGGCTATCACCGCTATTCCTGGGATCAGAAAGAATCTGACGAAGTCAGATACATGGTAAAGCATCCGGGCCCGAATCCTGAATTCCATGAATGGGCTACGAAAATGAAATTTAAATGGATTGGTGTTGATTGCGGTTCAGCAGATCATCCGATGAACACTATTCTCAGAACATGGCATCCAAGATTGTTCAACGAAGCAGAAGCCAAGTTGAAGAAAACCTACGGAAAAACCTGGGATGAAATGTTCCCTTATGAAGAATTCTATCAGGTAATGCATCTGAAGATGTTTCCAAAGGGAATCATTCATGCTGAAAACATTGGTGGCGAAATTGATCAGTTGAAGAACAAACGCACATGGATCGGCCTTTTCCCATGGCGGGCAATCGAGCTTGAATCCTGCATCAGCCGTATTGTTGCATTCGAGTTTGGAAAGCAGTAACAACGAAAGGACAGGATCTTTGTCCGCAGATTACGCAGATTTTATAGAGTCAAGATTTAAGATTATATTAGATTCGAGGTTTTGCATGAATTAATTGGGTGCATTCCCGAAAATAGGTTGTTGTATAGATAAAATCAATAACGACATCAGGTAATAGTCTTTTTTGTAGATTTTCAAGAAAATAAGCAAGAGAAAAGGAAAAAAACATGGCTTCGGATATTGAAAAAATCCTGCGCCCGGTAGACAATCCGGCACCAGATTTTCCGGCTAAGTTCATGACGCTGTCCAGCGGTGAAAAACTTGTAATTCGACAAATTACCAGGGAAGAAATTCCAATGCTTCTTCCTCACGTCGAACCATTGCTGCACGTGGATCGTGATTATTATGACATCGTTGCGGCGCGTGTTTATGCTGAACTTCTCGGCTACTACAGACACAGAGTCCAGGATGAATACGTTCTGATTGCACAGATAAACGGTGAGCTTGTTGCAATAGTTAATGGAAGACGCCTGAATCCTGAAATTGGAATGTCATATCATACTCTTTCCCTTAGAAGAGGTCTGCGCGTTGGTGCTCATGCCTTTGCTGCAAAAATGGAGTATCATTTCGATATTATGAACCAGAAGGAAGTTCTTATTGTTGCAGAGTCTCCAAACGGCTTCAGACGCTGGATGATCGAATACCAGCTTGAAAAACGCTTTAACATAGCTCACGAATTGGGTGGGGTTCCCTCATGGAGCTTGACAAGGCAGTTGTATGAGAAGGCGAAAGGCAGTCTCATCGTTGGCGCAAGACCGGTTCCGGATGAACTGTTGAAGAAGGCAATGGATGAGATTCTTCCACCGAAGGATCCGCCACGTCCTCCGAAGGATTTATTTGCATCAAAACGCTCAAAATGCGATGCAACTATGCCCGCCGGATCACTTTCTTCTCACTGCTGCTGTGAAGGAGGCAAGAACAATGCGTGACGTTTATGTTATCGGAATTGGAATTACCTCTTTCTCGCGGCTTGAGTATCCGCTCGTTGAAATAGCTGCTTATCCTTCAGTTATGGCAATGAAAGATGCCGGAATAAGCAAAATTGATCATCTTTACGTTGCCAACATGGGTGCAGCAAGAGCGAATCGCCAGACCGGACTTGCGTCGGCACTGATTGACCATCTAAGTCTTACTCCGGCGGGTGCCGAAACGATTGAAAATGGTCCGGCGTCAGGTGCATCCGCTATAAAAACCGGATTCATGGCAGTTGCTTCCGGAATGTATGAGACGGTAATGGTAACTGGTGCTGAAAGAATGCGCGAAGCTGATAATCTTGAAGCCACCGATCTTGTTGCATCGCTTTCTCACCCTTATGCAGAAGCAATATATGGTGCGACTCTTCCGGGTTTTGCCGGAATGTTTACGCGATTGTATATGGAAAAATATGGTGTTACTCCACGACATCTGGCTATGGTGGCAGTGAAAAATCATGAAAATGCCATGCATAATCCTTTTGCTCATCTTCATGAAAGAATCACTCTTGAAGGAATTCTTGATTCAGCAGATGCTTTGACAAACAATCCGTATGTAGCTGACCCGTTGAGATTCTACGATCTCTGCCCCGTTTCCGATGGAGGAGCATGCCTTATTCTTGCTTCGGCAGAAGTTGCAAAAAAGCTTGGGAAACCGCTTATCCGGATTGCGGGCGTTGGACAATCTACTGACAGCCATTGTGTACATGATCGTGTAGATCCGACAGATCTTCTTTCTGTAAGGCGCTCTGCAGAGCAGGCTTTTAAAATGGCTCAGGTTAAGCCTTCAGATGTGAGCGTTGCCGAACTTCATGATGCTTTCACAATTCTTGAAATAGTTGAAAGTGAAGAAGTCGGATTCTTCAAAAAAGGTGAAGGTCACATTGCGCTTGAGCAGGGGCTGACAAAACTTGGTGGAAAGATTCCAATAAACACTTCCGGCGGGCTCAAAGCAAAAGGCCATCCTGTCGGAGCAACAGGTGTTGGACAGGCTCACGAAATAGTAACTCAGCTTCGTGGCGATGCGGGAAAACGACAGGTTGCAGATGCAAAAATCGGATTTACCTGTAACTTTGGCGGCTTCGGAAACAACGTTGTTTCGCTCGTATTCAAAAGGGAGGAATGAAAATGGAAAAAATTATTCCCGGCTATAAATGCGAAAGTTGCGGAACTATACATTACCCGAATCGTGCAAGATGCAAAAAATGCGGACATGACGTTTTCCAGCCAGTTGCACTGCCTCTTGATGGAAAGCTTCTGACTTTCACCAGTATTCATAATCTTCCGGCCGATTTTGAAATTACCCACATAAACCTCGGGATTGTTGAACTGGAGAATGGTGTGCGTGTAACGGGCCAGCTAAAAACCGATGAAATGCACATCGGAATGCCAGTAAGAGGAAAAGTGGAAGTTGTAAGACAATCTGATTATCGAAAATATCACGGATGGACGTTTTATCCGATCGAAATGCGTGATGATACAATGAAGGAATAATTTCATTTGTTAGTACAAGACTCTTGCCCTCTCGTGCGGTGATGCCGTTGAGAGGGCATGTTAGTTTTAGAAAAGCTTGGTGTGTTTGTAATTATTAACACCATTCATAAAATAAACGTAGGTATTCTAAACGATTGTACATGAAACCAGTTTGTGAAATCTTCAAATCGGAGAAATATATGTTCATAGAGAGGCACAACAAAACCAAGTATTGGGTATTTCGACAGAAAATGTATGATTGTATTAGAGGCAGTATTTGTTTTGTGATTATGGTATTGAAGGGGGATATGGCAAAGGATATCGCAGCAAAACTTGATTATTGCGTATTCCGGAATTATTGACCGGTCGTTCCGGTAAAACGGACACCGTTCTGGAGCGCCAAGAAATCTTCTGCCGAGAACCCATCATTGTTTTTTGTGCGAGCAGCCGGGGCCAGATACTGTGCTTCGGCCTCCTGTTTTAGGAATAATTTGAATTTGTGTGCTGATGCGTTCTTTGAGCGCCGAGACATGTGAGATAATACCGATTAGTTTTCCCTCCTGTCTCAGGCTGGCGAGCGTGGCAAGGGCTGTTTCAAGAGCTTCTTCATCAAGAGTTCCAAAACCTTCATCAAGAAAAAGCGAATCGACTCGGACATTTCTGCTCGCCATCTGCGAAAGTCCGAGAGCAAGCGAAAGGCTTACAATGAAGCTCTCACCACCCGAGAGGTTCTTGGTCGAACGAATTTCTCCGGTCTGATAGTTGTCTATTACATTGAGTTCAAGCGGCTGACTTGTGTCTCTGATGAGAAGATAACGATCTGACAATTTTTGGAGTTGCCTGTTAGCATGATTGACCATCATTTCAAAAGTTAATCCCTGAACAAAATTTCGAAATTTCTTGCCGTCCGCTGATCCGATAAGTTCGTGCAAAGTATCCCAACGAGTGCATTCACGCTTCTGACATTCGATTGCGGCGACACGTTCTCTTTGTTTAATTCGGAGATTTTCATCATCAGACAATTTTTGCCTTATTCCGCCTGCTTCATGCTGAAGATCTCTGAGGCTGACTGCCAAAGCGTTGAGCTCCTGTAAAATGCTTTCAAGAGACTGCTGGGTAATATTCTTCTCATTTTCGGAATTTAACAGCGATGATTTATCTCTGATAGCGGAAGACAACTCGGTTTCTTCCCGCACAAGGCTTTCAGCTTTCTGTACAAGTGTTTTCCGCTCGTTTTCAGGAAGACAGGCAGAAAGATAGCTTAATTCGTCAGCGAAGCTTTTTGTTGCAAGATTTGAAGAAAAATTCATTTCGGAATCATTGAGCAGATTGGTTCGGACAAAAACAGTTTTCTCAAGTTCCTCAGTCTTTATATTAAGTTTTTCCATTTCCTTTGTAGCTGTGTCAAGTTTTGAGCGAACTTCATCCAACTTCTTTTCGGCTTCTGTAATAGCTTCTGACAGGTTTGTTTCTACGGCATCAGGGTTTTTGTCTCCGAAAATCTTTTGACGTTCAGATTGCAGTGATTCTTTCTCTCGAATAAGAAGCTGAAGACTTTCATGCAGGTTCTTCAATTCGAGTTCAAGTTTCGTTGCCTGCTCTGAATTATGGCTTATTGTAAGCTGTATGCCTGAAATATTCTTGTCGCTGTCAGTTTTCTGTTTTTGAAGGAGTTGCCACTGATCGCGTCTTTCAGTAAGCTTTTTAAGAATTCCATTGAGTGAATTCAGAGGCAGGGATGTGATTTTATATCGTGAAACATCAGCAAGTGCGTCAGCAAGAGCATTTTCAGCCTGAACAGTAACCTGCTTAACTTCTTCTTTGATTCTCACAGTGTCATGTTCAAGAATGCCTTTTTTATTTGACAAAGTCTGAATATCGCGTTCACACAGTGCAAGTTCATCTCTGCATTTTTCGAGAGAAATTCGCATTGAAGATAATGACTTTTCAATTGCTTCAAGTGATTGTACATCCGAAAAGAGCTTCTGGTATTTCTCTTCGTTTTCATCTTTTAATTTCAGGAGAGTATCGCTAAAATCTTTTTCTGAAGCAGACATTGAGGAAATTGCCAAGTCCTCTGTAATGGACAGTGCTTTCAAAGCTTCTGAGATGCGCTTGTTTTCAGCTGTGATTGATTTTGAATTGTTTTTTATTGCGGCTTCATTCTGTTCAATATCTTTTTTGATTTCGACTTCCCTGATATTCAGCTTGGAAAGAAGCTTTCCAGCGTCTTTCAGCTCAGCTTTTTTTAATTTTAGTTCATTTCTTTTTTCATCTGAAACGGCAATATTTTCGAGTGCGTAAGGATGCTCTTTTGAACCACAAAGTGGGCATGGATCGCCATTGTGGAGGTTAGCCCGGTATTCTTCGAGAGTTTGAATTTTTTCGGCGAATGCAATTTCATTTTCAAGAAGCGGAATACTTTTTTCAAGGGCATCTGAAGCCGAAGTTTGTTCCTGTATCTGTTTAACCGTATTATTGGATTCAGCAATAAGTTTCAGTTTGTTTTTTTCGAGTTCGTTTGTCTGATGCTGTAATTCTCTAATTGTATTCAGTGATTCAGGAAGTTTCTCAAATAATGCTTTTCTCTCTTTTGCCTCTGCCAGTAAAATACGCAAATCGGCAATTTCTCTGTTTGCGAGTCTAGCATTATGACCTTCCTGAAGCTGATTTAAGATGTTCATGTTATTTTCAAACCCAGCTTTTGCTTTTTCAAGTGCTTTACAATGTTTGTTCCAGATTGTTTCAGTTTCTATTTTCAGTGTTTCGGCGGCTTGAAGTTCTTTGATTTTAGAATCTTTTTTTTCGGACAATTCACGCAGAGAAGAGAATCTATTTTTTATTGTACCAAGATTTTCAATAAGCTTTTCGTCTTCAGAGTTTTCCGCAAGCACTTTCAGAATTTTTTCAAGTCCTGTTAGTTGTCTCTCAAGCTCTTTTCTGTCGTCATCAAGTTTTTTCAGGATATCGGCTGATTTTTTTTCAGCATCTGCAAGGAAGCCTCTGGCGGTTTTTATCGGGCCATTTTTCTCATTAATTCTAAAATCTAATTCGCGGATTTTCTTCAGTACGGGAAGTGCCTCTTTTTGTTCTGATTTCTTTTTATCAAGGTTTTCAACAGCTGGTTTCACTGCTTCATTGAGAGTTTTCAGCTCAGATTCCAGTACAGGAATCGTCTGGCGATAATCTTTCAGATTTTTAACATCGAAAGCCTGAGCTCGTCTTAATGCAGTAAGTTCTGCATGACAGCCCGAGAGCTCCAGCGCCTGTCTGGCACGTTCAAGGCGTGAAAGTTCGGGTTTAAAAGCTTCCTGGCGAATCAGCAGATTCTGATGCTTATCATTGAGTAGATTCAAGTCTTTCTGAAGAAGAGCTATTCCATTCAGCCATGTAACTTCAATGTTTTTTTGTGCTATCAGGGAATTTAAATTATTTTCTTGTACAAGTTGCTCCTGAAGATGCAGTTTGAGTTTTTGTATTTCTTCTTCAGTGAGAAGCTGCATTCCGGAAAGTTCAGAAGACAGCATTTCGAGTTCTTTTCGTTCTTCAGAGCGGCGTTCGTGAACACTTATAGAAATTGTGCTGTAAATTTCTGTTCCGGTTATCTGTTCCAGAATAGGTGCTCTATCATCGGCAGATGCCTGTAGAAATGCCGAAAATCCTCCCTGGGCAAGCAGCATAGAACGTGTGAGACGGTCAAAATCCATTCCGGTGACTTTCTCAATTTTTCCAGCAACATCTTTCAATTTTGTTTCAAAGATTTTTCCCGTTACAGCATCAGAAATTTCATGTTTTGGACTCTGAAGTTCACCATCAGGCTGTTTCCTTGACCTGTGCTGGCTCCAGTGGCAGCAGAACTTTCCTGATTGAGTTTCGAAAGTAACTTCGGCAAAACATTCGCCGGTCTGTCTTGACATTATTTCATTAACGCCCTTGCCGACTTTGTTGAGTCTCGGAGTGCGTCCGTAGAGGGCCAAACAGATGGCATCCAGAATGGTTGTCTTGCCGGCGCCGGTCGGACCAGTAATGGCAAAAATGCCATTTGTGACAAATTCTGGTTGTGTTAAATCAATAATCCATTCACCGCCAAGCGAATTTAGGTTTTTAAAGCGAATTTTATTTATGCGCATTTTTATTTTTCCCGTAGAGCCAAGGCAATGCCAATGCCAATGCTATGTATTGTTGTCGGTAGAATCAATGGCGTGTAATATTTCATGGTAAGAATTCTTCAATTCTGGGCGTTGTTCATCGGGAATTTTGTGAGCCGCCAGGCATCTGTCAAAAATATCTTCCCTGCTGAGGTCATCAAGAGTTTCAACATCGCTATTCTGGTTCAGAATTCGATCTATAATTCTATTGTTCTTTATCCGAAGAATTTCTATCTCTTTTCCAGAAATGGCTTCCTCAAGGCGCTCGCGAAGGTTTCCTATGATTTCGTCACCTTCGTATATTATTTCCAGCCAGGTTTTTTCGCCAGATGCTGATAAGGCATTTATTCTCAGCAATATTTTTTCAAGCGAGCCTTTTATGCTTTCTATCTTTTGAAAAATTGGAATATTTATTAATTCAACCTGAGTTGTACCGTCGACGAAATCTATCTGACAAATTTTTTTCTGTTGTCCTGCTTCTCCAAAGCCCATCGGAAGCGGTGAACCGCTGTATCGGATTTTTGGAGAATCATTAACCATTTGTGGAATGTGAAGATGTCCGAGAGCTACATAGTCGGCGGAATCAGGAAATATAGATGCGGAAAGGTGTGCCAGTGTTCCAACATAAAGTTCTCTAACACCGTCTCCATCAATTGTTTTGCCTCCAGTTGCAAATAGATGTCCCATTATCACAAATGGAATTTTTGATTTAAGGGTATTAAGTTTCTGCATTGCTGATTTACACACATCAGAATAGTGTTGGCGAATTCCTTCGAGCAGCTTTCGATTTTTGTCGTCAAAACTTTCTCCAGCTTCTGAAATTCTTATGTCGCAGTCTCTCAGGTAGGGAACAGCGCAAACGGCAAGTTCTTCAACATTTTCACTGTTTTTGAGAAAAAGTATTTCATCATCTGGATTATTTTCCGCAGAACCGATTACATGTACATTTATTGCGCGAAGAATCTCTCTTGGAGCATTAAGAAATGATGGTGAATCGTGGTTTCCCCCGATAACAACAACGTGTCTGCATGCAGAAGCAATCTGGCACAGGAACCGATAATACAGTTCCTGAGATTTATGGCCAGGGGTGGTGGTGTCGAAAACATCTCCGGCGACAAGGAGAGCGTCAACCTTTTTATCAGAAATCAATTTTGAAAGCCAGCCTAGAAAAGCTTCAAATTCATCATATCGTTTTTTTCCAAAAAGTGTTCGCCCAATGTGCCAGTCAGAAGTGTGAATTATTCGCATAAAAAGTTAATCCTTGATTTATTTCTATATGCTTTCCAATATAACTCTCACTTGAAAAAAACTCAATTTCATAATAAGTTAAATAAAATGAGCTGTTTGTCGATAGCTGAATGAACTTTTGTATTCCAGCGGATTATCAGGAGTTTTTCTGAAAAAATATAATACAAAAAAAATCATGATGGCCCTTGTTTGGCTGTTTCTTATGCTATTTGTCCAAGAAACGGTATTTTCAATGGCGCCCGGAAGAACTGCTGTCTCTAATAACACTTCTGTTCCACCTGATATTTTGAGGGATTTTGAAGTTCTCAGACAACAGTATTTGAAGAACCCGCATGATGTGCCTGTTATAAATGCACTTGGAATAATATATGCGCGTGTTCAGCAGACTGAGCAGGCTTTGATGCTCTGGCGCCAGGGAATTACTGTTGACCCAACTTATATTCATTTTTACAATAATATTGGTTCAGCGCTGAAAACTCAGAAAAGATATGATGAAGCCCGGAACGTTTTCATTTCGGGACTCAAAGTTGCCCCATCTTACTGGATTTATTATAATCTGGGCTTGCTCGACTGGGAAATTGGTCACTGGGCTGAAGCCGCACGCAGTTTCGAAGCAGCTCTGTTGTACAACTCAGAATTTGAGCCTGCAAAAAGGAAGCTTAAGGAAATGGGATTTCCTCTTCCCAAGGGTCTTCCGCAAAATCGTCTGCCCTCTGATGCAAGCTTCGCAATGGAGCCGAAGCCGCCTGTTTCTATCGCACCGTTTATTTCAGAACTTCCAGATCCTCTTGAGTACAAAGTGGCGATTGAAGAAAAACCCTTCGCTGTTAAGTCAAAGCCTGTTAAATCAAGAGTTCCTGAATCTGACAACCGTGTAGATATTGCACAGCCTGCAACTTTGACAGTTGATTTTCTTGTTGATTCCATAAAAAGAAAAATAAAAGACTCAGAGCCGAAAGTTATTGCGCTCACTTTTGATGATGGACCCCATCCGACATTGACCCGGCAACTCCTTGATTATCTGAAAAGTGAAAATGTATCTGCAACATTCTTTGTAATTGGTTCAAGGGCAGAAGCTTACCCCGACCTCCTGATGCGAATGAAGCAGGAAAGACATGAAATTGCAAACCACGGATGGACTCACAAGTCTCTCGTCAGTATGGGTGCTTCCCGGGCGTCTTCAGAACTTGAGCGCACAGCAGAGCTTGTTGGAGCGCTTACCGGCAAGATTCCCGTTGCAGTGAGGCCTCCTTTTGGTCATACAAGCAAAAGTATTGAATCAATGATTCATCAGAAAGGCTGGCATCAGATAATGTGGGATGCTGACAGTCGTGACTGGCAGGATGGAAATTCGACCAGAATCATTCGCAGGATTGTACGTGATTTTCGCCAGGGTGGAATAATTCTTTTTCATGATATTCACTCGGGTTGTCTAAGATCTCTTCCAGTGCTTATTCCTGCGTTGAAAAAGTGCGGATTCAGATTTGTGACAATTACAGAACTGATTGGCATTTTTCAGGCTGCAAGCTGATATGTGGATTGCACTTTTCGATTTTTGTATTTTTATGCTCCTGTTCGGATTCTTTCTTTTTGGATTAAGAGAATGGGATCGATTGCTTATTGACCCTGAAAACGATCAATCTGGGGATGTACGATCAAAAAGCAATGATAAAAATACATCACTGCTGTGGTTACTGATATTTGGACTTGCAGTTCTTTCTCTTATTTCTTTTCTTAAAGATTTCATTGAATAAATCAAACCGGCCGGGATTCAAATTTGAATCCCGGCCGGTTTGATTTATTCAGTTAAGATATTTCAGTCGTTAGTAACAATGACATTCGGAATAGATTTATAAAGATAGTCATCGCGCATTATAACCACAATATATGTTCCGGGATCAATGTTCGTTATTTCAAATGTACCATCTTCTGCTGAAACGGTTTTGTAACTGGTGTCGGCTAGCCCTACAACTGCTCCGGCTATGGGCTGCAGGGTAATCTCGTCAACAAGTTTTCCGAATATCTTTCCAATTCCGGTTTTAAGAATTGGTATGATGCGTATTTTAACTGAGGTGCTTGCGGTAAGACCTGTTGAATCAGTTACTGTGCAGAAACATTCGGCATTTTCAACTCCGAATGGTGCTGTCCAGACGGTTTCTGCTGCGGTTGTTGACGTGAAAGTGCCATTATTAGATGTCCACGAATAAGTCAGCTTGTCACCTGGGTTGGGATCAGTGGCCACGGCTTTGAGAAAGAGCTGACTGCCTTCGTAAACGCTTTGGAACCAGAAATTCTGATTGTCGGTAGAAGATGCAACTATCTGTATTTCCGGCGGAAGATTAACAACAGCAATCTGAGTTGAAAAAGTTCCTATTGCAGATTCAGCTTCATTTCCAGAAGAGTCTTTTGCTACAATTTTATAGAAATAGTTTTTCCCAGATTCTAGTCCGGAAAGTGATGCCTGTGCGTTTGATGAATAGTTGTCAGAATAGGTTGAAAACAGCTCCATATTAGAACTCTGTCCATACTTGACTCTTCCCATAGTTGGTTCGTTGGTTTTCCAGGCAATTGATACAGATGATGTTCCTGTTCTTCCAAGTGTAATATCTGAAATTATCGGTTTGGTTATATCTGGAATATTGATAATTAGATTCTTTGAATAACCTATTTTTCCACTACTGTTGGCTGAGACAGCACGGAAATTGTATGTATTTCCTTCTTCAAGTTCGGCTATTGTAATTGAGTGTGTGTTGGAATAGGTGTTTGTAATGCTGGATTTAGTTCCGTAATCGAATGTTAAGCCATACTCAACATAAGATTTTGTGTCCTGGTCTGTTTTCCAGTAGAATAACAATTTGCCGTTTTCAGGTTTTGAGTAAACCAGATCAGAAATTACCGGTGCCCCGGGAAGTAGTGTAATGAAGCTGCCTTCAAAAACTCCTTCTTTGTTCTTATCGTCTTTGACGGTAATTTTGAAAAAATATTCACTTCCAGAGATTAAGTTTGAAAGCGTAACAGTGTGATAAATGTTTCCCTTGTCTGTGTAATTGATGATTTCACCGTAATTTTTTGTCAGACCATATTCAATTTTACGTTTGCACTTATTTTCAGTTACCCATGAAATATTTGCTGTACTGGTTGATGGAATAACCTTCAGATCATAAATTTCAGGAATGCTGACTTCTGGAATTTTGTAAGGATTATTTGAGGTAAAAGCTTCATTCCCTGCTGCGTCAACGGCAATTGCGCGAAAATGATAAGTTTTCCCCGGTACAAAACCGGAAATTTCGTATTCGTGTTTTTGTGTTATCTGTTCTTTCGGGGAAGTAAACAGGCCGTATTTGGCAGACTCACCATACTGAACTGCACCAATAGCGGGTTCATTTGTGTCCCACGTGATTTCGAGAGTGTTCAATCCGACAAGTTCAATTTTGAAATTGGATATTTCGGGGGCTTTTTTGTCCAGTGAAGGCAATGTTTTGAATACTCTGTTTTCTGAAGTGATTTCACTGCTGGTGTCCTGAGAATCAATATTAAATTTTCCCCTTATTCTGAAATGTATAGTCGCTGAAGCTACAAGATTGGAAAGAGTTACTGAGTGGCTTGTTTTTAAGGTATTGTCAATGGGAGTTGTGTTTGAATAATTGGCCGAAAGTCCGTATTCGAGCTGTGAAGTCGTCGGCTGGTCGGTTGTCCAGGTAATGGTGGCTGAGTTTTCAGTTATTGATGAGACTATGATATTTGAAATCTTTGGCAACTGCATGATAATTGAAACCAGGTCCGAAAGCTTTTCACCGCGGAATTCCAGGACTTTTTCGAGAGAATCTGATACGTTTTCTGTGGATGATTTAAGAACTTCGTTCAGGGATTCCATTACAGTCTGGATTTTCTCTGGGCTTTTCTTTGCATCTTCAACGGTAAATGTCTGGCCGGTTTTTGCAGCTTCTATTTTTCCAGCCTCAAAAATTTTGGCAATTGCTATTGTTTCTGCATCGATAATAACTCTTTTCTGACTCATTTGTGAGATAGCAGACGTCGAACTTCCGGTTTCGTCAATGATAGAAGTTTTTTCAACAAACGTAATGAGGCTGACCTTTTGATAAGAGTCTCTTTCCTGGTCTGAGAGCGCAACTAAAATGGTGTATTCTTTTTTTACCATTATTTCAACTTTTAAATCAGTTGAATCGGTTGGAAAATCCTTGAAGAAAAAAGTTCCATCATTCGGATCAATCTCACATTTTTGTATGATTTTCCCTTTAATATCCCTGAGTACTGCATAGTAATTCAGATTCAGGATGAGAAGCTTCCTCTTTGAACTTGCTTTTAGTATCTGTGCGATTGGAACGTCTTCGCTGAAGTTTTCGCCTGGTATAAGGAAGTCAGCATCTGTTCTGTCAATCAGGTTTTCAGCGTCAACAACTTCAAGGAGGTTTGGTGAGATAAGGCCATCAATTCTTTTTCCGTTTGGAACAGTGGGTTCGGGCTCAGGATCTTTATAGCCGGTGATATCTGGCGTAAATTGGCCATCACCAACTCTGCAACCCGGACAAACAAAAAGAATAATTGCCAGAAAAAAAAGCAAGAAAACACGGCCCAGTTTCATTATTTCCTCCAAATTACTTAACGATGAAAATTGGTATTATTAACGACTAGAAATTAGTGAAGTTAGCGAGGTACAAGCACACGATGATAAGATGCTGAAATCGGTAAACAATATAACACATTATCAATACTTAAATCAAAAATTCAGGAATTTCTCCTGAATTTTGTTAAACATTGCCAGAACCTTTTCAAAAAAGCAATTCACTATTGATTGCTGGCAAAACTAGAATTATATTTACTGCAGTTCTGGAGGAAAATTAATTCCAGAGAAATCTTTTCCTGAAAACAGCTTAATTTGCCACGAAGAAATTCTCTCTATCTCAATGTCGCAGAATTCAACGACAGAGGTTTTTGATGATATATCAGATGCGAAATTCGTAGTCAGCAGCCCGCGCACCCTTACATAGTTTTCACTGAAGGGAATTACGCTTGTTTCTGACAAAATAGCTGTTATTGAGCTGCATGAACCTGTGAAGGTATTTAACGTGTCTTTGAATTTATTTTTACTGAATGAGTTTCTATAACCGCTTCTGTAATATAAGAGGCTGTCTGAAATTATTGCCAGGGCTTCATCATTGCTTTTCCGGGAAATTTTATTGAAAAAATCATTCAAAAGAACGTTAATTTCCTGCTCAATCGGATCATTCCCCAGCCCGTTTGAAGTGCTGGATGAACTTCCGCCGCCAGAGCAGCCGTTTATTATGAAAAGAATGGAGCATATAAAAATAGATAAAACGCTGAAATAGAATGTTAATTTTAAGTGGTTTCTCATTTTGGAAGAAGCCTTTTATCTTGATATCATAGGAATTTTCATTTTAGTTCTGCTGGTTTCCAAAAATAATAATATGAATTCAAATTGCCTTGAAATGATTTCAGATTCATTGTTTTCCAGGGTGCATTACCGTATTTTGCTGTCATTTCGACCGAAGGGAGAAATCCCGTATTTTCTTCTTGATCTAACCTTTCGGAGATCTCTCCCTTCGGTCGAGATGACAATAAATAGTCCTCTTGTAGGGCGATAATTTAAATAATTGCAGTTAAAAAAAGTGGGGTGTCAGTCGAACAGCTTCAATAAACTGGGCACGCAAAGCACCCAACTCTCATAAAGCGCTGGTCGTCTGGTTACAGATGGCCCAACTTGCTCGACCTTTGTGAAGTATACCCTCGCTCGATCTTCTGAGGAGTCAACGTGCTCGACCCTTGTGAGGCGCACCAGTCATTTGGAGGGCACTAAGTGCCCGACCGCGGGGAGTGAGCCGGTCGAACTTGTTCGACCGGCGAGAGGGGGCGCGTGCCCCCTCTTTAAAAAAATCCCCTCTCTAAAAAAATCAAGCCATGATTTCGGGAGCTTTTCCGGCGCTTCCGAGGACATGAATGTTTTTATGCTTGTAAAGTTCCTTAAGAGCATCGCGAGCTGGTCCGAGGTATTTTCTTGGATCAAATTCGTCCGGCTTTTTTACGAAAGCTTCCCTGATTGCTGCTGTCATAGCAAGTCTTCCGTCTGAATCTATGTTGATTTTGCAGACTGCTGAACGCGCTGCCTCGCGCAGTTGATCTTCGCCAATACCAATGGCATTATCCATTTTTCCGCCGTATTTGTTGATTTTCTCAACAAGTTCTTTGGGAACGGAAGACGAACCATGCAGTACAATTGGAAATCCAGGTATACGTTTTTCGATTTCCCTGAGAATATCAATTCTGATTTTCGGATCAGTTCCGGGTTTGAATTTGAATGCTCCATGACTGGTTCCGATGGCTATTGCAAGGCTGTCGACTCCAGTGCGCTTTGTAAAGTCTTCGACTTCATCCGGGCTTGTAAAAACATGTTTGGCAGAGGCAACTTCATCCTCGACTCCAGCCAGAACACCAAGTTCGCCTTCGACAGTTACGTCATGCTGGTGTGCATATTCCACAACTTTTTTGGTAAGCTTGATATTATCTTCGTATGAATGGTGTGATCCGTCAATCATAACACTGGAAAAACCATATTCAATACAATCTTTGCATAATTCGAAAGTGTCGCCGTGATCCAGGTGCAGTGCAATCGGAATTCCTCTTCCCTTCGAAAGCTCTTTTGCATACTCGACGGCTCCCTGAGCCAGATATCTGAGAAGGGTCTGGTTTGCATATTTTCGTGCCCCGCTTGAAACCTGCAGAATAACAGGGCTTTCAGTTTCGACGCAGGCGGCAATAATCGCCTGAATCTGTTCCAGATTGTTGAAATTGTAAGCTGGAATGGCAAATCCACCTTTTACAGCTTTCTCAAACATCTTTCTGGTATTGACAAGGCCAAGTGAGCTGAAATTTATTCCCATGATTGTTCCCCTTTAATTTATGGCTTAAAGAATACACCGAATGATAACAAATATTTGATCACAATGTCAAAACTGAAATTTTGCATGCTGTGCAAACGGGAACTTTCACAGAAGACTGATTAAACGGCGATATTGAAAGTTGACAATGGTATTGTTTGAAAATATAATCGTCTGGCAGATGAAAATTCTAATTCTTGATCCGACCTGTTATTCAGATGGGAAATTATTCAAAGTTCGAAAAATTGGATATTTCCCATTGACTTTACCGCGAATAGCCGCATGTTTTCCTTCTGGACACGAAATTTTGCTCTGTCATGAAAGAGCGCAGGAAGTAGATTTTTCCCAGAAGTATGATCTTGTATTTTTTTCAACAATGGGATCAAACTGGATCAGAGCAGAAGAACTTTCGCGCAAATTCCTTCAGTCTGGAGCTAAAACCGTTGCTGGAGGATATTCTGTGCCACAGTTCTCTGAGAGAATGAAGGACGCCTTTTCGTCACTCGTCACAGGTGATGCAGAGAATCTTATTCCACAGATTCTCAACGATTTTCAGAACAATTCTCTGAAAAAGATGTATGAAAATCTCTTTCCGGACATAAGTAGTTTGCCTTTGCCGCGCTTTGATCTTGTTCCAGCTTCAATTATCGGTGACGTTTTACCAGTTGAAGCATCGCGTGGATGTCCGAATAAATGTGAATTCTGCTCTATTTCGAAACTGTATTCAGGAAAATTCCGAAAAAGAGATGTTGTTGAAGTAATAAGAGATATCGATTCAGTTGTATCATTATTTAAAAAACGATTTATTTATTTTACTGATGCGAATTTCACTGCTGATATGAATCATGCAAAGAATATTCTGCAAAAGCTGAAATCAAGAAATATTTTCTGGATTGCCGGAGCAGATATCAACTGCCTGAAAGACGATGAGTTTCTTATACTGGCAGCTGAAAGCGGTTGTCTTTCTCTTCAGATTGGTTTTGAAACTCTTTCGGCAAAAAATCTTCATTTTGTGGGGAAGGGTTTTGCAGCTGGAGTCAATTATTCAGAAGCGATAAAGAACGCACACAAATTTGGAGTTCCTGTAACAGCCCTTATGATGGTCGGATTTGATCATGATGATAAATCTACATTTAAAGCCATAAAATCATTTGTTGAAAACAATCATATTTCAATGCTTGTTACTCATCCGGTAATTCCGGTACCCGGGACAAAGCTTTACGAACAATTAAAGGAACAAGGGCGATTGCTGGATTGTCCGCCTGAAATGGCCGATGGAAAGCATGTTATTTTTCGTCCGGTCAATTTTTCTGCAGAAGAATTGGAACGGCGCTACTGGCAGCTTAATCAGCGTGTTTTTGGAATGAAATCCATTCTGAAAAGATTTTTCTGGTCAGGAGTCTTAAGAAATATTCCCTCATACGCAGTTCTTTTTGTCTTAAACCTGATCGCATCGCGAACATCAAAGAAACAACTCACTATAGGCGATTACAAAACCTGATATACTCAGCGGTTTGAAGATTGGCTAGATTTGAGGGCTTTTTCCCGGCGTATGTTTGCATTTCTCATTTTTTGCAGTGCCGCTTTCATTTCAGGGTCATCAGCAGACTTCTTTTGTGCAAGAGTTGTGTATAGTTTGTACGCATTTTCGAATTCTGCCTGAGCTTTGGAGTATTCTGCTGAAAATGCTCTGGATGCTTCCTGGCTGTATGACTCTGAATCAGGACTTTGAGAAGTCTGTGCGACAGTATTCTTGTCTGAAGGTAATAATGCAGATTCGCTTCTGGAAGATTGTGATTTAATGTCTTTTTGTACAGCAGTCAACGTTGTCAAATATTCAACAGTTGATTCGCGGGCTTTCTGGAGCTGTTTCAGTTCATCGTTCAGTTTATTTCGCTGTATAAGATTCCAGGCAGGTGTGTCCTTAATGAACTGTTTTGTAGTTTCAATTGCCTTATCTGTTTCTGCTATCCGATTTGTCGCCTGTTGAACCATTGCCGCAATTCTTTCAGCCGGATTTGGCGATGCTGATATGGCAAGCTTTACCCGTAATATTTCGGCAATCTGTCTTTGCTGATAACCACAAGCTTCTGATATAGCCGACATTTCACTGCGAATTTTTAATTTTGAAAAGACATTAAAGATTGATAAGTCATCATATTCCTTGATTTTTTTTCTGAGTGCTTGTGACATTTCAAGAAGTTTTCCGGCCTCGGCTTTCAGGAATGTACTTCCAGAGGTCTGGTCAAGAATTGAGTATGCCAGAAGACGCGAAGCTTTTTCTCTTGCAGTTGCAAGGGTATTTTCTCCGGGGCGCCAGGGCCAGAACCAGGGCCATTCTCTTCTGACCGCTTCTATTCTTTCGACTTCTCTGACCGCTGCCATTGCTTCTTCGACGGAAACTGGCTTTCTTCCGTCTGCGGTAAGCCCCTGTTCTTTAAATTGTGCACTGCGCAGCGCTAAAGCTGTGGGGTCTGTTTTGATTTCCTGTTGGGCATAAGCAAGAATTTCTGGATATGTAAGATCGTATCTTGTTAACAGCGCTTCAAGAAAACGGTTAAGAACCTGCTTGTTCTTGCTTTCATCACCGGTTGTGGGAGTACTAGAAAAGGCTGCTTTCAGAAATTTATCACGCCAGATTGAACTGCTCAGACCAGCAGTAACAAAATAATATGAAATCGTTGTAAATGCATCATTCCCACGTTCAGATTTCAGTGTTCTTCCAAGAACTGCTAGAGCTGTCTGTTTGACCTTAGCAGAGAGTGTTCCGTTCAGGGAAATTCCAACGCGATCTGTACCATCAGCAGACTTAATTATTGGCTTGGAAAAATTATTCTTTGCGTGTTCCCTGAGAAGTCTCTTCACTTCACCGATGCTTGTATTTATGGCATCATGACGATCGGAATAAAATGCATCCATCTCGTCAAAAATTTCCGGACGTGAACTCTCAAGGTATTCACAGATTGCTCTTATTCCGACAACATTCGGTAGAAATGCATTTGCGGCATTTTTCAACGTTTCAGCTTTCATGATACTGGGAATTTTTCCATTCGCATTATCTTCTGACATTGAGGATTCAAGTAATCTCAGAGGAAAAACCAGCTTTGCACCGGAGTATTTTTCTTTATTCTGATGATAAGTCAGAAAATCAATTGCTACCTCGTTTATCTGGTGATTAAGAGACCTGTAATTCACTGTTGTACAGGAAACTTTTGAATTCGGATAACCGTCTTGAGTGTGGGCACTTGTTACTTCGGCATATAGGTGTCCTGCCCAGCCAAGAGCCATTATTACATCTTCAAGTCCGAAAGATTTGTCAGATTTTGCCTTGTCAACCATTCTGAGAACAGTTTCAATATCTTTGTGATACTCATCTGGAAATTCTGAGCCGGCAGTTTGTTTAATATCCGGCGCAGGTCCGCAACCGATAAACAGATACGAATATTCTGGCTGAATTATGAAATCTTTGTTGAGTTCTGCCGCAATGCTTGTGTATGCTGCTTCATTTACAGACATGTGAGTCATTGGTCCCCAAGCTGTGACTTCTTTCTGAATAAGACAAAAGGAAAGAATTATTCCAATGATGATATATTTATTTTTCAGCAGCATAAAACTCCCTTTCAGCAACTTATTTTGCACACCTTATTCTCGCATCTTTACTTTTTGATTTTTTACGTTATTAAGCATGTCTAATTACAACAAATCTTTGTAAAGGGGTCATTAAAGCTCCATAATTTCTATTTCGTCATTTCGACCGAAGGGAGAAATCTTGCTTTTATCAGATCTCTCACATTCGTTAGAGATGACATCCCACCGCAAAGTTAGCACGCGAGTTTGACTACTTATTTAAGATTTTGCGCGCTGAGTGATTGATTTATCTTGTACAAGATTTTCCTGCTTGAGCTCACTAGCGGCTTCCCTGGTATGCGTCATAATATTTCTGGTAATCTGCATAGCATTTTTTTGCAGTTTCGTCGTCACCTTTTTGTACGGCATCAATGTATGCCTTGTATGAAGAAATGTACTTTTCATAAGCGCTCTGAGAGACATTCTTCTTTGCGCCATCGTCCGAAATTACTTGTGCTGAATTATCTTCTTTGGGAGTTGCAGGTGCTGCAACTGATGTTCCAGAAAGCATGTGATTAATGAAATTCTGACTGTCTTTGTCATCTGCTGGAATAGAAGCCATGGTTTGAACGCTATCCTCAGATGATTTGCTTATTAAATGTCCAACAGCGTTTCCGACTAATCCGCCAACCACCATGCCGCCGATAAGAAGAGGAGCACCCATTCCAATAACCAGAGCACCACCGGCTATTACACCGGCCGTGGTTGACATGTTTACGGCGTTAGCAGTTACCCAGTTCATGACTTTGTTCGAGATTACATAACCGCCAGCACCGCCAAGAACCATACCAATAGGTCCGCCGCCAACTGCAATTCCGAGGACTCCGCCTGTTACCGCTCCGGCTATTGAGCCGGCAGTGACAACAAGTCCCTTGGCGATACTGCCAACAGAAGATAGAATTCCGGCTTTCAATTGAATTGGAGCCAGGAATAGAAGAGAAAACAACAGATTAACCAGAATGAAAATAGAAATTTCTTTTCTTAATTCAAGTGTCAGCGTCATATTCATTTTCTCACCTCCGAATTACCCCATATCTGAAATTATTTTTCTGTAATTTTTATATTACTTAAAAATCTACTTGTATTTTCCAGAAATTATTGATTGCATCACAACCTATTCTAAATCATTTGCCGGACAATCATCAATGATTCTTATATCATTATACGATTCAAACGTACTACCGTCAAGTAAGGTGTCAGCAAAAGATTTTCCGTAACTACTCAATAATTCGGAGATACTTTCAGCTCATTGCTGTCATTTCGACCGTGGGGAGAAATCTCAAAATCTGCGGAGATCTCTCCCTTCGTTCGAGATGAAATGGGAATAAGCAGTTCCAAATAAAAGGTTACCCCTGATTATTGAGAAGATACGATTTTCTTTTGTAAAAAGACAATTCCCTGATATTGCCCGAGTGCACAAAGTATCCGACCGCAGGGAGTGAAGGTGGTCGAGCTTGTTCGACCGCCGCCCGGATGAGGTGCTTGACGCCTCTCGATATAACACGAGTCATCGTAAACAGCGGAGGACACAAAGTGTCCGACCGCGGGGAGTGAAGGCGGTCGAACTTGTTCGACTGCCGAGAGGAGGTGTCTGACGCCTCTCGATATAACACGAGTCATCGTAAACAGCGGAGGACACAAAGTGTCCGACCGCGGGGAGTGAAGGCGGTCGAACTTGTTCGACTGCCGAGAGGGGGCGCGTGCCCCCTCTATTGAAAAAGACGCCCCCTCTATTTAAAGTTCAGAGAAGGAGACGGGTTTAATTTCAAGGATTCCGAGATCTTTAAGGACTTCCTTGAGTGCCCACAAAACTCGGTCGTCGTATTTTCCGGTTTGTCCGACCATTTCTTCTAGTGTTTCTTGATAGGTGCGTTCTGCAGCGTATGGTCTGAAGTGAGTCATAGCGTCAAAAGAGTCTGCAGCTCCGACAATAAGCGAAATGAGAGGGATATCTTCAAGTGGAAGCCCTTTTGGGTAACCTGATTTGTCAGGAGATTCGTGATGAGAGAGAACACATTCTGCAACACTTTCCATGCCGGGAATTTCCCTTATCATTCCAGCGCCAATAACTGAATGAGATTCTACCTGACGTCTTTCCAGAGGTGACAGAGATCTTGACACTTCAAGTATTGATGGCGGAAGGGCGACCTTTCCTATGTCATGAAGAAGGGCGGTAAGCTCAAGTTCAATAAATCTCTTTCCAGATAATCCCATCTTTTTTCCGATAGCCAGAGAAAGGTTTCTTACCCGATCCCAATGTCCGCTGTGTTCACCTGCGCGATTTTCAAGAATCTTCAGTGTCAATCCCAGAAGACACTCCATCTTTACAAATTCGGAAAGCATTTTCAAAGTGGGAATAACAGTTGTCGGAATTTCCCAGTCAGGAGATTCAAACCCTGGGACTGTCTCGGGCTTAATTGATATGAGCCAGATCATTTCTTCATGTTTGACAGATGTCCAGGTTCTGCCGGCGAATCTCAACGCTTTAGCTTCCTGAAGATTTGTTGGAAATTCTGTAGAAGGAAGTATGCCGTTTGAATCATGTCCTCTCCAGATTTTTCCCCACTGAAACCACAACTGAGGATCACTTCCTCCAGAAGAAAGGTTGTGAGAAAGCATCTGAAGAGCCGATTTCCAGATTTCCGAAATTGAACTCAATTCAAGAGGTTTCATCTTTTTCCCCGCACGCAAATTTTATCCAATATAACAGATTTTCTATAATTTCTCAACGCCAGCGTTTTATTAAGTATAAGTAAAAGCTCCCCGGATGAATCCAGGGAGCCGTTAAATTAGATGAAAGAAGATTTACGATACAACTGGCGGAAGATCGTACAATACGTCTTCCCATGGATGTCTGTAAAGATCTGCTTTTAGTCTTGATTGATCCATGTAGTGGCCTACGAAGCCAATTGTGCGTCCAAGCAGGAACAGACCATTCAGACCACCTGAATCAATAACACTCTTTATTCGTTCTTCTGTCCAGCCAAGACCCTGCATCATGTCAACGGCCAGAACTCCAATTGCGCCGTCAACATTCAGAATCAGAGTATCTTTCTTTGCGGTTGTAAGTTTTTCAACTTCGAGAGCATAATTCAGAAGCGGTGTTTTCGGAAAATTCTCGGAAGCGAACTTCTTTAAAAGTACAACGCGCATGTCGGGGTTCTTAAGGCTTTTTATGCGATGTCCGATGCCTTGAACCTTGATGTTTTTCTTCTTCATATCTGCAATAAATTCTGAAGGTGTCATTTTTGCTTCAAAGGCATTTTTGAAGTGAAGTGCAGCTCCGGCAACAGCTCCGCCGAAACGCGGACCAATAGTAAGAATGCCTGTGGCAACTGAACTCATGAGATCTTTTCCGGCTCTGGCTGTAACAATAGTGTTGTGAGCTCCGGAGACACACGGACCGTGATCAGCAGACAATTTAACGACCATTTCAATAAACTGGGCAGCCCATACCGGAAGCTTTTCTTTAAACCAGAGAAGCCCAATAACATCGCCTATTGAATAGTTTTCTGAAATGACTTTACTTATTTTGTGACCCGCATAAAGCAGTTCATCGCCGGAATCGTCAGATATTGTACAAGTGAAGTTTGTCGGACGCCTGACCAGATTTCTTGCAGCGGCTTCTTTGTAATTCATCGGAATTGGCGGAGCCTGAACTTCCGGAATTGCAGTGTGTTTTCCTGAAGCAACCAGTCTATCAAACGTTTCTTTTATTGCCTTGTCAAAATCATCAAAAGATTTTGGAACAATAACGCCGATTTCAGCAAGAGCAGCATTTTTTGCTTCGGCTGTTTCGCGCTTCGCGTCAGCTTTGGCGCCTGCGTGTCCGAATTGTATTCCTTTTGGCATGTGTCCAAGGGATGTTCCTGTGACCCACATTACAAGAGGTTTTTTGATTTTTCCGCTTTTTACTGCGTCGTATATACGCCATTCTTCTTCACCACCGACTTCGCCGAGGCAGACCAGCATTTTGATTGCAGGGTTTGCTTCATAACGGATAAGGTGTTCAAGAAGATATGATCCGGGATATGCGTCTCCGCCGATTGCGATTCCTTCATACAGGCCATCAGTGTTTCTGGCGATAATATTATATGCTTCATTCGACATACCACCTGATTTACTGACAAAACCTACAGAACCTGCTCTGTGAAGCTTAGCGGACACGATATTGTCGATTGTACCACCAGTGTTTCCGATTTTAAATGCTCCGGCTGCAAGCCCGCCAACTGTTGCGGGTCCGATTATTACCTTGCCGTTTTTCAGTGCAACAGCTCTAAGGTGGCGCGAGAATCTTTCAGGAATTCCTTCTGCTATTATTACTAAAGTTCTTATCTGTGCAGATTCAAGTGCTGAAAGGCTGGTTTCGTAAGCGCTTCTGTAAGAAGCAAAGTTTATTGCCACATCAATGTCAGGATGTGACGATAAAGCGCTCTGAATGTCAGGGTAAACTGGAATGAAAATTTCCTTTGTTCCGAAAAAGAATTTACTGAGTTCCGTTTTTCCAGGGTCTACGATTGCTGCCACGGATGGCTTTTCGCGCTTGCAGCAATAATCAAAATCAAGCATGCGCTGTGCGGCATTGACCTGCATTCCAAAAATCAGAGCTCTGGTATTTCTGTCAAAAAGCTGATAATCCGGACGTGCCATATTTACTCTTTTCCTTTCATTTCGATATTACTTCAGAGCATCAGTGATGACACGGGTCATGTGATATTCGGGACCATGAACCTGTATTGGAAGCCCGAGCTCTTCAGCAGTCGACTTGATTTTTGCGAGACCTTCATGATAATTCGGTCCGCCACGGCGTACAAAAATTCTTGCATTTACTCCCTTTAACTTCGGTGCATATTCTTTCAATGCCATGATTATGCCGGTAAAGGTTTTTGCAACGTCGGTAAAATTGGCAATACCTCCGCCAATTATAAGAGTTTTGGGACGTCCATTCGGGTCCGGTTTGCGTGTCATGAGATCCATTACGGTCTTAGCATATTCATAAGTCAACTGAGTGCTTGGATCTCCTGAATATTCTCCGTAAAAAGCCAGTTCCTTTGCGTAACCCAGATCGCATACTGTATCAGCATATATTACTGAAGCTCCGCCGCCTGCAACCATATTCCAGACTCGGCCATCAGGGTTAAGAATTGTCATTTTCAAAGATGCCCCTGAAAGGGAATCAAGTTCTCTGACTTTTTCTTCTTCAGGTGACAAAGTGCGGCCGAAAGCTGCCGGAAATTCGATGTCATCTCCCCAGAGTTGGCTGCATGCAAATTCTGCGGTGTCGTCAAGCTTGGCTACCATATCAAGTGGTATGATATCGTTTCCAGAAATTGCAAAGGGATTTATTTCGAGATATGAGAAATGCAGGGCGCAGAAGTATTCGTAAAGCCCTCTGAGGTAATCTGCGATTAAAGTTCGATTTTGACCGAGTGATGAAGGAAGAGCAGATTGAAGGTTGACTGCATTAATTCCTTCAAGTACCGGAACTGGAATCTGAACAACTTTGTCCCAGTTTTCCTCGACATTAATACCACCCTGAGTTGAGAAATAAATAGTATCTCCCTCAGCGTGAGTCTTTATTGCCACATAAAATTCGGTATCATGTCTGGTAAATGGTTCAATGATAAAATGTGTAAGAACGCCATTTATCTCACCGATTTTTGCAGGTTTTCCCATTCTTTCCATAATCCAGGAACGGGTTTCCTCAAAATTTTTATTTACGAGAACAAGACCATGTTTTCCCCGTTTTCCAAAAAGCTGATCTGGTTTTGCAACCAGCGTCCCAGATGAAAGCCAGGGTTCCTGTTTCTTTAATGAATCCCAGTCTGTGTTTTTGTCGACCAGGACAATCTTTCCATCATAAGAATCTTTTTTTCCCATGTATTTGGAAAGATGGTTTGAAAGCATCTTCTTTGCATGAAATTCACGAATTCCGCGTTGTGCCATAAATCACGTCTCCTTCCCTTGAACGGCAGGTTTGTGTTTCAATTTTATAACAGGAAGGTGGCTTACAAGTCAAGTGATTTCAGGAAATTTAAGCAATTATCCGTCAAACTTCTTTGAAATAGGCACTAACGAATAAGGATAAGCTGCCCACCGAAGGAGTCTGCTTCATCCCTTTGTGATGCCTGCTTCAGCACTGACAACTTAGCATAAGGTCACTCAATCTGCTTGTTGGGCATATTTTCATTGTTCACTCTCACTCTGGTTCTGAATTAGTAACAGTTCGCAAAAGTGTCATTAACATCTCCTCGAAAAATGTTCCCGACTTCTTTCCATTGTAATCTACATCCAGCACCCCTGAAGGTTTCCTTTGCCCGGAAAGGTATTCTTTGATTCGAACAACCCTTTCGGCATTGCTCTTCATAACTGGTTTTAATGAATTTGGACTAATATGCATTGCTACCAACGATAGAAAATCATCGTAGGTAATCTCTGAGAATTTCTTGCTAAAATACACTCTTGATCCATTTTCATAACCATGAATCGCCTGACCATTTTCATGTCCCAAATAGCACGCGTTAAGAAATAAAAGGAATTGATCATCCTTCGAAATACATGAATCAAAAGCATATTGAGCAATAAGCGTTTGACGTATCTTTTCGATTCCAGGCTGAAACCCATTTGGAAAATACAGCAGTTTTACTAATCCTTGTGTAATGGTTGTCATTCCTGCTCCAGGAGTATGCAAATCAACCCCGTGGTGCTGGTAGAATGCTGGATCTTCCACTGCCAAGAGTGCATTTCTAAATGCATCTGGAAGGTCTTTTGGCTTAATTGTACTCCCATATTTTTCAAGTGCCGACTGGAACAATTTTGGGGTATCCTGTCGAGCCAGTCGCACGTCGTTAGCGTAGAAAAGAACCATGGCAAGAAGGAACAACGCTCCAACACAAAGAAGCACGAGAATTATTCGAACAAACCTATTCTTGAACATGTTTTTACCCTACTTTCTGAGAATTGCCTTGCCCAACGCGGGGGTAACCTGCGACCGGAGGGAGTCAGGTTCCGTACTCGTAGGCAATATCCCTGATTTGAAAACATTTGAAAATATCGGTCAGAGAGAATCTCTCGGTCTCTGAGATAGCGGAAATAGACATATTTTCCTATCAATGAATGAGCAACTTGTCGGGACAAGCCATTTTCTCTTAACCACTTTCCAAGCTCACCCAAATTTCTCAGAAGGCTTTGATCCACCCGGGTATCTGGCGTTATCTCCTTGTTCCAGTTTTGCCAGATACTCCCCGCTTTAATGGAATCAGATGAAAAATCAGAGAAACGTTCAAGAACTTCACCGGCAGATTTTGTAGCTTTCAGAAGACACTGGTCTTTATCGCGGCCTTGAATGGAAGTATCAAATCTGAAACCAGGATAAAGACTGAAGAACTTTGGAGTTACAACAAGGAGAAAGGGAACTGTGTTTTGATTCCAAACCAATCGATGTATTTCAATGGCTTGTTTTTCTGACTTTGCTTCACAGACATAAATTAGCGGAACAATGGATTTTTCTGTTGATTTTCCATCAAGGTTTCGGTCAAGGGCATACACCCCTATTAATCCGCATTTTTCTTTGGCTATTCGAAAGATATGGGAATAAGAAGGAATCTCGTTAAGACGAGAACCCTCATAAAAAAAAGGAGAACCAGAGTAATTGAGAAAACCGAAAAAACTTTTAATTTCTATCGGCTGTTCAATGGGTTCAGATAACATAAGTTCCACCTGATTTTGATTCTCTTAATACTTGCTATTCCATATTTGTCAATGTTGCCAATAAAACACTACTTGTGATTTTAGACCTGAGGTGCAGTCATCAATATAACATTATTTGGGAATTAAAACCCACATTTCAAAGAATTTTCTGCCTATTAGCTGAGGAAATTTACTTTTGCCAGTGATCAGCCAGATAATAAGCTTCTTTTTCCATTGGAATATCGAAATCCTGATCCATTCCAAAGGCTTTTGCTGAAAGCGATTGAAATATCCAGTTGGTGGACCAGCCGGTATCGTTAAGCCACATATTTCCGAATCTTTCCGGAAATCTATCGACAAGGCTTCCCCAGTTTGGAATAAGCCATGCATCGCGCCTGTATTGAAGGGAATGAATCATTTCGTGACCGACATGAGAACCGTATGGATCTGTAACAATGTTGTTTGCGTTTGTGTAAGCAAGCGCACCCTTTGTACCAATGGTTCCGTCGCGATGTTTTCTGCGCGAAAAAGATGTGGTTCCCATTCTCAGAGAGCGTCCAAGCTCGAATTCTGTTCCCTCGGACAAATTTGTTATCGTTGTGAAAAGTGAATGAAAGCCAAGTTTGAAGCTAATCTGATCTTTTTTTACTATCATCCAGACAGGTCCAAGATCCATTCTGAATGTAAAGCGTTTCTTGCCAGCTGATTCGATAATTGATGCGCCAGCGTTCATTAGTCCTTTGGAGCGCCATGCACTCCATGAGTCAGATTCGTTGCAGTCGGCGGCTGTTTTCAAGGCTTTATGCATTATCAACCCGCCGGCCATAGCCTGAATAATTGCTTCGCCAACAGGTCCCTTATCCCGGTAAGTTTCATATCCGGCTTTGATTGCCGGAAGAAGCACGTTTATTAATATCAGATTTCTCTCATCAAAAGCCTTTGAAACTGACATGAATAGCATAAAAAGCAACCCTGTCAGAAAAAAGCAGACAAAAATCCTCTTAGTGTTTTTCATAAGAGGGCATATCGGCTGAGGTGTAAATTTTTTTTAGTTACTTTAACTGC
>JADFZL010000017.1 GCA_015232575.1 Candidatus Rifleibacteriota bacterium
GCTCAACATCGAACAATCGCCCGTCTGCTGCCTGAGCTTTGATATCAAGGATATTTCCCTTACTGCGAACATAACTTGCCAGATTGTACGGATTTTTGATTTCAAGGCTTACAATCTGTTCTTTCTCAGGAAGAACCGAATTTATAAAAGCCCTTAAAATGTCCTTGTTTTCCTCGCTTCCAAACAATTTGCGGAAAACAATATCAACCTTCGGATTCACTCGTATCATCTCAAGCTCCTCGCTATTTCCTCTTTAAGACCCCACCATATCGTATCTCAAAAGGAAATTTTTGTCAAACCGAGTCGTTTTTTCGAAAAATCATTTTATTTGTTGCGAACAAGGTATCAAGATATTGAGAACTCAGGTTTAATTTCAAGGAACTTTTATGCAGAAAATTTCAGATAGCAAAAAAGAATCGTTTCAAATATATGTAGATGCTGATGCATGCCCGGTAAAAGCCGAATCTACTTTTGCATTTCATCATTTATTGTAACTTTAAACGAGGCAATTTCCCAAATGTCTTTTCATTTCCAGTGAAGCTTATCTCGCTTCCAGTGGACTTTCACACTTTTTCAAAAATATATGAATGTCCACATCCATATACCCGCTATTAGCGTGAAAGAGTTTGAACCGGAGAAAGAAAGTGTGAGATAGCCAGATTAAACGCTAGATGAAATGCAAAATTAGTACATTATCAAGAGAAAATTAATATAAATTGACATTTACGAAATATCTAATGTATACCTGAAAATAGGTCGCTTTAAATATACTAAAGGAGACGGGTATTTTTATGAAACAGTTGGTTTCTCAGAAAAGCGGTATTGGGCCCACAACAACAAACAAGGCAGCATTTTCGGCTGCTCCTGAAACAAACGAAGGTGTATCGGCTAATGACAGACTTGCAGCAAGAAAATTAGCCGAAGAAAGAGCAAAAGCTCGTACATTAGCTCGCGCTCAACAGGTAGCCGAACGTCTGGGAACTGCAACTCAGGAATGTGCCAGCGCAATAGCAGAAGCTGGCTCAGCAGTAAGTGAACTTGAAAAAACCATGCAGAGTATTTCCAGTGCAGCAACGGAAGCTTCGGCAGCAGCCGAAGAGTCACGTTCTGCAATCAACGAAATTGAGAAAGCCGCTGAAATGTCGAATAAGCGTGCTGATGTTTCTCTCACAACTGTCTCTAAATTAAGAGAACTCGCCTCCTCTACAAGTTTAGACATAGACAACCTTATAAAAGGTGTTTCCTCGGCAGCGGCCGCCAATATTGAATCTGCAAAGATGATCGAAGAACTTGAGAAACAGTCGGCAGAAATCGGTAAGATTGTACATGCAGTTGCGAGAATAGCCGATCAGACAAATCTTCTTGCTCTTAACGCGGCAATCGAAGCCGCTCGTGCTGGCGATCACGGAAAAGGTTTTGCAGTTGTAGCTGACGAAGTTAGAAATCTTGCTGAATTGAGTGAGAAAAGCGCACGTGGAATTCAGGACGTTGTTAATGAAATTCAATCGCAGGTAAAAGTCGTTGCAAGCGATACCGAAGCTGCCGGCAGAAAAGGCGTTGAGGAAGTCGAAAAAGCCAAGGTAATTACCCGCGATCTTATTCAGGTTGGGAAAGAATTTGACGAAGTTCTTTCTGGATGTCAGGATATCGTTAAAAACGCACAAAACGTTTTTTCAGGTGCAAAGGAATATTTAAGAGGCGCCGAAGAAATAGCTTCTGCTGCCGAAGAAGCAGCTTCTGCAGTTAACGAGTCTCTGAAAGCTGTACAAGAGCAGTCAAAAGCTTTCCACGAAATGGATTCTGCTTCTCAGAATTTGAATGAACTTGCGGAGTCACTTAAAACTTCAACCAATGCTCAGAAATCTTCTGAAGAACTTGCTTCTGCTGCCGAAGAACTTTCAGCTAACGCCGAAGAAGTCAAAGCAGCTTCAGCACAGATTGCTTCAGCCATCGCTGAGATTGATAAAGCCGCTGATCAGCAGGGAAAAGCAGCAAAGGTTTCTCTTGAACTTGGTGCCAAACTTGACACTGCAGCAAAAGCTATGGCTGATAAAGCAAAAGTCAGCGTTGAAAAAGTCGGAAACGTCAAAAGTATCATGGCAACCAACAAAGTCAATGTTGAAAATCTTATCGTTAACATCGGGAAGGCAGCAGAAGCAGCCACCGCATCAGCGAAGAATGTCATGGAACTTAACGAAAGAACAAGAAGAATTGATAAAATCGTCGATGCAATCGTGATGGTAACAGTCCAGACTAATATGCTTGCAGTTAATGGAAATGTTGAAGCTGCCCGTGCTGGTGAATATGGACGCGGTTTCTCTGTAGTGGCCGGTGATATAAGATCTCTTTCCAACGAAAGCAGTGAAAATGCTGATAGAATCAAAGACAGAGTAAGAGCAATTCAAGCTCAGATTACCAAAGTTGCCACTGACATTGAACTGTCAGGCAAAACAGCAGCAATGGAAGTTGAAAAAGCAAAAGTTTCATCTTCGAACCTTGAAGTAATTGCAAAAGACGCAGATTCTGTCGTAATAGAAATTCAGGAAATCGAAAAAGGCAGCGTAGCTTCCTGTGCAGCACTTCAGGAAGCAGCCAAAGCTTCGGAGCAGATCTCAACAGCAGGAGCTCAGATGAAGAAAGCAACACAGGAATCAGCAGTCGCAGCTGACCAGTGCATGAAAGCCGCGCAGGGAATTGCACAGGCAGTAGAGGAAATTGCTTCGCAGGCTGATGAACTTCAAAACGCATAATGCAATCTGAATCTGAAAGGAAGAGATTTATATGACTAATGAAAGTCCTGGAAACGACCAGGTAATCAATGCTGATAACAGCGGTCAGAATGCTCATGCACTTTCGGATTCGAATGTCATCAAGGATGAAATGCAGCTTGTAACTTTCCTTCTTGGTGAAGAAGAATTCGGATTTGACATTATGGACGTTCAGGAAATTATCAGAACTCCGAAAATCGCCCGCGTTCCACTTACTCCAAACCATGTAGATGGTGTTGCAAATCTCCGTGGAACAGTTCTTCCGATTGTTGATATGCGCTCAAGATTTAATCTTGGTAGAACAGAAGATACTGATAGAACTCGTGTCCTTGTTGTAGACTTGAATGGTACTAAAACAGGTCTCAGAGTTGACAGAGTTAAACAGGTGACTAGAATTACCAGAAATGACATCGAAAAAGCTCCGGAAGCGATTGGTGATGTCAGCGGTGAATACATCAACGGCGTTATTAAACTTGAAGACGGCAAAAGAATTATCATGGCTCTTCATGCTGCGAAGGTTTGTCAGGTCAGAAAAGATCAGGCTGAAAGCCAGGCAAATCAAAAACGTCAAGCATCTGGTGTCGTAGCTGACCGCGAAGGCAAAAGCAGTGATCGCGGGAATATGGATGTAGTACAAATGGTCACGTTCATGATTTCCCGTGAAGAATTCGGTTTTCCGATTGATAAGGTACGAGAAATACTCAGAGTTGAAACCCCCAGACAGATTCCAGAGGTTCCGGAATATCTGCTTGGAGTACTCACAGTCAGAGGAAAACTGCTTCCAATAATTGATCTGCGCAAACTCCTGAATCAGCAGCTGCTATCTGATGAATTATGCTCACAGGCAAAACGTCTTCTTAATGGCTTCAACAACTGGCACGATAAAGTTTCTCAATATTTTCGGAATTCAAACGAACAAAAAGTTGCTGAAAAACCATTCGAAGACCTCAGAACCTGGTTTGATGCCAGAAACAGCTCAAACCAGATACTCATGGAATCTGTCGCAAAGATTCGCGGAATTGCTGATCATGTTGCAAAAGCGCTTCAGGACCTTACCGGAACAATAGCATCCAGAGAGGTTACAACCGCCAGATACAACGAAACTCTTGATCCACTAATAAAGTCTCTCTCAAGAGAAATCGAAAATTACGCAAGTCTTGTACCGGAGAATATAAAGGAAGACCAGAGAATAATCGTTGTTGATTCTAATGGTACTCTCCTGGGCCTTGTGGTAGATCATGTAAAAGAAGTATTAAATGCCCCGAAAAACTGCATTGACCCGGCACCAACCCTCAGTGAAAGTGAAAATGCTGAACTTTCAGGAATCGCCAAACTTAAAGATGGAACACGTCTGATAATGGTTCTTGAGTCCGCCAAACTACTTAAGAAGCAGATTTTCAACCAACTGAAGGAAATTGCTGGTTCAGGAAGCGGTAATAACTTCGAAAATGCAAAGCATCAGGAAACATCAGCTCGAGAAATGGACGAAAGACAGCTCGTAACGTTCCGTCTCGGGGAAGAAGAATTTGGAATTCCAATTGCCAGAATCCGCGAAATCGACCGCTATTCACATATTACACATATTCCCAAGGTTCCGGAATATGTTGAAGGTGTAACCAATCTTCGTGGCGAAGTTATTCCGGTTGTTGATCTGAGATGCAGATTTTCCCTTCAGACAAAAGTTGCAGATGATCGTACAAGAATAATTATCGTTGACTTGCAGGGAAAAAAGACCGGATTGCGCGTTGACAGCGTCAGTCAGGTGTTGAACATCTCTAATCGCGATGTTGAACCACCTCCCAGAGCTGTTGGCAGCGGTGAGAAGAATAAATTCATTTCTGGAATTGCAAAAATTGATTCTGGGAAGCGAATGATCGTTCTTCTTGATGTCGAGAAGATCCTTGCGAACTCTCAAATAGACGCAAACTAAGTTTTTTCGGTGAAAAAAGAGAACGGCGAAAGCCGTTCTCTTTTTATTTCAATCAAAATTCGTAACTGCTCAATAATTCGGGGCAACTGTCAGATATTTTGCTGTCATGACAACTTTACAGGCATTTCACATTACCCTTCTCTTTCCACCATTTATTGAGTAGATAGCAAAATTCGTTAATTTTTTTTATGATATGTCGATGAATGGTTTAGATTGTCTCAAAATACCGGTATATTTTTCGGAGGGAACCAATGAAAGCTTTGAGAAGCACTAAAAGCGGAGGTTCATTAAAATTTGGAGACCGTGTTCATGGTAGAGATGAAAACGGAACTTTCGGATTATTTGTAAATCTCGACCTTCGGATGACTGGTAAAAGACCCGGAGCATACAGTCTGCTTCTGATGCTTTTCGACAAGTTCACCGGTGAACCCGTCAAGAGCTTCACCCAAAATCTATCAGATGAATACGGCTGCTTTTATGCGTATTCGTCCTTCACCGTAGAAAAAGCTTTCTTCAGCTCGACAACCAGTTTTTTTATTCCGTACGGAACAGTTCTTTCCGACGAGCAAATTTTTTATCGCATGATAGCATTTGTTGTCAAATCTGGCGGAAGTGACCCGGAATTTGTTGCTTCAATTGAGATCCCCTCCTCAGAAATGCTACAGAACGAACTGACAGAAGAAAGCAAAAAAGCTATTGAGGCAGTGATTACAGTTTCTGCGAGCGTAATAAATGCCGGGCGATCAGTAAGGCTTGACGAAGTTACAGAAATCAAAAATGCCGTAAACGGAGTATTTGGAAAAGGCTCAGCAACTGAAGAATATTCATCTTCTCTTATTGATAATTATCTGGCAGGTCGAAACAACCTTTCATGGGCTATTCAATATCTCAAAAACTTTGACATCACAGCCAAAATAACTCTTCTGGGAACATTGCTGAGATTGTCAAAAACAGCTCCATCGGCTTCTCAGAAAAGACTTGAACTGGTTGAAATGACAAGTCAGGAACTTGGAATAGAAAGTTCACTGTTCCATGAACTTCGCATGATATATTACCCATCTCACGATGCAGATGCATACAAAATTCTAGGTCTGAGAGCTGATTCTGATTTAATTGAAGTAAAGAAAGCTTATCGCGAAAAATGCAAAGAATTCCACCCTGATCTGTACCAGGGACTGCCAGAAAGCTTCCAGATTTTTGCAAAAGAACAGTTCCAGAGAATTCAGGATGCCTACCAGAGAATAGTATCCAATCGCAACAGCGAAAAGGAATTTGATCTGGCAGCAGCATAAAAAAAAAGTTGTTTTTTTTCTATTTTCTGATAGAATTCGGGATGATCTCATATTTTCATGAGGTGTACCGAAATGGGTTTTCCAAAGCCGACTCTTTCTCATAAGGATTTTTTAAAAATCCGTGACTTTATCTACGAAAAAACAGGAATGTTTTTCGACAATCAAAAACTCGATTTCCTTGAAAAAAGGGTTTTTGATCGAATGAAGGCGGTAAAAGCTGAAACTCCTTTTGATTATCTGTTTCACATAAAATTCGGTGAAACTGCCCAATATGAGCTTCAAAACTTTATTGAAACGATAACCACTAATGAAACTTACATGTTCAGAGAATTTGAGCAGCTTGAAGTTTTCGCAAACCATTGTCTTCCTGAAATTGTAAATCATAAAAGGGAACAGAGAAATCCCGAATTGCGCCTCTGGTCAGCCGGAAGCTCAACAGGTGAAGAAGCTTATACTCTCGCAATAATACTCAGAGAATGTCTGGACGACCTTAAAAACTGGAAAATATCAATATACGCAACTGACATAGACACAAATGTTTTGAAACATCTCCAGAGAGGAATCTATTCTGAACGCTCTGTTAAAGAAGTTCCAACAGAATATTTCAACCGTCATCTGAAAAAAACTTTCGGCGGATACATGGTCGTACCAGAAACAAAGAGCCTTGTTACTCCAATACACCTCAACCTCACAGACTATCAAGGCATGAGGAAAATTAAAAATATCGACTTTGTTTTCTGCAGAAACTGCCTTATCTATTTTGACGATGCCTCAAGAAAGGCTGTTGTAGATACTTTTTATGAATGTATGAACAAAAATGGTTATATTTTCCTCGGACATTCAGAATCAGTTGGAAGAATTACAGATTGTTTCACTTCACGCAACCTGGGAAATTTCCTTGTGTACTACAAACGATAGAAACTTTAATTCGAAGGTGAAACAGATGTTACGCAAAAAATGGCTTCAACTTTGATTATCTACTACATTTTTTTTGGACGTCTACATCATGGGCGATGGAAATGTTTTACTTCTGATTAATTCATCAGAATTCACCTTTTGAACCTGCAATCAGAAAAATTTTGACAAAACTTGAAATCTCAGCTATATAAAAAAGTTATCCTCAATTTTCAATCCAAATAGAATAAAAAGGAGAAGTCTGAAGTATGAAGCAATTGGTATCCCAAAAAACTGGAATTGGACCTGGAAAAGGAACTGCGGCAGCAACTGTGCAACACGAGGCAGAGCGCTCAGCGGGCACTGCTGATGGAAGACTGGAAGCTAGAAAGCTGGCTGAAGAAAGAGCAAAAGCAAGAACACTCGCACGAGCTCAGCAGGTAGCAGAACGTCTTGGAACAGCAACCCAGGAAGTAGCAAGTGCAATTGCTGAAGCAAGTTCTGCTGTAGCTGAACTGGAAAAGACAATGCAGAGCATTTCCAGCGGAGCAAATGAAGCTTCCGCTGCTGCAGAAGAGTCGAGATCGGCAATCAACGAAATTGAAAAAGCCGCAGAGGCTGCTTCAAAACGTGCAGAATACTCGCTTGAATCGGTTGTCAACCTTAGTGACCTCGCCCATTCCACAACAATCGAAATTGAGAATCTTATTAAGGGAGTAAGTGCTGCCGCCAATGCAAATCTTGAATCAGCAAAAATGATTGGTGAACTTGAAAAGCAGTCAGAGGAAATTGGTAAAATAGTTCACGCAGTTGCCAGAATCGCTGATCAGACGAATCTTCTTGCGCTTAATGCAGCAATTGAAGCCGCCAGAGCTGGTGACCACGGCAAAGGTTTTGCCGTTGTGGCAGACGAAGTAAGAAATCTTGCCGAACTCAGCGAAAAAAGTGCACGGGGTATTCAGGACGTTGTAAATGAAATCCAGTCCCAGGTCAAAGTAGTTGCTAATGATACTGAAGCTGCCGGTCGCAAAGGAGCAGAAGAAGTCGAAAAAGCAAAAGTCATTACCAAAGATCTTGACATTATCGGCAACGATTTTACACAATTACAGGTAAACTTCAAAGATATCGTGAAATTTTCTCAGGAAGTATTTGCTGGCGCAAAAGAATACCTGCGTGGTTCGGAAGAAATAGCTTCATCTGCAGAAGAAGCCGCTTCAGCAGTCACCGAGTCATTAAAAGCTGTTCAGGAACAGTCTAAGGCTTTTCATGAAATGGATTCTGCCTCACAGAATCTTGATGAACTCGCTGAATCTCTGAAAACTTCAACCAACGCACAAAAATCATCTGAGGAATTAGCATCTGCCGCAGAAGAACTCTCCGCAAATGCGGAAGAAATAAAAGCAGCCTCAGCACAAATTGCTTCAGCAATTACTGAAATTGATAAAGCAGCCCAACAGCAGGAAAGAGCTGCGAAAATGGCAATGGAACTTGGCGCTAAACTTGAAAAAACCTCAAAAGACATGGAATCAAAGTCCCAGGCTGGTTATAAGAGTGTTACTGCAATAAAAACAAGGCTTGGTACAAACAAGGGAAACGTCGACAACCTCATCGAAAACATCGGAAAAGCTGCTGATGCAGCTTATGCATCTGCAAAAAATGTTGTTGAATTGAACGAAAGAACAAGACGCATCGACAAAATTGTAGATGCAATCGTGATGGTAACTGTTCAAACCAACATGCTTGCGGTTAACGGCAACGTCGAAGCTGCGAGAGCAGGTGAATACGGAAGAGGTTTCTCAGTTGTCGCAGGAGACATAAGATCACTTGCAAATGAAAGCAGCGAAAATGCAGACAGAATTAAAGACAGAGTAAGAGCAATTCAGTCTCAGATTACCAGAGTCGCTGCAGATATTGAGACAGCAGGCAAAACAGCATCACAGGAAGTTGAAAAGGCAAAAATTTCATCGTCTAATCTTGACAACATTGCAAAAGATTCCGAAAAAATTCTTGAACAGATTCAGGAAGTGGAAAAAGGAAGTAATGCTTCAGTGCTGGCGTTGCAGGAAGCAGCCAAAGCTTCAGACCAGATCATGGCAGCCTCACAGATGATGAAAAAATCCACACAGGAAGCATCAACGGCCGCAGATCAGTGTATGAAAGCAGCTCAGGGTATTGCACAGGCTGTTGAAGAAATAGCTTCTCAGGCAGATGAACTGCAGAATACCAATTGATTAGTTAATCTGAAAGGAAGACATGAGCATGACAAATGAAGGTTTTGAGAACGGCCTTGTCAAATCCGATCAGAATCAGAACAAGGACGAAATGCAGCTTGTGACTTTCGCCCTTGGCGAAGAAGAATTCGGCTTTGACATCATGGACGTTCAGGAAATAATAAGACCGCCAAAAATCGCGCGTGTGCCGCTAACTCCGACACATGTAGATGGCGTTGCAAATCTTCGCGGAACAGTCCTTCCAATTGTAGATATGCGTTCTCGCTTTGGCCTCAACCGGACAGATGAAACAGACCGAACCAGAGTTCTGGTCATTGATCTTTCCGGTGTAAGAACAGGACTTCGTGTTGACCGGGTGAAACAGGTAACAAGAATAACAAAGAATGACGTCGAAAAAGCCCCGGCAGCAATCGGAGACATCAGCGGTGAATACATCAACGGCGTTGTAAAACTCGAAGACGGAAAACGCATAATCATGGCGCTTCATGCAGCGAAAGTCTGCCAGATGCGCAAAGACCAGACTGATTCCATCACCCAAAGTACTCAACGGTCTGTGAGCACTGAACATCGTGCAGTTCAAACCAATGAACAGAACAATCAGGACATGATTCAGATGGTGACCTTCATGGTTGCACGTGAAGAATTCGGGTTCCCTATTGAAAAAGTTCGCGAAATTCTCAGAGTGGAAACTCCGAGACAGATTCCCGAAGTACCTGATTATCTACTGGGAGTACTAACAGTACGCGGAAAGCTACTACCAATAATTGATCTGCGCACTCTTCTCAATCAGTCTGCATTGGCAGACGAACTTTGCGCACAGGCAATTTCCCTGAAAACAAGCTTTGATTCCTGGTGTCTGAAATTGAAGGCTTTTTATGATGGAAGTTCAGATCAACGCCCTCCAGACAAACATTACGATGATCTGAAAACGTGGTTTAACAATAGAAACAGCTCCAACCAGATCCTCATGGAATCAATTGCGAAATTCAGGGGAATTGCAGACCACGCAAACAAAGCATATCAGGAACTGATTTCGACAAGAGCTGCAAAGGAAATTCTTGCAGCAAAATATATTGAATCCCTTGAACCTCTGTTGAAATCGCTATCAAGAGAAGTGGAAAACTTCATTAACTTTGTTCCGGATAACATTAAAGAAGATCAGAGAATTATTGTAGTAGATTCAAATGGTACACTTCTCGGACTTGTGGTAGACCACGTAAATGAAGTACTCAATACTCCGACGAATTGCATTGATCCAGCACCCTCCCTCAGCGAAAGCGAGAATGCAGAGCTTTCAGGAATTGCAAAACTGAAGGACGGTACAAGACTTATTATGCTGCTCGAATCCGGAAAGCTTCTGAAAAGTCAGGTTATCAACCAGCTCCGGGAAATTTCACAAACTCATGGCGACACGTCCCGTGACGAAAGTGTTCGGGAACAACAGGTAAAAGAGCTTGAAGAAAAACAACTTGTAACATTCAGACTCGGAGAGGAAGAATTTGGAATTCCAATAGCTCAGATTCGTGAAATAGACCGTTATTCACATATAACAAGAATTCCAAAAGTTCCGGAATATGTTGAAGGTGTTACAAACCTTCGTGGAGAAGTAATTCCGGTTGTTGACCTGAGATGCAGGTTTTCTCTTCAAATTAAGCCAGCAGATGACAGAAGCAGAATTATAATTGTTGACCTGCTGGGAAAGAAAACCGGATTGCGTGTTGACAGCGTCAGTCAGGTGCTGAATATTGCCAACCGTGACGTAGAACCACCGCCCAGAGCAGTTGGAAGCGGCGAAAAGAATAAGTTCATTTCCGGTATTGCAAAAATTGAAAAAGGCAAAAGGATGATTGTACTTCTTGATGTCGAAAAAATTCTTGCTAATACACAGATTGAATGAGTCAAGACCCTCACCCAAACCCCCTCCCCCGTGAACGACGGGGGAGAGGGGAGCAAGGTATCTGCCGTTTGCGTTTAGTTACTGGGTGAGAGATCTCACTAATAGGCGGGATTTCTCCCTTCGGTCGAAATGACAGGGTGTGCATGCCCTAGCAGGTGTTATTTATAACACAATATCAGAAAGGTCACTGAAAACATGAATCAAGTTAAAGTACTGGTAGCTGATGACTCGGCGATGATGCGCCGAAATCTGATTAAAATCCTCGAAAGCGATCCGGAAATAAATGTGGTAGGCTATGCCAGAGACGGTGAAGATGCCGTTGTAAAAGCAAGAGAACTTAAGCCTGACGTTGTTACCATGGACATTAACATGCCAAAAATGGATGGCTTGTCTGCTCTTCAAATAATTCTATCAGAAAAAATCTGCCCTGTACTTGTTGTTTCGTCAATTTCACAGAAAGGCACTCTTATTACACTTGAAGCACTTGAACTTGGTGCATTCGACTGCATAGGAAAACCAGATGGTTCGGTAAGTGCACATCTTCTGAAAATTTCAGATGAGCTTATAAAAAAGGTCAAACAGGCTGGGATTTACGGAATGAGAACTTTTATGAAACATCAGCGGGAGAAAGTTAATGCAAAGGGGCCGCTTCCACTTTCCAGACCAATAATTCCGACTGCCAAACCCGGGAAATTCAAGGCTGTATGTATTGGAATTTCTACAGGTGGTCCGGTTACAATAATGGATGTGTTACCAATAATCCCCCCGGATATTAACGCAGCAATTTTCATAGTACAACACATGCCACCGAATTTCACAGCCCCCTTCGCCCAGAGACTTGCACGGGAATGCCCGATAAAGGTACTGGAAGGTGAGTCCATGGCGCCCGTAAAACCCGGACACTGTTATGTAGCCAAGGGCGGAACACATCTTACACTGTTTGAACGTCCCGGAGGGGAAGTAATTATCAGAACTCCCAATTACCCCGAAACACTTTTTGTACCATCTGCCGGAGTAATGTTTGAATCAATTCTTGAGGTATACGGAAAAGATACTATAGGCGTTCTAATGACCGGAATAGGAGATGACGGAGCCGATGCAATGGTAAAAATAAGAAAAGCTGGCGGTAGAACCATTGGTGAAAGTGAAGAGACTGCAGTTGTTTATGGCATGCCCCGCGAAGCTTTTGAACGAGGCGGTGTTGACGTTCAGCTTCCCAGTACCAAAATAGCTAAAGCAATAATTAACGCAGTCGAAGAACCAACTGACAAATGGAAGAATGTCTATTAATGAATTCTCAAAACGCATAACCATGGCAAAATCGAAAAAAAATTCCAATAACAATACTTCTAATATTTCAACTTCTTCTGAAACAGAGTCTTTTTATATTAAAGCAGAAGAAGCACTCTTTGAATGCGAAGTTGCTCTGAACGATCTTCTGAAAAAACATCAGGAAGGCCTTATTCAAGGTTCTTTCAAGGATATTCTGAGAAAATTGAGACGAGCAAATGCATTTATGGTTCTTTCTGAAAATGAACCAGCAATTTCAACAACTCAATCACTGAAAGATCTTTTTTCGGGACTTGATTCAGGTTCAATACCGTGGAATGATCAAATTTCGGCACTTGCCTCTTCGCTTCAGAACCTTTCGAGAGATCTGTTAATAATTAAAGATTTTCAGGAAGATTCCGGAATAGGAAATGCGCTGAAAAAAAACCTTGATGAAGCGAAAAAATTTCTGATTCAGTCGGGCAAAAGCAAAAGTGAAAGTGTCCAAAATGAAGAAAAGTCACCGATTTCAAAAAGCGACTCTGATCATCAGACAATTGAAGCTTTTACCGAAACATATCCGCCGGAGAAACTCTTTGACGAAGCTATTCTGAGAGATTTTCGATACGAATCGACCTTTCAGCTTCAGGATATCGAAGAACTTCTTCTTTCCCTGGATGAAAACCACGAGGCAGGAGACCGACCTGATCTGATGTTCAGATCGTTCCACTCTTTCAAGGGGAACATCGGACTTCTTATCAGCTCTTCAACAATTCGAATTCCTGAAAACGCACCAATAGTAATTTTAAGAGACCTTGTACATGCGACAGAAACATTTCTGGAAAAATTCAGAGGTAGCACAGCACAGAAACTTGACAGCAGTTCAATTGAAATTCTTTTTCGTGCTCTTGATTCGTGTAAGGAACTGATTTCAAGATTTTTCGACAATCTTCCCGGATCTCCACAACATATTGCTACCATACAGGTTTTAAAAAATCCGGGGATATTAACAGATAGTGCGCTCCCCATAAAGCCGCCACAGGTAAAAATAGCAAACGAAAAATCAGTAATTCCCATTGAAAAGATCTTCATTGCTCAAATGCTGAATGATTTTTCTGAAGAAGTGGAAATTCATCTTCAAACAATTGAAAAGGGAATACTTGAGGTAGAAACTGGCAACGCTGCTTCGGGAACTATCAAAGCCATGATGCGCGACCTCCATTCAATCAAAGGTGCTGCTGCAATGCTTATTAGTACAGCAAGGTATCCTCTGACTCCAAAGAATCCGCTCTACTTCATCAGAGCTATTGCACACGCAACAGAAACAATAGTATCACACCTGTCTGGAAAAACTGACGTTGAGACTTCAGACCTTCTTTTTGTTTGCCTGGACTCATTAAAAATGCTTAAGTCGGAATTTCTCGATGGAAGAATTTCACCACAACTTCCCGAAGATCTGCTCGTCAAGCTGGCGATTGATCTTACACACTTCAGAGATGAAGACATCACTCTTTTCACGTCATCACACTCAAACTTCAAAAAATCCGAAACTCCTGACTGGAAATCCCTTTCAGACTATTCAAAGGCGATGGAAAACTTACTGGGTGCAGCCAAACGAATTAATCGCGGTGATATTTCTGAAGCTCTTAATTATCAGATTGACCTGTTAAAACAGCTTTCTGATCCGGCAATTTCAGATTGCAAGAAAATATTCCATCAGATTTCAAATCAGCACCAGAAAATTCTGCAGAAAATTTATTCACCCGAACCAACTCTGATTCTCAGCAAAGACAGGAAAGAACCTGTTAAGCAGATTTCTGAACCTCAGACCAATGCACAGCAAAGCGGTGTACTGAGAGTGGATGAAGAAAAAGTAGACAAGCTTTTAAGTGTTGTCGGAGAACTATTTATTGCCAAAGGAATTTTTCCAATACTTGTTAAGAAGTTACACAACGAAAAACAAAATGTTATCGCCCAGGATCTTAAAGATGCAGCATCAGGAATCAACCGCCTGTCAATTGAAATGCAAAACCTGGTGATGTCAATAAGAATGCTGCCTGTTAAAACACTTTTCCAGAAATATCCGCGACTTGTACGTGATCTTTCTCAGCAACTCGGGAAAAAAGTTCACCTTGAATTACAGGGCGAATATACAGAAATCGACAAATCAATCCTAGACATACTGGGAGATCCTCTTGTGCACTTAATTCGAAACGCAGTAGATCACGGTCTGGAAACCCCTGAAGAAAGAGCAGCAAAAAATAAATCACCAGAAGGAAGACTGATTCTTTCAACCCGTCTCGAAAGCGGAATGGCAATAATAAAAGTTTCTGATGACGGCAAGGGACTGAATTCAGAAAAGCTGAAGAAACGTGCAATAGAAAAGAGAATCGTTACCGAAGAAGCGGCAACAAAGATGTCGGAAAAAGAAGCCTTTGAATTAATCTTTCTTCCGGGGTTTTCAACCGCAGGCAGCATTACCGATGTCTCGGGGCGAGGCGTTGGAATGGATATTGTACGCAACAAAGTCAGCAGAATGCAGGGCGTAATTGAAATAGAAAGTCGCGAAGGTACGGGTACAACATTTACACTCAAACTTCCTACCACCCTGCTCATAACAAAAACCATATTAGTACTGTCCGACGGCATCGAATATCTTATTCCAATGGAAAACATTCTTATGCTCGGAAAACACTCAAGAGATTCATTTCACTCATACCATGGACGTCTTATGTCATCAATAAAAGGCGTGGTATACCCAACCGTTCCACTTTCGGCTCTTTTAAACAATAAATCTCCGGTAATAGAATTTGATAATACAGACTCGGAACTTATTCCAACAGCACTTATCAATTCACCTACCGGAATATTCGCTCTTACTCTATCAGGATTCGCAGGCGAAGAAGAGGTTGTCATAAAACCATTTACCGGAGAAATGGCGAAGCTGACTGAAGTTTTTGCAGGCGCAGTTATAATGGGAGACGGAAGAGTAGTTCTGGCACTTAGCCCGGACAACATGGCTAAAAAGATACTTTAATTATTGAAATTGTAGAAGGAAAGATATTTCTCACGCAGAGATTCGGAGAAAAACAAAGAAAAGAAATGAAGAAAAGATATTCTCACGCAGAGGCGCTGAGAAAAGAAGAGGATAAGAGAAAAACGGGTTAGTTAACTAATTTAGTTTTATTTTGCTGTCATTTCGACCTAAGGGAGAAATCTCTTAGCTTTTACGTCGAGGTGAACATGTACCTTTCCGAGATCTCTCCCTACGGTCGAGATGACAATGAATAAAGTATTTTCGCAGCAAAAGATGGTTCCACCCGTTTTTATGATTTTAGGAGCTTTTCGAAAGTATCTGTGGTTAAGGGTTTTGGTAAGACCCAGTTTATGCCTGCTTCGGTGGCTTTTCTGGTGTCTATGGTTTCTGCGACCTCCGTTATTAAAACAGTTGGAACTGTTTTAAATACATGGCATTTCCTGATATTGCTGACAAAACGAATGATATTACTTCGCGAAAAAACATCTTCGACAAATATCAGATCAGGTGATCGAAGTACAACTGGCACTGATTTCAGGTTTTCAGGCAATACTCTTTCAGATAGATAGCCGGCAAAAAAAAGTCTGGTCTCCAGATCTTCCCAGACCTGTTCATCTTTAACAAAGGCCAGCGCCAGCCGCCTGGCACTGGCTGGTCCTTCAACTACTCCAAGTTCTTTGAACCAGGACTTTACTTTAAGAATATTTCTCATAAATTCGTTTATTGATTGCGCGCCTTTTGATGCGGACTTGAGAAAGTTTTTTTCAAAATCGGTAATAATATTTAAACCCTCTCTCAGTTTTTCCAGAGGAATCTCAAGCTTTTTTGATTCAAGAGCTTTATCCCATACCGGCTTGAAATTCTGCCTGCATTCAAGTGCTTTATACAATTCTGCCATATTCCTGATTCTGGAAAAATGTTCTCTCTGTTCATCAGAAGAATTCATTGCAGAGAAATCTTTTCCTGATGAAACTGAAAAATCAATATCAGACGGCAAAACCTTTTTAAGATCACTGAGAATTTCAATTGGTTCGTTCAACGAGGAAATTATATCATTCGGATCAAAGCTTTCAGAAACTGCTGTTGTGGCAACAGATAGCATCTTTTCAATCTGCTTTTTTCCACGTTTTGCAACCTTTATCAGGTCAGTACTAATTGGGGTAATGCGCCGCGCAAGAAGCACGTCAAAAGCTTGTTCAAACTGTTGTACAAACTCAACAACTTCTGCATGTCCCAGTCTTTCGGAAACAATCTGAATCTCTTTCATCTTGCCCAGAAGTTCAAATGCAGCGATTTCACTGTTGGGATTTCTTCTGAGAATTTCCAGTGTCAAATCAATTTCTTCAATCAGATCAACAAGTGTTTGTTTTTCCAGATCTTCATCACGCGAAGTACCCTTTATTCGCTGGCGAAAGTCATCGATTATTTTCTTTCTGGCATCAAGACTCGCTTCACCTGATTCAGATCCTGCCTCAAGCATTTTTTTAATCTGATCTGCTGCAGCAAGAACAGAATCTATTATTCCACGATCGGCTTTTGCAAGTCCACGCCGGATCTTGTCAAACTCTGTTTCAAGCTGATGAGTGAACGATGAAATATCATCAAGCCCAACCATCGAACTAGTACCTTTTATGGTATGAAGTGCTCTGAATATTTTATCCACCAGAGATTTGTCATCAGGTGTTTTTTCAAGTTGGAGAAGCGAATCATCAAGCTCAGCAAGCAATTCTGCAGCATCTACCCTGAAATTTGCAATTCCATCGCTTTCGTCATTACTCATTCAGTATGTTCCTCACTTCACAGTTTCAAAAGAAGAGATTGAAATGGCTTCCGGATTAAGCACAGGCAACACTGACCCATCGCCCAGAATACTTACACCGCTGATAAGTTCTATATCGCTGAGCGACCTGGGTGGTGGTTTTACTGCTATTTCCATTTTGTCATAAATTTTTTCAACAGCAACCGCAATGGTACCTTCTGATCCCTTCATAAGTAGTGCAGAAAAATAATCAGGATAGTCATCAATTGTCGTGTAATTATTTTGCTGAAAAAGAATATTGTCAAGAAATCCGAGTGGAATAATTTCATTCCGCTCACAGATGAAATTTCTTGAATTGAAAGACTTGAGATTTTTTCTGGAAATTTTCATTGAGCGATGCAGATAGTCAATTGGAAAAGCGAAACTCTGATTGCATGACTCAACCAGCAGAACATTCATAAGTGTCACCGTTAATTCTGTGGCTGTCGGAATTGTCAACGTCATTTCGGTTCCCTGATTCTGAGTGGTTGTAATAGAAACTTTTCCACCAAGTTCAACAATTTTACTCCTGACAACATCCATGCCAACACCGCGTCCTGACATATCAGAAACTTCTGCTTTAGTTGAAAAACCCGGTTCAAAAATTACATCAAGTAAATTCGGATCATCAGGAGAACTAAAACTGAAACCTTTTTCAACTGCTTTTTCAAAAACTCTCGCCCTGCTTATTCCGCGACCATCATCTATCACCTTCACAATTAAATTCATTCTCTGCTTTGACGCGGAAAGTAAAAGTGTTCCCTTTTCAGATTTTCCCAGGTCAATTCTTTCATCAGGTGTTTCAAGACCGTGATCACATGAATTTCTTACCAGGTGTACCAGCGGCTCAGCCAGAGCATCAGCAATTTTTTTGTCAACTTCAATTTCATCTCCCTGAATTTTCAGTTCTATTAGTTTATTCTGTTTTCGGGCAATCTCACGTACAATACGAAAATATTTTTGAAATACTGTTTTCAGTGGTACCATTCTTAACGTCATCAGATCAATCTGAAGATCATTTGTCAATTTGGAAAGCCGTTGCAGATTATCTCTGAAGGGCTTTGTCATGGTTTCATCATTTTTTGGGCTATTCTCAACCTGATGCAAAACATACTCATAAGAATTTCTCAGTACAACAAGTTCGCCAAGTCTGTATGTGAAACGATCGACTTTTCGTTCGTCGATCCGCATCGTCATTGATTCCTGATCTTTGTTTTTTCCTCCATCAAAATCGCCCAGTTGTTTTTTCAGGGCTCTGGAGATTTCTTCCTCAGTAACAGTGCCTTCTTCAACCAGAATTTCTCCCAATTTCCTCGGCTCACCAGCCTGAGCCGTCTGCGGATGCAATTCTTCAGATTTAATATCTTTTCCGCCTTCAAGGGACATTTCGATCAGAAACAATTCTAAACCAGAAGCAAGCGGATAAATATCATAAATTCTTTCAGCAGTAAATGATCCTGCAATAAAGACCTCAACAGACAGATAATTCATATCAGGCTGGTAGTTCCCTATATCAGGTAACGCAGATAAATCACCACGTGCAAAATAAAAATCGCTCTCCAGCATTAGCTTTGCAAAAAAAGATTCAGGAAAAAAACCTTTATTGTACAAACCTTCGCGATAAGAAAAACAAAGTTTGAAACAATTCAAACCACGCAATGCATAAGATTGCAAATCAGAAAGAATCTCTGCTGGAACATCAGAAACGGGAAGAACCTGAGCTTTACTTTGTTCTGATTCCTTTAGAGTTGACTTAAAAAGAATTGAAATATCCCCTTCTTCCGCTGAAGCAATGTCAATGTCAGGCTCCTGCAGTACAGAAGCCAGCAACTTAGCAGATAAAAGTCCACCCTGACTTTCCTCGAAAAGTTCTTCTGCTGCTTTATAAAAATAATTGATTTCCTGCTTGAACTCTTCATTGTCAACAAAAAATTCATCAGACAATCGTAAAATACATTCATACCCTCGAAAAAAAACATCTGAAACCTTTTCGTAACTTGTTATCTGCTGTTTGCGATATTTTTCAGTAATAAGTTCAAGATTACGACAAACCTTTGATAATTCGGAAAAGCCAAAAATGGCTGCTCCGCCGGAAATGGTATGTACTATTCGATAAATACCAGCGCAGGACGACCTGTCTTCAAGGTTCCGTGAAAAAGCCACAATGAATCCCTCTAGTTCAGGCAGAAGATCACGCGCTTCAGTTGAAAAAAGTTTTCTGTAAGAGGCGATATCAGTCATTTATCGTTCTCCAGCGACTCAAGAGTGAGCCCGAAAAGACATGCCATCTTCCAGAGGTTCTGGGAAGGGCTTTCAACTCGAACACAAAGCCCTCTTTTTTTTATTTCCCGCGAAATAACCAGCATAAACTGCATAAATGCGGAATCAGTCTCTGACATCATAGAACAGTCTAGAACAAGTTCTTCCCGTTTAACGATTTCCGGTACAACATTATTGAAAATTTTCAAACAATTTTCTATTTCAAAAGCTTTCGAAACCCTTGAAAAAACCAGTCTTACTCTTTTATCGCTTTTTATCACTTCCATTTTTACTTCGACCGGCAATTGACTATCAATTCTTCCAATCTGGAAAGAGAAATTTTCATCACAAGCCTGGCTCCATCATCCAGGGATGCAATTCCGTCAATAAAACGATTTCGTTCAGTTTCCATGGATAATGGTACCGCACTAACCCACTCATCTGAAATATTTTCTATTCGGTTTACCCTATCTACAAGCAGTCCAAAATTTTTTTCGCCCATTTCAACAATGACAAGTTTTTTTTCAATCGCAGATGACTCCAGGTTAAAAAGCTTTGCCAGATCAATTATTGAAAGCACCTGCCCACGCCAGGACTCTACACCTGCAAAAAAATACGGCAAATTTGGAGGAATTCTGAATTCGCCGGGCCTGGTAATCTGCTTTACAGATGTAACATTAATAATATACTCTTCGTTGCAGACGAAAAACGATACATACTTCGACTCATCACTCATTTTTTGCCTCTTTTAACTTTTAATCGACAGAGTTTCTGGTGAAGGGTCTGGCGATTGGAAGAAATACTGAAATAGCCTCTGAGCTATCAGATTCATGCGTCACAAGAAGTTGTCCACCATATTTTTCGGCAATAAGCATTACCGTTGCAAGTGAATATTTATCGTATCTCTCAGGATATTCTGAAACAACTTGCTGTTTGGAATTGTTGCCCGATATTTTATCAGAAGGCAAAGCAGTATTAGAAATCTTCGCCTCTGGCTCGACAAGATAACTCACCCTTAGAATGTATATTTCACCGTCAAATCTTCCAGAAATTTTGATTGGAAATGTCTGGCCAGAATATTTTAAAGCATTCTCTGTCAGCGCACAGAATATTTTAAGAAGTTCAGGCTGTGGCAGACCCAGCACGCCGGATTGAAGATCGAATTCTATTTTTCCGTATTTCTGATTTTTTTCAAAATGAGAATCAAGTTTCTGACGTACAAGTTCAACTGATGAAGACGGAGCATGACTTGTGATCTCTGAAATATGGAGTTTTCTGCTCACCATGAAATTTTCAATCAACTTCAAAAGAGTGTTTCCTGCAGAAAAGATTGTCTCAGCATGTTCTTTCACACGCTGATATGACATGGGCTGATTTTTCAATAAAATGGCAGCAGTGTTTATTTTCTGAAGCGGAAAACCAAATTCCTGCGGCATATTTTCTGTGACAACATACTTAACAAAATCATCGACCCATTGTTTTATGCCGTCAGTTTTTGCAATTCGTGTGCGTATCGCTTCAAGCAGCTCAGTAGCAGAAACAGGCTTGGGAATATAATCATCTGCGCCAAGAGTCATACCCTTCCTGATATCGTCAGGCTCACGGCATGCACTCAAGAAAAGAAATGGTACAACCATTGTTTTTGGGTGCTTTTTTAATTCATTAAAAACACCATATCCATCAATTTCCGGCATTATTATATCTGAAATAATTACATCAGGTTGAAACTCAAGCGCTTTCTCAATTCCCTCACGGCCATTTACAGCACTGATAACTTCATAGCCAGCCGCATCAATTATATCGACCAGAGATTCCATGATTTCCGACGAATCTTCAATAACCAATACGGTCTTTTTCAATTTACTATTCTCCCTCACCACATCCCTCTCCCACGGCGCTGCCGGGGAGAGGGAGCAGAAAATAAAATGATGTCATAAAAACAATTATTACCTGGAATTAATGATTGGAAGAACGACTCTGAAAGTCGAACCTTCGCCTTCTTCGCTTTCAACGCTTATTTTTCCTCCCATTCTTTCAACCATGTGTTTAACGATGGTCAGACCAAGCCCGGTTCCACGAAGGTTGCCAACGTTAGAACCACGATAAAAGACCTCAAAAAGTTTGCATGCTTCAGACTTCGGAACACCTATTCCATAATCAGTTACTTCAAAAACAATTGAGTTGCCTTCTAATCCAACTTTGAAATCAACTTTATCAGATTCAGGTGAATATTTAACTGCATTGTTGATAAGATTTACAAGTACCTGTCTCAGCAAATCCTGGTCAAGCAGATATTCACGAGCAAGAGAATTATCGACGATGCAGCATACATTATGTTTCTGATAATATGCCTTCTGATTTTCAACAAATTGTACAAGCCAGTCGTTAATTATAACAGGCTTTGGATTAAAGCTCAGCATGCCAGCTTCAACACGGCTGTGAGTAAGAACATTATCTATCATCGAAGTCATCTGATTAATTGACTGCCTGATAAGATACATCTTTCTATCACGCTTTTCAGTAGAAACGTCACCCTTATTGGCAGTCAGAAAATCAAGTGCAAAAAGCATTGCTGCGAGAGGTGTCTTGAATTCGTGTGAAATCATGTAAACGAAACATTTTTTCATCTCATTCAATTCGCGTTCCCTTGCAAGCGCGTTTAAAGTCCATTCCAGAGCACGCTTCTGTTCTGAAATGTCAGTAACAACAAGGCAATATACCGGCTCTGGAATGCCCTCTTCAAGATACGAAATTGAAATCTGTACAGGGGTTTTTGTACCATCAGATCCGGTAATTGTCACTTCTACATGTTCAGGTCGAACTGACGCTTTCCGCAGGAGAAGCTCGATTTTATCACGATCAGAATCATGTATAAATTCCGTGATTCCTTTTCCAGGAATCTTCTCAAGCGGCACGTGAAGAATTTCTGAAAACCTTCGATTACAAAATAATATCAAGCCTGCCGGAGAAAGTGTAACTGCTCCATCTCCCATCGTTTCAATCAATAAACGATAAACCTTGTCCGTCCCTTCAAGAGAAAAGACCCGACTTTCAGCTAAGTCAGTCTCTACTACTGCATCAACTTCACCTGATCTGATAGCACGAAGCGCATCTTCGGCATTTTCCAAACGTGCTTTCAGGGCTTCAAATTCATGTTCAATAGTGTTTTCAGAAAGTCGTGACAATTCAACTTTTTTTCGGGAAAAAAATGCCGACCTGGCTGCCACACTTCCAAAATTCTTTCTTGATGCTGATCCGATCTTCCTCATTGTTCCTCCTGTAGCTCAAGAGCGGCTAGGACCCTTTGCAGATTCGAAAAATCGCCTATTATCCTTCTGACTGGCACCGGCAACACTCTTATAAGAGTTGGTGTTGCGAGTATGTTAGCTTCCCTTGCAAGTTTTGGCTGTTGATAAATATCAATAACTTCAAGATCATACCTGTCTTTCAGATATTTTTCGCAAATCCGCCGCAGGTTCACCAGTGCCCTGTTGGACAAAGGGCTTGCACCTGCAATAAAAAGGCGCAGTGCATATTCTTTTTGCATCAAAGCTCTCCATTTCTTTTAAATCACCGCGAAGAGCCAAATTTTCTGAGACAGAGCAATAAAACTCTACCTCTTGAATACTCGGCAAGAATTATTTCTGACTGACACCCCTCCTGGCTGCAAGTTTGGCATGCTCTTCCTCAAAAAAGCTTTGCATTTCTCTTTCAAAGGTTACTTCTCTGAGGGCAATCTGCTTTTCAGCTTCCATTTCGGCTCTCATCGAAGCAATTCTCGCCTCAACAACCTCTCTTTTACGGTCAAATTCCTGCTGCTTAAGCTCAAGTTGCCTTTTACGAGATGCTTTTTCTGCATTATCACGAGATTCCTGAACAAGACGCGAGCTGCCCGTAAGCAAATTGCCATTTTGTCCAAGATACACATCCACCAGTGAAAGCCCTCTGGAAGTAATGAGAAGCTCGCGAATCTGGTTGGAATGGCCCATTCCTCTGGATTTAAGGATATGAATCACTCTGTTTCTTTCGTTTCCGCTTTCAACATCCCGAAAAAGAATCCAACTGTCAACAAGCGATGAAACACCAACATCAAGTGCCTCCAGGTTTCTTCCGCCCGTGGTAAGGCTTGTAAAAAAAGCAGTTATTCCACGAGTTTTAAGAAAATCAATTACTCTGGTAAGTAAAAGCTTGACATCGTCAAAATTTCCAACCGAAGAAAAATTTGTAATCGGATCAAGAATCACAGTTTTGGGTTCAAATTGTTTTACACGCCGCATAATCGTGGCCAAATGAGACTCTATACCCTGTTTGGTAGATCGCTCCATGCAAAAATCAATGTAACCGCTCTTCCTACATGATTCCAGGTCCAGGCCTATGGATCTCATGTTTCTGATTATCTGTTCCGGGGATTCCTCGAAACCGAACCAAAGCGACTTTTCTTTTCTGGCTGCCGATGCCACAACAAAACTTGCCACCAGAGATGTTTTACCAGTACCGGCTGTTCCGGAAACAAGAACTGTTGTACCTCTGAAAAAACCCTTTCCTTCAAGCATTTCGTCAAGCCCGGCAACTCCCGATGGCACCCTCTCTTCTGAAACTGAATGCTTCAGCCCCATTGAGGAGACAGGTATTATTGAGATACCCGTATTATCGATAAGGAAAGGAAACTCACCTGTTGCATGAAACGAACCACGATACTTCATGATTCTTATGCGCCTGGTTGCCATCTGATCGTTAATTCGATTATCCAGAAGAATTACGCAATCAGCGACATATTCTTCTATGCCATGACGAGTCAAGGTGACTTCTCCGCGTTCGGCAGTTACAACCGCTGTGACCTGCTTCTCTTTAAGACGTCTGAAAATCCGCCCCAGTTCTGATCTCACAATTCCAGGGTTGGGAAGCCCGGCAAAAAGCATCTCAATTGTGTCAAGAACAACACGTTTAGCTTTAACACTATCAATTATATATTCAATACGCGCAAGAAAACCCTCCAGATCAAACTCTCCGGTTTCAAGATAGTCAGCTCTCTCAATGGGAATGTGTTCAATAGTAATTTTTTCTTGATCAAGTAACTTTTTGAGATCATAGCCAAGCGATGCAAAATTTGATTTCAAATCTTCCGAAGACTCTTCAAAGGAAAAAAAGACTCCGGGTTCATTCCACTTTTCTGCCCCATTAAGCAAAAACTGCATACCCAAAAGTGTTTTTCCACATCCGGCAGAACCACATATCAAAGCCGGCCTGCCCCTGGGAAGACCTCCGCAGGTTATTTCATCAAATCCATCAATTCCAGTTGGAACCTTTTGAACTGGTTCAAGAGAGCAAACGTTTTCCATATTTTCCATCGAATTCTCCAGACATCGCCACTTAATTACAGGGATTACTCCCCCTTAACAAATTTGCCAGAAGTTTACACATTGTACCAATTCAATAATCCGTGTACAAAAACCTGCCTTTACCTTTTTCTCTCCAGTGTTAAATATGGAAAGAAAGTAAATTCTACAAATTATTGAGTAGATACTTCACAAAATCTTACTAAAAAACACTACTTGACAAAAAATTATATCAGGAAATATATAAATATTCTATAAAAATTGATTATTTTTCTTCTTGTTTTTGGTAGAATGATATCCAGCATAAATCTTTTGCGGAGGGATGAATGAGTTTCCAAACATCAGAAAATTAAACCATTTAATACAAGCAACGAAGGAACGGGTAAAACAAAATGAGTCAAAAATCTGCCAAGACCAGGATTGGCTATACGCGCTCAGCGTTTTTATTGCTGAGAATCTTGAGTTGCTGAATTCAGTAGAACAGCGTTTGCTGACCCTTGAGAAACTTCCACCTGAATCAGATGAACTCAAGGCTTTTCTGAATGATATATTCCGCCTTTTTCATTCTCTGAAGGGTGGTGCAGCATCTTTTGATCTGAATGTTACTAAAAGTATTACACATCTAAATGGAAAACATGCTGGACTTCTTCAGACGGAGCAGCGTAAAAGTTCAGCCCAGACATGTTGACCTGATGAATCTAACATGTGATTTCATAAGAAAAATATTAGGTTGCGTGTCAGAGGAGTATGAAGACAGTATCTTCCAGAGCGAATCTGAAAACATTTCCGCACTTACAAGAAGTTACAGCTTTGCTGTCACTTCGACCGAAAGAGAAATCTGGTATCTTCTACTACGGGGTAGCGCATGTTTTTAACATCCCTTCTGAGATCTCTCCCCTCGGTCGAGATGACAACGAATGGTTAATGGGTTACAAAATTTAGGTGTTATTAAAAACCGATTTCTGGAAAAACTTATGAGAATATGCTATATTTCGCGGGTTGATATATTCTGAGTTAAATTCATTAATTTTTATTCAGGGGAGATGAGAATGGATAGGAAGCTGCTGGAAAAACTTTCGAACAGTCTCGAAAATACAGATGAAACTACACGCATTTATGCTGCTGAAGATCTGGGATATGAAAAGTGCCTGGAAGCGGCTGAACTATTGCTGAACAGACTTCCCCACGAGCAGTCTATTGCCGTAAGAGAAGCCATAAAAAGGGCTCTTGCTAACATTGATTCTGAAGACCTTGTCGAAAAATTAGCTGAACTTCTTGGCAACCAGGATGCTTTTATCAGAAACATGGCAGTAACGCACCTGAGAAAAGTTGGGTCAAAAAAAGCGAACTTTCTTCTCAAACACATGAAATCGGCCACGGATCCTGATATCAGGAAGTTCATCCTTGATATCGCAATTGATTTTGAAGAAAAGACTGCCCACCCCTTTTTTGCAGAAGGACTTAAGGACCCGGACATTAATGTTTTGATACGTGCAGTAGAGGGTTCTGGACAATTTCACTACTCTGACTTCAGAGAGAAAATTGAAGAATTCGTACAAAGTAGAAATGAACCGATGCTTTTAATGGCCTGTTTTGACGCTCTTTCCTCAATCGGTTCAGAGCAAACTCTTCCAGTAATTGAAAAGCGTTTTGGGGAATTCGAAAAAGTCAGAGAGTTTTACCTCAGACCAATGTTGAAAATATATGGAAAAGTTGGCAAAACTGATAATATTTCCCGACTTGAAAAAATCTGTCAATTGAAACCACATCTTACGGACTTTGTTCTTTCGTCTGCCATTCTTCCGATTTTTTCAAGATTTTCAGAAGACCCAATACCGGAAACCATTTTAAGCATGATTCAGGAATCTGTTGAGAAAGAGCTGCCCGAAAAGGATAAATTAGATATATATTATCTGATCGGCTCAAGGCAAAAAAACCCAAAAATAAGAACGCTTATTGAGACCAGCCTCAACTCAAAGAATAGAATCAACAGACTTGGTGCTGCAATAGCTCTGTCAATGTTATCATCTGAAATTTCACGTGAGCTTATCAATAACCGCCTTAAAATCGAAAAAGATCCAGAAGTAAAGGAGATGTTGCAACATGTCTTCTAACACTGTATTATCCCAGGACGATTTCAACAAAATACGCGATTTGATTTGTGAAAGAACTGGCATGTACTTTGATGACCGCAAGCTTTCGTTTCTCGAAAAGAGAATTCAGGACAGAATGAAAAAGCTTGGCATTGACACCTTCTTTAACTACTTCTTTAATATTAAATTCGGAGAAAACAGTACAGAACTTCAGTTTCTCATCGACATGATAACGACGAACGAAACATACATGTTTCGCGAATATGAACAACTTGAATCATTCGCAAATTCCTGTCTGCCGGAAGTACTTAAAGAAAAGAAAACACGTGGAAACAATGAAATAAAAATCTGGTCTGCAGGCTGCTCAACTGGCGAAGAGGCTTATACCCTTGCGGTTATTTTACGGGAATGTCTTGAAGACATAGATCAATGGAATGTGTCTATTTACGCAACTGACATAGACACCAGCGTTCTGAAAAAATGCGAAGCGGCAATTTACTCAGAACGCTCGGTTAAAGAAATGCCGACCGAATATTTTGCAAGGCACATTAAGATCGTTCCGGGCGGTTATATGATTTCACCCGACACGAAGAAATTGGTTAAACCAATGCACTTAAATCTTATGGACAGAGCATCCATGAGAGGAATGCGGGGTTTTGATTTTATTTTCTGCAGAAACGTTCTTATTTACTTCGATGACAATGGCAGAAAAGAAGTCGTAGACAATTTCTACAACAGCCTCAATCATAACGGGTACATTTTTCTGGGCCATTCTGAATCGGTCGGAAGAATTACAACTGCTTTCCGTCTAAAGAGAATGGGCGGATTCCTTGTTTACTGCAAGTCTTAAGCAAAGAAGGGAAATGATTTATGAAAAAAATTCTTATTATTGATGATTCCCAAATGTCCCGGAATTACCATTCTGCTATTCTTCAGGAAAACGGCTATGAGATCCTTCAGGCTGCCGACGGCGCAGAAGGACTTGAAAAAGCCCTCATGAACCAGATTGATGCCGTAATGGTTGATATTAACATGCCTGTAATGGATGGCTTTGAATTCATCAGACGACTTCGCTGTGAAGAATCGCATAAACTACTTCCTGTAATTATTATGTCTACGGAAAAATCTGATGAAGATGTAACCCAGGGTATGAACGCAGGTGCAAATTTATACCTGGTAAAACCAGTTGACCCCGATACACTGCTTGACAGCATTGAAAAAATGATACCTAAGTTTAAAAAACTTGAAGCAAAATAATACATGGGTTTTTGCGGTCATTTCGAACAAAGGAAAAAAGTCTGGAAACTTCTTATATAACCCTTCGGTGATCTCTCCCTTCTGTCGAGATGACATTGAACGGTCGAAATGGCAGCAAATACACCTTAATTGCAGAGCAAATTGTTGAATAAAAGTGGAAAGGTCTGAAGCGTAATGGTAAGAGACGAAGACTGGTTGCAGGCATTTGGAGTATTTCTCGCAGAAACTCGTGAAATGCTTGTCGAAGTTGAGCCAGCTTTTATTTTCCTGGAAAAGGAATCACCTGACTCCGCCGATTTTAAAAAACAAATTGATGGAATATTCAGACTTTTTCATTCTCTGAAAGCATCGACTGCTGCATTCGAACTTTTCAAACTGCGTGATATGACCCATAATGCAGAAAACCTTCTTGACACTTTCAGGAAAGTGCCCAGAAAGTTTTCTTCTGAACAAATTGATCTTCTTTGTCAGACCTGTGATTTCCTAGCTAAATCTCTTGATTATATAAGCAAAACTTTCTCTGACGAAAACCTGGCTGAGAAAGCAATTGAATATAATCAGAAATACATTGAGGAACTTGATAAAATCGGCAAAGCCCCAGGCACAGGTTCAGATACATCGCTCTCCAGCCCCGAAGCGTCTAAAACAACTTCGCCAACCACACCTAAAAAAGAATCAGTTTATTCAGAATTAAGGAAAACCATAGAATGCTTTTCTTCATCCAATTTAGCTGATACCTACTCTGAATTTGCAGAAACAATTCCAGGAGAGATTCTTGACGGATTTCTTCTGGAAGCTAAATCGCTGATCAAGAAAGCCAAAGCTGTTCTTTCCCAAATATCACCTGAAAATAAAGATATTTCCCCCCTGAAAGAAGCAAACAATGCGATCCATTCTTTCAAAGGACTTACTGACTTTTTAAATTTTTCTGCATTCAGTCAATTCTGCATAACTCTTCAAACATTCATCCGGAAAATTCTGACTCATAAAATTCTTCTCTCTGTAAGCACTTTCTCACTTCTGAAAACTAATTTCGATGATATTGAACATCTTCTCACACGATTAAACAATAATCCGGTACTTGATAACGACAGACTTAATGCAATGACCGAAGCTCTGACTTCATTAACTTCTGAAGCAGAAGAGGAATCTGCCGCACTCTTAGATGTTAATGATACAGCAGAAACAATTGATAAGCAGAAAAAATCTATTGAGGGATTTGACATTCTGATCGACCAGCTTCCTGAAACGCTGCACGAAATGAAAATGGATGTCACACCTGAAATATCTGCCAAATTTCGAGAAGAGTCTGAAGCACTTTTTAAACTGATTGACGCAGGAATTCTTAAAGCTAGTACAAAAAATGATCAGGCAGGAATAATAGAATCATTCAAAGCTTTCAGAGAATTTGGTGTCCTCGCAGGCTTTTTGGGATACTCAAAGCTCCTTGGAATAAGTACACTTGCTGAAAGCATAATAGAATCAGCAATAAAACGCCCTCTGGTTGAACTTATCTCTTTTTTCAAAACAATTAATGCCACTGTAAACGAGCTTCGAAATTCCCTTGAACGACTAAAAAATGGAAAAGACGAGTCATTTGAACCCGCTTTTTCTGATGCAAAATCGCTGGAAATTATCTTCCGGGAATTTGAACAAACCGAAAAAGCTGCTGCTCCCTCAGATGCCCCTTCAGCTAAACAAACAGATAAAGACAAATTCGGCACTCCGACGATTAGAGTAGAAGAAACAAAAATTGATAAACTTATGGGTATTCTTGGTGAACTTTTTACAACCCGTGCATCTTTTCCACTTCTGGTAAATAAACTTCAATTGCACAATCAGAACTCTTTTGCCGAAGAACTTTCTATCTCAAGCAATGAAATTTCACGCCTTACCGAAGAACTTAGAGGAGTTCTTCTGTCAATAAGAATGGTAACCCTGAAATCTACTTTTCAGCGCATTCCGCGACTGGTAAGAGATCTCTCAAAAATGCTTAATAAGGAAATCAGGCTTGATTTGATCGGTGAAGCAACCGAGATGGACAAGAATTTAGTTGAAAAGCTCACAAATCCTCTTGTACATATCATCAGAAACGCAGTAGATCATGGAATTGAAATGCCTGAAGACAGACTAAAAAAGGGTAAGCCTGCTGAAGGAAAAATAGTCGTAAGCGCAGAAACAGAGGGTTCAACAATTCTTGTAAAAATCTCAGATGACGGCAAGGGCCTTGACCCTGAATTCCTTAAAAGAAAAGCTGTTTCTAAAAAACTCATTTCACAGCAAACAGCAGACGCAATGAGCCACCGTGATGCACTGAATTTGATCTTCCTGGCCGGATTTTCAACAGCGGAAAAACTGACCGACGTTTCCGGCAGAGGGGTCGGCATGGACGTTGTCATGAATGATGTAAAATCGGTTCAGGGTTCTGTTCAGATGGACAGCTCTGTTGATGCAGGTTCTACTTTCACCCTTAAATTTCCAACCAGTATGATAATCTCTGATCTTATTCTCATCAAGTCGGCGCGGGATGAATATCTTATACCAGTAGAAAATATTTCTGAACTGGTGAAGGTATCACCCGCTAATGTGCACATATTTCGCGGAAAAATGATGACACAAATTCGAGATGCTGTTTATCCGATAATACACCTCGATGACCTTTTGTATGCCACCGGAAAAGATTCAGCAATAAATTATCAGAGACGCATCGAACAGATGGAAGAAGCTGATTTTCCTGCCACAATAATCGAATCAGGAAAAACAAGCTTTGTGATTGCGGTTGATCGCCTTGTAACTCAGGAAAAAGTTATGGTAAAGCCACTCGCAGAAGAGATTAGCTCACTGACTAAGATTTTTTCCGGTGCAGCAATAATGGGTGACGGACGTGTTGTGCTTGTAATTAATCCACGCGAACTCGCAAATCATTTCTGCAACTTCTTCTGAAGGTAACCGGAAGGGATACTCGATGCCCTGATTCGTACCCCCTGGACCTGAGTATGCAAAATCTTTAATAAGGGAACAAATTGAGGTGTTAACTTTGGGATGGGCTGTCATCTCGAACGAATGTGGGAGATCTCATAAAAGCGAGATTTCTCCCGTCGGTTGAAATGACATAGTAGTCATACAAAAATTAAGCGGTAATGAACACACTACCCAGACACGGATCAGAAAGTCATAAGCTTCAATCGAATAACCCGGATACGCAGTGTTTCAACGAAGGTTTGTTTTCGGAAATTCTAAACGCTACTTTTGAGATGCGGTTATCAGCAGCTTTTTCACTTCGTCGACAGATAAACCTGAATATTTGGAAATAATTTGTTCATCAAGGCCATCAGCGTGCATTCTAAGGGCGGATTCAAGTTTCTCCTTCGCAGCGCCTTTCTCAATACCTTTCTCAAGGCCTTCCTGAAAAGGAACTTCGTAATTTGATTCGTACATACTGGCCTGATAATGAAGATCATCTGAATAACGCTCATAAATTCGGCGCTCTTCATCAGATAATTTCATGATATCAAAAACTTCCTTTGCTTTCATTATGCCTTTTGCTTTAAAATCGCTTTTTATTTCCTCGTTTTTGAGAAAATACATCCATTCATCGAGTGTGTTCCTGGCGATGTCATCGAAACTGTTTACCCTCAAAAGATAATACTCTGGAAAAATCTGGCAAGTAAGTTCTTTATTAAAAAGCTTTTTCTGGAGCTTGTTAAGCTGAAGCTCATCTTGTTTGTACAATCCTCTAAATGAGGTAGTACCATGGTATATGTAATCAGAACCTTGTCCAAAGTTGAAATAGAGTATGCTGACCGAGAAAACTTTTACAACTTCGGAATATTTACTTCCTTCAGAAAGATGTTCAACAACGCTTTTTGAAACTCCGTAAAGAATGCGTTGAAGAAAATCAAATTCCCTCTCATACTGAACTTCTATTATTACAATTTCATTCTTGCTGTTCTTAACCTTCAGATCCAATCTGTTTTGTTTATCTTTTTCGGTTTCCTTATTGCTTTCGCTCTCAAGAATCTCTACAATTTTTACATCCTCTTTCAACAATTCAGAAAGAAAACCTTCAAGAATTTCAAAATTGGCTTTACTACGCAAAAGCCTCTTTAACGCCCAGTCAAAGCTTATGAGTTTTCGTTTGGACATTTAAACACCTCCGTCTGAAGACTCTGTTCTCAACTTTTCTCCATGGTAACAGTTCCTGATATGAATGTAAAGAAAACAACGGCCAACAAATTCAGAATCTACATCAAGCATCCATGGCAAAGCTGTCTTACTGAACCAGTCAAATTCCAAACGACCTCTTTTCGTGAACGGACCCTGCTGCGCTCGTTTTTAAATCGACATCTCAGATTTTCCTGAAGATTGTTTTCAAGTTTCTTTTCAGGAATGTTGCGAAATTTTTTCTAATCCGCTACAATTTCAATTCAGGTTATTAAATTTTACAGCAGTATTTTATTTTCAAGGAGACGAATATGCCCGGTGAATTTACTTACTGTGCGCCAATAGACAGCACAGAACTGATGAAAATGCTGGAAAAATACGGTTCAGAGGGACGTATACTTGCCGGAGGCACAGATCTTCTGGTAGACGCAAGAGCCGGAAGAATCAAGCCAAAAGTGTTGATAGATATTAAAAAAGTGTCTTCTCTTGCAACTGTCAGCTTTACTGAAAAAGATGGACTATCAATCGGAGCGGCAGTTACATGTTCTGACATAATTCAGGATCAGAATGTAAGGCAAAAATATTCCCTGCTTTCTGAATGTGCCTCCCAAATTGGTTCTCCGCAGCTTAGAAACCGCGCAACTATAGCCGGAAATATCTGCACCGCTTCCCCATGCGCCGATATGGCACCTGCCCTGCTTTGTCTCGGAGCATCTGTTGATATCGTTTCTTCTGCCGGCACCAGGACAGTAAAACTCAGCGATTTTTTCACTGGAGTAAAACAAACCGCTCTTAAAGCTGGCGAATATCTTGGAAGAATTATTGTACCAGCAGCCTCTGCAAATTTGTCCGGCGCTTTCGAAAAACTTAAAAGAATAAAAGGACACGACATTTCACTCGCAAGTGTTGCCGCAGTAAAGACAGATAATGCAATCAGAATCGCGGTCGGGTCGTGCGCTGTAACTCCGCTTCTGATACCCGAATTTCCACTGAATTCACAGAGCAGCGAAATCTGGAAAACTGTACAACAGACAATCAAACCAATCTCTGATATAAGAGCATCAGCTGAATATCGAATGGTGATGGTCAAAGCATTTGTCGATCGCGTAATCGCACGCCTGAACAGGGAGGCAAAATAAATTTATGAGAATCAAAGTTAATGTCAACGGAAAAGACTATATTCGGGAAATTCAGGAAAACAGAACCCTTTTGACATTTTTGCGTGACGACCTGGGCCTCACCGGAACAAAAGAAGGTTGCGGAGCTGGCGAATGCGGCGCCTGCACTGTCATAATGAACAATAAATCTGTTAATTCCTGCCTAATTCTGGCTGTCGAAGCAGACGGAGCAATGATTGAAACCATAGAAGGTGAAATGAAAGACGGCGAAATGTCACCTCTTCAGAAATCCTTCCACAAACACCATGCTTCTCAATGCGGTTTCTGCACCCCCGGAATGGTAATGCGACTGAAATCTTTTTTGAAAGATAACCCCAAACCAACCGAACACCAGATAAAAGAAGCTATCGAAGGGAACTTCTGCCGCTGTACTGGTTACAGTCAAATAATAGAAGCAGTTCAGGACGTCTGCGGAACATTCGACGAAAGGAAGAAACAATAATGTTTGAGAATCTGAAAAATTCAGAACTTAATTGCGTCGGAAAACATGTTGAAAGACTTGATTCAATAGAAAGAATAACCGGCACAGCCATATTTACCGGCGACACAGTTCTTCCCGGCATGTTGTATGGAAAGGTTAAACGAAGTCCTCACGCAAAAGCTATAATTGTATCCATAAATACTAAAAAGGCAGAGGAACTGCCCGGAGTTCACGCAGTAATTACAGGAAACAATCTTGATATAAGAGTTGGACTTTATCTTGTGGACAAGTACATTCTCGCAAAGGGAGTTGTACGGCATTTTGGCGAAGCAGTTGCCGCGGTTGCTGCAGAATCACCTGAGACAGCCGAAAAAGCAGTCGATCTGATTGAAGTTGTATACGAACCCATGGATGCTGTATTAGACCCGATCAGCGCTCTCAAAAAAGACGCTCCGCTTGTTCACCCTGACCTTGGAAACTACGATGTAATAAAAGCAGTTTTCAGCCCCGTAGCTGGTTCGAACATTGCCAATCACAGCAAAATCAGAAAGGGAGATGTAGAAAAAGCCTTTCAGGAATGCGACCATGTTATAGAGAAAGAATACACCAATCCGAATGTACAACACGTACCAATGGAAACTCACGTAGCAATCGGAACATGGGGACCATCAGATAAAATTTCCATCATTACATCTGCCCAATCACCATTCACAGTCAGAAATCTTTTCTGCCATTCATTCAAAATTTCCCACAACAATGTTAAGGTCTATGTTCCATACGTGGGCGGCGGTTTCGGCGGAAAAGCGGGAATACATCTTGAACCTCTCGCATGCTGCCTTTCAAAGAGATCTGGCGGACGTCCGGTAAGAATTCAGGCCACAAGAGAAGAAGAATTCAGTCTGCTTCCATGCAGAAGCGGTCTTGTAAACAGAATCAAAACCGGATTGAAAAAATCCGGGCAGATAGTTGCTCAGAAAGTCACCATGTTCTGGGATGCCGGTGCTTATGCCGATTATGCTGTTAATGTCACCAGAGCATCTGCTTATTCATGCTGCGGACCTTATGAAATTCCGAATGCATGGGTTGACGCATATACAGTGTACACAAACAAGCCATTTGGTACAGCATACCGCGGTTTTGGTCATGTGGAATTTTCATGGGGCCTTGAAAGACAGATGGATCTTGCAGCCGCCACTGTCGGCATTGACCCGGTTGAATTCAGAAAACTGAATGCACTTAAGTGCGATTCGAAAACTCTTACCGGTGAATTAATTACAGACCACAGCGGAGATGTCAACAAGTGCATTGATAAAGTTGCAGCTTCAATTAACTACGGAAAACTGACTCCAGAAGAAACCGAGCGTGAAAAGCGCACCGGCATGAAAATAGGCAAATCAGTCGCCGCACTTCAGAAAGCTCCGGCAATGCCGCCGTTTACCGGAACAGTTGTTATTCTGAAAATGAATGAAGACGGCACTGTCATAGCTAATTTTTCGCTGACAGACTACGGCGCAGGCACGTATACATCCGTAGGCCAGATAATCGCTGAAACAATGAAATTCCCGATCAGCAAAATTAAAATTCCGATAGAAACAGACACAGACCGGGACCCGTATGACTGGCAGACTGTTGCGTCCAAAGGTCTGATGCTGACTGGCAATGCAGCAATTCTTGCGGCAAAAGATCTTATAGCCAAATCTTATGATGTTGCAGCACAAGTCTTGAGAGCGAATGTCTGCGACCTTGATCACGACAGCGAAAAGATCTTCCTGAAACACAACCATCACAAAAATGTTACCTTCAGACAAATTGCAGTCGGATATGCCTTTCCGGACGGAAACGGCATTGGCGGACCTCTGGTTGGCGTAGGACGGTATATTGCACAGGGGCTTACAAACCTTGATAAAGAAACAGGGCAGGGAAACCCTGCACTGGATTGGACCTTCGGCGCCCATGGGCTCATCGTTGAAGTAAACCCTTCTACGGGAGAGTACAATATATTGAAGGTTGCGTCATGTTTTGATCTCGGGAGAGCCATTAACCCGAGTGCCGTCCGTGGACAGATAGTTGGCGGAATGCTTCAGGGACTTGGTACTGCAATGTGCGAAGGGTACATCTACGACAAGGAAGGACGCCTTCTGAACCCAAACTTTACCGACAATAAAATTCCAACATCTCTTGACCTTCCAGAAAAAGTCGAGGCAATGTTTGTAGAAACTCCTCAGGTTGACGGACCTTACGGCGCGAGAGGCGTGGGCGAACACCCGATGATCTCTGTTTGCGCAGCTCTCGGAAACGCAATAAAGAACGCCTGCGGTGCAGACCTGACCCACATGCCCATACGTTCAGAAGACGTATGGCGTGCAATTCAGCGTAAATCCTGACATTTATACAAGCCATTTAATATAAAACTGCAGCAGCTAAAAAATGAGAAAAAAAATAATCCTTTCAGTTGTTTCATTGATTCTCATTTTAATTGTTGCTGCAGTTTTTCTTGCTGATAGTTATATTGCATCATTTTCTCAAAATTATTGTTACGACGAAGTTGAAAAAATTCCTGAAAAAAAAGTTGCACTGATACTTGGCACTTCTCCGGTCGCTGCAAGTGGCCGAACAAATTCGTTTTATAAACTGCGTATAGATGCAGCAGAGGTACTTTACAACGCAAAAAAGGTACAGCATTTTCTTGTAAGCGGAGATAACAGTACAAAAGAATATGATGAACCAACATGTATCAGAAATGATCTTATCAAAAGAGGCATTCCTGCAGAAATAATTTACCGGGACTACGCTGGTTTCAGAACTCTTGATTCAATAATACGCGCCAACAGAATTTTTTCTCTGAATGACTTCATTGTCGTTTCCCAGAAGTTTCACAATGAACGTGCTGTATTTCTTGCCCGAACAAATGGATTAAATGCATTCGGATACAATGCATTGCTTCCGGATAATGGCAGAATAAAAGCATCTCACAAATTGCGCGAACTGCTTGCAAGAGCAAAAGCAATATTGGATGTGTTCGTTCTTAGCACCAAACCAAAGTTTCTGGGCGACAAAATCGAAATTGGCAAAACCAGCCCTGAGTAAGATTAGACAAATGGAAAGCAGAATAGATCATCTCGCATAATTTATAGATTCAGGGAATAATAATTAATGACCAAAAATGAAAGTCAAAATAAGCCTATTGATGTTCACTTTCTCGGCGGAGCATCTGAAGTCGGGGCAAGCTCTTCGCTTCTAATTCTCGGCAGCCACCGCATTCTCATTGATTGCGGAATTCGCATGGGAGAAAGCGAATCTTCAAGCATTCCCGATCTTTCACCATTGAACGAACTCAAACCGCATGCTGTTGTACTTACACACGCACACATGGATCACTCAGGGGCATTGCCGCTTATCATGGCGACGATTCCGCGTATTCCGCTTTACTGCACTCCTCCGACCGCGCAACTGATCAGAATCCTCTTTGAGGATGCCCTGAAGATAATGAATTCAAAAGGCGAAGACGACATTCCACTTTATTCAAAAACAATGGTTGAAGAAACTCTGAACCGAATTGTTGAAGTACCATTCGATCATCCTTTTCCGATTCTTGATAACCAGGTTAAGTTGACGTTTTTCCCTGCCGGACACATTCTAGGCGCTGCTATGACAGAGTTTTATTCTCAGGAAGGACGCGTTCTTTTTACCGGCGATTTTGCAGTTGAATCTCAGATCACAGTCGGCGGAACAGCTATTCCGAAAGCAAGATATGATCTGGTTGTTTCGGAATCCACCTACGGTTCACGATTTCATCCAAACCGCGAAAACGAAGAACATCGCCTGGCTTCTTCAGTTGCAAAAACTGTAGCAAACGGCGGATACGTAATTATTCCGGCGTTTGCAATCGGAAGAGCACAGGAGATAATTCTTATACTCAGCAGAGAGATTGAACACAGACGAATTCCTCCTCTTCCGGTATTTGTTGATGGAATGGTTACAAAAGTATGCGGCGTCTACAGAGACTTCCCAAATGATGTTACAAACTATCTTTCAAAAAGAATTCAAAAATTGTCCCACCCATTCTTTCCGGCTGATGGAACTGTAAAACCAGTCTTGTCACCCAAAGACCGCGAAGCCGTGTTAAATGGTCCTCCGTGCGCAATAATTTCCAGCTCTGGAATGCTTACCGGCGGACCATCAGTATATTACGCTTCTGAACTTGCAGGAAAAGCTGAAAACCTGATAGCTTTTACAGGATATCAAGATGAAGAATCTCCCGGAAGAAAGCTTCTGAACCTGGCTGAGACACCTCTGGAAGAAAGATTTCTGATGATAGACCGGAAAAGAATTCAAGTGAAATGTTCTCTCGAAAAGATAAGTCTTTCAGCCCACGCCGACGGCAGACAGATTGTGCGATTCATTTCGAAGTTGAATCCAAAGAATGTTGTACTTGTACATGGAGACGAGCAGGCACGTGAAGAATTATGGGAACTCCTTCGTCCAGCAGTTCCGGATGTTAAAATTCATCTGCCAAAATCAGGTGAGTCGATTTCACTGCAATCCCGGAAAAGGAATTTCAATTCTTCTTCAAAAAGTGTTTCGGCCGACAACGGGAAATCGAATTCAGAATCTGATGGACAAAAAGGTATCGGTTGTGGAAAATGGCCGGAGTCAACAGAAGATGTTGAAATAATATATGTACATGTACTTATGAAATTTCCACCGGGCAAGTTTTTTACCGCACGCGAACTATTTAATATTTATTGCAGTACAAGTGTTTTTGATGCTGAGAAATTCGAAAAGTTCCGAACCATACTTAAATCTTCAAAAGATTTTTTCCGCTCACCAAAAGACCGGCCGTTTCTTTTCAAAGCCGTATACAATGATACAAATGAAAAAAACGCAGCCGACAATACAGCTGCAGATAAAAAAAAGCCAGCCTTCATGGAGCAGAATGCTGCAATTGAAGCTGTAAAAACAATGTTTTCCCCTGAAGATCGTTTGCTTAAAGTTGGTTTGAAACTTGAAAAGATTCCACCCATAATTTTATTATCATTCGCATTTCCAGATTCAGCAATATTGAAACTGGCAGAGAAATTTCAGCGCATTACTTCTCTTACCGGATGTCCTGTCGAATTAAGCCCTGAAACAAGAATAGAAGAAGCAGACAAATATCTCCGCTCAATACTGCCTGCCGATGTAAAGCTTATGCGCGCATTGTCATACAGCAGGGAAAATCGCAAAGTAACAGCAAAAGTCGCAACAGCAGAAAATGTTAACGCCATTATGAATCTAGCTGATACCTTTAAAAATGAAACTGGACTTTTTCTTGATGCTGTCTCAACTGCTCCATCACCAGCAGTCTCTGCTGAATTACTTTCCAGAAACATTCACACAGGCCGCATGGAAATAAATGCTGCTCTCGGACACATTAAGCTTACTTTTGCTCAATCAAATGAGACTCTTTTCAGAGCAAGCAAAAAGTTTGATTTTGCCGGTGAATTCATTGAACTGGCCTTTATTACAAAACATGCAGGAGAGAAACAAAAAATGCTGATTAGTCAGCTGTCAACTGATACCGGCTGGAATATCAGAATTTCAGAATCTGTACATCATCAAGCTCTAATGCAGAAAGCATGTGAATTAGTCAAACCACATTTCGAAATTATTGGAAACCCATCACTACACCTTATTTCGAATCAGGTTGAAGTAAAAGTTCATAAATTTTCGAAAGAAATTCCTTCTGATTTATTACAAAATATTTCTGATAATTTTGTTGACTACACTGGTTTTCAATTAAAGATTACGGAAAAGTAACCAACAATGCAATGCAGTTTTCGAATTAATCGGATTATGCAAACTGTCATTAAGTATTTAGTAACAATAGCAAGAATTAATGGTAGTTCCATGTCATCCAGAAAGCGTGGGATTATTATTTTTACTCGTAGGGGCGCGATTTATCGCGCCAGCTATGATCGGTTTGTGAGATGAGTATTTTCAATCTTTATTGTTTTATTTGTTGCATATGAAATTCCCGAATATGCACTTGACAATATTTCTCTGCAAACATATAATCTACCTGCTAGGCAAGAGTTTAACTATTTGATCATAAACCAAATATATTACTGCTTGCAGTTTTCTCCACAGGAGGTTTTATATTTGAAGATTCCAGCTGCGGGCAAGGCGATCCTGTATGGATGTATATTATTATTTGTTGTTGCTATCTGGTTCAAAGACAGCTACTATTCTCAGATTCAGGGAATGGCGGTTCATCTTGTTAAAACCTATGGCTTGTCTACTCTTTTTATACTAAGTTGGCTTGCTGACTTCATTATTCAACCGGTACCACCTGATGCATTTGTTTTCGCAGCTGCTTTTGGCGGCGCGAATATCTGGATGACGGCACTTTTTGGGGGCCTTGGCAGTTCAGCCGGTGGAACAACTGGTTGTATCATGTGCCGATGCATAGGTGCTCGAAGGTTCTGCAAATTATTTGGAAGAGATTTGCTTCGTTCAGGTAAAAAAGTTTTCAAGGAACATGGAAATCTGGCTGTTTTTATTGCTGCAATAACTCCCATACCATACAGTGCAACATGCTGGGTTGCAGGAATTTACGGAATTAATCCCCTGACGGTATTTGCTACCAGCTTTGTCGGCCGCACAGGAAGATACGTCTTTTTCGCATGGCTCGGAGATCTTGCATGAAATCAGAATTCGATGACACACAAAGCTGAAATCGCTTTTCCGTTACCTGTCACCGAAAAAATAATAGTCTCTGCCGCAGGCAATCAGAATCAAACTACATCAGACAAAGATAACCCCTGGACAAGCTGCCTCATTGAAGGTGATAATAAACTCGTCCTTTCCTCCTTAACAAATGGTCCATTGCGCGAAAAAATAGAATGCCATGGCGGAGTAAAATTAATCTACGCCGACCCTCCTTTTGATGTTGGCACAGATTTCACAATGTCCATCGAAATTGGCGACAGCAATAAATCAGAAAAGAGTACAATTCTCAAAGAAATCGCCTATCGGGATAAATGGGGAAAAACTTCAGATTCTTTTCTTTCAATGATTTACGAACGCATAACACTCATGTACGATCTTCTTGCAGATGATGGCAGCTTATTTCTGCACTGCGACTGGCGAACAAATGCGCATATAAGACTTATACTTGATGAAGTTTTCAAGGGAAATTTCCTGAATGAAATCATCTGGCATTATACCGGCGGCGGAAGAAGTACAAGATATTTTTCAAGGAAACATGATTCGATTTTCTGGTATTCAAAATCAGACAAAAACATAACTTTCAACATTGACGCCATACGCGTTCCATACAAAAAAACAAGCGGTTATGCTAAAAGCGGCATTGTATCAGCTGTCGGAAAAAAATACACACCCCACCCTCTCGGAACTCCAATTGACGATGTATGGGATATTCCGATTATTAACCCGCTGTCTGCTGAAAGAACCGGCTATCCAACACAGAAACCGGAGTTTCTTCTGGAAAGAATCATCAACGCCGCCTCTAACGAAGGCGATATAGTCGCAGATTTTTTCTGCGGTTCAGGTACAACAGCCATTGCCGCGGAAAAACTTGGCAGAAAATGGATTGCAGCCGATCAAAGCAAACTTGCAATTCATACAACCCGCAAAAGACTTATTTCTCTAAGAAATCAGAATGGACGAAACAAAAATCAGTTCAAAATGTTTGAAATCAGAAGTATGAATATACAAAGCAACACCCTCACTACTGAAAGTAAGAATGACTCCTCAATTTTCATTAACACCAAGAATAATTGTACAAATCACAATTCTTCTTACAGAATATCGGAAAAACAATTAAAGTGCAAAAACAATCTTTTACCCGAACACAGAATAAAAACCAGTTCAGTTGAAAATGTACAAACATTTGAAATTATGATTAATATAATATGCAATTCCGGATCAAACAATAAGTGCTTCAAAGTATCGATCGAATTAACGTCTTTTAAGTGGCTTGATGTTTCTAAAACTGATGCTGAAACTCAAAGTTCTTTTCAGAAAATTGTTCCGACAAAAAACTGGCATGATATTGTTGATTACTGGGCAATAGACTTTAACTACGGAACCAGAAATGATGGTATTTTCGTCAATCAATGGCTGACTTTTCGAACTCAATCAAATCGCTCACTTGAATTGATTAGTGAAGAGCATGAGTTTTCAGCTTCTGAAAGCACCATAGCCATTAAGATCGTGGACATTTTCGGAAATGGCTGCATGCAATTATTCAAAATATCCAAACCTGCCAGAAATTAAACCTGATGCCTGCCGAAAATTCATCACCGCAAAGAAATTGAAAGAAGAGAAGAGAAGAGAAGAGAAGAGAAGAGAAGAGAAGAGAAAACAAAAGAAAAGAAGTGATTTTTTTCCGCAGATTACGCAGATTTTTCAAGATATTAGAACAGCAAATCATGGAAAATGAGTCACAAACTCTGTCATTACGACAGAAGGGAGAAATCTCGGATTTGTGAGATCTCTCACATTCGTTCGAGATTAGAGCCTGCCACATTGTTAGCATGCAAGTTTGCCCCTTATTTAAGATTTTGGTAGTGCAAGTCTTTTAACTGATTAAGAATAATAGCTTTTTTAAAGAAAAAATCTGCACTCTTCCGTGTTCTTCCGTGATTTTCCGTGGTTAAGAATCAGTTTCTTTTCGTTTATCAGTCAAATGATCGCACTACCAGATTTTGCATATTTAGATTCAAGGTGGAATGTTACAACTCAACATGGCATAAAAAATGCTTTATAGCAGTTATTCATTTACGATATTATTAAATTTTTGCAGGCATCTTGAGAGGTTTTTTTAAAGTTTTATAAAGGGTCAGAAATTAAGGAGAAACATATATGAAATCTACAGGAAAACGTTTGATTATTGCAGTTTTTATGATCAGTTTCTGTATATTTTTTGCAAGTCCCTCAGTTCTTCTTGCACAAAGAGTTAATTTCCTGAATACTCCGAATGGCAGTGATAAAGTTTTTCTTAAAACAACACCCTGGTCTGGTTACTGGTGGGAAAGAAAAGGCGGTTATCTATTCAAGGGCTGGAACGGACATCCGGAATCGCCTCTTACCAAGTATGACAAATATGTATCCAGCCGATCAGGAAAAAATCCCGGTGCCGTAGCATGGGAAAAAGATTCGAAAAACAAACACTACACCCCAAGAGGAAATGCCTGGGGTGGACACTGTAATGGGTGGTCTGCCGCTTCAATACTCGAACCAGAGCCAAAAGCTCCAAGAACCGTCGGCGGAATAACATTTACTGTTGCTGACCAGAAGGGCATTTTGAGCGAGCTTTACATGGACACATATTTCGAATTTTATGGTACAAGATCAAACAGCTATGATTACGTTGATCAGGACATATATCCAGATCTTTTCCACAGGCTGCTCGTAGAAAATCTGAAAGTCAAAAATCGTGCAATAGTTGCTGATATTGATCCGGAAAAACCTGTCTGGAACTTTCCGATAACTGGTTATGAAACCACATGGGAAGCATCTTACAATAAAGCAAGGGTCTACTTTACAACAAAAATCTACTACATTGACGACAAAGTTAACGCTGATTTCGTTGGTGTCAAATGGTTTGCAAAAACTTATTACTACACTCTTTATCTGAATGAAAAGGGTGAAGTCACCGGCGGAATCTGGAATAAGTCAAGTAAGAGTTCGCACCCTGATTTTATCTGGATCCCAACGGCTGACGCACCAGCTTCAATTAATGAGAATCCCTGCCTTGATACAAAGTTCGTTCACGAAATTACAGGAAATCCGATTCCAACTCCAGTTCCTCAGCCTCCGACGAATGCATCAGGAACAATCAGAACTGTTCGTACAAATGCCGTACTCATAGAGGCGGGAGTAGACATTTCGGCTCTCTGAAAAATACGCAAAATGTCATCTCGACCGAAGGGAGAGATTTCAGAAAAGTCCTGTTAAGTCATGTACAACCTCGAAGTAAAAGCTGAGAGATTTCTCCCTTTGGTCGAAATGACAGCATATTATAACGAAATTAGTTGGTCGTGTGGCTATATTAACTGATTATACACAATGATTTTCTTTTCCATTTTTAAAAATCCGTGTTAGTTCGGTGTATTTCATGGTTAAAAATCAGTTTCTTTTGACGGCACTCGACAAGTTTTCTGAAAGACGATTAACTTCATCGCGCCATGCTTTTATCGGCTGCACAATTCGCTGTGAAGCCTTATCAGTAAAATGAGTAATTAATTCCTGCGGAAGAAAAATCTGCCTTCCGATTTTTCTGGGCAGCCAGAATGCCGATTGCAGATAGCATACAAGCCATAGAGCAAGCCCGCCACCCAGAAACATTCCGGCTGATGGCTCACGTGCATTAAAAAGACAGACAAGAAAGTACTTCAACAGCAAAAGAAGTATCACAGCCGGAAGGAGATTCAGAAGCAATCCTTCCCATGATCTGGAAATAGTTTCGCCAAGTTGTTTTTTCAGAATTGCAGCCGGCTCGTCTCCGATAAGACGCAAAGGTTTACTGTTTAAAAGGAATCGTTTTTTCAGAATCGTGTATTCAATATCAGCCGCATCAGATTCTTCAGTCAGAAGGGTCACGAATTCATCTGCATTTTTTTCAATTCTATCTATTGCGGTTTTTCCGAATAAACCAGCTGTCTTGTCAATGGAAGGAATTGTAATTGTAAAAGTTGAAGTAAGCGCTCTTACAGCAACAATAGCCTTGAGATATATTCCAAACGGACCGCTGATACCGCTTATGGCATTCAGCGTCATTCTTCCTTCAAGACCCTGAGATGTCTCTGACCATATTTCTGTCAGCACTTCTGCAATCTCTCTTTCAAGAATGCCAAATTGCTCTTCAGCAAGAATAACTAATTTCTCTGCAAATTTCACCATTTCCTGAATACGGCAATTGCTTCCGACAAGTTCGACGGTCTCCCGGAACATCGCATCCAGATTTTCCTCGCTGATTCTTTTAATAAGCGCCTGGTCAAGTCGCTTGTACAAGAAGTTCTCAAGAGCCTTAAATTCTCCGGCAGGTCCAACTGTTGTACCCTGTTTATTCATAAATGCGTTGTAAGAAGAGATTCCAAAAATCGGAATCTCTTCTCCGTCAGGAGCTTTCAAATTAAAATCTGCAATTTTTCTCAGAAAGTCCTTTTTGACAGTTTCTGAATATGGTATTCCTTCATCAATTTTATTAAAAATAAAAACCGTTCTTCGAAAACCCACTTCATGCGTCAGAATCTCATATAGAGGACTCGAATCATATTTCTGCGTTGTCAGAACGCACATGACAAGATCGGCTCTGATAAGCAATTCTCTGAATACCTGATGATGAATTGTCACCGAACCATCAATATCAGGGGAATCAATAATGATGATTCTCTCAAGAGCTAATTCATTATGAACAATTATCAGATCATCTTTTGTCAAAACACCCTGAAGCCGCAGACGCGCCTGCCCCTCGCGCGTGGAATGAACATAAACTATTGGTCTGCTCGTAAAACAGGCTTTGGCAGACACTTCGGAAATCTGCTTTCCCGCCAGAGCGTTCAACAGAGTCGATTTTCCAACTTTTGTACCACCCAGCATAACCGCCATAAGGGTGTCTGAAACTGCATCTTTGCGTTCAGAAAGCATTTCAACGCGCTTCAGTGTTTCTTCAAGAATCGCACCTTTCGGTCTGCCTGAAAGTTGACGACTTTCATCAATCAACTGTCTGAGCTCACTAATTTCAAACACGCTGCAGCCTCCAGTCGTTCTCAAGTTCATCAAACAACAGCATTAAAGAAGTTTCTCTGTCTTCGCCCGTTATCAGCAGGGAATCAACGGGCTGAATTATCTTTTCAACGGCATGTCTGAAAATAGCACGTCTGCACCCGGAGAATCCGTCCTTTGCCTTTCTGATAAAAGGTTTGCCACTTATTTCCTGCGCCAGTTTTAAAAACCCTTCCGGCAAAGCATCTTCGAGTTTTTTGTATACTGGAAGCGCTGTAATTGAAAGTAAATATTCAGAAATCCCCGGAAGGAGAGCAAAAGCATGAACAGAAAAAATTACAGCCCCGATCGCTGCCAGCGCCGAAACACCTGGTACAGCATATTTTATTGTATCCATAAAATTCGGATTTTCTGAACAGAACCTTTCAAGCTCCCCTTCAAATGTTGAGAGAATAGGCTCAATTTCAGTTTTTCTTTTCTCTTCATAAATAGTACACAATTCTTTTTTTATCGTAACAGAATCGGGAAAATCAATTATCTTCAATCTATCATGAAGTCTGGAAGCAAATTCCGACGTTCCCCGTTCAGCTTTTCTTCTTATTCTTTCACGCAACTGATGCATAACAGATGCAATCTTTTTTGCACCAGCATCAAAATCCACATTATCACGCTCCAATGCAGGCTCTGCAGTCAAAGCATCATCTGATAAAGCCTTCCCTGTTACCCTGCTGAACAATGAAGAAACTACATTTGAAGCTGATTTAAAACCATTACTGATCGTATCACCGACCGAACTTTTCAATCTTGGACCAATTACTCTGAGCATTACAGAATTCAGCTCAAAACGCATCTCGTGTCCCGGAAGATCGTGAACAGGTCTGAACAAATCTTCTTCAAGATGGTTTTTTATATACGTATTGAGTCTTTCACATGATTGCCTGCGCTCTGAATAACATTTTAATCCTTCAGACAATTTTTCCCTGCAAATTTTCAATGCATATTCACCTGACTTTATGCGTCTTTCAGAAATATTCGCGCTTAAACTTTGAATTTTTTCACATAGATTTTCTACAGCAACTTCCGGTAACAATTCATCTCTTATCGGACATTCATCAATCACATAAAAATATCTTTCGTTATGAGGCCAGCGTTGATCGTAGGTCTTCCTCATATCTTCGACTGCCTCTGAATGCCTCGGTACTGACTGATTAAAAACATCTATGCGTGGAATACCCAACGCCATGGCTTTTTCAAGAAAAACCACCCCGGACTGATCGTTATATTTCTGTGCAGTTGTAACCCAAACTGCAATATCCGCAAATTCAAGTGCTAAATTTGCCTGACCCAGACAATTATCATTCGCACTGTCTACATCTGGAGTATCAAGGAAGATCTGATTATGCGTCGAATCTGCCGTTTCAGATATTGAATTTTTTCCGCAGGATAAATCAGGTTTAACAGTGGGAGCATAAATGACTTTTTCTGAACATTTCACTTTTGAATCAAGCGATTCCGGAAATGAAAAGTTCAGCTTCCAATCACTTCGGAATTTAAAAAAATCTTCCAGCGCACTCTGATCGCCTTCAGCAATAAGATGTCTCGTAAATCCAGCAGTGACACCGGCTGGCGAGATTATTTTTCGAAATATGGAATTTATAAGAGTTGATTTTCCAGTGTTTGTACCACCCCAGAAAACCAGCATCGGCGCAGCTTCAAGATTTCCTGCACTCTGCGGAATCAGCCTGTTTTTTATTAAATGCAGAGTAAATTCAAAAACACTTTTATCCAGGTCTCCAAATGCGGCATCATTCCTGCGTAGTTGCTGAATCAGTTCGCCCAGCATACCACACATGGCGTACCCTTTTTCGGTGAAGGAAGACATTTGGCTCTACTTAACTCTGGACATCGTTATACCGGCGTGATTAACTGTAAGCTCAACCGAACACGGAATTGAAAGCTCTTTCTGAGCGGTAAATTCAGCGACATAAACATTATTAATAATTTTAGCAATTTTCGGAAACCAGGTATTCAAGTCTGAGCTTTGAGGCGTATAAATAAAATAGCCGTCCGTCTCTTCTGATATCTTCTTGAGAGTTTCAACCTTCAGCCAGCCGAAACCGAGCATGAACGCCGAAACACTATGGGCTTTCATTCTGCGTAGAATCTCATTTTGTACAATAGAACTGGCGTTATCATTACCGTCTGTAGTTACAATCAAAAGACGCAGATTCGGCTGGCTCTGAACACTTGAAAGCCCTTTATCCATTGCGTCATACAGTGCTGTACTGTCACCAATCGGATAACTATCACAGACAGATGTTTCAAGTTTTGTTTTGTCTCCGGTGAATGATGTAATTTCGTCTACACTGCTCGAAAATTTGAAAACATTTGCCTTAAAGGGAAACAATACACCATTTATCAGACCAGAGTAATATTTTTTTATGTTCTCAATATCTTCCTTGAACATACTTCCAGAATAATCCATTATTCCTGAAAAGAAAAGTCGATCATTTGAAAGGTGATTTGCAATATGCAGCGGTGTCAGCTTTTCAATTATCGCTGGTTTCCTGCTCATTCCAATATCGGAAGCCTGAATAGTAATTTCAGATGGCTGAATAGACAATACCGGCTCAGAATTCGAATCTGTAATTGAAAAGAACATTGCATAACGCTTTTCAGAAAGTTTTTCAACCCGATGTATTCTTAATGCAGACTTTAGATTATCTTCAGGTTTTGTATTTGGTCTGAATCTGTTAAGAACCGACAGATATCGACGAAACGGTTCTGTAAAAGAATTAGATGCGCCCCACGATGTTCCGAATATTGAATACAAAAGTGCAAGTAACAGAAGAAAGAGAATAAAAATTATCAGCAGACAGCTTCGATAATGAATTCTCAGCGGCGTACTTCTCGGAGCTACTTCAACCATTTTTCATCACCATTATTTTTTGAATATCAATTTTTACAGATTATCCTTCATACTGAAATCAGTTTCCAGTGTTAATACGTTGACTGAAAATAGATTCATGCGAGTCAGAAATATCCGTCAGAACTCTGTAAATTCCCTTCTTTATAGCCAGCAGTTCATCACTTGCAGGACTGACATCATGGCTTGTACGTATTTCTCCTTCTATCATATCCTCAATCTGCCTGACCTTATCACGGAAAAGCGGAAGATACTTCTTGATAACCGCATTCTGCTGCGGCAAAGACAAAGTATTCCAGCCTTCCTTGTACACAGTATTTATGAGATACACACCCATCGTATTGTTTTTCAGATAATCGAATAATTCCGGAAGAGTGCGCCCCATATATTGAGGCTTTTCCTGCTGATACAACAATTCAAATTGTACAAGTTCTTTATTGTATTCGATTCCGTGCGAACCTTTCGCTTCATCTGCAAATAATTCATATCTCAGAAGCAGATAAACAAGATATAGCTGCTCAAGCGTCTTTGCAGGAATCAGGCCAAAACTCGACCATAGAATCGGGTATCCATCACTTGCAAGAACTGCATGACAGTTAATCTTCTGATGATTTTTCCGATAAAGATGCTGCCAGTGAGTTACTGAGCTAATGTTATATGGACAGATTCCATGCAGAGTCTGAAGCAGGCTGATTTCAAACTGGTTGCGTGTCGGAGCAACAGTAATGGTAATTCCGCCCTTCTGCAGCGCCTGTTTAATTTCATCGGCAAACTTACTGTTTTCATCTGAAACACCGAGAGTTACGATATTCATTCTCTGCGGCTGATTGTTTCCGCGATCATTGATTGTCATGAGCGGTGTAGACTGATTCATCATGCTTTCAATAAGGCTTTTCTTGAAGCCTTTACGCACAGTTTCCTTCCACTGAATGAACTCTTCTATTCCGCCAATCATGCGACCCTTGACCCACTCAGAACTGTAGTTCACGATATCAGTCTCAAGCGTATTACTATTCGGATTAGTATATGATTCCCAGTTCTGTTCCAAATTAATTTTAACAAGGAAATCTTTCTCAATATCATTATTTGAGAGATCGCCGAGAAGATACTTATAGAAAGGCTCCACATCGCGTTCTTCAAAGATATATGTTCTAACAAAAGCCTGAACTCTTGAATAAGGTTTAATCTTGTCAAGACATGCTTCGTAAGAGCGTTCAATAATACCATTTTTGGAAATCAAATCAAGCTTTCTGCAGAGTTCTTCGACCTGTCTTCTGATCGACTGAACGTGAAGTGATAGAAATTTAAGGTAATCTGCAGCGCAGGTAAGGCAGAACCGTTCATACTCAAGTTCAACAGCCTCTCCGGCTTCCTTTTCAAGTTTGGAATATTCTTCGTTAATATTTGTCAGAGAGAAAAAGCTGCCTATTTCCATAAGCTTTCCGACAACACCAAAGCACGAATTGAGCTTTGCTGATAGTGCATCTCTGATAACGACGTATTCACGCTGCTCTTTTAGAAGCCGTCCCTTAAGTTCTTCTTCCTTGCGGCTCAGGACATCTCTCGGAAAACGCGACAGATACTTATCAAGCGATTCAAGGAATGATACGGCAATCAGCGCACCCTGATCGGGATCATTGATGATCTGAATGATTTTTGCTTTAACCGTTTTTGCGGCTTCAACAGCTGCTTTTTCAAAGGAAATCTTAACCTTGGCGCGAATATCTTCCTTTTTTACTTTGGTTTTATCCATTTCGCTTATTTTTCTGAGAATATAAGCAGAAGCTGATTCGCTCGGAAGTTGATTCGGCTCTGTCCTTTGTGTGTGATATTGAGGGTTATCCCAGTATTGGGCTCTCGGAATAGCCTTTTTCGACATGATGAAAAGATCTTCAGGAGTCAGATTAAGGTTTTCTGGCTGAGATTCCACAAAATCGTTGACCATGCCATCAATACTGATACGATCAGCAGATAATTTCAACCAATAGGTAAGATCCATTGAAAGTTTGTATGCATAAAGTTCTGAAATGATATCAACCGGATAAAAGAAACTTTTGTACCCGGATGTACTGAAACACTTCAGTTGCTTTCCTTCGAGGTCAGAAGAAAGCTGTCCAAGAACCTGCGAAGCATTATCAAGCTGTGAATTCTGAGCTTCGCGGATATTGGTTGCAAGTTTGGTAAAAATCAGTTCTGAAGCGATACTGAAATATGTTGGAATATCGTCAAGGGTGCTTGTTCCAAGAAGATAGCACTGATCAAATGGTGACTCATCTGCAATTGTACCGTAAGTGGTCGGATCATTGCTTTTGCCAAGCGGACCGTAATTAACCATGAATTTATTCCGGCGATCCTGATTCAAAATATCTTTTGCGCTTTTTGAAGGCTGAAACTTTTCTTTTGCCATGTAGTAAAACATTTCTACCAGAGAAGAGTAGCCGTTTGCTTCAAGACGCCCGGTAGAATTGATGTTCGGATCAATAGCTATACTGGTAAAAGCATCAGGAGTAAGCTGAATGCCCACCATCTGCGGCTTGCCCCGTCCTCCGGAAAGCTGATAATATGCCATCTTCATCAGATATGCAATATCCAGAAACATTCCGGCACCTGATCCGCCGCACAGAGAGCCTATTACATAGAATTCCGGAGTGAGAATCTGTCCCTGCTTGTTGGTTATTGGTACAATAATGTCTTCCTGGTTGACATTTTTTCTGGCAATTATTTTGCTGATTTTGCTTTTAATCTGCTGATAAATTTTTGCAATATCAACGAAAAGCCCAAATCTGCCTGTAAACCTGTATTGGTGAGCTCCCTGGCTTATCTGACCAATGTGGTTCTTCAGTTTCATCGGGAACCACTCGTTCAGATATGTATAAGTGTCAGTATCAAAATTTCCAGTTATCTGGTTGGCATTCTGAACATTTATCTGGTGGTATTCTTCTTCACGAAGTTTTGAACCCTCAATCTTTTCCTCTTTTTTATCAAAAAGATCTGTATCAATACATAAAAGGTCTATGAAATCAGGCAAGGAATTTTTCTGATCAGACGAATGTCTGTATGCTTCTTTAATGATAGGACTGGAAAGAAATGTTTCCTTGAAATTCATCAGAACTTTTTTTCCGGTTCCGCCAAGACCAACAATCAATGCAGGATTCAAAGCCAGACGATGCTCAAAACTCACTGTCATACAGAGATTCTCCTTTTTCGAGAGGGGGCGCTTTTTAGAGAGGGGGCACGCGCCCCCTCTCGCCGGTCGAACAAGTTCGACCGTCTCACTCCCCGCGGTCGAGCACTTTGTGCTCTCCTTTATGAGGCACCCGCGCACTTGATCACTCAGGCACTCGAGCACTTTATCGCTTTATCGCTCCATCACTCAACCACTCAATCACTCAATCACTCAATCACTCAATCACTTGATCACTTGATCACTTGATCATCTCGGCGCAGTTGGGCGGTTTTTGCTTTCCCAAAATATAAAATCCTTTGCCATCAAATGAAGAGTATATTCTTAATATATTCTCAATGTCAAGAAAACTGACCGAAGAATTTCCATGAAAAATATGAATTTTTTGGCAATAGTTTGGCAAAAAATGCTGGAAAATTGACATCACTAAAACCCATCGATTCAAAAATCTGCTTTAACAGACAATTCTGAGAAATTATTTCCTGGTACGGCATTTGCGAAAACATAAATGTATCGAGCAGGAGGGATAAATGAAGAACACAATAAAAAATTATTTTTATTATTCAGTAGCAATGATTTTTTGTTTCATATCAATGTCAGAGGCAAATGTGTCTGTTGTAGAAGACTTTATTTCTCTCAGTCGTGTATATGAAAGTGCCTCATTTGACCACTCTTTAAACAATGTTAAAGTGGAAAAGGAATTGCTTGATAAGGAAAATAAATGTTCAGAAATGCTTCTTGCATCAGCAGACAACATTGCCCTGCTGTTTCAAAAAACAGCATACATTGAGAAGAGCCTTTTGAATAGACTTGCACAGAGAATAACTTTTAAAATAACCCTCGAAGGACGTTCTGATTTGATGGCGTCCCTGACACTCACAAGGGAACGCTTGTCCAACTATCGTCCAGATGTGAGAACCAAAAAGAAAATTGCGAACATTGGTGGCAGACAGGTCGATTTATACGATGGAGAATGGAATACCGCTCCTGATGGTCGACAATACTGGGTCAGCAATGAATATAGTGATATTATCCTCAGTGCCGCGGAATACAGGCGTTATGCTGCAACTGCGGTCGTAGTTGATGATTGATTTTAATCCTCCCAAAATAATTTCTCTCCCTGGAGAGCCTTAACGGGCTCTCCTTTTTTATTCCGGAATTTTCACAACTACGCTTTAACAGATCGTTCAACCTCATCTTGTGTTGTGAGACCGCTCTTGATTTTCTGAATGCCATCCTGCAAAAGAGATCTCATTCCCTTTTTTTCAGCCTTATTTCTTATTAAATCAAGTGGTGTGCGGCTCGAAATCATGGATGCTATTTCATCATCTACTGACAAAAGCTCAAACAGCCCGACTCTGCCTTTGAAGCCAGTCTTGGAACATTCTTCACATCCAGTCTGAATGTAAGTTGAATCAGGCAGTTTCTTTCTGCATTTCAGACAAAGCCTTCTTACCAGACGCTGAGCAAGCGCGCCGATAAGAGTTGATGCCACCAGATACGGTTCAACTTTCATGTCAATAAGTCTTATACCGGCGCTTACAGAATCGTTTGTATGAAGAGTTGAAAAAACCATGTGTCCGGTTAATCCCGCCTGAATAGCCATTGCTGCAGTTTCTTCGTCTCTTATTTCACCAACCATTATTATATCCGGGTCCTGACGCAGAATTGATCGCAAACCAGCCGCAAATGTAAGTCCTATTTTGGGCTTAACCGGAATCTGATTTGCACCCTTCAGCTCGTATTCAACAGGGTCTTCGAGCGTTATGATATTTGAGTCCGGGCTCATTATTCGCATTATTGCGCCATACAGAGTAGTCGTTTTTCCTGAACCGGTCGGACCTGTAACAAGAAGAATTCCGTTTGGACGACGTATCAGAGCGTCAAAAACTACAAGCGTGTCTTCCTGCATTCCCATCATTTCAAGCGTCAACAGCTCGCTTTTTCGGTCAAGAAGCCTCAGAACTACCCGTTCACCGTAAACAGATGGAATACTGCTTACTCTTATGTCTACTTCTCTTTCGCCGAATCGCACTCTGACTTTGCCATCCTGCGGAAGCCGTCTTTCAGCAATGTCAAGCCCAGCCATTATTTTTATTCTCGAAGCAATTGGTGCATTCAAATTTCTTGGCGGAGAAAACCTCTCGAAAAGTATTCCATCTATTCGATATCTGATTCTGAATTTATCAGGAGAAGGCTCAAGGTGAATATCAGAAGCACGCTCTCTAAGCGCCTGGAAAATCATTGTGTTGACAAATTTAATTACCGGAGCTTTATTCGCCGAAGCAAGAACGTCTTCAATCTGAAGATTTTCAAGTTCTTCATTCAATCCGCTTTCAATTGTAAGATCTTCAATTATTTCCGTGCTGCCTCTGCCTCGTCCATACAATTCATTCAAAGCAGAAATTATCGTTGACGGCGGAGTCAGAATGACTCTTAGCGGAAGCTTGAACAACATGTATACTTCGTTCAGAACAGAATGATTCTGCGGCTCTGATGTATAAACAGTTATCTTACCACTTTCTTTTTTACAGGGAAAAAAACGGTGTTTTCGCAAATGCTCCAGTGGAAATCTTTCAAGGACCTTCTGATCAAGATTATCGTGCGGAATAATAGCGGAAAATTCAAGTTTCCATTGAATTGCAAGGGATTCAAACAGAGCTTCTTCGCTGATAATGCCATCTTCTAAAAGAATTTCACCGATCTTTCTTCCCTTCAAAGTCTCAAGAGACTGTTTTTCAAGGGCGCCTTCAAGCAGAGACTGAATAATCAATCCCCGCTCTAGAAGAATCTGGCCAATTTTAACACGCTCAGCCATCAGATTTCTGCTTCATCATCCGGGTCAATTCCTTCTTCTGGGTCTTCAAAGAAGTCTTTAGAAATTTCAGATTTATCTGATTCTTTGGAATCATAAGATTTTCCGATGTCTTTTTCAGTGTCTTTTTCAAAATCTTTCTCTGAATCTTTTTCTGATTTATTTTCGATTATATCAGAATTGCTGTTTTGTAATGATACAATTTTATCTTTCAGTTCTGATCTGTTTTTAAAGATATTTCTGGTGCGATTTTTCAAGTTCTCATAGCGATTTTTCATCTGTTCATCAACTGAAATCTGCTTGTCAACAGACGAGATTTTCTTATCAACAGATACCGTCTTATTATTTTCGTTTTCTCTGGAAATGGCTTTTTCGCCCGTAATGTTTTCAGAGTTTTTAACTTTATCAGATTTCCGGTTTTTTCTTTTTGGCTTTTCAGAAGTCTGGCTTCTGCTGTATTCCGAGGAATCAAATTTTGCTACTTCATCAGGAGTTGATAGAATATGAGGAGTCAAAAACACAAGAAGATTCGTTTTTTGAATAGCTCTTCTCCTGTTTTTAAAGGCTTCTCCTATAATCGGAATATTCGCAAAGAATGGTACTTTGTCTACGACAACAGACTTGTCTTCCCTAACCAGTCCGCCGATTACGATTGTACGATGATTTGGAACAGTTACACTGGTAGTCATTTTTCGTTTTGTCAGTACCGGAACATTAAACTGGTAAAGGTTTTCTTCCTGCCGTTTTTTAATTTCCTGATCAATTTTCATGCTCACAACAGCTCCAGAATTGACTCTTGGAGTGATCGCCAGATTTATTCCGACGTCTTCATATTTAAAGTTTGTAAGATCGAAACGGCCAGAATCGCGGTCTTTTGTGAATCCCTGAGGCAACGCAACTACTTCGCCCACCATAATTTTTGCTTCCTCATTATCTGTAGTTAAAATTGTAGGCGCTGAAAGTATGTTGAAATTTGCATTGTTCTGATAAAGACCTACCAGGGCTTTAATTTTGGAATATTCGGTAAAATCGCCATCTTTAATCTTCTGAACATCCATAGCATCTTCAACTAATCCAACCTGAAAACCCTGTCCGGTAAGCGCTTCGCTTCTCATTCCGTAGTTTGTACCGCCAAAAGCGTGAAGCCCTGTTTTTTCCGGATTAATTATTCCCCATTCAATGCCGAGGCTTTTAGAAATATTTCCGCTGACTTCAGCAATCAGAGCTTCAACCATGATCTGCGGACGCATTACGTCAAGCGACTTAATTATCGGTTGATACTGAGCGAAAAGCTGATGTGAACTGGTTATCAGAATCGCATTATTCTCAGGAACTGCAACAAAATTAATGTTTTCAGGCTTTTGAGTTGTTTTTGTTTTTGATTTGGTTTGTGCAAGATTTGTCAGAATCTCTGCCATAGTTTTGGCATCAGAATGCGCAAGTCTAACAACTTTTACACCACTGTTTTCCCTTGGAGGTCTGCAATCGAGGTCTTTCAATATTTTTTCAATTTTTTCAAGAACTTCCAGTGATCTTGTAATGGCTATAATAGATTTGGTGCGCTTTACCGGAAGCAAACGAGTAGTTTCCATAGCCTGAGTTTCACTTGCAACAGGCCCACCGCCGTCTTTGCCAGTTTTCCGACCCAGCCCGAGAATATCCTGAATCAGCTTGATTGTTTCGCCTTCATCGGCGTATTTCAATGTGAAAATTTTGGACATCTCAGGTCTTTTATCATTCGATTCAGTATCAAGTTTTTTTATCAAATCCCTTATGAAAGGGAAGTTTTCTTTTGCGCTGACTATCATGAGAGCATTTGTCCGCTGATCAGGAAACACCATCAATCCGCCTTTGAGATCTCCCTTGCCAAGACCGCCGACGTTCAGAAGAGAATCAATCTGTCCTTTCAGATAAGATACATTGGAAAACTCAACTGGAATTATTTCCAACCCGGCTCTGACACGGCCTTTTTCAAGTTCTTTCATAACTTCGACAGCTCTTTTAATATTAATTGAGCGCCCTGTAACAATCAATGTGTTAGATGGAAGAAAGGTCATGATTGAACAATCCGGCGGAAGAAGCGGCGTCAAAAGCTGCTTTGCTTCTTCTGCAGCAATTTTTGCAAGCGGAATTATTTGTGTTACAAGTGTATCGTCTTCAGAAAGATTAGACAGTTGTTTTCCTGTTCTGGTAACAGTTCCCGCAACTTTTGCCTGTGCCAGCGGAACTATTTTAAACATTTTTCCTGATGGAATAGCTGCAAATCCTTTCACCTGAAGAATCGATTCAAGTGTTGCCAGTGCCTCACTTTTTGAAAGTCTTACCGGTGAAATAATCGTAATATTTCCAGTCAGACCCTGATCAACAATGAAGCCTCTGTCTGTCTCCTGGCTCAGATATCTCAGAAGGCTCATCAGATCGACTCCTTCAAAGTTAATTGCTATGGAATCATCTGCAGCTCCTTTTGCTTCTTTAGCGGAGCTTTGAATAATTGTTGCGCTTGCAATTGGAATTTTACCCGGACTTGCAGAATAAGCTGTCTGACAGGTAAAAAGAGTGAGAAAGATTATTCCGGCAATAGTTCTTTTCATGAGAATTATCCTTTTTCCATTTTTCCACTATATCGGCAGGTTTCTAAAAATATGATCTAATTTTCAGACCAAACATTTACATTTTCCATTATTAGTCTCCCACAGAACCATTTTTTTCAACCTTGCACAAATTGAATAAAATGTGTTATTACTTAATTGGTTAAAAAAAATATAAATTATACTGATTATGGGTTATCCGGCGAATATTGTTTGCCGATATGAGGTGTTATGGAAAGAAAAAATATGAATATATTAATCTGTTTGTTGTTTCTCGCGCTGTTTGACCTGTTTGGCAATGCCGCGTCCCTGCTTGGAGCTCAGACTTTTAATCAGCCTGCATCCATGGCTGTTTCGCTGAGTGAAGAAAATATACCTTTGACTGAATCAGGGCTTCCAGCAATTGATGAGGCTATGTTTTTTAACCGTAAGCTTATTAACCAGACCTTTGTAAAGCAACGGAAAATAATTCTGACTTTTGATGACGGTCCACATCCGATTAATACGCCCTACATCCTGGACGTCCTCAAAAAGCTGAACGCAAAAGCAATTTTCTTTGTGGTTGGCGTTAACGTAAGAAAGTATCCTGGAATAGTGAAAAGGATTGCAGATGAAGGACATACACTAGGAAATCACACATATTATCATCTCAATCTTCGACATCATTCTCTTGAGCGCATTCTGAGTGAGATAAACAGTACTAATCAGCTCGTTCAATCAATTACGGGAGTAAAACCGACGCTTTTCAGACCTCCTTACGGTGCCATTAATCAGAAAATTCTTGAAGTAATTAAAGCCGAAGGAATGAGCGTAATGCTCTGGAGCGTCGATCCGGGTGACTGGCGGAACAGAAATATAACCAAAACCATGGCAAACCTTAAACGCCAGCTTGCAATGAACAATGGTGGCTCAGGAAAAGGCGGCATCGTTCTTCTTCATGATACACTGACATCTTCTGCTCACGCCCTTGAACCGTTTCTGCGTGCTCTTATCGAAATTGGCCAGACACCAGACAACTTTGCATTCGCAGATGGAAGACGTGGAAAGTCATACTGGAAAACAACACCACCTTCGATTGCTTACTGGCAGGAGCTTGAGCCAGTTTACAACGTTCGCGGTCTCGGAATACCTCTTCTGACTATTATGCTCGAAAGACCAGCCCCAGCCCCTTATTCTCCGCTCGCAATGCTTAAAGCAAAAAAGTCACGTGATTATTTCAGAAACATGATCTGCCAGAGTTTCAGATAAAATAAACACCAGCAGTACAGATAAATACAACAACAAAAATAGGTGTTTGCTCAATAATCAGGGGTATTTCGTTCACTTGTCATCTCGAACGAATGTGAGAGATCTCGCAATTGTGGGATTTTGAATGCCACTAATTATTGAGCAGATAAAAAAACAGCCCCCGAAGTTGATTTCGGGGGCTGTTTTTTTATCTTCCCCGGGCCATTTCTTCAAGGAGTCTTACTCGCTCTTCCATTGCCGGATGAGTTGAAAATAGAGACATCAGACCGCCTCCTGTCAATGGATTAACAATGAACATGTGCGCGGTTGCTGCGTTTGCATCTCTCATTGGAATACTTCTGTTTCCCATTTCAAGTTTTCTGAGCGCATTTGCAAGAAAAAGTGGATTTCCGCAGATAGATGCGCCGTCACGATCTGCATCATATTCCCTTGATCTTGAGATAGCCATTTGAATGAGCATGGCAGCTAACGGAGCAACAAAAATAAGAACAATGTTACCAACAAGTGAAGACATGCCGTCTGATTCATCGTCATTATCTCTTCTTCCAAAACCAAACATATAGGCATACTGCGCCATGTGTGCCAGATAGGTTAAAGCACCTGCGATTGTTGCAGCAATAGTACTGATAAGAATATCACGATTCTTAACATGAGCCAGTTCGTGTGCCATAACTCCGGCAAGTTCTTCACGTGAAAGCATTCTGAGAATTCCGGTAGTTGCGGCTACTGCTGCATGGCTCGGGTTTCGCCCAGTTGCAAATGCATTAGGCGTTTCGGAATTAATTACATATACCTTCGGCATCGGCAATCCGGCACGTTCTGAAAGCTGTCTCACTATCGCATGCAGATCTGGTGCCGTTTCAGGCCCAATTTCCCTGGCTCCGTACATCGCCAGTACAATACTGTCAGAAAACCAGTATGACCCGAAATTCATTACTGCCGCAATAATCAACGCAGTTAACATTCCGTTTGAACCGCCAAGCATCTGCCCTGCAAACATGAGCAGTCCAGTCAGCAAACCAAGTAACAAAGTCGTTTTAATCATATTCATAAGATATTTCTCCTGAAAAAATCATACTCATCCATTTTCATATACCACCGATAAGCGCCCAAAGTCCTATTAAAGCGATAACAAGCCCAAGTATGCCATAAAAAATTCTTGCTCCGTTTCTTCCGAACAACCAGACAATTGATCTTGCTTTTCGGGCTTCCATGAACCAATCCCAGTTATAAATGCCACCCGCAATCGAAAAAGAACCTGCCAGAATTAGCCCGACTGCTTTTAAAGTGTTTGTACTCATAATTTTATGCTCCAACAGTTATTGACAATCATTTCTTACAAAAGTTCCAACGAATAATCTTCAAAGAAAACGACACGATTTACAAAAGCCTTATGGATGAGGTTTTATTTCCCGGTATTTAATCTTTTTGGAAATACCGTTTGATTTTTGTTCTTTTTGATGTTGATTTCGCCAATAAGCATTTGGGCTGGGATTCCAGCTTTGGCGAATTTACGGATCATTTCTATTGACAGAGGTCTTTTTCTATTAAGAATTTCAGCTACACGGCCACGATGACCAACCAGTGGTTCCAGGTCTTTGCGTGTTAAATTCTTTTGCTCCATCCAGAATTTTATGACATCTATTGGATCGTAGTTTGCGTCAACAGAAAAACTTCTCTTTTCATAGTTTTCAAGAATGAGAGATAACAACTCGAACTCTTCTCCATCTGGAGTTCCAGGAATTGCTTTATCCCAGAGGGTTTCGATTTTTTTCAAAACTTCTGAATATTCATTTTCATTCTGAATCAGTTTTATTGGGTTTAACATAATACCACCCCCTTTTCAATTAGACTGTTTTTGCATCTATCTGATCGTATTCGTTATGTGTACCAATGAATCTGATATATACAATTCTGTAAGAATATTTTATCCTGCAAACAATTCGATAATTGTTTCCGCCGATATTAAAAACAACTCTGTCGCCAGGAAGGAAATCAGCTGTGTTAAAGCACGATTTGATTTTTGCAGGAGAATCCCAATCTGCGTTTTCAACGAAATCTAGCCAGATTTTTAAAGGCTGTTTTACCTTTGAATGATTAACTGCAAAATCTTTTAGTGTTTTTACGGAGATAATCCGCATGAATAACCCCACAAATAGTCTATAATTAAAGTATATCATGTTCCCTGTTTGGGATCAAGCTATTTTAAACAAGTGTCCTCAGGATTGCGAATTGAACTGTTGCAACTAAGTATTTAATTCTGATATCATTCACAGGTATTTTCATAATTGCTTTAAACTTTAATGGGAAAAGAAGGAAATACATGGCAAAGAATCTGAATAAGATCGTCGCTGAGATTTTTTCGAATTTTAAAGACAACTTAAGTGATGTGCAGCATTTTGACGAAAGTCCGCTGCCAGACAAAAGGGAAGTGTACAAGGTTATCGGTGAAATGATGTCGATGCTGTTTCCCGGTTATTTCTGGGATACAGGGCTTTCATTTGACACCATTGAACTGCAGATGAGCCACAAAATTGCCTCTGTATATGATACTCTGAAAAATCAGGTTTATCGGGAAATTAAGCATTCGTGCAAGTTTGACAACAAGAACTGCAAAAATTGCATAGATTACTCAGAAACACTCGCTGAATTATTTCTTGGAAAATTTGCGCAGATAAGGCAATCACTTGACCTGGACGTTAAAGCCGCGTACAAGAATGACCCAGCCGCCTCTGGATTTGATGAAATAATTTTCAGCTATCCGGGGCTGGAAGCCGTTGCTGTGTACCGTATGGCTCATATTCTTTTTAAAAACGGTTTACTTCTGATTCCAAGGATTATGAGTGAGTGGGCGCATTCCAGAACTGGTGTCGATATTCATCCGGGAGCTGAAATTGGAAAATCTTTCTTTATCGATCATGGAACAGGTGTCGTTATTGGTGAAACTACCGAAATAGGCAATAACGTTACACTTTATCAAGGCGTAACGCTCGGTGCGCTGAATTTTCCCAGAGATTCGTCCGGAAATTTAATCAGAGGAAGAAAGAGACATCCGACAATTGAAGATGAAGTGGTAATCTATTCCGGAGCAACAATTCTCGGCGGAGAAACAGTAATCGGCAAGGGTTCAGTCATAGGCGGCAACGTCTGGCTTACAGAATCCGTTCCACCAAATTCAAGAGTACTTGTTGCAAAGTCCGATCTGAAAATCATCCAGAAAAAAACAGCTTAGCACACAAACGTGCCCTCTCTAAAAAAGGAGCAAGATACATGAAATCTACTAAGATAGCGATTTTCAGCGTTTCTGCAGGTGCCGGGCATGTTCGGGCGGCGCAGGCGATTGAGAAGGCGGCAAAATTACTTGGCACTGATATAACAGCTGTTCACCTCGACCTCATGGAAATAGTGCCAGATCTCTTCAAAAAGCTTTATGCAGACTCATATCTGAAAATTGTTGAACATCACCCTGATTTGTGGGGCTATTTATATCGCAAGGCAGACAGAGAAAAACCTGATTCACTGATAAATAAAATAAGAAAAGCTTTTCAACGCCTGAATACCAGCCAGCTTGACGAAACAATTGCCTCTCTCGCACCTGACGTTGTTATCTGCACACATTTCCTGCCGGCTGAACTTCTTTCAAGAATGATTGAAAAAGGTGAGTTCGACAAGAAAGTATGGGTCCAGGTCACCGACTACGATGTTCACGCAATGTGGATTCATCCGAATATGTCGGGCTATTTCACTGGAAATGCAGAAGTTGCTTTCCGGCTGATCGACCGTGGAATTCCGGCTGAGAGAGTTCATGTAACTGGAATTCCTATTGATCCGGTGTTCTCTGAAAAATTATCACGTGCCGATTGTGCAAGTGAATCTGGAATTTCTCCAGATAAGTTTACAATTCTGATGATGGCTGGTGGAGCCGGCTTAGGAGCACTGGAAGAACTTGTTGAACGCATGGTAAGTATTCCCGGTGATTTTCAGGTGATTGCTCTTGCCGGAAAAAATCTTGAAATGCTTGAAAAACTGACTGCACTGAAGTCGAAATATCCGGAAAAACTATATCCAGTGGGTTTCACAAAAACAATCGAAAAGTTGATGGCTGCATCTGATCTTGCCATAACGAAACCCGGCGGACTGACAACCTCAGAGTGCCTGGCCACTGGTCTTCCAATGATACTTGTATCGCCAATTCCCGGCCAGGAAGAACGAAATGCTGACTATCTGCTTGAAGGTGGCGCTGCTTTAAAAGCCTGTGACGCACCAGCTCTTGAATATCGCCTCAGGTTTCTGTTAAACAACAGACAGAAACTTGCTGAAATGCGTGAAAAAGCTATTTCCATCGCCCATCCGAAGGCTGCTGAATCTGTTTTGAAGAATGTTTTAGGATAACCGCATGGAAAATAAGGAATCACCGTTGTTTCATTGCCTGTCTCTTATTATCTGGGTTTCAATTATGGCATTCTTTTTTGCGGAAGTTGAAATTCAGATTGAAGGTGGTTCCGGATGGGCGGCCAGTCTTCCAACCTGGCGCATAGAGAAACACTGGCTGCTTGATATCTTCTGGGGTGGCCGGCCAATGACCGGATACCACGCATGGGTCTTTTCATTCATGTTTTTGAGTTTCCATCTCGGAGTTTTTCTGAACAACCGCTGGACATGGCGTTTTGAGTGTATGACAATTGCGTCTCTCATGTATTTCTGGATAATTGAGGACTTCCTTTGGTTTGTTTTTAATCCGCATTTTGGAATGCAAAAATTTAATCCGGCAAATATTCCATGGCACAAAAGCTGGCTTTTCGGTGTTCCAACTGACTATGTTACCTTCTTACTGATGGGCAGCGCTCTTCTGTTTGCCTCATTCTATAAAAAATCTTCCCAACCACCAAATAACACTTGAATATTATGCAGATTATGATAGAATCAGAAAGAAAAAAATCTGGAGGCAGTCTATGCTGATCAAGCGACAAATGGATGACGACCTTAAAGACCTGTCAAACCTTCTTGATGATATGGAAAAAGGTTGCCTTTCCATGCTTGAAAAATGGCTTGATGCAGTTCTTGAGGGAAAAGAAAATCTGATTTCCGAGATTTTTGATATGGAAGTCGAAGTGAACCGCTGCCAGATGAAAGTAGATGATCTTGTCTGGAAAATCATGGCTCTATACCAGCCTGCCGCCTCTGAACTGCGTATTCTCATAGGTGCAATCAAGATTGCAGAAGACCTGGAACGTGTTGGAGACGAAGTCTGCGCCATGTGCCGCCGGACAGTTGAACTGGCGAACATTGCACAGCTTGAATTTCCGGGAGTTTTCATTGAAATGAGAACAATGGTTAAAACATTGTTTAAAGACAGCATTTTCGCGGTAAAGAAACTTGACCCGGAGATGGCAGAATCAATTTTTATTGCAGACAATGCAATTGACGATGCTTTCCAGACACTTTTTGAATGGGCCAGAAACTCGCTTGAAAATAAAATCGGAAATACCGACAACATTCTGGCAGTGCTCTCCATGGGCAGATCTCTCGAGCGAATCGCTGACCATGCGACTAATCTCGCAGAAATAACCATATTCATGAAGAAAGGTCAGGACGTAAGACACCATTGTCTGAAATTCTGACATTATCATAATAGGGTGGAACCGTCTTTAATGTGGAAATACTTGATTCGTTGTCAGAAAGAAAATATATAAACATGCGCTGCATCGAAGTATAAGACAGCAAAAAACTATCTTTGCGAGAGTGCACCATGTTCCCTGTTGGTTTTTGTTTTATGTCCATCGTAAGTTCATTTTGAATCAGAATTCAGGAGAAAGCGGAATATTATGGCAAAAGTTGATCTCGACAAAATTATTTCTTTATGTAAGCGCAGAGGTTTTCTTTTTCAGGGAAGCGACCAGTATGGCGGACTTCAGGGCACCTGGGACTATGGTCCCATGGGCGTGGAATTGAAAAACAATGTGAAAAAAGCCTGGTGGCGCAGAATGGTATACGAGCGCGATGACATGGAAGGTCTCGATTGTTCTATTCTTATGAACAGACTGGTCTTGAAATATTCCGGGCATGAAGATACTTTTTCTGACCCGCTTGTCGATTGCAGAAAATGTAAGAGGCGCTTCAGAGCTGATCACGTTGACAGAGAAGAAAAATGCGCCGAAGGCGGTCTGCACGATCTCACCGAACCACGTCCATTCAATCTGATGTTCAAAACGACCGTTGGACCAGTTGCAGACGATAATAATATCGCATACCTCCGCCCCGAAACTGCACAGGGAATTTTTGTCAACTTCAAAAACGTTCTTGATTCAACTAATCGAAAACTTCCATTTGGAATTGCCCAGATTGGAAAAGCTTACAGAAACGAAATCACTCCGAAGAATTTCATCTTCAGAGTGAGAGAATTCGAACAGATGGAAATCGAATTCTTCGTTAAACCCGGTTCAGACGACGAATGGCATGAAAAGTGGGTCAACGATCGTTTTAACTGGTATACTTCTCTTGGAATAAAGAAAGAAAATCTTAAACTTCTTGCCCAGAAAAAAGAAGAGCTCGCACATTATGCAAAAGCGACTACAGATATTCTTTACCGCTTTTTCCCTGACAGAGCAGATGAATCAAAACAGTTTGACGAAGTTGAAGGCGTAGCCAACCGCACAGACTTCGATCTCACCTGCCACAGCAAAGGCGGAAAGCTCGTTTTAAAAGACGGACGTGAAATTCCGAATGAACACGCCGTCAACCGTCTGAATTATTTCGACCATGTCGACAACAAACATATTGTTCCTTATGTTATTGAACCTTCTGCAGGCGTAGACAGAGCGACTCTGGCATTTTTAATGGATGCGTATGATGAAGAACAGGTTAAAGATGAAGTACGTATTGTACTCAGACTGAAACCTGAACTTGCCCCCATTAAGGTCGCCGTACTTCCCCTGAAAAAAAATCATGACGGAATAGTTGGCACAGCAAAGGAAATTCGGACAAAGCTTCAGAAATCCTGCGGCTGGCGTTCTGTTTACGATGATACAGCAGGTATAGGAAAATTATACCGCCGTCAGGATGAAATTGGAACACCTTTCTGTATTACTGTCGACTTTACTACTCTTGAAGATAAAACTGTAACAGTTCGCGATAGAGACACGATGGCACAGGACAGAGTTGCTATTGATGAATTGCCGTCATATCTTTCCAAGCGCATGGGGAATGAATAATTTCTGAATCAGAAAACCACATATAGTACGGCAGCGCATTACACTGAATATATATAAGGTACTCATGTTTGTTTAATGATTATACAATTTTGCAGGATCATACTGATTAGTGAGCAGTAAATAATAATACGGAGGAATAATGAATGTCTGAAGCTAGAAAACGTATCCTTTCGATGTTGGCTGAAAGCAGAATTTCAGTTGAACAGGCCGAGGAATTGCTCTCAGCAATGGAAACTGATGATAAATCGAGAATAAAAACTCCAGAAAAAAGCTTTTCAAATGGCTTTACAAGCATGGTTGATGAAATTCAGAAACAGGTCGGAAAAGCAGTCAAAAGTATTCAGCCACAGAGCAAAGAGTTAAAAAACAAATTAAAAGGTCTCGGAGACTGGATCAGCGATGCAGTAGGCAAAGTTGTTACTGATATAAAGCTTTCCCAGAATGAGCCGATTGATGGAACTTCAATTGAATGTATGGTGCCAGCTCCTGAAAATTATTCAAAGTGCGAAAAAGTTGAAATCTGCAATGTATGGGGAAGCATTATTGTCCATGACACAGATGATTTCAGCCTTAAAGTCAAAGGGAAGATCAGTAAAAGCGCTTTGGGCGAAGATTCACACGTTGAGTGGCTCAAGAAAAACATTGTGTCCGTTAAAGATAATACCCTTGTTATCGGATTCGATAAATCGTCCGTCGAAAAAGCTGCTCTTGAGATAGAAGTATTTATGCCTGCTTCAATGCCTCTGACAATAAAATCTCTCTCTGCTAATGTTGATATTAACGGACCATTCAAAATTTCGGCACTTGAATCAACAAGTGGAAGTGTCAAAATGAAACACGCAATTCTTTCTGGAACAGCCATCGAAACAGTAAGTTCAGATGTTGAAGTTATCGGCGGTACAATTGCACTGACAGCAAAAACAACTTCCGGAGATTTCCGGCTGAAAGATTGTACTGTTGAACGTTTTCAAATTCAGAGTGTATCAGGGGATATTGAGATCGTTAATCCGAAATTCTCAGATGACGCAGCCATGGAAATGAACAGTACTTCAGGTGATATTTCTATAACAAGGCCTCAGGGTGGCGTAAAGCGCCTCGAAGCGCGCACAAGAAGCGGATCACTTCAAATTCGATGGCCCGGCAGAAATCAGCCGCTTGAACGAAATGGCACTCTTCTTGAAAATACTGACCCGGGAGCTTCAATCAAAGCTGAAAGCATCAGCGGAGATCTGATATTCGACTGAGATAATAAATAAACTATGTCTTTAAAGCCTTTAAAAAAAGTAAATGTTTACAGCGTAACCTGGTGTCCGCACTGTGTCAGAGCAAAGAATTACCTTGACCAGCTGGGCATCAGGTATGTTGATTATGACGTTGATCGCGATGAAGAAGCCTGGAAGAAAGCTCTTGCACTTACCGGCGGCATGGATATTGTTCCCGTTATAGAATGTGAGGGAGATGTCATTTATGGCGCATTTAATCAATCCTTCGAATCACGTCTGCGCGAAATACTGGGAATCATGCAACGCTGAATACAGTGAATAAGAACAATATTGTTTTCCGAGTTCAGAATTACAACAAAGTCAGCTTTGGAGCCTTGCTGGGTGCCTGCTCTGAAGAACTGTTGTCTCACCTCAAAATTATAATCTGGGAAGGAACAGGACCAATTCCTCCCGAGGCTCTGAATGGAAGAACCCTTCTCGTTTATTCATTCATGATGGCCCATGTTAAAAGCGTCGAATCAGAAATACTTCAGCTGAAAAGTCAATTTTCGGAATCAGCAGTAGAAGCATTCTTTATTTCCGGTGGAGCCCATGTCACTGCAACTCCGGAAAGTATTACAGCAATGGGATTCGACCTCGCCGTATGCGGAGAAAGTGAAGAGTTTTTCCCTGAATTCCTGGCAAAATGGCTTGAAAAATGCCCTCCCAGAGGAATCGTCAAAATAGAACCCGGAAAAGTAGACCTTAACCTTTATCCGGGATTCCACAGATTAACAAATTACCTGCCACCTGTTGAAATCAGCCGTGGATGCAAGTGGGGATGCTCATATTGTGCGGTCCCACGCCTGTATCATGGTACTCTTCGCTATCGCAGCGTTGAAAGCATTCTATCAATAGCCAGGCAATATTTTCAAATTCAGCCAAGCAGAAGAAGAATAAAATTTCTTTCTTCCAACAGCTTTGGTTACGGTTCTGAAGACGGAAGAAAGCCCAATATTTCAGCTCTGAAAGAGTTAATGCTTGGCCTCAGATCAGAGGGCGTAACAGAAATAAGTTTTGGCTCTTTTCCATCTGAAGTTCGACCTGATTTCGTCACAGAAGAAGTAATGGAAACAATCAGACCATTCCTTACCAATGACACAATCGTTATGGGAATCCAGACAGGAAACGATAAGCGACTTGCGGCCATGGGCAGGGGACATGACCGGGAAACCGCCGTCAGAGCAGTAGAAATGTTGAAAAAATACCGCTTCAGAGCACATGTTGATTTCATTATCGGTCTGCCTCATGAAAAACAAGACGAGCAAGATGACCTATTGACTTTTATGGAAGAATTGGTGCATAAATATAATGTAAAAGTTCACATGCATACTTTTATGCCTCTCCCGGCTACACCATGGGAAAACCAGTTGTCATCAGTTATATCTGCAAATGCAAGAAGAAGACTTAAAGCTCTTGCAGCTTCAAATAACCTCGACGGCTGGTGGGAGAATCAGATTCATTACGGCAGGAAAAAAACTTGACAAACAGCGATAAAGACAACAATACTCCAGATATCAGTGCCACAAAACACGGCTCGAATTTGGAAGTCAAAGAAAAAGAATCCTTTTTTCCCCGCAATACAGGCTGGGATGGCATTGAACGAAGGGGTACATGGCTTGAAAGAAATTTGTTTTTCATCAAGCGATCAATCGTATGGCTTGTATTTCTAAGTATCCTGTACTATTTCAAAAGTTTTCTGTCTCTGCTTTTTATTACTTTCATAACAGCTTTCACCATGAATTCATTGATTGAAAAACTTTGTGAAAAACTTAAATTCAAAAGAAAACCACTAGTACTCGCCGCATATATTCTTCTCGCCTTGGCCGTAAGCAGCATGGGAATGATTGTTGTCCCTCAGGTCATTCGGGAGGGAAAATATATATCCAAAGAACTTCCTAAGGCAAAAGACCAGCTCATATCCGGAATCAGCAACTTTACCGAACAGCTCAGCTCATTTACTGAAGGCCTTGGATACATAAGCCTGAAAGAAGGACTGAGTATTGATGAATCCGTAAAAGACGGCTTCAGCATGCTTTTTACAACATTTTCCGGTTTTTTTCAAAGTCTTTTTAAAATCTCCTTCAACTTCGTCCTTTCGATGATTTTCAGTTTCCTCATACTCTGGGATCTCAAACGCCTGCTCCAGGAAATTGAAAGCCTCAAGGACACGAGACTGGAATTTGCGTACAGAACACTTGAAGCGCCACTGCACATCTTTGCAGAAATTCTTGGAAAGGCTTTTGAAGCTCAAATAATAATTGCAATTGTAAATACAGTTTTCACCCTCATCGGGCTTACATTTCTTGGAATACCAAGCAAACTTTTCCTGAGCGTTTTTGTCTTTGTCTGTTCTTTTATTCCAGTACTCGGAGTTTTCATTTCAAGCATACCAATATGCCTGATTGCCTATCAGGTAAATGGTCTAATACTGGCTTTTTACAGCATAGTTTTGATAACCATTATCCACTTTATTGAAGCCTATCTCCTTAATCCAAGAATCGTTGGAGCTCATCTTTCACTTCATCCTTTCGTTGCAGTTACTGTTCTTGTATTAAGCGAACATCTTTTCGGAGTCTGGGGTCTTCTGATGGGCGTTCCATCAACTGTTTTTGTATACAAAACTTTCATTGTCAAAATAAACAACTTACCTGTTTCTGTTTCCGTTTCTGACTCCTGAATTTTTTCTTCCGAAACAAATCTCGTTCAATAAACTTCCAGCAGAAGTTTAACCTGATTTATTGAGAAGATAGAATAAATTCTCACGCAAAAAAACTGCTGCATAAATCATGAAACAAACAACGCCAAAACTGATAGCCCGCCAATTCAGCAACTTGTTTCTTGAACGAATACCCTAATTAGGATTTAATAACCTCAATAAATGTGACTTTATGGAGGCAGAACGTGCTTAAGAGGATTTCTTTTTTTCTGGTAGTTTTATTCTGTTTCGTTTGTTTTTCTGCAGGCGCAGAAGTAATTGAGCAAACTTTTGAACATAAGCTTAATGTCGGAACATCTGCCCAGAGCTGGGAACATAGAATTGATCTTCCTGAAAACCTTCAGGCAAAGAATCAGCTGTTCATCAAGCGCTCACTTGAACTGACCGATAAGCTCGTAATTGAACGCGAAGAACTTACAGGTTCTTATTACTATATCAAAGTTCGTCTCCCGAAAGCATGGCTTTTTTATGCAAAGGGAAGCGTTAAAGTAACTCTCACAACCGGAACAACGCCATCGACATCTGTCCCGTCTTCTCCGACTGGACTCAAAGTCTCTGGCAAAGCTCTTACTCCTGATTTTTCCTGGACAGGTGGATCGGTATTCAGCGCCATCAGTCTTATGGAAAGAGAGTCCGGAAAAACTGTGTGGGAAAGAGTTCTCATTGGAAAAACCTCACAAGATCTTGACGAAGGCAGCTTAAAGGGCAATATGCGCTATATGTGGGCTGTCAAACAATCGGGCGAAAATGCAAAATATTCATCTGAAGCAAATGCAGCTTTCAGAATTGATATAAGAGAAGATTCCTGCAGATATTGCCGCGGAACTGGCTATGTAACTTGCACTAGATGCAATGGTTCAGGGGGAATTATTGTAAGCGGACCGAATGGTCCAGTTTATCAAACATGCAACCAGTGCATGGGTACAGGACGTGAGAGATGCACCTTCTGTAACGGCACAGGCGTTATTCATACCCCAATCATTGTTACTGAATAAGCGATTTTAAGTCCCCAATTATTTTTGGAGAAGCACAACATGCTTCTCTTTTTTTTTCCCCGAAATCATCGCTCAATTTAATTAATTCGGGCTTGATAAATCAAGCCCCTGCAAGAAAATATTACATAAAAGGCAAGGTTGCGGCGATAAATAAATTCATAGACATTCAAAATGAAAAATGATAAATTATTTCCATTGCATAACTTTTAACCAATCTCCGGAGGAGCATTTGAAGGTTTCATAAAAATTCAGGGAGGAACCAATGAGTTCGAGAATAATTGCTTTCAGTGATAAAATTGAGTCATACTCCGATATTTTAAATTCTGCAGGAGGAAAAGGGGGCAATCTTCTTAGATTGTGCTCAGTTGGCGCCTCGGTACCTCCTTTTATCGTTCTTACATCAAAAGTTTTCGATGACTTTGTTTCTTTTTTCCGCGACGAATTTAACTCGGGAATAGCTGCCCTGGATCTCTCCAATCCAAATACAATTATTGAATCCAGCGCAAAATTCCGCAATTTGATATGTTCAAAACCTCTTCCAGAAACACTTATAAACGAAATTTCCAGTAAAATCTCTATTTTTTCGGAAAATGATTTTATAGCAGTTAGATCAAGTGCCCTGGGCGAAGACTCAAAAGATTTTTCATACGCCGGAATGCTCGACAGCCACCTTTTTCAGCGCGGCAGACAACAGATTCTTGAGGCAATAAAAAAATGCTGGTCATCAATGTATTCAGACCGTGCAGTTTCTTACCGCCGCATGCAGAATCTTCCTCAAACCGGAATATCAATGGCAGTTGTCGTTCAGAAAATGATTGATGGAATTGCATCTGGTGTAACTTTCACAGTTAACCCGATTACAAAATACAATGACGAAATATCCATTAATGCCGTTCCCGGACTTGGTGAAGGACTCGTATCCGGTGGAGTTAACGCTGATGGATTCATCTGCATCAAACGCAACGGATATCCGATTGATTCCAGGAATATTACTGAAAAAACCGAGCAGATAGTATTTGACAAAAACACTGGCTTTGGAACTTCCACAGAACCTTTTGCGCCTGATATGGCGAAAAAACCATGCATTACTGAAAAACAGGTCGAGCTTATAGCAGAAAACTGCCATAAAATTGAAAAAGCATACAACAACACCCCGCTCGATATCGAATGGACCATAGGAAAAGACAATAAGCTCTATATTCTTCAGGCCAGACCAATTACAACCATCACCTGCCCCACCCCTTCAGAACGCGAACATGTAACCATCTGGGATAACTCCAACATTGTCGAAAGCTACTCAGGAGTTACAACACCTCTTACGTTCTCATTCGCTCTAAACGCATACCACATGGTATATGTGCAGTTCTGCCAGGTTCTTCGTGTGCCTGAATCAGTTATTCAACAGAATGACTTCTCATTCGCGAACATGCTCGGGCTTCTTAACGGCAGAATATATTACAACCTGAAAAACTGGTACAGACTTGTCTCTGTGTTGCCAGGCTACAAATACAATTCCAGATTCATGGAAGGAATGATGGGAGTCAAAGCCACTTTCGAAACTGACCTCGACAAAGATAAGAAGATCGGTTTCTTTGAAAAGTATTTCGTCGAACTTCCCAGACTTGCCATCAGCGGAGCAAGTCTTGCCTGGAATTTCTATACAATTGAATCCAAAGTTAAAGATTTCATGGGCAAATATCAGCAGATGTACGATAAGTACAAAGACTTTGATTTCGATTCAGCACCAGCGCACAGAATTCTTGATATCTACATTGAGTTGAACAATAACGTCCTGAGACAATGGAAAGCCCCAATTGTAAACGATTTCATGGCAATGATTTTCTATGGCGTTCTCAAAACACTTATGAAGAACTGGAATCTCGACACCGACGGTTCGCTTCAGAACGACCTGGTAGCGGGTCAGGGAAATGTTGAAAGTACAATTCCTTTCAGAACGCTTCAGGACATTGCGAGATTTATCGTTTCAAAATCTGATCTGCTTGAGCTTGTAAAAAAACAGGACTGTCCGGAACTTGTCACCAGACTTATCAGGAATCCCGATAACAAAGCAGGCGAAAATGAAAAGGAACTCGTAAGAAAGATAGCTGATTACCTTGTCAAATTCGGCTACAGAACAATGAATGAACTTAAACTTGAAGAGCCATCGCTCAATGAAAAACCCGAATACATTTTCCAGATACTTAAAAATTATCTTGCCGCTCCTCTACCGCCCGCAGAAGACACCGGGCACCGCGAAGCAGAGATTCGTGAAAATGCAGAAAAGAAAGTTGCCGAAATCCTTGGAGATCAGAAACTCTTCGGCTTTATTTCCAAAAACAAGATTCTCAGATTTGTTGCAGATTATACAAAAAAAGCCATGGCTTTCAGGGAATATCAGCGTTTTGCACGTACAAAAATGTACGGACTCGCCCGCCGGATATTCATGGGAATTGGCCAGCGATTCGTTGAACGCGGACTTCTTAAACATGTAGATGATGTATTCTACCTGACCCAGGAAGAAATTATTTCTTACGTTGTCGGGTGTGCCCCAAGCCAGAAACTTGATCAATTCGCCGCAATAAGAAAAGCCGAATTCGAAGCATACAGAAATTCAGAAGAACTTCCTGACCGCATTGAAACAAAGGGCATTGTTTACATGAATGACCTTAACAAAAGCGCTCTTGCAGCAGTTGAAAACACTGACCCGAACATACTCCGCGGCATAGGCGGATGTTCAGGAAAGCTTAAAGGGCGCGTAAAAGTCATTCTCAAACCGGGCGACGACATGACCCTTAACGGTGAAATTCTTGTCGCAGCAAGAACTGACCCGGGCTGGGTGCCTCTTTTCCCTTCGGCTGCAGGTCTTCTGATCGAACGAGGAAGCATGCTTTCGCACTCTGTAATTGTCGCACGTGAGCTTGGACTTCCGGCAATTGTTGGTATTCCAGATGTAACAAAGCGCCTGAAAACCGGCGACTGGGTCGAAATGGATGGAAAAAGCGGCGTAGTAAGAATTCTTTCCGCAGAGGAAATTCCTCAATGAGTTCCCAGACAAACGATTCAACGATCGGAAGAGCGTTTTTCGCAAAAGCAGCCATAGTTCTTACAAAATATCGAAAAATTCTTTTTATTATTGCTGTCGTTTTAAGTTTTTCCAGTCTGTTTTTTGCGGGAAATATTAAAATTGACAACAGTCTTGAACTCTGGTTTCTTGAAGACGACCCGACACTTAAAGCTTATCGTGAATTTAAAAAGCAGTATGGAAACGATGAAATAATCCTCGCCATGGTGGATTCAGGCGAGAAGGGGCAGTTCAGCCAGGAAATGCTTAATAAGCTTTACGCTGTTTCCAAAGCCATAAAAGACGATAAAAAGAATATTAAACGGGTTCTCAGCGTTGGACTTGCACCCTACATCGGGCTCGACGGACAGACTCTTATTGTCGAAGACCTGATCACCGAAGAAGTCAAAACAGCAGACGCTGCGAAAAATATTGAAAAACGCTTTTACGACGATCCGCTCAAACCAAAACTACTTACAGATTTATCAAAGCGCTACGCAATATTGCTGATTGAGCCGGTTGCATCAGATGAAATGGATGTAAGACGTCCGATTATCATCAATTCTGTCAAGGAAAAACTCGAAGGACTTCCCTACAAACTAGCCGGAATGGGAGTCATGTATGACGAGCTGAATCGCCTCAGCATCAGAGACGGCCTGGTTTTCACAATGATATCGTACATTGTGATCGGGCTTGTTGTATTCTTTCTTTATAGAAGTATTCCGTTTCTACTTACCGTCATACTGGTAATGGTTCTCGGCGGCTGTGGTTTCATCGGAATCTACGGTCTGTTCAAACAGAATTTCAACATGGTAACTATTGTACTTCCAACTTTGATGATGATACTTTCCATCTCAGATGTTGCTTATGTTTTTAACAATTATTGCTTTAATATTTCTAAAGTACGTGAGAATAAAATTAAGGGAATTGAATTTGTATTTACTGAATGTCTCTCGCCATGCCTTTTTACATCGATAACTAACTGTTTCGGTTTTTTATCACTTGTTTCAAGTTCCATGGCTGTGCTTCGCGGGTTTGGAATATTTGCTGCCGCTGCATGTATGCTGGAGTATTTTGTTTCAATGGTTGCCGTAGCATTTGTAATTGGAATCATAGACGAGCACAAACAACAGGGACTTAACAGACCATTCGAAGGATGGGTTGATTCATGGGTTCGCCTGATGCCGAAATACTATCGTACGGTTCTTGGAATAATGGTAATAGCAGCATGTTTCGGAATCTACGGAATAACCAAGCTTGAAGTCGATACTTATTCCATGGGTTTCCTGCATGAAACAAACCCGATAAGAATGGACAGCGACTCAGTAGAAGCTAAATATGGCAACTACCTTCCACTCGAAGTAAGATTGATAACCGACCGCGAAGACGGTGTAAAAGATCCGGATTTCCTGAAAAAGCTTGACCGCGCACACACTGAACTTGAATCACTTGATAAAGTTCAGCGTGCAGCATCAATAATTGATGTTTTTAAAAAACTCAATCAGGTAATGAGCGACGGGTCCTCTTCAACTTACCGTGTTCCTGAAACACTTGAGCAGGCAAGCCAATTGATGCTTCTCTACGAGTCTGACCCTGACAACGACCTGAAGTCGCTCACCGACTCTGATTACCGTGAGGCCAGACTTACTGTAAGGCTTCCAATGGTAAGTGCAGCTCAGTTGAAAATGCTTGAAAAAAATGTTTCTCTCAAACTGAATGAAATTTTTGACAATTCCGGTACAGCAAGCAACACAATACCGGTAAAAATTGTTTTCGGCGGCTATGTTCCTTTGTATGCAAGAATTATAAATTACATTACTGCAAGCCAGGTTACATCGTTCCTTTACGCACTTATCAGTATATTCATTACAATGGCAATTCTGCTGAAGCGTTTTGGTGCAATGTTTCTTGGAATAATTCCAAACGTGTTTCCGATACTTATGACACTTGGAATGATGGGTATTGTCGGAATAAAACTTGACATTGCAACAGTTACCATTGCCTCTATCGCTCTCGGAATTGCTGTTGATGACACTGTTCATGAACTGTTTCTTTTTTACGAGCCTTCCAGAAGCCACCTTGATCCGGTTGAGTCTATAAGTGAAGTAATAATCGAAGCCGGGCCTGCTGTCATTTCAACATCAATTATTTACGCCCTCGGATTTTCTGCATTGATCTTTGCAAGTATTAAATCAGTTATTCTTTTTGGCGGCCTTCTCGCAATAACAATTGTATTCGGAATGTTGTGCGAGATTACCTTTCTACCGGCACTGGTGTGTTTATTCAAAGACAGTCTGGGCAGAACACGTGTTTCAGATGACAGTTCAAGCGCTAAATCAGAATCTGCATAGTTCATTCCCAACAATCATGTTATTAATGAGAGTTTCAAGGAGCTACGGTTCCAGTCATTTAAATCAAAAGGAGCTGAAAGATGAAAAAACCGGCAATAGTATACAGCAATGTATGGGAAGACCCTGAATTAAACAGAGTATCTCTGAATGTCCAACCTGGAGATTCTGTTTTATCAATAACATCCGGCGGATGCAATTCACTGTGTCTGCTTCTTGAGAATCCCTCAAAAGTTGTTTCAATCGATTTCAATCCAGCACAGATTGCGCTTCTCGAATTCAAAAAAGCTGCTATTTCTCTTCTTGATTACGACGATTTTCTCGGTGTACTTGGTGTTGAGTTTTACAATAAACCGACTAAGCATACCCCTGAAAAGAGAATTCAGCTGTACAAGTCTTTTCGTGACAAGCTTCCCGGTGAAGCACGCAGTTTCTGGGATGAAAATGAATCGATAATTGGAAGCGGTGTTTTCATGAGCGGAAAAGTAGAGAAGTTCTTTGCCCTCTACCGCTGGATTCTAGGAAAATTGTACAATTATGATGACATTGAAAAACTTTTTTTCCAGCCTGATCTTGAATCACAATGGAAATACTACCGCAGTATCAAAATTAAGCGCTGGCGCTTTCTGAATCGTTCTCTTCTTAATCGTTTTGTACTTTCGCTGGTAAAGGGAGGTCATTCTTTTGCACAGGTAGAAGACCCTGACTTATCTGAAAATCTGAACCGCAAAATTGACAGAGCAATGAAGAATCTCTATAATCCCGACAACTTCTTTATGGCACTGATGCTTCTTGGAAAGCATTTCAAACCTGAAAGTATGTCTCCATATCTTCTTGAGAAAAACTATCCGCTGTTGAAGAAAAACATTGACCGACTTGAAACATATTACGGAATTCTCACAGACGTCCTGAAAAAATACGGACCATCAAGCTTTGACAGACTCAATCTCTCAAACATCTTTGAATGGATGGACAACAGCACTTTCAACGGAGTAATCCGCGAAGCTATCGCCCTTTCAAAACCCCGTGCAAGACTGGCTTACAGATACACCCTTGCACGCCCGCGGGAACTTGATTCATCCAATCTGGAAAAGTTGCAATATGAACCCGAGTTGTCAAAAAAACTTTTCAATCAGGATCGCGCTTTCATTTACGAAAGTTTTCATGCTTTTCAGCTGAAATAGAAATTCAACGGAAAAGCGCCCGTGATGTCATCCCGAAAGCGAGGAGTCATTATTCCGTGTTATTCCGGGCGCAAAAAACTCCCCCCCTGCACACATATTAACAGGGAAAAACACAAAAGGCATAAGTCTTTTTCAAGCTTATGCCGAGCTTTTTAAAACGGGGCCTTCGCAGATTTCGGCGGGTGTCGATGACAGCGAAAAGTCCCGTTTGTGCTCTTTCTTGGGTGAAGCAACGAAGATAAAAGAGGTGCGATGTGTGAAAGTTTTAATTGTTGAAGATGAAAACATCACAAGATTTTGCATGGTTCAAAATGTTAAATCATTTGGACATGAAACTTTTGAAGCTTCCAATGGAATCGATGGACTTAAGCTTTTTAATAACATAAAACCAGATATTGTATTTTCCGATATTAACATGCCCGATATGGACGGGCTTCAAATGCTGAAAGAAATTCGAGAAATTGACAGTGAATCGATTGTCATAATTACATCAACAATGAGTGCTCCGGAATATACTTTGTCTGCGCTTCGTCTTAAAGCAAACGATTATCTCATCAAACCAGTCATCAAAAAAGATATATCTGAAATTCTGAGAAAATACGATCATATTCTTGCAAATAGAAGTGAGAATCTTGAAGTAATTGCCGTATCACGCAAACAACTTGAATTTGAAATTGGCAATGACATTAATCTGGTAGGAAAAATAGCTAATCGACTTCTGATTGAAACAGAGAACTCTATCTGGCATAAAGAGAAATTGGGAATTCGTCTTGGCCTGGTTGAAATTCTTACCAACGCCATAGAACATGGCAATCTTGAAATAAGCTATTTGGAAAAATCCCAGGCACTTGATGAAGGCATTGATAAATTTATGAAACTTATTGACTCAAGGAAAAAAGAAACTCCATATTCTTCAAGAAAAGTATTAATTGAATTCATTTTGAATAAAAACTTTTGTGAATGGTATATTTCAGACGAAGGACCCGGCTTCGACTGGAAAAATATTCCCAACCCGATCGACCCGGAAAATCTCACAAATACACACGGAAGAGGCATATTTTTAACCAAACTCCAGTTTGATGAATTGGAATATTTGGGAAAGGGCAACCAAATCCGTTTAAGAAAGTTTTTTAATCCCCGAGAGAAATTGTTTTAATGGGTGTGACTGTTAATCATTGGGCAAAATGAAATTTGTTTGACATATCGCATTTTATTATGATATACGAAACAAGACGAAGTTAATATGAAAAAATAAAAGGATGATCTGGAATGATAAAAACCTTTGTTCTTGACACAAATGTGCTTCTACACAACCATCAGTCGTTGTTTTCCTTCCAGGAAAACGAAGTTGTTATTCCGCTGGGTGTAATCGAAGAACTTGACCGTTTCAAGAGTTTCAATGACGAACGCGGACGCGAAGCCAGATCTGTATCAAGAGAACTTGATGCACTTAGAGTAAAAGGGCGTCTGAATGATGGCGTTCAGCTCGCTAATGGTGGAAATCTCAAGGTCCTGATTGACAACGAAATAAATATTCCATTCGGTTTTGACAAAAATAAAGTAGATAATAGAATTATTGCATGTGCTCTGAGTCTTAAAGAACAGGGTAAAAATGTGTATTACATTTCCAAAGATATTAATACAAGAATAAAAGCCGATGCTCTTGGTGTTGCAACTCAGGACTTCATGACAAACAAAGTTGATATTGACGAACTTTATCCGGGCTGGAAAGAAATCGTTCTTCCGGCTCGCCAGATAGATATTTTTATTAATCAGCGCTCTCTAGACTGGTCGAAGGGCGACATGCTCAAGAATGAATTTGCTCTTCTGAAAGCAGAAGAAAACGAAAATAAGACTGCACTAGCCAAATTTTGCGGTGCAACAGGACGTTTGCTGCCGCTTTATCATCAGCACATGAAACCCTGGGGAGTTGACCCGGCAAACCTTCAGCAGAAATTTGCAACAGAACTTCTTCTCTGCAATGACGTTCAGTTAGTAACACTTGTCGGACGTGCCGGTACAGGAAAAACTCTTCTGGCACTAGCCTGCGGCCTGCAGAAGACCATCGACGAACACGTGTACAGAAAGCTTCTTGTCAGCCGTCCAATTATGCCACTCGGCAAAGATATCGGCTTCCTGCCTGGGTCAAAAGACGAAAAATTAAGTCACTGGATGCAGCCCATATTTGATAACCTTGAATTTGTAATGGATAAAATATACAATAATTCTGAAGATGTTGACAAAAAAATGAAGTTTCTGCTTGAATCACAGAAAGTTCAGATTGAAGCAATAACCTACATTAGAGGAAGATCCATACCAAAGCAGTACCTCATCGTAGATGAAGCACAAAACCTTACTCCACACGAAGTTAAAACAATTATCAGTCGTGCTGGCGAGGGGACAAAAGTTGTACTTACAGGCGATCCGTATCAGATTGACAATCCATATCTGGACAGCGCTTCAAATGGTTTGAATTTTGTAATTGAGAAATTTAAGAACCAGCAGGTCTTCGGACATGTCATACTGCACAAATCTGAAAGATCTGACCTCTCGGCACTGGCTTCTGAACTTCTCTGATGCCAGATAATTGAGTGCTCAATAATTCGTGGCTGAATAATCAACGATTATTTTCCCCGAATTATTGAGGTGTTGTAAAGTAATAACCTTTTATGGATGATATTTCGTATTACAGTGCTTGTTTTATGCATTACGAATTGTTATTATGAGCATTAACTTCTGCATTTTAAGACAGATTCAGTAACTTTTATGTTATAATTATTTCAGGGGAAGAAAAAATGTATGCGAATTTTGTTCTCAGCAGAAGGCGTGCATTGGGTTTGCTTGAAATAATCATCGGACTGGTGATTATGGCTGTTGCAATGATTCCTTTTTTTCATTTCATCCACAAGGGAACTCAGGACACAGATTTAACTCACGCCCAGTCTTTTGCCATATCGAAGGGAACTGAAATTCTCAATATCATGCTTGATACTGTTCCATTTGAAGCCCTCAGAGAAGGAAGTCCTATCGGCTTCCTCAGAACCGACGACATTGCTACTTATCCGATTTATCAGAAACAGAATATTGACATCAACTGGGCTGACAGAATGGCAAAAATGCTTTTCAATCTTGAAGCCTCCGCCAAAACTGCAAATGGTTTTCCCTGCGAAGGAATAGTAAATGACCCGAAAGGCATTTACTATCTTGTTTCAATGCGTATCGAAGATGTATATGATAATACATCAATAGCAGCTGTTGAAAGAAAAACAATATCACAGGAATTTGATTCTCTGCCTGATGAGCTGACCTTTTCGTTCTGTGCAAATCCATCAAAATTACAGAACCCGTCATGGATTCAGAAATATGCTCCCGAGGCTGGCGTAAGTCCAACACTCAAATCAGAAATGGATCTCCCGGGAAAACTTGCCCTGCCAAACACGAATATCTATTCAGAAGCAGACTTTTCCACACCAAAAACTGTAAGATATGTTCAGAAACTTTCAACAGAAAAAACTCATTACACGGATCACCCGAAATTTTCATATTGTACAATGAAGCGCCTTGTTCTGCAGGTTCAGTGGAATGCCGAAGTCGGATATTATAAGGACCCGACTACTACAAGGGGAAATGTACAACGCATTCACCTTATGACAGTAAAAGCTGATTTGTCCAGATGATATTTTCTTACTTAAATTTTGCAGATTTATCTACTGTTCCGAGCGTTCGTCGCTTCACCGGAACACCATATTTGTTAGCTCAGAAGAAGGTTTTCCTCTCGAACGAATGTGAGAAATCTGAAAAATGACCGATTTCTAACTTCGGTCGAAATGGCAGAAACATGGGTTCTGAAGCTGCGAGAGTTACAAGGGTTATTCGTGATCATATTAAATAGTTTTGAGGGAATACAATGACAACAGAAAAAGGAAAGTATGAATTCTCCAGGGGCGGCTTTGCGATTGTAATTGCCCTGTTTTTCTGCTTCGTACTCATGCTGGTGTTTTTCAGTGTAATGGCTCAACATAAAACTGTTACACATCAAACCAGACTTTCTCTCCAGCAACAACAGGCTTTTTTTGCAGCCAGAGCCGGGCTTCAGCATCTGCTGCTTAAAGCAAGACTTTTTCCAACAGAACTTTATGATGCCGTAGAATTTTCGCAGGGAAAAAACCCTTTATTTGATTTCTCTGAACATTCTGCAACACTCAATGGACAACCCGCATTCAAGCAAAACACAAATCCGAAATTTGATCTTTCACTCTGGGTAAGAATCAAGCCAACAGAAGAATTGGACAGCCAGAAAAATCCAAAATATTTCTATCTCAACTTCGACGATCGTCCAGACCTTTTTGTTCGTATCGGCAACTACTACACTCCTGAATTTCGCTTCCTGGATTCAAACATTCACGTCAACGCACCCACTTCTAAAAAGTACACCATGCCAGATATCACCAAATTGCCAAATTATGCTTCAATAAGACCTCAGAAATTTCTGGATTACTTTATCAGAGATTGTACAAACGGAAAAGCAAGAAACATTACAAATAATACTCTCACAGGTCCAATTCTTCAGACCGGTCTGATAATGGATAAGTCGCCATCCGTTAAATCCATCAAGGACTACGATATCAGAGCTAACAACCCGCTGAGAAGCTATCCGTATTCAATGAATTACGTGATTGAAGAAATTAAAATCGGCTCTCTGAAAGAACTCAGACGATACAACGAAGAAGCAATAGAAATTAAAGTTACCGGAGTAATCACAGATTTCCAGGGTAAAAAACATTCCCAGGTCCAGACCAGAACTCAGAAAATCACCAGGAGAGGTGCTATTTGAAAACCCGCAAACTGGCTTTTACTGTTGTTGAATTGCTTATTGCCGTATTTATACTATCTATTTTCGTATTTTACGCCTACAAGTTATTCATTGGCGGCTCAAAAGTAGCAACCAAAGCACAGTGGATAAACGGAACCACAACCCAGCTTCGAAATGCAATTAACAATATTAATAACCAGCTCAAAGGTTCTTCCTATCCCACAACCCTTCTTGATGATGCAATTCAGGAACCTGGAAGCTCAACAGACGCTTCGAAACCTTACGAAAAATTCTGTGTACAGATTCTTTCAGAAAAACTCGGTGGAGATTACGGAATTGAGGCAAAATCTCTGACAGCTTCCCCCAAGCGGATTCTTACCTGGGTAATGTGTGAGCCTGAAGTTGTTAAATCGGCACAGCAGAAAAGTGGTGTACTGACACGCTCTTCACTCTTCTTTGTTCCGTCGAACAACCCTAATCTTAAAGTCGGAAAGCTTATTCTAAGAACAAAAAGATTCAATTTCACAACTATCCCGGCTCAGAAATATGCACTCTCAGGAAATTTTGCAACATTTGTTCATGAAAAATCCAGAGACTATGAAACGGTAATAGTAAATGACGTTGAAGAAGTGAGAATTACCGTAACGAATCTTCCTCCATGTAAAGATCCGCAGCCTGTTAAGCTCGCAATCAAATGCCGCTGGCCTGCAGATCCAAAAGTAGTAAAAGATGCCAGCATGAACATGATGACAAACGTAGGCCTTACAACAATTGCAGCAGGAGCTCTTCCAGGTGACTAAAAAATATCTGCTTACTATATTTGGCTGCCAGATGAATCTGGCAGACGGTCAACGAGTAAAGGGAATTCTGGAATCTTCTGGTTACTCAGAAACAGATGACCAGGATGAAGCCGATCTGATTCTTTTTCTCACATGTTGCGTCAGGGAACACGCAGAAGAAAGGCTTTTTGGAAGAGTTGCCTCTTTGAAAAATCTTAAAGAACGCAAACCTGATCTTATTATAGGTCTTGGCGGATGTCTTGTACAAGAGCATAGGACAAAACTTTTCACGGAATTTCCATTTGTCGATATTCTCTTTGGTCCAAACGACATTGAAGACATTCCCGGAATAATTTCTGAACTTCCACATTCAAAGAAAAATACCGGAAATTTTAAAACGACCGGCAATTTTCTCGGCGAACACCCCGATGGTGTTGTCCTTCACCGCAGTTTCTCAGCATTTGTTAATATTATCAGAGGCTGTACAAACAATTGTACATATTGTATTGTTCCAAAGGTACGTGGTCCCGAAGTATCACGCCCAACTGAGGAAATCATTTCATTTGTCAAAGGGCTTGTACAAAAAGGCGTTACAGAAATAACACTTCTTGGACAAAATGTTATCGCTTACGGCCGTGACATAGGAATCAGAGAAGGTTTTGCACATCTGGTTGAAAAGCTTAACGACATTGAAGACCTTAAATGGATAAGATTCCTGACTTCTCATCCGAGAGATTTTTCTAAAGAAACAATTGAAAGACTGTCACATCTTGAAAAAGTATGCGAAGCTTTCCATCTACCAGTACAGGCTGGTTCGAACCGTGTATTGAAAGCCATGAACCGCGGATATACCAGAGAAAACTATCTTGAATTAGTAGATACAGTAAGAAGATTTTTTCCTGATTCAACTTTAACCACTGATGTAATATGTGGATTCCCTTCAGAAACAGAAGATGAATTTGATCAGACTCTTGAGCTGATAAGGCAAGTTCGTTTCGACTCGGCATTTATGTATTTTTATTCCCCAAGATCAGGGACACCAGCAGAAAATATGACAGGAAACCTTCCTGAAGATGTAAGGAAGGAGCGCCTGACAAGACTTATTGATCTTCAAAATCGTATTTCCATGGAAATAAGTGCATCATGCAAAGGAAAAACTTTCGAAGTTCTTGTTGAAGGAGATTCAAGACAGGCAAAAGGACAACTTATAGGCAAATGTCGCGGTGGGCGCTCTATAGATTTTGATGGTCCATCTGATCTGATCGGATCATACGTTAAAGTCAGAGTTGACCGTTCCCGTCTATGGACATTATCCGGCTCCGTTATTAGTTAATCAGGCGACTCCCTAATCGGCGAATTTGTTAGTTTAGAAATGCATCTACTCAACAATTATGGACTCACAAACATTAAATATTGGACTACTTTGTACAGGTATTTTATTATTTTTCCTGTATCTTTTCTTTTCACGAAAATCTGGAAAAAATAATCTTCCTTCTGCAGAATTAGAATCAAAAAAGAAGCTTCTTCTTCAGAGAGTACAACTTTCCAAAAGTGAGAAATCCGAACTTTTTACCTATTTTTCTGCTGATCCCCGCAAAAGAATTGATGAACCATCAGTGGCAGAAGCCATTGTTGACCTGTTCCACTTGTCTAAACGTCCCGGCAGAGAGTTTTTTTCCTTATTAAAAACGTTCGAAAAGAAGTTTCCTGAAATTTTTACTAAACACGAATTACACGCAATTTTAATGCTTGACAAAAGTGAAAAGAAAACCCAGCCCATTGTACTAGACGCACTAAAGCGTTATCCGGGAAATAAGGAATTATTGAAAATTTTTTTCAACATCAGCAAATCGTCAGATACAGGAATTATCGATACAGTCGAATCTATTAACAGACTTATAGAATATCAGAGAATAATTGAAAAATCCGGCTCACTTGAAAGTAATGAACTGATTCAGATCATTGCAGATTTCTTTTTCAGAAAAAAAATCTTTGACAATCTTTCTCTGGAATATTTTAGAAAACTTGAAAAAATCAGACCTGATAATGTAAGTATCATGTTCGAATCATCGCTATGCCTCTTTAAAATGGGCGAACTGGCCGAAGCAGCCCTTAATCTGCAGAAAATACTCGTTATAGAACCGGCATTTCTTCCGGCTATTGCTCTTAAACGCGAAATTTGCTTTAGATCAACTGAAGCTGCTGATTCATCCTCAGAGCCAGGCTCAATGATTCTCCTGCTTGAACGTTATTCAGACTTTTCTATCATTGCAAGAGGCGGAATAGGAATTCTTTATAAGTGTTTCGATCACGTTCAGAAAAAATGGATTGCAGTTAAAGTTCTCGACCCGGCACTTGCCGACGAGCAACATGAAATTGTTGACAGATTTGTAAATGAATCCAGAATAATGAATATGCTTGAACACCCTGCCATTCCGAAAATAATAGATCTTTCTCTTTCTCATCCATATTTCATGGCACTTGAACTCATTGAGGGTATCGAACTTCGCAAAGCACTTCAGAATGAGGGAGATAATGGATTTAAGAATCTTAAAAATGCAATAAAAATTGCCTGTGATATTTCAGAAGGTTTCGATCACCTCGTACAAAACAAAGTTCTGCATTGCGATATAAAACCTGAAAATATTCTTCTTGAAAACTCCGGAAGAATAAAAATTATTGATTTCGGCTTTGCCGTATTGAATAAACCTGGAATTATTTCACCTGAAAGTAGTGCAATAAGAGGTACTCCGCTCTACATTGCTCCAGAACTTATAAAGGGAAGTCTACCAAGCGTCTTTTCTGAAATTTACGCTTTCGGGATAACTCTCTATGAAATCATTTCCGGCCACAGTCCTTATTTGTCGAATGATCCAGGCGATATAATTGCCTCTAATCCCAGAAATCTGAGAACTTTCAGGGAAGATTGTCCCGAAGAAATAGTAATCCTTGTAATGGACTGTATAAGCCATAATCCAAATAATCGTCCATCTTCATTTAAAGAAATATCAAATGAATTGAAAAAACATATTGAATAGTGATATCATGATTTATCATGAAAATATATATAAAAGATCAGGATGGAAATGTTCTGAATACTTCTGTTCAGAAGCCCGGCCATGAGCCTGTAAAAATCGGACGAGCTTCTACCTGCGAGATATGTGTTGATTCTATATCTATTTCCAGAGAACACCTTCAGCTGAAGGTTGAATCAGAAGAATTGGCCTGGATCACAGACCTGAACAGCACTTTTGGGACCTTTGTAAACGGAAAAAAGATTCAACCTGAAAAAATATTTCCTGTCAAACCTGGTTATCTTGTTCAACTTTCAAAAGTTGTTTTTATCTTTCTTGAATCAGATGCTGAAGACGATGATACAGCAAACGCTTCAACAACTTCAACTGCAGTTTTTCCGTATTTCATGACAAAAAATGATAAGTATATAGATCACATCTTTGTCGATCTTAAAAATTCTCTTAATGAATCAGCACTGCCGCTTGTTCAGGAATCTGAAGAAAAGATTAAAGGCAAAGTTAGAGAATTGTCTGGAATACTTGAAGTAAGTTATGCCCTTAATTCAATATTGAATTATCAGCATTTGCTTGAATACACAATAGACATGGCAATGCAGGTTACTCGCGCCGAACGCGGATGCATAATTCTTTTTAATGAAGCAAATCAGAAATTTGAAACAAGTGCAATAAGAAGAATGGGAACCGGTGAAGTTAAAAAAGAGATGCAGACTTCCAGAAGTCTCATCCTGAGGTGCTTTAACACTGGTAAAACCGTGATAATCCGAGATACACAAGCTGATCCTACAATTTCCGGCAATACGAGTATTATCATGAACAAGATATTGTGCGTTGCAATTGCTCCGTTGAAATTAAATCGGACAGTAATTGGAATGCTCTATCTGGACAGCAGAGTTTCTGCAAATATTTTCAACGAACAAACCCAGGATATCCTTCAGGTTTTTGCTGCCCAGGCATCTGTTGCAATTAACAATGCCAGGCTTTTCACCATGGCAACAACTGACGGACTAACCGGTCTCAGCAACCACAAATTTTTCCTCCAGAGACTTCTGGAAGAGTTCCACCGTGCAAAGCGTCACAAACTGCCATTATCACTTATCATGATAGATCTTGATCATTTTAAAAATGTCAACGACAAATATGGTCACCTGGCTGGTGATATGACTTTGCGTACAATTGGAAAAATTCTCAAAGACCAGGTAAGAATTCACGATTTAACCGCACGCTACGGCGGCGAGGAATTCGCAGTACTTTTACCGCAGACAACTGCAGAAGGAGCAGCTATTGCAGCAGAGAAGCTCCGGAAAATTATCGAAGAAACTCAATTTATTGATTCCAAACCAGATTCTGGCATTTCCTTCAATATAACTGCCAGCTTTGGAGTGGCACAGGTTGATGCAGATAAAATGGACAAGCCGATCACTCTTATTGCTGTATCAGATAAGGCATTGTATACTGCAAAAGAAAGCGGCAGGAACAAAGTTGTGCTGGCCGAACACGTCGCCGTAGCACAAAATACTACCTGAAGGGTGAGCGCTCGCCGGTCGAGCAGGTTAGACCGTCGCTCGCTGTTATTAGAAAGCACTTATGCGTTTATTCATCTTCTTAAGGAGTCGTTAAAGAATAAACTGATCATTTCAGGATTTTAAAAAACTAATCATTAACGTACCCTCTATTACAGAGAGAATTAGCGCTGATAGTTCGATATTCACGAAATAATCTTGTTGTTTCTTAACGACTCCTATTTACATAAAATTAAGAATAATCCTGTCTCATCAAAGTAGAAAGCTAATCAGAGCAGGTTAATGAAAGAGAAACACGAAAATTTCGAAACAATGTTGCAGGAGTAATTAATGTCATACGAGAAAAACTTTGTCTGTCCAATTTCGAAGCAGCCTTGCTCAGGAGAGAAATGTGCCTGGTGGGGCAAAAAAGAAAGTAATTGTGCTGTAAGAGTGATGGCAAAAATGCAGAGTTTCGCAGTTGACCCACTTGAAGAAATTCTCTTCAGCAATAAAAAATAGTATTAAAATATGCCCAAAGAGATAGAAAGAAAATTTCTGGTAACAAATGATTCATGGAAAAAAGACGTTTCCGGAATTTCCTATCGTCAGGGATATATTTCTACTTCATCTGAAACAACTGTCAGGGTTCGTATTGCTGGTGAAAAAGCATTTCTTACTATAAAAGGCAAAACCACAGGATGCAGTAGAGACGAATACGAGTATGAAATACCTCTATCAGACGCTTCAGAACTTCTTTCCAAATACTGCGGCTCTCATTTGGTAGAAAAAATCAGGTATAAAAAACTCATAAATGACCTTACATGGGAAATAGATGAGTTCCTGGGCGAAAACAAAGGCCTTGTTATTGTTGAGCTGGAACTTCCTTCAGAAGATTTTCCATTTATCAGGCCACCCTGGACCGGCAAAGAAGTTACCGGTGATAAACGTTATTACAACTCACGCTTGTCTGTCTGCCCATTTAACACCTGGACTTAGTACGCAAAATCTTAAATAATGGGTTCAATTTGCGCGTTAACTTTGTGGTGGGTTGGCATCTCGAACAGAGATCTTATTAATGCCAGATTTCTCCCTTCGGTCGAAATGACATAGGTGATAACCCCAAGAGGATAAGCTGTTCAGATTTTTTTGGGACACAATACCGAAATTTCGCAGGATGTACAATCGGGTTTTCTTGCTGCACATCTTCTTCTTCCGTGCCAGGTCAGCATGTGAGAAAAGAGAATCCACTTATTTTTTGGAACGATCTGCATGAGTTCCTGTTCAATTTTTTCTGGGTCAGTCTGTTCTGACAATCCGATTCGGTAAGCAAGTCTTTTGACGTGTGTATCGACAACGATCCCGGAAGTTATTCCATATCCGCTTCCAAGTATCACGTTTGCGGTCTTGCGTCCTACTCCAGGAAGTAAAACCATTTTATCGATATCCTGCGGTATTTTACCATCATGCTTTGCCATTATTTCAGAGGCACATCCAATAATATTCTTTGCTTTGTTCCTGAAGAATCCTGTCGAACGAATTTCGCCACAGAGAGTATCAAAATCAGCTTTGGCAAAATCAGCAAGCGTCCTGTATTTTTTGAATAATCCGGGAGTAACCATGTTTACGCGCTCATCAGTACACTGAGCCGATAAAATGGTAGCAACAAGCAATTTTTCTGGCGAATCGAAAATCAGCTCACAATGAGCATCGGGATAAGTCTTTTCAAGTTCAGCTACGACTTTTTCTGTATATTTTTTCAAATCACCGTTCTTCATATTTTCCCCCACCCTTTCAAAAAAAAGGATGCTCTCGGAACAAATTATCATCAACCAATCAGGTAGTCTCTCACTCCCAACCATTCAATCGATTAAATCTCTTTTCCTTTAAATCTGCAAAATCAGCAAAAAATCTCAAAATCTTAAATCTCTTTATTCTTTTCTTTTCTTTATAATCTGCGTAATCTGCGTAATCTGCGTAATCTGCGGACAAGCTTTTAATCTTTTCTTGAATCTTTTCTTGAATCTTTTTTATCTGCGGACAAGCTTTCAGCCCTTTTATTTGTATCCCATAAGGTTTAATATAATTGGCAGTACCAATGCCCATACTGCAGGCAGAAAAACAGCAAATTTCCATTGATCTGAACGGCTGACTTTTACCTGTGCTGAAATAGTAAAATGATATGCAAGAAAAGCCAGTATTCCTGAAAAGATTGTTCCTGCGAGATCCCAGGATTTTCCGTAACTGCACCACATCATGAACGTGTTAAGCGTTGCTCCGGTAAGGAAAACCAGAGAAAGAGTAGAAATCCAGCCAAGAGTAAAATTTCCCCAGTCATCGTTTCTCGCCGAATCTGATGAAATTTCTTCAATGTCATTTGTTTCAGCGGTTTCAATTGTGTTTTCGTTTAGTTGTGTCATTATTTTTTTCCCAGTGTACAAATATTCCCGAGGCGATTTTACCACATGAGATAAAATTGCCTCAGGAATTATTATTTATTAAGGCAATGCAATTATTTGCGGTGCTATTGTTTCAAGAGTCTTCACCTGATTCAACAGGTTTGTTCGTAATGATTTGAGTGCTTCCTGATTTTTTGCGGAATCTTTACCATCTTCGAGAGCCATAATAATAGCTTCAGCAAGCTCGAAAAACTTTTCAAGTGAATCAAGAATACCATCGGAAGACTTCATAAAATTTCCTACCTGAGGATTTTCGCCCTTCTCCATTGCAAAGCCCTTCAGATCATCGATTGCTGTAGAAAAATCAGAGGTTGCCTTTTCAAGCTTCTTCTCCTGTGCAGTGCTGTCAGCATCAGCTTTACATGTTGCAAAAATTTCTCCGGAGAGATCAAATATTTCACAAACCTGAGCTGAAAGTTTTGCCACTTTGTCTTTAAAAGCAGCTGCCGAAACAGGCGGTGTCTCTTCCAGAATGCCAACAGCTGCAGATGCTGTAGCAGAAGCAGTTTGAGCAAACAAATTACCTGCAAATACAACAATCGAAATCAATAAAAGGGATACAACTTTTTTCATAAATGCCTCCATAAATTTGATGCCAGCCGACCAAACAAGTTGTGGTCTCCAATACTAACACTGCGCCCGCCGTATAATTACAATGTTGAACACATGTATTCACAAATAAGCGAACGTAACTACGAGCACCGTCAATGCAAATATAACTAGCGAACGCCCAATTAGAAAGCCTTTCGGCGTTGAACCATGTTCTAACCCGCATAAAGAATTTATAATTCCGAAATTCTGGACAGAACCACTAAGCTATCTTTTAATTCTAATCATTTTTAGCTTTTTTCGCAACTGAAGTTTTGTATTTATTTAATTGAAAATTAAGTATCTTTTGGAATATAAATTGCATATAATATTTGTGAGGGAATATAATATAGACAGATTGTTATAATTATGTTCAGTATTGTTTTAAACAGAAAGAATTTTGAAATTAGCGAGATGTTTGAAATTATATTTTGCCTTCAGGAGGGTTTATTATGAGAACAAGTGATCCTCAGAAAAAAAAGTCAGGCAGCGTTATAATGGTTGCCCTGGCAATGGTTTTTGTTGTTGGATTACTTTCTTTAGTAGTTGATGTTGGCTTCATGTACAGTGAGAAGAAAAAAATTGAAACTGCCGCAAGTGCAGGTTTCAGAGCTGGATACGATTACATGATGGAACTGAGGTCAACGGGCTATGAAATTGATGACGCAGCCAAAGAACAGATTAAGCAACGCGCCATCGAAGTTGCAGCGGAAAACCTGTCTCTTGATTCTGCTTCTGCAGCAGAAATTCTAAAAGTAGATTTTTTTGATGAAAGAGACAGTGGTCCGAGAGGCATAAAACTCACCGGAAGTTCAACAAAGGGTTTATTTTTTGCAAATATTTTTGATTTCAATGAATTTACTGTTTCTGGAACCAGAGATAATGACCTCAGTGGCGGCGGCGGAACCGGATCTGCTCCTTGGTTCAACTCTTGCCCAATGGGAATACCCAACGGAGTTATTGAGGACCTTACCCAGAAGGTCTATCGATATACTCCATTTCCTGCTGATCAAGATCCTCATCTTGTAGATCGCGAAGCTCCGAATAATCCCAACAGCCCCGATTATGATCCAGCAAACCCCGATTTCGATGAAAACCATGGCGGCGACGATGAAAGTGCCGACTACGAAGGCTTTGTTCCCGGCGTTGAATACATCTTAAAACTTGGTAACGGCGGCGGAAGTGAAGCTCCCATAACCGCAGTTCCAACAAAGATTCTTATACCGATGGTCGATAACGGAGCAGGAGTCAGCAAAGATTCCATGGGACAAAGCACTGAAGATGCCTTCATAAAAGCATACGGTGTTGCCTACTGGTGTCTCAGAATTAATGCGAGCGATACGGATTGTCACCTGCCAGTCGAATGGCTTCTCGGATACAAGGGCGGCGCATTCCTCCTTCCATGGGGAAGTTCAACTGCATCTCTTGCAGATCAGGATGACAAGGGGAAAGTCCTTGCCACCAGGCTGAAAGACCGCGGAATCAAATTCAAAATAATTGTACAGGGATCTGGCACAAACCTCACCAACCGCGTAGCGTCAATTACCGCAAAAATGGCTGCCGCCCCCGCAATAACTGCAACATATCACGAAATAGTCCAGGATGACACCGCTCTGCAAGACATTTACGATGCCGTTGGAGAACACGTTCTGACGCTTGACGGTGAAACCGGCGATCGTTTCAAAATTGGCGTTTATTCGTCGCAATCTGATGCTGACGCAGTTGCACAACTGCTCAAATTAGCTGAAATTCCCTATGGAAACTATAATCCAGCAAGAACCACGACCTATGATGGAGATGACTGCGATTTCCTGTATGACTCAGAGATTATCAATGGTGGATTGACTTCTTACAAATGGCTCCACATGCATCATGAAGACTTTACAGGTTTCACAGGCGGCTGCAGTAATGTATGGCAGACATGCTACAATTACAACGAGGCAGAAAAAGCCACTGCCGGAGAGTTTGTCAAAACAAACACTTCGGACAGCCAATTGTGCCCCCACTGTACATCTTTTTACCTCCTCAACCCCGCCGGTTGGGGAACCTCTGGTTCCGATAGCAGATATAAAGATTACATCCTTGACACAAGCAATAACAAGATCTACAAGACCAGTGTTGTTGCAGGCAATTTACTTGCAACAGTTGCCACTCAGGCAATTCTTGTAAACCGTCCATTTGAGTCCTCTGGAAATATCGGTTACGCAGTTTCTCCAGGAACAGCTGCGACATTTAATCTCGCTACTTGTGGCAGAACTTCCACTGGTGGTTGGTATCACTACTGGAACAGAGGCGCTTCTTCAACAGCCTATCCTCTTCAGCAGCCTGCAATTTCAATTGGAGCCTGGCAATTAAATATTCCATTTTACTGTTATTTCCAAATAGAGAAAAACCAACCCAGCAATGGAAAAGTCAGAATAAGGGTCAGGGATATAGAACCTGGAATATGGCCAGCAACCCAATATAACCGTTTCTGCGATAACTACGGGTTAAGATGCGCGGAACGTCAGGTAGGAAGTTCTACATGGTATGGACTTGAAGTTAACGGCATACAAGGGACTGGAACTCCTTATTTAAACTTCTTTTCAACACATCCAGGAGGAGTAGTAGCTCAGCAGTCGCCTAAAATATGCAGATACAATGATGGTGAACGTCCTCAGTGTCAATCTTTCAAGTCAAGTTGGCTTAACGCCACAACCCTGGGCTTCAGCGACGATATTCCAGCATCATTTACAGATTACATTTCATTTGCTTCCACTAGAAAACTTTATGCAAGCGGTTCAAGAGTAATTCAATCAACGAACCCGACTGTTGTTTTGCCTGATGAAAATGATTTCATCAAATATCCCAACAGAGTTCAAAAGATGAAGTATAAAGTCGTCAGATTAATCAGAGACCACATTGACAAAGGTGGATTTCTATATTCACAGTGTTTTGCCCCGGAAACCCTTGATATGGCCCTCTGGCATGCCCGAATTTACGAAAGGTCAGTCTCAAACCCTGATCCGATGATACGAATCACCGGAATTAATCCTCCAGTTGGTGGTGATTACGATGAATGCATCGCGTTCCAGAATTTTCACAACAAGTGTTTTTTCAATGCACAATTAGGCAGCCAATATTATTCAAGTGTTAACACGCTGGTTGGGAATGGTGAAGATTTTTCTCTTGAGGATGTCTATGATCCGCGATGTCAGACCCACGGAAGTACTGACCCATCTGGCGGCTCAGGTCACACAGCAAGTTTTTATATTGATAAGCTTGCGACAAACACAACGAATCTCGGAACAATGAACAGCGACGACACTATATCTGCATATTGTAAAGGTCAGGTTGCCAGTCACGGTTCTTTCACATTCATGGGTGGCCATTTCCACGAAAATATTCAAACCAAACGTCTGGTTCTGAATAATGTTCTGCTTGGCGCAATTTCACGAAAAACTGCTGAAGGAGAAGTCGGACAGAGCGAAGGCACGCTCATTGGAAGAAGTAAAAGCAATTACGGCTGTCTCGACACTGACAACACCAGTGGTGGTGGTGCCAACGACTATCGCGACCGACTCTCGGGCGATTTGAATGATGCGGAACTGGATGTGAATTACCGCATTACTACTGAATCAGGCAACATGGTCGGACCATCAGATCAGGGAGTTGCTTCACGAACATGGCATGACCTTTCATGTGCAGATCCGACCTGTATTCATAAACACTGTCTTACATGCGACAGCGACGCTTGTATACATACAAAAGACAATACTCTGTGCCCTGTTTATAATTCATCTGTCGGAACCTTCACTCCAACAAACCCACGTGCAAGGGTTATTGTTCCAATAACAGACGTGCCGCCATCATGTGCCGGTGACTCTCAGAATTCTGAAGCTGTTACCATCTATGATCTTCAGGGAAACGATCATCCAAACGGCGCTTATCTCCCGGAAGAATACAATTTCCAGAAATCACCCAGAATAATTGGCTTCGGCGAATTCGAAATATTGCCACCCTGCTGCTTCACACGAATTTATAATGACGGCAGAAAAGGTTATAAAAGCTTCCTCGGGCCGGCACAATCTGGACAAATCAGAGGTTTCTTCGTAAAGTACATCATAAAACCCAATCCTGCAACATTAAGGTAAATTCTTCTGAATCGAAAAGCGGCATCCAGCCAATTAATAATCTGGATGCCGCTTTTCTTTTGCTTTTCAATAAATTGTGATTTATACAAAAACCGATTCGCACCAATTTTGCCGTTTGTTTTTGTTTTTGTAGAGACAAGGCAATGCCTTGTCTCTACGGCGAATACGAAATGGCATTATGAAATGGCAATGCCAAATGGCGATATGAAACGACGATGTGAAATGGCGATGCGGAACGGCGATGCGACAAATAAATGGGAAACGGCGAATACGAAAACAGATGTGTATTCATAAATATTCCGCCATTGTATTATTATTCCGTTTATCGGAAATAATAATTCAATGAATATAATTGGAAATGACAACAAATGTACCTAAACAAACAAATGAAAAATGATTCTGAATTTCCTATATTTCTGATAATTGTATTTTGTAATGTATGAACCAGAAAGAAAATGAACCCTATTCGTGGAACAAATGATTATAAAACATGCACTGAGTCGAGTTGAAGCAATCGTTGAAAAAGATAAAGTTAATTTGAATAAATATAAGGTGCATTAAGATGCAAAATGTGTTATAATTCTTGTTCCAACGTATCAGACGCTGGAATACCCGCCGAAAGTTCGCCGTAGTCAATTTGCACTCGATATGGTTCAGTGCTTTAATTTTTACTCAGATCCGATTATGTTTTGCATTTCCGCTTGCTGAGGACCCGGTTTTTTCGGCTTTTCAGACAAGGAAGGAAATCCGCATTATATGAATCCCAACGAAAACACCACCACTACTACTTTTGAACATTTTGATCTCCCGGACACATTGAAAATGGCTCTGGCAGAATCAGGTTACGAAATCCCGACTCCAATTCAGGAAAAGATGATTCCAGTTGTTCTAACTGGAAAAGATGTTCTTGGACAAGCACAGACAGGAACCGGCAAAACTGCTGCTTTTGCTTTGCCCCTGCTTTCCAAAATAGACCTTGAAAGAAAAGAACCTCAAATTCTTGTATTAACACCAACCCGCGAACTTGCTATTCAGGTTTCTGAAGCTTTTAAAAAATACGGGGCACATCTTCCCGGCTTAAATGTTCTGGCTGTTTACGGTGGACAGGACTATTCCATACAACTTCGCGGATTAAAACGCGGAGCACATGTAGTCGTAGGCACACCGGGCAGAGTCATGGATCACATTGATCGCACTACTCTCAATCTGGAAAAACTTTCAGCCCTGGTTCTTGATGAAGCAGACGAAATGCTGAAAATGGGATTCAAGGAAGATGTGGAATTTGTACTTGAACATACTCCAGATGACAGGCAGATTGCGCTTTTTTCCGCAACTCTTCCGGCTCCAATTAGAGCCATTGCCAAAAAATATTTGAAAGACCCCGTAGAGATAATCATTAAAAACAAAACTTCGACTGTAGAACTCACAAGACAGCGCTATTGGATGGTAAGCCGCCTCAACAAACTTGACGCGCTTTCCCGCATACTCGAAGTTGAAACGTATGATGCTGTCCTTATTTTTGTAAGAACTAAAGCTGCCACACTTGAAGTCAGCGAACAGCTTGAAGGACGCGGATTTGCCGTAGCCGCTCTTAATGGCGACATTCAGCAGAAACAACGTGAAAAAACTATTGAACAACTTAAATCCGGAAAACTGAACATTGTTATTGCAACTGACGTTGCCGCACGCGGCCTTGATGTAGAGCGCATAAGTCATGTTATCAACTACGATATTCCTAATGATCCTGAGGTCTATATTCATCGGATTGGCAGAACGGGCAGAGCTGGCAGAAGCGGTGAAGCCATTCTCTTCGCTTCCAATCGTGAACTACGCGCGCTGCAAATAATTGAACGGGTAACCCGCCAGAAAATTGAGCAGATGGAAGTTCCAACAATAGACGAAATAAATTCAGTAAGAATAATGAGATTTAAAAAGCGTATTTCAGATACTCTTGCACGTGAAGAATGGAAAGCTTTTCGCGACATTATGGAAAACTTCATAGCAGAAACTGAAGCCGCTCCTCTCGACGTAGCTTCGGCTCTGGCTGTAATGTTCCATGGAGATCGACCGTTTTTTCTTACCAAGTCAGTAGATAAATTTGAGAATTCCCGTGAAAAAGCCGACTTTTCAGACCGCCCGAGAGGACGCAGATCAACAAAATCAGACGATTTTGGGCGAAATTCAAGTTTTTCATCAGACTCAGACAGCAATAATCGAGGCTGGGAAAAGAAACGCGAACGAAGCAGACCCGAAGGAGAAGTTGCAAGACCTCGCCGAAAACGCAATGAAAACGGCCAGGAAGAAGGAAAAATCACTTATCAGATTGAAGTGGGTCACTTTCACGGTGTTCATCCCGGACAAATAATGGGAGCCATCGCCGGTGAAACCGGAATTCAAGGACAATCAATCGGCAGAATAACGATTTACGAAGATTTCAGCACCGTAGATCTCCCCGATACAATGACAGAGACCATGTTGAATAAACTTCAGCGTGTAAAAATTGTTGGCAGACCACTTATGCTTGAAAAGCATGATCCAACCCGAACCGGAGAAACATCCCGTGAAAAAATCCGGGAATCAGCCCGCGAAAAACCAAGAGAATCATTTCGCGACAGAAAAGCAGAAACAACACGCAGAAGAACAGCGGAAACACCAACTGATAGAACTGCAGACGACATCAGGGAAACATCACACGAAAGATCCGGAGAAGCACCCCGCAGAAGAACACATGAAACATCACGCGAAAAACCAAGAGAAACTTCTCACGATAGAACACGCGACACCTCACGCGAAAGACCGAGAGAAACTTCTCACGATAGAACACGGGACACCTCACGCGAAAAACCAAGAGAAACTTCTCACGATAGAACACGTGACACCTCACGCGAAAGACCGAGAGAAACTTCTCACGATAGAACACGCGACACCTCACGCGAAAGACCGAGAGAAACTTCTCGTAATAGAGCTGGAGAAACTTCACCTGCAAGATCAAGGGGAGCATCACACGGAAAAGAGAGCGAAATGTCTGGCGATAGGAAGCGTTCAACTGAACGGAAACAGTCATCCGAAACCCGCTTCAGACGATAAAAGCGCTCTATCTAAAATATAATTTCTCAACGAATTGATCGTTAATAAGCAATGCACTAATTGACACCCCGTAAATCTGATCGGAACTGCGTTAAGCAGTTCCGATTTTTTTCAGCAAACATATTATTTTTATGCTATTATTACGGGTTCTATTAATTTCATATCTTATCCGGAGAGTAATCATGATCAAAAAAAGAGTGTTTCAGCTGCTTTTATTGACGTTTTTTCTGTTTTCTGCTTTTCAGTCTGAAGCGGGTCGTCCAGATTGGCTCAACCCGAGAGTTTTTGAGGTAAATCGCGAAAATCCTCACGCATCAATGGTTGTTTTCCCCGATATCCCGTCTGCTCTTCACCGAACTGCTGGTGCATCAGAATATTACAGATCTTTAAACGGGCAATGGAAATTCAACTGGGTTGAAAAACCCGATAAAAGGCCCCTCGACTTTTTTTCAACAAAATTTGACGACAGTTCCTGGAAGACCATAGCGGTACCATCAAATGTTGAAATGATGGGTTATGGATACCCCATATATGTTAATATTCGCTATCCATGGGATTACGCAACTCCACCAAAAATTCCGATGGATTATAATCCGGTGTCATCTTACAGGAAATCATTTACTGTTCCAGTTGAATGGCGCAACAGAAACGTTTTTATCACATTTCAAGGCGTAAGTTCAGCCTTCAACCTCTGGATAAACGGTCAAAAAGTTGGTTACAGCGAAGACAGCAGAACACCTGCCGAATTCAACATTACCAAGTATCTGCAGAAGGGTGAAAATCAGCTTGCTGTTGAAGTCTTTAAGTGGTCCACCGGTTCATATCTTGAAGACCAGGATTTCTGGCGGATGAGCGGAATTTTCAGAGATGTGTATATTTATTCGACTGACACAAACCATGTTAGAGACTTTGAAGTGAAAGCTGATCTCAACGAAAATTACACAAAAGGTTTTCTCAAAATCGACGCAAAGGTGCTGAATTCCGCAAAAGACAGTGCAGCAGAAATCTCTTTAAATGCACTTTTGATTGACTCTAACGGAAAAAGAATGCTTGAGTCAAATATTAGTACTCAAATAGTTCCAGCGAAATGCGAGAAAACTTTTACCAAAACTTTTGATATTGATGATCCAAAAATATGGACTGCAGAAACCCCGAACTTGTACACTCTTCTTTTAAGCCTCAAAGACAAACGTGGTAAAATTATTGAAGTGGTTCCGTGTTCGGTTGGTTTCAGGAATGTTAAAATTGTCGGACACCAGTTCCTGGTAAATGGCAAAACCGTGCTGGTAAAAGGTGTAAATCGTCATGAACACGACCAGAACACAGGTCAATCCATAACACGGGAATCGATGATTAATGACATTCTTATCATGAAACAGAGTAATATAAACGCAGTCCGAAGCTGCCATTATCCGAATAAGTCCGAATGGTATGATCTCTGCGACCAATATGGACTGTATGTTGTTGATGAAGCTAACATTGAATGCCATGGATTCCAGAAAATTGCTTCAATGCCGGAATGGGCGCCTTCAATAATGTATCGCACCAAAAACATGCTTGAAACCGATAAAAACCACCCGTCAATTATTGTATGGTCGCTGGGAAATGAATCTGGTTTCGGACCGGCTTTCGAAGCTACTTACCACTGGATAAAAAGAAGAGACCCATCAAGACCTGTTCAATATGAGCAATCGTTTGAGAACCCGTATACCGATATCGTTTGTCCAATGTATGCAACACCGTTTGATGTCGATGAATACGCAAAAAAAATGCCGAGACGTCCGTATATTCTCTGTGAATACGCTCATGCGATGGGAAACAGCACGGGAAACCTGTACAAATATTGGAATCTCTTCCGGACAATCGAAGGTATTCAGGGTGGTTTCATCTGGGATTGGGTAGACCAGGGAATCAAAACACCAGTTCCTCCGCTTTATTCAATAAAAGACAAAAGCAGTTATCAGACAGAAGCTAGATTCAACGGAAGCCTCAATTCTGATAAATCTGGAAAAGGCTTTGTTCCGCTGCCCGAGTTAGCACATTTGGACATTACCGGCCCACTTACACTTAAAGCTGAGATATTACCGTTTTCAGCAGTACAAAGTGTTTCACCATATTTAACCAAGGGTGATCGACAATATGGTCTGCGACAAATTCCCGGTAATATTCTGGAATTTTTTATCGGAGACAGCAATTCAAAAAGTGGATTTCAGTCCGTCAGATCTCCTGCTCCAAAAGGCTGGTACAACAACTGGCACACTATCGCCGGCATTTTCGATGGAAACACAATGACATTAATTGTCGACGGAAAAAAACTTGCCAGTGCAAAATATTCCGGAGTCAACACATCAAGAGCATATCCATTGAATATCGGAAGAGATCCTGAACATTCAGAGTTCACTTCAAATGCCTTTTTCAAATATGTAACAGTATATTCAAGAGCACTTTCATCTGATGAAATAAAGAATAACGTTCTTTTAAATGACCCTGCTATTGCTCTGCATCTTGATTTTTCAGAATGCACAGTAGTTTCTGAAAATAAAGACACTTTAAGCACCGGAATTAAGAAAGACTATTTCTGGGCATACGGCGGCTGTTTTGGTCCTCCCGGAGTACCTTCTGACGACAATTTCTGCTTCAACGGAATTGTTTACCCCGACAGAACTCCTCATCCAGCGCTTTCAGAGGTAAAGAAAGTCTATCAGAGCATTATAGTTCATCCAACATCGCTCGAAAAGTTTCGATTTGAAATCGAAAACGAGTATAACTTTGTTAACCTCAAAGATTTAGTAGCCGGAAAATGGGTTCTGCGTGCTGACAACAATGAATTACATCAGGGAACAATTGAAAACATGGACATTCTACCTGGTGCAAGAAAAGCAATTGAGCTTCCAATTCAGAACATCACCCCGCTTAATGATGTTGAATATTTTGTGAATTTCTCATTCATACTGAATAAGGATACTCCGTGGGCTTCTGCAGGTCATGAAATTGCCTGGAACGAATTCAAGCTTCCGATTTCAGCCAAAAGTTCAATGATCTGCCTCAAAGACTCTCCGGAAGTTTATCTTGATGAGGCTGATTCTCAGATAAAAATTGCTGGAATTAATTTTTCATATATTATTGATAAATCAACCGGACTCTTAACTTCAGCAGTTTTCAAGAATAGTGAAATTCTTGCTTCTCCTCTCAAACCTCATTTCTGGCGCGCTCCTGTTGACAATGACAGAGGAAACGGCATGCCATCACGCTGCGAAGTGTGGCGTGGTGCTGCTTCTAAGATGGAATTGAAAGGTATCAAAATTCAGAAGATTGAGAAAAGCTGTATTCAGGTCTCGTCGGAAATATATCTTCCATCGGTATCTACTCATTACTCGGTGAAATATCAGTTCTGGGGAACAGGTGACATAGTAGTTTCCGTATTATTTTCTCCGCAGAATAAGAAACTGCCTGAGATTCCAAGAATCGGAATGCAAGTTCAGCTGACTAAGAGTCTTGAAAATATAAAATGGTTCGGACCCGGCCCTCACGAAACTTATTGTGATAGAAAAGATGCAAAAACAAATCTTTACTCCGGTAATGTATCTTCACAGTATTTCAATTATTCTGAACCTCAGGAAAGTGGTAATAAAACAGACGTCAGGTGGATGTCACTGCACTCCGACGAAGGTACCGGGTTGCTGGTGGTTGGAATGCCTCTTCTCAGCATGAATGCGCTTCCATTTACAACTGAAGATATTGAAAGTGCAAAACTTGGTTATCAGATTCCTGCAAGAGAGAATATCACGCTGAATATTGACTATGCTCAAATGGGTCTCGGCGGCGACAACAGCTGGGGTCTCGGGCCGCATGAAGAATACCTGCTCCGCCCGAAACACTATGGTTATAGATTCAGGATCAAGCCTTACTCAACCTGTTTTGATGATCCAGTCAAACTTGCAAAGCAGAATTTCTACCACTTCAAATGAGTACTTAAATCGGGTGCGCGAACAGACGTCCGCGCACCCGATTTCTTAAGTTAATGGCTGTGAGGTGAATCTTTGATTACTGCAGGAGCTTTTTTTGCTTCATATTCTGCGAGAAGTTTTTTTGCTTCGGCGAGTTGTTCGGATGTCATTTCCTTTTCAAGAAGATCAAAAAATCCCTTTTCACAGCGTTCTGAAAGTGTACACCAGAAATAAACCTGTACCAGATCTTTTTTAACACCCTCAGCTTCAAAATACATAGTGCCAAGGTTAAGCTGAGCATCTTTATTTCCAAGATCAGCGGCTTTCTGAAACCATTTATAAGCCTCGGGAAAATTCTGTGGACATCCCTGACCATTATAATAAATCATACCAAGATTTTTCATGGATTTGGGGTCGCCCTGTTCAGCAGATTTCAGATACCATTTGGCTGCTTCGGTAAAATTCTTATCCATGCCCTCACCATTTGCATACATTATTGCAACGTTATACTGCGCCTTGGAATCACCCTGTTCAGCCGCTTTGAGATACCATTCCAGAGCCTTCTCAAAGCTCTGACCAAAATGCTGTCCACGATGATACATAAAAGCTATTTTTTTCTGCGCCGAGGCAATTCCTTTATCTGCAGCCTGTTGATACCACTTCGCAGCTTCCTTGAAATCCTGAGTTGTCTCTTTACCATTGTAATACATGTTCCCGACAAGAATCTGAGAATCAGCATCCCCGCTTTCCGCTTTCTTAATTGCGTCTTCAAGTTCTCCGGCAAAGCATGTGGCTGAGAATGCAAAAAGCAATGCAACGACTAATTTCTTCATAATTCCCTCCGTATAAAGTTTAAATGAAAATATTACAAATAATCAAGGAATGCCAAGCTCAACAAAAACCGGAAAGTGATCGGAACCGAGATCTGGTCCCACTGCTCTATCAATGACACTCAGATCATGAGATATAAGGCAATGATCAATCGGAATACCAAAAAGCCACCAGGCTTCTACAGGCCATGTAGCATGGACACCTCTGCCAAGCGAAGAATCTTTGAAACCTCCGGTGGCAAGAAGTTTCTGGAAAAGATCCACCCATGGAGGAGTGTTTAAATCTCCAATGACGATCTTTCTGCTGCTGATTCCAGAAAAGAGGTCCATTATTGAATTCATCTGAATATTACGACCAATTGTGTATTCTGAGGTTCGTGGCGGCAACGGATGCGTTCCAAGCAGAGTGACTGTTCCTGAGCCAGCTTCAAAGGTCATCAGCACAGAAGGCAGCCCTCCATTTGAAAAATATTTAATTTCGAGCTTTTGTGGACGAATTCTGCTGTAGGCCGCAATTCCAAAATTGTCAGGCCGTGGGAGTGCAATAAAATAAGGATATTCAGCTTCGAGCTTTTTAAGGTTTTCAAGCCATCTATCGTTGATTTCAGTAAAAACTGCAATATCCGGCTTTTTACTGGCAATATAATTCAAAACTAAATCGTGCTGTTTATTTGAAGAATGGACATTGATGCCGGCCAATTTAACTGTTTTGGAAAAATTCTGGTTTAAAACCAGGTTTTCGGAATAAAGATATGGCAAAAGCGGATAACCATTTACTGAAAAAATGGCTAAACACAAAAAGGCATTCAGATATTTTCTTTTAATCAGATTGGCTGAGAATCCAATTAAAAGACCAACTGTATAATTAACACGAAAAGAAGAAAGAACCTCAAAGACCCACCAGAACGGGCTCAGAGTTCCGCAAAGAACACCGGTCACCGAAATATGGAAATAAGCAGACAGTATTCTGTTAAAAAATGCGAAAATTCCATTTACACTGCCATTTCCATTAATATTCTCATCCGAAACACCGGAATTTATTTCGCTCATTTTCTTATCCACGAAATAATTCTTTCAGTATCTGATAGATCTTCAACAGCCAGGTCAGCACCTGCATCTGCAAGTTGTGAAAGTGAATACGAACCTGTTGCCGTAGCGATACTTCTTATTCGGGAAGGTGTACATGCTTTGATATCGTTAATTGTATCGCCAATCATGACAATCCTCTCTCTGGAAAAATTCAAATCAGGGTAAAACTTTTCAGCACGCTGAACAGCGAGTTTTATTAATTCTGAGCGTTCATGATGCTCGCACCCGAATGCACCAAACTTGAAATAATGTTGAATATTAAATCGTGCAAGCTTAATTTCAGCACCTTCCCGGAAGTTTCCTGTAACAAGTGCAATAACCGTGTCAGGTTGTACAATAAGCTCATCAAGCAATTCCACTACTCCAGGTTTCAAATCTCCTTTGCCGGAAAGCTCTCTCAGGAGAATTTCTGAATAATGAGACTTGAATTTTTCAATCAGAGAATTATCTGGAAAAGGTGTAGAATCCCTTGCCGAGATCTGTAACAAAGCATTTCTATCAGTATTGCCGTCAAGGCTTATTCCAAGCAGTCCACTGGAAGCACCCAGTATTTCAACAATAGCACGCTCCAGGGCAAAGTATCCTGCGCCTCCAGCCGAAAGCAGTGTACCATCAATATCAAACAGTACAAGATATCCACTTTTTACATTTGTTCCACAGTCAAACATATTTTTGAGCTACTTCCTCGACATTTTCGATCTGATCAGAAAGGAATTCGATTGCCTGTTCAAGTTCAGCTTTCCTGAAATTCTTCTGGGATGCAAAAGGCGGGCAAAGGGGTATTCCGGCGAACATTAGCGCCGATTCAACTTTTGGAACTGATTCACCCATGCGAATGATTTTGTCACTTCCTACTATCGCTGCGGGCATGATGATCATCTGGTGGTATCTGCACAACAATATCGCGCACGTAAGAGCTTTGGAAATATTGTTATCATCGAACAGAATAACAACATTCTTCTTTAAATTTGTCCGAATATTTCTGCAGAGTTCTGAAAGTTCCAATTCAGGAATCAGCGGATCAAGACAGGTCAGGGGATCAGGAATGAGAGGCGTTTTAAGCCACTTATCTCCGTAGAACACAATATTTTCACCACAATGCTGATCAATCAGATACTTATCAAGCGGACTTTTTTTTCTTGCGACTGTTACATAGTCTGACTTTAATTCGTCAAAGCCGTATTGACAAGAGTTGATTGAAAATAAACGCAGATAAAAGGAAAATACCAGTCTTCTGATTATCAGGCTGAGTTCTCCTCCATCTGCGATTATCATGATGTAATTATATTGCTTAGTCAGACCCTGTCAGTTCTTTTGCAGGGAATTCTGCTGTAGATGCGCTGAAAATCATACCGATTAATTAATTCCTGAAGAATTACCGCATTCAGAAGAGATTCTTTTGTAAAAGCAAGATTCCGGTGAACCTTTCGCACAGGGCTGTCTGGATCATGCCTGTTTCTTTGAACACTCAGGACGGCATGTTCTTCATGATTGATACTTCCAGTCAAAGAAGCCCCTGCATCAAGAGACGCTCCCTCAAGAGAGCCTGTGGATTCAAGAGAGTGCTGACCGTGATCGTGAGAAGCTTCTCTTCTGTTTTTTCTTGCGCTTTTATTCTGATCTTTGTGGGAATTTTTCTTTTTCGAATTTCGGATATAGTAATCTGAAGAATCTTCAGGATTAGAAGTTGAAGACGATTCGAAAGGGGGTGGAAAAGCCGAACCTTCTGTCTGCCCGGTTTGTCCAATTTTCCCCTTGAAAAAATCTTCGATTTTCTTAAGATCATCTGAAGCATAAGAATCATTCCCATCAGGTGAGGAATCATCCTTTTTCTTAGCCAGTTCAGACAGAACTGAAAAGATTATTACCACGAGACCAATAATAAATTCCACGGGCTATCCTTTCATTGGTGTCACAGGATCAACCATTGCAGCAAATGATTTTCTCATTTCGGTATCAGCACCTATGTTCTTCAATGCAAAATAATCAAGAATTCCAATGTTTCCATCGGTCAGAGCCTGTGCGATGCCTCTGGGAATACTCTGCTCGGCTTCGACAAGTTTTGCACGCATTTCCTGTTCAAGTGCCCGCATTTCCTGCTCTTTTGCTTCGGCCATGGCTTTTCTTTCTGCAGCCTTTGCTGAAGCGATCTTCATATCTGCCTCTGCCTGGTCGATCTGGAGCTTAGCTCCGATATTGTTACCAATATCAACATCTGCAATGTCTATCGACAAAATTTCAAAAGCTGTTTTTGCATCAAGTCCCTTGCCTTGAATTGTTCTGGAAATCAAATCAGGATTTTCAAGAATTTCTTTATGACTTTCGGCAGAACCGATTGTTGTAACGATTCCTTCACCGACTCTGGCAAGGATTGTTTCTTCTGTTGCACCGCCAATCAACTTGGTAATATCAGCTTTAACAGTTATTCGCGCAATTGCCTTGACCTGAATTCCATTCTTTGCCATTGCAGAAACTTCTGGTGTACTGATGACTTTCGGCTTAACACACATTTTAACTGCTTCAAGAACATCTCGCCCTGCAAGGTCAATTGCTGTTGCCTGTTTGAAATTGAGTGGAATATTTGCTCTCTGTGCAGCAATCAACGCCGAAACGACTCTCTGCACATTTCCTCCTGCAAGATAGTGTGATTCAAGACTTGCAAGATCAATATCCAAGCCACCTTTTCTTCCCATAACAGCCGGGTTAATAATGCTGTGTGGAACAACACCTCTCAATCTCATTGCGATAAGGTCAGTCAGTCCGACGGAAACTCCAGAGGCAAGTGCTGAAATCCACAAACCCATGGGAATAAAATAACTTAGAACCAGGAATCCAAAAAAACCACCAATTACAAGCAATATAACAAAACCCTCAGCCATTTAATAAATTCCTCCAGGTTGTTTATTTCGTAACTTCACTATTCAAATATACCATAAAACCATTCTTGTATCTACCAATAATTATGGGCACGGCATGCCGTGCCCATACGGCATGTCCGTGTCACAATTATTGAGAAGATACGATTGTTTCAACTACCAGACTGGCGTTTCTGATTTTTACTCCTCTGATTTTTGTACCTCTCGGAATATATTCTCCATCAGAGGTTACATCTATTCTGTCATCACCGAATTTGGCTGTTCCGGATGGTCTCAGATCGCACACAGTTACGCCTTCAACACCCACAAAGCGTGAATGATCTTCAGTTGCGGCATATCCATCTTCAACTGTTATTCTTGTTTCAAGAACAAACTTTTTTCCAAGCGAAGTATGCGGAAACACATACAGCATCCAGAGTATAAAAGCAATTGACCCGGTAAGAGTAATGATCGTAAACACAATAGCTATATTAGTTTCGAGTTTCCAGAAGGCAAGAGCAAGTCCTCCAATGATTAAGGCAATGGCGGCAAACCCTGCAACACCGAAACCCGGAAGAATTGCTACTTCCAGAAATAGCAGAATGAAACCTGCGAGAAGCATTCCAAGTACAATCATGCTGATGGTAAGCCTGTCAGGCTCACCGACCGAACGCGACAATGGCGAAGTAGCTGTGGCAGACTGTTTTAAAGGAATAATGTCCTTTTCTTCAGCGGTCTGGGCAAATAAAACACCTGTGCACAGGCAATTAAAAACAAATGCAGCAATGAGAATGAAAAATACAGGATTTCGCGTTTTCAATTTTATTCCTCTTGTCAGACTTTTATAGGGCGAACTACGATTTTAGTACCTTCAACTTTTACAACCATCACCGGAGTGCTTTTTTCGACAAAATCACCATCAGTAACAACATCATACCTTTCCGCACCAATTTTTACTATACCCGATGGGTGAAGAGGCGAAACAGATATTCCCTCAAGCTTGAGAAGATGGTCAAACTGATTCAGTTCTGTAGCAACAAAACCTGCTTCAGTTGTCATTTCCGTCTTCAGAATAAACCGGTCAAAAAGTTTTATCTTTGGAGCCAGCCAATAAAGCATTACTATCATTACTGTTGAAAATCCTGATATTTCTGCAACGGCATAAACCGCCTTGTACACTCCACCAAAAATAATTATAATACTGCCAGACACAGCAAGAATTCCCAAAATGCCGGTTATACCAAAACCTGGAATTACGAAACACTCAAGGCCAAGAAGAAATGAACCGACAGCAAAAAGAAGTATTGCTTCAAATCCGGCAAGATATGCAAATAAATGACCGCCGAAGAATAGAACCAGGCACATTATCCCTGCATAACCAAGTATTCCCCAGCCGAAAACGAAGAGTTCAAGTATGATTGCCCAAACACCAATTGTAAAAAGAATCGGGGAAATAGTCGGATCGGTGAGATATCTTGCAATAAGTTCACCAGAAGTCGGCTCGACTTTTTCTAATGGGTCAGCTTCAATGTTAAGAAATCTGAGTGCGTATTCCATAGATGAAACAATCTGATCGCAGTAACCGTGATTATATGCAGTTTCGGAAGTAAGAGTAAGAATTTCACCGCGTTTAACTAAACCGGGGATGGTATCATGATCTTTGTCAACCATTGCTCCGGCAAGCGGCTTTGGACGGCGTCGATGTTCAGCAGTTGATTCGAATTCGCCTCTCAAAGCAGATACATATTTAGCTTCGGCCGCTGTAACTCCGCCACCCATTAACAGAACTGGCGTAGCAGCTCCCATATCTGATCCTGGTTCCATGACTATCTTTTGGCACGAAATGGCAATAAGTGCCGCTGCTGAAATTGCTCGCCCTTTAATATATGCCAGAGTTGGAATTGGACATGCAAGAAGGGCATCTTTCATTTCCTGAGCCGGTACAAGCATTCCTCCATTTGAGTTTATTTCGAGTACAACCATGACCGCACGATCTTTTTCTGCCTTGCGAAGCATTCTTTGAAGGAAGAAAGACAATCCGTTGTCAACAATACCTTTAATCGGAATATGAAGAACTTTACCCTTCAGCAACTGAACATTCTGGGTATTGGTTCCCTGAGCAAAAACTGCTGCAGAAAGGGCGACAAGCATCAGTAACAACAATACAATTCTGCTCTCAAAAATGTTTCTGTACATATTCCTCCAAAAATCAAGACTTCGTATATTATATCTTTTGCGGGCAAAACAAACAACCCGCGAAATAAAAAAATCGCGGGTGGAATTTCAATTAAAGAAAATCGGGAAAACTATCTCCGCCTTCGCTGTTTGCGTCGGGCTTCTGCGGCTTTCCTCTTCTGCTTTTCACTCGGCTTTTCATAAGCTCTGCGACGTTTTATCTCCTTGATTATACCCGCTTCCTGACACTTCTTCTGGAAACGTTTCAAGGCTTTCTCCAAGGGTTCATCTTTAAGTACTCTAACTTCTGCCATTCTTTTTCACCCCCCCTCCAACATGGAATATTCAGCCCGGAGGCCAGACCATTCTTCTTTTTCCAAGGACATGGAAATGAAGATGACCAACTGTCTGACCGCCGTTCTCCCCGCAATTGATGACAACTCTGAAACCTTCTTCCAGTTTCTCATTCTCTGCGATCTTTTGAATCGCAGTAAAGACCTTGTTGAGAAGAACCGGTTCAGAAGCAGCTTTGTCAAGAAGGCTGGGGATATGCTGCGTCGGAACAACAAGCACATGTACAGGTGCCTGAGGTGAAATATCACTGAACGCAACGACATCTTCATTCTGGAAGACGAGAGTTGCAGGGATTTCACGCTTTGCAATTTTACAAAATATACAATTATTCATAACAGGTTTGACGATTATAAACCTTCAAAAAAAAAAAGTCAACTTAATTGAATATTTTTTCTCCAAAATAAATGCTGTTAAAATACGTGGAAAATAAGATATTTTATTATGTTGTTTTCTAATGAAACCTCTGGTAAATATTTGACAAAATTGGATATTTCATTTTAATTCAAGCCAGTTTATCCTTTTGCAACCTTCATTTCCATTACCATGTAGTGTCTATTACTGAACGAAGTTATACGATTTTTTGAAACTCCAATGAAAGACTTTCCAAACATATCAAAAAGATTTGAAGATATGTTTAACTGTGGAAGTCTGCCAAAAATCTTTTCGCCGTCAAACAGAAAGGACAACTGCACCGGAGACGCGAAATCGCCGGTTGATGTAAAATCGCCGCCGCTTGGCATATATGCATAGACGGCTTTCCGGCCTTTAAGAAGCTCAATGAGAGTGTTCTCGGACTCAAGAATCAGTATGTTTTTCAACCCCGGAGATGGGACACCGTCATAAGCTGAAACAGCGCTTCCAGTGTGGGAAAACCCATACTGCTGAGCATTTTTTTTATCAGTATATGGTGATACAATCGTTCCGTTTCTGATCAGGTCAATTTTGTAATCTTTGTTGACGCAGCCTTCATCGTCGAAAAAGGGTCCGGAATAATCGTCAGGATGAAGCGATTGTACAAGTGAAAAGTTATCGTTAAAAACTTTTTTCTGCATTTTATCGCTGAATATGGAGCTTTTCATACCTATTTTCTGTCCACTGAGTCCTTCAATAATTTTTTTGAACGCAAGGTCTGATGCCGTTGAAAATATGACAGGAATGGTTTCTTCTAACGGAAGATCGACCTTATTTCGATATCCATTGCAGATTTCTTCGATTCCTTTCAAAACCTTTCCCCGATCATAGTCCCTGATTTCTTCTTCCCAATATCCATCAAAAATATTCGATGAAGTTTTTTCTTTAAAAAGCAAAACAATGTTTAAAAGTGAAGAACGGTGAGACAAATCAAGCTTCTGATCGTTGCACAGTGAAGTCTCTTCATCAGAATATGTAACTTTATGGGAAAAAATAAAGTCTGGAAATTCCCTGCGAAGATGTTCAAGAAGAAATTCTGTTTCTTCAACCAGTTTATCCTCTGAAATGCCTGATAATTTTATTTCGGATTTTTCAGTATGGTTGCTCGAAACATCGCAGGGATAGGCTATTTTTAATCCAAGTGCTTCAATAGCTTTCTTTTCCAATTCATCATGATTGAAGTTTCCCAGAGCTCCGGCTACGCCTATTGATTTTCCGTCATAAACCCTCATGCCTGTCTTAATTATGTTTTTCCGATTTATTCCATCAATTTGTGTTTGTACAATATCAATAGTAGTAGTATGACTTTTCTTTTCGAAAATTTCATTTATCATTGTGTTCTTACCTCACATCCATCTCTTTAACGCGAACGAACGGACCACCAAAATTTACAGGCAATGGATACTGTGCCATTTTGCCACATCCCCCGCGCCCGAGTCCCCTCACTTCCACAACGTCTGATACTCCATCAACAAGATTCAGGGTTTCGAATACGTTTCCGGAAATAACCGAAATCTGCACCGGCTCCTGTACCTTTCCGTCGCGAATTTTATATGCTCTCAGAGGAGCAATGGTAAACGTTGACATTCCGCTCCCATGTTTCAAAGTATCTATAAAGAACCCGTCCCTGATATGTGAAATAAGCTGTTCCTTTGTTTCATTGCCTGGTTTAATATAAGTGCTTGTCATTCTTACTATGGGCTCAAATGTAAAATCCAGTGCGCGGGAATTGCCGGTCGTAGCTTCACCGAGAATACCAGCGGTTTTTGCTGAATGCAATCTTCCCGCCAACACACCATTTCTGATTAAATATGTCTCTTGTGATCTGTTTCCGTCATCGTCGAATTGAATATAACCAGTTCCAGGATAATTGCCGTCATCTACGATAGAAAGAATCTCTGAACCTACTTTTTTTCCGACAGTCCATTCTTTCATCATTGTTTCATCGCCGATCATGAAATCGGCTTCGCTTTTATGTCCGAAGCTTTCATGAGCAAAAACTCCTGCTACTGCAGGAGAAAGAACAACCGGATATTTACCAGGTTTTACCGGAACAGCTTGCGTAAGAAAAACTTCACCGAGTTTAATTCTTTCATTGAGAAGGTTTGAATCAGCTTTTTTTTCGAGTTCCTCAAATGTGTTGCATCCTCCGTCAAACATTTCTGAGAAATTTTTATCGCCCTGAATAAATGTCATAGCGACAGCAAAACCGACAGTCTGGAAATCAAATATCAGATTTGTACCTTTACTCGAAAAGATTTTCTTTACACGCCTGTTATCGTTGTAGGACATTGACCAGTCTTTAATCAACTCATATTTTCCAAGCGAAGGAATAAATCTTTCAAGAATATCAAGTTTGCTTTTTTGTGGAATGCTGGAAATATCAGCATCTCCGAACCTGATAAAATTGCCTGTATTTACCTGGAAGGCTTTCACAATAGCATTAGCTGCAATCTTCGGGTCAGGTTTTGCCATTTTTGCCAGCAGATCAATTTCGCCCTGTATTCCGGCTAAATCTGTGGTAGCGCTTGTATACCATCGCTTACCATCGAATACTCTTATGAACGCCCCTTGATATTTTCTCTCCCGAAGTTGCTCCAATGTTCCATTGCGATTTAAAATCGCTGTTTCAAATGAATCCTCAATTCTTACGTCGGTAAATAAACCTTCTGGAAACACGTATGGGATTTCAGCAGCTTTTTTTTCAATTTCACTCTTTCCAAAAACAGTTTTTGATCCTATAGCTGCAGTTATTATGGCGGCTCCGGACATTTTGATGAAGTCTCTTCTATTCACGATGTCAGCATAAACCTCTCTTTTCTGAAGTTTTGATAACGGTAAGAGTAGTTTAATTCCAGTTCTTGACTTGATAGTATATTTGGGGAAGGTTTTTTACAAGTTTTTTATTCGGATATTGAAACAGAGAAATTCTATATTTCATACTTGAGAGGCTGTTGTACAATTCCGACTTTCCACAAAGAACAAAACATGAAAATGGCTGGAAAACATTTATACTCTTTAATTACGCAACAAGCTCTTCAGGAAAATTTTTGGGAAAAAGCAATGACTCGAAAAATTGGAATAGTTCTCTTCGGTAAAAAAAAGAACCTTTCATTGAAATGCACTTGCAAAAGCATAGGAAATATGTTCTTTAATGAGGCTTTCTGAAAATTAATTGCTAAGTCGGTAGCGGCTAAGGAGATATTGGTAAATTCCGAAAAAGCTTTATTACTTAGAACAGGTTCCAGTTCTTGCGTTTGCATAATTTACAGGAGGTTTTATGAAGAAATCGATTGCTTTAATTTTGTTTTTGGGGTTTTCGTTTGGATGTTGTTTCCAGACTGAATTGTTTGCCAAAGATGCTGCTGTAATTTCGGATATTGGGACGTTCATCTGCGACACTTTGAATGCCAATGTTGATAAAATAGCGGACAAGGATCTTCGAGACAAACTCAAGAGTGGCTATGTTGTCGCCAATGCGTCATTCACAGGATCCGCGGAAGGAATAGATTTTAAATTCGATTTTCCCACCGGAATTACCATGAAAGACGGTGAACTGCAGATGGATGAAAAACTCTTAGCTGCCCCGGAACAGATCAACACTATTGATCTGGTCAATCATTCCAGCATTGATCAAACAATAAGCACCGATCTTTCTGAATCTACATCAGATACCAATTCCCTTAATATCACGGCCGGTATTACAGAAACTTTACAAGCGGGTGCGGGCGGGATAAAGTGTGGTCTTGAAATTGAACAATCCATAGCGTATGGCCACGAATGGACAAAAGAAAAATCCTGGTCTGCCTCTTTAGCTATGACTGTACCAGCCAAGATGAAGGGTAAAGCCAGTCTCTTTGTGAAGAAGGGAAAATTCGACATTCCATATACCTACAATCTTGTTTTATCCGGAAACGTAGAATTTGATTTGATTCCTGCTCCCAAGCCTGAATGGGGAATTGTAGTTTATCAGGACAGAAATTTCAACAAAACTAACAAAGGGAAGTCAACGTCTGGAAGAAGTCATTCTTTCCTTTTTAAAGATGAGGATAAAAAGGGGAATTGGCATTTTAGTATTCCCAATCTCAAAGAAGCGAATACTAAACTCAATGACAGAATTTCTTCAGTCGAATTAATCGGAAATGTCACAGCAACCCTGTATCAACATTACGATTATAATAAAGATAAAAAAGGAGCCAGGGAACTTACTCTCGACGAGTCAATGGAATTTATCGGAAATAAATTAAATAACAGGGTTTCATCTATGAAGGTATCTCTAAAGGGTGGAGAAAAATATAAGAAGGTTAAGCTTGAAAAATTGCTTAATCCAAGTTATTTCCGAGTTCACACTGAGGGAACATGGTCGGGTGTCAATTGCCAAAGAGCATACGGTCAGGTTGAGGACGCTGTTCCTCTTATTGAAGCAGTGAAAGTTGCTAAATCCAGTTCAGGAGCACCAGATAACGCCCTAAAACCAAAAATGGCCCTCCAAAGCAAGCCCGGTTCGACTGGTCTGAAACCTGGACAGCAATTTCCACTGAAACAATCCACAAAAAAGTAAAAGGGTTGGAATATTCCCCATTTCAGCCCCCCAGGCAGATGAAAGGTGTTTATCTGCACAGAAGCCCTAAGACTGTTGGTCTTAGGGCTTCTTCATTATATAGATTCATGGTTCATCGGAGCTGGAATAATTGTTCGGAAGAGCGTGCTGTATCTTTAAGAGAATTTTCTTTAAGTGTTTTTTTTGCTGGTTTTGAAATAATGCCCGAATTGTCGAATATTATTGATTTTCTGCTTTCGGATTCGATGCGAAGATTTCTGGTTTCGGGGAAATTTTTTCGATTTTCATTAGCTCTTTCTGATGCAACCCAGCCTGTTCCGGTAATAACGCGATTTGAAATGCCCCTTCGAATCCTTTCAACGCCGGCATTTGTCGCAGTAGACGTTCCTGCGCCTCCACCGGAGATGACTACCTGGCCAACACCGCTTCTGATATTTGAAACCCCGGATGATGTTCCTGTTCCATAACCAATTCCCGAATTCGGCTTCGTAGACGTGCCTGTTGAAGTAGCAGTGTTAGTGGTTGCTCTTGTATTTGTTTGTGTATTTGTCGTTGTCTGAGTGCTGGTGTTTGTCTGTGATTGCGTGTTTGTTGTTGTCTGAGTGCTGGTGTTTGTCTGTGATTGCGTGTTTGTTGTTGTTAATGTTTGCGTGTTTGTGTTTGTGTTTGTGTTTGTGTTTGTGTTTGTGTTTGTGTTTGTGTTTGTGTTTGTGTTTGTGTTTGTGTTTGTGTTTGTGTTTGTGTTTGTGTTTGTTGCTGTCGAATTTGGAGGACCAAGCAGCTCCTGCTTTTCTGCTTCTGTAATTTTATTCAAAGTCACTTCATCCAGAATGGTCGAAACAAGCGATCTCTGATCGGGATTTTTTGACATAAAATCTAGTAGAAAATCTTTTAAAGTTGTGTTTGATTTGTTTGAAGAAGTGAAAGAGGCAAAAACTTTTTCATAACCACCAGGTACTCTTTTTGCAATTTTATACATAATCTGGGCATTGATAGATTCAACTTTCAGGAGATCCTGGACGGAGCAATCCTTGGGTTCCTTATAGGTGTAGTTGCCTGAAGAGTCTTCATATTTTATCCGGGAAGTCACCCCAAGATAGTAATCTGCTTCCACCTGAAAATTGTACATCTGGTGAAATTCAGCCCAACCCTCTATAAAGGCTGCAGAAGGCTTTGTAACCTCATTAACATAATGTATTCCGTCAGAACCGTAAGCTCCTGTTTCCAATTGGGTTTTGTCGATACAATGAGAACATTCGTGCGTAAAAATAGATTTTGCTTCTTCAGAGCTGTTTGCAAAATTGAATCTGATAGTCGAAAACTGCATTTTATATCCAAGACTCCAGGATCTGAACTCTGCTTCGACTTTTTCACCAGTCCAGCCGTTGGTATCAACAAAAACAACTGTTACCTTGTCCCTGTAGCCTCTCAACATCATGTTTCTGATTGTCTCAGTTTTGGAATATCTGTATTGAGCCAATAAAGCCTTCTGGCCATCGTTCAACTTTGATTCATCGCCGCTTGCAGCACCCATCTGCTGTAAAAGCTGAGATTCTGAATTTACTGCTACTTCTTCAACTTTATAGGCAATCTTGCCTCTTACACCACGAACATATCCAGCAGGAGTCGGATCTGTTGCCTGAATTTCTTTGACATCTAAAACTCTTTGATAAACAAACTCAAATTCAAATGAACTCACAGCAAACAAATTTGAGGAAGAGAAAATAAAAATGAAAACACAAAACAAGGGAAATAAATCAAAATACGATTTATTTCTCTTATCTGAACACCATCTGAGTGGCTGTATGAGCGAAATACTCATTCCTACCTCCACCTTGGCTTTGCTTGCTACAAATCACCCCCGAACAAATTTCACAATAATAAAGATTAATACCGACAATCTTTATTGCTCACCATAGTTACCCTGCTACCTATCTTACAAAATATCTTACTGAATCTGTCTGTCTGGCAGCAGCTTTTTCATTAGCTTCAACAATCTTCAGAACCCTTATTCTTTCTTCTTGAGCGGGGTATTTTTTCACGTCTGAAAGATAAACTTTTTGAGCAGAATAATCTGGAAGATAAACGATTCTCATTCGAAGCCATGTTCCATCAGAACCAGGCAAATTTTTCTGTTTGTCAGCAGAAAATTCAAAGGTCAAAACAGAATTTGAAGCTAATTTTTCAATCTTTTCACTGGGACGATTCACGCTCAAATCGACAGAAGACTCGAAAAATATCTCAAGACCAGATGGAGATCCAAGAAGAACTTTCACAGTACCAACGTATTTAGTACCCGAGGAAACCAGCTCCAGGGAAAGATTCTGAGGAGGCGAATACCTTGCATCATCATCTGTTCTCGAAAATGCCGTCGAACAAAAACAAATCATTAAAATACAGAAAATTGAAGCTCTTAACATTTACACGCTCCCATTGGAATTACCTTCTCTAATAGAAGTATAACAAATTATCTGAAAATACGATAGAAACTTTTCATTAAATCAAGGAAACAGGAAATTCCATCAATGGTGAACTCATGCATGTTTAAGACCTGAAGAGATACGAAAATTGTGTTGGTTTGCAATCAATTAACAGCGTTCAGAACCTGCTTCTGTAAGTTCGCCAGACATCGAAGAACAATTTCTGCCCGTGAAAATGAGGACAGTATTTGTAAAATGAGTATGAAGCGGCATTTTTCACCTGAACCCGCTGACCATCAATTGTCATGGAAACTGATCCGCCTTTGGATTTTCCATCATCATACCATCTTCGAAAGGTATGAGCGGCATATTCGATCTGTTTATCAAGACCTTTATAAGATTGATTTCTGGTTCCATCGTCATAGCAGCCTACGCCAAGAGCCCAGTCCAGCTCTCTTTCTGTGGCATTCTTTTTCGATATCAGACTCTGCTCGCACTGAAGTCGACAAATCAGCACTTGAGGATTAATTCCATATTTCTTCGCTGCATTATAAATCATCTGAGCAGGAGAAGAATTTCGATAAGACTTCGCGAGACAGGAACCTTTGCTCTGCAGAAAACTCTGAATCTGTGCCACTGTCATTGTATTCGTATTTGTAAAAGTATGGTCTGAAATCAAATAATCCTTCTGAAACCTTTCCTGCCATGATTCATCGCCTGGCCCTGCAATTACGTGATTACCAGGATTAGTGTTAGTTACGGGGACCGAGTGAGAGGTGTTATCTCCAGATGAAAAAATGCTTCTGGGAAGTGCAATAAGTTGTCCGGGGAAAATCAGGTGCGGATTTGCAGCAATAGAAGGAATCTGATATTTAACGATATGCTGCCACAGGCCTCCAACACCGTAGTAACGCTTACAGATGCCAGACAAAGTGTCCCCGGCTTTAACTTTGATATATTCAAAACCCAGTTTTGGAAGATTGATGATAGTTGAAGCGATTGAGCGAGTGTTATTGTCGATTTTCGCAGAATTTCCGGTGACATTTGAAGGAGCATTTGCTGGAGTAGTTGAAGTGGTTGAAGTGGTAGCTGGAGGAACGTTTGAAGGAACATTCGCCGCAGGTGGTGTCGAATTTGTCGCACCAGCTGCCGGAACGGTAATATTCGTTGTAACTGGCTGTCCGCCATTCGTTGAAACCGTAATACTGATATTCGTTGGAATGTTAATATTTCGCGGTATTACCACAGTTTCCTGAAATGGATTTCGCCTTCCAGATTCAACCTGAGGATTTGAAGCCGGAACATTAGTATTCTGTGCTGTCTGCGTAGTTCCAGCTGGTACAGGGCTTGGGGTATTTATTACTACGGCACGTTCATACACAGCTTTCGCACGCATGAGGTTTTCACGTTTTACCGAAATATCATCACTTGAATTTCTCACTGCGTCTTCATATTCTTTACGTGCCTGAAAAAAATTCTTTGCGGAATCAAGCAGGAGCTTCTGTTTTTGATCGTGAGGCAAATTTTGTGCATTTCGCGCGGTTTCCTTATCGTCACCTTTTATCACTTCATTTGTGACAACAAGCGTTGCTGCGCCAAGTGCAACACCCAATGCCAGGGTCAGCATGAAGTCTATGACTCCACTTCTGTGACTCAACTGCAGACAGATCATATCTACCCCCGAATTAATGAGAAGTTTCCTGTTTTCCATAGTTTTAATTAACTCAATTATAACCGATAATTTTGAAATTGCATATCAAATATTGAATTTCATTTGGAGCTGATTGTTTCAATAGCGTGTTTTAAAAGCGGCATCTGATAATCGTAAAAAAGCTGAACAGCATCGTAAAATTCTTCCAACTCTTTTATCCATTCAAATAATTTTGAATTTTCTTCATTCTTCAACTTCTTGAGCTGCATGGAATGTCTGGTGATGAAGCGCGTCTGATGAATGGAAAACCATGCAAATATTTCCCGTGAATCGCATATTTCATCATGTATTCTCACTAATTCAAAATAGGCTGTCTTAGATTCGCCTGATAACTGAGAAACCGAAATATCTTCATTTCTACGCTTAAGTTTTTTCAGCGTTGAAAGACACTGCCGAGACTGATCGCAAAATTTATTCAATTTTTTTCCTGCCTCAGAAAGTGCCCCGGCCATTCCGGAAACATCAGCTTTCAGAGGCGCAGAATGTGCTTCAGATAGTAATTTGCCAATATCGCATCCATTTTGAAGGTATTTATCTATTACATCTCTCAAGGTCATTCTTTCAACAAAACTGTCCAGAATTCCACCTTCTGTTGCATTAATAAGCAGTCTGCCAGGAGTCTGCCGGAATTGATCTTCAAACCAGCCCTTGTACAAAAACATATTATGATCAGTGTAAAGTGTTTCGCCGGCATTGTTTTCAAACTTGTGAACACCGCGAACTGAAATATAATCGACTATTTCATGTTCAAGTGAAGAAAAACTGTGAACCTGGTCCATGAAAAGGTCATCTGAGTAAGATCCTCTCGCATAAAGCTTTCCATCCTGGAATGACATGTCCAGACCGATAAATATAATCGGATTGCATCCGCAGTTTCTCGCAAGGTCAAAAGCTGTTGTTGCAATCGAACCCCAGCACACAAGTTTTCCGATAGGTTCACGCATTGGTTCAAGCCAGGGTGACAATCCTCCGCCGAATGTCATGAGAAATTTCGGACCATTGAAAGACGATATAATATCCGGATGCGTCATTGGTTCAATTGCGAGAAAGACATCCGATTCATTTTCCACGCCTATAAAATCAAGAGAGTTTTCATAAGACGGGTCAGCTGCGCAGACAATGTCTGGCTTGAGATTTCTGGCTTTAAGTTGTCTGAAAGCTGTATCTGTGGCAATTATCAGAAATTTGTTTCTTATCTCTGATAAAAGGTGGGCATTTTTTTCAAGAGACGGCCCTGCGCCAACGACAATTCCCGGAACGCCTGAAAATTTTCCGAAAAGCCTTCCTATGCCGGGAAATTTGCTTAACGTGGAAGCGTTTCTGAAATAATTCGTGTGAAAATCGCTTCCAGTATGCATCAGAGTAACAATATTCCCTTTTGACCGGTTGGAAAAATATCTGAGTTTTTCTTTGATTCGCTCGAAATAGACAGGGTTTCTGGCAAGAGAAGGCGGATGTTCGATTATAGAAATGCTGTCAACTGCCGCCCAATCGAGAAGAAGATTCCATTTTTCGCCAAATTCATCTGGAGACAAGCCAACGCACCACTCTATTTTTGCAGAAGACAGTATTTTTTCCATGTCAGTTGCCTGAAGAGCGGCCATGAAAATATATGGATCGGGCTCTACTACAATGATTTTCTGAAATCCTGAACGTTCGGAAGTCTTCTGAAGAAGCAGATCGATTGAATATCCCAGGCCCATGCCCAGAATTAACGCGTGTGACTGGCTGGAAAAAGAAATATTTATCTGTTTTTCAACTTCAGCGACCGGATTATAGCGACTGTGCATTGCCTGCTGACGACCGTCTGATGAAACTATTGCGAGCGAGGCATGTCCACTTTTTGAAGGCTCAATGAGATACTTTTCGGCAGGAGAGTTTTGTGAAGTCTCAGTGACTAACAATGTCAACTGAGGATGATTTCGAAGTTTTTCGAGATTTTTCTTTAAAAAGGAATTCATTTTACTGTGAACTTTCGCGCATCTATATTCATGAGCTTTTCAGAGACCGTATTATTTAATTGTTCGACCATCACAAAGTATCATTAATAAACACTTTTTTCAAAAAGGGAGAAAGACCACTTAGTTATTACAGTTCAAGAATTTCTTCCATGTCATTTCGACCGAAGGGAGAAATCTCGCATTTATGAGATCTCTCACATTCGTTCGAGATGACAGCCAATACCAAGTTTAACATGCAAATTTGCCCCAATATTTAAGATTTTGCATACTTATGCTTTGATTTTTCTTTAAAACAATGATAAATAATATTACTGACTGACGATTATATCAGTTTTTTGTATTTTCGACAAATTTATTCAGACTTGCTGTGTCTGGAGGAAACATGAATAATAAGAAGCAAAATTGTGGTTCACCTCTTACTTCTTCACCTGAATGGAAGAATTTACTGAAGCACTTTTCTGAATTAAAAGATGTTCAGATGAGAGATCTTTTTAAAAGTGACGCCGATCGATTCAGGAAATTTTCGCTTTCCCATGAAGATATTCTGCTTGATTTTTCCAAAAACAGAATTACTGAAGAAACTTTCAGCCTTTTGATTGATCTTGCCAGGGCGTCCGATTTGAAAACAATGACAAAGAGCATGTTTGAAGGAAAGAAGATCAACTGGACAGAGGAAAGAGCTGTATTACACACAGCGCTGCGCAACCGGTCGAACAAACCAGTATTGGTTGACAATGCTGATGTAATGCCAGAAATTAACGCTGTGCTCGAAAAGATGAAAGCTTTTTCAAACAGAGTTCGAAACGGTGAATGGAAAGGTTATACCGGAAAAAGAATCAAAACCGTGGTAAATATAGGCATTGGCGGCTCTGATCTTGGCCCGGTAATGATTACTGAAGCTCTGAAAGCTTATTCCGGCAATGGACCGGCTGCAAGATTTGTTTCCAATGTTGATGCAAACGATTTTTTCGAAAAGACAAAAGACCTGGATCCCGAAGAAACCCTCTTTCTCATAGCCTCAAAAACTTTTACAACCCAGGAAACAATGACTAACGCAATGACTGCCAGAGAGTGGGTTCTGAATAAGTTAAAAGATTCAGCGGCAGTAAAGTTCCACTTTGTGGCTCTTTCAACCAATAAGACAGCAGTTGAAAAGTTCGGAATTGACAGCAGTAATATGTTCGAATTCTGGGACTGGGTCGGCGGAAGATATTCGGCATGTTCGGCAATCGGTCTTCCAATAGCTTTATTCATCGGTTTTGACAATTTTGTTCAGTTTCTAGAAGGCGCACATTCAATGGATCAACATTTCCTGAACACGCCTTTTGAGAAAAATATTCCTGTAATACTTGCACTTCTTGGAATCTGGTACAACAATTTCTTCGAAGCCGAAAGCATGGCAATTCTTCCTTACGACCAGTATCTGCATCGTTTCGCTGCATATTTTCAACAGGGAGACATGGAAAGCAACGGAAAAATGATTGATCGTGACGGAAAAAATGTAGACTATCAAACTGGTCCGATTATCTGGGGTGAACCCGGAACAAACGGACAGCACGCATTTTACCAGTTGATTCATCAGGGAACAAAACTTATTCCGGCCGATTTCATGGCATTTGCAGTGCCGCTCCATCCGATTTCTGACCATCATCAGAAACTTATGGCAAATTTCTTTGCTCAAACTGAAGCGCTGATGAAAGGTAAAACTGAAAGCGAAGTCAGAACTGATCTTGCGAAAGAAAAATTATCCTCAGAACAAATTGAACAATTGCTTCCACACAAGGTTTTTCCGGGAAACAGACCGACAAATAGTATTCTGATAAAAAAACTCACTCCAAAAACCCTTGGCATGCTCATTGCCATGTATGAAATGAAAATTTTCGCACAGGGAATAATCTGGCGGATAAACAGTTTTGACCAGTGGGGCGTTGAATTGGGCAAAGTTCTCGCGAAAAAGATTTTATCAGAAGAGGAAGCTCTTATGAAAGGCGAGCCGGTGAACATTTCCGAACATGATTCCTCAACTCAGGGCTTGCTTAAGCAGTTTATTCAATGGAGAAAAGAGTCATGAAGAAGCGGGTAACAATAATTGGCGCAGCAAAGAGTGGTATCTCTGCCGCCAAAGCCCTTGCAGAAACCGGAGCAGATGTTCTGCTTTCAGACGTTCAGGATCGCAGGCACATTGAAAAAGCTCTTTCGGAAGCGTCTCTTCCAACAAATGTGACTGTCGAGACTGGCGGGCACACAGAGAATGTTCTGTCCGCCGATTACATTGTTCTCAGTCCGGGCGTTCCACCCAATATTCCAATATTGAGAAGAGCTGCTGAAATGGGAATTCCCATTTTATCTGAAATTGAAATTGCGTACAGGCTTTCACGCGGAAAAAGACTTGTTGTGACCGGAAGCAATGGAAAAACCACGACAACAACTCTTCTGGCTGAATTCTGCAAGTCTCATTTTCCGAAAGTTTTTCTGGGTGGCAATATTGGAATTCCGATGATGGATTTTGCTCTGAAAACATCGGATAAAGACATTCAGGTTCTTGAAGTCAGCTCGTTTCAGCTTGAAACAATTGTCGAATTCAAGCCTGACATTGCCATGATAACTAATTTCTATGAAAATCACCTGGACAGGTATCCATCATATAAAGCTTATTGCGATGCAAAAGAGCGCATTGCCATGAACATGGACAGTTCGGGCTGGCTCATATTAAACAGTGAGCAGCAGATGATGCACGATCTGGCAAAGCGAACGAAAGCAAAAATTGCCTGGTTCGGTCTTAACAGTGATTTCACGGCCGTTCCGCGCGTTACGTCGATTTCCGGAACTGTTGTATTCATTTCAGAAAATGGTAAAACCACAGAGCTTTTCAAAGAAAAAGACATACGAATTCCCGGCAGGCACAATCTTGAAAATGCCATGGCTGCAAGTTCTGCTGCGATTCTTTCAGGTGTTCCTGCTGAAAAACTTTTACAGATAGTACAAACTTTTTCCGGAGTGGAACACAGACTTGAGTGGGTAAGAGAGCGCAGGAATGTACAATATATAAATGATTCAAAGGCGACAAATTGTGCAGCGTCAATAATTGCTCTCAAATCCTGCAATGGAAAGGTAATTCTTATCGCGGGCGGAAGAGATAAAGGCACTGATCTGAATGAGTGGAAAGAGAGCGTCAGGAAACTTTCTACTGGTGTGGTTCTTTACGGAGAGGCACGCGAAAGATTCAGGTCCTGCCTTGAAGGACTTATTCCGCTAAAGATAGCGTCTTCGTTTGCCGATGCAGTCAATATAGCTTCTGAATGGTCAAAACCGGGAGACACTGTTTTGCTTTCCCCGGCATGCAGTTCTTATGATCTTTTTCCTAATTTTGAAGTCAGAGGGAAAGCGTTCAGAGACTTGGTAAACGGGCTTCCAGAATAATGATTTGGGAGAGAAAAGCAAAGAAAAGATGAGTCTCACGCGGAGACGCAGAGACACAGAGTTAAAGAGATAGAGAAATGCGAAGACTAATTGGCATGTTAACTTCGGATTCGGCTGTCACCTCGAACGGATGTGAGAGATCTCATAAATGCAAGATTTCTCCCTTCGGTCGAAATGACATTTTTTAGCGTCTCTGCGTAAGTCAGGTCTTTCATCGGTAACAATGCTACAGTGGCTATAGTTTGCTATTATATCTGAAGGGTTGAATTAAGTATGCTCAATGTAAATAAGGAAAGACATTTCGACAACACTCTTCTGTTTGTGACGCTGGCACTCATGTGTTTTGGTCTGATAATGGTCTATTCGGCCTCTTCCATTACTTCGATGAGTTACATGAATGACAGTCTGTTTTATTTCAAAAAGCAGCTCCTGTGGGTTGGAATTGCAATAGTAGGAATGTTTATTGCGTCGAATTACCATTACAGAAGGCTTGAGAAGTATTCTGTTCCGCTTATTCTGCTGTCTGTTGTGTTTCTGATAGCTGTTTATTTTACAGCGAAGGTCGGCGGAGCACATCGCTGGCTCAGGATTGGTGGACTTGGCTTTCAGCCTTCTGAGTTTGCAAAAATTGCTTTCATAATTTACATCGCACATTCTATTTCAATCCGTCAGGACAGAATTCAGGAAATACTTCGCGGAATAGTCCCTGATCTGCTGGTTATGCTTGTAATCTTCGGACTGATATTAAAAGAGCCCAACCTTTCAACTGCCGGAATAGTTGCATCAACGTATTTTCTGATGCTCTTTCTCGGAAATGGTTCATTGCTTCACCTGCTCGGAATTGGTGCGGGCGGCGCAATTGCTGTCACCGCTCTTGTATTCCAGGAAGGATACAGAATGCGTCGTTTTCTGGCATTTCTTGATCCATGGGGTGCATCGAAAACAGCTGGTTATCACATTATTCAATCTCTCGTTGCAATTGGCTCTGGTGGCTTCTGGGGTCTTGGGTTAAGCCAGAGTCGTCAGAAATTTTTCATTCTTCCCGAACGACATACCGACTTTATTTTCGCAATTATTTGTGAAGAGCTTGGGTTCATCGGCGGCGGCGCTGTCATTCTGCTTTTCCTGCTGCTTATCTGGCGCGGTTTTTACATTGCAGCCAGAGCTCCGGATCTCTTCGGTTTTCTTCTCGCCGCAGGTCTCACATGCCTCATTGCCTGCCAAACACTGATCAATCTGGGTGTTGTACTGTCAGTTATTCCAACAACTGGTGTAACGCTTCCGTTCATTAGCTATGGAGGCTCAAGCGTTTGCTTTATGGCTGTTGCCATAGGAATTCTGCTTAATATATCGCGTTACGGTACAATTCAGAATGCGATTGTTGAAAACAGAAAGCGCCCATTTTCCAGTCGTTACTCAGATGTTTCCGAGCGCGTCACTGCAAGACGCAAAAGACAAAGTACCTGATATGAAAAAAATTGTATTAAGCGGTGGTGGAACTGGCGGACATATATATCCTGCGCTTGCAATAAAGGAAATAATATCAACGGGGTTATCCGAACCGGCGGAATTTCTTTACATTGGTCAGCCAGACGGAATGGAAAGCAAAATTGTTCCAAGAGAAGCTGGAGTATCATTTGCTGGTGCCCGAGCACAGGGAATGCCAAGAGATATTTCGATGAAATGGTTCACATTTCCCGTTAAGAACCTTATGGGAATATCTGATGCCTACAGTTATCTGAAGTCATTTTCGCCTGATCTTGTGGTAACAACCGGTGGATTCGTGGCATTTCCAGTTTTGCTCGCGTCAAAATTACTTGGTTTCAAATTCGCTATTCACGAGCAGAATGCTGCGATGGGCGTAACAAATCGTCTTTTTGCTTCGTCAGCATCAAAAATAATGCTCACCTATTCCGGATCGTATCCTTCTTCTGAGAAAGTAGCTGTAACAGGCAATCCGGTGAGAAAAGTTTTCTCTGAAAAGTTCACTGGCAAAGGATTAATTCAGAAGAACCCGGACAATTTTGTAATTCTTTTCACTGGCGGCTCAAGAGGGGCATCTTCAATAAATAAAGCGTGTGTTGATCTTGCCTCGGAATGGCTTGAATCGCATCCTGAAGTCATAATTATTCAGATTACAGGCGAACGCGATTATCAGAATACCGTTGAAAAAGTGAAAAACACCGCCAGACACAAAGTATATCCATATCTGCACGAAATGCGTGAAGCATTCGAAGTCTCAGACATTATTGTATCAAGGGCTGGTGCGACAATTCTCGCAGAAATAGGCTGTCTTGGAAAACCGGCAATTCTTATCCCCTACCCTTTTGCAACAGATAATCATCAGGAAAAAAACGCCCGGGTTCTTGAAGAAGCAGAAGCTGCAAAAATTATCCTGGACCGAGAATTGAATTGCATTTCTCTGAAAAATACAATTGAATCATGCATGAACAAAGCTCTTCTGAATAAAATGTCAGAACGAATGAAAAACAGCCGTCCAATAAATGTCGAAGAACGAATCTTCGACGCCCTAAAACCTTTACTTTTTTAGAGGGGGCGCGTGCCCCCTCTCGCAGGTCGAACAAGTGCGACCTGCTCACTCCCCCGGTCGAGCACTTTGTGCTCTCCAGCCGTTATAACCATATACACAATTTGTTTATCACTTTTTCTGCCCGGGCTCGTTTTTAAAGCCCGAACTTACGCAAGAATCAGTTAGATTCTATGGGTGGAAACCTCTTTTGATGTGGAATGTAATTAATTCGTTGTCATCTCGACCAAAGGGAGAGATTTCAAAAGGGTTATAAAATCATGCGCTACTTCGACGTAATAGATACCAGGATTTCTCCCTTAGGTCGAAATGACAGCAAAACACCTACCCCCCTTTCGATAATACACCCTGTTTCTTATTGGTAGAGGCAGAAACATCAAAAAGCGGTAATACCCGATTTTCTCAAGACTGCAGCAATGTTGTTGAGCAGATAAAAAAAACACGATTTTCTCTCTGCTTTTCTCTGTGCCTCTGCGTCTCTGCGTGAGAAATATCTTTCCTTCAGCAACGTTGCTACAGTGTCATTCTTTCCCGGCAGATTGCAAGAAGTGTTATGTCGTCTTTCTGTTTTACCGATTGAACAAGGCTTTTATGCCATGAAAACAGGTTATTAATTATTACCATTGATTCTTGCATCTCAGAATCAGATTTTGCAGGATTCATCGAATTTATTTCGGGAAGTATTTCAGCCAGCCTGCTGTAGCCAATCATATTTCCTTCGGCATCTGATGATTCCACTAATCCGTCTGAATAGCCAAGGAACCATTGTTGGTCAGATAAATCTATTGTCTGTTCCAGATATTCATTTCTGATTTTTACTCCGGCCGGAAATCCCGGAAGAGAAATTTCCCTTACCTCATTTTTATTAACAACAAGTGGAAAACAATGTCCGGCGTTTGAAATACGCATTGTTGAAGAAGCTGTGTCGAAAATTCCGATCATACATCTCATCATTCTGCGTTTTTTGAAAACAGATGCCAATATTGCCGTAATATGAGCAAGAATTTTTTTTGGTTCGAATGAATTCTCCGGATGAAAAACAGCTGCCTTAACCATTCCGACAAGGAGCGCTGCCGAAATTCCATGACCAACAGCATCACCGATCACGAACAATACTTTTTGTCTGTCAATTTCAAAGAAATCATAATAGTCACCGCCAACTTCAGAAATCGGCAAACATTTCCCGGAAAACTCCCATCCATTTTGTACAAGTGTTTTTTCAGGAAATATTGTTTCCTGAAGAGTCCGGGTAACTTCAAGATCCTGAATACTTTCAAGCATTTCGTTAAATGCCTGAGCAAGCCGTCCAAACTCGTCCTTACCAAGTGGCTCAACTCTGAAATCAAAATTTCTCTCATTCAATGCAAGAACCCCTGAACTCAGGCAATCAAATGGTCTCAACAGAATTTTCTTCATAAGTATCCATGAAAAAAGAACAATGATGGAAATTATCAAGACTGTTACAAGTAATTTCTGCCTCAATTTGGATACTTCATCAAGAATTTGCTGGTCGTTATCAATCAGACCAAATCTGTATCTCTTAATCTTGGTGACTGGAGATCTTGATAAGTAATAGGTTCTCCCCTGATGTACTGTTTTTCTGCATAGCGGTACCTCACGACAGTTACTTGAAATGATTAACGATATATCACTACTATTTCTAATCCACTTTTCGGGAGAATTTGCAGTCTTTGTTTTATAAGAAAAAAAGAGGCTATGCGAAGAATCAGAAATTTCAAGTTTTCTCATTACCTGTTTGAGATACTCCCTTTCAACAAACCAAGGCTGCCAAACAAGAAGCAGCAAATATCTCACTTTTCCATGATAATCCTTCATCGGATTCAGAATTGCAATTGAGTGAGAATCAAATATTTCGAAAGACTTCATTTTTCCAAGATTCTGAGTAAAAAGAGAAAATATATATTCAGAATTTAACCCATAAGATTCAGCAGCAACTGTTATAAGCTGTTTTTTGAAATCAAATGCAGCTACTTTCGTTTCGCTGTTAAGTTCATTAATTAAACTGGCAAGACTGCTTTCCATAATTTTGAAAGCTTTTTTAATTATTTTTTCATCACCTTTACTTATCAGATAGGCGCCTTTTCCATTTTCCCCAAACAGTTCTGCAAATAATGGGTCATAATGTGCAAAGATTCTTTCGAGAGATTTAATAATTTCTGGCTTTATATCAACGTTTTCAGAGGTATTCAATTGAAGCTCTTTTTTTATTCTGCTCTCGAAGAGTCCGATTTCTTCAAGAAACATCTGATCTATTTCCTGAATTTTCTTAACCTGAGAGTCGTAAATATTCTGCTCGGTAACACGAATCTTTTCTTCAAGGCTTTTGTTGAACATGCTGAATATAAACAGTAACAGAATAAATTCTGTTATCGCCAGCAGCAATGCAAGCTGCAGCTTCATATTTTTCAACATCAACATATATTGTTTTTTTCTGACATCTGGCAGGTCAGTAATGTTACATCATCTGGCTGAACAACATTGTTTGTAACGCTTTTCAGCCACGACATGATGTTATTTCTGGTTATTGTACAATCATTCCCAACCAGTGCAGGCAATACAGAATAAAACCTTTTGTACCCAATAACAACATTATTGCAGTCTGGATATTCAATTATTCCATCTGTATAAAAGAGAATAACATCACCCGGTTCCACCAGCAATTCACAGCATCCAGACACGTGGTTCTTTTTTATTCCGAGGGGAAGTCCCGGAATCGCTATTTCAGAGACAACGCCATCTCTTATCAGAAGCGGATACGTCTGTCCGGCTCCGGAAAAGGAGATTTTTCCGGAATCTGCGTCAAGAAGCGCTGCAACGCAAGTCATCATTTTTCTTTTACGAAGAACTTTTATAAAAACAGCATTCAGAATCTGCAGAATTTTTTCAGGAGAACGCGGTGTTAATGGATGTACAAGCAGAGATTTTGCCATTGCTACAACAAGTGCAGCAGAAGTTCCATGCCCGGATACATCTCCAAGAAAAATGAGTGCCCTTCGCTCATCAATTGCCGTGAATTCATAGTAATCTCCTCCGACCTGAAGAGCCGGAATACAGACACCCTGAATCTGCCATTGTTTCAAGGTTAATATTTCAGTAGAAAAAAAATCTTCCTGAAGAGCTTTTGCACTCTCAAGTTCCTTCATGCCGGACATTATAGTGTTGAATGTTGAAAGAAGATTTTTCCATTCATAAGAGCCGGTGATCTTAACCTGAAAATCGAAATTACGCTTCTGAAGGTTATCGACTGCCTCACTCAATCTCGAAGCAGGAATAAGGAAATTTCCAGTGAGAAACAACACCGAAAGCAATGCAAAAAGAATGATTAGTGCAATTAAAGCAAACACATTCTTTTTTATCTTATCCAGATCCCGTTTAATGTGATAATCTGATGAAACAGCCATAAGAAATCGGTTTCCAAGGTTATCGCATCGAATTCCTGTGAGCAGAGTATTTTTTGTTGAAGATTTTTCAACGCGTGTAAGAGTTTTGCCCGATGCTTCCAGATCGTTAATAAATCGGTTCCTCTTCTCCGACCATCTTCTTTTTAACGGCAGAATATTTTCCATTTCGTTGCCCCACACAGCCCAAACTCTGGTTTCAGGTAAATTACGCCACACCTGAAGAAGATGTTTTCTAATATACATTTCTTCAACGCTTTCTTTTTCTGAAAACATCAGAAGGAAAAAAGAATTATTTATTTCTGTTCCTTTAAAAAAATGTGACGTCAGAACTAATTTTATATCTCCAGTGTCGAGTATTGTCGAGGCACCAATACTTGAAACAAGAAATGAAAGAAACAGAGATTCATTAAAGTCTCCACCATGTTTCGCCTGGAAATCTTCAAGTTTTACCTTTTTGCCCGGGTCAATCTCGCCGGAAAAAATCTTTGCAATTGTTTTTTTGACAGTTTTTCCAAATGCATCAAAGAAATAATTGCCTGAAGTAATTCTCAGATCTCCTTCTCTGCGAAAGACGATCTTTCCTTCACTGTTGTACAGACGTGCGAAACTTATTCCAGTTTTATCAAGAAAACGCTCCAGTTCGCCTGAGATTTTTTTTCCATCTACACTTTTTATAAGTTCAAGGTCGCTCAGTATGTGTTTTCCAAAAATATCAATAAATGAGTTAAATGTACTGTCAAATCTTGTAAGTTCATTCAGAACATCAGAAAACAGTTTTTTCTGAAAGGTTTTTTCCTTTTCTGAAGTCAGTACAACAAGATTAAAAAGTATTATTCCAGCTGGAATGCCTGTAATTAGAATAAAAATAAACATCAGTTTAAATTTAACACTGACAGTTGACAATGAAAGCGTGGTTCCTGAAGGCGTTAACAAAATAATTGAAGCGGTCAGAAGTGCAATAAGCATAATAATACTTTTCTTCTTTGAGATTTCTGAAATAATTTCGGAAGTGAAATCTCTACTGCATAGAATGGAAATTTTTGGAGAAACAAATTTTGCAGAAACCAAAGAATTATTTTGCAAAAACAACTTGTGAGGTGAAGAATAAATTTTCTTCAGAAGTTCTTCTTCATTTATAATAAAAGCATCTTTAAAAGACTGAGGAAATATTTTTCTGGAGTTGAAATCATAATACGCAAATCGCACAGATTTGTTTATTCTGTTAAATTCATTCATCAGTGAATTGAGGGGAAGAATATCCCAAGTGTCAGGTTGGGAAATATGTACAATGAAAAAAAAATTTGATCCAGGTCTGGCAATATAAACAAAACGCTTTTTTCTTGATTCCGAGGCAAAGAATATTTTGCTGTATGCCGGTTTACTCGACGAAACGAATTTTCCAAGAAATCCCTGAATAAAAGTCCTCTGAGAATCTGGAATTGTTGTGTTGTTGTTTATTGCGATGCAATATTCCTGATAAAATTTTTTCAGCAGAAATTTTGAAGGAGGTGAGTCACACAGTTCAGTTAAAGGCTCTCCATTTGATGAGAGAAAGGTAAAATGCAGAATACCGGGAAATTTTTTCTTCAAAGCGAGTATTTTCCGCTTTATTGATACAGTTGTTGAATCTTCAGAAACTACAAACTTTTCAAATTTTGAAATAAGGCGTTCAAAAAAAAGTACAGGCTCTGATTTAGCTTCAATGTTGTACAGAAGTGTCTCAAACCCATTTTCGGTTTTTTCAAGAAAATCAGAATCGGCAAAAAGTCTCTTCCCGGCGTTTTCAGGAGAGTAATAGCCAGAAACTATCCAGGCTAATAAAACAATCAGTAATAATGCACCTGCTTTACTCCATCGCATTTCTCACACTAACACATTTTTCATTCCTTCTCAAGAATGCTTGAAAGAGTTCAGGAAAAACTGATATATCTCAATCCTTTTTTGGATTAAGATTCTGTGAGAAAAAATTCAATTCAATATTTTCTTTATTTTCAAGGCATTTTTCTAGTAGAAAACGATTCAACTCTCTCTTTATTTTTGATTCCTCTTCACTCAACGAATCTTCATCAGTTATAGATCGAATCCTGGAATCGGATTTTGCCCACTTCACTGTCGGTTTTTTCCATAATTTGATGGAACTTTTTTTCAACGCTTTTCCCCTGCTCATCGCTTCCATCCTCTGTTATATTAAATTCATTTGTTAGATAAGAAACATTCCAATAATATTTCTGTTCATAAATTTCTCCTTACCTGATGCTCGATTTTAAAAGTCCCCAATTATTTAGGCTTTAGTTTCTTTTGATAATATAAACGTAATTTTCCATGTATTTGTTCTGGATTTTTTTCGAGAAGTAAATTTATTTTAAAGCGCATCAATACTACCAAAAACAAAACTTCCTGTCCACCTTATACGGCGAACAGGAAGTCTATTCAACATCTGAATAAATCAGATATTCTGTTATCAGTCTGGAGTATCATCGCTACCTTCATCACCATCGGGTATAATAGAGGCTGGGTCAACCTGGATTTCACCGGTACCAGGAAGTTTGATCTCTATTTCCGGGGTAGTTTTGTTTTCGGAATTAGCACTGGTGTTGCCGCTGGTATTGCCGTTTGCAGCAGCGTCAATATCGAGGTCAAGAATAACGGTGTTTGCCAGTTCACATTCGTCGGTATTTGCATGGCATTTTGTTGCAAGAATATACTTTTTGAGCTCTTCCCATTGAGCTTTCATCTGATCACGCGAGGTAGTATTAACAATGTCTCCTATTCTTCTGATGAATTCAGGATAAAGCTCATTAAGTCTCCAGCTGATTCCCGGATGGACAGCCATATAGTCTATCCAGCTCTTCAGAAATGCTTTCATAAAACCAATCTGATCATTTTCTCCGATTGAACCTTCCTGAAGTTTATCAAAACCGAAGGAAACGCTGCTTTTAATGGCATCATTTGTAAGTTTTACTCCTGCGCCAAAATTTATTCCATCAGTCACTGCACTGATATCAATTCCCGGAAATTTAATGCCAAACTTCTCAACCAGATCAGTGTCGCCTGTAAGTTTACCCAAATTGACACTCATCTCTCCGAGCTTGATACCCATAGATGATTGTTCTTTAACACGATAAGAAAGCCAGCGTGCAATCTGCGCTGTTGTATTGTGAACAGCTAATTTCAACAGGGAATCAACGTGATCTATGGCTGCCTGAGGAAGCTGAATTCCCATATTAAACTTGATATGTTTTCCCAGCACCGGGTCATTCCAGGCCATATATCCATAGATTTCATCAATATCAGCTGCACTGGCAGCGTGGAAATACCATCCACCATCTTTGCCGCTGTGATTATAATTTCTTATCGCCGGCTCAAGTTTTAGTTTTCCTTTTACATCAGCAGTTCTCCACTCTTTCATCAAAATGGTATATGAAGCAGCATAACCCTGAAGGCTGTTAACATGTTTTTCCCATGATTTGAAATCAACAGTCTGAAGTCTGTAACATGTTCCCCATCTTGGCTCCTTAGAACCCATAAGAACAAAGTGATGATAGTGTTCAAACGGATCAACTTTTGCGTCTTTAACATCTTTGTTCATCAACAGGTAGTGATCGCCGGTGAACGGGGCAAGAGCGCGGCCTTCGCTGGCAGCATAAGTCGACACATGCCAATTTGCTGTCTCGATAAGCTTTTCCTTGGATGCAGATTCACCGCCGGCAGCTGCGTAAACATCTGGGTTTGCAAGCAGATAGTGATACCAGTTAAAACCGGCAGGGATACGATCTTTGTTAACTTTTTCAACACTTCCAGGATCAATTGTTGCGACTGTAGGTGTTGCATTAGAGCCAATAGCAGGACCGAATTTCGAACTTACGACTTTCCGGCCAATTTCGTCATATTTGGCTCTGAATGGAGACGGCTTAGCTGGTGTGTCTTCGTGAATCTGACGAATTTCATCAAACTTTTGTATGAAAGAAGGTTCTTTGTTAATTACTGCTTCAACATAGTCTTTCAGCGTTTTAAAAGCTTTTGCGGCATCGTCAACGCTTCCTGCAAGTGAAAGAGCAATATAAGCCTCTCTTAATGTTTCATAACCCAGCAAAGCTTCTCTGGTAGGTTCCCCATTAGTGGCAACAACGAAAGAGCCATCAGTCAAAGTTTTCGTAAGATATCCCACAACAAAATTGTATTTTTTTATTTCTTCCTGGTTACTCAGCAAAGCTTTAAGTTCTTCGGTTGCTTCAACCGGATTACTGTTTAACGACTTCTCATTAAGAGAAACAAGCTTATCGCGCAGTACCTGTATGTCCTCAATGCTATATTGGGCATCTCCCTGAGGTGCCGGGGCAGGTGTAACTGCCGGTCCAAATTTTGAACTTACAACCTTCTGGTCTATTTCATCATATTTTGCTCTGAATGGAGAAGGTTTAGCTGGTGTATCTTCATGAATCTGACGAATTTCATCAAATTTCTGTATAAAAGAAGGTTCTTTGTTAATTACTGCTTCAACATACTCTTTCAGAGTTTTAAATGCCTGCGCTGCTGAATCGGAGCTTCCTGCAAGTGAAAGAGCAACATAAGCTTCTCTGAACAGGCCAAAGGCAAGCAAAGCTTCTCTGGTAGGTTCCCCGTTTGTGGAAACAGTGAAGGAACCATCTGTCATGGTTTTTCTAACATAATCCACAAAATAATTATACTTTTTTACTTCTTCCTGATTACCCAATAAAGCTTGCAGTTCTTTAGTTGCCTCAACCGGGTTACTGTTTAATGATTTCTCATTAAGGGCAGCCAGATTATCACGTAACTTCTGCGCATCTTCAACTCCGTATTGGCCAAAAGAAGACACTGGAATAGAAAAGAACACAACCAAAAGCAGGAAGAAAGAAGCAAAGAATGTCTTACCTAAGCGCACACGCTCTTTTTTATGCATAACAACCTCCTGAAAATAATTTTTTCGAATTTTAAACCAGGTTTTCTCTCTGATTACTTATTTTAAGCTCTTATACTTACACTATGTTTTTAACGAAGCAAAAGGTTACAAATAATTATTATTTTTATCTCAACCGAATCATTTTCTAACGGTTCGTCTTTTATAAAAAAGAACAAAAACACTCATTCATAAAAATGACTGTTTTTGTTCTTGAATGCAATAAAACATCATATCACTCTATTACTGTACAATTTGTACTATTCTCAAATTCTCAATATTCCAATAATTACACAACTATTGATTAGAAACATTGAACGAGAAAATCATTTTTTTGCTGATATATTACGAATCGCAGCTTTTCCTTTTTCTGAAACTCCAATAACCAGCTTCACAGGATCTTTCGCTGTTTTTACCTGGCCATCCTGCTGAGAAGAAAGGCATGCTTTTTCAATTTCAGCAGGCAGTTTGACTTCTTTTCCCTGTCTGTCTTTCATGGAAAGATTACCTTTGCTGTCTTTTATCAGAATAAGAGCATTTTCAACAGCATATTTCTTCATTGCTTTTTCCAAAGCGGCTTTATTAATTGTCTCTTCAGCCCAGATTGCTGAACTTAACATAATTCCAAATAATACAACACTTCCAGTGATCTTTATGTTCATTTTTTTCCTCCTGTTATTTATAAAAAAGAACTGAAATTATTTAGGCAGTACAAGCTGTTGCATATATCCAAAAGACATATTCCCTTATACACAGTTTCCATTTATTTGGAAATATGCAACAGACCTTTAAGTTGAATTATTACTGTGAGTCCGGATTACCAGCATTTGAGCCGTCACTCTGGCCAGGCGTGGTCTGATTAACTCCGGTCTCTTCATCTTCGGGAGTGGTTACTTTAATTTCCTGTGCAACAGTACCCGCTTTGGCATCAACATCAAGGTCAAGAATAACGGTATTTGCCAATTCACATTCTTCCGGTTTATCATGGCACTTTGTTGCCAGAATATATGCTTTAAGACCGTTGTTCCCTTCCCACAAAGCCTTCATCTGATCACGACTTCCGGCATTGGCTATTTCTCCGATTCTCTTGAGAAATTCGGGATAAAGTTGACCAAGTCTCCAGTTAATTACAGGATGAACAGCCATATAGTCGATCCAGCTCTTGATGAAAACTTTCATAAAACCAATCTGATCATTTTCTCCGATTGAACCCACCTGAATTTTGTCGAAACCAAACGGAACATTGCTGACAAATACACCATCAGTAAAAGTCACGCCACCGAGTTGCAGATCATCATTTGTAACCTTTATCTGCAATCCCGGTAGTTGGATCATATTTCCGGTTACAACAACAGCATTTCCAACCGAAATTGAAGCTCCGGTTGCTGAACTTCTATAAGAAAGCCAGCGGGCTATCTGTGCTGTGGTATTGTGAACAGCAATTTTCAGAAGGGAATCCATGTGGTCAAGAGCTGCCTGAGGAAGTGCAATTCCCATGTTGAATTGGATATGTTTCGCCAGCATCGGATCTTTATGCGCCAAAAAAGCATATATTTCTTCAAGATCGGCTGCAGAAGCTGCGTTAAAATACCAGCCACCTTCTTTGCCGTCGTTATTGTTATCTCTAATTTGAGGTTCAAGGTCAAGTTTTCCCTTGACATCGGCTGTTCTCCAGGCCTGCATAAGTTTGTTATAATTTTCAACACACGCCGGCAGGCTGTTAACATGCTTTTCCCACTTCTTGAAATCGACTGTCTGAAGCCTGTAGGCTGTTCCCATTCTTGGTTCCTGATTGCCCATGAGAACATGGCGATGATAGTGCTCAAACGGGTCTATTCCGGCTGCTTTTACATCAGGGTTCACCTCAAGATAGTTGGCTCCGGTAAAAGGTGCCATAGCACGACCTTCATTTGCTGCAAAAGTAGATACGTGCCAATTTGCTGTCTCGATGAGCTTTTCCTGCGTAGCAGACTCGCCACCGCCAGCAACATAAACATCAGGATTTGCCAGCAGATAATGATACCAGTTGAAACCGGGAGGAATTTTATCATTACTTACAGGTGCAACGTTTTGTGTTTCAACTGCTGCTACTGGTTCGGGTGGCTGTGGAGTCAATCCACCTTCAACGGTTTGCGAAGTACCTGATTTTGTTGCTTCACGACGCTGAAGGTCAGCAAGATCTATCGGACGACCTTCACGCTCAGTCAGGAAGTCATTATTGTAACCCCACTTCAGAAGGTGAAGTTTTGCAAACAGATTCAAATCGTTGCAAATATCTTTTCCTACGTTTGAAACATCCGGGTTAGCATACATGTATTCCATCGTGTTAAATTGATAAACAGAATTTGCCGGATGTCCCGGAATATCCTTCTTAAATGTAATTACGAGTGTATCACCTTCTCTGCTGACTCTATAAAGCTCATTTTCAACAGGTGATGGGCAGGCCATGAAATCGGCAAGGTGATCGGCATCGCGCTGAGCTTTGGGGTCAACTGGTGTCGGAGCTGGTGCCGGAGTTGGCGTTGGCTGTGGGTCAGCAGGAGCAGGAGTCGGTGCTGGTGCTGGAACCGCCGGTGGCTGAGGGGTAGCTGGCTGAGCTGGTGCTGCTGCCTTCGTCCCAAAATGAGCAGCGGCTGTTTCTGAAATTGCCAGGAAGTCTTTATGAAAGTTTCCCGGTCCACCTTTGCGGTCCCGGTAAATATCATCACTATCACCATCGCCCAAGTCAATCGTAGTTCCACAATATTGTCCATTGTGTGTTCCGTCAACAAGTATCACAGAAATAAAATTGTCGACATAACTTTTCAGTTTGTTATACGCAAGCTCCGCTTCGTCCTTTTTTCCTGCAACTGACAGAGCCATATAATACATCTTATGCATGACATACGAGGAATAAGTCTCATTTGAAATACAATCCTTTCCATTTTCATTTACCAAAAATGGATATTTGCTTGAATCGCTCAATGACTGCATGATGCGGGCAAATTCGGCCATTTTCCCTTTATCGTTTACAAAATTCAGAAGTTCCTGAGTTCCAATCTTGTTGTTTTCATCAAGTGACTTGGCAACATGAACGGCAAGTTCATTATTCAGTCTAACTCCATCGTCTAACTCAGTTGCTGAGAGCATCGACGCAGAAAAGAACAGAGCAGAAAACAGAAAAACAGCGGTTAAAAAAGTGTTGCGCAATCGTACACCTTTTTTTTGATACATAAATCTCTCCTCCTGAAATTTTTTTGTTACTTTTTAGAGAGGGGGCACGCGCCCCCTCTCGCCGGTCGAACAAGTTCGACCGTCTCACTCCCCGCGGTCGAGCACTTTGTGCTCTCCGCCGTTAGAAAAACGCCTGAGTTCAAACAAAGTTACAAACTCTCACTCCCCGCGGTCGAGCACTTTGTGCTCTCCGCCGTTAGAAAAACGACTGAGTTCAAACAAAGTTACAAACTCTCACTCCCCGCGGTCGAGCACTTTGTGCTCTCCGCCGTTAGAAAAACGCCTGAGTTCAAACAAAGTTACAAACTCTCACTCCCCTCGGTCGAGCACTTTGTGCTCTCCGCCGTTAGAAAATCTACCAGAGTTTAGCTATCTTATAAAGCGCACAAATAAACCCTGCACTATATATCAACGCTTATACTTACACTATGGAATCAACTCGCTAAAAGGTTACAATAAATAAAAAAAAATGTCACCAGAATATCAGAGATAATTTTTTCCAGAAATAAATTTACTATGATATTATTTCTCTAACGTATTTTATCTTATCTGGAAAAGGTGTAGGATTGTTCTTTTCTTCTGAAAGTATGCGTTGGATTAAGTGGCTGGCTTTCTGTCTCGGCTTTGGCTTTCTGCCAATATTCCTGATAAGCTGGGGAATTGAACAGAATTGGCAGCGAACTTCGAAATCTGAAGCACAAAAGCTTTCAGAAATAGTTGTCAGACAACTTGAAAATATTCGAAAAGCGGGTTCTGATGAGCGCTTCTTTCTTCGAATGATTCAATCCTTTGGTAAAACTTTTGATAATGCAAAGTCAAAAATACCTGAGTTTCTTAAACAGATTGAAAAACAATATCCTGGATTGTTTGAGTTTTACTTTACTGATCATGAAGGAAACCTCATTGAAGAGCTTTCTCACAAAGTTCCTTCAAAGTTTGTAATAAAAAAGCTTCATCCGGTACTATCCACTTTCCGAAATGGTCCGGACTATAAAATGTCCAGTGGTCAGAGAAAAGTATTAGAGGCATTTATTGGAGAGACAATAACCCTCGAAGATCTCAACGATGCTTTGCGCGAAAAAAGCAGGCTGCATTCAGTCTCTTCCGGCTTGCGGCATAATTATTTTTTCTCACAGTCATACACCAATTTTTTCATGATGGTACACGTAAACGTCGGCGCAGTACAACCAGTATTTTGCATTAAAAGATTATTGGGACGTCTTAACAAACCTTTTTCTCAGATTGATTTCGGAGTGCATATCTATGGTGAAAGTTTTTCCAAGCGCATCGGAAACCATGACGAAGAAGCCTTTTTAAAAAAGTGTCTGTACAACTATGAAAGATCAACCAGAGATGTTTTCATTACAGAAAAATATATTGTAGCTATTCTTCTTGGTGAAGGGAAACAGAGGATCTGGGCCTTTCAGCGGATTCCAGATGTTCTCAACCCGATGCGTTTCAAAACCATTGAAAGATTCCTTCTTGCCATTGCTTTCATATTTCTCTGTACAATAAGTTTCAGGTATATCGTTCCCGAAAAAACGCCATGGCTTTCGATCAGACAGAAACTGCTGATTCTTCTATCTTTTGCAGCCGGATTGCCTCTCTTAATTCTTATGGTTGTCGGTCAGGAATATCTATGGGAAAAAGACCGAAGTCTTCGCGAAGAGACTTTTTCCAAAATGGAAAATAATTTACGCGGAATTGACAACAAATTTATGCTTTACCTGAGAAATCTTTCAGAAATCGTAAACAGAATAGTAAAAAACTCTGGAAACCCTGATGGAACTTTTAACAGAGAATCTTTCAGTCAGATTTACGGCTACTATGACAAAAAATATCAGATTCCAACACCGATGATACTTAGTCGTGACGGAACACTGATTCATTCAAGAGTTGCAGAAAAGGAAAAGATTCTTCAGCAGCTTGGCGAAAAAATGCTTGAAAAATATAATCTCAGCCGTGGAATTTCAGACACTGTTCCCAAAAAAGAAAAAGTGCGCATGGATGACCTCTTTTCAAAGGACAAATCTCTTAACGATCTTTATACATACATGCTGAAGCGCCTTGGCAGCATTGAAAAAATGAACTTTTTCGGAAAAATGGACAGGCTTCTTCTTCTGAATGTGATAAGTGGTGCTGACAACGGCGCGAACTTCATGTTCTTTTTCTTCTGGACACCCCAGAAAGCGGCTTTTGATTATATTAAAAAAGTTTCAACCGGAGGCAATCTTTTTTCTGTTTTTCCAAACGATTCATACTTTTGTTTCCCTGCGAGCTGTGAAGTACGTCCGTGGGTAAACGATTTTACGAAACGTGTACAAATTCGAGACAAATTTACTTCTGAGCAATTGCCAGTAAATGGCATAGATTATCTGGTTGCCGGAATTCCAGCGAAAGAACTCGCAAAATATATTCTCATTCAAAAGATTCCTGCATCAAAAATTGTCGGTATTATTCGAAAACTGCGAAATAATTTAATTCTTCTGGGGGTATTCTGTCTTCTGTTTTCCCTGATGTCAGGTGGAGTAATTGCAAGGCAGTTTCTCACTCCCATACAACACCTGGCAAGCGGCGTTGCCGCTGTTGACAAAAGAAATTTTGAACACAGAGTGCCACCTCTAGATAACGATGAACTTGGAAAACTGTCTCGCACTTTCAATCTGATGATAGTCGGGCTGGAAGAAATGTCTGTTGCACAAAACGTCCAGACAAACCTTTTTCCCTCTGGAATACTTGAAACTCCTAAATGGAAAGTATTTGGTCATTCGAAGTCTGCTTCAGAAATTGGAGGAGACTATCTTGATTATTTCTCACTCTCAGACGGAAGAGTCCTGGTTGTGGTCGGCGACGTATCGGGGCATGGGGTTCCGGCAGCCCTTATCATGGCAATGGCAAAAGCAACCGTAAACAACGAAATACTCCATAATCCCGCACCTTCTGTAGTTCTTCAAAGACTTAGCGAATTAATATTCAAGACAATGCACCGGAAAAGATTCATGACTTTTTTCTATCTGCTTACAAATGCCGAAACCGGAGAAATTACATTTTCAAATGCAGGTCATTGCCAGCCAGTACTTCTGAGAAAAGACGGTACCTGGCAAGAGATTGGCGTAGCAGGATTTCCACTGGGAGTTCGAAAGGCAAGAGCGTACAAGGAAGAAAATGTAACACTTGAAAAAGGAGACCGTCTTTACCTTTTCACAGACGGCTTCCCTGAAACACTCAGTCCATCGAAAGACGTGCTGGGATACCCGGAGCTGATCAATTGGCTCACACAGACTTCAAATATGGGTATTGAAGAATCCTGTAACTGCCTTTTCAGAAAGATCGGTGACTTCAGAGGAAGTTTCCCGCAGGATGATGACAATACAATGATAGTTGTAGAATACTCTGGAGAATAAAGATAGATCTCACGCGGAGACGCAGAGGCGCGGAGAAATGAAGAGAAAAGCAGATTCTTATATTAATATCTGTTCAGCAACATTGTCACAGCGTCATGCCTTAAGTCTAAGTACGCAAAATCTTAATACGGGGTCTAATTTGCATGTTAACTTTTGGGTGGGCTGTCATCTCGAACGAATGTGAGAGATCTCCATAAATGCTAGATTTCTCCCTTTGGTCGAAATGACATTGATTAATGACCCTATTATTAAATTTGCTGTACTAAGGGGCAACTCAATTGTCATCTATTGCCACGCAGGCGGTGTTATTCGTTGTTCCAGAGATCTGAATTTCCTGATTTTCCTGCGAAAATCGAAGATATAACCTGTCTTTTTGTTGGAAATCTGGGATTTTCTGAATCCAAAATAACCTTTAAAAGAATATTGTCCTGCCATTGAATATTGCCGTCGATCTTTTGAGGGAGCCAGAAGTGCTGTATTGTAAATTCGGTTATTCTTGGAATTCCGTAAAGCTGCGTTGCTGCAGGATCGAACACATAATCCTTTCCCTGTTTCGGAGATACTTCTCTGTAAATGCCTCTCTCGCCGGACAAATATCTGTAAGTTACTTTCTGAGCATTATTGATCAGATCAATTTCTCCGGAAAATGGAAGTGTTGATGCCGAAAGAAGATTCTGCGCATCTGAAACAGAAAAGGACGCAATGTCAGGGATACTTACTGACACAGCGGCGAGAAGATCCCGGCGAAAATCTGAAAAAAAACGCATTCCCGCACGCATAGTATCAAGGTTATCCTGACCCTTCATTGTCGAAGTCATCGTTCGTGAAAAAAGAGTCTGTATGACAGCAAACAGAATTCCCGATATGAGTATCGCCATTGTTACTTCAACAAGCGTAAAACCTCTTCTGACGGGATTTTTATAAAGTTTCATACAAAACATTGTCAAGATTCCTCCCTGAGGATAAGCGAAAAAGACGCATGTTGTACTATAGTCTCACTCGGAGCATTTTTCCAGCCGAGAAAAATATTTGCAGACCAGAATCTCGCTGCTGGAGATTTAAGAATTTTCTGCCCTGAACCCGCATCAAGAGAAATGTCTTCCAGTTTAATTTCTCTTCTCACAAACGCCGGGTCAAGTGGTGATAAAAGAAATCTGTACGACGAATTAGTGAGCTGCGGAAATTTTACCAGAAACTCTTCTTTCGGTCCGGCGGGACCAATCTGCTTAACAACATCAGCGTGAGAAAAAAGCTTTGCGGCATCCAGACCAGAAACCTGCCGGATGTCTTTAAAATGCACTGCCATTCTCTGAAGCTGGTCTGATATTTCTGCTGCATAATTCACAGCATGCAACTCATAAACAGAAGCATTGCTGACTCTGTTAGACATTGAAATGAGGTAAAATAGCGGACCTGCAACGAGCCCGAGAACAACCGTTGCCACAAGAATTTCAATCATAGTCAACCCTGAAATTTTCTGCCTATTCACCACCAAATATCCTCACATACTGATTTTTATTATCAATAATAACTTGTCTTGATTCAGAGTAATAGTTATCAATGTTATGGTTAAAAGCCGGATTATACCTTATCAGCCCGCCTTCCGGAAAATCCCACATTGTAACGCGAAGAACCTGATTATCATAAAGTCCCATTTCCCATATTGCAAGACCTCCGAAAATATTCATTTTCTTTACACCGGCATCCCCGGAAAGCAGTCTGCCGCCCTGTGACGATGCTCCACTGCCATGGGCAAGAGCTACGAGATATGCATCTATTTCACTCTGAGTTGAAAGTGCAATATTACCCTCCAGTGCAACTATTGTACAAAGGTTTTTGGGAAATCCAGTAGTTTTGTCGCGAGGGCTGATTAATGGCCCCGGAATAACAATGTCGCCCCGGTCTGCAATAATCATGAGATTACTTTGCAGAAGGACTTTTGCAGGAAGAGAAAGAAGTTCATCATTTTGCGCAGGGTTCTGGGGAGACTGAGTATTCAGGTTCTTTCTGCGTACAACATAGACTATTCCGGGAAATCTGGGAACATACCATGATGAAAAAGAATATGAAGGAGCAAAAAAGCCTTTTGTCTCAACATCTTCAGCTTCACCAAAATCTTTGAATTCCAGATCAAGATTGTCACCTGCTTTCCCAAATACAGCACTGCAAAAAGCTCTATTTTCCTGCATCTGGTCTTTACAAGTGGAAAGATCAATAAAATGTGTTATACGCCCGCTGTCAAGGATTGTATCAACAGAATAAGTGGCAATATCATCTTCATAATATTTCACTTTTCCCGCATCTGCTGGAATTTTCATGGAAAGGAATGGAGAAAAAAGTCCCTTCGGTTGAGGAACACCGTTTTCATCGTATTTTTTCGGAAGTATATCCTGTATCGCCCCCTGTTGGGAAACCGGATCAAAACTGGCATGTCCGAATGCTGGATATCTGCCCGCACTGAACAATGTAGTATATGCCATTGCCTCAAAAAACGAATTGTATGAAATTCCCGCAAATTTTTCAAATGGACCGCTGCGAGGAGAGAAATCTATTGGTTTTACCTTTTTAAAAGTTTCGTATCCAGAATCGTCACCTTTGAAAACATTGTTATATTTGGAAACTTGAAGAATTCTGTCTGTCCTTTTCAGATATACCGGGTCCAGGGCATAGTAAATTCTGGAGCCGTCTGACGGCTGAGCTGAGTTTGGCGGGTTTCTCGGCATGATTCTTCCCTTGAAGTCTTCCATTGGCCCACTCGGAGGATTCAATACCGCTTTTCCTTCCATCTGGTAATATTTGGCAAATGAAGCCAGAACCGGACCAACCATGAGCGTTCTTGAGGGTCTCTGAAGATCACCGTAAGGCAACAACCATGATGAAGCACAATTTTTTACATCAGTGACAGTTGTTGAACCAATACTGGGCCATAGTTCTTCGTTTAATATTCCAAGCGGTGAGTATGCATATCCGCTGCTTTCGCCGATTGTGTAAAATCCCTGAAAAATTCCAGTAACTTTGATATCTGAAAAATCTGCTCCAGAAGTCTGGATGTCAGCAATACTGATTTTTTCCGGATTAAAAATAAGCTGCCTTTTATCATTTCTCGTTGGAAAACCAAACATGTAATTTGTACCACCAGGGCTGTCGTAACCTGATCCCAGGCGCAGAACCACAGGACCATCGCCGACAGACGCTTTCCATGGACCCAGAAAAACCCAACCCCGGTTAAAGATATCCTTTTCCAGATCAGGAAACGAACTACCGTCTCCGGGTTTACCGAAGTAGTTTCCATTTATTACTTTTAATGTCCCTGTATATTTCTTATTTTGAGGGATTGGAAATTCATAATTCGGATGAATCTGTCCGGTATAATTCAAGCCGACAGAGTTATATGAGTGCTGCCATGGCGTATAAGGCACGAAGAGAGAGAATCTTGCGAATGGTCCGGGATTGAAGCTGACGACTTTGCATTTTCGTATAATTTCTGCCTTTCGCGCAAGCTTCTGAAATTCGATATTGCAGGTTATGGTTAAATCGGCAGATTTTTCAACTGGATCAAAAACATTGGATGTGCCCGGACTCATTTTCTTAATATTACTGAGTTTTAATGAAATTTCCCTGCAATGCGGAGGGCCCCAGGAACTTTGAAGATGCTTGAGTCTTGCAAGATAAGCATTTATATCATCAAGAAGAGGTTCCAGAATCTGGCTGGGAAACTGTATTTCCTGCGACGGATCTACAGTTGAAGAAAAAAGCTGAGGGAAAAAAGCAGGTGTTACAACATATTTTCCATGAATATTAAGCTCTTCAGCGAGAATATGCGCAGTAGAGGCGGCAAGTCTTCCGGCAATTTCTCCGATAAGTTCATGGTGAGCAACTCTGTTCTGCTGCATGACAGTTCTGTGATAACTGTAAATTGCTGCTGCCATTACCATGGAAAGAAGCAGTATCATACCCAGCACAAAACCACTGCGATCGGCACTCAACCGCCTTTTCAGCATTATTGAACCACCTTTATAGTTACAATTTATATAATTCAGGCAATTTTTTTTGCATCCTGCAAGTCTTTTGCAACCCGTGCAATTGCGGTTACCTGAGTAAGCGCGAGCACTTTCTGTTTTATTGGATCAAGACCGCAAATAACCACGGTTCCATTATATTCCTCGACCACCATTCCAACTATCTCAATAATAGAACCAATTCCAGGACTACAAAGAACGGTGCATTCAGAGAGATCTAATATTACTCTGCCTTTTTTTGCGCAGAGAAGCTCTTCGATTTTTTCGACCAGTTCTTCGCCAACCTTTTCTCCAAAATATCCCACGATGCTGAAAATTACTATTCCATTTTCTTCAGTTTGTTTAAGAATATAGTTTTCGGACATTATTCACCTCTATAAATGTTTTCACGAACAAGATTATTTTTTTTCTGGAGTCAATTCGGTATCAGCAGTGAAATCCTGCATTATTCTGATAAATCTTGCAACCGTGTGACTGCCTTCATATTCTCGCATAGGGCTTACCTGAATTTCAAGTTTTTTTCCTTTCTGATATTTCGCAAGTCGTTCATTTGCTCCAACAATCAGAAACTTCTTCCTGTCTTCGGTAAGGAAGTATATGCCAATCGGATGAGTTGAAATTTCTGATGTAAAACCTGTTATGTCGGCTGGTTTTAGGGAAAGAGGTGTTCCAAGTTGTTTTAGTGGCTTTAATTCAGGCGCGCTGTACACAAACATTCCACCAATGATAATCAGGCACAAAAAGCCCATAATTCCCCAGATTTTCCAGTTGAATGAAATAACTTTTTCAGCTATTTGTTCCTGAATTTCATCTATTTTCTTCGCCTGTTTTTCTTCCTTTTTCAGTGCCTTCAGAGAATAGGCTTTGGGAGGCTCTGCAGCGGCAAGTTTCTCTTTTTCGAGTCGCTCTTCCCAGACCGGTTCGAGATCAGCTAGTTTCTCAGCCTGAACTTGCCCCATGGCTTTCAATTCTGTAAAAATTTGTCTGGAAGCCGCCATCATCAGGTCAATTCTGAACTTGATTGACTTTTTACACAGCTGGTTCAGAAAGAAAAGGCTTTCCGGGTCTGGATTCGCCTGGAAAATGCACAATCCCGATTCAAAAAGTTCCTGTGAGATATCACCCCCGAGAAATTCAACAAGCAAAGGCCTCACAAGAATAAAATCGAAACTTGAAGCAGCAGCTAGTCCAGCCCCCTGAACAGTTGTATTATGATTGGAAAGCATAGTTTTTATTAATGCCAACGCCTGCTTTGTATCAAACTTCTGAAGCAACCTGATTGCCTCCAGTTGAACTCGGATACTGGAAGAATGAACAAACTTGCTGAGATACAGATCAAGCATTTCTTTGTCTATATCAGCAAGGAAATTCAGGGCACCAATCTGAAGATCTGCATCAGAAGAGTTCAACCACTTCTCTGCAATGGAAATGCAGCTTCTCTTTTTCAGTTTTCCACAGCAGCGAAGCGCGGCAGCTCTGACTTTTTTGCTGTATTCGTGAGAATCGAGGACTTTTTCTGCAATCTCAAGTCTGAATGCCGTCTCAGAATTGTCAAAACTCGAAAAAAATCTTTTCTGCTCACTGTCTTTCAGCTCATTGAAAGATTCAAGAGAGTCACAGCGAAAAGGTTTTTCAGATTGAATCTCTGATTCGAAGTCTATTTGAGCTGGGTTTTCTGGTGTTTGTGCAGACAAAGATTCAGGCTGTGTGGCAAGTTGAGAAGCAGAAGTTGCCTCAACTGAATTTGTCAAAGGAGTGCTACCAGAAGGAGAAGGAGAAGGAGATGGAGGTGGAGTAGGAGCAAGAACAGAAGTGGAAGTGTCAGAAGATGTGGCGGCCAAAGATGCTTGATTCGGGGTACTTAATGACGATGGAGCCATAATTACTTCGGGAGACACTTCTTTTGCGCCTGAAGGTGGAAAAGCTGGAGCTGATGCTGTTACTGAATCGGACACAGACGTTGATATGTTTGCAAGCGAAGAAGCTGGTGTTTGTGCTGGTGTTTGCGCTGGCACAGAAGCAGAAATTGACGCTGGTGCTGAGGCAGAAACGCTGTCTGACATTTTCAGTTTCTTTTCAGCGGCAGTCTGTAAAACTGCGGTCAGAAAATCTTTAATTGTCGGTTCCAGAGGCCAGAGGAAAACAAGCGGAAATATTTCCCTGACGGCAGAATTCTCAACAGCACGGGAAAGACTCGAACGTATTTCGTCCCATTCAGACGGTGAAGTGTTTTTCAGTTTGATAACATTTTCCTGAAGAAATCTTACTGCTGCACGTTTTCGAATCCATTTCTGGAGACGTTCCAGGTATGCATCGAACTGATCACCCAGGATTCCTGAGTCCTTTAAAACCTTGCAGGAATTCTGAATTATAGACTTTGTAAGCTTTGCTTTTTCTGCTCCGGAACGTTCAGCAATTTCCCATAACTTAAATGGAATCTCTTTATCAGGGTTAATTTCAAAAAGTGATCCGGCTTTTTCCAGCAGAAAAAGATTGTCCTCTATTGAAAAATATTTGATAACAACAGATTTAATATCTGCAAACGGAAAGTGAAAAAGATCAACAATAGCTATTTCGCGTGCTGACTGGTTGTCGTCGTACAGGAACTCCTCAAGATGCTTCAGAGCTTCCTGCGGATCAATTTTAAAAAGCCCTCTGATGGCCATGATATGCAGCTTGGGATCATCACTGGTTAAGAGTCTTGGAAGAAACTTGACCAGAGCATCTGGCGCATTCTCAACGAGCACAGAAAGAACTGCCATCCTTACAGAAACACTCGAAGCTGTAAGCTTTGGTGCTAATTCCTGAAGATTCTCACGTGGCCAGACTTTTGCAAATGTTTTAACAATAAGAGCTGAAATAAGTGTATTTTTTTCTTCTTTAAACCACAATGGGGCCTGAGAAGACCATTCTTTGATCTGTTTTCTTGTTAAGCCACGCAAGATTCTCAACCTTGATGAATCCGATAGAGTTTTAAAATTCTCCGGATTCAGGTCTTCATCCGGTATTTTCGTGTGATTTTCCATGAGGGACTGAGATACCAGCTCAAGAGCGTAAGTGAGCATCTGCAGGCACTCTTCATCTGTTTCATCTTTCAAAACATTCTGCAGAAAACCTCTTATTTCATCTGAAGCTTGATTTTCCTGGATCAGTTGTTCAATTGCAATAAGTCTTACGGAACGTATCGGTGCAGATATTTCCTGCATTAACTGAGATACTTTTGTATTTGGACTCATCATTTCACCTGACAATAAAAGGTATTTACAGCTGTGGCATATCAAATACACAAAGCCCTGTCAGCAATCAGTTTATCACAAATAAATCATAATTGCTTCGATTAATTTTATATCAACGCTCATCAAAGTTTTGTTTAATTGTCAGGTGTTTCCTGGCTTTTCCCATCCAATTGGGGAAGGTAAGTTGCAGTTTGAGGCTGAGTATGGGTCTGATTTGAATTCCCGTTGAAAGAGTCGCTCTCAATGATTTTTCCACTCTGATTTATTTTGACAAATTTGTTATCCTGTATAATCTTTTCGCCAGTTTTGGAATTGATTCTGAGTTTTCCCTTCATAAGCAGAACTTCTGTGTGGTCTGGTGATACTTTTACCTGAAATTCCGTTCCAAGACATGAAATACTGCTGCAAGGTGTAATTACCGAAAATGGGGCTTCTCCGGGACGAATGACACACTTAACCTCACCGTTATCAAGTACAACACCTTCTTTTGTCATTGAAAATTGTGAGCCTTTGGAAAGATCCAGGATTGAACTTTTCTTCCAGAAAACTTTAAGATTTGACGCCTGGGCGACCTCATATTTTACGCCTGCAACAAGCTTCTTCTCATCAGCTGGAAGATTTTGCGGATTTTCTATTATGGCAAAAGGTGCATCAGCAGCAGTGTCACTGCGGAACCCAAAATGCAACACTGTTTCATTGACTGAATGTTCAGGTAAATGACTGACTCCGTTCTTATCAGAACTGCGGCGTGTCCCGATCTGGAAGAACAGAAGAGCTGCAACGAAGCACGACAGAAGTGCAAAAACTGCCGTTTGCGGCGCCTGCAAAAAAAGTAATAAACTCCTGAAATATCCTCCCAAAGCGCTTTCTGCAGTATCATCGTTCACTTGTTGTTTTGCATCAACAGGAACTTTTTTTGCAGTATTACACTGGGCTTTCTGACTTCGAGATGTAGAAACAGCTTCTTTATACAACGCATCCATGAATTTCGGCTGAGGCGGTGGACAGTCAGGCTTTCTGCAATAAGCACTGATGTCTTTTTCAATTTCGCTGAATTCTTCAAGCGTTTTTCTGCATGAAGAACAGATTTCAAGATGTTTCTCCAGCTCACTGGTTTTTGACGCAGAGAGAGTTTTATCGAGAAATTCCTGAATTTCAAATTCGTCGGGGCATTTCTTCATGTTTATCATCAAGTCACCCTGTCATCTGAAATGTCTTCTGAAATACCTTTTTCAGAGAAAACCTTCTGACGCAAAATACTTCGAGAGCGGAAAAGGTAAACCTTAATAGTGCTTACTGGAGTTTCGAGCAATTCCGCTATTTCCTCAATCTTCAACTGAAGAGCATGTTTCATAAGAAAGATAATACGCAACTCAATTGGTAACAGTTCAAGAAATCCATCAATCTCACACCGACTGCTGAGTTTCTCGTCCTGAGGGACCTGATTAACAGAGGATTTATCAGCAGAGAAAGACAGTGGCATCAGAACTACTCTTTTTCTTCTTGCATGTTCTTTTGCAACATTCAAAGCAATTCGAGCCACCCAGGGGCCAAATGATCTGCTGGTATCAAATTGATCAAGTTTTTTCACCGCATGAAGAAAAGCTTCCTGGCAGATGTCCTCTGCCTGCTCCTGCGGGCGGACAGTTTTCCGGAGAATCTTAAAAATTCCAATCCAATATCTCGATACAAGCTCTTCCAGAGACTTGCGATCTCCGGATAGAACCTGCTGAACAAGGGTTCCATCAGAAATTGGGAAATTGGTCAACTCTACTCCTGCACCACCAACATTATACCTATTTTATTCTCAGCGGGGCGTACTTCTGGAATTATTCACACGATCTTTCCTCATGACTGGAATTTCTGTTCGAGCCGATGATCTGACGGGTGGTATTTTTTGGTATTCAACAATCATCTCTCGATACTCGCCATTTACTTTTATTCTTCTTGTTTCTCTTTCAATTGAAACTGCCGGATTCACTGCTGGATTAACGTTTCCAAGAGGAAGATTTTCGTATATCTCTCCAGCATCATCTGGCAAATAGCTTGCCCGCTCTGTTTTTGCTTTCCATAGAAAATCAGTTAAGTCTTTATCGCTTTTCAAGCCTGACTTAGAAGGCAGGTCTTTCCTCTGACCGGAATATTTTGTCATTCCTTCATTTATAAGACGCTCTTCCTGTTCAGATAGTCCTCCAGTCTTCACTTCCTTCTGGCTCTTACCACAACCAGAAGACAGAAAGACAATCCCGTGAGTGAAAACGACGATTAAAAGCAATTCAACAAGATAAATTCTTCGTTCTTTCAAAAGCAACAACGCACCTCCTTTTTGAAAAACTTTCTAATCTCTTAACTTGTCTATGGTTTTGAAATGTAAAAAGGTTACAAAATAATTATTTTTTTTTCATAATTGCAAAAAAAAGCAGCAACTATGCCAGATATAAATCAAAGAGTCTTCAGAAAAGTTATTCTGCATAATTACGATTGTTAAAACGCCCCATGGCACGTTGCCCCATTCCCACAAGTATCATACAGATAATTTCAGGTAAATCTTTCATTTGTGCTTCAAGAACTTCTTTCTCTCTGGCAGTCATATTTCCAAGAACATGGTCTGTTAACTGTGATTCGGAAGCATCAGGCAGGCCAACTCCAATTCTGAGACGCCAGAAACCTTCGCCCAGAGTACCTATTATTGATTTCAGACCATTATGGCCGCCATGTCCGCCACTGGGACGCAAGCGCCATTTCCCAATTGGAAGGTTTATATCATCAACTATCACCAGAAGCTGCTCAGGCTTAAGCTCCATTTCCTCAAGCAAAGGTCCTACGGCATCTCCTGAGAGATTCATATATGTCTGAGGTTTGGCAAGGAAATGCTTATCACCCTTGAAGTTAAACACCGTCGTAATAGCTCTGTGCTTCACTTTTCCGCTGATGCATTTGAAATGAGCGACCAATGTATCTATTGCCCGAAAACCAATATTGTGTCTTGTATTGCTGTATTCATCACCAGGATTTCCGAGCCCGGCTATAAGCATAATAATTATTCCTGTCAATTTTCACTTTTCAAACAGTTTAATGTCATGTATCATCAATTGTCAAAAAAATAATATAAAAAATATTACATTTTTATTGTTCGTTTCGTCTTTAGGGAGAACTTATGGAAAAAAACATTACTGAAGCAATTTCAAATGAAGAACTGGAACTGGCGAAACGTTTTTCAGATGATTCGACATGGGAAGATGCATTTAATGATATCGTCAAACTATATCAGGGAAAAATTCTGGCAATCGCAAATTCAATGCTGGGAATAGGCAGAGAAGCTGAAGATGCAGCCCAGGAAGTCTTTATCAAGGCAATGAGATCAAGGAAAACCTTTGTCGGTGAACGGATCAGACCATGGTTGAAGGCAATTGCACATAATTACTGCACTGATATTATAAGAAAAAAGTGTCGAAACAGAGAAGTCTTGAACGAAACACCTGAAATGATTGCAGTTGCTTCTTTTGAATCACAGGATCAATCAACTGAACTTCCGGCCTGGTTATCTAAAGTTGCGCCGGCAGAAAGAGAAATACTTCTGCTGAGGGTAGTTGAAGAAATGAGTTACGCGGAAATATCTCAAATCACAGGTATGGCAGAAGGTTCCATAAGAAATCTTGTATCGAAATGTCTGAAAAAATTGCGTGAGGAGATAGAATAATATGAATTGCAACGAATATCTGCAATGGTTAGACGAAGGTGGCACAGGCGAGTGCGGCCCTCAGAAAAAAAGTGAATATCTCAATCACGCCGCAGGCTGCCCTTCATGCGCAAAAGCTTTGAAAGCTCATGAAAAAATCACAAATGGAATCCGGGCATTTGTTCCGGGTGAGAACACGTTAAAAAAATTCAATAAGAATCTTAATCAGCGAATCAGCGCAGAAAAATCATCTATTCAAAAAATTCCAGAATCAGGCAATAAACTAGTAATAATTATCGCGCTGGCATTGTCATTGGCAGTTGCAGCAGCTCTTTTCAATTATTCACAGTCAGTTACAACTCCTCAGCAGACAATCACCTCCCCGGTAAAAGTAATTGAGAAAATTCATGTTGCCTCCATCAGAGGCATTGCAACCATCACCTGCGATGGAAAACATATTGCTGCAAGCAATGATTCTGCAGATTTTAATCTGCTTGAAAAATACAGAGTGGTATTAAGCAGCGGCAAAGAAGTCACAATAAATTATCAAGATGGAAGATGGGCAAAGATAAAGGGTGATGGTGAATTCTTCGTCATGGAGGGAGCTCTGAATATAGGTTCGAATTCCCTTCAGAGAATTGCTTTTTCAAAAACTCAACCTGGCAGCAAAAAGCATAGAGTTATTCTTCCAACGGCAATTCTCGGAGTAGTTGGCACCACAATCGTCGTTCAGGCTAAAGACGAACAGTGCAGCGTCTTCGTAGAAGAAGGAAAGATAACCTGGCAGGCAAAATCAGGCAACGCATCCGGAACCCTGTCTGCTGGTGAAAGCACAAAGATAAATCTGACAGCTACCACGTCAGATACCACTTCATCTATATCAACGTCATCACAGACTTTTCCGGTTGCTGATACAAGAAACAGCCATGAACAAACCTCAACAACTGAGATTGCTTCAAATACAGAGATTGCTACAACGACTCTTGCCACAAGCACTGAAATTGCCTCGTCACCGATAAGCTCCGCTCCGGAAACGCCTTTTCCTCCGCCTGGAGTTAAAGACATAGACGATGCATTCTGATTCAAAAACCAACTAGATCTATCACTAAATTGAATATATTATCACTTTAATATCAACGATAACAGTTTTGCATTAATGCTAATAAGAATGGGGGTCTCTTGCAAAGTATAGCAAATTTTAATAATGGGGGCATTTATATTATGTCATTTCGACCGAAGGGAGAAATCTAGCACTTACCGAGATCTCTCACATTCGTTCGAGATGACAGCCCACCCGAAAGTAAACAAACAAGACCCCTTATTGAAGATTTTGCATACAAAGTGTTGAAATGGAGATATTATGAACCCTGAAAAGTGCGAAAGATGCTTTCTTAAAGCAAAAGACAGGCGCAGAGGAATGTCTCTCTTTGTCGTTATGGCTGCTTTAACAATTATTTCAATAATGGCATTCACGAGTAACTGGCTTGCAATACAATCGATGCGTCGCAGCAAGTTGTTATTTGACATAATGGCATCATATCGAATTGCCCGTTCAGCATGCGCCTGCGCAATCGGAAAAATACAGGAAGGAATCGAAACTCAGGGATCTGCCATTTACAATACTCTCATGCAGAAAGACCTTTCTGTCGGCACTGTTATCAATTTTGATACCGCCCCTCTTAATGATCTGATTTCAGGGTACGGAAATGCTGCGGCATCCGTAAAAGCAAAAATCGTCTGGATTGAGCCGCTTGATCAGACAATGCTCGGCATTGAAACCGGCGGGGCTGATACAGCCGAACGACGCATGGGCATTGAAATAGAAGCACATTCCACCTGCAATTTGGAAGAAGTAACCATAACAGAAGTTCGTGAAGTAAAAGTCGTAAACCTTATGCCAGGAATTCTCAGCAAATTCACCTTATTTGTTAAAAAACCAGACAGCAACGCAGACGCATACAATCTTTGCGCAAATAATGTCAATGGCGGGTTTGACACCAGAATTCCTCCCGGAGACAGAAACATTCCAATCATCTTTAAGAACGGCGGCGAACTGGACGCTGGTTTTTCCGATTCCGGAAACCCTGATGATTACAAAAAACGCGGATATATTTACCTTGGCGGCAGCGAAGTTATGCTCAATATTGCTGCAGGAAACGACTCGGGATATGGTGAGAATTTCCTTTTCTGCAAAATTGGTGACGAACCCGAAATTCCCGGTTATTATCATCCGAATCCCCCGGGAAGCTTTTTTGATCGCCCGCCCGCTTTTGGCACTGTCAGGCACAATCAGACACTTAACACTCAGCCTCCATTTGCTTCATCTTTTGCATACTGGCTCAAATATGTTGTGTCAGGATATTTCACAATTAACGATGATCCGACACCTGAAAATATGAACAAAAACAATCGCTTCGCAATTCTTTTCCCCGGTGAAAAACAGGAAATCGACACCAGAATGCGATCTTCAGTCCTCCGACTTTTCGGAAACACTTCCAACAGGTCTCCAACGCTTGTTCTTGGAACCGTCAACCGTCGATATGTTGAAGAAGCCGGAATTGTCGTAGAAGCAACTCAGGACCCAAACAATGTTCGCGACGGAATACTGAGTTATGTGTGTCAAAGCACCGACATGAGCACACTTCCCCCGCTTCCAACTGAAATTCCATCAAGAGGAGGCGAAATTCCGGCAGATACAGTCATAAAGTTTGACCCGGCGCAGATTTCATGGCAGAATATTTTCCCTTCAAACTCTGACTACACAAACTGCATGTCTAGAAAAGTTGAAGAACCATATCTCAGAAGTCATGATTTTATGTATTTCAAACAAGCTGGCACATTTGAGCCAACTGGGAGCAGCTTTGGAAATGGTGACATTGCTGCTGATTATCAATACACTTTTCAGCTTGATTTCCACCCGGACCTTGGAAGATCAGACCCCTTCTTCAAGAACGGCAATTTCGAAAACCTGCCCGACGATTTTCTAGAAGCAAAACCTGTTTATCGAGTCAAAACATTTTCAGAATTCGCAGAAAGATTCATTCAAAATAACACAGGTAAGCTTATTCTTGATGCTCCGGTAATGATTCAGGGAAAAGCCGGAGAAACGATCACTTTTCCTTCTGATATGACCATTGAAAAAGGCGGACTCATTGTTGTCGAAAACGGAAATGTAAAAATTCAGGGAATAAAGAAAAACAATGAACTTGATTCTTATCTCACTGTTTCAATTGCCGTTATGAATGGCAACATAGAGCTGGACTTAAGCCGTGGCGGCGTATTACCAGCAAGACTGATTGCACTGCGTGGCAGAATAGTCAATCTCACTCCGGGTTCTCAGATAAACATCGATGGCGGAATTGCTGTAGACGAATTTCCGGCTGATACTTTCAAAGCAGGTGGAGTAATTGCTTTTAATACATACACCGACCCCTCAGCAAAGGACTGGAGCTACTATTATCGAGCTTATGCTTCTGATATTCCAACATCTCTTCAGGGAGGTTGGTAAGCAATGGTTAAACGCATAAATGCTGCGAAAGTGATTAGAATGAATAAAAAAAGAGGTATGACTCTGATTGAAATCGTTGTTTCAGTGCTGGTTCTGGGACTTTGCCTTGTTCCTGTTTTTGACTTACTGAGGAAATCTGGAACTGTAACTAAAGCCGGTCAGGACGAAGTCATTGCCTCTAATCTGGCTGCAGAAATTGTTGATCAGATTTCGTGCATGCCTTTCAAGGATATTCCGGACCTGGCAGAGAGAGAGTTCGGAAACGCTGACAACGAGGCTCTTCTGATGGGTGGCAAAATTTCAACTATTCTCATATTGAGCGACCTTCCTGCTGGATATAAGAGATTTCTCAAAATTGAAACAATTTCTTCACGTTTAAAGAAAGTATCAACAAAAGTCAAGTGGGGAACCAATCCGGTTCATGAAATCAAAATGCCGATTCTGATCGAATGGAAATATTGAAAATGAGAAGACACAAAAATAGAGTTTCCATGAAAGGGTTTACAATAGTTGAACTTTCTGTTGTGACACTCATTTTTATCCTTCTTGTTTACTGTGTAATCAATCTGCTGATTTACACTTCTCATGTGTTTGGCAAACAGGAAGATTCTTCAGTGTGTTCATCAGAAGCAGCAATGATAATCGGCAGAATACGCGCAGACTTTGAGAAAGCCATGACTGACGGGGACATGAGATATCCGTTTGATACTGCAAAAAAATCTGTCGTATTTGAAAACGATAAATTATCTTTCAAAATTCTCTCAGGAACTTCTTTTTCCGACATTACTTATACATTCAATCAATCTGGACACTACATTCAAAGAGTATGTAATGGAGAATCATATATCCTTTCAAGGGGTATGCTGGCCTCTTTTACGGCTATTCATCAGATCTTGTGCGAAGATGAAAAAATACGCAGTTATCCGGATGACCCTGGTTCAACTGCTGCTCAGCCTCCGGAAATTGCTTCTGACAGCAGAGTTATTCGAAGCTGGGTCAAAGTATATCTTACACTTGAGGGATTAAGGAAAGTAGATGGCAAAGCAGTTGTTGTACAGAAATATGTCTTCAGGGTATTCCCTGTCCGCCTTAACCGCCAATGGCAATCCATCTGGAAGAACGATACTTTTTAGAGAGGGGAATTTTTTAGAGAGGGGGCACGCGCCCCCTCTCGGCAGTCGAACTTGTTCGACTGCCTCACTCCCCGCGGTCGAGCACCTTGTGCTCTCCGAGAGAGAACGTGGGCACCCTGACGGTTGCATTTGCGAAAAAGGTAATTCGTTAGAAGTTACAACTTTACTGTCATTTCGACCGAAGGGAGAAATCTGGTATTATCGACTTCGAGGTAACGCATGGTCGCAGGGCTCCAATGGCAAGAGAAAGGAAAATCTAGGAATGACTTCGAGAAAATCGGAGATCTCTCCCTTCGGTCGAGATGACAACGAAACGTGTTTCTGCGTTGCTTTTTTTTGGGAATGCACCCGACAATTAATTGAAAGATATAAAAGGAGAATTTTGTGATGAATCAGACAGGAGTTTCGCTGAAATTATATGGCTATTGGGGAAAGTTGATTGTTTTTGCATTAATTTTGTGTATTTTCATTTCTGCGTCGGCTTCACACTGCGCGGAAGTTAAAAAGGAATCGCTTTCAACTTATGTTCTCAGGTTATATCAGAGGGTAATTTCCCTTGGAAACATAGTTCTTGATTTTGAGGACAGAATGATTTTTTCTTATGAAAACCATCGTCCAACAGATCCAAAAAGGGATGTTGCCAGACTGAAATCAGGAAGACGGCAAATCAGAAACCTCTTTCTTCTCGGACGACGACTCGAACGAAAAATTCCACCCAGCGACTCGAAATTCCCTCAAATTCAGGCGACAAGAGAAAAAATTCGTTATTTTATTAACGAACATAGAAAAAGAATAACAAAATTAATTGCGCTTGGCGGCGATGAAATAATTAATGCTGCAAAAGCTTACGAAAATGTTGCCGACGATCTTGACACAAACGTCGACGTTGATTTAATGATAAAAGATATTGAAGATAAGTTTTAAACAACTCATTTTTTATTAATTTAATATCATTTTCTGTCGATTATAGGAATGCTTTTATTTGACTATCCTGGGGCTTTGGAGGAAGGCATTGAATATCAAGTGCTTGAAGGGGTTAAAGGGATTGCTGATCGGGGCATTCGTCGTTTCTCTTGGTGCTGCAACATCACTTGAGGCTGCGATATACTCATATCGCGACGACCAGGGGCGTCTTTTTCTTACTGATGATCCTCCAAATAAGAAATATCAGATTGTCATAACCTCACGCAAAGACAGAGAAAACCCTGATGCACCGGCAGATTCACTGCAGTATTCGCCGCCGGTAACTCCGCAGAAGATTCTGCTTCCAAATGATGAAACTTTCAGTGAAATCATCAACGAGGCTGCCAGCGTACATTCGGTCGATCCTTATATGATTAAGGCAATGATAAAAGTTGAATCAGACTTCGACCCGGGGGTGGTGTCATCAAAAGGCGCCCAGGGATTGATGCAGCTTATTCCTTCAACTGCAAGACTTGTAAAATGTACCAATCCTTTCGACCCAAGAGACAATATCATGGGCGGCACGCGCTATCTGAGAATGATGCTCGAGCGCTTCGGCTGGGACAAAGATCTCGCATTTGCCGCATATAACTCCGGGCCCGGAAGAGTTGAACAGGCTGGCGGTATTCCGCGAATACGCGAAACAACAAATTATGTAAAAAAAGTAAACCACTATCTGAACTTGTACAAAACAGGTGCCGGACTTCCAGAAACTGTTGCAAAAGCTCCGCGAAAGAAAATTCCGGTCGTCCCGAGTATTATGGCGCAGAAGTTGAACGCTGCCTATAAAATATTCCAGGCAAATGACATTGAAGGCGCAATCAACGCTTATCAGGAAATCAGGTCTCTGTATCCGAAAAACACGCAGGTGCTCTACAATCTTGCCTGTTTGCTTGATATGGAAAGACGTTACGACGAAGCAATTGATTCATATAAAAGTGCTTTAAAACAAGATCCTTTCATGGATAAAGCATTGTACAACCTGGCAATTATTTACGAAAGACTTGGTCAGCACAAGGATGCTATTGCATCCTGGCGCAAATACACTCTTGCAACACAGGATGAAGACAAAATTGCAACAGCTGAACGTTATATAAGAGAGCTTGAAGAATATGCGACCCTCAACCCCTGATTCTCAGGTTAATTATTCCATGTTTCGGCATGGAAATGCTGCTCTACAGTGGGTTCTGACTCTGGGAATTCTGACTTTCTTTCTGCTCCCATTTGTTCAGCTCTGGTCTGTTCAGGCTGTTCCGCTCTTTCTATCAGATGGCCACAGACAGGCAGCAATGGCTGTTGAGAATCTGCTGGCTGAAGCCTTGTCACGGCCATATTCTGAGATCATGGCATCCTCGGAATATAAGCCTCTACCTAACACTGGAGACATTTCATTCGAAGGCAAGGTTACAGCCGTTCCGCATCCAAACCTGCCGGGGATGGTCTTAATAAGGGCTCATGTACGCTGGGGAATATTATTCATTTATAAATCGGTATGTCTTGAAGCTGCAATTTCGCAGACAAGGCCATAGAATGTCAGAGGAACAATCACCGGAATGAAAGAACATATCATTATGAAGACAAGAGATGGTTATATGATAAAAGAAATGTTTTTTGCTGTTCTTTTTCTGTCTCTTGCTGCCGGAGCTGCCTGTTTCATGTTTTTTCTTTCATCAAAAGATATGCTGACAGCTCAGAAACGGGCTAAATGGTTGGCTGAGTCAAAGATAAAGCTTAACAGGATAGCACTTGAACTGCAAAACGCAGCTGAAATAAGTTTTCCGTTTCAGGGCGAAAGTAAGCAGTGCCTTTACCGGCAATCTCTGACTGACTGGGCGCTGACATGCGCCCCGGAAACAAGAGGTTTCATATATACAGATAATAATATTTACTACATTGTAAAAAGTGCTTCAGGCACAAACCAGCTTAAGCCATTCAAAGGCCTTCCAAACCCAATTTTTTCGGGAGTATCCAGCGTGAAATTCGAAAGACATTCTCCAAGGCTTCTTAAAATTAAACTCAATGTCAATCTTCCTGATGATCCTTATGAAAACGTATTTTTTGAAAAGGCGATTTACCTGTACAACCAATGAACAGAATAATATTATTAGCAAGAAAACCTCATTTTCCGCTTACCGTAATGGTGATCTTCTTTTTCATTCTGTGCGCCGCCCTTGGCTTGAGGGTGTATTACATCGACAGCGAAATTGCATCAAGGCAGATTGCCGAGACTCAATCATTGATGGCAGCTCACGCCGGAATTCACTTTGGAATCACTAAAATCCGTCAGGCAATAGAAAAATCAGGGGAATCAAAACCCTCAATTATGGAAGAACTTTTGAGCCCGAGATGGAGAAATGCCGGAGTATACACCGACTCATATTTCAGAATTCTTGAAGTAAGACCACTGCCCGGTGCAGATAACCCGGAAACTCCGCTGATAGACGAAAGCAGCTTGTATCGAATTGAAAGCGAAGGCAGAAGTGCCGGACACAGTTCACGTGTGTGGGGAACGGTATCAGTTGTTCCGGTCGCAAGACGTTTTGCAGTTTTTAACAGCCTGAATGAATATTATTATGGAAAACCTATTACCCCATGGATACAGGAATTCAAGACTCTTGAAAACTTCCGGAAAGAGAACTTTTCACTGTTCCAGAACAATACCATTAACAACTTTGGAATTTGTCATGACCCTGAATTCATAGTTAAACTCTATAAACCTGGCGAAGCAGATCCGTTTAATCCCCCAAAAGGTGGCAGTAAACTCAAGGGAAACTATGGCAGCATGTATTATTCCAGAGATGGCATTTCTCCGTGCAATGGCCCACTTTACTGCGAAACTTCGATTATTGTTGATAATCACCAGTTCTTTGGACCAGTTCAGACTGCATCGTATTTGTACAGACGCTCTGCCAGCCGTCCGAGCATGAAAATCGGCGATATTATCCATGCTATTCCATCAAGCCGCAGAATACAGAAAATTGTTGATAATCTCGAAGCAGATTTACCTGAAGGGCCTTTTATTGATGCAGATACAGTTCCCAAAACAGCATTCATGGCAAAGTGGAGACCTGATTACGAAGTTTTGCGCGGAAAAGCAATAAAAGATGGATTGTACATCGATTCTACTGGAAAAGGCTTTTTGAGGGGCCAGAAAATTGATACCGACTTTCACCTTGAAGCGAAGCAGATTTACTCGGACACATACCTGACATCCAACGAAAGCCAGCTCCGCCAGGATGAAATGTCCGGAGGTGTTATCACACTTTCGACTCCAAATAAATTTCAGGGAATAAATAACATCTCTGCAGATATTCTGAAGGGTTCATCAATTCTATTTTCTGAAAACTCGCTTTCCATAAGAGGCGAAATTGGAAATGATCTGACGATGGTTACTCCGGGGCATATTTTTATTACCGGATCAGTAAATTCAGAAAATTCGCATAACCTTTTGATGATTGCGGGCAATGGAATTGCGATTGATACAAGCGATCTCGAAAACTTTATCCAGGATCAAAAACCTTCGCAGGAAACACTTTCTTCTGTGTCAAAGTGGACAATAAAAGCTGTTTTATATCGTCCGGGTGCTGGTTGCTACGGCAACTGGGCAAGACGTCAGGTTGATAATAAGGAAGTTCTTATTCCTGTAAGCGCTGCGAGAGGTGAAAGAGTATCCATTCAAATTGTCGGTGCCACAGTAGATGGAAATCTTCAAAGATGGGTTGATTACCAGGCTTTTGATGGCCTTAAAGTTGACTGGAAACCCAATTCAGTTGATCGCCTGTCATTTGTTCCAGTAAGCGTTAACCTTCTGAAAATCCGCACACTGCCGAATTATTAGACACCTCCTTCCTGAAAAGTGCAAAACTGCACTTGAAGAAAAATGAAGATTCGTTTATACTCACCGCGAGGTGATAATTGCCATGGATATTTCCACCAATCTCAGAACCGTCAGGGAAAGAATCGATAATGCTGCGCGGCGCTCAGGACGGAATGCTTCGGATGTTTCTCTGATTGCTGTTTCAAAAACCGTCGATTCGGCTGCAATAAAGCAGATGGTAAATTGCGGACATTCAACATTCGGCGAAAATCGTCCGCAGTGCATTAGAGACAAATCGCGCGAACTTGCTGGCGAAAAGATTTCCTGGCACCTGATTGGAACACTTCAAACAAATAAAATCAGGTATGTATATCCGCTTGTAGAACTGATACATTCCGTTGATAGAATCGAACTTCTCAAAGAGTTTGAAAACTGGGCGGTCAAAACCAAAAGACGCTGTCCATGCCTTCTTGAAGTCCACATTTCCGATGAAGAATCAAAACATGGCTTTGATATTTCTGAAGTCACGGAAGTGATAGCATCATTCAACAACTGTGAGAATCTTGACATAAGAGGTCTCATGGGAATGGCACCATTTACTGACGATGAGAAAGCCATTCGCACTTCATTCCGAAAACTCCGTGACCTGTTTGACAAAAGCATGAAACTTTGCGGAAAATCTTACAAGGCCGAAATTCTCTCAATGGGAATGTCAGACGATTTCGAAATTGCAATTGAAGAAGGTTCCACAATGGTTCGAATTGGAAGGGCACTTTTCACATGACACTACTTCTTGTACAAGCACTCAGATTATTTGAACTGGCAATAATTCTCAGAATTCTCATGACATGGTTTCTGACCCCGGGAGATCGCCGATTTCTTATTTTTACAAGGCCGATTGACCGCTTTCTCGAATTTTTCCGTGTTCTGATTCCCATGGGCAGAATGCAGTTGGACATTGGGCCCATTCTGGCGTTGATGCTTATTCAGGCAGTCGAAAGGGTTCTGATTAACCTCTGACAGGAACACAGGAATACAGAAAATGAATAATGATTTGTCCAGTTTCAATGATTCAGTGCTGGGTTTTCTCGCAAATCGCAATGAAAAATCATTCTGCAAACTGATTGAAAACGGCAGAACTCTCGTAACTGGTTTTGCACGTTCCTGGAAAGCTCCTCAGTTGAATTTTTTCGAAAAGGTCCGGGAAATCTGGAGTGAAATATTTCTAATTCTTATCGAAGGCTTTGATGCAGGAAAGATCAAACATTCAGCCGGAATTGCATCATGGCTTTCGTTGCGAATAAAACGACTTACATGCCCTGGATTTTCAAAAGATACCCCCTTCGGTCTCACCGGAGACATGCCCGATACCGGACGAACACAATTAACTCCGTTAAGACTGGAAACGATTCAGACTATTGTACATTGCATCAGAAAGCAGCTTTTTATCAATTCTCCTCAAAATGTACAATTGCTTGAATTTCTGTTTTTGCACATTTCGCCCGAATTGGGAAAATCATCAGCATTTCTTTCGGCTATCAGAGGCGATGACACAGTAAAAGCTCTTGAAAATGATAAAAAGAGACACCAGAGTTTCAACCATTCCCTGAGGAGAGAATTCGAAAAGAAACTTGGCAGTGAATGGCAGGAAATAACTGACTGGTCATTTGGCGAAAGAAGCCATCTTGCATGGAGTATAATTGATTTTTCTCCGGCAGAAAGAATCAAACTGGGAAACGAATTGTCTAACTTTCTTGATCAGTGGCGTGATTCTGAATATCCGTTCGATAAACCAGAGATCAGCTTTTTGAAAAACATTGAGAGTGGTATACTATCTCTTAAAAGCCTCTACAAAACTGATCTTTCTGTTTTAATGGAAGAAGAGGCTTTATATTCATGTACAAAATATTCAGACGATGATTTACTCGAATCGCTTATCTGCCCCGGATGTAAAGAAAGGCTTCTCAGAGAACCCGAACATACTTATTATCAAAAAAACATGGAAAGTGCAATATTTGAGTCTGCTTCTTCCGCAGAGGAATGTCAGATGTATGACAATGCAGTTTCTGAAGTACGCAGCTGGCTTTCCGCTTTTATTAATTCCAACGAAACATCAGATGAAAGAAATATGACAAAATGATCATAAATACCGGACAAATAATGGAATTTTCTGACAGAGAAGAAGGCAACAAAATAGGCATAGTATTATCTGTCAGTGGCAAGGGCGTAAGAGTCCTTCTTACAAATCGCCGTGAAACAACCGTCACAGAACGAAATATTTTGCACCTTACTTCAACATCAAAGTCACAATGCAGTGATATTGATGCAGCACTTGAAGTATTACTGAGACACGATCTGAAACGGAAATCATACTCAGATCAGATTAACCTGGACGAACTTCATTTACTTCTTTCTGAAGAAATTAGAGGATATCAAATTTCTGAAATGACGGGTTTTGTGTCTGATTCGCCTGATGATGACTTCACTGCCGCCCTTATTCGGGCACTCACAAATGATTCATTTTATTTCAAAGAGAAAAAAGAGGGATGGGTACCCCAACCCCGACAACAGGTACAAGAGGCAATTGAACGCGAAAATAAACGTAAACAGAAAGAGCTTGAAGAGCAAGCTCTTATAGATGAGCTGGAACAACTTTTCCAAAAAGGTACAAGTGTTGAAATTTCAGAAAAACTTGCACCGGTTATTGATAAAATCGTTGATTATGTTGTCTTCCAGGATGAATACAAAGGTGACAAGCGCGTTGTCGAGTTACTGCAGAAAGCCGGAATGGCAAACTTCCGGAAGCTTTTTTCACTGCTTGTTAAGATAAACAGATTTCACCCGGATGAAAACATTCTTCTTCGGCAGAAACAGATTTCAACAGAATTCTCTGCCGAGGTACAATCAGAAGCTGAATCACTTGTCAGCAAGCCCCTTGATACAAATGGCAGAACTGATTTGACTGAGCTTTTCACAATGGCAATTGACGGAGAAGAAACAAAAGACCGTGACGATGCATTTTCTGTTTCCAGAGATTCAGATGGCAATTTCACGCTCTGGGTACATATAGCCGATGCTGCACATTTTATCGTTCCGGATTCCGAGATTGACCGAGATGCTTCTTCCAGAGCCACTTCCATATACATGCCTGACAAGGTTATTCCGATGGTACCTGCTATTCTTTCAGAAGGTGCAATAAGTTTGAATCAGGGTTCACCGAGACTAGCAATAACAGTGAAAATGAGCATCAATGCAGCCGGAGAAATTACAGAACATTCTGTTTTTCCATCGACTGTAAAAGTTGCTCTGGCAACTGACTATAATTCGGCAGATGAAATGATTTCGAGTAACGCAACGCTTTCTGATGCGATTGAATTATTCAAAGTTCTTCGCTCTGTAAGAGTTAAAGCTGGTGCTCTTGTTATGTCCAAGCCGGAACTTGAAATTAAAGTTAAAGATGAAAAAATAATACTCAGAGAAAGAAACCGCTCTTTATCAACTTCTGAAATGATTTCTGAGTTTATGATATGGGCAAATCACATCACCGCCAAATTTGCCATGGATAACAAAATTCCTTTCATTTACCGTTCTCAGCCTGCCTGTGAAAATCTTCCGCCTAATTCGCCTGAATTTGATGCACTGGTCTTCTTTCAGACAATCAAACAGCTGAAACGTTCAGAAACGTGCTCACAACCGTCACTCCATGGATGTCTTGCAGTGAATCCATATTGTCAGATAACTTCACCAATAAGACGCTATTGTGATCTTCTTCTGCAAAGACAGTTAAAGAATTTCCTGTCACATAATTCTCCGCTGTACGAAATCGAAACGCTTGAACAGAAGCTTGTATACGCAGACCACGGCCTTGCTACCGGCGAAGAAGCCATGGAAAAACGATATATGTACTTCCTTCTGAAACATCTGAAAAACGAAATTTCCCGTGGAAATGACACTATTTCAGGCGTAGTTCTTGAAAATGGCTACAATGAAACTACCGTCTTTCTGAACGAAATCTGCAGAATCAACAGATGCCGCAAACCCGGCTTTGATGTGGCTCCCGGCAACAAAGTTAAAATCAAAATGAAACAAGCCGACCCCTTCGACGAAACCTTCAAATTCGAAATCCTTTCCATAAAAACCGCTGAGTCTTAAAACGTAAAACCAGAATTCTTGCTTTTTTTCGCGCCAAAATTCTTTTTTAATTGTCGGAAAATAATTGACTTAATTTTCTTAAAAAGATATATTAACCGCCTATGATAAACCTTACAAATGTAAAAGTTACTTTCGGAAAACGAGTTATATTTCAGAATGCCGGTTTTCTTATCCGACCCGGTGATAAAATCGGGTTGGTCGGACCAAATGGTTCGGGCAAGACAACCGTGTTCAGGCTCATCACAGGCGAAGAAAGTCCGTCAGAGGGTGAGATTCTCATTAATTCCGGTCTTGTCATCGGCTATTTTTCTCAGGATGTCGGTGAAATGTCTGGCAGAACAGCACTTCAGGAAGTTATGGCCGGGGCTGGAAAAGTTTATGAAATCGGACAGCAACTTGCTGAAATTGAGCATAAAATGGCTGAGCCTGGTGCTGTGATTGACAATGCCCTGATGAACCGCTATGGCAAATTGCAGGAAGAATTTATTCAACTAGACGGTTATGAAATAGAAACCCACGCTCAGACGATATTGAATGGCCTCGGAATAACCCCTGACCGCTGGGAACATCCGGTCGAAACATTTTCCGGCGGCTGGAAAATGCGCATTGCACTTGCGCGCATACTTCTTCTGAATCCGGATGTACTACTGATAGATGAACCGACAAATCACCTCGACGTCGAAGCAATCGTATGGCTGGAAGCCTGGTTGAAGTCGTTCAAGGGCGCCATTGTAATGACAAGCCATGATCGGGAATTCATGACGCGAATTTGTACAAGAACAGTAGAAGTAGCCGGAGAAACGATTACGACTTACAGCGGTGATTACGATTTCTATCTGAAAGAAAGAATTATCAGGCGCGATCAGCTTCTTTCCGCACAGAAAAAGCAGCAGACGATGCTTGCCAAGGAAGAGGAGTTCATTGCAAGATTTGCTGCAAGAGCTTCACATGCTGCGCAGGTTCAGTCAAGAGTAAAGACAATTGAAAAAATTGAACGCATTGTTGTACCACCAGATCCGAAAGTAATCAGATTTCGTTTTCCAGTTGCAAGACGCAGCGGAGACGTTGTTGTAGAAATGAGAAACCTTGCCAAATCATGGGTTAAACCTGACGGAGACCTGTTGCCGGTTTTTTCCGGAGTAACAGGCAAAGTTGTGCGCGGCAATAAGATTGCGGTCACTGGGGTTAACGGCGCTGGAAAATCAACACTTCTGAAAATTATTGCAGCTCAGACATTGGCAACCAGCGGAGAATGTACCATCGGCGCAAGCGTTGATCTGGCTTATTTCAGCCAGTATTCATGTGACATTCTTAATCCAAACCGCACGATCTTTGAAGAAATTCAGGAAAGACTTCCGATGGCGACAATCGGTGTAATAAAAAAACTCGCCGGGGCTTTCCAGTTTTCTGGCGACGACACCGACAAAAAGATCTCAATTCTCTCAGGCGGAGAAAAAACCCGCGTAATGCTCGCTATAATGCTTGCACATCCGATAAATTTCCTGGTTCTCGACGAACCGACCAACCACCTGGACATCGCAAGCAGAGAGGTTCTTCTCGAAGCACTTCAGGATTTCGAAGGAACAATAATGCTCGTCAGTCATGACCGATACTTCCTGCACCACCTTGTAAACCGCGTCTTTGAAATCGACCACGGTGCAATGAGAATATACGAAGGCGGATACGAATACTACCTGGAAAAATCACCCAGACTTAATATAGCAACTGCTATAAAATGATGTAAATTTTCAATATTCTCTTTACCGGGAATGCGGGCGTCTCATCCGCATTCCCGAAAAACTTCTGTAAAAATGAAACTATTTCCCCCTGTATGAAAATAGGGAATCAGTTAAGTATGAAATGCATGACCTGTTATCATCTTATACGCATGTGAGAGATCTCCGTGTGGTCAGCAGATTTCTGCTTCATTCGAAATGAAAGCAAAATACCAGGCACTTTCCCCGCATTATTGTGCAGTTACATAATTTCAGCGATTGTCTATTTTGAATTTTCTATAAAATGTTTGTGTATAACCGAAACTTTTAGTATATTATACAAAACATTTCTACATAGCTTAGATTTTTTTGGGAGAACAATGCATGCTTGAAAGAAAAATATATCTTGAAAAGATTTCACCGTTCATGCAGAAGCCTTTGGTCAAGGTAATATCAGGCTTAAGAAGGTCTGGCAAGAGCACTTTCATGAAGATTCTGATTGAGAATCTTAAAAAAAAAGGTGTTTTGCAGAGCAACATTATCTTTATCAGCATGGAGTTAATGGAATTTGAACATTTATCTGATTACAAGATTTTGTACAACTACGTAAAAAAGAAAATTTCCAGAAACAAAGATATTAAATATTTATTCATTGATGAAGTTCAGGAAATTTCGGGTTGGGAAAAGGCTGTTAATTCTATTTTCGCAGAGAACCTTGCAGATATCTATCTCACAGGTTCTAATTCAAGGCTTTTTTCGTCTGAGTTTGCCTCTTTGCTGACCGGCAGATACATTGAAATAGAAATGTTTCCCCTCGGGTTTGCTGAGTTCCTTCAATTCCGGGGAAAAGAAATCAGCGATGACTGCGAGAAAGAATTTGAGTTTTACTTAAAATACGGTGGTCTTCCGGGAATTCACTATCTGCAATTTGAGGATGAAGTCGTATTTCAGTATATAAACTCAATTTTTAATACGATACTTCTCAAAGATATTGTTTCCAGATTTAATATCAGAGAGGTATTCCTTCTTGAAAAAATTACGGCTTATATCTTTGACAATTGTGGAAGCATCTCAAGCTCGAAGAAAATAGCTGATTATTTAAAATCGCAGCATATTAAGACAGGCATTGAAACCGTAATGAATTATATTCACTACCTTCAGGACGCATATCTTGTGTACAAATCCGGACGGTTTGATCTGAAGGGGAAAAAGCATCTGGAACTATATGAAAAATACTATTCCAGTGATATTGGAATCCGCCACAGTGTACTTGGCTACAAAAAGAATGATATTTCAGGAATTCTGGAAAACGTCGTCTATCTTGAACTTCTAAGACGCGGATACACCGTTTGTACTGGAAAATGCGGCACTCTCGAAGTCGATTTTATTGCAGAAAAAAACGGTAAAATCATTTATATTCAGGTTGCATATCTTCTTGCGTCCAAAGAAACCGAAGACAGAGAATTCAAGCCACTTGAAAAAATTAACGACAACTATCCCAAAGTTGTTCTGTCAATGGATAAATTATGGGGAAATAACCGAAACGGAATCCTCAGGATGAGCATTATCGATTTTCTTCTTTCACAAGAATGCTCTTCTACTTTTTCCGCAGGTATTTTCCAGCCTGACTAAACGTTGGCCGATGACAACATTCGATCGGTATCTTATCAATAGTTCGTGCAGATCGTAGACGCGGCATCTTGCCGCGTTTGATTTAAGCGGCTGGAAGTCTCTTTTACTTTTCCCTTCCACCATTTATTGTGTATGTTACTTAGATCTTTTGATTGGCAAGACAGAAAGGCGTTTTGACATGGTGTGCGGCAGATTATTAGTAGAGCTGATGGATAGTAAAAGTTGCCTGAATTTAAAGCTTCACCTGAAAGAGATAATTATTTATTCAATCATTGATTAAAAAAACGATTAGTTTATTCGTATTTTGTTATGCAATTAGGAGCTACACTGTTTCAATGTTAAAAGTCGGCAGGGCTTTTTACAGTAACACCTGGTCGATTTAGTACATGTGTGTAAATCATCGTTGTTGAAACGTCAGAATGCCCCATCAGTTCTTGTACGGTCCTGATATCGTATCCGGCTTCAAGCAGGTGAGTGGCAAACGAATGGCGAAAGGTATGTACGCAAATACCTGCTGGTAGTCCTATTTTCCGCGCAGCATTTTTTACTGCATTCTGCAATGAATTTTCGTGAATATGGTGTCGGTGGACTTTTCCGGTTCGCGGATCCACAGAAAGTTTTTCAGAAGGGAATAGAAATTGCCATGGATATTCTTTTGCGGCATGCGGATATTTGTTTAATACAGAGTCAGGCAGCGTTGTTGTACCAAATCCTTTTGCCAGATCCGCTGTATGAATCTTCTTAACCTCTGCAATCTGAGCTTTAAGCAATGTTTCAAAGGACTTTGGAAGCGGAGTGACCCGATCTTTACCGCCTTTTCCATCGCGAACAAGGATTTGTCCTTTTGAGAATACTACGTCTTTCACTCTGAGACGCAGACATTCCATGAGTCTTAATCCTGAACCATAACACAAGCCTGCCATTACTTTGTAAATATCGTCAATAGCATCAATCAGACGCTTCACTTCCTCGCGATCAAGAACCTGTGGAATTCGCTGCGATTCTTTTGCCCGGGTAAATCGGAGCCGATCTTCAGGTGGGCGCTTGAGAACGTGCTCGAAGAAAAACAGAATAGCGTGCAATGCCTGATTCTGAGTGGATGCCGCTACTCTCAGCTGATTTGCAAGGTATTCAAGAAATTTCTCAATATCTTCAATCGCTGCATGCTCCCATGTTTGTGGATGAATAAAGTCAATAAACCGACGTGCCCAGTCGATGTATGTTTTTTCGGTACGTATGGAATAATGCAACACCCGGATTTTTTTCCGAATCAGCTCAAGCGGCACATTTTCTTTGCTGGCAATCCTTTGAGTCTTTTGACGCAAAACCACTTGCCCAATCATGTCACTTTTAGAAGCGTTTTGTTGATCATAAAGCGATGGTTCCTTTAGCGGATTTTCAGCTAATTTCCAGACATGCTTAAAAAGCATGCTAAGCGCAGTTTCCACTTGAGTAACCTGCCAAGGTTTCAGAGACAATTTTTGGACTATCGAAGCAATCCAGTCTTTCACAATCGTGGAAGAAATTTTGTTCCGATTCGGATGCTCCGTTAAAAAAGAAGAAGCCCATCTCAGAATGTGCGGTCGACTCTTAATATTTGCCACATTTTTTTCCAACACCAATTCTAATGCTTTCAGATCATCATTTAAAGGCATTTCCAACCTCAATCAATTTAAACTAATTAATTATCTCACACTATGAATTTTTTAACAATATTTTATTAATTTGTTATTGTTATTTCCCAATGTGTCCAATGTGCGTTCGAA
>JADFZL010000018.1 GCA_015232575.1 Candidatus Rifleibacteriota bacterium
TTTAACTCAGTGCTTTCACTATCTCTTGAGCGGTACCCTCGCGACTTCGCTTGAGGGTGAAAATGAGTTTATCATAAGTGCCTTTCATTGTCAATATAAATGTCAAAAAAATATTATTTTTTTTAGTAATCTCAGACTTTTTTGAATAGAAAGCTTTCTGATTGCATATTCGGGCGGAATTAAAACGAAAATATTGCAAACTCGATTTCCTCCTGAATCAGGAAGCCAGAATTTCCATTGTAGTGTAGTGTCCGCGATTTCATGTATCTTCCCAAGCAGCAGTGCGAATAATTATTAAGGTTTGACGAAATGTACACATATCATTGAAAAGAAATTGGTTAGTTTTTCAGAGGAATTTTTGCAATTCTTGAATGTTCTATAAACCCGGCCTTTTCTGCTATTCTTATTGAGGGATAATTATCTCCCTGAACCAGATAGATTATTGTTTTACTGGAAAGGTCTTCATGAGAAACTACTTCTGAGAGCAAGAGGCACCCGGCTCCCATATTTCTGAAAGCCGGATCAGTTTCAATATAGCATTCTACTGAATTTTCTGTATTGTGAATTGGCTTAACCAGTGAAATAATTTGCTTTGACATTGTCATGTAAGAAGATTTTACCAGCGGATTTTTCACGCTGATAATCAGAGGGAAATCGGTATTTTCATTATTCATTTCACAAAATTTCCTCTGAATGACACTCTGAACTTTTTGAAATTCCTGGAGTTTCTGAATTTTCATGAGTTTCTGTACTTTGTGACATTTCAGAGCATTCTGCTGTTTCTCTTCTTTTAGAAAATCGCATGAATTTTCTAACACCCCGTTGATAGGAAAAATTGCGGTATTCTCACCGAAATACTGAAAAGACGCTGGATGAGTCAAGCTGATTTTTTCGACGCAGCTTTCATTAAACTGCTCATCGCTTTTATCATTTAGGTCTGATTTTGGGGGAAGAATAAACCTTATTATCTGTTTCTCAGGGGGTAGTTCGCCGACAATTTTTTCAGCGCCTTCAAAAAGCACTTGAAATTCGATATCTTCAGGCAGAGATTTCGCACATTCCAGACATTTTGCCGGATCACCAAATGAGTGGGCTATATTCCAATCTCCTGAGCCTTCTGCTGCAAATGAAAGAACGAAACCCGACAAAGGTGACGGGGACCGATACTCTTCATCGAAAAGAATAAGTGAAATGCAATTGCTGGTTTTCGAATCAGAATGTTCTTCCGGGGCCGCTTTCTGCAAGTTAAATCTGTGAATTTCCTCGTTGTAAACTATTTCATCAAGTGATTCAATGAAAGCTTGCAGAAATTCGCGCAAGTTCCTCACGGAATTCCCTTTTGAACAAATTCGCCTTTTAATTTCAGGTTGAGAAAAACCGGAAATATCTTTCTGTTTAAGATTACTGGCGTCGCCTGGTCAAGCTGTTTCACGCGATTTTCGAGTTCAAAATTCAGATCAAAATGAATACTTGTTGGAGCAGTGGCATTTTCAGGCTCTGAAACGACTTTTAATTCAAATTTCCTGCACCTGTTTTTCATCAGATTCAGGAATTTGCTTCCCGACTCCCTCGAAATGAGACCTTTTTTCTCATCATATACAATAACAACTTTTTCAATTTTTTCCGACTTCCGCCGGAAAAAATTGAACGCCCCGTCCGCCGAAATAGTCAGAATTTCCTTCCATTTAGACGGATCACCATCAGGGAAATCTACACATTGAAGATCTTCAATCAGGATTCTTGATAACTGCCATGCCTCTGCAACACTTTCGACCTTATCATCAACTTTCATGTACAACCTTGAATAGTGCTGAAAGAATTTATATAAAACTCCGGTCATAACTGCAAATATTCCCACCGCTACAATTAGTTCGGCGACAGTAAAAGCGGACCTTCTATGCGAATGCGAGTGAACTTTCAAAGTTTTCCACCTCTGCCACTGCATAAAATTCTGTAAATTTCAATATTGGCTCTTGGCTGATCAGTTACTTTAAGAGATGCGATAATTTTTACAGAATTTTCATCTATTTTTTCAATCGACAATATCCGTGAAAAGCCTTCAGGAAGTTTTGACATCAGCAGTTTCGGTGAACCTGAGTCACTTCCAAGCGGGTAAGAAATTTCATTAGCCCCAATATCAAATTTCCCATCAGACAATTTTTTCAATTCTATCATGCTGACCTGATTAACAAGTTCAATCGCAGCGGTGTAAGACAACACTTTCAAATGAATGACCTTTGAATTTTCGATATTGAACGAAAATAGGCTTGTAATGGGAATTGCAGCCACGATAAAGCAAACCGCAGCCAATACAGCCTCAATCAGTCCAAACGCTTTTCTTTTCATTTTTGCTTTTCACCTGAATTTTGCAGTCATCCAAATGCACCCATTAAGTATGCAAGCCCCACACGCTGAGCCTAAATATGCGTTAACTTAAGCTCCAGAATTCCTATTTTTGTCATTTCGACCGAGGGGAGAAATCTAGCATACAACTTACCCCCAACTTTCACTTCATTTGCATGTAATTTCAATTTGCTATCCAAAATTGAAATTAAATGCAAATTTCAGATTTCATTTTAAGTCGTAATCCCATCTATCATAGAAATCAGAAATCTGCGCTGAGTACAAATCATAATTAATGGCAGCCGACGGATCAAAAAGACTGTCATAAGTTAGAGTTCCGCCGCTCTTTATTGAATCGGGGTGAAGCTTTTCAACAGCAATTCCGCCTTCAATATTTACCGGAGAAGTGGATTTGTTTACAACGGTTCCTTCAAGAGCGACGAGGAACGCCTGTATTTTTTCGTTAGTTCCATGTAATTCTATATCGCCCCCACTGCTTATGCAAGAGAAAACACCCGCTTTCTGTCTTGAGATACCGCCCTTGATAACAATATTTCCCTTTACTATTAAAACCCCTGAATTTTCATAAACCACCCCGGCCGGAATTATTACGGGGCCTTTTTTCACCAGAACCGTCTGTCCGACAAGGTTCATTTTTCCGTTAATAACAAATCTTTCAATGAATTCACTATTATCTGAACATGTCATCGTAATGCGATCTGAAATCAACTTTTCTGTTGTGACCTTATTCAGGTCAGCTTTATATAGTGTGTTCGTGCTACTTTCATCAAGTATCTTGAAATCTTTTGCATTTATCAGATTATCAAGTTTTGTCTTTGATTTGAATGAATCTGGTGGTGGAAACTGTTTGGTTGAATCCATGAGATAATTGTACACCTTGTTATATTCTTCCATGCAAAGTTTTGAAGAAAAATTCATATATTCTGTTTTTGAAGAAAAAAGGTCTTTTATTGAAAAACTGCTGACATCGTAAGTCTGGCCATTAGATTTAACCTTGAAGGTTGTCAATCTCGTTACGTTCTGCCAGAAATCTACCTGTCCGCCCGTGGAAGTCTGATAATCGGAAGGTGTATTCAACATTGCCAGTATGCCATCGGGCTTGCCATCTGAATCAGTGTCTGCCATAAGTGCGGAATACTGCGGAAAAACTCGTTTTACCTTTCCTGCAACCATTGCCGGAGAAGGATTTTTCAGATTTCCATACAAGTGAAGAATTGAAGATTTTTTTGTACGAGATTTTGAATCAGAAGTCGGAAAATATCTTCCCAAAGTTCTATTGTAATTCATATCCTGAGGCACCGGATTGGTATTATCAAGCACGTAAAATCCAAAAAACGCACCCTGAACTGACAGATTAACCTGCAAAATCGGTGAATCTGAAATTTTGGTTTTCTGGGAAAACTTTCCCGGAAGATTGTTAAAATTAAACAATGGAGCCTTGTTTTCAGGTTTTGTAATGGGAAAGAACTGAAAAAACTCGCCATATTCAGGATTTCCGCCGGAAGTTATGTGCAGCTGAATTTCGTCGTCTCCGCCTAGAAAAATACAGGCGTTATTCTTCAATTCAGTTTCTTTAACCTTTGCATTGTTGAAGACAATCAAAGGCATATAAGAATTTGCCAGAGCTTCAATATTCTTTCCATCAATGGTGTTTTCGAAACAATTGTATCCTTCGCTGTTTTCATTTGTCTTTTCAGGATTTTTTACAAAGAGAGAGAACCTTGAAACTACCGCAGGCGATAGCCTCTGGATTTTACATGGTTTGCTGAAAAAATAGCTTTTGCTGAAATTTTTCAGATGCAGTTTACCGATTGAAATTTCGATCTGAAGGACCGACTTAAACAGTTTTTCACGTTTATCATTCCATTCAGATGATGGAAAAATAGTTTCGGCATCAGCGAATGTGCCTGAAAACGAATATTTTATATGACTGAACTCTTTTCGCGAAGAAAAATCAATTTTACTTTCAATTTTGCTTTTATCTATGTTAACAGCTTTTGGAAATGCAGAAATATCGCTTTCAAGCAAATCACGAAAAACAGAAGAACTGGAATCTTTTAAAGCCTCTGACAATTCTCCGAAAAACACATTTGCTATTTCCATGGCTGCAAAGTCGGAGAGGGTTGAATTTGAATGGATTACAATAAAATTTGTCTTATCTGACAACGACTTGTACAAGACGCTTCCGAAAAGTCCGGTAATGATAATTATTCCCATAACAATCAGCATCATGCTTCCACTTCTTCCATGACATGGTGAAACACGATTTCCAATCATTTATTGTTCCTCACAATTAGACATTTACAGATTCTTCTAGTTCCCTGGTCCTGGCGGCGGAGGAGCATTGCTGGGAAAATAAGGTGGACGAAATTCAACAGGCCATTCGTTTGGTGGAACTGGCTTTCCCTTGCTGTCTTTCAGAAGAAATTCTCCACCAGGCAATCTTTCAAATATTCCGGAAATTTTTGATGCGAAGGTCCTTAAACCGGTTACAGCAAATTCAACTCTGGGAGGAATAATGCCCGGTGGCAGAGGAATTGGGTTTCCAAACTTATCGATAACAATAAGTTTCCCTTCCGGATCACGGATTGTTCTGTTTCCGGATTTGTCTGCAAAATTCTGAATACGATTTTCGATTTGCAGTATTGAAATTTCCTTTGGCGGAACAGCACCCGCTGGAATATTCCCCGCAGGCGACTTTGTGGAAGAAGCAGTAACGGTCTGAGAGGCATTTGATGGCGAACTAACCGGCTGTTGTCCATTCGGGTAAGAGGTATTATTCAGATAGGCATTCTGTAATACAGAAAGATTCTGTTTCAGAGCAACTTCAGAAGGCGATGGAATAAATTCTGGCATACTGAGCTTCTGATCTGAATTTCTATCGTGCAACTGAAAATATTCATATGGATCAATGTTGACTGGCAATCTGCCATCAGAAACTATTTTACTGAACTGATCTCTTGAAAGAAATTCGGTCGGACCTCCGGAATAACTTATAAAATCTTTTCTGGTAGCCTGAATATAATCAAAAATTACTTCGTCAGCTAATCCGGGGACGCTGTCAGAAATGATGGTTACAGGGTTCTGAAGAGGTTGGTTTTCTGGGAGAAGCATTTCATATAGATTTCCCGAAGGCAGTTCAGATGGAGAGATCTGAAGATAAGCCTTAAAAGCAGATTCTACACTTTCCAGTCGATCAGGAATATTAAAAATTATGTTCAACGCACTTTTAAGATCTCCCGGTGACTCATCTGCCGCAAAAGCTGATATAAACGTGAAAAGCATGAATACAACGGTTAATGAAGTAATAAGACATGTTTGGAAAAATTTCAAAGAAAAAGCATTTCGAAATAATACCTGTATCATTGTCCAAACACCTCCTCAGGATTATGAATATCTTCAGAACCAGTAGAAAGTGTTTCTGAATCAACAGGAGTTTTTATTAGATCCACTGTGGTACTCGCAACAGACGCAATATTAGCATCAGAATCATGAATCAAAACAGAATCTGAAGCAGCAAAAACATCAGAACCAATTGCATTAGTTGAAGATGCATTTACATGAACTGGAATAGCGACAGAAATAGACGCTGCGGCGGCTTCATTATGCAAAGATAAAGAATTTGATGCAACAGTGTTCTGAAGGTCAGAGGCAACTGGTATGATTTTTTCAGATTCTATTCTATCCAGAATGGGTTGTACAATTTTTCCCATGTCCTGAAAATTCGCTTCAGAAATAATATTTTTTAATCTCTCATCTATTTTAATTAATCCGGTCTGGTAATTTGAATTGCATACCAGAATTTCACCTGAATTGATTGACGCAGTAAAGGTTCCGCATTTTACAGAGACTTTTCCATTCGTCAAAGATAGCAATGAAGCATCTTTGCTGGCAAGAACTTCGAATTCTGTACCGGTAACAATAATTTCCATAACAGGTGTTGAGACACAAAAAACTTTTTTCTCAGAGTTTAATGTTTCGCTACGAATTAACAGTTTTGCGATGCCTTCATGAATTTTAATTCCTGAATCACTGAAATTCAGTACAGTTCCTCTGCAAACCATAAAATTAACATTTTTTGTCATTTCAACAGAGGTATTTTCAGATGCTTTGAAAATTTCTGTTTCAACATGATCTGAATCAATTTTTTGAAGATTCCCAGAGATAATCTTTGCATATACGCTGTCAGAAACCCTTATTAAAGAAGTCTTATCGAAAGAGAATTTTGTAAATACTGCAACGACAAGCAGCAATGCAAGAGCAGGGACAAGAATATTTCCCATTCCAGCATTAAACCATGAAATGATATCTCTCAGGAAATCAGAAGGAGCCGATACTTGCTGGCTTTCAGGGAATTTAAATTGAGAGGGTTTTCCAGGATCAAAATCAACATAAAAAGATTTATAGTTCTTTAACAGCTTATTGTATTTATCAAGTTCTTTTGAGCATCCAGAGCATGTTTTAGCATGTGCTTCAAAAGCATCTCTTTCAGATGTCAAATCGCCATCAATGAAAGACGAAATCTTTTCTCTGAATGATCTGCAATCCATTTTCAAAGGTCCTTTCTAACAACAAGCCAGACCATATCTGGTCTGGCTGCGTATTTTCTGCAAAAAATTTACTCCGAAAATGCTCCCTCTGGATTGCTGACGCTTTCAGAAGCATTTGAATCAACTTTTTCACCTGTTGTAGTTGAAGAAGAGTCTTCGATAGTGGTAGTACCTGATGAAACATCGGTATCAACAGAATTTACATCTATTTCCCCATGAAGAATATGTGGCGGAGGAAGCTTCACTTCGTTGCCATCAGCATCTTTCATTATCAATCTACCCTGCTCATCGCGTGAAAGAGTGTATCCATGCTTCTTTGCATAAGCAGTAATTATTGCTTCAAATTTCTTAATTGAAAACGGAGGATGCGCTGGGGGCGGTGGAAGCTTTACTTCTTTCCCGTCGGCGTCTTTCATTATAAGTCTGCCTTCGCTGTCTGTTGCCAGTGTCAAGCCTTTTTCCTTTGCGAAGTTTGTTATTATTTTTTCCATTTCTTCTTTGGAAGGCATTTTTCCGTGTCCTGGAGGCGGTGGAAGCTTTACTTCTTTACCGTCGGCGTCTTTCATTATAAGCCTGCCTTCGCTGTCTGTTGCCAGTGTCAAGCCTTTTTCCTTTGCAAAGTCTGTTATTATCTTTTCCATTTCTTCTTTGGAAGGCATTTTTCGGTGTCCTGGAGGCGGTGGAAGCTTTACTACTTTGCCGTCGGCATCTTTCATTATCATTCTGCCTTCGCTGTCGCTCGCCAGTGTCAGACCTTTCTTTGCTGCGAAGTCTTTCATCGCATTTTCCATAGCTTCTTTGTCTGCTGGCTGTGCAAATATTACTGCTGCACTGAAAACTGCACCGAATAGGAGAGCTCTTCCAAACTTTTGAATATTCATGTGTTCCTCCTGGTTAATCTTTGCTTTTTTCACCATTTTGGTGTTTCCGTATAATAAGACGAAGCACTTATTGTTTTGTGACAAAAAATAAAAAAAATATTAAAAATCTTTCGGCTGACTATCACGAAGAAAACGAAGCGCCCTGGAAGCCTTTTGCCTGGCTGAATCGGAAGAAATGTCCAGAATTTCTGTGATTTCTTCATAACTCAATTCTTCAGCATAACGCATCCACAAAATCATTCCCTCAATCGGCGAGAGCTTATCGATCATTCCAAGGATATCTCTTTCAGTGAAACTGTCATCATCTGGTGAGCTATCAAAAGAAGCAAATTTCTCAGCAGAATTGTCGAAAATAACCTGGCGTTTTTCCGAACTTTTGATTGAACGCTGATAATCGACACACGTACGAAAACCAATCTGTAATACCCAGCTTTTAAACCTTCCGGGGTTTTTCAATTTCTGAAGAGAGGTAAAAGCACGCGAAAAGATTTCCTGACAAAGATCATCTACCAGGTTTCTGTTTCTGAAATAATTCCAGACCTGAACGCGTACAAGTTTTTGATATCGATTAAATAGATTACTGAAGCTCTCTTTTCGTCCTCTTAAAGTGTTTTCAACATCTCTTCGATCATCAACATTTTCTGAAATCGTTTTATTTTCGACTGTTCCATCTTTATGCTGGCCAACAGCCGGCAATTTATCACTCATGGCATGTTTCATAATGCCATGAAAGATTATTTATATTGGAAGTTATGAAAGAACTGGAAATACTGGTTGTTATCTCCAGTGGCTTGCCAACTTCCTTTCCACCGGCATATCCAATTCCTTTGCCTTCATTGACAACAAATCTGACCCACAAAATCGGTATATTCGGATTTAATTCGTGGACATAAACTTTGAAAACAACATCATCAAGACCGTCGAATTCAATTGTACGAGTGGGCGTAATCCGCTTTAATATTCTCTTTTGAGTATCAAACGAATACTCAACTTTTTCAGTTTTCGGAACCCCATTCATTATGTTTGTGTCGAAAACAAATCTGAAAAAATTCAGTTTTTTTCCACCAGGGTCAATATCAATTGCTTTGCTGTTTGCTGGTGGAGCAACAACATTAAATATCTTCCTTCTGATTTTTTCTCTGGTAAGATAGTCATCTTTTGATGAAATCATCGGGCTGGAAGAAGAAAAGTCACGTCGGAGATAGTTTATTACCATCTGAGCGCCATGAAGATTCTGCAGATTCACTGTACCATACATATAGTGAAAACGAGTCCAGCCCCAGAATTTATACATTATAAAAAATAAAAAAACTGCAAGCATCAAACCAGACAAAACCTCAATCAGAGAGAATGCAATCCGCGAACGAAAAGACTTTTCAGATTTATCATTTCTGTTGGTATTCAGAAAACGAATAATTCCAGAAAACATTCTTAATCCGCAATAGCGCTTCAAATATGCCTCCAAAAGATGTTTCATGCAAGTGATATCATTTATAAAAAGTCAACTTTTCTATCATTTATTACTAAAGTTGTCAAAACGATTCTTCTCATACGGTCAGGCGGGCTTGAAGATGGGTTCGCCGGAATTTTTCCCTCGTTCCAGGAGATTGTCACAGTAACTTTTTTTAGAAGGTTTTTGTACTTTTCTTCAGGAACATTTTCAACTTTTATTTCCCTGAAGAAAAAAGCACTTTCATACTGCTCTGAATATGTCAGGTCATTTGCCAACGGAACCTGCAACCACTGAGCATTTGAACCAGATTTTATCAGACGGTTTCCGTAAAGAGACTCACTATAACCACTGGACAAACGATCAAGATTATTGCTGTTAAGATCTTCGAACGGAATAATCTGCGCCCACTCTAATGATTCGTTTCCAAGTTCTATTGCGCGAAGATAATTTATCGCCTTGCTTGTCTCAGTGCGTGCTGAAGTGGTTAACCAGAGAATTGGAACCGAGCAGACTCCGATGATCATTGCAGCGGCAACTAACTCAACAAAACTGAATGCCGAACTTTTTCTGTTTTTTCTCTGATTAAACATCTCTATTACATCCTGTCTTCATTTTATTCACATTCTTAAAATATAAAATCGGTTTTATTCCGTGGTTAAAATTCTTTTCTAATTACTTATCAACTTAGTATAGCTCCAGAATCGCGCTTATATCAGATCTCTCACATTCGTTCGAAATGACAGTTTATCCAAAAGTTAACACGCAAATTTATCCACTTATAAGTTTTTGTTTAATTATGGTCATATTACCCTATTTCCTTGTTTCAGACAGGTCAGAAAGTTTCTGAAAGACACCTTTTTGCTCTGAATCGCTGATTGCTTCATAAAGAAAGTCAGGTGGAGGTTTCAATGGCCGTGAATCAACGATTGCCTCTTCTGTTTTCTCAACTTCCTCGGGCAAAACCGGTGCTTTATCAGGAAGAAGTTCACTGTAAACCTGCTCTATTTCCTGAACAACCAGCTCACTCTCTCTTTCCCGCTGATTCCGAAGGTGTGCAACGGTGATTGCAACTCCTATCAGAAGAAGAAACAAAAAATACAACCTTTTTCCATCCATTCAGAAAGAGCCCCCGGCAGCATTCATACTGAAAAAGGTTTTTACCGTACCAACTGAAATTCTTCCCGGGACACGCGGAGAAAATATTTCTTCATCATGCTCTATTTCCAATTCCCCATTCAGAGGAAGTCCGGTAGACGTAGTCGAAGCTTCGGTAAAGAAAAAATCAACTATCAGATTTCCCTTTATTTTCACATTATGATTTTTTGCAAGCAATTTGCCCTGGTAATCCTGTTTGGAAGGGTCTGGAGGTGATTGAAAAAGTGCAATAAGAGATGCCTCAATAACGACAGGGTTATCGTTTCCAGCGACAACAAAGCTCCCGCCGGAAAGATAAATGCGCAAAGTTGCAGGAACAGAGGTTCCGCCAGCAACTACCGGAGCTCTTCTCAAACTTGCAAGAGTACAATTCCCTTTCCCGAGAATAATCATGCCCTGGCCACGATATAAATTAATATCTTCGAGTTTCAATTCTCCACTTTCAATAAATATTTTTCCATCGATATTCAATATTTTTTTCCCATTTTCCAGTGTTACTCTTTCGTTGACGAAATCCTGAGGAGTTTTATAGAAGTACGCAATCGCCGGCAAATCAAAATGAGGGAAAAACCTGCTTCCTTCAGCCATTCCAGCAGCCCCGCTCTGTTCTGGAAATGGCAGAGGTCCGTTTTTCGGATCGTAATTTGCCTTGGTGCCTCCCTGAATCATTCTAAGAGGCTTTGCCGGCAGAAGCCGGTTAACCGGAAGGCAGTCAACCGGTCTGCTCATGAGTGGTCCTTCAATCTGATCAGCCGAAGACAATGCTGGTTTAGCAGTAACAGCCCATGAAGTCGAATCAACCGGCCTGTATTTTCGAAGAAAATCAGCAGCTGCTATAGAAGATTTCGGAGAAACGAAATCAAGCGGAATTGCCGAAACAAAAAAATCAACCTCAAGATCCTGCGGCGATGCACTGCTTTTAAATGCTCCAGGCAAGATTGCAGAAAGCTTAGTCGTGAATTCATCGAAAAATGCAACTTTAAAAAATCTAAAGAAAAGGTTGCCTTCGAAAAGAATCGGAGTATCGCCATTTCTTCCATAAATGAAAGGCATTCTACCCACCCGATATCGCTCAAGGTTGTACGGATTTGCCCCGCCTGTCATTTCAGCACCATAAGTTGTTATTCCCGAAAAATGCGTAACCTTTGGAAAAGTCTTCAATGACATACTGCCATCATCAAGGTTCCAGATCGCAGATGCTGTGGTATAGCCGTAAAAATATTTCCAGTTGTCAATAAAAGTCTGTACAATTGCCTGAAAAACGCTGCAGCCGCTGTAATCGCCGCCTGAGGCATTCTTATAATCATCAAGAATTGCTCCTGCAACTGATTTCATTTTAACATCTGACCCGGCAGTTCCGGCTGCATCCTGTGCTGCTTTGATTATTTTCAAGTAATGCTCTTTAATGTGAGAATACGAATATAATTCATTTCTGGATATTCCAGAGATTGAATTGAACTTTATTGATGGGTCCTTCACCCAGAATGTTACATTTTTAGCACTATTTTTCGCATTCACATCGGTCGGATCAAGGTAAACTGGGTTCAGCGGATCAACATTCAGCAGGCTTTTCAGAAAAGTTACACAATCTGAACGAAAATGATCCAGATCGAAAAAGAGCGGCAATTTGTCTGCTCCGCCAATCAGGTTTTCTTCATCTGTTTTCGGATGAAATCGATTTCCAAGATAAGCCCGGGAATAAACTCCGTCCCAGTTTATTTTAGCCTTGGGAATACCGGTAAGGATCAATCTTCTCTGTGACTGATTATAGTCAAAAGAATGATTTTTTACATACAAAATGTATTTGTCAAAAAAATCCCTCAGATCGACATACTTCAAATCCCGGCGTTCCTTGATTTCAACCACTCCACCCTTCCTGTCAACAGCCTGTGATTTAACTTCAAGGTGTCCAATGTATGCCGGAGCACGTTTGGTGTTCACTTTTCCGGTAACAATCATGTTGATTCTAGTTTTAAGCTTAATCCCATAGCCCGGTATGGAATCACAAATCGCCTTGCTGTTTGCAAGCGGATCGGCATCATCGAAGGTAAATTCCCCGAGAGATTTCGGAAGATCTGTTATTGCCGGCGTATCAAACATGTTTTTCCAGCAGTTAAAAATTCTAGTGCCTGGAATATTTACATTCGTTTTGAAATAAGCCACAGCTTCATTATTTGCAGCATGAGCTATTACTGCAAGTCTGTTCTGGTCAATGTTTTTTCCGAGTTGTTCAATTGTCCCGGTTTTCATGAAAGCCAGAGTAAATGCCAGTATTCCGAGGCCAAGAAATACCCCGAAAACAATCAGCATGACAAAACCACTTCGGAAAGAAGGGGAAAACTTAATAAAAGTTTTATTGTTCATCTTTTCTGTATTCACAATTATATTATTTATCATCATTTTTTATAGTTGTAAAGTATATACTCAATTCAGGCATAAAGAACCCTCACCCTTTTCATACCATAAGCCTTAAATTACAGCTCCTGAACTCCGATTTTGTCAATTCGGTCAAGCAGGGAGGAATTTAGCATTTATCAGATCTCTCACATTCGTTCGAGATGACGACAGATCGCGTATTTCCTATCAAGATCAGACGATTCTTCTCCCTTCTAATTCATGCTTAATGCAACCTCAATTTGCTTTCAAAAATTGAGATTAGATGCAAAATTAAATAAAAAGTACTTTTATTTCAGATTGTAAAAAAGTATAATTTGAACCAACAGCATTATTTAGGAGAAAATATATGAGAAAAAACAAAATCGTTTTTCTTGGTGTCTTGTTTTGTACTTTTATTCTATTTACCGTCTCTTCTCTCAAGGCCGAAGAAACACAGGCTTCGCCTGATTCATCACCTCAATTAGCGGCATGGTATTCTGTAAAGGGTGATTTTCTCAAGGATCATGAAAAAGAGTCAAAAGAACTCTTGAGACGCATCGGAAAAGCAGTTTCAACAATTCCCGAACTTAAGAACAGCAGTGAATTGGCTTATGCAGGTTTCATAAAACCTCTTCATTTTGAAAAAAAAGCTCCGAATCCTTTTGTTGCTCAGGAAAAATGGACTGATGAGCAAAAAGCTCTTGTTAACAAAATGCTTGAAACCAACCTTGATCTGCTGGAAAAAATCTCCAAACGTGTTCCAGTTCCAGAAAAAGGCTATTATTTAAAAGGCGTAGCAGACCCGGTTTCATTGAAATCCCTTTTCGAGGAAATCCTTAAAAATCCGCCGGCAAAACTTGAGGCCAAACCCGGACAATTACTGAAAATTGAACAAAAACTTCTCCCGCTTCTTTCTATTGCACAAAAAGCTGCAATGGCCGCTAATTTGACTGAAAAGGGGGCACTTTTTCAACTTTGTTTTGTTGTCTCAGCTACATCTACACATGTTCTTGAATCTCTGAAACAGACAGGCACGTTTGAAACAGGCAAATTCATTGACACAACCGCACTCTTCAGCGCAACTCAGAAACAAATTCCGCCATCTCCAAAGGAAGTAATGCAGCAACTTTCAGTAATTCCTCAGACTGAAATTGTAAAACAATATCTCGCATCATCCGGACTTGATCTTGAAAAAGATATTCTTCCAACAACAGCCCAGGAAACACTGGTTTCAGGAAACCTTTCTCCAGATGGTGAAGGCGGATTTCCAGACATACGGATTACTTCAAAAATCAATGATGAAAAAGCCATACTCGATATGTGCCCCAAACTTCAGGATCTGGCAACAAAATTCGGATTTTTTGTTTCGTCAGAGGAAGTCAACGGTTTGAAAATCGGAAGACTCAGCTTTTTCCTTCTTCCAAGCATGAGAATATGTGCTGCAATATCTGATGGAATGCTTATTGTCACAACCGGAAAAGACCTTGTTGTTAAAGAAGTTGGAAGAATTAAAGAAATTATTTCAGGTAAAAAAGAAGGCTTCAAGCTACCCGAAGGTATTCAAAGATATTACCGCTTTGCACCACAACTTCTTAACACACAACTTCAGGCATTTCTCCAGTCGCCACTCATGGCAGAAAAAGGTATTCCCCCGATTCCAAACCTTACTGCCCTTGACGAAATGGATATAATGTCACTTCAGACAAAAGTTTATGATAATATCGTTGAAATCTTTATCGAAATTCCATTCAAATAAAACCTTAACTTTGCTTATGATCTCAATTAGTTAGTGCAATTCCAACTCTGTCATTTCGACCGAAGGGAGAAATCCCACACTTGCGAGATCTCTCACATTCGTTCGAGATGACAAGTGGGCTAAATACCCTCTAACTATCAAGCAGATGCAAATTGAGATCATGAGCAAAAAAAGTGAAAGCTGGTTTTTCATGAAAATATTTCTTTGGATAAAAATAGAAAATATGTTATAAAGTTTAGATATAAATTCAGATTGAGGATAATCATGCGAAAATCAGAAACGCGTTTTTTCGGTTATATTTTGTTTTTTTGTATTTCCGTAATTTTTACTTTCTTCACCGGGTGCGGAAAAACTCCAGACCCAAAAACAGATAAACCTGATCAGAACGCTTCGACACAGGAAAAGAATCCTGCTGCAAGCGGTAAATTCAAGGATGTTGTACTCAAACTTGGAAGAATTCCATTCACCAATTCAAGTGAAATGGTTCGGCAACATGAAGGATTCATGAAATATCTCAAGGAAACCCTTGGAGTAAAGGAAACAAGACTGGTTACAGCAAGCAACTATGATGGAATAGTTAAAAAGCTTGAGCGTGGCGAAATAGACATTGGCTGGCTCGGGTCGCTGGCTTATGTGGAAAACAAAGAAAAGATAAAAATGAAACCATTGGTTAAACCAGTGCGTTTTGGGTCAACTTCATATCGCGGAATAATAATTGTACGAGGCGACAGTGGAATAAGAAATCTTTCAGACCTTAAAGGCAAAAAGTTTGCCTGGGTCGAGAAAGAATCAGCCTCCGGATACACTTTCCCAAAAGCATTGCTTATTGAAGCTGGTATAAACCCCGATAAAGATTTCTCAGAAGCTGCATTCCTGACAAAACATGATGCAGTGGTTCTGAACGTCCTTCTTGGAAAATTTGATGCCGGGGCATGTTATGATGATGCAAGAAAGACTCTGAAAGACCAGGAAAAAACCAGAGAACTTACAATTCTCGGAACAACACAGGACATTTCAAACGAGCCAATCGTCTGCAGATCAGATTTACCCGAAGATCTTGTGGCACAGATCAAAGATGCATTTATAAAGCTTTCTCTGAAAAATCCGGTACATAAGGCAATATTGCAGAATCTTACAGATGTTCAGGGATTTTTACCTGCTGATGATTCCGACTATGATTACGTAAAAAAGATGTATTCACTTTTGAAAAACTGATCTTATAAGGGCGGTTCAGCAAGTGGAAGAAGCGATTCCTCTTCATCATTCTCTAAAATTCAAGTTTGTTCTTGGAATAATTATCCTTGTGGGAATTATTCTGACTCTAACCCTGGCTACAACTTCCAAACGTGAAGATAGCCTCATAAATGAGGGTATAGATCAGTCTGGAATGCTTCTTTCGTCGACTCTGGCGCTTGCCTGCCAGGACCCGATCATCAGACAGACTTATGACGATCTAACACCTTACGTCGAAAGAATTATTTCTGCGGGTGAGAATGTAATTGAAATATCAATCATTGATCAGGACGGAAAAATTCTGGCATTTCGCAGCCGCCGGGATCAACAGAACAGGCTTGGAGTTGTTCTTCCGTCTGATGAGTTTGAGAAATATTCTTCTCTTGAATCGCCATGCCGAATGCCAGTTCCCCTGACTGGCCGGTACATCGAATATGCTTCACCAATTCGCATAGGTTCTTCCCCTTTCGGAACTGTAATCCTGAAATACAGTTGCGAACCGCTCGATAAAGCAAGACTAGAAAGCAGGAAAGAAATATCTTTCATTGGAATAATAGCACTTCTTCTGGGAGTTATTTTTTCATTCGGTCTTGCAAAATTTGTCACAAGAACGCTCGACTCTCTAATGAAGGGCACCTTGATCGTCTCCGCCGGAGATCTGTCATACAGGCTCGAAATAGAAAGTCATGATGAAATAGGAATGCTTGCAGGGCGTTTCAACGAAATGATTCTTGCCCTTGAATCTAATCAAAAAGCGCTTGACCGCAAGATATTTGAAATTGAAACCCTTTTCAAAGCCAGCCAGACAATGAATTTTCAGAATGATACCGATAAACTCATTAAACAGATTCTTGAGATGGCATGCAAAGCTCTTAAATCAGAACGCGCATCAATCATGCTTCAGACCGATGGAAAAGACGAACTTTCAACAAAAATCGTTTACGGCGCCCAGACCGATACAACAACTCCGGCAACAATTACTACCATTAAAGCCGGTGAAGGTGTTGCCGGAACAGTCTTTAAAACAGGCACTTCCATCATTGTGAACGACGGCGCAAATGACCCGCTGTTCAAGAGCTATGAAACATCAACAAACTTCGAACATCTCATAAGGAATCTAATTTCAGTTCCATTGAAAGCACGAGAACGCGCAACAGGCGTCATTAATGTTACAAATAAACTTGACCCGGTCGGTTTCAACTCAGATGATCAGCGCCTTTTGGAAGCACTTGCCCAGCAGGCTGCCATGGCAGTTGAACATGCAAGACTTTATGAGCTTGCCATTACCGACGGATTAACAAAACTTTTCATACACAGATATTTCCAGGCACGTCTTGAGGAAGAAATTCTCAGAGCAAAACGTTATCACACAACTGTTTCTTTAATTCTTATGGATATTGACCATTTCAAGAAATTCAACGATACTTATGGTCATCAGCAGGGCGACATTGTTCTTGTGGAAGTAGCCAAGCTTGTTAAGCAAACTCTTCGCGAGACTATTGACATTCCAGCAAGATATGGTGGTGAGGAATTTACAGTTATTCTTCCTGAGACTGATGCATCAGGAGCTCAGCTCGTGGCCGAAAGACTGCGAAGAATTATAGAATCCTATGATTTCCCGGGACAGGGAAAGCCTTTGAAAGTCACGATTTCACTTGGAATTGCGACCTTCCCTGACCACGCAAGCAATCGCCCAATGCTCATCAAAAAGGCCGACATGGCGCTCTACCACTGTAAAAAACGCGGAAGAAACTGCTCGACAATCTTCAATGACACAATCACAGAAGATGCTTGAATTGAGCCACATACTACAGAAAAAAAATAGAAGCAGATGATTCATAAAGAGATTTCTTGATAAAAGAGATAAGAGAAAAGATAAAAGATTAAAGCTGTCCGCAGATTACGCAGATTTCGCAGATTAAGATTTAAATACAAAAGCTAAATTAGTATCCAACTGTTAACTACAGAAGTCTTTCTAATCTTGAATCTTGAATCTTGAATCTTGAGCCTAAAAATCTGCGGAATCTGCGGAATCTGCGGAAAAAATCTTTTCTTGAATCTTTTCTTGAATCTTCTCTTTAATCTTGTCTTTAATCTTGAGATTTAGTATAAATATCTGCATAATCTGCAGACAAAAATCTTGTCTTTTCAACAATAAAAAAATGAGCATAAAATCACTCATAAAACCACTTAAAATCAAAGGCATTACCTTTCCAAACAATCTAGTACTGGCTCCAATGGCCGGAGTTACAGACGGGCCGTTCAGATATTTCTGCTCGAAACTCGGTGCCGGGCTTACCGTTTCTGAACTCGCAAGCGCAAAAGCAGTTCTACTCGGAAACAAAACCACCATTCGCATGTTGAATTACACCCTTCAACCGCGCCCGTTTTCTGCACAAATTTTCGGACACGACCCGTCTGATATGGCAGAAGCCGCATCCAAAATTGAAAAAATGGGCGTCTGTGAACTTATCGATATTAACATGGGATGCCCGGTTGCAAAAGTTGTAAAGTCAGGTGCTGGCTCAGCAATGATGAAAACACCAGAACTTGCCCGAAAAATAATTTCCGCAGTGAAAAATGCAGTAAAAATACCAGTTACAGTAAAGTTCAGGCTTGGCTGGACAGAAAGTCAGATTAACGTTATTGATTTCACAAAAATGACTCTTGACGCAGGTGCAGATGCAATCACTGTTCATGCACGCACTCGCGAAGCCGGATACTCCGGAACTGCTGACTGGAAAAGGCTTGAAAACATGCAGAATCTGTGCGGTTCTGTACCATTCATTGCTAATGGTGACATTAAATCATCTGAAGATATAATCAAAGTTCACGAAATATCTGGAGCATCAGGATTCATGATCGGCAGAGGAGCAATCGGAAATCCATGGCTTTTCAGGAAAATTATTTCTGAAAGTTCAGAAAGTTCATCTTCGGATGTTCCAGAAATGTCTTCTGAATTGAAATTTGAACTATTCAGAGACCACCTCATTGAAAGCCTGGTTGAGCACGGAAACAAAGGCGTTGCTCTCTTCAGAGTGCATCTTTTCGCGTATCTCAGAGGACATCCAAATGCATCACAATTCAGAAGAGAAATGTGCAGCGAGCGCAATCCAACTGTAGTGCTTAACAATGGCAAAACCTTTTTTTTTCGAAATGTATTGACATGCATTGATCATCAACATAAAATGACAGAATAAATAAATATATCAAGGACAAGGAAACCAAGGAGATATCTATGAAAGCGGTAATTATGGCTGGCGGGTTTGGCACAAGACTCAGACCAATAACGTGCAATATTCCCAAACCAATGGTTCCGGTAGCAAATGTTCCAATGATGGAACATATTGTAAATCTTCTGAAAAAATATGATCTGAAAAAGATCTGCTCAATTCTTTACTTCCAGCCTGAAATAATTACCAAATATTTCGGTGACGGCTCGGATTTCGGAATTGAAATGAGCTATGTTATGGCAACTGCCGACTACGGAACAGCTGGAAGCGTTAAGAATGCTGAAGAAAATCTGAAAGGTGAGCCATTCATAATTATTTCTGGTGACGTTTTGACTGATTTCGATCTTTCACAGGCTATCGAATATCACAAACAGAAAAAAGCCATGGCAACAATCGTTCTGACACGCGTTACCAATCCGCTCGAATACGGTGTTGTCATTACCAGTGAAGATGGATCAATTGTAAGGTTTCTCGAGAAACCAAGCTGGGGTGAAGTCTTCTCTGACACAATAAATACAGGCATTTACATCCTCGAACCTGAAATATTCAATCACATTCCGCCCCAAACCGAGTTCGATTTCAGCAAAAATCTGTTTCCGCTTATGCTCAAGGAAAAATTGCCACTGTTTGGCTATATTGCTGACGGATACTGGAAAGATATCGGTGATCTTTCTGAGTACAGACTTGCCCATCAGGCTATTCTTGAAGGAACTGTACAAATTAGTATTCCAGGCGGAAGGCTGAATACAATCGGGCGCGACGTCTGGCTTGGAGCCAACTCAAAAGTCGGAAGCAAAGTTAAATTCAAAGGTGGCGTAATCATAGGCGCCAACTGTCAGATCGAAGACGGAGTCGAGCTGCAGAACTGCATCATCGGTGACGGATGCATCATAAAAGCTGGTTCAAGAATTGTCGAATCAATTCTCTGGGAAGGCATTTATGTTGGACAGCGAGCCAGAATGGAAGAAGTAATCATATCAAATTCCTGTCAGATAAAAGACGGTGCAATAATCGAAAAAGGCGTTGTAATCAGCGAAGAATGTAAAATCGGGGAAAACTCTGTAGTAAGAAGTAATGTAAAAATATGGCCCCGCAAAGTTGTCGACGACGGTTCGACAGTTTTTTCAAGCCTCGTCTGGGGCGACCGCTGGACAAAAAATCTTTTCGTATCTAACGGAATATCAGGTCTTGCAAATCTGGAAATAACACCTGAAATGGCATGCAAACTCGGAGCAGCATTTGGAGCATCACTTCCGAAGGGTTCCAGCGTCTGCACATCAAGAGATTCACATCGTTTCAGCAGAATAATCAATCGTGCAATGATTTCAGGACTTGCATCAGCCGGGATACATGTGGCAGATCTGCGTGTAATGCCTGCTTCAGTAGCCCGTTATAAGCTCGGAACTTTCAATAAAGTTGCGGGAATTCACGTGAATGTATCTCCACTTGATCCCAACCACCTTGAAATACGCATGTTTGACAATGAAGGACGTGACCTTTCGCCCGCTCAGCAGAAACCGATTGAAAGACTCTTCAACCGCGAAGATTTCCGCCGTGTTTCACTATCAGAAACAGGCGATATATCATTCCCGGCCAGAGTAACTGAATATTACCGTGATGAATTAATTTCCCACCTTGACGTTGCAGCAATCCGTAAAAGAGGCATGAAAATAGTTGTTGACTATGCTTACAGCGGTGCAAGCAACATATTTTCCAACATTCTCAGCCGCCTTAACTGCGAAGTAATTTCCCTGAATGCTTTCCATGCTGAATCGGCTGATTATCATCCACCGACAGAGTTTAAGCGTTCGATTGAACATATTGCACAAATAGTGAAATCGCTCGGCGCCGACATGGGATTCATGCTTGATACGGTTGGCGAACGTGTATTTTTTGTTGACGATCAGGGAAGATGCGTTCTGAATGAAGAAAGTCTTGTTGCCTGGGTTGCAATGATTCTTGAAGTTAATCCGACTGCGCGAATTGCTGTTCCGGTATCATCGACACACCTTCTTGAGCAGCTTGCCGCTCGTTCGGGCGGAAGTATTGTACGAACAAAAACCAGCGGCAGAGCTCTTATGAATGCAGCATTGACCGAAAAGCCTGCCTTCTGCGGAGATGCTTTTGGCGGAACAATCTTCCCATCGTTTCAGCCAGTTTTTGATGGAATTTTTTCCGGCGCCAAACTACTTGAGCTTTTGGCAAAGAATTCAAAACCGCTTTCGAAAATCTTCGATGAACTTCCGAAATTCTTTATTGAAACACGCAAAATACCATGTCCATGGGAAAACAAGGGCAGAGTAATGCGACATTCAATGGAATTCGCAAAAGACCGCGAAACATGGCTCATAGACGGCGTTAAAGTGGCAATCGCCAAAGACGAATGGGTTCTGATTCTTCCCGACCCCGACAAACCTTACGTAGAATTAACTGTCGAAGCCGCTTCTCAAAGGCGTGCAAATGAACTCATCGCAGAAATGCTTAAAAACATCGACCGCTGGAAAAACAGCGACTGAAATTTAATCCCAAATTCTTCGATTAATTTCAATTATATACACCAAATTAAGATTAATTGAAGAAAAAGTGGCACTGTAGCAAGATTAACCGATAGGCTATTTTCATACAGTGCCGATATTTACGCTTCTTTAAGGGAAAGACTTTTGGTATCATCTCAATTATCATAGATACGAATTGAGATGGTACGTTTTTTGTTTAAGGGAAAGTTGATATTATTTTATAATCGAAAAAAGAAGATTTGGAAAAACATGAAAAGAATTGGCGATACCCTTATTGAAACAGGCTTGATTACTGAAGAACAGTTAAAAAAAGCTCTTGAGCAAGTTAATAAACGTGGTATCAGGCTTGGCGAAGCTTTAATTGGAATGGGCCTGATAAGCGAATCAGAGCTGATCAAAACTTTGAGTAACCAGCTCGGAATTCCCTTTGTTTCGGATTCAGAGTTGCATGTAGACCCAAGTCTGATTCATGAAATTCCTTATAGTCTGGCCAAAAAATTCAATGTAATACCTCTTTCGCTTCAAAACGGATGTCTGATAGTAGCGACATCTGATCCGCTTAACATAAGTATAGTCGATGATATCGAAAACAAAGTTAAGAAGCCTGTTTCACTTGTGATGGCTTCTTCGAGAAGAATTTCTGAAGCAATAGAACAGTTTTTTTCAGGCGCTGAAGCTATTTCCCAGACACTTAAGCAAGTCCAGGAAAGCGAGGACGAAAGCATTCTGGATCGCATCGAAAGCGATGTCAGCGATTCTCAGAATACGCCTGTGGTTAAATTTGTTAATCAGATGCTTCAGAAGGCAGTCAAAGAAAACGCCTCAGATATTCATATTGAGCTTGACAACCTTGATTTTCACATTCGATTTCGCGTTGACGGAATGTTGAAAACAATGTTCAGACCTAAACAGCACCTTCACCCTCTTATTGTTTCCAGAATAAAAGTAATGTCGAGAATGGATGTAAGCGAGCACCGGCTGCCCCAGGATGGCAGAATGATGCTTAAAGTCGAAGGTGCACTTATTGACTTCAGAACTGCAACTATTCCATGTACAAGTGGAGAAAACATTGTTATAAGAGTTCTGAATCATGGAAATGAATTTAGCGGTCTTACAGAATTAGGTTATTCTCAAGACAGCATTGAAAAGGTTTCATCGCTGATAATGAAAAATCATGGCCTGATACTTGTCGCAGGACAGACAGGTTCTGGAAAAACAACAACCCTTTATTCAATTCTAAGAATGTTGAATAAAGAAGAAGATAAAATTATCACTCTTGAAGACCCGGTCGAAATGAATATTCCGATGGTAAACCAAATACAGGTCAATACAAAAATTGATTTGACTTTTGCCAACGGATTGCGTGCCATACTCAGAATGGATCCTGATATTATAATGATAGGAGAAATACGGGACCCCGAAACGGCAAGACTTGCAGTAAACGCATCTCTGACAGGACATCTGGTTTTCTCTACTATTCACACTGGCACAGCTCCAGAAGTTCCTGTGCGACTCCAGGAAATGGGCGTTGAGAGTTACCTCACCGCAAATACACTTTTAGCAGCAATATCCCAGAGACTGCTGCGTTTGAATTGCCCAACCTGTACTGAAAAAGAAAAGATTTCTGAAATTGCCCTGAAAAAAATTCGGATAGACTTTCCTTCGTTTCGCGGAAAAGGCTGTCCAGCATGTAATCGAACAGGATACCGCGGCAGAACATGTGTCGAGGAAATAATGATTTCAGACAGCGCGATTAAAAAGGAAATTTTGAAAAACTCCGAAGCATCCGTTATCGAAGAAGCTGCAAAAAAGTGTGGAATGCAAACTCTTCTTGAAAACGGCATTCAAAAAGTAAAAACCGGCCTGACAAGTCTCGAAGAACTTGTCAGAGTGATCTGACAAATATGATCTTTCGATACACAGGACGCAATTCGACAGGATCTGAAGAAACCGGAACAATTGATTCTCCGGATGAAAAACAGGCTCTTGCAAGTCTTTCCAACAAGGGAATATTTGTAACTTCTGTAAAACCTGAAAAACCAGACTGGAATCTTCAGGCAGAAGTTTCCTTCCTGAACTGGGTTCCTTCAAGTGTCCTGAACGCTTTTCTTATACAACTTTCAGTTCTGCTGAAATGTGGCGTTCCTCTTGTTGAAAGCATTGCATCTCTTGAAGAAGGAGAAAGCAACAAATATTTTAAAAACATACTTCAAAATATCAGAAAGGCAATTGAAGAGGGAAGATCTTTTTCAGACGCACTTTCAACGCATCCGAATGTTTTCAGTCCATTTTTTGTAAATATGGTTCGACTTGGTGAATCAGGGGGCGTTTTAGAAAAGGTATTAAACAAACTTTCCCAGATTAATCAGAGAAGTCAGGCAATAAGAAGTCAGATTATTTCTGCACTTGCTTATCCGGCATTGCTTATCACAGTAACAATGGCAGTGCTTGCTATTCTTTTCGGTTTTGCAATTCCAAGGTTTGCTGAAGTATTTAAAAGCGCAAATTTTCCATTACCGTTGCCAACAAAGATCATTCTCACAATTGGAATCTTTTTTAAATTACATTTAAAAATCATATTTGTTATCTTTATATTATCAGCATTAGCACTTCTTCTGTTTGCGCTTACCCGCGCAGGTCGGTGGATTGCCGGTGAAATCATCCTGCGCACGCCAGTTTTTTCTACAATAGTACGGACATATTTGATAGTACATATCTCCGAATCACTCGGATTACTCCTTAGCGCAGGAGTACCGTTGCTTGAATTACTTTCTTCAGTCGAAACAACTGTTGATATGCCGACTCCCAAAAAAGTTATCAGGAATATGTCTGATTTTGTGGAAAGAGGAAGCACTCTGAAACTTTCCCTTGAAGGGAACATTATTTTTCCGCCCATGGCAGTAAAACTCATTGAAACTGGCGAAAAAACTGGAATGCTGGAAAAAATGTTTGAGGAAATTGCACTTTTTTACGAAGCTTCATTGCAGAATGCTTTAAAGGTTGTCATGAGCCTGATTGAACCGTTACTGATATTGTTCATGGCTTTTATCGTAGGTTTCATAATGCTTTCGGTAATACTTCCAATTTTCCAGATGAGCTCTCTGGTAAAAGGAAGAATGTAAGTATGGAATCCTTTAATGAAAACTAATTCTTTTTCAGGAATAACTTTAATTGAACTTCTTCTGGTGGTTTCAATTCTTGCGATAATTTCGGCTGTAGCTCTGCCAGCAGCTTATCAGGATATTAACGCACGAATTAACAGAAATATTCTTGCCACGCTCAAGTCAGACATTGAATATGCCAGATCAATGGCTCTTCTCGACATGTCAGAGTATTCTCAGGTAGTTCTTGCAGGAAACTCGTATACTTTCGCAAAACAGAATAAAATATTTGCTGCAGATTACTCATTCGGCATTGGAACTATCGCTTTTAACAATATTGGAAAACCATTATCCTCTTTCATTACCATAGATGTTTCATTTGCAGGAAAAGAATTTGGCACAATTAACGTAAGTGAATCAGGAATGGTCTCAGCAAACCTTGAATAAACTCTTTAAGAAAAAAGGAATAATGCTTATGGAGTTGCTCTTCGGAGCAATTCTTCTGGGTATTGTATCTATTTTTATTTATACACACCTGACAACTGCCTGGTTCTCTGCCGAACAGAATATCTCAGCAATGAAAAGCAATATTACCGCAAATAACTTTTTTGAAGCAATGATTGCGACTACCACTGAGAAAAAGGTTCTTCTCGAAAGCCTTTTTCCGGCTCAGGATATATCAACATGGACGGTAATACCCGACAATTCAACCTATTCGTCAGGCATTTCAGTTTTTCACCCTCCATATTTCAGATATGTTGATGCATCGACACCATTTGAACTCGCAGACAGTTTCGGAAACAGAGTCAACGTAGAAAGCTGGCTGGCAACTTCGACCACGGAGATTCCAGTAGGAGAATGGACAGTATTACCACCACCAACAGTGGAAGGAGGAGCACCATTTACTCCGCACTTTGACCATACCACGACAGTGTTTGGCGGATATTTATGGATTTTTGCCGGAAATCCTGACGGTAATACAGCAACGAATTCTTCCTATCGAAGCCTTGATGGAGTAAACTGGGAACCCGTTGCTCCAATGTCTATCGCAAGAGAAGGACATACAACTGCCGTAATAAATGACACGATATACGTAATTGGGGGGGCAGAAGAAGACCGTTCGGATAATTATTCCACATTTTCATATAACAGCGATGGGACATGGGATGATGTGTATAAACCCTACGGGAACAGCGTTAAACTCGTACCTTATAACCTTTCCACTGTCGTTTTCAACAATGTAGTTATCATGATCGCCGGATTGAATCTGTTTAATAATACATTGATTACAGATACATGGTGGACCTCTAACCCTAATGTGAAGCCATGGAACCACACTGCAACAAACCTGCCACCGCGCTACAGTCACGCAAGTGCAGTTTTCAGCAATAAAATCTGGACAATCGGAGGAAGAAACCTTACCACGTTTTTAGGTGACGTCTGGTCATCTTCTGATGGGTTTGTCTGGAATCAGGTGTTATCAAGCGGTCCATTTGGAGCTCGCGAGGAATTCTCACTTGTGGCTCATGAAACAAAACTATATTTGCTCGGCGGACATAACGCCACAGGCTACCTTGACGATGTCTGGTCTTCAACTGACGGAATAAACTGGGTTCTGGAATCCGGAAATCTGTCATATCCTGTTGCTGCAGCATCAGCTGAAGTATTCAACGATATGATCTATCTGGTTGCAGGAAAAAATGATACTGGCGCACTATCAAAAATCCAGGTTTTTATACCTTCTGATTAACAATAAAACTATGAAAAAAAAGTCAGGTTTAACATTAATTGAATTAATATTGTCAACAACTCTGCTGGCGATACTCTCTGCTGCATCCGTGGGAGCTTTTTACTGGCAGGCAGTTACGTATTCCAGCGTTGAAAGAAGAACAGATGCTTTTCATCGATTGCTAAACACCTATCTTGTAATGTACAAAACCATCCATCAATGGAAAAAATCGACCATTCCCATTGTCGAAAAATCGAATGTTATTCAAACTTCAGACCTTTCTGATTCCAGTCTTATCCACGATTTTCAATACAACCCAGCTCTGAAAGTGCTCTATGCATCCTCATCTGCTTTGCTTGAAAATGCATCTGCTTCTTTTTCTTACAACAATGAATCAAAATTATGTTCTGTTAAGATTGAACTGCTTGATTATCCTGGTGAATTGTTGCACTTTGTCATTCATCCAAGACAATAACACAAAAAATGAAAATTTATACAAAAAACACTGTAAATAGCAAAGGCTTTTCACTACTTATTCTTCTTGTGATTCTATTTGCTTTTATTGCCGCTTACCCTGCTATTTTTTCGAAAGTTGAAAATGGACACAGATTGTCTGTTGCTTTCTTCAGATGGTCCCAACTTCAGCGTACAGGCGACAACATTCTGCATCTGAAGTATCGCGGATGTGAAGTTCCTCCATCGCACATGTTTTCACTGGGAAACGTCAGCAGTTTCGGTGTATCAATTCAAGTTGAGAAAAATTCGAATCAAATTTCGGCAACATTTACTCCGGTAATAGATAGCGGTGGAATTATTTCACCCACTGGATTCGACAATTATGCTATAATAGCAACGTTCTCTGCTACATCAGCTAATTATGCATCATGGACCAGAAAAATTAATTAATGCCAAACACATGCTCTGTTTCTAAAACGATAAGTATTGATAACAGCCCAGGAAAACCTGGGTTGTTTGATATGTTGCTGGCTTTTTTCAAAACAGTTGTTCCACCTGACCACGGAATTCTTGAGATAGAAGAAGATTTCGTACAATTTTTCTATCCATTTGAAGGAAATTGGCAGGTAGATAGAATCTATCTTGGCGGAAGAGATCTTTTTGACATTCTTAAAGGTGAACTTTCCAGGAAATTTTCTTCTCTGATAAAAATTTCCGTAGTTCTCCACATAAATTCCGGAACAAAGCTTCTTCCATTTCCCAAAAAAATGTCAGAGCGGGAAATTCTGGAACATCTTTTCCTGAAACGTGAAGAATACTTTGGAAACAATTATCCAATGTATTTTTCATTTTCAGCACAGAACGACCTGGACGAAAACAACCATGAGCTCCTGGTATCGTATGCGAACAAACTGACAGTAGATAGACTCCGTGAATTGATTACAGAATCAGGTTTCTCGCTTGATTCGATTATGACTGAAATTGAGACAATGATCGGCACCTTCAGAGAAAACAAATCCATGGACAGTGCGAAAAACAACTGCCTTCTTTCAATTGGTTATTCCGGTGTAAATATGGTCATAATAAAGGATGGCAAAATTATAGCCCTGAGAAACTCAATTACCGGTTCGATAAGAGAAATTGAAACAAGACTTATGAAAACCCTCAGGCTGAAACAGGAACAAGTTGATGACTACCTTTCAGGTAAAGTATCAAACCCTGATCAACAATGCATTGAAATTATTCAGCAGAACACCCGGGAACTTCTGGCAAGAATTACTCCTTTTTTTGCATATATTAGAGCAAAAGACAAGACCTTTTCCTCACCATCAATCTTTCTTCTTATGCCCTATCTGAAAATTGCTGGAATTAGAGAAAATCTTGAGAAAACCCTCAATCTCCCAATAAAAGATATCTCTGAAAACCCACCTGTGAAATCACTTATTCAGGCAGATTACAGTTGGGTTTTTGGCGTTAATTCGGAAAAGACAACTAATCTTATTCCCAAGGCGCCTCCGTTTCTAAGACTTCATCTCTCGCAAAAAGCCGCATGGATGTTCATTGTGTTTTTTCTGCTGGTTCCACTTGGTTTTTTCAGAATCAATAGCCTTCTCACTTCCTGGAAAATTGAAATTCTCAAAGAGAAAAATGAAGATTTGAAACCATTAATTGAACAAATAAAAATAAATGACATTCAATTTCAGAAATTCTCCGATATTACATCATTCTTAAGACAGGAAATATCCGGACAAATCCTTCATTCAAAAATGCTTTGCGACATTTCTACAAAAGTAACCGGCAATCTTACCCTTGATTCAGTTACACTCAATTCTGAATTAAAAAATCTTACAATTTCTGCTTATGCAATCGATACAGAATCAGCAATTTCATTCTGGAACTCGTTAAAAAGTATAAATGAACTGAAAGAAGTAAAAATCAGTCTTGCTGAAATCAACAGCGGAAATTCAGTTCCGTTTTCTATAACCGCAAAGGTCGTAAAATAAAATGCTTGAAAAATATCTGAAAATAACACTTATTTTACTTTTAATGGGTGTTTATTCTCAAAAAGTCCTTTATCCAATGTACCTTGAACAGAAAAAGGATAGATTTGAGCTTCTGAAACTGGCCGCCAATATCGAGAGGTTCCGCTCTATCGACAAATTTGAAGAGAAAAAACGCCTCGAAAGAAAAGACCAGATTCTCAGGGAATCTTTTATCGAATTAAGGAAGATTTTACCGTTATTTGAAGATGGAAATAATGAACTTTTGAAAAAGATTGATAAGATAAGGCTTGATATTTCAGGTAAATGGATAGTAAAACCATCTTCAGTGTTTAATCAAAAAGATAAAGTTATTTCCTGGCCCGTACAGATTGAATTCGAAGGGGAATTCGCTGATTCTCTGAAAATTTTAGCAAAACTTGAAACAGAAGAAAATCTTGTAAAAATAACCTCTTCAACTTTGAGAAAAATTCCCGGAAAATCTTCAGTCAAATTGGAACTGACAGTCGAAATGCTCTTCTGGAGTACCAGAAGCCTTGATGGAAAAATATGATTGATAATACAAGAATATTTCTTCCTGTATCCATTTTAATTTGCCTTGTTTGGTTATCACTAATGGCTTATGAGACTAAAAAACGCCAAGAGATTGATCTTCCCGAACTTGTATTAAATCACGACTTCGATATTCCCAGAAAAAAGATTTCGTTTCAGCACCTGCACCCTGCAATAGAAGCTCTATCGAACCCTTTCGCTGAGAAAATTTTTCAAAGTGTTCACCTCACTGGATTCATAAGAAATGACGATGGGGCATGGAAATGTATTCTTCTGGGAAACAATAATAAGTATATTGTTTTGAAGCCCGGCGAAACAAAAGAAGGCATGACCCTTCTGAAAACTGATGGAAAAACCTGTCTTATTAAATTCGGATCATTCATGAAAGAATTGAAGATACATAAGTGACTAAATACTCTACGCAAATGTGAGGATTCTTTAAACAGTGCGGATACAAACAGAAAAATGTGGTTTTGAGGAATTCAAAAATGAAAGCAGTCTTGAAAATTTTCTTAATTAACAATCTAAACAATTTTATTCCGGGGAGTTACATCTTGAAAAAAAAGCAATTTCAATTTATAGCGATAATATTCCTGATTTCACTGATTTTTCAGCTGGCGGCATTCTCAAACGAACCTATTCAAAATGCAGTAATAGATACCAGCGCAAAAATAGACATTGTCTTTAATAATACGCCTCTTGAAGTTGCTCTGCAGTTAATTGCTGAGCAGACAGGAAAAAAAATAGAGATTCACGTTCCGATGTCAGAGGTGGTAAGTGATGAACTGCACCAGGTTTCCATCGAAGATGCTTTATCAAAACTGCTTGGCGAAAAGGTCTACACATGGGTAGAAGACAAGGGGACAATACATGTATTCAAAAACCCTGTGAAGAATTCTGAACCTGAAAAAAACTCTGAGACTGAAATTCCATCACATGAAATTGTAGAACCTGTCAAGGAAGAGGCTCCGGTACAGCAGTCCGGACAAACCCTGGAAACTGAAATTATTGTTCTCAAAAATAGAAAGGTTGAAGAAATCAAGCGAAACGTTGAGTCTTTGATTTCCGGGATAAAAGTTTCTTTTGACGTTAAAACCAATTCGCTCTTACTTTCTGGGAATCGGGAAAATCTCAACCTTGTTGCAAGTTTTGTCTCTAAAATTGATTTAATGCCAACTTCACGTGAGGAAGATGACAAAAGAGAATACCTGAGTGAAGTCTATAACCTGGAATTTGTCACTGATTTTGACGACCTGGAAAAGAATTTGAATTTTGTTTTGTACGGTTTCAGGTTCGGCGGACAGGGCTCATCTGGAATGATAGGCGGAGGCATGGGAATGATGCCCGGAATGGGAGGAATGTCTGGTGGATTTTCACCTGACACTGCAGTGCCGCTGAGAAAAGAATATTACCTTATCGACCGGAAACGCAAAGTTCTTATGATCACCGCAAGCCGTGATAAAATAGAAATTTTGAAGAAATACTTCGAAAAAGTCAATCAGCCGCTTCCACAGGTTATGATAGAAGTTCATATTCTGGCACTTGAAGAAGGTTTCGAAAAGAAAATGGGTTTCAACTGGAATTTGAGCGGATCATATACCGGCCCATCAAGGCCTACCGACAGACCTCTCGGAATTCCAAATGAGTTATCGCAGATTGGCGGCGGAACAGGAATTACCGGTGGTACTGCTGGTACAACCGGAACAACGGGCGGTGGACAGGGATTTGCTTTTGGTTCGTGGAACCTTACTTCTCTGAAAATTCTTTTAGATGTTATGCAAAACGAAGATCAGGGACAAATTCTTTCTCAACCCAAACTCATGACCGTCTCAGGACAACCAGCCAAAATTCACATCGGAACACAATATCCCTATAAGAACACACAAAGCCAGAATCAGGTAAGTACTGTAGAAAACATTACTTATCTTGATGTTGGCATAAAACTTGATGTTACTCCGCAGGTTAATCAGAAAGCCAAGACAATAGTCATGGATCTTATTCCTGAGGTGTCTGACGTAATAGGATTCAGGAATGATGCCCCCATTGTTACTACCAGACGAACGGAAACCAGAGTTGAAGCTAAGGACAATGAAACTATCATAATCGGTGGCCTGATAAGAGATGAAACAACAAGAACCGGAAACAGTGTCCCAATACTTCGTGAGATTCCATTGATTAAAGAGTTTTTCAAATATGCCTACAAGCGCAAAAACCGTACCAATCTCGTGATAATGATAACACCAAGAATAGTTTATCAGACATCCGAGAAGGTACAAAAACCAATTCAAAAGGGCTTTACAAACCCCAAAGTCGAGGAATTGCGCAGGAAATTACTTGACAAAACATCTCAATAAGTGTATAATAGCTGCGTATTTATAAATCGAAAAGCTACTAAAGGAGTTTTTATGAAGAGAAATAAAGGTTTTACCCTTATTGAACTACTTCTTGTCGTTGCCATCCTGGCGATAGTAGGTGCAGTCGCCGTGCCACAGTTTTTCAGAGAAAACAAGGGCAATATCAGCACTGCCAAGAGAGCTTTACTTCAGGCAAATTATATGGCAATTAAACAGGCAACAGCCATGTATCTCTGGGATCAGAAAAACACTGGTGTGGGAGCGAGTTCAATCGCTGTGACGGTTGCAGATCTTGTTGACAAGGGGTATTTACAACAGACCAACTTTTCGTTTGAATTGGAAGATGGAACTCAGGCACAGATGGCAATTGCTGGGGTCGATCAGGGAACTGCTGTAACGGCGAATGCTTCTGGTCCAATATTCCTTGAAGCAACAAAGGTCTATAAAGTTACCTGCGGTAACAAAGCTACTCCAACAGCATCAAATACGGTTAATTTGGATGATGAATTGAAAACAAAAACTTGGGCTACAATTTGGACTGCTCTTAACTAAATATTAAGCAAAAAACTCCAGAGAAACCTCTGGGGTTTTTTGCTTTTAGGTTAAACACAAACGCTTAGATAAAATTCAGAAATAATCTAGTCAGCATTGTGCAACCCTAAGCCAGTCAATCATCACTGCCATGGTCGTGAAGCTGAAGTTCAGAGCAACAGGTTTTTGGGAGTGCGGGTATTGCCCTCAAAATTAACACCATAATCAGGAGACCCATACGACTGCCTTTAGAAGAGCATTTTCATTAATTGAGCTGCTGCTGACTATATGCATTCTTGCAATAATTTCTGCGGTAGCTGTTCCGCAGTTTTTTCATTCGGCAAATAAAACGGTTGATACTGCGCGAATGTCGCAGTTCAAATCAAAGTATTTTTCGATAAAGTCTGCAATCAGGCAACAGATTCAATTTGAAACAGACAAAACACACATCCAACTGCCTGACAAACTTGAATCGGCAACTGATAACGATATCACCGACGCTAATTCCAGGATATCCATGCTTATTAAGAATGGTTACCTGCACCCTGACAGTGCCAGAACAGAAGATGCCAGTGGCGGATGGATAAATTTTAAAATTATTACCTCTATTTCAGCAAACCTTCCTCCCATTCTCGCTATTACAGAAAAGTATCACGTATCAATTTCAGGCGTAAACATCGATTCCGAAATTGAATCTGGAGCAACCTGGGACTCAATCTGGAATAACATCCGTTGACCCAAAAATTCTTTTATGATAATTTTGACTTAATAAATGGTGGACAGGAAAAGTAGATTGAATTCTTGAAAAGCTGCAATCAAAATACCAACAGAGAATAATAAATGGAACAGAAAACCAGGCATGTTGAGTCACCACGGGCAGCTTATGCTGCTGGCAAAGAAGTGAGAAATGATTACACTTATGGCGATTATCTCAACTGGCCAGATGAAGAACGCTATGAAATAATAGACGGTGAAGTTTTTGATATGACACCGGCACCGCTGACTGTCCATCAGAGAATTTTGCTGAACCTAGCGCTGCCTTTTGGAAATTATTTGAAGGGAAAACCATGCAAACTTTTCATTGCTCCCTTTGACATCCGCCTTCCCAAAGCAGATGAACCTGATAAAGATGTAAGAACGGTTGTTCAGCCTGATCTTGTCGTTATTTGCGAAAAAATAAAAATCGATCGGCGCGGCTGCCGCGGTGCACCAGATTTAGCAATAGAAATTCTCTCACCTTCAACTGCATCGAAAGATTCGATCAGAAAACTTGCTCTCTATGAAAGCCATGGAGTCAAAGAATACTGGATTATCAATCCGGAGACTGAAACTCTAACAGTGTTTTGGCTTTCCGAAAAAGGAAAATACTCGCCCGGAAAAAAATATTCCAAAAACGAAAGCATCTCCCCGCATATCTTCCCCGAACTGAAAATCCAAATTTCAGAAATATTCGAAGAATAAAATGGAGTATTGAAATAAATTATGCTGTGTTAGCTCTCTTAGGTTTACTTGAGTGCTCAACAAGCTGAATGAGATCTTCAACTATCTTAACCAAATGTTTAGGAATACGCATTACTTTATAGTCTTCACACTTTTCATTTAAAACATCCAACTTAACTTCTTTAAGATTATCGTAATCAATATCACCTTCATCAAATTTTTCAATTAGTCTTGAAAGTTTACTTTTTGCCATAGCGCTTTCTCTCCTTGTCGTCCATATCTCTGGCACTAATTATCAATGCATCACCATTTAACTTCAAAATAAAAAATACAGCAATATACCTACCATCACTACTTCTACTCAATGAAGAATAAAAATCCTCGCCAGTCCTATCGCCGTATTCCCAAAAGAAATCTTTCCGGCGATTTGCAAAAAGTGACTCTATCTCATCTTTGGTAACATTATGTTTTGGAGCTATTTTTTCTTCATATTGTGGAAGCAAAATAATATTCCTAATTTTCATCTTGTATCCCCACAAAAAGACTACCTCGAACTTCCATCACATTTTGTAATTCTAAATGAACTCTTGTTACTTTGCATGAGGAAATAATGAGGGGAACTTTTGGGTTAGAGTAATTGATTCGGGGATGGGGATGCCCCAGGTTGAGCAATCTATATGTTTCCAGCCAACAGAAGACAGCCCGTCGTAGACGAGTTTACCGGAGTCTAAGACAAGCAGACGGTTAACTTTTGAGAGGTCCTCTGAACGCTGCGAGATTATAATCATTCCAATTCCAGTTTCAGAGTGAATCTGTTGAATAATTTTCCAGAATTCTATTCGAAACCAGGGATCAAGCTGTGAAGTCGGCTCATCTAATATTATAAAATCGGGGTTCATTATAAGGACAGATGCGATAGCAAGCTTTTGTCTGCCGCCACCGGAAAGCCAGGAAACAGGTTTTTTCAGATAGTCGCGCAAACCCATCTTTCCGGCGATCAAATCAATACGGTGAATCATTTCATCACGAGGAACAGAGATGTTTTCCATTCCAAATGCGAGGTCTTCTTCTACTGTTATTCCAACAATCTGCTGATCAGCACATTGAAAAATGATGCCAACTTTTTTTTGAACATCTGGAGAAAATGTACTGGTATTGATATCTCCTACGAATACATTTCCAGATAAAGGAACAATTAACCCGGCCATTAACAAAGCAAGAGTTGATTTTCCACACCCATTGCGGCCTGCAATACCAACAAATTCACCCTTTTTAATGACAAAAGAAACATCATCAATTACCGGCTGAGTTAAATTTGATTCACGATATGCAAATGTTACATTCTGAAAGGTTAATTGCATGGATTACCTTTCTTTTCCATTTTTCAAGGTGTTTGTTTCTGCATAATAAAGGCAGAAATCAAAGCGCCCTCTTCATTTGAAAGAGGGCGCTTTGCTGTATAAAGCAGATACTACTTGGTGAATTCGATAATTGCGAGCTCAGCTGCGTCGCCACGGCGCTTGCCAAGTTTGTAAATTCTGGTGTAACCACCATTTACATCCTTGAAACGTGGTGCAATGCGCTTTACAAGCTTGGTAAGCAAGCCTTCGATTCTGAGAATCTTAGGGGCACCGAAACGCTTATTCGCATCAATTCTGACTTTGAGAATGGGCTGTTTCTTGTTTTTGTCATTGTATTCAAGAACAAATTCAGGTTTCTCAGCCTTAGTCGGGTCAGCAAGATACTTTCGAAGCTTATCTTTTTTCTCTTTTTCAAGAGAGGTTGTAAAACGATTGATTCTGTCTTTTCCGATAATCTCTTTATCTTTAGCTGTTGCAACAGGATCTTTTGCATTACGATTGGACTGAAGATATTCAAGAACTTCTTCCGGCTTCTCGTTAGCTGCAGGATCTTTGAGATACTTTTCGTATTTCTCGCGGGTTTCTTTTTTCAGATTGGAAAGATAATGTTTGATGGCATCTCTTCCAATGAGTTCTCTGTCCTGAATCGCGTGGAAATATCCAGGCAATCTCGGATCTTCGATATTCTTCTCAGATTTAGCAATCGTTACTGCTCTTTCAATAACGCGGCGCAGATCTTTTGCCTTTTGAAGAGTAGTTGTGATTTTTTCATATTTTACAAGGGATGTGCACAATGAACGTAATAGGGCAACCCTCTGATGTGATTCGCGCCCAAACTTTCTACCTGTCTTTCTGTGTCTCATTCGTCGTCGCCTCCTAAACTAGCGTCGTCACCGGGAAGAACGAGATTAAACTGTGAAAGTTTCTCCCGGATTTCCTTCAGTGATTTCTTTCCAAAATTTTTGATCTCCAGCAAATCTGGAGCTTTACGGTCCATAAGATCGCCGAGAGTGTTAATTCCAGCTTTCTTTAGACAATTTCTTGACCGGACTGAAAATTCAAGATCCTTGATAAGGATATCATTATAGCTCTTAACCGGTGTTTCTTTTTTCTGGGCTGAAACCATTACAAGTTCTTCACTTGAAGCTGAATCACCTGCGGCTTCTAATTCGCCTTCGATTTCCAATGTAGAAAAGAGATCGACATGTGTTCTGATAAACTTTGCACCAAGTTCAACTGCATCTTTTGGGGACATTGAACCATTAGTTTCAATGTGCAGGGTCAGTTTATCATAATTGATGTCCTGTCCGACACGGGCATCTTCAACACTGAAGGTGGCTCTGGTAACCGGCGAGAACTGTGAATCTACAAGAATCGTTCCCACTGGCTGATTGGATCCTTTATGTGCTTCAGAAAGCAGATAGCCTCTTCCGCGCTTAAAGGTGATATCCATGCCAAGTTTGATATCTCCGGTTATATGTGCAATATGTGATGTTGTATCAACAATTACAAGGTTTGGATTTCCAACGAGATCAGCGGCGGTAAACTGCCGAGGTCCCTGAACTTCTACTCTAATTGTGAGAGGTTCTGGCTGATTCAGGTTGACGATGACTTTCTTCAGATTAAGAATAATCTGAGTTACATCCTCGAGAACACCTGGAATACTGCAAAATTCGTGAAGAACACCATCAATTTTCAAACCACAAACAGCGGAACCGGGTAATGAAGCAAGCAGAACACGCCTGAAGGAGTTGCCCAAGGTGGTTCCGTAGCCTTTCTCAAGGGGTTCCATGTAAAGGTCTGCATGGTTGGGTTCGGCACCAGGCACAAATTTTATCTTCGGACGATTAATTTCAATCACGGGCAAATTTCTCCTTACATCTACCGAGAATAATACTCGATAATCAACGATTCCTGAAGCTTCGGATCAAGTTCTTCGCGCTGTGGAACATTCAGAAATCGGCCTTTCATAGCTTCTCTATCAATTTCAAGCCAGGAAGATTTATCACGGCTTGAGGTTTTATCAAGAATATCCTTCAGTGTCTGTTTAAGTGAACTGCTCTCGCGAACAGTGACAGTATCGCCGGGCCTGAGAGAATAACTTGGTATGTCAACCGGCTTGCCGTTAACCATGAAATGTCCATGAGTAACCCACATGCGGGCCTGACTTCTTGACATGCCGAAACCAAGTCTGTAAACGACGTTATCAAGTCTCTTTTCAAGGAGAGTCAAAAGGTTATGTCCAGAGTTTCCGCTCTGGCTGACTGCTCTGTCATAATACAATCTGAACGCTGCTTCGAGAAGCCCGTAGATTTTTCTGACTTTCTGTTTGGCTCTGAGCTGTACTTCATAGCCAGTGTGTTTCTTGTTCATTTTGGTCGGGCCGTGCTGACCTGGTATTCTGGGGCGTTTCTTGAACGCACACTTGTCTGTATAACATCTGGCGCCTTTAAGAAAAAGGGCATCCCCTTCTTTTCTGCAGATTCTGCATGATGGACCTGTATATCTAGCCATTTTTCACTCTCCTGATTATACGCGGCGTCTCTTTGGAGGACGACAACCGTTGTGAGGAATTCCGGAAACGTCTTTAATTAAAACAACGTTGATCCCTGCGGTTTGAAGTGCTCTAATGGCTGATTCACGGCTCATTCCAGGGCCTGAAACATAAACTTCGATTTCCTTCATTCCGAATTCCAATGCTTTCTTTCCAGTTACTTCAGCAGCTACCTGTGCAGCATAAGGGGTCGATTTTCTTGACCCGCGAAAGCTGTTAGCTCCTGAACTTGACCAGCAAAGAACATTTCCTGTCAAGTCAGTTATTGTTACAATAGTGTTGTTAAAAGTTGACTGAACATGGGCCTGACCTTTAGCAACAATCTTCTTCTCTTTTTTCTTGGCGCGTGGTTTGCCTTTTTGCGCAGCTTTTGCCATTTTTAAAACTCCTTCTTATATGCAAACAATAATATTTTACTTTTTACCTACACCACGTCTAGGACCTTTTCTGGTTCTCGCGTTGGTGTGCGTTCTCTGCCCACGGACTGGCAAACCTTTTCTGTGCCTGAGTCCGCGATAACAACCGATATCCATTAACCTTTTGATTGACATCGCGACTTCACGTCTGAGATCGCCTTCTACGCGATAATCATGATCTATGGTCTGTTTGATAAGGCTGATTTCATCTTCAGTCAAATCTTTAACACGCTTGTCAGGATTAATTTTTGTCTTAGCAAGAATTTCCTTGCCGCGTGTAGCTCCAATTCCATAAATGTACGGGAGTGCTGCTTCTATTCTTTTGCCCCGGGGTAAATCGACGCCTGCTATACGAGCCATTTATTATACCTCCATCCCTGCTAACCCTGGCGCTGCTTGTGCCGGGGATTTTCACAAATAACACGGATTACACCGTGACGCTTGATTATTTTACACTTTTCACAAATCTTCTTGATTGATGAACGAACCCTCATAATGCCTCCAAAAAATATTAAAAAAATAAATTTACTTGAATCTGTAGACTATCCGCCCGCGCGATAAATCGTAAGGGGTAATTTCTACGGTAACCTTGTCACCTGGCAGAATGCGAATGTAATGCATTCTCATTTTTCCGGAAATATGTGCAAGTACCACATGTCCATTTTCAAGTTCTACCTTGAACATTGCATTGGGCAGCGGTTCTAGAACCTTCCCGACTACCTGAATTGTATCAGCTTTTGTCATATCTGGAAACTATCTCCCTTTTTGAAACCAATCGGACAATTAGTCAAAACCCTCGGACCAGAGTCAGTAATCGCTACGGAATGCTCAAAATGAGCCGATAAACTGCCATCAGCAGTCACAACAGTCCAACCATCGTCAAGAACCTTTACCTGATAACCACCCATATTCACCATCGGTTCAATCGCCAGTACCATGCCTACTTCCAGCCGCGGACCGGTTCCGGGATTTCCGAAATTCGGAATAACAGGATCTTCATGTAATTTCCTGCCGATGCCATGTCCCACATAATCGCGAACTACTGAGAAACCATGCTTTTCAGCAAACCTCTGTATGGAAGATGATACATCACCCAAACGTTTCCCTGGAGTCGCGTTCATAATTCCGGTCATAAGAGCCTTTTCAGATAATTCAAGAAACTTGGTAACCTGCTCACTTACAACGCCAACCGGAATTGTTACTGCCATGTCAGAAAAAAGCCCATTTTTTTTCAAGCCCAGATCAAGACTTACTATGTCACCAGATTTAATTTTTCTGTTTTTCGACGGAATACCATGAACTACTTCCGAGTTCAAACTACAACAAAGTGTCGCTTTATAACCGCGATAACCCTTAAAAGCTGGTACCGCACCCGCCTCACGAATTCGCGCTTCCGCGTATTCATCAAGCTCCTGGGTTGTGATGTCCGGCCTGGTCATCATTTTCAACCCTTCGAGAATTCCGCTTAGTACGCAGCCATTCTCAAACATTACATCAATTTCGTCTTTAGTTTTTAATGGAATCAATGCCGTAGACCGTCTATTATATCACAAACTTTCGAAAAAATCACTTCAATCTTATCTTTTCCTGAAATTTCATGAAGAATATTTCTTCCACGATAGTATTCAACTAGTGGTGAAGTCTGATCGTGATAGACTTTGAGACGATTGGAAATGACTTCGAAACTGTCGTCTTTGCGTTGAAATAATTCACCGCCGCAATGATCACAAATTCCGCTTTTTGACGGAGCTGAAAATTCCAAATGGAAACTTGCTCCGCATTTTTTGCAGATTCTTCTGCCTGTAAGGCGCTTAATCAGCTCTTCATCAGGAACCATGACAGCCAGAACTCCGTTGATTTTCTTCCCCTGCTTCTGAAGGGCTGCTGTAAGCCCATCAGCTTGAGGAATAGTGCGGGGGAAACCATCAAGTATGAAACCAGATTCACAATCTGGTTTCACTATTCTGTCGATCAGGATATCAAGAACAAGTTGATCGGGAACAAGTGAACCTGCAGAAACAAAAGATTGAACTTTTTTCCCAAATTCACTGCCTGAGGCAATCGATTCACGCATGATATCGCCTGTGGAAATCTGCGGAATTTTATATTTTTCTACAAGTTGTTTGGCCTGGGTGCCTTTCCCGGCACCCGGGGGGCCAAATAACACGAGGTTCAAACTTGCCGCTTTCACCTCAAACCTCTCTTTTTCATGAAGCCTTCGTAGTTTCTTGTAACAAGATGTGACTCAAGCTGGCGCATTGTATCCATGGCGACGCCAACAACAATCAGAAGTGCTGTTCCGCCAAAATAGAAGGGAACATTCATAAATTTGATAAGAAGGTTTGGTATGACTGCTACTACTGAAAGGAAAACGCCACCAGCAAGAGTAACTCTTGAGAGAGTTCTTTCGAGATAATCTACTGTAGGCCTTCCTGCTCTGATTCCGGGAATGAATCCGCCGTATTTCTTCATGTTGTCAGAGAGATCCTGGACGTTGAATGTTATAGCAGTGTAGAAATATGTAAAGAAAATAATCAAACCTGCGTAGATTATAAGATATGACACACTGTTATAGTTGAAGATATTCAGGAGCCAAAAAACAAACCAGTTGTTTATGAGGCCCTGCATAGATTCAAGTCCCTGAATCCATGTGGCAATCATGCTTGGGAAAAGCAATATTGAAGAAGCGAAGATAACCGGAATAACGCCTGCCTGGTTAACGCGCAACGGGATAAAGGTGTTCTGTCCGCCGTAAACTCTTCTTCCCACAACTCTTTTGGCATACTGAACCGGAATCTTCCGAACGCCGTCCTGAACTGTTACGATGCCCATGATAACTGCGAAAACAATTACCAGAAGAGCAATAAGTTTAAGAACGTCAGTGGCTGAGCCGGTGAACAAAGCGAATTGATGTACTACTGCTTCAGGAAGAGCTGCTAGAATTCCTGCGGAAATAAGTATTGATATACCGTTGCCGATACCCCGAGACGTCATCTGTTCACCAAGCCACATGATAAACGCCGTTCCGGCAGTTAATGTGACAACACACATGATCTTGAAGGGCCAACCGGGAAAAGGTACAACTCCATACCTTTCAAGCATGAAACTAATTCCAAAACCTTGAAGGGCTCCAATCAGAACAGTGCCATATCTGGTATACTGACTGATAATCTTTCTGCCTTCTTCGCCTTCTTCTTTGGCAAGATGTTCAAGGTAGGGAATTACGTACACAAGCAGCTGCATAATGATAGATGCGTTGATGTACGGCGCAATTCCAAGCGCAAAGACAGAAAATCGCCTTAACGCACCTCCGGAAAACATGTTCAGAAAACTGAACAACTCGGAACTTGGAAGATTCTGGGTCAATAGCTTGGCATCAATGCCGGGTGTCGGAATGTGAGTTCCGATACGAAAGACACAAATCATGCCGAGCGTAAAAAGGATGCGGTTCCGTAATTCAGGAACCCTCATCGAGTTGGCGAGACTTTGAAACACCTAGATCACCTCCGCTTTTCCGCCAGCTTTTTCGATCTTGGCTCTTGCAGACTCGGAAAAACGATGTGCCTGGACGTTCAAAGCTTTGGTAATTTCACCACGAGCCAGAATTTTTATTGGTTTGCTGAAATTTTTAATCAAACCCGTCTCAAAAAGAGATTCAGGAGTTACAGTTGCACCTGCATCAAATCTGAATTCGAGTTCTGAGAGATTAACTTCACTGTAGGTTATACGGTGAGGAGATACAAAACCACGCTTGGGCATGATTCTGACGAGACGCATCTGGCCGCCTTCGAATCCAAGGTATGGATGAGGCTTACCAGAACGTGCGGTTTGTCCTTTTCCGCCGCGGGTGGACTCGTTACCGTGTCCTGAACCTTTACCGCGACCGATTCTTTTTCTCCGGTGAGTCGAGCCCGGACTTTTTCTCATATTAGTCAATGTCAACATCGTGAAGCTCCTTATTTAACTTCCAGCCACCGGCTAAGTTTATCGACCATTCCGAGAACTGCAGGTGAAGCGCCATGTTCTTTCTGGTGGTTCAAGTGACGCAACCCGAGAGCTATCAGAGTAGCCTTCTGGCGCTTTGTAGCACCAATCGGACTCTTAATTAATTTAAGTGTAATTTTTTTAAGATTTTCCATTGTTCTACTCCATGTCAGCCTTGGATTACCTGCTGAGGTGTTATACCTCTGATCTTGGCTACATCATTAACGCCTCTCATAAGCTTGAGAGCATTCATGGTTGCTTTGGCAACGTTAACCGGATTGTTGGATCCGATTCTCTTAGCCAGAACATCTTTTACACCAAGAGCTTCGAAAATTGCACGAACTGCACCACCTGCGATAACGCCGGTTCCAGGGGATGCCGGGCGCATGATAACGCGAGATGTGCTGAATTTTCCAATGTTCGGGTGGGTGATTGTGTGTTTATAAAGAGGAACTGTGATAAACATTTTCTTTGCTTTCTCAAGTCCCTTTTTAACTGCATCCGGAACAGCCTTAGCTTTACCGAGTGCAATCGCTACGCGACCTTTGCAATCACCGACGCAGACGAGAACGGAGAATCCGAAATGGCGACCGCCCTTAACGGTTTTACTTACGCGATTAACTGCAATTATCTTTTCGGTAAATTCGCTTTCGACAGGAGCCTGATTCTTATTGCGGAAATCACGACGACCCTGGGGCTGATGTGTATTATCTGACATACGTAACTCCTTTTAAAATTTGAGGCCGCCCTGACGCGCGGCATCTGCCAATTCTTTAATCCGGCCATGATACTGGAAGCCGCCCTTATCGAAAACGACAGTAGAAATACCCTTTTCAAGGGCTCGCTGTGCAATCAGGCTGCCAATTCGCTTGGCACCATCTTTGTTTCCGCCATTAACTTTGCCTTCTCGCATTGCCGGTTCATTAGAACTTGCACATGCCAGAGTTGCACCCTTTTCGTCATCAATGATCTGACAATAAATGTGTTTGATGCTGCGAAAAACGGACAATCTGGGTTTCTGAGATGTTCCTGAGAAGTAGAATCTGCTGCGGGTGTGCCGCCGTATTCTCATTTCATGTTTCTTATTATAAGTGCTCATATTTAACTCCCTGAAAAAGCAGCCGCATTACGCAGCAAGCTTTTTGCCTTCCTTAATTCTGACGTTTTCGCCGGCGTATCTGATACCTGTGCCCTTGTAATGTTCGGGTGGTTTGATTCTGCGTATAACAGCAGCTGTCTGGCCAACCAGTTCTTTATCAATACCTGAAACAGCAACTTTATTAGTTCCTTCGAGTTTCAAGGTAATATCTTTCGGGGCATCAAGGACGACTGGATGGGAATAGCCAATACTGAGAACGATCTTATTGCCTTCCATCTTGCCTTTGTATCCAACACCAACAATTTCAAGAACTTTTGTGTAACCTTCAGAAACGCCAGTAACCATGTTGGCAACCAGTGATCTTACAAGTCCAAAGAGTCCACGTACATGTTTCTCGGAATTTTCGGGAATGCTGCACTTAACAACTTCACCTTCGCGAGTAATTTTAACTTCGCTTGGGAAATCTCTCTTCAACTGACCTTTAGGTCCTTTGACAGAAATATGTGATCCGCTGATGTTAAATTCAACACCTTTAGGTATTATAATAGGCTTCTTTCCAATTCTAGACATTATTCAGCCCTCCTACCAAACCTGGCAAAGGATTTCACCACCGACGCCGGCCTTTTTGGCATCTTTATCGGTCATAATTCCCTTTGAGGTTGAAACGATGTTTATACCAAGGCCACCAAGGACCTTTGGCAAATCATTCGTCTGTGAATATACTCTGCAGCCAGGCTTTGAAACGCGCTTCAAGCCAATGATGGTGCGAAGTTGTTTTTCACCGAATTTAAGAAAGACTTTCAGGTTAAACTTGTTCTGAAACTTATAATACCTGAAATCGCGAATGTATCCTTCCTTCTTGAGAATTTTTGCAATCTCAATTTTCATTTTCGAGGAAGGCATTTCAACGCTTTCGTGTTTAACACGATTAGCGTTTCTGATCCTGGTCAGCATATCAGAAATCGGGTCTGTCATACACATATATGCTTATTTCTCCCTTACCAGCTTGATTTAGTAACGCCGGGAATCTGACCGCGTGATGCGAGATCCCTGAAGCAGATACGACACATGTGAAAATCTCTCATGTAACCACGAGGGCGCCCACAGATTTTGCACCTGTTGTATTTTCTGGTGGAAAACTTAGGTGGACGAAGCCATTTTGCAATCAATGATGTCTTTGCCATATTTTCTCCTTATTACTGAGTCTTCTGGGCTTTTCTGAAGGGTAAGCCCATTAAAGCCAGGAGTTCACGGGCCTCGCCGTCTGTCCGGGCGGAAGTAACGATCGTAATATTCATTCCCTGCACTTTATCAACGCTGTCATACTTGATTTCGGGAAAAACCAGCTGTTCCTGCAAACCGAGGCTGTAGTTGCCACGGCCGTCAAAAGCTTTTGGTGACAATCCGCGGAAATCGCGAATTCTCGGAATAACGATGTTAAATAATTTGTCAAGAAAATAATAAGCTCTGTCGTTTCTGAGAGTGACCATACAGCCAATCGCTACTCCAGCTCTGAGTTTAAAGTTGGAGATTGATTTTCTGGCTCTTGTGATTACCGGTTTTTGTCCGGCAATAAGGGTCATTTCAGCTACTGAGGAATCCAGGAGCTTACCGTTCTGGGTGGCAGCACCCACTCCCATGTTGAGAACAACTTTCTGAATTTTTGGAACCGCCATGCGGTTGGCATAATTGAAAGTTTCCTTCAACTTCGGAACAACTTGATTCAGGTATTTCTCTTTCAGCCTTGGAAGAGATTTCGTTTTTGCACTCGCCATGCCGAATACTCCTTTTGTATTTTATTTGCGACCGATTGGTTCCCTGCATGTTCTGCACACACGGGCAACTTCATCGTTTGTATGAGCAACAATCTGTGCTCGAGTAACTGCATTACATTTCGAACAGAACAGGGCAACACTTGAAAGGGCGATTGGCCCTTCTTTTTTCACAATTCCGCCCTTACCGGATTTCTTTGAGGGGCGGGTGTGTTTACTGATGGTATTGACACCTTCAACAACGACCATTCCGCGCTTTTTGTGAACCTGAAGGACTCTGCCCTTCTTATCTGCATCGTCGCCAGAAAGGACAACAACCATGTCATCTTTTTTTACATGAGGTTTAAGCACTGCGCGTGCTTTGTTAAAATTTTTCTTCATAACCGAAAACTCCTCTAAATAACTTCAGGGGCGAGGGAAACGATTTTCATGAACTGTTTCTCACGTAATTCCCTGGCAACGGGCCCGAAAATGCGGGTTCCCTTGGGGTTATTGTCGGCTCCGATGATGACAGCGGCATTATCATCAAATTTGATATAGCTTCCGTCAGCTCTTCTAACCGGACTTTTGGTTCTTACAATTACAGCCTTTACGACTTCTTTTTTCTTCACAGTGCCATCAGGGATGGCATCTTTGACAGAGGCTACAATAATGTCACCAATTCCGCCGAATGTTCGGTTGCTACCGCCCATAACTCTGATACAAAGCAGTTTTTTGGCGCCGGTATTATCTGCGACTTTAAGAGTTGATTCCTGACGAATCATTCGTGGCCTCCTTCGCTGCATTCAGATCGCGGGCACTTGCGTGCTCGAGGATTTCCCTGACAACCCAGTTTTTAAGTTTACTTACTGGCTTACATTCTTCGATACGGATCTTATCACCAAGTGTGCATTCCTGTTTCGGATCGTGAACCATGAAGGTCTGTGCACGTTTGATAAATTTTCTATATCTCGGATGCTGTACAATAGTGTCAACTTCCACTTTAATTGTCTTGATACTGTTAGTTGCGATTACGCGGCCAACTCTTGTTTTTCGTCTGGCCTTCAAATTTTCCTTATTTTCCATATTCACTCCTTAATTAAAAGCAAACCCGGCCAGTGAGCAACTCACGCTGCAACGAACGAATTCGTTCGATTTCATTCAGCTTTGCCTGCTTGACTTCTTTCAGCGATTTAATTTGCGAAGCCTCATTTAAACCCATTCCAGCTAATTTGTCAAGGAATTTTCTCCGTACTCTGAAAGTATTATCACGTAATCTCTTCGAAGTAGACCTGAGAAGCTTCTCTTCTTTAGCATCAATGTTATGATTCTTAAGTTTTTCTGAGACTGCATTTCTGATATTCTTTAACAACTCAGCAACTTTTGAATCAACTTCTGATCTGATTTCGCGTCTGACTTTTTGAATCTGGATTGCAAGTTTGATTTTCAGAATGCGTTTTCTTTCTTTGAGAGGAACTTTCATTGGATCAAGGGCTTGTTCCTTAAGAAGTTTCTGGTATTCTTCCTTCAACTGAATCTTGACTTCATCTTTTGTCATTTTAGAAATCTGGGTAAGAACACGTGCGATATTTTTCTTCACGCTGGCAATCAGGGAAGGATTTCCAAGCTGACCAGTAACTGCTTTGAAACGAAGTCCAAAGAGTTCTTCCTTATATTGCCGATATTTATCACGGAGTTCATCCGCAGTAAGATCATTGAGTTTCAGAGCATTTTTCATTTGGCAGTTCCTCCAAATCCGGTTCGACCATTGAGAACCTGGGTCCGAATGGGAAGTTTATAGCTTGCCTGAGTGAGGGATTCGATGGCGAGTGCTTCTGGAACACCTTCGAGCTCAAACAAAACACGTCCCGGTTTAACTACGGCAACCCAGAATTCAGGGGCGCCTTTTCCTTTTCCCATTCTGACTTCAAGAGGTTTCTTGGAGACAGGTTTGTCTGGGAAAACGCGAATCCACATTTTGCCAGCACGCTTGACGGTTCTTGTAATAACCTTTCTTGCGGCTTCAATCTGATTGGCTGTCATCCAGCAGCATTCAAGGGCCTGAAGACCATAGGTTCCAAAAGCCAGGAACTTTCCGCCTTTTGCCATTCCACGCATTCTTCCGCGCTGCTGTTTTCTGTATTTAGTTCGTGCCGGTATCATCATGGCACAATTCTCCTTTTCATATTATTACGTCAGTATGGGTTAGTAGGTGGTCTGCCTGGGCGGAGTTGCATCTTCAACCAATGCCTGTCTGCCAATTTTCTCACCACGGAATACCCAAACCTTTATGCCAACGCACCCGAAGGTAGTGATGGCAGTTTCTTTTGCGAAGTCGATATCAGCACGAAGTGTGTGAAGTGGAACGCGGCCTTCGCGGATCCATTCAAGACGTGCAATTTCAGCGCCGCCAAGTCTTCCTGAGCAGGTGATTTTGATTCCACCGGCACCGGCTCTCATAGCTCTGCCAATAGTAGTTTTCATGGCTCTTCTATGGGAGATTCTTTTCTCAAGCTGCATTGCCACGTTTTCAGCGATCAATTTGGCTTCGAGATCAGGATGCTTGATTTCCTGGATTGCGAGGTAAACTGATTTTCCAGTCAATTTTTCAAGGTCTCTTTTCAGGACTTCAACACGTTCCCCACCCTTGCCGATAATCGCGCCGGGTTTGGCGGTATGAATTGTGATTTTAACCTTGGTATTTGACTTTCTTTCAATTTCGATTTTGCTGATACCTTCGCGGGGAAATTGTTTTTTGTCAATGAACTTTCTTACTTTGAGATCTTCATGGAGAAAAGGAGCATAATCTGTTCTTTTAGCATACCATTTGGAATCCCAGGTTCTTACTACACCAAGTCTAATTCCTATTGGATTAACTTTCTGTCCCATTTTTTACTTTTCTCCCTCTTTCTTTCCACTGGTTGAAGCAGAAGTCGAAGCAAACAATTTCTTGTAAGAATCTACTTTTTCACGAAGAACAATCAAAGCACTTGATGTTCTTTTTCTAATGCGGCATGCACGTCCGCGTGCTCTTGCCATAAAGCGCTTCATAGTGGGACCGCCATCAACAAGCACTTTTCCGACGAAAAGTTTATCAGCTTTCATTTCATGAACGTTTCCTGCATTGGCGATAGCCGATTCAAGAAGTTTATGAAGAACTGGAGCGGCAGAATTGGGCAGGAAGCGAAGAATTCCGAGGGCTTCGTCAACGTGTTTGCCACGAATGGCATCAGCGACAATGCGAAGCTTTCTGGGACTCATTCTAACACCGGAAACGCTTGCTCTGGGAATGTCAACGAGATCAATAAGTCTCTGTTTTTCTTTCCAGGTAAGAGTTCCGACTTTAGGATATTCCTTAACAAACTTGCCGGACTTTTCCATCTTTTTTGTGAAGAGCTTTGCCTGAGCAAGAATTCTTTCCACTTTGGCGTGGTTATTCTTGGATTCAAGGCCCTTCACCATCATCAGACCATTAAAAATATCAATTTCATCTGGAATATTTACACCAGCTAAACGCAGCATTTTGAATTCTCCTATTTAAGCGCGGTGGATTTTTCGCCAGCAGAATGGCCGCGGAAAGTTCTAGTAGGAGCGAACTCACCAAGCTTATGCCCGACCATGTTCTCCGTGACAAAAACCGGAACATGCTTTCGACCATTATGAACAGCTATTGTGTGTCCAACCATGATCGGATAAATCGTGGATGCACGAGACCAGGTTTTAATCTGGCGTTTTTCGCCAGCCTTGTTCATCGCTTCCACGCGTCTCATTAATCTTTCTTCTACAAAGGGAGTTTTCTTACTCATTTATCAGACTCCTAATCTACTTTTTGCGCCGGTTAATAATGTACTTCGACGAATGTTTTTTGCGCTTGCGGGTTTTGAAACCCTTGGCCGGCTGACCCCAGAGTGATACCGGAGTTCTTCCACGACCGTTTTTAGCTTCACCACCACCATGTGGATGGTCGCATGGATTCATTACAGCGCCTCTAACGTATGGTCTCCAGCCTTTCCATCTGTTTCTTCCGGCTTTACCAATTGAAAGGTTCATGTGGTCAAGATTGCCAACCTGTCCGATGACAGCTTTGCATTCTTTGTGAATCATGCGCATTTCGCCTGAAGGAAGGATAACCTGAGCGTATTCGCCTTCTTTACCAGCCAACTGTGCCTGGGCACCTGCTGTTCTGGCTATCTGGGCACCTTTTCCCGGCTTCATTTCGATACTATGAATCATTGAACCGACTGGGATTTCTTTAAGCTTGAGGCAGTTTCCGGTAGTAATATCGGCTTGTGAACCGCTCTCAATGACCATTCCGACTGTCAGTCCTTCTGGAGCAATAATATATCTCTTTTCGCCGTCGCGATAATTGATCAAAGCAATTCGGCATGTGCGGTTTGGATCGTACTCGATTGTCGCAACCTTTCCTGGAATGCCGTCTTTTTCACGCTTGAAATCAATAATTCTGTAAAATCGCTTGTTTCCACTGCCGCGATGACGCTGAGTTACGTGTCCATGATGGTTACGCCCGGCCTTGCGGTGAAGTTTCGTTACAAGAGAACGCTCTGGTTCTTTTGTAGTGATTTCTTCAAAGGTATAACCCTGCATGTTACGCCTGGACGGCGTAGTTGGATTATATGATTTAATTCCCATTTTTTATCTCCTGCGCCAATCGGCCTTACACCATTCCCTCGAACAGAGAAATGCTGTCTTCGGGGTGGATGGCAACGATCGCTTTTTTCCAAGCAGAGGTAAAACCTTTGTGGATACCTCTTCTTTTTTCTTTCGGATGCACATTAATTATATTAACTTTTGTCACTCTGACGCTGAATAATTTTTCAATTGCACCACGAATCTGATCTTTATTCGAATCAACAGCTACATTGAACTGATAAATCTTCTCGTGCATTCTGCCGTAGCTTTTTTCAGAAGCTATTGGAGCAATAATAATATCCTGAGGTGTTTTCATTACTTCGCCTCCTGGTGACAGCAAGTGCATGTCGGATGATAATCGTCCATCTCACAATCAAACATTCCGGCCGCTTTGCTTTGGAGTATCTTGAGAGCTGACTCAGTGATTACGAGGCCACCCTTGCGGACGACTTCCATGGTCTGATTCTTTTTGGAACCAGGTTTTCTGTTCAATTTAGTAGTTGTATAAACCGGACAGAATTTTAACAAATCAACTGCGTTAACTTTTCTCGGTGTAACAATCTTAACATTACTGAGATTTCTTGTCGCTCTTACAGCAGTTTCTTCGACTTCAGTGACAACGAACAGTGCTTTCTCAAGCTGAAATGATTTCAGCAGAGCATTGACTGATTTTGTCTTTCCATCAGCGAAACTGAGGGTTTCAACAACACGAATTCTATCTTCTGAAGCGAGATCTGTAAGGATTCCGCACATTGCACGATCAACCATCTTCTTGGGTGGTCTGTGATCATAGCATTTCGGTCTCGGTCCAAATGTTGCTCCGCCGCCGGGCATAAGTGGTGAGCGAATGCTTCCCTGTCTTGCACGGCCTGTGCCTTTTTGTCTGAAGGGTTTTCTTCCACCGCCAGCAACTTCTGCTCTGGTTTTGGTGTTATTAGTTCCCTGTCTTTCATTATTCAGCTGAGCTTTAACGACATCAATAATTGTCTGTTCACTGACTGGTCTTAAATTATTGCTTTCGGTAGCGACATCTTCATTCAGACCAAAAACTGACTCTTCGACAGAGACCGTACCGGTCTGGCCACCCTGCATGTTCCATTTTTTCAATTCCATTGTTTCTTCCTCACTTGGCCTGTCGAATGATGACTAATCCATTGTCGGCGCCTGGAATAGAACCCCTGACGAGCAACAGATTCTTTTGTTCATCAATTTTTACAATCCTCAGCCCTTTAACAGTGCAGCGCTTGTTGCCGAGATGTCCTGGCAATCTCTTGCCTCTCCATGTGCGGCTGGCTTCTGTTCCAGAACCGGTCGAACCAGTGGCGCGCCACCTGTCAGACTGTCCGTGGGTTTTTGGCTGTCCATTGAAATTATGTCTTTCCATACAACCAGAAAAACCTTTTCCCTTGCTTGTTCCAACGACATCAATCTTATCGCCGACTTTGAACATGTTAACATTGATTTCAGTCTGCGGCTGGATATTTTCCAGGTCGTCAGCAGGCAAGCATTTTACAAAACGAAAAGGCTTAACCCCTGCTTTTTCAAACATCTTCTGCAACGGCTTGTTGAGAAAACGTTCAACAGCTTCTTTGCGGATTTCTCTGTAACCAACCTGAACTGCCTTGTCCTGCTTTTTGATAATAGTGCAGGGTCCGGCGCTGATAACGGTTACAGGAATCACGTCACCACTTTCGGAAAAAATCTGAGTCATTCCAACTTTTGTTCCTAGTAATGCCTGAACTGGCATAGCTCCCTCCTTCCTTCGTCTACAACATCTTAATTTCGATGTTTACGCCCGAAGGTAAATCCATGTTCATAAGTGAATCAACCGTTTGAGTTGACGGACTGTATAAATCGATGTTCCTTTTGTGAATCCGCATTTCGAACTGTTCACGCGAATCCTTGTTAACAAAAGGCGATCTCAGGACAGTATATTTTTTTATCTCGGTAGGCATCGGAATAGGCCCCGAAATTTTTGTCCCAGTTCGTTTCACCGTGTCACAAATCTTCAATACAGACTGATCAAGTAACCGATGATCGAAGGCCTTAAGTGACAAACGCATTTTTTGTTTGGCCATGCCAAAAATCCTCCTTAGGACTTAATTCCTTAAATAAAATTCATTCAGCAGGCAGCAAGCTGCTGAGTTGGACGCCTGATCCAGCGACCAAGAGCCTTTTCCGCCAGATTGTCAGGTAGTTCATCGTAACAAAAAACTTCCATTGTAAATGTCGCCCTGCCCTGCGAAAGCGATCTGATGTGAGTTGAATAACCAAACATCTCGCTCAGAGGAGCATGACAATCAACAACTCTAATATCTTCGCGCATTTCAACGTTAATAACTTTTCCCCTTCTGGACTGCATGTTACCGATTATATCGCCCATGTATGCATCAGGGGTTTCAATTTCAACTTTCATTATCGGCTCAAGAATAACGGGAGACGCTTTTGTCATCGCATCTTTCATAGCATTGAATGCAGCAATTTTAAAGGCAATATCAGATGAATCAACATTGTGATATGACCCGCCAAGCAATGTGACTTTAACATCACTGACCGGATAACCTGCCAGAATACCGTCGTTCATTGCGTTTTTGACACCCTGTTCAATAGATTTAATATACTGACCGGGAATCTCTCCACCAACAACCTTGTTAATAAACTCGTAACCACAGCCTCTTACAACAGGCTCAACTTCGAGAATCACGTGACCATACTGACCATGACCACCGGTCTGCTTGACGTGCCTGCATTCACCCCTGCCCTTGTTTCTGATGCCTTCTCTGTAGGAAACCTGAGGCTTTCCAACTGATGCCTTTACCCCGAACTCTCTGACCACGCGATCAATGATAATTTCGAGGTGCAGTTCTCCCATTCCAGATATCAGACACTCGCCAGTTTCAGAATCTGTTCTGACTTTAAAGGTAGGATCTTCTTCCTGAAGAGCCTGAAGCACAATCGCCAGTTTACTTAAATCACCCTGAGTAGCTGGTTCAATAGCTACTGAAATTACTGTTTCAGGGAAGCTTATTCGTTCAAGTATAACTAAATCTGGCTGACTCGTCAATGTCTCACCCGTACTTATTTTTTTCAGACCTACAACTCCAACAATTCGACCCGCTCTGGCGCTGGGAATATCCTGGCGCTGATTGGCATGAAGAAGAAGAATTCTTCCGAGTCGTTCTTTCTCACCGCGAGTTGTGTTATAAATTGTCGTGCCTGAAGAAATTGTTCCCGAGTAGACTCTTAAGTAGGCTAGTTTTCCAACATGCGGATCAGTAGCAATTTTAAATACCAGTGCAGAGAATGGAGCATCTGGATCTGGTTCAATTTCAATCGGCTCACCCGATCTTGGATTAAATCCCTTTACGGCTTTTACATCAAGCGGTGATGGAAGATAATCACATACAGCATCAAGTATTGCCTGAACACCCTTGTTCTTGAAAGCAGATCCGCAGAGAACTGGAACGATCTTACCATGAACTGTTGCTTCTCTCAGAGCCTTTTTAATAAGCGCAATTGAAACTTCGCGTTCATCAAGAAGCCTCTCAAGAATTTCATCATTATAAGATGACAAAGTCTCAAGCAGCGAATTTCTAAGCTCTTTTGCCTCGTCAATAATATCTTCAGGTATGGTCGTAACTTCGAATTTCACACCCTTGTCTGAATCAGCACTCGCTGACCAGATATGAGCATTCATTTCAACCAGATCACAGAACCCTGTGAACTTTTCCTCTGAACCAATTGGCATTACGATAGCCACCGGGCAGGAGCCAAGCCTTTCCTTAATCTGACTGACGACGCGCTCAAAATTTGCACCCGGGCGATCCATTTTGTTTACAAAAGCAATGCGCGGGACACAATATTTATTTGCTTGTCTCCAGACAGTCTCAGATTGAGGCTGAACACCTGCCACAGCACAGAACACTACTACCCCGCCATCAAGGACTCTCAAAGAGCGCTCGACTTCGGCAGTAAAATCCACGTGCCCGGGTGTATCTATAATGTTTATTTCAAAATTGTTCCAAAAACAGGTTGTAGACGCGGAGGTAATTGTAATTCCACGTTCCTGTTCCTGGATCATCCAATCCATAGTGGCAGTTCCCTCATGGACCTCTCCCATTTTGTAGCTGCGACCTGTATAATATAATATTCTTTCTGTAGTCGTAGTCTTACCGGCATCAATGTGTGCAATGATGCCGATATTTCTGATTTTCTTCATTTCTTCGAGGGCTGTCATGAGAATGCCTTTATTTAATTTTTAAATCAAACTCTGTAGTGAGCGAATGCCTTGTTAGCTTCAGCCATACGATGGACTTCATCACGCTTCTTCATTGTCGCACCGGTATTTTTCAGAATTTCGCCAAGCTCACCGGTAAGGCGTTCCGCCATTGACTTTTCTTTTCTGGATCTTGAAAATTTCAATATCCATCTGAAGGAAAGTGCTACCGCTCTGTCAGGCTTGACTTCGATAGGAACCTGATAGTTTGCTCCGCCGATTCTTTTGCTTCTAACTTCAACAATAGGCTTTGACATATCAATTGCTTTCTTGAAGAGCTCAAGCGGATTCTCTCCGTTGTTGTGCTTTGAAAGCTTTTCGATTGCATCATAGACTATCCGGCAGGCAGTGTTCTTCTTGCCCGAATACATCAGGCAGTTAACAAAACGTGTAACGAGCTTCGAGTTGTAAAGTGCATCTGGAAGCAATTCTCTTTTTGATACATGACCGCGACGTGGCATAACCGATCGTCCTCCTTATTTCTTGGGTCTCTTTGCGCCGTATTTCGACCGACTCTGTTTGCGATTGGCAACGCCAGCGCAATCCAGTGCACCGCGAACGATATGATAACGAACGCCGGGCAAATCTTTAACGCGGCCTCCGCGGATAAGTACAACCGAGTGCTCCTGAAGGTTATGACCGACACCAGGGATATAAGCGGTTACTTCGGTCTTATTTGTCAGGCGGACGCGGGCGATTTTCCGCAACGCCGAGTTTGGTTTCTTTGGGGTGGTTGTTTTTACAACTGTGCAAACCCCACGCTTCTGTGGACAACATGATAACGCCGGAGAAGACGATTTATACTTAACCGCTACTCTAGCTTTCCTGATCAATTGATTAATGGTGGGCACCTGTCTACACCTTCCTTAGTAAAATTTAAGGTTACACTATAACCTCGACTGCGATCCATATTCAGATGGTGAATCTTGATAATACCATAAGAACTGCACCTTGTCAATGTACAATTATAAAAAAGTTTGTTACAGTGAAGTTTCTTAAAGACTTCTTTCATTCGGTTCAAATCTTGAACCTTCCTTTAACCTTCAGCAGCAACGGTTTCACATACTTTTAACGGTTTTTCACTGAAACCTTTTCTCTTTCTTGAATTTTAACTTAAATTCTAATAAAATGGATACCTCAAAGGAAACATTATATATGAATGATATTAAATACGACCTTATTGTTTGCGGTGCAGGCCCTGCTGGCTCTTCTGCTGCAATTTTTGCTGCTGAAAAAGGTCTGAAAGTTTTGATTATCGATAAATCTTCTTTTCCACGGGAAAAACCTTGTGGAGGCGGCATGCCTCATTCTGTAATGAATTATTTTCCGAAACTTTCATGGGATGATGTTATCGAACAAAAAGTCACTTTCATGAGTCACTCACATAATTTTTCAGATTCACAGAAACACAGTTTTTCGAAAAGTGGTTCTGATGATTCGATAATAATGGTTTCAAGAAAAAAGTTTGACCTGGAGCTTCTCGATTATTCAAAAAAATCTGGCGTTAAATTTCTTCATAAAACTACGATTGAGACAATCGACGAAAGTAATAATATTCTTAAACTATTTTTACGATCATCTGATGGTACGACAAGAATTCTGAATTCTGATTTCCTTATAATTGCAGATGGAGCATCTGGCAATACAAGAAAAATTGCTGGTTTTTCTGACACTTATCCTCTTGCCGTTGCACTTGAATTTGATTTTCCAGTAGATTGGCGTGCTGCCAATTTTTCAAGCGATACTCTTTTCCTTGATTATTCGCTTCAATCTGGCTATTTGTGGGCATTTCCAAAAAAGGAGGCAGTCAACATTGGCGGTGGGATTTTTCTCCCTTTTTTGCCCGGAAATGTAAATAAATGCGAGTGCAAAAAACTTATAAATAATAGTATTCAAAAATACCTTTCATTTTTTAAATCAAAAGGCATTTTTTCTCTTATCTCTGATACTTGTACTAAATCAGAAACACTCACCACTCCTGAAGGTGATTTCAAATATCATGCGTGGATGCTTCCTTTATATGACAAGTACAGAAAACTCAATAACAAATCAGGTCGCATAATTCTTTGCGGAGACTCAGCAGGTCTGATAAACCCATTTTTTGGAGATGGGCTTTTAAATTCAATAAAAAGCTCTTCAATTGCTGTGCATTCAATATTAGAAACCAATTCCTGCAAATACTCAGACGCAATTTATGAAGCGCTTGGAAAAACAATGTGCTCAAGCTTCAGGCTGGCTTCGATTTTTTATCGATGGCCGGAATTTTTCTTCAAGCATTTTGTAACTCGTCATTCGGCAACCGAAGTCGCATATAAAATGCTATCCGGAACAATGAATTCAGAAGTAATTATTGAAAAGATAAAAAGGAAATACGGTAGATTCTTACCTGGCTTCAGCTCTTTCTAACAAAAGAAAAGACAAGATTTTTGTCCGCAGATTATGCAGATTTTCAAGATTTTAGATATAAGATTTGGGATTTTTAGATTGAGGATTGAAGATTATTGTGTTGAGATTCTGGATTGGAGAATTTGGAGATTTCTTTTCTTGAAAAACCAACTTTCACTTTATTTGCTGTTCAAATTTGAGATTGCTTGCAAATTATAAGTAATCTTTGTATAGTGCTATCGTTTAACAATACACTGGAGATGGCTTCTTCAGTAAAATTTCCGGGAGACTAAAATGCATACATTTACATCAATGAAACAATCGGGATTGGAACAACTGGTATTTTTCAATGAAGAATCTGTAAATCTGAAAGGCATTCTGGCAATTCATAACAGCCTTCTTGGCCCCGCCATAGGCGGCGTTCGAATGATGGAATACGCCGATGAAGAGTCCATGTTTAAAGATGCTGTCGATCTTGCACATGAAATGACGCTTAGAACAGCTCTTTCTGACTGCGACCTCGGCGGAGGTAGTGCGGTGCTTTTCGGAAGCCCAAAAGACAAAGACGAGGCTTATTTCAGAGCTTTTGGCAGACTTCTGAACCGTTTATCAGGACAGTTTCTGGTTGTCATGGAAGTAGGGACAAACAGCCGTGATCTGATGAACATCAAACGTGAAACCGACTATGTCTATGCATTACCGGAAGCTTTCGGCGGAATCGCCGACGCTACGGAAATCACAGCTGAAGGTATAATGCTGGGAATAAAAGCCTCTGTTAAACAGATTTTTGGCAATACCAGCCTTGATGGCCTTACATGCCTTGTTCAAGGTGTCGGAAGACTTGGTTCAACTCTTGTAAGAATGCTTGTTGACGCAAAAGCCAGATTGATCGTAACTGATAAGAATTATGACAAAATAAAAAACATTCAGGACAAATTTCCGAGCGTTGCAATGATTCAACCAGGCGAAATTATCGATAAAAAATGCGACCTTATTATTCCATGTGCCATGGGAAACCTTGTTACAGAAAGCAACGTCGATCGACTGAAATGCAGAATAATCGCGGGCGGAGCCAGTAACATCCTTCCGAATGCCGATGTTGCCGACATGCTGCATAAAAAAGGAGTCATTTACACGCCGCACTTCATAATTGATTCCGGCGAACTCATTCAGGCTGACTACGAGATAAAGAAACGCCCAAAATCACTTCTCGGCGGAGCAATACAGGAAATTTATTCCCGCACAATTTCCCTTCTTGAAATGTCGGTTGAACGAAAAGAAGCTCCAACCCGAACAGCTCTGAGGCTTGCAGGTGAAAGGCTTACTAAAATTGCAGGCATCGGCAAAAGCGTCAGATTCTGAGAGGAAAAATAATGAATCAGGAAAAAAACTACTTAATTCTGGTTATTAATCCAGGGTCTACATCTACAAAAATTGCTATCTTTGAAAATGAGAAATGCAAATACGAAAAGTCCCTTCGACACTCAACGACCGAACTTGAAAAATTCGAAAAAATCTGGGACCAATACGAATTCCGAAAGAAAGAAATCCTTGCATTTCTTCATTCGCAGGGCTTTGACCTGAGCAAACTTAGTTGCGTTGTCGGAAGAGGTGGACTTCTCAAACCCATAGAAGGCGGAACATACAAAATCGATCAGCGAATGATCGCCGACCTGCGAAGAGGCGTCCAGGGACAACATGCATCTAATCTTGGCGGAGTTCTTGCCTTTGGAATCGGCTGGGATTACAGCATTCCTTCGTTTATTGTTGATCCGCCGGCTGTTGACGAATTTGACCCGATTTCCCGTATATCTGGATTAGCAGAAATTCCGCGCACAAGCCTGTTTCACGCGCTGAATATAAAAGCCACTGCAAGAAAAGCTGCCAGAGATATGCATAAGACCATAGAAGATCTTAACCTTATCATTGCACATCTTGGTGGCGGCATAACAATTGCTGCAATGAGAAAAGGCAGAGTAATTGACTCAAATAATGGAATTGGCGAAGGCCCGTTTTCTCCTGAGAGAACTGGCGCATTGCCTCTCACCCTCTTTGTAGACATGTGCTTTTCCGGCAAATATGACAAAAAAACAATTATGAAAAAATTGGCCGGTCAGGGCGGACTTGTAAGCTATCTGAATACCAACAACGCCAGCGAAGTACAATCGCTTATTCGAGCTGGAAACGCAAAAGCCAAGTTGGTTTTTGAAGCCATGGCATATCAGATATCCTGTGAAATAGCCGCCAGATCAGTTGCACTTTATGGAAAGCTTGATGCAATTATTTTGACTGGTGGAATGGCACACGTTGATCTTCTGACCACACTCATCAAGGAACGATGCAGCTTTCTTGGAAATATACTTGTTTATCCGGGCGAAGATGAACTCGAAGCCCTCGCTCTTGGCGGATTACGCGTTCTCAAAGGTGAGGAAACCGCGAAAATATACGATGTTGAGAAAAAAACCGTCGGAATATTCTTTCATGACCAGCTTGCCGAATATGATCAGACAATTGAAGTCATCGAAACACGCTTCAGAGAACTTGGCTTCAGATTCAGACAACAGGACGAAAACTTTGAACTGCTTATTCGCAACTGCAAGGGAAATTCAGTGCGAATGCATGATGTAATCGAAGAGTTTCTTTCAAGAAAAGTAGATCTGATAATTGCTCTCGGCTCACCGGCAGCGTATGCAACAAAACTCTATCTCAAGGGAAAAGATGTTCCAGTGCTTTGTACTGCCTGCTTTGACCCCGTTGTAATGGGACTGATGGAAAGTTATGGCGGCTCAGACAACAACATTACCGGAACTTCGTACCGAATCAATATTGAAACACAGATCAAAAAAGGCATTTTGAGTCTGATGCCCAATCTGAAGCGACTTGGAGTCGTTTATAAAACAGGCGAACTTCAATCTGAAATTCAACTTGATGAGGCAACCGATGTCACTGAACGCCTGGGAATAACTCTTGTAAAATTTGATGCGCAGAATCCTGGCGATTTGAAAGATGCAGAAGAATTTTTCCGAGAAAACAATGTTGAGGCAGTACTTCTAGTTGCAGACACAACACTTGCAAGCGCGGATGAGCTGTCTCTGCAACACATTGTATCCAATTTCCCAACCACATGCACACTTAAATCGGTATTACGCAAAGGCGGACTGGTCGGAGTAATTGCCGACTGGACAACTATTAACCGCAAAGCTACCGATATGATTGTTCAGATGCTTGAAGGAACACCTCCATCATCAATATCTGTCGTGAAAGACACCGAAGCAAAAGTATATGTGAATGCGAAAACTCTAAAAAAATTCAACATGACTGACAGACAGGAATTTATGAATTCAGTTGATGAAATACTATTCAAAGAAGAATCAGAAGGCGAAAATGTTTAACTTGATAAGCAAACAGAACTCAAGATTTAACCACGGAAAACACAGAATAACACGGAATTTAACTTAGAAGAATATTTATTATTCTGTTTGAACTCGAAAAGCGCCCCCAACGGCTATTAAAACCACCCCCAGGGGGCATTTTATTAAATCCACAACAACGTCACTGTGCATACTCGCTAAGACGTGGTTTTGCTATCATTTCGACCGAAGGGAGAAATCTGGTGTCTTCCACTTCGAAGTAGCAGATTGTTTATATGACCCTATCGAGATCTCTCCCTTTGGCCGAGATGACAACCACCCTCAAGTTCTACATTTCATTAAACAGCAGAAGCCGCTTCCAACCGCTTGCTAACAACGCGGCAAGATGCCGCGTCTACGAATTCCCCCGAAATATTGAGTTGATAAAAAAATCTCAAATCCTGAATCTCCGTGTAATTCCGTGGTAAAAAATCTTGTCTTTCCTTGTCTTTCCCTGGTTTTTCAAAGCAGTTTTTGAAAAGCCGCAGAATATGTTTCTCGCATATATTCTCAGTATACTCTGTCGTAACGGCTGTAGCCGCCGGGGAAATCTTCTGTGATAGCTTTCAACACGAGTATTTCACGCGGAGCAACTTTAAGCTTTGCCATTCCGCATACTACTGGAAATGTTTTGTCCGAAAACTGGTCTTTCAAAACTGTTCCATTCTGTACCTTGCCATCTCTTATCTGAATAAATTCATTAACTTCCTTCTTCGAAGGATTTGCAACAACTATTATTGTTTCGCGAACAGAATTTGTTTTACGCATGAATGCAAACAATCTTCTGGAATCAAGTTTTCTGAAATTGCCGTATCTGAGTGCTGGTTCGCTCTTTCTCAAGGAAATCAGGTTTTTGTGGAAAATAAAGGTAGAATTATTATTTTTAACCAGATCCCAACGCATCGGGGCTCTCTGTTCAGGGTCTTCCCCACCGGTCATGCCGAGTTCGCTACCGTAATAAAGACATGGTGACCCCGGAAGAGTAAACTGCAAAACTCTTGCCATCTGCTGAGCCCATGCCTCGGGGAATATTGTGCCAAGTCTTGATGTATCATGATTATCAATTATTAGCCAGGCTTTCAGGATATGATTCATTCCAGAATCCAGGACCATTGTTTCCCACATATCAGCAGCAATCTGCGGAAGAATTTTTCCGGAAATCATTTCAAGAATGATCTGTCTTCCATGCATGTTCATAACACCATCAACTGCCGGATACCATTCTTCCGGATAATTCCAGATTTCCCCAATAACAAGTGAACCAGGTTTTGAAGTATGAGCGGCTTGAGTCAAATCAGAAAGAATGTTAAAACCAAGATCACACGCGACATCAAGTCTCCAGCCGTCAATTCCTTCATTGTTAAGGTAGGATTGTACAACTGAATCTTCCCGTTCAAAAATATAGTCTCTGACATTCTGATTCTCGAGGTTCAGCTCAGGAAGGTTTTCAACGTCCATCCAGCCAATATGCTTTGCGTTCTTTCCTTCAGTCATTTTGAAAAAATCTTTCCACTGTCCATCAGGGTTCAGAACAGAATCCTGAAAAAAAGGACTTTTCCGACCCATGTGGTTAAAAACTCCATCAAGAACAAGTTTTTTTCCCTGGGAATGCAACTTGTTTGCAAGTTCTGCAAGCTGCTTTCTTGTACCAAAAGCCGGATCAACTTTGTGGTAATCCCAGGCATCATATTTATGATTCGTAAACGACTCAAATATCGGATTAAGATAAAGGACATCAATTCCGAGGTCTTGCAGATAATGAAGTTTGCCTGTCAGGCTATCAAGATCTCCGCCCCAGAACTCGATTTCATGACCCCACACTTTTGCTTCCTCATTGTACAAACCTTTTGCCGGAAGCTCTGACCATTTTTTCATTACACGAGGAGCCTGATAAAACTTTCTTTTTGATTCAACATCTGATGGCGGAGCAAACCGGTCAACCAGAACCTGATAAACTATAGCTCCATTCCTCCAGTCATTTGCTCTTTCTTTGAATTCAGAATCAGTTTGAATATCTGTCTTGCTCATCAAATTTCGAATTGTATTGTTTTCAGCAGTTACAGCCTGCGAAAAAAACGTGAACATGAAAAGCAGAAACATTCCGATAATTTTATCCACTTGTTTACTCCTGAAAAAATTGATTGTTATACAATATCGGAGTAAATTATAACATATAAATTTATGAATTATGAATGTTTATTGTCACTTTCACCTGAAAATTAAAAAATTATATTTAAAAGGATTAAAATATGGCAGAAGAAGTAATTAAAGAAGGAAAATGGATTTGTCCAAACTGCGCTGCTAAAAACAGAGGCTTACACATTGAATGCCCGTCATGCGGTGCAGCACGCGGAAATGTTCAGTTTATCTATGACGAAAATGCCAGTGCAATAGTTGACGAAGACGAAAAAAAACAGGCTCTGAGCGGCCCTGACTGGATATGCGCATATTGTGAGACAAGCAATAAATATGCAGCTCAGCAGTGCAAACAGTGTCAAGCCGAAAAAGCAGTAGGAAAGTCACGCCAGGAAAGAGATTTGAATGATTCGAAGCCAGACAGACAGACTAAACAGAATAAGCATGAAAATCATGTACAGGCAAAAGCACGACCAATTGATATTCCTGAAGCACCAAATGGCTATTTCAAATTCGGATGCATTGCAATAATTCTTCTGTTTTCAATTCTTGCTGGCCTTCAATGCTATAAAACCGAAATGGTACTTGATATAACTGATCGATCATGGGAAAGATCGTTTGTTGTTCAGGAATATAAAACTCTGAAGAAAGGTGACTGGGTCGATAAAGTCTCATCGAAAGCAAGAATTTCTAAAAAAGAAAGAAAACAGAGAACTACAAAACAAGTCCAGGTTGGTACAAAATCGGTTAAGGAAAATTACACCAAACAGGTTAAAGTCGGAACAAAAAAAGTAAAAACTGGCGTAAAAGATCTCGGCAACGGAAGTTTCAAGGAAATATGGGAAGAAAAACCTGTCTATGAAGATCGGGACGAAGTCAGAACAGTTTCCAAACCTGTTTATGAAGACCAGCCCGTATACGACACCTGGGCAGAATACGAAATAGACGACTGGGACAAAGGAGTAGAACTGAAAACATCAGGCGGCGCCGAAGATCCATATTGGCCAAAAGAAAAAGTTGCTGACTCTCCCAGAGAAAGAATTGGGGAAAAACGCGCTGTGCAGCATAAAGAAATGTACAAACTCGTTTTCAGCACACCAGACAAAAAAAGCACCTATGATGTCGATAAAATTAACTCTAAACCAATTCCATCAGACCTTTTCATTCAGGCAAAAATAGGCACCAAATGGAAAGCCCTCGTAAGCGGCCTGGGTCTCTTCGAAAAAATCGAGCAGGTCAAGTAAACATCTCAATCAAACACCTACAGGAAGCCGCCTTCATCTAATTTCCATCTTTAAAACGAAAAGTCGAAGCGGCTTCCATCCGCTTTAAACAAACGCTGCAAGATGCCGCGTCTACTATCTGCCCCTAATTATTGACCAGATGCTCGTAAGATTATTCAGAGAAAGTGTAAAATAATATTAAGCAAATCCAAACATCTTCCGATAGTGAAGCGCAGTAATATCGAATTTTAAGAATTACGCAGCTGATTAAGCTTACAGGTGAAGCAAATGGATGGATTTAGAGACACAGTTAAAGACTGGTTGAAAGATTTCGTTAAAGCACTCATTTTTTTCCTGATATTGCAGACCTATTTTATTCAGGGATTTGTTATAGAAGGTGCTTGTATGGAACCTCAGCTTCATACAAACGAAAAAATACTTGTCAATAAACTTCTGTACTACTTTTTTCCACCAAGAACTGGTGATGTAGTTGTTTTTACATTTCCGCATGATGCTAACAAGGATTTTATCAAGAGAGTTGTTGGAGTGCCGGGTGACACTCTTGAAATCAGTGATGGTTATCTGTTCAGAAATGGAAGAAAGCTACCGGAAAAATATGTAAACGAGTACGTTTTTGGAAGTTACGGCCCGATAAACATTCCAGATGGGAAAGTTTGTGTAATGGGTGATAACAGAAACAACTCACATGACAGCAGAGCCTGGGGCCTGCTTGATGTTCAGACAATCAAGGGACGCGCAGAGCTAAAATTCTGGCCAATGTCAGCAATAGGGTTAATACACTCTTACTCTGAATAATACTTGTATTCTAAATTAGGTGTAACAGATATTCAGATAAGTAAAGGAAACAATATTTTTTTCAGGAGAAGCAAAATTGAGCCGATTCAACTTTCAGGAATTTTCCTGTCCGGTTTGCTCCAATGTTTTCACAGCAAAAGTTGTTGAAGCTATCAGCAACGAAGGTCAGGATTCGGACTTTTTTCCGCATTATGTTGGAGAAAATCCGCTTCCATATTTTATTGTTCAATGCCCAAAATGCAGCTTTTGTGCATATCCGGATGATTTCTCTCAATATAGCAAAGATATTCACCCGAGACAGAAACAAATCAAGGAAATTCTTGAACAACCTCTGGCAAAAAAACTGTCTGAAAACGCAAGGCGGTACTATCTTTCAGGAAAAATCTACGAAATTAAGAAAAGAAATCCCTACTACACTGGAAACCTCTATTTGAGAGGTTCATGGTGCTGCCGCGTTGATTCAGACCGTCGAGGAGAAATTGAACTCCAACAACTGGCTGTAAAGTTTTTAAAGGAAGCTGTAGACCGTTCAAAAATTTCAAACCCTGAAAATCTTCCAATCGTAATGTACCTCATCGGGGAAATTTATCGCAGGCTTGAAGACCGCGCCTCAGCAAGGGAATGGTTCAGCAATGTTGAAGAATTTGTCTATGATCAGGAGCAGCAATGGGTGGTTGAATTAAGTAAAAAACAGGCAGAATTAAACGAGTATTATATTAACTGATTCAGCTTACAGCTTCTGGAGGTATTGTGCCCTCGTATTATAAATAGGACAAACGCGGCAAGATGCCGCGTCTACGGCTCTAACAGCGGAGAGCACAAAGTGCTCGACCGCAGGGAGTGAGCTGGCCGAACTTGTTCGACCAGCGAGAGGGGGCGCGTGCCCCCTCTCTAAATGGAGAATAATAAGTGAAGTATTTTCTGATGTCGGATATTCATTCAAACCTTGAAGCACTGGAAACTGTATTGAAATTTCAGAGTGCGTTCAACGCTGACATGAATATTGTACTTGGTGATATAACTGGCTACGGGCCGGATCCGACACTGTGTGTTCAGAAAGTATCTGCATTAAACAATCTCAAAGTAGTTCTTGGAAACCACGATAAAGTAGTTGCCGGTCTTGCAGTTCCGCTTCACTTCAACAGAAACGCCATAGCGGCTGCGTATCTGAATATAAGATCTATCGGTAAACAGGAAGCTCTGTGGCTGAGCATGCTTCAGGAATGTGTTAATATTTCGAACGAAATTGTAATGTTTCACGGTTATCCGGATAACGTTGAAGAATATATTCTTAATCCTGTCAGCGCTCTTCCGGTATTTTGCCAGTTCCGCGAAACGCCTGTAAAAATCGGGTTTTATGGGCACACTCATCTTCCGGCTCTTTTTGAATTTGATGAAGATACCGAGACAGTAACAGACCTTGAAATAAAAATTAAAAGAACATGTCAGATAGATTTATCCACAAAAAAGAAATATCTGTTCAACCCAGGGTCAGTTGGACAACCCAGAGATGGAAATCCTGACGCATGTTTTGCTGTTGTTGACGTTGATTTTGAAAACAATAAAGCAGTCTTCACAGTTCACAGAAAACCCTACCCTATCGCCGAATGCCAGAAAAAGATGACTCTGGCTTCTTATCCCGAGCCACTGATAACAAGACTGGAATTCGGTTTCTGACAAAATGCAGAAATTTTTTGTAAAATACGCCGACCAGTACGGACGCATAAGGGAAAATTTCTGCGATTATCCGTCTTTGGAAGATCTGAAACGTGAGTTTCTCTCAAAAGATCTCTTTATTCTTGAAGCGACAATTCAGGAGAAGAGCCTGAAAGAAAGCGTTTTCAGCTTTCTGAATCTGCACAACAAAGTTTCACTTCAGGAATTAATGGAATTTTCCAAATTATTCAGAACTCTTGTCAAAGGCGGTTTGCCAATTTCCGACTCACTTGAAGTGGTAACTCAGGATATGAAAAATGAACTGTTCTGCAGATCACTAAAAACAGTTCAAAATGACATTGATGCTGGAATATCCTTTTCCGGCGCTCTGGGAAAACATCCAAATGTGTTTCCGGAAATATTTGTAAAAAGCATCATGGCAGGCGAAAAAGCCGGAGCCCTTGATGAAATATTGAATAGACTTGTAATGTTTTATAAGAATTCAATATCAATAAGAAGAAAAATCTTCGCCGCAATGATCTATCCGACAATTCTTATGGCGGTATCATTTTTTGCAGTATTGTACATGCTCATCGGAGTTGTTCCGGAATTTACCGATCTGTTCAGAAGTCTGAATGTTCCGTTGCCTGTCTATACTGCAATTGTTCTCAGCATCTCAGGTTTTTTTTCGGATTATTTTCTATATCTTGCAGTTCTTTTTACTCTCATTGTTATTGTAACTTCAAATTATTTGAAAACGCCTGCTGGTACAAAATTTTTTCATGGAATAAAATTGAAAATACCTGTTCTCAGTAAACTGGAGGAAAAATACTCATTGAGTCAATTTTCCAGAATGCTTGCAACTCTTGTTGAAGGTGGAATTCCGCTGGTAGAATCACTCAAAGTTGTTCTTCAGTCAATCGGAAATGTTGTAATAAAAGACAGGCTTAATCCGCTTTCTGAACTGCTGAATAAAGGCGATTCCTTTTCGGCTTCTTTGAGAAAAATACCAGAGATTCCTCTTGCATTGACAAAAATGGTGCATGTCGGAGAAGAATCGGGAAACCTTCCGGAAATGCTTAACGGTCTGGCAGACCACTACGACGAAGAGATTGATGAATTAACAACAACACTGACATCTCTGATTGAGCCGGCATTGTTTCTGTTTCTTGCTTTGATAGTTGGTTCTATAATTATTGCACTTCTGCTGCCGGTGCTTTCTGCAGCATCAAATATAAGATGAAAATTTAGAAATAAGAGAAATAACGTGAATTTGTACAAACACTTTCTTGTTGAAAACGAGTTAATTTCAAGTAAAGATGCCGCCGAACTTGAAAAAAATGCGACTTCTGAAAATAAGGCTTTTTTTGATGCAGTCCTTGATTCTGCAAAAGTTGACGAAAAGAAACTTAAAAAAGCTTTTGTACGATCTTTCAAACGCAAACCCTTTTATCAGGTTCTGATCGAACAAAATCTTATCACACTTGACGAACTTAAAAAGTTCGAAAATGTACTTGGGGGAATTCCTTCAAATCTTGGAAACATTCTCGTTGAAAAAAAAATAGTTTCAGAAGAAGATTGCGCTCGAGCTCTGGCAAAGGAACTCGACCTGCAATTTGTAGATCTGACATCCTTCAAAATTGATGAAAAAGTTTTCAATTCAGTAGACCTGGCATTGATGAGAGATTTCAGCTTTATTCCAGAAAGCAGAAACGACAGCGAGATAGTTCTGATTATGGCAGAACCTGGAAATGTTGATCTGATCGAAGACCTGGAATTACGAATCGGTCTGCCAATTGTTCCAAAAATTTCAACTGCAAAAGCAATTCAGCGACTGATTGCACTCATGGTTGAAACCAGTCTTGATTCAAAGATGGTTTTCTCTGACCTTGATTCAGTTCCAAAACTTGAGCTTATAGAAGAAAAAGAAACAGATGAATCGCAATCGACTGCTTCAATTCCGCAGGTGCTTGGCGAAGAAGCCCCTGTAATAAGGCTTGTAGACTCTATTATTCTAAAAGCTGTCCGAAAAAGAGCAAGCGATATTCACTTCGAAGTTTATGAATCACAACTCAAAGTAAAATACCGAATCGACGGAGTATTATTCGAGATCCTATCTGATGTTGAACCAAGATTTCGCGGAGCAGCAATTTCAAGACTTAAAGTTATGGCACAACTTGATATTGCTGAAAAAAGAGTCCCTCAAGATGGCAGGTTCAAATTGAAAATAGATGAACGATTTGTCGATTTCAGAGTCTCGGTTCTGCCATCAATTTTTGGAGAAACAGTTGTTTTAAGAATATTAGATAAATCAGCATTGGGGCTAGATTTGAAAAAAGTTGGCCTTGATGGAAATGATCTTATCACCTTTCACCGGAATATTCGAAAACCTTACGGAATGATTTTAGTTGCTGGTCCAACGGGTTCGGGAAAAACAACTACGCTGTACTCAGCCATCAAAGCAATTCACACACCTTCAGATAAATTTATTACAATTGAAGATCCGGTTGAGTACCAGTTGCCTGACATTGTACAAATTGCGGTTAACGAAAAAAAGGGGCTTACATTCTCAGCGGGATTGCGCTCGATAGTAAGACAGGACCCCGATAAAATAATGGTAGGCGAAATCAGGGATCCGGAGACAGCCCAGATTGCTGTAAATGCTGCTTTGACAGGTCACCTTGTTCTTTCAACAATTCATGCAAATAATGTTACTGACGCAATTTCAAGACTGATAAACATGCGCATTGATCCGTATGAATTCGTTTCATCATTCAATCTTATCCTCTCACAGCGCCTCATCAGAAAAATCTGTCCAAGTTGCAAAATAATCGATGAAACAATTTCTGAAGACCAGAAAAAACTCACTCCCGATTTGAGCCTTCATTCAAAAGCGCAGTTTTTCAGGGGTTCCGGTTGCAGATTCTGTCATCAAACTGGTTATCAAAGCAGAACTGGCATTTTTGAGGTTGCAGAAATGTCTCCAAAAATCAAACAGATGATTCTGTCGAGAGCTTCACCTCTGCTTATTAAGAAAACAGCTATTGATGAAGGGATGGTTTCTCTCAGGCAGGCCGGCTGGAAAAAAGTTGAGGCTGGTGAAACCACATTCGAGGAAATGAACAGGGTAACATTTGAGGAGGGAATACTGGAATGAGTTTTTTCACCCAGTTTAACGTTCTTGATATCGGAACTCACAGCTTGAAATTCTTTTCGCTTGACTCCGGAAAATATAATCAGGGATATAAAATTCGGGACTGCTTTTCTGAAAATGTATCATCTGGTCTTATTGGCGGAGGTTTTACTAATCCGAAAATTTCTGATTTGTACAAGTTTCAGAACCTCCTGGAGCAGGGATTTTCAAAAGTTTCAAGATTCAGGGAAGGCTTCTTCATTGCAATTCCTGACAGATGGGTGAAATTCCAGATGCTTGAAACCGAATTGTCGGACGAAGAAATCGCTTCATCAGAATACCTGCTGTGGAAATTGAAAAAGAAGCTCATGCCTGCACCGCTTCAATTTGATTGTGTCGTCGATTATCAGATTTTTTCTATCACTGAATCAAATGGAAAAAAAACAGCAAAAATAATGGCTGGACTTATTCACAAAGATATTATTGAGGTTCTTTCGACAGTTTTCTGCAGACTTCGCGTCGAGGTAATTTCCTTTGATTCATCAACGATGGGAATATACAATCTTATCGAAGAAATGCATCCGGACATGAGTATCGACAGAAATCTTATTGTGTGTCACATTGGTCATGAAACAACAAATATTAAAATATATGTCAAAGGCTTACTAGACTATGAACGTGTAATAGAAGTTGGCGGGGAATATTTCGGAAAAAAAATCAGTGAACTGGAAAATATTTCCTACAGCGAAGCTCTTAAAATAAAAGAAACAACAAAATATTTTCCAGTAACCGGAAGAGAAATACTTTCTGCAGTAATGAGAAAGGGAATTATCGAAAAGATATTTGGAAACTGGCTCAGAGAGCTTCAGGTAACATTTAAATTTTATCAGGATAGAACGCGTATCTCAAAACTTCCTCAGATATTCCTTTCTGGAGGCTCATCTCAATTCTACGGACTGCCTGAATTTCTTTCAGAGTATTTCGAAACACCATGCACCCTTTTTAATCCATTCCGCGGACTTCCTCTTGACAAAAATCTCTCAGAAGATATTTTGCAGATGGGTCCAATGTTCGCACCCAGTCTTGGAATATTAGTAACATAACAATATGAAACATCTTTTTAACTTTCTTCCGACTGAAAAATTCAGAGCAAAAAGTTCTTTCCTTTTCCGCCTGATTATTTCAATGCTTTATATTCTTCCTCTTTTGAAAGCAATGATAATCGGATACGAATGGATGGAGCTGAGCAATCTTTCGCGAAATCTGGCATCATTTCAAAGTGCCATAGAAACACATGACAAACTAAATAGAAGTTCAACACAGTTTCCTGTAAAGGAAGTTCAATCGAAAAAGAATATTCTGATTGAAAAGCTGAAAAACTTCTACAGGGAAACCGGTCGAACTTTATTCTCATGGGACAATTTTTTCTCTGATCTTGAAAAAGTTCTTCCCAACGACGCGAACATTCTTAGAATATCGATGAAGCCTGACTCTGCGCTTCTGGTAACAATTGAAGGAATGGCAGGAAGCGTAAAATGTGTTGCAGATTTCATGGATTCTCTGTTCAAACACGAACGTTTTCAGCATCCAGTGTTGATAAGACATGTATTACAACAGGACGAAAAAGATTCCGAAAAAAGAGATAGAATCAGATTTTACCTTGAGGTCAGATATTACTCAAGATAAAAGATATAAGCTGTCCGCAGATTTTCAAGATCAAGAAATAGAAAGATAAAGGAAAAGAAAAAAGAAAAGATTTTTGTCCGCAGATTACACAGATTACGCAGATTTTCATGATCAAGATTTGGATTTGGAAGTTGGATATATGAAAAGAATTGCTTATTTTGCTGTCATTTCGACCGAAGGGAGCAATTTCTTAGCATTAGCGTCGAGTTTGTACATGGCTTTACATGATTTTTCTGAGATCTCTCCCTTCTGTCGAGATGACAATGAATAAAGTATTTACATATCAAAAAACGGTTCCACCCGTATTAAACAACAGTTTTTTTAATAGCATGGAGAAAAAGTTGTGATTAACGTTACTGAGCAAAAAGAATTGCGCGAGAAATCGGTTCTTCCGCTTATTCTCGGTTGTCTGATATTTATGTTCTCTTTTTACCTGTTTACGAACGAAAAGGCAGAAATCGCTGAGTCTGAAAAAAGTATCGATTCAGTATTGAAAAAGTTCAGAAAAACAGTTTCTCAGAAAATTGAGTATGATCGCCTTGTTGAAAGCTGTTTAATGCTTGATTCAAAAATGAAGGAATTTGAAAATTCTCTTCCAGCGGAATCTTCAATTCCGCAGATAATTACTTCAGTCGCATCGTTGTCGTCTGAAGCCGGGCTGACATTGTCTTCAGTTAATTATTCAATTAAGCGCGAGGAAGAAGCCAGAAAGGAATTCTTTCCGTGGTTGAAAATGGAAACCGATCTTTCCGGCGAGTACCATCTTCTAAGAAAATTCATTAAATCGCTTGATTCATACAATGTATTTCCAGTTGAAATTACTCTTACATCTGAAAAGAAATATCGCGTAAAACTTCTGAAAATGTTGAGACCTGAGGCATGAGTACAAAAATAAAAAATAAATCAAGACTTGATGTAGTAGACACAGAAATTCAGAAAAAGCACGAAAAGAAAGTACTTTTTTTTCTTCTTTTTCTGCTTTGTATTACATTTATTTATGAGTACCACAGTTCGTATTTCATCAGGGCACTTACTTCAATAAATGAAGTACCTGTTAATGATCGTATAAACAGAAAGTCCTGTAATGGTTATTCTGTAGCACAAAGCGTAGCTGTTGACTTTAAACAGGTTATTCATAAACTTTTTAAATCAGGTTTCAAGTCACAAAAACGTCTTGAATCTATTATTAATAACTTTGAAAAAGAAATTGAGACTTGCATTTTGAATCGTTCAAATAAAAACACCGGTCTTTCACAGTTAAAAACTGCAGTAGAACGCTTTTACTGGAATCTTTCAAACTTCGTATTGTTTTATTCCGAAAAAGATGAAAGCACTCTAATCAACGAATTCATCAGGGAATCATCATCAAAACTGGCTCTGGTATTACCATTGAAATTCAACGAAACCGACTTCCTTTTGAATTGCAATTCCCAACAAATGAAATCAGAAAATACCTCCGACTTCAAGCGAGACATTTTCCAGGAAATTAAAATTTCTTCTCAATAGTTTCTGGCATTTTCCAAAGCCTGCGCAATTAAACCCTGAAGATATCCATAAATAGCCTTGCGTTGAGAAGGTTGAAGACGAATTTACTCAGATGGTTTGGATAATAATCCTGGTCAAGCAGTTTTGTGAGTTTTTCAGTATTGAGAAGTTCAAACACCGGGTTATCTTTTTTCAAAAGATATTCCTGAAATGACTTGTCTTTCAAATCAATAATCGAATTAATCGAAGCATTAAAACCTTTTTTTCTTCTGTCCAGCCTGACTTTGTCATTTAAAATACCTTTGACTGACTCTCTCAGAATGTATTTCGCGTACCCATCACGAATGAGAAATTCCGGCGAAACGGAAAACATATATGAGAAAAGCCGTGAATCAAGATATGGACTTCGGTTTTCCACTGAATATTTCATTGAATTCAGGTCTTCTTCATGAAGAACAACCGGAGTTGTTTCGACAAACAACTCGTTAAGCATCCTGTTTCTCAGAAGCGATTTACAATAACTGTTTTCAGAAAATTCAAGAGGAATTTTGTATTCAGATAACAATTCGTTTTGAAAATCAAAGTATTCCAGAATCTCATTGCACCCATCGAAAATATGGTCCCTGAAATTTGGATTTTCGAAATACAATTCCGGATTCTGAAAAAATGGATTTCTTACCTTTGGAAGAATATTTTTCTGCCAGTCACTCAAGTATGACTGATAATCAGGATGCTTGCGCATTTCAAACAGATGCAGCAGAAAATGATCATAATAGCCGGTAAAAAATTCATCTGCGGCTGTTCCTGAAAAAGCTACTCTGAACCCTGAGTTTGAAATAGCTTCTGCCAGCATTGAATGAACATAATAAGTAATAGTGGCAATCGGGGAATCATGATATCTTATAAGCTCTCTCAGGCGGTTCAGATCGGGTCGGGGCGAAAGCAAAATCTGATGATTTGTACAACCAATATCTGCAACAGTTTCATCGATGTTGTCTTTTTCATTGTATCTTTCATCCGAATCGATAATTGAAAAAGTTGTTATTTTTGAATTGAAACACTTTACAGCAATGGATGCAAGCGCAGAAGAATCGACACCACCGCTTAGACAGAATGCCAATGGTACATCTGAACGCAATCTGATTCTAACACTATCAAGAAGTTTTTCACGTACAACACCTGTTATTTCTTGTAGAGATACTTTTTTATCACCAGCAATTTCCCCTGAAGCACTTCCGGAAATGTCTGGTTCCCAGTATTTTTGAATTCTTAATTTCGCAGGAAATTCATTTTGTTCAAGGCTGATTGAAAGATTTTTCGCAGCGGGCAATTCATAAATATCATTAAAGAATTTATCCTCTGTTTTGTACAATGATTTATAGCCATAAATAAGATAACGCAAAATGTGGTTATAATTTATTTCAAGTTTTTTCTGAATAAGATTTCTGATAAACTTTACTTCTGATCCGAAGTAAAAACCATTCTGATCGGAATAGTAATACAATGGTTTTTCTCCGAATCGATCGCGTGAAAGGAACAGCTCATTTTTTTCGGCATCAAGTATTGCAAAAGCCCACATTCCCTCAAATTTACCAACACACTTCTTTCCATAACGAATATAGCTGGTTAAAAGCACTTCAGTGTCGGAATTTGTGTGAAAAGCGCAGCCATCATTTTCGAGTTCTTTTCGAAGTTCAAGATAATTGTAAATCTCTCCATTAAAGATCAGAAAATAATTTCCAATCTGAAAAGGTTGATTTGATCGAGCATCCAAATCAATAATAGAAAGCCTGCTATGCAAAAGACACAAATTTTTGCCACAAATATTTTTTCTGATCACTCCATGGCAATTCGGTCCCCTGCTGTACATCGATCCAAGAACAGTATCAAGAGTGAACTGTTCCAGATTATATCTGCCAAAATATCCCGCTATTCCGCACATGTTTTCACTGAATACTTGCCTTTGTTATCGATCTGAAGTTTTCCGAACGGCATATCGCAATCATGGGTAAAGAAAATTTTACCATTTTTATTAAGAATAAAATCAAGTATTTTCTTTTTCTCATCTATCAGCAATTCGGGATAACGATCGTATCCCATCGTAATTGGACAATGCACCCACGGCGAAGCTGGAATCAGATCTGAAATAAACACCGTTGGTGAATTATCCGGAGAAATAATTGATATGAGTAATCCAGGTGTATGCCCATTTGAAATTGAAAATCGAACTCCTGAAATTGGCGACTCTGAAGATTCAGTTGAAACAACAGTCAGCCTTCCGGAATCTTTCAGCATTTGATTCAATTCAGGAATATAAGACGCGCGATCCCGAAGATGCGGACTAAGCGCACGCTTGAACTGAACATCACTCACAACGAATTTTGCTTTCGGAAAAAGCAGTTTGAAACTTCCGTCGCTCAGACGCTCAAGCAAACCGCCGGCATGATCAAAGTGAAGATGCGACAGAACAACAAAATCAATTTCATCATGCGGAAAACCTTGTTTTTCAAGATTTTGTACAAGAACATTTTCCGCTTCAAGAACTCCATAACGTTCACGCAATTTTTCTTCAAAAAAGTTCCCGATTCCAGCCTCAAAAAGAATCTTCCTGCCATCATCATCAACCATCAATAATCCGCGGCAGGCAAGTCGAATTCTATTTCTATCGTCTGGCTTCGCCCATTTCTGCCAAACTTCCCTCGGCGAGTTCCCAAACATGGCACCGCCATCGAGCTGTTGAACATTACCTTCTATTGAGTGTAAAATCATATTTCCCTACCTGTAAAAAAGTTTCATAATTATACCACCGAAAAAGATTAGTGCATAGATTCTCAAAATATTTTTGACAAGAATTTTCCGGATGTGATAAAATCACTATAACTGCTCTTATTAAGCCGAATTTGCATTAAAAGTGCGCGTGCTCTTGTTAAAAATATAGTTCTTGAGGTTAAATGAAAGGAATTATCAATAATTATGATTCAAACAATTGAAGCCGTGATAGGCGTTGATGGCAAAGTTCGTTTGTTGTCACCTCTCAGATTGCCTTACGCAAGACGAGCGCTCGTTACAATTCTTGAAGAGAAGCCTAACAAAGTTCTGCTCGATTCGACTCTTTTAAGTGAATCTGCACTAGCCGAAGACTGGAACAAAGCGGAGGAGGACGAAGCTTGGTCACACCTTCAGCAGGAACAATAGTTCTAGTTACTTTTCCATTTTCTGATTTATCAACGACAAAACTGTGACCCGCGCTGATAATTGCAAATTCAGATAAAGGTGATTGGATTCTTTCTCAAATTACAAGCAAACCCTAATCTGATCCGAAAGCTATTACGCTGACAGATACAAGCTTTGAAACTGGTTCATTGAGAATAACCAGTTACGTAAGGCCCGGAAAGCTTTTCACTGCAAATAGTGTCATTATGACAGAACAAGTTGGCAAGTTAAAAAATGAAATTCTGAAAAACATAGTTGAGTCGATAATCACAATTTTGAAAAGTGGACTCGAAAACTAAGTGACTTTTTCATTTCCTTTTAAAAAAGGCTCTGATGGTGAATTTTCCGCTGGGTTCTCTTAATCTTTCGATTTTTTCCAGATCGAATGAATGTTTGTTGGCAAGTAACGCGACTGAAGCCATTGAAAAAACGTGAAAGTGATCTATAAAAAACTCCTGTCGTGAATAACCGCATTTTGAGGCCATTTCACCATCAGGTACCTCAATATAGAGCCACCCTCCACGAACATCCAGCAAATCAGACGTTTTATCCAGAAAACCCACCGGGTCTATAACATGCTCAATAACTTTGTTGAAAGTAATCAAATCAAAAGAATTGTTTAATTTCAATTCCTCAAATTTCCCTTGAACCGACTTAATCTGCAATTTTTCAGTCAAATGCCTGCAAGCAATTCCATCCGGATCGCTTGCAGTAACATTCCAGCCTGACTCTTTCATCAGAAATGGAAATACACCTGTTCCTGAGCCCACATCAAGCACAGACATTTTTTCATCACTAACATTTTTTTCATAGGAATTACTGTACTCGCTTATTATTCTGCGTACTCCATCTTCTACATTTATACAACAATCCATGTCTGCGCTTTTCCCGCTGCGATTTCCGAATTCATTTAAACCCCTGAACTCCCGAAAAAATGAATTAATAAATTTTACTCTTCCTCTGTTATCAGAAGAATCTTCCGAAAGGTTCATCACCTTTGAAAATCGCTCCGAAATCCCATCAAGATCGCCATATACCGACTTCAAATACTCGCCGGAATATAAATTCTGATTAACAAAATCATGCTCAGCAAAAAAATGCGAGCATGTTGTACACTTTTTAATTCTTCGATAATAAGGCTTGCCATCAAGATATGAATACCTTGTTTCACCAGCAGGCGGCGCAGAGAATTCGTGAACAATTTTAAAAAGACTACTATTGCAAAATATGCACTTTTTATAATTTATCATATTCACTTCATCATGTTCATTCTTGCGAACCAAATTCGTTTTCTAAGTCTTTTTTTGCATCTTCAAGAAGTTTATAAGAAACTTTACACACATCGCCCACTCTGGGAAACCATTGTTTCATAATTCTGATGGCCTGGAGTTTACATCTTTTGTCATCATCACTAATCGATAAAAGCTGATTCAATTCCATTTCGAAGTGAACAATAATCATTTGTATTATATGCATCAAGTAAAGATTGAAATGTCTTCCATACATAATTATATCACCACGACTTTTAGTTAGATCATAATAGACATTGTCAAGCCTTTCCTTGGGAAATCTTGCAAGGAAATCATCTATTTCGGTATAACCTCCATTTGCAAGTTCCAACTCAAAATCATTAACTTTCTTCTCACCTTTTTCACAAAATTCAATAACCTCTCTTACATCCTTTTCAGTCTCACGAATTATACTATGGAAATTCTTCCAAAGATTTTTGATTTCAGCTTCATTTGGCACTATCAATTTTTTATTGAATATTTTAAGGACATCAAAACTTTTGGTACAATATTTCTCAATTGCCTCGCGAAGCGGCATTATTACCGTTCCTTCAATAAAAGCTCCACCTTCGGTTGAATTGATGCATATTCCTCTGAATTTAGCCACATCATTGACAAAATCTTTTCTAGTCATGTTGAAATTTGAGTTTGTCATGACAAAATCTTCAATATTTCCCTTTATTGGAAAAAGGTCTTCTTTTTTCAAATTAGGTTTAGCAAGTGATGAAGATCCTAATGCATGTGTTTGATCAATACTTTTAAAAGAACAATCCTGCCCAACAAGAATTATTGGATCGCAACCAAATGCTTCAAGAATTTTAAAAGTCATATTTGAGCAAGTCTGCCCTGTCTTTAAAGTGCCTTTTTCTATTTGAATCCAGTTAAAATGAGCAAAAGAGCGATAGGTTACAACATGTTTTCCTTTCCATGAAGCGTAGGTGTAAGGGTTAATGACTGGAGTAGCAAAATAATAAACATCTTTCATTGATTCATCGGGAAGACTGGTGAATAAATCACCGAGATTTGGTGTACGCTCAAGACTTGAAACACCATGAGGTTTAATTCCATGATTATATAAAACCTGAAATGCCGAATCAGCAGAGATTATAACTGCCTTTCCAAAAGCGTTTTTTAATTCCTCAATATTCTTGTCTAATGAAGGACCTGTCGACACAATAATTCCTGGCAATCCTTTGAAAGCTCCAAACAAATCTTTCACTCCAGGATTTTTCATTATCAGCCCAAGGTTCTTCATTATATTTTCAACACCAATCATTGAGTCTTTCGGACAATTTCCATAATTATAAATTGTCTTTTCAGCAGCTTCACGAAATTTTCTAAGCATATTCTTGTTGTATTCACCATGAATTTTTGTCAAAGCCGGGTGATCAAAAACAACTAGCGTTTTCAAAAACAATTGAAAAACAATACCAGCTTTTCCAATCAAATCCAGGAAAACCGGATAGCCTTCCTCTTCGGGAATACCTACTCCCCAACGTATTTTAGGGGATAGGAACAAATCCTTCAGATCAACATTTCTAACTGCATTAATAAGCGCTTGAGAATCTTTTTCGATAACAATAATATAAAGGTTAGTCTCTTTTAATTCATTCAATGCAGCCCTAATATGATAACCAAGGCCTATACCAAAAATTATTAAAAGTTTCGGATTTCTGAAATTCATTCCTGATATTTGTTGAGCAGCTTCCTTCTCAGGGTCATACCTGCTGTGAATCTGAATATTTTTCCCCGAATAAGATATAGAAAGTGTGCAAGAACCATTTTTTGCAGTTTCATTTACATATTGATAATCGCTGGGTTCATTCAACTCAATCAATGTTGCAAAAAGTGGATGATGCTTTCTTAATATTTTCATGTTGGCAGCATAAATATCTTTTTTCATAATTTCCCTGTAATCGAATATTTCACAAAATTGCTTTTCAAGCAAAAACACTTGATGAAAATAATACGATATTTCAAATTAAACAACAATAGTTAATTTAAATAGAAAGCAACTAGAAACATAATTAGCTGAATTTTCACGAAAAGAAGTTAAAACATGGACCATGGATGCATTTTTATTTTATAACTAAATGCATTCGTCGAATATCAAAATATTCCGCGAAAACATATTTCATTCATTGTGACGATAAGTTATGTAAGCCGAAAATAGGATTCATGAGGAAGCCTATCAAAGCTTTTTTTCCCGTCAGCAAGGAAGCTGAAAAAAATTGATTCAAGGAGGAATCATATGCGTATTAACCAAAATGTTCTCTCTATACAGACGCACTCAACCCTTCAGCAAACCAACACAAGGCTTGAGAAGTCTATTGAGAAACTGAGTTCGGGCTTACGTATCAACCGCGCCGCTGATGACGCTGCTGGTCTGGCAATCAGCGAGAAATTGCGCAGACAGATCAAGGGCTTAACCAGAGCCATATCGAATTCTCAGGACGGGATTTCGATGATCCAAACCGCCGAGGGTGCACTTGGCGAATCCCACTCTATTCTTCAGCGAATGCGCGAACTTGCTATTCAGGCAGCAAACGACACCCTTACCACAAACGACCGACTTGAAATTCAAAAAGAAGTCAATCAGTTAAAAGACGACATCAACAGAATTTCAAGAAACACGGAATTCAACACAAAAAAGCTGCTTGACGGCACTCAGACAGCTATTATCAGTGGAAGTAGCAATGCAGCTAAGGGAATAGTCACCGGCGACATTGGAGGTGTTTCAGGAAATTATGACGTAAGCATAACCCTGGAACAGGGTGGAACCAGCCAGCTACAACAATCTCAGGTGTTCACTAAGTATCAAAGTGGTTCAACTTCTAACATCGCCAAAGGAAGTGACCAGTTAAAGGACATTGCGCAGTTTTATGACGCGAATGGAGTGTTTGTACTGACTAATCCGGCAACATTAACAGTTCAGGGTAACGGAGGTTCAACATCGTTTGTAATTGATGGACACACAACCCTTGACCAGTTGGCGGCAAATATGCAGGGAGCAATTTCTGGTGCTTCGGGTCTTCAGATGGGCACAGCATCAGCAAAGTATGTTCCAACTACAACTTCGAATCCCACTGTGGGTGGTTATCTGCAGATTGATTCAGGACTTGTGGGAAGCGAAGGAAAGGTAAACTTTCTCGCAGACCAGCCAATAATTAACGCATTGAATTTGTCAACAGTCAGAGAAGCGGCTAATAATGTGTATTCTGTTCAGATAAAGAATGCCAGCGGATACGGTCAGAAAGTGTATTCAGACACGAATCGAGTGTCAGGTCTTCTGAATGGCGTAGACGTAGCATTTGAATCCCAGGCCGCACAAGTTGCTGGATTAGGAGGCGTAGTTGACGGATTGCATTTCACTTCGACTACTCACATTACAATTTCTGTGGCAGGTCAAGCCATAAATATTACTATTAATGCTGACACAGACTGGACAATGGAAGGTCTGGAAAGATATTTTAATAGAAGAATAGCTACGGCTGGTGTCAGCGGTGTATCAGCTGCAATCGTAGATGGTGAGTTAAGAATGATGTTTACACCTCCTTCAAACTACACAGGAAACACAACACTTAGAGTTGTGAATGATACCAATGGTGGAGAAAACACTCTTGGTCTTGAAGATGGTGTTTACACAGGATTTGTTCAATCCAGTAAACTTGAGAGCGCAATTGCCAAAATGGTATCAAAATACTATGATGGTGCTGACGCCACAAGCGTTGTTATTACTATATCTTCTGGAGACGCTGACGAAGAGATTACTGTTTTTGCTACAGTAAGCAGTTTATCTTCGGCTGATGGTGTTCAATTCTCTGCACTTCAGGTGGACGTAAACACTCAACTAAAATCTGGTGGAGTGTCAGCAAGGTTGGATGTTGTTCAAAGCACTCTTGTTTTCAGTTCAACGAGAGTTGGTAATGTTAATTCATCCACAATATCCTCAAGCAAACTGACAATGGTCGCTGGTTCTGCTGGCGCTTCGCTCGCCCAGGCAAGTGCAGCAGTCTCCTTCCTACAAGACTGGGGTTTCAGTTCTATTCAAAACCTTGATCCGATAGTCAGTAAGGGCAAAGGTGATTCCAACTTCAGATTAAACATTGTAAACTCGAATTCTCAACTTCAGATAGGCGCAGACCAGGGGCAAACTATGAAGTTTGGAATGGTAGACATGGGTGCTGAAGCGCTTGGAGTTGACAATCTCAACATGACTTCTATTAATGGTGCAAATGAAGCTCTGAGCAAAATAAACCTTGCGATAGACAAAGTTTCAGCAGAAAGATCAAAATTAGGTGCATTTCAAAACAGGTTAGAATATGCAATCAATAACCTTAGGACAATGCATAGTAATGCCTCGTCTGCCGAATCAAGAATTAGAGATGCAGATATTGCACAAGAAATGATTGAGTTCACTCGAAACCAGATTGTTGCACAATCCGGAACGGCTATGCTCGCTCAGGCGAATACAGTTCCACAGTCAGTAATGCAACTTCTTAGATGATGTAAGATCTTAAAGGTTCGGTTTTTCATCTCAACCAGAACTACAGTTCTGGTTGAGATGGTATCAGTTTATAACTTTGGCTTTTGTTAAGGCTCCAATAAAGACAAGGATGTCATTTTGAGGAACTTTTCAAAACCAAGGGGTATGTTGCGAGAGCGTTGTGACTTTCTTAATGTTTGAAAAAGAATAAAAATTATTAAGCATAAAGAAATATGGTCATAACGCATAGAAAAATCAAGAAAATACGAAAATGTTACCAATAAATGCAGATTAACCACAAATTTCACCCATATAATTTTGAGCAATTATGACGATAATATAAATGTGTGATAAACGGATTTATCCACAAGCAAGGAAGCGAAGTAAATGATTCAAGGAGGAATCAATTATGCGTATTAATCAAAATGTTCTTTCAATTCAGACACATTCAACGTTGGCCCGGACAAACGCAAGACTTGAAAAGTCTATCGAAAAATTAAGCTCTGGGTTAAGAATCAACCGTGCTGCTGATGATGCTGCAGGTCTTGCAATAAGTGAAAAGTTGCGAAGACAGATAAGGGGCTTGTCGAGAGCCATTTCAAACTCTCAGGACGGCATATCAATGATTCAGACTGCAGAAGGTGCAATGGGCGAAACTCATTCCATACTTCAAAGAATGAGAGAGCTGGCTATACAAGCAGCTAATGACACACTGACTTCAAATGATCGTATGGAGATACAGAAAGAAGTCAATCAGCTTAAAGACGATATTAACAGAATATCCAGAAATACTGAATTCAATACAAAGAAACTTCTAGATGGCTCGCAAACGGCTCTGATAAGCGGTTCTAGCAATTTTACCAAAGGCATAGTAACTGGTGATCTGGCTGATGCAAGAGGAGATTATGATGTAAGTATTGTTCTTGAACAGGGCGGCGTTAGTCAGATGCAGCGCACACAAACTTTCACCATTCTCCCCTCAGAAGGCGATCCCACAACTCTTGCAAAAGGAAGCGACCAACTTAGCGATATTGCACAATTTTATGATGCCAATGGTACCTTTGTTCTTCAAAGTCCTCAAACCATTTTGCTGCAGGGCAATGGAAAAAATACATCTTTTGTAATTGACGGTCACACAACTCTTGATCAGTTGTCGGCCTCTCTACAAAATGCACTTTCAACATCTTCAGGTCTTGATATTGCCGGTTCCAAAGCTTCTTATATAGGATCAAACCTTTCTGGAACCTCCAATGGAGGAGGATATATCGAAATGGCATCCGGCACTACCGGTGAAGATGGCGACGTAGCCATACTTGCTGATCAGCCGCTACTCAACGCCCTTGGCTTAAGCACCGTAAGAGAAAGTGCAAATAATCAATACAAACTTCAAATAGCAAATGCAGGCGGATATGGTGCGATTACAAGAACTGACACAAATCGTGCTGTAGGCCTTCTTGAAGGCATTGATGTTACCTTCCAGTCTGAAGCGGCTCAGATTGCTGGTTATGGAGGAGTTGTAGATGGACTTTATTTCTCTGCTGCTGAAGAGCTGTATATTTCCGTTGCGGGTACAACAATACCTATAAGCATAAGAGCGACAGTAAGTGGTGGTTGGACAATGGAAGGGTTAGCACGATTTATTAACAACAGAATTTCTGTTGCAGCAGTCAGTGGTGCCTCTGCTGCTGTTATAGACAACCAGATACGTTTCATGTTTAACCCACCATCTAATTACACTGGCAGCTCGAAAATAGTTACCCATACCAGCGGCAATAATACTCTTGGAATAAATAATGGAACTTATTCTGGATATGTACAAAGCAACAAAAACGAAGCTAAGTCTATGAAGCTTGTTTCAATGTATTATTCAGCACTTGCATCCCAAACAGTTGCAATAACACTATCGGCTGGAGATGCAGCTGAGGTTGTTACCTTATTCGAAACAATCAGTACAGCTACACTTGCAGATGGTATAATGTTTAATATTATGCAAACAAACATTAATTATCAATTAAAGTCTGCTGCCGTTGCGGCTAGAGTAGATATTGTAGATTATACTATGGTTTTCAGTTCAACAAGAGTAGGAAGGGTAAATGACGCAACAGTAAAATCAAGCACATTAACACTTTTCGCTCATGATGGTATAACGTCAGCAACTTCTACTCCAGCAGCCTCGTTCCTTAAGAGCTGGGGATTCACAAACATTTCCGGAATTACACCAATGGTTGATAAAGGTAAAGGCGACAGTACTTTCCGGTTGCATGTGGTAAACAATGATCCACAGTTCCAGATTGGTGCCGATCAGGGGCAGTTTATGAAAATCGGAATAGCAGACATGAGCGCAGAATCACTTGGCGTTGATAACCTTAATATGACAACAATTGCAGGCGCAAATTCATCATTATCAAAGCTAAATAATGCTATAGACAAGGTGTCTTCTGAAAGATCAAAACTTGGTGCATTCCAGAACAGACTTGAATACGCAATAAGTAATCTTAGAAATACACACAGCAATCTCACTGCCTCGGAATCAAGAATCAGGGATGCTGACATTGCTCAGGAAATGATAGAATTCACTCGGAATCAAATTGTTGCACAATCAGGAACAGCAATGCTGGCTCAGGCAAATACAGTACCACAGTCAGTCCTGCAGTTATTAAAATAGTAGTTAAGCTCAGCATTATTATAGGCTGGAATTTAAATAAATATTAAATTCCAGCACAAATTTGATATATTGTGTTAGAATTATTAACAGGGGAGATATTGTTACTTTTCTAATAGGATCCTGTGGCCTGCGGATCTCAAGAGACTAAGGAGTAAATATTATGGAAATCAATCGATTAAGTCCGGTTCCTTCTTCAGGACAGCAAATTCAAGCTGAACCGCCAGTAACAGTGCCTGTTGAGAATGCTGGAAATGCAGCCGAAACGGCACCTCAAATTCAGCAAACTCAACAGAATGAGAAGGAAAAGCAAGAGCAAAAAACTTCTATTGAGGAACTAAATCAAGCACTTGATACAGCAAATAAAACTGCTAACGCTTTTGATCGATCTCTTCGGTTTAAACTTCACGAAAAAACAAAAGAATATATGATAAGTGTTGTTGACACGAAAACTGATAAGGTTATCAGAGAAATTCCACCAAAAGAGTTTCTGGATATGTTAGCAAAAATGAGAGATTATATCGGGATGATTTTTGATAAAAAAGCTTGACATGATCTGCGTTTATTTTCTATAAGGGAATAAGATTTTTATAAAAGTGAAACCCCCAACTCTCTTATGATAGATTTTTCAAGAACTGCAACCGTATCGAAATTATATAAGCAAGTGTCTAAGCAATGTGGGTAAATTAATTTTTTTGAAAATTATGCTTGGACGCGGTTGATTTTTCTTGAAAAGTGGAGTGGTTTTGCATATATTTTACTTGTACGGTGTTAAATTTGTTCTAAAAGGGGGCAGCTATGAGTACCATTACAGGACTAACAGCGGCGCAAATTGCCGCTTTGTCGACGAGCGAAATAAAAAACTTAACTACTGATGATTTTCAGGCGATGACCACCACACAGGTCAAAGCTTTGACTACCACGCAGATAAGTGCCATTGAGTCTGAAGATTTGGTTATTCTTAACACCAAGCAGATTCAGGCTCTTCAGACATACAATATCAGAGCCATGCTGGCAAGCCAAATCAGTTCTCTTACCACGACTCAGGTTAAAGCGCTTAATGCTAATCAGGTTAAAGCTTTTACGACTGATCACGTAGCCGCCCTCTCCACAGATCAGACACAAGCTATAGATGCCAGCGATCTTGCTGGTATGACCACCGCCCAAATTGCTGCCCTTTCTTCTGATCAGACTTCCTCCCTGACCACTCAACAGGTCAGAACTTTGAGATCTGACCAGTTTGCAACATTTAACACCTCCGAAATTTCTACTCTATCATCAGATCAAACAGCTGCCCTGACCGCTGCTCAGGTCAAAGCTCTTTCAACTGAACAACTAAATGCCATCCAAACTACTGATTTCGCTGCTCTTGCAACTTCGGTTATCAGTGGCTTGACAACAACGCAAACTGCCAGCCTTTCTACTGACCACCTGAAAGGACTAACGACGGCACAGACAAAATCATTAACCTCAAAACAATTAGCTGTATTGGCTTACAGCAAAATTTCCTCCTTTGATACAGAAGATCTTGCAGTGTTATCGGCAACACAAATTGCCGGTTTTACCACCACTCAAATTCAGCAGGGGTTTACCTCTGACCAGATTCGTTCCCTCAGCACCACCCAGATTAAAGCATTTTCTATTACTCAGGCAAAAGCACTGTCAACTGATCAGATAGATGCCATGTCCAGCGATCAGATTGGAGCTATTGATGCAACAGATTTAGCTGGAATGTCTTCCTCTCAGGTGGCATCTTTTTCGACAGATCAGCTATCAGGTCTTACTACTGGTCAAGTGAAATCTTTAAGATCAGATCAGCTGCGTGCTCTTAGCTCAAACATTGCCGCACTCTCTTCTGATCAATTGTCTTCGTTAACTGCCAACCAAATAAAATACTTGACAACAGATCAGCTTTTCAATGATTTGTCAAGCGATCAGATTCAAAATTTTTCGTCAACCCAAATTGCTGCATTAACTACAGCTCAGATTTCCTCTGGACTAACTACAGACACATTGAAAGCTTTGACCACTTCTCAAATGAAAGCACTCGGGCCAACGCAATTCCAGAGTTTGTCCGGCAGCAAAATTGCCTTGTTTTCAAGTGATCAAATTGCCGCTATAGATGCCAGTGATCTTTCATCTCTTTCTACAACTCAGATTCAATCTCTAACATCTGATCAAACAGCGGCTTTGTCAACACAACAGCTCAAGGCTTTAAAAGCCGCTCAAATTGCAGTTTTTGCAACAGAAGACATTGCCGCACTATCTACTGATCAAGTTTCCTCTCTTACAGACGCTCAAATTGCCGGACTTACAAGCGATCAGATTAATTCCATGTCGTCTTCTCAAATTCAATCTCTCACCACAAGGCAAGTTGCCTCAATTGAGCTTTTAGACCTCGCCAAGATTACAACTGATCAGTTCCAGAATTTTACGTCGTCCCAATTGTCAGCTTTGACCTCCAATCAGATTAAATCCCTCACCACAAGCCAGGTAGCTGTTATCGCTACAGACGACATTCAACAACTTACCAATGCTCAAATTGCCGTTTTGACCACTTCGCAGATTAATAGTGGTTTAACAACCGATCAAATTGTTGCATTGACAACTTCTCAGATAAGAGCCCTTAACTCTACTCAGGTAAAGGCTTTAACAACTGACAATATTGCAAAACTATCTACCGATCAGATTGTAGCTCTTGATGCTATTGATATTTCTGCGCTTTCAACTACACAGATTGCAAAATTATCCAGTGATCAAACCGCTTCTTTGACCACGGTTCAAATTAGATCTCTCAAATCTGAACAGGTAAGAAATTTCGGTACTGAAGACATTAATGCATTATCATCTGATCAGCTCAGAACGCTCTCTGCTGACCAAATAAAAGCGCTTACAACAGATCAACTGAAGTCTGGATTGTCAGCTTCAAATTTTGCAACCCTAACAACTGCTCAGATTGCTGCTTTGTCAACAGGACAAATACAATCCGGTCTAACAACTGACCAGATTACCGCCTTAACTACTTCCCAAGCGGCATCATTAACTGCTGCTCAAATCCGGAGTTTTTCAGATTCAAACATATCACTTTTTTCATCAGATCAAGCAAAATCCCTTCAGGCATCAACTATTGCAGCAATGTCAACATCACAACTTGCATCTTTTTCAACAGATGAAATCTCCGCCTTGACAGTGCAACAGTTAAAAGCACTAAAATCTGAACAGATGCAAGCCTTTGGTACTGATGATATAAAAGCTTTTTCAACAGACCAAATCCAGGCACTAAGTGCAACCCAAATAAAAGCATTTTCCACTGATCAGTTAGTCAGTCTTAAAACTGATCAAGTTGCAGCTATGACAGGAGCTCAAATTGCTGCTATCACAACTTCAACCCTGAACTCTCTCTCAGACACCCAGATTGATGCTCTTACTACAAATCAAATGAAGTACCTCTCGATTGCACAACTTAAAGCCCTTACCACAGATCAGATAGCAGCTATCAACAGTTCTGATTTCCAAATTCTTTCTGGAACACAGCTAGCTGCATTCTCTTCATCGCAGATTAACCAAGGTTTTACCACTGAACAAATGGCTTCACTTACTACAACGCAACTAAGGGCTCTTAATTCTACTCAACTTAGAGCAATGACAACTGAAAACGTTGCCGCTCTATCATCTGATCAGGTTTCATATATTGCCGCTACTGGGATATCTGGTTTGACAACCGATCAAATTAGAGCTTTCTCTACTTCACAGGTTTCTGCGTTTACAACCATGCAGATAAAGATGCTGAACGCCACTCAAATTCAGTCCCTTGGAACTGATGATGTTCGTGCACTGAGTACAAACCTGGTTTCAGCACTTTCAGCTACCCAGATAAAAGCATTGGGAACATCACAGATAAAAGATGGTTTTACCACAGATCATATTGTTTCTCTAACTACTACTCAAGTTGCAGCATTTACAACAAGTCAGGTGAATTCAGGTCTTACAACAACACAGCTTCAGAATATGACTACCGACCAGATTAAATCTCTCGCTGCAACCCAGGTCAAAGCTATTACCACTGATGGCATAAAAGCTTTGACGACAGCCCAGGTAAAGGAAATTCAGGTTGCTGCTATTGCCAGCCTCACTACCGATCAAACGGCTATTTTGTCTACTGACCAGACTGCAAATCTGACTTTGTCACAAGTCAGGTCTCTGAGAAGCGATCAAATTCAAGTAATGGGCACGGATGACATTCGCGCAATGTCAACTGATCAAATTTCTTCTTTATCTGCATCTCAGATAAAAGCGCTTACAACAGATCAAACTGCATCTATGAAAACTGATCAGGTCGCAGTTCTTGGATCAACTCAATTGGCAGCATTTGAAACTACCGATCTAGCTAAATTTACAACTGATCAGATAGTAGCACTTTCGACCAGCCAAGTAAAAGCGTTTTCTGCTGCACAGATTGCAGCAATTACAACAACACAGCTTTCAGCCATGGAAACTGATGATTTAGCAGCACTAACAACCACTCAAGTTTCAGCACTTACAACTGCTCAATTATCCAGTGGCCTTTCAACTGATCAATTGAAAGTGATGACAACAAGCCAGCTAAGAGCTCTTACAACCAGTCAGATTTCCGCCTTTTCTACCGACGACATTAAGGTTCTGTCAACCAATCAAATCAGTTCCTTCAACACTTCTGCAATTTCGTCCTTCTCTACCGACCAGATAGCTGTTCTGACAACCGATCACGTTAAAGCATTGACAACAGCCCAGTTGGCTTCTCTGAAAACAAGCCAGATTCGTGCACTTGATGCCGCTGACGTGGGCATTCTTAACTCTTCACAAATTTCAACTTTGAACGCATCTCAATTACGTGCTCTCACGACATCTCAAATTAAAAACGGTCTAACTACAGATCAGATTGGTTCCTTGTCAACAACTCAAATTGCTGCATTAAATACCGAACAGATTAGATCAGGGTTAACTACTGATCATGTCAAACAACTTACAACAACACAATTATATGCCTTTTCTGCCGCCAACCTTGGGTCGCTGACCACTGATGCAATTAAAGTTCTCTCTACAAACCAAATGCTGGGGTTACACGCCAATTCAATAAGCGGTCTCAGTACAGATCAGATAGCCATAATGAATACCGATCAAACCTCTACACTCACTTCTGTTCAGCTTCGCGCACTTACTACATCACAGATTGAGTCTTTCGGAACAGATGACATTAGGGGTTTTTCATCTAATCAATTAAATTCTCTTACCGCAACACAAATCAAAGCATTGACAACATCACAAATCAACAACGGTTTATCTACAACTCAGTTTCAGAACCTTTCTCAGAATCAGATTGCTGCTTTTACTACATCTCAGGTGAAGGAAGGTTTGACGACTGATCAGGTTGTTGCCTTTACAACAAACCAAATATCTTCTTTGACAACTGCCCATATTTCGGCTATGGGAACTGATCAAATTAAAGCTTTTGAAACAACCGATCTTGCACTTTTCAATACCAGACAGATTGGTTCGTTAACTACAGCTCAAGTTCGCCAGGGATTAAATACAGATCAGATTTCAGTGCTTTCGACTGCCCAGATAACCGCACTTTCGACAAATGCAGTTTCAAGTTTAACAACTGATCAAATTGCAGCAATTGGCACAGGAAACCTTGCAGCACTTACAACTTCACAGATCAGAGCAATGACAACTGACCAAGTGAAAAGTTTGAATTCAAACTCAGTTGTCGCAATGACTTCCAACCAGCTTAGAGCAATGACTACAAATCAAATACAGTCATTCACTACCGATCAAGTTCAGCAACTTGGTACTTCTGGAATATCCTCTTTGACCTCGGTTCAGATTTCCGCTCTTACAACTGACCAGGTTAAAAATGGCTTAACTACAAACCAGATTGAATCTATGAATACCGCTCAAATTCATTCAATGACCACTGCTCATATCAATGCAATGACTACTAACCAGGTCGCTGCAATTGAGACCGTTGATCTTGCCGCAATGTCAACCGATCAAATACGTTCCATGACGACTGATCATATTCGCACAGGTCTTACAAACGCTCAGATGTCTTCTATTTCTACCGCTCAGTTCAGCTCTCTCTCTACCGATCAGATTCGTGCATTCTCTACAAGTCAGGTTGCTAACACTGGCACAAGAAATATTGCTGCAATGACTACAACTCAGGTGACTGCACTTACAACCGATCAGGTTAAAAATGGACTTACATCCGCCCAGCTTAATACACTTACTTCAAATCAAATCAGGGCTCTCAGCACTGACAGTGTAGCGGCTCTCAGCGGCAGTCAACTTTCTGACCTTAATACCAGCAGTTTTGCAGCTATGAGTACTGTGCAGATTTCATCGCTGAATACAGATCAGATACAGAATCTTGGAAGTAACCACCTCGCTGCAATGACTACGACACACTTTTCGGCCCTTACAACCGATCAAATAAGGGCAATTACACCGGACAATGTTGCTGTAATAGGTACTTCAAAAATTCAAACATTGTCTACTACACAAGTTCAAGCCCTTACTACCAACCAGATACCTTCTATGACAACTGCTCAGATTGTCTCGTTGTCCACCAGTCAGCTGTCTTCAATGAAGACAGACCAGATTGCTGCAATTGAAAACGAAGATCTTATAAAATTGACCACAGCTCAAATAGCAGCTCTTACAACAGATCAAGTATCTAAAGGCTTGAAAAATGATCAGATAGTTGCTTTGACCACTGATCAGGCTAAAGTTTTGACAACAGCTCAGATTGCATCTCTTACAACATCTCAATTAGCAGTGCTGGAGACCGTTGACTTAGCTTCGCTTTCTACTACTCAAATTCAGGCATTTTCTACAGAACAGGTAAGAAACGGCTTAACTGAAGATCAGATTGCTGCCTTCTCTTCAAATCAAATAAGAGCTTTGTCCACAGTTAACCTGCAAGCTCTAAAGACTACCAGTGTTGCTGCAATACAAACTTCTGACTTTCAGGCAATGACTACCAGCCAGATAGCAGCGTTCACTACTGACCAGGTTGCAAGCGGTATCACCGTGGATCAGATAAAAGCTTTGTCAACCACTCAAATTACTGCGCTTACATCAAATCAAATAACGGCAATGAGAAATGACCAGTTAAATGCCATTGAAACTGACGACTTCGCAAAACTCTCTACTTCTCAAGTAACATATATCACTACTTCTCAGATTAGAGACGCTCTTTCCTCGAGTCAATTGCAGGTTATGTCTTCGACTCAACTTAAGGCACTTACAACAGACCAGATTAAAGCATTCTCTGCTGATCAGTTGAAACTGTTATCCACAAGTCAACTGGTTGAATTGTCAACCTCTCAGATAGAATCAGTAGAAACTGCAGATCTTGCAGCACTTACTACTGATCAGATCAAATACATGGCTTCTAACCAACTCAGAGCACTTACTACAGATCAAGTTCGTTCGTTAACAGTTGATCAAATCAAAAATATTACAACAGACAAGCTTGCATCGCTAACGACCAATCAGATCAAAGTTCTCACTCAAGATCAAATAAAAGATGGACTCACCACCAACCAGATTGTTGCCCTCTCTACAAACCAATTCAGAGCTTTAACAACTGATCAAGTCGGCTATCTGTCGGTTACTCAGGTAAGCAAAATCGAAAATGCCGATTTGGCTGCATTAACAACCGATCAGATAAAAGCCATGACAGAAGAACAGATTCGAGATGGAATTACAACTGATCAGGTATCTTCCATTACTACTTCGCAGATTTCTGCAATAGATACCAGTGATCTTGCTGCAATGAAAACCACTCAGATTGTTGCATTAACTACCTCTCAGACCGCAGCTCTGTCTACTAATCAAATCAGGGCTCTTACTGCCGAGCAGATAAGCAAAATTGAAACCTCCGACCTAGCTGCAATGACCACATCTCAAATTAGTAATCTTAAAACTTCTCAAATCAATGAAGGCTTTACAACAGATCAGATCAGGTCTTTGACAACTTCTCAGTTCCAGGCACTCTCAACGGATCAGATTCCGTCGCTAACGGTTACTCAAGTCGCAGCAATTAAAACATCAGACTTGGCATCTCTTACAACAGTTCAAATTCAGGCATTGACTCCAGATCAGATTCAAGCATTAACAACCGACCAGATTACTGCCCTCACTTCCAATCAGTTGCCCAAAATCGAAACATCTGACCTGGCGTCATTAACAACCAGTCAAATTAAATCATTGACCACTACCCAGATGAGATATTTCACTACAGATCAAGTCAAAGCGTTTACACCTGACCAATTAAGAGCTATTGAAACTGATGATCTGAACGCAATGACTACCACTCAGATTGAGGCTCTTTCAACAACACAAGTCGTAGACGGTCTGTCAACAAGCCAGGTTAACACACTCTCTTCTACACTCCTGAAAGCGCTGACAACAGATCAGGTTGCTGCAATGACAAACGAACAGATTGCAAAAATTTCCACATCAAATCTTTCTGCAATGCTGACAACACAAATTAAAGCTCTAAATGCAGATCAAACAGCCAGCCTTACCACAGATCAAGTTAAAGTGCTGACATCAAATCAGCTCGCAGCTATTGAAACAGCCGACATCTCCGGACTTTCGACATCTCATATCAAAATCCTGAGCACTTCACAGATAAAAGCCTTTACAACAGACCAAGTCAAAGCGTTTTCAGCTGATCAGTTAAGAGCTATTGAAACTGATGATTTGAACGCAATGACTACCACACAGCTTGAGGCTCTTTCAACAACGCAAGTCGTTGACGGTCTGTCAACAAGTCAAGTCAACGCACTTTCGTCTACACTCCTTAAAGCCTTGACAACAGATCAGGTTTCTGCAATGACAAACGAACAGATTGCAAAAATTTCCACATCAAATCTTTCTGAAATGCTGACAACACAAATTAAAGCTCTAAGCGCAGATCAAACAGCCAGCCTTACGACAGATCAAGTTAAAGTGCTTACATCAAATCAACTTGCTGCTATTGATACAGGTGATATCTCTGGACTTTCAACGTCTCATATCAGAATCCTGAGCACTTCACAGATAAAAGCCTTTACAACAGATCAGGTCAAAGTGTTTTCTGCTGATCAATTAAGAGCTATTGAAACTGATGATTTGAACTCAATGACAACTAGCCAGATTGTAGCACTTTCAACATCACAAGTTGTTGACGGTTTCTCGACACATCAGATAAATTCATTGTCCTCAACTATCCTGAGAGCATTTACTACAGACCAGGTTGCTGCTCTGACAGATTCTCAGATTGTAAAGGTTTCTGTAGCAAATATTTCTACAATGTTGACAACCCAAATCGAAGCTTTAACTCCAGATCAAGCTGCAAAACTTACCACTGACCAAATTCAGGCTCTGACATCTTACCAAATTGCAGCTATTGAAACTGCCGATATCGCTGCATTGACGACATCACAAATCAAATCATTGACATCATCTCAGGTAGCCTCTCTCGAAACAGAACAAATTGCTGCTTTGAGCGACTCTCAGCTTGCCGCTATTGAAACAGATGACATTTCGGCTCTTGATGTATCACAAATAGCAGCACTTACGAGTGATCAATCACCGTATTTGACTACCTCTCAACTGGGGGTAATGACTTCCAACCAGATCAGAGCAATTGAAACAGATGATCTGGCAGTAATGACTTCTAATCAAATCAGGGCACTTTCTACTTCCCAGGTATCTTCTCTGACAACAAATCAAATTGCTGCTCTTACCGCTGATCAATTTGTCAGCATGAAAACAGATCAGATACAATCACTTACTCCTAATCAGCTTGCTGCAATTCAGACGTCTGATCTTGCAGCTCTTTCTTCAAATCAGCTCAGAGCGATAACTACTACAAATATACGCTCATTGACAACTGACCAGATAGTTGGTCTGACAAATGATCAATTCTCAACCTTGACAACAGATCAGATTGCTGCGCTCACGACAACGCAGGTTGCAGCTATTCAATCTACTGATTTGCAAGCCCTCACAACAAATCAGATTAAGGCATTTACTTCTAATCAGATCAGAGCATTGTCAACTGACCAGGTAACCAAGCTGTCTGAATCCCAAGTCGCAGCAATGGAAACTGACGATGTTGCAGCAATGTTGACGTCACAAATTCAAGTTCTCAACACTACTCAGTTCACATCGCTGACAACTGATCAAATAGCTGCCATGACAACCAGTCAAATTGAAGCAATTGAGACTGATGATCTGGCATCACTTGACGTAGACAGAATTCAGGCTCTAACTACCGCTCAGGTGAGGGCATTGTCTACAGAACAAATGAGTTCACTTACAGTAACGCAGATTCCTGCAATTGCAGCAGATGACTTGGCAGCGTTAACAACAACTCAGATTAATACAATAAAAACAGCCAACTTCAATAATATTACCAACACTCAAATTCAAGCACTGAATACAAATCAATTAAAATATCTGGCAACAGACAAACTTGTTACATTATCAGCCAGTCAGATTGGTTCTATTAAAACTGATTCCATTTCAGCTCTCACTAGCGATCAAATTAAATCGCTCACTGCGACTCAGTTCGCCGGAATAACAACCAGTCAGATTGCACAAATGACAACCGCTCAAGTTGCTGCTATTGAAACTGATGATTTGATAGTTCTTGGAAGTGAACACATCAAAGCAATGAATTCTTCGCAGATAAAAGCTTTGACAAGCAATCAAATAGCTGCTTTGACAACAACTCAGATAACTGGTATTGAAACTGATGATTTGATTGTATTGACTTCCACACAGATTGGTGCCTTTACCACAGATCAAATTGAAGCACTTAGTACAAAGCAAGTTGAAGCGTTGACCAGTGCACAGATAGCTGCAATAGAAGTTGCTGATCTGCAGACATTCTCTTCATCTCAATTAAGAGCACTTACAAGTGATCAAATCCAATGGTTGACTACCTCTCAGGTAACCGAACTTACAACTGATAATCAAATTCCGTTCTTGAAAACAGATCAGATAGCGGCACTTGAAACACGTGATCTTGTTAAACTAACAGCGTCACAAATTGCATCCTTTACCACTGATCAAATTCGCGCATTGTCCACCAGTCAAATCAGCGTTCTCACAACAGACCAGATCAGGGCTATTGAGACATCTGATCTTGAAGCATTGACTACAGATCAAATTCAAGCTTTGACCTCAACTCAATTCCAGGCACTGACAACAGATTCTCAAATACCAGCACTAACAACTGATCAGATAAGGGCTATCGAGATATCAGATCTAGTTAAGCTTACGACCAGTCAGGTCAGAGCTATGACTACCAGCCAGATCAGTAAGTTAACAACCAGTCAGTTGACCTCACTTACCACAACTCAGACCGCTGCAATAGGAACCGATGACATTGCAGCAATGACCACCGAACAAATCAACAAGTTGACAACCAATCAGATCAGATCGCTTTCAAATGCACAAATTGCAGCTCTGACTTCAGATACCCAGCTAAACGCACTTACTACCGATCAGATAATAGCTCTCACTACTTCACAGATTCAAGCATTCACTACTGATAAACAAATTCCTGCACTTTCAACGACTCTGCTTGCAGCTATTGAAACAGCAGATCTCGTTAAAATGACCACTAATCAGATTGCTGCTCTCACAACAGATCAGATTTCACATCTTACTCCAACACAAGTCAGCAAACTTACGACTGATCAAATAGTGGCTATTGAAACTGATGACCTGGTGCAAATGACGACCAATCAAATTCAGGCGCTTGGAACAACTCAGGTCCTGGCATTAAATACTAATCAAATTTCCTCGTTGACTACCGATCAGGTTGTTGGCCTTACTACAAATCAATTCAGAAATATGAGCACCGATCAACTAGTCGCCTTAACGACGGATAGTCAGGTACCTGCAATTGCAACTGAAGATCTTGTAGCTCTTACAACAACACAATTGCAATCGTTAACCACCGACCAGATTTATGCTCTAACTGATGATCAGGTAGCAGCAATAAATACCGATCAATTAACCGGACCTCAACAGGCGGCATTATTACTGCCTTAAAAAATTCTAAAAACAAAGCTTCAACTTAAAAGTTGAAGCTTTGTTTTTTATCTCAACATTATGCAAAATCATCCTTATACCAAAAAGATAGAAACACCCACCCTCTCCCACGCTGACTGCGGGTAGATAGAGAAAATAGGAACTTTTCAATGAGCGTTGATATATTATGGAGAATATAATGCAATTTCAATCAGAGTATTTAGATGCAATAAAAAGAATCTGGCAAAAAAGGTTAGATATTTATGAACTGCTTAATTTAGCTGAAAAAATAGAAAACAACAACAATTATGAGCTTGCTGCGGCATTATATAAGCTGTGGCTTCTAAAAAATGATACAAACCAAAATCACTTCGTTTATTATAATCTGAGTGTCGTTTCTTTGAAAATGGGAGAATTAAACGATGCCTTGTCTGCTGCCAAAAAGGCGATTGAGCTTTATCCCAGTTTTATTCTTCCACATTTAACGCTTCTTCAAATTTACAACTCTCTGAGCATGAAAAATGAAAAGATTGCAGAATGCCTCTGGATTACAGAGAATGTTTCGCCTGTTCAGAAAGAATTTCAAGACTTTCTTGTCTGCGCATTAAATACAGTTGCAGAAAAAGCAGAAGAGAACAAAGAATATGCAAAAGCATACGAATATTGTAGTAGAAGCCTTTCCATCAAAGAAGATCAGCCAGATGTACTGCATCATTGGATTTTTTTGAGAGAAAAACTTTGTATCTGGCCAGTATTATCATCTTTCGGTTCAATTTCCTCTGAGAAACAAAAAAGATTTTCTTCTGCAATGGCTATTTTAAGCATTACGGACGACCCTGAATTACAATTCGAAACTGCTGTAAATTTTGCAAAAAAAATCTGCCTTCCAGAAATACTTTTATCTCAAAAAAGAAAATACAATCATAATAAAATCAGAATCGGCTACTGTTCATCAAATTATTGTATTCATCCGGTTGGAATGCTTACCGTAGAGTTGTTTGAACAACACAACCGTGACTTATTCGAAATATATGGTTTCTGTTGGACAAACGAAGGGGATTCCGAACTTCGTACAAGAATAGCAAAATCTTTTGAACATTTTTACAAGATCGGACAACTCAGCGATGAAGAATCAGCAGGATTAATCAAAGAAAGAGAAATTGATATTGTAATAGATCTTCATGGGCAAACCCTCGGAGCAAGACCGGGAATATTCGCTTTTCGTCCAGCACCTGTTCAGATAACATACCTAGGCTTACCAGGAACAACCGGTTATTCGTTTATTGATTACGTAATTGCCGATCAATACATCATTCCAAATGAATTTCAACACTATTTCTCTGAAAAACCAATTTATATGCCAGATTGCTTTCAGGTAAGCGATCGAAAACGTGTGCCCTACCCCACCCCATCAAAATATAGTCAAGGTCTTCCAGAAACTGGATTTATTTTCTGCTCGTTCAACAGCAGTTTCAAGATAACCCCTGAAATATTCACCATCTGGATGAATATATTAAAAAGGGTTCCTGACAGTGTTCTCTGGCTGATTTCTGACAATACGGCAACAGAAGAAAACTTAAAAAAAGAGGCACAAAAGCAAAAGGTATCAGTTGAGCGGCTCATTTTTTCTAACCTTGTATCACCGCCAGAATATCTTGCACGCATGAAACTTGCAGACCTTTTTCTGGACACCTACCCATTTAACGCAGGAACGACCGCAAACGACTCTCTTTGGATGGGTCTTCCGGTTCTTACACTAAGCGGACGTTCATTTGCATCACGAATGGCAGGATCATTACTCAAGACGCTTAACCTGCATGAGCTGATAACGAAAAATTACCAGGACTACGAAGAGAAAGCTATCACACTTGCACATGATCCGGAAAAATGCTTCAAGATACGAAATCATCTTAAAACAGAGTGCAAAAACGGGGTTCTGTTCGACACTCCAAGATTCGTAAAAAACCTTGAAAACATTTTTCTCAAACTAATAACAGAATTGCCATGTTAATTGCATTCATACAACAATCTTATTTTGCTCTAAGTACAGCAAATGCATGAGGGTGCAACTTGCTCCCTTTCACGGAAATTACCGTGGGAAAGTGCTGGATAGAGGATATAATCTTTCCCATTATTTAGTATTTTGTGTACTTAATAAAAACTCTGAAGTCTCTAATCAGCCTTTTTTGGCAAGAACCGCTGCATTTGTACCATTAAATGCAGCAATAGCAGGAACAATATTAGTATGTTCGGGCAGATTAATTGTTGTCATAACTGCCGTATAGATCCGATTTCTCAAAAGATGATTTTTCATAACATATTCCTGCCGAAATATGATTCCATCGGTCCCGGCATTATCAAAATTTTCAATTGCCAGATTCAGTGCTTTCCTGATTGTTGGTACAGAAAAATCGTCATTAATCCTTACAATCCCTAATTTTTTCTGTTCATCAAAAGATATTACTTTTTCAAGATCAACAACTCTTTCTGGAATTATTGGGACCAACCCTGCCAACAGAGCATCAAAAATACGGGTTGAAAGATCTTTGTCAACCGGTAAAATTAATGTAGTTTTATAATTCAGCCACTCTTTAAATCGAGAAATTTTATCCAGATTAAAATATCTTTTTCTATCATGCATTGTCATCAACAACACATCAGCTTCTGGCATGTTCTTCTGCAAATCACTAATAACTTCAGTCCGCCAGGTAGTTTTGTAATCTACATAGTTTACCAACAATTGATTACTTCTTTTCATGTTGATTATCAGATCAGTATCGGTTCGAATATCTCCCAACTCTTTCAAGGACCATTGAGCAGAACAGGCTGGCAAAAAGCCAATTACCAGAGATGCTGGATTGTAAAGATAGTCGATAATATAATCATGGCTGAAAAATACATAATCAGCCATCAATATTGTTTTTAAGTTGTTAAGATGCCCCAGATGGTTATCCCAGAGCCAGACAACAACGACGGAAGACGGTTTAAGCTGCTGCCTGATTTTCCAAAGATACGGACTCATATCAGAACCATGAGCAGTGGTAAGTAGCACATCAGCTTCAGAAAGTTCTGTTTTGTAGTCTATAAACTTCAATTTTGGCTGAATGCCTCCAAAATTGAGATCATCAGACAAATCTGCTGGAAAATATTTAATAAAGTCATTTTCAATCGAAGGATAAAATGCAAAGTTAATCTTCTCAAGTTTATTCAATTGCGCAGTATTATTCCATAAGCGCTGCAAATTATGCTTCGGCCACATCGCTTCCTCCCACAAAATAATATTCAATTAGTTGCTTACCAAAAAATACAGCATCGCAAGACAATATTTTTTTTCCTGTTCAACTTTGAATTTTTTTGATATTATACAATAAGTCAGGGAAATACAACACCTTAAAGCCATATTCTTGATAAATTTGGTAATACCCTTTAAAGAAGCATAAACCGTGAAAACTGCAAAAGATGATCCAATAAAGCTTGAGGAAAGCGTCATTCCAATGTTACAGAGTGAGCTCTCTCACACTGGTCTTAAAGACTATTATCATGTTTTTGAAGAAAACATAGCTTCACTTATTAATTGTAAGGGGTTGGAAATTGCTCAACAAAAAATTTTTGATTTCCTTTCACAGGTAACTCCTTCGAAGTTACCTGTGTTTATATGTCAACATGTATTGGGTGAGAGATTGAATTTTAAAGATGGAATTGTTTTTTCTCCTCATGCATCACAGATTAATGGATTTATTTTAATTCCACATTTCAATTCAATAGCTGGTGATTTTATAGATTTTATTCCTGTGAAAAAGCGTGCCTGGATTGGAACTTTTATTGGCGACACCAATACAAATCCTCTTCGCAAGAAAATCTATGATACACTTGTTGGAACTAAAGATTGGTTAATTAATGACACAGGCGTGTGGCACTTTTCGAAATCTCCTGATCAGAGGGAAAAAGACAAAGAAAGTTACATTAATAGTCTACAAAATTCAATCTTTTGTCTTTGTCCTCCCGGAACCGGCGCTGGCACTCTTCGACTTTGGGAATCAATTTCATGCGGTACAATACCTGTTATTTTTGGAAACACTCTTCTTCCAAAAGAATTAGAACCTCTTGCAGTAAGGATTGATACAATAGATTCAAAGGATGTTTTTCTTCAAAATTTACACGAGCGTGGAACTAATGTTAATTTCAGAGCAGCTCAACTATACCTGAAATATTGGAGCAACTTTGCAAATAAGAAAATCTATAAAAATATTGTACAATTTTTAGATGAAAAATTAAGAAAGTGACTAATTCGTTGAAAATATATACGTTTTCTACTCAATCGTACAAGTCTCTATTAGATTTAAGCCTGAGTTCGTTGATTCAAATCGGAGAACATGAGAATGTTGTTGTTGCTTCGTTTGAGCAAAAAGCGAATTTTGTGGAGCTTTTTTCGCCAGAATGGCGTTTAACAATGATTGAAAAATTGAGATATGTATTATTTTCAATAGATGCCGTACAACCGTTTGTTCATGCTGATTGTGATATAGTTTACTATCGACCGTTTACTCAACGTTTACTTACCTTACTAACAACAAGTGGCCTCGATTTGATTTTTCAGGCTGATAGTTCGCAGAATGTTTGTTTGGGTTTTTTTGTTTGTAAACCTACGAAAAGAACTTATGACTTGTTTGCAGCTTCCATTAAACTTCTTGAAGAAGGTAATGCTGAAAATTTTCACCAGGCTTTCAATAAATTGCTGAATTCTCAGCTTTTTTCTGATATAAAATATGGACTGCTAGGCTCAGATGCATACAGCATTTGGAGGCAAACCGATGGCAAGCTCTGGGATTCCTCTCAACCAGTTAATAAAATTTTCGATGCTGTTTTTATGCATCATGCCAACTTCACCGTTGGAATTGATAACAAACTTAACTTAATAACAAAGGTAAGGGAAAATATGGTTTTTAAAAGTCCGATTATGTTTCAAACACCAGTGCATTACGAATTTTCACTATAATTATGTGTGGCTTTTATATAACAAATTCTCAGAATTATTTTCCAAATGAGAGAGCTTTAGAACGTTTACGGCGCCGAGGACCTGACTTTCAGGTATTCTCAACAATAGACGGTCTTAGATGTTATCATGCATTACTTTCCATGTCTGGATCATTTACTCCTCAACCGTTGGAGAAAAACGGTTCATTCCTTTTTTACAATGGTGAAATATATAATTATCAGAGTATAGGAAAATTTTCCTCAGACTCAGAAGCCATTTTATCTCTCTATAACTCAGAAGGTATTTCTGGTTTAGCTCAACTTGATGGTGAGTTTGCTATTTGCATTATTGACACAAAAAAAGGTGAAATGGTTTTAGCGACTGACACCTTTGGAACCAAACCTTTACATATTTCAAAGTTTGGTGGTTATGAATGGGGTGTTTCTTCTTTGCCTTCACTCTTTGCACAATATCCTTCAAAACGATTTAAGCCTAATCATATAATGAGAATTCGCTATTCTGATCTTCATGTATTGGAAGAATTGCCCTTAAAGAACTTTTCTCTAAAACAGTACAAGACTAATTATGATGACTTTTTTTTATCCATAGTTAATTCTATGAAAAAACGTACAAATATGAATCCAGTCCCTTTTGTTCCTATTTCCAGCGGGATTGATAGTGGTACAATTGCGGCAACTCTTGATGAAATTGGAGTTCCTTTTGTAAGTTCTACTTTTCTTGGACACGAAGATCTGTCCATTATCAAAGCACGAATAGAGAAAAGAAAAGGACCAGCTTACGTATTTCCGGAGCCACCAAAGGAAGTTATAGAATCCTACCGCATTCAATTTGAAAACGAGGTTGATGATTTTTATTATGGTCCGAATAATGAGTTGAGAACTCGTCGTGGAAAAGATGATCCGGGTGCATTAGCTCTTTTCATTCTTTTATTAGACATCAAGCAAAGGCATCCAGTTCAAGTTGTGCTTTCAGGTCAGGGAGGAGATGAGATCATGGGTACAATTCAAACCTACACCTTTGGGAAACCAAATCCTTCTTTTTTTCCCGAGAATTTAGCTCAGGTTTTTCCGTGGGAGAATTTTTTCCAGGGAGCAAATTCTTCTTATCTACTGAAAGAAGAAAACATTGCTTCAAATTTTGGTATTGAAACTAGATATCCATTACTTGATTTTGATGTAGTACAAGAGTTTCTTTATTTAGTTCCTGCATTAAAAAATCCTGGTTCGAAACGTCCTCTCAGCGAGTATTTGAAATCCTTAAATTATCCACATAACTCGTTAAAAGCTGGCTTTAGTTATGTTAGCCCAAAATAGTCAGGAATAAAATTATTATGAACCTAATCCGCATAGGATCTCAATATGGTGGTTGGATTATCGATGATGCCGAATATCTGCATGGCTGCACTATGATTAGTGCTGGTTTAGGCGAGGATGCAAGTTTTGATGTTGAGTTTGCAACCAGGTTTAAAGCAACTGTGTTATTGGTTGATCCCACTCCAAGAGCCATATTGCACTACCTGGAAATTCAGAAAGAGTTAGGGAAATATGGAAATGTTCCCTATTCATCAACTGGCAAACAGCCAATTGCTGCTTATGACTTGAGAGCTATAAAAAGTTCTCAACTTCAATTGCTTCCATTTGCGCTTTGGAATAAAAGAGGCATTACTTTTTTTCGCCCTCCTGACAATCCTGAACATGTCTCTCACCAAATATTTGAGTTCCAAAGTGAAAAACGTACTGAGACAACAGGTTCATTTCCAGTAGCTTCTTCAACTATCAGCGATATAGTTTCGGTTTTTTGTAAGTTTCCCCCAACTGTTGTAAAACTCGATATTGAAGGAGCCGCAAGCTCAGTTATTGAAGATATGCTTCTAAACGGTATTTTTCCGAATCAACTCCTTGTGGAATTTGATGAACTTAAAATACCTAACCCACAATTACATAATAAAGCCTTGCAGATACATGCACTATTGGAAAAATATGGTTATTGTTTATCAGCCCAGGAACAATTCAATTGTTCGTATATTAAAAAAGCTATTTCGCTTGGTTAGAGTTTTTTAATGTTTTTTGTTTGACTTTTTGAGGTTTTTGTAATAAAAGACTTATGTCTTATGAAAAGGCTGCTAAAGTAATCGGAAACCAATAGAAGTGCTTTTAAAAAAAAACATAAGTTCTGATGATGTATTATGATAATTAAAAGTCATCAAATAGAATTAGATGAAAGTAATTATTGCTCATCAATTAAGTAGCTGCCACAGACAGAAATTAATAAAGAGGTTATCCTTAGATAATGACAATATCCAAAGCGAAACAAACAGATAATAAGCTGATAGTTGTTGTTCCACTGCATAACAGGCCTGCTTTCAATTTGCTTGAACAATATTCAGTTGATAACTTAATTAAAAAAGCAAATACACGAAAAATTTTATTTTTAGCAGCAAATAGCATGAACAAAACTTATTATTCTAACAGGTATCCCGAGGTTGAATTATTATCTTTCGAAGATAACTTTTTTGAATCGAATAATTCAAGCAATAAGTTGTTTTTAAATAAACAGTTTTATAAATTGTTTGAAAGTTATGATTTTATGCTGGTACATCATCCTGATGCTTTTTTAGTGCAAGATGATCTTGATGATTGGATGATCCAGAATATTGATTATATCGGCGCACCGATACCAGAAGGGGTTGAAGTCAGAGTAAAAATTGGAAAGTTTTTTTTTGGAAATGGACTGACTGTCAAAGCTTTTGTCGGCAATGGAGGATTTAGCCTTCGACACATAAATAAATCAATTTCTTTGATGGAAGAGTTTGCAGAAATACATGAAAAGTGGCTTTTAAACAGCGGAAGAGAAGACTTGTTTTTTTCAATTGCTGGTCTTCTTTCCTCGAATTACTGTATCCCCAACCAGTTGGTAGCCTCACGTTTTTCGCTTGAGCTGGAGGGTGAAAAATACTTTAATTTTAATGACTGCAAACTCCCTACAGGCTTCCATGGCTGGTGGAAAAACGATATCGACTTTTATAAAAATCTCGTTGTGAAAACATCATGATAAGAAAATAAATGAAAACTAATAATCTATATCATATTACTTCTTTACTTAGAAATGCGTTGATAAAGACCCCTAAGGTTCTTATTCTATCAACATTACAAGGAACAGGATCTGGAATAGCTGCATACCGTCTACATAAAAATTTGTTGAAAGCTGAAATTGCTTCGACAATGTGTGTACTTGAAAGAACAAATTCAGATCCTACTGTTATTTCCATTAAGAATAATGTCAAAGGAATACCTGTTTTATCCTGGAGACATTTAAGCGATTATTGGCACGATCTTCTTCAGAATTATCCAAACAAATCACCAACTCTATGTTGTTTTACTACACCTGATTCATTAGTACCACTGGAAAGTTTTAATCAAGATTGCGATGTTATTAATCTGCACTGGATCTCAGGTTTTGTTGATCTTCCAAAAATTCCAAAGCTTTTCAAAGGTAAAAAGATTGTTTGGACTCTTCATGATATGAATGCTTTTACTGGCGGGTGTCATTATACTCAGAAATGTACTAAATATGAGTCAAAGTGCTCTGAATGTCCCCAACTTGGTAAAAGCCTAAATTCAGAAGATATTGTTAAAGATATCTGGGAGACAAAGAATAAAATCTATGAACAACTTGAGGACATGACTATAATAACTCCCAGCCGCTGGATGGCAGATTGTTCAAAAAAAAGTTCTCTTTTGGGTCGCTTCCCCCATAAAGTCATTCCAAACAGTGTTGACGGTGAAATTTTCAAGCCCATGTCAAGAGAAGAAGCACGTATTAAACTTGGTTTGCCCATTAAAAAGAAACTTATTCTTTTTGGTGCAACCTCGCTGGGAAGTGTTAGAAAAGGTTTTGAACTGTTTCTAAGAATAATTGAAATTCTGCCAAAATTTATCTCTCCAGATGAGCTTGAGTTAGTATCTTTTGGTTCTCTGGATCCTCGGCTTACCTTTCCCACTCCATTCAAATTTCACAGTCTAGGCAGTTTAAATAACGAAGATGATTTATGCTTAGCCTATAATGCATCAGATCTTTATGTAATGTCTTCAAAAGAAGACAATCTTCCAAACACAGCCGTGGAAAGTTTAGCCTGCGGAACACCGGTTGTTAGTTTTAATATCGGAGGTTTAACAGATATCGTCGATCAGGGGAAAACAGGTTATTTAGCACCTTTTCCAGATGTTTTAGAAATGGCGCATGGTATCAAATGGGTTCTATCATCTTCGGAAATACCTTTTAGAGAGAATTGCAGAAAAAAAGCACTGGAAAGTTTTTCGCCAGAAAAGCAAACCGATGCGTATATTGACGTCTATCAAAAAGTAAGATCATAACCAAGCAATCACACAGTTTTTTGTACCAACTCAAAATTCTGGTATTTTTATGTAAAAATCATACTCCTCCTTTGAAAAAATAATATTATAATTTTTCAGGTCATTGTAAAAAATACGCAAAAACCGTTATTTTGCTTATGGTAATGGGAAGTTGTCATCCTCTCTATTGGCAATGTTTACTCTATGCATTATTTCACCTGAATTCCAGGCATCCCCAAACTTATTAAGAATATGATTCCAATTATGAATGAAATGCTCCGGTCTTGAATTAACTGTTACTGAGTTAAAGAGTCTCATCCCACCTTCACTGAAAATACATTTTTTTCCGCGGAACGGCATAAGGAGTATTTTATATCCTTTCAGCCAGGAAGAAAAACAATTATGATAATCATCATACTGATAAGGCTCAAGTGCTTCGGGGAAGAAATTGAGTTCATCTGCTGCTGATATGCGAATGATTTGTGGTGCCCTGTTAACAACCGCTACGTACTGAAGTAAAAAATCATTGACTTTTTTTTCCAAAACAGGAACTAGAATTTCTTCATATTTCCCAAGCCTGAAGCCATTTTTTCCTTCTATCAGACAAGGCTCATAAACAGCGCTTTTTAAGCCTTCGTCACCCACCACCGGCGGTGTTTTCCCCATGTTGCCACCACCATTACCACCTATTATTGCCAGTTTTCTGTCAAATTCAAGTAGTTTTAAAGAATAATTGAGCCAGTTAAAGATACTCATATCATAAATGTCATCATCCTGAAACAACGCAACATATTTACAACCCCAAGTTTTTGCTATCTGTAAAGACAATCTATAGTTGCAAATTTCATATGTATCATTAGTAGACAACACTAAATGATTCTTTCCAGGAAGCAAAGCACCAGCCAGGCTTGCGGAAGAATCAACACAACCATCAGCAAAGAGAATAACATTTGCCGGACTTAGTTGAAGAAAGGGATTTAATACTTCATTCAATCTGTTTGCTTTGTTAAAGGTCTGAAAAACAAAAGTCAAATCATTAAAATTGACAAATTCCCCTTTCCTCGACTTAAGATACTCTTTATGTCTTACTACCTTGTCAATTGAAAACAAAGACTCAGAGTTCTGCTCGTTTAACCAGCCCACACTTTTATAATATTTCTCAGTGATTTTCATACAATGCAATCTTTTGTAAAAAGAACAAATTGATCCTGAATCAGAAAAAAGCAGCTCACTTTTGATCTTTTAATCCTGATAATAAACATCAGTCCTGGGTTATTCAAGCACATACCAGTCATCACAACTAGTCTGATCAGTATATATTCTTTTATAACCAAAACGAACTAATAGATCAAATATTTTGCTTCTATTATCAGTAAAATTATGCTCACAAGTTATAGCTTTAAATTTATATAAAGAAAAATCAAATGAGTTGAGAATTTCAAACTCAGAACCCTCAGTATCAATGCTTAGATAGTCTATTAAAGATGGTGCATTGTGCTGCTTTAACAAATCCAGAAGTGAAACTGTTTCAACACTATAATTACGTGAGTTCGAACGAATCTTGCTGTGAAAATCAGAATCTTTGAAAGCCGTAATTGTGCTATGTGCAACAGCATAAACTTCTGAAAAATCAAGAGAAAGATTTGAATGGCTCCATACACACCTTGTATCAATTATAGCGTTCCTGTTTTGCCTCAATAATTCATGACAACTTCTTGCAGGCTCAACTAAAATACCAGACCAACCATATTTTTTTTCCAATAAATAAGTATTGCTATGTGTCAGTCCATCAAGAGCACCAAATTCTACAAAATAGCCACCCGTCTTATGTCTTAAATATTTCAACACAAACAAGTCCTGCAAAATCTGGGATTTTGTTCCAGAAAAATCTGCAAGAAGGTCAATCTTCAACTTATTTTCAGCCAGTGTCTTTTTCATTTCTTGTATTTCTTTAACTTGCTGATTTACTAATCCTATTATTTCATTGATTTTATTTAACATACGCCACTCAACTTTTTCTATAAAAGCCACTTTTTTTCTAGCAGCTCAAATTTTTAGTTTTTTATATCGGGAGTTCCAGAACCGTATCAATGAAGTATACTTCAGGTAGCAGTTGGTTGCAAAAAATACGAAAAACAGTTTTTGGCTCTGAAAAAACAGATAAAATGACTCTTAATAAGGATTTCACGAATATTAAAGTAATGGACACGAGCTTAATTGAAAAACGCCATATTTGCAGTATCTGATCGTAGTTTAAGCCTGTTTTCAAAATAAAACTTCCGTTATAGTGCGAAAATTAACACCTTGAAACAAGTCATCTATATCCTATCATTAGATAATTTTATAGAGAACGTCATACAGGCTATTTGGATAGTATTCCAAGAATGCCATTATTATTGAATAACCGATAATCAGGATATCTCCTCTCAAGTTCAAATTGAATTTCGTTATCAATAGGCGATATAAATGTCGGCTGACATAGTTCTACCTGAAATCTTGAGTGGCGAAAGATATTAATATAATCCTCACTGAAATACCGATTAATTTGATTACTGTTATAAGTGTAGTAGATAATTTCTTCGGCAAATCGGCAATCAAATCTGGCTAGCAAGTCAAGATAAGCCTTTGTTCGAGTCTGAAGCAAATGTCCCCATGGACGAAAAATGTAATTTTGGTGTTCCAAGCTTTTGTCGAACCTGTCAGGAATACCAATCGGTAGATGGTGGCCATCAAAAGCGCTCCAAATAGGTGAAAACATCGTGAATAGTTTGCCACCGGGCTTGAGACAATGGAACATTTTTTCCAACGCCAACGGCAGTCGATCCATGTGTTCAAAACTGGCAATTGAGAAAACAAGATCATACTTCCCAAAGTGATCTTCAGGTATCTCCTCAATCCTCATAAACAAAAGTTTATAGCGACCTGCATATTCCATCTGTGCAGAAACATTTTGATCATTTCGGTGAAAATGATAATCATATCCTGCCTCCCGATAATACGAGAGTTCTTCTACGCCCGTCCAACTATTGCATCCCAAGTGATCTAAGACCAGAGATGGTGGCAATCCCCCCCCGACTTCAAGAACATCAATGCTTTTAAGAGGAATATACTGTAGACAGCACTCCAAGTAATTCAGGTGATAGGTAATGCTATAGACCTTCTTATAATGTTCCAGTTGCTCTTGCGTCAGACCTAGAGGAAAGTGCTGCATAAAGTATCCTCTTTTAACATCACCAATACGACCTTAACTTTACACTCCGGTGAATGTGGTTTTCTTTTGTTTATTCTACCATATTTTTTCAAATTTTTGTCTCAACCTTGGGAAACATTATAATACATTATATTTATTTCTTTCAACGTTTTAAATTCCAATTTTATTTCCTTGCCTCTATAAAAATCGAATTTACTTTACGTACAAGGCCATTTTTATCTTTATCAAGAAGGTAAGAATTAAACTCTGGAATATCACTTTCATCGTATCTAAAAAGCTTCATATTTACAAAACCAGCATCACGCAATAATTTTTCCACCCTATAGCGATCATACATCCAATTGCAATTTTCATTCTCTACCCATGATAATTTTGGAGGTTTAAATTGTAAGAGTTCTTTAATTGATAATTCATAGAAATATTCTGCTTCATTCTGCTTCGCCATTACTTTTTCAAGATTACCAAGATAATTTCTGACTATTTGCTCTAGATCAGAAACAACTAACCGAAGAATTCCATTATTCTTTAGTATTCTCAGGACTTCGGTAATAAAAAAAGCAGCTATTTCTTTTGGTAAATACTCCAACAGGTACGAAGCATATACGACATCAGTACTATTGTTCTTCAGAGGCAGTCCATTCGAAACATCCCACTTGATGAAATTAGGAGCTGATGAGACAATATCAAAATTTAACCATCGAATATCATAACATTCACCACAGCCAACATTGGCATAAACACCTTCGCTTGCTAAAGGAAAACCATGATAAATCTGCTTCTGGTCTTTTTCACATGATGCATTTAAAACTTTATTGGAATTATTTGATACTAATTTTTTCCTTTTTTCAGCTATAATATCAAAATAAAAATCGCTCAGTCTTTTTGTCTGTTTGTAAATATTAAAATACTCGGCTGCCATTTTCAAATTCTTTTTAGCACTAGAATATTTTTCAAGCAATTCAAAATCCCCAGAATACAATATTTCATCCAAGGTAAACCCAATCCTATATTTATTCGCATAATAACTAGTCATTTTTGCCCGAGGGTCAATAATAATTGGTAGGCCTGCTTCAATATAATCAAATACCTTATTAGCCATTCCATATTTGATCAGATATTCTGTGTTTTCAATATTTTCGAGAGAATATGGGTTAAATAAGCCAAGATCATAATTTTTTAATTCAGACACTAAAGAATCATATGGCAAAGTCCTGTGAAGACGAAATTTTCCGGCAGAATCTTTTTCATAGTCAATGTATTCAGAAAAAACCTCATTGAAATTACTATTTTCCGGTGGATATACATGAAAGTTCATACCAGAGGTTATTATTTTTTTTGCAACTGACAATAACCCACGATCTTTGTATTCAGGAAAATACTTTTCAACCATAAACGAGCCACAATAAACAACATGAAGATCTTTTTTTGAAGAAACAATCTTTTGGGCTAATCCACTTTCATCCAAGCATCCATCAAATAACAATATCCTTTTCTTCCCAGTGATTAAAGAAGTATCTTTTTTATAAACTTGAGTTACAAGACTTCTACAGCACAAAGCATCTGCCTTGTTAAAACAATATTGTTCAAGAGCACACGAATCTTTATGAGATTTATGATTTAATAAAAAATCATCAGTAAACATTTTGAAAATTGTATCATATGGATCAAGAATAATTGGAATATGGTCTATATTATTAATTAAATGATACGAGACGATGTAGTCATAATGATTAAAAACATGAAAGATGTTAGGTTCAATTTCTCTTATCGAAGAAAATAGCTCTGAAACGGAAGAAAAATATACTACCTGAAAATGTGACTCACAAGTAGAAAAATCAGTCCCTTGAGGGCAAAGAAAAACAACATGCCAGCCATTTTTTTTCAATCCGAGCGCAAGTTTTTTTTCACGATGTCTCGGTATTCCTGAAACAAAAGCAACAATATTGGATCTATTGAGAATCATTATTTCTAACCTTTCGGAAAACTGTTGTGGTGTAACGAAAACTTTTTTACTGCAATACTCCTCATACTGATTTTCCCGAGAAAATCTTACAAAACTTTCACAGTATTAGACATTTTTTTTCTACAAATCATTCATTTTTGATAATTCTCAAATGTCGCGAATTTTGTTGTTTTCCTTTATATCTACAAAGAAGACCAGCACTTCAGTTGAATATTGTAAATTTTATGAACAAAATCTATTTATTGTTTACTTCAAGGAAAATTAGTTTATTGCCAATTACTTGTTATTGTTGTTGTATGCATCGAACATCGTGTACATACTTGCGATATAATTTTCCATTTCGTCAGACAAATTGACTACACTTCGTTCGTTAAGCTGAAATAAATCCTTATAAACCAATCCGGAGGTTTTGAAGTAATCGTCATAGATTTTAGTTCCGGGGTAGGGCGTAAATCGATTCAGAGATACAAATGTTGGACGTATTGTATTGATTAACTCTACCGTCATCTTCATGTCGTCAATGGTCTCAAATGGAAAACCAGTTATAAAAAAGGCGGACCATTGAATACCTGACTCGTTAAGCCAGCGAGTCCTCCTAACAATCTCCTCAACCCTGAGTCGTTTTTCTATTTTATCCAATATTCGTTGCGAACCGCTTTCAACGCCGATGTAAAGTCTACTCCCGCCATATTTTATGAATCTTTCGATCTTTTCAGGCGAGAGGGCCATTACTCGAGCTCCTACGCTGAACGCAAGGCCATATTCCCTGAAGAGATTGGTGACTGACTCGAAATGCCTTTGATTAGAGAAAAAGCAGTCATCCATTGTTGTAATTGAGGCTGTTGCGTGATACTTCTCCCAGATCTCCTCTACTTCAGACCTCAGATTTTCCAGATCACGATAAATCATTGCCTTTTCAAATGAGTGGCAACAGAAAGTGCATGTGTTAGGGCAACCCGAGGATGTCATAAGAGTTGAAAAGAAATCAGCAGAGTAAACATCCTGGTCAAGAATAAGTCTTCTGTTAGGTTTACGATTTATTAGGTTCGGTATTGCACTCACAATGTGGTCGAAATAAGGGCCAAAGTCACATCCAGGATGGCTTTTGAGCATCCCCTGAACATGAGGTCCTCCAAGCATCGTGACAACTCGGTCGCCTAAAATCTCCTTTGCTATGCGGGCAACGATATCGGCAGAATCAATTTTGGGTGTAATGGATGAGAGACCGACCACGTCAGGCCGTAATTCTTCAATGGTCCGTCTGACTTCCTGCCATATGTGATGATTATCATCGGCAAGAGCTTCTTCGTAATGATGATAATTTCTGCGGACTTCTTCTCGTGCCAAAGAACGACAATCCAGTGTTGGTCGGTCGGCATCGTAAACACAGGCTTGGTGGCCCATTTCTTCCAGATAAGTGGCAACAAGTGTCAGAGTCACAGGGTAATACCAGCGCTGGTAGCCGAAAAAACGATAGAAAGGTGGTTCGATCAAAAGCACCTTTGATTTTGGTTTGATAAATTTCATATGCACTTGAACAATTCCTGATGTGAACCGATAAATTTAGTGAAGGGAACTATATTTAAGCTGTTCCATATCGCGCTTGTCAATACCTTGAATTGAAAAAATCTCCTGACTTAAGACTCCGATCATCAAACTGTGTTTATTTATAAGTCTTGCTGCTGAACATGATACCTAGAATCAAAAAATACTTCAGCATCAATGTAATTGTGCGAGGAGCAGGAAAAAAAGTCTACAGTGAGTTCTCTTAGCAACGATAGACTTTCCTGACAATAGTTTCCCTCTTTTTGATAATGGGTTAAAAAATCATCCCCAGCAAAAAACGGCTTATCTGAAAAGCTTTTCCACAAAACGCAACAGCTTATTGAAACAAGTTTTGTCAGCCCCACACCGCAAATAAGAAATACGAACCTGCATAAAGAGGGGAACTTACTTGTGCTGTGGAAAACAAATTTCATGAGATCTCGCTTGCTTTGGTGAAGTTATCGAAGTCTATACCGTCAGGTTCTTGGAAAAATGTTGTATCTTGCTCGCCACTCTATTCAACAGCGTTTCATTATTCGTGATTTTAGCAATGGAAAGGAAGGTAACAAGAGAAATTATTATCCTAGGCAACAGAGCAGTCTTGGGCAAATTATATTCATTCCGGTAATTTTCCAGCTCTCTCTGGGTAACCCCATCCAATTGTCCAATAAGTAGTCCCATTTCCTCATCATGCTGCAAAAAATACTTTTTTATGCAGACGCTTTCATTATTGACAGGATTAACAAAGGTCACATCATGCGTCGGATATTTTTCAGATGAGAAAATTGCAGATCCAGGAAATGAAAGCATGTGGGTGACAAGACTTATTTGGCATGGGCTGTCCATATACTGGATAACCTGTCTGACGGTTTCCAGCAATTCATCTGTCGTGCTTTCTGGAATTCCAAGAATTAGATTGATGGTAGGATAGAGGTTATTTTCTAGCAATCCTTTCAAGACAGCATGACATTTTTCGCTCGTAATACCCTTGCTTATAGACGCACTGCTCAGCAACCGGTCTGAAAATGTTTCTACTCCCAACGAAATGTTATGAAATCCAGCTTTTGAAAGAGCCTGCATCAGCCGGTGGTTTACGGTAGAAACCCCTTCACAGTCCTTTATCAAAAAACAGTTCGGTCTCGTCTGGCAACTGAAGCGAATATTTTCCGGCAATTCCCTCTTCTGTTTCGAAGCAATTATCAAATTGCAAATATCTATCGCGCGCTCAATCCCCGCCTTGTTCCCAATGAGAAAATCTTCGTCATTGATGGAAAAACTTTTAGCCCCGTATTTCGTTACAAAGTGAACTATGAGATGGTGAACCTGCTCTGCCGTGAGACTCATCGGCTTTAACGCAGATCCCTGTGCCTCCTTGAGAAAATCGGGACAACAACAAAAACCGCATCGGGCAAGGCACTTGCTCGTAGTCAGAAGCCTTCCATTCTCAATGATGTAGGAGCGATTGTTTGCCAATAGTATACCGGTCGCTTTTTTTCTCATGAAGCCCCAATATCTATCGTAGGGTAAGTCTATATCGATAACATTACGGTACATGAGCTGTTCGAATTTCACGTTAGTAAGAGACTTAGCCGGATTATGAACCATACATCCGTGATCATCAAGAAAAGCAACGCCGTCACACCCTTTGAGGAATTCGCGATAACTTGACTTAGAGCTTCCAAATTTCAAGCATATTTCCAGCAAAGCTTCTTCTGCATAACCGAGACAAACCACATCAAATCCGCACTTCAACCATTGCTTGTAGTTGATGGTGGCCTGCACACCTCCCGCGATGAACAGGCAATGTTTACCAATCCGGCGATAGATCTCCTTCAATGAATGTAGGAAATTTAGATCTTCAAGCATTCTCCAGTGAGTGACGCTTATGCCTATAATGTCGTAAATACCATTCTCAAGATCAAGCAAATAATCGCATTCTAAATTTAGCTGATGATCCACCACATCGCAGCGTATTCCGCTACTGTTCAGAACATGTCGCAAATTATACAAACCAATAGGAACTGACAAACTGTCAGGTGTTTCTTCCGCTGGTGATTTCGAGGTGAACAGAATAACTGCAGGTAAAACACTCATTTTGCATTACCTTCCCCTGCATTGAATCCAAGATAGAAACTTAAATTTTTCGTTTCAAAAAGTTCCTTCAATTTTGGACGTTTTTCTCCTAGAATAATTAACCATGGAGCAATCTACGTTTTAATAAAAGAATATAAATTAGACGCCACTAATTATAGCGCTTTATTAAAAAAAAGCAAGTGGAAGTTTGACATTTATCCAGGAATTATCTATTACCATTAAAACAACTATAAATAGATGTTTATATAGAATGACTTTATTCGATGTCTTAGCAATAAAAGTTTTGTTAATGCAGATTTAAAAGAATTTTGATGGATAATTCCTGACATTTATCATTGTCTTTTGTCAAAATATTTGTTAAACTCATATGGTTGTTCACAGTTTTTGATGATGGTCAAATAATTCTAATTTTTTTAGGGAAAAACGGCTAATTGAAAAAGCATTTTCAAAATCAACGAAAAGTAACTTCCTTCCAAACACTTCAGTACAGGTATGATCAGAACTGTAGACTGTGTGGGAGTGAGCGTATTTCATCAGCCCTCAAGCTACAAGATACTCCACTAGAAGACCAGTTTTTAAAAGTGCCCACCTTTCAACCTACGTTTCCTCTAGAGTTAGCCCTTTGTGAAAACTGTGGCTATCTTCATTTACCCTACATTATTAGTCCCGAAGCTAGTTACTCTGATTATATGTATGTAAGCGGTGTAACTGTGGGTCTTAGAAACCATTACGATGCGTATGCCGAAGAAATAGTTACCAATTATAATATTCCCAAAGGGTCATTGATTGTGGATTTAGGAAGTAATGATGGTTCGATGCTGGCTTCTTTCAAGCGTATCGGAATGCAAGTGCAAGGGGTAGAACCAGCTACTGCAACAGCTAAACTTGCCAATGACAATGGCTTACAGACCATCAACGATTTCTTTACCGATAATGTTGCAACCCAAATTATTCAAGAGTATGGCATGGCTCAGGTTGTGACTGCAAACTACGTTTATGCAAATATTGACGATGTGATTAGTTTTACTAAAGCTGTTGTTAAACTTCTTTCTCCAAGCGGCATATTTGTTGTAGAGACGGGGTATCATCCAGAGCAAATGAATATTAATATGTTTGATTATATATATCATGAGCACTTTTCCTATTTCACGGTCGAAGTTTTAAAAAATCTTTTTTCTAAATGTAGTCTAGAATTAATACGAGCTACTAAAACAACTCCTAAAGGCGGTTCCATCCAGCTTGTTTGTCAACCGTCAGAAAAGCAAAAAACTGTTGCAGACTCAGTAGAAAAATTGATTTCTGATGAATATAGACTTGGAATGCGTAACATAGAAACCTACCATCATTTTGGGAAAAAAATTCAGAATATTAAAAACAATTTACTTGACTTCCTTAAAAATATAAAATCCAAGGGTGAGAAAATAATTGGTTTTGGTGCTTCCCATAGCACGACAACCTTAATGTATCACTTTGAACTCGCTCCTTATTTAGACTTTTTAGTAGATGACAATCAGTTAAAACATGGAACTTTTTCACCAGGACATCATATACCTGTCCATCCTTCGAGTAGGCTTTATGAAGAGAACCCTGCTCATGTGTTAGTACTTGCTTGGCAACACCAAAAAACTATTCTTGAGAAACATAGTTCTCTGATAAAGAAAGGATTTAAGTTTATACTTCCTTTGCCAGAATTTAGAATTGTGTAGAGATAACTAAAATGTCTTATAAAATTAACTGGTGGCGAACCTCTTTTGGTGAAGAAGAAATCAACAGAGTGGCTCAATCTATTCGATCAGAGTGTGTAAGCCAAGGTAAGGTAACTTGCGAATTTGAGCGAAAGCTGGAAGAATTACTGCAAGTTAGGCATGTTGTTGCTGTTTCTAGCGGTAGCGTTGCCTTATTGAGTGCATTAATGGCAATTGGAATTAAACCTGGCGACGAGATAATTATCCCCAACCGTACTTGGATTGCAACAGCACATGCTGTTAAATTGTTAGGGGGCAAAGTTGTTCCCGTCGATGTAGAAGTTAATAGACCGATCATTGACGTAAACCAGATTTCGAAGGCAATAACTTCGCAAACTCGTGCCATTATTCCGGTACATATGAATGGACGTTCTGCCGATATGCGCCGGATTCGGGAAATTGCAAAAAAATATCATCTTTTTGTAATCGAAGATGCTGCTCAAGCAATTGCTTCAAAAAATGCTGATGGATTTCTAGGCACTCAATCCGATATTGGTTGCTTTTCTTTGTCAGTTGCTAAAACAATTGCAACTGGCCAAGGTGGCTTCGTGGTAACGAATACTGATAATCTTGCAGAAAAATTACGTTCCATAAGAACCCACGGAGTCGAAAATGTAAAAGACCCTGGGAGGTGGGTTATGCAAGGATTCAATTTTCGCTTTACAGATGTTCTTGCATCAATAGGTATTGAGCAACTCAAGCGACTAGCTGGAAGATTGGATTACCTCCGAGAATTATATCACATCTATGAATCCGGTCTTAAGGATTCCCCGTTCAAAATCATTCCTGTCGATATTGAAACAGGTGAGATCCCCGTCTACAATGAGTTTCTTGTTGACAATCGCCAATGGTGGATAAATCGTCTTGAAGAATCAGAAATCGAAACTCGTCCATTTTATCCTAATGTTGATCAGGCAGACTACTTGGAGGTTCCTTCTCACAACTTTCCGAATTCCGCCAAGTATAGTCTTTGCGGAATTTATTTGCCCAGTGGTCCTTCTCAGTCGGTAAGTAATATTCGGAGTGTTATAGCTGAGGTTAATAATTGCAAAAAATAAAGTTTTTATTGCTTGGAACTTCAGAGTTTACGATTATATGCGCAAATTATCTTCTTGATTCAGGTTGCGTTGTGTCTGGAATGGTAACCCTCACCCCAGAACTGCTACCAAATAATTCTGTCTCATTTGAAAATTTTTGCGCCGAAAAAAATATTCCTCTTTTAATAGTGGAAGATATAAATAATATAACTTCACTTTCTAAACTCAAACAATTTGACTCTGATTATATTTTGAGTACCTGGCCAAAAATTTTGTCGAATGCAATTCTTTCAATACCAAGGTATTTTACAATTGGCAGCCATCCGACACCACTTCCAATGTCTCGCGGGAGACATCCTTTACACTGGCTAATCTGCTTAGGTATTCCAAATACTGCCCTTACTTTTTTCCGCATGGACAATGGAATTGATACTGGTTCTATTCTATTACAAAAGTATTTTCCTGTAGGCAATTCGATTCACGATGCAAATTCTAATATGTCAAATGCTGCCAAAGAAGCAATTTTTCTATTAGTTGATACTCTTACAAAATATCCAGAATTTAAAGGTACAAAGCAAGAGGAGAATTATTCAAACTATTGGAGAAAAAAAGATATACACGACATTACTCTTGATCCACGGATGTCTGCCTCAATGGCATTAAGAATAGTAAATTCATTTAGTCCACCTTACCCGGGTGCTGTCTTGATAATATCAAGAGAAGAATCCTTGAGAATTTTATCCGGTTCGATCGTTTCTGTATCAACAAAGTTTCCAAATTGGAAGAACTACGAGCACGGATATATTTTTTATCATAGTAATAATGAAATAACATTGCGTTTTGATGATGCTGTTCTTTCACTCATTTTTTTTCCTTCTGGAAAAAAAACGGCATGTGAGCCTGGAAAAAAGATTCGACCACCATCGTTTTATTCTTAATTTTTGAACAGTCTTTTTGCTAAGCCAGCACAGTTTTTTCCGCAGCCTCCAATTTACCATGCGAATATTTATCAAATCCCAAACTCATTTCCTGAAGATACAAATAAATAGAAGCTTTGACTGTTAGAGGACGGTATTTTGTTAATAACTTCTTATTCGAAAGTACATATTTATTCTCATTGTCCTTCTCTTGACAATCTATTAAGGAATTTGAGTATAACTCTTTTCTCATCAGTTCGACGACCTCTAAAGACGTTGTAAGTTCATCAGCACAAATTATAAAGGAATCAGAAGTATCATATTGTTCATCGAAAATATGTCTAATAAAACCATAAATATCCCTAACATGTATCAAATGGTTATACAGCATATTGCTTATTGATAAAGAAGCACTCTTTTTCAATGTTTTATATACTCCATCAATCCACCCATGTGACCCCACACCAATAACACCTGGCATTCGAAGAGAAATTGTTTGGATATTCTCCTGTAAAATATTTTCACAAAAATATTTTGTTAAACCATATAACCCCGGGTTAATAATATCTGTATTTTCAGTTACTTCACTCACTCTTACTGTGCCATAAACTTTTATTGAAGAAGTATAAATAATAAGCCTTGGAGCTAATTTCCTAGCAATTTTTACAACATTCTCTGTTACTAGAATATTTGACTTTAAATATTCCTCGGCTGATTTGTTCAATAATGACTGACCGGCCATATGAATAATAATATCAATGTTGCGTTCAGGAAAATATGGGCTAATACTCAAATCATGAGAAATCCAAGAAAAATTACCGTGAATAATATTTGGATTAGTTCTTGAAACACCAAGAATAATTTCCCCGTCTCTCAAAAGTCTTGTGATTACATATTTTGCAATATAACTTGAACAACCTGTAAACAAAATATTCATAACGTCGCTGTTTCTCTCATAAGATTATCTATATAACTATTTACAGACAAAGTGTCTTCAACTTCAGGTGCCCAAGGAGCAAAAAAACTGTCACCACCTGGAATAAAAGGACCGATGCGACTCTCATGAAAAATCACATAATCACTGGTAGGAACAGAAAAATGATAATAATTCTTTTCAAATCTGTACAATAAGTTTCCTTCTATCGAAACATCCAATCGCCTTAATACTTGCCCTTCCTCATTAAAAACAAAAACAATTTGGGAACCTTCAATAAGATGATACGCTTCGGCCTTTAATAAGTGTTTGTGAGGTCTTACATAGGTGTTTTTATGGTGCAAAATAATCATATTGTGCAGTTCGGATTTTTGAGATTGATGCATAGAAATGCGTATATTTCTTTTTTCACGGAAAGCAATCTTTTTTAACTCATTAATGATTTCTTTGGTTAGAAAAACAACTTCTTCTTTACAATAGAAAGATAAAGACTTTGCCTGCACATCTTGAACAATATAAGGATAAGAAGAAAAATAGGAACTCATTATTTAATCACCAAACCAACGCAGAATAAAAACAGATATTTTGCTAAAAGTTAATAACTTAATCAAACAAATCTCTTGAAAACAAGCTGAAAAATCAGAAACAGATCTTTGATTCCTCTGAATCCCACAATCTGCAACCCTTACAAAAATCAAACTTGTCTCTCAAACCTTTCAAGTGAGTTTGTCTAAAATTCTTAAAGTAAATCCCCTTCTGCCAAATATCCTTAATACTGTGGAAATTAATATTACCATTAACATATTTGAAATCAAAATCTACTGGACAGATTGTAACATCACCATTATAGCGAATTACCATGGTTGAAAAAGGCGAAGTACATGGAGACTCAATTTTCTGAAAATCTCTGACAGAAACATAATTGTCTAACTGATTTCCCCAGCTATGTACACTCTTTGCGTGAACACAATCTTGCTTTTGTAAAAAGCTTCGCCAAAACTTTCCCCATTCTTCTACTTCTGAGATGTTATCTTCCTGAATAACCATTCTTACTCTAATAATCAATTTAGACAACAGTTTATCCCTTAATTTAATAAACTGAAATATATTACCTACAACTTCTTCAAAGTTTAGACCCTTTCTTATCTTTTCGAAAGTATCTTTTTTAAGTCCATCAACTGAGAACATTATTTCATCTAAACCACATTGAAGAAGAGATAACCCTCTCTCATTGTTTAACAGCGAAGCATTTGTGGAAAAAATTACATGTTTAATGCCACATTTTTTTAAATAAGCTATTCTTTCCTCAAGCTTATCATCCAGCAAGGGTTCACCATCTCGCGACATATTAACAACTCTTACTATGTCTTTATATTCTATTAATTCATCAGATATTTTCTGAAATAGCTCAGGGCTCATATAAGCACTACTTGATTTATGCCATTTTTTTACAGTACACATACGGCAAGATGCATTACAAGCATTCACAGTTTCAATTTCAAAGTAAACCGGAAATAAAAAGCAATCTTCAATTCTGGATAATTTTAGTTTTTTCAGCAAAACATCAGTATTATTCATTTTTCGCCAGCCAAATACACTTATTCAAAAGAGCCATACTCATTTTTCAACTCTGAAAAAGAGAAATGGTTTTAAGAAAAACGGAAACCAACCATAAATTACCATGCAAATCCAAACCTCAAATATTATGCATTATTAACGAAAACTCGTTTTCGTAGAGACAATGCTTTTACGATCGTATTTCAAAAATATATAAACTCATAATCACCTGTATAGCTAAATTCGGCAAAGATCCATGACCATTCTTCTGGGGAAAAGAAAGATTCACAGGTTAATGCCCAACACTGAAGATTAAATAACTCTTGTTCATTTCTGTAACTTTCAACAACAAGATATTTATTCTTACCAACGCGCTCTATCTCAGACAACGCGTTCTTTAAACCTGCAATTCTTAAATTGTGCAATGTTGTAATAGAAATAACAAGATCAAACTCTTTATTCTGGTAAGGATATCTTTCGCTGGCATCATGCTTATGCAAATAAGCTTTCACTTCGGGTTTAGCGTTAATCAAAGCATAATCCGAAATATCTATTCCAACCACCTTTGAATTCGGAAGCAATTCTCGTAACTCGTAGAGTAAAAAAGCTTTGCCACAGCCAACGTCAAGAATTTTTGCATCGTCTTTCAGGTCATATTGTTTTATCAGGCTTTCAGCTACCGCTTTCCAGCGACCGTCATATCTATAGCCGCCATAACCATAACAGCGTTCGCCGTCCCAATAATCTTTTCCATATTGTCTGGCAATACGAGAACACTCTACTTTGTTATTTATCATTCGGGAAAGAAAATCTCTTTCCGTGCTTTTGTGCAAAGGATTAATAATATTCAGCAGTTGTCCCATTCTATTTTTTCTCTAATATTTGTTTAACGGTTTCAACAATATTTCTGACACTGATTCCACATGACTCTTTCATTTCTTCAAAACTACCATATTCACTACAATAACAATCATTAAAGCCTATTTTTTTGAATCTTACAGAATTTTTGTATTCCGCTAACGTATCTGCCACAGCACTCCCTAAGCCTCCAATAACACTATGCCCCTCAATGGTCACAATGGCTTTAGTTTCCTCAGCAGCTTTAATAACAATCTCATTGTCGAACGGCTTTATTGTGTGAATATTTATCAATCTTACACTTATCGAATCACGGGCCAATATATCTGATGCAAGTTTGGCATCATGGACTGAATTTCCTGTTGCAATCAATGTAACATCTTTTCCATCCTTTAGAAGAATGCCCTTACCAATTTGGAAATCGTAATCGGTATTATAAACTGCGGGTTCCTTGCTTGTTCCAAGTCGAATATAAACCGGTCCTTCGATGCTGTATGCGGCCTCAGTTGCCTTTTTTGTTTCCAAGGCATCAGCAGGCGAAAATATCTTCATATTTGGAAGCACTCTCATCAATGCAAGATCTTCTATTGCGTGATGTGTCGGGCCCAATGTCGAATAACTTACTCCTGCTCCGATTCCAACAATTTTAACATTCATTTTTTGCATGCAAATATCATTGCGAATTTGCTCAAACGCACGCATTACAAGAAATGGAATAATGGTATAAATAAATGGAATTTTCTTACAGGAGGATACTCCAGCAGATACACTAACCATCGTGCTTTCGGCTATTCCGAAATTAACAAAATTATTCGGAAAACTTCTACGGTAACGGTCAAATACAATTGCACCATTATCAGCGACAAAAGAAAAAACGCTATTATCTCTTTCTGTCAATTGGTACAAGGTGTTTATGTAGGCATCTCTCATATATATTTCAAATCATCTCTTTCAAGGCATAATTCTTTAAGTGCTATTTTAACTTCGTTTTCATCAGGCATTCGATAATGCCAAATCGGCACATTTTCCATATATGAAATCCCTTTGCCCTTAGTAGTATTAGCAATAATTACACTTGGTTTTCCTTTGACAAATGGAACGCTGCTTAAAGCATCTGAAATTTGCTGAATATCATGCCCTTCAATCACTCTTGTTCCCCAACCGAAACTACGCCATTTCTCGTCCAGCGGAGACAATGAGCCAACATTATCAATAAAATCTATTGCCTGAAGTTTATTATAATCAACAATGGCAACAATATTATCGAGTTTATGCTGATTAGCAAAAATAGCCGCCTCCCAAATGCTTCCCTCTTGACATTCACCATCTCCCATAAGAATATAAACTTTAAAATCTTTTTTGCTCAATTTACCCCCAAAGGCAATACCTACACCAAACGGAAAACCGTGCCCCAGAGAGCCAGTCGAAGCATCAACTCCTGGCAACTTAAGCATATCAGGATGACCACCAAGGGAATTACCTTTTTGGCATGTTTTCAAAAGTAATTTCTTATCCAGGAAACCTTTTTGTGCCAAAATTGAGTAAAGAGCAATTGAAGCATGACCTTTGCTGAGAATAAATCTGTCACGCTCTTCCCAATCTGGTTTCGACGGATTAACATTAATATACTTTTCATACAATACCGCCAGGATCTCAGCAATTGACAAAGAGGACGCGAGATGCCCGCCGCCAGCATTATACATAACTTTAAACATTATTTGCCGAAGCATCAAAACATCTTTTTCCAATTTATTTTCTTCAACTTCCATTACCATACCACCACCCGCTGATAGGATCCATTGTCGAAATCAGTAAACACCTTAAATAAAGTTCACATGTTGTCCATGTGATTTTAAAATTTCGTTAATCAAAATATTTCTGTCATCATAAACACAATGGTGGCGACACTGCACCATAGAATTAAATGACTCAAATAACTTTTTTGTATCCTCCGAAAACCATATATCTTTAAAGGACATCTGATGCAAATCACCAATTTCAGCACCTAGTACATAGGCTTTATCATGGCAGGGGTATATTTTACTGTCAGCACCAATAACAGTAACAATCTGATTTATCGGGCAAAAAGAGTATGACCTTTCAAAAACCATGGATAAATTAAAATCATCCTCATATTTGTTAATTACTTTAAATTTTTCATCAGCTAAATCATCTACTGCTCTGCGAATCTGGAAAATTGCTTCTTCCTTAAAATCTTTATGATAATCAAATAAATCCTTTGTTATGCGTGCAGTGTATTTTATATGATTAGCCCCCAAGCTTTTAATCAGCTTAGCCATTTCATAAGTTTGATGCACATTTTCATGATTAACAACAAAATTTACCCCAAACTCGCAATCTGAGTTTTTAGTTGCCGCAAAGTGTTCGATATTTTTTATCAATTCAAAAAAGCAGTTTGAAGAAATATTACGTATTTTGGAAAACGTCTCTGCTGTTGCAGCATCCATGGAAATTCTAACCCATTTGGCTCTGCAAAAAAGATCCGCAACTGAACCTCTTAACAATTGTCCATTTGTAATTAAGGACAGATCAATGTTTTTCTCCAAAATCATTTGCGCTGCCTGTTCAATATGAGGATAAACTAATGGCTCGCCTCCACCACTGAAAGTTATCGCCTTAACTCCAATACTGTGGAAATCATCAATTGTTTTTTGGAGAATCGGCCACGGAATCTCATCTTCAAAGCGAACACCTTCGCGCAGTCTTAAATCCTTATCATTGTAACTACAGTAAAAACAGTGATGGTTACATTTATTTGTTGGCTTGACACGAACATAAACTGGCGCAGTTATTTCCTTATTTGAAATAGCCTTTAACTTCTCATTGTGCCAGAAAATCTTTAAATTACTATATGGATTATTGCTCATGATTCATTTCAGTTTAATTGCCTGCATAGTCTTGATATTATAATATCTGACATCATTCATGGAGTCAACTATTTTTCCTGTATCAAACGCTTTCACCATGTCTTTAACTGCATCCTCAATAGAATGACTGGCAACAAAACCCAATTCCCTTTTAAGTTTTTCAGAAGAAACATGATATGATCTATTATCGTTGGAAGGTATTGTTTCAATAGAAATATCCTGACCAACAACTGTTTTAACAATTTCAGCGATTTCGGAAACACGATGGTTTTCATACCCTGCATTATATATTTTTCCATCAATCTTTTCTTCATCCCATTCCAAAGAACGACAGTACAATTCTGAAATATCTTCAATATGAATATTCGGGCGCATTTGGTTTCCGCCAAAAACTTTAATTACACGGTTATTAACTGCATGATTGGTCAGAATGTTTACGGTAAGGTCTAGTCTTTGCCTCGGTGAATAACCACATACTGTCGCAGGTCGAATAATCAAAACTGTGAAGCCATCACTCTTTTGCTTCAACAAATATTCTTCACATAACGCTTTATATTTTGAATAATCAGTTAATGGCTCAAGAGGCAAGTCTTCCGTAACATTTTCCGTATCTTTAATTCCGTAAACACTTGAGGAAGATGCAAAAATAAATCTTTTAATTTTATTTTTTCTGGCGATATCAACAAGATTAATAAAGGCAGTATAATTAACACTTTTCCCCAATTCAGGATCAAGATCAAAACTTGGATCATTGGAGATACATGCCAAATGAATAACGGCATCTGAGCCTGAAACTTCTTTTTCTAATAAGCTTCTGTCTCTGATATCTCCCTTTATTTCAATTAAATTAGGATGATTTTTTACTTCATGCAGAACATCATCCCCATAAATATATAAATCTAAAACTTTAACTAAATAACCAGCCTTAAGCAACTTAGGAACAAGAACGGCACCAACATAACCTGCCCCGCCTGTAACCAAAACATTTTTAATCGGTTTATCCATAATTTTAATCTTCATCCTCGACAATTTGAGAGTTAAATAGTCTGGTTATTTCCCTTAAAACATCCTCTGGCTTAATTAGTCGCATACAAGAATCATCAAAATAAGCACATTTTTTATCATAGCAAGGAAATTTTTCGCAGGAAAAATTTTGTGGAAACATCTTAATTCCCAAACCGTAAAAATAATTTTCACAATAATGTGTTGGTCCAAATAAAGCAACTATTTTTTTATTTAATGCAATAGCTAAATGCATTCCAAAGGAATCATTTGTAACGACAAGCCTGCAGTTGCTTATCCATTCAAAATAATCCTCCATACTATTCAAGCCTTCCTGCCAGGAAACAGTATATTTACTACTTATCAATTTCTCAAGTTCCTTCCAGTAAACATCGGGCCATGCCTTGAGAGGCCATTTATTTCCTACCTGATAATTAAAACCAATGTCATATTTTTCACTTGAAGTGGGTGAATAAGAGAAAACATACTTTTGTTTTTTCCACTCAGCGCCAACCATTTCAAACAAGCCTTCCTGCCAAGATGCTTTTCGCTTACGTTTTTTCTCGATGTCCTGACAGATGCTCAACACGATGTGTGTTCCATCGTATGCTTCAGCAAGACCTTCTCTTACATCGAAGCGAAAACCGTATCTTCGCCAAGCTTTAATTGAATCTGCCAGGGCGCATAAGCCAGGAACTTTTTCCAGATTTATTACCGTATCAAAATGTTCAGACTGGAGCTGCAAAACGTTAGTCAAATTATAAATAAGTATTCGATGAATGAGAGGATTATTTTTCAATATTGGAAATGCTTTCTCGTCTACCAGCCATGTAACATGCTCATCTTTATACAAATTCAACAAAACTGTTGAACGTATAACATCGCCATAACTTGTCGCAGTACTTATTTCGTGCTCAAGTGTTTCTGAATAACCGACCTTTATTATTAAAACCTTGTGCTTCTGATTCATATAAAATTTTTCATCTACTTTGGATTTTCAAAATCTGAAGAAGGAAATATAATCTTAACTGAAGTATAACCATATTTTTGGTAGTGGTTTGTCTTTACTTTTACATCACAAACACTGCATAATCCATAATTGTCACAAAGAGTATAACCTGGAAAGACGATTGATTCATCCAGAACATTGCCCAGGCAATGCTGGACTCTGGAAAAATATAAATCGGAGTGACAACGGAAAATATTTCCCTCGGGTGAGACAGGAATTACAGTATTTTTGCATTGAACTCTTTTTTTTGTGTGTTCTCCAAGAGCAGCATCTGGATAAAGAAATTTTCCATAAAATTTCCCATTATAATAGCCTAAGAACTCTTTTGGACGCAAATCTACCCGCAATTTTTCAGCATATTTTTTTATTTCAGCTATTTCATCGGTTAAGAAGGGTGCATCAAGGTAATATAGCCCAATGCTGAGGATTTCCTGAAATTCAGCAATTCTTTCAATTAATTCTTTATAATCATTTTGTCCCTTATGATAGCTCACTCTGATTTTGGGATAAGGGGCTTCTCGTTGGTTCCATTGCAATGATTTAAGTGCAAGAAAATGCTCTTTTTTTAAATACGAAGGCAGCGCAGTCAAAATATCCATTTTATTGTGAACAGCTTCAAGAATTTCCCAAATACCCTTGAATAAAAAAGGTTCTCCGCCCTGCAAGGTCAAGGGAACATCCTTCGGTAATACAAACCTGTTCAACGCGATAATCCAATCCTGTGAAGATAAGTAATTCGGCTTTTTTTGCTTGAAATCAGAATTATTCAACGAAGTAATACAATAGGCGCAATTTAAATGGCATTTTTCTGTAAGATAAACGCCAACATAATCATAATCATCTGGAACTAATATTTTATTCATAAAATAATCCAAATTTTTGGATTTCTCCGATTTTTATATACTCAGAAGATGTTTCTGTTCGCGGATGTTTGATTTGCCGAAGAGAAAGAGAAAGCCCTGAGGCCATTGTTTCTGTGATGCGAAGGCGAGAGAAGCGTAGGAGTTTTTTGTTCCGATCAGGTAGTTGCATTGAGAAACCATGAGAGCATCAACCAGAGTTCTTTCGGCTGAAAGGAGACCTGAATCCGGCAATGTTCGTGAAGTTTTTCCGGTGTGGATATCAGAATTTGTTAAAAGGCGATTGCCATAGCGTTCTCGATAATAGTCATTCATAGAAGGGAAATCTGATATTAAGAATATTCCAATTTCAGAATTTATCTGGACAATCCTATCAATGAAAGTTAAATACTGAGAATGAATCTCTGATGATTCATCGGAATCAAAAAAATCTTCCGCACCTTTTCCCGAAATCGAAACAGCAACCCAGGGACGTCCCTTCATAAATCTACCGAACAACGATTCTGCCTTTTCCTGAATTAGCTTCACCGGCTTTAAATACTTCGAAAATAACTTTAAATAAATCACATCCTCTGAAATACCATAATAAGAAGAATCTTGTGCTATCCAAGGTATTACAGCAGATAACGGAGTAAAGAAATCACTTACAACAGCATTCTCCGGCCTGGAAAACAAATATTGCGCGACCATTCGTGAATCTCTGCCAAACCATTGATTTTCAGGCTTCTGAAAAACTTTTGTATAATTCCACTTGCCCGGAAAAAACGACATTCCAGGATTTATTTTTTTCTCATCACCAGGAGAAAGCGGCTGAAAAAATCTTTCAAACGAATTCAAATCATTATAGTCATGGTAGAGCGAATTTTCTCCCCAATGTACAATTGGCAAGCGACCAGTAAGTTCAGCAACCAGACACTGAGCGGCAACATGGTGAACATCTTGCCAGAAAGTCTGTCCAAGTGAGTGAATCAAATAATACCTGTCTTTCTCTTTTTTCATAAAGCTTTTTTCAGAGAGTTTGAAAGTCGGCGACAAACCATATCCCTGCGCCACTTTTGCCAGGTATTCACCAGCCTTTTGAAGATCTGCACCAGCCTTTGCCATGTATTCACGAATCTTCGATTCAGCAAGTGCAAAATTTCGCTTTTCAACAAGTTCTGATACTTTTTTCAGCTCCGGATCGATTTCTTTCTGCAAAGTATTCAGAGCCTGAATCTTAAATCCTGGAAAATTACCAAAGCTTAAAGCGGGTTTAATTTCCTGATTCTGGAAATTAACCCCAACAGAAAGATATAGATTCTCAAGGTTTCGAGTAAAACGCTCTGAATCAAATAGTGCCTGTTTTGTTTTATTTGCCTGCAAAAGCTGCTTTTTACCGGCAAGATAATTTCTGTCAATAACCAGTTTTATAGCAAGGTTTTCGTATTCTTCCCATGAATGAGCAATAAGATCCGGCAAACCCGCAGCATGAAGCAGACTGCCAGCTACTCTTGCCGGAAAAGCATTTCCCATATATGTTACAACCGGCAATCCAGCTAACAGGGCATCGGCAGCCGTTGAGTGAGCATTATATGGCCAGGTATCAAGAAAGACATCTGCCAGACGATAACGGGCAAGATGATCTTCAACCTTTGGAACTCGTCGTGCAAACACAATACGGTCGGGAGAAACGCCAAATTCTTCAGCATTCTTCCGGAAATTAGTCAGAGTCGGTTCATTGCGTGCCATGAGCCAGAGAACACTTCCAGGCACTTTTTTCAAAAGAGACATCCAAACCTGCCACAGCTGAGGATTAATCTTATAGTCATGGCTGAATGAACAAAAAACCACTCCATTTGCTGGCAAACCACATGACTCACGTGATGGAGTTTCTGCAGAAATTGACAAATTAGATGCTGCTGGCAAATAGGTGTCAGGCATGTACAAGACTTTTTCACTGAAATATTTCTGATGTTCAGCAGGAATGACATGCCTGTCAGCAATAATGTAATCAATGTATTCTACTGCAAGCGTTCCCGGATAACCAAGGAAATTAATGTGTACCGGAGCCGGCCGATATGAAAATACTTCTATTTTGGAATCTGTCGTATACCCAGCAAGATCCACAGCGACATCTATTTCAAGTTCACGGATCTTCCCTGCTATTTCACGTGCGGTTAAGCCCCTCACATCAATGAATTTATCGAAACATTTCAGCATGCGGGCTCTGATGCTACTATTGTCGTCTATTCCAAGAGAAATCGCATAAGTTTCAAATTTGTTCTTATCGTGATTTTCAAATATTCCACACATCAGATGTCCAACCGGATGCTCACGCAAATCAGGTGACATATAAGCAAGCCGCAATTTCTTGTGATTGTATCTTTCACCTTTCCAGAGAGGAGTCTGGGGAGGTAGACAATAATGCTTTGCAAATATTTTTGCGCATTCAAACTGATCAGCAATTGAATCAGAAAGTGCCATAAAAGCAAGGGTCTTACAAATGCGTTTGCCTGAACGTATTCCGGAAATTATTTTATCCCGCATTTGTGTAAAATCTTTCCAGTCGCCTATGTGCAACCTTTCATAAAGCAAAAGCCCTAATCCATAGTCATAATCAGGGCTCTGCCTTAGCAGGCGCTCAAACATGTCTATAGCTTTGGCACTTTCCTTGAATTCTGTCAAAAGTATTGCACTGTTTGCAAGAGCAGTCGAATAATTTGGATCAATCTCAAGAATCTGAGCAAAACGCATAAGTGCATCCTTGTGGCGATACATGTCGCGTAATAATACACCGCTGTTTACGATTGCACTCAGATAATCTGGTTTCAGCCTTATTGCCTCATCATAAGCACGTAAAGCTTCTTCTCTTTTTCCGGTATTCTGAAGAACGTTGCCATATCCAAACCAATTATAGGGAAAATCTGGCCTTGCTTCACAACCTCTTTTGAACAGTTCAAGCGCCTGATCAAGTTTCCCACGTCCAAATAATATGACTCCCAGAGAATACAGCGCAACCGGTTCATTTTTATCACCTTCAAGAACGGCTCTGAATGCAGCCTCAGCTTTTTCAAGATCGCCTTTCTGCTGCAACTCAAGCGCCTGTGTCAATGATACATTGGATTCAGAACGTCTTTCATTCTTAAGCATCACCACGTTCATATTATTGGACTCCTAATAATTTTCTCTCAAATAGAACTCACTTTTCGAGCATATCACATGGTTAAGATTATTATCAATAAAAACAAAGGTTTTTTTCAGAAAAGAAGAGAAGATTTTTCTCTCGAAAGTCAAAAAAAATGGTACAAAAGTTCAAAGATCTGCATGAAATATAAGCCAATCAGGAAAAACGTTAAAACATGTTTTCAACTATGCCTGGAATTTTATATATATCCAGATCATAAGTTAGAGGATAGCCCCAGAATTCCATACAAGCCCTGTAATGCTCACATGCACTGAAAAAGTCATAATTGTTAAAGTGTCGATGACCGCCGTTTATGACTTCTAAAAGAAGCTTTGACTCAAGAAGCTTGACCTGAATTCGGAATTGAATTGCCTGATTGTAGTACAAGCAAGCCTCATAAAAATTGTTCTTGTAATAGTATTGATTAGCCACCAGCGATGCCTGAGCAACATTACAAGGCTCTGCAGGCTTGAAAAGGTTTTTCCATGGTGTATAGCTGATATATTTCCGGTAAAGGTCCTGTAAGTCAAAATCATAGCACTTGTGCCATGGTTTTATTGGTGCTCCAAAATGAAGGATTCTCTCTGGATAATTCTCAAGTATTTTTCTGTCTTCAAAGCTTGCCGGACCAAGATTCCATTTAAGTCCTATTCTCGTCTTCTTGAATTTCAGAACGCTGTTAATGGCGTCCTGATCAAGCAATAAATTTTTATCCGGGTTTTTCTTCAGCCAGTCAAAGCATTTCAAGGAAATACTGTTTTCACGCCAAAAAGAAAGATTTATTACAAGAATTCCGGCATTAATGTAAAAATCTGGTTCAAGGTCAAGACGTTGAGTCTGAAAGTCTTTTTCTTCATCATAACCGGCAACCCCAAAGTTCTCCAGGTCAGTGTTCCATAATTCGTGCAAATTAGTTTCGATAAGTGTATCTGAATCAAGATAGATTACCTTGTTTATCTCAGTAAGAAGTTCGGGCAACAAAAGCCGATAATAAGTCGCCTCAGTCATATGAAGGTGTTTTTTCAATTTAGGCAAGGTCTTTTTATCAAGATACCTGAAATCAAATTCTGTATTGAATCTGTCAGCAACCGCTTTTAGTCTGCCAGAATCTTCCTTAGATATTTGTGATGAGACTATGAATATCTTTAATTCAGACGGCTTATTATGCATTAAAAGAGAGACCAATGCAGCAGCCGCATGTTGCGTATAGTTTGAATCCATACAGAAAACGACGTTAATCATTTGTTCCATTTTTTTCCCTAACATACTTGTTCAGATTTTCTTATGCAAAAGAGTTTTCACTAATTTTTTGTAACATTTCCTTTTTTGTGTAACCCGCCCATTTAACAAAGCAATCCGCAGAGAAGAGAACGCATACGTAACAAGCGCCTAAACTTATCTCAAAGCCTCTGAGATTGATTTACAATTATTATCACATTAAGTAGAATTGACGTTATTCCGGTGCTTCGCAAATATTATAAAGCAGAAAACACATAAAGTCACGTCTTTTACAATGGGGGTTTTTGAGGGGAAAGTTTGGCGAGGTTTGATGCAATATTCTGGAGTTTGGTTTCTTTTTCGGAGATTTGGGATTGTGATTGATTTTGTTTGTTTGATGACTCTGCTAGCAGGTTTTCTAGGAATTTAAAGTGGTCGGAAAGTTGTTTTTCTAATTCGTGTTTGTATGAATTTGCAATTTCTGTTTTTCTGGAAAGAAGTTCGTTTTTTAGGTTTGTACTTACGGAAGAATATTGGTTTTCCATTTCTCGGGAAATACTTTCGAAATCTTTTTCTGAAATTGTAGTAAAGATTCCGGCTATCAGGGAAATTGCTGCAAGAGCAAGGTTTCCGTGGAAAAGAAATACGAGCGATGCCATACGTCCGAAATTTGAAATGATGCTTTTTCCTCCGATTTGGTGGTCTGTTTCGGGCAAGAATGGCATATCAGGGATTTTCAATGATATTTTGCCCTCTGAAGGAAGAGAATCATCGGAATAGATTATTTCAAAAAGCTCACTGCGGGTGTTGTCTGCCAAAGCCATTGTCTGACAATTAATTTCTGAAAGAATTTTTGAAAAAAGGCTCTGAATTCTGCTTCTCAACAGACCGTCGATCTCATCTTTCTTCTGATTGTTATCCTGATCACTTTTCAATATTGCGAAAAGCCGATCCTCAAGATTTTTTCCCTTGTACGGCGGAAATTCAGAATGATCATAAACTATAGTTTCTACATTGTGCGCAAAGCGGTCTATTGCCTGTCTGCACCGCTTTTTCTGGTCATTCATTTTTTCAAGAAAAACTGAATTTTCAATAATGCTCGCCTCTTTCTCTTCAGTAAGTTTTTTTAGAGAGAAATTAAGCGCAACTTTAAATTTTTCTATTAATGAAAGTGTTTTCTGGTAGGGAATTTCAAATAGAAATTGTCTTCGGGATGAAATAAGTTCACTGCTCAAGACCGAAATAAATTCAGAAAAACCAGATTCGGAAGATCCCTGCAAGGCAAGTTTACTTGAAACTGGAAATATTCTTGCATTCGGTATCATTTCTGAAATATTTTCTGCGCAGAACTTTACGGCTTTATCGCGATCCTGATTGCATGGAATACGATCAATCGCATTTAGTACAAGCCAAACTTTTCGGATATTTGCTGAAATAATTTCGTCACTGAGAAATTTCCTTTCTGATTCTGAGAGCGGCTGACCTGCATTGAGTACAAACAATATTCCATCTGAACTGGGAATAAATTCTTCGGTGATTTTTCTTCGAAATTCGTTTGTATCATTGACTCCTGGAGTATCAACAATTACAACTCCGTGAGATAAAATTTCCAGCGGATAAAATATTTCCACAAAAGCAATTTCTTCTGATTTCGAATTCTTCTTTGTTAATATCAAATTGAGAGTCTCTACCGAAGCTGATTTTTCTGAATTATCACGAAATACTATTCTTGCAGAAGGATTCTCGCCATATCGAAGAATCGTAAGAACAGCAGTACAAATGACAGCAGCTTTCGGAAGAATTTCCCTGCCAATAATAGCATTAATTAGTGAAGATTTTCCCCTCTTTATTTCACCGACTACTGAAATGTAGAATTTTTCTTCTTTCAGCTTGTCCTCAATACTCTTCAATTCAGAAAACAGAAAATCAAAACCTGCTTCAGAAATGAGATCACTTAATTGTCCGAAGAAAGCAAACAAAGATTTTTTGTATTCTGTAAATTTTTCAAATTTCATCATAGAACAGCAAATGAACCTCCAGAAGTGTAAAGAACAGATAATGAAAAAATAAATTCTTATCCGCAGATTATACAAGACAAGATAAGAAATTAAAAGAGAAGAAAAAGATGGAAAGAAAAAGAGTTTTTTATCCGCAGATTACGAAGATTTCGCAGTTAAGAAAAAGAAAAGAAAAAAAGATTTGAGAAAGATGATTGGAGAAAAAAAGATTAAAGAAAAAGATGGAAAGAAAAGAATTTTTTGTCCGCAGATTACGCAGATTCAGAAAAAGCTTGATGGAGGGGAGATAGATGTAGGGGATCGGTTAGAGTGTATTGAGATGGTAGATATCATGTATTGGCGATTTCCCAGCCTTCGAGATGGGCGGTTGATTCGGAAAGTCTGGTTACTTTGTATGATTCTGGAAGGTGACTGGAAGTTCTGGAACATATAATTATCTGACTGTTCGTGGCGTATTTGCTGAGTTTTTCGAGTTTTACAGCGGTGTTTACTGCTGGTCCGAGGACAGTGAAGTCTCGTTTTCCATCTTTTTTGCCGAGAAGTCCCAGAAGAACTTCGCCTCTGCATATTCCGATTCCATTGTTTATCTGAAATTTATTCTTTGCATTTCTGCGGTAGTTGAGCTCTGACAGACGTTTTCTCATTTCTACGGCAGCTTTTACAGCTCTTTCTGCCGGGTCAGATTTGCCCAGAGCAGGAAGAAAAACTGCAACGATTGCATCGCCGATAAACTTGTCGATAGTGCCTCCTTCTGTGTCTATGGCTTCTTCCATTTCGGTAAAATAGTCTGCAAGAAGCTCTGCAATCTCTTCTGCGCCATATTTTTCGGTAATTGTCGTAAAGCTTCTGACATCAGAGACAAGAATAACAGCCTCAATGCGTTTCGCGTGGGTTTTTTCTGTTTTTGAAATCATTGAAAGAGTAAGATCGGAAAGAAATCGGCTCAGATAGTCCTTTTCAGCCAGATTTTCCGTCATTCTGTTAAAACCCAGGCAGAGATGACCAATTTCATCATCGCTTAAAATTGGAAGTCTGCTGTTATAATTTCCAGAAACAATTTCCATTACACCTTTTCTGAGCTCAGAAAGCGGAGTAAGATAAAACTTCTGAAACAGAAACAACACAAACAGTGCTACTAATCCGGGATATACAGCAACGGAATGTTTCCATAATGATTCGAACATATTTTTTGCCGGAACTGGAGATAGTGCCATTATTGCCATTCTTCCACCTGAAGCATTTCTTGCCAGGTAGTAATAATATTTTCCGGAAAGTCTCATTATTCCTCGTTGGAGACCCCCATAAAATATTATTTCTCTTACAACTGTTCTCAAAGGTGGAATGCGCGAGGCACTTTCCGGAAAAATATAGAATCTGCTATCATCAGGTTTCAAAAATATCATTTGTGGGATTTCCGACTTTTCTGAACGATTAATTAAGTCCATAGTCTGACTTGTTCTGAATTTATCCTGATCTATTGCAAAAAAGTAAAACAAAGGTGAAGGCCTTTTCCCGGGGGGAGTCAGATGCAAAAACGACCACAAAGTCGAATTATAAACATTGAAACTCAGAAAACGATCATGATCAACAAACAATTTATAAAGCTTTTCCCTGCCAGCTATTGTAGCAGCAAGTTCGGGAATAGCTTCCTTTATCTCAACTTTTTCTCCACCCTTTGAAGAAGGCTCAATTCCAATGTTTTTTGCAAGATATTCGAGCAGGTTGTGAAACGGATCATCATTTGCAGCAACTAGAATACCTACCCATTCAGCTTTCTTGTATTCTTTTCCTGTCATCATAACTTTCTGAATAAAAGAAATTTTGAAATAATCAAGGGCTCTGCGAAGCAAATCATCGTCGGGGAGCAGAGACGGATTTGAAATATAATTCAACATCATCTTAATTTTACCCGTCAATTCACCTGTTTCCCATGCATATTTTTTTTCAGCCATACAAATTCGCTTTTCAAGATTCGAAAAAGCAAGGTTTCTTTCGAAAACCGCCATTTTTTTCTCGTCCTGAAAGTTCATAAAGATCAGTCCAGAGGTGGGAATAAAGATAGAAAACGTGAGGATGAAAAAGAATTTGATTATCAGAGAAGGCTTTCCACCCGCAGCATTCCTAAAATAGAGGAAGAAAGCAGGCTGAAAAAAGAATGCAAATGCAATCGAGGAAAAAACCGGACCAACAATGAGGAAAATCCTGTTTTTTTGAGCAGGTCTGAAAATCGCAACAAAGTTCTGCGGATTATTCTTGTTTATGCCAAAACCGAAAAAATTTCCATCTTGTTCTATGATTCCGGTCGATTTAGAATTAAGTTCGAGAATGATTTTTTGTCTAAAAGAAGCTTCCACAGGTGCACAGAAGTCAGTAATAAGCTTTTTTTTGCTTCCAAAAAATAATGTTCCCGGAAAACCTTTCATTCGAGTTGAAAGACTCTTCAGGAACCATTTTTCATTCATAACATTTTGCGGAACAAACAATGCCAGAGCTCCTGAAGCATTAAGAAAAGACTTTGCCTTTACCTCGTCTGAAGAATATCTGAAGTACAGACCACGAGTATCAGGAAAACTTTTTCCAACAATACCCATCAAAAGAATTCCGGTTTCGCCACGAAACTTACATGCAATAACTCCCGGACGATTTTCTGTTACATTATAAAATACAAACCGGTTACCAAACATTTCCTGCATTGATTGCCGTACAATTTTTTTAGAAATTTTGTATTTTATTAATTCAGTTAATCCAAAATAATTAGTCTCAGCTAAAATTACAGTTGAAAAAGCATGGATTATTGAATCCAATTCAGAAGTTTCAAGGCCATCTGAAGATATCAAACCACCATCTTCATTAATAAATAGCGAAAAACCTCTGTTCCCTGAAATTTTTCTAAATCGATTTTTTATAATTTCTGATGTTTCAGGGTTTATTGATTTGATTCCTCTTATGCATTGAAGCAGGCTATCCTTTCCGAGAGTTGAATAATGGGCATTACGGGTCAGAATTTTAATTTTCGACCAGAGATTCTCTCTGATTGCAGTTTTTTCTCTTTCGTAAGCTTCAACATTCAGGAAAAGATGCAATGAAAAAACAACCAGCACTATTCCAAACACAGAAATTACTGAAAATTTCATAATATTTTATTTGTTATCATTTTACCCAATGTTTAAAGAGAGGCAGCACGCGCCCCCTCTCGGCGATCGAACAAGTTAGACCGCCCATCTCCCGCGGGCGAGCACTTTGTGCTCTCCGTTATTTTTGAGAGCTTTTCGGAGTTTAAACTTGGGATTTCTGGCATTAAAAACCTTTCATATATTTTTAAGCTATTCAATGTTTGCAGGATTAAGGCCGTAGACTTTTACTGCACCACTTTTTCCGCGTATTGAAGTTATTGGAATCTCATTCCATTGAAAATCATCTGAACATATTGCAGCAAGGCTTTCACCGGCAAGAACCGGCGGATTTCCAATGCTTCCGGCAAGTTTTTCAAGCCTTGCAGCAACATTAACCGAGTCACCAATAACAGTGTAATCCAATCTTTTCTTTTCCGAACCAATTGATCCGGCAAGTACTTTACCGAAATTCATTCCAATTCCAAAATCTGGAATATCAAATCCATTGTTTCTGGCATCTGTCTGCCAGCTACACAGAACTTTATTCAATTCAATTGAAGCTTGAACTGCTTTTCTGCACAACATTTTAAAACCTTTTTCTATTTTATCATCAGATTTTTCATCATTTCCAATTTCTGAATTATCAGAAAGTTCGTCTGATGGAAAAAATAGAATCATCGCAGTATCTCCAACAAATTTATCGATATCACCACCAAAGCTTTTCGTTGCAGTTTCACAAAGTGCAAAAAAACGATTAATCAGAAGCATTGCCTTCTCCGGAGAAAGCTTTTTTTCAAACTCTCCAAATTTTCGCATTCCGGCAAACATTACAACGACGTTTTTCTGAATGATTCGCGGAGTCCCTTTTGATCGGAGTGATGCGACAAGATCTTTGCGGAGAAAAGGTGCCATTTTTGCCTTTTGCTTCAAGCTGTCAATCATAAGATTAAAGCAGTCATACAACTCAGAGACCTCATCTCCGCCGGAAAGCCTTGCCATTTCTGCAAACTTTCCAGATTCGACATTTATCAACCCAGATTTTAATTCAAAAAGTGGAAAAAGGAAATATTTTGTCAAAATATCTTTTGAGATGCCTCCACTCAATAACGAAAGGACAAAGAAAGCAAAAAGAACAGCAACAGTCGAATTTATTGCGGTCTCAGAATTATTTGATGACATTACCAGGGCAAGAGAACCGCTGAGATTAACCAGGGGTCTGGCGATAATGCTGAATTCACCTTCATCTGTATTTATTCTGCATCTTGTTTCCTGTCGGTTTTCATCTACGCGCCTCAAAATATTGGAAATTTCACTTTCTCTTAAAGAAGAACGATTACCCATTCTATAATAAATTTTTATATTTCCGGTTTTCATTTTTCGAAAAAGTGTTTTAATCAGTTTTTGTGAGAAAATACCGTGATCAAAAAATAGGCTTAAGAAAGCTTTTTTCGCAGTTTTTCCTGGCTCGAAAAGAAAATTCTGAAAAAGAAAGAACTGATTTGTCCCAAGTTCAACTTTATTCAATCTTCTTTGTGTACTAACTCTTCTCTGCCCTGGAACAATTCTTCCACTTTTAGCGAGTTCCGTTATTTCAACCGGAATTTTTTTGTTTTTAAGTTTATCTGGAACTGGATACTTATTTTCATCAAGAAACTTAATAACTATTGCGTTCAAAAGATAAGAGAATGAATCATTTTCCCTTTTACTCTCCCACCCATGTTCCAATGTCAGGCCATACACATGCAAAAAAGTATATCTGTAGAGTCCTGAAGATTTTTCAAGCGAAGCAAGTAACCTGGATATTTTGCCTTCAGAAGCGCTGTGAAATTCATTTCTAGCAGAGAGTTTTACAAGGAAATCTTCGAATTGAGTATAAATCCGAGTCATTTCATCGTCAATCTGTTCATAGCACGCTTCAAGATTTCGTTCTATTCTTGCAAGATTATTGCGTTTTTCTGTCTCAAAATACTGGTATGCAAAAATTGCAAGCGCAAATAAAGGAAAGGCAATCATCAGAAATACTGCAACTGCAAATTTTTGAGATAGATTAAGAGAAATATTTACGTATCCAAGAGAAATGAACATGAAAAACAGAGTCATAAGAATTGTAACCACATAAATACATTTTTTCATAAAAGAAATCATAAAAAACTTGAATTTTTCGGAATTTGAAGAAACACTTACAACAAGAAGAAGGTCTGAATCTTTGTTCCAAAACCTGCCGAGGAATAAACGGTCCGAAGAAACCGTTAATTCAGGAGAATTCTGAAAAGACTCTCTGAAACCATGAAGAAATCCTGGAGAAAGTGGCTCATTTCCTATAGCGGTTTCATTTGAGCGCCATATACCTCCAACGGTTTCTTCACTGTTGGTCAAAGCTCTGCAAGCTCTTGTCAATTCCCATCCGAACGGTGCATTATGAAGGGGAACAAAAACAAGTAAAAACCCGGCTTTTTTTTCTGCTGAATGTTTTACTTGAAGAGGTTTAAGTGATTTCTTTTTGCGCTCTGCAAAAGGAACTGCAAAAATAATATGGCGCTTATTATGAAAAAATACTTCTAATGGCTCTTTCAGGATATTATCAAACGACCGCACTGAAAGCAGTCGGCTGATTTTAGATGAGATAAGCATGTCTGCTTTCAATACATCTTTTCTTTCTGCTTTTAATGGGTTAAAAACAGCCCTGCCAAAAGACTGCCAAATATTCAAACCTTCAGGCATTTTTTCTGGAAATGTTTTTTGCAGCTCGCCATCAGATGAATATAGAAAGAACCTGGCATTTTCAGTATACTTTTTTACCAGGGACGGCAAAATTCTGGAAAAAGTGTTCAAATCAAGTCCGGATGAGGAAAACTTTTTTCTCAGACGAAGGGCTTCTGCTTTAAATATTTCGTCTTTTTCAATTGATCTTTCGAATTTAGCCATCAGATTCGTAGCGCGTTCCTGAAGCTTTTCATTACGAAATTTTATTGTATTCTGTTCGAAATCCTTCAATAGTTTATCTGTCAGAAGAAAGGGAATCAGAACAGCTACAAGAAATATGCCGACTGTAAGAAAGAATCTGCTCACCAATTACCTCAAATTAAGATAGAAGATTACCTGTACTCTATCGACAAAGAGTGATACAGGTTTTGAGTCTATACCTCTAACAATAAGAAACTGGGGCATTATCGAAAAGAGGTATTATTCTGCTGTCATTTCGACGGAAGGTAGAAATCTGGTAGGTACAAATATCAAAGAAAAGTTCCCTTACACTTACTTTCACTGCCAAGAACTCAAGGAAAAATGCATTTTCCCAATATTTCGGGTTTGAAAAAAGTTCAACCATTTGATGCAACCTGAACTTTCTGGCACCAATATTGTTTCCAGTTTTTCAGACGGCTCAGAGAGACCTTTTTAACTGTACTTGAGCATCCGCCTTCAAATCTGTAACGTTCAAAAAATAATTCCAGCATATTTTCTTCAGAAAGTTCGACGGGAAAGACTTCGGCAGGTGCAAGTTGTCCGAGTTCACGGCACCAGTTGTAATGGAAGTTTTCACGCAGCCCAGTTTCCAGAAATTTCTGAGAATTTTGCAAAAGACCTGAACTTAATGAAAAACTATTGTTCTTTATTTCATAAGAATTCTTGTTGCCATTAATATCTGCTGAGGAATTATAAGAGGTCCCGACACCAAATGAAGATGAGAAACCTGAAAGAAAAAGGCAGTAATATGGCGGTTCTCTGTCTGTCTGCGGAGCAAGAAAAGCAAATCTGTTGTTTCCTGAAATATTTTTTATCAGCTTTCCGACGTGATTTGAATTGATTTTTTCACCTCTGAGATCTGCAACAAAAGATTCTTTTCCAATAAAAGAAAGCATCGGAAGATTTTTCCAGAAACCTTCAACTTTAACGATATCATTCATGCAATATCTGTACAATCCACCAAAAGTTGTTACTATTACCCGGTAGTATTTTCCTGTTTCAATTTTCCAGGCTGGAACGATTTCACCTTCGCCTTCAGAGCCGCTTTCAAATTCAAAAAAAGCTGAGTTGGCAGCAAGTACTGGAGCTTTCTTACCAACCAGTGGAAAGGTAATCGGACATTCAGTTGCAAGCAAACCTTTCGATTGAATCGTAACATGTGGAAACCACGCTTTGAGTTCAAACAGACAATCAGCGGCTTCTCCTTCAGTCCAGCAGCTGATTATTTTCAGGGATGGCCATAAAAGTTTCATACATTCGGAAACATTGCCATTTTCAAATTTTTCGATTGCACTTTTGACAGCAAAATGTCTTTTGTTTGATATTAAGAAAGCGTCTTTTGAAATATCTTCAATAAGTTCGGACTTCCATTTGATCATCCAGCGAAGATTTACGGGTAGAAAAGCCGGGTTCCAGAGTGATATCAATCGAAGATCAGTGCACTTTAAGAGATGCAGAAGTGTTAAGTAGCGCCATTTATCGACAGTTGCAGCAGAAGCAACGCTATCAGGAACCGCCATGAGTTTTTCAATAAAATATCCTGCAATGTTTCCGAAATAACTTGAATCGCTATCAAATCCTGTTGGAATAGCGCTTTCAGAATTATGCTGTTTTTCGATCTTTGGAGTTACTACCCAGTAGGACTTTCCTGTAAGTAATTGCGGAAAATGTAGATACAGATTCAGGACCCACGGATGAAGCATGCTATTGAAAGATTCTTTAAGGCTTCTGCAAAGCGGAATAAGTTTTGTGGATGCGCTTGAACCACTCGTAGGCTCAAAACTGGTAATTTCATCAGAGGTAAGAATATCTTTATCACCTTTTGCAATTCGATTTATATAAGGCTGAAAAAAATCATAATTGCTCACCGGGAAAGCATTTTTAAAATTATCATAGTTCTTTATGGCCGAAAATTGATATTCTCTTCCAATTGCTGTTGCTGAATTCTGAGATAGTATTGATCTTAAAACTCTTTCCTGAACATACTTCAATGGTTTTTTAGAAGAAATATAGAAATGCAATGCATCTGGTATACAGGATGCAAGCCAGGCTGAGTTCAGGAAACCATCCAGGTAACTCACTTTAAAACACGTCTCATGAAAGGCTTGATATTGTCCATTTCAAGTCTGGCGAGACAGGCAAGTTCGTCGCCGTGTATATATCCAGGGTTTTTTGAAAGGAAAAAAGAAATGTGTCTGTCTTTCGTTCGTTCTTCTGAAAGATCTGCCACACCGTCTTTCAACGGAGTAGGATTTTCAAGTTTTATTATTCCGGTTTCTGGTGAAAACCTTTCTCCAAAAAGTTTTTTTCCGATGTAATTAATGATTGATGCAGACTCTGGAGGTGTTTCCCTTTCAGAAGAAGGATAATATTCCCTGAAGAAAACTGGAAGAAAACGATAGGTCTTGTACCCACTTGAAATAAGGAACCAGTAAAGAGGTTTATCCGGCGAAGATTTGATCTGCTCGATCATGAATTTTCCCCATATTTTAGGCAATTCAAGGCTTCCCCAGAATTCTTTTTCAATTATTGTATCGCCACTGAAAAGCACTCTGAAATGATTGTCATCAATATTTCCATCGAACATCATAATGGTTGTAAAGCCTCTGATAATATCACTTTCATCGCGCAAAACAATTGCAAAATTTTTTCTGGCGAGATCAGAAAAGAATCCCTCTCGATTTATGGAATAATATTTATCCATTAATTGAAAGAGACTTTCTTTGTCAGTTTCATTTATTTCGCAAAGTTGGTGAATAAAGCCTTTAAGTTTTTTTTCTTCCATTAAAGCATTCCCAGCGGAAACACACTATTTGCAGAGCTATTGAGGAAAAACTTTGAAGTTTCGGGCCATTCAACGGTATAAATAAAACTTCTATAAGGAATGTAAATCATTTTTTTCATTACCTCCCGGCATGCCGGATGATTTTCTGGAGCGCCCCAAGCTGCAAAAGTATAATCGGAATTACTCAACTCATTAAATACCATTCTGAAAAGCTCTGCTGAATAAATTTTCTCAAGGTCAGGTTTAAAAGCCCACGGGTCAAGATATATCAGATTAATTTTACCATTTTCCGGATATAAGCGGAACAGTTTCAGAAAAAATTTCAAAAAAAAAGGAATTCTTCTGAGGATTATCTGCTTGTATTTGTTCTGATCCCAGAATCCCGTTGCCGCAACGAGTTCATTTTCATGAAAAAGGCCGAAAAAATCAGAAATTTTCAGCTGAGAAATGACTTCCTGATTGTTTTTTAATTTATTTTCATCAATATATGGAACACCATTATTAATTTTCCCATAAGCTGAGAATAGAGCAACAAGAGCTGAAGAATCGGCTGCCGTGAGCATTCTTCCGGATAATCCTGAATTATTTCTGCTGGAATTGGCATCTCCCTGATTTTTTGATCTTTTCAAGAGAGGCCATCGTTTAAGAGGAAATTTTACAGGAAAAATGGCTGTGAGATATTTGCAGATTTTTTTATATGATGGAAGAGAGCCTCTTCCTTCAGGATTTTCCAATATTGAGACAGCTGCAGTATTTTCTGCAAGGATTGACGTAATGGTACATCGGGGTGAAGATAAACCCGCAGCCTGTCTGAAAGCCTGGTAGCCACGATAAAGCAGATTCCCACCTCTTTTTTCCGGATGGATTCTGAGATGATGAATATAGGCTATTTCAGAAGGCAGGCCGTCGAGAAAGACTGTTCGCGTTGAATGTATTCCGAGAGAAGAAATTCGATCTGAAGTGCCGGGAAAAAGCGCATAGACAACTTTGTGCTTATCTCCAAAAAAATCAAGAGAACGAAAAAAATCCGGTTCATTTTCGAAGCGAAGGTCAATGCCATCTGCCTTCATATCACTGTCTATTATTAACTGCCTGATTCCCTTTTCAAGCAAAGACATCTGAACATTATTCAGATTATCTGATGGATACTCAAACATTTGATATGGCTTAACTAGTTGCAAATGAAATTTTTACTCCTGGATGCCAAGAGGCAGACCGAATTTTTCATCGACTTCCCTTCGCCCGAAGTAATTCTGTGTAAAGAAAAGTACGCTTGTTGCAAGAGTTTTCATATTGGCTTTCGGGTCTAATCCGCGTCGGATAATTGATCTGAAAGAATAGAATTTACGACGATACTTTCTGCACATATCTGCCAGCTCTTCAACAGAAAAACCTGTTGGTACAAATGGACTGTGGCCGAATCTGAAATTCTCATCAAGCCACCATGCTTTTGATGTAAGTCTGTTTTCAGCCTGGAGTTTTGCATACAGCGGAGTTCCGGGAAATGGTACAAGATGATTAAAGGCCGCGAGGAAAAGTTTGTGTCTGAGAATAAATTCAAGTGTGTTTTTAAACGAAACCGGAGTATCTCCATCTATTCCAAAGAGAAATGTACCATAAACACAAATACCATTTTCATGTACTATTCTAAGCGCAGTTTCATAAGCTTCTATTGAACCATTACATTTCTTATTCAATCTGGAAATCAGTCCGGGATTCAATGATTCGAATCCGATTAACAAACCCATGCAACCGGCATCAGCCAATGCCCGTATCAATTCCGGACGGCAAGCCGCATCGACACTGATCTGGCTGACCCATTTAACATTGAGAGGCTTGATTTCTCTGCAAAGTTCAAGTGCTGCATCATAATTCACAGCTATATTATCATCAATAAGAAATACTGTTTTCTGACCTGTTTTCCTGATTTCTTCAGCTACCTCTGAGGGTGGTCTGAAATAATGTTTCCCTTTTGAAAGTGCTGTTATTGAGCAGAAAGAACAATGGAAGCTGCAACCCCTTGAAAATTCAACAAGCGCCAGCGGAAGATATTTTTTATCAGCGTACACTTCTCTTCTCGGAAAAACGCTCTGCCACTTTTTAAGTGGCGGTGCAATATATTTTTTTTGCAGATTGCCATTTTTTGCGTCGCACAACACCGACTCCCAGATTTCTTCTGCCGGGCCAATTACGGTTGAATCGGCATGCTGCATCACTTCATCAGACCACAATGTGGCGTGATAGCCACCCATTACAACTTTAACACCACGCTGCTGATATTTTTCTGCAATCTGATATGCTCTCCTGGCTGTGTATGTCTCAATCGTTATTGCAACCAGATCTGCAGGATGATCATAATTGATATTTTCCATACGATCATCCTGAATTGTTATTTGCCAATCAGGTGGCGTCAATGCAGCCAGCAAAGCAAGTACAAGTGGTTCCATCTGCCAGGTTGTAATATATTTCTGATCTGGCTTTCTACCAATTGAAGGCATTATTAGAGTAAGTCTCATATTTCAGGAATCCCTTCATTCACATCGTCACTAAATCTTTTAGAAGAAAAAGCAAATAAAAAATAATTTTACATTTAAACGAAGTGATAAGCAAATAATATTTTTTTCATCTAATGATATCGATTTCCTGTTTAAAATTGAGGCCAGAGGCAAAATTTTGTCTTTACACTCCTGTTCAAAAGAGCAAATTGCAGTTATAATTAAAAGAAGTTCGGTTTTCTGGAGGAAATTTATGAGGTCTGGCATGATACTTTCTGTGAGGCTGATTTCATTAGTAATGTTGTTTATATTGAATTTCCTGGCTGCTTTGAACGCTCAGGATTCACGCTATCTCTATGAACGTTACCTCAATGCCTTCAGGAAATATCAAAGCTGCATGGGCTCGGATCGGCCAGAGTCAGAAATTCAGCAAGCTCTAAAAGATTACCAGACTGCGAAATCTGCTTACTTCAAGGCAACCAAATCGGCTTCAGAAAACGATTCAGATTACGATTCGGAAAATATTTCCTCAAATCAAAATACTGCACACTCGCCTGCAGGCATTAAAGGAACTGCACAGAAAACGTCTTATTCTGCTTCCAGCGGGAATTTAAAAACCATTCTCCAGAATTTATGGAGCGAATCTGGAAGAAAAAATTCAGATGCATATATTGAAAGACTTCGTAATTACATTGCAGGAAACCCTCGCTCTCCAGATTTACCAAAAGCAAGGTATGAACTTGCCAAAGCATACGAAATCCTGAAAGAGGATCTCAATAAATCTGAGGAAATGCTTCAGGAGCTGGCTGCAGATAATAATGCCGGCAATTATCAGAACATTGCAAAAGAACGTATCGGGTATGTCCAGGCTACGAAAAAACTTCATGAGGGAAAGGCAATCATAATAAAAAAGCAACAGGCAATGGCCGCTGCATATTCAAGCTACCGTGCAACATCGTGGCTTGCGCTTCCGGTTAAGATTTTTCGGCACCTGAAATACGCTGGAAAATTTGTAGATTTAAACAGCTCAGTAAGCGATCTGGAAAACTTTCAACTCTGGTATGAAAATCTTGCTGCTCCTTTCACGCCTTCTCCGGATGTCTGCTTTGACAGATTTAAAAGTGTAACCGGTTATTCTGACTCAGAGGGCGAAGTAAGACTGTTGTACCAGAATTCCCAAGCCTGGTACACGCGCTGGAAATTATTGAATGAAGCAACCAAATCCATTGATGTACAATATTTCATTGTTGAAAAAGATGTTTTTGGGATGTCCCTAAGCGGATTGCTTCTGCGGAAAGCAAAGGAAGGCCTGAAAATACGCTACATGCTGGACACAAGGGGAACATCCGGGTTCACAAAGAAACTTCAGGGCCAGGATTTTCTTCAGGAATTAATGGCTTATCCAAACGTTGAGGTAAAAGTTTTCAATCCGATTCACCAGAACCTGACTATGGTGTTTCTAAGTCTGAAGAAAATGTTTGCAAGTAACCATGACAAGATAATTGTGGTTGATAACGAATATTCAATCCTTGGCGGACGAAACATTTCAATGAATTACTTCGTAGACCCGGAAGACTTTTCACAAGCATATCGTGATTGCGACGTAGTAATAAGAAGTAAAGATCTCGCCAGACATGTTGCAAAACAACTTGACATGGCATTTGAAGAGGAGTTTCAACAGCCAAGTTCCAAAAATATTCTGAAAGACTTTTTCTGGAATCTTATTTCCATGGCCGGCGAAATGGAGGCTGGCTACCAAGCCATGAACAGCTTTCTGGAAGAAGGAAAATTTTATAATCCCGCCAATCCTGATAAGAAAGCTGCAAAAGCATTGAAAAAATACAATGCAGAACTTGCAGAATATAAGCACATGAACAGTTATAATCAATTCGATCCATTTGAAGGATCACACTTGTGTCCGATAAAAGTTATCGATAAACATTCCATGGCCGGTTACAGAAATGACATCACCGATCAGATAGTAAAATTCGTGGATGGATCGAAGCGCGAAATCCTGATTCAGAACCCTTATGTTGTTTTAACACCAAGATCTGAAGCTGCATTGAAGCGTGCAAGCATACGCGGAGTAAAGATTAAAATTCACACTAACAGTCCGATTTCAACAGACAGCCTGATGACTCAGGCGATGTTTTACGCTGACTGGAAGAAAATCCTCAAGGATATTCCAACCAGTGAAATTCACGTATATTATGGTGATAGAAAGCTTCATGCGAAAAACTTTGTTTTTGACGGGGTAATATCTGTCATTGGAACGTACAACATGGACTATCTGAGCGAAAAAGTAAACTCTGAAGTTGTTGCAGCTATCAAATCAAAAGAGTTTGCTGAAGAACTGCGTGGAGAAATTATGAATGACATTTCTCAATCAAAGCAATATCTAATTAAAATCAACGAAGAAGGCGAAGCAGAAAGCGTATTTGGCCCGGATAATCTAAAATCAAGTAAAAGCTGGCTGATAAAAATACTTTCAAACTTCGGCTGGCTCAAACCACTGATATGAAACCTTCACCATTGATCTTGAATAAAGTTAAATCAGGTTTTATGCATTCGTTTTTTGGATATAACCCCAATGCATAAAAAAACGATCAGTTTATTGAATGAGCAACATAATGTTTTTTTCCTGAAGCTTTCAGACAAATGAAGAAAGAATTTGACACTTCTGGTAAGGTTCTTTTTTGGAATTTGCATAATTTTTATCTTTGAGCTATATTTATCAATATGAAAGAGTTGAATAATCCGCATGATGCGTTTGTTAAGTGGTATTTTAATCATCCTGAGGCAAGGGTTGATTTTGTCAGGGAGTATTTGCCTGCGGAGATTTCTGCATGTATAAACATTTCAAAACTCGAACCTGACCCTACTTCGTATGTTGATCAGAAACTTGAGCAATCGTATTCAGATATTGTAATCAAAACCTCATTAACAGACGGAAATCCTGCGATTTTGTATTTTCTCATTGATCACAAATCATATTTTGACAAATGGACGCCATTTCAACTGCTCAGATACATGGTTCGAATATGGGACAATTATCTTTACAATATTAAACATGCTTCCCCGCCAGAATTTCTGCCGTATATTTTTCCAGTAGTTCTGTATCATGGAACTGACACCTGGACTGGAAAAACAAACTTCAGTGGATTATTCAAAGAAATGCCTTTATTTAAGGCATTTACGCCAGATTTTCAGTTTTTTTTCTGTGATTTGAATCCGTTGTCTGATGATCAAATCAAGGGCACTCTTTTGACGAAAGCAGTTTTTCTGACACTGAAATCAATATTCAGAACGGATTTTATTAAAATTCTGCCGCGTCTGATTCAATTTGCAAAGACTCTGGACGCTGAAACAACCGGACTGCAATCTCTGGAGGCATTTCTCAAATATTTTTTGTGTGCTTCAAAAAATCTTGAAATTGAGCAATTAAAAAAGATTCTTGAAATCACTATTCCTGACAGTGGAGGTAAAATTATGGCTACCATAGCTGAAACGCTTATCAAACAAGGCGAAGAACTCGGAATCAAGAAAGGTGAAGAGCTCGGAATTAAGAAAGGCGAAGAGCTCGGAATTAAGAAAGGCGAAGAGCTCGGAATTAAGAAAGGCGAAGAGCTCGGAATAAGAGCAACTGTAAAAAAGATGCTGAAGAAAGGGCTTTCGATCGATTTGATTTCACAAATCAGCGAATTATCAATTGATGAAATCAAAAAACTGGCAGCACAATCATAAAAAAGCTCCCAGCGGTCGGTTGCCTTACAACCTCCGCTTGATTCGAAAGACACGTTAGTTTCCTGACATCTCGACCAAAGGAAAGATCTCCGAAAGAATATAGATTTCTTCCTTCGGTCGAAATGGAAAAAAAATGCCGGGAAATAAGGAAAGCCGCTGAATCGTTAGACTCAGCGGCTTATATAAACCTGGCAACAACCTACTCCAATTTTTTAGAGGGGGCACGCGCCCCCTCTCGCCGGTCGAACAAGTTCGACCGTCTCACT
>JADFZL010000019.1 GCA_015232575.1 Candidatus Rifleibacteriota bacterium
TAAATCTGAAGTAATTTTCAGATCAGGAGAAGAAGTAAATCTGACTTTTAATTGAAACAGTTTCCCAAATACACATTGAATTTTCCCTTTCAATATGTAATTTTCACCTTCCTTTGACTGTTCAATTATCAATCTGAGCTGTTCAGGCTCAAAGTATTTAACAGGCATGGTTGCTGATAAAGCATGAATCTGCAAGACACACAATAAGAAAAAAAGCCACAATTTTTGAATATTCAAATGCATATAATCCCTCCAAAAATAATATTTTCCGTCGAAACTTCGAGCATTATTCACTTTGTCTTCAATTTCCCAAAAAATCATTAAGCGGTAGTAATCCGAATGCCACTTAAGTACGCAAAATCTTAAATAAGGGGACATATTTACTTGTTAATTTCTATTGGGCTGTCATCTCGAACGAATGTGAGAGAACTCCGTAATTACGAGATATAATGACCTCTTAATTAAGATTTGCGGTACTAACTTGAAAGTCGTATAATACGCACACTATACACATAAAAAAGACCTCAGAACACCTGAAATTAAAGGCTTTTCCCTTGTTTTTGAAGCGGTACGCATTATACTAATACGTACACTATTAAAAAATGCTAGAAAGAACCTTATTTTTCAAGAAAAAATCGAATTTATAAATCTTAAAGTGTACGCTTTATCCGATTTTCAGGGTACTAAGTGAAAATTATAGTTTAATGAATGTGTATTTACCAAGATCCAATGAAACCCTCAGAACTATCTTTATCTTTCGTTTGAGCTGGATCAACCGGAGGAATATCACTTTGAGGAAATATTGTACTATCCGATGCCGATGCATCTGAAGTATTAATCAGATTGCTGCCTGAAGCAATCTGAGTTCCAACTGAAGTAGAATGGGAAATATTGTTTTTTGAAGAGTCTGTGGCTATTGGCGTATTGGGAGAAATTGCAGTATTGGTAGCTATTTCAATGTTTGTTAAAGATTGAGTGTTAGTTGAATTGTCATCAGAAGCAGATTTCGGGGGTTTTCTACGAGATAGATAACTCTGAGTATAACCGGGAAAAAAAACTTCCAGGTCTTCTTTTGGGAATTTATATGATGTATTGATGTCGAATATTTCAAGAACTTTGGCTGCATCATCTGGATAACGAGACAAATATTTTTGCAGGAAACCTGTTATATTTTTTTCAGTCTTGTTGATTTCAATAAAAGTTTCGTAAATCTTCCTATAACCATCAGGGATTTCACTGGCAATCTTAAACATTATTCCTGCAACGATGTTTTCTGTTTTCAAGAGATCCTGCGGAATAACATCCTTCGAAGATATTGATTTTGTCTCATATTTTGGAGTGTCTTTTGTTGAGGAGGGGTCTTCGTACATAAGATAACTTGAAGAATAAAAACCGGCAGGAAAATCATAATACTGGTTGAATTCAGCCCACCCCTCAGTAAAAGCAGATAATTCTGAAGTAACCTCATTTTCAAAATGCTTCCCGTCAGGTCCGTTAGTACTCCTGCAGTTCCGATCAAGAACATGCGACATTTCGTGAATCAAAGTATTTTTACAGTCTCCAGAAAGAGATGAAAGAAGAAGCTCATTATCCCATGCACAAGGCCAGAAATTCGTTCTCAATTTTTCTCTGTCAGGGCATTTTACAAAAGTTGTATCACAGAGATTAACTATTATTTTATTCTCTCGTATTTTGCAATTTGCTCCGAATTTCAGACGTGTTTTCATTTTTACGGAGCTGCTGTATTTAAAAGCTTCAAGGAGTCCAGCCTGTTCAGTACTCAAATCTTTTTCAGAAGTCACTCGCATTACCTTCAAAAGTTCAGATACTGAATTGACTACCACATCCTCACAGTTATAGCCCATTAATAGTTTGGTTCCTGTTTTATTCGATGCACTTTTGATGCCCGTGCCCGTGCCTGTATCTGACCCAGTAACAGTCAGAGATCCGGGTACTTCAGAAATTACTCTTATATATCTGAATTCAAACTTCAGATCTTCCTTACTTTGTTTTTCAGTAGAGAATAAGAATGATATTGGAAAAAAGAAAAACACAGCCAGAATGGTGAGGAAAAACGTTGAAAGATTGCGTTTTTTCATATAAGATTCCTTTCAAAGTCAATTCTTACAACGAAACATCAATGCCAGCAACATAATTTGCCTGTGTTTGAGTTTCTTTCTTTTTTTCAAGCCATTTTATAAGCTGCTCTTTCAACGACTGAATCGGGTAACTGTTATTATCTGCCATTATTGTTTTTATAAGCTCGTCGTAATCTGGAGAATATAAAACATGAATTTTCGCCCATGATGGCTCGTTGTTGCTCTTTTCAGACAAATTTTCAACTGTGCCATTAATAATAATTGTTTCACCTGACGCAACTTCATCAGGTATTTTTAAATCGGAAGTAATTTTCAGATCAGGAGAAGAAGTAAATCTGACTTTTAATTGAAACAGTTTCCCAAATACACATTGAATTTTCCCTTTCAATATGTAATTTTCACCTTCCTTTGACTGTTCAATTGACAATCTGAGCTGTTCAGGCGCAAAGTATTTAACTGGCATGGTTGCTGATGCAGCATGAATCTGCAAGGCACACAATAAGAAAAAAAGCCACAATTTTTGAATATTCAAACGCATATAATCCCTCCTGAAAAAATATTTTCCGCTCAAACTTCGAGCATTATTCACTTTGTCTTCAATTTCCCAAAAAATCATTAAGCGCCAGCAATCAACATTATCTTACGTCTTGCCATCAATGTCAGTTGGTTTTATCACCCTTTAATCAGATACCAGGAATGAAGTTTCCGAAGCTGTATATGTAAATGTATTGGTATTCGTAGTTGTAACGCCAGTTGCCGAAGAAGTGCTTAAATGATCAGTCAGGGAAGATACAGGGTTGGAATCTGCCATGGATGTAGTTATCGAAGCTAATGGTGCAGTAAGAGTGTTACTTGGAGAAAAAATCCGATCTTGTACAAATTCAAATTTTTTCGGGGAAACAGATATTTCAATAGTATTTGGAACAGGCTGCTTCAGAAAAGCTTCATATTCTATGCTTAGAGTGCGTCCATTTATTTTCTCCATATTTTTTTTCGGAGAAAGTTGAAACCGGGGAATTTGCTCATCGCTAATTATTACAGTCTGATTAATGTTGTTAGCAGATTGTTCACGAACAGAATCAACCTGTTCCAAAAAACTCCCAGCATGAGTTTGAGAATAAGAAACAAGAACGCAAATCGAAAAAATAAAAATCAGGATAATCTTTTTCATGGGCTATCTCCAGCTATTCCATTTATTATCTGTTGCTTCAGGCAAGTTGATAATGGATGAAATGACAATTTCACGTTTGGCAGAGGCACTACCTTGTAATTTTGGGCATAAGGACAAATATAACAGCAGAAAATCTTTATAATGATTGCCATCAGAAGACTGTTCTTGTTTCAAGGCTTGTAACTTTCTAATTGGAAGGAGATAAAACTCTTCGACCCTGGAAGCATCTAATACAGCAATCGAAGTCTCAGATACCCTTCCATTTGCGAATTTCTCTTCCACTCTTTCCAGGACACAACTATTTTGATCGACAATAGATTTCAACCTGTACGAAATATGGCTTCCTGTATTACTTTCCAGAGTAAGATTGTAAAAGACAATGCCTCCATCAGGTGGGTCTAAGGATGTTTTTTCTATTGAATTTCTCGCAGCATTAAGGATTTTCTGGAAATCAGCATCAGAATCAATCACAGACACTGAGGAGGTGCTTCTAACAACTTTCCTGCACTTCATAATATCTGATTTTATCATGAAATATATTCTGGCAAGAGAATTTGATGCATTCAGGGCCTCTGTTCCTGCAATTGAATTCTGAGTTCCTGTCAGCCAGATTTTCTGAATTGAAAACAGCAGCAACGAGCTGATAGATGCGGCAATAACGAGTTCAGTGATAGTAAAAGCTCTTTGCATGATTTTATTCATTTCAATTTTCGGTAAGAAATGCAGTCATTTCAAATTTCTGAACAGGAGGTGTTACAGAGCTTTTGTCACGGTTCCATGAAACAGAAGCTGTCAACATATATACTTTTTCGTGATTTTTCAGCCCGCAATCTATTGATTTTACTCGAATTGCCCTTTGTACAAAAGGTGTTTCCAATTTAGACAAAATAAGACAAAAACAGGACTTATCCAGAAAAATCTGCATGCATTTGAATTGTTTCAAACCGGGATTAATCTGCTTTTCATTGGCTTTTGGAAAATAGAATTCTGGAATTGAATTGAGATTTTCAATTATTTCCGGAATAGATTTTCTACTTTCTGAAGAAATAAGTTTCAGCGCATTTGAAGTTCTGTGCAGGTTTGTAATCTGAGAAAGCAGTTCCGTTGTGTATCTGAGCGCCTGAAGCTCTATAAAAGAAACCGGTGTCATTTTTGTTGTCTGTGTCATCAAAGACATTATTGGAAAAAGCATACAGCTAAAAAGAAAAATTGCAATCATTGATTCTATCAAACTGAATCCTTGACGCATCATTGTCCTCCTTCCTTTAAATCAATCTGTACTCCCTGCTTGTCAAAAACAAGACCATAACCATCATTAACCGTTTTCAACGATGGATTAAACAGAGTGTTATATCTTATTACCCCGCCTGCCGGAAAATTACTCATGGTTGAGTCATCAACTGGAGAAGCAAGTTCTGTTACAGCAACTCCACCCTTTATGAACATTCTGTTTTTGTTTTTACCATTTGGACTGTTTTTCGAGGAAAGAATCCGACCACCAGCCTTAGAGGCTGCGCTTGTTGATGTATTCAACGCTACAAGATATGCATGAATTTCTTTATCCGAAGGTATTTTAATATTTCCATCCAAAGCGACGAGAGAAAATAGAACTCCAGGCTTTTTATCATGATTTCCAGCACCGCATGCATCAACATCAACAATTTGATCCATGACCGAGAAATTGCCATGTTCAAGTATAAGAATTGCTGGCTTCTGTATTTTTATTGGGGAAGGCAAACAGAGGTCTCCGTCATCCTTGTTGCGCCGAATAAAAAATACCCCCTGTTTTCCGGTAATCCATGATTCTCCTGAATTGCTAACAGAATCAGCATGAAAAATATCTGAACATAGTATCGCTTTCTGCTTACCTTCAGCGACTCCTCTAAAATCAATTAAATGCGTCACACGTGAAAGAAGCCCATTTGAAACAATGCTATTGAACGGAGGATCGGACAGTGTTTCATTTCTGAAATTCAACTGCTGCAAATTTCCCAGGAAAACGGTATTTTCATCTGCTGCCGGAGTAAACTGTTTTGAATCCATGTAACGCCAGATATGAACATTTGTCAGGGGCTGCATTCCCGAATGATAATCCGAAAATATTGATGGCATTTCATTAAGAGTGGTTACAGAGTTATTTCCTGGAACCCAGAATGACAGAGCGGGCATTTTTCCAATGCCCCAATCTGATGTGCTTTTCGAATTGTACATGTCAGGAAGAACATCATGAGCCATCAGATCAAAGAGCATGTTGGCTGAAAAGCCATAACAAAAATTGCCTGATGAACGCGCTTGAATCAATCTGGGAGAAAGCGTTTTCATGGCTTTCCAGCCCTTCTTTCCGGGAGGATCGTTCGGAGATGGGCAGAGAAAATCATTTGCCTTGGGAGTATTCGAATTCCAGGGCTTAAGTAGAATGGGTTGATTGGGGCTATAATTTAAGGGGTCCTGAGTGCCAAGAATTATTCCAGAGAAATTTGTACAAGACAGAATAAAATACTGAAGAAATTCAGCAAACGCCGGACCAAACAACAGTGTTCTAGACTTCTGACGTCTGTCTCCAAAGGGAAGAACCCAACTGGTTTTACAGTCTTCGCGACGAAGAGCACCGTGAATACCCGACCAGATTTGCAGACTTGCGGCACCATCGTCATCGGGATTGTTAGTGGTCGGATCAAAAGTATAAAACCCCTGAAAACGCATGCTGACATTGAAGGAATTTCCCCCAGAACCTGGATTAAAAATATTCTGGGACGGAATTTGATATGATGATACTCCAAGTTTTCCACTTTTCAAAGTGGAAGGTGGGCAGAGATACAGGTGTCCACCGATGCCTGATGAGTCAAGCAAAGAAGAGCTGACATCTTCAGGTTGCGGAGTTCCCGGGTTGGGAGTATAACCGGATGGAATACGCAATGAAATCATGCCTGACAAAGTTGTTGGATCACGCAGCCATGTTCCTTTCGAGGTTTGTCCCAGATACACCCAGCCTTTGGTTGAGAGTTCCATTTTTGAGCTTTCAACCGATATTTCATGCAGTTCATTAACCTTCTCTATGGAATTATATAATACCAGTGGACGGTAAGGAGTACCATTACGTGTGTCAAAAGAGCCGTCAAATTTGTTTTCCACAACATTATAGCAATTTGGATGGGCAGCAAAATGTGAAAAAAGTGTAAATCGTGAATAGGGTCCCGGAATAAATGAAACCATTTTAAATTGATGCTTTGATGCCGCAATCTTTGTGACTCCCATGAAATATACTTTTGATATTAAAATCATTTCTCCTCTTCTTTCGAAGGTGTCCCATCCTGAGAGTAAATCTACGTGAGTGGGAGGATGTTTTCTCAGACGTGACATATTTTTAAGTGTCACACTCATTCCTTGACAAAATGGATTGTTCTGCCTTCCGCCACCCAAAAGCTGCAATCTGTCAAAAAATGGCTTTTCAATATTATTTAGACATCTTTGATAGTTTCCGGCTATCTTGTCAAGCCAGTAATCAGGGTTTACAGGTGTCCCGTCGATTCTGCAAACACCCGTAGTCAGATTAATCTCTTCAGGATCATCTGAATTTGAAAAAAGCTGTGGAAATGTTTCTTCTCTCAGCCTGCTTCCGGTAAGATAACCTTCAGTCATTATCGAAGATTTAAGAAAATGCAGCCCTTCATTAGCAAGATTGAAGGTAATTTCAGATTCGGAGTCATGAACAGCCTTACGGTTTTGAGACAGCGTAACTCTATGATAGGCAAAAAAAACAATTATTAAAAACGAGAAAAGAAGAATAATTGTTAGAACTACAACACCTCTTGAGCTTCTCAAAGTTTTGTTCCTCCGGACAATAAAACCCTATTCAGAAACAAATTTTTCTGTCAAATCAATTGCTCCATGAAACGCTGAAAGCATATAAATGCCAACACGTCCCAAGAAATCAGACATAGTGACATTGTAAAACTTATTTCGAAAACTGAGCTGATAGTTTTACTATGATTTTCACAATTTTTGTCTACTCAATGCTTTAAACGGCAACCCAGTTTTTGATAAAGAACGCTGAAAATGTCATTTTACTTTAAAGGGCGCTTCGAGAAAATAGTGTCCGGAAACAAGACACGCCTTGGTTGATTCTTTTCGCCTGTTTTCAAGTTTGGAAAGAAGTTCAGTTTTTAGAAACGGGTCAGAATAAGTCTCTGTTTGTTCTTTGACAAAATTTTCTTGCGCCTGATAGTCGCTCATGTATTCAAAATGCATTTTTACCCAGGATTTTCCATCATGAGGTTTGCTATTCGGCTTGACGATCACCTTAAAAAGTATTTCTGCACCAGAAGCCAATTCTGCCGGGGCTTTGTCCATTGTTTCAAGAAGAAGATCAGAGGATGATGTAAACCTTATTGTAAGGGAAGTAAGGTTTCCAAAACAAGCGGAAACTTTCCCTTGAAGTTGAAATTCATTTTCCTTCTTTTCAGCATTCAGATCTGGCGCCAAGGCAATTTCAACATCATTCGGAGCTAAATATACAGCGGGTGATTTCGGCGAATAACCATGAACGCAAACTAGTTGTAAGAAAAACAATAAAAATAATGAAAGGTTTCGAAACATATTAAAACCTCCTGTTAAAGAGTTGAATTCAAGAAAAGAATTAGTTGTACAATTAAAACTGATCATTAAAGCCTTCCTGGGACTTCCCGTCGACCGGAATTGATGTCGGTGTTGATGTTTCGATTGAGATTGTAACTGAACTGGTCGTTTGAGTGGAAGAAGTGCTTTCTACTTCGTAGCCGGTATCAGTGGAGATTACTGTGCCTGTGGTGACAGACGAATCAGTCAGCAGAACTTTTGGGGAGCCAACTGAAGCAGATTCAACAATTGGTGGAAAATGTTTATCTTTTCGGTTCTTTACATAATTTTTTACTGAAGAGCCAAACATGTTAGTTAGTTCTTTATTCGTAAAACGAAAGGAAGTTTCTTTATCAAGAACTTTGATCGCTAAATTGGTATATTCAGGGTACTGTTTTGTAAATTTCTGAATAAAACTGATTATATTTCCCTTGCTTCGCAAAAATGGGTCGTTGGTAATAAATTCACGGATTTTTTTCTCGCCATCGGGAATTTTCTTTGACATCAGAAAAAGAACCTTGTACACAATTCCCTCTACACTCAACAAATCTGTGGCTTTGATTTTAGGGTCAAGAACGCTGAAAGATTCATAATCAGGTGATCCAGGAGTGCTGGTAGGTTTCTCGATCTTTATTCGCTCAACGCAATCATATGTAACCATTTTCTCGTTGAAATTGGCAAATCCTTCGTCAAATGCTGTTTCTGGATTAAGTCGTTCAATTAATGTGTGTCCACCATCCGGGCCGTAGTAAGAGCTATAGGCGCGATAAAAAGTCAAGTGGGACATTTCATGTAAAAGTGTTCTCTTTGATTCTTTACTTTCCTTTGTTATTCCATAAGCATCCGTAAAAATGCTGGAAACTGCTATAGCTCCAGTAGGCGCGTTAGGCCAAAAATCTATCAATAATGTTTCTTTGGAGACGCCTTGTACAAATGTTGTATCAAAAAGTTGGACTTCTATATTCCCGTTTACTAATTTTCGAAGTTCCTTAACATCCTTATCATTTTCCAGATCGAAAGTTTGAAGCAGACCTTTTTGCCCATCACTCAAATCTTTTTCAGAAGCTGCTCCCATTTGTTTGAGCAATTCATCCCTGCTTTTAACCTGGATTTTTTCAATAGAATAAACATTTCCCCCCATAACGCGGTAGATAAGATTCGGATCAATAAAACTAATTAATGGTGACGGGTTGAGAAGTTTAGTGACCCGAATATAACTAAATGACAAACCTGAACTCACAGAGGCGGTTGGAAAGTTCGCTGGTTTAAATTGTGTCTGAGCTGCTGTTTCTCCGAACGCAAAGGGAAGGTTTGATAATAGGAAAGAAAGCAAGAATGAAAGCATTATAGTTGCGCCAAGGTTTATTCTGAAACTCGTTTTAAAGAAAAAAAAGTTTTTCATAGCGCCCACCTCATAAAATTTTCCAACCTTAACCTTGCTTACCATAAAACACATTGAATTGTTACAATTTTTTTCCATTTTCTTAAAATATATAAAAGTGCATAGAAACGTTCCGGTTTTCATACTTAAGAACCATCACCCCAACCCTCACGACCATTAATTATCTCCCCAGGCGAACTATTATTGTCATCTCGACCGAAGGGAGAGATCTCTGAAGGATAAGAGAAAATGCGTTATTTCAAGAAAAAGATGGCAGATTTCTCCCTTTGGTCAAGATGACAGAAAAAATGCAGCTTTTTCAGTAGTGAACCGCAGCAAACAATGAATTTGAAATCATTACGCAGCAATTTGAATCCTATACTAATACAGTTCAATTTAATAAATTGAATCAAGGTCTGTTGCGTCACATTTATACTGAAATATGGGATTTGCGTTGGGCGATTTTTTTTCGGGCAAGTTCTTCAGCTCTTATTATTGCATTTATTCGACTGATAGACATTTCAATGTCGGGTTTATAGTATCCAAGGTCTTTTGCCAGTTTTTCGAGAAAATGCATTTCTTCTTCAGAAATCTTTCCATCAGCCATTGCCATTGCTGTTGCTGAATCTAGAAGCTTTAACGCCTCTTTGGGGGTGACTGGCTTTGGAATTATCAGCTCGCCATTTTTTACAGACTCAATAATTCCATTTAATGCGCTGTCTGACATTGCATAAGCCTGTGAAAGCTTTTTCAGTGCGCCAACTTCTTTTTCCTCCATTTTACCGTCTGCAAGCATCATTTGAGCTGATATTGTCACAATATCACGTCCCGACTTAATATTTACTAAAGAGTCCTCACTTTGTTTCATTTTTGCAGCGTTCTGCATTTGTATCTGAATACTTTTATTCATTAAGGTTGTGTATTCAGAGCTTTGTTCATTGAGAACTTTATCCAATATCCATTCATCACCATCATTAAGTATTGAATTACAGTACCGACACTTCACAGAATAATAAGAGATCAGTTGTCCGCCGCAATTCATACAGTGAGCGCTGCTGAGAGTGTTATTCAAGTTTGTCTTACTTCCGGCTTTCCTGGTTAAAACAAATACATCTCGTCGCGGCTTGCAGAAGCGATGAATCTGAGGCTGCCTGCCCTGAGGAGTAATAGTTACCGGAATTCCGCTCCAAACAATAAGAACGTAAATTTTTTCTGTTTCAGTGGTTATAGAAACAGCTTTAAGTGTTGCTGATGCAAAAGATACATTTTCCATATACGAATAGAATTTTGAAATTTTTATTCCAGGTGTGAACAATGTAATGTAGTCGTCGGTTGCAAAACGAATCAGAGGCTCAATTGTACGCTTACGTTCAACAAGTCTATGCATCCAGAAAATCACAGCACTTCGATCTTCAATCTGATGAATAGAAATATTTTTATCATTATCTTTTAACGTTTTCCAATCTAAGACCTGCTCAGGATCAGAGTATCCCCATTCAGATGCGTGTGTAATCTTATTCAGAACCCAATCATAATGCCCCGATCTTAAATAAGATGAACACGCGGGGCAAACCGTTGCCTGACCAATCTGAATTGGAGCGCTGCAATTAGGGCAACTGCCTTCAATCAAACCCGGTTTTTTGTATGTCTTAGCTGATGGCCGACGAATAAAAGACCAGTATTCCATAATTGCAATCTTCTGATTATCAGCATTCAGCGGCTCGCCTGTAAGAATATCCAGTGCAATTTCGGTTACTTCTCCACGAATAAAAAATTGAATCTGGTCATAATTTTCATCAGATATTACGCTTGAAATAACTGTATCGTAAAAAGTAATATCCGAAATCGAAAACCTTATTCCTGCATCCTTCTGCTCCTGAATTCGTGCGGAGAATTGCTCAAAAAGTGCGTCAGAAACCATGCATTGAATTGTTTCAATATTCTGATTACAACATGCCTGCTGAATTTTATTAAAAGCCGTTTTAACTTTTTCAATAAACAACATTGAAGAAAAATTAGTATCACGTTTGTTCAGATCAGTAAGAGAAGTCTTGATAGAAAGCATTCTATTTTTCTGGAATAACCCATAAGATTGTACTGGAAAATTTTTTCGAGTTTCATCTTTTACCGAAGAAAAATCAGAGAGATACTCTTCAATATTTTTTGCATCAATACTATCTGAAACTTTTGTCCAACTTTCAAGCAGTGCCTGTATCTCCGGACCAATTACCTCCCACAAATCATAATGAAAAATGCTGTGACTTTTATTTACTTTATTCTGCTGAGTTGTACTGAGCTTAGAAAAAATACGGGTTTCGCTGCCGGAATATCGGCTTTGAAGTGCATTATGAGCTCTGATTGCAAAAAGATGACACATTGGCATCATTAGTACAAACAGTGCTGGCTTACCTAACAATTTCCATGAAAACAATATAAGTATTCCGCCAGTTATTCCCAGAATGATGTTACTGATTTTTTTCAGATGCCAGATATATACTGGTACAAAAAAGGCAGCAAGCATTACCAATGACTCAACTGGGGCAATAAAAAAATAAAAAAAGCAGAAAAACATTGAAGAAGCATAAGAAAATATTACAATCAAACCCAGGGAATTTTTCCCCATCACCCTCAGAATTAAGAATGCCAGGAGACCATAGAAAGCCAGAAAAGCGACATCCGGTGTAAATTTTTCTGCGAACTCTGGAGTAACAGGACATTCAAGTACAACGGCTGTCGCTGGAATAATTAATTTGTCTGTCAAATATGGAAAACTGCAAGCCAATACGCCAGCCAAAATCAAAATTATTATAACTGCCGTATAGAATTCTTCTTTCTGAATTTTCATTGATTAGAAACTTCCTTTTCCATATCTTTCGAAAAACCACCATTTTTTATATAAGCTGACTCGAAAAATCGCGCCTTTTCAAATAAAAAGGAAGTAATCATTTTCTGAATGGCAACGATGGTTTAATTAAAATTCCTCACCCATCACACGCATAAACTTTTTACACAAATGAAATTTTTGACTTGCAAAAAACACCATGGATATTGTTTCAATCTGGTTCAACACTACCGTGGACAGGACAGACAATTCTTCCATTTGGTTTACTAATATCACCAACAATACGATAGAAGCAACCTGGCTCAGGCTTACTTATTTTTGCTTTAATATAGCCATCCAGGACGCCTGTATCAGTTGTTACGTCGGGCATACTAAAGTGAATCATATTTTCTTTCTTAACATCCATGTTATACATTTCAACAGCCCCGAGAATAAAACGCATGTTTGTATAACAGGTTTTTTCACGTGCCTGATGAGCCATTTGACCGCGTCTTCCACCAAAGGAAAACAAGAATTCAATAACCAGCCCAAGAAAAAAACAGAAGAGCGCGAATTTAAGTGCCACAATAATTACTTTTTTTAATAATTCCATCAATCCGCCCCCTGATTCTTTTTCAGTTGTGATTGCAGTAACATTACCATATTGAAAGAGGCTTAATAAAGAAAAATTTTAGGGGAATTTATATTTCTTCAGCAATTATTTTCTCTTTGCTGGAAATTTATTAATTCTTGACTTTCATTTTTTTGCATGCTAAATTACCCGTGCCAGGCTTGTTATAAGCCTGTTTTATTGATGTTTAAGTGATAATCATTTGCGGAGTAATAAAATGGCACAAATTAAAATAAATCAAAGTCTTTGGGATGCCTTCAGCATACGCAATATGCCTGAGAAATTGCTAATGATTTCTGCCAAAAACCTCCTTAATTTACCTGATATATCTTGGAAGAATCAGGCAGTATTATGCCGTTAGCTTTGAAGCCTTATTTGCTTCACGCCTCACTTCGAACTGACATTGCTTCAGACTTGAGTTCTTACCCATTCAATTTTGACGACTCTGGCATTTCTGAGATTGCGCTTGAAGATACTGAACAATATCTGGTCACACGTGACTATCTCAATAATTATCCGCGTTGCCTGGAACAACTGATGACAGATGATCAATCCTGATATGAAAAATGCCTTAATAATTGTACTAGGTTAAATCCAAAAGGTACTCAGAGAAGGGAATATTAACATGGAAAATATTGTTGAATCAATTAAAGAGACCTTGAAACTGATTCCGATTCTTAAAAGTAGTTACAATGTCAAACGTAACACCGACGAAGATGATCCGATTTTGTTTGTCGGAGTTGCCGAAACAAACATGATTGAACAGCTTCGTCCGGTAGTCGAGGAATATTTCGGACCTCCATATAAACCGGCTGGAACTGGCAGTTTCTGGATGAATCTCTTCGACAGTTTCGTCAAAAGTGTCGGGAAAATTCGAAAAGATCAGACGCTTTTTAAAAAAGATATCTCCCCAAATATTCGCCTTTTCTGCGCCTTCTGGCCCTGGGGCTCAGAACCCGTGAAAACTTCAATTCGAATCGGAATAATGTTCGACTCTGAAGCAGAGGAAGAAGAACTCAAGAAAAAAATACAGAATTTTTTCCGCTGATTTTCCGCTGAAACAAATATCTGAATCTGAAATTCATTGAGCGGATATACCGCTAGAACTTCTAGTATTTCCTGCCGAGTAGCATCTCAGGGGGTTTTTGCTGTCTGACATTACTGTGCAGAGATTGCAATTTGTACAGGATGAGATGTATTCATCTGATTTTCTCAGGCGATTTACAAAATCAGGTTCCCTGATGAAAGGTCGGCAGAGAGTTACTCCGTCAAGCCCTTTACTTTCGATTATTGACCTGATCTGAGACTTTTTCCTGATTCCACCAGTTACAAAAACTGGAACTTCTGAAACAGACTTGATTTCAATTGCATTATTCAGATTGTACATTTCAGAAAAGTTAATAAAATGTTTTCGGTACCATGGATATATAACCAGTCTGAAGAAGTGTTTATACATTTCCCCCCATCGATTAAAAAGCCAGTTATGTTTCAGTACAACATCTATCGGATGTTCTCCGCGAATTATATTGAAAGCAAATTCCATTGTTCCATAACTGATTTCTACTGCGTCAACTGAAAGTTCATTAATTCGCTTCATATATGACTTCATCAAAGGCAGTTGGATTCCAGACTTTCTGTCTTCGGAAGCGCTTAATTTGAGAAACACTGGAAACTCAGTTCTTTTACGGACGCGGTCAATGATTTCACTGAGGAATAGAGTTCTATCCTTACCATAAGCGTCTTTCCGACGATTTGTATATGGCGATAAAAACTGATGAATAAGATATCCATGTGCTGAATGTATCTGAACACCATCGAAACCAGCTTTTTCCGCACGAATAACTGCTTGTACAAAGCCTTCTATTCGCTGCATTACTTCCTTTTCTGATAAGGCATGTACTTTTGAAAGGAAATAATCACATCTGACGGGCCCGGCACCGACAACACGACAACCTGTTGAGTGGCTGACTGTCTGACGTCCGGTATGTGCAATCTGAATGAAAATTTTAACACCCGGATTCACAGCTTTAACTTTTTCTATTACTCTTTTCCATGCATCGATATTTGAATCAGAGTCGATGCCTGCCTGAAATGGCTGTGCAGCTCTTCCTTCGCGGCAAAAGTAACTGAAGCCGGTAATAATTGTACCAACACCGCCTTCGGCAAGATCAGAATACAAAGCACAGGTTTTGTCTGAAACGGCGCCATCTTCGGAAGCCATGTTCTCGTAAGTAGCCGCCCGAATAATTCGATGAGGCAAAGTTATCCGCTTCAGTACAAGTGGTTCAAACATTCTTTCCATGTATCACCTCAAGAACTATTTTCTTTCAAGATTAAAGATCAAAACTGTCCGCAGATTACGCAGATTAAGATTTTCGGAGTGCATTTCTCAAAAAAGGCAATGTGCAAACACACGATTCGCTGTCATCTCGAACAAGTGTGAGAGATCTCATTAATGAGAGATTTCTCCCTTCGGTCGAAATGACATGCCTCTTTTCGTAAAAGCACACGATTTATACTGTTAACCTTTGTCGTCATCCTGAAGACCAAACAGGAAGCCGATAAAAACATAGGTTGTACTGAAAAGATACAGTGCAAGCTGACCATTAAAAATGGCAATCATGGTTACCTGCCCACACGCGCAAGCACGGAAATTTGTAGCATTTGAAAAGAACGCTTTCGGTCCAACCGGATATTTGTAAAATCTCACAGCCGTCCAAATCTGCAGAAATATTGTCATTACAGCACAATAAATGAAGTATTCAGACATCTTAAATGGAAACCATTCCATCCATCTGAAAAATATAAAAGCAATCGTCGGAAGAAAGGCTCCAAAAATTCCTGCCTTCCGGGCAAAGTCAGTACCATGCCTGACAATAAAAGTTCTTTTGCCAGCAGCTTTATCGCCTTCGTAATCCTTAAAATAAGTGTAATACGTCATCAGTCCGTTCATAAGAGCAACCAATGCTACAACGCAAATTCTGTTAGAGGTAAGAAATGGCGCTGGAACAGGTCCTGCAGCGAGTAGACCATACACTGTACAATTCGCAATCATTATTCCAAAAATCACATTTCCCCATAAACCCCATGCTTTGCTATATTCATATACAAAATTAAGTAAAAAGCCAAGAAACATTGGAATCATTGAATATGGGTTAAGGTACCATGAAATCACCATTGCCACTCCCATCAGTGACAATGAAAGAGCCAGCGCCCATTTAACGTTCAGATCTCCATTGACCATAGGACGATTTGGCGCGTTAATGCGGTCTTCCTCAAGTCCAAGCCAATCGTTGAATATCTGATTAATTCCCCATGAAAGAAATAAAATTGTGAGAATTACACCTCCGCGGAAATAATCTTCATTTGTCGGAGTCAAACCATGCTTTGTCAACGTAATATGATAATAATATGAAACCCCAATCCATCCTGCAATTCCAGTAATGAAGGCATAATAGAGCCTCATGGTCTTTATATATGCAAACGCAAATTTCTTCAATTCAGCAATATTCATTTATTTATTTTTCCTTTTTCATTCTGTCATGAGCTGCTTTGATATTTTCACGTGCAATATCATGTTTCGGATCAATTTCAAGAACTTTTTCCCATGCCTTAACTGCATCTGAAATCTTTTCCTGCTGGGCATAAGCAATTCCAAGGTCGAACAATATTGATGGATCTGAATTCTGCAAGTCTGCTGCTTTCAAAAGATGTTTCTCAGCATCTTTTGGACGATTGACGCCAAGATAAAAACGGCCGATATGCGGCAGGCCTTTTTTCTCATTAAGTCCAAGAGCAATCTGAAATTCTCTTTCGGAGTCTTCCATCTGGCCCTGTTTAAAAAGTACAATACCGAGTGTCACATGCGAAAAGAAATCATCAGAATTTATTGTAAGACATTTTCTGGAATGAGTTTCGGCATTCTTAATATTGCCATGATCAAGCTCAAACATTGCTGCCTGACTTAGAATAATCGAAGAATCTGGATAGTACAGCAGTCCATGTTCAAGATATTTTTCTCGCTCAGCCTCGTTATTACTTTCACGATGAATATCTGCAAGCCATGCAAATACCTTGTCAGATGGAGTAGAGGAAGCCATTTCGTTCAGAATCTTCAAAGCTTTCTCTGTCTCATTTGTCTTAACAAGAGATTCAACATATTTTAATCGGATATTCTGATCATCAGCTTCATTCATTTTTATGTGCGATTCCAGCATACAACTCAAGCCTTTGTAATCTCCAGACTTTTCAGCAGCAGCAAACTTTGCATTTCCCCATGCAGCATTTATTTCCTTTCCGCCAAATATCAGTAAAGAAATAGATGCAAATATGAGCAGAAAAAGCTGCGGTTTCTGGTTGGCAGGTGAGGTAATAAAACTTTCCCATTCTGAATATGAAAAAAGCTTTACAATAATAAGAAATGCCGTTATCACTGTTAAACCCTTTGCAAGCGATGAGGCATCGTTGAAATCAGATCTGAAATAAAGCGCGAATACAAGAACAACAATTGTACATATCTCAAACAAAGAATGTTTTCCCTGTCCGAGAGTTCTCAAAATGAAAAATCCCAGAACAAAACCAAGAGACATCGAAACATTTCCCCCAATCGGTCCTGCAAGAAAAATAAGAGCCAATGCCGAAACAAGGCTTGCAAAAAAAACAGCCGATGATTCGAACTCAGGTTTTGGTGGTGAATAATCAGAAGCAACGGTATTGCATATTGGTGCTGTATTATATGTAGTTTCGAGTACCTTCGCCGGACATTCGTCAATACAAATCATACATTTAACACATTCTGTACTTGCGATATATCCGATGTTTTTTGCTTCACCCGCAACGTCAATTCCCATGGGACATGCTCTGGAACATTCATCACTGCATCCAGCGGAAGAACATATTGCCGACTCTGCTTTTCTGGCCACTTTATAACGGGCAACTTTTTCAAACCAGGCAAACCAGAGTCTGAAAGTACAGATAGTTCTGCAGAAAGCTCTCTCTCCGAAAAGATAAACGAGAAGGAAACCACTGATAATCGTTGTCAGACAAATCAGCAATATCGACCGCGGAACACCGCTCCATACAGCGGTTGCACCAATATTAAAAGTAATCAGCGAAGGAAACCCCTGAGAAGCCCACACCATGCCCGTCTGCCCAAGTATTATCAAAAACCAGAGCCACGGAATAATTCTGGAATCAATTCGCACCATACGTGGCTTAACACCAATTTTTTTATATATCCCGGCAATGAAATCCTGCAGAATTCCCCAGTGACAGAGCCATCCGCAGAAAAGACCGCCAAAAAACAGTGCATGAACAAATACAAGAATAGAAAATATGGTTCCGGCAGTTACTACCCCACTCCCAAGAAATCCAAAAAATTCACCGAATCCAAGATGACCAATTTGCTTAATTCCAAGGGAATGCCAGACAAAAACATGAAGGAAAAACAACACATATATTATTCCAACAAACCAGTATCTCTTCTGTGAAAGCGACATCGATTCCTCCAAAACATTACTGTATCTGATCTATCTTCTCAAAAGAACAACCTTCTAATAGCAATTGCTCAACAACAAATATACATTACGAAATCCAAAAAAGAAAGTCAAGGAAAATGAAGTTAGGGAGGGGTTATGTTTTGCAAAACACTAATTTATATGCGTACTTTTAAAAAGGAATGGTAATTCGAGATCGAGAAAGCGCTATATTGCCAAAAATTATGAGATTATGAGCTCATCTCAGAAGGCTTTTGATTACAATTTTTGCAAATGCTGCAACATCTGGAGCCTGGCTTAATCTTGGCCCGGCAACGTTTAACACGCAGGGTTTAATCTTAATAAGCCACGCATGAAGGTGTTCAGATGCGCCTTCTGGCTCGTAAAAAGTGGAATCAATAATAAGAAAAGGTTTGTTTTCTCTTACGGCAAACTCGACGGTCATTGCCGTTCCGCCAGATGGCTCTCCCGCTGAAAATATCAGGGTAGCATCTGAATCTCGAACGTTCATGAAGGTGCGAACCGGATAGTTTTTTGAGTCTGTCTCAATAAGAGGATACTTTTCAGGAATAGTGCCATCTTCAGATCTTCGCCCGAGGGGACACCATCCGCCAACAGAAATGCCTGCTTCCATTGCAGCATCAAGCGCAAAACGGTCAACACCCGTCTGGCCACCGGAAATTATCTTTTCAAGACCGAATTTTTCTTTAACGAATTTCCTTGATGACATAAACTTGTTCTCCATAATAAACCGGAGCATCTACACTCACTTCCATGAACTTAACAACGAAACAGGCGTTTCTACATTACCTTTTTCTTTCCACGATTTGTTGAGTAAACACGAAAAAACGACTCTTGTAAGGCGCATCAACAGAGAGTCGCTTTTTCGAAAAATCAATTATTTCACAGCTTCAGTGTGAGAGTTATATTAACAAATGATTTATTGAGTAAATAGATCAATTTTTCATTTTTGCAATTGGTGCTAACAATTGTATTTTTACAATGTTGCAGGGACAACTTCTCTCCAGCTGATAATTTCGCGTTTCAGTGAAACTTCGTATTTACTGCTCCAGCGGGTTTCTCTGTCAACTGTGTAGTCATATCTTGAACTTGCCAATACTTCCTGCCAGTTGAAATGCTTAATCTTAACATCATTTGGCATTCTTCTGCGATCAAAGTAATCAGTGGCCAGATTACCGACAATTTCCATATTGATAAGTTTCTTCATTGATGTATCTGTATCAAGCTCTAGTCCGCCCTGAGCATAAAAGCATCCTTCAAGTCTCGGGCTGAGGTTTCTGAATGGATGTGTTATTCCAAGCCTCGACCAGTCACTGTCGTGATGGGGCTTGTACAAAATTCTTCCGGTAAGGGGCTTTTCAATTGCATGGTCAAAACGCGGGTCACGAAGTGCAATGATGCCAACCGAAGACTGCTGCCCCGAGTCATCGGGCAATGTAAGAATGTCTCCGCCAACATAGATATTTCCCTGTACAACAAGGAGACCTTTTCCCTTTACCCATCCTTCGAGATAAACATCACCCTTGATGAAGGTCAGACCATTGAGTTCAACAGCGTGACTTGTATCATGCGAACGGTTGGGGTTTCCAAGAAATCTATTGTACTTATTCGGAACTTTCCGCCAGTCGCCCCAGCCGAAAAGAGGAACAACATTTTTAAAGCTGACTTCATTTCTTCCAAAAGCTTCACGGAAATTGACATCTGTAAAATACTTTCCATGAGTCGGATTTTTTTCTGGATCAACTACACGGTTTGCAAGACGGCTGTAAACCGACGCATCGTACAAGTTAATCTTTTTACTTTCGTAGTCAGAAACCTGTTTCGTATTTGAATTATAGTTTTCATTAATTATTTTCTGCCACCATGGCCACCTGAGGAGTCCCATCCATTTATAATAACTTCTGGTAACCGGGTCTTTCGAATATTCAATGGAATCGGTTTCTGCGAAGTTTCCTCCACCGTTATAGCCGTTCCAGCCTATTCCCTGATCAAGAAACGGATGTTCAAATTCATTGCGCATTGCAAAGAGCATAAGCCACTTTGGAATATCAATTCTTGCACCATCGCGCATGTAAACCTTTCCACCCTTGACTGTGAAGCCCCATGGATCCCAGAAGTCGGTTGGATTGATTTTGAAGGAATCTACATGAGCAGTATTCAGATATAGTCCATGTTCAGGAGCAATCATTCCAACAGAATTTCCAATGAATTCAGACTGAACCTGAACTGCTTTCAGAGCTTTTTTTACTTCAATCTGCTTGTGTGTTCCATGGACTGTTCCCTTTGCAACAACAGTTACCAAACCTTCCCTTGCAATATCCGGCGGAAGCCCGGCATTGGTAAGGGCTTTCGACGCTGAAGCATCGTTGCTCCAGTAGATACGTGCCTTAACTTTGCCGCCTTCAACTATTGGAGCAATCTTTTTGTCTTTGCCTTCGAGATGTGAAAGATCTACATCAACGTATCCGCCTTCATTTTTCGTAACCATTGAATAAAAAGGGTTCTTCGGATCATTCATGCTCTTTTTCATTGTGAAAAAAGCTTCTTCAGCTCCGGCTTCCGCAAGAAGAAGTGCAGAGACGCCATCAACATAGTTTTCAGAAAGAAAAACTTCGCCCCGCATGAAATAGACCATTGAAAGAACAACTATGCTCACGAACATTATTGTAGCAAGAATAAAAAAGAGGGCAATTCCGGATTTATGCCCCGATTTCATCATTTTTTCATAACTCATATCATGCACCTTTCTTTCTGAAAGCTATTTTGCCTTGAATCCACATCAGTAATAATGATCTGGCTTCTATAAGTTCATGGCAGAGGCGCTATGCCCCTCACCCGAATCATCGTGCAGATAACATTTTCTCCACTTAACGCCATTTCTTTTAATTCTAACAGGTAAATAGAAATATGACAACGTGAAACACCTGAAATACATGAAATACCTGAAAATGCAAAATTTGCCGTTCGCTATTTAAAAGACTTCTCCAGCACATTGTACATGCTCTGAAATTCGGGGTACCTTTCTGAGAGATTTTTTGGAAAATAATCGAATCTTTCGAATGAATGTCCCATAATAAAATAATCTCTGCGATAAGTTCCATGTTTTTTGAGAGCAGGAAAGCAAACCATCGGAACAAATCCCGATTCTATCATGTAGTTGATTGCAGAAATGTCAGCGGCATCAACAATCATTTCAGTATAATTTATGTTCCTTGCCGCAAGCATTCTTGTAATTTTTCGATATAATTCAGACGGATTGAAGTATTCTTCGAGATTTTCTTCAATAATGGCTGCAAATCTAAAATCTCTCAGTAAAGTAATAAAGATTCTGATTTTTTCATTTGAATCAGATATGAGAGAATTCGGTCTCTGAAATGGATAGAAATTATTGTTTAAAAGCTTCAGCTCGCGCAGTTTTTGAAACTTTCTCTGTACAAGTTGTGGAGCTTCAATCATTTCAAGTTCAGGAACAGGTTCTGGATAGCAGGATTCGGAGTCAGAAATACTGCATAAACTTGACAGCTGAAGATTATCTGATAAACTTCCTTTTCCTGAATAAAGCGCTGGAAATGCACTCGTAAGAAATGCAGCAGCACATGGATGCGTTTTCAGATTTGGATTTCTCATTTTTTCGAGAACTCCTGGATAATAATACGCTGCAAGAGCGTTAATTTCAGCTTTTTCAAGCGATGGTGATACAGGAAAAAAGCCCAGGAGCTTGAATCCCTGTTTTAATGCTATTTCAAGATTCACAAATGAAACATATTTTGTTGACATGTACAAAATATCAAGCATGTCAGAATTTCTGCTTATAAGGTTCGCAAACAAAGCCTCAATGAGCTCGGCGTCATCCCTGTAGTCTGCCCCGAAAAAAATGCGCGTAATCTTGCCCAGTCTCTCTTCGCTTTCCACAACGAAACCAGCAAAACCGGCTATTTCACCAGAATCTTCTATAAGAAGCCAGTTTCTTTTTTCAGTTTCAAAAGCAGATTTTAATGCTTTGTAATCGAGCATGATTTTATCGCGCCAGATATCATCAACAGATAGCTGGTACAACTTCATCACCTTCAGAACATCTTTCTCATCCGGATTTCTAAAAACAAACCTGCTCATAAGCACGTCCTTTTTTAGAGGGGGCACGCGCCCCCTCTCGCGTTTCGAACAAGTTCGAAACGCTCACTCCCCGCGTTCGAGCACTTTGTGCTCTCAGGGGGCACGCGCCCCCTCTCGCATTTCGAACAAGTTCGAAACGCTCACCTATTCTTCAGCGGAGGATTTTTTGAATGGAATCTGATGATATGCGGTCGAAAGCCTTTAATAAATCATCTGTTGTTTTTTCAACAGTCAAAGTCTTTTTATCCGGATCAATCTGAACGGTTTCTCCAGGATTGACAGCAGTTTCTTTTCCATTCTGATCAACAGTTATTTTTCCTTCATGAAGCGTTAAAATTGATTTTTTATCATGAGAAACATGAACATCAAGACGAGTTCCACGAATTCCGATTGTTGCAGTTGGAACCGATAGCTTGAAAACTCCATTTACTTTATTAAAACACATCTGCATTCCACCCTGAATAACTGTAACAGAATTTTCTTCAAATGAAGCCTTAACAGACGGCTTCAGAGAAAACCTGCAATCGTGAACAACTCCGCTTATGGAAACAATTTTATCTGATATATTAGAAATTTCATCTCCGGAAAAGAAAACAAGCCCTGCCTTGGTTAAAAGGGAAAATAGCTTTCCTGACCTTGTCAACTGTATCTTTTCGTTTGAACCATCCGCAACGAAGATTTTTGCAGCCGAAACCTGCGGTAATGATTCAATATCAACCACTTTCTGCCCATCGCCACTCTTTCCTGTATTGCATGCCGGTAACACAATGAACACACATACTGAACAGATCAGGAATAAAGCAGAAAGAACAACCTTATTTTTCTTCATGGTTTTCTCCCTCACACACTATTTTCCATCTTTAGATTACTCTCAAAGGCTGACTTTGTCAAGCAAGCGGAGCACTCAGACCCTGCCATTTTTTTGAATATTGCGCCTCGCATTTCTGCGCTTTTCAGAAGATTTAGCAACTGAAATTTTATTGCCCATAAAATCTGTTTCCGACCAGTACATTGCAGTAGCAATAGTTCCAGGCGTTGGAGTAAATTCCTGAATCTGCTCATGAGCAAGCCTGTACTGGGAAATGAATTTCTCAAGTTCGCTGTCAAGCTCATCAGCACCGGGAAATGCAGTCATAAAATACGGGATGAGATAGAATTTTTTATTCAGTCTTTTTACAATTTCATAGTACCATTCAACAAACTCAGCAAATTTTTTATCCGGCGCCTTACGCATGAGTCTTAAAACTTTTCGAGAAACATGCTCCGGAGCAACTTTCAACTGCCCTGATACATGATTGGCAATAATATAAGTAAAACTATTAAGATCTTCACGTTCGATCAGGTCAAACCGCAGTCCAGAACCAATAAATACTTTTCTGATTCCCGGAACCTGCAAAGCCGCTTTCAGCAATTCGACAGTTGGTGCAAGATTCCCCTTCAGATTTTTACACCTGCCGGGAAAAGTACAAAGTTTTTTTTCACATCCGCCAGACTCGCAAGACCAGCCATACATATTGGCAGAAGGTCCGCCAATATCAGGTACAACCCCATGAAAATCCGGATGATCCTTAAAAGAGGCCAATTCTTTCACAATTGATTCAATCGGCCTGGATATTACCTCCCGCCCCTGATGTAGAGCTATCGAACAGAAGCTGCACGTTCCAAAACATCCACGATGCGAAATAATAGAAAACTGAACCGGCTCAACAGCTGGTACCGGCTCTTCATAAATCGGATGTGCCCTTCGGTTAAAAACTTTGTGGTTATTTGCGCCCCATTCGAGTGAAAATCTGTCACTTGAAGGCGGAAAACATACAAAATCAAATTTTTCATGCCTCTGAACCATTGGAAGCGAATTATGTGAATACCACAAATCCATAATTTGGGAAAGCTGCATGATTGCCAGAGGATTTTGCCTGCACTCTTTTGCATCCGGTAATAAAACCATCTTTTCACCAAATATTTCAGACGACGAACCGGGCGGCCTTTTAACACAAGTCTGTGGAACAGGAATATCTTTCAATTCTTTCCAGGAATGTTTCTGAAAGAGTTGTACAATATCTCTCAGCGGATTTTCACCCATTCCATAAACAATCATATCGGCCCCTGAATCGGCCAGGACAGAATCTTTTACTTTGTTTTCCCAGAAATCATAATGAGAAAACCTCCGCAACGAAGCTTCAATTCCACCTAGAATTATCGGAATACCTGGAAATGCCTGCCGAAGAAGCTGAGAATAGACATTAACAGCTCTTTTTGGCCTCAAACCGGATTTTCCGCCAGGAGACATTCTGTCTTCTGATCGCGGCATTTTCATTGACGTATAATTTGCCACCATGCTATCCATTGCTCCGGAAGTTACTCCAAAAAACAATGCCGGCCTGCCAAAAACCATAAAATCAGAAGTGCTTGTCCAATCGGGCTGCGTAATAACCGCCACATTCAAATGAAGACTCTGCAAGTATCTTGTAATAACAGCAGCCGGAAACGATGGATGATCTACATAAGCGTCTCCCGAAACAAGAATAACATCGTAAGTTTTCGTACTGGTCTTCTGAAAAACCTTTCCCCTGAACGAAACGTCCGGATATTGAAACCAGGGCATTTTTCTTCTCCTGAAATGAAAAAAAATTTAACCACGGAATTACACGGAACTTCACGGAAAAAAGAGAAAAAGCAAGTCCATTTTAATCTGAAATGAAAAGAATTTTAACCACGGAATTACGCAGAACTTCAAGGAAAAAAGAGAAAAAGCAAGTCTCTGAATTTTTTATTATACAACACTTTCATCTTTCAGCAGATAAAATTTAACCTGAATTCTGCAAAATATTCTGGAGAAAAAACAAAGCAGTTGTGCTACAATGAAAAAAATCGAAATTATTTATTGATGTACACTGTATTTTTCTGGAGGACAAACAATATGGGAGCGGTGGTCGTTGAAATATGGGATGCAACAGGAAATAAAAAAGTCAATGCCGAATTGCCTGACGATGAAACAGTAAACAAAATCATCGTCCTGCTGATAGAAAGGATGAATCTTCCAAGATACAGTCCTGACGGGCAATTGATGAGCTACAAATTTCATCACAAAAGTTCGGGGCGGCAGCTTCTTGATGACGAAACACTCGGTTTCGCAGGAGTTCAAAGCGGCGATGTTCTGCGTATTCAACCAGAAATTACTGCCGGTTAAACCAGCAATAAACAATGGACCAGCAAATAATAAGGTTGAATCCCTACAATGATGAACACAGATTTTCCCGTTTTGAGTTGATCCGCTGGTGGGATCAGAAAAAGCTCTCAAACGCCCGGATACTGGTCATAGGTGCTGGTGCCCTGGGCAACGAAATTATTAAAAATCTAGCTTTGCTCGGCGTCGGAAACATCATCGTTGCAGATATGGACAAAATTGAAAACTCAAATTTGTCGAGATCTGTCCTTTTCAGAGAACACGATTGTGGACGATTCAAGGCTGAAGTGGCAGCCGAAAGAGCAAGAGACCTTTTCCCCGGAATAAGAATCAAGCCTCTGTGCCTCAATGTGGTGTCAGAATTGGGTCTGGGGTTCTTTTTCTGGGCAGATTTGATAATCGGCGGACTTGATAACAGAGAAGCACGATTATCTATCAACAGGAACAGCTACAGAGCCGGAAAAACATGGATTGACGGCGCAATTGAAGTTTTAAACGGAACAGCACGTGTTTTTACTCCGCCCGACGGACCCTGCTATGAATGTACCATGAGTCAGGTCGACTGGCAGATGCTTCAGGCCAGAAGAGCATGTACGCTCCTGAACCGCGATGAAATCATGTCAGGCAAAACTCCTACAACACCGACAATGGCATCAGTAATAGCTGGAATTCAGTGCCAGGAAGCTCTGAAGATAATACATGGAATAGAGTCGCTGCCCGGAAAAGGCTATGTATTCAACGGACGGACATTTGATAATTACGTTGTTGAATACAAGCGCAAAACAGACTGCTACAGCCATGAATTTTTCAGCCCGGTAAAAACTCTTCCTGAAAAAGCTTCAGAACTGACACTTTCAGCTGCACTGAAAATCGTAAAGAACGATCTCGGAGAAGATGCATTCATTGAAATCCGGGAAGATGTACTGACAGGTTTTTTCTGCGTGGAATGTTCTGACAGAGAACCCTATCACTCGCACATAAGCAAGGTCAGAGAAAAAGACACAACCTGCAAAAAATGCGGCAAGCTACGTCTTCCAGAATTGTCTCACTCGTTTTATGGAAATGAAAACTACATCGAACTTACACTTTCCAAACTGGGAATTCCGGCTTTTGACGTGTTCTCCGGACGCAACGCAGAAACAACACTTCATTACCTGCTTGACGGCGACAGAGAATCAATGATAGAGCCACTTGATTCAGAGGTTTCAATTGAGCAACAAAAAGAACACAAATAATAATACTGATAAAAATCTCGACAAAAGAAAAGTTGAAAATGCTGATGTCAAAGCAAACAGCGGCAATGACTCAAGAATTCCTGTTAATGCCGATGAGTGCATAAAACTTCCGTTTCCCTCAAAGATCGATCTCGAATACCGCGTCAGAATCGAAAAAGCTGCTTACGACAAGATAGTGCTGCATTCGGCCGAAAATGTGAAAGTGGAGCTTTGCGGTGTCCTAATCGGACGCACTGGAATTGATGATCTTGGAACTTACCTTCTGATCGACGACATGATAAGAGCCGAAGGTTCCAAGAATGAGGGCGCCCAGGTAACTTTTACACACACATCCTGGGATTACATCCATTCAGAACTTGAAAAAAGAGGTTCAGGAAAGATAATCGGCTGGTATCATACACATCCGGGGTTCGGTATTTTCCTTTCTGACATGGATAAATTCATTCATGACTATTTTTTCAATCAGCCTTTTCAGGTCGCATTCGTGTATGATCCGATTGCAAAAACCGAGGGTCTCTTTGCATGGATTTCTGGAGCGATAAAACCCCTGAACAAATGGTGGGTCGGTGATAATCAGCGCACCCTTCAGCAGGGCAGCGTTGGAAACGAGCCGATCAAATTACTCTCAGATTCGAAATATTCTTCAAAATTGGAAGAAATTCGAAGAGGACCACCTGAAATCACTGACTGGTGGCGCATTGCGACGATAATATCAGCATTCTGTCTTGGAATGCTTATTTCGACATTTACTTTTCGCATGAATTCTGAAACAGCTTTTAAAGAAGCTGCAAGAGCAGAATTTCGATCTCTTTTCGCCAGTCTTGGCGGATTGTATGCTGAATCGTCAGACCTTCAAATTATTGGAAACCGCATTGAAAGCACAATATCAAAACTTAACTCTTCAGAATGCCAGACAGATGCCGTAAAAACTGAATTGCAAGCCTCACTTGAATTAGTATCAAGTTTTTCCGCAACACTTAAAGACCGCGAAATGAAGCTGATGAATCTAATATCAGGCCGAGCCGGTGATCCAATACCAGTTTTTCAAAAAATTCCAATAATTGAACAACAAATTATGCAAATTCGCAACATTCTTGCCGAAGTGTACTTATTTGAAGTGAAAAATCTTTTGATGAATAACGGAAGTAATGGAAATACTGGAAACGAGAATTTAAGTTCTGATGAATCAGGAAGAAAAACAGCTTTGAAGATTAAAGCATATTATCAACTGGCAATTGCCTTGAACCCAATGATAGAAGAGCGTTTTAAAAGCGAATTCCCTGGCGTATTTTCAAATTCCTCCGGAGAATAGTACATGTCGGATGAAAAAATAGTAATTTCAAAAAAAGATTTGTCAGACCCAAGAGTTAGAGAGATGGTTGACCAGGAAAAGGCAGCCAGAAAGCCGTTGTCAAGCCAGCACAGAGAACCGGTACAAACCGGCATTTTTTTTAATCCGATTTTCTATACCGCCGCAGCCTGCTCTCTTGGAGCATTCGTTGCATGGCTGATTCTTGAACCGATGATCATTAAAAAACCTGGATCGGAAGAAGGAATCGGCCTGAGTCTTCTTTTTCCCGTAACTTCTGCGATGGTCGGGCTCTTCGCCGGATTGATTGAAGGAATCATGTCACGAAATTTTCAGAAGGCGCTTAAATGTGGAGGAATCGGTCTGGGAGTTGGCCTGGCATGGGGCGCCATAGCAATTATTCCCGCAAATATAATTTATATTTTTCTTGTATCAATTGGAGCTTCAATTTTTCCGCCACCAATGAAACCTGGCCCCGACTATTTTCCCAAAGGCGGATTTCTTTTCATGCTGATGTCGGCAAGAGCTACAGCCTGGACATTTATTGCAGCAGGAATGGGTCTGGGCCAGGGGATTGCACTTTCATCAAAAAAACTCATTCTCAACGGAATTGCGGGCGGACTTCTTGGAGGATTTCTTGGCGGACTCATCTTTGACCCAATCGGCCTGGTAATGAATCTTACGATGAAAGACTCAGGAGGAGGCGGCTCAGTAAGTAGAATGTTTGGTCTGATAGTCGTCGGCATGCTTGTTGGAGTATTCCTCGGACTGGTTGAAAATCTGACAAAGGAAGCATGGTTCATCATGAAATCGGGTCCTCTGAGAGGCAAACAGTTTGTCGTTTTCAATAATCCACTTGTTATCGGAAGTTCTCCAAAATGCGATGTATATATTTTTAAAGACGCAGCTGTTGAACCTAAACATGCAGAACTATTCCAGATCGGCAGTAAATATGAGCTTCGCGATTCAAAAAGCGCTCAGGGAACATTCATAAACGGTAAAAAAGTCGAGAAAAAAATTCTTGAAAATGGTGATATCATTGTAATTGGTGAAAGCGTCCTTGAATTCAGGCAAAAGGCAGTCGGTTAGATTCAAATATCGAAATATTGTAATAATTTTTGGAGAAATGTATGTCAAACACTATTCAGTGTAAATTATGCGGTGCAGATGTAGAAGTTCCAGAGAATTATTCCAAACCTTTCATTAAATGTACATCATGTCAGAAAATGACAAATATTTCTGTTCCATCGAAGCCGGCTGCCGGAGCAAGGGCCCCTGCACCTGCCAGTCAGGCCTCACCTGTTAATCCCGTCAAACCACCAAGTTCTGCAGCGCCAATTCGCAGCCCGCAGACAGATAATTTCGCACCATTAACATCATCGCCTTCCCCGCTCTCATCGCCACCGTCTTCTGATAAGCTTCCCGAAATAATGAAAGCAAATAAGAAACTTGCCGGGAAAGAATGTGATATTTGTGGTGGAAAAATAGAACTCGGCGAAATGGTACACAACTGTACAAACTGTCAGGCGACCAGCCATCAGAAATGCTGGGAAAGAAAGGGCGGATGCCCAAAAGCTGAATGCACTTCAACCTCCCTCGTCACTTCAGATAACAACAAAATGACTGCCGCCGAAGCTGGTGAAGACCCTGCAAATATGATTCCATGCAGATGGTGCAAGGAAAAAATTATTCGCGGAGCTCGGAAATGCAGACACTGCGGCGAATTTCAGAGCGATGTTGACCGCGAAGCAGCTGCTACAAAAAATGTAGAGCCAGCTGACCTCGAACTTACTGGATTTGACTGGTTCCTTGTGGTAATTCCATGCGGCTGTGGATGCTGGGTCGGACTTGTATATTCAATCATGGGAAAACCAAAAGGTAGACCAATGCTTGCTTATGGAATATTATCCAATATAATCTGGAAATTAATTGCAACCATTCTCAATTCACTATGAGGTTTGAAACGTGCTCGATTCGAAAATGAAAGGTCCGAAAAAAATACCTGTCCCGGATCCTCTTCCGGCAGACTCTGCGTCCGCCGGAAAAATCTGCTCGATATGTTCATCCGGAATATGCCAGGGAGAAACAATAGTTTTCTGCAGAGACTGCAAACTCCCGTATCACAATGACTGCTGGAAAGAAATAGGCGGATGCGGCACCTACGGCTGCCTTTCGGCACCAGCCGTTCAAAAGACCGAAACTGCTCCGGCAGATATCTATCAACCGGGCTGGACGACAGAAAAAACCTGTCCCGCGTGCCAGAAAAAGATTCTTTCAAACGCTCTTATCTGCAAATGGTGCAAAGCAACTTTTCCACATGAAAAACCAATGACCTTTCAGGAATATTGCGACCGCGAATATATCGATGAGGAATCTCTAAAAATAAGAAATTTTGTAATCGGAAATTTCATATTCAGTACAATGGGTTGCTTCTTTCCATTTTCAATAGCCATAAATCTCTTTCATCTCTTTTATCCTGAAGGTTTCCTGTTCAGATATAAAAGACTTCCACCAACCCTGAAAGTGATTTTTCATGCAGGGCTGGGTGTCTCGATAGTCTGGGGAATTCTGGCAATATTATTTTTAATATTCAGATAGTACAAAGTAATCGCAAAACAGACCGACACGAGAAACCATCCTGAATTATTGAGAAGATACTCAGAAGCCCTGATTCATCGACGGGGCGGCATTTGAGGTATCAACCGGTGAAGAAGTCTTCGAATCACCTGAAAATATCACTGTCGATACATCATCAGAATACTCGCTCATTATACGTCCGGAATGTGAAATAAATCTTATTGAAGATTCGGATATTTTTTCAGTCGATATTGGTGTGGTTATCGTTGCGTTTCCGCTCTCAAGCCTTATTTCTGTATTCTGCGAAGTAACCATCAACATGAACTTTGAAGCAGAAGTAACAATTTTGCCTCCCGGCACGGAAAGTGAATATTGTACAGAACTTTTTGAGAAGTCACAGAGATAAATTCCGGATATAGCGCTCAGCGAGTTATCAAGCAGCGAGAATCTGGAATTTTCCGAAGCGTTAATTTCAGCTGATTCTGATGGAATTATCTTAAGTGTCGTGTCAGAAGGAACAGTAAATATGACACCTCTGGAAATTGCAACTGTTTTTTCACTGCTTTTTCCATCAATCTGAGAAATCTGTGTGCAGGAAATTGCCGAATGCGGTTCATTCTTTTCAGAGTGTACAGGTTGCATGGGACTTTGTACAGGAGTTTTTAAAGAATTAACACCGGAACTCTGCAAAGACAAATAAGAAGCGATGCCTACGCAGGCAATCATTGGCAATGCTAACTTCAGTATAATTCCTGATATGTTCAGCGATGATTCAGCAATATTAGGTGCTGAAGTATTTGAAATTTTCTTCATGGTTTTCGAAATCTGATCACGTCCGGGAAAATCGGATTTCGAGGGTTTAAGCGAATTATCAAGATTTGAAAAGAGCTTTCTCAATTGAACCAGCTTTTTTCTGCACGATTCGCACTGTGGAAGGTGACTCTCGAAAGACGACTTTTCAGCAATCGAAAGATCGTTTTCAAGATATCTCTGTAAAGTAATTGAATCGATGCCACACGCATTCCCTGACTGGTTCATATCGGTTCAACTCCCTTCCCGCTGCTTTCTGCTGATTCATCCTTGTCAAACCAGTTTCTGAGCATTTCACGAGCTCTGAAAATACTGGTTTTGACCGTACCGAGTGGTTCATTAAGAATCTGGGCAATTTCCTCATAGCTTAACTGGGCGCCATGCCTGAGAAGAAAAACAATTCTAAGCCCTAGTGGAAGTTTTTCAACAAGTTCATCAATAGTTATCTTTGTTACTATCCGTTCACCCTGACTTCCAAACAATCTACCCTGATAGTTCTCATCAAGACTGACATTGCTGTTATTTTTACTTTCTTTTCTCAAGAATTCAGAAACAAAGTTCACAGCTATTTTCATTATCCACGGAGAAAATGGACGGCTCGTATCAAACTGATTCAATGCGCTGTAAGCTCTGATGAATATTTCCTGACACATGTCATCAGCGCTTGAAATATTACAAGCTCTTCGAACTACTGAATGAACATGCGGCCAGTATTTTTCAACAATCGGTCCAAATGAATCTTTTTGTCCACACCTGGCCTGAATAATCAGTTCTGATTCTTTTTCTTTATTTAAAAGCAGCATTGCCAATGGATTGTTAACATATTATTTCAGATTTGAAGAAGTTGGCTGTGAAGGAGCAGGCATAGAAGTTTTCACTTTAAGCATTGTCTCAATAGCTGAAGGAGATGTTGGTTTTGCTCTTCCGGCAGGTTTTACCGGTGTTGCCGGTGATACCAGCTGCGGAACAGTTTCAGTCACTTCTTTTGTCTCTCCGGTTGCTGTCCGAACTGTAACAGTGCGTTTTTCAAGTTTAACAACACTGCTGCCAGACGTATTTTTTGCTCCAATTTTTGCATGAGAAGTATCAAGATGTTTTGAGGCTGATGTTACCAGTGAGTTTAATGATCCGGAAGAGGCACCTTTCCCCTCTCCCTGAACAGGCGCGTTTTTTACTTTCTTAACAACTTTTCCATCTGCATTCAGCAGAATATTCTCAAGAGTTTCAGGTTTTTCCCTGAGATAGCCCTTCAACATGAGTTTCGTGATTGCTTCAGTGTCGATTTCTGTTATCTTTGTGTCAGGATAATCAGAATTATAAGCATCTATTGCTTTCTGAAGTCTTTCGGTTTCTTCGTTTGTAACATAAGAATATTCTGAAGGTTTTTCAGCAGATCTGGCATCAGCAGCAGATTGAATACTTGGTGTACCAAATCCTATTTTCGAAGGTCCCATTTGAGAACTGGCGCCAACGGATGTTCCAGTGGCCGTATCGGTTAAAGTAGTGGTTGAAGTAGCTGTTGTCTGCTGTCCTGCAATGGCAGGAATAGCTGAGAACATAAGAAGAAAAGAAATCATACTCAAAATTCTGTTAATTTCTAGCTTTAATTTTTGTGTTCTAAACATTTTATCCTCCAGGATTTATCAATCTTCAAACTCGTTCCAGTTTCTGAAAAAGCTTTACAGGCAACTAAACATTCGCTGATAATTAAAAACCACTGTTGATTGAACCAGCCGAAAATGGCCGTTTATCAGGAAGTTTTTTTGTCTCAGACGATATTTTTCCTGACGCCTTAACTTCAGCAACCGTTTCTGTCGAAATTGAACTTTTTTCAGACTGGCTTTGTGATGAAAAAAGTCCCGACTTAAGTTCTGAAATTATCCTGCTGACAAATGACAAGTCAACAGTCTCTGTTGCAGAAACGACATTATTAACACTTTCTTTCCCCTGCAAATTTGTCAGTTTTTTTGACAATTCCATTGCTTTTGCTGCTCTATTTGCCCAGGGTGAGCCAGAATGATGTGTTTTCAGGAAAGCATAAACCTTTTCAGCGTCTTCATATCTGCCATCTACAAGATATGCTTTCAATAAAAAATACAGACCCTGCGCTTCAAGAAGGCTATCTGGCAAAGAAGATCCAACCAGAATTCTTTTCTGCCTTGCACTCCTGGATAACTCGGACAAAGAATCCGGATCCATCATGGAAGTCGTTCTATTCGAATCAACCGTATTGGGATAAGTCAAAAGCTGAAGAAAAGTTTTTGCATCAGACCAGAAATCGTCAAGCACTTCAGATGCTGACGCCAGATTTTCATCAAATGTCAGAGTCCGCATGGAATCAATAAGGTTTTTATCATTCATCTGGATTTCTGCAATCATAGCTTCAATCAATTTATCTCTGGGATCATTTGGATCAAATTTATGCAAAACAGGTGAAAGTTTCTTCAACAATGCAATTTCATTTTTATTTTCACGTGCAAGAATCGATTTAACAGATTCATACCATGCCTCGGGAAATTCTTTGACAGCAGCAGCCAAAGTTTTCTGCAATTCCGCACTTATTGGCTTTCCTGATTTGAAAGCATTAATAAGTGCTGATTCAAGAAGATGGGCTCTGTACTCTGGCAATTCTGCGAAAGAAGATTCTTTCATCAGCTCTGAATAAGCAACTGCTGCTTCTTCATATTTCCCATCATGTTCCAGGACAAGCGCTGCTTCAATCATTTTCAACGTTAAGGGTAATTCTGTTCCAGAAGACACTTCAGGGGTTCCAAAAGATTCGCCCTGATTTATCATGCTGCTTCCACTTGAATTTTCCGGGAAAACCTCGACCTTTCCTGCAGAAACTTCAACTGTTCCGCTTGCATTTGCCGAAAATACCGTTCCTCTCACACCAAGAATGGCCTGCGGAGTTCGAAACACATAACCCTTTGGAATTGAAAAAACAACAACTTTCATAGAACCGCGTTTTATAGTCACTGAATCAGCCCTGAGTTCCGCTTCGCTGTCAGGTCTCAACGAAAGTGAAGCGAATGGATAAACAATTGAACCCCAGGCGCCTTTCTCAGTTTTAATTGAAATTGGAGTAATACACGAAAATTTCTGAGCCGTAATCGGGAGCCAGCCCCTGTCTTTGAAAAACATGCAGCCGTCGATGGTTCCTTTAATAAAATGCACGCCAGAGCCAACCGCCTCAGCTGCATAAGAGCAAATCAAAAGACAAAGAACCGCGATTACGGTTGCTGTTCTGCTCAACATATCAATTCTCCTTTTTAGAGGGGGCTCGCGCCCCCTCTCGGTGTTGGAACAAGTTCCAACACCTCACTCCCCGCGGTCGGGCACTTTGTGCCCTCCTGCATTTACCGTGGCGATGTCTGGTGAGGCACTTTGTGCACTTCTGCATTAATCGTGGCGATGTCTGGTGAGGCACTTTGTGCGCTTCTGCATTAATTGTGACTATGGCCGGTCTGGCATTTTGTTTACTCTATTTACATTCTGAAAATAAGGCGCAGAGCGTATGAAGTTCGATCCATGCCCTGCGCCTGAAGTTCACTTTTCAGAAATCATCTGATTAGAAACCACTATTGAGATTTCCTGCTGAAGTTCCTGTTCCAGTTGCTGCATTGCTGGTTCCACCAGTTGCATTACCGCTGGAATTGTCAGTTGCCACATTTTTAGCTGTTCCAGATGCTGTGTCATCGCATGGTTGAACAGGAGGATTATTGATAGCATTAACAAGTTTCACGATATCATTAATGTCAATCTTTCCGTCTCCAGTAAGGTCTGCAATTTTCTTGTATGCAGTTCCGGCATAGAGTGCAGGATTGAAATACATTCTGATGATGAAGTCGAGATCAGCCTGGTTAAGAATTCCATCACCGTTGAAATCGCCTTTAAGATTTGCTTCGTCAGCTGGGGCTGTTTTTCTTGTTCCACGAACCATTTCATTGATGAGATAATAATCTGACCAGTCAACTTTGCCGCTTCCATCAAGATCAGCTGCTTTGTTATATTTTCTGTTAATGATCATGTTAATCAAAAGACCTGTATCTCTAGCATCAATCTTTCCATCGCTATTCAGGTCGCCATATTTGAAATTCATCTTTTTGATGAAATCTTCGATTACTTTGTCATTTTTGTTAATAACGCCTGCGGCTTCTCTGATAACTCTGAAGATTTCCAGATATTTTTTCTGCTGATCAATTGAAAGTTTATTAAAGACTGTTGTATCCATGAAAGCCTTTTCAATATCAATCATCAATTGGTCATGTTCAGCATTCAGCTTGTCGAGATCAGCCTTAAGTCCCATCAAAATCTTCTTATCTTCATCGGAGAGAGGTGATTTGCCCATAAGGTCCATAATCTGCTTCTGAAGATCCATTATCTTTGTCTGGAGACCCTGCATTTTGGTTAAGAGTTCTTCAAGTCCATCCCATGAGAACTGGTATTTTTCGGTAATTTTTACAAGCCCTTCTCTGGCAGCCTTCTCAGCAGCATTGATTTTGGTCTGAATTTCAGTTGCAAGTCTGGCTTTGGTATCAACAACGGTCTGCTGGGCAGCTGTGAAAATGATTCCGGCCTTCTCAAACACTGCAAGTTCCTTAAGAGCTTTATCTCTCATAGCAACAAGATCTTTTGTAACAGAAGCTATTTGTCCAGTGAGTTCCTTAAGACTTGCTGACAATGAAGCAAGTTCTTCTTTAGTAATTTCTTTCTTGTCAAGAAGTGCTTTTACAAGTTTTTCTTTTTCCTGGGCAAATTCAAGAATCTTGCTTTTGAAGCTGACGCGCTCATTATGGAAAGCCAATGTTTTCTGAAAATACTCGCGCTGCTGCATGTCTTTCTGTTCAAAAGCCATGACCTTGTCGATGTTTGAAGAATCAGGTTTCCATGTATTCTTTTCTCTGACTATGTTTCCTGCAGCATTGTAATAACCCTGCTTGTCGTAACCCTTTACGAATTTGTCATAAACAGTCAGAATATCTTTATCGTTTTTGTGACCACCCTGAAGCTTAGCATAGTTAATGAACGTTCTGGATGCAGAAACCAACTTTGCCCAGTCACCAGCTTTTTCAGCAGCATTTACAGCATTAAGGTAGACATCATACGGATTGGGCATTGCATACGCTGACACAGACATACTGAAAACGAAAAGAGCACACACTACAAGCATCAAATTTTTCCTAACCATTCTCCATTCTCCTTATAAATTATTTTTATTTACCTGTTTTCGATATTTCCATCTGAGAATTTATCAAAATAATTTCTCTCTCGGAATTTTATTCGACCTCCTTTTTCTCAATTTATTTACTTTTCACTTATTAATATGAAAGTACTCATCAAAAAGTTTCAAATATTTTTAAATATTTTTTCATCCGTTCAAAAACCGCATTAATGAACAACTTAAGGCCCTCAATATTTTTGTTTCCTTCAAACCTCTTGAATCAAAAATCTCAAATCCTAAATCTTGAACCCAAAAAATCTGCATAATCTGCGGAATCTGCGGAAAAAAATCTTGTCTTTTCTTGTCTTTTCTATTAACGTCTTTTCTTAAAGATCGAGATTTCCAGGGCAGATATCTCAATTTGTCGGCGGCGGATAATGGTAGTTCCACCACTGAGTAGAGCTCAGCTGGCTTGTGACAAAAAAAGACGAAAGCTTTATTGTGCTTGTTCCAATATTTGGATCACTTGATTCAACAGCAATGCGAATAAAAAGCTGTCCCTGAACGAACTTCGGACTGGCCGTTTTTACTCTCTGCACTTTGAGAATCTTTATCGCTTCAAAGTTTTTCATTCGGGGAATCGCAAACTCGTCAACCCGCTCAGTGACTCCGAGAGCGTTGTATGCATGTCTTACGAGAGATTTTCCCTTTGGATGGATCTTCAGAGAATAAGTGGTTGTAGCATTCCGGATGAAAAATGAAATCTTTTCGGGGAGAGGTGCCGCTAAGTCTAACAACGTGTCTGACTCAGTTACAACCTTATGAACATTATCTGTATTAACCGAATCGCATGCCAGCAAATCCTTTCGAAGTTGGGAAAATACGCTGCTCGCTGCTCTGATTGTTTCAAGCTGATCCTGACCTTTCAGAGAAGTTCTAACGCCTTGAGACAGCATAAAATTTGCCGTCAGCATCATAAAACTTCCAACCAATACGACCATCAGAGCTTCAACCATCGTAAAACCCTTGAATTCAATCTTCATGATAAAAATCTACTCCAGAAATATTCAGCTGACCGTTGAAATAATTTCTCAAACACAATCTTTTTTCAATCTTCTCGAACAACAACAGAATAAGAAGCCATGTGGGTTATAGGATCTCCTGGTGAGAGTTTCCAGGCAAGAGAGATGGTTACATCCCAGAGTTTTCCAGTGGTTAATAGAGCATTTGGATCTGAAATCGGTTTATTCAGACTCTTAACATAAAGAGTCCTTGAAAGAAAATTATTATGAAGAGCAGAAACGAGAAACGCCACGCTTGTACCAGGTATTTTAACAATTCTGGGGCCACCGTCCGGATTATTTCCGCTTTTGTCCAGTTCAAAAAGAAAAAGCGGGTCTTCAAGGATATCCTTAAGATTTTTCGATGCTGCAAGAGAAATCTGCCTGAAAAATGGACCTAATCTCTGGATCTGTTCAGACAACTCAGAAGCATAATGAACCGCCATAACTTCATAAGCAGAAGCATTTGTGACTTTATTTGAAGTGGTTAGAACATGAAACATCGGACCAACAGCCAGTGAAAGAATAACAATAGCCACCAGAATTTCAACCAGGGATAAGGCACGGTTCAGTTTCATTATTCATTTCCACCTTTGACTCTGACTCGGCTGGTTTTATCTTCAACCAGAACTTCCCACGCAGCTGGGTAAACCGGCGAACAGGGGTTAAACCGCGGATTATACTTTATGACTCCACCAAAGGGAAAATTGCTCATTGTCGATGGATATGCATTATCTTTGTAACAACCCATTTCATGAACAGCCACTCCTCCAAAAATGTTGAAAGAGCTGTTTCCTCCGTGAGACATCAGCTTTCCTCCGCCACCGGGGACTCCTCCAGATTTTTTCAGCGCAATCAGATACGCATGAATCTCTGCTCCGGTACCAATGCAGATGTCACCAGCAAGTGCCGCGAGCGAAAACAAATATTTGGGAGCACCCTTATCGAGAGGAGCCTTAATGGTTGAAGGAATAAGAACATTACCATTACTTACAATGATTATAAAGTTTTTATCCAACAGAAGACCGTTTCCTTCCTGCCCCTGCGGAAGAAGTCTGAGGTTTTCGTTTCCACATCCCGATCTTCTTCTGACAAAGAAGATTCCCTTCTTATTTGGTTTCCACCAATTTGCATTCGGTTCAGTCGGCGGAATCTTCTGAAAAAGGTGATCTGCAAAGAGCTGGTCTTCGGTTGCCTGATCCGGAGCATCAAATAAATCGATAACGTGGGTCGAACGCCTTATAAGATTTTTATCTGAAACTTCAAACTCAGCAAGATTCCCGCGATAATAAAGGTTGTCTTCAGGAAGATAACCACCGGGCGGATTCTGCATGAATTTTATCTGGAAATCCTCGTGTGGATGAACACCTTTAATGTGACCGTATCTTTCTTCATTTATAGTACTGGCATTTGGAACACAGAAGTTGTCCTGTGCAGCAAGTCTGGCGCTGCCATCAAAAACCTTCGGATATTCTGTTCCCGGGGGTTCATAAGCCATAAAATCAAACAAGACGTTGAACGCCACACCAACAGAAGGAGTATCATCAAAATTAGCTACGAAATTGAAAGCCCTGATAAGATAATAATTTGAAAGTCCCGTTTTATCTGGTGGCGGCACAGGGTCGCTTGAAGAAGGATTGCATAATTCTGAAAACTTTGGCGTCGCAGCCACTGCCGGATTTATTCTATCTGAGGGATTATATGCACTTGATGCAACATTTGGAATAATAGTACCAGGCCAGGCATTGCTTTTTTCCTTCAGGAAGTAAAACTTCAGAAAACCTGCCAGAACAGGCCCAACAATAAGCGTTCTTGACGGATTATCATTATCTCCATAAGGGAACAGCCATGTCGAAGCACACTGATAACCCGTTGTCAAGGGCCACATTCCTGATGTATCTGCTCCTTTTGTTGGGGACAAAGGAACATCATCAGAGGGATCCAAAGTTCCCTTGGTATCCATCTGGTTAGTATAAAAGCCCTGGTAGACTCCGCCAATGATCGTATTAAGAGCCGATGAATTGAAATTGGTGTCGTCTGGAATTATCTCTGGACGAACGATCACACCATTGTCACCAGGAATGGAACGGCAGAACATAAAACTTCCACCAGCAGCGTTTTCAAAACCACCAGGTATTTTAAGGAGCACTCCTCCATTCGGGTTGGGTGCTTCACTGGGTCCGAGAAAAACCCAGCCTCTTGTCTTCAAATCTATCGGATCCTGGGGATTTGCAAAACTCGTATCTGTTCCATTGATAAGCTTCAGAGGAGCTCTCATGGCCATGCCAGGAAAATGGGTGTATTGGTTATCTACTATACCGTTATAAACAGTTCCAAGCGCATTAAATGAATTGTAGTGGGGAGTTTTTGCGGTAAAGAGCGTAAATCGGGCGAAAATTCCCGGAACCATGCTTACAACTCTGAATTGCCGTTCAATCTGTGCCTTCCGCTTTGCTCCCTTGTAACTGATTGTACATGAAAGCACAACTTCACCCATTTTCTCCACAGGATCCCTTCCTGCCTGGTATTGTTCAGGAGTTGTGCTTGGTGTCAACTGCTGAATATTATCAAACGAAAGCTCCATTTTTTCACAGATCGGAATTTCAGATAAGTTGGTAAGCTGATTCAAAAAGCTCTGATAGTCCTTTTTCACCTGCTGCATTGTACTTCCGGAAACTTCAGAACTGTCAGCCACCCAGTTTGCTGGGTTATCTTCATCGCACTGAATAAGGGTCTTCATATTTGGAGCAGCATTGTTGATGATCGTATCAAGACTGCTTGTCATCTGTTCGGCAAGCATATTAACACCTGAAAGAGCAAGCGTGGATGCCACTTCACTTATCTGCTCATGATGAGCTCTACGGTTCTGCTGCCTGACAAAACTGTTATAGGCAAAAAGAAAAATACCAAGAATCAGCGAAGAAAAAACAACTACACCCAAAACAATTCCACTTCTACTCCTATTCATTCAGCAAACCATCTTTCATTTTTCCTATCATCAAGAACACTCTTGTATCATCATCTCACATAAACCTCAAATCATTTTACAACGTTTATTTAATCTTTACAATATTTTTTCAGAATGATTTTTAGTGACTAAAGTTGAATGTCTTATGTGTCGATGAACACATTGAATAATTATCAGTTTCAGGGAGGTTTAAATGAAAAAGTTTGCCTGTTGTGTTGTCCTCCTGATGCTGTGTTTTCTAGTTTTTTGCAGTGAGAAAGCATCAGCAGCAATCGAAGGAACAAAAAAAATTGGTACAGGGGAAGGTGTCGTTGTCACAAACGTTACTCCGGGAGATCTTTCTTCCGGAAATTCACCCAAAACACCTTTAACAATAGAATTTGACGGAGGAGTTTCTCCTGCATTCTATCAGACAGTCAACGTTTCCCTTTTTCAGGGTGCAAGGCAGATAGATGGTGAGCTGCTTTACAATCAAAATTCCAGACAAGTCATGTTCAAGCCTGCCAAAGCTCTCGAAGAGGGAATGACTTATACTGCACAGTTATCATTTGGAGAAGCAGGGAAAAGTGGAGAAAAAGTCTGGAGCTTTAAAATCAGAGGAAAGAACGATGATTCGGGCTTTTCAATGAAAGACCCCGGACAATCACGCGTTATGGTCGCAGGTATTGGTGCCGGAGCAGCTCAGACTTCACAATCTCTCGCAATAGTAAGTGCTAATATGGCTCAGGCGGTAATGCTTCCTGAATCGGCTCTGGAAATATCTTTTTCGGAACCACTTGACATTGCAACTTTACGTGATGCTCCAATTCAGGTTCACAAAGGCGGCCAGCAGATCGGAATAGACTATCGTCTCTCAAAAGACATGAAAACAATTACTCTGGTTCCGAGAAATCCGTTAAAAGGCGGCTCTGACTATCGTGTTGCAATATTAAACAGCCTTACGGGCGCAACCGGCTCAAGAATTACAAAGAATATTGCAATACCCTTTTCTGTTGCAGCCGGAAACACATCAACTTCCTACGATGTTCCGCTGAATGTCCTGGAAGAAGCCCCGGAACCTGTCAGCAGAGGTTTTGAAAACAGCGGATTTGAAGCTGCTCCGCGACAGACAAGCAGACCTCCTGTCCCTGCTCAGATTCCAGCCGTATCTGATCTTGAAATAACAGGCCTTTCTCCGCGTTCAGGAGATGTAGTTTCGAACCTCAGTTCACCAGTGGTAATTGCTTTTAAAGGCCAGGTCAGAGAAGAAACCCTGAATGAGTTTACATTCCGTCTGGAAGACGATTTCGGACCTGTTCCAGCAAAAATCAGATTTATTCCTCAGAGAAATCAGGCAATTCTGACACCAGTCGGGGTTCTTGATTCGGGTAAGACTTATCGCGTTGTAATTACTCAGGGAATCACAGATGTCTATGGCAGACAGCTTTCAAAGGGACTGAACTCTGTTTTCTCGACCCGCGCCGGATCTCCATCAAATGAGGCACCTGTTGAAATGGCTGCTGCTCCGACGTATAGACAACCAAATTTCGGAAATCAGAAAAGGTCATATCAAGCCGCTCCATCTCCGAGCTTCAATAGCAGCAACTATCAGGAAGCTGTCGGCAATGACATAAGAGAACTTGAAAGTGGGGATGAGCCTCCAGTAGCAGCAAACGCCGATCCGGAATTTGCTGAAAATGGAAATCAGGACAACTCCAGTTTTGATTCGCCAAGAGGAAATGAGAAAAAGCGCAGACTTTCTGAGTTCAAAATTTCCGGAATCAAACCACCGGCAAATTCTTTCAAAATATCCAGAGATGTTCCAATAGTAATACAGTTTAATGAAGACGCACATCCATCAACAGTTAATAATATTAACATTTCTCTTTTTGGAAAATCAGAACGTGTGGATGGCCTGGTATCTTATGATTCGAATCTGAAACAGGCTGTTTTTACACCCTCAAAACAGCTTGAACTTGGGACAAGATACAAAGTTCTTGTAAGTGATAAAATAAAGAGTAAGAGTGGCGAAAGCCTTGCTTCAAAGGCCAGTTGGGAGTTCACAACTATTCCTGAGAAGAAAAACGTCTATCAGCCCCGTTCTTCTTATCAGTCTTCCGGAAATTCAAACTCAAGCTTTGGCATTGATCAGAAGAGCACAAGAATCGGAATCAGACAGGTCCCCCAGTCAGACGAAAATGCATTTCCTGTGCTTCCGCAGAAACACTGGTCTTTCAAAACTGTGCGCAAGATGACCCAGAAAGGGCTTTTGCCAGGAAATCCATTTAAGAGCGACATGAAAGTCTCAAGATACGAAATGGCAATGCTGGTTAATTCGATATTGGGAAATCTGAAGAAAATGGGCAGCGCTCAGGCAACAGCAAAACTCAAAACCAACGACTTTGTTGATATAGAGCGACTTGTAATAGAATTCAGAACAGAACTCAAATCGACAAATTCATATCCGATCTGGTATGAACGATTTCTTGAAAATCAGGGAATCAGAATAAGCGAAATTGAAAGCTCAATGCAGAATTCATAAGAACAAAAATTAACTTAATCAAGTCCCACCCAGGTTAACAACTGAGTGGGACTTAGTTTTTTAGTAACATTTTCATAAAATTGATAAATCTTTCCATTTTCTGATAGCGCTGGGCTGATTTGCCCTGCAATTTCTGTCTTCTTTCCGGAAAACATCAACGGTATTGTTATTCCATTTGCGCTGAGTTCACCTTTTCCTGAAAAAAAGCCGACTTTGCCGGTGTTGTTACTCAATTCTGCTTTTAAAGTTGAAAGAGAAACTATCTCATCTGGAATTTTTAAACACTGTGGAGGATTATCAGTCCGCCAATCGATTACTGCGTTTAAAACCGGATAAAGATCTTTTCCCAGATCGAATTTTCCATCAAGTTTTGCATTCCAGACTCCTGAAGATGTCGCTTTTTTTATTCTTGTATCACTGGATAAAAAATTTACTGTTATACACGTCGGAGCGCCGGAGCTCTTCATTCTGAAAGATGCACTGCCTAGAATTTCCGGTATGTTCAGGCCGTATCTTATTGTCCATGGAAGAGATGCTATCAGATCAGAATAACTTATAAAAGGGGAATTAAAATCAAGCTCTGTACCGATACTGTTGTTCGAACCGTCAAAAATTCTGCCGGAAAATTCTGCAGGAAAGCCCAGAAAAGTGCTTTGGCGGTCAGAAATTTTCATTTCCCGGTCTTTGATTTCAAAATCAGAATTTAATGAAAAAATTGGAAAATTGATAACAGGAAGATTCAGAGAAATATTAGAACCCTTGCCATTAATACTTCCAGAAAAGCCAATTTTTGAATCATAAAGCCATGAGCCAGAAAAAGACAAGTCTCCGGCAATCTTGAACGGGAAAGAATTTTCCCAGAGTTTTTCAAATTTGGAAGCCGCTCTGGCAAAGGAAATTTCTTTCGTTTTTGAAAATCCCTCAATTCTCGAAATTAAAAATGATGGATTTAATGTAACTTTCACATCAGTTGATATTTCAGACCCAAGAAATAAACCGGAATATTCACCCTCAAACGATGTCCTGAAGACCTTTCCGTTAAGCGATGAATCAAACAGTTCAGTTTTACCGATGAAGGCTGATAATGAAGCCGAAAGCATCAAATGATCAATCTTCTGCTCAGCAGGAAGTGTCATGCTGAAATTATCAAGGTTCAAAACAACGCTTTCGGTGGCAGGCTTCCACTCACATTTTTTTATCAATAAGCTTGAAACAACCGGAGAGTTTCTGTAAAAAGCAAAACATGTAAGTTCGCTGAGCCTGGGAATCTGTTTGAAAATATTTTCAACTGTCTGTTGTAACTTAAGGGGCCCGGAAATTTTCCATGAATCAATTTCAATTCTGTCAAAGCGAACTTCGCCTTTCAGCAAAGCTTTCAGGTCAGGTTGAATCTGAAGATTCGAAATATGAAAAACCGTTCTTGAAGAAATTAGTACAACACTCAGATTGGGAATTCTTATTCCGCTGAAAAACGATCCCTGAATATCATCAGCTTTTAAGCTGGCAAGTTGTGCAGCAGACAATGCATCTGTAAGTTTTTCCAGGGAAAACTTTAATCCGCCATTTGTTGCGGTGAAATAAAAAATTACTCCGGCAATAACCACTAAATCAAAAACCACAAAAGCTAATAATAACTTTTTTTTAAAAGAAAAACTCAAGTTTTAGCCCCTTCACTGGCTGTTGCCGGCCAATCTGCAAAATCAGATTTTTTCGAACTGGTCTTTTCCCACTCCGCATGCAGGGCAAACCCAATCTTCGGGAATTTTTTCAAAAGGCGTTCCAGGAGCAATACCACTATCAGGATCGCCCTCAGCAGGATCATAAACATAACCACAAACAGTGCATTTCCACTTACTCATTTATTTAACCTCCGAAAATTTATGTTACATATCACCTGAATTGATATTTCTATAAACAACCAAGGAATTTCCTGCATTTGAAAATTTCTTCATTATCAGCCTGCGACAACAATGAATCTATATTTATTATTCCTACTTGCTGATTCTTAAGCGGAACAATCCGATCAACAAAGAAGGGCCACTTCTCTACCCCGGGAAGGCTTACTTCAGGCTCAATCATTGCTATTTCAGATAAAATATCACCAATTATAAAGCCAATATACGAATTATTAATATTCAAAATAAGGATTTTATTTCTCTCGTTCGGCTCAGACTGAATATTGTGCAGTAAAAAATAATTTATTATGGGAATATAATGCCCTCTAATTACAACAACTCCCTCAATCCATTGTGGGGCTGTCTGAATTTTCTTTAATGGCGTATCTGCAGATATTATCTCTGCAACCTGGTCAGTGTAAACTCCAAATTTTTTTCCTGCAAGCTCAATGACAATTATCTGCCTGGAATTTGCAGACACCGTCCTCTTCCCAGGAAACTGAAATACCTTTCCCATAACATCACTCCTTTTTAGAGGGGGCACGCGCCCCCTCTCGCCGGTCGAACTTGTTCGACCGTCTCACTCCCCGCGTTCGAGCACTTTGCGCTCTCAGGGGCACGCGCCCCCTCTCGCCGGTCGAACTTGTTCGACCGTCTCACTCCCCGCGTTCGAGCACTTTGTGCTCTCAGGGGCACGCGCCCCTCTCGCCGGTCGAACTTGTTCGACCGTCTCACTCCCCGCGTTCAAGCACTTAATAAATTTTATGTATTGTATCAGATTCTGAAAAAAAATCCAGCTTTTTACATCTCAAAATTTTTCTTACATATCTTTTTTAACGAAAATATTTACAGTTTGTATTACCCTCAGCAGCTTATTATACAAAAATCAGTATCTATTCAATAATTCCTGACAAATCGTAGACGTGGCATCTTGCCGCGTTTGTCTTAAGCTTCTGAAAGCCGCTTCTACGATTTCTTTCCGATATTTATTGAGTAGATATAAAAATTATCTGATGAATTTTCATCAATTTGCTGATTTAACTGATGAATTTTTGATATTTTTCTTTTAATGGTCACAAAATAAGCTCTGAATGATATTGGAATTCTGGCCTGATTTTTGCTCCTTACATTTGCCTGGAAAATGACAACGGAGGAAAACAAAATGAATATCTCTAAAATATTAATGACTATCGGATTAAGCCTTGGATTAAACTTTTTTGTCTTTCAAAATATTCTTTCTGCAGAAAATTCTCTCCAACTGAAAACTCAGAACACAATATGCAGCGAAATCATCTCTTCATCAGATGGAGATTCCATAAAATCTGCTATTTCCTCTTTATCCGAAGAAACTCGTTCAATAATGGTTGATAAAATTAAATTTGCAATAGTACAAGAAAATCGAAACGATTTGAAAGTTTTTCTCCCACAAATTGAACAACTCCTCCGAACATCTCCACAGCTGAGCCGTGAAAATATTATGGGTATTCCCCTCAGGCCTGGAAAATTGAAAGCTTCAGTGCTTTTCATCAGCAAGACAGCTTCTATCCTGCGCTGTGACAATAGCGTCATTGAAATTATCATAGATCAGCTTCGAATTACAATAAAAGCAATTCCGGGCTCTTCCAATCGTGCAACAGCAGAATTCTCAGGAAAATCACCGGTTGGCGAGACTCCAAAAGAACCAATGGTTGGAACAATAACCGTTTCCGGCAACACCGCCACTGTTAACAGCGATGATGGCAGATGGCTAAAGCTTGATTATAAAGGGGAAGGAACCTATAAATTCAGCAGCAGCATTAATTCAGCAACTATTACAGCCAAATACATTGACTGATTCTCCAACAGATCGGCTAATTTAACTTAAAGCCACTTTTATCATTTGAGTATGTTCAAAGTGGCTGTTTTTGTTTTTTTCGAAACATGCTTAAATAATAAACATTTTTAAGGGAGAGTGAACAATGATTGGAAAAAAGTTATTTTCGTTTCTTTTATTAGGTCTGACTATTTCATGTTGTACAGGCTGTGGAAGTTCTGATACGTCCGGAAGTTCCAGGCAAATAATTCCGACGTTAGAAACAACTCAAAGTTTTGAGGGAAGCCGCTCAGATGTTCCATCAGCAATAAACAACCTTTCTTCAGCACTGATAGAAAAAAATCCTGAAGCTGCAGCCGCAGTTTTTACTCCTGAAGTAAGAGACGAATATCTTCGTGTATTCACCACCGATCCTGAGGCTTTTCAACAATTCGGAATGGCAATAAAAAACGCATCCATGACCTTTCAGGACTTTGATCATGTTGCAGCAAGTCTCCTTCAGGATTCCCCATCATTACAGAATTATCAGTCTTCTGAAGTACTTATTGAGCATGATTCTATGGAATTTTGCATAAAACTTCAAAAGCGAGACGGAACATGGTTTGTTCAGAGCCTTTAAGGGAAAAAAAGATGAATACCGTTAAAATACAAGTTTATTTAAAAAAATGTTTTTTCTTCCTGGTTGCTGCAATCTCTCTTTCTCTGCCAGCATATTCATGGGACGATGTGTACAAAACCCACCAGGCAATGACCCAGCATGGATTCAAGCTGTTTCTGAACAAAGCGGCTTCAAACAGGAAATATTCAGGCTGTAGATATCGTTCTGATGCTATTTTCACCGGAGTTTCCATTGAAAAGTGGAATTCCATTTTCATGAAAAAAATGGAAGTAAAAAGCAATTTTGAGGGCTGGCTGACACGAGCTGCTACAGCTGCCGACAACCGGTTTGATGAAAAATATTCTTACATTCTGACTACGGTCGGTTCTGCCTACTCTGGTCTCAGACATTTCTACAGCCCGAATAACATTAAAACTCCCGGCGCCAGATGGCTTACCGATGAATATTATCTGCTGCTGGAAAACATTATCGAAAAGGTGAATCCATGCATTGACGCAATAACATGGGGGACCTCATATACATCAAATGCTTATTCATGGAACAATTCGCTTGTATTGTACAAAGCAGCTATGGAAAATACCATACCAGCAAATTCAAGCAAATACAGTCTTAATGGATCTGTGTCACGTGAGAAACTTTTTGCAGCATCTTACAGAGCATTGGGCGAAACACTTCACATTCTCCAGGACATGACTGTTCCGGCGCATGTTAGAAATGACGCACACACAAAACCAGACGTTGATACCATGGAAAACACAATTTACGAAAACACCGTCAACACAATCATGAATGGAATAACTCCGGGCTGGTACACTTCTGATGCAGGAAATATCTCCGGGCTCACTACAGCTGAACTAATGGCAAAAACAGCACAATTCACAAATGAAAACTTTTTCAGTGACGACACTATTCAGGGAAAAAACATTCAGCCAAAACATCCTTCTGTACACACATTCCCAAAACCTCTCCTGGACGACTGCTCCAGAGAAACAACAAAGAAACTTCTGCTTAAATCAACCAGTTTTTACAGAAATTTTTCCGGTTATGGATCAATCCCCATGGCACAGGAAAAACTCAGTTCCAAGATCCTGCAAAATGTCGGCAACCTGCTTAATGTTAACATCAATAGTTGTCATATTCCTGCAGATTTTGCAAAAAAACAGGCGGGAGTGCTTATTCCAATCGCTGTTTTCGGAAGTTCCGAAATTCTGGACAGATTTTTTCCAACAATCACTTTGAACGCAAATCTTGCAACCAACAATGGAGTAAGTACTTTAGTCGCAAAGATGGTACATCTCATTAACCAGGATATCTGCTGGAAAGCATCAGGACTTGCTGCAATAGAATATTCCGGACCAGGGGAAATTTGGGTCAACGGGAAAAAAGCAATGGACGTAACTTTCCAAAAAGGCTCAATGCCTTCAGTTTCATCCGGCAATGTGAAATCAGGAGATAAAATCGAAGTCAGAGTCCTTGCTGGAGCCTGCGAATACCGCAGCCCTGTTCTCACTGTTTCAGCAAAATAGATCACAGGCAAGGCACAGATAATCATAATAGGCGAAATCTCATGTGTGGCTTTGAGTAGATAAATTTAGAATTCTGCATAATAATGATTTATTATCGTTATCATGCAGATTTTTTTTTCGATTTGCGAAAGTTCACTTGACATGATGCAGCGATAATGTATAATCTTTCAGTTTAAATATATATATTACGGGCTAAATATCCTCGGAGGTGATTAGGAATGAGTGAAAACATGATTTTTAAATCCGGATCTGAAGGAAAATCAGATTTGACTGTTGTTTTTGAACCTGATTATCCTGGTTTTGAAATTGTTATTGAGTCAAGCATCAAAAAGCTTTTCGGAAAGCTGATCAGAAAGACTGTTGAAGAAGCATGCTCTTTCTTCGGCGTTAAAACCGGAAAACTTCTCATAAAAGACGATGGCGCTCTTGATTTTATTATCTGGGCAAGAATTGAAGCTGTTTTGCGTCTTGCCGGAAAAGCTTCCGCCCCGAAAATACAAGTTCCAAAAAGACGCCCCTCTCAAAAAGACCGTCTCAGAAGAACAAGGCTTTATATTCCGGGAAATCAGCCCGATCTGATGTTAAATGCAGGCTTGTTTGGCGCGGATTCGATCATCCTTGATCTTGAAGACTCAGTAGCGCCATCTCAGAAATTTGAGTCAAGAGTTCTTGTAAGAAGAATGCTTGAAAATGCCGAGTCCTTTTTTCCGACCGGCGAAATTATTGTACGAATTAATCCAATGAATGGTCCTTTTGGTCGCAGCGACCTTCTTGAAGTTGTTCCGGCGTTGCCGCATGTAATTCTTATTCCGAAATGCGAAAGTTCTTCAGACGTAATTGATGTCGAACAATTCGTCCGCGAAATAGAAGAAAAACATGGTGTTCAGGGAAGAATTCTCTTCATGCCGCTCATTGAAACGGGAAAAGGCGTCGTAAACGCTCCATCAGTTGCTTCAGCAAGCCCGAGAAACGTTGCGCTGTGCTTTGGCGCCGAAGATTACACAAAAGACCTCGGAATTGTACGTACCCGCGAAGGACGCGAATCATTTCTGGCAAGACAACAGATTGTTCTTGCATCAAAAGCGGCTGATATTCAAGCCATCGACACAGTATATTCTGATGTCGGAGACGAAGCTGGGCTTATTGCATCAGCACAGGAAGCCAAATCCCTTGGATTTGTCGGAAAGGGAATCATTCATCCACGGCAGGTGGACCCTGTTCACAAAGCATTCGCGCCATCAGAACAGGAACTTGAAGAAGCAAAGAAAATTGTTGCAGCACTTGAGGAAGCGAAGAAAAGCGGCTCAGGAGTTGTTTCACTTGGCTCAAAGATGATTGACGCTCCTGTAGCAGAAAGAGCTCAGAAAGTAATTGATCTGGCCAAAAAGATCAGAATGATTGACAGCGAGGAGATCCAGTAATGAATTTCATAAACAACACCCTTGGAAGAAAAATTCCCGATGAAGTAAACGGCAGAGCTGTGAAGCCATTCAGAGGGGCTTTTGCAGACGAAGGCGGCGGACGCATTGCGACAAGAAAAATTTCTACTGTCAGACATAAAGGCCGCATTAATAAAGTCGTAGGCGGCTGGAATGAGCTTTTCACGCATTTGCAGCCACATTCCGGAATGACTATTTCTTTTCACCACCATTTCCGAAATGGCGACTACATGATTAACGAAGTCATCAACCGACTTGCTGCGCTTGGCTTGAAAGACCTTGTAATTGCTCCGTCTGCACTGTTTCCGGTTCATGATCAGCTTGTTGACCTTATTAAAAGCGGTGTAATTTCTCATGTCGAAGGCTCTATGAACGGCCAGGTTGGAGTAGCGTGTTCAAAAGGATTCATGAAACGCACAGCGATACTGCGCTCACATGGCGGACGCGCGCGTGCAATTCAAGACGGAGACCTTCACATAGATATAGCCTTCATAGTTGCACCAACAGCAGATGAGCTGGGAAATGCAAACGGAGTAAACGGCCCTTCAGCCTGCGGACCACTTGGATATGCACTTGCTGATTCACAATTTGCAGATCAGGTTGTAGTAATAACTGATAATCTTGTCCCCTACCCTTGTGTTCCATGGTCAATTATGGGTGGAAACGTTGATTACGTGCTGAAAGTCGACAAAGTCGGCGACCCGGAGAAAATTGTTTCAGGAACAACCCGTCTTACAAAATCTCCAACTCAGCTTATGATCGCAGAATTGGCCGCTAAATTCGTTGATGCAGCCGGTTTCGTAAAAGATGGCTTTTCCTTCCAGGCTGGTGCGGGAGGCATATCACTTGCTTTCACAGTGTTTCTTGGCAATATAATGAGAGAGAAAAAAGTCAAAGCATCTTTTGTACACGGCGGATCAACTGAAATATTGGTGAATCTACTCAACGAAAATCTCATTGATTATATACTTGACCTGCAGGCATTCGATCTTCCGGCAGTCAGATCGCTGAAAGACAACAAAAGACATATTGAATCCCCGCCATTCAGCTCATATTTACAACACGCGAAGGGATGCCTTGCCAACATGCTCGACGTCGGAGTGCTCGGAGCAACCGAAATCGATATAGATTTCAATGCAAACGTCAACACTCACAGTGACGGAATGCTTCTGCATGGCACAGGCGGATTCTCTGACGTAGCCGCCGGATCAGGATGCACAATACTTACTGCTCCATCATTTCGAAAACGTATTCCAATAATAAAAGAGAGAGTAACGACTATTACCGCACCAGGTGAAGTTGTTGATGTGCTGGTCACAGAACGCGGAATCTGCATAAATCCTCGCAGATCTGATATTCTGGATCGCGTGAAAAACAGCGGTCTGCCGATTATTCCAATTCGTGAACTGATGGATAAAGTTCACACGCTCACTGGAATTCCTGAAAAACCGAAACTCGGTGATCGTCCGGTTGCACTTATTGAATGGCGCGATGGAACAGTCATCGACAGCGTCTGGCAAGTCCTCGAAGATTGAATGAATTTTTTAGAGGGGGCACGCGCCCCCTCTCGCCGGTCGAACAAGTTCGACCGTCTCACTCCCCGCGTTCGAGCACTTTGTGCTCTCATTGAGGAATTGACCATGCTATGCGCGTTGTGCACTTTGTGCTATCAGGGACACGCAATTCCTCTCGCCGGTCGAACAGGTTCGACCGTCTCACTCCCCGCGTTCGAGCACTTTGTGCTCTCATTGAGGAATTGACCATGCTATGCGCGTTGTGCACTTTGTGCTATCAGGGACAGCAATTCCTCTCGCCGGTTGAACAGGTTCGACCGTCTCACTCCCCGCGTTCGAGCACTTTGTGCTCTCAAAGAAAAGTTGTCTGACTGAAATGTATTTGGACGTTTTTTGTTCGGTAAGTTGATTGTCTGATCAGGCTTTGAAGCCAGCTTTTAATACGGCTTTTCTGAAATCGTTGAAATCAGACTCTATTTTGTCAATGCTGGCATTGACAGTTGCAAGATCTCCCGATTTTGCTGCAAGCTCCACTTGTAATGCTGTATTCATAAGGACCTCAGCACTTACATTCCCGGAAGCACCTTTTATAGAATGAACAGCTTTCGATGCCCTTGCCAGATCACCACACAGTGCTGATTCGTTTAACTCTGATAATCTACGCTTGAAATCCGCAAAAAAAGTAATCAGAACTTCATTGATAAGATCAACGTCATCCATCAGACGATCTTTTAAGTCTGCAACATTCAAAACCTGAAAAGCGACACGACCTGATGCTTCTGTGTCACTGGAACCCCCATTTTCATTATTCATTAGAATGCCTCCCCTGGGTATTTTTCATACCTCATGTATATAATATAGTCAAAAAATACAAAATAATCCAGAAAAAAAATATTGCATCCCATAATCAGTGAATATATTATAATATGAAAACTGCATTGAAATATTCGAAACGCATGAATTCAACTTTGAAAGAAAAAGATAATGAAAGCTTCTCTTGAAATATCTCTCAACGAAATGCTTCTTGAGCCTTCAAAATGTTTTGTTTCTTCGTTTGGAAAGCAGCTTGGCCTGGAGGATGACTCATGCCGCACTTTATGTGGTGGAATGCTTGCAGCGGTTACGCTGATAATAAAAACCAACGCCGATAACAACCGTTACGGTTTCATAAAGATAAATCTTTCAGAAAACGGTGGAAAAGTGGAAATGAACATACTTAACCACGGAACACCACTTCACTCTGATGACATCGGAGCACTTGGGAAGCTTTTGAACGAATTCGACTCTAAAAGCGACAAATTTGAACAGATTTCAATTGAAAATCTTGGTCGTGACGGGCAGTCGATATCTTTTTCACTAAGCAAAGGACGAGCCTGTATTCCCGCTGCAGTCATTCAGGAAAACGAGAATAATCACGAACTCCAGGAGGACATTCCGCCTGAACAGATTGAAATAAGACTTCTAAAACCCGGCGAGGAATCTGCCTTAAGCCGTCTGTTTTTCTTCGTTTATGAATACAAGTACATCAATGAATTTATTTATTATCCGGAAAAAGTCAGAACAATGGTTGCATCAGGCGACTTGATTTCAATTGTTGCATCGCTGCCCAACGGAAGACTGGTCGGTCATGCAGCACTTAGGCGCTGGAACGCCGATCCTCCGGTCTATGAAGCATGCCTTGGTTTGATTGATCCACGCGTAAAATCACGCGGTTTCTTCGGAAAAATATTCAGTGCGCTTTTTGAAAAAGCACGTGAAATACCAATGCAGTATTGCATTCTTGATTTTGTAACAAACCACGATTACAGCCAGCGACTTATTTCAAAATACAATTCCGTGGACATGGCAATTCTGATAGGTTGTCAGAGCCCCGAAACCCAGGCCAGACTTCACGATCTGGGAATCGGAAAAGACCCAACCGGAACAAACAGATATTCGATACTATATTCAATAATCCCAATGACCAAACTTCCATTTGGAGAGTCTGTCTCTCTTCCAAACAATCTCGGTACTGAGCTTGAATTCCTTCTGACACCACTTAACATGGAATGGACTCCTTCTCCGAGGTTTAATCCGCTTCCAAACGATGGTGATTACAAAAGTCTCAGACAAGGCTCACAGTCTTCAGTCTATTTCATGTTCGATATTCCAGGAAAAAAAGCTCTTGAAAACATGCTTAATGAATGGCGCCACCTCCTCAGAGAAGGATACAAGTATGCTGCCGTTGATATTCCACTTGATAAACCCGGCTTCAATATCGTTCATGAAATCCTTTCAAACAATGCTTTCTTTATCTCAGGATTTATTCCCTTCAGATATTCCGCTCGCCTTGCAATTCGCTTACAGGCAATAGCACCGTCCAGAATCGACTTCGACGAAATTAAGATCTTTTCTGAAAATGGAAAAAAACTCCTCGGAGTAATTAAAAACCTTTACGAGAATTTCTATCAGGAAAGCTGAACCCAAAAAGACGAGACAAGAAAAGACAAGAAAAGATTTTTGTCCACAGATTATGCAGATTTTCAAGATCCAAGATTTTAGAAGGGTTTTCGAGGTTGGATATTTGAGGGATTTTTGTGATTTCGGATTTAGATTCGAGATTCGCGAGGATTCAGAGTTGTCAATGTTTTCGCTGTCATTTAGACCGAAGGGAGAAATCCCGCATTTACTGAGATCTCTCACATTCGCTCGAGATGACAGTGAACAAATAACTTCCACATCAAAAGACGGTTCCACCCATGTATGCTGAAAACGCCGGCATCACGAAATATGCGTATCAAGAAGTCTGGGATTAGAGAATGCTGCTCAGTGAAAAAATGAAACTGCACCTTCGTGCAACATGGTTTGATCTATTCCTTCGAGCATCTCTTCGAGAGTTACCGGTCTGAATGCTCTGCACGAAGATACAAGATAAGCCTGATTTGAAAAAACTAATTTTAAAATGTTCTCGCAGGCCGCTGATTCAAAAGATTTTGTTGTAACAAGAAGTGCCTTGAGTCCAACAGTTTGTACTTTCTGATGTTTTTCTCCATACAAGCCAGCTTCAATCGTCTCAGAAGCCAAATACGGCTTTTCAGAAATTATTTTAGATATAATGTTATCTGATAGTGAGAGCAATCTAATTGAATTTTCATTCGAAAACATCGAAAAACCGTGTACAGGAGCTCCGCCAGTAAAAAAAACAGCATCAAGACTTCCGGATTTTAACGAATTAAGAGCAGCCGACAAATTCAAGTCAAAGGATTGATAATCGTTCTCTCTGATTCCAAGATGGTTCAGAATTGTTTTGGCATTTTCAGTTGTACCACTGCCATCTTCACCAGTTGAAATACGCTTTCCCTTAAGTTCGATCGGAGAAGAAATCGGAGAATCTGCTGGTACAACAAGATGAACCGTTTCAGAATAGAGCGAGGCAAGTACACGCAGATCCGGAAACGCCTTCCCTACAAACTTTCCCTTTCCGAAATAAGCGTTGTAAGCAACATCACTTTGAATAAAAGCAAGCGATAATTCACCGCTTCTAAGCAACTCAAGATTTTCTACAGCTCCTTTTGTAGGTTCAGCTACAATCAGGAAATCAGTATTGCGCGAATTATAAAGTGATGCAATCGCTAAACCAAGAGAATAATAAACCCCATTTAATCTTCCCGTTCCTATATTACAAATTTTTTTCCCGGAAATTTTCTTTTGAAATGACTCTGAATATGCAGCTTTTTTAGAACACAAGCACATCAATAATACAAAAAACAATATATGATAATTTTTATTCAAAAACCTTTTTTTCAAAAAGCTCTCTCAACTTTGGCAGCGTGAATATACTTTTCCCTTTTAGAAATCCGTGCAATTCCGTGTATTCCGTGGTTAAAAATCAGTTTCATTTCGCTTATCAGTTAAACGTTCGCACTAACTCAACTTTTAAAAATAAAATAAACTGCACCCAGAAGACAGAATCCTGCGTATAAGAATTCAATTCTGAAGGGCTGCTTCATATAGTATAGTGAAAATGGAACAAACACTGAAAGAGTAATGACCTCCTGCAGTATTTTGAGCTGAGCCAGATCCATCTTTGTGTAACCAATTCTGTTTGCAGGAACCTGCAGGAGATATTCAAATAATGCAATTCCCCAGCTTGCAAGCGCTGCAACATACCAGGCTTTGTGGTTCAGATTTTTAAGATGCGAATACCATGCAAAAGTCATAAAAACATTTGAAAGCACAAGAAGAAAAACAGTTTTAACTATTACTCCCACTACTGCACCTCAATCATAAAATGCATCAGACCTCATTCAATCCTAAGGCAGCAATAATAACACATTTTCATCAATAATACCATACATCGGATCTTCCAAAAACCCTTCACCCCGCCGGGTGGTTCTTCTTCGCTTCCACAAACAACCTCCAAGGTCGTTCGGAATACCCCTAGTGTATACAAATTGATGGCCCGAATAAAAGGCATATCCGACTCTGGCAAAATAAACTTTTGCAAACCGTCGATAATAATATGTGTAATCAAAAAAATACTTATACTTCCCAGTCGTTATTTCGATTGTTGCAATGCTGGATTATATGATAACAGAGGAATTGAGCAACACTTTGGAGAAAATCAGGAAAAGTTCATTCGGTAGCCATTAGCGACCTATCCAGCCTGGATCCAACAGAAGTAAAAAACAACGGTAAAGTTTGTTGGGTAGAAATACCCAAGGCGCAAGATGATATTTCAACAGATGGTGGCTTTTTCGATCTGCCTGCCTAGAAACTCCATTCGTACTTTAGCCCCAAACGTATTTCATTGCCTGGCTTTTTCATTTCCAGGTCCACTGTTAAGCCTTTCGGCAATTTATATTCAATGAAAAACGTTTTTGGGGAATCATCCTGTGCAAGGGTTCCTTCGTATGCGAGAAAAATATTGTTGCCGACGTATTTCCCAATATGGACGAACGAACGACTTACTCCTTTTGTCCGATCAAACAAGGAACCGACATAGAGTTCATCAAGGCTTAAGACATTCGAGAGACTTGAACTTAAAAGACCTGATAGATACGTATTTTTCAACCCATCCACGATTTCCTTTTCAAAAAGGGCTTTCGGATCAGCCCTCAGTGCATCCTGTTTGTTCATTCCAAAAGTCAGCAGTGCAATGATATCGCCTTCACTCATGGGTGGAGAAGAATAAAGTTTGGGGGTAAAAGACGACAAATTTCCCTGAAGAGTTAAAAACACCTTTATATTCTGGATCGTGGTAGCAGATTTGAAAAAAAGGTACGGGTCGAATTTTCCATTATGTTCACGGAATTTTATTTCACCATTATCAATGGTGAATTTGCGGCGTTGAAAATATATCCAACCCCGAAGGGTCTGGCATCCGCCGCTCAAGTGAAAGGTTTTCAAATTTCCCGCCAGGGTCATTTTCCCTTTCATCTCAGCATTTACAAAAGAATTCCTCAGCCAGAAATTTCGTGGAATTTCAATTTCAAAAGCATAATCCAGGGATTTCAAGGGCAAACTAAAAGTGGCATTATTGGTTTTGAATAGGTTGTCGGAAATTTGAAACTTACCCTGGGGAAGGTAGATGTTTCCTCGAATTATTGGATTGTATAAGGTTCCTGAGGCACTGAAAGATGCTTTTGCTTTCTTTAACTCAAGACCTGACATGTTGAAATCGAGGTTTTCTCCGAAAATCCGGGCGGTTAACGAACCGATACCGTCACAAAAATTGATGGCTCCATCTCCATGTAACAGCCCCTTGCCAAACATTGCCTTAACCGGAGAAAGTAAAACCACTCCACCTTTAGTGGTGAGTCCGAGTTCGACATTTCGCAAAGGTTGTTTCATGTCGGGAGACCCCAACACCGCCGCTTCCAGCTTCGCCTCTCCGGAAATGACTGGAGCCAAGGGATTCCCAAAAAATCTGATGGATGCATGGACGCTTCCTATGGCTTTGTTAAAATATTGGGGAAAATAGTATAGAAGGTCATCCAGAGGCCCGGAAGCAACATTGACCGTGATGTCCAATACTCCTGGGTTCTCGCCTTTCGGAAAGGGGAAAAAGCCGTTCAAGATGATTTTGCTGCCGGGTAAAGAAATTACGAAAGGTTCAACTTTCCCACCCGCCTTATTCAGTTTAACCTTCGCGGAAATCTCCGGTATCACTTTTCCCCCGTAAGATAGATTTTCAACTTTGATAGCCCCATTCAACGATAGATCTGGGTATGTTCCTGCCATTCCGCCCTTGGCCGACAGCATCCCATCTATACCCAAATTTGATTTCCTGAATACATTACCGACGAACGAGAGAGGTATTTTCGTTCCCGAAAAGGTGAAATCACAAGGACCAGCCAGTTTGCAGGACCCCACCAATTCCAATATTCCTTTGTCCATAGCCAGCGAAAAAGACTTTATGGAAAATGTTTCTTTCTGGTATTGAATCTGAATTGGGTTCTTTGCAAAAACAGCCCCATTGTTATGGCGAATTTCCATTTTTTCAAGAGAACAGAATGCTTCATCCGGCAGCTTGTAAATTGATCTTCCGCGCATTTGCACGCTACCCTCAACCATTAATTCTCCCTTTTGAAAAAAACCCGTCGCACTGTCAAAACCGGGAATGAATGCAAGGTCGGCTCTGTCGAAATGAATTGCCGCTTCATAAGGCTTTTGGCCTTGGAATCCGACCGTCCCAGTGGCGGTTACTTTGAAATCCTGGAAATCCGCCTGCGTTAATCGTATTCCATCTGGAGTCATACCCGCATTTCCAACGAAATTTCCCACATCAACTCCGTTCATGACCCATTTCTTCCCTTGAATAAAAATAGCACCCTCTTTTTTCTCTTTTGTCCATTCGACGTTGCCGTTTAAAGAAAGGGACCCGGAAATCCTTCCTAGAACTTTCTTCACGTTTTGAATTTTCGCCAAATCGGAATCATTCACCTCAAACTTCCCGATAAATCCTGAATGGGGGTCGTAATCCCACGATAAATTCACGTTTCCACCAAAAACCTGAAGTGGCATACGGCGGATTTCTAAACGATCACCCCTTGTGTTACCTTCAAGAAGAAAGCTCTTCAGCGTCTCAGAAGCAATTACGATGTTATTTCCGGACAAATTGAAATCAAATCGCGACGGTAAGGCGGTGGATTTTTTTTCAATTGATCCATTCACCTCTCCAGAAACCGGGTATGTTATGAAAAGATCTTCCTTAAATTTCCTCAAAAGGGAAAGATCAACTTTGGAAAGATTCAACTTCATGTTTCCCACAGCCTGCGTAAAAAGATTTATCGATCCGTACCCCTCGACATTCCCCCCTTCCTTTATTTTTCCTAAAAGAGAGGTTAAGGTCAACGTATCCTTCCGGATTGCCACATGGGCCTTCATAGTTGCGAATTCCTGGGTACCGATTACAAGGCTTTGTGACCATGCGTTTCCATCCAATTTGAGATTGGGAATTTTTCCCGACACGCTGCCGTCACAAGAAAGCTTCCCGTGCAACATTCGTGGGTTAAGACCAAAGAACTGCGGAGAGAAGTTTCGAATGAAAAATTTTCCCTGATTTTCTTCGAGAGACAGAATGCCTTTAAATTTAATAAAACCTCCATCAGCAAACAGAACTTGCGCATCCTCAAGCCTCCAATCTTTTCCTTTACCTTGAATTCCACCGGAAAATTCCCTGGCGGAATAGGGAAATATTCCCGGATTTTGTATCAGGAACTTGCCGCTATAATCTGCCCGGAGGTAGTCGGCGGCGGTAAAAGCAAGAAAGAACTCACCATTGATGAGGCCCTCAAATGGTTTTTGCACCAGCGCAGTAAGTGCGTTTCCCTGAATTTGAAACATGTTTCCCCGGACCTCGATTTTTTTTTCCATCGAGAGGGGTAATGCCGTTGATGCGACAAGGTGAAGACGGCCAGCAAAAAGCTTGGTGGAAAGAGAGGCAAGCATTTGTCCGCGAGAATTTTCCCAGCTCAATTCGATCATTGGACAAATAAACTTCTGATGTCGAGAATCCCTTATTGTCGCAGTTCCAGAACACGTTTCCGAATAGTTTTCACGGACAATTCCCCCGCACGAAAAATTGATACGGTCCAGGGAAAAAGGCAATTTCTCTATTCCTAGTGAGGAAAAAACTTTTTCGTCAGGGTAAATGTCGGTCCCTTCGATGGCAAAAGATCCCCCCGACCATTTTCCCTGCTCAAGGTTTCCACTGACGCTCCCATGTACAGTTCCTGAGGCTATTTTCGCATTAACTTGCAAATCCAGACCCTTTTCACCAGATTTTTGCAGATATCCCTCAAGCTTTACAGGAAGATCATGAAACAGTGTTTCAACGTCGCGGAATCGAATTATACCATGAACCTCTTTTTGTACAACATTAGTTAGGTTCGCCAAAGGGTCTTTGATTCGATCTGCCAGATTTCCTTCCCAGGACAAACTCAGATTTAATTTTCCTGACAAGGCATGAATAGCAGGCATGAATCGGAGAAAAACCAGATGAATCTTTTCCAGGTCAGAGTCGTCCCAATTCATGGAGATTTGGGACGGACCCGATGCCAAATTTATGGTTCCCGAAGCCACCCCCTTTCCGCCAAAAGGGTTTTCCTGAAGTTTGAAATGAAAGCTCCCGGTCTTTTTCAAGTGATCTACATCAAAACTGATATTGGAAAACTTTACTTCCCCTCCCCAGAATTTAATCGTGCAAAGATCATTGGTCATCCGTTTCAGACCTGGAATGGAGATTCCGGAGTTTTCACCCGACGATTTGGGTAAAGGAGCGGTTAAATCGAAAACCAGTTCCTCTCCTGAAATCAGCTCAATTGGAATTTGACCTTTATAAGCATTCCACAGGCTGGAGGTTTTTCCCATATTCAGAAGGGCTTTTTTTCCACTAAAGAAAGGTTTTTCTCCGGGAAGGGAAAGTGAAAAACTTGCCATTTCAACCTTTCCCGGTTTTCCAACTATTTCGGCACTGGAAAAGGTCAGAGTCATTCCAAATTGTGAAGAAATAATGCTTTTCAGTCGACCGGCAAGGAAACCCGGAATTGGAATTGTTTTATGCCAGAGGTAAAACCCAAAAAAGCCAAATCCGAGGGAAAGAAAAAGAAGAAAACCAAGGCACCCCCAAAGTTTCTTTTTCATGAGTTTCTCTCCTGTTTCGCTTTTCCACTTGCAAAATCAATGCGCTGACCTTGCCACCTAAACATGTGGAACAGATGAGCGAGACGAACAAGAGCCGCAAAAATTCATGAGAATGGACCAAGGAGAAAATTGGCAGAAAAAGCATTTCTTCTGTTCCTCCTTATTCACCCCATTCCCCTTACTCTTTTGGGATTTAGTATTATTTGATAATTTTTTTCTATTTTGTGTATACTACCAAAATACGAATAATGTGGTAAATCCGTAGGTCCCACCAAAAAAATGGTTAAAACCAATCATTCATTAATCAGGGGAAAAAAAAATAAAAGTTATCGCTGGACATCACTGATTTTTTGGTTTTACTCTGTATTATTTCGTCAATTTGATGTATTATTGTTTATTATCATCTAAAAAGTAATCTGAATGCTCGCAGACAAATTAAAAGGGTAAAATAAATGATACAAAAACATATTTCTTACAACGGTCATAAATCTGCAAAAAGTTTTCAATTTGCCATTCTTCTTATATTTTTATTGTCTCAAATAGCGATTTTATGTGGAGGCAATGCTGCCTTTGCTTCAGGTCTTCGCTGGCCCCTTGATATAGAAATAAGTCCTTCCGGCAGTTACGGGGAATTCCGCGGGTTACGATTTCACACTGGAACCGATCTTCGAACAAGAAAACAAACTGGATTTCCTGTTAAAGCCATATCTGACGGATTTGTTTCAAGAATTAAAATTCAGCACAGAGGATTTGGCTATGCGATTTACATTGACCATCCAGCACTCGGCATTCGCTCAGTATGCGGTCACCTCGAAGGCTTTGCCGGAAAAGTCGGAGAATATGCGAAATCAAAACTTGAAAAAATGGGCGCGTTCTACGGAATTGACGACTCTTTCAGCGATGCAAGATTTCCTGTAAAAAAGGGACAGATTGTCGGATATTCCGGCGAAACCGGACTCGGACCGCCACACCTTCATTTTGAACTGAGAAAGCTCAACGATGACACAATTTCACCATCAGTTGCCGGATACAAAATTCCCGATAAAATATTACCCGAAATTCTTGCGATTTATTTTGAACCTTTTTCTTTTGATACAAGGATTAACGGACATTTTGCAAGATTTTCACTTAAACCAGAAAAGAAATCAGCAAAACTTTTTGTCTGGAAAAATCCTGTTACCATTATTGGAAGTGCTGGAATAAAAATAGGTTTAACTGATCTGGCAGAAGGCGGAAACGTTCTCGGTGCAGACAATGTTAAACTTTTTCTTGACCGGAAATTGGTTTTTGAAAGAGCTTTCAATACAATTTCATATAATGAAAATAATGAAGCTCCGTATGTTTTCGATTATCATCTGTGCCAAAAAAAGGGCACCGGATCAGTCTACAATCTTTTCAAATGGCCATTTGAAAAAAACAGTATTTCGTCTGAGTACAAAAAATTCGAAGGCTCACTTTATTTCGAAACTTCAGGAACGCACGACATTGAAATAGTTGTACGTGATTCGGGTGGAAATGAAGTAACAGCTTCGGGTCAGATAGAATATCTAACAGGCATTGTACAACCGCCTTCAGATAAAAGCAAAACTACAGGACTTCATTTCAACTGTATGGGCATAACTTCAAGATTTCGGTCAGACGAAAATGCTGAAACAGCAACGATTTCATTTAAAATTGCCGGTTCAACAGAAAAAACCTTTCCGGTTATATGCAACGAAGGTATCTGCGAAGCAGCATTTCCATATTCAAAAGACCTTCAGAACGGAGTTTTTCATAAGGGAACTCCTGTCCTTCCTCCGTTGTCATACGTAGATTCAAAAGGCGGAGAAGCAGCATTAAACAAATCAATCAGAGCAATTTTCCCAGCGGAATCAGTAAACCTGCCAGTGCTTGCGGGCTTCAGCGAGGTTTCAAAGGAAATTAAGACTCAATTAAAAAAATGCTCAAAAATATGGACTTTTTCTCCAGATGAAATTCTGCTTGGAAAGCCAGTTACAATCGAAATATACGATATTGCGGCGTCGATTTCCCGAAAACTTGGAGTTTATTCAGTCAATAGCACAGGCAACGTATCTCACGAAGGCGGAACAACTGGCACAGACTGCATCAAGTTTTCTTCGCGTACAATACCAACTTTAACAGTACTCGAAGATTCCATTTGTCCAACTATTTCATATCTTGGCACAAGAAATACAAAACATTACGGAAAAGTATGGGCTTATAAAGTCGGCGATATCGGCGAAGGCGTTGATGACGAAGGCTACAGCATTTTAATAAATGGCACCAAAGCAAGATTTGACACTGATCCAGATAAATCAGAACTTTATGTCGTCAGACCCTCTGAAACTAAATCAGAGAAAAAAGCAGGGAAATCAGCAATCGAAATTACTGTTACTGACAGCGCCGGCAACAAAACCACCATCCGGGAGAAACGTTAAAACATATCTTCCTTTTGCACTTCCCTTAAGCTGGTTGTCGCAAGCAAGCATTCGTTGTCATCTCGACCAAAGGGAGAGATCTCATAGCTGCAACTTGGAAATTATCGCCCTTATCCATCGACAGATCATGCCGCATTGATGTTCTCTGAGAGGTACTAGATTTCTCCCTTCGGTCGAAATGACATCAAATTAATACCTTATTTTTGGAATGCACCACTTATTTTTTCATGTTTCTTTCGGTGAATATGTCTGCTTCAAGAGTCAGATCGTATTCAGCTTTTTTTATTTCAAGAACCGTCATCGTATTCTTTCTCAGGTCGCGCATCGTAACCTGTTTTGGAGTCCAGATTTCCTGGATTTTTTCAAGACTTTTGGCAGTCGCTTCTTTCACCTGTTTTTCTGTATCCTTTTTATCAAAGAACATTCCCTTAAGTATAATCATTTTCTCTTTGGATACTTTTAAAATTGAACGCGAATAGGCTGTATCTGAAGTTTTTTTCACGCACTCAATAGAGTAAACGTCTTCACCATCAAGTTTTTCTTCTGTAAGATTCGTGCAAGTGTAGTCAGATGCGTGAATGTCGTCCATGTCTTCATAAGTAAAATCGCTGGAAACAAAACTTGTACCAAAATCTGACGCTACAATTTTTCTGATATTCTTGAAAGCCGAAAGGTAAATCCATTTGGACTTTTCACGATTCTTCTCATTTACCAGATAAGTTGTACCCTTCATGTCAGAAGGAGAGGTGAAATGAATGAAATTATCCTTGTTATCGTTATCAATTTTTCTTCTGTAAATAAAAAGATCTCTTTTCCGCTCGTTGCCTGATGAGTCGATAAGCTTCATTTCAGTTGTGGATTTTGAAGTTTTTCCGACATACCGGTTTTCAACACCCTGAAGGACTTCGTCAGCAGTAATAGCTGAGAGATTATGTACAGACAGCATGAATAAAAAGCAGAATGCAATAAAAATTCTCATCTTCAGAAACCCCTTATAAAGTGACATTAGCGATTATTATACCGATTTCACGGAGATGATGCAATAATATCTTTTTGTAATGTTAAAACTCAAACATAATTTCACAAAATTCTATTCCGGAAATCAATTATGCGTGGTAGAATTAAATATGTTTATAAGGAAACTTATCTTCATCTGACAAGGAGAAATTTCTATGAAGAGGGTCTGTTTAGTTTTAACAACAATTCTCGCCATATCGACGTTTGACATTTCAGCAGTGCTTTATGCAAAAGATCCTGTTACAGCGATATCAACGGATGAAAGGCCTGTCAGGGAAGACCCGATCATCATAGCAACTCCAATAGCCAAAAAGGGCAACTTTTTCATGGACATGTTCAAAGACAATCTCGGCATGCCAAAAACCACAAAAATTGAAGAAACAGGCTTTCTGTTTAATTCACTGCCATTTGAAACAATTCAGGCCAGAGTTTCTGAATCAGAAAGCTTCCACAGAAATGAAGTTCTGCCATATCTTCTGAAAAGCCCTGAAATGATTGATTGCATGAAATTACGCAGAACAGCCAGACAGATAAAGTCTCAGGTTTTTTCAGAAAAAGTCAAAAATTCAACTAAATTATCTGAAGACGAAAAAGGGAAAATCATAAGTTTTCTCACTCAGCAGATAGATTCTCCGCTGGTAGTTTTTGACAAGGATCCGTTTGAATCATCAATATCAATTGGCGGCGGACCCTGCATGATGCCAGTCGGAGTTGAAGTTTTAAACAAAAGATTCTTTTCTGATAAAAGAGTTGTTCTCGAAACATCGGTTGTTTGCGCACTTGATATGAAATCGTTTCTGGGAAATACTTTATTTTCACTCAAGGACGCAATGACGAACGATACTCTCGACCTGGTTCTCTGCCACGAAGTTGCTCACAGTATAATGTTTGACATGTATGGCAGGAATTTTTCAAAACTGCGCAGAGTTTCAGATAACGGGCACGACACCTGCTACATAACAGACATGCGCCTGGCCTTTTCTGAAGGCTGGGCTGAGGCATTCGAAGCACTTTACGGACCATCCAACCCAAAATTTCTTGAAAAAGACAGAAAAAAATATAATATTTCTGATTTTCTATTTTCAAGGCAGAACCCGATCAGAAAAGACAATTACGTCTGGGTTAAACCAACCGGAAAAACTACTGGTGTAACGAAAAATGGTCTCCAGTTACTTTCGACAGAAGGTGTCATTGCCGGATTGTTTTATGACATTCTTACAAACAGAGCTATCGTTGGCGGATTTGAAAAAAGCATCAAAACGATGCTGTCGGCACAGCCTCAGAATTTCAAAGAATTCCTTCAGGAATACGTAAAGCTTTTTCCTGAAGACAAGAAAGTCGTTTACCGCATCTTCCTTGAATCTACGAATTATGTAACAATGAGCAAAGAGGTTCAGCCGGTATATTCAAAATATTTTCAGGCAAAAATGGACTTTTTTCATAAGAAAATCTCGCAGGGAGACATTGCAAGCGCAAAACAAGCGTTTATTTCCGTGAAAGAAAAGCTTTTCGCCCGGGCAATGGAAGGCGCGGATATTTTTGAAAATGTCGGACCTCAGCTTTGGTTTATTGGCCTTCCCAAGCCTGAAAAGAAAAGTCTTTTCGGCATAAAGGATGCGATAAACAAAAGATTTGGTACAAATGTTGAAATGAAAGCACAGCCGTTTATTCTTGATCTTAACACGGTAACATCAAAAATGTTATGCAATGCCGGTTTTCCAGAAGACCTGGCAGAAAAGGTCATTCATGAACGAACTAAATGCGGCTTTTTCACTGGCAACGCCCTGGACTCACTGAAAAAAGTATTAGGGGAAAAGATTTACGGCGCAGTCGAAAAGAAAGTTGAATTAACGGAATATACACTGTATGAAAATCTTTCTTTTGAAAAACAACTTCTTTCATACTGGCCCGAAGACATGGAAAAAATGTAAATTCCTATACTATTAAATTAAGTGCTTTCGGTAAAATCTTTATTACTGCCGGAAGGTAACCCTGCGGATCGCCGTCGTATTCTACTTCTGAAGCTTCGCCGTCACAGCTTATTTCAAATTCAGAAGCAAAGACCGGCCTGAAAATTTCAGTTATAGTGCCGGAATAGACATCTGGAAGGATCCGCAGGAGTTTCTTTTTGGAAATACCGTGAAGTGGTACCAGGTACATTTTTCCGTCATCAAAAGATATATCCATTTTCAGCTTTATTCCGGATGCCACAAGTGGATTTTTTCCTGTGAAAATATTGAAAACGTTATTGTAGCAGAATTCTTCACCTTCTGTGGCTGACGGGTTAGACACTTTTACTTTGAATGTACATGCCTTATAGTTCCAGATAGCTGTCAGCAGCGAAAATAACGTACCGAAAAGATCGCCCCATTTTTTTCGCAATCCACTGTTTGCACCGCGAGCTACTGCAGCACCAAGTCCAAAATTAGCACTGCACGAAAATACCCTGCTGACAGGCGCCCCACCCTTTTCAAGGCTGTGTGTAATCCGGCAGATATCAACAAGTTTTCGCCTTCCGGCCAGAAGTGTGTCAAGGGCTTTTCCGGTTTCTACAGGAATTTTATGAAAACCGCAGAAGTCTGGGCTGGTTCCGGCGTAAATAACTCCAAAGGCGGCAGCTGAAGAGGCAGCTGACGCCTCAAATAAGCCATTGATAACCTCGTTTATTGTACCATCTCCACCGACCGCTACAACTGCATCAAAACCTGACTCAGCGGCTTTACATGCAAGCATGGAAGCATCGCCAGCTCCCTGAGTTACAGCGAAGTCGAAACTGATTTTTTCTTTTCTGAATCTCTGAAATATTTCAGGCCAGATATAACGTGACCGGAACGACCTTGAAGACGGATTCATGACAAGAAAATAGTTTGGCTGCTTCATTACTTGTACAATCCCATCTTTTCATACAACGGTGTATTTTTACCTTTCTGCCACGATGGTACAAGCTTTTCAGTGAACCTGGCTGGAACAGGTGTAGTTGGAATATTATTTGCTTTCAGCATTTCATGAATTGATTTTGACTCGGTCGCACACAACCATTTTGTTCCGGGTTTTCTGAAGAAAGCCCGCATTCTGTTGAAAATAGTCATAAAATCTTCGTTATTTACATTTCCAAAAGAAACGTTAAGAAATTCACAGGGTTGCACTTCACCGTTAGCATTAAGGTAAAATCGGTCTATTCCGCCTGCTGTACAACCGAAATGATTTGGAGATTCCTCGAAAACCTGAACGGAGGCAGCAGTATAATCTGCGTATTTTCCGGGGGAATTATATTGTACATGCAAATCGCACAGTCTTTTGATTTTTTCATGCGCTCTTATCATTTCGTCATCTTTTCCAAGCCATGCTCCGGCAGACTTTCCATGTATTACCTGAACAAAAGAACAGTCCCAGGAATTTGCAATTTCCATTATTCGCTCAACGCCGTTGTTTTCAAAAAGCTCATCACTTGGACAACTATTCAGCACAACAGTTATTCCCACATCGTTGAACATCTTTGCTGCATTCCGGGCAATCTGAAAAGCATCCTGCATACCGGTAAATTCATTGTAATCTTTTTCATCGGGTGTATGCAGGGAAATCATCACACCAAATACTCCAGCCTGTTTCAGTTTTTTAGCCTTTTCCGGAGTCAGAAGATGCCCTGTCGTATTAACCCACAACTCGCGTTTTCCATCAAAAGACTCAAGAAGTTCAACAAGTCGGTCAAATTTCAGAAGAGGCTCTCCGCCTTCGATATCGAACATTGTAACGCCGACATCGCTCATCTGACGGGCAGATTTTTTCAACACTTCCATATCAAGATCTGCTCCGGAATCGTTTCTCTGATAGCAATGCGGACATTTGTATCCACAAGCTTTGGTAATCGAAAACACAACTGTCAGAGGCCCCGGATCAGGGCGAATGAATTTTTCGATTGATTCCCAGAATGCCGGAGTCGGATACGCCGGAAGGTAGAGTTGAAGCTTATAGACGTCGCCAATTTTGACAACTTTGTTCTTTATCAGAACTTTCAGAAAAAGAACAAGCCTGAAAATTAATCGCACAAATTCTGCTACAGAAAGTTTCATTTGAAGTACTCTGAGCAGATAGCGACATACAACATGTACAACAAGAACATGATAGAAAACAAACTTTTTCATGCCTGTAAGAAAAACTGGCCTGTTCATACGTTCCTCCACGCCTGCAATTTAATTATTACCTCTGATACACGTTCACAAGTACTTATTCATACGCCACCAGCGGACGGTTTTTTTTACTCCATTTTCAAGGGAAGTATACCTGATGTCAGGAAAATCCCGTTTAATTTTATCGACGTTGTACATATTATTTGCGTAGAACATATAAATTCTTGCACGTGTAAAAAGAGGTGGGGTAGCTGCTTTGAATAGCATCCATAGAAATTCGAGAATGATACCCAGCGGGTATAAAAGCCATTTTGGGAGATTAAACGGTTTCGTTCTGCCCAGATGCCTGCAGAATGTTTCCCAGTAATCATTCATAAAAGGAATATCGGGATTTCCGGCATTGTATATAGAAACTCCAGAGGGCTGATTCAAAGCCACTTCTTTAACAATTCCGGCGAGATCTTCAACATAAATTGCATGAAATCTGTTTTTATCGGTGCCTGGCATGCAGGGAATACCCGACATAACTGTCTTGCAATATTCATAAGGTCCGGCGTGAAATTCACGGGGACCATAAACCCACACTGGTCTTATTACAGTTAATTTCAAACCTCGTTTTTCAGCACGGGCAATTGCCATCTGCTCTGCAATAGTTTTTGAAAGTCTGTAATGATTCATTGCCGACGGAAAAACGGACTCTCCGAAATAATGTAGTTCGGGGGCATAAATACTATCTTCTGATTTGCGTTCAATGGAATCTTCTTCGCCAAGAACCGCATTTGAGCTGATCAGAATTATTCCAGTTTTCTGTGGTAGTACATCGACAAGATTTAAGGTACACACTACATTTGCCTGGTAAAAGTCTTTATAATCCCCCCAATCGGATGCCTTTGCGGCAACATGTACAACAAGATCAAATTCGCTTACAATATTTTCCAGGTCAGATTTTGATTCAAGTTCAGTTCGCAAGATTTTTGCCCGGTATTTTGCGATGAACCGGATATCAGAATTTGGTCTCACGAGAGCAGTAACATCGTGGTTTTTGCTGAAACTACGTACAACATGACTACCAATAAATCCGCTTGCACCGGTAATAAGAATTTTCATTCGTGCGCTTATGCCCCGTTTTCAGAGATATCAGAGATAGGACTTTTCACAGCTCGTGTTTCTTTTTCAGGTCTTTCAGATTTTCCAGAAGAGAGTTCAAATCTGAAAGGGTGTGTGCTGCAGAAACTGAAATTCTAAGACGCGCCCGACCTTTTGCAACAGCAGGAAAAGTTACAGGACTTACATAGAATCCGCAATCGAAAAGTTCTTTGCACACAAGACGCAGTTTATTCTCATCAGGAATCAAAACAGGAATTATTGCTGTAGTTGAGCCAAGGGTATTGAAACCAAGTTCAAGAAGGCCTTTGTTCAGATGGCTGGTATTAAAAGTCAGTTTTTTTCTTGGTTCAGGGTCATTAGCCAGAATCTTAAAAACTTCTATCAGACCCGCAACAACAGGCGTTGGAATACTGGTAGAAAAAATATACGATCGCGCAAAATGTCGTACATATTCTACAACATCCTTCTTGCCAGTTAGATAACCACCTATTGCAGAAGGAGCCTTGGAAAGAGTACCAATAGTCAGATCTATTTTCCCTTCAAGCCCGAAATATTCAGCTGTTCCGCGGCCGTTTTTCCCGATAATTCCGAGGGCATGTGCCTCGTCAATAAGAAGTCTGGCGTTGTATTTCCGGGCAAGTTCATGTAATCTATCAAGGGGCGCAATGTCGCCATCCATGCTGAATACACCATCTGTAACAATAAGTTTTCCTTTAAAATGACGACTGGCACGTTTCAGAAGTGCTTCAAGGCTCTCCATGTCGTTATGCTGGAAATATTTCAATATTCCTTCGCTCAGTACAACACCATCAATGATTGAAGCATGTGAAAACATGTCTGATAATGCAACATCTTTGCCGCCAAGCAAAGCCTGTATTGTTCCGACATTTGCCTGATAGCCAGTTGGAAACACTGCTGCTGCTTCGCATTTATAAAATTCTGCAATCTGCTTTTCAAGTTCCAAAAGCAGATCAGTTGTACCACTCATCAAAGCTACAGAACCAGTTCCATACCCGTATTTTTCGGCAGCTTTAATCGAGGCTTCGACTACCCGACTGTCAGTAGATAATCCAAGATAGCTATTTGAAGAAAACAAAAGCATTTCCTGAGGTTTTCCGGTTTCTTCATTCATAACTGTAACTTTGTTGCCGCAGGCACTCAATAGCGGTCTGCGATAAAAATAGTATCCGGATGATTTTATCTGCTGGTACTGATTAAAAAAATATGCTGCTTTATCGAAAATATCATTGCTGTCTGCATGAACATCATACAAACCTTCAGTTGTATCAATCTTTACACCCGATTTATTCTCTGTTTCCATTTCTTATCCTTTATCACTTTATTCTTTTTAAAGAAACTTTGCTTTCATTAATCTGAAAGAAATCAATATTTTTGTCTTAACTGAGAAAATTCTGCTTAACTGTAAATATCACTCTGTCTGGATTGGTTAACCGCTCACGGTGCATTATAGTACTTCTGGAATCTATACTTCGAGGTAGGACATGTTTTTATATACCACTTATGAGATCTCTCCATTCTGCCGAGATGACAGGAATCACATTTCCACATCAAAAGACGGCTTCACTCTCTGGATTAATATCCCGACCAAGATCTTAACTAATACGATGTTTTTTTGAGGCTTTAATGCGGTATTAATGGTATGCCGTTGATTTTTGAGATTATTTTCTTTGCAGAGTCACCAGGTTGAGCTGACATTTCAGTAAATTTAAGGCCATTCCAAAACATTATCGGTTTGTACAAATCATTTGTTATGTTTTCTGTTCGAACAAAACAAATAATATTATATCCCGTAGAGCCTTCAAAGATATACACAAAAAGCTTTTGAATTTCTTTGGGAAAATCATCAATACGGGAATAACTTGTACAAGACAATGGAAGTAAATTAACATTTCTCCTTGATATTGCAAACAATGCTGCAGCCTGCAGCGAAAGATCTCCTGCCACAACATGGGGTTCATCTTTGTAACGTGAAGGCAAACCCGATATCTCAATAAACGCTCCTGAAGCACAATATTCCAGAATTGAAAAATCGGCCTGCAGAGATGGTCCGTGGAAAAAGAAATTCGGATACAAAGCGTCTCTGTTAAAACTCAGAAGTACCTTTGCCTCAGAAAGTTTGATTGTATAAGAATTGGTATCAACAATGCCATTTATGTCATTTAGATTATTATGTAGATTAAAAATGCTGTAATACTTTTTCAGTTCATTTGATACACAATTCACCATTTTCGACAAACTACTATTTTCATGTTTTCCATGAATAATTTCATTACCAGCAGCGTCTGTTAACATAAGCAAATCAGCTTTGCTCACTGTTGAAATTTCTCTTGCGCGACCTTTTCTCAGCATTATTGGCAGGGAAAGTACTACATCAATTAATTCTGTGGCTCGTTTATTCGAATCCGAATTAATACCTTCAGAAAAACAAAAATCATTTTCCTGAGAAACAATTTCATTTAAAGAAACACTAACCGAAGAGCTTAGACGCGTAGAACTACCGACATTGACCAACTCTTCAAGCATCATTACAAATGGCACAAATGGAGTACCATCGATTACATGATCTTTCAGAAGAAAATCTTTTTCCAGAGAAAATACCCTGGTATGTACAAGCATATTATTCAGGAAGAGATTCGAAGAAATTTGCGATTGCATTGATCGAAACAAGATTTTTCAGTTCGGAATCGTCGATCATTACATCAAGGCTGTCTTCGATATTGTTTATCACCTGAATTGCTTTAAGGCTGTCCAGACCAAGTTTAAAAAGGCTCTCACCATATTTTTCAGGCGGAACAGTAATTTTTGCCACCGAAAAAATAGCTTCAACAACTGTTTTTATAAGTTTTTCCCTGGTAATATCCGGTCGTTTCATAAATAGTATCCTTTCTTAATCAGGTCAGAAGATATCCGGCAAAACACCTGAAAGCTAATTCCTTCACAATACACTGACCATTGCATAATTAAGGCAACAAATGTCAGCGTTCGTAGACCACTGCCATGTGGTTTCCTGCAAAACCATGGTTAATAAAGAGCATTTTCCGCATCTTGTACTCAGAATATTTTGTATGGTCATAATATACATTTGACTTCACGCGCGGATCATGTTCGAAAATATTTCTGACTTCCGGAACCTTGTTAGTCCGGAATGACTGCAGTGCCAGAGCACCTTCACTTATTGCCTGTACTCCGAACGATGTTCCGATAAAGCTTTTAAATGCAAACATTGGAATACGTTCTGTTTCGGTTCCAAATAGTGCAGCCACTGCTTCTGTTTCAAAATGATCACAAACCTGCGATCCGGAAGCAGATCCAGCGATGAAATCGATATCCTGTGGTTTGCTGTCGGCGTCTTTCATGCAATCAGAAATTGCAAGAGTAATATCTTCAAGTGTAGGCCGTATAAAGTCTGAAGAACCATTGGACAAACCTATTCCGCGAATTTTTGCATAATATTCAGATTTACAGTCAGATTCCTTTTCAAGAATAAAACAGCCTGCGGCTTCGCCGACAACCATTCCATCACGGGTATTGCAATATGGACGGCACGCCGTTGTTGGATCATCATTACGGTGAGAAAGGACCCTGATCTTGTTCCAGAGATGATAAGTGCCCATTTCAAGACAGATGTCAACACCAACAATAACCGCTCTGTCAATCATTCCGCATTTGATAAGACGGTCAGCCTGCATAATCGCATTCAGCGAACTTGTACAAGACGAGCTGACAAAACAGCATGGTCCTTTAATATTAAAAATAGATGCAAGTCTCGCTGGAAGATAGCTATTCATGCCATGAATCAGCGATGTAATTTTGTACAGATTATCAAGGAAGTAATCCTTAACGAGTTCTGAAACGAAAAGAAAATTTCCGAGGCTGCTGGCAACAAACAGTCCAGTTCTTCTAGGGTTCTCGGTAATCTTTGCTGCAACATCAGCATCTTTTATTCCTTCAACAGCAGCAAGAAAAGCTGCTTTCACGTATTCCTGCTTCAGATCGTCTTCACAAAGCCTTTCAATGACATTCTGCGGAAGAGATGAAGTCGGAATATTTGGAATAAGCCCTGCAATATTCGTTTTAACTTTCGGTGCCATTGGAAATCTTGTCACTGTCGTGATTCCAGACTTTTTTGCTGTGAAATTCCGAAAGTTTTCTTCAAGTCCGATTCCTCCAGATGAAACCAGGCCAATCCCAGAAATGACAGTTTTCACAGTGTTTTCAATTTGATTCATCTCATTCCAGCTCCATAATTAATTTTTTCGAATAACTGAACCTCATTTAACATCGCCTTTCAGATATTTTGCGAGAGGTTCACAAACAACAATTTTTACAGGAGGAAAAACTGAATTAAAATCTACTGTTAGACCTGGAAAGATTGATGATTCAAGCAATAATCCTTCCTCATAACACACAAAAATCCTCGCAGCCCCAAACTTTTTATCTGCTTCAAGACAATAAACCACAACAACCCTGTCAAGCGGGTTCACAAGCCAATACTCACGAACGCCATGTCTTTCGTAGAGAGCTTTTTTCTTAATATGATCTTTCGAAGCAGAAGAAACAGAGATAATTTCAACAATCAGATCAGGCGCACCTCTGCACCCCTTTTCATCAAGTTTGGACAAATCACAAATTACAGAGATATCTGGCTGAACAACTGTTCTGATATCATCATCCGGTTCATTTTTCAAAGGAAATCTTACATCAAAAGGAGCATGAAAAACCTTACATTTTTTCCCGTTGAAAAAGTTCCAGAAAATTCCAGATAAGTTTGTTGATATTTCCTGATGTGAAGTCGTGGGGGCAGGTGACATAGAATATACCCTTCCATCAATAAGTTCACATCTTTCATCAGAAGACCAGCTGTAATAGTCTTTGAAGGTAAATTCATCATCATTCAACCTTTGTTCTGTTGCTCCAACCATTACTCAGCTCCTTTTTCATTTAATGCAAGCTTTTCGGAAATTGTCTGTAAAAATGTTCAAAATATGATAGACTAAAAAACAAATTTTCGCAAATCAATACATTCTTATGTAATTTGCGAAAATTAGTCACCTCAATCGAGGGGATAGAACTAAAACCCACATTGTGTCACTATACAATTATTCGAAGATTTGAGAAAAAGAATTTTCTGTATTACTTAGCTTTTTCGGTTTCTTTTGTTGCTTCTTGAATTGCTTTGCGGAAAGCATCTTCGGCTGATCTGCTTACTGCTTCAACAACTGCGTCGGCGAATTTATCTTCCTGAAGAGCCTTGAGAGTAATTTCCCTGACTTCCTTGTTCATGATTTCATCAAGTTCCTGTTCAGTTTTCTTGTCTGCTTCAGGAAGCAGTTCAAGTGCTTTTGTTGTAGACTGAAGGATTGCCTTCTCCATTATTTTCGAAAGAAGATTCACTGACTCTTCAATAGCTTTCTTTGCTTCAGGAGACAATTCATCGTCAGCTGCATAAGCTGGCAAACCAGAAAAAGACAAACCACTCAGAAAAATTCCAAGAAAAACAAAAATCGACAAATATTTTTTCACCTTGTCCTCCAGATAATTTGATTATTAATACCAATAGTGCGATTAAAACTCATAAAACTTCAAATGTCAAGAAAAACACCATACCAAACACATACTTTTTTTTATTACAGCCTGGACAAAGTCCTTCCAAAAAAATTTGATATCAGAGATTTAACAAAAATTGGTATCTGCTCAATAATTAATGGAATTCATACTCTGTAATTATGTCCGAAGGGAGAAATCCCACACTTGCGAGATCTCTCACATTCGTTCGAGATAACAAGTGAACTAAATACCACGAATTATTGAGAAAATACAAAAATTGCGATAAAAAAATCCTCTCAACAATTTGTTTGAAACCTTATTTGTTGAGAGGATGCGACCTAACTTTCATTAGAGTCCTGAATAATTCATTTCAAATCGTGGCATTTCATCATGTTTGAGCCCCAGAATCCGTATGCTTTGTCGCTTTGCGGAACATTCTTGTGCTCTTTATCCAGTTTTTCGTTCCATTTCCATGCATTTTTAGTCTTGGATTTATCTTTTGAATTATTGCTGTTAAAACCGAGCTCTTTAACACATGTACTAACCGATGATTTTGCTACAGTTAATTTTTCTTTCGAAACAGTGCTGTAACTGGCCCACAACCATTGGCAGGTAGTATTCAGGACTTTTTCGGCTAACGAAGTTAAAGAAATAAGATTCAATTTTGGTGCAGTAATTTTAACATCGGAAACATTTTCTTTAACCTTTGCCTTGCACTCTTTAATATTCCATGATTTATCCGATTTAACTGCAGAAGCCGCTGTAACCAAAGGAAGGGTTATTTTTTTTACAACAGGCTTTACAACTGGTTTTGCTACGGGTTTTGAAATCACTTTTTTTACCGGGAGTATTTTTTCTGAAACAACCGCACACGATTTTGCACAACTGGCCTTGACAACCGGCAGTATAGGTGCAGGAAGAACTTTTGCCTGCTGCCAATTCCACGAAGTTGCAGAAACTGAAACAGCTTTTGCGGCTGGTTTAAGAGCTATAGTTTTTACAGCCACAGCGGGTGCCGGAACAAAGAAAGTCTTCGTTTCGTTTATTACTTCTGTTACTTTCTTTACGATTGTTTCAGTAACTTGTTTCACTTTAACATCAACGACCTTGATTACAGCAGGCTTTAAGACAGGCTTAGCTATTGGTGTAACAACAGGCTTTGGCAGAGAAACTACTCGTGTCGTAGAAGCAACTACAGGTTTCGGAAGAACAGGTAGTTTAACAACTGCAGGTAATTTAGGCTGTGGCTTAACAGCAACAACTATTTTCGCTTTAACTTCTGTGACCGACTTGGCTTTTACAACTTCAACTGTTTTATTGATAGTTTTTGAAGCACTTACAAGAACCGCAGGCTTTTTTGCTGCGGGTAGTACTTTTGCTGCCTGCCAATTCCAATCTGTTTTTACTGGTGTAACAGAAACTGATTTCGAAGAAGTAATTTCTTTTGATACACTTACAATTTTCTCCTGAGTTGTTGTTTTAATAGTTGATAATTGGCTGGAGGACAAGTTTTTCCCATTTGCCCAGTCCCATGTAGAAACAGATGTTTGAGTTGTTGTTTTGGAAACAACTTGAGTGGTAGTAACAGTTTTCTGACTCGATACAGTTACAAGATAGCCTCCGAGGACTTTTTCCACCTTTTTAGCATCTGACCAGTTCCATGCGGCTGAAGCCGTTGAAGGCTTTGGTTGTACTTTAGCAACCTGAACCTGAGGTTTTACGATATCAGTTTTTTTTGCAACAACCGGTACTACTTTTTTTGCTGGAGTAGTATCTACCTTAACAATCTTAGTATTACTTGCATTATTTGAATTGCTTGAATTACTTACTTTATTTACCTTAACAACAAGCTGCTTTGGCTCTGGTTTCTTGGTATTTTTTACAATTTTTTCTGCCTTAGCTTTTGCCTGAGGCACTTTTACTACAGACATTTTTTTTGCCTGTCCCCAGTTCCACTTTGAGGCAACAGAAACTTTTGATTTTGCAGTAAACTTTGATTTCAGTGAATTTGCGACTCTGGTTTTTACCTGTAATTTAACCTTAGCCTTTGAAAGAAGGCTTAACCCTATGTTGCCAGTTTTTTTCCAATTCCAAAATGATTTCGACGAAAATTTGGTTGAACAAAAGCTCCAGGTGGAAGATTTAGTTAAAAATGAGCAAAATACTGATTTTACTGACTTGGAAACATCAAGTTTTTTAGAAACACATACCTTAGCTGGTTGATTAACCTTACTCCAATTCCATTTTGTCTTATTAAGATAAGAATATCTTGAAAGATTAGTTGAAATAGACTTTGTCTCAAGAATCTTCAATGAATCACACTTTGTCTGGAATAGTTTTTTCAGGGAAAATATTTTATCTTTACAGGAAGTTATTTTACAATGCCAGTTCCAATTTGATTTAAAGTTTTTAAAGTTAAAACCGCTCAGAATAAATGTTCTGAACTTTACAGAAAACTTCCGAATTATTGTCCAAAAAGAGCTTTTCTTGAATGTTGTATAATCCCAGTCAAATCCATTGTCGGTCTTTTTGTCTTTCTGACTGCCCCACGCCCATCCTTTATGCAATCCAGGATGGTCAGCTGAACCAAATCTTTTATCTTTTCCAGATTTATCACCAGTTTTGTCTTTGTCTTTGTCTTTGTCTTTGTCTTTGTCTTTGTCTTTGTCTTTGTCTTTGTCTTTGTCTTTGTCTTTGTCTTTGTCTTTATCTTTATCTTTATCTTTATCTTTATCTTTGTCTTTATCTTTATCCTGGCCGTTGTCTTTGTCTTTGTTCAAGTCTTTATCTTTATCCTGGCCGTTGTCTTTGTCTTTGTTCAAGTCTTTATCTTTATCCTGGCCGTTGTCTTTGTCCTTGTTCAAGTCTTTGTCTTTATCCTGGCCGTTGTCTTTGTCTTTGTTCAAGTCTTTATCTTTATCCTGGCCGTTGTCTTTGTCCTTGTTCAAGTCTTTGTCTTTATCCTGGCCGTTGTCTTTGTCCTCGTTCAAGTCTTTGTCTTTATCCTGGCCACCGTCTTTGTCCTTGCTCGGGTCTTTATCTTTATCCTGATCTTTGCCTATGCATGAAGTGGAGGAAGAATTATCGGAATCTCCGGTAACTTTTTCATAGCCATCTGTGGAATTTTTGCTGTTATCCTTATCACATGAACCTTTGTCAACATCCGAATCACCTGGCTTATCTGATGACTTTTCGTCTCCTGAATTACGGTCAACAGATTTTTCAGAATCACTATCAGAAGCTGCGGCCCCCTTTTTTGCATCTACTGTTAATTTTCCTAGATTAGCCGCCCATGTAGGTAAAGCAATCTGTGAAAAAATAAAAACCATAATCATTACAGAGATAAAAAAGACTTTTTTCATATTTTCCTCCCCTGAAATAGTTACTCACATAATTATTATAACATATAGATATATCACTCTGGGACAATTACCTCCTCGCAAATAATTGAGATTTCACTTATAAAATAAATATCGCAAAAAACATTCCAGGTAAAAAACTAACAAAACAGGCAAATAAGAAGAAATATTCCAACCACAGTAGGGAATTTTTCCCTGTGGTAAAAAGATCACATCGATTTAAAAGATACTCTAACAAATATTGTAAAAAATACTGTGTATTTTTTTTATAGATTAAGATACAATATGAATTTAATTTTTGAAATCTCACATACTGGAAATGTGCGTGAATGACCTGTTGAAAAAAGTGAAATTGAATACTTACAGCAGTCTCGATTCTGAAAAACTGCAACATTCTGAAAGTATCTCCAATGCCTGTTAATAACGAAAATCAAACTTCGAGGCAATCGAAACATCTTTCCAGACAGGAAATATTTAACTTTCTCTCTGGAAGCAATGCAAAATCTAAACTTTCTGTCCTGCAGAGTGTTTTTCTGGAACTCCCACCAGAGGTTGACGCAGACGTATTTCAATTAATAAAAGACCTTGCTGATGATCCTGATATAGGTGTACGTTTCTGGGCAAAACGTGTTATTGCAAAACATTTCATGCATTTTGAAAAAAGCGCCGCCCAGTACATTACAAAAAAAGATAACGACGAAAATATTTCCGACGAAATTCTCTTTCAAAAGCTTAACGATGTAAAGAAATCAAGGTTTCTGGCAATAAATGTTCTTAAAAAGATATGTGAAAAAAAGAACCCCGACTCATTAAACGGATTGATAGAATATTTGAATTCATGCAATGATAATTATCAGATTTCCTTTTTAACAAAAAGTATCGGAGTATCTTTTCCAATGGAATCGACATTGAAGATTCTTGTACCTTATCTGAAACATCCGGACGATCGCGTTATTGCAAATACAATCGAAGGAATAGAGGCAATCGCTTCTCCAACAAGCTTTGCTATCTGTTCAAGATTCCTCGGACACACCAGCAACAGGGTCAGGGCGAATGCTGCAAAAGCAGTAGCCAAATTCGACAGCGGAAAAGCTTATGAAGTATTAAACCGAATGCTTGTCTGCAAATCACAGCCGCATCTTCTTATTTCTGCATGTTATGCCATAAAAGAGTTGAAAGATTCAAGATTTCTTGTACCACTTAAAGAACTGATTAAGGAAGATATTTTATTCGATGAAGTTTTAAGTACAATCCTGGTAATAGACAAGAAAAACGGAATTCCATTTCTGGCTTCCCATGCAAGTACTCTTGATGAAAAAAGTAAAAAGATATGGCAATCTATTTCCAATGTTTCAAGTTTTTCTAATAAATTTTCAACTATTGTACCAGATATTTTTTCCGGAATAAAAGAAAACCTTTCGTTATATTTTGACTGGAAAAAAGTTTCTACCGCAGCTGTGTTACTGCTGTGTACACCGTTGTTTTTATTCCTGTTGAATTCCGGCTGGCAATATTTATCATTAAAATCGTCCTCGCCTTCAAATCAGGAAGCCAGAAAAGAGCTTGAAAAAATGAAGATTCCATTCACCACTGAGGAATTTCTTCAAAACATGCAGGCGGACAATCTTAATGTGGTGGATTTATTTTTAAAAGCCGGAATGAACCCAAATCCCCGCGATTCTAACGGGGCAACTCCGCTTCACTTCAGTTCATACTGTGGACAGGAAGCACTTGTACAAAAATTACTGTCGGCAGGTGCCAATCCTGAAATTCAGGACAACAGTGGATTATCTCCGTTGCATCTTACATCTGGCATAAAAATTGCTGAACTACTTATAAGCCATGGTGCAAATGTAAATTTGAAAGATAAAAAAGGTCGAACTCCTCTTCACAAAGCAATCGAAAACAAATCCCTGGAAATCTGCAAGTTATTGATTTCAAAAAAAGCAGATCCGAATATACAGGACATCGACGGTCATTCAGCACTTCACTTAGCTGCAATTTCTGGTCAGGAAAAGATTATAATGCTCCTGCTTGCAAATGGTGCAAAGAAAAATATTAAAAATCTCGCAGGAAAATCACCCTCCCAGCTTGGAGATTCAACGCTCCTGAAATAAGGTTGTCAGACAATGCGTTCCCCCAGAAAGCAGCTCTTTGAATATTGGCTTGAAAATTAACACTTAAAAGATATTACAACTTTGGTCAACTTAAGGAATCAACGATTTTTCACATTCCCTTTTTTTGGGAATGCATCCTTGTCAGGCAGGTAAGATATGAATCTGGAAAAGTGTGTGTTATTGAGACATTCAACTATGAATAACAGGGGAATGGCATTTATATATTCTCTGGCAGCCGGATTTGTACTTCTTTTTCTTGCGTCAGTAATATTCAGCCTTGTGGTCTCGCACCACAAGGAAATTCAGTTATCAAAAGCCTCTATTTCTGCCAGATTCATTTCAGAATGCGGAATTGGTTTAACAGTAAGAGCATTCAGAGAGTCAGTTAATAATTCAGATCAATCTCTTGTGAATCTACTCATGGGTACTTCCTCTTTCGGAAAGGTACCATTTGATCCTACAAACTCTGAAAAATGGAAGTACAACATAGCCAGCATAAAAACAATTGATCCGGATGCAAGCCTGAAGATTTCTGCAGTTCTTCGCAACTTCGTATTTATTGAAAAAGATTCCTCCATGTGGAATGATCCGGTGGCCAAAAGAGGTATTCTTGAAATTAAATCTACTGGCACTGTTGGAACAATCAGCCATGAGATTTCATGCGAAAGAATTGTTTCAGTTGTAAGCTCAATCCCTCCACTGGCAAGCAAATTCTCATTGAAGTTGAACAATCCACTTCAGAGAGAATCCGGAAGATTCAATGTTATAGAGAACATTGAAAATGGTATTCCGACAGGAGAATACAAACCACTGATACTTCTGAACCATATCTGTCCTGATAATCCTGTAACATTCGAAACTACTTCTTCCACACCTGGCAAAGACGCCTGGAAATCGCGAGGCTGGGTGTACATGAAAAATGACACCTATCTTCAGATTTCAAGCGGCAACACAGAAAATGGTGAAGCATTTATTCTTCATAAAAAATTTGATAAGGAATACGGTCCGGTAGAATATGTTCTGGCAACAATAACTTCTGACATTATTCAGTCAGGAACCTTTACTACGGCTTCTTCAGCACAACAGATAAACTATTCTTTTTCCCCTTCGTATACTTTTTTCGGCTTCGATTCAGCACTTTATAAAGACAATGAAACATATTTAAAATCAGTAGATACAAAGAAATATCCTCCGAAGTCTTCATTTCTCAGACTTTTCGGAGAACCACAGGAAACAAGGCAGTCCAACACGAAAGTTCTGGGAAGAGTATTTGCAGGTTTCCCAAGATTTTCACGTCTTCATGCTTCGCCAGTATCAGGCGGCCAGGTGTTCTGCTTTTTTCTGCCGTATTATTTACAGACAGAATACGACATGAACATGCAGTTAAGCGACCCCGACCCCGCCACAGATTATCCTGTAATGAAATATTCAGATGTTTTTCCCGGAGGTTATTCAGCATATTCGCGACAAATGTGCATGATTTTCGAATTTCCATACTCAGAGTTGTACAATATGGTTGCAGAAGGGACTCCAAAAGCAGGAAAGCCAACTTTTCCGCCAGAACAGATTCTTTCATACGACGAAGGTAACAATATTGAACTAAAGAGGGAATCAGACATTATTTATCAGGGAAGTGCAGCAAATCAGGCACCTAACACTATTCTTGATCAAAGAATACAGCAGAATCTTATTTCCTGCGACCAGTTCTGGAAAAAATACTCTAAATTTGACGGTACAAACTTCCGACTGTATTTAAATTCAGTTGTAAGAATAACTAATCCAGCTTCAGAAGATTTTTGCATACCGCCAAACAGCAGCACTCTTTATATTGATGGCGGAGGAATAATAATTCTTGATAAAGGAAATGTTGTCGTTAATGGTGTAAAACTTCAGGAATCAAAGCCATTTGAATCTCTTACAGTTATTGCCAGAGAAGCCAGAAATATAACTCTGGAAAAAAACGACTTCCAGCACCTGAATATTATTGCTCCCAAAGCAGATCTTAAATCATTTGGAAAAATGAATCTTTACGGTTTTCTGGAAATAGGTGACATTAAGCCAGAAAATGCCAAAGAAGGCGGATACATAAGGTTCAGAGAAACTCTTGACCCAACGAGTGCAAGTTATAAAAATTTCTATAAAATCTGTATATCTGAAGATTCTAACGGATGGCTGGATTAATATGAAGAAAATGATATTTCAAAGTAAGTCAGGGTTTACATTTTTTGAAATAATTGCCGGACTTGCACTTTTAATCACGATTTTTGTACCTATTCTTTTCTTTTCTGTACAAATAAAACAAAGCACCGAAATAAATCGAGAGGAAATACTCGGCAATTCTGCTGCATGTGAACTACTTGAGCAGTTTTCATCAATTCCTTTTTCCGATATTGCATCCGGAACAATTGCAAACGATAGACTCATAAACGGAGCTCAGATAGCAACTTCTTCCCCCTGGAAGTTCATTATAAGTGAACCTGATATGTTTTCAAGGATTTTGACAATAACTGAACAGACTGGTGATGGGAAAGTCATATTCAAAAAGCTCGAAGCAGAGGTTTCATGGTTATCAGAAAGTGGCGCCACAAGAACAGTGAAATTGTCGAATCTAATTGCTAATGAGAATCCATAATATGAAAAATAATAAAGCTGTAACCATTCCGGAATTACTTTTAGCAATGCTGATAACAGGTCTTTTAATCGGCTCAACAATGCTCGCACTGAAACAATACCGTCATCTTTTTCAGAAAAGAGAAGATAAAACCGTCGTTTCAATTGAGGCCGGCAGATTTATTCAGCATTTACGTGATGATATTCTCAATGCTGCTCCTCCGTCTGGAATGACTTGGCAGAACATGAAAACTCAATTCACAGTATCTCCTGACTCAATTTCGTTTCCTGTGTTTACAGGGCCAGATGCTGCAACAGCAACAGTAAGCTATTCAAAAGAAGGCCGAAATTTATGCAGAACATTGAATGGAAAAAAATACGTTATTGTCAGAGACAGCGTGGTGACGCTTAACTGGCAGCTTGAAAATGATTTATTCATACCCGATGAAGTGTCGAGGATTCCAAGAATCTGGATAAAGGTAGACTGCCAGTTCGGGTCAAAAGATCCATTCGGGAATTATAGAACGTATATCAGAATCAGAAACTCGTTTTTCCCATTTCGCTTTAACCGGGCCATGCAGAACCATCCATAGCAAATCAGAATTATGCTCATAAAACGTGGGTGCTCAAAATCTTGGTATTAAAAAGAGAAAAGAAAAGAAAGAACAAGATAAAACAAAACAAGACAAGAAAAGATTTTTTTCCGCAGATTATACAGATTTTCAAGATTTTTGATTTTAAAAAATTAGTACTGATTTTCGAGATTTGAAATTTTTGATTTTTTATTGATGGGGAATAGTGCGCAATATATGGGTTCAAGATAATGATTTGATTTGGGTTCTGTTTAGATTTGCTGTACTAACCCTGAAATAATGAGAAGATAGATGAAGATAGTTTAAATTATGCAAAAACGGTCTGTTTCTTTTGAAACAGACCGTTTTTGCATAATTTATAGAGTGTTATTTATTCATAAGGGTTTTCATTCCCGCGAGTTCAGGGATTTCACCTGATTTAGCAAGGTCTGTCCAGAGGGTGCCTTCGCCTGAGTAGAAGAGTTTAAGCTTGAGGTCTGCTGGTATCTTCTGAGCAAAACTGTAATTCACAAAAGCGCGGGAATTATTATTAAATGCTTTAATTTTTGCTTCAAGAAGTTGAGATTTCGCCTCACCTCTTAAACGTGTTACTGTAGCAAGCGCATCGCCGAGAAGAATTGTTTTCGAGGCTTCAATGGCAGCAATTTCCTGTTGTTTCTGGGCAACAAACAGACGTGTTTCTGCCTGGATATTTCCAACTTCCTGTTCGGCTTCTGCCTCAATGGTTTTTGCCAGAGCTTTTGTCTGGGCTGTTACCTCAAGTCGCTTCTGCTCAATAAGCGAGCGCTCTCTTTCCAGCTCTCCGGCAGATTTTTTGGTCTCTTCCCAGACTTTTGCTGTTTTTTCAATTTCGACAGCAATAAATGATTCTCTTATAGGTACAAGCAGACTGTCAGGAATGGTCAGATTTCTTATAAATGCCGAGTGAATCATGATATTCTTGCTTTCGCAGACTTTCTCAAGTTCATTTGTAAAAGTCATCTGGAATTTCTCTCTGCCAGCACCGAGAAGGAAATCTTTAGCACCATAATTAGAGCCCTGAAGCCTTCCAATAGATTTACTCTGCGGTTTAATGACCTTCTCTTCGATAGCTTCCTTATTGCCGAATCTTACCATTACCTCGGCAACATGTTCCGGGAGAAGTTCCCATTCGACAGTGGCTTCAACACTGATATTGAAAGCATCTTTGGATGGAAATTTAATTGTGTTTTCATCGAGAAAGCTGACCTGATCAATTCCAATTTCAACTTCATTAACAGTGAATTCATAAGGATTCAGATAATATATTCCAGGCTGAAGTACATCTTTCTTTACGCCTTTTTCGCCTTCGCCGGCAAAAACAACGTCTATTGAATCCTGTACTGGTGCAGACGCAACAGGTACCGCTGCAGGCTTGGCCCTACTCTCTACGCCAGCAAGAGAAGTAACAAATCCAACATATCCCGGACGTATTTCAATAGCGTCCTTCAATTCCACCTTGTACGCATAAGGATTGAGACGATAAGTGCCAGGTGTAAGTACTCGCCTTCTGACACCCTGTTCGTCATCTCCGACTACAACCGATTCCCGGGAAGGTTTTTTTCCGACGCGGGATGAAACAACTCCGACTTTTCCCGGTGGTACAATGATATTCGGATGAATTTCAGTTTTGTACATTAGAGGCATTACAAAGTGCATACCTTCGCCAAGAACTTCTTCCTGAACGCCTTTCTGTCCAGGCTTTGCAAGAAGTTGTCCGGGTGCCATTTCATCACCGGATTGCGTATTCAGAACAAGCATCTGTCCGGGTGGAACAAACACAATAAAGGTGCGATACAATAATTCATACGATATGAAAAACATTACAATTATCGTTACTGCTGTTGCTACAACAAATTTATGAAATGTCATCAGCGTAATCCTCCCTGAACGGCTTCAGTAGCTGCACCTGTTGAATTTGTTGAGTTTGTGCGTTCCTTAACAGCTTTTTCGCCGAGAAATTCCTGGAAAATTTTTCCAAACATGCCTTCGGTATTTGCCAGGACTGAAGTCATAGCTGGAGCCATTTTGTTAATGAATTCGTGATATGCAAAGATTTCCGGATTTCCAAAAGCCTGGACTGATACACGCAATGCTTCAGTTTCAGCAATGTTATTAAGTTTAATAACATCAGCTTCGGCTTTTCCTCTGAGAAGTATTGCCTCAGCCTCTTTTCTGGAAGCTTCGAGAAAGGTTTTTTCCATATTCAGTTTTTTGTCCTGATCAATCAGAGAGACCTTCTGAGCATTCTTCGCCTCAATGATTTTTACAAGATTATCAGTCTTTGCCTTAACTTTTTCCTGTTCCTGCTTCACCAATTCTTCAGAACGTGCAAGATTCTGCTCTGCCTGAGCCTGAAGGAGCTGATTACTGTTTCTGTTAAGTTCTTCCTTTGCAATTTCACGTTCGCGAATAGGTTTTGCAATTTCCTGCGGAGGTTCGATATCGTTTATAAGAACTGATTTGATCAATATTCCCTTGGTTTTGCATGTAGCCTTGATTTTTTCAACCAGGGCATCCTGAAATTTCTGTCTGGAATCTCCGCCAATATATTGAATAGCCGAATACTTTGAACCTTCGATACGTCCATAACCGCGAACCACAGGAACGATTACTTTCTGAAGGATTTCGTTCTTTTCTGGGTTAATATCGAGTTCGCCGATTCTGACAAATATTTCGGGTGCTCTGAATTCATCAATTGCCCATTCGATTGTCATCAGAACAGTCATTTCAAATGCATCACTTGAGGGAAATTTCAACGCATCATTTCCAACAAGTTCATAGCGGTGTGATCGGCAATCCATGAGAGTAACACGCTTGATGTACGGATTCAGGAAATATGTTCCCGGAGTAAGAATCTTTCTGCATACTCCACGCTCATTTTCGCTGACAAGAAGAGTATTTTTTTCCTTTGGTTCTTCTCCGGTAACATTTGTGACTATACCGGCATAACCGGCTGGTACTGAAACACATTTATGGATTTCAATTTTTTCGGCAAAAGGATTTACTCTGTATTTTCCTGGTGGAAGAATATCGGCAAGTATTCCCTTCTGTCCTTCAGAAGCAATTACCTGACCCGCCTTGAGAGCACTGTCGGGCAGATCATTTCCATACAATCTGACTATTACTCCAACGTTATTAACAGGTACCTCGACCATATCAAAGATCTGGTAATCCCAGAAAAACGGAGTATAATAATAACGACCTTCCGCCAGGACATCCAGCAGAATACCTTTCTGATGAGGTTTGGTCGCAATAATTTCTCCAGAGGGAAGATTTTCACCAATCTTATGAATCAGAACACCTACTTTGCCACCCTCAATTTCAATTCGGCAAAAAAACCATCGCCAGGCCTCGAAAGCAACAAAAAGAGAAATAAGGGAAATAACGACAACAATCGCTATTTTCGCGTTCCCTGCACGTGAATCAGTTTTCTTCAATTCTCCCACCTCCAATTTTTAGAGAGGGGGCACGCGCCCCCTCTCGCCGGTCGAACAAGTTCGACCAGCTCACTCCCCGCGGTCGAGCACCTTGTGCTCTCCGCTTAGTTGATTAACCATGCTATTTGCCGCTCACTACCCTTAGAGGTGCGATTTATCGCGCCCGCTTTAACAACAAACCACATATTATTCCGGACGCAATGAATGCCCCCTACACTAATAAACCAAGAGTAATCACAAGGCACCTCACCTATTTTGCAGGCAATTTCAATTTGATGTCCAAAATTGAGATTGCCTGCAAGATTCAAGGTTCATTTTACAACGAAGCTTGCCATGCGTTTTGGGACGTAGATGAACTTCAGAATTGTCAATCCTTCGACGTATTTCTGCACTTTTTCGCTTTTGAGGCACTCTGCGCGAACCTGATCTTCAGTTAAATTAACCGATATTTTCAGCTGGTCCCGAAGTTTCCCGTTCACCTGTACCGGAAGACTTACAAAGTCCTCGACAAGCCACTTTTCGTCGAACTGTGGCCATGCCTGTTCGTGAACAGAACCTTTTCCAGAAACACGCTCCCAGAGTTCTTCAGCAACAAAAGGTGCAATTGGGGCAAGAAGCTTCAACAGAGCTTCAACTGCTTCACGCCAGCAGGATGTATTTGTATATTCCTTCTTTTTAGCACAGTCTGAAAGGAAATTCACATATTCCATCAATCTTGCAACACCTGTATTAAAGCTGAAGTTTTCAATATCACGCGATACAGCTTTAATTGTTTTGTGCATAAACTTGTACATTTCCGCTTTTTTCTCTTCGGAAATTGTTTCTGAGCCGCCGGGATTATCTGAAATCAGGTCATGAACACGATTCATAAATCTGGACATTCCCTTGATTCCCTCGTCTGACCAGGCAACTTCAGTTTCAAATGCACCCAGGAAAAGAATAAACGCACGAAGAGTATCAGCACCAAATTTTTCAACCATTTCGTCAGGAGTAATGACATTCCCCTTGGATTTGCTCATTTTTTCGCCGTCAGAACCCAGCATCATTCCCTGGTTTCTCAGCTTGGCAAAAGGTTCAGAGAATGGAACAAGCCCTTCATCCATCATTACTTTGGTCCAGAAACGTGCATAAAGCAGATGCATGACAGCATGTTCAGCACCGCCAACATACAGATCAACCGGCAGCCAGTAGGCAGCTCTTGATTTATCAAAAGCGGAAGTGGCAAGTCTCGGATCAACAAATCTCAGAAAATACCATGACGAACACGCAAATCCGTCCATTGTATCAGTCTCGCGCCGGGCAGCAGCACCGCACTTCGGACACGGAACGTTTACCCAGTCGCTTATTCTGGCAAGCGGAGACAGTCCGTCTTCACCGGGTTTAAATTCTTTTACATCCGGAAGTACAACAGGCAAGTCCTTTTCCGGAACAGGTACGGTACCACATTTGTCACAATGTATTACAGGTATAGGGGCGCCCCAGTAGCGTTGTCTTGAGATGAGCCAGTCACGGAATTTATAATTTACCCGTTTTGTACCGATTCCCTTCAACTCAACCCACGCTGTCATTTTGTTTATTGCTTCTTCAGAAGATAATCCTGAAAACTCACCAGAATCGACGCAGGTTCCGTATTCGGTATATGCTGAGGTCAAAGGACCTACCTTTTTTCCACCCGGAGTAACAACCTCAATTACCGGAAGACCATATTTCGAGGCGAATGCAAAATCTCTTTCGTCATGAGCTGGTACTGCCATTACAGCGCCAGTACCATATCCGGCAAGTACGTAATCGCCGATAAAAATTGGAATTTTTTCACCGTTAAACGGGTTAACTGCATAGCTGCCAAGTGCTGTACCGGTTTTTTCCTTTTCAGTACTCATACGGTCAATTTCACTCTTTTTGCGTGCAGTGTCAACGTATTCACGAACTTCAGCAGCCTTGGATGGATGCGTAAGTTCGACAACCAGAGGGTGTTCCGGGGCAAGTGTGATAAAAGTGACACCAAAAATGGTATCCACGCGGGTGGTAAAAATAGTCAGATCATAGGTAACGCCTTCTTTAACCGGATTCAAGCCCTTAAAGCGAACTTCCGTACCAACTTTTTTTCCAATCCAGTTTTCCTGCATCTTTTTAATATGCTCAGGCCAATCTACGGTTTGAAGATCTTCAATCAACCTATCTGCATAGGAAGTAATCTTAAAGAACCACTGTTTCAGATTTTTCTTTGTTACATCTGCTTCACAACGCCAGCATTTTCCATTTTCAACCTGTTCATTTGCAAGAATTGTTCTACATGTCGGACACCACCATTGTGCACCTTCTGCCTTATAAGCCAGTCCACGCTTGTGCAGCATGAGGAAAAACCATTGGGTCCATTTATAATATTCCGGACTGCTCGAATTTACTTCGCGGTCCCAGTCGTATGAACATTCAACCAGTTTGAGCTGTCTGCGATAGTTCGCAGCATTTTTTTCGGTAGTCTCAGCCGGATGAATTCCCATCTTTATTGCATAATTTTCAGCTGGAAGGCCGAAAGCATCCCAGCCCATCGGATGCAGAACATTCATCCCCATCATTCTCTTCATTCGTGAAATAACATCAGTCGGAACATAATTTCTGAGATGTCCTACCGATAATCCTGAACCTGACGGGTACGGAAAAAAATCAAGGCAATAGAATTTCGGCTTACTGCCGTCTTCTCCGGTCTTATACATGTTTCGTTTTTCCCAGACCGGCTTCCATTTTTCCTCAAGTTTTTTGAAATCATAACGTTCTGCCATTGCTGATCTCCTGTAATTTGTAAATGAAATAACGACTATAATAATACACACAAATCAGAAATATATCAATCTGATTGTGAACCAGACAGAACATGGGAAAAAGAAAAGAAAGATAAAAGATTTCTGGGGTGTCCGCAGATTACGCAGATTTCGCAGATTAAAAGAGTAATGAATAGAAAAGAAAGAAAGAAAGAAGAAAAAGAAAACGGAATTTGAGTTTTAACCACGGAAAACACGGATTTACACGGAATAAAACAACTCAGTTCTTTGAGGGTTAAACTTTGATTACTGATACTAATAATAAATATTCTTCAAACTTAAATTCCGTGATCTTCCGGCTTTTTCCGTGGTTAAGCTCCATCTTTTCCGTGGTTAAACTCTTTTGTCTTATTCTGAAAGGAAGAGTTTTATTGATTTGGCGATTCTGAATGCGGCTCTGCCGTCACCATAAGGATTCGGATTTCTTGTCATTGCAGAATATTCTGCGGGGCTTTCAAGAAGTTTCTCGCACTCTGCAAATATTTTTTCGCCGTCAGTACCAACAAGCTTTAAAGCTCCGCTTTCAAGCCCTTCTGGACGTTCAGTAACATCGCGAAGTACAAGCACCGGCTTTTTCAACGACGGCGCTTCTTCCTGGACTCCGCCGGAGTCTGACATTATTATTTCAGATTTTTCCATTGCGTGTATGAAGTCAAGGTAACCGAGCGGAGCACAAAGATGTATTCGCGGATGGTTTTCAAGAATATCAGCCACTTCGCGCCTGACATTCGGATTTGGATGAACGGGAAAAAGAATTTCAACTTCTGAATAGTTCTGTACAATTTCATACAAAGCTCTGAAAACGCGCCTTTGCGGTTCTCCAAAGCTTTCGCGTCTGTGTGACGTCACGAGAATAAGTCTTTTCGCAGAATCGTAAATTGTTTTGAGCTTTTCAGAAGGCTGATATGGAAGCTTGAGAGCCCAGAAAAGAGCGTCTATCACCGTGTTTCCGGTGACATGAATATTATTGGGCTGAATACCTTCTTTCAACAAATTTTTTCTGGAAAGTTCCGTCGGTGGAAAATGCAGATCTGTGAGAGAACCGGCAAGTCTGCGATTTCCTTCTTCCGGGAACGGACTGAATTTGTCGTTCGATCGTAAGCCGGCTTCGACATGTGCAACCGGAGTTTTCGTATAGTATCCAGAAAGTGCTCCAAGAAAAGCTGAAGTTGTATCACCTTGTACAACAGTCATGCTGTACCGGCAATCTGCAAAAACCGGTTCAAGTTTTTCAAGAATACGCGAAGAAACTGAAAAAAGAGTCTGGTTCTCACGCATTACATCAAGTCTGATATCTGGATTAATCTTGAAAACTCTGAACATTTCTTCGGCAATCTCGCGGTGCTGACCAGTGTGCAAGACAACAGGCTTCATTCCCTCGTTTTCGACTGCCATAATAACAGGTGCAAGTTTAATAATTTCGGGTCTTGTACCGAGAATGAAAAGAATTTTATGCATGTTTCAGAATCAGGCAGGACTCAAGGCATCTGCCGGAGGATCCAGCTTGACATCAGAAATAGAAATGTTATCTATTGAGGGCGACTCTGGAGCTTGAGGAGGTTCAGGTTTTTTAAACGGGTCTTTGCCTGCAAGAAGATCTGTTACTTCCTGTCCGGTCAGAGTTTCTTTCTCAAGAAGGATTTTGGCAATACGCTCAAGATCGCTTCTCATGCCGACAAGAATATCTTTCGCCTTAGAATGAGCAGATTCGATGAGTTTTTTAATTTCAATATCAATTTTTCGCGCCATATCTTCTGAAAGGTCGCGTCTTCTGCCGATATCCCTGCCAAGGAATACAGCATGATCATCATCACTCAGGGAAATAGGTCCGATTTCCTCACTCATTCCAAGCTCGCAGACCATTTTTCTGCAAATTTTTGTTGCACGGTCAATATCGTTTTTCGCGCCTGAAGTAAGCTCCCCAAATACGATCTCTTCAGCAACTCTTCCGCCGAGTAATATGCATAACTGTCCGAAAAGCTGAGTTTTTGAAATTGTCAACCTGTCTTCAACTGGAAGCTGCATTGTCAAACCGAGTGCCATGCCTCTTGGAATAATGGTAACCTTGTGAACCGGGTCAGTATCAGGCATTGACATTGCTACGAAAACATGCCCCATTTCGTGATAAGCGGTATTGATTTTTTCCTTTTCGGAAATAAGTCTGCTCTTTCTTTCTGATCCTGCGATGACCTTGTCAATTGCCTCTTCGAAATCAGACATGAAAATAAGTTTCCGTCCATTTCTTGCGGCAAGGATTGCTGCTTCGTTTGCAAGATTAGCCAGATCGGCGCCAACGAAACCTGGTGTTCGCCTGGCGATAATTGTCAGATCAACTTCAGCAGTAATTGGTTTGTCGCTTGTGTGGATTTTGAGAATCTGTGCTCTACCGTTAAGATCTGGCTGGTCAACAACGATTCTTCTGTCGAATCTTCCCGGCCTTAAGAGCGCCGGATCAAGAACATCCGGACGGTTTGTAGCAGCAACAAGAATAATACCTTTTGATGTATCGAAGCCATCCATTTCAACAAGCAGCTGATTCAGGGTCTGTTCACGTTCATCGTGTCCGCCGCCGAGTCCGGCACCGCGATGTCTTCCCACGGCATCAATTTCATCCATGAAAACGATACATGGAGCATTTTTTCGAGCCTGTTCAAACAAATCTCTCACGCGTGATGCACCGACTCCGACGAACATTTCAACGAATTCAGAACCTGAAATGTTAAAAAACGGAACATTTGCTTCGCCGGCAACGGCACGTGCAAGCAAAGTCTTACCTGTACCAGGAGGCCCATAAAGCAATACGCCGCGCGGAATTTTCGCTCCAACGTCTGTAAACTTCTTCGGGTCTCTCAGAAATTCAACCACTTCTTCGAGGTCTGATTTAGCTTCCTGAACTCCGGCAACATCTTTGAAGGATATTTTCTTTTCGCCTGCATCAAGCATTCTTGCACGGCTCTTTCCGAAATTCAGCGCTTTAACTCCGCCACCCTGCATTTTCTGCAAGATGTACAACCAGGCACCGATCAAAAGAAGGAACGGGAACCAGTTGATGAGCAGATTCAACCACCATGACATCTGAGCAGGTGGTTCAGCTTCAACGACAACGTCGCTTTTTCTTATTATTTCCATAAGACCAGGATCGTCGGGAGCAATTGTCTGAAAATGAACCGGCTCTTTTTCGTTATTAAGGTAGCTGATGCCCATCAACTGGCCTGTAATTTCGCGGTCATTGATTTTCAGACTGAGAATTCTCGGACCATCTTTCTGTTTTTTCTGGAGATATCCCAAAAATTCAGAATATTTGATTTTTTCGAGTTTCTTGTTTCCAACCACATTTGAAAATGCAGTCAGACAAATTATAAGCAGCAAAAAATAGAACGCCACAGTTTTCATTTTTGGAGTTTGATCTTTCATTTATTACTTTCCATTTAATAATTTCCTGTCATTCAGAGACAAAATTAACTTCTAAGCACAAAATGCTATCTTAGCATATATTTTTTTGTCAATCAACATTTTAGAAAGTACTAATTTCCCATTAAGCCGAAACCATTACAAACAAATGCTTTCAAACAAAAAATTCACCAAAGTTTTTTAAAACAGTTATTTGTTAAAAGGGCAACCCCTAAATTGATGACTAATGAAACAAAATAAATGTAATTTGGTACCCAGTTGAATTCGCAAGGATACTCTGCTCAAATCTACTGAATAAGCGATAAGTCAACCATTTCTTTTTAAGAAACAATATAAAAAGGTACCCAGCTCAAAAAACCGATACAACATGCTTCCTGTAGCAATACCCACACAGGAAGTCAGTATTTCGTTGTGCTCCTCCTTACAAACTTACTGTTGATAATTATTGACAACGGTTCATCCCCACGTATGCGGGGAACACTTCTGATGCAGCGACAATATACGTTGTATCATGTTCGAAATTGTAACATAAAATTCTCAGCAACAAAGAAAAAAATCAAGTTAAGCCTTTTCGAGAAATATAGTTTTAGAAAACAGACAAATGTTATTGCAAAAAACCATGGTATTTTGATTTCAGGAATTACAATGTAATCAACTTCTCACTGTCAAACAATTTAGCTACAATTTGTACAATAAAATTCCAAATGTTGTCCCGTTTTTTTCGTTGTATTAAAAGGATATCTGAGCCAAAGAATTTTTTCGGCATTACATCATTTTTCCAAAAATCACTATTTTCCGGCGGAGCAATGAAAGGAAAAGGAAACAGAAAACCATGGACATTATTACAAAAATATGATAGAATTACACGAAAGTGCCTCCCTGGCGGCCTTTATATATTTTTTAAGTTCGCCAATTTGTTGTATTTTAGAGGGTTTTTACCATTTTTTCTAGTTCTACATTTTAATTATGCAAAAACCTCATAGAGTTAAATAACATGTAGAATACTAGGTAAATTCATTTTTACGAATTATTGTCTGGCAAAACATATACTGTTTAAGGAGGGTGGATCATGCAACATCAGCTTAGCATAAATTATCCACAAAGTTGGCTGGATGTGCTTCAGTTGTCAAGAAATTCTTTTGAGGAAGAAGCAAGAATGGCCATGGCAGTAAAATTGTTTGAGATGAAGCGGCTTTCTTCAGGTATGGCAGCAAAATTAGTGGGAATTCCACGTGTACTTTTTCTTCTCAACTTGCACAGATATAATGTTCCTATGATTGACATTGATGAAAACGAACTTTTAGAAGATATTAAAAATGCCTGAAACAAAGCAAATCATTATTAATACTGGACCAGTATTGGCAATCATTGCGGCTTTTGGCAACCTGAAAGTCCTGAGTTATTTGTATGAGCGTGTTATTGTGCCTTACGAGGTTTGTCAGGAAGTTTTGGCAGGTGGCTCTTCTGGCTTTGGAATATTTGAATTCAATGAAGCGGATTTTCTTATTAAGCGAAAAGTTCCAACCCGAAATACAGCCGTATTTACTGAACTCTCTGGATTCAGGGGAAAGTTCGGTTATTCAAATTGCGCTGGATGAAAAAATTCGAACAGTATGTATTGATGAGGCAATGGGAAGGCGAATGGCTCGTTTGAATGGCTTAACACTAACTGGATCTCTTGGAATTATGATTCGGGCAAAGAATGAAGGTTATTCATTTTCCATGCAAAAAGCGATTAGTCAAATGCAGGCAAAAGGTATCCACTTAAGTGAACATGTTATCAGCTTTGCATTGTCCCAGATCGCGGAATGATTTCAGTTCCTTCAGATTAGCACTCTTACAAACGCCGAAAGCCTCACTTGAATAACCCCTACATCCAAATGAGACTTTCGGCTCTATATTGGCAGAAATGATTTGCCGACAAAAAGCAGAGTATCTTTAAATAGAACTTCGAAATTGTGTCATAAAATCTCAGAAAAGAATCAACAGCTTTATCGAATTATCTATTAGCCTCCTATTCATTTCTGTTCATGTTTTCAAGACGTATGAGAAGTCTATTCCATGCGTCAGATGATGAGTTTTGTATGATCTGAAACTGAAGGGCCTGATGAAGTTCCCGAAAGTTACGGGTTATGATCGAAGCCATTTCCATATCCTGAGAGGAAAGGTTTTCCACAAAATCAATCGCTTGTTCAACTGTATGAAAATCTCCTTCGCGAACAGCTTCCCCAGAACATTTGTGAGCATGCCGCACTATCGCAATAAGGCGCTTCAGATATTCCCGTCCAAGGCGTCGGGAAATGGAAAAGATCTGTGATCGACCATCTTTCCGAATAATATCCTTAAAATCAGGCGTAGAGGCTATTTTTAAAAGATCGCTAAAGGGAATATTGGCTAAACCAGCGTCCATGTAGGCCGCAACATGCGAATTAAAGGCGAATTCACGAAATTTGTCCGGATGTTCCTCAAGTTTGGCGAATGCTGATGGTTCGCTCTTGCAGCGGCTCTCTATAGCCCATTGCAGATTAAATCTGGCTTTTATGAGCCACTCTTTTCCCTTGTCACTCAAGGTTGGGTAAAGTTCCCGGGTAAATCGGATTACATATTTTTCGCCGTAGCCAAGATAATAATCCGGAATTCTCAGAGGATCAGGCTCAGAAAGGCCAGTATGGCGTTCCATAAAATCCTGATAACGCCAGCGATAATATCCAATGGTCCCCAAAACAGATTCGGGAACGAGTTTTGGCAAAAATCCACCTCGATCGGCCTCCAAAAAAGTCGGAAAAACCAAACAAACCATGAAAATAATAACAAAAACAATCTTTCGGTTCATGTGAAAATAGCCCTTCAGCAGAATAGTCATTAATTATTTCAAATGCAATCACTTAATTCCATCGTATTATCATGTTACCACGATAGATGGAGAATTGGATGATTATTTATCGGAAAATACAAACGGGGGGCTTTCGCCCCCCCGTTTGTATTTTCAGCAGGTAATGTTAGAATCCGCCGAAATCGACCTGAACAACTCTTTGTCTTTTTGAATCAACGAAATAGAGCTTGCTGTTGGCATAAGTGATTCCGGTTGGTGAGTTGAATTGCCATTCACCGCTTGAAGCTCCAAAGTCTGCCCACAGATTTCCATTCTGATCAAGAACCTTGATCTTGTTTTTCAATGTATCAGCTACGAATACACGTCCTGATGAATCGCTGTCTATGCCGAGAGCTGATCCAAAGGAAAAGGAAGCAACACCTGAAGTTCCCCATCCTGGTATGATGGTCTGATTGAACCAGTCAATTTTCTTAACAACCGAGCCGGTTGATCCAGCACCCATTGCAAGATAGAACTGTGTGCCGCTATAGAAAGATATGCCTGTCGGGCTTGATGAAATTTCACTGACACAAGTAGTAATGAGGTTCATGCTTGCGTCATATACCTTAACTTCCTGTGACGGATAATTTGTAATGAAAATTCTGTCAGAGCCATTAGAATCAATTCCAAGAGGAGATGGCAGACCAAGAGCCAGGTAGTCAGTCTGAGACGCCGTAAGGCCTTCATTGATCTTGAAAACACCAGGTTTTGCCTGATCAAGAATAAAGAACGAAGTGTTAACCTTAGTCATATCAATGATTCCAGTTGTCCAGGTGTCAACACTTGTAAAACTGCTACCAACTGAAGAAAACGGCGGAGCAGACTTTTTAATAAGTTTATTGCCTGAGTCAACAACAAGCATATTTGTGCTGTCAAACTCAATTCCAGCTGAAGTGTTGCTTAAGCTCAAACTCTTAATTGCATCCATTTTCCACACAGCGAACAGGAAAGTCTTTGAAGCTACATTCTGGAATGAATCACGATAGTATATTTTCGCTGTATAGGTTCCAGGCTTTGTAATTGCAGTAACAAATGTTCTTGTGCTTGCTGTTGGCGGACCAACTTCAGTACCACTAATTTCCCAGCTGTAGCTTGCATCAGACAATGTTGCATCTTCGAAGTCAGTGCCAGTTGCAACGAGTGTTACAGTGGTCTGTGATGAAACAACATATACTGGCAGTCCACCCGCGCTGGTAGAATACTGACCTCCAAATGCGGTTGTTATGGTATCAAGTGTCGGAGTTGCAAGGCGGTTATACAGAACAGTTTTTGAGATCGACACAGTATCGCTTCCACGATCATAAGCGGTAAGTCTGATTGTCCATGTTCCGGCAGCGCCCAGCGAAGCTGACGCCAGAGATGTGTAGTAATCATTTCCACTGCTGCTGGTTGTGGAAGTGGTAGCAATCTGAGTGTAGCTGATTCCATCGCGACTTGTTTCCCACTTGAATTTAAGACTATCTCCGGGAGTCAAATCTGTTGCTGTAGCGACAAATGTGAATGCTGTTCCAGTTTCAAATCTCTGATTGTCGGAATAGTTTGTACCGAGTGCTGAAGGAACAGAGTTAATGTAAATATCAACCGTAGCACTGGTTGTATTACCGTAAGCATCTGAGCCGACAACTCTTATTGAAGTTGTTCCAAGTTCGCCACTTCCGACATTCGGCAACCAGTTGAAGTTTTTACTTCCTGCGGCAGTTGAAGAAGCAAGACCATCAACATACCAGGTAAGATTTGCACTCGGGAATTCTGCAGCAAATGCATCGCTGCTTGAAGCTACAAGTGCAATGCTTTCAACTGCGTTTGTATATGGACCAGCAGCGCCTGTAATTTGAATTTTCGGATTATCAGACACAAATATTGTTTTTGTCGTCGAACCGATGCCGCCGAAAGAATCGCTGGCAAGTAATCTCAGCGTATGTGTTCCAACTGACCAGTTCATTGTGGTAATGGTATAAGTCAAACCCGTTCCAATAGTTGCAATTGAAGATGAAGTTGTTGAAGCAAGCCACGAATAAGCACTGCTGCTTGCAATGTTTCCTTCTTCACTGTCATTTGCACTTCCAGTGAGGGTAACATTTGCCGAACCCTTCATGATTTTCACCCAATCTGCTGATGGAGAGGCAATAGTTACAACTGGTAAATTATTTGATGAAATTGTAAACGAAATCGCCTGTGTAGCAGAACCGGTATATGGAGAAGCCTGGCTATCCATTACATAAAGAATAAGGTTTTGAACGCCCGCGGTAAAAGTGCTTATTGCAAGTGTACCACTTCCGAGGAAATTTGCCGGAGTAACTGAAGTTTTGAACCATCCGATACGATCAGCTGCCAGGCCTCCGTCTTCCGGATCACTGGCTGAAGCGGAAAGATTGACTGTTGAACCAAGTGCATAGACAGGTGTACCGGTTGGGGAATAAGAATTAATCGAAGGTGAGCGGTTCCAAACGCCAATCGTAATTGCAGTCGAAACTACAGTCGAATGTGCATCTGTAACTCTCAAAGTGATTACATGTGAAGCATTTCCAGTCAAAGTTGCAACATTGCAGGTTGTTCCAAGTGCAAGAGTTGTTGCACCTTCCAGCCAGCGAACACTTGTCGAACCAGGGCCATAAACGCCATCTTCGAAGTCGCTTGCATCAGCCGTAAGTGTTATTGTCGCTCCGGGAAGATAAACAGTGTTAGTTGCCGGTGAAGTTATTGCCATTGTTGGAGATTGATTCCAGACTCCTACGACGATTGAAGTCGAAGTAGCAAGTCCACCTGAATCAGTTACCTGGAATATAACAGTGTGAGATGCATTTCCACTTAAAGTTGCAATATTACATGTTGTTCCAAGTGCAAGAGTAGTTGCGCCTTCCAGCCAACGGACATTTGTTGAGGCGCCGCCATAGGTTCCGTCTTCAACATCTGATGCAGAAGCAATAAATGTTATTGTTGTATTTGGTGCATAAACACTGTCGGCAGCCGGTGAAGTTATTGAAATACTCGGAGTCTGATTTCCACCGATGTTAATACTGAAGGAAGCTGTCGAGGTGGCATATCCCTTACCTATGAGACCGTTATCCTGAACATAAAGCTTGATATTATGTGCGCCAGCAGTCCAGCCATAAGTTGTTGTAGCAACGCTTGTACCTGTTCCTATCTGTGTAGAACCATCAAACCATAGAAAATTTCCGGAAGCAAGAACATCGCCCTGAGGATCTGTTGCATCACCAACAAAAGTTATAGACTGACTTGCAGTAAAATCTGGACCGACCGGGTTGGTGGTTGCAGTAGAAATAACCGGCGGCTCATTGATGTAGACAAAGATCGTAGCAGTGCCTATTTCTCCGAGATTGTCTTCGGCATTAGCATAAACCGTATTTTTTCCAGCCGGCAGATCCTTTGTGGTGTAGGAGCTTCCGCTTATTGTACCACTTGCCCCGGGAATTGTCCAGGACAAACTCGCACTTGGAATTATACCAGTTTCGATATCGTTTGCTGAAGCCACAAATTGAATAGAAGTACTGGCAAGATATACATCATTATTGGCTGGCTGAGATATTGTTACAGTAGGTCTTTCGTTAATTCTGAAAACTCTGGTTGTCGTTGAAGATACTCCATTTGATGTTGCAGTAAACGAAACTGTATAGGTTGCAGCGGTAGTAATGCTCACCTGCACAGAAAGCAAGCCTGGAATTACCGAAGGAGTCTGATTTGCCGGAGAAATGCTCCATGCAAAAGACGCATTGGAAGTAGTAAGATTATATCTGCCTGAGCTGTCAACTGCCTGAGCGGTAAGAGTTACATTTCCTTTACTGATAAGTGCATTCTTTTCAGGATAAAGAATTGAAACGTAAGGTTGAGTATTAGTCGGAGTTGAAGATATAATAAAGGTCACGCTGTCTGAATTATATGCTCCCTTTGGATCAGAAACCTTAACGTTGATATACACTGTACCACTGCCCGATGAGGCAGTCCAGAGTGTTGAAGAGGCATTTGGCGAAGAAAAGGTTCCAGAAGCTGTTCCAGTCTGTGTCCAGGAATATGTAAGAGGAGTATCGCCATTTGGATCACTCGCCTGTGCTGTAAGAGTGACTATTGTTCCGGGAAGAAGTGAAGACCCTGGATTTGAAGACGAATTTATAGAACTGATAGTTGGAGGCTGATTGCTTGCCGATGAAAATCCATAGCTGACAAATACCTTTGCCTTGCCAGAAAGGCCGTAGCTGTCTGACGCAATAAGAGTAATTGTTGCTGTTCCATTCCCATCCAACGGCGGAAGCCATTTCCCTGTAACATCAGTTCCATTGAATGAAAAATTACTGATTGAACCATGATCTGTTATAAGTGAAACGTTGCTCTGGCTGAGCATTGTGTCATCTGACACTTTGCCGCTGAGTGTTATAGTCTGACTGTTGTCTGATGAAGAATATTTATCTGCTGAAAGAGCAACAACAGGAGCCTGATTCATCTCTCCCGATTTTACAACAGTAATTTCTACTGTAGGCGGTGCTGCACCATTTGTTGAAGAGGCTGTAAACTGCAGAGGAACATATATCTGATTGTAACCGGTAGGAGATATAGATATTGTTGCACTTGGAATTTCGTCCGGGATCATAGGCGATTCGAAAAGGCCCTGACCGGCATCAACAGTAGAGAAAAGGCCTGGTATGCCCCACAGGGATATTTTTTCGGTATTTACCGGAGAAGCACCGGAAGGATCTTTTATCGCAACTCGTGCTTTTGCATTTGATTTGGAAAAATCCATTCTGGCATCTGGTCTGTCAGTTGGTGGAACTTTGGCTTCATGATTGCTATCATTCACATATACATCAACTGAACGTTGAAGCTTTTTTCTCGAATAACTATCCGTCCAGACAGCTATCACTTTGTATGGATAATTTGAATACGGAACAACCATCGAAAACTTTCCGCCACTGGTTCTGGTAGAAATAGAGGGATTATTTTCGAGGTAAACTGTCGCTTCCCCCGTGATAACTCCAGCCAATAATGAGGCTTGAGGACCATCAGCAGAAATTTCGCCTGAAGCGGCAAAATCTCTGATAGAGGGATAAGTGTTATATAGGGTGCCTGAAATAATTCCTTCACTTACAGGATCATCTCCGGAGTGGCTCCCACCCCCACCACAGCCTGTGAAAAACCACAAGCCAAGCAGTGAATGAAAAAGACATAGAATTAAAATTATACGAGGATTGCGCAGCATAGTACCCCCTGAAAAAAAAATTTCGGCTTCAACAGTTATCGGTAAATTGAAGCCGAAATATTAAAAGTATTAGTTTGCTTATCAGATTGAGTGAACTATGGAAGCAATTATTTCCCGCCTGTTTGTCAAAGAATGAAGAATTACAGAGAAAAGCATACCTGAAACAAAACTTTCCATAATACATTTTTCACCATTATAAATTTTTTCAATAATTCTTCCGGCAAACTCAATATCTTCGATTTCGACTTTGTGAGAGCCCCTCTTAATAGCATTTGCCGAGGCAAACCACCTGAAGAAACTTATACTTAGAATTAATTCAGACAATCTCTTGAAAAAACCTGTTTTGACAAAATCCTGCTTCTCGGAAAAAATTCTCAGAAAAAGCCTTGAAACCTCTTTACAGAAATCATCTTTCATGCCATCCCAGGATACTGCTGGAATTTTTTCTAGTTCAACTTCAAAATTCATCATGCCTGAAAAAAATGTTCCTTTTCCCTGAATCAGCTTGAAAATGCTGCTCAATATTCCTGTTAATCCATTTTTGGAACCGGAAGAGTGATTATCAAGAGCCGCAAGAAATACGCATTTCACAAGCATTGCCTTGAAAGCCTCAGTGTCTGGGAGTTCTGAAGACAGAGCCGATTCTGCTATTAAATTCTCATTCTTTAATTGATCAGTATCAGTGCCCATTCTTAAGGATGTATACTTAAACAGATATTGCCACGCTTTCCAGATGGCAATTCTAACATCATCTTCGCTTTCAAAAAGTTTTGCAAACACAGATATTATGCTTTGATATTCATCCAGAGAAATTTTTACATTTTCAACCAGGACTACTGAGGCCCTGTCTGCATTTTCGTTATTATTCACAATATGCTCCTTTTCAGCACATACCCAAGCCATGTTTCAGCGGTATTCAAAACAGACTGGTTTTCAAAACTGCTTAGAATTATCAAACCGCTTCTGAGAAATATTTCATTCAACATGTATTCATTCCAGAGAAAAAAAGTTCTACCATCAGCAGAAATTCTTGTGCCATCGCCCTTTTTAAGGGAAAGTAGTATCAGAGTGTTTTTGCCGGCAGCGTTCAGAATATTTTTCAGGGCAGCTTCAAAATCTTCGTGTGGAACATGGACCATTGCACCAATCAACAGAATCGCATCTGCTTTGAATACAGAAAAATCGTAGGAAAAAAAATCGCCCTTTACTACACGAGATCCGCTGTTTTCTGCAGCAAGTTCGGCAAGTTCTACAGAACGCTCAAATCCAATGGTATCGAATCCTTTGTTTTTAAGCCACAGTAAATCTCTTCCTGAACCACATCCAACATCAAGAATCAATGCCGGAGGCGAAATGTGCTTCAACAGTGGATCAAGAAACACTGAAGGATCAGCATTAAAAGAATTCTGATGGTATCTCAGAAAATTTTCTGAATAAAAATCGCAATTAACATCTTTTTTTCTCATTCGGGAAATATACATAATTATTCAGCATTTTGTAAATAGTTGTAGATTCATTAACAATATTTATTAAGTATTGCACTTGAATGAAAAACGGCTTTATGTTATTTTAACGCACTCATGAAAGAACTTATTGACAAATATCTGCAATACTGCGAAATGGAAAAAGGGTACTCTGAAAACACGATCAGAGCATACAGAAATGATTTTACCTCATTTCTGGAATGGCTTGATTCTGTGCATCCAGGAAGTTCAGCTAACGAAGTTGAACAGATGCGCCCGGCAGAACTCAGAGTATATTTTCTGCGGAAACAGAAAAACGGCGCATGTGCAAAGTCATCAAGAAGAACACGATCAGCACTCAGAAGCCTTTTTAATTTTGCAATAAAGCGCCGCCTGGCGTCAAAGAATCCTTTTGCACTTCTTGATTCACCAAAGGTACCTCACAGTCTTCCAAAAATTATTCCAATGGCTGAAATTGAACTTCTTCTATCCGCTCCTCCGTCTGATATATCAGGTTTAAGAGACAAAGCCATTTTTGAGGTATTGTATGGGAGTGGTTTGCGTGTTTCTGAACTCGCTTCGCTCAATATTGAAAGTGTCTGTCTGATTGATCAGATGGTCAGAGTAACCGGAAAAGGCAACAAGGAAAGAATTGTTCCACTGACTCCGCCGTCAGTAACGGCCTTGAAAGAATATCTTGATTCAAGACAAAAAGTTCTTGTCAAGATAGAAACAAACAATGGGAATGAAGAAGGTTGCCCGCTCTTTCTGAACAAAATTGGACAAAGGTTGAGTACAAGAGGAATCGCTAGAATAATTGACAAATACATATCCAAAACAGCGATAATGCACGGCATTTCACCACATGCTTTCAGGCATTCATTTGCAACTCATCTTCTGAATGGCGGAGCAGATCTGAGAGCTGTTCAGGAAATGCTTGGACATGCAAGCCTGACAACCAGTACCATTTATACGCACGTGAGTAAGGACTTTCTCAGGAAATCCTATCAGAAATCGCATCCAAGGGCATAAAGAGAAAAGATTTTTTTAACCACGGAATTGCACGGAAGAGCACGGAAAAAAGAGGGAAAGAAATTATTTCCGAGAGCGTAAAGAGAAAAGATTTTTTTACCACGGAATTGCACGGAAGAGCACGGAAAAAAGAGGGAAAAAAATTATTTCCGAGAGCGTAAAGAGAAAAGATTTTTTTACCACGGAATTGCACGGAATACAGTTGGCTGAAATATGATTCGGGGGGAATGAATGGAAATTCTTGGAACGACAATTATTGCGGTATTGAAAAATGGTCGTCTTGCAATGGCGGGTGACGGGCAGGTGACGCTCGGGAATCAGGTTCTTAAGTCAAAGGCAAAAAAAGTTCGGCGCATTTATAACAACACAGTCCTCGGCGGATTTGCCGGTCATACTGCCGATGCACTTACCCTTTTTGAACGCTTTGAAGCAAGACTTTCAAATGCTTCAGGTAATCTTAAACGTGCAGCGGTTGATCTTACAAAAGAATGGCGCACCGACAGAGCACTTCGCAGACTCGAAGCAATGATGCTTGTCGGAGATACGACAGAAATACTTATAGTTTCCGGACAGGGAGATGTAATTGATCCGGATGAACCAATTGCAGCAATTGGTTCAGGAGCACCTATGGCTATTTCTGCAGCCAAAGCTCTCTGGAAATATTCAAATATGTCTGCTGAAGAAATTGCGAAAGCTTCTATTGAAATAGCGTCAGAAATATGCATCTACACCAACCAGACAATAACCCTGGAGGTATTATGAAAGAAATGACACCATCCGAAACCGTTGCTGAACTTGACAAGTTCATCATCGGACAGAGCAGGGCAAAACGTGCCGTTGCAGTGGCACTGAGAAATCGTTTCAGAAGAAGACAGCTCGAAGACTCTTTAAGGGAAGATATAAAACCACGCAACATTCTCATGATTGGACCTACCGGTGTTGGAAAGACAGAAATCGCACGAAGACTTGCACAGATTTCAAATGCTCCATTCATAAAAATTGAAGCAACAAAATTTACCGAAGTTGGATATGTCGGAAGAGATGTGGATTCGATGATCCGTGATCTTGTTGAAGTATCAATAAGACTTGTCAAAAATCAGAAAATGGCTTCTGTTACTCCAAAAGCCAGAGAAAGAGCACTTGAAAGAATTCTTGACATAATCATTCCAGGCACATCTGAAAAACATCCCTTAAGCGGTTTCGAAAAACCCTCAGACTTTTCTGAAGATTTGCCGATAGATCGTGTAGGGCATGATTCGATGACAGGCACGCGTGAAAAATTTATGAACAAACTCAAAGCTGGAGAGCTTGACGAAAAAACAATAGAAATTGATGTAACAGAAAATGTTACACCAGTTGTTGAAGTTATTTCTCAAAGCGGAGTTGAGGAAATGGGTTTTAACATGCAGGGTCTGCAGAATATGCTTGGAAACATGTTCCCCGGAAAACACCGCCGGAGAAAAGTAAAAATCAGTGAAGCAAGAGATATTCTCTTCACCGAAGAAATTGCCCATCTTCTGGACAACGAAGAAATTCAGCGTGAAGGTGTTAAACTGGCTGAAGAAAGCGGTATGGTCTTCCTTGACGAAATTGATAAAATTGCGTCTTCATACGTTGCAAAAAGCGGCCCGGATGTATCACGCGAGGGTGTTCAGCGTGATCTGCTGCCACTTGTAGAGGGAACGACCATAATGAGCAAATATGGGGCGGTCAGAACTGATCACGTTCTGTTCGTAGCCGCAGGTGCATTCAATGTGAGCAAGCCGTCAGATCTTATACCTGAGCTTCAGGGAAGATTTCCTGTAAGAGTCGAACTCGAAAAACTCTCAGTTGATGACTTCAAAAAGATATTAACAGAGCCTCAGAATGCCTTATTGAAACAGTATGCAGCACTTCTCAAAACAGACGGCGTAGCTTTGAATTTCAAGGATTCTGCAATAAAACGTGTGGCAGAAATTTCCCATGAATTGAATACAATTCAGGAGAACATTGGTGCAAGGCGACTTCACACTGTACTTGAAAAACTTCTTGAAGAAATAAGCTTTCTGGCACCCAACTCTGCACAGGGTGACTATGATATTGATGACGTAAAGGTAGACTCTATACTATCTTCAATGCTTAAAGATCACGATTTATCAAGATATATTCTGTAGGATTACCAGATCACATAAAAAGGTTTGGACAAAACGAAAAATGTTCAGAGATATTACAGAAACGCTGAATTTTAGGCTTCTTCAAAAGGCAATGGATGTTGCTACCCTGAGGCATAAAGCTATTTCAAATAATATTTCGAATGTAAATACACCAGGCTTTAAAAGAAAAATCATTACATTTGAAGAAGAAATGGCCAAAGTTCTGGATAAATCAACTGATCTTGCTGGCAACAGAACTGATGACAGGCATATTCCAATTGAAGATGTCAGTTTCTGTGATCTTCAGCCTCGTATTATCACTGATCGCGCTCATGTAATGAGAAACGATAAAAATAACATTGATATCGACACAGAAATGAGCGATCTGGCCAAAAACACAATGACATATCAGTTTTATGCAACGAGAATAAATGGAATGTTCACTCACCTGAATGAAATAATTACCAAAGGAGCCAGGTAATGGGTCTGTTTTCTTCAATTGATATTTCAGCATCAGGGCTTTCGGCTGAACGTCTGAGAATGGATGTAATATCAAACAATATTGCAAATGTGAATACCACGCGCACTGAAAAAGGCGGACCATTCAGAAGGGAATTTGCTGTTTTTCAGGCAAGGAATCCTTTTGCCGCGTGGCCATATCTTGAAAAGCGCCCTCCGGAAAAAATCGGAAAAGGCGTCAGAGTAAATGCAATAATGAAAGATCACTCACCTTTCAAGCTTGTTTTTGATCCGGGACATGTTGATGCAGATAAAAACGGATATGTTAGAATGCCAAATATTAATCTGGTTCAGGAAATGGTAGACATGATCACTGCAACCAGAGCGTATGAAGCCAACGTTACGTGTATAAACTCAGCAAAAGACATTTTTAATAACGCACTTACCATTGGCAGAAGATAAAAAATAAATTTTACTAGAAAAAATAAGGAGGAATAATTCGTATGAGGATATTACAAAACAACCCTTTCCTGGGTACTTCTCAGCTTCAGAATAGTCCGGCAAAAATCGATTCGAAAGAACACTGGGGAAAGTTTGCTGAAGGTCTTAAAAATGCTATTAATGAAGTTGATACCATGGAAAAAGACGCAGCCGAAATAACAAAAGAAGCCGCGCTGGGCCGAGTAGAAAACCTCCACGATGTAATGATAGCCTCTGAAAAAGCTCGCACAGCAATGAATCTGACACTTGAAGTCCGGGCAAAGGTCATTGAAGCCTACAAAGAAATAACCCGCCTCCAGTTTTAATTAGTTTCTTTTAGAGAGGGGGCACGCGCCCCCTCTCGCCGGTCGAACAAGTTCGACCGTCTCACTCCCCGCGTTCGAGCACTTTGTGCTCTCAGGGGGCACGCGCCCCCTCTCGCCGGTCGAACAAGTTCGACCGTCTCACTCCCCGCGTTCGAGCACTTTGTGCTCTCAGGGGGCGTATTCGAACACTTTTTGCAATCAATCGTTAGAATAACTTAGTAAAATTCCCTGTTTTCAGGCATCGTTATATTTAAAAGATGTCAGAATTAGGGTATTTTTGCTGTTTTTAGGCAATTATGGTTTGACATAACGGAAATGATCGTTTATACTAGCTTCCCCGGTTTCCAGAGAATGATCCTTTTCACTGCTCATCTGTCATATTCATCCTGAAATAAAGGTTAAACACATCTCAGCAGAAAGTTCAGAATTCTTTACTCTGTACCTTAACCGGGAATTATCCGGTTGCCGGAACTTGCAGGAGTGTCAATGAATACCAGAAAAAACTTCCTTATCAACATTGAGGGAATTGATGGCGCAGGAAAAGGAACACAAACCCAGATCCTGTATAAGACTCTTTTAGAAATGAAGTACCCCGCTAAGTTTCTCTCTTTCCCTGATTATGATACTTTTTTCGGAAAAATGGTAGGTAAATATCTTAATGGCGGGTATGGAACACTTTCATCTGTTCCTGTTGAATTCGCTACCCTGCTGTATGCATTAAACAGATGGGAATTTTTTCGAGACTTACCGGCAAAAAATGAAAACGAACAACCCAATCTATTCGTAATCGACAGATACGTTCCATCAAATATTGCTCACCAGATTGCAAAAGTCCAGCAGTCAGAAAGAAAGGATTTATTTCTCTGGTTAAACAAATTGGAGCACGAAGTTTTCGGCATTCCAAAACCTGATATTGTCCTTGTCCTGGATGTAGACCCGGACTCAGCAGCAAACCAGGTTTTACAGAAAAACCGCCGCTCTTACACCGATAAGAAAATGGATATTCATGAAGAAAACAAGTCATATCTGAAAAAAGTAAGAGAAGTCTTTCTGGAACTTTGTAATACAGAAGAAAATTATTTTCTGATCGACTGTAACGATGAAAAGGGCGTTAAACCAATTGATTTCATCTCAGCAAAAATCTGGAAAATCGTAGAAGAAAACCTGAAAAAACACGGAATCTCGTGCAGAGACGCGGAGACGCTGAGGGAATGAGACGCAGATATTGTGATTGAAGTTACTATTTAATGTGCTTGATACTGCAAAAAGGTAATATTACTACAGAAAAATAATACGATTTCCAAAATTGTTGAGCAGGAGTGCAATCCCAAAATTAAGGTAGTAATTTGAATGTCACATTGGCCGAAGGGAGAGATCTCCGGAGGGTAAGCAGATTTCTCCCTTCGGTCGAAATGACAGCGAAATACAAGGCAATTGCACCGTATTATTGAGCAGTTACAAAAACTCTGTGAATTTGCTACAGTGTCAAAAATATAAGAAAAAAAGTTTCCCCTTAGACTATGATTATCACAGAATTCTTAATTTTTTTTTAAAAAAAGTACTTTTTGCTATTTAAAAAATACAAGTAAAACTTTATAATCAGTAATTGAAGTTTGTAAAAAAATTTTTACATATCAGATAATTTTTCAGGAGTAACACAGGTGACTGAATTTCTGAGGCAACTATGGGATCTGATAAACAAGCTGCCTAAAGCTCAAAAGATTGTTCTTGGCATATCTGTAGCCGCCGTAATGATTGGAATAATCGTTGCCGCCATGTGGGGTGCACAGAAAGATTATATCCAGCTTTTTGAAGAAGAACTGAAGATTGAAGATGCTGCAAAGGTCACTGCCAAACTGAAAGAACTCGCAATAGAATATAAACTTGGAAAAAACAGCACTGACATCCTTGTTCCGATTACCGATAAGAGCTTCATTCTTCTGAAACTTGCTCAGGAAAAAACACTTCCACAGGCACGACCCGGATGGCAAAAACTCATTGATGAACGTTCTATTTTTGCCGGAACAACTCAACAGGAATTTGATCTGAACTTCATAAGAGGCTTACAGGACGAACTTGAGTCCGGTCTCGTAAAACTTGAACCAATAGAAAACGCAAAAGTTTATATTGTCAAGCCTAAAAAAGAACTTTTCAAAGAAGACCAGAAAGATCCTACTGCAAGCGTCTTTTTAAAATTAAAACCAAACTATGAAATAACAAAAGAACAGGTAAGAGCTATCAGAGACTGGATTTCATCAGCAGTTGAAGGGTTAAAGCCTGAGAATATAAAAATTGCCGACTCCGCTGCCCGCGATTTAACCCGCGTTCTGACAGAAGACGAAGACATGTCTCTGGACAAAATAAAATCTGCTCAGGCGAAACATACAGCCCATTATGAAAAGACTCTTGAACGAAAGCTCCAGACACAACTTGAAGAAGTTTTTGGCACCGGCAAGGCAGTAGTCAGAGTTACAGCTACTCTTGATTTCGATCAGAAGGAAGCAGTCAGTGATGTAATAATTCCACCTCTTGACGGCGCATCATCAGGAATTGTAATATCAGCTAAAGATGAAGACGAAAATTATCAGGGCACAGATCTTGTTCAGGAAGGAGAACCGGGCGTAAACTCGAATCTTCCGCCTGGAGCACCTTCTTACCCTGGTGGTGAAGGAAAAGTAACAAATAAATATGCACGCACAGCAAGTATTAAGAATTATGAAGTCAGCCGTTCAAAAGAAAAATTCGTTAAAGAACAGGGCAGCCTTAAACGTTTATCGGTCTCAGTAATACTTGACTCTGACCCGCTGAAACTCGGAGCCAACGTCGAAGAACAGATCAGATCAACAGCTCAGGCAACTGTCGGATTTAATAAAAAACGCGGTGATATTTTTACACTGATGGTAATTCCATTCAATAAGGCACTCGCGGAACAGGCGCAGTCAGAAATGTCAGAGCGCCAATCTCAGGAGAAAAGAATGTTCATGATTGTCCTCGGGGTACTGATGTCAATTCCGATCCTGATCGGGTTGATATACATCTTTGTGAGATTTGCCAGAAGCAGAGCACTTGCCCGTGAAAAGGAAATTATTGACAAAGCAACTGCAGCTGCAGAAGAGCAGCGCATCCAGGAAGAAGTCAAGCAGAAAAAGATGCTTGAACAAAACCAGCAGGAATGGGAACATCGCTTCACTGATATTACAAATTTCTTTCCTGAAATTACCGACGCCGAAGAGAAAAAACGCCGGGTTCAGGAAGCGCGCCTTAAAGCTTATCAGTTTGCACGCACAAACGAACACCTACCTGTAGACTTTGAAGAAATGACACCTGAAGAAAAGTATCTGTATCGCGAATCATTCAAACGCAAAGCAGATAACACGCTTGAAGAGGGAATTGACCGACTCATGACTATCATTGGTGAACGCGAAAAACAGCGTCAGATGGAACTTGAAAAACTTCAGGCCGAAGCACAGAAACGTGTAAACGTCGAAGAACAGGTTAAACAGATGATAACCGAGAAACCTGAGGATGCAATACAGGTTATTAAAATCTGGCTCGAAGAATCATAAATCAATCCACAGGAAGGAGAAACTCATAAAAATTGGCGATTCAAAAAAAATCAACGATATTATCTTCGCTCAGCTCAATTGATCCTGACAAACCGCCATTATCAGGTGCAGTTAAATCGGCAATTCTCATGATCTTCCTGGGACCTGAACACAGCACAACGCTTTTCGGCGGTCTCAGCGATACTGAAATTGAGCAGATTACTCTTCAGATTGCGAAACAGCGCAAGATTTCAGCAGAAGACAAGGAAAGCGTTCTTGCCGAATTCTGCCAGCTCATGATGGCAAAACAGTTCTACTCGGAAGGCGGTATCGAATATGCCAAAGTCCTTCTGGAAAAAGCTGTAGGTCCGGTAAAGACCCAGGAAATTATTTCCAAAATGGGTTCCTCTCTGATCGTAAGGCCTTTCGAAGCCGCCAGAGCAGCCGATCCAACGCAGCTTGCCACACTCATACAAACGGAACATCCACAGACAATTGCTCTCGTAATTTCATATCTTCCGGCTGATAAATCAGCGACAATTCTTGAATCGATGCCGCAGGAAATTCAGACCGAAATTGCAAAAAGACTTGCACTCATGGACAGAACCAGCCCTGACGTAACAAAAGAGCTTGAAAACTACCTTGAAAGAAAGCTGGGTTCAATCATTGGCCAGGATCTCACTAACGTCGGTGGAATTGACACCCTCGTAAATATCCTGAACGCCGTCGGACGTGCAACGGAAAAAACTATTATCGAAACCATGGAAGTCCAGGACCCGAGCCTGGCAGAAGAAATCAAGAAACGTCTGTTTGTATTCGAAGATGTTGTTCTTATCGACGATCGCGGAATTCAGAGACTGCTGAAAGAAGTAGATCCGAAGGATCTGTCACTGTCTTTGAAGGGCGCAAACGACGAAGTAAAAGAAAAATTCTTCAAAAACATGTCAAAACGCGCAGCAGAAATGCTCAAGGAAGAAATGTCATATTCCGGTCCTGTCAGAATGCGAGACGTGGAGCTTGCACAGCAGCGTATCGTTCTGATCGTGAAGAACCTCGAAAGAAGCGAGGAAATAATCGTATCCAGACCGGGAGAGGAGGAACTCGTTGGTTGATCCATGGGCTGGCCGAAAAGGTATTGATATTCTTGCCGACATAATGGCACACATGAAACCCGCTTCGTGTGAAAATCTTATTTCCAACCTCAATAAACAGCTTCCAAAAGTTGCTACTGAGCTCAGAAACAGGCTTTTCACTTTTGAAAGACTTGCAGAATGTGACAGCAGAGGCATGCAGCTTCTTCTGAAAAATACTTCCATGACTGATCTTGCTAATGCACTTAAAGGAGCTTCCAAACCAGTCTTGAGAAATATTGCAGATAACATGAGCAAACGAGCAATAGCAGACCTTCAGGAGGAAATCAGGAGACTCGGTCCGACATCACAGAATGAAATCAGCGCAGCACGGGAAAGAATACTTTCGGCTGCGAAAGAGCTCATACTGGCAAGACAGATGCGCCTTGTTGCTCCAAATGAACAGATCGTATAGATAATGCCGGCAGATACAGCACTTATTGAAAAAGAGAATTGAGAAAACATGGCTAAAGTATTCAAATCATATCAGATAAAGGTTGAGCCGAAACAGACAACAAAGGTTCCAACCTTTGTTGTGCCACCGCCGAAACCAATTCGTTCTGCATCACCTCAACAGCATCCGGCAAAACCTGAGCAGTTCAAACAGGCTTCGCCGGAAGAACTTGCAGCGTTACACTCGTCAGAAGAAGGTTCTGACGAAACCGCAGACACATCAACTTCTGACACACCCGAAGGTCAGAGCGGTTCACCAGGCCCGGCAGATTCTGCGCAGTCAGCTGGTTCTGATTTTAGTGCTTTTGCCGGCATTCTGGAAAGCCAGGCTGCTGCGGCAAATGAAAAAGCCCCTCCTCAGAGCTTTTCAAATCTTCTTTCTTCGAGAGCTGCGGCAGCACTGTCTGCTGCAAACCGCAAACAGAAGGAACTTACAGAACTTGAGGCACACCTGCATCAATGGGAAACAGAACTGAAAGCCCGTGCTGCCGAAATTGAAGAAGCTGCAAAAAAAAATCACCAGGAACACCTTCAACGCAGAAAATCGCTCGACGAAGAATCGGCACGTATTCTTGACACTGCAAAAAAAACCGCAGAAAACCTCCTGGCCAGTGCCCAGGCAGAAGCTATAACCATAAAAAAATCCATCATGATTGAAGCCGAAGATTCAAAAAGCAGAGCACATAAAGAAGGTTATTCTCTGGGCGAAAGCAAGGGCTTAAGCGAAGGCGAGAAACAGGGATTCCACGAAGGAAAACTCGAATGGCAAAGCGTTATTCAGGAATCGGAAACCCTTATAAACGAATTACAGACGAGCCGAATGGGAATTCTGAAATCTACCGAGGAAGAAATGCTCAAACTTGTTTCAAGCTTTGCAAAACGTATTATCAAAGCCGAAATAAAATCTGACCCGGAAATAATACTCAGAAACATTGACGAAGCAATAAATAAAATTTCCTCTGTTGACAAAATAGTTCTGAAAATTAACCTCAAGGACAAAGCAATGGCCGATGCAAGAAAACAGGATTTCATTGCAAAACTTTCGGGAGTATCAGAACTTGCAATTATCGAAGATTCATCATTATCTCCAGGCGGAGTGAAAATTGAAACTGGCGTTGGAACTGTTGATGCAACTATTGAAGCACAGGCTGAAGAACTCGAAAAAGCACTGTTTAAAGCCATGCAAGCTCCAAATGAATAAACCTGAAAGTAACTTTAAATTACTTTGCCTCATGGCGGACCATTTATGAGTTTTCCTTTCGAGAAATATCAAAATGCACTCGCGAAAGCTGAGACAATAAGACTTTCAGGCAAGGTAACACAGGTTGTGGGTCTCATTGTCGAAGCTACTGGTCCTCAGATGTCAGTCGGCGAAGTTGGAAGAATCAGCACCCCAAATGGTTTTCTTCCATGCGAAGTAGTTGGATTCAGACGAGGCGCCGTTCTTATGATGCCTCTGATTCAAACAGAAGGAATAAGACAGGGAAGCGAGGTTATTCCGCTCGGAAGACAACTTACCGCTCCAGCCGGTGATAGACTTCTCGGTAGAATACTTGACGGTCTCGGCGAACCTATTGATGAAAAAGGACCCCTTCCTGACGGACTGGCAAGAGTTCCGATTAACCGTGACCCACCTTCTCCATTTTCCAGAAAGAGAATTTCATCTATTCTTGGAACTGGAGTAAAAGTTATCGACACTCTTCTAACACTTGGACGAGGCCAGAGAATAGGAATATTCGCCGGAAGCGGCGTGGGCAAGAGCACTCTGATGGGAATGATAAGCCGTTCTTCACAGGCTGACGTAAACGTCATCGGTCTTGTAGGCGAACGGGGAAGAGAAGTGCGGGAATTTATTGAAAAAGATCTCGGTGTGGAAGGTCTGAAAAGATCTGTTGTAGTTGTAGCAACTTCAGACAGACCAGCACTGGTCAGAATAAAAGCCGCTTATACTGCAACTGCGATTGCTGAATACTTTCGCGATCAGGGAAAAAATGTCATTCTCATGATGGATTCAGTTACACGTTTCGCACTTGCACAGCGCGAAGTCGGTCTGGCTGTAGGCGAACCTCCGACAACACGCGGTTATACGCCGTCAGTCTTTTCTCTGCTTCCAAGGCTGCTTGAGCGTGCCGGCACTTCCAGTCATGGAACAATAACGGGAATATATACTGTTCTCGTTGAAGGCGGTGACATGGATGAACCTGTGGCTGATGCCGTCAGAGGTATTCTTGATGGTCACTTCGTCCTGACAAGAGAACTCGCCCAGCAGAATGTTTATCCGGCAATCGACATTCTTCAGAGTATTTCGAGACTTATGCCCGATATCTGCACAAAAAGACACATGGATGCGGCAAACAGGATTCGCGATCTTTACGCCACCTATCAGCAGGCGGCTGACCTTATCAACATCGGAGCATATAAAGCCGGCACAAACCCGAAAATTGATGAAGCCGTGCAGAAGATGCCAAAAATTACTGAATTCATAAAACAGGGAATTAAAGAAGCTGTTCCAGCTGAAGTTTCGATGAAAGCAATTGAAGGACTGGTATAATGAATGGCTTTCAAATTCAGATTTGCAGCCGTATTACGGCTTTCAATACATCAGGAAGATGAAGTTAAACGTGCTCTTTCTCTCAAAGATGGCCAGATTGCCGAGCAGGACAAAAATATCCAAAAAGTATTACAGGAAGAAAACAGATCACTTCAGAGCAAATCAGAAGCACTGAAAAGAGGGGATATGTTTGTTGTAAGAATGTTTCCGGCTTATATGCTGAGACTTAAAAATATCAGAGAGTTTCATGAAGAAGAAAAAGAAAGACTTCTTAAACAGCGTGAAAAGATTCTGAAAGAGCTGACAGAGAAAAGAAGAGTCAGGAAGATTTACGAAAAACTTCGCGAGCGTGATGAAAAAAAATATATGAAACATCAGCAGAAACAAGATCAAAAGCGCATGGACGAATTTGCATCCCGAACCAGAGCCTCAGGGCCTGCATCTGAATATGAAGATCCTGAGCAGGAGCAGCTATGAACAGCAGAATCCAGACAATAATGGAACGAATTCAGGAAATTAACCAGACAATGAGTGGAATGTTTCCCAGAAAAAATGTTTCCGCCAAAACGAAAGAAAATTCTGAATCAGAAAAAACTGCCTTTAAAAAAGCACTAGACGATGCAAAAGATGAAGTGATGAACATAAAAACCGGAAGATTTTCTGCAAAAAACGGAATTTCTCCGGTATCTTCAATGGCGCCTCCGATTATTCCGGATTTGAAAAAAGCTACCCTTCTGTACAGCGAATCAAAAAACACTTTCGACGACCTTGTAGAAAAATATTCCAATGCAAATAATATTGACGCTGACCTGATAAAACGGATTATTCAGGCAGAATCAGGATTTGATCCAAAAGCCATCAGCAATAAGGGCGCAATGGGACTGATGCAGTTAATGCCAGATACAGCTAAAGAACTTGGTGTAAAGAAGCCTTTCGATCCGGAAGAAAACATATCTGCAGGAACAAAGTATCTAGCTGAGATGCTCAAACTTAATAATGGAGACCTCAAGCTAGCACTGGCAAGCTACAACGCCGGCCCGAATGCTGTCAGGGAACACGCGGGAATTCCACCATTTCCGGAAACTCAGTCGTACATAAACAAAATTTTAAAGAATTATCCGGAAGAAAAAATCAGAAACATACGGAAAAGCTTTCTGATAGGCAATCTTAATCTTCCCATGAACTTTTAATCTGATTGTGAGAAACACTTATGGCAAAAGAACCTGCTAAAGCGCCTGCACCAGCTGATAACGCAACCAAGGGAAAACCTGCTGATGCTCAGGGCAAGGGAAAACCCGCTGACGCCCAAGGCAAAGGAAAACCAGGAGATGCTGCAAAAGGAAAAAATGCAGCTGCTGCCGATGCACAGAAAATTGCAGCAGATGCAAAACAAGCCGAGGAAGAAAAGACTGAGCAAACCGAACCTGAAGAAATTAAAGAAATACCTCTCACAGAAGAAGAAAAAGAGAAACGTTCAAGGTATTTCAACGCAATCACGAATGTCATATTTTTCTGTCTCCTTGGGCTTCTTGGCATACTGGGAATTTCAGCCGTTTTTATGCTTGATTTCCTTGATCTGATATCTATCAGACATAAAATTCCCGAAGAATATCGCAAATATCCGCCTCTGGTCTGGTATTATGACTTTGTAAAACTCAATCAGCTCCCAACAGAAGAGCGCTTGCAGGAAATAATCAAACGCGAGCAGAAAAAATACAATGATCTTATTGTTTCCGGAAGCTCAGATCTGCAAAAAAGATCACAGGAGCTTGAAAATGCCTACAAAGAATTGATTCGCTCACAGGAAGAGAAGTATAAAAAAAGACATCAGGAACTTCTTGCAATGCAGGAAGATATTCTCAAAGAAAAAAAACGACTTGAAGAATTAAAAGCTGATCTCGAAATGAGAAAAGGAACAATTGATGTTCTATCCAGGAATCTGGCATCTGAAGCTATGAATATTGAGTCAAGTCTTGCCAAACTGATGCAGGAGGAAAGCCGCCTGAAACCGATTCAGGATATGGCTTCTTCAATGAATCCGAAAGATATGGCAACCATTTTTGATGAAGTCTCAGATAATATGCTCATTTATAGAATTCTGAAAGGCATTGCGCCTGACAGATCGTCTTACATTCTGTCAAACATGGATCCTGAAAAAGCTGGAAAAATAATTAAAATATCACAGTCGCCGCCCACCCTTCCTCCGCCTGACGACCCTGGCCAGGGCATTCCTTCAAGCTTGCGGAATCTTGTCGCCTCAGCCCAGGCGAACCTTAGATAATTCCAAGCCACATCGAAATTTGCAAAATATTTCGTGCATATTTTGTAACCTTCTTCCTCAAAAATAACATATATTTAATAAGATTAAGAAAATGTGTTGATGAAGAGGGATAAAATATGATTATAAGAAAAAGCATAAAAATCGAAATTACTATTTCAATTATTTGCTTAGTTTTCTGCATGCAGATATCTGAACTTCCAGCCAGAAATGGCAGTAATCCGTTTATAGAAAATAGTACGGTTACAGTTTCCGATAGCAGAATAAGTCAAATTCAAATACTCGCACTTGATGAATCAGACGCCGAGGCAAGAGATAAAATATTGTACACCAAAAGCATGAACTGTACCAGTTGGGTCGATTTCCTTAAGCTTGGCTCTATGGCAAGCACTCCAAAGTATAGTGATGCCATTTATCTTCAGGGAATAAATAAATCAAATGGAATTGCCCAGGCAATTTACATGAGTCAAAAAGTCATAAATGATCAGAATCGTGAAGAAGCAATTATTCTCAGCACCAGTTTCGCAGTCAGTTCTTTTGATTACATAATACTTGCAAGATTGGAAAAAGAACCTGCAAAATCAAAAATTGCATACATGGGACTTTCCAAATGTCGAACTCTGGAAGAAGTTATGTATTTGGGTTCAATTGTAACAGATCCAGGAATCAGAGATGAATTTGCCAAAAAGGCCATGCAATTAGCCAAATCAAAATCAGATCTTGATATGGTTTCCCGTCTTGCATCATCATCTTCCCTCAAAAGCTTAATTCTGCAGAAAAAAGATTCCCTGTCTTCTGATTCATCTGCATATAGAAATCGCAAAATTAAGATGGCCGAAATCAATGCAAAATTTGGAGTAAATATACACGACGATACTGAAACTGGCGAAATATGGACATACGAACAACTTTTGTGGATATCAGAAACATTAGAAACTCTTCCTCAAGATTTCATAAACAAAACTTCAGAAATATTACCCGCCGTTTTTGAATCACCAACGCTTCTTGGAACCACCAGTAGAAAAAGAAGTATTGATTCGACTACAAACCAGACTGTTTCTTCTCCGCCAGTGATAAGAATGTATGCAATGGGACGTCGGATAAAAGAGGAATTCAAGGGTGCACTTGTACACGAAATGGCTCATGCTTTTCAGTTTCAGACAGAGGGTATTGAAAACGCCTGGGCAAAGATGTTCTGGCCAAAATTGCCGGACATACAAAACTCGCATCATTCTGAGAGACCTAAAACAAGTTCGGTTTCTGAATATGGAAATGCTTCACCCAGAGAAGATTTCAGCGAGTCAGCCCGAATGTTTTGGGAAAATCCGGAAAAAATGAAAACCATGTATCCTGATAGATACAAATTTCTCAGAGAAAGAGTTTTCGGAACAGAATTTTAATACATTCGGAAAGATGTTATGGCCTGCGGGTGGCGTCGAAGCCGCGAATGTGTCTGCCATCGGAGAACTCGCCCAGAGTATCGAAAAGCGGATTGTTTTCAGTGAAGAAACTATCTTTGCCCAGTCCTTTTATCGCAGCCATTGCGAAGAAGTCAAAAAGAACACGATATCCGCCAGTATCCTGTGTGTCAGTGTCACGACCGCGAAGTGACCTGTAATTAAAGCGATCCATGTATGATCTTACAAAATCATATCTGTGTTTTTCAATAGCGCGCTCTGATTCCGGCCATCCGGAAGAGGTTGGTGCAAAGGAATCTCCAACCAGCGCAGGAACGCCACGTGCATCGGTAAGCGATGTAAGAAAAAGTTTGTTCTCTGTGTTTATATAATCGCACTCATAAAATAAATCAATGGCCGTTTTGAAACCGTTTCTTGAGTCATCTTCCCCGGCAATTATCATCAAAAGTGTGTCACTGCTTATTCTTGAAAGGTCAAGCAGAGGAATTGCACTGCCCTCTTCATCAAAAGGCGATCTGGAAGGATTCATAAGAAAAAGGCCCTTTGGAGTCGGAAGTTTGAGATTTTTTGCAGCGGCTGCATAATTAAGGGCGATAACCGCACCACACTCATGGCCTATTACCGTAAGCGTTTCACGATCTGGAGTCAGAATACGCCTGTCTTCAAGGTATTTCAATGATTCTTTCAGTGATCTCGCAGTGTTTATTGTAAAATCTTTCGGAAGGCCGCCGCTTCCCTGAAATTCAGGAAAAACAACAACGTTTCCCTGCCTGCACAAATGATCTATCCATGCCCTGTAATGAGAATGAGAGTAGTGTGTCCAGCCTCTCAGAAACATTACTACCGGAGCACTTGCAGGCTCTGGATCAGAAGGGCTGAAAAGATAGATTTTTTCTTCTTCTATTCCAATGCGCACACTTTTTACTGACGAATGGGCATAATCTCCCTTAACGTAGTAAGGCGCAAGTGGCAATTCTGCAGAATGAAGCATCAGAGGAGCACTAATCAGCATTAAGCAAAATAGTATTTTCAATAACTGCCTCCAAATTATTTCTGATTTTATCCGACACTGTATATCAACGCTCATTAATAATCCTATTTTCTCCATCTGCCCGCAGTCAGCGTGGGAGAGTTAATAAAGAGAGCGAATTTGCGTGTTGACTTTTTGGTGTTCTGTCATCTCGAACGAATGTGAGAAATAACATGAATGCGAGATTTCATCCTTTGGTCGAAATGACAGCAAAAACTTGCCCGGAATTATAGGGCAGTTACACAATTTCAGCGAATTTGCAGTGTCATATTTACTTTTTGTACACATAAACCCTGAGAGGCTTTCCTTTTCCCTTCAGCTCAATACCATCGCGCATTTCAAAACCTTCAGTGATTCCAATCAATTTATAAAAGTCTTCGCTGATGACAATTTCACCGCCACGTGCAACAGAACAGAGCCTTGATGCAATATTTACGCCATCGCCAATGGCAGTAAAACTTGCCATCCTTTCAGAACCAACGTAGCCGACAACTGCTTCCTGAAAATTCATTCCGATTCCAACTGAGAAATTTCCTATCCCTTTCTGGTTAAACTCAATGCTCATTTTCTTCAATTCGTGCTGGATTTCGATTGCCGCATGAAAAGCTGCTCTGACAGGTTGATCAATCTCAACCGGTGTGTTGAAAAGTGCCATTACTGCGTCGCCAATAAACTTATCAAGTGTTCCATTGTACTTAATAATAATTTCACTTACAGTGGAAAAATATTTATTGAGCATTTCCACGGTCAGCTCAGGAGCCATTTTTTCGGATAGTGAAGTAAAACCGCGAATGTCAGAGAAAAATATTACAATGTTTTCCCTTTTCCCGCCTAGTACAATTCCCTTGGAATTATGTGCAAGTGCCTCAACAATCTTAGGTGAAACCATTTTTGAAAAAATACTTTTTATATAATTGGCTTCATGAGTTTTCTTTGCAATCATATCTTTCTGAGCTTCCATAACACGAGCATTTGATAGTGACAGACCGAGTACAGAAGACAAAAGCCTTATCATTTCCAGTGTATCTTCTTCAGAAAACAATTTTCCAGCAAGTCTGCATACCACAACAATGCCTTCCATTCTGCCTTCTATTTTGAATGGACTGGCAATGGAAATATCAGATATTGTTCCTCTGCCCTCAAGGGCAGAAAACATCGGATCTTCTCTGACAAGAGATTTCGTTAGCAATACCCTGGATTTAACCGATGCGGTAAATACAGAATCTTCCGTTTCGGGAATTTCAGAAATCTGGGTGAAACCTATGTGCCTGATGGGCTTCCAGACATCACCTGATTTTTGAAATATTGCACCTTTTTTTAATTCGAGACACTTTGTAAGAATTCCCCACGCCATTTCATACGCTGTTTCCTGATCAGTACAACCAGCCAGTTCTCTGAATTGTACAAGCAGGGCAACATTCTGATTTGCTTGTTTGATCGCCGTCTCGCGATTTCGGGTATATTCGCCTTCAATTTTCCTTACTTTTTCGTTAAGGCGAACATTTTCAACTTTCAGATTTTTCAGTTCCTGATCTATTTTACCTGAAAAGTAATCAACTATTCCCATCAAGTCCTCCGGTGGGCTTTACTTTCAGGTTGTATTCTGAAGGAACATCTTCATATCGGATTTTCTTGTTCTTAAGTAATTCCTGGATACTCTGCTGCATAAGACAACCGCCAAATTTTTTTCCGGCAAGCAGAAGGGAATTAATTTCATGAACTCTGTTGGTTCTGATCAGATTTGCAATTGCCCCGGTGGTTGGCATAAGCTCATAAGCCAGAACTCTTGATTTCTGATCAATTCCTCTCAGTAATACCTGCGAAATTACAAGTTTCAGACAATTCGCAATGCCATAACGTACAGCATCGGTTCTATCTGAAGGAAAAATATTCACAAGCCTGGATATACTCTGAGCTGAGCTCATTGTGTGAAGGGTTCCCATGACAAGATGCCCGGTTTCTGCAGCCTGAAGACAAGTCGTAACTGTTTCAGGATTGCGGAGTTCTCCGATTACTATTACATCGGGGTCTTGTCTGAGTGCAGAATTCAGAGCTGTCTGAAAATCATTTGTATGAACTCCGACGTGTCTCTGACTGATAATGGAGTTTTCATATTCAGGAAACTTGTACTCTATTGGATCTTCAATTGTAATAACATGAACACTTCTTTTACGACAGATATGATCAATAATTGCAGCCTGGGTAGTCGATTTACCAGAGTTTGTGGCTCCAGTGACCAGAATAAGACCGCTTCTTGCATCATTTATCTGAGCAACAAGATAATCTGGAAGCCCGCAATCCTCAAGTTTAGGAATTTTTGATGGAATAATGCGTACAGATAGAGATGGCGAGCCACGTTGAATGAAAGTATTTATGCGCAATCTGCAATCATCAAGAGAAAGAATTGTATCAACCTGGCCGTGGTGCTGAAATTTGTAATAAGTCTCCTTGTCAAGGAGATTACTGATAAATTGTTTCATTTCATCGAGAGAAAACGCTCTTCCGACGGTGTGTCTTATTCCGCCGGCTATTCTCACTGTTGGTGGAGCACCAACCTTGATATTAAGGTCGAATCCTCCAGCCTGCTGAGTCTGGGCAACAAGTGTTTTCAATGTTTCAAGCAATCAACATAACCTCTACTTTTTTAGAGGGGGCACGCGCCCCCTCTCGTCGGTCGAACAAGTTCGACCGCCTCACTCCCCGCGTTCGAGCACTTTGTGCTCTCAGGGGCACGCGCCCCCTCTCGTCGGTCGAGCACTTTGTGCTTGATTTAATTATTTATGGAAATCGATCTTTCGAGCAATTCATTTGGATCATAGCTTTTTGCTACGGCATCTTCAACGTCAACCAGACCTGATTTGATTAGTTTTTCCAGCGAATCATTCAGAATATTCATACCAGACTCACGACCTGTTTTCAGGAAGTTATGAACCTGTTCGTGCTTTCCGGTACGGATAAGATTTGCTATTGCCGGTGTATTGAAAAGAACTTCCCTTGCAGCAACCTGCTTTCTTTTATCCGCCTTGGTCGGCACAAGCACCTGCGCGATAATACAAACAAGCACGGTTGCAAGCTGTTCCTGGACAAACTGGCGAAGATCACCGGGAAATACGCTGAGAACGCGCCCCACGGCAGAAGCTGAAGACGCCGAGTGTACTGTTGAAAAAACAAGATGTCCGGTTTCAGCGGCAGTGAGTGCCAATTCAATTGTCTGGATTTCCCGCATTTCCCCGACAAGAATAACATCAGGATCTTCGCGCATTGCTGCTGCAAGCGCTTCAGGGAAAGAGAAGAAATCGTTTCCAAACTCTCTTTGAACAAAATCGCATTTTTTATCGCGATAAAGAAATTCAATCGGATCTTCAAGCGTGATAATTCTTCTTGAATCATTCTTATTCAGCCAGTCAAGCATGGCAGCAATAGTAGTCGATTTTCCGGATCCGGTGGCTCCAGAAACCAGCACCAGACCAGAATCATAGTTTAATACGTCCAGCATCTTCGGCAAAAGTTGAACATCTTCTGAGGTAGGAACAGACATTGGCACCTGTCTGAAGACAAAGCTCACACCACCACTCTGATAGTAACAGTTTACACGAAACCGGCTTATACCTGGAAGCGAAATCGAAAAATCAGCTTCCTTTTTGGTGTAAAAATTCTTCAGAACAGCCGGAGCCATGATGCTCTGGGTTATTTCATCAATCTTTTCAGAAGTAAGGCTCGGAATTGACGAAACAACCAGATTTTCGCCCACACGCATTACAGGAGGCGAATTCGGGCGCAAATGAACGTCCGAAGCAGACATTTCCTTTGCAAGCCTCAGAATGTCAAATAACTTATCGTCCAATATCCGTCCCCCCGACAATTCCCATACTACTAAATTAACAGTTGAATCCCGACAATATAACTTATTTGCGACTCAATATCAAGTCAGTTTCAACTCAAAATCAGCGTAATTGCGAACAATTCATTTGTCCTCTTCTCTGCAATATACGACATTAAGACATCAAATCAGGAAAAACGTTCAAGCGAAGATAGTTTATGAGAAGTTCGCCAATAAAGGCGTGTCGTTTAAGGTGTTTGTTGTTGATTTTATCTGCTGCTGTGTTATACTTTATTCAGAATTTTTTTTTACTTTCCTGGAGTAAGCTTTGAAAAGAAAATCCGGACTATCGCTGATTGAAATACTTCTGGCACTATTTTTCCTTGCTGTTGCGGTGATTCCAGTCATCGGTCTGCTGGGAAACAGCCTCGGAGATACTGAAGCAATTGCAAAAAATCAGTTTGCCCAGAAAAATGCCAGATTAGTATTGGACTGTCTTCTTGATGAGGTACCTTTTTCGGCCATAATACCCGCAAAGGGAAAAGTAAAAACTTTTGAAAATGGAGATTTCTTTGAAAATGTTGCTGAAATAGTTGGGACCGACAACTTTGAGCCGCACTCTTTTCTCAAATTACTCGGAAACAGCGGCAAAAATAATTTTGCCTGCGGAATAATCAAAGATGAAAAGGAAACACCTTTTAAATTTACAATTTTCGTTTTCCCTGTTCCATCTGCAAAAGATTTCAACGAAGGAGCATTCTCAATGGCATTTCTTTCCAGACCGGAGTTCGAAAATTCAAGAGACGGGAACGGCCATTCGAACTGGTTTTCAGAAAATGAATATGTCTCTGAAAAAATTCTGAGACCTTACGACTATCAGACCGCAACTTCAACGAAACTTATCAGGGAAGTTTTAAATCAGAAGACTGAATTGCGTGATTTTCCTCACTGCGTGCTGAAAAAAATACTTCTCAAAATCACCTGGAACAGTAAAGCTCGTGAACATTCAATGGAATTTCTGACAATCAGGGCGGACATATAATTGACCAGTACAAAAAGAGGATTTGCATTGCAGGCAGCAATTCTTATATGCTGTATGCTTCTTACGCTTGGAAGTACCATAATTTTCTTTTCAAGGAATCAGATTGAAACTGTCACAGCAGATAAACATTCACTTCAGGCTTATTTCACGGGAAAAGCCGGAATTCAGCATGCCATACTCAAAGTTAAACTCATGCAGAAGGAGTTATACGATTCGATATGTTTTGCACAGGGAAGAAATCCGCTGTTTGACTTTTCAAGACCGCTTTCTTCGACTAACCCAGGGCCAAAATTCCTATTCAGAAAGAATGAAGCAGAAAAAAAAGACTTGTACTTATCTGCAACAACTCAACCTTCAGGATGGCTTCAGACATATATTTCCGATCTAAATTCGGAAGCTGAATTCGGAAGACATGATAAAAAAAAGATATTAAGCCTTCAGATCCTTCCAGAATCAATCAGATCATTAATGCGTGAGCCTTTCTCATCGCATTACAAGATAAAAAAGCTTGAAATACTTGCCCAGAATCGGTCCGAAGATTCAAATTCAGTAGTCGCAAATCATCATGTAGTACGAGTAGAAGTTGAATCAACGGTTTCTACTTATGCAAAAAAGAACTACAGACATTTTATGACTCATACGTTAAAAGTCAGACGCGAGTGAGATTTTTTCATGTCAGCTAGGCGCTTGAAATACTTCCGGGAAGGTACTTCTTTTATTGAGATAGTAACAGCTAGTTTGATTTTTTCAATATTTCTTCTGTCTGCGTTTCTTCTGTTCAGAAGCGGAAGAAATATCGGCGAAAAGACTCTCTGGAATCAGAAAAAAAACAGTGACTTCCGCAACATAGAAAGACAATTTTGCGAACTGGTTAAACAGGCGGCATTTCCTTGTACAATTTTATTTCCTTCCGGAATAATAGAAAATAATTCCCCTGAATTCAGCTTCTTCCTTACCAGCAAAAACGAAGTTAAGGCAGTATCAGATATTATCATTCTGTATTTCACAATTCCTGAACATGAAAGAAGAGGCGGAGACGTTGAAAAGCCTCTGAAAATCTCATATTATTCACTGAAACTGACATCTGAGAAAAAACTCATTTTAGAATCATGCACAGAAAAATTTCCTCTTTCTACTCCGCCTGATTATGTAAAATCAATCAGAAGAAGCATCAATAATGCTTCTTCTGGCGCCAGCAATGAAAAGAAATGTCTTATTGATGAGGTTGAATCGATAAAAATATCAGTTATTACAGAAATGAACAACAAAAAACTGATTCAATTAAAGGTTAAGACTGTATCAGAAAAAAATTATGGTACCAAAGAAGAAAAATTCACTTTAAAACCACAGATTCCAGTCAATTTCATAGCAGAGTAACATTCGGTCATGAATCTGAAAAAAGATACAAATAAAAAAAGCAACCAGTCGGTTGCTTTTTTTATTTGTATCTTAAAGATTAGATCAGATGAGAGGGCGCAGCCACTGCAATTTGCGGAGTTTGTTCATTTTCTTTATTACGTCTGCATTAATGTGATCTTCCGGACCGAAAACGGCTTTCACTTCACCGGTATCTCTCTGAACTTCAATTTTGTATTCAAGCGAAGTTGAATAGTCTTTTTCGATTCTCTTAGCGGTCATTGTTGCGAATTCTCTTCCATAGACTGCAGCTACAACTTCGGAGTTTACAGCATCACTCAATGGGTCGAGGTTATAAGTTCCAACAATCGTCAACTGACCATCGAATACAAATTTTTTGGAATGAAGTCTGTCTTCCGCTCCCTTGGCGATGAGAAGACGGCAATTAGGTGCGTCTTTCAGCAAATTCTTCCAGTCATTCATAAAGAAAGCCTGTGGGAAGATATTATCGCTTGAAGCTGCGCTGTTAGTATGCAGAATAATTTTAACACCGCGGGCAGAAGCACGTATAATTGCATTAGTAGCTTCCGGCGAAAGAACAACATAAGGATTCTGAATAAGGATACTGTGTTTGGTAGCATCAATAATCTTAATCAAAGTTGATGATATATCATTTCTGACGCCAACGCACGAATGTTTGTCAATAATTTTTGTTTCTCTGGCACGATCGCCATAAAACAATTCAAATCCGGCATAACTAGAAATATTTTTGTATAATCCAAGTTCTTTGTTCAGTTCTGTAAGAAGCTTTTTGCCTTCCTCTGTCAATTTTTCGTCTTTATCGCTATAGAAACCCCTTCCGTTCATGTATTTATACATGGCACGACAGGCAAGATCCATTTTCTCGTTTCGATTCTTAATGTTAATTAAATCGGGTTTAACAATAGAGTTTTTCAGAAAACCCCATTCTTCATCAAATGCCAGCTTCAATCTGCCAGCAACATGGCTTCCATTCATAAGAATGTCAGAATCATGATAGACGATCTTGTATTCGCCTGGCTGAACAAAATAGTCTGCACCAATATTTCTACCGCCAATAATAGTATATTTTCCGTCAATAATAATTATTTTGTCGTGATTTGAAGCAAGAATTCTCTTCAGATCATGAAATAAAGAAAGAAACTGCTTCGGAATATCATTGTAATACTTTATCTCCACGTTAGGAAGAGCTGCGAGATCCTGTAGAACATCGTTTGTTCCGGGTGCCCACAACCTGACACGTCCGTCAATCATTAGTCTTATTTTAATGCCTTCCAGTGCTCTTTTTCTCAATAATCCGAGGAAAGAGAAACCAAAGACATCATCAGTCATCATGAAATAAGTTGTGTCAATTGTTTTCTTGGCGCTTTCAATCATTTTCCAGCGGACATACCAGGCTTTATCATTATCCGTGATAAGCCGCACCTGAGTCATGGTGTCTTCTGAGCCAACATTAATTGAATCGAATACTGCTTTCAGTTCAGGATTAAGAGGCGCAGGGGTAAACGTTTCTGCGCCGGCAGTAACACCTGCCAGCAACGCGCATACAAGAACAGCGACAGACAGCAAACTTCGAATTCTAACTTTCATACTCTATCCTCCAGAAAAATTAAAATATTTGTTTCAATCATCGATTAACAAGAATAACATCAAAAGTCGGTCTTGAAATAGTATTAATTAATTCCTTTTCGCTGCTGAACCAGGTTCTTCCTGTTTTTGGGTCACTATCAACAAAGAAAACGAAATCCAACTCACGATCCTCACGATCTTTTTCATAAGCAAACTTTTTTACGATATTTAACGATGGAAGAGCCCATCTGCCAGCAATCTTTGAAAGCGTCAGCGACAATTTATCTCTAAAGGATCTGTATATAAGCTCACTGCAGACAATCTCGTCCTCCGTCTGAAAATCAAACATGAAGTCATAACGTCTTCCGACATAACCAAAAGCTTTTATAATAACTTCCTTAATTTCTTTTTCGGATAATCTCGGGCGAAAGGCACAGATGTAGTCAGCATCGCACGCCTCTTCAAGGGAATTCATCACAACTCCATCACTTACTGCTTCGATTATTCGTTTTTCAAATCCAAGGTGATCTCGTTCTGAATATTCTTTGAGATGCTTTGCAACAGCCGGATGATCAGCAAGTCCCATTTTTCTGAGATCTTCAACTGTACCAACGTACAATATAGAATGTGGCCAGAAACCCGGTAGAAAGATATTGCTCATAAACCAGTTCTCACGTTCAAGAATAATATCGCCTGGTTTTAATTTATCTTTCATTTCACCAACTCGATCCCAGCTGATTAATGGTTTTTTTCCGGGAGCATATTTCTGATCACCGATCCATACACTGATTGCACTGTGCAGCGGATAGTATTCCTTAAAGATTTTTTGTGCGGCGAGATCAGTTATCTTCTCAAGTCTTGCAATAAAAGTAGGCGGTCTTTTGGCTTTAATATATTCATAGCTCTTAACAATATTACTCAGGTAAAATTTGTCAAAATCATCACTAAAATTAATAAGTTTAAGTGATTTATCAAAACCCTCGTCAATCGCATCCCTGATTTTGGAATCTGCAACTGTCTTTTCAATTTCGTCAGCTTCATATTCAGCTATATTCAATTCTGGATTAGCTTCATTCAGCTTTTTATCAAGCATCTTTATTTTTGTTGGTCTGTCATAAAGATATACAGCCGATTTAAACCATAGAATTGCAGCTGCAAAAGACACCTTAAGCGCACGCTGTCTTTGAATATCACTTAATCCAGGCTTTCTTGAAAAGTTTTCAAGTTTGACAGCTTTATAATTGAGTGCTCTTCGAACATTACGGAAAGAAAAAAACCAGTTTGAAATATTTTCTTCCATTGAAATGCTCAGGGGTTCAGTAGGAGAAACAGATTTAATGATCTGCTCCATTTTATTGATAGATTCGTCAAGATGTCTGGCATAAACTGCCAGTTTCCTACCCTCTCTGACAACAAAGGCAGTTTCATCTATCAGCCCTGCCATGCAAAAGGAATTCGAGAATATCTGCAAGAGCAAAACTAACAAACAAATGAATGGAATTTTTCTGCGATTCATAGTCCCTCCAAAAATAGGAAAATTACCACAACACTGCAATAACAAACCATAAAAAACGATTCATAAGCAAATATTAAACATTTGCAGCGCTTATTTCCGCTGGCATAAAACTATTGTATCAATTTTTCAAAGAAAGTGGCAAGTAGAAAAGCAATATTTCTTTATAAATTTCTTTCTGAGGTTTGTACGATCTAAAAGAAAAACTGCTTATTCTTTATAATACTCTCTGTACCATGACACAAATTTTGCAATGCCCTTCTCTATTGAAGTTGAAGGCGAAAAACCTGTGTCACGGGCAAGATCTTCAATGTCCGCATAAGTTGCCGGAACATCGCCTGGCTGCATCGGTAAATACTTTTTTTCGGCCTTTTTTCCGAGAGCATTTTCGAGAGTTTCAATCAGATAAAGCAAGCCAACAGGTTTGTTGTTTCCAATATTGAAGATTCGATATGGAGCTCTGCTCGTTGCCGGATCAGGGTGATCTGAATTCCAGGAAGAATCAGAACGGGGAATATTGTCTGACGAACCGATTATTCCGGAAACAATATCATCAATGTATGTAAAATCACGTTCCATGGCACCTTCGTTAAAAATTTCAATCGGTCTGCCCTCTGTAATCGCTTTGGTAAAAATGAAAATAGCCATATCAGGGCGTCCCCAGGGGCCATAAACCGTAAAAAACCGCAAACCGGTTACCGGAAGAGAATACAAATGAGAATATGAATGAGCCATCAGCTCATTTGCTTTTTTGGAAGCTGCATATAATGAATAGGGGTGATCGACATTATGATGCACCGAAAATGGCATAAGCGTGTTCGCCCCATATACAGAACTGGATGAAGCATAAACAAGATGCGGAACCTTTGAATGCCTGCATCCTTCAAGAATATTCAAAAAGCCAACTATGTTGGAATCAATGTATGAATGCGGATTCTTCAAGCTGTATCGCACACCTGCCTGAGCTGCAAGATTTATAACTCTGTCAAATTTATGCTCAGCAAACAGTTTTTCCATTTTACTGCGATCAGATATATCTGTTTTTTCAAAGGAAAAGTTTTCCCAGCCTTTCAGCAAAGCCAGGCGAGATTCTTTCAAAGAAACATCATAATAATCATTCAGGTTATCAATTCCATGAACAGTATCCCCTTTTTCAAGCAGTCTTTTGCAGAGATGAAAGGCTATGAAACCGGCAGCACCAGTAACAAGATATTTCATGCTTTCGAACTCTCCTCATCGCTCAGTTTGAAACAGTTTCTACCATTATGCTTGGCACAATACAGCGCTTCATCTGCAAATTTTATCATTTCAACAGCGCTTTCGGCTGTGTTAAGCGGAATAGAAGACACCCCAAGGCTTATTGTAACTTTCAGGCCTCCCTGGGAAGACTCAAAAACACTCTGTTCAACCTTCTGGCGCAACCTTTCAGCAAAAAGACATGCACCATCAACATCTGTTTCCGGAAGAATAATCGCAAACTCTTCGCCACCATAGCGTGCTGCAATGTCGGTATCTCTTATTGATGATCTGACAGATTTCGCAACTTCCCTCAGTACAAGGTCTCCGGTCTGGTGACCATAAGTATCGTTGAATTTTTTAAAATGATCAATATCTGTCATGATGAATGACAGGGATTTTCCATATCTGCGTGCCCGGCGGAATTCTTCTTCCATCTTTGCCTGAAAGTGACGGTGTACAATAAGACCTGTTAAACCGTCTATTGTAGCGAGATTAAACAGTCTCGCCTTTTCTATTACAACTGCTGCCTGATTTGCCATAGTCAGTGCAAGCTGCAAATCTTCGTCGTCGAATTCACCTTCCAGCTTATTAGAAATATTCATTATTCCGATGGGAGATTCTCTTACCTGCATCGGAACACAAACAAGCGATCTGAGTCCTGAAGAAACGCCTCGGATATAAACACTCTCTTTTTTTACATCCTGAATCAGCTTAGGTTTTGAAGTCGTAAACACCTCACCGGCAATTCCTTCTCCAATTTTGAAACTTGCTTTGAGATCTTCGTTGATCTGAGCTTGTGAATCTGATCCGACGATTAGTGATTCCTCAACAAGGTTTTCATAGCGCTCATCAAGAAGAAGTATTGAGCCTCTTTCGGCACCAAGTGCCATGACAGCTCTCGAAAGAATTGTATCAAGCGTTTTTTTCAGATCACCCATGAAATTTACTGCCTGACTGACTTCGTTCACGATTGAAAGTTCTCTGACTTTTTTTGCAAGCAGCCGATTCCGTTCAACGAGTTCAAAAAACTGCTGAAGAAGTCTTACAAGCGCCCACTGTATTGGAACCATCAAAAGAATTGGTACAACATCGACTACTATTCCAAAATTGAAAAATAACTGCGCCAGAATTGGAATACCTGCAAAGTTTATCAGTGCAATCAGGAGATTTGCCAGCGCTCCATTATATCGAAACATAAAGAAGCAAAGAACCAGCGACGAAATCAGAATTATAAATTCAGTACAAGTTACTGAAAATCTATGTAAAAAATTTCTATTCAAAAAATTTTCAAGGATATTCGCGTGAATTTCCATTCCAGCGATCTGTCCATAAGGGGAAATCCTGAAATCTTCCCATGACCCGCTGAATCTTGGGCCAATCAGAACGATTTTGTCTTTGAAATCCTCAAGCTTGAACCCGTGAGTAAAAGATGCATTCAAAGCCTCTTCATAAGATACTGTTCTGAAAATTCCGCTCGGGCCGTGATAATTAAGCACAAGGGATGAAACAGCAGCATCTGTAAATGATTCTCTGCGGGTAAATAATGGAAGTTCTTTCTGATCAATGCTTTTGCCAAGGTATGTTGCCGCGAGCTGCAATCCAAGTGGAATAAGCTCACTGTCATCGATAGATTTGCATGGATAAAAATATCTGAAAACGCCGTCTCTATTTATGTCGCCAGGTTCAATGCTTATGAGTCCCACGCCAAGAGCCGCTTTTTTCAATTCCGGAAGAATCTGAAGATCGGTTATCATTTCGCAGGAATCGGGATCGAGCGTTATTTTGCCGGGAGCAACTGATAATACAACATTTCCGGCCGAAGCGATTGCATCGGCAAGGGAAATATCATCCGGAGTGCGTTCGCTGAAGATCATGTCAAATCCGATAACCTTTGCACCGGCCTTTTTCAGAACTTCTATGAGTTTTGCGTGATTCGATCTTGGCCAGGGCCACGCGCCGAGGTTTTTCAAACAGGTGTTGGTAACTTCAACCATCACAATTCTGTCGGAAACCGGAATCGAACCGCGTGCCCTGAACCTGAGATCAATAGAGGTGTTTTCCAGCCATGTAAAAAAGCCGAAATGAAAAAGCAGCGCTGTTAAAACGCCGAAAAACAGCGCCGCAAGTAATTCCCAGCTACGGAATATAGAATATTCCTTTCGCCTTTCAGCTATCTTTATCATGCATGAGCGGCTGCAAGTTTCCCTCTAAGCTGCTTAATTCTCTGAAAAGCCTTATGAAAATCGCTGTCTGCTTTCGGGAAAAGCTTCAAAGCTTCTTTGTAATTTTTGAGAGCTTTTGTCAGTTCAGCCCTTTCAGACAATTTCTCTGCCCGCAGGAAATAAAGTGCTCCGAGTTTGCGTCTGCTGGCAATAAATCTGTCTTCATATCTGTTGGAATCACAGTAAACTGGCGCCAGAGGATCAACTGCCGTGTATGACGAATAGAGAGAAAGTGCTTCTTCATATTCCTTCATAGCTTCGTTCCAGTCTTCAGCCATTTCTGAATCATCCATTTCTTCTGCTTCATCAGCCGGAAGATTTGCTTTCAATTCATTAACGATTCTTTCCAGGAAAGCCTGATAAATTGAATCTTTTTCATCAACCAGTACCATTGCCTTGAGAAGAATTTTATAGGCAGACTTGAATTTTCCAGCATTCTTTGCCTGATTAACCTTTGCAAGGTATGGGCGAACCAGTGCACGTCTGCATTCAGTCATTGCTTCCTGAATGTATATTCGATAACGATGTTCTTCGGGCAATCCGGCAGAAATTTTCAAAGCTTCAGTATATTCCAATGCTGCTTCGGCATAATTTCCGTCTTCTTTAAGATCATCTGCTTTTTTAACAATCGGATCAATGCGTGAAAAAACGCCTTTGTCGCGGTTTTTAAGCTGAGCTTTGTCAAGGAGAACTTTCACTTTTTCAAGAAACTCAATCTCATTTTCCGGAGCAAGAGTTATAGCTTCTTCGAGCTCATCGACAGCCTGGGCATATTCCTTTGCCTTCAGAAAAGATTCGCCGCGATCAGCATGAACAGCAGCAAGTTTGACATCCGATCTGGAAATTTTTGCCGTAATATCTGCACACAATTTCTGATCCTCGGGAGTAATTATCTGAATGCCTTCTTTTTCAGCAGTCTGATATTCTTCAAGCGCCCGTAAATAGCCGACTTTAGCTCCACCCCAGTCACCGGTTCCAAAACAAGAATCACCGTCCTGCACATAAGATTCAATCTTCTGTAAAATTTCTGAATTCATCCTATTTCTCCTTTTTCGCATTTACGCGCTTTTCATTTTTTGCAGTTTTACCAAGTTTTTTAGCAGCATATTCCGGGTCAAAAAAAGCAAGTCCATTTTTTTCAGTATTTTCAATTCTACCATATTCCGCGGCGGCTTTCTCATAATCTTTGGACTGATAATGCAGATAACCAAGCATTGAACGTGCCTGTGAGTTATCAGGCTGAAGTTCCAGCAATTTGTCCAGATTTCCGGAAGCTGATGAATAATCTTTTTTTTGGATTTGTACAAGAGCCAGTTCCATTAATATTTCAGGATCATCGGGAAACTCCGCTGAAATTGATTCCAGGTCGGTCAGTGCTTTGGAATAACTTCCGGCACGAACGAGACGCTTCACACCTGCAAGTTTCTTCTCTCTAAGCAATTTATCTGGTGAATCAGAAGCAACACCAGACTTTCCGGATTTATCCCGTGTGCCTGTTCTGTCGGCTATGCCGGCTATGTCAGCTCTTTCGGTTCTTTCGCTCGTCGCGATTCTCTCGATTTTTTCGATTTTTTCGATTTTTTCTGATTTGCTAATATTTCCTGCATTTTCAAACCTACTGACGCGTTCGATTGTCTCAGATTTTCGGATATTTCCTGCGTTTTCGGTTTTATTGACGTTTTCAGATTTGGCTGCTTTGTTTGATTTGTCTGATTTATCTGATTTTTCAGTTTTTTCGGACTTCTCCGACTTGTCGGCTTTCCCGGGTTCTATCATTTTTTCGCTTTTTTCTGAATTCTCTGAATTTCCAGAAAGACCTGGCTTCCCTTTTTCAGCAAGCTTCTTCTCAGCAATTACGATCAGTTTTTTCATATCAGCACGATTTTTTGAATTTTCAAAATTATCAATAAACGATTTTCCCCACGAAATAACTGCCGGATAAGCACCAAGAATGGCTCTCAGCCTTACGGCTTCAAAAAATGCCCGCTCAATATTCTTTGAACTCTGATGTTCATTCAATATTCTGTCAAAAAGGCGACATGCTTCCAGATGTTCGCCAAATTTGGCTGTTTTATCAGCAAGCTCCAGTAAAAGCTCATCTGCCCGCAGAGAAGACGGGTTTTCCTTCAGGTATTTCTGCAGATAAAGAATTCTATTGATGGTTTTTTCGTCGTTCTTCTTCACACTTCCAGGATAAATAAGAATTGGATCAACAGCAGATTTGGAGGTAACTGCCGACATCAGCTCTGCCTGACGTGTTTCTGCAGAAAGTGGTTTTTCAGGAAGTGGCTTTTCGGGTAGTGACTTTTCAGGTAGTGATTCTGCAGGCAACGGTTCTGAAAAGACGTTCTCATTGCGAAAATTGCCAGCGGATGATCTGATTGTCTGCAGAAGATTTCCGGCAAGTTGAGAATAATCTGAATCGGGATACGACGAAATCAGGTTTCGGGCATACTTCCTGGCTTTTTCATTCAATCCGAGTTTGTAATAAGCCTGAGCCATGCGAAAAGTTGCTTCAGCCAATGATTCTGAGTCGGTTTTGGAACTGATGACCTGTTCAAAGACTGGCAGTGCATCTTTTGCCCTGTCCGCTTCAAGGAGAAAATCTCCCAGCAGAAGACACGCAAGATTTTTCTGGTCTGATTTGGAAGCCTCATCAACTGCCTGTTTCAAAAGAGATATCGCTTTGTCACGCCTTCCGCCGGCACGCTCTTTCAACGCCTCTTCCATCAATTGCACCGAATTGGCATAAAGTGATGCGGAAAACGAAAAAACAGCGGCGAAACAAAAACAACCCGCACAGTGAGCCCAATTATGAACAATTTTCACGATTCAGTCTCTTCATCTTCTTCCAAACCGGATATTATTATTCCGGCGAGATAAAGAAGAATATAAATTGTTATAAACGCAACAAAAATGGTATTGATTGCTGAAAGCCACACAGGAGACATTACCTCAGAAAGAGGCTTCAGGAAGATAATCCCCCAACCCGGTAACGATGAACCATCGTAGTTTTTCAGATTTCTATACGCTGCGAGATACCGTCCGCCGCCCATGTTGACTTCTTCAACTCCGTCTTTTCCTGAGACAACGCTTGCAACTGCTGTGTTCGAGTGAGAGATATTAAGTTGAAGAGCAATTTTCGACAACTTCGAATGACCGATTACAATTCCCTGATCATCAACAAAAATAAGTTGGGAGGATGATGAAACCATAGCTTTGCAGCTTATTTCATGCAGAAATCCAAGATCAACAACAGCGGAAAGCAGCGCGAAAGTATTTCTTTCAAGGTCACGCATCGGAACAGCGGCCTGCCAGACTGGTTTACCAAGCCCTTCATCAAACGACACCGGTCCGGGATAAAACGGCATGGCTCCGGTTGAAGCTTTCCTTATCCAGCCGGAAAGAAAAAATGGAGAACGCGAAATTTCAGAAACTGAAATAATATCAGAACCAAAGAAGGTTTGAATTGAAATTGACTTTATCAGGTCAAGATCAGACATGCTGGCCCTCAGAATGCTTTTTGCCAGAGAGGAATCTTTGGGCAAAGCACTTCCCAGACAGAAAGCAGAATCAACAAGAACAGCTGAAGTTTCCAATCCTGAAAAGACTCTTTGAAAAAACGAATGAATTTTTTCACTGAAAAGCTTTAATGGAATAGACGTTCTTTCGAGGTTGGGAAGGATTTTTTCCTCTTCATCTGCTGCGGCATCGTCAAATGACTGTCCGGAAGAAAGTTTTTCATCGGAAGGTGGTTCGTCAGAGAAAACTGTGCTGTCTGATACCGACAACGCATCGGCAGCTGAAACGGTAAGAGTATCTGTTCCCGAAACCTGTTTTAAAGCGGTCTTTACGCCTGTTGATATTACCGTTGATGCACCCGATGATACTGAGGTTGAGCCTGTAGATAATGTTGTTGCAGAGCCCATTGATATTGCAGAAATTGAAGCAATGGTTGAGCTTTTGGTTGAATCCGTTGATGAGTCAGAAACTGAATTTACAAAAGCTTTTGCAGAGTAGTCGAAAACAAAAATGCCGGAATATTCCCTGAACATCATTTTCAATCTACGTATTGCGGCCTCAAGAACTTCAGCATAATAGGCACATTCATCTGTTTGTTCAAGAATTTCACGCTCAAAGACAATAGCTTTTTCAGTCAATAGATCAAGTTTTGCTGCAAATTCGGTCTGAATTTTCAATAAAGCAGGAAAAAGAACGCCGCTGTAGGAATAATCACGCATAGCAGGCATTCTTGAAATAAGGCGCAGAGTATCGCGAACAGAGAATAGTGCCCGTGCTGTGTCATCTGATGCCAGATTCACATAAGCCCTAAGCTCTGCTCCTGCAGCTGAAATTCGTTCTTCCCTTTCACGGAAAACCGATTCCCATGAGAGATATAATATCAGAACAATAATCAGACCGCATAGCAGATAAATTATTCTGATCGGATCATTCTTTTTCAAAATATCACTTCCCATGGTGCTATTGTATAACACTTATTGTTTTGACTCAACTTTTTTTTTAGAGGAGGCACGCGCCCTCAGCAAAGTTATAAATCATTAAAAAGGTTTTCTATGACACTGTAGCAACGTAGCTGAAGGAGAGATATATCTCACGCAGAGACGCAGAGGCACAGAGAAAAACAGAGAGAAAATCGTGTTTTTTTATCTGCTCAGCAACATTGCTACATTCTCCTTTCTATACTCTATAAAATTCGAGGAATATAAATGTAAATCTGCCCTACCAGTAATGTTTCCAGCTATTTTCCTGGTCTGCTAACCTTCTCGAATCTTTATTATCCTCGTTAATCTTCAATAAATACAAAATCCCAAATCTTGAAAATCCGCATTAATCCTAAATAAATTCAAAATCCTAAATCTTGAAAATCTGCATTAATCATCAATAATTACAAAATCCCAATTCTTGAAAATCTTCATTAATCCTAAAAAAATATAAAATCCAAAATCTTGAAAATCTGCGTAATCTGCGGACAAAATCTTGTCTTTTCTTTTCTCGTCTTTTATTTTCTTGTCTTTTCTTGTCTTTTCTTTCGTGTTTCAAATCGCGGCTGATTCTGTCAAATAAACTTACATTCTTACAATTGCAAATTGAAAATGCATCTGCTTAATAATCTGCAGAATTTCGCCGATGTACGTGTGAGAATCATAATTTCAAGCATGGAGGAAAAAAATATGCAGTGTCCACAATGCAACGCACCGATGGTGCAGAAAAACCATTCCGGAAAACCTTCGCCTTATCATACTCTCAACTGCATTCATTGCAAATTCGTCATTTTTATCAGGGGCAGGGTATCTGGAAAATAAATGGATACAAATTCTCCAACAGAAAACCCGAAAAAAACCGGAGTCGAATCCTCGCCCTCACAATCTCCAATCTCGTCTCAACCATCGCAGAGTTCAACGATCAAAGATGTTCTTCTTATAATAATTGGGTCGATAATAATGACAATAGGTATGGTAGCCTTTTCCATACCCAATAAAATTGCTTCTGGAGGGCTTACAGGTTTTGCAACCATTCTTTTTTATGTCTTCGGACTGCCGGTAGGTATGATTGTTCTTCTCGGCAATCTTATACTGATAGCCATTCAATATAAAATGATCGGTTTCAAGTCAGTCTGGAAAACAATTCTGGCAGTTGCACTTTCAAGTATAATGGTTGACACATGTATGAAATATTTTCCATTTGCCGAAATAAAGAACCCGTTTCTGGCATGTCTTTATGGCGGCCTTTTGGGCGGAGCCGGCGTTGGAATTGTATTCCGCGCAGGCGGCACAACCGGCGGAGTTGATATTGTAGGCCAGCTGCTTCAACACAAGTATCACTTTCCCGTTGGAGACTCTATTCTGGCAATAAATTTCATGATTACACTTATAGCCGGAGCAGCATTTGGTCCGGAACTTGCACTTTACGGCCTCATTTCGGCTTATCTGGGAAGTTTCGCCATCGATGCAGTTCTCGAAGGAATGACCGTAAATCGCTCAATAATGATTATCACAAGAAATCCCGACGAACTTTCCTGGGCAATAATGGAAGAGCTCCACAGAGGCGTAACAGCCATTGACGGCCGCGGAATGTACACAAACAAACCAACAACCATACTCATGGTAGCAGTACGACGAATGGAAATGACTTCCCTAAGAAGAATCGTCTACGAATTCGATCCAAACGCCTTCATCATAGTCGGCGACGCCCGCCAGGTCCTCGGAAAAGGCTTCATCGACCTCGCCCAGAAAGTAAAAAACGAAATCTGAATATAAAGAATTACAATACACTTCCGTAGATAAAGGTGCCTCCAGTTTTTAGTTTTCAATCAAACTAAAACAGGAGGCACCTTCTTTTGCCCTACTGATGCTCCTCTAAAAAAATATACTTAATATCTCTCTTCGAAATGCTAGTCCATAGTTACAGAAGAGTTTTATAATAGTCTTGACATTGTAGGAAAATAGCCGATCGGTAATGCGGAAAACGCTTGTTTTGTTGTCATCTCGACCGAAGGGAGAGATCTCCGCAAGATTAGAAGATTTCTCCCTTCGGTCGAAATGACATCAGAATAATAAGTTTATCATAAGGTTCAATTGTGACTAAGGACTAGTCAATTACTTCATATTATAAAAATGCTATAGTTGTTTCTTATGTCTTCAATTAAACTAATTAATTTTACAAATTGGCTGGGATTCATTATTATTATGTTATCGGAGCATCATAAAAATGATTTCGGTAATCAGAAAACTCTTTGAAAAATAATTCAGACAAGCCAGAAAACTTCTGATATAATTCCGAATGTTCAAATTTTCCCAAAGGGAGAAACGGTATGAAAGACTTTCCGGGAAGTGAAACTGAAGAAGAATGTTTTATCATCTTCTTTTCCCTGGTAAATATGTTTGAAAGGAAATTGCATACAGGAATTTTAAAGAGCTTCAATCATAAAGAGTTCAACTTTCAGGTCGTGTGAGTATGTTAACTGATTATGCACTATGATTTTATTTTCCCCTTTTAAAAATCCGCGTTATTCCATGTATTCCGTGGTTAAAAATCAGTTTTTTTTGTTTATCAGTTAAACGCTCGCACTGCCTGGAATTCAATCTACATTTTGTACTTTAATAAAAAAATGGAATTGTGCAACAGGCTCTAAACGGCTTCGATCATAATCAGTTCGACTTTTACGCCGGTTTCCTGGTTGGCGTAGTCTTTTTCGAAGCGTTCTCTGAGTTCGTCGGTGATTTTCGTATTGAAAAAAATTACCAGACTGATGACAGAAAGTCCAAGTGATTTGCCGTAATAAGCTGCCTGTTCAATGGACTTTTTCATTTCAGCAAGATCAGTGAAACTTTTCAACTCAAGCCCGTAAATATGAATGTTTTTATGCTTTATCAGCAGATCTATTTTCCCGTTTCCTGTTGGGAATTCCGGTGAAATATAACATTTCTTTCTATCAAGAAAGGAATTGAGCCAGGCGTAGAGGTTAAAGTGATAAGTTGCTTCGAAAATCTTGTTATCGCTGCGTCTTGGAGCTTTTCCGATAATATATTCGCGGTTTTCAACGAAATAACTCTGGTACAGTTTCATTAGATTTCGTACATTAATTGCGCTTTCATTAATGATCGGATCAATATCAATAAACGGGTCTGGAAGTATTTTACCGCTTTCAGAGTAAATTTCTCTTGCAAATCGGTCGAATAGTTTTTCTTGTACAAATTGGCACGGAAACTTCGCATATCGAAATTCTCCATCCCGCTCAAAAGAAATTACTCCGTGCATGTACAGGTAATTAAATGCCGGATCTTCAAATTTAAATACTGTTTTACCGGAAGTCTTGAAAAGGTTCAAAATAACATTCCTATATTCATCAGAAGTGGCTTTGCTGATAATATTAATAGTATTATTATTCGGAAGAACGCTTAGAGCATCAGCGTAAACGTATTTGAAAAGATCCATATCAATAGCTTTTGTTTTGTCTTTATTATACCTTTCAGTCAGCAATTCTCCGAACCAACTCACCAGGCCGGGCTGGCCATTCGTGACATAAAAAACCCTGTCGATTACATCCTGATTAACTTTCTGCCCCGATTCACGTTCATAATCGTGATACATTTCGTTAACTTCTTCGTAAGTTAAATATGGTATTTGAAGACTTTTCTGTACATTAAAGGGCGAACCAGACTTGTTTTCAAGTCCAAGAACGCTTCTGACACCTATCAGTGCAACTCCGTGAAGACGGTATTCACGCTCAAAGGCAGACTTCCCGTCTTTCTGGCGCAGATTATGAATATTTCTGAAAGTTCCAATAATGTCTGTAATCACTTCTTCTTTGAGTGCATCAAATTCATCAAGTATCAAAATAAGTGGCATTGGAAGATAATTTGATTTGAAGAGCGACTCAAATTGTTCAAGTACATTGATTTCCGGAAAATCAATGTGTATTTGTTCTGAAACCATTTTCATTATACAATTGATCGCTCGTACAGAATCATCAACTTTTGTTAAATGTTGCAGATCAATATGGGCAATCAGATATTGCCTGGAATCTCTCATCTCAAAGAACAGTTCTCTCAGCAGCCATGATTTGCCACATTGCCGCGATGCCCAGACGGTAATATAATGCCCGCCTTCCTCCGGATTTTTGCCCAGCAGATTCTCTCTTGCCTGGTTTAATAAGTTGGTTCGCGGAACATAATAATTGCTTTTTTTGCTTACCGGCCCGTAAGATGAAAACGTTTTCATTGTTTTACCTCGTTCCTGTCACACCTAAATATCTATGGCTGGAAATATCACAATAACAATATTATACTCCGTTTCGCCTCTGTCCACAATTATTAAATCTACATTGCAGCAATTGCCCATTGAAAAAAATCAACATTAGTAAAAGCCATTCGCGAAGCTCTCAACGGGAATATTTTTCTTTCACATCTGATTACGGAAATTCTGGAAAATCAAATATTGCCGTTGGTAAAATCTTATCAACTATAACAAAAGACTGGCATTTTCAGTTGTACATAAAATACAAATGCACGAGAGAGGGCTTTCACACTCTCTCGTGCATTTGTTATTTAAAAGAGAAAAACTATTTCAACTTGGAAATATCCAGTTCAGCTAGTGCTCTGTAGAGTTTGCTTCGGAATTTTACGTTCTTTTCAGCTTCGATCAAAAGTGCTTTTGCTGCTTCCGGGTTGCTCTTTGTGAGGCTTCTGAAACGGTTTTCGCCATAGATGTAGTCTTTCAGTTCGATAGTCGCGTCTGCAGAATCCATCTGAAGAGGATTCTTGGACTGTTGAATAAGGTCAGGATTAAATCTGAAGAGCGGCCAGTGTCCGCAGTTTACAGCCTTTTTCTGCTCTTCAAGTCCCTTGGACATATCGATGCCATGAGCGATACAATGTGAATAGGCAATAACGATTGCCGGTCCATTGTATGCTTCGGCTTCAAGCATTGCCTTGAGAGCCTGCGCCGGATTTGCTCCGAGGGCGATCTTTGCAACGTAGATATTGCCATAAGCCATTGCCATCATACCAAGATCTTTCTTGGGAAGAGGCTTGCCGCCGGCTGCGAAACGTGCAACTGCTCCGGTTGGTGTTGACTTGCTCATCTGTCCGCCGGTGTTGGAGTAAACTTCGGTATCAAGAACGAGAACTTTTACATTCTTTCCTGATGCCAGAACGTGATCCAATCCGCCGTAACCGATGTCATAAGCCCATCCGTCGCCGCCGAGAACCCATACACTGCGCTTTACAAGATAATCAGCGACTTCAATGAGTCTGACCGCTTCTGGTTCAGTGCACTTTTTGAGAGCATCTTTCAATTTCAGAACATTGGCGCGCTGTGTCTCAATTCCAGCCTGAGTTTTCTGATCAGTTGTCTTGATGGCTTCGAAAATCGGCATTGCATCCTTGCAGGAACTGCATGAACACTTGCTGAGTTTTTCCACCAACTGATATGCCTGATCGGAAATGCTGTCAACAGCGATTCTCATCCCATATCCGAATTCAGCATTGTCTTCAAACAGACTGTTTGACCATGCCGGACCACGTCCGTCAGCGCGTTTGCAATACGGAGTTGAGGGAAGATTTCCGCCGTAGATTGATGAACAACCAGTTGCATTGGCAATCATAAGGTGATCACCAAAGAGCTGAGTGAGAAGTTTTACATACGGAGTTTCGCCGCATCCAGCGCATGCGCCCGAGAATTCAAACAACGGTCGTACAAGCTGTGAACCCTTGATCGTATTGATATTGAAAAGTGCAGGATCAGTATCTTCGATTTTCAGGAAGTAGTCAAAATTGGCCTTTTCACTTTCGCGCAACGGCAACTGAGGCTGCATGTTGATTGCCTTGGTCTGAAGCTTTGCGCCATCAGCGCCCTTCTGATATGCCGGGCAGATGTAAACGCAGGTAGCACAACCTGTACAATCTTCCGGCGCGACCTGAACGGTCATTCCAAGATCTTTATCTTTATAACCGTTTGCTTTGGCGTGTTTGAAGGTCGGAGGAGCATCTTTCAGATACTTTGTTTCGTAGACTTTTGTTCTGATAGCTGCGTGTGGGCAGGCCATGGAGCATAATCCGCATTGTATGCAGGTTTTTGGATCCCAGACAGGGATTGCAGTTGCAACATTGCGCTTTTCCCACATTGTGGTTGAAGTCGGGAAAGTTCCATCAACAGGCATTTTGGAGACCGGCAGAGAATCGCCATGTCCGGACATGATGGGTGCAAGAACGTCCTGAACGAATTCCGGTGCATTCTTTGCCACTGTCGGCGGAACATGAATTTTGCTTGTCACCTTATTGGAATATTTCACTTCCTTAAGTGAACTGATTGCCTGATCAACGGCTGCACAGTTCATCTTGACAACTTCTTCGCCTTTGCGACCATAAGTTTTCTTAATGGCACCCTTGATTGATTTTTCGAAATGATCTCTTGGAAGAATCTGGCTGATTTCAAAAAATGCTGTCTGCATGATTGTATTGATGCGATTTCCAAGCCCGAGCTTTTCAGAAAGTTGCAATGCATCAAGAACATAGAACTTTGCTTTCTTTTCGATGATCTTTGCCTGAACTTCGGCTGGAATTTTATCCCAGACTTCGGTTTCTGAGAACGGGCTCTCAAGAAGGAAAACTCCACCTTCTCTGAGGTCAGAAAGCATGTCATATTTTTCAAGAAAGCTGAAATTGTGGCAACCGACAAAGTTCGCCTGTGTAATGAGGTATGGGCATCTCAAAGCTTTTTTTCCAAAACGAAGGTGAGAAACTGTTACGCTTCCGGATTTCTTGGAATCATACACAAAATATCCCTGAGCATTGTTTTCAGTTTCCATACCGATGATTTTGATGGAATCTTTATTTGCACCAACGGTTCCGTCAGAGCCGAGACCGTAGAATTTTGCCGAATATGTTCCCGGATCGCTTGTTTCAACAGCATTTCCAACGGGAAGGCTTGTATGGGTTAAATCGTCATTGATACCAACTGTGAAGTGATTCTTCGGTTCAGCAGCTTTGAGGTTTTCATAAACTGCGATACACTGCGCCGGAGTGAAATCTTTTGAACCAAGTCCATATCTGCCGCCAACGATCTTCGGCCAATTTTTAAAACTGGCTGTTTTGGCTTCCAGAGCTTCGCCGATTGAATTTCTGATGTCAAGATACAAAGGTTCGCCAGCACAACCCGGTTCTTTTGTTCTGTCCATTACAGAAATTGACTTCACTGTTGAAGGTAGAGCTTTAACTAGATGAGAAACGGAGAAAGGTCTGAAAAGTCTTACTTTCAGCAATCCAACTTTTTCACCTTTTGCCATGAGATAATCAAGAACTTCGTGCATTGTTTCAGCGCCACTGCCCATGATTACAACGATTCTTTCGGCATCCGGAGCACCATAATAATCAAAAAGCTTATATGATCTGCCAGTTAACTTTGCAAAATCATCCATGGCTTTCTGTACAATTGCCGGAGTCTTTTCATAATAAGAGTTTACAGTCTCACGTCCCTGAAAATATACATCAGGATTCTGAGCTGTTCCGCGCATTGACGGATGATCAGGATTGAGACCTCTTCTGCGGTGCTCATTAATCAATGCGTCTGGCAACATTGACTTCATCTGATCAGTGGTCAAAAGTTCGACCTTGTTAACTTCATGTGAAGTTCTGAAACCGTCGAAAAAATGAATGAACGGAATTCTGCTGGAAAGTGTTGCAGATTGGGAAATCAAAGCCATATCCATGGCTTCCTGAGGAGAACCGGCTGCGAGCATCGCAAAACCGGTCTGTCTGACAGCCATAACATCGCTGTGGTCTCCAAAGATCGAAAGTGCCTGGCAGGCAAGTGATCTTGCCGAAACGTGTATAACAGCAGAAGTAAGTTCTCCGGCAATTTTATACATATTCGGAATCATGAGAAGGAGACCCTGTGAAGCGGTAAAAGTTGTTGTAAGTGCACCGGTAGTCAATGACCCATGAACTGCACCGGAAGCGCCGCCTTCTGACTGCATTTCCGTTACTATCGGGATATTTCCCCAAATGTTCTTTTCGCCATTGGCGGTCATCTCGTCAGCAACTTCACCCATGTTTGAACTTGGGGTAATTGGATAAATTGCAATTACCTCATTAGTAGCATGAGCAACCTTTGCTACAGCGGTGTTCCCGTCCAACATTGCATATTGTTTTGATCCGGACACGTTAACCTCCTGATTTCATATAGCGTCAAATATAGGACGCAAAAACTTTTTCCGCTGTGATAATAGTCCAGGAAGGGGTAAGATGTCAAGAAACTAAGTCCGCAGAAAAAGAAAAGACACGAAAAGAAAAGACAAGAAAAGATTTTTTTCCGCAGATTTCGCAGATTACGCAGATTTTCAAGCTTCAAGATTTAGTATTAGGATTAGGATTAAGATTGAGATTGAGATTGAGATTGAGATTGAGATTGAGATTGAGATTGAGATTGAGATTGAGATTGAGATTGAGATTGAGATTGAGAGTGAGAGTGAGATTGAGATTGAGATTGAGATTGAGATTGAGATTGAGATTGAGATTGAGATTGAGATTGAGATTGAGATTGAGATGGAGATTGAGATTGAGATTGAGATTGAGATTGAGAGGGAGAGTGAGAGT
>JADFZL010000001.1 GCA_015232575.1 Candidatus Rifleibacteriota bacterium
TATCAAGTCCGGCACAACAATCTTCGGTGTTGAAGGCGACAGCAATGTTGTAAATACCAGCTCCGGTGATGCTCTTGCTGCCGAATTAATGTCTGGGAAAAAAGCATGGGTCGATGGCGCTGAAGTTACCGGTACAATTCAGACCCAAACATTGGCAAATAACAGCCTGAATGTTCCCGTCGGCTTCTATACCACTACAACTCTTGACGCTGTTGATAGCGATTTAACGGCTGCCAATATCAAGTCTGGCGCGACAATCTTCGGCGTTGAAGGCGACAGCAATGTTGTAAATACAAGCTCCGGCGATGCTCTTGCTGCCGAATTAATGTCTGGAAAAAAAGCATGGGTCGATGGCGCTGAAGTTACCGGTACAATTCAGACCCAAACTTTGGCAAATAACAGCCTGAATGTTCCCGCCGGCTTCTATACCACTACAACTCTTGACGCCGTTGACAGCGATTTAACGGCAGCCAACATCAAAAATAGTGTAAATATATTTGGTATTACAGGGACTCTTGAGATTGCTCCTGTACCAAAAACAGGGCAGACAACTTTATACGTAGCAAAAGATGATGGTGATTTGGAAAAGGGTGTGGCTTGGCCATCTCCACGATTTACAGATAACAGCAACGGCACAGTAACCGATAACCTGACTGGGTTAATATGGCTGAAAAAGGCAAATGCGCCAAACGCAACAAGATCTTGGGCAAACGCACTTATTGATGTGAACAATCTGAACACCACTGGCTTTATGAACGGCATCAATGCATTGGATACAAGCAACAGCGGCACTCACCAGACAGACTGGCGACTACCGAACATTCGGGAACTGCATAGTTTGATTGACTATAGCCGGAGTAACCCAGCACTTCCCACCGGGCACCCATTCACAAACGTTATAAATTCTATCTATTGGACGAGTACAACTTACGCGGTTATAACAACCAGTGCCCTCAACGTAACCTTTGCTTCAGGACTCGTCTCTGCAGGTGCCAAAACCACTGGATACTACGTTTGGCCAGTTCGCGGCGGACAATAGGAGTTCATTGAAATGCAGCCACCTAATTTCATCAACGTCTTAGAAATTTCCTAAAAATGCAACATATCATTTTTTTAACAATTTCTTTTGTCTGAGGATTAGACAAACAGTTCATCGACAGTTACAGCATCAAGAATTCTGTCACATTGGCTTTCGGTCATCCTATCCAAAATTTTGTTGCTATTTTAAAGGAGCAATCATGAAAAAAAATGTTTCTGTTTCTCTTCTTTCATCTATGAAAAGGTATATTCCTTTCTTTTTTTTGTTTACAGCAGGTTGCGTTTTCTTGAATCCGGCAATCGTTTTGGCTGAAGATACGCTTATAACAAGCTTTGTGAAAGGGCACACCAGTTCTTACGCAGATGGGCAGGTCGATCTGGCTTTCCAACAAACAGATGCAGATACTGTTGTAATAAATGGGCAGTTGAGCGAATATACCGACGGATTGACAAAATTAACAATCAAGCGACTAGGTAAAGTAACAAGCATTGTCGGTCAAATTAGTATGTATTTGGACGGATCTGTTAATTTGATTATTTCGGATGCAGAAGGAAAGAAACTAGTCAAAGGCTATCTGAGTGGGTTTGCGGATGGAGAAACCCTTTTGACAATTCACTCAGAAGGGAACAAAACCATAGTTGAAGGCAAAATCCATCGATATAGCGAAAAGTATGCAGGTCGGGTTAATCTTGTCTTTGAGACACTTGAAAACGGTGGAAGGCATATCTACGGATCGACCAGTTCTTATAGCGAAGGAAAAGTTGACCTCATTGAGACAGTCAACGGCAATCAGACTATCATTGAAGGCCATGTGACCAGTTATGCGGATGGAACCACGAGATTAATAAAAACCAGTGGAGGGCACCTGCCCGATTTGTTTGATGATACCTTACTCATAATAATTGCGCAGGCCCATAGAAGGCAAATAGAAGGCAAATAACACATTCCTCTGAACAATAACCGAATAAGTTTGCTGCTTGCTGCAGTTTGTTGCATAAACATATTTCCAAATAACTTTTAAGATCCATATCAGGGCTTCCCCAATAACATCGAATACGTCTCTTTCCGCGCTCCACCATACCCTGCCATTGTACATTACAAAAAGTCAAATTTCTGTACAATTGTCTGTTTTCTCAAGTAAGCTTATGTGTAACAAACTATGCCTGTAACATTACCACCGTTTCAGGCATTATAGCTATGCTTGGCAAGTCACCATGGCACCGCTAATTTCATCAACATCTTAGAAGTTTCCTAATTTTTTGATGATTTGCTTTTTAGCGATGACACTTCTGCTATTTCATTCGTTTTATTACTATCCAATTGAGATAAAAATTGAAACTGAGGACAGGGAGGCATTATGAAAAGTATTTATAAGAAGTTTGGTATTCTCCTTTTTGCTATCTCATTTTCGAGTGGATTGAACGCGAAGCATCTTGAACCGCCAAGAATTGTTATGCTGCTCGAAAAGGACAACAAAGCAAGTGAAAATTGTCTGACCGGTTTTCTGGAAAGCATTAAGGGTGATTTAACCTCAATAGAGGTTGAATTTGAATCCTCGCCAGATATTCTGGTTGTGACACCACCGCAAAAGTTCAAATCTATTCAACAGGGACAAAGCAAGTTTTTTCCTGTTGAGGTGGAAAAGACTCTCAAACAAGCATCCGAAAACGGTTCCTGGGTAAAAATGATAGTAAAATATCATCCCGACTACCTGATTATCCCTTCCGGAACCTCTGAATTTAAGACCTGTTCAGATGGCAAAGATAGCAAGCGTTTGAATAAAGAATCTTTCCAGAAAAACAACTATTCAGATTCATTTACAGATGAGATGCGTTTTTTTATAGATTAATTCCGCAAAACATAAAAAATAGTGATGATTTTTTAAGTGTTTCAATCGTTTAATAATTGATCAAGTAAATAACCAAAATGGAGGAAAGAATTAATGAGTAATCTTATCAAAAATGTGAGAGTTTTGTTGTTAGTAGCCTTTTCACTCTTGATTTTCTCAGGTAACAAACTTCTGGCTCAGGAACTAAAAGAAACGTTCAGTCATGAAATAGGTGCTCTTGAGAGCAAAACTAAAACCTGGGAGCATACAGTAACGCTTCCCGAAGAAGCCCAGAAAAAAGGTCTCAGGTTTATCAGCAGAGAATTTGAGATACTTGGTGATATGATAGTTGAAAAGGAAGAATTTAAAGCAAATTTTTATCATATCAAGGTCAAACTGGCTGGAAACTTACTTAATTCATTAAAGGGAACAATTAACATTAAGCTTTGCATTGGCGATAAACCGCAGGACTATTCTTCCTATCTCCCATCTCCGGACCTGAATGAGGACGACAAAGATTTCTTTGCTCCTGAATTCAATTGGATTTCTGGAAGAGGAGAGGTTGCAGCAGTGTCTTTAATAGAAAGAACGTCGGGAGCTGTTTTATGGGAAAGAGTTATGCCAAACACAGGAGTATTAAAAATTGGACAGGGAGTCCTCAAAGGTCAGGATAAACTTCGAAAAAACACGAAGTATTTATTCACAATCAGAATTTCCGGTCCAAACGGCAAATGGACGAAGGAATGTCGATATGAACTGACATATTACACATCATCTTGCGGCAACTATAACAAAAGAATATTCGGAACAGCAAAATACTAATAAGCCAATTCTTGAGATTTCACTTCCTGCAAAACCTACTTTTACTCTTTTTGCATGCGATCTCAATTTGCAGCCCAATACTCCAGGAATGACTCATTGTCTCAAAAAATGCCTTACCTATGACGTCAGTGACCCTCAATTATCGCCCTCCGAGCGAACTTTTTATTGTCATCTCGACCGAAGGGAGAGATCTCCGAAGGGTTAGATCAAATAGAAAAAACGAGATTTCTCCCTTCGGTCGAAATGACAGCATAAAATACGGTAATGCACCCTGGAAAACAATGAATATGAAACAATTACAAGGCAGTTTGAATTCATATTATGATTTTCGGAAACACGCATAACTAAAATGCAAATTCCTATACTATTTAATTAACTAGACGATGACTTCTGACAGATAGTTGCTGCAAATTTTTGATTACTTGCAAAATTTGGTATTGGGATATACTATAGATTTTTATGGTTATATATTGTTGGAACAGAAAATTTTTTGGAGGAGAAAATATTATGAACCGATCAAAGTTCTTCCTGCTTTTACCTGCAGTCATTTGTGGATTTATTTTTCTGATCTCACCTGACTCTCTGCTGGCAAAAGGTCGTTTCGAGAAGTGCGCATTACTTGGTAGGCCAATAGTAAACATGCCACGCACACCCGGCGGAAGTGTAGACCATAATGCAAAAACTCTGGTTATTGGATTATGCGATTCCATGAACTATTACTGTTACTATGATGAAGAGCATAAATCACGACTGGCAAAGGAGCTACCAAAAGAAGGAACAAATATAAAGGCCTTCTGGGCTACGCAAATATCACTTTACAATTCCTGCGTTAAATATATAGAGGCTATGAACGAAACCGAGACAGCCAAGCAAGCAAAGGATGCAATAATGCTCAAACAAAAACAAGCGAATGAAGCTAAAAAAATCAATGATGTTTACGAAAAATTTAATGCAGTAAAAATTGCTGCAAATGCTCTTTCAAACAAAGGAAAATATTCTAAGAAAAAAAATTAATTTTGGACCTTTGTGTAGGCTATAGCAATGGTGCCGCAGATACAATTAATGAAAAAAACACGCATAGGCTCGGTTAAAAATGTAGTGAGTTGTATCTTTTCGTCAGTAACAATGCTACCGTGTCCATTTGTCTTGGTAAAGCTGATTAATTGTATCTGCATTATGAACCAAACAGTGATGACATTTCATGTTGCTTATACGGTATCTACTCAATAACCCGGGGCATTGTTTTTGTCATACCGGCGAAAGCCGGTATTCAGAGTTTCTAATACATGTTTTACCCCGAATTATTGAGGTGATACGGGTATTACCGTTGTTTGATGTATATTCTACAAAGAATACTCTGTTATGTCATTTCGACCGAAGGGAGAAATCACGTTTTTTTAAAATTATTTTAACAATTATGCCTGACCATTCGGAGATCTCTCCCTTTAGTCGAGATGACAGCAAATTATGAACTATTACATCAAATAACGGTTCCACCCGGTGATACCTTATGCGTTTGTTTTAAGACCTTATAAAAGGGAGAGATAATATAAATTTTGATAAAAGAAGGTGAGCATTGCAATCATTGTGTTCTGATAGGAATATTTAATTTTGACTTACAATTATTACAGGAGGTTTTTTGTGTATAATGCGAAAAACATTGTGTTGTCTGTTGCACTGGTTTTGGTTTTTTTCTTAGTGTTTTCTCAAAATATGTATGCAAAAGAACCAGTTCCCAGGAAAGGTACTACGGCTCTTAATGAAATATTTGGGAAACTGATCAAATCGAGAAGGGGGCCAACAAATGGCGTCTTGTCAAGTGGTCCGAAGAAGGGTGCTAGAGTAACTACTCCCATTCGTGATCTTGTGGGAATAGGTGATAATGTTGTCACAATCTATGATGGGACTAAATGGGTTTTAGATGCAGGAGTGTTTGTTCGGCATAAGTTGGTGAGTGGTGGAAATGCTGGTGACACGCAAGTTGTAATAAAATGTGCAAGTTCCAGCTGGGAGACTCCTCCGGCAGGAAAACCACCTTGCAGCCCGGAAACCCAAACGGGAACATTCACGTGTGCCAGCTCGGAAAACTCCTTCGGCAAGACAATCACTTTTACGATCGACCAAGTTACTGGAAAGCTTCGCAAACAAGACTAGTATTTGATTTTTCTCTGGGTTCATTAATGCCAGTTTTATCAACAGAGAGTCAAACCGGTTTTCTTCTGAATAAATATCTCTGAAATTCTGGAATATAAAACACACCAGCGCTCCTTGTCTGCAAGGGGCGCTGGTGTGTTATTACTGAATGCATTAGTTTTCTCGTTTTCGGCTTTTTATTCTTTCACGAAGCTTGGTTGTTTCCTCTAATAGCAATTTAGACAAATAGCCAACTTTTGGAGCTAAGCGAGAGCTATTTTGAAAGATGTCACAAATGTGCTATCATACAGATAATAGAACCGAAGTCAGAAACCACCGGCGTAGCCGGTGGCTTGCGTAGCCCTAAAAGGGCAAGAATACTAGCTCAACTAAAGTTGCTACCCCGTAACAACCGCAGATATACAAAGATGTTTTATGATCAATCATGTTTTTGCCCTTTATTTAATCTTTAGCAAATATTACTTGCATCCCTGAAGGGATCACTTTCTTGGCCATGTTTTTCCCCGAGAGCTTCATTCACTTCCTGATTTTTTATGTATTGTCGAACTTTAGCTTCGTCAAGCCCAACAGTGTTTACGTAGTATCCTCTTGCCCAGAAGCTTTGTCCTTTAAAGTTGCGTTTGAAGTTGGTATATTTTTCAAAAAGTATCATTGCACTTTTACCCTTGAGGTAGCCAACAATAGTTGATATCGAATACTTCGGAGGCACCGTAAAAAAAACATGTATATGATCAATACAAGCAGTACCTTCCAGTAGTTTTACGCCCTTATACTCACACAACTTTCGCAATATTATCCCTATTTCCTTACGTAGTTTTCCAAAGATGACCTTTCGCCGATTCTTTGGTACCCAAACAACATGATACTTGCATTCCCATAACGTATGAGATAAACTTTCTTTCATACCCGCTCCTTTCAAGCGAATTGATCACAAAACACCACGATCAATTCACCATGAAAGGAGCTTTTTTACAAATACTACAGCATAGCTTTTTCTATTCTCCCCGGCACAGCCGGGGGTTTAGCTATGGAATTAATGGGCAACTTGAGAGCGCCAGGAGGATAGCGATGTTGGACAGAGGTCTTGTAAGCTTTGATTGGGCGATAAAAAGGCTTTTGAGAAGTAAAGCCAATTTTGAGATTCTTGAGGGCTTTCTTTCGGAGTTAATTCACGAAGATATAAAGATCATTGAAGTTCACAAAGCTTTCAAAAGAAGAAACCGAAAACTTATCTTCATAAGCTGAATTGAAGCGCATGAAGGGTGCCTGACAGTTTTATCCAGCCAAGATTTTCAGACCAGACAAACCCGGTCATGAAACCAGTCGATTCGTTTAAGGCAGCGTTGCCATCAGTTGCACCAAAGTTTATCCAACCAGCATTTTCACTCCAGGCAAATCCAGTAAGCTTGCCATCGGTAGAAAGATTTACGCCCCAGTTTGTTTGGGTCGTGTTTTCAAAGGGAGCCACTGCTGACGAAGCAGCAAATTTTACCCAGCCAATGTTTTCACTCCAGGCAAAGCCCCTGAGATGCCCATTTTTACCAAGATGCACAGAAACCCCACCATTATTCGGATTAAAGTTTATCCAGCCACAATTTTCACTCCAGGAAAATTTGTTTTCCCCGACAATGTTGGCATTCAACGGTATTCCATTCACTACTGTAACGGTGTAAACAGTTGAGGAATTGTCCTTAGAAGTTACAGTGTAAACCACAGGATTGGTGAAATCAGCTGCTTCGCCTGAAACAGGCTTGACTGAAATACCTGTATGAGTAATCGTTGGTTTGAGAGATGTGCGAGCAATACCGAAAGGCAAAGTAGCCGAAATATTAGTTCCGTCTATCGTACAACTTACATTGCTCACTAAATCTGCATTTTCAGTTAATTCGAAAACAAATCCTGTTATCAGTGCAGGCTCAACGGTAGGTTCAACAGGTGGCACAACAGGTGGTTCAACAATTAATTCATCTATTGTCCAGTTAAAAGTTGTTGCCGCCTCTTTTGATTGTAAGTTGCCATTGGAATCAATCCCAATTACTTTTAGTGTATGCTGGCCTGGCAACAATGAAGATAAGTTCAAACTCGTTGAAGCAGAAAATTCAGAGCTCCAGTCACCGCCATCAAGGCAATATGAATATTTAGTAATACCCGCACCACCAACCGTAATTGAGGCTGAAGTCAGAGTTGTTTTCACTTCCGGAAGATTTGATAAAGCTGCAATGACAATTATTATTTCAGGAGTTACCGTTTTGAAAGACCATGTTCCAATTGGTTTGACTTTATTTCCAAAGCTATCTGTTAACAATGAATTCAAAGAAACATAGTATGTTTTTCCTTGCAATAAAGGCTTTTCACCGGTCCAGACAATTTCTCGTCCCTTGTCTTCAAGAGTTACTTTTCCGTTGAGAACATTTTCTGAATACTCAACTTTGACAACAGTTTGAAGATTTTCACTTTGAACCGCTTCATTAAAAAATACTGAAATTGCCGTTGAAGTAGCAATATTTTCTGAATTTGATGCTGGAAAAAGTTTGGTAACATGTGGCTCCTGGATATCTACCGCCGCAGGATCAGTTATTCCAATTAATAAATGAATATTGATAAGACATTCACTTCCTTCAGAATCTGTAACTTTAGCAGAAACAGTGGCAATTCCATTATACTCAGGGGCTTGCCAGGCTGCTTTCAATGGATCAACAAGCGATTCAGTAAGTTTCCCTTTGCTGGAATACCACTGATACTTCAGTTTATAAAGGGGCTTGTCATCATGCACCCTCAAGTCCATTTGAAGAAGTGAATTAGGCGAACAAGTCCGAACAGAATTTCCATCAAGCATGGCCGAAAGAATTCCTGATGGAGACAAATTGTTTGATGATCCAGATTCAATTTCCACGAATGGTGGAAAGAACGAGTTTGTTAACGGTATCCAATAAGTTTGTTTTTCAGTTCCCCAATTGGATACGGGTTTAATTTCAACTTCAATAATGTTTTCTGGAAGCGGCGGGACTTCAAACTTTCCATCCTTATCGGTGCTGAATGTTTCCCCCCAAAGACTTAATGGCGTGTAAGGAAGGACGTTACCACTCCCATCACGCAGGATGCCACTTGCATGATTAAGTGCCGGAAAGAGGGTAAGAAGTCCGGTGTTTGTATGTTCAGCACCATCATTATCACTTAATTCCCGGGTGCGATTCTTCGCGGCAACTGTACCATTAGATTTTAGTTGAGCGACTACATGAACATTTCCGGGCTTAACATTTTCAAAAATAAATTCACCCTGAGCATTTGAAAAAACATGCGAAACTTCTGGAAATTCCTCCAGCCAGACTTCTGCCCCAACAACTGGTGTAAGGGCATCTTCTGTGCTGGAAAGAACTGACGGGCTACAAATTGTTGCCGAAGCAACAACCTTTCCAGATATAGTCCGAAGATCCGAACCCTCGCTGACAAATGTGCTTTGTATCCCACCACCAATTCCGCCTCCGCCGCCGCCACCTCCACACCCATAAATCGTAAAAACGGCAAAAACACAGACTGTCAGGATAAAAACCTTGTAAAATCTAATGCAACAAAAAAAACACTTCATTATATATTTCGTAACCTCTCATACAATTCCTCAATGAGCAGAACTCATCTCAAAATGACAAATCAAGCTAAGTACGCATAATCTTAAATAAGGGGGCAAATTTGCATATCAACTTTTGGGTGGGCTGTCATCTCGAACAAGTGTGAGAGATCTCCTTATGTTCGAGATTTCTCCCTTCGGTCGAAATGACATAATATAAATGACCCCTTTATTAAGAGTTGCTGTGCTTAGAACCTGCTTTCAAAACCGAATGTAATACCCTTATAGTATATTTCAGGCGAACTGTTTAAATCTCTGCCATGAAGCAAAAAGAATCTGTAACCCAAAATCCCATACCATTCTTTTGAAGAAGGTTTTTCGATGTAATCAGGGCCAAACAACAAATAGAAAGCCCAATCAGCAAATCTCTTATCACTCTGCTCAGCATTATTTGGATAAAACCTGTATTGCCCATTCAGTGAAAGATTCCCGGAAATTTTTACATCACATTCTAATCCCAGGTAAGGAATTGACATATCCATTGTAAGTTTTCCTGATTTATTTCGAATTGCGTTTTGCTTTGCCAGACTCATAACCAGCTGACTGAAACTCATTCCGGAAATCAATTTGAGTTCAGCATTTTCACAAACGCTTCTGGAATGTGCAAAGCCGACATTATAATAATTAGTATTAATGTTCAACCTGTCTCCAGAATGATATGAACGATTGTCCAATGTTTTTTCTATAGAAATAGTACCAGAATGTTCAAATTGACCGCAGTCAAAGCTTAGCAAATAATATTTTGAAAGGTTTATTTCTGCATTAAAGGTTGCCTGGGTTTTTCTTGAAATATCTGCGTCATCAGACAAATCAAGATTCATTCCCATACTATCGAAATTCCCCAGTAAACTTGTTGTCCATGCGCGAAAACCAAGTGAATAATTATGTTGTTTCTCTCTTACTCGTTTAAATGATGTATCAGGACGATTCTTTACTGATTCATCGGAGCGCATTGTATCAGATTTTTTATGTTGATCCTCAAGGAAAAATTCCAACAGATGGGCATGCACACCACCTGGATCAAGACTTTTCATGTATCTGGCAAAGTCCGCCATGTTGTTTTCGGGGTAATCAATATTCATTTGTACAATAATTTTTTTTGCTTTTCCGGGATTATCAATCAAAAGATAAGTTTTTGCCAACCCATAGTAAGCACTTGCAATATCTGCTGAACGACACTCTTTTATTATCTGCTCATAGATTTCGACAGCAAACACCCATTTCTGTTTTTCACAAAGAAAATCTGCCAGCAATAACAGAATCATGGCTTTCTGCGCTGGATTTCTGGTTATATGTGCAATTGCTTTAAATTCAGGAATAATCTCTTCAACTGCTTTGGCAGCACGATTATTCAATGCAATTTCAAGTGCCTTTCCGATACTATAGGTTTTACCAGTCTGGATATTTTTTGAATCTTTTTCCCGAAATGTCTTATCCTGGGCAGTAATTTCTCTGAAGAAATCGGACAAAATTGAATCCGAACTGCCAGATGCTATGCTCTTCATATAATTTGCATACTCTTCCATTTTGTTATCTGGATATCTGACAACGAGTTCTTTAATCGCAGCTCTTGCTTTAATAGAGTCGCCCTGCGCCAGAAAAACCTTAGCCAAAGCATAATGCGCCGCAGAAACATCCGATGAAGAGGAACACTCTTGTAGAATTTGTTCATAGACACTTGCTGCACGCTCCCATTTTTGTTTTTCCACAAGATAATCTGCCAGCAATGAAAGTATTATATTTTTTTGCCCGGAGTTTGTGGTTTCGGAAGCAACAACCTGAAAATTCAAATAGACCTCTTCGATAGTGCCATTTTTTCTTCTTTTATAAGCGTCTTCAAGCAATTTTCCAACATCTGATGCCGCGTGGGAATTTCCGCAGAAAAAGAAAATGATGAAAATAATGAAAATACAAAACCAATCATACAAATAAGTGTTATTTTTCACGTAATTCTCTCGTCATTTGCTCTAAAAGCCTGTGAACGCATTCCAACACAAAATGTCATCACTCAGAGCATTGTTTAACGTTAAAACGAAAGATATAGTAAAAATATCATCTCAAATTTTTAACTTCCCGATGATATTTTTCAATCTTTCAACGTTTTCTTAATATTGAGAGTAAATTTTTTTAACAGGAGATAAGCTATGTTAAAGATTCAATCACTTGTAGTTGTATTTGCATTCCTCATTGTTGTAGTCAACGCATCAGCAGGCCCTTTTGCTGATAATACGTGTGTATTGCCAAAGGATCAGAAACCCGGAGAATCAACAATAGATACTATTATCAGACAAGTCGATGAATATGACGTTATTGGCAACAGAAATCTTGGCTCCATCAGAACTCAGTTCGATATACTTAACTCTTTTGTGGGCTGTGCAAAAGATGTAAATGAGGTTATTCGACTGGCAGAAAAATGCAGATATGGGGAAGATGTTGATAAAATAATTCTAAAAGGTGCAGTTAAGGCAAAGAATCTTGATGATGTAATGATTCTTGTAAATAAGTGTCAGTATACTGAAACAAAGGATATACTCCTTTACTGGGCTGCCGAAAATTATGCACAAAATGTTAATGACATTGTAACTCTTGCAAACCAGACACTGAGATTTAAAAAGGATAATATTATTCTGTTGGGAATAAAACTGGCAAACGATGATAAGGAGCTCCAGTATCTGGCTGACAACGCGAGATCTTCGAGCACACAGAACCAAATCCAGGCAATAATACAGCAATATTTGGCTGATCAGAAGAAACCCAAGCCTTCTTCAGAAAAGAAACCAGACAAGAAAAAACCAGCCAGGAAGCCCGACTCTAAAAAGAAAGAATGCCGAAAATGACAACCGGTTCCACAACTACAAATTTCCGTAATATTCAAAATATTGAGGAAATTGCCTTGAAAGGAGGATCCTTCATTATCTGATTTCAATCACAATTATTCAGATCTATGAATTGCCCAATAGCTTCATAAAAACTCAAATAAAGGAGAATGGGGTATGAAAAAAAATGTTTATTCGGTGGTTTTGAGTCTTGTTGTTGTATTTATTTCTATGCAATGTGCGCCTGTATTCGGAGGTCGAATGGATACAAATAAGCAAATTTCCTTTCTCTTAAAACCAGAGCAAATAAAAGGAATGACTGAGTTTTTAAACTGGTGCAAAAAAGAAAATCTTTATGCATGCATTCTGAAATCCAGAGTTGTTCATCCTACAGTAAAAGAAGGCATGTTTCTGCGAACCTGGAGTGAAGCGGTTAATGATGCAGAAATGTACGATGCAAAAAAGGAGTTAAAACAATTAGAGATTGCCCAGGGAAAACTTTATAGATTAAAAATAAAACTCTTCGAACAGGATCGAACTGAAACTGAGGATGAGATAAAAGCCGAAATAAAAAAAGCTGATTCAGACTTGCGCAATAAGATAAATGCCGCAATTGCTGCGGAAAGAAAAAGATTAAGTAAGCAAGAGAAATAGGGTAAACACAAATAACGTATAAGTTTCTGTTGGTGAAGATGAATCACCAGCAGAAATTTTTGTAACAGAAGAAAAAAAATCTTCATTACAAAGCAAGCATGTTTAAAACAACTTTCCGCGATGGCAAGATCGAAGTCAAAGCCGCCCCTGTAAAGCTTCATAGTTGCAAATGCAACTATGTTTTCAGGAATAGTCGATAGAACTATTCTAGTAAAGCTTATGCTATTGCCAGGTTTCGAGAAACATGGTTATAAAATCACCGCGAAATCAAGTAACTGAGGACATTAGTTTGCAGTATACAGGCTTATGTGTTATAGTATTCTCTGACAGTGACGGTGTGACAGTTCCTTCGGAACCATTAATGGAGGCGATCATCCGATGCTTATTGCAAATCCAATTTATGACAGTGTGTTCAGATATCTTCTGAATGATGAAAAAATTGCGAAGATAATTTTGTCTACGATGCTCGACAGGGAAATCATAGAGTTAGACTTTAAACCGACTGAACTGCCCTTTCCAGATGATAATCTGCCAGTCAAATATTCTGTTTTCAGATTGGATTTTTCTGCAAAGATAAAAGCAGAAGACGGTACCCTTACTGCTGTCATAATTGAGTTGCAGAAAGCAAAACTTCCGAATGATATATTACGTTTCAGGCGTTATCTTGCATCTGCATATCAGTCCATTGAAAACACATACAAAAGCAAAACCCGAAAAAATAAACCAAAAACTATCGGAATTCCAATTTACGCGATTTATATTCTTGGACATTTCCTCGAAAGGGTCAATTTTCCGGTAATCAGAGTTGATAGAAATTATATTGATGTGGCAACCGGTAAAATGATTTCAGAAAAGAATGAATTTATTGAGGGAATAACGCACAATGCACTGATTATTCAACTTCCTGCTTTAAAGAAAAACCGAAGAAATTCGCTGGAAAAACTGCTTACGCTGTTTGATCCATCTTTCATAACTGACGACAGACATCTTCTTGATATAAATGAAGAAGATGTTCCTGAAAAGTATAAAGAAGTATTCCGAAGACTTCTTCAAGCAGCCCAGACACCAGCCATTCAAAAAATGATGAATGAAGAGGACGAATACCTCGATTCTCTTATCGACCTCGAACATGCCTTAGCCGAAAAAGATAATGCACTCGCTGAAGAAAAACGAAAAATAGCTGAAAAAGACAGCACCATCACCGAAAAAAACAACGTCATCGCCGAGAAAAATAAAGCGCTTGACGAAGAAAAACAGAAAACAGCTGAAAAAGAAAAAGCCTTAGCAAGTAAGCAAAAAATGATTGATGAATTACTAAAAAAACTTGAAGACACAGCAAAAAATACAGATTAGGTTATAGATCAGCTCAAGAATAAAGTCTTTGAGAGTTTTTTGCAGTGTAGAAAAAACCTGCTTCATAAAAACTTAAATAAAGGAATTGCCTGTGATCTCAATTTGCTGTCTAAATTGAGATCACAGGCAATTTTCAGGTTAATTATGTGGTGATATTATAGTTTTGCCTGTAACTTATACAGGCGTACAATATTTTTCAGATGGTCAATGTCTTCCTGCGTATAAAATCCTGGATCAGCAGTCACATTATCCAGAAATTTGAGCACCTTTTCAAGTGTCATTTCTTTGCAAAAACCATTAATTGAGTCATTTTTAAGCTCTTCAAGCTTATTAAACAAAGTGCCACCCGTTCTTCCATTAATTGCCCCTGCAATTCCTTCATTGTCAATATATGTCGGAATTGATGTTTTTGAAACCACCCTTGTTGCATCGGGAGATATCCTTGAAATTTGCAACAGTGTAGCTGGTTCTCCATTTAAAATATTTTTCATAATGTCAATTCTATTCTGATTTAATTTAATATTATCAGCTCTAAGTCTAACTCTTGGGTTCATGTCAAAAATAATACACTTAAAAACTTCTAAAAACTGAGTTGCTATTTGTGGGTGATTTTTGGCTTCAACCGTATCTAACATATTTTGAATATTTTGATACATCTTATCAGAAGTCAGCTTTTTATATACATCGTTAACTTTCCCAACTGAAAATTGTTCAGTAATTAATTTCAAATCTCTCAGCACTTCCCCGCATAGCGAGGCATAATCGTTTGCAGCTTCAGTAACTCCAAAGGCTGCCGAGACCGCCAAAAAGGCTGAAACTACAAATGCAAACATTACCACGAGAAATAATTTTTCTGACGAATGCATATAAAACCTCCTGAATCTTTTTTTTGCTTCAGTAGAGAGAAGACCACAACCTCACTATCGAATATAATACACAGACGCAACTTTCTTGTCATCTAATTATTCAACGGAGCTTCTCTGTGAAAGAATATAATTTCTTATTTCTGGAGAATGAGCATTATTAGCAAGTCTCTGAAATTCATTTTCGAAATGGGCCAATTTTAATCCTGAGAGTAAAATATTGTCTCTTGTAACTGCACTTGCATGAAGAGCCAGATCGACAATATCTGAAACATCTGTTGCTTTTTCCGATCCTGTAACCAGAATCTCGTCTTTAAAGATTCCAGAGGAGGCAGGAACATTAGTTGCAAGTCTTACAAAATCAGGGATACTCTTTGCCAAATCCATTCCTCTGCGAAGAACCGCATCTTTCGAAGGTGCAAAACGACACTTATTTGCAAGAGCAAGTATATCATCAATGTTTTTTGCTATGTTCAGACCAGCAACAATCACTGCATCGCCATTTTTTGCATAATAACAATTTCCTGCAAGCCTTATTACATCATCAGCATTAACTGCGCTGCTTACTCCATCAATCAACGCCTGATCCCTTTTTTGTTTGTTCGCGTAATTCCTTGAACCTGATATTACCTGTGCAACCGAAAGCCGGGGAGCCTGCCCAGAGGTGATTAACGAGTCCGTGGCGATTATTTGATTTTCATCAAATGGACTCCTCACACTTTGGGAGAATCCGTTGAATGTCAATAAACTGAATGCCATTATCAAGAAAACTGTCTTAACAAACATAATTTTTCCTCCTGAATTTTTCATCTTCGACAATAAAACGTAAACAAATGATTAAACATCATCATGATTTTATAAAATAAAAACTAAGAAATACGGATTTTACATTTCAGCTGCGCCATTGCACGTTTTCATCATCCATTAATTGTGTCTGCTCAGCAAAATTGCTAGAATCTCAAAGAAATAGCATTTATTGTTTTCGTTTTCGTACAGCCATGGCTCTGAAAAATTTGAAACTTCTGGATTTTGACCATGAAATGAAACCACTGCCGAAATATACATTCCAGGCAAAATCACTATCTGTTGCAGTTGCCCACACCCAGGGTCTCGGATCCTTAAAAGGCAGGGATTTTCCTGATTCTCGTAAAAACAGATACAAATATCTCAACTGGTCTCTTGTTGGGGTCTGCCAACCGTTTCCCAAACTGTTAATCCAAGTCTGAGCAGATAAAAAACAGATATCCATGTCTGGTCCTACTTTCCATTCCAATCCAGTTTTTGAATCGAATAATATTTTCGTTTCAGATGAAAAAGACGCTATTGCCCCTGGGCAGATTTCTGCAGAAAGAGTTGCTGTTGTCAAAAATATTGCCAAAGCAACACAATAATACAAAAAGAATCTGTTAATTTCTTTCATTTCATTTCTCCTCTTGACATTTGATGTTGCCCCGAATTTATTCTCAATTTCTGTTTATTTAAATTCGTATGGTTTAGGAAATAACGTGAAAATTATGAAAATTATCATTACAATTTTATTATTTAAAGTTTGCCACAGTAACTGGCTGCAAAATAAGATCTTCTGATAGCCGAAATTCGTTTGGTGTGATAACTTATTTAGATAATGAGCGCACTGCTAAAGCTTCGGCTGTGGTATAAGCGCTGGAAAGGGGTTCTTCATAGCCATGATAGATGTAAAATGTCCAGAGATTTGACGGATCTTTAAATTCGGACGACCATACATTTGATGAAGGGAAAAAACCTGACGGGTAGCCATTTGGATGTAGTGTCCTGAGTTCTTTTATCGAAGGTATTCTCCAACCACCACCGTCAACAGATAATCCCCTGACCCATACCTTTGCTTCGCTCCACGAAATATCAGCCTTATGCCAATACCACTGGAGTCCCGTTTTCAAATCGGTTATCACATTTGACTTATTCTTGATAAACTGAGCATTTCCACTTGAAGCAACTTTCAACTCTTCCTTGCCAAGCAAGGTTTTAACCCATGCTTTACTTAATGACTCATCTTTTGATGGATTGTTTTGCGCGGAAATACTTGTAACAACAAACAAAAAGAGAATAAGAGCCAACTGTCTTAATCTGCTATTCACAACGCGCCTCCTGAATTTTGCATTTTCGACAATAAAAACGTAAACAAATGATTAAACGTCATCATGATTTTATTAAACAAAATCCTCTACTGATAAATTTTTAGAGTTATTCTCAACCAATTCAAGAATTCGGTTCTGTATGTTCTCTGAGCTGGTATTGAATTTGTCGCAAAGATACTTAAGCAAAGGAGAACTGAAATCTGTCGAAAACTTTTTAAAAGCTATACTCATTTCACAAGTGTCAGACGAAGAAAAACGCGTAAATGACTCCTCTGCGTCTCTGAAAAATATTTTGCGCATATGAATATTATGTAAAAAACCTTCTGTACAATTCCAGGGCTTCTCATTTAAGAAGATCTGAATGATCAATTCTGCGAATTGTACAGAAAGCTGCATGGTTACATGATTATTTTCTTAAACTCTCCCGGAGTTTATTCATTTCATCTGTCATTGCTTTTCTGAAAATTTTATCAGCTTATATAACTGCCTTTTCTTCAACAGCAGTGCTATAACCATTTATTAATTGATCAAAAAGCTTGCTTTGTGCCTGACCCAAAGCAATTAATTGCTCATTACATCCATATTCTTTTGCATCATTCTCAGCCTCGACCCATGTGCGAAGTATTATACCTTTCTCATTTGTCTTAACGGAGCTGGAGCTAATTTGTTCATGAATGCAGGCATAAATTTGTTTTTCCCGACAGAAATTCCTCAATGAAATGATTGCTGCTTTGCCTTTTTCATTTTTTTCCAGACTAACCGGGTTGCGTACTACAGTTACCTTTTTATTAAACCTCTCTTTAGCGATGCCGGCCTCTAAAGTAATTGAGACTAACGAGACTAACACCGTCAACAATACTACTTTTGTAATCCTCGAAAGACTTTTCATAAATTCCTCCTGAATTCTTGATTTATTTACCCATTATTTAACTAACGCTTTAAACAACAAAAATATCATCGTGATTTATTAATGCCTAGAATTTGCATGCAATCTCATTTTTAACAGCAAATTGAGATTACTGTTAACAAGATTACATGCAAATGAAATTGAAAGTTGGTTTTTCATGAAAATAAATCTCCCAAAATGAACATGCCAGTGGGTAAATGTTCGTTTGAGAGTTTATGCAATTAGAAGATGGCAAAATTCAGGTAAAAAAATTAATGATGATATCGAAAATCATCCGATAATTCTTTCTGGAAAACCATTACCGGACGATTTTCGATATTACAAATAGAAATAACTGTCAAGGACTTTCACATTGCTGTTTCAATTCATATCATTTGATTTTAACGAATTCCGTAATAAAGATCCATTGCACTGGAAAATGATGTAAAATAGAAAGTATATTCACCAGCGAAATATCTAAATTTGTTTTCATCCATTTTTTTTGCCACACCAGAATCTAATCCAAGTCTATTTAGACAATCAATTGTATGTATAAGTGCATTTTCGCAAATAGAGTTGTAGTTTCCCAGGAAAGAAGCGACAGGAAATGAAGAACCACTATAAGAAGTATACGTTATCATGCCTAAAAGTGGCCTATAATGCTCAAGAGTGGCAGTATCAGTAGCTATAGGAACACCTGTTTCAGGATCAGCAAGTTTATCTGAAAAAGTACCATTTTTATTTTGTGTATTTACTAGAATAGGCAACTCACAGAGCGTTTCAGAGATGTTTCTGTTTGCTACTGTTTTTACATAAATATCGAATGAAACACCCGCATTTCTTACACCGGAAGCAATATCACTTTCGTATGCCTGTTTTGCATCCGCATACTCCAGGAGAGTCATTGTTACTGTAGTTCCGTCAGCTGTTGTTGAAGCTATTGATAGCACATCACCTTCATTTAATACACCAATTAAATCAGGATTGGCTTTTTCGAAATCTATTATCGTTTGTCTCTCTGGAGTCATAGTTATTACAGGAGGTGAAGGCGGATTAGCTCTCGAAGCATGCTGAATCATACCTGTGACTTTGGCTACATTTGCTTTAGCTAATTGTAATGCTTTAGTAAATTTAGGCATACTCATAATGCCATCGGAATTACTGGCATTAGCTTGACTCGGCGCCACATAAGCACCTTCCTCTGTTGCATATTTGTCTAGTAGAGTAAAAAATTGATTCAATTCATTTGCATCAACTATTCCGTCTTCTCCCGCAATTGCATTAAACAATGACTCTCCTAATTGACTTTTTAATGCTGATTGATTATATGTATCCAAATAAAATTGTGCATCCTTACCATTTAAGGTTGTTGAATAGAGGCTTACTGTAAAGCTCAGAAAAAGAAATATTGATATTGAAATTCTTTTCATATAATTCCTCCTCTATTTATTATCCACCCCAATGTCAAGGGGAATAAAACAATATAATAAAAGTTTGATGCCACCAGATTTTTCGGAATGATTATTTTTTTGACTTCTGATAAATTTTTTTGCGGGCGTCCAATATTCCCTGTAATCCGGCGTTCATTTCATCAATAGAAGGCTCTGAGCCACTCCTTCTAAATAAGTTACGGAGTTGTTTATATGGGGTATATCCGACAGTGCATATTTCAAGTATCAATTGATTTTTCCATGTTGGATCTTCCAGCAGTCTAATATGGACCCAGAGGTAGTGCTCGGCATTCCTCAATGGTAAATGATCTCCCCCTACCCTACCTGGATTATCACGCATAGCCAATGAAACGTCCCATGCATCCATTCCATATTTGTTGAGCAGATAATTTACGATTTGAATATAGTCAGTCATATTTTTGATCTTTGTGTCTTCTGCATCCTGGATTTTTTTTTCAGCTGCCTGTCGTGCTTTGATTCTTTCTTTTACTTGTTCATCGGTAAGTTTTACCTTTACACCCTTGGCTAAAAGATCCTTTGCTGAAACAGGATTTTGTGAAAAAATGAATAAAGAAACCGATAAAAATATTGCCTGGTATTTCCTAAAGTTGTTGAGGTTAAACATTTTTTTTCTCCTTTTGAAATAGTTATCCCACTTTTGTACTAAAGATTTTGTCTGAATCTACGCATCCATTTCCTCCATATATATTAACATATTTTTTCCATTTCTATTGGTAGTTCCCAGGATTATGAATTCGAGGTTACAGATTTAAATAACCTGTAAAATTCGTTTCTTTATTAGTAAACGTATCCGATTGTTGAAATGTCATTGTGATTAGTGCTTTTTTTCATTTCACGCAATAGCCACACGAAGTAAATTCTTGAATTTTTATTTTCTCTTGAGTAGAATGCACTTTGTAGAAAAACAGTTCTTGCAGAATTTAAAAGATTTATTGAAAAGGAAAGGAAAAGGTTAATGTCGGGCTGGAATTATCGGCATTTGCATTAACGGTGATAAAAGCATGTGTGGTGTAATCGGACTAAGATATCAAAATGAAACTAAGACACTTGGAAATACTGCCTGCCAGCTTCTGAAGATGCTGGAATACAGAGGCTATGATTCAACCGGAGCAATTATTCAAACTGACTCGAGTGAGACCACGCTGCTGAAAGATGTTGGCGCCCCTTCCAAAATTACATATAAACTTGGAATCAATAAATTGTCTGGCCACACTTTCTGCGGACAGGTAAGATGGGCAACATTCGGAGCGGTAACAAAAGAAAACGCTCAGCCGCATGAAGTTAGATGCAAAATTCATGTTTACGGTGCTCACAACGGAAATGTTACGAATTGTACACAGCTGAAAGAATGGTTACAGTCTGAAGGACACAAAGTTCTCAGCGACAATGACGGTGAAATGGTTGTACACATGGTGGAACATTATTTTGCAGAAAACCTTTCAAAATGCTCCGAAACGACCAATGAATCACGAATTACAGCACTGAGAAATGCTGCGGTTACTGCAACTTCAAAAATTTGCGGTTCTTTTGCCGCTATTATTGTTGATCCGGTAACACGTTTCATGCTTGCTATCAAATCAGGAAGCAGCCTTTACATTGGCAAAGGACACGACGCTGAGGGCGGAGATTTTATTATTGCCTCATCAGATCTCGGATCAGTTCTAAGTTTAACAAAGATCCTCATTCCAATTAAAGAAAATGAATTTGCCGCTTTTGATCACAATAATTTCGATTTGTACGACCTGAAAACCGGCAGAAAAAACAAACATGAAATGCAGAGAAGCCTTTTAAGACTTGAAGAAACCAAGCTTCAGCCGCAATTCAAATATTTCATGGAACAGGAAATATTTTCTCAGGTAGAAAGTACAAGAAGAGTAATTGATCTGTTCACGGGTCGAAACAGCAGAATTCAATTTCTTAAAAAGTCAGTGAAAAGTTCATCAGAGCTTTTTTCTGAAATAAAAAATGAAATAATATCCATGACCAAACTGACTGAGAACAATGAGCTTAAAACAAGACTGATAAACTTCAACAATTCAAGTGCCTTATCTTCACTGAATTCGCTTGTTGAAACATTCCACGATGACCAGAAATCGGAAGTTTTTTCATCGCATTATTCAACATTTCTGAAAGATCTTTCGGAAATGGGTTTAAAGGAAAATACTCCTGCGCTGGCAAACTCACTTGCATGGGTTGATTCGATATTTGAACTTGAAACGGTCTGTGACATTGAACTTCGTGTAAAGAAGTTTGTTTCGATAATTTCGAGAGCAGTAAAAACCGGGAAAACTATTTACTTTATCGCGTGCGGTTCTTCTTTCCATGCTGCAAAAACAGCTTCGCTCATGTTTAATGATGTTGCATCTGTTCCGGTTTTTGCGCTTCTTCCGGGCGAATTCAGGGCTCAATGTACAAAATCGCTTAAAGCCGGAGATGTAATTATTGGAATAAGTCAAAGCGGCGAAACAAAAGATCTCATCGATATCTTCAATATTGTAGCATCTGAAAATAAAAACGTACACCGAATTTGCATCCTGAACAACATGAATTCCACTCTCGCCCTTGAAAAAACCGAACTGGCAATTCCACTTATATGCGGACCCGAAATTGCCGTTCCTGCAACAAAAAGCTTCATAAATCAGCTTCTTGTGCTTTACCTTCTTGCAGTAAATCTTGATCGAAACATGTCTCGCAGTACAACACGTTTTAAACAAAATCTTGAAGACATAAGCAGAATTCCCGGCTTAATTGAAAGCACTCTGAAAGCGAATAAAATTGAAATTGAAGAAATTGCTGAACATGTGCATTTGAAACCAAGTGTACACATTCTTGCAACAAGAGTAATAGGAATAGCAAAAGAAGGTGCCCTGAAAATCAGGGAAATCGTGTTGAATCACACCGAAGGCTTCGAAAGTTCTGAATTCAAACATGGTCCCAACACCATTCTCGGGCTGAATACAATTTTCGGCGTTGATTCAATGAGACTGCTGCTTGGAAAATTTGGAAATGCACTTGTCAGCCTTCTTAGTGAAAGAGATAGCGACATTATCAGTGGAACGTCCCTTGCAAAAATCTTCCAGTCTGCTTCTGAATGGGCTTTTAATGACACACCACCACACGGACTTGATGAAAAAGAAACTTCTCTTTTCAAAAAACTTTTTTCAGAAAACAATTTCTTCGAGAGCGTTTATCAGAACTACCCGCTGATATTCGTTACCGGACCAGGTGAACGTGATGTTAATCTTACAATATCGCAGATCAACACACATAAGATCAGAGGAGCAGATGTATTCCTGATCGCAGAAGACAATCATTTTCTCAGAGAGGCAGTTTCAGTTAATCCGGGAAATGGAAAAGCATACAACTACGGTTACATTACTCTTCCCAGAACAGATCATGAACTGTTGCCGGTTTTTTCAATTACAGTCGCCCTGCAATTACTTGCATTCAGCATGAGCCGAAAGAAAATGGAGTTACTTAACCGCATCGAAATAGAAGATCACGGAGTTCATCCTGACGCACCGAAAAACGTCAGCAAATCTATTACGGTCGATTGACACCTGAAATTTCCACGTGAAAAACAACCTTGATATCCAGCGACACAAAAAAACAGATTCAATGTTTTTTTCAGTAATCGTTTTCTTTAGAATTACTGGAAAATATTTTTTTTCATGATGATATTTCTTCTTCTTTTTCCGTTTACTAGTCAAATCAAAAATAATAAAACAAAAGGAGAAATATTATGAAAATCAATTCAATCTCAAGTTTGTTTGTTTCTGGTTTGCTTATTGCAAGTTTCTTTATTGCCGTATTGCCGGTTTCTGTTTCTGCAGTCGAGAACAAATGCACTTCTGGAGAAAATTCATCAGTAAGTCAAGGTCCAACTCCAGAAGAAGATGAACATTACACCGCTGTTTATCACGAAGTTCACGATGCAATGGATATTTTGAACAGCAACAGCTATACGGAAAGATTATATGCATTAAGACAAATTTCAAGAGCAAAAAAACATTTAAACGCTCTTCCAGACAAAACTTATAATAAGGTCAGCGTTTCAGAACTGAGCACTTTGCTTCAAAAAGCAAAAACCAGCCTCTTAATTAATGATGTGGACGACGCCGTTAAAAATCTTGAAAGTATTTACTATAAAATCAGAATGGTATACTGGAAGAAAAACTGCGGCAAAGACTTATATTGAACAGTAATGACACGCAGTAAAGAGCTTTTTCCGCTTCCAGAAAGGCAAATACTTTTTTTACAAATCATAAGGAGATAAAATTTATGCATCTCGGAAATACTAAATGGCGTTTGGGAATAATAGGTTGTATTACTTTCTTTCGTTTCTTATTATTGCTTCAGGTGCATATTCGGAATGGCTTGTATCCCCAACAAAATTATTAGTCGAAAAAATGGATAATAAAACGTTCGAGAATTACGGCAATTCAATGAAACTTTTATCAACTGATTTGCAGACTAATTACGACAAGTTGAACGAATTTTATTGGCAGGCAATAAATGCAGGGCTTGCTTCAGCAAAAAAAATGGGAAGCACAAATGAATGAAGTTGAAAAAAAGTTTATGACCTCAACTGATCTGTTGAATGATGTTGGACGAAGAATTCAGAGTTCCTTTTCGACAAAAGATGAAATTGAAATTGGAAAAAACATCAGCAATGAATCTCTAAAACTTCAACTTTTATGGAAGGAAAACCTGGTCTGGCTGAACAAAATAAACTTATTTCCCAAGGGAATTGTTTCAAGCACTGCAAAAGTTGCAGTTGCAGTAAAATACAGAGATTCAAAACTTCGTTCCAGATTAATGACAGTTATTTCTGATTTTGCAGAATTTTACAAAATTCTGAAATTGATGAAAGAATTTGCATGTATTCACAATTGATTTGCTAATGTTTAAGGACTATCAGAGAGCAGCACCGGGTCAAATTTTCTTTGAAATTCCTGGTCGGGTTGGGAAAAAAGAAATGGTTTCCAGGTCATTTTGTAACAGTCTTTTTCATACTTGACGACCATGTTTACTTTCGGCAGAGACAAAAAATTGTAGTCCCCCAATTCGTCTGATGTTCCGGTTGCAATAATGACCATCGGCTCTTTTTTGCCTTCATCAGCTATTTTCAGAACGGTAATTCTCACATCGGAAAGAATGTCTCCGGCAGCAGATTTTACTTTTCCGCTAATACTGCAGTTGGCTTTAAGTACAATATCTTCTGAAAGAAGTCTATTGTTTTCTATTGAAATTTCTTTTTTAATACTTTCGCAGCCCTGATTTTTAATTATAAGAATATGATTACCAGGACTGATATTTTCTCTGGTAAGGGGTGTGCATCCAATGGGAATGTTATCAAGGAAAACTTCAGCTCCGGTGGGATTTGAAGTGACTTTTATTTTTCCGAAATACCCGTTTTTTTCTATGTTTTCTAAATATTTTATCCTGCTGCTCAATTCAAGAGCTTTTGATATTATCTGCCTTTGAATTCCTGATTTGTCCTCTTGAATATCGATCAGATTGAAACGCAGCTTATCGACAATAATTTTAAAAACTAGTTCAAACTCGCAAACAGCCTCAGGATTTTGCAGCAGATTTTCTTCGATAAAAACAAGACACTTTTCAACTTCAGAGAATCTTCTTTCCTTAATCAAACTAGACAAATACATTCCAATTTCAGCATGTTTTCGATCAAGATTCAGTTTTTTGAAAACATAATTTTTGGATAACAAAGTAAAATAAGGACTTTCAGAATTAAGAGATTTCAGACTTTCCTGAAGTTCACTTATCTGGGAATTCAGTTGTATAAGTTCTTGAATCCGCGAATAAATGACCAGATTATTTTCCTTCAGCTGAATACGTGCTTCACCTTTATTATCAGTCAGTGCGGCTTTGTACAAACCTGAAATGCATAAATCAGAAACCTGAATTGTTTTCGGAATCTTGTTTTTTGCAGTAATAGTAAGATTTGCACTTTTTTCATCACCGAACTCAAGACACAGAAGCGCGTTCTCAACCGGCTTTGAATTTGATGTTATCTTTACAGAGAGAACATTCCCGATAATTTCAGTTGCAGCTGATATTTCGCATGGTTCAGATGTCCAGACCGGCATTTCAGGGTCACCCAGCAAATTTTTGCTGAATATCACAAATCTGAAGTTTTCACTGTCTTTACGGGCTTGCTCAACATATTTCATTCTAGCTCTGGAAGCTGCATCACCAATATGATTCAAAGCTGTTCCGGAATCTTTGAAAATCAGATTATAAAACTCTTTTACCAGAAGCATGGAAAAATAATATTCAGCATTGTTTTTCTGATATCTGCCTTCCCGGCTGTAACCCCAATATGCAACCGCTCCACCGTTGGGATTATTCATGAAGTGTTCAGACAGGCAGTCATCATCAAAATAGTTTGTCAGACAGGACATTGCAATACACACGAACGGGAAACTGTTTTTCAGCTTATCTGCATGTTCAGTGGTAAACGGTTTCTCGCTGGAAGTCAGAAAATATTTGGGAAATCCATGCGTGCCAATGTACACAAAATGAGGATTAAAAGAAGAAATCTCGCTGACAATCTGATCTGGTAGAACTTTCATTGATTGATAGAGCCTTTTAAGCTCCATTCCTTTAAAATATTCATTTTCCAGCATCCGGGCATCATCTTCCCCTTTAGTAAACTGGTCAAGATCAAAGGCTACGATGGAAGCACGATTAACCCAATTTGCGGGTGGACTTTTTTCATAAATTATAACCTTGTTGACAAACAATGCAGCTTCTTCGACTGTTGATACAGAAGCCCTTCCAATGGATATTTCCGGAATAAGATCGCAGTTATCGCTGAACTCCCCGAAGATACCGTTGCCATTACCATCCCAGTTACCATTGAAATCTGCGTAGTACAAATCACTCGGAATCAGAGGACCAAATGTGGTAACATAACGTGCTGGAATCAGCTCTTCATGTTGATCTTCAGTATCGCCCCCGAGAAGAACCCATTTGATATTCCAGGCTTTGAAAGCAGCTTTCAAATAATCTCTTATTCTTGAAGGAGAGTCACCAACTCTGAAATTTCTGTATATTTCTTCAGTTGTAACAACTTTTGCCGGAACTCCCTTTGCGGTTTTCCAGTCGGCCAGAACTTGGAATGCTGAAGCAAATTTTTTCGGAGTTACAATTACATAATCGTAAGGTGTACCAGCAAACATTGTCATATTTATTTTTGGCTTTGAAGCGGCTGACAGATCATCAACCGCAAATAGAAAAAATAAAATAATTATCAGTATGTTGCTTCTTTTCATTTTTTCTCTCTCAAATCGATTTCAATTTTGCTACTGATAAGACATGAAGACATATTCAGTTGCTAATAAATTGTATATGCTTTTTCTGGATCAAAAGGTTACAAAAACGTGTGAGTTATCTGTAAAATTCATTTCCCTGGCTATTTACAATGATAAATGCAGGCAAGTCGCGCACAATTATCCGATGTACTGCTTCCATGCCAAGTTCTGGAAAATCTATGACCGAACAATCGGTAATGTTTTCTTTTGCAAGAAGAGCTGCTGAGCCGCCTATGATTCCAAGGTAAAAACCGCCGTATTTTTTGCAGGATTCAGCAACTGAAGAAGCACGGTTACCTTTTGCGAGAGTTATATGGGAAGCTCCATGCGCCATAAATGTTTCAAGATAGCTGTCCATGCGCTCTGCAGTTGTTGGTCCCATGCTTCCGATTACCATATTCGGCGGTGTCTTTGCAGGCCCGGCATAATAAATCGGATGGTTTTTAAAATAGTCCGGAAGAGCTTTTCCTGCTTTCACCAATTCAAGCAGTTTCACATGAGCAAGGTCTCTTGCAACAATAAGCGGTCCTGAAAGCATTACCATAGCGCCTATGGGCTGAGAAGAAAGCATCTTTTTAACAGCATCAACCGGCTGATTCAGATCAATCGATATTGCCTGCAAATTGCCTGTTTTAGACAACTCAGGCAAAAACCGTCCGGGTGAAAATTCGAGCTGTTCGAGGAAAGCGCCATCTTTTGTTATTTTGCCAAGCAAATTTCTGTGAGCGCTGCATGAAACTCCGACTGAAACCGGACACGAAGCTGCATGTCTTGACAGGCGAATAACCCGCGCAGAAAGCGAAAGCCATTTACCTCCAAACTGGGCACCAAATCCCTGTTCAGTTGAAATCTGCATGACTTTCTTTTCCCATTCAGGATCGCGAAACGCACAGCCGTTACTTCCCGAAATGGGCAAATCATCAAGTGCGCCGGCAGTTGCAAGTTTGAGCATTTTCAGATTCTGCTCAGGCGATGTCCCACCGACTATTACGGCGACATGATACGGCGGACACGCCGCAACACCGAGATTTTTTATGCGCTCGCGGAGAAAAGACTCAAAAGATGCCGGATTCAATAATGCTTTTGATTCCTGACTCAGAAAGGTTTTGTTGGAAGAACCTCCACCTTTTGCAACAAAAAGGAAATTATATTCATTTCCTGGTACAAATCCGATATCAATCTGCGCCGGAAGATTATTTCCGGAGTTTTTTTCACCGAACATTCCTGATGCAATTACCTGCGAATAACGCAAGTTTTCCCTACGATAGGTTTCTTCAATTCCGGAAAGAAGAAAACGCTCATCTTCGCCTCCGGTAATAACCTGTTCACCACGTTTTGCAATTATTGTTGCAGTGCCGGTATCCTGACATAGCGGCAGCACTCCCTCAGCGGAAATCACTGCATTTTTTATAAGGCATGCAATTACAAATTTTTCCTTATCGCTGCTGTCTTTATCTTTAAGAATGTTCATCCATGATTCAAGCTGTGATGTCCGCAAAAAAAAGGCTGCATCATGAAAAGCATGTGCAGACAGTTTATGAAGAACCTGAGGTTCAATTTCGAGAAACTCGCGATTTCCGTATTTTGTTTGTACAATACCATCACGAGTTATCAAACGAAAAATCGGATTCATTTCAATCTCCCTGAAATAACGCTATTGTGGTGATTTTTCATATTGCTTCGACAAATCGTCTGACAATATATCAACGGTAAGCATAGTTGCTGAAAATTTTATACAGGTTTTCCAATCTGATTTGATCAGCCGAACTATGCAAAATCTAAAATAATATGTCAAAAAGACCCTCACCCAAATTTCGGGGGCGAACATAACACATTTTTAAGATTGATATTATTACCAACGATACATGTCATTGCTATTTTATCACAAAAAGATTAGCAGAGTCGCGTTGGAAATAGTTTCATTTTCAGTATTCTTTTCCAGACATGATTTTATTTTTTATGAATTCATATCTCGCGGGTTGTTTATTTTTCATTTCAGGTCCTCTGCACCAGTATTCGGCTACTGATTCTGCCATGTCTTCGAGATTATTGGTATTTCCATAGTCGCTTACAGATGGCGAAACGGGCAGTCCGTTTTTCCAGAAAACATCCGCCCATTCATTTTCAAGTTCCGGATATTTATTTTGGAAGCAATGAGCCATTTCGTGAACAAGAGTTGCCGGATAGGTATTTTCCGAAAGTCCATTTCGGGAAATATGAACAAGAAATGTCCCCCGATTAACCCAGCCAAGATAGTCTCTTGCCCCTTTATAGTCTTTAAAATATCTTTCAAATTGAATTTCACGAGTTGCCAGACGAAATTTTTCAGGAAGAGATCTAAGACTTTGGCGGTGGCATGAATACTGTCTACAGTTGTCTTTGTGCCATTTTCAATCAGGAGAATTGAGTATTTCTGGAAGATGTCTGCCTTGAGCGAGTCAATCATTTCTGTCTGTGAGCCAATAACAGGAGAAAGCAGGCGCGCCTTTTCAAGAAAGACATTTTTTGTTTCCTGATTTTTTGCTGCATCTGCCAGACAGCGATAATCTTCATGACTGCGTGCAAGCGGAGACAGTTTGTACAGATGTTTCTGGATTTCCGCCCCGTCCAGGTCTCCAGCCTGAAGGAGCTGGCAACTCTCTTTGACCGATGAAGTCTTTTTCAAACCTGCTTCGACTATAAACAATGCGGTGTTTTCATCTGCTAATTCAGCAAGCCTGATATAGTCTTGAATTTTCAATGGAAGAGTAAGTGCAGTCTGGATTATAACTGATGCATTATCCTGAGAATTGCACTCTCGTGCCAGCTCAATTATTTCTTCAACATTGTCTGACCTTTTTGCCAATTCTTTCAATGCCTGATCCGGTGTTCCTTGCGATCCAAACTGGCTCCAAATCTTATTGGAAATAGCATCTCTGACGGAAATTTTCTGTATGGCCTCCCTGAAAAATGCCATCTTTGAATCAAAGTTTTGGAAACATGGATCTGAAAGAATCTCAATAACTTCCTGAGAATTTAAAGTCAGTCTTTTTGCTGCTTCAATAAAAACCTGCACCCTCAATGAGTTGTCTTTTATTTCGGAAGCGAATTTGCGAAGCTCAGAAACGGACGTAATCTTTTTTGATTTTTCAAGCAATTTTTCCTCAGTGTTCAAATTCAAAAGATCTGCAGCTTTCTGAAAAATCCCACCAGCCTGTTTATCAAGCTTAACATCGCTTCCATCGAAGGGAGAAGCGAAGGAAGAAGCCGCAAAAACAAGCAAACATAACGCGGCTACGAATGCCAGTCTATGTGATATTTTCATTTTTCCTTCGACTCCTGTTGGCTAATAAACCTCAACTCTGATAATTATACTGAATTTTTTGTAAATTTCGAAGGCTTTTTCTGCCTTTACAAGAAACTAATATTTTCATACAATTAAGAGTGAATTGTTTTTTTGGGGAGAGCTGCTTATGTTAATAAAGTCTAATTATTTAAAGTACTTTATTTATAGTCTTCTTGTTGGGACATTTATTTTGCTGTCTTCTTTTCTGGAAAACGGAAATGTGCTTCTTGCAGCAAACCCATTCGATGAAGAAGGCAGCGTGAAAATGAATTTCGACAACCCCGTTACTACTGACAACAACTCTGCATCAGATTTCCCGGAACCTGATCCTTCTGTAACCCCGGCAGTTAAAACATCTACAGCACAAACAACTTCAACCACTTCTGCAGTTAAATTTAAAACACACAAAGTAAAATCTGGTGAAACATTGAGAGATCTTGCACAAAAGTATTTCGGAGATCCCAATAAATACACATTGATAATAAAGTACAATAAAGAAAAATATCCCTCGCTCGCAAAAAATCCTGACATGATCTCTCCTGGCTGGGAATTAAAGATTCCAGAAGCTCAGAGTGGTTCCGGGAATTCTGGAGGCGGAAGCTCTTCAAACGGGGCTGGCACTGGTAGCAATACGGTTTCTTCTGATAATAAAAGTACCGGGACATCAAAATCGAATTCTACTTCAACATCTACCAGCACAGGAACAGGTATATCTACTTCACGAAATTATGTTGATATAGCCAACGAATACATAAAAAAATTTCCTAACGACGTTTTTGGTGCCTGGAATGCAGCATACAAGGATCGTGAAAAAGGTCCTGACGGTAAACCAAACTGGGCTGACCCAAATTTACGCGATGCAGAGCATTATCTTTTCAGTCGGTCCTGGGTGGGCGAACAGAACGATCCGGTTTCAAGAACTGTTGTCGCTGCCTCTCTTGCAGTAGCTACCACAATTTACACTCCGGCAAAAATGGCTGGACCAAGAGTAGCAGAAGTAATGAGCAACGCTGCAGAACTTCCGGTGGTAAGAGAAGCAATCGGATATCTGAACAAATTTCAGGCATTCAGAGGCATTGTTGAAAGCGAATTTGTAACCAAAATCGTCGAATGGACTGCCGCATCAGGCTCAGAACCATCTTTAAAAGAAATGCAAGCAGGCTACGCCGGAATCCTTGAAGGCCTTAAACAATCCTGGAAATAGCCACCTAATATTGGAAAACATTATTTCCTGGTACAAAACATTACTTTTCAAAAAAAATAGACAAGCAAAAGCTTTCTCTTCAACACTCAACAATAACGAATAAAGCGCCTTTCGGCGCTTTATTTGGCACATAATATTCAATTCTGTTAATTATGCAACAGGCTCTGGGCAGCTATTGAAACTTTCCCGCCCACTCATTTCGTTTGCTGAAGGGCAGGATCATTGAGCATGTAATCAGTGCGTTCGTTGGATTTCAATGGAACCAGGTAAGTTTTTTTGCGGATCATTTCCTCAATCTTCTTTCCCCAAATGGAACCATATCTGTTAACATAATCTTCCTGCCTGTCGAAACCTTCAAAAAAAATGGAGCCTAAGCTCTCAATCTCCGCGACAGCCCTGGAGACCACCCCCGGACGAAGCATGCCATAGAGACCAATGCCAAAGAAATGATACCAGGCGCCGTAGTTGTCTCCGCGTGGCAGGGAATCCTGGCGGAAATAAGCAAGCTTTTTCTGCAGAGGCGAATCATCACGGGTTTTTCGATAGGGGTTTCCTGCAAGAATATTTTCAGCAGCTAACAGGGTAAGATACATGTTACCCTTGTTCAGCAGATAGCTTTCGCGGAACATATCATGGATCTGAACGCCCCGATCGGGGTAAGTCATCAGTTTTGCCTCCAGTTCTTTTTCGGTTCCGGTGATCGCGTAACGCGAAGTGAAGCCACAGGCAAGGAGAAGAAAAAGTCTTGATTGGAACATGATCGGCACCGGAATGCCTGTATCACGGCCGCCAAAAACACGACCGACGCGGCTCATATAACTCGACATCATCTGGCTGCTTGCTTCCGGAGACCATTTGTGCTCTTCGCCAATAAAAGGGGAGATTTCGGGATTCCGGCGAATGATGTCGCGCATTTTGTTGATGAGTCTTTCGACATCAATTGGAACCGTTTTGCCGATTTCGAATGGAATCTTGTTCCCGTTTTCATCGACTCCGTCCGTTTGGCGTTCCTCATTTGCGTCAGCTTGGGGATAAGTCCCACCTAGCAACATCTGGACAACCTTTAAAGGCATCTGGTCAATTTTCTTTATCAGGAACGCATCACCAATGGGATCAATCAGTTGAAATTCGCTCTGCTGGTAATGTTCACCTGGTGAAAGGACCAACCATCTGCGAAAATCGCCCTTCTGAAGGTCTTTTTCTTCCTTCTGAAGGCGTTTTAGCTTATCTTTGGCAAACCAACCGGTCAGGGTATTCCAGCAATAACCCGCCATACTTCCAATTTTGCCCGGAAAATTCAGCCACGATGTGCTGGTAAATCTCGCAAGATCCTCTTGGCGCGCCGAATCTTTCTGAGTTACTACTGCCATTTGAGCGGCAATTTTCTGATCACGCTTCAACTGATACAGAGTCTCGATGATAACCAGTTTCAGCTTCTGGTCTGAGATGGATGAAGATACCTTCTGAAGATAAGCAATTGCGCGTGAATAATCACCCTTTCCTTCGACCATCAGAACGGCGATTTCCTGATGAATAGCTATCTGGCGAGCAGGGTCGCTCTCTGTTTGAAGAAGCTGGCTGAGATTGTCGATTAGTCTTTCCGAATCACTTGCCCGGTTCTGACCGTATAGACCTGGAATTGCATCTGCCAGAAAAGCCGATTCGGAGGCCTGAGAGGATTGCGCCTGGGTTGTTACCTGTGATTCTGCCGATGCATCGGGAAGGAAAGCTGGAGCGTTCACCTCTTCGGAAGGAGCAACTAAGGCGTTTTTCTCTGTTGACGGCAGTGTTTTCCCGATTAGGCGGTAGTATTCGCAGCGGGCGGTCTGAAGTTCGCCTAAAATATTCCGAAGTTTGTCTTCTGAAGCGTTTCCGGTTACAGCATCGGAATATTTCCTCTGCACCGCGAGGTATTGTTCATAAGCTGAACGGGTTTCATCAGCTGATACTTGCCCTGATAATAAAACGCTGAAGAGCAGGAATAAAAAACAAAGGAATTGATCTTTCTTCATAACCGCTTCCCCCTAAATAATTCCAGAATCAAACGAAATCCCGGATAACGCACATCTTTTTAATTATAAGGGAAAATGTGAAAACCAGCAACCGAAATACCGGTTTACCTGCAATTCTCACTTTCAAAAGCCATTTCAATAAATAGGTTGAAGCCTGTTGAAGAAGGAAGTTTGATTCGAACAGATGGGTAGCGTGGATGCAAATTTTTCCTTTTCTAGAATATATCTCTGTGCTAGTATTCATAAAATTATAGTCAATTTGTCTTTTACTGATTAAGAATAACAACAATTTTTTTAAAAGAAAAAATCTACGGTCTTCCGTGGTTTTCCGTGTTTAAAAATCAGTTTCTTTTTGTTTATCAGTTAAATGATCGCACTACCGCTTTTTGCAAATCAAAGTTTCTCAAATATGCAACAGAGTAATTCCTGCTTTCAACAATTAAAACTTTCCGACCAGACCGATTATGGGACCGTTGAAATCTTTTTTATTTCGGTCTTCCTGGTTGGTTTTCCTTTTGTCTCCCGAAGAGGTGTTTTTCGTGCCAAAGCCGACAAACCAGTTTGAGGAAGAATCTTCTGTCGAATTTTTTAGACGGTATCCTATCCAATATTTTTCCTGAGATGCTCCCTGACGACTGTCTTCCCGTGATGGCTGCAAAGCCTTATTTTCGCTTCCTTTTGATTTATTCTGTCTATCCGACTGAATATCGATGAAAAAAGGAACAAAGAATCTTTGCCCAGTCATAACCTTATCCCATCTCGAAAAAACAGGATCAAAAAATGAATATTTTCTGAGCAACTGAACAGCCCCCATCGGACTCATACCTCTCTTCCGTTTCCCAATTTCTTCCGGGGGATTAGAGCTATCAAGGGTCTTGAGAAATGAAGGTCTCTTTTCGGAATTATTTCTATTGTATCTGAAAGGAGTTCCGCTCAGCCAGGCTTGCAGATTTTCTCCACGTTGTTCCTTTCCAGCACCAGTAGCCTGACCGGAACCATAAACATTCACAATTCCAGCAGATTCAGAAACATTTTGCAGCAACAAAATGTTAAGCAAAAGAAGAACAATATCAACATATTTACTTTTTTTCATATTTACTCCCATTTTTTAGCTTTCGGAAATAATAGCAACTTAATTAACAATGAATATTGTAAAGAAGTATTTGCCATGTAAATGTATCTACTCAATAATTCGGGGAGACTTTCAGTTCATTGCTGTAATTTCAACCGAAGGGAGAAATATCAAACCCTTCGGAGGCATCTCTCTTCGGTCGAGATGACAGTAGAATAAGTATTTCAAATTGAAAAGTTACCCATGATTATTGAGAAGATATATGAAAATGTTGAAAAATTGATTATTTGAAAAGTAGACTTAAAGCAGCTAACACAATTCCATCAATGTGAATGTTCCTCAGACAATTACCCAGTCTGCATCTCCTCACTTTTTTTCTGTGCATTTTCAGATACTTGCAAACATTATTTTACAGGAGTATACTCCATGCACTGAATAATTTTTTTCTGGAGGAACTATGGCGCAAATTCTGGATGGAAAAAAAGTATCATCGGACATCAGATCTGAGATCAAATCTGCTGTATCAGCTTTCATTGCTAAAGGTGAGCCTGTTCCCGGACTGGCGGTTATTATTGTTGGCGATGATCCGGCTTCAAAAGTTTATGTCAGTCAGAAGAAAAAGAATGCTGAAGAAGTTGGATTTCATTCAGAAGAGATCAAACTTCCGCACAATGCTTCCCGAAATCAGATTATTTCAGAAATTCAACGATTAAACAACAACAGTGCAATTCACGGAATTCTTGTCCAAATGCCGCTTCCTGACCAATCCGATCAACAGGCTGTCATCGAAGCGATTTCCCCACGGAAAGATGTTGATGCTTTCCATCCTGTTAATCAGGGGAAATTCCTTATTGGAATAGATTCTTTTCTTCCGTGCACACCCGCCGGAGTAATAGAACTTCTTAAACGATACCTGGTCGAAATTTCAGGAAAAAAAGCTCTCGTAATCGGCAGAAGCAACATCGTGGGAAAACCAATGAGCCTTTTACTTCTGAGGGAAAATGCAACTGTGACGATTGCTCATTCCAAAACAAAAAATCTCGAAAGTGAAATTTCCGATTCAGACATCGTGGTGGCTGCGCTGGGAAAACCTCATGCAATTAAAGGTGAATGGCTGAAAAAAGGCGCAGTAGTGGTAGATGTTGGAATGCATCGAATAGACGATCCGAATGCACCCAAAGGAACAAAACTTGTTGGAGACATTGATTACGGAAATTATACCGATAAACTTGCCTGGTATTCACCTGTTCCGGGCGGAGTTGGGCCCATGACCATTGCAATGCTGCTTTCCAACACATTGAAAGCACGCAATGATCTTTGTCGAAAAACAGTATAGTTTAATAGTGTCTATTCAATAAATGGTCGGGTGGTAAAGTCGAAGCGTTAATATGCCGCATCTACTATCTGCCCCTAATTATTGAGAACGTACAAAAGAAATCTATCAGAATTAGTTTGCTATTTGATAAATTTGGGTTAAAGAATTTGAGCGTTAGTGAGTTGTAAAATAGAGGTAGTAATGAAAAGATATATAACATATTTGATCAAGGAGCGATAAACCATGGATCAGGACATTCTTCTGATGACACCAGGACCGGTTCAACTGGATCCTGAGATTCTTATGGCTGGTGCACAGCCGTTGAAACACCATAGAACAAATGATTTTGCGCCGTTATACACCGAATGTGTAAATATGCTCAAAAAGTTTTTCAAAACAAACCAGCGCCTTTTACTGACGACTTCTTCAGGCACTGGTGTTATGGAAACAGCTATCGTAAATCATTTTCATCAGGGTGAGACCATTTTATCAGTCGAAACCGGAGCTTTCGGTGAAAGATTTTCGGAAATAGCAAAAGCTTTCAGATTGAATGTCGTTCAATTAAAATATCCATGGGGTTATCGTGCTAAGGTCGAAGATATCGACGCGGAATTCAAAAAACACCCGGACATTAAAGGCGTAACTGTGACCTTCAATGAAACATCAACCGGTGTAAAAAACGATCTTGCGGCCATTGGCGAATACCTCAAAAATAAAAATGTACTTTTCATAACCGACGGTGTATCTGGAATCGGAGCTCTTCCTTTCGAGATGGATGCATGGCACATTGACGTTGCTATTTCGGCGTCTCAAAAAGGTTTCCTCGCGCCTCCAGGCGTTGGAATGATAGCACTTTCAGAAAAAGCCGTTGACAAACTTAATAAAGTTGATTGTCCTGCTTATTATTTTAATTTGAAACATTATATAAAAAACCAGGATCTCCCGATTCCAAGCTATCCGTGGACGCCTGCAATATCGGTAATGTTTTCACTTCATGCCGCTTTAAAAAGAATTGAAAAAATCGGTATCGAGAAGCTCTTTTCACATTACGGAAATCTTGCAGCAGCTCTCAAGGAATCCCTGAAGGCGCTCAATCTCTCAATATTTACACAACCTGATGCTCTCTCGGAAGTTCTCACTGTCATTAACACGCCTGCTGGAATTCATCCGAAAAGTATTGTCAATGAGATTCACGATAATTACAACGTGCTGCTCGCCGGTGGTCAGGGTCATCTCGCAGACAAAGTTTTCCGGATTGCCACAATCGGAATGATTGGTGAGAGAGAAATGATCGCAACAATCGGGCTGCTGGAACTTGCTCTTACAAAACTAGGCTATCTGAAGGAAATCGGTGCCGGCACAACCGCCCTTCTAAAAGCCATCAGCAAACAAACGTCCTGACTTATGCATGAAATCTCAATTTTGAACAACAAATTGTGATTTCACGCATAAGAAGTGAAGGTTGGGTTTTCATGATGATTCGCTTTCATCTCAAGCGAAGGGAGAAATCTCCGTGGGGATAGATGTTCGAGCAAAAGATACAAGATTTCTCCCTTTAGTCGAAATGACAGCAAAATACGGAGTCGGCACCTAACAGTTTAAGGCAGCGTGTGCGCCCCAAAGCTATGAAAAGATTTTTGTGTTTAAATCAATATATCGAAACTATATCAGCTCTGCAAAAATGTTCGTGTTCTAAATCGCTACAACGTAAGTTTATCAGCTCTGAGAAAGTGTTCGTGTTCTAAATCGCTACAACGTAAGTTTATCAGCTCTGCCAAGGAGCGCAGAAACTGCGCGACCGCGGGGAGTGAGACGGTCGAACTTGTTCGACCGGCGAGAGGGGGCGCGTGCCCCCTCTCTAAAAAGGAGGAATGATGAAAAAGACACCTTTGTGCGCCGTGCATGAAAAATCCGGCGCGAGAATGATCGAGTTCGGCGGTTGGTACATGCCAGTACAGTACACTTCAATTATTGAAGAACATCAGACAGTTCGAAACAAAGCTGGTCTGTTCGACCTTTTCCACATGGGCGAATTCTGGCTGACAGGCAAAGATGCCCTGAAAACTATTCAAAAAGTAGTTACACAGGATATCGAAGCGCTTTCAGACAGGCAGATTGCCTATTCACCAATGTGCAGACCTGATGGCACAATCGTTGATGACCTTCTGATTTATCGCTTCAATATGGAGAAGTTTTTTCTGGTCGTCAATGCATCAAATATTGACAAAGACTTTGCCTGGATTCAATCGCAATTGATTGGCGACAGCAAACTTGAGAATAAATCTTCCGAAACCGGATTAATTGCCATTCAGGGACCGTTCGCCCAGGAAATTCTTCAGAAACTTCTCAGACAAAATCTGAAAGCAATTAAGTACTACTGGTTTACAACCGGAATTGTTGCCGGAGTAGATGCAATAATAAGCAGAACCGGCTACACCGGAGAAGACGGCTTTGAATTGTATTTCGACGCCCAGCATTGCGAAAAAATATGGGAACAGCTCATGAACGCAGGCTCAGGCTATGGTCTGACTCCTATCGGACTTGGCGCCAGAGACACTTTGCGTCTGGAAGCCAGACTCATGCTTTATGGAAATGATATTCATGACGCAACAACTCCGATCGAAGCAAATCTTGACTGGACAGTTAAATTTGCCAAGGGTCCGTTCAATGGTTCTGATGTTTTCAAAACTCAGAAGGAAAAAGGCGTTCAGAAAACACTTGTCGGATTCGAAATGGGAAAAGGTCCCGCTCCGCGCCACGAATATCCAATTGTACATGATGGAAAGAAAGTCGGCGTAGTAACTTCCGGCACAATGGCCCCTACCCTTCAGAAAAACATCGGTCTCGGATATGTTCCACCCGAGCTGAAGGCTATCGGTTCGAAGTTTGAAGTTGAAATTCGCGGAAAACTTTATCCTGCAACTGTTATCCAAACTCCTTTCTATACAAAACCAGGAGCTAAGAAATGAAAACCCTCAAAGAAGTTGATCCACAGATATTCGATATTATCAACGAAGAAAAAACCCGCCAGACTGACGGAATTGAGCTGATCGCATCAGAGAATTTTGTATCAGAGGCTGTTATGGAAGCCATGGGTTCAGTTCTTACCAATAAATACGCTGAAGGATATCCGGCAAAGCGTTATTACGGCGGTTGCGAAGTTATCGACAAGGCCGAAGACCTTGCCCGCGACAGAGTTAAAAAGCTTTTTGGCGCTGAACACGCCAACGTACAGCCACATTCCGGAAGCCAGGCAAATCTGGCAGTTTACATGACCGTAATGAAACCCGGCGACACATTCCTCGGAATGAACCTTTCAAATGGCGGTCACCTGACACACGGAAGTCCGGTAAACTTCAGCGGAATTTTGTACAAAGTCGTTCCTTACGGCGTCGATGATGAAAAAGAAACAATTGATTACGACAAAGTTGAAAAACTCGCAATCGAAAACAAACCGAAAATGATCATGGCCGGTGCGTCTGCTTATCCTAGAATTCTTGATTTCAAGAGATTCAGAGATATATGCGACAAAGTCGGTGCGGTTCTCTGCGTTGATATGGCACACATAGCAGGACTTGTTGCCGCCGGACTGCATCCAAGCCCGGTTCCGTATGCAGATTTCGTCACAAGTACAACACATAAAACACTCAGAGGCCCAAGAGGCGGACTGATTCTGTGCCGTGAACAATATGCCAAACAGATCGACAAGGCAATTTTCCCTGGAATTCAGGGTGGACCGCTCATGCACGTCATCGCAGCAAAAGCAGTGTCGTTTCACGAAGCACTTTCCCCGGAATTCAAGGAATATCAGCAGAGAATTCTAAAAAATGCCTCAGCACTTGCGAAAGCTCTGCAGGAAAAAGGCTTAAGGCTTGTATCAAATGGAACAGATAACCATCTCATGCTTGTTGATCTGAGAGCAAAAAAGATCACAGGCAAGCTTGGTGAAGCAGCTCTTGACAAAGCCGGAATCACAGTAAACAAGAATACTATTCCAAATGATCCGCAGTCGCCATTTGTAACATCAGGTCTCAGAATCGGAACTCCGGCAGTTACCACTCGTGGAATGAATCCGGAAACAATGGTTCAGATCGCAGATCTGATCGACCGCGTTCTCAGCAATCCTGAAGATCAGCCAACTTTAAGCAGAGTAAGGAACGAAGTGAAGAGCATCTGTCACAAATTCCCATTCTACAAATAACCACCCTCACTCCAACCCTCTCTTACGGCAACGCCGGGGAGAGGGGGCAGAAAAAATAGCCTCTTTATTGAAGTTTGCGAGTATCTACTCAATAAACGGTGGAAAAATAGGTAATGTGAAAAACTTTTTTCGCCCTACCCCATCCCACAGTAAATCTGGGAGAGGCTAACAGATTGAATTATTGGTATATTATGGAGTTGAAGTTAAAGTTTACAACAAAATTAATTAAACAGGAGAAAAAGGAAATGAACCCGAAAGAAATCAAGTACACAAAGTCTCACGAATGGGCAGCAGTTAAGGGAAATATCGCAGTAATTGGTATTTCTGATTTTGCAAGCAAGCAGCTTGGCGACATAGTTTTTGTTGATGCTCCCAAAGTGGGATTGGCCGTTACCAAAGGCAAAACTTTTGGAGTAATTGAATCGGTTAAAACCGTATCAGACCTTTATTCACCATTCACCGGAAAAATTATTAAAACAAATGACGCCCTTGAAAGCGACCCGGCAAAGGTCAACGAAGATCCATGCGGAAGCGGCTGGATATGCGAAATTGAACTTTCCAACCCAACTGAAGCAAAAGAACTCATGGATTTCACAGCTTACGAGAAACACTGCGCCGAAAGTCATCACTGAGCGGAAGGAAAAAACTTATGTCCAGTTATATTCCTCATACCGTCGATGAAATCAGGGCAATGCTTGATTTCATAGGCGTGAAAACTCCGGAAGAACTTTTTTCCGAAATTCCACAAAATGTCAGGCAAAATGGGCCAATCAATCTTCCAGCTGGTTTAAGCGAAGTTGAAACCGCTCAGAAGCTTAATGATCTGGCTAATCAGAACCTTTCCGTAAGCGAAATGATCTGCTTTCTGGGCGGCGGAGTTTATGACCACCACATCCCGAGAGCCATTGATCATCTTCTGCTGAGAGGCGACCTCTACACCGCCTATACTCCGTATCAGCCAGAAATCAGCCAGGGAACACTTCAGGCTATTTACGAATATCAAAGCTTGATTTGCCACCTGACCGGAATGGATCTCGCGAACGCTTCAATGTACGAAGGCGCAACCGCTGCTGCAGAAGCCGCAAACATTGCACTTCTGCACACTGGACGCAAAAAGATCGTAATTTCCGAGGGAATTCATCCGGAATACCTGTCAGTTACCCGTGGGCTTGTAAAAAATCTGGGCGTCGAAGTGGTCACAATTCCCCTTGAAGACGGAATCACAGACCTTTCCCGCCTGCAGAAAATTGTTGATCAGAACACTGCTGCAGTAATTGTACAATATCCGAATTTCTTCGGCTGCCTTGAAGAACTTGAAAAAATTTCTTCTATTGCAAAAGCAAGCGGCGCATTGACGATTGTCTCAACTTATCCGATTGCACTCGGACTCTTAACTCCGCCAGGGCAACTCGGTGCAGACATTGTTACCGGCGAAGGTCAGTCTCTTGGAATTTCAATGAGTATGGGCGGTCCATCACTGGGCTTCATGGCTGTTAAAGAACCCCTGATGCGAAAAATTCCCGGAAGAATCTCAGGATGCACTCTTGATAACCGCGGACAACGCGGCTTTGTACTTACTCTTCAGGCTCGTGAACAGCATATCAGAAGAGAAAAAGCGACCAGCAATATCTGTTCAAATCAGGCTCTGATGGCCTTAAACGCAACAATATACATGTCACTGCTCGGACGTGAAGGAATGCGCGATGTAGCGTCACAATGTCTGCAGAAAGCTCATTACCTTAAAAAGGAACTTGCAAAACTTCCGCACGTTTCTTTCCCGTTCACTGCGCCGTTCTTCAATGAATTCGCCATTCGCGTTCCTGGTGCAAAAAATCTTCTCAAGAAACTTGAGAAAGAGGGAATTCTCGGCGGTATTCCGCTTGAAAATTTCTATCCGCAGTGCAAAGATATGATTCTGATTGCTGTCACAGAAAAACGAACTGCAGAGGAACTTCAAATGCTGAAAGAACGTATCGGAGGGTTGATGGAATGACTGAATCATTGATTTTTGAACTGTCCTCAAATGGCAGAAAAGGCTATTGCCTTCCAAAACTTGATATTCCCGAATCTGATCCCGCTGACCTGATTCCGGCAAATTTTATCAGGAAAGAACTTGATTTCCCGTCCCTGAGCGAAATTGACGTCGTCAGACACTTCGTAAGACTTTCGAGAATGAACTACGGTGTTGATGTGGGCTTTTATCCGCTTGGTTCTTGTACAATGAAGTACAATCCCAAAATCAACGAAGATATGGCAAGACTTCCAGGATTCGCAGGAATTCACCCTTATCAGCCCGAAGATACCATTCAGGGCTCGCTTGCTCTGATGAAAAACCTTGAGTCTGCGTTATGCGAAATCACCGGCATGGATGAATTCACCCTTCAGCCGGCAGCTGGCGCGCACGGCGAACTTACCGGTCTTATGATTATCCGCGCATATCATGATAAAAAAGGCAACAGAAAAACGAAAATACTTATTCCTGATGCCGGACATGGTACAAACCCAGCCTCTGCAGCATTCTGCGGCTACGAAGTCGTAAACATAAAAAGTAATGCACGCGGCGGAGTCGATGTTGAAGATCTGAAAAAGAATCTTTCTTCAGAAGTCGCCGGACTTATGCTTACAAATCCGAATACTCTCGGACTTTTCGAAGAAAACATTAAAGAAATTGCCGAGCTTGTACACCAGGTGGACGGTTTGCTTTATTATGACGGAGCCAACCTCAATGCAATTATGGGCTGGTGCCGCACAGGCGACATGGGATTTGATGTAATGCACGTCAATCTGCATAAGACCTTTTCCACACCACACGGCGGCGGCGGACCCGGTTCAGGCCCTGTTGGTGTAAAAAGACATCTGGCAAAATTCCTTCCCACCCCAAGAATTGAGTTTGACGGAAAAAAATTCAAAGTATCTTCCGCAAACAAAGATTCAATCGGCCCGGTCAGATCATTTTTCGGAAGTTTCGGAATACTTGTACGAGCATACACTTATATCGTTCAGCTCGGAAGCGAAGGTTTGAAGGAAGTTTCTACCTGCGCGGTATTGAATGCAAACTACATGATGAAAGCTCTGGCAGAGCACTATTTCCTGCCATTCAACAGAACCTGCAAACATGAATTTGTTCTATCAGGTAAAAAGTTTGCTGAAAAGGGAATTAAGACGCTTGATATCGCCAAGAGACTGCTTGATTATGGATATCACGCGCCGACCATTTACTTCCCTCTTATTGTTGAAGAATCAATAATGATTGAGCCAACTGAAACAGAAAGCAAACAGACTCTCGATGAGTTTATCGGTGTTATGAAGAAGGTAGCAACTGAAGCATTTGAAACACCTGAAATGCTGAAGGCTTCTCCGAAAAACACTCCGGTTGGACGCCTGGACGAAACAATGGCAGCACGAAAGCCCGACCTGAATTTCTACAAAAAAAACAAGTAAATCAATACCCGGGAGAGCAGCACTGTCACTAAAGTATCGCCCTCCCGGCGGACTATTTATTGTCATCTCAACCGATTATTGTCATCTCGACCGAAGGGAGAGATCTCCGCAAGGTTGGATCAAGTAAAAAATACGAGATTTCTCCCTTCGGTCGAAATGACATAAACCATGACTCTGATGCTAACCGGTTTTTTATCTAAACCCTGAAATGGACAAGTAAATGAACACAGAAGACAGAACAAACACAGATCAAAAAGCAACTATAGACCAAAACACCAAGGTTCAATCTACCGAAGCGCCCTCAATAGAAATTCCTTCAATTGAAATTCCTCAGGCTCCTCTTACAATGTTGAGCGAGCTGCTTTATGGAATGTCTGAAGCAAGAAACCGTGAAGGTTACCTGGTTGGCGGAACAGTAAGAGATTTATTTCTTAAAAGAACCGACGTAACTGATTTTGATCTGGCATTCGCAGAAAACCCATCTCCCATGGCAAGCAATTTTGCGAGAGCAAAAAAAGCCGGATTCGTATTGCTCGACGAAGAGCACGCAGTTGCTCGAATCATCAGAAGTCACGATGGAGTGAGCTATACATTTGATCTTGCCAAATTCAGGGCTCCAAATATTGACCAGGACTTAGCCGAGAGAGATTTTACCATAAACGCTATGTCAATACGTCTTCAGTGGCCGCTTCTTGATCCGCATTTTCAGATCTATGATCCGCTGAACGGGCTCAAACACCTTGCCGAAAAGAAGCTTATTCAGTGTTCAGATGAAATTTTTAACCAGGACCCGGTAAGATTGATGAGGGCGTTCAGGTTTGCCTCAAAATTCGACTGGGAAATTCCCGAAAAACTTTATGCATTGATCGTCAGAGACGCAGAGAAACTTAAAAAATGTGCCTTCGAACGCATAAGAGATGAATTTTTCAAAGTTCTGTCCGTAAAAGACAGTTGCAAGTGGATCAGAAAGATGGATCAATGCGGCATCCTGCAGTTGATTCTTCCGGAACTCATTGTTTCAAAAAATGTTGATCAAAACAGGTGGCACCACCTTGATGTCTTTGAACACACCCTTCTGGCGCTTGAAAACTTTGAAAAGCAACTTGAGACCGGAATGCCGATTCCGTGCTGGAAAAGAATCAAAGATTTTCTTTCACAGCCAATCTCAGGAAACAGGACTTATGAGCAGCTATTTAAGCTTGCCATACTTGTTCATGACATTGGAAAGCCAATCTGCAAAAGGACAGAGGAAGAATCGGGAAAAATCGTCTTTCACGGCCATGAAATGGAAGGCTCAAGAATGTGTGAGGAAATCGCTGAAAGGCTTAAGCTTTCAGGAAATGAATGCACTTTTCTGATGAAAGTCACTAAAAACCACATGCGTCCTGGTGTAATCATTCAGGAAGGCGTCACTGAAAGACGTCTTTTCAAATATTTTTCTGAGACAGGCCGCGATGGCTTAGGCGTAGCACTCTTATCGCTGGCTGACAGAGAAGCTGCACAAGGTCCGGAAAACAAAGATGAGCTTCCAAAATTCCGAACAGGAATTGAAAATATCATCTCTGACTTTTTCAAACAGATGGAATACAAACCCAAAAAGCCTTTGCTGACAGGTCACGATCTGATTGCTCATTTCAACCTGGCGCCGGGTCCGCTGTTCAGAAAAGTTCTTGAAGAAATAAAAGAAGCCCAGCACCTGGGAAAAATTCAGTCCCGGAATGAGGCGCTGGAGCTCGCTGGTAATATAATCAGAGATTCATAATACAATGGAAAGATAAAGATTTTTAACCACGGAATTACACGGAAGAGCACGGAATTAGATTGTCGTTCGAGATGACAGCCTACATTTCCTCTATGACACTTCTGGTTTTTATCCGGGATTCGCAACTTCTTATCAGGTCTGTAGAAAGCTCTGAAAGCCATTTCAGAGACACGTAGTCGTCGCAACCGAAAAGATTATCTTTTCTGGCTAGATGTATTCCAAGTGAATCAAGAGTTTCAACTGGAATGTTCATAAAATGGAACTTCGGGATGTCGTTGTATGCCAGTTCTGTACTTCCGCAGTCTGAGACATCAAAAATATCGGAAACCAGCCTGAAAAGGAATACTGCGACGTCTGCTCTTGTCACTCTGGAATCGCTGTCATCTGCCCAGGTTATCTCAGCGGACTGCAAGTATTTTCTCGAATCAGCAAATTCAGAACCTCTGACAAGATTTCTCTCCTTAAGAACTGGAGAAAATGCTTCCATAAGGATGTTTCCGACGCGGACAAGGTCTTTGCGCGTCAATTCACGTGTAATATCTTCTCTGTTCAGCATACTCTTTATCTGAACAGCGACATTACCTGAATTTTTATCGGATGAACCTGGCATGGCAACACCTGATTGAGCGCTTTCGGGAAGAATTTTCGAAAATTCACTGCTCTTCATGCCCATTGTTCCAAAAGCAAACACGAACAAAAGACCGCCAAAGGCAAACCCTGCAACTACGGGCTTGAGACGCCTGCCGAAAAGCGCGAACAAAGTTTCCTGAACTTTGAATTTCACTCTCATCCAGAACGAAAGTGCCTGCCCGCATCCGCCGCAGAATACAGACTTTGGTACATTGCTCGTTCCGCACAGATCACATTTCACGTTGAAATGATATCCGCACCACGGGCAGCTCGAAGACGCTTCTCTGATTGCCTGATCGCACTTTGGACAAAATCTGGTTTTTATCTTCATAATTGTCTTGTCTTTCATGTCTATCGATGAATTTTGAATTCAGACATTAAATCGACAAAACAACTGAAGAAGCTTAATACTTTTTTACAGTTTTTCTTGGCGGCGGCGGATCATCGCCATCATCATCAAAGTAATCATCGCCGGAAGTTATTCCGGAGTATGTCGGCTTTTCTGAAGGTGAGCCGATAGTTGCGCCAGAAGACGGACGTATCGGTGGCCCGCCAACAATAACATCGTCATCAAATCCACCGGGTCCAAATCCAACCCTCTTCTTGGGCAGGACTTTGATGTAAAGAATGGCAGATTTGTAGATAACTTCGTTCTGATCCTTAAAGGAAAGAGAAATGGAATACTGATCATAAGCCAGAAGTTTGCCACGAAGACTTGTGCCTGTGTTTAAAATAACTTCGATAGACTTATGTTTCTTCCGGACTTCAGATAAAAACATATTCTGAACTTTTGAATTATATTGTGTCATTATAATGCCTCACATTTTTTATCATTTCATCATTGCAAGAGCGCGGGTTTTCGTCTGAAGTGTCTCAAGCAGTTTATCAATCTTCTGAGCTTCCAGGGCAGAATCTTCCGCAAGTTTTTTCATTTCGTTTGCAACCACCATAAATGCCAGACCGGTCTCGCCAACCCTTGCCGCTTCAATTGAAGCATTAAGCGACAAAAGATTACTCTTTCTGGCTATTTTCGTAATAACCCTGATTACATCCTGCATCTGGTTGGCCGATCCCTCAAGTTCTTTCAGGTGGAGGTTTGTTGTCCTGAGGCGCTCAGTCATCATCTTTAAGATCTGAAAGGTAAGTTCCGGATTGTCAGAAACAAGTTTGCGGAAATCTTCTTTGGTAATAACAAAAAAAACGGTATCTGATACAGTGACAATAGAAGCAGAACGCGGCTGATCATCAATAACTGCCATGTCTCCGATAACAGCATTCTTGCTAAGCGTTGCCAGAACGGATTCGTTCCCTGACAAATCCCGCTTCATTACATTAACTCTGCCGGATTTAATTATATATAAAGCATCGCCCGGTTCACCTTCCTTGAAAACAACTGTTTTTGCAAGAACCGGATGCTCAACGGCAATTAAAGCAATCTCCGAGAGAGCTCTTTCGTTTAAATTGCGAAAGAGAGGAACAATTTTCAAAAATTGGATTTTTTCTTTTTCGTTTTCAGCCATGACCTGAAAATCTAGCATTAGCTCAGGCGTGTGTCAATCAGGAAAATAATTATTTATTTATTTTCGACAAAATATTATTCTGAATGTTGATTAACTCACGGATTACTGTTATAGTTGGGCAGATTTTTTCTGAGGAAAAAAAAATGAATATTAAAGAATTTGATTGGCTTGAATCACATAAGGCATGTAAAAGTCCGTATGGACTGAACCGAATGGAGCATCTCATGGAAAAACTTGAGATGCCAAACCTTGATTCAGCTTGCGTATTAATTGGCGGAACAAATGGAAAAGGTTCCGTAACAAGCATTCTGGAATCAATTTCCATTTCAGGCACGAAAAATGAAACTCTTTTCGAAGATATCAGCAATTACAGTGTTGCTTCAACAATTTCGCCGCATCTGCTTCATTTCACTGAACGTATCAGACTTCAGGGCAAAAAAATGTCCGACAAAATGTGGATCGAAGGCATAAATTCGATAAAAAAAATTGTTAAGGATATGAAGCAGGACCCGAATATCGGTGAACCAAGTTTCTTCGAGCTTGTCACTTCCATTTTCTTCTGGTCGCTGCGCGAATCACTCACTGATCTGGCTTTTGTAGAAGTTGGACTGGGCGGAAAGCTTGATGCAACAAACGTTTGTCAGCCGGAAATATCTGTCATTACTAACATCGGAACAGATCACAAAGAATATCTCGGACCCGATAAACCCTCAATTGCACGTGAAAAACTCGGAATACTTAGAAAAAGAGGCACTTTAATCACTTCCGAGAAAGACCCTGAAATACTGAAAATTTTCGAAAATGAGTGTGTCGAAAAAAAGGCAGATCTGATATTATCAGACCAGAAATCAGCTTTTACACTGCTGGAAAGCACTTCAAAGCATCACAAAATATTTCTTCCCGGTTCAGAAGAACCAGTCATATTTCCCCTTCCAGGCAGGCATCAGCTTGACAACCTTGCACTTTCACTTGCCGTAATTGAAAAACTGAGAAAAAACGACTTTCAATTTTCGGAAGATTCAATCAGGGAAGGAATCAGAAACGTCCGCTGGCCTGGCAGACTTCAATGGGTCGAGGACAGAACTGGCTATCCGCCGATACTTCTTGACGGCGCTCACAACCGTGAAGGATTGGCATCACTCAAAAATTATCTGAACGATTTTCCACTTCCCAAGCCGCTTCACCTGATTCTCGGAGTGCTTTCAAATAAGCCAGCAATCGAAATGGCACACGATCTGGCACCATATGCTGACACACTTATCTTTGTTCCACCAAAAGCAAATCATGCAACAGAAGAAAGCGAATTCAACGAACTCATAAAACCTCTTGACAAACGCTGGCAATGGTGCAACTCACTTTCTGACGCTCTTGAGCAGGGTAAAAATTCAGGTTCCATCCTCGTCTCAGGCTCACTGTACCTAATATCTGACTTTTTCGCTTTACATAAGTTTTAAAGAGGGGGCACGCAGGCAACAAATGTCAAAATTCGAACTTGGGCTGGAAGATTTTCTCAGGGACAGATCTTTAACCGGGAAAGCCGGACTTGTAACAAATAATACTGGCCGTGACAGAAACGGCGTCCACCTCGTTGAGCGTATTGCAGGCTGCCGCGAGTTAAAATTTTCTCTCGCAAAAATATTTTCACCTGAGCACGGATTTACTTCAGATGCTCCTGACGGTGAAGCGGTCTCAGATTCGCAGCATTCATCAACAAAAATTCCCATCGTCAGCCTTTACGGACAGAAAAAATCACCTGACCCTGAAGACATTAAAGGACTTGATTTTCTGGTTTTTGATATTCAGGATGTTGGAGTGCGTTTCTATACTTATATCTCAACGCTGCGCAATATTATTGACACGTGTGCAGCAAATCGTATTCCTTTATTGATTGCTGATCGTCCGAATTTTATTGGTGCCGATGTAATAGAAGGTCCTGCACTTCAGGATGGCTATAATTCATTCGTAGGGCATCTTCCAGTGCCTCTCAGATATGGCATGACGTGTGGTGAACTCGCTCAATGGTGGAACAATCGCCTCCCTGAACCAGCTGAGCTGAAAATTTATCAATGTAAGAATTACTACCGCGAAAGCACCTTCGAAGACCTTGATTTTCCGTGGTTTCAGCCTTCACCAAGTATGACATCACCTGAAACCGCAAGGTTTTACCCGGGTACATGCCTTTTCGAAGGAACAAACCTCTCAGAAGGACGCGGCACAGATAAACCTTTTCAGAAAATTGGCGCCCCCTGGATAGATTCAAAGAGCTGGGTTTCTGAACTGAAACCAATTCTTCCAGAAGACATCGAAGTGTCAGAAACAACCTTCGTTCCAACTTTTTCAAAATTTCAGGGCGAAAAGTGCCACGGAATTTACTTAACTTCCAAATCGAAAAAAATCACCAACTCCGTCAACATCACATTAAGATGCTTTTCCACTCTGATGAAAACAAATAGAACAAACCTTGTATTTGAAGGCCGAAGCAACCTTCACTACCCATTCATTGATTATCTTGCCGGAAACTCCTGGCTGCGAACATCTCTCGAAAACAATGCCCCAGTTTCCGAAATCGAAAACCGCCTTCCCGAAAATTGCGAAGACTTCCTAAAAACAAGAAAGAATGCTCTTCTTTACAAATAAAAATAGTCAGTATATTAAGAAAAAAAAATTATTGAATTTTTTATTTTTTTGTCGTAACCTGTCAGATTAAGACTGATTCATAATTATATAATACTCAGGAGCGGATTATAATGAAAAAAACCAAGATTTTAAGCCAGATACTGACGATTTTTGAAGAAATCAGTTCTGTGCCGCGCGGCTCTGGAAACGAAGCAGGAATTATCAGCTGGCTTCAAAAACGTGCAGAAGATAACGGTTTCAAGTGTCAGACAGATGAAGTGGGAAATGTATTAATAAAAGTTCCTGCATCAAAAGGCAAGGAAAAATCGCCTACAATAATATTTCAATGCCACATGGACATGGTGTGCGAAAAAACACCTGATTCAAAACACGATTTTTTGAAAGATCCAATTAAATTAGTTTACGACGAAGATATTTTAAAAGCTGAAACAACGAGTCTCGGCGCTGATAATGGCATCGGAATGGCGCTGGCTTTTGCAGCAGCGGAAGATCCGGTTATACCGCACCCGCCACTGGAACTACTCTTCACCGTTGATGAAGAAAGAGGTCTTACAGGCGCAAAGGCACTTAAACCAGGCTTCCTCAAGGGAACAAAACTTGTTAATCTTGATTCCGAAGATGAGGGCGTGTTTACAATCGGCTGCGCTGGCGGAATAGACACTCACATTTCACTGCCGCTTTATTACGAGGAAGTTCCTCAGAACTTTACATCATATAAGATCGCCACCGGCGGAATGACCGGCGGACATTCCGGTTGCAACATTCATAATGAACGCGCAAATGCAATAAGGGTTCTGTGCAGAACTCTCCACTTAATCAGCGGAGCCATTCCGTTCAGAATGGCATATATTTCCGGCGGAACAGCTCATAATGCAATTCCCAGATCATCCGAAACTGTCATCTACCTTCCGGAAGATAAAATCAGTGAATTAAAGAAAATTGTTGAAAATTGCAATGAAACATTCAGCGCTGAATTCAAGCCAACTGATCCGAATCTCAGCATTACATGCGCTCCTTTCTCAGGATTTCCTGATAGAAGAGCCATGAACGAATATTATTCCCTCAAGACCGTTGACCTGGTGCTCGCTCTGCCACATGGAGTAGCAGCACGCTCAGTCGAAATGCCTGAACTCGTCGAAACATCTAATAACCTTGCCGTCGTATCAGTCGTCAATGGATGTCTTGAAATTACAACCAGCCAGAGATCTTCTGTTCCATCAAGACTGGTTGGTATTACAAGTAAAATAGAGGCAGTTGCCAGACTTGCAGGCGCAAACTTCAAGAGTGGAACAGGATATCCGCCCTGGAAGCCTAATTTTGATTCAGAATTCCTCGCAATGGCAAAAGCAATCTTCAAAAAGCAATTTAAGAAGGATGCTAAGGTTGAAGTAATTCACGCAGGCCTGGAATGCGGACTTATCGGTTCAATTGATCCGAAAATGGAAATGATTTCTCTCGGACCGACCATCAGGAATCCGCATTCGCCAGATGAATATCTCGAAGTTTCTTCTGTTGAGAAAGTCTGGAAATTTATCATTGCACTATTGAAAGAAATAAAGTAAATTCCGCCACAACAAATTACAACCCCCGGTCGATTCGTTTTTAATCAACGACCGGGGGTTGTTGCAATACTAAGCTGGCTTTTTTTTCAGAGTAAATTTTGTATTAAAGACCTTTTTCAACTCTTCACCAACATTTGCTGGTACAAGTGGCTCGATATTGCCTCCGTATCTTGCGATTTCCTTGACGATGCTCGAACTTAGAAATGAACAATGAGCAGATGACATTAAAAAGATTGTCTCAAGATCAGGCGCGAGTTGTTTGTTTATTGTAGCAAGCTGAAGTTCATACTCATAATCAGAAACGGCACGCAATCCACGAATTACAGAACATGCTCCGACTTTTTTGCAGAAATCGACCAGAAGACCGTCAAACTGCGATACTTCTACGTTTTCCATTTTTGCAGAAACTTTTTCAATCATTTCAATCCGCTTTGAAGAAGCAAAAAGGCTGTTTTTGTTCGGATTAATAAGAACCGCAACAATCAGCTTATCGAACATTTTCAGGCTTCTTTCAAGAATATCCAGATGTCCATTGGTAAAAGGGTCAAAACTTCCTGGATAAACAGCTATTCTCATACTATTCTCCCTGTTTGATGTAATCGAAAATGTCATATCCCGCCTGTTTTAAAAGATTACTGAAAGCAACAACGGGAAATCCGACAACATTATAATAGCAACCCTCAAGCTTTTCAACAAAAAGTCCGGCAATTCCCTGAACTGCATAGGCACCGGCTTTATCGTAAGGCTCGGGTGTTGAAACGTAGTGGTCTATTTCCTTTTTTGCAAGCTTTCTGAAATAAACTTTTGTAATTTCCGAATGGGTCAAAGTAACAAACTTTTTTACATCAACAATTGAGATTCCTGTTATTACCTTGTGAACCGTGCCACTGAGCATTTCAAGCATCTGCCTGGCATCTTCCCGGTCTTTTGGTTTGCCGAGAATGGCTCTGTCGACAACAACAATAGTATCAGCGCCGATTATCAGACCGTCCCTGACAAGCCCGGCAGCATGGAAAGCTTTCATAGCAGCCAGTTTTCCGGCTTGTTCAACCGGAAGAAGCTCTTCTACATCTGAGGCTTTTTCCTGATAAGGGGACTGAATAATCTCAAATTTAATGCCAAGATCAGCAAGAATCTGCTTTCTTCTCGGAGACTGCGAAGCAAGATAAAGTGGCGGCAAATCAAAAAATTCACCCATTAGTGTTTCTCCTCAATAATTCGTAAGTGATAAATGCAACAGCTATTCCAGCCGGAATCCCAACCCAGATTCCCAGACAAATATGAATAAAATTCTGAATCTTTCCAGGTAAAATTAAATGCAAGACAGCAAATTGTGCCAGATTGTTTGCTATCGCCCCCGCAATGCTGATTCCAATGATTCCGAAATTTGCTTTTTTATATTTAAGCATCAGACTCATTAGCAACCAGGATGATACACCACCGGCAAGCGAAAGAAAAAATGTCGGAGAAAAAATCATTCCAAGAAAAAAAGCGGTGAGAACAGTTCTGAGAATCACAAGAGAAAAAGCAAAACCAGAAGAAAACTCAATCAGAGAAAAAAGCAGCAAAGAGTTTGACAGTCCGGGTTTCATCCACGGCAGAAACCGAGGCAATGGCGACTCAAGAATCTGAATTGCCGAAGCAGCCGCACTCAAAACAGCTATTTTTATCAGCAATGAAGGCATTCTTGATTCAATATTCATAATCACCGCACCTGTTGCTTATTTCAGCAAAACAAACCAAACTTCAGTCCCTCGGTTACGTTGAACTCAACATAAACGGAGTTCTGAAACTACCTGGCATAATAATTTGCCATGTTTTTCAAAAAAACATTTTTTACTTTGTATGCATTAAACAAGATATTTCTGCGAAAATCTAGAAAAGATTACTCAACATGTTCATTGGAGCGTCAAATTAAAAAAGATTTTCCGGAAAATATCGTGCAGACTTTGGTAAATTTTCAGATACTAAATAAGTAAATTTTGCATTCATGAGCTTTTCAGAGACCATATACTATTTTCTGTTCTATCTTCACAAACTCTCACAAATAAACACTTTTTCAAAAAAGTGCAATAATCCGTGAGTCAATTTTGATATTTTGCCGTATCCTTATCCAAAGAATTTCTCATAATCATCATGGTTTCCGACCCAAAACCATGTAATTGCGTTATCTTCCAAGATTCCAACAGCACGATAGCCGATTGAAATCCTGAGCGCCCAAATGCTCTCTTTTCGGTTTATGCATTTGAAGCGAAGAGAAGGATGAAATGGGTCTTCAGACCACAAATAATATGCCTTTTTCGCCTGAACTCGGATATTACGGTCAAGTCTGCAATACAAATCCCAAAATGACGGCAAAGTCACAGAATTCATAATTTCTTCATATCCATGGGAGTTGCTTTCCCCTCGGCTATTTCCTTTCGAGCTTGGCGTGCGAAAGAAGCAAGTTTATTCTGAGTCTTGGAAAATGATTCGTTCCATTCCGCTTCGTCACGAATATCTTGAATATATTCGCGCAAGTGCTCAAGTATTCGTTCTTGAATCTGCTCCGGAAGAGACTCAAGCATTTTAATCATTGTTGCCATAGTTGCAGTTGATGACATCTGTTTTCCTCCTTTAGACATGAACATTGAAAAAAATACTTTGTAAGATAATAATCAAAGAAAGCTGTTTTCGAAATACACGATAATTGCTTTCTACTCAATTCATCTTTTCTTGAATAATCAACATTTTCATTCTTTCCATTTTATTTCGCGAATTACGATTTCATAACCCTTATGCTTTTTCTTCAAAAAATCCAAAAGAAATGACTCAGTGTTTCCCTGCACATTACCACTCCAACCATTACTTGTGCCATTTCCAGGAGCGCCTGGCTTTTTGTAGTAGTATTTTATCGAAACATAATAGGTGGACATTGAAACCTCCTTTAATAATTAGGTTTTGATAACAAAGGTATTTCCACAAAATTTCCAAGTGATAAAAAGAACTACTTCTGTATTGTCATTTCGCAAAACCTGTGTTTTAAAATCGCCTTGTAAGATCTTTTAAACTCCAATGTTATTTCTGAGAAATAATCTTTTGGAAGCTTTCTCTGATCATTGTTTTAACATCATCTGTTAAATCGTTTTCTGTTATAATATCAATAACCTTCCCATTATCGCCGAACCAACAGCGAACAGCACTTTTCTTGAAACTACAATATAAAAAGACCTTTTTTCTTTTGGACACATTTGCCTGAAAACTCAACGCTGTTGGAGCATACTGAACCTTGATTTGGTCGGAAGCAAACATAGAAATAACAATCTCATCAATTTTTTTTAAGAGTTGAATCACATTTGAGGCGATTTTAAATTGGCAAAGTAAGGATTGATAATCAGACCAACTATTTGAACGAATTCTTGAAGCATGTTTTGCAGAAATCGTATCACTTGAATTAGCTGTTACCGAGGAAAAATTCAAAATTTGCCTGAGGTTTTCAATTTCTTCAATAGAAAGTTCGTCGGAATTTTTATCTAACTGGATCACTTCGAAAAATAATCCTAAAAATTCACTTACACTTCGAAAATAGCTTTCCACATTGTCTTTTACTAAAGGTCTTAAGTTTTTGAAATAATCATCGTTTAGCAATTTTTCCGTAGTGAACTGTTCAAAAAAATCTTTAGAGAAATTTTCTTCTTCCTTAATAAGAAATTCATATATGGGTTCGTAAGCAAGTTGTAAACAAAGTACCCCAAAAATTATCTTTTGTCTTTTAGAAACTAAGTTTTTTTCTATATCGATATTGATCTTTTTTAGTTCCGCCACAGTATTTAATAAATAAAAAGTATTAAAAACTCTCTTTATACTTCTTGGATTACAACCAACCGAAGCTCTTATTAACTCTTCAAATGAAACCTTGTCATCGTCTTCTTTTATCCCCATTTTATCCAAAAGATTTTGAACGTATTTAGATATGTTATATTGCCCGATAGGCACTGTAAAAGGAAGTTGAATAATTTTATCAAAAAAGCTTCTGCCTTTTGCGGAATCAATTTTTGCGCCATATTTATTCTGGATTCCGGTTATTACTACATCATAGTCAATCGCTAAAACAAAAATGGTTTTAGGAACATCTAGAAATATTTTTAATACCTCCAATATTTCAACAGCAACTTCAGGCGGTAAGCGGTCAAGATCGTCAATAAAGAAAACAATTCTATCCTTTTTTTCTTTTTCCAATTTATTTGCCACTGCAAGCTGAATCTGGTCTTTGAGCTTTTTCATCTGGTCAACGGTATTTGCAACCCCATCACCAGAAAATTTGTCATTCAAATTTCCAGCCATAGTCTCACCCAATGTTTTTTCGACAGCGACTACTGCAAGGTTTTTGGAAAATGAAGAAAGACCTCGACTTAAAGTTTGTAACAAATTATTAGCTTTCTCGCTTGAAATCTCGCCCAACAATTGACTTAAAAAAGTAATTGATAATAAACCTTGCATTTGAAATTGAGAAAACTGCCAGGTGTTAAACCAAACTTGAATTGATGGAACAACTGAAGTTTGAAGCTCGGCTTTTATCATGTTCATAAAACTTGACTTGCCAGAACCCCATCCTCCCTGAATGGCAATTGTCATGGGCGTTTGACAATCTAATACAAATTTGGCTAGAGCTTTAACATACACATCTATGTCAAATTCATCTTCTTTGAGGGTTTCCACTGGGACGTCTGTGTATCCGATTTTAGACATTATACTTCTCCAAATTATCATTTAAAAAACCACAATACCTCTTGAGTATGGTTTTGCTCTCAAACCGAGTGTCTATAATCCAACATCAATTATCACAATTCCCGCAGCTTCATATGCAAGTTGAGGATTCGGTCGATTGCTTCGATAACCAAGTCTGCTTAGCCGTTCATCCTCATCTTTTAATATCCAAACAACTTTGGGTTCAACACGAAGCAAAATTTCAACTTCCTCCTCATTATTTGCTTCAATGCATTTCTGTCTAATTTCTTTCACAGTCCTAAAATGTTCCAATTGAAACGTTTTACGACCTTTATCGAACTTATTTTGGTCCTGCCACCTCTTTTGTTTAAGATCTATTCCCATCTCTTTTGCTTTGTTGTTTGCTGCAACGCTGACACTTACTGGAATGAGATCACTGTATTTTCGAATGTCCATAGTAATTGATTCCATAATACGGACGCGAAAACGGTTGTCTTGAAAGGTATTCCTAATGGCGAGAACCTTGCAAAAAATGGCTCTCGAAAAGGCTTTGAGTATTATATTAATATCATCCATTATTACACAATCTCCTGATTTCAAACCACAATTTATGAAGCATCAATCAAACGCTTCGCATCAGCAATATGTAAGACGATTGACAAGAGGTTCAGCAATTAAAATCCTAAAAACAGAGAGAAAATCCAAATGCTGGAATAAAAATCCCTACTACTGAAATTCTTCAAACAAACCATAACTTGTTCCTGAGTTATAATAACTTCCTTGAAGATAATCCAGACCGTTTTTTTTCTCAACTTTTGTTGAACAAAAACTCAGTAGTGGGATTTGAAGCGTGCGATAAAGAAACACAGAAACGAGGATAAAAAATTATAGAAGTGGGCTCTAATTTAGAGCAAATTATGCTAGCAGATAAATTTATACTTGTAAAGAGCAGCAATTATTGATCTTTCTTTAACGTCAAAAAATTGTCTGACGATACATTGGTCCAGAAACAAATAGTAAAAAGGTTTATCTGCTTATTCCGTCTAATTTGGGTTTTTCAGAGGTTTTGACTTCTGCTACTACTCCGTTGGGAACGCATGACAATGCGAAGTAACTGCTGCTCCAGCCGGAGTTCACACAAACATGGTTCGGACAAGCTGAATCAAGAAACCTGACTCTTCCTGCCTCGTCAAACTCAATGCGGGACTTTCCCAGATTTCCATCTATCTCGTATATTCCTGATTTCTTGTGTCTTACCAACTCTTTGCCATATCCGGAAGCATTTTCAGAAGCTCTGAAAACAGTTATCTGACACTCAGCCACACCATTTGAAGATGCATAAAAAATTTCATACGGAAAAAATGCAAAAGACAGCAGTATAAACAAGCCTGTGAGAAAAACATCGCTCATTGAATACAACTTAAGCGAATGACCATTCCTGATAATCATCTTATCCGTTAATTCAAGCATTTTATTTACTCTCAGATTCCATTCCTATACGCAACCGCAACCCAATTGCATCTTCTCAATAATTTACGCAAAACAATGACACCGTAGCAATGTTGCTGAAAAAAAGATATATCTCACGCAGAGACAAAGAGAAAAACAGAGTGAAAATCGTGTTTTTTAATTGTATCTGTTCAGCAACATTTCTACAGTCTCAAAATAGTTGTCTCTTCTACCACTTCTTTCCATTCATAAATAGCATAAATCTTTATAATCATCTTGAATTCAAAATCTTTAAATTTTTAAGCTTTAATCTTGAAGCTTGAAAATCTGCATAATCTGCGTAATCTGCGTAATCTGCGGACAAAAATCTTGTCTTTTCTTTTGTTGCCTAGTCTTTTCTCGTCTTGTCTTTTCAAAGTAAGTTATTGGGCTGCAATTGTGAAATATTTCGCAGCGGTTGAAGATTGCCAGAGTGATCCAGAAGCAGTTAGAAAAAGTGCCGGAATAGACTTTTCTCTGCACACAGCTTCGGCTTCAGCCGGTGGCAGTGTAAAAAGCCATGTACTCAATACATCTGCATCACGCGGCTCAGAAGCCACAACCGTTACCGAGGTATACCATGATGTGGGTTTTCCTGTTTCTACATCAAAAATATGGTGATATTTTTTTCCATCAACTTCAACAAATCGCTCATAATCTCCAGAAGTCGATACAGCCAGCGGCGATACTGTTTCTATTGTCGCCATTATCCCATTGTTTCTGGGGTCACTGACGCCCACTTTCCACGGAGAACCGTCAGGTTTAATGCCTTCCATATACAAATCTCCGCCGTCATCAATGAAAAAAACTTTGCACCCTCTTTTTCGAAGCTCATCTGCCGCTACTGTAACCGCAAAACCTCCGGCAATTCCGCCAAGATCAAGTAATGCCCCGGAAGCAATTTTCAATGATGAATCAGAATTATCGAAAGAAAGCACTTTTCCCCAACCAGTAAAATTCATAAGATCAGCAAGTTCAGAATCAGAAGGAAGCCGCGGCTTTCCGTTATAAAAGCCATAAGCCCTGTGAAACACCGCAAAACTTGGATCAAATCTTCCTTTACTCATACTGACTGTTTTTGAAGCAAATTCAATGAGTTCTGAAAAAGACGCAGAAGGAAATATGCAACCTTTCTGATTAAGAATGCTAAGCTCTGATTCGGGTTTATGAAAAGAAAACATAGTCTCGACTTCGCGCATTCTTTCAAAAGCTGCATCCACAGCACTCATGAAGGCTTCCCCCTCATAATATGCCTGAATACTCACAACTGTATCCATCATAATTTCAGTTCTTGCTAACTTCTGAAAATTATCTCTATGGAAAAAGTGAATATATATAAAAAACAAAACAAGCATTAATAGCGTAATATAAGTGAATCTCTTCAATATTCAAAACCTTTCCGAAAGCTGACTTTCGAACATATTTGCATGCGATTTCAATGGGCAGCCGAACATTGTGAATTCTCACAAAGAGGTTATATTTTGCTGTCATTTCGACCGAAGGGAGAAATCTGGTGTCTTCCACTTATTAAAATAGCGCATGTTTTTTTTAACCTTCTGAGATCTCTCCCTTAGGCCGAGATGACAACGAATCACCCATCTAAATTCGCTGCCCAAAATTGCAAAATGTAAGTCTATTAACTGGTCAAAAAGAATAATCAAATATTCTTCAAAGTTAAAATCCGTGTTATTCCGTGTTTTCCGTGGTTAAAACTCAACTCACACCATGTGAAATTGAGATCACTTGCAAAATTTAGCTGAAAATGATTTCAGGCGTTCAGCTGTTTTTTGCTTTCCGAGAACTGCGAGACTTTCGAAAAGCCCTGGAGTTGCGCTTCTGCCTGAAATAGCAAGTCTGCACAAGCCTATTATTTCGCCGGGTTTTCTTTTAAGGCTTTCTGCCAATCCGCGTATTGTTTTTTCGATCTGTTCTTCATTGAATACTTCAATTTTCTGCAATTCTTCCGTAAGTGTCTGACATATTTCATGTATTCCAGGCAATGACATGTTCTTTGTTAGTGCTTTTTCATCAAAGGTTTCCGGATTGGAAAAGAACCACTTAATCTGATCTGATATTTCATTATAGGTCTGCATTCTTTCTCGGAAAAGAAAGACCATCTTTTCAAGCCCTTCTTTGTCATAATTTCCCGGAAATTCCTGAATCTGTTTTAACCACGGAGTAACCTTCTGCAGGAGATCTGCAGATGAGTTTCTCTTGATATAATCAGCATTCATCCATTTAAGCTTTTCAACGTCAAAAATTGCTCCATGAGTGCTTACACGCGACAAATCGAATTCCGATATCAGCTCGCTTCGGGAAAGAATTTCCCGGGAATTCCCCGGAGACCATCCAAGAAGAGCAAGGTAATTCACAAATGCCTCTGAATCAAAACCCAATTCTCTGTAATCTACGACAGAAGTTGCTCCATGGCGTTTGCTCATTCTCGTCCGGTCTGATCCAAGAATCATGGGAATGTGTGCAAATTGCGGAACTTTCTCCCCCATTACTTTGTAGATCATAATTTGTTTCGGAGTGTTCGAAATATGATCTTCTCCGCGGATAACGTGTGTAATTTCCATTCTGAGGTCGTCAATCACAACAGCAAAGTTGTAAGTCGGCATTCCGTCAGATTTCAATATTACAAGGTCGTCTACCAGCTCAGATGAAAATGTAAGCTTCCCTTTTGTAAGATCATTCCACTCAATATTTTCACATGATGAGTCTGATTTAAGTCGCAAAACATGCTTCTCATTGCGTGCCAGGCGGGCCTCGACTTCGCTTTGAGAAAGAGATCTGCATCTTCCATTATATCTGATGGCTGTCTTTTCTTCTGACTGTTTCGACCTTATTGTCTCAAGTTCCTCACTGCTGCAGAAACAATGATATATTTTTTTCTCTTTGAGAAGTTTTTCAATGACCTCACGATAAATAGAGAGTCTTTCGGTCTGGAAATATGGTCCGAAACTGCCGCCGACATCAGGCCCTTCGTCCCAGTCCATGCCAAGCCACCTCAAGCCGTCAAGAATTGCCTGGGTATATTCTTTTTTAGAGCGCTCAGCATCGGTATCTTCGATTCTCAGAACAAAGGTTCCCTTGTGCTTTCTTGCAAAAAGCCAGTTGAAAAGAGCAGTTCTAGCGCCTCCCACATGGAGATTTCCTGTCGGTGAAGGCGCAAATCTTACTCTGATTTTTTCTGTCATATTGCTTTTCTCCATATCAGCGGAAATTTTTGAAATGATAATACAACACCATTTAAAAACAGACAAGGAAAAAAAAGCATCCTCACAATTACGGATGAGAACCAGGAAAGGAAAAGAACAGATTTTTATCCACGGAATACACGGAATACACGGATTTTCAAGATTTTGGATTTTGATTAAGGGGATTATAGAGATTCGATGTATCTTAGCAATAAACCTTAGGAAAGAAAATGCTTTCTAATGAGTAAATTAGCGGGGTAAGGTAATGTGAAAATGCTGAGGGATATCCAAAGGAGCTGATTTCTCGCTTTGATCGAAATGACAGGAAAATACCAACGTACTTGCCTGAAATTATTTAGCAGTTAGATAATTTCAGCGAATTTGCTACAGCGTCAAACTTTGCTGTAAAAAAATTATTGAAAAATTTATTTTTTTATTGACAAATATAAGCAAAGTTGGTAAAATAATCCCGTTATAGACTCGTAGCTCAGTTTGGTTAGAGCACCACGTTGACATCGTGGGGGTCAGCGGTTCAAGTCCGCTCGAGTCTATTCTTTTTTTTACCCGGAAATATTTTCTTAACTGAAATGACACATAAAAGTGAATATTTATGGCATATATAAATCTGCTTAATAACCTGAAAATCGTTCTGGTCGAAACTCAAGGTGCAATGAATATTGGCTCTGTATGCAGAGCGATGAAGAATTTCGGTCTGAATGATTTGACTCTGGTGCGTCCGGCATGTGCTCTGGGCCTTGAAGCGGAAAAAATGGCACTATCCGCAAAAGACCTGCTTGAAAAGGCAAAAATCACAGACAGCCTTCCTGATGCGCTCATGGGTTCTACTCTTGTACTCGGGACATCCAATCGAAGAGGCGATTACCATGAGCCAAATTACACCCTCAAAGAAGCAATTGAAGTCATTCGGAAACCAATTTTGGATGGCCCGGTAACTATCCTGTTCGGACGGGAAGATTGGGGACTGTCAAAAGAAGAACTCAAATTCTGCCAGGGAACCATTAGAATCCAGACACATCCTTCTTTTTCATCGATGAATCTATCTCAGGCAGTCTTACTTATTGCATACGAATTATTCAACGCATTCGGAAGTCCGAAACCTCTGGACAACCCACATGAAGGCGATCCTTACCAAAATTCAGCCTCTTTCGAAGAAATCAATCGATTATTTACTCACATAAGTACTGTCCTGGAGAGATGTGAATTTCTTCCAAAGTCCAATCCAGATGCATTGTTTCAGGTTCTCCGATCTTTTTTTGCCCGCAGTCAGCCAAAGAAGCGAGAAACGAATATTCTCATGGGAATATTTTCCAACATCGATGGTTTCATGAAAAAATATGTCAGAAAACCTAAAGATGATTCCCCTGAAGAATGCGGAATTCACTGGAAAAAAGTGACCCACCCGCATCGTTACAAAGTTCCTCCAAAAATCAGCGACAATTGACTTAGAAGTCGTCAAAGAATAAATTGATCATTCAGGATTTTTTCAAATAAATAATCCTTGACGCACCCTCAATTACAGAGGATCAGCACTGATAGGTCAGTATCCTCAAAAGAATCATGTTGTTTCTTGAAGACTCCTTTTCATATTCGATACTCAGCCCCTGCCATCCATTAGCGACTGATTTAAAAGAATTTGTCATCTCGAACGAATGTGAGAGATCTCATTGATACAAGATTTCCTGCTTAGGTCGAAATGACCAAGCCCACCCTTCCCCTCCCATTGCGGAGCCTGGGAAACAGAGCAATACGAATCATTTATTTAGTTTGCTGTACTTAAAAAATATTTCTGCGTTTGCCATTTCTGAAAAAATCGTTTAGAATTAATAAAATGATTTCCAGGAGGGCACTCTGATGAAAAGGCTGAATGTTTCCAGCGGTTATCTTATAAAAAGCTTTTTGCTGCTTATTTGTCTTGTTCTTATTGTTTCACCATCGTTTTCAGCCAACGAGGTTCTTCCTGTAAATGAAGATCTGAACGATCTTTTTGTTTCACTCCATCCGGCAGGTGATCCGGCTCCGGCTATGAGCAGGCTTATTACAGACAATGCTGAAGCATGGTATGCCCGCTGGAAGATGTTTGAAATGGCAAAAAAATCAATTGACTGTACATATTTTATAGTTGATCAGGATATTTTTGGAAAATCCTTTCTCGGGCTCATCAGGAAAAAAGCTCGCGAAGGCCTCAAAATAAGACTTATGATTGATGACCGCTTCCTCCGCGGTGCAAAAAAGCTCTCCGATTATGACGAACTGGATGAAATTGCACGTTTTAAAAACGTCCAGATAAAAATATACAATCCTATTCCCAAAGCCGTATTAAAAGCAGTTTCAGACTTCAGAACGGTTATGGTTTCCAACCATGACAAAATTATCCTGATCGACGACGAATTATCTATGGTTGGCGGAAGAAACATAGGAAAAGATTACTTTGTGCAATATGGAGAATTTAAAAATGTCTTCAGTGACATGGATATTGTTATCAACAGCAAAGAAGTGGCAAAAAGCCTTCGCCTCGCATTTGAGGAAGAATGGGAAAGCCTGAGAAATTCTTTTGTTAAACCTGATCTCTTCAACCTTGTTGACCAGACAGTTCCTTTGGATCTTGCATACCGCGTCATGAACAGGTACCTGATGCAGGGCGATATCAATCTCCCTGAAAAACTTGACGTTTCAGATTCACTCAAAGAATGCCTGATAAAATATAATTCTGAGATAGTCAAATACAAGCAACTTTCTGCTTATAGTGCCTTTAACATGTTCCAGGGCGAACATCCGAAAAAAATCAAGATTATAGACAAACATTCAATGTTCGGACCAAAGGACGATATTTCAGGCAACATTCTGAAAATGATCGACAAGTGTAAACATGAAATTCTTATTCAAAATGCTTATGTTGTTCTTGATATTAAGACATGGGCAGCATTAAAAAGAGCTTCAGAACGCGGTGTAAAGATTATCATCAACACAAACAGCGGAGAATCGACCAACCATGGGTCAACAGTCGCTTTCTTCCTCAACGACTGGAAAAATATACTCTCTGATATGCCAACAGCCAGAATTCTGGTATTTCCGAAGGGTGAACGATGTCTGCATACAAAGGCATTTGTATTCGACCAGCAGTTTGTTGTCGCCGGCACATACAATCTTGACCCGCTGAGTCAGGTCATTAACTCTGAAGTCATGGCAGTTATAAATGATAAAGGGCTGGCAAGGAAAATTGCTGGTTATATGGACAAAGATTTCGCAAGATGCCTTGAATACAAAATCGAAAAAGATTCAAAAGGCAATATCAAAGTTCTCTTTGGACCGGAAGACCACACCTCCGAAGAAGTCATGAAAAAACTCAACTTCATGAGAAAAATCCAATGGATCCGGCCACTTATTTAGAGAGGGGGCACGCGCCCCCTCTCGACGGTCGAACAAGTTCGACCGTCTCACTCCCCGCGGTCGGGCGCTTTGCGCCCTCCGCCGGCAGAGCTTATCACAGCGCATCTCCGAAGAAAAAACAATACCTAATTCCCTAGCCTTCAGGGGGCACCGCCCCCTCTCGACGGTCGAACTTGTCCGACCTTCTCACTCCCCGCGGTCGGGCGCTTTGCGCCCTCCGCCGGCAGAGCTTTACACGGCGCATCTTCGTATAAAAAACACTTTTCTTTTATCTTGAAAATCTGCGGAATCTGCGAAATCTGCGGAAAAAAATCTTTTCTTGAATCTTTATCAATCTTGAATCTTGAATCTTGCTGAAGTGTGGTTTTATCTGGCGGATTTTTCGGAAAGTGCTGTATGAAGAATCCCTGAAGCGATTGCCTGAGACATTAGTTTTTTTCCTTCAAGGGAACGAATGAAATCGGCATCGTTTTTGCTGCTTAAAAAGATCATTTCAATTGTAACAAGCGGAACCTGGCTGAAAATCGAACCGGTAAGCGCACCCTGCTTCTTTCCTATGAAAGTCTGTCTGTCAGTCTTTATTCCGTTATCGCGAAGCTTTCCTTCCAGAACAGAGAAAATACCGCTGTGAATTTTTTCGACAGCCTGACGGCTCTTATATATCACCTCTGCAGAAGGACCGGTCTTTCCGTCCTTTGTTCCCTGCGAATCCGGATAATAAAGCGCATATCCGCTTCCTGAGCCAGAGTCACAGTGAATCCGGAAAAGAAGGTCTGCCCTTGCATTATTGGCGATTTCTGCTCTTTGAATATTTTTCACAAGCTCATTTACTTCGTTCTTTGTAAAGAGAACCTTTATATTTGGCTGTTGCTCAAGAATTTTCTTTACTTCAACAGCAATTTCGAAATTTATTTCAAATTCCTTCAAGCCAAAGCCTGTACACCCATTGCCATTTTCAGATGGATGTCCCGGATCAAGCACAACAGTAAAAGATTTTTCAACAACTTCTTCTGCAGATTTTTTTGGAACATTCAGCAAAGCCTGATTGTTAGCCTCATTATTAGTAGCTTTATTTGCTTGTTGAAGCCGAGAGCCATTGCTGGAATCAGTCGCAGACAAATCGGTCGAAGACAAATCAGGCAAAGCCCTCAAATCAGAAGAAGCAGTCGAATCGGCAAACAATGGCAACACGTGTACAAGAACTACAAAAAAAATCACAAAAAAAACAAATTTTTCTCTTTTCTCTCTCATGTACTCTATGATAGCATAAGGAAAGAAAAAAAATCCAGACTTTCTCAAACGCTTGATGGGAAGGATGTTGTCCCGCGCATGAATATTGTCTTGAACCTTTTTCCAAAGCTGTCATTTCGACCAAAGGGAGAAATCTCAATAATCGATAGATCTTTGCTGCAGCACGAACAAGAATAAAATGTCTGATTGATAACGAGGGAGATCTCTCTTCGGTCAAGATGACAACGAATCGTTTCTGGTGGCGACCGTAAGCTCTCCATTACAATTTGCAGGATTAAGTATGCAAAATCTTAAATAAGGAGTCAAATTTGCGTGTTAACTTTTGGTTGGGCTGTCATCTCAAACAAATGTGAGAGATCTCATAAATTCGAGTTTTCTCCCTTCGGTCGAAATGACATTGTTTAATGACCCCTTTATTAAGATTTGCTGTACTAAGTTAACAAAAAGCGAGTGTATTCAAATATATGAATCTAATCAAACGTAGTTCTGAAGCGGTTCATTCTGAGAATAAGAATTTTTTGTGTATTTCTTTCGCTTTACTTCTGATGTTAATATCTCCATTGCCCGTTAATGCACAGATATACCTCATCGGGGAAGACGCTCCGGCAACAAACAACCTTGTGATTTCAGTAAATTCAATTGAAAGAAAACAATTCACAGGTGGATTAGCTGCACAGAATAAGCAGGACCAGATCGAAATTTCAATGACCTTCGTTAACATCGGATCCAAATCGATCACGATTACTCCTTCTGAAGACTTTTCCCTGACCATTCTACATAAGTTTCTTCCGGAAAATGATAAAAAAGAAGGATTTCTTTTCAACTCGTTCACTCTTCCGCCAGGAACTCAATCCAGAGGGAAACTCGCTTTCAAAGTTGCGGCCGATGAAGTACATCCGGCAGCGATTCTTTCATGCACAAATGAAACCATTGGATCAGTTGAAATCAACTGCGATCTCAACATCAGCAAAATATTTGAAAAAAATAAATCAACCCCACTCGACCTGAATGAATCACTGATCCTCGGAAAATTCCTGATTGATTCAAACAGAAAAGCTGAGGCAGAAAAATTTCTGATGGGTTCATACACAAGATTTGGAGATGATCCGCAGTTGCTGGTGCTGTTGGCAACTCTTTCGAAAGAATCGCGCGATATAACAAAAGCCAGCGAATATGTCTCAAGAATCGCACCAGAAAGCAATACCGGCAAAACGGAATCACTTCAGATTGCGAAAGACGCTTTCAATCTCGGACAATTTGAAATCTGTGCTAAAATGCTTGAACCACTTTATGAAAAACAATCCCTCGAAGACAAAGAATTGCTTATTCTTGGCAGATGCTGGTATTTTCAGAAAGATTATGAAAGAGCAAAAGAAATTCTTTCGGAAATAGAATCAAGGCAATTCGTTGACTCACAGCTGTATTTCACTCTTGCAAACATCAACGACAAGCTTGATGACCTGCCATCTGCAATTCATTACTGGGAAAAAACACTTGAAACTGATCCAAATCACTATGAATCAATGTTTAACATTGGTGTAGCACACTACAAACAGAAAGATCTCGGCAAAGCAAAAGAATACTGGGAAAAAACGCTTGAACTGAATCCGGACGAACAAACTAAAGAAATTATCGAAAACGCTCTGAAGAGTTTACAATAGAATTTATAAACTAATATAACCGAGGTTTAAAATGCCATCAAAAAGACTTGTTAGCGGAATGAGATGCACCGGGTCCCTTCATCTGGGACACTACGAAGGAACACTTAAAAACTGGGTCAGGCTGCAAGATGAATACGAATGCTATTTCTTCTGTGCTGTATGGCACGCATTTACTGACAGACTCAAAATCGAAAAGCTTCCCGAATATATCGATGAAATGGTTGAAGACTACCTTTCCGTCGGAATAGATCCTAATAAGGCAGTCATTTTCAGACAGTCTGCAATGCCGCAGCACGCAGAGCTTTCAACAATCCTTTCCATGTTCACGCCTCTCGGATGGCTCGAAAGATGTCCAACATTCAAAGACGAAGTCAGAGATGAGGAATCTCACGAAAGAGTATCACTTGGAAAGCTTCAGTATCCGGTTCTTATGACCGCTGATGTTGCTGTCTATAAGGCAGAGGCTGTACCAGTGGGCAGAGACCAGCTTCCGCACCTTGAATTGTCACGGGAAATTCTGAGAAGATTCAACTCAAATTACACAGAAATATTTCCTGAACCGAAAGAAATTCTTTCTGAATGCCCACTTCTTCTCGGAATCGACAACCGGAAAATGAGCAAATCTTACAACAACTCAATAGAATTGCGTGAAACAGAAGAATCACTGAAGGCAAAAATTCACACTATGATAACTGACCCCAGCCGCGTCAGAAGAAATGACACTGGAAATCCTGATGTCTGCACTGTTTTTTCATATCATAAAATTTATTCTCCACAGAGAATTGATGAAATCGCTGCCGGCTGCAGATCAGCATCAATCGGCTGCCGTGACTGCAAAGGAATTCTCTTCCAGTCAATCAATTCAATTCTGGAAGTATTCAGAGCAAAGAGAGCAGAAATTGCAAAAACACCAGGTCTGGTAAAAGATGTTCTCGCTGCCGGAGAAAAAAAGGCTTCAATAGTCGCCGAATCGACATTATGTGAAGTCAGAAAAGCAATGGGTTTCACGGTCTAATGGCTGCTTATCAGGTTAGATTACCAGTATTTGAAGGTCCATTCGATCTTCTGTTCCATCTTATCGAGGAGCAGAAGCTGAATTTGTATGACATTCCGATTGCAACCATTACATCTCAGTATCTCGACTATCTGCACGTAATGGAAATTCTGGACATGGATATTGCGTCGGAATTTCTTGTCATGGCTGCGACTCTTCTGGAAATCAAATCGAAGATGCTTCTTCCAAAAGTCGTTCCGGTCAGTGGTGATTACGATGGTGAAAACCGCGAAGAATACCTCGAAGGGCTTCCGGACGCACGCGAAGACCTGGTTGCAAGACTTCTGGAGTACAAGAAGTTCAAACTTATCGCTCTTGAACTGCGTGAACTCGAAAGAAAATCCTCGCGTATCTTCACGCGCGGTCTTGATTATGAAATGCAGCCGCTGGAAATTCTTCAGATTTCTGTAACAGTAAACGACCTTTTGTGTTTGTACCAGGGGCTGGTCAGAAGGCGCATGAATCCGCCGCTTCATCGAGTAGTTATTAATCAGGAAAATCTGTCAGATCGAATTAACGAAATCAGAGTCTGGTTAAAGGCAGCTAAGGGAAAAATTGAATTCACTAATCTGCTGAAGAATAATGACCGATATGAGTTAGTATTGTCCTTTATGGCTGTACTTGAACTTTCCAGAGCTGGTGAGCTGAGTCTGATTCAGGATGAAAATTTTCAACCTATTTATCTGAAAAGAAATCGTATCGAAAATGCTATTAATCCGTCTTTTCCTCCAAATGCGCTGACGGAAACCGGAGAACAATATGAACAGCACGCAGGATAATGAATTGCAGCACGAAGACCTTCTGGCTGCGCTTGAAGCACTCTTGTTTGTCTACAACCATCCTCTTAATTTCGAAAAAATTTCCGAAATTCTTGAAATCAACATGGATGATGCCGTAAAAGCCGCGTCTGAGCTGAAATCAAAACTTGACGCCAACAGCTCAACCGGACTGCAGCTGGTTATAAACGAAACAGGCGCCCAGCTTGCAACGAAAGCTTCTGTTGCAAAGTTCATTCAGAAACTTGAGGGACAGAGACTTGTCAGCCTATCCCTTCCGGCACTGGAAACTCTTTCAGTAATAGCATTCAAAGGTCCGATTACAAAAGCCGAAATTGAAGCAATACGCGGAGTAAACTGCGACGGAGTCGTATCTACTCTTCTGGAAAAGAAACTCGTATATGTTTCCGGGGAAAAACAGGTTATTGGCAGGCCCAGATTGTACTCTGTAACGCAGGATTTTCTTTATTACTTCGGATTGAAGTCAATGAAAGATATTCCTGTGCCGTCTGTTGAAATGCCTGATTCACAGGCAATGCAGGCAATTACCGATCAGCTTTCCGGAAAAATACTGCCTCAGGAGCCTTCTGATGAAATATCGTCTAATAATAATTCCCTCTCTGAAGGAAGTCTGAAAACTGACTATGATTCAGACTCTAGTTCCAGCACGAACTCAAACTCGAATCTGAACTCCAGCTCAGACTTAGGCTCAGACTCAATACCAGACTCATATTTAGATTCAGATACTGGTTCAAAATCCAAATCAGAAACTGAAAAGCCTTCCCACGAACTCTCAGATTTGCCCCAACCGGCATCCTTAAGTGATGCTTCTTTTCCGCAATCTTCCAGCGAGTCTCAGATTCTGCAGAATCTTCCCGAGCCACAACCACCTTCACAGGATGAAAACAAAACATGAAAACAAAACCAAAATCTTCACCATTTAATTACCACCAGTTTGACAATGGAATTCAATTAATTTCTGAATCATTCCAGACTGTACAAAGCGTTTCCATAGGCTTCTTTTTTAAATCGGGAGTAATTTCAGAGTGTCTGAAATCGCTTGGAGTATCACATTTTATTGAACACATGCTCTTTAAAGGCACTTCCAAAAGAAGCGCAAAAGATATAGCCCGACATTTTGACAGAATCGGCGGATATTTGAATGCTTTCACCGCCAAAGACTACTGCTGCTTTTATGCACGCATAGTACAAGACAAATTGCCAATTGCAGTCGAAATTCTGTCTGATATGATAAAAAATTCGATATTCGATCCGGCAGAGCTTGAGCGCGAACGCGGGGTAATACTCGAAGAAATCAAGATGTACGAAGACTCCCCTGATGAAATCATACACGAACTTCTCGGACAGAGCCTCTGGGAAAACTCGCCTCTTGGCAGACCGATTCTTGGTACCTTGAAAACAATTTCGGCGCTATCCCGTGAAGACATAATTGACACCTACGAAAAGCATTACGTATCAGGAAACCTCATGATATGCGCTGCTGGCAATCTTGACTGGGAACACCTGAAAAAACTTGTAGACAAAAACCTGAGTTCCATGCGGAAAGGCAATTTCAAATCAAAAAAGGTATCGACTCCGTTTGTTTTTCAGACTAATATTTATACGAAAAAAATAGAGCAATTGCACGTTGCAATTGGATTTCCCGGAGTTTCGTATCCATCAAATGAAAAATATCCGGTAACTCTTCTTAACGCAGCGTTCGGAGGCGGCATGAGCAGCCGTCTGTTTCAACAGATCCGTGAGAAAAAAGGTCTGGCATATTCGGTGTATTCGTATCACACAGCATTTAAAGATTCCGGAATATTCTCGATTTACGCTGGAACATCTGTAGATAATTTTTCGAGAGTTATTGATCTGATTGCAAAAGAGATTGATAAAATCTCCAAAAACGGACTTTCTAAAACTGAAATATGCGAAACAAAAGACCAGTTGAAGGGCAATCTTCTGATGGCACTTGAGAGCACTACAAATCGAATGAACCGCATGGTAACAGGGTTCCTTTATGATGTTCCGCCGCTTGATCCTGAATCTTCAATTCTTCCGTTCATGAATACGACCGCCGAAGAAATTTCCGAACTGAGTAAAAAAATATTCGATAAAAACCGCATGGGAATCTGCATCATATCGCCATCAGATAAAATTCAGGACATCATGAAAAACAGTCCATTCGGAAACATCGAGATTTCAGTAAAGAATTTCGACTCAGAGAAACACTAACTGAGGAATTAAATCGACACTGTAGCGCTGGTACTTACGAAAGAGATATCTCACGCTGAGACGCAGAGTCGCGGAGAAAAGCTGAGAAAAACGGGTTTTTCGTTTTTAGCAGTGCCTGTACATGTTTTTATTACTCATTAAGCACCGCAAATCTTAAATAATGGGACATATTTGAATGTTAACTTTGGGGTGGGCTGTCATCTCGAACGAATGTGAGAGATAACCGTAATGCGAGATTTCTCCCTTTGGTCGAAATGACATTGTTTAATGACCCCTTTATTAAAATATGCTGTATGAAGTGTATCTGCTCAAAAGAATTGCTACAGCCTCATAAACTACTAATTGAATAATAAAATATGCAGTAGAAGCGGCTTCCAGCAGCTTGGTGTGCAAAAACGTAAATAACGGAACAAATATCAAGGAAGGAATAGGAAAATAAAATGGCAACCACAAAAATTATAGATCGTCCGGATTATAAAAAACGGCAGCAGAAGGTTCTCTCGCTTGATACTGATTCTTTCGACGGGCTCTGGATAACAGGTTCATCGAACGTCCAGTATCTTACAGGTTTTACCGGATCATCTGGCACTCTTTTTCTGTCAAAGAAAGAAGCAGTTTTTTTCACAGATTTCCGTTATGAAGAGCAATCCAAACACGAAGTCGGAGACAGCGCAAAAATTACTGTTTTCAAAATTTCCCAGAAAGAAGCTTTTCTTGAATTTCTGAAATCGCACAGTTACAAAAAAATTGGCATTGAGGGAAGTCTTTCAGTAGAGATGTTCGAAGCTTTAAAAAAAGGTTCTGAGGGAAAATTCACTTTTGGAATTTCACAAAGCCTGGTTGAATCTGTCAGAAAAATCAAGGATGACTACGAAATTCAATGTCTTCACAAAGCTTTTGAAATTGCTGACAAAGCTTTCGACAAACTGCTGAAATTTATTCGCCCAGGAAGAAAAGAGAAGGAAATTGCGGCAAAGCTCGAATATCTTCTTGCAACTCTCGGCTCAGAAAAGACATCTTTCGATACAATCGTAGCTTCCGGCGAACGAGCGTCATGTCCGCACGCCAAACCCACTGATAAAAAAGCCTGTGAAGGCGAAATGATTAAAATTGATTTCGGTGCCGTATATCTAGGTTACCATTCAGACATGACCCGCACAATTTTTCTCGGAAAACCGGACGCAAAGTTCCGTAAAATTTATAATACGGTCCTCGAGGCGCAGCAGAAAGCCGTAAAAGCTCTGAAACCAGGCTTAAAAGGCATAGATATCGACAAAGTCGCCAGAGATCACATCAAAAACGAAGGTTTCGGAGACTACTTCGGACACGGTCTCGGTCACGCACTCGGGCTTGATGTCCACGAACTTCCGGCACTCTCTTTCAAATGTCCCGAAACAATTTCAGCAGGAAATGTTGTTACAGTAGAGCCCGGAATATACATTCCCGGCTGGGGCGGCGTAAGAATTGAAGATGTCTACATTGTACAAGAAAAATCAAACATAAAACTTACATCAACCCCAAACAAGCTCTTATCGCTATAATACGCTGGTAAAAATATTATCGTTTCGATAAAAGAATCTGCTCAGGAAGTCTGAAATTAGTTGGCAAGTTGATGAGAACCTGCAACTTCAAGCTCGTTGTTCACAATGAATAAATGACAATTGAAAGAGGGCGCTGTTAATGTCAAGATTCTTCAATACAACTGGTCCGTGCAACCCAGCAGAGCACTATATGCTTGATCCTGCCGAAAGGCTTATCAATGCAAACCTAAGTCTTTATGTTGAGAAAAAGCTCTACTGGGTTCTGCATGCTCCGAGACAGACTGGAAAAACAACCTTTCTTCAATCATGGGCATCTGAGATAAACAACAAAGGCAAAGCTGTTGCCTGCTATGTAAGTGTTGAACGCTGCCAGGGAATGTCTGACATAAGGCAATCTATGCCAGATCTGTGCTCGGCTATAAGAGAGTCAGCCAACTCATCTCTTGAAAAGGCATTTATTCCATCTGAGGTTAGCGGAAGCCCGGGAAGTCTTTTGAGCCTGACGCTTATTGATTGGGCATCAAAAGTTGCACCAAAACCCCTGGTCGTTCTCTTCGATGAAGTTGATATTCTTAAAGACGATACGATGATAAGCTTTCTGCGGCAACTACGCTCAGGCTTTGCCACAAGAGGTATCGGCAAGTTCCCAGTGTCGACTGCTCTCGTCGGCATGCGTGATTTGCGTGATTACCTGGTTCAATCGAAAGATGGAGTGCCATTGAATCCGGGCAGCCCTTTTAATATTAAACAGGATTCTGTTACGCTTGGAAATTTTTCATTACCTGACATACAAAAACTTATTGCACAGCACGAAGAAGAAAAGGGGCAAAATTTTGAACCTGATGCTGTTGAAATGATATATGATTTCACACGTGGTCAGCCCTGGCTTGTAAATGCGATTGCACAAAAATGTGTCTGGAAAATAGTGCCTGAGGAAGAAAAAAAGCCGGTAAAAGCAGAGCACATTCTTCAGGCAAAGGAAATGCTTATTCAGGAACGTGCAGTTCATCTCGACAGTCTCGCAGAACGCCTTAAGGAGCCAAGAGTTAAGCGCGTCATTCAGGCGATTATTACTGGAGACATTGATCCGAGTTTGGCTGAGGGAGATGACTTCCGCTTGTGTATTGATCTTGGAATCGTCAGCGTGGAAGACGGAACTCCTCAGATTTCCAATCCGATCTACAGAGAAGTTATTCCGAGAGTTCTGAACCAGGGAATGCAATACGCTGTTCCGAAGCCTCATTTCAAATGGCTTCGTGATGACGGCACACTGAATATGCCTGAAATGTTGAAAAACTTTCAGGCGTTCTGGCGTCGCCACGCCGACACCTGGGAGCAAAAATCAGATTATACCGAAGCGTTTCCGCATCTTCTGGTTCTGGCTTTCATGCAGCGCATAATCAATGGCGGCGGCAGGGTCGAAAGAGAATACGCAGCTGGCAGAGGCCGCATGGATATTGCCATTGAATACGGCGGAAAATGGTCGATCATCGAAGTAAAACTTGTGCATCCGGCAGATGGGCTTGAAACAACCATCAGCGAAGGACTTGAACAAATTTCGTCTTACCGTGACACGATTGATGAAAACGCAGAAGCTTTTCTGCTTGTCTTTGATCGCCGCCGTGAAACTGTTGCCAGTCCCTGGGAAGAACGCCTGAAATGGGAAACCAGAACATTCGAAAACAAATCTGTGACTGTGCTATGCCAGTAACCAGCTAACCCCACCGTACATGCCGTTCGACATTCGACGGTTCAGTAGCTTGAGTGTAGCACGTTAGATCGGCTCAAAATATCATCGTAACCCATTTTCTCAAATATTGATTGATCAATGTTGTTGATAAAATCCAGCTTAACGCTACCCACCACTAACCTTTTCTTGTATTAGCCCACTCCTATGCTTTTGATGGAGAGACTCCAAGATGTTGAAGGTTTTCAAAGCAGCATTTCGTTTGTTTCCAATGTTTCCAGATACAAATCCGAATCTTGCGTCTTATCCATTCCGTGATGTTCGTCATTAGTGACTTCATGTCTGCAATGGCATAATAGTTCAACCATCCTGTTAAGATGTGGTATAGTAATTGTGGACACCGAGTTAAAACATATGTTGAAATTAAAAGTGAGGTATTCAAAATGAATAACCAAAACGAAAGTCCGAATAGAAGATAATATTCCAAGGAATTTAAGCAGTAAGCTGTCAGAATGGCCACAGAGAAAGGGCATAATCTGGCCGAAATTGCAAAAAATCTGGGTATTAATAGCCTTATATGTCGCTGGAAAAAAGAACTTGTTGAAGCTCCGGCAATATTGTCAGAGGTTCTAAATATTTTAGAAGAAACAGGAAAAAAACATTTTCCTGTTGTGTTACCTCTTCACCCAAGAACTTTCAATATAATAAGAAATAATATTAATCTTTGCAACCGTTTCTCCAAAAGAGGCAATGATTTTCTCATTTTCACAGAACCATTTAGCTTCCTTGAAATGATTGCCGCAGAGAAAAAATGCAAGTTAATCATGACAGATTCCGGAGGAGTTCAAAAGGAAGCGTTTTTTCACAGAAAACCCTGCATTACCCTTCGAACAGAAACAGAATGGGTTGAACTTATAGATGTGGGTGGAATTTCCTTACAGGCTTCGAAAGGGAAGTGATTAATAAATGCATTGAAAAATCACTGACCCATGATTACGCAGCAATTCAGCAACCAAATTTATTTGTAAACGGAAAAGCTGGAATTGCTATAATAGATTTACTGTTATCGTGGGAAAAAAACAAAGTTAAATAGGCTCTGCCAACTCACCTATTTGATTCCCTCTCTTGAAGAGAGTTCTAATAATACGTTATGAGTTTTTTCTGCAGCAATATCCCAGGTAAAGTTTTTTAAAACCATTTCTCTGCCTTTTTTTCCCATTGCATCCCTGATTTCCGGATTTGAGTGTAAGAATTTAACGGTCCTGGCAAGCACTTCAGGTGTTCTTTTTATGGCAATTCCTGCTCCTTCTCCAACAAGCTGTTTGATGTTTGAATACTGTTCTGAAACAATAACAGGTACCTGGCAAGCCATTATTTCAAAAGATTTCACCGGAGAAACCTTGCACTCTTTATTTGAAGATTTTGAATATATTTTAGAAACTTCATTTTCTGATATTACACATTTAATATCTTTTTCTTTCTCACTATTTTTCTGACCATAATTTAAAGGGCTTACGCAGCCTATGCTTATTCCTGCAAGAGATTTCGAAATCAAACCAGCAAGATGCTTTTGAGGAATGCTTTTCCAGAAGTACACATTTTTATGTTCTGAAGAGAATTTGATTGCCATTTCTTCCAATCGACCACCGCCAATTACAAGCAGTTTAACATCCTCAGGCCATTCTTCATGTAAAGTAGCCTGAAGAATTATATCTATTCCCTGCCATTCAGACAACGAACCAAAAAAAATAATATATGGACAAAGTTCGGGCTTAAAAAGAACACTCTGTGCATCCGGTCTGAATATTTCCACATTTGCTCCATTAGTTACATGAAAACTCTTTTTCGAGCGAGTTATTCTATCAGCCCACCTGCATAACTCTGGAGTAACAGCAATAATTCTGTCTGCCCAGAAAAGCTGTTTCAGTGCAAGATATCTGAAAAATCTTTCAAACTTTTTTGTCCACGGATATGAAACATACAAATCAAGCAATGTTCCATTTATTTCCTGAACGACTGGAATTTTAAATATTCTAAACAGCAACGCCAACGGAAACAGCGCAAAATGCCAGCGAAAATAGTATACGTTAGCCTTTTTTGCAAAAAAAGCCCTTACCTGTACAAGAATAAAAAGAAACAACCGCACGATAAATCTGGAATATAAAGGTTTCTCAAAATAATCCGGCTGAAACAAACGAACTACCCAGCCTCTTTTAGATAGCCCCGAAATAATTTCATGAACATGCGAAAACGAAGCCTGCCCTTCACGAGTCGCCTGCAAGCACAAATAAGACATTCTGAGATCAGTTTTTTTTTGCATTATTTCAAATAATTTTCCATTATTGCATTCAGCAAACAAGTTTACAATGACACAAAAGCACAAAAAAGTCACAGCTAATAGATGCAAACAGCAGTTTTTTTGGTCGGTTTTTCTGAAATCCTGAAATTCAGGTTTAGGGGTATGCTTCTAACGAAAGTTTTTGAAGATTACGGAGTCGCTTTGAAAAAGTCATTCCGAGAAAATAAATTTGTTTGCCTTCGTTGAGATATTTTTCATAATATCCTTTGCTGCGGATTTGTTTCAAGGGGTTGGAAACTCTGGAAGATTTCGATGCAGACGAAGTTGTTTTGAATTCGGTAATGAAAATTTTATCTGCAAATTTGAGAGTCATATCTATCTGTCCAAGGTTTGTCGCGTCTTCGCAAACTATTGTAAAACCACACGCCATAAGGCAGGAGTACACAGTGGATGCATAAAAACCTTCATACTCGGCGATGTTGTTTTTTCTGAACCAATCGTGTGGAATTGCAGCAAAAAGCGATTTCAGGGCAGTTTCAAGCACTTCTGCATTGGCAGTCATGAAAGCTTGAGATAAACGGCTCTTGATAAGTTCCTGGTTAGTTGATACTCCGCTCATATAGCGCAGAAGAAACTCATTCAGTGCTAATCTTACTTCCAGATTGGGAAATTTCAGACGAAAAGTTCTTCCAAGGGTTTCACTTTCAATTCGGTCGATTGTTAAATATCCAGTTTGGAAAAGAAGTGTTTCAATATCGATAAAATCAACATCGAACTGAGATAAAAACAGCTCTGAAACAACAATTCCATCTGCCTGCGGAAAAAAGAAATTTCGACTCTTCAGAACGTCAATCAAAAATCTCGGATTAGCAGTTTCAAACCAGAATGGCTTAAAGGTGTTAGTTTTAAGATGCAACAAGACACTGAACGGGTTAAAAACTGTTTTTCCAAGAAAATTATAACCATTATACCAGGTTTTAATATTTTCAATGCGTTCTTCAGATAAATCCCTGCCGAAAACGCTTAAAAGCTCATCATAAGTGTAACCGCATATTTCCGCGCCTTCCGAATCAACAGAAATATCAACAATATTGTTCAGTCCACTGAATATGCTGACTTTGCTGAATTTACTGATGCCGGTCAGAAAGGCAAAGCGGATATATGCATCGCAATCTTTAATGACGCTGTACAGATTTCTCAGCCCATCACGCATTTCTTTTGCAATTTCAGGATTGGATATATTATCAAGAATTGGTTTGTCGTATTCATCAACAAGAATAACGACTGGAAGAGAATATTTTCTAAATAGTCCTATAATGAGATTTCGAAACAACTCTGAAACGAGTTCTTCTGATACTTGAAGCCCTTCCTGAGCAATTTGATAATTCAAACGGGATGAAATGATTTTGTTTAAATCAGCCTTACTTTCGAGTGTTCCGCCGCCAAAGCTGAGATTAATTACCGGATACTTTTTTGCCCAGTCCCAGTTGTTTTCAAGATATAACCCGCGAAAAAGCTCTCTGTTACCCGAAAAAGCTTCCTTCAGAGTGTCAACAAAAAGACTTTTTCCGAAACGACGCGGCCGTGAAAGGAAATAATACTTTCCATTATCAAAAAGCCTCTTCACAAAGTTTGTTTTGTCCACATAATAGAAATTATCTTTTCGAATTTCAGAAAAATTCTGAATTCCTATCGGAAGCTTTTTCATTAGAATTATTTCCTCTATTTTCTAACTTTTTGAAAATTTCCAGATTATGTAAGTTCCAAAATTTCAGCAGGCAAAATACCCGCTGACAAAATCAATTCTCGCTTCAGGGTGTTCAAAATACCACTTAATAAAAGCATCATGTGGGTTATTCTGCTCTCTCATCCTAATAATATACTTCAATTCCCTTAAAAACGCAAACCCAAATCTCCCTCTTTGCACCGTCATTTCAGACTCTTTAGATATTTACTACAAACAAAGTTTTCGGGAAACAACATCTTGAAAATAGCTTCACAATGATGTATCATTCATTATATTTGAAAAGTGATCGTAATTTGATGAGTGAAAAAGTAACTATTATTGAACCTGAAAGACCGTTTTTTCATTTTGATTTTTCAGACTTCTGGAAATATCGTGAGCTGATCTGGCTCATGGGCTGGCGAGACACACAACTAAGAATAAAGCAAACGGTGGTCGGCTTTCTCTGGATTATTCTCCAGCCGTTGCTTCCTGCACTGATTTTTTTCTTTATTTTCGGAGTATTCGCCAATATCCAGAAAGCCAATCAGGAATATTTCCTGAAATTGTTCAGTGGAATGGCAATCTGGGGCTTGTTTTCAAATATCGTAATAAGAAATACGGGATGCTTGACGGGGAATTCAACTTTAATAACCAAGATCTATTTTCCAAAACTGACGATTCCCTTTTCGAATGTTTTCCCAGCATTATTTGACTTTCTTGTCTCTTTATTGCTAACGATTTTTCTTGTATTTTTTTTTAAGATTGGTATTTCAATCAAATTGGTTGCTCTTCCTCTGTTTATTTTGGAAGCTATTTTCATGGCACTTGCCTTCGGCCTGCTTTTTGCGACACTCAATTCTTTTTTCAGAGATTTTCAGAATGCTATTTCATTCATAATTCAACTCTGGATGTATGCCTCTCCAGTAATCTATGACTTCTCAATGATATCAAAAAAGTGGCACTTTCTTTTATACTGTAACCCAGTTTGTTCTTTCATTGAGGGTTTTCGATGGTCGCTCTCTCTAAATAGTTTTTTTTCTAAGCGTATTTTCATTGTTTCCTTATTTTTTTCAGGAATAATGTTTTTCTCTTCTCTTCTGATATTTAACTATTACGAAAGACATTTTGCAGAAAAGCTATGAGTGACATCGCAATAAAAGTTGAAGGAGTAAGCAAAAAATTTCGGATTTTCCACAAAACAGAAAACCGAGAATCAATCATTAAAAGTTTTTTTCAAAGAGCTAAAGATATATTTTCGCGCTCCCGCCATGAAGATTTCTGGGCACTAAAAAATGTCTCCTTTGAAATCAATAAAGGTGAAAGAATTGGAATAATAGGTCCTAACGGCGCCGGGAAATCAACTTTGTTAAAGGTCATTTCCAAAATATATTCCCCAACGGATGGAAAAATAACTATTTACGGCAATATATGTTCTTTCCTTGAACTAGGTGCAGGATTTCACCATGAACTTACCGGCAGAGAAAACATTTTTTTGAATGGTGTAATTCTTGGACAACCAATAAATCGTATTCGGAAACATTTCGACGAAATCGTTGCCTATTCTGGAGTCGAAAACTTTATTGACACCCCAGTTAAATACTATTCCAGTGGAATGTTTCTGCGTCTCGGATTTTCTATTGCTGTTAATCTTGTCGAACCAGACATCATTATTATGGATGAAACTTTTGCTGTTGGCGACCTTGACTTCAAAAAAAAAGTTGTCGATAAAATAGATCAGTTTGTTCATTCAGGAAAAACTTTTCTTGTTGTAAGTCACGATTTGGAGCAAATCAAGAGAACCTGCTCAAGAATAGTCAGACTTGAAAATGGTACATTGTCATCAGATAGTGGCATTGAAATGATGAATACTTTGACAAAACAAAACTCTGAAATATCTCATGAAAGACACAGTAATAAGGAATTTCCTTCCATTGAACAAATAGAACTAATCGTATATGATTTCGATGGAGTAATGACAAATAATCGGCTTCAACTTGATGAAAAAGAAGTCGAATCGGTAGAATTAAATAGATCTGATGGTTATGCAATTTCGGAATTAAAAAAACTTGGAAAAAAACAAATAATTCTTACAACTGAAATGGTTCAAATTGCTACCCTGCGTGCTAAGAAGCTTGGCATTCCTTCATTTCATGGATTAAGGAACAAGAAATCCACCCTTCTTGATTATTGCCAAAACAACAACATTAAATTGCAAAATGTTTTATATATCGGAAATGATCTGAATGATCTTGAGGCAATGCTGTCAGCTGGATTTCCGATGTGTCCAATTGACGCAGAACAAGAGATAAAAGAAATATCCCTTATTGTTTTAAACAAAAAGGGGGGAGAAGGCGTCATCAGAGAATTGTTAAGAATTCTATTACCTAAAAAGTTGAAATATTAACAATTTGGAAATTAATTATGAAAAGTTGCTATCTTTGTGGTTCAAAAGAATGTCACAATCTTGCTGGCAAAGTTCGTGATAATGATCAAATTCAAATTCTTGAATGCGAGCAGTGTGGTTTGGTCTATCTGTCTAATATTAATTTGCCAGCTGGTTTTTATGAACAATCTGGCATGCACGGCAATGCCCCCCAATCTTTGCCAGATTGGTTGCGCCTTTCAGATAGAGACGACGATCGCCGTTTTCGTTATCTAAAGGAATTAATAACAAACCGAGATGTGCTTGATTTTGGATGTGGTGCCGGTGGTTTCATGCTTAAAGCCAAACAAATAACGCATAAAATTATGGGTATAGAAATAGAAATGCGATTAAAAAATCACTTTAATGACAATAATCTTGAGGTTTTTCAAAATATTGAAGATATACCAATTACTCAAAAGTTTGATATTATTACAGCATTTCATGTAATAGAACATCTTGAAGACCCTTCAGGTGTTCTAAACCATCTGTCAACCAAATTACGAAAAGAATCTCTTGGAGAGATTATTATCGAGGTACCATCTTCTTCTGATGCTTTGTTAAGAATTTACGAAAACCCACCTTTTTCCGAATTTACTTATTGGAGTTGCCACCCCTACCTATTCAATTCCTCAAATTTGCCACTTCTTGCAAAAAAAGCTGGCCTAAAAATTAGATATTGCAATCATATCCAGCGTTATCCGCTATCGAACCATCTTTATTGGCTTGCAAAAGGTCAACCTGGTGGACATAAGCAATGGAGCTTTCTAGACAGCGATAGCCTTTCCAAGGCATATGAAGAACGTCTAAGTGCCCTTGGAAAAACGGACACTTTGATTGCTAGCCTAGTATTGTGAAATCACGCTATCTTGTCACTACCGCAGATGAAAGAACATGGCCAACAGGAAAACCGATTCTCTTCCTCGGCGAATGGTGCCGCCTCTATAACCGAAAAATTGCATGGGAAAAATTAGACGCTAAGATACTACCTTATCATTGGGACGATCGCTCGAAATTATATCGCGATTATCAATATTTAAGAGTCCTTTACGAGAAACTTTTAGCTGAATTATCAATAATACTTAATGAGCTCCACGGAGTTGATAACTCATCTCGTTATTGGAGGATTCTGATTGGTCCTTGGCTTGGTTTCTTTACTCAAATGCTGTTTGACCGGTGGGAAATGATAAACTCTGCTCAAACAAAGGTCGATATTTTAGGAGTTCGCATCTTGGATACCCCACTCAATCAAACAGTTCCATTAGATATGACTGATTTTAATAAACTGTATCTTGACGACTTTTGGAACGAGGCAATCTTTGCACAAATATTGAGAGCATATCCTAATATTCATATTGATATCGTAAGAGTTCACATATCTGAAAATCTGACGAAAAAACATTCTTTTATCCCAGCTTCAGAACCACAATCTTGGAAACGAATTTTTATGAGAACTTTGAACCTTTTTCTACAAAAGTTATATTTTGATAATGAAGCTTTTTTTATTACAACCTACTTACCACTTAAATCAAGTTTAATGTTGCAATGGAAGTTCGGTCAAATACCCAAAATATGGCATACATTCCCTTCTTCTAGAACATCCCTCGATGAATCAACGCGCAACTGGTCTTTCAAAGTTTTGCCAAAAAACTCCTTCGAGACAATTCTTTATAAAATGATTCCAAAACATATTCCAATATTATATTTGGAAGGTTATTCCAATCTTCAAAAACAAGTTGCCGAATTACCATGGCCAAAAAAACCTAAATTAATATTCACAAGCAATTTATATTGCTCTGACGATGTTTTTAAAGCTTGGTCTGCATCAAAAGTCGAAAAGGGCTCTACTTTTGTTATTGGACAACACGGAGGCGGACACGGGATTCATAAATGGGGATTTCTTGAAGACCATCAGATGGCAATTAGCGACTCATGGCTATCTTGGGGATGGGATAGTCCTAACAATTCAAAAATCATACCATTTGGAAATGTTAAGATAGTTAATCATTTTCAGGAATACGATTCAAAAGGAAAAGCATTATTAATACAAATGAGCTTGCCTCGATATAGCTATCACATGTATAGTATTCCCACTTCATCACAATGGCTAGCTTACTTCGAAGACCAATATAAATTTATTACTGAGCTTCCTGAGGAAATACGAAAGCAATTAGTAGTCCGTACTTATTCACAGGATTATGGTCGATGTCAGAAACAACTTTGGCTTGAGCGCTTTCCAGATATTCAAATTGATGATGGAATTATTCCCATAAATTATCTGATAAAAAAATCACGTATTTATATCTCAACTTATAACTCTTCCACATTCCTTGAGTCTTTGGGAATGAATATTCCGACCATAATATTCTGGAATCCTTCCCACTGGGAACTCAGTGATAATGCAATTCCATTCTTTAACCACCTGAAAGAGGTAGGAATTTTTCACGAAACCCCTCAGTCTGCAGCAGCGAAACTTTCCGAAATATGGAATAATGTTGATAATTGGTGGTTTCAAAAAAAAATTCAAGATGTAAGACAATATTTTTGTCATCAATTCTCCCGTGTTTTACGTAACCCCATTAATACATTAAAAAATATTCTTCTTTCAACAGAGAAAGATCGATTTCATAGGAAAGTATAAAATCAATTCAAAATCTCTGAAAAAAAACTTTACAATATAGTGTTGATGTTTTACAATGGATTCTTTGCCGAAGTTGTTACCCGATAAAAGACGTATGAAAATATATTTCAAAAAAGTGAGAAAAGAGTGGTGTTTGAATATATCCAAACAGAGCCTATCCCAATAGTAAAGCATGTTTTTATTATAGCTGAGATTGGAATCAATCACAATGGAGACTTAAAAATAGCTAAAGAACTTATTGACTTGGCTAAAAACGCAGGTTGTGATGCTGTTAAGTTTCAAAAACGGACCATAGATATTGTTTACTCAAAAGATTTTTTGGATTCCCCTCGAGAAAGCCCATGGGGTAATACCCAGAGAGATCAAAAAGTGGCTTTAGAATTTGAAGAAAGTGAATATGACGTTATCGACGCTTACTGTAGGGAACAGGGCATTGATTGGTTTGCCTCTGCTTGGGATATCCCAAGCCAAATGTTTCTCTCAAAATACAATCTGAAATATAATAAAATTGCTTCTGCCCTCTTGACTAACAGAAAATTACTTGAAGCTGTTTCAAAGCAAAAAAAAGTCACTTTCATTTCAACTGGCATGAGTACATTAAGCGATATCAGATTTGCGGTAAATTTATTTAATGACAATAATTGCCCGTACATTTTAATGCATTCTGTCTCAGAATACCCCTGCAAAGACGATTCCTTAAACCTTCAAGTAATTGAGGAACTAAGAAAAAAATTCAATTGCCCAGTTGGGTACAGTGGTCATGAAGTATCCGTTTCACCTTCTGTTTTCGCTGCAGCTTGGGGCGCAGTAGCAATTGAACGACATATTACTCTTAACAGAGCAATGTACGGAAGCGACCAATCCGCATCATTAGAAAAAAGTGGTTTAGAACTGATGGTTGGACAAATAAGAAAGATCCCGTTAATATTAAAGACAGCCAAAAAATGTATTTCTGTCGAAGAATCAAAAAATGCCAAAAAATTGCGCTATTGGTTGTCTCTTTGAAAAAATATTTTTGTGAAAGTCTTAATGATTTTTATTTCAATATGTGAAGCATAACCACAAATGAAAACAATACTTAATATTAAAGCACATTAAAATTTTTCTATTTTCACTCCATAGACGAGCAATCTTGCGTTTCTTTTTGGAAAAAATGTCTTGTTTTTATTGGAAATCAATTGCACGTCAATGCACTTGTAGTTTGTAGGATTGAGGAAGTATTTGTTGAATAAGAAAATAAGCAGAATTTTTGTTAAAAAAGAATATTTGAATGTTACTTATCCCCTTAATTCCAAAGCAAATTCTTATCCAAAAAAATTGGTAAGTTACTTAGTAGCAAAATATATCAAAAAACCAGGGAAACTATTAGACATAGGAATGGGAAGAGGAGATCATCTAGGAGAATTTCTGAAGCTAGGCTTTGATTCTTTTGGCATAGACATTTCTCCAGTCCCTTCGAAAAATCAATATCGCGAGAATTACATTCTCTGCAATTTGGAAGATCATTTTCTACCTTTTTCCAATGAGAGTTTTGATTTTATTTTTTGTAAATCTGTTATCGAACATCTTAATAATGTAGAAAACATGCTTTTTGAAATAAAACGAATTTTGAAGGCCAATGGAAAAGCAATTATTATGACTCCTAGTTGGATGCATACTTATTGGGGTCCGTTTTACTTAGACCACACTCATATAACCCCTTTTACCCAGGTATCATTAGAAAATATCCTTAGCATTGTGGGATTCAAAAAAATTTGCGTTGAAGAATTTTACCAAATTCCAATCCTATGGAGTTACCCTTTCTTATATTATTTTTTCTACTTATTTTCATATCTTCCTCTTCCATACAGACCACTAAGAAAAATTGCTTGGTCTGAGAAGTTTAATAAAGTTATACGTTTTTCAAAAGAAGTCATGCTTTTAGCTTGCGTAGAAAAGTAAAACATGGAAATTTTTGCGTTGATTCCAGCTAGAGCTGGTTCGAAATCTGTTCCTAATAAAAATTTAGTTCTTCTTAGCGGTTATCCATTGATCGCATATTCTATTCTTGCTGCAAAAAAGTGCAAATACATAAAAAGAATAATCGTTTCAACTGATTCTGAAAAAATTGCCCAAGTTGCACGTCAATTCGGCGCAGAGGTTCCTTTTCTGCGTCCGGTAGAAATATCGAATGACGATTCGAAGGACATTGACTTTGTTCTTCATGCTATCGATTGGTTCGAAAAAAATGAAAGAATCCTTCCAGACTGTTTTGTTCACCTTAGACCAACCACACCACTCAGATTACCTGAAATAATGAACACAGCAATAAAGAATTTCATGGAAAGTTCTGACGCAGAATCTTTACGTTCAGCTCACCCCGCACCCGAGTCGCCCTATAAATGGTTTCTCCTTTCTCAAAAAATATGGTTCAAAGCTATTCGTGAAAACGACTCGAATGATTTTATTAATTCGCCTCGGCAAGAATTTCCTATTGTTTACGTTCCAAATGGTTACATTGACATATTAAAAACTTCAGTTGTAAAAAAACGAAAAGTTTTGTATGGTGAAAAAATGCTGGCTTTTATTTCACCTTTTTGTTGCGAAGTTGATTCTCCAGAAAATCTTGAGTACCTAGAATTTGAGATTTCCAAAAAAGGATCTATTTTGCTAAGTTATTTATCACAGGACTTTATGAGTAATGTTAATTTACTTTGAATTGGAAATAGCTAATGAAAATAAAAACAAAAAATAGACAAATTGAAAACTTGGAAATGCTGCAAAAAAACATTTTGTTTGATGAAATTTCAAACTATGAAGCTAGTGCCGCAATTCGTCAATTACCAATTACATGGGAAAAGGCCTTGGATTTTTCTGTTTTTGATGATAAAAAAAACAAATGGATTGATTTGACTTCAGGAATTTTTGTTACAAACTCGGGGCATTCAAATTCAAAAATCAACGAAATGATAAAAAAACAGTTAGATTCAAACCTTGTTTTTTCATACAATTACCCAACAAATATTAAGAAAGAATTCCTTAAAAAACTTTTTGATATTTCTCCCAAATATTTTAATAAAGCCATTTTACTTATGACTGGTTCTGAAGCAGTTGATGCAGCTTATAAATTAATAAAAATGCATGGAAAAAAAGAAAAAAGGCGTTATATCATTTCGTTCAAGGGAAGTTACCATGGCAGAGGTTTGAGCAATGATCTAATTTCAGGTGGAAAAGAAAAATCTGGTTGGGCAAATGTGAAAGATGACGATGTTGTTTTTTTAGATTTTCCGTACAATGAGGATGATAGTTTTAGTCCGGAAGCGCTCCCCTCAAGCTCAGAAATATCAGCATTTTTTTTAGAAACCTTCCAAGGCTGGGGTGCTTGGTTTTACCCATCAAAATTCATTAGTGATCTTTATAGTTATGCGAAAAGTTCAAATATTTTGGTTTGCTTTGATGAAATGCAAGCTGGGTTTTACCGCCTGGGGCCTGTTTATGGCTATATGACTTATGGCAAACATATCCAACCAGATATCATTTGTATTGGAAAAGCAATATCTGGTTCTTTACCAATAGCCGCAGTTCTTTCAAGAAAAGAAGTTATTGATATTTCCACAAACGCAGATTTGCATGGCACTCATTCGGGGAACCCACTTTGCTGTGCCGCAGCACTTGCAAATCTTGAATTTTTAACTGAGCTTGCCAATACTGATGAATTCAAACTTAGATTAAGAACTTTCGAAAAAGGAGTGACCGCATTATCTAAGATGCCGATATTGAAAAAGGTTAATGTTCGAGGTATGATCGCGGGCTTAATCTTTGATACGGCTGAAATTGCAACAAAGATAGTGATTGAATTGATCTCTCAAGGTGTTCTTCCTGTTTGTACAAATCGAAATTCTATTAAGCTCGCTCCTCCCCTTACCATTTCTATTGATGCACTTGAAGAAGCGATTTGTGTCATAGGCAAAGTCCTCCAAAAAATGAAAGGTCAGCATGGACAAAGGCAAAAAAATGATCTCTTTTAGACACGTTGGAATTGTTGTTGAAAACATGAAAAAATCTTTGGAATTTTATCAGAATCTTTTAGGGTTCACTATAAAAAAAGATACAAATGAGGATACCTGTTTTATTGAAAAAATTCTTGGAAAACATTTTCAGTCACTTCACACGGTTAAGCTTTCTTTTCCGGTTGGAGATGGTTTACTCGAACTCCTTGAGTTCATACCAGTTTCCAATGATAAATATTTAGGCGGAAAAGTTTCAACAAGGGGAATATCACATTTTGCGCTGACAGTATGTGATGTTGATCAATTTTATAACCAACTACTAACCAAAAAAGTACATTTTATAAGCTCTCCAAAAAAATCGCCTGATGGAAAAGCCAAGGTTGCGTTTTGCCTTGATCCAGATGGAAATCCAATTGAATTGGTGGAAGAAATAAATTAATATCTCTTCAATTTTTGATTCAGATTCTTTCGGAATCATATATAAATCATCAACTTTGCGAATGCCATGTGATTAATGAAATAACCTATGATTTTTGGAGAGCTGTAGCACAAGTTCGGAGAAGTCAGAGCCAAAATTCCGAAATTAAGACATGGCAAGGACAAAAGGAAATAATGAATGAACAGATATTGTAATAATAGTTAGATGAGCAAGATTAATAACATTTTTGATGTTAAGAAAAAAGTTGTTGTTGTTTCTGGTAGCGGAAGGGGAAATGGGAAAGCTATAGCAGATGCTTTTTCAGAAAGGGGTTCTTATGTTTGTTTTATTGACAAGGAATTTGATATAATCCCTAAAAAAAAGAAAAACCATCTTGTGATCAAGTTTGACTTGCAAAACACAGATAAAATTCCTGATCTGATAAATGAAATACTTTCAAAATTTGATAGAGTTGATGTATTGGTTAACAATGCAGGAGTGTCTTTGTGTAGTCAAACACCATATGATGAAGAAATATTAGATAAAACATTATCTGTAAACTTTAAGGCAGCCTATAAGCTTTGCCATATAACGTGTTTAAGTATGGCAAAAAATGGGGGTGGAGCCATAATTAATGTTACAAGCTTAGGCGCAGAACTTGGTTTTCCAGGTAATCCTGCATATCAAACTTCAAAAGCGGCTCTTAAACAACTTACAAAAGCACTAGCAAGGGATTGGGGAAGACATGGCATTAGAGTCAATAATCTATGCCCAGGTTATATTATAACTTCAATGACAAAAAACAGTTATATGAATGATAGTCTTCGTGAGGAAAGGTCTCAGAGAATGATTTTGGGAAGGTGGGGTACGCCCGATGACTTGATTGGGCCATGCATCTTTTTAGCATCTAATGCCTCAGCTTATATAACCGCTTCTGACATATATGTGGATGGTGGTTGGACATCTAAAGGATTATAAACTCGTAATATATATCTATGTTGATATATTGGTTTCGTCAACTATGCTTTGCAATAATGGTGCCCGCGGTTTTGTTTGCTAAATAGGGTAAACATATGCACAACATTGTAGTGTTATATGGAGAATCTTTACCCGCTATTAGTATCAGTAAGAAATCTTTTATTGATTAGTGCAGAACATTTTTTCATTTCATTTTCGAGTAAAAATTTGGATAGGAATTTAGCAGTGTAAAGGAAAAAAAATGGATCATGACAGAGAGCTTTTACAATACAAAAATGTTTTTCTTGAAAACAGCAAAAGTTCAGAAAAAAATCAAATGAGTAATTGGAGTCAGGATGAAAATCACTATGATAAATTGAGAGATCAACTTTTAGATAAAGTCAATTTGAAGGCATATATTGACAATCCTTTTCTTTTTATGAAAAGACAGAGAGTAACTGACTATATTAGCCGAATAGAATTATTTAAAAAAATAATCAATATCCAAGGTTCTATCGTAGAATGTGGTGTATATAAGGGTGGTAGCTTAATGTTATACTATCATCTTTCGTCTATTTTTGAACCTTATGGGCATAATAGAAAAATTATTGGTTTCGATACATTTGAGGGCTTCAGATCAATTTCAGAAAGGGATTGCAAACTTGCTGAAGAGTCCATTTTTTCAGACACAAGTTATGAATTGTTAAAACAAGCAATAGAATTGAATGACAAAAACAGAACCTTGTCACATATTCCAAAATGCGAAATAGTCAAAGGAGATGCAGTATATTCAATCCCAGATTATAGGAAAAACAACCCACACTTAGTAATCGCTTTACTATATATCGATTTTGATTTATATGAACCTACAAAGGTTGCCATTAAAGAATTGTTGCCATTGGTACCTAAAGGTGGTGTTGTTGCTTTTGATGAGTTAAATTCAAAAAAATGGTCTGGAGAAACGGAAGCTTTAAAAGAAATGTTAAGTTTGTCTTCCATCAAATTACAAAAGTTCTATTTTGATCCTTGGCCCTCATATTTTATTGTCGGTGAATAATAATTCCATAGCTAACCTCCGGCTAACCTCCGGCTATGCCGAGTGAAATAGAAAAGCTACTGTAGTATTTGAAGAAAGATTCTCTTAGGCGTCGTAAAATAATAACATGGTATTTTTAGGGGTATAACAATCCTCAAGCAAATTGCTTAATTATTGGAGAGGGTACATTTCTTTTGTTTATTCAAAAAATTAACCATTTTACCACTTTATTTTCGTACGACGTGGGAATACAAGTGTCATATTTTTTGGCTTCCAAAGAATCGACGGAATATACAGAAATGATTCCAGGATAGGAACAAGTATGAAGCAAAAATATACACCTTAATTCACAGCCCCATTCTTCGAAGAGAAATTAATAACATTGGTGAACTGTTCTCCATGATATTTATTGGTCAGCCAATTCACCATCCTTCAAGGAATTTTACCTCTTCTCATAGCTCGAGTAAAATACATAACAAAACGTAAACCGGTTGGTTTCAAAATAACAATAAGAAGCAAGTTGAATGGAAACTTATAGTATTATTAGAAGTCAGCAATATACCCATCACTCTAATTATTTTCCGTATATTCTTGATTGGAAGTGCAATCCATACACTTTTCTGAAGTCTATTTTCTATATGGAGTCAAGTGCCGTTTTAGTTTATTTCCTTCAGGAAACGAAAATTCACCCGAATTTCATCACTTTTTTGTATTGTGCCTGCGGTGTTATTGGTGGTTTGTTGCTTTCTTTACCTAATTGTACCGCAAATATTTTTGCGACAGCCATATTTTTTTCCAAGGGAATTTTAGATTGGACTGATGGGCATTATGCAAGACTTACAAAGCAAACCTCAACAACCGGCCACATACTTGATACTTATGGTGCTTTGTTAAATGATCTTGGACTGAGAATCGGGTTGGGTTTTTTTGTTTTTAATAAAACAGGTGAAATTTATATTCTTTATATCTTGCCACTACTAGTTTTATTTTTCGCGATTAACCTAACAAGTTTTTCTCAGGCAGAATTATTTGTTAAGACAAAATGTGAGTTCACTCAGGATACTTCAATAACTAACAAAAATTATTTTTTTGAAGAAAAGAATGAATTAGACAATTACAGTTTGAGATTCTATTCTATGAAAAATCTATATTTAAACCTAACCGCTATTCTTGATGAACGTGCAAGATCTGTTGACTTTGTTTGTCTTTGCATTTTGATTGATCTTAGTTGGGGTTATTCATTTTCAACTTATATTTTTTTACTTATGGTAATCAGGCAGCTTTCCATTTTGATTGCAAGTTATTATATTTTTTACAGATATTCTTTAAACGAGCAAAGATTAGCATGTGAATTAAAAGCCACAAACGTTTTTCCCTAAAATAATGAGTCTATCATATAAAAAATATACAGATCGAAAAGACAATATTGGATTATTGCATTGGAAACAATAACATCTGAATTGCGCAGATACTTCAAAAAGACCACTTCGTCAGGAATTTTTCTTACTGACCACCTAGCTGGTTATTGGTCAAACTTGTCTAAAATTGAGAATACAAGATTGATCAACCTGCTAAAAACATCATCTTCGTTGAATTTGATTAGAGAGCTATATCCATATCTTGAGGAAGTAATCTATTCACCGAAACGGACTGCTGGCTTAGAATTGCTAGATATAAAAGGGTCGGAAAGCTGTATTGATTACGGTTGCATGTGGGGTGCTCTTTCTATTCCGTTGGCAAAAAGGACAAATTCGGTCATTGGAGTAGATCAAACCTTGGAATCGCTTGAATTCTTGAAAAGTCGGTCCATAGAGGAAAAACTCGACAATATTGAACTTATTTGCGCCGATTTGAGAAGACTTCCTGATTTTAATTTGAAATTTGACATTGCATTAGTTAACGGAGTTCTTGAGTGGATTCCAGAAGAAGGAATAATTGAACTGGGTTCATATTACGGAAATTTTCAACAGAAGAATTATGCGGAAAACCCAGGCTTACAACAAAAAGCATTTCTTGAATATGTCTATAACCAATTAAAAACAGGTGGAAAAATATACTTGGCAATTGAAAATAGATATGATTGGAAAATGTTTTTTGGTGCAAAAGATCCTCATGCAAATATTGCCTACACAACTATTGTACACAGATCGCTTGCAAATATTATTTCTAAATGGCAGCTTGGAAGACCCTACGTAAACTGGATATACTCTTTTTCTGAAATAAAAAAACTACTTTTAGAGACTGGTTTTTGTAAAACAGAGTTGTTTGCAGCATTTCCAGACTATCGTTTCCCCGAAAAAATAATCCCTTTTAATAAAAAATACGCACATCTGATACCTGTTGCTTCCAAACTTAGAGATTCAAGTGGGAGAATTATACTTATGTCAGTGTTAAGCTGGTTGATAAAATCTTTTATATTCAGAAATCTCAGACTTATTTCTCTATCTCCGTCTATCATTGCCATAGCACATAAATAAGAAATGATTTATTTGTTAAGAAATTGTGAACATAAAAGTGAAATACAAACTTACATAAAAGAAAGTATTTCAGGAAAGAAAATAATTACTAAGGTTTCTGATTCGGTTGAGGGCATCAATAATCTGCAAAATGAAAAGCGCGGCTGGGATTGGTTTCAGAGTTGGAATTTACCTGAACGGAAACATAGTATCTGCAAAATAATCCAAAAAAAATCTAATTTTATCAAACTTGAAATTGATTACTTCAAAGGTTTCGTAGCTCAACTTGCTAGTGGTTACAATGAAAATTCAGCCTATATTGAAAAGATAATTGATTTTTATCTTAAAAACTGGCCACGAGATAGAAATGGATGCACATATTTCCATGGAGACTTTTCCCTGGAAAATACGGTTTTTCTAGAAAACAAAATTATTTTTCTAGACTGGGAACACTTTTGCGAGAAATCCTTACCTCATGGCTGGGATTTACTTTATCTGATATTTGAGTCTCTTTATTACTCGATTCGAAAATCGATGGCAAAGCCGATTTTGAAAGATATTGCTATAGTTAAGAAGCATTTAAAAATAATTTTTTCTTCTTGTACATTACTACAAGTCTGTGCACATGCGCCATTGTCCAGTTTGATTGCCTTTATGAACATTCAAAAAGAAATATGGGGAAAGCAATTCTGCAAATTTCCAATTCTTGACTTTTCCAAAGAACAGGTTTATTTCATTGACAATGCTTTACGAAAATATTAACTTGTTTCGCAGTAAACTTAATAATATCATGAAATAGTTTCGCTGATAGGGGAAATAATTGAAAATAAACAAAGTAATGTTTATTATCCCGCCTCTGATTTCTTTTTCAGACGGAAATGACATTAATCCCGTTCCACCACTGGGGTTAGGTTATCTGGCTTCAAACTTACAAAATCATGGATTCAATGTCAGAATTCTTGATTGTCTAGTTGAAGGGTTTTACGCAAAAGAAATAATTTCTTCTGAAAAAGTAAGAATTGGTTTAAGATTCGAAGATATTGTAAAAAAAATTAATGGTTATAAACCTGATATGGTGGGAATAAGTTGTCAATTCTCATGTCAGCATGACAACTACAAGAGTTTTAGCAACTATGTCAAACAAAATTTTCCAGACTGCATCCTAGTAGCTGGTGGTGCTCACGCAACTGTCTGCACAGAAGAACTTTTCTGGAATTCCGGCTTGGACTTCATACTAAGGTCTGAGGCTGACCGATCACTCATCTCTCTCATCAAAACCATAAATAGTCAGATGAGTTTTTCTGAAGTTGACGGACTCTGCTGGAAAATGGACGGCAAAGTGATAATCAATCAAAAAAAACTTTGGATTGAAAACTTGGATTGTTTGCCATTTCCATCATTCAAAACAATGAATCTTAAAAAATATCGTGGGCTTTCTTCATCACATGGTTTGAGAAAAAAACAAAGTTTTTCTCCAATAATTACATCCAGAGGGTGCCCTGCTACATGTACTTTTTGCTCCGCAAATCAAGTTTGGGGAAAAAAGTACAGGTTTCGTTCAGTCGAAAATGTGATTGAGGAAATGCGCATCCTTAAAGATCAATTTGGCATTGAAGAAATACTTTTTGAAGATGATAATCTTACAGCAAACCCTAAAAGAGCAAAAGCTCTTTTTAGAGCAATGATAAGAGAGAATTTCAACTTTGCATGGGATACTCCAAATGGTGTTGGAATATGGACTATTGATAATGAAATGATTGATTTAATGAAAGAGTCAGGATGCTACAGATTGAATTTTCCAATTGAAAGTGCTTCAAAAAGAGTCTTGAATTGCCTGATAAAAAAACCGCTTGATATAAATAAAGCAAAGCAATCTCTTGAATACTGTAAGAAGATTGGACTTGATACAGGAATTTTTCTTGTTGCAGGTTTCCCTGGTGAAACTCCAGAAGAACTTTGGAAATCTTTCAAGTTTTCCCTTGAATGCAAAGTTTACTTCCCTCATATTTCATATGCTGTACCATACCCTGGGACAGAAATGAAAAAGATTTGTGAGGAAAAAAACTATATTGTTGGTTCACCGGGTTTTGAAAATTTGCATACTGGCAATTTTTATATTCAAACTCCCTTCATGAAACGAAAACAGTTTTTTAAAACAATCCGAATTGCAAAGAATTACATGAGAATAAGACATCTTTATTCATTTTACTACCCGCCCGGAAAAATTCTTATCTGGATGTTAAAAAAATTGGGGATATTCATGAGAAATTATTTTTCATTTAATATCGAAACTCGTCATTAATTATATAAGTACTATCAGGATAGAATTTAATGCAAATAAACAACAACAAAATTGTAAGACTGTCAAAATCCTGTCTTTCAAAAATTGAAGCAACAGCAGTTGAAAGAGTGATTCTAGAAGATGGCTACCTGGGAATGGGTTCCGAGGTAGATTTATTCGAGAAGGAGATTTCGAGTTTCCTTGGAATAGAAAGAGAATCAGTTGTTTGTGTCAATTCTGGTACTGCTGCCCTTCATCTTGCAATTGAAAGTATTTTGCCGCCTGACTCAGAAGGTTCAGAAATTGTACTTCCTTCTTTAACTTTTGTTGCCGATTTTCAGGCCGTATTAATGGCTAACGCTGTTCCTATTCCCTGCGAGATAAATCCAGACAATCTTCTAATTGATCTTGAAGATGCTCAAAAAAGGATAACTGAAAAAACAATAGCAATTCTGCCAGTCCATTACGCAAGTTACCCTGGTGAACTCGAAAAAATATATGAATTTGCAAAAAAAAATGGACTAAGGGTAATAGAAGATGCTGCACATGCCTTTGGATCATATTATAAAAATAAAAAGATTGGTTCCATTGGCGATGTTACATGTTTCAGCTTTGATGGGATAAAAAACATTACTTCTGGTGAAGGCGGAGCAATTGTAACATCTGACAGACAAGTTCTCCAACGTGTTAAGGATGCACGTTTGCTTGGAATTGAGGGAGACTCCACAAAGAGATTTGCCGGCCAGCGCAGCTGGGATTTTGATGTCAAATACAGAGGATTTCGTTATCACATGAGTAATATATTCGCCGCACTAGGTCGTGCTCAATTATCAAGACTTAACACTGAATTTTCGCCAAAGAGAAAGCTGCTTGCAGGTTTATATAGAGAGCTGTTAAAACCAGTTAAAGAGTTGAAATTCCTTGAAACAGATCTTTCACAAATCATTCCACATATCCAACCAATACTAATTCTTAATGGAATGCGAGACTCTTTGAAGGAATATCTTCTTCAAAACTCAATCCAAACAGGAATTCACTACAAACCGAACCATTTATTAAGTTTATTTGGCAATTATTCTGTTCAACTTCCAACAACTGAGAAAATATATGAACAAATCCTTTCATTACCTTTACATCCCGATTTGTTGCAAAAGGATGTTGAAATGATCTGCAACACAGTAATTGATTTTTTCACAAAATATTCAGATTAATATTTTGAGGGGAATGAATTCTGAAACAGCAAAGAGATTTAGTATGTGTTGTTATGAGATGAAAATATTGGGTAATTGCCCATTGGAAAAATTTAAGAAAAATGCTAAATTGAAAGTTTTGAGCAAATTAAAGAAATAATAAAAGGTTCTAAGCTGAGATTTCTATAAAAACCTTAGTTTTTTTTTGCACAAATGATGAAAAGAATGGAAATATTAAATGTTTTCAAATGTATATAAAAATAGAAAAGTTTTATTAACAGGACATACCGGATTTAAGGGAACATGGCTTTCAACATGGCTTTTAAAGCTTGGTGCAAATGTAGCTGGATATTCAGTTGGAATACCTTCTGAACCATCAAATTACGTTGCAATTGACCTGAAAAATAAAATTCAGGACTTCCGAGGTGACATAAGAGACAAAGAAAGATTATCTGAAGTATTACATACTTTCAAACCAGAAATTTTATTCCACCTTGCTGCTCAATCACTTGTTTCAACTTCTTTTGAAGATCCTTCATTAACGATTGAAACAAACGCCATTGGAACAATGAATCTTCTTGATTGCTTAAAAAAATCTTCAACGGTAAAGTCAGCAGTAATAATAACAAGCGATAAATGTTATAAAAACCAAGAATGGATATGGGGCTATCGCGAAAATGATTTACTAGGGGGAGATGATCCTTACAGCGCATCGAAAGCCTGTGCTGAAATAATCTGTTCTACATATTTTAATTCATTTTTCAAGAAACAGTCTAATATTCTAATTTCAACAGCAAGAGCAGGAAACGTTATTGGCGGCGGCGATTGGGCCAAAAACAGAATTATTCCTGATTGTATGAAAGCTATATTTTCAAACAATGTATTTCTCATTCGAAGTCCAAATTCAATAAGACCCTGGCAACATGTTCTTGAACCGTTAAGTGGATATTTATTGCTTGCATCAGAAATGTTTTCAGGTCGTAAGGATGTTGCATTTGAATCTTTCAATTTCGGACCACGTGCATCTTCACATAAAACCGTTCTTGAATTAACAAAAGAAGTGAAAAGAAACTTGCCTGAAGTAAAATATGAAGTTCTGTCAGACGATAAGGAAAAGATGCCTGAGACGAAACTTTTGAGACTTTCCTGTGAAAAATCTTTAAGTATGTTGAACTGGGAAACTGTTCTTTCTTTCTCAGATACTGTTTTGTTCACTACCAATTGGTATAAAAATTTTTATTCCACTAAGAATCCACATTTTAGTATGTATGATTTTTCAGAAAATCAAATTGAACAGTTCATTGAAAATGCAAAAAAAGAAGAGCAAAAATGGACCCAATAAAATCAGATTTAAAGCAGCCATTGATTAAAGATGTAAAACTTTTTCCATTAAATATCATTCCGGATCCCAGAGGTGATATTCTTCACATGGTAAAGCCTGATTCACCTTTCTTTAAGAAATTTGGAGAAGTTTATTTCTCAAAAGTTAATCCTAAAGCAATAAAAGCTTGGAAAATTCATCTAGAAGCAACTCAAAATATTGCTGTTCCTTATGGGAAAATAAAAATAGTGCTTTGTCGATTAGAAGAAAAATCAAAAACAATAGAATTATTTGAACTTGGTGCGCCAGACAAATATCATCTTCTGGTAATTCCACCCGGCATCTGGTATGGTTTTCAGTGCATCTCTGACTATCAGGCACTGATTGCAAATTGCTCAGATTTGCCGCATAACCCGCTGGAAATGGAAAGAAAGCAAATTGCTGACACAGAAATTAATTTCTCGGATTGGTTGCTGTGACAAACACACCACTGATTTCCGTAATCATCAATTGTTTCAACGGTGAAAAATATCTCATAGAAACAATAGAAAGTGTAATCAATCAAACCTACCAGAATTGGGAAATTATTTTTTGGGATAACAGATCTAATGACTCAAGTGCAAAAATATTTAATAGTTTTTCTGATTGTAGATTGCATTATTTTCTCGCTTTTTCCCACACAAATCTTGGAATGGCAAGAAATTTTGCCATTCAAAAAGCCCATGGGGAATGGATTGCCTTTCTTGATTGCGACGATCTATGGTATAAAGACAAACTTGAAAATCAGGTTGAAATAATTCAAAAAGCACTGTTGGAGAAAATAAATATTGGATTAGTCTATGGTGGTACAGAGTGTATTGATGCTTTTGGCAAAATCATTTCGAGCAACTGGCAGTCATCACAATCCTTCCCTCTAATGGAAGGAAATCTTTTCAAAGAATTACTTAAAAGAGGGAATTTTATTCCACTAGTTTCTGCACTTTTTTATAAACCTGCTATATCAAATGTTTCTTGCCACCTGCAAAACTTTCATCACGCAGAGGACTATTTTATAGTATGTGCGACAGCAAAAATTTTCGAGGTTCGTGCTTTGCAAAAATATTGCTGTAAATATCGTTTACATGGGCAAAATGCAAGTTTAACAACCGAATCATTTATTAAACTTGACGAGGAATTGAGATGCATTGAATTTTGGACAAAAAATTCTATCCTTTCAAAAGCCGCCTTCTTGAAAAAGAAACAAAGAATGCTGATTTCCAAAATTTCGCTACTGGAAATATTAAAGGGTGAGTATTTTTCTGGCATAAGCTTATTCAAGAAGAAAGGCTATATTTTCGAATTGCTGCGCTCTATTAAAGATCACCTGCTTCTCTCAATCAGAACAAAGAACAATTCCAAAAAAATAAATTTTTGAAAATGATATAATCCCCCCCCTGATTAATTAATTACGATTCAAGATATTTAAATAAAATTGTTCCAATCGCTTACCACAGTTTTCAATAGAATAACAGCGCTCAACCTGCCTGAAAATTTCAGAATAATTAAGGATTAGTCTTTTTTCGATAACATTCAAAATTATTCTGGAAAGTTGTTTAATGTCATTAACCTTAACAGAAAAGATATCATTTCCTGGCTGGAAGATTCCTTTATACCATGGAAGTTCGGATACAATGACAGGAGTTTTGCATGCCATTGCTTCAATGACTGAGCTGGGTAGAGAATCTGAAGATGGCACAGATACAACCACACTGGAATCTGCATAAACATAAGAAAGTTCTTTCTGTGATAGATGAGGAATAAATATTATTTTATCATTTAAGCCAAACTTTTTTACCAGTGATATTGCTTCCTGGTAATTCTCCGAGGCATAACCTGCAAAGATTCCAATAAAATCTTTTCCTTTTTCTGACAATATTGCCAATGAATGAATAATGTCGGAAAAGTTATAAAGTGGCTTTAAACTGCGGGGACTGAATATCAATGGAACCTGATCTGAAATGTTATATTTTTTTCTGAATACTCCCTTTTCCACTTTGTCGTTAAAAATGTCTGTATTTATGCCCAAAGGAATAACAAGATTATCAGTTCTTCTTGCGCCGCATCTGTAGCTTGCTTTCCGCGAAATTTCGGAATCCTGAATTACTCCATCTGCATATCTGAATACTGGAAAATAATACAATTTTGCCATCCAGTGTTTTTTCGGAGTCAAAAGCACATCTGACCCATTATTTTCGATCACTACCTTTTTTGAATGCACAAAAAACGAAATATAACCAAAATAAGTCCCAAATATATGAACAATATCCGGTTGTATGTCTCTGGTAATTTTCCGAATCTGCATACCAACTTCCGGATCAAAGAAAAAAGGGAAATTATATCGTTTTTGAATTTCAATGTACTTCAGGCTTTTATTTTCTATGATTCCATTCTGAATATGCGGCGGAATGCCAATAAAATGAACTTCATGATTTTTTGAAAGAAAATACTCTGCCCTTATCTGTGGAAAAAGATCTTTGCCATGAGTAACATATACAATCCTCACAGCAAAATGGACCTCAGCTCACCAATTGTTTTATCTGCATATTCCCATCCGTAGAATATTGGTGGACACTGATGATTCCCCCCGACCCAATCTGATTCTGGAAGGTCAATCTCCATACCTTCAATTCTGTGGCACTGATCTGATATATCATAAACTTTTCCGGTTTTACACTTGAGGTCCTGGCAAAAAGCAATGTACTTGTAATACCCTGATTTCATTCCTTCTGGAAAACGTACTCTGTCGTCAAAAATATTATCAAACTTTTCAGCAAGCAATCTTTTCCATTCAAGTATTTTCGGTAACCGCTCAAGTTGCACTATTCCAAATGCCGCCATCTGTTCGCTCATCCGGTAATTAAATCCGGTTTTTACAGGATATTCAACCTTTCCACGAACTACCTCTTTACCATAATTGCGAAACCTCTCAACCCATTTTAATAAATCACTATCTCTGCTTACAACCATCCCACCTTCGCCCATAGGCATTGTTTTCGTTGCATAAAAGCTGTAGGCACCCGCAATTCCCCAACTTCCAGCCATCTTCGCGTGAAATTCCGCGCCATGGGCATGCGCACAGTCTTCGATCAGAAGAAGATTTCTTTGAGAACAAAAATCTTTAATAACGTCTATTTCAAACGCAATATGTCCACCGATATGTACAACAATTACAGCTTTTGTTTTTGGAGTGACAAGTTTTTTCAGACTTTTCAGAGACAAACACAGGTCATTTCTGTTACAGTCAGCGTAAACCACTTTTGCGCCAGCCTGTTTTGCTGCAAGTGACGTCGCCCAAAATGTGTTGGCTGGAACAATTACTTCTTTTCCTTTTACATCAAGATATTCAAGAATGGCAAGAAGAGCAGCGCCGCCGTTTGAAATTGCTTTTGAAGATAAATTCGTATACTGAGAAAATTTTTCCTCGAATTTTCGTAATAATTTTCCATCAGATAAAACACCCGCTTGAAATACTTCCTCAAGCAGAGCAAAATACTTTTTTTTGTATTCTTCTTCAAATGGAATAAGCATTTTATTCCCCTTTTCCAAATTACTAAATAAAGTTCCTTGTATGAATTTTGTTCAAATCGCAAAACGCCCTGTTAAAGGAAGTTATCCGACAAACATCACATCCGTGCTGGGACTCAGGCACCAAGAGCTTCTGTGAAGCAATTTTCCTTGCCTGCGAATTCCATATTTCCTCAAAGGAATTGTCTCTGATGTTTCCAAAAATCACCTTATCATGCCTGCGCTTTTCACACAGTACAACATCTCCGTTCGCATGGATAATGCAAGACAATGAATGAGCAACACAAGGAAGGCTATCATTGCTTTTTATTAATCGTTCGTTAATATTTATCAACATCTGCATTCTATTTTTATCATTGAAAGCTAGGGCAAGTTTCTTGATTTCAAGTAAGGCCTGGATTTTCGGAGTAATTTCTGCAGCTTCTTCAACCGGGCGCAAATATGCATAGTCTATATAAATACTGTTCAGATATGTCATCAGATTTTCAAGATTAGACATATTTCTTGATGTCAGAACATAGCCGATTCCCAGATGAGTTGTTTCAGGCTTTCTTGTTCTGGAATAATTTTTTAAATTTTCCATCACAATATTATACTTGTCGACTCCCTTTTCTATCAGGTATTCCGATTCCGAAGCAGCATCAACAGAAATTCTCACCCATTTGAAATGCACAATCAAACTTGAAAGGTTTATTGTACCATTGCTTATCAAACCCATATCTAAACCAATTTTACTTCCATAAAGGACTATTTCAGCAAAATCAGGATGGATAAGAGGTTCACCACCGCCTTCCAATGTTACCCCGACATCGTTTTTCCTGCAGTAATCGAACAATTTCTTAATTTTTTCAACACTGCAATCGGATGCACGACTTCGGAGCAACTTATCAGTACACCAAGAACATCTCAAGTTGCATCGGTCAGTAAGATGCAGCTCAATGCTGACTGGTGGAAACTCATCAAAACTTTTTTCATGTTTGAGTAAGGAAAAAACACTCTGTACTTTTTCAGGATGAAGCAACAGCTTAAGCTTGCTGTATTCAAATTCGTTCCAATAATTTTCAGGTTTAAAGGTTTTAGAATTTATATTATCCATTTTCTGCTTAGTAAAAAGAGAATTATACCACGGGGAGAATTATTTCATTATCATAAGAAATCCAAAGAATAGCACAGAGAATAATCTAATACAAGACTGAATCCTGTGAAACATTTTCCCTTAAAAAAATATATTCAATAAAATAGAAAAATAGATTATTATATCTCCCATCTATTCAACGTTATCCTGTGTGCCAAAATTGCACAAATAACTTTGTTGAATGCGATGAGACTTTTATGGGAGGCAATTGTGAATAATACGAGTGAATACCAGATATGCACAAGATGTGTAATGGATACTTCAGATCAAGAAATCTTTTTTGACAGAAAGGGAATATGTAATCATTGTCATGAATATGATTTTCGAATCAAGAGATACGTACCAGACAAAGAAAATGCAAAGAGTGCATTAAATAGTATTCTTGACAAAATTAAAAAGGATCAATCAAATAAAAAGTATGACTGCATTCTTGGACTAAGTGGTGGTGTCGACAGTTCTTTCTTAGCAGTTAAATTGAAAGAATTCGGATTGAGGCCTCTGGCTGTTCATCTGGATAATGGCTGGAACACAGAGATTTCAACAAAAAACGTTGAGAACGTCATCAAGAAATTAAATATTGATATATTTACACATGTTTTAGATTGGAATGAGTTCAAAGATCTTCAAATGAGTTTTCTTAAAGCTTCGACCCCTGACATTGAAATTCCAACTGATCATGCGATAACTGCAGTTTTACTTAAAACTGCAGAAAGATTAAAAATTCCATATATTCTTACCGGTGGAAATGTTAAAACAGAATGTCACTTACCGAGGACGTGGTCAAGCGGTCATCATGATTGGAATTACATTAGAAGCGTGAACAGAATATTCGGCAAAACGGATTTAAAAAATTTTCCGCATTTTACCTTCTTTGGACTTTTGAAAAAACGATTTTCTCAGAATTGGATAAATCTCCTTAATTATATTGACTATTCACCAAAGACAGCAAAAAAAGTTCTTCCAGAATACGGCTGGCAAAACTACGATGGAAAACATTACGAATCAGTCTTCACAAGATTCTATCAGGGATATATACTGCCTCAAAAATTTGGCTACGACAAAAGAAGATGTCATCTTTCAAGTCTCGTGTGTTCATCTGAAATAACAAGAGACATTGCCCTTGAAGAATTGAAAAAAAGCGGATACCCCGAAGAGTTATTGAGAGAAGACAAGCAAATCTTTTTGAAAAAATTTGAAATTACAGAAAATGAGTTTGCCCAATTAATGAATCTTCCAATAAAAAGCATTATTGATTATAATTCTCAAGAAAAACTCTTTCGCATGTTTGGATTAAATAAGTTCTGGCAATTAATAAGAAAGATTGTTTGATAACTAATTACCATAAAAAGAGCGACTGTTTAAGCAGTCGCTCTTTTCAAAAGAGTAATTTTAATCTACTAATTTAAATCAGCATCTTAAATATTTAAGATTTGAGTATTTAAATGAAATTATGAAGCTGGAGAGGAGAAATCAAGCCAGCAACCGTTGTTGGAACCGGCACCTGGAGTACTTGAAGTTTCCAAACCGGGTCTTTCATCTGAATCGCTAGATGACATATCTCTCTGAGTCTGAGCCTTAATACCTGATACATAAAGACGATAAGTCATACCTGATGTTAACAGATTATCATGGCGATATCTATAAACGGTCGACGAAATCTTAAAAAGCGTACCCGGCAAATCATGTGTGCCCATGGTTGGACCTGTGTTAGCACTGCCCCCAGCCGCGCCTCGATTCAACCAGAAAATAGTACTCGCGGTGATAGTTGAATCATCAACTTTGCGGGAAAATTCGAACTCAATTTCGCGGAGGTTTAATGTGTTGACTCTCATCAGATAGAATGGTGGAAGGTAGGTAGTAATAATGTCATCACCTGTGGCACGTCTTGCTTTCAAATCTGCCAAACCCATGTCGGCTACGTGGTCAGGACCGTAGGAGAAAATAATTCCGTACGTTGGGTTGAAGGAAAAGTCGTTTCCGTAAGCATCGCGGGGGGTTTTCTGGGTCAAGTCGTTCTTTCTGAAGTCTTCGAGATATTTACCGATAAGTGGTCTCATATCGAAGGTAGAAATTGAAGACTGTTCAAGCTGTTCATACATCTGAACTGCTTTGCGCAAGTTCGACAAATCTGCGATAGTAGCAGTATACTTGGATTTTTCAATGTAATCCTGGTAAAAAGGCAAAGCTAAGGCAATAAGAACGGCGATAATCGCAACAACGATCAGCAGCTCAAGCAACGTAAAACCAATTCTTCCAATAATTTTTTTCATATATTTCCTCCCTCGGAGATAATCAAAACATAACTTCCCTTTAATAATATATAACAACGTATCTCATATCGCAAGGAAAATAATTTCTATTTTCTGATTTTATAAAAATCTAATGATTTTAAAAAGCAGACCAAAGTTAAAATAGTCAATAAGAAACTCAAAAACCTTCGGATTAACCTCTATTTTGGGCATTATTCCGTTTATAATTCCTTGTATCTCTTTATTATCGCGGGCAAATCGTGAAAATTCGAACAAATAATATGCCGAGGTCAAAATCTTATTCTGAAGAAAGTACGAAGCAGCAGAATAATAAAGAGCCTCCACGGCAATCCCTTCATATTTACTCAATTCGAAAACCCTTGTACATTCAAAATCTTTTTTATTGATAAAAAAACATTTTATCAGCAAAGTTCTCAAATCACCTTTGTATCTGGCGTAGCGATCAGCAAGAAACAAGACTGACTCAGCCTTCTTATAGTGTTCCTTCGTCATTAAAAATGGAGTCGGTTTCTCATAATATGCTCCGATATAAACTGGATGTACAGCACGGAAAAAAATTGTAACCAAAAGTACAGACAACATGGCGAAAGCAAGGATTCTTATGACAGAAACTCTGAATTGAGAACTCGGATCAGGTGAGGCAAGAAAATAATTCGGATCATAAATTCCAAGACATGCAATAATAAGAAAAAACATCATTGTACCAGGAATGTGAAAAGGAAATCCAAATTGTGCTGCGGTGATCAGACCGATAATTCCCCATAGGATTCCAGCTTTTTTTGGATTGCTTAAAGAAGTGTTTTTGAAAACCTCCGATATCCAAAAAAAAATCAGTACAAAAGCAATGAATATTCCGATAGTACCAAACTCAACAAGAATCTGAAGAAGCTCGTTGTGAACCTGAAAAAATCTTGCAACAGAAAATATTTTATGAACTTTATCATTTGTTGATGAAAGAATTTTCTTTTCGGAGACAAGCTTGTAATTTCCTAGTCCACAACCTAGAACCGGGTTATCAAGCCAGATTTCGTAAGCGATTTTCCAGTTCTTCAGACGTCCTTCAATATTCTGATCACTGGAGATTTCGCTTCCGTAAGAAAAATATGCAAAATATCCGATTGAAAATACAGTAATGAAAATTACTGATATCGCAATCATAAAAAAAGGCCGCTTTCTTTCTTCAATGGCTGTTCCGAAAGTTGCCGCAATTACTGAACCTGAAGAAATCAAACCAAGCCACGCCGCCCTGCATCGGATATAATAAAGAAAAATTATTGTCGGAACAAAGAAAAGAAACGAAAGTAATACATGCATAAACTTCCTTTTTGAAATCAGGAAAAGTACTATTACCGGAACAGTCAGCACTAGAAATTCTGCAAAGAAATTAGGATTATTAAAGTTGGCATAAACCCTTTCCTTTGAATTCGTGGCTGGAATAAGCGACCAGAAAAATGAACATATCCTGTTGGAAAGGAAATTTTCATTCGGTTTAACGTGTTCCATAACCAGAGCGTGTGTTTTCAGGTCTGGAATTCCGTTGAATTGCATGGTACCAAGAATTAATTGAAAAAAAACAACAAAAGCAATCATAAAACAAGCTTTTCTGACATTCTTCGGCGAAAATGTCAGCCAGTCAAGGAAGCTTTGAGCTATGAGAAGAAAACAGAGAAACGATGCCAGATGTTTTCTTGCCGGAAGAGGGTTAAACGCAAAAAATGTGTTCAGGATAAGATATAGAAAAAGAATTATTGCAAATAGCCTGGTTTTTGAAGTTGCGGCAGATGAAAAAAGCCGTTTTCCAGTTATTATGTTATTTAATTGAACTGAAATTATGAAAAAGATTCCAAAAAGAATTGTATAGTACTCGTGACAAAGACGTGGCGCATCGTCTATATCTGCTTCGCGCATGATAAAAGGCACAAAAAGTGTCATAAAAAGAAGTAAGTCAATCAACAGAGCGAAGATATTTTTCATTATCTTTGTAATAGTGGACTTTCGAACATTTTCAGATTCGTAAAGGGTAAATTCTGTATTCATGAGCTTTTCAGAGACCATATTATTTTATTGTACACCCCTCATAAAGTATCACTAATAAACACTTTTTCAAAAAAGTTTGAAAGTCCACTAATAATATTTTTCACCTGAGCTTATCCTTCTTGATATTTCTCTGAGATAATCGTCTGCAAGATCGGAGGTCGGCTGAGTCTCAGCATAAAACATGAATGCTCTGGCCGCATTTTTATAATTGCCGTTCTCATACTCCAGGCGGCCAAGAGTAAAGTACAGTCCCGGATTATTCGAAACTCCCAAACCTCGGTTCAGATGCCAAGATGCAAGATCACTTCTTTTTGTATCGATGTACAGATTTGCAATTGAGTCGTTTGCCCTGGGTTCATAAGAAGCAAAAAAAAGAGCTTTTTTCAGGAATTGTTCTCTTATTTCAAGATCCTTTATGTACGAGGCAGTAAAAAAATAATGTGACGAAAGGGACAATGATAAAATTTGAAGAGAAATCAACGAACAGATTAAGAAAATAATAAGTCTTTTAACCCTGGAAATGAGGAACTCTGAATTTTTGCCATTGTACAAAGCATAAGAAAAATACAAAGTCAAAAGCACTGCCGGAAACAAATGAAATGAAATGCTTGTTAAAGAGTTGATAAGAAACACACAAATCATTGTAAGCGATGAAATCGCGTATATCTTTTCAAATTCAGAGTTATTTTTAAGATTACATTCATTAATGGTTGTACTGATATTTCCATTATTTCCATCGCTGCTTTCATTCATAGTTTGCGATATTATTTTGTGAAATTTAAGTAACAATCGCATTAAAAAAAACAGCAGCGACAGAAAACCGGCAATTCCATATTCTGTCAGGAATTGAAGCGGTTCACAATGAGCATTTCCTGCAACTCCAACTTCGAAAAGAACTTTTTTTTCTGGCTTCTTTTCAAAATAGCGTTTCAACATCAGCGGATAATAAAACCTGAAGCCCTCAGATGTATTTCCCAGCAGTGGTTTTGTCAAAAACATTTCCCACGCTATTTCCCAGAATGATAATCTGACCGAAACATTTTGTCCGGCTGAAACAAACTTGTCAATAATACTGGTCCTTCCCGCAACACCATTTACTGGAACCAGGAAATAAACTATACCAGCAATTAAGAGAATCGCAACAAGTAATTTTTTTAGAATTGCTGCATTTGTCTTATTCAGAAAGACCATTCCCGTCAGGCAGAAAATAAAACATCCGCAACACATCGAAATGAAGCCAATTCTGCTTCCGAGAAAGAAATAAAACAGAAAGGCTGATAATAAAAGCAAAATTGAAAAAGTTCTTCCAGCCAATTTTGAAATGAGGAAATTTGTTAATATTAACACTGTAAGGGGTGAAAAAATTGCAGAAAAAAATTCGGTATTTCCAAAAAATGTACAACCCGGGAATCTTTTTTCGGGAAAAATTGAATAGCCCGCATATTCAAATAGTCCCATAACAATAAGCAGCAGCAAATACATAACAGCTACTCTGACAATGCTTTCAGGTTGAAGTTTAATAAAATTATTCAGCATGATAATCATCGCAAGAAGAAGAAGAGCATAATGAAAGTTGTACGAGAAGAAAATTCCTGTTACTCTCTGATAAATAAAATGTACGAATGAAAACAGCAAAACCACAATTATTGGATAAATATAATCAAGATTAATATAGATTTTTTCACAAAACAAAAGCTTAATCAGAAGCAAAAGGGCTGCTAATGAAAGGAACGCTTCTTTTGAATCAACGAATGCAACAGTAAAAGAAGGGTAATAAAATGAAACTCCGGTCAATAAAAATATTAACCAGGCGATTCCAGAAGATTTTAACTGCTGCCAAATTTCTGAATAAGAATTGCCTGATATATCTACGATCATTGAAAGAATCCTTATTTTTTTGTCACTAATGCAAATTCGCTGAAATTATGTGACTGCTCAACAATTCGGGGTAAGTGCCTGAGGAGAAATCTGCTAACCCTTAGTACTCAAAATCTTAAATAAGGGGTCACATTTGCGTGTTAACTTTTGGGTGGGCTGTCCCTTTGGTCGAAATGACATAATATAAATGCCCTCTTAATTAAGATCTGCGGTACTTAGAAATCACTCGCATCGGTCGGGATGACAGCGGATCACGTAATTCAACATTACCGATCGGCTATTATCATAAAGTGTCCTTTTTTTGACTCACATATTCAAATCCCCGCTCTTTTCGCAAAAAAACAGGAACGCATCAACGTGCTCTTATATAAAACACTTTGCTGGCTTTGAATCATGGCTTTTTCTTGCCTACTGCAATTATTGAAAGGCCGGGCCAGGGGAAAAATTTGTCGGTGGATCTGAAAAGAAATACCAGGTGATCGAAGATTTTTCGTTCGAGTTTACTTAGCGCCGGTTTGCGCTGGATCTTTGCCAAAAGCCAGCCGGCGTAGCCGGGGCGATTGAAATCAGACATTGTTTCGATTTCAAAGCCTGCAAGAGCCAATTTTTCTTTCAATTCGTTCTGTTCATAGCGGCGGCAATGTCCCAGAACTTTGTCAAGCCTTGAATAGAGAGACTTTCCCTGGGGAACCAGCAGAATTATGCTTCCGCCGGGTTTGAGAACGGAAGAGACATTTTTTAAAGCTTCAAGATCGTTTTCAATGTGCTCAAGGATATTCAGACAAAGCACTGAATCTAACCTGCAAGACAGGTCATTGAAGTCTTCTGAACGTGTGAGGTCTATTTTTCGAACGAAAATATTTCTGGTTGTAAACCTTGAGAACAGTGATTCAAGAAAAAGCGGTTCAATTTCGCTCGCAATATAATTATCACGCGGAAGAAAGAACTGCGTAAGGTCACCAGTCCCGGCAGCAATTTCCAGAACATTTGCACCCAGAAAGGGCCTCACGGAATCTGCAATCCATCTGGTGTATCTCGGAGGAAGAGTTGATTTTGATATTGCCGGATAATGCGAATCTTTATAACAGTCATCGATAATCCAATATTTCAAAATATAGTACAATGCCCATGCGCCGTCTTTCCAGGTAATTTTTTTTCCTTCCTCCCAGGTTCTGCCCTGGTAAGAAATTGGGACCTCGTATACTCTCCAGCGACGTTTTGCTACTTTGGCAACTATTTCGGGCTCAAGTCCAAAACCGCTTGATCGAATTGGAATGCTTTTCAAAAGACTTGCCCGGAATACTTTGAAGCCGGTTTCCATGTCGGTCAGATTCAGGTCAGTAAAAAGATTCGACAAACATGTAAGGAAGGCATTCATCATTGAGTGCCAGAAATACAGAACTCTTCTATACTCTGAAACCAGAAAACGCGAACCGAACACAACGTCAGCTACGCCTTCCAGGATAGGCTTCAGAAGTCTTCTGTATTCATCGGGGTCATATTCGTGGTCTGCGTCCTGAAAGATTATTATTTCACCTTCAGCAACCTCAATGCCAGCACATATTGCTGCTGTTTTTCCTGAATTTTTTTCGAGAAAAATCGGAACAATCTGCGGAAAGGTACTGGCAAGCCTTGAAATTATTTCTGTTGAACCATCGGTTGAACAATCGTCAACAATTATTAACTGAATTGAAGATATTTCGGGATGCTTTTCCTGCTTAAGAACTTTTACTGCAACATCTTCAATGGTGAACCTTTCGTTATATACTGGCACTATTACTGAGATTTCAGCTTTATCTCTACGCATTTTGGGAATTACCTTTTCAGGGGGAAACATATTTTAACCACAGAATTACACGGAATTTCAGACACTGTAGCAAACTCGCTGAAATTATGCAACTGCTCAATAACTCAAAGCAAGTTTCTGGTATCTTGCTGTCATTTCGACCGAAGAGAGAAATCTGCTTTACCTTTGTAGATATCTCCCTTTTGTCAAGATGACATCGGATCAAGTGTTTACACAATAGCAATCTGCTACTTTCATACAGCAGTGCCAAATTTCGCGGAATTATAGCTTGAAAAAGAAATGTTTTCATGTAAGCGTTTTTTTGTAATATGACATTAGCCTTTCTGTTCCGAAGGCGCTGTACAAGATTAGAAGTAATTCGAAGGGAAGTCGGTATTTTGGGCTGCCGTAGGGACCCATTAACACTAGAAAATATGCAATGCTGATCAAAAAGAATACAGATAATAACGGATGTTGTTTTGTCATTGTGAGAATTCCAAAAAGTTGAATAATTCTAAGTAATAATACGTAGATGCAACCCAGGCAAAAGAAGACAGAATACCAGCTATTTTCATTTTTGAAAAGGAAATTCCAGGATTTTTCGAAATAATTTTCGCCTTTTGCCTGTGCAAATCTTGACCATTTCCAATTCATAAGATGCGACAATTCTATTACTTCTGGAGTAAACATGTTTCTTGCTGCACCCCATGTCCAGGCGATGATCAACCTTTTTAGAGGAAAGCTCCAGAGCTTTTTCAGGGCGTAAGTTTTTCCGATGCGGTCGATCTCGAATGGATTCTTTTTTATTTCGGATGAAAGATTGGATTTTTCTTTTTCCCATTCTTCTGAGGATATTTTCTGAGCTTCCAGATATGAAATATTCTGGCTTCCCATCATCACACCTGGGATAATCCATGATATTAGCTGATAGTGGCCAAAGTTCGTCAGAGCATAACTTCCGTAAATTTGTTTATTTCGCGCCAACCACGGTAAAACGAGCAATATGACGCTCAGAAGGAATATCGAAGAATGAAAAAAAGCTTTTCTAAAATTTTTTCTGTGTCTGGCAAAGAAAAAAAAGACGAAACAAATCGGAAGATAAATGGACACAGGACGGTTCAGAATTGACACACCAATAAGAATTCCCGACAAAGCAGCATCTGAAAGCCTGGAGTCTTGTGCTGAATACCTGATTGTCAGCATGAAAATCATACAAAACGTGAGATAATATAAAGCATCTGTCAATATATAATTGCTCAGAATTATTGAATTAAAGCTGAACGCACTCCAGAATAATGCTGCAAGAGCAATTCTCTCAGAAAAGAATAATCCAGAAAGATAACAGAGAATAATTGAAAACATTCCGGTAAGATGCTGAATAATTATTGGGAAAAAAAGACTGTTGGTGAATTTAAAACAAATGAAAAGAAAAAGGGGATAAAAGGGAGTTCTTCCAGTTCCAAAGTTTTCATCGAAACCTGATTTTGCGATTGTTTCAGCGAGAGTAATATATTCATGCTGGTCCTCCATGCGAAGGACCTTATCGTCAGGATAAACTGCAAAAAAGAGAATCACCCTGAGAACAAGATTGATTGTTAAAGCAATATAAATATATTTCCAATGAGATTCTGGTATGCGTTTCATTTCATTTTTACCAATTTTGTGAATTTTGTGATTTTTTCAAAAAACAAATAGAATTACCCCTCGGAACATTAAAATTTTCTTATCTAATCAATAATTCTGGAAAACTTATAGCTCATTGCTGTCATTTATAACATGTCATTTCGACCGAATGGAGAAATCTGCTAATCTTGAGTTCTCACCCCTCGGCCGAGATGATAGTGAATCGTGTATTTCAAAATTTATCGGCTATCTCACTGCAGTGTCGAAATTCAGATATAATCTGGTTCTCAAGAAGCTGGTTTAGGTTTTTCGATTGTTGATGTGGTGATGTTTTTGGATTTTTTGTCGAAGCCGAGGGCGATGAGGTAGACGTTTTTATCGGTGTATGATTCGGCGTAATTTTTTGTTTTTATTTGGCGCATGGCTGATTTTGCGGTTCCGATTTTGAATTCGATGACGAAAACGTTGTCTTTGTGTTGAATCAGTGCGTCGATTCTTCCTTTGTTTGTGTGAACTTCTGCCTGGACGTAAACACCTAGAATTTTCAGGGCTAGATAGGCATTTGAACGGAATATGCCTTCGACAGCAGATTCCGAAATAAAATCGTCATACGGAATGCCTGCATAAAGGCGTTTGAAGCTATTAACGAGCTCTTCTGGATTCGGATTCATGATACTGCTTCTGAGATTGATAATAATCGGAGAAAGTTCGCTCTGGACTTTGTTGCAGTAGACTTCAAGAAGATTGTTCAGGAACGAATTCTCGACCTCCTCGTTCGGGAATCCGAGCAGATAGGTTTCCATGGAGCGATCGTAGTGCTTGATGGTAAGATACCCGGTTTGAAAGAGAAGAGAAACAATATCAAGACTTCTGAGTTCGAATCTATCAAAAAAAGCTTCTGTAACTAGTATTTCGTTTAGTTCCTCGGGCGGCTTCTGCATTTTTTTGAGTCTATTTACAAGAAAGGTTGTTGTACCAGTAGCGAACCAGTAGTTTTTGAAACTTTGTTCCTTTAAAAATCTTTGCAGTGAAAATGGGTTATAGACCGAATTTTTGCCATCCCAACTGTATCCATTGTATTTTTTCTGCATCTGTGCAATAAGTTCAGTGCGTGAAATGGAAAATTCCTTCTCAAGAGCTTGCAGGTAGTCATCAAAGTAAATATTTATCTCTTCGAGAGTGTATCCAAAAAGTTTTGCAAAGTTGGTTCCAACTGTAAGATCTTCAAGATGATTCAGGTCGGAAAAGATTGAGACTTTGCTGAATTTGGATACGCCAGTAATGAAAAGAAAGTGAATGTAATTATCGAGCCCTTTCAGGCACGAATAAAAGTTTTTGAGTATGTCACGATTGGCTTCGGCCTGATCAAAGTTTTCGAGATAATCAATGATTGGCTTGTCGTATTCGTCTATAAGAATTACAACAGGACCGTGTTTTTCATATAACAACCTGATCAGTTCGAGAAAACGATTTTTATTTGTATTCTCGTTTAATATTATTTCAAATTGTTCGGCAGTCTTTCCGAGATAGCTGTTAATTGCAGATCTCAAATCTACATCTTTATAGTCCATTCTCGAAAAATCTATCTGAATTACTGGCCTGACTTTCCAGTCGATCTTATTTTCGATCCAGAGACCTCTGAACAGCTCTTTACTTCCAGAAAACAGCTCTTTAAGGGTATTAACGAGAAGTGATTTTCCAAATCGTCTCGGACGCGAGATAAAGTATGCATTTCCCGTATTCAGAAGCTGATAAACATGTTGCGTTTTATCCACATAGATGCAATTGCCATTTATTACCTTCGCAAATTCCTGTCTACCAAGGCTGAGCTGTTTCAAATCTGGCATAATACTTAACCCTTTCAGTCTATTTGTTCTTCTTTTTCTGCAGAATGTCTCGCATGAAGATGATTCCGCCCTGGGCCTGCTGTTTTTCAAAACCTTCGGGCATTCTTGGAAGAAGGGTTTCGAGAGTTGAGATTGCCTGCTCAACCCTTCCCTGTTCAAACTGGGCTTTGGCTAGTCTGTAATTTGCAGCGTACAAATCAGGCAATACTGTCAGAGCAAACTTATAGAATTCTTCCGCTTCGGAAAAGCGTTTTTGCTTTTCGAAAAGAATGCCGACATCCATAAGATCTGCTGATTCAATCTTTTGATTATTGCGGCTCGCAAGAATACGGTAGCAATAGAAAGCATCTTCGGGTTTCTCACGCAGACACGAAGAAACTGCAAGCCCGCGAAGAGCGGCCATATTTCCGGGATCAAGCTTGTATGCCTGAATGTAGAGGTTCCAGGCAGCGTATACGTTATTTATGAGAAGATGCCCGAAAGCAGTCTCAGTAAGCTCTTCTGAGGTTGGCGGCTCAGGTACGGGAATTCCACGAAAGAAAAGAATGCATGTTGCCAAAAACAGGATAAGCGAGATATCTCTCAGCGAGCCTTCATCATGAGACTTAATTTTTTGTAACCAACCCATAATCAGATCAACTTTCCCTGAAATTTACGGTGGTGTGAGCGTTTAACTGACAAAACAACAGAACTTGAGTTTTAACCACGAAAAGCACGAAAGAACACGGATTTTAACTTTGAAGAATATTAGCATAATACTCATGGAACTACAAATTCTGATGAAAACAAAAAAGTGATTGCACATTATTTATAACATATTACCATTTAAATTAAAAATTTTGTCACTCGTTGAAATAAAGTTATAATAATGGCAACCCACTGATAATGTTAAAAGCCCGAACTGTAAAGTTGTTCGGGCTTTTATTCGTTTGAAATGATCAGAGGGGCCAGTTTCGGGCCTTTTCTTTATATTCTTTTGTGTAGAAAGGGGAAATTTCGCGCAGTTTTTCGACGATTCCGGGGAGAGTTGCCAGAACGTGGTTTACGTCTTCTTCGGTGTTATATCTTGAGAAAGAAAATCGCACAGAACCATGAATATACGAAAACGGAACGTTCATTGCCATTAAAACATGCGATGGTTCAAGGCTTCCTGATGTACAGGCAGAACCTGACGATGCTGCGATGCGGGCTTTATCGAGATGCAGAAGAATGCTTTCTCCTTCGATAAGTTCGAAACCGATATTTGTTGTGTTTGGAAGGCGCCAGCGCGGATTTCCGTTGATGCGTGTGAATGGAATTGCTTTAAGAATGCCCTGTTCGAGTTTATCTCTCAAAAGACGTATTTTTTCGGATTCTTCGGAGATGTGACTCAATGCCAACTCACAGGCCTTGCCAAGACCGACAATATATGGGACATTTTCGGTGCCGGCTCTTCTATTGCGCTCCTGATGGCCGCCAAGAAGGAAAGGCCGGGTCGGTGTTCCCTTACGGATGAAAAGAACTCCGATACCCTTGGGGGCGTGAAGTTTGTGTCCGGAAATTGAGAGCAGATCAATGGGCATCTTTTTTACATCCAATGGGATCTTGCCGGCGGCCTGGACTGCATCTGTGTGAAAGAAAACACCTTTTTCCCGGCAGATCTTTGATGCTTCATCAATCGGAAAGAGCGTCCCGGATTCATTATTCGCTGCCATTATCGACACGAGAGCTGTATCAGAAGTAATCGCAGAGGAAAGTTCATTAAGATCAATGTTTCCAAGGTTATCAACCTTGAGTCTTGTAATCATGTAGCCATTTTTTTCAAGATAATCGGCTACAGCCAGAACAGCCGGATGCTCAACTTTTGTTGTAATAAAATGTTTTTTCTGAGGAAGAGCCTGAAGAACACCTCTGATGGCATGATTGTTGGACTCTGTTCCACAGGATGTGAAAACAATTTCTTCGTGTTCTGCGTTTAACAGCGCTGCAACCTTTTTTCTGGCTTCTTCAACATAGCTGTGAACCTGTCCGCCAAAGGTATGCATTGAACTTGGATTGCCGTAAAGGGTGGTGAAAAAAGGCTGCATCGCATCAAGAACTTCAGGCGCAACCGCACATGTAGCATTATTATCCAGATAAACGACGCTTCCCTGAATCATTCTGTTGCCTCTTTAACAAAGAGCTCCGGTGAAACTTTTTCTCTGAGTTTCTGTTGTACAAGATTCTGAAGAGTGGCTTTCGCGCCGGCGCAGTGGCTGCATGCTCCATGTAAACGTACAAGTACAAGATTCGAGTCGACATCCACAAGCTCAATATTTCCGCCATCCATGTTTAACATGGGCGCAACGTCGTTTTTCAGAACTTCCTGTATGAGAGCTATTTTCTGAAGGTTTGTCAGCTTTTTTTCTTTAACAGGAGCAGTAGAATAGCTTCCGGAAGCATCTACCGGTCTGTTTTCTTCATCAAGAATGAGCTGAATGTCAGCAAGACAGCCACCGCATGCACCGCCGGCCTTGGTGAAATTTGTGACTTCCTCAACTTTTGTCAGTTTATTTTCCCGAATCACTCTGCGAATCTTTTCTTCGCTGACCCAGAAACATTTACAGACAATTTTTTCGTCGTGTTCGTGCTTCTTATCGGCATCGCTGCCTTTTTCGCCTCTGAAATACGCAATTGCGTCTTCCAAGGCTTCTCTTCCCATAACGGAGCAGTGCATTTTTGTCTCAGGAAGACCTCCGAGAAATTTTACTATATCATCATTGGAAAGCGTTTCAGCTTCTTTAAGTGTTTTTCCTCGTATAATTTCGGTTAGTGCTGAAGCACTCGCTATGGCGCTTGCACAGCCGAATGTCTTGAATTTTGCATCCAGAATTTTTTCCGTTGCGGGATCAATGTTCAGAAAAAGCTTCAACGCATCTCCACAGGCAATAGAGCCAGCCTGACCAACAGCATTAGCGTCTTCAATTTCTCCAACGTTCCGGGGATTTACAAAATGATCCATAACCGATTTGGTATAATCCCACATTTTAATATCTCCTGAGTTTATTTCATTACCACGGGAAAATTTCCCGAGGGAATCTTATTGTAACAGATTCACATTAATATTGGAAGTACTGTTACCTAAATTTTGCAAGTGATCTCAATTTTGAACAGCAAATCGAGATCACTTGCAAAAAAATGAATTAACTTGTCAGCCAAACAAATACGATGAATCGATATAACTGCCAAATAATTCAGGGCAAATGCCTGGCATGCACTACCGACCGAAAGGAGAAATCCCAATCCCAGAGAGCTTTGCTGGGACTTATGCCCACTAAACAACAGAGATAAAAATGGCAAAGAGATAATGGGTGAAATCTCTCCCTTTGATCGAGATGATAAAGAATCGATGCGATGACAACCAATCAACGTGAGGTTTCTGATTGCCTTTTTTTTATTACATCCGCAAGGAAACAGTGTCGCTGCTGAAGTTATTGGAAAGAATCAGAAACGCATCAGAAGTGATGGGTTTATAGTTCGTCTGTTTTTCTGGATTTCAAAGTGCAAGTGATTTCCTGTGCTGGTGCCGGTCGACCCAACGCGGGCGATAAGTTCACCAGACCTGACAATCATGCCTTTTTTTACGACCACTCTGGAACAGTGTCCATAAAGAGTTTTGACTCCACCGCCGTGTTCAATCTCTACGACAAGTCCGTAGCCACGCTTCCAGCCCGCGAAGACAACTTTTCCGAGTGAAACACTTTTTACAGGAGTGCCTCTGCTGGCGCGAACATCAACCCCACTATGGAATTCAACTCTTCTTCGACATGGATGCTTTCGGTAGCCATAAGCGGAACTGAGAGTACCACTGACTGGCTGACACCAGGTTTTGATACGGGATTTAAGGTTGTTTTCAAATCTGAGATTTGCAAACAACTCACTTCCTGGTTCGGAAGAACTTCTCTTTGATTTTCCAGGTCGATTAGAAACAATGGTAAAAGTTTTTACCATTCCACGGAAAGACATCTTAGGTTCCATCGGGCGAAAAAACAGTCCGGAAATCTTCTCATTTTTGACACGATTCGTCTGTTTTTCCATTTGAACTGGCGAAATTACCAGTGCACTGGAGACCTGAGCGAAACAAAAGAAAAAAGCAACCACAAAAAAAGAATGACCAAATAACTTTTTCATACACGAACATCGGTTTGCCCAGACCGCACAAAGGCGATACCGACTGCCTCCTTCCTGTTTTGCCTGCGAGGTTAGCTGTCGGGTTCGGGGAAGATTGGGAAGGCACCCCTAACTTGTTAAAACCAAGTATTCACCCCATAAAACTTTGGTTCCCCCGCTCATGATTGGGCATTCATGATTCGGCATTTAGGGTTTTAAAGTTATCAGGTTTCAAATCCAATGTCAAGTACTTTTTTTTAAAGGTCAGTTTTTGAAGAGAGAAGATTAGCGGAAGGGAGGTCTGATCTCTGAGGGGCTGATATGAGAGGAGAAGATGGAAAAGAAAATAGAGATGGGAGATTTCTTGGAATTAAAAAGTATCATGACTGGTCAAGCTCGATAAAAGAAAAGAAAATACAAAACAAGAAAAGACGAGACAAGAAAAGATTTTGGGGGTTTTCCGCAGATTACGCGGATTTCGCAGATTAAGAAAAAGCAAAAGAATAGGGGGGAAATTTTTAAAGATGATAAAAGATTTTTTTTGCGAAGAAAAAAAATTTGTGAAGATTTTTAGAGGTTTGATGATTGGATTTGAATGGAAAAAAGCCTTGAAAAGATTATCTGAAGCTAATCGAAGGAATAAGCTAAGAGGATTATCTTCCCTTTGGAGGGAGTTTTATCCAGACCTGAAGGTTGGATTTGGGATCTACACGCAGAAGAACGTAGTCCTGATAAGTGGCGTTCGGAACATTACAATTCATAATTTTACTCCATACTGACAAACTTATTTTTCCATTCACAAACGAAACAACCATCTATAAAAAGTCAGTCACCAATACGCTATTTTGATTAAAAACCAAAAATCAAGACTGACTAGAAAAATGCCAAAATTAGTAATCGACAAAAGTAGTAAACACCTTATCTTTTTAATAAGCAAAAATCATGCCACGCCAGTCAATTTCTTAGGGATGCATCAACATTACATTCACATTATATTCTGACAAATTATTGCTCGAAATTTGTACATTAATGTGAAAAAAAATTGCACACAGTGAGCAAAAATAAACAGAATTTGAAAAGTTTATTCCTGAATAAATGTTGCGCCGTCTATGTTATTTGTTATATCTGGAGATTTCTGGTAATAAATCACACATGAAGCTATTATTCCGAAAAGTGAAAAAATAGCCCATACAACTCCAAGGTCAATGTATTTTTTTTCATCAACTTCAACAAAAGGTGAAAACCTGATTTTCGAAACCACCGAGCCGTATAAACAATCCTCAAATACTATTTCCGAAACACCGACCCTGAATCCCGAAAAAGTAGTCATTCCCCTGAGGGACAAACTGGAGTAATATTCCTCTGGTTCGATGCACAAGTTCAGCCAGAAACTGGGAAATATTCCACTTTCGTGCGATTTTGATATAACCGTTCCCGAGAATGATCTGCCCAGGGACTTATAGGAAGCAAGAAGTAAAGAAAGAGAAAAACTGAGCAAAAAAATAGCAATCAGATTGTATGATAAACTTCCTGATCTGAGGAAGAAACTATTCCGAGAACCTTTCATTCTGACCTCACAAGCATAATATTACGATCCGCGTCACTCATAGTATTTTTACAGAATTCAATTTTTAAGGAATAAAGATAACACAGATTATTATGAAAAACACAATTTTTCCAAAACTTCTCACAAAAACCGCAACTTTTTATCAAAGTCTTATTCAATATACTTCTAAATAATTCGGGGCAACTCGGTGTGGAAATTTATGCATACCTTTCAAAAATTATAGCAGAATTGGTCTTCCGGATTTTAATGTAATGTGTTATAGTTACTTTAAAGTGGCTATTTTCGACTGGTACAGGAGGAATAAAATGATGACTATGAAAAATCTGATAATTGTATTCTGCATGCTTGCAGCTTCGACAACCCTTTCTGCCGGCAGCCCCGACTTCCCCGAATATGATAATTCGCAAAGTCAATCGTGTCAACAACAACAGCAAAGCCCGGGACAGCATCAGCAGACTTCTTATACAAGTAAGCCGATTGTAAAAATGCCTTCGGATTATGGTTATTCGAAAAAACAATTCCCAGGCAAAGGGAAATATCAGAATAACGGAAATACTATTTCTGATGGATCTGCTTCTTACAAGAAAGGCATACCAGGCAAGGGAAAGAGCTTTCAGCCAGGCTATCGGCAATCTAATTCAAATATTCAGCAAAATTATATGTATGCTAATCCCGGCCAGGGAAAAGGGTTTCCAGGACAAGGACAGGGCCAGGAACAGGGGCAATACGGTCAGGGCCAAGGACAAGGTCAGGGGAACGGATTTCCCGGACAAGGTCAACCGAATAATGGCCAGGCCCAATACGGACAAGGACAAGGTCAGGGTAAAGGTTGCCCAGGACAAGGTCAGGGAAATAATGGTCAGGGCCAATACGGACAGGGACAGAATGGCAACGGCAATCAATACAATAATTCCGGTTCAGGGATGGGAAATTATCCTCAGAACGGTGCTGGATATGGAACAGTCGGAGGTTCCAATGGAATTTTCACAATTAATCCGAATGATCAGGTAATTATTTCTCTGTTGACTATGATTTATTCTGACTTAAACATGCTCAGAGCTTCGCTGAACCCGACTCAGTATGTCAGAAATGCAATGTCAATCGGTCATATTAACAACGCGCAGTCAGCGTTGAGAAAAACCACCTTTGATCCGGCTTATCTTCCACTTCTGAGAGAAATTGACGACAGACTTGGAAAAATTAAATTTTACATTCTTCTTAACGATATTCAGAATGTTCAAATGCGAGCAAATCAGTTAAGTGCAATGATTCAGACACTTTTGAAAACTTCGACCATTAATTCTGGCGCAGCAATGATTGGTGGAAATGGCAACAATATGTTTTACATGCCTGGTTATCAGCAAGGCAGTTCAGGCTCATCATTTCAACAGAACTTTACACCACGGGAAATACCTGTAGGAGGAAGCGGCAATGGCGTTACTCCAACCGGATATTATCCAACAGGAGTACCTGTAAACTAAGAACGAAATTTTTTAAATATGGGGGCAAATTCGCACGTTAACTTTTGGGTGGGCTGTCATCTCGAACGAATGTAAATGCCCCCTTTATTATGATTTGCGGTATTTACAAAGCGCAAAATTTTATATATTGGTTTACCCAGGGAGTCAAAGGTTATGTGACCCATTTATTAAATGTTTTTTATGCGCAAAAACCATGCAAATTTAGAAAGTTGATCTACTCTTTCAAGTGAATGTAATGAAACGCTCTTTATTTATGCCTGTTTCACTCATAGGTTTCATGTGTTCAGGGAAAACGGGCAGAGGACAAAAAACTGCAGAAAAATATTTTCTGCAGTTTTTTGATCTGGATGAAATTATTGAGAAATATTACGGAAAAAAGATATCAGAAATTTTTGCTGAATCGGGTGAATCATATTTTCGTAATATTGAGAGTATTGAGCTGATAAAGCACTTTAGTGAAGTTCAGGACAGGAATTATATTCTTGCAACTGGCGGCGGAACAATTGAATCACCAGAAAATATTAAGCTTCTTCAGGAAAACTCGTATATTGTTTTTCTGGATCCTCCTTTTGAAATTCTTCTTGAAAGAATAAAAAAAAATTCTGTAGGCAGACCCATGGCCAAATCAAGATCAGACAAAGAACTATTTGATCTCTGGCAAAAAAGAAGAGAAATTTATCTCAATTCGTGCGATTGTATAATAACTGATCATACCTCCGCCAATGCGATTGAAATATTTTGAAAAAACAGGGTTTAATTTATCTGCAAATTGTTTTATACTTCGTCAAGAGAAAATAATTTCCCCCGATGTTGAAGAAGGATAAAATAATCCAGATGAATACTAAAATTGCATCAGTTAAAGCATCTTCGAATGGCTGTGAAAGCACAAACAGTTTAAGTGAAACAAATTCAGAAGTTTCTGAGCAGTTTCTGAAATTAATTGATATAATCGACAGATTGAGAGCCCCAGATGGCTGTCCATGGGACCGTGAGCAGACAACTGCTTCCATGATGCGCTATCTGAAAGAGGAAACAGACGAAGCCATTGAAGCAATCACCAATAATGATCCGATAGGCACATGCGAAGAGCTTGGCGATGTGCTGATGCTGATAGTTTTTCACGCCCATCTTGCCAAAGAAAGCGGCATGTTCAGTATTAAAGAAGTTATTTCCGGAATAAACAAAAAGCTCATCGACCGGCATCCGCACGTTTTCAAAAGCGATGCACCTTCGGAAATGAGTTCCGGTGAAGTCGTTGAAAAATGGAAAGACCTTAAAGTCGTTGAAAAAAAAGAAAACAGACGCATATCTTCAAGAATGCGGCACCTGCTGAATTATCAATCTGCAATTGTTTCAGCCAGAGTAATTCAGGAAGAAGCAAAAAATGTCGGTTTTGATTTCCCGAGTCTGTCAGATTGCATGAGCAAAATCTACGAAGAAGCAGCTGAACTTGAAAAAGCTGCTGTCCTCAAGAACAGACAAAAGATGCTCGAAGAGCTCGGAGACGTTCTTTTTTCGTGCGTAAACACTGCCCGCCTTCTGCAAATTGATCCTGAAGAGGCTTTGAAAATATCGAACAAAAAATTTGTAGAAAGGTTCTCCAAAATTGAAGAAAAAGTCGAAGACAACGGTGGGTGGGAAAAATTTGTTCTGAGCGATCTTGACGAATTCTGGGAGGCATCAAAAGTCAAACCATAGTTATGTTAACATCAAAATCAGCACTGAAATCTGAGGATCTGATATCTGCACTGACCAGCGGCGATGGTACGCTCGTTATGGGCGCGCTTTCAGAGATTGAGGAAGCAACGCCGTCTCCTTCAGTCGGGCAGTTGCTGAGTTCTGCGCTTCCGAAAATTACTGATACTGTGCTTGCTTTTCAGGTCAGGAAAACAATAAAAGTTCAAAGTATGAAGCTCGCAGGAAGAAAACCCGTGCTTTCACTGGGAAACCTGCAACAGCTTTTCAAACAGCCAGATCGTTTTGAGGAAATTGCCATAGCAATTTCCTTTCTTTCTTCTTCAGAGGCTATTCTCGCATCTGATCTTCTTCGCGCAGCAAACTGGACAGAATTTCCTGCGCCCCTTCTTCCAACGATATGCCAGTTCATAAGGAAATACGGAAACTCGGCTGATTCACCCGCTCTTCTGGAACTGTGCAGACATCCGGACCCGACTGTTTTGACTACAGCACTTGCTGCCCTTGAAACAGTTGATCCCAGTGATTTGCCTAATCTTGTCACTCCACTTCTGACAAGCCCGAATGCTTCGATACGTGCCCAGGCAATTCAGGCATTATACCGCTGGGACAAATCGGCAGCTCTTCGCCACCTTGTAAAGCTCCTTTTTTCAAAAAATCCGGGTGAAAAACTTCTTGCACTTCTTCATTCAACATCTTTTCCCTACCTTGAAGTAGAGCCTCATCTTCTGAGATTCATTTCGGAATGTTCTGAAACACGGCTTTTGATGAAAGTCAGCCAGATAATGCAGAATAATGCTCACATTGAGCTTCCGTTCAAGCTCTACTGGATAAGCCGATCTTTGAAACAGCAACACCAGAACCTTATTCGTGGAATGCTTCTTGGAGTAATCAGGGCACTTGCCGACAGAAAGAAAATCCAGGTAACCGCCCAGGAGTTTCACGATCAACTCAAGGAAAGAGTAAAAAAAGAAGAGGAGAGGCTGATAAAGGAATCTCTGACCGTTCCTCCTGAACAATCTGCTGAATCGCCCACCGAATCAGTAAACCCGAACGAAGGATTTAACCTTCCGGAAATAATTCAGGAAGAGAAAGAGCAGCAAACTCTCAATCAGAGCCAGAGTCAATCTTCCCAAAATACATTTTTCAGCATTGAAGATTATGAAAAAAGCGATCTGCCAGCAAAACTTCAGATAATTGCAAAACTGTCCCGCCAAGAATTTCAGACACACAAGGGAAAAATTGTCGGATACCTGAAAGCGGCAAAGGGCAAGGAGCAGGCTGCTCTGATCAAAGCTGTTGGCCGCCTTGGAACATCTGATGATACCGCGTTAATAAAGCCTTTTATTGAGGGAGAAAATATTGACGCACTGTGCGCGGCAATTGAGGCGCTTTCTCATCTTGACTCAGAGTTTCTGGCAGTTTATCTTCCGCAGCACATGCAGAGCAAACACGGTAAAGTCAGGCTTCAGGCGACAAGAACGTTTGTCGGTATTGATAAGCAACAGATTAAAAGTCTTATCAATGGAATGCTTCAGTCTGCGAGCCCAAGACAGCGTGCCATGGTAATACCTGCAACGATGCTGGTCGATTTTTCACTTGTCAGGGAATCTCTGATAAGGGCTCTTGAAAAAGAGCTTTCGGGCGAGATTATTGATAAAATTGCGCTTGTATTCGCAGCGAATCCGGACAGAGAGCTTCTAAGATCTGCTATTGCAGCGGAAAAGAAGGCAAAAGATACTATTAAACCATCGATAACAAAACTTGTGACGCTGCTTGCAGAAAAGCTTTCAATTGCGCTGGGAAAAATCAGCACACCGGAAGAACTTATCGCTGGAGAGGAAAAATCGCTTGTCGAAGAAGCTGCTGTTTCTGCAACTCAAACAGTTCAAAAAGCGACAGAGTTGGCTCAAACCAAGGCTGCTGCATCCAGTCAAAAAACTGTAATAAACACTCTGCTGGTTTCAAACGATGATGAAGCAAAGCAGAAACGTGCAAAAATAACAACTATAGTGCTTATTCTGGCTGCAATTGCATGGTTTGTAATGCTTGCAACTATTGTACACATGTTTTTCAGTGGATAAATCGACACATAATTGGTCAAAATTAGTTAATTAAATCGACAGTTACTGCCGATATTTTCACTGAGTGATTGAATCCGGGTTAAAGCAGGAAAAACAATGAATGAAAAGATGCTTGTTTCACTGCCGATAGATAAAATCAAGGCAAATCCGGGACAGCCACGAAAGAATTTCAGGGAAGATGCGCTTGAAGATCTTGCACAGTCGATTTCTGAAAATGGCATTCTACAGCCGATTCTGGTCAGAAAAATTGGTGAAACTTACGAAATAATTGCAGGAGAAAGGCGTTTCAGAGCTGCAAAGATTGCAGGACTGAAGGAAATTCCGGTAATAATACGTGAATTTGACGATAGGGAGACTAAGCTTGCGGCGCTGATAGAAAACATCCAGAGGGAAGATCTGAACGCAATTGAAGAGGCAGAATCTCTCAAGGAAATTCTTCTGAATTATGGTCTGACACATGATCTGCTTGCAAAGCGCCTGGGAAGAAGTCGTTCAGCAATAACGAACAAGCTCAGGATTCTTCAGTTGCCAGACTCGGTTAAACAGATGATTTACGATGGCAAGCTCTCAGCGGGACATGCAAAAATGCTTGCCGGACTGGATTCCGAAAGTGAAATCAGAAGCTGGTCAAAAAAGATAGTAAAAAAGAATTTATCGGTATACGAAACTGAAAAACAGATATCGAGTGAAAAATCTGACACCAAAACTTCAAAGAGGAGTAATAACTTGCTCAGTGACCCACATTTAAAACGAACAGAACAATCTCTAATGGAAGCATTGGGTGCCAAAGTCCGCATTAAACAGGGCAGAAAGAGAAGTACACTTGAGATTGAATTCTACGACAAAGACGATCTTGAACGCGTAGTCGAAAATATTATCTGCATTAGAGATTAGCTGCGAGGAATTTTGTGTACGTAAAATTTTGGGGAGTCAGAGGTTCTGTGCCAGTTCCTGGGAAAGACACGATCTTTTTCGGAGGGAACACAACCTGCGTCGAAATTCACACCTCCGACAACCAGCTGATGGTTATTGATGCTGGAACCGGAATCAGACTTCTCGGCAATGAGCTTCTCAAGGGTGATTTCGGCAAAGGGGCTGGGAATATGCACCTTTTCTTCACCCACACCCACTGGGATCACATTCAGGGCTTTCCATTCTTTATGCCGGCATATATCGGTGAGCGTGACGCAAATGGAAAAAGAGTGCCCGGAACGTGCAATCATCTGAGTCTCTACGGTGCTTCAGATGTTGACAAAAGGCTTGATGCAACGCTCAGAGGGCAAATGGAGCATTTCTATTTTCCGGTTGATCTTGAATATCTTAATGCCAGCATTTCATTTCATTCTCTTGAGGAAAATTCAGTAAAACTGGGAAACGTACGTGTTTCAGCAAGAAAGCTCAAGCATCCTAATGGTGTTCTTGGCTACCGTTTTGAAGATGCAGGAAAAGTCTTCGCCTTTGCTACAGACTGTGAACATCCGGAAGATGGAAGCATGGACCCGGGAATTCTTGATCTTGCAAAAGATGCTGATGTTCTGGTCTATGATGCGCAATACACTCCTGAAGAATATAATCCAGCACTGATTGGAAAAAAAGGTCTCAGCAAAGTCGGCTGGGGACATTCAACGCCTGTTGAAGGTGCAAAAATAGCAACTGTATCGAATGTAAAAAAACTTTTTCTAACGCATCATGACCCGCTTCATAATGACGACCAGATTCACAACATGGAGAAAATGGCCCAGGAGTTGTTTCCAAATTCACTTGCTGCTTATGAAGGTCTTGTTCTGGATATTTAAATATTTTTTTTTATCCAAAGTCTTCTCAATATTGCTTCTGTGTGGTAGGATTCCCGTGAATGAGCAAAAGAGCCTTTTTAACACCGCTTTTCATTTTTGGTTCCACCCATACCGGAGTTGGAAAGTCTTCGTTAATCTCAAATTGGACAGTTTTTCTATGTTCTGAGGGTAAAAGAGTTGCACTGCTCGACTTCAATGCACCATTTCCATGGCAACTGAGATGTGCTTTCCCCAAAAACATGCAAATCGAGGAAATGAGTGATCTTTCTGAGATTTCTGGTGCCAACTGGGACAAATTTCAAAAAAATCTCACTCTTGAAACGTCGAACAACATAGTATTTTTTCCCTGCGGGTTATTAAAATCACCTGAAACCATTTTTTCGGAAGTTGGTCTGAAAAGCTTTCTGATGTATCTCAGTGCCAATTTCGATTTTATCATCGTCAATCTTCCATCTGGACTGAAAGCCCTTTCTGACGCCCGAAAGATATTTAACCAGAAGAACGGTCGCGGAGAATTCAAGTGTCTGGGAATTCTCTGTACAGGAACAGATTCCAAATCGGTAATTTATCTTGACCAGCTTGTTAGAAAGAATCCGCTTTACAGCCATCTTGTATCAGAAAATCTTCTGATTACATTCAATCAGCTTTTCGAAGAAAAAAATGATGAAGAACCTGCAGAAAAAACATATCCGGTTCTTGAAATCAAAAAGCTTCTGAACATAAAACACTTTTTCCAGATTCCCTATTTACAGGAAATCCAGAAACAGCCGTCGTTTCCGGAGCCTATCGTTTTAAACGACCCTTCTGCAATTCGACAGACAATTTCTGCGTTTAATCGAAAGACCGTTGAAGCGTTTGAAAATACAGATTTTGATCTTGAAGAATTCAATGATACTAAATTTGAACCTGTTTTTGAAGATGAGCGCTATGAACTTTATCTTCCGATTGTAAACAGACTGAAACAAATTCTTGCATCAAATCTTCTGGTTAAAACAACGACTATTAACCATTTCATCGAAGAAAAAGATGAGGCACTCAGAGTCATTCTCAGGACTGGAATTAATACGCGACCTGTTTTGAATTTCTATTTTCCCGGTAAAATGCACATAAAAATGACCAAATCGAAGCCAGCTTCGCTCTTTGAAATATTTGAACAGGGAAGTTATGAAATCAAACCGGTCGAATTAAAAGAATCTATTCCGGACATGAATCCGGGCGTTGAGGCAATTTTCGAATTTCCTCTTGATTTCAATGTTTTTTCATCATGGAGTTCCCTTTTTGAATTGAATCAAGGAAATTCGCTTGTTCTTCGGAGATACAGCGAAAATTTTGCTGACAATCCAAAATTAGAGGATATTCCATCATTAAATCACACTCTTGGAATTGAATCAGAAAAGCGTGCAAGAATTAGTTTTTCGGATGACCAGGGGCAGTTAAAAATTTCTGATACTTCGCTTAGTGCAAGCACTTTTCTTTCATTTATTCAGAAGTTTTCAATGAACCCAAATTTCTCGACAATGTACAAACTGAAAAAAATCAAGAGAAGTGGAGTTGCTTCATTCAGAGCAAGCAAATTAGCATTGATTTTTTCGTTCTTTCGAAACAGAGAGATTGCATCAGCAATTCCAGCCGTTATTAAAGCTTCCGGCACAAAGAACAATATATCAACATCAACAAGTTTCTTTAATCAGGCGCCTTCAGTACAATCTGATTATCCGTCCTTTAATCTTCCAAATATTATCAGACCATTATTTAATCACGAGAAAGCTGATTTTTTCTCTGAAAAGATCACTCATGCTTTAACCTCTGTAAATAATGTTGAAATATCCATTCCTGCAAGAAGTGTTTTTCATCATGAAAACGACAATTCCATTCTTAGAGCTTTAAAAAGGCTTGCGCCAAAAGACATTCTCATTAATGAAAAGAGGCATCCGGCAGAATTCAAGCCAGAGTGTACTGCTCCCGACAGCACATGCCTGTTTATAAATGCAAAAGCCGGAAATACTGAAGAAAAACAACCGGAAAAAAGTTTCAGAAAAACGATTTCTTTAATTCCGGGAAACTTCGGGAAAGCAACTTATCGCTGTCCGGATTACGAAGAGAAAAATGCTGAGGTGGCGGGGAAATCTTTTGTCCGCAAAAAAATTGATTTCTGGGTATTGAAGATGTTTTCCAATTCAAATACCTTTCTTACAAGTCTTTCCTTTTGTGAAAAACCGCCTGCAATCATTTGTACATTTCAGAGAAGTGATTTGCCAGTAATATTCTCCAGGAAAATATTTTCAGATAGAAATGAAACGGAAAAAGGGCTTATTATTCCCGATCTTCTCAAAAGTGAGAAACCCGATCTTCAATTGCACTGTGACAGCAAATTTTCTGATTTATCTTTCAACAGTTTAATTCAACAGGTTGAGCAGAATAAGTTTCCTGTTCATATTTCCCTGGAAAGAACTAATTTATCTCACACCATAATTGTAGTAAGAAATGTCTCTGATAGCACATCTGAATCAGTTCTTACATATTTCCCCAGTATTCAGGCCAAATGCATTCTGGAAATTTTCAGCCATCAGAATTTTTCATTTTCGGACAATGAATCATCTGGCACATTTTACTTTTTAAATAATATTCAATTTATCACTACTGACGATAAATGTACAACTGGTAACGTATCTCTTAATGATGAACTTCGAATGTCTGCGGAGCCTCCATCAAACATTGCTTTAATTGTAGCTAAAGCTGAGTTGTCTCCGCAGTTTGCACAAGATTTGATTTTCAATTCAGAAAAGTTTTTCAGACCTGTTCCACAGAAGCCGCTTTCAATGCCAGAATCTGTTCAGGCAAGTCTTTCTTCGCATGTTCTTCCGGACAATTATCAGATTGAATGTCTTCTGCGCAAAGACTTATTTATTGGTAATTATTTATTTCAGGCAAATATTCTGCCGTCTAATTCATTCATCAGAGATCAGAATTTTTCATGTGAGTCATCAGATGATATTTTTTCACTTCTCGGCTTCTTCTCTTCAGAAGAGTGGTTTCATTCATCTTTTTACAATATGTCGGTAGTTATTCCGGATATTACTCCCACTCAGTCATTTGCAGCATTCAATCCGGAAAATGAGCTGAAAAAACATATTCCATGGAATCCAGTAATGCCTGTGAATTCTCTTGAAAGATCTAATTTAATAGAATTATCAATTTTTCAACCAGCAGAAAGCATTCCTCAAAATGGGAAGTCTAAATTTTCTGAATTTGCTTTTTCACCGGAATTCTTTTCTGAAGAGTCTCCGGATCTAAATTATAATTGGGATAATCATACAGAGTTTCTCTTTTCTGATCTATATTTCAAGCTGAAGAATTATTTTCACTACATTAAAGAAAGTAAAATTTATAAAATTCTGAGAAAATCATCGAAGTACTCACTAGTTTTCAGGTCTCCGGCAGAAAAATCAGAAAAATCGATGTTTTTTGCTGTTCAGCCCACTGAAAAACAATACCAGTTATCAGCCAAATTGGGCATTTCATCTCCAGAAAAATTCAAAGTCAGCAAGTTAAGCGTGAAAGACTTACTGAGCGCCGGGTTGAATGTTAAAGAGAAACTGATTGACCGTCTGAACAGGCTTGTAAAATGAAAAGAGTTTCGAAGAAATTGTCTGGCGGGCAAATAAAACCGCAAATTCAAAGCGTCGAAAAAATTCCGCTATTTCACAAGGCAGAGTTTACCGTTAGCGCTCCCGCAATTAATACTCCTGAATTGAAAAAGTCGTTTATTTTTTCTACTTCAGAGAAGTCAACATTTAAAATCAAAAATAATCTGCCTAAGTCTGAATTTGCTTGTTTTTTTCAAAGTTTGAGCTCTTATTCTGAAAACAGGCTTCAGTTCATTTCACACGAATTTGGGTTTCTTCTCTTTTACCCTGCGAGCTCATTTATTAAGGCCGGTTTTTCTGACTTAGCATTAACATCAATCCCATTTAATCCGGGCTTTTCTTCGGGCTTGATAAATCAAATCCCTACGGAGAAAAAGACAAAAAAATGTGCGGAAAAGTTTGAAGATGAATTAGGAAATAATTTCATAAGTGAATTTGCAAGTGATTTTGCTGAGGTGTTTGTTTCTAGTACTGACAGTTCATCTGAATGCAGCAAATTTACTCAACCTGACATTCAATTTTCAATTAAAGACGAAGTATCGCATGATTTATTGCGAAGCAAAATATCTCCTTCTGAAAGCAACAATTCCGATGAATCGATAACCAAACTTCCTTTTCAACAAAATGCTCTAAATCTCAGAGGAAGCAAGACAATTTATCCTGATAACGCTCAGACGACTTTGAGAAGATTCAGAACTTTTGGAACGCCGTCTGCCCGATTGTTTCCTAAGTCTTCAGTTCCAGCCGGCAATACCGATTTCCCACGTCAGGCAAAGCTTATTTCATCATCAAGAGACATTTCTTCTGATAAAAAACTTTCAATCTCTGAAAAAATCTTCAATTTTGAAGTCACCTCAGAATCACCAGAATTGTCAACGAAACAAATACCATTCTGTAATGACCGGAGTGCAAATGATCATGATCGAAAGAAAAAAACCAACTTACCTGGCAAAATTGCACAAAATCTGCCCACCAGATTTCTTTCTGCCGGAAATGAAAAAAATAATCGATTATCAACATTTTCAAAAGACATTTTTGAAGGCTGTACAGCTCCTCTAATCAAGGAGAAGATTCTGATACCATTTTCTTCAGCTATCAAAGATAAAAACACTTCTGAATGGGACTTTGTGACTGTAATAGAAGAAAGTTTGTCTCGGGAAGAAATACGATATGATTTTTTTTATACTCAACCAAAAGCTACTGTGGAAAAGGACTTCTTACGAAAAATCAGACTATCTGAATCGGCAAATCTGAATTTTCATTTGTACCGTCCTGAATTGGTCTCAAAGAACTATTTTCCTGTGACACAGAAGTTGAACAATCTTAAGCATTCACAGCTCATTATTTCATTCAAAATTCATGGCTATCTGATTGTAAATTCTGCAATGACTTTTCTGATGAACGATTTGCCATATAAAAATGCAACATCCGGAAGAATTGTCTGCAAGCAAGTTAAAAACATCTCAGAGATAAGCGATTTTGAAATCGTTCAAAGAGAAATAAGTAAAAAAAATTCAGAAAAAGATCTTAATTTCAGTAAAATAAAAAAATCAGAAGATTTTATTTCCGCAGCAGCATTTACTTCAGAAAAAAACATTAAATTTACTTCAACAAAAGCTGAATTCAAATTTTGCGGAAACAAATCGCTTGCTGTTAAAGAGCCATTACTTGAAATCGATAGTTTTTTACATTCTGAACATTATTATCTAAATTGTCTTAACAGTACAAAGTTTTCAAAACGTTTTTTTGACAGGTGGAATTTTCGAAGAGAGTTTGTTCCATTCTATAAAAAGAGTGAAGTTTTTTCTCTCTGTTTTTCAGAAAAGCCGCAGGAACATTCTTTTGTCAGCAAACTTTCTGAGCTTAGAAAAACTTGTTTTGGATATTTCCAGGTGAGTGAAACTCAAAGTCCCACGAAAAAGTTCTGGCATTCATCTGCAAAAGTTGCTTTATTTGAATCATTCAAGTATCCAAAGAATTTTCTGTTTCCAGCACAAAGAATTGCCCACAGAAAATCAGGATTTTCGAACATTCTGTTTTTCCTGAATATTTTCAGGAAGAAATCGGACAAATTCTTTTCTGATAATGCTAAATGGCAAATCAAGCCTACAACTGAAAAAGTGAAATTTGTCTTTCATGAATCGATTTTCCCTGCAAAGGAATGCTTCAGGAACATTTTAATTAACCCTGTCAGAAGAATAAATATCAAGTTACATCAATCATTATCAAGTTATTTTTCACGAAGCAGAATAATTAAGATTCCGTTTATTGCCTACCACAGATACAGTTTTTCAAGGGGAAGAACAGGAAAATCTGACTTAAAACAAATTTTCTTTCCCAATGCCAATGTTGAAATTGAAAAATGTTTCTCTGACATTCTTCAGGGAGAAGCAAATCCATTTCTTTTCCTGAGTGAAAAGAAACAAAGATATGCAATTTCCAGGCTTTCATTCTGCGTTTCAACTGATTATTCTAACATCATTTCTCTCTCTAAAGTTAATCATTCAAAGTTTAGTCCCTTCGAGCTAAAAGAAGTAATTCAAGAAAATGCTGAATACAATAGCGACCTTATCTACACTTTTAAACCATCTTACCGAAAACCTTTTCTGCCATTGATTCAATCAACTGATTCTGTCAAAAACATTCTCAGCAAAGATAATTTTTCTCCTGCATTCAATACTTTCTGCAATATTTCATCTTTTGAAATACATTCAGATGAATGCAATGCTTTTGAAAACAATCAGCCAATAACCTTTTCAGCTGTTGAAAGGGAAGTTAATAAATCAAAATATCCTCTTTGTCTGCCTCTGCACGAATTAACGTGTTTTTCAGGTGATACTGGAATTTTTACTCAGGCTGAATGTGAAGAAAATTTCTGTATTCCTCTTCCAAACGAAAAACCAATGGTACCGGGACATTCAGAATTCTCGAATGATACCGCCGAACATAAACTGCAAAAGGAAGAAAGGGCGTTTTTCCTGGGAATGCCTTCAGTAATTCAATTAAAAGAGAATTTCCGCAACATTTCTCAGGAATTCATTAAAATAGGCATTGCTGAAGACCGCGCAGTAAAGAGCAGTCCAGGCATGTTTGAAGAGCTAAAAATAGTTGAAGCACTTGATTCATCAGCCGGCAGGAGGAAAGTTCAGTTCGCACAGAAATTTCCGGAGGTTTCTGCTGAAAAGGAAAAAATTAAAGCAAAATCGACTGGAATAATAATGTTGCCGCGCCTTATTCAAACCGGAAAAAGTGAATCAGAAGACAAAATTATTAAATACAAGGATCAGTTGACAGTTGCACTTGCACAAGCGAGAAGGCTTTTCGAAAAAATACGGAGTCCACGTGCTGAATGAACAGGAAAAATCATCTTGTTGGTCGTGGATTCCGAATAGTTCTTCCATTTTCAGAAAAAGTCAATATTCCAGTTCACAGAATTCGGAGTTTTACTTCCTCAACGAAACTTATCAACAAACCTCTTATTCTTTGGGGAAAAGCCTGGTTTGCTCTAAAATGTCCTTCATTCTTCAATGCCAGCGTTCTGGAAATGGTTGTACAAAATCATCCTCATCTGGAACACAGTGAATTTCCCCTGCCCCATCAACCCACTTTTGAAAACCTTCCCTATAATGATTTTCAATTACTTTTTAAATCAATTGATCAAATCAAAACCTGTTTCAGACTTAGCTCAAAACTACTTACATCAACTGGTACAAACTCCTCTGACTCAATTTATTCAGGTAATACAAGACGAAATTACAATTCATTCAAAAATACATCCGAAATCTTCATTAAAACTGCGTATGATTTACTCCAGGAAAATGAAAAGCATTTCAGCATTCTTTTTCACGATAGCTTTTACTCAAAACACTTTCTCAGCATTTCCAGAGCGGGAATCAACGCATTAAAGAGCAGCTACGCAGAAAACAGGTGTATAAAACCCTGTTTCGGAATCGCCTCGAATGAGCTTTTGAGAAGCGCCGAAACTTTTTATAATTCAATTTTGTCACGAAATCCCAAGAGCAATTACAATTCTTTCAACAATGACTCTGAAATCACCATTAAGCCTGGATATGAGTTACTTAAATCAGCTGATAAAAATTTCGACATTATTTTTCATGAGGGCTTTAACCCGAAGCACGTTCTCATCCTTTCCAAATCTACATTCTGCGCCTTAAAGAATTATTACGCTGAAAACAGAAGCTACTCTCCTGAGATGTATTCAGAAAATCGAAAAGAGCGATTTTGGCATCAGGAGCGATATTGTTTTAATATGTCTTACAAGGAATTTTATGTTGGAAATTCTGAAGCTTTCAAACTGCTTCTATCCAATAAATCATTTGGTTCAAATAGAATTATTACTGGCGACATGTTTTCTTTTTTTTCATTAGGAGTAAAAAGGGAAAATCATTTTTCATTGGATTATGAACGGGAATGCAGTGTTCAAACAGACAGAATCACCCTTAAAAGTAGTCCGAAAATACCTGATTTTTTACAATACAGAGATTTCTATACTTTTCAATTATTCTTTTTTAACTGGAATATGGTATTATTTCATAGTTTTTCTGAAATGGAAAATGCGAATCAGTTGTCTGGATGTCAATATGGATACACGAAACCTCGGATGTCTGCGGCAAGCCATTCTGCAGACAAATTTGCGCTTCAATCTGGAAAATTCATACTTCAGGAATTTCCTTTACGGGAAAGGCATACCAGTCGAAATATCAAAATGACGATAAATAAAGCAAAAATGCCGACAAATATTTTTATTCCAAATCAGTCTCAGGGCAAAAGCACTTTTAATCTTGAATACAAACTGCGGTTACAAAAAGCAGGTTAAATTTGAGGGAAAAATTGGATAATAACAGCAGAATATTCGAAAAGAAGTCCGAAAATGAAAAAATTAAGCTTGTCAAAAGAAATCCTGGGCAAGCTTCCAGATCTGTTTTTCTCGGAAAGGAAATTCACTCGGTTGTCAGAGGAAGGCCTCAGTTCCCACTCTGCTTTCAAAGCGATTCAGATATTCCAGATTCAACATCTGCAGTTGAAACTTCCCCGTCTGAAGAAAACGAACCAAATGCAACCCTGAGTTTTCATCCGTTAAAATGGCCTGTTCAGGAAATTTCAATGCTGGATTTCTCAGAATTAATTCTTTCCAGCAAAAATGAAATAACAGATGTTTTCAGAGGAGTTCTGAAGCCGCTTATAAGTAATATTGTTACAAGTTCACCTGAAGAGAATTTTTTTTATGAGAATGAAGGTGTTTCAAAACTCACTGGAATAAAGCCTTTTTCAGGCCAGTCGTTCATTTTTACTGATAAGCCTGTATACGAAATGGATCCAATTTTTCCTGAAGATTCTCACTCGAAGGTCTGTGGAATAAACAAAAACTGCATTCGAAAAGATATTTCAAAATGTGAATCGAAGGCATTTCTTTTATCTCATGATTTGAATTACCCTACAGACTTGCCTTTTCCAGAACTTCCTGACGATTTTCACACTGAAATATCTTTGAATACGTTGCTCAGGGACTCTTTAAGAGAAAGAATTCAGAAAATTTACAATTATTTCTTTTCGATTGACTCGTCATGCAGGAATTTCAATTTCAGTGAACTTTCAGGATATCGTATTAAACCGATTGAGCATTCTCAGTTGCGTTCAGAAGAAAGCAGAAGTTATTTTATTCACTTTGCGGTTTCTGATTTTCGCGATTCAATAGTTGATAAACCCAGAATCGGAATTGTTGATTTAATTGAAAATTCTGCACAAAAACTTCATGCGAAGATTCTCATGGAAAATATGTATCCACGGCATTCGAGAATAATACTTCCAGAATATGATTTTAAAAAATTCAAATCTTTTGTTCCTGTCTGGTCTTATTCAAAACAGAGGATTTTTCCGGTTTATATCAGCATTACAAACATTTCAGTGATGGGAAAATACCGACCATTTCACCTTTTCCAGGCAGATAAAGGAATAAGTGAAATATCAACTTTTACTTCAGTAATAAAGAATCAAAATGATTCACAATACCGTGTATGGCTGATAACAAGGAAAATCAACAATTTTTCAATTAAAAAGCTCAGAACAGTGAGATTTTCTTCATTGTTTTTAAAACAAAAACAGACATTTAAATCTGTTGAACTGGAATCCATTTTTCTTGTAAGCAATTCAAATCTGGAATTACCGGAAATATCTGCTTTGCTTAATAAGAATGCTCACTCAAAAAGCATTTTAATCAGCAATATGAACCGTTCAAGCAGGGAATTTCCGGAGAAGTTGAAGAAATATTTTCTTTCAGTTGATTTGCCGTCAGGCTTTGAATTTCAGGAAAAGAATTTCAATTTCACTCCTGTTTTCGGAAAACAACTTTTCAAGCCTGATTTTGAAGGAAAAAAGAAGAGGAAGTTTTCAGCATATCTTAAAAAGCAGATCGAAACAATATCGCTTCCTAAGTATTATCCAGTAACCTTAACCAAAACAGGAAAAAAAGCTTTTACTCCTCAACCGACACCGATCCAACTGTCGGGAAAAGTTTCGATGCATCTTCCTCATTCACCTTTCATTATGCCTGTCTCAACACAAATAAGATCAGAAGCGCTGATATGTATTCCAAAAATGGCGCAGGAAGGTAAAATTACTCCTTTTCAGTTCTCAACAAAAGCTTCTGCAGGCAAAAAACCTGCTGCTCTTACCAGACTCAGGCTCACTCTGGGAAAAGATAAAAAATTCCTGTCTCAGCCTTTCAAGTGGCTCTTCAGAAAGATTTCTGCAGACAGAAAAATTATCAGGGACATCAGAATTGAATTGCCGCTGGTTGTTAAACGCGGCAACATGCCATCTCTTCCGAAAACAGAAACGATTACAAATTTCATTCCCTTCGGAATGGAATACGTTCCAATCGCCTTTGAAAATCCTGTAAAAACATTGTATGAAAAAATTGATTGCAGCAAATTGAGATTTAACATCAGAAAAAACCAGGAAAAAACAAGCGATTCAGAAAGCTTTTTCAGATTGAACTGTGCGTTATCAGAAAATCCAGACACATCATTCAATATTTTCAATGTACAATTTGAAGCGAACTATTTTCCGACAGCAAGAATACAGCAGCTTGAAAATTTTGTATTTACGGGCAACAAAGAAAAATTATTGCTGCTTGATTCAAAAGATATTTTCAATAATCGGGCATCCGGCTTATCAATTAACCGTTATTGGAGGCACTATCCTCCAACAAGCCTGCGATTTCCGAAAAAATGGCTGATAAATTATCCGAGTCTTTTCGAAATAGTCAAGCCATATTATGGATACTATGAAAACGCTTGTACAAGCAAGAGAACACCTTTTGAGCTTGATCGACCTGCGATGGGATTGCTTTCATCAAAGTTGTCTTTTGGAAAGCTTTCTTCCGCGTTCGAAAATATTCTACATCAGAATGTCCATCTGTCAAAAGTTTTTGATTATATTGAGACATCAGAATCAGCAGTTGACAAAAATATTAAGCAGATCACCTTTCATAAAGAAAAAATATCTCCATTAACGAATAAACTTTCGGCCATATCGCCATTTCAGTTTCTGCAGGATTTTTCAATGGAACTGAAAGAGAGCGCCGCAAAGCAGCCTTCAGAAAAAAAGCTGCGGTTACATGGAAAACAGATAAAACCATCGCTGCAAAACAGCAGCGTGTTTCCGATTTCCGTTGCTGCCAGAAAAGCAATTACTGAAAAAACCAGTAGCGTACCACGTGCTGAAAATGCTGCAAAAAAAGACAAATACTTATCTTCAGTCATGGGTTCAAAAATTCAAATCACAGGTAATTACTCTTTCGCTGATAACAACAAAAATCTTTCATTTTCACTGTTTTCACGCGAAGGCCCAAGGAGCTTTTTCAGAATACCAGACGATTTCAACTCTTCGCTTATGCCTGACACAACTCGTACAAAAGAAACCCCTCAGGAATTGTCTGACAATCATCTATTTTTATTGTACAATACTATATCTGTCGATTCTATAAGTTCTTTCAATCAAAAACCCTGGTCATTTGAAAGACAAAACTTGCATTACGGCACCTTTTCCCCTGAATATTTTGATAAGCACACTCCGGACAATATTTCTTTGTCTCTCAGAAAAAACTGTTTTCATATTTACAAAGCAACCGACAAAACTTCAATATTGCTGAAGAAGGTCGAATTTGAGCTTGTTCAGATAAGTTCGAAATTTTCAGGTGTGCCAATTGTCTGCCCATCTTACGGTTTTTTCCCGGAAAAACACGGTCAGCTGGTAATTCTATCGGGTAACAAAGAGCTGAATGCGATAATAGAATCAGTTAATGCCCCTTCAGTTCAATTGATTCCCGAAGGAAATTCAAGGGAAACATCTGGATGGTCGCGTTTTTCAGAACGGTGTACTGAAAGAGAATTATTACTCTCTTCAGAAAATATGAGCAGTTTCAAACAATCTGAAGATTTATTTTCAGTTCCGGAACCCTGTTATTCTGCTTCAGAAAAGCTTCCAGCATTCAGTTCCAGAAATTTCATACATTCTCTGGAGAAGGCAGTTCAATATTATCCGCTTGAATTTGATGCCTGGTATCTTCTCAATAATTCGGAAAAAGCTTTTTTTTCTTACCAGCAGTTATCTAGAAAATACGATTTGAGTAAGTCATCTGCTTTTAAGTTTTGTGAAAATCGCCTGATCAAAAATAGCGAAGAAAATACCAGCAATGAAATTTTGCACTCAAGACACGAAATGTTCCACAAATTCTCTGTGCCGCAACTTCCAGATTCAGTTCAGGTAGAAAAAGAATTCCGGTCTGATATCAGAATCCCGGCTTCAGTAATACAGGCTTCAGAAATGCTTTTCGACCACAGCAGCATTGATTTATCAGACAGCAGATATATCACTGAAAATAAAACTCGTGAGATAGAGAATTCAATAATCACAGTGAGAGTTGAATTTAATGAATTTCATTTTATTAACAGTGTAAAAGAACCCAAATTTTATGAGTATACCCGGAACATTTCGTTCAAAATTCCGGATTTTTCTGATCACATTCAAAAAATTCCTGAAAATTTACCATTTCACGAAAGAAAGATTCCAGGTTTCAGTATATTCAAAGACGCTGATCCACAGCAGTCCTGGAAGCTTTATGAAGGAATATTCCAATACAAACGGGAAAAATTTGAAAATAATACTTATTCTGAACACTTTAAAACAATCGCAGGCTGTGATAATGTCAGAATAAGGAACTGGGATAATGGAAAAATTGATTTTCCATTTTTTGCGGTAACAGACTGGCTTGAAATAAATTCCAATAATAGAACCTGGATGTTGATAGAGAATTGATTGAATTGATTGACAGTGTGGTTTTATAGTTTTAGAATGGGAAAAACGCAAGGGGAAAAAAGATGAATTATTTGTGTAAAAGTGATACCGGCCTTGTCAGACAGAATAACGAGGACTATGTTGAAAGTCTTGAGATGAGCTGGTGCAACTCGTCAGGTTTTTTTCAGCGTGTTGTCCTTCTCCTGCTTGCAGATGGAATGGGCGGGGCTGCTGCTGGAGAATTTGCATCAATGCTTGCTATTAAAACCACAAAGCAGAAAGCGCTTGAAGGCTTGCTTCACAAATCTCCTGAAGATTTTCTGTCCACAAATCTTCAGGATTTTTTCAGAGAATGCTTTATTAAAGCCAATAGAGCTATTTACGAAAAGGGCACTTCTGAGCGTGAATTCAGCGGAATGGGCACAACAATTGTTGCCGGCATGGTTCACCGGGACATATTAACTCTTGGGCATGTTGGCGACAGCCGTGCATATATGCTCCGGGGAAACAAATTCAGACAGATTACCAGAGATCACTCGTTTGTACAGGAATTAATTGACAGAGGCGACATAACTCCTGATCAGGCAAAGATTCATCCAAACAGAAATGTAATTACGAAAGCGCTGGGCGTTTCACCTGATGTTGAACCTGAATTGCAGCAAATTCTTCTTCAGAAGGATGATCTGATACTGTTCTGCACAGATGGCCTGAATGGCTACGCTGAAGACTCAGCAATTGAGCATAATTGCAAAGAATACAAAAATATTGGACTGAATGAAGTAGCTGACAGACTTATTGCTGCTGCCAAGCTCGGCGGCGGCGGCGACAACGTATCTGTCGTTTTGTACAACCACATCTGAGAAGGAAAAAGAAAAACTTAAATGGCCGTTTCTGAAGTTTTACCAAAGAAATTTGAACAGATTCTCAAGCATAGAAATCACATTATTGAGCTGTTACAAGTTGAACTGGAAAAAACCAAAAAGAATCACGAATCTGAAATCAGCACCCTGAAACATCAGCTTTCAGAGCAGAATCAGATCGTTTTGCCATCTGATTCTGAGGAAAAACTCAGTTTACAGAAAGAAATTTCACAACTCAGAGAATTGGCAGAAAAATATCTGTCAAATCAGGAAGAACTTCAAAGAGAAATTGTACAATTTAAAAAAGCTGCTCAGGAAGACCTTTTCGAGAAAGAACTACTGCAAAATCAGCTGAAAAAACTCAGTGAAGTAAAGGAAAACAATCCTTCTGCTGAAGAAGACCTTCGAAAACAGCTTGAAAAGTTGAAAGAAGCCTCTGAAATAAATCGTAATTCTCAAGAAGAACTTCAGCAGAAAATTTCTTCCCGTGAAAAAGAAATAAGTGATCTTCAGGAAAAGCTTAATCTGGTTGGATATGAAAGAAACCTCGCCGAAGAAAAAATTGATACTCTTACAAGTGAAATTGAGTCTATAAAAGCTGAAGCAAAAAGTCCTGAGGCAATTGATATTACCTCTTGTCAGGCAGAATTCAGAGAACTGGTTGAGCGGCTTCAGCAGATTGAAACAGAAGAAGAGAACAGAACTGAAGAACTTAATAAGCTTCGAAGCGAAAATCAGAGTTGTATGGCACTGCTTGAGTCCAGAACTTCCGAATTGGAAAAGCTGCGCACTCAAATGCAAATCAGCCTCCAGGAACTGGATTCCATAAGAAAACAAAACAGAGAGCTTTCTGTTAATGTTAACCGACTTGAAAACAAAAATCAGTCGCTTACTGAAAACGTTGATTCAACACGAAGAGAAAGCAGTGTCCTGAAAAATGAATACGGAATACTGAAAAGCGAAGTTTCAGTTAAAGATGAGCAGATAAAGTCTTTTGAAAAACTGGTCTCAGAAATTAAAAGTGAACTTAAATCTGTTAAATCCGAAAAGGAAAAACTTTCATCTGAACTTCTGGAAAAAAGCAGACACAGCAATGCAGTAATCAACGAAAAAAACCGTACTCTGCAGGAGCGCGAAAATCTTCTCAGAAAGCTGAATGAGTTTGAATCAGAAATAGCTGATCTGAGAGCCAGAAATTTTGGATTGCACAGAATTATTTTTGAATCACCAAAAATTATCAGAAAAGAAATTGGTGTACAGAAAAACAGTATTTCCAAAATTGAATCGGAAAGCATTTCATCTGAAGAAATGGATATTCATCTGCCATTTCTTTTCCCTGACAGGCTTCCGGGCATTATTCGAATAAATCATGTTTATTCGAGAAAACCTCAAATCATCAGGACAGAAAAAATATCCCGAAATTCGTTTCCGGTAAGAAGAAGTCATACCTTTCTGAAAACTTTTCTGGAAAACGTTCCGGCAGCACCTGAACGACTGAGAAATATTGCAGCTGGTTTTCAGATCGCAGAAAACAGATTTACTGCTGAAAACGAATATTATGAACTTTCCATATCTGAAGAAAAACATTTCCCGCATAGATTCGGTGTAATTTTTTATCCATCAACAATTTCAACGTTCAGCAGACCATCTTCTGATCTGCCTGTAAAGCTTTCACATTCACGAATTGAAATAGACCTGCACATTAATAATTTTAACTTTTTTATCAGTCATCTGATTACTGATTCCAAAATCAGAAATGCAATGCGTCTGCAGAAAGTAATAAAATGCAATGAAAAATTTTCCAAATCTGCAAAAAAAACTATTGAAAAATATGAGTTTAAAACATCAGTTAAATTCTCAGATTCATTCTTCCGACAAAGAATAGTGGAATCTGTAAAAAAAATTACCTTTGAAGAAAAAACCTTTTCGTTGTATCTTCCCAAAGGCAAGCTTGGTATGTTAATGAAGAGTATTGAAAATTCAATATCATCACTTCATTCGCGACTTGATTCGGCAAAAACGAGTGAACAGGAATAATTATTATCCCAGGAGGACAAATGAAACGCACTTTTCTACAGGATGAGGCAAATACCCATTTTAATCTCGGAATTGCTTACTACTCCAAAGGCCAGTATGAAATGGCCATTTCTGAATGGATTCAATCACTTATCAAGAATCCGCAGAACGGTGACGCCAGATTCAAGTTGGGCGTTGCCTATTATCAGCTTAACAGAATTGATGAAGCACTGAAAGAATGGGAAATAGCAATTTCACTTGACCCGAAAAACTTCGAGGTTCTGCACAATCTTGGAATTGCCTATTACAACAAAGGCGACGACAACAAAGCAATTGAAAACTGGGAACAATGTCTTGAATTGCGTCCGCAGGATGCAGAAATTCATTTCAAGCTTGGAATAGCCTGTTACAACCTCGGCAAGGAAGATCAGGCAATTTCTCTCTGGGAAAAATCATCAACTTTGAATCCAGATGATGCAGATGTCTTCTTCAGACTTGGTGTTGCTTATTACAACAAGGGTCTTGATGATAAAGCAGTTATTGCATTCAGTAAATCAATTGAACTTAACTCTAAAAACGCTGAAGCCCACAACAATCTTGCCATTGTGTATTACAGACTTGAAATGTACAGCCAATCGATTGAAGAATGGAAAAAGGCTCTGGTTCTTAATCCAAAGCAGCCTGATATATTTAACAATCTTGGAAATGCTTACAGCAAACTCAACCAGCATCGCGAAGCCATTGAAACATGGCAGAAGATTCTTGAGATTACCCCGCAGAATGCTGAAGTATACTTTAAGCTGGGTTCATCTTATGGAAAGCTTGATGAGCTGGACAAAGCAATTGAATGCTGGCAGCAGTGCATTTCTGCAAGTCCGAATGATATTGAAGCTCATTACAATCTCGGTGTGGCGTTTTACAATATGGGGAATTTCAAGAAAGCTATCACCTATTGGAACACTGTCCGTGAAAAGAGAAGTGAAGACGCAGATATCTGCGAAAAGATCGGAAACGCCTATTGTGGGTTGGAAGATTTTGCCGAAGCAGCCAAATACTGGAACCGCGCAAGCACATATCTGCCTGATGATGCACAGCTTCATCACAAACTCGGTATTTCGTATTCGCGCCTGAACAAGACTCAGGAAGCAATTTTTCAGTGGCAGAAAGCTGTCGAAATTGATCCGGCACATTTTGAAGCTCATCACAATCTCGGAATCGCATATTATAACTTGCAGCGTTTCGACGATTCGCTGAGAGAATGGGAAAAAGCACACGAACTGAATCCAACTGATCCGGATATTCATTTCAAACTCGGACATTCTTATCGACAGAAAAGAAGACTTGATGACGCCATTTCCTCATGGAAAAAGGCTATTGAACTTGATCCGAATAATCCAAATACACATTTTGTACTTGGGAATGCATTCGACGAAAAAGGACTGCTCGACGACGCAATTCTCTGCTGGCAGAAAGTTGTTGAACTTTCTCCAAATGACGTTGACGCACACAATAATCTCGGTATTGCATATTTCCAGAAAAATCAATTCGAAAAAGCTGTTAATGAATGGGAAGAAGCAGTTAAGATCACACCTGAAAACGGAGAATTGTACAACAAGCTAGCTATTTCCTATATTAAGATGGATCTCTTCGAAAAAGCTGTTGAATGCTGGGAAAAGGCACTTAAGTACAAACCTGAAGATCCGGATATTCTTTCGAATCTCTCAACTGCATACCACAACCGCGAAATGTATGACAAAGCAATTGAAATCTGGAAACGTGTCATTAAGTACAACCCGCAGGATGCAGAAGCAAGAAACAAGCTTGGAATTGCCTATTACAACAAGGGAATGTATGATCAGGCAATCGATCTCTGGAAAAAGGCCATTGAGCTTAATCCGAAAGATGCTGCAGCATACTACAACATTGGAACAGAAGAATTTGAAAAAGGCAGAATTAATGAAGCAATTACAGCCTTCAGAAAAGTCCTTGAAATTGATCCGAAGTTCCACCAGGTCTATTACAATCTTGCAATAATCTACGCCAGAAAGCGACAATTCAACGATGCAATCGACAGTTCAAAGAGATTCCTGCAGGCGACACCAACTGGTGTTGAAGCAGAAAATCTGAAAACCCTGATTGAGCAATGCGAAAGAGAGCTGGAGCAATCTGCTGAAGTATAATTTGTTTAACAATGCACTGAAGGGGTCACTTTCTTCATGGATAAACCTGACCCTTTCAGTGTTGTTTTTTGCAGGTCTTCCAAATCTGCTGATTTTTTTCGCATATAATTTTGTAGAAAGTCACCGTTATCAGAATAAAAAGATCGAACTTCTCAGAGAGGCTGACAGAAGCCTTTTCAGACTGAAAAAAGACGGAGGCGATCTTTCTTACGTTCAGAATAAAACAGACAAAGCATTTGGTGAACTGAGCGAAAAAAAGATCAATTCCTCAACTATCAAACAACAGCTCGCCCAATTCAAAAGGGATGATCTGGAATTTATTGAGTTTTACTTTTTCGACAAAAGCGGTAAAATAATAAAAACGGTCGAAGATGAGGTAAAATTTCGAACGGCTCTGGGCCGACTTTATCTTGCTCTGTCCGAACCTGAATCAAGTGGCCAGGACAAGCTTCTTCAGCAGTACAGACCCGTTTTTAAAACACTTCTGGGCGACATGGAACCGACAAACCTTATTGGAATGAAGGGAGTCTATGTTCCAATATTTCTTAATGGAAAGCCGGGATATTTTTACTGGAACACTTTTTATCAGTCTGAAGAAAATCAGATTAAAACAAAAGCAGGTGCCGGTGACCCGGTTTTTCAGGGCGGAATGATAGCGGTTTTCGAAGAAAAGAACTTCAAAAAAAATATTTCAATCGCAAAAATGCTGAAAGAACTGAACGTGCCGGGTACGAGTCACGCGCTCTTCGGATGTTATGATCCTTCTGACACTGATTTTTCCAGACAACTGCATGTATCTTCTTCTTCAGCGAAACTCGACATCAGGGAATGTGAAAACACGATCTGGAACATGCGAAAAACCTTTATTAACAAGGATGAGCTGAAAGGTTTTCTTATTTCCATAGTTCTATTTGAAGATGAAAAAGTACTGTATTCGCTTATACCAGCTATTCAACTTGAAAACAGGACAAATCTTTATATTTTCTTTATTGCAGCATTCATGATAACTCTGGTTGTTTTTTCCGTTTCTTATAGAATCAATATTTCAGGCGAATTCAGATATTTTTCAATCAGGAAAAAGCTGATACTGCTATTTTTGTATGCTACTGCAATTCCTACAGGCGCTTTCGTTCTGCTGGGTTTTCAGTATGTTTCAGAGAATAAACAGGTAATGATATCAGAGAGATTTCAATTCCTGACAGATTTTATCAACAATATTGATGAAAATTATAAACTGGCATTAAACCAGCTTAAAACAAAGTATTCCCGATTAACAAAATCCGATTTTCTTTTAAAACGTGATATGACAAAGCTTTCTGAATTAGTTGAAAATTGGCGGAATGAAAGACTTATTAATTCAGTGTATCTTGGAGAAGACACCGGCGAGCTTACTTTCAAATCAGACAAAGTCGGAAAAAATGATTTTGTTCTGAAAGTCATAATGACTATGATGAAAAAGATGTTTACCAAGAAAAATCCAAATTTAAACAAACAAAAGCAGAATTTTTTCACTGAAGCAATGATGGATACTCTTGCAGATAGCCTTGGTTCACTATTTGGTGCGGGGGGAAGCAAAGCAATTTTTGAAGAATTTCTGCGAAAGACCGATGAGATGCATGAGGTAGTACTTGGAAACAGTGCTCAGTATTTTTTCCTGAGTTTTGTTCCAGGTCCGGAAGGACCTTACCAGAGCATGATAATAATAAACCAGCTTAAACGTGATTTAACAGATATATATTTAAATTGGATTATTAAAAAGCAGGCAAAGAATCTTCAGAAACAATTTTCGGTTAAAGTGGGCTTCAGAAGGAACTTTTCAAACAGCATGCTTACTCCAAAAGACTTTTCAAAATATCCAGCTCTCACAGAATTGACAGAAAAAGCCATGAACAATAAAAGTGCACAGACTGGCTTCATTCAAATTGCAGCTGATAATTATCTTGCGGTAGCCTCACCAATAAAAAATCTTTCGGATTATATTATATTTGCCCTTTATCCTCAGTCTCTGATTGACAAAACAATAGACCAGATAACGTATAAAATGCTTGGTGTTGCATTCTTAAGCGGAATCTTTGCATTCATGACAGGTCTGATGATTTCAAAACAATTTCTTTATCCGATTCGGGAACTATCAGAAGGGCTATCAGCAATTGAAATGCGTAAATTTAATCACAAAATTCCGCCTCTTGCCAATGACGAATTTGGTGATCTTGGAAACACATTTAACCGAATGATGGAAAATCTCAGTGAAATTCAAGTAGCAAAAATTGTACAGGACACTCTTTTTCCTGCAAAGAATTTGAAAGTAGGAAATTTTGAAGTAACCGGATCTTCAATAAGCATGTCTGATCTTGGCGGTGATTATTTTGACTATTTCGTTGCTGACGATAGATATCTTGTAATACTTATCGGAGATGTCACAGGGCACGGCATTTCAGCAGCATTGCTGATGGCAATGGCAAAAAGCGCAATAGCAAGTCTTCCGCAGGACGCATTGTGTGATCCGGTTGAAAGCCTTCAAAGAGTTCACTCAATGGTTCTTTCAACGGTAAAAAGAAAAAAACTCATGACTTTTTTCTATTCGGTTATTGACATGGAAAAGAATATGTTTTCATTTTCAAATGCCGGACATTGTCCGCCAATATATTTTTCCAACGCTGAGAAAAAACTTACAGCAATGGAACTGCCTTCTTTTCCGCTGGGCAGCAGAAAGAAAATAGATTTTCAGCGAATAGACAAGCAAATAAATTCCGGAGACGTAATAATTCTTTATACAGACGGCTTTCCAGAAACAATTACAGATGATGGAAGTATGATAGGTTATCCGGGAGTAGAAAAAATAGCTTTTGATTCAATCATGAACTTTTCCTCGAGCAGTCAAGTTCACGAAAATATTCTTAGAAAATACGACTCAATAAGGAATTTCCGCCCCCGAGAAGATGACATCACGCTGCTGGTAATCAAGTGCGAATAGTAACACAACGGAAAAGATTTTAACCACGGAATACACGGAAATTCACGGAATTTGAACTTGAAAGATGGGAAAAGATTTTTTAACCACGAAATGCACGGGAATTCACGGAATTTGAAAGTATATAGATAACAACCAAAAATCCAGGCAATCCTCTTAAACCTAAACTTTGATTTTATCTTGAATCTTTAATCTTGAAATCTGCGTAATCTGCGGACAAAATCTTTTCTTGTCTTTTCTTTTTATTACATTTCGAAGTCTTCTGGTGGTGCAGGAGTTACCTGGTTTCTGCCATTTCTCTTCGATACATAAAGTGCCTGATCGGCTGTTTTAATAAGAGTTTCCATGTTTTTCGCATTGTCTGGAAAAACAGAAACCCCAAGGCTGCATGTTATTTTTACACGTTTCCCCTGAAATTCGAGGTCGTCTCCCTCAATGAGTCGTCTGATACGCTCAGCCACGGCAACAGCACCAATCAAGTCTGTTTCAGGAAGAACGATGCAAAACTCTTCGCCGCCGTATCGGACAGGAATATCGTGAGTTCTGACAGTTTTTCTCATGATTGAGGCAACTCGTTTTATAACTTCGTCGCCCATCTGATGACCATAGTTGTCATTAAATTTCTTGAAGAAATCAATATCCAGCATTATAAGTGCTACATGGCGCTTGAATCTTTCAGCTCTTTTTAATTCGTCAAAAAGGCGCGTCTTAAAATATTTATGAAGATAAAGGTGTGTCATTCCATCTGTGATTGCCTGTTCATAAAGCTTTGCATTTTTGACGGCAACACCAAGCTGAAGGGCAAAAACTTTTATAAGTTTCTGATCTCTTTCAGAAAACTCAAAACCGGCGGTTTTTTCGCTGAGGTGCATTAATCCAAGGAATTCTCCCTGATGGGAAATCGGAATAATAATGTACCTTTCACCAAAAACAGATTTCTCAATATCTGTAGCTGGCTCACTGCAAAGGTATGTACCACAGTTGTCAATCAATTCGCGCAGAAAACTGTGAGTATCGGCAAGCATAACCTCGGGGAAAACATTCGTTCCAAGGTGGGACCTGAGTGAGAACTTTTCCTGCTCTTCATCATAAAGCCAGATTGAACCATCGCTTACTTTTGATATCTCAGAAATAGCATTCATGGCCAAATCAAGCAAGCTCTGCAGCTGAAGTTCAGATGCAATCATCTGAGTTGCCTGGTAGAGAATGCTTACTTCCTTGATCTTTTCATCAAGTTGTTTATTGGTATCTCTGAGTTCTGAAAGAAGGAAATAATTGTTGATTGCGACCGCGACATTTCTCGAAAGAGTTGTGATAAAGCTTATTTCCTTGTCGGAAAACGGTTCTTTTTTTAACTTGTTTCCAATTACAAGAATTCCGATAAATTTTTCACGCACTTTAAGTACTGAAAGTCCGAAAAGATCATCGGAAGGAAGTTCTTCGCGGATTTTCGGCAAATGCGAAAACTTTTCAATCTGAAAAGTTATTTCCTGAAGATTTTCAATAGCAGCAATATCTTCTTTTGTAAGAGCTATTACAAGCTCTTTTTTTGACAATTTCCAACTGCATTTCAATGATAAAAAATCATCCTGAGAATTAAAAAGGAAAATTCCACCACGACTTACACCAAGCGTTCCTAAAATCAGGTGAAGAAGTGATTTAAGCTGTACATCAAAGCCAGTTACCCGGCAAAGCTCTCCTCCAATGTCGCTGAGAGCGCCGAGCACATACTCATAGCGCAAAAGCTGCTGTTGAGTAACCGAATCTTCGACTGACGATGGATTATCCATTCAAAAATTCAAGCTCCGCTTTTAAAAGCAGTAACAGCCTCTGCCTCTGCATCAAAAGCTTTTGCAAACTGTAACAAACCCATCATTTCAAAAGTCTTTCTGTTTGTGGGAGTAAGGTTTGTAAAAGCGAGTTTTCCTTCTGCTTCCTCAATAGCCTCTATTACACCGATCAGGATCGATATTCCGATACTGTTTATCAGCGGAGATTTATCAAGGTTGATAACGATATTTTTTACACCGTTACCAAGAAATTCGGAACACACGGTATCAACTTTCTCTGCGCCAAGATCGTTAAGATAACCATTTGTCCGAACAACCAGTACGTCTTTATCCTGTTGATGGGTTAGCGAAAATTCATCGGCCATGACAAACCCCGATTATTAAAATTTCAATCTGCCAATTTCATTCAAGGGGCATGACACTAAAATTACCATAAAATACATTCTTTCACAACTTCAATATTACAAAAAAAAATATTTATTAGATATTTTCCGGAGGTGTGAATTCACAAATCCAGTTTCTGTTATTTTCCTTCGGGTTTCCTTCCCATCTGCCGTTAGCAAAAAAAATCAATTCGATGAGGTTTTTTCCAAACTGCTTGTAATAAACGGCATTTTTAAACAAATCCCGATCAACAACTTCCCACGATTCCAGTTCTCTGACCCTTGCAATTCCATTTGAATCGGTTACCATAGGCTGCATCGAATAAATAACAAGTTTCTGTTTTCGATCGGGCATCTCATGAAGAGTTATAAAATCCCTTGAAACACCATTAAAATTCATATAAACATTCACAGGACCTTCCTGTGTAAGCATTCCCCAATATTTTACAGTTAACGCAAAGTCACCGGGTCTTTCAAGCCAGTCAAGGCTGACGCTGACATCGCCTCTTAAAACGTTCAGAGGAAATGTCTGGGAAAACAGAGGTTTTTCGGTGATATTATTCATCAATTCTGCCCCAAAGGCCTCGTTTATTGCTACAGAGAGAGTTATCGACATAATCAAAACAGATAAAACAAACATTTTTTTTACGATGTTACTTTTCTTCATAATGCTTCCTCCAATTAAGTCAAAAAAATTCAATTTTTCTTGCGAAATAGCAATACGCATAATTCATACCAAAACTTATGTATCAATGATTTACAATGAAAAAGACAAGGCAATACAAGAAAAGAAAAGAGAAAAAAAGAAAGGAAAGGAAATAAAAGACAAGAAAAGGCAAGACAAGAAAGGCGAGACGAGACAAGAAAAGATTTTTGTCCGCAGATTACGCAGATTTTCAAGATTTTGGATTTTGGATTCAAGATTTCTAGATTCTAGATTGTGGAATTTGGATATTTTTTGAGCAGATCATTTCTGTATCATATAGTGAGTAATTTTTGAGCACAGAATTGGGACTAGTTTTGCGTATTATTGAGAAGATACTAACTTTGCTTGAAATTACTGAGGAAATATTATATGTTGATTTGATAAATAAAGAAAAATTCGGAGGAGGATTATGAAAAAACGCTTAATATTCTCCTGTCTTTTATCTCTGGCAACATTTCCAGGAATTTCTCCAGGACAGCCATCTGCAGCCAAATTACCTGAAATTGCCAGAGCCAGACAGCTTGTTCAGGAATGCAATTACGACGAGGCCATTCAGGCAGTTCAGCATCTACTTGAGAATCCGGAATATTCAAGCCATGCAAAAGTTGAAATCGGGAAAATAAAACTCCGAAAAGCTGAAAATGAACTTTCGAAAGCACTGAGCAGTTTCAATGATGCCGCAACAACGCTTAGCCAGGGTCTTGAAGAAGGCGGCGGTGATGATGCAGAACGTCCGAAACTTATGTATGAACTGGCTTCGATTTATCACGATAGAATGAATAATATCCCTCTGGCTGTGTCATGCTATGAAAGTATTGTTAAAGATTATCAGAATTTCATAATGATAGACAAGGTTACATTCAAGCTGGCATCCTGCCTTGAAAGTCTGGGCAGAACAGATGAAGCAGCAGCATATTTCAGAGACATTGTTGCAAAATATTCCTACAGTGAATTTTTTAAAATTGCTCAGGCAAAATTGAATAAAGCTGCTCCGGGAACAAGTCTGGCGCAGGATGCAATTGAGGCTCAGGAAAAAACTCTGGAAGGTGCAAAAAACGATTCTCAGGCAGCAAAAGCTGCTTATGAACTTGCGAATCTCCATTCCAAACAGGGAAACAAAAAACAGGCACTTGAAGAGTACAAGAAGATTTCAGCTGAATATCCGAACTCAGACGAGGCTAGAAGAGCAATGCAAAAAATGGCTGATCTTCTTGATAAAGATAAAAACTATTCCGAGGCTGCTTCTGTTTTAGACGATTATGTGACAAAGTATCCAAATGATCCGGATACAGAAAAAAATCTTCTTGAACTTGGAAAAATCTACGAAAAAAACATGCAGGATTACAAAACAACTACGAAGGAAGGACGCATCGTATACAGAAAATCGACTGAAAATGCGCAGAAGGCACTGGAATATTACGAGAAGGTCACCGAAACGTATCCAGACCAGGATTCTTCGGCTGAGGCATTTCTGAGAAAAGGTGAAATTTACGAAAATTCGATAAAAGACCCTGAGCAGGCAAAGCGCCAGTATCAGGAGTTTCTGAAGCGGTTTCCCGATCATGCGGAAGCCGGCCGAGTTTCTGAAAAGCTTAAAAAACTTGATGAATAGGGGTTAATATGCTCGTATTCCTGAATATACTTCTGGCATTGGCACTTGCTGGACTTACATATAAATACTTTGAACTTAAGGAATCAATTGAACAGGAAAATAAACCTGGACCTGATTACGTAAGAGCAATTTCTATCATAATTGACGAAAATGAATCATACCAGGTTTCTCACGCACAGCGGGTTGTCAATGAAGCGGAAAAAATTGCAGAAGGGATGAATCTTGACGAAAATCAGATTAATTCGCTGCGTATCGCCGCATACCTTCATGATTCAGGAGAACTTCTTCCGGAATATGGCTTTTTGAAAAAAAAGGGTTCTCTTTCTGAAAAGGAGTGGAATCTATTGAAATTTCATCCGGCGGTTGCAGAAAAAACACTTCGAATGACACTTCCAGACGACAATGAAGTTCCATCAATAATAAGATGGCATCACGAATGGTGGGATGGCTCGGGTTATCCGGACAACCTTTCGGGCAATCAGATTCCTCTTCTTGCACGAATACTGACTGTGGCAGACGCAGTTTCAGCAATGGAATCAGAAAGACCTTACCGTCCTGCGATGGCGAAGGCTCAAATAGAAATTGAACTTGATAAAATGGCCGGAATAATGTTCGACCCTGAAGTACTACTTGCAAGAAAAAGAGTATCAGGCCGAAATTAAAGTTGGTTTACCAAATGAAATAGTATTTACTGGAGGAAAATTCAAGTGGGAATTGCGTCTACTGGCAGATTTCAGCCATCATGGATATTTGAAAAGTGCAGACTTAGTGAAGGTGACAGCATTTTTTTTCCTGTTTCGCCTTCTCCTGAAAGCCTGTTGTGGTTTAAGAGAAATGGAATCCGACTTTTTGTTAATGATCCGATGCCTGAAAAAGCTATTCTTGTTAATGCAATTGTACGCAATCAAGATGAATTGTTTTCTGAAGAAAACATTAAACTGCTGCACGCTCATACAAACAGGAATCCGGATTTTCCGGGAAATCCATTCAGATTATGGAAAACTCCGAATCTCAACATCCTTCAGCTGGACTTTCTTTATTTCTGGCGTGAAGTAACCTTTTCATTAAGCGATATTCAAATGAATTTGCTCGCTGCTGCGGTTAAGGGTGTAATCAGCTATTGGCTTTCATTTCCTGTGGGAACGGTTCAATCAACATTTTCCCCTACAGAAATTCTGCTTTACTTTATTCAGAGAAATAACAACATGATTTTTCCGGGAAGAGGAGAGATCTTTTCGATCCAGAATGAGTTTTCTGAAATCAGTGAAGAAATAGAATCATCGCTTCAGATAATAATCCTGCGTGATTCTTCGACGGTGGTAGCTGGTCTGCCATCACCGGATCTTCTCTTTCACGCCTGGTGGATGGGTTCAAATAATCTCTCTGTTTTGTCAACCAACATATCAGAGCGGTATAAGCCCTGGAGTTACTCATTGCAGGAAGGAAACTCTTTCACCAGCTGTGCATCAAAGTGTGGAAAATCAGTAAAAACGGCATTCTGCTGGAGCACATGCAATATTCAAACCGCAAGGTCAGAAGAAATAATTAATTCCCAATTGAAAAGGGCTCTGCAGAACAGATATAAAAATAGTTCCCTTCATTTTAAATCTGCAGCCCAGAGCCCTGAAGAATACGATTTCCTGTGTATTTTTAATTAAAAAATATCTTACTCAGATTATTTATTTTCAGTGTTGATTGAGATTTTCCTTCGTGAATCCCATCGGAAGCAGCTCTGCGGCTGTAGTTTCGTGCACTTTTTTCTGGCGGTTAATTAGCATAACTTTCAATTTGCTGGAAAATTCAACAAGAACCTGACGACAGGCACCACACGGGGAAATGAAATCATCAGAGTCAACGTAAATAGCCAGTTTGTCAAAATCAGTTCTACCCATTGCCACGGCAGAAAAAACAGCAGTTCTTTCCGCGCAGTTGGTAAGGCCATAGCTGGCATTTTCAACATTACATCCAAGTATGATCTGACCATCACTTAACCGCAGCGCCGCACCGACTTTAAACTTCGAATACGGTGCATAAGCCCTTGTACTCGCCAATACTGCATTCTCAATCAATTCCTTATCTTTCTTTTCCATAATCATTTCCTTTTAGATACTATCCAGGTCCATTATAAATAAATCCCTGAGATTTAAACTCTTCGGTAATTCAAAACTAATCAACACCTTGCCCCTGCGCATCGACCAACGCTAAGATTGCTCCCCAACGTTGTCCGACCCATCAACCAGCATGATTGCATCATACCACAGCCGATGCTGCAAGGCAACACAAACTTGAGGTTTCATAACATCCTCCATATTGCGATAGCAACATATTCAAATGCTGATGTTCTTGTCAGTTGGAATTTTAAACACATTGTCCGATTCGATAAAATCCTGCTTTATAACTCAGTAAATCTTGAGATGGGTTATCGGCCAATTCAAATTTATTCACCAAGAGAGATAACAAAAAATGGAAAAAATTCAAGTTGATTGCGTCGAAATGGTTCGAAAAATCAGAGATGGTCTTTTTATTGAAACAAAGGACATGACTAAAGAAGAATTGATTGAATTCGACTCTCAACCGGCTAAAAATTTTGAATACAGTAATAATAAGAAAAGCAAATTAAAAGCAGCATAGTCGGGCTTGTGCGTTTTTGATTAAATAAGAATCAAGAGGGAAAAAATGAATAAAACCTGATAATTTTTACTCCAATCGATTTAGTTGTCATCTCGAAATTTTATCTATTTCCTCTTTTGTTAATTTTGTGTATTTAATAATCTTTTCGATGCTTTCCCCGTCTCTCAGCATTTCAAGTGCGATTTCAACTTCTCTCTCCTGCTTACCCTTTTCTATCCCTTTTTCGATTCCCTTTTCAATTCCCTTTTCGATTCCCTTTTCGATTCCCTTTGCTTCGGCTGTTCTAAGCTCTTCCAGGGTATCAAGCCGCTTCTTTTCTTCAGCTTCGTAAATTTCTCTTTCATCGCCATTCAAATACATGATATCAAGTTTTTCGATTGCATTTTTAATATTTTCGTCAAGCGCAAGCTCTGGAGGGATTTTATCTTTGCTGTACTCATGAGCTTTATTCAAAAATGTTATCCATCTATCGAGGGTTGTTTGAAGATCTTTCAATTCCTTGCCAAATTTCTTCAATTCAATGAAATATATGTCACTCAAATTTAGCACATCATAAGTTTCATTGGTTTCAATATCCTTGTAAGTCAACCCTCTGAAATGTCTTTTGTCATTAAAATAGTTGAAATCAAGTATTGCGATACCAATGACCTTTTTTAAAGTGCTGTATTCGCCAGCAACGATAAGCTGATCGACATAAACTTTATCCAGATAATATTTTATTCTTTTGCCAAAAAATTCCTGCTCTCCAACTTGTAATTCGACATCAAACCATCTGCCATCTTCTCCCCGGGCTTTTACGTCAAGAACATTGCTTTTTCCTTTTATATAGGAAGCTAAATTATAAGGATTTTTTATTTCCAGCGTTTTGACCTGTTCATTTGCCGGAAGTACCGAATTTATGAAGCCTCTTAAAATTTCTTTGTTCTCTTCAGAACCAAATAATTTTCGGAAGGCAATATCAATTTTTGGATTCAATCTGATCACTTTTAAAAACCCTCCATCTCAAATTTCTCACCGACAGTATATCACAGAACACCTCATTTGAAATAATGCAAGCTTGAGCCATTTGCCGAAGAGCGCTCCAGCAAAAAATTCAGCAATGATCGGTTTTAATAAATAAAATAATACAAAGAAAGCATTTATGTTTATCATTTTAGAAGGTGCTGCTTCAGCAATTGGTAAGTGTCATAAATCAGCTTTCGATGGCGTGACGAAAATCTGGATAAAAAAGGAAACATCAGAGATGAAGCGAGCAAAAAGACCGAACATTGTATTGACTTTTGCCTCCATACGCTCACGGGAAAAAGACTTATCTCTGTTGAAGAGTTCCAAGTGGCACTTCGCTTAAGCCATCCACTGAATGCAGTTCCTCTATAGTTGGCAGATAAGGCATGTCTGGCGGCCAGAGAATAAGAGCACAACAGATAATCAGTGTTACGAACAATATTATTGGAAAACCACGATTTCTAAGTTTAACAAATCCAATTATACTGATGATAACACCGATTAATGGCATTCCAAAAATATAATACGAAGCCCTATGTCCGCACATGCATTCAAATAGACTCTCAACTTTTATTGGCCAGGAAACTATCAAACTTGGCACAGAAAAGAGTAACTGGAAAATGTAAAATTCAAGTTTGCTTTTCAATCTATAGATCCTTTCAAACAAACATTATGTTTAAAGACAATAGAAAATACTAATCAATTCAAAATTAAAGCTTGGTATCTTTCCACAGTCAATCACTTTCCATGTATATGAAAAAGCTGGGTCACTTTTGGTGAACCAGCTTGTAAAATCGAAATTATCTCTTTGAAAACTGTGGGCGTTTTCTTGCTCTTTTCAGACCGTATTTCTTTCTTTCGCGCATTCTCGGATCGCGAGTAAGAAGTCCACCTTTTCTGAGAAGGCTTCTGAATTCCTCGTTGAACTTGAGAAGGGCTCTGGCTATGCCATGTCTGAGGGCGCCAGCCTGGCCTGATTTTCCGCCACCGTCAATGTTGGCTTCAACATTGAAGCGACCAAGCATATCGGTCGTTGATAACGGAGTTGTAATGATCTTTCTGGTAAGTGCGATAGGAAAATATTCTTCGAATGAGCGACCGTTGACAACGATCTTCCCTTCACCTTTTACCAGACGAACACGGGCGGTAGATGTTTTTCGCCGACCTGTACCACTAAATTGAACTTCAGCCATCTTTGTTTCCTCCTGCTATTATCTGGCAAGCTCTAAAAGCTTAGGCTGCTGGGCTAAATGCGGATGCTTGTCATCAGAATAGATTTTAAGCTTTCTCAAAAAGATTTTCCGCAACTTGTTTCTGGGAAGCATTCTCTTTACTGCCTGAGTCAACATGATTTCTGGCCTGTTCTCACGAAGATCGCCATAGCTGACTTTTTTAATGCCACCCGGATAGCCGGTGTGTCTGTAATAAAACTTATCGTCTGCCTTGGCGCCGGTAAGAGTAATCTTTCCTGCGTTCACGACAACAACGAAATCACCCATATCAACATTAGGGGTGAATTGAACCTTCCCTTTGCCGCGAAGAACGCCAGCAACCAGAGAAGCAAGTCTGCCAAGAACCATGTCTTTGGCATCAACCAAAAACCACTCCCGCTTTACATCAGCAGGTTTCATAATGAACGTCTTCACCGAACTTTCCTCCTTTTCGGTTAATACATGACTTTCATCAGGTAGAGACCACCGGCCGGGGCTGGATTCCCCAAACGAGTCCTATCCCGATTTTGGTACAGTTCATCAATCTCAAAGGGCTGCATTTCGCCCTTCCCGATTAAATAAAAAGCTTTCGCCATGTTTCGTACCATATTGTGCAGAAATCCACTTCCAGAAACATCAAAAAAGATAAAATCACCGCTCTTTTCCACTTCGCTGGTAAATACTTCCCTGACCGTATTTTCATATCTGTCAGGTGACCTGGCGAATGCCGCAAAATCATTCTTACCGGTAAAGACCGGTGCTGCCGCCGCCATTTTTTCAAAATCCAGTTTTTCTGGAATCTGAAAACAGTATCTAGCCAGAAACGGTGAAAACTCTGCCCCGGAGCGAAAGACGTATCTGTAATGCTTACCCTTTGCAGAAAACCTCGGATGAAAATCCTCTGGTACTTCCTGAACCGTAAGAATACGAAGCGTCTCCGGTAATCTGGAGTTCATGCACACGAGCAATTTGTCAACCGGAATCGGACAACGCGTTTCAAACGCAACAACCTGTCTGCACGCATGCACACCGGTGTCGGTCCGCCCGGAACCTGCAACCCGGACTTTTTCACCAAGTACAACCTGGAGAACTTTCTCAAGAGTTCCCTGGACAGTCGGAACTTCAGGTTGAAGCTGGAATCCAAAAAAGCCAGAACCATCGTAGGTAACAGTTAGTTTAATATTTCTCTTCACAAATGTCAAGTACTTTTTAGAGAGGGGGCACGCGCCCCCTCTCGCCGGTCGAACAAGTTCGACCGTCTCACTCCCTGCGGTCGCGCACTTTGTGCGCTCCGCTTGGTACGGTGTCTCTGCTTGAACAAGTTCGACCGTCTCACTCCCTGCGGTCGCGCACTTTGTGCGCTCCGCTTGGTACGGTGTCTCTGCTTGAACAAGTTCGACCGTCTCTGTGTGAGTTCATCTTTCCGTTGGTAAAATTATTAGTGGGCGGCGGCTGGGACGTCGTCGGCGGCGTGGAATGCTTCGTTGTGCGTGAGGGTGATGAATTTGCAGTTGCTTGAACTTCCCAGAAATTGATTTAGATACTTTGAGACTTCTGCCAATTTTTCGTGATCAGGAACTTTAATTGATTTACCACAAAGCGAACAGACGATCTGTCCCTTTTGCTCTTCAATTGCAACGTGACTCAGCTTGATCTTATTATGGCAAATAGCGCAATCAATTGTGTAATGAAAAACCAGGGTTTCGATTTTTTCTAACATTGTATTACTCTCCTATTTATTAAGTAAAAATAGCTCACACAGTATGTGTGAGCTATTCATTTTATTTATTTATCAGCTTTCGTCGTCTGTTTCCATTTCTGATTCGGCTGTTTCATCAAGCTGAGCCGTACTCAGGAAGAGCTGATCATCAGAGGACATAATTTCTCTGACGTTGAGATCTTTGAATTGATCATCTTCAGGGGCATCAGTTTTAGAAACTTCACTTGGAAGATTTGTAAACTCTATATGCTTCCTTATCGAAATTCCAGTTCCAGCAGGAATGAGCTTTCCGATAATGAGGTTTTCCTTGAGACCCTTCAGGTAATCGACCTTGGATTTAATTGCTGCCTTGGTCAATACACGAGTCGTTTCCTGGAAAGATGCTGCTGAAATGAAGCTTTCAGTTGTAAGAGAAGCTTTTGTAATTCCCTGAATCATCGGTATACCGCTCGGAGGAATTCTTCCAGATTCGTTGAGTCTGATTACAACCGGCTCAAAATGCTTCACATGCACAGTTTCATTCGGAAGCATACTGGAATCACCCGGATCAGTAATAACAACTTTTCTAAGCATCTGTCTTACAATGATTTCAAGATGTTTATCGTTAATACTGACGCCCTGATCACGGTAAACTCTCTGAATTTCATCAAGCAGATAACGTCTTACGAATGGCAATCCAACAACTTTAACAAGTTTCTTCGGGAAGACTTTTCCGTCAGTAATAGGATCACCAGATTCGATGTATTCACCATCATGCACGACGAGACCACTTGAACCATACTGAACGCGGATAGGCTTTTCAATCATTGTCTTTGGATCGACAATACTGAGAGCATTCGCCGCAATTCTTACGATTCCAGAGTCGTCTGAGAGAACGGCTTCTTTTTTCGGACGTCTGACTTCGAAAAGTTCTGCAACGCGCGGCAGACCCTGAATGATGTCGGTTGTTTTCTTCATTGCCAATCCCCATTTTGCGAGGATTTCGCCTTTTTTAACCTTGGAGCCGTCATCAATTCTCAATTCAGCGCCGTCAAGCACCTGATGGGCTTCACCCGGCTGAATGACAATACTTTCGATTGTCGATCTGGTTTTTCCCTCTTTCGAAATTTTCCGCTCAAGCAAGACAACACCGTTGTTTGAAGCTTTAAAAATCGCGAGAGTCTGACCTTCTCTTACATTGTCTCCGTCTTTTACCATAACGCCAAGAGCAGAAGCCATTTCCTTGGTAATGCGATATTTCTTTTCGCGCATTACGCGCTGTTTAATTCTTATTCCAGTTCCAGAACCATCGCTTTCATCCAACTGCTCGTAATCTTCGAATGGAATCGGAGCAATCGTAAATTCAGAATCTTTAGCTACAGTACTGGGGAATTTCAGATTCAACGAAGCTGGATAGCTGAATTCCACACCAGAATATACAAGTATTTTTTCAATGATATCTTCACAGATAACCTTGTTGTAACCGCTCATGAAATTGACTTTACCGTTAATTTCACTGACGATCGGAGAAATATCAGTAACGAGTTTATCTCCGGCTTTAACCAGTTTTCCGGTTTCAACAACAATAGTTGAACCTGACGGCACTGGATAAGAAACCTTCTGATCTTCGCCAACAACAAGAATTTCTTCGCGCGAATCATTCGTCTGAATATAGATTTCTCTGATCGAATCACGATTACTCTCGATGATGTCGAATAAAGTCTCATCAATAAGAGTTCCCGCATCTGCAATCGGAGTATTGTTTTCTTTATTAAAGGCAACTCTGGCAAGAGTAGCACCTTTAATATGGCTTAATTCGTCTCCGAAAAGCTGAATTCTCTTTTCAGCCGGGGCCGTTCGAATTTCGACGACTCCGTTGATTTCTGCCTGCATTGTCAGTTTTGTTGTAAGTTCCTGACCTTCGATTACTTCACCACCGGGAACGACTTTGCAGTGTTCTCTCGGGCGAAGAATAACACCTCGGGGCACAGGATACTCAATTTCATTCTTAATGATAACGCGCTTTCGATCAAGAGTTTTGTTTCCTGCGCTCTTTTCACTGATAACTCTTACAACTCCGGAAATAGGTGCAAGAAGAGACAGGGTCTTTTTATTCTGATCTATTGCAGCAGCGAGTTCACCCTTGAATTCGTATTCTTCAACTACATCCTGGAATACAGTAATTACAGTACCATTCGATGAAACTTCAACTTTTCCATCCATCTCAGATACAACTGACAGGAGTCTTTCGCCGTTTTGAACAGTGTCACCGTTCTTAACATTCAGAATCATTCCACCGGTTTTAAGAGACAAATCCTTGGCTTCCTTAACACCCTTGGGAAGCGGATATTCCTTGCGTCCGCCGCCTTCTGAACCTTCGGGGAAGATGAAGACCATACCATTGTCACTGATGACCTGTTTGTTCTTGATTCTTATGTTCTCAAATTTAGCAAGACCATCGATTCTGGCGATAGCAGCATGCTGTTCTGCAGACATTTCAGCGAGAAGGTTTCCGGCATGAATAATTTCGTTATCCTCAACCTTAAGAGTGGCTCCCTGAGGAATCTTATAATCTTCAATATGGAAATCTTTCGTAACTGGATTAAATTCCTGAGTCAGAATTCTGATAATTCCGTGTTCAGAAACGACCATACCATCTTTTTGATCGATGCCGTCAAAGATTACTTCGCCTGTGTATCCGGTTACAATATTGTTGGGGTTATATTCCGCAACACCCTTGCCTGGAGACACATGAGTTCCATCTTCAACCTTCATTTCAGCGCCGACTGGAATATGCAGACGGTCTTTTTTACCAGCCTTACCTTCGACGGTAAGATGTCCGCCGACAACGACCGTTCTGATGTTTGCACCAAATTCGGTCTTATCAAAGGTTTCTGTTCCAGAACCGATTTCGAACTTACTTCTGTCAGAAATCTTTGCAAGTTTCAGGTTGGTAAAACGTGCGATACCACCTGTTCTTGATTTGATGAATGATCTTTGTGCAAGTGCGACGCCGCCAAGATGGAAGGTTCTCATTGTAAGCTGAGTTCCTGGTTCACCGATTGACTGTGCTGCAATGATTCCAACTGCTTCACCAACGTCAATTGGTTTTCCAGTTGAAAGATCTGATCCGTAACAGCACTGGCAGATTCCGCTCTTTGCCTGACAGGTCAATGGAGACCTGATGTTTACAACACTTCTGACTTTTACTTCAGAAATTGCTGATTCCACAATTCTTTTCAGAACATATTCGTTCAAGGGTCTGTCCGGGCGGAGAATGATTCGATTTGTCTTCGGATCAATAATCTGCTCAGCGTTCAACATTCCCTCGCTTAACTTTTCTATCGGAAGAGTAAATTCACAGTTGGTGGAAATTTCGCTTGCAATGTCGTCAGTGCAATATAATCCGGCTTTGAGTTCAATTTCCTTGCCTTCTGATGTAATTTTGAGTATTTCATTTGTAAGCGGATGAACAATAGGTCTTGCAAGAATTCTTCCGGCAATTCTATATCTCAAAGGCACAACAACGTCATCGACGAGAATGTTATTAGAAGTTCTTGACTGTCTTGTGGGAGAAACATCTATTCCATTGATTGTTCCGCAGTCGTAAATGGTAATAACAACATCCTGGGCGACATCAACAAGACGGCGTGTGAGATATCCGGAATCGGCGGTTCTGAGAGCTGTATCGACGAGACCTTTTCTTGCACCGTATGTTGAAATGAAGTACTCTGACTGATTCAAACCTTCACGGAAGTTAGATTTAATCGGGAAGGCAAGAATGTCGCCGCGTGGATTCGACATCAAACCGCGCATTGCGCAGAGCTGTCTGATCTGTTGCATGTTACCGCGGGCTCCAGAGTATGCCATCATATAAACCGGGTTAAATTCACCAATCTTTGCCGTACTTTCGAATTCCTGCAACAGATCGTCAGAAACATCTTCAGTGGCTTTTGTCCAGATGTTAACTTCGGCCTGTTTTCTTTCATCACGGCTGAGTTCTCCGCGTTCATATCTGTCTTTGATCTTCAGTGCTTTTTTATCTGCCTGATCAAGTATTTCGTGTTTTTTAGGCGGATTGATCATATCAAATATAGCAACAGTGAGACCTGAGAGAGTTGCATAATGGAAACCGAGATGTTTCAGTCTATCAAGAGTTTCACCTACGACATTCAAGGGACAGAGTGTGAAGATCTCTTTTATCAGAGAACTCACTGTTTCTTTCCTGACATGCATGTTCTTAAAGGTGATATTTTCAGGTAGAGCATTGTTGAAAATGACCCTTCCTATAGTTGTTCTGAGAAACATCGACTTTGGATTCTGTGGCTCTCTGGGTCCAAGCAACGATATAAGCTTGTGTTCCGGATAAGCATCACGATATACATAGACCGGATATTGCAAATCTACGCCTGCAGTATCATAAGCGTTGACAGCTTCGCTCTTGCTCCAGAACATGAGAGGTTTGAATACCGATATTTGTTTCACTTTTGATGCATCAAGCTTTTCATACACTTCTTTACCATCAAGGAGTGCGTGAGCCTCGAAAAGTTTCTGACCGGCAGAATCAAGCACAGGCGCAGAAAGTTTCAAATCGAAACCGCCATGTTCAAGCAACGCGCTTTCCCACTTGGCACCTTCAGGAAGCTGAATGGTAAAGTTGGGATAGTCGTCCCTTTCTGTGTGCTCAACAGTAAGATAGAAGATTCCGATTGTCATATCCTGTGTTGGAGTCATGACTGGTCTGCCGTCAGCTGGCTTAAGAACGTTATTCGCCGACAACATGAGGAATCTAGCTTCAATCTGAGCATCAAGCAGGAGAGGAACGTGAACAGCCATCTGGTCACCGTCGAAATCTGCGTTGTATGCAGCGCAGACAAGAGGATGAATCTGAATGGCTTTTCCTTCGATCAGGACCGGCTCAAAGGCCTGAATACCTAGGCGGTGAAGAGTTGGTGCGCGGTTGAGCAATATCGGATGATGTCTGATTACTTCTTCCAGGACATCCCAGAGCTCGTTCTTTTCGCGCTCAATCATCTTCTTGGCACTCTTTATATTATGAGCAAGGTTTTTCTGTACAAGCTTGTTCATTACGAACGGCTTGAACAATTCAAGTGCCATTTTCTTCGGCAAACCAGCCTGATGAACCTTCAAGGTCGGACCAACGACGATAACCGAACGTCCGGAATAATCGACGCGCTTTCCAAGAAGGTTCTGTCTGAATCGTCCCTGTTTTCCCTTGAGCATGTCTGTCAGAGACTTTAAAGGTCTGTTATTCGGACCGGTAACAAGTTTACCGCGTCTGCCGTTATCAATAAGGGCATTTACGGCTTCCTGAAGCATTCTCTTTTCATTCTTGATAATGATATCAGGAGCTTGGAGCTTGATAAGTCTTTTCAGACGGTTGTTGCGGTTAATAACTCTGCGGTAAAGATCGTTAAGATCAGAAGTCGCAAAGCGTCCGCCGTCGAGCTGAACCATTGGTCTGAGATCTGGTGGGATAACCGGAATAACGTCGAGGATCATCCATTCTGGGCGGCTGATAGAGTTAATGAACCACTTTACCAGCTCCATGCGCTTCAAAAGATGAGCCCGTTTAGTTCCGGTGGCGCTTTTCAGCTGTAATGAGAGCTCTGATTCAAGTTTCTTGAGGTCTATTTCAGCAAGCAACTCTCTGATTGCTTCGGCGCCCATTTTGGCAACAAACATATCGCCGTATTTTTCGCGAAGTTCGCGGAAACCCATTTCTCCGCCAACGCCTTCTTCTGAAAGCAATTGTTTCTTCGAAAGTGGAAGATTTCCAGGATCAATTACAATATAACTCTGAAAATACATTACCTTTTCGAGATCTCTTGCTGATATGTCAAGAAGGAGGGCAATATAATTCGGGCTTCCCTTTGAGTACCAGATATGACCGACTGGAGTCACAAGTTGAATATGACCCATGCGCTCACGTCTGACGGCTGCTTTTGTTATTTCAACATTACAGCGTTCGCAGATAATTCCCTGGTACCGAATGCTCTTGTATTTTCCGCAGAAACACTCCCAGTCTTTCTGTGGACCAAAAATTCTTTCACAGAAAAGACCATCGCGTTCTGGTTTATGTGTTCTATAGTTAATCGTTTCAGGTTTCTTAACCTCACCATAAGACCATGACCGGATTTTTTCCGGAGAAGCTATGCTGATCTGAATCGCATCAAATTTATCCATTTCCAACATCTTATTATTTTCCTCCTGGCTTCAGATTATCACTGTTCAGATTATTCTTCATCCAGATCGTCACCGCCATCTTCTTTCTTCTGGCGGCTCGAACCCCGGTCTGTCGAACCTTCATCGTCATCATCATCTTCCTCAACATCAGCAGTGGCAAATTCTTCGTCTTCCATTCCAGTTTCTTCTTCCCAGCCATCTTCGCTTTCACCGGCAAAAACTCTTTCGCCACTGTCCAGCAAAGCAACTTCCTTGGCATCTTTCTTCAGATCAACCTGAAGTCCAAGACTCTGAAGTTCTGAAATAACAACTTTGAAAGACTCAGGAATACCAGGTTTCATGATATTCTTGCCCTTGATGATTGTTTCGTATACTTTCACACGGCCTTCAACGTCATCTGACTTAACGGTCAACAATTCCTGCAGAACGTGTGCCGCGCCATAAGCTTCAAGTGCCCAGACTTCCATTTCTCCAAATCTCTGTCCGCCAAACTGGGCTTTACCACCAAGCGGCTGCTGCGTAACAAGGCTGTACGGCCCTGTAGATCGGGCATGCATCTTGTCATCAACAAGGTGGGCAAGTTTTAGAATGTAAATCATGCCAACCATGATTTTCTTATGGAATCTGTCGCCAGTGCGTCCGTCGTATAGCCAGGCTTTTCCCTGAAGATCTACAAGCTTGTTTGGATCTATATCAAGGGTATTCTGGAGCTGCTGTACAACATAATCTTCGTTATTAATATCGCGTCCGGCGTTGAAGATTGATGTTCCAAAGCGCTTGCCAAGGAAACCTGCAGCCCAGCCAAGATGTGTTTCAAGAACCTGTCCAACATTCATACGAGAGGGAACGCCGAGAGGATTAAGGATAATATCAATCGGACGACCATCTGCCAGATAAGGCATATCTTCAATCGGAACGATTTTGGAAATAACACCCTTGTTTCCGTGTCTTCCGGCCATTTTGTCACCGACTGTGATTTTTCGCTTCTGTGCAATGAATACTCTGACGAGTTTGTTGACACCATATTGGAGTTCATCGCCATTGTCGCGTGAGAATACCATTACATCAACGATTTTACCTTTTTCGCCATGAGGAACGGTCAGTGAAGTATTTCTGACTTCGCGGGCCTTTTCACCGAAAATTGCGCGGAGAAGTTTGTCTTCTGCGGTCAGTTCAGTTTCGCCCTTTGGAGTGACCTTACCAACAAGGATATCACCAGCTTCGACTTCTGATCCGATCTGAATGATACCATCGGCATTAAGGTTTTTGAGTGCTTCTTCACCAACGTTTGGAATATCGCGAGTGATTTCTTCCGGGCCAAGTTTGGTATCTCTGGCATCAATTTCGTATTCTTCAATGTGAATTGAAGTGAATACGTCATCTTTAACGAGTCTTTCGGAAAGAATAATCGCGTCTTCGAAGTTGTACCCTTCCCACGGCATGAATGCAACCAGAACGTTTCTGCCAAGAGAAAGTTCGCCCTGAGCAGTCGCCGGACCATCGGCAATAACCATTCCGGGTTTCACTCTGTCGCCTTTGCGTACAATAGGTTTCTGATTAATGCATGTTCCCTGGTTTGAACGCATGAACTTCTGAAGGTAATAAACGTCTGTTGATTCCTGCTGTAGTCTGATTTCTGAACATATAGAAGAAATGCGGTTCAGAAAGTTTATTTCTATTGCCATTCCAGTTTCAATGATTATTTCACCTGTCAGCGGATCAATAACAGTATCCATGATCTTCCGACCCTGATATTTACGGAAATTCTGCTCACTGACCAGGATTTTTTCATCATCTTTTCTGCGGCTGGCGCGTTTGATTTTGATAATTTCAGCATCAACGTAATCAACCAAACCTGACGATCTGCTCAGGACCATAGCTCCTGAGTCGTGTGCTGCTCTTACTTCGAGTCCGGTTCCAACCATCGGAGGTTCAGTTACGATAAGAGGAACTGCCTGTCTCTGCATGTTTGTTCCCATGAGGGCGCGGTTGGCGTCATCGTGTTCGAGGAACGGAATCAGAGCACTGGCGACACTTACCATCTGAAGCGGAGAATACTTGAGATATTCGACTTCACTTCTCGGAACATATTCAAATTCATAATCTTCCCGGAAATACTTCATAGGAACGGTTTCCTGGTCGATCAATCCATCTGAGGTAACAGTTACGTCGGCCTGACAGACATGATATCTGTCTTCTTCGTAAGCGTCCATGTATTCAAGATTGTGAATATCTGCGGTGCCATCTTCTGAAACACGGCAAAGCGGGGTAGTGAGGAATCCGAATTCGTCAACCTTTGCATAAACAGCAAGACTGGCTATCAAACCTGCGTTCGGTCCTTCAGGTGTTTCAATAGGGCAGATTCTTCCGTCATGAGTCGGATGAACGTCGCGGACTTCGAATCCGGCTCTTTCGCGCTTCAAACCGCCCGGCCCGAGTGCTGAAAGTCTTCTCTTGTGAGTAAGCTCTGCGAGTGGGTTCGTTTGATCCATGAACTGTGAAAGCTGTGATGAACCGAAGAATTCTTCAACAACTGCTGTAACAGGTCTTGTGTTGATGAGGAGTTGCGGAGTATAGGAATCAAGGTCGTGAATGGTCATTCTTTCCTTGATTACTCTTTCCATTCTGGAAAGTGAAATTCTGAACTGATTCTGAAGAAGTTCGCCGCATCTTCTGATTCTTCTGTTTGAAAGATGGTCGATATCATCCAGACGGCCAATTCCGTTTGACAGATCAATCAGATAGCGCACAACGCCAATGATGTCTTCAAAGCACAGAACTCTGTCTTTCTGAATCTTGAGAACTTCAACCTTCTGAGCTTTCAGATTTTTTACAGTATCTTCTCTTATCGAAACGCCGCTTTCAAGAATAACTTCACCTGACTCAGGTGATAGTACAGACTGATAAGCTGAGCGTCCGGCGAGGCATACGAGGTTCTTTTCAACTTCTTCCATTTTAACTGTGGCGCATGCCGGAGTATACATTACACGATATCCGGATTTTGCTTCACCCAGTCGAATGTATGCTGGAATCGCAAGTTCTTCAATAATTCCGGCAAGTTTTTTAGAAACCTTCTCGCCCATTGCAACCATAACTTCACCAGTGGCCGGATTAATAACATCCTTAAAAACCACCTGATCAGAAAGTCTGTCAGCAAGGCGAAGCTTCTTATTCATTTTGTAGCGTCCAACATCGCCGAGGTCATACTTCTTTGTGTCAAAATACAAACCACGCAACAATGTTCTCGCATTTTCTTCAACGAAGAGATCGCCCTGGCGAAGTTTTGAGAAAATGAATTTCAACGAATCTGTAACTGACTGAGCAATTACATCCTGTGAATCAGAGCGCTTTGCAGGGCTCTTGTCATATTTCAGCGAAGAAACAATTGTTTCATTGTTGTCAAAGAGTTCCAGAATTTCTTCATCTGTAGAATAGCCAAGAGAGCGAAGAAGCGTAGTGATTGGAATCTTTCTCTTGCGATCAAGTCTGACAAATATTGCGTCTTTCATCAGATCAAGCTCAAATTCCATCCATGCACCACGATATGGAACTATTTTGGCAGAATAGATCTTTTTCGCTCTGTTGAACGAAAAATATACTCCGGGGGAACGATGCAGCTGGCTGACAACAACTCTTTCTGCGCCGTTAATAATAAAGGTTCCGCGCTCAGTCATGCATGGAAGATTAACAAGAAAGATTTCCTGTTCTTTAACTTCGCCTGTCTGCTGCATGATCAGCTGTACCCTGATGTTCAGAGGAATAGAATAAGTAAGGTCCTTCTTACGACATTGATCAGGGCTGTGTTTTACTCTGAAAGGAATATCGCCGATAAAAGCGATTTCACATTCTTTTTCAGTGAATGAACAATCATCAAAGAGACACTTTTTATTGAGCTTGATCTGAGGACAATTCTTACACATTCCAAGCCCAAGTGTATACTCAATGAATTCCAGGCAGAGATTCCCGACATAATCCTGGATTGGGAAGATTTCGTGAAAAACCTCCTGCAATCCCTGCTTTTTCCTTTCTGAAGGATTTTTGTTGGGTTGGATAAACCACTCAAAAGATTTCAACTGGATGTCGATAAGGTTGGGTATATCCCTGAATACGCGCTTATCCGCCATCAGGAGTCGATCGGTACCAGGCTGCAGCATCGTCACCATTTTCTGCCTTACTCCTTAAATAAGAATTTTACCCCGATACTTGAGTGTCCGGGAAATAGAAAAACTGACACAGGAATAAAAATTTTCTCTCTGTGCCTTGTACGACACGGTTATAATTAAATTTTTTATACTAATGAAATTCCCCCAGCAATGTACAAAGCCAAAACGATGGAGAGGTATTATAACATACTTGCGGAGGCTGGTCAAGTTTTTCTAGCAAAAAATTTGCCAACTTGAAATTATTTTTTTCTTTTTTCTTTTTTCTTTCAACGAAAAGTACGCTATAATAAGGAATCATGGAATTATTTATTAAATTAACTGAATCATTTCTGGAATCTCCAAGTTCCGTTATTTCGATACTGCAACTTTCAAAGAAACTTGATATTCCTTATGGAACAGCATATAACCGCATTCACCAGCTTGAAAAGATGGGTATAATATGCATTTCCCTTCACGGAAAAGCCAAACTCTGCACTCTGAATTCATCAAATCCAATGTCGTCAACTCTTCTGGCACTCGGTTCTGCCAAGAAGACTTCTGAGTTCTTTTCAACAGCCAGAAGCGACATCACATCAAAATTTTCAAAACTTCGGGATGTTTTTGACCGAAAATACGCCGACAGCGTTCATACTGTAATTTTATTAAACCCTGAAACCCTTGCCGAAACCCCTCCAAGCGACACTGTAGCTGAATTGCCTGAAGATTTTGTTCCGCATCAGCCTTTTGACTTCTTTCTGATTATTCCACAGGAATCTGGCCACTCTGATATGATTGAAACCGCGCTCATGACGGCCGGGGCAAATACGGTACAGATCGTTACACCGGGAACACTTCTCGGAATGTTCTGCGAGAAAGAAAACGACGCCGGACTCATAGCATATCACATGCTGCGAAAAGGTCTTATAATAACTGGCTTTGAGCGGTTCTTCAATATTGTCCTGAAAGCATTCCCGCCCCCGAATATATGAGGCAAAGAAAAGAAGGTGCTCACGCAGAGACGCGGAGGCGCGGAGAAAGAGAAAAGAATGAGAAAGAGTGAGGGAGAAAAACGGTCAGGGAAAAAAATGGCGTTCGTAGTTGTGACGATATTTTGCACGCCGTGATATCATGAAAAACATGGATTTGCCATATTTCGGAAACATGCAGAAATAAAATGATAAACCATATATTATGAACAATATTAAATGTGTTATTTCAAAAAATCCTCTCTTTTCCTTTCCAGCGATTGGATTGACGTCGCTTTTGTGTTTTTCGTTACTTCACTGTTCATTTGCCCAGGATGACAAGCAGAAAAAACGGCCTGATACGACGAAGAAAGGCACATTTGCTGATTCTCCGGCACGCCAATTCATCAACCAGGGCGAATCTCTGTTAGCAGAAGGAAGAATTCCCGAAGCCAAAGAGGCGCTCAAAACTGCAATCAGACTTGATCCGATGAACACTGAAGCATGGGGCATCTACGACAGGGCAGCTGAATCACTTTACACAACGAGGCTTGCCGAGGACAAGACTAATCCAATTTTTGAAGGATTATTCAAACCAATTTTTTCATTCGATCGGGTTGAAACATACTATTCATTCGGAAATCTCTATCTTGTCGGACAACTGAAAAACATTTCCGGAACACTTAAAAGTCAGATTGAACTTTCTGCAATTCTTTTTGACGAAAACAGGCAGGAATTGCGCCGCGCAACAGCCTCACTTCCACTCAAAGACAGGGGACTTTTTCCGAATGAAACATCTTTTTTCGAAATTCCCTTCTCAAACCCACCCAAGGGAATAAACTCTTTCAGGGTGCGAGTCTCCAACTTCGAATAACCAGAAAGCGGTCTATTTGCATATCAGTTCGGGCATGATAAATCAAGCCCCTACACATTTCTGCGTAGCACGTTTATGCGGAAAAACACTAAAAAGCAAAGCAAGGCACTCGCTGTAATGTCGCAAACTCCGACGAAAAGCCAAGTGCCCTGCATTTATCTAATAAATTCTGCTGCTCCGATTTAGATCAGTAGTATTTCAGTCTTTCGGATGTGTCAGGCGGACCAGAGTGTGCTTTCCGTCGAAGAATTTAAGCAGGTGAACCATGGAGAAAAGGAACACTGCAAAACCGGCCCAGCGTAACCATGAGTTTTCAATCATATCCACCAGATCTTTCTTGAATTCTTTCATTTCTTCCGGGAAAGCAAACATCAGAACACCACACAGAGCTAAAAAAGGAAAAGTGCAAATCCAGAAAAGTTTTTTAATGAACCACACGGCTTCTTCTCCCATAAAAAAATTTGTATTCCCTATCTTACCAAACCCTTGCTTTTATGTAAACAATTTTATATCAAGATTTTGTTTCTTCTCAATAAATTTTGTCTAATAAGCATTTTCGTTGATTTTCCATCTATCCTCAAAATGAGTTAAAAAATTTGACAACTGAATACATAAAGCCATACAATGTATTCACGAGGTTATTCTATGCCATTAATCCAGGTAAAAAATTGTCCGGAAGATATTTATATAAAAATCTCTGCTGTCGCAAAAAAGAATAACAGAACGATCGCACAGCAGATAATTGTTTTATTGGAAAACAGCCTGAGTCTTGATCAGACAAATTTAACAAGAAGAAAACAATTGCTGGAAAAGATCAGCAGTAGAAAGATTTCAGAGGGTCTTGTAAAGGATGTTATTCCAGACTGATAACCTTTCTATCGGGCATAGCCCAGCAAGCCCATTGATGAACAATCTGAATCTTTCTTTTCAACAGGGAAAGATCAATCTTATTGTCGGTCCGTCAGGTTCGGGAAAAACCACTCTTCTCCTCACCATTGCAGGCTTTCTTCAACCCCTATCCGGGAAACTTTGTTTCACTGATTCAAAAAACCAGGCCTCAGATCATACCGAAACAAGCCTTGCATTTCAGAACCCAGAGAAAATGTTTTTTCTAGGCTCAGCCGGTGAGGAAATTACTTTTGGGCTCACAGAAAACGGCACAGACAAACAAGAAGCTATTATTATTGGCCGAGAATGGTTAAACAAATGGGGCCTGAATCCTGATATTTTCTGGAACAAGAACCCGTTTCATCTGTCAGGAGGCGAGAAACGCCGGCTTGCACTTGCAGCATCTACAGTACTTAAGCCAGATTTGATTCTTCTCGACGAGCCCCTTGCCGGGCTTGATGCATCCGGACAAATGAGCATGGCTGAGACGATTTCTGAACTGGCTGAATCACGAATTGTAATAGTCGTTACGCATGATTTAGAAGCTCTTATTGAAGTTTCCAGTGCAATTTTTCTAACTGGAAACAATGAAATCAGGGCATTCAGCAATCCGCAAAGTTTTCTGGAATGTGTTCTCAAAGAGCCTGAACTTTATCCGCTCCCAAAATGGTATCAGGACATTACCACCCATTTTACAAAAGAAACTCCCCTGCCCTTTCCTTCTGTATCAAGCGTAGTTAAATATTTTGAAATTGCATCGCCCGATGTATAATCAACCATCAATTTCCTGGCAACCCGGAAACAGCCTGCTGCATCGTTTAAACCCAATTTCCAAGGGACTTCTGTCTATCGGGCTTATAATTACCTCGTCACTTCACGCCGGTTCTCTTGATAGAACAATTATTATGCTCGCCGCCATATTCGTGATGTTTTTTGCCAGCAAAATTTCGATCATTCCAGCAATTTCAAGTCTGAAAAAAATCAGAATCCTTCTGCTTTTTGTTTTTATTATTCAATATGCCGGAAATGAGCAAAGCTCACTTATTGGAGCTGTTGATTCTACACTGCGAATTGTCTGTGTTTTCCTGGCCTCTTCAATGTTTATTTCAATTACTTCCCACTCTGAATTGCTCTATTTCTGGGAGAAAATGCTATATCCCCTTTCTTTTGCCGGCATTCCAGCGAAGGAAACAGCACTTGCAATGTCAATTTCAATAAGGTTTTTTCCTGTGATGTTTGAAGAAATTGAACGCATAAAAATGTCGCAACAGGCCCGTGGTGCCAGGTTGAACAACTCTCCCGGTACAATCGCCGGAATCAGAAGCCTGGTTTCAATAATTATTCCGCTGGTTTCACTTTCATTGAAAAAAGCTGATGAACTCGCAACCGCCATGAGCGCAAGATGTTATCGCCTGAACCAGCCCCGCACAAGTCTATATTCATACGTCTTTCAGATGCATGATTACTTGATCATGCTCTCTTTAACGATTTTTCTGTTTTTCATCCTTTTTTGAGGAACATTTTTTCCGAGCACTTTTGACATCATATAAGTGAGAATGGTATTCTGATGCCCTGAAAGAAAATTCCCAGTTAAGGAAGATATTATGACAAAATATTGTTTAATACTTATTGGATTATTCAGCATCTGTAATAGTGCTTACGCAAGTGTTGTACTACCTAAATTTTTCTCCGACAATATGGTATTGCAGAGGAATGTCGCAATACCCATCTGGGGTTGGGCAGATGCTGATGAGGAAATAGAAGTAAAAATTAATTGCCAGACAAAAACTGTAAAAGCTGATAAAACTGGAAAATGGATGGTAAAGCTTGATGCTGAGCTTGCTGGAGGACCTTATGAATTATCCATCAAAGGCAAAAATATTATCACCATAAAAAACGTCTTGGTCGGAGAAGTCTGGATTTGCAGCGGCCAATCCAATATGGAGTTTAATGTAAAAGGCGTTATCAACGCTGAAAAGGAAATAAACGATGCGAATTATCCATTCATTCGACACTTCGCCGTTGTAAAAGACATTAGTTCGCTGCCAAAAGAAGACATAAAAGGCGGAGAGTGGGCAGTTTGCGATAAATCTACGGTAGCTAGTTTTACAGCAGTAGGTTATTTTTTTGCAAAACAGATATACGATGAATTAAAAGTTCCAGTTGGATTAATTCACGCATCCTGGGGTGGATCAAATTCTGAAACATGGACAAGCCGCGAAGCATTTGAAAACAGTGATGAATTTAAAGAAATGATAGCCCAAATGCCTCAGATTGATCTTGATTCCATTTCAAAACTTTATATCGAACAAAAAGAAAAATTAGTCGAAAAATTGCAAGGTTCTAAAACCAACATAGCAGATGCGGTGAATTATAAAGAACCTTTATTTAATGATTCCAAATGGCCTGAACTCAACGTACCCGAACTTTGGGAAAATCAGGAATTAGGCGATTTTGATGGCGTCGTCTGGTTTCGCAAGACAATGCAGATTTCCGCAAATGATGCCGGAAAAGCAGCCACTATTGAATTGTCGAAAATAGATGATGAAGACATTACCTATATAAACGGCTCTGAAATAGGAAGCATTAAAATTTGGGATGCAAAAAGAAAGTATACCATTCCTGCAGGATTATTAAAGGAAGGCAAAAATGTAATAGCCATTAGAATTGTCGATAATGGCGGAGGCGGTGGAATTCATGGGGAATCAGGCGATTTAAAAATCACAACTGAAAATTCAGTAATTCCAATAAACGGTAAATGGAAATTTCAGGTGGAGTCTGTAAAGTCAGAGGTTGATAAAAACAGTTATCCCAGCTTGTTGTACAACGCAATGCTGAATCCGTTAATTCCTTACGCCATACAGGGTGTTTTATGGTATCAGGGAGAATCAAATGCGGGGCGAGCTTATCAATACAGAAAAGCATTTCCGTTGCTGATAACAGATTGGAGAAAAAAGTGGAATCAGGGTGATTTCCCTTTTTACTTTGTACAACTGGCAAGTTTTAACGGCGCCAACGGCAATAGCAACAATGGAAGTGCATGGGCCGAACTTCGCGAAGCACAGACCCTTGCACTGCAGCTGCCAAATACCGGAATGTGTGTAACAACCGATATTGGTAATCCAAAGGATATTCATCCAACCAACAAACAAGATGTAGGAAAACGCTTATCAGCAATCGCTCTGAATAATATTTACAAAAAAAATACAGTTTGTACTGGACCCTCTTTTAAATCAATGGAGAAAAAAGAAAATCAGATAATAGCTTCGTTTGAAAACATTGGTTCCGGATTATCAACTCCTGACAAATATGGCTACGTAAAAGGCTTTGAAATTGCGGGAAGCGACAAAGTGTTTTATTATGCTAAAGCTTTTATTAAAGACAACAAAGTTGTCATTTACAGCGAAAATGTTGAAAATCCAGAAGCCATACATTTTGGATGGGCAGACGATGCAGGCGACAACAATCTTTATAATGTAGAGGGCTTTCCTGCCTTGCCTTTCAGAACAGACAACTGGAAGGATATCACAAAAGACGCGAAGTACAAGATAGAAATACCAGAATAATCGACTTTCCCTATATCTTCAAGACGAAGAATGTTTTGCATGATTTATGGCACTAAGTGATAGAATTCTGGCGGTGCCAGGTGTTCATGATGGAAAAAGTGTTTCTAATGGTGCTTTTACAAGATGGAACACAATTTGCGTTTATTCATTTCATCTAGTTTCACCTGATATTTTCTGACAATTTCGATTCTGGAGGGAAAAAGTATGAGAAAAATTCTGAGCATTTCTATTTTATTTGCTTTTCTTAGTCTGGCATTTTCTGGTTCAGCTTTTGCTCTGGATGTAAAGAGTTTCCACAAAGATCTTAACGACTGGGCTTGTATAACTGCATACTTAGATGTTGTTATGCATCCTGGTTTTCCCCATAACAGTCCTATGAACAGCAATCTTCCCCAGAGACTTGAAGAACTTGATAAGGTCAAACGAAGTGTGATGAAAGTAATTAACGGAATCGAAACCACTGAAGAGCTTGCAACAGCACAAAAAGTGGCTGATGAATTCCGCGCCATGCATAGTTTTGAAAGAGAAATTGGAGAATATGTTTCCCAGCTTTTGAAAGAACGGGCAAAATATATTTCACTGCAGTTACAGTAATTTAAATCGAAATTTAATTATATAATGATAGATTCAAAAACAAGCTTTTTGAATCTATCATATTTTTTCTACTGCAATTATACTTTTTTCTATTTCGTCAAGTTCGTCTTTGAATCTTAATACCTGACTGTTCAAAAGGTTCTTTGAAGCATCGAGAGTTTGGATATCTGCGAATTTAAGAGAATTCAGTCTGTTAAATGTACTGAATACCGTTTCTTCGATCTGCGACTTTCTTGCGCTGACTCTTCCCTGGCACATTTCAAGCTTACTAATTTCTTCATATCGTTTTTCCTTCATTTCAAGAGCCGTCTGCATTTCTTTCTGTTGAACAGCGTCTGACATGTCGGCAATTCTTGTTTTCAGGCGCTGAACTTCAACTTCAAGAGCTGATTTTCCAGAATTTGAAATCAGATTGTCAAGATGAGCTTCCCTGAGAATAAGCCTTGAATACTCCTCAAGAAGAGAGAAAACCATTTGCTTTGTACCACTCAATGTCTGTTCTAGAGCCTTGTCAGAACCATCAAAGAAACTGTGAATTCTTACAACTTCCTTCTCAACTGAAATAAATGAATTAATCTGTTCGTCGCTCAGATCGAATGAAAAGGGCTTGCTCTTTGCGAGTAATGCAATTCTTGAGCGGGCTTTCTTTTTCGCAATGTTCCTGGAAAATATGCTCAGATTTCCAGTAATATTTTCCAGAAAAGACATTTTCACTTTAAATTCGGGAATGCCTTTATTCATGATGTAAAGCGTTGCAACACAGACTATAAGGGAAATAATTGCCGGCATGGAAAAAGGCGAATGAACAATAAGAAAAAACACGTACAATGTCGCCATTGAAGCAAAGAGATAACTGGCATCCCATGAAACGAGCGAAGTGATAATTGAAACGATAAATACCAGCCACACAAGAACATTCTGCTCAGTTGTGATTTTAATATCCTTGAATACTACCATTATCAGGTAGTAGTTTATTATAAATCCGATAAATGAAACCAGAGTCCTGTTCATCTTTGTCATAGTATTCTCCCTCTTCTGTCCGTCAATATGGAAAAATTCTTTCTTCCTCAAATACGTCAGTGAAACGAAAGTCCCTCACCCTGCCCTCACTGCCATGAACTTAACATGGTAACGATTCTTTGTCATCTCGACCGAAAGGAGAGATCTCGCTTCTTAAGTTCATGACGGTGAATGTACGCAGGGATTATTAAGAAATATTCTTCATTTCACATCTGAGTTTTTTGAACTTTCCGGGTCATCGGGTGTTTCGCTTTGTTCAGTAATTTCATCGGAATCATATTCGCGGGTGTCATCTGATTGATTTTCTGAGGAATCCATCTGATCGGCATTTTCTGCAGGAACAGAATCGCTTTCTGAAAGAACTATTGTACCATCAGCTGCAGTTGGTTCAGAACTTCTGAAAAGATTAATGAATCCCATTAATATAGCCAGAGGAAGCTTTATCATCATGAGATAGCTGAAATACAATCCAAGGAGCAGAAGTGGGATGTTTACTACTGTTTCAACAAGAGGCTGCCATTTATTCCAGGACTTAACACTATCGGGAGTATTATCAATAATATTTAAATTCATTTTTGAAAGATCAGTGTCATCTTCAACTGTTCCGTGAAGAGCGCAGGCTATTCGACCTTCAGGTTTTGTCAAATCGCCAGCACTGTAATAGCCACATTTATTTTCAGGCTTATTTAGGGGTCCCTTGAGATAACCACAGCTTAAATTCTTCATTGCTTCTTCGTCAATTTTGGTAATAAACACTGGATTATCCATGTTGTACATTTCAACGGCGCCAAGCAAAACACGCATGTTTGCATAGCAAGCTTTTCCTCTTGCCTGTTCACGGGATTTTCTGAAATTCGGAACGAGAAGAGCGGCGGGGAAGAATCCGGCGGCGCCCCAGAATTGAACAGGCTTTGAATTTTCACTTGTCTTGATTATTGCCTCACCCCTCGGTGTCTGTTGTGTAGGAGCAAGTGAACTATTATATGCCGCCTGATTCTGCTGATAAGAATCGTAATTGTTCTGATTCGAAACAGTATTTTGCTGAGAAACTGGTGCGACTGGCTGATTGTGAGCATTATTAAAACGATTCTGATATGAATTGCTATTGCCCGGCAGCGCAGAATATTGGTTCTGTCTTGTTTCTGAAACTGCTACAAATGAGGTATACGGAGTTGTAAAGCTGAATTTTTTGCTGAGACTTATCACTTCCTGAATTTTTGGACTATTCTGTGAACCTTCAGCTCTGATTTGTCTGATAAGTTCGTCTGATCTGGCTTTAGCCCACAATCTTGCGACAAAAAAGTCTTCTTCCTTCTTTTGCGGAAAATTTCCTTCAACAACGTATTCCTGACGCTGTCCGTTGAGCAACCCTGAAACAACTATCTTCGCAGGTCCGCTTCCAGAGTATCTTCCCCATATTCCGACCTGAGAACCTTTGTAAATGTTAATTTTTTCCACTGGATACTGGTCATTAACCCTTATTCCGTCAATTGCAACACTTACATCTGTGAGAAGTGGCTTGCTTATTGTTTCATAGAAACTGACAAGCTTCACTTTCAGGTCTTCGTAAATACGGACATATATTGATTCACCCATGTTCTCTGCAGCCAGCTTGTCCAGAAGAACTGTGCTGAGGTCGTTTCCGACACCGAATACAAATGTCCGGATTTTATCGGTGTTAGCCTGTGAATAGTTGCTGGCAATTTTCCAGATATTAGTTTCACCAACCGTCGGAAGCCCGTCTGTAAGAAAAACTATCGCTCTGGTTCTGTCAGATGATCGAAAACAACCGAGAGCGCTTTGCAAAGCCTGATCAATGTTTGTTCCACCAGATGCTCTTATGCCGTCAATAAATTTCAACGCTTCCCTTCTATTCTGCTCAGTTGCCGGCATCATCGGCCCATTAGCCAAAAGTTCTACTTTTCCGGAGAATATAATTACATTAAAATTATCATCCGGGTTAAGCTGCTCAACAAAAAATCGAAAGGCCTCTTTTGTCTGGTCAAGCTTATGCCCCTGCATACTTCCTGAAACATCCATCACAAAAACAATGTCTCTGGCAGCGATGTCTTCGGCTTTAACAACTTCCTGCGGGGCAAGAAGCATCATGAAATAACCTTCAGAATTTTCTTCTGGTCTGGTGGTCATCAAACTGAAACCCATTTTTTCTGCCATTACTTCATAAATAATCTGAAAATCCTTTTCAGGAAGATATCCTGATTTCTCAAAAACAAGATTCCATTCATGATCACTGTTCTTTGTTCCAGTTAAGGAATGACTTGGGGAAGTAAAATTGATGATTTTCTTCTGATCCTTCAGCAATAGGCTTACGCTCAGCAATTCAAGTGCCTTACTCTGGATTGATGAAATATTAAGAGGAAGAGTAAAAAATACTTTGCCGCTCTTATAAGTCAGTATTTCGCTGTATGTTAAATCAACAATTGCAAAACTTTTCGGAGCAACGGTTCCAACCTTTGTTTCAAAAGTATTTTCATCTGTCTGCTTACCAATCGCCGGAGTAAAACCCTGAAATACTGCTGAAGAGTAAACCTCTTCTGCCTTGTTTTTCTCTTCTATTGCACCTGTCTGACGGTTTCCAGCGGCATCAGTCAAACCAAACTCCTGAACTGATGCCTTTTCACTCAGAGGAAACTTCAATCGGCATTCAACAGCCGCATCACCTGGATTCAGAAACTTCTGTTCAATTCTCACAATGGCTACCTGATTATCAATCTCTATTTTGACCTGCTGCTGAACCATTGTAAGTGGATTTCCACCGCCATCACATAACATTGCAACAGCATAGTCAGGAACAAGAATTGTGACAAGAGTTACAATAATAAGGCGAATAAGTTCCTTGTTAAACATAGATCCCTCCTTGATGAATAATAAATGAATTTTGAATAATGTATACTCTTATAGTAACAAGAAGTGTACCGTGGAAGAAAATATGATCAGGAGCTAATTTTGTGTAAATATTCGGAGTGTAACGGAAGACAGAAATAAACGCACCTGCGACACAGATGACGCAGTTTTTTTTCCGAATCATTAATTGGGTGGAACAGTCTTTTGATATGAAAATACGCGATTCGTTGGAAGGATTATATAAAAACATGCCACACCTCGACGTAAAAGAAGCCAGATTTCTCCCTTCGGTCGAAATGACAGCAGTACCACCTCTTTTCGATAATGCACTCTTTTTCTTTAAAATGACTCCATCTCAATGGAATTTTCTATTCGCATGTAAGAAGGAAGGCGTTCTTTGAGGGCTTCTACCATCTGTGAGAGGTTTTTTTCTCCCCATTCCTGAAGCCCTATGATGTAATCGAAGTCATTTCCGAGAAGAGTAACTATGTACGGCGATGGAAATGCCGGTCTTTTAGGTATTTCCATGACGATTCTACGTTCGGAAATATCTATTATTTTTCCGGTTTCGCCGGACACCCTGACGGTCGGACGTGCCTTCAAAAACAGCCCATCACGCCAGCCTGCATCAGCGGTTACAAGAAAACCTTTTTCCGTCTCTGAAAGAGGATAACCCCAGAGCTTTATGCTGACTGTTGAAATCATGGGCGGCTCGTGTTGTACCAATCCAAGAATATGATCAGAAATAGTTTTCTGATGTTTGAATCTTAACGGAAGAGGGCCCGTTTCAGCACCAAGAATTAACATTGAACGAACTTCCGGAAGATGCCTCGACACGGCACGACTGAGTTGGTCGCATTGCAGTCTTGTTTTAAAAGGTTCATCAAGGTAAATTCCGACAACTTCAAGCATCGGAAGAGAATGAATTCTTTCCACCAGCGGCAAAAAACCTGTTGGACCTGAATCCAGATCAAGATTTCCACCACGCACTCTCAGGAGTATTTTCTGATGTCTTTTAAGAGCCTGGGCTTCGTTCGAAGCGAGTATCGCTTCGCCGATGTGTCCAATAGCTGGAATAAGCGAATTTCTTATAGCTTCCCGCAAAACTGAGCTGTCATAAGGAGGTGCCAGATAACCAGGAAAACCTGAAATACTTTCAGTCCATCTGGGAAACTGCGAACCAGTAATGAATCCGGATATTCCACGTCGAAGAAACTCTGCAAAAAACCGCGGAGCAATGGCCGTCATGATTGGAGAACGTAAATCTATGAGAGAATCTGCAATATCGACTCTATCAATGTTTGAAAGCAGTGCTGGAGCATCAAGAATCAGAATTCCCGGGGAATCCCAGGGTGGTTTAATGATTTGTTCCATTTACGTTGTCATAATGCCCGATTGATTTTTTTCTGATACTTCAGCAGAATTTGAATTCAAAATATTGTTCTGAGGAATATCCCGGACATCCATTCCGGTATAGTTTTTTCCAAGTTCGCAAACTTTTTCGTAAATAATTGTACCAATCTGTTCCTCAGACATTCCGCTTTTCTGAAGCGCCGGAACATCGATTACATCTCCAAAAACGAGGTGCAGCTTTACAGGTCTGGGAAAATAACATCCATCAGGCATTAGAAGATGGGTATTAGCAATATACAACGGAACAATCGGAACACCAAGCTTTGTGGCCATGCGCAAAGCACCCGGTTTGAATGGTCTGACTTTTCCCTCTGGATTTCTTGTCCCTTCTGGAAACAAAGCTAATGGCTGTCCTTCCTTCAGATATCTGAAGACCATTTTAATTGTACCAGGTTCTGGTTTCTCACGATCAATCGGAAATGCGAAACACTTTCGCAAAAACCAGCTACTGAATGGATTTTCAAAGGCTTCCTTTTTAACCATAATGTGAAGAGGCCTGTTAATAGCTGTCCCAATAAAAAAACCATCTATCATGCTTGCATGATTTGCAACAACAACCATGGCTTTTTCTGAAGGAATTTTTTCAAGCCCTTCAAATGTCAGACGATTGTAGATTCCGATGAATATCCGAATGAAGGCTTTTACCATAAGAACAAAATAATAAGAAGGTTTCGTTTCTGCTATCTTCCCCTCGTTTCCGCCTTTTTTACCAAACACCCATTTGAAAATTCTGAACATGAAAAACACTGCAAGCAAGCCCGCGAGAACAGGCACCAGAATTGTAAGAACTGTTCCGGAAAACGATAGGATTTCTTCTGTCATGCTTATTACCGGGTTTGCAAGACCGCCAGTGGTAGCTGTTGAAGTTGCTCTCAATGCAGTTTTTCCGCCATGAACCGTCATGCTTGTTCCACCGCCGAAAATAAAAGCAACAAGTAGAAACACCCATGCATATTCGCCTGACTGCGGAATAAGAGAATAGGTAAGAAGCGTAGAAATAGCAAGTTTGATCGGTGCTTCTAGGACATCCAGGACATGATCAACTGCGGGAATTTTATCTCCGATAAATTCAACGACTGCCGCTATTGCAAGCGCGATCAGCACGACATCATTTGTCAGCCAGGCAATCGATAGCATGTGCTTGTACACCACCAGCCATTCAGGCCCGAATTTCAGAAACAATCCGAGAAGAAGCGGTGGCAAAAACGCCCGAAAACCCGTACAAGCCGAAAGCGAAATCCCCGTCAGAACCGCGACTGCAATATTCCAGGTATCCATTATAAACTGCACCTCAATGAATTTTCGTATCTACTCAGTAACGCACAAAAAAAACAGAAAAGACAAGATTTTTGTCCGCAGATTACACAGATTATGCAGATTTTCAAGAATAAAGTTAGCTGCTCAATAATTCTGGGTAAGTGCTCGGGAGAAATCTGTTATTCCTCAGGAGAGAACTCCCTTCGTTCGAGATGACAACACACCACGTATCATAATTGGTCCTTAATTGTCTCTTCAGCCCAATCCATTGCTTCAAATTCTCTCTCTTTGTCATTTGCCATTTTTTCATATTCTTTTTCCCAAGTTTTATCAAGAACATGTGGCCGAAGAGTGCTACCAATTATTTGATGAAGCTTTTCATAAATATCTGAATGAACTGTTGTTGTAATTTTTTTTTTCACTTGAAAATCTCCTGCACCATACACTATACGTATAACACTTTTAAAAAAAATTATCAATTGTGAAGCGAGTAAAATCGAGCTCTGTGAAAACAAACGCGTGTTAAGTATTTTGAAAAATAATGCCGAAGTATTAAGGAGAAAATCAATTTCGGAGAATAATGTGTATATTTTCTGGATGTTTGTTGTTTTTACAATAATTCTGGCAATAAGGGAGTCAAGACACCATGGCTAGACAAATGATTCTTTTCGTTCTCGTATCAATGTTCTGGGCATCAATTCTTTCTGGATGCATGTAAAAGAAATTTAAACTCATTATGGAAGATCGAGAGTTGTTTCGCCCATAAACAGACCGGCTGTCGTTCCGGAAAATATTCTTCTCTCGCCCCATCCACCGGGGCTCAGGCTGAATGAGTTTATCGTTGTGTGACCTTCAAGCCCTGATTTTATCTGTTTCCATGACACACCCGCATCCGGAGATCTATAAAGGCCAGATTCAGTGCCTATGTAGACATTAACCGTATTAATCGGATCTATCAGAACTCCCCGGATATTTACAAGGGTGTTTGTACCATTCATCTTTGTCCAGGTATTTCCATCATCTGTGGTTCGATAAATTCCATCATTTTTTCCTGCCCAGACAGTCGTTGGTGTATTTGGGTCAACTGCCATTGAGAGAACCACACCACCAAGATTTTTTATAGTATATGGAATAGCCAACCACTTTCCAGCCAATGTCACAGATGTTGGAAAAGCAGGCGGCGGTGTTCCGACATACGGTGCAGAATATGACTCTGCAACATATTCGCCCGTTCGACATGAGTTAAATCTCAAATATCCGCTGTAAAAAACATCCGGGTTTGTTGAAATAAGATAATTACTGACTCCGGCATATAGTACTTCAGGGTTTTTTGGATCAAGTGCCAGGCAGTTTATCTGAACTGTTCCTGATGCAGAAAAGGTTGCAACAGTTGGAGCCTGAAAAGTATAAGTTGCCGGATCCTGGTAAATTGATATGGCAGGCTGATAAACAACTGAAGTCATTCGCTGTCTGTCGTCATACAAAGTGCCACTGTATTTGTATTGTCCAGCATCCCAGATATATCTTATTATTCCCTGATTCTTGGCAGCCACATATAAATATCTGTCATCGAGCTGATCAATAGCAACACCCGAAATAATTTTTGCAACAGAATCGTCATATCTTACTGTTCTGGAAAAAGTTAAACCAGACTGTTCATTGTAAACAATTCCTGTTCTGGTCGAACCTGGAAGATCAAGATTAACAAAGTTTCTTCCACTGTCAGTTGATACAAACAGACCACCTAAAGTACCAGCAACAATACGCTCTGGGTTCTGCCTGCTCATTGCAATTGAATTGATAAGATACTTTGCTCCATTGCCAATACTTGTTGAAAAAAGATTTCCAGCGCCTGTCCAAGATATATTCTTCCAGTCGCCCAAAGGAGCAGCATCAACGGACGCATAATAGAATCCATTACCGTCTGTTCCGCAATACAGATTTTTTGTTCCAGCAGCAGAGGTTGTCTGGTCAATAATAATGCAGTTTATTGAAAAAGTAGCATTCGTATCAGCGATTAAGCTCTTTGAGCGGCTTGTCCAGAAATCGGGAAGATAGATGCTGCATGAACCGGAAACAGTCGGAAATTGATTACTCACTGCTTTAAGATAGACTGGTCTTTTAATGAGATTGTCAGGAGAATAATATTTTCCGGTGGTATCGACTGTGCCATAATTTGAACTTCCACCCTCAATATTTTCAACCATCCATTTAACGGTCATATTCTGACCTGGTTTAAGGTTTTTCACTTCGGCAAAAAATTGAATTGTTCCCACCTCAAGAGTAGCGGTTGCTTCAGTTGCAACTCTCCCTGAAATAGCGTTGTATCCTTCGTAAATACGAACTTCTACCGGTGATAGAAGTGTAATTGTCGCAACCGAAAAACTATTCGAATCTTCCTGGCTGACAGCTCGAATATTTACATATTTCAGAGAAATATCATTGTTAGGGAAAGTTGCAGGCGGAGTATAAACGCCGGCAGTGGTAATACTCCCGTCACTCCACTTTGTTGCTGCGCCTGCAGGAGTCCAGGTCGTGGTTGCTGAATTTTTGTATTCCCACTTAACCTGAGTTGTAGAAGCGTTTTCAACTGTATGAGAAAAGATAAGAGTGGCTGAAGTTCCAACCCATATTTCTTCAGAAAGTGGCGACACAGAAACGCTTATAGCTGAAGTATAAGTTATTGAAGCGGTCGAAGTAATATTGGCCGAGGCTGTGGCGGAATAATAGCTCGTACTTACCCATGAATCACCCGTGGGATATTCATTTGGCGGATATACGGTAACCCTGTGAGAAGGTGAATTAGTTGTTTTTGTAGTTTGAGTTTTTTCAGCATCAAAAAAAGAATTTTTTGCAGTCCAGGTCATTGTATTGGCAACTTCAGACGGATAGGCGTCCAGATTTTTTCCTTCTCCTCTGACGCGCATTTCCAGGGATGAAGGAATTAAATTTATGTACGGTCCGGAATTAACTCTCAGTGTTGCTGTTGCAGTCTTTGATGGGTCCTGTCTTGATAATACAGTCAGTATTACCGGATTAGTAGCCGGAACAGACGAAGGTGCAGTATAAGTTACCGTTGCAAGCGTATGCGAACCTATCTGTACTGGATTCGTAATTGTCTGAATTCCACCATACGGACTATTTGGATTCAAAACAACGGTTCCGGCGTCAGATGAGTACCAGAAGGTTGCAAGCAACTGAGTCGAACTTCCAACTGAAATATTCAGATCTGAAGGAGAAACAGTAACGTAGACATCTGTCACCAGGGATATGACAACCTCATCAAAAATGGACGAATTGTCGGGCAGATATGCTCTTATCGTAATCTTTTTCTCTTCTTCGATAAGAGAAGGAGCAGTATACTTTCCGGTAATTGTGTCAAGAACACCTAATCTGGGAGACCAATCCCAGCGGACTTCACCGGAAATATTTTTCTGAGTTGCTGTAAACTGCTGCGTCTGATTAGCATGAAGTGGTTGAATATCACGCGGACTAACTGTGAGCATCGGGCCCTGAACATCAAGCGTAATTATCTGAAAAGGTGTTGTATTGCCGACTTTATCGGAAGTTTTGTACCAGATGTTATACGCTCCGCTTCTGTTATTGAACGAATCAAATGAAAATGGAACAGGCGCAACTGGAGACGACTTCTCAATAAATACCGAAGGTGCAGGGCTTCCGGCTGTGGCAAGCTGATATGTAACAGTTGCAGTACTCGCATCTTTAATATCAAAGTGAAGATAGACAGGCAGAGAACCGACGCCAACACTATCAATTGAAGAAGAATTCACTGACGGACTTAATCTGAAAGTTGCGGTATTACTTGCCGGAGCCGTGTTTCTTACCTGAACTGCAGCCTGAACAGTTTCAGATTCAATACCATCGCTTCCGGGGTTCTTGAATTTCGCGTAAATTGTTCTTTGAAGAGCACCTGTCTGTACTATCGGAAAAACATAAGTAGACCTGAAAGGAGTCCAGCCGATGCTATTTCTTACTGCGCCGAGATCTTCTGAAACAATCATGTCAGAAGCTCCCTCAGCCCAGATATCGAGATTGACAAAGTTGCTGTTTAATGGCTGAGAATCACGTGTTGATATTGATGCTGAAGCCGGACCAACTGCCAGAATGCTATCCTGTGCATAAAAATATTCACCGACTGAATTGAGAAATCTAGCATAGACAGTTCTGCTGCCCGCCTGAAAAGGAAGACTGTATGAAACTCTCGCCGGGGCAGTCGGCGTTGCGGTCGAGAATGATCCGTCATTTGAGAGCCACATTATCGACTGACCCGGAGCTGTCACATAAATCAGCACACTCGAATTGTATGTCAACGGATCTCCGTTGTTAATGGCTATCGTCGGTGCAAGGCTCGTTACAGTATGTGGTATCGAAGCAATGAATTCAACGGAAACCTCACTGCTGTCAACTCCGCCTGAATTTCGAAACTTTGCCCAGACAGTATGTTTCCCCTGATAATCGCCGATAGTAAATGTTTTTCGTATATTGTAGGGCTGAAAAAGGGAACTATCAATCAGGCTGTTGTAGTTTTCTGTAAGCAGCATCTGTTGAGCATTCATGCAAAACAGGCTCAAATTGACATTTGTTGATGCAACCGGGGCAGAATCTACCAGGGAAATAGTCGGACTTGACGGGCCAATTACCTGAATTGAATCTGATGCAAAAAGAAAAAATCCCCCCGGAAATTCGAAGCGTCCATACACAACCTGCTCACCAGAAGTTCGCGAAAGTTGCCATGACATTGAAGATACGAATTCAATATCAGAAGCAGTCTGAAAATTCTGATTTTGTGAAAGCCTTAATCTCAGAGCACCTGAGGCTATAAAATCAAGATGGGCTGAAATATTTTCAGTTGTAGGATCTCCGCCGTTAATGCGCAGAACCGGCGTCTCAGAAGCCGGAGTTATTGCATAGATGCTTTTCGAAATTATACTGGTCGAATTAGTCGCAGCATCAAAATATTTCACATAAACAGTCTGTGTTCCATAAGAGCCAAGAGTCCAGTCTTTTTTTGTGGAATATTTTTCACTCTGAGCGCCTGAAAAGTCAGAAGAATTTGAAATAATCATGTTTTCAGCGCCTTCCGCAGACAATGCCAGAGAAACATTTAGGGATGTTGTTTCAAGCACATTGCCATTTATTGAAAGACTGGCATTCTGAGGCGGAATTGTATCAACTGTTAATGACGCGGAAATTGGTCCATAATAGTTTCCATATCTGTCAAGGAACCTCGCATAAACTGTTTTAAGACCATCTTCACTGCTGTTGCTCCAGCTTAAGCTCCATGGAAATGAAGAAACATAATTCAGCCACGGAAGACTCGAAGAAAAAGTTGAAACATCGTTCACAATCTGCATATATATCGGTGCTTTGCCGGCTGCAAAGGAAAGATTAACCAGTGGAGAATTTGAATATTTTGCTCCCTGATTCACCTTCATCGTGACCACCGGACCACCGCGGTCAATGTCTATCTGTGCTGAAAATATTTCTTCAGGGTCCGCATTGCCGCCTTTAAACTGGACATATATTCTCTTTATCCCATCATCACCCTGGAATGTCCATTTTCGGCTTTCCACATAGTATTCCCAATAAGCCCCTGAAAAAGAAGATGATTCCGAAATTCGAACATGAGAAGCACCCGGATAATAAAATGTCAGAGTAACTTCACTTTTATTTGTTGCAGCTGCTCCGCCTTCTATCCATACACCGATATAACCAGATTTTGTTCCGGAAAAAAGAATCGAATCATAAATTACCGGTGAAAGATTTCCGAAAGAATCTCTGAATTGAACATAAACACGCCTTGTGCCCGGCTCTTTAGAAAGTGAAATTTGACGGTAATTTGAGAATGGCTCCCAATAGGAACCTGAAAAATCTTCACTGTTTCCAATTCTCATTTCTGAAGCATTTTTTGCATTCAAAGAAATTAACAGTGAGGAATCTCTGGTTTCAACCGCTCCCTGATTTATTGAAATGCCAATTTTTTCAGGTCCGGTCCCGGAAGTTGTAAAAAGGTTTGTTCCGCTGTAAGAATATTTCTGTCCATCATCTGAATACAGAGTAATTTTTATCAGATACCTTGTTGAAGGTGCCAGTTCGGAAATTACATAAGAATGTTTTCTGGATGACGACAAGCTGGAGGTAAGCTTGAATGAAAATGACGCTCCAAAAGTTTCAATTTCAATTCCAGAAGCGCAATACTGGTTAGCTTCCAGATTAAGAATTGCTGAAGAACTTGTTATTTCAGTCAGCTGCAGCGAACTCAAAGCAAGAAGATTTATTTCAGAAAAGTCAACGCTTGAGAGAGATTGAACCGAAATAAGCGATCCGAAAAGAGTCTCGCTTTCACCATCGGTAGCATAGAAATCGTAGACACCGGCAGGAAGATTCTGAAATATAAAGTTTCCGCTGGAATCAGTTGTTGCTATATCAACAGACTGATTCAGGGCATTTTTTGCAATTACCGGAATTCCGCCATAAAGGCTTCTGTCTTTGTAATACAGTTTCCCGCGAATCAGGCCTTTTTCAGAAATAACTTGAGAAATGCCGCCGCTTCCTGAACCGCCCAGGCCGAGACAACCAAGGAATGCCCCTGATAGAAAAATTAACAGGAAGAAAAGTGAGCATTGCAAAAAGGATAGACGAAAGCTTTTCATTTTACCAACTCAATAATTCAGGGTTGTCCCAGCCAATCAGCGCAAAATCAATCAGTATCCCTTTGTTGCCACTGCCGGCATACCTTTTACAATTGCAACAGAGGCACTTGCACCAATTCTTGTCGCCCCGGCAGCAACCATACGATCGGCAGTCTCTCTGTCTCTGATTCCGCCGCTAGCCTTAACACCCATTTTTTCGCCGACTGTCTGCCTCATGAGAGCTATATCTTCAACGGTTGCTCCACCTGTGCTGAAACCGGTCGATGTCTTTACAAAATCAGCACCAGCCTGTTTTGCAAGTTCACACGCTTTTACCTTTTCTTCGTTGTTAAGAAGTGAAGTTTCAAGAATTACCTTCACTATTTTGCCTGAAGCGGCTTCTACAACGCGTGCAATGTCATTTCTAACAAGTTCGTAGTCTTTTCCCTTCAGAGCGCCAATGTTTATTACCATATCTACTTCGTTTGCGCCATTTGCTATTACATCACGTGTTTCAGCAACTTTGACATAAGTAGATGTTGCTCCGAGCGGGAATCCGATGACGGTGCAGACTTTAACCGGGCTGCTTTGAAGGAGTTTGGCACAAAGTGGCACATGCGCAGGGTTAACACAAACTGAAGCGAAATTATTAGCACGGGCTTCTTCGCACAGTTTGGTAATTTCATCTGGAGAGGCATCTGGTTTCAACATTGTATGATCAATCATTCTGGCAAGTTCTTCAGAAGGAAGTGCAGCGGTATTTCCTTTTTCAATTCGCGCTGCTCCGGCTTTCAGAATCTGCTTCACGCTTTCAGGACAATTGCTGGCGCAGCTTCCGTAAGGATTTTTACAGTTTTCTCTTAGGCATGATCCGCATGAGCTTTTTTGAGAAGTGCCTGCTGAAGACGGTGAAGCCTTAACGACAGCTGACGGTGCGGAAGAAACAACAGATGCTGAATTTGCAGAAGTATTTGAAGGAGCGCAGGTCTTGCATGAATCTCCGACACAGGAAGTGCACTTGTGCTCGGGTCTTACACTGACAGAAGAGCGCTGAAATCGTACACCATAAGATTCAAGTTCATGTTTCAATGATTCTACTTTTCTTGCTATTCCAGCTGGAAAATATCGAGCTGGATCAATAATTGTTTCATCTGATACAATTGTTGGGATTCCTTCGGATAGTGCAACGAAGATAATCTGAGTGTCATAGGAATCTGCTATCAGAGAGGCTGCCTTAGACATGGCACTCAGGGATAATGACGGTATCAGAAGTTCCTTCACATCGCAAAGACCATCTGCGGAGGAAACTGTTTTCGATGTACAAAGTTCAAAACCAGTCGGAGCTGCCGGAATAAGAGCGGAATGATTTTTTAAAAGGAAATCGCATACAAAAAGCTTTCCATCGGGCGGAACATGAAGATTTATCTGCTTCAGAATCTGTCCTACAACTTTAAAATTGCTTGTAAGCAGCACTGCTGATCTCGAACCTTTTGTTCTTCCGGATATCGGCTCCAGAGGAAGCGGTGAATAAAGACTTCCGCGATCACCCGATTCAGATTTAATTTTCTGCATTACTTCCCTTGCTATTTTCTCAACAACTGAATCCATTTTCCTTCTCCTTTTTCAGTGGAAATTCGCACATTTTTGGAAAAATCCACTCTGAATAAGACATAATTAGACAAAAAATCAATATTTTTTGAATACTATTTTATCTTTATAACTTACTTCGTCAACAATTCCAACCACTGCGGCGTCTGCAGGCGCATCTTTATTACCGAGCATCTGTTGAACAGAGCTTCCCTCTTTCATCATAAGAACAATTTCCCCCATGTCAGCGCCCATGAAATCAATGCAGAGAACCTCGCCGCCTTTCGGAGAAAAGTCAATATTCAACTGCTGAACCAGCAATAAAGGGTATCCGTCAAAAGCATGATTTTTTACAGTTGAAACTATTTTTTTGACTACTTTCCCAATATTCACATTAATCCTCTATTGAATCAATTATTCCAAGAATTGAAGCATCTGAAGGCGGACGCTGCTTAATGAAAGGCAATGCCGCTTCGCCGCCTCCGCAGAGAAATACCGTTTCTCCTGCACCGGCTCCAATTGAATCGCAAGCGACAAAAGGCTTCCCTTTTGGCTTTCCTGTACCATCAATTGCGGTTACAATAAGAAGCTTCATACCCTGCATCTGAGCGTCTTTATGAGAACATACGATATTTCCAAGCACTTTTCCCAGGTACATTCATCCACCTGCTTTTTATGAATAATTCATAATTTCACAACTATTCAGAACAAACCCTATAAACAACCGCCTTTGCCCTCAAACACAGTCAGGCTAGAGCAAATGACACATTTTATTAAGCGAATAGCACATATCTGATAATGTTTCAGTCGCGTTTGCAATACAGAATATCAGAAAAATCATCTAAAAACAATCAGATTATCAGTGCAGCAAGAACTTTTCGTATCAACTACGCTCATTCGTGGAAAATCCTGACTGATCTTGATAATCAACTCACTGCCTATTTGCAGACTTTATAAGATCGGGCGCTTCCTGAATCAAGAAATTTCAAAGTAACCGTGTCAATCGATATGGCAGTGACCATGAAAACATTTGCCATTTTTTGACCAGTTGCAAGAAAGTATCTTTTTCCATCATAAAGTATTTCTGCTATTCTGGAACTTCCTCCTCCGGCAATTCTGAGAATTTTTAGGCTTTTTCGGCTGTCGCTCTCTCTAAAGTCTATGCTGCTAACGACGATACATTGATCTGAAACTGATCCGGATGGGTCCTGGGGATTAGTACACTTTATTTTAAGCATCAACTGAGATCTTCTTCGCTTCTTGTGCGAGGTATTTCCTGTGCTATCAACAAGAATTCCCCGTAATTCGTCTGTTGAAAAAGATGCAACTTCGACCATCTTGACGTTCCTGACGATAATGCGTTCCGATTTAACAGGAATATCCGGGGAAAATTCAAGATTCATCGAATAAACACGTTTTGGTTTACCTCTACTGTCAAAATTTTCTTCACGCTCGACCAGACGGAGGCATCCGGTCTCAACTCTTGAGGCTCCGGTATTTTCCGGCTCAAAATGCAGTTCATACCAGTTGATAGTACCCGGACAATACCCGCCGATCTCTTTTTCCGGAGTACAAGCAGGGAAAAGGAGAATTCTTCGCGGAGTATTCTGGACTTCTGTAATGCCTTCAGCTGCGACCAGATCCATTTCCTGACTTTCTTTAATTTCCATTTTCGAAAGACGCCCTGAAAAATCGTATTCACGCCATTCCTTATAGGAAATTACCTGTTGTCCTGTTTTTCCCCTGACTATTGTCATTGGATAGGAAGCTTTTTTCAAAACGGCTCCGATCTGCCTTGTAGAATTTCTCAATTCAGTTATTTTTGCGTTCATCCAGGAAATTTTTTCTGTTTCATGCCTGGAATGACTCAGTATCTGGTAAATGGTAAAGAAAAAAAAGCCCATCAAAAGGACTCCCATCATTGCCTCGACAAGAGAAAACCCTTTCAATGGAGCTTTTTTACATACTTCAATCGTGTCAATCATGAATTCACATCAGCCTTCTGATGATGAAAACCGTGAAATAATAATGTCCTCAGAAATAAGATCTTTTGTTTTTCCAGAATCGTCAGCTGAGAATGGATAAACTTCTGATGAGACCTCCAGATGATAACTGTCCTGCGCAAAGCTTTTTCCTTCATGAGATCCATCAAGGCTTATCTTCTCAATACGATATCCTCCGCGAAAAGGAGTATTCTGGTCAGAACAATTTTCCGGAGAAAAAAGATCATATTTTTTTTCTCCGGACCCGGAAATCATTAATTCCGCTTGACAACTGCTGTCAATATCAGAAAATGCAGAACTTCCGTTTTTTTTCAGCTCTTTATATGTTTCAAGAGGCAACAGCCTTATTTTCATAAGAGCATGATTTATTCCGGAACAGGCAAGATAATAAGCCTGAAGCTGTCTCAATGAAGCTTTATTCTGCGAAATCACCATGCTGTTAGTTCTGACAAGCATTGCAAGAGCGATACCCAGAATGAATGCGAAAAACAGTACTATTATCATCGCCATACCTTTTTGTTTTTCCTGCATTTTATCTCTCCATATCGCTCTTAACCGCAACAAGAAAAACACTTCGTGAAAATTGATCATCAGCCGGATCAACTCCCTTTCTGGCGGTCCATTTAACCTGAAGAATCAGTTTTTTCATCAGATTGTATTTTCCATCAGAATCCTTTCCGGAAATCTGATCAGGCATGAAGGAATTTGATCCGAACACAAGAGGAACATTCTCAAGGTCTTTACATTTTAAACGAACTCTCATTCTAAAACCGCGATCATCTGTAAGAAAGCCGTCTCCCATCATTTTCCCACTACTGGCCACTCCGGGAAACATTCGTGGAACTGAGTTCTGAAGAAGTGATAAGACAGAGGCAGAATTTTCTGGATCAGAAAAAACACACGGATTGCCTTCATGAATACATCTCCAGGGAATCTGAAACATTACAGTATCCATGACATATTTTGCATGTGAAACGGCAGAAATTTCCGCATAACATCTCTCAACATCTCTTGCAGTGGCAGATATGGCAAAAAACACCGGCAGAAAAAGGAGGGAGATTATCGAAAAACCGATAAGTATTTCGATAAAAGTAAATGCATCCATCCTTTTTCTGAAGGGAATTTTCATAATACCCTTTAAGTGCTTTTATAGGTTACTTTGCCGGTGGAGTGACTCTTATGGCGACATACAGAGATGATTTGTTTCCTGAAACATCAGCCACTTCTACAAAAAAAGCCGGCTTTTTAATAGCCAGGACCTTTTCTGCGGGAAACTTCTCAGGAAGATTTTCAAGAACGATCGAAGGTTCCCCTGAATCAAGAGAACATAGTCCACATTTCAGTGTTTTTTCGTTGATCTGCTGATTATCTGAGACTACAGGCTTAAGGGTTATCAGATTCTCCATCTTGATGTTCACCACAATTTCAGCCTCTGGAATTATCATTTTTTCACCGAGCTGAAGACCAGAAATAGTCTTAACTGTCTCTGGCTCCTTCTCTGAAAAAATGCTTCCAGAGAAAAACATGTCAACTGTTTTTGGAAGCGGGAATTTATCAGGTGGCTCTTCTGCGCTCCACAAACGCCCTTCCTTTGCTCCTTCAAGGGTAATCTCCATACCGGGGCATGGAGGAGTAATGTCAGTAATTTTCGTCAAAGAAGATTTAGCTGCGGTTGCAAATATGCGTCTGAACTTTCCCGGATATTCTTCATATCTGAGTGGTCTGCTCAAAAAGACCGACACGGCCCCCTGAAAAGTTGGATCCTTTGGTTTTATAAGCATCTGATTTGGCTGTAAAGCATACTCAGAAGAAGCGGGAGTGCTTTTGTTCTTAGTAATGTCCTCAAAATACCACTTTACAGAAGTTTTTCCAGCCCATTCGGCAGACGGCAAAGGACTTCCATCGAATGTTGAGGGTGGATTCTCACCGAATATCTCAGAGTTCACGGTGAAAACAATTCCAACATCCTCGGAAAGAGTTGCAGGAACAGGGTTACCGTCTGAAAGTGAAACCTGAAGGTCGTATTGAGGTGTTGGAAATGAAGGTTTTGGAGGAATCGTCACACCGTCCAACCAGTGGCCTGCGGGATCAGCCTTAACTTCTTCCTGCGCACACAGACCTGAAGAAATCAAAAGAATCATTAACAGGAGAAAGCTTTTATTCATTCGGTCTTTCCGCCTTCAAGGGAAGTTTTTGTGTTTACAACATATACAGGAACTTTGACACGTGTTAAATTGCCAGATTCATCCTTTCCAGAAACAACAAAGGAATATTCGGGCTGATCAGAGTATTTTTCCCTCGGAAAATTTGGAACCCTGAAAAGATAAGCACTCTGATCCTTCGAAATTTTTTCTCCTGTCAGAGAATTTTCAATCCAGTATTCTGCTGAATCTCCCTTGTAGGTGCCATTATCAGTCATCTGAACAGCCGCCAGAAAGGGAACATTTCTTCTTACAAAAATTCCCTTAACATTTTCGGGGGTCACCTCTGCAAGTCTTGTTTGTTCAGTCTCATCCAATACACTCATTTTAACTGTAGCCGGGGAATCCATGACCATTCTTCCGTCTTTATCAAACAACTGCCCTTTAACAACAACTGCAGAAGTTTTTACCTCAGGTCTGGCATTTTTGGGAAATTCGAATACTGCAAGCAGACTTGCGTTACTGAGGGCTCCTTTAAGCTCTGATGCAGGATCGAAAGTGCCACTAGCCTCCTGTATCTGCTTGGCCAACTCTTCCCTGAGTGCCTCGTCGTCTTCTTCCATCGAAGAGGAACCCGCTCCCTCCTGAAATACTGCCCAGAGGCTCGGAGAAGTGCAGTCATGTGAAATTACTGTCAAACTCTGGCTGGAATTAACTCTCTGCGGTGGCACTGTTTGAGTACTACTTGCTCCATTGGCACTCGCATTTCCGCTGCCGTCTGGAGTGCTAGTATTTGCTGCACCATTTGCACTCGCATTTCCGCTACCGCCCGGAGTGCTATTATTTGCTGCTCCGTTGGAATTTGCGCTTCCGTCCGAAGCGCTACCAGTATCTTCACAAGAGCCATCAGCCGATGACGTTGAGCTGGCAAGATCCTGTCCTCCACCATTAACCTGTCTTGACCCATTATTATGGATTCTATAGATGCCAGGATTTTCAAAATTATTGTCGTTAGTTGCACTATTATTGTTATCATTGCTGACCGTTTCAACTTCGCCGTCTGCATTTTCTCTATCTGTACTCCAGTTAATTGTTGGCGGTCCCGCAAAAGTTGATCCGGAAGCAGCGCCAACCCCAGCAGGGTCAGTCTCATAGAGGACAGTGTGCTCCTGAATGCTATACTTAGCATCTTCAAGGACATGTACAACTCCCTTGTCGGTGTTGCCACCTCTGAAACCCTCTGGAAGTGAATTGTTAACAGCCATATTCATAGGTGGATTCGAAATTGCTGTTCCGGCCTGTGCCAAAAGAAAAACCTCTGTAAAAAAGAAAAACAACAGCGGAAAAAAATATAACCTCTTCCTGATCATTGCGCATTCCTCCTTGTTATAGATTAAATTTCAAGCTTTACTGTTTTTATAACAGTGTTTTATGTTGTCCAAAACGACTTTCCTCAAAACAATCTTCATGAACTGAATTTTTCTTATTTTGCCATAAAGACATATTTAATCTCATGCAATAATAGAAACGCAAATTCACTATTTTTTGTTCCATATTTTGATTACTAAAACTATACTATCAGAGGTTTATGCAAAATTAAAGAAATTTTCCCCCGTCATAATAACATACAAGCAACTAATATTGGCGGTTGAAAAATAATTCACCCATTCAGCCATTCGCTTTGCAAGGAAAATCCTTAAGAAGTCTCAAAGACAAACTCAACTTTGCATGGGAATTAGGCTGTTTTCCATATATGCTATGCATGCGAACTGCAATTAACGCCATTTTATCAATAGAAATTTTTTTGCATTTTTTCTTGCATTCCTGTAGGATTTATGATAAAGTATCACCATTCCGTTTTGCCCGGGGCGTAGCGCAGTTGGCTAGCGTACTTGAATGGGGTTCAAGTGGTCGCCAGTTCGAGTCTGGCCGCCCCGACTGGAAGCACGAATCATTTATGATTCGTGCTTTTTATTATACGATTTTTCTTCTTGCCAGCTTTTCTATTAAGAGTTATAATCTGCCTGTTTTCCCTTAAACAAGCAAATTTGTCGATGTAACAGATTTTCTGAAAAACATTTTTTAATCAGGATGTGAAATTCCACTGGCTTATCGATTAATAGAGATGCATGCAAAGGGTAAAAACTCATTATAATGGCATTATTTTCTTAAATATAAATTTCATTAATACCAGATAGTGTCTTTGATATAGACACTTTCTGAACAGGAAAGGAAAATTTCTTATGAAAAAAAACAGAAAGACAGCAATTGAGACTGATTGCATTCACGCTGGACAAGAGCCAGACAAGCTTTTTGGCGGAGTTAGTGTTCCGATTTACCAGTCTTCGACTTTTGCATTCGAAAATTCTGCCCAGGGCGCAGCACGTTTCAATGGCACTGATCTTGGCTACAAATACACCAGACTTGGAAATCCAACAACCGCAGCACTTGAAGAAGCTGTTGCAAAACTGGAAAATGGTGAAAAAGCGTTGGCAACAGCATCAGGAATGGCTGCGATATCAACTCTTTTCATGACCTTTCTTGGTCAGGGCATTCATGTCGTTTCCACTGATTCCGTTTATGGACCGACCAGAACCGTTCTTGAAAGAGAATTTTCAAGATTTGGAACAGAATCAACTTTTGTAGATACTTCCGATCTCAATGCTATTAAAAAAGCGATTAAGCCAAACACCAAAATGGTCTACATCGAAACTCCTGGAAATCCAACACTTTCAATCTGTGATATCGCAGGAGCAGCAAAAATTGCACACGCAGCCGGAGCAATTCTGGTTGTCGATAACACATTCTGCAGCCCGGTTTTGCAAAAACCCCTTGATCTTGGCGCAGATATTGTATTACACAGCATGACAAAATTTCTGAATGGACACGGCGACGTTGTAGCTGGAATTATTGTTATGCGCGATCATGCTTTATATACGCAGACAAAGAATGTTCTGGTACAAATGGGTGGAACAATGGATCCTCATCAGGCCTGGCTGGTTCTGCGCGGATTGAAAACACTCCCGATGAGAATGAAAACCGCACAGGATAATTCGATCAGACTCGCTGCAGAATTGATTAAGCATCCGGAAGTTGCCTGGGTAAAATATCCTGGCCTGCCTTCGCATCCTCAGTATGATCTGGCAAGAAAGCAGATGAAAGGTCCTGGCGCGATGATTTCTTTTGAGCTTAAGGGCGGTATTGATGCAGGAAGAATTCTCATGGATTCTGTCAGCTTATGCACTCTGGCTGTTTCTCTGGGCGGAGTCGAAACACTTATTCAGCATCCGGCAAGCATGACCCACGCAAGCATGGGCGCCGCAAGCAGAAAACTGGCCGGAATCTCAGACGGTCTGGTAAGACTTTCTGTAGGTTGCGAAGATTTCGAAGATATCAAAACCGATATTTTTGAAGCCCTGGAAAAAATTACATCGCAGAGCCCCGCACTGAAACAAGCTGTTCAGGCAGTGTAAATGCTTTTAAAATCGGAATAAACCGCAGAAGTGACTAAAAGCCGCTTCTGCGGTTTATCTTTGCCAATCATCATGGAGGTAACCTGGAAGCGTGAGCGAATCAGGTTCACCGACTTGTTGTCGTAATCCCTCGTTTGAAAACATCCACTTCGAAATAAATCCCAGCAATCGATCACACATCCAACCTTCTTGTACAAAACCAATTTAAACAATTAACCACTAATCCACTGCCGGGAATCCATATCCCCGAAAAACCTTCCATCCACTAATGGCGGGATGATTCGGGCGACCTCCTATCTATCGCTGGCAAAATATCTGACTGAGGAACCATCCCGACCCACAAAATGGAAAACTTCTCATCCAACCTCGCGATGTTCATTCCCTGCGTGCTATCTCCGATCATCACTTCTTTCCCGTTTCCTTTTTCCTTCGATTCTTCAACCTTTTCAAAACGTCCTCCATGGGAATCAATTTTTCTTTTCGCTCTTCCTCTGTCATATTTTTTATCTCTTCAACTCTTCTCTTCAATTCGTTGATCTGTTCTTTAATCGAAGCTTGGTCAAATCCGGCAAAGGTCATTTCCCACAAGCAATGAACGATGATTTCAACTTCATAAAATCTTTCCGCAGAAGATTGGTCAATTCTCATTCCGAGCCATTCTTCCCAAGAGGTAAATTCAATAGCAAAAGATTCTTCCGGATCACTTTTTCCGCCATCGTTGAAATGCTTTGAATGAATAGCTTTTTTCAAAGTACCGTTTTTCCAGGAAACATGAACGTAGCCTTCTTGGTTCCGTTCAGCCGGGACCTCCTCAACAACAATGCGCATTTTTGTTGCCTTCGGTTTGACGGTGCGTAATTCAGAAAAGACCTGTTTGTATCCTTCACGACTCTTTTTTTGATCCGGATACAGTTTCCGAAATGTTGGCCAGACATCCTCCCAAGAGTATTTCTGAATCAGCGATTTGAAGTTCAGACTCCTTTTCGAAGAGACATCTTTTCCCGAAGTCGGTCTGGAGTAAGGGGTTATTCCTTCTTCAATCCATGTTTTTTTTTTCACCCCATGATTGGGATCTTCAGCGGGCTTTACATACAAAACATTTGCCAGATTTCCAACCTCCTGTTTGAGCCTTTTCGCGAGACACAGACCATCCCAATGAAACGTTTTCCAATCGAAGTCGTGGTTACCCAGGGCGTTTCGTTCGAAAATATCGATCCACTTTCCAAAATCAACCTCAAGTCGCTTCGAGACATGAAATACGGTCATGCCGGTTTTTCGATTGGCGATGTTCAGACCGACATAATCCGTTTGATCCGATGCGTCTTTTAACCACGCATACGAGCCAAACCCGAAATCCGCCATGATTGTTATCGTCTTTCGCGGGTTTTCCTTCATCCCACCTTCAACCTCAGCTTTCGCCTTTCTACTTCGTTTATTCATTTGTCTTCACCTTCATTCGAGGAAACGATGCCACATAGTCAAAGAAAGCGAAAATCTGGGGCCTTCTTTGAAATAGAAAGAATACAAAAATTTGCAAAAGGCCGTTTGAGATCTTTCCATTAAGGGACCATTTGGTGGAATGCATCGCTACGGAACAACCCGGCGCTTTGGCAGCCTTCGAGAAAAGGTTTTTTGAGGAAATTACATTCGGCAAGCGGTCTCTTCTGTGCTTGCCTGGAAAGTGTGGTCATAAACTGATCGGGGGTTATCCCGTCATTGATACATTCATCCAGAACCTGTTCAATCCAGTATTTACCTTCGGCTTCTTTACAGCATAGAGCTTTGTAACGAGTTTCAAGATTGAAAACATCAAACCATGTATCAATTTCGTCCCGAAGAGCCGAAGGTCCGGTTCGAATGTGGATTTCCTCGGGTTTCAACTGATTCCAGTTTTTGGTCTGGACCTCGACTTTTATCTCAATCCTGGGTTGATTGCTCTGATACGAGTAAAATGATTTTCTTCGGGTTCCATTCCCGGCATACAAAGGGTCTTTTACCCCTTTGTTTTTGGAATTGCATTTTTCGCACATAGGGGCCAGATTCTTGAAATTGATGGAATTGAAGGGGTATTGGCTTTTCGGCAGGTAATGATCGTAGGCCTCGCGTGAAGGATCATACTGACTATCCAGCGAAAAAATCCCGCAATAGGGGCATTTCCCTTTCTTGTTGGCTGTGACAAAGCAATCGTAGTGATCTTCGATTTTTCCGACTCTGTCGGAAATAACCTTGAGGGACAAAAAATCACCGGAATACAGGTTCCCAAAAAAAGCTTTCAACTTTTTCGACAGGTCGGGAAAGCTGGTTGTCAATTGGTCATACGAAACCGGCGTAAGAGCCAGCACATTTTCGCACAGGTGCTGGATATCATTATTGGCGGAGTACCAATTTTGAAAGGTCTGAATATCGGACGCAGAGAGGTTTTTGAATTCATTGAAAATCACATTGAGGCCGATCAGAAAAAATTCTGCCGACTTCACGGTTTTTCCCGCCAGATCCTGGTTCACGAAATATTCAACAATCTCATGAACTTCCGAGCTGCCGGAGAATAGTGAAAGATCATAGGTTTTCCCGGGAGCCTGGCACCAAACTTCCGTAAAGATGAAGTTGATGTATCCCTGCATTTTGTCCATGGAATGGGGAACGTAGGTGTAGGAATACAGCATTATTTGTTTTCCCCGCGATCAAGGATCGTTTTAATGAAGAAGATTTTTTCGACGGAATCCCCCAAAAGGCGATCGGCTTCACAAAGGATATCTTCCTTATCTTCGCCTTTATCGAGGCGGGTTTGCAAATCTTGCAGAATATGTTGGGCTACTCCCCCGATGGTCTCTCTTTTATCGAAGCTTTTCATCGTGATCTTGTTGATGGAAGCGCCCAGAGTATTGTATTCAGGGCGGGTCACCTCCACTTTTCCTCCGGGGGTTTTATTGAAGACCAGCACGAATTCTGGTTTGCTGTCGGAAATGAGGAAGGGGGAATGTGTTGAAATGAAGATCTCCTGCCGTTTTTCCGGGTCGGCAGTTTTGAAGCAGTCACGTAGACGGGAAATGAATTTCGAGCGCCAATCGGGGTTAAAGTGGGTTTCGGGTTCATCTAGAAGAAATAGGCTGTTGGAATTTCGAAACAGCAGACAGAGCCCCAGCGAATGCAGGAATTGATGTTCGCCGTCAGACAATGATTTCAAATAGACGGATCCGGAGACTCCTTTTTTCTGCAAAACCAGATCCTTGAACCGAATAACCCGTTCATCAGAGGGAAGGGTTGGAATTGTTTCCCTCACGTATAAACTTGAAGATTGGTACAAGTCTTTTTTCTGGGCTTCGCTGACGGAGTAAAGGTTCAATGTCAGCAAAATCTGAAGGCCCTGGAAAAGTTTGAGGGATGTCTCAAAGTAAAACTTAAACGCTTCTTTCGTGGCGTCTGAAAAAAAGAAGTCCATGATGGTGGAATCAGTCTCTGTATCGTAAAAATGGCAGGTGGTACATTTCAGGAGCTTATCGAGAATTCCCTCGCCGGTTCTCTGGATTCCATTTTCGGAAAAGGATTCCGGTTTTGGAGGAATCGAAAGATTGTGAGTAAGCTTTACCCGGGAAGCCTTTTTCAGGAATATTCCAGATTCTTCCTCAACCAATGATTGAGGAAATGCTTTCGCCATCCCCGGTGGATTCAAGGTTTGATAATGCTGAACAATGATCCTGAATCCTTCAAGGCCCTCAATTCCAACCTCCTCGCGAAAGGGTATCAGCGTTTTTTCATCTTCAAAAAGGAAGTTGCACAAAAGAATGGCCTGGTTCAATTCATTGTCCAGGAAGGACAGGCGCCCTTCTGGTGCATCCCCGTATTGGTCGGCATTTTTGAGTTTTTCCAGATACTCGTCAAAATGGATGAAACGCATTTTGAAAAAGGGAAGACTCAGCGTTTCATTTTCGCCGGAAGAATATCCCAAAATGAATTCCGGCAACAATTGTTTGACCTCAAGATTTGAAAGTTCAGGATTCCCCTCTTCGGAAAACAATTCCCGATTCCTCCAGGCAATAGCCGAGGCTTTTTCAGGGACTTTGTTGATAAAAATATGACCCAGTTCGTTTGAACCAAAATCATTCATTTCCTTGGGAACAGGAATCAAATATTCCAATTCAAAAGCGTCTGGGATGGCTATTTCAGCTCGAAAACCCACCGGGTTTTCCACTTCATTTAACTCAAAAGAACTGGGACGGAAATTTAAAAACTGACATTCTATGTGATAGAAAATGGCCGCAAGCAGTTCAAGAAGGTTGGATTTCCCGCTGCCGTTAGGGCCAGCCAGCACGAATGGGTTGAAACCATCGGGTATTCTATTTCCCGGCCTGGGTGAAAAAACGATCTCGAAACCCTGATTCAGGCAGCGAAAGCCTTTTTCATCGTTGATTTTCAGACGAAGAAGTTTCATTTTTTCAGGTTCAGAATCATTTCTTTTTTTTTCTCATCGAAGTTTTGTGAAAGAGTTTTCTTTTTCAGCAGAGAAAAGATGATCTCCTTGACCTTTTCATAATCGACCATTTCAGCCGTTTCATCCTTTTGCAACCTGGCAAAAAGATCATCAAAACTCAGGGGTTTCGATGTAGACTTTTTCAAAGCCGCCAAAATGGCCGCCTCGGAAAAATCGGCTTTAACGGTTTCTTTCTCGACGGCTTCCGGTGCTTCGACAGGGCTTTCGGGCTGGGTCATTTCATTTTCCTCCAACGGCACATTGCTGACGTCAAGTTCCCCTTTAAAAGCTCGCTGACTCAGGCTTCCAAAAAGGGACTCAAGTTCTCCCAAGTTTTGCTGGTAGCGGATTTTAATGTTTTCAATCTTTTCCACAAGACTTCGAAATTTCTTTTGAATTTCAAGCGGGGGAACGGGGATTTTAATTTCTTTCAATTTTTCCCCCGTCAAATGAGCGATAGTTGCCTTACTGGAAACACTTTTAAATCCATGCATTAGGGCAAAGAAAAAGAAAAGATATTCAAGGAATTCCACGTTGAGTTTTTCGGGATCCACTCGAATTCGGTGAAGGGCTTTTTGGAAATAACAATCGGTAAGCTGGTTTTTCCAAATTGCACATCTACCGATTTCTCCGCCTTCGCAAACAAGTAAATCTCCATTTTTCAAGGAGAATATTTCTCGTTCCTTTTCATTAAAATCCATTTCCAATAGTTCGGAAACCTATGGAAAACCACCTCACATTTGAGTTGCCCAAATAGGGTCTAAGGTGCTTTCCAGAAATGAATTTTTTGTCTCTCATTTTCCCCAAACGAGATTCAGAAACATCTGAAATAAAGCTCTTCTCCCAACCTTTGTCGTTTCGGATGGGATCGCCGAACATTTCGAGGAAGGTGCTTTTGAGGAATTCGTCGAGGAGGCGAAGGCTCTCTTTCCGTCTGCCAATCAACCCCTCCACCCGCTCCAAAACCTTGGCAATCCGAATTTGATCCCCAAAATTCCCAGGGATAGAAATTGAAATTCTCCGAAAATCTTTTTGAGTTATTGCTTTGAAAGTGGAACCTGAGCCAAAATTGGAAATTTGTCTTTCATGAGCTTTCAAATAGTAAAACAAATACAGAAAATATAAGGTTTTTCGAGATCTAATTGAGAACAAGCCCCTCCCTATTATTGACTTTTCCTTACAGATATTTACTGGCCCAACTGGCGCCCTAACAGACATCAAAATATCCTTGGGCAACGCAATCTTGCGCTTATCGCTGGTGCACCAACTCCTAACGATGGGATATTTCTCTCCAAAATCAGCCATTCCTTGAAAAAAAGGAAGCCCATCGCCAATATGATTATAAGAATTGGATGGAGGGGATTGGCCAGCGATTACGTCAGTAAAATCTATAAACTTTTCAATTTTCATTTCAGCATGTCCTTGAGTTCGAGGAGTTCTTTAACGATACCGCCGGGGATTTGGGAGAGGGCTTTCTCATCAGCATCTTCGCCGACTTCGGCGGCGATGAGTTTTTTGAGAATGCTCTCGGGTTTTTCGTATTGGATTTCTTCGAAGACGTCTTCCTGATATTTGCTCAGACTCAGATCGTAGGCGTTATCAACAATTTCTTTCTTTGGTACAATGAAGAACTTTTGTTGTCTGTCCAGGTCATTTTTCTGGTCGCGGGCTTTGAATTTTTCGATGATATCCTGGAGGTCGCCGTAACCGGCTTGCTTGGTGCGCTTGTCGTCAAGAGAATATCCGTCGCTTTCCATGCGGTAAAACCAGACATTGCGGGTTTCGCCGCCTTTGGTGAAAATCAGAATGGCTGTGCTTACCCCGGCGTAGGGTTTGAAAACGCCGCTGGGCATTGTGATGACGGCTTTGAGTTCGCATTTTTCCACGAGGATTTTGCGGGTTTCCACGAAGGCTTTGCCTGCTCCGAACAAGACGCCCTGCGGGACAATCACGCCGCCGCTTCCGCCCATTCTGAGCAAGCGAAAGATATTTTCGACAAACAACAGTTCCGTTTTCGTGGTATCAACCTTCAGGCTTTCGCTGATATCGCCCTTGTCGATGCTTCCGGTGAACGGCGGATTGGCCATGACGATGTGGTATTTGCCCTCTTCGGTGAAGCTCTTGCTCAGCGTATCTTTGTAATCTATGTGCGGTTCGTCGATGCCGTGCATCATCAGATTCATCAGGCCCAATCGAACCATTGTGCCATCAATATCATATCCGTACAAGGTATCGTTCAAGACCCGTTTCGCTTTTTCGGTGAGCGAAGCACTGACAGACGAGCGAATGAAGCCGTCCTCATCAGGGGTGATGGATTCTTTTTTCGCCCGCATCTGCGTGACCATGTATTGAAAAGCCCCAAGTAAAAAGCCTCCGGTACCACAGGCGGGGTCGCAAATTATGTTTCCAAGCTTCGGATCAACCAGTTCGGCAATCAATTTGATGATATGGCGGGGAGTACGAAACTGCCCGTTTTTTCCGGCGGTGGCGATTTCCGAAAGCAGCATTTCATAGACATCGCCCTGAATGTCCTGAAAAGCCTGCCCACGCAGACTCGAGTCTTTCTCCATTTCCTCGTAAATGTCGTCGATGGTTTTGACCGCCTCAACCAGCAAAGACGATTTGGGAATGATGAAAACCGCATTCTTCATGTGATGAGTAAAAGATGATTCAGCGCCGTTCAGATCTTTGAGAAACGGAAAAACCCTTGTCTGCACATGCGACAGCATTTCATCAGCCTGCATGCGCTTGAATTCACTCCATCGCAACGTTTTTTTGTTTACGACGAAAGGCTTTTAGTCTTTCTCAGCTTTGCTTCGGTATTCCGGCGGAACCCAGTTTCCCGAAAACCGGGAGATATATTTCTCTTGCGTAAATTCAGCATCTGCCTGTCGTTTCAGGTCGAGGGCGTCAAGCTGTCTCATGAACAGCAGATACGTGATCTGCTCAATGGCGGTCAGCGGGTTCGAGATGCCGCCGCTCCAGAATTTGTCCCACAATTGCTGTATTTTCGAGTTGAGTACCGGATTATTCAATAGCATGAATTATCATTCCTTTTTTCGGACCATTTTTTCCTTCAAATATCCCGTCATTTCTTTCGCCGCTTCTTTCGTCATTTAATGGCTCATTTATCCCGCCATTTATCCCGCCATTTATCCCGCCATTTATCCCGCCATTTATTTGTCCTGAATGATTTTTGGAGCTTCAATCACTTCCCAACCGCCCGCCTTTTTTGAGCCAATTCTCTGGATTTGACCGGTTTGTCGAAGCCTGTTCATAGTACGCTCAACGGTTCTTAACGGCTTCTGAATTCGTCGGGCAATTTCAGAAATGGTAATTTTCGAATTATTGCAGAGAATTTTGAGAACAAGATCTGTAATTTCCCCTGACATTTCTCCTGACATTTCTACTGACAAATCACCCGACATATTTTCCGGAATCGGGCTTGCTTTCGGTTGCGGCCTGGGGAAACTCAGGGTGAAAAAACCTTTAAAGGATATGCTGACTTGGGGGCATTTGGCTTTCGTCAGGGCAGTTCGTATGCGGTCGATGCCGGTTCCCATTTTTTCGATGTAGCCCGAACGCAGAAGCAAGGAAGCGATAAGGGGGTTCCGGCAAACACTGCGTTTCCCGAATTCCTTTTCTGAAAGCCCTTTGGGAAGCCCTCCGGGGTTGCTGATTTCGACCCGATCATCGAAAACCTCAATCATGACCTGGGCGCCCTTTTCAAAATAATCCCGGTGGCAGATGGCGTTGACCACACCCTCTCGAAGCGCCACTTCGGGGATCTCCCACACCTCCCGGCGCTGAAGGCTGGTGATTTCCTGACGAAGATTGAGATGCTTTTTCAAAAACAGGAGGGCATCCTCGACATTCTCAATGATGCTTCCCGCAAGCTCCTTCCGGTCGAGGATAACCGCCTTCCCGATACCCTTGTACAAAGCACAAATAACGCTGACATGAAAAAGACGGAGATTCGGTTCCCGACTGAAAAAAAGCACCCCGGCTTGATTGAAGCAAAACGTTTTATTCTTTATTTCTCCCGCGCCCAGATTGAGGAGAAGGGTGGTTACATCTTTCCGGTGCGTGATTCCGGCCAGATCGAGAAAATGGTTAAGTCTTTTTTCATCGAGCGATTTTTTCAAGGGCAAGTCCTGGCGCAACTGCTCGTCAAATCTGACTTTCCCTTCGGCCTGGATAAAAGCGGTGATTTCAGCGGTTCCCATTTTCTGAGAGTTGGCCCCGTTTCGCAAATAAAACCCTTTCGCACATCGATAGGGCTTGTTGCCTCCTTCCGGGACATGCACGATCACAAGCTTTTCGTGGGAGCACTTTTCGATTCGGATCGGCACAAATGGGTCACATGCCATCGCTACGTCTTCGATTTGAGAAAGGGTATGATTGCTGAGATCGGTCCCAACGACACGATTGGCATCATCAATACCGATGATGATTCTTCCCCCTGAGGCGTTGGCAAAAGCGACCATCTCCTTGGCCAGATCCGAATTGACGGCACGCTTGAATTCGAGCTTGTATCCTTCCCCTTCTTCCAACAACATTTCCAATTCGTTTTTTGTCATATTACACAGTTTCATCTTATCAAGCGGCCAAGGCTTCGGTTCGTTTGAGGATTTCCTCTATTTCAGAGGGGCTGAAAACACCGCGAATACCCTGGGGATGAATAACCGTGAACGGTGATTGGATCAGATCGCGCCGCTCGATTTTTTCCCGATCGAGCATGAATTCTTTCAGGAGCCTGAGGAACTCCAACTGCCGGGAATTCAAATTGGAATGCTCGCGAATGAACGCATCGAAAAGCTTTTCCATCCTGCGTGCATGGGCTATGGAAAGGCAAAAGAAAATGGTCTTGCCAGGAAGCACACCGTTGGAATCTTTGATGCATTCTTCCATGAATTCTTTAACGATAAGGGCATTGGTGCCATGATTGATTACCTGTTTTTCCAGTTGGGTGCCTTCGAAGTTGATTTCCTCAACCTCGACTCCTTCGAGAATCAGGCGTTTTTGATCTTCAAGGCTGATAGTTCTTTTGTTGATGCCGTCCATTTGAAATTTCGTCTGAATCTTCATCACCTGAAAACCGCACAAATACGGGGGAACACTGCTCAAAGCCTCTTCATACGTATAAGCGAAGGAAGGCAAACCGTCGGAGCAGTTAAAAAGTTTAAACGTATTGTGGTCGATGACATCGGTCGGAGTTGCGGTAAGACCAAGACTCACGGTTTTGAAATAATCGAGAATCTCTCCATAGGTATGGTAAATGGACCGATGACTTTCATCGATAATTATGATATCGAAAAAGTGAGGGGAAAGAGGCTTAGCATCATCGCGAATGACATTCAACATGGTGGGATAGGTGGAAACATAGATGCGACGATCTTTAGTAATGATTTTTTCAGCGGGTTGCGGCCACCGCGGTTCATTGGGCAAATGTTCCTTGAAGGCACCCAGCGCTTGTTCCCTGAGTGCAATTCGGTCGACGAGGAACAACACCCGTTCGGCGTGCCCCGCCCTCATGAGCGCATCCACGAGAGCAATGCAGGTTCTGGTTTTTCCGGTACCGGTGGCCATGACCAGCAGAAATTCGCGTTGCTTCTTCTCGATTCCTTCAAGCACCGAACGAATGGCCCGAATCTGATAATCACGCCCGGCAATGTTGGTATTGATGAATTCCCCGGACAAGGGTTTTCTTTGCTCGCGAATATATTGAAACCGCTCCAGATCATCCATGGTCGGGAACCCCATGACTTTTCGCGGGGGATAGTTTTCCAGGTCCCAGAAGTAGATTTCCAGGCCGTTGGTGTAAAAACAGAAAGGAAGACCAGTTTTATAATACTTCTGAATATGGCCGCAATATTGTTTTGCTTGTTCACGACCGAGAGCAGGGTCTTTACTGTTTTTTTTGGCTTCAATGACCGCCAGGGGTTTCCCATCCTTCCCGAGAAGAACGTAATCGCAAAATTGATGACCTTCATAAGGATTTGCAGACTCAGAGACAATATTCGAGGGAACCACTTCGATATCGAATTCTTCAACGACCTGAGTATGGTTGGTGACATCCCAACCTGCATCCTTAAGTTTTCGATCGATGAGTTCTTTTCTGGTTTGAGCTTCTGTTTTGGTCATGAATTTTTTACCTATTGAGGTTATTGGGATGAATCATATCATACAATGCAACAAATCACATTCCCTATGAAAGGGTTGACGGTCATCGAGAACAGCGAAACTGTATTTCATCCCCACAGGAAATTTTTCACCCGCAATCACATGTCCAGCATCAGGGCCTAGAAAGAAATCCATCCAATTTCGCTACCAATCATCCCCTACGGAGAACTGCAATCCTTTGCCGAATCCGCTATCCATATTTTAAACAAATCAAAAGGACTTCGAGTGACTATAATCCATGGAATACTGAGATTATCAATTGAGCGTTATCCAATCCAATGTCGGGGGCAATGAATATACACCAATTTCGATCTCGTCATCACGACTTTGTCCGGGTCGGCCAACAAGAAGATAAAAAGATTGTGATTACTCTGAAGACTTTTGAGAGGATTCCGGTTCTGGCATTTCATAACCATCCGGAACCTTTTGAACGGGCTCAGTTGCTGTCGAAACAGTCCCGGAAGAACTTTTTATTGTTGTACCAGATGCAATATTTTCCGCCGTTTCCGTGGCGATAACATGAAAAGTTTTAGAAGCAATGTCTAAAGCAGTGCCGGATGATATTTGAGAAACAGTGGCTGACGCATTAATTGATGCTGCCGTTGTTGCTGTCGTTGAAGTTGCAATAGAAGCAATATCTGATACATTCTCTGTAATTGTCCCTACGGATCCTGAGGCAATAACGGTTTCAGCATCTGATGCAATCTTTGTCTCTGCTTCTGAAGCAATGCCAGACTCTGTTTCTGAGGCGTTTTTGCTTTTCTTTGCAATAAATGGCTTCTTTTTTATCCAGAAAACTGGTGCAAAAGTCGGAAGAGTTTCAACACTTTTCCAGTGCTTGTCTACTTCGACAGTGCCTTCTGTTTTCCCTCGTGGAGTAAGCGTAATCTGCTGACCTGGTAAAATTGAAATAATTTCACCGGTAATTGATCTTATCCAGGCTTTGCCTTTCATCATGGCAAAAGTGCTATTTCCATTTGGCAGTACTTCTGCCCAGAATTCACCAGAAATGACTTCCAGAAATCCTCCGCGCGATGTAATACGAAAACTTGAATTTTTGGTATCAGCTTTCAGATATGTTCTTCCAAGTGATATTTTTATTTCACTTTCAAAAGTCTGAAGAAGCGTTCCTGGTAATACTTTTATACTGATTCTGTTCGGAAAATGAAGAACCGGAAGCGATGATTTAACATCGTCAAACCAGAAAGCCGGGTCTTTTGTTTTCAAAAGCATTTCCGAAGATCTTCCGACCTGAATAACTGTTTTCCATAAAATTTCAGTTTTGCTTAAAGCACTTTCAAAGTGCATTTTTCCCGGCGCTCTTATTTCTGAAGGAAAAACTTTTGAAGGAGCAAACCATGGAACAAGACAATCCGGTTCTGATGCTGTAATAGCATAAAGCTTTTCAGAGTCTGAAGAAGAGTCAGAAATCTTTACAGATTGCGTTGCCAGTTCAGAAGAAAAAGTTGAGATATCTGAAAAAGTTAGTGAAGCAACAGAAGAAGAGATAACTGCCGAAGTCGATGTTGCCAAAATCAGAGAAGGAGTTGAGATCTCATAAGTATGCGTTGAAGGCATGTTCGATGGCGCTTTTGAAAATGGCAATAGAGAAGCTGAGGCAGGCAAAGAACATAAAGACAGGGAAAACACCGGAAAAGAAAAAAAGATCAAAAACAAAACAGCTAAAAAAATTGATTTCAACACTGCCGTATTCTGCATCTGATTGGGCATCTGAATATATTTGTGTCAATCTTCCTTCATATCAATATGATCAGGCTCTGAGCTGCTTTTTTGCTGAAGCTTTATCATAAGCTCACTGCGGGTAATTTCTTCAATCTTTTTCGCTTTAAGCTCAAACATCACTTCCTGAACGTCATCTCTTATTGACAATACCTCAAAATAAAGAACTGTCACCATAAGTATAGTTCCAAGAAAAGTGAATACCTCAGTGTAATGAAGTCTGTAATATATAAAAGTAAAAATTAACGCAGAAAAAACCATTACCATAAACTTTCTAATTCTTTGCGTACGCAGAGATTTTTTCGTAAAAAAAGTATCACGCCATTTCTTAGCTTCCGCAAGGCTTCCCTCAAGTACCCACAGGTGATCCCTTATGGTCAGTAGTTCCAGATAAACAAAAATAACCATTAGCATAAGCCCAATAAATGTAATTACATTAAATTTGACATTTATTATCCGAAGGGAGTTCATTACAAAAAGAGCCACGAATACAGCAAAAGTAAAGAGAACTGTGAGAAGCTTTCTCAAAAAGGCATACTGTCCCAATTCTTATTCTCCTGAAAAAATTCGTAATATCTTCAACTTTTGAAAACACTTTTTACAAAATCCGGTTTCTTCTGAAAAAGCTCAAGAACCTCTGCATCAAGCTGAAAGTAATCCTTTGGCAGATCTGTAAGTTCACAACCATCCGGAATAATCGGTCGCCCGGACTTAAAAGCCTCAAGTAGTGCAAAAGCTTGATCCATCGATGATTGCCTCAACCGATAATACAAAACCCTGTCAATAACCTTTTCAAAAGATTTCATATCTATTGGGATAGTATCCAGACTTTTCTGAAGCAGTTTCTGATCACCGGAAGATTGATATTCTGAATATGCCAAAAGACAGCGCTCAACCCGTGAAACGTCTATCTGCTTTTCAGGGCTATACAAAACAAACGCAATAATCGCCGACAATAAACACGATACTACCAGCGACAAATATCGAATTTTACTACTGCTCATGTTCCTCATACTATCATCACTACGCAATCCTGTCAATTCTATTTTTAGACAGGAAAAATTCCAGATTCCCCCAATTATAAATGCAGATCCTCTGAAATAAATGGCTTCAATTACAAAGTTAACGCAGGCAAATTAGAACACAAGTGAGATACTAGCATGTAAAAGTTTGTTCAGGAAGTATCAACCGGAGCACTTGGTTTTGCCGGAAAATATGAAAAACCATCCTTTCTTTTTTTGCATTTGATCTTAATTTGCCGTATAAATTTGAGAACACATGCAAAATTTAGGATAATAAATACGGGTGTATTGCATTCGTATTAGCACTGTGTTAGAATTGCAAAGCTTTAGCGCGTTTATGCGTGCTCAAACTACACAGGAGGAGCCAATGAAGAAGTTCGTATACAGTTTTGGGGGAGGCAAGGCAGAAGGCCGTGCTGACATGAAAGACGTTCTTGGCGGCAAGGGTGCTAATCTTGCAGAGATGAGTAATCTTGGAATATCTGTTCCAGCAGGATTCACAATTTCCACTGAGATGTGCGATGTTTACTACAAAAATAACAGAAAATACCCGCCCGAGCTGGAAAAAGAAATCCAGCAGGCGCTCGCAAATGCGGAAACAATCATGGGCGCGAAATTTGGCGATGCAACTAATCCGCTGTTGCTTTCCGTAAGATCAGGGGCAAGAGTTTCAATGCCCGGAATGATGGACACTGTTTTGAATCTTGGTTTGAACGATCAGACAGTTGAAGGTTTGATTAAAAAAACCGGCAACGATCGTTTTGCCTGGGATTCCTACAGAAGATTTGTCCAGATGTACGGCGACGTAGTTCTTGATATGAAGCCTGAGTCAAAAGAAGAACACGATCCTTTTGAAATTATTATTGATGAAGTAAAAAAATCACGCGGCGTCAAAAGCGATTCTGAACTTACTGCAGCAGATCTCAAAGATTTAACATATAAGTTCAAAAAACTTATAAAAGAGAAAAAGGGACTTGATTTCCCGACCGATCCGTGGCAGCAGATGTGGGGCGCAGTCAACGCAGTTTTCGGTTCCTGGATGAACCAGCGCGCAATCACCTACCGCAGACTCAATGGAATCCCTGAAGAATGGGGCACAGCAGTCACCGTTCAAGCAATGGTTTTCGGCAATATGGGCATGGATTGCGCTACAGGCGTAGCATTTACACGTGATCCATCGACTGGCGAAAGAGCATTCTACGGAGAATACCTCATCAATGCACAGGGCGAAGACGTCGTCGCCGGCATCAGAACTCCGCAGCAGGTAACCATTGTCGGTTCAAAAAAATGGGCTACCAGCAACAATATTGATGAAACTGCCCGTTCGAAACAATATCCTTCACTTGAAGAATCAATGCCCCAGGCATACAAAGATCTCGAGACAATTTATCTGAAACTCGAAAATCACTATAAAGATATGCAGGACATCGAATTCACCATCCAGAACAGCAAACTCTGGATGCTCCAGACCAGAGGCGGAAAAAGAACCGCCGCTGCTGCAGTAAGAATTGCAGTCGAAATGGTCGGCGAAAACCTTATCACAAAAGAAGATGCCGTAAAAAGAGTAAAACCAACTGATCTCGATCAGCTTCTTCACCCGGTTTTTGATCCCAAAGCTAAAAAGCGCCTTGTCGCCAAAGGTCTTCCTGCATCACCAGGCGCAGGAACCGGACGAGTTGTTTTCCACGCTGATGACGCCGAAGCATGGGCCGCCAAGGGCGACAAAGTTATTCTCGTCAGAATCGAAACCAGCCCCGAAGATATCGGCGGAATGAACGTAGCACAGGGAATTCTTACCTCACGCGGCGGAATGACCAGCCACGCTGCTGTTGTTGCACGCGGAATGGGAAAATGCTGCGTAGCAGGTTGCGGCGAACTCAATATTGATTATCCCAAAAAGATACTCTCTGTTCGCGGCGAGACAATCAAAGAAGGCGACTGGATCAGCCTTGACGGTTCAACCGGTGACGTAATCCTTGGCCAGGTTCCAACCGTTAACCCGGAACTTTCAGGCAACTTCGGAACCCTTATGAAATGGGCTGACGAATACAGACAGCTCGACATCAGAACAAATGCCGATACTCCAAAAGATGCTACAGTAGCAAGAAAATTTGGAGCACAGGGAATTGGTCTGTGCAGAACTGAACACATGTTCTTCGAAGGCGACAGAATCAAAGCCATGCGCGAAATGATTCTTGCCGATACAACCACCGACAGAGTAAAAGCCCTGAACAAGCTTCTGAAACATCAGACCGATGATTTCTATGGAATTTTCAAAGCAATGGCCGGATATCCTGTAACAATCAGAACACTTGATCCGCCTCTTCACGAATTTGTTCCGAACGAAGATGCAAATCAGGCTGAAATGGCTCGCGAAATGAACATTCCAGTTGAAAAAGTCAAAGCAAAAGTTCAGTCACTCCACGAATTGAACCCGATGCTCGGACACCGCGGATGCCGCCTTGGAATCACTTATCCTGAAATCACCGAAATGCAGGCTCGTGCAATATTTGAAGCAGCATGCCAGCTGACTAAAGAAGGCGTTGAAGTTTATCCTGAAGTCATGGTACCACTCATTGGAACAATTCAGGAACTTAAGATCGAAAAAGCCACAATCAAACGCGTTGCCGAAGAAACAATCAAGAAATACGGCGTCACTCTCAAATATCTCATCGGAACAATGATCGAGATTCCAAGAGCCGCTATTGTTGCTGATCAGGTAGCTGCCGAAGCAGAATTCTTCTCATTCGGAACAAACGACCTGACCCAGATGACATTCGGATACAGCCGCGACGACGCTGGAAAATTCCTGCCGGTTTACCTTGAAAAGAAAGTTCTCACAGCAGATCCTTTCCAGACAATCGACCAGGAAGGCGTTGGCAAACTCATGGAATGGTGCATTGAACGCGGAAGAACAACAAGAAATGAATTGAAGATCGGAATCTGCGGTGAACACGGCGGAGAAACCGAATCAGTAACTTTCTGTCACAAAATCGGTCTTGATTATGTAAGCTGCTCACCTTATCGCGTGCCAATCGCAAGACTTGCTGCTGCTCAGGCTGCCATCAAGTTCCGCGAATTCCGCGACGAAAGATTGAAAAAGCAGAATCACAAGCCGGTTAAAGCCAAGCCGTCAGAGGTCTGATAACAATGTCATCCCGCCGCAGAAAAGCAAGAGAAGTTGTATTGAAGGTTCTGTATCAACAGGACGTACTTTCGCGACCGTATAACGAAACATTAGCTGAAGTGCTTGCTGAAGAGCATTATCGTCCACTTCTCGAACGTTTCGGGCGGGAATTTGCAAACTTGGATATGCATAATTTCAAAGCCGCTCCGGAGGCTCTTGAAGCCTTCGTGGGTGGCTTTGCAAATACCTTTATTGCAAAGGACATTCAAAACTCAAAAGATCCAAATGAATTGCCTGATTTTCTGGCAGATTATCTGAACAGAATCCTTACAACTGAAGACAAGGCAATGCTTGCCCGCATCCTTGAAAGCCTTGATCAATCTAAGGAAATTCGAGATTTCGCCTTATCAATTATTGAGAAAACCATCGAAAACCTTTCTGCTATTGATGAAATTCTGCAGAAAGTAGCCGACAACTGGGCACTCGATAGAATGGCTCAGATTGACAAAATTATATTACGCTTTGCAGCATGTGAGCTTCTTTATTTCCCGGATATTCCTGCAAGTGTAACCATAAATGAAGCCATCGAAATGTCTAAAAAGTATTCAACAGAACGTTCACCTGAATTTATTAACGGTGTTCTTGATAAACTCAACAGGCAGCATAAGCCTCAAAAGAATGAAATCAAGAAAAAGAATACCCGGGAAACAAAAAAATCTTGACTTTTTTATGATTTTCCACAATAGTTTTTTAGTATCTGAATCTCTTCAGGAAAATTAATGAATTTATCTTCCATTATTAATAAAAAATCTGATTTCAAGAAAATTCTTCTTCTCGCCATTATTTTAGGCCTCGTGGCAGGTGGTGCCTTTGGATTCATGGGCACAATGCTGATTACCCTGGGCAAAGCAAAAAGCAAGTTTATTCTTTCCTGCCTTGGTCTGGGTGGCGTTTTTGGAATTGTCATCGCCTGGTTCAGTAAATCTATTCTTTCTGCGATGATAAATATTGTTCTCAATGATGTTGAAAGCAAAGTCGGCTTAACAAGAGACGTTGTAAAATCATCAGGCGAATCAATGCTTAAAGAACTTGAAGTTTTTGACCAGATGTTCATACGCGTTGTGGCAATTCTCAAACGAGTCCTGCAAATTTCATTCAGACTTGAAGAAGCTTCAAGAGAACTTGATCACACTGCCCAGATGAGTTCACAGGTTATCAAGGAAGTTGTCGAAAAGGTTGATTCAATCAACAAAAATGCTCTCGATAATGCTTCCAGTCTGCGTGACACAATTTCATCACTTGAAAGTTCCTTCGCCCTGAGTAAAGAAATTTCCCAAAAACTCGGCGTCGCACTTGACCAGAGTCACGGAGTAGCTACCATAGCCCAGAGCACAAAAGGGTCTGTGAAAACTTCTGTAGATAAAATGGTCAAAATCAAAGAACTTACAGAAGGCTCTGCCAACCTGATTAACGACCTGAACGACAGATCAAAGCAAATCGGAATGATTCTGACCGAAATTGCAAATATTGCAGAAAAAACCAACCTTCTTGCATTGAACGCCGCAATTGAAGCAGCAAGAGCCGGTGAACAGGGAAGAGGATTCGCTGTAGTTGCTGAAGAAGTTCGAAAGCTTGCACGCGGTTCAGCCGAGTCATCGAAAAAAATTAATAACCTCATTAACGACATTCTACAGAAAACCGAAAATGCCGCTGAAATGATGAGATCTAATACCGGCAAGGTTTACGAAGGTCTGGAAGTCGTTAATGCCGTTGATGGAAGCCTGGGCGGCTTGTTTGAACTTGCAGAAAAACTCAACGAGGTAATTAAGGACATTTCCGAAGCCGCTGACAGGCAAAGCAAAACATCTGACTCCATGTACCAGAACATGCAGACAATTTCCAGTACAACTGATCACATTTCCATGAAAATTCAGGAAGTTTCGCATTCTGCATTAAATAAAACTGTAATTGTTGACCAGACAAGTTCCTCAGCAAAAGAACTCAGGACGCTTTCCGATATATTCCAGAATTCGCTCGTTCCATTTAAATTCAGTGTTGAGGGAACAGTGAAACGCGGATTTGTTCGCGCCGAAACTCGTGTAGCCTGTAAGTTTAAAGTTCTTATTGCCGGTGAAGTAGGCGACAGCAGCTTTGGATATGGCGATTTCGACCTCCGCGGAACAATCACAAACCTCTCCGCAGGTGGTTGCGTTATCGAAACAGCAGAAGACATCGAACAGGGAAAATATCTTGTATTCGCCTTCCAGCTTGGCAGCCAGTTTGTACAAGGGTTGCAGGGACGTCTGGTAAGGCTTAGAAAAACCCAGAGTCAGGACAAACTCGACGTCTTTGAAGCGGTCGTTTCCTTCAACAATATTTCACACGAACATGAAAAACTTATTGTTACCCACGTAATAGATGCCCAGAAAAGTTTTGAACAGCAACTGGGAATTAGAGCCGAAGATTGATGAGGATCTTGTATGGCAAGAATTGAAAAAAAGCTTCTTGGTGAATCACTCGTTGCAGAGAAATTCATCACCGAAGAACAATTGAGAAATGCTCTTGCAGAGCAGAGAAAAACAAGCGATCCGCTGGGATTTACGCTTTTGAGAATGCGCTACCTTTCTGAAAGCCAGCTCAGAGAGTTCCTTGAAAGTAAATTGGGCTTCAGTTATGCCAACCTTCGCAATTATGTTATTGATCCGAAAGTTGTAAAAATGATACCTCAGGATATCGCGAGAAAATACCACTGCTTCGCACTTCTGAGAGTAAAAACATCTTTAACTGTTGCCATGGTAGATCCGCTTGATTCATTTGTCATCGAAAACCTTGAATACACTACAAATTGTAAGATAAAGCCCCTTGTTTCAACTATGTCCGAAATTCAGGCTGCCATTGACGAATTCTATGGAGACACTTCAACGGGTGCACTCGGCGGAGCACTGCAAGCTTCAGCAGCTCCTGAACAAAAAGCGCTTTCAATTCAGGACTTTGCCAAAAAGATTCAGGGAACTGTTTCAATGTCGAAAGATGGAATGGTTGATCTTTCGAGTATCAATGCAGCAGATCAGGCAAGCATTATTCAGCTTGTTAACCTTATCGTTCTCAGGGCAATCAAGGAAAAAGCTTCTGATATTCACATAGAGCCCGATGACAACGTCCTGCGAACAAGATTCAGAATCGACGGCATGCTTCAGGAAGTCATGGCACTTCCGAAATCGCTTGAAGCTGCAACCATTTCGAGATGTAAAGTCATGGCCGAACTTGATATCGCAGAAAAACGGGTTCCACAGGACGGTCGTATCAAGCTTCACCACGATGGCCGCGAAATAGATCTCCGCGTTTCAACTTATCCAACTTTGCGCGGGGAAAAAATAGTTATGAGAATTCTTGATAAAAGCAGAGTTCTCTTCGGACTTGAAGAACTTGGTTTCGCCGACGACGTTCTGGTCACTTTTTCCAGCCTGGTATTGAAACCAAACGGAATTATTCTGGTTACAGGTCCGACAGGAAGTGGTAAAACTTCTACGCTTTATGCCGCGCTGCAAAAGATTAAAGATCCTTCTATTAACATTGTTACAATTGAAGATCCGGTAGAATATCAGCTTCCGGGAATAAATCAGGGACAGATAAACCCCAAAGCAGGCTTCACATTCGCTGGCGGCTTGAGATCAATATTAAGACAAGACCCTGATGTAATAATGGTCGGAGAAATTCGCGACTATGATACTGCGGAAATAGCCATCAGAGCTGCTCTCACCGGTCATCTTGTTTTTTCAACACTTCATACAAATGATGCAGCCGGAGCTTTTACAAGACTCATCGACATGGGTGTTGAGCCATTTCTTATTGCTTCTTCTCTTATAGGTGTAATGGCACAGCGTCTTTCAAGGCTCATCTGCGAAGAGTGCAAGGAAGAATTTATTCCTTCGCCCGCAATAATCAAACACAGCCGCCTTCTTTACCAGGCCGGAAAGACAAAAGTCTACCGTGGAAAGGGCTGCGATGCGTGCAACCAGACAGGCTACAGAGGAAGAACGACTATTACCGAACTTCTGGTTCCAAATGAAAAAATTAAAGAACTGATCGTATTGAGATCGCCAACCAGTGTCATAAAAAACGAAGGCATCAGACAGGGCGTCAGAACTCTCAGACAGGATGGCCTTGCAAAAGTTCTTAGAGGGCTTACCACGCTTGAAGAAGTAATCAGAGTATCAGGCGAAGACGAAATCTGAGAACATGCCAATAGCTCTCAGCTAAAAGATTACCCAAGAAAAGAAAAGAAAAGACAAGACAAGACAAGAAAAGACAAGATTTTTGTCCGCAGATTACGCAGATTGCGCAGATTTTAAAGATTTAGGATTTTAGATTTGAAGTTTGCGATTATACGTATTTATTGTCTGTTCAATTATTTGGGGCGTTTTAAGGTTTTATTACAATAGATGTTGAGTTGCCATTAATTGTTGGGAATTTGAAGATAAATTTTGTTGCTCTTTGGTTCTTTAATTCTCAGCAAATTATATTCAGAGGCGATGATTGCACAAGTATTTGCGAAAGTGTTGCACATTGTGATGGTTTCATTTTTTTTTGATTTGTACAAAGATTTTCTTTCAAATGCAGAGCTTTGTTCTGTCAAAGAACTTTTAAGTAATCTTCCTGATGACAGCAGATATGTTGATGCTGTTTTCCCAAGAAAAACTCTTCCAATCAGTATTACTGGTTCTTCGTGTGAATTGAACTGCGCACATTGCGATGGCCACTATCTCAAATCTATGCGTCCTCTGAGTGATGCAAACGGTGATGATTGTTCGAAGTACTCGTCTTTTCTCATCAGCGGTGGAAGCAGTAAAACTGGGGCTGTTCCGATTGACCGGTTTATTAATTCAGTTGCAAAAAAATTTCCTGATTCAGGTTTGAATTTCCACATTGGGTTTCAGGGCGCCCAACTCCTTCGCCAGAACAAAATATTCTCAGGACCCAGAAATTGTATATCCTTTGATCTAATAGGCACGAGCGAAATTCTGCGTGATGTTTTTAAGGTATCACTTACGCCTTCTGATCTGGAAAGAATGTATCTTGAACTGATTGAAATCGCAAGGGTTGTTCCTCACACAATAGCTGGTCTGATGGGCGATGACCTTTCAGGAGTCTTCAGGACCCTTAATTTTCTTAATAATGCTGATCAGAAAAAACTTACACTTCTTGTTTTCCGCCCGACAGCAAAAACTGAAATGGCTCTTTGTAAACCTCCGGCACTTGATGTGTTATATGATTTTCTAAATAAGGCTGTAAATCAATATAATTTTGACATTACACTCGGTTGTATGCGCCCGGCAGGAGTTTATCGGAGAAAGCTTGATTTATTCGCCTGGCTGCACGGAGTTCGCAGAATAGTGAATCCCGACAGACTTCTTCTGAAAGCATTTGAAGCAACTGGAATTAAAATAAACTCCTTCTACGAATGCTGCGCCTTCTGCTGAACACTTCTTTGCTGATTTTGATGTTCTGTTATACTGATTTCTGATATTATTACTTTTATAAATTATTAATGAAAAATGCTGCAAAGCAGCATAAGCGTTAACTTAGGAATATGTTGTCCTAAGTTCATGGAAGTGAGAATTAGGGTCTGGATATAAAAACATGAAAAATGGCAATCTGATGGACGCATATCGACGGTTTACCGCAGCTTACACACTCCTGGAAGCTGCAATCGTTCTAGCCATGCTCTCTGCAATTATCTTTTTTTCTGTTCCGACAATTGAATTATACGGAAGATACGGACAGGAAACGCAACTGAAAGCTGCACTTCAGGAAACCCGCTCTGCAATTGACAGATATCGCGATTTGAGAAACGAAGCCACTTCTGTGGACTCTATTCCGCCGGTGAAAACAAAATACCCGCCAAGTATTGCATCACTTCTGGAAGTGCTTCCCGCCAGCTGGAGCAGAACCGGAGCGACCGAGGGCCCATTTCTTGGAAATGAGCCCATAAATTATTTTGTCGATAAATTTGGAAGCTTCCGGTGGCACCTGAGAACTGCAACTTCTGACCAGTGGGTCATGACAACAGACGCCGCAACCAGGCTTGATGGCTGGGGAATCTTCGATATCAAATATGCCTCCTGGCCCGACGAATATATCGACCCGCAATTTTATACAACAAGAGCCAGAGCCACCGCCATGGACGGCAGCCAATACTGGGACTGGTAAAAGCACTCAGCCTTTGACGTTCATCAGACAATCGTTGTAAATTGCCGGGTTCATAAGCTTTGGCGATGAAGGAATAAGAGGCTTGAATTCCATAAGGTCAAGGATATCTTTCTGAACATCTACTCCGGGAGCTATTTCTGTAAGTACAAGTCCATCTTTTGAAAGTTTGAATACGCATCTTTCGGTAATATATGTTACATTCGTTCCCTTTTCAATCGCATAATCTCCACTGAAGGTAATCTGCTGAACCTGTTTGACAAACTTTTTTACCTTCCCCTCCTTAACGATTTTCAGTGAACCGTCTTTCGAAGCAATATCAAGACTTCCGGCAGTAAAAGTTGTACAAAAGACAACATTTTTTGCATTCTGGGTAATGTTTATAAAACCACCACATCCTGAAAACTTTGGACCGAATTTGCTGACATTGACATTGCCCTTAACGTCGATTTCTCCGGCGCCAAGAAAAGCAATATCAAGACCGCCGCCATCGTAAAAGTCGAATTGAGACGGCTCAGGCAATACACATGCAGGACTGTATGAAGCACCAAAGCTGAGCCCTGATGCAGGAAGTCCGCCAATGGGACCCGATTCGACCGTAAGCGTAATTCTTTCTCTTACACCCTCTTCTTTTGCAACGTTTGCAATCCCTTCCGGCATTCCAATTCCAAGATTTGCAACGCAATTCCCCAACGGAAGAAGCTCAAAAAGTCCACGGCGTGCAATAATTTTTCTTTCACTCATTTCCATTCGTTTGAAGAGTGAATCTTCTGGAAACTGCACCTGTCCGGAGTAATATGGATTATATTGCTCTTCGAAAGTCTGCATGTGCAAATTCGGTGATTTTACCATGTCGTTAAGCACAATATAATCTACCAGAATTCCTGGAATTTGTACAAACAACTGATTTATTCCGCCCGATTTAGCAAGGCGCATCACCTGACAAATTACAATTCCGCCGCATGCTTTCGTTGCCATTGCCTGTGCAAGAGCTTCTAGAGTAGCAACTTCCTGTTCCATGCTGATGTTTCCGGCCTCATCAGCTGTGGTTCCGCGAATTAGAGCAACATCAAGTTTAAAATGTTTATATCGCAGATAATCTTTTCCATCAAGATTGATCAATTCAACAATATCTTCTCTGGTTTTCGAATTGACTTTGCCGCCGTCCAGGCGCGGATCAACAAAAGTCTTCAGTCCAACGTGAGTTATTGTTCCCGGCTTTTTTGCGGCAATATCTCTGAACATGTGTGAAATAACGCCCTGAGGAAGATTATATGCTTCTATTTCGTTTTCCAGAGCAAGTTTACCCAATTTCGGAGCAAGTCCCCAATGACCGCCAACTCCTCTTTTAACCATTCCTTTATGTCCAAAATGATTCAGACCGCGATCTTTTGCATCACCCTGCCCTGCAACAAAATACAGACTCAAATCACGCGGATGCTGTTCCCTCAGGAATCTCTGTTCAAGCGACCAGGTCAAAGCCTCCGGATGCCCGCTTCCAACAAAACCGCTTGTTACAACCGAATCGCCATCTTTCACCAACGAAGCAGCCTGCTCCAAACTAATAAGTTTTGATTTCATCCCTGTCTCCTTTATTTCATATAATTTTCAGTATTATGCCATTTTTCCTTCAAAAATAAAAGAGGGAAAAGAAAAATATTTTTGCACAGCAAAATATTTTTCTTTTGTGCCGCAAAAATAAGTTTACCTGTTTAATTAATGAAAGAATTGATTTATACTGTAGAATCAGATAAAAGATGGGGAGACATTTTGCATTAACTTTATTCTAATGCCGGGAATTTCGCAAATAGAAAGTCGCATAGTTGATAAGTTTGAGAATAATATTGGTATCTTCTCATTTATCAAGGGTAACTTTTTTAACTGGAACGACTTATTACCATGTCATCTCGGCTGAAGGGAGAGATCTCCGCAGGTTTTGGGATTTCTCCCTTCAGTCGAAATGACAGTAGTGGACTGGCGTTTCCCCGAATTATTGAGGTGATACTAATATTGCTAATCATAATATGAAAACTTACAGTTAAATTTTGGAATTAGTAAAGTCGTTTTTGCACGTATTGTGTTATTGTTAGTGGAAAGGTTAGAATAAGATATGAAAAGTTTAGAAAAAAATGATTTCCGGAGTGGATTTTCACTTCTTGAAATGGCAATCGTGATTCTGTTGATTGCCTCTTTGACAGCTCTCGCCATGCCCTACTACAGCGACTACGTAGCCGAAAGCAAGACAGCGACGATGCTGGCCAACTTGAGATTATTGCGAAAGGCACTCAACGACTATAAAGCTGACAAGGGACAATACCCCCCGACCCTCGCCAATCTTCTTGACAGCAGCGGCGGAAACCCGCCCTACCTTTATGAAATACCAACAGACCCAAGACCATCTGAGTCTCAGGGTCATCAAAAAGAAACTATTAACGCATTTGGCACTACGTATGACGCAGCGAACAATAGCACGGAAACATGGGGATATAAGCCTTTTGAGGATAATTCGCAACCCAATGCATCATACACTCTTTTCTGGTATTATAATTTTATTTCTTCATGGCCCATGGCTGATATACCATAGCGTTTAACTGTTCAAGATAAACCACAAAACTTACAGAAATTCTTTTTGAATGCCTATTGTAAATCCAGACTATTTGAAACTCTTACACAAATTGATGTTTTTACATTCTTTCAGAATACCTTGAGTTTTCTGTATTCAGTTTCCGAGGGCGCTTTCGGTTAGCATTTCTTCTTCTTCGGCATTCAGGAAGCCTGTTGATGCCTGCTCATTGTTTTCGAAGTTGTTTCCGGCTGGATATTCTTTTTGGGATTCAATTTTTCGGAGTTTTACGTCGCGTTTCGAGCTATTCTGTCCGACGAAAAGGACTTCCATTGTTTCCATGTATCCGGATGCCGAAACTGACAGTTGAGTCCAGGTGGGCGTCAAGCCCGTGATTTTGTAGTATCCATTTTGGTCTGTAACGGAATATTTTTTTCCAACCTGAACTCGGGCGCCTTCTACCGGCTTTCCAGATTGCAGATTTACAATTTTCCCTTCCAGTTGTGAAAATGCTCTCTTCAGCCCGATAATCAGCGGACCACGCTTGAAGCCGAATCTGTGTTTCATGTTGAGAGGCTGATAACCCTCACAGTAAGCAGTTATTTCAACCAACTGATTCGCTTTTCCTGAAAAAGTGAAATTACCTTCACTATCTGTCTGTATCATATCTGAACCAGCTATCAGAGAAGCATTCTTAAGGTTTTTCCCGTTAATGTTATCAATAACTCTGCCACTTACAACGACCTGATTCTTTAAAACGTTCTTTTCCTTGTTTTCGAAGCTGTCATCTTTTATTGCATTCTCTATGACATTCTCATTGTTACCCAGCATACCTGATGATTCTTCATCATTAAGGGATCTTCGCACCATCTGCTGTCTATCTGTTTCGGAAGAAGCAAGTCGGGAAATCTTTTCTTCAGCATTATCAGTAATTGGACCCGCTTCAAATGTCCGTGCTATTTTGATTCCTACTGAAGGCTCATTGTCATCTGAAATCATAGCACTAGATTTTTCAACACTCTGCTGCCGCTTAATCGAATCACTTTCAGTTTTTTCAGAAGAGACCGAATCTGCAGAATCGTTTCTGGCAACTATATTTTCCGGTGCAATGCATTCAGGCGCGATAGATTCAACAGAATTGATATTCTGTTCAGCAGACTTGCCAGCCAGGCGATTTCTTAATGTAAAAAGAGCCGTCTGAAAACTGTTTTTTGTCTGAGATTCACTTTCTGATGAGGCTTTAATAAATTTGTTAATGGCTTCAATCATTTTCTTCCAATCTGAGAATGCCATGTTTCTATCAGACTGCAAATTTAAAGCGGTAAACTTATCAATTCCATCAATTTTGTTTAAAATTCTCAGTTTTTCGCTGAGCCAGGTATTTGCTTTGCTTGCTGTCGAAACGCTTTCACTGCCAACGCCATATTTCGGATAAAAACTGACAATTATATCAGCTAGAATCGAGAAAACCTCGCCTCTGCTTATTGAAAAATCCGGATTAAATTTCCCATTTGGAAAACCTTTAATAAGACCAGTTTCAATTAGACTTGCCTCAAATTCGTTATCAACAATATAATCTGAAAATGAAACTGCAGTCTGCCTGAAACCTTGTCCATTGCTTCCAATCTTTCCATTTTCCAAAGACAGGCTTTCCAGCGTCCGGCCAAGGTCTTTAAGCATTCTGGATCGTGTCAGCGGAAGAAATTCAGCTTCAGAAGAAATTATCTTCTTTGTCTGAACAAAGCCCACCAGAAGCCCTGACCCAAAGAGTACGCACAGAAGAAATGCGACACCCAGTGCTTTATTCAATATCGGATGTTTCACTTTAATACTCATTTTTTACCTTTTCTGTTAAGACTACCTTTTCTTTGCAAGTTTTGATTCAGGTGCTACCGCATTTTTTTCGACTTTCGGAAGCAGTTGCACTGGTTTTCTTTCAGATTCAGTTCCAATAATTGTCGGAGTGATAAGAATGACCATTTCTGTTTCAGAATCATCATCCTGTTTGTATTCTAACGGCTTCACGAGCTTCTTCAACAGAGGAATACGATTTAATATCGGGAATGGCTTGGTTGTATTTCCTCTTTTCTTCTTGATAAGTCCGCCAATAATTACGGTTTCATTATTCTTTATTCTGATTTTGGTCGTCAATGTTCTGTTCGTTGTCCACGGATGATTTTCAACCATTTTCAGAAGGTCGGTGTAGGTAACGTTTGCAATAAGCTGCACTTCATTGTTTGGAAATATTTCCGGAGTTATCGTGAGAGTAATACCTGTGTTAGAAGTGCTCCAGGATTCAGAAACCTGCGGAATCTGCGTTCCATTCGGATTCTGAATATAAGTTGTAACTGTACTTTTTATAGGAATAGTCTCAGTAAGGTTAATTGAAGACGCCTCCTTGTTCATGCATCTGATCAACGGATTGGCAAGAGTTCTTACTTTTGAATCCTGATCAAGAGCATGCAAAACCGCCGGAACAGCGAGTTTAGTCGGCAAACTTGCCAGATCAGCAAGATCAACGGTATTTCTCAAAGTTTCCAGTCCCAATTCCTGAATATGCGTTCTGCCGCTTTCAATTACCCTGATTCTTATCATTGCCTGGGCAGTTGGCTGTTTGTCGAGATCGTTCAGTATTTTAAGTGCTTTTTCAACGTCACCCGGCGAACCTGTCAGCATTATACTTTCAGTTCTCGGATCAATGAGCATCTGAGGCAAATTTCCATCTTTTCCCCAGGCAGTTGTAACAAGTCCGACCAATTGAGCACAAACAGTGTTAACTGGCTGGAAATATACCCTTTTTGTTCTTTCTCTGACATTGCTCAATCTTCCTTCAAGAAAACTTAATGTCTGATCAGCAATCTCAACTGCATCCTTATCACCGGTCAACACAAGGTTTCCGAAATCTTCATAGATTTTCACACGTCCAAGAATGTCTGGTTTCATTGAACTGCCAAGAAGTTCTTTCAGTTGTGCAATATTATTTGTCACTTGAATAACTCTGCAGATAGAGCCCTGTTCTGCGCGTGCTGCAACTTCACTGAGAAGTATGAGCGTATTTCGATCAATTGTTCTGGCTGTAATTTTATTCAGGTTCATGATGACTTCAAACATTCTTCTGATAGTCATTTTATGAAGAAGAGTGTCAAGCATAGCGGTTTTTACGGAATCAAGCGATTTATCAAGGATAATATTAAATTTACCAATCTGTCCGAGGGCACGTAGAATGTCTCCCACAGCAAGTCCGCGCAAATCAGCACCTTCAATTGTGTCTTTATCTGAGAAAAGTAACAGAGGGTTATCTATTCTTGAAAACCATATTTCACCGTCTTCAATAGTAAGCGTTCCGGAAGCCTTCTCAATGATGGCTGTCATTGCCTCAATCGGATCGCTGGCTTTCAGGCTCAAATCAATTCGTTCACTGTCAAATGCGTCTCTGAAATGCATTACCATTCCAGTCTGCTTGTTCAATTCAGTCAGAAGCGGAACAATTTCAGAATTTTTTATCTCAAGCTGAACTGGAACAAAAGGAATATCGCGACCGTATTTACTGCTGCCCTGAGCGTTACCAGTCTGAATTTCCGGAGCCATGAGAGAAAAAGGTGTTGGTGGACTGTTTTTCGCATCACTGTGAGTAAGCTGAACTTTGTTTTCCTCGCTGAATGCTATTTCAATTTCACCATTTTTTGTAACAATATTCGGATGCAGAATATCCCGAAGAAAAAGGCTGGCTCTTACAATCGGCGGGTTCAATGAAAGTTGAGCAAGTCGTGCAACTCTTACCGGACCATTTGAATATGGTGTTTCCATTGGGTTGACATCAAGCTTTGCGCCGAGAATGTCAACATAAACCAGCGGAATTCCGGCTTCAGGACGAAGCTCTGCTTTAACACTTCCATCAAAGGAAATAATCAGTTTTCCGGAAAGAAGGTTCTTTTCGGCATCTGACTCTGCAGCAACAGCCGGAGCATAATCCAGACGTACGAATTTTCTGATGCTTGCGTTCTGACTGTGTGCAATTCTTAAAACAGGCAGTGAAACCACCACAGAGAAAAGCACAACAACTGATACAAACCATCCAGGTATTTTTTTAACAAATTGTAAATTATTCAGCATTTTTCTTTTTCCTCAAACCACTATTTCGACAGATATTCCTAAATTTGTTAGCAAAAATCATTTGCTTATCTTTCAGAATTATGTTAAAAAGTGCATGAATTCACTTCGTAAAAATAGCTTTAACCGGACAATACAGATATAATATTGAGCAACTATGAATAAGAAAAAAACTGTAAATGATATAAAAATTGGAATTATAGGTCTTGGCTATGTCGGGCTTCCGCTGGCAGTAGCTTTTGCAGGAAAGTATCAGGTTACCGGTTTCGACATAAGTGAAAAACGCATCAGCGAGCTTAATCAATGCAGAGATTTCACCCTTGAAGTTTCTGTAAGTGATTTGTATGACGTAATCACCACGACAAATTTCAACGTCGAAGCTTCGAATCTGCCAGGTTTATTTTGTACAAGTGATCCGAAAAACCTTTCCGGATGTAACTTTTACATAGTCACTGTGCCAACGCCAACGGACAAGAATAACCGCCCTGATCTCATACCGCTTTATAAAGCAAGCGAAACTGTCGGCAAGCTCCTGAAAAAGAATGACATTGTAGTCTATGAGTCAACTGTTTTCCCAGGTGCAACTGAAGACGAGTGTGTCCCGGTGCTTGAAAAATTTTCCGGACTCATATTCAACCGTGATTTTTTTGCCGGTTACTCTCCGGAACGTATTAACCCGGGCGACAAAGAACACACCGTGACAAAGATTAAAAAAATAACCTCAGGTTCAACCCCGGACATTGCAGATAAGGTTGATGCTGTTTACAAAAGCATTATCAATGCCGGAACGTTCAAAGCGACAAGTATAAAGGTTGCTGAGGCAGCGAAGGTCATTGAAAATTCCCAGAGAGACATCAATATTGCATTTGTAAATGAACTTGCCAAGATCTTCAATCGTCTCGGAATCGATACAAAAGAGGTTCTTGAAGCAGCTTCCACTAAATGGAATTTTCTGCGCTTCTCTCCGGGCCTTGTTGGAGGTCACTGCATCGGTGTTGACCCGTATTATCTCGCGCAGAAAGCGCAGGAAGTAGGGTATCATCCAGAAATTATTCTTGCAGGCCGCCGCCTGAACGATGGAATGGGCGAATATGTCGCTCACCAGGTTGTTAAACTTATGATCAACAAAGAAATTCCGGTAAAAAATTCTGACATGCTGATAATGGGAATTACATTCAAGGAAGACTGCACAGATGTCAGAAACACAAAGGTTGTAGATATAATCAGAACTTTGTGCGAATATGGAACACGCGTAACGATTTTTGACCCCTGGGCGGAACCGCATGAAGTAATGAAAGAATATGGTCTGACAACAGCAAAAACGCTTCCGGAAAAACAATTTGATGTTGTAGTACTTGCTGTCGCACATCGTGAATTCAAAGAAATTGATTACAAAATCCTACTCAAGCCAAACTCACTGGTTTTCGACGTTAAAAGCTTTTTGCCAAAAGAAATGGTAGATGGAAGGCTATAGAGATTCTGCGCAGGAAAACAGAAATAATAAGAAAATTCGATAACTAATAAACAAAGCAGGCACTTGCTTCGAATTATTGATCAGTTACCTTTTTGTTTTCTGAAGTGGCTTTGGTTTTGCTTTATTCCTGCTCTTTTCTTTAGCTTTTGCACCTGGAGATTTGTACACATATATTGCTGCATAACCCTTTTTGTCGCAGTCTATGATGCGGTATTCCTTTCTTGAAAAAGGTTTTGATATGTCCGTCGCCAGAAATAAGATTTTGATAATCTTTCTCGCGTTGTGTGCTCAGGAGTTTTTTGCAAAATTGTCGTATTCATCAATGAAAAGATAGAGCTTTTTCCCGGCTTCTTCAACTTTCTGAAGAAGCGTTCCCAGAAGTGAGGTGACAAACTCTGATTCTTGAATGAACTTAATTGTCTGTTCGTCAAGGTTCAGTATAGACTTGTATTTGAGCATGAAAACTTTTACCGAAAATTTTATATAGTCAAAAAAACTTTTCTGGATTATTTCAATATTTCCGCTAACATCGACAGTAGAAAAATCCAACTTCAGCACAAGATATTTGCTGCAGCGCGTTGTAGGTTTTTGATGGATATATAAACCATTCCAAAATAATGATCAATGAATTATTAAAATAACTTTAAGACACGGGTGCTCATGTCTGCCATTCGTGAAATTCCAAAGCAGTTTTATCCTGCTCAATCAGTGAAAGGAATTATCTGATAAATTACGCTGATATATAGAGAATTTTCCACACATAATTGAACACCATGCAAAATTTCCTCTTTCAATTTTAAAAAATCTATGTTATTATCCTGCCACTATCTTTCATGGAAGGTAAAATATGTATTCATTTGCGTCAATTCCCGATGATCTGAAAACCGGAAAAGCTTCTCTGGGCATCGTAGGCTTGGGATATGTCGGTCTTCCGCTCGCCCATGCTTTTGCGAAAAAATACCGTGTTGTTGGATATGATTGCAATCAGAAAAAGATTGAAATCATGACGGCTGGAATAGACCCTACCGGCGAAGTCCCCGAAGGCGGTCTGAAAGAAGTAAAAATTGAATTTTCTTCTGACCCGGAAAGCCTGAGTGGTTGTCGTTTTATCATCGTTGCTGTTCCCACACCGGTAGATAAAAATAAGAGACCCGATCTCACGCCGCTTATTAAATCTTCTGAGAGTGTTGGGAAGGTATTGCGTCCTGGAACGGTTGTTGTTTATGAATCGACAGTTTATCCCGGAGTTACCGAAGATGAGTGTGTACCAATACTTTGCAGGGAGTCCGGCCTCAACTACATGACGGATTTCAAGGTCGGCTATAGTCCTGAACGCATAAATCCGGGTGATAAAGAACATCGACTTGAAACAATAAAAAAAGTGGTGTCCGGCTGTGATGCAGAATCCTCAAAGATTGTCGCAGAAGTATACGCTGAAATTATCAAAGCAGGTGTATTTCCGGCTTCTTCAATTAAAGTTGCGGAAGCAGCAAAAGTCATTGAAAATACACAACGTGATTTGAATATTGCTTTAATGAACGAACTTTCAATAATTTTCCACAAAATGGGAATTGATACACTTGAGGTTCTCGCTGCGGCAGGAACAAAGTGGAACTTCCTGAAATTCTTCCCCGGTCTTGTCGGCGGTCACTGCATCGGTGTCGATCCTTATTATCTGACGTACAAGTCAGAAGAGCTGGGTTATCATCCTGAAGTAATACTCGCAGGCCGCAGAATCAATGATGGCATGGGCAAATTTGTTGCGGAAAACACTGTCAAAGAAATGATAAGAGCTGGAAAAACAATAAAAGGTGCCAGAAGCCTCATTATGGGTCTTACGTTCAAAGAAAATGTCTCTGATCTTCGAAATACCCGCGTTGTCGATATTATAAGTGAATTGAAAGACTACGGAGTTTCTTCGGACGTCTTCGACCCACTCGCAGACCCGAAAGAAGCTGAGGAAGAGTATGGAATACAAAATATTGTATCCCTAAGCGATATAAACAAAAAATACGATTCGGTAATTATCGCAGTATCACATTCCATCTTCCGCGAAATAGCCATTGAGAAACTTGCAGATCTTTCATCCAGAGACGATGGAAAGCCTGTAATGATCGATGCAAGAGGCATGTTCGACAAAGTTTCTGCCGAAAACGCTGATTTTCAGTATTGGCGTCTGTAATTTTACAAACAAGGCTAAAAATCGTGAGTGAAAAAAATTTTTTCGTACATGAGTCATCATATATTGATGAAGGTGTAATAATCGGGCAGGGAACCAAGATCTGGCATTTTTCCCACATCATGAAAGGTTCCAAGATCGGTGAAAACTGCAATTTCGGCCAAAATGTGGTTATGGGTCCGAATGTAACCGCTGGTAACAATGTCAAAATTCAAAACAATGTATCAGTATATGATGGGGTTGAGTTGGAAGATGATGTATTCTGCGGGCCATCAATGGTTTTTACGAATGTTATTAATCCTCGAAGTCATATTCTTCGCAAACATGAATACAAAAAAACGCTTGTAAAAAGAGGTGCATCGATAGGTGCCAATGCAACCATTGTTTGTGGCCACACTCTTGGCAGATATTGTTTCATTGGTGCCGGTGCAGTTGTTACAAAAGATGTCCCGGATTATGCACTTATCATCGGAAACCCGGGAAGAGTAGCCGGATGGGTTTGTCAATGCGGGGTTAGACTTCATTCAGCGACCTCCAAAGAAAATATTTTTCTGACTTGTCAGGCGTGTAAATCAAAATATTCTTTTGATGCAGGAAAATTATCAGAAATTATTTAACTTTCTTCAGGAAAAGAATGCAGAATTCTCACTCAGAAAGTTTGTTGATTCGAACTGAATTGTTTGTCAAGTCTTGAAATAATTCAACGCCCTCATATTTTAAGCAACAAAAAAATATTTTCAGTGGCATGCTTTATAAGAGGTGACTTATAGAATGTTTTCTGACGTGAATTCTTCCCTTAAAAAATGACGTTCTATTTTTCAATCTAGTATCGGAAAATATATTGAAAATGGGTCTTTTGAAGATAGATTATTAACTTGTTAACAGTTGCATTTTTTATTGAAATAGTCATAAAAGTGGAAATTTTTGAGCGAGAACAAGAGATAAAAAACATATGAATTTATGTGGAAAAAAAGTTTTAGTTACTGGTTCTGATGGCTTTATAGGCTCTCATTTAACGGAAGAACTGGTAAAAATGGGGTGTTCTGTCCGGGCATTTGTATTTTATAATTCATTTAATTCAAGAGGTTGGCTGGATGATGTCAGTCCGGACATTCAAAAGAGTATTGACTTTTTTGCCGGTGACATTCGAGACCCGTATGGAGTAAGAACAGCAGTAAAGGGATGCGACGTTGTTTTCCATTTGGCTGCCTTGATTGCAATACCTTTTTCATACCATTCACCTGATAGTTACATAGACACAAATGTAAAAGGGACACTGAATATTCTTCAGGCGGCGAGGGATCTGAACATCTCAAAAGTAGTACAGACTTCAACCAGCGAAGTTTATGGTACCGCTCGCTTTGTTCCAATCACCGAAGCCCATCCACTTCAGGGACAGTCGCCATATTCAGCCTCAAAAATAGCAGCAGACGCGTTGGCAATGTCGTTTTTCTACTCATTTAATACACCAGTATCTATAATCAGGCCCTTTAACACTTACGGTCCGAGGCAATCAGCGAGAGCTATCATTCCTACAGTAATTTCTCAGATTGCCTCAGGAAAAAAACAAATTGTCATTGGTTCAACACATCCCACTAGAGATTTAAATTTTATCTCCGATACAATTGACGGCTTTATAAAATTTGCAGAATCGGACAGTTCAATTGGTGAAACGATGAACATCGGAAGCAATTTTGAAGTATCAATAGGAGACCTGGTTAAAATTATTTCAAAAACAATGGCGGCAGATATTGAGATCATTTCATCAAAAGAACGATTAAGACCCTCTAACAGTGAAGTAGAAAGACTTTGGGCAGACAATTCAAAGGCCAGGGATTTGTTAAAATGGCATCCTGAGTTTGCCGGAATAGAAGGCCTGAAAAAAGGTCTGAAAATTACCGCAGATTGGTTTGGAAAAGCAGAAAATCTGAAAAAGTACAAAACAGATCTTTATAATATATGAAAAACAATGTCATTGAAAAAGTAGTCAGTGCAATTTTATCAGCTCTTCCAGAAGGGAAAAAATTCTATTCTTTGCACGAACCTTCTTTTGAAGGAAATGAGTGGAAATATGTCAAGGAATGCCTTGATACTGGCTGGGTTTCATCAGTTGGAAAATTCGTTGATGAATTTGAAAAAAAGCTTGCAGAATTTACCGGCGCAAAGATCGCAGTAGCAGCAGTAAATGGTACTTCCGCTCTCCAGATTTGCCTTAAACTTATTGGTGTTTCAAATGGGGATGAAGTACTTACAAGTGCCCTGACATTTGTTGCAACTTCAAATGCGATTTCTTATTGTGGTGGAATCCCGCACTTTGTAGATTCTGACTTTTCTACACTGGGCATCTGTACAAAAAAGCTTCGCGGATATTTGAAAGATATTACTGAAATTAAAAACAATGAGTGCATTAACAAAATAACTGGAAATCGAATTAAGGCGATTGTTCCGATGCATGTATTCGGACATCCGGTTGACATGGATCCGTTGATTGAAATAGCTGATGAATTTCACATTGTTGTTGTTGAAGATGCGGCTGAATCTTTGGGTTCATATTATAAAGGCAGACATACCGGCACAATTGGAAAAATTGCTGCATTGAGTTTCAACGGAAATAAAACAATAACCACAGGTGGCGGTGGTGCCATCATTACAAATGATATTGAACTTGGCAAACTGGCCAAACATTTAACTACTACGGCAAAAGTTGCACACAAATGGGAGTATTTTCATGATATGTGCGGCTATAACTTCCGGCTTCCCAACATTTGTGCCGCATTGGGTTGTGCACAACTCGAACAATTGCCTGCTTTTTTAGATAACAAGAGAAAGCTTGCCGAAAAATATCGCAAGGCTTTTGAAGGCGTTCCGGAAGTAAGTTTTTTCACAGAGCCTTCTTATGGAAAAAGTAATTACTGGTTAAATACTATCGTTTTAAAAGAAGATTTTATTTCTTTGAGAGATGAGCTTCTTGAAAAGACAAATTCAATGGGAATTCAAACCAGACCTGCGTGGTGTTTGAATTCTTCGTTGCCAATGTATCAGAATTGCCCGAAAATGATTCTTTCAACAGCAGAAATACTTGAGAAAAGTCTAATAAATATTCCGAGCAGTCAAAACTTGTTTCAAAAATTATAGACTGATATTATGAAAAAATTATGAAGAAACGGAAAATTTGTATTATTTCAGGTTCAAGGGCTGATTATGGGCTTTTGTACTGGGTAATAAAAGAACTGCAGTTTTCCACTTTGCTGGAGCCCCTTCTTGTTGTAACCGGAATGCACTTGTCACATGAATTTGGCTCGACGGTTTCAGAAATTGAAAAAGATAATTTTCGAATCGACTCGCGGGTTGAGATGCTTTTGTCGAGTGATTCATCTGCAGGAGTGGCAAAATCGGTAGGCTTGGGAGTAATTGGGTTTTCTGATTCTTTCTCGCTGTTGAAACCTGATCTGATCCTGATTCTCGGAGATCGTTTTGAAATTTTTGCTGCAGTTCAGACTGCGCTTTTTCAAAAAATTCCTGTTGCGCATATTGCCGGTGGAGATATTACAGAAGGCGCTTTTGACGAATCAATCAGACATTCGATATCCAAGATGTCTCATATTCATTTTCCAACAAATGAACAAGCGCGACACAGACTCATGCTTATGGGTGAAAACCCCAAGTATATATTTAACGTTGGCAGTCCTGGAATAGATTATATAAAGCGAATGAATGTCATTTCAAGAGCTGAACTTGAAAAACAGTTAAATGTCAGCCTCAGAGAAAAAAATATTCTTATAACGCTCCATCCAACAACTATCGGAAAACAAAAGGATATTGACATTGTTAATGCTTTACTGGATGCGTTGAGTGAACTGGATGAAAAATTTGGTCTGATATTTACTTTATCCAACGCTGATCCTGCTGGAAGAATGATTTCTGAAAGAGTCAGAAAATTTGTTGAAAAAAAAACAAATGCGTGGGCATTCCAGTCTCTCGGACAGCATTTATTTTTAAATCTCCTTTCCAATGTTAATATGGTGGTAGGAAATTCATCAAGCGGTTTATACGAAGCTCCTTCATTTAAAATTCCGACAGTAAATATTGGTGAAAGGCAGAGGGGCCGACTTCGGGCAAGTTCTGTAATTGATTGTTTTCCCTCTTCCAATGATATTCAAAAAGCAATCAATTCCGCCATGCAGCTTGATTGCAGTCAAGTCATTAATCCCTATGGTGAAGGTAATTCATCTAGGGAAATTCGCAGAATTCTTGAATCTATCGATGATTATAACTCTCTTTTGAGCAAACATTTTTATATTCAGAAAGAGGAGTAAATGAAGAAAGTTTATATTATTGCCGAAGCCGGTGTTAATCACAACGGGAATCTTGAAATGGCATTTAAATTGATTGATTCTGCTTTAAAAGCAGGCGTTGATGCAGTGAAATTTCAGACATTTAAAGCCAGTGAAATTGTGACCAAACTTGTGCCAAAGGCAGAATATCAGAAAAAACAGACAAATGCTGATGAGACCCAGTTTGAAATGTTGAAAAAGCTGGAACTTGATCAAAGCGCACATCAAAAGTTGTTTCAATATTGTAAACAAAATAAAATTGAGTTTGTTTCCACTCCTTTTGATGAAAAGAGTCTGTTTCTCTTGAAAGAATTAAGTGTTTCCAAAATTAAAGTATCTTCCTGTGACCTGACCAACCTTCCTTTTTTGTACAAAGTTGCTCTTTTGAACCTGCCTGTAATACTGTCGACTGGAATGGCAACTTTGCCTGAAATTGTTCTTGCTCTGGGTGTTCTGGCTTTTGGCTTTCTCAATATGCAAGAGCAACCTTCGCTTGAAGCTTTTAAGAATGCTTATGAATCAAAACCCGGAAAAATTATACTTAAAAATCAAGTGACCTTGCTTCATTGCACTAGCGAGTACCCAACTCCCTACAGGGAAGTTAATCTGCTGGCAATGGAAACACTCCGAAAAGAATTTGATCTTAACACTGGTTATTCGGATCATACCCAGGGAATAGCTGTTTCAGTGGCAGCTGTAGCGATGGGCGCATCAGTTATAGAAAAACATTTTACGCTTGACAAAAACCTCCCAGGACCAGATCATAAAGCTTCTCTTGAACCTGATGAATTAAAAGAAATGGTTTCTGAGATCAGGCACGTTGAAGAAGCTCTTGGAAGCTACGAAAAAAAGCCTTCTTTTTCTGAAATAAATAATCTATTGGTTGTCAGAAAAAGTATTGTTGCTTCAAAGAATATTAGTGCGGGTGAGCTTTTCACTCATGAAAATATTTCAATAAAAAGACCAGGCAACGGGCTTTCCCCGAAAAATTTCTGGAAAATTCTTGGTTGCCCGGCTCCAAGAGATTTTTTTGTAGATGAACTGATTGAATTATGAACGAAAACTCTAGACTGATTATTCTTGGTGCGGGCGGTCATGCAAAAGTATTGATAGAAACCCTTCAGAAAATGGAACAAAGGGTCAGCGGAATTGCCACACCGGAAGTTTTACCAGATAATGTTTTTGAGGGAATTCCGGTTATCGGCAACGATGATACCATTCTGTCCATTCCCAGAGATCAGGTTAAACTGGTAAACGGCCTTGGATCAACTGGAATACTTGGCAGGCGGAAATCTCTTTACGAAAAATTCAAAACTTTCGGATATGAATTCTTTTCAGTTATTCATCCATCTGCAGTAATTGCTGCAAACTCAGTTCTCATGGAAGGCGTCCAGATCATGGCAGGAACTGTCATACAACCTGGAAGCAAAATCGGCTGCAACACAATAATCAACACAAGAGCTTCTGTTGATCATGATTGTAAAATAGGGAATCATGTACATGTCTCCCCTGGTGTAACCTTATCAGGCGGAGTGGAAATAGATGATTGTACTCACATCGGAACAGGGGCAAATGTCATACAGTATCTGAAAATTGGCCGAAACAGCCTTATCGGTGCCGGAGCACTGGTTATCAGAAACGTTCTTGATCAGCAAATGGTGACTGGTGTACCAGCAAAACTCGTTAAAGCAATAAAAGACTGGCGGAATACCCGAATGGGTCCGGGTACAATTATCAGGGAAGCAATAAAGATAATTGATTCGGAAGCACTGAGAATAGGTCTGATCGTTGAAAACGATGATATTCTTCTGGGAACGGTTACAGATGGCGATATAAGAAGAGCCATCCTCAGAGGTGTATCACTTGATGCAGAAGTTTCCTCAATTATGAATTCCAAACCTGTTGTTGCAAGGGAATACGAGTCAAGTGAACGTATTTTAGCATTAATGAAAAACAAATCTGTTTACCAGATTCCGGTAATTGAAAATCAGGGAAGAATCATCAGAGTTGAACTTCTGGAAAATTTTGTTTATTCTAATCTTCTTTAGAAAGATGTAAATGTTCAGAAATTTTTCCCTTTTTAAATCTTTGATTTAAGGTGAAAATATAATGCTTAAGAATATTCTCATAAAAGAGCATGAGACAGTCCAGCAGGCGTTAAAAAAGCTTTCTTTGAGCGGAAAAAAGGCACTTTTGGTGGTAGATTCAGAAAATCACCTTCTGGGAACACTTTCTGATGGAGATATCCGTTTATTTATTCTTTCCGGGCAAAGTATAAAACAAAAAATAACAGAAATTTTCAACAGAAAACCAATTTCAGTAGCAAATGATAATTTTCGAATTGAAGACATTAAACATCTCTTTCTGGAACACCTGATTGAATTAATTCCAATTGTAGATGCGGAAAACCATCTAATTGACTATATTACTTGGAGCAAAGCTTTTTCCGAAGACTCCCACCCGTTTCACCATACTCCACAGCGCAGATTAAAAGTCCCCGTTATCATCATGGCTGGTGGAAAAGGTACCAGACTTGAGCCTTTTACCAAAATATTTCCCAAACCCTTAATTCCAATAGGTGAAAAACCTGTTGTAGAATTGATTATTGATGAGTTCAGAAAGTTCAAGGTAAATGATTTCTATATGACCTTGAATTATAAAGGGGATATGATTGTATCTTATTTTAACAGTATAAAAAAAGAGTACAATTTAAAATTTGTATGGGAAAAACAATTTTTGGGAACGGCAGGAAGTATCAAACTACTTTCTGATGAATTAAGCGGCGATTTCATTGTATCCAATTGCGATATTATTGTTCGTGCCGGTTTTGATGATGTGGTCAAATTCCACAAGGAAAATCATGCTGCATTAACTGTAATCTCATCTATGCAAAGTTACAAAATTCCCTATGGGGTAGTTCATTTCAAAAAAGGCGGAAAAGTCCAGGGAATTAAGGAAAAACCTGAGTATACTTTCACTATTAACACCGGCGTATATGTTCTTAACAGGAAAGTACTCAAATATATTCCAGCGGACATTACCTTTGACATGCCCAGCTTAATTGATGTCCTGATTAAAAACGACGAGAAAGTACTTATGTATCCAATACACGAGGGCAGCTACGTGGACATTGGACAATGGGATGAATTTAAACGGGCAACGAAAAAATTAACTTTGGAACGCGAAAATCTGGAAGAAAGGTAAAAAAAATATGTTTCAGGGAAAAAGAATTTTGGCAATAATACCCGCAAGGGGTGGGTCAAAAGGCTTGCCAAGAAAAAATATTCTTCCCTTATGTGGTCTTCCTTTGATCGGTTGGCCAATAAATGCGGCACGCGGGTCAAAATATGTTGACAGAATTATCGTATCAACAGATGATGCTGAAATTGCAGAAAAAGCCACTTCTCTTGGTGCTGAAATACCTTTCCTGCGTCCACCGGAACTCGCAAGTGATAGCGCAACATCTTTTTCTGTAGTCGAACATGCAGTTAACTTTCACAGGGATAAAGGTGATTTTTTTCATTACATATTGCTTTTGGAACCTACTTCACCTTTAACTGAATCTTCTGATGTTGACAAAGCCATTGAATTGTTATTTCAAAACCCAAATAATGCCAGTTCAATAGTTGGTGTCAGTGAAGTTCATTCTTCCCACCCTGATTTTGATTTAATTATTGATTCCGATGGTTTAATAAAACCATATCTTGGTAAAAATTTTTCGGTAAAAAGGCGACAGGAAATTCAGAAAGTCTATTTTCTTGAAGGTTCACTTTACTTTTCTGAAATCGAAACTTATTTCAATAAACAGACTTTTTATCATGATAAAACTCTTCCTTATATTGTTCCGAAATGGAAGTCATTCGAAATTGATGATTTTGTTGATTGGGTATGCGTGGAGGCAATTTTGAATAACATAAATAAAATAAAAAAATAACTGTCAGGAACAGAAATGCTTCTCATTAACGACAGCAACCTGAAGTTAGATTTTATTCCATTGCTCCAGTTTGAGATTTTTTCAATAAAGTCAATTTCCCATGAATACTCATTTTTATGAATTCGAAGTATTGTTCGAAAGAGCTCTGGTTCAGTTCCTCATTTAAACCCTGAAAAAAACTTGAAAGATTATTAATTCACTTTCAACAATAAGCTGTCAAAATGTTTTATTTAGTTATTTCAAAACAAAATGATTACAAGAATATTACGACGATTTATTTACCTGATTTTCGAATAATAGGAAATTTTAAAAAAAATATAATGTCGAGGCAAAGTAAATGAACAAAAATAAAATTTACCAGGAAAAAGCACATCGATTTATTCCAGCCGGTGCTCATACTTACAGCAGAGCAGATGACAGTTACCCGGAAAATGCTCCACCTATACTTGAGAGAGGTGAGGGTGCTTACGTATGGGACCTTGAGGGAAATAAGTTTCTTGATTATGGAATGGCACTAAGAGCTGTTACTGTCGGTTATGGTTATAAACGAATAGCAAACGCTGCAATTGAACAAATCAACAAAGGAAATAATTTAACAAGGGCCTCAAAAATTGAAATTGAAGCTGCTGAGACAATTTGCAGTTTGATTCCATGGGTGGAAATGGTAAAGTTTGCAAAAAATGGGTCAACAGTTACTACCGCCGCAATTAAACTTGCACGGGCTTACACCGGAAGGAAGATTATCGCCAAGTGTCGACAGCATCCATTTTTTTCCTACGATGACTGGTTCATTGGGGATACAGAAATGAATTCTGGCGTACCTTTTGAAAACCATTCATTAACTAAAAACTTCAATTTCAATGATTTTTCTTCACTTGAAAAACTTTTTCGTGATTATCCAGGGGAAATTGCCGGCGTAATATTAGAGCCTGCAACAACTGATGAACCTGCAGACAATTTTCTCCAGAAAATTCAGGATATATGCCGAAAAAATGGAGCCGTTTTTATTCTTGATGAGATGATAACAGGATTCCGCTGGCATATTCAGGGGGCAAGTAAATATTATAATGTAACACCCGATCTCGTTACCTATGGAAAAGGCATGGCTAATGGTTTTTCTGTAGCTGCGCTTGGCGGAAAGAGAGAAATTATGAATCTTGGAGGAATTAAACATGAAGGCGAGCGGGTTTTTCTGATATCTACCACTCATGGAGCCGAAATGTGTGGTCTGGGTGCATTCGTTGAAACTTTAAAGGTTTATCAGGAACTTGATGTTATAGGAAACATCTGGAATGCCGGAAAAAAACTGATTTCCGGCATGAATAACATTGCTGCAGACACTGGAATCGCAGATTCATTTCAATTTACAGGGCTTCCATGTTCACCAAACTTCAGCACCAAAGATTCCGCAGGTAATGCCTGTCTCGGCTTAAGAACTCTTTTTGTCCAGGAAATGCTGAAGTGCGGAGTTCTTATGCCCTGGGTTGCACTATCCTATTCTCATCAGGCGGAAGAAATCGACTTTGCTCTGGAAGCCGGGAAAAAAGCCCTTGCGATTTACAAAAAAGCTCTTTCCGAAGGCTATGGAAAATATCTTGTGGGACGCCCAATTAAACCCGTTTTTCGGAAAAAGAATTAGCCTTGTTTGTCGGGAAAGGAACAAAAAATGTTAACTGGAAAAGTTGTTCTTGTTGCTGGTGGGGCTGGTTTGCTTGGAAAAGAATTTGTTCAGACCATACTTAAAAACAATGGTATTGCCTTAATTGGAGATAGACCTTCACCAAATTCTGAAAAGTTTGCTTATGAGATGATAGAAACTTATGGAAAAAACCGAGTCTGTTTTTTTCCACTGGACATTTGTTCAAAAGATTCACTGCATGAAATTATTGATAAATCAGAAAAGAATTACGGCAGGATAAGTGCTGTTGTTAACAGTGCTTATCCTCGTAATAAAAACTATGGTCGTGTTTTTGAAAAAGTTGATTTTTCTGATTTTAATGAAAATATTTCAATGCATCTGGGTGGATATTTTCTTACAGCACAAATCTTTTCAGAATATTTCAAAAAGAAGGGTGGAGGAAATCTGGTTTTTATTTCTTCAATCTATGGTTTTCTTGCTCCAAGGTTTGAAGTTTACGAGGGTTGCACTTTTACTATGCCTGTTGAGTATTCCGTAATAAAAGCCGGAATAATTCAGCTTGCAAAATATATGGCAAAATATTATAAAGGCTTTAATATCCGTGTCAATTGTCTAAGCCCTGGCGGAATATTTGATGGACAAAATGAAAAATTTCTGGAAAAATATAATTCCCTCGGACTTAGCAAAGGGATGCTTGATAAAAGTGACTTAAACGGCACTTTAGTTTATTTGTTATCAGATGCTTCTGCTTTTTTAAATGGACAAAATATCGTCCTGGACGATGGCTTTTCCCTGTAAAATAAATACAGTACAGATTAATTCTGCAAGATGTAATAATAGTATCACTTAATATTAAATTTGCATTACAGAATATATTTAGAAAATAATGGAATAAGGACGTTCAATAATGAAAAAAATTATTCTTGTCGGTGCCGGTCAGCTTGGCAGCAGATATCTTCAAGGCCTTGCCAAATTAAATTTTCCAGTTTCAATTGATGTTGTTGAGCCATCTTCAGCAGCAATTGAAACAGCAAAAACTAGATATGACGAAATCAAAAACCCGTCATTTGAGAGAGAATTAAACTTTTTTAAATCTCTGGATGAAATAAAGAAATCATACGATTTGGCAATATTTACGACTAATTCCGATGTTCGGGCAAATCTGACAAAAACTCTTTTAAATAGAAGTGAAGTTCAAAAAATCATCTTTGAAAAAGTTGTCTTCCAGAGAATTAAGGATTTTGAAGAAATAGGCTTGCTTCTTGACAAACACCGGATAGAAGCTTTTGTAAATTTTCCTCGAAGAGCTTTTCCTATTTTTATCAAGTTAAAAGAATTAATCAAAAAAAGCGAGAAAGTCTCTTTTTCAGTCTTTGGAAATAATTGGGGACTGGCATGCAGTTGCCTTCACTTTTTTGACACTCTCGCATTTTTGTCCGGTGAAAACGATTTTGAAGTTGACCTGTCTGGTCTTGATAAAATCGTTCACCCGAGCAGACGTGAAAACTTTATTGAATTAACTGGCGAAATGAGAGGAACACAGCCGGGCGGACATAAAATATTCCTTTATTCACAGAATGTCTCACCTTCTCCTTTTGTTACACATGTTTTTACCGAAAGTGTAAATGCTGTACTTGATGAAAGTACAGGTCTGGCAAGAATCTCCACTCTGGAAAAAGGATGGATATGGGAAGAAACCCAGCATAAATTAATTTACCAAAGTGATTTAACACCAGTAATTGTAACTGATATTATCAATAATCGTACAATACCATTGACCCGATATTCTCAAGCATTTTCAATACATAGACCAGTTATATCAAGCATTCAGGATTTTGTTGAAAAAATTTCAGGAAAGAACTACGGATATTGTCCAATTACATGATCGAAAGGAAAATAAGATGAAATATTGGTTAATAGGCGCTGGTTTGATGTCTCAGGAGTATGCGAAAGTTCTTGTTGCACAAAAAATTGACTTCCTGACGATAGGACGCAGCGAAAAATCTGCGTTGGAATTTGAAAAAAAAACCGGAAAAAGTGTTATTACGGGCGGTCTTGAAAAATTCTTGAAAACAAACCCCTCAACCCCTGCAGGTGCAATTGTTTCAGTTGGAGTTGATGAATTAAAAAGCGCAACTGTTCAATTGTTAAACCAAGGAATTAAGAAGATTCTTGTCGAAAAACCAGGCGGAGTTGACTGTACGGAAATAAAAGAACTTGATGATGCTTCAAAAAAATGTAATGCAAAGGTTCTGCTTGCTTATAACCGCCGTTTTTTTTCTTCTGTAATCAAAGCAAAAGAAATGCTTCAGGAAGACGGAGGAGTGCTGTCATTCCAATTCGATTTTACTGAATGGGGACACGAAATTGAAAAGCTTGACAAGCCAAAAAAGGTTCTTGAAAACTGGTTTCTTGCAAATTCAACTCATGTTTCAGACATGGCATTCTTTATGGGTGGAAGACCAAAAGAATTAAACTGTTATGTAAGCGGATCATTAAAATGGCATCAAAGATCCTCTGTGTTTTCAGGTTCTGGAGTATCTGACAAAGGAGCTCTTTTTTCCTATTCTGCAAATTGGGGTGCTCCGGGCAGATGGGGCGTAGAGGTTCTTTCAAAAAGTTATCGCTATTTCTTTCGGCCGCTTGAAAAACTTAGTATTCAAAAGAAGGGTTCTGTTGCAATAGAAGAAATTCAGTTAAATGATTCTATTGACAAGGAATTCAAACCAGGACTATTCCTTCAGACGAAAGCTTTTATTGAAAATGACTTTTTGAAATTTTGTGATATGAATGAACAATATCAAAATTCCATTTTTTATAAAAAAATTGCTGGCTACTGATTTTTTAGAATAATTTTGCAATAAACAGATTCTGGTGGAATAAACTGGTATTGTTCTACTGCTTTTCTGGTAAACAATACCAGTTTCTGGTAGAATTTGAGTAAATCAGAAATTTAATCACAGCAACAGTATAAGTATTAAGTTAAAGTAAAGCTTTCCTGGATATGTTTTTTCGACGCGAAAAACCCTTTTGATAAAAATATTTTTGATATAATATCATGCAAATCAGGCTGAGAAATTTACTGCAGTTATAGAATAAAATAGTTTTCAAAGGAAGCTTTTTGAAAATATCTGAAATCATTTGTTTTAATATTTAGAACTGATTTATTTATATATCAATTGAAAAAAGAAAGCACATGAAAAACATCCTGATAATTGTAAGAAACTTTGAAGATTTGAATAAAATATCCAGCATTGGAATTACTGACAATTGTTCGTATATTTTAGCTTCAAATGATTTAAAAATTCACAAAGTAGCTTCTGCTTTCAATTGGATCAAAGAAGTTGTACTGATAGAACAAATGGAATCATTTTACAATGTTGCAGAAGAAGTAAAAAGACAAGTTAACCTCTTTAACCATTTCCTGCAAAATCTAAGTGACAAAAAAAAAGGTTTTGGAAAGGAAATTTTCTACTGGGTTTCTCATTGTGAAGGCGGGATAACCGTTCAGCGTCTTCAGGACTTGTTTTTGCTTATAAACTCTTATGTAATTTTATTGGAGAAGTATCAGATAAACCAGGTTCACCTTTTTTCCGAACCTTCATTGCACTGGGAAGACTGCATTTTGATTGAAGTCGCTAAAACAAGAAACGTTGAAGTTCTTGAGGATAAAAAAGGATACGGAATTCTGGCTCGATTAAAGATTTCTTTCATTAATATCAAGTATTTTTTGAGGGAATTTTATTTCATTGTAAGAATATTACTGACAAAATTTTTAAGCATCTTTTCCCGCTTAAGGAATAATCAGCAAGTAAAAGAAGTTATAATTCAAGTCTCTTCATCGGCAGACAAACAAATTGTTCCTGTCACTTATCTTATGCAGGAGCTGAAAAAAAAAGATTTCCAACCAGTTGCACTTTCATGGGGTGCTTCACCAGGGGCAGATAAATTAAGAAAACAGAATTTAACTGCAGATGAATTAGAAAATTTTGTAAGTTGTTCAGACATTTTCTCTTCAATAATAAGAACTATTTTTTCTCTTAGTCTTGCTTTCAAGTTTAAAAATAAATTTCTCAAGAAACCTGAATTTAATTTTAATGGTGTCTGTTTTGGAAAACTAATGTGGTTTTCTATCCTTTTTTTTATTTGTTCAGAAATGCCTCAAAGATACAGATTTTTTAAAGCGGCAAAAAGATACTTCTCTTCAAGGAATCCCCTTGCAATAAACTTTACTACAACTGTTTTGATTGAATCCGTAATACTTTCCAGAGAATTATTAAACAAAAAAAAGAAACCTCTTTTTTTAACCTGTCCTGCTGGAATTTATCCGATTTATTTTCCTTACGAACATCACTCCATACCAATAGATATTTTCTTTGTAGTTAATGAAGAGCACAAACTGAAACTTGAAAAAAACGGGATTGCTCCTGAAAAGATTGAAGTGGCTGGCCATGAACGATGCGAAGCGGTTAACGATTTCAAGGCAAAAACAACAAAAAGTGAATCGTTCAAAAATCTCATAATACCAGATAATTTCAAGCATTATTTCCTGTTTGATCTGAATACCACAATTAGAGGTTATTATTCTGTTTGGGAACAAATTTTACCACTGAACTCTATTTATACTGTCGGAAAATCGATTGGGAACATTGCTTTTCTGATAAAACCACATCCTTCTCAAAAAAATATTGAGCAGTTCAAGAATTATTTTCCAGAACAAAAAAATGTGTTTTGGCTGCAACCAAATTCGGGAGTATATGACTGTTTAAATATCGCAGATTTATTTATTACAAAATTTTCAGCCATGGGAATGGAAGCTATTTTATTCGATTGTCCAGTAATCGCAGTAATTTTAGACAAGGAACAAAAATTCCAAGCCTTCAATGATGCAGCTGAATATTTTTACTCAACCAATGATTTTGAAACTTTTTTAATGAAATTTTGTACCGATGAAAAGTTCAGATCATTCTGGAATAACTCAATTAAAGAAAAAATGGGAAATTATAAAAACAGATATTTTGGCAAATCAAATATTCAAAAATTTCTGCAAATATCTAATGTTCTGAAGGAAAAATTATAGAATGAAATTATTTATTCCTGAAAAATGTACTAATATTTTTAGAAAATTGAACAGATTTTCATGAGTATATATAAAATATTCCTGAAAAACAATTTTTCTACATTTATCTGTCAGGTTCTGGCAACATTTGGCAGAATGTCATTAATACCACTTGTGACAAAAACAGCCGGAGAAGCTACCTTCGGTGCGTATCTCCTTCTAGGATCTATGATGAGCTTTTTTATGGGAATTTCTTCCTGGGGTATTGGATTCACATCAAGGAGATTCTTACCTTCGACAGACGAAGCAAAAAAGCGGAGAGATCTGTTTTTTCCGGTTTTCTGTTTTCAATTAACAAGCATTATTTTTCATTCAGTATTATTCTTAATTCTATTACCCATGTTAGGTAAATATTTTTTTCAAAACAAACTCAGTTTTTCTTTATGGTTAATTTGTCCATATTTCATCTTCTATAGTTTATATACTCAGACAGTAGAATATTTTCGCAGCACAAACAGATTCACAATCTTCAATGTAGGAACAGTAATTTATCAGTTTCTTTCAATCTTTTTTGTCCTTTCCTATTTTTACTTTAAAAGGGAAGTGACAATTGAAGTTCTTTTTATTTCTGAAATGGCTTCGGCTACAATAATTTCAACTTTTCTGGGTTCGATGATCATTAAGGACATTGGCTTTAAACTCGATTTTCCCAGGTTGAATGATTTATGGAATGATTTTAAATTAGGTATTCCTCTTATGACAAGCTATGTAGTTGAAGTAATTCTAAACTCTTCAGACAGATATCTTATTTCTGCAATAATTTCGTCAGAACATTTAGGTTACTATGGGCCTGCTTTTTCATTAGGTTCTTTCGTCATTTTTTTTCCAAAAATGATCAGTTCGGTTCTACCGCCATTAATGTACAAAGCCTCGGACAGCGAAAACCACGAGCAGGCACGTATGTTGATGAATAAATCAATAAAATACTTATTTATTATTGTTATTCCATATATATTTGGGGCAATGGCTTTATCAAAGCCAATTCTTTTTTTACTCGGAACTAACGAAATCGCTACAAAAGGGCATCTGGTAACCCCTTTGATAGCAGCAGGGATGCTTTTTTATGGCTTGTCATCAATCATTTCGATTGTTTATCTTGTAAAAATAAAAACAAAATCCATGTTTTACATAAATCTATTTTCATCATTGCTGAACCTGCTTATGAATTTCGTTCTTCTTTCAATATTTAAAAATATTTTATTATCTGCATTTGTCTTTCTATTTTCTCAATTTTCAGTTTTCCTCGTCCTGAGAAAAATGATGAAAAAAGAATGGGAAATCAACTATGATATAGCAGTAATAATGAAATCAATCATAGCCTCACTTGTAATGTATTGTGCTGTCAGATTTCAGCTTGGAAATAATCCTCTGCAAAACTCTAACTGGCCTTCACTGATCTACCTAATTTTCTCTGGCGTTTTTGTTTATCTGATACTCATTTTCTTAATGAAAATATTTTCAACAAAAGAAATAACTTTTATCACCGATTTCATTGGAGATGGCATAAAAAAGCTTAGAAAATCGAATCAATAGGAAATAATTTTTCATTTTCTAATAACAACTTAGTATATAATTCATGACCTTCCACTGTAATGTGGTGTCCGTCTTCTTTATTGATATATTGGCTTATTCGGCTTGGATTATTTATATTGTTGAAGACATCGATCAGAAAAATATTCGGGCTACTATGTCTTTGAATAACTGATTTTATTATTTCGTTATATTGCATAACGCTTCTTGTAAAACCAGGTGAGTGTTTTTCGGTTTTCTTATTCGTGGGAGCAATATTAAAAACATATATTCTATCAAGTTTCTTTATCCTTTCCATTAACTCATTTAATACAGTTTCAAAAAGCGCAGGTGGAGTCTTATGGTAAACAAATCCAGCTTTTTGAATTCGGGCACGATTGTTGTGAATAAAACGGACAATCGGTTTTTGAAGAACATCAGGAAGAACACCGACAAAACCTCTTAATAATTTTGGAAGCGGTCTTGGTGCACAATCTACAATACCAATCTGAAGAATAAATATATTTTTTGCGTCTTGACTGAAATAATCGTTCCTGAGAAGAAATTCATCAAGAGTTGAAGTGATATTTGCCCCACCATGCGACCAGTTAAATAAATGAAGGTTCAGATTTGGATATTTCATGGACAATTCACCCTTAAATAATTCCGGGTAAGTTAAATGAAATGGAATCCCATCTGAAAGTCTCGGTAAACTAAGGGAATCTCCAAAAATATGAACTATCATCATATCACACTCCCAGCTGATCTTAACTAAAAAATTGATTGCAGAAAATCTTCTCACAGCGATTAGATTATGTCAAGTGCATTATTAATCAATCAGCAATTTTCGGTTTGAGTTCCCATACCTCTTTATTAAATGCTTTCGCTTCGACATCTATTGTCATCCACTTAATAAGCCAATTCTAATATTATTCAATTGATTGATTAAAATATTTCTTTCTTTTGTTTACGTGAATTAAAAAACCACGTATTTTAGGCTTCTTTTGTTCACAAAGAATAGAAACATAGATTCACTCGCAAAAACAACAATAATAATCGAAAATCAGCGTCAAAGCACAAACCGAGCATAGCTGCTAATCACTTCTGGTAGTATATTCAAGTAGCTATACATAATGCAAGCATAAAATAAACAGCATTTTCATTCAAGAAAACTTCTGGAAATGGCCGTTCAAATTGTTATCCATTTTTACTTGACCATTCTAAAAAAAATGAAGTATAATCTGCAATTCCTTATCAAAGTGATTTCTGATAAGAAAATCTTTGAGAATGATAAGTCTTTTTATTTTTCAAAAGTATTTCAAACTTTTTTATACATTTTAGCATTAAACTGAAGTTTAATTGGAGAGTAAAACATAATTTCTGCGGACTTCGTAATATCAAATCAAGAATGCTGATCTTACTGAAAAAAATTCAGAAGGAATATCTGGGAGGAATTTGTGATAAAAAACTTTGCTTTGATTGGTGTTGGTGGTTATATTGCACCTCGTCATCTTCAAGCGATAAAAGACACAAACAATAATCTGCTTGCAGCGGTTGATAAAAATGATTCGGTTGGAATATTGGATCGTTATTTTTTTGATGTTGATTTTTTTACTGAATTTGAGAGATTTGATAGACATATCGACAAACTTCATCGAATGAAGGATGAAAAGCGAGTTCATTATGTCAGTATATGTTCTCCAAACTATCTGCACGATGCTCATATTCGTTTTGCATTAAAAGCTGGTGCAGATGCTATTTGCGAGAAGCCACTTGTCTTAAACCCCTGGAATCTTGATCTTCTGGCACAACTTGAACAGGACACCGGAAAAAGAGTCTATAATATTCTTCAACTTCGAGTTCTTCCTTCTATTGTAAAATTAAAGGAAGAAATCGAAGCAATAGAAACAAAGGAAAAATACGACATTGTATTAACATACATAACAAGTCGTGGAAAATGGTACAACTACTCCTGGAAAGGTGATGTTTCAAAATCCGGTGGAATTGCAACAAATATTGGAATTCATTTTTTTGACATGCTTATCTGGATTTTTGGAAAACCTCAGTATCATGAATTGCACCTTTCAGAGCCAAATAAAGCCGCAGGTTTTATTGAGCTTGAAAAAGCAAGAGTCAAATGGTTTTTATCACTTGATCCGAAAGATCTTCCGGGACCTGCATTGGAAGCAAAAAAAACAACTTTCAGGACAATAACATATAATGGCAAAGAAATTGAATTCTCAGACGGCTTCACAGATCTGCATACTCAGGTTTACAAAAGAATTTTGTCAGGTAAAGGTTTCTCAATCGAAGATGCCCGGGAATCAATAGTTCTGGCGCATCAGATACGCAACAGTAAAATTGGGAAAACTCCCGATGCAGATCTTCACCCAGCCGTAAAGCTATAAATGCTGAAAGTTTTATATTTTCGGAGACACTGATGAAAATTCTGACGGTAGTTGGTGCAAGACCACAATTTGTTAAAGCAGCAGTAGTAAGTAGAGCAATAAAAAATCATAATTCTTCAAATGCAATTTCTTCATCGAAATACCATGTTGATGAAAAAATTCTTCATACTGGGCAGCATTATGATGAAAATATGTCCGATGTTTTTTTTGAAGAACTTGCTATTCCAAAACCAGATTATAATCTCGCAATTGGTTCTGGAACTCACGGATTACAAACTGGGCAGATGCTAATCGAAATAGAAAAAGTTCTCACCAGAGAAGAATTTGACTTGTTGCTGGTATATGGTGATACAAACTCCACTCTTGCAGCAGCTTTGGCAGCCTCAAAACTAAATATTCCCATTGCTCACGTTGAAGCCGGTTTACGTTCATTTAACCGTCAGATGCCAGAGGAAATTAACAGGGTATTGACCGATCATCTCTCGAAGTGGCTTTTCTGTCCAACTGGGTCTGCAGTTAAGAATCTTATTAATGAAGGAATCAATACTCCGAATGTTATTAATGTCGGTGATGTTATGTATGATGCAGCGCTTTTTTACAGCAAAATGTCACTCACAAGGAGATCTGAATTAACAGATAGGCTTCCAGAGAAGTTTATTCTTGCAACTGTTCACCGACCGGCAAGTACAGATGATCCGAAAATATTACTTTCTCTGTTAGAAATACTTGAAGAAGCTGGAAAGAAGTATTTTCCGGTGTTTTTCCCTTTACACCCGAGAACAAAAAATTTGATGAAAAGCAATAATGATTATTTTGGAAGATTTAATGAATCGAATAAGTATGTTATTTTTTCCGAACCACTTGGTTATCTTGATATGATTTTTGCTGAAAAAAAATCCGAATTAATTATGACAGATTCCGGCGGTGTTCAGAAAGAAGCATATTTTCACTCAAAACCTTGCATTACAATGAGATCAGAAACAGAATGGGTTGAACTCGTTGAAGCAGGTTGGAATTATGTTACCGGGATATCAAGAGACTCAATAATGAATGTACTGCAGAAAATTTCAAACAAGGACTGGCAAGCAGCACCTCGACCATCATTGTTTGGAAATTCTGACGCTGGAGAAATGATTATTAAAAACTTGATAGCAATTTAAGCCTATTAGTTGTTGAAGGCAAAGCACTGCAGGCATTTCATAAAAGTAAATTTTGCCTCGCGCTCATGGATGACGATGCACCCAGTCTTTTTTTGTGGATAAACTTTTATTTTTCAGCCAAAATAAAATACCAAGGTAAATGAAGAGGACCAGAAAACTGTATTCTTCGACCATTGAGCAATTTCTCAGTATAGGTTCCTATGCCTTTCGGATTGGTTCGTTCAAGATCAATATCAATTTCGAACTGGCAATATGAAAGCTTTGGAAACCCACAATTTCTAAGGTGTTCTGAAATGAGGTTCAGTGAGTATACATTATAAAAATATTCGCTGGGTTTGCCATCATGCTGTTTTCTGTTGTGATCTTCAACCTTAATTGTGCAGTTTAAATCTCCATCAAAGAAAAGAGATGTCATAGCAATCCAGTTCTTTGCCATTCTTGAAAATGAAAGAATCGGCTCTCTAAAGTCTGGAAGCCAGGAAAGTGTTTGAAAGGAAACAATCCCATCAAATCTTTTTAAATAACTTGAATTCTCTTTATAAAGATCACCTACCTCCAACTTGGAATTCATTTGGTGTTTTTGTAAAATCATATTTCCTTCATCAATAAGCTCCTGATTTATATCCATACCTGAAAAATGCGTATTAGGAAACTTTTTGTTCAAGTAGAATATGTTTGCTCCTTTTCCACAGCCAACATCAAGGATTTCTTCTGAGATTTCATTTTTTATTATGTCTTTCTCCATGAGCCATTGTACAAAAGCAACTGTGCTTTTATATGGATTCAAAAACTGCGAATCGTGGTATTGAGAATCACTCTTTACCTGGAGCCATTCGTCAACTTTCTGAGTCATAATTTTCTCCTTCAATCTGTTAAGGTAATTTCATAATTGTGATTATATCAAACCATAAATCAATTAAATACGGCATTTTAGAATGGCAAATAACTTCGCTGTCAGTTTGAAATAAGCAGTAAAGAAAACATTTTTTTCATTCTCAAAAAGGGTTAGATATTATTGAGTTTCTTTACTGATACATATAATTATCATAGATCTTTATGTTTTTCAACCATAAAATGACACCATAAAATGCTCAACAATCCTTTGTTTTATATATTTTTTCTGACGGCAGACAGATTACTAATAAAGACCTTGTTTACCTGAAAGAACTGATTAGTTTTACTATCGCAAAGAATGAATAACCCAATAGAAAACATTCGCTTACAGATATCTGAAGCTTCCCAAAATATTTCAGCAAACAAAGAATTTGACAGACTCTGACTGCTAGTGTTAAAATTCTGCGGAATTCACGGTTTTCCCTGGAAATTGAACGTATTAATTCGCAATGGTAGCTGATTTTTCTGGAAAATACAGTTAATATGAATCGCAGCAATCGAATTTCTTATACCAACCGAAAACGGCATATAGTTTAAATGATATGGTTTTATTTAAATTACACGTTATTGTTGAACAGATTTAAGCTCAAACAATTTTACAGAAGTTTTTTTGCTCGATTCAGAGTACTTTTTGAAATACTTATCTTCAAACACACTTTGTCTGCTTAAAAAAGTGTAACGAATTGAGCTGTTTTTGGAAAGGCAAAATAATGAAAATAGTGCTTGTAACTGAATGGTACGTCGAAAAAATGGGTTATGCTGAAAACTGTCTCGCTAAAGCTCTTGCTTCTCTGAATGAAGAAGTGCATATTGTTACTTCGAATGTGAAGCCATATTATGATTCTCCATTTTTTTCAAAAGTATACGGAGATTTTCTTGGTAATCCAATTGAGGAAGTTGGAACTAAGGAAGTAGATGGTTATTATGTTCATAGATTGCCTATGATGCAATTTAAGCAACATTTTCTGAAGGGACTTCCGGGAATGCTTAAGAGATTAAAACCTGATATTGTACAAACATTTGATTCAAGATATCTTATGACCGCATTGATTGGAATCTTATCTCCGATATTGGGTTATAAAATGTTTACAGCAAATCATACTGTTGCCAGCGTTTACCCGCCTTACTTCAATTACGATAAAATGAAATTACCCGAGCGTATAAAAATTCGATTATTTCACACTCTTCCGGGATTTGTCAGCAGTTTGTTTACCTCAAGATCATTTCCGGCAACTATTGACGCTGCAGAAATTTCCAGAAAATTTTTCGGAGTTTCAGAAAATAAACTTATCGTTGACCCGCTTGGTGTAGACACAGATCTCTTCCATCCCCCATTAGCAATCGGTGAGGTAGAAATGAGAAATGAAACGAGGAAATCTCTCCAGATCAATGAAAATGAAGTATTGTGTGTTTACACTGGAAGATTTACAGAGGATAAGAATCCTTTGTGCCTCGCTCAGGCAATTGATGCAATCGTAAGCCGTGGGGAACCATTCAGAGGAGTATTTTTCGGTGAAGGTCAGCAAAAAGAAAGTATTTCGAAATTACGGGGTTGCACCGTTAAGCCATTTGTCCCCTTTAAAAAACTTGCAGAAGTTTTCTGGGCATCAGATGTCGGAATATGGCCTAGGCAAGAATCAATAAGCATGATAGATGCAGCAGCCTGTGGTTTGCCAATTATTATCAGCGATAGAGTACTCGCAAAGGAAAGAGTAGAAGGAAATGGTCTGACTTATATTGAAAATAATTCAGAAAACCTTGCTGAAATGCTTCTAAAAATGAAAGACGTAGAACTTCGTAAGAAACTTGGAAAATTCGGAAGCGAAAAAATTCAAAATAAATTTAGCTGGAAAGCAATTGCGCTAAGAAGATTAGCTGAATATAAAAAGCATATTGCCTTATGAAAAGATAAATAAAATGTTTATTTTTTTTTCGCTCGTTATTTTAATGATATCAGTGCTTCTTTATAAAAAAGCCTCTGGTTTTCTTGGATTGAAATATTATAATCTGGGGATGTTTGTTTTTTACAACATGCTGATTTTTACTTTTTTTTCTTCTATTCAAATTCTTTATGGTTTAGAACCTCCAGGTTACATTCCTACTTTTTCTGAAAGTGAAACTCTTCGTTTGTTTGGCTGGCTAGTAGTAATGTATACTATGCTGGGGATTCCTTCAGGCATGATTTTTGCTAATCACATATTTGGAATAAATTCAATGAAAAAACTTGTATTTTGTTACCATCATAAAGAACCAGTCATTTCTGATAATTCTGGTTTTAAGAATACAATTATGTTTTTTTCGGTTTTAACTTTTATTGTGTTCATTTATTCGATTGTTTCTCAAGCCGATAAAGTTCCTTTTTTCGCGTTCCTCTCTGGGGATGACACAATCCTTGAGCTGATGAGGCTTAGAAGAAATTCTGGATTTAAGAGTGAAAGCTATATTTTTCAAAATCTGGTTATTCTTTTAACAGGTATTTTACCGGTGTTCTGTTATACTTCTTTTTTTTATTGGAGAAAATTTCGAACATGGAAAAATTTTTTCTGGTTTGTATTTTCCTTTTTTACTTCCATAATATATTCAATTTCTGCGCTAGTCAAAGGACCTGTAGTCTATCTATTATTAGGAATGGTTTTTGCATTTTTCATGGCTTCTAAAAAGAAATATAATCTTAGCAAGCTTCTTCCAATTGGGTTGTTGTTTTTGTTTCTGATGGGCATATTATCCGTTTTTTTTCAAGGAGTTGAAAAAAGCGGAACATTTGGGGTATTTGACTATTTAATAATAGGTGTTGGTGCATTTTTCCATAGAGTTTGCTTTGGACAGCTTATATGCAGCTATCTTGCATTCGATTATTTTCCAGCTATTCATGAACATCTGGGGTTTTCTTCTACAGGAAGGGCAATTCATGATATTTTAGGTTTGCCTTTCAGCGATGATTATGGAATAATTGTTATGAGTATTTTCAGACCCGAACAAGTTGCAGCAGGAACTGCTGGTCATGCAACTACAATGTTTTTTGGAGAAGCATGGGCAAATTTTGGATATTTCGGAATATTAATTGCACCACTTTGGGTTGGTTTTGTAACTCAGATTGTAAATATATTTTTTTTAAAAATTGAAAAAAAACCGTTTAACATGGCTTTATATATATTTTTTCTAATAATACTGCCTATAAACAGCAGTTTTATCGGTTTTTACTATCCCGCATGGCTGATTCAATACCTGCTGCTTATCGGGCTTATTTACTTTTTCTATTATTTATTTAATGACAAAATTCGTTTTAATTTTAAGGAAAAAAATTATGTTTGAACAAGTTCTTGATAAAGATGTTGTTATTGCAATAATAATAAAAACTGATTTTGAAAAAACTGGAATTGAGTTTTTTACTCCTCCTCATTTTTCACAGCAGCTCGCCTATATGAAGCGCCCCAGAGATTATTTCATCGAACCGCATGTTCATAATCCAATTCCCAGAGAAGTCGTATTGACTCAGGAAGTCCTGTTCATCAAATCAGGAAAAGTACGTGTTGATTTTTACAGCGATGAAAAGGAATATTTAAGCAGCAGAGTCCTTCACCCGGGCGATGTTATTCTTCTTGCAGGCGGAGGTCACAGCTTCATGATGCTCGAAGAATCAGAAATTATTGAGGTTAAACAGGGTCCTTTTTCGGGAGAAAAAGACAAGCAGAGATTCTCTGCCGTAAACGAAAATTCGATAATAGTACAGGAGAAAGCCTTATGATTCCAGTAAACCAACCTTTATTGGACGGAAATGAAAAGAAATACCTTAATGAATGCATAGATACTGGCTGGATTTCTTCTGAAGGTCCGTTTATAAAACAATTTGAGGAAACTTTTGCAGCCAGAGTGAACCGGAAATACGGTATCGCCGTATGCAACGGTTCTGCCGCACTTGATATAGCTGTTGCAGCACTCAGACTCGGACCCGGCGACGAGGTGATCCTTCCCAGTTTCACAATTATTTCCTGTGCCGCTGCAATTGTGCGGATGGGAGCCACTCCGGTTGTTATCGACAGCGATCCGGTTACATGGAACATGGATGTCTCTCTTCTGGAAAAGAAAATTACTCCAAAAACAAAAGCTATCATGCCGGTTCACATTTACGGACTCCCCGTAAACATGGAACCTCTGATGAAACTGGCAAAGAAACACGGATTGAAAATTATTGAAGACGCAGCTGAAATGCATGGTCAGACATTTAAGGGCTTACCATGCGGAAGTTTCGGCGACATAAGCGCATTCAGTTTTTATCCAAACAAACACATAACCACAGGTGAAGGCGGAATGCTGGTAACAGACGATGAGGAACTTGCTGAAAGATGCCGTTCATTGAGAAATCTTTGTTTTCAGCCAAAACGACGATTTGTACATGAAGAACTTGGCTGGAACATGCGAATGACTAATCTTCAGGCTGCACTTGGAATTGCCCAGCTTGAACGCCTTTCATTATTTGTTGAAAAAAAGCGTAAAATGGGAAAATTCTACACAGAACTCCTGAAGAATGTTGAAGGAATAGAACTTCCTCTTTCAAAAACAGAATACTCTGAAAATATCTACTGGGTTTATGGTCTTGTTATCAAAGACAGTGTCAGATTTGATGCACAGGAAGCAATGGCAAAGCTTTCCGAAAAGGGTATCGGGACCAGACCATTTTTCTGGCCAATGCATGAACAGCCGGTTTTTCATAAAATGCAGCTTTTCCTGAATGAAAAATATCCAGTGGCTGAAAGACTTGCGCGACGCGGGTTTTACATTCCCAGCGGTCTTGCACTGACCGAAGACCAAATGCAGGAAGTCGTGCAGGCAGTAAAAGACATTTTCGCAAGATAAGGATAAACTATGAAAAAAGATGTTTTCAAAAACTATTCAAAATATTACGATCTACTCTATAAAGATAAAGATTATTCTCTGGAAGCAGAGTATATTCGTTCACTTCTGAAAAAACATTCCCCACATGCCGCTGAAATCCTTGAATTCGGTTGTGGGACAGGTATTCACGCACATCTTCTTCACAAAATGGGATATCAGATTGAGGGTATTGATTTATCTGAAGAAATGCTTGAATTTGGAAGAAAAAAACACCCGGAAATCAAATTCCATAAAGGAAACATTGGAAATATAAATCTGGGAAAAAAGTTTGATGCCGTAATTTCCATATTTCATGTTTTCAGTTACCTGACTTCGAATGAAGACCTCTTCAATACCTTTACCACAGCCTCTTCGCACTTAAAAGAAGGTGGTGTACTGTTATTCGACTGCTGGTATGGTCCGGGAGTAATCACAGATAAGCCTCAGACAAGAGTTAAGAGACTTGAAAATGAAAGTATTTCTGTGTGCAGAATTGCTGAATCGGAAATATTTCCGAACAATAACACAGTAAACGTAAATTACACGGTTTTGATAAAGGACAAAAAAACTGATTCTGTTGAAGAAATCAGAGAAACACACAAAATGCGCTATCTGTTCACTCCAGAAGTTGAGTTTTTATGTGAAAGAGCAGGTCTGAAAATTCAGGCAGTCTACAAATGGCTTAACACGGAAGAACCTGATTTTCAAAGCTGGAATGCGTGTTTCATTGCAAGAAAATGAAAAAGATCGGACTATTTCTCGACTCTGAACCATTTGATGGAGGGAAATTTCAGTACAGCCTTTCCATGCTGAGAGCTGTGTGTAATTTAACCCCTGGCAAATATCAGATCATTGTCGCTTATTCGCCTCTGCACTGGGAAAAACATCTTTCCGGTTCCGGGGTTTCCTCTTTTCATGTCCCGAATAATAAAATCAGATGGTTTTATGACAGGATATGGCGGAACCTTCGTTTGCCAACACAGACCTGGAGAAGGCTTTGCGCCAGCTGCTTCAATTTTTCACAGCAGATAATAAATACGAAATGTGATTTGTGGATTTTTACTGCTGACAATACCTTACCATACCAGTTGCCTGTGCCGGCACTAGTTTCAATATTCGATTTAATGCACAGGTATGAAAAAAGATTTCCGGAAGTAAGCGCCTACGGAAGATTTACGAGAAGGGAAAAACATTTCAACGAAGTCTGCAAATGGAGTTCAGGTATTCTTGTTGACTCGGAAACTGGAAAAAATCAGGTTGTTGAATCATATCATGTTTCACCTGCAAAAGTTTATACGTTGCCTTTTATTGCTCCTGACTACATTACCAAACCACATTCTTCAGAGAAAAAACTGTCAGAAAAATATAACCTTCCGGAAAAATTTATTTTTTATCCTGCGCAATTCTGGGAACATAAAAATCACAAAAATTTAATCCGGGCAGTTAAGAGACTGAAGCCTTCAATCCCTGACCTGAAACTTGTCCTGGTCGGATCAAAGAAAAACGCTTATCCATCTGTACTGGAACTTGTGAATAATTCAGGACTCCAGAATGATGTTTATTTTCTGGGTTATGTTCCGGATGAAGACATTTCTGAAATCTACCGGCATGCAAGAGCAATGATAATGCCCACTTTTTTCGGACCGACAAACATTCCGCCCCTTGAAGCATTTGCAGTAAAATGTCCGGCCGCAGTGTCCGGAATATACGGAATGCCGGAACAATCAGGTGATGCAGCACTATTCTTCAACCCTGCTTCAGAAATAGAAATTTCTGAAGCAATAAAAAAACTGTGGCTGGACGACAAATTGTGTTCTGAACTCTCTGAAAAAGGTTATAGAAACCATTTGTCCTGGAACCAGAATAATTTCAACAGAAAGCTGGAAGATATACTTGATCAGTATTTCACGCAAAAATAGTTCTGTCATTGAGAGGGGTTATCAGTGCTAACAATATTCTCCATTCCCAAGTCCTTTTCCGGGCATATCGGAGTAATTCAGAAGAATGCCATCAACAGCTGGAAGAATTTAGGATCTGGCGTGGAAATCATTCTGATGGGGAATGATGAAGGTGTTGATAAAATTGCACAAATATGTAATGTAAAACACATACCCGATGTTCAAAGAAATGAACACGGTACTCCATTGCTGAGTTATGCTTTTGAATATGCCCAAAAAGTAGCAGTAAACAAAAATCTCATGTATTGCAATACTGACATTCTGCTCTTTTCTGATGTAATTAAAACACTAAAAGTCATAACCCTAGAAAAGTATCTTCTCTGCGGAAGAAGATGGGACCTTGACCAAACTGAAGAAATTAATTTTTCAGATCCACAGGAATTGATGCTTCTTAATAGTAATTTACAAAAGAGGGGAAAACTTCACGGAATGAGCGGAATTGACTACTTCATATTTCCAAAAAATCTCATCAAAATGCCTCCATTTGCTGTTGGCCGACCTGGTTGGGACAGTTGGCTGATTTTTGATATGCTTCAGAGAAACATCACTGTAATAGACGCAACAGAATCAATAAAAATTATCCATCAAAACCACAACTACTCACATTCTTCTTTTGGTGGCAAATACAGAGTTGAAGGCCCAGAATTCTTAAAGAATCTTGAGCTGGCTGGCGGTTATTCATGCCTTGCAACTTTGACCAATGCAAACAGGATAGTTGATAGAGATTATTTAGTAAAAAAACCCCCTGTATTTCGCTATTTTTTTTCCATTTTATTGAAATACTCTCTCTTCCGAATACTTCTTTCAACAAAAAGATATCTCCAAGACTCAAGAAGCCACTGGCACTAGTATAACGTTCGCTAATTAAGCTTTCTATTTGGTGCGGAGCGTGCTACAATGGAAAAACCAATTTTCCGGAGGAAAAAATATGCCATTTGTCAGCATGAAACCAAAAATTGTACTCTCGAAAGAGGAAATAGCGCTGCTTGATCAGGTTCTTAAATCAAGAAGTGTGGCCTCTGTTGGTTTTTTTCGCGCAAAAATCATTCAGGAGAGCATTTCGGGGAAGAGCGTGTCCGAAATATCCAGAATTTTGGATACTAACAGACTTAGAGTGAGAAAGACAACTGATAAAGTCTTGCATTTTGGGCTAAAAACCGCGTTGAAAGACCTCCCGCGCACCGGGAGAAAGCCTGTTATAACTGACGAAGCTCAACAATGGGTCATTTCAATTGCTTGTCAGAAGCCAGTTGATTTGGGTTATTCTATTGAGTTGTGGACATACAGTTATCTTCAAGATCACCTGAGAAAAAACTGTATTTATTTTGGTTATCCTGAATTGAAAGCTATATCGCGAAGCACCATTTGCGAAATACTCAACAAATCCGAAATTAAACCACATAAGATTAAATATTATCTTGAACGCCGAGACCCTAATTTTGAAGAAAAAATGCAAGAAGTGATGTATGTTTACGAAGAGGTAAGTCTTATGAAAGAATTTGATTCTAAAGGAGAATTTGATAATTCCGCAGTGATTTCTTACGACGAAAAACCCGGAATACAGGCAATAGAAAACACTGCGCCAGATTTGCAACCAGTGCCAGGTGTTCATTCATGCATTTCGAGAGATCATGAATACAAGAGACATGGAACAGTTTCCTTATTAGCAGGTATTGATTTGACAACTGGTCATGTGCACGGAAGAGTCGAAGACACGCACTGCAGCAAAGAATTTATAAGTTTTCTGGAAGATATAAATGCTTATTATCACGACAAAGATCGAATCAGAATCATTTTGGACAACCACACGGTACACACGTCAAAAGATACAAGACAATACTTATCTACAGTTCCAAATCGCTTTGAATTTACTTTTACTCCAAAACATGCTTCGTGGCTAAACATTATCGAATGCTTCTTTTCCAAAATGACTCGCTCTTTTTTACGTGGAATTCGAGTTGCCTCAAAAGACGATCTGAAAGAGAGAATCCATAGGTATTTAGAGGAAATAAATGAAAATCCTAGAATTTTCAATTGGAAGTATAAGATGAATGAATTGCCATAAATGCAGTACACTGATTTTGACTGGGAGCGGTACAAAGAATATTGGAATGTTAATTAGCGACCTTTATACTAGTATTGTATTCGCCATATAACATTCCAACATAGAGCGCGATTTTTATTGCGGGCAAATACAATTGACGATGCTGTCATTGAAAGCATAATGACAGTGAACGTTACCACTAGCATTTTGGTTGAAAAATGTCAACAAAGATTTGTTAATTATAAGCATTTCAGACATATAACAATAATTACTAAATCAGTGTATACAAAACCACCCAAAAAGCAATAAGAAAAACCCCTGTTGTGATCAGAGGTTTGCTTATAAAATTAAATAATTAAATTAGCGTGCTAGTAAACTCACGCTAGGATGGATCAAATATTTCAATAATTCCAAAATTTTAATCTGATTGCTTGTGTACCTACACCCAAATTTTGTCTTATTTGGAGATTTCCTGGAGTTGCATATACGCACAGGTGCCCTAGAACGTCAGTGTTTGTTGCATTTCCTGTAGCTGCTAAAACATTGCACGTATGACTTGCTGCATCATAAACAAATAAACCTGCATGAGATGCAACTTGAACAATCAAAAATCCCGAATAGTTCGGCAATGCGTCAAGTGTTTGATATTCCGGTAAGTCATTTTTCACAAAAGAAAATGATCTAAGACCTGCTCCAAGATTATTGCCCGCGTAGTATGGATTATAGAAATCCATCTGAGTTCCGGAATTTTTAATGTCATTGTCTTCTATTACTGTATTTGGAAGCGCACCAAGCTTATCTATTCTTAGACCGTAGTAATTGTCACCTTTTTGAACAACATTATTTCTAAAAATCAAATAATCACTTAATATTGAAATGTTGCTCTGCATTAATCTACCACCATAGGAAGCAATATTGTTATTATTTCTTGAAAACACATTATCTGTGATATAGACAGGCGAAGTTCCAAGTGAATCGAAGTATAATCCAGAATCTGCACAATCAGATACTTTGTTTCCAAAGATTCTATTTCCAAAGCCTTCCGAATTATACTGAATTCCTACGTATTCTGAAGAAGCAATTGTATTGTTGGATATAACACAGTTGTTAGTATTGCCAATGAATTCAACAGCCGTTCCATTTATATCATTTCCAATGCAGCTGTTAGAATTGCTTTTACCGGGTGCTGATTTCCCAAATCTGACATGTCCTTTCCAGATTAATGAACCAGATGCAATAAGACTGGGATCGACTAAGGCAAATGATATTTGGGATGATGAAAAAACAACGGAATTATTAGCAAACAAGTTGTCGTAGCAGTCATTATAAATTTGGAAAGATGCAAAATAAGCATTTTTGAAATGATTATTACATATTATCGAATCCTTCGCAGCAGAAAGTGCAACTTGAACATTTTGACATTTTTCAAAATTGCAATTTGAAATTGACAAGGCATTTGTGAAATAACCGTGTTGGGTGTTCCTCCAAGTTGAGACAGCTTCCCCTGGCCAGTCGGTGAAATCACAGTTGCTAATCGAAACCTTGTTTATATCAGATTGTACATCACCGTTAGGATAATCTCCCACCATAATGCACCCAACATAATGACCGGGAGGTAAAAATCTTATTGTCCCATCAGTTTCCAGCCAGTTATTTGGGCTGTTTCCGTCGAATTTTAATCCTTCAAATGTGACATTATCCCTTCTAACATTGAAAATGTAGTTTGCGTATGTAGAAGTTGCATTAAATAGCGTTGAAGAAGCAATGAGCTTTATTGTAGCTCCGTTACCAATGAAATGTAACTCTTTATCAATAATGAATTTTCTGTCTACGAGGTAAGTCCTTGATGCGTCGCCAAACCAAATTGTTGCACCTGATGAGGCAGAAGCAATCGCTTCTGCAATTGCTTCAGAATCATCTACTAGACCATTTCCATCTGCATTATAAAGTTGAACATCTACATAAGGCCCACCTGGAATAGATAGAGGTTGCATACCCGCCAGTAAGTTGCAGCACATGACCATACAAATAAGCACCAACTTCCTCATATTACCCTCCAATATAAGTGAATTTTGTCTGTAAATATCATATCAACAATCCCTTTGTCAACAACATATATCAAGCCCCAGCAACAAAGAGTAAAATTTTGAAATACGAATATTTTTATAAGATTCTGAGTTTTTTTTGTGGGAGAAATGGAATACTTTCTGCATTGGAATGGTTTTAATTTATGCCGCGAAGCTGTTCTGAACAATCGAATTCCGGAAATATTTTAAGAAGTGTTTGCTATTGATTTGCAATATCCTTCATTTTGAAAAGTTTGAATTTTCTCCAACGAAGAATAATTCCTGAAAGCCTCCATTATTTTCATTGCCAATGCTTTTGCCGAGCTGAATCCACGCGGAAACCATTCTTTCAGCAGTTTTTCCGCTTTGATTAATTGGCTCAGCATATCCGCTATCTGAAGCGAATAATAAAATATTTTTGCGGCCGTTGGATCTCTTGAATACTGGTGTTCAAGAGCAAAACCTCTGTTCTTTTGCGTATTAAACGCATTTTCAATTCTCCATCTCAACCTGCCTCCATCATTTGCAATTTCTTCCACATTGTTCTTGTTTGTTTCTATGTTGGTAACCCAACGCCAATGGCTAATCTCACCATTCCGGTTTTCTATACAATCCACTATCCCGATTTTATGGGTGCATCCTTTAGTGTCCTTGTACAATACATCATTTACCCAGTTTATTTCTTGCCTTGCTTCATTCCTTTTGCTTTTGCAGGTTATTTTGTTCTCCTGGTTTAAAGGCGTTAAAGATGTGAATTCTTCGTGAACACTCGGTAAACAACCGTTTTTCAAAACAATCATGTATTTCCAGCCATTCCTTTTACAAATGCTGAACACAGGCCCATTTGGATAAAGACCATCAAATGTAAGCAAAAGTTTTGTTCTGGGAAATATTTTTTTCAATTCTTCCGCAAGTCGATAAAAAGCTTTTAATTCACAATCCTGTTTCGGCGTGTCTTCATGCTCATTTTCCACAAATGCGGTTCCGACAGAGAATTCTCCGTGCTTGGAAATGAGTTTAGCCTCCAAAGCATAGTGCAGATAAGTAGTTTTTCCGTTGGTAGTTCTTCTTAACCACTGACTATGAGGTTTAGAAGAAGAATATAGTCCAGTTCCATCAACAGCGATAATAAGGTATTTTCCCAAAGTTCGATCCGCGTTGAAAAATTTTTGTTTTATAAGGCGTTTAACAATTTTGGAAGGGATTTTTGCCACTTCATCTATATCAAGCAAAGCAAAAGCATCATCAATGGTATCACCATGAGGAACTCCACAATTAAAATGCATCAGAAAAATGTTGTTTATTTTCGGAGTTCTCAAAAACTCATTCACTTTATTTCGCGCTTCCAGTCGAAAGAGGAAAAGAAAGATGGCAGTGAAAAACACGGATGGTAAATTGTATTCTATATAGCTTTCGTGCCTTGGTTCAGAAACATCCGAAAAAAAGGAAGTAACCGAGCCGAAAATCTTTTTTGTTGTTTTCAGAGTAATGAAAATCAATTTTTCATATTCAGATATTGATTTATCGAGGGTTTTCATATATACTTGCAGCGTAAATGTTGGGATTGAGTTTGGGGCAACCCTACTCAGTCTTTTTTTTTGCTTCCATGATTCCAAAATCAGACTTAGAAAGCAAGCTTTCCATTAAAACATATTTTTTCTTGGATGTACATAGCCCACCGCGAAAAAAAAATAAAAAATCATCGGAATCCTTTATTGGGATTAAGGGGATTTTTTACTCTTTATTGCTGATCAAGCCCGAGTTTCCTAGTTATCTGGGAAAACATGCAAAACCTTGCTCTAATAGCATATTCCAGGGCTGTGAATACTTACCCTAAGTTTTGAGAATCTGCTTCCAGAATACACAATCCGAGAATTGAGATCTGTTTTTTGAAACTTTTTTGAAATCTTCGAAGCATCAGAGGAAATTGTTTCGAATCATTGCGATTGCCTGGATAAATATCATAATACAACGGGATATGAAAATCAGAAATACAAAAAGTGCATAGCTTATCTGCCGAAGATTATCTCTTCTCTGTTTTTTTTCAGAAATGATTACTTTCTTCTGATTTAAAGCTGATATGACTAACAGAACAAATTCATCCCGAATTAGCGCATTTTGCCTTCACATTTGAATAACATTAGTTGGAAGTGGCTGCATTATTTGGTACAAATAGCAAAAATTCTTTTTACGACTCTTACTGTTTCATTCATGTTTTCTTCAGACAAAGTCGGGTGAACAAGAAACATAAGACTGGTTTCCCCAAGAGTTTGCGCAACAGGTAATCGCTCCCTAGGTTGCAATCCTGCATCCTCAAATGCTTTCTCAAGATATATTTCACTACAACTTCCTGAAAAACATGGAATTCCTTCATTGTTTATTAACTCTATTATTTTATCTCTGTTCCATCCTGGTTTCAAATATTCCGGTCGAAGAAAAGAATAATATTTATAATATGAATGAAAGACCTCTTTTGGAGGAACAGTAACTCTTAGTGCAGGTATTTCTTTAAAACATTTCGTTAAAATTGAAGCATTATTCCTTCGAATCTCCACCCACTTTGACAATTTTTTCAATGCTATTCGACCTATACTAGCCTGCATTTCAAGCATTCTCCAATTTGTACCAAAAGATTCATGAAGCCAACGAAACCCTTGTGCATGTTTTCTATTGTAAACAGCATCAAAACTTTTTCCATGATCCTTAAATGCCCAGGCTTTTTCCCAAATTTCTGGATCATTCGTAGTTAGCATACCACCTTCACCACCAGTAGTAATGATTTTATCCTGGCAAAACGAAAAAGCACCTACATGTCCTAAGCATCCGACAGGGTGACCTTTATAAGCTGCGCCCGTTGCCTGAGCACAATCCTCAATCACTTTTAAACCATGCTTAGTAGCAATATCCATTATTGAATCCATCTCACAAGGCCAACCGGCAAGATGAACAGCAATAATTGCTTTCGTTTTATTTGTAATAGCCCTCTCAACAGCAGAGGGCAAAATATTCTGACTTTCTGGATCTATGTCTGCCATAACCGGAACCCCACCACATCTTACGATACAACTTGCCGAGGCGATAAAAGTTCGAGGAGTTACAATCACTTCGCTTCCAGCACCGATATTAAGAGAATGAAGGGCGAGTTCAAGTGCTACAGTACCATTTGTCAAAGCAACTGCATATTTACTGTTCGAAATTTTTGCAAACTCATTTTCAAAATTCCGTCCCTCATCCCCAGTCCAATAATTTACCTTGCCGGATTGTAAAACATTTACTACTGATTCAATTTCATCATCCTCAAAAACCGGCCAAGCACTAAATTTGTTTTCTGTTGAATTTACCACAACTTTTTACCTCGCAGTAAATCTATATTTTTATTAAAGCAAAAAGAGTTCTAAATATTAAAGAAATGTCGGTAAAAAATCCCCTCGAAGAAATATATTTTTTATACATCAATATTTTTTTAGGCATAATTTCTTGGATATAAGCTTCTTCCTGGTTTGGAAATTGCCTTAGAAGCTCTTCTTCGTTTCTGTATTCAATTGCAGCAAAATCTGTAATTCCCGGTTTTACTTGAAGGATTTCCTTATAATCTTTATAAAAGCAGTTAACATATTTCGCAAGCTCTGGCCTAGGCCCAACAAAACTCATATCACCGAATAAAATACCCAATAACTGTGGTAACTCGTCGATCTTATATTTCCTTAAATAACCACCTATTCTGGTAATTCTCTGAGCATTTTCTGCATTTATCGGGATCTTCTCATTAAAACCTTTTTCAGTCATCGTTCTAAACTTAATAATTTTGATGGGCTTAAAATTCTTACCAATCCTCTCCTGAATAAAAAAAACAGATCCCTTGGATTTTAACTTAATAAGCATTGCCACAAAAAAGAAAATCGGGGAAAGAAAAACCAGTCCAAGCAAAGAGAACACAACATCAAAACAACGCTTGATATTATCTTGCATATATTATATTGAACGAATTACCAAAATTAAAACTCATACAAATTCCTCATAAATCATTAAGCATGTTTATCGATAGCCAAATTATGCCAGGTAAGCTTCTTCTTGAACTTTTGTATAAAGTGAGTTTGCCATTCTTTCAGTCTATTATTTTTCACGTGGTTAGAAGACCAAAAATCATTACTATATTCATCAGCATTCTCCCAGTTGATAGATTTAAACTTTTCCAAATCATACATTTGTGTTCCTGGATATGGACATAGGATGGTGAAACCATATTCATCAAGCTCAAGCTCCTCTGCAAGTTTTTCAGTTTGCATAAGATCTTCTTCATTCTCTTCAGGCATACCAAGGATAAAATAACCCCTTACCAATAATTTAGCTTTTTTAGCTAACATGACAGAATTCTTTATTTTTTCAACAGTTGTCCCTTTTCCAATCTGATCAAGAATTTTTTGAGAACCTGATTCAATTCCTACAGCGATTTCATAACAATTTGCTTCTGCCATAAGCTGAAACATTTCTTCCGTACATACCCCCGCATGTATATTGGGGTAAAAAGGAACGGAAAAATTTCTTCTAATTTTTTCTTTGCAGAATTCTTTCACCCAATTAATGTTTGTGTTCCAAGTCGGGTCAGTGAATTTCATCAAATCAAGTTTATACTCTTTCGCAACGTGCTGCATTTCGTCAAGGAGATCCCCAACTGATCTATAACGAACGGGTGCCTCCTTTGAACTGCCATAAAGGACTTTAAAATACCCATCCGCACAATATTTACACATAAAAGGGCATCCACGATGACTTTGAAAAGATGTTATCCTCTTTTTATTGTCTCTGTAGGCAACTTGAATGTTTCGCTCATTCTTGATTAGCTCTCGATCAGGCCAAGGCAATTCACAAAAATCCATAGTCCTGCCCATAATCACCTTTTCTTGCGATGCTTTTAACAAATCAAGCATCGCAGCTTCGCCTTCACCTATTATTACGTGGTCAATGTTATCCAACTGACACTCATTCGGCGCTGCCGATGGATGATAGCCCCCAACGACTGTTTTAATTGAAGGGAATATTTTTTTAAGTTCCGAAGAAACATTTAGTGCAAACGGAAAAGTTGGGGTTGTACATGAAAAAGCAACAAAATCTGCACCTCTACATCCACTGATAATAGTATCAATAGAATCGAAACAACCTTGATAGAAGTCAATTTCAATGTTTTCCATATTTGCTTTCAGATAAGCACCAATATAAGCCAAACCAAGCGCTTCCCAAGAGTTAAAGTATTTCCCATGGATTAACACTACTTTCATAATGAGTCTCCATTCTTTTTTGATTCTACATTGTTTTCCATCGGCTTCAATAACTTAAAGCAAATTTTTAGAATGCTAATCCAAGTGCCCAACCCATAGCTGAGGTGATATAGGAAAAATGTAAAAGGAAGCACAAATATATATCTGAAACCATTCTTGGCAGCCAATTGGATTGAACTGATCATTGAAAGTGAAAAATAGGATGTAACAACTGCAAATAACATTCGCTTAGCAAATTTGAGTTTTTTTGAAAGAATACTCAATAAGAGTAATGTTGAAACAAATACAAAAGGAATGAAATGCCTGAAACGAAAGGCCTCTCTGTTAATCAACACAGTGGTAACATTCCACATGCCTGTTTTTACTGCCTGCCTGAGCAAACCCAATAAAGTTGTCTGATTATAGTAATTTGCGGTTAACAAAGGAGTAAAATAAATTTTTCCACCAGCACTTAATATTCTGCTGCTTAATTCGTTATCCTGATTTCTAATTAGACTTTCATTAAACAAACCAACCTTATCAAAAATACTCTTCCAATAGGCTCCAAAAGGAACTGTATCCGTAAATCCTTCGACTGAAGAAGTTCGAAATTTTGAATTCCCGACTCCAAACGGATGGGAAGTAACCATGGTTACAGTTTTCGCAATCAAGGTATTCTCTTTCGAACAAGTTATAATTGGACCACCAACAACATCTACTTCTTGTTTTTCCAAATAATCAACACAAGTTGAAATATAATGTGGGGGATATGTTGAATGCGCATCCATTCGAATGACAATTTCACCTTTGGAATTCTTTATCCCAATGTTCAATGCAACCGGAGTAATTTTCTGAATATTTTCATAAAGTCGAATAAATGGGAATCTTCGAGCATAACTTTGGATGAGTTCTTTAGTACCATCTTCACTCATCCCATCAACTAATAATATTTCAAGTAGATTTTTTGGATAGTCGCTTGCAAGAATGGATTCAATACATCCACAAATGTATTTTTCCTCATTCCGACATGGAATAACAATTGATATTATACGATCACTCATTAGCAAACCTTTTAACGGCTTAAATATAAAATTTGCATCTATAAAAAGATGAAAGAGATTATAAACAATAAAGATTGATAAATCAATCTTTTTATGCAATATAATACTTGTTCAAAATCAAACTATAAGTTTGAGAAATGAATCTGTTTGACAATGGAAAAGCAATATATATGCTTGAAGGTGTTTTTATGAAAGTTCTTTGGATTGACCCCGTAAATAGTGACCCACAATTTCTTAACGCATTATCTCTTGCACTTGCCTCGGAAAATAATGATGTTACAGTTTGTTCAAACAGGCGCAAACATTACGATGTTCCAGAAGAAATTTCATGGACGACTTTTTCTGTCAGGGAAGTCAGTCAAACTTTTGATGGTAAGCCGTTTTTTCAGGAAATTAAAACTTACGCTTCATCCATCTTTGCTTTTCCATATTTTTACTTCTGGATAAGAGCAATTCGGCTTGCCAGAAAAATGAAAGTCAAGAACATTATTTTTTCAAGCAGTCTGGTTTTTCCTTACATAGACAGCCTCGGACTGAGTATTCTAAAATCTGCTGGAATAGCTTCTTTATTAATATCTCATAAACCATATCCGAATTTTTTTCGCGACACTCACAAGAAAAATGCTTCAAAATACATTTTTTTTTATAGCTCAGTGACAAAAATCATGGTCATGACAAACTATTCAAAAGCCTTGCTGAAAAAAGAATTTAACATTGACGATAAACGTTTCATATCCTTTCCACACCCTCATTTCAATAATCTTCTTTCAAAAAACTTACCATTAACCGGACTGAAAAACTCATTTTCTGATTGGGCTGGAGACTCACCAGTGATTGCATTTATTTCCACTCCATACGAGCGTGGACTGGAATTATTTACAGAATCACTTTTCTACTTGAAAAACATACTTCCTAATGCCAAATTGCTCATTATTTCCACATTGTATGACATTGCCAGACAGAAAAACATCGAATATTCATCTGAAAAAGCCGGCTTTGGAAATTCTGCATGGTTTCACTGGAATCCCTATTCATATTCTGAATTGCTGGCTTATTTGCATGCTGTTTCAGTAATTGCAGTCCCTTACCCACATTCAACTCAAAGCGGAGTAATTCCTATGGCAAACGGTTTAGGGATACCTGTTGTATCGACTACTGCAGGTGGATTACCAGAAATGGTTATTGCAGGCAAAACAGGTGAGCTTGTCCCCTACGGTGACCCTGAAGCATTTGCATGTGCAGTTGCAAAAGTAGCATCTCCAGATGCGAACAAAATTTATAAAAAAAACGTTTCTGAATTATTTGAGAGTCTGTTTTCACCAAAAAAAGCTGCAAAAGTGATTTGCGAATCTTTAATCTCAACAAAAATTTAACTATGGGGGTTATTGCACAATTCCGAAAATTGATTACTTATGACAAAAATCAAACTATGGGAAGTGCTTCATTATCAGATTTTACATTTTGTACTTTCGCAGAAAATTGAATTGGCAAGAGGTTCTCTGGCGTATCAATAAAAGATTACATCATTTTTCGTTTAAGCGAACCGGCTCAATAAACTTAGGCACGATTTTCCAGAGATATGATAAAACTGCCTGCTCATCTTCTGCTGAAGCGGTCTTTTCCAGTTTCTGGAGGACTTCGGGGAAAAGCTTTTCATCGACATCTTCAGGAGGAGCAACGAAGATTTTTTTGTTCTTAGTTGTGGAAACACCCTCTGCAGCTGTCAGAAGCTCTTCGTAAAGTTTTTCGCCGGGTCTGAGGCCTGTGAAAACGATTTCAATGTCTTTTCCGAGTTCGAGTCCAGAAAGGCGTATCAGATCAGATGCCAGATCCACTATTTTTACCTGTTCGCCCATATCCAGGACAAATACTTCCCCGCTGGTGCCGTAAGCGCCGGCTTGAATTACCAGTTTACTTGCTTCGGGGATAGTCATGAAATATCTCACCATGTTTTTGTCGGTTACTGTTATGGGACCGCCGCGCTCGATCTGTTCCTTGAAAAGCGGAATGACGCTTCCTCGGCTGCCAAGCACATTTCCGAAACGGACGGCTGCGAAACGGGTTGAACTCCTCTTTGCGTAATACTTTAAAATCATTTCCGCAACTCGCTTTGTTGCACCCATTACTGAAGTCGGGTTAACGGCTTTGTCAGTTGAGATCATCACAAAACGTTCACATCCGAAATCGTGCGCCGCTTCAATGAGATTTTTTGAACCAAAGACATTGTTCTTAACTGCTTCAGTGGGGTTAGATTCCATCAGTGGAACATGCTTATGCGCTGCTGCATGGAAGACAATCTGAGGTTTCCGGTTTTTGAAAATGCTGATGATTTTCTGCCTGTCCTGGACATCTGCAATTATCGGGATAATCTCGGTATTGCCTCGCTTCGGAAAAAGTTCGTTGTAAATGTTGAAAATGCTGTTTTCACCATGTCCGAGAAGGAATAATTTCGAAGGTTTGAAAGCCATTATCTGGCGGCAGATTTCGCTGCCTATGCTTCCGCCGGCACCACTTACGAGGACTCTTTTGTCTTTAACATACACATCTATTTCAGCCAGATCTATCTTTGCAGGAGCTCTCCTCAGCAGATCTTCAATTGCGATGTCTTTCAATTGAAGACTGAAAAGCTTTCCTTCGATGATGCCCTGTAACCCGGGAAGAGTTTTGAAACGAACTTTCGAACTCTGGCAGAGTCTGACGATTTCGCGAAGAACATTGCCCGGAGCCGAAGGAATCGCGATAATTATTTCCTCGACTTTTTTGGATATAACTGACTGGTTAAGAATCTCACGACCGCCCAGGACAGATACTCCGTGGATTATTTTACCTTTTTTTGCGGGGTCATCGTCTACTATGCCGACGATTCTGAACGGAAGAAATTCATTTCTTCTGATTTCCCTGACGACACTCTCGCCCGCTCTGCCGGCTCCGTAGATTAGAACCCGCTTACCTTTGTTCTTGACGTATCCGAAAAAAACAGTTCTGAGTGGCTCTGCCTCGAACATGTCGAGCATAACCCTGACCGACATTCTGGATGCGGCAACAAACGAAAAATTGAGCAGCCAGTCATTCAAAATGACTGTTCTTGAACAGCTTTGCGCTCCGAAGAAATATAATATCGCCAGCTTCGAGAAAGTCAAAAGCACAACAGAGTTGAAAACCGCTATCAGATCTACAATCGAAGCAAACCGCAACGAACGGTTGTAAAGTCCCATCCACCAGAAAATCGCAAGTGAAGCAACCGCAAACTCCGGATAAAAAGAATGCAATACCTGATAATGCTTTGCTTCGATGTATTCGAAACGCAACCAAATTGCCAGCAAAAAAGAAAGATAAAGTGCCGCGAAATCAAAAAGCAACAAAAGAGCCGTTCTCGCAAACTTCTTCACAAAAACATCTCACCAGCTTGATTCATAATTATATAAGCATCCTCACACAAAGCACAGCAATTCATAATTTCTTCTATACGCTACTTCAACCACGGCATCTATCACTTCGACCGCGGCGCTTTTCAGATCTACCACGGCATCTATCACTTTTAACGAATCATCATTAGTTAGATGCGACATCTGTCATTTAGACTGCGGAATCTGTCGCCTTAACCATGGCATCTACATTTCTAAGGAGGCACCCGTCATTTCGACCGTAGAGAAAAATCTCGCTTTTATTGAGATCTCTCACATTCGTTCGAGTTGACAGCTTTACCCCAAGTGCAACACACAAATCTGTCACCTGGCTTTAAGACTTTGCATACGAAGTAAATCGCTGCCAGTATATTTTTAAGCTACGATATAACCATAGTATCCGGTGATTGTCAACTACTTTCGGCAAGTCCTTCGGCAAGTCAAACGATGAACTTCGCAAAAAGCCCATTAATACACATATCGAAGTTTGGTATATACTTTCTGAATTTTACAACCATACGGCAAATTATTTAAAGTTCACCCGTGAACGCGAACGTCCCACCCGCAGCGAAGAAAAACTGAGTTAAGAAATGGCGTTTGGAGAAAAAGTCCACACCATCAATGAAGTTGTTGATTTTCTGAAGTGTTTTTTCCCCGAAGGCCATTTTCTGGAGATTATTGAATGTGAGTAAGATTTTTGATGATTATCCAGGAGGAAACCGATGGTTGGTGAAAAATCAAAAGTTTATAACTTCATGAGTGATTTTGTGTTTAAGTATGTGTTTGGGCAGGAGAAGAATAAGAAACTGCTGACACACGAGTTGAAGTATATGAAAATCCTGTGCCTGCAAATAATATCAAGTCCTGGGCAAGATCAAGAGTAATTGTTTCGCCACTATTGCCGTAGGCTCCCAGCAAACGCAGACGATCGGGCGATTACGATCTCTTCAATATGCCTTTTTATATCTCATTTTTCAGAACTTCTTTTCCCCCGAGCACTTTGTAGCCCTAAATAATTGCGCCTTTTTTTAGAGGGGTCGTCATAGAAAAACGCAAGAATTTCAAGATCAAACGAGTCGCTTCTTCTGATTTCGCGTGCAACGTTTTCGCAGTCAACGCCCGCTCCGAAGATCAGCGCGGGTCTGCCTTTTTTACCACTGCCATGAAGAATTGAATAAAATTACAAAACCCTCGCCGAATTATCAAACCTGAGAGGATACACGAATTAATTAGAGTGAAGCGCTCTGAAATGGGAAAAGAGGTCATTTTTTCTTTGGGAAATAGTGTTGGTAAAGGAATGAAACTACTATGAGCGTTACTGCGAGGCCCATGAGGGAAGCTACTTTATAGGGGCCCTTCAGCGACCAGAGATCCATCAGGAATACTTTCAGGATGGTTACCGTCAGAAGGCCGAGGCTGCCTAGAATTGCTCCGCGCTTGCCGGTTTTTATGCCTGCTGAAAGAAGAAGCAGTGCAAACAGGCTCCAGCCCAGAGAATAACCCATGCTCTGAGCGATGTTTCCGGAAAAATTGAATTTTATGATACTGCCGGTTGAAAAATGATTTGCTATTTCAATGTTCAGAAGCATAAAGAGAAGAATTACGCCCAGAAAATACAATAACGGCTTTATTTTTACGTTGAATATTTTTGCTGAATCATCCGGAAGGAACCATGCACCGGCAATAAGTGCAGCAGCACAAACAGAATAGGCATACAGAAACCAGTTGAAGAATGATGATTCGATCCTGGGATAATAGTTGAAAACCTCTGCGTTAATTCCTAGTCTGGCAAAAGAAATCAGAAGAAGTGCCACACCCAGATACATCAGAGCGTTTTTGCGAAGCTTTGCGAAAAGCCATAACAGGGCTGCACCTTCAAGCGACCAGCCTAGAGTAAGCCACTCTCTATCAAATTGTACAGGAAAAACTGCCGTTAGAAAGAAAAGTGTCACACCGCCATACAAAGCCAGCCGTGTTATCAGCAAAGGGTCTGAAAATTCGGCACTGGAACTGGCAGGCTCAGTAAGCTCTGCCTTTTCTGCTTCTGAGGAAATTTTTGAAGACAAATGCAATGAATTATTCGAACTTGTCGAGGAAAAATTATCGACGGCAGGCGTTGAGTTAGAGCTGGAATTGGCGTGGAGAGCAGAAGGAGATTGCGTGAGGGAATTTAGAGCGGATATTAATGCTGAAATAGAAAGCGTTTTCAGGGAAAGTTGTTTCAGCATTCCCCAGAAATAGTTTGGGAAGGCCATTGTGAGCGGAAGGAAACCGATAAATCTGTTTCCAAATTGTGCTGAAATGAGCTCGTGAAGAAGATAAAACTGAATAACTCCGCCAAGTGATGAAACGAGCCATGGATGGAACTTATCGACGAGTTTTTGTTTCCAGATAAATGGATAGGCGAAGAAAACAAGCCAGAAAAGGGTGTACCAGAGAGTTGTAATGCCGGCATTTCCCGGAGTAACCTGCACTGATTTCCATGCGAATTCAACGAATGCGACGCAGATAAAGGCTATTGAGCAGAGAATATCAAGTTTCAGAAGATTAACTAGGCGCAAAAGAAGAACTGTCATCAGCAAAGCAAAACCGAAAATAAGGTTTGGATCAGGATTTTTCAGATGAATAACCAGTGATATCAGAAAAACAAACGGAAGAAAAGCTGACAACGCCGGCAGAAAAACAAGATTCATCCGGTCTGGATTAGTCAAACTGCACATTTGTTCTTCAAACATGCTGTCAGAATCAATTCCGAAAATTTTCCGGGACATATTTTTCAGAGCTTCAAAAGAAAAGACACTCTTTGTTGCGCAGAAGAGTCCCCAAATCTGAAAACCAATAACAACAATCAGCTCCATTCCGAAAAGCGAGAACAGCTCAAAAGTGTTGTGCGTGCGAAATGCCCAGCTTCCGAATATTATCATGGAAATGATCATCATTCCGAGACCAGCCCAGAGCCAGGCCATGATCCATGCTGCAATCAGAGACAACACATTCAGCAATATTACTGCAGGAAATACAATGAAAGACACGCTCGTATGATTGAGCACGGGAACCAGAAGTAATATCATCATCAGAGGGGCAAAAAGATATCCGGCAAGGTAAGGTTGCGCTGTTGGACGCATTTTCTGAATCAGAATCGGAAGCGCGGAATGAATAAGAGCAAATATGACCAGGAAGACGAGTCCGGTAGATAGGTTTGATTCAGATGCGCTTGTGTTGATCCAGATGAGGACAAGTAGAGAGGAAACAACGCTTGCAGCAAGATTCCAGGGTCTGGAAGCATCGTCATAGAGTGTCTGGCAGGCAGAAATAAGGTCAAGCAATACCAGCAGAGTCAGCGAAAAAGCCGGAGAATTGGGATAGTCTGGCGACATAATCTGTAACAAGACATAACTCATTGAAAATATCGGGAAAATCCTTGCCGGAAATGCAAATCTCCAGTCGATTTTTGTCGCTGAAGCTATCGCCGGTTGACCATCACAAGGCTTGTCTGGTTGGGATTTTTTCTGTTTGTATATCAATAATGCGGTATAAAACAATGGTACAAGGAAAAAAGCTGTCCAGGAAATCCAGTGGTTTACTCCGTAACGGTTTAACTCCCAAATCCATAAGATAACAAAAACAACAGCGGATGAAGCCGCATGGACTCCTGATGCTTTTGAATCATGCCATGCCTGCCACGCGATTGAAATCATAAGAAGTACAAGCAGAGAGAATGTCATGCCCGGCATGTCTGATGAGACACGGTTCAACATCATCCAGCCGACAAAACTCATAGAAAGCAATGGCATCCAGCGGGCTGAAACAGCTATGTCATCTGGAGAGCCTGCAATATCATCTGATGAAGACTCTGGTGACCGACGGAAAAAGAAACTCGAAGCGAAGTGAACTGTAGGCAACAATAGAAAAATCAGCCATGAAGAATAGAACCTGTCTGTAAGCGAACCACTTTGAAAGTTCCAGTACCAGGTGAGGAAAAATGATGCAAATGATGTGCATTTGTGAATCAATCCGGAACTTTTCGTAAGATGTGCAAGAACGATTCCAGCAATGTCGAACAGAAACATCATTCCGAAAATCAGTACAGTATTATTTCTGAAACATTCATCTTTCATCAGGAAAGCAACAAAAGAAAGCGATATCAGGGGCGCAAACTGAGCTGTTATCATAATCGCCGAAGACAAATCCTGTTTTTTCCTGGCAAAGAACCAGAAACCAATGTAGAAAGCAAATATCAGGCAGACTAAAGTATAAAAATGCAGAGAATTATCGGAATTCAGTAAATTCTTTCCAACCCAGAGCCAGATGAGGAAAAAGCTGAATAATCCGGAGAATGCGAACCACTTGCCGCCGTAAACTTCTCTGTATGCCTGGAATGCGATGATAATATTTATATAAAACAGCAGGGAGAAAGCATAAAATGGGCTGTCACCAGCTTTCAAAGTTCCGAAAAGCAGGTATACAAAAGCTGAAGACAACAGCGGAAATAAATAGCCGGAAAACCTCACATAAATATCGTTTGCTGAGAGAGCTGGCTGAGGTGAGGAGAACGGTTGAAATGATCGTGATGAATAGAGCGTTTGAGATGAATTGAGTGAAAGAGATGGTTTTAGCGCTTGAGATGGATTGAATGATTGTGATGGATTGAGCGTTTGTGATGAATTGAACGTTTGAGATGATTCAATTGATTGAGATGGCTTGGAGAATGTGTGTTGAGATTCATCATGGAGAGCCAGCGAAGAGGCGGTATTTAATCGGAGCCAGTTTTGAACGAATGAAAATATCGGGAAAAACGCAAAAGCAAGTATTGCCAGTATATAATTATTACCTGTCAGATAATAGTTTGCAAAAATCAGCAGTTGAAGGTAAACAGCCGCCTGTGATGCAGCAAAGATTTCGGCACCACGCACTTCCTTCAGGGAGCCCCAAAAGGTCGGGAAATTCAACAGAAATACAAATGGTAGAATTAGTACAAGTTTATCCTGAATCGGCCATACTGTAAGCAGGTAGACAGAAAACCAGTTGGAGAAAAGCGACGTAAAAAGGCTGGAATTAAGCGGCTGGATTTCATCCGGGAAACGTTTTCTGATTATTTGAGACACAAACATGAAAAAGAAAGAAAACCACAAAAATACAATCATTCCGGTATGAATTTTTTCGACGGCAAAGTATTTATTTACCCAGCCGAATTCCATCATCAGCGTGCCAATTGAGCTGAGGCATACCAGAGAACCCCAGCCTTTGCGATATACAACAGCCGCTAATCCGCAGTTTAAAAGGGTAATATATGAAAATAGTCCAAGTGGATTATCGCTGCCGGTGCTCAAAATGGGCGGTGTCAGGAAACCGCCTATCAGACCGAGAATTGCAACGAACCGTGAATCAAGTTTCACTGCCAGAAGAAAAGATACAATGGTTACGCTTACCAACGCAGCAAGAGTTGAATGGGTGCCAAAATATCCATATAATTTTGCTGCAACGGAATCGGCATAAAGAATTGCAACACCTGCTGCACAAAGGCTTTGAACTGTAAGGGCATAACCCTTTCTGCTCAGGATAAGCCCACCCGAAATTGATGCTGCACCGAGAACAAAACCGATAACCAGGCGCATTCCAATAGTTAACCAGTCGTTATCAATCGAAAGTTTAACGAAATATGCCATTCCGAGAAAAAATGCGAATCCACCGAGCCAGGCAAACAACTTAACTCCGAGGAAATTTTCGAAATCGAAATTTTTCCACTTTGAAATAATCGATGAATCTGGTTCCTCTTCAGGAGAAGTTGATTCAGTCTCAAACTTTTTAGTCGCAAACGAATCGGCATCGGAATGAATTTCGGGACGAGAACCTAAATCAGAGGCATCAGAAGATAAGGAATTCGATGGCAATTCTGAAGAAGGCTCAAAAATACGTTCCGTAATTGGCTCGGAAATCTTCTCTGGAAATGGTTTTGAAAGAGGTTCCGAAAGAGATTCCGAAAGAGGTTCTGAAGTAACTTCAGACATTGGGTGAGTTGCCTGTCCTGAAAGTGATTCGCTAAGGCTGGAAGGAACTTCATTCAAATCATGAAGCACCTCTGTGACGGTCTTTGAAGAACTGGCTGAATCTAAGGCGGTTGCATCATCTTCTGTCTGCCGACCAAACGAAATTTCTTCTTCTTTAACATCTTTGAGAGTTTCCTCAGTATTGAGAATTGGGCGTTCAGATGAAGCTTCGGAAGTTGTCTTGAATGTTTTTATTTCAAGATCTTTGATGCGGTCTTCGAATCGAAGAATGCGATAAAATAATTTGTCAAAACGTTTATCAAGGCGTTCGAACTTTTTCTCGATTTCATCAGAAAGATCGTCAACTTTCTTCGAGTCAGAAAAAAAATAATTCAAAACTCCAAATTTTTTGAGGACGGCAAAAGTTCCTAAAAAAAGCAATATTTGAGTCAATGTTGTCATCTCAATCACACTTTCTTTCATTTATGAGATCGTAATTCAGAGCTCATTACCAAATGGTTATTCTAGTTGTACCTTTACGGAATAATTCATATTTGAAAGCAATTTTAGTATAGCACACTCATTTCTCTGTAACAATTTTAAAATGTATCTTCGAAATAAATGAAGCCGCATCTACTCAATCAAAGCTCATTGAAGAATTGATCAATAAACCACTGTATTGTTACGGTCGCAATAAATTGCGCCCCTACAAATATTTTCATCAGTGAAAACAAACGAAAGTTATCGTAAAAAGCAGTATCTTCTCAATAATCAGGGATAACTTCTTAAATGGAACCACTTATTCCACATGTCATCTCGACCGAAGGGAAAGATCGCCGCAGGTTTTATGATTTCTCCCTTCGGTCGAAATGACAAAAATGAGCAGGAAGTTTCCCATAATTATTGAAATATCACAAAAAAAGTTGAAAAAAGTGCTAAAGTTTTTTGCCACAATGCCGATAATATTTAGGGGAAGTGTTTTTTTTCAAGGAAGAAAGATAAAGAAAATTCATAATTTATGCTCAAGGAGGAGCAAATATGGATAATTCCATTTTCACTTACAATAGTTCTTCGCGTTTAAATTTTTCAATGACTCAGATCAGATCAGATTCCAATCTGAATTCAGGCTCATCAGGTGCTGCAAATTCCAAAGGAAACGATATCGAAGACGACCTGGTCGAATTTTCTCCGGCAGCACAGATTAAAAGCACGATTGAACAGCTTCGAAAAACAAGCAGTTCTGATGGCAGCATGACTATTACACTCAATAACGCGGGCGATGGCGAAGCCGCCGCACCATCTTATGGAATCAACGACCCGAAGCTTGAATATGAACTTGACATGATCCTTAGAATGATTGCATCTGACGATGAAGAATACAACCGTCTGAAAGAACATTTTCAGAACTTTCTTTCCGGCACACGAGGCTCAAATGGCATGCCCAGCACAAATGGAAATACCAATGCTTCGCAATCTGAATCCAAAGTAAAAATTGAATTTTCGAAAATTGAAGGACGGCTTGTTGCAACTGAAGTAACCGTCAATGGTGAAAGTGCAGAGCTTAACCAGAATAATGAAAGTCTGCAAATTTCTCAGAATGTCCAGACTTCCCAGACAACTCAAATTTCTCAAAATAGCCAGACCACAGCGGTTGACCCACTTGTTCTTGACCTTAACGGTAGCGGAATAAACCTTACTTCGGCTGATGATGGTGCAATATTTGACATCGACGGTGACGGCAGCCTCGACAAAACTGCCTGGGTGCAAGGCGATACCGCTCTTCTTGTTTATGATGAAAATGAAAACGGAACAATTGACAACGGAAAAGAACTGTTCGGAGACCAAAACGGTGAGGCAAACGGTTTTGAAGAGCTGAAAAAATACGACGACAATGGCGACAATGTAATTGATAATAAGGACAAAATTTTCAACGCGCTCAAAGTATATCGTGATCTGAACGGCGACAGAAAAATTGGACAAAATGAGCTCACAAGCTTATCTGGAACTGGCATCGAAAAACTGAATCTGAATTTCCAGGCATCAAGCCAATCAGCAAACGGAAACTCTATCATTCTGACCGGCAACTACGTAACCACCGACGGAAAAACCCGCCAACTCGCCGACGCATTATTCAAAGTAGCGTAATAGCCGTATCTGAAGAACAAAATCACGTAGAGACGCGGTGAAAAGGAGGCGCTGTGAAAGGCTAAAGAGAGGTTATTTCCGTGAGGAGCCGAAAACTTTCCGGAGATCTATTTCCAGGCCAGGAAGTACATTTACAGTAGCTTTTGCATTTCCGATGTAAATGCGCTTCTGAATGTATTCATCGCATTTGTCAGAGTTCTCATTTTTGGGAAATTCAAAAACTTGCAGCATATTCTCATCAGGATAAATAACCCAGTATTCTTTGACCTTGTGTTTCTCATAAAGAGCGGTTTTAATTATAAGATCCTTCCTTCTCGTCGAAGGTGAAAGAATCTCAACAATCCAGTCCGGTGCTCCGCGACATCCTTTTTCATCAATTTTGTCTTCGTCGCATACAACAAGAATATCCGGCTGAACAACTGTAGTGGTTTCATCGTCGCTTTGATTTTTTTCTGGAAGACGTACATCAAAAGGAGCGTGAAAGACCATGCAAGGCTTTCCCTCAAGGAAGTTGTATATTTTATTGAAGAGAGAACCAGATATTTCCTGATGGCGAGTGCAAGGCGCCGGAGTCATGTTGTACAATTCTCCTAAGATGACTTCCCACCTTTCCTCTGCCGGAAAAGAAGAAATATCCGAATATGTATATTCTCGATTTTCAATCTTTTTTGCAATATCCATCGCTGCCCCTCTAAATTTATTAGATATCGTCTCTACAATTATTTCTTAACTGAAGTTATGATTTGTCTGATGAATTTGTCGTAAGAGGAATCGTGGTCGGTTGGAAGAAGTGCCTGGACGATAAGAAGTGTTTCAGACGCAAAGCAGACGTAGTCTTTCTGAACGAATGGTCTGCCGAAAGCTTCGAGACGCCATTTCATTGTCCAGGTTTCCCAGATTGAGAGAGTCAGCGAAGCCGGATCAGATACTCCGCGAAGTGAAAGTTCGGAATTTTTGAGAATGCTGTTTGTTCTGTTTTCGGAATATTCCTTTATCAGCTCATCTTGAGATTCATACCAGTCGCCGAGAATAAAGTCAATTTTTTCACCGATCGGCCCGGTGAGTGAAAATTTCAGACCTTCTTCAGCTTTTACATCAGCTAATATCCAATTCTGAGGAACGCCTATTTTGTAGCCTTCAGAAGCAATTGTCGTCTCTTTGAAATTTTTTGAAAAGAGATAAGGCAATTCATTCTGTCTGTCAGGAAAATTCATCGCCAGATAAGCAACAAAAGCAGCCGTGGCAAGCCAGGAAACAAAAGTAGCAATCAGTTTCAAAATTGTATTACCAACGGCAAGTCTTGCTGCAAGTCCCGCAACGAATCCTCCAAGCATTCCGCCGATGTGAGCGCCGTTGTCAACGCCCTTTTCGAAGAATCCGATAAAAATATTCAGGAAAATGATAAACAGCAACGCCGAGAATTTGCTTTTTCCGGCAGATTGTACATTTTTTTCTGTTTGAAATATTTCTATGGCAAAAGACGCTGTCAACAGCCCGAGAACTGCGCCAGATACTCCCACAGAGATTCCGGGGTGTGTGTAAATTGTCGCCAGACTTCCGCATAAGCCGGAAAAAAGAAAAATCCCGAAAAAGATTCCAGAGCCGGAATATTTTTCGAGTGATGGTGCGATATAAAAAAGCGCAAGCAGATTCATCAGGAAGTGAACCCATCCCATGTGAAGGAAGAGGCATGAAAATAGTCTGAAATATTCTCCATTTTTAACAAGAATCGCGTTATTAGCACCTGACAGCACAAGGTCGCCAATATCAAAAGAGTTTCCGAAATGTGTCTGAGCGATAAAACCTGCCACAACAAGAAAAATAACGGCATAGCTCGCAAATACGGGTCCGGTGGGAACTTCAAAATTTCCTTTATGCGCCTTGATTTTTTCGAGCAGTGATTCTCTGTATTTCAACCTTACTTCATCAAGCGAAGGAAGAATGTTTTCCATAAAGTTTTCGCGCTTTTTAAGCAACTCGTCATACCTCTGACGAATTCCGTCCTGCCAGTTGTCAGGATAAAATTCCATATCCTGCGAATCAAGAACTGACTTCATTATGGTAACGCCTTCATCAAGTTTTCCTGAATTGAAAACAGTCATTCCTTTCCAGAAATCTTTTATAAGCGGCGGCAACGGCGGAAGAGCAGGTTCTTTTTCAACCAGGTCGTCGTAATCTTCTTTCCAGCCAAGAAATGAAAACAGAACTAATCTCGAAACAACGATACTATCGAGAAAATAACGGCTCGTTTCAGAGTTTTTTCTTTCTTCGAGTATAGATTGAGCATGAACAGCATCGGCGAAGCGTCCGGTTTCAAGCAGACTGCGCGCAACAAAAATCAGTTCTTCTGTTGTACAGTCAATTATAGATTTTTCAGGTGGAAGCAGCTCTGCAAGGATGTTCGAAAATTTCCGCTGGAAAATATATAACTGCGCAAGAAAAACTCTTGTAAGGCCATCAAAAGGGTCGCCTCGGCCCAGAAGGCTTTTGACATTACGTTCTGAAGTTTCTGGTTCATCAAAGAATGGCTGAAGAGCGGTTGCCAGATCGAGGATGTGCTGATTTATTTCGGTCCATGCAAAAAGCGATTTGGCTTTTGCGTACCATTCGATTTCATCGAAGCGCTGCTCAAGAAGAAGCATTTCAATGCGTTTCTGGAAAATATACGGCAGAATAACAACAAGAAAAATAAGCAGAACGGAAAAAAATATCGACTTCAAGCCATCCTGGTCGAATTTCAGGGATAAAATCATAAAAACCAGAATCCCTGTCAGTTGCCCGAGATAGCTTTTGTACAGACGCATTCCCCTTGAGGAAAGGGAAAAAATCATGAATGCGACATTCGCAATCAGAAAATACATCAATAATTTATACGAAATATCCATAAAACAATGTTAAACCACATTTCCGCATTTGTAAAGCTTTTCCCTAACCTGTTCAATGACTTCCAATGGAGTTGAAGCGCCGGCAGAGATTCCGACAACTGAGTCTTTCTTAAACCACGAACCTTCGATCTGTTCGGAAGATTCGATATGATGTGTCTGTACACCAACGGAAGCGCTTAATTCGGCCAGACGCGTTGTATTTGCCGATTCCCGACCGCCTACGACAAGCATTACATCTACTTCCCGTGCCAGCTTTAATGTGGCTGCCTGGCGATTGGTAGAAACATCACATATTGTATTGTACACATCCACGTGTCTGAATTTTTCTACCAGGAAATCAACTACATTTCTGAGTTTATCGATATGAATCGTGGTCTGGCAGAGAACCGCAATTTTTGTGTCGCGTTTCATCTTTTCGAGCTCTGCCTGTGCTTCAGATGCATTTTGTACAACAGCGCCTTCGCGGTTTGTGTAACTGAAAATGCCTTCTACTTCTGCGTGTCCACGGTCTCCGACGATCATTACCCTGAATTTTTCTGCTGAAAGTTTTTCTGCAATATTCTGAGCATATTTTACATTCGGACAGGTTGTATCTACGATTGAAAGTCCGCGCGCTGAAGCAGCCTGATAAGTTTCTTTTGTTGCGCCATGTGATCTAATTACAAGCCAGCCATCGCTTGCGTCATTGATTCGGGATATTTTCTTAACACCAGCCTTTTCGAGTTCATCAACAACAGTCGGGTTATGGATGAGATTTCCGAGAATATAGATCGGTTTCTTTCCTGATACAATCATTGCCCGGACCATATCAACAGCCCGTTTTACACCAAAACAGAATCCGGAATATTCAGCGAGAATTATTTTCATATCAGGTGCCGGAAAAAAGTTCCGGAAACGCTTCAGGAAGTCTCTTTCGAAAATCCGGGCCGTCAATGTCTGCAAGAATTGAATGAACTTCCTGGTTAAGGGCTTTCATATTAATTTTGCTGACAAGTTTTCTAATATTGGGTAGAACGGCTGGGCGCATGCTTACTTCATCAATGCCCATCGCAAGAAGAACACAGAATGCAACCGGATCAGATGCCATTTCTCCACAGAGTCCTACTCTCAAACCTTCGCTGCGCGCAGCAGAGATTCCATAGAAAAGAAGCCTGATAAATGGCACACAAAGAGGATTTGCAAGATCGGACAATCGTTCATTTGTACGATCTATTCCGTAAACAAACTGCAAAAGATCGTTTGTACCAAAACTGATATATTTGGTATATTTTGCAATTGCATCGAACATAAACATTGCTGACGGTACTTCCACCATAATTCCCCATTGGGGTTTGTGGGAAATTGAGACCTGTGAGAGTGCTTCTTTCCAGATTTTATCAATATCAGAAAGCTCTTTTTCTGTGGAAATCATCGGAAATATTATTTTAGTTTTGTCATTGGAAGCTCTCAACATTGCGCGAAGTTGAGGCATAAGAACATCTGGCCGTGAAAGGAGAAACCGTATTGAACGGAAACCCATTGCCGGGTTGCTCTCACGCGGAAATGGAAGATATTTCACCGGCTTGTCTGAGCCGATATCAATGACGCGCAGAACAGCGCCATCAGGTGCTGCATCGACAACACTTCTGTAAATGCTCTCCTGAAATGATTCTGACGGAAGATCCATACTTTCCATGAATGGGAATTCGCTTCTGAAGAGCCCGATTCTTGTGATTCCAATTTTTTTCAACTGATGTAGTTCTTCAAGTCGGGAAATGTTTGCTGCGAGAATAACTTCGTATCCATCAGCAGTTTTTGCGATTTCAGAATTATAAGATTCTTCAAGCGGTCTAGAAGCAATGACTTCAGTGTATTCTACAAGATTACTTTCTGATGGATTCAAAATAACCAGGTTTTTTCGTGTGTCAATAATGATTTTCTGACCAGTCTGAGCGACCTGGGAGAGATTTCCGAGCCCGAAAAGTGCAGGAATAAGAAGAGCGCCAGCCAGAATAGCCACATGTGAAGTAGCGCCACCTGAATCCAGGCATATTCCCAAAAGTTTTCCCTTTGAAAATTCAAGAAGCTCGCTTGGGGTAACCTCTTCGGCGACAAGTACAAATGGTTGATCTCCGGCTTTTTTCGCCGGACCTTCAAGGCCGAGGAGGTATCTGAGAATGCTGTTTCCGACGTCCTTCAGATCTACAGCGCGTTCTCTTAGATATACATCGCGAATTGCCATGAAGCGCAGTGCCAGCTCTTCGATTGTTTCCTTCAGAATGCTTTCAACGTTTACAAGCTCTTTTTCAAGGCGTATAAGAACCTTTTTTGTAAAATTGGAATCTTCCAGCATAAGAAGATGCGAATCAAAAATAGCTGCGTATTTGTCCCCGTGCCTTACTCTGGCCTCATTTTGTGTTCTGAGAATGTCTTTTCTGGCGAGTTCAATCGCCTCACCGAATCGTTTTTTCTCTTTTTCAACGTCTTCGATGTGAATCGGATATTTTTCGACTTCGAGATTTTTTTTAAACAGATAAACGTTCCCGATACATATTCCCGGGGCTGCTGTTTTTCCATTGATATATATCGGTTCTGCCTGACTCATGAAGAAGCTTCTTCCTCTCCGAAACGGCCTTCAATCAGTGAAGTTACGGCTTGAATAGCCTCTTCTTCATCGCTTCCGTCTGTTACAACTGTAATAACGTTTCCGGGTCCTGCTGCAAGCATCATTACTCCCAGAATACTTTTTGCGTTAACTTCCATGTCATCTTTAACTATCTGAACATCACATTCGAAGTTTCCCGCAAGCTTGACCAGCAAAGATGCTGGTCGTGCATGGAGGCCAAATTTGTTTTTAATTTCTACGTCTTTGCGTTTCATTGAAAACCTCAAATTAAAATACCCCAATGGTGGCACAGCAGTGCAACAACCATCAGGAGGAAAGAAATCATAAGAACATCCGTTCCGGATCGGTAGGTGAGCGCAGCGAGGGCAACAAGCAATCCGGCACCGATGCCCTGTACAATTTTTTCACCAACAAAAAAATACTCTGGTGAAATGGTTATCAGAAAGGGAGTATGAAGGTTGATAAAGTTTGGAATCAAAAAACAGAGAATTGCAAGAGTAGCAAAACGCAATGCCGGACGAACGACCTGCAATTTGAACTTCGGCAAAATTCTGATTACATCCGGACCCATATTGTAACCCCAGAAAACCCCGAAAAACCTCAAGTAAATGTGTGGAATGTTATAAATCACAAGGAAGATAATCGGAGTAAAAAGGAAGTTGTTGAAAGCCAGAAGAACAGCCAGCGTAGCAACAAAAGGCCGCCAGGAATCCCAGAAAAAGCCGTCACCGACAGCAGCGAATGCAGTCATCAATCCCTCCTTTGCATCAACGATGACATCGTCAGTAATTTCGCCTCTGGCAAGCTTTTCCTCAAGCATCAGTATTACTCCGACCAGAATTGATGAGAAATACGGATTCGTATTGAAATATTCCATGTGCCTTCGGTAAGCAGGAATTCTCTTCTCAGGCTCCGGATAAATAATATCCAGACCAGGTTTCAGTGAATAAACCAATCCCATACTCATCATTCCCCTGAAGTTCCATGACGCCTGTAGAAAAAAACTCCGGAAGGCAATCCTTAAAAGCATTAATCGACTAAGCACTGGCTATTATTCTACGCACTGGATTTTATATGCAGATGGCGCCAGAACATCACAAATCCGGCTACCAGAGCCAGCCATAGATATGCCGGCAGAAAAGTAAACAACAGAATCCCACCAATTGCCGAAAACGCTTCCCGACGTGTATTGATAAGTTTTGTTGCAAGAACCGCAAAACCTATTACCGGAAGCAACCCCTGAATAACAATGAATCCGGTGCATTGATTGAAATTCAGTGACTGAGTAAAATATCTCAAAGGCTCGACACCCAGCATTACCGTAATGAAACAGAAAAGGAAAGCTTTAAAAAAGGTCAACATCGCACAGGTAAAATGTCCGAATTCAAGCCACCGCGGATTCCCTGATTCAAGGCTCGAAAGTATCAATCTGTCAGCATAAGTATTAATTTTCCTGAGCCAGATGTCCATTGATCTTCCGACGAGACCCAGCGCAACAGCAATAAGAAGAGCAGCAGTACTGCAAACTTCGCGTTCAAGGAAAGTATCGAATGATTTTCCGCCAAGGTAGCCGAGCGCAACAGATAAAACCGACGCGAGTGCTGCATCGGGCGGAATATTCATTCCGAGCGGCAACTGTTCAATCCAGACAAGCTGAAGAATTGTGCCGACCATAAGACCAAGTCTGAGACCATAATCTACTTCGTTTGCGAAGAATCCGAGAGCGAGGCCGGTAAGTGGCGCAGCAACAAGCGGCTGAGACACCATAAATTGCCATGCGGCAGTTGAATCAAGGTCTACAAAACCTCCGATTACTGCAATAAGCGCAGCATAAGGCAACAGGTCCATCATGCAGCAGAATCTGCTTTACTCAGGTTTATTTTTATAGGCATTTTCAATGTCTTTCATTGCATCCTGTGGTGTGATTTCGCCATTCAGACACTTATGAAGATAATCTTCAAAAACAGTGTAAAATTTGTTACGATCAGGCGAATTGTCTGGAATGCTCGTTGAGTGAATCTGTGTAATAAATTGAGAAAGAAACGGATTTTTCTTAATTTCCGAATCATTAAGCTGAGTTTTTTTAGTCGGAATCATATAATTATTCTGTGTGAAGAGTTTCATATTTTCAGGTTCACACAGGAAATTAATCAGTTCTGCTGCGTCTTTGATATTTCTTGAGCCTTTTGAAATGACAAAAGACTGACAACCAACGGGCGAAAAACAACCCTGAGGTCCTGATGGGATTTTTGCTACACCAAGGTTTGTCGGATCTCTGAATGCAACTGAGTTCAGAAGATCTTTTATCGCCCATGGACCATCGAATATCATGCTTACCTGACCGCTTTTAAAACTCTGTGTCATAAGATTATAAGCATTATTGCGCAGATTCACCGGTGGCATTACCTTCGATGTTTCCTTCAGATCTATAAGAAAATGCAACGCCTTGAGGGTTTGTTCTGATCTGATGGCTAGATGGCCATTCTGATCAAAATACTTTCCGCCAAATGCAAATATCATTGTTTCAAACCACCACCCGCTCGGATTCATAAAAAAACCGTAGCGTCCGGAATCTGCTCTGGTCAGGACTTTGGCGGTCTCTCTGAAAGTGTCGAAATCACCTGGTGGAGAAAGGCTTTTTTCGGCGAAGTGTCTCTTGTTGTACAAGAGAGCAAGGCAATCCATGGAATGAGGGATGCCCCAGACCTGTTGATTGTATGTTACAAGAGTTTTTGCAGTGCCAAGGAGTTCTGGAATCTGGTTTTTGAATATCTGATCAAGCGGTTCAATTATGCCATTCTTAGCGAATTTCATTGTCCAGAAGCGGTCTGATCTGAAGATATCCGGGGCAATATTATTTTTGACTGCCTGTTCAAACTTATTTCTTGCCTGGAAAAATGGCACCGACTCAACTGATACTTTTATTTTCGGAAATTTCTCGGAGAATTTTTTCAGTACAACATCAAGAGTTGCTGCTTCTTCATTGCTGAAAGTGTGCCACAACAGAACTTTTCCTGTTCTCGTTGATGAAGTGCCCTTTTCAGCTTCTCCGCATCCTTTGAAGAGAAGTATCAGTACAAGAAGAACTGACAGCTCTACAAGCTTCCCCGAAGTCTTACTCAAAATCTTCAATATAAGAATGTCCTTTTTAGAGAGGGGGCACGCGCCCCCTCTCGCCGGTCGAACAAGTTCGACCGGCTCACTCCCCGCGGTCGAGCACCTTGTGCTCTCCGCAAGCAAAAGTTCGACCGGCTCACTCCCCGCGGTCGGGCACCTTGTGCTCTCCGCAAGCGAAAAGTTCGACCGGCTCACTCCCCGCGGTCGGGCACCTTGTGCTCTCCGCAAGCGAAAGTTCGACCGGCTAATTCCCCCGCGGTCGGGCACCTTGTGCTCTCCGCCAGCGAAAGTTCGACCGGCTCATTCCCCCGCGGTCGAGCACCTTGTGCTCTCCGCCTGCGAAAGTTCGACCGGCTCACTCTCTACCAGAAGAAAGCCTTTCGGAATATTCCAACTACTGGAAAGAACAGACCTCACCCTGACCTCTCCCGCGACGACGTCTGGGAGAGGGTGAACCACCGGATGAATGCCGACACGAAATCCAAAGCACTCGCTCGAGATAATCGACCATTACTCGTCTATTCGTCTATTCGTCTATTCGTTAACTCTTTTAACTCTTGTGGTATCGCCTTCTTTAAACAGGTGAAATTTATTATATGGAATTCTGAGCTTTACTTCCTGGCCTACTTCTGCTTTAACATTTGGATCAACTCTCGCAACGAGAGTATTTCCAAGTGCGACGAGGTACAGATAAGTTTCTGCTCCCATTGGCTCGGTCAAATCGACTCTGGCTGGGATTTCAAGAACATCCTCAGCAGCGCCTTTTGTATCGATTGTGATATGTTCGGGTCTGATTCCGAGAACAAGTTTTTTATCATCGCCTGTTGGCTGGAAAAGTTTGTCAAGGTTAATCTTCCACGAATACGGAGCTTTACCTTCTTCTTTTGAAAAGATGTTCATTCCGTCTGACGTTCTTTCTACCTTGAGCATGTTCATTGGCGGTGAGCCTATGAATCCGGCGACGAAAATGTTCGCGGGCTTGTCGTAGATAATTCCCGGAATATCGTATTGCTGGATGATTCCGTTATGAAGAAGAACGATTCTGTCTGCCATTGTCATAGCTTCAACCTGATCGTGTGTTACATAAACAAATGTTGTTCTCAATCTCTGGTGAAGCTTTTTAATTTCGGCTCTCATTTGAACACGAAGCTTGGCATCAAGATTCGAAAGCGGTTCATCCATGAGGAAGACCTTCGGCTCGCGGACTATGGCGCGTCCCAGTGCTACGCGCTGTCTCTGGCCACCAGATAACTGTTTCGGAAGACGATCAAGAAATGTTTCAAGACCAAGAATTCCCGCGGCTTCTTCGACCCGTTTGTTAATTTCACTGACGGGAAAATTTCTCAATTTAAGGCCAAAAGAGAGATTTTCACGAACATTCATGTGCGGATATAAAGCGTAATTCTGAAAAACCATTGCTATATCCCGATCTTTCGGCGGAAGGTTATTTACAACAGTCTCTCCGATTTTTGCTTCACCGGCAGTAATGTCTTCAAGACCTGCAATCATTCGAAGTGTGGTAGATTTTCCGCAGCCTGACGGACCAACAAGGACTACAAATTCCTTGTCCATGATTTCGAGATTAATTCCTCTGACAGTGGGTTGTGAGGCGCCTTCGTAAGTCTTGACTACATTAGTTAATGTAATCGATGCCATGTTTTTCTCCTTAAAGAATATCGCTCAAAAATACTGTATTGTTCTTAGGTGTCGGCTGAAAGAAGGGAATATTCCCTCCGTCAATGAGACGGGCAAAGTATTCTCTGTCTTCGTTGTCGAGATGGAGTGCTTCAAGAAGCTCGGTTTTACCAGGACGGGCGTGCATTCCACCGACATTAAGCTTCACAGGTTTAATACCTGACTGAATGCACTGCCAGGCATCGCGCGGCGATGAAACAAGTAAAAGAGTATCTTCTGGAAGCTTCTTGACGGCGTTAGGCGGAAAAAATACCAGCTCAATATCTGAAGGAACAGAGATAGTCATCATTTCCTGCCGCATTAAATCGCTGGCAATTTTTTCGTTTGCAACAGCAAGCGTACTGACCGAAAGAACAGGCAACCAGGACACAATCACCTGACCGTGAATCAGCCTGTCGTCAATTCTCATTATTTTTATGTGATTAGTTTCCATTTATATTACTTTCTTTTCTTTGCGCGTTCCAGGAAAAAATCGTTCAAATCAATTATTCCCTTTGCCCCGCCCTCGCGAACTTTTTGTGAAAGTTCCTTTACAGCGAGTTTTTCACGATTCTGAAATGCATCCATTAACATTGGAAGATTCACACCTGAAACAACTCTGACGTTTTCCATCCGAATAAAATCAACACAAATATTTGTCGCACTTCCACCAAGCACATCGGTAAGAACCAGACATCCGCCGGAACCGATATATTTGTTTATTTCATTCAGTGCCTTTTCTCTGAGTGTCTCAATCGACTCTTTCGGTGAAAAGGTTACCGCCGAAGCATTCTTCTGTTCACCCATTATAAGGGTAACGGTCTCAAGCAGTTCGAGTGATAAATTTCCATGAGATATTACAACTATTCCGGTCAAATTTTATTCCTCCAGGTAATATTGAAGCGTTCTGGCAACCGACACCTCGAAATCGACATCCATTCCCGGGATTCCAAGAGTGCCATAAACAGCCATCGCAAGGTGGGAATCTTTAAATACAAGCGCTATTTTCAGCCCGCCACCTGCTACTTCAAGAATGGGACTGTCAAAAGAGCGGATAATCTCTTCAACAAGCTTTGTAATCGCATATCTGTTTCTTGGCGTAACAGGTAGAAAACCGCTTTTTTCAGCAGCCCCGAAAGTATTTCGCAGAATCTTTGCTTTCAGGTTATCACCACTTCCGCCAGCACGCGTAACAACCGACCTTATACCCATTTTCAGCAAACCATCCGCCATTTCGCCGTCGAGTTGGTTATCGACCATGGCAAGCATTAATGCAGCTTTGCTGAGTGAAAGACGCTCTTCCTGATATAGAAATTGACTTAATTTGAATTCTGACATTTTCCTGACCCTCAAAATGATCTACCCATTATAGAAGTCGATCTGACAGTTGTCAAGAAAATGAAAACGGAAAAAAGTAATTCTTTATTCATAAATTTTAATAACTTTCCGATAAGGCAACCATGAATCATAAATCATTGATATTTTCTGTTCTGATTATTTTGCTGACTTCCAGCTGGCAGCCAGTTCACGCTCTTGATCTGAGCAAATATCAGTCTTTCCTTTCAAACAAAACAAATTCTCAAATCGAGGAAAAAAAGAAAGACAATACGAAGAAATCATCCGCCAGCAAGACTATTCTCAAATATGAAAAAAAACCTTCAGTGAATGAATTTAATGATGGCAATAATGTCAAAGACGAAGAAGCTGACGCATCATTCAGAGACAACAGACAACCCATTCCGGAAAAGTATAATAAGGACAAGAGAGACGGCCTCTTTCTTCCGGGCGAAACAAGGATTCCCGAAGGTCTGAAGTCGCTTCTGACTGATCGAAAAAATCCAAAGGAAGGTGTTTCGCTCAGTGGCGGCACAGGCGCAATACTGATTCCATCTCCCGGCGTAATTGAACCCGGCAAGACGGCTGTTGCTGTTCACGTTCTTCCGTTTGACGTTTACAATGTCAATGACAAAAAATATGAATATGAAAGATATTTTGACACTTCTTCAAAAATCGTCTTCGGTGTTACTGAAGGTTTTGAACTTGGCCTGGAGAAAACATTTTCTAACCAGGATCAGTATGATATAGCAAACCCACTGTTTATTCACACCAAGTATCAGGTCCCCGGGAATGTAACGCTGGGCGGATGCTTCTCAACGAATACCGGTGATGCTTACAGCTCAGTATGGGTTTCTGCCGGAGTCCCGGCATTGTGGGTTGGCGCAGGCGGAAATTTTGGGCCGAATCCATTCAAGTTTTTTTATCGAGGCTGGGATTTAATGGCAAAAAGCAGATTCGGCGGATACAACTACGACTATTCAAAGGCGCAGGGATACGCTGATCCGGTATGGTTCATGGTTGGCGGAACATTTTCACTGAGTAATTATCTTAATTTTGTCTATGACTTCAACGGTGATAAGTTCAGCCTGGGCTTCAGAGCTAACTACCAGAAAACGGTATTTCTGGATATTTCATACATCTCTGACGGCGACTACGAAAGAATGCCGGGCGCAATTACACATAAACAACTGAACAACCTGATCTTCGGCGGCTCAATAGTATACTGAAAAGAAAAAGAAAAGACTTAACCACTGAATAGACGCATACTGAAAAGAAAAGATTTAACCACGGAATACACGGAATTCACGGACTTTTAAGATTTAAGATTCAGGGTTCAGGGTTCAGGGTTCAGGGTTCAGTTGAGTGTTTTTATATTTTGCAAAGCTATAATCGCACCTACTCAAGCCGGGTCTACTGTCTGACCAGAATTGCTGAAGAAACCAAAAAACAATATTCAGATCACCATTTTTCTCCTTTTTCGAGACTGTATCAATGTTACTGAATACGCAAAATCTTAAATAAGGGGTCAAATTTGCTTGTTAACTTTTGGGTGGGCTCTCACCTCGAACGAATGTGAGAGATATCCATAACCGCTAGATTTTTCCCTTCGCTCGAAATGACATAATATAAATGCCCCTTTAATTAAGATTTGCAGTACTGAGCAGGAAAAAAAACACGATTTTCTCTCTGTTTTTCTCTATGCCTCTGCGTCTCTGCGTGAGATATATCTTTTCTTCAGCAACATTGCCACAGTCTCCTTTTTTCTGCCTTTTTCCTTCTTTTTCCGTGCGTTCCGTGTATTCCGTGGTTTAAATCTTGTCATTTTCCCCATCTTTTCCGTCGTTAAAAGTTTGGTTTTTCGAAAAAACTAAACATTGTTGATTGCTTTTTTTTCATTGCGTGGTATAATCATCGTGTATGATCACAAAATCCGAATCAAATGGTAGTTTAGTGAAGCGCAAGTCGGGTGTTGGCATTCTCGAACTTCTCGGAGTTGCCTGTATTCTGAGCCTTTCTATTGGTCCGCTTTTTCATCTGATGAAACTGACCAGAATGGCTGAACAGAAAAGCGAAATGGAGTTCATGGCAACCCTCGTCGCACACCATGTCATGGAAAGAATCGTTGCGCTTTCTCAGAAGAATCCTGAAAAACTTCCGCCAATGTCTTCTGAAAAGCCTGTAATAATGCAGCCAGAGCAGAATGAGCCAGAAAGTGATTATTTCTCGTTTACTGATGGCAAATATAAAACTCTCAGCTCTGAAGATTCCCCTGAACTTTTTTCGGCACTCAGTCCATTCAAATGTCAGGTTGACACATATTTCCTTGAAGATTCACTTTATAAAATAATTGTCTATGTAATTTTCGAAGAAAATCAGATCAAGAAGAGAATTTACCTTGAAAGGCTGCTTGTTCTGAAGAATACCACCGGAAATTCCTCTTCACAACAATTTGAAGAACCCGTGACAGGAGAAAGCAGCATTGATGAACCAGAAAACTGAAAGCACAAAGAAATTCACGGTTCCAATGTTGAAAAAAAAATCTGCATTCCTGTCATTTGAAGGGATAATGATTTTTTCTATTGTTGTGATGTTCTGCATTACTGTTTATGTATTATTTAACATTCTCAACCCGTCAACGAATACTGAAGACAAGCCTTCCCAGCTCATTCTGGTTTATCAGAAAATTCTTGAAAAGATGGATCGCGATATCAGATTTGCCGATTCATTTTCGCTTACAGAAAAGGTTCTTGAATTAAAAAGAAGTGATGGAAAAACAGTTTCCTTTCTGATTGAGAATGGCTCCCTTTATTACAGTGAGACGAATGATTCGGCTGCCAGAAGTCTTCTCATCGACGGACTTAATCAGGCGAAATTCTGGTCACATCCTGATCTCCCTAACCTCATATCGGTACTTCTTGTACCATCTGACCGCATGGGATTTCCTTTCTTTACTTCTTTTGCCGTTAGAGGTGTAAAAAGGTGAATAATTTGTCAGGAAGAAATGGTATCGCGCTGTATCTTATTGTTTCGGCTCTTCTGAGTGTTTTTATCCTCGTTTCAACTTTTTTCCTCGGTTCAAACAAGATTAAAAGCAGGTTTATCCCGGCAATAAGCCGCGTTAAAGCAGATTACTATCTCGAATCCGCTGCTCTTATGGCACTGAATAAGGCTATTTCAAATGCAGCCGACAATCAAAGTCTGAAGATAGATTTTCCAACACGCGAAGTGTCCCCTGGCTTATCGATAATTATTAAAGAAATATCCTCAACCGTTTCATCAAAGAGAATTCTTGTACTGATTGAAGGCGAAGGTATCAGCAGGCATCTTGAAGCCCTCATGGTCCAGTCTGATTCGAACGAAGGCATACCGCTCAGCAACGGCTGGTATGTCAAATTCTTCCCTGATTTCTCTGAATGACGACGAGAAATTCCCCTTCCTCGTCGAAGACGCGCAGAGAAAAAAATTTACCGGGGTATATGCGTTTAACTGATGAGCCAAAGAAACTGATTTTTAACCACGGATGAACACGGAATAACACGGATTTTCATATTGACGAATATACAATCATTGTGTTTAATCAGTTAACATATTCACGCAAAAATTTCCGAATTATTGAGAAGACACATAATGACGCTTTGTAAGAAATCCGGCTTTGTTCTGATGTTGGTTCTGGCGATCACTGCCGTTCTCTTGCTTCTCGGCATTACAATGCACTTTTTTGTCAGTCAGCAGACTGTCAGCCTGAGTATTCTTGTTAATTCTGAAATCGCACATTTTCTTGCAGAAAGCGGCATATCATTTTCATCGCGCTCAGTCAGGGAAGCCATTAAGAATTCATCAGGCGGAATTCGCAGTTTGCTCGAAAAACCGTCAAATATCTCTGACACATGCCTGACTTCCACGTTGAAAGACACCTGGAATGACGATCTGACAAAATTCGCCGCGGAAATCGACCCAACTGCTTCAATAAAAGTTGATGTCTGGCTGAGAAAATTCACGCAAACCGAAACAAACAGCGCTCAATGGGTTGATCCGGGCGCAAAAACAGGCTTTCTTGTAATAGAATCAACCGGACAATATCGTGGAATGCAGCGGAAGATTTCTGTCAGCCGTAAAGTCACCGTTGCAAGCTGCCTTCCTCCTGTTTACTGCAGATTTTCCCTCCATGCAAAGGATGCAGGCCGTGACGATCCAAACAGATTCAATCTGTTGTACAATGATTACGATGGAATTAATTCTGACCCCAGACCTTTTGTTGTGTACAACCATGATCTCCCTGATTCCAGCATTGAGCCAAAACCCATGGCGCAGATACTCTCAGAAGAAAAAGATGAAAACATTTACAAAAAGCGTGCATGGATATACCTTGGAAGGTCGCCGCTCAGACTTCACCTCACTTCAGGACCTGGAAGATACGGTGAAATTTTTCATTTTTATGATGTCGCAAATCCGAATACTTTTCAGGCGGTAAAATTTAAGAAACAGCAAAGCCAGATTCCGCCGGTTTTTGGAACGCCTTTTCCCTGGTACTGGGATCGCCCCGACCTCCAACCTGGACAGCCCGTACGTACTGTCAACTACCTTTTTGATTATTCCTATATTATCGCTGGTTTCCATGATAAAAGTGGAACTGCTCAGACAAATGCGATGTATCTGGGTGGAATTCTGAATTCTGAAAAATCCAGATTCGGCTCGCGCTCATCAATTCTTCATCTTTACGGCGATGCTGAAAAAGGACGTCAATCACGTGCAAAAGTTCTCGGAAAAGTTAACCTGGCTTTTCCAAGGTATGCCTACATAGACATTGTTCCGCAGGAAAGCGATGTTCAACAGATGTTTGCAAATACAAAAAATCCGCCACCAACATTTCTGCTGCCCTCTCTTTTCCAAAACGAATATGACACACCAACCAAGCTTATGGAAGATGTAAAAAACCGCCATTTTGGAGGTCCCCTTCTTCCTTTCAATAAATTCTTTCAAAGCTACGAACAGTATAAATCATGCATGAGTACAATAGTAGAAGTGCCTTATATTACTTCATACAATTCCATACAGGATATAGTAGCTCCTTCCGGCCCGAAGGTTTTTCCACCTTCCCGCGAACTTCTGAAGGAAGATTTGTCTAACACTGTAAAAATTGAAAAGGGCGGTCAGACAATTTATGAAGGCCCTGTTAATCCTCCTTTGTTCAATGAAACAGTGAACAAAAGAGTACAACAGCAGTTTGAAACGATTGATGACTTCTGGAAATCATGCATTGACAGCAGCGACAATACCCTTAAACTTGACCGCATAGTTAGAATTGTAAACCCCAGAAAAGACACTCTTGTCGTTCCTCCTGCTGCACAAGGTGCTTCACTGGCCGTTTCCGGCGGTGGTATGATCATTCTTGAAAAGGGTGACATTCTTATTAAAGGCGTTGAAATGAAGAACAATTATCAGGCTCTGACAATAATTGCGCCAGAAGCGGTAAGCGTCCTGTTCGACAACGATAAACCCTGTCAGGTAAATATTGTTGCTCCAAAGGCTGATTTCATGGCATCAGGAAAGCCTGATATTTCTGGAATTCTGGCAGTTAATTTCCTGTCGTTAGATTCTAGATTCAACGGTGGTGCATTGAAATACAGGGAATCTCAAAACCCTGAATATGACAAGTACTACTCCTTTTACAAAGCCTGGATTGATGAGAAAGACGAATTATGGTTCGAATAGACATTATTATGAAACGAAATGCGATTTCTTTGATTGAAATTCTTGTTGCAGTAGCAATTCTTGGTTTCGCGATGCTGCCGATAGCTTTTTCCTTTTCAAGTGGAACACGTGGAATACAGATGGGATTTGATGAATTCCTCGCCCACTCTGCCGCGCTTGAACTACTTGAGCAGACAGCTTCCATACCTTTTTCGGTATTGCCAACTGGTAATTTCAATAATGCTGCAATTCAGGATGGCGCATCAATCGGCGGAACGCCGCTGCTTTTCAAAATCAGCGTCAGCAAGGGAATTGAGCGGGAACTGAAAATTGAAGAAATTAAAAAGAACGGTGTAATCAGAGCAAAAAAAATTTCAGTTAAGGTCACCTGGGAAACTTCAGATAAAAAGAAAAAACAGATTAGTTTAAAAATTATCACAGCAAATGAGAATGTTTGACTCCAATTTTGCATTTAGTATCAATTTTGAACTGCAAATTGAGACTTCATGCAAATGAAATGAAAGTTGGTTTTTCATAAAAGTCTGTACCGGGTGATTAACAGTAACAAATTATTTGAGGGAAATGTGAACATTTGTAATAGTCATTATTCGGAAAAACGCGGTATAACAATCGTTGAGATACTGGTTTCAACGGGTGTTCTTATTTTAATTGTTTCCGGACTGATTTTTCTTATGACCGGATTTCGAAGGTCATTTGATAAGGGTGAGGAGTCGGTGGTTGTGCTTCAGGAATCGGCGCTTTTTCTTTCAACACTCAGGAATGATCTAGTTAATGCCATACCCGACAGAAGTCTTCCTGTAGACAAGTGGCGTGAACACATCAAATCATCTCCTACCAGGCTTGCATTCAATGTTTTTTCTGATTCAACCGGCGGAATTGCGCCTGTAGTATATGATTATTCCAATTCTTCAATAAAGAGAACTGCCTCTGGAAAATCAAGAGTCATTGTAAATGGTCACGCTGCTGCAATATCATGGAACATAGCAGCAGAAGAGCTTACAGGGACGGCTTCCGGGGTAAAGAGACTCTGGATAGACTTCAAGGGAGTTTTTTCCGGGAAAAACAAACCGGGAAAAGCTGAAACTTCTGGAAAAACAATAAAACTTGAGACTAAACTTTTCCCTGTAAGGCTTATTAGAGCGATGAATAGATCTTAAGCCACAATAAAAGAAAAGAAAAGAAAGAAAAGACAAGACGAAATCTTTTTTCCGCAGATTACGCAGATTGTGCGGATTTTCAAGATCAAGATTTTAGATTTTTAGATATAAGATTTGGGATTTTCGAGACTTAAGATTTGAGATTTATGATTTGAGATTTATGATTTGGGATTTTTTTTGATGCAGATTAGGGATGCTGGATTTTTTGTTAATGAAGATTAACGGACATTGACTGATTTACTGAAAATATTGTAGGCGATGATTTGGGTTTTTTCGTTGAAGATGCAATTTGTTTCACTCAGACTACCAATTAATAAGTTAATTTTTGGAGATTAATTTTCGTGAAAAACCAACTTTCTCTTCATTTGCATGCAATCTCAATTTGCTCTCCAGAATTGAGATTGCATGCAAAATCCTGGTTATAATGAAAAAAAAGTTGTTAAACTTAATTCCGTTTTTTCTTCTCTTCCTGCTGATTTCTTTTCCGATAATGCTTCTTTCAAAAATGGAAGAAAGAAGACTCGAAATGAAGCTGGAGCGAAAGAAGTTCTTCTGGGAAATTCAGGCAAAACATTCTATTGATTTGTTCCGAAACATCACTTCTGTTGATTCTTTCCGGAATAAACTCACTCAAAAAGCATTTACTCTGAGAGAGAACATTTCTGAAAACCCGAAAATTCAATCATGGAAGGATGTTTCGCATGATTTTCCGGCAAGAATAAATAAAAATCTTTTCTCTAGTTCCGTTCCACTTTTTGCATACGCACTTTATCTTGATAAATCAGGTTCAAGGCTGATAGAAAATAATTCATTTTCAAAAGAAAAAGTCACAGTAATGAAAAGCTTTCTCACAGCACTTGATAATTTTCATACTATGACGCTCGACGAAAGCAAAAAACTCGATAATCTTTCAAGAAGAATGTTTGGATTGATTGCCAACTTTTCAATGATTCAAAAAATGCCGGGGAAGGCAATTCCACTGATGTACAACAAGCAGAACATCGAGCTTCTCTGGGATTCTATTGAACTGAAAAACAACGCCAGAATTATGTATATTACTGCATTCAAATCAGATGAAACCACCCGCAGCAGACTTTTAAAGAAGGCACTTTCAGCTATTAATTCGAGTTTTTTACCAATACTTGTTTCTGCAAATCCCGGATATTCAATAAAGCAGACCGTTTTACCTGAAACGCTTTCAATTGAAAAGTTAAAATACGTAAAAGGAATTATCAATAAGAATCGACTACTCGAAAACAAACACAAACTTGTACCGTCAGGAAAATCAGTTATTATTGATGAAACATTTATACTGCGCGATCTTATCGACACGTCAATTCCTTATGAAATCTTTCTCTTTTCAAAAATTCGTCCGGAATCATCAAGTTCTTTTGTTTATTTAATCTCATGCGTTTTCTTTACATTCTTCACAGTTGTCAGTTTCAGAACCGTTCTCTATGGTGAAGCCTTTTTGCTGAGTCTGAAAAGGCGTTTTTCCCTTCTTTTTTCAGTTGTTGGAATTTTGCCCCTGTTGATTCTTTTTGCAGCAGGCTATCTCTATGTTGAGGCAACTCACAGCAACGAAGAGAGAAATATTCTCAAAAACACGATAACACTGATGGATGAACTTGACGCTGGCAGTGAAACCGTCATTACAAATACGATAGCGAGATGCAGAAAACTGGTTTCTGATAAAAAGCTGCTATCTTTATTACGCAAAGATGACAACAATTCGCTTAAAGCGGCCTCTGACAAAGCATTTTCATACATGCAAGATCACTCTGCACCGATTGAATTTTTTCTTCTTAACTTTCCTGATTTGAAAACCAAATGCTTCTTCAACAAAGATTCCGATAATTTCAGGAAGGCGCAGTTTATAGAAGCTGTCAATGCTTTTTTTAATGAAGGGTTCAGTTATCTTACTCAGGAGAAAGCAATAGTACAAGTGCAATCTCTGGTAAAAAACGTCAATGAAAATCTTGCTGACTTTGAGGGCGTTACAAAAATGGAGTTATTCAGGAATTTCATGCGCAGACAGAGCAGATCAGAAATAATTGAGATAGACAGGGAAAAATCTTTTCAGTTTCACGATCTTATTTCCACTAAATCAGACGGGCCAGTCTGGGTAAATCTTCATGGCAATCTCGAGCACCAGTTTAAAACATATTTTCACAAGTCACTAATGGAGTTGGAGTGGTCATTAAATGACGGGCTGAGGACCTTTGCAGCAACAAAAGTATCTTCAAGAAAACCAGAAAAATTTTTTCCCGAAGAAAAGGATATGTTCTGGCAGACAAAAACAGCTAAAAAGCTTTACAAATACATGATTCAATCAGGGAACTCCCTTTCAACACTAATTATTCCTGATCGAAGTGGAATTTATGTTTCATTTCCATGCCGTCACTCATCCGGATATGTTCTTTCTGCATACATATACATTTCCCACATTCAGAAAAAAAAGGCTTTCAACCTGATAATTCTTGGAATTTTTACACTTGTTCTGGCAATTCCGGTATTCATACTTGCGCGAAGGTCTGCTGAATACATTGTCGAGCCTCTTATTGAAGTTGAACTCGGACTTTTCAGAGTAATTAATGGTGACCTTGCCGGAAGAGTATCTCTTCGCAGAAACGATGAACTTGGCAAGGTAACAAAAGTTTTCGACATCATGACGCAGGGGCTGGAGAGAAGAAAAAATCTAATCAGATTCGTTTCTGGAAGCCTGGAAGCTCTTGGAAGCAATTCTGTAATGAAAGAGGGTGTAATTTTATTTTCTGATATGTTTAATTTCACCGAAATTTCTGAAAAAATCAAGCCTGATGAAGTTGTGAAGCTCTTGAATACACATTTTGAAAAGATGGCTGAATGTGTCGAAAACAGCGGCGGCTACATTGAAAATTTCATCGGAGATGCAATCGTTTCTTCATTTTTCCAGGATTCTTTTGAAAAATCATGCTATGCAGCTTTAAGTGCAGCAACAAAAATGTACATTGAACTTAATTATCTGAATATGAATAGAAAACTGCAAGGTTCATTCGAATACTATATGGGAATTGGTATTGACGGCGGAACACTTGCCTCATGCACGATTGGCACTTCAGACAGATGCGAACACGTAATCAGCGGAGAGCCAAGAAAAAATGCAGAATATCTTGAAAGTCTTTCCAGAAAGAAATCCGAGACTGGAATAATTATTTCAGACAGAATTGCACGTTATATTTCACCGGAATATCTTATTAAAACTGCCGATTTAAAGGCGTTTGAACTTACATTTGAATTTGTAGAAAAGTTCAGAGATTTCAGAAAATGAGCAAAACAATTAAAATCGTTTTATTTTCTGCATTTTTCCTGATTTTTTCTCAAATTATCCTTTCGTTCTTTTTTTCTGAAGAATATTTGAAATATACTGGCAGTTTCTTTCTTAATCAGCACAACGACTTTGAGCGTATTTTTTCTATTCTGAAGGAAACAGGAAGAAAAAACACACTTGAAACTCAGCTTGCACAATTGTCAGAAAAATATGTACGTTTACGCCTTAAAGGTAAAAAGGCTTTTGATGAGTATTCCGAATTGAGAAAGCAACTTCCAGCCGGTGATATTTTTCTTGTACGGGTTCAGGAATATTCCTGGAAAATGCTTTTCAGCGAAACAAAACTCAAGATTCTGTCACTGGAAGATGCCGGAAAAATGGCTTCCATTGCAAAAATTCCAACAGTAAAACTTGACCGTATACAGAACACGCTTGCCTCATTTTCCAAAAACATTTCCAGAAAGATCGGCTTCCCATATTCGGCAATCCTGCAGGTTCCCGGAATGGATGGAAAACTTATTTATATTAATGTTCCTGAAAAAAAGAAAGTATTATTCTGGCAGACATACAAAAAATCATCAAATTACTCTGATATCCTGATTGCAATTTATGACCTTGAAAATATTGAAGAAAATTTCTCTGAAAAACGCATTGTTTCGTATTCAGCCTCTCTTGACTTTCCGCTGGGATTTGTTTCTGTTTCGCCACCGGCAATAATTCTCTCAAAATCATTTTCCTCTTTTCCAGGTATTGAAAATTATCTGATGGCTCTTTTGCGAAGGGAAAAATCTGTTCCAGGAAAAATTGATTTTGGTGAAGTTAAAATAATTTCGGGAAAAGCTGTTTCAGAAAATGGATTTGTACCAGTCGTTCTTTCAGGAACAGCGAAAAAGTTCAACAATAGCATTCCATATATTTTCAGCATTTCTATTGCATTTCTCGTCTTCCTGCTGCTTTACCTTTCTTCATTCTTCAATCCATTGAAAATATTTTCGCATCACATCATAGCTTCAGTTGTAATGAGAATCCTCGGAGCCGCAATTATTCCAATTGTGGCTGCAGGATTTATTTTCAGCATAACTTTGTCGCAGATAGTTGATAGCTCAGTAGAAAAGCTGAAAGACTCCCTGCACGAAACTCTTACAAGACTTGATGACGATGTAAAATATCTGAACAACGAAATCAGTCAGAAAATCTGGGAAACAATTGGAAAGCCTTCTACAAAAGAAGCCATTAGAAATATTCGATTGACAAAAAATCCGAAATTAATTTTAAAAGATTTTGCTGACAGCACGCTCCAGACGATGAAAAGGACCGAAGACAGAATTGGACATGAGTTTTCATTTAATCTTCTATCTCTGAAGGCAACAGACTCTTTTTATGTTGCACTGAAAAAAACGTCTGAGAATAAGAATTTCGAACTGCACGAATCAGAAAACTCATCAAACTTCATTGCAGTTCTTCAAGATCTTGTTTTTTATAATTTATTAACGCGAATGAATGATTCAGGTGATGATAAGATGATGAGCGAAAAGCGTTTCATGTTAAAAATTGAAATGCTTATTGATATCATGGTGAATTTTTCCGGAAGCGACAATCTGCTTACATTTGTCAAACCAGGACGGGTAAATTTGGGGTATATAAAACTGAATACCGGCAGATATTTCTTTTCTAACAATATTATTTTTGCCGGACCGAAGAATCCATATTTTCTATTCTGGGTCTGGGACGAATACCTGACAAGCGAGCCATATCTTCTTGAAAGGCTTAAAAATGAGCAGAGTACAAATAATGGATTAGAGCTGATTGCCTCACCAAAACCTTTGATTGGCCTTGAAAAAACTTATGAATCAAACACAAACTTAAATAACAGATTTCTGTTGAATAGACTTATTAGAGATTCATACGAATCGAATGATCTGGTTAAAAGTTTTACAAAATCAGATAAAGGTGTAAAAACTGACTATCATGAAGCTTTTCCTGGAAAAAGACTAACCCAGTATATTCTTGCCGGAAGCGTTTCCACAAAAGGAACTGAGGATTTTGCCATCAGCGAAAGAATATCGTTTATTTCTACTATGCTCATAATCATCATCACTTCTGTTTTAACAGTTTTTTTCATGATAAATTCTCTTTTCAGGCCGCTGAAAGATATTCAAAGTGCTATGGAGCGCATAAGCAGAAATGATTTTCAGTGCAACTTGAGTATTTCGGGAAACGATGAAATAGGACGCATTGCAATTGCATTTAACAAAATGACTGAATTGCTTGCACAGGGAAAACTTCTCGGACACTATGTTTCTGAATCTGTTCAGAAAATTATTTCTGATGAAAATTTCCGAAAAAATGCACTTGCCGGCGAGGAAAAAGAAATTACTGTTGTATTTTCCCAAATAAAAGACTTTGAAAAAATACAGAGGAGCGGGAATCCAGTTTTGTTAACCGGCATAATGAATCTGCATCTTGAAGTATTCAAAAATCTTACTGTTATTTATGGCGGAGAAATTGATAAAGTATTTGAAAACAAAGTAATGATTGTATTTGATCATTTATTTGCTGAGACTCCCGATAAAGCAGTTTCTTCTGCAATAAATCTTGTTATTAACGCTCAACAGGAAATCAGCAGGTATAATCCGGAAATCAAATTGTCTATTGGAATTAACAGCGGAAAAGCAATCGCCGGAATTGTCGGTGCAAACAAATTCAGAATTACTTATACGGTTATCGGAGACACAGTAAACGTAGCAGCACGACTGGCAAATTTCTCAGAGGATTTTCATGAAGAAATAATATCTGTTTCAGGTGATTCGATGCGTCTTTTAAAAGATCGATCGGTTTTTTCTGTGATTAAATCAGAAACATGCTTTGTCAAAGGGAAAAACGAACCTACGGAAATCTTCTGCCTGAAAGGACACTAAGTTCGAACTGCTGTTTTTGTCCGCAGATTGAAAGATTAAAGATAAAAGATAAAAGATAAAAGATTAAAGATTTAAAGCTGTCCGCAGATTTCGCAGATTACGCAGATTAAGATTAAAGATTGAAAGATTGGAAGATTAAAGATTGAAAGATGTTCGCAGATTAGGTGGTGTGCTAGATTTTTTATCGGTAGGGACGCGATTTATCGCGTCCGTTTGAACAACACATCGGGTTATCTGGGCGCAACGAACTGCACACCGGACAGATAAACCAAAAGATATCATAGTACATGCCAAAGATTTCAGATTAAGATATTCATAGATTGAGGAGATGGGATAAGATGGATTATTGACGTTCGAGGAGAACGATTGCTCGGGCGATTATGCATTCGCCGCGGCCTGCTGAATCCAGTTTTTCGTTGGTTCCAGCTTTCAGAGAGATTTGCGAAGTATCAATATTTAGAGAGCGCGATATTTTTTCTCTGATCTGCTCACTGAAAGGCTTTATTTTCGGCTTTTCGCAGATTATCATTGAATCAATGTTTCCAATTGAATAGCCACTATCTTTAAGCATTCGATAGACTTTCTCCAAAAGAATCAGAGAAGATATTCCTCTGAATTTTTCATCTGTATCGGGAAAGTGCGAGCCGATGTCGCCAAGAGCAAGCGCACCAAGCATTGCATCCATAATCGCATGCAAAAGCACGTCTGCGTCAGAATGTCCCAGTAAGCCAAGTTCAAATGGAATTCTGACTCCACCAAGCCATAGATCACGCTGTGGAACCAGCCGGTGAATATCTTCACCATAACCTATTCTAAATTTCTGTTTCATTATTATACTCCCAGAGCATTTGAAAAGATTGACTTTTCGAAAAATCGGCCACGGTGTTGATGAGGATTTTTTTGCACTCTCCTCTTCAAAGCTATAATCTTTGTTAATCACTGTTATCCGTTGATAATACTCAGATAAGTTATATGCTCATAAAACCTAAAATTGCTACAATCGAGATATTATATCTTCAGCTAGTTTTCTTGTTTCAGAATCGGCTGTCAGAAGTTCTTCTAATTTGGGATTATCGATTATTTTCAGCGAATTCATGCACTTTCTTATTATTTCTGGAATCGCCGGAAATGATATTTTACCATTCAAAAAGGCCTCAACAGCTATTTCATTTGCGGCATTTACTATGCACGGCATCGTGCCTGAACGTTTTCCTGCTTCGCAGGCATATTCCAGGCAGGGAAAATCGCGAATGCGGGGTGCTTCAAAGGTCAGCGGTGGCAGTTTCAGAAAGTCAGTTTTTTCTGAACATCCGGACAAACGTTCAGGGTAGCTCAGAGCATATTTTATCGGAAGACGCATATCCGGCATTCCAAGCTGAGCCAGAACTGAACCATCAATAAATTCAACCATTGAATGAATTATTGACTGCGGATGAATAACAACTTCAATACGATCAAAACCAATATCAAAAAGCCATCGGGCCTCAATAATTTCCAGGCCTTTGTTCATGAGAGTAGCAGAATCAATAGTGATCTTCCCGCCCATCTCCCAGTTTGGATGTTTTAATGCCTGCTTTGGCGTAATTTTCGAAAATTCTGATGCCGAAAGTGAACGGAAAGGACCTCCGGATGCTGTTAGAATAAGTTTATTAACATATTTCATCTCGGAATTCTGAAGGCACTGAAAAATCGCAGAATGTTCGGAATCGATAGGAAGGATTTTTACATTTTTTTTCTGTGCAGCTTCAATTACCAGCTCTCCGCCAACAACGAGAGTTTCCTTATTTGCCAGACAGATGTTCTTTCCGGCATGAATTGCTGATAATACCGGTTCAAGGCCGATAGAGCCGACAAGAGCTGAGACAAGCATTTCAGCTTCCGGAAGAATAGATATTTCAATCAGCCCTTTTTTCCCTGAAAGAACCTTGATTCCGGTTCCAGCCAAAGCTTTCTGAAGTTTTTCTGATTCATCGTCATCAAAAATTGAAACTACATCAGGATGAAATTCAAGTGCCTGATCTGCCAGTTTCTTCCAGTTTCGTTTTGCGGCAAGCGCTATAATTTTAAATCTATCGGGATTATCTCTTACTACATCAAGAGTGTTAATACCAATCGAACCCGTTGAACCAAGGAGAATTATTTTTTTTTCTTTTTTCATATTTAACCTGAATTTTGCAATCCTCTACTAATGCATAAAATCTTTAACCCACATTTACTCAACAATAAGACAATTACTGACACCTTAGTACGCATAATCTTAAATAATGGGACATATTTGCATGTTAACTTTGGGGTGGGCTGTCATCTCGAACGAATGTGAGAGATCTCCATAATGTGAGATTTCTCCCTTTGGTCGAAATGACATTGTTTAATGACCCCTTTATTAAGATTTGCTATACTTAGGTTACTGACGAAAAAAACAGATCTCACGCAGAGACGCAGAGGCGCGGAGAAAAACTGAGAAAAAAAAGATTATACTTTTTAAGCTTCGCCTATGCATATTTCAGTAACATTGAAAACCAACTTTCTTATTTACCATCTGATCTCTATTTACTGTATAAAATTGAGATCAGATGCTAAATACAGGTTTAAAAATGAGAGCCGCGTGAAGTTTGTTCAAGAAAAAGATTCACTTTTGAGATATCTAAACATGATGCAGCCTTCGTAGCCTGTTTTCTGTCGTAGTACAATCCGAAGACTGAAGGACCACTGCCAGACATGAGCACTGCACCGCTTCCCTCGTTCATCAAGGCATCTTTAACAGCAGCAACTTCCAGATAGCGCTTAAAAGTGACTGATTCGAGATCGTTAAAAATGTTATTTCTCAGAAAAGCCAGATCACGACGTCGATATGCTGTCAGAATCTCCGAAAACAGCTCCGGATCACGCTTTATAAGGCCGGGTCTGTAATTTTCATAGCACCAGCGCGTCGAGACTTCAACGCCTTTTGGAACAGCAATCAGAACGAACAATGGCGGGCGCGGCGGTTCAAAAAAAGTCAGAATTTCCCCCCGTCCCGATGCGGCTGCAAGTCCGCCGCGCAGTACAAACGGAACATCAGAACCAATAGCAAGAGAAAGCTTCATCTTGTCTGCCATTGTCAATCCGCGATCATAAAGTCTTGCAAGGCCGTTCAACACAGCTGCAGCATCTGTGCTTCCGCCAGCCATGCCGCCTGCAACAGGAATTCTCTTCTGAATACGTATCAATAATCCTGTATTGATTCCGAAGTGGTGAAAAAACACCTGAGCTGCTTTATACGCAAGATTTCCTGAATCAACAGGAATTAAAGGGTTGTCACACTCAACCTGAATGCCCTCTTCACGGGTTTCCTGAAGGGTAATTGTGTCAGAGAGAGTCAGAGACTGCATCAAAGTTGTAAGCTCGTGATATCCGTCTGTGCGCTTCTCTTTAACCCAGAGTGAAATATTAACCTTTGCCGGAGCCTGTAGAATCAGTGTTCGTTTCATTTTTTCTTTCCTGCCAGTGATTCCGCAAAAAATCTGAAAAAAGCAAGGTCCTTCGGATAAGTAAGCTTGAGATTATCGGTCGAACCTCTGATATATGAAACCTGAAAACCTGCATTTTTAACCATTCCGGAGTCATCTGTTGGTACAAAGGTGCTATCTGCACTGAAAGCTTCCTTTGCCTTTCTGATTGATTCAGTAAGGATTCCAACGTTAAAAAACTGCGGAGTTTGTATCATGTACAAATTGTTTCTGTCCAGATATGTAATTTTTGTTCTGTTCACGGTATAAGACACGTTCTGAATGAGGGTCTGAATAATAGTTTCTGTTTGTGGAGATTTTTTTTTAATCTTTTTGTATATAACGGTATCACGCGCAGTAATTACAGGCACAGCACTGCCTTTTTTTTTCGCATTTTCATAAAGTCTTGTCAGAAGTTTTTCGGACAAAAAGGGGCGCGCTGCATCGTGTATCGCCACAAGATCGTTGTTTTCAAGACATTCCAGCGCTGAGAGAACAGAATCTTCGCGCCTTGCTCCACCCAATGCAAAAACAACATCCTTTTTAAAATCGTATCTGGAAAGAACTTTCTTCCCTTTTTCCCTCCATTGTTCGGGAAGTACAATGACAATTCTGTCACACTTTTCGGATTCATTGAATTTGTCAATGCTCCATTCAAGAATAGTTTTCCCCGAAAACTTCCAGAATTGCTTGGGAAGAGTCTTCTTCATTCTTGCTCCGCTTCCGCCGGCAACTACAACGGCTTTAAAAGGAACACCATCACCCTGCCCGATCAAACAGTCCTGCTCACTCATCCCTGTCCCCTCGCACCCACAAGCGTTAAGCTAAGCCCCAGAATTCCGATTTTGTCATTTATCAAAGGGAGAAATCTTGCATTTATCAGATCTCTCACATTCTTTCGAGTTGACAACTTACCTCTCAATTCACACGGTTTGCAATATAACGCGTGAAATCACTCAGGTAAGCGTTCTCAACGCCCGTAAGACCGTGCATTTCAGTAAGAATGTTCAATGCCTCTTTTTCAGTTTCCGCAGCAATTTTTTGTGCGCCGTCCATTCCCAGAAGGGAAACATAAGTGACTTTTTTTGCTGCTGCATCCTTACCGGGCGTTTTTCCCAATTCTTCGAGAGTTCCTTTATTATCAAGGATATCATCAATTACCTGAAAAAGCAGTCCGATTTTTTCGCCAAATTCACGAAACTTTACTATTTGTTCCTCTGGGCAGCCTGAAATTATTGCGGAAGTTTCTGAACACGCACTTATCAGCGCTCCAGTCTTCAACAGATGGATGTTTCTGAGCGTATCAAGACCGGTCACTTTTCCTTCATTTACAAGATCAAGTGCCTGCCCTCCAGCCATTCCACATAATCCGGCTGATTTTGAAAAAACAGAAAGTGCTCTCAGAACTCTTTCCGTTTCAATACCAAGCTTTCCGATTCCGGACATCCACTCAAAAGCCATTGCCTGAAGGGCATCTCCTGCCAGTATTGCCATCGCTTCCCCGTAAACTTTGTGACAAGTCGGCTTGCCGCGTCTGAAATCATCGTTGTCCATAGATGGAAGATCATCATGAATAAGAGAATATGTGTGCAGGAGCTCAAACGCACATCCGGCCTTCAGACAGCCCTCATTACGCACTCCAAGCGATTCACAGATCATCAGCATAAACACCGGACGAATTCTTTTTCCACCAGCAGACAAACTATATTTCATAGCATTAAAAAGCTCATCTGACGGATATTTTATCTCGGAGAAGTAGCTTTCAAGGGCTTTATCAATAAATTCCCTGCGCTCCTGAAGATAATTGGGGAAAAAAGGATTCTGAGTCATCTGCCGTCTTTTTCCGGATCAAATTGTTCTTCGCGAACTTCACCGCTGCTTTCCTGAAGCAACTGAACCATGCGTCCTTCTGTTTTATCAAGTTCGCCGCCGCATTTTTTACTCAGAGTTGTACCAAGTTCGTAAAGTTTCAACCCGAGAGCAAGCGGAGTTCCTTCCATTTCGAGTGCTGCAACTACAATTTCAAGTTTTGACATTGCTTCTTCATAAGTCATTTTTTCAATTTCAACTGGAGCCATTTCAACCAGTTTTTCAATTTCCTGAGGTTCAATTGCATTTTTTTTCATGATATTTTAACCTTTTTTTTCCGATGAAATATTGTTAATTGTGGCATCCGCATTACCATCTGACAGGTCGATTCTGATATTATCTCCAGTTTTCAGCTGATTTACAGACGAAATTACTCTGTTATTTTCATCAACTGCCATTATATAACCGCGATTCAATACAGCTCTTGGATTCAAAGAAATCAGATTCATTGAATACAACTCAAGCCGATGTCTTTCTGATTTCAGTTTTTGAGAAAACGTATTCTCAAGATCACGTGAAATATTTGCAAGCCTGAGTTTTCTTTCTGTAAAGAAGAGAGCCGGCTTTATAAGGAAGCGGCAGCTTTGAGCTTTTTTCAGTCTTTCACGGGCAATCAGCAGACGATTCTTGAGACTTCTCTGCAAGCGTCCCTTCATTTGGGCAATTGCTCTCAAAAGTTCTTCCTTAACCGGAACAGCAATTTCAGCAGCCGCCGAAGGTGTTGGAGCACGTTTGTCTGCAACGAAATCAGCAATAGTAAAATCTGTTTCATGACCTACCGCTGAAATAATGGGCTTAACGCAGGCAGAAATAGCTCTGGCAGTAACTTCCTCATTGAAAGCCCATAAATCTTCCAGACTTCCACCTCCGCGAGCCACAATAATTACATCAACTCTGGAATCGCTGTCCAGAAGCCGAATTCCTGCGGCAATTTCTTTCGAGGCGGTCTCTCCCTGAACTTTAACCGGGGCAAGAAAAATTGGAATATTTGAAAATCTTCTTTTTGCAACCCGGTAAATATCTTTGATTACTGCTCCGGTAGATGAAGTTACAACGCCTATTCCCTTTGGAAGGAAAGGAATCGGAACCTTTCTTGATTCATCGAAAAGTCCTTCGGCCATGAGCCTTGCTTTCAACTTTTCAAATGCTTCGTATAAGGCACCTAATCCGGCTGGCTTAAGATCGGTAATGATGAGCTGATATTCACCGCGAGGCTCATAAACTGACACGCTGCCGCAAACAAGCACCTGTGAACCGTTTGCAAATGCAGTTTTCACCTTTTTTCGGTTTCCGGCCCACAATGCAGCTTTAATGACCGCCTTGGAATCTTTCAGCGTAAAATATGCGTGCCCTGATGCGGCCTGCACCAGGTTTGAAATTTCTCCCTGAACCCACACTGAATTCAGGGAGCTGCTGCCTTCCAGGAGTCTTTTGATCTGTAATGTCAAGTCTCCAACTGAAAGCGGCTTCGGTTCAGCAACTTCTTCAAGAAAATCCAACAAAGTTGGAGATGACTTTTGAATGGCCATCTTGAATCATTGCCCCTGACTAAGGCTTTTTTGATTTTCCGGATTCAAATTCGAACCAGCTTTCGAATATTTCTGCTGGAATTCTTCCCAGTGGCTTTCTACAAATTTTGTCGAAAAATTCCCATTGAAAAAATCCTGGTTATTCATTGTAAAAAGGTGAAATGGAATAGTTGTTTTTATTCCATCAATCCGGAATTCCAACAGTGCTGTATTCATGCGTCTTATCGCTTCTTCACGCGTTGGTGCCCATACAATAAGCTTTGCGATCATTGAATCATAAGAAGGACTGACAAAATAATTCGTATAAGCTGCGGAATCGACTCTAACCCATGGTCCGCCAGGAACAATAAACTGCTCAATTCTTCCCGGACTTGGAATAAAGTTTTTGGAAGCATCTTCAGCATTAACGCGGCATTCAATAGCCCATCCCTTTGGAGACAACGAATCCTGGGTCCAGGGAATCTTTTCGCCGGAAGCAATTCTCAGTTGAAGTTCTACCATGTCTATTCCCCAGACCAGTTCTGTAACTGGATGTTCAACTTGCAGTCTGGTATTCATTTCCATGAAATAGTAACTTCCGTCTTTATCGAGAAGGAATTCGAGAGTTCCTGCATTTACATATTCAATTGCATGAACGGCATTAATAGCTGTTTCATACATTTTCTTTCTGGTTTCGTCAGTCAGAGCCGGTGACGGGGCTTCTTCAAGAAGTTTCTGATGACGGCGCTGCACAGAGCATTCTCTTTCACCAAGTACTATTGCATTTCCATGAGAATCGCCAAATACCTGGATTTCAATGTGTCTCGGTTCTCTGAGATATTTTTCCAGATATACCCGACCATCGCCAAATGCTGACTTTGCTTCACCATAAGCTGTCATAAAAAGATTCTTAAACTGGCCTGGCTCTTCGCAGAGTCTCATTCCTCTGCCACCACCGCCGGCAGAAGCTTTTATCAAAATCGGATATCCGATCTTTTCAGCGATTTCGAATGCTTCATTTGCATCTTCAAGACTTCCGGGTGATCCCGGGAGAACCGGAACCCCTGCCCTCTGCATAAGATCACGGGCAACAGACTTCTGTCCCATTCTTTCGATTGCTCTGTGGGAAGGACCTATAAAAACGAAACCACACTTCTGTGTAATTTCGGAAAAACTTGGATTTTCTGAAAGAAAACCGTATCCCGGGTGAATTGCATCACATTTTGATGCATGTGCAACTGAAAGAATATTTGAAATGTTGAGATATGACAGATCAGGTCTTGCCGGACCAATGCAATAAGCTTCATCAGCCATCGAAACATGAAGTCCGGTTCTATCAGGTTCAGAAAATACGGCAACCGTTTTTATTCCCAGGCGCCTGCAAGTCCTTATTATCCTGACTGCTATCTCTCCCCTATTAGCAATCAACACTTTATTAAACATTTTACCTCCTTATTTTAGAGCCATTTTCTAATCTGTGATTTCGAATAGCAGATGTCCGAAATCGACTATTTCACCTTCTGCAACTCTTACTGATGATAGTTTTCCAGAAGAAGATGCAGTGACATTGTCGTGATGGCTGATTCCTTTGATAAGACCAAGAAGTTCACCCGATTTTACTGGCATTCCCTCGGCTGGCTTCTTCTTTCCAAAGGAAAATACTCCAACATGTTCAGAAAATATTTTATGCATCTTTTCTGATACCTGGACTTCTGATTCTGGTGTTTTCTCGGGATGCTCTTCACGAGATGGGCTTTCTGAAACAGTAAATTCAGAATTATTTCTTATCATTGTTACTTTTTCAAAATTCTTTTCAAGTTGAAGAAAACCAAAACCACCGTCCCTCATTGCCTGATAAAGACTATCCAATTCTTCTTTTTTCATTTTTATCCTCTTGGGTTGTTGTCGCGTAATGTTATCACAACACCTTTCGTCTTTCAATAACCACCACTTAAATCTTTGCAGCATAATGCCGATATAGTTCTCAGATAAATATATTATTTAGAAGAAAGCATTGCTGGTGTAGTTTTACACGAACAATGCCTTTAATAAGGAGACAGACAATGAGGCAAGAGCTTTGCAAAATTGCCATTCTTGGCGGGTTGTTCCTCTCAAGTGCTTCGCTTATGGCTACACCTGTACTCGGAGGATACTACTTCGGGAAGGGAACTGGTAATACCGGAGACAAACCTGTTTTTCTCGCTCACATTTTCAATTGCGGAAAAAAAGTAATCGAATTAAAGAAAATGAAAATGGGAATCGAGATAAGAGCTACCAGGGACAATCGAAAATTTCATTTCAGTTCGAAAGAAAGTCTTTCTCCTGGAGAAATAAGAACATTCAGACTTTCAATTCCAGTTAATACTTCCATGGAAGACGGAACATTCAGAATATTCGGAAGTATGAATGAGAAAAACTGGTATTCAGATTTATATACTTTCAAAAATACCAAATCAGATCTCAATGACGTAAAAAATATTTCACTTTACGCTGAGCCGCCTGTTGAAGAAGTTATTCCGACAAATACAACCATCAGCCCCGAAAACGTTACTGAGATACCCGATTTGCCATCAAAAAAACAAAAAAATCAACCAGAGACAAAAATTGCTGAAGTAACCAAAAACCAGAAATCAGAAAAAAAATCTTCTTCTTCCAAAAAGACTGGAAAAGAATTTAAAAGCCTTCGTACAATTGACGAAGAACTGATAATTTACATCGTGAAAAATGGTGACACACTCCAATCAATTGCCAATAAATACTACGGTAATCAGGAGTCATTCAAGATTATTTCCGAGTTGAATTTTATTGAACCTGATACCAGATTAAAGGGTGGTGAAGAAATAATCGTAGAAGTAAAACCGCTCAATAGCAATGACGCTCCAGCCACAGTAAATAATGCAGAGTATGAAACTCCCGCCGCAGAAGCTCCAGCAGGAACACAAGTTGTCGCTGAGACTGCGGTTCAATCAGGGGATGCGCAAAAAAGCATACATAAAGAATACATCGTTGAAAAGGGTGACACAATCGGAAGTATTGCCAAAAAGATTCTTGGAAGAGCTTCAAAATACAGCCAGATTCTAAAGCTAAACCCAACTCTCAACCCGAAGAATCTGAAAATAGGTATGAAAATAGCTATTCCCTCTGATGAAACTTCAAATCCTCTGTCATCTCAGAACAGCTGACATAATTTTCTAACGAAGCCGGAGAAAAGCCTTGAAATCGCCATTAGTTAAAGTAAATAATATTTCCCAGACCAGTTTAACTTTCCAGGTAAAAGGAAAAGCCTTCCAGGAAGGATATCTTTTTCTGACCGCAGAAATGACCAATCTCTTTCCTTTCCGCGAAGACCTTACATCCATAAACTTTCTTGATGAAGACAACATAAGTCACTCAGCAATCTACCATCGTGGCCGCGGTTACATGGTTTGTCTGACCTTCGGCGAATGGTGGGAAAGAAAGAAAATTTCAGAAAATGATCTGCTGGGAATTGATCAGGTGGATCTGACAAACAAAGTATACAAATTAAGCCATATCTCAGGGAAAAGAATTACAGATGATACCCCGAAACTGACTATTGATCTTTCGATCAAGTCATCTTCAGACAAAGCGATATTCTTTTCTCCCAACAATATTGAAGTTCTGAGAAAACTTCTCATCGGCGAATATTCACCATACAACGAAACCAACCTCATTCTGAAAGGCGAGCAGATGAACCTCGGCGGTTCATTTGATGAGCTGGCTTCACTCAAAAGCTGTTTTGGAATTGAAGTTTATCAGCATCAGGTTAATACAGTTAAAATGGTTCTCCAGGATTTGAATGGCAGAGCTCTTCTCGCTGATGAAGTCGGTCTTGGAAAAACAATTGAAGCAGGACTCATATTAAAAGAATACCTCCTGCGCGGAATGGTTAAGAAAGTTCTGATCCTGACTCCGGCATCGCTGATTACCCAGTGGCAACAGGAATTGAAAACGAAATTCGACCTGTCATTCAAAAACCATCTTGAAATTTGTGACTGGGAAAAAACTGATATGATCATTGCATCGCTTGATACAGCAAAGAGTCAGAAAAATCAAAAAACTATTCAGGGAATTAATTACGACCTGCTGATCATTGACGAAGCGCACAAGCTCAAAAACAAAAAAACTCAGAACTGGAAGTTTGTTAATTCAATTAAAACAAAATTTTTGTTAATGCTCACTGCAACTCCGATTCAAAATGATCTTCTTGAGTTGTTCAACCTTATTTCTATTCTCAAACCCGGCCATCTATCAACTGTATTGAAATTCAAAACTGAATTCCTTGCTGAGAAAGACAAAAGAATTCCAAAGAACTCGCCAAGACTCAAGGACATGCTGAAGGAAATAATGATCAGACACAGACGGTCTGATACAATGATTAAATTTCCTCAACGGTTTGTACATACTGAAACTGTGACTCTTAACGAGGACGAAGCTTCATTATATGTTGAGCTGACAGATTTCATCAGAAGCAGGTATTTTACTCTTCCCACACACAAAAACCCGCGCGGAATTAACCGGCTGACACTCATTCTTCTTCAAAAGCTCATGGGTAGCTCAACTCAGGCGCTTCAGAGAGCTCTTGAAAAAATGGTTATGTCCAATTTCTATCGTGACGATTTCGATAATTCGCTCAAGCGTTTGCTGGACAAAGCCAACAGTATAAAATCATCAAGGAAATCAGAAGTTTTACTTGAATTGATGAATGGTTTAACGGACAAGGTAATTATTTTTACTCAATTCAGAGGAACTCAGGACTTTCTAAATAAACTCCTCCTGGAAAGAGGCTACAGCACTGCTGTTTTCAATGGTCAGCTTAACCAGGCAGAAAAAGACGACTGCATTGAACGATTTCGGGGAAACAAACAGGTTCTGATTTCAACAGAATCAGGCGGTGAAGGCCGAAACCTGCAATTCTGCAAAATTCTTGTAAACTATGATTTGCCATGGAACCCGATGAGAATTGAGCAGAGAATTGGTCGTATCCACCGTCTCGGGCAAAAGGATGATGTACATATAATAAATCTGAGTGCCGCAAACACTATTGAATCTTACGTTCTTGAGCTTCTCGACAAAAAGATCAATCTCTTCCGTCTTATTATCGGTGAACTGGAAATGATTCTCGGTAATATGCACTCAAAGAAAACTCTGGAACAGATAATTATTGACATTGTTACCATGTCGCCAAGTCAGGAATCAATGAAGAGAAAGTTCCAATCACTTGGAAATAAGCTGGAAAAAGCATTGAAAACTCATCAGGACATCACACAAGCTCAGGAGGAAATATTCGATGGAGGCAAATAAAATTCAGGAACTGGTTCTTTCATTCATGAAAACTCTCGGAATTAACTGCAACGAAAATCAGCCGGGGATATGGAAAGCAGAAATTCCAGCTTCTGAAAGGACGTTTTTTAACGGTTATGAAGAATACTCATTCTCGTTCAACCGTGAAATCGCCGAGAAACATCGGGATATTGAACTGGTCTGTGATGGTTCGTATCTGCTGAAAAAAATTACTGAGCGTCTTTCTTCAGTACCAAAAGTTACCAGACTGTTTGCGAAAAGCCAGCCCGAAGTATCAGGTACTCCGGGAAAACCAGGTGAACTGCTGCTTATCGCACCGGGGAAATATCGCTACAGACAAAAGATTTCTTTCCACTTCAAGGTGTCTTATATATGTAACCACCGAAATGACAATCTTTTCACTGTCCTTGTCGATCCGGCATCAAATGATGTATATTTAAAAGAGAACGTGGAAGAATTTGATCTTGAAAATTATTCTGAGAATCCAGATCCTGGTATTCCGGTCGAAGGTACCGGCGAAGAAATACTGAAACTATATCTAAAAGCATGCAGAAGACTTGAAGATGAAGTAGCCAAAAAACTTGATGGAATGAGAACCTGGGTGAATGCTCAGTTTGAAATAGAAAAAGAAAAGGTCCGGGAATATATTGACGAGCAGAAGGCAGAGCTTACGCGGAAAAAAGCAAATGTCTGTTTTCACCTTTATTTCTTCCAGAAAGAAGAAGAGATCGAAAAAATGATCGCAGATCTTGAAAGCGAAAAAGTCCGGAAAATTCAGGAACTTCAGGAAAAATACTCCATGAAAATTGAAATTTCGCTCATAAACGCAGTCGTTTTATGCATTCCAACAATCGGACTTCCTGCAAGCATGGTTCCAAAGAAAAGGTCTGAAACAACTTTGAAATCTTCATTCGCCAGAATACACGCCTCTGATGATTTACAGGTGAGACCGGCTGTATAAGTCGTTAATTGCTTCGAACTAATTGCGTATACCTCAATGCGGCATATTGTGCCGCATTATGCATTTTAAAGAACTTTCAGATTTCAGGTGGATATGTACTAAATTATACAATTCGGTTGCATTATATTTACCACAGTGATAAGCTTATCAGGAATTAAACTTCCGTGAAGTTTGTGATTTAAGTTGGTTTTTCACCCAGTGAATATTCTTTAGAATGGAGGGAAGAAAATGTTTTTTAAACATATTATGGTAATTTTCATTGTTCTGGGATTCCTTGGTTTTTTCTACGGTGATCACGTATTCAAATTTCAGGCAGAACTGATGATCAACTGGCAATATGACTTCCCTGCTTATGAAGCTTACGAAAGAATAGTTCAGTATTACCCTTCAAGTCAGTATAGAAAAGAAGCTCTGAAAATGATGGAAGTTCTGACTAAAAGGAATGGTGATCTGAGAAGTTACCTTGAAATGCGTGACAAAGATGTTAAAAACAAAGCAAAAAAACAGGCTCAGGCAGAAACATTCCGATGATAAAATTTTCCCGCCAACTCATCAGTCATGCCTGAAAGCGAAAAGAAAAGTATCCAGATAAACAGAGGTTTTTTTTCTCAGGTCTTTTTGAGAAAAGTTTTTTTACAGATATTAAATTTTATCGCATCAAATGATCCTGATCTGAAAAAATGTGCACTCCTGACTCTTGCGAGATTAAAAGGCGAAAGTGCTGCACATGTTCTGTTTGAAAAATACCAGAGCGACAACCTTGAAGATTATCTAGCACTGGTAGTAAACAAAATTGATCCGGAGCAGTCTTCGAAATTCCTTATTGCTGCACTCTCAGACCCAAATCCTGAAGCAAGGCTTATGGCAGCCGGTGCACTTGCAAAGGAAAGACGCGAAGCTTCGGTAGCAACTTTGACTGATATTATCGAAGCCCATCTTGATCCATCAAAAGTCAGCAGTAAAGACGCACCATTACTTTCAAACGATGCTCTGATACTCGCCGTAAGAGCCCTTGGCGATATTGGAAGCCAGGCTTGTGTCTCTCTTCTAAGAAAATTCGTTCTTTCAAATGCAAGTTCGAAAGTCAAAGCGTCTGCCATAGCCGCTTTGTCATTACATGTAAATGATCAGATGATTCAGATTTTTCAGGGACTTCTGAAAGACAACGATTCAAGGGTTCGTGCAAATGCTGTTGAAGCACTTGGATACCTTAACAACCCTGCAACAGTAGGCGTTCTTCAGCCTTTTCTTTTCGACAGTCATCAGCGGGTAAAAGCAAATGCGGCCAAAGCCATCTGGAAATACGGCGATTACGAAGTCACTTCAACTCTCAAGGAAATGCTTTCTCACCCAGTCAAAGCACAAAGGGTATCTGGAATTTATGCTGTTGGAGAGATAAAACCCCAGGCATTTGTAAGACAATTGCTTTCTTTTTTGTCAGATCCGGATGCTGACATCAGGCGACATGCTGTAATTGCAATAAAAAAGCTTGGTCCAAGTGAGCATGCACTGAAATTAATACCAATGCTTTCTGACCGGGACAACGAAGTTCAGAAAGAAGTCATCAAGGCTCTTACTGACGTTTACGGTGAAGGTGCTCTTGGAGCCCTTGTCAAGCATCTTCAAACGGAAGCATCTGATGACGTTAAATCTCTTCTTATTGAAAAAATAGGGCATTACGGCAAAGAAAACGTAATACCTCAACTAACTCCATTTCTGGAAATGAAATCTGAATCACTTATTGTTGCCTCGCTGAAAGCTATCTCCCAGATCAGTTCAGGAAAGCCTCAACCACAAATTGTTAACATAGTAAAACAGTTTTTATCATCGGATTTATCTGACAAAGTCCGTGCTGCAGCGTTGAAAGTTCTCTGGCAATGGGGATGCCAGGAAGCACTTGAAGTCGTTACTGATTTTGTAATGTCCGGAAAGGGTGAAAAAACAGTTTATGGCCTCAAAAGCATGGCAGATATCTTTGAAGCAGCCTCAGCTGAAGGCGGAGAGATACTTGAACTGTTTGAAACATCTCTTAAGGAAGCAGTAGAAATAAAGAGACAAAACCTTCAGGGCTCTCAGAATGAGCTTCTCAAGGAAAAAATTGTTGAAAAGATGAATCAGGCTCAGACATTCATTCAGTTTAACCAACTTGAAGATGCCGAATCACTTCTTAAAGAAATACTTTCAATTGATCCGAAGTCTCTTTCAGCAATCGTTGCACTTGCAGACATTCTTTTCAAAGCAAATCGTATAACTGAAGCCGCAGAGCTTTTTGAAACTGCTCTTTCAATTCAACCCAACCTTGTTAAAGCCTACTACGCACTCGGGCAAATCTATTCAAGACTGGGCGTATGGAGCAAGGCAACCTCAGCATTGTTCGCAACGATTCAACTTCACCCGAAGCTTCCGCAAGCTTATCTGCTTCTTGCTGAATCGCTGGAAAATGAAAATAAAATTCCTCAAATGATTGATGTTCTGAAAAAGCTGTTAACAATGGTTCCAAAAAATGAAAAAGTTATGTCAAAGCTTGCCAGAGCGCTTTTCATTTCCAGAAATTTCAATGAGGGAATAGGAATGGCCAGGCAGGCTGTAACACTTGGTGCAAGAGATTTATCAATCGCCATGATTCAATCTGTCGGTGAAATTCATCAAAAGAACTACGCTGACGGAATCAAAAGACTCTTCCGTCTTATTCGTGTCGTGCTCGAAAACCCCGACACTCAAACAGTCAACGAACTGCGAAAACTCTCAGCAGTTGCAGAAGAAGTTGTCCTCGGAATCATGAAACAACCATAAACAGCTCCTGAAGCCGCCCATGGATGCCCAATACGTTAACATGAAATTCACCTGCGGAGCAAAGCGGAGTCAGGTGCAATGGGTAGTTACACTATCAAAAGCATCGCGAAATTTCCATGCAACAATAACTAATCGTGTTTTTGGGATAGGCTCTGACCATATTTCAGACAGCGCTCTCTAATGTGTTTAGCTTTGTTTGCAGCGTTAATAACTGCTTCTGGTGAATTCCAATCCCCAAATTCTTCCTGAGCTATGAAATCTGGATTGATGTATTCGCATCCTTCCATCCATTCATGACGCAAGAGTTTTTCGGTAATTGTAGTTTTTCCAGATCCATTTGGACCGGCAACAATAACCAGTCTCGGCTTTTGTTGATCCGTCATGTTGATGCCAATATTTGCTGATGAGATACCGCTTCAGCTATGACTTTTTTCAATTTATTAAAATGCGTTTCTAATGCTTTATTTCTACGCATTCTAGCTTCGTTTCCAGCATGTTTTATCAAAGTTGAAAGTTGCTCTTCTCCATCTTCTTGTCCTGCTGAATCAGATATTCTTTCTTTTTCCATAACTTTTCTCCGTAAATTCTTTCATGTTACCCTGACAAGATTTTCAATACCAATTCTTGAGTCTTTTTGTCTCAACCTTGGGGAGCATTATACAAATCCAATGGCTGTTTTACCAGCAGAGGTTTTGTTAATTTGAGTCCTGACCATCATATTACTAATCCTTTGGTTATCTTATTTTTACACAAACAAGTTATTGTGTCGTTTCTGACTATCTTCCCGGAAAATTTTGCGAAAGACGAAATATTTTTTGGAAAACCCGCTACCAGTAAAATTCGGAACGTCTTGCTGATGGTCAGACTCAAAAACTCTGATCAATAAACCGCTAACTTAGAGATAAGCTTCCAAATCGAACAAAAGTGGGAGATCTCGTAAGTGAGCGATTTCTCTCTTCGGTCGAAATGACAGCAAAATGCAACCCAGTTTATCAGAAAAGTGGCTTCAGTACTTTTCTCTCAACTTTGCGGGCGGCATTAGTCAGGGCTTCCTTCGCAGTTTTCTGGCCTGTTATAACTGCTTCCATTTCTGGATTCACAATGTCTTCAAGTGTTTCAAAATTGGTGACAATAGGGTTAGAAACTGCTGATTTCATCTGTTCCATGAATGTCATCAGATGTTTATCTTCAAATTGTACGTGCTCGTAAGCCTTGATATTTATTGGAATCTGATCAAGAGCCTTGCACCATTTGGCCTGTGATTGCGGGTTTGTAAAAAATGTCAGGAAATCATAACATGGTTTGTGATACTTACTTGACTTGAGAATAACAACATTTGTACCACCGACATTTGACGAAGTACCACTTGGCCCGGCCGGTATCAGTCCAACTCCAAATTCAATTCCTGTAGCTTTAAACTGCGGAAGAATCCATGGACCGCTGAATATCATAGCGTATTTACCATTAATAAAACCCTGATCAGGAGTAATTGATCCTGAACGCCATGCTCCGGCCTCAATCTTATGTTTTGTAAAAAGCGAAGCCTTGAATTCAAGTGCATCAATAGCTTCCTTTGAATCAAGCAGACAGGTGTTTCCGTCAGGGGAAATAATTTTTGCGCCGAACGAATTGAAAAATGGCAATGTCCACCATACAGTGTTGTCCATCGCAAATGCGAAAACACCTTTTTCAGAATTTGTTATTTTCTTGCCGTAACTTACAAAATCTTCCCAGGTTTTCGGCGGAGATTCCGCGTCTAATCCAGCTTCTCTGAAAAGTTTCTTATTATAAAAAAGCGCAACACAATTGCTCTGGTCGGGAAATCCATAATAATGACCATCAATATAATTTGTTCCAAGCGGTGCAGGAAGATAATTATCCTTGATTTTTTCAAATCCGAATTCATCAATGTTTACTACGGCATTCTTCCTGGCAAGTTCACACACGAACGACCAGTCCACACGCGCCATATCAGGACCTTTTTCAACTGTAAGGGAAGTTCTGAGTTTCGGCTTGTGTCCATCAAAGGGAATTCTTACAGCCTGAATAGACCATTCTTTGTTGTCCTTTTCCCATTCTTTGATAATTTCCTTAAGAAAGTCTTCTTCGCTGTCACGATAGGTGTGCCAGAAAGTAAGAATCGTCCTGCCATCGGCTGTTTTGGTCTCTTTTTTGCCACAACCTGCCTGAAAAATTATTCCTGACAAGATTAAAACAAAGATTAATACAATTTCTTTCGTAAATCTTAATTTGCTGCGTTTCATTCTTTTACCGCTCCCTGAGTCATACCTTCGATGAAATAGCGCTGTGAGAAAAGGAAAAGTACCGCAATCGGAACAATCGAAAAACATGATGCCGACATGATAAGTCCCAGGTCTGCAGTGTACTGACCTCTGAAAAGTGCTAACGCAACAGGCAAAGTGAAACTGAGAGGCTCAGTCGGGTCTGTTACAATGAGCTGCCAGAGAAAATTTGACCAGTGAAACAAAAATGTCAGCAGGAAAAGAGTCAGAAGAATAGGCATCGAAAGAGGCACTATAACAATCCTGAATATCTGCCATTCGCTTGCTCCATCAATTCTCGCCGCTTCAAGAAGTGAGTTTGGAATCGTTTCCATAAACTGTTTCAGCATGAATACACCGAATACCGAAGCAAGATGCGGAAGAAACATTCCCCATAAAGAGCCGTGCAGCCCCATTTTTGCAACCATGAAAAACTGGGGAACCATGTACATCATTCCCGGAATCATCATTGTACCCATTAATATTGCAAAAATCTGATTTTTATAAGGAAGTTCTTTTTTGGCAAAAACGTAAGCAGCCATTGAAGCAAATAGTGTGACAAAAAACGCTGCTGTTGTGGCAACCTTCATGCTGTTAAGAAAATATGTAAAGAAGTTTTTCTTCTTCTCAACCGGATCTGAATTTGCCTGTGATTGTTCTGAAGCCGAATCTAATTTCAAAACCTTTTTGAAATTTTCAAGAGTCGGGTCAGAAGGAACAACATCAAAAGGGTTTTCATTCATCACAAGTTCAGTGCCAACTGGTTTGAAAGATGTACAAACCATCCAGAAAAATGGAAAAAGTACAACAACTACTGCAACGGCTAAAACCTCATAAAGCAGCATTGTTTTAAGAAAGTCACTACGAAGCTCGGTTGGCGTTTTCACCCACTTTTTCAGTGTGAACACAACAAGCGAGAAAACAATCAGTAAGTTCAGGATTGAAAATGGAACTTCAAGAGATTTCATTGTCTGTCCGGCTTTTCCGAGCTTCAAAGCTCCGGCAGCCGTTTTATCATTATCAGAAAGTGGAACAGGTTTGGAATCAGGCGCCATCACAAGGCTTATACCAACACCTGTAAGCTTAAATAGCTGGCGGTTGAGTCCGAATGCGATAACGATCATTCCAGCAATTAAGATGATGAAAAATGCAACTCTGAAAAATGGAGATGTGCTCTGGCTCATGTCTTTTCCTCCCGCTTATGCTTCTTTGGAAGAAAAGAAGCGACTTTGAATCCATGTGAAACCAAGTGTTATGACTAGAAGAACGTAAGAAATAGCTGCTGCGTAGCCGTATCTGCCGCCTTCAAACTGTTTGAAAAGGTAATATCCGGCAACAGATGTAGATCCAAGAGTTTCACCACCCATTACAATCTGCGGACCTCCGGCGGTCATCGCATAAATTTCTGTAAACGCATTCAGAGAGCCTATTATTCCGGTAACTCCCATGAAAAAAAGAATAGGTTTTAAAAGTGGCAGTGTGATATGAACAAATTGCTGCCATTTGGATGCGCCGTCAATATCTGCCGCTTCATATACACTTTCGGGAATATTCTGAAGTGCAGCAAGAAAGAGAACCATTCCAAAACCTGCACCTTTTAATATCATTGCAAGAACAACCGCCGGCATTGCAGTATATGGCGAAGAAAGAAGACCACTTGTATTGAAAAACTGATCGGGGCCGGCAAAATATGTAATTATCTGTGCCAGGGCACCATATTTCGGAGCATAAATAAGAGTCCATACAACGCCGACAACAAGCATATCAAGAATATTCGGAAGAAAGAATGCACTTCTGAAAAAGTTTTTCCCGAAAAACTTGTTGTGCAGAAGCAGGGCTAACATCAGCGAAGTTGCTATTCCCAGAGGAATACTCAAGCCGCCATACAACAGCGTAACTGCAAGCGACCACCAGAAAGCCGGGTCATTAAGCTTTAACGCACCTTCTTCGAAATGAAACCCCAGAATTTGGGTATAGTTCATAAAGCCTATCCATTCAAGATTTGACAGGCCAAATCCTTTTGATGCATTAAAAAAACTCAGATAAAAAGAATATACTATTGGAAAAACAAGAAAAACTGAAAACAATATCAGAAAAGGGGAAAGGAACATCAACGACGAAATAGTTTCACGACTGTATCTGGGTGCGCTCACCTTGTCCTCCAATAATATTCGGATAAAGATTGAAATCTTCTGCTGCTACTGAGATTCTATTACAAAGCACGGAAAATCTGACTCGTTCAACTTATTGGCAACTTTTCCAGCATCTTTTTCATTTGAAAAAGGTCCCAGAAATACTTTATAAGCCTCATATTCCTCTGTTGGAACTGACATGGATGCCTGAAAGCCCTTCTTCTGAATACTTTCAAGAGTCTGCCCGGCACTTTCCAAATCGGCAAATGCACCGAGTTGAACAGTAAAAAATCTGTTCACAGCCTTTGCAGAAACAGGTTCGCTTACTGCCACTGCTGCCGGAATCGGAACTTGTTTCTCATGAACAGGGGAAACAGCTTTTTTTGCCTCGACTGGAGAGGCTTCTCTGAAATAGAGGTCGAAGACAACCCAACCAAAGACAGCAATCAGGGCAAGAAAAACAACAGCGTAAATTATATGATCCCTTGATGAATCAGAAATCCCATCACCCGGTGGTCCCCAGTCAAATTCACGCTGAACATTATTTGCCATCAGATAAGCCTGATCGGGTTTTCAAAACCACAGCTGCACTTGTTTGTACAATTACGAACTTCTACTGAATAACCAACTCTTTCAACCCAGGTCGAACCACACACTGGACAGCATGAATCATGACCACTTTCAGACTGCATATTCCCAATGTATACATAATTCAATTTGCCTTTTGCAATTCGGTATAATTCATTTATTATCTTCGGATCAGTTGCCGGGGCTGTTTCATGGAATCTTGGGAAATATCTGGAAATGTGCAGAGGTATTTTTGGTGAAATTCCGGCAATCCAGGATACCATTTCAGAAAATTCTGATGAATTATCATTTTTTCCAGGGATAATCAGATTGGTCAATTCAACATGAACATTGGACGAAACAGCTGTCTCAATATTTCTTTTTACCTGCGAAAGCTCGCCCTGACATATTTCAGTATAGAATTCTGATGAGAAAGCTTTTATATCTATGTTCATTGCATCAGTAATATTGCAATAATCTTTCCACGGTGCATCTGAGAGAAATCCATTGGTAATAAGAACAACTTTCTGCCCATTTGAACGGACTTCAGCAGCAGTATCACTGACAAATTCAAACCATATTCCAGGTTCATTGTATGTAAAAGCTATTCCAATGTTATCAGGAATTCTTCTGGCGGTCTCCGCAAGTCTTGATGGGCTTGAAACATTGCCAGGAACAATATTCTGAGAGATATCGTGATTCTGACAGAAAGTACATCTGAGATTGCAGCCATACGAACCGACAGAAAAGATATTACTTCCCGGAAAAAAATGATACAATGGTTTTTTTTCGACTGGATCAAGGTTAGATGCAGTTATCACACCATAACTAGCTGGAATGAGAGCGCCTTCCAGACGTTTCCTGGACAGACACCTGCCTGTACCATTATCATATATCCGGCAATGATGCGGACAAAGATTGCACTCAGAATAATCTTTAAAGTTTTCAGCGTAAACAGCTTTTTTCACAATGGCATCCCGTGCATTTTCTTTGTATTCATAATCGTCTCACCTGAAAATATTATATTTTATAAAAATTACCATTTTGAATCAATCTCGTCAAGTACTATCTGAATAATTTAAATATAAAAGCACTCAGGGGCAACCAACTGGCTGCCCCTGAGTGCTTTTATATTCGTAATTATTATTCTTCGAATTTTTTTCCTCTGAAGAAAATCAGGAATTTACATACGATGCAGTTAAGTGTCTGAAAAGGCGAATTTCTGCCTGAGTGTGTTTTCTTAACCATCGGAGCACCGCATTGAGGGCATGTTGTCATAGATAACCTCCTTGTCATCTTATTATCTTATAATATTTGTTGTTGATTTTTATTCGTTCCACTAGTATTATCGGCAAATATTTATCAAAACATTAGAAAAAAAATGATAGCAAATCTTTCACTTCTGACGGCTGTTCTGGCATTTTCTTCAATTGAGGTCACCATCAGCCCAATTCGACACCAGATAGATCCACTCGCACTTACTTTCTGGAGGTTTGCGCTGGCTTCAATCTGCCTCCTTCCATTTGCATTCAGAAAAAAGGAATTGGACCGATTTCCCCGTGATTTCAAAAGCATTTTCCCGATAATTCTTCTTGGAATTCTAAACGTAGTGCTAAGTATGGGATTACATGCTGTATCCGTTGCGAACTGCCGCCCATCAACAGCTGCCGTGCTTATAGCTTCAAATCCGATGTTTACAAACATTTTTGCACTTTTAATACTCAGAGAAAAACTGAGTAAAGGAAGAATTGTCTCTATCATTCTCGGTTTAAGTGGCGTTTATCTGGTTACTTTTAAATCATTTCAGGGAATAGATACCCTTACCGGAATATTATCCGGGCTGGCTGCAGCCATAGGGTTTTCACTCTACACAGTGTTAACGAAAGAAAGTGTTCAGAAATTCGGAAGTCTGAACAACGCAATGATAGGCTTTTTAGCTGGCTGTGCGATTGATATTCCGATTCTGCATTTTGCGGGAATAAAAATAATGCCGATGCCGGAACTATGGCCCAGATTGATTTTTCTTGGTGTTGTTGTTTCAGGAATAGGCTATCTGGCTTTTTTTAAAGCACTATCACTGCTGTCGGCCGGTAAAACCAGTCTACTGTTTTTTCTCAAGCCACCAGTTTCAATTGGTCTGGCATGGCTGATACTTGGAGATAATCCAAACTTCTTTCAACTCTCAGGTGCATTTCTTATTATGACCGGAATAATCGCAGAAAAGAGATTGTCACCCTCACCATCAATAAGCGTTAACTCTGGGGCTGACTGTCATCTCGAACGTATGTGAGAGATCAGTTATTTCATAGCTTCAGAGAGAATATGAATAACACTTCTGTAATAAAAAGCTGTCTTAAAAGTCTTCAGGTAAAAAAGACTTTTCTGTGGAGCCGTTTTCGTGCACACGAATTCTGCGTATTCTGGAACACTTGAAGTTTTCAGCAATCTCAACAAGAACGCCCTCCAGAACTCCCGGGCCATCTGAACATATAAATCGTTCAGAATAACCGTCAAGAAAGCGGTGAATAACTGAATTTGCCTTTACGCCAAGAATTCCATCCAGTGGACCAGTCATTCCAAGGTCACAGATCATTCCTGTTCCGCCTTTGAGAATGCGTTCATCGGAAGTCTGAACATGGGTATGAGTACCAGCTAAAAATGAAATTTTGCCATCCAGAAACATTGCCATTGCAATTTTCTCAGAGGTAGCTTCAGCGTGTAAATCAATAATAATTGGATGTATTCCTATCCTGTCAACGAGGTTAGTAGCCCATCTGAACGGACAATCCCAGTGTTCCATGAAAACACGGCCGGCAAGATTTATTACTCCCAGGTGTGGCTTTTTATCATTTCGCAGAACAGTCCAGCCTTTTCCGGGAAAATCGTCTCCGCCGATATTATGTGGCCTGATAACTTTTGAAGAAGTTTCAAGCATTTCAGTCCAGTCTGGGCGTGCAAAGAAGTGGTTTCCGCCAGTTATCAGATCAACATCAGCCGCAAGAATTTCATCGCGGTGTTTGGGAGACAAACCTGTACCGCCAGTTGCGTTTTCACCATTTGCAATTACCCAGTCAAGCGAATATTTTTTACGCAAATCAGGAAGAAGAGTTTTCAGCATTCTTCTTCCTGTAGAGCCAACAATATCGCCGATTAAAAGCAGACGCATCTCTATCAGTCCCGTATCATTTCAGAAATTCAGAGCACAAATAGCAGAGCGGCAATCCTGCCGCATATCTCTCAAACGACTGGAAGCCGCTTCTACTATTTATCAACACCGCAGCAAATTACCTTGCTACTTCAACATTACGCACTTCACGGATCAGAACAACTTTTACCTGTCCGGGATATTCCATTTCATCTTCGATCTTTTTAACGATATCACGGCAGAGCTTTGGAGCAGTGGCATCACTTATCTGTTCAGGGCTGACGATAACACGAACTTCGCGTCCGGCCTGAATGGCATAAGTAGACATTACACCCGGGAAACTCTTCGCAATTTTTTCAAGGTCTTCAAGTCTTTTGATATAAGCATCAAGAGACTCTTTTCTGGCACCCCGACGTGATGCTGATATCGCGTCAGCCGCTGCAATCAAAACAGCTTCGACTGAATCAAAAGGTGTATCTTCGTGATGAGCTCCAATTGCATTTACAACCTTGGGCGATTCCTGATATTTTTTTGCATACTCAGCTCCAAGAACAGCATGATTAGCTTCATCGCTTTCAATAACTTTTCCGATATCATGAAGAAGTCCTGCTCTTTTCGCAAGCTGAACATTTGCGCCTATTTCGGCCGCCATACTGCTTGCAAGAGTTGCAACTTCAATAGAATGCTGAAGTACATTCTGTCCGTATGAAGTACGGAAATTCATTTTTCCGACAATTTCCACAAGTTCCGGATGAGTTGACTGTATCCCGAGCGAGAGCATCGCCTGCTCGCCTGCTTCCTTGATTCGGAGGTTGATTTCTTTTTTGGCTTTTTCGTGCATTTCTTCAATTTTCGCCGGATGAATTCTTCCATCAAGGGTAAGCATTTCCATAGTTGCTCTGGCTATTTCTCTCTTAATTGGATCAAATGCCGACAGAACAACTGCTTCAGGAGTATCATCTATGATAACATCAACGCCGGTAAGGTTTTCAAAAGCTCTGATATTTCTGCCTTCCCGACCGATTATTCTCCCCTTCATTTCTTCGCTTGGAAGCTCAACTACAGATACAATCGGATCAAACGAATGATCTGTGGCACATCTCTGAATTGCTGTTGCAAGTATTTCCCGTGATTTTTTCTCGGAAGATTCCTTCACTCTGTTTTCTGATTCTTTGATCTTCAAAGAAATTTCATACTGAAGCTCTTCTTCTGTCCGCTTCATAATCTGAGCTTTTGCTTCATCTGCCGACAAACCGGCAATACGCTCAAGCTCCTTTTTCTGAGAATCAATAATAGTATCAACCTGTTGTTTTTTCTTTTCTATCTGATCTTCGCGTTCTTTAAGTACATCCTGTTTTTTTTCAATCTGATCGGCCTTTGCATCGACCTTTTCGATTTTGGCAAGCAACTGAAGTTCGATTTTTTCAAGGTCATGCTTTTTCTTTTTTATTTCTTTTTCGCTGTTTTTCTTTATCTGAAGCTCTTTTTCTCTTATCTCCCGAGCTTTTCTGGTTGCATGTTCCAGTTCTTCCTGTGCCTTCTTTTTTGCATTATCAAGAATTTCTTTTTCCTGATCTTTCGCTATAGATAAAAGGTCACTGCCGCTCTTTCTGTCACGATAACGCGTCAGAAAAAAACCGGCCAGACCGCCCAATATTGCCGCGACTGCTATATATAGATACCACATGGCGGGTCTTATTAAACCTCCTGACTTTCTAAAAATATTGAATCTGGTGAATTTATTCATCAGCCCCTCATACTCTATAAAAATTGCTGTAAATCATTGTCTCATTTTTCATTTTATTATCAGATCGCAGATGAGCAGGTATTTTTCTCTCAAAATCATTTCGGGCAGCGGGGAAATAGCCTGAATAGCCCCGCCTCCCGAATGATACATCTATATTCTGTTAGAAAGTCACTATTTGTCAGAGAAATCTGATACAGTATAAACTTTCTTGAGTTCTGAAAGATACTGGTCAAATGCTGCTTTTTGCTTTTCCGGAAGAAGCTTTGAGCGAATTTTATCTTTTACTTCATCAAGTGCAGCAGTACCAGACGCTTTTCTCTCTTCGACCTTGATAAGGTGATATCCGAACTTTGTCTTAATCGGTCCGACAACTTTTCCAATTTCAGCTGTTTGAGCAACTGAGTCAAATTCAGGAACCATCTGTCCTGGAGCAAAAAATCCAAGGTCCCCACCCTCTTTTGATGACGGGCATTTTGAATTTGCTTTTGCAAGTTCTTCAAAAGATTCTTTTGAAGCCTTTTCAGCAAGTTCCTTAGCTTTCGCTTCCTCATCAACAAGGATGTGGCGTGCTCTTGTCTGGGCTGGGCGAGCAAAAGAGGTCAGATTTTTTGAATAAAAATCTTTAATTTCATCTTCACTCAGCTTTACTGCATTTCCAATTTTTTCATCGAGAAGCATTCTGATTCCGATTCTTTTCTTGGCATCATTTTCAGAATCAGGAAATTCTTTTCTCAATTCATCACTGTGCTTTTCAACGTATGCTTTAACTACTTCACGGGTAGAAAACTGGCGCATGAAATCATCAATAAGCTGCGCTCTGAACATCGGTGGAACTCTTTCAAGTTCTGCAGCAAGTTCATTTACTTTGTATGTTTTGCTTCCAACTGTGAAAAGTGATTTTTCAAGTTCTTCCGGAGTAATTACTTCTTTTTTCAGAATTTCAACTGATTTTTCTTCAAGTTTAAATTCAACTTCTTTTTTCAGTTCATCCATTACTTTATTCTGAAGCCCTTCAGAAAGAATTTTCTTGATTTCATCGGTTACTTCAGCAATTGGACGGATCTGTGAAGGATTTTTCTCGGTGTATTTGATAAAAAGTTTCTTGCCTTCTTCGAGGTCGATAGGCTTGGAAACTTCATCTTTATTCAAAGTGGCAAGTGACTTCGCTGCAGCTTCAGGAAGTTCAGAAGCGCTTACAAAGCTTCTATCTCCGCCATTCACGCCAAACGGATCAGAAGAAAACTTCTTTGCAACTTCGAGAAAAGTTTTTCCTTCTTTCAAAGCATCTGCGATTTTTACCGAATCAGTAGCATCGTTAGCAGTGATCTGAAATAAGTGATATTTTTCAGGTTCAGAAAAATCTTTTTCATTCTTTTTATAATATTCTGCAATATCAGCTTCTGGAACTTTTGCACCTTCCATCTTTTTCATGAGAAAGCGCTGAGAAATGATATTAGTTGTAAGTTCCTGGACTGACTGTTTTTTGTCTTCTCCGTTTGCCAAACCGGTTTTTTCAGCTTCTTTTTCAAGAAGAGTGACATCAATCCACTGTTTGATAAAATGTTTTCTTCCCTCAGGAGTAGAAAACTGAGCCTTTTCAGCCGGTCCCATGCCTTCGATTTCACGATCAAGTATTTCTTTTGTCAACTTTGTATCGCCTACCGAGGCAAGTACTTCCTGTGTGTCTGTTGCTTTCGATGTTTTTGAATCAGCATTCTGTGCAGAAAGGACTGTGCCTATCGAAAGTAAAATTCCAACAAAGAAAAAATAAGCGCCACAGCGCTTTATAATTGCGAACATATCGCCTCCAGAAATTTGGATTAATTTAACCGTAAAAATATATCATCCTTTTCAAACAAATGCAATTTAAAACAATCCAATAAATAGCAACTTTTTTATATTTAGTTTTTGCTGATAATTATGCGCTAAAAGTCAAAACGCAACAGAGGAAAAACACCTCTGCTGCGTCTATTAAACGTAGTGTAAATTCTATTCGGCGCTCTGAACCAGCTTGAGCATGGGCATGAAAACGGCAAGAACGATTCCACCGATGACAACACCCATAAACACGATAACGATCGGTTCGATAACTGATGTCAAACCCTTAACTGCGTTGTCAACCTCGGTATCATAAAAATCTGCGATCTTGGATAACATCTTGTCGAGTTCTCCGGTTTCCTCACCGACTGCGATCATCTGAACAACCATTGGCGGGAAAACGTTTGAGTTTTTCAGCGGCTCAGCGATTGATTCACCTTCACGGATTGATACACGAGTTTTATCAACTGCTTCAGCAATAACAACGTTACCTGCTGTCTGCGCCGTAACTTCAAGTGCCTGAAGAATCGGAACACCAGAAGCAATAAGCGTTCCCAGAGTTCGTGTAAATTTAGCAACAGCAACTTTTCTCATCATCATTCCAATTGCAGGCATTTTCAGAATGTTAGTGTCGAAAATTCTTGCACCTGCTTTTGTTCTGAAGAAGTTTATAATCAAAAATGGAATACCGGCAATCAACGGCAGAATAATAAACCACCAGCTCTGCATGAAGTCTGAAGTGGCAAGAAGAAGCTGCGTTGGCAGAGGAAGATCGACTTTCATACCCATGAATATTTCTTTGAACTGAGGCAAAACGAACATGATAAGAGCAACAACAACGAGAAATGCGATTGAGAAGACGACGACCGGATAAGTCAACGCACCTTTGACCTTTGAACGAAGATTCTCTGAGCTTTCAAGATAATCAGCAAGTCTGTTAAGAATCTGGTCAAGAATACCACCGACTTCGCCGGCTTTCACAAGACTGCAGAACAAATCTGAAAATACTTTCGGATGTTTTTCAAGAGATTTAGAAAAAGTCGCTCCACCTTCAACATCTGTCCTGATCTGCGTAATGATTTTTCTGAACGTCGGATTCTCTGACTGCTGCTGAAGAATCGTCAAACATCTTACCAGAGGAACACCAGAACCGATCATTGTTGAAAACTGTCTGGCGAAGATACAGACCTCCTGTGAGCTGACACCTCTTTCAAAGAGGCTCATCCCGCCGCCACCGCCACCCTTTTTCTCGACAATATTTGTTACAAAATAGTTTTTTTCACGTAGTTTGGCAATACAGACTTCTTTGCTTTCGGCTTCCATTTCAGCCGTAACAATTTTACCATCCCAGTTTCGCGCTTTATATTGAAAATTCGGCATATCTGCCCTCCTTAACACTTAAGTGTTAATTAACAAAAAATATGATGCTCAATACTACTATCGTATCAATAACATTATAGCATTATCTATGCCACAGAAAAAATCATTTTTCTGGAAATTATTTTTCCGATCAACTGCTGATTCCCGTGTTCTAAGCTTGACCTGTTGCTTTTTTAGTGTGCGAAAATCCGCACACTTTTTAGAGAGAGCGCATGCGACCTTTCAAGCGGTTGAATCAAAAATGACTATTAAACGATCTTCCGGCCAGAACTTAAAATTTATCTTGATAAAAAACACTTTTTTCTATATTTATTATAATGTTAAAAAATCTAATATCAAGCAGGGATAATGAAAAGACTGATCTTTGCCGAAAAGCCATCTGTTGGACGTGAAATAGCAAGAATACTCAATGCCGGGCAACGCGGCGACGGCTACTTTGAAGGACCGGACGATATCGTCACCTGGGGCGTTGGCCATCTTATTACCATTGCAGAACCAGGCATTCAGAACCCTCAATGGAAAGCGTGGTCTATTTCCAATCTTCCGATGATTCCACAGAATTGGCTTCTTGTAGTAATTCCCCAGAGTCAGAAACAATTCGAAACCGTTAAGCAGCTCATGAATCGAAAAGACATCAAAATTGTAATTAATGCTGCCGACGCCGGAAGAGAAGGCGAACTAATATTCAGATACGTTTACATGCATGCAGAATGCAAAAAACCTGTTCAAAGGCTTTGGATTTCGAGCATGACCGATGAAGCCATAAAAGAAGGTCTGACAAAGCTCAGAGAAAGCACTGAATTCGACAACCTCGGAGCGGCTGCGGAATCAAGAAGCAGAGCTGATTGGCTAATCGGAATGAATTTCACCAGAGCCTATACAAAGAAATTCAACGTCATGCTCACCGTCGGAAGAGTTCAGACTCCGACTCTTGGGTTGATAGTATCCAGACAGGCAGAAATAGACAACTTCAAACCTTCTGACTACTGGGAAATTCAACTCGATTTTGGCGATTTCAAAGCACTTTGGAACAATCCAGATGATAAAGAAAACCCGACAAAAATTTCTGAACATGCAAAAGCCCTGGAAATATTCAATCGTATTTCAGGCAAGCCCTGCATCGTAAGTTCGCTTTCCCGAACCAAGAAAAAACAGCCACCTCCAATGCTCTATGACCTTACAACCCTTCAACGGGAAGCAAATTCCAAGTTCGGTTTCTCAGCCGCAAAAACTCTTCAAATTGCTCAGACACTTTATGAAAGCAAAAAGGTAATTACCTATCCGAGAACTGACAGCAGGTATCTTACTGATGATGTGCATCCAACTTTAAACTCAAGATTTAAAGCTCTTCCACAAGCATACAGCAGCTTCCTTGAGCCAATACTTGGAAAACCTCTGTCAAAAACAAAGAGAATTTTTGATAAATCAAAAGTTCAGGATCATCACGCAATTATACCGACTGAACAGAAAGTAAAAAGTTCGACAATATTCAGCGATGACGAAAATAAAGTATATGATCTCATTGTTCGACGCTTTATTTCAGTGTTTTATCCGGATATGGAATATATGGCAACAGTTCTCCTTCTCGACTGCGAAAACGAACAGTTTAAAGCCACAGGAAGAATCATCACCAAAGCTGGCTGGAAAGCAGTCTATTCAAATACTGTCCTCACACCTGATGAAGACGATGATGAAAAAGTTTCCACGATTCCTGATTTGAAAAAAGGGGAAGCAATTACCCCTGAAAAGTCTGAAATCCTTACAAAACAGACCAGACCTCCAGCGTATTACACGGAAGCGTCCCTTTTGCAGGCGATGGAAACAGCCGGACGTCTCATCAAAGATGAAGAACTCAGACAGGCAATGAAAGATTCCGGACTCGGAACTCCAGCCACAAGAGCAGAAATTATCGAAAAACTTATCCGGGTCGAATATATCATCCGTGAAAAAAAGAAACTCCTCGCAACTGAAAAAGGAAAAAAACTCATAAATCTTATTGATCCGAAGCTGAAAAGCCCAAATCTTACCGGCGACTGGGAAAAACGCCTTGCAATGATTTCCAGAGGTCAGGACAACTCAGAAAGCTTTATGAAAGACATTGCATCTTATACACAAGAGCTTGTAAGAACAATAAAAGCAAGTTCCTTTTCACAGGTGGTATTTGATAAACCTTCTTCAGAAAACAAATATTCCAGTCCAGCAAAAAAGAATGTCCCTGAAGAAGCAGCTTCAAAGAATGAAAAAAACCGGTCTTCTGAAAAACCTGAAACTTCAGTAAAAGAAAATTCAACAAAACAAACAAGTAAAAAAAGCACTCAGAAATCAGCCTCAGCAGAAACTATTACACGTGAGCCCCTTGGAAAATGCCCACTCTGCGGGAAAGGTGAAATAATAGAAGGAAAAGGCGCATTCGGATGTAACAGATTTCTTGAAGGATGCAAATTCATTCTTATTTCCAAACTTTTCAAGGGAAAAAAAATTACAAAAACCATGGTCAAACAAATTCTTACAGGAAAACCTTCAAGAATAATAAAAGGCTTTTCTGATGAAAAAGGACAAAGTTTTGATGGAAAAATTGTCCTTGTCAAAACGAACATTGAAATAGTCTAGATTTTTAACCACGGAAAAACACGGAATGCACTGAAGAACACGGATTTTTACTTTGAAGAATATTTGAGTATTTACACAGTTAACAGGCTCGCACGACCTAAAGAAATTGGCTTATTTTTGAAAAAACTAAACAATTAAGGAATAATGAAATGATATCAGATAAGAATTCAGATCTTCCAGTCGTTGAAATTTTTTGTGATGGCGCATGCAAGGGAAATCCTGGTCCGGGCGGATGGGGAACACTTCTGAGATCTGATGGTAAGGAAAAAGAGCTTTCAGGATATGAAAGTAACACAACAAACAACCGCATGGAGCTGAAAGCATGTCTCAACGGGCTTAAATCACTTACAAAACCCTGCAGAATTAAAATTACGACAGACAGTCAATATCTGGCGAAGGCATTCAACAATGGCTGGTTAGCCAAGTGGCAAAAAAACGGCTGGCGTACAGCAGATAAATCTCCGGTCAAGAACAAAGAACTCTGGGAAGAACTGGTTGCTGAAACATCAAAACACCAGGTTGAGTGGCTTTGGATCAAAGGACATGCCGGTCATTCTGAAAATGAACGATGCGACAAATTAGCCGTTGAAGCATGCAAAGCTGGAATCGAAAAAGAAAGGTGAATTCACGAATTTCTATTCTTGTAATTTTGCTGACTTTTCTCTTTTGCTCTGAAAAACTTGTAAATGCAGAGTATATTGATCCGTCTAAATTACTTGAAAAGATTTCACCACCGCAGGTTCTCTATCCACCTGTAATTCCAGGACTGGCTTCTGAACCAAAGCTGATTCAGCATGTTTCAAGCGAACCGTCTCAGCTTGCAGCCTCTTCAACAAGTATGCAGGCCCTGGCTTCTTCGACTGCAAATTCTTCAACTGCGTCAAAATCAACATCTACAGAGACCGAAATAAGCCCTTTCATTGCCCTGGCTTCGATTGTATCTTCTCTGCCGACTTTTGAAGAAATTGCATCTTTTCCAGCACTTCCAATAATTCCACCCAAACCTTCAAAAGTTCCAGATAAAAAACCTCCGGCTTCTTTTTCTGCATCAGTAATTATTCCAAAACCTGCCGACAAAATTGCGTCTGGTTCTAATGCCACTGCATCTAATTCAGAAAAAATTCAGGTAAAAGAAATAATTCCAGTAAATAAGAAAGAACCAAGACAAAACATAGCCACAGCTGCTGTTCCAGCAGTTAATATTTCACCAGCCAATATTATACCGGCTAAAGTTCCACCCGCTAACGTTCCACCAGCAAACGGAGCACCAGCCAAGATTCCAGCAACTAACGTTACAGTTGCCAGCATTCCTGCGGTTAATATTCCAGCAGTTAATGCATCAGAAACAGCTGATAAAGTCGCAGTTGAGAAACAAACTGACAGTTCGGAAAAAAATACAACCGCAACTAAACAGTCAGAAAACACAGAAAAAAGTGAATCAACAAAAAAAGATAAGCACGCTGATGAGATTGAAAAAATCGAAGAACTTGCAAAGAATGAAAAATGGGTAGAATTGAAAAAAATGATTCCCGAGTTAAAGAAATTCTCTCAAAGCGCGAGGGCTTATGAGCTTAAAATATTGATTGAACTGGCAGAAGAAAAACCAAACCCTGGAACGCTCTATACCCACGGAAATACGCTTCTACAGATGCCTGATCAGGCAAAAAATCCGTTTGGATTGTGTGCCATGGCTTATCACTACTGTTATTCAAAAAAACCAAAATTAGACAAAGCTTATGAAAGCATTTCTACTGCTATTTCAGGCAAGGTAATTCCAAAAGGAGCAAAAAAACTCTACTGGATTATATTTCTGAAAATGTACTGGCTCTGGCTGATAATCGGAATCGCTCTGCCAATAGCAGCCCTTGATGGATTTAGGCAAAAGATGATTGCCAAAAGGAAAGAAGCAGAACTTTTCAAAACAGTAGATTCGAAAGGAAATCCAAGTGCAGAGAAAAGAGAAAACAAAAAGGAAATCGGAAAACTGAATAACCTTCTTGAAAAACTGAAGCCGATAACTGAAAAGATATTCTCGCTTATCAATAAACTGAAAAACAAAAAACCAGGCTCATAATAACAATTACTTCCACTAAACCAAAGCTCACCCTCTCTCCATCGGGTGCCGCGAGGCAGGATGGTGCAAAAGTGAGCTCTTATGTAGGAAGTTTAACCCGACATTCTTGAGCAAATACGTTTACTGCTTTCTGTATATGTTCAATCCGATTTTTTCTTCTCTTCCAGGAATGGTTTGATTGCCTTCTGTCGATGAAATAATAATCGACTTGCCAGAAGAAGAAACACCAAATTCCTTGGTTAAATCAACCTTAATGGTCAGAATATTGCCTTCAACGCTCATTTCAACATTTTTCATTTTGTTCCTCCAGAAAATTAAAACTCGAAAATGATAAATACCACAGTTGAAAAAAAAATTCTACTTTTTTTATTAATTTTTTTATTTTTTTCGCTGTGATTTTTTTATCTGTATAATTTATTTTCAAAATAAACGTTCTCATGTTATGAATTAGGTGATTGATATAACATAGAAAACCGGAGGAAATCATGAAAATAGGTTTCATAGGCTTGGGAAAAATGGGACTGAACATGGTCAGAAGGCTCAGACTCAATGATCATGGAATTGTCTGCACAGCAAGAACTACTTCTAAAAAAGATACGGTAGAAAAGGCCGGATGCACATGGGCCCACTCTATAAAAGAAATGGTTTCAATGCTTCCAGAGCCTGTTTGTATATGGGTAATGACTCCCTCTGGCGATGCAACAGAAGAAACGCTTTTGTCACTTGCTGAGAATCTGCCGCCCGAATCAATTGTAGTTGACGGAGGAAATTCAAGATTTACAGATACAATTCGACGCCAGAAATACATGTCTGAAAAGAATATTGAGTTCATCGACTGCGGAACCAGCGGCGGAATATGGGGATTTGAAAGAGGCTACTGTCTTATGATTGGCGGAAACAAAAATTCCGTTGAAAAGCTGAATCCAATCTTTTCATCTCTCTCAAACAAGGGTGGTTTCATGCACGTTGGCAAAACAGGCAGCGGACATTATGTAAAAATGGTTCATAATGCTATAGAATATGGCATGATGCAGGCTTACGCAGAAGGCTTTTCACTTTTAAACAAACAACTTCCAGATCTCAACCTGGAAAATGTTTGCAATCTCTGGAACAACGGCAGTGTTGTCAAATCCTGGCTGCTTGAACTGTCAGAAAAATTATTTCACTCTGAAACATCTCTGAACGAAATCAAGCCATGGGTTGAAGATTCCGGTGAATGCAGATGGGCAATTGAAGACGCAATAGATAAATCTATTCCTGTTCCGGTAATTGCTTCATCTTTATTCGCAAGATTCTCATCGAGAAGCGAAGATGATTTTTCTTCACGCTTCCTTGCTGCCCTCCGAAATCAGTTCGGCGGTCATGAGGTAAAAACTGAAAAGAAATGAGTAACTCTAAATTTGTCTGCGCGTCTTCACTTGTAATTTTTGGTGGAACCGGAGATCTGACAAGGAATAAACTAATTCCGGCACTATGTCGTCTCAAAGCAGGAAAATCACTTCCTGAAAACTTTCATGTAATTGCCACCGGCAGAAATAAAATCAGCCAGACTGAACTGATAAACCTTTATCGTGATTCAATCGCTGGTAAACTTCAATCTGACTCTGTCCTGGCAAACGGATTTGAATTACTGATGCCTCAGATTCATTACATCCATATTGACCCATCAGAAGACAATTCGATTTCCGAATTCATGCAGACGCTTAAATCACTTGAAGGAAGTGGGGCAGCTCCTGCGCGTCTCTTCTATCTGGCACTTCCGCCCGATTCAGTATCTTCATTTCTTCAACTTGTTGCAGCACCACTCAAACTTGGCTCATGCAGTAATTGTCCTTCACGAATTCTTGTCGAAAAACCCTTTGGAAATGACCTTGAATCGGCGCAGCTACTTAACAGGCAACTACTCGAAGTTGCACGGGAAGATCAGATATACCGGATTGATCATTATCTTGGGAAGGAAGCCATTCAGAATATTCTTGTACTTAGATTCGCGAATTCCATTTTTGAACCTTTATGGAATCGCTCAAACATTGATCATATACAAATAAGCTGTGCGGAAAGAAAAGGAGTCGGAACAAGGGGAGCATTTTACGACCGAACCGGCACTCTGCGGGATGTTGTCCAGAACCACCTTCTTCAGGTTCTTTCATTAATCGCCATGGAACCACCTATCTCCCATAATTCAGAAAATATTCGCATAGAAAAGCAGAAAGTGCTTAAATCTCTAAGAAAGCTTGATCCTGAAAGCATCTCTAAATATACAATTCGCGGCAGATATACCACCGCAGAAAATTCTCATGAACCGTCATATCTTCAGGAAAAGGGCGTAGCCACCGGTTCTACTACAGAGACGTTTGCCTCAATGAAAGTAATGATCGACTCCTGGCGCTGGTCCGGAGTCCCGTTTTATCTGAGAGCAGGCAAAAAACTATCTGCTGATATGACCGAAGTTGCAGTATTCTTTAAACAGCCTCCTGGAAACATTTTCAGAGCTGAATCAGATAAGAATTTATCGAATACTCTGACGCTGAGAATACAGCCTGATGAAGGAATCCACCTGTCTGTTCAAACTAAAGTCCCGGGAATGAGTTTAAAGATTTCCACGGAAGACATGGATCTCTCATTCCAGAAATCATTCGGTCTATTCAGACCAGATGCTTATGAGCGCCTCCTGGTAGACGCACTGAATGGCGATCAATCTCTTTTTATTGGAAAAAACGAAATTGATGCTGCATGGCAATTTATTGATCCGATAAGGCAAGCCTGGGATTCTGAGGCGAATTTTCCAATATTCGACTACATTCCTGGCTCAGATGGTCCGGAGATGGCTCAGGAAATGCTGAAGCAAGATGGAAGAACCTGGAAATCCCTATCGAAAAAGCACTTATGAATATTAGTAATTCTAATTCACACAGTTTTTTTTATTGGAGCAGCACAGATTTTCCTTATAAAGCGGCTGAACGCATGGCTGTTCTGATTGAGCAATCAGCCGCACACAATAAAGGCGAGAAAGTTTCGATAGCTCTTTCTGGTGGAACTACTCCGAAAAGCTTCTATTCAGCATTCAACAGAAATCACTTATCAAATTTAACACGGTCTCATTCATTGTGCTGGTTTCAAACCGACGAGCGTTATGTTCCGCAAACTGACGATCAGAGCAATCAAAAAATGATTCTTGAAACACTATTCTCAAATTGTATGGCAAATGAAATTGCCAATTTTTTTCCTGTTCGGGTTTCGATAAATAATGTTGATGAAATTTGCAGGACTTATGAGAAAACAATTTTTTCGCAGGTTAAGAAAGTCGAGTCTGGTAATCCTGTTTTCGATATCATAATACTGGGAATCGGCGATGATGGACATATCGCTTCAATTTTCCCCGAAACAGACGAAAGTATGAGTCCAGGAAGCCTAGTACAGGCCTGTTTCATAAAAAAATTTAATCAGACAAGAATTACAATATCATTTAATACAATTGCATCAGCGAGAAAGGTCATCATTGCGGCATCTGATAAAAAAAAGGCAAATATTATACAACAAACGCTTTCAGAAAGCAACAATTATTTTTTTCCTGCCCGCAAACTGGCATTAACAAAAGGAATTGAATGGTGGATAGATAATGACCTGAAATAAATAAGCACCTGCATTAATGCAGGTGCTTATTTATAGTTTTTAGATCAATAATCTATTCGGGAATCTTCAAGCTCATTCCGACTTTCAGGGATTTTGGATTATTGATTTTGTTTGCCTGGGCTATTTTCTTCCATTTCCCAGTGCTTCCGTAGACTTTCTTGCTGATCTTGGCAAGAGTGTCGCCCTTCTGAACGACATACTTTGAACCAGGAGCTAACTGATTGTCATCGGAGTGAACTGGCTCAACAACTGGTGCTGGCTCTGGAACGTATTCCGGTGCTGGCTCTGGCTCTGGAAGTGGCTCAGGAGCTGGCGCCAATTCGGTTTCCTGAACTGGGGTTTCTGTCTCTACCGGTGCAGAAGAAACTGGTTCTTCAACTGCCGGAGGTGCTGCTTCCTCAGTAACTTTGAAATTACGGACTTCAAGGCCACCTGTTGGAAACTTTGAATCAGGCTTGCGGATATTTCCGAAAATCCTGATAGTGGCACCACGATGTTCAAGCAACTTCTCCGATTTTCGGCCAGTCAGCTCAAGCAATTGCCCATCGCTGCTCTTGAACATAACCTTACGACCATCAACGGATTCAATGATTCCGGTGACTGTGGTGGAACGGGTCTTACCTTTAAACCACTCCATTACGCCCGAGAACGGGTTCTTTGCATAAACCGATGGCACCGGCAGAAGCATTGCTCCAGCCAATAGCGCTACAACCAGACTCTTTCGACACATCTTTGGATGTTCCCCCTTAGAATCAAAAAAGATTATGGGTCAACTGACCGAGTTGAAATCTATAATTTTCTACAAATATTTTCAAGTGTTTTTTTAAGAATTTTTCATTTTTATTTATTTTTTTCATTTTTTTTATTAGAATATTGACGTAACTCTTTCAAATTTGTAAGTATTAGGTTAGTATGTTGTGGGTTTGAAAAAAATCTGCAAAACATGAAAATCTTATGCCCACTCATCAGAGAAGATAACGGGAAGGATTGAGAAAAGATTGCACAAGCTATTGATAGTTGAGGATGAACCTCAGTTAAGAAGTTTATTCATTAATGCCTTCAAGCGCCTTAATGTAAGCGCTGTTGCTGTTGAAAATGGCATTGAGGGACTTGCCGCATTTGAATCATTCAACCCGGATATCGTTCTTACTGACATCAGAATGCCAAAAATGAGCGGTCTGGAGTTATTAAGAGAGATCCGGATTCGAAGCACCAGAACAATCGTGGTCGTAATGACTGCGCTTGATTCCCCGGAGTTGCCACTTGAAGCACTTCGCATGGGCGCCAGTGACTTTATAAGAAAACCTGTAATACTGAGCGAACTTTTCCAGACGCTCAAAAAATATCTTAATTTTCTTGAAAACAATACACAACAGACAAAAACACTCGGAAAATATATCTACCGGGAAGCAATTATTGAGTTTCCTACAAGAATTGATCTTGTTCCCAGAATGGTCAGTAAACTTATAAGAGGCATCTCAATACCAGAGAACATCCTTCTAGGAGTTCATCTTGGCCTTGCTGAGCTCATAACAAATGCAATAGAACACGGAAACATGGGAATCAGTTATGATGAGAAATGCTCTGCGCTGAAAAACGACCCCATGAATGGACTCGAAGAACTGTATAAGAGCCGGCTTCAACTTTCTGAAACAAAACGTAAAAAGATTCTTGTTCATTTCAAGATGAGAAAAAATGTTTTACAATGGAAAATCTCAGATGAAGGAATAGGCTTTGACTGGGAATCGCTTCCAGATCCAACTTCTCCTGAAAACCTCTTAGGTCTGAGCGGTCGGGGAATACTTCTGAGCAGAATGCAATTCGACAGACTGGAATATATCGGCTCGGGAAATACCGTCAAAATAACAAAGCGAATAAGTGTTGTTTAATGAGTCAAGAAACTTTTTCGGAAAAAATTATTCGCGTAAGCTATGGAACTTCAATCGAGCTGGGATTAAAAAGTGCCCTGAACATGGTTCCTCCAACGACAGCTTATCTGCTCCACGACAGAGGTTGCGAAGGTGGATGTTCGTTTTGTCCGCGCAGTGGAGGAATGAAAGAAGAAAGCCGCCTGGCAAGAGTATCCTGGCCTGAGTACAAGCTCTCGAGTGTCATTTCAGGCATTCAAAACAGTTCCGCAAATATCAAACGAATTTGCCTTCAAACAACCTTTAATAAAGCAGTTGAAAGTGAAGTCGCTTCAATCTCAGAGTCTCTTTCTTCGTTGAAAAAACCTCTATGCGTAACTCTTCACCCGTCCCAGACAGACTTTATACCTGACCTGTTTAATTCTGGTGCTGAAAAAGTCGGAATCGGCCTAGATGCTGCGACTGAAAATGTTTATTCAATTCACAAGGCAAGCTGTTGGAAATCTGATTTCCCCAAAGTTCTTGAAGCAATTCGCAAATATCCGAAAAGAATTGGAGTTCATCTGATTTTCGGACTTGGAAATTCTGAAGAGGAATTTGCGAAATTGATTAACTTCCTGCATGAATCAGGATGTTCAGCCATAGCACTGTTTGCATTTACTCCAATAGCAGGCAAAGAAACATCAGGAGCGGCACGCCCGCCTATTTCTTCTTATCGTAGAATTCAGACATTCAGATATCTTAATTCGAAAAGACTTATAAACATTGATCAAATCAAATTCATCAATGGACAGATAGTATCTTTTGGTGTCAGCAACAGCATCTTGGAAAAAGAATTGTCAGACGGTGAAGCTTTCAGAACATCCGGTTGTAACGATTGTAACAGACCCTTTTACAACGAATCGCCAAGAGGTCCCATTTATAATTATCCCGCAAAGCTCTCACACCCTGAAGTTGTCACAGCATTTTCAGAACTCTTCAATGACCCAATCACTGCGAATAAAATTCAGATAGAAACGCAAACAGCATTTTCTTAAGCTTGATTATGTCTGATTATGTAAAACTGGCTGCATCATCAAAATCTTCCAAACACTTTCGGAAAGATTCTGTTGCCAACAATCTGCCATGTAGGACGCAGGTGTCCTTCAATCTCTTTTCTGCATTCAATGCAGACAAGACGCTCAGTATTCTGATATTTAAGATATGAAACTTCCTCAACATCAAAATTCTTAATTTTAAGACACAACGGACATTTTTCCTGCGCCATTACCCTATACTCCATCTGAAATTGTTATCTACCTATAATAACCCATTTTCACTGTCATTTTCCCGGTTGAAGTTTTTTGTATTCAACAAAAGATTGTTTTGCCAATTCGCTTCTTCCTGCTCTGCTTAAAAGAGTTCCCAGGTTATAGTGTGCCCACCATGCCTTTGGCACCAATTTCACTATTTCGGTGAAATATTTTATCCCTGTTTCACAAAATTCTGCCTTTTCAAAAAAAGGCGAAGATATTTCAACTATATCGCTTGAAAATCTAGTTTGATCCAAACGAATACAGGCTTCAGAAAATTTTATTGATTCACTGAGCTTTCCCAGTTTTACTGCAGAAACAGATGCCATATAGTTTATCTGATAGTCATCATTGCCCGATAACACTGACTGAGTAAAATCAGCCAGTGCATCATCGAAACGCTTTTGAGAAAAAAGAAACCTGCCACGGTAAAAGCTCGCCATACCCGATTGATCCAAAAGAATGGCTTTTTTAAAGAAATCTTCAGCAGAGGAAATTTCTCCAAGTTTTTCAAGGACAAGTCCCATATTCGTTTTTGGCACCCACCAACCTGGATCACTCTTAACGGCCATTTTGAAGTAAACCAACGCCTGATCGTATTTTCCATTAGCAAGGCATTCTAATCCCTGGTTGTTGAAGGATATTCCCCTGGAAGATGAACTCACAGAAACACCAAAATCAACATCACAGTTATGCGAAATCCAGATCAATCCTATCGATGCTGAAATCAAGCCGAAGATAACCGCATTCCTCCATAGACTGCTTCGCAAAATTTTTGCCCTGACTGGTTGTTCTGCCTGGTAATACTGATGTATCAAGAAAAAGACTGAAAGAAAAAATGCCGAAATTGGCCAATGGTAATAGCGTAAATCAGCCGCTGGTGCAACAAAAAAGTAAGGCAGAAAGTACAGCCAGGAACTGGTTGTTACAACTGCCGATGGTAAAATACCAATGCCGTTTTTCCAGAATATAACGCAGGCAAGAGTAACCAGGATCGTTCCCCAAAGGTATAACCATGGTCGCCAGATCAGGGTCCAGTTGTCGAGAGAAAAAGAAATCATCTGATAAATCTTTTTAGAAAAATTTGACTGATTCCATACAATGTTCAAATTATTTTTTGGAATTCCACATTCATAAGCATAGTGAACAGGACGATCAGACCACCCTATTCCGGCAGCAAAAACCGCAAGCCGGTGTATTAAATAGGCTTTTGGATGATCCAATACTGCCTTTTTCCAGACATCCAGAATTATCTGAACAGTCTTGGGATCTTCAGTTGTTAATATTCGGTCACGAAGAATAATTCGATCATTTGCCTCATAATACAACGGAAAAATTGAAAATGCTGAATAACATCGTGCAAGCTTTTCTGGAGTGTCTATATAATTCCTAATTGAAACCGGTATCAAATTCTGATTTGTATGATAAGAGATTCCTGCCAGGTCAAAAACTAACAAAACCTGTTCTACCTGCCACGGCTTTTCCGAAATAATACTGTTCAAAAACTTCCCTGAAAACATAACAAACAATATTGTACAAATCACCAAAACATATTTAATTATCTTCCATGACTTTTCTTTCATTTCGCTGATAATCAATATTCCACTCCATAAGGCAAAAGGAACCACGCAGAAAATGGCATTAATTCTTACTGATGATGCGTATGCCGCTGAAAGAACGGCGAATAAAAGCATCCAATTGTTTTTATTTTTTGTATATCTGATATTAAAAAATGTACAAGAAAGCATCGCGAACGACAGATGCACATCCCGCCATATCGTACCGATCATTGCAAAGAGTGGCGGACAAAAAGCAACTACAAGAAGTGCTGCAATGCAACTTTTAGAACTTTCCGGGAAAAGCATGTACAATATTTTCTTCCAAACAAGCCACCATATACAAATTTGTAATAACATCATCAGAAATGGACCGGCAATAAAATAGTTTAATATTGCCACAATGAAACTCATAAGCGGAGGCTGAGTGGAAGAAAAAGACCAATTTGTCGCCTGAAATAACTGGTCTATTGAGTCTGGGCTCATTACACCTGGATAGAACACGCACACAGAAACAACAATTCCCAAATATGAGATTATTGAAAAAACATTTATCGAAGAATTTATTCCCTGTACAGATTTATCATTAAGCATATTATTTTCTCAAAAAACTGCTTAGAGCCAACGATAGGATTCCAGTCGCTGTTCGCCAAATATTCATGTGGCTGTGTCCGCTTTTAGGGGAATAATCAAGCAAAAACGGAACTTCCCTAATTTTTGCATTACAGACAGACAGGTTAACAAGCAACTCCAGAGTGGCATCGAATCCGGTTCTAATCAATATCTGACTGGAATTTTCTTCAATCAACTTTTGAAGAGCTGAAAATCGAATAAGCCTGAAACCACATGTGTAGTCACGAACTCCAGAAACAGGAATAAGTATTTTCAATACTATTGCAGCTGCAAAGCTCAGGAATCTTCTATAAACACTTAGTCCGACAACTTTTGAACCTTTGCGAAAACGTGAAGCTATTATTACACCCGCTTTATAACGATCTATTGTTTTTATCATTGAAAATATCAGTTCCGGAGGATGTGTTCCGTCAGAATCCATTGTCACCAGAAAATCTTCATGGAAGGCATTTTTACGGGCGTATTCCAATCCATCTTTCAATGTGGCACCTAGTCCTGCGTTCTTTTGGTGGGTAATTATTTCGAAAGATGAAATTTTTGTCTTATTTTCTGCCAATATTTTATCAGATCCGTCGGTAGAACCGTCATCAACAAGTACAAAAGCACAATCATAGCCAGATTGTTTAAGAAGCGAGATTTGTATTAACCATCTGTCAATCAAGCCTTGAAGCCTTGCAGCTTCGTTATAGACGGGAAGAACTATCCAGATTTTCTTTCTTGAATCAGATGAGTTCAAAACTTCGTTTTTTATCGCGGTCATATCTTCAAAAGATCCTTGTGAATTATTTCTCTATGGAATAATATCATTGATTTCCTATTTCCTTGAGACGTGTATTGCAGATACCTTCTGTAACTTTATCACCATATTTAACAGCAAAAGAAAGAGCTCTACTGTAGTATAAAATTGATTCTTTTACTCTGCCAGCACTGTCAAGAGCCCTCGCAAGTTGAAATCCAGCACCAAAATGATTTGGATCAAACTTCAGCATAGTTGAAAATATTTTTATTGCATTTTTTGGATTGTTTTTAGTTTTCAATTCGATGAGTCCATATTCCATAAGTTTGTTCTGAACAGTATTTTCAAGAATAGTAGAATATTGATGCCATTTATTAATTTCCTGGTCTACATTCCAGATACCAAAAACGGCTGTAAACATAAGAAAAATGAAAGGAAAAAGCTTTGAAAAAATGGGCATAAAAACGCCTGAATTATTTGAAATTATATCCAATATTAATTCCGATGGAAGTTTTCTGATATTTCTGAAAAGACCTGTAATTGAAGTCAATAATACAGTCAGAGGAAGAATTATAGCAGCAATGAAATGGTACATTCCATATTTTTTCAATATATTCAATATCCACATATCAACACTGTTATCCCAGCGAAATAATGCTTTACTGTGTGCAATAAGTGGAGACATTTCGGGAATAAAAAGATGACAGTAAAGGGGCTTAAATTCAAGGTACTTTTCTGCAAGAACAACATTCCAGAAATTCACCATAAAATGTGTTATCTGAACCCAGAATCCAGCAATAGAAAGAATTCCAACTAGAAAAAGAGCTTGCTTTTTCTGACTTTGAATCCAAATCGCTGCCGGAAGCAACAGCAATGGAACTACCGCACATAGATAACGTGGACCAAAAGCCCACATTCCGTGCCAATTCAAAAATTTAGAATAAAATATCAGATAGACTACTGTCTGAAAGAGTATAAAATAAGCTTCGAACCGAAATTTTCTGATAAATAATCGCAGGAACCATGGCGCCAGAAGAATGGGCGGGGAAAACAAAATTATACTATGTCCCGGGCTGAAAATGTATCCATATAAACCTGTAATAATCGGAGTAGTGAAGCCCTCTTTTGCATAATTCCCCACAGCAAAAATGGTTCCAAATTTGTAATATTGATCAATTGCATGTAACAGCAAACCAGCCGCAAGTAACAGTAGGAATGGAAAAGAAAGTTTTATTACTGATTTTGCACGTTGCCAGCTTGTACGATCAGGAAATATGTGCCACATCGAAACAAAGTGATACAGGATTAAACCGGGCAATGCAATCACAGAAGGATAGCGAAATTGGATCATCATTGCAGCAGTTATTCCAGCGAAAATCTGTGATTTTTTGTTTTGTGTTCTTGAATATTCAAACAAGAAGTAAAAGGACCAGAGAAGAAAAAAGCACTCTGATGAATGCTGAAAGAAAGTCGAACTATAGCTTGCGGGAAGGGTTGCCAGACCAAGGATAAAAGTTGCAGACAAAGAGCACAATGGAGATGCACCAAGTTTCAAATTAAAAACAAAGAATACGACAACCAGAGCAGCAGTTAGAAAAGAGTTCAATAAATTTACAAAAAATATTTCAATCTTTCCCCCCCAAACTCTATTTCCCTCGCATATCATTGATCCGGCAAGAACGGATATTATGTCTGCTCTTCCCGATTCCTGAAGTATTATTTTCACTGCTTTGCTTATTGCCAGAAGGGGGAAAACGGCAACTGCCTGGCCTGAATTGACCATGGAATACAAACGTCCGTCTCTTCCTGGAACTCCTTCAGACAGTTGAACAGAAAAATCCAATGAACTCCAGAATGACTCAGATGCCTGATAGACCTGAACTTCATCAGTACTTATAAAATGACCACGCGACAACAATAAGTAGCATGAAAAAAATACTAAAAAAAGCCAGCAAACCATTCTTCGAAGGGAACTGTCAATCATCTCAGCGCTCTGGTTGGTTTCAAAAAATTACCCATAGACATTTATAATGCGACTCTATTTTATTTCAAATCGCTCTTGAATTCAATGAAAAATTGTCTAATGGAAAATTGTCTATCCAATACAGATTCGTTGAAAAGAGGAGCGCTAATGTTTCTGAATTAATATGTCGATGACTTATTCAGAGATCAATAGAAAGTTCAGATAGAAAATCTTAAGGAGAACAAAACCATGGACAAACAGACATTACTGAAAGCAGAACCACGGAAAGTCGAAATTCCTGACTGGGTAAGACTAAACACTTCTCTCAGCGGACTTCCACCCTGGCAACGCGGCAGATAATATAAATCAGAAAGAATTATGTCCAATATGCTCCGACAGGAAATCCGGTAAAAGCAATTACATTTGCTTTCGTCAGGTCGTTTCTTTATGCATAAAGTTCATTGTCTGGAGAATAATTGGGGAAACAGGTTCAACTTTTAGGTGATGACAAAGTTCACATAAATGTTGAACCTTTTTATAATTTTTGATAAACTTTTCAAGTGATTTAAACTTTTAATAAGTGAGACTTGGAAATACATATATGAAGATACTTGTCGTAGAGGATGACTTTGTCGCTAGAAATGTTTATAATGAATATCTTAGACCTTATGGGGTGTGCGATGGTGCAGAAAACGGGCTGGTAGGACTTAATGCATTCAAGTTTGCCCTGGATTGCGGAAAGCCTTATAAACTGATTTGCCTCGACATTTCGATGCCAGAGATGGATGGTCAAACACTATTGAGAGAGATCAGAAAATACGAAGCAGAAAAGGGAATAACAGGTTCTGAAGGTGTTAAAGTAATAATGACAACCGCTCATAATGACTATCATAACATAATGACTGCTTTCATAGGTCAATGCGAGGGTTATATAATAAAACCTATTGGAAAAGAGAAACTTCTTCAGCAGATGAAAAAACTTGGTCTGATAGATGACGGAATTTTAGGAGGTCCAGCTCCGCGGGAAAACACATAGAACTGGTATGTATTTTCAAGTGATTTCAGAGAGTTTTTCTGGATAGACTGTCAAATAAAAACGGGGAGGAGACCTGGAATTTTTCGGTCAAAGCTTTTATTTGTCTGACGTTCAAGAACCGTTTTCCTTTTAAGATGTCAGAAATAACGCCCTAACTGGCTATTTCGGGTAAATCTGTCTGTTTAATGTTGTGTTGCCCCATGAAAAACTTTAAAGCTTCTTTGGCAAATTCTTGATTTTGTTTTCATTTCTCACTTTTTCAACCAAAGACTTTAATAATTTTACCCTTTTAGCGGCTTTTTCGTAAAAATTCTCATGTGTTCCAATCAAAAACACAGTGACTTTGAATGCATCCATCTGAACAACTTAAGCCACTCGATATTCTCCGCTTCCCTTTATTGAAAGCTCCAATGCCCTTATTCCCTGAAGATTTTGCGACAAACAATGTCCCTTTTCTGGCACAGAGGCAAGCTTCTTTAAATGAGTAATAATTTCATTCTCTACATTTAAAAGCGCTTTCAGATCCTTGACAGCAGGTCCTGTCAATTCAATAACAAACAAGCCGGTCATTTTTTCCTTTTTGCTACCCTTCGTTTTTTTTCGTAATCTTCCAGAGTAACAGTATTACCCTTTCTACTTTCTTCTATGGCATGTTGCGCCAACAATTCAAAAGGATTTTCTGCCTTGGCAAGCTTCAAAATATTATTTTTTTCTCTTTTAATAAAAAAAATATCGCCTGAATTTATACACAAACTTTCTCGAATTTCCAACGGTAAACACAACCTTCCCTTGTTATCAACTTTACTTGTTATTACTTCGTTCATTTTTTTCTCCTATTAGTGGGACTATCCTACTAACATGATAACTAACTATTCTTTTATCCGCAACAACTATTTTTAATTTTCCAATACCTCAGCGTTTACTGCCGTATTTTTCGAACAATTCCTTCGTTAACTCCTGAGCTTTGGCTATTTGTTCTGGTGTCATATTTCTTTCGAGCTCGATCAGACTCTTTTTACAAATTTCGGAATCCTCACCTGTTAAGTTTTCCGCTGCAAGATTAAACCATGCATATGCCTGAGTATCGTCTTTTGGAACGCCTTTGCCATCAGAATACAAAGCGCCAAGCATGGACTGTGCATTTGCATTGCCTTGTTCAGCAGCCTTGAAATACCACTTAAAAGCTTTTTTGTAATCTTTCGGAACAACTTCACCAATGCTATATATCAAGCCAATCTTAAATTGTGCGTTCGGAATGCCTTGTTCTGCTGCTTTGAGATACCACTTAAAAGCTTCTTTGGTATCTTTCGAAACACCTTTTCCCCAGTAATACATAACACCAATACTGTACTGTGCTTTTATGCTGCCTTGTTCTGCTGCTTTAAAATGCCACTTGAAAGCTTCTTTGAAGTCTTTCGCAACGCCTTCTCCATTGTAATACATAACGCCAAGATAAAACTGTGCAAATGCATTGCCTTGTTCTGCTGCCTTTAAATACCATTTAAAAGCTTCTTTGGAATCTTTCGGAACACCTTTGCCGTAGTCATACATTGAGCCAATAAAGTACTGTGCAAATGCATCACCTTGTTCAGCCCCTTTGAGTAACCACTTAAAAGCTTCTTTGTCGTCTTTCTGAACAACTTTGCCGCGATAATACATAATGCCAAGATCAAGCTGCGCTTCTGTGTTGCCTTTTTCTGCAAGCTTTCTAGTTTTCTCATAAATTGTTTCTGCATTGCAAATCACACTGACCATGAATAACCATGATACAAATATTTTCTTCACAGGATTATCCCCGATATTAAATTTACGCCCTCCGGGCGAATTATTTATTGTCATCTCGACCGAAGGGAGAACTCTCCGAAAGGTTAGATCAAGTAGAAAATACAAGATTTCTCCCTTCGGTCGAAATGACAAAGAAAACACTGCCAACACTCGTTCCTCCTGAATCAGGAAGCCTGAAATCAGAAGGAATTGTAGTCTCCGGAATAGAGGGAATCTTTCCAGGTGAGGATTATGAAGCTGGAGATGTCGCTGTTGGCGAGGAGGTCGGCTGAATCGAAACCTAGTGAGGGCAGGGATTCATCGTAGATTTTTCTTCTTGTTGGCGGGGCGTAAGTTGAGTCGGTTATTTTTGCTACTGGAACGTTTGAAAACCTCACTTCAGAGCCGAACATTCTGTGAATCATACCGTCTATCTGCGAGTGTTCAGTGCCTATTCCATCTGTCTTACAGCCACTGCTTTTGCCTATTTCGTCAAACTGTTTTCTGTAATCAGGACCAGCATAAAAGGTAGAGTTGCGTTCTGCACATGAAATAAACATTGCATTTGTTGTCATTTCAGGGAAAAACAGGTAATCATCTTCTTCATCTTTTTTCAGACTTGAAGTATTTCCGCTGGTGTATCCAAGCTCCGTTCTAAGCCCATTCAACAACTTGTACACTCCAAAATTATCGTTTAATTTAGCAGAGTCATATTTATTACGGAAAGCTTTCCATACTTCCTGGGAAATGGCTTCGAAATCAGCATCCTGTAAGTTGCCACCTGTTTGACTGACTTTGTCTGCCACTTTTTGGGCGACAGATTTTTCTTCATTTGCATCATCCAGAGGAAATTTTGCAAAAAAGGAGGCAACAACCCTGTTTTTCACTTCAGCCTGATCAGCAATTTTGCAGGCAATGCCGCCACTTCCGGATACTTTCAAAAGATTCGCCCTTGCCTCGGACTCGCTTGCTAGAACCGCTCCGAGAGAATATTTCATGAATGGATAAATCTCATTTTCGAAACAATCAATAGGACTTCTGTAATCAAAAACAAGCCTTTCGCGAGAAATGACTGACACCGCCTTGTGATTTTTATATCCACCTGGTTTGGCGTCGTCGAGAAGTTTAGCTTTAGTAGTATCATTGTAATTGTCATCTGTAAGTGCATTATTGGCATAATTCTGCGGAAAGCAGTATTTTTCCGGCTTCTGAGAAGGATCTCCGGCCTGATTAAAATCGCCGGCAATAAATATATTCTTCATTGAAATTATTTTCATGTCTTTTGGCGGATTACCTTTTATTACAAGGCTTTCTTCAGAAAAAATTACGCCATTCGACGGATTCAGAGGGCCTGAAACCTTGTTGATGTTATTTCCGAAATCAATAATTTTTGCTTTAACACTTGACACACCCCACCCTTTCGGCACTTTATAATCGATGTCTCCGTTCGGAATATAAGATCCTGAGTCTTTCGCCTGCTTTCTGTATGTTTCAAATGGAACTGGTTTTGGCGGAATGCTTATTGCTCCTTCTTTTTTTCCCTTTATGTATTTTTTCATGGTTTCGGGAATTACTGGATGTGTCCCCGAAGTAATTTCAGCCGGATATTCCCCATATTTTTCTGCTTCTGCGGAGGAATATTTTCCACTCGTCGGAAAATCAAAATTCTTTGTAAATGAAAGAATCGTTGTGGGAGCATCTCTGAACGAAAATTTCGTATCGCTGTAAACATATATTCCGCCGTCGCCGGAAGAAACAAGATCTATGTTATTTACTTCCTGGGTGCTTCCAGGAGTGACGCCGGAATGACCGCTCATGAGGATTCTGCCTATTTCAATGCCCTTGTGGCCGTATAATCTTCCTACAGCAAATTTGTTGACATTGCTTTTACCGGGTTCTCCAAATACGATAGAAAGAAATCCGCCATCGTACATCAGGAATTCTCTTCCGGGAAATTTTCTCAAAACAACTGCATCAACACTTCTGATGGTCTTTTCAATTTTTCCCAGGGACTGAATTCTGAAATAGCAGTACCTCTCATCAACATTCAAAGTCCTGGGGTCATCCTTGTATGGAATCATCCCACAGCGGACTTTGAATTCGCCTTTCCCAAGAGTTCCCTTGTATGTTCCTTCTGTTGCCTGCATAATTGAAAAACCGAAATCACTCTTTGCTTCGAGAGTTTGTTGATTTTTTTCAGCAGCAAGCCATTTCAATGAAGAATCAAGCGTATGAGTTCGAAAAGCGTAATTCTGAGCCAATTCGGTCATTGCACAGTCAATTCCTGCTTCAGCAATGCCAAGGGCTTTCAGATTCTGACTTTCTGTTATTGTATTCTGTATGCGATATGAAGAAATAGTAAATACTGCAGAAATTACTGTCAGAAGAATAAATCCCAGGCATAAAGCCACCAGAACTGCTGATCCTGTTATATTTATTTTAAATTTCTTTCTCACTATTTCAACCCTTTTCTCAAAAATAATGCTTCATACAGCACAGATCATTGAACGGTTGTTTCCGGTTCATAACCGCGGATTTTTACTGAAGTGACAACATTAGCTGCATAGCGACCCTTTTTTGCAGAAGTCTGATCTTTTCTGTTTATTGTTAAACGAATGAAAACAATTCGGGCTCCTGAATTTGCCTTGTCATCTGCTGCAAATTTGAACCGGTAGAAAACCAGTTCGTCAATATCGTCCATCAGAGTAATTTTTGTTCTTTTGTCCTGCTGAGCTTTTCCAAATTGATCCCACGGAGTGACTGTGCGGATGAGAGAGTACGTCCCTGTAGCGGAATTCACATCAGTTCTTTCCAGCGAATACTCAACTTTTTCCTGTGTATAATTTTTTTCACCTGCAGCAAAAGTAGCCGGATCTTTCGAAAAATCGTAGATTACACGGGTAAAAAGAAGCCTATTGGCGGCATCCTCTGTCTTTAAAGAGACTTCCGAACCCGGAGCAACCTCAGATGGCAAGCTGGGATCAACGAAGTTGCTTTCCCTTACGTCATTAGTAATGCGATCTATGAGCTTCTGAACGTCATCATTTACAAAATGGCTTTCCATAATATCAACCGCACTCTGACGTCCGGAAAAAAACACCTGATATGACGATGCAAGCACAATCATAAATATAACGACAGCAGTCAAAAGCTCTGTCAGCGAAAAGCCCCGTATTTTCACATTTTCACTCCTGCTGAGCAATTGCAGTAGAAAGATCCAGTCTGTTGTTTCTGCCTTCTTTTGACTTGTACTCAATTCCGAAAGACAAAAGACTGAGGCAGGGAATCTGACTCAAATCATTTTTATTTCTTACTCCGGCAACTTTCAGATCAACAATTTTGTACTCAATTTCATTTAACTTCACGATTTTTTTTGATGAGTCATTGTTCATGATATGTTCAAATGTTTTTACTCTCTCTGTAGATGTTGCTGGAAATCTTTCTATGTCAAGATATTCGTATTTAAAGCTTCTCGCAGTCTCAATAACTTTCTGACCTACAAAGGTTGCCATAAGATGATCACGTGTAGCAGTAACCGAAGTCGTCTGTCTGACAATAACATTAAGTGATGGAATTAATACAAGAGCCATTATAATGACACCAACCATGACCTCGGTCATTGTCATTCCAGATTTATTCACTGGTTTATACTTTAGCTTCATTTTACTTCTTTCTAATCTCTGTAAATCAGGAAGTTTTTTCTTCTATCAAGAAAACCTGCCAATTTGATATTCCACTCAGAAATAATCGCATTAATCTGGGCTTTCTTCAAAATAGACTCTCTGATATAGGAAACTCCGAGAAGAATATCCATATTTTGAGCCAACGAAGTGTTGTCAAGTGGAATACGATCAGGATAAAGCCTGAAAAGAACCTGCAATATTGCAACTCCGGTAATCACCGGGTCATAGGCAAGCGAATCAAGAATTATTATTTCAATTCCCGAAACCTGCTTTCTTTCATATAATCCATAATATGGTTTTGTACTTACCGCTCTGAAACGTATGCCCTTCAGATTATATTTATCAAGATTATGCGCAATAAGTTCTCCGTCCATCCAGGGGGCGAGAACGTAATGAAACGGCCGTGTTGTACCAACGCCCGTCGAAAACACTCCCATTTCGCCTAGAAATCCGGTGATGGCGTAGTATGAAGGATAATCAGGCTCTGAAAGATGGTCTGAAGGAGGAACCCAGTGAAGACCAGTGTCGGAATATGTCATCTCCCTGCTGTAACCTTCCATTCCAATGACTGTAAGCTTTGCTCCAAGACCAAAAACCTTGTTGAAATACAAAGCAAGTTCACCATAAGTCATTCCATGTACAAGAGGAATCGGATAGACTCCAAATCTGCTTCTCAACGACTCATCGAGCATAGGACCGGCAACAAGGAGCCCGTTTATCGGGTTTGGCCTGTCCAGGAGAATAACCGGAAGATCTATATCCCTTGCCAGTTCAAGAAACTGTGCCAGAATAGTGACATAATTAAAATATCTGATACCGATGTCCTGAACGTCAATGATAATTATTTCACACATATCAAGTTCTTCAATTGTTGGACGTTTTAAAGGATCGATTATTTCATAGACACGCGCTTCAGTCAGAACATCTATTTTTTTAGTTTTTGAAGCGTCTTCAGTTAAAGACCTGAAATATTTCTCGCCGGTAAAAACAGCCTTAATATTTGCAATTTTTGCAATGACGTCAATTGTATGCTCAAATTCAGAGTTAAGGGAAGAAGGGGCAATCAGCATTCCAACTTTTTTGCCTTTAATGAGATCCTGATTTTCCTCCATGAGGACGTCTATTCCGAGCTTTAGTGGCGAGTAAGTTGAAGCAGCAACAGCCTGTTTGAAAATGCAGAAAATAAGAATTATACTGATAAACAAAACACGCAAATTAGACTTTTTCAAAAGTATTTCTCCGAAAATATACTAAAGTACAGGGCTTAACTGAAAAGCGAAGGAAAAGAATTTTAACCACGGAATAACACGGAACTTCACGGAATTTTTTGAAATTTTAGTTTATGAATATATAAGATTTCTTAACCAAATACTAAGCGTTCAATCTGGACTTTTGAGTGGCTGCCAAAGTTTATTAATAGTCCGACTTTCAAATTTGTTGCTTTCAAGTAGTTTATCAGCTGAGCTTTATGTTCAGGTGCTATTTCCTTAGCAGCTTTCAGTTCAAGTACAATCTTATCATAACATATAAAATCAGGTTTGTAGGTATGTTGCAAAAGAGAACCTTTATAATTCAGCTTCAATTCCGGTTGAACTACGTAGGGAACTTCACATCTGCGGAACTCGATCTCTAAGCACTCTTGGTATACAGCCTCCAGAAAACCACAACCCATCTCTTTATAAACCTCAAATACCGCACCACGAAGAGAATAAGTTTCCTCTTCCAAAATCAAACTCACTTCCGTGTCCTCCCATAATTTTCATGGTTCATCTATGTTTCATCCTTCAATACCAAACCCTTTTCCGTGTCCTTCCGTGTTTCATTTTTTTCATCTTCCAATACCAACCCAATTTCCGTGTCCTTCCGTGTTTTCCGTGGTTTCCCTGGTTCCCTTATTTTCCTTGTTTTCCGTGGTCTATTTTTTTCCTCGTCTACATTTTATCACTTTATGTTGAGTTTTGCATGAATGATAAAGTATTATAGAAAAAAAATCAAAGAGGGGAAATCTTTAATATTCTGGAGGATTGTAATGATAAGAAAGCCTGTTGTAGGAGGATATTTTTATCCGGATAACCCGCAGGAGTTAACTGAAACCATTGAAGCGTGCTACAAACACACCCTTGGAGCATCGGGCAAAACCGTCCCGTCTCAGGGAAAGCTTACGGGATTGATATTGCCGCATGCCGGTTACATCTACAGCGGCCCAACTGTCACCTGGGGAATGGCAAGACTTAAAAAGGAAGAACCAATGCCCCGGAGATTTCTTATACTGGGACCAAATCACAGAGTAATCGGAAGAGTTGCTGCAGTAAGCCCTGCAGAAGCTTGGGAAACAGCACTCGGGCAGGTTAAACTGGACGAAGAACTCAGGAACGAATTAGTTGCGTCAGGTCATTTCAAAGCAGATTCAGAGGCCCATTCTCAAGAGCATTCAATTGAAGTTCAGATACCATTTCTTCAGCATCTGTACGGAAAGGAAAGTTTTTCAGTTTTGCCCGTCTCTCTTCAGCACACACTAACATTATCAAATTGTGAAAAGCTCGGAAACACACTTGGAACAGTTCTTTCAGGCGCCAGATTCAAGGATGTATGCGTAATAATCAGTTCTGATTTTTCTCACGAAACTCCAAAAGCTGAGGCATATTCTCTTGATTCTCAAGCACTTGATATGATAGAAAGAATTGATCCGGCAGGTTTTTATGAAATGGTCGTATCAGAAAATCGTTCAATCTGCGGATTTGTTCCCATTACTGTTTTTCTTTTCGCAATAAAAAATCGTAAAATTCATGCTACTCGCCTTAAGTATTCAACTTCCATGGATGTAGCTTCTCACCCGAGAGGCGTTGGGTATGCGGCAGTTTCTTTTGAAGAGAAATAAATGTCATCTTTTGAAATAGCCCTCTGCGTGGGCGTTATCTGGGCGTCAATTCTTGTTGTGTGGTCTCTAGCTGAAATGACAGCCGGAGACCCGCATCCGTTTCTTCTATTGTTGACAAGAATATATGACGGATATGAATTCACAGCTCAGGGAGTTCTTATTGGCGCAATGTGGGCATTTTCAGATGGTTTTATAACGGGATTTGTAATTTCATGGCTTCTAAAATCTATTTTATGGTTGTTTTCTGGTGAGGTATCAACAAACTGAGTATGGTTCCAGCCACTCAGATGTCGAAACTTGCAAAAGCAGCTACGGATCTTTCGCGGTAGTAGTCTCTCACTGAATCTGAAAATTCAAAATATGCTCTGCCATTCCCCATCATTCTGCTGAGATGCAGCAGGCAACCTGCGCCATTTTCAGAAGTTCTGCTCAGACCTTCTGATCTGAATTGATTGCTTACATAATGAGCTTCAATTCCCCACCACCATCTCAATCCAACTCCACGTTCCCATGAAAGTGCAAGTCTTCCACCACGATAATCTGAAGGCGCCCAATATGAATATGGTTGCGAATTCAAATCAGAATCACGCTCATAACTGATCTGATACAACTTGCAGTTCAGAGAAAGCAATGGAACTCCTTCTCTGAAAATAAAATAGAGAACGTCTGTTTCAAAATTTCTTCTTGTATTTCCATCGCTGATGTCAGATGACGTAAATGACTGGGAAATTTTGGCTCTCTCATTTAATCCCCCGAAAAGAGTTAATGTTCCATAGCGCTCTGTCAGTCCCATTCTGATTGCATCAACATTTTCTCTGAAACCGGTTATTCCGCCGAGAACTGCAAGGTTCAATTCTTCTGAACCTGTTACTCCATGAAATGTGAATCCATTTATCTCGTTTCCAGTGCTCCTTGCTTCAGGAACGAAGGAAGCAGAAAATGTTGTTCTTCTGTTAACCGCATATTCGACAGAGGAAGTAACAACACGATTGTTTATCTTCCCTGAATTGTCTTTCAGATCCATGTTTTCAAGTTTAAATCGCATTGAAAAATCTGGAAAATTGTATGAAGGGAAAAAAGATTCTGCCGAAGTTGTAATTTCTGTGATACCTCTGTTATCTTCACGAATTTTCAGGCCGGCTTCACCGGTATTTTTCAGACGATTTCTAAGACGGGATATTTCTTCCTTGAGCTTGTCTGAAAGTGGATATAAACGCTCAAGTCTTTCAAAAAGAACTTTCGTCTTTCCGAACTGGCCACGGTGATAATAAACCATTGCAAGTCCTGTATTTGCACGAAGATGATCAGGGTTACTGTTCAATATCATGCAGAAAAATCTTTCGGCTTCATCAAGCTTTCCCTGCCTGAGCCTAAGTTCTCCAAGCTCAAGGAATGAATCTGTTTTAGTATAAGGATTGTTTAATTTTTCGATTGCCATATCTCTATCAATAGCATCAAGATTCCTCAGTTCATTTGAAAGTGTCTCTTGTGTCTCTTCGGAGGGCTGAAGAATGTCAACCGGCTGCGCATGCAATTCTGATATTCTCAATATCAGTAGAAAGATTATGATGAAAAAGTATGCCCGAATTTTTCTATAATTATAATTTCTCACGAGTTTCTCACCTTTTTTGTACCGACTCAATAATTCTTACCTGAATCCCATTACACACATTTACCAATTACAGGCCAAAAATGCAAAATCATTTTTTCTCTGCGTCTCTGCGTGAGCCATATCTTTTTGCAGTAACAATTCTCTGGTTCAATATTAATTTTTCAAAGTTGTACAAACTTCAAAGTCTGCAATATTATATTCTGCCGGGTAATCGGCAATATTCTGCTTTTATTCAATAAATTATAATCCCGGAATCAGACACACCCGCGGAGATCATCTTCCAATCTTCAGTACATGTAAAATTAAATTGCATAAAACTTAACTTCATCTAATCCTTGACAGAAAAGACGGACAAGGTTAAAATAAAATGTTCAAAAATTGACCTTAAAGAATCGAAATTCGATGTCGATGTTGATTATGGAGGCGTTCCCCAATTCAAAATATAGATAAAAAGGGGAATACGTAAGGGAGTCAGGAGGGACCATGAAGGTTTCCAATAGGGTAGAAATTCAAAAGATTTATCAGGAGCAGCTCAAGAAGGTTCAGAGTGAAGGTTCAGGCGATGCATTTAAAAAGGTAATGCAAGATGTTTCCTCAACAAAGGAAACTCCGCAAAAGCCAGCTTTTCATCCGCCAAGCGGTGTAAATGCAATGAATCCTGTCTTTACCGGAAAACCTGTGAAAGAAGCTGATCCGGTTCAGACGATGAAATTTGCTGCGGAAGTTGTTGCCAGCCAGCCTGAAATCAGACAGGAAAAATTGGCTCGTATAAAATTACTCATAGATTCCGGGCAATACAATGTCTCACCTGAGCAGATTGCAGAAAGACTGTTTAACAGCGGCGCTGTTACTCAGTCCTGGGAAGCATGACAATGCAGGGACTTTTTTCGAGAATTTCAGAAATTCTTGATAAGGAGTTCACTGTTTACAGCGAACTCCTTATCCTCTCGAAAAAAAAACGAGCTCTACTGCTTGAAAAATTCTCTACAGAACTGAACCTGATCGTTTCGAAAGAAGAAGAATGGGTAGAATCTCTTGTTCCTCTCGAAGAGGATCGGAGAGATATTGTCAACACTTTGACAGGCAATCCCGATTCTTCAATTGAAAAGCTGATTGATAACCCTGAATGCACTGAGGTTATCAAGTCGAAGATAGTATCGCTTTCGACGAATCTGAAAAATGTTCTTACAGAAATAAAACAATTGAACCAGGAGAACCAGGCATTACTTGAGCAAGCACTTGAATTGACGAGACATTCGCTAAAAATTTTAACATCTCCACCAAAGGACGCTGTATATAAATTTCCAGGTGCCAAAGGCACTGCAGTGGCTCCTTCTCGTCTGATTGACACAAAAATCTGATTTTTTCCTCTAATTTCTTATTTCCCAAACGCCGATAGTATGAACAGGGGTATTAGATAAAAAGCCCCTTTTCTCAGTCTTTACGACTACTGGAGGCAAATATGGGAGCAACTTTCTTTGGCCTTGAAATAGGCAAACGTGCAATTTTCGCGCAACGCGGACAAATTGACGTAACTTCCCACAATATCGCAAACCTGAATACCGAAGGGTATTCAAGACAAAGAGCTGTTCTGGGAACTGTTGCGCCGGTTTATGCCACAAATTTGTATGCTCCGCTGAGTGACGCTCAGTTCGGCGGCGGCGTTGATATTGCCAAAGTTCAGAATTTCAGAGATTCGTTCATTGATGCAAAGATCCTGCGTGAAAGAAGCAGCTTCGAAAAGAACACTGCAAGTAACGACATGCTGAAACAAGTTGAAGACATTATGAACGAGCCTGGCGAAGCCAGTCTGAGAGATCAGTTTGATACGTTCTGGGCATCATGGCAGAGTCTCTCCCAAAGTCCGGCAACACCTGAAATGAGAAGAGTTGTCATTCAGGATGCAGAGAATCTTACATCTTACATCAATGATCTTGATGAGAGGCTGAGAAAGCTTCAGGGAGATTTTGAAAGCGAATACGAAGGTAGCATTCAAAACCAGCTTGAAAGCGCTGTCAAAGAAGTCAACAGTATTGCAAAACAGATTGCCGGACTGAACGTTGAAATCGAAAAAGTCGAAACCAGCAACGGCTCAGCAAACGATCTGCGTGATCGTCGCGAAAATCTTCTTGAAGACCTTTCAAAACTTGTTAACGTAGAAACACTTCAGGACACCCGCGGACACATGATTGTAAGAGTGGGAAGACACACGCTGGTTCAGCACAGTGATACAAAAGATCTCAATTTAGCAAGAAAAGACGGCGATACTTTCCCGAGTCTCAGCTCAAACGAAGACTACACGCAATTTACAGAAAAACCTGAAATTGCGGAAATGGTAATACAACATACCGCTGATTATCAGAACTACACTTTGAGCGTTGCCCAACTTGCGCAGGCACAAAAAAGCCGCTCCTATCTTACATTTCATCCAACTGATTCGGCACTTTCAAATTTTGGAATTTCGAGTGGCACGTTCAAGGTAAACGACCGCGAATTTTCGATGGATTCAACAAAAACAAGCCTTCAGGATCTGGAGAAAATGGTTAATGCTGCCGGCATAAATGTAATTGCAAAAGTCAGCGAAACCGGGCAATTCCTTCTTGAATCTGCATTAACCGGCAAAGACAATAATATCAAATTTGAAAACGGCACGAGCAATATCACCACAATTCTTGACATGCGTGAAGAAACATCAGCACAGGATGCAATATTCACGATAAACGGAGTTCAGTATCAGACAGCTGAAAACACCTCTTCCAAATCAATGGCTGGTGTGACAATAATACTGAAAAAAGTTGGTACAACAAATGTCGATCTTCGTCCAATTGTTACTGATGGAAAAATCAGAGGTCTTCTCGAAGTCAGAGATGGCGCGATTCAGACACTGCGTGATCAACTGGATGAACTGGCATATAACCTTGTAGTAGAAGTTAACGGAATCCACCGGGAAGGCTTTGGTCTTGACGGTGTAAGCGGAAGAAACTTTTTCCAGAGTATGGTTACAGACGATCAATCTAATCCTTATAAAGATGCTGCAAAGAAAATTTCCATGGAAAGCTTCATTCTGAATGATGTGAATAAAATTGCTGCTGCCGAAGGAGTCTACGAAAACGAAGGTGACAGACTGCCAACATACACTGGTGAAGGAGACGGCAGCAATGCAATAAAAATAGCTTCTCTGAAAAACAGCTTTTTCTTCATGGATGGGAAAGCTTCTTTTCATGAATTCACCTGCCACATGATCACTCAGGTCGGTGCAAGCAGTCAGCAGGCAGAAAACAGCATGAAATACACCGATGCGCTTATGACACAACTCGAAGCAAAAAGAAGCGAAACAATGGGTGTTTCACTTGATGAGGAAATGGCTAATCTTATTAAGTTTCAACAGTCATACAATGCTGCTGCCAAGGTAATTTCAATTGTTGATGAAATGCTGGATAAAATAATCAACGGAATGATCTGATTACACCGAGCTTTTTTTCCGCAGATTAGAACGATGACAAGATTGAAAGATTGAAAGAAAAGATTTGGGAGTTTTTTTTCCGCAGATTACGCAGATTTTAAAGATAAAAGATGAAGAGAGAAAAAGAATTAAAAGATAAAGAGATTTTAAAAGCAAAGAGATTTTAGAGATTTGGACAATATTTTTGTAGGTACAATGTTAACTAAGCCATAAACAGACGGCAATGTTAATAGGAGCAAACAGTATGAACAGAATAAGTACGCAGTATGTTACCAATTCATTTATTAAGGCACTCAACAAAAACGTTGATAACCTTTCCAGGCTTCAGATTCAGATCAGTTCGGGACAGCAGATAACAAGACCTTCTGAGAATGTCTTCAACAACGCACTTTCCATGAATGGAAAGTCTGAATTGTACAGCGTCCAGAAGTATCTGTCAAACATCTCTTACACACAAAACTGGCTTGACAATACTGAATCGGGCGTATTGTCAATTGAAACAGCTATTCAGAGAGCACGTGAACTGGCAGTTCAGGGCGCGAACGACACGCTTGTACAAACTGACCGTGACCTGATTGCCAAAGAGATGGATGAATTGATAAATCACATTATGGATGTCTCAAACTCTGACGTCGGAGGCGAATTTCTGTTTGCCGGGCAGAAGGTAAATTCAAAGCCTTTTTCTGGTCTTGAGGGACGTTCAGAGAACATGATGATGAGCGTGGTGACTTACAGCAAAGGGGAACTTCGTAAAGACATCAATCAGTTCAACTTCACAAGCGTTTTATATGCCGGGAATTCCGGGAAAATAATGAGTGAAATTGAAACTGGTAAAACAGTTCAGAAAAATACTTCCGGCAATGAGCTTTTTTTCAGAGGAGATTCCTACTCAGCAGTGGAACCGAATTTTAAAACTCTTTCTGCGCCTTTAAACAAAATGATGCCTCTGTCTGTTTTAAACGATGGAAAAGGCGTTCAGCCCGGAACAATTTTGATTACTGACCAGAATGGAATAGAAAGAAGTATTGATCTTTCTACTGCGCAAAGGCTTGATGACGTAATTTATCTGATAAATAAAACAGGCTCATTCGAGGCCGGAATAGATGAAACGCCATCTGACACGGCAAAAGCCCTCGGTCTTTATGCAGACTCCGGACCGGATACAAGCATTTTCGGACAACCCGATCTTGCAATGCAAAGCGTTCTCACTCCGCTCTGGCAGCTTAACAACGGCATGGGTGTTCCAGATGGATTTCTGAGCATAAATACCCGTGACGGCAAAAACTGGCGTGTAGACCTGACTAATGCAACAACTGTCCAGGATGCCCTCGACTCGATTAACGCAGTTGGCGGAGGAAACGTTCTACAGGCTAATTTCAATTCAATTTATCACAGACTTGAAATAACTGATAAAAGCGGCGGAACAGGCACATTTTCTATTGACTCAATGAAAAATCAGCTTTATGTTAAAGATCTTCCGGCAAAGACAGCCGCAGACATGCGCTTGCTGTCTACTATTCCGGCAGGATCACCTGTAAATGTCATTTCATCAGTTTATGATCCGGCAATTCTTTCAGAGGGAACACCTCTATCGTCTCTTAATGGCGGCAATGGGATCGAATCAGGGTTCCTGAACATTACCACCAAAGATGGCACTGCAACTAATGTTGACTTGAAAACCGCAATAACAATTAAGGACACTATTGATCTCATTAACGCATCCGGTGCAAATGTTACAGCTGCATTTGACATAGCCACCAAAACAATGAAAATCACTGACAACACCGGTGGAGCTGGCGCTTTCAGCATTGGTGAATTATATGGAAACAATCAGATTTCTATAAAAGAAGTCTCCACAGTTGCAAAAAACCTTGGATTATTAAAATCAGCTCAGGGAAATCAGCTCTTTGGCGACACGGTAGGAGCTGGCGGGCTTATCGCTACAGACAATCTCACAAACCTCTTAACCGTTCCGGAAAAAAACGTTATGGTACTTCGCGGACATGATGATAAACCTGTTCAGGTTGATCTGCGAGATGCTGTGACTATTCAGGACGTCCTATCTAAAATCAATAATACAAAGCAGTTCAATGCCATCTGGGACGTTCCGGGGCAGAGGTTTATTGTTACCGATCTTTCATCGCTTGCCGGCACTGGCGGAATTGCTGGAGAGGAATTTACAAATACTGCACGCGATCTGGGACTTCTAGGCAACAACGTATTAAATCCAACCACGAATATGCTTGTTGGAACTGCTATACAAACACAGAGCCTGCCAACAATTGTATCTTCAATTGATATGGACCCGATTATTGAAGGCACCACAGAGCTTTCCTCGCTCAATAACAGCAGTATTTTCAATAAGGGAGTTCAGCTCGGACGCATAAGAATTACTGACAAAGCAGGTGTCACATCAATAATTGATTTAAGAGGCAGCAAAACGGTTCAGGATGTTATGGACAGAATAAACAGTCCATACAGCGGACTTTACATTGAAGCGAAAATTAATGAGGATAAAAATGGGCTGGAGATTGTTGATAAAAATCGTGGTGCAACGGGCTGGTTTGAAATAGTAGACATTGATTCGACGGCAGCCGCAGATCTTGGAATCTCAAAAAGAACCATTGACAATCGTCTTATTGGTGGCGATCTGGACCCGGCACTTCTCGAAAGTACTCCTGTTACTTCATTGAGAAACGGTGGAGTACCTCTCGGTAAAATTTTTGTACAAAGTGGTGATTACACAGGTGAGATTGACCTGAGTGGTGCTAAAACGGTTGGCGACATCATTCAAAAATTGTCCATGACCGATACCAGGTTCAATCTGGCAGCCTGGATAAACAGTGATAAAAAGGGTCTGAACCTTTCCAACACAAAAAATCAGGCTTTTATAAAGGTTCGAAATGAGGGCGAAGTTTCTGAGGGTTCCGCATCAGCTCTCGGGCTTGGCGGTTCACGAAGTTTGTTTCAGACATTGATAGATCTTCGTGACAACCTGCTACGCGGTGATTCACGTGCAATATCTGAAAGAAGTATTGCTGAAATCTCAAAAGACCTTGAAAGAGTTCTGGAACTGCATTCTGAGGTTGGCGCAAGAACGAACCGGGTAACTCAGTCAAAAGAAAAACAAACTAATTTAGGTTTAACTATAAACAATTTGCTTGAAAAGGTCGAGAATATAGACATGGCTGAAGCAATTACACGAATGGCACAGTATGAGACTGCATATAAGGCAGCCCTGGAAGTTGGTTCAAGAATTATGCAGACATCGCTCATGGATTTTCTAAAATAAATGGGACTAAGTATGAAATATAATACGGCAAGATTTGGTGAAATTGAAGTTCCGAAAGAAGAAGTTGTGTTCTTTCCAGAGGGGCTTTTCGGTTTCAGTAGTTATCATAACTACGTTATATTCAACACTCAAGATGGAAGCCCATTCCGCTGGCTTCAATCCCTTGATGACGGCGATCTTGCCTTTGTCATTATTGAGCCCCTGAATTTCATGTTTTCATACGACCTGGAAGTCTCTGACGACGAGACTTCCTTTCTTGGTTTAGTTAATCCGGAGGACGCTGTACTGTATGTAATTGTTACAATACCTGAAAACACAGCTGATATGACCGCTAATCTTCAGGGTCCCCTGGTTATTAACATTCAGAACCGCAAGGGTAAACAGATCATTTCTACTAACCAGAAACATTCTGTAAAAGTCAAAGTTGTAGATGAACTGGCAAAAAGAGAAGCAAAAATAAAAGAAGCTGAGAAAGCAAATAAGTCCGAAGCTCCCCGCGTTGTGGAGGGTCAAGGATAATGCTTGTTCTGACGAGAAAGATAGATGAGAAGATAATTATCGGTGATGACATTCAGATTGTGCTTGTCGATATCGGAAAAGATCAGGTTAAAATCGGCATAAATGCACCAAAGAATGTCAAAGTTCATCGATATGAAGTGTATGAAGAAATTCAGCGAGAAAACCGTGAAGCGGCGAAATCCAAGAAGGTTGATCTCATTAAAGATCTTCCGATGGACATTTTGAAAAATATTGGTAAAAAAATAATTTAGAGCAAAATAGCATGAAATAATGAGGATTATTGCAAAATCAGCGATTTTTAGTAAATAACCGCGGAAAATCAGTCTAATGGATTAGGCTAAAGGTTTCCGATGGTTTAAGTATACCGGGGTACAAGCATAAAAAAAAGACAAACACCCCGTAAATGTATGGAGGCAAAACATGGCCCTGAGAATCAACACAAACGTGACGGCTCTCACCGCTCACAAAAACCTGGCTATCAATGACGATCGTCTTTCTGGGACAATTGAGCGCCTTTCATCGGGTTTGCGCATTAACAGAGCCGGTGACGACGCTGCGGGTCTGGCTATCTCAGAAAAATTGCGCACCCAGGTGCGCGGTATCAATCAGGCCATCAGAAATGTCCAGGATGGAATCAGTCTTATTCAGACAGCAGAAGGTGCTCTTAATGAAACCACGAGCATGCTTCAGAGAATGCGCGAGCTTGCACTTCAGGCAAGTACTGAAACTCTCACAACAACAGACCGTCTTGAACTTCAGAAGGAAATCAATCAGCTCAAGGAAGACATCAACAGGATTTCCTACGGAACTGAATTCAACACAAGAAAACTTCTTGATGGTTCGGGAACTGCTGATGTATCAACGAGTGACCCTGCTAATCTTGAAGGTCTTGTTACAGGCGAAGTTCAGACTTTCACAGACTTTTCAGTTGTTGTAACACCACAGATTCAAACCGCTGCAGATGGCAGTCAGGTCGAAATGAAAGGCACTCCGCAAGTTCAACGTTCGGCAATTTTCATGCGCACTGACGGAGTAATTGCTTCTGCATCGACAACACTTCAATCAATTTCAAATTTTTACGATTCAAATGGAGTTTTCATTCTTGAAATTCCACAGACACTTTACATTCAGGGTGATAATTCAGAAGGAACTTTTGAAGTAAGCAAGCATTTGAAACTCAGTGAGCTTGCGACAAGAATTCAGGATGCAATACTGGGTGATCAGCTTGGCAAAGGTCTGTTTTTCGAAGGCTCAACATGTAAGATTGCGACTACCGGAGATGATAACGGACAATTTACCGTTACTTCCGGAAAAATGGGAAAAGTCGGCAGAGTGACTTTTAACGGCGAGGAAAGCCTTATTAAGACTCTCGCCTTCAGCGAAGTGATTCCGCCCACTGATCCGGTTTATGATATCAAAGTGACAAATCTTGGTAACCCATCAGGCGAAAGAACCACTGTTAGCACTCATGTCGCCGGAAACCGTGCCACAGGGCTTGTTGCAGGACTGGACCTCATGTTTACACCGCCTACTGCAACACATCTTGAGTCTGCTTCGGGTGTACTTGGTGTAAAGATTTCCCCGACAATTACTTTCGATGTCGACGATTCTGATCCGGCTACCGACCCGAGAACCATAAACATTCCAGAGGGAAATTACTCTCTTACATCTATATCTGATATGATCAATGCACAAATATTGACTCCGGTCGCAGCAGCTCCATCTATCAGATCAATGGTTGAAGACAACAAAATTAAGTTTTATACAATCAATAATCAGACAGGTTCCGCCGGTTTGATAAGCATATATAATACCAATCCGACCAACAACCAGTTGAACATTGACAACAGCTCGTGGCGAGGAACAGGTGGAAACCCCGGCAAGATCGATGGTACAACCGCAATGACTGATTTTATCAGTTTTGATAATACCTCACCTCTTACAATTGTAGACGAACACGGTAATACAGTACCAGTAAACCTTGCAGCTTCATATCCAGGCGGAATGACTTCTCTTATTGATTCGATAAATGGCCAATTAGGTTCGGTTAAGATAAGAGCTTTTAACAATAACGGTTCAATTCAGTTCAAAGCCATTGAAACTGGTGTCCTGTCAGGCTTTACATTGAGCGAAGGCGCTCCTGGAACCAACCTCGGTTTAATGAAAATTTATAATAATCCTGTTGTTGCAACCGGTGATTCTGGTGGCGATTTTGCTACAACGCTATTTTCTCCGGAAGAAACAGCAACCGATTGGGGCGTTGTTGTTGATGGAACTGCAGGAACCGATGACATGAAGTTTTTCCTCAGCGATCTGAACGGAAAAAACACTACTGTAACTATTCCAGCCGACGCCAGCGGATCAAATTTCCGAACACTCACTTCAATAATAAATGAGATCAACAGCCAATGCACAACAAATGGAGTTGATATCAGATCAGAATATCTTGATCCAACACATTCACTCAAAATTTATTCCAAGATCCCGGGCAAAGATGGAACAGTTACTATTTCAGACGTGGGTAATGGCATTAACACGCTTTACGGAGACATGGGAATAGAATCAAAAACTTATCAGAATGGTGTTGGACAATACGCTTTTACAATGCATGTTAAAGACGCGTTTGTACAATTTCAGATAGGTCCGAATCAGGGACACTTTACTAAAGCAAACATAATAAGAACAGACGTAAAAGCTCTTGGAATAGAGGATCTTAATGTTACAAATGTCAGGGTATCACAGGAAGCAATCTTTCTTGTAGACAGGGCGCTACAGAGAGTATCTTCAGAGCGTTCCAAGCTCGGTGCGGTGCAGAATCGCATGGAATACACCACCAACAGTCTTCGAGTCTCTCTGGAAAATGTATCTGCCTCAGAATCGCGTATTAGAGATGTAGATATGGCAAGGGAAGTGGTTGAAATGACAAGATTCCAGATCCTCCAGCAGGCAAGTAACTCAATGTTAGCTCAGGCTAACGCTACTGCCCAGAAAGTACTCGATCTCTTAAGGTAAAACTCGTACTCACAATCTCTACTCCAAACCAAAGACCGCGAAAACGCGGTCTTTTTATTTATCAGGATACTCTTCTAAAACTTCTTCTAAACTTCTTGCATGACATGATTCGAATATGTTATGCTGAAATATCAACTATGCGCCCATAGCTCAGCTGGATAGAGCGTTTGCCTCCGGAGCAAAAGGCCAGGGGTTCGAATCCCTTTGGGCGCGATGATTCTTCAAATCAGGCCGGTGTTACCGGTGATTCTGCTGGTGGCGGCTCTAAGATGGCTATTAGTTCGTCTTTCTTCATTTTGGAATAGCCTTTAATGCCCTTTTCTTTTGCCATGTTTTTCAATTCCGCAACAGTCAGTGATTCAATAGTTCCGTCTACTTTTGCCCTGGTTGTTCTCGTCGCAGGTTTTTTTGCATTGTTGCAGAGGCTTTCGAGTATGTCTTTCAGAAGTTTAATCTCATTTTTAAGTTGGAAGGTTTCATTTCTGAACTCTTCTACAAGAACTTTTTTCATTTCAGAAAATTCACTTTTTATTGATTGGCAATGACTTTCTGTAATCTTTAATATCTCTTCATTTTTGTCACTTTCACTGTAATCTGCCGATTCAGCCTTCTGATATTTCTCAATAGAATCATTTCTATTGTCAATTGCCATGAGTGAATGATTGTCAATTTCTTTCTGCAAAACTGAGATATTTTCTGAAGAGTGAATCAAAGATTTATCAATGATGTTTTCACAAACTTTTTCCTCAAGTGCATTTGCAGCAGCAGTATGAATTCTTTTACTGACAAGCATTTCAGACTGTTTTTGGATTGATGAAACGAGATCTGAGGTTATGACAAAAGCATCGATCATTTCACCATTTTCCGGATCAATTTCGCGTGCTTTGAGTGCTGCCTTCAACTCAAATTCCCCGTTAACTACTGAATATGATTCCGGACCTGTCGGTTTCAATATCAGTGGTTTAATCAAGCCACGACATTCAAGAATCTGAAATGCCAGTCTTTCAACTTCACTGTTATCAAAATCATTTTCCATCGGTACAGTAATACTTTTAACATCCACAATTCTGAATAAATCAGCCAGGCGCTTTTTACTTAACATATTTTCTTGTTCCCCATGTTCATATAAATAAAGACCTCTACCTGCTCGATAATCGGAGGTCTTAACACCCTCTTCCCCGAATCTCTTATTACAGCAAATCTTAATAAAGGAGTAATATTCCCTTTTTCTCCCCCTACCCGGAGCCGCCGTGGAAGAGGGTTGGGACGAAGGCAGACTTAGAGCTACAGAAAACAAAAGACTTCAGCGTGCTTTGATTGTGTCAAGATCAAGTCAGCACTTTTTTGAATTCTGTTTCACTTATCACTTCGGCTGCAAGTGCTTCAAAGTCGCCTGCAGCCTGCTGGGACGATGGCGAAGAATCAATTTTACAGAATTCAAAAATTGATTTTGGGTCGGGAATTTCTGCATCACCACATTTTTTTGTCAGATTAAAACAGTTTGAAAGCGGAGTGCGATCAAAAATTATGCTGTTCATGAGATTAAAGCCGTGTTTTTCCGGAACAGCGCTTTTCTGTTTGGGAAAAGTATACTTGAGAAATTGGTTATTTGTCGAAATTTTTGAAGGAAGAACTCCAAGAACCTTCAAAGGAGAAAGGCTTATTGTCTCTTTGAATTCATTAACTTCTTTTACAAAAGCTTTGACGTTATTAAGTCCCTGATTTGCAAACGGCTTCAGATCAGAAGGAATAATAAGATAATCTGCTGCAATAAGCGGTATCTCTGCATAAAGATCTCTTGAAGGCGGAGTATCAATAATCACGTAATCGTACTTTTCTCTGACATTCCTTAGCTTAACGATTAACCTTGAACGACTGGCAGCTATTTTATTCAATCTGTCCTGATGCTCAATCAGATTAATATGCGATGGAATAACATCAATTTCAGGCGTATTGAAACCATTTGAAGATCTCAATACTGCTGGAATAGGGTTAAACTCACCTGTTTCAAGAAGATGATAAACGTATTTTCCGATAATATCATCATCCTCTTCAAACTGAAATTTGATAAGTCCCGTTGCAAAAGTTGAATTGGCCTGGGCATCCATATCAATAAGAAGAACCCTCTTCCCTTTTAATCTAAGAGCGGCAGCAAGATTTACTGAAACGGTCGTTTTACCAACACCGCCTTTATTATGATAAACAGCTAATATATTCATATTCGGTTTCTCCTTACTTTTCTCAAGAATGTTACCTTCAGACTCCTCAACTTCGTCTTCACGATTTATTTCTTTCTCTGGAAGTTTTGGGACAGACTTTGCATGTGGAATGACTTCAGCAAGCTTTTCTCTTCCCAGCATGGATTTTATTTCACTAATCCTGCTGCCTATATCCCCTCCATAACATGCAAATACAGGTTCAGGAAGAATCTCCCAATCATTATCTCTTCCAAATATCTTCAGCTCTCTAGCATTGGTAAGGATTCCATACCAGGCGTTTAATTCCTCCATATACTGTCTGAGCCTTCGGTAATGCCTGCTGAGGTTCTCACGCGGATGTTTTGCCTCAATAACAATCGATGGAGGTGAAATTTTTTCCGGATCAAAAGGAACAGCAGGAACTATCATGGTAAGAAAATCCAGACGCTTATTGTTTAACTTAACTTCCTGATGCCATGTGTCAGTTGTATAACCAAGCTGAGGAAGCAGATAACTTACAATCAGCTTCGAAATTACCTCACTCTCATTCCTGCAGATGTCTGAATTGAAAGCAATAACCGACGCAGTCTGCAAAAAATGTTCTGAATTGGAATGCAATTCTGACGGAGTCTCTGAAAAATGCTCTGAATTGGAAGCTATAACTGGCGCAGCTTCTGAAAAATTCGCTGACTTGGGATGCATTTCAGATGTGGCATTTTTAATTTTTGCGCTTACCAGCGGATTTGAATCAGACTGCAACATATCTTTTATAGGAGCAGGAAAAGAATCAGAGAGTTTTCTAAAAATAAATTTAACAATTTCCGGAACTTCTTTCAGAAACTCTTCCTTAAGCACTCTGAAACGTTTTTTGATGTCGCTTCTGATAACTATTCTCCCGACTTGCCTTACTCCCCAACTCAAAAGGTCTCAACATTTTATCACCAGAAAACTACTTTCACAAGAAATCTGTTATATAAATAATAGGCTGAATTTGATGAATTTCAATTTCCTGCCAATTTCTCTAAAATAATGCTACAATTATAGTATGAGCCTTTTATCATAAGTAAACTTGTGCAGCAAATAAGATTGCATAAGCAGACAAGTTTGAATAAGAAAAGGAGAAATTAGTATGACAAATCCTATTCAGATGTCAGGTGCAGGTAGTATTGATGCTTTTCTTGCCGAGTTGAAGAATTCAGAGAAAACTTCTGGAAACAAGTCTTCAAACGAAGTACAACAGGCGGTGAAAGATTCATTTGGTTTGTCTGATGAAGCAGTTCAGTCTATCACCTATTCAAAAACAATGTTCGACCTCAGTTATCAGACAATGAAATCTGTCAATTCAGCAAATGGAACAGAACTTCAGGAAGTGAATTTCTCTTTCAAAGCCAGCTACGAATTTCTGCAGAAGGTATCCGGGCAATCAGGTAATTCCTTAAAAAATGTATCAGATAATTACGGAAAAGCAAACGGAGTACAGGAACAGAAAGACTCCCTTGCCGAACTCAAAGAATATTTTTCACCAGAGAAAACAGCAAAAAGGATTCTTGACGTCGCTCTGAGTTTCTACCCTTCACATTCAACATTTGCAGAAAACGGAGATTCGGAGAGTTCAAGAAAGTCCTTTGCTGATTTCATTGGAGGCGCAATAGATGAAGGCTTCAAACAGGCGCGTGGCTTAATAGGTCCAATGCCCGATGATGTTGAAAGTGATGTAGATAAAACACATTCTATTATTTTCGAAGGCCTGGATAACTTTGTCAAAAACGGCCTTTCAAGTGATTTTACCGCAACAGGCGGATCAATGGAAAAAATTATAGCCTATAGAATGGAAATGAAGAGTGAGGTAAACGAAGTATATTCTTCGTCTGTCAGAAGTTACGATTCTCAGGGACGTTCCGTGCCAGCTTCTGATAATTCGAAAGTAAAAACAGAAGCTTAATACGCTTAATACGCACTCCAGACCTCACTGAAATGAACTTTAGAAAATATGAGAATTCTACATTTTTCGGTTATTTCTTTTTCGAGCGGGCGCGATAAATCGCGCCCCTGAAAGTATAAATAATCAATGATACGCATCGTGATTAAAACTGTGAAAATCTGACTTGAAAACCCGCATCAAACCAATATCGATTTTTTCCATTTTGCAAATGTTAATAATTATGCATACCGTTGTAAATAATTTGTAAGATTATGAATTATGTGGTCTTCAAAGAAAGGTTCCTGTTTGTACTACTTCCAGCTTTGACGACTCGTGTTTTTTCTGTTACAAATATAGTATAAGCTTTATAAAATCAGGAATTCAGGAATGAAGATCCTGTACTCACAAAAATAGCCAAACTACAAGTCTTGAATCTGAGGGAAATTTTATGAAAAAAATTGCTTTTACGTCGTTGATGATGCTTTTTATGACTTCTTTTTCGATTAATTCAGCCTTTTCACGCGACAGCTTTCCATTTTCAGAAGATTCATCCCCCAAGGTTCAGCGACCGCTTCATGATGAAGTGTATTCAAATGAAAAGTTGCCTGAGTTCTGTTTATCTGATCCTATCATGCCTGATAACCCCGGAGGAAAATCTGTTACGACAAGAACACCAACTTTCGCCAACTGGTTTAGCGAAGCGATGAAATATGCAAATTACTGGGAATTTCCGCAGGTTTATAACAAATGCAAAGAATTAATTTCCAGAGAAGATTATTTCAAAGCAATAATTCTTATTGAAAGCGAAGGAATTCATACGTTCAAAAGCGGAAAAGTAAAAAAGAGTTGTGCTGGTGCAATGGGCTTTACACAGCTCATGGCTGCTACCGCGCGTGGTTTGAGAGTAGATCCAAAAGATCCGAGACAAAACCTCCTTGGTGGTGTAAAGTATCTGACAGAAATCTTTTCCTCAAAGCATATAACAAACATTTCCAGCGGAGAGGAAAAACTGGTTATGGCCGCTTGTGCGTACAACCTGGGACCGTTTTCGAAATCGCTAAAATCAACGTGGGATGAATTTAAACTGAAAAAGGGTCTTATTGAGCCAATAACTTACGGTCTGAAAATTAAAATGTGTCTGGGATTAGAATTAACAGAAACCGAAAAGAATCTTGTTATCAATTATCTTAGTCCAGAAGCGGGCGTAAACAACCTGGCAGATAATTATTATAAGCGTGCAAAGGGAATAAAAGAATAAGAGCAAGTCAGAATTTCAAATTTGCGCTGATTTTTTCAAATACTATGTGCAGAGAACGAAGTTCTTCGATTGTACCCTCAATTTCTTTGTCATCCGTTGATGTTTCAGAAAGAAGAAGCTTTGTTCGAAGAAGTTTGAGCGAGTTTAACACACCATCTTTATGTGTTAGAAATTTATCAAGAAATGATACAATATCCGACAGTTTGGAAATTCTGTCGTTCAAGTCTTTTATCTGAGATGAATAGATTCTTGTCAATTCAGAATCTCTTGATTCCTTAAGTTTCAGCTCAAGAATGTTTATTTTCTGAAGGATTTCCACTTCAGATTCTTCCGCGACTATATTCAAAACCAGTTCCGCACGGTTACGGAATAGTTTCAACTGCTGAATTATTTCGTCGACCTGCTTTTGAAAATATACTTTCTTCCTGGCTGCAAAATATTCACTGATTTTTCCATATTCATCTTTCACTTCGCTCAAAAAAAACCACCCTGTATACCAATCTGAAAAAGCTGGCAGCCCCTTCAGAAAAACAAAAAAAACAATTACTGCAATAATCGGATCAAACAGAAGAAAGACAAAGAAACTGAGCATCAAATCTGCCGCAATATAATAATAACGCGATGCTTTTGAGCAATATCTGAACTGTTCATCCAGCATCTCAAGGATTCTGTGATTTTCCCGTATAAGCGAACTATCCAGGAAAAATTTCACAGACGGGTCATTATCAGCATTTATTCCACAGAAAACACATTTGTTATTTACAAACAAATGCGGCAGTTTGTTTATATTCATTTACTAATAAAATTTCCTGTATTACGTGGTAAAAAAAATGCCGTCTGAAAAGATTGTAGTCAATCCTTCAGACGGCATATTTATCAGCTATTTGGCTGCCGGTGGAAGTTTAATTTTTTCTTCGATTTTTTTCTTGATTTCATCAAGAGTTGTCTGAGGAACTCTGAGGCTGATCTTAGCGGTAGTTTCAGCACCTTCAACCTTAATAAGGTTAAGGATCTGTGCGGCTTCAGGGCTCTGTCCGGCCATCATCTTGACCATGGCGAGAAATCCGTTAAGAGAGGTCATAACGCCTTCAAGGCTTTCTTTCTTGTCAATTTCTCCGGTAAAATCAAATGCAATTTCCTTATCATAATTGAATGAGAAAAAGAGAGCATTGACTGCTGCGAGTGGCTGCATCTGAGGATTGTTCTTAGCCTGTTCCTTAACCTGTGGTGGAATCAAACCAGCGCCCCAGATAGTTGCGGCTGTATCAGCCTTCTTCAAAAGAGCTTCAAGATTTGGATTAGTCTTCATGCTCTTTCCAGCACCTTTTTTAATATCAATTACTGTTTTTACAGAACCTTCGTTTCCAATGACTGCGCTGTTAGCATCGAGGAATACGCCAATGCCTTCGCCAGTCTTTTTTCCCTTGATGCAGTCGAAGCCTTCGAATTTCTCGATTACGGCGTCAGCTGAAGCTTTAGGATCTGCCTTAATTGCGGCAAGTACTTTCTCAATTTCGAAAGTTCCATCAATAAGAACTGCTGCATCAGGCTTCTGAGTTTTTTCATCAATTTTGGTGCTGACAAAAACGAGAAGTCCCTTAATGCTCTTAAAAGGATCAATACCGGTTTTAGTGATAAATTCCTCAAAAGCTTTTTTCTGTTCCGGGGTCTGTTTAGCCATATTTTCTTCAACTTGCTTTTTGAGGGCTTCTGAAGACATCATTTTTTCAAAATTCACATTAATGACAAATGATGTACTTTCAGGAGCAAGGCTGAGGAGATCCACGGCAGAAACACAACTTAAGGAAGAGAACAACAGAACAGCCAACAAAAACACTTTTTTCAACATCGAAAAATTTCTCCTTTTCACCATAAATGGGAAATATTATTTACTTTTATTTAATAACAAAACTCCATGAATATTATGTCTAATCCACCTGTAAAGTCAAGCACTGCGTTAAACAATTTCTTCAACACCGGCAGATGCTTCACAGATGTGAATTTGAGGGCAATACCTAAACGAAGTTCTAAATTTTTCATTCATCCAGGTTTTTTAAAAATTACAGAATTCAATAAAACAGAAACTGATTTTTAACCACGGAAGAACACGGATTTAACATACTCGCATTACCCAATTGCTCTGTTGAAAAAGCGTGAATATCGATTAAAGCAATGCAAATCAGAAAATTCAGATAGCTCAATATTATAATAGAATTAAAAAAAGTTGCTGAGACAACAAATAGGTTGATACCTGCATGAATAACCACTGACAAGAGAAAGAAAAAGCAAATAACCGATAAAGTTTTGAAATAATTCCATGTCTTATGCTTTGCAAAAACCAGAGACAACACAACTCCCGAGACCGCAATTCCTGAGCATGAAACATGACACAATGAACACAGGATAGCTCTGAAGAATAACTTCTGAAGATCATTATCAAAATAGCCAATGTTTTCCATAAAAGAAAAACCAAGAGCGGTCGCAAATGCAGCAGAATATATTGCTTTTAGCCTATTTTTTTCAAGTCCAGTTACTATTTCTTGAAAATTTCTATCTCTTTCGCCAAAATTAGTCTGAGATGAGGTATTGAAAAAAAAACTTTGATTTAATGTGACTGTAAACGACAACACACCTGTGGCTTGAGCCATAATAACAGCGAGCAGAGAAACAACTAGCTTAATACCTTCCTCAAGTGGACCAATGAATAAAAAACAGGCAGTAATCTTTTTCGAAAAATCACTTTCATAAAGTATTTCTGAAAAACCAGGAAAAAAAAACACCGTAATCAAAGGGTAAAAAACAAATTTCACAACCAGTACAGCAAAAATTCCTGCAATAAAGGAAATTAATACAACTTTTCGTATTGTTGAATCATTAATAATTTTTTGCTGACTAAAAATAAAAAATACAACTGGAAAAAAAAGTATCAGCAAACTCATTTATTACCTAAATTTGCGCAGGCTATTTCTTATCTGAGCGTTTAAGTTTTGCAAAAAAGAGGTCTTTCTTTCCTTTTTTATCTATGTGGAAGACAAAACCATCATTTTTTGGTGACCATATCGGTCTGAAATGTTCAGCGCCCTTGAATGGAGCAACAACAATTTCTTTTCCGTTAGAAATATTTCTCACCACAATTTTATTTTCGCTTCCATCAGGGTTCTCTGAAACAACATAAGCGAGATGTTTTCCATCTGGAGAAACGTCTGCAAGCCACTTGCGGCCTTTTCCTCCAGCCAGTTCAACTGCTTCACCAGCCGGATTCAGATCAATTTTCATGATTCTTGAGTCTTTGTACTTATCAAAAATTCGCGTAAATATCAAAGCTTTTCCATCCGGGAACCATCGTGGCTCACGATCATCGTGAGAAGAAGAAGTTATTTGAGACAATCCGCTGCCGTCAACGCCTATAAGCCATATATCATTGTTTCCCTTGCTGCTTGAAACAAAAGCTATGAATTTTCCATCGGGAGAAATGGCTGGCATCATATTTTTTCCCTTGCCCGCTGTCAGCTGCCTGCTTTTCTGGGTATCTTTTTCATAAATGAAAATATGCTCGGGTGACTGACTGTCGCTTGAAAAGACAAGATGTTTTCCGTCTCGTGAAAATTCAGGAGTCCAGACATTGCCAGGCCACGGAAAAAGTCTGGTAGATGAAACTTTTTTTCCCGTTTCCTTAATATGAACCTGATATTTTTCTTTTTCAATTTCAGGCCTTGAAGCGCTGAACACCAGTAACTGAGAATCGGGTGAATAGCTGCCGTGATAATTTACTCCCTTTGAATCTTCAAGGGAAACTACAGAATCGTAAACAAAAGGTCTGTCATCATCAGGGAACTTACTGGAAGGCTTTTCTGGTGGTTTTTGCTCAGTTATTACAACAGTATTGCTGCTTGAATCAACAATTCCGGGTAATTCAGTTGCTGTTGCTGTTTGAGAAGAAATCTGAGTTTTCAATATTTCAGCGGTCTCTGTTCCAAGCTCAGATTTACTTAATGTTTTAACATCAATCTTAAGTGATTCAGGCTCTTTTGATGTCTTTTTCCGTAAATCTGTAACATCATTACTCATTGAAGCAGGAATTGAAACAAATTTCTGCCTGGCAAGCATTTTTTCCTCTGCACGGATTTTTGCAGAAAGAACTGCTGCATCGGACTTTTCAGAATACAGATGAGCTTCAGCAACTGTTTCACTGGCACACATTGGCTTATCAGAATCTCTGGACAAGCTTGCAAAGATTGAATAATCCCATGTTTTGCCCTGAAAAAAAATACTGTCAACAAAACTTCCAACCAATGCTCCTGAAAGAAAGATGAACAAACCAAGAAACAATCTCTGTCGCCTTCTCTGTTTCCGCTTCTGAGGAGTATCACAGGACGGACAATTAGCAGAATTATTTACTAACATCTGACCACATCTGAAACAATACATAGTCTACCTCCCAGGCACGATCTACAAGTCCTGTTTTATTTGAATTTCACTTTATATTTTCAACACTGAAATATTTGCATGAGTTCAGTTGCATGAATTATACTAATCATTGATCCAATTATGCAATGACTTATTGTAGAGTTTCAGAAATAAGGGAGCAACCAATGTCTGTTCAGGAAAAATCACGATCCCAATCGAATGATTCACTATGGTTCAAAGACTCAATTATTTATGAGTTGCACGTCAAAACTTTTTTTGACTCAAGAAATACCGGATACGGTGATTTTCCTGGGTTAACATCAAAACTTGATTATCTTGCAGATCTGGGAATAGACACCCTATGGCTTCTTCCGTTTTATCCGTCACCATTGCGTGATGATGGCTATGACATTTCCGATTACAAAAATATCCATCCAAACTATGGAACAATGCATGATTTCAAGCTTTTTCTGAAAGAAGCACACAAAAGAAATATCAAAGTAATTACTGAATTGGCTATCAATCACACATCCGATCAGCATCCATGGTTTCAGTCTGCCCGAAAAGCTCTACCAGATTCAGCAAAAAGAAATTACTATGTCTGGAGCGATACAGACAAAAAATATGATGGAACCCGAATTATTTTTAAAGATACTGAAATTTCAAACTGGACCTGGGATCCGGTTGCTAAGGCATATTACTGGCATCGATTTTTCTCTCATCAGCCTGATTTGAACTATGAAAATGAGCGTGTAAGAAAAGCAGTAATGAAAGTTATGCGTTTCTGGTTCGACATTGGAATAGATGGAATGAGGCTTGACGCAGTTCCTTATCTATGTGAAAGAGATGGAACATCCAATGAAAATCTTCCCGAAACACATGAAATTATCAAATATCTGAGATCAGAACTTGACAAGAACTACAACAACCGAATTTTCCTTGCAGAAGCAAATCAATGGCCAGAAGACGTGCGTCATTATTTCGGAAAAGGCGATGAATGTCACATGGCATTTCACTTTCCGTTGATGCCACGAATGTTCATGGCATTAGCAATGGAAGACAGGTATCCAATTGTTGAAATTATGGAACAGACTCCAGATATTCCCGAAAACTGCCAGTGGGGAGTTTTTCTCAGAAATCATGACGAATTGACGCTTGAAATGGTTTCTGAAAATGAGCGAAGTTATATGTATGACGCATACGCACGTGACAAAAGAGCAAGATTGAACCAGGGAATACGTCGCCGCCTTGCTCCGCTTATGGAAAATGACCGAAGAAAAATTGAACTTATGCACAGCATGCTTTTTTCAATGACCGGTTCTCCAATAATCTATTATGGCGACGAAATCGGAATGGGTGACAACCTTTATCTTGGTGACAGAAACGGAGTTCGCACTCCAATGCAGTGGAGCCCTGACAGAAATGCCGGATTCTCGGCCGCTGACCCGGAATCACTTTATCTCCCACCAATAATGGACCCTGTCTATGGATATCAGTCGATCAATGTCGAATCTCAACTTCGCAACTCAAACTCGCTCCTGAACTGGATGAAACGAATTATTGCTGTTCGAAAAAGATTCAAGGCATTTGGCAGGGGTCTGCTCACGTTTATTAAGCCCGCCAATAGAAAAATACTAGCCTTTGTAAGAAGCTACAACAATGAACGCATTCTATGCGTTGTCAATCTTTCAAGATTCGCTCAGGCAACACATTTAAACCTTCCAGAATATAAAGGACTTCTACCCGTAGAACTCATGGGAAAAAGCATATTTCCATTGATAACGAACCAGCCTTATCAATTGACTCTTCCAGGTTACGGTTTTTTCTGGTTCCATCTTGATGAACCAAAGTCCCATTCGATATACAACGAAGAGGTAACAGGAATTTCCGATAAACCCACACTTATTGTCCCAGATGGCTGGAATAATCTTTGTCAGTTTTCAAACAAAAAAGAATACATTTATTTGACATCACCCAGACTTAAACTTGAAACATCAATTCTTCCGGAATTCCTGACTTCAAGGAGATGGTTCGCTTCATCAAAAAGGATTTCTGAACAATTGTTACTTTCTGATATAGGAAAAATTTCGCCTTCAGCAGACTGTACTTTTCTTCTGACAAAGGTAGAAGCAGGAATAGAAAAACCTGATCACTATTTCCTTCCACTTTCAATTGAATGGGAAGTACATAATCCGGAAAAGTCGCAAGACCTCCATCGCTGGACATTGGGGAAGGTCCGCAAACATTCTAAATTTGGTTATTTAACAGATGCCCTTGGAAGCGATGTTTTCTGCCGCTTCCTTCTTGATGGAATAAAAAACAACAGTGAAATAACTTTTAATGAAAACAGACTGAAATTCAACAGAACTTTTGCCTTTCCACCGAAGCTTGATACTGATTCACTCAAAATCCACCGTCCAAAAATTGAACAGAGCAACTCTTCTGTAATGTTTGGCAATCAGCTGATAATGAAAGTTTTCAGAAAAATGCAAAGCGGATTAAACCTTGAAATGGAAATGGGAAATTTCCTCACAGAATCATCTCCATTTTCAAATACCGCATTTCTACTTGGTTCTATAGAACTTGAATGTGCTGATGGTTCAAAAAATACGCTGGCAGTGCTTTTCAATCAAATAGTAAATCAGGGCGACGGCTGGGTCTTCACTATCAACTATCTTGAGAGATTTCTCGATGAAAACCGTTCTGAGAAAAGACAACAACATTCGGCTGATCCGGTTTCCGTTCATAATAACTATCTTCCGCTGATTGAAAACCTTGGCTTGCGTATTGGACAATTGCACATTGCATTATCTGAATCTACAGGGAATGCGGCTTTTGAGCCGGAAAAAATCACAGAAGATGACATTTCCAAATGGAAGAAGGTTCTCATAAGCGAAGGGACAGAGCTTTTCACTGAGTTAAAAAGTAAAGCCATGGGCTTTTCAAAGCAACTTTCGGATAAAGTTACGCTTTTGCTTGATTTGTCTGAAAATTTTGCTGAAACAGTTGAAAACATGCTTCCGGGAACGATTGAATCGAAAAAGATTCGAACTCACGGAGACCTGCATCTGGGACAGGTTCTACTTGCAAAAAGCGACTTTTACATAATAGACTTCGAAGGAGAACCCAATCGCACTGTGGAAGAAGCAAGAGCCAAATTGCCAGCAGTCAGAGATGTTGCCGGAATGCTGCGTTCATTTAGTTATGCGGCTCATACAGCCCTGAAAAAGTTCATCCAGGATCGCCCGCAAGACCGTGAGCACTATTTTTCTCTCGTAAAGACATGGGAAAATTATGCTGGAAATGCTTTTTTAACTGCATATAACAACATAGTAAATCAGAGTCAGAAGCAATTATCAGGAAACCAGTATGAATTCTCAAATCTTCTTCGCTTCTTCCTGATTGAAAAAGTAATTTACGAGATAAAATACGAAATCGGTCACAGACCTGACTGGATCGACGTTCCGCTCAGTGGATTGCTTGAGCTCCTTCAGGAAACAAGATAGCTTCTGTTCCATTTTTCGACCCATTCGCAGGAAATGTGGTCGAAGATTTTTGCTTCAATTTTATTCGGATAAAGATACAATGATCTTGTCCAGACTTTTTCGTGAAATTCGAAATGCAGGGTTGCACCTGCAAATATGCTCTGTCCGTTTAAATCGCAATTAAGAATGTTTATCATTTTTCCGTTTTTTGTAGCTTCTTCATTAAAAAAATATGGGTTCTCGGGTGCGATATGCAGATGGCCGCTGACCCACATGATTATTGATGGATTTTCCTGAACAATTCTCGAAAGTTCTTCATGAGGATGTGCAACAAAATCTATAAGAGCGGGCATAAATCGGAAAGTCTTCTCTTCAAGCAGTGGCGCATGAAAGAAAACGATAGAAGGCTTTCTGCTTTGTTTGATTTTTTCTTCAAACCATTTAAGCTGACTATCGGAAATTGTTGCAAAATATTTTGAATTAAGGCTGTCAACCGACAGAAAATACAGATTGTACCAGGGAAGTTTTATTTCTCTATACAATTCTGGCAATCCGAATGTGTCTTTAAACAGTTTTATCTTCTTTGTTCTTCCATCTGGTGACGCAGGAAAAAAGCCTTCTTCAAAAAAACAGTCATGGTTGCCAGATATCGGAATAAGCGGCTTCTTTAGGAGTTTTAGAAAGTCAAGCGAAGCCTTGTATTCACTCGTGTCTCCACAAATATCGCATATATCACCCAGAACTGCGGCAAAATCAATATCATTCCAGGTTGAAGCAGTCTTCAACACTTGTTTTTTCTTTTCGTGAATTCTACCCGGAAAGTGCGGATCAGCAAGCATAAGAATATGGCAGTATCCTTTCTGCACTGAGTCAGACAATACTTCATCCTGGTCTACAATTTTCATTTATGTTCTCCTTTTAAGAGAGGGGGTCCGAAAATCCTGCCAGCGATGTTATGTCAATTATACAAAACTCGTTCATACTGGCTTCGCACGAGATAATTGTAATTATCGATCATTTTGCTGCTGGAGGTCTTCGACCGTGGCCACGACTCGCCATGCTTTTTCCGCGGCCTTTTTTAAGAGCATCTGTGAGGTTCCCCATTACTTTCAGTTCAACATGCTCTTCCTGAAGAGCTATTATTTCATCGCGAATCATTGCGGCCCGTTCAAACTGGAGGTTTTTTGAAGCTTTTTCCATTTCAGATTTAAGTTCATCTATCATTTTTTCAAGTTTTGTAACAGAAATTTTTTCTTTTACAATATACTCTGCTCCCGGCGAAAAGACCTTTCCGATAGCCTTATTGATTGAAGCCGGTTCAATATTGTTTGCCAGATTATATTCATGCTGATGTTTGCGCCTTCGGGCTGTTTCATCAATACAAACCTTCATTGCTGCGGAGATCCTGTCAGCATACAGAAAGACTTCTCCATTGATATTTCTGGCTGCTCTTCCGGCTGTCTGAATGAGAGACCATGATGATCTGAGAAAACCTTCCTTGTCAGCATCAAGAATGGCGACAAGCGATACTTCCGGCAAATCAAGTCCCTCCCGCAAAAGGTTGACCCCAATCAGGACAGAAAAGGTTCCAGCTCTCAAATCCCTTAGAATTTCAATTCTTTCAAGAGTATCTATTTCATCATGAAGGTATCTCGAAGGAATGTCCAGATCGTTAAGATACCTGGCCAGTTCCTGAGACATTTTTTTTGTCAGCGTAGTCACAAGAACTCTTTCCTGCTTAGCTATCCGGTCACGAATCAAACCGATTAAATGATCTATCTGACCTTCTGACTTTACTACAGTAATTTTCGGGTCAAGAACTCCAGTTGGTCTGATAAGCTGCTCTGCAATCAATTCTCCAGATGCCTGAATTTCCCAAGCTGAAGGTGTTGCAGAAACAAACATCAGAGGCTTCCCGAGAGCAAGAAATTCATCAAAAGTCAAAGGGCGGTTGTCAAGAGCAGAGGGAAGGCGGAATCCATAATCAACAAGAGTCTGCTTTCTGCCACGATCTCCCTGGGACATTCCTTTCAACTGAGGCAACGTCATGTGTGATTCATCAAGAATGATAAGGCAGTCTTTAGGGAGATAATGAACCAGAGTTTCCGGCGGACTTCCAGGTTTTCGGGCGGCAAGATGTCTTGAATAGTTTTCAATGCCTTTACAATAGCCTGTTTCACGCATCATTTCCATATCATATCTGGTGCGTTCATAAACTCTCTGAGCTTCGACAAGACGTTTTGATTCTTCAAAAAGCTTAACCCGCTCAGCAAGCTCTCCCTCAATAGCCTGAATAGCCGATTCTTTTTTTTCGGAAGTTGTTACAAAATGCTGGGCAGGAAAAATATCAACCAGGGAAAGTTTCTCTTTGACTTCGCCTGTAAGCGGATCAAACCGTTCAATACGCTCGATTTCATCCCCAAAATACTTTACTCTTACAGCTTCTTCACTGGATGCCGGAAAAATATCGACTGTTTCACCCCGTGCCCGAAAACGCGAACGGTGAAAATCCATGTCATTTCTGGAATATTGAATGTCAATAAGCTGTCTGATTAGTTCTTTTCTGGGAAAAATCTTTCCAGTTTCGATTGTAATTCTCAAACCTGCGTAATCAACTGGCGAACCAAGTCCGTATATACAGCTTACTGACGCTACAACTATTACATCTCTGCGCGTAAAAAGTGCAGTGGTAGCAGCATGCCTGTAGCGGTCTATTTCTTCATTAATATCAGAATCTTTTTCAATGTACAAGTCTCTTCCGGGAAGATACGCCTCAGGTTGAAAATAATCGTAATAGCTGACAAAATATTCAACGGCATTATCAGGAAAAAAATCGCGGAACTCTGAATAAAGCTGGGCTGCAAGCGTCTTGTTGTGAGTAACAACAAGAACAGGTCTCTGAAGCTTTGCAATGACATTTGCCATTGTAAAGGTCTTCCCTGAACCTGTTACACCAAGCAGAGTCACAAAACGGTTATCATTTTCAAGCCATGAAACAAGTTTTTCGACAGCCTGCAACTGATCGCCACGTAATTTAAGTGACTGATTCAGAACAAATTCAGTATTTTTCAAAAATGAAAGTTCCTATGAGACATTTATGGTTCTGCTAACTTAAGACAACTAACTGAGACTCATACAAAATAAATCTCCAAAAATCAACCTATTCCAGGATAAATGTGAGTTTGAGAATTTATGCACTGGTGGACTGCAAAATCAGGCATTAATTTTTAGGGGAATCAGATTTTTTTGGAAAAGAATATCCGCATTTTGCCTTGGCATGAGGAAACATATCTTCTTCACAAAACGGATATGTCTTACACACTTCGGGTTTTGTTTCGTGAATCTTACATAATAACTTTCCACGATATTCAAAAAGGAATGGGCAAACAAAAGATGCTTTGCAGCACTCACCGCATCCAAGACACTCGCCCTGTCTTTCAGCAAGGCCATCTTCGACGGTTTCGCGCTTCCAGAGCATCAGATATCGCCTTTTTACCTGCATCTTCAGGGAATGTACAAACTTTTTATACAATTTCAACATCATTTTTCTCCGATAAACAAACATTCCAAGACAAAATCAATAGCTACCAATAACCTGAAATTTGCAAAAATTCTTCCTGGATAATAAAAATTTCTTTCAAATCCAAATATTTTTATGAAGTTCTAATCCGATGGTTTGAGAATTATAATAAAAGAACCTGAAATCGTCAAATAGTTTCTGAAAAACGATTATCTCAATCTGAAGAAACGTTTGATTTTTTCAAGAATTACCCGGCTTTTATTTTCATCAACCGAAGTTTGAGGATATTCACTTCTTGTTTCTCCGTTCGACTTTCCTGATGATAGTTTCTGAATATTAGCCTGCTTTCTATTGGCAAGTGCAACACTCAATATGTTTGCAATTTCCGGATTGTCGTTCAAAAGGTCTCCAAGAACATCTTTCTTGAGAATCAGAACACATGTTTCCATGTCAGCAACAATAGTTGCTGATCGAGGCTCACCGGTTAGAAAAGACATTTCTCCGAAAAAGTCACCATCAGTCAGCGATGCGATTGGGTCAACAAGTTCATCACTGAGATAAACCGAAACTTTTCCACGATCAATAATGAAGAGTTCCTGACCAGTGCTGCCTCTGCTGAAAAGCGTCTCACCGCTTTCGAACCAGAGTTCACGAAGATTTTCTGCAAGAAAAACTCTGTTTTCACGGGAAAGTCCTGCGATGAAATCAATTGATGATACAATTCTGATTCTCTGCTCCAGAAGCTCTTTCTTCTGATCTTTTTCAGAATGGGTATAAACTTCTCTAATGGGGAAAGGAACTGTTAATCCGTCTCTCTTTAAACGGTACCATATTCTTGAACCCAACTGATTCTTTACCACATCCTGATTCTCTGAATCAGCAATCCAGTAACGCACCTTATAAGCAATAGAAAAATCATCAAAGCTCACCAGAAGCACTTTCGGAGGAGGGTCATGAAGTATTTCCTTTACTTGTCTGCACGCTCCGAGAAGGGTTTTTCTGGCTTTTTCAGGTGAAGTGTCATAAGACAGGCCTATGTTAAATTCACGATACAAATACCCAGACCTGAATGATAAATTACTAATCTCCTTCTTCGAAATATCATTATTTGGAAGAACAATCAACTCATTTATCGGGCTCAGTAATGTTGTAGCTCTCCAGTTTGACTCGAGAACTTTTCCATACCATTCGCCAATTTTAATCCAATCGCCGATTTTAAAAGGAGGTGAAATATGAACCGATAATCCGGCAAAAAGATTACTGAGTACATCCTGCAGTGCAAGACCAATCACCATTGTGAAAACAGCTGATGTAGTAAGCAAAGGGGTAATATCTATTTTATAAATTGTCGAAGCAAAAGAAAGTCCTATAATTACATATACAATAGCCTTTATTAGTTGAGAAAAAATTTTCGGAAGCTCTGTTCCCCTTTTTTCACGCAAATAATAATCAACCAAAAGGCAAAAGAATAATTCACATATAATTATTATCAGAAGAAAACCAACAAGAAAATTAACATTTTCAATCCAAATCGGTCTCACCATAACAACAGGCAGGGATTTGAGAACAACTTTTATCCCAAATACAAAGATAAGAAGCGCAAGTGGAAAATACAAAGAATTATTTATATTTGCAATTATCCCTTTACCATCTGGAGAATAGCGTTCAATTTTTCTGTTGATTGCTCTGAGAAGGGCTTCACCTACAAAAAACACAATGAATCCGGCAATTACCGCCAGAAACCAGTCGTCGATTGATCTATAGGAAAAAAATGCAGGCATATTTTTATTTTCTCCAAAATAAAAAAATGAAATATCTTTAGCTATTTTCTGCTGTTTGTACGTTTAAATCCTGTGAATAATAACATTTTCAAGATGAAAGCGCATGTTTTTTTATTACTTCTGCAAATAATGCTGTATTTTCAGCAATGCCATCATAGTTTTTCAGCACTTTCCGATAAATATCAAAATAGTTCTTGAAATACTCATGCTTTTCAGGATAATATATTTCGGCATGCATTTTGCTTATAAATGGTCATTGGTTTCAAGAGGAATAATTCAGGAGGGAAGTTTATGAACAAGAATTCAACAATGTTGATGTCAGCTTTTATTGCAGCAGCTATGATAGTTTCTTCGTCAGCTTATGCTGGCAATCAGGGACAGCACCCAGGCCAGGGTCATCCTGGACAGGGCGACCAGGGACAGCACCCTGGACAGGGCGATCAGGGACAGCATCCTGGACAGGGCGATCAGGGACAGCACCCTGGACAGGGCGATCAGGGACAGCATCCTGGACAGGGCGATCAAGGACAGCATCCTGGACAGGGCGATCAAGGACAATGCGACCAGGGACAACATAAAAAAGATGGTTTTTTCAGCAAAATCAAAAATTCTTTCAAAAAGGGTTTTCAAAGCGGCAAAAAATTCGGAACAAAGGTTTTTGATTCCGCTCAGAATAAAGTAATGGACAGTGGAACTTCAATTAAAAAAGCTTTCACCGGCGAAAAAGATAAAACATTTGTAAAAGGTCATTATGATAAAAATGGAACACATGTTAAAGGCCACTGGAGACAGCTTGGAAGCGATTGCGGTAAAAAATAAGCAATAAAAGAAAATTCTGCGCGGCACACTTTATTTGTGCCGCGTTTTTGCGTGGAGGGAAAATTGGATTATCTCATCAGACAAGCTGATTTCAGAGCTTTTTCCTATGAAACTGATCCGGAATATGTTGTTGACATGCAACGTTGTCGTGAAGTTCTTGAAGGAGGCTGGCTCGACAGAGAGGAAACCTGCAAGGTTAACCATAAAATTGTTTTAAGAGCAAACGGAACATCCTGGATTTTATCTGTTTCAAGAGCAATCATAGCTTATGCAGACATGATAGGCGACTCTTCCGGAAATGCATGGATTCAGATGCTTCGAATTCATTCGGACTTCAGATATCCAAAAACCACCTCGAGATTTTTAAAAGAAATTCAAAAACAGGCTGAGAAAAGAAATTTAGCAAGGATTTTTATTTTTTCTGATCGGAATGAAACGACCTGCGACCTTTCACAAATAGGACTTTCACCTGAAAGAAAGTTCCGATGGATTTCTACTCAGGATGTTGATTCTCTGGATTCACTTAATTTATCTTCAGAATCAATATCATTGGACATTTCTGAATTATCTGATTTCAACATGCATAATTTTCTCGGTCCAAATTTGAATCCGAAATTTATAGTTGCACGCTCATTCATGGCTCCGTCTTATGACCTTTTTCAACACAAGAAACCTCTTTTTATTCGCTTCAAATGTGATTTCAATGAATTCCTGGCATGCTTTGACGGAAGAGAATGGTTTGTGTTCCGCGCTGAGCAGAGAACTGATGATTTGCAGGCAATAACACCAATCCTTTCAGCTTTAAACGAAATTAAAAGCTCAGTGATACGTATTTCTGAAAACGCAATAGGCAAAATAGGCCTGGTTCCTTCCTCAGACGAAGTTTTCGCCGATTACATTTTTTAGAGGGGACTTTTTTTAGAGGGGGCACGCGCCCCCTCTCGACAGTCGAACAAGTTCGACTGCCTCACTCCCCGCGGTCGAGCACTTTGTGCTCTCCTTGTGGCGCTCGCGCTGCCTATCGACGTTCGAACAAGTTCGACTGCCTCACTCCCCGCGGTCGAGCACTTTGTGCTCTCCTTGTGGCGCTCGCGCTGCCTATCGACGTTCGAACAAGTTCGACTGCCTCACGAAGGTTCGTTTGCTTATCGTATAGACATAAGCATCAGATAGTTGTATAATTTCGCTAATTAAATTCTCCCAGGGAGGGCTGGAAATGAAAAAGGGTATTTCATTTAGCTTGATTGTTTTCTTCGTGTTGGTATCGATAGTTGGATATTCGCTGAAAAATGTATGTCATTACTGCGGCACTATGGCAACCCTTGATGAAACAATTTGTAAAAAATGTCAGCGTGCTATGAACGAATGTCTTGATTGCGGAATGATAAATACCGTTTCAGTTGATTTCTGTGCAAGTTGCACAGCAGACATGGCTGAAATGCGCATTTTGGGAACAATTGACCCCGAAACCCGCGACGATCTCAGACTCGGAAAATCTGACAGAGCACAGCTTGAACGTTCCCTTCAGAGATTAACTTTTAAACTTGAAAAAGAGCCTGATAATGCAGAAATAATTAATTATCGAATTGCAAAAATTTATCAACAGATGGCCTTTTATTCACGAGAAGCGCAATGCTGGAAAGAATATCTGGAAAAGTTTCCGAGTACAAAAAAACGTGAAAAAGTCCTGATTTATCAGTCAGAAGCCCTGAGACAATGGGGATATCTTTTTTATCAGCAGAAAAAGAAAAACGCTGCACTGGAAAAATATCTTGAATCAGCAGCAATCAACCCGGGAAATGCTGAGTCATGGCTCTGGGCTGGAAGAATTTATAACGAGACAAAAGAACCGGTAAAAGCTGCAGAAGCGTATTTAAATGCATTAAAAGCTAAGCCCGGTGATTCAACAGCAATACATTTTCTCAGAAAAGCGAAAAAAACAATACCTGCTGAATTATTAAAACCTGTTAAAATAGCACCAAAGCTGGACACAGCTTCTCCGACAACTGCTATTAATTCTTCAGCGGCATCAGAAACTGTCGTTACATCAGAAATACCTGTTACTTCCTCGGCTCCTGTTGCTTCAGAACCAGCACCAGCAGTTCAGAACAACGCCTCTGTTTCAAAGGAAATCCCGGTAACAGATAAGAAATAATTCTGTCATGTCTTCCCGAAGAACCTTATAACTTAATGTACGCAAAATCGTAAATACTGGGTCAAACGGGCGCCCCAACCCAACCCTCCGTATGCTTTAACTTAAGGGTAAGGCGTCATCTCGAGCGAAGGGAGAGATCTCATTAATACAAGATTTCTCCCTTCGCTCGAAATGACAAGACCGAAAATCAATAGCTTAAGTTAACGCTTATGCCCCACCCTTTCCCACGGCCACTCCCCCTTTTATTAAGATTTGCTGTATTCAGTTAATCGGGAAGCCAACACGTGAAAATTTTTAATATTACCGAATATCCGTATCGACTCAATATTCAGTGGGTTAAATCTCGCGCGGGTATACCCCGAATTATTAAGTAGTACAAACATAGTAGCGATAGAATCTGTTTTTTGAAAGGCAGCTTTATGAGTGATCAGAACAAATTAAAGGAACTGGCTACCCATCTATTTTCAGAGCTGGCTCCAAAAGAAGTTAAAGAAATTGATAAAATTTTCGAGTTCTGGAAAGCAGCTCTTCCAAAAAAACAGGAAACAAACTTTTCTCTTCCAATGCCACCCTCGATGAGGGAAATGGTATTAAGAGACATAGGTTTCACCGAAGTACAAACCGATCAGACTCAAAACCGTCTGATTGGATATCTGCACATTCTGAACCGTTTAATGGAAAGGAACATCGAAGATCTTGTACATTCGAGTCAGGAAGAGCTTACTGCACTCATCTGGCAGGAAGGGAAAAAACTGGGTCTGCGTGATCAGGAAATAAACGACCTTGCTTCAATTCTTCCATTGTGGATTCAGCGGATTTCAAACAAGGTTATTTTCGAATTTTCCCCCATAAATATTTGTGAGATGACTCAAAAAGCAGAATCAACAGGCAAAGGAAGAAAATCAACATCTGATTTTTCAGGAATCATCGGATCTTCAGAAAAAATGCAATCGATTTTTTCCTGCCTTGAAAGAATAAGTACAAGCAACCTTTCAGTACTCATACAGGGTGAAAGCGGAACCGGGAAAGAGCTTGTTGCAAAGGCAATTCACAACAATTCAAACCGCAGCAAAAAGAATTTCATTCCGGTAAACTGTGGAGCACTTCCAGATTCGATTATCGAGAGTGAATTATTTGGACATGAAAAAGGCGCATTCACCGGAGCAACATCTCAAAAGACAGGATATTTTGAATTTGCTGATCAGGGAACAATTTTTCTCGACGAAATATCTGAAACATCGCTTAATTTTCAAATTAAGCTGCTGCGAGTACTTCAGGAGAAGCAGATACGCAGAGTTGGTGGTACAAAACCAGTAAATATTGATATCAGAGTTATTTCTGCAACGAACCGCGATTTAGCAAAACTTGCAAAAGCTGGTGAATTCAGACACGATCTATTCTATCGAATTAATGAAATGACAGTTACAATTCCACCTCTTCGTGAAAGACAAAGTGACCTTCCTCTTCTGATAGAACACTTCCTTAAAAAGTTTTCACATGAAAATTCAAAACCAGCACCGAAAATTTCTCCTGCTGCAAAACGTCTTCTGCACTCATATTCATGGCCCGGAAACATCAGAGAACTTGAAAATGTAATGAAACGGGCAGTCGTACTCGCCGACAGCGCCATTCTTCCATCACATCTGCCGTCAAATCTTTATGAAAATAAGAACAGCAGCTCAGGTAAAAACGACGGTTCACTGGAAGACCAACTCATGAACGCAGAACGGGAGATAATTCTCAGAGCATTGGAAAACAATTCAAATAACGTATCTTCCACTGCAAAAATTCTGAGAATATCAAGACGTACACTTCAACGCAAGATGAAATTCCTCGGCATTGCAAAAGATGAAAATTGATATGAAAAAAAACACCACATTATTTTAGATTGTACCAACGTTGCTGAGCAAGTACAATTGATAGATAAATACACGCACATGAGCCGCCAAAAATGTAAACCCGGATTTCTCAGATTTTCTCCGCGACTCTGCGCCTCTGCGTGAGTTCTGTCTTTTCGTCAGTAACCAATACTACAGCGTTCATTCTCTTTCGACTCTCTCAGCCAGGCTCTCCGCAAGTATCTCATGTTCTCTTGGAAAGCCAGTTTTCTCGAAAGACGTAATTTCCTTTCCCTTTTCATCTCTTGGAGAAATTGAAACAATACCCTTTGTAATGGTTTTAATCTTTAGAAGATTTCTCGCAAAAAAATCATTTGATGCAACAAATAACAGATCAGGCCAATCTTTGAATTCTTTTCCGTTAAGCCGGAGATCACCAATTTTATTAATCATGGGAATTCCAAAAAAGTTCTTTTTGAATGTTACAGAATCTGATACAACCGGCTCATAAGAAGGGGTTTTTGAGGAAAATGCAAACATTGCCTCAAGAAGCTTGCTGAAATCATTTTTAGTCAGATAATACTGAACAATTTCCGCTCCTGGAACCATTTCATTGTCATATCCAAGAGAAGAAAATTTAAAAATATCTGAATATTGAATACTCACCTTTGGAAAACCTTTTGGTAAGATAAACTGACTTCTGATCATTCCAAATGAAGTTAGATAAAAATCAAAATTTTTCTTTGAGATTTCGTTGAGGCGTTTAAGTATCTTTGATGCAACAATCGTTCCGGCAAAGTTTTCCGGGAATCGCCCCCTCGGAAAGGAATTGTACAAATCAAATATGATACTATCATAATGAAATTTGGAATCCGGAATAACCTTGCATATTTCATCCTTATAGGTTTCAATATCTTTAAGCACTGAGTCGTCACTTTCAACAGAATCATCCATTGGAAGAAAAATCCTGTCTTCATTGCGGAGAGTCAAACTGCCATTCTGCAATGTAAGTTCCATCACACCTATATTTTCACCCATTGCACCAGTCTGAATTATTAGAGTATCTTTTTCTCTGAAAAAAATTTTCTGATGAGTGTGGCCAGCGATAATAAGATTAATCTCCGGAATTTTATCTGCAATAGTTTTATTCTCATCCGGACCGCCATGCATGAGAGCGATTACAATATCTGCCTTATACTTATTTTTGAGTTCCAGTACAACACTCTTCAGTTTATCACATAACAAATCAATATCTTCTTTTCCGGTGGAATCATTGAATCCATAAAAGCTGCATTCATGACGATTTGAAAGACACAACTTTGAACCATCAGGTCCAACCAGTCCAACAAATCCAACTTTGATTTTCTTATCTCCTGATGAATATTCTTTCAGAATACACCTATGAAAAGCAGTTTTTGAAACGACATTACTATCAGAATAATATTTTTTCAGAAGGCTTTCCTGAACTTGATTGAAATGCAAATTTGTTGTTACAAGCGGAATTTTAAGTCCAAGTTTCTCAGCTTTGGATAAAGCAATCGCTAAACCCTTTTCAAAAGGTTCAAAATCATGATTTCCGATCGTAACAGCATCATATTTCAGATCGCTGAAAAAGTTATATTCCGGAATCATTTCAGATTTTTCAGAGGGCGCTACAGTATGAAAAAGAGTTCCAACCGAATAGTCTCCACCATCAAGTAAAAGAACTGGCTCATTTTCTTTAGATTTTTCGTGTCTTATTTTTGAAATAGCTGCTGCAATTCTCGCGTAATGACCTTTAATCGGGTCAGAATCACCTGCTGTCGGTGTAAAATAGCGATCTGGTCCGCTTCCCTCAAAACTTGAATGTAAATCATTTGTACAAATAACCGTAAGATCAAACGCAGAAAGAACTATCGGAAGAAATACAACGAAATAAACCAGGCAAATTATCTTTTTGAATTCTCTCATTTTGCACCTTTTAGAAAACGTATGTTTTGGAAATTCGCTGAAATTCTTTCTCGGCGCTTTCGAAGGCAGAAATAATATCCGGGTCGAAGTGCTTCCCTTTGCCTTCAAGTATTATGCTGTAAGCTTTCTCGTGTGGCATGGCATCTTTATAACACCTTTTTGAAGTCAATGCATCATAGACATCTGCGACAGCAACGATTCTTGCTGCCAGGGGAATAGTATTACCGGTGAGCTGGTCAGGGTAACCTGTTCCGTCAAATTTTTCATGATGTGAGAGAGCTATTTCCATGGCCATGTAAACAAGTGGACTGTTAGGAAATTTCCGATTGACTTCAAGAAGTGTCTGAAATCCTATTACAGTGTGTGTTTTCATAACATCAAATTCTTCGGGTGTAAGCTTGCCCGTTTTGCATAGTACCGAATCGGGAATGCCGACTTTTCCAATATCGTGAAGACAACTTGCAGAGTAAATATTATCAACGAATGTCCTGTCAATATGTGACCGAAATTTCGGATTAAACCTTAAAAAACCGCAAATAACCTTGCAGTATTCCTGAATTCGTTCAAGATGTCCACCAGTTTCAGGATCTCTTGATTCAGCAAGTTTAGACAGAGCAAAAATCATTCCAAGCTGTGAAGCAGTTGCTTTCCTGATTTCCTTACTGATCCGGTCTTTCAGGTCATTGTTAAGAGACTCAATTTCCTGTCTATAAGCATTCTGTTCGTCAGCCTGTCTCTTCTTTCTGAGACAAGTCTGAATTCGTACATCGAACAATTCAGGCTTAAAGGGTGTTTTCAGCAGATAGTCTTCTGCACCGAGATTTATGCAGGCAACTACGCTCTCCATATCTTCAAGGCATGAAATAACAATAACCGGAATATCTCGATACTTTTCACTCGATTTAAGGTGCTTTAAAAGGTCTATTCCACTCATTTCGGGCATGAGAACATCGGTGATTATCACATCAGGCTGGGAAGAAGAAATCATTTTTAATGCATCCATGCCATTTTCTGCTTTAACAGCATAATATCCCAGTGCCTGAAGCTTATCGTGAAGGACCTGCCTGAAAGTGGCCTCGTCGTCCACAACAAGAACTATTCCCTTATCCATCGAAGAACCAAAAGAAGATGAGTCCATATTAGTTTAAGAAAAATCCTGCATAATCCTGTTATGAAAGTACATTATCTCATACTTTCATATCGAAATAAAGAATATTTAACGCACTATTCAATAAATTCAGCATCAGAAATTATATAATCAATTGATTTAACAGAGATTAGAGATAAGCCTCTGGGAAGTTCAACATCAATTGATCTAACTGCACCAGGCTGAAGTGATGTTTGCTTGAAAAAATCGATTTTAACTTCTTGAATTCCTTCTATCAGTTCAAATAAAAGAACCGTCTTAATGTTCCTTAAGATGAAGTTTCCCCGGTTTTCAAAAATTACGGTCAGTTTATTTTCCGTAGCTTTCCGTTCAATCTTAACCGGCATAAATCTGGAAAAACACTTTTTGATAAGAGCCTGCCATATTTTATAGCTGGATTGTTCATTGTCAGAATCAAAATTTTGAGACCTGAAAAAACTCAATGTTTCACGGTAAAAACCTTTTTTTTCAAGAATGTACGCCATTGGATAAATCCACTTTGAATCAAAGGTCTGGAAGTAAATCTCAAGCAAATCAGAAACAGACAATTCAAATTTACCAGCAGCGAGTTTTTCAGCAATCTTTTCCAGAGAAATATTTTTCCACGACTTCAGCAGGTTTTTTTTATCTTTGGAAAAAGTAATCCCTGAGGCATATTTCATCCAATCTTCAAGTTTTACGTGATAAATAGGGTCATCAATTCCGAATTCATAAAAAGTGGATTGTTCGTGATTATTAAATATCCTTGCCACATAGCCAATTCCACCTGATGTAGGAAAAATGTATCCTCTAATACCATCTGAAAATAAAGTTTTATAAATAGTCCCTCTGATATCCTGGGAATCAAGCAATCGTGCTTTGCAGAGTAATCTGATCGGGTTCCAGGTGGCATATAAGATGTTTTCAAAAAATTCATAAGGAGAAGCTGGAATAAAAAGTTTTTCAAGAAAAGAAACAGGTTTTATATGAGACGAAAGGGACTTCAGATTGCGAATATAAAATACCCTGGAATTAATCCTGACGCTTTCACGGAAATAAACCTGGTCGGGTGAAATCGATACCGGTATATAATTGTCGGGAACAATAAAACTTAAGCCCCAGGCTGAAACGCGATATACCGAAGTTGCAGTGCCGTATTCCGTTATCGACTTTTCACGCGGCGTCCCAAGTAACTGAACTTCTGTAATGTTTTGTGAACTTACAATTTTCTTAACTGTTTGAGAAGGCCAGATAACAAAAAAGAATACAACGCAAACTAACGGCAATCCAATAATGATACCTGGTAATAGGTATTTTGAGGTTTCCTCAGCTTCTTCGCTCAATTGCTACTCCTGAAAATGATTGTACTTTTCAAAGAACAGGTTCTTTGCTTTTATCTTGAAAACTCTTTTTAACAGGCTCATCTGCATGAGTTTTCGATTCATCTGACTTCACTTTGACCGGTTCAGATGCCTGTTCTTTTACTGGTTCGTCAGATTTTATTCGAACACTCTCTGTTGCGATAGTTTCCAATTTTCCGGAATTTACCTTGACCGATTCACTTGCTTGTTTTTTTTCTGGTTCTTCAGGATTTATCTGAGCGGTTGTTGTTGCGATAGTTATCGATGCCTGTATTTTTTCTGGTTCTTCAGGTTTCTGCTTAATGGCATCTTTCGCTAGTTTGCTGGCAGTTGCATTTTCAGGCTGATTTTCATGATCCTGTTCGCCTTGAATCTCAATCATTGTTATGCTTGCAAAAGATGCAATTTCAGATTTAGGAAAGAGAGACTTAATTTCTCGATAATGTTCCAGTGCTTCTTCAAGTCTACCAAGCGCTAGAAGCAACTCGCCTTCAAGAACCAGGTAGTCCGGATAAATACTGTCTGATGCAACAGATTCTTTTCCTTTTCGAAGCATTGCAAGCGCTTCTTCAGCTTTTCCTTCAGATTTAAGGGAATTAATTTCTGTAAATGTTGCAAGGAAATCAACATTGCTGTGTCTTGAAAGAAATTCTGATTGCTTTTTTGCTTCTGAAGCAAGTACAGAATTGGGAAAGCTGGCAAGAAAAGTTTCATACAATTTCAAGGCAGAAGAAAAATCTTTCTTTTTATTCCTTATTTCCGCCTTATAGAAGACTATTTCGCCATAAATATCTTGTGAAAGATCTGCAGGATACGATGACAAGATGTTTTGAAACATTTCTTCTGCATTTTTTGAATCTCCTTTGCGATAGCACCACACCGCCTCATTTATTTTCTGATTGAAATGGTCGCCAGAAACAAGTTCTTCACGAATTTTCTTCAATTCACAATTTTCAAGAATATAAAATTCATTAACAAAGAGATTCGGTGTTCCCAGATCGTAATAATCGACGATGCACTTTACAGTCAAAAAAAGTTTTTCATTGTACGGCGTCAGAGCAATTTCTTTTCCCATGACAGGAAATTCATCAATTCCGGGCGGAAAAATCTGTTTAAAAGAGTCTTTGGAGGAAAAAATAAAAGGAACTTTGTCATCACCCGATCTGCTGCATGCAACCGCGATAATCTCCAATTCCTGATCACCATCAAGATCACCCTTCAGGATATCGGTGAACTCAAGTGCATCAAGAGTTGCCAGTACAAAAGAAGGTGCTCCGGTTCTTTCAATAAGAATCTGAGAATCGCCATCGCCGGTTATTGAATCTGAATTTTTTATTACAAAAGTTACACCTTCAATATAATCAAAGCGCTTGACTGTATTTTCAGCACAGACAGCGTTTAATTTAACAAAATTAAAGGCCAGAAATAATACGGCATATAAATAAAAACGATTCAGACCAGACTGAAATTGCACAAACTTTCTCACTTAAGCAAATCATAACAAAGAAGTTATTTACCTTGTCATTTCGAACAAAGGGAGAAATCTCGCATTTAAGAGATCTCCTACATTCGTTCGAGATGACAGCCAGCACAAAGTTAACACGCAAATATGCCCACTTTATTCAGATTAACTGCATTTAGCAAACTAAATTATTACAAGAGGACTTTCGACTCAGCTTATCAACTATTAAAAGAGCTAAGCTTTTCCCTTATCAGCTTCATAGCTTTCTGGTACAATTCATTTGCCGGAATTGGCTGGTGACATCCAGATGCTGCGAGATGTCCTCCACCACCGAGAGCGACTGCAATTTCCTTAACATCAAAGCCTGACTTGGAGCGGAATTCACAAAACGATACTCCTTCACCATTTTCAACGACAGTAAAGCCCACAATTACTCCCTTGAGCGAAGTTATCTGATTAAATAAACCACACGACCAGACGTGGTCGCAAACAGCATTACACTGAGCTATATCAGCAGCTGTAATTAGAACACTTGCGAGTTTTCCGTCAAGATCTGTCTGAATTTTTCCCAGTCCCATTCCGAGAACTTTCAACTCAGGAATAGACCGGCGCGATGTAAGAGAAGACAAAATCTGATTGGTTTTCAAGCCCGCATTCAACAGCACAGCACCGGCAACATGGGCCGTATAGCGCATACTCTCGTTCTGAAAAAACCTGCCATCAGTTACAAGCCCGAGATACAGGCATTCTGCAATCTCGCTGTTAAGAGGCAAATCACAGTATAACAACAGGAAAAGAACTATTTCACAGGTTGAACTGGCGTTAGCATCAAGCAGATTGATGCTTCCGAACAAATTATTGGAAATGTGGTGGTCAATATTGATAAGCTTATTGCGATATTTTGAAAAATCTTCTTCAAACCCGGTGCGTGGCAAGTCTCCACAATCAAGCGAAATGACATAGTCATAGTAATTTTCCTTAATCATTCCGGGTTTAAGAGGAGTCTGGTTAACCAGAAATGAAAAATTCTCCCCAATCTGGTCGGCAAAGCCGATATCAACTTTCTTTCTGTCTTTAATAAGTGATTGAGCTAGTCCTAATACAGAGCCAACCGCATCACCATCAGGCCTCTGGTGGGAAGTGACAAGAAAAGTTTGGCCATTTTTCAAAGCGTCTGCGACAGCAGGAAGTCCGGCAAATTCTAACAAAGGGTTGGTAAAATTAATCTCTTGCATGTTTCAATATCCCGTCTATGTCCTGACTCATTTTTTTCAAAATTGTTTCAGGATCAGTCATTTCAAGTGTTGCCCGCTCAAGGTAATCTGCCATAAGATCTCTGACTTCAAACCAGCATCCGATACGCGGTTCGAAGTGGCAGTAGTCCAGTTGAATGTAAGGTGCCTTCAGATTCCGGTCTGACTCAAGAACTTTCTGAAGTTTTTCAGAAGCCAGGGACGATTTTCTGACCGGAAGATAAGTCGTTCGGTAGCTCCATTCTGCGCCTGTTTCAGTTGATGTGAAATCTTTAATGAATTCCCAGGCACCAGCGATTTTCTCTTTATTTCCGTTATCAAAAATATTAATATTCGACCCTGAAAGTACAACACCGTATGTTGCAGCTCCCGGAAGCGGCGCAACACCGTATTCGAAAGGAATTCCGGCACCAGTTTCCATGAAGACTTTGCTGACGATACTATTATCAATCATAGCAACTCTCTGGGCCTTAAAATCGTTCTGATGGTCATATCCCTGACCTTCATAAGCAAGGTTTTCCTTCAGAATGTCCTGAATGAAAGACAATGCTTTAACTGCTGCTGGTTCATGAAGAAGCGATTTCGGATGATCTTCATCTGTAACGTATTTTCCGCCATACTGAAGAACTCTGCACATGAACATCCAGACGTTTGCGCGGTTTGTTGCATAACCATAAACGCGCACATTGCCTTTTTCGTCTTTTCTGGTCAGTTTACGAGCATAAGAAGCAAGCTCATCAAGGGTTTTTGGCGGAGACTCAGGATCAATTCCGGCTTCTTTGAATAGTTTTTTGTTATAGTACAAAACTGGAACGCTTTTATTGAAGGGAAACGACCAGACTTTTCCATTGTATGTGTTGTTCTGAAGAAGAACAGGTACGATATCTGCCTTTATATCTTCTGGTTCAGAAGCAATCAATTCGTCAAGACAGACAATCTTTTTGTGTTTGATAAACTTTTTGGTCAGATGCTCGTAGTTCTGACCGATATCAGGCGCTCTTCCGGCAACAAGTGATGCAAGCAGCTTTTTGGCAAGCGTATCATAATTTCCCATGCATACGCTTTTTATATAGTATTTTTCCTGTTTTTTGTTAAAACGATCGATCAGCTCTTCCATGACTTTTCCAAGCGGACCGCTCATGGCATGCCAGAAAACAACTTCTACACGTGTTCCACTTGAAGAGAGCTTATTCAAAGAGGAAGTTCTTTTTGAGTCATGTACGATAAGCAGCACAATAATCAGCCAGGTGGCAACAACACCGATAATGAACTGTTTCATTGGATTACTCCTTCATTCCGGTCATTGCCTGGGATTCAACGAATTGTCTCTGAGCAAAGAAATACATTATCACCAACGGGACAATCGTAAGAGTTGAAGCAGCCATAAGCGCTCCCCATCTTGTTCCGGCTTCACTTGAAAAATAGCTCAGACCGACCTGAATAACACGCAAATCTGTGTCATTGGTCACAATTAAGGGCCATACAAAAGAGTTCCAGCTTGCGAGAAAGGAGAATATTCCGAGCGTTACCATCGGAGGCTTACTTAATGGCAGCACGACTTTGTAATAGAATTGAAATCTTGTACAACCATCGATCATAGCTGCTTCGAAGAGATCTTTAGGCAACTGAAGGAAAAATTGTCTTAGGAAGAACACTGCGTAAACTGATGCCAGCCATGGTACAATAAGCGCCATGTATGTATTTATCCATCCCATTTTTGAAAGAACAATATAATTTGGAATAAGCAGAGCCTGCTGAGGAATCATCATTGTTCCAAGCATAAGTAGAAAAATCTTTTCTTTAAATGGAAATTTAAAAAATGCCAGAGCATAAGCCGCCAGAGACGATAAAAAGAGCGAGCCTGCGGTAATTGAAATTGTTACAAACAGAGTATTCAGAAAGTATCTGTAGAATGGCTGCTGCAAAGCTTCTCTGTAATTGTCCAGAAGGAAGAAAGGTTTGCCTTTCCGTTCAGGTTTAGCAGTACCGGAAGCAGCAGATTGCGCTGCCTTCTGATCATTCTGCATTTCCAGAATTTTCTTCGCGCGTGCTTCGATACGTTTTCTGTCGCCATCGCTGTTAAGAAATGACGGCCGAAGCAGATCCGGAAACACAGAAATGCTCCTGCTTGTGTCAAGTACTTCTTCTTCAGCTTTGAATGAAGTAGAAATCATCCAGACAAAAGGAAAAAGCATGAATACAGCGCCTGAAAGAAGAAAGATGTGAACAATAATATGCAAAGGATGTTTCATCAAGTTTTTCATAATTATGAATAGTGAACCTTTTTCTCAAGATAAAGCTTGTTAAACAAAGTAATTGCAAAGATCATCATGAAAAGAACAAAAGCCATTGCAAGAGCATATCCGAATTCGAAGTTTTCGAATGCTTTACGATAGAGATAATAAACTATTACCATTGTACTTTTCAGTGGTCCTCCGCGTGGAGTCATCATATAGACTTGCGAGAACACCTGAAATGAACCGATACATGACATTACAAAAACAAAATACGTCGTCGGAGTAAGCAGGGGCCAGGTAATATGCCTGAATTGCATCCACAGAGAAGCTCCGTCAATACGTGCAGCTTCATATAAATGCGGCGGAATATTCTGCAAACCTGCAAGGAATATGATTACATTGTAACCGAGACCTTTCCAGACGCTCATAAAGATAATGCAGGGCATTGCCCAGAATGGGTCCTGAAGCCATCGCTGCGGAGACATCCCTACCATTTCCAGAAGTTTATTCAGAAGGCCGAAGTCCGGATGGTAAATGAACGTCCAGACTATGGCAACAGCGTTTATTGAAGTAATAACCGGAATAAAATAAACTGTACGGTAGAACCCGAGACCGCCAATTTTATTGTTGAGAAGCAGTGCTATTGTCAATGAACAGATTATTGAAAGGGGAACCGAAACAACTGTGTAGTACAAGGTGTTCCATATTGATTTATAGAACATCGGATCATCTATCAGTCTTGAAAAATTTTCAAGCCCCACGTATTCGGGGGTGCCTATCAGATCCCAGCTGTAGAGACTTATTGCCAGCGAATAAAAAATTGGCATGACGTGAAATACCAGGAGAATCAGAAGAACCGGAGCCAAGTACAAATATGCTCCCCAGTCAAATTTTTTGTTCATTAATATGTCCTTTTTTTAGAGGGGGCACGCGCCCCCTCTCGCAGGTCGAACAAGTTCGACCCGCTCACTCCCCGCGGTCGAGCACGTTGTGCTCTCCGCAGATCGAGCAAGTCCGACCGCTCACTCCCCGCGGTCGAGCACGTTGTGCTCTCCGCAGATCGAGCAAGTCCGACCGCTCACTCCCCGCAGTCGAGCACCTTGTGCTCTCCGCTATTTGAATGCCTTTCGACATTATAATACCTTGATAGAAGCACACGCCACAAATCTCCACGGTCTTGAAGCTGCCTGGCATTTGAATCACCTGAGTAATACATAGTTTCTGAATATTCAGAATTTAACCCTTAGCAACCGCCTCGAATCAGTTCAATAAGCGAACAAGACCTAGCAATGTACAATCCAAATTCCATAACTCGTTGTAAACAACGGGCGGCTTAGACCACTGAGGAGAATCAAAACACGCCTCATAATAGACAAATACCTGACTTCTCAGCGTTTTTCTGCGAGAAACTGAATGAGGTTATCGTAGAATTCGGCAGTTTCATGTACAACTGGTGGCGGAGTTGTCTGAGAGGTGTTGATATCGCTGTCCGGATACTGATAATCAGTAAAATTGCAGCATCCAAGTGCAACCAGTTTTCCTTTGGCGAGCTTTTCAAGTGCAACTATCGGAATTGCCGGATTTCCGCCAACCGGATAAATAACAGCGTCGTTCTTCTTGTCGCCGTCTTTATTTTCAGAATCATCATCACCCATTACCAGAATCTCAACGCCAGCTTCTTCTGTAAGCAAAGTATTTTCACGGGTAATCAACGAACAAGTTCCCCATGTAATGAGCTGTTTAACATTTTTAAAGAGCTGATTTCCTTTTTTAAATGTATGAGCGACTACTCCCCATGCTTTGTTGGTTTTATTTGTTTTGTCCCATACCTGATCACTGTTGAAGCGCATTACAGAACCGCATTTTTCGAGAAGGGAATTAAGCGAACGAATATTTTTTAATCTTGAGGAATCCCAGTCGCCTGCAACAACGAGGTTTCCACCGGCCATCAGCCAGTCAGAAAGTGCCTGGATTTCGGTATCCATAAGACCAAGCGATGGGTCCGGAAGAATAACGATTGAAAATTTTGCAAGATTTTCTGCATTAATGGTTGTCATGTTGTAAAAAACACTGAAACCAAGCTTATTCACATGTCTTTCAAAAGTATCCATCTTGTCGGAAGCGGCATTTCCGTGTGACGCATCAATAAAAATATTGCTATCTTTCTTAGAAGCGTCTGCTTCAACAACAGTTTTAACAATTCTTGAAGGAATACGTTTATCAGGAGTAGCTCCGGAAACCCATTTCATTGAGTTATATGCAAATTGCGGATGACTAAACATGAAAGAGTCATAAGAATCATGAAGTTTGTTTTTGTCGCCGCTTCCGATGCCATCATCGAAAGGAGAACTGTCGCCGATTGCTACAACTCTTCCTTTTCCAGATTCAGCAGCAACAATATAAGGTGCTTTTTTAAACCGGCTGTCCACAAGCGAAACAGCGCTGGAATCCCGCATCCGAAGAATTGAAATCGTTGATCCGGCCCATGCACCAATTCCTCTTACACCAAACATTGCCGGGTGAGAAGAATTCATTGGACCAGACATTGGGGCTTCATAAACGGTGTCTCCGTTAAACTGAAAACCGAACTGCGGAACGAAGCAATTAAAGACTTTAACAGCATCGTAGCCATCGTTGTCTCTGTCGGCTCCGCCATGGTCAGATACAAGAAACGCGCCGCCGCCATTTTTTACGAATTCAACAATTGCATCCTGCTCTTCTTTTGAATATGGGTTGTTCGGCTCGGCAAGAATGACAACTTTGTAGTTGGAAAGAAGCTCGGGTGTAATCTTTCCAGCAGCAGAAATCTCTTTGAGGGAATCGATTGAAAAGCCTTCTGCCTTGAGCATGTCAGCTACTTCCGAATAAGCGCCGTGAAGCACCCAGTCTGCGTTTCCGGCAGTCTGGCCGTGAGTGTCGTCATAAAGGGTCTTAACCTGTGCGGCAAGCGAATGAATTGAGAAAAGAAGAATGATAACTACCAGAGAAGCCAATTTCTTTTGCATTGTTCCCTCCTTGATGGAAAAACGTTTTTCTATTTGAGATTTGAAGGCTGACTCGCCTTCTTCTGATAAGTTGACCGAAATTTTTCTGCATCAACGGCTGGCAAAAAGACACTTCCCTGAAAACTTTCACCGTTTTCGCAGACAAAATGTTTTCCGCCTGATTGAGCTTTTTTCTTCCAGAGATTTGGATCAGAGAAAACACCTTCAAAATCAGAGGGCGTCTGAATCTGGATAGAAATTTTCTTGAAATCCAGCGGAAAGATTCCCCACTTTGAAATCAGGGGACCTACCATAAAGCGTCTTCCGAGATTTTCCCGTTCAAAAAGTTTTGTAAGATCATCAAGCGCAAATTTTTTCTTGGAACTTTTGTTCTCGTCATCTGAAGGCTCGCTTTGAACCTTCATATTTTCTGCATCAAGGTTAAAATTTATTCCCTGCTTCGCACGCACCTGAAGGGAAAGAATTTCTCCCGGCTCCATTGTAACCGGAATTCGCGGATTATCTCTGGAAAAGTTCACACGTTTCCCGTTGACTTCAAGAGTTGCCGCAGCTTCGTTAATAAGATACAACAATCTGACTTTAATTGAACTGTTAAGTTTCTTTTCAGAAACATTCTTCATCTTAATCAAAAGACTGGTCTGCGCATAATCGTTGATAAGCTCAGCTTTCGCAACGCATTCTATGACTTCGAATGCATCTGAAAAGCCTTTCTCTATAACGAATTCAGGCATGCGGGGAATAAGGTTCCTGTCTGATGCAAAAAGCGACGCCGAAATCATCAGGAAACACGCGACAAACAACAACGACAAAGTACTATTATTATTGTGATTATTCAATTTCATAATGCAATAGTATATTCTATTCAGAACAACTTATCAAGTTTGAAATTTTCAATCCAGCAATTATCGGTTTGAATCTCACGAAAGATCTTCCCAATAATCACTGGAAGTGGATGTAAGTTCTCTTTGAATATCAGTCTTTGACAAACTGACAGCTTTCTTTGTCCCACTTGAAAGCAATTTTGCCACCGTTGAAAACGAAGTCAAAGATTCTCAAAGTTCGTCCAGTGCTCCATAATGGTCGAATATTCCAGAAATCTGCCATTTTCAAAGCAAATGCCGAAGCACCTTCATACATCAGATCGCACAGATGTATTCTAAAATTTCTTCGGTAAGCCTTCATAAGAAGTCTGATACAGGTTTCGTCGAAATCCGGTGACAAATAGAAATTGAGAGGAAGAAGACTGCCTGATGCGGTTTTGTCCAAGCAATAAATTCTTTCCAGTTCTGTTCCGCGAAAGACTCTTATTCCTACAGCAAAGTAGCTTGTTGCACCCCCGGGTAAATTGTCTGCCAAATTAAGGGTTTCCTTGAGAGTTGTGACATTTTCGCCCGGCCCGCCAAGAATAAACCCCACAGTATAAGGGATATTGTGTTTAAAATAAAGCTCCGCAGTTTTCAAAAGCATTTCCCGTGTATACCCCTTGCGGAGATTTTCAAGCATACTATTTGAACCTGAATCCGCTGTCAGATCGACTCCTATGCATCCGGAAGCTTTCAGAAGTTTAACACTTTCTTCATCCTGACCGACCGGATTCAACTCAACCTCATATTTGATAGGAACATGTCTTTTAATCAACTCTTCACATACATTTACTGCATGCTCCCGAGGTGCGTTGAAAAGCGTATCAGCAAAATCGAACCAGGGAAGCCGCGTCACATCTATGATGTGTTCTATTTCATCCACAGATCTTTTTGGCGAACGAAGCCTTGGTTTATGGCCATGTATTGGAGCTTCAGGACAATAGATACAGTCTAGAGGGCAACCTTTTCTTGTAAAAACACCGAAATTCCCCCGATAGCGGCCATAACTTTTCCAGTCGATATCTTCAATAGCCTGGAATGGGATTGCATCAAGATTTTCAACTTTTTGAGGAGGATTAATGATCCATGTATTTCCGGTGTGTTGTACAAGTCCCGGGATGTCTGAAATATCCTCTCTTTTGCTCCATTTGCTTAGAAAAAGGGGAAAAGCCTCATCTGCTTCCCCAGCTATTCCAAAGTCAGCAGAAAGAGTCTCCATCAGTTCTTTTGGAAAAATACTGAAAGCTGAGCCTCCAAGAATGATTGGAGCAGAGGACATTTGTCGCACGGTATCGACACATTCTTTGATGTCGGGTACATCGAAACGGGATTTGGAAAACAATGTATCGACATTTCTAATGGAAACTCCAACCAGCTCAGGAGAGAATTCGCGAACAGCCTCTTCGACAAGTTTTCCGATTCTTTTTTTGAACATCAGGTCTAAAACTTTAACTTCATGGCCATGCTTCTTAGCGCCTGCGGCAATATAAAGCATTCCCAGAGGTGGAACCGGATGTACAAATGTCTGTCTGTTTGGTGATATAAAAAGTATTCTCATTGGCACATTATCCTTACAGCGTTTTTATCTGTGATTTCAGTGATTGCAAATCAATGACAGTTAACTCGAACGTTGGAGAGATATCGATCACTTTTGAATTTTTCCACGGTTCGAAAAATTCTATAAGCTCTTTAAACCACATTCCGCATTGCTGAGCCAGCCATTTTATGTTGACATTCTTGTTTCCATTTTCTGATGCTCCAAGTATGATCCTTGCAATAAGCGATTCATGCGGCGGGCAATGCTGATTTCCTGCAATTTGATATCTCATCCGTGTTCCAAGAATCTGGCATATTCGGAATGCAACGTTTCTATCGCAAGTTAATTGTTTTATGAAATCGGACCTTCCCCAAACCATCAAATCAACTTCTTTTGAATGTGCAATGACAGTGGCAGTTCTTGGCCCGCCATCCAGGAGTGAAAGCTCACCGAAAACCTGGCCTGGTCCGAGAAGGAAGCCTGTTTCCGGAGTAATTTCGGTATTCTCCGGGATAATCTGAACCGACCCCCTCATGATTAGAAAAGCTTCGGTTCCAATCTCGCCTTTGGAGACAACAGGCTCATTGTTTACATAAATCCTTCGTTCAAGAGAATCATCGAAAATAACATCCGAAGGATCGGTCATAGTTTCACGGATTCCTGATGGAAACCCATCTGTATCTACATGTATGGGAACGATAGGAACCCCCAACTCTCTGGCCATAACTTCGTCTGCGATTTTTGTGGCACCGATTGTTTGAAGAAGAGGTAGAACACCCGGGTTAAGAGGAGCAATTATGTGTCTTGCACCCATTTTTCGGATCAGATTAACAATCATCTTGAACAAGGCCATCACAAGCCCTCTACGTCGTCTGTGTGATTCTGCAACGCAAAGCCAGCCCACAGAGGCAATTTTACCGGATAATGTCGATATGAACGGTTCAAAATCGTATAAGTCTAGAGCAGGCATTCCTGCGGGGCTGTTGAGGGTAAGACGTACAGTTCCGATGGGGATTTCTTCATCTGTGGCCAGTAGAAGTACTGTTTCCGGAAAGGAATCGAAGCGATCCAGGATACGATCGGAATGCATTTCGAACCGCTTTTCTTCAACGACAAAAACCTGGTGGCGAAGTTTAAAAACAGCATCACGTTCACTCGAAGTTGCCGCTATTCTTAATTTGAGAGGCATGCAAAGTCCTTTCTTTTATGTCGTTAAAAGGTGTTCGATAGATTCGTAATCGCGATCAATCATTCCTTTTACGATACAGCGCGTCAATTCAACCGGATTCCTTTTCATCATAATTGAAACAAGATAGTAATAATCACTCAAAGACGGAATGGAAAGTTCTTCACGGATTCTTTTATGGAAATCGGCACCAATCGACAGGATCAATGCATGATCAATATCTGAAGCAGGTTTTCCGAAAAGTGGATATCTGAAAGGAGGTTTGGGCCATAGTTTTAATGGAATGAGATATCTGATCGGATATGCCACAAAGCGGGTGAGATAATCGGGATCCAGTTCTATACCGTATTTCGCCGGATTTTTTCCCCACACAGTCGGCGGATATACTGCTGCCGGAAGAGAAATTACCGAATCCAGGCTTTCACGCATTTCACGGATTCCGGCGAATGTTTTTTCGATAGAAGCCTGCGTGTCTCCCGGGATTGGAACAATGAAACTTGCTACTGTTTTGATTCCAGCTTCATGGGCCATTTTTATGGTTTTCTGGACTGTCTCAACGTTAAACCCTTTGTTTATTTTTACCAATGTTTCCGGGTCAAGCGATTCAACGCCAAAAAATAGAGCTACACAGCCTGCTTCATGAAGCATGTTGAAATTTTCCGATGAATTCTGGTCAACTCTTGAAAACGCAGTAAAATGAATCTTTCCACTCATTTCACTGTCAACGATCATTTGTGAAATCTTTGTAAGGGCTCCGACAGGGGGAGTTGAATCCTCGAACCTGAAATTTCTGGCACCTGAAGAATATAACGCCTGCATTTCAGAAAAGACCGAATTGATATTTCGTGAAATGTTTTTCACTCCGTAATTCTCAGTGCGTACGCAAAAAGTGCATGAGTTTGGACATGCCTGATTTGAAAGTGTGAGAGAATAAATAGGAATTTTCCGGGAAATTGAAGAGTATACTGAAGGACAATATTCAGCATGTGGAAAATCATCCGGATTGATGATAATCCGTTCGTTTTCGAAAATTTGCGAACCTTTTCGATAAACCATTCCCGGAATGGTGGAGATGTCCTGGCCGACAAAGAGGGCTTTTGCGGCATCGTAGCCCAGACCGGTAAACAGACCGTCAAGAGAGTTTTCCGAAAGAGTTAAAATGTGCTCTTTGAACCAGTCAACTTTTTGGCCTATTCCGAAGATTCTAATCTGTGGATTAATATTTTTTATTTTTCGTGCAAGATCAATGGAAAACTTGAAGCCGGTTCCATGCCAAAGATTTAAAAGCATGATGTCACACCCTGTACCAATTACAGCTTGTGCTTCTCGAACCACTTGCTCCTCATGAGCCGGGTTCGAATCGTCGAAGGCAAGTGATCCGAGGTTTGTCAGATATTCTTTTCCAAAACGCCTGAGATCGAAAAAATTAGCCCTGTCTGCAATTTCTGCCTTCAAACCACATTTTATCGCAATCGCCGCCATTTTTCCAAGCCTTTCGTTAGGAAAAAGGTGTGAAATGTCATCCAATTCGCCAGACATATTGTAAATTAGAACATGTTTCATTTTTGCACCCTCAATTAATTATTGGCTGATTCTCCCAATGCCACCAGATATGGGATGATCACGCAAAGAGACTTTTTGATGAAAGTAAGTTTGAAAGAATGCCGTAGTTGCAAAATTTATCAATGGCGTAGATGATTCAAAAAGACTTGAAAGTATCCTTTTGGTTATGTTGGGTATAGAAAAGAACTTTCTCTGAAGTTTCCAATAGTCATTCTCCAATTGTCGCGGAGTGAAATGTTTGGGCTTGAAGACAACGTGAGACAAGTCATAAATTGACCAGTCGGTTGTACTTATTCGTCCCTCATTGCGCATTTCTTCGAAAAGAACGGTTCCCGGAAGAGGGGTGAGAATCCAGAAGTAGGCCATCCTGATCTTGTTCTTCTTGAGAAATTCCAGGGTTTTGATCATGACCTCAGGGGTATCTTCGTCAAACCCGAAAATTATGCTGGGGAAAGCTCCCACACCTGCTTTGTGAAGTCTGGCAAAAAGTTCTTCATACATGTCTGTTTGATTGAAGCCTTTGTTAACCTGGGAGAGATTAGATTTATTTAACGATTCGATTCCGATTAATGCACTGAAACACCCAGCTTTGGCCATAAGTTCAATTAAATCCGGATTTCTCAGAATAGTAGTGCTGATTTGCGAAAACCAGCGAAGGGAATACGCTGCCAGTTCACGAAAAAATTCCCGGCTGTACTCAGGCTTACAGACTATATTGTCATCGACAAAGAAATACTCTTCGGCACCTGTTCTTTTAATTTCTTCAAGAACATTGCCCACTGGTTTGAATCGATAACTTTTTCCAAAATATCGTGTTACTGAACAGAACTTACATCCCATCGGACAGCCGCGGGTTGTAAATAAAGGCATTTGAGGAAATTTTCTTCCGATGGGTTTCGGATAAATTGACATATCCAGTTTTTCCCAGGCCGGGATGATAAGTTTTTCAAGCGAAGGAAGAGCCTCTGCTTTGTATTCCTTTTTTAGACAACCATTTTCTGCATCTTCCAGGATGATCTGCCAAAGATCTTCTGCTTCACCAATGGCAATAGAATCAGAATGGTTTTTCACTTCATCAGGCATAACGGTTGGATGCATGCCACCAATTATTACCCTGACACCTTTTTCCCTGAAGCGGTCAGCAATTTGATATGCGCGTGCCGCTTGAATAGTCATGGTGGTGATGCCCACAAGATCGTAAGAAATATCGAAATCTATGTCTTCGACAATGTCATTTACAACTTTCAATTGATGTTTTTCAGGAGTCAGACGTGCCAGTATGGCCAAAGCAAGAGGCGGAAGAAAAGCCTTCCTATACTTGATTACATTGCCATTATGATCACATCGGGATGGATTTACAAGAAGAATCTTCATGAAGTGCCCTCTAAAATTATTTTTTGGTTTTCAAAAAAGGCAAATACCAATCAGGACATGGGTTTGTCACAAAGAGCCAGAACAGCATTTGCTAAACCTGCAGTAATCTCAAGTGCATGTTGCTTTGAAAGAGTGTGTTTTTTGCAATGAGAATCAAAAGCCAGTTTCAAGTGTCTTGCAAAATCATTGAGCCTGTCGCGACCTGCTTTTTTTTCGCAAATGATAAAGTCGATCCAGCCGGCAAAACTTCCTAATATATTCAATTCGAGCATCTGAAGAATTGGAAATTCATATCCTTCGTCTTTCAGCTTTTTTCTTATCGCTACCTGAATTTTTTCGTATCCCTTTTCGACCTTACCAGTTGTGTTATAATCGCTGATGATCGACCGAAAAGCAGCTTCAAGATTTTCAAACTGTGAACTGTCAATGTCCATCATTTCCTTAGAATCGGATGTTGGTGACCAGCCTAATGCTGCCGCCAATCGGTTAGTGGTTTCACGAATTCTCCTTGCGATAAGTCTGGCAAAATTCATCAGGAGCTTCTGCCCAAGGATCGGATAGGCTTGTACTAGTTTATCAAGGGTGTAGCGGCTTATTTCATACGCTTCAGTTACTACAAGTGAGCTTACATCGGCGGATCTTGGACACATATCAATAAGTGCAAGTTCTCCAACGATATCCCCAGGTCTGACTTTTGTTATCAAAGGAGTTTGCATCTGGCCTTTTGCATTAGAGCCATGAAGAACTTCAAATTCGCCTGAAATAACCAGATATGCCGCACCTGGCGGATCGCCAGTCTTGAAAATTGTTTCTCCAGGCAGAATTTTTTTTGTTGGGAGGAGGTCGAGAAGTATTGTGAGTTCAATTGGTTGAAGACCATGAAAAAGCTCCGTTGAATCGTCGCTGATCGGAAATCTTTTCTCCTGAAGGATGAAATGAGTTTGTTCAACCCGTTCCGTCATAAGTTGTACAAGATTTTTCATGAGATTTATAGCCAAGGTCGGGTCTGTTGTTTTAATTCGGTCAATGCAGTATTCATCTATGATGGAAATTTTTCCAGCTATCAGACAGACAATGTCTGACGTTCTTTTACCACTTTCGACATGGGATATTTCTCCGAAGACATCGCCTGGACCGTATGTTCCGCGCCTTAGACAAAGTGCACCTTCGGTGGTTTGTTCGGAAAATACTCCGGCGAGAACTAGAAAAATATTTTGTTTTGTATCTTTGGTAAAAACCTTATCATTAGGTTTTGTAATTAAAGATGTCGTCTGCTCAATTATCCTGGAAATTTCTGTTGCAGTCATACCTTCAAAAATCTCGCTTGCAGGTGTTGCCGAAATATTGGAAATTCTCGTTGCCAAATGACGCCATGAATCATCAGTCATTGATGACGGAAGCATGCAGGATAAAAATTCGGAAAAACCTGCAATCATAGCCTGGGCATTCGAATTATAGCTTATTTCCGGGGAAGTACCATGTTTTTGGTGAATTCGTGTAAAAACTGAATTGATCTGTCTGATATACCGTACATCGGTTAACAGAAACATTGGAATTCCGTGTAGTCCGTTTAAAGTCCGAAAATTATCGGTGTACCGCCGAAACCCCATATATTCAAAAATTCTTATTAAAGAGGGCTGACAAAAAGCAATAATACATTGAACGTTGTCGGAAAATATTTTTTCGAACGCTGAAAAAAACAATTCTTTAAAAACAATTGTTCTGGATGCTTCAGGTCGAATGAAAAAACTGTGAACAAAAACAATAGATGATCTTGCAAAAATCGATAGGAATTTTTCCAGGGAAAGCAATTCAAAAAAATCTTCTGAAAAACCAGTATCCAGAGAATTCATTGATATTGTTGCCAGAATTTGTCCTTTTTCGTCAGATGCGAAAAAATGCTCTCCCTTTTCATCTTGATTAATATCGAAAACACTTTTGGACGGTATATTGCCGGCTATTTCGCTTCTGAATGAATAAACAAGCTTATTTTCTTCCAGAGAGGATGAACTTGTGATTCTGAATTCGCCCATATCGCTGCCTCCATAGCTACCTTTGTTTTCATTCGAAAAATTAGATCCAGCCATTAAGAGATTATATGATTGTTTTCGGAAAAAGACAAGAAAAAACTCTTTTTACCAGCAATAACCGGATTTTGATAGAAGTGTTGGCGAGTAGCTGCATTTGGCAGTTGAAATATTACCACTGGTACCAGTAAGAAACTGTGGCTTTCTGACCGGATGAATTCATAATGTCGTAAAATTGTCCGGAATGCTGGAGGCTCTCTTCGGTCGCTTTGATTGAGAGGCCGGTTGCTTCGACATAAGCTGAGGGGAAAATGTTTCCGGAACCGTCTAAGGATGTTGCCCATTTTTCAACCATTACGTTTTCAAGCAGACCGGTTGCTGTGTTATGTGAAAAAGAAAGCACCATTGTTGCTTCATTTGAAGATTCAACCGGAAGATAGAAATCTTTAAAATATCTGTTCCATTCTACAGGTGTAGCCGTGGAAAACTCGAATAATTCCACATCTACAGACCTTGTTGCTTTTACAGTGATAAGATCTGTTACAGTATCAGGTTTAAACCAGAAACTCAGAATATATGTTGCTGGTGCCTGAAGATTGGGTATAGTCTGAAACAGAACATTTTCATCCACTCTCCACCCATCTGGAATACCATTATCTGGAGTAATGTCCCCATGATTTTCGACTTCATCCAATGATGTTCCGTCGTCAATCTCAAAAGATGGATTTTTTACATGGTTATAGACAATGCGCCATGAAGGAAGATTTGGAATGCTGAAAGCAGCAGTAGCACGTGAAAAACGAACTTGCGGATAATTATCAGCAAGTGATTTTATTAACAGCAATGGATCGGATTGATTCAACAATTCAGGATTTTCAGCTGAAGCTGACGCAATTCCCTTGCGGATGTTTTTCAAATCCTGCAAGAGAATGTCTTCAAAAAGTCGCTTCTGAAGGTTTGAATTGTCAGGAATCGCAATCATTGACTGCAAGACAATGACTGCAAAAAAGACGATCAGGAAAATAATTATGTTGCCCTTGCGATCCATAGTCTATTATTATATATTATCATCGAAGTTTTGTGAATATCTTTTTTTGGACTGTTCGCTATGATACACGCAAATAATGCAGGGGCTTCTGCCAGGAGATGTACTATTGCATAAAGGTTCCACGATTATTGAAATGCTTGTTGCTACAGCACTGCTTCTTCTGTTTGCAGTTGTTGCGTTTACTCCACAGGAAATTACCCAGCGGCGACAGCAGGAAGAAGACCTCCGAATTGCCCTGAAAGATATGCGTTCGGCAATTGACAGGTATCATGCTGAAAAAGGGCAGCTTCCAACTTCAATTAATACTCTTATCACCACAAAATCATCTGACGGTGGGTGTTTTCTGCGAAGTTTTCCGCTGAACCCTTTTACCGCAAGCACTCAATGGTCAATACGTGCCACAGATGTTAATGAATTGGCCGCCGCTCTACCTGAAGGTGGCTGGACATTTATAACCAGACCTGGAGCTACTCTTCCTTTTGATGCCGGAATATCAAATATACGTGTTCCGGCATCAAAAGCCACAAGTGTTTCTGGAATGATATACGAATTCGACGCAGACTTTAAAGGATTGAATGGGGTTCCATATTTCAAGTGGTAGTTTCGCAAATTCCTATCAAAAAAAAATATTTGTAACAATTCAGATTGTTGGAGGGTAAGTAATGTTAGATTAGCGAAAAACTTCAAAAGGAGAATCATATGAAAAAGCTTATTATTTTATCATTAGCGTTTCTGGTGGTGTTTTTGTCGACGGTTTCTGCAAATCCATTCGATGACAAAGCTTCCGTCTGGGATCTGGGACTAGCCACAGTGCCAAATTATTTGACCATACAATCGGACTACGCTCTTATAGAGAAAACTAAATCTGCTAATAATATAGATGATTTCATCAGCCTTGCAGAAAAATGTTACGACCCGTTAAATGCTGATAAGATTCTTGTCCTGGCTGCTAAAGTGGCTAAATCAGAAACTGATTTTCACAAGCTGTATGAAAGATGCTATAGTCATTCCGCGAAACAAGTAATAATTGACATGGCTACTGACTACGAAATTTCCCCGATCCTTAATCCTGCATCAAAAAAGACAGATACTGCCTCAAATGCTCCCAAGGATATTCCGTGTATTCACGCTTATTATATTTGTAAAGATACTGCCGTAAAAATGCCCCCAACCATGAGCGCAAGTGAAGCCGCAAATGTTAAAGTAAAAATGATGAACACAAAGAACCTTGACGAAGCGATAAAAATGGCTAGAAAGGCTGATGATTCGAAAAGAGACGCGTATTTGTACTATGCTTTTTATCAATCTAAAAATGGTTATGACGCGGTTAGATTAGCTAGTAACGCTTTATCATTTGAGAATAAAGACGCATTTCTTAAAGCTGGTGCCTATGACGCAAATTCGGTTTCTGAAATTTTCGCGCTGGCTAATGCGGCTTCCTCAGATGAAAGTCGAAAGTACATTCTTAATCAGGGGGTCTTGAAGTTTGGAAATAGAATTCATTCTGAGTGGGATCGCTATAAAAGCATGTCAAAGTTTGTCCATTCAGTTATTTTTCAATAGTAAATGTCATTAAACGAAATCTTAAATTTTCCCCTTCAATTTGAAAGAATGAAAACCCATCAGCAAAATTTAAGGGTTGTAAGCAAGGTCGCCGAATCGAGTTCGTGAACCTTTGGACTGCTCTGTTACATTTGGTTACAAGTCAGAGAGGGCTTGCTTGAAGAGGACTTCCACCTCTCTGACTAATTGCACTTTCACGCGCACCCAGATTTCTCCATTCGGTCGAGATGACAACGAATCGTTACTGATGGCGGCCCATTTAGATGCGACAGGGCATGAATGTACAAAATGTAATTTGCGGTATCCAGGCTTGCGAGGCACCCGGATACCGCAAATTTAATCAACGAAACGAATGTTTGTCAGAATGAATATCTGTATTTTTGCAAAACCTGCATCAAATCACAACTCATTTTTTTTTGCATAACATTGAATTCCAACAAATAATCGTTCTATTGAATTTAATGGGCAGTGAGTTTATTTCACCCGAATGGCTGGTAGAGTTCTCTGATGCCTTGTAAGAAAATATCTACGATTTCGGAGTATGGGACCTTCAGTTCTTCAGTTGCAATTTTCAGAAAGATTCCGACTTCGCCGTCTGCGAGCTTTCTGTCTCTGACGATAATCGGAAATAGTTCTCTGACAAGATCTCTGGTGCGCTGCGGATAAAATTCCATAATCTTCTGCGCTGATTTGGTCATCATTTCGTAAACATTGTTCTTGTTAAGTTCTTCGAGATATGCTGGCGGCCAGTGAACATATTGCGCAAGGACATTGATGAGATAGTTGTATTCATCTTCCTTACGTTCATCCTGAGCTGAAAGGAGCAACATTCCGGCAGATGCAAGGAACATCAGCTCGGTTTCTTCCTGTTCATCAAATGGCGCTTTCTTGATAAGATACAGAATATCGTTCATGTGCTTTTCAAGATCAGCATCATGCGGGAATGCCTTTGCAGAACCTTTTAGAATCGTCTGCCAGAGTTTTGATTTCGAGAATTCCATCAGGGCTTTAATTCTGATCGGATTCGCCGGATGAGTAGCAGAAACATAGGATGGATGCTCACGCATTTCAGCATAAGTTAAATCTGCAATTCTCACCATATTTTCAAAGCTGAGGTCAAAATATTTTTCATCAAGTGCGGATGAAAGCTTAAACAGACCTCTAACCGAAGTTTCCAGATCACTGCACGCAAGCAATCCGATTCTGTCGGCTGAAATTTCGCAGAGCTTACTCCAGACGTCGTAAAGCTTCTGAAGCAGCGGTGGAAGATTTTCATACGCCGGATATACATACTGAATAACTCTTGTTACATAAGCATGTTTGAAAATCAGATGTCCAATTTCATGTCCAATAATAAATTCCAGCTCAGGCAGTGAAACCTTCTCTATGAGCCCACGATTGATAATTACAATATGTGGCTTTCCTTTAATGCTGCTCAATATTGATGATGAATTGAATTCTGCATCATTTGACACGTAGAATTCTATTTCTTTTTCTGAGTATCCGAGCATTTCAGATATTTTGGCACAGACATGATAAACCTGTCCACCAAATGCTTTGTTTATTGGAAGCGAATATCCACGCATGTAAAAAGGCAGATAGTTGTCAGGAGACTCTTTCTCCTTGAATTCAATCAACCCGTTGATGATCTTCAGATTAAATGAATCTTCGAAGAATTTCAGCAGTGCACCTTCTTCCTTAACCTGAACTGCAGAAAACAGTCTTTTCATATTTTTCCTTTCAGTGATATCGGGAATAACTGGTTCAGGTAATATATCGGCAGATATGTTATAATCTCAAAATTATGTTTACTGAAATTTTGCCAAATGCTTGAAAATAATATAAAATGGTTAAAACAATTTCTGGCATGGAAGGTGTGAGCGTTTTACCACGGATAACACGGATTTTCACGGAATAATGGGTTTAAGTTAACATGCTCACGTTATCCTGGCTTGTTATCAATTTTTAATTAATGGAGAAAGTATTATGCGCCTGGTTACAAGAGGAGATGCCGACGGTTTGTGTATCGCAGTATTTCTGAAGATAATGGAATCAATTGATTCAATTGAATTTGCTCATCCAAAAGACATGCAGGACGGGAAAGTTTTCGTGACAAAAAACGATATTGTCGCAAACCTGCCTTATCATCCAAGTTGCGGAATGTGGTTTGACCACCATGCTTCAAGCGAAAAAGATTCGTCAAATTCCTTCAAAGGCGGATTCAGAATAGCTCCGAGTGCTGCTCGTGTTGTTTATGACTATTACAACAGCTTTAAATTGTACAAATACACAGCGCTTCTCGAAGCTACTGATCGCATTGACAGTGCAGATTTGACAATTCAGGACGTTTTGACGCCGACAGATTATATTCTGTTGTTTTACACACTTGATCCGAGATCGGGCCTTGGAGCATTCAAAGATTACTTCCTGCGACTGGCCGACTGGTTGATTGATAAATCTATTAATGAAATCCTTGAAATTCCTGAGGTTAAGAAACGCTGCCAGGATCTTCTGGCCCAGCAGAAGGAATTTGCAGAAGTTATGCGCTCAACCTCAACAGTTGAAGGAAATGTTGTATTAACAGACTTACGAAAGATTCAAAAAGTTCCGGCTGGAAACAGGTTTTTGATATTCACTCAATATCCGCAGGCAAATGTTCAGGTTCGTGTTTTTAACGGACGAGGCGGAGAATTCACCGTAATTGCAATTGGACGAAGCATTTTCAATAAATCTTGCACTGTAGATGCGGGAGCGCTCTGCGAACAGTATGGCGGCGGCGGACACAAGGGCGCTGCTACATGCCAGGTTCCGAATCAAATTGCCGACGAAGTCATCCGGTCCGTAATTCAACAACTAAACGAAGCCTATTGATTTTTTGAGCCATTACATCTTCACTCGAATATTACATTCGCAATTTTTATACGGTTATCTGGTATCTACTCAATAAATAGCGAAAGAAAAAGGTAATGAAAAAAGCCTGTTACGTTGTCATCTCGACCGAAGGGATAGATCTCCAGAAGCATAGTAGATTTCTCCCTTCGGTCGAAATGACAACAGAATACCATGCACTTGCCCCAAATTATTGAGCAGTTGCGTTATCTGGATGATGTTTTTTTTCCCCAGACTGCATAGTGATCGCCAGTGGCCTGCAATTCGAATGATTCTTCGGGTGTCCAGTTTTGCCAGCCAATCTTTATGGCAACTTTGTCGTCAATTACTGCAACGTAGATTCCCTGTTCGGCCTTGAGAATTTTCAGTGAGCTTCCTGCGTGAATCTTATACTTGTGTCGAATCTGAATGAGTTTTTCGATCTGATCTCTGAGTTTCCAGTCATAAATATGCTCCCATAAAACACATGGAACTCCTGGATGAGTCAATATGTAAGCATATCCCTGAAGCATTTTCTCTGCCGGAAAAGGCCACAAACCTTGACTTGAGCCAGTATCATGATTATCCGTAAATGTTACTGCACGAAGTGGCCACCAGCCAATTAATCCTGATGCTTTGCCCTGCTGATCACGAAGACGCCAATATTCGCCCTTAACCGCCTCCTGAAGAATTCCTTTGGAAGTAACATCAAAAACGCATGTTAATGGACCAGCGCGGTCAAGATAATCGCAAAGTTTCTGGCGATGAGCATTCTGGTCATATTCCAGTTGACTGTTGGTGTATGACATATCCGTAAAAAGCTCAGCAACTGAAAATTCAGAGTTTCCCTTCTGATCGAATATTGCAACATACTTCGGATCATATCCCTTTGCAAAGTCGTATCTGAAGCCGTTAAAACCAACTGATTTCAACCAGTTCAGATACCCTACAATGTCATTTTGTACTTTACTATTCGAATGATCGAGATCTGGTGCAGCAGAAAATCCATCGCCAGAATCTGGAGCGCCAGTTCCATTAAACTCTCCTCTAACAATTGCAGATTGATCCCAGACTGCCTTTCCGCTTGGAAACACAAATTGATTCCAAATGCCGTTACCGTCCTGTTTTCCAGCACAGCGATGATTCAACACAGCATCAGCCAGCGGCTTGATTCCAGCCTTCTTCATTTTTGAAAGAACAGACTTCAATTCATCACCCGAACCATAGAAAGTCGGAGTTTGCGGAGTTCCAAGATCATAATAATCACCTGGCAGATAGCCAGGGTCATCGACAGCTCTGCTGACCGGCGGAAACCAGGCAAGAGTAAAACCCATTTTCCCAAGATCTTCTGTTTTTTCACCCAGCAATTTGTACCAATTTCCAATATTCGAACCATTTTTCAATTTCCAGCCGAATACCTGCACCATCACTTCAGTTTCTGCACGCCTCGAAGCAGCATAAAGACTCTCAGATAAACAAAAAACAGAAATCAAACAGACAGCAACAACAAACGAAATTTTCTTAATCTTAATCATCATCAAACATCCTTTCCCTGAAACCTTTACAACAACCTCTTACCAAAGCAGCCATTCACCAGTCAGACACTACATGTTTTCGTTAATTATTTCCTGATTAAAACAATTGCACGGCCTTCAAATCAATATTTGAAGTATATCTGACTGCATCTAAGACCCACCATCTATCATTTTAACAAATATTCTTTAAACCGTCCAATCATTCAAAAACGCTAGAAATTTGCAAAAACTATTGGTTTGATTTAGAATGTCGATCGTTGCACAGATGCAACTACGGAGGAAATGTGAAGGCACATCTTATTTTTTACGTCTCAAACCAGACACTCAGTACTATTTTCTATTCGCAAGTGCTCAATTTACGGCCAGAGCTTGATGTTCCGGGAATGACAGAATTCCGGTTGTGTGATAATACCATTCTCGGCCTTATGCCCACTGCTGGAATAAAGCGATTAATTGGTGACAGACTGCCTGATCCAGACGATGCCCAAGGAATTCCGAGGGCTGAACTTTATCTGGTAGTTGATAACCCCAAGTCTTATCATGAAAGAGCACTTATTAACGGGGCAAAGGAGTTGAGCCAACTTTCGCTTCGGGATTGGGGTCACGAAGCAGCATACAGTCTCGATCCAGATGGGCACGTGCTGGCATTTGCCCGCGAAGTAAAGAGTAACCATTGAACACGCAAAATACAAGTCTTCTATGCAGCATTGAAAGCTCATGAAATATTAAAATATGATTCAAAAACTTGTCGAATACCTTTCTGAGAAATACAATCCAAGCGTTATTATTTTATATGGTTCAAGAGCAGACAATACTTTTACCCAAACAAGTGATATCGACATTGTCTGCTTCTGTAAATCGTGTAAAGTAAAAAAAGAAGCACGGTTATTTGAAGGTCTGTTTCTGGACGCATGGTTTTACAAAACCAGCGAAATGAATACAGAAAATGACGAATTTATCAGACTCAGTAACGGTATTTGTCTGCTGGACACTAATAATAACGGTTCCGAGTTTTTAAAAAAAATTCAAAATAGAATAGAACTGGGTCCAAAAAAACTTGATGAATCAGACACAGAGCATCTGAAAAAATGGGTACAAAAGATGATTTTACGAAGTAAAGTTTCAGATGTCGAAGGAAATTTTCGAAAAATGTGGCTTTCCGTAGATTTGTTAGAAATGTATTTTAAATTCAGAGGATTGTGGTATTTTGGTCCCAAAAAAGCTCTTTTATGGCTTCAATCAAACGATCCCAGGGCATACAAACTGTTTGAGGTTTCTTACCAGACAAATGCAACACTGACGTCAATTACGAAACTTGCTAAATACGTAACTTCAATACAAAAAACAGAAAAAAAATGATGCATTCTATATGTACACAAAAACATGAATAAGGGACAAATTTGCGTGTTACCCTTGCGGTGGGCTGTCATCTCGAACGAACGTGAGAGATCTCACGACACAGTGTATGACTCATTTATTATGATTTGTTGTACTTAGGATTCGGCGTATTTTGACAGTTCTGAAGAAAGAGATTCCCATTTTTCAAGGGAGGAATTCAGTTCGTCTGTAATAGAGGCATGTGTAGCAGATAATGACGCAATCTGATCTCTTGTGGCGTCGGGTGGCGGTGATGAAAGGCTGCTCTCGAGGTCTTTCAGTTTTTCTTCGAGGGAAGCTATCACATTTTCAAGTTCTGAGATGTCGCGTTCGATCTTTTGAGCCTTGTTGTTATCGCGTCTTCGCGATTTCCAGCGGTCACGTTTGTCGTCTTCTTCGCCCTTGAAAGTGTTCTGAACAGGCAGAGAAGATTTCGGATCTTTCTCTTCGGGAATTCTGTGTTCTTTTGCCCAGACATAGTCGCTGTAGTTGCCTTCATAATAGTCAGCTTTTCCACTTGAAAGCGCGATAACTTTCGTTGCCAGAGCGTCGACAAAAAATCTGTCGTGGGAAACAAACACTATTGTACCGGGAAACTCATCAAGTGCTTCAAGAAGCGCTTCGCGGCTGCTGATATCAAGATGATTAGTCGGTTCATCAAGCAGAAGCAGATTTGATGGTCTTAACATCATGCGGGCAAGACCCAGACGGCTTTTTTCACCGCCGGAAAGAACTCTGACCGGCTTGTCAATTGTGTCACCCGAAAAAAGAAATATTCCCAGCAATTTCCGCAACTGCGGAATCATATCCATCGGAGCGTCGCGTTCCAGGCGTTGATAAACTGTTTCGTCCTTCTCAAAGCTTATTTCTTCATCCTGTGCAAAATATGCAAACGCAACTTTGTATCCAAGCTTCATTTCCCCTTTAAAATCAATATCTTGCCCGGCCAGAATTCGCATCAGAGTAGACTTTCCAGTTCCATTTTCACCAACAATAGCAAGCCTGTCGCCTTTGTACACTCCGAATTCGATCTGGTGTAAAACATGGTTTGCGCCATAACTCTTATCGATTTTCTTCGCTTCAAGAACGGTCTGACCGCTTTCCGGACATCCGGGAAATCTGAAACCGAGGCTCTTCTGTTCGACCGGACGATCGACAGATTTAATTTTATCAAGTGTTTTAAGGCGACTCTGAACCTGTGATGCTTTCGAAGCCTTATATCTGAAGCGCTCAACAAATCTTTCAATTCGTGCGACTTCTTTATCCTGGCGCTTTTGTGCAGACTCAGCTTCTTCAGCCCAGACCTGTCTTGCATCTAGGAAGTCAGCATAATTTCCGCGGTATAATCTTGCACCTTCAGGCATCAATGCTACAACAGAAGTTGCAAGTTTATCGAGAAAATATCTGTCATGCGAAACAATAAGAATTCCGCCCGGATAGCTTTCAAGATAACTTTCAAGAAAGCGAATTGAATCTATATCCAGATAGTTTGTTGGTTCGTCGAGCAGCAGATAATCAGGTTCGCTGAGCAGAAGACGTGCAAAAAAACCGCGCATCTGCCAACCACCCGAAAAAGTATTGAGAGGATCATTGAAACGCGATTCTGGAAATCCGAGGCCCTTGAGAACCCTGACAGTTTTTGACTGCCATGTGTATCCGCCTCTGCGCTCAAATTCATCGAAAAGCCGGTCCCTTGTTTCCTGAACCTGAACTGAAACCTCGCCAGATGCTATTCTGGTATCAAGTTGTGCAATTTTATCCTGAATTGTCTGCAATTCATTGAAAGCTTCCGATGCAAGGCACCAGATGGAGTTTCTGCGATTTTCTTCGGTCAAAGCGCCTTCATCAGAAAAGAATATTTCCTGGGGCATATAGCCGATTTTAGCATCCCTCGGACGAATTATCTTCCCTTCATCGGGCGATTCTCGTTCAAGGATTATTTTCATCAGGGTCGTTTTGCCGGAGCCATTTGGACCGACCAGGGCAATTCTCTCAGCTGGATTCAGCGAGAAGCTGACTGCATTGAAAAGAGTTCTGACGCTGAAGCTTTTTCGTAAATTTGTTATTTGAAGTGACATATCTGCCGAATAATATTATGCTTCTGGCAAGCTATTTGTCAAGTAATTGTCACAAAATCTTGCCAAAGAATAAAGATAAATGATAACATGAAGTCACAGGGAGAAACTGGATACATGAAAAATACCAAGAAAGTAGTTTCAAGGCAGGAGATACAGGTTGTCGGTTTTTTTATAGGAAGCGACGAATACGCTCTGGGAATAAGCGACGTTCGTGAAATTGTTGCCATGACAGAAATTCGAAAAGTTCCCAAAGCGCCGAAATTCGTTGAGGGAGTTATTAACCTTCGCGGAAAGATTGTTCCGATACTTGATTTGCGAAAAAGGTTTGAAATTACACCAGCAGCAGAAATCAATCAGGCAAAAATTTTAATTATCGAATATAACGGAAATTTTCTTGGAATGATAGTTGACAACGTATCAGAAGTTTTCAGATTATCATCAGAACAGCTTGAAAGAACGCCTCCGCTGCTTGGAAATGCAATTGATTCACAGTATATATGGGGCGTCGGAAAAGTTGAAAATCGTCTGATAATTCTACTTGACACTGAAAAGTTGTTGAGCTTTGAAGAAAGAAATGAATTGGCTGGTCTGCGTTCATGATAAGTAAATCTGCAGTAGTAACAAAAGGGTGTGGCTGTTTTCTTGGAGCCGTATTTTTTCCGGTAATTGCTGCATTGGTCGTTTCGGGAGTTTTTTTTGTATTAATGTCTGATTATGCACAACTGGCACAAGTGCCGGGAGATCGTAAGATCAACATTGATCCTCCGTCAAGTTCAGACCGTCTATCTATGGAAGAAAAGTTCGCAGATCTTGCCTCAGCAACTCCCTCTGCTTCCAGAACTTTTTCCATGAATTATCGAGAGCTGAATGCATTTCTATATTCGCTGAAATTTCCACCGAATTCAGGTCTGATAGTTGATAAAATGGCAGTTTCGTGGCATTCTGAAAAAGTATACATCTCAGTCGTTTCTTCAGGACTGTTTCAACCGAAGTTGAATATTCAGCTTGAAATGCATCCAGTAATTGCTTCAAATGGTGTTATATTGCCTCTGAACCTGGTTTCGGGTAAGCTCAACAGCCTGGAAATACGTGAAGGCTGGAGATTTTCACTTCTCTCGCGGTATTATTCAAAACTGGTAAAAACTTTTTTGGAAGAAATGTTTATTAATAAGCCTTTTGAGTTAGTTTCCGTAGCTTTTGCCTCTGATTCAGTAAAGATGCAGTTGTCCCCGGGAAAACGGAAGTAATAATCCACGGAGGTTAGTGAATGAATGCCAATGAGATTCCCCAGAAGATCCTTCATGTTCTGACGAAAAAGTCCATTCAACCTGAAAATGTTAATTTTGTCCTGACCTCTGACTTGACCAGCCAGGGAACTACTGGAGAAAGCTGGCTAGTAGGAATATCAAACAGGCTTGTACTTTTTTCAGCTGAAATGTATTCAGAACCAGAAGCAGCGATTGAAGTACCGCTGGAAAAAATTGCGCAGGTCATAATCTCAAAAACATTTTTGAGAAACCTTCTATTCAAATTTTTCAACCGTAATGGCGAAGAATTGCAGCACTTTGAAGTTTCACAGGTTTATTCGCAGCAATGGGAAGAATACATCAACAAAATTAAGGAAAAATTTCCGGGCAAAACAGATGAAACAGAGGAAGAACCGAACCCATTCGAATCTGGAATGAAATTTGATTCCCCCTGTGTCTTTGGTACAAACTCTGATATAATTTCTGAGATGACTGACGCCCAGCTTTTTAAGACACCATCGCTCGCTGTAACAGACTACAACCCCGGAATTGACGCTGTAACAAAAAAAGAAGATACGTATTACGGAAATTCTCTTGAATCAAACAGGCTCCTGAACAGTGATGGTTTTTCCAAATCATCAGACTTTTCTCTCCCAAACCTTGCCAATTCGACAGATCAGCCACCGGATGAACCAGCTGCAAAGCCCAACAAACGCTATAAAAAAGATGAGAAAATTCAGGAAAAAAAAGCGCCGAAACCCGGTGAAGTAGAGTGTCAGAATTGCCACAGTATGAACCTTGCTGATTACGATTACTGCCTTAATTGCGGCTCATTCATCCAGAAGAAAAAACAGGAAAAAAAAGCTCATAAGTACATTCAGACTAAAAGCGCTTCCTATGGTTCATCAGCAGAAAACCATACCGGTGAAGACGAAGCCGCCGGCTGCATTTCCCAGATTTTCAAGACTATTTTCTGGGTATGTATGGCATATCTGATAATAAGCATACTCAAATAAGCGTTCACAAGAGCTTGTTGCATAATCAACAAACCGAATATTTTCGACTGGAATCAATCGCTGGAAAATGTTTTACCAGCTGTTTTTAATGCTTGTAATATAAATAAGCTTGAAATTATACAACTGGCTCGCAACTGTACAATTATGAAATAATACATTAAGAAATGAGATTGATCGTTTGGGTTGGAACCCCTCTTTTGATGTGAAAATCGACTGGGGAGATATCTGAAGGGTTATATATAAACATGCGCCACTACGAAGTAGAAGATTCCAGATTTCTCCCTTTCGGTCGAAATGACAACAAAATACCGCATCTTTGCGGAAATGCATCGTGAGCGGTACTACCCATCGTTAAATAGTTTTTATTATACCCCCGAATTATTGAGGAGATACGATGAAAGAGGCATTTCGAAGTAATCAGGAACTGCTTGATGAAAATTATCGCCTGATACAGAGAATTCGAGAGCTGGAGCAATCGGAAGCAAAACTGAAACATGCAGAAGAAGGTTGGAAAAAAAGCGAAGCAAGGTTAGTCGAAGCACAGGCTGTGACAAAAGTGGGGAGTTGGGAAACCGACCTGTCAAATTTTACAGTAATTTGGTCAGAGCAGACATACAAGATTTTCGACCTTGATCCGAACACGTTCCAGGCATCTCATTCTGCATTTTTGAGTTTCGTTCATCCGCATGACCGAGCTAAAGTTGATGCGGCGTTTGTAAATTCTTTCAAGAACGACGCCTACAATTCAATCGAACATCGTATCATAACAGCAAATGGAACCACAAAATATGCTGAAGAACGCTGGCACATTTTTCGTAACGATCAAGGACAACCGATAAGAGCAGTGGGCACCTGCCAGGACATCACTGAACGGAAACAGGCAGAAGATGAATTATTGAAAAAGGAGGAAGATTTAAGAGAATCACAGAGAATTGCTCGAGTTGGCAGTTGGCGTCTGGACATTGCAACCAACCATGTTTCGTGGTCGGAAGAACTCTACAGAATGTGTGATTTTGACCCAACGCAACCTCCACCTCCTTATACTGAACACAAAAAACTCTTCACCAACGAGAGTTGGGACCGCCTTTCGAAGGCTTTGACTAACACAACTGAAACTGGAACTCCTTACGAACTTGAGCTTGAAACTTTGCGAAAAGATGGTACTCGCGGGTGGATGTGGGTATATGGCAAAACAGTAGTTAATGCAAATGGTATAACAATAGGCCTTATGGGGGCGGCACAGGACATCACCGAGCGAAAGCGTGTGGAAATGGAACTTGCAGCTGAAAAAGAGCGACTGGCAGTAACTTTGCGAAGCATTGGTGATGGAGTCATCACCACAGATACTCAGGGTAATGTCGTCATTATGAATAAAGTGGCAGAAACGCTTACGGGCTGGATACAGAGCGAAGCACGAGGCAAGCCGCTGACAACAGTTTTTCACATAATCAACGAAATAACTCGTCTGCCCTGCGAAAATCCGGCTGAAAGAGTCCTGGCAACAGGTAAAATAATTGAACTGGCTAATCGAACCCTTCTAATTTCAAAAGATGGAACAGAGCGGATTATTGCTGACAGCGGCGCTCCTATCATGGATCTGAAGAGCGTAACCATCGGTGTGGTGTTGGTGTTCCGCGATATGACAGAGAAGCAGAGACTTTTTGATGCTATTCAGCGCACGGACAAGCTTGACTCTCTTGGTATTCTTGCTGGCGGCATTGCCCATGATTTCAACAATTTACTTGCGGGAATTTTCGGATATGTAGATCTTGCACGCGAGAAAACGACTGAAAAGTTACCTTCAGAATATCTCGGAAAAGCGATGACTGCATTCAGTCGAGCCAAAGACCTTACCCAGCAGCTTCTCACCTTTTCCAAAGGCGGAACGCCCCAGCGAAAAACCGCTGAATTAGCACCTATCATCATGGAAAGTGCTTCGTTTTCACTTTCTGGTTCCCAAATCGCCTGTGATTACAAAATTGATAAAGACCTCTGGCTTGCTGATTTCGACAAAAACCAGATCGGACAGGCAATAGACAATCTCGTTATTAATGCCCAGCAGGCTATGCCCATGGGTGGTAGAATCCTTATTTCCGCAAAAAATGTTGTCATAAAAGAGGGTGATATTCTGCTCCTGAAATCGGGAAGATATATCAAGCTTTCCATAACCGATACCGGGATCGGTATTCCAAATGATTTGCTCAAACGCATCTTCGACCCGTTCTTTACCACCAAGCAAAGGGGCCATGGCCTTGGACTGGCAACCTGCTATGCCATTGTTCATAAACACGAAGGCTGTATCGAAGTAGAATCTGTTATGGGAAAAGGGTCAACGTTTCATGTGTTCCTTCCGGCATCTAAACAGGTAAACATTCAGAATGTATCCAAGTCATCGGTTTTGCATAAAGGAAGTGGAACAATACTAATCATGGATGACGAGCCTTCCATCAGGGAAATTCTCGGCCTTATACTCCAGGAAATGGGCTATAACATTATCGAAGCAAAAGATGGCGAAGAAGCCTTACAGATTGCTGCCAAAGCTGCAAGCAATAGCACAAAAATAGCCGGGGCATTTTTCGATCTGACCATTCCAGGCGGAATGGGCGGAAAAGAAGCCATTGTACAATTTAGGAATTTGTATCCCGATCTACCCGTCTTCGCATCAAGCGGGTATTCGGAAGACCCAGTCATGGCAAAGCCTACAGAACACGGCTTCACCGACAGCATCCGCAAACCATATCGAAAAGACGAGCTGGCAGCAATGCTGAACCGACATGACCCGAAAAGCTGATTTTTATTTATCTAGCCTTGATAAGGCCAGCTTTGATGAGATCAGCACCGGTTTTTAACCCCATACCTTCAAACATTTCAACGAAATGGTGGAGAAGGTGTTTTACAGTGAGAGTATCTGCCATTGCTCTGTGAGCTCCGGTGGTTGTGATACTCAGGTGTTTAGCCACAGACCCGAGAGCGTTTGATGGCAGTTTTAGGTATTTCCTGCTCAAATGCAAAGTACAGAGCGAAGGAACACTAAAATCTCTTTTCAGACAATTCGCATAAACATGCTTTATAAATGCCAGATCGAATGGTACATTATGTGAAACAAAAATTCTATTATCAAGAGACTCGCTTATTTTCTCCGCAATTGCATCAATCTTTGGTTTCCCTTTAACCATTGAATTATCAATACCTGTAAGCTCGACAATCTCTCTGGGAATTGAAACACCCGGGTCAACGAGAGTGTCAATATAAACTTCAGGCTTCGAGTACAGCGAAATTACAGATATTTCCGTAATTTTGGCATAAGGGGGCGCGTATCCGGTAGTTTCAAGATCAATAATTGCAAAAGGAAGATCTCTGACAGGAGTGTCTTTGATAAATTCAAATCTATCGTTCATAACTGTTATTCCACCATTTCTCAGCATTAGTTTAATTCTATCATAATTTCATTACATTTTCCAGATACTTGCATTCAGCTCAATCAATCTCCATTTCACAATGTCCTGATTGCAGCAAAATTGTTCAATTATGATTTTTTTTCTTGACGTCGAAAATTCTATTTGCTATGTTATTTTTTGCTTGGAAGATAAATGCAACAAAGCTTCTTCGGGAGGAAATATGAAGAGATTACTCGGTATTACGGCTTTGATTCTGCTGACTTTCCCATATTTTCTGGGATGCAAACCATTTTCATCAGGAAATGATGACTTTGATGATTACCAGTCAGGCGAAGTACAATCTGATATTCGTGTTATAACTGGAACTCTGTATGAAGAAGTCATTTCGGTTACACCCTCATTCCGGGGTGCAACTGTTGTACGGTATGTTGCAGCAGCAGACACAAAAGTAACCGCTGCGTATGATGACAGTATTTTTACGTTCACAAATGCATCTGGGGCATTCAGCCTCTCAGTTGACCTTATTAAGAACGCTAAAGCCGGAAACACAAATTATGTCTCTTCAAGCTCTCAGGCAATCGCATTAATTGCCCAGAAAGTTGTGAAAAACCCCGATGGAAGTCAGAATCTCAAAAGCACTTCAATATCTGTAGACTTCGGAACTGACTTAACCAGGAACGAAAAAACCATTGACATTTCGAAGACCTATCAAAGTTCCAATGCTTCCGAACCTAATTCCAGAACGTGCATAAAAACCACTCCTGTTTCAGAATTTCTGGTAATTTTTGGTGGAAAACCTGAAAAAGTCGAAATTTCCTTTTATGATTTGTTTTCCAATGCACTGATTTACAAGGCTTCAACTTCCTCTGACGGAAGACTATCCTTGCCTGCAAGCCCAGGAACTTACCGTCTGATAATATCAGTATCCGGGTATAAACCTACAGTGATTTTTCCTCATATAATCTCTGCAGAAGCAGCCGGACTGATTGAATTTGATATTCCGAAAATTTCACTTACTGACTCATCATCAATCGGATCAGATTCAGCTCCAGTAGCTTCTACTACGACCACTCCGGTTAATATCCCTTCAGTTTCTGCCGAGCCGGTGCCACCTGAATTGACAGTAAAAGTAAACGATCGATCAGTTGAAAAGAATGAAAAAATTAAACTTCTTCAGGGAGCAACAATGTCCGTTTCCTTATCAGCTTATGACGCTGACAAAGGTCTTGGAGACATGTTTGCGCAAATGAACGGCGTCACCCAGTTTGAAATTCATGAGAGGAATCAAACTTCCCTTTCCGGAAGCTTCCAGAAGGTTTTTTACAGCCCCGGCACTTTTTCGCTTCGAATTACAGCACGGGATTATGATTTTCCGAAAGCCTTCTCACCTTCAAGAGCTGGTTATCTGAAAATAAAAATCCTTCCGGCAACAAACAAAACCTTGTACAAGATTGTACCTGGTGTCAGGGTCACTTCTTCTGACGGCTCAATAAAATTCAATGATCTGATTACCTATAATGAAAGTGAAGAATCGTGCGGTCGGTTGATGATTCCTGTCACGCCTGACGATAGAGTCACTCCTTTTATAAGAGTTGACATGGAAGACCACCAGGTTAGCGGCGTCCCCAGAGTATATGATCGGTTTTACGGAGATTTTGATGAAACCGTGAGGGTTCCGGTCAGTCGCGATTCGCTCTCATCAGGAGCAGCAACAATCTGGTTTGAGGAATGCAGGGGTAATGATCCGTGGTCTGACTGGGGAATGGACAGCTATGGTATGAAAATCTGGTTTATGGAAGACAAAGATACCTACGACACTTATCCGCTTGTCGAAACTTTAAGAGTTTATGATCATTCCGTATCACATGATTTCACCGTAGAAGTTCAACCAATTGTTGTCACCAGAGGCAAAATTGCAGGGGTTGTTATTGATGAAATTTCCGGAGAACCTGTTTCCGGAGCAATGGTACTGATTTCTGGAACGGAAATTAGCACGATGACAAACACTGAAGGACATTTTGAATTTATCGGCCTGAAAGCCGGAACCTACAATCTTATTGTCACAGGAAACAATTATGCAACAAAAACCTTTTCTGATATCACTGTTCCATAAAAAATCTGAAACATCGGAATTAAGCAGTAAGTATTTTCAAAATCTGATAAATTTTCTTGGAGAGGGAAATAGATGAATAGTAAAGTCTGGATTTTTGTATGTCTGTTATCAATGGGGTTATTTCTGGTCGCTTGCGGCGGCTCAGGTGGAAGCAGTGAAGGTCTCAATACTGTAACCACGAATTCACAAGCTGGGCGCACGGTCAAAGGAAATATTTCTGGTGAAGGTGATTTGTCCGGTGTAGCCGTTTTTCTCATCAAACCCGATGAAAATCTCACCCTTGCTTCGGTTCTGAACAGCACTAATTACAGTATTGGCGGATCATTGTACACTTCAATCACCGACGCCGACGGAAACTTTGCCTTCAACAACGTCTCTGATGGAAATTACAATATTGTTGCAAAACGGGGAAATGAAGAAGCGGCAATTATCAGAGACATTCTGGTAAGTGAACAGCCGATTGATCTTGTTTTAAAACTTATGGCTACAGGTGATCTTACTGGCAGAGTAATTGTACCAGAAGGTTTTACAAACAAAAGCGGAATCATAGCATTTCTTCCCGGAACATCCTATGCGGGCTACTCTGATGCACTTGGGTACTTTACCATTAAAGGAGTTCCGGTAGGAAACTACACCGTTGTATTTACTGCACCTGGTTTAAAACAGGGGCGACTTGAAAATATCACAATCGCAGCAGGAAAGACTACAACAGTTCCCGATTACACATTGTCTGCAACAGATGCAGTTTTTGCAGGACTGATCTGGAAAGGTGAATCAGCAACTCCTCCAGCCAACCCGGAATCTAACTGGGCCTACTTCAACACTGCTGAAGGAAAAGCTTATATATATTTTTCTGGAAAATGGAATGTCATGTCCCAAAGTGGTGTAACAGGCGCAACTGGTGCCACAGGAGCTACTGGGGCGACTGGCGCTACCGGTGCAACAGGCAATATAGGACCTCAGGGAAATCCTGGTGTAGGAATAGTGTGGCTTGGAACTTTTTCCGAACATCCTCTCACACCACACTTAAACCACGCTTACTATAACAGTACAAATAAATGTTCGTATATTTTTGACGAAACTCAATGGCAAACAATGACTTTTGACGGTTTAATCGGACCTCAAGGCCCGGTCGGACCGGTCGGACCAACTGGGGCAACCGGTGCTACTGGCACCACCGGAGCCACTGGTCCAATAGGATTAACTGGTGCTACTGGCCAGACTGGAGCGACCGGAAACAACGGAGCAACTGGTGCTAACGGGCAAACCGGTGCTACTGGTGCAACCGGCGCTAACGGATCAACTGGTGCTACTGGCGAAACAGGTTCTGGCGGCAATCAGGGAATTGCCGGAACAACGGGTGCCACAGGTTCAACTGGCGCAACTGGTGCGACAGGAACAGCTATAGTTGTAGTAGCAACATTTACAAGCGGACTTCCAGCATTATTGTCTTCATCAGCTTCACTGAATGTTTCCGTAGCCGGAACCAATGTCACACACTATAAATACAGTCTTGACGGAGCCGCCTGGAGTGCAAACTGGATAGAAAAAACAGTCAACATAACCGCAAGCAATCTGCCTGATGGATGGCATTCACTTTTAGTTATAGGCCGTGATAACAACAACTCTATTACACAATCTCTGGATGCTCCAACAGTCTTCAACTGGCAAAAGGACACAGTCTATCCGTTCATTTTGAGTACGAGCCCAACACTTGGACAATCAGGTGTATCTTTGAACCAGAATCTGGAAATTGTTTTTTCGAAACCTGTCAAGAAGGGAACTATTTCAGTCTTGAAAATCAGGTATAGCATGAACCCATCATCAGATGATATGGAAATTTTTGAATCAGTGAATATGAATAATATCACAATAGACGGAAATAAAGTTACAATCCCACATGCAAAAAAATTCAATCGTTCCTCTCGTTACTACATTACCATTGATGCAGGATCATTTTTTGACCTTGCGGGAAATCCTTATATGGGAATATATGATAACAGCACCTGGAATTTCACAACCACCTGGACAACCCAGTTTGGGTCAACCGGGGACGAATTTGTTCATGCTTCAGTAATGGATTCCTTCGGTAATATTTACGTCGGCGGACAAACTTCCGGGGCATTCACTGACAAAACTAATTCTGGAAAGATTGACTGCTATGTTGCCAAATACTCTTCAGCCGGGACACTTGTCTGGCTCGACCAGTTTGGAACTGCCGAAGATGATGTAGTCAGAGGAATGACAATTGACTCAAGTGGAAACATCTGGGTTACAGGCTGGACTTCCGGCAGTCTACAGGGAACAAGTGCCGGTGGAAAAGATTTTTTCTACAGAAAGTATTTGCAGAACGGAACTCTCTCAGGCACATGGCAGGATGGAACCGCCAATGATGAAGAAGCAAGAGGAATAGCTGTTGACACATCAGGAAACTTTTACATCACAGGGTTTACAAATGGTACATTATCAGAAGCAAATCCTGGCGTTGGCTCAAAGAACGACTTCTTCCTTGGAAAATATCTTGTCTCAGATGGCTCAAACGTATCTAAGCATCAGTATAATGTTACAGCAGCTGACGGCAGTAACCCCGGTGCATCAGACGATTACGTCACAGGAATTGTTGTACAATCGAATGTTCCGTTTGTATGCGGATACACGAAGTTTGTTGTCAGCAATGCAACCACTACGACCGGATTTGTTGCTAAGTTTGATGCCGGTCGCGACGCGACGGTTACAGTATCCAAGTTTCCTGGCGGCTCATCCTATACCAGTATTGCAGCAAACAGCCAGGCAGTTTATGTAACTGGCGGTTCTACAGCATATTCACTTTCTGTCCATTCACTAGCAGATGGAAGTTATTTGTATACAAAAATTGTTTTTGACAGCAGTGTTAACTTAAATGCAATTTATGCTACTTCTGATGCTTTGTATGTTGCAGGTTCTACAATTGCTCTTATTGGTACACAATCTTCCGGTTACGGCGACGGGCTTGTTTCCAAATTAGATCTTAACGGCAATCCAGTATGGGCAAAACAATTGGCAAACCCTACGACAAATGTTTATGCTATTTGTGGAAATGGAACATCAATTTATTCTTCAGGAAAAACGAATTCGCTTCTTGACGGAAACGCACATCTGGGTGGTTATGACGGATTCATGGTTCACCATGATTCCAACGGTATTCCCCACTAATAAGAATAGAATTTCATTCTATTAAAGCCGCATAGCAGCCTCAAAAGGCTGCTATGCGGCTTATTTGTTCAAATTCAGACAAAACTGGATATGAAATTCAGAATTCTATTGAATATATGGAAATGATAGAGTATTCTTTAGGAATGTTTCCGGCATAACATTAACAACATTCTTCAGAGGGAAAATAGCATGAAAGCAACATTATACAGACTTTATAGTTGGGGTCTTGAAAAAGACTGTACCAGAAGAGAATTTTTTCTTATTACAACTTATATAAGCCTGGCAATAATATTTTCACTTGGAATTGGAATACTTATTCAGACACGCTATCTGAAAAATGAATTTCTGAAAAATCTTGAAAGCCTGAATGAACTCCATCGGCACAATCTTCAAACAGCACTTACCGATATGGATACTGATGACAGCGTAATAAAAACCCTTCTGAAAAATGCGCAGAATTATGAATACACGGGAAATATCGCCTCAGCAGGAAATGAGCTGAAACTCGCTGCAGATATTGCAAAAGTTTTTACCATTTATAAATCTTCTCAGGATTACCTTATTCACTATAAAACCATCACCGAAAAGCTTAAAGAATCTGCTCAATGGATAAAGAAAGCATACAATAGCGTCCAGGCAGGGGAACATGATCTGGAAATCGTCCGGGATCGCCTCTGGAACTACCAGACAGAAGAAGAAAAAAACGAACTGCCAAAATCTTTTTCTCTGGCAAAAAAACGCGATGAGCTTATATTCAGCATCAGAAAAGCTTCCAGAGAAATTGAAAAATTAAAAAAATCGACTGCCAAAAGTGAATTCATTGATAAAGAGCTTTCCTCACTAGAACTATCGCTTAAAGTCAACCTGACAAGAAAAAAAATGATAGAACTTGAGAGCTTGAAAACTCAAGAAAAAATAGATCTTAATATGATTTCATCAATGTCTGCAGCTATCGAAAAATTTGCTGAAAATAAAGAATTTACACCTGAAGAAAAATCTTTTTTCGAAAAAATCAGCAGTGAATATTCCTATCCACTGGACAATCCTACAATAGGAAGAAACATCTGCAACCTGCTTCTTATGAAGTCAGAATATTTAGGTTCATTCAAAAATGCCGATGCAGAAACAATCGAATCTATCCTCAAAAAAGCAATACTTCCAGAAATACTCTGCGAATATGCAGAAAAATCGATTCAACTTGCTGACGAGATAAAGAAATTAGAGGCAAATTATTCCAAAACAGAAATCGAAAAATTTAATCTTCTTCTTACTGAAAAACCTCTGAATAAAGACTCATATATAAAATTCCTTGAAATCTCAACTAAAAAAGATAAAACACCTGATGATTTAACTAATTCAGAGTCTTTTCGAAACAATGTTCTCTCATTAAAACCGCCGAAATTTCAGTATTTTTTCCATTACATGAAAATATTTGATTTTAATCTTCTGCCAATATCGCAAGATCCCGGCGAAAATGAATTCCTTCAGGCGGCAAGAAGAAAGCTTTCTCAATTCGAAAATGACACAGAGATTCAAAGTCCAAATATTCTTTTTGCCTGTCTACTCGGATTTCCAAGAGTCAACGGAAAAAAGATTGAAAATGCTGTTTTCAGCGCTGCAACAGCAGAGCGTGACTACTACAACTTTGAACTCGATACAGAAATGCTTATTGGCAACAAGGCGATGCAGCAAGTCATTGAACAGGGAAAATCCCAGGTAATGATGGATGTAATTAAAAATGAGTCTTATCGCGGTGTTGAGTATAATTCTGTTCTGGTGCCAATTAAAGAAAAAGATGGTGAAGTCTCTGGACTTATGGCTCTGGACATCGAAGGAATGAAAACAAGGGAATTTATTTCAAAAGTCAGCACAATCTATATATGCATGGGATTGATGATTCTTCTTGTTACAACACAGGCTTCACTATTCAGCGCCAGAAAGAATACTGAACCGCTTGAGCTATTAACCAAAATAGTAAAATCAATTGATAACAGGGATTTTTCACTCGCAAGTCTGTCGACTTCTGAAAAATCTGAAGCTGACGAATTACTCCACAGGTCTGATCAGTTCGGCGAACTGACGCGTGAAATTGCACTTGGCGCTGAAGAGAGAAAGTTCTCAGCGCAGCAGATCGATTTACGTGTCTCGGAAGAAGCCCGCATTGTATCAAAACAAAAGCTTACTTCAGGAATGAACCCGTTTACCTGCGACACAGTTGAAATACTTCCAAAATTGAAAAAATGCAGCGTTTTCTTTATTGATATCAGAGGTTTTTCGAGCATCAGCAGTGAATTCTTCTACCGTGATGAAACTGGCTTGTGCAGATGGCAGGAAAGTGTATTTGAAGCAATGACCGATGTTGTGACCAAATACGAAGGCACCACCGATAAATTTTCGGGTGACTCTATCATGGTTTATTTTAATGCCCCCAGGAGTATTTCGGCACCCGCAAGAAAAGCACTTTTGTGTTCACTTGAAATGACTGCTGCGGTTGAAAAGAACAATGAACGAATGAAACAGACAAAAGAGTGGCATGAAATCGCCAGAAAGGGAATTGCATCATCGAAGTATCTGAAAAAACTTAATGTTAATAACAAGGAATTGCTTAATTCACCGGAAGTGTATTTCGAAATTGAGCAATTGATGAAGAACGTTTCCGAAGAAGAAATTTTGAATTCGAACATTTACAATGTCAAAATTGGAACAGGAATCGCCTATCATTACGTCATGGCAGCTAACACCGGTGGAAAAAAACGCTGCGAATATACACTGACCGGTAAAGCAGTAATTGACGCAAAGAGAGTCTCTGACTGGATTTTCGACACATCCAATAAATCAGAGAAACAGGACAGAATTTTTAAACATCTTTTTGAGGCAGATGCAATAACAAAAACTGGAAAAATTGCCGGAGTTTTGTGTACACGTGATTTAATCGATGCAATAAAATTTGAATATAAAATTGAAGAGTTAAAAGACATTTACGATGAATTAAAATCAAAAGATCAGCAGAATATAAGCTCAATTGCACGTGAAAAAATTGAAGCTGAATTCAACAAACTCCTGCAGAAATCACCAGAAAGCATTTCTGAAGAAATGAAGTCGAAACATATTCAAAAGCATACTGAAGCTATGGTTAAAAAGCTTGAAGACGAGTTCGACAAGAAATTTCTGAAAGACACTATTGAAAAACAGCGCAATGAATTCAAAAATCGGTGCGATCTTAATTCTGAAAAATTTGAAGAATCCAATTTTATCAAATACTTTCATAAGAAATTTCATGAAGATTTCGAATTGATTACTGTTCCTGAATTTGCTGAAAATGGCTTCTTTGAACACGAATTCAAAGGTTCTGGAATCATTGAATGCTGTTTCATAAATCATAGAAAAACAGGTAAAGCTTGATATGAAAAAAATACTGTTATTTGCATTGGTGATCTCTGTTTGCATACTAACTGGCTGCGGAAAAGATGAAAAGAAAGAAAATCAGGAAATTTGTTCACTTGAACCTGTAAGTGGTGGCACATATATTAGGGCCTTCCCTTCTGCAGTTCTTACTCTTGACCCGCGTGATATCGGAGATTCATTCTCTCATGAAGTCAGCAGACAGATATTTGACGGTCTAGTTGAATTCAGGCTTGGCGAAAAAAGTAGTTCTGAAAAGACACTTGTTGTACCATCTCTTGCAAAATCATGGACAATATCAGAAGACAGGTTGACTTATACATTTGAACTGCAGAATGATGCCAGATTTCATGCAGAAATTGGTTCTGCCAATCTTTCGACAGCAAATAAAGGACGCTTATTGTCCGCTGAAGATGTTTCTTACACCTTTCACCGCCTTCTGCACCCGGATTCAAAAACAAGAAGAGCTCAGAGTTTCCTGGTAATAAAGGGTGCAAAAGCTTTTTCAGAAAGGAATTCACCTGCTATTGAAGGAATTAATGTCATTTCTTCACATTCCATTTCATTCTCACTTGAGAAGCCGTTTGCTCCGTTTCTCTCTCTTCTGGCACTGTCAAACGCCTTTATTGTACCCAGAGAAGACATTGAATTGTCAGGAGAAGGATTTTCTGAAAAGCCAGTCGGAACCGGGCCCTTCATTTTTGCAGGGAAAAAAGGGGATACCATTATCCTACGTGCAAATCCGGTCTATTTCAAGGGAAAACCCTATCTTGATAAAATTGAATTCCCTGTCATGAAAGCCGAAAATGAAATTTTCAATTCTTTCATGAAGGGAAATTTGTCGCAAAGCAACGTCCCAGACCCTGAATATAGAAGAATTATCAATGACAAATTCTGGAGCAAATATTTTCAGGAAGCATCAAGATGGGGAACCTTTTACCTTGGCTTTAACGTAAAAATTCCGCCGTTTGACAATGTGAAAGTTAGACAGGCAATCAATTACGCCATAGATCGCGACACAATAGTCAATTTAATTCTCAATGGACGCGCACGAATGGCAAGAGGAGTGCTTCCACCCGGAATAATGAATATCGGAGCAAATTCTTCGTCTGCTCCAAAATCGGCAGATGGCACCCAGATTTATTCCTTCGACCCCGTGAAAGCAAAGGCACTGTTGATTGAAGCCGGGTACGGCGATGGAAAAGAATTTCCTGAAATTACACTACAGTTTAATGCCGACCCCTCGCATACCAGAACAAGCGAATTCATTCTCGCAAACCTTCGGGATGTTGGAATTGCATGCAAACTGAAAATAGTCGATTTCAAGGAACATCTCGACAAAGTCGAAAAAGGTGAGGTTGGCTTCTTCAGAATGGGTTGGACCGCCGATTATCCTGATCCGGATAACTTTCTTTACACCCTTTTTCATACTTCGAATATTGGCAGCGAGGGCAACTTCAGCAGATACAGTAATCCGATTGTAGATGATCTTCTGGAACGTGCGAGATTTGAAGTAGACCCCAAAATCAGAATTCCGCTTTATGAGCAGATTGAACAGATCATAGTTAATGATGCTCCATGGGTTTTTATTTCTCATTACACCACGCATGTGCTTTTGAACCCAAATATAAGAAATTTTGAACTTACTCCGCTCGGCGCACCATTTGTTTTATACAGACAAATCTGGATCGACCCGCTTTCACCAACATATTCAACAGAATACGAACGGGTCGAATAAAGACAAAACGCTTGGAAGGACTAGATTTTTGTCCGCAGATTGAGAACTTCTTTGTAGTTTTAGGCAAAGAAAAGAAAAGAAAAGACAAGAAAAGAAAAGACAAGAAAAGAAAAGAAAAGAAAAGAAAAGAAAAGAAAAGACAAGAAAAGATTTTGTCCGCAGATTACGCAGATTTTCAAGAGTCAAGATTTATGATTTGTTAGTTATGGATTTGGATTTGATTTGATTTAAATTTGGATTTGATTTGATTTGATTTGAGGACGAAAAAAACCTTCTCATGTTTTAGGCTTAAGAGCCACCATGGAGAAGGCTTTTCGTAACACCCATCTGAAACCGGATGCCCCTGCGGGCAATCTTTGAGAATCAGATATAACAGGCGTTGTCAGATAACCTGAAGTTCACCTGACATAAGCTTGCGGGCTTTAATCATAAGTCTTCCGACTTTTCTGGAAGCGGTTTTCTTATGAATGTATCCATTTGATGCTGCAGTATCAAGCTTTTTGCAGGCTGATTTAACCAGTTCAAGAACTTCATTTTCTGGTTTCTTTGCCAATGCGGCTTCAAGAGCTTTTTTTCTGAGAGTTTTCAGCTCGGATTTAACACAAATGCGAACCTCGTGCCGTCTGTCTGCCTTTCTGGCATTTTTTGCGGCGGAAAGTGTATTTGCCATACTATATCACCTTTCAATACCAATTGCGAATTTATCTTTTATATGATATCACTTTTTTGATCGGTATGCAACAATTCTGAAAAAATATTAAATAAAAAACAATATTTCGTACAAAACTCTATATCTCCACAATAACTCTTGTTTAAAAAAAGAAAAGATTTTTGTCCGCAGATTACGCAGATTTTCAAGACTCAAGAGTAAATACGCAAAATCTTAAATAAGGGGTCAAATTTGCGTGTTAACTTTGGGGTAAGCTGACATCTAGAACTAATGTGAGAATCAAGTAATTGCGGATTTCTCCCTTTGGTCGAAATGACATAGTTTATGACTCCTTTATTATGATTTGCTGTACTAAAGATTCAAGAGTCTAGATTTTGGATTAAAAAGGATTAACAGGAATTATTGAGAAGATAGCAAAAATCTTAATTGTTATGTGATAGAATAGCAGCAAATGAATTAGAATTCAGTCTCTGGTTTACATAATTCCTGCCACGGAGTAACCTATGGAATACAAAAGATATCTTACCTTAGCTGCAATTGTACTATTTCTTAACGTTTTGCTGGTTTATTCGAATCATTTCGAAAACGGATTTCACTTTGACGATTCCCATACCATAATTAACAATTCATTTATCCGTGACATTTCCGATTTCTCAAAAATAAAAAAATTTTTCACAAACGCTGAAACTTTCTCTTCCAAACCGACTAATCAGGAATATCGGCCACTTATAACGCTTTCTCTTGCCATTGACTACTGGCTATCAGGCGGGTTGAAGCCTTTCTTTTTTCATGTGACCAATTTCCTTGCTTTTCTGCTGCATCTTCCACTGATGTTTTATTTCTTCAGACACATTTTTCAGAAAGCACAATTTGAAAACACCCTTATTGCAGATATCGCAGCTCTTTTTTCAGTCTGGATATTCGCAGTTCACCCAGTTAACGCAGAAACTGTAAACTATATTATCTCCAGATCAGATATCTTCTCGACACTGTTTGTACTTGCCGCAATTGATGTTTATATATTCTTTCCTGCGAAGCGCAAATTTTTCCCCGATCTTTTACTGATCGCAATTGGAGCCCTGTTTAAAGCCAGCGCACTTGTGTACCCGCTGATTCTTTTTTTCTACGTACTGATCTTTGAATCAACCTCTGAAAATTCCCAAACTGAAAAAGCTGAAAAGGGTGATGAGATCGAAAGTAACGAAAATGGGTATGAGATCAAAAAAGGCGAAAGGGCCAAAAAGCGTGAAAGGTTCGAAAATGGTTATGAGATAAGAAAAGACGATGAGATAAGAAGGGACGGAAAGGTCGAAGAAGTGGGAAATCCCGAAAAAAATCAGTTTCCTGGCAGGATAAAAAAAGCTGTTATTTCGAGTCTGCCTTCTCTCATCATTTCGGCGCTCCTTTTCATATTCATTCAGTCGATGCGCTCGAAAACAAGCGTCAGTTCAACTTCCCCCACCCTTCTCTATCTTATTACTCAGCCTATGGTTATTGCTCACTATTTTCGAAGTTTCTTTGCACCATTGTGGCTTTCTGCAGATACCGACTGGGGACTGATTAATTCACCCGGTGACATACGAGTATTTCTGGGTTTTTTCTTTGTAATTTCACTGGCTGGCGCAGGATACTTTTTTCTCAGAAACAGAAAGCTGTCTCCAGTTTCTTTTGGAATTTTCTGGTTTTTCATTGCGCTGCTTCCAACTTCAAGCATTATTGCCCTTGCAGAAGTATTGAACGATCACCGCATGTTCTTTCCATACGTCGGGCTGTCTGCATGTATAATCTGGGGAATATTTGCTGTTGCACACAACGCCGGCATAAGGCTGAGATATACATGCTTTCTGCTTCTTTGTTGCATCAGCATTCTTTCAATAGCCACGCATGTCAGAAACAGAGTCTGGATTGACGGTGATACTCTCTGGAAAGACGTAACCGAAAAAAGCCCCGGTAACGGCCGCGGTTGGATGAACTACGGAGTATCGCTCATGTCCAGAGGCAACTATGGCGAAGCAGAAAAATGTTTCATGCACGCGCTTACAACTCTAAGCACCTATTCCGTGCTGCACGTTAATCTCGGCGTTCTGAAATCAGCAATTAAAGATAACAAATCCGCAGAATTTTACTTCAAAAAAGCCCTGGAACTCAACCCATGCTCTCCCGATTCGTATTCATTCTATGCAGGATTTCTGCACAAAACCGGAAGACAGAAAGAAGCATCTGAAATGATTGAAAAAGCCCTCTCAATAAGCCCCGGAGACACTTACTCACAGTCGATTAAAGCATTGATAAACACTCCGGCTAAAACTAACTTCGACTTTACAAATATGAATAAACATACAATGCTTGAAATGATACAGACAGGCAACAATGAACTACTGGAGAAAGTTAAAACAAAACTGATTGAAAAACCTGATTCAGAAATAACTCTCACTCTTTCACTGGAATATTACAAACAGGGAAAATTCCGCGAATGTATAGAAATCGCCAGCGAAGCCCTTAAAATCTTCCCTGATTCAGCAGAAATTCATAACAATATCTGCGCTGCATACAATTCCCTCAGAGAATTTGAAAAAGCGGTTATTTACGGACAAAAAGCAGTGTCATTAAAGCCCGACTTCCAGTTGGCGATAAACAATCTTGCATGGGCGCAGTCAGAACTGAAAAAGCTGGCCGGCAAATAAATGCTCCTCTTTTGGATAAGTTTATCAGCTGATAAAATGTCTGAAGATTTCTGCAAGTTTTTCAGGTTCGATTGGCTTGGTTAGGAAGCAGTCCATTCCTGCACTGAAGCACTTTTCCTGTTCTTCTTTTAAAACACCTGCCGTCAGGGCAATAATCGGAATGTGCTTCGGAGTATCTTTTTCAAGTTCACGTATTTTAATTGCTGCCTCTATTCCATCCATTTCCGGCATCTGCACATCCATAAGAATAAGAGTCGGATGTTCACTCTGGTACAAGGAAACAGCCACTTTTCCATTATTTGCCTCGATGATTCTTACTGATGTAACAAGCCTTTTCACAAAGGCTTTAATCAGAGCCATATTCATGGCTACATCCTCCGCTATCAATATCGTAATATTGCCGGCATTACCAGTTTTAACCGGAGTCGTTTTTTCAATACCTGGTTTATCTGATACTAATCCAGCAGGAACAACAACATTGCACAGGTATGTATAAAGCTCTGATGACTTTACAGGTTTTGTCAGTCTGAAGCGTACACCTAGTTCGTCACATTTTCGATGTAACTCTTCATTGTCAATGGAGGAATGTAAAAGAATTATCGGCTGCTTATCAGCATCAAGCTTTAAATACTGCCGGATCATTCTTATCGTCTCAAGACCATCAATATCCGGCATGTGGTAATCACAGAGAATGACGTCAAAAGTTCCTGATGACTCAATTATCCTTACAGCATCCAATCCGTTATCAGAACATAAGCAATAGATGCCCCAACTGGTCAGTTTGTGTTCAAGTATCATGCGGTTACTTTCGTTGTCGTCAATAATAAAACATCGCTTTATTGATTGTACAACACCATGTGCGTTTTTTTCTCCATATTCAATTTCGGTAACAGCATCAAAATAGAAGGTAGTACCCTTTCCCTGAATGCTTTCTATTTTGATTTCACTATTCATTTTTTTTGCAATAAGTTGAGATATTATCAAACCAAGCCCTGTTCCTCCAAATTTTCGAGTTGTTGAACTGTCTGCCTGGCTGAATGCTTTAAAGAGCTTATTATGCTGCTCTTCAGTGATGCCTATGCCTGTATCACGGATAAAAAACTTAAATCTGCCATGCTCAGAATCAACAACTTCATAGTTCACCTTTAATTCCACTTCACCTGCTGCAGTAAATTTCACTGCGTTGCTCAAAAGATTCGTCAGAATTTGCTTTAATCTTATCGGGTCAAACCAGGCAAAACGGGGTATGGCAGTGTCAATATTCAACAGAACTTCCAGCTTTTTTCTCGCTGCCGCATATTTGATTAGATTTACGCTGTCTTCAAGGAGTTCAATGATGTCGGTTTTGAGTATTTCCAGATTCATCATTCCGGCTTCGATCTTTGAAAAATCCAGAATATCATTAATGATATTTAAAAGAGTATGGCCAGATGAATTGGCACTGGAAACGTATTCTGCCTGCATCGGAGATAGAGCTGTATTTTTGAGAAGATCTGTAAATCCGATAACTCCATTCAAGGGAGTCCGAATCTCATGACTCATATTAGCCAGAAACTCTGACTTGGCTTTACTGGCCGCTACGGCTGCTTCTTTGGCTTTCACTAACTCTTGTGCAGCTTCTAGTTGTTCGGTAATATCATGGAATACGAGAACGGCTCCGATCAGTTGCCCAGCTCCATCTCGAATTGGTGCACAACTGTTAGCGACGTAATATTCAGCGCCATTGGAAGCAATGAGCAAAACAGAATTGCTGTACTCAATGGTCAAACCTTCACTCAAAGTTCGCTTCACCAGATTTTCAACAACATCGCGGCTCTGGGGATTGACAATCCTAAAAACTTCCTGCACAGGCTTTCCAGATGCATCAATTGTACTCCAGCCAGTAAGGTTTTCCGCAACATGGTTAAGAGACAAAACACTACCTTCACAGTCGCAGGCAATGACACCATTGCTAATTGATCGGAGCGTTGCTGAAAGATGTTCCTCACTTTTCCGCAGTTTCATTTCAGAATTTCGCAACAGCCTCCGAGCTGTAAAAAGGCCCGTAATCCCCAATGTACCAATCAGGAGATGAACAAAAGCCAGTGTCATACGCTGTTCTTTAGCCAATGTAAAATATTTCTGCATTGGAACAGAAACGCTGATTCCACCGCGAATATCACCTACTTTATAACCTTGAGACACATGACACTTCAGACAACTTTCAACCGTTACCAATGGTCGCATGAATCTGAAGTAAGGAATACCATTAATATTTTCAAGAGCAGTTTTCTGCGTATCTCCCTTTTGAAAAGATAGCAGAGCAGATGTCTCCCACTCGTCAGGTTTATTTTCAGGACGAATTGGCTTTAGACTGGTAATGTGGCCAATCAACCCGAACTCTTTTTTACCCAATTCATGAACCTGACGTGTCATGTAGGCTGGATTTATAAGAGTAAGCTTTTTGCCGGAGGTGCTCGTTATGTCACGTTCTGGAATATTTGCAAGATGTGGATTGGGAGGTGATTTTTCTGTAGGTGGCACATAAACCCCTCCATGAGCTGAAGCCCAGAGGCGAAGAACCACATCTTTCTCAAATGCTGATCTGGCTTCAGATTCTGAAAGAGTTTTCATTACTGTATTTACTTGATACCAATTCCAGACAAGTGATAATGCTACGACAACAACCCAGCCAATTCCAGCTAATATCCATAAACGGCTGGTGTTAAAAGCTCCGTGAAAAACCTGTTTGTTCATTATTCAAGCCTTTACAAATAATGGAGACTTGTGAAAATATCGCAATTTTTTTTCAATACTCTCGACTTTATAAACTAAAAGTCTCCAAAAGTCTACTCATAATAGCAAAATGCAAAATGAGCATTAATAATCATTGTGAAACGTTTATCAAGAGTCACAAAAAAACGCCTATTCTGAAAAAACTTTACATTTGCACTGACCACAATTATTGAAATGTGACCGGCAATTGTAAAAATGATACGATTAGTTTATCTATAGAATATTATTGTAAGCTAATTATAAGCGAGATTTAAAATATATATAAAAATCAGTGCTTGATTGCTGTGAAATGATATTCTATAATGCAGAATTGTTGTCTTTTCAATAATGTGGGGAAAATGAATGAAAAGAATATTTCTTGACGCTCTCAAGCATGCTTCCAAACTGCCATTACTTCGGGTCTGGCAGAAAGGTGATTTTTCATTTCTTTTTAATCTTCCAGGCTTCAGGGGCATTGCTGTTCGGATATTAAAGACAGTTCCATCGCAAATGAAAGTGTTCGTCCTGAATCATCCATATTCTCCGACAGAGTTTCTTTCTTTTGGAAATTGGGACAATCCTGGAACAACAGAAGAATTCACTTTTCCCGAAGGCGGAAAGGGAAAAGTATTCATCATTCCAGTTAAACTTGGAAACACATGTCTTGGTGAAATGGCAATTCTTACAGACTTTTCAGACCCGGCAACGCAATATTCAGACTGGGACATCTTCTGCAATCAGTTTGCTGCACTGATCGGACACCGCCTGTTTCCTGACTATCGCCATAAAGCTTCTTCCATTGAAAATTTTACTCCAAATCTGCTTAATTACCTCATTATTGATATACACAAACTGAATGAGAGAATCTCTTCAACATACTCTCCCAAAGCTAACTTTCAGTCTGATCCATGGTTTGATGAAGATTCAGAATATCTTTCAAGCCTCATGGCAGGATTTCAGACTAAATTTGATCTTGATACATTGTTCGTAATTCAGTATTCCCTGAAAAATGAAATACATGTTGTAATCTCGAGCTGGGTTGACAATATTAAAGATCTGCATCCGAAGACAACAGAATTCATCGAAGATCTTCTCACCTACGGCCGTGAAGATTCTCTGATAACCAATAATGATTTTTCACCAGTAAATGCAAGCCTTGAATCAGCAAGACACACCTCACATCCAGATTCGGAACATTATGTAACGCTTTCTGAATGTCGCTGCAGGATATATAAAAACAGCCCTCTTCCAGAGGGAAGCCTTTCGAATGAGCCATTCAGCCAATCATATCAATGCAAACTGGGTAACGTTCTCCACGGACATATAGGAATAGTAAACCACAAAAACACAGATCTGAGCTACCTCGACCGTCTTCTGGCACTTCTGGCAAATCAACTTGCATTCAGATTCGCATATTTGAAACAGCTGAGAAAAGAAAGTTTAAATACTGATATTCTTCGAAAGATTAACCAGTCATCAAACCTTCTGACTGCAAGTATTGATGTAGTTGGAATCATTGACCATCTGGTAAGCAGTCTGGGTGACCTTTTCGGTCAGAAAAGCGGTGCAATTCTCGTATACCACCCTGATCAAAAAACTCCCGAATCGATAAGAATTTTCGGCCCCATCCCGCCTGATTTCGACCCATTGGTTGCAGCAAACACGCCCGGCGATGTTTACAATGCCATACATGGAAGCTCGGCATTCCAGCGTCTTCCTGATGATAATAAAGAACTTTTTAATATAGTTCTTCCATTTGCAGCCACCTCCAGACTGGAAATACAAAATCTTCAGCTTAACAGTCCTTCGCTCGGCTGCCTGATTCTTTTCAATCATCCGGAAAACAAATATCTGCCTCAGGACGAAGTAAACATGCTGACCATTCTGTTGAATTCTGTCAGCGCAGCATTGCTGGTAGCACTTAACTATCAGGAAAAACTTGAAACGATAAAATCTCTTGAGGGAATGATAAAAAAAATTAACAACAAAGATCTCCTTTTAACTGAAATGATCAATGTTGTCAGGAAATTGTTGAAAATAAACAGATGTTCATTTCTGACCCTTTCGAGTGACCAGAAATATCTGATGATCGAAAGAAGCTATGGATTGTCAGAAAAAATTATTTCTGAAACAAAGATTCCCATAGGTGACGAGATCTCTGGATATGTTGCAAGAACAGGTGTCTCAATACGAATAGACAACATTGAAGAAGATCCGCAGTTTCAGAAACGTTCAATGGAAGCTTATTTTAACCGTTCACTGCTTTCTGTGCCGCTCATCAGCCGAATTGACGAGCGCAACAAAAAAGTAATCGGAGTAATAAACGTAAACAACAAGATCAGCGGTTTAACCTTCACAGACCAGGATCAGAAACTCCTGGAAGCCATGGCAGATCTGGTTGTGGTAGCACTTGAAAATCTTGAGGCAATGGATGCACGCCGTCAGAGTGAAAGAATTCAGCAGCAGTTGAACGACGCAAGAGAAGTTCAGGCAGCTCTTCTTCCGAACTCATGGGAAGGAATTCCAGAGAATTTAAGTGTATTTGGTAAAAGTATTCCCGCTAAAGAAATAGGCGGTGATTTCTTCGATTTCCTGAAAATAGTTGAGGGAAAATATCTTGCCGCAATTGGTGATGTGTCTGGAAAAGGTATGCCTGCCGCCATTCTGATGGCACGAATCAAAACTTTTCTTCAGCTTGTTGCAAGAGAATATTATCAACCTTCGCGCATTCTGCAGCGAATAAACCAGATGATAAATATTGACCCTTATCATTTTGTTACAATGCAGATTGCAGTAATAGACACAGAGCAGAAAACCATGACAACATCGTCTGCGGGGCATGGTGGGCTGCTTGCCTGCGTAAACGGAAAACCAACTGAACTTTTTTCCGGCAAAGGTCTTCCGATCGGAATTCACCCAGTTGATCTTAATTTCGAAGAGCAGATGGTAAGCTTTAATCCCGGAGATTCAATACTTATGGTAACAGACGGAATATACGAAGAAAGAACCTATTCCGGCGAAATGTATGGGAGTGAACGCTTTCAGAAATTCTTTTCTGAAAACTGCACTTGTCATCCAAATTTACTTGTTGAAAATTTATTTAATGTTCTAAACTCCTGGCGTGGTGAAAGGGAAGCGCATGACGATACAACCGTCCTTGCTCTTAAATTTTTAAAATGAAAAAAATATTTGATTTTTCCCCAGAAAACTATGGTTCTTTTGTTTATGAGAAGAAAAAAAACCCGATGCTGTTTTTTTTCGACCGGATTTTCGAAAAGGCTGTTGAGACAAGAAACCTTGAAGAGTATCTTGCTTACATGCTTTCGGAAATTCTTGTACTTGTACAAGCAGATTACGCTTCGGTACTTATTTTTTCACCGATTGAGAAGAATCTGAGAGTTTTTCTTTCAACCGGACATCCCGGTCAGCTTTCATCTCAGACAATGTCAATCGATGAGGGAATTTCCGGGCACGTCTTCAGATCGGGCCGGCCACTTTTAATTACTGATGTGACACAGTTTCCGGAAAATTTAAAACCCAGAATCTGGAATCCGGGCGAGTCATTTATTTCATGCCCTTTGAAAACTTCCGGAAGAAAAACCGGGGTAATAAATCTCAGCCGTTTTTCGGACGTAATACCCTTCGGAAATTATGAAAAAAAGATTGTTTCATCCATACAGGGACATCTTGCTTCGGTGCTTGAAAAACAGAGACTAACCGAAGACGTTTGGCATAAGAACTGGCAACTTGAGCTTCTGAGCAGACTTAACAGGCTTCTGCACGCCCCCGGAGATTTCACAAAAAACCTGAATAAATTCTGTGTTCAGATGGCAAATGAACTGGAACTACTGGAGATAGCAGTTTTCAGAATGAGCCGGGAAAACGAATATTCGGCTTCTCCTGAAATAATTGGCTCTCACAATCTTGATGAAAACAGCCTGGAACCTGCAATTGCTGAATTCAAAAATGAACTCATACGTTCTTCAGGGATAAAAAATGAGTTTCCGGCTTTTTCATACGGCGAAAAACCTTCTGGCCTTCTGCATTTATTTCATCTTCCCATCAAAGACAAAAAACAGGACCCGCATTTTCTTTTAATAAGGCTTCATAAGGAATATCATGAAAGAAAAGCCTGGAATGGATTTTTCTCTCAGGTTAAAACTCTTGTACTTGATCTGGGAATAGCGGTTGAACGGGAATTAATGATACGCAGAATTCATCATGACCAGGAGATTTTACTGGACAGTGCTTATCAGAATGGGATATATCTGGAAATCAGCAAGGAACTCACCTCGACCCTTGATCCGAGGCTTGTACTAAAAAAAGCTTTTGAAAAATTTAACAAACTGATCGGCTACAGCAGCGTTTCAATTCTTCTTTTTGATCAGTTATCAACTTCATATAAAGCAATTATTCAACCTGAGTACAAGCTTTCAGAAGAGTATCTCGAAATTCTTAAAAAATCGCTGACATCAGTTTTTTCAGAGTTTCCGGCCGACCCGGTATTAAAAAACACTGACGAAATTGATATTGAAATATTTAATCCACACCACGATTCAAAAAAGCAGATTGGAAAAATTACCCACGTATTATATATTCCAATAATACTTGAAAACAAAATCAGAGGCCTTATTCACCTCGCCCGTGAAAATTCGCCAGATTTTTCCCCACGTGACTTTGAAACTACCTCTCAGTTTACTGGAATCTTCCTTACGAGTATCAAAAATGCTATGATACATCAGAAAACTGAAAAACTCGCCTTTACTGACCCGCTTACGGGTTTGTACAATCACAGATTCTTTCAGGAAACACTGCTCGAAGAATTTCTGCGTGCAAAAAGATATTCAAAGCCTCTATCACTGATGATTCTTGACGTTGATCATTTCAAGAAATTCAACGACCACTGGGGTCATCTTATCGGAGACAAAGTGCTGATACACGCATCCTCACTTTTTCAGAAGTCGCTCCGCGAAAAAATCGACGTTCTGGCACGTTATGGCGGGGAAGAATTTGCAATAGTTCTTCCTGAAACGTCAATTCATGGCGGGGAATTATTTGCAGAAAGAGTAAGAAGCATCCTTGAAAAAACTCCGCTGATGTATGACGAGAATGAGCTTAAAATTACTGTTTCAATCGGAGTTTCAAGCACTTCTGTAACTACATTTGAAAAACCATCAGAAATGATTGAAGCTGCTGATATTGCCTTATATCAGGCAAAGGAAAATGGCAGGAATCAAGTCAGAACGTATTTGGGAGGAGCACGTGCTTCTTCCCGCCGGGCGAAATAATTCAGACATATCGGAGTTGAAATGCCAGTAAAAAAAATTAATCCAGACAATGATCTGAATCAGAGAAAACGCAGAAACTTCGTAATTGACAGGCTTGAAGCCCTTTCGAAGCTTTCGCTTGCCCTTTCTGCCGGACTGGAAATCGTTCCATTTCTGAAAAAAGTTACAGAGACCGCGAAGAATCTTCTCAATGCCGATGAATGCTATTTTCTTCTTCTTGACCAGGATACCTTCGAGCTTAATACAACAGCCGTAACAGGTGAAAAACGAAAAAGACCTCAAAGAATCAAATGTCCAGAAAGACGACTGAGTCTGACTTCTACAAATGAATTCGGCTTTCCGCCATGTCCTCTTCCAAGCTCTTCAGAAATTTCAGACGATACTGCACTGGCTGGTGAAGCACTTTTCATGCGAAATGCCTGGATAAATCGCAAGAAGCTTCTTTTTAACCCTGGAAAAGATGATTTCGCTTATCACGATCTTTTCTTCAAAGCGGCAATTATTATCCCGCTAATAAATACCACCGACAACATGGGACTGTTTGTAGCAGCGCGAACCCTTTCTGATGAACATTTCAAGAATGATGATCTTGATGAAGCTTCCATCATCGCAAATCTTGCTGCACTTGCGCTTGAACATAGAAAAATGGCCCTTGACAGAGAATCCAAAACACGTGAAATGGAAAAACTGAATTCACTTGCAAAAAGATTTTCCACTGTACAAACCCTGGAAGGGCTTATAGGTCTGTCTTTCGAGTATCTTGTACAAATTGTTCCGCACGATCTCGGAGCTGTGGTGCTTTTCAATAACGATGAAGAAGTCAGATATTATGTCTCTTCAAGACCGCTGTCGAATAAAAAGCTTGAAAATCTTTCAAAACACATTACTGAAATAGCCGGAAATCTTCGCGGAAATCCTGCCAGAATAACAAAATCGCAGCAGATTTTTCTTCCAGGCAAGGACGGTACACCTATTGGAAGAGTTTTTACAAAGAACCTTCAGTCGTTTTTAACTGTGCCGCTGACATCACAGGGAAAAAATATCGGACTGATAAATCTTTCTGCGGCCGAAATCAATGCATTCCAACGCGAACATCTCAGAGCTTTTACTACGCTTTCGAACCTTCTCGCGACTGCAATTGAAAATGTTAAAATAAGGCTGTATCTCGAACGAAGGCTTGATGAATTATCTGTATTGTTTGAAATTTCCCAGTCGCTGACTTCGACTCTTGTAATTGATGAAGTTCTCGATTCGATTGTAAATTTCGCCATGGAAATGACTCACGCCCTGCGCTGCGAATTGAGATTGCTTGATCCGACTGAGGAATATCTTGAAGTGCGTGCTTCGAAAGGCCTCTCTCAGACATTTCTTTCCTCAGCCAGAATAAAATTGGGAGAAGGAATCATCGGCAAGGTCATTACTGTGAAGCACCCTATCTCAGTTGTTGATGTCAGAAAAGATCCGAGAACAAAATATCTTGATCTTGCCAAACGTGAAAAACTTGCCGGTCTTCTCGCCGTTCCGATTCTTCAGAGAAGTAAGCCAATTGGCGTAATTACAATATATACAAGTAAGCCGCGTGATTTTAACCAGAGCGAAATAGATCTTCTTTCGACATTTGCTTCTCAGGCAAGCATCGCAATTGAAAACGCCAGACTTTACGCAAAAACAAAGGAACAGTATCTTTCTATGGTTGCGGCACTTGCGGCTGCAATTGAAACAAAAGATGCATACACCCACGGACACAGCAAAAATGTTATGGAATACGCTGTAAAAATTGCGCGTGAAATGGCTTTATCAGAAGATGAAATTGAAACAATAAAGTTCGCCGGACTTCTGCATGACATTGGAAAAATCGGAATCAAAGACATGATTCTTTCCAAGGTTGGAACATTAACGCATGAAGAAAAATCCGAACTTCGAAATCATCCGCAATATGGCGCATTCATAATGGAACAGATCGATTTCCTCAAGGAAATTGCTCCTCTGACGTTATCTCACCACGAAAAATATGATGGTTCAGGCTATCCGCTGGGTCTCAAAGGTGAAGAAATTCCACTGGGTGCGCGAATCCTCGCGGTAGCAGATACTTTCGATTCAATGATAGCCGACCGACCATACAGAAAAGCTTTTCCGCTTGACTACGTAATCACCGAGATGAAAAAAGTTGCCGGTTCACAGCTTGATCCACGTGTCGTTGAAGTGTTTCTGAGCATTCTCCGCAACGAAAAACGTCAATAATCAGGAGACTGTAGCAATATTACTGAGCAGATACAGTTATTGGATAAAAATACATGAATCGGCGCAGCTGAAAATGCAAAATTCGTTTTTCTATGCGTAAGTTCTGTCTTTTCGTCAGTTACAATTCTACAGTGTCATAATTCGCAGCATGTCCAACAGAAAAAAACTGATAGTAATGGCTGGCGGAGCAGGTTTCGACTTACTTGCCTCCGCCAGAATTTTAATGCTTTACAATCAGGACGCAATTCTCCTCATGCCGAAAAGACTCGCTCAGAACGCTTGGGAATACGCGAAAAGACAGTTCTGGTTTAAACCTGTTCCCCTGAGAAACATTTTCTGGAATGATATTGATGAAATTTTGATGCTTGGAATATCCGCGGCCAACGACAATATTGAACTGATTTCAATTTTAGGCGGAAAAAATATTAATATTGTATCCTGGTCATCTATATCACCAAGACTTCCGTTTCACGTGGAACACATTCATTGTTTGTCTCAAAGCCTGACTTCATTTTTATATCTCACTAATTTTTCTGAAGTATCACCTCAATCAAGCGTCTGCGATTTACCCGCAAATCTTGAGAAAATACATTCGGCAGATAAACACTCGGGCAGAATAAATTTTTCGCAGTATGATCTTACCCTTTTTCTTATTGCAGTAACAGAGAAAACCTGGTGCGGAATGTCTTCGAAGGCAACAGATATTGACCACGAAGCCCTTTTCAAGCTCAGAAAATCCTGTCCAAATAATAAAACAGTTGCCAGCACAGTGTTTTTACCTTTCAGGGAGGGGCAGAAAGGGCTTTTCAAAGACATAATGTCATCAGTTGAAGATACAGAAATAAAGGGACATCCGCTGATGATGTCGATTGTCTCAAGCCCTGGAAACATCCAGGACGTTTCACCGGTTTTGTGCGCTGCCTGGTCGCAACTTGATCCATTCATGATTATTCTGGCAATTGTCGGAACAACTCAATGCCGCATCTGGGCTCGCTCCAGGATAAGAAAAGTTAATCTGAAAAAAGTGTTCAGAAATCATCCTTTTCAAATTTCTGAAGGCTGGATACACTTTTCAATTTACGAAACCGACGTAAAAGAAATAAAAAAAACACTGCTGAATGAAATGTTTGAAGGCATAACCCAGGATGACACTGCAAGCCATATCATGACAGCTTTTCCGATAACGGTTGAATCATCAGACAGTGTTGCACAGACACTTGAACTGATGCTGAAATACCACCTTATGGGACTAATTGTTACTGAAGAAGCCAGATATTGCGGAATAATAACACGCAGAGATCTTGACAGAGCAGTGCAGATGAATTTGATGGATTCACCAATAAAGCCTTTTATTCCGGACGATTATCCCTTTGTTTCGCCTGAGACTCCTTTAAGTATGATAAGATCGCTAATGATAATAAAGAATATTTCCAGAATTGCAGTGGTTGATAATCAGATGCCAGCCGGAATAATTACTTCCCGTGACATTATCAGACTCACAGAAGAACCTTACCCATACACACACCGGTTCATGGCCGATCATAAGAATATTCTCAATCCATCACCAGCTGACGTTGAAAAACTTTTTCGGAAAATTGCCCCTGTAAGCCTTCTTACACTGCTGAAAAAAATTGGCGAAACCGCACAAAATGTTGGATTTAAAACTTTTCTGGTTGGCGGATTCGTCAGAGACCTGTTACTTGAACTTCCAAACCATGATCTTGACGTTGTCATAATCGGTGATGCAATGATGTTTTCAGAGAAACTCAAAACAGATTTAAACGCTGAAATACATATTCATGAGAGATTCGGAACTGCAAGCCTTGTTCACAACGATCTCAGAATTGATTTTACAACTGCGAGAATTGAGCATTATTCGAAAGTTGGCGCCCTACCGGAAGTTCAGATGTCAGGAATTGCAAATGATCTTGCCAGGCGTGATTTTACGATTAATTCAATGGCGTTGAGTCTTCATCCGGATGACTTCTTTAAATTATTTGATTATTTTGGCGGACTGAACGACTTACAGAGAAAGAAAATCAGAATATTGAATACTTTAAGCTTCTTTGAAGACCCCACGAGAATCTTCAGAGCCTTAAGATTTGCATCCAGATTGCATTTCGAGCTATCAAGCGACACCAGAAACGCTTTTGAACTGGCTCTTTCAAGAAACGCTCTTGAGACTCTTTCAAAAAAAAGAATCGCGTCAGAAATAGCTAAATGTTTCTCAGAGAGGTTTTCCGCAAGGGTTTTGGAAAAAATCTTCATGTATGGTATAATAAAAAGCTTTCACCCCGGTTTAAAAAAATTTGGTGATCTACCAGAAAGGTTTTGCCTCTTGAAGGGAATTATCAGAAGATTTTCGGTATTCGGAGAACCAATTGTGCCTGAAGCGGTCTACTGGACTGGCCTTCTCTTTCCCCTGCCGGTAAAAGATGCAGATAATCTCATGAAAGAATCATGTATTCATTCAACTGTAAGAAAAATTACCGCATCTGTACTATCTTCTATCAACGAAGTGACTGCTGCACTTGCCAAAATTTCCGCCGATGATTCCTGGAGTTTGTACAAGCTTCTTTCGCCGCTGCCAATCGAAGCATACATTGCCTTGACTGCCTTTACACTCGATAAATGCGGCATAAGGAAGATCTTCAGATTTATCACTCTGCACAGGAAGCTTAAACCATCAATTTCAGGCACAGACTTAATAAAACTCGGATTCACTCAAGGACCTGTTATAAAAAACACTCTTGATGAAATTACCCGGGAAATAGTTTTAAATAACATCAAAAATCGCAATCAGGAGCTTGATTATGCAAAGCGAAAATATGAAATATTTTCAGTCAATAAATGCAAGGGATAGAGTTGCATCTGATCCATATTTCAAAGTTAAATTAATTGTCGGAATTATTGCATTTCTCTACATTGTCAATCTTTTTCAGATGGGCACGGCATCTGCTGTGTCTGCTATGGCTGAATATCTTATTATGATACCGGTAATATTCTTTTCATTAACATTTCATGAATTCTCACACGCTCTGATGGCCGATTTCCTCGGCGATCCCACTCCCCGAAAACTTGGCAGACTTTCTATGAATCCATTGAAACACATTGACTGGATTGGCGCAATCATGCTTTTCGTTGCTAATTTCGGCTGGGCAAAACCTGTTCCGGTAAACCCCGGAAACTTCCGCATGCCGGCAAGGGCAATGATGTCAGTCTCTGCAGCCGGACCAATTTCAAATCTTCTGCTGGCTGTTATCGGTGGTGGAATCATTAAACTTTGCATAACTTTACAGCCTCAATTGTCGCCGTTTACAATTGAAATGGGGTTGTTTCTTGGAAAAACCATTCTGATAATGAATCTGAGTCTTGCATTCTTCAATATGATTCCGATAGCACCTCTCGACGGTTCACACATAATGAATTACTTTCTTCCAGCCAGAATTAAGATGAAGCTCAGCTTTTTAAATGAAATGGGAAGTTTTCTGCTTATTTTTCTTGTAATGTTTGGTGTAGTTGGAATAATATTGAAACCTCTTGTTACTTTTGGATATCGAATAATTCTTTCATTATATGGTTTTTAATGTTAATATAATTTTTCGGAGAAATGTCTGTGGAAAAAGAATCGAAAATATTTATTGCAGGTGCCCGCGGCCTGGTTGGAAGCGCCATCAGACGCAAGCTCGAAGCTTGTGGTTATAACAATCTTGTTTTTCCTGCTTCAAAAGAACTTGATTTGAGGGATTTCGGCGCGGTAAAATCCTTTTTTGAAAAGGAAAAGCCTGAATATGTCTTCCTGGCAGCAGCGAAAGTAGGCGGAATCCATGCAAACAACACTTATCCAGCCGATTTTATTTTCGACAATCTCCAGATACAAACGAACATTATTCATCTTTCCTGGATAAATGGCGTCAAGAAGCTTCTTTTTCTCGGATCTTCGTGTGTTTATCCGAGAGAATGCAAACAGCCAATAAAGGAAGAATATCTTTTAACCGGCCCGCTTGAAAAGACCAACGACGCTTATGCTATTGCAAAAATTACCGGCATAAAAATGTGCGAAAGCTATAACCGCCAGCATGGAACCAGGTTCTTTGCTCTCATGCCGACGAACATGTATGGAATAAATGATAATTACCATCCGGAGAACTCACATGTTTTCCCTGCATTGATCAGAAAAATGCATGAAGCAAAAGAAAAAGGTCTTTCCACAATCGAACTTTGGGGCTCAGGAAAACCCAAAAGAGAATTCCTCTGCAGCGATGACCTTGCTTCGGCAACTCTTTTCACGATGAATCTTCCTGATGATGTCCTTTTTAAAAGCGGCTTTCCGCTGATAAACGTCGGATACGGTTCTGATCTGACCATTTCTGAACTGGCATCAACAATAGCAGAAGTTGTCGGTTTCAAAGGAAAAATTACATGGAATCCGGCGATGCCAGATGGCACACCTCAGAAGCTTCTCGACAGCACTCTTATTCACAACCTGGGCTGGAAACATGAGATATCTCTGAAAGACGGAATTAAACTATCATATAACGATTTTTTAAAAAGTACTGCAGCTTATCAATAAGGATATTTCTTTGAATGTTGTCTTGGACAATCAGCAATTAAATGATATTACAACTTTGTCGAGATGACAACGGGTCGATCAACGTGTCTAAAAGTTGAATTCAATCCAATAAGGATTAAATCTATACAAGGAGTTGCGATGTAAATCGCATGACATTATGAGCAAAAAAGTAGCTTTAATAAGTGGAGTAACAGGTCAGGACGGAGCTTATCTCAGCAAGCTTCTTCTGGATAAAGGTTATTCGGTACACGGAATCAAAAGACGTGCATCGCTTTTCAACACTGACAGAATCGATCACCTGTATCGCGACCCTCACGAACATGGAAACGATTTTACTCTTCATTATGGCGACATGACAGATTCTACGAATTTAATACGCATTATTCAGGAAGTTCAGCCAGATGAAATCTATAACCTTGCAGCACAGAGTCATGTACAGGTGAGTTTTGAAACGCCTGAATACACTGCCAATGCCGATGGAATAGGCGTTTTAAGAATGCTCGAAGCAATCAGAATCCTTGATATGAGCAAAAAGACACGCTTTTATCAGGCATCAACAAGTGAGCTGTTTGGTAAAGTACAAGAGACTCCGCAGAAAGAGACTACTCCGTTTTATCCGAGAAGCCCTTATGCTGCCGCCAAGCTCTATGCCTACTGGATAACAATCAATTACCGCGAAGCGTACAACCTTTTTGCATCAAACGGAATCCTGTTTAATCACGAAAGCCCGTTAAGAGGCGAAACATTCGTTACACGCAAAATTACACGCGCAATCGCAAGAATCGTCAAGGGAATTCAGAAAAAACTTTACCTTGGAAACCTTGACTCAAAGCGCGACTGGGGTCATGCCGAAGATTATGTTGAAGCAATGTACAAAGTTCTTCAGCACAGTGAACCTGATGACTTCGTAATCGCGACCGGAGTAACAACAACTGTACGTGAATTTGTTGAACTTGCTTTCAAAGAAGCTGATGTTGCGGTTGAATGGCATGGAAAAGGCATTGACGAAAAAGGAATCAATAAAAAAACAGGTGAAACTGTTGTAGAAATAGATCCGAGATATTTCAGACCAACCGAAGTTGAATTATTACTCGGTGACTCAACAAAAGCACGTGAAAAGCTTTCCTGGAAGCCAAAATGGGATCTCAAGCGCCTGGTAAAAGAGATGATGGCGCATGACATGCGTGAATCAGATAGAGACACCTATTTAAAGAAGGGCGGATTCAAGACATTCAACTTCTACGAATAGACTTTATCTTTTCATTAACACTTAGAACAAATACGAGAAAAGACAGGAAAAGAAAAGACAAGCCAAGAAAAGATTTTTTTTCCGCAGATTTCGCAGATTTCGCAGATTTTTGAAATTCGAAATTGAGATTGAGATTTTGGGTTCGTGGTAATTTTAGCGGATTTTCTTGATTTTGAAGATTGGCGAGAGTTGTAGTGAATTTGCTGGGAATATTTATGGCGAGTGTCAGAAAAGGTTATTTTGAAATGCGTGTTTTGTTATCATCTCGACCGAAGGGAGAGATCTCCGCAAGATTAGAAGATTTCTCCCTTCGGTCGAAATGACATCAGAATAACAAGTTTATCATAACGTTCAATTGTGACTAAGGACTAGGTTCTCTGAATTCAAATTATGGTTTTCGGAAACCAGCATGACTAAAATGAAAGCATATACGCAAAATAGCAGAGGAATCACCGGATCCAACATGTCTCATGAAATATATCCAGAAACAAAAATATGATTGATGTTCTGAAAAGGTTTTCACTGTTTTTTGCATTTCTTTTCCTGATCGGATCAATCTGGGAAGCCCACATGTTCTTTGCAGAAAAAGAATTTAATTACAAGGCTTTCCTGGAAAAAAGCAGCGAAGATTCTTCGAAGCTGGCATTAATGATTGAAAAAATATCTTCAAATGTAAAAAAGATTGCCAAAGATCTTACTGACGAAATTAATACCGGCGAAATTCCGCAAAGGCTTATTTTACAGCGTTTACAGGAAGCGCTTGCACGAAATCAGCAACTTTACGGCATTGGAGCTTTTTTTCACCCTTTATCAAACGACCCTGGCCAGAGACACAAAACACCTTTTTATATTAACCGCTTTCCTGACGGAAAATTTGAAGATCACGAACTTATTGAAGTAGCGAGAATTCCGATATCATACACAGATTCGTCAGGAAACCTTCTAACCTGCGGTTTTGTCTGTGCTGATCTGAGCAGAAAAAAAATAATTGAAGCGCTTAACGAAGTTAAACTCGGACGAAACGGTTTTGTATACATTGTTTCAGGTGATGGAAAATATCTTGCACATCCACGTGAAGAACTGATCATTAAAAAGAAAACCCTTTTCCAGGAAGCGATTGAAACAGGTTCACCCGCATTGAAAAATCTTGCAATTGAAATTGCCAATGGCAATAAAGGAAACATTACCGTTCGATCGAGAAAAACCGGTGGAGAATTAATAACATTCTTTCATCCTGTACAATCAACCGGATGGTCTGTTATCTCGGCATATCTTGGCGAACCTCTGAAAAAACCCACAATATCAATGCAGAGACGGCTTTTCCGTCTGATTGTAGAACTCGCATTCTGTTTAACCTTCATCTTTCTGTATAGAACTTTCAGAATGAAAACTGTTGACGAAAGCAAACTCTGGATCTACTCCACTGCGATAAGTCTCATTTTCACAACCGGAATATTCGCAATGTGGTTCTTTACATTAAATTTTCGAGAGTTTCTTGAAGACAACGACACTCCGGTAAGTGATCCTTCAGTTCTTGAACATTTTAAAGAAAAATATTCCAGAGACATTAAACGAACAGCTAAAGTACAACCAAAATTTATTCCCATCGGCATTTCCCTGCAGTCCATTGAATTTCAGAGTGCCGTCAACGTAAAACTCAGCGGCGTTGTATGGCAAAGAGTTCCGGCTTCTGCCTCTGAAGAAATTCCGGAAGGTGTTGTTTTTCCTGAATCAGTTGAAACAGTTCTCGAAAAAATCTACGATAGAGACGAGGGAAAAGAAAAAATCATTGGCTGGCGATTTCAGGTTGTTATTCGTGAACCATTCGAATACAGGACATTTCCTTTCGACCTAGGAAACATCTGGCTGCGAATGATTCCGGCAAATTATGATACTACATCACTTCTGGTTCCGGATTTTCAGGCTTACGAGACCCTGAATCCAAAGCTCAAACCGGGTCTAGACAGTGAAATTTTCATTCCAAACTGGTCTATCAAAGAAAGTTATTTCAGCTATTTTCCGATTTCATACAATATTAATTTTGGTTTAAAACAAAGATCAGGCCAGGAAATTGTTCCGGAATTATATTTCAATGTTGTAATACAGAGAAATTTTCTTGGTCCATTCATTTCAAGCTTATTGCCTCTTTTTGTTGTTGTAATTCTTGTATTTTCAGTATTACTTATTCACACAAAAGATGAACAGAGAATGATGCTGTTCGGATTCAACTCGGGCGTTACAATTCAGGTTGCTGCTGCACTGTTTTTTGTAATCATTTACGCTCAGATTGACCTGAGAAGCAGACTTGAAGTTGAAAGTATAATGTATATGGATTTTTTCTACTTTCTTACATATTTGATCTTTCTTGTAACTTCTGTTGATTCAATATTTTTCTGCTGGACCAACAGATTTCAATGGCTTCAATATGGTGAAAATCTTCTTCCAAAGCTAATGTATTGGCCATTGACCACCTTCTGTATTTTTTGTGTTACAATAAATTATTTCTACCCATAGGATAAAATCGAATATGAAGCCCGAATCTAAACTCATAATTCTATCTGTAATAATTCTTTTCATTTCATTGATAATATCTACAGGAACCAGTTGGTTTCTCCTTTTCAAATCTGAAAAAGTTAAATCTGAAGTACTAAGAAATGAAGAGATTAATAAAATCCGCAGCAATTTAAAAAACTGCATAGACATTGGATTAGGAGTAATTCAGAACCTCTACTCAGAGTCAACAACACTTGCCTACCAGGAAAACGTTTACGGACGCTCAGCTAAGTGCATGGTAATGATGGTCAAGCAACTTATCATGAGCAAAATCAGACTTATTTCCGAGAAGAAAATCACTCTCAAGGAAGCACAGAAACAGATTATTGAAGAAACGAGACATCTCCGCTTTAATAAAGGCTCCGACTACATCTGGATACAAACAGACAAAACTCCCTTCCCTGAAATGATAATGCACCCGGTGAACCAGGAACTTGAAGGTAAAACACTTGACAGTCCGGCTTTTGACTGTGCAAGAAACCGCGCTGAAAACCTTTTTGTTGCAGCAGTTCACATAGCATCTTCAAATGGTGGGTTTCTTGATTACCTCTGGGAAAGAAAGTCCGGACGAGGTGTCAGAATTCCCAATGTTCCAAAAATATCCTATATTGAAGGAATCAAAGAATGGGGCTGGGTAATTGGAGCCGGGGTTTTCATTGATGAAGCCGTAAACGACGGAATTAACAGAATAAAGTCGTGCGTTGGAAATCTGATTTTTGAAAACGGAGCGGGCCATTTCTGGATACAGGACATGAAAGGAAGACTCTTATGCTATCAGGGCGAGGAAGTCGCTTCAGACTCTGAAAATCTTGCTACACAGGATTTCATAAAAAAATCACATGAGATAATTCAAAAAGGGAAAAAAGAAGGTTCCTTTGTCTTTCAACGCACAGAATCTTCAAAGACCGGCCCAAAAAATCACCTTGCATATATCAAATATTTTGAACCTCTTGGATGGATACTAGGAAGCTCTGCAAATATGGCTTCAATAGATGAAACAATCACTTCTGAAAATGAAAAGATGCAACAGCTTGTTTTTCACATTATCTGTATTTCACTGACAATATTTTTGTCTGCTACAATCATGACATTGCGACTTAAGAACTATTTTTCTTCCACTGATAAACAATCATCTGATTTTACAGATGACTTGGGGATTGACAGTACATCTTCTGAAAAAACTGACGAAACTTCAATTCATGATTCCATCAAACTTCTTAATGAAAATACCAACAGACAGACTGAAGTACTAAATGATCTGAAAAACTATATAAGGGAAATTTCAAAAAAATAACGATCCAGAAATATTTGCTGCAGCGTTCAAGAATCTTCATTAATCTCAAAAATCGACACTGCAGTATTTACAATAGATTGAACTCACGCAGAGACGCTGAGGCGCAGAGAAAAGCAGAGAAAAACGGAGTTTTTGTTTTAGCTGTGCCAATGTATGATTTTATATCTATATTAGATTTATCCTGAGATAATGCTAATTTTTACCAAAGTCTCCAAAAATCGGCGCTAATTCTCCTAATCTTAAATCTTGAAAATCTGCGTAATCTGCGTAATCTGCGGAAAAGAATCTTTTCTTGTCTTGTCTTGTCTTTTTCTTGAATTGTCTTTCTTGAATTGCCTCCATCAGCAGTTATTTTTTTTCTTCCCGATTTAATTAATTATTGCATATTTTTGCTTCGAAGTGTTATATTAATTCCCTGTATAAGGCGTTCTGCAAGCCAGCAAAATATTTTATCCAGGAATAGTTAAAAAGGGTTAAAAATGCCAATTTCTCAAGTTCATCACAAGTTCAGGCAGCAATCAGTCTGGTTTTTGTTGCTTATATCTTTGTTTTGTACTGGAATAGAATTATCTGCAAGAACGTACAGATTTGGAATGATTCCATGGATTGCCTATTCCCCTCTACATGTGGCGGAGGTAAAAGGCTTCTGGAAAAATCTTGGCATAAACGTTGAGGTGGTTCCATATTATACGAACCCGGAACTTTATAATGCAATTGCAAGCGGTCAGGTTGATATTTCAATGGACATGATCGGAAGCATGGTTGGAATGCATCAAAGCGGAGTTCCGGTAAAAATTCTCGGTGAAAGCGACTGGTCACATGGCGGAGACAAAATCATTATCAAGCAAAATCTTGATTCAGCAAGACTGAAAGCAAAACCAATCGGAGTCTACCTGAATAAACCGTCAGTAACTTTCTTTCTTCAGAAGTTTCTGAATGATAATAAGGTTAAAATTTCAGAAGTAAAAGTAATTGAGCTTACGATGCAGGAACTGGCTGATCGTTTCATTGACGAAACTTTAAGTGTTATCCTTAATTGCGACCCGGATGCTTTGAGAGCCGAAAGAAAAGGTGAAGGAAGGCTTGCTGCAACCAGCGCTGATTATTCAGGCTGCATTCCTGAAGGTTTTGTTGCCAGATCAGATATTCTTGAAAAAATTCCAGCAGATGACCAGGTCAAGATTTTCCGCGGCTGGGTAAAAGCTGTAAAGTGGATACATAACCCCTCCAACTGGGATGAATACAGATCAATTCTTAATACTGTGACTTTCAAAAATGACGGACCTTTTACAGACAACGATCTTCGCGAAATGCTCAGATCAGTCCGCATTCATCCCTATTCAACACAGTTCCGCAGAAATAGTAATCCGGAAGGACTGAAAAAATATCTGCAGGATCTTCACGACTTTCTTGCAGAAAACAAACAATTGGTACATGACTATCAAGTCACCGAAATACTTCACAATGAAAACCTACTGGAAGCATTAAAAATTGAATCGGACAGAGAGTAAATAAATTATGCAGGCATCAAAATCTTTTTTTCACCCCAAACTTGATGAATTGTACAATTTTCTTTTAAATAAGCAGAAAACCTACATTGGTTTTCCCAACAATCAGATAATGGACAACGAAGAACTGGCACCATTCCTGAACCTTGTCGTAAACAACATCGGCGATCCATTCATTGGAAATCTTGGGCTGAACACATGTACGATTGAAACTGAAGTATTAAATTTTTTCAGCAAAATTTATCACATTGAAGAAAACAATTACTGGGGATACATTACAAATGGCGGAACAGAAAGCAATCTTCACAGCTTCTTCCTTGCACGCGAAGAATCCCCCAACGCCAAAATATATTATTCCAAAGATTCTCATTACAGTATTCCAAAAGCGGCCAGAATCCTGAGAATTGATTCTGTTGTTGTTGATAGCCTCGAAAACGGTGAAATAGACTACAGCGACTTCGAAAATAAAGTTCGTAAAAATAAAGATTTTCCGGTAATTCTCAATGCAAACATTGGAACAACATTTAAAGGCGCAATTGATAATGTTGAAAAACTGCTTGAAATTATTCATAGAAATGGAATCAAAGAGTTCCATATTCACTGTGATGCAGCACTTTTCGGTGGTTATCTTCCATTTATCGAACACGCCCCACTGTTTGATTTCAGGTTGCCCATTTCAAGTATTTCTGTCTCCGGACACAAATTTTTTGGTTCTCCTATTCCATGCGGAATTCAGCTTATAAGAAAAAGTTATCTGCAGAAGGTCCTCAACAGAATAGATTACATCGGATCATTCGATGGCACTGTTTCAGGTTCCCGAAATGGAATTACCGTTCTAATTCTCTGGAAAACAATAATGCAGCAGGGAATTGAAGGTTTCAAAAAATGGGCAGATAACTCCATGAATGTTACAAAATATGCTCTCGAAGCCTTTAAGGAAATAAAATGGCATGCATTTTCCAATCAATTTTCCAATATTATTGTAATTGCAAATCCTGGCGAGAAAATTATTAAGAAATGGCAATTATCTTCTTTAAATGGTGACTCTCACATCGTTATCATGCCAAATGCTTCAAAAAAGATTATCGACGATTTCATCGCCGACATCACTTCCCAACAGCTTCCGTTACAAAAAAAAAAAGTTCATGACGCTCGGGGAAACCGAATTTAATTTAATAAGCAAACAATCATCTCAGGAGGAAAAAACCTTTGTCTACAGAACGAATTGATTTTTTTAAAGCAAAAGATCACCATGTGCCTGTTTATAGATTTTTTCCCTTAACTGAAGGGCTGATTTCGTCTATCGCAATGGTAGGCTTCCTTTCCATAGGAATCTGGTTCATATATTGGGGAGCATGCGACGCGGTTGAAGGAGAAATAAAGGAAGGTCTGCTCAGACTTACTTCCGCCGTTGCACTTACAATAGATGGCGAGAAGCACAAAAATTTCAAATCAAGCGCCAGTAAAAATGATCCGGATTATCTCGAAATGACGGCAAACCTCGAAAGAATAAGACAGGCTGCGACACACGTCCGCTACTTGTACACTAATATCATGATCGATGACAAGGTTTACTTTATCATTAATGGAAGCCCTCAAAATGACAATGACGGCGACGGAAGGCCTGATGATGCCCCTAATCTGATGACACCCTACCCTGATGCATCCCCTTCACTCATTAAAGCCTTGAAAGATAATGTTCCAGTCGTTGATGATAAGCCATACACTGATATTTGGGGAACTTTTATCAGCGCATACGTACCATTTCATGATTCCAAAGGAAAAATTGTCGGAACTCTCGGCATGGACCTCGAACTGATTGGCTTGAAAGAACGTCTGGCTCCGGTAAAGACATATACAAAAAGACTGTTAATCATGACTGTGGTTTTCGCAATATTATTCGGTGCATCAATGTGGTTCAACCGACGATTCGCATCGAAACTTCAGGGTTTCCGTGGTTCAATGCTTGAAGATTTTAAACGAGCTGTAACTTACGCTTCAAGTATTCAAAAGAAAGAAAATACTTACTTCAAAGCAATTGCCAAGCTCTACAATGCAGATACTTCTGAAAAGAAAAAGTTGTTTTCGGAAAATTTTCCGCGCATGTTCAAATTTTTTGAATTTCTCAACGAATATGCAAATTTTGAAGGAAAAACCGGCAAAGCTTCTGATGAAGCAGATCAGGGTAAATCCAAAGTAGAAAATTTTGTATTCCGTGATTTCATTAATAACATTCATAAGAAACTTACCGAAGGCCTGGTGAACAGGGATGTTAAAATTGCATTCAACGTATCAGAAGATCTTCCCACAAAGCTTTCTGCAGACTGGGAAATGTATTCCAACATACTTTTTCTTGCGCTTTCAAAAATCATCAGGCAAAACCCTTTAAAAGAATGGGTTTTCAACGTCACTTCTCCCGATGAACAGATCAACACGATAGATGTCTCTCTTAATTTTGATATTCCGGGCTATGCGAAAGCGTTTGAAAGTATTCACCTCGTGCTTGAGAACATCATGGATTCTGAAATCAGCGATTTGACGGGAGATCCAAGCGATGCATTGACTTTGAAACATTTTAATGAGCTTGGAATTGTCTGGAACAAAACTTATGAAAAAGATGTTTCAAAATGCATGATCAAAATTAATTTCAACAAGCATATTGAAGAGAAGCTCGGTTAAGCAATCATGCTGAATACACTGAAAATCATTGCTGCTGTATTAACTGTCATCATTGATACAATTTTTGTACAAGTAGCTCTTGGTATGAATTCCGTTCTCATTCCTCTCAAACTGCAGAGCCTGGCATTCAATAATGCCCAGATTGGAATAATCCTGTCGATTGAAATTTTTGCAATTGTTTCAATAAGTCGTTCGGTAACAACGCTTATTGCAAAAGCAGGAATGAATCGGATACTACTGATTGTTCCGTTTATACGATTCGGAATTCTGTATTCTCTGCCAGATCTTACAACCTGGTACTCATGGATGGCAGCACTATATTTCTACGGACTCGCAACCAATGTATTTCTTGTTTCCCTGCAAACATGGCTGAATACAATTCCCCTTCCAAAGTTCAAGGGTCTTGTAATAGGCGCTTACAGTGCGTCATTATCTGGCGGCGTAGCTCTGGGTCCTATTCTTCTTACATTTATCGGTTCGGAGGGTACGGAACCATTCATTATAAACGCATATCTCTGCCTGTTTTCATTTATTCCGCTGCTGCTGGTCTATAATCTTATTCCAAAACTTGCTACCGATGATAAGCCACGAATAATGTTTGTAATCAAGCATGCTCAGGCTCCTTATGCCGCTGCATTTATCGGAGGAATAACGTGGTTCGGTCTTCCGTCTTTCCTTACGATTTTTGGCACAGCAAATAAAATGTCAGTAGAAAGTGCTTCGCTGCTTTTGACTATGTTCATGATTGGCAGCGTAACTCTCGGCTGGATAGTCAGTTCACTCTCAGACTTATTCGACCGGAGATTTGTTATCATGTTCTGCGTTTTTGCCAGCCTCATCTGTGCAGTCTTTCTTCCGATGGCAATATTTAACGTAAAGTATTCCTACTATCTTATGTTTTTCTGGGGTGGAGTCATGGGAGGAATTTACGGAATTGCTCTTACGATGGTCGGTGAACGCTTCAGGCTCGAAGATCAGGTCTCCGCAAACGTTGCTTATGTGCTTATGGATGCAACCGGTGGTTTTATCGGTGTAAATCTGATCGGTTTTGCAATGCAGGGCATGGGCTCAGAGGGGCTGGCATACGTTATTGTTTCAGGAAGCGTCATGTATTTTCTCTTCGCTCTCAGCAAATACCGCGTCTCCTGATTGCTTGCCAGGCTAATTCGAAGCGCTGCGCCATGAACTTGCCTAAATTGGCCGTCACCAGTAACGATTCATCGTCATCTCGAGCGAATGCGAGAGAGCTCATAAAAGCTGGATTTCTCCCTTCGTTCGAAATGACAGAACTGGAATTCTGGAACTTATGTTGCTCCTATGAAGGGCAAGGGTGAGGGTTTTGAAAAAATTCGCAGAATTGTTTTTGATGTTTTTTTTATTAATTCCTACGCATGTTTTTTCTTCCAGTTCAACTGTCTTACAGATGCCTGATAACAGTGGGCGCGGATTATGGCCTTATAACTCCCGACTCATTGATAACAAACTTTTTGCAGGCGGAACTCCTTTTCATCCGCAGAAGCCGGAAAACAATAAAACTCATGTTAAAGAAATACTGAATCGTCTAAAGAGAATTGGCATAAATTCTATCATTATTCTGCATGTACCTGTTGAAGATTCTGAAGTAAAAGCTGAAGAAATGATTGCAGAATCGGCAGGATTGAAAACCTTTCGAATGCGCATGAACGCAGAAACAGTTCCGTCACCAGATGAAACTCAAATTCTGATGGAACTCATTCAAAATCGTGCTTATGTACATTGCCAGTGGGGAGCAGATCGAACAGGCGCAATAATCGCAAAATATCTGCGCAAATACCACAAATACACCGGCAGACAAGCCTGGGAAGCAGTTATAACAGGTGGATCACACGCCGGCAAAATCGGAGGTCTGAAAAAAGATCCCAAATACGCGAAACTTCTTCTATACTTTTGGCCCGAGGTCACTTCCGAAGCCCCGGAAATCTGCGAAATCTACAAAATTCAATGCAATTAAACCTTTAACTAATTACTGTGAATCAAAACAGCGAATTCTTTTTGAGAGGATGTTACAGTCTATGGCACGAAGTTATTATTTTTACTTTATCACTATAGTTTGCGTTTTTCTCGCTTTTGCAAGTGGCTGCGGTTTTAACCATGGAAACCCGGTTTCCTTTGCTTCTGATGAAACCCGTGCTTTCACTGGAAAAGTCAAGGTTAATGTAAAACTTGACACCAGCGGTTTTTCCCGGACCAGTGCCTCCATTCATGTTAACGGAAGCACTCTTCCGGTTGTCACATTCAAATTGATTCTGCTGAACATCGGAAATATCGGAAGCCCGACATCCACTCTTCAAAAGTCTGTTTCAGCCTCCGCCTCAGGAACTGCGGAAGCTGAGTTCGACGGATTGCCAGAAACCACAGCTCTTGGAGAAGTCCACATTTCAGGTGGAAGTATAGCTTCCTGTACCGATTTCCATGGTTCTACCGATCTGAAATTGGGCCAGGAAAATGTTATCTGGGTTTCGCCAATTGACGGAAAAAAAGCTCCTGATATTCTTGCACATACGATAAAGAGCATCATTGAAGATTCTCAGAGTTTTTCCCGAATAACGCAAGGTCTTGCAGAACAGATTTCCTCCATAATTTCCAGTCTGAATCCCGAAAGTAGTACTGTCTATTCAGATGTTTTCGGACAATGGGAAAAGGCACTTTATGGAATATCTCTTCAGCCGGTAACTTTAAGAATTTCTTCTACTACATATAATCTGGGTAATATAGTTGTTACCGCTATCTACAATGATTCAACAACTGCTTCGGTGACATCCGGGTTGTCATGGAGTGGTTCTGGAGTAAATGGGCAGACGTTTACGGCGCCCGGACCCGGCACATACACACTATCCTGCTCTTATACCCTCAATGAAGTGCTTAAAAGCGTGGATTTAACAGTTATAGTTTCAAATCCTCCGAAGGAATATTCTTTTGCAGGCAAATGGGGAAACCTTTCCACCGATGGACAATTTTCCGATCCCTATTCTCTGACATTGGATTCATCAGGCAATCTTTATGTTACTGATGCAGGGGTTAACAGGGTTCAGAAATTTGACTCGTCGGGAAATTTCATCGCCAAATGGGGATCTCAAGGTTCCGGAAACGGACAATTTGATAGCCCGGAAGGAATAGCGGTGGATTCATCGGGAAATGTTTATGTGGTTGACAAAAACAACCAGAGGATTCAGAAGTTTGATTCGTCGGGGAATTTCATCACCAAATGGGGGAACTTCGGCTCGGGAGATGGACAGTTCTCTGACCCGAAAGGGATTACAGTAGATTCGACAGGCAATGTTTATGTGACTGACACTGTAAATAAACGCATCCAGAAGTTTGATTCATCGGGAAGATTTCTTTCCAAGTGGGATGCCGGCAGTGCACCTTATCCGGCTTTCTCGGAAATCACAACTGATTCCTCATCGAATATCTATTATGCTGATGCATTGAATTCGAAAATTCAAAAGTTCGACTCTTCCGGGACTTTTATTCTGGAATGGGGAAGCTGGGGCGCTGGCGATGCCCTGTTTAATGGTCCTTGCGGAATAACGGTGGATGCGTCCGGTAATATCTATGTGGTAGACAGCAACAATTCACGGATTCAAAAATTTAACTCATCAGGGAATTTCATCGCCAAATGGGGAACTCAGGGGTCAGGAGATGGACAATTCACCAATCCTCGCGGAATAAAAATAGATTCCGCAGGAAATTTCTACGTGGCCGATACAGGAAACCATCGGATTCAGAAGTTTTCCTCATCTGGAACTTTCCTTGTTAAATGGGGTGTAAACTACTTGTCAGGGGATGGCCAACTGAATTCCCCATGGGGTCTCGCAGTAGATTCCACCGGGAACATCCTGGTTGCTGACAGAAATAATAATCGAATTCAAAAATTCGACTCATCAGGGAATTTCATTTCAAAGTTCGAGGCACCAGGTAATGATGAAGGACAGTTTCTTGCCCCAACCGATGTTTCAGTGGATACATCAGGATCTCTATATATTCTTGGGCCATGTGACAAGTTTCAGAAGTTTGATTCATCCGGAAATTTTCTTAAAAAATACGGAGATCTTGGATTTGGTGACGGGCTCTTTTTGTCAGCTTTCAGCTTCGCCCTGGATTTATCAGGAAATGTTTATATAGCAGATTCTGATAATAACAGGATTCATAAATTCGGCAATAACGGGACTTTCCTTCTTGCATGGGGAGCATACGGAACCAATAATGGCGAATTCGGCAGCCTGGAGGGCTTAAAAATTGATACATCTGGAAATGTTTATATTGTTGATGGAAGTAACCAGCGAATTCAAAAGTTTGACTCATCAGGGAATTTCATAACAAAATGGGGAACTCAGGGTTTCGGAAATGGTCAGTTTAACGGTCCTTCAGCAGTGGCAATTGATTCTTCAGGGGATGTCTTCGTTGCCGATTACACCGACAACCTCATCCAGAAGTTTGACTCATCAGGAAATTTCATAACAAAATGGGGTTCTCAAGGTTCCGGAGATGGGCAATTTGACGGTCCGGTCAGCATAACCGTGGACCAATCTGGAAATGTGTATGTTTCCGATAACAAAAACAATCGGATACAAAAATTCAGCATTCAATAGATGATAATGAAAACTGAGTACAGAAAATCTTAATAAAGGGGTCATTAAATAATGTCATTTCGACCGAAGGGAGAAATCTCGCATTAGGAGACCTCTCACGTTCGTTCGAGAACGCAAATTTGTCCCATTATTTAAGATTTTGTGCATCTTCTCAATAATTCGGGGAAACTTCCAGCTCATTGCTGTCATTTCGACCAAAGGGAGAAATCTCAAACCCTGCGGAGATCTCTCCCTTCGGTCGAGATGACATGGGAATAAGTAGTTCCAATTAAAAAATTACCCCTGATTATTGAGAAGATGTGATTTTACGTACTTAATGACAACGAATGGTGTATTTCCACATACCGATGTCGGCTATTTTCATACAGTGTCAAATAATCTTGGAAAAGAAGACAGAATTGGGATTAGATGTATTACAAATTAGCGGCTGAAATATGCTGCGCAGGCTCCTTCGCTGGATACCATAGGGGCACCGATTGGGTTTGCTGGTGTGCATGTTTTTGCGTAGAAGGGGCATTCTGAAGGTTTCATGAGGCCCGAGAGTATTTTCCCGAGAGGACATTGTTCTTCAGAGGTTTTTGAACTGATGATAGTGAATTTTTTCGAAGCATTAAATGCGTCAAATTCTTTTCTGATTCGTAAACCTGAAGAAGGAATTGTTCCCAGACCACGCCATTCCTGATCAGAAACCTCCAGGACTGTTTCCATCGCTTTCAATGCTTCGATGTTTCCGTTTTCTTTCACTGATCTTTTATATTGATTTATTACACAGTATTCTTTGTTTTCAAGCGCATTAACAGCGTTTTTTACAGCGAGAATTATGTCAGCCGGCTCAAAACCTGTTATTATTACGGGTATTTTATATTTTTCAGATATTTTTCTGTATGACTCTGTTCCGGAAATGGTACAAACATGTCCGGCAGCAAGTAATGCATCAATCTTCAATTCCGGAATCTGCATAAGGGCATCAATGGCTGGCGGAACAAGGAAATGACATGCCAGAACCGAAAAATTGGAAATTTTTTCCTCGCGGGCTTTCAACATTAGAAGCGCTGTAATCGGTGCGGTAGTTTCGAACCCGCTCAGGAAAAACACGATTTCTTTGTCTGGATTACTTTTAGCGAATTCAAGTGCTTCGAGCGGAGCATAATAATATTTTACTCTTCCCTTTAAAGACCTTGCCTTTGCCAGTGAGTATTTTGTTCCGGGAACTTTCATTATGTCTCCAAAACAACATAGCGTGACCTTATCACTTATGGCAAGCTCAACAGCTTTGTCAATCATTTCTGCAGGCGTAACACAAACCGGGCACCCGGGACCGTGGATGAACCTGACGCATTGCTGCAACATTTCATCAAGGCTATTGCGAATAATTGAATGAGTCTGTCCCCCGCATATTTCCATTATATTCCACGTTTTTGTGGACGTCTTTATTATTTCATCAGAAATCTTTCTGACAGAAAGCATATCGCGAAAAGGCTCAATATATTTCATTTTCGATAGTTTCTTTCAGAAGTTTAATAGTCTCAAGTGCTTCGTTTTCATCAATAATTGAAATTGCCATTCCGGCATGTACCAGCACATAATCGCCACAAACAGCTTCTGGTACAAACGAAAGATTTACTTTTTTAAAAGTTCCGCCAAAATCTACCCGCGCATCTTTTGAATACAACGCGTTATCATCAATCGAAAGTATTTTTCCGGGTACCGCCAGACACATAATTAAACCTCTTTTCAAATATTCGGTGATCAGCTGTTATTATACCATGCAATCTGGCCTGCGCAAATTCCGCCGTCACCAGAAGGAATATTTTCGCTTCTGAACACCTGAATTCCACTTGATGACAGCTGAGTTTCAGCCAGTTCTGATAAAAATCTGTTTTGAAAACATCCGCCGGACAGAATTACTTTGTTTAATCCTGAAAACATGGTAATATCTTTTAGTAGTTGTACAAGACAATTGTGAAATTTTACTGATATCTCACCAGCAGAAACTTTGCCCGAATTCAAATCAGAAATGATGTCAGAAATAAGATCCATCCAGTCTATTATTATTGAACGACTTTTCAAATCTGAATGATAATTGAATGAATAGCATCTACTCGATAAATATTGTAAAGAAGAAGATATTGAAAAGTCAACATAAGGCTCTTCAAGTTCCCTGCGGTCAATACTGGCACATTCAGCGGTCTGCCTGGCTATGCTTTCAAGCATTGCAGGGGCTTCGCCGTCATAAGTGTTTTTAAGACATATACCGGTTAATGCTGCCACGGCATCGAAAAGCCTTCCGGCACTTGTTGTCATCGGAGAATTTATTCTTTTTTTCACAATATTCAGTATCATTCTGATATCAGAAGAAGGTATCTTATTTAACAAGGGCAAACTCGAAGAACTAAAATGAGACAGCGTATTAAAGCCACATTCTGAAAGCAAAGAAACTGCTGTTCTCCACGGATTTTTTATCGCAGCTTCAGCTCCTGGAAGCGGAAATTCACGAAAATGTGCAAATCTTGTAATTTTTTTCCCGTCCACAACAAAAAATTCACCACCCCAGATTTTATTGTCCGGTCCGAAGCCTGTTCCATCCCAGCTTACGCCGAGAAACTGCGACTTTACACCTTTTTCAAGAGCGACTGCCAGAACATGCGCGATGTGGTGTTGTACTTTCAACTTTTTCAGATTAGATCTTTCAACAAGCGAGGATGTAAAATACATCGGATGCATATCAGAAATGACAACTTCAGGTTTGAAATTCCAGATTTTCTGCTGATCGGAAATGTTTGAAATCAGCGACTGCTCAGTGTCGCAATTGTCAAGATCTCCGATGTGCTGGCTGAACTGAATCAAATTTCCTCTCGAAAAAGCAAAAGTGTTTTTCTGATGCGCTCCATAGGCAAGAACTTCTTCCATGCTCCTGTCAAGCTTAATAGTCTGTGGTGAATAACCCCTGGCTGACCTGAATACACACGGTTTTCCGCTTATCACTCTTACAATTGAATCATCAAGCGATCTTGCAATCGGACGATTGTGTACCAGGAAACAGTCAGCAATCTCTGAAAGTTTCGTCAATGCCGCTGATTCATCTGTGCAAATCGGCTCATCAGACTGGTTACCGCTTGTTGCAATTACCGGAATTCCAAGATACTTCATTAGAATATGGTGAAGAGGCGAATACGGGAGCATTACTCCAAGTGTGGATATTCCAGGCGCAACCAGATTCATGAAAGAAGCCTGCTGACAGGAGCTTTTCTTTTCAAGTAAAACAATTGGTGCTCTGGGAGATTTAATTAATGACTTTTCGATATCAGATATTTCGCAGAAGTCATTTATTTCAGAAAGGTCGTTTATCATTATAGCAAATGGTTTTCTGATGCGATTTTTTCTTTGTCTGAGTTTTTCAACCGCTTTTTCATCAACGGCCGAACATATCAGCTGAAATCCGCCTATTCCCTTGATTGCTACAATACATCCATTTTTTATCAATTCAGCAAGTTTAATTAAAGCTTCTTCTGATTCAGAAATTGTGTTTCCAGATTTATCAAGCAGCTTTACTGAAGGACCGCATCTGGGACATGCGTTTGGTTGGGCGTGAAATCTTCTGTCTAACGGATTATTGTACTCAGCTTCGCAATCACTGCACATTTTGAAATGGGACATTGTTGTGTTTCTGCGATCATACGGAAGAGCAGTAATGATCGAAAATCGCGGGCCGCAATTTGTACAATTCGTGAAAGGGTATAAATATCTTCTGTTTAATGGATCAGATATTTCTTTCAGACAATCGCTGCACGTGGCAAGATCAGGCGAGATCATTGCAGTCAGTTCGCCTGAGCTGCTTTCTATGATCTGAAAATCGGTATAGTTCAGGGTAAATTCCCGGGAAATTTTCTCAAGGTTATCAATTCTTGCCGGAAAAGGAATTTCTGATAAAATTGAATTTTCAAATTGTACAATGTCTTTTTCAAGGCCGTAAGCGAGAATTTCAACTCCGCCGCCATCATTTCTTACCCAGCCAGCAATCTTATTTGCCGCGGCTATGCGAAAAACAGCCGGTCTGAAACCAACACCCTGAACAATTCCAGCTATGCGAAATTCAACGGTTACCTTGTTTATCTTTTGGTTCTGCTCAGAGATTTGCATTTTCCTTAAGGAATTCATACCACTTACTCATTCCTTCACCTGTTCTGGCAGAAATTTGAAATATTTTTGCCTCTGGACAAACTTTCGCAAGCGACTCAAGCATTTTTTCTCTGTTAAAATCAACTGCTGATGCAAGATCTGTTTTGTTTATCAGAACACAATCTGCTGAACTGAACAGTATTGGGTATTTCAGAGGCTTATCTTCACCTTCAGTTACAGAAATAACCGCAACTCTCAATTTCTCGCCAAGGTCGTACACAGCAGGACAAACAAGATTTCCAACGTTTTCGATGATAAGAATTCTCGTTTTTTCAAGATCCATCGTGTCAAGTGATCTGGCAATCATTTCAGAATCCAGATGGCACATTGAGCCTGTATTTATCTGAACCAGAGGAACATTGTGCTTTGCAAGTCTTTCACAGTCATTTTGAGTTGCCAGATCTCCGACAATGACAGCAAAACCTCCTTCCTTACTCATGTCTGCGAGAGTTTTATCAATTATTTCTGTTTTTCCTGAACCCGGAGACGAGAGCATATTAAGACAAAAGATCTTTTTTGCTTTGAAAAAACCACGGTTCTGCTCTGCCAGACGGTCGTTTTTTTCAAGAACCCGCTGATTCAGTGAAATTGTTTTTCTTGGTGTTGCCGAAATTCCCCGAACCGGAAAATCTGCATGAAGATGTTCATACTGATGATCATGCGAATGGTCATGTGAATGGTCATGTGAATGTAAATGACTGTGTTCATGAAGATTATCATTAGCATCTTCATGTATGTGACAATGAGTGTGCTCATTGTGGTGATCATGCTCGTGATCGTGCTCGTGATCATGCACATGGTTCCCATCATCTGAAGCTCGAATCACTGAAGGCTTATCTTTCAGGGCTGCACCAGAATTATCCTTTTTCATATTAAATATCTGATAACCCTTTTTCTCTGAACATCCGCACTCTTCACACATCTACTCCACCTCCAGTGAAATGATTTCGAATTCGCTTCCATGCAGTATTTTCGAGCAATATCTATTGCAAACATTACACAGAAAAGGAAAATCTTCAGTCTGATATTCCGCGCTGCAAGAGCCGCACTGCAGTACAGTTGCAGGAACATCAACAACTAATTCCGCCTTTTCGGCAAGAGTATCTCTGGAAAGAGCATCAAAGGCAAATCTGAGTGACTCAGGTTCAACGCCGGAATATTTTCCAATTTTTACTCTTACAGAAGTTATCTTTTCTGCGCCTGAATCACCCACAGCCTCAAGGGAAATTTTCAATATACTTCCCGCCAACCCAACTTCATGCATTGCAATCCGTCCCGATCTCTTATAAATCAGCTCTTTGAAGCGACTTTTGCCCAGGTATCTTTTAATGCAAGAGTTCTGTTGAAAACTAGTTTTTCCGGAGTTGAATCTACTGAATCAAGGCAGAAATATCCGACTCTTTCGAACTGAAATGGTTTTGCCTTCTCTGCCTTCTTCAGTGACGGTTCGACTTTGCATCCTTTGAGAATCTTCAGCGAATCAGGATTCAGGCAGGTCATGAAATCAATTCCGTCTTCTTCCGGATTAGCTTTTGAAAAAAGGTTGTCGTAAATTCTTACTTCGGCGTCAAGTGCATGCTTCGCTGAAACCCAGTGAGAAGTCCCTCTTACCTTTCTTCCATCGGCAGAGGTTCCGCCTCTGGTTTCAGGGTCATAGGTACATCTCAATTCCTTGATTTCACCGGTTGCAGGGTCTTTTATGACTTCTTCACATTTAATGTAGTACGCAAATTTCAATCGAATTTCTTTTCCGGGTGAAAGTCTGAAAAAACCCTTTGGCGGATCTTCCCTGAAATCATCGCGGTCAATGAAAACTTCTCTGCTGAATGGAACTGTTCTTTTATCGCTGTTTGGATCTTCAGGATTATTTATAGCTTCAAATTCTTCTGTCTTATCTTCCGGATAATTCGTAATTACGACTTTTATCGGATCAATTACGCCCATAACTCTCATGGAAACTTTGTTAAGATCTTCTCTGACACAATGTTCCAGCAAAGCGTAGTCAACAACACTGTAGCATTTTGCCACTCCGATTTTCTCGCAGAAATCACGTATCGACTTCGGAGTAAAGCCTCTTCTCCGCAATCCGGCGATAGTCGGCATTCTGGGGTCGCTCCAGCCATTGACAACGTTATCGCGAACCAGCGAAAGAAGCTTTCTTTTGCTCATGACGGTATACGAAATGTTAAGTCTTGCAAACTCTATCTGCTGCGGATGACATGGCATCTTCAGGACATCAAGAACCCAGTCGTAAAGCGGTCTGTGATCTTCGAATTCAAGAGTACAAATCGAATGAGTAATTCCCTCAAGTGCATCAGAGATGCAGTGTGTGTAATCATACATTGGATAGATACACCATTTGTCGCCAGTTCTGTGATGTGAGGCTTTTCTTATTCTGTATATTACCGGGTCACGCATGTTGAGATTGGGGGAAGCCATATTAATCTTTGCGCGCAGAACATATTTTCCTTCTTCGAATTCACCATTTCTCATGCGCTGAAAAAGGTCAAGGCTTTCTGCAACTGGTCTGTTTCTTGATGGACTGTCTGTTCCGGGCTGAGTGAGCGTGCCGCGATATTCGCGCATCTGGTCAGCATTCAATCCGCAAATGTATGCTTTGTCCATTTTAATTAACTGAACTGCATAATCGTAAAGAGTTTCAAAATAGTCAGAGGCGTAAAAACACCTGTCTTCCCAGGTGAAACCGAGCCATTTAATATCTTCCTGAATCGAATCAACAAATTCGACGTCTTCCTTAACAGGGTTGGTATCGTCAAAACGAAGATTGCACAATCCACCGGGATATTCAGCTGCAATTCCAAAATTCAGACATATTGATTTGGCATGGCCAATATGAAGATAGCCGTTTGGTTCTGGAGGAAAGCGCGTGTGAACCTTGCCATTATTTTTGTTATTTTTCAAATCTTCGTTGATGATATTCCTGATAAAGTTTGATGGAAGATTTATTTCTGTCTTCTCTTGTTCCATAAATTATTCTCCCTTAAAAAAATTTGCTGATTCTAACATATATTATTTACAATACGCCACATTTTCATTTTTATTCAATGTAGGGGCAACATGCGTAGGGGCAACATGCGTAGGGGCACGGCATGCGTAGAGGCACGGCACGGCATGCCGTGCCTCTACATGGCACAATATTTTTCATTGTGAGAAAAAACTTGATTGCTGGTCAAATTAAGATTAAATTGTATCTGTCTAAATAATGATACGAACGTAACAATAAATCTAATATTTCTTCTCAAAATTGCCGAATGGAAGATACGGGTCTTTTTATAACTGATCATGGAACGAATATCAAGGCATATTTCGGAGGTTGACATGCAATGCCCTGGCTGTGGCTTTGAAAACGAAATTGGAAATAAATTTTGCAACATGTGTGGAATGGCACTGCCCCTGCAGGGCGATTCGTCTCAGGCTCCCATGGAGAGGGCGCCCCTTGACTTCGACTTAACCCTGGAAGGAACTGGTAACCAGGAACTGGACATTCAGTCATCAGATACTGCCCAACCTTTGCCCGCAGAACCTGATGGATTAGCTCTGCAGCTTGATATCAACGACACTGGCATATCTGACGGAGATTTCAAGCTTGACACAGATATCTCAATTTCTGAACCAGGTTCACTCAATATTGACCTGAATTCAACACCGGGATTCGACCTTTCAGAGCAGCCTGCTATGCCTGAAGCAAACGAAAATCCTCTGGGAGACTTCAAAATTTCAGGAGATGATCCATTTGCATTGTCTCTTGATTCTGAAAGTTCCCCTGATTTGTCAATCAACTCAAACGAACCTGCTGATTCATTTGCATCCTTTGATTCTGCAGTTCCTTCTGAGCCAACGAAAGCAGCAGACTCGTTCACTTTTGACAATTCATTTGATTCGCTGAATTCATCGATGTCAGAAAAAACTTCTGATGATATTTCCAGCGAAATGTCACTCAACACATCAAATGATATTTCGTTTGATGCGCCAGGCGATATCAACATCGCCGCTCCTGAAAGTCCGACCGGCTCAGATGATATGTTTTCTACAGACAATTTGACAGATAATTCAGCAGACCAGTCATTCAGCCTGGATCTGTCCCTTGAATCAGATTCCGGAAACACTCAGGAAGTTACTCAGACATTTGACATGTCAAATTCAGAGCCAGATTTCAATTTCGGTGATCTGGATACAGCTTCGGCACCGGCATTTCCACAGGCCGCTAAACCAACACTGGCTCCCATACGAGCGCAGCCTGTAGTACAAAAACAAGCACCAGCAGTTGTAGTGCCGGCAGCAAAAGCAGAAGTGGCACCAGAACCCAGGCAAAAACAAGCAGTAGCGGCTAAGCCAGCAGCTCAGAAAACTGCGCCGGTTGCACCTGCTCCAAAACCACAGCCACAGCCTCTGCCTCAAAAACAGTTTGTCCCGGAACAGAATATTGAAATCGTTGAAGAAAGCCTTCCGGAATCTCAGCCCGAAGAGATGGACGAGGATCTTGCCGGGCTCTTCCTTGGAATAGAAGGAAAGGCCCCGGTAAAAATTATTCCATCTCAGAAAGCACCACAAAAACCTGTTGCTCAACAAATTGAAACTGTTGACTTCGCCGAGCCTGAAGCTGATGATCAGTACGCGCATGGATTACCTTCTGAGCAAGAAGATAAAGACCACGGAACAGAAGAGTATTCGACTGGATTTTCCAATTTGAAGGAAGAAGATGACACCCCACAAATGAATGATCTGGTTGAAGATAATCTTGAAAATGTTCAAGAACAGGCACCAATGACTCCTCAGGAACGCCTGAAGGAAATCGCGGCTAAACTTAAATCAGCTGAGGATGCAGACGAAAAGTATTCGCTTGTTCTTACAGCAAGAGATCTTGCCCTTCCGGAAGCTGATGAACTTTTCATGGGACTGCTCAGTGATGTAGTTAAGGATATCAGAGAAATTGCTGCCGAATACCTTGGTGATACCGCATGTGCGAAAGCAGTTCAGCCTCTGCTGCAATGCCTTGCTTCTGGTGAGCCGTCGCTGGTTTTCATTACTGCGAGATCCCTGGGAAATATTCGGGATGAAAGCGCGACCGGGCCTCTCATCAAACTCCTCGAAGAAGACAATGATGACTTGCGTTATGTTGCACTTGAAGCACTTGGAAAAATTGGCGCTCCTGTTGCTCTTAAACCCGTTGCTACTTTCCTCAAGAGCAGGAATCATGATTTAAGACTCATTTCCTGCGAAGCAATTGGAAACATAAAAGATGCACAGGCAGTCAGTCTCTTGCTTCCCATGCTCAAGGATTCAGACTTCGAAGTAAGACTGAAAGCTATTGAAGCGCTGGGGAAAATTGGTTCAACAGCAGCCTGCGATCAATTACTCGTCGTTCTCGGCGAAGACAATGAACGCATAAGACTTGCGACAATTCACGCTCTTGGTCAGATCAAAAATCCAAACGCAGTTGAAGCACTTGTTGACATCTTCCAACTTGGAAATCCGCAGATTAAAGAAAAAATTATCTGGGCACTCGGTGAAATCAGCAGCGAAAGAGCTGTTGATCCAATTCTGTCGCTCAGCCAGGGCTTCAACAGCAAGTTAATCTTTCTTGCAATCGAAGCGTTTGCAAAAATTAAATCACCTAAATCTGCAAAATTTGTTCTCGCAATGCTTGATCGGAAGGATCTTACACTGCGTCTTAAAGCAATTGAGGCGCTTGGGGAAATTGCAGACAAATCATCTGCCGGAAACCTCATTTCTTTCCTTTCTGCAAACGAACCAGAATTGAAAATTGCCTCTGCCAAAGCCCTTGGAAAAATAGGCAATCCTCTTGCACTTGATCCGCTGGTCACAAAACTCGTGGATTCTGAAAGAGATGTCCGCCTTGCCGCTATCGAAGCTCTCGGAAATATCCGTGGAGTAAAAGCTATTCCGGCATTGATTAATTCACTCCGCGAACAGGATCCGCAGATAATAGAGAAAACAGAATGGGCACTTTGTGAAATGTCCGATCTGGCCGTTGAACCAGCAACAAAAGCTCTTTTTTCTGAACCACCTGAAGTACTGGCATCGCTGGTCAAGGTTCTTGGAAAAATCGGCAGCGTAAGAGCAATCTTCCCACTGCTTAAAGTACTCGAAACATCTGAAGACAAGCTGAAAACTCATGTTGCAGACGCACTTCTGGCTATTGACAAACACCTGACAGAAGATAATCCCATTTCAGTAATTCTGAAACAGGGTTACGCATGGGCTCAATTCTCAATCGCGCAGGCACTCAGCAATATGGGCGATGAAAGAGCATTCCCCCTGCTGATAAAAGTTGCTAAAGAATCGCTTACAGACAAAGATATTAAAAAACTTGCCGGCATTCCTGATAAACGCATACTGGAATGCAGCGTTCAGATTCTGGAATTGATTAAACTCAATGTCTCAAGGCTGTTTGCTCAGGTCGGAAACAATCACGCAATACCTGTGCTTATGCAGTATTTCTCAGAAGGTGATCTTATTCAGCGGCAATGGTGTGTTGAAGCACTTGGTGGCATACAGACCGAAGGAGCACTTGACGCACTTATTGAAATCCTCAAAAAACCTGAGTATCAGGTTCCGCTGGAACTGATATCCAAACAACTGATTGCCTCGAAGAACAGAAAACTGGTTGAAAAACTCATTATCTCTGCTTCTCATCCGAATGAAACAGTGCGCACATCGATTGCCGTTGTACTTGGCGAGACAAACGATCCGAGAGCAATAAAGACGCTTTCCGGACTTGTAAAAGACGCATCAGGTAAAGTTAGAACAGCAGCAATTGAAGCCATTGGAAACATTGGAACAACTGCAGCAGTTCAGCCTGCAATCGAAGCCCTTAAAGACTCAATGGAATCTGTCAGAGCAAAAGCCGCCCATGTTCTGGGTGAACTCAGCGATACAGCAGCTGTTGAATTCCTTGAAAAGGCAACTCACGATGGTTCTGAAGTGGTCAGATGCATTGCAATACGCGCTCTCGCCGCCATGCAGGATCAGAGAGTTTCCGAGATTCTTACCAATTCACTTGGAGACACAACAGAAGAGGTCAGAGCTGCGGCTGTCGAAGTTCTCGGAACCAGAAAAGACCGCCTGGCACTTCCGAATCTTATCAAATCGCTTGAAGATGCTTCAGAGAGAGTTCGCGAAAAAGCAGCAGTTGCACTTGGTCAGATTGCCGATACCAGAGCTATTCTTCCAATGCTTTATCGTCTCGACGACCCGTCGTCTCTTGTTCCGCTTGCATGCAGTGAGTCAATCGTATCATTCAAAGTCAGATCTTTCCCGGTACTAATTGAAGCACTGAAGGCAGAAGAAGAACGCATAAGAAGACATGCGTGCGATCTTCTCATTCGAATCGGCGACGAAGAGCTGGTTACCAGACTTCTCAAGCTGCTGAATGATAGAAACAACTTCCTGCGAGAAAATGTTGTAAGAATTCTGGGAAAAATCGGAGACGGAAGAGTCGTAGATCCATTGATTACAATTCTTGCCGACCGTTCGTCATCGGTTAGAAGAACTGCCGCCGAAGCACTTGGAAGCCTCAAGGATATCAGATCAATAGTTGCCCTGAAGAAAGCTGAGCGCGACCAGAGCCGTGAAGTCAGACAGGCTGCAGCACAGTCACTCCAGGATATCTTTAAAGCTCACAAACTGTCCTGATTTAACATTCAATGGCAAGAAAAAAAACAACAGAAAAGAAAAGCCCGGGTGTAAAACATGAAAGGTCGCCAAACCTTTTTGAGATTCTTACACCACCCGGGCAAGTTCCTTTTCATGAATACGAAGTTGTTGAAAATCCTGACACCGTGGCAGCTTCGATAAAGTCATCAACCGTATCTACTCCGGCGAGTGATTCACCTTCGATTTTTGCTGCGTGTGAACCATCGCCATCTGATACTTGTGATTCCTTCGAAAAAATTAAATCAGATGCCATTCAATGCAAAAATTGCGAATTGTACAAAACACGAAACAATGTTGTCATGGGAGAGGGCCCGGAGAAAACGATGCTGGTGTTCATCGGAGAAGCTCCGGGGGAAGATGAAGATCTTTCAGGCAGACCTTTTGTCGGACGTGCTGGCCGACATCTCGATAAAATAATGCAAAGTGCGGGCATAAAGCGTGAAGAAGTCTTTATCTGCAACATTTTAAAAGATCGTCCGCCAGATAACAGAGCCCCAACACAGGAAGAAATGACGGCATGTACTCCTTTTTTAAAACGTCAGATTGCTCTTCTGCAGCCAAGAATAATAGCTCTGCTTGGAAATACCGCAGTTAAATTCTGTATTGGGCCAAAAACTCCTGGCATAACGCAGATCAGAGGAAAATGGTTTGATTCAATTTTTGGAATTCCATGCATGCCAATGTACCATCCGTCTTATCTGTTAAGATACGGATCACGCGAAGTGGGAAGCCCTAACTGGCAAATGTGGCAGGATATTCAGGAGCTGAAGAAACGTTTCGACGAAATCAGGTCAGAATAGTAATTCCATATATAAGCTGTGCAATCTGACGCATATTATCGCCAAAAAACTCAAATACAGTCTCATTCACACGTTTCAATCCGGGAATCCAGATAACCTTTTCAACCATCTTTATGCTTGTCAGCTTGATCGTAAGCTGAATGGGCGGCACAATTGCGGGCGGTTCGTTTGCAGGAATATTCTTTATTGCCAACTTAATTTTTGACTTCAAATCCAGACATACTTTTTTTGGATGAACACAAACCGCGGAATTATGCGAAAGAGCGTATTTCGTGACAACCATCTGCGTCGATGGCAAGTTCGTTTTTGCCTGTTCAACTGTTTTCGCATCTCCAGCAATGAGAACTGTCGGAATCTTATGTTCACCAGCAAGCAGCGAAAGCAGATCAAACTCGCCAATCGGCTGTCCGAATATTTCAAAATAAACTTTTTCAGAATATGTATGTGGAATAACGCTTGCCCAGGAACCAGTTCGGGCATGCGCCCCGAGAAATACCAAACCGGCAAAAGACTCATCAAGTAGATCAAAACCAGATGTGGGGCGGAAATCTCCTCTTATCAGCATCGCCTGGTGTGGAAGCTTATCTGCAATAATATTTCTGCCATTTCCATGAAAATCATTAATATATATTTCTGTAACGCCAGATTCAAGGGCACCGGCACAGACAGCACAAACTTCATCTGTAAGCTGCTTTCTTGAAGGTTCTGTTTCCCAGTCAGACGTGTTGGAAATCTGTTCTGCCGAAACAACTCCCGCAATGCCTTCCATATCCGCGACAATGTAGATTTTCATGTCGTTGGTTTCTGCGGCTCAAGAGTCTTCATAGATTCGATAACCTGATCCTGTGTTGAAGTTGCCTGCTTGAACTCGTCGAATCTCATTATTTCAAGGCTTTCTTTCGCCAGCCCCTGCAAATTACAGAATTTCAAACGAGATCCACACTTTCTCGAAGTTTTCAGAAGCCTGAGAATCATAACGTATCCCATGCTGTTAATGAGTGAAACCCCTGAAAAATCAAGAAGAAGACTGGCGTCTTTCGTTGTCAGGAAAGGCGTAACAAGGTTAAACAACTCAAGAGCTCCCTGATAATCAATGTTGCCCTCAAGCTTGAAAACCCTTATGTTGTCAATTAATGTTTGTTCTATTTCCATAATATAATATTATAGAATATTCCTTTTTATATCAAGTAAATTATTTTTTTTATCTATTCCGGTAACGAAACTGGTGGAAACCTGTTTCTCAGCGGAAAAGTAACACCCTCAGAACGCGCTACAGCAACTGCTGTCACGACATCACCTGCAACATTGACAGTTGTGCGACACATATCCAGAAAGCGATCGACACCAAGTATCAGAGCAATTCCCTCACCAGGGACACCAACCATCTGAAGAACCATTATCATCAGCGGAATAGAGCCACCTGGAACTCCCGCTGTTCCAACTGCTGTAAGAACTGCCATGAAAGTAACAATTATCTGAGAACCCAGCGACAGTTCAACACCAAACACCTGTGCCAGAAATAATACGGTTACACCTTCAAAAAGCGCTGTACCGTTCATATTTACTGTTGAACCAAGCGGCAACACGAAGCTGCAGATGTCATTCGGAATACCAAGCTCCTCTTCAGTTACTTTGAGAGTTGTCGGAAGCGTTGCATTTGAAGAACTGGTAGAAAAAGCAGTCAGAAGGATACCTTCAATTGTTTTGAAAAAATGAAGCGGATTATAGCCGACAAAGAAAATAAGATAAACTGAATAAACAACAAACAATTGAATTGCCAGCCCGGAAACGACCGTCATGACATACCAGATCAACTTTATGATCAAGTCAATTCCGAATCTTGCAGTGACGCTGAAAATCAATGCCCCGACACCAACAGGCGCCATTTTCAATGCAATATTGATTATCGCAATCATAGATTCAGCCAAAGCACTTAAAAATGCAATAAAAGGCTGCGCTTTATCTCTGTGAATTCGCGTTAAAGCAATTCCCAGCATGAGAGAGAAAAATATTACCGCCAGCATATCGCCATCAGCCGCAGCTTTTATCGGATTCTTCGGAATAATATTCAGAAAAAGAGAAATATCAAATTTTACTTTGTCCGCTTTGTCCAAATTTTTCTTCAGGTCTTCTTTGTATGTAGACATGAGCCTTTCTTTCAATTCAGGTGAAAGACCCGCGCCCGGCTTTATCGTATTGACAAGCAACAGCCCGATAATTGAAGCCATGAATGTCGAGATCATGAACATGGCGAATGTTTTGGCGCCAATCCGTCCAAGCTTTTTCAAATCTCCAAAACCTGCGACACCAAGCGCAAGCGATGCAAAAACCATCGGAATTACAACCATGATCATGGTTCTGAGAAAAATCTGACCAACAGGCTCTGCAACATTTTTAATTATAAATTCAAGATTCGGATTCCCGCCAAAAAAGAGATTTGCCATTATTCCCAGAAATCCACCTATTGCAAAACCCAGAAACATCTTCACATGATTTGACCTTTTCATTCATCCTCTTCCTATTGTTCTTATTAATTAGTGATGTTGATAATGAGCAATTGACAGTTTCTATTTTCTACCCGCAGCAAAACTTTTAACCTTCTATTGTAACACAATCCTGATAAATATATTACTTTTTTTTACTGATCTCACTGTGCAAAAAATGATTTTTTCCAGTCTAAGTACAGCAAATCCTGCAAAAGGGTTCATAATAATTCCAGAATTTCTTTGGCACAACAACTATCAATTCAAAGTAATCATTAATATGAAATTTTTCGTGCGTCTGCCAAAATCAAGTAAGCCATTTTGAAAAACATAATCAATGGCGGTGGCCGTGTCGAAAGAGAATAAGCAGCAGGCAGAGGTACCATGGACATTGAGATGGACTTGAACAAATTTCATCTTACCGTAATACTATTGACGAAAATGCAGAAGCTTTTCTGCTTGTCTTTGACCACCGCAGCAAAACAATAGCACGTCTCTGGGAAGAACTCCTGAAATGGGAAACAAGCCTTCGAAAACAAACCGATTACCATACTGTGCCAGGAACTTGCGGTTTAATCAACAATTCGGAACTTTTCCCTCAGCTTCCAGAAAGCGCTTCAGACAGGAATCCGGGTTTGGAACGTAAATATCCCCGCAAGTATTGTATGCAATCGCCGGACAGTTTCCAGTGCAATAGTGCACAAATCTGCATTCCGAGCATTCATTGAAGGTTCTCAGACTGATTTCTTTCCGCTTCCTCATTCTTTGCATTTCAGAATGATTCCAGGCATCTTTCAAGCTGCTGGCTCCAACCTTTCCCAACATGGAATGAGGAATCTGTTGACAGATACAATAATAGCCATCAGCACGCACAAAGAGCCTGCTGAACACACAGCCGCACGCAGTAAGAGCACCGCCTTCGGACCATTGCGGCTCGGAATTGTCTGCCGCTTTGATCATTTTCATCCAGTTTTCTGCTTCCCAAAGAGGACCCGCTGCCGCTGAAATTCGGCTTCCATATAGATGTTTCAACTCAATAAGAGTTTCCATTGCAGTTTGTCGTTCAGAATTATCAAGCATGATATCACCACTGTTCTGACGAGATAACCCCATGTATCCTGCCGAATTAACAGAAAATCCCTTCAAACCAACATCTTCGAGAAGAAATTTCGCAGTATCACGAATGGAGCAAAGATTCACTTTATTTATGGTTACTCTCACTGTAGATGGAATGCAATATTTCATGAGTATTTTCAATCCGGTAACAGCTTTTTCAAACATTCCTTTTCCACGGCATGAATCATGGATTGAGGGAATGGAAGAATCAATTGAAATCTGGATAAATTCACATCTTCCCGAGGAGGCAATATGCTCTGCCAGTTTTTCAGTAATCAAAGTTCCGTTGCTGAGAATGCGAAACCGCATTTTGTTTGCGGTAATTCCATTTATTATTTCAGGCAAGTCTTCCCTTATAAGCGGTTCTCCACCCGAGAGAGTTATTCGCATTATCCTTGCGGCCTGGCATTCCGAAAAAAAATTCAGCAGTTGTTTTGTAGAAAGTTCCTCTGATACCTCACTATTGCTTGTAAAGTGACTGCAGTAAAGACAGCGAAGATTGCACCGGGAGGTTATTGCCAAATCAATTTCTCTTGGTGTATTCATGAAAGAGTCTCTGCAAATCCTTTGTCAACAAGATCTTTTATGAAATTCTTAACATCCATTTCTGCCGTTTCATTGATGCTATCAAATTCTTCCCTCAAAAAGACCATTATTTCATCTATATTGCAGAAGTTTTCCAAACTTCTGCATATTGAAACAGCACTTGGGGTAAGAACAAAAGTTCCTCCAGTATCAACGTTAAATAGAATCGCATAATCATCATCTTCTACACGCAGCACAATATTCTGTCCGAGTTTATATTTAATATCTTTCATAAATCAAATCCCTTTACTTATTTGAATAATCTGGTTTCAGCCTAGTTAATGGAAACAACCCTGCCTTGAATGCATCTTCGCAATACCAGTATGGTGCAGTGATTCTTCGGGTGGAATAATAATTTTGCGCAATACAGCTTCCCAGGCACAATTGATTATGTATACATTTTCCACATACACCTTCAAGTTTTGAAGGAACTTCACTGCGAATCATATTCAACATGGGTGAATCATTCCATATATTTTCAAGTTCGGTTTCGGTGGCTTTTCCAAAAATCAATTCAGGAATCAGGCTTCCTATCCCACATAACGCATAAGAACCATCAGAAAGCACTCCAATAATATTCTTTATCCCGCATTTTCCCATGACATTATTCCTTTCAGCCAAGCGTTTGAGAGGGCGAAAGGCAATTGGATGATGGAAGAAAACATTGATTCCGGCTTGAGGAATTATTTTCTCTTCAGCATACCTTCCAGTTTCAATTAGCTCATGAATAGACAGCGTTTCTCCAGACCTGGTCAGTTGAAGGCCGCGCTCGGTGGGCATAATTACATTGAATTTTACCGAATGTGCACCGATGTTTTCAGCAAGCTTTACAAATTGTTCAAGTTGTGTGCAGTTTTTTCTCAAAACACTCATGATAAGCTGTGGTTTAATGCCTGCCTTAATCAGCCTGCGAATACCTGCCATTACAAGATCGAAGCTCCCCGGGACACCTCTTACCCAATCATGGATTTCAGATTCATAACTATCAAGGCTGACCGAAATGAATATGTTTTCAACACCTTTCAATATGCCTGTTATTTCTTCATTAAGCAGAAATCCATTTGTTTCAATTATTATTCGTATCTTTTCAGAGGCAAGAAACTCAATTATTTCGGGAAACTGCCCATGGATAAGAGGTTCGCCGCCAGTGAGTTTAACTTGTTTGAGTCCGAGCGGAATGGCTTCTCTGACGATTTTTTTCACTGTTTGAATGTCAATCTGGTTACCATTCTTTCCAGATGCAAGATATTCTGGCGCAAGCCAGCAGTGTCTGCATTTTGAATTGCATCCTTCTGTGAGATAAAAATAAATCTTTTCAAGTTTATATAATTGGTTTTCGGATTTCATTGCTTTCTCTCTCTGATTTGATAATTAACAGTATTTTGCGATGAGGTCCTCTACTTTGTCAGCAACAGTTTCCGGCGAGAATTCATCTTTTGGAAGCTTTGCAGCAAAGCATGGAATATTTCTTATCATTTCAACGACTCTCGTCGGGGAAGAAGGTTTAGACATATCACGAACCATTGGAGAAGAACTGCGGAAATTTTCATAGACAAGTCGAATCGCCTCCATAGCGGGTATCTCTTCGATAGATGGTGCAGAGGCATTCTCTCTTGAGAGAAAGAAAATGCAACCTAGAGGTAATGAATGAGTGTTTTTGGGAATTTTATGAAAAAAGACTTTACCATCTTTTTTAGGGCATCCAGATAGTTCCAGATTGAGCACTGATGCTGCTTCGATTGTAAGCAACTGCTTGCCTATGCCTGGCGGAACCCTGGGCAATCCTGATTCATCAAAAGATACTACACTTCTGTCATCAAATAATTTATCATATCCACGCTTAAAGAGAGCCGCAGAAATAGTCGATTTCCCTGTGCCGCACATACCTGAAAAGAGAACTGCTTTGCAATTCACAACAACCGCGCTCGCATGGAGAATAACAGCACTTCTCTGGTTCCAGAGAGCAAGAAAAGCCCTTTCAAGTAATAGGAAATCATGAATTTTGAGTTCATCAGCTTCTTTCATGGAAAAACCAGAAAGAAAGATTTCATTTCCATTTCTGACATAAGTAAACTTATCTTCTGAACGGTCTGCAACGAAGGCATACTCAGAATCAAGTGTCATTTCATAACCACTTTCCAGCGATTTGAAGACTTCTGGAAGCTGGCTCGGGAGAATCTTTCTAATGGACACCTCTGCCGGAGAAACGCTTTGGGGAAATCCGGTGAAGGGGAATTCAGAATTAGTTGCCAGACCAAAAACCATGTATCTAATTTGTTCGAAACTGTTTAGTATATTATTCACATCTTTCTCATTCTGAAAGGAAATAAAATCATCGCTATTCAGAAGGAAGTGGTTTGAGATACTGAAGATTTTTTTGCACATAAAACCATGTTCTCATACCAAGTTCAGGCATCCAGCGACTAGCAAAAACCAAACCCATTTTTTTTGTCAATTCCTTAATTTTATCATCTTTTTCAGTCTCAGAGAATGTAATGTAGGACTCCCCACTATTTAGGGGGGGACAAAATTCAACAGTAAAATTTCCACTGTAATCCATGGTGGAAAAAACCGGAATCAACAAAGCATTAGTACGGACAGCAAAATCTGCTGGACCAGGCAAGAAAATTCTTGAGCCGCCCGGAAACGGAACTGGAATTCCCTGCTGATTTCCTTCAAAGGCATCTGCTATTATAAGTACCACTCCTTTATTTCTTAGAGTGTCTTCCGCCTCTCTCAAGAGAAGAAAACGACTCGTAACGTTTTCCATGAAAGTAGGCCCGTACCCTTTGAAGACTAAAGTAAATCTTTTCCCCTTTAACTGAGGCAATCTTTTAACAATATACCAGGGATTAATATGTGGAGCAGCCAGAACAACCGGTCTTTCGCTTCGAAAGGCAGATTGCAGGTAATCCTCATTTTTGACTGTAAGTATTCTCTGAACGGTATTTTCATCGCGAAGTGCAATTTCACGCCATTTTCGCCAGGTATTGGTCATGAGAGAAGTCATTGAAAGTCTTTTCAGATCACAACTGTATCCAGAAAGTTCAATCCATTTTTCCAAAAGTGCAAGTTCATTTCTATACAATAAATTACTGAATCCCGGAATCAAAAATAATAACTTTTGAAGCCTTGTACCAAGATCATAGCTAAGAAATGTCTCTCCAACACAAGGCCCATAGTCGTCGAATCTCAAAAAGAGAAATGAGGATAGCCATTTGGGCAGGTTCAAGACACGTTGAAAAAAAGATTTTCTTCTCGGTGGAGCTGAATTCTTCGTCTGATTAATTTTATCTTCTCTGATAATTCTTTCATCACAGATAATTCTGGCAAGAGATGAAATAGTTGGCAAAATCATCCACGCAGCCAAATCAAGCTTATGTCCTGTTTTCTTTTCCAGATTGCATATTCTGTCGAGAAGGGCAAGGGAATCAACCCCTGAAAGAAAAATATTGTCATCTTTGGATATGTCAGCTTTCTGGAAAGCTGGTAACAGAAACTTTTTGAGAAAAATTTCAATCTCTTCAAGCGTTTTATTGTTCAGATCAGTTCTGGAAAAATCATCATTTCTTTCTGCTTCAAAAATGGTGCTGAGATAACGGTTCCTAATTTCCGATCGCATTAACTTTCCGCTGGTAGTCAAGGTAATATACCCTTTTTCGACAAAACGGACATCAGACGGATCAATAGCACAGCATTTTTGAATTTCAGCTCTCAAATTCTGAATAAAACCATTTTCATCCTTTATTGAACTGGAGGTTGATTTTTCGAGAAGCACAATACATGATTCTGTACCTGACGACTGATTACGTATTCCGAAGGCGACAACTCTTTTTAGAAGACTTCCGCTGGAATTAAGACATGCTTCCTCTATAGCCTCTGGATGTATTTTCTCACCTCCGAAAATGATGAGATCATCCCTTCTTCCACAGAGAAAGAGTTCTCCAGATTTAAGGAAGCCCAGGTCGCCAGTTTTAAACCAACCTTTTCTCAAAACTTTTGACGTTAATTCAGCCTGGTTTCTATAACCACTGAATATTGAGCCAGAAGAAACAAATATCTCCCCTACCGTCCCTTCGGAAAGCGAAGATCCGGTGTCGTCTCTTATCTCAACCTTTGTGTCTGAAATCGGTTTTCCGCAACTAACCACAACGGGTGTTCGCTGCTCTGAAGAATTTTCATATTTTCCTGTGCCGGTAGAAATTACGGATTCTTTTTGCGTAACTGATATGACGGTTGTGTTTTCGGCCATCCCATAGCCAATACGTATTGCATTTAGAGCAAGATTAGCGGCGGAAAAATGTTCTCTGAACTGCAAAATAGTTTCATTATCAACCATTTCACTCGCATTTCCCAAAAATTTCAAGCTGCTCAAATCGAATTCTGATAATTCTGATTGTGGAATCATTCTTACTGAATGCCGGAATCCGAAATTAGGCATCCATGAAATATTCCCTGAGTATTCATTTATCAGCCTGAAATACATGGCAGGTCGTCTCAGCCAGTGACGAGGTTCCATCACTACAGAACATCCGCCCATAGCAAGAGGAAACAGAAGCTGGGAAAACAAACCAAGATCGTGATACAACGGCAGCCATCCGACATTTACAATTTCATTTGAAAACCCGATTGCCCCGGCGGTAGATACAATATTTGAAATCAGTGCTTTGTGAGAAATTTCAACTGCTTTCGGCGAAAAGGTCGTCCCACTGGAAAACTGTATATAAGCCGCGTTTTCCAGACACACCGAATACCCTGAAAAGCCCACCGCACATGGCAGTGGTGAAGGAGGAGTTATAACCTTACACGGCAAACCAGACAAAATCTGCTCAACGCGATTAATATGCTTCTGCTCAGTAAGAACGGCTTTGATGGCAATTGATTTGGCAACAGAAGGAAGGCGTTTTAAATATACGCCAGAAGAAATGTATGTTGAAACATAGGGAAAAACAACCGGAACTATTCCTGCGTAAAGAGCGCCCAGAAACGAAGAAACCGAAAATGAACCATGATCAAGAGAAATAACAAGCACATCACCTGCTACTAGACCCAATTGCCTGTAAAACAGAGAAAAGCTCAATATCTCAGATTGTAAATTCGAATAAGTCAGTGATATTTTTTTATTATCAGGGAAGACAAAAACAAGCGCCAACCTGTCAGGAACAGCCCTGGCATGATGCTTTACTGCTTCCAACAGAGAAGAAAAATCCAAAAATCTTGCTCCTTAAAAATTTACAACATTTCCCGACAAAAATAATAGCAGAATTTCAACACATCAGGCACTTGTACCTGATGCACAAGTGGCATTTCCACCAGAACCGGAACTGCAAGCAGCGGCTACAACTGTTCCATTCTGGCAGACGGCTGCTGTTTTTGAGACTGCCAGCTCAACCATCCTGGGTTCCACCCAGGATTTTTTTTTCTTTTCATTCTTCATGTTGATTTCCTCCATTACAATTTTCCAGCATTGAAAGCCTTTTCTCGACATTGCAAAGACGCTGCCATGATAAAATATCAACGAAAATTTGTCAACGAAAAAAGGTTGTCGAAACACGGTAAATTTGTTCTCATGAATCCTCCCTTTCTGAAACTGAGTTTTCCTCATACGCAAATTGTCATACTTCTTGGATTTAAGCGGATGTTTGTCAAAGAACAAATTCATCGTGATTGTCGAAATAATTATCTTTTTCTGTCTTGAATTTTTCTAATCATTTATGATACTATACCGACCGGTCGGTACAGTATTACATAAATGGAGCGCAAACAATGTCCCAGAAAAATAATAAACGGGATCTGATTCTTGATTCAGTTGAAGAAGTCATTGCTGAAGAAGGATTCTCAAATCTTACACTTGATGCGGTTGCAGCAAAGGCAGGAATAAGCAAAGGCGGGCTGTTGTATCATTTTCCGTCGAAGCAGAGTCTTGTTAATGAAACAATGGAAAGACTGATGAAACAATCTGTTGAAGAACTTGGGAAAGCTAAAAATTCTCTTCCTGATAAGCCAGGAAGAGAGCTTAAAGCATTTATTCTTTCAAGATTTCGTGAGATCAAACCAAAGAATTTTATGAGTGCATTGATTTCAGCGATTTTCACTTATCCGGAATTGCACACTGAAAACTGTAGTAAATACAGGACCATGATGAAGGAATCACTCTTAAATTCCGGAGTTCCGGCTGCAAAAGCACTGATGATAATGCTTGCTGTAGATGGAATGTGGCTCGGTGAATTTGTTCAGGAAAATTTTCTGAGTGAAATTGAGAAAAAATCAGTCACAGAAGAAATGCTGAAAATGATAGATGAGGCAGTGAAAGTATGAAACAGGTAATCCTCAGAATTTTTAAGTTTTGTATGTATTCTCAATATTATTTCATGTTTTCCAGGTGTTTTCTCAATAACTCGAGGCAAGTCGCAGAGTTGAATAGATGCATTTGCTGTGTGCTTCTTGTTACATTCTGTTCATCCGCTTACGGAATTGAGCCACAGCCTCTTGAAGGCGTTCATACATCTGAAGTCATCAAGGCCAATATTCTTGTACCTGCATCTGCAACTCCCTCTCCGTTTACCTCTCCGACTCATAATCCGGCCTCCCATCGTGCTTCTGCTCATGCTTGCCCTTCTGCATGTGTTGAAAGTATCCTTTCTCTTGAGAAGTGTCTGAAAACCGCTTTGAGTAATAATATTGAATTAAAAGGTCAGAAACACGTTCTTCAATCAACTATTTATCAGATAAGGGAAGCCAAAGCGCGTCTGAAACCTCAATTTAATCTACAGAATGTTCAAACGCACTCAAAGAACCTTCTTTCTTTTGGTGAAGCAACTATTGGCAAGCACGACACAAATATTTCAAGAGGCGTTCTTCAGCAGCCGGTGTATTCTTTCGGACGTCTGAACCTTGGTCTGGATATGGTCAAAGTACAGAGGCAGTCAGAAGAAAAAGCACTGCGTGCCAAAACTGAAGATATTCTTGCCAGAGTCATCAGATCATATATTGATAATCTCAACACCCAGAATCGGCTGAGAATAGCCAGTGAAAGCTGTCAGCTTATAAAAGCACATCTTGTGACAACTCAATCGCTTTATGATGCAGGTGTAATTCTTAAAACCGATGTTTCATCGACAAGAGTAAAGCTTCTTGAAGCACAACAAAAGCTGGTTGAAGAAGAAAGCGCACTCGAAATTGCCCGCGAAAATCTTTCGAATCTGCTTGGAATATCACCCGTTGAAGTAACCGGAGTATCACAGATTATTGATTCTGACGTTGCATTTGATAAATGGCAAAATCTGGCATCAAATACAAACACACTATCACCTGAAATCGAGCGCCTTGACTGCATTGTTTCAATGCTCAAAAAAAAGCTTGCACTTGAGAAAAAAGGCAAACTGCCTGCACTTGGCTTTCAGGCAATTTATTCAACCGGAAACGAATTCAACGATTCATTCAAAAACTGGAATGCCATGCTGGTTCTTGAGATACCAGTTTTTGACGGTGGAACGGTAAAAGCCAGAAAAAATCAGGCAGAAGAGGAACTCGAAAAAACAAAATGTGACCGTGAAAATGTTGTCAGACAACTCAATTTGATGGCACGTACAAGTTATCTGAAAGCAAAAGACATAGAAAAGAAAATTGGACTTGCAAAAGAAGCTCTTCAGGTTGCTCAGGAAAACCTTGATCAGAACGTCATTAACTTCAAAGAAGGAACAGTAATAAACACTGACGTGCTTTCAGCGCAGCTTCTTCTGAATAATGCAAAGGTTAAGTACAATGAAGCGGTATTTGACTATCTTCAGCATCTGACTGACTACTTCAAAAACACTGGAAATATCAAAGGATTTCTTTCTGAAATCCTGGATGTAAATATCTCATGGCCGGGAGCGGAAAAATGAAAAAATATATTATGTTGGTTGTAATAATTGTTTCTGGAATTGTATTTATGATTACTTCGAGACTATCAGCAATAAAAAATACTCCAAAAGTTCAAAATGTGAATAATTTTCAGGCCAGATCAGGCATTCCGGTTCAAGTAGTCCGCCCGGTAAATAAAGATATGAAAACAGAACTTGAATTACTCGGAACAGTCAGAGCATATCGTGAAATTAACGTATCAGCAAGGCTTTGCGAGGAAATCATTTCGACTGAACTGAAGCTGGGAAGAATCTGCAAAAAAGACGAAATACTTGTACAACTTTTCGACAGCGAAATCATTGCACAGATGAAACTCGCAGAGAGCTCTCTTGAACAGGCAAAAGCGAATCTTGATAAAATGCTTGCCGGAGCACGTCCGCAGGAACGAAAAGAAATTGAAGCCGCTTTAAACGCTGCTGAAGCCGAATACGAAAATGCCAGGAAAGAACTTGATCGAATGGATTCTCTGCGAAAAAAAGACGCTATTCCGGAACAGAAGGCAGACAGAGCGGCTGCATCATATCAGGGCGCAAAATCAGCATTTGAAGCCGCAAAACAACGTCTGAGCACAGTGCGCGAAGGCACAAGGCAGGAAGACATTCGCGTTGGAAAAGCTCAATTACAGCAGGCTTCAGCCAATCTTGAACTGATGAAAATACGATTCGAACACACTAAACTCAAATCACCTGTAGATGGAGTAATATCCGGAATTTTCAAAGAACTCGGTGAGCTGGCAGACAAAGACAAGCCTGTATTCTCTGTTATTGAAACATCTCAGGTTTACATTGAAGCAGATGTTCCATTCAATTTTATAAATCATATCAAACTCGGACAAAAAGCACGACTGGTTGATGAAAATCATGAATATCCCGAAGCCGTTTATGGCGTAATAACAGAAATTAAACCTGTTTCAGACTCTTTTACCAGAACATTTCCAGTTAAAATTCTTTTTCAGAACCCAGACTCAAAACTTATGCCCGGAATGTTCAAAACCGTTTCAATCGTTTATGCAGAAAAGTCTTCAGCATCAGTTCTTCCAAAAGACTGTCTGCTTTCACGGGGCGATAAAAAGGGAATTTTCGTAGTTGAAGACAAAAAAGCTCTTTTCAGAGAAGTTTCTCTCGGGTTGTCCGGTAATGATGAAATTGAAATCCTTTCCGGTATTACTGAAAAGGACAAAGTGGTACTCAAAGGACAGAACAACCTTATCTCGGGCACGCTGGTCGACTGCATCGAAAGGAATTAATAATGAACATTGTTGAACTTGCAGTCAAACGCCCGGTAATGATGACGATGGTTCTTGCATTCTTCGTTGTCATGGGGCTGTTTTCTTATGGAAAAATTCCAGTTGACATGCTTCCAAAAATTGATTTCCCCATGATTACGGTTACAACAATATATCCCGGAGCATCTCCCAATAACATTGAAACTCTCGTTTCCAAGCCAATTGAAGACGCTGTCAGCTCTATCAACGGCATAGACGAGTTGAAATCAGATTCTTATGAAGGAATTTCGAATGTTCTGATTAAATTTGAGGACAACGTTGATGTAAACGAGGCCGCATCAGACGTTCGCGATAAAGTCAGTGCCGCAAGATCTGAACTTCCCGATGACGTGAAAGATCCGATAATTTTAAAACTTGATATCAATGCTCTTCCGATCCTGAGCCTTGCTGTATCTGGCAATCGACCTGTCGAGAGCATTTATCAGATTATCAAGGATTTAATCAAAGATGAAATTCTCAAAGTCGATGGTGTCGCCGATGTAGCATTTATCGGATCTCGTGAAAGAGAGATTCGGATAATGGTGAATCAGGACATTCTGAAAGCTTTCAGATTATCTCCTTTAACACTGGCAGCAATTATAGGACAGAAAAGCCTTAATATTCCAAGCGGACATATTACTCAAACTCGAAAAGAGTACAGCATCAGAATGGATGGCGAATTCACATCCGTTGAGGAAATACGAAACTTACCAGTACCAGTTTCAAACACAAAAACAATTCGCCTGAAAGAAATCGCTTCTGTAATTGATGATTTTGAAGAATTCAGACAGGGAGCACGTCTCAATAGTAAACCCACTGTTGCAATTATTGTGAAAAAGAGATCTGATGCTAACTCTGTCAGAACCTCAGATGGTGTGCTGAAATGCATTGAACTTCTTGAAAAGAAGCTTCCGACAGATATTTCTATCACAGCAATAAGAAACAGAGCCACTTTTATAACTAATTCAGTTAATGATTTGAACGGAAATATCATTACCGGAATCATTATTACCGCAATCATTCTCTTTATGTTTCTTCACTCGATAAAGGCAACTCTGGTGTCTGTCATCTCAATTCCTATTTCAATTATTTCAAGCTATACTTTTCTCTACTTTTTCAGATTTTCATTGAACATGATGACTCAGATGGCTCTTGCAATAAGCGTTGGCGTTCTTGTTAACAACGCAATTGTTGTACTGGAAAATATTTTCGTAAAACTACAGCAGAAGAAGAGCCCTGAAGAAGCTTCAATAATTGGAACTAACGAAATTCTAGTTGCGGTATCCGGTTGTACGCTTACCAACGTGGTTGTTTTTACTCCGATTGCATTCATGACAGGTATGATCGGAAGATTCTTTTACGAATTCGGTCTGACAGTTACGGTTGCAACTTTCGTCTCTCTGCTGGCTGCTTTCACGCTTACTCCGATGTGTGCAGCACTTTTCATGAAAGAATCAGATGCTCACTCAGATGACAAAAACTGGTTTGCACGCCAGTGGGATAAAATGTACAACACCTTATGCGACGACTACGCAATTTCATTAAAATATGTACTTAACAATAAAATCATTACAATTATTATTTCGGCTATAATAATGTTTTCACCCTTTCTTTTAGCCTCAAATGTTGGTTTCGAATTTGTTACAGAACCCGATCAGAAAGAATTTGACATAAGTATAAAAATGCCACCCGGCTCATCTCTCGACAACACTGATGCAGCAATTAAAGAGATTGAGAAAATTATTGAAAAAGAAAACGATGTCAAATTCATGTTCGCAAAGCTGGGAAAAACAGAGTCTGTCATTGGCGGAACTTCCGAAGGAACAAATATTGGCGAAGTCAGCGTCAAACTTAAACCTGAAACAACGTTAAAAACCGATGCTTTTATTTCAAAAATTACCGAACAGGTTTCCAGAATTCCTGAAGTAGAAGTAAACATGCGCAAAACAGGTATTATGGGTACAGTCGAATCTCCGCTGATTATTCACCTTACCGGCGACAGTCTTGAAAAACTTCAGGAAATAGAAAAGAAAGTTCTTAAAATTGTAAAAGAAGTTCCCGGAACTCTTGACGTTCAAAGTACCTGGCAATCAGGGAAACCGGAAGTCAAAATTATTCCGATCCGTGAACATCTTGCAAAATACGGCATGACAGAAGCATTTCTCGCCGGCACGCTCCGTACATACTATGAAGGAAATATCGCTGCGAAATTCCGCGAGGGCGATGATGAATATGACATCAGACTGAAACTGTCTGAAAATCATCGAAAAGACGTCAGAAACATATCATCACTTGTAATACTTACTCCGACAGGTGCTGCTGTTCCGCTGATTCAGCTGGCGAAAATCGAAGAAACCGGCGGACCAGTTCAGATCAACCGCAAATCACGCACCAGACTTATTACAATCAGCGCAAACGTAGCTGGAAGAAGTCTTGGCGAGGTACTTCGCGAGATACGCGCACAAACCGATTTAATTGATCTCCCGGCAGGCTATGAAATATATTTTTCCGGTGCTGCAGAAAGAATGAGCGAATCCTTCGAAAGTCTTTTGACTTCACTCTTTCTTGCTCTGATTTTTACATACATGCTTCTTGCGGCTCTTCTTGAGTCTTTTATTCATCCGATTACCATTCTTCTGACCTTTCCGATGGCTTTCGGCGGAATAATACTCGGGCTTTTCCTTACAGGACAGACCTTGAGCATATTCTCACTGATGGCAGTGGTAATGCTCGTCGGAATCGTTGTCAACAACGGAATTCTTATGATCGAAGAATATCGCCGACTCAGCTCAGAAGGTTTATCATGCATTGATTCCGTAATCTCAGGTTCAAAAGCAAAGCTCAGACCTATTATCATGACAACAATTGCTACAGTAGCCGCAATGGTGCCTCTTGCCATGGGAACAGGTTCAGGCGGAGAAATGAACGCAGCAATGGCCACCGTAGAAATTGGCGGACTAATTGTATCGGGTGTCCTTTCGCTCTTTTTAATTCCATTAACCTACCTGATCGTTGAAACAAAACTACTTAATAAAACTTGAAAGAACTTGCGCTTATAAACTATAATAAAGCTGTAAATTTATAGCGTAGAGAGTGTGAGTATTTTTCTGCTTTTTACCCCTCCGCTTATTGTCTTGACAAAGTTTGTATGTCATCTCAATAAGTGTGGGGAGTTTTCTTTCAGTAACATCTTGTTGTTTCGATCACAAAGTTTATGAAAACATATTTAAAAGTAACGGTTTTTGAGCAGGATATTGGGATAAATTAGAGGAATCAGAAAATGTTCAGATTGAACCTTCGTACATTTGCCGTTGGAACAATATTCCTTGTCTTTTCCATCAGCTGGGGATTTTTTTTGTCTCAGGAATCAAAGAAGCATCTTGATTCGAAAATGCGCACACAACTTCTCAAAAAAGCTGAAGACCTTGCCGCAGCAATAGATCCCGAATTAATTAAATCACTTTCTTTTACTCTCGCCGACAGAGAGAATAAAAACTTTCAACTGATACGCAAACATTTGATTGCATTCGCAAAATTCATTAATCAAAGAAGCATTTACAGCATGGTAATACGCAACGGAGAAATAATTTTCGGACCCGAAAACCTTGCTGAAAATGATTCTTTTGCCTCGCCACCGGGAACAAAATACGAAAAACCACCTGAAATTCTCTGGCAGGTATTCAAAGAAAAGAAATCTGCTACTTTCGGTCCGTATACTGATGAATATGGAACATTTGTTTCTGCCTTTGCACCAGCTATAGACCCGAATACCGGCAAATTGTTACTTATAGTCGGTTTTGATACACCTGCTGACGACTGGTACAATAAACTTTCAACTGCATCTTACACCCCCATCTTTTTCTCATTAATTTTTATACTTTGCGCAATATCCAGCATTTTTCTTATTATCCGCAGGGAAAGCAAATCAGCAGGAAAATCACCATGGGAAAGGCATATTGAAGCCGCATTGGTTCTCTTCAGCGGACTTATTATTACTGCTTCAGTAACATTTCACTCAGTTGAAACATTTGTCAATGAAACAGATGAACATTTCCAGCATAAACTGGATCTTCCTTCCAGATTGGTTCAGCAGCAAATAATCGGATCGACCTCTGACGTGCAACCTCACAACCTTGTCAGACAAGCACTTCTTAGATCAAATTCGAATATGTCAGATTTCAACCTTGCTTTACTCAACATCTCTGATCCGGAAAAGCTTGTTCCACTAAGGTTCTGGCAGCGTGGACATGAAATTGAAAGCAATAATTTTTCGAATATTGCCTACAACCGTATTATACCTGCATTTGGTAAAAACAGCACATTTGCTATCGGGTTTACGCCAGATCAGGAGACAACTTATAGCGCCTGGAAAATAAACCTGCTGCTTCCATTATGCAGCGGCACCATTATCAGCTTTCTTTTAACGTATTTTGTCTGGTTTCTGCGAAATAATCAGATAAATCTCGAATTGACCGTCAATAAGAGAACTTCCGAACTGCGTGAGCGTGAAGAAAACCTGAAAGTGACATTATATTCAATCGGTGACGCTGTTATCGCAACTGATTCCGAAGGACTTGTTACAAGAATGAACCTTGTCGCCGAACAATTGACCGGATGGAATTCATCAGATGCCCTCAATAAGCCGCTGGATGAAGTTTTCAAAATTGTGAATTCAATAACACGCGAAAAAAGAATTAACCCGGTTAAAAAAGTCCTTGAAACAGGCAACATTGTCGCTCTGGCAAATGATACAGCGCTCATTTCCAGAGACGGAAGAGAGCAGCAGATAGCTGACAGTGCTGCCCCGATAAAAGATTCCTCTGGTACAATCAAAGGTGTCATCCTTGTTTTTCGGGACGTGACCAAGGAATATTTACGTCAAAAAAAATTGCAGGAAAGCGAACAGCAGTTTCGCACTATTTTCAATTCTGTTGCAACTGGAATAGTAATAATAGATTCTCAAACTATGAAGATTCTCAGCATCAACAGATCTGGAGAACTAATGATCGGGCTGAATGCCAGAGATATTATTGGGAAAATCTGTCATTCGTTTATCTGCCCCGCAGAAAGAGGAAATTGTCCGGTAAAAGACAAAGGGCAAGTAGTTGACCATTCCGAGAGAAAACTGCTTACCAGAGATGGTTCAGAAAAAATTATTATTAAGTCTGTTTCTCCAATAATCTTTGAAGGAAATAATTGTTTTCTGGAAAGTTTTATCGATATTTCCGCGGAAAAAGAGTCGCAAAAACAACTTGAAACAGCTCGAAAGCAAGCGGAAGAAATGGCTCAGAAGGCAAAAGACGCCAATTCAGCCAAAAGCGCCTTCCTTGCAGTAATGAGTCATGAAATACGAACTCCCATGAACGGTGTAATCGGAATGCTCGGAATGCTTCTCGATATGCCACTGTCAACTACACAGTTCAGATACGCAGAAACCGCGCGTTCCTGCTGCGAAAATCTTATTAGAATTATTAATGACATTCTTGATTTCTCAAAAGCCGATGCTGGCAAAATGGAACTGGAAGCCCTTAGCTTTGACCTTTATTCTGCCCTGGAAGACACGATGGATATTCTTTCAGCAAAAGCTCTGAGTAAGAATCTTGAATTATTAAGTTTTATTGCCCCTGATATACCGTCTTTCCTGGAAGGTGACCCCGGAAGATTGAGGCAAGTTCTTATGAACTTTTTAAGTAATGCAATAAAATTCACAGATAAAGGTTCAATAACACTTCGTGCTTCCATTGATAAATTAAATCAACAGACTGTAGTAGTCAGATTTTCAGTCACTGATACCGGAATAGGCATTCAGGAATCACGGGTTCATGAACTTTTTTCTCCATTCACTCAAGCTGATTCTTCAACATCACGTAAATACGGAGGAACAGGTCTGGGGCTTGCAATATGCAAGCAACTTGTTGGATTGATGGGTGGTGAAGTTGGCGTTAAAAGCGAATTAAATAAAGGTTCTGAGTTCTGGTTTACTTCTGTTTTCAAACTTCCCAGCATTACATCGGAGCAGGCTTCTGAAATACCAGTCATGCCGAACAATCTGAAAATCCTTATCGCAGATTCCAGTTCAAATGTTCGCCTGATGCTGAGAACACTTTTGAAAAATAGCAATTGCTCTTTCTGCGATGCTGAAGACGGAAAATCCGCGTTAAATATGCTCATTGATGCAAATAACGCATCTTCGTCCTTTGACGTTGCAGTAATAGATGCAAATCTGCCACTTCTCAAAGGAGTTGAACTGGAAAAACTTATCCGATCAACACCATCAATTTCAGATACTCCATTAATAATTATGACGACTTTATCAGACTCTAACCACAGTGAGTTCTGCATTCCAAAACCGATCAGGAGATCTTTCTTTTTCTCCATCCTCAACCAGGCAGCTGGAAAATCAGCACTAACAGAACTTTCAAAAAAAGAGAAGTCTCAATATCAGAAAATTCCTGATGAAATCAAGAAGAGAATAAGAATTCTCATTGCAGAAGATAATCAGGTAAATCAACAGATTGCAGTAGCTCAGCTGAAGAAACTCGGCTATAGAGCTGATGTTGTTTCAAATGGGCTTGATGCAATTGAATCACTGAAGAATATTTCTTATGACATCGTATTGATGGACTGCTTAATGCCTGAAATGAACGGCTTTGATGCAACTAGAATGATACGTGCAAAAAAAACAGATTCAAAAAAACCACATCTTCCGATCATTGCCCTCACAGCCAATAATACAAAAGAAGACAAAGAAGAATGTCTCAAGGCTGGCATGGACGATTTTCTATCCAAACCATTTAAGAATGAGCATCTTAAAGCAATGCTTGAAAAATGGCTTTCAGGAATCGAAAAATATTCTTATGAATCTAATGTTGCCGAAAATGAAAGTAAAAAAGAGTTAAAAGCATTTAATAAAGATGCTTTGCTGAATCGATTAATGGGTGACGAACATCTAACGAATGAAATAATTCAGACTTTCGTAAATACTTTTCCAGCACAGATTTCTGAACTTGAAAAAGCATTAAATAATGATGACACAACATCTATTGAAAAACTTGCACAATTTCTGAAAGGATCAAGCGCCAATGCCGGTGCAGAACAAATTCAGATCATCCTGTTCGGAATAGAGCAACTGGCTTCTCTTAATGCCGTCGAAGAAGTGCCCCAAATGATCAACGATCTACGCAGCCACTTTGATTCCTATAAAAATGAAATATCAAAACGATAACCAAATAAAAAAATCTATCGTGAAGACTATTCTGATAAGTGATATTATGTCAGAAAATATTTTGACAATTTTGAGTTGGATATAAAAATTATGAGGAAGTTAGTAAATGTTTAAAAATGACTTTCGTACGCTTGCTTTTGGAATATTATTTATCATTTTTTCTATAAGCTGGGGAATATTTTCTTCTCATGAATCAAAAAATAAGCTTGATTCTGAGATGCGTGCACAGCTGATAAGGAAAGTTGAAGATCTTGCCGCAGCTATAAACCCGGAATTGGTCAAATCACTTTCATTCACTCTCGCTGATAAAGAGAATAAAAACTTTCAGCTTATTCGCAGGCAGATGATCGCCTATTCAAAATTCATTCATCAAAGAATCATTTACAGCATGATTTTGCGAAATGGTGAAATTATTTTCGGTCCGGAAAATCTTGCAGAAAATGATTCTATTGCCTCTCCGCCCGGAACAAAATATGAAGAACCGCCAGAAATTGTATGGCAGGTATTCAAAGATAAAAAATCTGCCACTTTCGGCCCATATACTGATGAATACGGAACATTTGTTTCTGCTTTGGCCCCAGTGTTTGACCAGCAAACGGGCGAAATATTACTTGTCACCGGATTGGACATACTTGCAAATGACTGGTACACGAAGATTTCATCTGCATCATACGTTCCGATATACTTTTCTCTGTCTCTTGTACTTTGTATTATATGCGGCATTATTCTTATTATCCGCAGAGAAAACAAGCCAAAGGACAAAGTCGCCTGGGAAAAACATATTGAGGCAGCAATGGTTTTTTTCTGCGGAATCATTATAACTGCTTCTGTAACTCTAAACTCTGTTGAGACCTTCGTCCATGAAACAAATAAAAATTTTCAGTATAAGCTGGACCTTCCTTCCCGGTTAATTCAGCATGAAATAAGGAATCCAACCTCAGCTGAACAGTCTGAAAAAGTTGTCGGACAGACACTTTTGAGATCATATTCGAATCTGTCAGATTTTGATCTCTCATTAGTTGACATATCTGATCCAGAAAAACTTGTTCCTCTTAAAACCTGGCGACGTGGTCATGAAATTGAAAATAATGTTATTTCGAATGGTCCTTCTAACCGTATTATACCTGTATTTGGAACGGAAAAAACATTTGCTCTTGTCTTCAATCCTGATCAAGAGAGAAATTTCAGTATCTGGAGAATAAATTTGCTGCTTCCGTTATGCAGCGGCATTATTCTTAGCTTTCTTTCTGCCTATTTTACCTGGTTTTTCAGAAATAACCAGATTGATCTTGAAATGACAATCAATGAAAAAACTTCCGAACTGCGTGAACGTGAAGAAGATCTCAAAGTAACATTATATTCCATTGGTGACGCTGTTATCGCCACTAACGCCGAGGGTTGTGTGACTAGAATGAACCTCGTTGCCGAACAATTGACCGGCTGGAAGTCCGAAGATGCTTTCCAGAAACCTCTTGATGAAGTTTTCAGGATAATTAACACACAAACACGTGAAACACTTTCAAACCCGGTTAAAAAAGTCCTGGAAACCGGCAACATTATCGGTCTGGCAAACGATACAGCGCTCATTTCCAGAGATGGAACAGAGCGGCGTATTGGCGACAGCGCTGCACCCATAAAAAATTCGTCTGGAATCATCAAAGGAGTTATTCTTGTTTTCCGCGATATATCACAGGAATATATATTTCAAAGAGACTTGAGGGAAAGTGAACAGCAATTTCGCACCATTTTCAATTCTCTTGCCGTCGGAGTTTCAATAATTGATTCAGAAACAATGCAAATTCTCAAAATCAATAAAACTGCGGAACAAATGATTGGTCTGCATGCTGATGATATAGTAGGAAAAGTCTGCCATTCGTTTATTTGTCCTGCAGAAAAGAATAAATGCCCTGTAAAAGATCTGGGACAAACAGTTGACCATTCTGAGAAAAAACTGCTTACTTCAGATGGTTCCGAAAAAATGATTCTGAAATCAGTTGTCCCAATAAACTTTGATGGAAAAAAATGCTTTCTCGAAAGCTTCATTGATATTTCCGCTGAAAATGCGTCCAGATTGCGCCTTGAAGAGGCACTTAAAAATGCAGAAGAAAAGCTTAAAAATGCATAAAACTCTGATTCCCCAGATTGTGTTATAATAAAGCGAGCTTATAAACTTGTAATTATGGAGAAATACTAAAATGGTTCTTTCCTCAAAACAAAGAAAATTTCTGGAATCGTTAGCAAACGACCTTGAACCCATTGTACGATTAGGAAAATTTGGAGTAACACCAACACTTGTTCAAACTGTCAGTGAGGTTCTCACGGCACATGAACTGATGAAAATCAAAATTCTTGAAAACGCTAAGATCGACAAAGAGCAGGCTGCGGAAGAAATAATTCAAGGTACCGGAGCATCGTTGATCAAAATCATTGGACGGGTAATCATTCTATATCGGCCAAGTCCAGATAAAAAAGAGCGTATTGAGTTTCCTGATGCAAAATCAGCAAAAAAATCCGAAGCCTCTGAATCGAATGAAAAATCACCCGATTCTAAAGGTCGCAATCCACGAAAAAAATCCTTTTCAACAGGAAAAAATACCAGAGGCAAACCAGTCAGAAAGAGCACTACCCGAAGATCGAAAAACTAATTGTACTATCTGTCATGAAAAAAAACTTAATATTACGGGAATCTGCATCCCAAATGTAATTACATGGTAGATACTTCTGCCAAGTTAAAGCAGATTCTCAAGTTGATTGAAGATGGCGAATATTTCGTCATCAACCATCCGAGGCAATTCGGCAAAACTACCACTTTGTTAAATATAGAAAAAGCTTTTGCGGGAAACAAAGATTACCTGGTTATCAATATCAGTTTTGAAGGAATGGGCGATGAAATTTTTGAATCACCAAAAAGCTTCTGCCCGGCCGTTCTTCAATATATTATAAATAATAAATCTTGCATATATTTATGGAATTATTGATAAATCATTTAACTTATAATCTGGCGCGGAGAAGAATATCATACTGAAGGCAAAGAAAGATTACAGAAATATATGATCGCCGAATCAGTTAATCAGGGTTTCATGCTGATAATGGACAAAAGACGAACAAAAGAGTTCGTACAATACGAAGAAGACGGAATAACGATGGTCTGAATCTGAAATTTTCAAAGGGTTACATTGCAGGCAAACGCTTTTGAATAAAAAGCATTAGCTGATCGCCATTTTGAATATCAGGAAGGGCTTCACCAATTTCACCCAAACCTTGTAAATCAATTTGATTGAGCATCTTTTGCGCTTCGAAAAGCTGTTCAGGAAAGCGAACCCGAATAAAACCGCCGAGAGTTAAAATCATTTTTTCACGACCTTTCTCGATACCTTTCTCGATACCCTTTTCGATGCCTTTTTCGATGCCTTTTTCGATGCCTTTTTCGATACCGTCCTGTTCGATTAATGAATAATATTCCATTTTTTCTTCCTCCGATAGTTTTTTCAATTCAGTCACTACTTCGCGATCTAGTGGAAGGGGCAAAGCCATCATCGCAGAAATAAATTTAAATAAATGCTTTACCGTGTCCTTTGAGAAGTTGGCACGGAAAAGTGCTTTGCTGATTGCGATTTTCCAAAATTTTCTTTCCAGAAGCGAATTAACCGTTTGTTTGGTTTTTAAATGAGCTCTGACAACAACTTCAAATGGGTTAACAAATTTATATTCTTCAGAATCAGGAAGGCTTAAACTAAGAAGCTTTACTGACAGAAAGTCAAAACGAATCTTGCAATCCCATACTTTTCTTTCGTAAAATTTTGGGTGCCAGTTCTTGTCAAGGTCGCCAAGAACCACGAAACTTGCAATACTCTTCTGTTCAGCCCCTAGCTTTCGATAATAGTCAAAAATACGGTAGTGATACACAAACATTCTTTCAGGAAAAGTTGGATCGTAATCACCCTGCACCTCAAGATGAATAAAAACCCACAAGTCACTTCCAGATAAGCACCTTACCTGAACCAGTTTATCGGCAAGACATTTGTCTATTTCACTTTCATCAACAAAACTCTCAAACTCCTTATCCAAAAACTTGACTGGAGCCTCCCAATCAATGTCTTTTGAAACATCAGGAAAGAAAAACAACATAAACTCCTTGAAGTAAAGTCCAATTATGAACTTCCACGGAGAATCATATATTCCCTTATTGGGCGTCAATACTGCATTTGAAGTGATCTCATTATTTTCTTTCAAACCTTAACCACCCGCACTCATCAAATCAAAAACACCATCATTATTTTAACATGTTTTACCGCTGGCCGCGACGAGAATATACCGAAGGCAAAGAAAGATTAAAAAATGCATGTGTGTCCAATCCGTTAAACAGGGTTTCATGCTGACAATGGACAAAAGATAAACAAACGAATTTGTACAAAACGAAGAATGCAAAACATTAAAGGTTTGGATCTGAAGTATAGCTGTGATAATTGGATTGTCACTTAAAGTCTTCGATAATAAATACCCTTAGGATATGCTCTGACAGGTTCAAATGAATCTGCACTAAGTCCCAGGAGTGACTCTGTCGAACCAAGAACTAGAATCCCGCCTGGGGAAATGACTTTAGCAATTTTCTGGAACAGGTTTTTCTTATCCTCTTCAGAAAAATATATGGCAACATTTCTGCAAAAGACAAGATCAAATTTCTTATTGAAGGAAATGGCACCAGTAAGATTCATTTTTCGAAATGAAACAATTTGTCTAATTTTGTCACGGACTTTCCAGTAATCGCAGTGTGGTAGAAACCATGAACTAAGTCTTTCCGAAGATAATCCACGATTTATCTCGAATTGATTATAAATTCCCTTTGATGCCCTGAAAATTGCCGACTCGGAAATATCTGTTGCAAGAATTTTTGTCTTACTGAAAAACCGACTTCCGCAATATTCACATAATGCAATAGCAATGCTATATGCTTCCTGTCCAGTCGAGCAAGCAGTGCTCCATATTTTCAACGGCCTTGAAGTTGCTTTCAACTCTGGCAGAATTCTGCTCTTTAATAGCTCAAAAATCCCCAAATCACGAAAGAAAGATGTTTCCCCCGTGGTAATCAGATCAACCACTTTCTTCTGCAAAGTACCACATTTATTGTGTTTTACCTTGGAGTACAATTCTTCGAAGGAAGATGTTCCTGTTTCTCTGAAAAGCTGAAACAGCCGGGTTTCATATAGATAAGCCCTACTGTGATCAATTTTTATTCCACATAACTGATGCACTAACTCTGACCAGATGGCTGTTTCATTGGTTTGAATTGAAATCATTTTTATCCGACCTGATGATAAATTCAATTTTCGCAAAACATAAACATGCTTTTTTCACAATAATTCACAAGACTTTTCGATTCTTCATTATTACCAACACCTAATTTAGAGACTATTTCATCAGATATTTTTTCTATTGGCAGAATACAGTCGACAAATCCAGTTTCAATTGCTGCCTTTGGCATTCCAAAAACTACGCTCGAAGCCTCATCTTGTGCAATAGCGATGCATTTATGACGCTTGAGAAGTCTAAGTCCCAGCGTTCCGTCATCACCCATTCCAGTCAGAATAATAGCCATTGCCCTGCCGGGAAAGCTATTTGCCGATGATCTGAAAAGATAATCTGCAGAGGGTTTACAGTTCTTTTCAGGCGGATCATCTGAAATAAGAATTTCTATCCCCCCGCTTGAAGTAGAATTCAGTTTCATCTGTTTTCCCCCGGGGGCAATGTAAACTGTATCCTGCCGTGCTTTTTCCGCATTTTCGGCCTCTTTTACATACAGAGCACTCCTCTCATTCAGATCTTCGGCCAATGACTTTGTGAATACCGGCGGCATGTGCTGAACAACAAAAATAGGAACTCCAATATGTTTTGGCAACCTTGGAATCAATTCAGAAAGAGCTCTTGGTCCCCCGGTTGAAACCGCAATAAGAACCATGGAGGGTTTACTTCTGTCGGAAACCTTAGCTTTTTTCTTGTCAGAGAAGTCTGGTTTAAGCCATGCTCTTTCCTTTTGCTCTGGAATTAACGAAAAATTCGTAATTTTTTTCTGCGACGCAGTTTTAGCGGATGAGAATATTTCTTTTATTTCACGCCGCCTTTGATAGACATTTAGAATCTGTTCAAGTTCAGCAAGAAGGTCATTTCTATTTTCCTCGTATGTACTCCTTGATGGCTTGGTAACAAAGTCAAAAGCCCCCATCTTAAGTGCTTTGATTGTAAGTTTACTGCCTCTGGCAGTAAAAGAACTTACCACAACAATGTCTGTTTTTAGGTTTAAATTGCGAATTTCTTCAATGACCTGAAAGCCATCCATCTCAGGCATCTCAATATCAAGGGTAATCAAATCAGGTTTTAACGCCTGAATTTTGGCTATGGCAGACCTTCCACCGCCAGCAACAGCAATAACTTCTATGCCCTTAATTCTTGTAAGAGTGTCGCTTATCAATTTTCTAAAAACGACTGCATCATCAACAACAATAACTTTTATACTCAATTTTTTTCAGCTCCGCATCGACAGTCACATTATCCTACAATTATTTTTGCAAAAACTGCCCTACCCGTGAATAAACGATTACCCACGGTTCATTTATATCACTTATCCATATTATTTGCAAATCATCAACTGCAATCAAATATTGTCAAAATTAGTTCGACCAGATGGTGTTATTTTTGCAGCTCCAAGCCGTCCATTGAAATTGCAAGGTGTTTATACAGGCTTTCCAGGAAATGATCACGGTCGAGTTTGATCTGATAGTCACTTATTCCTGCTGATAATCCGCTTTCCATATTCCCGGAATCTGACAGTGCAGTGAGAGCTATTATCGGAAGCTTTTGGAACCTCGGATCAGATCGAATAGTTTGGGCCAGCTCAATCCCTGACATTTCAGGCATTTCGATATCAGTAACAACGACACGGATTTTTTCACCAGTTTCCTGAAGCAGCTGCCATGCTTCGGCCCCATCAGAAGCTTCTATTACGTCAATTTTTTCCTGCTCCATACATCTTTTCACCTGTTTTCTGAAAAAGTCAGAATCATCAACAAGTAAAACAATCGGCTTTCTGTTGCCATCAAACTTAACAACAGGCCTTTTATTCTGAACCCAGTCCGGATATGTCTGCTGAACAAGTTCATACATATCGACCATCAAAACTGTCTTATTTTTTATTATTGCAGAACCGACTATTCCCTTCTGCTGAAGAGTAGTCTGATCTATGTCAACATGTGTTTCAAGAACGTCTACCGGCATTGCTGCGAGAAGACCCACTTCCCGGCCTGATATTCCAGAAACAATTACAGCAAGATCCTTATCAAGAGAAATTTTTTCTACATTAGCAACATCAGACAATGCAATAAGCGGAAGCGAAAATCCTCTATACTGCATTGTACGTCTTCCCGCAACAAATTCTATATGAGATTGATTTATCCGTTCAACTCTCAGTACAAGTTCAAGTGGTACAGCACATTCCTCTGACTCAGAATTTTGAAAAGTAAGAAATACATGCGAGTCCCTGAATTTTTCACGAATTGACTCCTCGCTGGCATGCAATGCCATGGTGTTTTCCGCTACTGCAGTCAGATTTGCCTTGCTTGCAAGCCCAGTGCTGTCAATAATCAAGGCAACTTTACCATCCCCCATTATTGTTGCACCAGAGTATTCCTTCAATCCTTTCAAATGCCGCCCAAGTGGTTTCACAACGATTTCTTCTGTAGTATACAACTGATCAACCACCAGTCCGAATTGAAATGTTCCAGTGGAAATAATAACAACATTGAGATCGCCTGACGCATGGTAACGTCGGTCCGGCGATGTTCTCATATCCGAAAAACCCGATGTATCAGAAGGTAAAACAGTGGCTCCTTCATAATTTTTACAGCGACGGTTTGAAACCCGTTTCCGCCTGCTGGGAATATACTTTCCGGTCTCTGGATCAGTCCAGCATTTATCAACTCCCAGAATTTCACTGAAATGGATAATCGGCATAAGTTTCCCACGAAGGTTCAGAACCTCGGCTTCACCAACAGTTTCTATCCGTCGTGTAATCTGTTCCACTGGTATTCGCATCAATTCGACAACATCTATCTGCGGAATTGCAAAACGATCATTTCCCAAAGAGAAAATAAGCGACGGAATTATTGCAAGTGTCAAAGGAAGCTTGATTCTGAAAAGCGACCCGCGCCCTATCTCTGACTCTATTTCTATTTTTCCACCAAGACGATCAAGGTTGGTTTTTACAACATCCATGCCAACGCCCCGCCCCGAAACGTCAGAAATTTTCTCAGCTGTTGACAACCCCGGCAAAAATATGAGAAACATTTTTTCCTTTTCTGACATATTCTGAAGTTTTTCCTGAGTAATAAGACCTTTTCTGATAGCACTCTGAGCAACCTTCTCAGAATCAATTCCCTTTCCATCATCTGAAAGTTCTATCACAACCTGCCCCGCTTCATGGAATGCCCTTATTTTAACCGTTCCAGAATTATTTTTTCCTGATTTTGAACGTGTTTCAGGAGTCTCAATACCATGATCACAAGCATTTCTTACCATATGTGTCAAAGGGTCGCTCAAACCTTCAATGAGGGTTTTATCCATTTCTACTTCTTTACCCTCAACAATTATCTGAATATCTTTTTTAAGCTCTTTGGAAAGATCCCGTACTAAACGTGGAAATTTAGCAAAAACACCACCAACAGGCTGCATGCGTGTTCGCATGATAGCTTCCTGAATTTCAGTGGTAACAAGATTTATTCTCTGACTTCCTGCAATTACACCCCTTGAATCATTCCCTGCAATAGCCTCCCTGAGCTGGTTTCTGCTGAGAACAAGTTCCCCCGCAAGATTAACAAGATTTTCAAGAAGTTCAACTCCAACACGCAAGGTCGTTTCAGCCCTCTGAACCGTTTGCTCAGGCTTTTGAGGCAACGAAACTTCAGACTGCACCGAAACAACCTGCTCGTTCGGCCTGACATCTGGCAATGCAGATCCTTTTTCCTCACTGGCAGGATTCTGTTCCGTAGACGCTTCATATAGTAAAGTAATTTTCTCAGCAGGAAGTTCAAGAATTTTGTCTATCTGAAATGGATCAACATCAGAGGCATATAGAATCTGCATTGGTATAACAGTAGTTTCATTCTGCTCAAGTGTTCCGGCAGAAAGAAAATCTATCTGCACATCAAGAAGTCTTCCAAATACAGTAAAAAGCTTTAGAAGCTCAAGAAGGGTTCTGTCCTTCAGATCAAAGTCACTGATAAAGTTGTATTCTGCAAAATACAGATATTGCTTATTTCTGCGAACTGAATCAAAGTCTGAATCAGAAAGCTTAACAAGGCTTGATTTCGGAAGTTTTACAGAAGGCTGAGTCTTGTTGGGAACTTTTTTTCCGGCATACGGCGATGAAATATTTACCAAATCTTTAACACATTCTGAAATGTTCATGCCTTCGCAGCTTGAAACGTTATTAACCATTTCCCGAAGTTTATCAAATGCCTTCAACAACACAGATACAATTCCAGGTTCCGGTACAATTATATTTGACCGCACAAGATCCAGTACTGTTTCTGTTTTATGAGCAAGTTCCTGCATTTTCCGAAAATCAAACAGACCGCTAGCACCTTTAATCGAATGTGCTGCCCTAAACACTCTGTTGACTACATTTGAATCAACATCTTTTCCAGAATTTTCGATTTGCAAAAGATCGTTTTCAATATCATTCAACTGCTCTCTAGATTCAGCAATAAATTCCTTAAGTAACTCATCTCTGTCAATATCAAGGTTCACAATTACCCTCCGATAGGTTTTTAGCCAAATAAAACTCACTTCCTGGTTCTGTACAATCATGCATGAGCAAACCATCACTAAACTCAGATTTTCCAGAAATATTATGCCTTAATCTTGCTTTCAGATAACATAAAAAACCCAGCAGCAAGAGTATCAAAGCATATTCCAGGAGTATTACTCTTGCCGCCAAATAGCTTTCCAACATATTAATTGTCAGCGAACAAATTTTCAGAGTCTGAATTTAGACACAATTGCCTTAAGTTTTTCCGAAAGCTTTGATAACTCTGCTGAGTTTGAAAAAACCTGGCTGCTGGCACTTGCAATTTCGAGTGATGCCTTATTAACAACAGCAATATCCCTGGCAATGTTTTTTGAAGCAGAAGTGTTCTGTAGTAGAACTGCATCAGCTTCCTTAACATCAACGGAAGTCTGGGCAATGTTCTGTGCCACATCTTTTGTAACAGACGATTGCTGTTCAATGGCAGATGCAATTGTAGTAACAATATTGCTGACTTCTCTAATAATCTGAGAAATTTTGTCAATATCTGTTATGGCAATTGATGTAGATGACTGAATGCCATTAATTTTTGCCTTGATATCTTCCGTTGCTTCAGCAGTCTGCTTGGCAAGTTCCTTTATTTCATTTGCAACAACTGCAAATCCCCTGCCTGCAGATCCAGCGCGTGCAGCTTCAATTGTCGCATTCAGAGCAAGAAGATTTGTCTGGGCAGAAATACTATTGATGGTCTCTGTTACTTTTCCAATTTCTTTTGCAGAATGACCGAGTTGCTTCATCTGTTCAGTTACCTTCTGCGCCTGGTTATTTGCTTGGCTACTGATCACCCTTGCCTTTTCGGTATTACCTGATATCTCTCCAATCGTAGCGCTCAATTCTTCTGTTGCAGTAGCGACAGAAAGGAGTTTGGAAGCAGATTCTTTCATTCTTGCGGCAATTCCAATACTGCTCTCGCTCATATCATCTGCCGCCTTGACAACCATTGCTGACTTTCCAGTAGTATTTTCAGCCCCTTCAGACAATTTTTCAGAAACAGACGACAATTCTTTTGATGAATCAACAAGAGTCTGAATAACATTGCTCATTTCAGTAAAGATCTGAAAAAGCTGTTTTACCATCATGCTCAAAGCTTGCATTGCAGTATCGTGAGGTGAGCGCTCTCTGATTTCAACTTTCAGATTTCCGTCAGCAATGCTTCCTGCCACTTCGGATATTATATTCATAGCATCGGTCATGCGCATCATGCTCTTTCCAAGCACATCTTTATCCGATGAAAGTTTGATCTGGACTCTCAGATCACCCAACGCCAACTTATCCGCAACTCCAGCCTGAGCATGAATTGCAGAAATAACTGAACCGATCGCCTGTGATAAAATTCCAATTTCATCACGTCTTTCTTTTAAATACTGTGGAATATTCTGATTTACATCGCCAAGCGACAGCTCACCAAGAATCTCAACTAGATCAGAAAGCGGCTTTGCAACCTCTTTTTTCATAAGAAAAACTGTTGTAAAAAAAAGAACCATAATTGCTGCAATCAATGAAAGCAGAGAATTTGAAAAAAGATTCCTTCTGGTCTGTTCTATGGAGTTCTGAGCTGAAATGTTTGCGTTGAGGAGTGCCTTGTTGGAAAATTTAAAAAAAGTAATGCCCCCGATATCACCAACTTTCCAGTTGTGGTGGCATCTTATACAATCCGGAGTATTGATTTGGGGATAATAGATTTCAAAACAATCACTTGCCTTTATCTGAAGGTTCGTTCGTGTTTTTTCAATTTCTTCCCTTACCTTATCAGATAACTTACCACCAATCCTTGCATCCTCAGAGGAATGGGTGATAACACCGTTCTTGGCAAAAAGAGAACATTCTTCTAATCCCTTGACCTTTTTCTGTTCTCTCAGGAGGCTTGTATATTTTTCCATTTCTCCCCGATTCAGTGAACCAGCAATCGAATAACTAACAGATTCAGATATATTATTGATCGCTGTCATACTCTCATCTGAAAGAATACTGATCTGATCATCTGCAAGTTTTGAAATCGCATTTGAAATCGAACAGTATTGAATATACTGACCTATTGCCATAACAAAAAAAAGTGCACCCATTATCCATATAATTAATTTGGTATGTAATTTCATGTCTTATCCTCTATTATCTTCAGAGCTGGTACATGTTTTATGCAACAGCCCGGCAAACGTTGAAAAAAGCAAAGAACTATTCAATTTTTGTAATATACCTTCAAAACATCTCTATATTTCTTATTTGACACTATCAGAAGCTTTTTCCTTCTCAGAAGTTATTGCTTGTGCAAAGGTAACCAGGGGAAGATTTTTTTTGTGGGAAAATTCTTCAAAAGAACAACCGATACAAGGTGCATTGGCTTTGATACAACTATTAACCCCACCATTCCAAGCTCTGATAGTGCAGTCTGCTTTTGTAACAGGTCCTAAGCATCCCAAGCGGAACAAGCAGCCCTGATCCCCAAAAAATGCTGCAAACTTTTCTCTCTCATAATCTGCAAATCTCTGGCATTGATCGTGTAAATGTCTGCTGAAAAACATTTTTGGACGCCCAAAGTCATCAAGCAAAAGTTTCCCAAGTCCGAATGCCGCAACAAAAGCAAGAGTGCCAACGATCCAGTCCGGATGTGAAGGACAGCCAGGAATTAAAATTACCGGCTTTGAAATTCCAGAAGACTTGAGATATTCAGGCACACTTTGTGCGCCTGTTACGTTACCCTCAGCTGCCGGAATTCCGCCCCAGGTTGCACATGTTCCAACTGCAACTACAGCAATGGCGGATTTTGCTGCTTCGCTGACCTGAACGGTGAAGTTTTTTCCTCCAACGACACATGCTTCAGGAACAGCAACAGGTATGGAACCTTCGATAACAAGAATGTACCCACCTGCAGAGATACTTTTATTTATTAGGTCAGTTGCTTTATAACCTGTAGCCGTAGAAAGATTCGAATGAAAGAGAAGGGAAATCTTTTTGGTAAGAACTTCAGCAATACTAAGAGGAGTTGTATTCAGCAGCGATATTGAACAACCAGAACAACTCTGTCCCTGCAACCATAAAACCTTCGTATTGCTGACAGCTAAATTTAACAGGGACTCTGCAAGTTCTCCTGCGGCAGTTCGATTCAAACCCATCATTGCAGCAAGTGAAGCAGCATATTTAAGAAAACTTCTTCTTGATAAATCGGGCATTATTTTCACTCCTTTCGCTGTCAGTGAACTGCACATGCTATACACGGATCGAATGAGCGAACAACCCTGGCTGCTTCAATCGGATTATCCGGATCAACAACAGGTGTACCAATAAGAGCTTGTTCAACAGGTCCCGGGATGCCCTGATCATCCTTGGGAGAACAGTTCCATGTGGTCGGTACAATACATTGATAGTTATCAATTTTCCCGTCTTCAACTTTAATCCAGTGGCTCAGCGCTCCTCTTGGAGCTTCAATAAAACCTACTCCCCGACCTGAGGCCGGAACCGTAAATTTTGTAATAGTGGGTTCCCCAGGAACAATCTGAGAAATCCATTCAAGGCATTTTTTAGCAATGACCCTAGCTTCCAGGGCTCTTATTGCGTGTCTTCCGAGGACTGAAACAAGAGCAGAAGGTTCAAGACTCAGATCTGAAGTGAGTTTCATAATTTCAACAGTGAGAGGATTTGATGAATCCTTCATTGAAACAAGAGCCCGTGCAAGTGGACCCACTTCCATCGCTTTTCCGCGATACCTCGGTGCCTTCAGCCATGAATATGCGTTATTTTTATGTGCAGCCGGAACAGTATCTCCACTGAACGGATGAAGTCCTGAAGCAGAAGAAAAGTAAGAATAACCTGTGTCTTCAGAAAAAGAAGATTCAACAATGGTCGATAAGCTGCCATCAATAATTACACCAGCCGGAAGCAGGTTCTGTGTTCTTTCATTATTTTCAGGAAAAACACCCGCCGAAAGATAATTTCCTTTCCATGAGCCAAGTTTGAAATATTCAGGAAATGCTTTGGCAACTTCGACTACATCTGGAATATAAGAAGAATTAATAAATTTTAAAAGTTTCTCCATTATGGAACGGTAACCTTCAATTTTATCAATGGTAACCATTTCTGTTACGCCACCAGGTACAAAAACAGCAGCATGAGGTATTTTCCCGCAGAAAAGAGCTGCTGCCTGGTGTGCAATTCTTCGCATTTCCAGAGCTTCGAGATAATGCTTTATTGCTGCTATATTGAGTTCAAAGTTTTCTGCATATTTTGCATCATATCTTGGCAAGAAAGGTACGGCTGGATATAATTGTTTTGACGCAAGCTGGGTTTTAACCCAATCACGCAAGTCTGTCAGATCGTCATCCTTACCCTGGTAGGCTGTAATTGCTGCAATATCAATAAAATCAAGTGCACAGAGGTGATAAAAGTGAATCAGGTGTGATTGAATGTAATTTGCACCAAGAATGAGATTTCTGAGCAGTCTTCCGTTTGTGGGTGGGGTTACGTTGAATGCTTTTTCCTGTGCAAAAACAGATGCAGTACCATGTGATATGGGACATACTCCACATATTCTCTGGGTAATAAACTGTGCATCTGTTGGCGCCCTCCCCCTGAGAATTGTTTCAAAACCTCTAAACATCTCACCGGAACATTCTGATTTGTACACTTTTCCATCGGCAACTTCGACCTTAATTGCCAGGTGCCCCTCAATTCTGGTGACAGGGTCGATCTTAATAATTTTCTCCATTATCTATTCCTCAAATGTGATATGTGTAAAACATCAATTATTGTACCAACAATCCATTATCAATATCAAACTTACCGTAGATGCTGAGAATTTTAAAGAACTCTGACAGTTCGGGTGAAAGATTTTTCAGTTGAAAGGAAGCTCCGTTTGCTTTTACGGAATTATGGGTTGCCAAAAGAAGGGCAATCCCATGAGAATCAATCTTCTTGCATGAATGCATGTCAAGAATAACTTTTTTTGCTTTACACTCAAGATTTTTCTTAAAGAAAAATCTTGCATGCGATATCAAATCAGCAGTTAAATCTGTATTAAGAACCAGTTGAAGAGTATTCTCCTCGCTAATAAATTCACTTTTCAGCATATTGAATCCTTTCGGAAATTTTGTTTTATATTTACTGAACATTCACAAACAAAAACCAGATAACAAGAAGAAATATCCAAGTTCACATATTAAATCTCCCTTTATAATATTGCTTACAACGCTTCTGAATTCCCCAAATCCAAAACCACCAGCATACGGGATAAAATCAATTTTCCGAGTAGCAAAAAACAAATCCAGACGAACAATTGAAGATCGTGGATTGATGCGCTATTTTCAATACAAGCAAATAAATACTACTGCATCATTTTAGATCTGATTAGCAAAAGTTTTATGGTGCTTTAAATCAATTCTTATTTAACTTTCACTTTATCTCGAAAAGAAAACCGAGTTTCACACGAAAAAAATATCCGTGTAAAACTCTATATCTATATGATGCGTAAACGCAAAAAGGTTACAAAAATTATTCATAATAAATACATTATAAGGATATTGGTGTTTTCCTATTTTTCACCTAAAAGAGCAAGATTTGAGAAACGCAGATCTGAATTTCTTCACTATCGGCAAACCATACAGATTGCACTGTTTGCCAGTAGTGAAGAAATAAACAAACGGAATCAATTTCCCATGCTCAGCGTTGAATCAAGATTCAGCAATGTTACAAGCTTTTCTCCCGACCTGAATACCCCGCTGAAAAACTCTGAATGCTCGGGGCTGATGTTTTCAGGCGGTGGGCTGAAACTAGCGTTTTCCATGAAAACAACATCTTCAACCCTGTCAACAAGTAAACCAACATATTCATGCTCCCAGGAAACAATAAAAACGCGTGAATCAGCTGTCACCGCAAGCTTTTCTGACAAAAGCTTGCAACCAAGATCAATAACAGTAACAATTCTTCCACGCAGGTTCATTACTCCAACAACATACTCAGGAGCATGACGGACAGGAGTTATTTCAGAAATTCTGACTACCTCCTGAACTCGCTGAGTGTCTATGCCATAAAGACAGTCTTCAATTGCAAAGGTGGCAATTAAACCGGAATTTTCATTTTCATTTTCATTAGATTTCATATTCTATACCCTGAATTTTGAAACCATGCTTCTTAATTGCTCAGCAAGTTTCGAAAGGTCTCTGGCACTGGTATTTACCTGTTTGCTTGAACTGTCAAGTTGACTGGCAGCAGCACTTACGCCAGAGATGTCTTTTGCAATTGATTTTGAAACTGTAGATGTTTCGGCCGCACGATTATTGGAGTCATCAACACCTGTTGAAGCCTGAGCAATGTTTTTTGCAACTTCTTTTGTTGTATTCGACTGCTCATCCATTGCTGCAGCAATTGCAGTGACAACCTCACTTACATCCTTTATAACATCGGAAATTTTGTCAATATTTTCGATTGCACCATCTGTTGAAGACTGAATATTTGCAATTCTTGTCTTAATATCTTCAGTGGCTGCTGCTGCCTGCTTGGCAAGCTCCTTTATTTCATTGGCAACAACGGCAAAACCCTTTCCTGCTGATCCAGCTCTTGCGGCTTCAATAGTTGCATTCAAAGCAAGCATATTTGTTTGTGCGGAAATACTTGTAATTGTCTCTGTGAATTTTCCGATTTCCTGTGCCATTTTTCCGAGTGCTTTCATCATTCCGGCAACGTCTGAAGCCTGTGAAACTGCAGAATTTGTAACCTCACGAGCCTTATCTGATTTTCCTGCTATTTCAACAATTGTTGCACTCATCTCTTCTGTTGCAGCAGCAACAGAATTCAAATTTGTCGTTGCTTGTGACATACTGGCAGCGACAGTCGAAGCATTGATGCTCATTTCTTCCGAGGCAGAGGAAACGGCAGTTGCTTTAACAGCAACTTCTCTCGTTCCAGCATTCATCTGTTCAGAAATAGAAGAAAGTTGAGTTGATGCGGTAGCAAGAGTTTGTACACCTGATGTAATTTCTTTTATCATTTTGGAAAGCGATTCTGCCATACTTGCAAGAGCTTTCATAAGATCGTCATTTTCAGATCGCGCCTTAATCTTAATAGAAAGGTTCCCTTCAGCAATTTCCTGAGCGGTATGCGTAATGGAATTCATTGAATCAACAAGAAGATTTATGTTATTCTTGATGGTATTAAAATTTCCATGATATACATCAGTGATTTTTTCAGGAATATCACCCTTTGAAATGTGATCTACATAGTCAGCCGCCATAATTAAGGGTTTAACTATGGAATCAATTGTTTTGTTAACACCAACAAGAAGAGGCTGAAATTCAAAATGAATGAGCTCAGTCCTGCCACGTATACCAAGTTCACCTTTGTCTACAGCATCATTAATTCTGGAAATTTCACTATTAAGAGAATTTAAAGTCGAAATAATATCGGTAGTAATAAAAAGGGAAAGGAAAATTGCAATAAAAAGGCAGAAAACACCACCACCGAAAAGAACTTTAGATGAATTACGCATGATACCTTTACTTGTATTCTTTATCTGATTGGCAATTTCAAACAGTTCCTCCACTGGGCAGTTTCCTGCTATTGAGTAGCTGAAACTGCCAATCTTAAGAGGTCGAAAATCGACATATTTATCGACGCCTTCAAATGTATATCGCTCAACCCCACTTGATGCTTTCAACATTTTATTTTTTACAATATCAGCCAGAGCACCATATTTAGTATCTCCAATATTTGCACTGTCAGTAAGTTTATATTTTGGATGGGAGATCAATAGTCCTTCATCGTTTACAATGTAAACATACCCGGTTTTTCCAAACACATGCGATTTCAGCATATCCCAGATAAGTTCCCAGTAGGTATTTGTAACAACAGTTGCAATAAATTTTCCCTCGTCATCAAAAATCGGAACAGCTATCCGCAGCTCAATCCGCTTACTTTGATCGGCAACCTGAATACGCGAAATGTATGTTTCGCCATTTTTCAGTGACTCTAATGCAGAATGATACCAACTTCCATTCATTAATTTGGCAAGCTTTTCAGATTTTTTTCCATCTCTGATAGCGATAAGCTCATCACCTTCAGAGTTCAGAAGACGGATCTGTGAAAACATGGGTTTTTCAACATTATCAACTTTGAGCTTCCAATTATTTGTCATTTCAAGCATTTCGCCTTCGATACCCCGGCAATATGCATTAATCCAGTTTTCAGACATTTCTGTCCATTTTCCATCATAACAGATCACCCAGTCCCATGACTGGTAATATGCAAAGAATACAAATCTTGTTTCGCCTTCTTTCGAATATTCAATAATGTCAATTTTACCATCTGCTTTCTTAGAAAGGAGCTCAGATTTAATATTTTCAGGGATTAAAGTGGAGGTATTTTCTGCTTCAGCAACGCCATCTGGCTTCGCAATAATTCCACCTTTGGAATCAAGTATAAATGCCTTTCCAGTCTTTCCAAAGCTATGATTAACAACAGTTTCAACTATTGATTTTTGAAAATCCTTTTCAGGAATACCAACAAAAAGCATTCCATTTACTTTTCCTGAATCAGAGTACATGGGTTCATAAGCTGTAGCATTCCAGGCATCAACAACAAAAGCTCTTCCCACGAAATTTTTTCCATCAAGAATATTTTTTATAACCGTGTTTGCAACACCATTTTCGTCTTGTGCAAAAATTACTGTTCCAATCGCTCTTTTTCCCTCCTTTGAAATAACAGATGTTCCAATTCTCAACATGTCCCCTTTTTCATTCAGACGATGAAAAATTGTCGATCGAACACCTGTCAGTTTGGATATTTCGTCAATAAGCGGAGTTGAAATTGATGGGTCGGAATTTTTGCGTATCATTCGCGCCGGTTCATTTTTTGCTGCAAGAACCTTAAGAGGATAAATTACCTTCTCTGTTTTTCCCGGTGGGGTAACTTCCCATGCCTGAGTAGCAGATGTTTCAATAAAACCACCATGCAGATCATAACAGATATAATGGGCCGCCTGTAGATTTTTTATAAGGGTTGATTCCAGAAGCTGTCGCTGGCTGTCACATGTTTTCATGTTTCCTTCCAGAATTCTTCTGAATTCATTTCCAACTAGTTCATTTACACTTTTGTTCTTTCCAGATGATGAAGAAAGATAGTCCTTAAGATTTGGAGAAAACGACAATTCTCTGGTTTTTGTTTTCCAGGTTTCAATTATCTGAAGAACAGCTTTTTCCGATTGTTCAACCCCGCGATGAAGAACATCAAGTGTGCTTTTTTCAAAACCTTCCTCTGCAAGCACAATAGCTTCTTTTCCCAGAACATTGAGTTCTCTGTAGCCAAGCCAGCCAATAACAACTGCAACAAAAATTACCAGTCCTACACCGATTATCATAAGTTTGGACTTAATTGACAGAATTTTCATTTTCTAACTTCCCTTATATTTTATTGATGATAAACAAACCACTATTAATCAGGTCTATCTGAAATACCCGTTCGATTCAGTCGAGTAACAAGTGATAATATTTTTACCGTGGTGGACTGGTTGCACCAAGGTGTTTATAGATACTATCCAGAAAACGGTCACGGTCAAGCTTTATCTGATAGTCATTTATTCCTGCAGCTTTACCAATCGCAAAATTTTCTGAATCAGAAAGTGCTGTAAGAGCAATAATGGGAAGCTCAGAAAACCTTGGATCAGAGCGAATTGTCTTAGCCAATTCAATGCCAGACATCTCTGGCATTTCAATATCAGTAACCACCAACTGAATAGTCCCCGCAAGCTCCTGAAGAAGACGCCAAGCTTCAGCTCCATCAGAGGCTTCAATTACTTCAAATTGCTCTTGCGTCATACATTTTCTGATTTGCTTTCTAAAAAAGTCTGAATCGTCAGCAAGAAGAACATGGGGTCTTCTTGTCCCTTCAAATTTTAATGCAGGTCTCTTTTTCTGAATCCACTCCGGATAAATGTGCTGGACCAATTCATACATATCAACCATCAAATAAGTTTTGTTCTTAATTATTGCTGAACCGGCAATTCCCTTCTGCTGCAGAGTTGTCTGATCAATATCCACATGGGTCTCAAGAACATCTACCGGCATGGCTGCAAGAAGACCGACTTCGCGCCCTGCAATTCCCGAGACAATTACTGCAAGCTCCTTTTCAGGTGAGATTTTTTCAACCTGTGCAACATCAGACAATGCTATCAGTGGCAAAGAAACACCTCGATACTGCATTGTACGTCTTCCGGCAACATTTTCTATCTGTAAATTGGAGATACGCTCAACGCGAAGAACCAGCTCAAGAGGAACCGCACAGTCTTCAAAATCAGAATTATGGAAAGTAAGAAATACATGATTATCTTTGTATTTGCCACGTATAACATCTTCATTTGCACGAAGTGCAACAGCAGTTTCAGATACAGCAGTCAAGTTTGCCTTGCTGGCAAGTCCAGAGCTGTCTATAATAAGGGCAACTTTTCCATCACCCATTATTGTTGCGCCGGAATATTCTCTCAAAGTTTTCAGATGACGTCCTAGTGGCTTCACAACAATTTCTTCTGTGTTAAACAACTGATCGACCACAAGTCCATACTGAAATGTTCCAGAAGAAATAACAACCACATTCAGATCACCTGAAGCATGGTAGCGCCTTTCTCCAGATGATCTTTGATCAACATGGGCTGACTCAGCAGAGGGAAAAGAAGTTTCCGGCGAAACAACTGTTGCTCCTTCAGACCTTTTATATCTGCGGTCCGAAAATCGTCTTCGTCTGCTTGGAATAAACCTGCCAGTATCATTATCAAGCCAGCAATTTTCTACTCCAAGCATTTCGGTGAAATGAATAATAGGCATAAGCTTTCCACGAAGGTTAAGAACTTCTGCATCTCCGACAATTTCTATTCGTTGCTTGACCTGCGCCACGGGTATACACAAGAGTTCTATTACATCTATCTGAGGCACAGCGAAGCGTTCGTTTCCCACTGAGAAAATAAGCGAAGGAATAATAGCCAACGTAAGAGGAAGTTTTATTCTGAATAGTGAGCCAGACCCTATTTTTGATTCTATTTCTATCTTTCCGCCAAGACGGTCAAGGTTGGTTTTTACAACATCCATCCCAACACCTCTGCCAGATACATCAGAAATTTTTTCGGCAGTAGACAAGCCAGGCAGGAAAATAAGAAACATTTTTTCCTTTTCAGACATTGTCTGAAGCTTTTCCTGGGTAATAAGACCTTTTCCAAAAGCGCTGAGTGCAACTTTTTCCGGATCAATACCCTTTCCATCATCCGAAAGTTCAATAATCACCTGTCCTGCTTCGTGAAATGCCCTCAGTTTAATCGTGCCAGAATTACATTTTCCCGACTTCTGACGGACATCAGGGTTTTCGATTCCATGATCACAGGCATTTCTAACCATGTGTGTCAAAGGGTCACTCAAACCTTCAATAAGGGTTTTGTCCATTTCAACATCGTTTCCTTCAATAATAAGCTGAATGTCTTTTTTCAGTTCTTTCGAAAGATCTCGTACAAGACGGGGAAATTTGCCGAAAACGCCACCTACAGGCTGCATACGTGTTCGCATGATTGCTTCCTGAAGTTCGGTTGTAACAAGATTTATCCTTTGGCTTCCAGAAACAACACCCCTTGAGTCGTTTCCTGCAATTGCCTCTCTGAGTTGATTCCTGCTTAGCACCAGTTCACCGGCAAGATTAACAAGATTTTCAAGAAGATCTACGCCAACGCGCAAGGTTGATTCAGCCTTCTGAATTACGTGTTCCGACTTATTCACCAATGAAATCTCGACCTTCGAAGGCAACGTTTGAACTACAGAACTAGTTACAGGTGGAATTGAAGAGATTTCCGGCTTATCTTGAGGTTTTTCAGAGGATGGTTCATAAAGCAAATTAATTTTGTCAGCAGAAAGTTCAAGAATAGTATCAATCTGGGAAGGTTCTACATCTGATGAATAGAGGATCTGCATCGGCAATGTCTCTGATTCATCCTGTTCAAGTGTACCAACACAAGACAAATCAATTTTCACATCGATAAGTCTTCCGAATACAGTAAAAACCTTTACAAGCTCAAGAAGACTTCTTCCTTTGAGATCCACATCGCTGATGAGATTGTATTCTGCGAAATACAGATATTGTCTATTTCTGCGAACCGAATCAAAGTCTGAATCAACAAGCTTTACAAGACTTGATTGAGGAAGTCTGACTGATGGCAAGACAATGCTTGGAACTTTCTTTCCAGCATACGGTGATGCAATTTTTATCAAAGCATCAACATATTCTGAAATATTTGTATTTTCGCAGGCTGAGACATTATTAACCATCTCACGAAGCTTGTCAAATGCCTTTAATAATACAGATACAATTTCAGGTTCGGGAATAATGACATTTGATCTGATAAGATCAAGAACAGTTTCAGTTTTATGGGCCAATTCCTGCATTTTTCTAAAATCAAATAAGCCGCTTGCGCCCTTAATTGAATGTGCAGCCCTGAAAACTCTGTTTACAACATTGCAATCAAAGTTTTTCCCCGAATTTTCGATTTCCAACAGATCATTTTCAATATCATTCAACTGTTCTCTTGATTCAGCAACAAATTCCTTGAGTAATTCGTCTTTATCTATATCAAGGTTCAATATCCAACCCTCCCAATATCTTTTTGAAAAAGAAAAATCTGTTTTATTTCCTGGATACTTAAATCAAAACAAGACCACCCTATATATCTAATGATACATACCATTGTTAATGATCATACAATTCTTATTTGAAAACCCTCATCAAATCAATGTCAATATGTGTTATTTGTCGATTCAAAAATCTTAGGAAATACGCGTACCGTTATGTATATTCCTTAGTTGTTGAGTTTTTGAGTTGTAATAATGAATTTCTCGGTAATACCAAGTACTTTAAAGACCTCTGACAACTCAAACGATAGATTATCAAGATAAATAGAAGCTTTTTTTGATTGCATCGAATTAGATGCCGCCAAAAGAAGAGCAACACCATGGGAATCAATAGAGCGACATGAGCGCATATCAATTACCAGTTTTCTTACATCCTGCTCAAGGTGTTTCTTTAACTCAATCCTGGTACAAGAAACAACATCTGCAATCAAATCATAATTTAAAACCACTCGAAGTGTGTTACTTTCATTATCATAATCGCTATTCAACATAATAAATCCTTTCTCAGAAAACCTTCCTAATTTGTTCTTACGTTTGTTCTTCTTCAAAATGTCAAATCAAAAATCTTTATATAAAAACAATACAAAACCTTGATCTATCATTTATCCAGAGTCTTCCATCATAAAGAGTTTTCTTCTATCTTGAAATCGAAGTTTATTCATACATAATCATTAATAAATACAATATATAATTTTTTTGACGTACAAATGTTTTTTTTCGGTCATCATAAAAAAAAGATTGTAGAAATTTCTTCAAACGAAAAAAAAAAGAGCAGCGTTTATCTTTCTGCTCTTTTATAAGTACTATTTCATTTATTGAGAATAAATCGACAAAACTGACAAATTGCACACAACTGATTTTTAATATGAGAAAAACAGTCATGATCAAATCATCTGCAAACAAATCGAATAGGTCTCTAAGTGTCATACTCATTACTGATAAATCCTAAAAAATACTCTCCAAATAATATTCTATTGAAGAAAAGAGAACATATTATAACTGAAGAAAAATAATGTCAAGGTTTTTTTTCAGCTTTTTTTTACAAATCATGTAATATATTTCACAATTATAATTGCGTTTTTTCGAAATCAAGAATTTCTGAAATAATTCCAAAAATAGAAAGAAGCTCGAATTTTCACTCTTAGAGCGATAGGAATAATACTAAGAATTAGTGATATTTCCTGGCGGTATTAAATGCTTTGACTCAAAATGATTTGTTTGCTAGTATTGAAGGGAATGATTATTTTGATGTTCCCGTTTAGACAAACCTAAGATCAGATAATTTTGGGGGATACATTTGACAAAGAATTCTCAGCTCCCTGCCGATGGGTATAAAATTTTAATGGTGGATGATGATTCTGCCTATTGCGAAATTATTGGACAAGTTCTGAAGCAAAATAACTATAATTTCTTTTATGCCGAAAATGGGAATGATGCTTCAAAACTAGCTTTAGAGAATATACCTGATTTGCTGATAATTGATATGAATCTTCGCCTGGAAAATGGGTTGTCAGTATTTTTGCGTCTAAAAGAAATTTCTGAATTAAAAAACACCCCAGCAATATTTTTGTCCTGTGATAGCTCTGAAAAAACAATAATAGAGGCACTTGAACTTGGCGGTTCAGATTATATCGTAAAACCCTGTAACATAAATGAATTCCTTCTTAGAGTAAAAAATCAGATTTCAAATAAAGTCCTGATGTGCAGCGCTGAAAAGCAGTCAGAAAAACTTAGCCAACTGACCACAGCACAAAAACTTCTCCTTCCTTCAGAAGCTGATCTAGCTGATTTGTCAGCCTCTGTTTTTTACAAGCCATTGAACGAAGCGGGTGGCGATTACTATGACGCATACAAAGTCGCAAAAGATGTTGTTGATTACTACGTTGCAGATACATGCGGTCATAACGTCGGCAGCTCGTTAATTGGAGCCACTTTAAAAGCTTTGATTAGGCAAAATGCCAATTACAATGTTCCTTTGAAACAAACATTTCAAAAAATAAACACAGTCATGAAAAGCATCATTCCAGATGAGGTTTTTATTTCAGTGGTTTACTTACGTATAAATAGAGCTATTATGAAAGCTGAAGTGCTTTGTGCAGGTCATCCTTCGCCAATTTTCCTAAGTCAGCCTGATGGGGCTTTCAACTGTGAATTAGCAGGTGATCCATTGGGAAGCTTTAATGAAGTATCCTTTGAGACAAAGGAAATTGACATTGCTCCATCTGAAAAAATATTTCTTTTTTCAGATGGAATTCTGGAAGCTATTGCCAGCAACTCCAAAACACCTATTGCCACACTGACTGAAATGATTAGAAACCACAAAATTGAAAACTGTGTATCAAATAGTACAATAATTTCCTCCATTTCATTGCCAAATGAAGTAACTGATGATATAGTCTTTCTTGAGATAACAGTATAGGAGCAATCGAAAATAACTGACACAAAATTACTCAGACCTGAATTCATTTCCAGGATAGCTATATGAATTACAGCTTAAACAAGAGCTTGAAGGGTGAGGTAGTTCTTTCTGTAACTGGTGTATTTGAACGTCATGAGACTGACGACCTCAGGCACCAATTAAAGGAATTTATAGATAATGGAACAAAAGACATTGTTGTAGACTTATATTCTCTGCATTTTCTCAACTCACAGCTTATTGCAATTCTCATCGCATTGTACAATATTGTCTCAACAACAAATGGTACTTTGAAGATTATCAATGTAAAGCCGTCCTTGATGAGCGTATTTAAGTCGATGAGACTCGACTCCCGATTTCAGATTGAACTCATTGACGATAAAGATTAACAGCTTCTGATTATTCCAGAGGCTTCTGGTCTGCAAGATTGGCACCAGCGCTCACGTCACAGACAAGCGGAACCTTCAATGGAACTACGTTTTCCATGGCTTTTCTTACAAGAGTTTTAATAGACTCCAGCTCATTTTCTGGTGCTGAAAAAACAATTTCATCGTGAATCTGGATAAGTGGTACAGTTTGCAGATTTCCAGCAGTGAGTATTTTTCTTGAATCAATCATTGCCTTTTTTACCAGATCAGCAGCTGAGCCCTGCAATGGCGTGTTGCGTGCAATGCGTTCACCTGAAGCCTGTATTTGCTTATTTTTGCTCTGAAGTTCAGGAATTGCTCTGAATCGCCCAAAAAGAGTTTCCACGCCACCATTTTTTCTTGCTGCCGCAACAGTTTCTTCAAAATATTTCATAACAGCCGGATACTGTGCAAAGAAATCATCTATGTATTTTTGAGCAACAGCTCTTGTAATATGAAGATCTTCAGACAAAGCATGGGCAGATATTCCATAAATAATACCAAAGTTGACCGTCTTTCCAACTTTTCTCTGTGAATCATCTACTTCGTTGATTGGCACACCGAAAAGCTTTGAAGCGGTAAGAGAATGAATATCTGAATTACTATGAAATGCCTCAATCAAAGAAATATCGCCGGAAAAATGTGCAAGCAGGCGAATTTCAATTTGAGAATAATCAATCGACACAAGCAGATTTCCTTCTACCGGAGACACAAAAGCACGTCGAATCTTTCGTCCCAACTCACTTTTGACAGGAATATTCTGAAGGTTGGGATTCGACGATGAAAGCCTTCCGGTGGCTGTTACTGTCTGGTTGAAACTTGTATGAATTATTTCATTCTGATTTACTGCAAGCTCAATAAGCGAATCAGCATAAGTTGACTTTAGCTTGCTGATCTCACGATATTCAAGAAGATCCATGCACACCGGACTTTCAGCAGCAAGTTCTTTCAGAACTTCTGAATCAGTTGAAAATCCTGTCTTCGTCTTTTTTGTCGGCTTTAATCCCAATTTGGTGAAAAGTATTTCCTGAAGCTGCTTTGGGGAACCAATATTAAAGGAAACTCCTGCAGCAGAATAAATTTTATTTTCAAGAACTTTCAGCCTGTCAGCAAATTCACCCGAAAGATTCCTGAGATAATCAGTGTCTACGCGGATTCCTGTTGTTTCCATTTCAAGAAGAATTTTCAAAAGAGGCATTTCAATCTCTTGAAATATCCGCTCGAGCGACCTTTCAGCAAGCACTTTATCAAGAAGTGGTTTCAGAAGCAGCGGAATAATCACATCCTGACCAGCATAGTCTGCCGCTTTATCGAGCGGAACAAACGAAAAATCACCTTTTGAAACAACCTGATTGTACTCGACAGTATCCAGATTCAAAAGCTCCCGCCCAAGTGATTTTAACGCGCTGGAGCGCATCGAATCTGAAGTATATGACGCAAGCATTGTATCGTAAAGTTCACCTTTATGAATAACGCCTTCTCTGGCAAGGAATGAAAGATCAAATTTCAGATTATGTCCAAGTATTACTTTGCCCTGAAGTGCATTATTAAGAGCTTCAAATGCCAATCGAGCTGGAATCTGGTCGTCCTGAGCAAGTCCGATGTATGAGTGGCGTAATGGAACATAAGCAGACCATTCAGGCGAAAAAGCGAACGAAAAACCGACTATTCGATTCATAAACGGATCTAATCCGTTTGTTTCAATATCCAGGGAAATTATTTCATTCGCAGAAGAAAGACGGCTTTTCAACTCACCTATGTCACTAATCAGCAGACGCTCACCGGGAACTTTTGAATATTGTACAGAATTCTCAGTTTGTGATGACATAAAATCAGACAAAGAATACCCGGACGTTTTTTCATTAACTGCTGTCGAAGAAGCAATATTTGATTCAGCAACTTTCGTATATTCTGGAGATTTCAGATATTCAGCAAACTCTTTTTTGAGCTCATTTCCGAAAGAATTAAATTCATATTTCCTGCAGAATTCAAGTAATCCGCTTATTATTGATTCAAAGCCTCTCCAGCGGAGACTTTCAAGATTCAGTTCCATTGGAACTTTTGTTTCAATCGTTGCCAGCCTTTTTGAAAGGAAAGCTGAATCTCTGCCATTTGCAAGCATTTCCCGCATTCGGACGTTTGAAATTTTGTCAAGTGAATTGTACAGCGTTTCAATTGTACCATGTTCCTGAATCAGTGTCAGCGCTTTTTTTTCACCAATTCCGTCAACACCGGGAATATTATCTGATGAATCGCCCCAGAGAGCTTTCATTTCAACGATACCAGAAGGAAGAAAACCATATTCGGTTTTCATAAGAGCTGGATCATAAGTCTTAGTTTCAGATATGCCCTTTACACACAGAGTAACTGAAACACGATCATCAATGAGCTGAAGAAGATCTCTGTCACCTGTTATTATATCAACGGAAACGCAGTTTTTTACACGTGAGGCTATTGTACCAAGAAAATCATCTGCCTCATATTCAGGATTTTCAAACATATTCAGTTTCAGGATGTTAACAAATTCACGGGCAACAGGCATCTGCTCAATTAAATCCGGAGGTGTCGGTTTACGATGGGCCTTGTACTCAGGATAAATTTTCTGTCTGAATGTCTCCCGCGCTGCATCAAATGCCACAGCCGCAAAATCGGGTTTCTGTTCCCGAAGAATTTTGAGAAGCATTTTTGCGAATCCGAAAACAGCACCTGTCATCATGCCCGAACGGGTCTTCAAAGAGTTTCGCTGAAAGGCATAGTATGCACGAAACAAAATACTATTTCCATCAATAAGAATACATTTTTCCACTTTTCACCTCATAAATTTCAAACAAAAGATCCATTTCAGTTTCTGTCTCTGCAGCAAATTAGCTGAAATTATGTAACTGCGCACTAATTCATGCAAGAGATTGGTATTTTACTGTCATTTCGACCGAAGGGAGAAATCTGCTTACCCTTCGGAGATCTCTCCCTTTGGTCGAGATGACAACGGATCGGTATTGATGATAACGATCGGTAGAGATGTCTGCCAGCTTAGAGTTACCATTGAGCGCATATTTATTAGCTTTCAACGGATTCGATCGGAAAGCTCTTTGACCATGCTTTGGGCGATTTTTGACTCTTTTGAATCTGGAGGAGTCAAGTTGATTATTTTTTCAAATATTTCGCGCGCCATTTTACCAGCTTCCGGGTCACCCTGAAGAAGCATCATATCAGTATAAACATTTCCTATTGCAGAAAGAAGAGGAATGTTTTCTGGCTCTCTTTCAAATCCGTTTTTAAGAATAGCCAGACTGTCACGTAAACGGCCTTCACGGGACATCTTGTTTGCTTCTTCAAGAATTTCCTGAACATTTAATTCCTTAAGCTGAACATCAGATGGTCGCGGGGTGAATGAGCCAACAGGCAAAGGACGTGTATCAAGACCGGCTTTTTCAAGATCAGTCTGACGCGAGGCTACTTCTGCTTCTTCCTGATTTTTGCGCTCCTGCTCGGCTTTCAATGCCTCATACCGATCAATTACTGTCCGTGCATCTGCAAGAAATGCGCCTCTCTTTGAGTTCGCAACATATTTATTCAAATCTGAAATTGCCTTTTCCATGTCCCCTGTGACTGATTCGAGAAAGCCGAGAAAAAACAACGATTCGGTATGGCTGTTCGGACGGTCCCTCAAAAGTGAAATTCCACTCTGAATCAGACCAAAATCCGGTTCCGAAAGTATTTCCCTGTCTTTCAGAAGTGCGAGGCAATAAGACTCAATGGCGGCAGGCATATCGTTATTCTGAAAAGAAGCCATGGCTTTGTTATAAAGAAGAGCTCCAGCGCCTTGTCTGATTGTTCTATAGGACAAATCTGATTTTTCAGACTTCTCTGGTTTCTTTGGTTTATCTGCTTTATCTGATTCTTTGGCCTTATCAGGCTCTTTTGTCTTGTCTGACTCTGTTGTACTACTCTTTTCAGCTTTAGCAGCTGCATCAGGCTTTTGTTCTTTTCCAGATTCTTCGACCTTTTCAGCAGCTTTCGGAGAAGCGGCAACGGAAACTTCTCTGGGTTTGCCTTCAGATGAATCAGCAATAAGAAGTTTATCAGGTGGTTTGGGAAGTTTTGGGGCTTTGGACGGGTCTTCAGAAAGATTTCTCAATCTTTCAAGCGCCTGCGACAGATCAGGATTCAGGGAAAGTGCTCTTCCATAAGACTCTCTGGCTTCCTGCATTCTGCCCATTGCTTCGTAAGTAAGACCAATATTGTAATGAAGTACCGGAGAATCGGAATTAAGCTGTGAAGCCTTCGCGAAACATCTCAGACTATCATTGAACTGCCCGACCTTTTTATATATTATTCCGAGATTGTGATAGGCATGAAAATTGTTTGAATCGGCCTTCAATAATTGAAAATAAACATCGACTGCCTTGGTGTACTCTTTTGATGCAGTATAATTCATTGCAAGTGCGAGAAGAGATCTTACATCTGAAGGATCGTCACGCAATCTGCGCTGCAAAGACTCAACATCAGGCAGATCCTGTGAAATCAAGTAATCTGCCTGAAAGAAAAATAAAAAAAGCGGTAAAACGAAAGTATATCTCAAAATTTTCTTTATCGTCATCATCCGTCTTCAGATTTTACAATGGATAAGCCGATACCAATCCTGACTAAAATTCGCAGGTATCCCCGAAAACGTTATAAGCGAACTAAGTAGAGTTGATATAAAAACCGGACATTTTCAAAAAATAGCCAAACACTGCAGGAGAGAAAATAAAGAATTTGTCATTCCGCAGGGATGACAAACGTGAGATATCTGAAAGCTCTTAACCAAAATCTCTATCAGACAAACAAACACAGAAAACAGGAATCATATTCTGCAAATCAAAAATCCGTTTGTTTTCCGTGTTTTTCCGTGCAATTCCGTGGTAAAAATCTATTCTTTACTTCGATTTTGCTTCAATGATGAATCTGATTGCAGTTTTTTCGTTACCGTCAATCTCAATTTTTGCAAAAGCAATAACTGCATAAAGTTCAATCCCTTTTGGAGCAACATAGCCACGTGTGACAGCAATTGCCTTGACAGTCTGGTTCACTGCACCAGCGCCTACAGCAAGTAATTCAACACGTGTATCATGTTCGAGAACAGCAGCAATTGCACCAGCAACAGACTTCGGGTTAGACGAGGATGCCACCCTCAGAACTTCCATTGATCCCTCTCCGGCAACTTTTTGCACGTTGTGTACGCTGTGTACGTTTTGTACTTCCTGTACGCTTTCAGTATTCATTGATCTCGCCTCTACTTTAAATTTATCTGCTGCTTTAACACAGCTATATATAATAGATTAACCAAATCCTGATTCTGACCGTTAAACGGATTTCACCAATATGCTTGCATTCTGACCGCCAAAGCCGAAGGAATTTACGATTCCACACTTAATCTTCTGTTCACGGGCTTTAAGTGGGACAAAATCTAGATCGCAGCCTTCGCCTGGATTTTCAAGATTCAAAGTCGGGTGAACAAAACCGCCACGCATCTGCAATATTGTTGCTGCAAGACCAACAGAACCAGCGGCACCAAGCAGGTGTCCAATCATCGACTTTGTTGAATTTACAACTATTTTTCCCGAATGTGTTCCAAATGTTTCTTTCATCGCATTAACTTCAGCCGGGTCCCCAATTGGAGTTGATGTTCCATGGGCGTTCACATAATCGACGTCCTGAATTGGAGTTTTGCTGAATTTAATGGCCTGAAGCATGGCACTTTTAGCACCAAGGCCCTGTGGGTGCGGAGCTGTAAGGTGATACGCATCTGCTGAAGCTCCATAACCGGCTATTTCAGCCATTGGGTCCACTCCACGCCGCTTCATGGATTCTTCAGTTTCAAGAACAAATACAGCTGAACCTTCGCCCATTACAAAGCCATCCCGATCTCTGTCGAACGGCCTGGAAGCCCTTTCAGGCTCATCATTGCGTGTTGATAATGCTTTCATCTGGGCAAATCCTGCAACAGTGAGTGAAGTTATCGCTGATTCGGTACCACCACACACAACGATATCAAGCATCCCTGTTGCAAGTTTAAGAAACGCTTCGCCGATAGCATGAAGGCCTGATGCACATGCCGAAACCACAGCATAGTTCGGTCCACGAAAGCCGTATTCCATCGCAATATAGCCCGAAGCAATATTGCATATCATCATCGGAACAAGGAACGGGCTTACTCTGCCCGGACCCGATCGGGTAAGAACTTCAAATTCAGTTTCATAAGAATGAATTCCCCCGATGCCAGTGGCGACAATGACTCCAACGCTGTCCGGATCGATTTTTGCTGGATCAATAGCTGCCTGTTGGACAGCCATTTTTGCAGTTGCCATGGAAAACTGTGAATATCTGTCATGCCTTCTGACATCTTTCTTTGTTATGGCAAAAGTCGGATCAAAGTCTTTAACCTCTGCTGCTATTTTTACTGAATGTTTTGATGCATCAAAGGAGGTAAGTCTGGCAATGCCGTTCTTCCCTTCTCTCAGGGAGTTTTGAAACGCTTCAATCCCTATTCCTACAGGTGAAACTACTCCCATTCCTGTGACAAATACGCGATTCATGGCATCAAGCTCTCCTTATAATTCTTCGACTGGTTCAAGACCATCAAAAAACAGAGTGAAAATATCTTTAACAGACAACACTGCATCAATTTTATAGACATGTTCACCTGCGAATACCAGACCTTCGTCGAGATTTCCTTCTCTGGCCTTCAAAAGCGCTTTTACTATACAAAAAGTTCTGGCACAGCGCTTTAAACAGCCATCACAAGCATCAGGTTTGGCCCCGCCTGCGATGGCTCTATCAGAAAATGGTGTAGAAAGAGCATTTCCAGGAAGACCTACGGGACTGTGAATTTTGAATACATCGCCCTTTTTTGCTTCAAGATATCTCTGTTTGAAGGAATCTGCGGCATTAGATTCAAAACTCGCGGCAAATCTTGTTCCAACCTGAATTCCATCGACTTTCATTGCAAGAACTTCCATCAAATCTTCACGATCAGTAACTCCGCCGGCAATCAGAACCGGTATTTTGACCGCTTCCTTAATAGGCGGATAAAGCAATCGTGAAGATTTGGTTGTTCCAAGGTGCCCACCAGCTTCTTTTCCCTCAACAACTACGGCCGCTGCGCCAAGCTGTTCGGCAAGAACAGCGAGTTTCACTGAAGAAACAATTGGCACAACCGGGATACCAGACTTTTTTCCAAGATTCATAAGATCTCTTGAAAAGCCTGCACCCGCGACAAGAAGGTCAATACCTTCGTCAACCGCAGTTTTCATGACATCAAAGAAGCGGCTTGCCGCTACCAGCGTATTGATACCAACAATGCCGCCCTGCGCAATTTCCCTTGCAACACGAATCTCATGTCTAAGTTCGTCATCGGTCATGCCGGAACCGGCTATAAGGCCGATTCCACCTTCCCGAGCAACCGCTCCGGCCAACTTACCGGTAGAAACTTTTATTGCCATTCCCCCCTGAACAATGGGAAAACGCGGTTGCAGATTCCCAATTTTCAGACGTGGCAGAATTTTCAATCCCATAGATTTCCTAAGACGACTATGCGCCTTTTTTCTTCTCTTCGATGTATGTTACTGCATCTTGAACGGTTTTAAGCTTCTCGGCTTCTTCGTCTGGAATTTCGATATCGAAATGCTCTTCGAGATCCATGACTAATTCGACAGTGTCAAGACTGTCTGCTCCGAGATCTTCAATGAAACTGGCGTCAAGAGACACCTGCTTTTCATCCACCTGCAATTTGTCTACTACAATTTTCTTGATTTCTTCAAAGTAGTTGCTCATGTGGCCTCCTGAATTACCTGTGTGAATTAAATTATACTTCTACAAAAAATAATACCAATTCGTAAATTGTGTTGGGATTTATAGCTTCATTCGCTAATAATGTCAAGAAAAAAATTTATAAAAGATGTAATGCTCACTGAGCAACACTTTCAGTTTTGCTTTGGGAAAGCATGGAAAGTGTCTCTGGATCTTCAGCTTGAAGAAGCTGAGAATCAGGAACAATCTTTTTTATCAAACCGGAAAGAATTTTTCCCGGTCCAAGTTCTATAAATGTTCTATGACCGCCCGCATACATATTTCTTATAAGGGGCTCCCATTTGACAGAGCCGGTAAGCTGTGCCAGCAGTTTATCTTTAAAAGTATCAGCCTTTCTGGAAGGTTGCGCATCGACGTTCTGATAAACATCAATCGTTGAATCACAAAACTTTATTGAAGCTATTGCCTCAGCAAGTTTTTCCCGTGCTGGTTCCATTAGTGGCGAATGAAATGGTCCTGAGACTTCCAGCGGAAAGATTCTTTTCGCACCTTTTGCTTTTGCCATTTCAGAAACTCTTTTAACGCCCTCGGCAGTGCCTGAAATCACTATCTGACCTGGACAGTTCAGATTCGCCATAACACAGACGTTTTCTGCAGAAACTTCTGCGCAGATTTCTGAAAGGATTTCCGAATCAAGATTAAAAACTGCAGCCATAGCGCCAATTCCTGAGGGAACGGCTGTCGACATGGCTTTCGCTCTGATATCCACCAGACGCAATAAATCTTCGAATGATGCTGCTTTTGCAGCATACAAAGCTGAATATTCCCCAAGGCTGTGGCCTGCTACCGCAGAAAATGGAATACCCATTTCCCTTACTGCATCAGTAAGAAGCGCCTCTGTCAGAAAAAGAGCCGGCTGCGTGTTTACTGTCTGCTTCAATTCTGATTCCGGACCTTCAAACATGATCTTAGTAATTTCTCTGCCAAGTATGCCTTCGGCATTGCGTGCTATTTTGGCAGCCCATGGAAAAGTCTTAACCAGATTCAGTGCCATTCCAATCTTCTGTGAGCCCTGTCCGGGAAATACCAGTGCTTTCATTTTTTTATCCTGTTTTTATTTGGAATTGTGAAATTTCGTCAGTTCAGAAAGTTTTGAAAATACAGAGAAAAATTCTTTTTCAAGTTTTGCAAAAATATCAGCGGTAGTTTCTACAGAATCAAGCATTCCGCAGATCTGTCCTGCCATAACCGACCCGTTATCGGTATCGCCGTCAAGTACAGACTTACGCATGCTGCCGGAAGCAATTTGATCAAGTTCCTGCGGAGTCGCACCTGATTTTTCCCGTTCGAGATATATCTTTGCAAGTTTATTTCTGATAACTCGCACGGGGTGACCTGTCGACATTCCGGTAATTACCGTATCTCTATCTTTTGCATCAAGAACAAATTTTTTATAATTCTCGTGAACGGCACATTCAGAGGTAAGAATGAAACGTGTTCCCATCTGAACTCCATGAGCTCCGAGCGCAAGTGAAGCAAGAATACCCCTGCCGTCACCAATTCCGCCGGCTGCTATTACCGGAACAGAAACTGCGTCAACAACCTGCGGAATAAGAACCATAGTGGAGATTTCACCAATATGTCCGCCAGATTCGCTGCCCTCGGCAATAATTGCATCAGCACCTGCTCTTTCAAGTCTTTTTGCAAGTGAGACAGCCGAAACAACTGGAATCACCTTTGTTCCAGCATCTTTGAATGCTTTCATATATGGGCCAGGATTTCCAGCACCGGTCGTAACAACTGGAATCTTTTCTGAAATGCACACCGTCACTAAATCAGGGGCTGAAGGCATCATAAGCATGATGTTAACACCAAACGGTTTACTCGTTAATGCCTTGACTTTTTTAATTTCTGCAATCAGCGAATCGCTGTTAAGCGGTCCAGCTCCGATAATTCCGAGACCGCCGGCATTGCTTACTGCCGCAACAAGGGGAGCCGTAGAAACCCAAGCCATCCCGCCCTGAAAAACAGGATACTTTATCCCCAGCAGCTCAGTAATTCTTGTTGAAACCATCTTTCACCTTCGCTTCTCATGCACCACCCTGAGCAGAAAACTAAGCAGCTTTTTTTGCAAGGAGTGGGTTATTGGCAATATTTTTAACTACATTTCCGGCTGCATAATTCACTGCAAGCTGAATTGCATTGGCAATTACAGGTGCCTTTGATTTACCGTGGCATACAATTGAAACACCATTAATGCCCAGCAAAGGAGCCGCGCTATATTCTGGAGCATCAACACGATAGCGCTTCAAGCCGGAGTAAATTACTTTTACTACTTCAGGCGGAAGCTCAGCAGCTTTCATCGCCGACATGAGTGCATGGGTCATTCCTTCTGAAACGCCTTCACTTGCCTTCAAAAGGACATTCCCGACAAAACCGTCGCAAACTACAACATCAGCAACACCTTCGAACAGCCTGTCACCTTCAACATTACCAGCAAAATTCTTGATAGAGGTTTCAAGCAGAGGATAAACAGCCTTTGACTGTTCATTTCCCTTACCTGGTTCTGAACCTACGTTCAATAAACCAACTGAGGGGTTTTCAATCGAAAAAATGCAACTCGAATATGCCGCACCCATAAGGGCAAAATGCAGCAAATGATGAGGCTTGCAATCAACGTTAGCCCCAACATCTAGAACCACGACACCCTTTTCTTTGGAAGTGGGGAAAACAACTGCAGCAGCCGGTCTTTCGATTCCGGGAATTCTACCAATCTCAAGGAGAGAGGCTGCCATCTGTGCGCCCGTCGACCCGGCTGAAACGAAACCATCGGCTTTTCCTTCTTTAACAAGTCGCGCAGCAAGAGCGACCGATGCGTTTCGTTTCTTTTTCAGCGCCTGAGTCGGCGATTCGTTCATTTCAATAAACTCTGGTGTGTCGCAAATTTCGCAACCGGCAGGAAGACTCGGCAGAATCGACCTAATATCGGATTCTCTGCCGACAAGTATCAGATCAGCAGCTCCGGTAGCTGCAAACTTTTCCGCGCCAAGAATCAATTCTCTGGGAGCAAAATCTCCTCCCATAATATCCAGTGCGATTTTCACTTTTGCCAAGGTTCAGGTTCTCACTTTTCTTTCTGCTTGATATCAAGAACTTTGATTTTGCGGCTGTAATACCCGCACTTCGGGCACACCCGATGTGCCAGTTTCAACTCAAAACACTGCTGGCATTTGGCAAGAGTCAATGCGCCAACTTTGTAGTGAGTTCTTCTTTTCCGCTGATTCATACGAGAAACACGATGTTTTGGACACGCTGCCATTTTACTTCCTCCAAATAGCTGATTTTTATCACGCCATTATATCAGATTTTTTTCCCATAGTCAAACCGCTTTTTTCAATTGATATCAACAATCTGCCAGGATCATTATTGAGTGTCTGGTACAGACATTTTTTAATTTATTGACATTTTCAACCGAATTCCATACTTTATCTGGGGAGATCCTTATTATTCTCACTATTTACGCGAAATTTCAAGATAAAAGATAAAAGACAAAAGCTGTCCGCAGATTTCACAGATTGCGCAGATTAAGATTTAAAGAGGAAATCCGAAAGATTACGAGACTGAATGAATTCATATTATTATTTTCGGAAACACGCATAACTAAAATGAGAATTCCTATACTATTAAATTAAAGAGGAAATTTTACATGTTAGATTTGGGGTGAGATGTCATCAGACATCACTTGATGACCCCTTTATTTTCAATTTACTCCGCTTTCACAGAGGTGCAGAATGTTTAATGATTTGAGAGATCCTACTCCTGAGGAATGGCTCGTTTTGGTATTACTTTATCTCATTATACGTTTTTCTATCGCTTTTTTTTGGAAAGAAACAGTTAAGCCTCAGACAAGTCTGAAAAAGATCGAACAAAGTAAACTAAAAGCCGAAGCAACTGATCAATTTACAGGGTCAAGACCCCTGCAATTACAAACCAGTTCAGGCTCATATTCAAAAGATTGAGGGATTCCGAGCTGGAGATCAGAAATTACCCATCGCTCCGCAAGATTCTTTGTTAATGAGCCAAACGATAATTTTTGACGGGAATTGCTGACTGAAGGGAAATCGTATCTAATCAATAATTCGGGGCTTTTATTTCGGTTGTCATCTCGAACGAATGTGAGAGATCTCATAAAGGCGAGATTTCTCCCTTCGGTCGAAATGACAAAAATAAGAATTCCACCATTTATTGAGTAGATAAGGGAAATCTTTCAGGCAAAAAGGTCTATTTTTGGCGCCGCAGAATCAGGCTTTGAAGCATTGCTGAATTTCTGATAGGCGCTTGCCTGGGTGTTTGGCTGAGCGTTTACCTGTTTTTTTTCTGAGGCTTCTTTTTGCGCGGACATTTTGATGCTTTCTGCCTGTGAAGCTACGGATCTGTCCTGGGAAGACGGGTCTGATGGAGCAAGCGCAGCGCGCTTTACCCGTTCCATTTTCCGTATTGTTGCATCAGGATCATTTGCAACTGGAGACGTGTCAATGCCTACTTCTCCGGATACCGCGTATTGTTTGCCATCGGGGCCGGTTTTGTAACCGTAAGATACCCCGCCGCTCACTAGCCCGGAACCTGCAGAAAGATGTGCTGCCTCGTGCGCCCGCACTTTGGCATCAGTGCTTTTTAATTCATTAACTTCCTGCTGCTTTTTCTCATCTAATTTCTGACTCGATTTTAGATCTGAGTCTGGTTTTTCTGAACCGATTTCTTTCGTTGACAAACCAGCCTCTTTCTTCGAGGAGTTGGAAAAAGGCTTCTCAAAAGAATTCGAACGTAAATTAATTTCGCTTATCATTCTTCTAATTTAATTATAATGAAAAAATTTAAATTCTGCAAGATAGATATCCTAAAATTGGAAAAAACTTACATAGATTTCGAATTTTATGTATAATCAGGATATGTTTACAAAATTTCGAAGCTAACAATAAAATAGCAATTTAACTCTAGTTGAAAGGATATATATGAAACGAAATATCATCTACACTCTAACCGGGTTGATATTTTTTTGTTTTTTTAACATTCAAACAATGTATGCACGGGATTACGCCATTCAGGACGTTAATAAGGAAATTGCAGCATTTAATTCTATGATTGCAAAAAACAAGCCTGCAGATTATAAGACAAAGCTGACCGCCATGAAAATTGATCCATTTTCATTTTTACGCGCCACTGCGCACGTTATGATAAAAGATATCCAGAATTCACCCTCACTTGCGTTCCTTAATTCCGCACCCGGAGGGCTTATTCACGGAGATTTACACGTACACAATTTCAGTGTGCTGTATTTTCGTGGAAAAAAGGGATCTTACGGCGTTGATGACATGGACGAGGCGCATGCGGGAAAACTATCGTGGGATTTATTCAGACTTTGCACAAGCTTGCTGATTGCATCAGATGATCCGGAAGACCATGGCTTGAAAGCTGCAGAAAAAATGCTTGATTCATACAATGACGGACTTGAAAAAAGATCAAATCCAGATTGGCCTGATGTGACTTTTCCAAAATTCCTGCAGAATTTCATCGAAAAAGTCGTATCGAAAGACCCCGTTGAATTTTTAAACAAATATACAAAGGGAAATCCAAGAAAATTTATGTTTTCTTCTGAAATTAAACCTTTACCCGCAAATGAAGCAGAAAGCTTTAAAAAAACACTGCAAAGCTTTCTCACAAAAGTTGCAAATTCCGGACACATTCCCGCATCTGAACTGGAGCTCCATGACGTGGTAATTCGAGAAGGGAAAGGGCTTTCCAGTATCGGGCTGTCTCGCTATTTCGCATTAACAAAGGGGCAAATTCCAGATGGTTCATCCGGAAGAATCCTTGAAATTAAAGAAATGCGGCCTTCATGTATTGGTCCATCAACCCTTGAAACTCAAGCTAGGGATACAATTGCAGGTTTTACTGCCGCGCACCGCGACCGAGATATTTTCCTTGGAACATTCGTTTATTCGAACAAACGTTTCCTTGTCAGAGAACTTTTTCCATGGGCAAAACGCTATGAATTTATTAATCTCGAGAAAAAGGAATTTTACAAATTAGCCGAAGCTCTTGGCGCCATAACTGCAGATTTTCATTCTGCACATTCAAAACCAGCTCTAATGAAGGATTGGTTGAAAAAGAACAGAAAAACACTTCTTGATTCAGTCGAAGCTTATGCGAAACAAATAAGACTCGACTGGAAGACATTCTGCAAATGAACAGAAAGTAAAATTACAAAGGTTTTGAAGATGGAAGACCGTTTCTTCGGGGATATAAATCCGGAGTAGCGGTCGTTTTTTTTATCATCACAAACCCGCGACTGAACGGAACATCGGGTGGCTCTTTTCTGTGGATTTTTATGTCGTCTGAATGTATCTTCAGTTTATCCAGGGCGTTTTCGGCTGCAAAAAGTTCTTCTTCAATTTTCGGACCTTTATAAAAAAGGGCTGTTCCATTCAATTTTACAAATGGAATACAAAGTTCAAGAATAATGCGTATTTCACCAACTGCCCTGCAGATAACCAGATCAAATTTACCCCGATATTTCTTTTCCCGTGCTGTTTCCTCAGCTCTTCCATAAATTGTCTGAATGTTATAGATGTTACATTTTTCACTCAAGCGATCAATAAATTCAACAGACTTGTTTCTTGAGTCGAGCGCAAAAAAGTTTTTCTGTGGATAGAAAAGAGCAAGCGGAAACAATGGAAACCCGCCTCCACTGCCAACATCAAGAATACTTTCCGCCCTGGACAGCATTTCTGATTCAAAAGATATCGGAAGAAGAGAATCAAAAAAATGTTTTTCGGCAACTTCCTGTTCAGTGCGTATTTTGGATACGCTTGAATAAAAGTCATCGGCAAGAAGCTCAGTGCCAAGTTTATCAAACTCGTATTTCAACTTATCAGTGAAATCAATCTTGCACTTTTCTAACCATGGTGTCATGAAATCAGAGAAACTCATTTTCAACTCTACTTTCTCAGATGCATAAGGATGAGAGCCACGTCTGTTGCACGTATCCCCGGCAATTTTTCAAGAATTCCGATTGTTGCAGGTTTTGCTTTGATAATTTTCTGCCTGGCTTCACTTGAAATTCCTACTGGCGGGTCATTGAGGATATTTTCAGTAAGAGGTATGTCCAAACCATTTTTAAGCAGAGTGTTTTCTTTTTCAGCCTGGGCAATATAACCTTCATACTTTACAAGAGCTTCAATTTCTATTTCCGCAAGTGTATCCATGTCCGGGATGGATTTAAGTATATTTTTTATATCACTGTAGGCAACTTCAGGTCTTTTCAGAAAATGAAAGAGAGAACAGCTTGTTTTTTTGGAAAGAGGCTGAATTTCTCGCATGTTTTCGCTATTTGCAGGTAGATTATCACTATTTTCAAACGAATCTTCGCTTCTTTCATGCTTACTTTCGCTCTTTTCATGCAAATTTTCGCTGTTATCGTCTGGCACAAAATATGTGTGTCTTGTACTTTTAAGAACTTCAATGATTTCAGCTATATGAAGCTTTCTGGCATTGTAAAATGCAATTCTTTCATTATTAATTAAACCCGCACTGAAAGCTATATCTGCCAGTCTTTCTTCGGCGTTTGACATTCTCAGATTCAAACGGTGCTGCGACCTGGAGGTAAAAATTCTGTAAGGCTCATCAAGACCAACGGAGATTATTTCCTCAACGAGTAACCCGATATATGAAACCGCTGATGATAATATCACGGGCTCGCGATTATGACATTTCAGTGCCGCATTCATTCCGGCAAGCAAACCCTGAGCTGCAGCTTCCTCATAACCAGAAGTTCCATTAACCTGCCCGCAGAGAAATAACCCGGAGATGATCTTTGATTCAAGGCTTGGTAAAAGCATTGATGGATGTACAATATCATATTCTATGGCATAACCGGCTCTCGTAATTTTCGCATTACTGCAGCCCGGAAGAGTTCGCACATATTCTTCCTGGACCTTTTCAGGAAGACTTGTAGACATGCCCTGAAGATATATTTCAGGCGAATCATAGCCTTCAGGTTCTAAAAATGTTTTATGAGAGTTTTTCTCCGGGAATTTTCTTACTTTATCTTCAATTGACGGACAATATCTTGGACCAGTGCCGGATATTTTTCCGGAAAACAGCGCGGATTCATGCAAATGCTCTCTTATTACCGAGTGAGTCTGCTCATTTGTTCTTGTAAGGAAACATGATCGAAGTGTTTTATTTGGCAAATTTACAGAAAAAAGGGAAAATGACGGAGTCAGAGGTTCTCCGGCTTGTTCTTCCATTGCTGAGAAATCAATACTTTCTCTGAGAATTCTCGGAGGAGTTCCAGTTTTGAATCTTTTTACAGGCAAACCAAGCTTTATGAGGCAATTTCCAAGTTCGTCTGCTGGTGGCTCCCCTGCCCTTCCGGCTGGAAAAGAAAGCGAACCGATATGAATCATTCCGCGAAGAAAAGTACCAGCAGAAAGAACCACTGAATCAGCGGAATATTTTTTTCCGGCAAGCGTTTCAACACCGCAGATTTTTCCATTTTCGACCAGGATTTCTGCAACTGTACCCTGTTGAATAGTGAGGTTTTTTGCAGACAAAAGAGAACGAAGCATTCTCTTTCCGTATTCAAGCTTATCGGACTGCACCCTTATAGCCTGAACAGCCAGCCCTTTTCTGGTGTTTAAAAGACGCGAATGGATACAGGTTTCATCGGCAACTATGCCCATCTCTCCGCCGAGCGCATCAATTTCTCTCACCAGGTGCGCCTTTCCCTGCCCGCCTACTGACGGATTGCATGGCATCTGGGCAACGGTATCAAGGTTAATCGTAAGCAAAAGAGTATCGATTCCAATTCTGGAAGATGCAAGTGCTGCTTCACAACCAGCGTGCCCAGCTCCAATGACAATTACGCCAAAATCAGCTTTTTTCATAAACCTGCTATTTAGCCATCGTCAGGGCTTTCTGTGCCATTGACCTGACAAGTTCATTATTGTCGGTTGAAAGTTTTTTCAGCAGTTCAAGCACTCCTGGCCCACGTTTACGGGAGAGAATCTTTGCTGCAGCGAGGCGAACATAATTATCTGAACTTTCTGCTGCAAAAGCAACAAGGATTGATTGATCATCGCCCATAATAAAAGTCATATCGTTGGCAGCTTTCTGTCTTTCACGGGAGTCAGCAGATGAAAGTCCGGTGTAAACTTCAGCAGAACGCGGCTTCTGAAAAGCAGGTCCGCCCGTCCCTGTTCTTGAGAGAAGGTTCAATTTTGCTGTTGGAACACCCCCCGACGGAATCGTTACTTTCGCCGCTGGCGGTACGGGCACATTTGAAACCGAAGATGCTGGCTTAATATGCAGATCATCAAGTCCACGCCTGAAAGGATCAATTTCGTGTTTCTCAGAATTATCGGGAATCTTATTCTCTTTGGATGGCACTGTGCGAAGTTTCGCAGTGTCGGGCATATCGGGTATTTCAATTGGCAAGGAAGCTTCTGGAACATCTGTATTTTCAGATTCTTCAGTCTTCGACAACCTGTCTGGAAGCCTGTTTCGGGAAATATCAATGCTACCGCTCACAGTTGCCGGCATTTTTCGCAGATTTGGCAGCGAAACAGGTTTCGAATCTTCTGGTTCGGGCTGTTGTTCTGGTTCTGGTTCTGGTTCTGGTTCTGATTCTGATTCAAGCTCAGGCTCAGGCTCAGGCTCGGGCTTAGAACAGATAATATCTGGTGCTTTCACATTTACAGCGGCTGGCAATACCGGCGCCTGAACCGCCTGTTTCGGCTGAGCAACCTGAGTATTTTTGATTTTTTCCCAGAGACCTCTTGCAACCTGGGCAACAACCTGATCGTTGTCCTGGGTGGTCTGTTGAATGCCCTGCCGGGCAATTTCAGTGTTTATTTTTGCAAGTGCTTTCAAAACACTGAGGCGTATTCCCTGGTTCGGGTCTTTCAGAGCAGCTTTAAGCAAAGTCAGCGACGGAGTATCACCAATCTCGCCCAGAGCATAAATTACACTGTCCCTGAGCCATAATTCTGACGATCCGAGCATTTTTTTCAAAGTCGGAAAAGCTTCGGGATGGGAAAACCTTACAAGAAATTTAGCTGCGTTGACTTTTACACGATTTTCACTGTCATTAAGAAGCTCAGCAACCTCTTCCACGCATGAATCTATCTTTATTTCCTCCAGAACTTCGATCGTGTTCGCGCGAACACGCGAATCAGCATCTTTGAGACACCACTTCAATGTTTCAACACCGCTGTCACCACAATGACGCGCAAAGACTTTCACCAGACCAGACTTAACAATAACATCCTTTTCCTGCCTCAACACCTGTTCAAGTGATTCAACATCAAGAGCTGAGCGTGATTCCATGACAATTTTCAAAATAAGGAATCTTCTTTGAGATGAAAAACCGCTCATTACAAGGAAAGGAAGAACCTGCGATGCAGCTCTGGGATCACGAAGGTTAAGAATTGTCTGAAGCGCGGTAAGCGCAACTTCCTCATGAATATCCTGGGCAAATATTAACAGATGATACAGGGCTCCAGATGGCCTTTCATGGCCGAGGCGTGAAAGATACTCAAGTTTTGAAGGTATCGACTTGAGTGTTGCAGGATCAGGCAATGAGGAATCAAGAGGGTCATCCAGGAAAGGAGCCTCAATAATAAATGTGGCTTTAGTTGGAACTTCTGCGGCAACTGCCTTTTCCGGCTTATCCGGCTTTACTGGAATTTGAATATTGCCAGTTTTCTGAATCTTTTCAGTATTTTCAATTTTTTCAGGAATTGCAATACCCTGCGTTGGAGTCTTTTCAACTGGCTTAGACACTGCTTTTTCAACAGGAGGAACAGGTGCTTTAGAGAATTGCTGAGGAATTTTAGAAATGCTTATCTCGGCAGTAGGAATACCTATTTGCTTCAAAAGTGCAAATGCCAGATCGCGCACGTCTGGTTCGCTGTCCTCGAGGGCTTTTTTAGCCAGTTCAATCTTTTTTTCCTGTGAAACAAGGTTACTGGGTAAAGTAAAAAGCTGCGTCAAAGACTGCTTTCTGACAGCCGAAAAAATTGAATTCAAATTCTGAATTATTAATTCATGCTTTTTTACTGGCGGCATATTTTTTTGCGAGAGATTAGATCCCTGACTCCATAAAATAGATTTTTCTTTTCATAACAGTTTACATTCTAACATTTTCACATACGTAAATGCATCAACTGATTTTCAATATTTCCACATTCAAAGATTGCTGTTTTCAGAATTCAAACCAGTCATAATGGAAGTCAGCAAAGCGGCATCTGACCTGGTAAGCAAACCTTTTCTGAAAGGTTGAATCAGGTCATCGTAATCATTTCCGAAAAGAATTTTACGAACTTTCTCTGAAAAAACCTCTTTTTTATCATCAGAGATAACAACCGGAAGCTTCAAAGATTCAAGAAATTCTGTCTGAACCATCGAATCTTTCTCTCGATGCGCATATCCGCAGTAGTGAATTTCGTTCTCTAGTATTTCGATCTGATCTTTTTCCTGAAGTCCCTGGACAAAAGATTCACCAAGTAAAGCAGTCAGGTCAGAATATTTTATTCCCGGACGCTGCAAAAGTTCAATAACTGAAATCTGTTTTTTCAGATTTCCTGAACCTGTGGCATTCAATTTCTCAACAAGTGCCTGCGTTGGATTGATCTTCATCTGAGACAGCATCTCATATTCCAGACTGATTTTTTTCAGCCATGAATCTACCTTTTCAAAACGTTCGTCGGAAATCAATTTATGCTTTGCGCTTTCTTTTATAAGACGCATCTCAGCAGTATCTTCGCGCAGATTCAGCCTGAATTCTGCATGGGAAGGCGTTATTCTGTATGGTTCCGGGTGATCCCATCCTGAGAGGTCGTCTATCAGAACGCCAATATAACTTCTGGTTCTTGACGGAATAAAAGGCTCTCTGCCAAGAATTGAAAGTGCGGCATTTGCACCGGCGACAAGACCCTGAGCAGCGGCTTCTTCATATCCTGACGTTCCATTAATCTGTCCTGCAGTGTACAAACCTCTGATAAATCGCGACTCGAGAGTTTTTCGAAAAGCAAGCGGAGCAAGAGCATCGTATTCGATTGCATAGCCATAGCGTAAAATTCTGGCATTTTCCAGGCCCGGAACTGTTTTTATTACTTCCTCCTGGGAATCAGGCGGCATGCTGGTTGTCAGACCCTGAAGATACATTTCGGCAGAATTTGCGCCCTCGGGTTCAACAAAGATCTGATGCTGAAACTGTTGCGGAAATTTAAGAACTTTGCGGTCAATTGACGGACAATGTTTCGGACCAACATTTGTAATATTTGCAAGTACAAGCGGACTGAATTTCAGATTCCGTCTCACAGCTTCGATAGTTTCAGATGAAGTAAATGTAAGATAGCAGCTTGACTGACCAGGAAGAAATCTGTTTCTGTTTTCCCATAAAAATCCGCCCGAATCTGGATCTCCCGGCAATTCTGTCATTTTCTGAATATCAATACTATCTTTATGAATTCTCGGCGGAGTGGCAGTCTGAAGTCTTCTCAGCGGAATTCCGTTTTTCGCCAGAGAGTCCGGAAGAAAAACAGATGAACGACACTGCTGAGGACCTCCGAAATATGATTTCGCCCCGATAATTATTCGACTGTTAAGATATGTTCCAGATGCTATTATAAGGCGTTCGCAAACAAATTCCACGCCTGTTTCAGTTTTAACTCCACATATCATGCCATTTTTGACAATAATTTCAGACACGTTTGCCTGACGGGCATGCAGATTTGGCGTGCTGAAGATCTTTTTCAGCAGAAGTGCCCGATATTTCATTTTATCAGCCTGGGCACGTCTTGCTCTGACCGCGGCTCCTCTTGATGTATTAAGCCACTTGAGCTGAATACATGTCTCGTCTATGGTCTTTGCCATTTCACCGCCAAAAACTCCGATTTCCCTTACCAGATGACCTTTTCCCGGACCGCCAATACTTGGGTTACACGGCATTAAGCCGATAGTTGAAAGATCAAGAGTCAGCAGAAGCGTATTTACACCAAGCCGGGCAGATGCAAATGCCGCCTCACAGCCGGCATGGCCGCCCCCGACAACTATTACCTGATAATGTTCAACTGAATTCAATTAAAAACACCCTCCAGAAGAAAAATCGAAAACAAGACAAAAAACAAAAAGATACAAGATTTTTTTCCGCAGATTTCGCAGATTACGCAGATTACGCAGATTTAATTTTAACTACCTACAGCAAATCTTAATAAAAGGACCATTTAAACTTCAGAATTTCTACTTTGTCATTTCGACCGAAGAGAGAAATCTCACTTTTATCAGATCTCCCACATTCGTTCGAGATGACAGCTTATTTACCTATGCAGAATGTTTCGAAAATACGGTCTAACATGTTAATGTCGAATGTGTCACCTGTAACTGATCCGAGATGTTTAATTGTATCACCGAGCTCAACAGCCAGCATGTCGGGGAATATTGTTCCTGAGCCTGCAATTGTTCGTTTCAATGCTTCAATTGCCGCTTCCAGTGAGCTTATCTGGTGTGCACCAAGATAAATCATTTCTTCGAGATTTTCCATACCACTATCTTTAATTTTCTGTTCAATATGCTTCAACAGCTCATCAATTCCAGAGCCGCTCAACGCTGAAATGTTTACTGACGGAAATCCGGAAAATAATTCTGTATCAGATTCCTGCAATGTGTACAACAAATCACATTTGTTAAAAACGATAACTGATGGTTTTGCTGAATTTCGAATTTCATTTATAACATCGTAATCTTCTTTTGTCAGGGGCGCTGAAACATCGAATATTCCAAGAACAAGAAACGCCTGATTCATTGCATCTTTTGTTTTCTGGATTCCAATTTCCTCAATCTGATCAGTTGGAGAGCGCAGCCCGGCGGTGTCAATAAACCGAACAGGGTAGTCGCCAACTGCAAACTGCTCTTCTATCGTATCACGCGTTGTGCCGGCATGCGGCGTTACAATAGCTCTTTCCCTGCCTAGAATGCAATTGAGAAGGCTTGATTTGCCAGTGTTTGGACGTCCAAGAAGTACAATTGGTAAGCCTTTTGAAATTGCGCTGCCCTGGCGGGCGCAGTTCAGAATATTCTGCATCTTTTTGAGAATTGACTCACAGTCATTTTTGAAAGAAACGTAATCCAGATCTTCAATTGAATCTTCGGGAAAGCTCAGCGAGGCTTCAAGTTGAGCCAGATGTTGAAAAAGGCTGGTTCTGATGTCTCTGATCTTTTCACAAGGCAGACCTGAAAGCTGCTCAAGGGCAATCTGTGCCTGGGAAATTGTCTGAGAAGCAAGAATTTGAGCGGTGGCTTCAACTTCGAGCAAATCAACTTTGCCGTTCAGGAATGCTCTGCGGATGAATTCACCCGGCTGAGCTCTCGAAGCTCCGGATTTATAAAGTGCAGCAAGAACGGCCGTCATTACTACCGGATTTCCATGAGTGGCGATCTCTGCAACGTCTTCACCTGTGAATGAGCGCGGTGAAGGATAAGTTGTAACAACCACCTGATCGAGTTTTTTCCGATCATCCGGAGCATGAATGAAACCGGGATAAGCAAAAAAGGAAGCAGGAAACTCCCGCTTCCCCGCCGGAGAGAAGACTTTTTTTAAAATACTGAAAGTTTCAGGTCCGGAGATTCTGATTACCCCGATTGCTGAACGGCCGGGTGGAGTAGATACAGCTGCAATAGTATCAATCTTCGCCGTTGTCATCCTCCATAAACACCGGTACAGCTTTCGGTGCTCCCTGAGGTCTCTGTGCTGAATTTGCTGGTCTGGCAGGTCTGTAATGGGAACTTCCCTGGCCAGAGCCGGCATGCGAAGAACTATTTCCGTGCCCGTAATGTGCTTTCCGTGGAGAAATAATTACACGTCTGAGTGGTTCAACTCCGCGTGAGAAGGTCTCAATTCCGGGTCTGTCTTTCAACGTCAGGTGAATTGTGCGACGATCAATGGTAGACATTGGTTCAAGCTCAACAGGCTGTTTGCTGTCGAGAGCTTTTCTATACATGCGGTTTGCAAGTATAATAAGCCCTTTGTATCGCTGATCGCGATATCCCTGTCCGTCGAGAAGAATTCTAACTCTTCCTGCATCATGTCCCTTATTTGCAATAATATTCAGAAGATACTGCAATGAATCGATAGTTTTACCATGTTTCCCGATTAGTTGAGCAAGTTGCGCATGCTTCATATCGATAATCCAGTAGCCGTTTTCACTCTTTTCGGAAATTTCCAGATCGGAAATTTCAAATATTTCGGCTGTCTGTTTGATAATCTTATGAACTGCAGCATATTCTGGATGGACTTTGAAATCAACTGGTGTAGAAGGAACAGTTTCACCGTCTTCCTTGTCCATTTTAGCCATCGCCGCAGAGAACGGAGTGTCTTTATCAATAGCTGCGACTGAATCAGTGCTGGATGTTTCTTCTGGCAGTTCGTTTAATTCTTCCTCGGAAGGTGCTTCTTCAACAGGCGCCTGCTCAAGAGTAAAACTCATTTTGTATTCAGGATTTCCGACGATACCAAATATTCCACGTGTTGGTGCATAAAGAATGTTTTCTGCAACTATTCTCTCACCTTTTCTCAATTCCTGTCTGGCCAGTTCACGAACTTCTTCCTGTGATTTGGCAATAATTTCAATAACTCTCTTCATTTTATAGCTTTTTCCTCCTTGTTTGTTGCCAGCAATTTATTCGACTGGATCTGTTGAAATAAACCTATCACACTGCTGGTAAACCAATAAACGAGCAATCCCGAAGGAAGATACCAGGTTACAACAAACATAAACATCGGCATGAATGACATCATCTGCTGTTGTTGCGGATCAACGTTAGGAGTCAGCGTTTGCTGGTAATACATCAAAGCAGCGATTGAAATCGGAAGCAGGAGCAGCGGGTCAGCTTTAGAAAGATCCGCCATCCATAAAAACGACGATTTTCGCAGTTCGACCGCGATATTAATTGTATTATAAAGTGCAATCAGCACGGGAAGCTGCAGCAACATCGGCAGACAGCCACCAAGCGGATTGACATTATGTTTCTGATAAAGTTTCAACACTTCTTCGTTAAACTTCTGTGTATCATCACGATAACGATCTTTCAGATCCTGTACCATTGGCTGAATTTTCTGCATCTGAACCATAGATTTGGTCTGCTTGACAGTCAGCGGATACAAAATAGCTCTGACAACCAGTGTCAGCAATATTATTGAAAGACCATAATTCGGAATTAGAGCATTAAAGAATTGAAGAATGCGTAACAGAACGGTACTGAGGAAACCATAATCAGTCACTTTTTCACGATTGATGACAACAAGATCATCAAGCATTTTAGGACCGAAATAAAAGTTGAACCTGAATGAACGCATTCCATTGCTCTTAAGTGAAAACTGCGGAACAGTAGCGCTGATCAAGTCACCCTGAATGATTTCTCCCTTGGGCGTAGATGTTTTTCCATCTGCGCCAGTAATAGAAACAGGCTCAACTGAAATTTTTACAGCCGAATTTGCATCTATGAGGGCAGCAAAATAGTTTGTTTTCAGACCAACTCCGCTGTAAGCATTTACCTGCGTATCTTTAAGCAAAGCTTCAACAGTGTCAAAAGTGATGACTTCAGCTGGTTTGAGGGCAACAAATGTAGGCTTAACTATTGGATCAAGGAAGATTCCAGGCCCGAATTTACACGTCAGAGCCCCAAATTCCTCGCCGCCAATAATTATTTCTCTGCCAAGATTATTCGTTATAACAACTTCTGACTCAAAACTGTAAGAATTGTCAGAAAAAGTATACTTCTTTAAAAAAGTGATATCCTTGCTCGGATTTGATGGATATACTGATACTGAAATCTTTCCCGGAACGGTATCTTCAAGTTTGAAGATATAGCTTTCCTGGTTTTTCAGAGGACTTTCAGCCAGAACCTTCCCACCGTTGAGAAACATGCTGAAAGGTGCCATACCAGATGATGCAATTTTAAAACCGTAGTCAAGAACAACCGGCGGATAGAGATTCTCTTCGAAATTTTTACCTTTAAGATAGTAAAGAGCAATTTCTCCGGTTTTTCCAGACATGAGTACACGGGCTCGCGGGGTCTCAAGATAAAAATCTGCCAGGGCGTCTCCATCTTTGTCGCCAAGCTCAACTTCAGCACGATTTACTTTGAGAACCTTTCTTTCTATTGGCTGCTGAGCATTAACAGAGTCAATGATCCCAAGAAAGATAAAAAAAACTGCAATAAAAGAAACAATTCTTCTGTTGCAGCAAGTATTGATGAATAATTCAAACGAACGGCTGAAACGAAAACCTGTCAGCACTTTGTTCCTCCAGAAAATGAAAATAATAGCATACTCAGGGCACAGGATCGTTGCCGCCGGAGCAAAAGGGGTTACACCTCAGAATTCTCCACACACCCAATGCCCAGCCTTTAATAAAGCCGTAACGTACAATTGCCTCATGGGTATATTTAGAACAGGAAGGAGTGAAACGACAAACACCCCCTAAGAACGGCGAAAGAGTTTTCTGATAAAGCCTGATAGCAAACATACTTGCTTTCGCCGGAATCGAAAAAAAAAATTAATCATTGGGGGTTGTCCAGACGATTCATTCTCAACCATGAAATTGCGGAATTCAACGCCTCATGTAACTCTGAAAAACTAAAACCTGAATAAGGTCTGGTCGGACAGATAACCATCTCAAAACCAGCCATATTCCACGGATAATTCCGAACCAGCTCGCGCATGCGCCGCCGAAACCTGTTGCGTTCCACGGCCCCGCCAAGCTTTTTAGGTGTAATCAGCCCATAACGAAACGCAGACGAATCTGCAATTCTGAAATAGAAACCAACTGCACCACGAAATACCCGTATTCGAGAGGCGAAGACTTTATCAAAGTCTGCCTTGCATTTCAGCGTTGAATACCACACTCCATCAGATCAGAGACAGATCTTCTTGCGACCGCGAAGGCGTCTTCTTTTCAAAACCTTGCGTCCTGCAACAGTAGCGATTCTCTTGCGAAAACCATGTGTTTTCTGTCTTTTTCGTTTGTTTGGATTGTAAGTGAAACTCATTTTTTCTTCTCCTAAGGCAAAATCAACGATTGTAGCAGTTGACTATATACAATTTCCTTCCAAATGTCAAGTACAAATTAAAATTCAAATTTTCAATGCATTCACATCTGAATCAGAAAGAAGCTTGTGAGTACCCAGAGAATTAGATTAACCTGCAGCGGCCTGTCTGAAAGCAGGATCTCACTTGGGTTGTCTCCCTTCCCATGTATGTGAATAAGATAAAGGTATCTTAGAATGCCATATATTACAAAAGGCAGCGTACAAATCAGTTTGTCGCTTCCAAATTTATCCATTGTTTCCTTGCTTACAGTGTAAAGCGCGTAAGACATTATTGTCGTTGCTCCGGCAATCGAAGTTATGTCATCAATAAAATGAAGAGAATATTCCTCAAGAATTTTACGATGACTTCCGGCATCATCCTTGAGAAGTTTGATTTCCCCTCTTCGTTTGGCAATTCCGAGGAATAATGCCAGCATGAATGTGCATAATATCAACCAGTGAGACACGAACAAATTTGGATCGACAATCTGTGCAACACCCACCCCGCCATGTGCTCTGAATACGAAACCAAGAGCTATCGACAGAACATCAAGAATTACCATGTTCTTAAGTTGAAATGAATAAGCAACGTTAAGGAAAAAGTACAATATTGCAGAAACAAAAAATGCTTTTGAAAAGAGATATGAGGCAAATATAGCCATCGGAAGTGTTGTTACAAGAATAGCTATCGCTTTGCGTTTTGACAATCGTCCGCTTGGAATTGGTCTTTTGCACTTATCTGGGTGAAGTTTGTCTTTTTCGCAGTCAAGTAGGTCATTCATCAGATATACAGAACCTGATAAAATACAAAACACCAGAAATCCCAGCGTTGAAAATATCCACGCGTCGAGATTAAAAAAAAGCCGCTTTTCAGAGAAAACCAGCGGCGCAAAAAGAATAAGATTTTTTGTCCACTGCCTCGGGCGAAGAACCTCAATATAAGGAGTCATTTCTTTACTTTCCAACACGCTGCAAAATGGCCTGTGTGAATTTCAGACAATACCGGAGCTGCTGAATTTAAACATTTATCATCAGAATCATTACAACGATTAAAAAAGGCACAACCAGAAGATAAATCAGATCTGTTCTTCACGGAAAATTCCGAAGCTTCAGTATTTCCGGTAATTCCCTCGCGCAAATGCAGTGCGTCTTTCAATAAGTTTTTCGAATAAGGATGCACTGCATCAGACAAAAGACAATCTGAAGGCATTATTTCAACGGGTGCACCTTTGAAAAATACAAGTATTCGGTCAGAAAGCTGCCTGATTACAGCAACATCATGCGAAATGAAAATCAGCGTCAGTCCACGCTTTTTTTTCAAACTTACAAACAATTCAAGAATCTGCGCCTGAACCGATACATCAAGCGCCGATACAGCCTCATCGGCAATAAGAATCTCCGGATCAAGCAGCAGAGCTCTGGAAATACATATTCTCTGACGCTGACCTCCGCTGAATTCTGCTGGATAGCGATCCAGAATTCCAGTTTCAAGCCCAACTTCATTAAGAACAGCTGCGATTTTATTTTTCAAACCTTCTTTTGGAGAAATGCCATGAATTCTCAAAGGTTCTGCCAGAATTTGAAATATTGACTGACGCGGGTCGAGAGAACTGAATGGGTCCTGGAAGACCATCTGCATGCGTCTGAGATTGTTCAACCGCATTTTCGCAGATGACGCAAACAAATCATCACCAGCCAGGTTTGCTTTTCCGGAGTCGGGTGTAATTATTCCCATCAGAACTCGTGCAAGAGTCGATTTTCCTGATCCGCTTTCTCCGAGAATTCCAAGTGTTTCTTCGGAATATGCACTGAATGTCACATTGTTCAACGCACGCAGAAAAGGAAGTTTACCTCTCCCAAACCAGTTTTTTATTCTGGCAAGAAGCGTACAAGGCAATTCAAAAGACTTGCACAATCCCTCAATCTTTAATATTTCCATAATTACCTTTTAGAGAGGGGGCACGCGCCCCCTCTCGCCGGTCGAACAAGTTCGACCGTCTCACTCCCCGCGGTCGAGCACTTTGTGCTCTCCGCATGCCGAACGCAATGGTTCGCATCACTCCCCGCGGTCGAGCACTTTGTGCTCTCCGCATGCCGAACGCAATGGTTCGCATCAATCCCCGCGGTCGAGCACTTTGTGCTCTCCGCATGCCGAACGCAATGGTTCGCATCAATCCCCGCGGTCGAGCACTTTGTGCTCTCCGCATGCCGAACGCAATGGTTCACATCACTCCCCGCGGTCGAGCACTTTGTGCCGTCCGCAAATCGAAAGCAGTGGCTCGCCTGACATACTCCAGCACCAGCATTGGAGGGAAGAAGAAAACGCTGCCTCATTAGATTGATATTCATATTGCTCAGGGGAAGAAGCACTTTACAAATCCAGTATTGTGGGCTCCTGATTCTTCGGGAGTTTCCTGTCTGCATTTTTCAGCTGATTTCGGGCATCTGTCAGAAAATACACATCCCAGCGGAAGATTGCCGGGCGCTGGAAGATGCCCGGGAATTGGCTTCGGAAGAATTTTCTGTTTTATCAGCCTCGGAAGAGACGACACAAGAGCGTTTGTGTAAGGGTGTGCCGGATGGTTCAATACATCTTCAGCCGGCCCATATTCAACAACAGTTCCGGCATAAAGTACAGCAAGATAATCTGCAATGTTTTTAATAACACCAAGGTCATGGCTTATGAAGACAAGTGAATGATTTCTCTCACGCACCGCTTTTCTGAGTTCAATAAGCAATTGTACCTGAAGTGATGCATCAAGAGCGGTTGTTGGTTCATCAGCCAGAATAAGAGGCGGGTCCAGGACAGTTGCCATGGCAAGCATTGCCCGCTGGCGCATTCCACCACTTAATCTGTGAGGATAAGTACATAGAATTGACTCCGGGTCTGCAAAACCCGCCTGCTTCAAAGCAAGAATCACTTTCTGTCTGACTTCTTTTTCTGAAAGATCTGGACGATGAGCCCATACCGTTTCTGCGATCTGTTCATACAGAGTCAGCAGCGGATTCATTGCACTCATGGGTTCCTGAAAAACAATCGAAATGCCAGATCCACGAATCGTTCTGAGAGATTCTTCTGACATATCACAGATATTTTTTTCCTGAAAAAGAATTCTACCCTTTCGCGACGACAAAGAAGCTTCAGGAATCAAACCCATAATGGACAAAGCCAGAACCGACTTTCCAGAGCCAGATTCCCCGGCAACACCAAGGGTTTTTCCCGACTCAACAGAAAGATTTACATTGTTCAGAACTGGCAATTTCAGCCCATCGCTACCTTTCAGGATGAGAGAATAGTTTTCAATCTTTAACAGTGGTTCAGAGCTTTTCGCCATACAATACAAAATCAGCCGGCTGAAACAGGAAGCTGCATGGAAGTTCGTTAGAAAGAATTTCCATCGCTTTCGCTTTCAATGTGTCTCGTTCGGCTGAATCCGTGAATCCATCAAGTTTTTCAAATGTTTTATCAAGTTCCGAATTCGTATAAGATGTGAAATTCAATTTATCACCGATTTTTGGATTCGAGTGCCAGAGGTTTATCCAGTTTCCATCAGCCGGAGCATAATAATTCTGAAGAAAGAAGTGATATTTCCCTGAAGGTATTTCATTCTTTATCAGCTCAGGCCACTCTGGAGCATTGACCGTAACCTTTAGCCCTATCTTTCCAAATTGAGAAGCAATTTCATCTGCAACAGCCTTTCGCTGAAAGTTGTCGCCACTTACCAGAAGAATAAATTCGGCTTTTTCACCTTTATATTCAAGAAAGCCATCCTTATCTTTATCTTCAAAACCTGCAGATGAAAGCAATTCTGAAGACTTTTTCCTGTCGAATTTCTCGGAAGAACCAGCTTCTACGGGTTCTTTTTCTGGAAACATGGGTGCTGCAAAAAGAACTCTTCCAGGGGCAGCAAGAACCTCAGCGATTTTTTTCCGGTCCAGGGCCAGATCAAAAGCCTTTCTGATATTCACATCTGAAAGTGTACTTTTTGAAACATTATAGCCAAGCATAAGATAACTTGGATTCTGAGTTGACTTTATCTCGACACCGCTGACATTCATTTCTTTCATTACCTGATAAAAATCAGGATGAATATGTGCAACCGAAATACGTTTTTTTCTCAAATCGCTTATCTGCTCTTCAATGCTGCGATAAAATCGGAAAATAATCTTTTCCTTGAGTGGCACAGATACTTTTATCTCAGGCAACACTGAATCAGCAACTTTTTCAACTGTCATAAAAACGCCGGGAATTCGCGAAGAAACTTTGTATGAGCCAATTCCAACCGGATAGTCCGAAAAGCGGAACAGGTTCACATCAACTGTATCAGAGGCTTCAGCAGGAAGAATCTGTTTGACTGTTTCGCTCGCAACTCCTTCTCTGATTACCTTCACCATTGGCTTTTCAAGTTTCTGACCTTTCAGAAGGTGTTCAGGAAGTAACCCAGAGCAGAGAAGTTCTATGTACTGTCTTGAAGCACCTTTAAATTTAATGCTACAGGTGCGCGTTTCCTCGTTCTGGGTAATAGAATCAATATGTTCTGCAATTTCCCTCAAGTATGACATAGAATCAGACTTCTTCATAGTTTCGACTGTAAATTCAAAATCTTTATGTGAGAAAGCAACTCCATCATGCCATTTGAGATTCTGCCGCCAGATTCCTTCTACGACGAGATTTCCATCAGCACCTACATTTTGTTTCCAGGATTCCCAGAGGAATGGGTAATAATCGCCGGCTGTATCGCGCTTCAATGGTGAACCGTGAATGAAATCATTTACCAGTTCGGAATGTCTTTCCTGGTAAACAATCGGATTATATTCCGACGAATCACCAAGAATTCCGACTTTGAGAGTTTTTTCATTATTTTCCTGAAGAAGTGCGAGAATAGAATCAGGAATTTTCTTTTCATTGCATCCGGTAATAGCAAAAAGCAATAAAAAGGACATCAGGAATAGAGATTTTGTTTTCATATTATTGTTTACTTTCAGTTGGTGATGATATTAAAGCTTCTTGAGAGGCTGTTTTCAAATCAGGCGCTACTGACTGCTCTTTCATCTGATCAGAACTCTGTCCAGCTGAGCCGCTGGCAACATTGCTCTCAGCATTTCCAGAGGGCATAACCGCACCATTTACAGGAGCCTGCGGACTGCTTTGTGTAGCATTCTGCGGCTGCACAGTTTCAGCTGGTGTCGGCACGAGTTGGGAATATGCTTTCAGAGCGGCAGCACGATCTTGTTCTGTGGTGTATTTTGAGTCTATAACAATTTTATAATACCCGGCAGCTTCGGATTTTTTATCCTGACTCTGAAGTATTTTTCCCTGATTGAGTATTCCAGCAGAAATAGAAGCAAGCAAACCAGTGACTTCAGCTTTTATATTCTCTGGAGCAGATTGTATCGTCATTGCATCTTCAAGGGTCTTTTTGGCATCTGATATGCGGTTCATTCGAAGCTGTGTCCAGCCAAGATCTCTTCTATAAATAGTCTGCCCTGGATTCAACTCTACAGCCTTTTTCAGTGCTATTTCTGATTCCTCATATTTGCCAAGATTGGCTCCGGATATACCTATGATATCCAGAAGCATCGGGTCCTGATCTCCAAGTGAGGCTGAAAGAGACGCTGCATAATTATATGATTCCGGCCATCTCTGCATTGTAGCCAGGCAAACTGCGAGATTTGAAGCAGCCTGCGAAGCAAAAGACGGATATTTCAAAGAACGCCTGAGCGCCCATTCTGCAATCGTAAGTTCTTTTGCTTCAAGCGCAATTTTTCCTATGTAGAAGTAGTAGATTGAACGAGCTTCACCGGCAGTTAGATACTGTCCCTTCATTGCATACTGAAGTGCTTTAAGGTGATCCCGCATGAGGTGATATGCAATATGCATCTGGCGGAAAACAACAGAATGGTAAGTCGAACGGGCATTGAAATTGATATTCTGCCAGGCAAGTTCGCTGTATTTCATTGATTCCTCAATTTTACCTTCCATCTCGTAAATTGAAGACAATTTCAAATACGGGTCGCCGGGAAGCGGATCCTGGTAGATTGCACTTTTTAAGGTATTTTTTGCTTCTTCAACAGTCTGGGCAGTTGCCCGCGCGGTTAACAATGACTCAGCCTTACGGACAAGTTTATCTGCATCCCAGCATTTCAATTCAAAAGCTGCAGCGTTAAAACCGGTCAATATTGCAAGTCCAGCAAAAAGACTCATAAAAAACGTCTCATTTACCGGTGTAGAAGAAAGGCGACGTTTGAAAAACGAATTTTCAGCATAAAGAGGAACAAGTGCAAGAAGAACGACTGCATAAAGAGCGGTCTCAATTCTATGGAAAGGGAAATCAGGTATTGCAGCTACAAGCTGTGAAACCATTGCTGCGCCCAGCGCAACAAGAAGAACATGTTCTCCAGTGATTTCAAGATTGGTTGATGATTTCATATCCTCCCATATTGAGTGGTAGATGGTTCCAAAAAACCTCCAGCAAAGGAAAATAAAAAGCCCCAACCCGATCAGACCCAGTTCGGCAACAAGCTGAAGCCAGTCATTGTGCGTCTGTCTGAATGTAACTGCTGCAAAAGTCTCCTTATTGTCATCATCAAAAGAAGCAGCTTCCTGAAGCGGAAACATGTGCTTAAATGAGCCATAGCCATTTCCAATGATCCACTTAATCGGAGAGTGAATAAACAATTCAGCAGTGCCATACCACACCCAGACGCGCTCAAAAACGTTACTTGCCTGTCTGTCCATTGTAAAGGTGGTCTTAAGCTTATCAAAAAGAGACACGCTGGCTTTTTTCGTTGTCATTATCGAAAAAAGGAAAATTGACAGGGCTATCATCAGGCCGGCAAGGAAGAAAACCGAGTTTTTCCTGACAAACTTCCAGCCTTTATCAAAAATCAAAAGTGCAATAAACATGAAAACAAAACCACACGCAAGGCCAAGCAACGCAGCACGGCATCTGGAAATATACATTCCGAATATCATCCAGCCGAAAAGTCCCATCGATAGGAACTTCATGAATAAATTTCTGTAATAGAAATAAAATGCAATCGGAATAAATGCTGTAAACATTGTATAGGTGCCGAGATAATTGCGGTTTCCGAAAGTTGATACAATCGACTGCATATCATAAGACTTACTTGCAAGCTGCGGAAAGAGAGGCAGATAGAAAGTGTCGTATATTCTTCCTGAAAAAATTTCGTCTCTGGCAAATTTAAAGCCCGATACCGGATCATACCTGAAATAAATATTGTATGACTCCATTATTCCAAGAGTTGCTGTTGCAATACCGGTAAAGGCCATGATCCAGAGAACAGTCTCAAATTGCCACCTGTACCAGACAATATTTATTATCAGCGGAAAGAGAAGCATTATGAGAAATGTGCCTCTCAAATCACGAATTGCAGAGGGAATATTATAATTCCATGCCAGAGAAAAGGCGCAGAATGCAAAAAACAGAAACACTGGAAAATCAAGACTCGTCTTGAAAAATTCAGTCTTCCCGCCAAAAAAATGTCTAACAAGTATATATATGAAAAATATCGAACTGAGCAAAGCCACCCATATCTTACCCGTAAATTCCTTGGGTGTGAGAAAATTTTCTGTGGTATATCTCGAATAAAGAAATGGCACAACAAGAATTACGCCAGCCAGAAGCAGAAACAATAAAACATTTATCAAAACTGAATAAATGTGACCAAGATCATTTGGATTTTCGTAGTAAGCATCGCCAGCATCTGCTGCCAACTTACGCTGTTTTCTCAACTTTGCCATTTAAAAACTCCTTTAATTTGAAGGAAAGAAATAATAATAATATAAAAAAAGCCCGGCTGATGATAACACATGAGCAAGGGCATTGCAAATGAAATTCAGATGTATCTATTCAATTAATTCAGAAAGGCGGGATTTTGATTGAAAAATTCTACTTTCTCCCTTTATCAGCCGTCAGAGCGTGATAGAACCGGGCTGAACGTTTCTATGCCTTTTTGCATAACTAATTAAACACAATATTTACAAACTCTTCAGAGGAAAATCCAATCTTTCCAAGATCTTCCGTCATTTTCCTTGGTTTCCATGGTTTCCGTGGTTTCCGTGGTTTCCGTGGTTTCCGTGGTTTCCGTGGTTTCCGTGGTTTCCGTGGTTTCCGTGGTTAAAATCAGTTTCTTTTGCTTTTCAGTTAAACTTTCAGACTTTCTTTCGTGCTGAAGAGCTTGGAATATTCAGTTCTGTTCTGTATTTTGCAATAGTTCTTCTCGCAAGAGAAATGCCTTCTGATTTGAGAATTTTCTCAATATCGCTATCAGACAAAGGTTTTTCCGGACTCTCGAACTTTACAAGATCTTCTATTCTTTTCTTCAGGGAAAAAGTTGAGATGTCTTCGCCGCTAAGCGTTTTTGCACCGCCCGAAAAGAAAAACTTCAATTCAAGAAGTCCTCTTGGTGTCTGAGCATATTTTCCGCTGGTAGAACGGCTTACGGTCGATTCATGCACTCCAGCCATCGCACCCACATCAACAAGCGTAAGCGGCTTCAAATGCCTTACGCCAAATTCAAAAAAATCTCTCTGAACTTCAACAATAGCGCTTGTAACGCTCAAAATGGTCGATTTTCTCTTGTCGATATATTTCAGAAAAGAACGCGCTTCTTCAAGTTTTTCGCGGACATATTCGTATGTCTTGTCTTCCTTGTCCTTGTCTTTGTTTTTTATTGCTTCAAGATATATTGAGTTAATGCGAAGCTGCGGAACTCCCTTTTCATTCAGGGTAACTTTGTATTCCCCATCTATTTTTTCAATAAAGACATCTGGAACAACATATATCTCTTCATTCGGAGACGCAAAAGTAGAACCGGGCTTAGGGTTAAGTTGCTTGATAATCTCAACAGCGGCAGAGACATCTTCAATGTCGTATCCAGTTTCTTTTGCAATGATATGAAGTTTGTTATGGGCAATTTCATCCAGATGCTTATCAATTATTGTAATGACTATGTCGTCGTAATTTTCTTCACGCGCCTGAAGAAGAAGGCATTCTCTGAGATCGAATGCACATATTCCAACCGGGTCCATTTGCTGAAGTGCATTAACAACTTTATTTACAACAGCGGAATCAATTTTCAGCATTTCTGTGATTGATTCTCTTGAATGTCTTATATATCCATTGCGGTCTATTAAACCAATTATGTATTCGCCTATCTTCAATTCCGTGGAATTTAAGCCAAGTTCAGGCAACTGAGCATTCAGATGATCGCGAAGATTGCCTCTCTTAGAAACAAAATTTTCATAATTTGTCTCTTCGTCACCGGAATAACTTCCCGGAGTAACTCTGTATTCCGAGTTTTCGGTATCCTGTATGTATTTCTGCCAGTCGACACCGAAATCATCTCTCAACTGTTCTTTAAAGTCTTTAGATGCAGGAACCACTTCCGAAGAAGCAGTCAGATCTTTTTTCTCAAACGGCACTTCGATGCTCTGTGAGAGCTTTTCGTCAATCTCAACAATCGGATTTGTTTCAAGCACTTCTTCAATCTTACTCTTCAGCTCAATGGAATTGAGTTGAAGGATTTTGATTGCAAGCTGCATTTCAGGCGTCATCTTCAGCGTCTGAACCAGCCTTTGATCCTGACGAATTCTTAGTGAATTATCCATGACTAGTTACCGGTTATCCAAGTTATCATATATTTACCTCTTTTTCATTTCACAACAATACCGTTATAATATATTTCACACAATTTTTCAAAAAGATTTTTTTTAATTACTGAAATAATTGCAGTTTCATTTGTAAGTATGACTTGATTCGAAAGATTATTGATATGATATAATTCAAGACAAGAAAAGATTTTGTCCGCAGATTTTCAAGAAAAAGATTCAAGACTATTTTTCAAGATTATATTTTTAGATCAAGATTAGAGATATAAACTCAAGATGTTAAATTACAGAGAACTGCAAAAAATTAAGATTGATTGAAGGAGATAAAAATGCAAAAGAAAGCCACTCTTTATGAGGAAAGTCAGTTAAATCTAATAAAAGAATGGGAAGCCAATCCACCATCTCAGATCAACAGAGCTGTAGGCTTTTTCTCTGCGCCTCTGGTCTGGGCTGCACAAAAAGTTATCCCTGAAGACCTTATGATTCAGGCTCTTAAAAAAGCTTTTGAAACGGCTGAGAAGCTTTCAGAAAGTGCTGATATTCTAAAAGAATCAGACAAGCTGGGTCATCATGTATCAAGAGTTGAAGAACTAAAGGCTGTTCCACTTGACATCTGCGATATTATTGCTGAAAACTGCAGTCTATGGGCAAAAGGGCTCGCAGGAGTTGAAGGCGCAATAACCGGAATCGCCGGAATCGCCGGCTTAGCAGCTGATATCCCGGGGCTGCTTCTTCTTACTCTCAGAAGTATAAAAAAAATCGGACACAGCTACGGCTTCGAAACATCAGACGAAATTGAAACTTTTTTTCAGATCAATGTTTTCCTTGCAGGAAGCGCAAACACCTTTGAAGAGAAGAAACGTGCTATTTCAGAATTAATGGAGAAAAGCATTGAAGGAAAAAAGATGAGTTCGTTTCTTGGAAAAGAAACTCTGAACGCTGCAGTGCGAAACCTTGCAAAACAGCTATGCATAAACATTACTCACAGAAAAGCTGCTCAGACAATACCGATTATTGGCTGCGGAGTCGGTGCCGCGATGAATACGCTGTTTATTACCGACATAACATCTTCAGCAAAAAGACTTTACCAGAAACGCAGACTCTTGGAATTATTCTAACGCAAAAACAGCCAGAACTTAATGTTCTGGCTGTTTTTGCAAATTAATAATTCTATTGTTTCAGCTTGTCAGTTCGAAATCGAAAAGGACTTCTGAAACGCCTTTTCTTTTTACCTTGAAATCTTTGAGTTCGATTTTGAAATTATATGGAGCGACTTCTGCCAAACCAAGGACCTGGCCCTTCTGGATATTCTTTGGTGATAAAGCTACTTTTGGCAGTTTGAGGTTTCTTATTTTTTTGCCATTTTCGAAAACATCAATCTCAAATCCCAATTTTTTAAGATCGCCATTTTCATCATCAGCAGACTTCCAGTCTTCGATATAAGTCACTGCAATGTGGTATTTATTTCCGTTTAAAACCAGAGGTTTCTCTTTAAGGAATTCTTCGGTCTGGGGATGAGCACTATAGTTAAGCATCCTTGTATAAGAAAACAGTTTCTTCTGTTTAGCCTGTTTTGATTTTGCCTTGTCTGCTGCTTTATCCTTTGAAGCTTTCTGTGGCTCTTCAGTTGAGGAATTCTGAGCCACTACAGTTGACTTTTCAGAAGTTGTTACTTTTTCATCAGTCTTCTGAGTTTCATCTGTTATCTGCTTTTCAGCTGCTGCCTGCTTTTCAGCGACTGGCAAATCTGATTTTACATCTGTTGCTGCTGCTTTTTCTTTTTCATTTTCAACTTTGTTTACTGATGCTGTTTCAACAGAAGAACTTTCAACTGCCGATTTCTCAGTAACTACAGAAGCCTGCGATTCCTGAGTGGCTTCTTCAACTTTGCTTTCGGCATTTGGATCATAATTCGTTCCATCAGCATTTTTTATTGCTCCGGCATCGCCGGAAACTGCTGGATCATCAAAAGCGCCATCCTCGAAGTCTGAGACTGCAGGAAGTTCTGCCTGAGCCATAGCCTGATCGGGTTTTACACCGATAGGCTCGCCTCTTATTGTTTCCGGAGTCGAATAGGAGAAAGCCAGGGACAGACCTGCCAGTACAACAGCCGCGCCACAAAAGATCACATTTTTTTTATTCATAAAATATCTCCTGAATTTTGTTTCATACTCAAATTTCTATTCCATTCCATCATTAATTCTCTGTTTTAATTATTTCTTGCTCCACCGTTTATCCAGTTGGCAATGAGCCCCTGGTCTGAAGTAGATAGAGCCGGACGATTCTTTGGCATTCTTGGAGTTTCAATTCCCTTGATTCTTTTAACTAGTTTGCTTGTCTGCCCATCATAAGGATAAACAACAGCTCCATACTTTGAACCCTTCATGAGGTTTGTGTAACTGTTAAGTCGTAACCCTGCACCAGCAGTGCTGTCATCGTGGCAACCGACAATTGAACAATTCACAAGCAATATTGGAAGAATGTTCCGCGCAAAAGAACCACCCATGGAAACCAGCGTGATGTTTGTTGTGGCAGTCAAACCGGAATCTATCGTTACCGTAATTGAATTGGAATTATAATCAGTCGCATTTGACGTAACGGTATAAACACCAGGCTGAACATCCGGAATTGTAAAATTTCCGTTAATATCAGTCAAAGCAGTTGTCGTTGAAGGTGAGGTCAACACCGATGCACCAGCAACACCAATTCCAGTCTGCGAATCAATAACAATTCCAACAATGCTCCCACGCAAACTCGTTCTGGTCCCGCAACCCACAGCAGAGATCAATATGAGCAGAAGTACTGTGCCCGCGAAAAACCTGAAACGAGACGACATTTTTTTTCTCCTTGTAATTCAGATGCTCTTATTAAATCTAATCGTCATTCCAAGTTGTTTTTATGAAATATTTTTTATATAATGTGCAGCACGCGAATGCCAACTTATGAAAAATCAAGGAAAAAAGCTGTCCGCAGATTTCACAGATTACACAGAATAAGATTTAAAGATGAGAGCAAGTGCAAACGCCAGGAGAAATTTTTCGATGCGCTTTAGTTTGACTTCAGGTAAATTGCGAATTGTTGCCATTTGCTGGGGATTGTTCCTGTTTACATTTGTTTTTCAGTATTATTCAGGCTTAAACGTTCATCCGAATTCAACTATGGATGCATCATACTATCAGGTTCTTTCCTCACAGTTGATTTCAGGAAAGGGATTTACTGAACCATTTATCTGGCATCATCTGAAAAATCATGATTCAGTAGAGCATCCGACAGACTACTGGCTGCCCCTCGGATCAATCATAATAGCCGCAATTGAGCATCTTTCAGGCGTTGAGTCGGTAATCATAATTAATTATCTTTTATGGGCACTTCTTTCTGTAATTATCTTTTTCGAAACATCAAATCGCACAGGAAAACCTCTCTTCGGGTTTCTATCTTTTCTTCTATTTTCGGCTGGGGGAAAATATTCATATTATCTTGCCACGACCGATAATATCGCTTATTACTCGTTATTTGGATATATCTATTTCTCTTCTATCCATGGAAAAACGGCAATAAGCCCCTGCATTAACGGAATAGCAGCTGGAGCAATGGCATTAACAAGAGCAGAAGGATTATTTTTCGGTGTTTTTTCAATGATTTATCATTTAATCAGAGGGAAAATTAAAATTGCCTTAATCGGATTCATTGTTTTTATCATATTTTTCAGTCCATGGCTTGTCAGAAACTACAACTGTTTTGGAAAGTTTTTAACATCACATGAAAAAGCTTTTTTTCTGCTGAACTACTCAGATATGTTTAATCCATCTGCAGAACCGATGATCAACCTGTATCAGCAAAAAGGTATTACACCTTTCACCGAAAAGATTTTTCCTGCCCTCAGAAAGTCTTTCCACGAGATGTTTTTTCTGTCAATGTTTCTTATCTTTTTTCCATTTTATCTTTCTGGAATATACAAAACACGGTCTTTTCACTTCATATTTCTTCAGGCAGCACTGACTTTTCTTTTGGCTTCGCTATTCCCGGCACAATGCGATAAAGGAACCATTTTTCACCTGAGTGCAGCATTTTTTCCATTTATGACAATTTATTGCTCTGAAGGATTAAAATTCCTGTCAGAGTTTTCTGCATTCAAAAAACTCTCATCAATTCCAGTTCTGCTTATTTTCTTCCTCTGGATAATTTTCTTCACAATTCTTGGAAATAAGCTCAGCGCAGAAAAAAATGCACTTGTTTTTACTGATTTAAAGCCATTTTCAGAAGTTCTAAAAAAATCTTTAAGACCTCCGGTGGCTTCTTTTGATCCAATTTCGGTATATCTCGCTACCGGCCTCACAGGCGTTGTTCTTCCAATGCCTGATTCAACAGGAAATATCTTTCAAACTGCCGACAGGTTTTCATGCAAATCAATATTATGGGACCAGAAATATCCCTGGAAAGCTGAATTAATAAGCAATAGCAACTATAACATCACAGCATCATTCTCCGGACTCATCATCCTGGAAAAAAAATAGTGCCTGCATTGACCACTTAAATATTTATTTCTAGAATCTATATAAATCTCCTGAATATTGTATAATCCAGCATCCAAAAACCTAAATCTTGAAAATCTGCGTAATCTGCGGACATAAAATCTTTTCTTGTATTGTCTTTTCTTGTCTTTCCTTGTTTTGTCTTTTGTTGGGCCTGATATAAAGTTACTGCAATAATATTCCTTGATCGAAGGAAACACAATAATTGACAAAATGTACTGTTTGTGCTAACATTTCAATGCTTAGTTTTGTTTTCTGCCGACGTAGCTCAGCGGTAGAGCAACTGATTCGTAATCAGTAGGTCGTAGGTTCAAATCCTATCGTCGGCTTGGTTTTTTTACTGTTTTTTCGTTTTGGGAGCATTTTGGATACCAGAATAATTGGTAAGAGTAAAGCAATCCGGAACATTCTTGAAGTGGTCGAGAAAGTTGCTGACAGCGATGTGACTGTTCTCATCACCGGAGAAAGTGGAACCGGAAAGGAGATGATATCTGAAGCGATAGTCAATTCCAGTCCCAGATCGGGTAAGCCTTTTATAAAGATTAACTGTGCGGCAATACCGGCAGATTTACTTGAAAGTCAGATTTTCGGACATGAGAAGGGTTCTTTTACCGGTGCAATAGCCCGCCAGGAGGGTTGTTTCGAGCGTGCAAATTCTGGGGTTCTTTTTCTTGATGAAATAGGAGAAATGTCTCTTACTACTCAGACAAAGCTTTTGAGGGTAATTCAGGAAAAAGAGTTTGAGAGAGTTGGCGGGAAGGAAACGATCAAAGTTGACGTGAGATTGATCGCAGCAACGAATAAAGACCTTCACGAGGAAATAAAAAAGGGTACTTTCAGGGAAGATCTTTATTATCGTTTGAATGTTGTAGAGATACATCTTCCACCGCTCAGAAATCGAAAAGATGATGTTATAAGCATTGCAGAACATTTTCTTGGGTATTTCTCTAATAAATATAAAAAGCAGAATATGACTTTTTCGCCTCAGGCTTATGAGTATATCGAAAAATACAGCTGGCCGGGAAACGTCAGAGAGCTTCGGAACATTGTTGAAAGAGCTGTTGTGCTAAGTAATGGTCATTGTATTGATCCAAATGATCTTCCTGAAAAAATTAAATGTGTTCAACCGGATGAGTTTTTTTTTCTCGGTGATGGGAAAGTCATGACGCTGGCTGAACTGGAGAACGTTTACATAAAAAAAATTCTGGATATGGTTGACGGAAACAAATTAAAAGCATCAAGACTGCTTGATATTGATCCGAAGACTTTGCGTTCTAAACTTGGAAATAAGTGATATGGCAGATTAATGAGTGAAGAAAATTTTGTTCTGCATAATTTAATGGAGTCCTATGTAAAGAATGAGTTTGCCGGACTTAAATCAAAAAATATTCTTCACTGTAGTTGCGACAGATGTTCTCTGGATGTTATAGCACTTGCTCTAAATGAACTTCCGGCAAGGTATTTTGTTTCGAAGTTTGGTGAGATAGCTGGAAGACTTGAAATTGAAAATGTACAGTACAAATCGGACGTTACTATGGCCTTGTACAAAGCTGTTGAAATTGTAAATAAAGGGCCAAGACATTAGAAAAGCTGAATTGGAGGAGCAGAATGAACGATCGAAAGACAAGTTCCGAGAAAGAAAAGTTGACTTTTGAGATCAGGCAAGCAAAGAAAGATTTTACAGTTCTTTCTCTGGTAGGTGATCTGGACATGTGGACCCTTCCGCAGGCGAAGGAACAGATCAACCAGCTGGTAAACAATGGCAAGATTAAAATTATTCTTGACCTTGAAAAAATGAATTACATTGATTCTTCCGGCCTGGGTTTTTTCATCGGTTCTCTGAAGAAATTAAGAGATTCTGGTGGCGATCTCATGCTGATCAACCTCAATGCTTATATTTATGGAATTTTTAAACTTATTCAACTTCAACATATTATTCAGACTTACGACAGTCTCGAAGAAGCAGAAAAACATTTTTAATCCCTGAACAAGGGAAAGGAGTTATAAAATGAAACCCAAAATTCATCCAGATTTTCACAAGGTTAATGTGACATGTGCATGTGGTGGCGCTTTCGAGAGCTATTCCACATCCAAGGAACTCAAGTTGGAAGTTTGCTCCAATTGTCATCCGTTCTTCACAGGACAGCAGAGATTCCTTGACACCGCCGGAAGAGTTGAACGATTCCAGGCAAAGATCGACAAGCAGAAACAAGCTTTAGAAGAAACTGCTTCGAAGAAAAAAGTAAAGCCAGCTCCAAAAGCAGCTGCCCAACCAGCAGTTCAGCCTGCGGCTAACTGAGCGGTTCTCTCATGAAGAGTAAATCCGGGGGAATTACTGATTCTCCCGGTTTTTTGCATTGTATTTTTTTTCTGGATTCATGTCATTTCGACCGCAGGGAGAAATCTCCGAATGGTTAGCAGATTAAAAGAGTTTAATTACGAAAATTATGGACAAAAAACCTGAAGTAGTATTAATAAGATCAACCCCTGACCCAGACAGGCTTGTAGCACTTGCTGCAAGAAGATGTTATTCTTCTCTGAGAGCTGACGCTATTAATGAAAGGTTGAATGAAGAGGAAATTGATCGTCTGATACAATTTCTTAGAACCCGCAATCACCTTTCTCCTTTTGAACATGCACATTTCACATTTTCAATCGGTGGAGTATCAAGAGCACTTTCACACCAGCTTGTACGGCACAGAATTGCTTCATACTCACAGGAAAGTCAGCGTTATGTTGAGTATTCGAAACTTGAGCAACTTCCATGCATAGTTCCACCATCAATATCTGAAAATTCTGAAGCACTGTCTGAATATCATAAACTGATGCAGATTTCACTTGATGGCTATAAAAAACTTCGCCAGCTTGGCGTAAAAGCTGAAGATGCGCGATATGCATTTCCCAATGCGATTGAAACTAAGATTGTTGTTACAATAAATGCACGGTCCCTCTTTAACTTTTTTGAACAGAGACTTTGCCTGAAAGCTCAATGGGAAATTAGAATCCTGGCTTCTGAAATGAGAAGACTTTGCAGGATGGTTGCACCCAGAGTTTTTAAATATGCCGGAGCACCTTGTTCTTATGCCCAGCCATATTGCAGAGAAAATGACCCTTCATGCATCCAGTATCCAAAAAACGCCGAAAAGGCTTCATTCTCACAATAACTCGTTAGAAATAAAGAAAAGAAAAGACGAGACAAGAAAAGATTTTTGTCCGCAGATTACGCAGATTGCGCAGATTTTCAAGATTTAGGATTTAGGTTTTTTGATTAGAGGGATGTTTATGATGTTTTCGCAGGGACTTGATTTATCAAGTCCGAGTTGATACGTAAATTAGATTATAGAAAAAGATAGCTGACAGATAGAAGATTTGCTGAGAAGATTCAAGCTAAATTACATTGGAGATAAACAAATGAAAGAGATTGAGAGTATTCGTAATTCTGTAAATAAGATAGACAAAGAAATTATCGCGTTAATTGAAAAAAGATTGGATTTGGCCTCAGAGATACTAATAAAAAAGCTTGCCCTTAATTTATCCGGTTTCTCGCCTGATCGTGAAACCGAGGTTATGAGTATTCTTCAAAACATGTCTTCGGATAAACTTTCCACAGACGATCTACGGAGAATCTTCGCAGAAATAATTTCTGTCTGCAGAAAAGTTGAATCTGATGAGAAAATGATTGTTTTCGGTGAAAAATATGGGCTCTGCCATAATTGCGTAAGAAGCCAATATGGAAAAACCATCCCTTTAAGCTTTCGTTACAAATGGAAACAGATCGTTTCAGATGTTCGAGAAAATCACAAATCTTTTGTTTCAGTTCTTTTTCAGCCTGGTAATAATGATTTTACTTCCATATTTGATGATTTACTTGCTGAAAGGTTCAGAATTGTTGCCGAAAGCCATCAAATCACGAAATTTTCACTTGTAAGCAAAAGTTGTGAAAATCTCTTCGACCTCTCAGAAATACTTATTCCCCGAGAATTCAGACATTCATTGATAGAATGGATTGGCTCACTGAATATTTCTGCTAAGATCACAATATGCAATTTTGAAGAAGAAGCTTATGAGAACCTTCTCGAAAGCAAATCAATTGCTGCAATCCTGCCACAGGATATTGCATTGGACGCCCCTCTGAACTTTCTCAAGAAAGATATTATTCCAGCTGATACTTTTCCACTCAGGCTTCTCACTCTTTCAGCCAGCAGAAGAGATCATCATGGAAAGTCAGATATTTCATCATCCCAGGGAACATTTTTGATTGCAAACAATTCTGATACAAATAACCTGCCTTCAATTCTTCAGACAATTGAAAAATCAGATTTTGCGGTCACTGCTGTAACTTCATTTCAAATCTCAAACAAGCCATTTAAAAACGTTTTCTGGATTGATGTAACTAAAAATGAAAATCTTTCTTCTGTCGAAGAAAAGATAATTAATATAAAAAAGGCCAATCAGTTTTCCAGCTTTCTTGGCTTTTATAAATCAGTGAAATGCTTCTAAATCACAAAAAGGGGGCATAAGCCCCCTTTAACTCAAAACTATTTTATCATGGTGATCTGACGAACACAAGAGAGTCAAGAAACAGATTTGCTCCGCCACCTGCACCAGGATTTACTGCAGTAACTTCCACATCTATTCCTGCTACTCCTGCATTGAAGATGATCTGACCGAGAGCAACCTGCGTTCTGCCGCGATTTATCTGTCCATAACAGTTGATATCTTTTTCCAGAAGTGTTGTTGTAAAAATGAAACCATCTTCGGAAATCTTCACCCTGTAATTGCCTCCGCTTGTATGCGGATAATAATAGGCATAAACATTGTATCTGAAATATCCCGATGCCGGTGTTGGCAACTTGTAATATAATGCTGATGAGTTTCCAAAGCCGAATTCATAACAGTCACCATTGCCAGTTGTTCCAACTGTATCAGCAATAAGAAGTGCACTGCCAGCACCTGAAAAATAATCAATATTTGGATAGTCTTTTGTTGAGTAAAACAGGTACGCCCCGGCAATAGAACCAGTTACAGCGCTTCTGTTATTAAATCCCCAGTTCGAGTTTTCACCTTCGAGCATTCCAACCCACAAACCGCCTGGATAAGCTTTTACATAAGTGCTTAAATCGCTTTCCTTACCTGACGAACTTACCGCAGAGACTTTGAAGAAATACGGTATTCCAAATTCAAGCTTCTGACCTTTCTTTTCTGGAATCTGCTGGAAGTTGCTTGGATAGGTGTTAATTACATAAGGTGATGTTTCTGTCCACTGCGGCTGACTTGTAACGAGTTTTGTGTAACCGCCGTCTGCAACTGTTGAAAAATAAATATTGTAGCTCACCGCATTTTTTGCCGCAGACCAGGCCAGTTTAATTCCAGCCTCTGTAGATGTTGATGACCAGGCACTTAAACCACTCGGAATCTCAGGAATATCTGTATCTGAAGACTGTGTTACAATTGAACTCTGATTGCTTACCATGCCATTTCTGTCAATCGCTCTTACAGCATAAAGATTGTAGGGCGTGCCGTTGATATCCTTGAAAGTCTGAGTCAGATTTGCAGTACCATTGTCTTCTACAATTCCAATCAGTGAAAAGAGGCGATCAGTCGGGTTAGCTCTGAAAATAAGATATGAATCAAGATCCATTGATGGATAAAGACCGTCAAAGATGTTTGATCCATCTTCATTTTTCATTGGCTTGTGCCAGGCAATGATCGGATCAATATCATTCGAAACTGTAAGTCCATACGGCATACTCGGAGTAGTATCATCGCCTGAGCGCAATACGACCTGCACTGGATCAGAGTTTTCACTCTCTGTGTACATATCGTTGTATGACCTGATGACGTAAGTATACTGCTCAGCAGATGTTCTACTGATCGAAGTGTCAACATATCCCGGGGAATCCTGTGGCACTGCTGCAATCCACTGAACACCACCAGCTGTTGTACTTAAACCTCTGTAGATATTGTAACCCTGAATTTTGATTCCTGTTACTTTATCCCAGGAGACATATACGACTTCTGTCGAGGCTCTTGCTTTGATATTAACAACTCTCGGAGGCCGTTCTTCAAATGGAAGACCTGCACGCGCCTGAATTGCATTTGTTCTGGAAAGATCAGACTCTTTTCCCTGTGTATCAAACGCTGATACTTTGTAATAGTAGTACTGATCATTCACCAGGCCATTCTGATTATCATTATCAAGATAACTCGGAGCAGCCATTTTCGAAATTGTTGTAATCAGGGTAAACGGACCGCCTGAATTATTCGATCTGTAAATCTTGTATCCAACAAGATCAGCTTCAGAATTGGCACTCCATGAAAGAAAGATAGCACGCTCTTTCCCGACCCCTACAATATTCAATGGAATATTTGGAGCCTCAAAATCAGTAAGTCCGGGATCTTTCTTAACACCTGTTGTACAGCCAAAGATTGAAATCAGCATCAAAATGGCGATTCCAAGCATAAGGCTTTGTTTATAAATTGCTGGCGCCGTAATTTTAATCATACGACTCTCCCTTCCAGGACATTCAAAAATAAATTCACAGTTCCCTATCGGCAAGTACTGAAAGATAATTAAATGATTACGATATCAACCAATCTTTCGTATCTAAAAGCTGTTACCAATGCGCACGATTCGGCCTCGATAAATCACTTGGGATTGGTATGATCAATGCTTCGCGGCTGACAGACGTTAACCTTGTCCTCCGACTTGTCATCTGGCAATTGTGTTTCTGACTGGCTATTGCCGAGCGGTGCCGAAATGACATTCGAAATCGCGAACTTAACGGATGGCATTTTTATCCCGGAATGATTTATACGATCAGATTTTTCTGAGAAGTTCGGCATTGCGTATTGCATCTTTCATTTCTCTTACTGCTCTTTCAAGACCAACCAGAACCGCTCTGGAAATAATAGAATGGCCGATGTTAAATTCCTCAATTCCTGCCATTGAAACAACTTCTGAAACATTCCAGTAGTTCAGTCCATGACCGGCATTTACTCTGAGACCAAGTTTTACTGCTAATTCGGCCATCAAGTGCAGTCTCTCGGTTTCTTTTTCATGCTCTTTTCCAACAGTATTTGCAAAACATCCGGTATGGAATTCAATAAAATCGGCCTTAAGTTCAGCAGATTTTTCAACCTGTTTTTTATCCGGATCAATAAAGAGACTGACGAGAATATTCTGTTTTTTTAATCGCTTAATGACTTCTTTAATTCTTTCTTTGCCGGAAACGACATCGAGTCCGCCTTCTGTTGTTACTTCCTGCCTTTTTTCCGGAACAAGGGTAGCCATTTCCGGACGAATTTCTTCTGCGATTTTGACGACTTCTTCTTCTACTGCCATTTCCAGATTGAGTCGTGTTTTGACTGTGCTTCTGAGAATTTTCAGATCCCGGTCCTGAATATGACGCCGGTCCTCGCGAAGATGTACTGTTATTCCGTCTGCACCTGAAAGCTCCGCAAGTGCTGCCGCATGCACCGGATCAGGCTCACAGCCCTTTCTGGCTTCGCGGATTGTCGCCACATGATCAATGTTGACACCTAGTTTTATCACCTTTATCACCTCAAGATTATTTAATTTGAAAACCGAATTTTAACCACGGAATAACACGGAAAGACACGGATTTTGTCTGTGAAAAATAATAATTTGGCTGGATTTCTATTAAGATCAAAGATAAAAGCTGTCCGCAGATTTCACAGATTACGCAGATTAAGATTTAAAGATAAGATCTGAAAGATTACGAAACTGAATGAATTCATATCATTATTTTCGGAAACATGCATAACTAAAATGAAAATTCCTATACTATTGAAATAAATTCTTGCTTCTTGCAACGAATGAAAACATTGATCCTGAGCGGCCTTTATCGCCACGATAGGAAAAATAGGTATCAGGCTGACATTTTGTACAATCATTTTCCTGCTGAATCTTATGAAATGGAATTCCTTTGCTCAAAGCCTGCATCGTATTGAGTCCGCGCAAATCAAGGTGCCACTTTTTCCCTTTTGAGAATGCTGAAGTATAAGATTTATCTGTAGAATCAAACATTTCGGCAACTTCGTCACCCAGTTCCAGGCAGCATGATCCGATGCAGGGGCCCATAAAAACAGTAATCTGCGATGGAAGAATGTTTTCCATTGCAAGAATTTTATTTATTGTTTTTCCAGTAATATCAAGTCTGGTACTTTTCCAGCCGGCATGTACGGCTGCAATTGTTTTTTCTCCAATGATTATCACCGGAAGACAATCAGCGGTAAAAACGCCAAGAGTAACATCTTCCTGATCGGTTATCAGTGCATCAGCTTCGCCCTGAAAATGAGAGCTTTCACTTAATTTTTTCCCGGGAAAAATAATCTCAGAACCGTGAACCTGTTTTAAAAAGAAAGGTTCAGCGATTGATAAACCATTTTTTTTGCAGATTTTTTTCCATTCAGAAGTGATCTCTTCCTTTGACATATTTATAAAAGCGAGATCACCATCTGATTTCTGCGAAAAGCAAATTGTACAGCCGTTTACTTTTTTGATTATCATTATTATGACTCCGAAGAAAGTGAAATCATCATTTTATCCGCAAGCTCATCAACAGCATTCCTTTCGCCGCCGATTTCTCTGATTCTTCGAAGAGTGCGCATTGCGTCATCTTTTCTTCCCTTTTTTGAATAGAGCGAAGCAAGCACAACATAAGCTTCCTTAAGGGTCTTATCAAGTGCAATGGCACGCTTACTTTCTTCATAAGCATCTTTGAGTTTGCCCTGGTTATAATGCAGCAAAGCCAGGTCTTTATGTGCTTCCGCGAATTCGGGCTTTATATCAATTGCTTTCATTATTTCAGATTCCGCCATATCATACTTTCCTGATCTGATGAAATCTTTACCCATGGCAAGATGTGTTTCAGCCCTTTCGTTGCTTCTTTCGTCAAGCATTTTACGGGCTTTGAGAAGAAGATTTTTTGCCTGTCTTGCAACTCCTGAATTTTTTCCAAGCGATACGATTTTTTCAAGATCGTTAACTGCTTCCTGTACAAGTCCTTTTTCGAGATATGAGTTGCAAAGAGCATAGCGCTTTTCCAGCCCGCGTTCCTGTGTAAAGCTTATTTCGCCATCTCCTATATCCTGAGACATCGGTACTCTTGATTCAGAAATTCGTGCAACTCTTCGATCTGAAACATCTGAGAAAACTTCACTCTGAAGAGGCTGTGAAAGACTTACCGGAGTAAAAGACCCTGAGGAATCCATCGGATCAATGCTTTTCTGAGTCATAACAGATGACATGTTTCCATTTTTGCTTTTACGTTTTACAAAGTCAGAAAGCCTTGAGCTGGCCTGAATCTTCTTTGCATTTGAAAAGTAATAACTTTTTCTGCTGGAATTCATCAGCTTAACTTTTTTTTGAAGATGTTTTTTTACCTGAGAGTTTTCAGGAGCACGTGACAAAGCCTGCTGATAAACGAAAGCTGCCTTGTTATCCTGTTTCATTTCTTCATAGCATGAAGCAAGCGGAATATAAGCTTTGATGAAATTCGGATTAATCTGGACAACCATTGTAAACGACTGTGCCGCATCCTGGAAGTTTTTTCTGTTAAACTGACACAGTCCAAGATTGAAATGCGCCTTCGCAAAAGCCGGATCAAGTTTTATTGCAGATTTGAAATGAAGCTCAGCTTCGTCTGTTCTTCCGGCTTTGTAACATGCCCAGCCAAGTGAATCATGATAATTCGCAGACGAAGGTTCCAGTTCCACAGCTCTTGAACACAGCTGAACTGCCTTTGGAATGTTAGCTTCTGTTGTTGCAAGAAGGTATCCGAGATTGTTAAGCGCTGAAGAATAATTGGCCTTAAGCAATACAGCCCTCTCATAAGCATTAATAGCCTCTTTAAGCTGCCCGGTCTTCTCAAATGTAAAACCAAGGTTATGAAAAGCTTCTGCCATATCCGGACGAGCTCTGACCGCTTTTTTCAGCTCTTCCATGGCACTGATGTAATCCTGTTCCTGAAGCTTCTGTGTTCCTCTTACATAATATCGCATTCCTGCATCCTGATACTCAGGTAAATTATCAAGAGTGATTGCCTGACAGGAAAAGGCAAGCCAGAATGACAACGCCGTCAAAAGAAATATTTTTCTCATGCCTTTTGCCTCCAAAATATGCCTGAAATAATAAGTATCAGCTAAAAATATCTTATCTTCTCAGGATATCGACAAACAGACACCTCAGTTTCAATACTTTTTGAAGATATTTTATCTATCTCTCCAGATGCTTTCCTGAATTTGCTGAGAAAAAATTTATATATAAGTAAAATTTATTACAGATTTTTCAAAAAAAGAATAAAACTTAATTAAAACGTAGAAAACAAGCGTATTGTTGAAATAAGATTCAGCTATTTTTTGATGAAAATTGGGCATCCAAGGTTGTTAATAGATGATTAAAGCAGATAAATCTAATGCTAAAAAGCCTTACAGAAAAAAATAGTAGTTGGCACGGAAATTGCTTACCATTTTGATTGCTTGGCGAAGTCCATCAGCCTTCGCTGAGAAATAAATCAAGTCAGAGGAGTTGTCATGGATTTCCATTCGTTTAAAAGGAATTTCGGTTTCGCCTTTTTTGTCGCCTTTATTCTTTTTCAGAATTGCATTTCGCCTGTTTGTGCTATTTCCAATTCTGAAAATACTTTCGCAGACTCTGTTACTGTGAATGCTTTTCGTGCTCCGAGCTTTAATTGGATCAATCTTGTTCGCATTGACTTCCAGAACACACTTTCAGAGCGCGTGGAGCGGAATCAGATCAAATATCTTGCCTGCCAGAAGCCTTCTGAAAACCAGGTTCTTCCTTCTCTGTCAGAGCGACAGAAAGAGATTGATCTTATTCTGGCAAAGATAGCAGAATCGTATGTAGGCAAATACACAATCGGTGATACAGAATTAGATTCCTGCGAGATAAAAGCATCGTCAATTCAGGAAATCAAAACAATCCTTCAGGAACCAGGTCAAATCTGGCAATGGAGCAATCAGGAAATTCAGCAGTTTATTAATTTCATCTCACAAAACAATCACAAATTTTATTTGTACCGACTGACTTTTGAGATTCATGACACATATTCTGAAATCAGGAATTCTTTCGATATGCCTGTTTTGATTTATTTTGATTCCGACCCCTCTAAAGATGAAGTATATTTGGCACAGACCTGCTTCAACAAAGCATATTGATTCCAGAACATAAATCAGTACAACAGATAAATCGCTTTAGATAAAAAACACTGCCATTTTATCAATAGCAGTGTTTTTTCTGAATTTATTCTAATTCTTGATTCAACAGAGGATAAACATGATAGACTTAATATCTTAATGAAAATATGTTTTTTTTATATCAAATATTATGGTAGACTCATTAAATAGTTTCTATGGAGGGGATTCATGAAGCAGGTTTTCTTAAAGAAAATATTCTTTTCTATCCTGTTACTGTTTTGTATTTCCAGTTTTGAGGCCGCTATGGCCATGGATTCACAGGAACCAATTGCATCAGAGCCAAAACCTTTGTCACTTGGAATGCTTATGTATACAGACACAGCTTTCCAGCAGGAAAGCATGGAACCTCTGGCATGCTATATTGGAAAAGCCATGAATTCTGAAGTTCAGGTTCGGCTGTTTCACAATTACTTCGATATCCTCACAGAAATTGATCACGATGGACTGGACCTTGCTATCCTTTCTCCTGCAATTTATGCATTAGTAATGGATGATCCGGCTTTGAGTTTCGTTGCTGTTCCAGTGCGTGAGAGGTTATTTTATCAGTCCGTTATATTAACAGCCAAAGATGGACCTTTGACCAAAATTTCTGATCTCGAAGGAAAGAAAGTCGGATTTGTGGACCCGTATTCCGCTTCCGGATACCTTATTCCATCAGATTTTCTGGCCAAAGAAGGGCTTTTGGCAACCGGTTCTCACAGCTATGTACCTGTTTTCCTTGGCAGTCACAGGAAAGTCGCTCGCGCCCTTTCTGAAAAGCGGATTGATGCAGCATGCGTATCTGATGCTTTTTTTGATTTTAAAGAATACCCGCTCGAAGAGCATAAAAATTTCACCATTGATTCTTTCAATCTTCTCAAACTCATTCCGGAAAAGATTCCACTTGACGTAATTGTTTGTAGATCCTCTTTCGGAAAGGAAGCTATCGCGAAACTACAGGAAACCTTGAACAACTATCCCAAGGCGCGTGAAAATGCTGATTCCCCATTAAAAAAAGTAATCTACAAATATTTTCAAACTCAACCGGAAGATAATTATCAAACTTTAAGAAAATCCCTGGATTCCATGATAGGTGAGCTCAATTATAAGGAGAATATAATAAATGAAACGCTTCAGTAATCTTGTCCTTTTAAGTTTCCTGGTTCTGGTTCTGTTTGTCTCTTCTGCATATTCACGGGCCCTTGTACAAGGAAATGGGATTCCAATTGTTTCCGACCCGAAAGACTTGAGCCTCGTCGATCTCGCACCCTTGAACGAGTATCTGAAGTCCAATCTGAAAGAGAAAGGCGTCCTGGGAACTCTTCGTCGTCTGGCTTTTGAAAGAAAGGCAGTCAGATTAGGGTTCGAAAACCCCGGTTCTCCGAAGTTTCACGGAGGCGCAGTTGTAGCAAGAGGTTCAAGCGGAAATTCCTCTGTAGTTGTTGTTTTAATTGGCGACCTGGATTACTCGAAATTCATTTCAGAATATGTAAGAGATTTCCAGGAATATCGCAAGGTAAATAAAGAAGAAGGCAAAATGGGAAGCATTGAAATAGACGGACTTCGCTTCAATACATTCAATTATTTTGACCGACCTTATTTTACGTGTATTGGAAGACTTCCAAAACAGAATGCACTCATAATTGCTTCCATCCCTACTGATGACCTGGATATTCTTCAAAATACTCTGGCTGTGGTCAAAGGAAGTGAACAGCTCAACAAAGCACTGCCCTCAGAAGTAGATGTCCAGACAACTTTCCAGCTTACCAACCAGGAAATTCAAAGGTTGTTGAGATTCAATTCTTCCAAGAATAGTTTGCGCACAAAAGCTGCGAACGGAATGGCTGCAATATCTAGAAGAATAGGAATTTCAAATACAGAGGATCCTGCAATTCCGCTTGAAGAACAAATTCGCAGAAAAATCGCCCAATCAAGTTCCGTCACAACAAAATATCACTGGGAAAGAAATCCAAAAGAATCTTCAGCATATTCTGTAACCTATCTTATTCAAATGAAATCAACTTCTGAAGCCGATTCTTTACGTGAATTGATCTCAGAGGAAATAACCCGTATTTCTGAACGCTCAACAAAAGAAACTGAAAAAGAATCATTTGGACGACTAACGGTTCAGGCATCAGATTGCGAAGTCTCACTGTCTTTCCTGCTTGATTCACTTGAAGCGCAATATGAACATATTTCCATGCTGTTTTCCCAGGCTCTTCAGTACCGCAACATGACTTCCTTCCTTGATCGTTATGGAAGCAATTGAATAAATTCTATCGTTCTTCTGAATCGAAAACCGCCGGAGATTACTTTTCCGGTGGTTTTTTTTCTGACATCGCTTTCGAAGCTGTTATCGCAAGCAACGCAGGTGTAAAAAACAGATCAAATATTGGAGCAAAGCCAATTGTCAACGCAGAATAAATACCCAAATCCCGGATTGGTTTAAAGTCTGACAAGCATAGAATTCCCAGACCAGCAACCAGAATAAGCGATGTAGAAAGTGATGCCCAGCCTATTCTCAACATCACTGCGACTCTGTTTCTGCGCCATCCGTACCCTTTTTCCTCGAATTTTTGTGTTTCATATATGAGGTGAATTGTGTCATCTACAATGATTCCCATACAAATACACGGAATCATCGCGGTCACAAGGTCGAGTGATTTATTAAGCCAGCCCATGAAACCCAGAATACAAAGGATAGGAAGGACGTTCGGAATAGCTGCGACAAAAAATAATCGAAAATTCCGAAAACCAATAGCAATAACACATAAAATCCCGAACAAAGAACTCATAAACGATCCAATTTCCATATCCATCGCTTCTTTTTCTATGATTGACGACAGCAGCATACGACCAGTTGCGGTGGCAATCATATCTCCACTGGAATTAGATTCGACAAGCTTTTCAAGCCTTGTTGCAGTCTCTATTACACGTGGGGAATCAGCATAGCGAATGCCGACAATAAAACGGGCACGATCGTGGAAAGGAATATTGAGAAAGCTGCCGATCCAGCTTTCGGCACGTGATTCGGCAAATCGAATTGCCCTGTTTACATCGCCATTAGTCATTCTTGTTTCGGAAGATCCACCCAGAAATCCCGAGTATACTTCGGCCAGAATATGCCCCGGGCCAATTACGGAAAGAACCGCTGGATCTGAAGCCAGAGTTTTTTCCATACGTTTTAAGAGAGCCATTCCCTCAGCGGATTCAAAAGGTGTACCAGACGATTTCGCGATTAGAGATATCTGGCGCTCTCCGATATCGAAATTTTTCCGGAAAAAACGGAATCCTTCCATGGCAAGATCATTTTCCGGCAACTCTTCCATCGGATCAGAACCATAGGTTAGACGGGTCATTCCAAGAGAAAGGAGCAAAGAAATGCTCAGGATGAAAATAATAACAGCTCCTGGTGGAAACGACAAACGGGCAAGAAATCGACCGGCAAAATGTCCAAAATCAAAACCAGAGTCGTTTATGAAATCTGAAGAAGAATTAGTTCGTTTTTTAGCTGAATGAATTGAGGGAAATAACTGAAACAGACCGGGTAAAAGAAAAAACACCGAAATAAATGAACAGGCACAACCACAGGAAGAAAAAATCCCAAAAGCTCGAACTCCGGGAATAGTAGAGAATACCTGCGAAAGAAAACCAAGGATTGTGGTTAATGAACAGAAAAAACCTGGAACTAAAGCATCTGCTAATGTTTGTTCCAGAATAGTACTTTGAGTTTTCCGGGTAATTATTTCCCCTGAAGAAATAGAATAAAAAACAATCTTATATCGGGCAATAAACTGAACAGCAAGAGACAGTCCGACAAAAAGAATAATCGGTGACAAAAGTGATGAATACAAAGAAATGCGAAATCCAAGAGCAGCATATAATCCATGTGTCCAGATTACAGGAAGAAAAATCGATATCAGAATAGCAATAGAAAGGCTGATTGATCTGAACATCAGCCATGAAATAAAAAATGCAAAGATTGGGGATATCAGAAGGAATTGTCGATTTCCACGAATTGAGTGGTAGAGATGGCGTTCACTGAACACAGGGAATCCACTCATGAAACAGGGAATATCTGGTATTCTTTCTTTGAGATTTTTGCGGATTGCTCTTACAAGCTCATGTTTCTCCAAATTTGACAGCGCCTCTGTTCGAACAACTGTCACCTGCGATTTTTCATGCTTCCCCACGAGAAATCCATGAGCCGATTTATTCAACCTGAATTCAGAAAGCTGACGTTTGAAAACTTTTGGACGTTCATTCAACCAATCCAATTTTTGACGACTTGTAATCCCCATAATAGAAGCCGCGTCAAAAACATGTGAAATTCCTGCAATATCAGCAATCGCTTCACGTATTGTCAAAGCTTTAGAAAATGCTGCTGAACCTAAGCCTTCTATTTCCGAAGCAATATATATATCGTCGTCAGGTCCAAAGAGTTCAATGCAACGCTCGTTTTCAAGGAATGCAGATGTCTCACCACCCAGCAGGCTGCGCAGGTCGTAATCGAATGTATTCTGCCATGCCAGCCAGCCCATTATGCTGGTCAGGCACGCCACAAACAGAAACAATGATGTCTGGTTATTTGTTATAAAACGAGCAATAAAAGGAATCCACACTGATGTGTGGTTTCTGTTAATCATGTAATCGGTGTAAGAACCTTCTGGCTGTAAACCAGATATCTTCAAATATCACAGAAGGATGCTGGAACAACATCGAAAAACCTAACGCACACGCAGACTGACAACGATTATCACAGTCAGGTTGCGGTCCGAAAAGGCGTTCTCCATTTTGTCTGATTTTATGCAAATTTTGTGTCTTGAGTAAATTTCCTGCAAGGTGACCGATTTCCAGGCATGGGTAATAGACATCTCCGGTTGGTGAAACTACAAGCATGGTAAACGGATAACACCTGAATTTGCGAAGATCGCGCATGTATTCAAGATATGGAGTAGTACCATAAACTTTATTGCCCTTCTGTTTTTCTTCAAGTAGAAAGGTGTAAAATGCCCTGAAATCATCTTTGCCGGATAATCCGGAGTGTGGTTTAACTCCGACCAGCTGCGGACAGGCAGCAAATATGAAATCTCTTTTCCGTGCGAACTCGTAAACCTTGTACAAATCTTCAATGTTTGATGGACCCACAACACTGGAAATGTGAATCTGAAAATTCTTATTGGAATGTTTTTCGGCAAGATCAATGTTTCCAAGGATCTTCCGCAAGGTCGCTCCCTTATCATGGCTTTTAAGTCCGAAAAAACGATCAGATCGTTCAGGATCAAGAGAATTAAGACTGAAAACCAGACTGGTTACCGCTCCTGCAATAGCGGAGAAATGTTTATCAACATCATATCCATTAGTTGTAAGAACCACTTCGCGAAATTTCATCTGAACAACGGCTTCCATGATACTGGAAAACTCCGGATGTCTCAAAGGTTCCCCGCCCGTTAAAACAATATAATCACATTTTGTGCGAATAATTTTAAGAAGTTTAATTACTTCACTGGCGGGCAAAATCTTCTCTGGAAGTCGGTAGTAAGGCGTTCCGGAACCGTCGCTGCAAAATGGGCAACGAAAATTACATTCATAGGTCAGATAGAAAACAGAAATGAATGGATACCATTTTTTCCGTGGATTGAGAAGTTTATGTACAACAAAATTGACAAGCGGATTCAAAATTATTTCTCCCGATCATTTACAGTATCCACCTTCAACAGCAACATCTTTTGTCATTTCGTAATAATCCAGAAAGCTCTTTAACTTGTTTTTCCCATACATCAAAGTTTCAATTGATCCCCGACAACTTGTCCAGCAGCCTTTACAGGCAATCTTTCCACGCTGTTGAATCAAATTTTTCTGGATAACTCTGATATCGTCTGTCAGTATGTTTCCAGCAGAGGCTTCAAGATTATCGATACAGAAGCTGACATTTCCGGTAGTACCGATATTGATCAAATTTTTGCCGGCATAGCAGGGATCAATTCCTCCGTTATTGATTGCTTCGGAAAACCTGCCTATATAACCCCGCAGAGCCACAAACTCTGGATATTTGGCTTTCAATTCAAGAAGCCTGGAACTAATGTCGCTGTTGGAATGCATTCCGTGTTTTCTTCCGCGATTATCGCTGTACAAAGTAACCAGATATGTTACTCCCAGTTCACGTGAAAGCTTTATAAGTGAATCAATCTCATCAATATTATCTTCCATAACGACCGAAATCAGATGAACACGCTGATGAGGATAAACCCGGTTTTCCTGAAGCATACGCAATGCTTCAACTGCCCTCACAAAAGCACCCTTCATTCCTCTTTGTTCATCATGCTTTGCAGGCGATGCATAATCAATGGAAATACTGACTTCATACATTCCAGCCTGAAACAGGGCCTTAGCCAACTCTGGTGTCATAAACCATCCATTGCAAATCATAACAGGAAAATTATTCTTTGAAAGGATTCGCACAATCTCAAGAAGGTTTTTATGAAGCAACGGCTCACCACCACCAATTGAAATGACTTGCGGACCAATTCGAGCCAACTTTTCAGTAATGACTTTAACCTGCTCGACTGACAACGATGGCATTTCAGAATAAGGTTCCTTCCAGAAATCGCAAATTCGACACTTGAAATTGCAGGTATAAAGCAACTGCAAATTAACATGAACAATCTTTCGCCTTAGTACTGACCAGGCAAACCGAATTTTTTTGGACAAATCGACCATCGTGACTATCCTTATTTTTACAATCTTATTGATTCAAAAAACTTATTAAAAGGAAATTCCTTCGCAAAATAAATGATTAAGTAAAAGAACCTTCTCCTTATAACGGTAAAGTATCTACTCAATAATTCGGGGTATTATAAAAAAACTGAAACAAACGCAGGAAAAACTGTATTTTTCCTTCGATATAGGATAACATAAAATCTCGTAATTTTAAAATAAATTGATCCTAAAATACCAGAGTTCTTGAAGCTGAAAAGATATTCATCAGAGAACTTTTGAACGTAAGAGATTTTTCAATCTCAAATTAATGGACTCAATTAAGAGCTTCAAAAAATACTTTTTATCAATCAAAAATCTGAATTGAAAGAATTTTCGCAGATGTGAAAATCAGCTCATTGGGAGAAAAAAAGTATCATGAGTATTCTTTTTTCCATGCAATATTCTTTTTCAAACGAAGATCCAGATAATGTTTCCTCTAACAGAATCAAGGGAGCTCTCTACGGTCATGCCATCGGAGATGCTCTTGGAATAGGAACTAAATTCTTATCTGCTAAAGAAGTAACCCGTTTGTATCCAGGTGGACTGAAATCAATTGGCGACATAATTCTTCAGGATCATACACGTCGATGGAAAAAGGGCGATTGGACTGAAGTTACGGAGCAGATGCTCTGTGTTTTTGACACCCTGCACTTGCATAATCACATCGTACCGGAAGTCCTGGCAAAATATCTGTTCGAACGGCAGGGAACAGATGTTGCGCGGGGAATTAAAAGAATCTCAGCACATCCAACGTTTCTCATTGATCCATTTCGATCTGCCAAGGCCATTTTTGAGCGAGCACGGGGGAAAATAGCTGATAATGGTGCTCTTATTCGTACCACAATAACCGGCCTCTGGAATTTTCATGATATTGATTGCGTTAAAGCGAATGCTGAAAAAGCATGTCTTGTCACTCATTATAACCGCCGCTGTGCTGACGCGTGCATTGCTGTATCATGTGCAATAGCAGCTCTGATAAGCGGGAAAACTCCAGCAGAAGCAATACACATTGCAGATGAAAAAACTGCGGGAGTTTTTTCAGATTTTTTCACAGGTGGAATTGATAGACCTATTTCCAGCTACGGACTCAATGACAACGATGGGATAGGAGATTCCGACAAAACATTTTTTGCGGCGTTTCATGTTATGAAATATTCTGATTGCTTCTTGAACGGTTTGATAGATGTAATCAAGGAAGGCGGTGATTCAACAGGCAACGGAGCAGTAGCAGGAGCAATGCTGGGCGCACGATTCGGTTTTTCTGGAATACCTGATGATCTTGTTAAAGATCTCCGACTGTCTCAGCAACTTGAGGATTGCCTTAATATGCGCCCTCCTGAAGTAAAAACCATTTCTGAAGAAAACGAAACTGATGTTAATCCATCAGTTTTTTCCTCAGTTTCATTTAATGTTTTATTCACCATTCATCGGTCCCTGGTTTCAGCAATACGATCAGGAGCACGTTTCAGTGTCAAATTAATTGACTTTCTCACGGGCTGGATCACGGAAGATGTATATTTTGTGGTAAATGAAGAATCTGGAGAAGAGATCGTTGAGTTTGTGGACGAGAACCGCCGAAATAGCTTTATTATTCGCATTGCTGGCGCTATAGTTATCTTTCTGATAACAATTCAAATATTCAACATTTTCAGAGAACCACTGGCAAAGATTGAACAGAAATCTTTTCAGGACATATTCAATACTTTCTCAAAAAAACCTGATAATCCAAAGATATCATCTGATAACCTGATTAAACCGGTTAAACCATCCAAAGTGCCTGTTACCGGGAAATCTGCCGTTTCTTTTTCACCTTCTGTTGCTTCACCTTCTGCGCCTTCTTCTTCACCTTCTGCGATTGCTTCTTCACCTTCTGCGATTGCTTCTTCACCTTCTGCTCAGTTGCATAAAAAAATCATTCTGCAACAAAAACCAGATATAAAAGGTGAAAAGAAATGTCCAAATTGCGGTGCCCAGATTAAGTGAAAAATACGGCACTTGCAAAATCTCCAGCTTAAAATTTGCAAAAGATGGTAATTTCCCATCAATGCAGAATTTCACAGGTCTGACTTCGACTTCGACTTCGCTTTAACGCCGAAAAGTCACAAAAGTCGTTCCCTGAGCTAAGTACAGCAATTCATAATAAAGGAGTCATAAACCATGTCATTTCGACCGAAGGGAGAAATCTCGCATTTATGGGATAAAATTAACACGCAAATTTGCCCCGTATTTAAGATTTTGCGTACTAAGCAAATCAGCTAAATAATAATCTATACATTTCTCTCGATAACACTCACTTTACATTGAAATCTGAAAATTGCCATGTTATGATTTCCATTGAAATCATCAGGAGACTTTTATGAAACTTACTTTATTAGACTGGGCAATAATAGCTGGGTATTTTTTGATTAACTTGCTGATTGGGTTGTACTACCGCAGTCGTGCAACCAAATCGACAGAGGAGTATTTCGTCGGGGGACGAAATGTTTCATGGTGGCTGGCTGGAACCAGTATGGTTGCCACAACATTTGCCGCTGATACTCCACTTGCAGTAACAGGTTTGGTGGCCAGCTATGGAATAGCTGGAAACTGGCTGTGGTGGAATATGCTGATGAGCAGTATGTTCACAGTCTTCTTTTTTGCCAGGTTATGGCGTCGATCAGAAGTTATGACTGATGTTGAGTTTGCCGAAATCCGTTACGGAGGAGCCCCTGCTGCATTTCTGCGCGGTTTCAGGGCTTTATACCTCGGAATCCCGATCAACTGCATAATTCTTGGCTGGGTTAACCTCGCAATGGTTAAGATCCTTATGATGATATTCAATTTCTCAGATGTCATACTTATGGGAATAACGTTTAATCCAAAACTTCAGGCTTTGCTTATCGTATTTGCTATAATGATTGTTACTTCGTCCATTTCAACATTATCCGGAGTCTGGGGCGTTCTCGTAACCGACCTGTTCCAGTTTGTATTGAAAATGGGAATGGTTGTTGTACTTGCTTATTATTCCGTTACAGCATGCGGTGGAATGGAGCAGATGATCGAGAAACTAAACACAATAGGAGCAGCAAAAGGGAACGGTTCATTCTTGTCCTTTGCGCCTGATATCGGCTCAACCTGGATGCCCATGATTACGTTTTTCATGTTTCTTTTTGTCACCTGGTGGGCTACCTGGTATCCCGGCGCTGAACCAGGCGGTGGCGGCTACATTGCACAACGAATGTTCTGCGCCAAGGACGAAAAGAATTCTCTGCTTGCAACCCTCTGGTTCAGCATTGCCCATTATGCAGTCCGCCCATGGCCATGGATACTGACAGCACTGGCTTCCCTTGTACTTTATCCTGATTTGGTCGATAAAGAATCCGGATTCATCAAAACAATTGTTGATCCAAACGTATTTCCTGTGGCTTTGCGTGGAGTTATGATAGCTGCCTTCGCAGCCGCGTACATGTCTACCGTGGCAACACAGCTTAATTGGGGCGCTTCTTACATGGTCAACGATTTTTATCGAAGATTCTGGGTAAAAGATCGCGACGAGAAACACTATGTCATTGCTTCTCAGGTGGCAACTGTGCTTTTGATGATCGCTTCGACAATTGTTACATATTACCAGGATTCTATTTCTGGAGCATGGAAACTGCTTCTCGCCCTTGGCGCCGGCACTGGCAGCGTGCTTATCCTCAGATGGTTCTGGTGGAGAATCAATGCATGGAGTGAAATATCGGCAATGGGCACTTCCTTTGTAGTCTCGCTCGTAATGATGTACGGATTTAAATTAAATTCTGATGATCCACGTGAATTTGCATACTCTGTACTCACAACAGTGGCATGTTCAACAGTTGTATGGCTGATAACAACCTTTATGACAGCACCAGAGGAAAGATCGAAACTTTTGTCATTCTATCGAAAGGTTCGTCCAAATGCCTGGTTATGGGGAGACATCGCCAAAGAAGCTTCTGAAATTTCCCCTCCCAAAGACGGTTTAAGCAATTTGCTTGATTTTTTTGCCGGCTGTATCATGGTTTACATGATTCTGTTTGGTGTTGGAAAAATTATTTTTGGACAACCCGGTCTCGGAATTATTTTTCTGTTGATCGCCACAGTTGCCGCCGGAGTCGTCTACTGGGATCTTAACCGACGCGGCTGGAAAGTAATGGACTGAAAAATGGTGCAAACACTCAGTCAAACCCGTCAATATTCTGCTAATTCCTGTTTCAGGAATACAATAATGCTCCATTTGCTGATCATATTCACTTTGTCTGGTGCTGCTAATGCCATGGAAAGCAAAATGTTTGATGCTGACAAAATTTCCATCAATTGGAAATTGCTTGAAAATAAGCCTCAGAAAAAAGCAGTTTTCACTTTTTGCAACAATAGTCAGATGAATTTTCCCGCAAAAGGCTGGACCATTTACTTCAGCTCCTCCCAGAGAATAGATTCTGATAAAACTGCACGCAATGACAATATTGTCAATATTGTCCATTTAAATGGTGATGTTTATAGGCTTACTCCAACAAAAAGCTTTCATGAAATTAAACCTGGTGAGAAAGTCTGTGCTGCTTATTTTTTTAATGGCCAGATTCTAAATTGTTCTGCTGCGCCTTCTGGGTTGTACATCGTATGGGACGCCTCTCCTGGAAAGGGATTCCTGCTTTCTGACTTCAATGTTTTTCCAATAAAAGACCCAAATTCAGGTTTTATTTCACCTGCTGGAATTTATAGAAAGGATCTTCATGTACAGGATATTCCGGAATCAGAACTGACGAAGATTTTCCCCACTCCTTATTCCTACAGGGAATTACCTGCTGAATTTCGATTGTCTGCCGATGTACGGATTATTTTTGATTCGGCATTTACTCGTGAGGCAACTTATCTATCAAAAGAATTATCAACTTTGCTTGGAAAAAATGTATTATCTGCAGTTTCAGAGACACCGATTTCTTCATGTAAACAGAACGAGAGCGTTTTCCAAAAAAGTTGTCGCAAATCTAGTTATCTGAATCATTCTGTTAAAGACGCTATTTGTACAAACGCGCGAAAACTTATTATTCTCCGAAAAGTTGAAACACTCGAAAATCCTGACCTGCCATACAGTCGGGAAGGTTATCAGCTAAAAGTTTCCTCTGATAAAATTGAAATATCTGCAATAACTTCTTCTGGCATTTTTTACGGAATTCAGTCCCTGAAATCTTTGATGCCTCCATCTTCCTGGAAAAACCCACAGAATTCAATCAGAATTCCTTCTGTTGAAGTTTCAGATTTTCCTCGTTTTGAATATAGAAGCCTGTTGCTGGATGTCGCACGCAACTTTAAAACGAAAGAAAAAGTTCTAAAAGTGCTTGATCTGATGGCACTTTATAAATTAAACGTTCTGCATTTTCACCTGATAGACGACGAAGGATGGCGCCTGGAAATCCCTTCGCTGCCTGAGCTTACAGAGGTTGGGGGAAAACGCGGACACTCTCTGGACAGCAGTACAATGCTGCTTCCCTCTTATGGCGCTGGTCCGGAGCCCGGCAAAACATTGGCCAGTGGGTATTACACCCGTTCCGATTTTATCGAAATCCTGAAATATGCTGATGAACGACATATTCAGGTGATCCCGGAAATTGAATCTCCGGGGCATAGCAGGTCAGCAATTAAAGCCATGGATGCACGGTATAAAAGATTGATGAATTCAGGAAAAAGGGAAGAAGCCGAATTCTATCTGCTGCATGACGTCAATGATAGATCAAAGCATGAATCAGCCCAATTATGGAACGACAACATCATGTGTGTCGCCTTGCCTTCTGTTTATCGCTTCCTTGAGAAAGTGGTCGATGAAATAGTCAGTATTTATAATGAAGCTGAAGTGCCTCTTTCCACAATACATTTTGGCGGCGATGAGGTTCCGGCTGGTTCATGGGAAAAATCTCCTGCCTGCCGGAAATTACTCAAGACGGATACTTCACTTAGTACAATTGATGACTTGTGGTATTACTTTTATTCCAGAATAAATTCTATGCTGAAAGCCCGAAATCTTTATCTTTCAGGCTGGGAAGAAGTGGCACTGCGAAAAACGTTGCTTGATGGTGAAAAAAAGATGATTCCCAACCCTGATTTTGTTGGGGAAAACTTTCATGTGCATGTCTGGAACAACATGATTGGATGGGGCGCAGAAGACCTTCCGTATAAACTTGCCAATGCCGGATACAAAGTTGTACTTTCCTGCGTAAGCAATAATTATTTTGATCTTGCCTATTCAAAATCCCCCGATGAACCTGGTTACTACTGGGGCGGCTTTCAGGATATCGACAAGCCGTTTTACTTTGTACCATACGATTATTACAAAACCACCAGGGAAGATGCAGCAGGAAATCCTGCTGATCCAGCTAATTTTTTTGGAAAAGAGCGTTTGACTGATTTTGGTAAGTCTAATATTGTCGGAATTCAGGGATTGTTATGGGGTGAAAATGTCAGAAGTAATGAATTGCTTGATTACCTGCTGCTGCCGAAACTCCTCGGACTGGCAGAACGTGCATGGGCAAAAGATCCATCCTGGGGAACCGGAAATGGCGGATCGAAAACGGACCAGAACTTGAACAGAAAATTGTATGACCAGGACTGGTCAAAGTTTGTTAACACCGTTGGCAAAAGAGAAATGCCGCGACTTGATTCCTTTGCCGGTGGGTATAAATATCGAATTCCACCAGTTGGTGCTATTAAAAAAAATGGGCGGATAATGATAAATATCCAGATTCCAGGTTTGGTTCTCCGCTACACAAATGATGGAAGCGAGCCGACTGTACAAAGCAAACAATGCAGAGACAGCATCTCCGAAAAAGGAACACTCAAGATACGGGCATTCGATTCACAGGGAAGAGGTGGCAAAATCACAACAATTGAGAATTAATGACACTGTAGCACGCCAAAATATCATGCAGTTACAGAATTTCGGCAATTTTTTACATCGCAGTGTCGAATTAGTCTACACTTTAATAAACCATTTTTTCCTGTACATCACCCAGGCGATAAGTCCAATTGAAAAAACGGTAAGAAGTGCGTAAACCAGAGAGGCATTAAGAGGCTCAAAATGTACAAGTAAAAACCTGTGGTATATGCAATCTTTCAAAGACAGGGAAGATGCAGCAGAGTCTGGATTCTGGACAGATACGGAAATATTTGACAAGATATTTTCCTGAATTGAAGACAATACATAAATAAAAATGGCATTCATTCCAAAAACAATGCACGGAAATGACCATTTCTGGTATCCCTTTGCATCAATAAGAAAATAAAAAACGGCAAAAAGGCCCAGCGACCATCCGGCCATAAAGATAGCATACGTTGAGGTCCACAAACTCTTATTTATCGGCATCCAGAAGCTGAGGAATGCACCGATAAAAAGCAATCCCGCACTGAAAACAAACATCCAGGAAGTTTTTTCTTCTGCGCTGTGGGAAGAGGTTCTCAGATATTCCCCCGTTAAGATTCCGGCAAGTGTAGTTGCCAGAGAGGGAATTGTGCTTATTATTCCTTCCGGGTCCCATGTACATGTGTATTTCCACATGTGGCCTTTCAGAAAAATTGAGTCAATGTAAGACGCAAAGTTGCTGTTCGCTTCAAGATTTCCCAACACAATTCCAGGAACGGGAATAAACTTCATCATCACCCAATAAGAGGAAAGCAACCCTACAATGATGGCTATCTGCCCCCGGACTGAGAAATACAAATACACCAGCGTGGAAAAAAAGTAACAGATTGCAATTCGCTGCAAAACTCCCGGAATTCTAACTGTTGCAAGATCGAAAGTGGATTTTCCAATTAATCCAAAGGGAAAGCAACTCAAAAACAGTCCCAGACCAAAAATAATCGCCGCCCGGCGGAATGCTTGTACAATAATCGCCGAGTTGCTGTCGCCCTTGCCTTTTCGAACTGCAAAGGAAAAAGTCATGGCAACTCCAACTATCCACAGAAAGGATGGAAAAATGGTGTCAGTAAACGTCCAGCCATGCCAGGATGCATGCTCAAGCTGCTGATAGATTTTTTCCCAGGACCCGGGATTATTAACCAACACCATGCTCATCATGGTAAATCCACGGAATGCATCAAGCGAGATAAGTCTCGGCGGTTTTTCCATAAACATCTTTTAAATATTTCCCCTTTATTAATACTTGCTGTGATTAGAGTGTTCTTCCGGCAATTGGAATTGAAGAAAGATCGCTTAGAGGTAACACGGTTATCTGTTTGTCTATCTTTACTGATTGTTTTCCGGGGTAAACAATCCACAGGTGTGACAAATTAAGATCTTCAATTGCTATTTGCATGGAGCGAGTTGCTTTTGGTGTTTCTGAGAATTTATACTCAAAACCATATTTTTTTCCATTTGAAATAATCATTAAATCAAGTTCTGCTCCAGTGTGGGAAGCCCAGAAATATGCGTCGGCAGGTTTCAGAGCGCGCATAGTTTCTTCGATCGCAAATCCTTCCCACGATGCTCCAACTTTTGGGTGCGACATCAAAGCATTTTTGTCGTAAATAGAAAGAAATGAGTGGAAAATTCCGCTGTCGCGAAAATATATCTTTGGAGATTTTACCTGTCGTTTAGAAATATTTTCATACCACGGTTGAAGTTGGCGTATCATGAAAGTGCCAGTCAGAAGATCCAAATACCTTTTAATTGTGTGATCGCTTAAACCAAGTGACCGCGACAGATCTGATGCACTCCATATCTGCCCATGATAATGAGCCAGCATAGTCCAGAACTTACGCATTGCCACCGCAGGAATTTTCAGTCCAAGAGATGGAAGATCACGCTCAAGAAAAGTCTGAATAAAATTTTCACGCCACTTCACGCTATTTTCATTTGATTTTGAAAGAAAAGAACGCGGAAAACCACCTCTCATCCAGAGTTTTTTTTCATCCATAACACCTGTTTCTGACAGTTCAAACCCTGATACTTCAATAAATTCAACACGTCCTGCAAGGCTTTCAGATGCATACCTGACAATTCCAGGTGAAGCACTGCCAAGAATCAGGAATTTTGCGTGCTTTCCAGGTCGATCAGCCAGAATGCGAAGGACATTAAATAATTCAGGCTTCCTTTGAATTTCATCCAGCACAATCAAGCCGGTGAGTTCACCCAACGCCATCTCAGGATTTTGAAGACGGAAGTCATCAACTGAAGATTCCAGATCGAAAAAAAATGTCTTACGCCCCGAAGAAAACTGTCTTGCCAGGGTAGTTTTTCCACATTGCCTCGGACCAAGTATTGCGACAACTGGAGACCGCTTCAATGCCTTTTCAATCTGCTTAATATATTTCGGACGATTAATCATAAAATAATAATAACATTGAAAATTCGAACTTGCAATTCGAATTTTCAATGTTATTTCATTTTCTCGAAAATACTAAAGCATTCTAATATATTGTAAAGCGTTCCATTTTTTGTAATGGAATATGATGGCTTTATACGTGGCTGCTCTTGTGCTATAATTGCAGAAGATCGACTTTACCAATTTTAGTGTTTATCATTAGCTTAAGCAGGTAGCAAATATGGAAAAATCTAACTCGCAAAACACTCATGTGTCTCAGGTTGTTGTACCCGCGGTACCTGATTTACTTCGCAAAGCTTTGAATGAGAAACGCTGTGTTCTTTTCGCCGGTGCCGGATTTTCGGTCGACGCCGGAGCGCCAACCTGGAAAGGCTTGTTTCAAGAGATTCTTAATGGGAATGATTTGAAGAATAAGCACAATTTGTCTGATGAGTATATAAATGGTTTTATGGAACTTTTTAACGATAAAAATTATCTTGATCTTGCATCTGCTTTAAGTGATAGCCTTTCGTCATATTTCCTCAGAGAGCATCTTCGGAGCAAATTCAGCAATTTGAAACATACCAGCCTGCATGAAACAGCAATGCGTGTTGGCTTCAGAGCCGTTATCACCACAAATTATGACAAACTGTTCGAACAAGCGTTTAATAAAATAAATGGATTATCACCACGCTTGTGTATTCACGAGGATATTCTGGATATTGCAGATCTGGCAAGATCAAAGGATTTTTTCATATTCAAGATTCATGGTGATATAGACAGAGCTTCCTCTGTAGTCCTTTGTCAGGAGGAATATCAGAATATGCTTCATCGAAACCAGCATGTTCAGGAATTTTTCAAACAAATTCTGGCAACAAACACGGTTCTTTTTGCCGGATACGGACTAAGTGACCCGGATATTTTAATGTGGATGGGAAATTTTCAGTCCATTTTCACAAAAGATACTGCCCGCAACTACATTCTTACTCCCAGTGCAAATCCTGTGATAATGAAAAGATATCTCAGTAATTATAATATTCAGCCACTGGTCTATGGTACAAAAATCGAAGATGGAAAAGAAAAACATTTGGGATTGCATAAATTCTTTGAGAATCTTGCGACAACCTCAGGGAAGATTTCTGAAGATTCTGCTCCTGAAAATATACCTGAAATTGCATCAGGACAAATAACTGACGATGAGATCAGAAAAGATTACTTCTGGAAATTACGAAGCACTCTTAACAAGCAGGAAAATCTTGGAATCGGTGGCGGTCAAAACAACGGTTCGCTGGTAATTAACAGGGCACGTGTTTTCGTTACACCAAATGTTGTTCGGGAAGCAACAAGCTTTCTCAGTGAAAGAGAGCTTGAGGTTGATCAAAAGAAAAAAAGTAAACTGATAGGAGACGATAATTTTTTTGTATCCGAGGATAAATATCAGTTGATATATGATGGAGAAAACGGTTTTGGAAAAAAAGTATTTGGAAAACAAAAGCATTTTTTTCTTTCCCGGACGCATATTTTGAATTCTATATCAGTCAGCAAATTTCTGACCGATAATTCTGAGGTTGTATTGCTAGGTGATCCTGGTTCAGGGAAGTCATTGCTTTGCAGAATTTTGCCATTGTTACTTTCTTCAGACAAATTTCCTCTTGGAGATGATGAACGCAATTTGTGGTCAGATTTTTCTGCAAAACTGAAAGGTTATACTCCATTTTATTTTCTATTAAGAAGAACTTTATCCGGACATTCAGACTCTGCTTTTGGAGCAAAAAAAATTACAGCCCATATTGCTGATTTTATTGAAGCGGAGCATCTTTTGCCAAATAATTGCAGTAAGCAGAGATTTATCGAATTTATTGAAAATGAATTTAATCAGGGACGAGGTTTCTTCATTTTCGACGGTCTGGACGAAGCTGGAGATGATATCAATCGTAGTAATATAAGCATGAGAATTCATAATTTTTTTCACAGTAGTCGTGGTGATATGGAGAATAATGAAAATCGTCTTCTACTGACAAGCCGAGTTGTTGGTTATGCAGAGGCAGCATATCCCGGAACTGTTGCCATTGCTACAATTGCACCGTTCGGTAAGAGTGAAATCAGAAAATTCTTTTATTATTGGCCTTGTGCTTTGGACCCTGATTTACGTGATCCTGAGAAGGAAGGAAAACGACGTTGGGACGATTTTCAGGGCAAAGCGGCAGAACATCAGAAAATATGGGATATGGCTTCTACTCCGATAATTCTTACTATCATAGCCTCAATTCAAGGGCGGGGTGTGGTTCTTCCTGAACAGAGGGTGATACTCTATTCTGAAGCTTCAAAAACACTTTTTGAAACATGGGAACATGCCAGAGCTGTCGCTTCAGGATGTAAACCAGGTACTTTTGCATACTCGAGAGAAGCAACAAAAAAAATTCTTTGCCGCCTTGCTCTTGAAATGACTTTAAGAGATATAACAAGTATTTCCAGAAAGGAATTAAAAGACTTTCTTGAAGAAAATCTTTCTCAAAATTCCAGCGAAGGTATGTTATCCGTAAAAAATTCTGTAGAAATATTTTTGCAGGAAGTCAGAAAACAAGCTCCGATATTAACAGAATATGGGACCCGGTTAGAAAATGAAGAAAACTGGTCAGACATGTTTGCTTTTATTCATAAATCTTTTCAAGAATATCTGGCTGCTATTGCTGTTTTGGGAAGACAAGATCGAGAAAAATGGATTAAGGAGCACGCTTTTGATCATGGACGATTCAGTGAAATAATTGCCCTGATTGTTGGTGAGTTGGCACTAAATCTGAATGATTCAGCCCAGACAAGCCTCATTCTCGGAGCAATCCTTCAGGCGGATGGTTATCCGCGCGAGGCAGTCAGACTGGCAAATTTGAAATTAGCTGTCAGATGCTTTGGAGAGGATTTTGATCTTGGTTCCTTTGAAAAATTGCTTCTGAAAATTTTCTGGAGACAATTCAGGAGTGGGTGGCTTGAAAATCGGGAATTGTTTATTCCGGTATTTCAAGAACTTTTTCAATCATCCCGATGTCGTGAAAAGCTCCTTGATAAAACAAATAATGCCTTTCGCAGACTAGGCGAGAAATGGCCAGCATATATCAAAGTATTGTCAGGTGCCTTAGACAATCCAGACGTAAAAAAACGACTACAGTTGGCTCTAAGGGACTCAGATCCCTCGGTTCGTTCGTCAGCGAGCAAGGCTCTTTCGTCAGCAGCAGGGCAGCCAGATGAACAAAAGAGCCTGCAGATGATATTAAAATATTCTGACTGGAATGATAGAAAACGTTTGCCTGAGGGATTAAGAGATTCAGATTCTTCCGTTCGTGTATTAGCGGCTATTGTTCTTTCGTCAGTGGCAGGGCAGCCAGATGTACAAAAGTTATTGCTGAAGTCACTAGAGGATTCAGATCGTATAGTTCGTTCACTTGGGGCCAAAGCTCTTTCGCCAGTGGCAGGGCAGCTAGATGCACAAAGGTCTCTACTGAATGCATTAGAAGATTCGGATTTTGGTGTTCGTTCGTCGGCGGCCAGAGCTCTTTCGTCAGCGGCAGATCAGCCGGATGTACAAAGGTCTCTACTGAAGGTAATAACGGATACAGATCTATTCGTTACCTCGTCAGTGGCTAGCGCCCTTTCGTCAGTAGCAGGACAGCCGGATGTACAACGTTCTCTTGTGAAGCTGTTAGAAAATTCGGACTCTGATGTTCGTTCGTCGGCGGCCAAAGCTCTTTCTCAAGTAGCAGGGCAGCCAGATGTACAAAGGTTATTACTCAAAGCATTGGAGGATTCAGATCTTTTTGTTCGTTCATCAGCGGCCAGAGCTCTTTCGTCGGCGGCAGGGCAGCCGGATGTACGAAGGTCTCTACTTAAGGCATTAGAGGGTTCAGATTCTTCAGTTCGTTCATCGGCGGTCATGGCCCTTTCATCAGTGTCAGGGCAGCCAGATGTACAAAGGTCTCTGCTGAAGGCATTAGATGATTCAAATATTTCCGTTCGTTTATTCGCGGCCATCGCCCTTTTGTCAGTACCGGTGCTGCCAGGTGTACAAAGAATTCTGTTGAGTGCATTAGAAGATTCGGATTTTGGTGTTCGTTCGTTGGCGGCCAGTGGTCTTTTGCAAATCATAGAATTGTCTCAGAATTCTGAGGATTTGGAAAAATATCTTAATGAGAAAATTCAGTCTGGAAATAATTCAAATCTTGAAAAATATCTGTTGCTGAATATTCATGCAAAACGATTTCCAGAAAAGGAGTCCCGTGATTTTATCTTTTCTCTGCTGGATGATCCTTTGGCTACACAGGCTTTTATTCCAAAAGAACTTGAATCACACTGTCTAACGCTATTATCTTTTAAATACCTGACTAATCGTATTTCTCAAGCCAGGTTTCCTTATCTTTCGAAAGAGTTGCTTTTCAAATCAGATATTCCCTATTATTTTTCGGATTTTAAGCAGCGAAAGAAATATCTGTTTAAATCAGCGGAACTTGAATTAAGGAAAAGCCCTCTAAACGACTTCTCAGACGGAAGAAACCTGCTGAAAATTTTCTTTGAATTAGAAAAGCTGCTTCCCCTGGATTGGGAAAGCCCAACTTTGAATGCTTATGCTACAGCATTTGCCGGAGAATTTTTCCTTGAAACTTTTTTGCCTGATCAGTATAAACCATTTGATCACTGGCAGAATGAAATATTGAAAAGTTTCGACAATCCCCATCAATCGACTTCAGCGATTCCGACAAAATCAGAACTGAAAATCAGTTTGAAACGTGGCTGGTGGATGTCTGCCTTTCTGGCTGAATTGGGCAGCCTTATAGGACCATTCATTTCAGATAAAATGCGAAAAACTTTTTCGCCGAACGATTTGCAGTTATTTTGTGAATTGTTGAAGCTGGATCTTGAACCCAAATTGAATAAGACGCGTTTTACCAACTGGCTTGCTCTGACGAAAAGATACGGCATTGCAGTAAGCAAAGATCATTTTGAAAAAGCATGGAAAGAAGTAAGAAGTTCAGACTATTCTTTATCAGAAGCAGAACGCCCAAGCTTTGATCTTCTTGGAATGCTTTATTCATTGGGAAGCTTGTCACCGTATGACTGGAATCTGACCAATCCGGTGGCTGATTATCCAGCCTGCGAAGTAAATGAAGCACTGATATTTCAGCAGGCAGGTTGTGTTGAAGGCATAAATACTTCAACTGTCGGTGGAAAATGGTTTCCAGCTCTTTTGACAATATGCAGAGGTTTGAATATCTACGGCGGAGCCTATCCCCTGGAACCTCATCCGCCAACTGTTGAAATTCGAAATGCAGTTTTCGGAAAATCAGATGAAGTATTACTCGAAAGCTGTGGTGCAAAGATTGCTTTTGACTTTCGATATGTTCCGCCTGAAGGTTCTTTGAACGATGACGATGATGAAAAATTCGAAGAGCAATGTACTATCGTGGAAAAATATCGCGAACAAAGATTTCACAATTTACGACGACTTCTTGAAAAGATAACAGTTGAATCAACGTGTTTCCCGTTTTCCAGACTCTATTTTCATGCTGATGCTGTAAGTGCAGAGGTTTTTGATTTTGAATCTTCTGAAAAAACCTTGCCGATAAACAACACGTTTGATTCAAAAGATTACCCGTTGCCGGAAAAAGCTGATATCAGTCGTGTAAAAAAACTCAGCGATTATGTTTTCGAAAAGAACTGGTCACATGCACTCGATTGTTTGCAGAACATTGATGACGAAAGTTTTTCCAGACAAATAAATGACATTATTGTTTTGCTTGCAAGCGATGAAAATGAAAGTCTTGATCTTTCCGGAGCATCAAGATCTGAATTTATTCTCGCTCTTCTTCCATTTTGCAGAAAAGAGGAACAACGTACCAGCTTGCTTAGTGCAGTGCAGAAAATTCTTAAAAACAAAATGTCATCACGTTTATTAACTATGCTTTACAAAGTGTTCAGGCACCTTGATGGAAATACTCGCAAGGAATTTTACAGCTTTGCTGTTAATTATCTTTCTGATAAAACAAAAGTCGAGCCTGATACGGGAGCAGCCATTCTTGATATAATCCCATTATTTTTCGATTATCTTGGTGCTGATGCAATGAAAAAATGGAATGAACTGGCTCAGCAATACTCTGAGCTTGCAGGGGAAAAAACAAAAAAAATTGCTTTCTGGACAAAGCGAAGATTAAAAGAACTAACTTGAAATCTGCTATTATAAAGGGAAAATATGTATGTCAAAGACCATATTTAACATTGTTTCACAAAAAGGCGGTTGTGGAAAAACAACAGTTGCTTTGCTGATTGCAAAAATTTGTAAATATCTGGGAAAAAGCAGCCTGATTCTTGATCTTGATTTCACCGGAACCAGCATGAAAGATATCTTTGCAGATACAAGCAATGACAAATTCAATGTATTTGACTCACCTTCAAGCTCTTCTGGTACAAAGCTTGAAGAACTCCTTACACCAGGACCTTTTGATATATCTCATAAAGCGTGGACAGAGAAAATCACCGAATCAATTTTGCCGATTCCAGATTCAGACTTATCTGTACGCATTGATTGTATTCCAAGTAATACAGGCCCGAAATCATACAGGAAAGTCTCCCCTTTCCTTGAAATAGAAGCAGAATCCGGTTTTCTGGCAAAAAAATCAAGACAACTGATTCTTCATCTCTGGAATAAGTATGGTGTGTTCATTCTTGACAACGGCCCTGGAATTACAGGTCTTTCTCAGGGTTTAATGGAACCAAGTTTTGAAAATGCTTTTCAGGAAAAAGATTTGAAATTTATTAATCTTCATTTAACAGCCTGTGACAGACAGGACATAATTCAAACATTCAAATCGTATTTTGATTATTATCTTCAACTCAGAAAAGAGATCTTGAGGGGCACAGGAAAAGACGAGATTTCTGTTCCGAAAGATAGAGAAACATTAATCAATTGGGTTAAGCGAAATATTATTATCATGAATAAAATTTCAGACCCCTCGGAATATAAGGACAGGTTTGTTCAACAATTGAAATCTAAATTTGATCCTGATACTTTTATTTCCTTTCCTGAACCCTTAACAATTCTGGATTCAAGCAAAGCCTCTGTTCGTTTTGAAGAATCATGGCCTGGTCTGAAAGACTTCGGACCTGCATTTGAAAGTGCAAAACCATCGCCAGATTCTGCTGCAAATTTTTTTGATTTTGTCAGGGCAAATGTTATGGAATTAATCAAATGAAGTCATTAAAAATTGACAAAGATTGGTTTTCTAATGGTTTAGAGGAACTTATTGATCGTAAGCATGACAGTTTACGTATGATTTTTTTGCAGAATAATCTTCGACATTCTGCAGGAAAGGGTTTCCCTTTTCGTGTAAAAAAAGCTTTGCTGACACTAGATGAGTCTCCGCATTCGCACCTTGAACGTGAATTCATACCTTCAGAATATGCTGAACGTATGGAATCAGCAGCTATTTATTATAGATATCTTCTTACCGCATTCAAGCCTGGTTTTTGCAAAATTATCAGGGCATTTTCGAAATATGAAGCTTTGTACCACTTGAATCCATTCAATAAACATTATCGTGATCATGAACTGCATCAACTTGCAGTTACCATAATTGCAGATAAATTCATGACCGATGTAAACGGTGTTTTTCAGCCAGACAAGACTTCCTGGGCCGATAAGATTTCAGATGATATCAGAAATAAAAAAATTCCCTTACTTCATGAGTTTACCCTGCAAAAAAAATTCTCAGATATGTATAAATTGGACTGGTTTACCAAAAATGATGCCAGATATACTTTGGGAATGGCAGCTCTTCTCCATGATATTGGTTATCTTTTTAAACTCCCTTTAACCATGCATCTTGATACTGCTGGCGATATTTTTCCATTCCTTGATGAAAAACTTTCGTTAGTACATTCCCGTATAAAAAACTTTCTAAAGGATTCACTCGTTTGTTTCTGGTTTACAAAGCAGTTTAAGAAATTTTACGGAAAAGAAGCTGATTTTGAAGAAGATGTTTTTCCCTGGTTTATTGCGGCAATTCAGAATGGAAATCATGGTGCAGTGAGTTGTGCGTTTCTCCTGGACCATGTCCACGAATGGTTTTCTTCTGGAGACATGGATACCGATAACTGGTTGTGTTTACAATGGGCTGCGCTGGCAATTCTTCGCCATGATTTGATAGACTGTAAAATATTTTGCGACCAAACGAAAAATTCCCCCGAATTATGGGGAACGCCATTCAGTGAAGATCCGATATCATTTTTTCTGGTCCTGGCTGATAATCTGCATGAGAGTTGCCGTCACAAATTGGATACAAAAATCACAAAAAACAAATCCCGGACACAAATTGAAAGCATTGAGCCATGCTGTTATGTCAAAATTTCTAGGAATAGTAATAACCTCAATGTAAAATTTAAATTCAAACCAGCCGAAAAAAAACAGAGCGATCATGTAAAAGAAACATGTACAAGGATATTCTCCCCAGCACCTGGACCAGAAGGCAAAAAATGGCGAGGGTGGGCACCTCCCGCAGGTTTTGCAGATTCCATAATATTTATTTAACACAAACGCATTCTATGTTCTTTAAATCGCACCTCAAATAAATAGCCGTTTTCTTGAAAAACCTGTATAATTGTAATGTAACAAGAGATTGAGAAGATTCTTAAATTAGGGAGTTTTTATGAAAAAGCCGTTTTTGCCGTTCCTTGTTATTGGAATGACTCTCTTTTTGATGCCTGGATTCGCAGCACCTCCGTTATCCACGAAGGAAAAAAGTGAATCTGCCTCTTACATAAAAGAGCTTAAGAAAACACCAGTCCAGCATTCCAGGAATAGAATCGGCGCAACTTCTTCTCTGGATAAAGCCTTTGAAGGATTCTTTGCAGCTCCTCCAAAAATTGATATAGCACGTCTTTACTACAACAAAGAACAATACGCGCAACTATTAGAAGATGAAGACTTCGAAGAAGAAATGCTGTATTTCCCCTTCACACAGTCCTACGAAAGACTGAAAGAAGAAACAGAATCAAAAACTTCACCCGAAAAATCGGAATGTAAAAATCTGACACTGAATGAGCGTATATCCCTTTTTGTTTATACTACCCAGTTTTTTGGTCTGATTAACCCAGTTTTAAGAAATGGCACTGAAGAAGAAAAAAAGTTGATTTCCCCTATTACAGCAATGATTTCATCAGCTCTGAAGAAAATTCCTCCCTATACAAAACAAACAGTCAGGGGTCAGGAATACGCCCCTTACCTTGACGAATATACTCCCGGAAAGATTGTAACCATAAAAACATTTCTCAGCACGTCTGTTCCTGGCTCATGGTTTTCAAAAAAATTGGACGAATTTCCGGTTATTATGGAAATCACATCAAAAACGGGTAAGGACATCTCCCCTTTTAGCGGTCATATAGAAGAATCCGAAGTCTTGTTTGATATGAACGCCCGATTCAAGGTCGTTGAACACAAAAAGAACCGATCAAAGACTGTTATCACTATGGTCGAAGTGGAATAGCTTCAAAACCATCTTGAATTTCGTTCAAAGTTGAGTCCGAAAAATAGATCATTTCTGATTGCTGCTTCTCCGAATGGTCTCTCTTTCCAGGAAAATCTGCGTGCCTTTACAAGAGTCGAAATGGTTCTGGTAACAGGCATCTTCAGTTCTATTTCGGTATCTGAACCAAATACCCGGTTAACATCGAACGAACCCCAGAAATCACCTTTCAGAGAGAGTTCCCAGTTTGAATAGATCTGCCTGAGAAATCGAAAACCGAAACTATAGCCTTCATTCGAAATATATTCATCTGCCCTTGTTCTGAAAAGCTTTCCGCAGCAAAGATACATTTCAACCGGCTTGTACCATTTCAATTCAGGAACCCGCGGTCTCCAGATTCCACCGAGCAAAAGTGTACCAAAACGCGGAAAAGCCACTCCGTATTTCTGCGGACGCGTTGTTGTCTGATAATCCAATTCAAAGAAAGGATGTATTTCACCTTTTGTATTTTTTATTTCGTACACAGAATTAAAATTCATTGTGTCCTGAAGATTCCATTCGTTGTAGGAGAATGAATCAGCCTTCAATGTAAAGTTTAATTCCGAATCAGGGCGGTCGATGCTTATTGTTTCATTCATGGAAAACTTCTTCTGATTGTATTCTGCACCTATCAGCTGTGGAACATTGTAATTTGTTCCCATCAGACCAAAAACAGCAGCACTGCCGCCGCCTTCGGTGTACCTTTCAACTGACCCGGAATAATCGGTCTTATCAACAGAAAAACTTAAATTTCCCAAACGCTTATAAATTGTACGATTGTCGTAATTCTGAAAAATTCTTTTCCGGTCGTCGGCAGAATTCTTTTTAATAAAACTTTCATAACAATCAAGCATAGTTTTCTTAATCACTTTTCCTGTACCACGTGGCAACAAATCAAATCCGCCAAGCGAAAAGAATTCAGAGGTTACAAGCCGATATTTTTCAGTTTCGACAAGGTTTCTTCCGTTGATTTTTATTCCATTATCAACAGTTATTCCGGCAAAACGGATAGTCTGAGAAAGAGTATTCGACGAATTAACTTTTTTCCAGAGTGAGTACAAACTGCTTCCGCTGATGTCGATCAGCACAACACGATCGATGACCGGGTCCACAGAACGAAGATATTTATCAAAAGCTGAACCATTTTTAGCCGGCAATTTCAATCCAGACATATCAACCATTGACACATCAGCTTTCATTTCCACTCGTATTGAGTTCAGAATGAATGGCTCAAGATTTTCCAATTCTTCGGAAGTCAATTGTGAAGAGTTTGATGGCTTAGCCTTCCTGAATTTTTCAACAAGTTTAGCAATCTCCTCTCGCAGAAATATACTCGCAGGAATTGCCTCAACTGGCTTCAAAGGCTCACCATGTATTTTTATTTCCCCTTCATTTTTTTCAACAACAATTTTTCCAAGCAATGTATCAATGGAATCACCGTAAAAGACGCTTCTTCCATCAGTAAAACGATGCTCAAAGGAGATTCCCAACGCAGGAGATTCGCTTGGGGAAGTATTCTGAATAGCCAAATCAATCCACGGGTATTTTAAAAATATCTGTTGAAGCTCACTGAACTTCATTGTTGAAAATAAGACTGTAATAGAGGCTGTTTTAGAGTGTGTCTCCAGTTGATTTAATGTATTGTCACAATCTGCCAGCTCAATTTTTGGGTCCCAGTTGGGCCATTGATTTTTCACTTCCGGGCTTATAAGTGAAATAAACATAATTGTTCTGTTTTCACGAGTAACTTTTACGTATGGAAGAATTTTGCTCTGACACGATGCGACAGGCTGGTTTTCAAAGATTGCATTTGAAAAAACAAACGGAAATGACGCGCTTTCAGCACAGGTTTTCAACATTTCCAATCCGGATGAAAAATCATTCGGGTGAACTCCCATTACCTCAAACCCAGATAGATTCATCAAATTAATAATATCAGGACCATTAATTTGGGATGTTGAATAAATCGGGCCAAGCATATCGCCATTCGACACAAGGATACTGGCTTTCCTGCTGAATTTGTTCGAATTAAATGCTGCATGAGCGCCCGGAAGTTTTCCACCCTGATCGTCAAATAATGAACCCTGTATTCCTCCAAAAAAACCTATCTCAAGCCCTTCGGGTCTATCTGATAAAAAATTTGCCCATGAAACCCCGCAGAAACATAAAACAATAAAACAGTTAAGTACAAGCAGCCTTTTCCATGTTTTGTACATATTCAAAAATTCATCCATCCCCTATAGATTTATACCCTGAAATTTGTTAAAAAAAGTCACTGTATTTGTTCTGATTCAGTTCATCAATTTGCGATCATCTTTCCTGAATCGATAAGCCTGATCGGGTCGATTTATTTCGTCTGGATACTTCAGCTCCAAAAGACCATCCCGAACCATTTTGGTCAAAAAACGTTCTTGAAGTTTTCTGCCATCTCGACTCAGCAAATCACCAAGATTTCGCCTGGTAAGAAACCCTTCGGAGCAAAGGATCAGAATTGTTTGGCGCAAAATCGCTGGTGAACACCTTTGCTTCGCTCGAACAGGCTCAGCCAGGGCCATAAGTTTCACCCAGATTGCTTGATGTTGTTCCATCGTTGATTCCGAATAACCAGCTTCATTTTTATGGGGGAAGTCAGCAATGCTATGGGGGGAGTTGGCAACGTTATGAGGGGAGTTGGCAACGTTATGGGGGAAGTCGGCAACGTTATGGGGGGAGTCGGAATTTCGGGTTGATATTTGCCGGGGCAAAACGTATGATGTCCACCGGCCACTTTGAGACTTCTCAAGCCACCCATGCGCGACTAAGTTTTGCAATGCTTTGCTGATGTCGGCCGGATGGTCTTCAACCATCATTTGCAAACGGGCATTTGTCACTTTTTCTTCCTGATCAGCTGTTATAAGGGCTTGAACTTCAATTGTTGATAGCGATTGAAATTTTTTCCCGATACTTTTTTTTAAGCGCTCTACTGCTTCTTCAGGCAAAAGCGTGACCATTGGCAAAACAACTTGTACACGTTCAGGTTGAAATGCCTCTTCAATTAAAGGACTTCGCCAATGCTGTGACTGCCAGCCCTGAAAAATTTTTGCGATTCCCGATCCAGCCTTTTCCCCGCATCCAATCATCTGAAACATGGTTTGCAAAGATTTATTTCGGCATTCACTTATACCTCCATGTAAGATTTTCTCAAGAGGCAAAAGAAGAGATCCAGGGTTGGAAAATTCAAAGCGACTGCGAAATTTTCTGACTATAATTCCGCCAATTCCCTGAAAATCAGTGTGAATAATTGTATTAACCAGAGCCTCGCGAGTGGCTTGATGAACCAATGTGTCATCTTGACGTACTAAATCGGCATTGAGTTTAAATGGAATCCTAAGATCTGCTGACAGCCTAGAAATGGTTCGCAGAAAAAATTGGAACAGATTTCCCGCCCATGTACCATCGGGTGTAATACGATGATCCCATCTGATTTGCAGGTCGTCAGATAGTTTTTCCTGATAATCAAGGTGAAAGCGGGGAAACGCTTCTGAAGCACGTATCGCTTCATTCTGGCCAAACATAAGTAATCCGGCGGCAGTTAAATGACCTTTTTTGCTGCCTCTTTCACATTTCCAGCCGCCCAATTTTTCAAGAAGCCCTTTATCGTCAAGGCTGAGCCATGGGTGATTGGGAAAAAAAGAAGAAAATCGGTTACGATACTGTTTCAAACTTTCCAGATCGAGGTCATCAAGGGTAAAATGTTCACAGATTCTGCTATCGGCTGGCTCTTCCGCCTGATCCGCCAACATTCTCTTCACTTCGTCAGGAGTGCAATGATAATCGCCTTCATAGTTTCTTCTGAATGTGCCAGTTAACGGGTTATGGTTAATGAACACAGGCCTCTGACGACGACTCCCCGCCGGAATTCGAATAATCAAAACCGTCTTTTCAAAAAGTTGGGCTTCTTCAACATCCTTGTCAGAAAGTAGGTTCAGGCTTACCTTCATGGGGTTATTGATCGTATTCCAAAAATCACGTTTTATATGAACAATATTTTTCAACCCGCAAACCCTGAAGCCATCACCAGTTTCCTCAACACCTAAAATGATGACACCGCCCGTGGAATTAGCCATGGCGCTGTAGGTTTCCCAGATGCTTCTTGGAAGACCGCCAAAAGCCGCTTTGTATTCACGATCCTGATCTTCCGGCAGGCACAGCAGATCTTCGATGTTATTTATATCGTAGCTCATTCTTTCTCAATAAATTGCTTGGCTTTTTTATGAAATGGAGAAGCAATATTATGAGCATAAACAATAATATTTGTATCTATTGCGTACATATTAAAATCCACGCTCCGCATAAATAATATCTCTGTCTGGCGAAATATCCTGCCCTAAATCAAAGGTTTCTACAGTAAATTTATCAGATTTGGAGCGGGATTTTTTTTTAAGGTTATTAATATCCTGCTTAAGCGAGTTCAACAGAATCTCCATTAAGTATAGCCGCTCTTCAACAGGAATGTTCTTCAATTGTCCAATTGTTTCCTGTACAATCACATTTTCTCCTTGCTAATTCGATGTGAAGCAGATTCATGAAAAGTGCATTTCCTCAATCACTTGCCCTCAAGGAACGTTTCTTTGTAAGCATTTCAATTCCAAGTTCAACTGAACGGACAGTCTATCATATTAGATCTAAAATCTGAAGCAAAAAACAGAATTCCTTTTTTCATTATCCAATCAGGAAAAATATCATGGTTTTCATCATAGTGCTTTGTCCAGAGCTTCGATTTAAAGAGTTGGTTGTCAATAGAAATCTATTCGGATGTCTATTTCATAAATATCGCATAATTTCAAGATTTTTTCTTGCGTGGGCAGGTCTAAAACTAATGTGCACTTTGGATAAAATTTTTGTATAATCAGTGCAAGCAGCCAAGATAAGGGAAATATGATAAGAGAATTTTTCAGATATTTGTTTTTCAGGTGTTCATCTGATGCTCGAAGGCTTGGGTATTTATATGAGCTAATTGCCTTTGAGGCTCGAATTGAGCGACTTGAAAAGTTTTGGGTACCGCATTTTGAAAAATGCAGAAATTTTATTTCGGAAGGGATAAAGCATGTTGCCGGTGCAAAAAGAAATGTTGTTGTTCTGGGTGCCGGAACTTGTTTAGAAATTCCCCTGGAAAAGCTGGTTGAAAGTTTTGAGGAAGTCTGGCTTGTTGATATGCTGTTTTCAGAAAAAATCCGAAAAACTTTTTCAATTTTCAAAAATCTGCATTTTGTAGAGACCGACGTTCTCGCAGGCTGGCACAAAAATTCTGAAAGATTGTTTAAAGATTTCACAAATGGAAACGTTCGTGATTACACCCATTACATGCCTGATACAAAAGATTTCTGGCAAAAACTTCCATGTGAAATAGATCTGCTTGTATCAGCAAATATGCTTTCACAGTTATCACTCTTCCCCGAAGAATTTTTATTAAAAAAACATCATCATGGAAAAGCAAAAAGCTGGGAGGAAACAGTCAACCAGTTTTCCTCACAGCTTTTCAGACTTCATTTGACAGATCTGTTCAAAGCATCTAAAGTACTTATTATCATTTCTGACATCAAGAAATGCATATTCAAAAAGAACAATACAGTTGAGCAAGTACAACTTTATCCTGAAATGGTTTTTAATTCAAATGATTTTGAACAGGCTTTCCTGACAGACGAATGGAACTGGAATTTCGCTCCATCACCAGAAATTTCTCTTAATGAAAGCCATGTTCACAAAGTTAAAGCCGGACTCTGGAAAATCTGAGATTTTCGGACAATATACACGTATTTCCACGTTCACCGATCGGCTGTTTTCATCCACTGCGATTCACGCCAATACTTTATTTTTGGTAATGCAATCGTTTAACTTATAAACACAAAGAAAGAGAGTGTAGCAATCTTGCTGAGCAGAAATAAAAAACCGCGATTTTCTCTCTGTTTTTCTCTGTGCCTATGCAGGAATTGTCCATTGCCTTTGAAAGCGTAATGAATAGAGCGTTTTATAAAAATAGTTTTCTCTATTGTTATAGAGTAAAAGGATTAATTAATGCACATTTCAGAGAATTTTGATGGGTAATTGCTGGTGCCTCTGCGTATCTGCATGAGTTATATCTTTTCTTCAGCAACGTTGCTACAGTGTCCTAAGAAACAGTTTTTTAAAAGGGGAAAATATAATCATTTTGCAAATTCAGTTATATCAAAACGAATTGAAACGTTCCTATTTTCTACCCTCCACGCACAGTGTGGGAGATGGTATTGGCGAGGGTTCTTAATCTGAAAACCGGAACGTTTCTATGCCTTTTTATATAACATGCTCACACAATCTATTTTTCGACTGGAACGTATGATTTTACGAATTTTTGAAATATCTTATTGAAAGCGTCAAAGGTTCTCTGGTCAACGTATTTGAAGCCAAATATCTGCCGTGCAAAGGTATTTCTCGGACCAGTGTTCGTGACATCAATAATTGTACGATTGTATTTGCCTTCTTTGTCAGAAAGAATGGTTGTTTTGGTAATGATTGAATTTTTCTTTTTTTCACTTGTGGAAACAAGGTTTTCATTACTTTTGATTTGAATGTCTTCCGGGTCATAGCCGTACAACGGGGCAAAAGCATAAAATTCAACCGATCTATTGAGCGGTGAAAAAAACACGCTGTCGATTTGTCCGGGTTTATTCTTTGATACTAAGGATGTACGTACAATAAAGTCAGAAGGATAAAAAACTTCAAACCAGGCTCCTTTAAATGTTTCCCAGTCAACCAAATCTTTTTTGCCAGCTGCTGAAAGACTATTTGAAACCAAACTCAAAGCGAATAAAAACATCATTCCAATTATCAGATTTTTCCTCAACATTATCTTCTCCTCCAATTTTTCAGATCAGAAAAACTTAAACGCATTTGAAAATTAAATACCAGCCGAATTAATTATAGTCATTTATGGGAAACTGTCAAGCCTCTCTAAACAGATCTTCGGCACTGGACAAAAATGCGAGTTTGTTGTACCCTGATCATACTAATTTTACATAATTCGTTTATCTCACTGACTCACGAATTTATTGTGATTGCGATTGAGATTGCTTCTGAGCAACTAACGTATATGGGGGTGACCATGGAAATTGGATTCGGAATTTCGATTGCTGTCGATGCTGAAACCGCTGCAAAGTCTGCTGTTGAACGGGCTTTATCTCAGAATCGCTCACCGGATATTGCGATAGTGTTTGCATCGGGCAATTTTGATCAGAAAGAAGTTCTGAACAAAATTTCAAAATCACTCAAGGATGTAAAAATATTTGGTGGAAGCACTTCGGCAGAACTTTCTAATGCCAGCTACAACGAAAATTCAGTCATGGTGCTTCTTCTGTCTTCAAAAGACATAAAATTTCTTACATATTTTTCAAAATCCGGAAATCAGCCTTATGAGGCCGGACGCGATCTGGCGTTACAAATCGTTGCAGATAATCCGGATATTACAAATGAGACTCCTCTCATAAGTTCCCTCATATTCTCTTATGAAAAGCATTTCTCAGGAATTAACTATCTGAGGGGACTCAGTGAAAATCTTCCTTTCAAAATGCCTCTTTCGGGTGGAGGCTCCCTTAACAGTCTTGAGATTATTAATACTGAAAAATTTTTCGAAGGTTACCAGTACAACAATCGTGAAGTTGAGCAGAATGGCATTGGATTGCTTCTGTTAAAAGGGAAAAATTCTTCATCAGTAAGATTTTCCTATGCATTTGAAAGTTCATGGTCTCCCGTAGCAAAGCCAGTGAAAGTAACCAAAGCTGTTGGTTCAACTGTTTACGAAGTTGATAACGTCAGACTTGATGATTACTACAAAAAAGTATTTGGTGGCAATATCTTTGAAACTGAAATAGACCTCTCAAGGTTCACATTCATTTCAACAGTTGAAACTCCATCCGGGTCGAAATCGCTGATTCGCACTCCGGGGGAAATAAACCCTGAAGATGGCTCAAGCACTTTCTTTCCGCGATCTGAAATGCAGGATGCCACTCTTCAGCTTGTACTTATTAGTCGTAACGAGTTACTCGCTGGCGCTTCATCAGCTGCCAGAAAAGCAGTCGAAGCTCTGAATGGCTTTCAGCCATCAATTGTTTTCGCTTTTTCATGCGACATAAGAAGAAGATATCTTCATTCAATTGTATCACGCGAAATTGAAGAATTAAAATCCGTGTTCGGAAATACTGTTCCTATTATCGGATTTTACGCGGGTGGAGAATACGGCCCGCTTTTCAACAATTACGATGAAGCCTTGAATTCAGACATTAAATTTGGAAGAGGATGCCAGTTCAGTACTTCAATATCGCTTTTCGTAATAGGAGAAAAAGATAGACCCTTAAATCTTATTGACTACCAACTTTTACTTCAGAATCAGATAAATGAAGACAAAAAGTCTTTTTCCACTGAAAACTCGTCAGAAAAAGAAATAGAACACCTCAGAAAAACCCTTCAGGAAGTTGAAAGAAGTCTCATTGTTACCGAAGATTCGTTGAAACAACTCAATCATAAACATTTCAAACTTATTGACGAACTTGAGGTAAAAAACCGCACTCTCTCTGAAGTGGTTTCAAAGAATCAGAGACTTCAGAAAATCCTGAAACAGTACACTCCAAGAAAAGTCTGGGAAAAATCACAAAAATCTGCTGACATGGGTTTTTTCCGAATTCCCGATGAAGAAGGAATTTACTCACTTATGTTTGTTGATGTCAAGGGTTTTACATCTTATGCCGAAAAACATACTCCAAAAGAGGTTATAAGAGAGCTGAACAGAATTTTCGAACACGCCGTAAATATTATCTATGAAAATCGTGGAGATGTTGATAAGTTCATTGGAGACTGTATTTTTGCTCTTTTCGACAATCCGATAGATGCATTTCGTACAGCACGGGAAATTCAGCAGGAAATGAAGGCACTGCAGCAGGAAGATTTTCCGTTTTCTGTCCGCATTGGAATTAATCACGGAAGAGTCATTCGCGGTAATGTTGGAGGTACAACCCGACGGGAAAACACCCTAATCGGTGATGCTGTAAACTTTGCACAAAGGCTTGAATCTAATTGTACTCCGGGTAAGATTTTACTTTCGGCAGAAGCCTTCAAAGGAATTGACGAGGAACTTGATCCTAGTGATGTAATTGAATCAAGGTCGATAATGGTTAAAGGGAAAAAAGACCCACAGACCGTTTATGAAATTACGGTATAAAAACCTCACTGGGGTGCTTTCCCGGAAAAAAGTAGTTCTTTGAATGTTACAACTTTACTCTCATTTCGTCCCAAGGGAGAAATCTCGCTTATATCAGATCTCTCACATTCGTTCGGGATGACAACAAATCTAGACTGGGGGCGGTCAATTCAAAAGATCAGAATATGAAAGATATCAGCAGCGCTCAAGAACGCCCTCGCCTCGTGTCAGACCTGGTAACGCAATAGCCAGAGCTTCTGCCTGTGAAATAGTAAGTTTTACAGTAAGTATCAACCCATCAGAAACGTAGCTTTCTTCGCGTTCTGAAATGCCAATTTGTACAAGATGTTGAAATACCGCAGAAGAGCATGCAAAAGGAACATGCAGTCGGACAGAAGTCATGGGAATCAGCTCTCTGCGAATTCCGAGATCAAGGCATGCGGCTGCTGTGCCTCCGTATGCTCTTGCCAAACCCCCGGCGCCAAGTCGGATTCCGCCGTAGAAGCGTGAAACCATTACCAGAATACAATCGCCCTGTGATTTTTCTATGACCGAAAGGATCTGACGTCCGGCAGTACCAGACACTTCTCCATCATCAGCACAGCGGGCGTGGCCCCTGAAACGCCAAGCCCAGGCATTATGCGTGGCATCAGAAATGCGCCAGTCTGCAAGTATAGTTTCAGTTTCAGAAATATCCGAAATCGGTGCCGCACGACCGACAAAACGACTCTTTTTTATCTCCTGCTCGAATGCAACAGCTTCCTGCAATGTCCAGGCAATGTTATCCATTTCAACCCCTTAAAACATCAGACTTCCTGATGAGTATATTTCGTGATGCGGCTTTCAAACGGCATATATAAACGCCACATGCTCCAGCCGATTTCACATTACCAACTCGAATTCTTCCTGAATCTGAATGTCTGAACATATTCGAAGTGTTTATTTAAATAGAAAAATGGGTTTTTCGAATAATCGACTCTCTGTTGATAATGCTTAAAACCTTCTGAAGCCAAGTTCGCAGGTTACACCAAAGAAAGTTTCCTGGCGTGTTGCAAAATCAGCAATAGCAGATTCTTTCCAGCCAAAGATATTTTCTCTGAGAGTCAACGAAAACATTTCTGCAAACCTGTATTTTATTTCCCATGAGCCTTCGTACATTCTGATCTTATCTGCATCATCTGTTGCAAAATAACTCATGTTTGATGACAGCTCAAATCTTTTTGTCAGAGGCATTTCCAGGTCATATTGTATCTGAAGCCCGGTATTTTTGGGCTTTGATGGCCATGATTGGCGAATCATCTGAATTACCCCGGCAAGAACACCAAGAGTTGGAGAAATTTTCTTTTTCAAACCGATTATTCCTTCAAGAAATAATGGTGGACGATTTCCTGATAAGCTTGAATTACTCAATGGGCTCAGAGATGATATTTCTATAAATGGATTGAATTTGCCGCGTGCGGTATTCCTCATCCAGCGTAGTACAAGTTTTGATCTGTCGCGACTGATTTCTCCATCGCGTTGGTACAAAGAGTTTTCGCCTCTGAAAATCCAGTCTTCACTGACTTTGCTGTACACGGTTTTCCAGTTTAAATCCAGGTTCAGGGTTCGGTATTTTTTTCCAACCAATCCTGGAATGTCTCTATCCATGAAAAAACCGCCGCTTTGCGGATTCTGATATTCGGGTGCAGATCCACCGAAATCAAGGCGATTAAAATCGAAACCAAGTGAAGTATGATGGCGCAAATATGGTTTATGTGCAAGTCGATCTGCGGCTTTTTCCCTTCCATCTCTGAAATTTCGTGAAAAATAGCGTGAGAGCAAATCAAAAAGAGTTTCTTTGCGAACTTTTCCGGGCGAAGAAGGCAAGAGAGATAATCCTCCGAGAGCAAGATACTCCGTTGCAGCAATGCGGTATTTAATTGCATTTCCTATAGGTCTTCCGTTTAAAAGAACGCGTCCCCGCGATTCCTGAAGTCCACACAGTACAAGCCCTTTGCCGTTCATCAGCTTGCTGCCACGTTTATTCCAGAGATCCATAATTATAGAACCCGGAACTTCCAGAAGCGCTATTCTTTCAGAAAAAGGAATGGTTCTTTTTAATTCGCTCTCAGTCAGCTCTTGCGAGTCTGGCCGACAATTCATCTGTGCTTCCGGAATAACAGCAAGTTCGGCATGCAGTTCGCAACAGATTCCCCGCAAAATTGCATCAGAATAATTTTCAAACTCATTTCTGGAAAGTTTTGCGATAACATTTGAGGCAATCTGGTCGTATTTTTGTTCGATTTTGTACAATTCCGCTGTCAATGACGCATTTTCTGACTCTGCAGTATCAAGTGATACAGGTTCAACGTTTAAGCAGCGTCTATTCTGATTTCTATTGCCCGAAATAATTCCTGCCATTGATGTTAAATGCCTTGACCAGATTATTCTTCGGCCATCGGAATAGTGATGTTCGAACATATCAGCCGCCAGATTGTCTTTTAACTTGTTTGAAGTTGTTATTATCACGTCAATCATCGGATATTTCTGAAGAAGAGTTTGAGCTTCCTGAAAGGAAAGATATCCCATAACAATCGTCCAGTCAGCATTTCGGGTTTCAATATCTGCTTTTTCAAGACTTTCTGAAATTGGTTCAAGGAAAACATTTTCGGGCCAATTCGGCCATGATTTCATTATTTCCGGACTCATAATTCCAAAAATTCGTATTTTTTGGCTGCCCTTATTGAAAACTTCACATCGTCTTATCTTATTACTTTTCAATAAGTTCGATATTCCAGCATCCTGAGATGATAAATTTGTCCATATAATTGGGAACGTTGCTTCAGAAAGACGCAGCCAACAATCGCTTTCCCCGATTGAAAAATCGTGAGGACCCGGAATCATTGCATCTATACCAATTGCGTTTAATCCGGAAATTACCCACGAACCTTTGTCAAAATATCCTGAATAGGACGGACCAAGCATGTTTCCAACGCAAAGTCTGAGTGTATCAGAGCTTTTTGCCTGAGTTTCAGAAGCAACAGCAGCCATTCGCGGCAAAATATATCCGTTCTCATTTCTGAGAACACCCTGCAGCGAGCCACAGAAAAAAATACTTATCGGCTCTGCAAAGCAAAAACCTGCGTGCAGAGAAAATACAATAACAGACAGAATTTTAATAATTTCTTTCATAAGCGATTATAAATAGCCGTTTATCCTGCAAATATTATGATGAATTACCAGAAGAACAGGCATGCATAACAAGAGATAATATCATGCTTAATCAGGAAATTCAACTTTGAAAAGCTGAAAATAGCATGGTAAGCGGAATACTATTTCGAAAAGTTGAAACACTGGAATCTTTACTTATATCTTCAAATCAGTTAATATACGTTAGTAAGAAATCTAACAAGGTGGTAATATGAAGAAGAGTACAAAAATAGTTGCAACGCTTGGCCCGGCATCTCAAAGTCCGGAAATAATTGAAGGTCTGATAAAAAACGGATGTAACGTGTTCAGACTTAACTTTTCTCATGGAACACATGAATCACATTCGGCAATGATAAAAATCATAAGAGACACTGCCGCAAAAACCGGAATTCAGGTTGGTATTCTTGGTGATCTTTGCGGGCCAAAAATCAGGGTTGGAAAGTTTCCTGGCGGTCCTGTACAACTGGTTAAGGGAAAAACCTTTACCATCTCACAGAACCCTGATCTTCCGGGGAATGAATCAATTGTTGGATCAAGCTACCCATACCTTGTCAAAGATCTGATAAAGGGAGATATTGTTCTTCTGGATGACGGAAACATTACACTTGAAGCTTTTAAAATTAATGAAGATTCTGTTGAATTTACCGTCCTTGAGGGTGGAATTCTGAAAGACAAAAAGGGCATGAATATGCCCGGAATAAAGCTTTCAGTTGAAACCATAACTGAAAAAGATAAAGCTGATCTGCAATTCATCGTCAGCAATGAACTTGATTTTGTAGCACTTTCATTTGTAAGAAACGCCAAAGACGTTGTTAAACTTCGAAATCTTATTGGAAAACCTGTTCCCAGAATTATCGCAAAAATTGAAAAGCCCGAGGCAATAAGCGATCTGGAAAATATTCTCAATGTAACAGATGGTATAATGATTGCCAGAGGCGACCTCGGAGTCGAAGTTCCACTTCAGCAGGTTCCAACTTTGCAGAAGAAAATTCTTGACAGATGCTCCAAACGCGGAATTACTGTAATTACCGCAACTCAAATGCTGGAATCTATGATCACCAATTCCAGACCAACTCGTGCTGAGACAACCGACGTTTTCAATGCAATTCTCGATGGAACTGACGCTGTAATGCTTTCAGGAGAAACGGCTGCCGGTCAAAACCCGGTTGAAGCTGTGAGAGTCATGGCATCAATTGCATGTGAAGCTGAGAAAATGATGTCCAGCAGCAAAACTTACGGCGACTTACTTCCAGAAACCAAGCATGAAATTGAAGACATAATAGCTCATGCGGCATGCGAAGGTGCTGTTGATTCGAAAGCTACTGCAATAGCTGCTTTTACCCATAGCGGAAATACTGCACTCAATATCTCCAAATATCATCCTCCTGTTCCAATTATTGCACTGACACCTCTCTTTTCAACTGCCAGAAGGCTATCTCTCAGTTGGGGAGTAAATTCCGTTATTGTACCAGATCTTCGCGACACTGATACCATGATTGAATCTTGTGAAAAAAAGCTTAAGGAAACTGGTGCAGTGAAGTCAGGAGACATTATTATGATTGTTGCAGGCGTCCCTCTTGGAGTAAAAGGCAACACAAACATGATTAAACTGCACAGAGTATCGTAAGCATGAATATCCCTGAAAACAAAGGAAAAATGGTAGTTTTCTCTGTACAAACGCCCGATCAATCAGACGAAGAGGTCGCATTGAATCTGACTGAACTGTCAGAACTGCTAAAAACTGCTGGCTACTCCACTGTCGCAACTATGGTTCAGAAAAGGCAGCGGGTAGACCGAACCTCTTATTTTGGTGAAGGCAAAGTTAAAGAGTTACGCAAAATAGCCGAGGAATCTGAAGCAGACGGCATAGTATGTGATGACGAATTAAGCGCTCTTCAGATAAGGCATCTTGAAGAAGACACAGATTTTACTGTCTCTGACAGAACCGGAGTAATTCTTGAAATTTTTGCTGCAGTCGCTTCCAGCAAGGAAGGGAAGCTGCAGGTAGATCTCGCACGCATGCAATATCAACTGCTGAGACTGGCTGGAGGTTATTCAGCGCTTTCAAGACAACGTGGTGGTATTGGTTTGAAAGGTCCGGGTGAAACAAAGATTGAAAGCGACCGACGCAAACTGAAATTCAGAATTTCACGTTTAAAGAAGGAACTGGAAAAAGTTGTTGAGAGCCGTGCGCTTCTCAGACAGAAACGCATCGAAAATCTTGCTCCGCTTTTCGCGCTTGCGGGCTACACAAACGCTGGCAAATCAACCCTTCTGAATTCGCTCAGTGGAAGTAAAGTTGCAGTTAATGATGGTTTATTTACCACTCTTGACCCGACTGCAAGAAAAATTACACTTCCCAGCGGAAGATTCTGTGTTTTATCAGATACCGTAGGTTTTATTAAAAAGCTTCCCCATAATCTTGTAAAAGCGTTCAGAGCAACACTTGAAGATGTTATTAATGCTCAAGTTCTCATTATTGTAACTGACATCTCTGCCCATGATGCCGAAGAACGAATCAGCGTTGTAAGAGACATTCTTTCTCAGATAGATGCTTTGCAGAAAGAAATAATAATGATATTCAATAAAACAGACAAAGTCACATCCGATGTAATTGAAAGTTTCAGGAACAAATACCCTGAAGCGCTTTTCATTTCTGCACATCATAAAACTGACCTTGACACTGTTTATAAATTGTTTGACAAATTCATGCAGAAGGAATATAAACTCCTGGAAATGCTTATTCCAAAAGATTCTCAGGCTGTTAAGCAGGTTTTCGCATTTGGCTTGATTAAAGCCCAGGAATGGCGTGATGACAACATTTATCTTAAAGCGGAAATACCGGTTAAAATGTTTTCTCTGATTGAAAAGTATATAATTTAACCTGAATTTTGTATATGATCTCAATTCTGGATATCAAATTGAGATCATATACAATAAAAGTTTTACTCAATAATTATGAGCTTTCATTCTCTCGTCATCATTACCGGTAAGATTTTTCTTTAATATTTTTTGCATTAATTGAAATTCGATGTACTTGAGGTTATAATTAATCTTACACAGTTAACTTATGAATGAAATAAATGCAAAGAAAATAGATTACTATCAGCTCCGGGAATTCATTTCACGGGAGTTCGGGTTGTATTTTGAAGCCGAAAAATTTACTTTTCTTGAAAACAGGGTTATTCCAATCTTCTTAAGCCACAACTGCACCGACCTGAACCATTTTATCAAATTTGCCCAGTCAGACCAGAATTTCAAAAATGAGCTGTTAGACTCATTAACAACAAATGAAACGTGGTTTTTCAGACATCCAAAACATTTTGAAATTCTCAAGGAAGTTCTTCTTCCGTCTTTGATAAAAGAAACAGAAAAGCAACAACGCAGGGAAATTACAATCTGGTCTGCCGGTTCTTCCATCGGAGCAGAAGCTTATTCAATTGCAATTGTTGTGGCTGAATTTTTCAAGGAAAAGCCTGGCTATACAGTAAAAATTTTCGGAAGCGATATTTCACCCAGGGCAGTTGAGAAAGCAAAAAAAGGAACATACACTGCCAGCGAAATCCGCCTTATTCCTCAAAGGCTTCTGTTATCATATTTCCAACCAACTTCAAACGGCAATTACCAGGTCAAACACGAATTATCGAAAAATGTCACCTTCGAAGTAAGAAATCTTTTGAGCCTCAAATGGATTGAATGCTCATTTGACATCATATTCTGCAGAAATACAATGATTTACTTCAGGGAAGACACAAAAAGAACGCTGACTGAAAGATTTTTCGCCGCTCTTCGTCCGGGTGGTATTTTTATGCCCGGTTCAACAGAAGTGCTTCACTGGGGTGAAGGAAATCATTTTATCCGAGAGTTCGCCATGAGCGAATATTATTATCGGAAATGCGTAAGAGACTGTGATAGTTATCAGTATCTTTTTGCTACTCCGCACGATTTGCTGAAAGCAATTAATATTCTGATTGAAGAAAATATTGAATTCACTATTTCTCCAGTAAACACATCAAGCATAACTGCTGCAAAACGCACTTTGTACATTTCAAAAGATTTCGGTGAAGCCACTGAAAGAATCTTTGAAAATGCAGGAATAAAGACAGCACTCAGAAAAAGAATAGAGTGCAAAACCAGAGGCTGAAGACCGTAGAAAGAAAAAATGCTTTTTAACCACGGAATAACACGAAATGACACAGATTTTAAATTTTAAGACCATTTAACAATAGAACAATGCATTGAAGATTGTACATTCTTCAAATTAGAATTCCCACTGGTAAACAAATTTCAATTCGTTATCATATAACACGGTCTCAACTCAGTCTGGTGAGTGCTTCCCGTATGAATTTTTCAATTCTGCTGCTTTTTGGAGCATGTTCTTTTGCTTTGTTGTAGCATGCTTTAGCTTCTGGAAGAAGATTTTTTTCTTCATAAGCAAGTCCCAGATTGAAACATGCGTAAGAATCCTGCGGATTGATATTTACAACTTTAACAAAAGTTTCAATTGCAGAATCATAATTTTTAACATCCATCTCTGCCATTCCAAGATTGTACAGAGCATAAGTATCTTCCGGGTTAATTTCTATTGCCCGTTCAAAAGCGCTTATAGCCTCGTGAGTCTGTCCCTGCTCGTAAAATGACATTCCAAGATGCGAAAATGAATATGAATCATCTGAATCAAGTTCTATTGCACGACCAAAAGCCCTTATTGCCTGCGAGAGCCTTCCGGAATTCTTATAAATTACTCCAAGACTGTACTGCGAAAAGGCATCATCTGGATTCAGCTCAGTGGCTTTATGAAAAGATTCTTCTGCTTTTTCCGTATTTCCAAGGGTTCTGTAAATGCTTCCGAGAAGATAATATGCAAAGAAGTTCTGAGAATCAAGCCTTAAAGCCATAAGAATACATGAAAGCGCCTTTTCAAGAACACTTAGATTTTTATAAACCGCTCCCAGATTTATCAATGACAGTACATGGTCCTCTTTGATTTTAAGAAGCGCTTCAAATACATCTCTGGCTTCCTCAAACATTCCATTATTTTTATATATCAATCCAAGAAGATATCTGCTTTCGATGTCTTCCGGAGAAAGCCTGATGTTCTTTTTGATCGAAAGGAGAGCCTCTTCCAGCATTCCCCTGTTGAGATATGCCTGTCCAAGGTGAAACAGAGCTTCTTTGAAATCAGGGTCAAGGTCAATAGTTTTTCGCCATTCTCTGATTGCATCTTCTGATTTTCCGATGCACTTAAAAGCTATTCCTAGCTGAAGATGAGCATGCGAAAAGTCCGGATCGATTGCGATTGCTTTTTCCCATTCTCTGATTGCTTCATCCAGCATTCCCTTTTCCTTGAATGCCAGGCCAAGTCTGTAGTGTCCGCCGGCATTTTCCGGATTAATAGCCACCGATCGTTTCCATCGGGTTATGTTTGGATCATCTATTCCCTTTATACGATATATTACTTCAAGATTATAGTGCGCAAAAGAGTCTGTCGGATTGAGTGAAAGGACTTTCTTATATTCAATAATCGCCTCATCATACATTTCATTATTCTTATATGCTGAAGCAAGCATGTAATGTACTTCAGGGCTATTCGGATTATTAATTGCCTCGGTCTTATAACGTTCAATGACCATTTCGATTTCTGATCGGTTTTTTATAACCGGCAATTTTTCAACAACTTCAGTATTCTGGCACTTTTTTCTCAGTTCTGCAGCCTTTTTCCAGTGATTTACAGCCTGGTCGCACTGTCCTCTGGCATCAAATATTTCACCCAGTACTTCATGAGCTCTTGTTAGTGCGGAATCAAGGAAAAGAGCGCGTTTTAATTCTCCAGCGGCTTCGTCAAGCATTCCCTTGTCTTTAAAAGCAAGACCGAGATTAAGGTGCAATTCAGCATCGTTCGGATTAATGCCATTTTCAAGCCGAAATTCTTCAATTGCCCTTGCAGTATCGCCTTTCTTGCGATAAACAGTGCCGATATAAAAGTGAATTCTCGGACATTTCGGATCAAGCTTAAGAGTTTTTTTAAACTCTGTCAAAGCCGCGTCATCCATGGATTTTTTCTGAAGAGATTGTCCGAGAAGAATTCTCGCCTCAATCATATCAGGATTAATATCAAGTACACGTTTCAGAGATTCGATGGCGTCATCATATCTTTTGCTTATAAAATGTGCCATTCCAAGGTTGAAGAAAGCAAATGGATTATCTGAATTGATAGAGATTGACTTTTTCAGGGAAAAGATTGCTTCATCACAACTTTTGGTATCAATCTGTGCTCTTCCAAGCTGGCACCAGCCAAAAGAGTCCTGGGAATTCAATAATACTGCCTTTTTATATTCCACAATTGCTTTCTGGGGTTTTCCGATTTCAAGATAAACGGAACCCAGTGCAAAATGTGCAAAAGCATATTCATGATTAATATCTATGGCATTTCTGAGACGAATAATAGCTTCGTCAAACATTTTTTTCAGTTTGTAAATCAATCCAAGCTGAAGATGAGCGAATGGGAAATCAGATTTAAGGCTGATGGCCTTTTTAAATCGAATTATAGCTTCATCAAGCATTCCCTTGTTTCTGTAAATTACTCCAAGATTTGCATAGGGGAATGCATAATTATTGTTGTACATTATAGCTTTTTTAAATTCGATTACAGCTTCATTTATCATTCCCTTATTTTTAAAAAGCAGTCCCAGGAAATTGTGCGCGTAGGCATCCTTGGGATTAATTGCGATTGCTTCATGATAAGTCTTGATCGCTTCATCTATATCACCCTGCATTTCAAGCGCTCTTCCGAGCTGATAATAAGCGAAGAAGTCTCTGGGATTTGCACTTATCCTTTTTTTACATTCAATTATTGCCTGTTCGTATTTTTTTTCCATCGCATCTTTCTCCGGGCTCAATATCTGTCAGCCTTTTATCCTGATTATCATTACTGCAAACCACCAAAAGAGGTCATGTTACCCGTTAGGGACGTGGTCTATTCCTTCCAGGGAAGGGTCTTAAATTGTTCTACCGGTTTCCCCGTGAGCATTTTTTCAAGATCTTCTCCAAAATCAGGAAAAAATGGACGTTTCAGAATCTCATCAATCGTAAAAAAGTCAATCCCTTCAAGTCTGTGATCCACGCCGACACTAAGATTTGAAAAATCCGGATCAAGAACTTCAAATACTGGAAATTGGGTATGCTTGCCGGCTTTCTCATTCATTGATTCCCGCAGTGCAACAAATCGGAATTGAGTTGCCACAATACCCGTTTCCTCGCGCAATTCACGCTTCGCACCATCAATCATTGATTCGAAAGTATCCTGTCCACCGCCGGGAAACAGCCAGTATTTTTTCTCATTTTTACAGTGCCTTACAAAGAGAAATCTCTTCGCATCTCTTTTTACAATAAGACTTGGACGAATTCGAATATTCATTCTTTGCCCAATTTCCTCACTTTTGATTATTCACTGACTGCTATCGACAATAATCATTATTTTCATTAATAAAGTCTGAGAATCTCTTGTCAACAAAGATATCCTATCTACCGATATTATACCAACAATAACTATTCTTCAAAAAAAATCAAAAGCTAAAAAAATGAGAATCTGAAATGATACAAAAATACTCTGTTTTATTACTTATAGTAACTTGTTTCATTATTTCTGCCGGATGTTCGACCCCGCATAATGACGTTGTAGCAAGAGAAGGCAGTGTCACTGGAACAGTCATTGATAAGGTCGGAACTCCTGTTTCAGGGGCAATTGTTTCATGGAGTCAGGATGAGAAAAAATGGGCAAAGACTTCATCGGATGGCTCTTTTCTCATAGAAGGAATAAATTTTGGAGACACAGTATTCCTCATTAGAAAAAGTGGCTTCAGAACAAGCAAGTTTAACGCTCCAATTTTTTCCAATACAGTGACAGATGTTAAAAAGGTTATCATTGAAACCGCTTCATTTGATTATGTTGATGTAAAAATGGAAAAAATAAGCGCAACACATGCAATAATAGGCTGGAAAACAAATGAATTCACCAACGGTAAAATTGAATTTGGTGAAGGAAATTCATTCACTAACGTTGTCAGGGAAGCAGAAAATTCATATACAACTGTTCATTCGCTGACTTTAGATGGACTCAAAGCCCAGACACGCTATTCGCTCAGAATTATTTCTTCGAGACAAAATTACCAATCTGAAACATCCGAAACTGTCATTTTTGAAACCCCCGCTGCGTTGGATGATTCGACTCCGCCTGATTTTCCAAAATCACCCGGAATTGCGCTGACAGAGCAGCCAAATCAAGTCACAATTTTCTGGACACCCAATAACGAAACAGATCTCAAAGGTTACAGAATTTACCGAAGTGAACTTCCAAATTCTGGATTTTCGTTGATTTCAGGCGTTCTCATTTCAAAGGGAATTGACAGATATGTTGACACAAACGTCATGACCGGGAAAAAATACCATTACAGAGTCTCAGCCGTAGACCTCGCTGGAAATGAGAGCAGCGGCTCAGAAATAGTTTCAATGGTCATTCCTGGTGATCTCATCGGTGAAGTATCATGGACACGAGCAAACAGCCCGTATTCTCTGGCAGGGGATCTTGACATCACTGCTGGTGGACGGCTGCTTATTGATCCGGGTGTGGAAATTCGCATGGCAGATTTTGACGCGCTGAGAAGAGGAGACAATACACGCGTTGAAATACGCGTCAAAGGCTCAATTGTTGCAAGCGCCGGCAATTATGCTACGATAGTTTTTACAACAGAAAAACCTGTCCCTGCATCAGAAGACTGGGGCGGAATATCTTTTTCAGATGCTTCTGATGAATTGAGTATAATGAACAACGTCACAATTGCGTATGCAAAAAATGCTCTTTCAATTTACAAAACCAATGGCAAATTCACGGATATTCGCATAATAAAATCTTCTCTCGGGTTATCTGCAAGCCAGACACAGAACCTGACAATTTCAAGTTTTTCTGTTTCAATGTGTGGGTTGGGAGCAGAATTCAGAGGGAATAAAAACCTGACAATTGAAAAGTCATCATTTTTTCATTGTACAAAAGGCATGTCAACTTTTGAAAATTTTACTCTGGCAATAAAAGAATGCAATTTCCTTGAATTTACTGAACAGGCTCTCTATCTGAGCGAAAGCACTAATGAATGTCTGGTTGAAAATAATCTTTTCGTTTCAGGTCTTGGGCTGGGAATTCAGATTATGGCTCAATCTGGCAGAATTATCGGAAATACGTTCGATGCGCCATTTGGAATAAGAATCGATAAAAATAATCCTCAGATTGAGAAAAACATAATAGTTTCGGGGCTGAGCATTTCCGGTCAGGGATTAAAAGGAATAGAACACCTTATAGGAGCATTACCACTGCCAGAATTCGGCCCGAACAATGTTTTCGGATTTCCATCAGACAAAGCATATATCGGCTGTAAAGCATCAGCAGGCTCACTGGCAAGTCAACCTGTTTTCATGTATCAATCAGAAGGTGATAAGTATGATTACCGCCTCAAAGAAGCATTTCCCTCAGCCGGAAACATCTGGGGAATCAACCGCCAGCAGGCGCCTTCTTATTAAGTATAGCTTTCTTAAAATATATGTGTCAAATTAGGTTGCATTTTTTTACGTTTTATAATAGAGTTATCATACCGTTGTAAATATTGCTGGATGGTGCTTTTGAACTCATGGCGCGTTTTTGTAGTATACTTTTTTTTCTTATAAATCTGCCCGGTATTGCGGCAGCTCAGGATGAGTTTACCGTTAAAGCTGCTTTTCTTTTGAAGTTCCCTGCATTTATTGAGTGGAGCAAAAGCGGCAAGGTTTTAGATTCAAAAGTTTTTAAGATTGGGATATTCAATAATCCGGCATTTGCAAATATTGCCAAATCTATCCTAAAAAATAAAGAAATAAACGAACAGGTTGTTCAAGTTGATTATTTGCCAAAAATCGAAGTTCAGGAAAAATTTAATGTTATTTATTTTTCCCATAATCCAGGCGGCAATTCAATTAATTCCGAAAAATACAACGGAGTTCTTACAATTGGTGAAGGTGAAAGATTTATTGATGATGGTGGCATTCTTGCCTTTACGATCGAAGACAGCAAAATTCGCTTTTTCATAAGCAACAGCAACGCAATCAAAGCAGGTTTGAAAATCAGTTCCAAACTTCTTCAGCTGGCCCGAAAGGTTTACTGATAATAATTGCAGCGAAGTTTTCTTATGCTGGAAAAATCAGACAGCTTACCTGCACAACAGCTGTTGTCACAAAACCAACAAACGCTGAGATCCGGTGTACCGAATCTCAGCGTTTGTATTACTATTTCTAATAACTAACTTCTTCAGAATTCTACGGAAATTCCACCAACAATCGACCTGGGTTCCTGTGGATTTGCAGTAAAGCCAACTCCGTTCAGAGCAAAATCTGGATTGTAATATCTGGCATCAGTAAGATTCGTAATGTTAATGAATTCTGAAATAGTGAAACGCTCAGTAGTGGATTGTACGTGTTTTAAGTACATATTCACGATAGTAAACGGATCACTGCTGGTAAATTTTCCCTGGGAATCTTTTGCCTGACTGTAGCTGCGCCCCTGATAAATCAGTCGTGGCGAGAAGGTCCATTTTCCCTTTATAAAACTGGCTCCGGCTTTAATTGAATGTCGTGCAGAAAATGGCAACATTTCGCCATCAAGATCTCCGTTTGAATAAGAATAAGCCAGATAAGAATTGACGCGTAACTGTCTGAACTTTTTAAGTGAATCAATTCGCAGAGAGCCACCATAAGTTCTGGCTTCTCCTCTGTTTCCAGCGGACTGAATAGATTTGACCGGCTTACCAAGGTATGTTCCAGAACCAAGCGAAACAACCTGCTGAATATCGGAAATCCTCGAGTCATACCCACTCAAGGTCAAGCGTAAATCATCGTTGAATGAATATGTAACCTCTGTCTGAGTCGATTTTATCTTCTCAGGTTTTAGATCCGGGTTGGGTATATGGAAAAATGAACTTTTGATATCTCCGGGCTTGTTCTTGTCGCGACTGAACGAACCGAAATCCTGATATACTTTGTCGGTCGGCGGAGCAAGAAATGCGGTACCATATAAAAGTTTGAAATTAACTTTGTCATTGGGCTTCAAAACCACTCCAATTCTGGGATTGAATGTGGAACCATACATGCTGTTTGAGTCATACCTGGCACCAAGCGTCCAGGTACAAATAGAATTGGATCTGAGATGCAATTGCGCATATCCGCCAAAATTTGTGTAATCAGTCTTATTGAAATGCATGGGGATGCCCTGCGGATTGATTGTACTGAGGTCTGACCCGGAATAGATGTATCCCTGTGATTCAGGCGATTTATCAGGATCAAACGGATATGGTAAATCAGCAGTGCGCGGAAGAGAAGATATACGCTGATATGAAAGACCAAGGAGCATTTGCTGATTATTTGGCAAAGAGTAACTTAACTGTTCTTCAATAGAGAAACTCTCGTCTTTGGCATATTTATAAGCAGGCTTATAACTGGAAAAGTTGTTCAGAAAAAGTGTTCGGGGGTCAACTTCATAGAGCTGATGGGAAATCTGAGATCGCAATTTCCACTTTTCATTTCTGCTTGCATAATTGTGTTTTCCATAGAAATTCAGGTAGTTAGTCCTGAAAACAGCATTAATATCGTACAAGCTGAACGCCGGAGATACGCCCAATGAAGAAGAATGGGATTCCGTCATACTGATAAACCCAAGTTCAAGATTTTTCAGGTTAAGACGACCATGCAGGTAGCCTGCCTCCTGATCTGTGTTATAAGGTTTAAATGGAACGTTAGTCTCTGCAGTGGTGCCCGGGAAATTCGACACACGACCAGACTGAAATTCATTGTTGTACCAGGAAAATTCCTTCGGGTATGCCTTGGGGAGGAAAGGACCATCAGTGGTATATTTTTGAGCAGTAATTGCGAAGGATCCACCATCAAGAAAATATGCTCCGGGCACAGTGTTTCTTTCGAATTTATCGCCCAGAGTAATTGAATAGTCCCGGGTTTGATTGGTTCCGCCGGCCATATTCAAGCTGCGACCTTTCATCTCTTCGCCAGTTCGAGTGACAATATTGATAACCCCGGTAAAAACATCAGCTCCATAAAGCGCCGACATTGGACCAAGAATTATCTCCACTTGTTTGGCATTTCTGAGCGAAAATTGACGTCCCAGAGGGTACAAACTTCCAGCAACCGGGGAAACCCTTACCCCATCAATCATTATCTGAAAGCGTCTGTCGCCATTCACACCCTGTATTGTTAAGGTATTCGCGTGGGCATTTCCAGTAAGATGTGCAATTTCAATTTGTGGAATATCCTCAAGCAGATCAATAAGGGAAGTATAGCCACGATTTTTAATCGTTTCTTCAGAAACCACATACGCGGCAGCTGCTGATTCAGAGGGCTTTTCCTTGACTGCACTGGCCGCAACGATAGGTACATTCAAAAGATCCTCAAGTGACATATCTGCGAGATTACCTTCTTGCGACATAAGGCAACCGGGAAAGAGAAACAATAAAGAAAAAACAAAAAATAGTCTTTTTACCTGTGTCATACCATCCTCTTGAAGTTGAATAATTTAGCTGAGCACAGGTTTTTTAACATAATTAAGTCACTTTTTCAAGAAATATTTTTTCTTCACTGTATTTTTAACGGCTCAATAGCTCCTGTACTTCCCTGTAATTGCATTCATTCTGAGAAAAAGCGATGACGAGAATAACCTGCCTTTGCTTTTTGATCTTCAAATTTTTAGGCTGGGTCAATGACTGTTACTTCAAACGAGCTGAGTTGACACCAGGCTGAGACAGCGGAATCGCAAGGGAAGCATCGGCTTCAAGCGGCGGAGTCGGCACCTGTTGCACCTGGGGCTCCACGACTGGCTTACGGCCAAAAGTAATGATGATCTGCTTTTCGGCGGCGTTATATGAAAGACTGATGTGACCAGCGATAGCGAGTAAAGTAGCGAACATGAGCAATACGCCGGCAACGGAGTAAGCCTTTTCATAGGAACCAGTGGAATCGACAATCATACTGGCAAGCATCGGCCCAAAAACTCCGCCGACACCCCAGGCGGTAAAGAGAATGCCGTAATTCATTCCGAGATTCTTTGTTCCCCAAAGGTCTGCAGCAGTAGAAGGGAAAAGCGAGAGACAGGCTCCATAACTGAAGCCTACGATCGCGGCGCCAACGAGAAACCCGTGAAACGTATTGAGCTGGGAGAAAAAGAACATCGCCGTCATCTGGATTACAAAGACGAATATCAGCGCCGAGACACGGCCGATTATGTCAGAAACGAAGCCGGCAATAACCCGTCCCGAGGCATTGAAAATAGCAAGGAGAGCGACGAAAACGAAGCCAGCCTTGATTGCCCCCTGCGACTGCATCAAGACAATCTTCTTCATGTGGCCAATAATCATCAGCCCCGCGGTTGCCCCGCAGGCATACTGAAGATAGAGAGAATAGAACATCGGTGCCTTAAGCATTTCCTGCCAGGAACAATCTGTGTTTGAGACAATCTTGGCTCCGGTATTAAGCGCAACCTCCGGATTAGTGATAAACTGAGCGGCAATTCCAGCAAAGACGAGGAACGAGACGCCAAGGATCAGAAAAGAACTGCTGATGCCGTATGTCGATAGGAGCTTCTCTGAGAGAGGCGCAATGTATACCGGTGCGAGCCCGAATCCTCCGACCACCAGCCCAGTGATCAGGCCTTTTTTCTTGGCATCGAACCACTTGATCGCCGCAGGAGTGGCAGCTGCATAGCCGAGACCGAAACCTGTACCGGCAAAAACGCCAAACCCAAGAACCACAGGCAGGTGGGAAGTTGGCGAGCCAAGGCTGGAAATGGCCAGGCCAAGTCCGGTCAGCACTGCGCTGAGTGTGGCAACAACACGCGGTCCGAAGCGGTCCTGAAGACGCCCTGCGGGCACCATCATGACTGCAAAGACGGCTATGGCCAAAGTGTATGGCATCGTGGCCGCTGTACCCGTCCATCCGTAACCGCCCTTGGACACATCCAGGGTCAACTGGCTTGAGAACATGCTCCATGCGTAAAGAACGCCTAGAGCCAGGTTGAGGGCTACTCCGGCAATGGTAACAATAACACCGCTATTTTTCATTATTTTCATCCTGGACACATTCTGATATAACTTCGCAGGTTGTCAAAGCAGCAAGTTCTTTTTAGTCGCCTGTGTTGTCATCAATGGTCTTTGATAGATTTTTTTCCGACCCAACTATACTACCCAAGCTTTTTAGAGTCAAGTGATTTTTTTCACCAATTTTATGAATAATCGCGTTATATCTCACGTTTTTTTTCGAAACGCCACCTTAACAGAAATTTGTCGAGCACTTTCGTCTCTCCGCAATTTAGAATGCTTTTAAATTATCTGAAAAAGAAGCCATCGAAAAAATCTTTGAAATACGATTCATGGAGAAACTATCAGGAACAGCATCGGGACAATGTTTTTTCATAAATCTATGGCAGGCGTGTTTGGGGCTGATAGACGAGTTGCGCTGTTTGATTTTCCAGACAGTTTGTAGTAACATCGCCGGCATGTGATCCTATGTGGAACCAAAGCCATAATATCTTCACTAGCCGCTCCTTATAATGAACGGCTGATCAAATCTCAGATTTTACTCCAAAGGAGAATTATCATGAAAAATATCGCCGTTGGTCTTTTCCTGTGTGCGTCTCTAGCTCTTGTCGGTTGTGGCGCTGAATCCGCCAAGCCCGCTGACTCCAAAGCCGCTCCTGCAGCTACCGCCCCCGCAGGCGATGTTAAGGCAACAGCTTCTCCAACCGCACCAGAAGCACCAGCCGCTGCACCGGTCGCCACACCTACTCCCGAAACCGGCAAGTGATTGTTTAAAACTGGTTTTACGAGTAAAAAAAAGAACTTTTTTTGAATCTGACAGGATGTCGTTCCAGTTTCTCGTTTTTTCGCGCGGAATAATCATCCTGCCAGATAGTTGGTCTGCTTCCATTTGCAACGCAGCAGAATTTTTCGCAGCACCTGCCTGCAATTGATCTCTTCATTTTCAAAATTTCATAAAAATGCAATGTTTGCTCAAGAGGTTCTCAAATGGGGGAATTGCTGCTCGTAATATGTGGTATGGTACGCAGTACCGATTTATTTTTCAGAATTTCAGTGATGAAAGAAGTTCCAGTTCTGGCTATTATAACCTGGGAACATTTCATCAACGCAATGATTGTAATTCCGATAATTTTCAAACACAGAAAAGATTACGCAAAAATGACTCTGCGCGATGTATTTCTGATGCTTCTCATTGGGTGCGGTTCTTCTGTCTGCGGACTCCTGTTTTTTTCAAAAGCTTATTCATACATGAATCCAGCACTGGTGATACTGCTTCAGAAATTACAGCCAATCATAACAATTACTTTTGGAATACTTCTTCTAGGTGAAAAACCTGGAAAAGGATTTTACTTCTGGGCTTTAACTGCTATAATTGCATCTTATTTTGTAAGCTTCTCCATGGCAAACCCTTTTTCTGGCGAATGGTACAAGAGTGCAGCAGGAGTTTTTTTTGCAGTACTTGCGGCCTTTTTCTGGGGAGGTGGAACAGCCTGGGGAAAACTGCTCTTAAATAAATATGATCCCCTTTTTGTATTTGGAAACCGATTATTCATCGGAGCAATTTTCGCCGGAGCATTATCCTCTCTTTTTGGGTCCGGAATGCACGTTGAAAAAGTTTTTGCATCAAGCAACCCACTGATCTTCAAATTCCTTTATATGGCTCTGGTTCCGGGATTCCTTGCAACCTTTCTTTTCTATAAGGGCTTGAATCAAATCAGAGCATCAGTAAGCGCTGTTCTTGAGCTGGTATTTCCGCTGTCTTCGATACTGATAATGTGGTTTTTCTTCAACAAACCACTGGACAATGTACAAATTGCAGCCGGAGCAATACTTTGTACAAGTATTATCATTATTACAACACGATTTTCAGCAAGAAAACAGTAATTGTCCGCAGCAAGCATATATTCGCAACTTGCTTTTTCATTACCACGAATTATACCAATTCTTCTGAATAATTATCTGAAAGAATTTCTTGAGTTTTCCCTTTCGACATTGTATTATAATTAGTTTTACAGCCATTCTTTTAATACACAAAACGTCAACGTGCAGATTTTCCGGTATCAGTTCTAATAATGATCTTTCTCGCTCTTATTCGTCGTATAAATAAAACTTTATATATTTGCAGAATTCACAAAATTTCAAAAACGGAGAACATTACGAACTTCTCATCTGTGTGTCCTGTTGATTTTTCATTCACAGAAGTTTTGCTTGGGCATGGCAGCGGTGGAAAACTTTCTCAACAACTGCTTGAGTCAGTATTTCTTCCGTTTTTCCGCTCGGAAGAGTCGCGGGAAAATCATGATGGAGCACGCATTACCTCTGTATCTCCGCAGTTAGCCTTTACCACAGATTCATTTGTTGTTGATCCACTTTTTTTTCCTGGAGGCAACATAGGAAAACTCTCTATTTGCGGAGTCATAAACGATCTTGCAATGTGCGGAGCCATTCCATCGTATCTGAGTGCGGCTTTTATTATTGAAGAGGGTTTTTCAATTGAAAGCCTGAAAAAAATTGTATCTTCCATGGCTGATACTGCCAAAGAAAACAATGCATGCATTGTTACCGGGGATACAAAAGTTGTAGAAAAAGGAAAAGCTGATAAGCTGTTCATATCAGTCTCAGGTGTCGGGAAAATCATTTCCAGAACAGTAGTTGCACCCGAATCTGTTGCTCCGGGCGATTGCATTATTATTAACGGAGACATCGGCAGACACGGAATAGCCGTTCTCGCAAGCCGGGAAGGACTTGAATTCGAATGTTCAATTGAAAGCGACTGTGCTTCACTTCTTACTCCGGTAAGAAATCTTATCGACGCAGAAGTTGAAATTCACTGCATGCGTGACCTCACCCGCGGAGGAATGGCAGCAGCACTCGGAGAAATTGCCCAATCTTCAGGTTATGATTTTGAGATTTTCGAAGACTGCATACCGGTAACAGCGCCTGTTCGTAGTGCATGCGAAATGCTGGGTTTTGACCCGGTAAATATTGCTTGTGAAGGGCGCTTTGTAAGCTTTGTTCCTGAAAAATATCTGCAAACAACAATGCATGAATTGTCGAAATCGGCATCGCCAGACTGTCAACCGTGTTGCATCGGAAAGGTTCTCAGCGGAAATAGCGGCAAGGTGTTCCGTACAAACAGAATTGGAATGAAAAGAATTATGGATATTCCTTTCGGAGAAATACTTCCAAGAATATGCTGAAACAAGAATTACAATGCTTTCCACAAAATTAATTTATTCACTGCTCGGTTTCTTTCAAATAGACTTTATTTATCAAAAAATGTTAGGTTTATACATATTTCATGGTGGAGGTTTATATAAATGGGAAAAACTATTAAAATTGATCCTATTACCAGGATTGAAGGCCATCTGGCTATTAAGGTTGAAGTTGAAAACGGAAAAGTTTATAAAGCAGAATGCTCTGGCGAAATGTTCAGAGGTTTTGAAAATATTCTCAAAGGACGAGCTCCAACCGATGCCCAGTTCATTACTCAGAGAATCTGCGGTGTATGTCCGATATCACACGGAACCGCATCAGTTTTTGCACAGGAAGATGCCTTCAGTATAACTCCACCAACAAACGGAAGATTAATCAGGAATCTCATTCTGGGCGCGAACTACATTCAATCGCATATTATTCACTTTTACCAGCTTTGTGCGCTTGACTTCATTGATATCGCTGCAATTACCGCTTATCAGGGAAAAGATGATGACCTTCTCGGATTACGCGACTGGGTAAATGCTCAGCTTTCATCAAAAATGTTATATCCTGCAGCCCCTTTCCTGCCAAGATATGATACCAAATATGTTGAAAACGCTGAAATCAACATTTCTGCAATTAAACATTATCTTGAAGCTCTTGAAATGCGAAGAATCGCACATCAGGCGGCAGCTCTTTTCTGCGGAAAGATTCCGCACGCGTCGGTTTTTGTACCGGGCGGAGTAACCGAGGTCGTCACCATTGATAAAATTGAAGGCTACCGCTCAATAATGGGAAAACTTCTGAATTTCGTCAGTTCCTCTTATATTCCGGATGTAATAGAAGTAGCAAAAGCTTTTCCCGAATATTTTAAACTTGGCTCGTGGAAAGGGAATTATCTCGCCGTAGGCGTCTTTCCGGAAAATAACGAAAAAACACAGAATCTTCTTCCAGCAGGTGTACTGATAGACGGCAAATTTTCAAATATTGACAAATCATCTTTTTCAGAAGACACCGGCTCTTCGTATTTCTCCTCCGGTTCGGGTCTCCACCCGTTCAGCGGTGAGACTGTTCCGGCAGCGCATAAGAATAATGCATATTCATGGCTGAAAGCACCCAGATATCAGGGAAAACCAATGGAAGTCGGTCCACTCGCAAGAGCTCTTGTAGCCATGCAGAATCCATCTAATCCGCTGGCGAAAGAAATAACAAAACTTGCCTCTACTCTGAATCTTGAAGCATCTGCACTTGTCTCTGCGCTAGGCAGACATGCAATAAGAGCTCTGGAAGCAAAAGTTATAGCCCAACGCTGCCTTGAATGGATTTCGCAGCTTGTTCCAGGCGAACCGACATTTTCAGCATTCACAATTCCAGATTCTGCGCAGGGCGTGGGGTTCATGGAGGCACCTAGAGGTGCATTAAGCCATTGGATCAAAGTTGCAGGCGGAAAAATTGATAATTATCAGTGCATAGTTCCAACAACCTGGAACTGCTCGCCGAGAGATGACCAGGGAACAGCTGGTCCCATAGAACAAGCACTGTTGAATACACCCGTTGCTGATCCTGAGAATCCGATTGAGCCGGCCAGAGTTGTTCGCTCGTTTGACCCGTGTATCGCCTGTGCGGTTCACTGATATCGAAAGGAGCAATAAAATGCCCGATATTTCAAGAAGAAGTTTTCTAAAATATGCTGCCTCTCTCGCAGCAATGATGGGATTAAACCGCACTGCTTCTGCAGAACTTGCCGAGTCGCTTTCAAAAATATCAGCAAACAATCCTGCTGTTTTATGGCTCCAGGGACAAAGCTGCTCGGGCTGTTCAGTTTCTCTTTTAAACTCAACTCCGCTCGGTATCGCTGAAATCGTTACAAGAAAAATTTCTCTGCTCTTTCATTCGACACTTTCTACAGCCACAGGCTATAAAGCAATGGAAGTAATCGACAAAAGCGTTTCAGCAGGTGGATATATCCTTGTTGTGGAAGGTTCCATTCCAACCCAGATCCCAGAAGCATGTGTAGTCGGAGGAAAAAACTTCGCAGATCAGATCATTGCCGCTGCAAGAGCTTCCATAGCAGTTGTTGCAGTTGGAACCTGCGCCACATGGGGCGGAATTCCAGCAGCAGAGGGAAATCTTACAGGTGCACAAAGTGTTCCTGATTTTCTTAAATCTGCCGGAATTTCAAAACCAGTCGTTCGTATTCCCGGATGCCCATCACACCCGGACTGGATTGTAGGCACTCTTGCTTTTGTTGCTGCATTCGGTCTCTCAAAACTGGTGCTCGATGATTATGCCCGCCCTAAAATGTTTTTCAACCGGCATATCCACGAACAATGTCCGCGTTTTGCTGATTATGAGCGTGAAAAATTTGCCGGATTTTTCGGTGACGAAGGCTGCCTCTTTCGCCTCGGTTGCCTGGGCCCTGTAACAAAAGCAGACTGTACTTTCAGACTCTGGAATGGCGGGGTGAATACCTGTATTAAAGCCAATGCACCATGCATAGGTTGTTCTTTCGAAGGATTCACAACCAAAAGGGATCTTCCACTCGTCACCTATGGACAGCCAAAAAGCTCTGACTCAGATAGAGTTTCAAATGCTGTCAAAAAATAATTTTCAAGAGGTGAAATAATGAAACTTCATACTAAACTCATAATATGGATTACCGTAGCACTTTTAGCGGTAATGTCAGTTGGTCAGCTTCTGCAGTACAGGTCTGTATCAAATCTGGTTTCCAAACTGGCAGAAAAACAGATAAAAATACTGACAGACGAGAATATGACAGCTGTCAACAACATTTCAGATTCTGTGGGTTACTCAATCAGCGGATCACTCAACAGAGGTGAAATGGAAAAATATTCTGCCCTGCTGCGCGAACAGAAAAACGTAAAAGGTCTTGAAGAGTGCTCTCTGTTTGATAAGCATGGTGTCATCACACACTCATCCGATGAGGCTAAAATTGGTGGAAAACTTCCCCAGACCGTTCTTTCCAAGCTTCAGGAAAAAAAAGAAAAACTACTTATTCATACAAAAACTTCATTTGAAATCTATCAACCACAAACTGCTGTTGCAGATTGCATAAGATGCCACCACAACTGGAAAATCGGCGATCTATGCGGAACAACCCTTTTCAAATTTTCTTCAAAGGCATTAAAAGACGCCAGTGAAGCAGCCAAGGCATCTATTACATCCACACAGAAAACCCTTTTAATAAATACCGTATTTTCTGTAGTAAGCGCTGTAGTCGTTCTTCTGATTTCTACTTTCTTCCTTTTGAAAATATTCGTTGCAAATCCACTTGGGTTGTTTGTAGGTCTTCTTGAGCGGTTTGAAAAAGAAGATGGAGACTTGACACGCAGAATTGAAATAAATTCCCAGGATGAAATTGGCACTCTTGCAAGGCTTTTCAACTCATTTGTAAGCAATCTCAATAATGTCATTTCGCAGGCTCAAAAAACAGCAATCGCAGTTGGAAACTCAGCATCAGTGCAGTCTGAAATGGTCGACAGAGCTAATTCCTCGTCAAAAGAAATTGAACTTGTCACTGCAAAAAACAGCCAGAACGCAAAAGAAGCCAATAAGCTCATGAATGAGATAATGGGCTTCATCACCGAAGCCAACAAAGGAATGAACGAACTTACCGAAGAAATGCAGCTTCTTTCTCAAACAAGCAATCAAACAGCTGACATAGTAAAAACCATTGACCAGATAGCATTTCAGACAAACCTCCTCGCACTGAATGCTGCAGTTGAAGCTGCGCGGGCAGGTGAAAGCGGAGCGGGTTTCGCTGTTGTTGCCGATGAAGTAAGAAATCTGGCCATGGGTTCAGCAAAAGCTGCAAAAAACACCGGAGATCTCATTTCCTCAACCGTTGAAAAAATCAGAATAAACAGTGAAAAAGTCCGCAATTCTGCTGCTGTGTTTCTGAAAATACAGAACGCAGGCGCAAAAGCCGTTGTTCTCGTCGACGAAATCGTTCAGCTTTCACAGAAACAGAATCAGGGTGTTACCGAGATTAATACAATGCTGGACGAAATGGCAAATCAGACTACAGAAAACGCCTCTCAATCAGAAGAACTCGCACAGACAATGGGCACTTTCAAAACTGACGATAGCTAAGATAAAAGAATAAAGATAAAAGATTAAAGCTGTCCGCAGATTACGCAGATTTCGCAGATTAAGATTTAAAGACAAGAGTTAAAATATTTTGCCTAAGCAGATTAAGCAGATCAATAAGCCTTCAAAAGTATTTACTACCGTAAAAAGGCTTTTTGATCTGCATTTTTCTTTGATTCTTATTATTCTCATGCTTCCAGTTAATGCAATAATTTATCTTATGGTACTGTTTTTCCTCGGAAAACCAGTCTTATTCAGGCAGTTAAGAGCAGGAAAAGGTGGCAGACCATTTATCATCTATAAGTTTCGTACAATGACAAATACAACTTCACCTGACGGCTCAATGATGCCTGATGAAAAAAGATTAACCAGATTCGGAGCGTTTCTTCGCTCTACAAGCCTCGATGAATTACCTCAACTGATAAACATTTTCAGGGGAGAAATGAGTTTTATCGGCCCAAGACCTCTTTTGATGGAATATGTTCCTCTGTATTCTGAAGAACAGGCTCGGAGACTTGATTGTGTTCCCGGGTTACTTGGATGGGCACAAATCAACGGCAGGAATCTTCTTTCATGGCCTGAAAGATTCAAACTTGACGTATGGTATGTAGAAAACAGATCATTTCTTCTTGAAATAAAAATCTTTTTTTGGGGTTTTAAAAAAATTTTTGATAATTCTGACATTTCCAATCCAAATCATGTTACAATGCCTCCATTCAATGGAAATTAATTAATCAGAAAAACCATGAAAAAATTCAATATACTTTTTACAAGTGCAGGCAGAAGAGTAGCCCTGGTCAAGGCTTTTCGTTCTGCAATGCAGCAGTTGTCGCTTGAAGGAAAGATTGTCACTGCTGACTGCAAATTGTCTGCGCAAGCCCATTTTGCAGCCGACGCAATGGAAATTGTTCCACGTGTTGATCATCCGGATTATCTGAATGAGCTTCTGAATATATGCAGCAAATACAAGATTAATCTTGTTGTTCCGCTAATTGATCCTGAACTGCAGATACTCTCAGATTCTGAAACCAGATTCCGGCAGGCCGGAATAACCCTGCTCTCTTCATCATCTGAAACAAATTCGCTCTGCATAGACAAAGTAAAAACTCACCAGTTTTTTTCCAAAATTGGAATTAAAACTCCCGAAATCCTCAATATTGTGGACGTCCTTAATAATTCAGACGATTCTGTTTATCCGCTTTTTCTGAAACCAAGATTCGGAAGCGGCAGTGTCGGTGCAGTAAAAATTGAAAATAAGGAACAACTTGAATTCCATTCAAAAATGGTTACAAATCCCATTCTGCAGGAATATATCAGTGGTGATGAATATTCCATCGATATTCTGACTGATAAATCCGGAAAAGTCATTTCAGTGGTTCCCAGACTTCGACTCGAAGTCCGTTCTGGTGAAATTTGCAAAGGTGTAACCGTAAAAGACGCACGTCTTATATCAGGCGCAAAATTCGTAGCTGAAAGCCTTCCCGGAACTTTTGGCTGCCTTACGGTACAATGCTTTGTAACTTCTGAAAATGAAATTGTCTATACCGAAATAAATCCACGTTTCGGCGGAGGAATACCGCTTACAATTCAGGCTGGCGCGAACTTTCCGCTCTGGATTATTCAGATGGTACAAGACAAAAATCCTGAAACTCAACTTGATTCCTGGGAAGATGGACTCGTGATGTTACGTTACGATGACGCAATTTTTACAAAACGCCAGATAATAATGGGTAATGTCCCAAAATAACCAATTGCGATCATACATGTCATCGAGAACAATGAGTTATACCCGCAATTCGAAAACACTAAAATAAGGGATCAAATTTGCGTGTTAACTTTGGGGTAAAATGTGTACAAGCGAAATTCTGGAGTTGAAATGTCGCCTTTGTTAAGGTTTGTTGGAAGAAGAAGATTTCAATGAGGGTTTTGAATCTGGCTCAGGTCGCGATTTATCTGTTGAATAAGAGATTCTTTGTCTGGAAACTTGATTTCATTCCGAAGTCTTTTCTTAAAATTAACTTTGATTTCTGTCTGGTAGATATCTTCACGAAAATTTAGCAGATGTGCTTCAAGAAGAAGTACAATCTTATGGAATGTCGGTCTGATTCCGATATTTATCATTGCCGGATAAATCCCTGAGACCGTTTCGACAGTTCCTTCATAGACACCTTTCATCGGAACAACTTTTTTCGAGCCTTCAAGTTCAATATTAGCTGTAGGAAATCCAAGCTGTCTTCCGCGCCTGTCTCCCTGAATTACTCTTCCGCAGATGAAAGGATCCCTTCCAAGATATTTTCCAGCAACATCGACTTCGCCTGTCAAAATCTTTTCTCTGATAAAACTGCTTGATACAGTAATTCCATCTTTGGAAACTCTGGGCAGAATCTGTGAGTAAACATTGTTTACAAGACACTCTTCTTCAAGAAACTTTGCATTGCCAGAACGATTTAAGCCAAAAACGAAATTGAACCCTGTAAAAACAGCTTTTGCCTTGAGCTGTTCAAAAATCACATTTCGCAGAAATCCTTCAGGACACAATGCTGCAAGCTGGGAATCAAATGGCCTGTATACAACATAATCAACACCCATTCCTTCGATAATCTTAAGTTTTTCTTCAAATAAAGTTATTTCACCTGGAAATTTATCAGGTTCAAGAATGCCTTTTGGAGGATGATCGAAGGTAAAAATTACAGACCGCAGACAATTTCTCTGTGCATAATCAATCAAATTATTTATCAGAATCTGATGCCCGATATGAACTCCGTCGAAAGTTCCTATACCCGCAACAGTCGAGTCTGATACAAAATTTTGTGTTAGAAGGTTTACTATTTTCATTCCTGCAAAAATACTCGTGCCGGATTCAATTTTGCGTGAAATGCACTCTGTATCTGTTGTTTTGGAATCTCTGGCTTATAAATAGCAAGCAGCCGTCCATCTTCTGAAACGATCTGAAATTTCGGATCATCGGAATTAGCCGCGAAAACATCATCAGTATTCGAAGCAGCAGATTTCAAGTCTGCAAAAGCAAGCTGCTTGCCCTTCTGAATGTCTATTTCAAGTTCTTTTTTTACAATGAAAGTAGGAAATGGAAGTATTTCTGAAGATTTCAGAAAGGCTTTCTCATTAATAAAAGGAAGTTCCTGCTTAATTTTCCACAGAGGAAAAGAATTCTGACTTGTAAAAATTCCGACACGTTCCCGCAAAAGATATGAAAGATGGCCTCCGCAGCCAAGCTTCTGCCCAAGATCATGAGCAACTGAGCGAACGTATGTTCCACGGCCGCAGTGCATGCGCAAAAGCAAATTGCGATGCTCTCCGGAAACATAATCTTTAAGAAGTTTTATTGAATGAATATGTACTTTTCTGGCAGGGATTTCAGGTGTTTCCCCGGAACGGGCAAGATTGTAAGCCCTTTTGCCAGCAATTTTCACGGCAGAAAATGCCGGTGGGCACTGATCGATTTCTCCAATAAATGTTTTCAGAGCCTGTAAAATTTCTTCATTGCTGAAATCGACATTCCCGTTGTGTATCTGAAGAGCTTTTCCTGTTGCATCATAAGTATCTGTCGTCACGCCGAGTGTAATACGCAAAAGATATACTTTGTCGAGCGAAACAGGTGGAAGATAAGAAAGAAGCTTGAGAGCTTTCCCAAGGAAAACGACAAGAACTCCCTGAGCCATCGGATCAAGTGTTCCGGCGTGTCCGGCGTTCAAATGATAATGCCGTCTGATTTCATCGATAATATCATGAGAGGTCAGTCCCTTAGGCTTATAAACCGATACAACACCATCTACTTTATCATTCATAAATTTTTTGCTATTTCGCTGAGAATTAATTTTTCAACATCGCTAACAGTGCCTTTGATTGATCCTCCGGCAGCCAACTTGTGCCCGCCGCCGCCAAAAACACTCAGTATCCTCTGAACATCAATTTTTCCAGCAGATCGCAAACTGATTTTCACTTCGCCATCAGATCGCTCGCGAAAAAACGCTGAAACTTCGGTTCCGGCAACAACCGTAATTGTCGCTACAGAGCCATCTGCATCAACTTCTGAAGCACCGATATCATCAAAATCCTTCTGGTAAAGAACTGATGAAATGATTTTTCCACCTTCATGAAGTTTTGACCTGGCCATTACTGTACCATGCAGTTTCAATCTGGTAAAAGTTGACGTTTCGTAAACCTGTTTATAAATATATGAATGATCTACGCCCTTTTCAATAAGATATCCGGCGATTTCATGAGTTCTCCTGGATGTACACGGGAAGCGGAAATTTCCTGTATCTGTCATTACACCAAGATAAACCGCATTCAGTACCTCAAGAGGCAATTCCTTTTCAGACATTCCTGCCAATATTATGAAAAGAATCTCTGAGGCTGAAGAAGCTGAAATATCAACAATATTTGTACCACCCTGCCCTGACACATTCAGATGATGATCAATGTGAACCACCCGCCGGGCATTTTTCAGAAACCTTTTCCTGTCGCCAATTCTATCAAGTTCAGTTGTTTCCATAAGAAAAAGCACATCGAACATCTGATCTTCGGGAATTGAATTTTGCAGTTCGCTGACACCTTTGTACCAGCACAACTGCGGCGGAAGCGGATCAAAATTGAGCGGAACAGAGACTTTCCCATGGGATTTACAGAAATAATGAAGAGCAAGCTGAGAACCCAAAGCATCTCCATCTGAAAAGGGGTGAGCAATAGACAGTACAGAAGCGCTTGAATTCAAAATTTCCCTGATCTGGGAACATTCATTTTCAAATCCGGGCAGTGAAAACACGTGTTCAGCAGCTTTCAACTTTTGTCAATCTTTTCAATTTCTTCAACAGAATCCGCAGTATCCAAATCTTCCATCTCTTCCGCGTGTTCCGTATCTTCCGTTTCCGTGCCTTCAGTGTATTTCGTGGTTCCGTCTTCCTTCTTCTTGTCTTCCGTTTCCGTGGTGCCTTCTTCCGTGGTTTCAGTTGTCGGAGTAATAAACTGAAGATTTTTTAATATTCCCAGCATGTGGTCACCATGTTTGATTGAAGAATCAAACTTGAATGCCAGCTCAGGAACTTTTCTCAAAGTCAGCACTTTGCGGATTTCGTTCCGCATCATGGCCTTGGCTGAATCAAGCCCTTTCTGGATTTCTTCAACGTTTGCACCTTCAAGAAGAGTGCTGTAGAAAATATGCGCCAGATGAAAATCAGGACTGACCTTAACCGAACAAATATGAATCCCTGCAACTCTCGGATCCTGGACTTTTCTTTGTAATATCAGCGACAATTCACGCTGTATTTGTGATTCGACACGTTCTTTGCGATATGCTGTCATAAAAATTCCCATTCACGGTTTATCATTGTGGCCTGATCATGACTTTGAATAATTTCTTCAATTTTAGAACCCATCTGTTCAAGATGAGTTCTGTCATTCGAAACAATTGCCACGCCGATAACACTTCTCTGCCAGAGGTCGTTATACTCGACTTCGGCAATTGACACACTGAATTTTGCTCTTACTCTGTCCAGCAGGCACCTGAGAACCTGTCTTTTTTCCTTCAGCGTGTGAACTTCGGGAAAATGCAGTTCAAAAGTGCCAGCAGCAATTATCATGGCCATCTTTTATCAGAGTTTGCGCTCAATTTCCTTGAGGCAGAATAATTCGATTACGTCTTTTTCCTTGAGATCGTTGTAGTTTGATATTCCGATTCCACATTCATAACCTGCCATTACCTCGCGAATATCATCTTTAAATCGCTTCAGGGAACAGATCTTTCCTTCGTAGACTTCAACTCCATCGCGAATCAATCTTGCGCTTGCATCACGCTGGACTTTGCCGTCAATAACAAATGAACCTGCAATAGTGCCTGATCCGGAAAGCTTAAATACTTTTCTGACTTCTGCTCTTCCAATGATCTCTTCTTTATATTCCGGCTCATACATGCCCTTAAGAGCAAGTTTAACAGCATCAATGGCATCATAAATAATTCTGAATACCTTGATTTCAACATTCTCTTTTTCTGCAATAGTGTCAACGCCCAGTGCAGGTCTCACGTGGAAACCTATTATGATAGCATTTGACGCTGCAGCAAGCATTACATCAGATTCTGTAATTGCCCCGACGCCTGCGTGAATTGCATTAACTTTAACTTCGGCGGTGCTGAGTCTTTCAAGTGCGTCTTTCAAAGCTCCGGAAGAGCCCTGAACATCGGCTTTAATAATAATATTGAGATCTTTGACTTTTCCTTCGCTCACGAATTTGAAGAGATCCATGAGTTTGAGTCTGTTTTCTCTGGAAAGTCTTTCTTCGCGCTCTTTCTTAATTCGAAGAACACTGACATATCTTGCAAATTTGGTACTTTCAACAACCATAAGGTTGTCGCCAACTCTTGGAACTTCGCTCAAGCCCAGCACAGCCACCGGAAAAGACGGACCAGCTGACTTCACGCGACTTCCAGAATCGTCAATAAGAGCTTTCACTCTTCCGAAAGAAGTTCCGCAGATAACCGAATCGCCCAGTTCAATTTTACCGCTCTGAATAAGAACGGTTGCAATCGGGCCCATTCCCTTGTCAAGTCTGGCTTCGATAATGGTTCCACGTGCAGGCTTATTCGGGTTAGCCTTGAGTTCCATTATTTCGGCCTGAAGAAGAATCATTTCCTTCAGAGTTTCTATGCCATCACCGGTGTGAGCTGAGACTGGAACCATGATTGTTTTTCCGCCCCAGTCTTCTGCGATGAGGTTATACGGCATAAGCTGCTGTTTAACTTTTTCAGCGTTGGCAGTAGCTTTGTCCATTTTATTGACTGCAACGATAATGGGAACGCCGGCAGCCTGTGCGTGGTGAAGTGCTTCAACGGTCTGCGGCTGGACGCCATCGTCAGCGGCAACGACAAGAATTGCGATGTCTGTTACATGTGTTCCCTGTGCGCGCATTGCGGTAAAAGCCTCGTGGCCGGGAGTATCAAGAAAGGTGATTACGCCCTGGTCGGTTTTTACCTGGTATGCACCAATGTGCTGGGTTATTCCGCCTACTTCGCCTTCAGCAACTCGTGCATGTCTGATTTTATCAAGTAAAGATGTTTTGCCATGATCAACGTGACCCATAATTGTTACAACCGGAGGTCTTGGCTTGAGGTCAGAAGCTGAATCAGCAACATCTTCAAATTCAATTACATCGTCTGAAAAAAGAATTTCTTTTCCATATTCACGCCCGATAAGTTCAACCTGTTCGCGTTCAAGTCGCTGATTCAGGCTGGCGAAAATATTCATTGAAAACAACTTCTTAACTATCTCTACCGGCTCAATTGAGAGGTATTTTCCAAGTTCACTGGTCGTAATTTCTGCTGGAACAGTGATTCTGGGAACATCTTCAACTGACGCGTCTTTAAGAATAGCCATTCCGCTTTCAATAACGGAACCCGGCAGGTCAAGAATTGCTTCGGCCTCTCTCTGCTCTTCCAGGGCTTTTTTCGGAATGCCTGCCCCTGGAATCTTCTTGATCTTTTTCTTTTTCTTCTTGTCTTTTTCTACATCATCTTTTTTGATGGCGGTTGTTTTAATGATTGTAATGCGCTGATCAACTTCTTCAAGCCCAATAATATCATCGTTGTCTTGTCTGAGAGGTTTCGGACCTGTTTTTTTCTTCTCTTCCTTCGGAACAGCAATTGTTACTGTCGTGGGAATAACAGGTTTTTTCTGCTGCTGGTTGGAAAACGCTGCATTCTGACTTGAATTCTGGTTCAAATGCTGACTTGAAACCTGACTTTGTGCCTGTACAACTGCGATCACTCTTGGTGGTTCTTGTTTTGTTACTTTCATATCCTGCTGCGCAGTCGGCAGACTGGTTTGCTGCTGTGGAACTGCGGTTGGTAAAGATTTCGGACGCACATCTGAATTCTGCTGAGCGGTTGAATCCGTCCTGGCGCTCCGGTTTTCTACAGTCTGAGTTGAATGACTGCTCTTGGATAAATTTGCATCAGCTTGAACAGAAACCTGAGTGCCGCCGCCTGATGATTTATCAAGCGCAGCAAGCATTGCATCACTCACAACGGTGAATGGGTGATCCTTTATCTGGAACCCCAGCTTTTCAAGCTTTGCAACCAGTTCTGTTCTTCCTATCTTGAGTTGTTTACTAATTTCAAATAATCTTGCCATCTTAACCTCCGCCTTTTCAGTTTTCCGCTGATGCTCTGGGGGCGGCTTCATCCAGTTCCTTCTCGGTCTTGATATCAATTTTGATCCCGGTCAGTCTGGAGGCAAGTTTAACATTCTGCCCTTCTTTGCCTATTGCAAGAGATTGCTGAGAGGGAGAAACGACCACCACAGCCAATTTATTATCATCCGCCATATTCACACTGATTATTTTCGCCGGATTCAGTGCGTTTGTGATATATTCCACCGGATTGGAACTGTACTTTACGATGTCGATTCTCTCACCATTCAATTCTTCGATTATGCCTTTGATTCTGCTTCCTTTCAAACCAACACACGCACCGACCGGATCAATCTTCTGATCGTTGCTTGCAACCGCTATTTTTACACGTGAACCAGGATCTCTGGCAACGCTTTTTATCTCAACAATTTTTTCCTGAATTTCAGGAACAGCACCCTCGAACAGCCTTTCTATAAAAAGAGGACTGCTTCTTGATAAAATAAACTGGGCACCTTTTGGAGCACCCTTCTGAGTTGGATCGGCATCTTTTACTATGCATCTTATACGGTCATTGGGGCGGAAGTTTTCACCAGGAATCTGTTCCTTCTGGGGAAGCGGGGCTTCTGCTTTTTTAAATTCAACATAGATTACCCCTCTCTCAACGCGCAAAACCTTCCCGGAAATAATCTGTCCGATTTTTTCACGAAAATCACGCAGAAGAAGCATCTTTTCTGCTTCTTTGAGCTTCTGGGTTACAATCTGCCTTGCAGCCTGTGCAGCAATTCGCCCAAACTGGGAGTCGTCCGGGGTGACGTCTTCGTCAACCAGATCTCCAATCTGTGCGTTTTCCTTATAATAAGAAGCTTCAGAAACCGGACATTGCCTGTCGGCATCCGTAAAATCGTCATCAGCTACAACGTTAAGTATAGCCTTCACTATAAAACTACCGGTTTTCTTATCAACTTCAACCTTAATGTCTTTCTTCGTTGCAAACTTTTTCTTATATGCAATCGTAAGAGCTTCTTCTATAGCTTCCTGCAAGACACTCTCAGGAATATTTTTCTCATCTGCCAACTCTTTCAGAGCCTGAAAAAAATTCATGACAGCCATACTTCCTCCCGCGTTAACCCTGAACCTTCCTGGGGAACTCCAGGACAGCTCGTGCTTCTTCAATTTCAGACAAAAGAACCTCTCTGGTTCCCTTTTCCGTTAAAACAACAACCCGATCAGGATAATATTCCTGTAACCTGGCATTAAAAACTTTATGTTTTGAACCTTCTTCTGATGAGCGCATAGTCCACTTGACAAGCTTACCAACCATTCTCTGAAAATCTACTTCTCTTTTCAGAACACGCTCAACACCCGGAGAAGAAACCTCAAGGTAATACTGGCGATGAATCAAATCTTCCTCATCAAGCCAGCAGCTTAATGAACGGGAAACCCGTTCACAATCAGCAATATTTATACCCTCGGGCTTATCAATAAACACCTGAAGCATTAAACGCTTCGAAACAGATCTCATTACAACATCATATATTTCATATTGCCCACCAAAGGTCGTCTCAATAAAGCTTTTCACTTTATCAGTAACACCATCTGGAGCAAAACTCATTGTAACAATCTCCTTATTTCACCAACAAAAAAAGGCGCCTGCGGCACCTCGATTGTTTATCGACACCAATTCATACAGCCACGCCATTTTATCACGTACTTATACTTAAATCAAGTAATTTAATCAGGAATTTAATCAGAGCAAACGTATAGTTTTTCTGACAGCGGATTATACTTGCAAAAAAAGTGAAAGTTGATTTTTCATAAAAAAAACAAATAGAAGCGGCTTCCAGCCGCTTAGTAAAGCAAATCTTAATAGATGAGTCATTAAACTATGTCATTTCGACCGAAGAAAGAAATCTCTTTTATATCAAATCTCTCACATTCGTTCGAGATAACAACTTATCCCAAAGTTAACACGCAGATTTGCTCCATTATTTAAGTTTTTGCGCACTTAGGGAAAACGCGGCAAGATGCCGCGTCTACGATTTTTCCCGAATTAATTGATAGATAAACCCACTACTTGTTTGATTTCGGATCTTTATTATCGTCTTCAAGATTTTCCAGAGAGAGCTTTTTAAATGTAACAAACGGCGGCTGATCAGCTCCGCCTGGCGACACTTCTACCAAGCCTTTCGGGAGGTCTTCCAAAACCATATAAATTCTGTATTCACCGTTTATTGAATTCGAAGAGTCATTTTGATTTCCCTGGGCACCCTCTGATTTAATAATTAGTTTTCCGTCCGCAATAATGTTTTTTCCGTCTGGAACGGAAAGTTTAAATGAAAAATGTCCTTCCGGTAGAACTATTCCTTCTTTATATGGCACATCAGGCATTACATCAGCATGAAAGTTATTCAAGTCAAGATCAACAGGCTTGAGAACTTTTACCATACCACTCATCGTAACAACTCCCCCTATTGCATATTCAGGCTTTCTGGGAGGTCCAGGCTTATCTACATCAGGGTTTTTCCAAACTTGATCAATTTTATGAAGAAAAACTCTTATCGGAGTAGCTCTTTCCAGGGAATTATCCTTGAAAGCAAAACCCAGCATGTTAATTATTGTACCAGAAGCACTCCCCTGAGTTTCTGGAAAAAGTGTCGCCCCGAATGCAGGTTTATTCGGACAGTTTTTTCTTTTGCATCCAGCTTTTGACGAGCCAGCACCCTGAGCAAAAACCTGCAAAGTAACAAAAACAAACAACAACAACACAAGAACCTTTTTCATAATTCCCTCCTGTAATTTATTTCCCCTAAAATCGAACCAATTCAACCAAACTATCACATCTTCTCAAGGCATGACATCGCTGCGCTCACCCTAAGCACCTGAAAGCCGATTTTACTTTTTCTTTCGCTATTTATTGAGCAGATTTGTATTTATTTTTCTTTTTCTAAAATGATAAATTCCGTGTTCTTCCGTGTCTTTCCGTGGTTAAAAAATCTTTCAATTTTTGCTCTTTCCGTGGTTTCTCAGTTAAAACCCATACTGCCGGTTTTTTTCCCTGTTTTCATAACCGGATTGATCAAATCGACAAGAAATTCCTGCAACGCAAGAAGATGTGAAGGAATTGATGTCTTCAATGCAGCATCCATTTCAAGAATTTTAGGCCAGATTTCGCGCAATTCAGAATGCCTGTAATTGATCGCAAAAGCCATGTTCGAAACAGCGTTCGGAGCACCGAAAGCCATTGTTTCCTTTATCAGGTCAGGCCACTCAGAAGCCGCTGTCTGAATTGCTGTAACCAGATTTTTTTTCTCGGAATTTGATTTAAAATCTGATTTTCCGCTTAGTGCAAGTATTTTTTTCATTGATGATACAACTTCAGAAAATAGATCTGGCCTGTCGAAACATAAGTCATGAAACAATCTGTAATCACGCAGAGTCTTCTGAATCATGAACCATGTCTTTTGTACCGGTTCGCCTTTATCTGTTATGTTTTCAATAATTTCAAGCGCTGAACCAAGCTCGCGCCGGCCTATTGCGTTAAGAAGATCAAAAATGCTTTCTTCACGAATGTATGAAACATTCGCCGCAACTATTTTTTCTTCGATTATTCCATTTTTTCCAACTGTAATTGCCAGCTTTCGCAGTTCCTGATAAATCAGCCGCAGATCATCGCCAGTTTTATGCAATAAAAGATCTGTAGCACCCGGTGTTATACGTGCACCGAATTCTGCAGCAGACTTCTGAACCCAGCCTGGCATCTGATTCGCAAACGGAGCCCAGAAATCAATTTTTTCTGCACTCTCAGAAAGTGCTTTAACAGACTCGGCTGTGACAGGCTGAGCAGTTACTCCGATGAAAACATGAATATCCTGAGCAAAATATGGTGAAAGAATTGTCGAATAGACTGATTTCCTGTTGGCAACAGTAAGAGAATCAAAGTTTGAAAGGTAGAATAACCTCGGATCTTCAGAAAAACAGAATCCTGTCGTCTTATCGATGAAATCTTCAGCATCAGCAAGTGAAAAATCAATGCGGAAAACATTTTCGCTGCGTTCATCAGGCCGGACAAGCGCCAGAATAGCCTTCTCAAACATGCGCTCTTTCAGGAAATCCTCACGCCCAGCAAAGACAGAAATCTTCTTCGCCAGAGCACCGCCTTTTAACTGCTCTTCAAAAGCCGCAATATCCAATCTAAGCGCCCCCACTTTACCAATCTAACTAGCACCGAAGCCAGATCAATGAAATCTTTCCCACTGCCACATACTAGAATTTTATACAACATCAATAATCAAATGTCCAGAAGCTTTTTCATAAAAATCATCTCCATTCAGCAAAAACTGAAAACTACCATTAAATGCACCTGTTACAAAATTCAAATTACTCAGTATGCAAAATCTTAAATAGGGTGACCAATAGGCATATTAACTTTTGGGTGGGCTGTCATCTCGAACGAATGTGAGAGATCTCATGACATTGTTTAAAGAACCACTAATTAAGATTTGCGTCAATCAGCAACATTTTTTTTCTTTGCGAATCTGTTAATACGCAAAAGTTTACATATACTGAACAAAATTTTATGTTTTTGTGCAGTGTAGTGCAAATTGAAAATATGGTTCTTGCGGTAAAAACAAATCGCAGATGCAGCAGGCGGCTGCATCTGCGATTTGTTTTAAATTATTTTGAATAGAACTCTTTCGTAACTTCTTTAAGTTAAATTCAACAGTCTTTCTCAAAAAAAGCTTTGTACGCTTCTATCGAATAATGGTAATCTACTTTGGAGGCTACTTCGAACGGTGAATGCAATCCAAGTACCGGAACATCCAGATCGAGCACGTGCATGTTCAACTGAGCAAGATATTTTGCAACAGTTCCGCCGCCGCCTTCGTCTACTTTACCCATTTCGCCGAACTGATAAGGAATCTTTTCCCCGACAAGAATTTTTCTTATCCTTGCCATCATTTCCATTTCAGCTTCATGCGCGTTGTATTTTCCACCCGACCCGGTGAATTTGCAGATCCAGATGCCATTGCCTAAAAAGCCTGCATTTGTAGTGTCGTAAGCGCCTTCAAAGTTGGGCTCTACAGCAGCATTTGTGTCAGCTGAAAGAACCATGGTCTCTGAAATAGATTTTCTCATGGTTGAGTAGTCGGCTTTTTCACCAGTGGCTTCAAGCATTCTAAGGTAGAAATCTGAAATCATCATCGACTGAGCGCCATTTGCACCAGCGGATCCAATTTCTTCCTTGTCAAAAAACATTGCCACAGCGGTGTAAACGGGCTTTTTAATAGTAGTAATTGCTTCGTATCCGCCCATTACACAGATTTTGTCGTCATGGCCGAAAGCACCGATCATGCTGGAATCAAATCCGACGTATCTGGCTTTGAAAGCCGGAACAACTGATATTTCTGACCAGGCAAGATCTTCCTCTTCGAGACCATAATTTTTGAAAAGATATTCAATTACAACTCTTTTTACCTTTTCGTCAGCTTTTGGTGACGATTTCGCATCTTTTGAATCAGCGGCATCTTTTCCAGTCTTAGCTGCTTCTTCGGCCTTCTTATCAGCCTTTTTCGGACGACTTGCAGCAAGAACTGTCAGTTCTTCGCCTTTGAAAACTTCGGTAGCTTTTCTGTCGTTCTGAATTTTGTGTGAAAGATGTGGAGCTATATCTGTAATTGTGAACACCGGATCAGTGTCTTTTTCACCAATCGCAAAGGTAAACACTTTTCCGTCTTTTGTACAAGTAGATCCGTGTATGGCAAGCGGAATAGCTGCCCACTGGAATTTCTTGACACCGCCATAATAATGTGTTTTCAGCAATGCAAGTCCATGTTTTTCATATACTGGAAGCGCCTTCAGGTCGAGGTGCGGTACATCATGATGAGCTGCAACAATGCGCATTCCTTCGGCAACCGGCTTCGATCCGATAACAGCCATCGCCATTGCTCTGTTTTTTGTAATCCAGTATACTTTAGCGCCTGGTTTCAATTTTCCAGAAACTTCGGAAAGATTTTTAAAACCGTTCTTCTTTGCTTCTGATTCAAAATGGATAATTGTTTCACGCTCAGTCTTACATTTGTTCAAAAATTCAACGTATCTTGCACAACGGGCTTCTAAAAGCGCCTCAGATTCAGCAGGAAGTTCATCCCATGCACAAACCTTCTTATAATTTTTCGGCATAACTTCCGCCTCAGTCTTAGGTTTAGTCTTCATGTCCATTCCTTTCGTATTTTATCTTTCTATCTAAACACAATGGTACTTTATCATAACTTTTAGACAGAAAATATTCAAATATTTTTTTGAATTCTCATACAAAATCGTATCCATCTCAATAATTAAATCCTCATTCCGCTGAGGCAACAACAAGACAGCTTCCACCAAACTTCATTGGAGCTTTATTATTCAGATTGATGATTTCGCTCTGCAATTTTTTTTCAAGCAATCTTTTCTGAAACGATTCCTCTGTCACATGATCGCGGTAAATATCCTTAGGAGTTATACGCGTCCTTGGATAGCCAAGTAAATACGGAATTGTTCTATAAATAAATATTGGAAAAGGAAGAAACCTGAAAATATACGAAGAAAACAGTATTTTAAAACCTGACAATTTAAGAGCTCTTGAGAGAAGATTTAATGTATATCTTCTGAAATGTCCAGCTATAATGTCTTCTTCTGACCATAAGAATTCATAAGCTGGTACAGTCAGATAGAGTTTTCCTTTATCTTTAAGAAGAACTCTGATTGTCTTTAAATAAGAAACATTATCTTTTATGTGCTCCAGAACATCAAATGAACCAACCGCGGGCAGTGATTGCGGTTTGAACCCTGCACCTTCGATTGTTGATGCTATAAGATTATTTATACCTCTTTTTTTTGCATTAGAAATACCAACTGGACCCGGTTCAACAAGTGCAACTTCAAAACCGCTATTCAACAGTCCCATTGCCACGTAACCGTTTCCCCCGCCTATATCAAAAATCATTCCTTCGGGTGGAAAAGATTTCACAACAGAAACAATACATTTGTTCCTGTGTTGGAACCAGAACGAGTTGTCTTCTACTAGAAAGCAATTATCGTTACCAGAATCCGGATATGAGATATTATTAACCTCTTTTCCATGCCAGATACCATCTTCATGGATTCTCAAAATTGTTGATATTTCACCAATATTCATAATTGTACAAAAGCCCACTTCAATTTATTACAAAAAGACTATTTTTGCTTAAAAAAGGGTTTTCTGAAGATACTCATTTACTGTCCATTTTTCTCGTACTAGTGTATTCCTTCCATCATTTTCACGAATGTATACAACCGGGGGGAAATCAATAAACATAACAGGGCTGAAACAGAGAGAATATGCACCAGCATTGTGAAAAATTATTACATCACCTGGTTCAAGCTGTCTGTCATTTTCCATAACAAACAGACGGTCGCTTTCCATACACGTATAACCACAAATTACCTGTCTTGGAAGAAGATTTTTATTTTCTGTAACGGTGCTGTAAACATATCGTGTTTTTTTCATCTCGTGATCAATGTTGATCCGACTGGCTTCAGTAACCACAAATCGATCTACAGTTGTCTCTCTTACATCAATGACCCTTGCAATATAATATCCTGGTGTACAAACCACTGCTCCACCGGGTTCAATGATCAGAGAAGTATTATCTGCATCAAACGATTTTTTGAACTCCTTTGCAATAGTTTTAATATAATCATCATAAGCTCCAACATTTGATCCACCGCCAAAAAAACCACCGCCAATATCAACATATTCCAGCTTTAAATGGTATTCTTCCGCTATTTTAACTGAAAAGCGAGCAAGATTTTCAAAAACTTTGTTAGAGCGGCTGAGCGTAGTGACGTGCATGTGCAAACCCGAAATTTTAATATTCCCGCACTTCTCAAGCCTGTCGACTACGCGCTTCAATGTTCCGTTTTCGTAACTGAAACCGAATCTGCCACCAGCTTTTCCGGTAACTGTTTCGCCTGGACAATATTTTTCAAGATCAATGTTTACTCTTAAGCCAACTGATACTGAGTTGCATTTTTTAGAGTATTCTTCAACCCAATCCAGTTCACGATTCGAATCTATATTTACGATACTTCCCTTTTCAAGTGCAAAAAGGAACATTTCTCTGCCCTTTACCGGGCCATTGAAAACTATTTTCTCTGGAGAATAGCCAAGACGCATTGCAAGAGCATATTCTGCATCAGAAACAACCTCTGCATAGCAACCTTTCGATCGTGCAAACGTGACTATCCATGGAAGAGAGTTTGTCTTAACCGAATAGGAAAAAATGTAATTACTCCAGTTATTCTTTAGAGCATTGTGAAAATCCGAAAAATTCTTTTCCAGCTCAATCCTGTCAAAAACGTAACATGGTGTTTGAAGGTTTTCAGTATTAATATTAATCATTGCAGTTTAATTTCTCACGAAGTACAAACTGAGGAGTCTTGTTTATTGTCATAAAAAGACGTCCGAGATATTCACCAATTACCCCAAGGCATATAAGGTTCAGACCAAATGAAAGTAATATGGTAACCATAACCGAACTCCAGCCAAGTTGCAGTGTAGGATCCAAAAATTTGTTGATCACAATAGCAATACCCCCAAGCACCCCTAAAATACCCATAAGAGCGCCAAAAAAAGTTGAAAGATGAAGAGGCGTTATGGAAAAGTTTATAACAATTGCCCAATTTCTGATAAGACTTTTTAATGTGTATCCTGAGCTGCCTACAGCACGTTCAAAATGTTCCACTTCTACGTCAGTAATGCTTTTAGTAGTACGAAAAAATAATCCCTGAATATATGAGTACTGGCTTTCATAGTGAATTACCTCTTTGCAGACATAACTTCTGGCAACCCAGAAACTGCTTGCATAAACATCTTTTGGACGATCAGTCAAAACACGCATTGTCCAGCGTGTAAAAATTGTTCCCATACTGCGAAAGAGAGACTGCTTCTGATGTTGATACTTAGCAAAAACAACATCCCAACCCTCCTCCAGTTTTCCAAGAAGCTTGGGAAACTGAGAGGGATGTGTCTGAAAATCATCGTCCATTCCAAGAACATAGTCTCCAGTTACGTGGTGTAACGCAGCCATAATAGCATTATGCTGTCCGAAGTTGCGTGCACAATCCATGCCTTTTACTTTTTTGTCTTCTGTACAAAGTTTTCGAATTTCCGAAAAAGTAGTGTCTCTCGAACTGTCATTGACTAAGACAAATTCATAGTCGTAACCAAGACTCAACAGTTTTTCCCTCGCAAGATTAACTACTCCGGAAATTGTAGCTTCTGAATTATAGCAGGGAATCACCACAGAAACTTTCATAGTTAACATCCTCTCCTTTTAGAGAGGGGGCACGCGCCCCCTCTCGTCGGTCGAACAAGTTCGACCCACTCACTCCCCGCGGTCGAGCACCTTGTGCTCTCCGACTTTTTGAGGGGCACGCGCCCCCTCTCGTCGGTCGAACAAGTTCGACCCACTCACTCCCCGCGGTCGAGCAACTTGTGCTCTCATTTAAACAACTCAGGGTTTCGTGAAAAAATCATTAAAACGGTCTGCTTCCATTTCTTTTTTATAATCTTCCAGATAGGAAATGTAATCATACTTTGGCTCGTAACCAAGATCTTTGCGTGCTTTTTCAATATCCATGCAGAAATTTACACAATCGCGTTTTTCAGGACGCGGTATGATGATCGACTGTTTATCTTTCGGAGAAAACACCTGTATCATGCCCTTGATCTGATCCTCAAGACTTATCATTTTGCCGGTTCCAACATTGTAACGTCCACCCTCCCTGCGATCGACAAAACATGCCTTCAGCATCATCTGACAGAAATCTTTTACATAAATGATGTCAATACCTTTTTTGGGATCGCCCCACAACTCAATAGGCTTGCCTTCCATGGCAAGCCCGATCATGTATCGATATGAACTTGGTGCGGGCTTTCCATCCACATAAAGAGTTTTGATATCCGGCATGTAACAATAGATGTTTGGAAGACGGAACACAAAGCTTTTCAGACCGTAGCTTGCCTGATAATGCCAGCACATATCCTCTGCCATACACTTACTGATGGCATAGAATGAGTGATCTCCGGTAAAGGATATCGCGCGTGGCATGTCGTCGTAAAAACGCGTCAATTTTCCGTAATAACCATAATAATCTGATATCGTCTGAGTAAATAAAACACGGTCTGCTCCAGATTTTCTGCAATAATCAAGCACATTCAGAGTACCTGTAACATTGGAATCAATGTACAATTGTGGATGGTAGCCTTCCATATAGCCTGGCAGAGCACCCGCAAAATGCAGAACTGAATGAACATTGCTCTGCGGAAGAGAATCAAGCATCTCTTTTTTAGAAATATCTGCACGGCAATATTCCACTAAAGGACTGTACCGGGAAAAAAAAGAAGTATTTCTGCGACCAACAGCAATGACTCGCCATTCATTACTGTTAAGATGCTCTTTTAAATATTCCATCAGATAAAGCCCCAGGGTTCCGGTTGCTCCAAACACAATCATATTTTTTCTGGACATTATTTTTTCTCCTGTCAAAAGTTTATCAAAATATTCATAAATAGTATTACACCTGATAAGAAATGCTCACCTGATATTGATTTTAAGTGAGGAATAAATCTTTTTTGAAAGAATTGAATAATCTTCATATTTCTGGCAATCAAAAAGGGCAAGACCAATTATATTTCCGCTGTGTTGAAAAGGCGGAATTTCCTCTCCGGATTTCACACTTATCAACAGCTGAAATACCTCTGGAACAATTTTTTTCAGCTCCTTTTCATCAATAGTATCGTAAAAGGTTCCACTTTTTTCGGGAATAATCATCATGGATGCACTACCATTCGGTACATCTCTATGAGGAATATCAGCTTTTTCTCCAAGGGAATGCTGAATAGTAGCAAGACTTAAATCTGCCCCAAAACCTCTTCTCATTAGCGGTACAATACCATTACCTCCGCATCTGACTGCCATTTCAATTATTACAACTTTTCCTGGTAATATTTTTGCGTCGATATCCAGTGGGCCATCTAAATAGTTAATCATGGTGCATGTTTTCTGCAATTCCTGTTTCAACAGACTCTGTTCAGCTTCTGAAATGTCTGTTGGCAACATGTGTCCAGTTGGCACAAAATTTCTGAGCATCTTTCTTGTAATTCCGCAGAAAAGAATTTTCCCGTCACGCAAAAATGCATCGCCGCTGACATCTATTCCCTTTACATACTCTTCAGCGATGACAATTCCCCTTCTTGAAAACTTTTTCGCATCATCAAAAGCATTCCTGCATTCATCAACAGAAAACTCTCTGATCATGCAGACACCACGGGAACCAGATCTGTCTGTAGGTTTGAACACGATTGGATAAGTAAGTTTTTCAAGACCCGCTATAAGTTCATCAAAACTGCTTCCCCATACAAATCCTGGATGACTGAGGTTTGAAGACTTCTGAAAATCTCTAAATGATTCTTTGTACGTCACAGTTTCTGCAACTGAGGGCGGAACAACTTTCAATCCAAGTTCAGTTCCAACATGTGCCACAGTAGGCAGGGCAATGTCGCTGCATGCGGTACAAATACCATCAATCTGAAGATCTTTTGCATGCTTCAGTACTCCATCAATGTCAACTGTACTGCAATTTACAAACTGATGGGAATATTTATGCCCTATATTATCTGGAAGATAATCAAGCGTAATAACATGGCACCCTGCATTTACCGCTGTTTTGATAATATCAAGCTGATGTACTCCTGCACCAAGAATTAATATTCTCTTTTTATCCATTGATCGTCCTTCCAATATCCAAAATATTCTTCAAGAAACGCTTGAAATAGATTCAAGCTGTTAATTTTTTCCTGGGATGAGAATCTCAAACATTTCGTTTTCCCAGATTTTTTCATACTTATGATCTTTGACAAACCCGGCAATAACATTGCTCACATTCAAATGGTCTTCGACCGGAATTTTTACTTTCGGCCACTCAGCTTTTGTGGCATATTTCGCCCTGATAAGCAATGGAAGCGAGAAATTTTTCTCAAGAGACCGTTTCAGATTGCGTCCTATTGTGCAACCAAGTTCCGTTTCAGGCCACGGCGCAGCAACAAAAGGCAACATATCAGTCAGGTAATGAACCATTGGAATCCTGTTCTGACAAATAGCATATTTGAAGTTCTTCATTTCATTTAATTTTACCAGAAGTTTCTCGAATACCATGGCTCTTTGAGGCGAAGTAAATGTATATTTCAGTTTTGGATGTTCTATTGCTGAAATCATGGAAAATCTGCTTCCCATGTCATCAAATATTCCATAAGGTAACCAGTAAACACAAATATAAATCAAACCTGTAATAAACACTGCCCGATTTTCATGCAAAACGCTGAATAATTTTGATCCTCCGCTTATTACAGATGATATCAGAAAAGGAAATCCCATCCACAAACCATAGATTGAATTTCTCATTCCTAATTCAGGATTTGTACCAAAAGACGGAGTAATTAACAACAGCAATGAAATATAACACAGCTCGGCTGAAGATTGGTTTTCTTTATATCTTTCAAGCATTAATAAAATAACCATTCCTGGCACAAGGAATACCCACCAGAATATCAGATATTTGTGAAGTACAAGGCAGAAAAGCAAGATTGAAAAGAAATAAAGTTTACTATTTCTGGAAAATATCGAGAAATGCAAATTCCTCCAGATAAGCACGAACAACAACGCTGAGCACACATCTACAAAAACCCTGCCCCATATTCCAAAAAATATTTGCCTGAACGAATATGACTTAGATTCTTCAAGAGCGGATGAAACATCGTATATTGAAGCAACAAAATAATTCCAGTGACCCATTAATGCAATCGCAAATAAACACAATACAATGCCAAATGCAGCTCCTGCTGTATATCTCAGTGAATTCAAAGCACCTTCCCTGAATGCATCTCTTCCTCTAAAAAAACATACAGCAAGACAAGCAAAAACCAAAAAATTTGGTAATCGTACAAAGACAGACAAGCCGGCAAAAAAACCCGAAATATAAAAATATTTTCGCTTCTCTTCATCAACTGCCCTGAGGAGAAATATTGAGGTAATCAATAAAAAAAGGGAAGTTAAGGTATCATAATAATACCAGTTCAGACAATATTTATTGATCCACAAAACCGTCAGAAAAACACCAAAACCTGCAAATCTGACTTTTTTTCCTGAAGAAAGATATTTGTATGCGATAAACGAAGAAAGGCCAATTATCAGCGAAAAAAGAATTCTGAAGCCGATTACCGTATCTGATACGTATCTGTACCACAGACCTCCAATCAGATTGGTTAACCATATATTATGGCTTATAAATTCCGGATGCTCAAAAAAATATTTATAGTGCGTCAGCACCCATCCAAAATCACCGACACACAAACCCTGGAAAACATTATTAAATGAAAATAATACTGCCAGGAATAACCATAAGCGGTCAAATAAAAGCAATCTGCGAAATAATTCCGTTAATCTTTCAGGCACTTTATTCCTTTCAGTTGCCTAACGCACTTTTGTATATTTCCTGTAAAATGCAAAAACAGAATCCGCAACTTTTTCAATCATTTCGTCAGTAATTTCATAAAACAACGGCAGCCTCAAAAGCTTATTACCTGCATTATCAGTATTGACCATCTCACCGTGCACCCTGCCGAACTTTCTTCCTGCTGGCGAAGAATGCAGCGGAACATAATGAAATACTGCCAGAATATCCTGCTCTTTCAGAAAACTAATAAGTTCTGTTCGCTCTTCAAGTGATTCTGTCAGAATATAAAAAATATGACCATTTGAGGAATTCCTGCTGTAGGGAAGCCTGATATAACCTTTCTCTTCAAGTGGTTTCAACATATCATAATATTTATTATAAATTCTTACTCTTTCAGCAGTAACTTTTTCAGAATTTTCAAGCTGAGCAAAGAGAAATGCACCGATCAGCTCACTCGGAAGATAGGAGGAACCTACATCAATCCAGGTATATTTGTCAACCTGTCCCCGGAAAAATTTCGATCTGTTAGTACCCTTTTCTCGAATAATCTCTGCTCTTTCAATCAATGAATCATTATTTATAAGAATTGCTCCGCCTTCACCGCTGATAACATTTTTTGTTTCATGAAAACTCAAACATCCGATGTCGCCAATTGTACCAAGAAATCTTCCCTTGTAGCCTGCAAACATTCCCTGAGCTGCATCTTCTATAACTAGAAGTTTATGTTTTTTCGCAAGTTCTGATATTTTTTCCATTTCACACGGCTCACCAGCATAATGAACTGGCACAATTACCTTTGTTTTTTCAGTGATAGCCGCTTCAATAATATTTTCGTCAATATTCAGAGTGTCAGATCGTATGTCCACAAAAACAGGTTTTCCGCCACGCATAACAAATGCATTCGCTGTGGAAACAAAAGTAAAAGAAGGCATTATTACCTCATCGCCTGCATCAATTTCAGAGAGAACGGCAGCCATTTCAAGTGCCGCAGTACAAGAATGCGTCAAAAGAACTTTTTTGCATTTGAGGTTTTCTTCAATCCATTTCTGACAATTTTTTGTGAACCTTCCATCTCCAGCAAGTCTTCCTTCCAGGACCGCCTGAGAGATGTAAAACAATTCCTTTCCAGCAATAAATGGTCTGTTAAATGGGATTTTCATTTTACTCTCCTCTTATAAAAAAGTAGATTCGGTTAGATCATTCGTATAAACAAAATAGTTATTTATTACGCAAAAGGCTTTCATATACTTTATATTTTCCTTTATCGAAAACCTTTTTCCAGTTGATGTCGATCTTCTCAGAATCAACAACGATATAATCGGCATTACTGGCAAAATATTTTGAATATTCAGTATTATTAAAACCTGCATTTTTCCAATCATTCCAAATTTTTCTACGATTATGGACTTCCTCTGGCAGTTTTTTAAAACACTTATAATCATAATCCTTCTGGACAGGTAGAAAAAGGCGTCTCTGAGAAATTACTGTTGATAAATGAATGTCTACCAGTTCTTCCCAATAAGGATCAACAACTATGGCTTTTTTATTTGAATTCTCTCTAATATATTCAAGCGCAGCAAAATAATCTTCAGAAATTGAACGATAACAGACAATTGATGGAAATACTCTTTGTACAACAATGTATGATATTTCCATTCCAAAGTCAGCAGTACCAATAAAAAGCAAAACTACTGAGGCAATTGCAAATACTGACTTTCTGGATCTATCTATTATTTCAATAGCCTTAGAAAAAAACGGAGTGATAAAACAGAGAAGCAGTGTTGCTGTTTTTGCACAAAAATCTATACGTCCAATTTTAATATCAGCAATCATAAAAAATGATGGTACAATTAAGCACGCTATAATATTTGCAGAAAACAGACTATCTCCTTTTAGTTTTATGTATCCATATGTTGAAATAAACACCACCGGCAGAAACCATAAGACAAAATTCTTTAAATACAGACCATAATCAAACTGTATCGCAAGCTGACTTGAATGACCTCCGCCAAAAACCCCGGAAAGTTTGAATAAAAATAAAAAGGCTAAAGTCGTAAATGCACCAATTAACAGGACTTTCTTCGGCTCTCTTAGATTACCAGAAAAGAAATAAAGTACAATGCCAATATAAACACAGAAAGAAAGCGTAATACTTAATCCAATAGTTGATGAGAATAAAGCCATGATTAGAAATATATAAACGGGTTTTGATAATCTGTTCCAGAATGGAATCATCATTATTGCATGCATAATACAAATCAATGCCAATGTATTGTTTCCAAAGAAATTCATGCTTTTGTACAAAGTCAAAAACACATTATTATTTTTGATTGGATCATTAATTACCAATGGAACGTAAAAGTACACTGATTCAGAGGAAGTAAACATTAATAATGTGCTTAGAATCTGAATTCGTTCGGTATTTTCATTTTTTTGAAGAAAAACACCAGAAACTTTATAAATAGTCAGAAAAAGAAGCTGCGCCATCAAAAGATTTATTAATATCATTGAGTTTGCATGCCGAAGAGAAATTCCAAAAAAATCCGAGAGGTACGCCGGAATGGCGAAGTAAAACCAGTGATAGTTTAATTCACCAAGTCCATCAATAACGCTGAGCGGTTGGAAATCTGCTGTGTGAATAGATGATATTACGCCCGAAAGAGTGCCGGTATCAATCAAATGTAAACCATAATATGCTACAGACCCGTTAGACTTTGCTTCGAAACCCGCCCAGGAAAGAGCAATAAGCGCTGGAATTATTATTAATATTATCCCCCAGAAATCCTTTGAAAAATTATTAACATATTTTAGCAGCGAATCTTTCTGGAAGATTCTATAAGCTGCAAGCACGCAAGAAACACATAATGCCAAATCAAATAAGATAATTGAATTAGAAAAAAACTTCCGTACAAAATATATGGGAATTAATAAAAAAAAGCTTCCAATTATTCCAAGAGAATCACATAGACTTTCAGGAATTTCCAGTTTGGAAAAAAAAGATATTGCCAAAATTGAAAGTGGAGTGAGTATGAATAAAAAAAAGCAAATAAAAGAAAAAAACGCGGTCAGATTTCCTGCCAGGTAATAGAGGATACAAAAAAAAACAGTAGTGTAGAAAACCTTGATTAAGCTCAAACTTCCAATCCTCCAGATTTCAAAACATAGTGTTCTGAAACTATTCCGTACATTTTCTGATTACTTATCGGTCAAATATTCCCAAAAAAGTGACAATTATTTTGTAAGTTTATCACGCTGCCTCAAATGACGTCTATTGTTTTCTTGAATTTTGGAAACTATTTGATAATAGTGGTTTTGAAGTTATATTCATTTAATCTTTTCAAGTATTTCATTTGACTTGAATAATTCAGAATGCTATATTTCAAAATTGGAGAATGTATATTTCTAATAAGAAAGTGACTCTCAAAGCAATATGACCTCCAGCAGAATCACCCCCTTATTTGACCGGGACGGGTTTCGTTTTCTGGTACAATTTGTTATATGTTTCGTCATTTACACATTACAGACAATATTTGCCCCTTATGTCCCTGACAACAATGAAAAAGAAAAACCTCAACAGCATTTCTTAATAAGTAATATTCCTGAAGAAATAAAAGTCATCACCCCCAAAGGAATACCTGGAATGGCAGCATTATGCAATGCTCTAGCCACATCGGTGCATCAGGTTGAAATAAATCCGACGTTCGTAATTGACGTGCTTGCAGGATACCAGGTTCCCACCAGCACAACGATTTTACCAGCTGCTTCAACTTCTTTCCGTCCACTATTTGCAAACGCAAACGGAAGCTACCACCATGTCTCCTATGCAGTATTGAAAACCTGCATAGAACCAATGACAACCTCATATACCCTGCTCCTCTTCGATCAGCACGATGATGCGCGATCACTGAATGCAAACAGGCAAAGAAACGCCAATCAAGATAAAGATATGGATTGCGGAAACTGGGTTCGTTTTGCCATGGCAGATTTAAAAAATCTAAGTCATGTTACATTTATCGGACGAGCATTTGCCACAAATCGAATATGGTCAGAGTGGGCTGATCAGAAACTTTTCAAAGAACATTTCGACATGCTTCCCGCCGTGCCGATTAGCCTGTATTCGCTTATTTGTCCAGGAATGAAAAGTCCAGAGTACAAATGTCGCTATGATCTGTTTTCCTGGCTGCTCGGCTGGAAAGGCTATCAAATGGAGTATTCCGGATATTCGCGAGAACTATTCAACGATCTTCTTTCCCGAATTCACACCAAAGCGGTCTATATATCAATTGACCTGGATGTCATTCGCTGGGAGGAATTCGATGATCCCCGCTGGAAACACGGCTTGATGTCCGTTGCAGAGGTAACAGACGCAATTTCCATGATCGGGAAGAAGTTTGAAATAGCTGGTGGCGATATTACTGGATTTCCACCATTTCTTAAGCCTGATAAAGCATATAATCATAAAAAGAATGAAGCTTCATATCTATCTTTGTTCAAAGCACTTGAGCAGGCAATGATAAGGGGGAAATCAACACAATGAATTTTCTGCCAAAATTATTTGCCGCTATCTTCTCAATCATTCCAGGCAGCTTCGTATGGTGGTTTCTTCCCAATGTTTTGTGGATTATCAAGGGGTCGTTTGCTTTATCTGTCAGCATGTATACCTTTTCCCTGACAATTCAAAGTATTAACGGAAATGGTTCATCTGTTCGTTTCAGACGCTTCGCATTTCTTATGGGATATCTCTGCCCGGCAAACCTTGCTCTGCTTTGCCTGGAACGATTCGGCACCCTTCATGGCGCAGGTATCTGGACCATACTCTGGAGTTTTCTAGTACTTGGTTTCGGTTTCGGTCGTTTCATCGTGAAAAATAATCAAACAGACACCCTGGAAGATTCTCAGGAAAAATCATTACTTGCACCTGCAATAGTTCCTGCATTAGGAAGCCTTGCCGCTGCAGTAATTCTGATACGCTTCAGTCCGTCTTTCCCTGTCTGGCCAGTCTTTCTGAGCATCTATCTTGGGTTGACGTTCTCTCTGTTCAGTAAAAATCTGTCAACATTGCTCAGAGCTGCTTTGAGCCTCGGCGGAGCAGCATTTCCGGTTCTCTTTTCTCTATCCTGGTTCACGGGAATACAAGATCCGGATCACCTGCTTATATCAGCCTTATTGTTCACCATTGGATTCCTGGATGGGGCAAGCCCTATACAGCAAAAAGAAATACATTAAAATACTCAGCAGACTCAGGATTTTAAAATAATTCAGAAAATTTGGAGAATAATACATTCTGATCTGATGACGTCCTGCTTCAATTGGAATGGCTCTGAAAGCATAGTTCGCCGGAAGAATTTTATACTGTTCGCTCGAACCTTGTACAATATTTTCTACTTTCCAGCCTGGAGAATATGAATCGTTTAAAAGTAATATAGATTTTTTATTTGTCGAAATATCAAAAATCAATTCGTCGGTAGAAACCTCATTCATTTCAATAAGCGACTCAATTTGCTGCCCTGAAGCAACATCAGAACGCACATTTCCATTAAAAGGTTCTTCTTCAATAATTACCGTTTTTTTACCGTCAAAATTGCTGTCACAAAGTTCTTTCAGAATTACATCCTTTTCTGATAACACTTTCCAGGTGCTAAGCAACTGAGCGCGGGGAAGATGATTTGAAGACAATTCACTAACTTTCATTGAATCAGAAACCAGATAGCGACATGATGCCAGTTCCATTAATTTTACACGCAAATTGGAAGGCACAGAATAAAAATATTTCAAATATTCCGAATATCTTTTTGAAATAAAAGGATCATCTCCGGAAATATCTCGTAAATTCCATCCCATTGCCCTTGCCGGTACAGGTAGAGCAATCCTGTATGAAGTGTCAACATTCATAATTTCTTCAGGAACTTTAAAAATATCTTTTACGTTAAAGAAAGCAACTGTTGTTGAAGCAAACAAACATACTTCAAGCAGAACAAACATTGCGAGTCGTTTACCGAACAATTCTTCATCTGAAGACGATTTATAAAGAAATATAGCAAATATAAGAATGATAAATGATCTTAGAAATATTTCGTAAGCTGCATAAAATCCGGATATAGAAACGAAATCCGGAATTTCCAGCTTAACAGGATTGAAATACAAACTTGAGTTACGGGAAAGAAGCGATTTGACAATATTTCCCCAGAAGCCAAAGTCAGAATTCCGAGAATTATAATAAATTGCTGCACCCATAATGAAGGTTACAAAAAATAACAGAAATAAAAATACCGCCTGTTTTTTTCTGAATTCTTCTGATTGTCTGACAAGAAAATCAAAACCAATTGCTGCAAACCCACAGAGAAAAAAGACCGCAAAAAAACTAAATTTTGAACTACCGCGAAATGAAGCAAATCCAGGTAAATAAGTATAAAAGATGTCATAAAGTGGCGTATATTTTCCCAGAGAAAGCGTAAGAAAAAAACATACTGCAGCCAGCGGGACCAATTTTCCGATAGTTATTCTTCCGTACATTATACCGGCTAATGCAAGCAGGAAACCGGTTATTCCAAAATGCAGATTAGTCTCCCACGGAAACCAGGCGTTCCAGTATAGGAGCGACCCGTTCATGTGCCCATACAACCAGGGAAAAACCAAAGTGAGAAGATTTTCCGGAGGCAGATAAAAAGAGCTGGCGAATTCATAACCCGCATTATTTCTTCCGCTCTCAAATGCAGCAACAAATCCAGCATACAATTGAAAAGCACAAATAAACGCAGCTCCGAGGTAAAGCGTAACGACAGACTGAATAGTTTTCAGAAGACACTTTTTTTGAATTCCTCTGACAAGAGAATAAAACCCAATGACAAAAGCGTTATAATAAAAATATTGAACATGTCCGGCAAGTAATTGCATCGAAACAGCAAAAATACCTGCCAATCGGTAAGCAGAAAAAAATCGGCCGCTCTTTTCACTGGTTTCTTCTGTAATAATGTTTTCGAGTATTAAGAATATTAATGGGGTCCAGGCCATGGTACACAAATTTGACAAGTGCCCGGCGTAAAGATGAAAGAAATAACAACCGGAAAAAATCATAAGAAAAGAGCCAATGGAACTTGCTATCTCACTCGCTCCAATCTTTCTGTTCCAGAAATATGTAAAAATACCGGTTAATAATATATGAAAAAAGATAACCGAATTTATTGCAGAATGAACAGGAAGGAGGAAGTGGATCCAATTGGGTGGGTAGAAAAGTGATGACTGGAAACCGCCAAAATAAGGCGCTCCGCAAAAAATATGCGGGTTCCAAAGTGGGATGTGCAAATCAGATAAGTGCCTGAAACCAAATTCGCGCCAGTTTAAAAATTGGCCATTGATATCAGTGTTTTTATTGGAAAGTACAATACTGCCAGAACCGAAAAAAAACTTCAGGAAAACGACAAGAAAACAAAAAAGAAGAAAAATTCTGAATTTTTTATCCATCTCACATGAATTTATTAATTATTACCTTCCCGAAACGTTTGTCTTAGCGGCTTCAAGGTTTACTCTGATGTTCTCAAGCAAACCATTTTCTATTGCACTTCCAAGAGCACTGATCGTATATAAGACTGTAATTGCCAACAGAGCAATTATGAGTCCATATTCGACAAGCGCCTGCCCTTTTTTCCCATTTTTTTTTAACATCTCCGTCCCCCTGCCTCCGCATGTACATCCTACAATAGTCTGAAATTCTGGCACAGAAAACACGCCGGTTACTCTCAACTCTAAATGCTATTCTAAAAAAAATACTAGTCTAACAAAAATGAGGGGAAATATTTCCCCTCATTTTCAAGCTATTGTATCAAAACTATCTAGCTGCAGTATTTGCACCGTCAAGCTTGGTGCTGATAGTATCAAACATCTGGCTGATGCTTCCACCCGATGCTGTCAAAGCTGCGATAGCTACGACTGCGATGAGTCCAATAATGAGAGCATATTCAACAAGACCTTGTCCCTTTTCTTCGCGGATGAATTTGTTAATCATTATATTTCTCCTATTTCTATTTCGTATTTATAACACAATAACCTTGCCACACATTTAAATATCAAAACTATCTAGCGGCAGTGTTTGCACTGTCAAGCTTGGTGCTGATGGTATCGAACATCTGGCTGATGCTTCCACCTGATGCTGTCAAAGCTGCAATAGCTACGACTGCGATGAGACCAATAATGAGAGCGTACTCGACAAGGCCTTGTCCTTTTTCTTCGCGGATGAATTTGTTAATCATTGATGTATTCCTCCATTTTTATTTTCCCTTTCGGGTTACAATAACTATATTGCAAGTGACGTACCAAGTTCAATATATTTTTTCATAAAAATTTCCAGCCACACATCCTGCTACTTTTTTCCAACTCGAAGAACCAGCGAAAAAGTTGTCATATCCAGACTTTGGAACAGTAAGAGCGTAAAAAAAGCTATATTTTTCGTCCCATTTTTTTATCAGCAAATGATTTGTTTTAGCTTCGTCAAAATCGTTCAGAATGTCACCGTGAAGTTCGCAACGGTCATCAATAAAGACTTTGAAGCCTGGAACCTGATGGATTAGAAATCCGCCGAAATTCATTTCATTAAAAACTGCCACACCCTTTTTATCAGCATGCTTCGAGGAAAATTTCCCCATCTCAGAAATGATCTCAACAGGCCATATCTTTCCTGATGGCGAAGCCCAGTTTCTTCCTGCAAGCGGCATTTCATACCCGGAATACTGTAAAATGAGACAGATACAAAAAAATATTACAGGGACAACAGTTGAAAGTTTCATTTTTGCAGGTGATTCATTCATTTTGAACGTTAAAAAGCCTTTTGTACCAAGCCATTTGACCCATGCAATATCACTATAAAAATGAGGTAAAACTACCACGGCATATGTGGCAAAAATAGGAGCATGTCTTATACGACCAATCGCAAGAAGGAACCAGACAACTGGTAACAGGTAAATAACCCTCATTTTGTTGAGCGGAACAGCGACAACTGCCAGAAGGTACAACACTCCGGCCGCGATACTCAACCATCCCCACCATAACTTGTAAGCAGGGAGATGCTCAATTATCTTTTCGCCCACAGCTGGATTGGTCATTATGTTTGTCCAGGTTTTAAATAATTCAAGCCCGTAAGGATTAAGAAAACAGACAGCCACACACGCGGCCAGACAAAGAACGCCTTTCGTCAAGTCTTTATTAGATGAAACTGGCGATTTAAATCCAGCAATTGAAAAAACTCGCCATAAAATAATCAGAAAAAGCATGGATAGAAAACATGATAAAACGCCACCATGCAAGTTAGCCCAGAGCATGCATACAGGTATCAAGGCGAAAAGATATGATAGACTATGCATTTTTTCTGAGTGCAAAAATATTTTTGCCGCAATAAACGTGAAAAAGATCGTGAACAGATGTGGACGAATAAGAAAATGGTGTGTAGTTGCCCCGAGAGCCAGGCACATTATCAATAGAACCAACAGGACATGAACGCCTGAATTCAATAGGGAAATTGCCATCATTGCAAAAATATATGAAAGCAGAATTACAGCCGCAGAGAACTGCGAATCCCAGCCTCCTATACGGTACAACACGCTCATGATGCACTCTCCAAGCCATTGTTGAGCAATCCATGGACTACCGGCTCTTGAGCAGGTAAACTCATCCGTTACCGGAAATTGAGATGTCCTGATTATTCGATTTCCTACTTCAGTGTGGAAGAAAGTACCAGGATCATTAAAAGCGGAATGTCTGTTCGCAATTGAAAAAAGACAAAAGAAACAGAAAAAGACAACAATACCTTTCATGACTGGTTCCTTAATTTCTATTCCCTCTAATTGAGTAGCAACAACTTTTGCTTGTTTTTATGCTCAAATGTCATAAAATAAAGAATGTTGATTTATTAATAGCCGTGCATTATACTATAAAATTGTGTTTTATTTCAAAGGATATTAATCAGAAAGAGCAAAAGAGAGCTTTATTATTAATCTTTGATTTACTATGCCTGGCATAAGGAATGGAAATCATCCCAAAAATTATCGCTGTATGACTTTTTCGAATAAATCTCAATCAAAATAAATATGCTATATTTAATCTGACTCTGGTCAATTATATAAAATAAATTCTTTCGGAGAAACGAAATGAAGTTTAATGTTAGAAAAGAAGGGAAAATCTCAATTGTAGCCCTTTCAGATCAGGTAAATGCTTCCAATTCAATTGAGCTGACAAAAATATTGAAAAATGAAATTAGCGAAGGATGCAAATTCATTGTTCTTGATTTTTCAAAAACCACTTTAATAGACAGCTCAGGCATTTCAGCTATTTTAGTAGCTCAAAACAAAATTTCCCCTGTTGAGGGGAAAATCCTGATCTCAGGCTGCTCTAATTCTATTATGAAAATCTTTATTCTAATTGGCTTTAAAAATGTTTTTGACTTCTTTACAACTGTGCCAGAGGCTTTAAGTTCCATTTCTCCAGAACACTTGAAATAAAGTATAACTGCCTGGAATTATTAATTCAGCACTTTCTTGAAGTAATATTATTATAAGGACTAAAAACATGTTTTCAATAAAAGGTTTAAGTCATGCAGATCTTGAGATAATTAAAAAGAATCTAGTAAAAAGAAACCTCGCCAGAAATGAAGTTCTTTACGAAAGCAGCAGACCTGCCCACAGCATGTTTTTTCTGGAAAGCGGTTCAATAAAGATAATTGAAAGAACTGCTGTTGACGGTTCAGATGACCAAATCCAGAAAGTCGTCAAACCTGGCGGATATTGTGGCGAAGAAGCCTTGCTTTCAGAGGTTCCAATTTATTTTTCAACAGCAGTTTCACTTGAAGAGTCTGAAATTTTCATACTTTCCAAAGAAAGCCTGCAGAAGATAATGGCCAACTCAATGAATGCCGGAACAAAAATTCTTCTCAGCATCAGCAAAGATTATCGTCAGGCAATTATTTCGACTGATCAGACTGCAAAAACGATTGTATTTTATTCACCCAAAGACGGCAGCGGCAGAACAACAATAGCAGCCAACACAGCAGCTCTTTTTGCCAAATCAGGGAAAAAAGTGTTGCTGTTTGATGCCGACTTCCAATTTGGGAATCTCCATATCCTCCTCGGTCTGACCCAAAATCCGAATATTGCACGACTTGTCACAATGGAACCACTTCTAACCTATGACAGAATCAAGCATTATCTACTGCATTCCAGTGGAGTAGACCTTCTTGCCTGTCCTCACCTTCCGCAGGAATCTGAGATAATTGGAAGACAGACAGTAACACAAATACTTCAGGAAGTCAGCAGAAAATATGACTATATAATTATTGATTCCAAGTCTTCTCTTGATGAACAGACACTTCTGTTTTGGGATCGGGCAGATACTCTTGTACTGGTTGCAAAGACAGATTTTACGTCTCTAACCAGTATTATGTCACTTTTTAAGGTTTTTTCACGTCTTGATTACCACAGCGACAAGTTCTATATGCTGCTTAACCGTTTTGAACCCACTGGTACGGAATATTTATCGGAATTCAGCAAAATTGCGCCTTACGATACAGCTACCATCTGTAATGATTTCAAAACAACAAGCAAATACGAAGTTAAAGGAATCCCATTCGCTGTTGACAATCCTCTGCTTCCAATATCACAAGATATTACAAAATTTGCCAATAATCTTATGGGAGTAAAGCATCAGGGGATTGAAAAAGATGGTGGAATATTTTCAAAAATCAAATCATTTTTTGGCTAAAATCGGCAGTATATGAAAATATCCGATCGGTAATGCGGAAATGCTTGATCCATTGTCATCTCGACCAAAGGTAGAGATCTCCTCTAAGTGTTGGCAGGCAAAACACCAGGAACTTGTCCTGAATTATTGAGCAGTTACAGAATTTCAGCAGATTTGCAGTAGTGTCCTAAAACCTGTAATTTTGATGGATTGTAATAAAATGCAGATTATCCTCAGCCGTTAATTCAACTGAATAATCAAACGATAACATTGGAGAAATCATGCCTGAAATCATAGTAAAATTTATCTACTCATTCTGGGAAGTCTTTGGACAAATGGCCCCCTACCTTCTTTTCGGCTTCATTATTGCCGGAATTCTTTCAGAAATACTTTCTCCTGAATGGGTGGAAAAGCATCTTGGAGGAAAAGGTTTCTGGCCAATATTCAAAAGTTCGATGTTTGGTATTCCCCTGCCGCTATGTTCATGCGGAGTAGTTCCAGTAGCAGCTTCAATATACAGAAATGGAGCAAGCCGTGGAGCAACAGCATCATTCCTTCTTTCGACCCCTGAAATTGGTATAGATTCAATGCTGGCAACCTACTCTCTCCTTGGAATTGTTATAGCTGTCTACCGACCATTAGTCGCATTTTTCATGGGAATTACCGGTGGCCTTCTGGTCGATTTTTTTGACGATAAACTCAATGAAAATAATGATAAAGAAAAGCATGGCAAATCAATTGAGAAAATTGATCTTAAAAATGATGCAGAAATGGCACATGACCATAAAACTGACTGTGGAACCTGCAAAGATGAACCTGAAAATGAAAAACAGTACGGTGAAACAACCGTAATTGATAAGCTTAAAAGAGCTATTTGGTATGGTTTATACACTCTTCCAAAGGATCTATCGACTTCTCTGCTGATCGGTATCGTTATCGCAGCCTTGATCTCAACTTTTGTTCAGGCAAATGCCTTTCGTGACTATCTGGGCGGCGGTTTTTCATCAATGCTGATCATGCTGATAATCGGAATTCCAATTTATGTCTGTTCAACATCATCTATTCCAATGGCACTCGGATTCATGCACCTTGGCGCTTCTCCGGGCGCAGCACTGGTTTTTCTGATAAGCGGTCCGGCAACCAATGGTGCTTCAATAATGGTCGTATTTAAAATGTTTGGACGTCGTCTCGCAACCGTTTATCTGCTGACTATTGCTGTAAGCTCCATACTGGCAGGATATTCGCTCGATATTCTTTTTGCAGGACTTCAGATGAGAGGATACTCTACGGAAGAGCTGTGCCATTCCGGTGCACATAGCGGTGGAATAATCGGTAATATTTCCGCTGTTTTTCTCCTTTTTCTGCTTATTTTTGCAAAATATTATAAATCTGCTCAACCAAAAGAAGATTCCGCAGAAAAAGCCTGCAAATGCACATCTTCCGAAAACTCATTGCACGCAAATGAAAAAACTATTATAACACTTAATATTACTGGAATGTCATGCCAGCATTGTGCAAACACGGTATCAAACGCTCTTAATAGTATTGCCGGAGTTAAAAATGTAACCGTTGATGTCAAAAAGGGCATCTCAGTAGTCACCGGAAGCAATATTTCCGAAAGTATTCTTGTTGAAACCGTTGAAGGACTCGGCTATTCATGCACTATTTCCCCCCATCCCAGCTGACGGCAGTTGATTTTCATAAAGTCTTAATTATTATACGATTTTGCGAAAACTGCGGAAGTCCACGATACGAGGACAAAAATAAATTGAGTGAAATATTGAAGTCATGGGCATATTCGCACGAATTGTTGAGAAGATACTAAAAAATTTACATTTTTTTAAAAAAAATGTTGCAAAAGATATTTTGGAATTATAACCTATGGTAGTAATTAACCTTTGAAATTAACTATTGAAATAAATCATCAGGGGAAAGCGACATGGCAAAAACTCTAACCGAATACATGCACGAACTCAAGGCAGGAAAACACCGTTTTGAAAACGTTTTCAGGGCTGTTTCCAGAATGATTCTTGACGATCCTTCGAAAATTGAAAAACTTACCATAAACGGAAAATCAACTTTCGACTACAAGATTTTCAGGGAAGGTAAAAAACCAGTCATCGGCATGTTTGATCTTATCAACAGTTTTGTATCTTATGTTAAAGATGCTGCTGAGAACGGTTCTTCACGTGAAATGGCTTTTGTTCTTGTCGGTGAACCCGGCAACGGCAAAACTTTTTTTGTAGATAAAGTTTGTGACCTTTACAGAGAATTTCTCTCAAAAGGCAACAACCAGAAATTTACTTTCCAATTTAAAAATCTTGATAAACTTGGAAAATATGGAAAGATTCACTCAATCGAATCGCAGACTTATGAAGATCCTATGATTCTCGCAATGAATCTCCACCAGGACAGAGATGAAAGTAAAAAATTCATCGCCAGCTTTGGTTTTTCCGAAAAAGAAGTCGATGAATTTTTCCGCTCATACAGGCCTCTGGGTGCATGTTCTGAATACACTCTGAACGACCTTCGCCTCTTTACCGACAACGACGTTAAGAAAATAATGAATGAATTCGTCGAAGTCATGCCAGTGCTTCTCACCGGCACTCTCGGAACAATTACCGGTAAGTATCAGGCAAAGGATAAAATAACTTCTTCAGGCGCGGATCTCTGCGGTGAAGAATCAGTTCAGCGACTGCTCTATCTCTCAGATTCGAACAATCCTTACCGCTATGACCTCAGACGCGGAGTTCTCGCAAGAGTAGCCGGAAGCGGAATTCACTTCAGCGATGAGCTTTTCAAAAACAAAACAGACCTTGTTCAGATCTATCTCGGCGTAATCCAGAACCGTGAAATCGAAATTAATGCCTACAAATGGCCCATGGATACCCTCATTATTGCTACAAGCAATATTGCAGAATATCAGAAGTTCGTTGAAAACAAAGAACAGGCGCCGATTTATGACCGATGTAAAGTTTTCTATGTACCACATAACACCGATTACAAACTTCAGAACGTTCTTACCCGCCTCTCAATCGGAAACGAGAAGAAAACCACTATCCTCGGCAAAGACCTGCATGAAGATCCAAATCTGAATTTTGCACTTTCTACAGGAATCGTTCTCACACGTCTGCCACAGGATGAAAGACTCACGCCACGCGAAATGCTGCACCTCGCCGCCGGAGAAGTTGCCGGTGAAAAGAGCATTAAAACACTCGTCGAAATAATAGACGAGTTGAGCAAAAAGCCAAAAATCAAAGACCGCTTTGGACATTCCGGAATCGGTCAGCGCGGCCTTGGAAGAGCAGTTCAGCAGCTTTTAAGTCTTAACAGCACACACGAAGATGAATGCATGTTTGCTGGAATGGCTTTCGAAAGTATTAAAAGAGAAATCTACGACAGCATTACTGATAAGAAAGATCAGGAGTGGTGTCTGAAGGTACTCGAAGTCGCCGAAGGTTTGTACAAGGAAAAAATCAAGACCGAAATTTTCAACGCATACATGAACGACCCTGAAGCAATTAAAAAAGAAGTAATGAACTACGTAAACATGGTTGTCGTATCGGCTGATAATGTCGGTCCAGACAAGATTGTAAGAATCCGCGAAGGAAACATCGAAAAACCTCTCAAGATTGATGAAACTTTCATCAACGGTGTTGAACAGAGACTTGGCTTGAATACCAGAGAAGCAAAAGAGCAGCACCGCGGACAGATTAGAGCCATGTATGCACGAAGAGTGACTCAGGACCCGAATTACTGCTTCATGGATAACGAAAAACTCAAAAAAGCTGTAACAGAATACCGCCTCAATACTGACATGTCAGGCGCGGGAAGCCTCGCTGGAGCGCTTGCTAACCCGACCAATGAAGATAATAAAAAACTGTTCGACCGCCTCTTCGGTGTCATGATTGACAAACTCGGTTACTGCAGAAGTTGCGCAAGAAAGACACTCGAATTCTATTGTAAACCTGACAGCAATAAATAAGGCTTCACGATGAAAACAATCGACCAGGTAAATGTTCTTGAGATGACAAAACTTCTTGATGACCCGGATCTCCCGGCATCAAGAAGAAGGGTCATTTCCGGCGATCTGGATGGCACTATGAAGTCGTTATCCGCTGAAAAAAGCAGCCAGAAGTCGATTTATGAACACGACGACAGCTTTCTGACCGGACAGCCAGCTTCACCGGTGGTAGCGCTTCAGACTCTAGATGAGCTTCTCGAAAGAGACGTTCAGAGAGAAAAAGATGGCTTTCCCAAAAAGGTAATTCTGGGAAAAATTGCCAGCCCGCACGGTCAGAAAGCAGTTATTGTTCCAAGCGTGACCGAAGAAAAATTTTACCACGATAACCGCCCTAAAACACCGGGTCAGGGCGGCGATGAAGGCGGAAGCGGTGAAGGCGAAGAAGGTGAAATCATCGGACAGGCGCCTGTACGCGAAGATGGCCAGGGTCAAGGCCAGGGCGGACAAGGCGAAGGCGAAAGTCACGAACTTGACGATTCAAGAGCTTACGAAATCGGAAAAGCTCTTACCGAAAAATTCCACCTTCCCAACATTCAGGATAAAGGTAAAAAGACTGCGCTTGACCGCTATACTTATGAACTTACCGACGTCAACAGAAAATTCGGACAGATCCTTGATAAAAAGAGAAGTCTGAAAAATATTCTCAAAACAAACCAGATCCTCGGAACGTTTGACCCTGATAACGTAAACTTTGACAATATTATTGTCGGGCCGAATGACCTTCTGTATAGAATTGTGTCTCCTGAAAAGGAATACGAGTCACAGGCGCTGGTGTTTTTTGTGCGTGATTATTCAGGTTCCATGTATGGCGATGCCACAGAAACTGTTCTTTCGCAGCATGTTCTGATTTACTCGTGGCTTTTGTACCAATATCAGGAACGTGTAGAAAAGCGGTTTATACTTCACGATACCGAAGCAAAAGAAGTTGACAGCTTTGTCAAATATTACCGTCTGAATAACGGCGGCGGAACAAGTATTGCGTCAGCGTACAAGCTGGTAAATCAGATTGTTGAATCTGAGGGACTTGCCAGAGATTATAATATCTACATTTTCCAGGGAACTGACGGCGACGACTGGGACGAAAAAGGCGAGGCCGCAATTCCGGAAATCGAAAAAATGATGACTTATGTCAACCGAATGGGAATAACAATCGTGAAAAACAGTTATTCTTCAAGCTCTCAGACTTATGTTGAGCGCTATATCGAAAGATCCGCACTGCTGACGAAACATCCTGATCTGCTGAGAATGACCACCCTTCAGGGCGGAAGCAATTCTCAGGATGACCTTATCAAGAGCATCAAAGCTCTTGTAGAGTGAGAATAACATGGAAATATTATCACATCATCAGAAAAAGATAATGGAAGACTGCAAGAAGATAGCACGCGATATGGGGCTGTCCTTCCGAGATGAAACCATTGAATTCATAATAACAAACGAAGATATGATACGCCTGAGTCCGAAGGCGATGATTCCGACTCTTTATGATTACTGGGTAAACGATGTATATGTACTTCAGGATAAAGGCAAGTATGATATTTATCCGCATAATCCTTATGAGACGGTAATCAACACGCGCCCACCTGTTTCGTTTTATAACGATAACAACCCGGACTGGCTTAACGTGATGATTTTCTATCATGTTATCGGGCATATTGATTTCTTTCAGAATAATGTATTCTTCAGGAAAACATGGCTTGATGACTTCCTGGGCCGGGCGCTCTCCGATGCCCAGACAATTAAGGAACTTCGTCTTGAACACGGTCGCTGGGTCGATTACGTAATTGAGTTCTCACGTGGAATTGACAATGTTATCAATTATCATGGAAATCTTTTTTTTGACGACTCAATGAATTTAGAAACAGCAGTACAAAGCAAATTTAACTTCTTTTTTGATGAATACCTTCAGAATATTCTGAATGTTACAACTTTCAGATACATTGAAGAACTCGACAAATTCAATGAATTTTCGCTTAAGAGTGACCCTGAAAATGCCAAAAGCCTTTTTCTGATGTATGTTGGACAAAAATATCTCGATTTCAACGTAACTTATGAGAAACGCACCAAAAACAGACTCAGACCGCCGGGCGATGTTATCGAATATCTGATGCGCTTTTCAGAAAAGTTGAACAAAGAAGAAAATGACTGGATGAAAACAGTCATGCAGATCGTCAGAGATACCTCAATGTATTTCCAGCCACAGATACGCACCAAGATTCTTAACGAAGGCTGGGCGAGCTACTGGCACGAAATTCTTTACATGAATGATTCCAGATGCCGCGGACACGAAGTAGAGTTTTCCAAAGTTAATGCCGGAGTAGTTTCTCTCAGTCGTGTCGGATTGAATCCTTATGCTATCGGTCTTCGCCTTTTCAAATACCTTGAAGCAAAAGCCGACCGCGGAATGATTTCTTATGATTATGAAAAACTTCTTGATATTGATGCAAGGCAGAAGTTTGACACTAAACAATCAAATGGACGCGATTATATTTTCAGCGTCCGGAAATATCATTCAGATTCAACTGCAATCAATCAATTCATTGATCAGGATTTCGTAGACGAATTCAAGTTGTTCGTAGTTGGAAAGCGTCTGAATCCGCAGAAGCAGGTCTGGGAATACTACATCAAAAGCAAAAAAGCTGAAGATTACAAGAATAAAATGTCTGAATCTCTGTATCATCCGCCGCATATTACCGTTGACACAGACCGCACACAGACTGATGGAGCCCTTTACATGGTTCACACCTTCGAAGGGAAAGAGCTTGTACGTGAATACATTGCCAACACAATGCTCGGAATTGAGTTCCTGTGGGGAAAGAAAGTAATACTTGAAACACACGAACTTGATGACAGCCAATTCAGAAATGTTCAGACAGAAAATACTGCAGGACAAGCACCAGTACAACAGCCAGCGGTCGAACTGAAATTTCAGAAAATACGCTATGTCATGGAAAACCGCAAGCTTTCAAGAGAAATAATTGCCTGATAAGAAAAGGGGCGAATCACATGCCAATTCAAGCTTTTGATAATATAATTGAAAATTTGACTGCAGAGAAGAGTCATAAGCTGATCAGCTTCCAGGAATTTCTGAAAGAATTTCAGACCTCCGGACACCTGATACTGCGAAATGTTTTTCAACTTTTTCATGACATGATACATCATTATCTCAGCGAATCGAGAGATGACTTTGCTGATGACTCTGAAAGCATGGGTTTTCTTAATTACAATCTTGATGAACTTTTTATCAATGAGTCGGAAAAGCCTTTCTTTGCAGACAGATTATTTTCCAATCGCCTTGTCAATCTTGCAAAATCTTTCAGAATGAGTTCTGAACGAAACAAGATTTACATTTTCCGCGGTCCGGCTGGCAGTGGAAAAAGTACATTTCTGAACAACCTGCTTACCAAGTTTGAAAAATATGTACGTTCCGAGGAAGGTCTTTTATACGAGGTCGTCTGGAAAATTCCCATAGAAGACATGGGCACAGAATTTATTACGAAAAACCGTGCAGCAGGCTTTGGTGCAGATGACAATTTCTTCGAAGTCCCCTGCCCTAATCATGATAATCCGATTCTTCTCATTCCGAGGAAGTATCGTGCTGCTCTTCTTCGCGAAATAGTTCAGGACGCCGATCTGAAAAAGAAGCTTTTCAAACACCGCCAGTATTCGTGGGTAGTGAACAATGAACCCTGCACCATCTGCGGAAGCATTTACGATGCTCTTGCAGAGAGGTTTCCGGTGAAGCGCATATATTCAATGATAAACGTCAGAAGATATTTGTACAACAGAAAACAGGGTATTGGAATATCGGTATTTAACTCTGGTGATGAACTAGAGAGAACTATTGTTAAAACCAATGAGCGTATTCAGCAGTTTCTCAATGAGTTTTTCAAAGACAGCAACAAAGTCAAATTCCTTTTTTCGAGCTATGCAAATACGAATCAGGGAATTCGTGCCCTCATGGACCTTAAAGCCAAAAACGTTCAGAGGTTTCTTGACCTGCATGGCATAATCAGCGACGAAGTTCATAAGGTCGGCGACATTGAAGAGCGAATCAAATCGCTTTTTGTGGTTCTTATGAACCCGGGCGATCTCGAAAATGTTGGTCAGCACCCAAAGTCCGAAGATCCTAAAGTTGATGATTCTCTGAAAGACCGAATTCACGAAATACTTGTTCCGTATGTTCTTGATTACGATACTGAAATAAATATTTACGTAAATACATTTGGCGAACAGATAAAACTCAGATTCATGCCGCATGTTCTAGAGAATTTTGCCAAGACTATTATTTCGTCAAGAATTAAGAAAGAGTCAAAGGCAATAAAAGAATGGCTGAAAAACGACCGAATCTATGAAAAATACTGCGATCCGGACTTTTTCCTTCTGAAAATGGAGCTTTATTCAGGGCTTATTCCAGACTGGCTTTCAAAGGAAGACAAAGATTCGCTGAAATCTGATGTTCGCAGAAATATTCTTGCTGAGTCTGAAAACGAAGGTCACCAGGGATTTTCGGGCCGGGAATCAATTCAGTTGTTCAATGATTTCTATACAAAGTATTCCAAGAAACGCCCGATTACAATGCAACATATAAACGAGTTTTTCATGGATGAAAATAAAGAACTGAAAAACGAGATTCCAAGGGATTTCCTGAAGCATCTTACAGATCTGTATGACTATGAAGTTCTTAAAGAAGTTAAAGACTCGATGTACAGCTACAATGAAGAGGAAATTTCGAAATCAATTCTTAATTATCTTGTTGCAATAACTCAGAACGTTGGAGATATCATAAAGAACCCGTATCTGAATTATGAAGAATTGATTGTTACGGAAGATTTCCTGGATATCGCAGAAACCTATCTCATGGGCTACAATGCGCATATTTCCGCGAAGAGAAAATTCAGAGAAGATGCTGTTAACGAATACGCTGCTTCTACTCTTGCAAAGGAGATCATGGGCGAACGGAAACACATCATGGAAACCAGACAGTACACTGAAATGTTCAACCAGTTCACAAAAACAGCCCGTGAAAAAGTTCTCGAGCCTTATGCCGAAAACAGCAATTTCAGATGCGCCATCAAAGAGTTTGAAACCGATGAATTCAATAAATATGACGCAAAAATCAAGGAAAGAGTCAGACTCCTGTTCAGCACACTTGATGAAAAATACAGTTATTCAGTCGATTCAGCAAAAACAGCATGTCTTTATGTTCTGGACAACGATCTTGTGAAAAAATTCCGGTATTATTGATTGCCCAATCCCGGTTAATTCGTGGATCAGCTTTAGCTTGATAAATCAAGCCCCCGCGGAAAACGAGAATAGCAAACTGATATAAAAATCTTGCCCTCTCTCATGGTTGAACCCGAGAGAGGGCAAGATTTTTTTTCAGCATTTAGAAAATACCATATCATCTCGAACGAATGTGAGAGATCTTATATAAGCGAGATTTCTCCCTTCGGTCGAAATGACATAATAGAAATTCTTGAGCTTAAATGACTCCGTTATTAACGGTTTGCTGTACTAAGCTTGAAATCTTACTGGACATGATAAGCTTCCTGGTCCTTTTTTGTATCTTTGAGGGTTTTGCCGAATATTTCGACTTTAATCATGTTTGTCGCTCCTGTCTTTCCAACCGGAACACCGGCTACGATAACAACTGTATCTCCTGGTTTCACGTATCCTGAAATTTCAGCGAACTTTACACTTTCAAGATGAAGTTCCTCAAGAGTTCGGAATTTAGGCGCTAGAACCGGCTGTATTCCCCAGTTTATCGAAAGCTGATGGTAAATCTGCTCATCAGAAACAATTGCAATAATAGGAAAAGTAGGTCGCAGCCGAGAAAGTTGTCGTGCAGTTTCGCCTGATTCGGTAACAGTTATTACAGCCTTTGCGCCCACCTGATACGCAGTAGTTATTGCAGCAGCAGTAACTGCTGAGGTTGTTGATCCGCTTGTGTCAGCCCAATTCAGATTTGAAAAATATCCTTTTCTGTAATCAATTGCTTCCTCAGCCCTTTCAACAATCCTGGCCATCATTTCAACACATCCAATCGGATGTTTTCCGATTGACGTTTCACCAGAAAGCATTACCGCGGAGGTCGAATCATAGACAGCATTGGCAACATCTGAAACTTCTGCTCTTGTTGGACGCGGAGCTTCAACCATGGTATGAAGCATCTGAGTGGCTGTAATAGCAGGCTTTCCGGCCATGTAGCATTTTTTAGTCAGCTCTTTCTGAGCAACCGGAACGTCTTCAGGCTGAAGTTCAACGCCGAGGTCCCCGCGTGCTACCATTATTCCGTCGGCAACAGAAAGAATCTGATCGAAATTTTTCAGTGCTGTATGATTTTCGATCTTAGCAATAATTTTTGTTTTTGGAGAACCGCTCGAAACAAGTATTTCTCTGACTTTTTCGATTGTTTCTACTGATTCGGTGAATGACACTGCGATAAAATCGAATTTATGTTCTGCAGCAAACTGAATGTCTCTGACATCCTTTGGTGTCGGGTTCGGAAGATTCAAAGTAAAACCCGGAATATTAACTCCGCGCTTTCCTTTAATTTTTCCACCATTTTTTATGATGCACTGAACTTCATTTTCTGGTAGTATTTTTTCGACCTCAAGCATTATCAATCCGTCATCCAGAAGAATGGTTGATCCTGGAGTAACTGTTTCAGCAAGTTTTTCGAATTGAATTGTCAATACTTCTGATGTTCCGGTTACTTTTCTGCCTGTCAGTCGAATCGTCTTTCCATTTTCAAGAAGAATCGAGTCGTTTTCAACTTCTCCGGTTCTGATTTCCGGACCTTTTGTATCAAGCATAAGTGCAAGCGGTGAACCGGAAGACTCACGCAGAGCTTTTATTCTGGTTATTCTTCTGCCATGTTCTTCAAAATCACCATGTGAAAAATTCAGCCTGGCCACATTCATTCCGGCATTCAGAAGCATTCTCAAGACTTCGGGTTCTTCCGCAGATGGCCCGAGTGTTACAATAATCTTTGTTTTTCTCATTCTACTGTCTCCTTATTGAGGGAACCAATCTGCTCAAAATTACTCTCATTCAGAGTTTTTAAACAGATGAAAATTACAAGATCAAATTTTGATCTTTAAATGAATAATTAGAAACCACAAAACATTGAATAGATAAAATAATTGCACAAATTTTATACAATAAACTAAAAGAAATCAGTTTTTGCTGAATAGTGCAACTTTCATACCAATTAATGAAACTCTGCAATTTGAAGGCTAATAAAACCTTCTCCGCAGAATGCTCAGTTTGTTCGGGGATTTATATCAACAAAGAATCTTAGTACAACAAGTTTTAATAAAAGGGCCATTAATCAATGTCATTTCGACCGAAGGGAGAAATCCTGCATTTATGGAGATCTCTCACATTCGTTCGAGATGACAGCCCACCCAAAAATTACACGCAAATTGCTCCCTTTTTTAAGATTTTGCGTATTTAGTTTTGATTTTTCTTAAGTTAATTTTACAGAGGACAATGGTGGGAGCGCTTTAAACGCTATTTGATTGATGATTCTACTATTTGGAATGCTCTGTCGAGGCGGGTCAGTTTGAAAATTTTTAATATCTGCGGCTGTGGATCAAGCAAAATAAGTGTTTTATTCTCAGCGGACATCGCTTTAAGTAATTTCATAAGGACTGAAATACCCGCACTTGATATAAAATCCATCTGTGAAAGATTCAGAGTAACTTTATTAAATCTTCCCAATTTTTCGATTGCCAGATATTCCTCGCACACAGGAATTCCATCTTCAGAAAGATTTCCTGTTATTTTAATAACAGCCTCGTCTTCTGATTCACTTGCTATTTCAATTTTTAAAGCCGTTTTCAGATACTTATTCATATTTTTTTATCTCGTTTAACTATCACACTTCTTAGTCGAAATGAAGTAATTACTAACGCAACTTTTGTGATATTAGAAAATAATCACATATTTGCTTCCTTCATTGAGTGATCATCCATTAGAAAATCAATGCCTGGCGAAACTGTCCGAAAAAGTCGGACAATTGAAAAGGCCGCTTTAGCTGGAAAACTCTGAATTTTACAGGCCGGCATACAATCTTGTACCTGCGACGATAAGAAGCGCTGTGACTGGAAGCAGGATGATTCCGATTACTTTTGCGAGATTGGCTTTGAAATAATCTTGTGTCATTGAAAGACAGAGATGTGCCGGAGTAAGGAAAACGCCGGCTAGTCCACAGGTGTAGGCAAACTGCATGTAAAGCAGGGTATCTTCCTTCCAAAGGGGCATCAGCACAGGAAACACTGTTCCCACGAAACCAGTTGTCACCCCGGTCAATAATCCCAGGAGGAAAGGGAGAAAAAAACTCAGCAGCCAAACTGGAAGTCCTGCACCAATCATCGTCGAGCTCAGGTTTGTCAGTGCTCCGGTAGAAGCGAGAACCTGCCCGAGAAGAAAAACTGAATAAATCAGTACTACAACCTGAACATTGATTGATTCCCGGAAAAGCTTAAAAAAATCTGAGATTGTTACCCTTTCAAACACTGTCAGAGCGAGAATTATCACGGTCAGCCCCGGAATAAGAGAAATCTTGGCAAGTGCCACAAATATTACCGCAATAATCGGCCAGAGAACGGTAAATTTTCCAACGTCCAGGTCTATTTGCTGTTGAGAAGCTGATAACACGGCATTGTCTGTTGTGAGCGAATATGATCTTATAAAAAACACTGCAAGTCCTGATGCAAAGGCAGTAAGAGCAAGCGGAAACAAATTGAAAGACAATGCTGTCGGAGAAATTCGGGCAATTCCGGCGCAGAGAATAATTCCCGGATAAAGCGGAAAAGATAGTTCCCAGCAATGTCTGAACCAGTAATTTGTAAAAACTTTATCTTCACTGGACAATTTCATTGAGTTTCCGAATTCTTCTGTAATCGGAGCAGTAAACATTGCACCGCCCGGCATTGGAATAAGCCCGACAAGTGCTGGGAAAGCAAAGAGAATAGATCTTGGACTTTTCAGCTTTCCGCGAAGATAGGTAATCATTCTATCCATGCGGTTTGTAGCCTTCAAAAGGGTTGAAAACAGATAAATCAGACAAACAATTACCGCAAGTTCATAGAACTTATCATCCATAAGAACTGTCTTAGCGTCTGAAAGAAGAACAGAAACATCAAATTTCAGTGACAACGACAAACCGACTGCGGCAAGCAGAATTGCCAGCCAGAGCGCAACTCCTCTCACAGTTAAAAATACCATGAGAAGAATCACAACAAAAAGTATAATCGTGTCATTATTCATATATTTCACACCTTATCTCAATTAAAAAAAACAAACTGAGACAACATCAAGATAAAAGATAAAGGATAAAAGCTATCCGCAGATTTCACAGATTACGCAGATTAATATTTAAAGATGAGATCTGAAAGATCACGAGACTGAATCCTGAATCTTGAACCTAAAAAATCTGCGTAATCTGCGTAATCTGCGGACAAAACTCTTGTCTTTTCTTGTCTTTTCTTTTATTTCCTATTATATAAAAATCATTGAAATAATATTTGTTTAAAATTTATCAGACGTTCATCAAAACAAGTTCTTTCTGAGTTTCTCCGGTTATTACTGCTTCGGTTTCTGATTTGATGAAAACATTCAATTCGCTTCTTACGCCCATTTTTCCTTCGATATATATTCCAGGTTCAACTGAAAAGCAGATTCCGGGAACCAGTCTGCGTGAATCTCTGGTTTCGAGATTGTCAATGTTCACTCCGTTTCCATGGCATTCACGGCCGATAGAATGTCCTGTGCGGTGAATAAAATTGTTTTTGTATCCTGCTTTATCGATAACATTTCTTGCAGCATTATCTACTTCCCAGCCATAAACAGCTTCTTTTCGTGACAGCCTTGAACAGACAAGTTCTACTGCTGCATCTCTGGAATCTCTGACAATATTGAATATCTTCACATAATCAGCAGGGGGATTCTTTCCAGCATATCCGCACCAGGTAATATCGTAGAAAATTCCATCAGGAACCGCTTTTTTTGCCCAGAGATCAATCAGAATCATGTCACCTTTCTTTATTTCACGGGAATTAGCTTCTGTCGGCTCAAAATGCGGATCAGCAGGATGATCGTTTACTCCGACAATCGGAACGCCTTTGGTTGCAAAAGAATTTTCCTTGAAAGATTCAAGAATAAAATTGGCCACCTGAATTTCAGTGATCTTTTTTCCTTCAGCAATGTGGCTTTCTATGAGTTGAAAGGCATCTGCACGAATTCTGTCAACGATTTTTCCTGTTGTTACATGCGATTGATAGCCGTTTTCGTCTATCAGAGATTCAAATTCCTGTACAAGGTCGGCAGCTGATACAACTTCATGACCAAAAGAGCGTATCAATTCAACCGTTCCGGCATCAGCAGTTGAAATATATGGAATTTCATTCATCGGAGAATACTGCATTGCAACTTTTCCGGGAGTTCCGAGTATTTTTTTGAGAGCTTCGTTTCTCTCCTGCCAGGAAAGGTACATAATCTTCTCACCTGGAAGTGAATCTAATCGAGTTCTCTCGACCACAGACAAAAGCCTTGTTGGAACCCCGGCAACGGGAATATAATAGTACCACCTGCGCGTCGTCGGCTTGGAATAATCAAGTCCAAGAATTCTTCCGCCAAGATGGTCCCGATTCTGAAAATCGTAAAAAAGCCATCCGTCATATTTATATTCAGCAAGTTTCTTCTGTATTTTTTCCAGATTCATAATTTTCTCCTTTTTAGAGAGGGGGCACGCGCCCCCTCTCGGCGCTCGAACAAGTTCGACCGCCTCACTCCCCGCGGTCGAGCACCTTGTGCTCTCCACGATTGCCAGACCGGCGCCACTCATAACTTCGACAAGCTCAATCAACTTTTTAGAGAGGGGCACGCGCCCCCTCTCGGCGCTCGAACAAGTTCGACCGCCTCACTCCCCGCGGTCGAGCACCTTGTGCTCTCCACGATTGCCAGACCGGCGCCACGTAGCATTGCAACTGGCTGTTCTACTGCATTGGAAAAGCTTGTTAATGTATATACCTATTAATCGGTTGTAATAGAACCCTCGCCCTTCCCCGAACTTTTGAATAAATACCTTGTAATCATTCATTTTCGAATAAAGTTGGGCATTTCGAAGGGAATTTCCAGGGAAATTTCAACCAGACCTGCGCAGGCACCGTCTTTCATCCATGGTGTCTGCCAGATAAGCTTCTTTTTTCCCTTTTTTTCAATAGTGTAGGCATTCGTTTTCTTTTCAGCCAGCAAGTTGTTAATTTTTTCCCGAGCTGATTCCGGGTGACAATCCATGAGGTTTTTGCCGATCAGCTCCTTGCCACCATCAGATTTAAATGTCTCCTGCGCACTTTCATTCATAAAAATAATTGTTCCATGAATATCAGTAACAGTAATAGATCCTTTTATTCCATCTAGCCAGAGAAATTCATTCATAATATTTCCTGTTTCAGATAAATTTCAGCTTCAGAGCCATATTTTACCATAAATTCACCTTGAGAGAATTAATAAATTTACCATTTCCTAAATTATTTATTAAGAGAAGGGAAGATTTCATCGACTCTTCCGGTGAGCCTGTAACCAAGAAGTCCAAACCATTCCTTAGATGCTGTCCAGAGCCAGTACAGAGACATATCAAAATTCGGTTCGAAGTATGCAATCCTCCTTGATTGAGCATTTACTGGCCATGGAAGAACATTCCAGCCTGCTTTTTTGAAAACCATCATGGTTCTAGGCATTCTAAACGCTGATGTTATAAGAATCCACAAGTCGTTCGGGGAAGGCTTCAAAAGCTTATACGTGTTCACAGCTTTCTCGTGAGTCCCGCGCGATTCATATTCCCAGATGCATCTGGATTCATCAATTCCTTCTTCTTTAAAAAAAAGCCATGCAGCTGAAGCCTCGCTTGCTTCACGGTAAAGTAATGATCCAGAACCTCCGGTAAATAATATTTTTGCCTCAGGATATTTTCTCGCAAGAGAAACAGCTGAAAAAAGGCACTCGGAATCTTCCCACAGTGCTGCTTCTTTGTTTTCATAAGACAACAACGGATCTACGCCACCCATTGTTATTATTCCTTTTACATTCAAAGGAAGTTCCGCTCTTGGAATAGCTTCCTCAAGAGGCTTTAAAAGCATATCCGGAATGGGAAGAAAAGTAATGGCTACACTGAATAAAACTGCAAGGGAAATAAGAATTCTGCCTGCATTAAACCACCTTTTTGTCCATACCAGAACAAGACCGATAATTAATACAGCAAGCAAAGCATTAGACGTTCTAAAGAATGCCTGAAAAAGCTTTGAAACATATATAAACATAAGTGGTACTAATTAACATAAAACAGGTTACTTTACAAGATAAAAGATAAGAGCTGTCCGCAAATTACGCAGATTTCGCAGATTAAGATTTGAAGATGAGATCTGAAAGATTACGAAACAGAATGGATTCATATATCGTGAATACAAGCTCAATTGAGTTAAAAACAAGCAAAATCGAAGAAAAAACTTGATTTTCTTATAATTTCAGCTATATTCAAGATTAATATTATTCTAATTTTTGTCGATAATATATATAGAAGAGCCGTAATATCTTTATAAGGAGGGCAACATGGACGTTTCAACTCTCCGGCAACTGCCTGAAAGCAGCTACGTAAGCCCCAATAAGCAGCGCTCGGATTTCGAAAAGATTCAGAATACTGCCTCTGCTGCAGAACTGAATTATCTTACACCAAAAACAGATGTTTTCCAGAAAACTCAGGAAACCTCACCGGTAACAGAAGAAACCTCTGCTGTAAAGCCTGAAAAAATGCAGATTTCGTATAAGTTTGATCTTTTCTACGAGCTGTCTCAAGAGGTTAGCATGGAAATGGGACAGAATGGAAAAGAGCGGTTTGTAAACCTGGCTGCATCAGTATCTGAAAAGTTTCAAAGCAATTTTTCGCTTTCCATTGATCCCGTCGGATCGTTTATGAACGGCACAAAAGAATCTCTGAAGATTTCTCCTGAAACAACAAATTCTTTTTTTGATGCCGTTGAAAATCTTTCTGAAATGTCTCCGGAATCACTTGAGAATTTTTTCAAAGAGTCAGATAAATTTTTTGAAGAGCTGAAAAAGACTTACGGGGATGCTGGCGGATCATTCGATGAGATAAAACAAACCATGCAGGATCAGGCGAAGAAGTTTTTTGATGCTGTTTCCGCAATCAAGCAAGATGCTGCAGGCCAACTGGAAGCTCCTGAAGGTGAAGCTCAAGCTGCGCTTCCAGAAAGCACTGAAAATGAACAGAACAATGCATTACAAATGCAGAATGGACAGATGGTAAGCCAGTCTGACTACCAGGATTTCCTCAAGAACTTTTCTGAATATGCAAGAAAATTCAGGGAAAATATGGTGAAGAACTTTATTTCTTCCATCATACCCCGGGAAACCTCAAATAAAAAGGAAATCGAAGCTCCTGAGAATTCAGAAGGTCAAAACCCCGAATCAGATGCCGTAAAAAATGAAATGATCAAGAGAGCTAATGCAAATCAGGGTCAGGGTCCTGTAAACCCTTATGCAATATCATTTAAATCAGAATCATATTCTGTTTCAATGATGTCGGCAAGACTTAATATATCTGCATAATCCTTATTCTTTAAAATATAAAGCCCGTTTATATTAAACAAAAATATAAACGGGCTTTACATCTCCGGTAGAATGAAAAAGTCGAAGCTGCTTCCAGGCGCTTTAGACAAACGCGACAAGATTCCGCGTCTCCAAAGAGTTCAATACAAAGGGTGCAATCAAAAAAAAGATAATACGAAAAGTAATAATTTTCTGTCAACTCGGCCGAATGAAGAGATATCCGAAGGATTATATGAAGTTCTTCCTTGATTAGAAGAACGAAGTTTCTCCCTTACGGTCGAAATGGCAGCTTCGGAAGAGGCTTCAAGACAACATTCAGACTACTACCTTATTTTTGGGGGTTGCACCCTTGAGAAGATACCGGGCTTTTTTGATTTTCAGGGAAGCACTTCGTCGATTATTTTCCAGACATTTACTGATTTTCCCAGATTTCTTCGGAAGTCTCTGAGATCTAGTGTTGGCCCTCTTCCCTTCGATTGGTATAAATCAAAGGCTTTCACCATCAGACCTTCTTTTGTGCTCTCAATCGTGCCTTTCATGAATCCCGGACAAAAGGTAGAATTATCTCCCAGGACTACGCTCCAGTTGTCACCTGTCTCTGGAATGCAATAATAGTTTGAAAAATCGAATTGTATAAGCTTTGAAGGTTTAAGCCGCAATACGGCTTTCATTTCAACGACTGGAATAGAATCTCCGATGTCTTTACATGCAACCCACAGCCGCAGCGGATTATCACTTGTTTTATCTGGAATAATGTACAATACATTTTCTGACCTGATCTCAACAGTCTTGAGATTTTCATAATCAATAGGCAATTCAAACGGGACCAGAAAAAGCGGGGAAGTCGGCCTGAAGCGTATTTTCAGATAGACACTGTCTTCACCGTTTTCCCAGAGATAAGCCTGACGGAAAGAAAGAATCTCAGGCTTTGTCTGAAGAAATTCTGTTCTTCCGGTGCCAATTATCTTCTCGAGCCCGCTTTTAGACGCCAACTTCAGAGTTGGATCTTTACTTGCTGACTTAATATAATCTATTACACTTTCAGGAAAATCACCCTGAATAAAGTTCACCGAAGCCGCCCGAAGTCTTTCGGGTGGGGAAATCTGCCCATTTTCCTTTGCTGCCTGATATTTTTCCGATAACTCTCCGGTAAGACCCTCGTCGTCAAGTTCAAGGATTTTTCGATCTAATTCGGCAGCTTTCAGATACCATTCAATAGCTTCAGAATACTCGCTTCTAGATTTATATGCCATGGCAAGTTCAAAGCTGTTTGATGCAGAAGGAGATTTTTTTGCTTCTGCAAGGAGTTTTTCGACGTCGGAGTCTGAAACTCTGGCTCTATCTTTTTTCGGAGGAATAATTCGAGGTTTCGGCTTGGAAACTCGTACTTCGAAATGTCCGGCTGTAGGACCCCAAATCCAGTTGTCAAATTTCGATTCCTTGATTACCAGACTTCCTTTTTTCTGGTAAAGTTCGGCTTTATTCTTCTCGCTTTTCTCTCTATCGATGCGTTCCTGAGACTTTTTTATCCAGTAATATGCATCAAGATTTCCCCTGTCGAGAATCAGCATGGCTTCGAAGACTCCTATTGCCTCTTCATAAAGCCTTCTCTTATAAAAATCCTCACCTGCTACCTGCAGACGATTCAACTTGGTATTCAGGGTAGTACGGGAATAATTCCGCAATCCCGGGTCATTGGACTGAGTAAACCCGAAAAGCAGAATTGATGAAATAAAAATCAGAACGTAAAATAGAATATTCCGCATATTAACGAATCAAAAACTTTCTTCAGCAGATATAGTAAAAAACACTATAAAGAAAAATATTCTCTTCTGTCGGTACATCGGCATATCATACTTTTTATCTTAGTATGAAAATCATAAATAACAAAACAATTACACCCAAAACCTGGAGGCGAAGCTGATATTTTTTATAAATCATTTATTTATCAAGGTCTTGAGGCTATATGTAATTGCTGGTCAGCATTTCATTTCTTGATAATTTCACATCCATCTGTTATGATTTTCTGTGATTACGTGGAAATAATATCAAGTGTATCAGGAGTGAAAGTCATTTATGAAGCGTCTTATTATTATGGGATTATCTTTTATTTTTATTTCAGGTTGTACTTTATTTGATTCAAGCACAGCGAATGGACTGAAAAACTATTTTCTTGACGCAATAAAACCCCATGGAATTAAGGTAGATGAAATAGCATGCAAAGTCAGCCCTCCTGGTACAAGATCAGCATATTATCATTTCAAAATTAGCCCGGCAGAGTTTGCAAAGATGAAAACAGCTCTAAAGCTGAAAAAAGAAGAGCTGTATGACCCTGTTACTAAGGAAATCACAAATTTTTCTTTACTGACTTTTCATTTCAGCCGTGCAAAGGAAGTTGAAAATTTTGCATTTCAAAATCCCAAGTTCGTTCCCGAAGATTTTGATACTCACAAGGAATCACCACTATTATCAGGGGTAGATATATATGTAGCCGAACCCCCGTTGAAACCAATGAGCGGAAATTCAAGATCATCGTTCAGTTTTCTTATCTATAATTCCTCAAGTAACCAGGCCTGTGCTTTTTTAGAATATCCTTATGGTTGATAAAAATCAGCGCTTATTGCCTTTAATGCCCGTTTGCCCAATGAGCTTTTTCAGAGCAGCAAGTCAGCATTTTCAGAATTCGCTGCCTCAGTAATAATACAAATTGAGCAAACGTCAAATCATGGGGTTATGAGAACCGAAAAGTCGGAAACAATCATCTGCAGACCGTTGAGCGATACAAGGCCAATCAGCACCTGATCCCAGGGTATGGATGAAATTCGCATTGTGATATACTCATGAACATCGTCAGCTACTGATATCTTCACATCAGAACAATCACTCAATTGCTTTACCAGAGACTGAAGACTTGTATGATAATATTCCGCATCAAGATTTTTTCTGGTGTTCTGAAAGACTTCAACTGGCTTTTTCAGAGAATCAATGCATGACTTTATTCCAATTGGACTACCGACAAAAAGCACATTTTTCCAGACTGTCCAGGAAAGCTTTTTTGTGGAATAAAGCAGATCAAGGAATTCTCTGACTCTCATCTTATTATTTTTGAGCTGCTTTCTTTCTTCTGGAGAAATATCAAAACCTCCGCGGACCTCTCTGCCAAGAATCAGCGAAATATTCCATTCTTTGGACATTCTAAGCAACAGGTCACGCAAATCATAAACTTCCCCAAGATTTTCCTGGAATGGAAGTTCAAGAAATGAATGTTTTGCATAAGATGCGCTTGCTGAACTTTTATGATTTGCAGGAAGAATGTTGCGGATTTTCTGTCCGGATGCACAACAACACCCAGACTGGAAGTGGCACAAAAGCGTAAAAAGCAGAAAAGCACCTAGTGGATGCTTCATTCAGCACCATCACGGGTTGTACCAAGAATATTCCCAACCTGCTCACTTCCCATAAGCTGCTGCATTTTCGGATTGTTCATAAGATTTTCATAATCACAACTCTGAATAGCCTGCATCAATTCAGGATCACTCAGCACCTGCTGCATTTCCTCTGATTCACCAAGTTTTACAACATTCTGTATAAAATCACCATTCATCATCATTGACTGAACCTGATCGCTAGCATGTTTCTGCATATTTTTCAGTTTTTGATCATCTGCAACCTTAGGCTGAGAGTTTGTTTCCCCGGCATTCGGAGCTCGATCAATTATTTTTATTGCTGAATTACCAGTTTGGGCTGACTGACTCTTAACAGCAGAATCAGAAAGAATAGCCGACACATTTGATGCTGGAATTTTCATTTCGCCTAACGACTGAGTCTTTATAAGGTAAGACCCATTCTTCATTTCAAGAATTTCGCCTTTTATCTCGCTATTATCAAGAAGGCGAATAGTCTGAATTTCTCCACAATAGGCACATGAAGCAATCAGAAAAATTGCCAGCACAAAAGTATTTTTATTCATTTGCATTCTCCAACCAAAAATTTACTTCAATCTCCACCTGACTTTATTATACAGAATTTTTTCCCTTTACTCAATGCTGACTTTCAAAACAAACGCACTTATCTCTTTGAAATCCTCATCAACAAAAGAAATATTTGAAACAAGACAATATTGTAAAGCCCACTTAATATGTGACAGAAAATAATTGAATTTTTCTATACTTCCAGACTTCTAATTTGGTATATTATATTTTACACTAAATAAATATTTGAAAGGATTTTGAACCATGGAAATTCACGAAATTCACAAATGTGATGTATGTGGCAATATCATTAAGGTTGTTCACGCTGGAGCACCCGCACTGGTGTGTTGTTCCAAGCCAATGCGCCATCTTGTTGAGAATACTGTTGATGCAGCAAAAGAAAAGCATGTTCCGGTTTTTGAAAGAAAAGAAGGTCTGGTAACTGTTAAAGTTGGATCAGTTACCCATCCAATGGAAGAAAAGCACTTTATTGAATGGATCGAAGTAATCGACGGAAATAAGGTTCTAACACATTTCCTGAAACCCGGCGAAAAACCTGAAGCCACCTTCAACGTCTCTTCTGGAAATATAGTTGTCCGCGAATACTGCAATTTACATGGCCTCTGGCGGGCATAATTTAATTTGTTTGACCAGGAACTGGAAGAACTGAAAGAAAAGCTTTCTGACGCAGATGAGAATTTGCGTCAGGAAGCCTGTTATATGCTTGGCAAGATTGAGATGATCGAAGCAGCAAATCTCCTTGCACGGGCAACAGTAGATCCGTCACCTACTGTTAGAAAGATAGCAAAACGAAGCATTGAAAGGCTGCAACTTGTCGGAATTTCTCCTGATGAAAAATCTATTCCAAAAGCTCCACCAGTCATACTTACCCGGCAGATTCAGATACAGCCACCAGCATCTTCAAAATCATCTCCTCCACAAAAACCACACCAAAACCAACCTTCAAACCAGACGATAAAACTTTCTCCTCCCGAAACACCAAAAGCCCCTGAGAATCAACTTGTTTCAAAAAAGATTCCAATTCTTAAAGTTTCACCCTCATCAGTTATAAATCCTGCTGCGCATACATCACCGTTATCACCAACACCAACTCTATCACCGGCCTCTTCAAATATACCTTCAACTCCGCAGAAAATTACACCATCCTTCCACCTCCCAGCCGCTTCAGCCACCGCAAGCCCTTTGACCGAATCACCAAATGCTCAAACTTCTCAACCTCCACGCGCTTTGCCTGCTGTAAAGGGTTCAAACAAATCAACTGCGCATGCAAAAGGATCTGAAAAGCATATTCCAACTCCTTCTCCAATAGCTTCAACCCCAGCAGTCACACAACCTTCAACAAAGGGAAAAGCACCTAATTCCTCACATCTATCAGCGAAGACCGAAAAAACTCATCCATCACCAGAAGAACCAGATAAAACCATAAATCAAATTATCCCCGCAACCGAAGCATCTGGTTCAATAAACATTTCCGCCCCGAAGACTATTTCAAAACCTCAGAAAACTTTCGTATCACAGCCTGAAAAGCATCCTGAATGGAAAGAAAAACTACTCAAACCCGGACATCAGGAATTTGTAAGCTGGATTTCAGAAAAATCCAGACAAGATAAAATTGAAATTTTTTCTGAAATCGAAAATCACTCAAGAGACCTTTCCTGGTCTGGAACAATAAAATCTTTCCTGGATTCAGAAAATGACCCCTTCGTTATTTCAAAAGCAATCAAATCTCTTGGAAAACATCATGGGCCGGGTATTGGAAAAATTATTGACCAGTTTCTTGATAACAGTGATGAGAGAGTCATATCTAATTCTCTCGAAGCCCTCAGTATCGCAGGTGGAAGTGAGGAAATATCAAGAATAGTGGCTTACCTTGATCACTCTGATGCCAGAATTAGATCCACTGCTGCTCAGTCCCTCTGGAAGACCAAACCGGAAGACTCAATGCGTGTGATAAAACTCATGGCAAAATCAACAAAAGTCTGGGAAAGAGATGCTGCTAAATTTGCTCTTGAAAGCTGCCCGCTTGAAGAAGGAAAAACACTTTATGCAAAGCTTGAAAGCTCTGCGCTTTCCGAGAAGGAAGCAGTAACAGATAATAAATCACAAAAAATAGAACTGAGTTTGTTCTGGAAAATAATGTCTCATCCAGTTTACTATGGTGCAGATGACCCGATACCTCTCTGGTGGGCTGTTTCATCAGTTGTTTTCTTTTTCTTCTTCTTTTTCTGCGTAGCTATGCCATTCTTCGACTGGCTTATTCCGCCGCCACCAGACCCACTTCTCTGAGACTTGTACAACGAGAAAAATTGAAGAAGATCATGTATAAATCTCAGGGGCAGACCAGTATTTTGTATGGTCTGCCCCTTATCGGCAACTACCGATCACTTTTCTTTGAAATGCTCAGTAATAATGCCATGTTCTCAAAAACATTGGAGAAAATCATTCTTTGTGAAATCTTTATATATTATGATTTGATGTATCTACGCAAGCGGCTTCCAGCCGCTTGCAAAAAACGCGGCAAGATGCCGCGTCTACAAATTCCCCAGAAATAATGAGTTGATATATTTTGAATTTAATTTGTAATTGCTGACCCCTTATTCTTTTTTCAGATAATAAAAGCAAACTGAGCGTAGAATGCAGCAGCTTTCACCAGGTCATCAACGGGCGTCTTTTCATTGGGAGCGTGCGCATTAACTTCATTTCCTGGCCCGAATCCGATCATCGGAATCTTGTAATATCCGTTAATAGTAACTCCGTTTGTAGAAAACGTCCATTTATCAACTTTTGGATCTTTATTAAAGAGTTCTTTGAAAGCTTTAACTCCAGTTTGTACAACATGTTCTGTTTCTGGAATTTTCCAGGTCGGGAAGTATTTTTCCATGCCATATTTCAATCCGGTGTAAGCTGTTTCTTCATAATGCAGTACTTCGACTTTTGCTTCATCGCCCAGTTTGAACTTGAGAGCCTTCAGAACATCCTCAACTTCCTTTACTGCCGAATCTTTTGTTTCTCCCCATGTCAATCTGCGATCAAGGTGAATATGCACAGAATCAGCAACTGCACAAAGAGACGGGCTTCCAGACTTGAATTCGGAAATTGTCACAGTGCCTTTTCCGAGAAACTCATCTGTTTTCAGGCGTTCGTTAAGCTTTTCAACTTCAAGCGCAAAACGGGCAGCCATATATACCGCATTTTTTCCGCGTTCCGGAGCTGAGCCGTGGCAAGAAATTCCGCGGAAATCAACACCGATTTCCATGCGCCCACGATGGCCACGATATATATTCAGGTTCGTAGGTTCGGTGCTTATAACAAAATCAGGTTTCAGTTTTTCCTCTTCGACGAGGTATTTCCAGCAGAGACCGTCACAATCTTCTTCCATGACAGAACTGACGACATAAAATGTAACATCGCGATCAAAACCCAGTTCTTTCAGGATGCGACCAGCGGTAATAGCAGAAGCAATTCCGCCTTCCTGATCCACAGTTCCACGACCCAGCACATGACCGTCTTTTACTTCGCCCAGAAAAGGATCGAATTCCCAATTGGCACGATTTCCGACTCCAACAGTATCAACATGACCATCAATAGCCACAACTGTTTTGCCCTTGCCAACTCTTCCGATCACGTTTCCGAGACCATCGACTCTTACTTCGTCAAAACCGGCTTCCTTCATCTGCCGGGCAACTTCTGCCTGAACATCTTTTTCCTTCATGCTTTCAGATGGAATCTTAACCATCCTGCCAAGGTTCTTTGCAGTGTAGTCACGATACTTTTCGGCCAGTTCCATAACCTTTTTTGCGTTACTCATTCCAATCTCCTGATTGTAATATTTTTGCCGTTATCAGAAGCAAATCAGCGGCTTGCCGAAGATTATACCCGAGAAAACGACATTTCACAATATCTATTTAGAGAGGGGGCACGCGTCCCCTCTCGTCGGTCGAACAAGTTCGACCGCCTCACTCCCCGCGGTCGAGCACCTTTGTGCTCTCCGCTTTTTAACAATGATACGTACCGTTCAGACCTCCTGATCCGTATCTGTCGTAATGCTTGTTTCAGAAAAATCGACAGGAATCGCATATGGCACTTTTTTAACGGAAATTTTTAAAGAAATGCCAATTAATAGAGGAACTTGCAAAATGAGAATTAATCAATGTTGTGAAGATTTTCTCAATCTGCATAGACAAACAATTCTCACAGAATAACTGCGTAAATTTTATACAATATTGCAATTACCTCAATAGCCATTCGCCTGGGAAGAATCTTCTCATAAACAAAGGATTTTTTTCTTTATAGAGGCGCTCGGCAATTTCATCTGCGACTGAAATTGAACATTGTTCCTCAAGACAAAGAATGTGCGGCGGCTGATTCCAGCGACCGTTTACCTTATAATTCACTGCTCCGCAATAGTGAAAGCAGCGTCCACGATAACCACATTCTTTACATTCATGCCATTCCCGCGCTGATTCCACCATGATTTTGGCTCTGAGTTTTCGATCCATTCCTGTTTTTACGTTTCCCAGAAGGACTGAATGATCTTCATCTGTTTTGACCAGCCGCAGACATGGGTATATATTTCCCGAGGGTGCAACGGCAATTTCTCCGTCGTGCTTGTCACAACAGGCACAGCGTTCACATGATTTATTTACATGTGAAGCAATTCTGGAATCGAAAATGGTTATAGATGCTGGATTTCCAGATTTATAACGTTCCTCATAGAAATTCCCCAGCGCTTTGTACTCATTTCTCATTGTCGCAACGGCATCATCACTCCATGTCTCTTCGTAGTTCAATCCGACGCTGAAATGCCTGAAACCGCAATAATAGAGTTTCTCAATGCCCTCTGAAAGGAATTTAATGTTCCGTGAAGAGAATGTCGCCAATACCTGAATATTCGGACAGATCTGCAGCAAAGCTGGAAAATTTTCAGCAATCCGCGCAAAGGAACCAGTTCCATCTGGAAGCGGCCGGGTTGCATCATGGCATGCCCCGTGTCCGTCAAGACTCAATGAAAGCACGATTCCAGCATCGACAGAGCGCCTTATCGTGTCTTCGTTAAGAAGGAGGCCATTCGTTGTTGCAAAAAATCTGAGCGGCATGGTAATGCCTTCTTTCGAACGCCATGAATGGGCATATTCAATTACATGGAACATCAGATCCTGTTCAAGAAATGGCTCTCCGCCAAAGAATGAGATATCAAGATGACCGCTGCTGTTCTCATGCCCAAATCGAACAGCCTGCTCAGCTGTTTCGCGATCCATGCGACGTGAATCCTTACTGCCAACATAGCAATAGACGCATCGCAGGTTGCAGTCATGTGTCAAATGAAGAGCCAGTTTCATTTAGTTGTTCCCCGGAAGCCTTGAATAAAGGCTATTTATTGACGAATTTCTCGACCTTAAATGCAAAAGATGATTTCTGTGAACCTGATTTTTCGACTTGTACAATGGTTCCCTCAACAATGCAGTGATCGCCATTTTTAAAAATTGTGGTATTTGATTCAAGGGGCATTCCAACCGGTTGAGTCGCATTGCATTGTGAAATATCATCACAAATGTAAACGCCGCTATTTCCGGCATTTGTCCAGGTTCCGAAAAATCCCTGAAGCCTTACCCGCATTCCGATGTATTCGCCTGGTTTCGCAACTGCGTCAACAAGAGAAAGATCACGAACCGCTGCCGGCTGCTCAACCTTAGGTTCAGGCCACTGGGCTGGAGATGATCCTTTGCATGGGGGATTACTTTCCGGAGGAGCAACCATTTCGCCGGTACATGGAACCGGTTCAGGTTTAGGCTCGGAAGGTGGCATGGGTTCACCAGCACAAGGAGCCGGCTGAGACTGAGGTTCAGAAGGAGGCATGGCTATTCCAGAGCATGGAGCCTCTTCAGTTTGAGGAGGTGGCTGAGGCACTGCGATTTTACCAAGACATGGAGGTTGATCAGCCTGAGCAACCATAATTCCAGAAGAATGAGCCAGAGATGAAGAAGCTTGGGCATTAAGAGATGCACAAGAAAGCGTCAGCAGCAGACAGATTGGAAGAGTTATCTCAACACGCATAAACAACGAAATACTCTCAAGAAACCTTCGACGCGGACGAAAACCCGGATAATCCGGATTTTTCGGGGAAACTGGTTGTACCTGTTTCATATTTTCTCCTTTTCCAGGGAAAACTTCCAGAATGTTTCAATTCTGTCAAAAACACTGTAATAATTGCATGCAGCACATTAACTCAAGCAATGTTGAAATCCAGGTTCACATTTTCAGAATCAAGATTCAAGCATGGAACAGCAGAATAAAGAAAATACCAGCTGACACAGGAATAATCGCTGTTCATATTTTCAGCAACAAAAGCAATTTACATCCAGTATAATTAAGAGTATCAGAAATTGTCAATATTTATCGTATTTGCATCACAAAGTAGCGCTCCCGATAATGATTTTAAGCAAAATCCTCACAGGATAGCATACTCTCAATTTTGGATGTTGCACAACATTGAACTGTGATGATATATTGTCTCTGAAATACAATCATCACGCCTCCTGATAAAAGATTAAACAGGAGCGCGACGGGAGTTCTCTAAATAATTATGCAGTTGAAGAGTAGCTGATTGAATCAATTTCCTTCTGATAAAAACTCCGAAGACCAAACCTCGTTTTTCTCACGTATGATTCCTGTGCGTGCAGAGGAATGGCCTGCCGTCTTCTGGTGTTTAATGATCAATTTGCTTCTTGGAATTTGCTTCACTATTGGAAGTTCAATCAGTCAATCGCTGTTTCTCAAGGAAGTCGGACCGGATAAACTTCCGGGTGCAATGACAGTGACCGCACTCGCAATAGTTGCGGTCTTTCCTTTCTATAGCTTTTTGCTCACCCGCATTGAAGTTTCCAGAATATTCCATTTCTTTGCTGTTATCATCGGTGGCGGACTTCTTATAATAGCAGGAATTATGCGCCTTGCCGCTCCTTCCTCATGGATTTATCTTTTTCTTCTAACCTGGAATGCCATTGCCGGAATGCTTTACTTTGCCCATTTTTCAAATTACCTTATACATTTTTTTGACACCCTTCAATCCAAGCGTGTTTTGCCCTTTATTTTCAGCGGAATTATCATTGGAACAATTGTCGGTGGTTTCAGTCTTACATACGCTCTTGAAATCCTTGGCATACCCTTTGTAATAGTTGGATGGAGCATAATGCTGATAGCAGTCTCCCTGATGGTGGAAGCAAACAGAGTAAATAAAACCTTCAACCGGGCGCCTGAATCAGATGAAGGTTTCTGGGGTAGTCTGAAGGGAAACTTCGATCTGGTTGGAAAATCTCCATTTATTCAGACAACGCTATTAGCATATCTCTTCGGTGATCTGGCACTAGCAGGATCAAGCGTCATCTCACAAACCATTTTTGCCGAAAATCCACGATTTGCGGATGCCGAGGCACTCAGTGCTTTTCTCGCCAACCTTGAAGCATGGATCGGTGTTGCAGGCCTGGCACTTGAACTTGTCGCAATTCCCTTCATTCTTCGGGTTGGCGGAGTTCAGGCAATCAATTTTATTCTTCCGGGTGCAACTTTTCTTTCACTTCTGCTGCTCATACTTTTCCCGCCATTTGCATTCATAATTGCAATATTTATCAGATTCAACCTGTCAGCAGGTTCGGAATACATCGAACCAAGCGCCAGTAATCTGCTCTTTAATGCTCTTCCTCCAGAAGATAAAAGTAAAATCAGAGCTTTTTACAGCGGTTTTGTCGAACCTCTGGGTCCTATTGCAACTGGCCTGCTGCTGTCACTGCTCATGCATTTTTTTGCATTAAGAAGTTTGATAATGATTTTCGTTGTTTTTGCAGGAATATATCTTTTCCTGACAATTCGGCAAAACCGTCTTTACGCTGCTACACTTCTGGAACTTCTTGAAACTGCACGTCTTGACCTCTTTGCCCGGGCTGCTGAGGGGCTCCAGACAACAGATCCGCAAATTATCTCAGCACTGGAAAAAAATCTCGAAAATGATGATGTACGCATTGCAGCTCTCTCTGCACGCCTTCTTGTCGACCTTCGTGGCCCAACCTCAATGCCTGCCCTGGAAAAAGCCCTATGCTTCGACAAAGAATTGCTACAGGCAGAAATACTAAGACTCCTGTCAGAAATTCCACCCGAACCATGTGGACCAGTATGTAATGTAAGCCAGTTTCTTTCGGATACCAAAGGCACTCTATGTGAAGAATCAATCCGTTATCTTATCCGCCGAAATGCAGTCAATGAATACCACTTGCTTATCCGAAACCTTATGCGTTCAGAAAATGTCGGCATTGTAGCTTATGCTGCAATGGCAGGTCTGACAGTATCTTCACTTCGGGAAGAATCAGAAAAATGGCTATGCGAAGCATTATCTGGATCAGATGTTGCGAAATCAGGTTCGGCAGGTGCTGTATTTACTGCCATGGCGGCCATCAACTGCTTTCCGGTACAATTCCATACCACTATTCTCTCTCTGCTTTCACGAGAAGATTTCCTGGCCAGAGCAGCAGCAAGAGCACTTCTCACTTCGATCAAAGAAATCTCACGCATAGACAGACAGCATCTCGGACCTGCACTTGTGGAAGCAGGAACCCGCCATTCAATACCGGAAGTCCGCCTCCTGTTCCTGAAAATTCTGGCCCATCGAAAAGACGCCACTTCGCTGAGAAATTATCTGCCGGCTTTTCTTGGCGACATTTCCGAAACAGTTCGAAATGAAGCCATTCGCGTGGCCAGAACAATGATAACACTCGCTGAAACAAGAGGAAGACGTGAAAACACAAGTGGCACGCGCCAATGGTGCTCCTGGTTGCTTCTTGAAGCCGGTGCCGGAAAACAGAATTTGCTGTTTTCGCTGGCAAATGAGGCACTTTTTCAAGCAGCGAGAATCGAAATGTGCCGGGCACATCTTGAAGAAAACCCCGAAAAACTGCGTGTGACTCCTCTTGTAGATACTCTATGGCGTGACAGAACACGCCTTTGCATTGATACAGCACTTCGAATTCTCCGGGAGTCCGAACGTAGCGGTGCTGCCGCAATAGTCGGCCGGGGAATAGCATCAAGAGAACCAAGGATGCGTGCAAACGCTCTTGAAGCTCTGCAGAACATCAGAAACGAAGATGCAAAAACCACGGCACGACTTTTCGAAATTCTTCTGTCAGATTACTCATCCGGAAAATTATCTGCGATGATTCTTGAAGCATTCCCGGAAACTAAGTGCGATTTAAAAATCCAAATCTCTGAACTTCTGAGTTCAGAAAACTCCTGGGAAGCTGCAATCGCAAAAGCCGCTTTTGCCGCCTCCTGAATTGCCATTGAAGGAGAGAATAACAGAATGGAATCCCTGATAGAAAAAGCTCTGGCTCTGAAAAAAGTTTCTATTTTTGAAAATCTGTCTGCTGAAGCACTGAGACTGCTGGCAAGCGCCTGCGAAGAAACAGAATCCAGGCGGAATGAAATCATACTGAACGAGGGAGAGGCTTCAGCGACCCTTCACATTATAGTGAGCGGCTCAGTTAATGTTATTCGAAATTTTGGCGGAAAAACCGAAAAACATCTGGCAACACTGACCACCGGAGGTTATTTCGGCGAAATGAACCTCTTTGACGGTGACCCTCATAGTGCGACCGTTGTAGCAGCGGAGAACTGCCGCCTTTTCTGTATCCGTCGCGATCCTCTCAGAGAAATAATTGACCTTCATCCGCCACTGGCACTTGAAATTCTTCGAGGCTTTTCCCTGCGTCTGCGCAGTGCAAATCGCCGCGAAGAAAATGCTTCAATCAAGGGCGGCGAAACTCGCGGATAATTTCATAATGGCCATCACGATAGGGCGCATAAGTTCTTTTCGTCACCTCAATCTGGCGTTCGTATTGAGCAAACATTCCCTTCGTAATTAAACTTTCAATATAGTCTATCCCTGGAATCAAGTATTGCTTCAATTCTGAATATTTTGTACAGGTTTTGAATACAGCCCACCAATATGATCCTTCATACTCAATTATATCCAGCGGAAAAAGACGACAGTCAAGAGGTCTATTCTTGTATATGGCACAACAACCATCGCTGCTGAATCGGCACTTGGGGGAGTTGCACATGGAAACAGAATCAACCTCTATTATGTCATTTCGAAATACTGCCTCCATATTAGCCTTTTCTTCTATCAAAAACCATGGCTGAAAACAGCAATCGACACAATTCCGACAACTTTCAAAATGAATTTGAGAAAAGAAGTCATACAAATCCGAAAGAGCTTTTTCAGTTGTACAAGACTCAGAATTCATAAAACACCTGCCTCCTAATTGAGCAATTTGTTATATTGGAGTATTCAAATAAACAATACAATATCTTTCAATTTTTTTCACCAATTTCCCAAAAAAAAAACACTCTTTTCCAAATAAGTTTCTCTGTATTTCATATCAGTATTGTCCATTAAACAGAGAAAATCTTTTTCAGAAAAGGTGTTTCGAAAAAAAGTATGATGCTCCAGAATTTTCACATACCAACAGAAATAACTCAAAAACTTGTCTTCTTCAAAACTTCTAAAGACAATATAAGATGCTTAATCAGCTTGCCTGGTTTTATTCTCAAATTAAGATAGAAGAACAATAATTCATTTATGCTTTCAGTTGAACCCGGGAAGACAACTTTTCGCTTAATGTTATTCAGATGTCAAAATGAAATGATGGAACCATTTCCCGGGATTCTTAACCCGGAAGGCGAAATTCCTGCATTATCTGACATTTGCCGAAGCGTGCTTCGACTGACCGTGCAGTGATCAAGCGATTCCATGTGAATCGCTATTACACCAGCCTTCGAAGATGATCTTACAGTTTTCAAAGTCTGCTCTCCATCCATGATTATTGCTTCATGTCCGGGAATTGTTGCACCACCTGAGTGTGTAATAATAATGTCCGGACTGAATTTTTTAACAGCTTCCTCCACTTCCTCACACCAGATGCTGTCACCAACCCAATATACGGTTGGCTCCCCTTTTGCCTGAAATATGAAGCCAGATACTTTCCCCATGTATTCAAGAATTTTGCCCTTGCCATGTTTCCCGCCTATACGAGTTATTGTAATGCCAGACCATGTTTGAGAATTCTTTATCGGAAAAACCTTCTGAAATCCTTCCTTCTCAATCTGACTTTCGTCTCCTGATTGACAAAAAACAGGTATATTCTTTGAAATAGCCTGAATTGCCGGTTTATCGAAATGGTCGGGATGCAGATGTGACACAATTACACATTCAACATCAGTTAATATCTCTTCCACGACAAATGGCAAATCTTCCGTCGGATTGCTTGCTATACCCGCAAATGGCTGAAACGAAGACTTTGCTGAAAACATCGGATCAGTCAGAAACGTTCTTCCTGCATAGACAATTTTCATGGTTGCATTTCGAATCAGCTGAATACTGTTTTTTCCTGATACTTGCTCATAACCACTGTACTGCTTTTCCCCAGTTTTCTCCCCGAAACTTTCCACACAGCCGGCAATTGTCATAAATACTAATGCTCCAAAGATAAAACAAACATTCAATCGCGTATTTCTCATAATTATCCCTTCGAATTTTTTCCTACGAATTCATTGCATAAATATATGCAACTGATACTATTATTGCAAATTCCAGAATGCTATACTAGAGTCAAATCGGACATATTAAAGTCCAAAAACGACAGATGACAGACCAGAATCAGATAATAAAAATTGCTGCAGTAAATTATCCCGGAGCCTTGCAATCTGCTGTATATGGCTTTCAGGAAATGTTTTCACTGGCAAACAACTTATGCAAAGAGCAAAAAATCAAACAAAGGTTTTCATTAGATGTGCTGAGAGTTGATGATATCATCAGAATACCAGAGAAATATAATTGTACAACCGGAAAATCTCCATACAAAGCTATTATTTTGCCGCCAAGCATTGGTTCATCATTTTGCTCAAATCCTGACCAGCAACTCAAAGACTGGCTTTTGCTGCATCATTCCTCTGGAGCTGTAATCTGCTCTGTCTGTGCCGGTGCATTTATTCTGGCATCTACAGGATTATTACAGAAAAGACCGGCAACGACTCACTGGGGACTGGCTTCACAGTTTTCTCAAAAATTTCCCGAGGTAATTACAGATTGTGAAAAACTGCTGATTAATGACGGAGATCTCATTACAACAGGTGGATTAATGGCATGGGTTAATCTTGGTATGGAACTTATTGCCCAGTTCAGCAGTTCCAGTGTAATGCGACAGTTGGGAAAATTATTACTGATAGACTCAGGTCCACGTGAACAGCGCTATTACCAGATTTTTTCACCGAAACTTGATCACGGAAGCAAAGATATTCTTAAGGCTCAGCATTTTATGCAATCGAATTTCAGTACTCCAATTTCCGTAACAATGCTTTCAGATTTATGTTGCCTTTCTGTACGAACATTTTTAAGACGATTCACCAGGTCAACCGGTTTGACGCCGATTCAATACCTGCAGAAATTACGAGTGCAAAAGGCATGCGATCTGATGGAAACAGCCGATTTCTCTTTCGATGAAATTTCACAAAAAGTTGGCTACGAAGATTGCAGCGCCTTCAGGAAAGTCTTTGTAAAAATTATTGGCTTAACAATGAAAGATTACAAAAAGAGATTTGTGAACAAATAATAACTTTGGTATATGCTGAATTCATGGTAAAATTCCATGAGAACAATTAAAAAAGGTATTGCTGAAATCTTTGACGTTATATAAACGCACATTGGAGTTTCTATTTCTTTCGACAGACATATTCAAATCTACGCTATTTTTTCGCAAAGAAAGCAGGAAGTGAAAATTTGAGGAAGAAGCTCAAATAGCCAAAGGAGAATGGACATGTATTTACGTATTATGACCGCAATGATCGTGACAGCAATTCTCAAAGTCTGGTTTGGCGAAATTTATCCGGTCGATTTACTGAAAGAGGAAATCCATGGGGTGGCTTCTTACCTGGAAGTGCTGGGAGCACTTTACGGTATCATTTTAGCCTTCATTATTTTCGTTGTATGGGATCAGTTTAATAAAGTTCAGACTGGTATTTACCTTGAAGGGAACGCAATTGAAGATTTGTATCATACGGCTTCCTTCGTTTCAGACTCCGTGGCAGTTCATCAAATGAAATTTCTTATTCGGGAATACCTCGAAACGACAATTGCTGATGAAAAGTCTTTTCTCGCACGAGGTGAATCATGTCTTGCAGCCACTAACGCCTTTCTTAAAATCTCCGATTCAGTTCGCGCCGTTGAAATCAAAACTCAAAAAGATCAGGTGGTTTTCACTGGACTTCTCGACGCTCTGGTTCGTGTCAATAATCTCCGGGATGCGCGTCTTGGCATCAGTAGCGCAAGGATTCCAATTACACTGTGGTATCTGATCTATTTTTATTCCGTTGCCATAATTGCTGGATTTTTCTTTCTGGGAATAAAAATCTCTTTTCTTAGCGTGACTGTAACATCTGTAATCGCCGGTGCAATTTTTTTCCTGCTGAATGTCATCGCTGACATCGACAATCCTTTCGATGGAACATGGAACATATCCTATGAGCCCTTCTCGTTAGCGCTAGTACGTTTGAAAACCCAGAGGTAACAAAACATAACATATAGGTAACCTGCGACCGAAGGAAGACAGGTTCAGCGACTGGTTTGGACGCTTGTCCTATTGCCAGCGCCCGAAATAAATTTAGGCTTTTTGTCTGACGTGATATCCCAAATTATGTCTAAAGAATCAGGCTAATTCAGGATCCAAACAATTTATGTAAGCGTCAAAAGAGCCCCAGCTATTTATTTGTTTCAGAATATGATAGTAAAAAAAAAGAGCGCCAGTTTTTGTTCTGGCGCTCTTTTTTTTGAGAACTTGAGTTTTATACTGACAACAGTTTTTCTCTGACAACATACTGTGGAAGTAAAGCTTTTTTCTCTTCTGGAGTAGATGCCGCAGGAAGATTTGTGA
>JADFZL010000020.1:0-45847 GCA_015232575.1 Candidatus Rifleibacteriota bacterium
TTTGATTTCAGATCGTTCCTTCTTGCATATTCCTTCTGAGAAATTCCCATTTGTTTCCATGAAAAAACATGCTTCTTCCAGAATTCAGAATTATGCGCAGGTTTTTCTGAAGTAATCATAAATAGTGTATCTCCTTGAAATTTTTGATACACTATTATTACTGAAGCTCTTCATGTAAAAAAGATGTGGCTGTTTTGACGCTTACGAATAATACAAATTCTGACCTTGTCGCTCGCCATGAGTTATTTCAGTTTCATGGATGCGGTAATATCTACTTTATATTGTTCCACAAGCTCATCCATATCATCTTCACCACCTGATTCAAAATATTTAATTGCGGCAGTAGTGTAATCTGAAACGTGTTCATGGCGAGCATAAGCAACTCCCGTTGCCTGCGCTATTTGACTTTTGCTGAATGGAGACATTGAAAATTCTTTTGTATTTGGAACAACTTTTTTCACTTGAGCCATCCATTCAGATGAAGCGTGTGGATCTGATTTCAAATATCCGTTTTGATCCAAAATTCCAGAGTTCTTTAAAGCATCAACAATTTTTTCGGACAATGTCGGGTTCACCGTGGCCATGCGGTTAGAATAATAAGCAGGTGTTATCTGCCTGATAGGAGACAAAACAACCGCAGCAGGTATATTATTTTTCTTCAGTTCTTTAACATGTACGGTAGCTTCTTTTCGACTTTCAGTATCTCGTTCCATGACTACGTACACCACTGGAGGAAAGTTACGAGCCGAAGGGATTCCATCCTCATCCATCGGGCTTTGGTTTGTAGCGACTTCACAAACAATTCCGCTTACTTTCAATTTGGGTTCTGTATTCTGGAAAAGCTCAGGTAAATTAATAGCCATCCCACCACCTGAAGATGCGCCCATTACATACAAAGGATCATTTTCAAGATTGTGTTCATTTAAAAACTTGCTTACAATGGCTGCAATTTGTTTGTCGTCACCTTTAGCGTGAGTCCATGAATATCTCTCGTCGTTTGGGGTGGGCGCGAGCATAGCATATCCTTGCAGGAGAATTTGTTTGGTATGTGAAATATCTTCCGGAAAAGCGTTACATTCCGGAGCGCTAGGCGTGGAAGGCCAGAAACCCTTAGATGTTCGTCCCGATCCATGTAAAAACAACACGGTTCCCTTGGGGTTTGGCGGAATTTGAAAATAGTGATTCCTTCCAAATAAATTAAACTTTGATGGACGCAAGCCAGAATTCGTATCTGAGTAATCTTTGACTTCATCATTGCTGACATTATTATCGTTGTCATTGCCATCGCCATCATTATTAAGTTGAAACCAGTCAATATTTGAAATAGCTAATCTGCCGGAGTATTTAAACAATATGAACAGGTTATGAATTCCGCTTACTTTTTGCAGCGGAACTGTTTTCGTTACATAATTGTCCCAACCACCTGTATTCGAAGAATGATATTCGCCAATGAGCCTTCCATCAATACTATCAATTCGAAATTCTAACAACCCACCATCACGTATGGATGAAACGCGTATTTTCATATTAGTAGCCGCTTGTCCGAAATCAAAATTGTCGTATTCCAACCAATCTTTATTATGAGCTGAACCAACGGCTTTTTTACCATATTCATTTACTATTGAACCTGCTTTTATTCCTTTCATGGAAGCATAGTCTTCAGCTTCAATAATACTAAATGCAAAAGCAATTGATGAGGAAATAGAAAGTAAAATAACGATTAAACCGGGAACCAGTTTTTTTCGAATAACCACACATAGATCTTCCGAAAATAAATTTTTACATATCGCTTTCATATTTTCTCCTTTTTAAAGCTCATTTAATAACCTTACGGAACAAAATTCAAATTTGTTGCAAATGAACCTAATCGGTGACTCCACATTTCTGACGCCACTTTGGATTGGCATGGCTGAAGAACATAGTAAATTCCTTTCAGAGAATAATTGTAAATGGTTCTTGCCGGGAAGAAAAGTAATCATTTGTGGGAAAATTACTCGCCACTGGGGAATCGGATTTGATACCACTTTTCCTTGGGAAAAAACGGAATATTACCTTGAATTCAACGGCATTAGAGCAACTGTAACCAGTGATGTTTGGTACAGGGTAAAAGAGGGTAACGTCGCAAAAATATCAGGCTATTATTCTGAAGGCTTAACGAACTGTACTCTTTTGTCAATAGAAAACTAGCTATATCAAAGCGCATTAAAACGTTCCTGTTTTTATGACACAAAAAATCAAATCCGGACAATAAAACGAAAACCAAAAGGGGTTTCAAGACCTTGGACGTTCATCAGACCGAACGTTGCCCCCTCTCGTCTGTAAATCGTCCTGTTTTCACTGATGCTAGGTCTCCACAAAGAAAAAACCAGGAGAACGGCGCAACGAGTTTTCCTTTCTTCGAATCGTCTGCCTGGACTCCATCTCCCGAAGGAATCTACGTTCATCTCAGGGAACTTGGATTGAATTCCGATCAAAGCCGTATTACCAAAGAAGAACTGCTTGCCCCTTCCAGTGATCAGCTCGAAAGCGAATTGATCACTCAAGCAGAAAATGACTTATCGATTATAAATAGAATCAAACTTGTCGAAGAATGAATTGTTCGGCGCGAATCAGCTATCGATTCCAACGTTCAAAGATTAAATCTGCTTATTGGGTAGTTGTCAATTCAAACGTGCTTTTCGAATCCAAAATGCAAGTGAGATTTGCAAATTGTATGAATGTCCATTTTTTTTGGGAGTCAAATAAATGAAAAAATTTGCATTTGTTTGTTTTATTTTCTTTTTTCTTTCATCTGCGGCATTTTCTCAGGGAAATTTTTCCACCAATGATCCCCTGCCTGAATTCGCTATTGTTGTTGCCTCTTCTGGCATTAATTTACGGAAAACTCCGGATGGGAAATCTCCGAAAATAATTAGTCTTCCTTCCGGAACGCGCGTTAATATACTCAGGAAGCATGATAAAAATGAAACCATTGAGGGAATTACAGGAAAATGGTTGTATGTTCAGCGGAATAATGATGAAGGATGGGCATTTGGAGGTTTTCTAGCCCCCATTTCTTCTGAGTTGCCGAAAAACAAAAATAATGCCGCCGAAACCATTAAAATCGGCTCTTATCAAGTTCCAAATAATCTAAAGAATTACAAGAATAAATTGTATGTTGGCCATAAAGGCCTGGATGTCATCGATTTTGAAGCTTCAACCGTTCAAACCTTAGTTTCAATTGATTCCATTCAGAAACTCTTCAATGAAAAATTTGATTTGAAACGAAAAGAATGGGAAAACCAACCGGAAAAATTTGTCAATACCTCTCAAAATTTGTGTATTAAGGATTCAGATGGTACTGAGTACCCAATTAGTGAAGAAGCAAGTAAATCCATGAATGAAGAAGACAATAAAAGGTGGGCCAGAGACTATAAACCAGGAGAGACGATAGATTCCATTGCTTACAATGAATCTGAAAATCGAATCATTTTTACTCATGGAAATGCGATTATGGCCGTTTCAGGGAATGGCGGCACCCCCCAACTTCTGGCATTTATCCCGGAAGAATGCATTAGCCTGACAGATATGACATTGTCCCCAGATGGTAAAAAAGTTGCATGCAGGATGCGTCTGAACTCTGAAATTATGCCCCGCGTCGGCCTGGAAGTGTGGATTCTGGATTTAATAACCCTCCAGATCGAAAGGCGTCCTAAGTTGCCAGAAAATTGGACGGAATCAGGTCGATTATCAGTACCAACGAATCTAATTGCAACCGAATCGGTGAAAACATCAAGTGAACAATCCATTCAAGATGTTTATCGAAAGAATGCAGATAATTCCCTCACAAGAATTACCGACTTTCGTTCTTTAATTGCTAAGGAGCTGTCTTCACAGGATTTTGTCGGTGGGGAAATCGACAACCTATTTTGGATTGTTCCCGAAAGGCGCTTTATTGCTGCAATAAGCACAAGTTGTGGCGACTTTTACCATGGTCCTGTTTACAGCTTTGACCTTTTGGGTAAAAGCAAACCCAAAAAGTTTTTCGATATTGCAGGATTTGTAAACTTTCCCGAAATTTCGAATCTATCCAAAGACTATAAATGGTGGGCTTATATTGATTGTTGGTGCGAAAGAGAAGATGGACCCTCTGGTTTAAATTCCGGAAATTTTTCCGGCACTTTATTCTTAACCGATATGAACTCTATCAATACCCTCGTTCGTGAAAAAGTTTCCGCAGTGGCTTGGCAACGACCTTTTTTCGAAAAAGTGAATTGAATTCTATCTTGAATGACGGATTGGTTTCTTGTACTAACGCACGGACTTCTAAATTTACCAGAAAGGGAAAAACAACGAATGAGGGATTTCGAAACACTCATGAAGAAGGTCATTGTTCCATACATGATATTGATTTTTGGGTTCTGTATGCTTGGGTTTGCCTGCTATGGATTTTATAAATCCACGCGAATTTATCTTAACGGGGAAAAAGCGATCGGAAAGGTTGTTCGAATCGAGATTACGAGAACCTCCAATCGTCGTCAACATCGTCAGCCTGTCATCAAGTTTAAGACCAAAGAGGGAAAAGAGATGGAATTCATTTCAGAGGCTCCGAATTTGGGAGGCGGCTACAAGGAATCCGATTCCGTCGAGATTATCTACAATAAAAAAAATCCAGTGGAATCGGAAATCAACTCATTTTATACGATGTGGGCCTTTGGAATAGCTTATCTGATCCTCTCAGGAACGTGTCTTTACGGTTTTTTTGACATTCAGGGCAGAGGAGATAGCAAGAAAAGTTTATTGTGATAAAGGTTGGGATGGTGCCTTCGGCGAGGGCAGTTCGAAAAGATTGCGAGATAGCAGATTTGATGCAAGATGAATTCATTCACACTCAAATTTCCTCGTTTTTTTTGCCATGGGTCAGGTTTTGCACTGAACCGAACCCGATAAGCTTAAATGCAATCTTTAATATCAAGCAGACTCTCACTGGAGATCATACTCTCTTGTAAATTCCTTATCAGGTGAGGCTTATATGACACCCGCTGGAAAAAGTGAATTAAAAGATTCCCTGCGCCGCATAGTTGCCGCATTAATTTCCATCGTCGTATTATTCTTGTTCCTGCCCCAGCCGTTTCAGCAGACAATTCAGGAGTTGATCGAATATGGAATAGACCCTGAATCCACCTCCAGCTCGAGTAAACCATGATTTTATCTAACAGGACATCCACAACTTTGAATGCTCTTCAATCTCTTCCCCTTTTTCACCGAAAGAGTTTTTCCGTTATAAAATTTTTCGGTTTCGTAAGTCCTGCTCTGCTGGTGAAATGCGCTGAAAGGGATAATCAATTTAATCAAGTTTTTAGAAATAAAATTGACAACGAATTAATTATCGTTCATATTTAGGTATGATGTTTACGTCATCGATGGAGGTTTTATGGATTGTGTAACCGTTTCCCCAAAATATCAAATCGTAATACCGGTAAAGGTTCGAGAGGCATTGAAGATACGCCCCGGCGATAAGATTCAGGTGATTCAATTTGACGGCAGAATTGAATTAGTTCCTTTGAGTTCACCCCAAAAATTGCGTGGTTTTCTTCGTGGCGTAAATCCTTCCATTGATCGTGAGGCGGAAGAGCGTTTATGAATCTAGTTGACTCATGTGGATGGATGGAGTATTTTTGCGATACAAAAAGAGCGGACTTTTATGCATTGGCGATAGAAGAACTTGATACCCTTGTTGTTCCGAGTGTCTGCATCTATGAAGTATTCAAAAAAATTCTGCGCGATGTTGGCGAACAGCTGAGAATGTTGCTTACTTATCGACAAGTTGCGAGCAACCATGTATACTGACTCAAGGATTCAAAATTCTTTTCAAAGGAGAAGCTTTTTGTGAAAAAAATAATTTTCATTCTTTCGCTCTTAATATTGATTTCCTCTGGTTCTTTTGCCGCTACCTTTCCTGAGGAATTCAGCAACGATATCAAGATACAAAGTTCTCGCACTTGCAACCTTAACGCCGGTCTCAGTTTTGTCTACAACACTTATTACATGTTCGACAAACACGTCCCCGTCGATGCATTCCTGAGCAATCTTGTACAAACAGACCTGAACATGCAATTTCCTGACGCCACGCTGAAAAACAGTGAAGACTTCAAAAAATGGTATAAAGGAATCGGAGACTCGATCAAAACCCAGACCCATACTGTAAAATCACTGAAAGTCAAATATGGCCCCCACAAATCTTTGTTGGTTCACGTCATAGTTCATTGGCAAGCTGAAAACATGAAGGGTGAGTATATTTCTTTCCTGGCAGAGCAAAATTGGACGCTGGTCGAAGAAAAGGGCCAGTTGAAAATAAAAGATTATCTGGTTAAAGAAGCCAAATAGAGGAAAAAATTGCATGAAAAAGATTCTGTTACCCCTAATATTTTTGCTTGTTCTTGCTGTTTGCAGTGCTAGTCACGACCAACACCCAAACCGGACACAGTCTGATTTTCAGAAACAGTGGTCGACCGTGCTTGACCTGATGCAACAGCCCGAGCTTTCAGCGCCGCTGCATGAAAAACTAATTTCCCTGGTCAATGAATTGGTGGACATAAATGCTTTCGATCAGAATGGACTTAACATTGCAATGTATGCTTCAGCATTGGGGAATCTGGAAGTGCTTAATCATGTTGATTCCCGTTCACACTCTGCACTACTTGCAAAAAATCCCAAAACGGGTCTCAATATTTTGCATTTTGCAGCGCAGGCTACAGGGAACAGGGGGTCCGCGGTTTTAACCTGATTCTTTAAAAAATACCCGACTGAAGCTTTGCAGATGGTTATCAACCGTGCATTTAATTCCAAAGGAAAAATACCTCAGAGGAGATTGGAATTTCATTTCTTAAGCTTGTGAGTGAAGGTAAAATTGCTGAAGCTCTTGCAATCAGCACCATCTATTGCAGCAATCCAGAGCAATGTAAGATAATGTTCTTCGGGAAAATACCACATGGTATGAATACAACTGAAAACAGGACTTAAAATCTGAGCTTGTGACCAACCTTTTTATTTAACAGGGAAATCATTTTCATTATCTGAGTTGCATTTCCATTTTCAACAAAGGAGCCCAACTTTCGGCCTAGTGAATCTAAATCTTTTTGTGAAGTCGTTGAGGAAATATTATTTAAACGTAAGCTCATGGATTCTGGTGAAGCATTTGCAAAAAAAGTCTGTAAAGAAAAAAGAATAACAACAAGCAAATATTTTAGTCCATGTGAATCCAAACTCAAAATTTCTTTTGTAAAGCGAAAGCTGTTCTTTTATAATACCATATTGTTCAAAATACGAAAAAGCCTTTAAGGAGATTTTGCGTGAAAGAAAAAAGGGAAGCTTGCTCGCCATCTTTTGTTGCTAGTCAGGTCTATTTTTTTCTCTTTGTGCTTATAATAATGTTCTTGCTGTCAGGCTATCGTCCTCCACCAGACGAGTGGTTAAGCTGCAGGGCCAGGGCAAGTTCATTACAGGGGGCACTTGAATGCTGGGCCGTGGAATCAGATAATTTGGTTGCTTCAGCTGTTTCTTCTGTTACGAGAGAGATTGATTTTAATATTTTTTCCGAGTCGGAAAAAAAAAGAGTATTTAATTCCCCATGGCCTAAATGTGAATATCGCTGTGATCCATATGATACGGTCTTCTGTCTGCAACACGGTTATCCCAGGGAACCATACGGGTTGTCTCTTAGAGAGCAGTTTATAAAAAATTGTCCGCCGGGGTTAAATGTTAATGACTATAAAATAGATTTTTCCAAATACAAAGTGCATCCTTCCCTTGTCTTTCCAAATAAACAGTTGAATTTAATTCTTAAGCACTGGTTCATCGTATTCCCGCTTTTGTTTTTCCTCTTCTCTGTTTTAGTAAATTATATATTTCTTGGACGAAAAGTTTTCAGTATTCCAGGTTTTTACTTAACTTTTTCTCTGATGACTTCAATAAGCAATTCTGCAATAATATATGACTCTTATTTTTCGTCTCGACGTGCAGGCATGGGACTTTATGCTTATAAAACGCTTGACCTGTTAGGGTCAGTTATTCTTTCCTGGGGATTTTTCTGGTTCTTTTTATCTTTGATTCAGATTTTTTTTGGAAAGGTTGCCAACCTTTGCAGACATGCAAAACTCTATTTAGTGTTTCCTCTTTTTGCTTTTTTGCCTTTTTTTATACCGTTATTTGGTATTATTTCTTTCTTTTATACTGTCTATGTAATAAGGGACTACGGGAAATCACAGAACCAATAATCAAAAATATGGTTAACCTTAGTAATCCAATTTATCTCGTTCTCAGTTGAAAGAGATTAAAGCGATTGTTGATGAGCATTGCAATGATTTCAAAAATTACTCATATCTCTGCAAATGGAGTTTGGCTCCTGGCTGGGGAAAAGAGCTGTTCATGCCTTATGAAGATTTTCCTTGGTTTGGAGATGTTCTTCTGATATTCAGATTTGATTGCTCACATGCAGGAAAAAACATACGACCATTAATAAGATTTTATCAGTGACTTTTCGAAAGTTATGGAAAAATACAACAGTGGGCACCAATTGTTATAACATTGAGTAGATAGTAATATAAAACATAAGAATGAACATCAGTACTAAATCAAACAAAGTTAATAAAAATATTTTTGACTTCTCATTTTATGCATGTTAGCATTTCGGGTACTGAAGAGGCTAGCTTAATAATTTATTTTTGCACTTATTTCAGAGTTGAGGGGAAAATTAATAATGGCATCCTGTAATCGGAGAACTGGCAGTATCATAATGCTTCTTGTTGCATCGTTTTTTATTATCAGTCTGCTTGCATTTGTAATTGATATTGGATTCATGTATTTTCAGAATGCACGCATAAATACCGCCGTAAATGCCAGTTGGAAAGGTGGATATGATTTACTTTCCGGTTTACGTGACGGCTTGTTGACTGATGCCCAAAAAGAACAGGTAAGACAGCGGGTAAGGGAAATCATGGTTGAAAACGGTTTTTCAAAGGATGAAGTCGCCTCAAAAACTGCAGTACTGTTTTTTGACAATGACAGGGGCTTTGAAGTTGCTGCAAGTGCCAGTTTTGGGTTGTTTTTCGCACGAGTTATGGGTTTTCAGATTGCAAATGTGTATTCAAGAAGAGATAATTTAATTACAGATCCGTTAAGCGGAAAAAAATATGCTCCGCGGTTGCCTGTTCCAATTGCTATTCCTCACGCTGTGGTCAAAGATATTTCAAGCGAAAAAGTTGAAGTATCGCCATTGCCTTCAGAAGGATTCAAACCCGGCAGAGAATATATTTTAAAACCTGGCTCTGATAAACAATCAAATCAACCTGAAAAAATTGCAGAAAACATTCAAACAACAAGTACATCAACTGAAGAGATCAAAGTTGTTTCTGACCTTTCTGAGTTGGAAAATGACTCTTCAGGAGGAATTAAGAAAAATAATTTTGGTATTGTAGAACTTGACAACATAAGTGGCGGCGGAGCAGAAAAGTTCAGAAAAAACCTCTTATTTGGATGCAATAAACCGTTAGAAGTGAATCATCGCATTATTATTGATTCGAATTCTTATTCCGATATTTGTGATGAAGCAATCAAACTTCTGGTATCTTCGGACACAGCATCTGCGGCAGTTTCAGTGGCAAGAGTTATTCTGCCCGTTGTAGATGTTCCACCAGAGGTTTCAGGACATAATAATAAAGCAGTTTATGAAATTGCATGTACCGACAACCCTGCTGGAAAAAGCAAGCTCAAGGATTATCAATTCAAGTCGTCACTGCGCATTATTGGCTTCGCAGAATTTGAAATTATTCCACCTTCAAAGTATTCGCGTGCCGGAACCAAGATTGAACAAGGTGATAATGGTGATCTTGGCCCAGCTCTTTCCGGGCAGATCAGGGGAAAATTTCTGAAATACGTGGTTGTTCCAGGTGAAATTAAGCCTCAGTAATAAAGCATCCCGCACATGCCCTCAACCATGTCAATTCCAGGGAGAGAGCAATAAATAATATGACTCTTTCATTTAGATTTGTTGTATTTTAGAAAGTTGTCATCTCGAACGAATGTGAGAGATCTGATAAATGCAGGATTTTTCCCTATGGTCGAAATGACAAAATTGGAATTCTGGACTACTGAGAATGGCCTGATTTTAAAAGAAGTGAAAGAAAGAAGGGCGCCCCGAAAAGAGCTGTAAGTGTTCCGACGGGAAGTTCTACTCCTGTTGGAGATATTCTTGCGAGAGTATCTGCAAACATGAGAAGTCCAGCACCAACAGAAAAAGTTGCCGGAATAAGTATCTTGTGATCTGAACCGAAGACCAGCCTTACAGCATGCGGGACAAACATTCCGATAAATCCTATCATTCCAGCAAGAGAAACAGCAATTGCTGTTAAAAGTGATGCACAAAGCAGGGCAACTTTTTTTGTTCCTTCCGGCGGAATTCCAAGGTGATATGCCTGATGATCGCCAAGTGCAATAAGATTCAGGCGATGGGAATACACCCAGAGAATTGCAGATGTAATGATTGAAACGACAGCCAGAGGCTTGAAAAGTGCCGGTTCCGGAACACTCAAGCTTCCCATAAGCCAGGCAAAAATTCTCGGAAGGTCTTTTCCCGCAAGAATAAGCACGAGAGAAATCAGTGCCGCGAAAAAAGCATTCAGAACAACTCCAGCAAGAATAAGGCGTCCTCTGTCTATTTTCCCGCCTGAACCGGCAAGCATTTGTACGAGAAACATTGCCCCAACTCCACCCATAAATGCTCCGCATACAAGAACAAGCGGACGGTGAATGCCAGACAGCTGAATCAGCACCGCGGCAAGGCCTGAACCACCTGACACACCAAGTATAAACGGGTCAGCCAAAGGATTTCTTAGAAGGCTCTGAAAAACAAGCCCAGCCAGCGCAAGGCTTCCGCCAACAATCAATCCGAGTACAAGTCTGGGAAGTCTTACTGAAAAAAGGATCAGTTCACGGTATTCCCATTTATCAGCAAAGGCGTTTTGCCAGACAGTTAAATCAAATGGATGAACAGACCTTTCACTGCCAAGACACAAGCACAAAAAGCCTGTGATAGCCATAATCAGAAAGCCAATTGCCAGTGCAGTAACGGGTTTCATTTGGTGCGACCTTCTTATGATAACTATTTTTTCTCCGTGGATCTCAGCCTCTGTACAACTGCCATGAACTTAAAGAAAGATGCATTTTTCCTGATATTTCATGGCAAGTCGTAGATACGGCATCGCCAACTTAGTTCATGGCAGTGCAGCCTCTGTGGCTGGTTTATAACTTTCACTTTTCTGAATCCAGAATTTTGACCAATATTTCAATTGCCTTGAGACATCGCGGGCCCGGACGGGTAAAAATGTCCGGATCGACTTTGAAAATACTTTTACTTTTAACCGCTGGAATATTTTGCCAGCCGGGTCTTGATGAAATAGACAAGGGGTCCTGTGCAGGATATGCCAATATTATAACATCAGGATTTTCAGTAATAACTTTTTCCATACTTACAAGCGGGAATGGTGATTCGGTATGTTCAAAAATGTTTTTTCCGCCTGCAATTTTTACAAGATCATTTATAAAAGATGTTCCGCCAGCAGCCTGAATAGGGGAATCCCAGATTTCTACATAAACTTTTCGGGGCGATGGTACTACTTTTTGAAGATCTGAAATTTTCTTTTTCCATTCATCTGCAAATTTTACTCCCTTTTCGGGATTACCTAGAGTTGAAGACAGCAAAACAGCCGCCTGAGGTATTTCATCAATTTTTATCAATTGAAGGTCAATGTATTTAATTTTAAACTGTTCAAATATTGTACGATATTTTTCATGAGCCCTGTTAAGATCGAAAATATAGTCTGGTTTCAACCCGACTATTTTTTCCAGATCAAGTTCCATGGCACCAATTCTGGCCTGTGAAGCAATTTCTGCTGGATAATTACAGAGAGTGGTTACAGCAACAATCTGGTCACTGTATCCAAGTTCGCACAAAAGCTCTGTCAACGATGGAAGCAGCGAAACAATGCGTGATTTAGCAGACGCCTGAGAAGGAATAAGGAAGCACAAAATTGTTATAACAACAAAGGCTATTCCAGAACGCTTAGTGTTGTTCATCAGTTGAAAGTTTGTTTTTTTTGCGTTCTTCAAAGAATATTTTTTTATTTCGATCGTGCTCAGCGGCTGACTTTGCAAAGCGGTGTCCTTCTGATGCATCAGAGACAAAGAAAAGAAATTCACTCTGTGCAGGTGAAGCAACAGCCTCAATTGAAGACCTGCCGAAGTTACTAATGGGTGTTGGAGGCAAACCAATGTTCTGATAAGTATTATAGGGAGAAACAATTCGAAGATCTTCATAAAGCAACCGCTCTTTATGCATTGGAAGTGCGTATTGAACAGTAGCACATGATTCGAGCCGCATGTTCTTTTTCAGTCTGTTGAGAAAAACTGATGCAACCAGCGGTCTTTCGCTTTCGAGCTTACATTCGCGCTCTACAATTGATGCGAGTATGCATTTCTGATAGACGGAAAGATCTTTTTCATTTGAGGAAGAACAAGCTTTTTCAACGACATTTTTTGTCATAAGAAGCATAGTTTCAGCAATTTCGGAAGCAGTAACGCCTTTTCTGAAAATGTAAGTCTCCGGGAATGCCAATCCTTCAGGATTTGGTATAGTTCCCCAGTCTGAAAAAACTTTTGAGACCAGTTCACGAGAATTTATTTTTTCAAGGAAAGATTCAGCTGAGCAGGCCTGACTTGATTCAAGCGCCTGTGCAATCATTTTAAGGGTCAATCCTTCGGGGATGGTGAATTTAAAATTTTCTTCACGTCCCTCAAGAAGGATAGAAATAATATCATCAATAGACTCACCACCATTAAACTTGTAGGTGCCTGGTCTGAGCCGGTTTGAAACTCCGTTAAATCTTACCCAGAAAGAAAATACAAAAGCACTTGAAACAACGCGTGAACCTTTCAGAACACCGGCTATTTGTCTTGTTTGAAGCCCTTTCGGAATAGTTACTTCTACTGGAGCAGAAAAAGCTGCCCGCGATGCAAGCATTTCGTTAAACCACAAAGCACCACCGGCAACAAAGCTCATTATTGCAAGGGCAGAGAGAACCACCCCGAAAAGAAAATACTTGACAAAAAGCATTCGATTAAAGAATAATCGCCATAAAAATTACTTGCCTGTCGATTTTTTGTACTTAATAATAACATTTCTGCTGTTATCAAGAACAAAAACCTGGCCTTCAGGATTCGCAGCAATTCCGCGTGGATAGAGGAACTGCCCGGTTTCTTTTCCAATTGCACCAATCTTCGAAATAAGTTCACCCTTTGCGTCAAGAAGAACTACAGGTACTTCTCCGAGATCAAGGAGGAAAATATTCCCCATGCTGTCTACAAAAACACTCGAAGGGCCCTTTATCTGTTCGAATTCACCCTTTTTGGTGTATTCCTGCTCTACCTCGCCACTCATGGTCATTTTCACAACCCGTCTTGTACCATAATCTGTAACGTAAATACTTTCATTTACAATTTGTATAGAGGTCGGATGAACAAGTGCTCCCTTTCCGCTTCCTCCAATTGATCCGATGAACGCGCCCATCATATTATACTTATGAATGGCCGGCTGTCTTGAAAAAACGACATATATGTTTCCAGACTTATCTGTAGCGACATCCATCGGAAATTTTACCTTTTCGGTAACTTTCAAAATGGGTGTACCGCTCTGATTGAATTTTACAATTTTATGACCACGGTAATCGCAGATAAAAATATCCTGCGTAAGTTTGTTAACCGTACAACCAGTTATTCCCTGCAGTTTGAATCCGGTTGAGCCAAATTCTCCACCGGTGACTTTGACGGAGCCATCTTTAGGGTTAATTATCTGAAATCGCGTATTTCCGGAATCACACACAAGAAGCTCGCCGCTATTCAGCAACTCCATGTCTGTTCCGCCCAGAAGTTCACCGCGACCAGACCCCTGACTTCCAATTTCTCCTTCGAAAAAATAGCTTTCAGGAACGCATCCAGTGGTTAACATAACAATACACATCAGCGAGAGAACAGGCAAAAATCTTCTCATAATTTATCTTCCCTTAGTCATCTTCCACAAAGTATACGAAAAAAAGCAATCAAAAATCAATCTTTTTTATTTTTTTCTGAATATTTACATGCTTTTTTTAATTCTTATACAAATACATCGACTATTATGTTAATATTTTAAAAAATATTAATTCTTAGCTTTTTTTTTTTTCAATTTTAATGTAAAATCTGTTTAACTAAATATGGGGGTAGATAATGGACACTATATGCAGGCACCGCAAAACAGGAAGGCCTCTGGCATTCACTCTTGTTGAAATAATGATAGTTATTGCAATCATTGGTATTCTTGCAGGCATGGCGATACCAAATTTTCGCAGATTGAGAGATCAGGCAAGAGAAAAGAAATGTTTTGAATATTCCAGTCTGCTTACAAGAACATCAGAACTTTATTATATTGACCAGAAAAGTTATGCAACTGAGCCTGCAGGTCTTGAGCCATATCTCTCCAATGGAAGACTTCCAATTTGCCCAAGTAAAGGGTTATATCAATGGATACCCGGAACTGAACTTGGTGGAATAGACGGACAAAAAGTGCGCTGCACAATTCACGGGCATGCCACTGGAACATTTGGCGGTTGAGTTTCTGCTGAGCTGAATTACAAATTGCTGGCAAGAAGTGGTTCAAAGCGAGTAAACAGTTGCCTCATACCAAGGTGCCCTTTCATTGTTTCTGTTTCGACGCCATTAATAAGTATTTTCACTTTTGCTTTTTTGTCCAGCTCAGTAAGTGTGTTCACAATTGAATAAACGGCCAGGACTTCTTCAGCTGCACCGCCTGGGTGCTTATCGATGAACTCCCGGCTCAAATCAAGATAAAAGATTCCCTGGTTGAAAAAAATTGACCTTACGATCGTCCCTTCCGGGATGGTTCTTCTTGCCTCTGGTGAAACCGGGCCCTTTAAAAGCTCGCTGATAATGTTTCCGGCAAGAGTAAGAAGCATTTTTTCCTGGGGGATTTTTCTTATTTCACGAATAAGTTTGTCTTTATCTTTTGCCGAAAAATACAGTGTTATTATTTGTCCATCACCGTCAGTAGCCGCTAATACTGAATCTGACACAGCTTCGCTGTTTCCGGGAAGTACTTCCTTATTCTTATCTGTAGCTGCAGTGCTTTTTCCAGAAATTCCCGGAAGAATCTTATCGACAAACAGAAAATAGCCGGACACCATCAAACCAAGAATTATCAAACCCATCAACAGGAACAAAAAGCTCTCCTGTTTTTTTCTTTTTGTTTTCCTCAAATCGATTGTCATTGGGAAATCCCTTTCGTATTGTCAATCATTCAGCTTGAGCGAGTTGAAAAAATCAGTAATTCCGTTTGCAATGGCTCTGGCGGAAGCTTCCTGAAACGATATATTTTTTAGAAGTACAGCATCTTTTCTATTTGTTGCTACCGCAATTTCAACTACCACTCCCGGAATAACAAGCATGTTCAAAGGCATCAGAGGCAACGCTGAGCAGCCCCGGTCAGAGCACTCAAGATGTTTTACCATGCGTTCACTGATTTTGCCAGCAAGAAATCTTGACAAGTCAAATCGGTAACTTTGTGCCCATTCATTGAACACCTGAATTGATCTGTTTTTTACATCAGCCTCGAAAGTGAATCCAAGTGGTGAGAAATAATAGCATGAAGTCCCTTCGACATCAGGGTCAAGAGAAGCCCCAAGGTGAATGGCAACATATAAATCGGCCATTGCACTGTTCACCATTGCCCTTCTTGCATTTGCAGGTACTTCGTGATCATCATTTCTGATAAGAACTGGGTTAAATCCAGCCTGCGAAAGAATATTTTTCAATTTACGTGCGACCACAAGTGTCAGTTCTTTTTCGGTACTTATCGAATCTGCGCCCTTGTTTTCTCCATTTAGTTTTGCGCCTGCATCCCGTCCACCGTGACCCGGGTCAATAATGATGGTCCGGCCCTGGAATACACTTCTGCTGAGCGCTTCAACTGGAATTTCCTTTTTCCATTCCTGATTTGCAAGAATGGCGGGCATCACCGGGTCTTCCTGAACTGCTTCCACGGCGGCTGTAGCTGTGGCTGTCTTAATTGAAGTTTTTGACGAAGTTGAAGTACCGGTAGAGGCGGAGGAAAGAGCAGAAGTTGCTGTTGTAGCAGAGTCAGAGGTAGCAGTTGATGTGGAAGTTGACGTGGAAGTTCCGGTTGAGGTTGCTGTAAGAGTCGCTGTTTTTGATGCAAGCTGAGCAAGAACTTCAGGGCTGGCCTTAAATGTCAGAACCATGCGAAAGGGATCTGACAGCGTTTCGACAACCGGATCAACAGTTCCTTTTGTTTTTTCAACGGTTACGACCAGACCATTTTTATCTGCACCGCTGTTGAATGCAATTGATTTAATTTCTCTTCCGACTGGATTTGAGCGCTTTGTAGGAATGATATTCCGGCATCCTTCAATGCGAAATTTCATTTTTCCACTTCCAAGGTTTTCCATTCTCTGAGAAACTCTGCCGGTAAATTCGAGAACAACCCTGGTTTCATCATCACGTTTGGAATGCCGTACTGCCAATAGAGTTGGAGTACCATCTTCCACTGCGACAGCTTTTGTTTCAGGAGAAAGGATCTGCGGGGCTGCCGGGGGAGGATTAGCCGGTGGCGGTACTGGTTTCAGAATCTTCGGAGTATATTCAGTTTTTGGAGCCGTACTGTCATCATCTTCATCTGGGTTATCGTCAGCGGAAGGTTCTTCGGCTTTTTTAGGCTGCTGCACACCACCTGAGCTGAAAACCTGAATGACTGATCTGGCAGGTACCATGACGTTTCCACCGTCCATTCTTGGTGCGGAAGGCAGAGTCACTGGTTCATTATCAACAACAGCTTCCCGCCGGTCGACAATTATTCTCATCATTTTTGTTCCCTTTGCGAGAATTACCATTTTCTGCATTGGAAACCAGCGATAAGAGACTCCAAGAGAACTGGCAAGTTCACGGGCACTCACATAGCCTTTTCCCGGGGAACTCTCCTGTGCATGCAAAGATGTCGTAAAAAGAAGTAATGATGCAAATAAGAAAAGGATTTTTATCTTAATCATATCAGCCATACTTTTTGCCGCTCATTTCCTGTTCCATATCACGTTTAAGATCTTTCTTGGCAATTGTGTCGCGTTTATCGTATTGTCTTTTCCCTTTAACCAGAGCGATCTCAACCTTTACACGTCCGTTCTTGAAATACATGCGCAGCGGAACAATTGTATTGCCGCCGGTTTGAATTTTCATTGCAAGCTTATTAATCTGTCTTGCATGCGCAAGAAGCTTCCTTTTTCGGAGAGCACTATGATCAAGGCGGTTAGCAAAAGGGTTCGCCCCTATATGTACTTCATGAAGCCACAGTTCGCCTTTTTCAACAACTGCAAAGCCATCTTTAAGATTGACTCTGCCTTCACGACAGGGTTTTAATTCAGAACCCTGAAGCACAATTCCCGTTTCAAGCTTTTCTATGATAAAATAGTCAAAACCTGCACGTTTATTTGAAGCGATAAGTTTTATCCCTTCAGCGTCTTGATCCTTGTGCGATTTCAATCAGATCACCCACTTTCACGCCTTCGCCAAATTCTTTACGAATAATGGCCCAGGCAGAGTTTAAAAAAACTTTTGTCACAAGCAATTCGCCTGACAAACGATCTACTTCTCTTCCAGCCGGTCTTTCAGAAACATTGTCTGAAATCACCACACCAGATTTAAAAGAACGAATCTCCAAAGCATATTCATCGGCAAGTTTTAAACCTTCCTGCATACCTATATCAATAATTACCTGAGAACCATTAATGCTAATTATTTTTCCTGCTGAAACAGGCTCAGGATTTTTCTTTTCGGACAATCCGAGTATTCTTTCGTTTTTTTCAACTTCTGTTATCGGCAAAGAGTCATAATTGCGAAGAACATGTGTAACAAATTTTTTCCGTCCATTTTTTTCAAGTTCAGTAATTGCCTCGAGAAAAATTTCACGTGGCAATGATGGAATTTCGAGCAACTCCTGGCAGGCTTTCAATGAACCGTTCAAATCGCCTCTATCCTTCAGCAGACGACTCATAAGTAAAAGATAATCCGGGTTCTTCGGATATAATTCGACTGCCTGTTTTATTTCAGCAACCGCGCCATCCCAGAAGCCTTCTTCCATAAGGGATTTTGCCTTCAGAAAACTTTCTTTTGCCTTCTTTTCCATTTCCAGAGTCTTCTGAATCTGGGAAAGTGCCGGATATTCATTGTTTGAATACTGAAGAGCTTCTCTTCGATCTTTTATAAGGCGCTCTAATCGAGAAACTTCTTCCCAGTGATGGATTGCTTCTGAAAGTCTTCCGCGCTCCCGCAGCAGTTTTCCCAACCAATAATGGGCTTTCAGGAGGTTAGGCTCAAGCTCAAGGGATTTTTTCAACTGAACTTCGGCAGCAGAAAAATCTCCACGCCGATAAAGCCTGTATCCCTCTTCGTAATGTTCAAGAGCCATATCATAATCGAAATTCCCCGTTTCTAATTCAGAAACGGGGAAATCTGCTGAAAGTTCGGAAGCAAAAAGCGAGGTGTCTGAAAAGGGTTGGAAAACAAGCAACACAAAACAAAAAACGAGTCTGAACAGAATCATTACAGTGTTTTTGCCTGATTCCATAAAAGCTCCTCCCGATTCAATTGTTGGAGTTTTTCGGTGAAGCCTTGTAATTCGGATTAATCATACTGAGAAATTCAGCATTTGTTTTTGTTGCAGAAATACTCTTAACCAGAATTTCAACCACTTCCTGTGGTGTTTTATCGTCAAAAGCTCTTCTGAGTGTTATGATTTTGTTCAAATCTTCCTGCGACATCAGAAGTTCTTCTTTTCTTGTTCCAGATGGTTTAACATCGATGCACGGAAAGATTCTCTTATTAAAGAGTTTTCTGTCCAGATGCAGTTCCATATTGCCGGTTCCCTTAAATTCCTCGAAAATAACATCATCCATTTTGGAACCAGTGTCAATAAGTGCCGTTGCAATAACTGTCAGAGAGCCGCCATTCTCGATTTTTCTTGCCGCACCAAGGAATCTTTTCGGTTTATGAAGGGCAAACGGGTTAACTCCACCGGTGAGGGTCTGTCCGGCTGAGGGCATCGAAATATTGTACGCTCGGGCAAGCCTTGTGATCGAATCGAGAAGGATAACTACATCTCTTCCCTGTTCAACAAGACGCTTTGATTTTTCAAGTACAAGCTCAGAGACTTTTATATGGTGTGCAATATGTTCATCAAAGGTTGAAGCGATAACTTCGGCATTGACTGACCTGCGCATATCAGTTACTTCTTCAGGTCTTTCATCAATGAGAAGAATCATCATCAGAACTTCAGGATGATTTGCAGTAATAGCATTTGCGAGTTTTTTCAGAAGAGTGGTTTTTCCTGCTTTAGGCGGAGCAACAAGTAATCCGCGTTGTCCTTTACCGATTGGGCATATCAGATCCATGACACGAACTGAAATGTCATTCTCAGGAGTGTCGAGTTTGAAGCGTTCTGTTGGAAAAACAGGGACCCCATCTTCGAAGTTGTTTCTTTTTCTGGAATTCTCTACTGAGCAGCCGTTAATTGCTTCTATTTTCAAAAGAGAATGGTAGCTTTCGTTGTCTTTTGGAAGCCTGACCTGACCAACAACACAGTCACCGGTCTGCAAACCGAATCGCTTAATCTGCGAAGGAGAAACGTAAATGTCATCATCATTCTGGATATAAGATTTAGTTCGAATGAATCCAAATCCGTCAGGCATGACATCCATGACACCTTCGCCAAGGGAAAGGCTCTGTCTGGAAAGCACGAAATTCATAATCGCCCGTATCAGTTCCTCTTTTCCCATTTTTTCTGAACCGGGTATTTCGAGGTCTTTGGCGATCTTTTTGAGATTTTTCAGGTTATCTTCACATAGTTGAAGATAAGAATATGTGGGTTCGTCCACGATGTTCCTCCATGGATGTTTTGAAAAGGAAGCAAAATAGATCATTCTGCTTCAGCATATATTAAAAACCTTACACCTTCTCAATAATCAGCGGTTAAAGAAGGCTCACTCTTTGCCTCTGGGAATGCCCCGATTTATTGAGTAGATACAAAACCGTTATATATTGTCCCGAACTGGAATGCGGGAATAATATCGAATTGAAGAAAAATATTGATTTATAAAAATCAAAAACTCAGAGATAACGTCCTCTTTTAGGAGGTATGATTGTTGCAGAAAGCTGTTTGAAGAGCATGTCTCCAAGGCCAAGCTGCATTTTCTTTGATCTTTCCTGATCCAACATGTCAGAAAATATTTCCTCTGCCTTTGAACCGCTTGTTACACCTGTTTTGTGAACTGTTTTTCTCATTTCTTTGAAGAGTTGATTAACAAAAATTGATTCAAAATCTGCGCAGGCTTTTTTCAGGTTGTCGAGTTCCTTCTGTTTCTTTGGGGAAATTGAAGGAACTGAGCTCTCTGGAGCTGAAGCCGGATCTGCAACAGATACAGTTTTAAAGTCCATCGGCGTTTCCAAACATTTTTTGTTGAAATGAAACAAAGCGCTGATTCTCTGGTTCAAGCTCAAGTGCTCTGGAAATATTATCCTTTGCTGCTTTTTTATCCCCTGCCGCAAGCTGTGCTTCAGCAAGTGAAGCAAAGGCTTCAGCATCACTGTAGAGCATTCCAAAACTGTAGTGGTAATCAACCGCTTCAGTGTCATATTCTACAGCTTTTTTCAAATAATCAACAGCTTTTTCATATTTCTGCAAAAAATAATAGCATTTTCCAATATAGTAATGACCCTCGGCATATTTATCCTTCAGGCGAACAAGGGTGGAATAATGTTCAATGACCTTTTCGAACTGTACCACAGCGTCAGTCGGGCGACTCAGCTTCATAAAAGCGATTCCGAGATTGTACCTTGCCATAATATCGCCCTGATCTTTTACCAGAGCTTTTTTGAGATTTTCTACGGCTTCGCCATACATCTCAATCTGAAGGTGAACATGTCCAATTCGACCATAAATTTCATAGTGTTTCGGATCAAGAAACAAAGCTCTCTCAAATTCGTGAATTGCTTCTGAATAGCGACCAAGGTGGGCAAAGGCGCAACCGAGATCAAAATGAGAATTTTCGACATCAGGCTTCAGCTCGATAGATTTCTGAAAAACTTCAGCTGCTTTTGCCAGCAAACCGCGTTTCATATAGAAATCCCCCAGCTTGTTATAGGCCTCAGCGAACTCCGGATCGCAGTTGATGGCTTCTTCCATTTCGTAAATAGCATCATTGATCTTGCCTCTTATATCAAATGAGAGACCTTTATCAAAATGCTGGTTGGCAAGGTCGCGATCCTCAATGGTTATTTTGGAATTCATAAGAAATACCTCCAGGAATTAGTAAAAGAGGGAGGGGGAATTTGCGGCTTCACTCTTTAGTAACATAAATATTTATAAATATCAACTCAAATCTGCTTTTTTCTGAAAAAAATCGACACTGTAGTATTCAGCGAAAAGATATAATTCACGCAGAGCCGCAGAGACACAGAGAAAAGCTGAGAAAAGCAGAATTTTCATTTTTAGCTGCCCCCAAACATGTTTTTCACCTACTCAGAAATTCTGTTATAAGATTTTCTTCGAATTTTCTGATAATGTTTACATCACTTTCAATTCACCATGAAGTGCTCCAGCGGCTTCTATAGCCTGAAAGATTGAAATCAGATCTTTTGGAACTGCCCCGACCGCATTCAGAGAACCGACCAGATCATCAACAGTTGTCTCACCGCTGAGGCTTATCAAAGATCCTTTAGGGGCCTCTTCGGTTCTGCCACCTTTTTTCTGGGCTTTTCCCGCATCATCGGGGCGGGCAACTTCTATACGCAGCGAGCCCTGTGAAATGGTTACCGGGCTTATTCTAACTTTGTTTCCAATTATTATCGTACCTGTTCTTTCATTAATTACGACTCTGTTAGGTTCGTCAATCATAAGAGTAAGATTCTCAATTGAAGCGGCAAAGCTCACCGGATCATTACTGAACGAAGAAGGAATTTTTACTTTCACTGTCCCCGGATCATAAATCTGAACCCAGTTTTCACCAAATTTCCTGGCAATAGCATCTTTAACCTTTCGCGAAAGCGTTGAATCCTTTCTCTGAAGAATAATATTGAAAGAACCATTGTCGCCGAATCTGTCGCCTATTTCCTTTTCCAGAATTCCTCCGCGGGGAACTCTTGCAACTGTAAGATGATTTTTCACACCTGTGCCACCACCTGTGCTTGCACCGATTCCACCGACCGACAAAGCACCCTGACCGACAGCATATACCTGTCCGTCTCCGCCTTTCAGAAGCACCGGAAGCAATACTCCACCCTGGAGACTCTTCGCATCACCTATTGAAGAAACCGTTATGTCAAAAGATTCCCCGGCACGGGCGAAAGATGGCATCATTGAAGTAACAACAACAGCAGCACAGTTCTTTGTCTGAATTGAAGACGCGTCAATTTCCATTCCCATGTTGCGCAACATGCCACGAACCATGTCCAGACTCATCTTTGCCTTGTCACCGGTACCATCCAGCCCTGTTACCAGACCATAACCTATCAGCTGATACTCCCTCTGACCGCTCAAAGAGGCAATATCCTTTATTCTGATCATTGCCTCAGAATACAAAGGGGTGTTAAACAAAGTGAAATACAGGATGATCAAACAAATTAAACGTTTCAACATGGCATTCCTTTTACTGAAAAAATAGCCCGAAAACCGAATGCAAGATATAAATATCAGCCCAACAATTACATGTTTCAGACTGTACAAATCACAAGAAACATTATTTTACTGGAATTTCTTAAACAAATAAAAAACTGCCTTCAGTAAATAAATCGGCATAACTCCATAAAATATTTAGCATTATTGTCAATCATCCATCAGATCCATGTGCGCCAACTTAAGCTACAAAATCTCAGTTTTATCATTTCGACCGAAGGGAGAAATATTGCATTTACAACTTACCCATAAGTTAACGCATATCCGCATCAATTCTAAGTATGCAAAATCTTAATAAGAGGTCAAATTTGCGTGTAAACTTTTGGCGGGCTGTCATCTCGAACGAATGTGAGAGATCTCCATAATGCCAGATTTCTCCCTTCGGTCGAAATGACATAATATAAATGCCCCCCAAATTAAGATTTGCGGTAATTAAGAATAATTTTTTCTGATTCAGTAAAAAACAATATCTACTCAATAATAAGTCACCCAAATTATTGAGTAGATACAAAAAAGATGTTATGTAAACCCGTACAAGCAACACTTTTTTGCCGGGCAAATATGAATCTATTTTGCTGCGGCAATTCTGAGTTGCTTGACAATTTCTTCGAACTCAGACGGGAGTGGAGTTGTCCACTCAATTTGCTCTTGAGTAATCGGATGTTTCAGGCTGAGGCGGGTGCTGTGAAGAAAGTGCTTTGCCTTCCCAAGGAAAGCTTTAGCTTTGTACAACACATCTCCAGAAAGCGGATGTCCGATATAAGCCATGTGCAACCTTATCTGATGGGTTCTTCCGGTTTCAATAACTACCTTAACAAGCGAATGTCCGCGGAAACGTTCTACTATTTCATATCTGCTGACAGCTCTCTTGCCTCTTTCAGGATCGGTCGCTTTCATTCTTTTGCGATTAACCCGATCTCTTTCGATTGCAACTTCAATCAGGCCCTTGGTCGCCTGTGGAATTCCCTGAACAATGGCAAGATATTCCTTCTCAACTTCGTGTCTGGAGAACATTTTAACAAGCCTGGCATGTGCTTTATCAGTTTTTGCGAGAATCATGACTCCGGAAGTTGTTTTATCAAGGCGATGCACTACTCCGGGTCGAATCGGAGCGCCAATTGAACTCAGGGCAGTATGCGAAAGCAAAGCTGAAACAACGCTCTCCTTTTCATGACCGGCGCCCGGATGAACGACTTTTCCATAGGGTTTTGCTATTACAACAATATGCTCATCTTCGAAAAGAATCGGAAAATCAAGTTCACTTGCGGTTATTGTTTCAACTTCAGCTTTCTGAGGAATTTCGAAAGCAATTTTTTCTCCGCCTCTGACCTTAACACTGGGCTTAACCTGATTTTCGGAGATTTTAATAACTCCGGTTTGTATCATCTCCTGAACCAGTGAACGGGAAAGTTCTGGGAAAGTCTCTGCCAGAAGCGCGTCAAGGCGTTTTCCTTTACTGGACAAATCTACTGTAAGATGATAATGTCTCTTTAATTCAGATTTTCGTTTCATTTAATTCCGTCCTTTTTCGGTTAAAACAGATATAAAGCCATAATATTGAAAAAATAATACCACCAATTGATATTACCTGCGAAACAGAATATTGCCCTCCGAAGAAAAAATCACCGCGATTATCATCACGCAGGTATTCGATTGAAAAACGAAAAATCGAATAATATAAAACATAAATTCCCCACACAGATCCGCGTGGAATCACTGATTTTTTTCTCAAATTCAATAGTACAAGAGAAATTAAAAAAAGCACAAATAGAAAAACTGCTTCATACAATTGTGTTGGATGGCGCTTTATTCCATCTGCAAGATTCGGAAAAACCATTCCCATAAGAAAAGAAGTTGATTTCCCGTAACAGCAGCCATTTAAAAAGCATCCGATTCGTCCAATTGCATGCCCTGTGGCAAGGGGCGCAGCAACAAAGTCTCCCATGTCTCTCAAACTCTTTTTGTTCAGTTTGGCCCAGACTATAAGTGCGATTACCGTCGCAATAAATCCTCCAAAAAAAACAAGCCCGCCGGAAGTAAGTGATATCATATCAATTATTCCAGGGAATTGAGATGGAAACAGGAAGATATAGAGAATTCTCGCGCCTGCTATAGCGGACACAAGAAACCAGAGTGAAAGATCGATTACCTGTTCGAATGAAAAGTCAAGACGCCTTCCAACAAGAACTCCTGTTGATATTCCTGCGAAAAAAGCAAGAGAAAGGCAAACGCCATAAGATGTTATTGGAAAAATGAAATGCCCCAGATTCGGATACACAGAAATACTCCACAAACTATTATTTGCATTAAGTGAAACCGCCTTTCGCTGCAACATGCGGTTTTCATTCCAGGGGCGAGTTGCCCATACCCATATACGTTAGCTTAAGATCCAGAATTTCGACTCTGTCATTTCGACCGCAGGAAGAAATCTTGCATTTAACAGATCTCTCACATTCTTTCGAGATGACAACTTCATCCTGAGTTAACACTTATGCATTTGCACCACATTATTGTGGTTGCAGAAACGTAAGGATAGTCTTTTTACTGATTAATTGCAAGTCTGTTATCAGAATGAATTCGTTTCAGAATTGCGACTCCAATGATTACCATCAGAATGCTCAGAAATTGTGAAAGCGAAAATCCGAGTAAAAAAATCGGATTATCTGCTCTGAAAAATTCGATGATAAATCTGAATACAGAGTACAAAACAATACACAGAACAAAGACCTGACCATCATGCGATGCTTTTTTACGAAATTTTGCAAGAAACAGAAATATTATCAACCCTGCTAGTGATTCATAAACTTGTGTCGGATGGACTTTTACAAGCGTAAATTTTGGAAAGATTACTCCCCATGGATACAAGCATGGGTGGCCATAACAGCAGCCATTCAGAAAGCATCCGAATCTTGCGATTGCTATGCCCAGCGGAAGAGCAAATCCGATGCAATCCATTGTTTTCCAAAATGGGAGATTATTCAGACGGATGAAAATCAGATTACTTAATATTGAAGCTAGAACGGCTCCAAAAAAGGTTAAACCACCTGCTTCAAAATTCAGGAAAGTTTTTCCGGTTATTGATGCCCCGCCGATATATTCCCACAAAAAAAGGAGTCTTGAGCCAGCCAGACCTGCCACCATCTGAAAGAGAAGCATATCAAAAACGCTTTCAGGAGACAATCCCTTTTTTGAGGCTTCCCTCAGAGCGACAATGGTTCCAACAGCATACCCAATTGCCATCATCGTGCCATAAGCATAAACGTTGAACCACGGTGTTACGAATAGAATCGGGTACAAATTTATTTCACCTCAAACCTGCATGTGCATTAACTTAAGTTCCAGAATTCCGATTCTGTCAGTTCGACTGAAGGAAGAAATCTGGCATTTGTCAGATCTCTTAAATTCACTCTAGATGACAACTTTCCCCTAAGCTAACGCTATGTCGCCGGAGAAAGAACCGATGCAACCAGCGGCTGGAATTTATGCTGGCGCTGGAACTTCCTGGGGAGCTTCGTCAGTGCTGTAGAAAAAGATGTCAATAAACAGGAGGAATACTCCAAGATCAATTGCAACATCTGCAACGTTAAATACCGGGAAATCATATTTTCCTATGTGAAAAAGGAAGAAATCAACTACATAGCTGTAAACAAGCCTGTCGTAGAGATTTCCCAGTGCTCCGCCTACGAGAAGGGCAAGAGCCCATCTGGTAAGTTTTTCTGATGACGGAAGTTGAAAGCTGTAATAGCAGATAATTCCAATCATGGCAACTGCCATAATTATGGGCGGAAGCTTCCATTCGGGAAAAAGACCAAAAGCTACGCCTGGATTTTTTACAAATGTAAGCGTAAAGAAATCTTTTATCACCACTATTGGTCTTTCAATAAGGTAGAGCTGAGCAGCCCATTTGGTCGCCCTGTCAAGAACAAAGAAAATCGTTGCATAAAGCAAAATAGATGGTGCTATAAGATAAAATCTGAGATTCCTGTACAAGTAGAATGGATAATGAAGGATCATAGATATAATACTTGTAACAGAAAAAAAAGCTGTTTTGAATAATGTTGTTAATGTCTTCATTTTGTTCCCGGTTTTCATTTTCAGCGATTTTCCGAAAAATTCAGTCTCCTAATTTTCGGCAAGTTTGCGTTTTTTATAAACAAATGTTTTGATATATTTTTCAACGTTGCCATGGCTGTTCAAATCTTCTCTGAGGCATTCTTATCTGGTTTGCAGCATGCTTTTTTGCAATGGCAGCGCCATTCTGGTCAAGAATAATTGCTGTAGAACTAGCTGCAATCTGCCCTGAAATGTTTGGGCCGTTCTGATAAAAAACTCTCATAACTCCTACAGGTCCTGAGTTCAGAGTCACATCGAAGTTTCCGCTTACTGATGGAGCAAGCCTCAGACACAAGTTCAAACCAGCGTCGGCTCCCTGTGCGGCCTGAGATTCATACAGCGAAAATCTATAGTTATAACTTGAAAGCAAAGTAGTAGTTTTTGTTCCTGCAATAAAGATACCTATAACCACGACAAGAATCAAGGCATAATATGAAAGAAATCCCCGTTTGGAAAAAATATTCATCAGGTTTCAGAGCCTCTCAGAAAGACTGATGGCGTAAATCTGATTTCAATTTCATTATCATTTGGAATCTGGTCACCGTTATAATCCTGGAAAATCGAAAAATTAAATCTTACAACTGAGTTTACAGTTCCGTTTCCCTGCGGCAAAACCGCCATTGGAACTGCTGCGGAAGTGGTATAAGGACTCAGCATGGTTCTGGGAGCATTAAGCGGTGAATATAGCGCATCTCCCATAAGCATTTTTGCTGCTAAAGCGCCTTCCTGACGCATTAAGCAACCGTTCTGAATCCAGACTTGAAATATCCGTCCGGTTAAACCATCTCTGTATTGAAGGTTCCCATTTGCAAGTATCCATGCTCTTGAGGCGCGCAGAAGCCCGGTCTGCGGGTTGGTTAAACAGTCGTCACCTTCAAGAAGGAGGCGCATTCCTTCACGGAACTGATTGTCTGCGGTTGCAACAGAATGAACCGTCTTATCAAAAAACATTGAAGACCGCAGAAGTGATGCCATTCCCATATAAATAACAAGAAACAGCACTGACGAAACAATAATTTCAATAAGCGTCATTCCCGATTTCGTGTTTGTGATCTCAGGCATTTCAGGGACCTCTCAGCGAAAGAAACGTGGTAAGAGTAGCTCCTTCACCCTGAACCTGGTCGAGCGGCGCAACCGACGCTTCAACGTAATATATCTGGTTTCTCGCTGCCCAGAGTGGGTGGCCAGCGACAATTGCCGGAGTAAAGGAAACTGAAGGGTCAGAGAAAAGGCTTATTCTATAGCGCATATCAAAGTTTGTATTAATTATCGGCTGCAGAGCATTTCTATAGTGATTTTTCTGTGCTGGCGGCGCTGCTGAAACAGAAACCCATGTCTTCAGCGGATCAGGGGCATTATACGTTGTTGGGTCTGTTGCCCAGCAATATCTAAGGTTTTCAATAAGGTTTTCGCACAAAACAAGTGATTGATTAATATTTTTGGAATATTGAATTGAGTGCATGGAAGAACTCAAAGAATTAACGGTTGATGCGACGGTAACTCCCAGAATTAAAACTGCGGCCAGAACTTCCAGCAGGAATAGTCCGCTTCTTCTGTTATTTAATAAATTGTGAAAAATCAACTTACTATCTCCTGAAATTAATCAAATACTGAACAAAGTACAGCAAACCTTAACATGAGGAGTCATTTATACCAGGAATTTTCCATTGCCATTGAAAGCGCCATGAATACAGCGTTTTATAACAATAGTTTTCTCCATTATTTTAGAGTAAAAACATTAATTAATGCAAATTTCAGAGAATTTTGATGGGTAGTTGCTGCATTTATACTCCAGAATTTCTATTATGTCATTTCGACCAAAGGGAGAAATCTCGCTTATATCAGATCTCTCACATTCGTTCGAGATGACAGCTTGCCACATTATTTACATTTTTCTGAAAAACATTCTTGTAGATGTTGCGTTAATCTCAAGGCACCAGGTTCCAAGATCAGCTTCAACAGAGTTTGTATCCGGATTAAAGTATCTTATGTACAAAGAAAGTATTGCGTTTGCGGGAAAAGTTAATCTTCCGGAAGAGTTAAATCTCAGTGTAAACGGCTCAGCAGAAGCAGCAGGAACATTCTTCACTATACAAATATTGCGCTGACTCAGATTTTTTCTATTCTGATCATCCATGAAAACTGTATAAACATTATCGCCCGCCGGGTCAAGCAATTCATAAGATATTATCGGGTTTGATGTAATTCCGCTAAGGTGTCGAAGTATGACTGAAGACTCACCTGTTCCGCCATTTGTAATTGCTGACTGTCTTGTGAGACAAATGTCTTCGAAAACGGCTCGCGCTTCCTGTTCCAGGCGTGTTTCCTGCATGAAAGTGACCAGCCTGGGAAAACCTGTCCCTGCTACAATTGAGATGAGAAGAATGCAGACAGAGATTTCAACAAGAGAAAATGCTTTTTTCCTTAAGCATTTCATGTGTCTTATCAATAATTCGATGACACGAAGAGTCGAAGCGGCTTCCAGACGCTTGCAAAAAATGTGGCAAGATGCCGCATCTACAATTTGCCGCAGATAGCATTTCATGTTCTAAAAAGTTTTTGCACCATGTGACTTCAGAAAATCAACAACCTGTTTGTGTCCGTGGCCTTCTGCCGCGTTCAGAGGCGCTTTCCCGTGATTATTCTTCTGATTAACTTCAGCACCGGAATCAACAAGAAGTTTTACTATTTCAAAGTAGCCTCTTTTAGCTGCAAAAAACAGTGGTGTGGCTCCTTCAGGGTGCGAACCGGTTGTTGTCTGGATATTTACATCAGCCTTCTTTTTTAGAAGGATGTCAACAATTTCCTGGTTTCCGTTATCTGATGCCAGGTGCAAAGCGGTCCAGCCATTTGAAAGCGCTTCATTCGTGTCGGAACCATGATTCAGAAGAAAATCTGCAACTGATGCATGATTTCCTTCTACAGAAAGTAAAAGTGGTGTCCAGCCATCTTTTGTGCGAGACTTTATATCTGCCTTCTTCTCAATCAGAAGTTCGACAACAGACAATTGCCCGTTGGCCGCGGCTATCGCGAGAGGCGACATACCATTTTTATCTTTTTCCTCAATTTTTTCCGGATGAGATTTAAAAAACGCATCACATTGTTTAACTTTTCCTTCACAAACCATTTTTTTCAAATCCTCCGGTTGATTGTTTTCACTTGAACAGCCACATATTGTGAGGCTCAGAGCTGCAACAAAAAATGCATATCTGCCTGCATATCTGAAGTATTTCCAAATGAACAAAACAGTACCGGAACCTTCAGAAAGAGAGCTTTTCTCAAGATTCCGATACCGGTTACTTTTATTAAAAAACGCGAGGCTAATTCTCAATAAATTTATCAGACTTGATGGGGATAATTAAGAATTATTTCGGTGTAGCAGTTGAGCCAGATGCTGCTGAAGAATCATCAGTAATTATTTCTTCTGTTGCTGCTCCACCAGAGCCAGCAGCTTCGCCAGCTGCACCACCCGCAGGAACGGATGCCGCTGGATCATTGGCTGGATTAACAGGCATAACCTGATCGGGCGGAACTTCTTTTGGCGGTGTTCCACATCCGTATGATAAGCAAAGCAAACAAACGATCAGCAGGGCAGATATTTTTTTCATTTTTTCCTCCGGAAGTTTCTTGTTAAAGGCTAGAATAAATAATTCCCCTATTGCAAATTAACAAATACCAAAAATAAAGTCAAGAATTTTGATATTGCGGCATTGTCAGTAAAGAAAACAATTATTCTGGGCAAGTGCTTGATTCTTAGTGCATCAAACCTTTTTAAAGAAGTCATAGAAGCTCCAGAATTTCTACCATGTCATTTCAACCGAAGGGAGAAATCTCGCTTTTTCAGATCTCTCACATTCGTTCGAGATTACAATGGAACACATATTTCGACGTTACGGAGCGGCTATTTTTCATACAGTGTCATTTTTTCCGTGTTATGGGAAACTCGTCCATGGTCACAGAAGAGTTTTATGATGATAAATTTTATACAAAAGACCTTGGACATATTTTTTCCCTATTTACCATAAAGTTCTATTGTGACTAACAACTAGCTGAAAGATCAGTTCTGATAGATTTTCTCGCGAATCACAGACATTACGAACTTTGGAATTGCCATCATACGTTTAAATCTTTTCGGTTCTTTGTACAACCTGAATAGCCATTCGAGAGCGAATTTCTGCATAAAAACAGGCGCTCTCGGCAAAGCGCCAGATATTACATCCAGACTGCCTCCAACACCGATTACTACAACTTTATCGATTATCATTCTCAGGCGGGAAATGAAATATTCCTGCCTGGGAACACCAAGGGCAACGAAAAGTACATCAGGCTTATGGTCTGATAATTTCCGCAGCACAGATTCTTCTGTTTCGGAACCTTCGGAAAAGTATCCATGATGTGTGCCGGAAATAATCAGCTCTGGAAACTTTGCCTTAAGGATTTCTGAAGCTTTTTCTGCTCTACCGGGCGAGGCACCCAGAAAAAATACTGAGTATTTTTTCTTCTCGGCCATGCTGCAGATTTCCTCAATCAGAGCCACACCAGGAATTCTTCCAATAAGAGGTGTTCCAAGAAAATCAGCTGCCCATATCAGACCTGCTCCGTCCGGAATCACAAGCGAAGCTCTCTGAAGAACTTCCAGAAATTTCCGTTCTTTCCTTGACCTCATTATGGCAAGCGAGTCAGCAGTGACAATGTGAAAAAAAATCTTTTCAGAAGCTCTGTTATATGCAATTGCCGTATCTATCTTCTGAAGCACGTCTTCCCTACTGACTCTGTCAATTGCAACTCCCATTATTTCTACTTTTTCCTTTTCAGGAATTTTGCTTTCAGATTGTCTGTTTCCAAAAGTTCGCAGAAATGCAATAAGCATGGCAGTAAAAATAACTGACAATGCAGCAAAGACCTGCCAACCCGGAATATTGCATCCGAGAAGAAGCCCGAAATTCAAAAGCAGAAAAATGAAACCAGTGAAAACTACCAGACGCTCACGTTTCAGCGACCATGTATATTGGGAAGTGCGTGACCGGGGATCATTGCAGTAAAGTTCATTTCCGAGATAAGAAGACATTATAAGCATACAGATTAGAAGAACCGGATAAACAGTAACCATCGATGGGATAAGAAGACCAAAAAAAAGAAGAGTCTTTGATCTTCCCATAATTGAAATTGCTGCCAGTAAATAAGCAATCGGGAATATTATTGAATCTCCGGGCTTCTTTCTGCGTTCAGAAGAGAGGAAAACAGCAAAAAATACAGCCGAAGTGACAATAAGACATAACGTAAAAATTATGGCCCATTCCGGAGTTGAAATCTGACTTGGAAAAAACAGCAGAAAAACCAGTCCGGTTTCCATGAAAAGAAGAAATGGCATTTCATCGACAATTGAAGCAAGTTTTGCACACGCAATAACTATTATTGGCCACAAAGTTGAAATTATTATTTCAGAAAAATGATTTCCTGCTGAAATTCTTAATCCAAAAAAAACACCAGTCATTGACAGCAGAATAGAATATGGCAAGACTATGATAAGTTTCGTTTTCCATCGGTCTTTCAGATATCCAAGGAATGAAAAACCCACAAACAGGCATCCCACCGTTATGGTTTCCCTGGTTATCTGAATTCCCGGAGTAGCCATTGCGCCAAAAAAAGCTCCAATGACAGGCAGAAAACCTGAAATTACCCGCTGTACATTTTCAGGCTGTTCTTCCTGATCTTTTCTCCTGAACACTATTATTGCAAAGAATCCACCGAGAATAAGACCAGTAAATGACAGCAGCAGAGTTAGCAATACTGTTGTAAACGATATCATACCCTGAAGCTATCGACATTTAAAATCCACAACATGAAATGTTCGTGAAAATAAATAATTTGACACGAATTGCATTTTGTGATAAGATACCTCTCCTTCCCTGAAATATTATTTTTCAGGGATAGTTTTTCAATAGAGAGGTAGTAATAATGAGAAACATTATAAGAAAGATTATTTTTGGAACATCATTTATGGTTTTTGCAATTGGAATGACTGCTTTTGCTGATGGTTCTGGTGCTGTGTTTCAGCAGGAATATCTGAACGAGATTCTCAAAAACTCGCAGACCGTTTCACATCAGTTGGGTCTGGTAAATACTATTGACCGTCTTCTCGACTGTTCCACGGATGGAAGAATTGAAGTTGCAATGATCGGATTGTCTGAAGTTCCTGCTTACATAGTTGAAGCATGGGAAAGAAAAATTCCGGAATATCAGGAAGTTTCGATTTCTAGATATAGAATGGCATTGAACAAGAACTTTCCAGATTCGAAAACCGATTTTTACAGATTTCGTGCTGTAGTGCCAAATGGTGAAGTTGTTGAAACTCTGATTCAGAACATTCAGAAAGACCATAAAGCAGCAGTCGTTTTCACTTTTGTCAACGGCGACCCGACTGGGCAGTTCAAAAAGATTCAGTCCGTACTTGAAGAGCTTCTTTCGGTTGTTGAAGAAGGAGTTATTGAAGTCCAGAACTATGATTACAGCAGCGTTCCACAGAGAATAGATAATCTCTGGAAAGGTAATGCCGTAAAAGAAGTTAAGGGTGAGACTGTTGTAGCACAGCTTTTCACAACAAATTCTGCAGGCGGCGTCGCAAGAATCTGGAGACTAAGCGCAGTAAATAAAGCCAGCGGTTTTGAACAGAGCATACTTGTATGCGACAATGATTTGATTTACGACAACCGCAATGGACAGATAATATCGAAATAGACCTGATCAGATAAAAAAACGTAAAAACAATAACTGAGTCTGTTGAATAATTAAACAGGCTCAGTTATTTTTATTGCCAGAAATTTGCCTCCAGTGATAAAATTCGAGGAAAAGCTCTCAATGCATTATGGTTGTCTATGCTAAGCTTAGTACACAAAATCTTTAATCTGCGGGCAAACTAGCGTGTTAACTTTTGGCTGGGCCATCTCGAAAGAATGTGAGAGATCTCATGACATTGTTTAATAACCGCTTTATTAAGATTTGCGGTACTTAGATATAATAAAATCTCTGGAGGAACGACATAAATGAAATCAGATTCTATTAGCTTAAATCGCCGTGAATTTCTTCGATTGAGCCTTGGTGCCGCCGGGGCAGTTGCTGTAAGTAACTCGTTTTCTGCAGAGCTTTTTGCTAAAGATAAATCCAGCGGTAATATGCCAATGCGCCCCTTTGGGAACACTGGATTAAAAGTCTCATTGCTTGGGCTTGGCGGATTTAATGTGAGCCTTGATAACTTCACCGACCAGACTGCGGTTGACTTCATGCGTTATGCTGTTGATAACGGCATTAATTTCTTTGACAATGCAAGAGAGTACAACAATGGTCTCGCTGAAGAACGTATGGGAAAGGCATTGAAAAACGGGTATCGCGAAAAAGTTGTACTAATGACAAAGAACTGTGATCACGAAAGAACTTCAAAAGGCGTAATGCAAAGCATTGATGAAAGCTTGAAAGCTCTTCAGACTGATTATATCGACGTTATGCTGTTTCATGAAGTGAATTATCCGAATGAGCCGCAGTGGATTTTTGAAAGAGGCGGAGTAGAGGCTGCTATTGAGGCAAGGAAACAAGGCAAAATACGCTTCATTGGCTTTTCAGGTCACAAAAATCCCCGTTATCATCTTGAGTTGCTGAATGGTCCTTTTAAATGGGACGTTGTAATGATTCCTGCCGGTATAATGGACTATCATTTCAGATCATTTACGAAAAATGTTCTTCCAACGCTTGTAAGAAGAAATATTGGAATTATCGGATTCAAGACTCTGGGTGGATTCATGTCTGGAATGCCGCAGAAAGCAGAGATTCCAATAGAAAAATGTCTGCGGTATTCAATGAGCCTTCCGGTAAGTACTTGCGTTGTCGGTATGGAATCAATGGATCAATTGAAGGAAAATATTAAAACTGCAATGAATTTCAAACCAATGAGTGCTGCTGAGATGCAGGCATTGCGCGACAAAACTGCTGAATTGGGTAAAGACGGAATGCTGGAAATATACAAAACTACCCCAAATTACGACGGAGTACGAGGAAAAACCGCGCAGGGGATTGAAATTCCCAAACAATAAAATCCAGCAGGGAGCGCTCTAATCCGTTCGTTCCCTGCTGAATTTCAGCATTAAACGGGAAAGATCATTTGGATCTTCTCAATAATTCGGAGCTACACCTTTTTCATTCCACAATTTATTGTGGTGGATACGGTCATTTTTAATATTGAATCAATATTAAAAATGCAATAATCAGGCAAACGAGAGGAACAATAAATGCTATCCGGAGATCTTCAAAAGAAAATCTCTTTTCCGGGTCATTTATGAAAACATGTTTGTTTGCAAAATAGATCACAGGAAAGAATACTATAAAATACGGAGTTTCGAATTTGAACAAACTACTCAGAAAGGGTCCTAAAAGAGGAAATCCGACCAGGTAATGATCTATGCTTGAAGCCTGGTTTGCTAGAAAACCTAATATAAAAGAACAACCCCATGCGATCATGAAAGAAACACCCAATGCCGCAGGAGCCAGCAAAAGAAGTCCCAACATGTTTGCAGTTGATAAAAAACGGCGATATTTAACTGCAAGCCACATTTGCATGATGAACTGAGCGACAAGCAAAGTCAAAGTACCATAAATCAATCGTGCAAGCGTTTGTATTCCACTGCCGGTATATGGTCCAGCCCATGCAGACTGAGATACAGAAATAAGACACAAAAGTAAAATAAACCATTTCGGTTTCTTTTCCGCAACCTTTTCAAAAAATGTCGTGGCGAACTCCGTCTGAATCAGAAAACAAAAAGTTAATGCCATGAATATCGAAAAGATCATCAAATCCACTGTCAATCAATCTTCCTCCCGGTAATGATGGCTCCGTTGGGGCATATTTCGACACAGACACCGCAACCCGAACAAAGCGTACGTTCGATTTCGTATTTCTCCTGACTGTTTTTCAGTATGGCGGGGCAACAAAGTTTCTCATAGCACAACCCGCAGTCCTGGCATCTTCCAGGCTCAATGAAGCAGATGTCATTTGTAATTTTTCCGCCATTGCGCCGGGAAAGCTGAAGCGAACATTCCCGTTCAATCATTACAACCCTGAAGCCCTTCTGGTCAAACAGTCTGCGCAATAGCGACCGGAATGCATGAAAGTGCAACGGATCGCCGTGGTAAATGTGTTTAACTCCAAGAGCTTTCAGAATGTTTTTAATTTGAAGATGTTCAACAGGTTTTCCGGACTGGTCTACTGATGTAGCGTAGTTGGTCTGGTGGCCGGTCATGGCTGTCCAGTTGTTATCCAGTACAAAACATATCTGGTCTGAATCGGTCATTGCAGCTTCAAGAATTGTCTGCATGCCGCTGTGAAGAAAGGTCGAATCTCCGATCAGAGATACAACACGTGATTTCCCGTTTAATGCGGAAGTCACCCCGGCGGCGATTGCCGTTCCGGAGTTCATACAGGTAAGCCACGACGAATAGTGTGGAGGAAGGCTTGAACAGCCGATGTCTCCGCCAAGTACATCATTAGGTCCGAGAAATTCTGTGAGGGCAAGAAAAAACGGGCGATATGTACAACCCGGACAAAATGTTCCCTGCCTCTCAGGAATCTTTGGGATCTCTGGAATTGCAAAGGATTCAGGTTTTGTAACATTGAAAGCTTCGGCAAAACCTGAAATTATACTGGACAATGAAAGCGCTCCATAACCAGGAAAAATATTTTTCCCGATTACCTCAATTGGACGCTGCAGAGAAAGCAAAAGTGGAGCAGTTGACATTTCGAGAAATCCGCCGAGATCTTCGATGAAGATAACCTTGTCGATATCTTCAGCCAGAGCTTCAATCTCACCAATGGGCAATGGATAAGTCTGAAGTGGGCAATATACGGTAATTCTGTCCATTATCTTAAGATATTCCGCAGCTTCAAGAGATTTCTGAAGATTATAGCCCGAAGTTACAACAAGAGCTTCACGTCCGCTTCCGAAGACTCTGGACAACTTTCTTCTGCCGGCTTTTTCAGCAACTTTTCTGACTTTGTCAAGAAGTTTTGCATGATTGACAACCGCACGGGCACCTACATTTGTGTAATCAGGGGAATTAACAAAAGAATCGCCATTTTTCACATCCCGAACAGAGCCAACTACAACGTTTTCAACGCCATAACATGCTCCGGCAGGGACACAGACGATCCATGGAAGATGATCTTCTTCAGACCAGTCGAAAGCCATTTTCGTCAAATCAAGAATTTCCTGTGCAGAAGTTGGTTCAAGCATTGGAAGATGCGTGTGCAGAGCGTAAAATCTGAAATCATACTCGCCCGTTGAACAGGTCGCTCCAGGGTCGAGGCCGATCAGCGCAACCATTCCTCCGCGAACTCCGGTGTAACCAATGTAATGTGCAGGATCAGCAGCAACGTTGAATCCAACGTGTTTCATAGTGATAAAAGATCTTCCGCCGGCAAGTGCAAAGCCCATTGCCTGATGAAAGGCCACATGCTCATTAATACTCATGCGTGAAATTATTTTACTTGGATTTCGATTCGAAGCGAGGAGCTCAAAAGTTTCGGTAATCGGTGATCCGGGATAAGTAGCTGCAAAGCCAACTCCGGCTTCATAAACGGCACGCGAGGCAGCAGCGGCGCCACTGATAAAAATCGAGTCGCCTTCAGACGCGGTGAAAACATCAGCAGTATAATCAGCTGATGCGGGCTTTTTACGTGTAGAACGCAGACTCATTTCGGAATCTCTCTGACTGAATCAGCAATCACTGAAAGTTTTTCCAGAAGCTTTCTTGAAGACAACTTTGAACTATGCTCAAACTGCGAAAGATCAACAAAATATGGAGGACGAGCATCAGAGTTTATTTCTGGTGATGAAATCAGCGAGTATGAATTCCCTTGAAAAGAGGGATACTTTTGGCTGAGTGCCAGTAAGTTTATTCCGGATCGAATAAATTTTTCAATAAGTACAACATCTGGCTTTTCAAAATAACGAAACATGGCTCCAAAATGAAGTGAGTCCCGAAACCTCTTGCATGCGGATTCAACAAAGGCCGGTGCATTGATTTTTCCGACAGATTCAACATCCTTGAGCGCTGCCGGATCGCCAACAAAAATTGTGTTTACTTTCTGAGCAACCGCAGTTCGCAGAATTGAAAATAAGGCTAATTCATTTGTATCTCTGAGTTGAATGAAAAATCCCGGATTCATTGAATTTTCCCGGATTTTTTCAGAAAATGCTATTGGAGAGATTCCTGCCCCGAATCTGAGCAGCAGGCCTGAAGTAATTGCTGCAAAATCAGGAAGAATCTGAAGAAACTCATCAAAATTATCCGGTGATTCAAGCAAAGTCCATTCAATTTTTCGATTATTCATTCTTTGTCACTTTCGAAATATACACAAATCTTTTCAGAATGCGGACAGAAGTTTTTTTCAAGGCGGTTCTGACAAGGTCCATCTGCTTTTTTCAAGGGGCATGAAACAACTGGACAAATACTCGACGGAGAAATCAGATGACATTCGCTGCAAAAAAGACACGCAGGTCTGACTGAGCCGTTTCTGGTAACTTTGACCAGTCCTTCAGTTTTCAAACCTTTTATAAAATTCTGCGAAAAACCAAGATGACCCGAAACCGAGACAAGACTTTGAAAACCGGCAGAGCAAGCCAGAACAATTACATGATCGGCATCAGAAAAACCGGTTGTCAAATCGATAAAGCGCCTCAGAGCCCTTTCATCACAAGGTGCCCTAACTACAAAGGCAAAAACAACGTTGCGACCAAGTTTTTGAATTTGCTCTTTCATTTCTTCAACTTGCCTGGTTCCGCCAACTCCAAGAGTTGCAGCACAGTCGCCACAGCCGACTATTCCAATTCTGGCATCGCCCGGAATCAGAGAAATAATTTCATCGAAAGAGATTGCAGAAGTTTTAATCATTTTAAGCAAAGTTTCCTGTTTTTTAGTTGCAAGAGCATTAATTTATGCTCCAGAATTTCGATTTTGTCTTTCGACCGAAGGGAGAAATCTCGCTTCTTAAGTTAATTGCATCATCTTTAATCCATATTCAGGAGTTTCAGTGCATTTTCTGCGAGAATAGCACGACTTTCTGTTTCGTGCAAGTTCAATGCTCTGAAATTTTTAAGAATGATTTCCTGTTTCCCAATTGGAGAATCGCTTCCAAAAAGAACTCTTTGATATCCAACTGCGTCGATTACTTTTGCCATAACTTCTGTATGCTGAAAACTTATATCAAGCCATGCGTTCTTATAACGGCGTACAACTTCAATTATTTCAGAATATTCCCATAATCCGGAATGAGCAATGACAATTCTTGTTTGTGGAGCAGCGGCAAGCAGGCGTCCGAAAGCAGACACATTAAACTCGGGAACGCAGGTTTTTCCGAATAGAAGCCCTGAACCGCCAGCATGAATTACCAGCGGAAGGCCGTGAGAGCCGGCTGCCTGAGCACTTTCAATACAGAACTCATCATCAGGCGCCAGGCTCTGTAAAAGTGGGTGAAGTTTGATTCCCTTCGCGCCTTTTCCTGCAAAATCGGAAATTTGTCTGGCTGCGGCGCCAACATTACGTTCAGGCATTAAAAAGGGAATCAGACGCGGCTGTTTTCGGCAACATTCGAGAATCTGATTATTCGGTGCAAATGGCGGAAGAGCCAGAACAACTGAATAATCGATCTTCTGGCGATCCATTTCAGCTACAAGAGAATTTTCATTCTGGGAAGGCACTCCACGCAAAACTCTTGCGAGAATTCTTTCCATTGGCTTAACCAATGGACTGTTTCCCCTGATAAAGTAGCGGTAACCTAATTTTTCATAAGGAGCCCACATAACTCTCAGAAAGAAAGGACGCAATGGATCAATCATTGCACGGCAGTTTTCTTTAATGCAGGCATCCGAGGATTTCCCTATAACATCAAGATGCAGGTGCAGATGAGCATGAAAATCTATAAGATTAATTTTTTTCAATTTGCTTCCCCTACCATGTTAGAATAACATTCTGTAAGCAGCCTCAAAAAACACAACATACTTTGTGACACAAAAACTGCACAAAATTCAGCTTTAAACTTCTGAATGAATGTCTGTTTTTTGTTCTGTGTCAGCGTTTTTCTCAGTTGTTTTCACCCGTTTCACAGCACTTTATTGAAGCCTGCCTTATCTTTAAAAGACAATACTCACAAAGATACTAACATTTATTTAGTATTATGGGTTTGGGGAATTTGGATGTGCGTTTGCCCAACTAGAACTAGATCCTTTACATTTTTTACACTTTTTCTCTTCGCCCGCCAGATCAGCAGACCACACATAACCATCTCCACCGCATGCAGTATGCATTCCTTGTCCATTACAAGCACATTCTACATTAGCCGAAACATTTCCATATCTCCCCTTAATCTTAATTCGCTTGTTTCGCAATTCTCAAGCTATTTCTTTTCAAGTCGTTTCTGGTTTTTCTTTTTCTCATGATTCTCCGGTTTGGGTTCTGTAAAATTATATTTTTGAAGAAAGTCACCGGGAGACATTATTGGAATCGGAAAAGCCTTCTGAACAGACTCGTTGAGAATGTGACGGCGATCAAGTGAAATAAGAATGTCTGCTTTTCCTTTTATCGCTGCAGCAAGTACGTGTGCGTCTTCCGCAGAAGTAATTTTTAACCAATCCGCTTTTTCTTTTTTGCCTGGAGGATCGGAAAGAGATACGTGCAGCGGTGCAACAATGCGATAAAACCAGACCCATAGCGAACGACCAAGAAGATCTATTATGTTAACTTTTGCTTCGTGCATAACCATACGAGTTGCTAATATTTTAACTTTGCCTTCTGATGCAATATTAAGAATACGAGCACTGCCACCTTCTGGAGAATTTGCCGCCGTAACTAAAACACATGCATCAAGAAACAGTCGCAAAGGAGTTGACATTATATGCAATCATCCTTTGCAAACTCCTCAAGCTGTTTTTTGGTGTATCGACGGATTTCTTTTTCATCTTCGGCAGACAAAGAACTTTCGAATGCTTCCCCAAAGGTTGTTTCTTCGATTCCTTTTTGTTTTGTAATAATACGAATAGCCTTCATAAGAATATCAGACATTGTGCTTCCTTTTGAAGCTGACAAGATTTTGAGTTCTTTGTGGATTTCATCTGTTAAACGCAAAGTTAGTGTTTTCATGGATAACCTCCTGTCTTTTTTCAATATAGCATCATTTAATGAACATGCAAAGTTGTTTTTGGTTTTCTTGTAAAGGGGCTTGCCGTGACAAGTTCGAAGAAAGATGGACTCCGCGACTGTTCCGATGCGCCCCGGGCGGGCGGGGGGATTTAAATCTTTTGGGCGCCTATCGGTCAGAGCTCTCTGGCCGAAGCGCTTCAAATAAAAAATCTTTTAAAATTTAGAAAAGTTCGGAATGTGAGCCTGTTCTTACAAAGATTATAGAATATAATTCGTATTTGTAAATTAGAAGCCAATCTGGTTCAATATGACATTCTCGGTGTCCCACCCAATTAGAGCACAGTTGATGATCTTTTAATTTTTGCCCTAATGGTTTTTCCTCGCACAGGTCCTTCATGACCTTATCTAATTTAGACAAATCCTTTCCGATTTTTTCCATCTTTTTTCGATCTTTTTTGAATTGTACAACTATTTTTGGAGTAAGCATTACTCGTTCTCGTCATTCAGATGTTGCATCATTTTATCAAAAGAATCAAAATTGATAGTCTTGCCCTCATCTGCTTCCTGCATTGCTTTTATGGTGGTTTTATTTGGTATCTTTACATCAAAAGGTATTCCTTTGTGAAGACGTACTTGAGAATAAAACAATGTTATTGCCTCTGTTGCTGAAAGGCCAAGTTGCTTAAGAATTGCTGCTACGTCTTCTTTAAGATCGAGTGGTAGCCTAGCGTGAATCATTGTGGTTTTAGACATGCTAATTTCTCCTTTTTTTAAGTATATCTCAATTGAGAGACACAGTCAATAACCGTAATACAGCACAGTTAAAGGACCAGGAATAAAACAAAAGATGGAATTGAGATAAACGCTGTATAAGCAAGCGTTTTCGTTACAATATTCCCTAAAAAAGATTTTGAAGCGAAACATAAGGAATGTTGTTTTAAATCAAGGGTTGTTGAGCCCACTGGTGGAATGTATACGAAAAACAACAAATTTGAGATGTTTGCTGCAAAAGGGCTTATACAGACTTTGGTGGGCTGATTCAAGCTTGTCAGATTGAACTGGTTGGAGATTTTCGAGAAAAATAAAGGTTTTCTGAAGAACTGAAACGGCCCAATGAGCTGAAATCGACACTTAAGCCGATTTTCAGCCTTTGAAATTTTTAGAGATTGAGATCAGGGCTCAAATATCCTAGTGTGTTTTCCTTGTTTTTGTAGATCTTTGGTGTTGGTTTTTGATGTGGTGTCTGAACAAGATATTATTGGTAGTCCATCTATTGCCAGGAAGTGATTGTCATTTGTACAAAGAGCCAGGCCATTTCTCATTGCACTGGCGGCTATCCAGATATCGTTTGTCGGAATTGGCTTTCCCTTTGTTTTAAGGGACTTTACAATAAGTGCATAGTATTCTGCTGTCTGAAAATCGTGAGACAATATTTCAACGCGAGGAGAATTAACAAATTCATTGAATTCGGTTTTGTTTTTCTTTTCTCTGTTTCCCAGTGAGAAACCGGAAAATAGCTCTGCAACTACGGTGATATCGATTCCGATAGACTCAACGTTTTGAAAAAGTTCTACAACAGATGGACTTCCGAGTTTGAAGGCAACGTAAATGTTTGTATCAATAGCGATGTGTTTCATTTCCAGACGTCCTCATCTATTTGTTCGAACAGACTGGTATTTTCAGTGAAAGCCTGGGCTTCTTTTTTTGTCCAGTTTCCAGCGAGTTTGTCTAAATCGTGATGCGTTTGAATAGATGGTTTTTTATCGAGTTTTGTTATTCTGCGCAACATCTGAATTAACCATTTATTTACGCTTAGTTCAGACTTTCTGGACATGTCTTTTATAAGTTTACCAAGTTCTTCGTCTACACCCCTGATTGTAAGAGTTTTCATTATTTTCTCCTTTTGCATGCAAATTATGCATGCATTATAATACTAAAAAATGAATACATACAATGTTTGGAAAAAGATTTTGGGGTTTTGTTAACGGGTAAATGATAAAAAGTGTTTGCTAAAATACGGTGTTTGGTGGGAAATGCCTGGATGTTGGCCTCTGGGAGCCCCCCAAAATGGGGTTTATTTTGGGGGGCGGCGGGTGGGGACGCTTCGGCAAGACACGGATAAAAGAAGGACTCGTATTGAAAACGTTGTCACGGGGCGTTTGATGGGTAGATTGCTTGGTGGGGAATAGCGTAACACCCGCGCAGGTTTGCATAACATGCCTGTTATGTAAAGCCGACCCTGCCGGGCTCCCGGCAGAGGAGGCCGAGGGGGTGGGTTGGCAAGGGTAAAGTCTGATAACAAATTGTTATCAGACAGCGGGAAAAGCAAAGCGCGTGCCAACAGGATGTTGGCGCGTGCTTTGCCCTGCGGTTTACCCGGTGCCCGAGTGTTTTTTACTCGGGCATGCCAACCTGCCCCCGAAGCCTGCGTGGGTGTGGTTCGTCAGAAGAGAGTTCGAAGGGGCTTGCCGTGACAAGTTCGAAGAAAGATGGACTCCGCGACTGTTCCGATGCGCCCCGGGCGGGCGGGGGGCTTTAATGCTTTTGGGCGCCTATCGGTCAGAGCTCTCTGGCCGAGGCGCTTCAAATAAAAAATCTTGATTGAATTGGATTTGAGGTGTGTTGTACAAGAAGGAACGAATAAAAAAATCAAATGACAGATTGAATTGAGATGGACATTGTATGAGCAGGCGCTTCCGTTCCTCCTTCCGCTAAAAAAAGAATAATGGAACTCAAGAAAACCTGAATTGATTGCAAAGGTAGACAAACTGAAGTTTGGCGTATGGTTTCGTTGGACTTAAACCCTTATAAGCCCAAGTTAAAAACTTTCTTCTTTTCTTTATTTAAAATATTAGTTAATATTTTTTCAGCAAAATCAATACGGATTAAAAAATTCAATTCTTCGGGAATATCAACTATGCGAAAAAACTTATTAACTTTTTTAAAAAATAACAAGTTATTTTGAAAAGAAATGTAATCTTTAATCCTTGGAATCATATTTGTTTGCTTTTCTTGAAATCTGTCAAAAAAGTTAATCAAGTATAGAAAGTATATATCACCAAAAACTGTTATGCGATATAAATCTGGAAAAAAAGCATTCTCTTCCTTTCTTCTTACAGCATCAATTAAAGCCCTTTTAATTTTTGCTTTTTCTCCTTCTTTCAAGGAATCTTCCAGAAATAAATTCTCGATCATTTCAAACAAAGCAAACCAACTATATGTGGAAAAATTATTAAAAACAAAGTGCTTTTTAGGCGACTCCAGTGTTTTTATCAGAATTTGAATTTTTTCGTTGATCGATTTCTCGCTTTTCAGAAAATCTCTTGTTGCAACAACCTGGTAGAAAAAATCTGATTCTTCACTATTAATTAAAGCAATTGCTTCAGTAGCAAGAAAAATATTTTTTTTCTCCAGACTTTTTGAAATATAATCTTTACCAAAAAAGCCTATTGCAGGATTTGATTCGTTTTCAAAATATCTTTTTAAATATTTTTCGGAAATATCAGAAGAAACAAGCTTATTTTTATTTAATTCATTTAAATATCCATCGAAAGTATCTATCTTAGATAGTCTTTCTTTGATTTGTGACAATTTTTCGAGAAAAGCTGAGATTTGATTTAGACTAAAAAAAAATGGGTAAACTTCAACCCTAATAAAGATAAAACTTGCACTTAAGGCAATAAATGAAATAACGATAAGAAAATACTTGAAAACTTTATTCCCGATTTTTTTTATCATTTAATAAAATACCTTGAGAAAGGCTTATTTATAGCCAAGTTCAACAGGATTCAAAAGAGATATTTGTTTTGATCTCCTTGCTCCCTTCTTAGCTAGGCAATGCGAGAGCAAAGAGATTAGAGAAAATAATTTCTAGTTTTTAGGTTCTACCGGATTTCCATCCACATCAATTTTATATAACACTGCTTTTGGGTCCCAAAACATCAATACCAATCTTCTTGTGTGATCTGTTAATTCAGACCCCATTAAATCTTTGTTTCGACCAGCTCTTTCAAAAGCTTCGTCCCAAGTATTTAGAGCCTTTCGAAGAGCATAATAATCTTTTGGTTCCCCTGCTTGAACTTTTAACCAAACAGAAAAGTTTTTTTTACCAGCATAATCACCAACTTCATAAAAGGTTACTTTAATTTGATAACCTATGACTTGAGTTTCATCACATGGATCAAAAAACGTTTTCATTTGGGCCCATCTCACAGCCCTTCCAAAAGGATCAACGAATATCAGTGGATTATTCCCTGCATAATTCCAGAGGTTGTTGCCGCCGCTGAAACCAATGGGGTCTTTGGTGATGAATCTGCCGTATCTGGGGGAATAATATCTGTTTCTGTTGAAATACTGCTCTGATACGGGGCTTATGCGTCTACCGGTGTAGAGATACGGGGTCAGTGCCTTGCCGAAGTGTCTGCCGTAATGCCAGTGATCATGCATGGCGCCGCCGAAGGCGAATTTGCCTTCGAGACGGTCGAGCAGATCACACAGATCATCTTCTTTGCATGGAGCTACACCGTAACCTTTTTTATCGGGCCACCGAAAGTTGCCCCAGGCGTCGTAGGCGATTTTGCTTATCAGGTTGCCGTTGCGATTTGTCAGGGCTATTGTGCTGCCTAATGCGTCTTTCAGCATGGAAACGTCGCGGCAGTGATAACGGGTTGCTTCTATGTCGTCTGTTTGTGGGCCTGAAACGAATTCTCGGTATAGATGCAGTTTCGGTAATTT
>JADFZL010000020.1:45940-135155 GCA_015232575.1 Candidatus Rifleibacteriota bacterium
CGTAGACTGAAAAGAATTCTGTGCCCTGGGTGATTCGTGAAATGCGACGCCAGTCTTCGGGCAGATAACCATATTCTTCTTCTATTTCAAAGATTCTGGGGCATTTTCGGCAATGGAAGATAGAGTGTTTTTTGCACATCACTTCACGTTCTATCTTTGTGAGCCTGTTGTCTGATGACCATGAATAGATTGTTTCGAGTCCGCTTTCTATTGCTTTTATCAGATTTCCGTCAGCATCGTATTCATACGTGTCTGAACCGCGTTTGATCATTCTTCCGGCTGGGTCGTATTCGTAGATTACTGATGATTTTCCTATGGCTTCACTGACTCTATCACCAGATGCATTGTATTGGTATTTCACGATTTGTTTATCTGGATAAGTTGCACCTGAAAGCCAGCCTGATGCATTATAGGTAAAAGACGCTACGCCATTGTCTTCATCTGTTATTTTTGTTCTGTTTCCTGCTGCGTCGTATTCATATCTGCGTAACGCGAGAAGTTTGTCTTTTTTGCTGTCACGCTCATGACGAAGTTCTGTTATTCTTCCGGATTTATCATAAGAATATCTGGAGTCAACGCCAACACCGATCACTACTCTGACTGTAGTTTAGACTCCTAAAACAGGTGAGGCATAGTAACTCTAATTGTTAGATAAAGCTCAAGAGCAAACATCATGCACAAAAAGAAGACTATGACAAACTTGGTAAAATACAAAAGTTTGTTTTTTTTCCAAATCTTTGCAATGCAAAGAAGACTGAAAGAAACACATGAAAAAATATATGGCAAATATTGATTAGTATATATTTTAAACAATAAGAGCTGTGACACAGGCAGAAAAAAACTGTCATCTTTATTATTCAAAAGGTGGAGAATCCCGAGTAGAAAAAAAGCATAAAAGAAAAAACAACCCAAATAAGCAACCATTTTGCCGCTTATTTGGGTATGAAGATTTTTTTTTAACTTTTCATTGCTCATAACCTTATGGTTTGTTGCACTTTTCCCAGGCATCTAAACCAGATTGTAAAATCTCAATAGTTTTTTGAGTTCTTTCAAATTCATTTATTATCCAGATCATCATAAACTTCTCATTGTTGCTAGCGCCGCCGTGAGATCTGTTTAAAAACCATTCACTTTGAAATACAAATCTAGCTAGATGGCTTGCGTTTAAGATGACGCCCGCTTCCATTTCATCTATAGCGTTTTTTATGATCTGTGGAGATTTTTTGTAATGTTTTCCACGACTACCAGCTGCATCGGCAGCAAACCCTCCAGAATTTGGATTTTCTACATCAAAACCCATTGATTTTACCCAGTCAGGGTTAAACAACGTTGAATGAAAAGAATCTCCAGGTTTCCAATAAACAAACAGCATAGCTATTAACTTAAGATTTCTGTTCTGATTGCTAACTTCCATCTTCACTTGATCTGCTTCTGCCTGAGTTTTTACGGTAATATTGCCAAAGGGATCAAACAACAGTATGGGGTTGTTATCAGCATACCTGTAGAAGTTGTTTCCGCCGTTGAAGCCAATGGGGTCTTTGGAGATAAAACGGCCGTGTTTGGGGTTGTAGTAGCGGTTTCTGTTGAAGTAGTGTTCGGAGACTGCGCTTAATCTTCTTCCGGTGTAGAGGTAGGGGGTGAAGGATTTGGCGAAGTGTCTGCCGTGGTGCCAGTGGTCGTGTATGATACCGCCGAGGGAGAATCGGCCTTCGAGGCGGTCTAAGAGGTCGCAGAGGTCGTCTTCTTTGCAGGGTGGTGTGCCGTAGCCTTTTTTGTCGGGCCATTTGAAGTTGCCCCAGGCGTCGTAGCCGATTTTGCTTATCAGATTTCCGTTGCGGTTTGTCAGGGCTATTGTGCTGCCTAATGCGTCTTTCAGCATGGAAACGTCGCGGCAGTGATAACGGGTTGCTTCTATGTCGTCTGTTTGTGGGCCTGAAACGAATTCGCGGTATAGATGCAGTTTCGGTAATTTTGCTTTCCAGCAGAGGGGACCGAAACGCCATTTCTTTGAAACATTCTTCGGAGTTACCACGTATTCGTGGCTTTCATCTTCGCCGTCGTAGACTGAAAAGAATTCTGTGCCCTGGGTGATTCGTGAAATGCGACGCCAGTCTTCGGGCAGATAACCATATTCTTCTTCTATTTCAAAGATTCTGGGGCATTTTCGGCAATGGAAGATAGAGTGCTTTTTGCACATCACTTCACGTTCTATCTTTGTGAGCCTGTTGTCTGATGACCATGAATAGATTGTTTCGAGTCCGCTTTCTATTGCTTTTATCAGATTTCCGTCGGCATCGTATTCATACGTGTCTGAACCGCGTTTGATCATTCTTCCAGCGGGATCGTATTCGTAGATTACTGATGATTTTCCTATGGCTTCACTTACTCTATCACCAGATGCATTGTATTGGTATTTCACGATTTGTTTATCTGGATAAGTTGCACCTGTAAGCCAGCCTGATGCGTTATATGTAAAAGACGCTACACCATTGTCTTCGTCTGTTATTTTTGTTCTGTTTCCTGCTGCGTCGTATTCATATCTGCGTAATGCGAGAAGTTTGTCTTTTTTGCTGTCACGCTCATGACGAAGTTCTGTTATTCTTCCAGACTTATCATAAGAATATCTGGAGTCAACGCCGTGTCTTGAAACGGTGTTTATTCTTCCTGACAAGTCATAAGTATATGAAATTTTCGATTTGAAACCGGTTGGCGCAAGCTCTGTAAGGCGATTGGCTTTATCGTAAGAGTATTTGAATGTGTCGCCTTCAGGAGAAGTTGCTTTAATTCTGTTGCCTGCCTTGTCATACTGATATTTCCAGGATTTGTTGTATGGGCCGAATTCTTCACTGAGCAGATCACCTGTGGCAGACCACGTTTTTATCACACTGCTGTCTTTAGATGATCGTGAGAGTTCCATTCCTTCGGCGTTGTATGAAAAAGTTGCAATGGAGCCGTTCGGATATATTACTTTTTCAAGGCGATTCATTGAATTGAATGTATATCTGGTTTCGCCTTCGCGTGCATTAACAGTGCTGATGCGGTTTCCGACGGTGTCGTAAGAGAATACTGTTCTTGCACCGAATGGATCTATTTCAGCAATAACTCTGCCAAGAGAGTCGTATTCCCACTGCCAGGTTCTGTTTTCGCCGTCAGAGAGGCTTATTCTTCTGCCTGCTTCGTCGTAAGTGTAAGAAACCGTGTTACCCTGTGCGTCTGTTTCGCTTATAAGGCGGCCTCTGGTATCGTAGGCGTATTGAGTTTTCTGAGAAAGCGGATTTATAGCTGATGTTTTTCTGCCGGATAAATCGTATTCATAGCGGGTGACGTTGTAAAGCGGGTCGCATTCGGAAACGATTCTGTCCATTAAATCGTAAGTGATTTTCCAGGCTGAGCCTGTCGGATCGGTTGTTGAAACAAGTCTTCCGGCTTTATCGTAAGCGTATTTCCAGATTGCACCAGCTGGATCTGTTACTTTTGTTCTGCGTCCTGCGGCGTCGAATGTTGTGCTGGTTGTTCTGCCGAGAGTGTCTGTTTCTGCAATGATCTGGCCAGCGGCATCATAAGAGGTCGTTGAACTTGCCGCATCGGGTCTGATTGATTTTATCTGCCGGTCGAGTTCGTCATACTGCCAGGTCCAGCTTGCACCGAGGGAATCGATCGTCTTTAAGAGATTTCCGACTGTGTCGTAGACATTTTCAATCGTTGTACTGTCTGGTCTTTGAGTTTTAACGAGGCGGTCAAGGTTGTCATAGTTATATAAAGTCACTCTTGAAAGAGGATCTTTATCAGAGACTTTACGGTCGGCGGCATCGTAAGCTGATTCCCAGCGGTTCCCGGCCGGATCGGTTGTTGCCAGTAAGCGTCCCGACAGATCATATTCAAAACCGGTGTTTTCTCCAAGTTCGTTGCGACGAGAGATAAGCTGTCCTTCGGTATCATAAGAAAACGATTCTGACGAGCCATCAGGGTATCTTGTTTCGATCAAATGATTCAAAGCGTCATAAACAAAGCTGGTTACATTGCCAAGGGTGTCGGTTTCGCTTATTTTGCGATCTTTTGCGTCGTAGACATAAGATGTATTGCTGCCATCGGGTCTTATGATCTTTGAAACCTTGCCTGACGGAGTATATTCGTAGCGGGTTTCTCTGTTAAGGTTGTCTCTGCGCAAAGCAACGTTTCCGGCTTCGTCGTATTCGATAGTCGTGTAACGACCATCGGGATAAGTGGTTTTCGTAAGGCGATTGAGAACATCGTATTCAGAGCTGGTTTTGCGTCCGAGCTGATCTGATGAAGTTGCAAGATTGCCCCGGGGATCATAAGTGAAACTTGAAATTCCGCCAGCGGCGTCTATTACTTTGATCAGACGCGAACCGATCTGGTCATAAAAATACTGTGTTTTTCGGCCTTTCTGGTCTTTGCGGGAAGTGCGATTGTTGTAAGAATCGTAAGTGTATGTGATTTCACCGCCTGCAGGATCAGTTTCCTTTATCAGATTACCTCTCGAGCACCATTTGTACTGCCATGTTCTGCCGAGAGAATCTTTTTTGGAAGTGAGTTTTGCAAGTGTCGGATGCCAGGTGAATTCAGTAACATTTCCCATTGCATCGGTTTTCTGAATCAGGCGACCGTTATCATCATACACAAAGTTTTTCTGTGCGCCGTTTGAACTGACTTTTCGGACCAGAGCGGTTCCGGATGAAGTGAATTCTTTTGTGATACCGGCTGATTCTACTGAGTAACGCGCTAACTGACTGCGTTCCAGAAAGTCGTATTGATGAGTTGTTCCGGCCTGATCGGTTAATCGGAGAGTTCGTGATGTTCCGTCCCAGTCGTAGAGGATTTCGCCACCGTCCGGCAGGATTTGTTTTGTTACGCGCTGATTTTCGTAGAATATCTGAGTTACTTTTGAACCTGGTTCTTCGACTCTTGTGATAAAACCTTCCACGTTATAAGTGTACGATGTTGTATGATTCAAAGGATCAGTGCATGAGATAAGATTTCCACGAGGGTTGTAAGTGTATTGGACCTGTCTGCCAGTCGAATCATTGACTTGAGTGATGTGTCCCTGATCGTCGTAGGTGAAAGTAAATGATTGAGCATCGGGATTAGACATTTTTGTTAAACGTCCGGCAGAGTCGTATTCAAAATTTATGGCGTCAAGAACGCCTTTTCCGCAGCAGGCTCGGGCAATACGAAGTATTTTGCCGTCTGAGTCGAAGGTGAATTCGCCTTCAGAAGGGTGTTTAACTGTCCAGAATTGGGTGGAGGTTGCAACGGAGAGTGTCAGGTCTGTGTTTTGCGGAGGGATGAAGGTATCGCCGTTCCGCTGAAATGTTACGCGTGAACCATTGGTGTTTGTGAAAACTATTTTTGTGTCGGAGAAGTCAAGTCTTGAGAGGCAGCTTGCGCTCCAGCCTTTGCCGAAGGGGCCTGCGTATGCGTCTCGGGAGTTATAGCAGCGGGATAAAGATATTGGGAGCCGTGAGTTTAAGAGCAAATCACCAGATGTGAGAACCAGATTTCCTGAAAAGAGACTTACTGGATCGCCACCCTGTAAACCAGTGTTATCACCATCTTTGACGGTTGGAAGTGCATTGTTCGGACATTCGACTGGTTGTGGGTCTGGAACATCAGGTTCAGACGGAATCTTTTCTTTGCAGTTATTTCCAAATTCAGTATCCGGAATAGTTTCGTGCAATGAAGAAGCAAATGCCAGCACTGGGTTAATCGACAAAAACCCGACTAAAATGATTAACACCAGTCTAATAAGAAAAGAACGCACTATTTTTCCGCTCAATACAAAATATCCGATCGTAAAAAAGTATAAAACTCTCGTTTATGGAAGTCAATCAAAAAAGTGGAAAACTATTAATCTTTGTTCGGTGCCGTTGTAAAAAAACTTGAATTGAAAAGCTTTTTATGCACTGGCTTTTTTCTTTTGGTCCAACATGTAGGCTTTCATTAAAGCAATTATCTTTGTCTGATATCCTTTCCCCTGTGATTTAAACCACTCCAGTACGTCTAAATCTACACGTAGACTTATTGTTTTTTTAGGTTTTGGCAGAAAAATTACTGCTCTACTGAAAAAAGATTCATCCAATTCTGGAGAATCAGAAAAATCAATGTCTTCATCTTTCATTGAGTCAATTCTTTCTAAGTCGCTCCTGATAGATTTTCTGATCATACTTACTTCCTTTTCTCATTGAAATCAGCCTTATATTTTCAAAATCTTCAGACTCTGCACGAACAATTTGTACAAACCTTCTTTCCATGTAACCAAGCGTTATGAAGCGCTTTTCACCATAGTCAAAGCGATCATCTTCAAACGTCAGAGTTTCACCTTCAAACACCTTTCCCCCGTCCTCAAAAGAAAAGCCGTGTTTGAAAAAGTTAATTCCGTTCTTGAAGGTTTATCTTGATAATATATATAAATATACATATACCTTAAGGGGAAGGTGTTAAATGAAATTTATATGCAACTCCATGTGGCTTCAAATTCACGTTTTTGAGTTTGAAAGTCGAGGTGTTTTCAGGACCAGTTTTCAAGCATGTTACGGATACGTTCACCGGCTCTCGCGGTATCGGCTCCGTCGATGACTCTGTGATCGTAAGTCAGAGTGAGCCATGCTGAAAGCCTTGATACGACCACGCCATCAACGCTTCTCGGACGTTCGCACACTCTTCCGAGTGAAAGAGTTATTGTACGGGGTGAAATCGGAGTAGTAAAATCTGTACCGAATTTTCCGATGCTTGTAAAGGCTGTTGTGCCAACAAGTTGCCTGAGGAATCCCGGGAAAGGTTTTACGAAAATCTGAAAAAGCCGCCAGCGCAGGAAAGCTGGTATTTTCAAAAGACTTTTATATCTTGAAAATTCATCAAGAGATTCAAGCGAATCGTTTTTCCGGCTTTTAAGGAAAGCATCAATTTCTTCGATCTTCATATTCTGCGCATCTTTAAGAAGTGCCAGGAGAACAATTCTTTTTCCAAGCCATTCTCGCTCAATTGTGAGAGAAATATCGACGCCTTTATAAAGTGCAAGTTTTGTCAGCGGGTACAACCTCAGATAGCTGTTCAGCAGGGGAAATTCGTTGAGAACGCGGGAGTAAGCATAAAGGCAATAAGCCACATAAGAAGGAGCTGGTTTGCCGTCTTTGCGATGAAGCTCGCGATTTTGCTCAAGTTCAGTAAAATCGATGTCAAATATGTGCTGATTCAGGTAATATGGGTCTGACTCACGCAGGAGATCCCAGACAAGGTAGCGATCAGGCCCCAGTTCCTTATATTCAAACGACACTTAACAACACCCCGGCAGTCGATCCGCCGAAACACTGTCCCAGGTTGACGGCGAAATCGTGATTTAAAGTTTCTGTTGTGGCATTTGACCAATCAGAAAGTTCGGAACGATTTTTCAAATCGGAAAAGCCTATTCCAAGTTGTTTGTACAATGACCACGCAGACATTGCAGTTTCAAGAGCAAAAGAAACAGAATGCGTATTTCCGACCCATGATTTTGCGGAAGAAATTGAATAATTCCGATTCTCAAGGGCTTCGAGAAGACCTTTCTTTTCTGGTGCATCCCAGGATGGAACACCGATTCCGTTTGCATTAATCTGAATCACAGACTCCGGGTTAACTTCAGCAAGAAGTTTCTTCAAAACATTTTCAGTTTCCATACCATCTGGGGAAGGTTTGAAATGGTCTGTTGAAAGTCTTTCAAATGCTGTTTTCCGAACAACCGCGATTGGGGTAATTCCTCTTCTGATGCAACTTTCTTCAGTCTCAATAATCATGAAACAGCCTGCATCTGAAAGAATGCTTCCCGGGCTAGTTTCGGAAAATGGTCTTAAAGGACATACCTTTGAAACATCGCCTTCTGCCAATATTCCAAGAGCAGCCATGTCAGAAAACATTTGCCAGTTAACAGTGCAATCTACTCCGCCAACAATTGCGGCGTCAATTTCATCAAGCAAAAGAGACTCAACAGCCTTGTCTATTGCGCTTGCGCCTGCGATTGCTGAATTACAATAATTTGAATTTGCTCCAAGGGCTCGAAAAAAGTGTGTTACAAAAAAAATCAGATTATTTGAAATTGTTGCAAGAAGCCACAATGGATGTATCTGATCAAGACCCTCGTGAGCAAATCTCGAAAGGTCCAGAGAATTGTCTTCGGCTTTAGATTGACTGAACGCCGGAAATAGACCTTCAGCGTTGTTTCCATTCGCTCCGGTTGCGACAAAAGCCCCCAGTCTATCTGCTGAAACCGGCTTTTCATCAAGTCGGGCATTCTTGAAAGCTGCGTCTGCCGAAGCAACGCCGAGCCTGACATATTTAGGCATATTCTTGAGCTTTCTATCGAAAAGGCCCTGGCTTCCAGGATTTAGATCAGGAATGAAACCGCCAGCTTTCACTGGCCAGGTCGAGACATCGATGTGTTCTATCTGCCCATAAGCTGTTTTACCTGATTTAATCGCTTCGAAGATCGCATCAAGCCCGTTGCCAAAAGGTGTAATTGCCGATATTCCAGTGATGAAAATTCTTTTTGAATCGATGTTTTTCATTAACCAACCCGTTTTAATATTATTGAAGCGTTTTGACCGCCAAGTGAGTATGAATTTTTCATTATTATATCCGTAAAAAGCTTTTGAGGCAAATTAGAAACACAATTTATCGGAATTTCCGGATCAGGGGTCTGGAAATTGAGTGTGGGTGGAATGATTCCGCGTTCAAAAACAATACAGCTGGCTACGGTTTCAAGAGCACCTGATGCGGTCAGAGTGTGTCCAAAATATGGTTTCAATGAACTGACGGGAATTTCCCGACTGCGATTTCCAAAAACTTTTTCAAGTGCCTTGAATTCCATGATATCATTATGGGAAGTCCCGGTACCATGAGCATTCACATATCCGATTTGATCTGCACTCACATTCGCATCGCTGATAGCCGAAAACATTGCACGTGCCGGGCCATCGCCGTCAGGACGCGGTTTCACCGGATGATATGCATCCATTGAGGCTCCGAAACCAATTATTTCTGCAATTGGCCGGACATTGCGCTCTATTGCAGACTTTTCCGATTCTATTACAAGATATGCGCCTGCTTCGCCAAGAAGCGTCCCGGAACGATTTTTATCAAAGGGAGCAATTGCAGCCGCTCCCAGGTCATTTCTTTCAGAAAGTGCTGAAAGTGAATTAAATGAGTTTATTCCAAAGGGGAAAATGAGAGAATCAACACCACCTGCGACTATCAAATCAGCATTGGCAGCTTTGATCTGCCGATATGCTGTTCCAATGGCTATCAGGCTTGCCGAACATGCAGCAGCCTGAATATAAACCGAACCTGAGCATCCAAGTGATTTCCATAAAATTCCCGGAAGCAAAACGAGAGGAATCTCCGGACAGACAGGAAATTTTCCCGGATCATTTTGTACAAGAGCTTTTTCGTCAACTCTTTCAAGGCCAACAGTCGAAATCAGCGATGTATTTCCGGGAAGCCCGCCGGTAATCTGCCGCAAAGCATTCCAGGCGATTAGTAATTTTGCTTCAAAATGAGAAGAAACGAAAAGATTATCGTCGTTTTGAGGCTTTACAAGTTTTTCAAAGTCTATTTCGCCTGCAAATCGAGTTGCAAGACGCGAGGAATCAAAGCGCGAGATTGCCCTTATTCCAGATTTTCTGTTTTCTATTGAATCGAACAGTTCGCTCATAGAAAAAGCGCATGGGCAAATAACACCAGCAGCTGTTATGAAGACTCTCTGCATGTCACGATTCAGCTTTCATTTTTTCATTGATTGATTTTCGCACTTTTCTAATAAGAATTCCATGCCAGCGCTGAAAGTGGTCCTGCCAATAGAAAGGAACGTCCCCGTCCGCAAATATTCCAGCCTGAGCGCAGAACATAACAAAGGGAAACAGTGCCGGTCCGCAATCTCCAAATGGTTCAATTTTTGGCTTAATCAAGCTTTCTGAAGGTAAAGATATTTCCCAGTAAATTTCGGCTTCTTTCTGCAAATCAGAAAAACATGAAGCAGATAAAACTCCGCATAAGGAACATTCAGCAGATTCATCGCCCAGAACAACAGAGACAGCCAGTTCGCTCTGATTATCAATCCTTTTCCCGGGCGTTTTTTCAAGAGTATCATGCACAAAATAGTTATTAGTACAATTTACTGCTGCCACAACAGCTTTTCGTGATTTAATTGAAAAATAATCGCAGGCAGAGGCAATCGCTCCGGCTCCGCATTCGGCAAATCCAGACCAGACGTTGCCTTCTCCGGTCCAGTTCATTTGAATTGAAGCGAGAGAGAGTGCTGAGTTTGGAAGAAGTCCGACAGCAAATGCAGGCTGTACAGCAGGCAACATTGGATCATCAGAAATGCGGGAAGCCCACTTGAGCATCGATTCGAGGTCAGTACGCGCTGGTCCGACACAGAAATTCAATGCTGATGAGGATTTATCAATTCCACTAACATTTTCAAGTGTCCGTTCCAGCAGTCCGAGTAAGAGAAGAGCCTGCCTGTCGAAAAACTTCCGATCTTTGTGTGAAATCTGCGACAAAAGGGGTATTTCGGCAGCATTTTCATAAAATGACGCGGAAGAATTCGAAAAATATTTGGAAAAAGGCTGAGATTCTGAAAAAAGCGTGGCTTTATATGGAATTGAGATTGTTTTTCGCTGTTTCATCACGTATCCGAGATTATCTTAACCCTCTGCCACGAATTAATTATATTTTGAGAAAACCAGAGAGCTGTTTACACCGGCAAAACCTAGTGAATTTGAAATTGCATTCCGAATAACCAGTTTTCTTGATCCGGTGGAGACATAGTCAAGATCAAGTTCCGGGTCAGGGAATTCAATATTAACGGTCGGATGGATTTCACCGCGCTGAATCGACATCGCTGTAACAACGGCTTCTATTGCTCCGGCTGCGGCAATGGTGTGCCCTATCATTGATTTGGTTGAATTGACCGGAATCGCAGAAGCACGAGATCCGAAGTATTTCTTTATTGCTTCGGTTTCAGCAGCATCGTTCATAGCTGTTCCAGTACCATGCGCATTAATATAATCAATTTCATCTGATCCGGCGCCAGCCTGAGAAATAGCTTCCTTCATTGCCATCAGGACGCCCTCAGGATTCGTCTCGGTAATTTTCAATCCGGATGCGCCTGAAGAATAGCCGCCAATAAGAGCGATTGGCTTTGCTTTCCTCGCTAAGGCTCTTTCGAGAGACTCTATAAACAGCATTCCCGAACCTTCACCCAGAACGAAACCCTTCCTCCGCGCGTCGAAAGGTCTTGAGGATTTTTCAGGCGGATAACCTGTGGATAAAGCACCAAGCAAATAGAACCCGCTCAACATATAAAGATCAACCATATCATCCGTGCCGCCAACGATAGCCCAGTCGAGCTGTCCAAGAGCAACTTTTCGGAAGCCTTCTCCAATAGCCTGATTAGAAGAGGAGCACGCATTGGAAACGCTTCTTATTTCGCCTTTAATTCCGAATAATTCTGACAGAAAATTGGGTACAAAATACGGATGTTTCGAGAGTGCTTCGTTTTTATCAAGAAAACGGAAGCTTTTTTCGCCAAAGCGCTTTGGATCAATACATTTTTGAGTGCCTGAATCAACAAACATCGAAAATAATTTGTTTATGTTGATTCTTCCGGTTTCAACCCCAAGAAAGATACCGCCTCTTCCTGAAGTTGCCGCTGAGGAACCAGCCTGAGACAATGCTTCTCTCAATGCGGTCGCCCCGAAAACAGCCTTGCGGGAGGTGGTATTCGCGGCCTGCGGTTCTTTTCTGACCAGTTCTTCGAATTCAGAAATAACACCTGCTGATGTAACAGGAAAGCCTGCCTTAACAAGTTCGGGCAAGTTCACAATTCCATTTTTGCCTGACAGGAGCGCAGAAAACGATGATTCAGCAGAAATACCGACAGGAGTTACCAAACCTACTCCTGTTATAGCTACTTTTGCCGTCATCAGCGTGCTCCAGTTCTCATTAGCGCGTCAAGCAATGCGGCGCGTTCGCGGTCAATCACATCTTCAAACATTGGTGGTACACGCAGAAGTGCAAAAGTAAGTCTGGTTTCAGCAACCAGTTCTGAACCGACAGCGGCAGACACTTCGGCACGGGCGCCATCCTCATCAAGCACAGTGAGAGATGCTTTCAGATCAAGTCGATCACCTGGTCTGACTATTTTTTTAAACTTTGTTTTGTCAACAATAGAAAGAAGAGCTTTTTTCTTCTGCGGACTGGCAACAGAAGTCGTTTCGATGAGCAACCCAGCTAGCTGAGCCATTGCCTCAATGATTATCACACCAGGAAGTACCGGATATCCGGGAAAGTGAGTTGTAAAATAAGGCTCACTCATACTGACATTCTTGTATCCGGAAATGCTTTTCTCTGGTACAAGCTCGGTTATCGCATCAACAAAATAGAATCTCATTAATATATCCTGGAAAAAAAGAAGCCGGTGGCGTACCACTGGCTTCTTTTTTTATTTCATTCAATTACAGGCGTTGTTGTACTCCGCGGGAAACATAACTTGAGATGAGATTGAATGCATGAAGCTGTTCAGAAGCATCATCAAGTTCACACTTCACGAATACATAATTTCCGCCCTGAGTAATACCAATGTTACCAAGAGCAAACTTGTCTTTCGGATTCTGGGTTTTCTGAATCTCTTTGACAAGGTGCTTCACAATTTTCTTTTTAACATCGGCGGCAAGGTTCTGGTTCTGGAATTTAACCTGGAAGATAAGCTTTTTGCTTCTTTCAGAAACATTGCTTCTCTTAATGGCTACAGTTGTCTGATCCATGTCCTGAATAGAATCAAGTACAAATTGCACTTTTGATCTGATAACTTTCTGGCGGATTCTCTCACCGGTTTTGGCAAGAAATTTTTTCTTGGAAAGACTGTCTTTCTTTTCCTGGTCATATCTTTCAAGTGCCATTTTCTCAATTTTATCTTTTTCAGCCTGGGAAGGAGAAAAAGCGAGATTAATCTTTGTTTCGGAAGCAGGTCCTTTCATCGGAACTCTTCCATCAACAACTGCGATTGTCTGATTCAGAAGATTTCTCTGACCACGTGGTGCTGAACTGGCAACGATTCCACCTTTTGTGGCAACGATAATCAATTCGCGGTTTTGAAGCGGCATCGGATAAATATGAGCCTGATATCCGCAAATCTGTCCGGTTACTTCCTGGTAAGGATTATTCGCTGTTTCACCATGAACTGCGGCAAAATTTCCCTGTTTCTGAGCTGTTTCAGCAGCATGTTCATTGCTGTGCTCAAAATAGTGCTTTTTGATAGTAGCAATAACGTTCTGCTGATCGAACTCACCCTTCAAAACGAGAGTTCCGATTACATCGTTTCCATGGTTCTGCATGACCATGGCAACACGGATCTGATTGGTTCCTTTTCCGGCATCAGGAACACCATGCTGCTGAACGTTGCGGAAAAATTCATTAATCTTATTCTGATTAACGATTCCACGACTGAGTTCATAATCAGTGGTCATTTGAACAAGTCTGTTCAAATCAGCAAATTCCATGTTCTGCGGGTCATTTGCAAAAGCAAGTATTGCATCATTTTCTTCCTGAGTGACCTTTGCAAACAAGCCACCAGTAACAGCAAAAAGGAACAATCCGATCAGTAGGATTCTGGAAATGTTCTTTATCATCAATTAACCTCCAAAGAAATTCTAAACACACCCAACAAGTGTACATTATTCTTATAATATTGGCAAATAGTTTTTTTGAAAAATATTATTATTTTGTCTCTGCATAAAATTAGCCGATCGGTAATGTGGAAATAACTGAAGATCTCCGATTGGTTAAGCATTATTTATGATTTCTACCATCGGTCGAAATGACGACGCAAAATATCACCACTTCGCGAGAATGCACCGTGTTCCCTATTGGTCTGAAAAGACGTCGGGCTCTAACTGTTTACATCACTCTCAACTATTCTAGCAACTTCCATCCATCAACAAGCATAATACCATCCCGACGCGCCAGCTTTTGCATTCCTTTAGAAAAACCCCCTCTTACTGAAGAGAATGAATCGCTCACGCCGATTTATGGGTCCCCAGACGACTAGTCCTGCCTTGCGTTGAAGATCATGGTAAATCTTCTCTCCGACAGGCTTTTCTGACCATTTGCACTCACCAAATAAAATAGTATTGTTCTCTTCGTCCAAAGCAACCAGATCAATCTCTTCGTTTTACAGGGGCCTGCAGTATTGAAAAGTTTAGCCATGATGTCCTCCAGACCCCTTGATAAAAGCTACCTCCATTTATCTACATACTTCTCTCACAGCATCACGAACTCGCATAGCCATTCCCCACCCACACAACGTGCAAGTGAATTTCACTTTCATTTATAAAAGGATATCACAAACGCTTAAAAATCCCTAAAGTATTCGCCTAACGGGAGGGTTCTTTGTATGAAAACCGAAACGCATCTGTGCCTTTCTATTTAATATCGGAAAGAGCATTAAGAAATTGTTTTCTGAATGGGTGAAAAAAGCTATGAAAGCAAAAAAGACAAATGACCTGAGGGTACGATTGGCTGCAATCACCAATTGAAGGGCTGGAATACGGGCTTAACGAAAAAACTATGAAGGAATAGGAACAAGTCTGGAAAGAACTTGATGGCAGAAAACCCCGAAACTTTCAGAAGTAACTTGGATTGGACCGGCATGCCTATTAACCCAGGCTTTATAAACAAGTAAAATACACAATTATTGCTTTCTTATAGAAATATGCGATTCCGAATTATTCAATTCTACGTATTTTTCTACGGAGTTAAATCTCCAAAAATCCGTTATCTAACAGACCCAGTTTTTTCATCTCCTGAAGAAGCTTCTCTTTCCTAATAGGTTTTATAATATAACCCTCGCACTGACCTTTGAAAGCAGTCATAATGTTTTGATAGTCATCAAGTGCGGTAGTCATTATAACTTTAACACCTTCAAGGCCCTTAATTCCATTCTCTTCTTCGTATTTCCTGATTTCTTTCAATAATGTCTGACCATCCATCTCAGGCATCAAAATGTCGATGCAAACCAGTCTATAAGGTTTCCCGCAATCCAAGGCAAGCTTAAAAGCATTAAGTCCTACCAGTCCGTTTTCTGCACCATCACATGCTCCATAAGGTCTTAGAAATTCACCATAAATATTTCTGGCGACAAAATCATCTTCAACGACGAGTATTCTCATATTTATATTTTTTAGCCTCTCTAATTAAAAATTTATATCACACGAGAAGTTTATCAAAAGTAAAATGCTCATCCGTTTGCTTCTGGAAGGGTGATAAACAAAAACTAGCTAATGATCAACATTTCTAAATAACTTCTTATCTTACAGTCTTTGTTAAAGAACAAGGTCGTCCACAACACGCACCGAGTTATCATCAATAGACGTCTTATGACCATTATGTTCATAACAACCCAAATCATACCGGTTTTTTCAAAAACCTTATAATTTGGCTCATATTCAAGGTTTTCTTCTGAATAATTCTACAATTGCTCAGACACAGATGCTCTCTCTCGAAACAATCGTCAACACATCACAATTGATTGAAATCAATTTTTTAAGATAACCAGATAAGCAATAATATTTATTTTTGACATTTGTACGAAAAATCAGAAACAACTATGCAAAAGGCTTAAAAGACTTGCAAAATAATCTCCACTGGATTATCTTGTAGTCATCGAATACCCCCATGACAATTATAGCTCAAACCTAAAACAATGTCAATCTCAAATGCGATTTTTTATTTACAACCTATTTTTTCTACCTCTGTTTGTTTCTTTTAATATTTTTTATGCCGAAAAGCACTCAGAAACCTTTAAACATAATGTATCCCGATGATTAAGCAGGAAAAAGCCGAGATGTCAAATACAAATGCGCTTTCAATAGAAATCGGGCAAAGAATCGAGCAAGTTCGCGGAAAACTATCTCAAAAATCCTTTGCCAAGCTGCTTTCCATTGGGCAGAATACAGTTAGTCAGTACGAACGAGGCGAAAGGACGCCTCAAGTTCACGTAGTCCTGAAAATATGCGACGTTTTCGAAATAAATTTCGAATGGCTACTGACAGGAGGGGGCGCAAAAAACCGCTTTCTCGACAGTAAAACACAAAACACTAATTACGAGCAACCACCATCAAAAGTGCCTACCGAAGAGCCCGAAAGAGAAGCCGCCAAACCAAAGAATTCAAAAAAACTCATAAAAATTCCGTTGTTCATCGACAGATATCTCATTCGAGATTGCCGAAAAATAAAGCCTCAGGGCTACATAATTATTCGAAAAGACCATGCATCTGAGATAATCAGAGGTGATCTGAAAGATTTAATTATAGTAAGAATGATTACCGAAAACATGGAGCCAACAATAAGGTCAGGGGAAATCGTTCTGGTTAGAGCACCAGCAAAGTGGCCACTTTTTGACGGAATCTACCTTCTAGGAAACGAACACGGCCTCAATATAAGACGAATTCAGAACATTTCAGCTGACAATCTCTCTCTTTCCTATGACAATAAAAAATACAAAGACATTCTTATTTCAAAGCAAGACCTGCTCGCCTCATACTCTTTCCTTGGCAGAGTTTATGGCACAATCCGAAATCTTTAATTCTTAATACATTTTTTTCAGCAGCGATTTGCCCAGCTTCGGAATTCTTAATGAATTTTCTGGCACAACTCAAGCAGCGTATGATTTTTTTTCTTTGCAAGATGTTTAATTCGTACTTCCAGGTAAATACCTGTCTATGTCGAGTGCGCCGTGAAATACACCCAAACTATCAATCTGATCAGAAGACCAATACTATAATGACCCCAGAGAAAGATTCTGTTCTTTGGTGTTTAACGTTCCAGAAGTAAATCTAGAACGATTTCCGCATCTTCTCAAAAATTCGGGGCAAACAACAGATGCGGCAATGAAATTCTTCAATTATTCTGCAGACGGAAATTATGTCTGGCAGACGATTGGTGAATGGAAGACTTCGGAAATAATGTTGGCGGCTTTGTCTGCCATATCTGGGGAGAAAAGCAGGGGCGGTTCGATTCTGAGGATGTTTCTTTTGTTTCCGCCGATTCCGATCAGAAGGAGTTTTTCGAAACAGCCTGCCATGACCGTGTTTGCGGTTTCGTTTGAATCGGTCTCAATTCCTATCATAAGCCCTTCTCCGCGTATTTCGATGCACTTTTCGATATCTGACAGTTTTTCGGAAAGGGATGCCATCAGTTTTTCGCCGGTTGCAGCGGCATTTTCAATTAAACTGTTTTTTTTGATGAATTCAAGAGTGGCAATAGCAGCTGAACATGAAACTGGATTTCCGCCAAATGTGGAAAAATTAAACTTGCCGGACATTGCCAGCGAAGTTTTTTCATCGGAAACGACAAGACCCATCGGAAAACCGTTTGCGATGCCTTTTGCCATACAGACAATGTCTGGTTTCAATTCATGTTTCTGAAAACCAAAAAGCTTTCCTCCAAGTCTTCCAAAACCAGTTTGTACTTCATCGACGGTCAATATTAGATTATGCTTTTCAACAATATTACCCAATCGTTGAAAAAATCCCTGCTGAGGTGTTATTATGCCACCGACTCCCAAAACAGGCTCAAGTATAAAACCGCAAATCTGGCCCTGTTTCCGTTGAACCATTTCTTCTGCTGGTACCAGGCAGACTCCCGAACACACTGACGAGCCAGGAATACAACGTTTGAGTCTGCTGTTGAAATTCCCTTCAGGACACTCACGACAATTCGGTGTTGGAGCGAAAATTACGCGGTCGTCTTCAAAAACAGCAGGTTTCCACATATCAAGCCCGGTTACTGATTTAGAAAGATAGGTTCCTCCATGAAAGCCATCTGAGAAAGCAACAATAAGAGGCTTTCCCGACCTGGTTCTCATCGTCTGACATGCGAAATCACAAGCTTCAGAGCCTGAATTAACGAAAAAATATCTGCTCAGATTTTCAGGTAGCTCTTTTGAAAGAGCCTGCATATAGCGTCTTTGAATGTCTGATTCGTAAATGTTCGAGCAATGACCAATTTTTCCAATCTGAGCAATAACTGCAGAATTCACTTCAGGATTACAATGTCCCACTGCAACGCTTGCTACCCCGGCGTATGCATCTAGATACGCTTTTCCATCCGAACTATATATTGTACAATTTTCGGCACGTTCTGCCGACATTTTTCCTTCATGGTAACGTCGTACGAAGTGGAACAATTCTGGTTTCATATTTTCAGACCGCCCGTTTTCATTGTAAAAATATCAAGACGCTCACCAAAAGGTCACATCCCATCACTGCTAGCATTTGAAGCAAATTCGTTTTAATCGCATCACAGATCCGTGAAAATCTATTGTCTCTGGAAAAATAGTATCTGGCTGCATGCGATCAGCGAGAGGCTGTCCGCAAAATACAAATAACTCTTCGGAAATTTTTGAAAATTTGTATAGTTTCGATTCGGAAACTTCATTAATAGAAGTACAAACATTCATCGCCGCTTCAAAAAGCAGCTTTGAAAATGCGCAGATTTTGGGACTGTTTCCGACAAGACTGCCGGTCGATTTCAAAGACTCCTGGCGGCACCCGCCACCGCAGAAATATCTAATCTGGCATTCACTGCATTTTTGGCGTTCATCAACTTTCACCTGCCACTGAGAAAGCAATTTTTCTGAAATGTCAAAACTGCCTAGATTCCATGATTCATCACCGACCAATCTATGACATGGATGCACAGATCCATCAGGAGAAGCTGTAAAATAGCCGTTTCCAGCCCTGCAATGATTCAGAGCAACTTTCCTGCCAAGAATTCCTTCGCAGAAACGGTTCAGCTCAAGAATCCCGGAGAATCTTCCACGAGATAGAAGCTTTGAATAATTCTGTGCAATTTTCAGATAATTTTCTCTGAAAGCTGCGGTAAAATGGTTTTCGCCCTCAACCGCTGCTGGATAAATACTTGCGTAATCAAAAAGATTTTTATCGGCTATTTCATTTACAATTTCGTACAACCTTTTATCCTGCTGATACACCGTGATTCTTGCTACAATAATGCTTTCCGGACAAACTTCACGTATTTTTTCAAGATTTTCTATTATTGGCTCCCACGAAGGGGAACCATTTTTAAATGGCCGTTGAGAATTCTGAGCAAGCTGGTCGCCATCAATTGAAACGCTGAAAATAAAGGGAACTTTGCTGAAAAATTCCAACATTTCTGGCGTTAATTCAGTTAAGTTTGTTGAAACTCTTCTGACAATTTTTCTATTTCCATTGAGGCTTTTTTCAATTTCAGAAAGCTCATCAGAAGCAGCTTCAAATGCCGGGAAATTCAAAAGTGGCTCACCACCAAAAAATTCTACTCTGAAATCACGTTTTATGTCAGAAGCCATAAAAGCATTTCTCACGGCTTTAACCGAATCTTCCGGAGACATTTCACGCATAATACGGCTGTAGTTGCCGCCTTTGGCGTAACAATAAACGCATGCAAGATTGCACTTGTCTGTCAGGTTAAGATTCAACGCTGAAACAGATGTATTTGGCAAACCACGCTGTTTAAGGGTCTTTTGATTTTCATTTTCGATTTTTGCTGAAATAAGATTTGCCAGTTCGCTTAGTTGAACATCTGAAAATTCCGAGCCAGAGGCACAGTCTATTTCGTATAAAGCTGAGTTTCCTGCCAAAAACAAAAAAATACCTTTCCGGTTTCTTACCAGGCAGGAATCGGAAAGGTATTTCAGATTAAGCATATATTTACCCGACGAAGAAAGCTTCTGTCGGATAATAAGCGCGATCTTCGAGTTGAAAGACAGATAAAGTCATTTCCGGAAGATATTCGAAGTTAAACTCAATCTCGCGCGGATGTGTTCTGGAAAGAAGAAATCTATAACTTTTATCATGTGAGGGAACTTTTACTTCTTCAGTTTTCGATTCTCCACCACGAAACAAACGTACCAATTTTAAGCGGGTTTCCCCTTCAAATTGTCTGTCGAGTTGAAAATGCAGCAGATAATAATCTTCGGTCCACTTGTAAGAGAATTTTTTCATAATAATCAGAATACCATCGGAGTTCTATGACCGCATTTGATACAAACGCCTGATTTATCAATAGTCTCGCTGACATTAGTCGTAAGGCCGAAACGCTCAACAAGTTTTTCGCCGCATTTCAGACAATATGTATTCAAACCGGGCGACTCAAAAGCGTTTCCGACATAAACATACTTCAGACCTTTTTCAAGTCCCCTATTTCTGGCGTTTTCAACGTCAATCAGAGGTGTTTTTTCATACTGCATGTATTTGTAATCAGGGTGGAAGCGGGTAAAATGCAATGGAACATCAGGAGAAAGGTCACTCATTACAAAATTGATCATTTTGTCATAGTTCTGATTGTTGTTTGTAAGACCCGTTACCACAAGATTACTGACTTCGAGATGTGTTCCACCGCGGTATACCTGACGAGCCCCTTCAAGAACAGGTCCAAGCCAGCCTTTGGTAAATTTCGTATAATAATCTTCATCCATGGCTTTGATCGACACAGCGAAAACATCAATCACTTTCCGCAGCTCTGAAACCGCTTCAGGGTTGAGAAAGAAAGCTGACTTGAAAAGATTCAGCAAACCACGTTTTCGAGCCTCTGCAGCAGTATCAATTACAAATTCGAACCAAACTGCCGGATCATTGTACGTCCAGGAAAGAACTTCTATTTCTTCAGAAAGAGCTTTATTTATGAGCTCTTCAGATGTATATTCCTGAATAGATTCTGGAGGAGTATATTGGAACTGGGAATAAGTCCAATTTTGACAGTAATCACAGTCCAGATTGCACCCGAAATTTCCCATCGAAAGGATTTTTTTTCCGGGCTTATAATGGAAAATGGCCTCTGCTTCTATTCTTTCAACAGTTACATGGGTCGCTTTTCCATAGTTCTGCGTAAAAAGTCTTCCGCCAATATTTTTCCGGACTTTACAAAAACCGACACTTCCCTTTTCAATAGTACAAACACGCGGACAAAGGATACATCTTACTTTGTCATTAGAAAGTCTTTCATAAAGATAAGCTTCCTTGCGATCGTCATTCCACTGCTTATGCAGATTATAACGTGGGGAATTTTCACTAAAAAGCTGGGTCATATTACCTCCTGAAACCGAGCCAAGTCGTATAAGTATAAACCCCTATTTTCATTTCGTCAAGCATCCACTCTGAAGAAACTGCAAACTTTTTTTAATTATCGCTTACACCCCGCCCAGCAGCCGAACGGCTGCTATTTCTCTTAAAAGTTCAAAAAAAACTTCTAAAATATCAGTGACGCAATCCAGAAAGCGATGGGTTATTATCGTAAGACAACACCAAAACATCTCGCAGCTTCTCAATAATATGAAATATAAAAGCCCCGCCAATCATCATTAATTCTGAAAATCTCTCTTAGTCATCTCGAATCTTAAATCTTGAATCTAAATCCTAAATTCTAAAATCTTGAAAATCTGCGTAATCTGCGGACAAAAATCTTTTCTTTTTTTGTCTTGTCCTTTCTTGCCCTGTCTTTTTTTTGTTGTCTTTTGTCTCTTTATTCAGAGTGAGCGGCTCTTCAGCCATTCCACATGAGCTTCCATATTTGGACGCCAGGTGTTAAAACACCGGTTGAAGCCAAATTGAAACATTTTTTCATAAGTTGTCAGCATCCTGGGAATTCTTGAAAGCGCAGCAATTCTATGATAACCAGCGTTTATTGCAGCCTGAAGCTGAGATGGTTTCATGAGAGACGGTCTGTGGGAAACAAAGACCGTAGCACCAAAACTCGTGTCAGAGAGAACTCTTCCAGCATCTTCCGTGGAATTGCCATTCTCATCACGGTTCATTATTCCTACCGGCAAAACCTGAGCAATCAGCTTTTTATCAATGATGTAATCGAAAATTCCGGAAACACTTTCGAGGGTATCGGTGTCAAAACCGGCAACAAAATAGCCATAAGGAGCAATTCCGTATTTACGGCATTGTTCAATTGCATAATCGTTCTGCGATATAGTTGTTCCCTTTGATTCCCCGTCGAGAGATTTTTGAAAATTTGATTCGAAGCCAATAGCCAGACTGACGAACCCTGCTTTTCTGAAAAGAGACATCAGTTCATTGTCTGCCGTTGGTTGTACATGAAACTGAGCCGAATATCTCGGGGAATGGTTCCGTGAAACGTGGGCAATACGCCTGAGAAGTTCTTTTGTCCATTCAATATCGCCAAAGAGACAGTCGTCTACCAGCATTACGTGAACTGGTGAACTGTTTCCGTGTATTTTCAGAATCATTTCAAGATCTGTTGTTACGTTATCAAGATTTCTTTTTACATAATTTCTGGGACTTTTGCAGAAGCGGCATTTTCTTATGCAGCCGGTAGACGCGAAAAGCGAATAAATTGCCGGCTTTGGGCCTCCGAAAAGGCCGTTTCTGACTGAAAAAGGACCAATTGAGTCAACAAGATCATAGCGAGTCAGCCCGTCATCTGTTTCAGAAGGCAAATCACTTCGAAAGATTCCGACAGCGTTTTTTACTATGATTCCGGGAATTTCTCCTTCATAACAGCCATTCAAGGAGTCAATCCACAATGGAAATGATTTCTCTGCGCGTCCGGCAAAAACTGCATCCGAAGAAACAAGAAGCTTGTCAGCAAAAGCCGCAGCCGATGCTCCACCAAATGATACCGGCATATCAGGTTTCAGACGTTTCAATATTTGCGCAATCTGAAGGCCTCGAATGAGCGTATTCAAAGCAACAGATATTCCTACTGAATCATAGTTTTCTGAAATTTCTTTCAGAAGCTGAGGCGTAAACTCAATTATTTCTTCAGCAAATACTCTGGCTGAATATCCTTTCCTTTCAAGAAAACCGGCGATAAAAGGAGCACCAGTGCGTATCTGACAACGAAGTTCCGTCACTACACATTCCGAAGCAACTGACGGCTCAAGAAGAGCTATTCTGGTTATCTTTTTCATATCTTCCTAAATATCTTCCCAGGTTGAGTATGTCATTCTGCGCCTGTTTTCCCCGGAAACAGGCCAACCAGCGAAAAGCCTGAATATCCCTATAATCATTCTGAAAACAAACTTAATTTTTTTCAATATCTTGCTGATCATTGTTATTTTCCTAAGTACACCAAATCTTAATAAAGGAGCCATTTCAGCTACAGAATTTCTACTTTATCATTTAGATCGAAGGAGAAATCTCGCATTTATCAGACCTCTCACATTCCTTCCAGATGATAGCTTAACACAAAGTTACACGAAAATTGACCCCAAGTTAAGTTTTTGTGTACTAAGCCTGCAATTCGATCTTTCTAACCTTGCCCCGAATTATTGAAAACCTGCGATTTTATCTACCAGAAACGCTGGAAGTCCAACAATTTTCTGTAGTTTGAATTTCCGAAGAAGCATATCGTGGCGCTTCTTTTTTACTTCATCGGAAATCTGATCACTCATCTGTGCTGCCGGTGTATTGGGTCGTGCTTCAAAAATCAGAATCTGGAAGAAAGAAATCGGAAGCCTGTCAATCAGCCGAGCGGTTTGCCTGAACTGTTCTTCGGTTTCCCCCGGAAAACCAACCATCAGAATTGAAGCCAGCCTGGGTGCCTTTTTTCCGATAGATGCAATTTTTTGCAGAGCTTTTTCAAGATCTGAAATCGAATAATCACGGTTCATCTTCCGTACCAGTTCATCTGAGCCGCTCTGAATCGGAACACAGAACGCTGAAATTCGACCTGTCGAAAATATCGGTAAAAGTTTATCAATATGCCTGATAAGGAATTTGGGTTCAACAAATCTGATATTAATTTTGAAGTTATCACCCGTTTTCAGCATTTCCGAAAGCAGTTCCGGAAGATCGCTTCCGATATCGTGTCCATAAGCTCCCATATCATCGCCGGCAAGAGAAATTTCGCGAACTCCATGTTCAACAGCTTTTCTGGTTTGTACAATTATTTTGTCAACAGGAACACTTTTCAACCGTCCCTTAGCCTTTCTTACAGCGCAGTAAGCACAATTTCCGAGGCAGCCAACTGAGCCTCTGATGAAAAACCATCCCTGATCGGGGAATGTTGCCATCCAGTCTGGCACAAGCGAAAGGCTCAATTTATCTGAGATGGAGCCTAGCGCCTTCTTGACTTTCAGAACATTTACAAAAAGGCGATTGGTTTCATAGTCGTGAAAATTCACATAATTACTCGTTACCGCCTCAAGCTTAACATCGGCAGATACAAGAGAATTCATTTTTTCAAGTTCGAGCGGAGCAACTGTTTCGAGATCTTTAAATTGTCTGATTCGCTCTGGATTAATCTTCGAAAGGCAACCGGTACAAATTATTCTGGCTCCATTTTTCCGCAATCGGTCTTTTTCAGTAAGATCATCCGCCGAAGCATCCTCATAATGCTGATTATAAGCACAGGTTGAAACAATGATATCATCGGCAGAATCGGGTTTGTCCGTTTCGCTCCAGCCATTGGCAAGATATAAGTTCCTGATACTGTTTGAATCAAGCGCGATTTCAGTACAAGGGTGTGCGGAATTGCTTATAAAAAAAGTTTTCATTGACTTCATGTTTTATCTTAATCCCAGCCCAGAAATGATCTGGCGTGTTTTCTTATTGCCATACGATGAACAGTGGCATATCGCCTTGCTTTCACTTCATCTGAAACCTTATTCGGGAATGTTGAAGACTTTGTATTGGGGCGATCTTCATAAGGGAAAATGAGATAGAGCGAAAAGTTAACTTCCCGCACCAGGCGCAGAGTATCTCTGAAATCTTCATCATTTTCGCCCGGAAAGCCAACAATAATATTAGTTGCCATCATGCGAACCTTTGACAGACGCAATACATCATTAACACCGTTCTTTATCTGGCTGAAAGTATATCTGCGATTCATAGACTTGAGAATACGGTCGCTTCCCGATTGTGCCGGAACACAGAAACTAAGTATTTTTCCAGTCTGAAATGAAGGAAGGAGCTTGTCAAAAAGCTTCATAAGCCAGTATGGATCAATAAATCTGAGATTGATTACAAAATCACCTTTAAGTTTGCATAATTCACTCAGAAGCTCAGCCAGATCAGTTCGCGCATCAACACCGTATCCGCCCATATCCTCGCCTGTCAGAGCGATTTCTTTGTATCCAAGCGCTATTCCCTGCTCAGCCTGTCTGACAATAGAATCAATCGGAACACTCTTGATAAAGCCCTGTGCATGGCGTATACCACAATATGTACAAGAACCAGTGCATCCAGTGGCACATCTGACACAGAACCATGACGCAGAAGGAGTTGTGAGAAGAGGTTTCGGAACCTTAATGAATGGAAGGCGCTTATGCCATTGTTCAAACCGCGCTCTCGCCTTCACCCAGAAAGCAATTCTTGGATCAGCTTCATATTCATCTGATGAAATGAAGTTGTTCTGCAAGTCTTCAAGCTTCACTCCGAAATTCATGCGTTCATTGAATTTCTCTATTTCCTTTGTTGAAATGCAGACTCCGTTGAATTCTTTGCGCAATCGTTCCTTATTAATTTCCGGAAGGCAGCCGACAACAATCAATTCTGCATCAGACCGCTTCTGGGAAAGCTTTGCCCGAATTTCTCCTATTTCATAATCTTCAGACATCTGGTTGAATCCACACGTCGAAAGAATAACCATATCAGCTTCCGGAGCATTTTTCGTAACCTGCCATCCGTTTGCCTCAAACCAACGTTTCAACAGGTTCGCATTCATGGCATTTTCCGTACATGGGTGCAGTGTTGAACCTACATAGACTTTTTTCATATTTCAAGCTTCCTTTCAGGAGTCTGGTTCACGGCCAAGCCGTCAGGTTTTACAATATTTGGGATTGGGATTACTTTGAACGTGTACAGTGCAATCGGAGTTATGAAAAGCTCGCAGGCTAGGGCTGCGGAAACTCCGAAGGTGATGAAGATTCCAAAGTAGCGGGTGGGGGCGAAGCTGGAAAGAATCAGCGGGAAGAATCCGCCGCAGAGAACGAATGAGGCGAAGCATGTTGCGCGACCCTTATGAACTACGGTGCGAACAAGGGCTTCAACTTCGTTGCCGTCTTTATTCAGCTCAGATTTGTAATAGAAAATAATGTGAATTGTATCATCGACAGCAAGGCCAATGGCAATGCTCGCAATCATTCCGGTAACTGTGTTGAAAGTTGTTCCGGTCAAACCCATTACTCCGTATGTGTACAAAAGTGGCATAAGATTGGGAATCATGGCAACCAGCCCGACTTTTAGAGACCAGAACTGAATGGCAATTACGAGAGTGATAACTATTACAGAAAAACCGAAGCTGGTAATTTCATTCCAGGCGATGCTTTCAGAAACCTCTGCCCACATCATTGCTCTTCCGGTTAAATTTGCTTTTATTGGCAATTTGGAAATCTTTTCATCGGTAATTTTTCGAATACTCTCAAATAGGGATACAAGTTCTCTTGAGGTTTTGTCCCTGATTCGAAGTGAAATATGAACTTTTTCGGCATCTGGAGTAATGAATTCATTCAGAAGTCCGGCTTTATGAAACGGCTTGAAAACCCATGGCGTGGGAGAAGCATTTTCATCAAGAGCCTCAGCTTCGGCTTCTTCCTCTTTTATTGCTTCACTTGCAGTTTTAGTAACGTAAAATGTCAGATAATCACAGATTTCCTCTTCGGTTTTTGGAATATTATCTGGCTCTCCGGAAAACATTCGGTCGAAATCTTGTACGAAATCAACATAAGACACCGTCTTATCAACAAATGGAAGTTTTACTACTTCCTCCTGAATTTTCCGTACAACATCTATCATTTCCGGCTCAGTAAAGCGGCGTCCGGTTGCTTCAAGCAGAATCTCAATCGGCACGATGCCTGCGAGATTGCTCTCAACAAAATTATTTGCATCCTGAATGTTGTGATCTTCGGGAAGATATCTGATAAGGCTGGTTTCAATCGGAAGAATGTAAATTCCATAAACAGAAATTACACCAAATACTATTACAACAGCCCAGGCTTTTTTGTAATGTTGAATAACCGTTCGTGAAATCCACTGAATTAAAGGCTCAAGTTTTTCAATAGTATCTTCTTTTTTTCCTACCGGCCTTATCGCGATTATTCCTGCGGAAATCACCAGAATTGCTGCAATAGCAGAAACTGCAACGCCAAGAGAGGAAAACACGCCAAATTGCGATATCGCTGGAATTGTATTATAAAAGAGTGAACCAAAGCCTATTATTGTCGTAAGAGCCGATAGAAAAATCGGCTTTGAAACGTGCATGAAGCTTTTTACAAGAATATCAAGTGAAAATTTTCCTTCTTCTCTTGATTCCTGAAAATACTCTGTCAGCAGATGAATACAGTATGTGAGAGAAATTGAAAGGATCATCGGAGGCAAAATGGACGTCACAAAATTGATTGACCAGCCGCCCAGAATCATTGTTCCCTTTGTAACAGCAAGCGACAAGATTATTGCAAGCAATGGTACAAAGATTCCGAAAAAACTTCGGTATAATATAATCAGAATAATCGCAATAAAAACAATTGTAAGCGGAGAATAAAGCTTCTGATCTTTTCGGGTGTTGTCGAGAATTAAACGGGTAATTTCAGGAATTCCAGTCAGTTGAATTGGAAATGGAAATTTTTTCTGAAATACTTCTCTGATTTTATCAATAGTCGGACCTACAAGATCACCTGCTTCGCTTTTCAGGCGTATTACAATTCCACCAACATCCCATTTTTCTGAAATGATAAGATTTTTATAAGCTTCAGTCTTTTTCAGGTTCTGGAAATATTTGTTGACGATTCTTTCTTCAGAAAGAAAATCGTCAATTTTCTCAATTGTATTCATTCCAAGCTGTGTCCTTAAAGGACTTACAGGGGAAAGAACCGTCTCAACATTCTCAAGTTCGAGCAGAGCAAATTCAGTTACAATGATCTGCCGTACAAGGGCTGGAGTAATTTCCGGCACTTTAAAGCCAACAAGAAGAATGCGATCGTTTCCAAAATATTTTTGAAACCGGTAATATGCGTCAAGAGCTTCACCGCTTACAACGTTATCTTCAAGGCGATTGTCGATTCGTTCAATACGTGCATATTTTCCAAAAAAGAGCAGCATTCCAACCGCAAGGAACAACACAACCCATGCCGACATCTTGTACAATCGCGGAACATTTTCTGAAGACATACTATATTCGAACTTTCTCAACTGCAAAAAAACTTAAATTTTCACCATCAAAAAGACATTGTACAATGCTGTTCTGGCAAGTGCTGCAAATTTGGCAAAATCTTTTGCGCAGACCAGCTCAACTGCATCTTCAAGGCGCATGGAAATTTCGATATCGCCCTTTTTCTGGTCTGAGCCTGCCATGACTTTCGCAATTTTTCCATTTTCAAAATCAACCCTGAACCTCGTCAGACTTTTCGCCTTTTCTACAATTTCGAGTGAAATACTTCTGGTTCCAATGAAAGATTTCAGGGGTCCAATACCTGCCATATCAGTGAATTCATCGACAAGAGAAGTCATGTCACGTTCGAATTCTGAAAAATTATTAATGAGCTCTGAAAGATATTTCCGCACCATTTTTCGACGGAGATGAAAGTAGAATTTGTCTTCCAGTACACATCCGAACATGCAATAATCGCATGACTTCATATATTTCAAAATTGTTCGCGCCGGAATTCCAACAACATGATGCAGGTACAATGGCACTCTGAAAGCGCCAACAATCTTTCTGGGTGAAAAGAAGTTCGTCCAGAGGTCTGCACGGGCATTTCTGAGCTCATTTTCCGACAGCTGCGGATGCCGGGAAATCATTCTTCCTTCTGTGAATCTATCCCAGTTGTGTGGCATCAGAAGGCCTTTTTTGTCAATATCCGACCGATATCTTGTACCCGGATAAGGTTGAGAATAAAGCGGTTCGATATATGTTGGATCAAGATATCGGGCATAGTCACCGAGATTTTGAATGTCTGTTCCAGCTTCACACGGGTCGCCGAAAACAAAGGAATTTCCAATGTATCTGGCACCTGCAGCACGCCACTCATCGTTTACGGTTTTGATGAAGTTTTCAGGATCACTGAATCCTTTGCCGAAACGTTTGAGTTGTTCTGCATTTGGTGATTCGGCTCCGTAACTCAACATTACAAAACCGGCATTTACCATCGCCTGTTTAACATCCATTCTTCCAACGAAAGGGCGCAGAAAGCAAAAGAAAGCCATTTTGAGCTTAGATTCGATTATCAATTCGGAAATAGCTTTGGCGCGATCAAGATCAACTGCGAAGTTGTCGTCGGTCAGCATCACGTATTTTGCACCCAAAGCATGAATGCGTTTTACTTCAGCCAGAACATATTCAGGAGAATGCGCACGCCATTTCCCTTTGTGAATCTCAGCCGGAGAACAGAACGGGCAGAACAGGTCACACCCGCGGCTTGTCTCAAGAAGATCCATGGGAATAAGACCCGAGGCGGAATATTTATATCGCGGGTTTCTGAGATGCCTAGCAGGCGGAGGAAGCTTATCAAGCTCTATTCCAGGGCGAACCGGCGGATTTTTTACGAGTTTTCCATGTTTCGGTTTGAATACAATTCCGGCGATTGATGCATGATCCTTCCCTTCAACTATTTCTCTGAAGGGAATTTCACCATCTCCGACTATCACAGCATGGCCATGTTCAATTGCTTCTTCAGGAACACTGGAAGCATGTAATCCGCCCAGAACGACCATCGCATGAGGAATTGCGGCTCTAAGCCGATCGGCGGTATGGTAACTCGTGGTAGAGTACAAAGTTGTTTTAACGTTAATTCCAATAAAATCCGGATTAAATTCGACAGCGCGTTCGAGCCAGTTATCTTTTTCGAAACGAAGATCCATGATGCAGACGTCGGCGATGTCTGCGATATTTGCGGCAATTCTTTCCAGCCCCAGAGGCGGCAGAAGATATCCGAAAAATGAATCAGATTTTATCGGAGTGGAAAAAACAAGCAGCGTCCGAGGCCGGCCGGGCATTTCAGAGTCCCCCGCCAATAATGACTGTCTCGCCGGTCATGTAGGAATTCTTATCGGAAAGCATAAATACAGCGAGATCGGCCACTTCTTCAGGTTTTCCGATTCGCCCCATTGGACAGAATTTCTTGAAATCGGCAGAACGTGCGTCTGGAAGATTTTTCGCAAAGTCTGTTTCAATAAGACCTGGCGCAATGGCATTCACCGTGATACCGTATCTTCCAACTTCCTTTGACAAAGTATACGTAAACGCATTAATAGCAGCTTTAGTCATGGCATAATGAACTGGAACAGCCGCAACAGGCCTGACTCCGCAGATAGAGGTAATATTGAGAATTTTCCCCTGATTTTTTTGCTTGACCATATATTTCAAAACCGGATGAGAAACGGAATAAAGCGCGTTAACGTTGATATTAACGGCAGAAAGCCATTCTTCAGGTTCAAGCATTAAGAAAGGCGTGTTATGGCTTATGGCTGCATTGTTTATGAGAATATCGAGACCGCCGAGGCTTTCAGAAGCTCTCTTTACAAGCGTTTGTCCGAACTGAAAATCAGAGGCATCACCTTTGATCAGTTCAGCTTTAACACCCATGTCGGTAATTTCTTTCAATATTTCTTTTGCACAATTATCGTTTGAATGATAATTGATTGCGATTTCTGCTCCGGCGCTGGCAAGCGCAATGCTTATCGCCCGTCCGATTCCGCGCGTTCCGCCAGTGATAAGGGCTTTTTTCCCATCCAGCCTGATTTCCATTTATTAAAACCTCTTAATTCTTTTCAGAAAGTTTGTTTTCAACCAGTCTGCAAAACGTTTCCACTGTAAAAAGATAAGGAATCCGCCCAATGCCCATTCCTTCAAAAATCTGTGTCTGATCTACTTCAGGCATGACATTTCGAAGTCTCTCAGTACCTTTGGCAGTGATAAGGCCGTTTTGTTCAAATTCCCCATCAGCAAAGCCTTCCCGTGCCATTGACTCGATCTGGCCTCTTTTTATTTTAATTCCAAATTCTTCTTCGATGGAAAAAAGGATATCCAGCAGATCAAGTGAATCGCTTCCCAGATCATCGATTATTCTCGCTTTGAGAGTGATTTTTTCGGCAGAAACACCGAGAGAATTTTGTATGCAATGTTTGACTCGCTCAAATATTTCAGAGTTCATTTCGTTGTCCCCTTGTTTTTCAATTCGCTACCCGGAACCAGCTTTCCATCAATAAGAAACATTGTCTGACCTTTGCAGGAATCAGCATCTGGAGTCTTCTGAATTACTCTTGAAGGGTCCGGAAAAATTAACAGATCATTCGGAATCTGCCTGCCTGGAGCAATAATAACTCCGGCTGCTATTTTCGTTCTGTGGCCAATCACTGATCCGCAGAAGCGAAGGCCGGTATCACATACACCTTTTCCTGTACGTACAGAAACGGTCTGTCCGTCAAGGCGATAGTCAGCCGGAATGGCGTTCATCAAAGCGGTATCATATCCAAACAGCGAGAACTGAAACGGCCCGCTGATAAGAAATGCGCGTGGATAAACAACGCTGAAGAACATTACACAATTGTTGGCAATATAACTTTCCCGACCGATAACGCTGAACTTTATTCCAGCATGATCGTCAATGAAAGCTTTTTCGCCGATTATCGAAAACTTGATTACTGCATAAGCGCCTATTTTCGCACCCTTCCCGATGACACTTCCCTCTATTACAGCGGTGGGATGCACTTCTGCTTCGGGGTGAATCTGCGATGCCGCACGCAATATTCTGAACTTATTAATTGAACGGGCTTTCAGTAGAATGAAGAGCTTTCTTAAAACTGAAGCTTTCTTGATTTCCGCAAGCCGTGCAAAATTAGCTGAGATATTCGTTAAAGCCAGGTGCAATGCGTTTGTAACATGAACTACAGGTCTTGAGGTCAGACAGAATTTATAGCTTTCCTTGCCCAGCATGTGTTTCGGAAAGCCGCCTTCGTATGAATCTTCATCAACATCTATTTCGATTTTTGAAGCATTTTCCGGCAGGAACTTTTTGCCTGGTTCTGCCGTAAAATACCAGACTGGAAAATCTATAGAAGTTTCAGTTTGCGGAAGATCCTGAATTGGTGCCAGCAGCCGCGTAAACAAACCTTTTTTGACACGAAGCTGAAATACAGCACTTCCAGGCAGTTCTTCAGCTTTTTTTATGAATTCTTTCAAAAGCCGCTCAGTTGTGAAAACGTTATCACTAATCACAAGAGCTTTATCAGAAACCACTTTCTGCAAGTCACTTTTCAACGGCACAACAGTAACCTGTTTCGTGATGGCAGAAAGTTTGTCTTTCATCATCTGCCCAAAGGGCTGGTCAGTGATGAGTGTCTCACTTACATGATCACCAAATGGTTCAATTCTGGTTTCAGTTTCAAGAATATATGCACGCATAATTTAAAATTATAACCTCAAACATTCATTTTTTCCAGAGGTATTTTCGAATCTTATCAATAATCAGCAATAATCTGATTTTCGCAAGCGCGAGATGATGCTTTCAATACACACTTCTAATGGGTCTCTTCTTATGATTCTTTGTTGTTAGTTTTTGATTTCCATATGATGGCAAAACTTACAGTTCGGTATAGAGTGCTATTTTGCCTCTTTATGAACATATATTTCTCCGATTTGAAGACTTATATATTTTCTCACAAACCGGTTTTATATACAATCGTTTAGCGAACATACGGTTTTTTTATGAACGGTATAATTGATAAAAGAAGTGTTTACAAAATACGGTGGTTAGTTGCGTGAATACTTAAAAGTTGGTCTCTGGGAGCTTCATATTTTTCCTTTTTCTATTAAATCATTTAATAATGACGCCAGTTCTTCTTTAGTATTAGAAGAAATTGATTTTTTCAAATAAATGTCTTCATCCTTCATTGAGTCAATTTTTTTTTCTTCTCTGACTTGAATCCGATTTGTCTTTGTGTAGTATTTATAGGCTTATTCAATGCATCAATCACTCTGAAAACAATATCAAATTTACGGTCATGCTCTCGGATTTTCTTTGCCAGTGCTTCATAGCTCAAGCAGTACTCTCTAAGTTTTACGAATGATTCGATAATCTTTATGCTTGTTTGGATTGCCTTTTCACTTTTCAAAACACTTGCAAGCATCAATACTCCGTGCTCAGTAAAAACTTTTGGCAAGTATCGAAAGTGGCTTTTATTGCTTAAGGTCACAATTTGTGACCTTAAGCGTTGCGCTTCGTCTTTGGTTAATTGGAACATAAAATTTTCAGGAAAACGATCTTTGTTTCTGTTTACTGCTTGGTTCAATACCTTGGTTTCTACTTCGTAAAGTTCAGCCAGATCAGAATCTAACATTACCTGTTTTCCACGCATGGAGAGAATTTTGTTTTCAATTTTAATTATTTCTGTCATGTCAGGATTTTTTGATTGATGATTTGCTGATAATTTTTTTCGAAGAGTGGTTCTTTATCAGCTTATTCATTGCGTCAATCATTACTTCTCTCATGGTTGCTCCATTTGAAGCAGCTATTGTTTTTTTAGTTCTTTATGTAACTCTGCTGGAATATGCTAGGTCGATGCGTTGTCAGACAAATTGCATTACACACTTTTTCTAATTTAATTTTCCTATCAACAGTATATACATAAATAAGCATATTGGTAAACCTTTTTTTTGTGGTGACTTCGGCAGTTAGCACTGTGCAAGCGTGTTTGATGGGACGCTACAAAAGCAAATCTTGAAAACTTGGCTATTTGCCTATTGTGGGAAAATGCATTTCAGGTGCTGTTTTCATTAAAATTCTCTAATTTCCTGTAAATGATCTGGAGAATGTTTCAGGCGCTGCAGAACAATCAGCGTAACATCGTCGTCGAATGGTCTGCCTTTGGTGAAGTTTCTGACATCCTGAAGGACGTCTTCGAGCGGCTGATCAGATTTTAGTTTGGGAATTACTCTGGAAAGATGGTCCTTCCAGGCGTCGAAACCATATTGTTTTTCATCGTAGTTAAGTGCTTCAACGATGCCATCTGAATAAAAAACCATGGAATCTCCCTCTTCCATTGGATAATCGCCTTCCAGAATCTGAATAGTCTTTCTGCAGCCAACTGGATAATTGGAAATGCTGATTTCGGTTACACTGCCATCGCTCTTGACATGATAGACCGGCGAATGGCCGGCAAATCCGATATGAACCAGATGCGTTTCAGGGTTCAGATGAGCCACCAGAGCTGTTAGATTCTTTTTCTTTTTCAGAAGATTAAAAACCATGTTGTTCACTGTAGATATCCAGCTTGAAACGGTTAACATGTTTTTCTCGTAGAGAGTTGCAGAAATGGTTTTGGCTATTGAACAGACCATGGCTGCCGAAAAACCGTGACCGGTAACGTCTCCGATAATAAACAAAAAAGTCTTATCCGGCATTTCAAAAAAGTCCAGATAATCGCCGCCAACGCTCTGGCAACTGATATTAATGCCACGGCAGGAATAGTCGGAAGAAATGGTCCACTCAGTTTTCGGTGCCAGTAATTTCTGAACTTTACCCGCTGCTTCAGATTCGTTGCGCATTACATGAAGTTCGAGGAACTGCAGAAAAGTGTTAAAAGACAGCAGAACTGCGGAAAAATACAGCCACGACAACACAATAGAAGCAACCGGCAGAAAAATTCCTGCAAAGAAAAAACAAATCATGGAAAATACCACAATAAGTATCAGTATTATTGCGCCTTTCCTGATAAGTGAGCGAAAATCAGGCGCAAAATATTTCCACGCTAGAAATAGGCCCAGTAACACAGCAAAAAAGCGAGCATCCCAATCAGAAAGGTAGCTCCGCTGGCGATTCTGCAGCAATGCGTCAATGGAAACTGCCAGAAGCATCGGACCTGGAATAACGCCGATGGCAGTAGAATGAAAATCGTGTAAAATCGGAGCATTCGAACCGAGAACTATAATCTTGTCACGCAGAATATCCGTCGAAACCTGACCGCTGAGAAGAGCTCCTGCTGAAATGGTTGGAATTCCTCCATCTTTCAGAGCGAATGAAAGAAGAGAATGTGTTTTTCTACCGGTAAATTTTTTACCGGTAACAGAGCTGAATGTCTGCACTGCACAGCTTTCCAGCCCGAAAGCCTCATCGCGCAGTTTAAATAATCGAACTTTTCCATCACTGTCATACTCAGTGCCTACGAATCCTGTAAATGTCGCAGCTCGACAAAACTCATCTGCACTTGAAAAAAAGCGATTCTCTTTTCCGCGTGGAGTCAGCGCATCTTCAAACATTGCAATCAGAGCCACATTTCCATTCTTCTGCAGCGTCTCAGCTAATTCACGGTCGCCGGCTGACATTCCAGACTCTTCAAGATGCTGAAGGAGAATGTCAACAATGATAAGGCGCGGTTTTCCGATTTCAAGTTTTTTAAGAAGATCAGTAAAAACAGTACGGGGCCAGGGCCAGCGATATTTTATGCCTTCAAGAGTTGGAGTATCTATTCCAACGACGACTATCTCAGGAACAGGTCTTATGAGCCGCGATTCAAGCTGAATTACTGAATCCATAACCCAATAATCGAACCAGCGACTCCATCCGGGAAAGATGATCAGTCCGGCGACAACGATACTGATAACGGAAATAATTCCAAAAAAGTTTCGCGGTCCGAGGAAGTCACGCAGTTGTTTGAAAAGCTGTACAATCATTTTATAATCTCAGACTTCCTGATGCGTATATGTCGTAATGAGGTTTTCAAAAAAATGACTGGAAAAAGACATGGCCGCATAACCAGAAAGATTTCTCCCTTCGATCGAAATGACAACGAAAAAGCGCCAACACGTATTCTTCCTGTATCAGGAATTATGAATCTTACGAAAAATCTCAGCGATTCATCTGAGGTTTCAAACCACGTTGGAATATAATCTGCTGTTCAAATGGATCGACTGCTACAGCCGCTGTTGGGATGGTATCTGATTTTGCAACCAGTTTGAATCCGGGTTCAATAATCACCGGCGCTCCACCGGCTTTGGAGGTAAATGAAACTTTTCCCTCTTTAACCCAGACAGTTGTTGAACTCTCGTTTACAGTAAGACAGAACAGTGTGCCCAGAATGGCTGTGGTTCCATGCGGAGAAACAACCCGCGTTTCCTGCTTCTGTTTTTTCATATCATAAATGGCAGTTCCTTCATTCTGTTTTCCAAGTACATTCTCGGCTGCAATAACTTCAAAGATGGTCATTTTATTAAGAGTAACAATACTCTGATCAAGGAATTTGAGAATTGCCTGAGCATCATTTCCAGTTTTTACAATATCTTTGTTGTACAACGGCTCCTTCTCTTTTGCCGGTGAAAAGTCACTTGTCGATGCACGTCGGAACTCAACCTTTCCCTGAATTTTGTCAAGTTCTGCGACCTTTCCAGTCTGTGCGTTTCCACATCCAAAAAAATTAAGGGAAAATAATATATTCAGACAGATAAGAAATAATTTCATAACAGTTCCTCCTGAACCAATGTAAAAACATTCTATAAGAAAATCAGGAAAATTACATCAATGAACAAAAATGTAACGTGAAACATTATTGAGAACGGTTTATTATAGCCTGTTCCGCTGTATTGGAAATGAAATTAAGAATTCCGGGAATGTCTTCTGTCACCTGTTTTGAAATTCTTTCCAGGTTGGGAAATTTTTTCATCCAGAGCTGTGGCGTATCGAGATAAACCAGCTCCTGCTTGATCATGCGACTTAAAAAAGGATTCCTCCCGTCTGCAAACTCGTCCATTCGAGACAAAAAACTTTTAAACTCGCTCATACCCTGCGGTCGCGTAGGAATTACGGCTGCGATTCTGTACAGGTCAAATACTTTCTCCATGATCTGGAGCTGTATCCTGCCACCTTTATAAGCTGCTATCTTGTCTTCAAGAAGCGAGTAGTAGTGATATCTTGCCTGAATAATGCTTCCGACAAAATAATCGTACATTACGCGAAAGAAATAGGCTGATTGCTGAAAACGTATCAGCCCAATCTTATTCGGACCGATGTGATTGGCGGTAATATCAGCCTGAATTACGGAAAAAAGCGGCTGCAAATATGCTACGATCTGATAACAGGCTTTTGCAAGTGAATACCAGGATTGGGCAATTTTTATACGATAATCATAAATAATATCAATTTTGTCGGATGGGGTTGAATCGAGTGCTGCTTTCAGATTAGCAACCTCTTTTTTTCGTTTGTCAATGAAGTCAGAGGTGACAAAATCCTCTGTAATAATTGCCATACGGCCCAATGCACGCAAAGACTCAAAGGAAACTCCTTTTTCCGCTGCAAGTTCCAAAAGAGAGCGGCCAGGCTGATTGAGAAAATCTGCTGGAATGCGCGCATCTATAGCCGCTTCATCAACTAAGAGGCTCAAATCTGTCAATTTAGGAGTAATTGGAGTAAAATAAAGACAGTTAGTTGTCACTTTCCCCTTGCCGGTTTTTGTTTCCCATTTGAACTCCAGATTGCAATTCATCAGATTGCGTTCTGCAGTGTTTCCGCTGTCAGCAAGAGGCTTTGCAGTAACTTTGAATTGAAAATCCTTTGCCGATTTGTACAAAGCTTTCATTTCACTGGAAATCTGTCCGTCAACCATCGGATCAATCTTTCCCCATGGTTCTTTTGCATCCTGAAGGTGAGAAAAGAAAACTGATTGTGCATCTATTAGATTCTGATATGATGAAGAAGTTTCTCCAATTCCGAGCGCTTCAAAAGCATTCGGGTTTACTGCCACTTCCTCCTTTATGTCTTCCATTATTTTCTGGGAGTACACTACAGCCGAAAAATGATCTGATGAAAATTGAAGATCTTTCGTCGAAAATCCCATGAAGGCAAGGAACGAAGCGCCTATCGCACCGAAAATAGCCAGACCTATCATGATTTCCGTAAGTGTAACACCACGAAACCTGTTATTCTGTTTCATTCCAAACCTCCCACGTTCATGAGGCCAATGTGAGCAATAAATTGAAATTCCCCACGCTCGTTGGTTACGCTAACATTTATTTGTATGCTGTTAGGACCAAGCGAAGTAAAGGTCATAGCTTTAATGTTCGGAACCATGATCCGATGATTTTCCTTCTGATATGAACCCACGTAATCAGTGGAATAGCTTACAAGACGGTACACAGCCTTCTGAAGCTTTTCGGAAATAGAATTATTTGGTTCAAGATAAAAAACCGTCAGTCGGTTGACGCAGTCCTTCATGATCATGTAGGGCAGTGTTTCTCCCACAAAAGGCCTGACAACTTCAGTTCCCTCGCGAATTCTGGTAACCGTCTCGTCAAATGCCCGTCTGGAATCCATTTGCAGTTCTGCCTGCAAGCTGTATTTCTTCTGTGAATCGCCAACGAATCTTGTAAATTGGAAAATCAGCATTACCAGAATAGATAATATTGCCACACCCACAAGCATTTCAACAGTTGTAAAACCTGTATGACTACGGCGATTCATAATCAAATTTATATTCATAATTTTTCCTGTTACTGCCCCTGAGAGCCTGTAACAAGAGCCTTGGCTTCGCTGACTGTGACTCTGGCAGACTGAAGATTACCGCTGGTTTTTAATATAACCTTATTAATTACTTCTTTCATCGAAGTTGAAGACAAATCAGCAATTTTATCCTGAATGAGCTGAATGTTTTCTATGACTGTTTTTGTTGTAGTCAGACCATTTTCACAGAATGTAACCTTGTCATTCATATAGGTAATATTCTGCTCGCCATTCTTCATACGTTGAATAATATCCCTTGCAACTGAATCAACATAAGCAGTCCAGCCGTCGGCACCGTCACCCAAATCCTGGGCCGAATTCGCAGACGTTTGTACAAGCATGTCCTGTGCTGATTTTATGGCGGCAGAACTTGGTTCTGATGATTTATTGTTAGCAAAAGAGGCTCTCAAATCTTCAAGGTTTTTCACAGTCTCCCAGAATGCATCTCCAGCAGCCGCCATAGCTGCATTAACACCGGCCTCGTCGCCCTGAGCATTTGACAGATTCATTCTTTCTATCGCTTCTTTCGCCGCCAAGGCGCTCAGGTTGGCTTTTTCACTCATGGTAGTAAAATCCTTCACAAAAGTAACCGAGGATTCAGGGCCTGAATTTGATGGAAGTGCTGGAAAGCCATTTCCTGAAAAATCTCCGGAGTTTCCTCCCGGGCCACCGTTATCAGGGATTTCAGTAACTGCCAGAGGATCAACATTCGGTACAGGCGGAAATTCGCGTGCACCAAGAAGCGTTGATGGATCATCCACATCCTTGGGATAATTAGCAGTAAATGTTTCAGGGGGCTTTCCGCCGATAATATTCAGAACACTTGCCGGGTTATTCACTTTGGAAACCTTGCTTGCAAAATCATCTGCATTTTTCTGGTTTGCTGCGCGTTTTGTCATCAACTGATCAATCTCATCGGCAAGATACGAAGAACCATTTGTCGGGAAAGCATTTGCTGGAGTTTCCTTGTAAAAATCGACTAATATTTTGTTGGAAATATCAAGCAGGTCATCATTATAACGAATGCGCCAGAAAAAAAGCTGAGATGATTCCGCAAGTGTAGTAAGTATGTATATATCTGCCTGAAAATTCTTACCAGGCGTATTTACGACGTACAGATCATACTTTCCTCCCTGAAAAGAAACTGCATTTTCACGATAGGCAGCGGCAGCAAAAGGGCGATTTACCCAGGTATCAGCGTGTATTTTAGCCAGCACTCTTGAAAAAACCGAATATGCCAGCAGGAAAGACGCCTGGTTCTTATTGGAATGAGCAACCTGAGTGCGAAGACCTTGGTTCAGAGAGGAAATAACAATGATAAATCCTGCAGCTATAATAACTGCCAAAAGAACCAAAGGAATAGCCAAACCTTTTTTCCAGCAACACCCGTTCTTCATACTCATAATATCCTCCACGAATCGTCACAAAAAAACTATCAACTATAATATGCACCCTTATCATATAAGAGTATCAATTACATGACAAGCGCCAATAGTTACAATTTTTTGCAAAGAAATAAAAGAACACCTGAAGGTATAATATGGGATGAAGCTTCAAAAAGGTTACATTTTTTTTACAATACTTTTTAGTAACTGTGTCTGATATTTCGCTGTCATTTCGACTGTAGAGGGAAATCTACTAACCTTTCGGAATTCTCTCCGTCCGGTCGAGATGACAACGGATCAGATTTTTCACAATATCAATAGGCTATTTTCATACGACGCCAAAAGAACTTGCTATTTACCCGTTTGTTTGATTTGTCAAGGCACCATATACTTAATCTTTATCTCCTTGTCCTCAACAAACGGATTACTTACATCAGTGATTTTCTTGTCAGTAATTTTTCTGTCAGAGGGAATAACTGTTTGTGTTGATGTAGCCGGGTTGCTGGTTGACGTCAAAGCCCCCGGTTTGGTTTCCGGCTTTGATTTCAATATGGATTCTCCGACTTTTTGCCATTGTTTCTGGAAACTCTCGCACCATTTGTCTATTGTTGGAATAATTCGAAGACCTTTAACAACCAGGTTCCCCGCAATGCTGCCAACAACTCCCCCGATTAGCATGCCCACAACCGGAATTGGAATGATAGCCTGTCCAACAGTGGCACCGATCGTAGAACCGATGGTCCGGCCGACAAGCATGGGCATATCAAGGTTCACAAGCGCCTTGCCAAGAATCTCCCTTGTCGTAAGCTCTTTGCCAGTCTTAGCGACAGAGTATGCTTCGTATCCAATGGCACCTCCACCATAATTCATTACAGCCGATACTGCTGAGCCAACAATCACACCATACGGCGGAGCGACCCCTGCCATGCCAAGCTGAATAAGCAATCCAGCAACTTCCGAGCCACCCGAAATCGCCAAGTTGGTCAAATACGGCTTGCTTGATAACTCCTGTTTCAGCTTCTCCCAGTTGATTGGCCGTCCAGCTTCGGTATCTTCGGTAATTTGCTCAATCAGTTTTCGAATGGTGAAGCTCTTGTAATCAGTATTGATGGTGTTATCAAAAGCACTGCCTAACGCACTATTGGTGGTTTCGGTAGCGTTAAGAGCAATTAGCGGCAATGTATCAAAGAAAAGGTGTAAAATTAGTATCCAAATGACAAACCTGTAAATGCGCAGTTTCATATATAGCCTCCAGTCCACATCTATCCTTAGAATTGTATCATATTATCAGACAACCCCGCAAATTGCATGAGGAGTCATGAAGAAAGCACTCTGTTTTATTCAAGTTAGCTTACTCTACAAAAGGTTAAATTGTTACCACCAAATAATTTTACAAGAAAACTCACCGTAAAATGCTGGAAGACATCTTGATAATTTTTTCGGAACATTATATAATCGCAGACATGAAGAAAGCACTTTGTTTAATTCAGGTAATTTCAATCATAGCTACTATTTTTGTTACCCACTGCATTCACTGTCCGACAAGTACAACTTCGGATAACCTTGTCATTATTTCTCAGGTTTCATCAGATTCATGTGATGAAACTCACCATTCGTGCCACTCAATAAATTGCAGTTGCGGATTACATGCAATTCCGGCAACACAAAATATGACTTTTGACCTTATTATTTCGGATGACATAGCTTTTCAGCCACCGGAACAATTATTATCGAACTTTCTTCCTGAAATATTTCAGCCCCCACGTATTGCGAAGCTGTGAAATTTTGGATGCAGCTTCCGAGAGCGTCTGATTATTTCTTTTGCAGAGAGTGAGCACACGCCCCTCTTTCGATGGTCAGGCACTTGCCAGTTAATTCCTGGGAGTTGCTCACTCTACCGGCGTCTGCGTGCTGAAAAGCGGTGCAGGACGTAAACATGTTGTACAATTCCGAAGTAAGTTTCATGGAGGTTTAATTATGAAAAGTTTCATATATTTTCATATCTTTCTTTTTCTATGCAATTTTTGCATTATTTCCGCGGGTTGGTCTTTAACATTAAAAGAAGCTCTGGCACTTTCCGCTTCGCATCCGGTTTTGCTGGAAAGTCGTCTGAATATAGATCAAATCGTTTCCACTGCTGAAGATGCCGGCAAAAGATCGGCAGATTCGGTTTCGCTTGAATCCGAAAATGTCAGCGGACGATTGCCGGGATTTTCAAATGCTGAAGTCACTTTAGCCTTCAAACGAAATATTCTCGACAGACAAAAAACTAAGGCACAGAAACGCCTTGCTGCGCTTTCCATAGACGATGCAAAGCTTGAATTTAACGCAATGAAAAGAGAAATTGGAAGCCGTGTTCAGGCAGCTTTTCACAGAGTAATTGCTTTGCAGAATCTTTACCAGAATGCCCTTGAGATGTCAAAAATAAACCTTGAAATGTTTGAAGCAACAAAAGCAAGAGTAGAAGCTGGTGCCAGCCCGGAACAGGAGATCGTCAAAGCACAACTTGAAATTGACAAATTTGAAGTCGAGCAAAAAAATATCGAAGGCAAATTAGAGGAAGCAATAGTAAATCTATATCGTGAAGCAGGCGCCGAGCCAATTCTAAACATTGAAGTAGTAGGAACTTTAACTCCGGACATTGAATTGCCAGAGATTGAGCAACTCCATCAAAACATTATGAATATTCACCCGACACTGCTCTCAATTGACCAAAAACTGAGAGAAAATTCCGCGAGGCAAAAACTATTAAAAGCAGAAAATCGCCCATCCTACAGTTGGGTTGCCGGTGCAAGAAATTTCATTGAAGAAGGCTCACACGCCTTTGTTTTCGCAATTGAAGCAGAATTGCCAAATCGCATTGCCAATCGCGGCGCCCGTAAAGCAACACTGATCGAAAAAAACAAAATAGAGACAGAAAAGGAAAAAAGCCATCGGGAACTGCTTTCAACTCTTCAGGAGCAAATTATACGGTTCAATAGAAGTAAAGCAACAGCCTTGAGACTGCGCACCCAGATTATGCCCAGCGCTCAGAAATCTCTCGAAATGTCACTTGACGGTTATCGCCTCGGAAAAACCGACCAGTTGGTCGTTCTCGAGTCCCGAAAAGTGTATGCTGAAGTCGCACGCGAATCGCTGATGGCACTATCTGAACTCTATGAAGCAGTTAACGCAATCGAACAGTTGACAGGTATTTGCCTGGTCAATGAGAGCCACTGATCAGCAATGATCAGAAGACCTGGAAGGAAATAACAATGTTTATAATATATTACAGTTTATCAATATTTTTTGTTTTGCTTAGTACAATACTTTTTTCCCATCTCATTTCGTCAGCTTTTTTTCAAAGACTTCAATGTCTTCTCAATAACGCGCGGCAAAAACTAGACGCGGCATCTTGCCACGTTTGTCTTAAGCGGCTGGAAGCTACTGCTACTTTTTCTTTTCGCGATTTATCAGGTATAACTGAACTTCGATCCAGACGTGCAATAAGAGTTCAGACCGGGAAAAAATCAACCAGCAGGTTCCTTTCTGAAAACTACCTGCTGATTTTAATGATTGCATTCTTGCCATTTAACTTCGCTTTTGCCGCTGAAGAGTGCAAAGACCACTGTGAAGAAAAAGAAGTAAAAGTACAGCCCATTGATCATAAACACGAACAAGTTTTAAACCAGAACAAGATACAAGTGCAGGGACAGAGCAAAGAACACGGCGAGAATGATACTTGCGGTCATGCCCACGCTCCTTCTGCTGATGTTACTGCTTCAGCACCACCCCGTGAAAAAGCACACAATCATGCTCATGGTGGCGACGCTTGCGGAGACAGCTCAAAACCTCTTGCTGAAAGAATGCAGGAACCATGCGAACATAATATTCCAATTATCAAATGCGATAAATGCCGTTTTGAAGTCGGCGCAGTCAAGCTTTCATCTTCAACACAAGCTCTGGTTAAAGTCAGTACAATTCAGACAAGTCCGGCTCCAAGAGCTATTGACATTGTCGGAGAACTGATCCTTGATGAAAATCACCAGTTGGTTATTACCTCAAGAGTTACCGGACGACTGGCTTCTCTTACCGCCAAAATCGGCACCAACGTTAAGGAAAATGATGTAGTGGCAGTAATCGAAAGCAGTGAACTGGCTCAGACGGTTCTTGATTTTCTGAAAAGACTGTCTGAAATAAGTTTTGTCGAAAAGAAGCTTGCGCGGTCAGAACTTCTGTTCGCAAAAAAAGTTGGTGCCGAACAGGACGTCCAGGAAGCCCAATCAGCAAAAGATCTGGCTGTTCTTGAAGTAAAGAATGCACGCGACCGTTTGAAAATATTCGGTTTGAGCGAATCTGATATTGAACAATTAACAAAGAATCGAAACAACCAGCTTGTACAAGGAAAGATTATTCTTAAATCGGCAATGGGCGGAGTTGTCATTCAGCGTGACGGCACTATCGGTGAAATAATTCCCGGAGACAGAAAACTTCTTACGATAGCAAATATCTGCCATTTAACTGCAATCGGACAAATTCATGAAAAGCAGTTGGAAGAAGTCTTTTCGGCACTCAACAAAGGCAAGATTCCAGTTGAAATTACTGTTGACGGATTTCCGCAGAAGTCATTTTTCGGTGAGCTGACTTCGATTGACACTCAAATGCGCGAGGAAACCCGAACTCTTCCGGTTAGAATAGAAGTCGACAATCACAGTTCGCTGTTACGTCCCGGAATGTTCGCAAAGCTCCGTCTGCTTCTCGAAGATTCACAGAATCAAACAATGCTTCCTGATTCAGCAATTATGGAAAACGAAGGAAGTTTCTTCGTTTTCAAACAGATTGAACCAGACCTCTTCCTGCGACAGGATGTAATAGCAGGCAGAAAAGTCGGCAGCAACAGAATTGTACAAAGCGGAATTACTGCTGGTGACGTTGTTGCCATCGAAGGTGCCTTCCTTCTCAAATCAGATATTCTCAGAGAAAAAATGGGCGCCGGCTGCGCTGATTAAGGAAAAAAGAATGAAAAGATTTTTCCTTTTTTTATTACGATATTCACCTTTTGTACTTATCTGCACAGCTCTATTAACCGCTCTGGGGATTTGGGCATGGAATAACCTGCCGATTGATGCTTATCCGGATGTAACAAACATTCAGATCACGATCCTGACAAAAGCCGACGGATTATCTGTTAACGACGTTGAACAGCAGATTTCTTTTCCGATTGAGCAGAAAATGTCCGGAATGAAAGGTGTTAAACAGGTCAGGTCATTGTCGAAAACCGGTCTGTCACAGATTGCGATTGTTTTCGAAGATGGCACCAATGCCTATTTTGCCCGACAACTTGTTTTTGAGCGCCTCCAGGAAACCAAAGAAGAACTTCCTTCTGGAATTGAGCCTGAAATGGCGCCTTTGAGCACTGGTCTGGGAGAAATCTTCCAATATACTCTTGAAAGCGAAAAACACACTGCTGTCGAGTTACGAACAATTCAGGACTGGATCGTTGCGCCAAGACTGCGTCCAATAGCAGGCGTAAGCGAAGTGAACAGTTTTGGAGGTTTCGTAAAACAGTATCATGTACTGGTTGACGCCGACAGGCTTCAGAAGCTTTCATTAACATTGCAGGATGTTGTTGAAGCGCTTGAAAAGAATAACGCCAACGCTTCCGGAAAATATCTGTTTCGCGGATGGGAACAATTTAACATCACCTCTGTTGGATTATTTTCCAGCCCCGATGATATCGGGAAGATTGTCTTGAAGACGAATGACGGCATTCCGATTCGAATCAGTGATATTGCGGAAATTGCCGTTGGGCACGAAACACGTCAGGGCGCTGTAACGCGCGATGGAAAAGGCGAAGCCGTTGCCGGAATGGTAATCATGCTGAGAGATTCCAACTCAAAAGTTGTCGTTGACGCCGTCAAACGTGCGGTTCCGGATATTCAGAAAAGCCTTCCTGACGGCGTCAAAATGAATGTTTTTTATGACCGCACATATCTCATAAAAGCCTGTATCAAAACCGTCATGGATGCCACAGCAGAAGGCGGAATCTGCGTCATCTTCGTTCTGTTTCTTTTTCTGGCGGAACTCAGAACAGCGCTTCTGGTCGTCATGTCGCTTCCTCTGACATTTTTCGCCACGTTTATTATCATGCAATTCTTTTCAATTACATCCAACCTTATGAGCCTTGGCGGACTGGCATTCTCGGTCGGAATGGTTGTTGACGCAACAGTTGTCGTTCTGGAAAATGCGAGACGCCATCTTGCACATTCAACAAAGCAAGATTCCATTCAAAGCCTGATTGCACGTTCGGTAGGCGAAGTCGCAAGACCCGTAGCATTCTCAGTTTTTATCGTCGTTCTGGTCCTGGTTCCGCTCTTTTCTCTGGAAGGGCTGGAAGCAAAAATGTTTACGCCGCTGGCACTGGTAATGCTGATTTCTCTTCTCTCATCACTATTTGTGGCACTTTTCATAATGCCATCGCTTGGTTATTACGTCCTTCCACATGGCGAAGAACATGAATTTTTGATCGCAAGAGCAATTCACTGGCTGTACAGAAAGTCTCTTTCAATTGCTTTATGGCTGCCTGGTACTACTGTATTTTTTGCTATCCTGATACTTGTCGGCACTGGATTCCTGGTTCCCATGATAGGAACAGACTTCATGCCGGCTCTTCAGGAAGGCGCTATTGCAATAAATGCTGTCAGGTTGCCAAATGCCTCTATCGAAGGAGCAGTAAAAGTTTCAACGGAAATTGAGAAACGCATTCTCAAGTTCCCCGAAGTCGCCGCAGTCATCTGCAAAACCGGACGGGCAGAAATTTCAGAAGACCCAATGGGACCTGAACAAAGCGACATTTTTATCACCTTCAGACAACCTGAAAAAGGCGAAAAATTCCGCAATCAGGACGAAATGACCGAAGTAGTACGTGGTGAACTGGAGCAAATCCCCGGTTTGCGTTATTCCTTTTCACAGCCGATTGCCCTTCGTGTAAATGAACTGATTTCGGGAATAAAAAGCGATGTGGCGGTAAAAGTTTTTGGTGACGATCTTGATACTTTGTCAGACTTCGCAAAGAAAGTAACAGATATCACAGCCACAGTTGATGGAGCAAAAGACGTCAAAGCCACTCAAATTTCCGGAATGTCGCAGCTTGAGATCAGAATTGACCATGACGCGGCTTCCCGCTACGGTTTGAATGCTGCTCAAATTAACGCTGTCATAGAAATAGGCGTTGGCGGTAAAGTTGTTTCAAAGCTAATTGAAGGGCAGCAGCGCTTTGCCATTGTTGTTCGATTTGCAGACAAATGGCGGCTTGATGATGAAGCAATAAGTAAACTGAAAGTCCCGACCGGCAATGGAACATGGGTTCCGCTTGATCAGATTTGTCAGATAAAGCAGATTGAAAGTCCAATCGAAATTGGCAGGGAAAACGGAAGAAGACGCATGGTAGTCGAAACGAATGTCCGCGGGCGTGACCTTGGCGGATTCGTGGCAGAACTTCAAAGCAAACTGGCTCCGCTTGAAAAAGAGCTGCCGGCCGGATATTATCTTCAGTACGGCGGACAATTCGAAAACCAGCAACGGGCAATGGCTCACCTGTCAGTTGTTGTTCCAGCTGCTATCGTGCTGATTTTCATTCTGTTAATTCTTGCAATGGGCTATGTAAGAGACGCTGTACTGGTAATTCTGAATCTTCCCTTTGCACTTGTCGGCGGAATTGTTGCGGTAATTGCTTTCAAAATGTCTCTTTCTGTTTCTGCTGCGGTTGCTTTCATCGTTCTGCTGGGAATAGCGGTTCAGAACGGAGTTCTGCTGATTGCTTTCTTCCGCCAGTTAATGCATGAGGGTGTATCAGTTAACAATGCCGTTAAAAAAGGGTGTGCAACCCGCTTCAGACCATTAATGATGACAGCACTTACTTCATTTATCGGACACTTGCCCATGCTGTACGCAACCGGTTCCGGCGCTGAAATTCAAAAGCCGCTGGCAGTAGTCGTAATGGGCGGTCTGCTTACTTCGACGGCTCTGACACTGTTAATCCTGCCGGTTATTTTCCGCTGGGTGGAAGCCAGACACGTTTTTGCACGCCGCAGAAAACAGCTTCGAAAAATGAGCAAACATTGAAATCCATATTAAACACCGCCGACCTGTACAAAGTTCGGCGGTGTTTTTCATATAATAAGCAAGCCGAGCAAACACAGTCCGGCAAGTGAAAATGCCGCAAGCGGAAACGCCCACAGCACATAAAACGAATTAATTTCGACTTCCCCCGGATCTTTTTTATTGTAAATAACTTCAACAGTATCAGACACTTTGTAATTGTCCATAAAAATAGGAGTTTCAGAAGTAAACTGAATTTTTTTTCCATCACTGGTTGTAAATCTGATTACCGGATAACGGTCTTCTGAAGCTGAAGATCGGTTTCTTGATTTGAATTTATCGGTAAATATCCTGTCAACGGTTCCCTTGACCTTTACTCCGTTGAAATATATGCGGGCTGACTTATAAAACAAGCCAAAAGCTATCCAGCTTATCAAAACAGTAAATAACAACAAAACGCCCTTTTTTATTATCCTGTCAGCACTCATAATATTTTCCCGGCAAACATACAATTAATTACAGCAAATCTTAATAAAGGAGTCATTTCTACCGAAGGGAGAAACCTCGCTTATCTCAGATTACCATGAGTCTATTTATTGACTATTTTAACACTTCTGACGTCGTTTTTAAAACCTGCGCCGGAATTTTCAACTGCATTGGCTGGACATTGTTTCACGCATGCCAGACACTCGCAACAGGATTTTGTCACATCTGCAAAGATCTTCTTTTCAGGAGTCCGGGAGAAAATTCCCTTCGGACAAACCTCAAGACATGCGCCGCACCCGATACACTTGCTTGTAACTGCAGGCTGGAAAAGAGATTCGTTGTTGCCGGTGGTAAACCAGTGAAATATGGTAGTTTTGTAAAATGGCGTAGAACCGATCATATCTATTGCAAATATTATTATTCCGAGCCAGTCTGTCAAAATGTTTGCGAACAATCCCGGAGAGCGCTTTACCAGACCGGAAATAAGCGAAATTGCAGTTTGTACAAACCCAACCTGAAGAGCCTTGTTTGCCGGATATTTTGCGGGAATACGGTCGTAGGCAAGAAATGTCACCAGCGATACAATCGAAACAGACCTCAGAAAACGAAATACTTTTCTGTGAAAAAGCGGCCATAAAAGAATTGAAAGCGCGAAAACTCCTATGACTCCGATTGCATTTTCAAACCTGTCACGAAACGGAAAATCAGCCCGGAGCATTTTTTCTGACTTCCTGAAATTGTTTTGAATGTATTCAGGAATATCATCGAGGTTCATCGGTCCCCACACAGTTGAAAAACCTGTCTCTTTGCGTATCTTCGAAAGTTCGACTCCGGCAGCACAAAGCGGTGGAAGAATAAGGCGTCTGGTAGTCACCTTTTCACTCAAATTCACCGCCTCAATAGCATCAATGATCTTATTTTCATTGAAATCACCGACACCAGAGGCACACCAGACATTGATTCCAGCTGAATCTGCAACCAACAGCCGGCAGGGAAAATTTCTAAGCACTTCTATGAGCTGATCTGTTGTATGCGCATAATTTCCTGAAACAAAAACAGGCGCATCAGTCCCCGGATTCTGAAATTCGAGCAAACCAACTTCCGATCTGAAAGAGTTGTAACGGTGTAAAACTCTGTACCAGTAGACAATGCGATTGTGCAGACTCATTTCTTTGCCACTTCCAGCAGTGAAACGAAGCCCAGCGCAAATTCCCGCCGGGAAACGATTTTCAATCCATGGCTTTCAAGTTTTTCAGAAAGGTTTTTAACGGGTCTGATCAATGTCCTTGTCAGAATAAAATTCGGAACAAAGGTCATCGCAAAAAATGCATTGCAGAATAATCCGGAAATCGTGTTTTCAGGCCATAATTCATCGCTGATCATGAAACGGCCATTTTCTGAAAGCAATGCCGGAATCTGACTTAATACGCTATTCAGAACTATATCAGGAAGTTCTCCAAGTACAAGCGAGCAATTGATTAAATCAAATTTTTCGCCCTGGAAAGCTTTCGAAATAAGAGAAACACTCTTATTTTCAATTCGAATTGAGGATCTTATCGATTGATCGCCTGATGAAAGCTTGCTTTCAAATACATCAAGCATTGGAGCCGATGAATCAAGTCCGCTGCACACAGCACCCTTTTTTGCTGCCTCGATAAGGAAGGAGCCTGTTCCGCATCCGATATCAAGAACTTTCATATTTTTCTGAACTTTTTTCAGAACAGCTTTTCTCGTTTTCACATTTCCGCCAAGTGCAAGCCAGGTCATCATTGTGTCATAGCGGGCGGGAATATTTTCAATGAATTTCATCAAACCATATATAATCATTTTCCCTGACTCTCCAATTCATGCTTTCCAAGCAGGAAAGCTGATTTTTCATTTTCTTCAAGGCTTTTCAATATTTCAGTCTCCAGATCTGATAAACCCGCAGCTGCAAGGCTTGCGCCAAGCGCAATGAGATTTGCAACAATAACATTTTTAAATTTTTCAATCGCCAGCTTATTCAGATCAATGCAATATACTTTTTGAGTTGCTTTTCTGTACATATCTTCAGTTTCTTTCAGCGAAAAATATGAAAGACGTTTATGGCGAAGATTTATCGGTGTAACTATATGACTTGAATTCACAATAACAGTGCCTGAAGAGAATGTTGAAAAGTATTTCAGCCCTTCAGTTGCTTCGAGAGAAATAAGGAGATCGAGTGAATCTGGTGGAACCTCTGCCGCAAGAGGTCTTTCAGGCTCATCAGAGTATCTGATAACACAGGCAACGTGCCCCTGTCTTTGTGCTCCACCGCGATTATCGCTTCCGGTAAGTCTGTAACCGAGAGCAATTATCGATCTTCTAAGAATGCCCGCTGCGGTGACAACTCCCTGCCCGCCTATTCCGGTAATTATTATACTTTTTGTCATATCAGCCTGACTGCAATCACATTTTCATTCCATAACCGCCATCAACGCTGATCACCTGTCCGGTGATGAACGAAGCAGAATCACTCGCCAGAAATGCCACGACTGAAGCTATTTCCTGCGGTTTTCCGAAACGATCAAGCAACATTCTCGGCAGAACTCTGTCTTTGTGTTCATTCAAAACGCCTTCGGACATTTCAGTTAATACCGGTCCGGGTGCAACAGCATTTACAAGTATTCCGCGGGGAGCCAGTTCAATTGCCAGTGCTCTGGTCAAACCTTCAATGCCCGCTTTGGAAGCGACATAATTAGACTGCCCGCGTCCGCCTTTCTGGGCAACTATGGATGAAATATTGATGATTCTTCCCCAGCGTCTGCGAAGCATATACTTTCCGCAAGCCCTGGACATGAAAAAAGCGCCATCCAGATTGGTAGAAAGCACTTTCCGCCACGTTTCGTCTTCCATACCAAGAGCTGGAGCATCTTCTGAAATGGCTGCGTTGTTCACAAGGATATCAACACCACCAAACTCTTCAGCAACTCCCTCAACAGCTTCCTGACACGAATTTGAATTGGCAAGGTCAATTGGTACAACAGTAACTCCCGGGTTCTTCGGGAAGTCATTGACGATCATCCGGGATGTTTCAAGGGCTCCATCCTCTCTCTTATGATATCCAATGGCAACAACAAGCCCCATTTTTGCCAATTCGAGACATATTGCACGCCCAATTCCGCGAGATCCGCCAGTTACGAGAGCTACACGATGACTTCGTTCAGTCTGCTTCATTATAAGACCGCCCTTTTGTTATTTTCGAGAAAAGGTCAAAACCGTTCCTAAAGAAATTCAGCAAAAGCAATTCTCTTCATTTATTAAAACACTCCATGTTCGCGGCAAATGCTGGAAATTTTATCTTTAAATGGCTCAATATCAAACACAATTCACCACCAGTGAAAATTTTATTTCTGTATCAAAAAACTGGCTCTTTCTCAAAAAAATATAACACACGAACTTTCGCGATTCAATAACATTTTACCATCGAGATATCATGGATTTACAAATCCGAGATTATTTAATCCTCGCTGAATATCGCAATCCTGCATCAGAAGTTTCCAGAGGAGGCCGGTGCGATAATTTTCGATCATAATGATTTCGGGACCCTGATCAATTGCAAGAGATGAAGTGGCATACCAGTTTCTGTGAATACTGAATGAATCGACGAATCCGTATTCTCCCCAGATTTTTTCACCAAGCTGCTCATAAAAGTATCTGATAGCTCTCATCGACTGCAACGGAGTATAAGGAATAGACGAAATCGCAGCAGAAGGAGTTATTACCCCAAGGTCATTTGTCGGAGAATGTGCCGAATAACCTTCATAGTTGTCACTCGCAGTAAGCCCCCAGCACTCTTTTGAATAACCTTTATATCGCTTCGGATTCAGTGCGCAGTAATGATAATTAATCATTGAATGATTAATATTCTGCTGCATGTAATCAGCATATCTATCGTGAAGTTTATGCGGATCAATTCCAAGGAATGAATAATGTGTAAAGAAAAGCGGACCTCCGAAGTCATAGCCGAGCGAAAGTTTATAGCGCCTGTAATAGGTTTTTCCATTATAAAATTCCGGAGCTGATGTCCAGCCTTTGTGGTAAGCATCTGAATCAATCGGATGTGATGGAGAAGAAGCTGCAAGAATGTAAGTTATAAGACATTCATTGTATCCCTTTATTGCATGGTTCATTTTCCATGCATGATTTGCAGACCAGTGCCAGTACAACTGCTTTTCACCGCGTGTATACCAGTCCCATTCAACCTGATGCCAGAGATAGTCAATTTTTCTTCTCAGCTCACGTTCTGAATCATTGTCTGAATCAAAATAATTTTTTATTGTCAATAAACCCTGTACAAGATAAGATGTTTCAACAATATCGCCGCCGTCGTCATATTTACTGAAGGAAATTGGTTTTCCGGTTTTTCCATCAATCCAATGCGGCCATGCTCCATGAAACCGGTCCGCTTTTTCAAGGAAATCAACCATTACATGACAGCGATGTAAAACTTCGCTTCTATCGATCCAGCCTCTTTCGACGCCAACTATCCAGCACATCAGACCGAATCCCGTTCCTCCGCTGGTAACCATGTCCGGAGCAGTATCCCGCTCTGGTGCCATAAAACACTTTGGATGAGCAAACTCCCAGAAATATCTCAGAGTCTGTTTTTGTACTACATTAAGAAGCTCGTCATCAGTAAGGTTTTTTAATAATCCGGTTTTTTCAATCGCCAAACCAGAAGAAACAATAATTCCAAAAGCCAGCAAAAAACAAAATATATAAAATCTGTTCTTCCTGAAATAAAACATCACACATTCTCCATTCTTGATTTATTCCAATTTATAGAATTCATTCGCACCGTTTTCCACGAACTAACCGGAATTAAGATAAAGACCCTTTCCCTCACCGCTGTGAACTTAAGAAACAAGATCTCTCCCTTCCGGTCGAGATGACAACGAACCATTACTGAATGGCAGACATTTCAGAGGGCACATAACTGTAAATCGAATTGTTGAGTGGACACGTATTATTTCTAATTACAGCAAATGCCAACGGAAGTTGTCAAATTATTGAGGTTTGTGGAGAGAGTATCATTTTGTCCATCTGTAGACAGCAAAGTCGTCTGCGACAAAAAGAAATGGATCAGAAACAGCAATGCTTCTGATCGGTGTTTCAACTTTTATCGTCTGCCACTTTCCATCTTGACACATTGCTGCACCGCCGCTACCGCTTTCAGAAAAAGAAACCCAGAAACATTCCGAATTCAAATCATCAATCGCTGCGCCGGTATATTTCCTCATCATTCCTGAATCTGTTACCGGAATATATTTCTTTCCATCGAAAAACATAATCCGGTTTTCACCAACAATCAGAATTGAACCATTCGGCATCTGCTTCAGACACTTTATCTGGCCTGGCTTCCCAACCATCTGATCAGATAGTTTTTTAAATCCCTCACCATCAAAAATATGCAAACCGCCAGCCTGCGTTCCCATGAGTATATAATAAGGAGTTCCAAGTAGAGAAGTAATTTTTTCAGTTTTATTTTCAGTCATTTCATAAAGAGAAAGGGCCTTTGAAGCATTAACAATATCAAATTCCCTTTGATAGCCCCCTATTAAGCCAAGTTCCTTCAGATATGAAGTGCCAGTAACTGTTCCCATGGAAAGAAGACCTTTCACACTGTCAATCCTGTAGGAAAAGAAGTATTCCCCAAAAAACTGAGCCAGTTGCTCAGAAATCTGAGATTCGTCGCCCCCAGAAACATATATTTTTGAATTGGCGCCGATGTCAATAACGTCAATCTTTTGAGACGGCAAACCATCTTTTGATCCAAAATTCCGCCATTTATTTTTATCATCAAGCATCCAGACACCTCGGTCGCCCGTAACCCATAGTCGGCCTGAGGAATCAATATCCACATCTGAAACATTCAAATGAAATCCTGGAATAAAAGGCTCTTTATAATGATTAACCAATTCAATATTTTTCGGAGAATAAACAAGCAGACCTGCCTTCTCAGAACAGATGTAGAGGTTTTCCCCAAGAATTTTCACCTTATTTGATTTTCCGTTCCAGACTAACTGCGAGTCCTTATTTGAAGAAATTGTAAAATCACGATAGCGTAGAATTCCGGAGTTTTTTGTTCCTATCCACGTTTCACCGCTTGCATCTCCCGAAATACAGGTGACTGAATTTCCCGGAAGCTTAGAATTATCAGTCGTATAATTTCTTTTTATACCATCGTTCGCATAAAAAATAACACCCGAATCATTTGTACCAACCCAGAACCCCTTAAGAAGAGACGAACTCATTAGCCGCTCCAGTTCCTTACTATTTTTTGCAAGGTCCGGACTCGCCATCTCTCCCCACTTCATGCAAATATTAAAAAATTCATCTGACTTTTTCGTCCACAAATATGAAGTATGATTTGAAGGATTCTTAAACCATGGCACCATTGCTTCTATTTTTTCATAAAGTTTCTTTGTTTCAGGATCAACTTCAACGGTCTGTCCTTCAACATGACTTTTTGCTGAATCAAGGAAACTCTCGAAAGAATTGATCTCATCGGAACGATCCATTTTAAAAGGAATGTCATTTAATCCAGGAGTTAAAAACATAGACTTAATCCAGAGATCCGGAATAAAATAGTTCATGTTTTTTCCATCATATTTCCACAAAGCGTTTGATGTACCAATAAGCGTTGCTGATGCAATATTCTGAAATGCCTGAACCCAGCCGGAATCATGCATTTCAGCAAAAAGTGGAGAAACAATGTTGTTTTCAATTTTGACTATTCCCTGATTTCCACCAAAAAGCGACAAACCGTTTCGAATAATTCCACAGCATGCCCCAATCGGATTAACATTCCCCGGATCATTCGCAGGAAAAAGCTGCCCTTCATGAAACAGACATATTCCATTGTCAGTACAGGCCCATATTGAATCATTATTTTTAAGAAGAAACTGAATTTTCCATGCAACTGGTCGCGAACTGGTTAAAGTGCTGAAACTGAAGCTGTCGTTTTCAGCTTTTATTCCAATTATTCCATCCGGAGTGCCGGCAAGATATTTTCCCGGCGAATGACTTATTATCGTTGAAACGGTCCTGGAATTAAATGGCGGAAAGGATTCAGGTGAAAAACAAAGCCATTTGTTGTCCTTGAAAATCATTAACCCTTTATCTGCACTTCCGGCGAGAACAATTCCCTCGTCGGAAAGGATTGAAAGTATTTCATTTGATGGAAGCCCCGTAAGGGTATTGTGCACCTCAAAATAACCTTTTTTTATCGGAACCGGCTGATTTATTGGCGGAGAAGGAACTTCAAAGTGCTGCGGTCCAGGTTCAGGATTACACGAAAAGGTCGGAAAACTAAGCAATATTTCACAAATTGCACAGACAAAAGCAAATAATACTTTTATTGCAATTCCTCTTCCCAAGACATACCTCCAAAAAAGATTCATGCTTCAACCTTTAAGTAGAAAATACATTGAAGTGGTTATTTGTTCAAGAAAAAGTATACGTTTGTCCGATTATATCACTTTTATCTTGCTTTTTTTCCTATAGCATATTATTTTATTGCGACTTCTCAGGAAACCATTTTATCTCAGAATGGAACTATCTGAAACAGGAGAGAAAACGTGAAGAAATCGCATTCAATCGGAATTGTTGGCGCTACCGGAGCTGTTGGAAAAAAGTTCATGCAGGTATTGCAGGAACACAGAATAACTCCCAAAAATCTCAGGCTTTTTGCATCGCAGAAAAGCAAAGGAACAAAACTTGCTTTTAATAATCACGAATACGAGGTGGAATCCCTCGAAGAAAGCGATTTCAAAGGTCTTGATATTGTATTTTTCTCGGCTGGAACAGATATTAGTAAAGACCACTGCCCGAGAGCAGTTAAAGCCGGAGCAATTGTAATAGACAATTCAAATGCTTTCAGAGCCGATCCTGACGTTCCTCTCATTGTTCCGGAAGTAAATCCGCATGCTTTAAAAAATCACCGTGGACTGATTGCAAATCCGAACTGCTCAACAATTCAGATGCTTGTCGCAATTGCACCGATTCATAGAATTAATCCAATCAAACGTATCGTTGTATCAACTTACCAATCTGTCTCAGGCACCGGAATTGAAGCGATTGATATATTAAAACGTCAGGCAGAAGCTTTTCTGAAAGCTGAGACTTTTCCAGGCGGTGTTTATCCGCATCAGATAGCATTCAACCTGTTTCCGCACATCGACATTTTCCTCGAAAACGGGCTTTGCCGCGAAGAAGAAAAAATGGTTTTTGAAACCAGAAAAATTCTGGAATCAGACATTCCTGTTTGCCCGACAACTGTGAGAGTTCCAGTCTTTTTCTGCCACAGTGAAGCAGTTAATCTTGAATTAACGAATCCGTATGAGCTCGATCAAATTCGCAAACTGCTTTCAGAAAGCCCCGGAATAACTATGATGGATACACCCGAAAAAAATGTTTATCCAACTCCGATTCAGTGCCAGGATAAAGACGATGTGTTCATCGGAAGACTGCGCCGCGACAACAGCGCAAAAAATGCTCTCAACATGTGGGTTGTATCAGACAATCTGCGCCGTGGAGCTGCTACAAATGGAGTTTTGATATACAAATATCTGGCCGAAAATAACATGATATAACATACGAAATCTATGAAACTTGCAACACTTTGTTATCTGAAACAGAACGGAAAGACACTTTTCCTTTTCAGAGGGAAAAGAGAAAACGATATTCATCTTGGAAAATGGAACGGGCTTGGCGGAAAATTCGAACCTGGTGAAAGCCCGGAAGAATGTGCAAAAAGGGAAATACTTGAAGAATCTGGTTATCAGGCTGAAAAGCTTATTCTGAAAGGATTCATCACTTTTCCGAAATTTGCAAAAAACGAAGACTGGTATGTATTTGTATTCAAGGTAACAGAATTTTCGGGTGAAATGCTGAATTCAAAAGACATCCCCGAGGGAACGCTTGAATGGATCGACGACAGCAGAATAAGCGCTCTGCCAATGTGGGAGGGAGACAGCATTTTCCTTCAATGGCTGGACAAACCCGGACAGTTCTCAGGAAAATTCTGTTATGAAAACGGAAAGCTGATCAGCCATGAATCAGCTTTCTACAATTGATCTATTTCTTATTCAGCCAGGCGTCAGCAAGGCGTCTGGCTTCAGCTATTTCTTCAGGTTTCATGCTGCTTTTCAAAATATCTCTTTTCAGTAGTGTCCACCCTTTCTGCATTGATGGAGCTACTCCAAAAGTGACAATGTGAAACCATTTATATGCTTCTATAAGGTTTTTTTCGGTGCCATTACCTTCCTCATACATAACACCAACACAATACTGACAGGCAAAATCACCCAGCTCTGCTCCACGCAGGTACCAGTTAAAAGCCTTTACATAATCTTTAGGTATTCCTTCACCTAGATCGTAACAGATGGCCATTCTTCTGATAGCCAAATCAAAACCTTGATCGGCAGCTTTATTATACCAGACGAATGCCTCAGATCTACTTGCTTTAACATTTGAAGTCTGTGGCTCAAATAGAATTTCGCCAACCAGATACTGCGCTTCAGCCCGTCCCTGTTGTGCAGCCAGCATAAGCCATTTCAAGGCTTCAGCATGATCTTTCTTAACTCCAAGACCACGATAGTACATTACACCCAATCTTATCTGAGCAACAAGATTTCCATCTTTTGCATATTTTTGAAAAAGCTCACGTGCCATTCCATAATCTTCAAAGAAAAAAGCCCTCTCAGCAATCGCAAAATCGTCATTTCCAGAGACAGAAGAACATGAAGCAACAATAAGAAACAATAACAAGATAAATTTAATTCGGCACTCCAAATTGAAGAACAATTTTGTCCTGAATAGTGTTGACCTGGTTTGCATGAAAATTTCTCCTGAGTTTATGGGAATTTTATTACCATCATATCGTCAAAAACCGTGAAAAACTAAAAATAAAAAAGCCCCGCGCAAACTAACTGCACTCGGGCTTTTTTAAAGCTGTAAGCTTTTCTTAGAAGAATCAGGCTTTGATGTCAATTATTGAACCGAGCATCTGATTCTTAACTTTAGTAAGCTTAGCTCCAGCAGCCGTAATATTTTCGGCTTTTATCATTTCAGTCATGGCAGAAGGTAAATCGGAAAGTTTAGAAGTAGCAGCAGTACTGTCAACCTCTGGAGCAGGTCTTCTTTCCGGAGCCTTAACCCGTTGAGGAGCTTCCTGCTGACCAACATTTTCTGCTCCCGAAGGCTGTTTAACCTGCGAATTAACACGAGGCTCCACCAGATTGTTCATCATCTGATAGCCTGCATACAAAGCATTATTGTTTCCGATGTTCATATCACACCTCCCGGACATTTCCCTGGACCGCCCAAAATCGATACTCTATAAGAAGCGATCACATTTTTTTAAATCGACAGAAAAAATCTATCCCGATTTTTTTCTCAATTCAGGTATATATTAAGTATATTTAATTACTACCAATTTGCCAAGTTTTTTTTTCATATCAGTGTACATTTCTTTTACACCTCTTTTTCGGAAATGCGTTCAGCCGATTGTGAAACAAATTACATGGCTTTTCTGATGAGATCACAAGTCAGATGAAACCGCCTGCTGCTTTTTTTGCCGCTTACTGCAAATGAGTTGATTTTTTTCAAATAAATACTATTATGGAGCATATAATGTTCTTTTAATGTAAAAAAACAGTCATTCCTTTAATACGTGAAAAAATTACTTGTTTGCGAGGGAAACAAAGGTGCTTACAGGAAAGAAAATAATATTTCACATTTTTGTTGCTTTGTTTCTTCAAATTAGTATTCTGCACGCGTCAATAAGTTATAATTTTCCCATTTCATTCCGACTTGATTGTCCTATTATGGAATCATTTCCTGAAATTGTATCGCCTGGTTTTAATTTTTCCCTTGAAGTAAATGTTATTTTGAGTGATGAAACCGCTTCTTCTTCAAATTTTCCGATAAAGGATATTTCTGAAGAATTCCCAAAAGAAGTGCACAGTGTTTTTCTTTCAATTGAGAAGGAATTTCTTAATTCAGCGATTGCGCAGACAAAAAAATTCACACAGAAAGACACAGCTGATTCTCTTGTGAGAGAGTTGAATAAAGTGCTTCTCATCTCATTATATGCTCCACTGCAAAACGGAATTACTAAATTATGCAGTGAATATCCAGAGAATTTTCTCAAAAAGAAGCATGAATGCCAGAAATTTTCAATTTTTCCGCAACTTTTTGCTGACAACATCTTCTTTAAATTGTCTGATTCTGACAACAATTATTTCATTTCTAACTCAGAGAAAAAAGAGTTTTCACTTGAAAATCTTGAAGCCTTTTCAAGCTCGAAAGAAAAGCTGGATCCGGAATCTTACATTTTCACAATGTATATCCCGCTCTTCAACAGCGAATATTCAATGCTCCGCGAACCAGACGGACTTGAGTTTCCAGTTCTGGTTAATCTTCCTGTATCAATCGACGAAAATCTTCATTCGAAGATATATTCCCAGATTCTGACACGTGTTGAGCCTTTCAGGGAACTACTTCAAAAACATTTTCAGAAAGCCGACAACGCTTTAAAGGATATATGGCTGAAAGGAGATTACCAGGCAGATAATCCGTCAGTAAAGTCACAAATAGACAACCTCAGAAAACATGTAAAACAATTCAAAAATGACTGCATAAAAGAAATTGATTCCGCAATCAACAGTTTTTCATCATCTTTGAAAAAAGTCAACGGAAAAGCATATTCAATCGGAGTTAAAAAAAACGGGTCTGAATTCGAAAAATTAATTAATGATTTCCCTGTTTATATACATATTCCCGGCAAGGACAACAATTCTATTCCAAACCTGAAATATGCAGTTGAAAGACTTAATTCAATCAAAATCCCCGATCTATACAGCGATTTCAGAAAGCTCCATACTCAATCCAGTGGTGGAATAGCAGCTTCAGTTTCAATGCTCAGAGAAATAATTAAACCGGAAAGGAATTCCCGTGATGCGTATGATTTATTCAGCAAAAAACAGATTGCCAGCTTCTACCAACCTTCACGGAAAACCCTTGTCGAACAGAATAAGAAGCTTATAGACGCAATTTCCGAATCAAAAAATATCATAGCACTCCTGGATTTATCCTCCAATAGCAATGGTTTTGAGAAACTGGAAAAACAAAAGAAGCTCGAAATTATCACCAATGGAATTATTTCTGAAATGAATCTTTTCCTGAAATACTGTATTCTTTACAAACAGGCAATAGAGAACATTCTGGCAATTGAAAAAACAACAAAGAAGTTCTTTCCGAAAGATGAAAGTGCCAGGTATTCTGATGCCCCGTATAAATCTGTTTTTAACGTAATCACAGGCATTATAAGCGCCGAAATGGGAGATTCAAAGGGGAATTCACCAGACTACAACAAGCGCATGAACCTGTTTCAATCGCGAAAATTCAATGATTTAAAAAAGCAGCTCTCTGAAATTGTGAATGAACTATAATTGAACTCTCGCCTCAACCCTCCCCAATGCTGACTGCAGGTACAGGGTAAAATATGAGCTTTTCAGTGGGCGTTGATATACTTTGTGGAATATTTCCGCTTACTGAATTTTTCAGCCGCTCACTGCAAATTAGTTGGTTTTTCTCGATTTTAGAATTACTCTATTTATGTGGGTAACAAATTCTTGAATTAAATTTTTTTAAGGAGAATAGAATGAAAAGATTTCGACTCTTGGTTTGTGTTCTTCCTGTTTTCTTCTGTTTCATGTTCGCGGGCGAAGTTTTTGCCCAGGTAAGTTTCGGTTCTTCAGATTCTACTGAAGCAACCGTAACTGTTGACGGTCTGACAGATACTTATACTCTCATCAGAGATTTCAAGAAGGCCGATCAATGGTATTATGTTCCGAACAGAGTTCGCCTGGCTGAAAAAGCCAAAAAGGGCGGAAAGAAAATGCCGGTTTTCAGCTTGATTAAGTATCAAGCCGATGATTCCGAAAAGGAAAAAGGCGTAACAGAGGGTGCTCTCCTTCAGTTCTCCGTTTCCCTCTCCCCGAAACCAGCCGCAATTCCCCAGATGAAAAAGAAGTTGCACGGAATGGAAGTTGAAGTTGACGGAAAGAAAGTAATTCTTGATCAAAAAACCGTTAAATTAGCACCTATGCCGATTGATTCAGCTGAAGTAACCATGTTCAAACCCAATGGCGACATGCTTGAGGGCGAAGTTGACATGCCCGGAATTGCTCCGACATTTGCCAATCAGGAAATGCCTTTTCAAATTACTCTCAAGGTTCTTGGCGCCGATGTCTACGAGGATCTCGTTAAACAGGGCGGTGGAATTCCAGTACTTGTAACTTTCAACTATACTGGTGTCACTCCGCCAGTAGGCGCAAAAGTAACAGTTGACTGGGATCAATCTTTCAAGCATTTCAGCACCGAAGAAAAATCAAAACAGAATTACTATAACTGGTGCTGGTACTGGTGGGCAAATCCACAGACTCAGGAAAGAACTGTCACAAAAGTCAGTGAAGAATTGTCTAAAAGTGGCGCAATTAAAGTAGAAAGCATTGGCGACAGCAATCCAGAGGGTTTCACCCAGGCTAAAATCGACGAAATCATTAACCCGATTCTCGAAAAATTCAAAACTGAATTATTTGAAGGTCTTGAATCACCTGAAAAAATTGATCCAGCAGGAGTTAAAGATCCGGCTAATCCTAATGCATGGCACGGTACATGCAATTTTGCAATGAAAGATGTCAGCAAAAGAAAGAAAGGGTCTGAAACATTCGAAATCAAGCAGCAGACTCTTGTTCAGAGAAAGACCAGCTTCGGTGGCGTCATTGGAATCGGCGAGTATCCAAAAGAAGTTCAGGATGAACTCGTAACAACCATGTCACTCAAGAACTGGAACAAAACATTCTTCCTGCTTCCATTCGTTGGCGATGGACTCGGAATTCAGAAAATCGACCTTCAGGTCCTTCCGATGATGCCCGACAAAAAGACACAGATCAAGAATGCAAAAGCTGTAGCTGCAATCTGGAAACCTGGCTTGGGCTGGGTTGACAAAGCAGACAAAGAAATGAGATTCATCACTTTCCCAATGCAGGGTGCTGCAAAAGATCTCGGCGATGAGTTCCAGAAATGTTTTTATCAATTGAATCTCACCATCACACAGAAAGTAGCCGGAAAAGTTGACAGTTTCAAATTCACATCATTTGAAAAAATGGTCAACGGCGATGCTCCGGTATCAACACCTCTCTCGTTGCTTGAAGGATTCGAAGTAGATGCCGAAGGCGACCTTGTTTACGAAAAAGACAATGATGGGCAGCCCGGAGTATACAAAGTCGGAGTCAACGTAAAGTCCACTTCACCGGCTAAAACATACAATGCCACTGTAAATGCAAAATCAGAAGACAAAGTATTGGTTTTCCTTGTTGAAAAAGAAGACACAAACAAAAAGAATCCGGTAATCGTAGACATCAACTTCGAAATGTTTGGTGGAAAGAAAATTAAATGGATTAACAGCGGAAAGAACATTCGCGAAGTCGAACCCAGCATGAGCCTTACACTCTGGCAGAAAGATATCGACGAAGGAAAATAATAAGTTTTAACTGAATCAAAAAATCTTTCAAAGGGCATTCCTCATGAATGCCCTTTTTCCTTTAAGCAATCTGACTTCAAATTTGGCTTTTATCCGATTATGTGGTATCTTCGTTTAAATTCTTATTAAGAATAAATTAAACTGGGAGGAAAAAATGAAAAACACATTTTCATTTTCTGTTTTTGTTCTTGCATCAGTATTTTTTATTATCAGCTCTATTTTACCCGTCTATTCGCAGGTGCCAGAGGAATTATCAAAGGATCTCGGCTCCCTGAGAGTTTCAAATATTGATAAAGAAAGCAGCACAGTATACTATCTGCCAGCAGATGTCAAACTGAATTCACCTGACGGTCGCGAAGATTCATCACCAATAGTGATGGAAGCAGGCGAACAGCTTATTGTCCAGGGAATGATGTCACTGGTCGCTTCAAAAGATGATATTTCAACTCTTGAAACCAGAGCAAAAAAAATATTTGGTGATCAGGCAAAAGTTGTCCAGGATAAGCCCGATGAATTCCAGATTAAGCTCACGAAAAAGGCTGAAACCATTCTTGAACAGCCCAAAGGCGGCGGTAATCTTTCAGCAATAATGTTTCAATGCACTCTTCCCAAAGGCACAAAGAGTATTGAAGGCGACCTGAACATTGAATATTTCCTGAAGAATATTATTCCGCAAAACGTATCAGACAGCCAGATCACTGAAACAGTACATGTTGTTACTGAAACAGTCTCTTCTGAAACAGTAAAAACAGAATCATCTTCTGCAACTTCTGACATAAAGGTTTCCATAGATAAGAAATCTGTCCAGACAAACGGAATAATTATCGAAAAACCCGTAAATATCATTCTCCAGAAGTAAGAAACCATTATGCTTCAAAAATCCGCATGTTTTGTTGTTCTTTTCATTATTTCTATCCTGCTTTCAGCATGCGGCGGTACAAATCCTGGTTCAGGCGGAGGCGTCTCTGATATATTGACCGACCCTGAATCGGGAGGCATAAAGGGTTACACAGTTGGAAGCTCATCAAGAGCAATTTCAGGTATTCTTGTTGAAGCTGGCAACAAACAAACTTTCTCTGACGCAAACGGAGCTTTCCTTTTGTATCCGCTTCCTGCAGGCGATTACAACCTTACCGGCAGAGCCGCCGGCTATTCCCCGGCTATTCTTTCAGGAATAAGAGTCTTTAGAGGTACCATTTCAGAGAATATTATTCTGAAACTTGAGCCCGAACAGGCCGCAGCTTCTGCTGGTGCCAATGTAAAAGCTGTCAGTCCGATGTTTGGAACTGACGGAGACGAAGTTACAGTCATTGGATACGGCTTCGGTTTAAAAACAGGTCGAGTTACCTTTGCTGGAAAAGAAGGAATTGTTACCGACTGGAACACAAAAAATGATGGTGCAATAAGCGTAAGACTTCCATTCGAAGTCGAATCAGGAAACATAAGAGTTTATGTTAACGGAATCGAATCGATTGAAAATCCGCCGATTTTATTTGTAGCACGACCTGTTGCAGTTGAGGCAACTCCAGCCATTGCCAAATCAGGTGCAATAGTTTACATTTCAGGAAGAAATTTTCATGAAGTCGGTTCTTACAATAAAGTTTTCCTAAACGGAAAAGAATGCCAGGTTCGAAGCGCAACCACCAGGCAGCTCGAAGTAGTACTTCCGCAGAATGCCGGTACCGGAATACTTCAGGTCAGTATCAACAGTAATACATATCAACTTGAAGGAATATCCACTGCAAAAGTAACTGTTCCGCCAGTTCTTACTAAAATGAGCCCACAAAGATCGATTCCAGGCGTCAAAATTACCCTGACCGGAGAAAATTTTGGAGAAAGCCGCGAGTCGGTAACGATAAAAATCGCTAACAGCAAGATTCTCGGTTCGACTGACCTGCTGTCATTTTCCCCGACACAGTTGAGTTTTACCGCTCCCGGAAACTCGGTTCTTGAGCCAGGTTTATCAGCTCAGGTAAAAGTTCTCGTAAACGACGTTCAAAGCAATGCTCTTGTTTACACATCGTTCGATACAGCTCTCTCAACAGTAAACGACTATGGAATCTATGACTTCTCTGCTGTTGCAAGCAGCGGAATAATGCGTCTTCCCAAATTGGATACACATGAAAGACTCGCTCTATTAAGCGTTTTTGCAGGGAATGGAACAGTTGACCTGACAGGTTCTTATTCTTATGTCATTTCCGCAACAATGGGTGGAAACACATCAAGCAACTTTACTGCTAATGTTAAAGGCTTTGACAGCAACAATAAACAAAGGCTTTCGACTTCTAAATTCTTTGATGCCGGGCTTTTTGTAAGAAATTTGAATCGCCAGAAAAAATCGGGGCAAAATGCTTCTATACGGAAGTCAATTTCCGAGCCGCCGCCAGCAACAGCTTCTTTCTGGCTTGTTAATTTTGCTTCCACAGCTCCGGGAAACTCAGAAAACGATGTTCTGGCAACCGGCACACTCGTTTCATCATCTGAAAAATCGCTTGTCTATCTTGATATTGCAACTGATACCAGCATAACGCAGTCAGAAGCTGCAAAAACAGCTGAATGGTTTGACAATATCTACAACACATTAGCAACAGCATGCTGGGACGGAGTTTCTGCTCCGCCAGAAGGAAATATTGATTCGCAGCCCAAAATTGTTCTGTTCCTTTCTCCTCAGCTCAACCGCGGAGTCACAAGCGAACTGGTCGCACTCGGGTATTTCAACTCGCGAGACAAGGATTCAAGCGCATACCATTCAGCCGGCACAGAAATTCTCTACCTCTGGGATCAAGCCCAGCGCGATAACATCGATGATTTCAAAGGACTTCTGGCACATGAGCTTCAACATCTTTTCTATTATAATCAGAAAGGCAATGAAGGAGTAACATGGCTGGATGAAGGTCTGTCAGTTTTTGCTCAGCAGGTTGCAGGATATGGTTTCAGCCAGGGAATGACAAATCCGATTGACCAGGTTTCTGAATACCTGAGGAATCCGTATCTTGTTTCGCTGAACCAGTGGCCAGATGACTCGGGACTTGAAAATTACGGCATGTCATTTCTATTTGTACAATATCTTTTCGAACGATGCGGCGGATATACTGCAATAAAAGCTCTTGAAAAGAAAAATGGCATCACCGGATTCAATGACGTTGAATCGAACATTATACGTTCGATGTCAGTTCCAAATGCTGCCAGTCTTCAGGATTTTTACAGCGAGTGGGGGCTGACGCTTTATTGCGATGATCTTGATTTCCCTGTCGCAATGCCCGGATATAAGTCCGATGTGTATTTGTACAAAAATATAGCTCTCAGGAAAAGTTTTACCGGTCTCATGGGAATCAGACATCTCAGTTTCGATGAAAACGCCGTTTCAAGCAGAATTCTACCCATTCCCGGATACGGTTTTGATATTATCGAATATTCTGCCGGAAACGGCGGCGACATTGAAGTCTCATTTCCTTCTATTCCCGTTACCGACGGAAAGACATTCAAAACCTGGGTAATTTATTATCCCGAATAAACTAAAAAAGACCCGATTTTCAACCACGAAATACACGAAATTTTAATTTAAGTTGCTGGTTTCCGAAAATAGTAATATGAATCTATGCAGCTTCGTACTTATTTCAAATTCATAGTTTTCTGACCAATTAGGGTGCAAAATGTAATCTTTAAGATCTCATCAAATCTTAATCTGCGCAATCTGCGAAATCTGCGGACAGCTTTTTCTTTTATCTTGATTCAGCAATTGAAATAGTTTATTATTCACCATATCAAATTTACAGGAGCAAAGTTCATGAGAAAATGGCGCACTGAAGATTCAGTCGAACTTTACAACATTTCAGGGTGGGGTCTTGATTATTTTGGAATAAACTCAACCGGAAATGTCGTTGTCAAACCAAGAAAACAGAATGGCCCGGAAATAGATCTCAAGGAAGTGATTGATGAACTGGAGCTCCGCGATGTGGCACTTCCGATATTAATCAGATTCCCAGACATTCTTGACGACAGAATTGAAACAATTTCAGCCTGTTTCAACAATGCAGCAAAAGAATATTCCTATCAGGGAAATTATTATACCGTTTACCCGATCAAGGTAAATCAGCAGAAACCGGTAGTTGAAGAAATCATTCGCTATGGCAGAAAATTCCTTATCGGAATTGAAGCCGGCTCAAAACCTGAATTGCACGCTGTTCTTGCAATTATGGACAACCCCGATGCGCTTATTATTTGCAATGGGTACAAAGACGAAGATTTCATTGAACTGGCACTTCTTGCTCAGAAAATGGGAAAACGCGTTTTTACCGTTGCTGAAAAACTTAACGAATTAAAGCTCATTATTTCTACTTCAAAACGTCTTAATGTACAACCCAATATCGGCATAAGAATAAAGCTTGCGACTTCAGGTGCGGGCAAATGGGAAGATTCCGGCGGAGACCAGAGCAAGTTCGGTCTTTCGTCATGTGAACTTCTTGAAGCTTTAGATCTTCTTGAAAAAGAAGGCTTTAAAGAACATCTCAAGCTGATTCACTTTCATCTTGGAAGCCAGATAACAAATATCAGAAAAATCAAAGCCGGGTTACGCGAAGTATCACAATTTTATGTACAAATCAGAAAACTTGGCTGCAACATAGAATTTGTTGATATCGGCGGCGGTCTGGGAGTTGATTACGACGGCTCGCACACAACAGTTACCAGCAGCCTCAACTATTCTGTACAGGAATACGCAAATGACGCGATTTCCATGCTTCAGGATGTCTGCTCAAAAAACGATCTGCCGCATCCTCATCTGATAACAGAATCTGGCAGAGCTTTAACTGCCCATCACTCAATGCTCGTTTTCAACGTTCTGGAAGTCGCTCACCCACCGGTTTGGTCATCGGATCAGCAGAAAATTACAAAGAAAGATCACGAAATTGTAAGAGAGCTTCAAACTCTGCACAGTAACATGACTCACAAAAACATGAACGAAGCCTGGCATGATGCTCAGCAGCTTCGTGAAACCGTCCTTGATCTCTTTGGTCTGGGAATGCTCGATCTTAAAACAAGAGCAATCGCAGAACGCCTGTACTGGACGATTGCAAATGAAGTAAAGAACATGAGTTCTGACCTCAAACATGTTTCTGATGAACTTAAACAGATTTCGAAACTGCTTGCCTACAAGTATTTCTGCAACTTTTCACTGTTTCAATCGCTTCCTGATTCATGGGCAATTGATCAGCTTTTCCCAATAATGCCCATTCACAGACTCAACGAAAAACCCACAATTGAAGCAACAATTCAGGATATCACGTGCGATTCAGACGGCAAAATTGATCATTTCATCGGAACAAGGACATTTTCATCGTTCCTGCCAGTACATGATTTTTCTCCCGGACAGCCTTATTATCTTGCAGTTTTCATGACCGGTGCATATCAGGAAATTCTTGGAGATCTTCACAATCTTTTCGGAGATACGAACGTTGCACATGTTAAAGTTACTCCTGACAAGGGTTATGAAATTGAAAAGGTTATCGACGGCGAACAGGTCGCAGATGTTCTTGATTACGTTCAGTTCAGCCACAAAAAACTTGTAAAAACTATGGAAAGCTGGGTCAGTCAATCAGTTAAGGAAAAGAAAATAACTGTACAGGAAGGCAAGGAATTCCTGGCAATCTACCGTTCGGGTCTCTACGGATACACTTATCTGGAATAAACCCACACTGTAGCATTTTTACTGTCGAAGAGATTAAGCTCACTCAGAGCCACGGAGAAAAGCTGAGAAAAATGAATTGTACATTCTTAGTATAACAAGCCTTCACAGAGGTGTCATTTAAGCACCAGAATTTCTACTATGTCATTTCGACCAAATGGATGAAATCTCGCTTTTTTTTAGATTTCTCCCTTAGGTCGAAATGATTGCTTTACAGGCGTATCACATTACCCTTCTCTTTCCAATTATTCTTTCCAAATTTTGTGGCGATCTTAGAAAAAATCTGTTATTCTTTTTAGAATTATCTAATTTTTGGGGGATTGATTGTGAAAATAATTTTTTCAATTATATTGATAACTTTTATTAATATTTCTTGTGTTACATCAGCTGCCGGGGCAATGGATGACATGAATGAATTTGATAATTTCATTTCAAGCCTCAAGCATTCTGCAGAGGAGTATTCCAGACAGGATTTTTCGAAGGCACATGAATCTCTGAATCGAACTGCGGAATGTTTGAATAGACTGCCCAGAAATTCTCAAAATACACTGATGAAACAGGACTTCCAAAAAATGATTGCAGAACAATCATTTAGCAGAGTACATGGTGAGGGTAAGACAAATCTTGAGATTATCTGCGAGGAAATTAAATTTGGATTCAAGGGAGCGCTTTATCAGCATCTTGTTGATGCGCTTGAATTGCATGAAAAGCGTATTCCATATTATTCAAAAAAGACTGGTGGTTTGTCTGATCCGGTTTTTAAAAAACTTTCCGCTATTCAGAGAGCAAATCTTCCGGTTGCAAGATATATTGATATGAAAGCTCTTCCATTTCAGAAAGAGGGCATTCCGATAATATCGGGAGACATATTGCCGATGAACTGCAAGCCCATGGAAACGCCCTCACTTTATCACGGCACAATCTCTAAAGAAGACGCTGAATCCTATAGAAAAAAAATGATAGTTTTCCAGAGAAAATGTGCCAGTGATCTGAATAAACACGAATATCTGAAAATCGCAGAAAAAGCATATAACATGCTTCAGGAGACGCGGGAATTTGAAAAAAGCAGGAAAGTACATTTTGCAATGACTATCCACATGCTTCAGTCACTGGGTTATTCATCAATGCGCTCGGCAAAATATTATGAAATGTCAAACGGCCGCACATCAGATGTATCACGCATGTATCTTTCCATACAGGTTATTCCGCTTCAGGAAGCCATCAGCACAGATATAAACTCACACCCATCTCACGCTAAGGGCGCAGGAATAATGATAAACGATGTACCGGAAATTCCTTTTGAAAGTGAATGGGAATCTCGGATGATTTCAATGAATTGACAAGCCCGGACTGAACTGCCAATTCATTGGAATTCATGCAGAGTCGTATTTTTCATGCTTGTTTTTCCACCATTCTGGAAGATTGGGATTGAGTTTCGCCCAGAATATTCCATGATATGAAGGTTTTCTGGTTTCATGAAAAACAAGAAACACTGTTGATGAAAAAGAAACAATTATTGCAGTTGTCCAGGAAACGTGGTCAGCATTTGCGAATAAAGCAAACACCATGAAAATAAACGTCCAGATAAGTTCCGAAGATCGCGCAATGCGAAAAACATTACAGAATAGAAAAAAATTACTCACAATATAACCCGCTGAAAAACCATACCAGAATTCAGTATCAGAAACAATCACTCCAGCAGATATTACAGCCAGAAGAAAAAATGCATCAAATATGGATATCTGAAAACCAGGCTTAAAATCGCTCATAATTGCGTTAATTCAAAACATTCCTGAATTTTTCTCTGGATAGGAAGTACATATCATTCTGATCTCACAAAATCCTTTCCTTTATACTTACGTTTGACAAATAAGTGTTATCAAATAATGATTTTCGCCTATGTTTCATTAAAAAAGTTTTGTTGACAAGCATATCATAGAATATTGATTATGGCCGCATGAAAGTTGCGGATTTTGAAAAGCAGTCGCAATTTAGTTAATTTTACAGGGATTGACATAATCGTAATAATTTCATAAAATTCTTTTAAGGGTTGTGGTTAATGGTTGAAAATAAATAAGAGGAGACTTTATGCTTACTAAAATGACAAAAATTGCGATATTTTCATTGATGTTTGCCATGATTTCCCTAACTGTTACAGTACAAGGAGAAGTAAAACCTGGTGCTAGTGCAGAATATCTGAAAGAGCTCAGCGGGAATCTCAAAGGTCACTTTACGATTGGTGGCCTGGTTTGGCGAGTCGGCAATGAGCTTGAAATAAATCCGGCAATCAACTGGATTAAGAAACAGGGACAAGGCTGGAGAGCTCCATCCAGGAATGAACTCAAGGCATTGTACAATGCCCACGCAAAAATTCAGGACAAAGTTACTTATAATGCTGTTGATTTCATGCAGTCAAAATGTGTATGGGGGTTTATTTCTTCCGGTGAATCCAGACACATTGAAGGAGCTTCCGGGTGGGGTAAGGCAAGCTCTGTAGAATATGGTCGCATTTACTGGTTTATGAATCGAATGGAATGGGACACTCGTGTGTCTCAGAAGGAATTTGGCCCGTTAACAGGATTGGTCGTTGCCGTCCACGAACGCTAGAATCAACGGGAAATATCGCAAACGCTTAACCAGAAGTCTTAAACCTGATAGAAATTATATAAGCGGCTTCCAGCAAAATTTGTCTTAAGCAACTGGTAGCCGCTTCTTCTTTTATCTCCATTAAGTTGTCCAGGAATTCATCTTCGACGTTTTTTCTTATAGAGCTACATGCAATAATATTTGAAATTTGCACAGTCGTTCAAGTGAAAGTGTTTGTTTATAATGATCTTCAAGTTGCTAGTAATACTATTTTTGCAATTTTCAGATCCAGTTAAGAACCCTGATAAAGCATGGCTTGAAGGTTATCGCCTCACGAATAATCAGGATTATTGAATAATAATATCTTAAAAGTCCTCAGAGATTGTGGAAATTTGTTCGATGACTATGGTAAGTTATCTACAGGAGCAAAATATGAACGTTTTTTTCGTTGGAATCGGCGGCATGGGAATGAGTGGTCTGGCAAAAATTCTTTCCGGTCGGGGTTATGCTATTGCCGGTTCTGATCGCAATCTTGATGGAGAATACTGCAGAAGGCTGCACGCAAGCGGAGTCAAGATCTACCCACAGGATGGAAGCGGCCCTGAAAAATTTCTCAATTTCAATAAGCTTCTTTCGGGTGATTCGATAATTGTCAAATCAACTGCTGTTGAAGATGCAGTCCCGGATATTGTAAGCGCAAGGCGTCTGGGAATGCGTGAAATAATGCGTTCAGATCTGTTGGCTCAGCTTTTCAACGAAAAGAAGGGAATTGCAATCGGTGGCACTTCAGGAAAGACAACGACCACAGGCCTGATTTCCTGGATGCTCAAATTTGCGGGTCTTGAGCCTGGTTTCGCTGTTGGTGGAATCATTTCAGGACTCGACACTAATGCGTCTGAAGGAAAAGGCAAATATTTCGTAATTGAAGCAGACGAATCAGACGGTTCAATTGTAAAGTACAAGCCGTATATTTCCTTGATAACAAACATTTCCCGCGACCATAAACCTTTGAATGAGCTGAAAAGCCTCTTTTCAACATTTTCTGCAAACACTCAGCCAGAAGGAGTTACGATACTCTGCGCTGATGATATAAATGCCATGGCCTTAAAATCTGAACTCAGCGGAAAAGTGATTACCTACGGTTTCAGCGAGAAGTCTGACATTCGCGCTGATGAATATTATCTCGCACGCGGACATTCTTTCTTTTCGGTGAAAGGTTTTGACTTCGAAATACTGCTGCCGGGGCTTCACAACATTCAGAATGCCCTTGCTGCGATTGCTGTAGCTGAATATCTCAAAATTCCAATGAACATTGTTTCTGCAGCATTGCTTGCATTTCCGGGAATGAAAAGGCGCTTCGAAAGAGTTGGTACCGCTGACGGAGTAACCGTTATTGATGACTTTGCGCATAATCCGGCTGAGATTTCAGCTGCGATAGAAACTGCGAGAAAGCTCTCTAAGAATCGTTTCATCGTTTATCAACCCCATGGATTCGGGCCAACACGCTTTACAAAAGATGATCTGGTAGATGTCTTCAGCAGCCTGAATTCAAGAGAATATCTGTATCTTGATGAGATTTTTTATGCTGGCGGAACTGTGGAAAAAGACATTTCCTCCCAGAATATTGCCGAAAAAGTCAGGGAAAAGTTTGCAAACGTTTTCTGCCCGAAGAACAGACCAGCAATTATTTCTGATATCGTTGAAAGGGCATCACCCGGAGACATGGTTCTAGTAATGGGCGCCCGCGACATTAACACAATCTGCCGTCCAATACTTGATGAACTGACAAAAAATCAAAAAGCTTTTTAGAGAGGGGGCACGCGCCCCCTCTCGCCGGTCGAACAAGTTCGGCCGGCTCACTCCCTGCGGTCGAGCACCTTGTGCTCTCCGCTTTGGAAAGCTTTATCACTGGGTAAATACCTTTACTCTCCACTTTGGAAGTCCTTTTCCCCGGTCAAACCTGCTTTACCACATAAAACAATGTTCGTATAATTATTAAGATTCGTTAGGACAGCAAAAAAACCAGCTTACCAAGACCTCTGATAAAAGAGTCTTAATAAGCTGGTTTTTCGTTATAAGGAAATTATCTTCGATAGATCAGTAAGAAGGCATCATAGGATCAACTGTTGGAAGAGAATCACCCATTTGTGGTTCGGAAGGTGTAGATGGCGCCATTGGTGCGTAGCTGCTCATATCGCTTCCACCGGAAGATTTCTTTCCACCTTTGTGGCGTTTTACTCTTCTGAAATGACCGCTGGTGTGATGTTTGTTCCCTTTTTTATAGTGTCCTTTAACCCATGTTCTTTTTGGTTTCTTTCCGGTAATTGCTGATTTGAACTTTACACCGCTGTCCATTATTCCATTCTGAATAGAGCAACCAGCGTTGACTACTCCACGGCGAACCTTCTTGCACGTTCTCTTAACACTTCTTTTAACAGCTCTTGACATGCGCGTGAAAATTCCGACCTTTTTATGTCTCTTTTTTGCTTCTGCCGGTTTGATTTCTCCGAAAAGGGTTATGAACGCAATTATAGCCATAAAGATCGCAAATAATTTTGAAGATGATTCTTTCATATTTCTGTCCTCCATTTTTTATTCTCAATAGTCTAATTATATTAATTTTTTCATTAACCTGTAACAGTACGGATGAATTTTTTTTAAAATAATTTTAAATTTAACTATTTCACGCAACAACGAGTGAAATTGATTCCGTAAGGTTCATCAAACGAGGAAACTCGAAATTCAAAAAAGGTGAACAAATATGAAAAAAATAACAATATTCTACATTTTCGCATTATTTTTAAGTTTTCTTCCGCAATCCCAGGCTTCCCAGGCAGCTGTTTCAGCGAATACTGAGAAGCCACAGCTATTTGATCCGAATTATGAACTTCAGAAAATATACTCTGAAATACCGGGCGGAGGAACGGGACGAGTTCGTCTTATCAACGCTAACCACGAAGCCTGGTACGCACGTTGGAATCTGATTTCAGAAGCCAGACGTACAATTGATGTCACATATTTCATCCTTCAGAAAGACATTTTCGGCATGTCTTTTCTTGGATTATTGCTTCAGAAAGCACGCGAAGGAGTAAAAATACGACTGATGGTAGATGCCCGAATGATGCCTCTCTACTTCCGGCCCTTCGATCACGATGAATTACAGGAGCTGGTCGGCTGTCCCGGTGTGCAGATAAGGCTCTACAACCAGATTCCACAGACAATTGTGGCATCTGTTGAAAAAAAAGACCTTAGAATGCTTTCCACATCAAATCACGACAAAATTCTGATTATAGACAATAAGATATCTATAACCGGCGGCAGAAATCTTGGAGGCGATTATTTTGCACAACCAGGCGAGCTCAAAATTGCCTACTACGACTCAGATGTAATATTGGATGGCCCTGAGATCGCCAAAGATCTTTATGAAGCATTCGAATCTGAATGGAAAGTCCTGTCGAACTACCAGGTAAAAGCAGACTTTCTCAATTTCAGAAATCAGAGTAAAAAACTTGAACTTGCACGAATGGCAATGGAAAACTATATGAAAGGCGCCCCGCTTCTCGACCCCAAACTTCCTTCAATTCCAGATTCACATAGAAAAATTGTTGAAGAATTCAACGCAGAACTCATGAAATTCAAAAAAATTCAGGATTATAAAAAATTCACAGTATGGCGCGGCGAATTACCACAACCTGTACGAATTCTCGACAAAGAATCTATTCTGGGACACAAAGACCAGATCGGGTTCAATCTCCAGAGGTTCATTAACGCAGCAAAACACGAAATCGTAATTCAGAATCCATACGTTGTTCTGACGAAAGAAGCATGGAATCTCATGTCTCAAGCTTCAAAACGCGGAGTGCGCATCATAATGCATACAAATGGACCGAAATCAATTGATGCACCTGAAGCACTGGCATTCTTCTGCAAAGAATGGGCAGAAATGATGCGGGACATGCCAACACTTCAGTTGTTTATGGCACCAAGCGATAAGCATCAACTGCATTCAAAGGTTATTGTAATAGATTGGCAGATTGCCGTTATTGGAACTTACAATCTTGATCCGCTGAGCATGGTCATAAACTCAGAAGTTGTAGCAGCAATAAATAACAGAGAATTCGCCACCATGGTTCGTCTTAGAGTTCTTAATGCCACAAAGACCGCTATCGAATGCCAGATTAACAGAAACAGCGACGGATCAACAACAAAGGTTAGAGGGCCGGAACAGGATATTTCCCCGGAAATTCAGAAAAAAATCAATTTCCTTATGAAACTTGACTGGCTGCGCCCACTTCTATAATCTGTACAAATATCTTCCACGCACAATTTGCTTGTACAATGAATACAGATTTGTGCCAACAAATATGCAGCAGAGACCTGCTTCGCTGATCGCAAATTGAGTATCTGAACAAACCCACTTTCTGTCAATAAATTGGTTAAATATAAGACAGTTTTTTTGCACATTTTTTTGTCACCCATTAAATTATCCTTTAACAATGCCATTCTTCAAAAAAGAGTCACTGGTATGCTTTTTGCTTGGAACATCTGTTCTAATACAGACCACTCGTAATGTCAAAAAAAAAGTTGTACAGCTATTTAAGTAAAATGTCTGTTTGAGTATATTGTGATAGTTCCCTCATCGCCAGCAACAGTTATTTATGAAAGTATCTGCATAACTTAAGTACGCAAAATCTTAAATAAGGGGTCAGATTTGCGTGCTGACTTTGGTGAGAGATCTCAATAAATGCTGGATTTCTCCCTCTGGTCGAAATGACGTTGATTAGTGACCCTTTTAATATATAAGGAGATATCTTATGACGAGGTTCTTTTTTTCAACAGTAGCATTCAGGCTGCAATCATTCGGTATTTTATTCTTTCTGTTAGTTCAGCTGATGATTTCATCATTCTGTTCAGCAAAAGGGCATAATTATGGAAGTCTTGCAGCAGATCATGGAATAAGCTTCCCTGCTCACGTTATTCATCAGGATGGTTCAGTTCTGACCGTAGAAAACGTAAGATGGGGAACAATTCACGCACCTCAAAGAAATGATTACCAGAAATTCATCTGGAAAACAGCTGCAATTGATTTAGATGCAATTGAAGAAGTGTATTTTCTTAAGAAACTTTTCCCACCCAAATTTATTGCAGCACATTGCTACATAGCTGTAACCTTTCGAAAAGGTGGATTTATTGGGACTGACGGCTTCGAACCCGAAGCACTTGTTATTTCCATCGAAGCTCTCAGAAAACCAGGAGAGCCATTTGATTTTCTTAAAGGAACCAGAAATCATTTCGGAATTATTCATGTACTATCTTCATGGGAAGACTATATTACATTTGAATGTGGCGTAGATAAGAAGATTATCAACCCATACAAATTCAAAATCGGAAACAATCAGAAAAAAGTATTGGCTGAAAGAATAATATTAGATGCTTTGAAAGACCGTTCAACAGAATACTATCACTTATTTACCAACAGTTGTATTTATCCGCATTGCTTAAAAATTAATTCGGTTCTTCCTTCCCAGCAACAGATTCCATTAAAATTCTTCTTCGGAAAAATTGTTAATCCAAAACCGTCTCTTCCAGTACAGGCAATTGATGCCTATGTAAAAAAAGGCGTTCTGGAACCCGCCATCTCAGAAATAAACGAAAACAACTTTTTCGTACAACTGAGAAAGTTCTTCAAGAATTAACTCCAGAAAACAGTCTCGGTAGATTTTCTGAATCTGGAGACACTGAATGAAAATAGGAATTACCTGAACCGTTCTCAGTCGAAATGACAGCACAATATCAGGAATTATCCATTGTCTTTGAAAGTGAAATGGATAGAGCGTTTTATAAAAATGGTTTTCTCCATTGTTTTAGAGTAAAAGCATTTATTAATGCACATTTCAGAGAAGGCACTTGCCCCGAATTACTGATCAGTTATATAATTTCAAAGAATTTGCGTATCTTCTTAATAATCAGTGGCAACTTTTGAATTGAAACTACTTATTACCATGTCATCTCGAACGAAGTGAGAGATCTCCGGAGGGTTTGAGATTTCTCCCTTCGGTCGAAATGACAGCGATGAGGTGTTCGTTTACCCAAATTATTGAGTAGATACAAATTTACTACAATTTCACTTTGGACCAATATTTATAGCAATCTATTGAGAAAGGCAAAAAAATGAATACCGATTATTTTAAAAACTTCCCTGATCAGAACGGTCTTTTTGGCGAGTTTGGCGGTTCTTTTCTTCCGCCGGCACTGGTTGAGCAGTTCAAGGATATCACTCACTCTTACCTGACAATTTCCAAGTCACACAAGTTTATTTCCGAACTGCGCTCAATCAGGAAGCATTTTCAGGGAAGACCAACTCCGGTGTATTTTGCTGAACGGCTTTCCAATAGCCTGGGTGGAGCCCGTATCTACCTTAAACGGGAAGATCTGAACCACACGGGCGCTCACAAGCTTAACCACTGCATGGGCGAAGGACTTCTCGCAAAATTTATGGGAAAGAAAAAGCTGATTGCAGAAACCGGCGCCGGACAACATGGTGTCGCTCTTGCTACTGCTGCCGCTTACTTCGGCCTGCAATGCGAGATTCACATGGGAGTAGTTGATATTGAGAAAGAACATCCAAACGTTATTAGAATGAAACTGCTTGGTGCCAATGTAATACCTGTTTCAGAAGGGGCCGGAACTCTGAAGGAAGCAGTAGACTCTGCTTTCAAAGCATATCTTGAAGATTTTGAGACCAGCATTTACTGTATCGGTTCTGTGGTCGGACCACATCCTTTTCCAATGCTGGTGCGTGAATTTCAGCGAATAGTTGGAATAGAGGCAAGAGAGCAGTTTTTCGAAATGACGGGAGAGCTTCCCGACAACGTTATAGCCTGTGTCGGAGGCGGAAGTAACGCAATAGGTCTATTTTCTGCCTTCCTGGATGATCCGTGTGAAATTTACGGAGTAGAGCCGTCGGGTGCAGCGACGATGACCAAGGGCCGACCGGGTGTGATACATGGCTTCAAATGCTATCTTCTGCAGGACGATGACGGAAAACCAGCACAAGTCTGCTCAATTGCCAGCGGACTTGATTATCCAGGCGTCGGCCCGGAACACTCATACCTGAAAGATATCGGAAGAATTAAGTATGTCACCGCTGACGACTACGAATGTCTGGAGGCATTTTATACGCTCAGTCGTGTCGAAGGAATCATTCCGGCGCTTGAAAGCGCACACGCAATAGCATACGCCTTGAAACTTGCAAAGCAAAAGAAATATCAGTCGATCCTGATTAATCTCAGCGGCCGCGGAGACAAAGACATAGATTTTATTACCGAAAAATACGGCTTCACCCTTGAAGAGATGAAAGCCCGCTTCAAATAGTAAATACGCGTGTACAAAAATAATTTTTGTTTGTTTGCTCTGATTAATTTCAGGCTTGCTAGTGCATCCAACCAAACTCTCTCGAATCAGGAAGTCTGAATTTGTGTGTGAGGGCGCGATGATTTGTTATTCAAACGGGCGCGATAAATCGCGCCCCTACGAATAAAAATAACAATGATACGCTTTATTATAAACAGCAATTACAGAGACTGTAGCAATGTTGCTGAGCAGATATAAATAAAACACGATTTTCTCTCTGCTTTTCTCTGTGCCTCTGCATCTCTGCGTGAGATATATCTTTTCTTCAGCAACGTTGCTACAGTGCCCAATTACACATCAAATTTCTCTGAAATGTGCATTAATCATTGCTTTTACTTTAAAACAATGGAGAATACTATTTTTAAAAAATAGTTCTATTCATCACACTTTCAAAGACAATGGATAATTCCCGTCAATACGCCGGCTGAATAGATGCGATGTCGGCAGCAGTGGTCACATCAAGTTGCCAGTCTCTGGCCATGCGTTTTGGCGGGAAGCGGCGGTGACCATGGCAATAGAAACGGTATCCAAGATTGGCGAGAATCGTATATTCAAGAAAAGTGCGTGAACCGTTCAGGCGCTTAAAAATGCTTGATATGCGATAGGCACTTTCCCAGCAGCGAATATGACCTTCCTGTAACTCTTCAGTTGTCATGAGCTTCGGCTGGAAAACAACGTGCTGTGCATCGTAGAGAGTCCAGTTTTCAGTGAGAATCCGGCCTTCGCTCTTGAGGCGATTGAAAAAAGGAGTCCCTGGAAACGGCGTACAAACAGTGAAACGAGGTAAATCGACGTTCGCCTCGTGAATGAAGTCCAGTGTGTGTTTGAAGCAGTCGGGACCATCGCTGTCAAGACCGTGCACAAAGCACCCCATGACCGAGATGTTACGTGCATGCAATTCCTGCATCAGCCGACGATATTTTCGAATGTCGTTAAACCCTTTGCCAATCGTGGTGTTGCCGCTGTCAGTCAGCGATTCGAAGCCTATCAGCAAACCGAAACAGCCGCTGGCTTCCATGGCATCAAGCAGTTCAGGATTATCGACGATGCGGGTCGTAGCCAGACCGCCCCAGCGTTTCTTGAGCGGTGCGATAGCCTTGAAGAGAGCTATGGAATATTCGACATTCTCGACCGGGCTTGGATCAAGAAACGTTACATAGCGTCCTTTCATACGTGACAGCTCTCCCACGACATCGGAAATTGGCCTGCGCTCGTAGTTTCCCTTGCAAATTATTGGCGTGACACAGAACTCGCATTGGTGCGGACAACCGAACACCGCCTGCGTGCTGTTGGTGGTGATGAATCTCTTGTCAGAAAAAAAATCGCGTTGCGGGTCTGGAATCAGCGACCAGTCAATCTTTTCGGGCGGATAATAGAACTTTTGCAACTTCCCGTCGAGGTAATCGCGCAGAAGCCGCGGCCAGGTCTCATAGGCATGACCGATCACGACCGCATCTGCGTGCCGCCCGGCTTCCTCTGGCATCAGCGTTGCATGTGGACCGCCCATAACGGTTGTAATACCCTGCCGCCGAAAGTATTCGGAAAAAGCATACGAACGCAGTGAAACTCCGGTTATGCCAGTCAGACCAACAATATCGGCCTTGATTTTAGTCGGATCAACCCTCTGAACGCTTTCATCATATACAGTAACCTCTCCGCGCAATTCCTGTGGAATCAGTGCCGCCAGCGTAACCATGTTCAGCGGCGCATAGCGCAGTGTCAACGGAAAAACTCCGGTTCCGAAGCGATACATGCCTGTCCGAGGGGAAATCAACGCAATATTAAGCTTTCTATTCATCATCACACCTTCTCTTTCTACGAAATTCACACGCATAAAGAATGCCAGTTGCTGCACTCATGCTGTCCCTGCTGTCGGGCAAAGCGGTGCAATCGTCGGTATTTCCGATGCCAACTTTTCAACACTTATATTTTACATTTTTGCAATGTCTTTGTCATTTAAAATTGCTTTAATAAATATTTGATGGTGTACGAAAATAGCCAGTCGAAAAGGAAAACGCAGAGTCGATTTCGAGTGCTCTGCCCATCTGGAGCAGCTTTAATTGCTGTTTAAGATAGAAGCTTCTGGACTTGCAAAAAGAAGTGTGATAAACTTTTGATCTGGCTCATTAGCATTCTGATGCTTTCCAACCAGTTTAAAGGAAATATTAATGACAAACAACAGTTTCAATGAAATGAAAGAAAACTTGAAATCCGTGTTATTGGAATTTGACAAAGTTGCGGCTGAAGAGTTTCTTAATGTTTGCTCACAAAACGGTAAAAATATCGAAATTCTTACAGAGTTGATAACTGTTGTTTTGAACGAACTGGGCGAGGAATGGTCATGCGGAGATCTGGCGCTCTCTCAAATATATATGAGCAGCCGCATTTGCGAAGAGATTGTTGATAAACTTGTACCGCACAATCAGGAAACACAGAAAAATGATATTTCTGCCGCAATAGTCTCACTAATGGATTATCATGTACTCGGGAAAAGAATTGTCTATTCTTTTTTGAGAGCCAGTGGATTTGAACTGCTTGACCTTGGCGGTGTTTCGAATACCGAAATCCTCGTCAAAAAAGTCATTAAAAAAAATATTAAGATTTTACTTATTTCTACTTTAATGCATCATTCAGCATTAAGCGTTCAGGACATAAGAAAGGCTTTTGACAAAAGAAACTATCAGGTAAAACTGCTTGTAGGCGGTGCTCCATTTCTGTTAGATGACCAGCTGTGGAAAAAAGTTGGCGCTGATGCGATGGGTAAATCACCAGCTGACGCGGTCAGAATATTAAATAGCTGGTTAGAGGCAGAAAAGCCATGACTTCCCTGAACAGAGTTCTTACTGCACTTTCCCAAAAAGAGCCAGACAGAACCCCACTTTTTCTTCTTTTTTCATGCTATGGTGCAAAAGAAAAAAATATATCAATTAAAGAATATTTCTCAAACCCGGATAATGTAATAGAAGCTCAGATAAAATTGCAGAAAAAATTCAGTACAGATTGTTATTACGGTTTTTTTTATGCATCCCTTGAAATAGAAGCATTTGGTGGAAGAACATTTTTTTTTGAAGATGGTTCTCCGAATGCTGAAGGAATTCTCATTGAAGACTTCGACCAGATTAATCAGTTAAAGCCGCCCTGTATTGAAGAATGTTTGTGTTTGAAAAAACCGCTGGCTGCAATATCCGGATTAAAAAAGGAGACAGGAGACTCAATTCCGATCATCGGAGTAGTAATGTCTCCTTTTTCTTTACCCGTTATGCAGCTTGGATTTGAAAAATATTTGAACCTTATCCTTTTTCACAGGGAATTGTTTGATAAACTCATGGAAGTAAATCAGCAGTTCTGCGTTTCATGGGCAAACGCTCAACTAGCCGCTGGTGCAACTGCGATATGTTATTTTGACCCAATTTCTTCCCCTTCAATAACTCCACCAAAACTTTATCGTGAAACAGGATTCAGAGTAGCGAAACAAACCATCGCTCAGATAAAGGGTCCGACTGCTACACACATGGCCTCCGGAAAATGTAAAACCATTATAAATGACCTAGCTGAAACTGGCACTGCAATCATCGGCGTCAGCTCTCTCGAAGATATTGGCGAGATCAAAAAGCTCTGCAACGGCAGGCTCTCTGTACTGGGAAACATTAACGGACTTGAAATGTGCAGATGGTCAGAAGAACAGGCTGAGGCAGAAGTAAAAAATATCATAAAAAAAGCATCCAGTAACGGTGGCCTACTGTTGGCTGATAATCACGGAGAAATACCATGGCATGTCTCTGAAAAAACACTGTTGGCTATATCCAGAGCAGTGATGGGCAAATGCTGAAAAATAATCTACCGGCGAAGTAAAAAGTTACGGAGAATTTCACAAATAAATGACTGGAAAACTTCTGTTTACATGTTGTGCATCCTATTCCAGAGAGTTACACTTTGTAATTGATCAGATTGGCGCAAAAAATATCGATGTCCGTGTAATTCCATCGACATGTTTTTCTGCAAAAGCTGCTGACGTGGAAAAAAATTTCCAGCTGCTCACGGAATTTGACAGCCAGGCAGATTCGCTGGAAGTATTAATGCCAGACAGCTGTGTAGGTTGTCGCAAAAGAATGGAAATGTCCGATAAGTTCCATTTTTCAAATGTTTCACGCTGTATTGATTTAGTCATTCAGGAAAAACTCGTAAATCATTTTATCGAAAAACAGTACTATATTATTGCGCCTGGATGGTTAATTCAGTGGAAAGCATTTTTGATAAACCAGTGGAAATTCAATGCAGATTTGGCAAAGCTGTTTTTTAAAGAAACCGCAAGAGAAATTCTTCTTTTAGATACAGAAATATACGGTGACTTAACAGACCAGATCAAGGAATTCAGTGAATTTGTCGGCTTACCTTATTCGATTGTACCAATAGGATTGGACTATTACAAAAAACATATTGAAAACATTGCCAAAAACAGCAGTATTGTTGAGTTGAATGCTGCTTTAAAAAATGTAAAAAGAGAAAGCAGTAAACAGATATCCGAATTTTCAATGATATTTGACATTATACCGTCTCTTGCAAAAATAACATCTGAAGATACTGTCATTGAGAGAATAATCGATCTATTCTCAACTCTTTTCGCTGCTGAAAAAATGGTTTATTTAAAAGAATCAGAGCCATCCATACAGCAGACTTATTCAAGAGACCAGGGCTGGGGAAATGGTGAAGATCAGCAATTAGAATCTCTGCGGTCCATGTGCAACTTTGAAGGAGAATACGCTTTTACTGCTGACAACAACGGGTTCATATTGAAAATAGCTTACGACGACAAAATTCTTGGGTATATTTTTGTCATCAACGTTACGTTTCAGCAATTCATACAGCGTTATCTGAACTTTTCCCTCACTTTGATTTCATTTCTTGGATTGATCATATCAAATTCCCGTCATTATAGGGAAATTGAATATGCGAAAAAGCAGGCTGAAGTTGCAAACAAGGCAAAGTCTGAATTTCTTGCCAATATGAGTCACGAAATCAGAACGCCTCTGAATGGCGTTATCGGTTTTACCGATTTGCTCATGGAAACAGAAATGAATTCCGTTCAGCTGGAATACGCCCGAAACGCAAATATTTCAGCACATTCCCTGCTTGAAATAATAAACGATATACTTGATTTTTCAAAGATCGAAGCTGGCAAACTTGAACTGGAGGAAATCAAAGTTGATCTTTTTGTATTGATTGAGCAAACCGCTGACATAATCAAGTACAGTTCTTCCAAAAAGGATCTTGAATTACTGCTTTCGATCGGCGAAAATGTTCCCAGGTACATTTTTGCTGATCCAGTGCGAATAAGACAGATTTTAACAAATCTTCTCAGCAATGCAATAAAGTTCACCGAAAATGGAGAAATAGAACTGAAAGTTGATTTCGCTGAATCCCAACCTTATGATGGCAATGGAACCTTTCATTTTTCAGTCAAAGACACCGGAATAGGCATCAGCGATGAACAAAAAGCGAAATTATTCAAAGCATTTTCACAAGCCGACATGTCAACCACCCGCAAATTTGGCGGAACTGGCCTCGGTCTGGCTATTTCCAACATGCTGCTTGAAAAAATGAACAGTTCGCTTTCACTCGAAAGTCAGCCTGAAATCGGAAGCACATTTTCTTTTTCAATTACCAAACCATTCATGAGCGGCGATTCAAATAGAAACAAGCTTCATGTAAATTTGAAACGTGTTCTTGTCATCGACGACAATCAGAAGAACAGAATAATTCTTCAGCACACACTGGAACGATGGGATATTGCATCGGAAGGCTGTTCAAATGGATTTGATGCATTGAAATTATTGAAATCCAAGCAATTTGACCTGGTTATAGTCGATTACTGCATGCCAGAGATAAATGGAATAGAAACAATACGAATCATTCGGGAAAAACTGCATTTGAACGCAGGGAAACTGCCGGCAATATTGTTGTACAGTTCAGCCGAAGACAAACTTATTCATGAAGAATGCAAAAAACTGGATGTACATTGCAAACTTGTCAAGCCTGTTAAATCCAGTGAACTTCTTACAACCCTTCAAAGATTGAAAAAAACAGATTCTAGCTCTTCATACAACTCCATCCAGTCTCAAATGATTGCCGGCAATACGCCTGATTCAGAAAAACATTATTCAATTCTTATCGCCGAAGATATAATGCTGAACATGATGTTACTGAAAAAGATTATTTTGAGTAATTTGCCCCGAACAACTTTCTATGAGGCAAAAAACGGCAATGAAGCTGTCAGCCTTTATCTAAACAAAAAGCCCGATCTTGTGATTATGGATATTCAGATGCCTGAAAAAGACGGGTATGCAGCTGCTTTGGAAATACGCGATCACGAAAAGAAAACAGGTGTTCGTGTTCCTGTGATAGCGCTTACAGCCGGTGTTATGAAAGGCGAAAGAGAGAAGTGCCTCGAATCAGGGATGGACGACTTCCTGACAAAGCCCATCGACATATCCGCTTTAAAGACAATCATTCAGAAATATCTGAAATAAAAAAGTATCTTCTCAATAATTCGGGGAAACTTCCAGCTCATTGCTGTCATTTCGACCAAAGGGAGAAATATCAAACCCTGCGGAGATCTCTCCCTTCGGTCGATGTGATGGAAATAAGTAGTTCCAATTAAAAAGTTACCCCTGATTATTAAGAAGATACATAAAAAACGAGAAAGCAAGCGATTGAGATACGCAGAGACTTGATTTATCAAGCCAGAAAACCGCATATTTTTCGTAAACAATGTGTAATTTCCGGGTTTTACTGGCTCTGTCGTTTATTAATTGAATAAGACTGATGGCTTTTCTGCTCTGGAGCGGCGATAGGAATGTATTATTACGTCTGCCAACTGTAAGGTATCATTTTGGTCATTGCTTCCAAGAAAACCGATCTCAACTTGTACGTCTTCCTGTTCGCCACCAAAAATCTTTTCAAATCCGACGTAGAGCTTTCCACGTTTTAAAAGACCGGTGAGAGTTTCCCATTCGATGTTGAATTCTACAACCTGTCCTTTCGAAAAGAGCTTTGCACGCTCAGAGTCCGGAGTGGTAAAAAGACCGCAGAATTCACCCTGAGAAAGAAGCCCCGCAAGCGCAAATCGGACGAAGTTTTTTATCGCGGCTTTATCTTTAGCACCCTCAGAAGCTTTTATAAGCTCTTCATTCCGTTTTACGATAGCCACCCATTTTTCCCGCTTGGTTTCGACGTCAGCAGGAGTTGCCCAACCCTCGGTCACTCCCTTCTCATAGGCACGTAAGAATTCTTCAGCATGTTTTGCAATTTCCTCAAGGGAAACTTTGAGACGAGAACGCCATTTGGAATCGATTGGTTCACGCCATTCGAGCTTGCGTCCAAGATCAAGGATCTGTGATTCGAAGTTTGTTGTACCACGATACAAGCGAAGTATTTTCGATTGTCCAGCCGAGGATTTCATAAGCGCAAAGATGCGTTCACCAGCACCTGATGGATAATAAGTAAATCCACGATTGCTCCACTGAAACCATGGCTGTTTAAAAATATTTGCAAAGAAGCCTGACGGTCCGCCAGATTCTGAGTTATTGCACTCGCTAATGCGTTGTACAAAAAAATCTCCCGGGAAAACATCATTGCACCAGACAATCATTCCGCCTCTTTTGGAATTCATTGTTCCACCGATTGTGAAAGCCTGCGGCGTCCGCTGAGCAAGGCTGAGCGAGAAAGGTTCAAAATCAGCCAGATATCCGAGGACTTCCTCAATTCCAGATGTCAGTGTCGGCTTTTCCGAAGGATCGCGCCCCGGGCTGAGAAAAATAGCGCTGTCATCTCCATTAAGCGGCTTTGCTGCGACGGCAAGAGCTTTAAGAAAATCCTTCATTGGAGGCACAGCCTGGTCATCAGCCTTAACTGTTACGGTGACACATATCAAAAGTAAAAGAAATGCAACGCTACTTTTGATAAACGGAAGGAAATAGCCGCTTGAATTCTTTTCCTGTTTCACAAACGTTTTCTCCTGAATAAAAATGTCAATATTCTCAGATAGACATAATATCCTAATTTCCAAAAACAGAGCAACACTTTAAATCATAAATATCTTCAATAGATTCGAAAACGAATATGAAAATAACAAACCCGCTCCTGCTTTATTCAAAAAGGAACGGGTTTGTTATTTAACTTTACTTTCCACCAATTATTTGTTAACGATTAGAAGCCTGCGAAAGAATATAATCTTTAGTTTTCGAGTAATTAGCGTTGTCAGCAAGGCGGATGAAATCATCGGTGCTTCGAGCTAATCTGATTCCTCTTTTTAAAATTTCATCCCTATTTTTGGTATAATAAGTATTAGTTGCCAGAGAAATAATTTCAACGACCGAACATGCCCTGAACGAAGCTTGTAAGAGAATATCATCTTTAGTCTTTGAATAGTAAGCAGTATTTGCAATTCTCAGAAAATCTGAGGTGCTGTTGGCTTGGTTAGCTCCCATAAGCAAAATATGATCTTTGGTTTTTGAATAATAAGTGGCATTTGCGAGTGATATAAAATCGCTGGTATTATTTGCGCGAAGCGCTCCGGCAAGCAAAATATCCTCTTTGGTTTTTGCATAATAGGTGGCATTTGCAAGTCTTAAAAAATCTTGTGTGGTAGAAGCAAATTTTAATCCGGAAGTTAGGATGATTTCCTTATTCTTTGAATAATAAGTGGCTTCCGCAAGTCTCAAAACATCTTCGATAGAATTGGCCCTACTCGAGCCATTTACGAGCATCTCATCCCTCCGATGGGCGTTGTCAAAACTTCCGGCAATGGCAAGAACATCATCAACAACCTGGCTTGGGGGATATGAGCTAGTACATGTAGTGGTGCATGGATTGGTGTTTATTGGGGTCACAGCATTTGGAGTTACTGAACCTCTATCATCATAAGGGTTAGTATTCTCGGAAAACGCCGGCAAGGAAAATAAACACAAAACAATTAGTATAATAATTGAATTGGTTCTCATACCTACCTCCTGTTTAACTTTGTCTTTCAATAATAACCAATTACTTCGAAACCGTCAACCGCCACCACCAAATTTACATGAAAATTTTATCTCTTCGTCTTCTACCATTGAACTAAACCGCTTTGCCGCAATTGTTTGTACTAAATGTGGTGACTTCTGATTGGAAAAAACTCTTGACTCGCGAAATCGAGGCGATGTATCCTCAAGTCGAAAGGCAATCTCCCAATTTGTGCACATTCTCTTCACACTGACATCTTCATCACGAAGAAGATCGATTTTCGTCCTCGCGATTTTCCTTGTACTTTCAGGATGGAAAGGAGTGTTTTCCATGACAGGGGACTCCGGATGGGAAGACTTTCGAGGCGTTTGGCTGGGAAGCATTGAAGGGCCGATCGATGGAGCACTGGAGCATCCTGTACTGATCGTGGGGCAAAGGGATGACGGTCGTTGGCAGCTCTACATATCTTCCCTTTTCTCCATGAGTTACGAACCACGTTCAGCTTATAAATCCATTCAGTGCCCCATTCTGGGCCTGTTTGCCGACCAGGATAAAAGCGTGATTGCCATTCCCAATTCTGAGGAATTGAAGAAGATCCTCGAGAAATCGGGTAACCCTACAATCCCAGGTTCGGATTTTTCCCATGTTGGAGCACGGATTCCGTTATGACCCTGAGTAGAATACGATCACCTTGATGTAAAATCAAAATCTTATTTCTATTGAGACGATTTCTTAGCTCAAAGCTGGAATGGTCTTGTCGCATTGTTAAATTTGTGAGAGAATTTGAGCAGAAAAAATAGATTGTGGTTTTATTAACGTTACTTGTTAGATAGGATTCTGTGATTGCACGGATTATGAAGTATGGAAAAGGTTGAATTATTCAGTTTCGAAAAGCACGAAGGACCGTATGAAAATTGGCCGCCCTTGTCTCGGCTGTATTTTAATAACCGGCTGACGAGTGTTTCGCTTGGCGGCTACGCAATTTTAGCACAATTAAAGTTCGAGCATGGATACATAATTGTCACTGACTACGACTGTCCGTTCGAAGAAATGACGACTTTCTATTATCTGGGGAACGATCTGGAAATAATTGACTCCAGGCAATTCGGAGCCCCTTACGAGAGTTTCCTGCTTGATAAAATTGAGCCCATCGGACCTGCCACACTGCGATTCAATTTTTATGGTTCAAAACAATTTGAACTCACAGTCCTGAATAAACCTGAGTTTTTTTCGAGATCTTTTTTTGAAGTAAAAGTAACGTGATCTGACGAATAAACCATTCCATTTTTTTCTGGTGAATATAAAAAATGATTGCGACACACAGTAACGGTATGAGCACTTTGGATAAAAAGTTTATTTCAGCAAAACACGAAAACGGTTATATAATTATTTCTATGAATGATGGTCTGGAAGTAAAATTTCCGGTGAGTTTGAATAAGCATAATTGCCTAAAAGCAAAAAAGCCCATCAGCAGCGGATGGTTGACTCTGAGAGGCAGCAATCGGATTCGA
>JADFZL010000021.1:0-50266 GCA_015232575.1 Candidatus Rifleibacteriota bacterium
CGTTTTTCCTCACCATTCTGGCTGTGTTTTTCTTTTTTCCAATATCATTCTTATTTTCTACTGAAAAACAAAGTAAGGAAGATACGAAGTTTGAATTCAGATATATAAGAGTTCTTTCTGAAGCACCCAGATCTATGGCTGTTACTGGGTCGGATACAGGGACAGGGACAGGCACGGGCATCAAAAGTGCATCGAAAAAAACAGAAACCATACAATTAATGGGCTATAACTGTGAGGATGTGGTAGTCAATTCAGTATCTGAACTTTTGGAGGAAATGCGAGTAACTTCTGAAAAAGATTTGAGTACTGAACAGGCTGAACTCCTTGAAGCTTTTAAATACAGCAGCTCCGAAAAAATGAAAACACGTCTGAAATTTGGAGCAAATTGCAATGTACCAGATAATAAAATAATAGTTAACCTCTGTGATACAACTTTTGCAAACTGCCCTGACAAAGGGAAATTGATACTGAAATTCTGGCCCTGTGCAGTGGGTAACGAGATTCTTCTTTCATCTCTTTCTGGAGGATGTAAAGATGTCTTGACTCACGAAGTTTCGCATGCTCTTGATCAGAATTACAGGGTTGATTACGGACCGGACGGGATGCATAGAGCAAATGAGGTTACTTCAGAAATATCTGCTTTTGCTGAGGGATGGGCACAATTCAACGAGTTTTATGATTTCCCAGAAAGTTATTTTTCTGTTACTAGTCTGACTTATGAAGACGCTTCCTCTACAAAAGATTCTCCAAAATATAATAGTAAATTAATATCTTCGAAGGATGTTAAAGCACAGGATCTGTTGAAAACAGAAAACATCGTTGCAGGAATAATGTTTAAGATTGCCAGTGAAATCCCTGATGGTTATAGGAAGATTTACGAAACTTTTATTGAAATCAACAAGACTGATAAGAGTATAACAAGTTTCCTGAAAAAATATTTGACTCTTTATTCGGGTGATGCAGCCAAAGTTCTTGAAATATTCGACATCAATACATCATATAAATTCCCTGAAGAAGAGCTGGAAAAACTTTTTCCCGGACACACCCGGAGTTATCTGTCTAGTAGGAAAACACCGAAATCTGGTTCTGGTGACAATTCAGCCAACACTCAACCTTCAGCAAGCATTGAAACAAGTATCAATACTGCAATACCTTCCAATACGGCAATAGCCATAGACTCTTTAGAAAATAATACTTCCTATTCTACTTCAGTTGGAACTTCGATTGATTCAGGCAACAATCTGATTAATACATCAGACACAGCGGAAGCCAATAGTACATTATTTCCCCAGAATGATATTTCTCCGACTGATACAGCTCAAACGAAAGACAATGAAAGTTCCCAGGGATTCATTGGATCTTGGTAGTTCAGAACAGTAGAATGTGAGCAGTCCTGGTTTTAGAAGCAAAAAAGGCACAGGGGAAAGATCTCTCTGCGCCTTTAAAAATTCGATTATTTTGGGAAAATTTGGATTATGCGACTCTTTCTTTGCCCTGTTTGATTAGTTTTTCAAGCAGTCCGTGAATGTCTTTGAAGCGGCTTGTGAGAATCATCGCGGCTATCATATATGGCTTGTATCCAGCTTCTTTGTAAGTTTCGATGCGGTAGCGATCGAATACGGAAGCAGCAACTTCACCTGCTTTACATGAAACATCTGTGATATCAGCGGGCAGACAATGCATATAAAGTGCTTTGCCTTTTTTGGTCAGCTTCATCATTTCTTCAGTGCATTCCCAGTTTTTGAATTTGGCGTTATTGGCAAGACATTCTTTTTCAAGGACCTTGAGGCCGTCGTGGTCTTTGTTCTGAAGAAGTGTGGTTCTCTTCTGCATGACTGAATAAGGTGCCCAGCTCTTTGGATAAACGATGTCCGCGCCTTTGAATGCTTCTTCCATGGTGTTGCATACTGCGAACTTTCCGCCGCTTTCCTTGGCGTTTTTCTTCGCTACATCCATTACATCAGGAATCAAGTTGTATCCTTCCGGATGAGCCAATGAAACTTCCATGCCAAAGCGTGTCATCAGGCCGATAATTCCCTGTGGTACGGAAAGCGGTTTTCCATAACTCGGGGAATATGCCCATGTCATGGCGATCTTTTTGCCCTGAAGCTTATCGAGGCCGCCGAAATATTCTTTGAGCCAGCCGAGATCGGCCATAGCCTGAGTTGGATGATCAACATCGCATTGCAAGTTCACTATTGCCGGGCGTTGTGGCAGGACTTTCTGTTTGAAGCCGTCTTCGAGAGCTTCTCCGACTTCAACCATATAGGTGTGGCCGGCGCCAAGAAACATATCATCACGAATGCCTATGACTTCAGACAAAAAGGAAATCATATTTGCTGTTTCGCGGACGGTCTCACCGTGAGCGATCTGTGATTTTCCTTCGTCGAGATCTTGTACTGCTAATCCGAGGAGGTTACATGCTGATGCAAACGAGAACCGTGTGCGTGTAGAGTTATCGCGGAAGAGAGAAACCGCAATGCCGCTGTCAAAACAGCGTGCGGAAATATTTTCCTGACGCATGAGTTTGAGAAGATCGGCAATAGCAAGAATTTGTTTGAGTTCGTCAATCGATTTATCCCATGTTAACAGAAAATCCCTGCCGAACATCTTGCTTTTGTAATCCTTGATCTCTTTCAACAGATTGTTCAATTCTTTCATTGTTTCTTCCTTTTATTTTGATTTGTTAGTTTTAAAGTGAATAACTTTATTTTCGGTTAGTATAGCGCATACGTGTACCATTTGTAACAGACAGGGTGATCTCTTCAGGACTTAATTCGCCCGGAAAATAGACCCCTGAAATTTTTGCTCCGTGAATACTTGCTCCCTCAAGTTTGCTGCTTGAAAAATCAATTCCACGCAAGTCAGACTGACGAAAATAGCATCCGGTGAAATCAAGACCGGAAGCATCCAGTCCGCGAAGGTCAAGACTTCGAAAGTCTGCATTGGTAAGATCTGACTTCTCACCGCTTGCTTTTTTTGCATTGAATTCCGCGATTTTTCCTTCGCGAAGCAAACGACACATTTTGTCATCATAATTCCTTTTGTTAATCACCATAGCAGCACACCTTCTGATTGAAATATTTTTTGAACATTGTCAAAATATCATTATGGATTAAATTATGCAACAAAAATCGACACTGTATGAAAATCCCCGGCACTTACCCCGAATTATTGAGCATATACATAATTTCAGCAAATTTGCTGTGTCTATTTTTCAATGTTAATTGAGCTTGTCAAAAATCATTATCTGGGGTAATATCGGAAAAGTTTGAAAACAACATGAGGCTGAAAAGTGATATTCGTTGAATTCGTTGCGCGCTGTTTGAGGTTTCTTTCTGACAGATATTATAAAATAGTTTTTGCTTTCCTTGCAGTTCTTTTTCTGTATTATCTTCCGTCATTGTACCCGATAAAAGTAAATAATACACTGGCAACGCTTCTCGAGCAGGGAACGGCGCAGGAAGAAAAAGACAAAATAATCAAAAAGACTTTTGGAGATATCGATGAGATATCTATTCTTGTTTACCATGCTGAAAATCTTTTCACGGTAGAAAACCTTAATATTATTGTTGAAATTACAGACAGGATTCTTGATGTAAAAGGTGTTAAGAACTGTTTTTCACTTTCGAGTACTCCATTCTTTAAAAATGTACCAGAGAATGGTGAGCTGACGCTTTACACTGAACCTCTTTTGAAGAAAATTCCAAAATCAGAGTCGGAACTTTCCAGATTGAAACAGGATGCTGTTGAAAACAGGTTATTTCGCAATAATATCATTTCCCGAGACGGAAATACCGCGGCTTTCAACATAATATTTCAGCCAGATACAGACCCGTTTTTCAAAGAATCTATTATTCGTGAAATACGAAAAATTGTAAATGAATACGAAAGAAAGGTCAAAGGCAGGTTCTATTTCACCGGTATGCATGTTTTTATGGAAACTACCGGTAAGACTATGCAGATTGATGTTGAAGTATTTTCAATTCTTTCGTTGTTTCTGTTGTTTTTTGCACTGATGATTATTTTCAGGAGCTATTACATTGCTCTTGTTGGAATTGTTTCCGCAGTTGTGTCTAATGGACTTTTATTTATTTCTCTGTACATCCTTAACAGGCAGCTTTCAATTTCAACAACACCTGTTCCTGCAATTACCATGGGCTTATCAATAGCCTACACGCTTCACCTTCTTGTGGCGAAGCACGAGGGAACTATTGATGATCCGGATGAAATTCAGGAGATCTTTGTTGGAGCATTCTTTTCGGCTCTCACTTCAATTATTGGTTTTCTTTCCCTCTGTCTGAATCCGATTCCAACTCTTCAGGATTTTGGATTGTATGCAGCCATGGGAACGTTTTTTGCGGGCTGGACATCTCTCTTTTTGAGTTATCCTCTGCTGAAACTTTTCAAACACACGCCGAATCCAAATTTTGCACGGCGTTTCAAGTTTCTTTTGCGATTTGCGACTGCAAAATACAGAAAAGTCATTCTGACAATATCTGTTTTACTTATGTCATCAGGCCTGCTTATTACTGGCATGGAAGTTCAGACAGATTACTATCAGTATTATCTGAAATCATCGCCGATGACCAAAGCCGTCGATTTTGTTAACAGGACAGTTGGAGGTCAGTATCCGGTTGTCGTTGAAATTGATACCGGAAGAGTCGAAGGTGTCTATGCTCAGAAGGTTCTTGAATTCCTGGAAAAATTCAAGGAGAGATTTGAAAAAGTATCAGGAGTTGACAAGGTAATTACATATCTTGACATGCTGAACGAAGGCTATAAGGCTTACGAGGACATTCCACCTGAAAACTGGTACTCTGATTCGCAGAAAGTATCACAGATTGCCATGATCGTCAGAGACGCTAACCAGGATCTGAATTCGTATTACGTCAGTGAATCAGCAGATAAAACTCTCATTTTTGTCAGAACAAGTCACATAAATTCAAAGAGCTTTGAAAACATTTACAAGGGAATTAAAAAGTTTCTTGAAGAAGAGTTTCCTGAAAAGAAATTAACAATATCTCAGGACAAAATTACTAAATTTAATATCGGTGGAACATATCTGAGGTGTGTTAATTCCGCTGACAATATGGCAGTATCACAATTCGAAGGTACCTTCTGGGAAATAATAGTGCTTTTCACCGTTGCTTTCTTTATAATTCATTCCTTTAAGCTCACTGCAATTGCATTTCTCGCAAATCTTATTCCAATTTTCGGAGTTTATGGTCTTCTCAGTTTGCTCGGTGAAACTCTGAATATGGGAACAACAATGATTGCAGCGATATCTCTTGGCATTGGTGTAGACGATACAATTCATTTTGTTGTACGTTACATTACTGCGCTGCACAAAACTGGCGATCCGTTGAAGAGCACGCGAATTGTAATATATAATGCAGGAATGTCAATGCTTCTTGCCTCACTCATGATTGCCCTGTCGTTTTTCTCACTTGCTTTCAGCAATATCAAGCCTATCTATCAACTTGGTGTATTTACAATAGTTACAATGGGACTGTGTTTTGCGAGCAATCTGTTTTTTGTTCCGGTTATGATTACAATGCTTGAAAAAAGAAGGAAAATAAGGCACTGTGACAATGTGTAATGCGAGTGTTTAACGATAAACAAAAAGAAACTGATTAGTAACCACGGAATACACGGAATAACACGGATTTTTAAAAGGGGAAAATTAAATCATTGTGCATAATCAGTTAACATATTCACACGACCTGACAATGATAATGATATTGACGAAAAGATTGAACTCACAAAGACCGGCAGAGGCGTTGAGAAAAGCTGAGAAAACTGAATTAATATTGTTCGGCGCCAGTGCGTGTCTGTTAACTTAAGTACAGAATTCCGATTTTGTCATTTCGACGGAAGGGAGAAACCTGGCATTTACCAGATCTCTCATATTTGTTCGGGATGGCAGCTTATCATAAGTTAACGCGTATAGAGGTCAAGATTGAGGGTTCTATGAAAAGAATATTTGTATAAAACGTCAAGGAGGGTTATTTTTTATGGATGGAAAAACAAGGTCAGACATTCGGCAGGGTATTAAAGTGAGAATTGTACTGAAAGAAGATCAGAGAAGTGGAAAATTAACAGATGGAATAGTTGAAAGCATACTGACAAAATCTTCTTCGCATCCTCATGGTATCAAAGTTCGGTTGACAGATGGAAATATTGGACGCGTAAAGGAAATAATCGTTTCCTGAAAACATCACTGAAAAGAATCTGGAATGTTCACACATTTCTCCGCTTTACCGGAAATTGTTCTGACCCATGTTTCGAAACTGCTTTTTCCTTCATGCAGTACAATTATTCTGCATCCGTAATTGTTTTGCACCGGCCCGTAAGCTCCCATGCCGGTTTTTTTGCCATAAGCCAGTGCCACTCCCTGCATGAAACCCGTGTAATCATTTACGTGATCGTGTCCAACGAATATTCCCATAACATCATGTTTTTCGAGAATTGCAGCAAACATTCCTGAATTGCGCTTTGGTGGACATTCAGTTTCAAGTCGTTCTCCAATCAGTTTCCCATGGGTCAGTATCTGAGAATATTCTGGCAGCGGGATATGAAAAAACATCAAAGAGGGAAGGGGAATTCCGTTGTTTCTTCTGGTAAAATACTCTGACCTGTTACAGTACCAGTTGATCTGTTCGAGGGATATCCAGTCATAGCCGGTACTTAGATTGTCATTTGGAGAAAAATCTTCTTTATTTATTGAAACAACTTTTCCTGATTCAAGTGTGATATCATAATTAGACATAAGTGCTGCAGCCATTTTTTTGTTGTCGAATTTACAGATGGCATAATATATTTCATCAGCCAATATTCCATGTTTTTTAAACAGCATCTGGTAATCTGGTTTGGCTTCACTTTGTCTCAGCTGGTTTTCAAGATCCTTAGAGTAATTAATGAACGTTTTATGGTGTGAATGGGAATCAAGCAGATAAAGAACAGAGGCAGTTATATCTGATTTTGCCGATTTAACTTCAAGTGTATAGTTGCCGCTTGCTCCAAGACTTTGAGGACCTGGTCTGACAAGTGAGAATGGCTTTGTTTGAAGATACTTCACAATTTCTTTTCCGGTAAAAGTTGATTCTAAATCGTGATTTCCGAGGGTAAGAGCCCAGGGAATTTTACTATTAATTACTGGTTCAAGAGCATTGTCAAAATAAGATTGCATCGGCAATCTGCTCCAATAGCATGTATCGCCTGTAATTATCACTAAATCGGGTTTTTCAGACTTCAAAAATTCACTGACATAAGAATTGTATTTTTGCTTGTACTTCTTGCCCTCTTCAGGTTGAAAATGGATATCAGTAAGCTGCATGATTTTAAATGTACCATCTGAATTGAATTTTAAGTTTCCATCATAAGCAAAAATTGGATTCAAAAAAACGAAAAGGGTAAACAAGCATTTTAAAAAAAGAAGTCTGCCGTTTTTCATGTTAATTACTCCATAGGCCTTAGCCAGAAGATATAAGGCTAAAAAATGTCTCCCGGGAAAAACCATTTCAGCGCTTTGAACGGTGCCAGGGCGGCAAATCTGTATTTTATATGGTCATTTCCGGGCGATGAAAGAGATTTATTTTTTTTGAAGTATTCAAGGACTGAATCACGCATCAGAAAACCTGTATCTACCTTATTCAGGGCATTTTTAAACATGTCTTTGCCGTGGAGGTTTCCTTCTGCAAGGTATGACAGCGTTGCCAGCTTGTACTCTGACTCAGGATCTATTGTATTCCCGTTGAGCAGCAGATTTTCTGTTTTTCCTATATCAATATTCATAGTCCCTGTTATTCCACCATATTGATAGCCTGATATCTTTCCAAAGTTCGAGCAGAGAAAATCCATCATTTCGATCAAATGTTTCCCTTTCATTGTGTATACTACAATGGAATTTTCAAATGGGTACGCAGAGAACATTTCATTCAGGGAAATGTTCCCGGCTGGCAGTGGACTTCTTATTGACCCGGCATTGATGATCGCAGCGTCAGCGCCAACCAATTTTTTCATCGCATCGCAGGTAAAGCGACCGAGAGCAAGGTCACGAAGATGCTTCAGTTCATCGGAATATGGCATTTCCGAATCAAGAAATCCAATTACTTCTGAGGTGAGGCTGCTGATTTTCGAATGATACCTGGCTACACAGTCCGAAAGTGGTGAATTCAGATCTGCTTGAATAGAGTTTGTCAATTTGATAAGTTCACCGGAATAAGTGGCAATTTTTCCATCGGGGTTCATCGTCAGATCAATTTTTCCCAGGAATACACCCCATTTGAATGCCTGAAGAATAATGCAACCGCCGCTTCCATTTTCTGACGAGGTTGAAATTTGTACCGGGTCGTATTTAACATACATCGGAGCTTCGATGTATGTGTTGGTGTGTCCGCCAATTGTAACGTCAATTTCGGGAAATTTAGCGGAAATTAAGAGATCGTCATCGTAGCCTGAGTGTGAAAGCAAAATCTGAATGTCGCTTTCTGCTGACAACTTTTTAAGAATTTCGGGAAGTAATGTTTCGGGTTCGATGAAATGTACATCAAGTTTTCTTTCTTCGGGAACAACATCCCAGGCTTGTTTTCCAATGATCCCTGTGACGCCGACTTTCCAACCGCCACGTTCAAATATCTTGTACTGGGCAAAAACAGGTTTATTGGTTTCCTTGTCCATGATGTTTGCGCAGATCATCGGGAAAGATGATTTGGAGTATTGTTCAATTACATTTTGAATTCCATTGTCGAATTCGTGGTTTCCAAGAGTTGTTGCATCGTATCCGCAGTGAGAAAAAGCCGCAACATCAGATTCACCCTTAAAGAATGAATAAAAAGCTGTTCCCTGAAACATATCTCCGGCATCAAAAACAAACACAGCCGGATTCTTCTTTTTTTCTTCATCAATAATTTTTTTTCTTCTGAGTATTCCTCCGACATCTTTTCCAAAATCTGGCAGATCAAACGGTAAAAGATGAGAGTGAGTGTCATTTGTATAAAGAATGGTAATAGTATTTTGCCGTGTCTGTTCTGCATGCAACTCAAAGGAAAACATCATTACCGAAATAAGAAAAGTATATAAAAGTATACTTCCAGAAAGAAGCTTTATTTTTACTGTTGAGCGCATCACTGACATATATCACCCCATAAAATTCATATCTTTAACAGGGGATAATGTTAAATCTGAGGGAGTTAAAAGTCAACAGAAGAAAAAAAATATCAGGAAGGAATTGACAAAGATTCAGTCGTCAAGTATTTTTTCCCAGGCGTCCCAGAGGGTTAGGCCAGCTGGTTTCTGATGATGTTTCAGAAAACGGAAAAAGAGTTTGTTATTGTAAACTGTTTCGTCTGTTACAAGATAATAATTCAGGTTTTTGTCAAGCGATTGTCTGTTAATCATGAGTTTTTTCAAGGAACCTGCAAACATTTCAATCTCTGCGCCGCCTATTCCGACCGATTTTTCTGAATTTTTTGACTCATCTGATTCATTTGTCTCAGGTAGTGAATCTGGTTTATTTGATTTGGTAAGATAATATGATGTAATTGCATCAATAAACGCGAAAAGTGCATTTCCCTTAATTCTGAAGCAACGCAGATAGAGTGGTGGGAAGTTGTTGTAAACTGTTTCCCTGGTAATGGCTCCGGAAGAGATGAATTCAGATACTCCCGGATTTATCACTGAAATATCGGCAGAAAAAAGTTTTCTGGTGAGTTCTGCCTGAAAGTGGTTGTTAATTCTTGCAGGGAAAATGGTGCCATAAGATTGCTTTGAAAGGTCTTTCAGGGTTTTCTTTCTGCGTCTGTCGATTCGAAGTGCATACTTTTTGAAGCTTTCTGGTACTATTCTTGGGATATTTGTACCAAGTGGTATTGTTTTTGTTTCAAAGACAATGGAGTCATCGTAATTTTTTGTGATGCACACTTTCACCAGAGTATGATTATTCCTGGAAAGATTAATAATTAAATTATTCCCGTTGCGTTCTTCATCGCCAGAGAATATTATTCTGTCATTGATTCTGAGATATTTTGAAATTTCACAGGCGTGTTTGTATTTTCCGTGAAATACAAAAAAGATAATATCAAGTTCCGGGTTTTCCTTGATTGTTCTTCTGATTGCACGTCCGGCGTCTTCAGCCTGATAGTAACTTTCTGAAAAAAAAGTTTCGGCCAGTTCTTCTTCTGCAATCAGCGAACCAAAGCCGATTTTAAATCCACCTTTTGTCTTTGTTTTCCAGAATGGAGCGAAACCAGCTAATTTTCCCGGGCTGATGTGGTTTGTCCAAATAAGCTTTTGAAGTTCTTTATCGGGAATACGGTATTTGTCGAAACCTTCGAATGTGTCGTGCGGGCCAAGTGCCATTGCTGAAAAGGGTTTAACTGCCTCGATTTCTTTTTTCAGAAGTCCTTCGAGATAACCTTTTGAAGCATATCCAACCGGATCAAGTTTGCTGCTATGATTTCCAGTGCTGAACAGCAGGCTTTCTCCGCCATGCTTTACCGCAGTCTTAATAAATCTCGGAAGATTCCAGAGGCTCGTAGGTGCCGTTTCTGTGCCAGGTTCAAAAGTCCCAAGATTACCGCACCAGTTGCCGGTAATAAGAATATCCAACGTCGTCTCAGCATTTGCCTTAAACGCGAAAAATACAAAGTACAATATAGCAAATGTCGAGTATATTCTTCTATTAATCGTAAATATCAATGTAAACTCACAAAAAATCCAGTTTGAGAAAGATTTAGATTTAAATCGGTATTTAAAGAACCCTCACCCTAAGTGGCGTGAACTTAATATCTCTAAGTCTTTAATCATCTTTAAATCTTGAATCATCTTTATACCTTGAATTATCTTTAAATCTTGAATAAATCTTTAACTCATTAAAATCTGCGCAATCTGCGGAAAAAAATCTTTTCTTGTCTCGTCTTTTCTTTTCTTTTCATTTCATTTTTTCTGTTCAGCTGTTGACTCTTGAAGATACTGCAAGACCAACGACTGCAAAGACTATATTCTGAAGCCATGCACTGAGTAAGACAGGCAAATATCCAGATTTCCCCATCGCGGTAGACAAACTCAAAAGAACGTAATACACAAAAATAATTATTATTGAAATACCAAATCCAATAAAGGCACCACTTCGATAGCTTGTGAGACCAAAACTTGAACCGATAAGGGCAAAAAACAGGCAAGCAAATGGCAGGGATGTTTTCATCGCCAGTTCGACCTGTAAATCAAGGGTATCAACAAATTTTGTTCTTTCGTAAGTGTCTATGCGTTCTTTAAGCTCATTATAGCTCATTTCGTTCGGTTTTTTACTCTGGCGGGCAAAATCCAGAGGTCTTTCAAGAATTTTCAGGTCATATTTCAGATGCGTGACGTTGCTTGCAACTTCTCCGTTTTTATAGTGTTGTTCAACCACACCCGACAATTGCCATAATTCGCCGTTCCATTGAGCGTCAGCAGCTGAAAGTCTGCAGTCTATTACTCCATTTTTGTAATATTCAATTAACACTCTCTCCATTGAATTTTTAGACTCAAATACCTTTCGAGCATAAGCATTTCCGCCGTCAGAAATTCTCATGATGGCATTTTCGCTGGCTTCAGGTTCCACAAGGCGTAAGATTTCATATCGTCTGATTTCCTGTGCTTTTTTGTTTGAATGCGGAACAACGAGTTCATTGAAAATAAAACTTACAGAGGTTACAATAATTGCAAAAAAAATTACTGGAACAAGAAGACGCAGAAAATTCACTCCACCAGCACGCAATGCTATTGTTTCCGAGTCTTTTGACATTCTTCCAAAAACAAGTAGTGTAGAAAGAAGCACTGACATTGGAAAAGTGAAAATCATATCTTGAGGAAGCCGGTAAAGAAACCACTTTACGACGACCAATGGCGAAACTCCGTCGTTGACGATGTTTTGCAGTGCTGACATCAGCGGATCAATTGCAATAACAGTGACGAACATGAAAAATCCGAAAAAAAACGGCCCTATAAGCTGATTAAATATGTATTTATCAAGTGTTTTTATCATTTTTTTATAAGCCGACTTTCGCAATTTATTTATTTCATATTGATTTTTTTATTTCAAATGGTATTATGACATACTTCGACAAAATTTAAAACCATTTTTACGGGAGTGGTTATTGAAATGAAAATCAGTGTCATTGGAACTGGATATGTGGGATTAGTTACAGGTACCTGTTTTGCTGAATCTGGAAACGAAGTTCTATGCATGGATACAGATGTTACAAAGATTCAAAAACTTAACAATGGTGAGATTCCCATTTATGAGCCAGGTTTAAAAGAGCTTGTAAAGCGTAACACAGAAGAAGACAGACTGAAATTTACTACTGAGATTGACGCTGCTGTAAAACATGGTCTGTTTTTGTTCATTGCTGTCGGAACTCCGCCGGGAGAAGATGGTTCAGCTGATCTTAAATATGTTCTGGAAGTCGCAAGACAGATTGGCAGAAGCATGGAATCATACAAGATAATTGTTGATAAATCCACGGTTCCGGTGGGAACAGGTGATAAAGTGCGTAATGCAGTTCGCGAGGAACTTCTGAAAAGAGACCTTGGACATCTGGAATTCGACGTGGTCAGCAATCCGGAATTTCTTAAGGAAGGCAACGCCATTGATGACTTCATGAAGCCAGACAGAGTTGTAGTCGGTTGCGATAACGTCAGAACTGCAGAATTTATGAAGGAATTGTATGCTCCATTTGTCAGAACGGAAAAACCTATTCTTACAATGGATATCCGTTCGGCAGAAATGACAAAATATACTGCCAATGCGATGCTTGCCACAAAGATTTCCTTCATGAACGATATTGCAAATTTATGTGAATTACTCGGCGCCGACATAGATAACGTCAGAAAAGGCATCGGATCAGATTCACGAATCGGATATTCGTTTATTTTTCCGGGAGCTGGTTACGGCGGAAGCTGTTTTCCAAAGGATGTCCAGGCTTTAATTAAAACTTCCCGCGAAAATAAGTATTCGCTCGAAATACTTGAATCTGTCGAAAACGTTAATCAGCGCCAGAAAGAAGTAATGTTTAAAAAGCTGGATAAAGTTTATTCCGGACAACTGAGCGGGAAAGTTTTTGCTGTGTGGGGGCTTGCATTCAAGCCGAATACCGATGATATGCGTGAAGCACCTGCGGTGGTTCTCATCGAAAAAATTCTTGCTGCAGGGGGAAAAGTTGTTGCGTACGATCCTGAAGCCATGGGAGAAGCACGCAGGATTTTTGGCGATAGAATCAGATATGCGAAAAAATCTTATGATGCTCTCGAAGGTGCTGACGCGCTTTTAGTCGTTACAGAATGGAACGAATTCCGTCGTCCGGATTTTGAAAAGATTAAAACCATGCTCAAGCGCCCTCTGATCATTGACGGAAGAAATATCTATGATCCGGCACGTATGAAAGCTTATTCTTTTGAATACTATTCAATTGGGAGGAAAATGTGAAAATTATATTACCCGTTGCTGGAAAAGGTACCAGATTACGGCCGCATACACTTACAAAACCTAAATCACTTGTACGTGTTGCAGGGAAAACTATTCTGGAACACGTAATTTCGAATCTTACAAAACTTAAATGTGATGAATATATCTTTGTTACAGATGAAAACGGACACGTAATAGAAGAATTCCTTAAGAAAAACTTTCCGAATCTTCCGGCGGTTTATGTTACACAGGAAGAAAGACTGGGACCGGCTCATGCTGTCTGGCTTGCATCAAAATATATTAAAGAAGGCGATGATGTACTAGTCGTTTTTAATGATACCCTTTTTATTACTGATCTGACCAAAATTCCGCGTATCAGTGATGGGCTTGACGGGCTCATATATTCCAAAGAAGTCGAAGATTATCGTCGATTTGGCGTAAACGTCATGAAAGACGGAATTATCGTAGATATGGTTGAAAAGCCTGATCAGCCGATAAGCAAGCTTGCGCAGGTCGGTCTGTACTACATTAAAAATGGAAGTCTATTCATGAACTACCTTTCCAGCGCAATTACAAAGAAACTCACAGTAAAGGGCGAGTATTATCTGCCTGAAGTGTTTAAGCTTATGATTGCTGACGGAATGAAACTTGGTGCGCCTGAAATAGACGAATGGCTTGATTGCGGAAAAACTGAAACGTTGCTTTCTTCAAACCGATATCTGCTTGAAAATTCAACCCGCAGTCATTATTGCATTGAAGGCTGCGTAATTATTCCGCCGGTGGCAATTCATCCGTCTGCACGGGTAAATCACTGCGTTATTGGACCACATGTCTCGATTGCCGAGGGTTGCAATATCAGCGATTCTGTGATTAAAGACAGTGTTATCAATGCAAATTCCACTTTGAAAAACGTCATTCTCGAACAGTCTTTGATTGGTGATTCAGTTGAACTTTCGGGTGGTTCACAGCGAATAAATATTGGTGATAATAGTATGATTGAACTTGGAGCCAGCGGAAAATGACAGCAAAAGTTGAACTCGACAAAGATACCGTACTCATTACGGGCGGTGCCGGGTATATTGGTTCCCATGCCTGCAAGCTTCTCAAAAGCAGGGGTTATAAGCCGGTTGTATATGATAACCTGATTTACGGGCACAGAGAATTTGCAAAATGGGGACCGCTTGTTGAGGGACATCTTGAAGATCGCGATAAATTGAATGAAACTATCGAAAAGTATCGTCCGTCTGCGGTAATGCATTTTGCAGCATATTGTTATGTTGGAGAATCGGTCACTGACCCCGGAAAATACTATCGTAACAACGTTGCCGGAAGCCTGACACTTCTTGAGACTATGCGTGATTATAAGATTAACCGTCTTGTATTTAGTTCTACTTGTGCCACTTATGGAGTACCTCAGGTTGTACCAATTCCAGAAAGTCATTCTCAGAATCCGATTAATCCTTACGGCTGGTCGAAATTCATGATGGAAAAAATGATGAGTGACTTTTCACATGCCCACGGATTATCGTTTATCGCGCTTCGATATTTTAATGCAGCCGGCTGTGACCCTGACGGTGAAACCGGTGAGCTGCATAATCCCGAGACTCATCTGATTCCACTTGTACTCGATGCCGGACTTGGAAGAATAAAGCATATTACTGTTTTCGGAACAGACTACGATACTCCGGATGGTACCTGCATTCGCGATTATATTCATGTTTCAGATCTTTCAGATGCTCATCTTCTGGCACTTGGAAAACTTGAAAAAAATCCGGTCAGCGATGCGTTTAATCTTGGAAATGGTACAGGCTATTCGGTCAAAGAAGTAATTCAGACTGCAGAAAAAGTAATGGGAAAGAAGATTCCGGTCGTATATGGAGAACGGCGTGCCGGTGATCCGCCAAGACTTGTTGGAGACTCACGAAAGGCTCGTGAAATTCTTGGCTGGAATCCGCGGTACCCCGAATTAGAAGTAATTGTACGACATGCATATCAACATCGTTTGAAAGTGGTGTAAAAACTATGAAATCGAAAAAAAATGTTTATGCGGTAATTCTTGCCGGCGGCTCCGGCACAAGGTTGTGGCCTCTTTCGCGTCAGACTCTGCCAAAGCAGTTGCTCGCGCTGACTGGAGATAACACGCTTCTTCAGGAGACATGCAGACGTATTGTTCCGGTTATTCCTTCTAAAAATCAGATGATCCTTACAAGTAATGATTACTCGCATCAGGTATCATCGCAGATGGATACAATTTTTCAGAATGAAAAGCCGGCGGTTTTCGCTGAGCCTGTTGCGAGAAATACTGCTCCGGCAATTTTCTGGGCTGCACGGCTTGCAGAAAAATGGGGTGGAAAAGATTCAGTCATAGTTGTTTTGCCATCAGATCATCTGATCATGAAGGAAGAAGCTTTTCAGAAACAGCTTGAACAGGCAATCGAACTCGCGTCACAGGGACATTTTGCAACATTCGGAATCGTGCCGACTCATCCGGAGACTGGCTATGGATACATCGAAGCCGGAGAAAAGATTCCCAAAATGGAAGCTTCAAAGGTCAAAAAGTTTTACGAAAAACCCGATGAAAAGAGGGCAAAGGAATTCTGTTCAAACAGTAAATTCACCTGGAACAGCGGCATGTTTGCGTTTCCGGTTGGCGAACTTATTGCAGAAGGAGTTCAGCATTGTCCGGAAGCAACTGTACCTTTCAAAGATATCGACCCTGAAGATGGCGAAGCAATAAAACTTGCGTTTGCGAATGCAAAATCAATCTCAATCGATTATGCAGTAATGGAAAAGACATCAAGAGGATGCGTCCTGCGTGCTGATTTTGGCTGGAGCGATGTTGGAAGCTGGCAGAGTCTTTTTCAGGTCAGTCCCAAAGATGGTTCAGGCAATGTAATAGTCGGTGAACACATTGCGATAGATACTTCAAATTCATTGATCTTTGGAAGAGACCGCACTATCGCAACTCTTGGCGTAAATGACCTTGCCATCGTTGATACTCCCGATGCGCTTCTTGTATGCCCGATGTCAGAGAGCCAGAAAGTCCGGCTGATTGTGGAAAAACTCAAGAAAGATAACAGACGTGAAGTGCAGGAACATGTTACAGTTCAGAGGCCGTGGGGAAGTTATACTACTCTTGAACTGGGAAACAGGTACAAGATTAAGCGAATAGTAGTACAGCCAGGAAAACGCCTCAGTCTTCAGCGACACGCCCACAGAAGTGAACATTGGGTGGTTGTCTCTGGTACTGCAACAATCAGAAAGGGAAATGAAGAATTCTTCCTGAGGGAAAATCATTCAACATATATCCAGCAGACAGAACTTCACAGGCTCGCCAATACTGGAAAAATTCCGCTTCAGATTATTGAAATTCAAGTCGGATCATATCTCGAAGAAGACGATATCGAACGCTTCGACGACGATTTCAACCGCGAAACAAAGCTCCTGTAAGTATTATTCTCCTTCATCTCTCTGCGTCTCTGCGTGAGAAAAATCTTTAGTAGTTGATTTGAATCCATTTAAAATAAAATAAAAAAATAATAAATTGGGGAAAATTTTATGAAAAGATTGGTTTTTGTTTTTGCGTTTCTGAGCGTGTTTTTTTGTCATGTTGTTTCCGCTGATACTTTGACAGACACTTCGAAAGATGTTTCTGTGGCTTCTGGAAGTGTGCAGAGTGGTTCTCTTGACGAACTTGCTGGTTTTATGACGGGAAGTTTTTCCAGTGCTGAACAAGCTGGAGCTGATCCGGAAAACTTCAAGGATATTCGCCTTGAAATCGCAAGAATCTGGCCTCAGCGCACTGATGGAATCTGGCTTTATGTAGAGCAGGCAGCTTCTGCAACTCTTGATAAGCCCTATCGTCAAAGAGTATATCATCTTGAAACCCTTCCAGATGGGCAGTATAAGAGTTCGATTATGGAATTCAAGTCGGAGCCTCTGCAATATGCCGGGGAATGGAAATCCGAAGAACCTTTAAAAACTCTGGGACCGGATAGCCTGGTACTTCGAAAGGGTGGGGCAGTTATTCTTACGTGCGACGGTGCAGGAAAATATGCTGGCGGAACAATAGGAAAAGAATGTGAAAGCAAATTACGCGGTGCCAGTTATGCTACAACAAAAGTCACGATAGACAAAGATGGAATTCTGAGCTGGGATCAGGGCTGGGATTCAAACGACAAACAAGTTTGGGGCGCAGAAAAAGGCGGTTATCAGTTCAAAAAGTTGTCATCACCAAGAGCAACAAAATAGAGTAAATTGCATGTTCGCAGAATGATAGATTCGCCCGAATGGTTATGAGTCTTTCAGCTCATTAAAGTTTATGTCAATTTCAGGCACCACCGCCTTAATGCAGTGGTGTCTCCTGAAATTACTTTTTTTTTACCCAAGCTAGTCCTTAGTCACAGAAGAGTTTTTTGATAGTCTTGACATTGTGCGAAAATAGCCGATCGGTAACCTGTAAAACACTTGTTTTGTTGTCATCTCGACCAAAGAGAGAGATTTCCGCAAGATTATAAGATTTCTCCCTTCGGTCGAAATGACATCAGAACAACAAATTTATCATAAAGTTCGACTGTGACCAAGGACTCGTCCTTAGCCCCCTTTGAATTTATGGTAAGTCAGAATTATTGAGCAGTTCCACAATTTCAGCGAATTTGCTGCAGTGTCGTTTTTTTAGAAAAATTTATTATCATAAAGTTCTATTGTACCAATGGACTAGACTGTTAAGGATGATTGGAACAGTTTATGTTAAGAAATAAATATTTTCATATATTTGTACAGGTAGTTCTTGTGCTTCTGTTCATTGTTGTAATGAATCCAAAATTTCTAATAGTTGATTTGTCTGAGAAGTTTCTTTGTCCAAACTGGTTTACCGTATTAGAGTTTCTCTTAATGTTTTCGGTTGTGATTTACGGGACAAAAGACATCAGTAAGATCTTCGGAATGTTCTTTACAAGGCTGCGCAAAGTCGAAATTGGAAGCGCAGATGAAGCAAAAAAAAGAGATACAACCTTCAGATTTTTCTTTGCTGCTGGTATTATTTTTTTTACTTGTGCCGTTCATTCAGTAAAGGCACATCGCGCATTGGATACATTTATTGCGTTGCAGGATTCAATTGTGGCAATTTTGACCACTCATATAAATGGACTTCATCTTATTCCGGTCGTTATTGTTGCAGGCGTTCTGCTGGCTGTCTTTTTCTTCGGCAATATTTTCTGCGGATGGATATGTCCATTTGGAGTTTTTCATGAATTTTTGTTTATCAGGAAAATAAGCATTCCAATTTCTGCAAGGGTTGATAAAATTCTCTCCTGGGGACGTTTTCCAGCGTTGGTTTTGTTTATTGCTGTTGCTGTAAAGACAGGAAAAGACCCATTTTTAAAATTGTTTTCCACAATATCTGAACTCACCGAATTTAAAGGGGTAATTCTATGGGAAGTATTTTTCCTGCTGCTGGCATTTGTAATACTTCGCCCATTTTGCAGGTACCTTTGCCCTGTGGGTGGATTGCTTTCTATTGTTTCGAGTATTGGTTTCTTTCGTATTAAGCTTGATCAAGGTTGCTGTAAATGCAGCCTTGCCACGAAAGAATGTCCTGTGGGTGCAATTACTTGTCCGGCGCCTTCAATGGAAAGTCCAGTTCTTGAGTTTGACAGCCTTCGCTGCATTTCCTGCGGTGCATGCATTAATTCCTGCAAAAAGAATGCTTTAAAGTAGTCCTGAAGAATCGTCGGGAAATTATTTTTCCGGCGGTTCTTCAACGATTTCCTCTAGTTCACAGGATTCAAGACCTTTGATTGAGACAATTTGCTCAATGGTCATGCCGATAGCAATGAGGCTTTTCGCAATTTCAATTTTGTCAGTTTTTTTTGCCAAAATTTTTTCCCCAGTTATCTCCTTTGGGCGATATTCTGTTTAATCAACCAAAGGAGATTAAAATGCGCCTTACTTTTTTCAATTCATCTTCCATTGTCAGATGCTTTCTTGTTGTATTTCTGCTCTCATTTCTTTCAGAGTCTTTTGCAGCAGAAATTTCAGTTGTAAAAAATGGATGGGAATCTACTACTTTTCAGCTTGATACTGAAGAAAGCGTTCGTATTTGGGAAATCAGGTATGAATTAAAAGATGAGGAAGTTCAGTGCGGTGTTTTTTTCACAGGGCGTGAAGTAATGACAACTGGCAGCCTGGAAATGGTCGAAGATTCGCTGGTCAGGACAAGATATACCCTAAAGCTATATCTGAGGCGTGGTTTCATGGCAACGGGCAAGGGAGCACTTCATATCAGGCTTATCAAAGGAAAACCATCAGAGTATATTCCATTGCCTCCTCCGTCAAATCTTGAGTTAGCAACTGCACCGCGATTATTTGCTTTTCGTTGCAGGCACGAAGGGACGCAAGTTGCTGTGACAGTATTCAAACGTGATATCGGAGCACCGCTCTGGAAAAGAGTTCTTTCTGAAAATTCAAACTGGGAGGTTCCGCACGACCCTATTGTGGTTGGTGGACACTATCTGTTGATGGCTTCTCAGTGTAATTCAGCTGTGAGATATTCCCCACCGGCACTTTTGGGCTTCAGAGTTGAAGCTCTGAGTGAGAAATGCAATGTCTGTGATGGTACTGGATGGCTTGGAACATATCCGCCTTTATCTGAGCCACCCGATGAAGAATATTATGAAGATAAATCGTCCGTTGTGTGTATTACTTTGCCCGAAAAGAAGTTCAAATTTTCTGATTCTTCTGAAGAGCAAATGAAAAGAGGTTTTTTTTGGCCAGGTACGAAGGCAGGTTATATGGTTTTGCCTCAGCCAGCTCAATTTGAACGTTCGGAAATTTGTCCCTATTGTCGTGGAACGGGTGTTCGTCTTTCTCCTTATCCGGTTTCTGAACCAGCATTGCCGGAAATTGAAGATTGAAGGGCATAGAAAGAGGTTTGCTTATTGCAAAATTTTGCTTTTGTTTTTTGTTTGTCGTATAATAATGAAATCTGGAGGTTTCCTATGTCAGAGCGTAGACTTATAAGTTTCGATTGGGCTATCAAGCGTCTTTTACGCAGTAAAGCTAACTTTGAAATACTGGAAGGTTTTCTTTCAGAGTTGCTTAGGGAAGATGTCACAATTATTTCTTTACTTGAAAGCGAAACAAACAAAGAAACACAATCTCAGAAGCAGAGTCGCCTGGATTTGAAAGTAAAAAACAGTAAAAATGAATTCATAATTGTTGAAATACAATATGAGACTGAATATGACTTCCTGCAGCGAGTTTTGTTTTCTACCTCGAAAACTATTACAGAAAACCTTGAAGTTGGATCTCCATATTCTGATGTAGTAAAAGTTTATTCGATAAATATTCTCTACTTTGACTTTGGTCATGGAGAAGACTATATTTATCACGGAAATACTGTTTTTAAAGGGTTGTACAAAAATGATGTCCTTCAATTAAACGAAAGACAGAAAAAGTTTTTTGATAAAGAATTTCCTCAACAGATTTTTCCAGAATATTATTTGATTAAAATTAACAATTTTAATAATGTAGCGAAAAACACTTTGGACGAATGGGTATATTTTTTAAAAAATGAAAAAGTCAAAAGTGAATTTACAGCCAAAGGGCTTAAAAAAGCCATTGAAGAACTTGATATTCTCAAACTTTCTGTTGATGAACGACGGGCTTACGAACGTTACAGTGATGACCTGCATTACCAGGCGAGTATGGTTCAGTCCTCATTCGGAGTAGGACAAATGGAGGGCTTTCAGAAAGGTCTTAAGAAAGGTCTTAAGAAAGGCGTTCGAAAAGGACGTCAGGATGCCCGGAAGGAAATGCTTCAGACAGTGAAAAATCTTATTGCAATGAAATTGTCTCTTGAAAGCATTGCTCAGGCAACCGGGTTGAGTTTTGAAGAGGTCAAAAAAATTAATGATGGGCAGTGTATGCAAAACAAATCTTAATGGGTAAAAAAACATGCATAGGCGCAGTTAAATTGTAAAATCCGTTTTTTTCTCAGCTTTTCTCTGTGTCTCTGCCTGAGTTCTGTCTTTCCGTCAGTAACAATGCTATAGTGTCCTATGTTAAAGGATTTCTGATAACCTCTGAAAGTGTTGTAGAATAATATTATGAAGAAACTTTCACGATTTGTACAAATTTGTTTTCTTGCTCTGTTTGTTGTTCTTTTTCTGAAAACGAGGTACCCGTTTAAAGATGAAATGGGTATTGAATTCTTTTTCAGACTGAGTCCTCTTTTGCCTATCGTTGATGTTGTACAGAATTACGCGCTGAATATTGACCTTCTTATCCCTGGCGTATTGATTGTTGCAATAACTTATCTATTTGGAAGGTTTTTCTGTTCATGGATATGCCCGCTTGGAGCTTTGCTCGACCTGTTTTCGTGGCTTTTTAAGCCTTTCTCACTGATAAAGCCCTTTCCCGCAATAAGTACAGCATTTCTACGGAAGATTCCTGCTTTTCTTCTTATGTTTTCAATTTTTACTGCTGCTTTGCATACATCTTTCTGGGCATTTTTTGATCCGATTTCAATCACTTTGCGTTTTTTCACGCTTATTTTTTTTCCGATTTTTTCATATTTTGGTACAAAGATAATTAATTTCAGCAGAAGCTTTCAACCTCTTGAGGAAATAACTTCTTCCATCGTCAGATACTGGGAAAAACTTGTTTTACCGGAAGGAATAAACCATGTATCAGATTTTCATTCCGTTGTATTTCTTTTAGTAATAATTTTTGGTCTGGAATTCTTTTCAAGACGCTTCTGGTGCCGTTATGTATGTCCATCAGGGTGCTTTCTGGGACTTATTTCAAAATCTGCGTATTCAGGAATTCAGATAAATTCTTCATGTGTCTCATGTGGACAATGTGTTGAAAAGTGTCCTATGGGCGCCATAGAAAAAGATATTTCAGAAAAGGCTTTGCAGATAAACCGCAGTCTATGTACATTGTGTTTCGACTGTATTTATCGTTGTCCGCCAAATGTAAGGGCTCTTGATTTTTCGAAAAAGACTGCCGAGACTTTCAACGAGTCTTCTTCAGCTTTTACACGAAGAGACTTTCTGCGGTCGATTTCTGCCAGTATTGCAGCATTCGGTTTGACAAAAATTGTTCAGAAAAATCCGTCTGAAAAGGCTTTTTTTATCAGACCGCCGGGAGCGATTCCTGAAGAGGAATTTCTTGAAAAGTGCATAAAATGCATGGCTTGTGTTCGAATGTGCAAATCAAACGGGTCATGTCTTCAGCCTTCCCCGATCAAGACAGATATTCTGGAACTCTGGACGCCTGTTGCAGTGATGCGTACAGGCTATTGTGAGTATAACTGCAATCTCTGCGGACAAATCTGTCCAACGCAGGCAATTAAACCACTTCAGCTTGAAAAAAAGCAGAAACTGTCAATTGGAAAAGCCGTATTTGAAACAACTCTCTGCATTCCATATTCAAGAGGTGAAGATTGCCTTGTATGTGAAGAACATTGTCCTGTACCACAAAAGGCAATAAAATTCAGAGAGAGAAAAATCAAAACAAAAAATGGTACAAAAACAATAAAACGACCCTACGTTGACTACTCTCTCTGCATCGGCTGCGGAATATGTGAACACAAATGCCCTTTGCCCTCCCGCCCCGGAATATACATCACCTCAGACAAAGCTGATTAATTCTCCATAAACCTTGCGACATTTCTTGCGCCATTTTATCGAAAAATTGTTTTATCTAACTAATTTAACATTAGCTTGCGACACTTTTACGACGTATTGCCGCGAGTTCACTGCCGCGGGAGGAAATTTCCTTCTTCGTTTTGCTGGATTTTCTTCTTGGACAAAAACATTTGTTTGTTACTGTAAAAAAATGGTCCAGAGAAATACGGTTTTCAAAGAGATATTTTGATAGCAAATATGAATGGGAGATTATAAAATAATTATTTCAACACTGCATCCTCGCTAAAGGAGATGAAAGCATGATTAGGAACTTCTCTCACCTGTCGTACAATCTCTCTTGCAGTTTCTGCTGACATTTTTCCGTTATTCTTTCGGAGTGCTTCATTAATATAGGTTTCATAAGGAAATTTATTTGGTGAAATCTTGCTGGATATCCAGTAACCTACTCCTTCACTTTCCAATCCCTCAGGATAACCCCTTTTTATTAACCAATATCTATAACATTCGCGAGCAATAAATGCAGCTCTGTATTTTTTATCTTTATAATACAATAATTTGTGGCTCACATATATCACATTATTTTTATTCTCGGTCCTGTAATAAGCTTCACCAACAAGATAGATAGTTTTGTTTTTATCGAAACATGTTAATTGGTTCGAATATTGTAATGAGATCTCAGAGAAAGCTCCTATGAGTATTTCCTTAGAATTTTGGGTTAATGAGGAATTATTTACTGCTTCATTAAACTCAACCTTGGTTAAAATATCATCTGCTGTGACATTCTTTGGTGGAGTTTTGCTGGTGTTCGGTTTCACGACCTTAACATGCTGATTGAAATTTCTTTCAGCAATAGCGGAACCAGTAACAAACAAAACAATCAATCCAATTATCAGAGTTAATTTGCTTATTTGATTGTTCATCATAATAGCCTCCTCGTTTTTCATATTGTAATTATAACGCTTATCAGATAAATAACATCATCATGAATTTTCAGGCAATGAAAATTATCAGGAAAAAAATATTTATCCGGAGATCGCATTATTTTGTTTTAAGCTTGTGAATATGGTGTTTTCAACGCTTTCTATGTGGAGAATTGATAAAATATGGTTCGGCGTCAGCAACTTCTCTTGCACTTAAGCCAAGTTTTCGGGCGCAGGTTTTCCATTCTCCAACAATGGTTTCGACTTGATCTATTATTCTTGCGGCATGCCGGTTTTCCAGACGATAGTATTCCGCAGTTGCTTGGACGACATTCATGTCTGGGCAACGGTTGTAAAGATCCAGAGACAGAACGTGCTCTTCTTTTTCGAACGAAGGATTCATGTCGAAAGCAGGTGCCAGGAGCCAACCGGAAGGAGTCCGAATAAACCCATGATTTCTCAGATGATCATCACGATTGGCGGTGGCAACATTGAAAACGACTCTGGTGAACAATTCTTTGAGGTCAGAAACGATATGATCGGGCTCCCCAAATGTGGCGATGAACTCTGCCAGCTCCAGGTAACTGGCATCCTCGGAATCAACATGTCGGGTCATGGTCATGGCCGATGCAAAAAAACGGCGATGAGCTCCGATTCGATCAAACCTCTTCACCAGGAAGGTATGATAACCGCGCCTTGCCTGCCAAAGACGAGAATCAGGTACAGTTATTCCGCACTGCCGAGCCAACTCATGAAGGAGTTTCTCCCAAAGTGCAACATCATACTCGTCATCGGCTGCCGGGAATTTGGCGATCCAGAGATTGCCATCTGTATCGACCAAATTGGCTTTGGGACGTGCTCCGCCGAGCGATGAACCGGGTGCGACGAGAACCTTCAACCACTCCTTTAGCTTGTCTGGATCATCCTGCTTTTTTCTGGTCAGCTCAAAGGCCACCGCCTGCAATTCACTGATGCGAGCAACTGGCGGGGCAGATAGTGCCTCATCGGCAAGGAAATGGTGTTCACCCGGACGACTGATGCGCAAAGCCCCCATTCGAGTGCAATCTTGAACTCCAAGCAGAAATTCCCACGGTCCTAGAGTTTTTGGTGGACGACCTTCCTCGCGAGCTGCAATGGCTTCACGACGTTTCATTAGAACTTGCCCCCAGCGATCTGGACACGAATCCATGAAAACGCCGAAATTGGATTTTCCAGGAAAGAAATCACCGGCAGACAGATCAAGCTCGGGATCGAGAGGAAATCCCTGTGCGGGTTTGAGCCAGCCCGGGTGATAGGAGAAACGGACACTGTCGCGATCTCCACGGGCCAATGTTCCTATGTGTTGAAGTGAACCAAATGCTGAATCGTCAAGCCAGACCCAAAGTTGATTTCCCTTTGCCTCAGACATACGAAGGCTCGGAAGGCGGTTTCTTCTTAGGAGCCCTCTTGCGCCGGGGAAGTGACTCGTCTTGCAACCGGCGGCCCAGAACGTCATCTTTAGCTATCAGTGAAAGATCTGCAATCAGTCCAAGTACTCGCAAAACCTGAACATACATTCCCAGGCATACCGATGGTTCACCTTGTTCAATTTTGTAAAGCGTTGGTCGCGAAATGTCAGCTCTGATACAAACCGTTTCCATCGAAAAGCCCCGGCGAAGCCGTGCGTCCTTGAGTCGATGTCCAAGGGCTTCCAGTTCTTTTGCCGAGGAGGGATAAAGAGTTACAATTCTTTTATTCATAACAGTAACAATTATTTACATATCAGCGCAATTTTGTCAAGTTTAATTATCGTTATGATGAATATTCTAATCTGAATTCATCATAAAGGAAATCTTCAGTAGTTGTTTTTTGAAGTTTTAGTTTCGAATTTGAAATGCGTCTTACTAATATTAACTCTCATCTTTTACTGTTAGATGCTTGTTTGTTGTTTTTCTGCTATCATTTCTTTCAGGGTCTTTTGCAGTAGAAATTTCCATCGAAAAAGATGGACGGAAATTTCCTTCTTCGTTTTGCTGGATTTTCTTCTTGGACAAAAACATTTGTTTGTTACTGTAAAAAAATGGTCCAGAGAAATACGGTTTTCAAAGAGATATTTTGATAGCAAATATGAATGGGAGATTATAAAATAATTATTTCAACACTGCATCCTCGCTAAAGGAGATGAAAGCATGATTAGGAACTTCTCTCACCTGTCGTACAATCTCTCTTGCAGTTTCTGCTGACATTTTTCCGTTATTCTTTCGGAGTGCTTCATTAATATAGGTTTCATAAGGAAATTTATTTGGTGAAATCTTGCTGGATATCCAGTAACCTACTCCTTCACTTTCCAATCCCTCAGGATAACCCCTTTTTATTAACCAATATCTATAACATTCGCGAGCAATAAATGCAGCTCTGTATTTTTTATCTTTATAATACAATAATTTGTGGCTCACATATATTACATTATTTTTATTCTCGGTCCTGTAATAAGCTTCACCAACAAGATAGATAGTTTTGTTTTTATCGAAACATGTTAATTGGTTCGAATATTGTAATGAGATCTCAGAGAAAGCTCCTATGAGTATTTCCTTAGAATTTTGGGTTAATGAGGAATTATTTACTGCTTCATTAAACTCAACCTTGGTTAAAATATCATCTGCTGTGACATTCTTTGGTGGAGTTTTGCTGGTGTTCGGTTTCACGACCTTAACATGCTGATTGAAATTTCTTTCAGCAATAGCGGAACCAGTAACAAACAAAACAATCAATCCAATTATCAGAGTTAATTTGCTTATTTGATTGTTCATCATAATAGCCTCCTCGTTTTTCATATTGTAATTATAACGCTTATCAGATAAATAACATCATCATGAATTTTCAGGCAATGAAAATTATCAGGAAAAAATATAAATCCGAAAATTGTATTCTTCGTTGAATATCATGTATTATATGTCAAAATAGATTTTGCGAAAAACATGGAGGAAAAAATGCAATTTCTTTCTAATTTGTTCTTTGTTTTTGTGATTTTATCTATGATTTCGGTTCCGGGGTTTGCCGCAAAGCGCACATCTGAATGGACCGAAGTTCAGAAAGCCATCGACAGCGGTCTTCCTCAGACAGCTATTGATAAACTGAATCCCATTATCGATAAGTGTATCGAAAGCGGGAAATATGGTGAAGCTGCGCTGGCAATATCGAAAAAAATCATCCTTGAGGGAAACATTCAGGGAAACAAAGCGGAGGAAAAAATTGTAAGGCTTGAGAAGGAAATTCCAAAGCTTGATAAATCAATGCATGAAGTCATGAAATGCATTCTTGCCAGATGGTACTGGCATTATTTTCAGCAGAATAACTGGAGATTCCTGAATAGAACCGCAACCGCAGGTCTTGATGAAAAAGATTTTACAACCTGGGATCTCCCCAAATTGTTTGGCAGAATTTCTGCATTGTTCGATGAAACATTACAGAACGAGTCTGTTCTACAGCAAATTTCAATTGACGATTTTTCGGATCTTCTTGAAAATGGCAATCAGCCAGTTCAATTGCGGCCGACTTTGTATGACTTTCTTGCTCATCAGGCGCTTGAATTTTACATGAGCGGCGAACAGGCAAGCGCACTTCCGCAGGACTCATTTGAATTGAATTCCGATTCACCGGTGCTTCAACACACGCTTGCATTCATTGATTGGGAAATTAAAACTTCAGATACTTCATCTCCGAAGTACAAAGCTCTGAAGCTTTTTCAGAATCTGGCAAAGTTTCATACAGCCAAAAAAAATGTAGATGGCCTTCTTGATGTCGAAATAAAGAGAATTCAATGGGCAGCAAATGTTTGTTTCGGAGAAGATCGCAAGGAAAAAGCTGTTGATATTCTTCGTAAGCTGGCAGATGAAAACTCAAATTCTTCATTGTCATCACTTGCTCTTGCAAAGGCTGCCAGTCTTCTTGTTCAACTTGGAAAGACTGTCGAAGCATATAATTATGCAAAAGAAGGCGCCGAAAGATATCCAAATTCAGACGGTGGAAGCGATTGCAAAGCAGTAATCAATGAACTTCAGACAAAAGATCTTGAAATATCAACTGACAGAGTTGCTGGAAAACCCCTTCCAAAAATCAAACTGAATTACAGAAATATTGATACTGTTTATTTCCGAGCAGTTCCTTTTGAATGGAAAAAGTTATTTTCGAAAAATAGATATAATCCTGATTACATAGATTATGATGAGAGAAATCGTATTCTTAAAATGGATGCAGTTAAGGAATGGAAAGTTTCTCTGACACCAACTGATGACTTCAAAACAAAGGAATACTTTACCGAATTTCCTCAGCTAAAACCTGGTTTCTATTTCCTTGTATGCAGCCATTCAAAAAGTTTTTCCCTGAATAACAACGCTGTCAGAATGACTGGAGTGTGGGTTTCTTCGCTGGCTATTGTCTCTCGTGATGGTGCTGGAAAGAGGCAGGGTTTCGTTCTCGATAATGAGACTGGTGAGCCAATTCCGGGCGCTACAGTTGATGCAATGGCTTATGATTACGACAAAGGCTGGAAGAAAATCGGAAGCGTTCAGACCGATGACAAAGGTTTTTATACAGTTGAAAAATCACGCAGTATTCTTGATTATTTCAGATCTGACACTGGTGATTCAACTTTCCTTGCTGTTGTACAGGCAAAAGGAGAGGCTCTTGCAGACAGTGAAAACAGATCATCTTCTGATCGGGGAACAGAGAATGTCGATGACAGAACCGTGTTTTTTACCGATCGTGCGATTTACAGACCCGGGCAGACAATTCATTTCAAGGGAATCGTTGTAAGAGTTGATCCTGAGAATAATACTTATAAAACAATTCCGGGGCGACTCACCGTAGTTAGTTTCAGAGATGCCAACGGTCAGGAAATCGCAAGCCAGAATCTTACTGCGAATGACTTTGGTTCTTTTTCTGGAACATTTACTGCGCCAGCTGCAGGAAGACTTCTTGGGCAAATGTCTATACAAGCTACTCCGGAAGTTGGCCAGGCATATTTCCGTGTCGAGGAATATAAACGTCCGAAATTTAAAGTGTCGCTTGAACAACCTAAAGATGGCGGAAAACTTGGTGAAGAGGTCACTCTTGAGGGCGAAGCAATGGCTTACTCAGGAGCGCCAATTGATAAAGCAAAGGTTAAGTTCAGAGTTCAGCGCCTGGTTAGAATGCCCTGGTGGTGCTGGTGGTATACTCCAATTGCACAATCTCAGGAAATTGCACATGGTAAAGTCGAAACAGATACTTCCGGCAAATTTAAAGTCTCTTTTATCGCATTACCTGATAAATCTGTTCCGGAGGTAGATCAGCCAAGCTTTATATACACAGTATCCACCGACGTAACTGATGGTACAGGCGAAACCATTTCTGCTGAGCAATCTATAAGGCTTGGTTATACTGCACTTGAAATAGATCTGAATGTTAAAGAATGGTGTGATACAGAACAACCAGTTTCTTTCGATATAAACACAAAAACATTTGACGGAAAAGGTGTTCCGGCAAACGGTAATGTTACGGTTTTCTCTCTGGTCAACCCTGAAGCTCCTGAGAGAGCGCCACTTGAAGGGGTTAACTCGAATATTTTTCCAACATCAAAGTGGGCTACTGATACTGTAGTAGCAGAGATGCCTTTCAACAGCGGAATCAATGGAAATGCCTCTGTAACGTTAAATATTAAGCCTGGTGCATACAGGATTTTTGTTAACAGCCGCGACAGATACGGTAAAGAAGTTACCGCTCAAAAGGACTTTATTGCCCTTGATCCGACAAATAAATCATTTAACGTCGCAATTCCAAGCCTTTTCATAGTGAAGACACCATCTGTAGAACCGGGTGAAATATACAGAGCTCTCTGGGGCACCGGGTATAAAGCAGGTCGTGCCTGGATTGAATTAGAAAAGGATGGAAAAGTACAGAGGCAATACTGGACGAAAGAAAATGAAACTCAGCATTTATTTGAATTTCCGGTTGAAGAAAGTCATCGAGGTGGATTCATTGTTCGGGTAGTTCAGGTTCGCGAAAATAGGCTGTACGTACATCAGAGCAATGTCGAGGTCCCATACTCCAACAAACAGATGAATATTTCATTTGAACATTTTACCTCAAAGATGCAGCCCGGGCAGAAAGATACCTGGACCGTCGCAATTAAGGGTCCGGGGGCTGAAATGAAAGCTGTTGAAATGGTGGCAGCTCTTTATGATGCTTCTCTTGATGCATTTGCAATGCATGGATGGCCAACATATTTTGCTTTTTTCAAGCAAAACTATTCAAACACTACTTACAGTTTTGCAAACAGACTTCGCACCTGGGATCACCTGGAAAATTCATGGAACACTTATTGCGGCTACTCTACAAGGACCTACCATCAGTTTCCAAGTGAAATAATTCAGAATTTCTTCGGATATGGCTACATGGAATCGGATATGCTGGAATGTTCCATGGCTGATGGTCCGGGCGGTGGCGGCATGATCAAAGCTCAGAGGTCGCGTGGTCCGATGGAAGAAAAAATGAAAAAATGTGACCTGGCCATGGACAAGGAATCGAACGAAGGTATGAGTGCTCCTGCGCCGATGGCCTCTGCGGTGTCTGGTGAACCTGCTCCTGAGCAAAGAGCTGAAGGTGGCAACAAGGCCCCGGCGGACCATCAGGCTCCAAAACCTGATTTAAGTAAAGTAAGCGCACGTACAAATCTGAATGAAACAGCTTTCTTCTTTCCTCATCTGAAAATAGAAACGGATGGTACGGTAAAGATTAATTTTACTATTCCCGAAGCTCTGACAACATGGAAATTTCTCGGATTTGCACATGGTGAAGAATGTGAAAGCGGTGGATTGACTGCTACAACTATTACTCAGAAAGATTTAATGGTACAGCCTAATCCGCCAAGGTTCCTGCGTGAAGGCGATTCACTCTTATTTACAGCGAAAATAACCAACCTTTCAGATCAGCTCCAGAAGGGAGTTGTAAAACTTTCTCTGTTTGATCCGATTTCAGAAAAAGAAAGAAATTCGGAATTCGATCTCACCAGCGCTGAACTCGAATTTGATGTTCCGGCAAAAGAATCGAAATCTTTTGAATGGAAGATTAAAGTACCAGATACACCTGGAATTGTCGGGTACAAAGTTGTTGCAGCATCAGACAAGTTTTCAGACGGTGAAGCCGGACAGCTTCCGTTGCTTTCAAGAAGAATACTTGTACGCGAAGCAATGCCGCTTCCAATAAGAGGACCAGAAACAAAAAAATTCAGATTTAACAAACTTGCAGATTCTGGAAAATCTGATACACTGAAACACGAATCCCTTACAGTACAAGTTACATCGAACCCGGCATGGTATGCTGTTCAGGCATTGCCTTATCTGATGGAATTTCCTTACGAGTGTTCCGAACAGATTTTTAACCGATTATATGCAAACAGTCTTGCTAAGCACATTGCTGCGTCTGATCCAAAGATTAAGCGTGTCTTCGCAGTCTGGAAAGCTGAAGAAGCACAGGGCGGAAAAGCTCTGCTTTCGAATCTTGAAAAGAACGAAGACCTGAAAAATGTCCTTCTGATGGAGACTCCATGGGTTTGCGATGCAAAAAATGAAACCGAGGCGAAACATAAAGTCGGTATGTTGTTCGACGATATGATTGTAAAAACCTCCATAGCGAATGCAACGGATAAACTGAAAAAATTGCAGCTTGGCTCTGGCGGATTCTCGTGGTTCCCAGGTGGTCCTCCTGATGAATATATTACACTTTACATTGTTACAGGCTTTGGAAGACTGAAACATCTGAAAGTTGATGTAGATACTTCTCTTGCGATGAATGCTCTCAATTACCTCGATAACTGGGTAAATAAAATTTATCAGGAAATACTTCGACATGGGCATATTCATGAAATGAATATTAACAGCACAATTGCAATGTATCTCTACGGAAGAAGTTTTTATCTGAAAGATCGCCCGATTCCGGATAGTGCTAAAACGGCTGTTGATTACTTTCTCGGACAGGGAAAAGAGTATTGGCTGAAACTTGATTCCAAGATGGCTCAGGGACACCTGGCACTTGCAGAATCAAGATTCGGCGACAAGACTCTTCCAAAAGGTATTTATGCAAGTTTGAAGGAAAGAAGCGTCACTGATCCGGAACTTGGACGCTTCTGGAGAGATGAAGAGTATTCGTTCTATTGGTACAGAGCTCCTATTGAAACTCAGGCGCTTATGATCGAAGTGTTTGACGAAATCGCAGCAGACAGCGAAGGCGTTGAAGATTTAAAAGTCTGGCTGCTAAAACAGAAACAGACACAGGACTGGAAAACTACCAAAGCTACTGCAGATGCCATTTACGCACTTCTGTTGAGGGGCGCTGATCTTCTTGCTTCTGACAAACTTGTAAAAATCAGTCTTGGTGAACGTGAAATACAGCCTGAAAAAGTAGAGGCCGGTACTGGCTTTTATGAAAAACGTTTCTCTGCTGCCGAAGTTGTGCCTGCAATGGGCGAAATTGTAATGACCAAGGAAGATAAAGGCGTTGCATGGGGCGGAATTCACTGGCAATATCTCGAAGATATGTCCAAAGTTACGCCGCACGAAACTAATCTGAAGCTCAAAAAGACTCTGTTTGTTAAACAGGATACAAAGCGTGGACCGGAAATATCGCCGGTAAAAGGCGCTTTGAAGGTTGGAGATCTGTTGACAGTAAGAATCGAGCTTCGCACAGACAGGGATATGGAATATATACACATGAAAGATATGCGTGGAAGTGGAATGGAACCGATTGGAGCACTTTCTGAATATCGTTATCAGGATGGGCTCGGGTATTATCAGTCTCCGCGTGATACCGCAACTCACTTTTTCATCAGCTATCTTCCAAAGGGAACTTATGTATTTGAATATGATCTGCGCGTGGTTCACCGCGGGCATTATCAGACTGGAATGGCAGAAATACAGTGCATGTACGCTCCGGAATTCTCAAGCCATTCTGAAAGCTTCTGGGTTGACGTAGAATGACACCAACCTTCTCTCACATCCTGACCCTCCCCAGCGGAAACTCTGGGGAGAGGGAGCAAGAGGCAATATGACCCCTTTATTAAGATTTGCTGCACTTAAGGGTTGGTTGTCGTCTCGAACGAATGTGAGATCTGGTAAATGTGCTGACGCCTGTTTCTCACCCTTTACGTTGCGTTTTCGTGGAAAAGTGAAGGGTGAGGGAGTTATTATGATGAAAAATAATTTGGAGAAAAAATTGGCATGAAAAGAAGAGAATTATTAAAAGTAATTGGATCAACTGTTATTGCAGGTGTCGCTTTACCTGCTGGAATTCTTCTTGGACAAAGCGCGAATGCACTAAATGCCACTGATTCTGCTGGTTCGATTCTTTCTGCTTCGTCGAGCATTTTTCCAGATGTTGTATGGGTTGAAAATGGTGAGCCGGAACAGCTTCTGGCTGCAGCACTTAAAGAAATGGGCGGTATGTCGAGATTCGTTTCAAAGGGAGATGTTGTTGTAGTAAAGCCGAACATCGGTTGGGACCGCTCTCCTGAACAGGCGGCAAACACTAATCCGAAACTTATTGCTGAAATTGTAAAGGAAGTGTTAAAAGCTGGTGCTAAAAAAGTTAAGGTCTTCGACAGAACCTGCAATAATCCCAGAAGATGTTATGAAAACAGTGGAATCAGACAGAGTGCTGAAGATGCCGGTGCTGAGGTTACGAATACTGATGATTCACGCTTTGTAAAAGTTGAACTGAAGAAAGGTGAAATTCTCAAGGAATGGTCGATTTACAAAGATTATCTTGAGGCAGACAAAGTCATAAATGTTCCGATTGCAAAAAATCACGGCCTTTCAACTGTTACTCTTGGATTAAAAAATCTTATGGGAGTTATGGGTGGGCAGCGCGGTGAAATTCATTCTCCGTTTAATAAGTTGATTGACATTGTCGAAGAAATTCTTCCGACTCTTACAATTATTGATGCTTACAGAGTTCTCATGAAAAATGGTCCGCAGGGTGGAGAACTGAACGATGTTAAACTTGCTAAAACCTTGCTGATGAGCCCATGTACTCTTGCAGCTGATATGTCTGCTCTTCCCCTTTTTGAATTGCCAGCTGACAAAAAGATTGAATATCTTCAAAAGGCTGCCGAAAGAGGTTTAAATAAAATTGATTTGAAATCAATAAATCTGAAAAAAGTAGTTCTCTGAAAAAGGTGTTTTGAATAATAGTTTACCAGAGTTCGAAAGATTATTGAATGTTAAGTAAATACAGAATATTGCTGCTGAATCCGCCAGGGAAACTGACTTATTCGCGTGATTATTTCTGCAGTAAGGTTACAAAAACCGGATACATTGAGCATCCGGTTGATTTGCTTATATTGAGTGGAATTCTTTCTGAAAAGTATGAAATTTCATTTGTCGATGCGATCATTGAAAATCTATCAGAAAAGAAGATTGCTGATAAAATTATCAATGGAAAATTTGACTATGTAATATTTTTAACAGGCTCGTCTTCATTTTGTGATGATTCTGTTTTTTTCAGAGGAATTAAGTCGCTGGTTCCCGGTATCAAATTAATCGGAATTGGCGATATTCTTCGTGATTCAGAAATATTTCTCAATAGTTCATGGATTGATGCAGTTATCCTTGATTTTACAAACACCGATATAATCAGCTTTATTGAAAAGAAATATGAATCAATATCAAGTATGTACTACAGGGCGAATAAAGAAGTTTTTCTGAAAAAAAATGTTTTATCTGGAAATAAGGCTTTGAGAGTATTCGAAATACCGGTTCCAAAACACGAAATATTTCTTAATGACAGATATCTTTTTCCCTTTTCAAGACATCCGAGATATGCTACAGTACTCACAGATTTTGGTTGTCCATTTAATTGCAGTTTCTGTTTATACTGTACTCTCGGATTTAAATTGCGAAGCCTTGAAAATGTTGCAGAAGAGTTGAAATATTTAAAAAAACTGGGAATTACGGAAATCTTTTTCAAGGATCAGGCATTTGGAGCTGTGAAGTCACGAACTCTTGACTTATGTTCGATTATGCAGGCAATCGGTGAGTTTTCCTGGAGCTGTTTTATGCGAGCCGACAGTGCAGATTCAGAAATTCTTGCAGCAATGAAAAGATCCGGATGTCATACTATAATGTTTGGTGTTGAAAGCGCTGATCAGATTATTCTTAACAGGTATAATAAAGCACTTAAAGCGGGTGTTGTACAGAATGCTTTTGAACTTTGTCGCAATGAGGGAATTGAAACGCTTGGCATATTCATGCTCGGTTTTCCCGAAGAGAGTGATGCAAGTTGCAGAAAAACTTCAGAAATGCCATTTGAATTGAAATGTGATTATATTTCGCTGAATATATTTGTTCCGAAATATGAAACTCCTGCAAGGAAATGGCTTGGAAATAAGATTTCTGATTTTGACTGGAAAACAGGAAATCTTGACCAGTCAGGTGTGCTGCCGTTCAAATCTTATGCTGCAATTCCTACCGCTCGTATAAAGCGTATCAAGGATCATGCACTGATAAAATTTTATCTTCGTCCGAATTATATTCTCAGGCGATTGAGAAAGGTAAAGAGCCTGTTTGAGTTGAAAATGCTCTTCAGGATGGGTTTTTCCCTTTTTTCGCCTTTATTGGAGTCACTGTTTTCATGGTTGAAATGATATGAGTACATTTTTTCCCTTTGAATGGGATGAAGTTCAGAAATTTGTTTCGGCAACTACCGGGTTTAATGATCACATCTTCGAAAAAGTCGAAGAAACTGATTCTACAAACTCAGAATTACTGCGCAGGGCAAGCAGTGGAGACATCAGAAAATATATTCTTGTAGCAGATCATCAATCTGAAGGTCGTGGACAATTTGATCGGAAATGGTTTGATGTTCCGAAAAAATCACTGCTGATGTCATACACCTGGGATTTCACTGAAGAACAAAGTAAAATGTTTCCCGCTACATTGATTGCAGGAATTGCAGTATCTTATTCTCTGGCAGCTTTTGTTCATGCCGACATTGGAGATTTATGGCTTAAATGGCCAAATGATATAATGTTTCAAGATCGGAAACTGGGCGGAATCCTTATCGAGTCGATTCAAACAAATCGTTCCAGTGCTTCCACCGCTATAATAGGAATAGGGTTGAACATTTCAGATATACCTGAAATTCCAGAAAAGGAGGAAGCTTCTTCTTTATTACCTCAAATTGTCACTGAAGCCTCTGGAATATCTGTGCCGGAAATTTTCTGCCGGATAATTTATCACTGGAGTATTCTAAGTAAATTATTCAAGCACAAGGCCATTCTTGTAAAAAAATGGGAAGAACTTGCTGCGCCATTCTGGAAAAAGGAGCTTGAAATAACGGCTCCCGCTGTTGGAAATAACGATGAGGTGTTTTCAGCGATTCCCATTGGAATTACTGAAGATGGTGCATTGAAGGTAAGATTGGCAAATGATTCTGAAAGACTTATCATTTCTTCCAAGAAAATTCGGATAATCAGGTGAAAGTGCTATTGTATTGTCCACTTTGCGATGATATTTCGCCAGCAGAAGTCTGTAATTATAAGAAAGTCCTTGTTAGATGTAATTCCTGTGGAATAATTTTTGTTCCGCGAATGTCTGGCTGTAATGACAATCATGATTTTTACAGACAATCCGCAACTTCACCTTTTAATTATTATTCACGAAACCTGGCTGCATCAGAAAAAAATTCACAATATCTTTTCTCAATTATTTCTAGGTTTGCTCAACCCGGAAAAGTTCTTGATATCGGCTGCTCAACTGGAATTTTCATGCAATGCGCAGAAAAGCATGGATTTGAAGCTGAGGGATTGGAAATTGATCCGAATTGTGTCAGAATGTGCAATGAAAAATTCGGATTGAAAGTGCACAACAAATCAGTTGAAGAATCTGAATTTGACAAAAATAGATTTGACTTGATAAATCTGGGTGATGTAATCGAACATTTTGTGAAGCCTTTGCCTGCAATGCGGAAAATTCAAACCTGGTTGAAACCAGGTGGAATCGTTTCAATTTCAACGCCAGACATTAAAAGTGTCGCAGCAAGATGGTTTCAGATAAAGCCCGATGAACATCTTACTTATTTTAACTCAACTACTCTCAGCTCAATTCTTGAAAAAGCAGGATTCAAAGTTATATATAAGGCGCCTTTTGATCCGTGGAGGGACTTATTTTCGCTTCGTTACAGTACAACAATGAACCTATTTCCTTTATTGCCGGGAATTATTAATTTTCTTTCTCAGGCCATCGGTTCAGAGAATTTTCTTTTCAGACTTCCTTTTCATGAAAATTTGATAATGATTGCACAGGTGCCAGAATGATTAAGCATATTAAGCAAAACCGATATTTGTACTGCATTCTTCTGGTTGCTTTTTTTCTGAGATTGTATGATCTTGATAGAGAGAGCATCTGGCTTGATGAGGCTGGTACAAGTAATACTTCTTCGATGAGTTTTAATGTCATGATAGATCATATCATGAGTTATGATGTTCACCCGCCTTTATACTATATTTTCATGCACTATTGGAAAATATTTCTTAACGATACTGAATTTTCACTTCGTTTTCCTTCTGTTCTCTTCGGATTAATTTGTATTGTGTATGTATATCGTATTGCACGTCGACTTTTTGATGAAAGAGTTGCTCTTTTTTCTGCGGTATTTCTTGCAGTTTCACCTTTTCATATTCATTATTCACAGGAAGCGCGGAGTTATTCACTTCTGGCTGCACTGATAAGTATTTCGATGTACTATTTTCTTCGCATTTTGTCACATGGGTCTGATACCATCACTCCGATGCTCTCGCACACCGATGGCGGGGAGAGGGAGAAAAAAAACGAATCGTTGTGTATACAATCTGAAACTGTAGATGTTAATAGTAACAATCATAATCCTACTACTTATTCCAATCCCAGTTATAATCCCAATCCCAATCCCAATCCCAATCCCAATCCCAATCCCAATCCCAATCCCAATCCCAATCCCAATCCCAATCCCAATCAGAATCAGAATGAAGGTGCGGGGCAGAGGCTTGCAGCTGAATCGGGTTCCTGGAAAGATAGAAAATATTTTTACTTGTACATAACATCAACGGCTTTATCGTTGTACTGTCATAATTTTTCAGTTTTTTACTGGTTTGCCCAGAATATACTTTTTCTTTTTTTCTGGTATCATTTCAAATCATCATTATCTTTCAAAAAATGGCTTTTAATTCAGGCGGGTGTTGTTATTGCCCTGCTTCCCTATTTTCCGATGCTTGCTTATCAGATGAAAGGCTCGCCTGTGATGCTTGACTGGATACAGAAACCTACTTTTCAGAGTTTATTCCTTACTTTGATAGAGTTTTGTGGTGGATTTACCACAAGCCATTCTGGAATTGATTTCAGTCGCTTTGATTACTCATTCAGTATTATATTTGCGTTTTTCGGATTCTTTTTTTCTATTCTTTCAGTGTTTTCCATTTCCGAGCTTAATCGGCAATCACCATCTGAATCAGCATTTTTGGCGAGAGATTACAAATTATCGGTTGGAAACAAGAGTGGTTTTGCCTGGGTTTTCTGTTTTATCTGGTTCATTTCAGGAATTCTTCTGCCATTTGTGGCTTCATGGCTGTATCTGCCGATATATGTTACAAGATGTTCCATTGCATCACAGATTCCTATGATAATTCTTTTTGCGGCGGGAGCAAATCAGTTTTTCAGATATTTTCCGATGATTGCATTCTGTTTTCTTATTATTTGCAATCTTTTTGATTGTCATACGTATTACAGAAAGCAGACTAAATCATCATGGTCAGGTGCAACAGGATATCTTGAGCAAAAAGCCAGAAAAAATGATCTGGTTCTTTTCGATGCTGATTTTGCTCAGATTGCTTTTGATTATTATTCCAGAAAGGCTTTTCTTCGAAAAAAGCCATTTCCAAATAACTTTCAGACTCTTGGCGAATTAAAGGAGTTATTGAAGGAACTGGTAAAAAACGAAAAACGCATCTGGCTTGTTACTGCACATTCTCAGGACAGAAAGGACGTTTTTCCTGCAATGCTTTCGCAGTATTTAACTCTCAATACCAGACGCGACTTTTTTGGAATAACCGTAAGACTTTTTGAAAAATAAGATCCTAATTGGCAGCTTTTTTTACTATTTCCATGGCTTCGGGCAAGGTTTTTGCAATGGTAAATTTTTCAAGATATCCGATCAGTTTAAATACGCCAATTACAAGGTCATTGCATCCGACCATTATAAGCCTTCCACCTTTGGCTTTTAATATTGAGTTGCCAAGTATTATGGAACCAATTGCAGCACTGTTTATTGATTGTACAGTACTGAAGTCAAGTATTACGTAAAGCGCACCGGCTTGTATCTGTGCCTTTATTACAGCATCAAGTTCACCCAGTTCAGCTTTTCCAACTCCTTCTATCAGCATAACAACCTTGTAAATTCCATAATCACATACCTGAAATTCCATAGTATAGTCCTTTCAATTTTGATCAAGTTTTCCTGAGAGCCATATACCTTCATAAGCACTTAAAAATAGTTTTATTTTTCCGTCCTCTACAAAATGCACTGATCCGATGGAGAAAATCGAAGAGAATCTTTGTCCTTCCGAAAAACCGAGCCATTCAACCGGTATATCTATCAGTCCTGGTTTTGGAGAACGGTTTCCCGCAACAATCAGTACGTCATTTTCCAGAAACCGTACAAAAGCCAGTATGTCATCTGTTGCAGAAACAAATCTGAAAGAACCATTTTTCAGCAAAGCCGATGATCTTCTCAGTCCTGCGAGACATGAAACAAATTCGAGTAATTCGCGCTTGTGTGTCACATCTGACCACTTCATTGGAATTCTGTTTGATGAGGTGTTTCCTCCGGAAAGAGCAATTTCTTCACCATAGTAAATTGATGGTATTCCTGGAAACGCCATCTGGAAAACCAGAGCAAGTTTGTACAATTGCTCATTCATTTCTACTCTGTCAATAAACCTTGGAATATCATGAGTTGAAAGTGCGTTATATTGAAGATTCCGAATGCTGTATGGAATTCTGGCCATAACCGAATTCATCCACGAAGCAGCTTCTGACGCATGAATTTCAGCAGGGAAAAGATGAAGATCTTTTTTTGATAACCATTGAATAATCGGAATAGTGAATCCCTTATAATTCATTATCGAATCAAAAGCATCTCCCTGAAGCCATTTGCTGCCTTCGAAAAAACACTCTCCAAAAATGAACGAATCTTCATAGATACTTTTTATCTTTTTTCGGAATTCACGCCATATTTCCAGGTTTCTTTCATCGACACCGTTGCATCCAAGCATGTTTGGAGCGTCAAGTCGCCAGCCTGACGCACAGTAAGGATTGTCAAGCCATCGCAAAGCAATTGAATCAGGGTTGCGGAACATTAAATCAGAAAGCTCTTTCGACGAATAATCAAGCTTTGGAAGTGATTTATGATTCATCCAGCCGACATAATTTTCCGGATATTCCTCAAAGGTATACCATGAACGATAGGCGCTCTCTGGATTTTTTACTGCATCCAGAAACCATGGATGGTGCTTGCCGGTGTGATTGAATACGCCATCAAGAACATAGCGCATTTCGTGACTTTTCAAAGCTGCACTTAAAGCGCTCAAACCCTCGTTTCCGCCTAAATGGGCATCTACTTTGCAGTAGTCAGTTGTGTCATATTTATGATTAGATGGAGCTTCAAAAATCGGAGTCAGGTAAAGTGCATTTACTCCAAGCATTTCCAGGTGAGGAATCATTTCCCGTATTCCCCAGAGATCTCCGCAGAAAAATTCTCTGCTGCTTCTGTCGCCTTCGTAATTTTCTTCCCAGTTTCTGATTACAGGTGGCGCAGTGTCAGGATATTTTCGGCGATCAGCTCTGCCGAATTCAGGGCGGCCACATCTGAAACGATCTGGGAATATCTGATAGAAAACACTTTCCTGAGCCCATTCGGGTGGTCTGAACCCTGGGACAAGCTTGAAATCTTCTTCATCTGGTGGCATACAGGCGTGCAGACCTGAAGAATTCAGCCAGTAAACTCTGTCAGAAGTCTGAATTCGGAAGCGGTAGCAGAAAGGCAGACATGTTAATCTGGTTTCTGCTGACCAGAAATTAAATTTTCCACGACGTTCAAGCGTTGTTTTAAGCAGCCTTTCCTCGCCGTCAGGAAAAATTCTCAGCTTAACGTCTTCAAGCGGAACACCCGCAAGAGAACGCATGCTGATTGTAACAAGCTGTCCAGGTTCGTGAAAACCTTCCGGATAAACAAAATCATTCGTTCCATCAGAAAATATTGAAAATAATTGCTCTTTTGTTATCATTTTCCTGCAAATCTCAAAAAATATTCTTATTCAAAACTCAGGATATTATATCACGCAAAAATGACGATTACTAATTAATGATTATTTTTTTTCTGCTTATTCAAATTGAAGTTACATAATTGTTGAAAATCAGCGAATTTTTGCAAAGAGGGCCGTTCATGAGAAATTGTATTAAATCTAAAGTCTTTTTTTATGCTGTGTTCATTTTTTGTCTTGGATTCATGGCCGTTCCAGCTTTTTCAGAGCCTCAGAATATCCTTACAGATTGCCAGAAGATGTTTGATGAATCAGGAAAATATTCCCCAAGAGATCTTTATAAATTTTCTCACGACGCACTCACAAAGGGAGATGCCGATGGGGCAAGACTCCTTGCCCTGAAAATATTCAAGGATGGACATCGAAGCCCTAATCTATTAAATCTGCTTGCAGCAATTGAATTGAAAGCCAACCGCATTCTCTTTACCGGAGAGTGGCTGCGAAGAGTCTTGTGTATGAATCCAGCTGATCAGACAGCCAGAAAACTTCTAGCCAGACTGCCTCCAGCGCCGCGATCAATTCCAATTCAGCCGGGTAGCCTTGATGAACACTTTAATTCAATTCAGAAAAAAGTGAATCAACTTATGAATCGACTTGATTCACCTAAACTTCATTTTGAAAGTATTTTCCAGGAAATTGCACGTGGACAACTTTACAAAGCTCTTGCGCTTGCTGAAGAGTATGAAAAAAAGTATCCGGGAATTGATGGGACGAGCCTTTCAGCGCTATGTGCCTATTACATCGGACGGACGAAAGATTGTAAGCAACTTATTGAAACAGGTCTCTGCACAGATCGTTTTAATTCTATTCTTCTGACCCTCGAAGCGTTCATTTCCGACACAAATCCTGAAACCTCTGCTTCAAGCAGACCCAGGGCTTTGTATGACCTTGATCGAATAAGCGATGCGTTTCAGTCGGCAGAAAACTGGTGCAGGGACTTTCCAAAATCTGCTGAGGGAAATATCGTCAAAGCGCGCATATTCATGGACAAGGGTGATTTCCAGAGAGCATTTGCTGAAGTGCAAAATGGTCTTCTGGTGGATTCTGATAACCCAAAACTGGAAATACTTAAAGCTGGTCTATTTCAGGCATCTGGAAAACCTGCTGATGCAGCAGAATGCATAAAATTGGCATTCAGACGTGGTTATAATCTGCCTTCGGTAAATCTTGTTTCAGCACTTTCAGCAATTGCTGATGGAAGAAAGAGCGAAGCTCAGGAAGTTATGAAAGAAATTGATAACATGCGTCCATTTATCGATCGCGATGCATATTCACTGTACGTACAGCTTTCGATGTCCCTTGATGATATGAATTCAGCACACAGTGCCATTGAAGAATGGAAAAAAAGACAATCACTGAACAGTCAGATGTGTTTTATGGAAGCTATTTTTCTGCATAAATCCGGAGATGTTGGTGGAGCCATAAGAGCTGCCCAGAAGGGAATATCACTCAATCCGGAGAATGCTGTTGGAAAACAGCTTCTGGCATCTCTGAAAGCAGCAGCGTCCGCTCAGGCAAGTAATTCCACACAGACACCGCCAGAAAATGCCAATTCAGAAAATATTACTGCTCCTGAGCCAAAAGAAACTCCTGAGGCAACTGTTGCATCAACTGTTCCCGGAGAGAAATTTACAATTGAAGTCGGGGCAGATATTAAACCTGAAGCCGTTGAAACAATGCAGCAGATTCTTCTGGCAACACTGCAGCGCCTGGAGGCTTCATTCGGATTCACAATAGACCATTTTGCTGTAAGCTTTGTGGTTTCATCTGGCATGGGTAGCAGAGTTGCGATATATAACCCAGATAAAAACAGACTTATACTTTCTGTGCTTTTCAGTGAACCTGAAACACTCAAGGCATTTCTGCGCGCAGAACGTCCGGATCTTGATGAGGACCTGATAAACCTGATGGCTCAATACATTCCATACCATTCACTGGCAGCAGAATTATCCAATCTTTTTGTCAGGCAGAAAGTAAAGAACTTTGCTGCTACAATAAACGACTATCGCTGGATCCATGCTGGAATCGCAGAAATTATCGGTGGGCAGGACATGATACTGAGAGACATTCTTGCATTAACGCAGAACCTTGTTGCAAGCGGATCAGCCAGACTTCTTTCGAATTCTGAATTAAATCAGGCTTTGAGTCCGTCGAACAGAGATGTGTCGAAAATAATTGCTGCACGTACTCAGGCATATCTGATGGTATCTTTTCTTTTTAAGAAAGCGACAGGCTTAAACGATGGAATTGCACGTGCAATAAAACTTCTCGAATCACTTGGAGATGGAAAGATCTTCAAACACGCGATCGAAGAATCATTTTCCGTTTCAGAAAGTGAATTTGAAAGTGCCTGGAAGGAAACCGCATACTGGTGCCTTCGGCAGGGAATACCTTACGAATGGTAGTTTTGTGATTTCTCAACAGTTTTTTTGAGAAGAATGTCAAGTGATTCCATGAGATATGGCTTTTGAAGAAAGCCTGCAATGTCTTTTTCCGGGAAGTTGCGAATGGAATCCTGTTCGCTGTGACCGCTTGACAGTATCACAGGAATTACCGAGTCGATTTTTCTGATTTCCCTGTAAACATCTTCCCCGCTCATTTCTGGCATTGTTAAATCCAGAATGACGCACGAAAAACCACTCTGTCGACACTTTAGAGCCTCGACAGCGTTTCTTCCATTCTCTGAGGAATGCACCTCGTAACCAAGATGTTCAAGCATTCTTTTGGTGGTCTCTCTTATCAATTCCTCATCTTCCACAAGTAATACCGATACTTTCTCACCCTTTGTACTTTTTTGTTTCACGTTTGTCCTCTTTGTAGCGCATTATTCTTTTTAAAAACCACCTGCTAGAAACAAAAGCATGATTTCAAAATGTCTTTTCTTTTGTTCTGAAATTGGAGAATTTCTATTCTAAAATTATTTGCGTCATCTTATTATATACTATATACTTAAGAAATGCCAAAAATTTTGCATAAATAAGTTAATAATTTAGCATTAAATCGATTTAATGCTGATTGCAAAAGAAATTTAGTGTCATCTATTGAGCAAATACAAAAGTTTAATAAAATGTTTATTTACGAACTGAACATGGAATAATTCTTGCTTGTTATAGATGATTCAAGGTAATTTTTGAGGCACAAAATGAAAATCAGATGGAAACAACAGTTTAATATATTCAAAAAAAAAGGCGAAGATGAAGTTCTGTCGAAAATAGATGTAACAATCGAAATTGAAGGTCCTGAAAGATTTGCATTTACTAATATTCCTGCTATAATGAAGGATGTTACTTTTCTTGAGAACCGTCTGGCAGAAGAAATTCTCGGGCACAGTACAATTGAAGCTTTAACGATATTCCTGAAAAATGTAATTCAGAAAAATCTTTTTGGAACCTCGGACAAGCTTGCATTTCTGAAAGTAATTCAGGATGATTTTTTTGAATGTACAATCGAGCCGGAAAATAAGTCTTATGAAAACGAATTGTACCAGTCCCAGTTAAATCGTGGGTCAGTTCGGTAACACTGGTAACACCTGTAACACAAGAACACAAATAATATTCAGGAGGAATTATGGGTCTTTTTAGAAAAGTTTTATTGTCGATATTATTATTATCGGCTATTACGCTGGCTTTGCCGGCTGTTGAGCAGCTTCAGTGTACTGACAGATTGTCTGATCAGAAACTGAACGAAGCAATTCTTGGTGCACTGGTTTATCTTGAAGATACTCAGATCAGGCCCCGCCAGGGAAAGAACAGCCTGTTGACTGACAGTTCAGATGAGGGCGATGGATGTCATTCTCAGATTGCAATAAATACTCCGTTTAAGGAAGTTATTTCTCTTCCGGCACTTGTTCCGGTAAAAATGCGCAACAGAACAGGTGACTGGGCAAGTCATGTACATTTTCTTCCGAAAAAAGCAGGTCTTGAAGGTAGAACTCTTTTAACAATTCAGGACTCGAATATGTTTGTAACCGCTTTTATTGCTTTTCCTCTGTTTCTCTTTGAAGAAGATCAGAACTCTGTTGGAAGCGGTTTCATAAAAAATATTCTTCAGCTCTGCAAAAAAAATATCGAACTCTGCAAGCGCGGAGATTCATACAATTTCTGGCCCATTCTTCCCGGTGTGACCTCTCCAAGCCCCAGGACAGGGCCATATAACATTCCAGTAGAATTTTTGAAAAAACTTGGAGAATCTTATGTCAATCCAAAGTTTGAATCGTTTTTCAAGAAACTGTCCAAGGGATTGCAGGTTCCACCTAAAGATTGGCTGGTTGCATGTCTTGATTCGAAAAACACTTCAGGTGCTGATGCGCTGTTTAATATTCCCAACGACGCTGATGACACTTCAACTGTTGTGGCTTTTCAGAAGGCATTGGCAGACAAGTATCCTTTATATGGAATTTCTGTTGATCTGAATGCTCTCAGACTTATCCAGAGTTTTCGCGATATCGACAGAACACGCGAAGACGGAAGAGATGCCTGGAAAGGAAAGAATACGGGCGCATATCTTACCTGGATGAGAGACGAAAACGAACCGACATTTTCCAAACCAGAAGTTGGAATTATTCCGCTTGGAGTTAACAATGTCGATCTGGTTGTGAATTCAAATGTGGTTTTTTCGCTGGCATTGAATGGTCAGAAAAGTTTGCCTGGTTATATGGAAGCCATAAATCTTATTGCCCGCGGGATTGAAGCACATGCCTGGCCTAAAGCCGGTTTATACTATCCGCAAAACATGATTTTCCCTTATACTGCAACCAGAGCATTCCGAGAAGGTGGTGCAAATGAACCTGTAATGCGTGAAGCGATGAAAAAACTTCTTATTCAGATTCTGGAAGAACAGGAATATCTTGCAGCAAAGGAGCCTTCTTTAAGGGGCGCTTTCCCTGGTGAAGAAGACAGGGCATATCATCTTTCTACTGCTCTGGGCGCAGTATCGCTCATGAACATCGGAAGAGAAATAGCAATTGAATGCGGATGCATGGACAGATATAGCAGAGCAATTCATTCTGCCGTGGCTTTCCTTTTGAAAGAAGCAAAAAAAGTTAAATTTAATTATAACAGTACAATTAAAATATTCGGTGATAAAATTCAGCCCCACTGCTGGGAAAGCGGACTTTTCTTTGCTGCATCATACTGGGATCTCGGTCACTGGCGCTCACAGGCTTTCACAGTCAGCGTAGTCCTGGAAGCACTTTCCAAATATGCATTGAATTTCGAGAAATCAGATAATAATTCAGATAAAACCAGACTCATCCTCAGGCACGATGCAAAATCAAAATACGGAATATCTCTTTCAAGACTGAATAAATGACACTTTAGCTAATTCTCTGAAATTATGTAACTGCTCAATAATTCTGGGAATTAGAATAAATAGTTTATACATCAAAAAACAGCAGCTTGTCTTGATTTACCCGGACAGGCTGCTGTTTTTGCATATTTCAATTATTCGCTAATTTGAGACTGTAGCAATGTTGAGAATTTTTTATTTTGTTGCACCTGCGGTTATGCCCTGGATGTATTGCTTCTGGGCAAGGAGAAAAATAATTATTGATGGAACCGCAATAATCAGTGAACCAGCCATCAATATTCCCCATTCTGCGCCGTATTGTCCGCCTATTACAGAAAGTGATACCGGTAAAGTGTAGTATGATTCATCCTGCATGATTATCAGAGGCAGAAGAAATTCGTTCCATGAAGCCACAAAACCAATTACTGCAAGCGTTGCAATTACTGGTCTGCTTATTGGCAGAACAATGGACGTAAAAATTCTTATTTCACTGCATCCGTCAACTCTTGCGGCTTCAAATATCTCTTCAGGAATATCAAGAATAAACTGTCTCATCATGAATATTCCAAAAACATGTGCACATCCTGGAACGATGAGGCCTGCATAAGAATTCAGAAGACCCAGGGTTTTCAGAATGAGAAACACCGGAATAATAGTTACCTGGCTTGGAACCATCATTGTCAGAACAAGAAGTGTGAAAATTTTGTCACGTTTTGGAAAAGTGAATTTTGCAAAAGCATAAGCAGCGAGAGAATTCAGAATAAGCGATATTACTGATAAGCCAATTGCAATAACAATACTGTTCAGAAAATGGGTTTTAATATCTGTAACTTTAAAAAGTTGCCAGTAATTATCAAGTGTTGGATTGCGGGGTAAAATTTCTCCGGGAAAAGACAAAATCTCTGTTTTACTTTTGAGCGATGTTGATACCATCCAGAAAAAGGGAAACAGTGTAATAACGAGCGAAACCGAAAGAAAGATCAGAAGTATAACCTTATTTACAATATTCCTCATAGAATTCTTTCCCTGAGCTTTCTTTGTAAGAAATTAAAAATAATGAAAAAGAAAAATACTGAATATATTATTGAACATGCATAACCCAGATTGTAAAACTTGAATCCATGAAAATATGTGTACATCATTAAAGTTGTAGTACTGTTCAAAGGTCCGCCACCGGTCAGCATTAGCGGTTCTGTAAAAAAATGTATGTATCCGACAAAAGTTGCAACGAAAACAAACAAAATTGTTTTCTGCAGAAATGGAATGGTAACGTGTATAAATTTGTGCCACCAGTTCCCGCCGTCCATTTCGACCGATTCATTCAATTCACGCGGAATGTTTTGAAGCGCTGCAAGGAAGATGATCATGTTGTACCCGAAGCCTTTCCATACTGACATCAGTATTATTGACAACCATGCCAGCGAAGGATTAGTCAACCATTCAATTCTGTCTATATTCAATTTCTGCAGCAGAATATTGAAGTAGCCGAATTCATAACTGTACAGCCAGCGCCAGGTTATTGCTGCAGCAACGGCTGTGGTTACAGCCGGAATAAACATTATTGTACGTATTGGAGTTTTCATTCTGCCAAGTGGTTGATTGATAAATATTGCACATGAGAGAGATAAAACAAGATTCAGAGGTACACCAACCAACACGAACAGGGCGGTATTGCGGACACTCTGAAGAAAAACCTTGTCTGAAAAAAGCTGATAATAGTTTTCCAGGCCGATAAAACTGACTCTGGACAAATCTGCAAGCCCGTACATGTCCCAGTTAGTAAGACTTGTAAGAAAAGATACTACAATTGGAATAAGCCTGAAGAAAACTATCATTATTATTGCCGGAGCCAGAAAGAAAAAAGCGTTGTATGACTGCCATGGTGATTTATGAGTACCTTTATTTCCCTTAAGATACAATAATATTGCAGCAAATGGAATAAGAATAATTATCGTGGATATTACAACTTTTTTCGTTAAACTCTGGTTCTTTTCGGCTCTGGAAAACAAAGATGTAATACTATCGGATAGTTTATCTGCAGCTTCCGTTTCGTTTATTTTTCCACGGAAACATTCTTCAAGAATTCCACCGAATTTTGCTGCAATGTGTTCCCATTCCGGGACCGCAGGAGGAAAACACGAATCTTCAAGTTGGTCCTTGAATGCGCTGAGTTCTTTGTATTTGCTTAATTCTGGTGAAGACCAGGCGCTTCTGCTTGAAGGAAGATCCCGGGATATTTCAAACCAGGATATCTGTGTTGAAGGTCTTGTGAGATATTTTATGAGCTTCCAGGCTGCCTGTACATTTCTGGAATTTTTAAATATTATCAGGTTTGAACCGCCGACAAACGAAGTTGATTTCACATTTTTTGGTAGTTTTGCTGTGTTCCAGAGACCTTTCAAATGTGGTAATTGCAGTTCAAGATCGTTTGCCAGCCATGGTCCGGAAAGCATAACCGGGAAAAATCCATTGGAAAAAGCGTCAAAATATTGCATTCCGCCATATTCTGTCATCGAGTTAAATTTCTGGTCATAAAACGATTTGACTTTTTTTATAGCTTGTATCATGCCTGGTTTTGAAAAATATTCGCAGGATTTGCTTTCAAAGTTCAGGCTAAAACCGCTTTGCCAGTAGTACATCAGCACAGTGATGTCATTTGCTGGAAAGGAGTAAAAGTAACCCCTTTCCGAGTTTTTTCGTTTGTGTTCAAGAACTTTTCTTCCGAGATTTTCGAATTCATCCCAGGTCGATGGAAAGGTCTTGTAGCCAAGATTTGAAAGAAGGTCCGAGCGGTAGTATAAAACTCTGGTATCAACATACCAGGGCACTCCGAAAAGTTTTTTTTCAAAACGATTTGTTTCCAGCGAATCTTTAAAGAAGTCAGAAGTGTTGAAATCCGATTCTTTTATCAGTTCGTCCATTGGAAGAAAAGCATTCATTGCGTGGAATTTCGACATCCAGGTGGTGCCGAGCTGACATATATCCGGCGTTGTTCCGCCAATTATTGCAGTAACGAGTTTTTCGTGGGCGCTGTCCCATGAGACCGCTTGAGTAATAACCTTTATGTCGGGATTTTCTTTTTCAAAATTCTGAAGGACTTGCGGAATAAGTTTTCCTTCTCCGCCCATTACCCAAAACTTCAACACAGTCTGTTGCTCAGCTGATGAGCCTGCAGAAATCATAAGCAGCAGAAGTAAAATAGAAAATAGTTTATTCATTTCCTTATATATCGGCAAAAAATTGAATTATCTACCTTCCCCCAGGCAAAAAAAAATGCCCCTCCGGGCACAGGTACCTTCTCGAAACACCACAAACCATCTCATCAGCGGAGGGCACAAAGTGCCCGACCGCTCGAAACACCACAAGCCATCTCATCAGCGGGGGCACAAAGTGCCCGACCGCTCGAAACACCACAAGCCATCTCATCAGCGGGGGCACAAAGTGCCCGACCGCTCGAAACACCACAAGCCATCTCATCAGCGGAGGGCACAAAGTGCCCGACCGCTCGAAACACCACAAGCCATCTCATCAGCGGGGGCACAAAGTGCCCGACCGCTCGAAACACCACAAGCCATCTCATCAGCGGGGGCACAAA
>JADFZL010000021.1:50366-134099 GCA_015232575.1 Candidatus Rifleibacteriota bacterium
AGTGCCCGACCGCTCGAAACACCACAAGCCATCTCATCAGCGGGGGCACAAAGTGCCCGACCGCTCGAAACACCACAAGCCATCTCATCAGCGGGGGCACAAAGTGCCCGACCGCTCGAAACACCACTAGCCATCTCATCAGCGGAGGGCACAAAGTGCCCGACCGCTCGAAACACCACTAGCCATCTCATCAGCGGAGGGCACAAAGTGCCCGACCGCGGGGAGTGAAGATGGTCGAACTTGTTCGACCGTCGAGAGGGGGCGCGTGCCCCCTCTATTTAATAGTTGAAATGAGAAGAGAGGCCCCAGCTGTTGACAGAAGATCTGAATTGAAGCAGTTTTTTATTAGCATACCAGTCTTTCTGGTCAATCAGTTTGAAGCGAAGCAGTTCCTGAACATTTTTCAGAAGATCAAGAAAGTATATTCTTTCTGTTTCAGTGTAAGAACCTACTTTTGTCATAACCAGATCATAGGTTCTGTAGTCGCTGTTACCTATATCAAATCTCATCTTTTCAAGGATTTTAGTAGAATTGATTTTAATCTTTTCCAGCTCTGCCGGGCTTCCAGGATTTCTGGAAAGGAATCTTGAACTGTTGGCAATACGCTTAATAAATATTGAAACTGGAAGATTTGTCGTTAATTTAAAAATCATCATATCTGCGATAGTAAATGAAATCTGAATTCCAAGGAATGCTCCGACAACTACGCCGGGTCCTCCGGAAAGTACTCCACCTGCTGCGGCTCCGACAGTTCCCCCAACTATTGTCATGCCTTTTACAGCGGCATATTTCAAAAGTGTAGCAGCAAAAAAGTGCCCGATTTCGCCTTCTTTCATTCCTGATGAAATTAATTCAGATAATTTTGAAACATTGCCTTTTGAAAAATGATCTTTTACGACTTCCTTAGCTTTTCTGAACGATTCGGGAGAGAAGTCTGTTACTGTATCTGCGATAGCGTCAACGAGGAGGTCAATCTTCATCATATCAAAAAACTGTATTAAAACAGTTGTTGTTTCAGAATAGTTGACTACCGAAGTAACAAGGGTTATCTGCTTAGCCAGATCAAAGACTACGTCGTCCAGGGAAATAATCAAATCACCGCTGAATTCATATTTCGGATTTTCAGCCGTTGCCGGAGAAATTTCTTTTACATAAATATCATAGCCAAACATCCCATCGCCAGTCAGCAAAACAGATTTAATTTCACGATTAACCGGAATATGTTTTGATAACTCTATATTTCCTGCGAATGCGAGGAACACTCTTCTGAAATCGGGATCATAAAAACTACTTTTGATTGAAAGCTTTATGTTCTTTCGTGAATCCAGAGAATCTGATAGGTTTTTAAAACTTTTAATAACAGCATTTCCCAGCTTTTCGAATGCTGGTTTGGTTACATTTTGAACTTTAAGAACAAGTTTGTTTGGTGTGTCAGCAGAAAATACCGGTGAAAGAGACAGGGAAAGACAGCAGAACAAGACAAGAATAAACTTCATCTTCATAAGATGCTCCTCAGTATGAATATTTCAATAAAATGAAAAATCCGACCCTCTTTGGTAAAAGTGCTTACAAATAATTACAAATACAAAATCTTGAAAAAGATTAAACAATAATGTACAGTATAACACTGGAATACACTAATCCGATAGATGTTTAAGAGTTTTTTTTAAAATTATTGATTGTTTATTCAGGAGTCAGTATTTCAGGAGTTTGATCCTCAGTATTTTCAGTGATTCAGCATTTAGAAAAGAACAATGCAGTAAGGCAGAAAAACAGGTGATAAATTTGCTTTAATGAAGAAAAATGGCATCTATTCAATAATTCGGGGTTTGTGCTTTATTTTTTGCTGTCATTTCGACCGAAGGGAGAAATCTGGCAACCATTTTGAGATCTCTCCGTTTGCTCGAGATTACAAAGGGGCATAGCATTTTCCCTTGCTATTGAGGAGATTCAAAAAGTGTATTGAAAGAAATGGAATCTTTTGTGCAGAATGTGAAAGTGAGCTATGGAAAAAAAAGTGAAAATATTGTTTGTCTCTATATTTCTGTTTCTGTTTTCGTCTGTTTCTGAGAAAACTGTAGCTGACCCGAAGTCGACCAATAAAAAAGGAAACATGAGCTTGGAAAATGATAATACTTTCAGGCAATTTGAGCTGAAAATTCCCGGAGTTGTAGAAGAGATGCTTAATAGTTCATTCTGGGTAAATCTTATTGACGAACCAGACAGAATAATCATGAATCAGAAGGATATTGAGCATTACAACAGAAGAAATCTCAGAGAATGCAAGTCCCTGAAAGACCTGAGAACTTACAGGCGTGCAGTATCAGGGAAATCTATTTCCGAAATGATTCTCAAAGTCAGTTCCAAGCCATCTAAGAAACGTTATCTCAACGGAAAAGAGCTTGATGACAACTATTATGATTCTCTGATTTCCACGCTGAATATTCAAAAAATTCCTGACTTGGTATCAGTAAGATTTGGAATAACCCTTAAGCGCACTGAAATGCGAACTTTTCCCACCTTTGACCGGGTGTTTTCTGAACCTGACGATTATGAGTTTGATCGCTTCATTGAAACGGCTCTTTATCCAATTGAACCGCTTGTAATTCTTCATGAAAGTGCCGATGGAAAATGGTTTTTCGCTCAGAGTTTCAATTATCTTGCCTGGGTTCCGGCTGATGACGTTGTTATAGCCGATAAGACCACCCTTTTTGATTATCTTGATACATCTGATTTCCTGGTGGTCACTGGAAAAAAGGCGTTTACCGGCTTTAATCCGATGCACCCGGAGATTTCAGAATTGCAGTTTGACATGGGAGTTAAGATTCCACTTGCCAGACGTGAAGAAATTCCTATGGATATTTATGGTCAGCACCCCGCTGGAAATTATGTTGTCAAGGTTCCGGTGAGAGGCGAGGGGAACAAGCTGGAACTGCGTCTTGCCCTTATTTCAAGGGCTGATGATGTAAGAGTTAATTACCTGCCGTTTACGAGAAGAAATATTATTTCTCAGGCGTTTAAATTCCTTGGACAGCGCTATGGCTGGGGTGGAATGTTCAACACCAGAGACTGCAGTGCATTTATAATGGATAACTTTCGAAGTATGGGAATTCTGCTGCCCAGAAACGCTAATGAACAGGGCAAGCTTGCTGTTGGAATTACTCACGATCTGCCTGATGGAATGGGTATTGATGAAAGAAAGAAACTCTTTGACGGCCTTCCTCCTGCTACCCCAATCTACATGGATGGTCATGCCATGCTTTATTTGTGCAAATATGATAACGATTACTACATAATTCACGATTTTGCCGGATTCAGCGCACCAGATGAAAGTGGGCAACTCGTAAGATCAAAAACCAGAGGAGTTTGTGTAACTCCTCTGCTTGCAACTTTTCTTTCAAAAAACAAAGAATATATCAAAGGTATTTATTCAGCCCGTGAATTCACGCTGGGCAATTGAAAGAATTATTGACACTGTAGCAAATTAGCCGAAACAATTTGACTTTTCAATAATTCGGGGCAAGTGCCTGGTGTCTTGCTGTTATTTCGACCGAAGGGAGAAATCTGCTGGAACTGCGGAGATCTCCCCTTTCAGTCTGGATGACAATGAGCGCGTGTTGAGTGTCGAATTATTCGTATCTCTGCCAGTCGGGTTTGTTTTGATAGACGTAATTGTAATAATCCTTGTTTTGAAGCAGTTCTGCGGCTGGTTTGTCTAGAATAATAACTGCATGTCTGTGAAGCTGCAGGGCGCTTGCCGGGCATGATGCAGACACTGCGCCTTCGACCATGTTCTTCACCGCAGAAGCCTTTTTTGCACCGAAAGCAAGCAGAAGGCAGTATTTCGACTCAAGAATATTTCCCGTTCCCATTGTTATTACATGTCTTGGTACTTTATCAGCGCCTCCGAAGGCAGATGCATTTGCTTTTATGGTAACTTCCGAAAGAGTTTTGATTCTTGTTCTTGAAGCGAGTGATGATGATGGTTCATTAAAGGCCAGATGACCGTCCTCGCCGATTCCCAGAAGCTGAAGATCAATGCCTCCGCTTGCGGCTATCTTTTTTTCATATTCTTCACAGGATGATTGAAGATCTTTGGTGTATCCATCAGGTATATGCGTAGATAGCGAAGGAATATCGATATGCCGGAAAAAGTTATCTTTCATGTAACTGCTGAAGGAAGAAGGGTTTTCCGGGGAAAGTCCTGCATATTCATCAAGATTGAATGTGGTGACATTTCTGAAACTTAAGCCTTCATTTTTGTGAAGTCTGATAAGTTCCTTATATACAAGCAATGGCGTCGAGCCGGTTGCCAGGCCAAGAACTGTATCAGGTTTCTTTTTAATAAATCCGGATATGATTTTTGCCGCAAGGTTACTTGCATTTTCAGCACAATCTTTGATTATTACTTCCATTTAAACCTCCATTGAGCAGTGGATTTATGAAAAAATGTACATCTTCCAGAATTTTTATGATATCATTGCAGGAGCAAGTTTGCCATAGAAATCTTGGGTAAAATAATTGATGTAATATTCAGGGTGAAATGTCATGCAGGACGAATCAAGCAGTAAACGAATCTTATATTTCATTATATTTATTGCTTTTCTATTTAGGTATTACGGAATTTCTGATCTTGCGATGTGGGAAGATGAAATACGTACAATGCTGACTTCTCAGATTTCTCTTGCAAATATATTAACAGCATCGAAAGAATACGGTGAATGGCATCCGCCGTTGTATTTTCTAGTTACTGCACTCTGGACTAAACTTTTTGGTTTTTCGGAATTTTCGTTACGCTTTCCCTCGCTGATTTCAGGCGTATTATCAGTATTTCTGATTTTCCTTCTTGGAAGGAAACTTTTTGACGTGAAAACCGGGCTTTTTGCTGCACTGATTCTTACTTTGTCGCCTTTCCATATTAAATATTCTCAGGAAGCAAGAAACTATGAATTTTTTTCATGTCTCGCAATTCTTTCGACATTGTATTTTTTTCGAAAAAAAGACGAATCTTCCAGCAGGGCTGCATACATCATTTCAACTCTGGCTATGCTTTATTCGCATACAATGTCAGTATTTGTACTTACCGGACAATATATTATCTGGTTTGTCATGCAGAAAAAAAAATCTTCAGCTGTTTCCTTCAGTGATCCTCAGATTGATCATCAGGCTGAATCAATTCAGACTTTTACAAAACGTGATTTTTATATAGTACAGGCAATAATATTACTGGCATTTTTTCCTGTGATATTTTTCCTGATAAAGACTTCAAAACATATTACAATTGATTCCTGGCTGAGTATGTCCGATCAGATCCCTTCAATTTCAGATGTTTTCTGGTGTTTCTTTGAATTCAACGGAGCTCTTTCTTCATGCCATGCTTCCCGTGATTATGATATGACCGGAGGACTTCTTACGATTGCCTTGTTGTACTCTGTTGCGCTATCTGCTTTTTTTACGTCGGAAAAAAATGAAAAAGTGATTTCAGAAAGTGTTAAATTTTGTACTATACTTTTTTGTGTTGCTTTCTTCCTTCCTTACTTTGTTTCTCTCTTTGCAGGTACATCAGTATTCCTGCCCAGATCAGTAATTTTTGCCTCAATTGCCTTTTATCTCGTTGCAGCAAAAGGAATAAGTAACTTTTCTTTCAGTAAAAGTACCACGTTATTCGCTGCGCTGATTTTGATTGCAAGCGCACCGGCGCTTTATGAGTATTATACTAATCCGACGAAAGATGACTGGAAGTCAGTTTCAAAAAGTGTTTCTGCAAAAACGAATCCGAACGATCTGATTGTTGTTTGCAGTCATGCATGCAAAGATTCATTTAAGTACTATTTCCCGGCGAAAGAACAGAAAATAATCGGTTTCCCTGAGCGTACACTGGCAATATCAGAAGAATCTCTTTCAGAGTTATTTCCTGGTATTCTGAAAAATAATGCAGTCTGGGTTATTACAACGTATCATTCATTTGGAGATGTTAATCTTCTGATAAAAAAAATGCAGGAGTATTATAAAATTACAGGTGCAGAAGAATTTTTCGGAGTACAGATATTCCGATTTCAAAGAAAGTAACAGATTTTTTTGAAATATTAGACTAATGCAGAAACAATTTCGCTCATTTGCTCAGAATCAGAATTCCTGGATAACCTGGGGATTTCTATACTTTGCTCTGGTAATAATGCCCGTGTTTGTCATTTATGGCCAGATATATGGCTGGCTTTCCGGTGATCTGGAACTGAGCCTGAATGGAGAATCTGCACTTCTTGAAGCAAAGGGAACATCAATTCGTGAAGCTTTCAAACCTGAAAGTGTTCTGAGTTGTGTTGTTAATAGGTTATGCGCGAAAAATCCGGAAGTATTCATTAACTGGGTTAAGAACTTTGATAAGCAGATTCCGGGAGCTGCAAGGTGGATTGCATGGGATAACCAGGACAACTTGATTGATCTTCCACCGCATTTGTTAATCCCAGGCAAGAGGCGCTGGCAGACTTATCTTCGAGAAATTCGGTTTGGACAGGAGAATAAAGGTGACACCTCCGAAGGACGATTTCTCCAGGAAAAATGGCTACAGCCGCTTCTCGGCGGAAAAATTAATGTTGAGGATGTTGCTGATTCTCAGGGAAGGATTGTTTCAGGGGATTTTCTGGGCAAAAATTGTCTTTTATTCTGGCAACATGCAAATTATCGTCATGATTCCTCAAAGTCCGCTGTGAATGGTTTTTACCTCATCCTTTTTGTCGATATGCTTCCTGATAATTTCTGGAGTAGAATGGCACAGCAGGGATATTTGCCTAAGGGAATGATCAATCCTGAATATCCAATTGGTTTGTGGACTTATAATCAGCCCGAGAAGCAGATGTTTCAAAAACCTCTTTCGAGAAAAAAAGATTTTGGAAAAAAACTGAAAAACGCTCTTGAAAAATGTAATACTTCTTATGTAATTGTTGATGACTGGCTTGGAGTTTCTGTTTATACCTCACCCGAGAAGAACGAACGCGTATTTGTGTTTAAAAATATCGGGAATAAAATTCAAAGTTCGCAGTATTCTTTTGAAGTTTTGAATCTTTTCACTCTCTTGCTTCTTGCTTCAGGATTTTTTCTGACACTGATTTTTAAGAGAGGTGTCGGGAGAAATGTATCCCTGCAATGGCGTATTACAGGCTATTTTCTTCTTGGGATTGGGCTTCCGATGTTTGGGCTTTTTCAGGGAATGATTGTTATTGGGAATTATCAGGAAGAAAGGCTGCGTGAAGAAATAGGGACATGCTTACGGAATTGCTCAAGAATTCATGAAAAAATTCTGAAGGATTTTCCTCCAGTACATGCTTCAAAAACTGCCAGAAAAGTGAATCATATCGCCAGTTCATCGAAATCACTTCCTGAGGTTGCTGAAAAACTCAATAAACTTATTCAGGAGAATTGGTTTCAGAATTATTTTCTGTCCGACCCAAAGGGAAAATTGGCTTTAACGGGCGCTCGCCGGGTGGAACGTCCGCTGCTGGCTATGATGAAATCAGTGCTTCAAATTGAAATGTCGGTTTTTGAAGCTCAGGAGTTGGAAAGAAAACAGACAATTGGTAATATAATGCTTGATGAAGTGGGAAAAGAAGCCCAGGTTACTGAACTTGGAGAAGGAGACGTTCTATCGCGTCCGGGTAGATGGAATTCTTTTCGTCTTGCAAGAACAGATGTTCTGCTCATGAAATGCCTGGTATGGCTTGAAGGAGTGCCTCATGCCTGCATTCTTCTTGCCAAAGATATTAATCTGAGATACTTTTTCTGTTTAAAAGAGTCAAATATTCAAAGATTTGCTTCGAAAAATCCTGCCGAGAATGTTGAGCAGGCTTTCTTTTCGAAAAGTCCGGGAACGCACTGTCATTTTCCTCCTGATTCTCCGCTTTTTAAACGTGAAGAATTAAAAAGACTTCTTGTTGAAGATAGCGAAGTGTTGTTGGAAGTCACTATTGACAGTGAACGCTTTATTGTTTTTTCGCCTTCAAGAATAGGTTCTTCATACAGATCAGTTTTTTTCAGCTCTCTTTCACGAGCTTTAGGAAAGGTTGAAGAAAGGCGTAAACAAATGTTCGTTATCGCAGTTGTTGCTTTGGCAATAGCATTGCTGCTGGGTGTTCTTCTGGCCAATAAACTTCTTGTTCCAATCAAGCGTATGGATGATGCTCTTGGTTTAGTTTCCAGCGGCGACCTGGACGTGCAGCTGGAAGTTGAGAGCGGAGATGAAATTGGTCAGATTAGTCAGACATTCAATAACATGGTGGAAGGATTGCGTGAAAAGAAACGTATGCTTCCATACGTTTCTGAAGCTGTTCTCGCCGCAGTGAAAGATTCTGATGCAACAGGGCAGAAAGAAGGTGAAGTTGTAGAAGCGACAATTCTGTTTTCGGATATTCGTGGTTTTACAACGCTTTGTGAGTCATATTCTCCGAGAGAAATCTTTGCCATGCTGAACGAGTTTCTGGGCGGAGTAGAAAGAGAACTATCGCGATACGGGGGCGAAGTTGATAAGTTTATCGGAGATGCTGTCATGGCAGTATTCAGGACAAGCGATGATGAGCAGGCCTTAAGCGCTGTTTGTGCTGCATTTGCAATGAAGGAATTCCTGAAAAATCTGAATGAAAAACGAGCTGAGGCTGGACTTTTCCCGATAAATGTCGGAATTGGCATAAGCACCGGAAAGGTTATGCAGGGCGATGTTGGAAGTGAGCGGCGAAAAGATCTTACCGTCATCGGTGACGAAGTGAACCTTGCTGCAAGACTCGAGACTGCATCCAAGTCAGGAAAACACACTCAGATTGTGATTTCCGAAAATACCTGGAAACTTGTGCAGGAAAAAGTCGAAGTCGAAGAAATGTCTCTGACAGCGGTTAAGGGAAAGCATCAGGCTGTTCGAATGTTTGAGGTTGTTTCCCTGAAAAATTGTAAGGCTTGATATATTTTTTGAGTTCTGATAAATTGTCTATATTCCACTAATACAATAATTTATTCCTGTCGATATAAGGATAGAAAATATGTTGTTGGCTTATTTTTCGAAGTATCTTGGCTATGCTTTTTTCAGGAATTTTATGCTTTCTTTTTTGAATCTTTTTCTGTCATTGTGGTTTTTGAAATTCGGAGCTGGCGAGTAGCGCTTCGATGTATTGGGAGGGAAACATTGGTTGGTTCTTCCGATCTGGAAATTGGAGCAGGAGTTCGCCGCGAACTTTCAGGGCGAAGAGTTGATCTTTCCAGATTAAAATGTCGTGTGGAACATGGTGTCATAGCCTTATCAGGGGAATTGAGCTTTATTGGTTTTAAAAAGACTTCTGATGAGATTGCCATTGAGATAAAGCTGCTCGAAAACCGATTAAAGATGATTAATGGTGTTGCGTCAGTTACCATGACCTTCGATAACTGGGAATTGGGTGTAGCTGGAAAATGGGAACCAAAAGCTACTATCAGCCCTTACGGCGAGACAGATAATCTTCCGATAGATGGAATGCACTGTCCAACATGCAATGTTACTTTCAAGTTCTGCCCATGTTGCGGAAAGCCTCTTGTCAAAGGTGAGCCTGCGCCTGCTTATTCTTCCGTAAAACCAGCACTGAAGGTGGTTCCTGTTACCAGAGGTCCCATTATTTCAGGTGCTTCGAAGACAGAGCCTGCCAGAGCGATTCCAGTTCTAACCGGCAAGATTCCGATTCAGCCGCCGAAAGTTTTTGTACCACCTGTGCCAATCAGACCGGTTCAACCGCCTGTGACAAAGCCTGCGACTGAACCTGCTAAACCTGTTGTACCACAGGCTAAATTTCCTGAAAAGCCCCTTCAGCCGGTTAAACCTTTGCCAGAGGCACCGCGGAAGTTTGGTGTTCCTTTGCCAGAGAAACCTCAAGTTTTGACAAAGGTTTCAAAACCTTCTCCATTAAATGAAACTACTGATTCGGAAAATTTGAATGAAAGAATTGCTTCTTCTGATGAATTAAGTCAATTTGAACTGCCCGTTAAAAAAGAAGTTCCAAATTTTTCTGACTTGACTGAAAAACCTGAAAAGTCTGAAGTGCCGGAAGGGCCGGAAGTTTCAGAAGTGCCGGAAGTGTCAGAAACTTTTGAAAAGCCTGAAATCAAAAAAGCGCCTGGATTACGCCAATCACCTGATCTTTTAGATTTTTCAGATCTGGAAGAGCCTTCTGTACCTCAGAAGCCATCAAGAATTGGTGAACCTCTTGACCTTTCAGATCTTTCGGTTCTTTCAGTTTCTGAACCTGCTGCTAAAACCGTTCAACGTCAGGCAGCAAAGCCTTTAACTGATGAAAAGCCTGAAATATCAGATAAGCCAGTACAAATTGAACCCGAAAATGATATTGAAGACATTGAAGCTCTGTTGCCTCCAAAAAAGCCTGTTGAAAAGAAACAGCCTTCAAGGCTGGCTCCAGTAGAGTTTGATGACTCTCTATTTCCACCACTTAAACCAGATTTATCTCAGCCTGTTGCTCCACCAAAACCTGCTTTTGATGAAGAACCGGATCTTCCACCATTAAAACCTGGTGTTCAGCCGGTAAAAACGCCGCTCCAGGCATCAGCTTCAGCGAAAGTATCACTTAAATCAGCTCCAGTAAAACAAGTTGAACCACCGCAGGACGATGACGATGTTCCATTGCCTCCATTGAAACAGGGCGTGACTCAGAAGCCACAACCTCAGAAGGCGCCTCCCCAGAAGGCAGCGCCTGGGAGCGATAAACAGCCTGATCTCTTTGCTCCATTGTTTTCTTCACCAAATGCTTCGGAGAAAACTCAAACTGCTGCCCAGCCGGCGCCGAAACAGGCACCGAAACCTCAGCAGTCCAAAGAATCGGTAGATGAACTGGCAACGCTTGATCTGGGAATGCTTGATTTGTTCCAGATTCCCTCAAATTCTTCTCCTCCAAAGCCGCCAGCGGCGAATAAGGCAGCTAAACCTGCAGCAAAGCCGGCAAAAAAAGACGATCTTCTCAACCTTGAAGAATTGTTAAAATTTGGCGACGAACCTGCCGGAAAGGCTGATGGCCAATCTTCCAAGACATCCAAAAAAGATGATGGACTGAACCTCGACGACTTCGACCTTTCAAAATTCAAGTTGTAGTGAGAAACTCATTCATTAAAGTCGAGTTTTATCCACGGAAAACACGGATTATCATGGATTTTAACTTAGAAGAATGTTTGGTTATTCTTTTTAGTTAATATGCTTCCGTTACTTTTTGTATTTTTGCAAATCTCAATTTCAGCTGAAGTTAATACTTGAGAAATGATAGAATCTCGTGTTATTCTATGGAAAATTCATTTTGTTTCGGAGATGGTCGTATGAGTATCGTTCATCCTGTTTTAATGGCTGTGTTTTTTTTCCTTATTTTCAGGCAGGTTCGCCTTGGACAGAGCATTAAAGAATTAAAAGTACATTCACCTGATTTTGCCGAAAGCCGTAAGAAAGCAATCGCCGCACACAGAGGTATGATTTATCCGATTTTATTTCTCGGTTTTGGTGGAATGCTGGGCGGAGCGATTGTCGCCACACAATTTATGGGTGTTACTGTTCCATTTCAACAGACCTACGGACATCCGTTTTTTGGTTTGCTCGGACTTGCTGCAATTATTGCAATAATAATCCTTGGTTTTAACATCAAAAACGTCAGAAAGCCGAAAATTCAGGAGCGCTTCCTGAATTTTCATACTAATATTGCCTTTGTTCTCGGATTCTTTTGCCTTCTCAGCCTGGCAACCGGAATAATCATTCTTGTGAGCGGTCCATCAGCGATTAATTGAGAAAAATGCTCCGTTTTTTAACAGCCGGAGAGTCACATGGCCAGGCACTGGTCGGAATTCTTGACGGAATCCCAAAAGGGGTTCCGTTGTGCCAGAAAGATTTCTCCGATCTGATGAAAAAGCGCTGGGATGGCTACAGAAGATCACCCAGAAAAAATATTGAGAATGATTCTGTTGAGATATTATCGGGAGTAAGATTCGGAAAGACTCTCGGTTCACCCATTGGATTGCTGATCAAAAACCTTGATTATCAAAACCATATTGATTCCATGAATAAATGGGAGTTGTCACCCGATTATAAGCCTCTTACAACGCCGCTTCCCGGACATGCTGATTATGCCGGCGGCAAAAAATTTAATACAGACGATTTTCGTGATATAAGAGAAAGAGCGTCAGCACGCGAAACTGCGATGCGTAACGCTCTTTCTGTTCCTGCGAGAAAGCTGCTGTTCGAGTTGGGTGTGCGCTCTGCGGCTTTTGTCAGAAAAATTGGATCAATTTCATCAAATATTTCTGAAAATTATTCAATTTCAGAAGTTTCTGCGGCACTTGAGCAAGAAGATGCCTCAGCTTTTCTGACACCAGATTTATCCGTTGTTCCGAGCTGGAAGAACCTTGTTGATTCGGCAGCAGAAAAAGGTCAGACACTTGGCGGAATGGTGGAAGTCTGTTTCGGAAATCTTCCGCCGGGAATTGGCTCACACACGCAAAGCGACCTTCGTATTGATTCCCGTCTGGCTGCGATAGTTCTTTCAATTCCAGGAGTTAAGGCAGTCGAGTTTGGCGAAGGAATATTGCAGAGCCAACTCGAAGGAGCTTCTGCACACGATTCATTCTACTGTGAAGATGGCGAAATTAGCCGTAAAAGCAACATGGCCGGCGGTATTGAGGGCGGAATGACAAATGGAATGCCGCTGGTGATTAGAGCCTTTATGAAACCGCTTCCTTCAACATGCGGATTAAGTACAGTTGATATCAAAACGATGAAAACTGTCGCAGTGAAACCCGAAAGAACAGATGTGATGGCACTTCCAGCTCTGGCAATTACTCTCGAATCAGTAATCTCAATCGAAATCGCCTCTGCCTTGATAGAAAACTTCTCAGGAAACACCCTCGAAAAAATAAAAGATTTAGTATCTTGAAAGAGTAAAATTATGAGATGTTTTTTTAGTAGTACAAATAGACATTTTCTGTTAATGCATATATTTTTATGGGTGCTGAACTTTTCTGCTTCAGAGACGCATGCTTTTGTCGCAAGTGATTCTTTATTCACTGTTGCATCTTCGTCAGAAATGCTAAAACCATGCGCTGATATCGAAAAAAAAGATGGTTTTTCTTGCCTTTCACTTTTTGCGAATCACCTTGTGAGCAATTCACTCAATATAAAAGCTGCCGACAGAGATATGAAAGCCGCCTATCTGGAATCCAGGAAAAAATTGCTTCAGTTTAATCCAGAACTTGAATTTTCCGAATTCTCTTCGAATAGCACTAACAGAGATTTTAATCCAGTTTCCGGACTTGAAGAAGACTATAAAAGTGACAGACGAGGAAATACTTTTGGCTTGAAACAACAGACTCCAATTGGAACTACACGCATCAGTATGGAAAAATCTGACACTCAATTTACCGGTAGTACAAAACTGTATTTTGAATCATTGTATTTTTCAATTGAGAGTGGTTTGTTAAGACGTGATTCTCGGATAATGGCACTGGAAAATGGTATGGCTAGAACCTACTATTCAGTCGAAGAAGCAAAAAACGCATCAGTGAAACTCGATACTCTGTACCAAGGGTTCAGTGCTCTATTTGATCGTATACTTATCAGCCAGAATGCGGCATTCAAAAAAAAGAATCTCGATTTTTACAAAACAATAGTTGATGAAGCCATAGTCAAGTTGGACAATGGCCTTGGCAGTGAGCTTGATCTGAAGCAGGCAAAAATGAGACTATCGTTGGCAGAAACTGCTTTGCATGAAAGCAATCTTTCATTAAAGGAAGCCGACCGCAATCTGGGAATAATTCTGTCATCATCCGAATGGGATAAATCAATGGCAAACTTTGATCTTCACGATCTGATTAAGATAATACCTGGTGAATTCGATTTTGAGAAAACCTGGTCCGTTGCTATGCAAACAAGACCAGACTTGAGAATAATACATTCTCAACTGAAGCTTCAGCAGCAAAATTTGTCACTTGCTTCTGAAAAATCGAAACCGAATATTGTTGCAACAGCCAGAACCGGGCGACAGGGGCGTTCAGGTGATCCAGGTCTTGCATCTTCGAAACCTGACAAGAACTGGGATGTAATGCTCTCTTGGAACACAGTTGTGGGCCATAGATCTGAAAAGCTCAATCGCAGAATTGAGCGTGAACGCCTTGAGGCTCTTAAAAAGCGATATATTCAGACTGAAGAAAAGTCCCGTGGTGGATTGAAAAACGCTATTGAAAGACTTGAATTTAACAAACAGAACCTTTGTGCATTAAGGGATGCTGCTTCTCTTTCTGGTGATGTCCTCGAAGGACAGAAAATCAATTTTCAGCTTGGGAGTATATCGCTGCTTGATATGGCACGCTATCAGTCTGATTACGAAGAAGCTTGTCTTTCTGTTATCAGAGCTGAAGCTGCTCTTGTAATGTCATGGCTGAGGTATCTCTATGAGACTGGCGAGCTTTGTAACCGTTTCGATTCAGTAAAAAATGATTAATAATCAGAAATTTTTTTTTCTCCTATTCCTGCTGATTACTACTTTATATTCGGCTGGTTGCAATGAAAATGTTGCTGCTTCGCTGCAGAATAATATCTGTTACCACTTTAAGACAACCGAAAAGCGCAGTGTTGTGAAGTTCAGAGGGTATGTCGATTCCGGTAATGCAAAAGAAATTTCTATTAAACCTGAGAATTGGGGTAGAATCGCCTGGCTTATTGATGAAGGACAACTGGTTGCTTCCGGGCAGCTTGTTGTTAAAATCAGCATGGATGAAAATGAAAAAGCTCTGGAATCGTTCTTGTGGCAGTTGAAATCGACTAAATACGATCTGGATATTCATAATGTGAAAAGTCCCGGGATCATCCAGGAAAAACAACTGCAGCTTAATAAAAAACAACGCGAACTTAAAGAGAAACAACAACAGAAATCATGGCTGTTTGCCGGAAAAAAGAGCGATGAAAAATGGCGTGCTGAAACTGATCTTAAAATTGCCGAAATTGAGTCTGAAGCTGCCAGTCTGAATTTTGAATTGCATAGAAAGGTCCTGGAAAAAGGTTTTGACAGTCCATTTTCGCTTCGAAAGCAGGAAATTGAGAAAAAGGCAAAAATAGCCGGAGTTGAGTTTGCAAAGCGAAAGCTTGAATCTGTCAATTCACCGCCATTTCCGGAAGAAATTATTAAATCAGATTATAAAATTCAGGTAGCATCCGGTGAAGTATGGATGGCCGCAAATCAGCTCGAATCGGCATCAGTTTCAAATTATATTACGCAGAAAGGCTTTCAATACTCTTTTGATGAACAGAATTTCAGGTATAATAAAAAAAGCGTACTGCTTAATGAACGGGAGTGTTTTGCACCGGCTGCCGGAATTGTTGTTTATCCAAAGCTTTGGGGAAATAAGAAAATTTCGCCTGGACAGGAAGTCTGGGGAGGTTTTGTATTTCTGAAAGTGGTTGCTACAGACAGCTTTATTCTCGATTGTGCAGTTGATGAAAGCGTATCCTCTTTGATAAAAGTTGGAAAAACTGCAAGAGTTGTTTTTGACACCAGGCAAACTGAAACCTCCAGAGCAACAGTATCCTTCGTCGGAAAGTCTCCCAAAATGACTTTTTCAAATAGTAAATCCGATTTAAAGAAATTTCCTGTACAACTTAAAATAGAAAATTCCCAAATTCCATTGCTTATTGGCATGAAAGCTTCTATTGAAATTGAAGTTGCTTCAGCAACCGGCGTATTTATACCCCGTGATCTGATTGAAACTGTTGATGAAAAATCAATGGTAAAATTTGTTTCAGGTGGAAGCGTTGCCTCGTTGTCTATTGATACGGAATCATTTGACAGTGATTTTGTACGATGGCTGAATCCGCCGGTGTCTGAGGGAGAATTACGATATTGAACAGGAATTATATAGCGCGTGTTGCAATAGTATTCTTTCTGTTTCTTGTTGCCTTGAGCGATACCTTTCTGATGGCAGATGGATTAGAAAGCAGCAGTTCCAGATTTAATAAACCCATGTTTACTGTACATCAGGGTTTGTTGACAGCCAGAAAATCAGTTGATATACCAGCACCGCTACTCTCGCAGGTTCTTACCATTTCTGAAGATGGAACGCATGTGAACACAGGTGATGTTATATGTACAATGTCTGAAGGAAACCGCAGAGCAACGCTGAAACTTGCACAAAATGATCTCAACTTGTCTGAAATCAAATACAGGAAAGCTTTTGACTTAGAACCCTGTGAGCGAAAAATCGCAGAACTCGGATTAAAAAAAGCAGAACTTGAATTTGAAAAAGCCAGGGAAGAAGTTTCACGAGCTTTCGAAACCCGGCAATGGCAAAGAATGTTTGAAAATGAAATGGCATGTGATGTTTTCGAACTTGAAGCACGGGTGTATGGACAAAGAACAGATGCTCTTAAAAAACTGCAATCGCAGGGGTTCAGTTCAAAAGTTAAGTTGCTTGACGCAGAATGTGAAAAAAAGGTGTCTGCGTTAGAGGCTTCTTTTACTTCAAAGTTGTTTCCATGGCTTAAGAAATCTTATGATGAATCGGAATACTATGCGGCAGTTCAGAATTTGGAAAATGCTTCAGAAGCTCTTAATTATGCAAGAGTAATGCTTGGAATAAGCCTTTTTTCACCAAAAGCATCAATAGCACTATTAAAAGATGGGATATCAAGGGATCAGATGGTTGTTGGTAAGCTTGAAGCAGAAATTGCATCTCTTACTGTCAGAGCAAATGCGTCTGGGATCATTGAAAGGAAAAACAGTTTCAATGGATCGACCTGGGAAAAGCTTGCACCCGGTGACCAGATATTTCCGGGTTTTCCTTTTATTTCAATTCTTGATACAGACGGATATTGTGTTACATTTCAGGTTGATCAAAGTCAATCAGAACAGATTGTACAGGGGAAAAAAATTCTGTTTCGTCCAGACGCGTCACCGGAATTTATTTTTACCGGTATCACATCTGAATCTAAGCCGCTTGCAGCGGAAGTATTGCCTTCAGATTTGTATGGTGAACGGGAAGTAGTTGTAAAAGGTGCTCTTGACAAGTCACTCCTCCCTGAAGGATTGATGCCAGGTTTCAGTGGTACCGTTTTTATGATGACTGATGCGAAATCTGAAGATTTGCGTGAATTGGTTTTTCCAAATCGAATGAAATTATCAGACATCGTGCGTCGGCCAATGAAGAGAATTCTTACAATTTCGGGTGAAGTCTATTCTGCAAGAAGAAGTCTGATAAATTCTCCCTATGAGGGCAAGCTTGAATGGATAATTGAAGATGGCAGGAATGTGGTAAAAAATGAATCCATTGCTCGCATTGAGACTTATGAAATTCAGAGAAATCTTGACGAAACAACAGAAAAAATAAAAAGTAAAAAAGAGCAGCTTGAGTTGCATAAACAAAAATGTGAAATTGAAATTGCAAGAGCTTCCAGAAAACTTGAAATTACCAAAGGTGCAATGGAAGTAGCGGAAATTGAACACAGGATTCTTCTTGAACGACGTGATGAAGATAAGATTATAACCCTTCGCAAAAGTCAGGAACTGATTGACAGTAAGCTTCAGATGCTTACAGAAACCGCAAAACTGGAATCGGATTTACACCAGAAAGGTCTTAAATCTGAGATTGATGTTTTGGCAGCAAAACTTGAAGTATCCAGACAAAAAAGGGAATCAGAAATTAACAGGTATAAGCTTGAAACTGAAGAGTCTGGAGCGACAAAACGGCAAATTCTGTTGTCAGAAATTTCAAAAAAGTTGCTTCAGATTGATTGGCTTATTTCTATGGAAGAGTGTGAACAGACAAAAAAGACGTTGGCATTCGATAAACTTATTCTTGAGTCAGAAATTGAGAAATTGCAACTTCAGGAAATTGCCAGTGAAGAAAAAATTAGAAAGGCAAATATTCTCTCGCCAAGAGATGGAATTGTTTTATTGCCCGAGGTTTTTCAGCAAACTGGGCAGCTTACCAAGAACAAAATCGGAGATCAGCTCCATCCATGGATACCTTTCATGCATGTTGCAGACCCTTTGAGTCTTCAGATTAAGCTGAAAATGTCTGAAATGGACGCCAAATTTGTGGAGGTTGGTAAAGAAGTGAAGATTTCTCTTCAATCGGCACCAGGTAAAACATTTCGAGGATGGATTGAAAAAATAGGTCTTATTGCAACTCTCAATAATAGTGAAAGGCAGGATTCCGTGGTTGAAGTTTATGTTTCATTGATTAATCCAAATAAAGGTGTAAAAGAAATAGACACGGCATTTAGACCTGGTGCTACATGTGAAGTTGTTATAGAACTATATAATATTCCGGTAGCAGATATCGTAAAATATGATTCTGTGATGCCTCATCAGAATGGGCCTCAAATAATGTTTTCAAATGGAAAATATGAACCGGTTAATATTTTATTTTCTGATGGCATTGATGGTTTTGTGCTTGCTGATTCAGAATCAAAGAGGCTTGGCTTGCCTGTCAGGGAGATAAGCAGATGATTGATGCAGAGTCTTTGCAGAGGTATTTTAAACTGCCTCAGGGAGAAGTAAGAGCTGTTGACAATGTGACAATGAAAGTAAAAACAGGCGAATTTGTTGCTATCATGGGACCTTCGGGCTCAGGCAAATCAACTCTTCTTTACGTGCTCGGAACAATGGATCATCCGACGGGTGGTTCTCTAACCATTGATGGCAGCAGACTTGACGAAATGGGTGATACGCAGAGATCAACATTCAGAAATTCCAGGCTCGGGTTTGTGTTTCAATCTTTTCATTTGCTGCCACGTCTTAACCTGGCACGCAATATTGCACTTCCGATGCTTTATTCGCGGGTTCCTGTTGAGACACGTTTTTCGCGTGCCGAGTCATTATTGAGAGCTGTCGGTTTGCCTGGCGCTGCGACAAGATATCCTACGGAACTGTCTGGAGGACAGTGTCAGCGTGTGGCCATTGCCAGAGCTCTGGCAAATTCTCCGAAGCTTATTCTTGCAGATGAACCGACCGGAAATCTTGATTCAAAAACAGGATTGGATATAATGGGTATTTTCCAGAATCTGAATGACGCCGGAATAACCCTGGTAATGGTTACACATGATGAAGTCATGGCGAAGCATGCGAAAAGAGTTATCAGAATGCTTGACGGCGTGATTATTGATGATTCAGAAGTTGTCTCAAGGTTATTCGCACCTCCACCGGCAGAATTTGATTCCTCGCTGTTCAGAAAAAAGTTTAAGGCTATGCAGTAATGAATATTATTGAATTGTTGATTGCTGGTGTACAAGGATTGACTGACCATCTTTTCAGAACTTTTCTTACTATGCTGGGAATTGTTTTTGGTGTTGCTGCGGTGATTTCGATGGTTTCCATCGGGGCAGGCGCTGAGAAGGAAGCCATTGAGGAATTGAGACGTTTTGGAACTGATAGTATTAGATTGAATTCAAGAACAATAGAGGGTGAGCCGCTTAAGGAGGCGATTCGCCTCTTTGCCCGTGGTCTTTCCCTTTCTGATGCTGAGTTTTTGGGAAATAACTGTCCGTTTATAAGGTTCGCTGTTCCGGAAAAGGTTACGGATGCAAAAGTGTATGTTTTGCGCAAAAAGCCCATGGCAAAAGTCACTGGTGTTGGAGATTCTTTTTTGCTGGCTTCACGCTTTGAATTGCAGAAAGGGCGATTTCTCTTCTCGGAAGATATAAGTAATAAATCGTTGGTTGCCGTTTTGGGTGAAGGTGTTGCAAAAGAAATATTTGGAGATAACGAGTCGCTTGGTGAAATTATCCAAATCGACAGACTCAGATTTACAGTCGTTGGAGTTATGAAAAAGCAGGGTACCAGTTCCGGTAAACTTGCAATAAAGAGCCGTGATCATGACATGGATGTTTATATTCCGATAACAACAGCCATTGATCGACTTCCTGTGGAAAATCCTGAAGACAAAAAACTTTATCATGAAGTATCAGCGCTATGGATAACCGTTCACGAGAATATTGATATAATTGCAGCAAGAGATGCAATTGTTAAGATAATCAAACGGCGGCATAGAGAAATAGATGACTTCGAGACACTGGTGCCGCTTGAAATTCTCAGACAGAGTCAGAAAACTCAGCAGCTATTTAATCTTGTCATGGCCTTGATTGCAGGAATATCATTGCTTGTCGGAGGAATTGGCATCATGAACATTATGCTTGCATCTGTAAACGAACGAACCCGTGAAATCGGAGTCCGCCGTGCAATGGGTGCATCCAAGCGAGACATCATTGCACAGTTTCTTACGGAATCTACTTTGATAAGTCTTGCTGGCGGTTTATCCGGAATTCTTGTGGGAATTATTCTGTCACTTGCGATTTCATATTATACCGGCTGGACAACCGTCATTCCGCTTTCATCAGTATTTATAGCGTTTGTTGTTTCTGTGACTGTCGGTATAATATTTGGCGCTTTTCCAGCCGTCAAGGCTTCAGAACTCGACCCGGTAACCGCCCTGCGTTACGAATAAAGGTGCTGTCTGGTGTACTTCCAGCTCTGGCAATTACTCTCGAAGCAGTAATATCAATCGAAATTGCCTCTGCCTTGATAGAACACTTCTCTGGAAACACTGGAGTTTGTGCCACGCTTATCTTGATAAAGATCTTACTGGTGTGGTTAGGATATTTTGAACAGATATAACAACAAATTCCAGATTACGAATCAATCCTGACGGAATATTGTATGATCGATAAATTTGGGTTTACCTTACAGTACCGGAATCTCGAATCTTGAATCTTGAATCTCGAATCTCGAATCTTGAAAATCTGTGCAATCTGTGTAACCTGCGGAAAAAAATCTTTTTCTGACTTTTCCTGTTTTGCTTTTGTTCGGGAATTGTATGATTTAGGAAGAATCAGAAGATTCCGCCGATGCCGGCGAAGACTGGTTTGTAGTCGTAAAATTCGGAATATGAACTTTTCCCCTGTACTCCGAGTTCTGCCCAGAAACCGCGATGGCTTTTGAAACGCCATGCTGCTGAGAAGAAATCACCATTGTAGTCGATGTAATAGTGGCTGCGGTATCCGCGTTCGCCTGGCTTTCCTGGAGTAACTTCTGTTCCGATCATAATAAAAACATCTTTTGGTTTTTCAGCAGCTTTGTCGTAACTTCCGTAATTAGCAACTCCGGAGCCCTGGTTTCCACCAAAGTTCCAGCCGACGCCGACTCCTGAAATGGTGAAATAGAGAGTATGATAATTGTTTGGATTAGTGTCGAAAAGCATTCCGATTGCTGTTTCTGAGAAATCTTTTCCCATCGGTGGAAGCCGAACCTTAAAATTTACAGTCGGATCAGGGTCTGCATCTTCTTTTTTACGTCTTGAGTCAACCGCTTTCTGTACGCCGATTTCCAGATCTCTGATCGGTGAAAAACCAATTCCCATATTTGTGAAATAATTGTCGGCACTTCCACCATCAGTATCGAAAAATCTTGTATGGAAGCCAAATTCAAGAGTGCCGTTTTTCATCGTTGTTGCTGATGGCACATGAATATATCCTGATGGTCCCGGAAAAGTCACATCAGCACAAATGAAACTGCTTGAATAAAGCAAGAAAAACATTAGACACAATAGAATTTTAGTTTTTATAGATTTCATATTTTGTTCCCACCCAAACATTCCAGATGCGTTAACTTAAGCTCCAGAATTCCGATTTTGTCATTTCGGACCAGAGGGAGAAATCTTGCATTTATGAGATCTCTCACATTCGTTCGAGATGACAGCTCACCATTAAGTTACCGCGTTCCGCACGTTACCTTTTCTTTGGACCTCTGCGTTAAAGTGATGTTTCGACAGGTCGCTGAAGAAACCCCCTGCGAAATCGACAGACACAAACCTCGAAGACAACATCTCTCACCGCGTCTCTGCGTCTCCGCGTGAGACTCTTCTTGTCTTTTCTTTTTTTGTCTTGTCTTTCTTGTCTTTTCGCCTGAAATACGATAATTTCTCTGTATTCAGAGATTTTTCAGGTATTACCGTCTTTCTTTTCGGCAGAAGTTGTCTCTTCGCTGAATTTTTTGTGGCATTCCCAGAAATTCTGGCAGTAAGTGCAGCAGTTTCGTTTTTCAAATCTGCGTTCACCACGATACCAGTTGATTTTGCAGGTTTTAAAATAACTGCATCTGGGACAACAACACCAGGTCATTTTTAAAAAGCTTCTGCGCTTGATTTCTTCTATAATCAGCGCCATGGATATCAGATTTCTTTCAACATCAGGACTCTGTATGTATGCTTCGAATTCGACAATTTCTTCGTCGGTTCCATACAGATTCACGATAAATATTTCTTCGGCAAAAACCGGTAAATATTCTTCTGACATTGATTAACCTGTTATACTCCATACTAATTAAACAGAATAACTTTATATTTTCAATAACTAAGAACGATTCTACAATTTTTTTCGATACGTTTCAAGTGGCGTTTGTAAATTATCGGCAAGATAGGGCAGGGATTTTCATTATTTTAAATCTGCTAACCATTCGGAGATCTCTCCCTTCGGTCGAGACGACAGCATACCAGGAATTTCCAGTTTAAGCACTTCCCCGAATTATTGAGCAGATACATATTAGATCATGTGAAACGATGAAAGGCTTTCCAGACATCATGAAACAAAGCGGTTTTGTGTAGAGTGAAAAATCTGAGAGCACAAAGCGGCCGATTGCGGAGAGTGAAAACCAGAGAGCACAAAGTGGTTGATAGAGTGGAGTGAAAAATCTGAGAGCACAAGGTGCTCGACCGCGCCCCTCTCTAAAAAGCCGCCTCTTTTAAGCCTTGCGAGGTTGCGAAGTAGATCTTTTTCAGTTCAGGTAGATATGCAAAGGAAGTGAACGGGATCGGAGATTTGACCTGAAGGTTTTTAATTTGTCCGTTAGAGAAAGAGTAGATATTTGTTCCATCAGAAAACATGGCAATAGAAGAAAAACATGCGTGGTTCGGTGCTGAATTGAGTTTTCCGGCAAATGATACTTTATTGCTTTGGAAAGAAAAAATTCTGCCGTCATTCAGAGCTGTAAGAATGACTCCGTTTTTGTCAGTAAGTGAAAACATGGCTTTCTGCTTTGGTTGTGGTTTTTCAAAAGCTTCCAGTGACCAGCTTCCGCGGATATTTTTGAGAATTATTCCCTGATCGGTTACCACGAACAGTTTATTATTCAGTGAAAACAGATTACGGGCTGTCTTCGAAAAGTCCTGAGAAATCTTGTCAATTGTTTCGACTTCGTCTGGTTGCTTCAGGCGTTTTATTGAACCATCTCTGAACAGAAAGTAAATGCTTTCTGATTCTCCTGACATTGCTACAAATCCTTCTGAATTTTTTGCTGAAAGAATTGTTTTTACAGAATTATTTTCAATTGTACAAATTCCAATTGCCCAGGAATAGAAGAAAATACGATTATTTATCGGAAAAATGCTTACAATCTGGTCGTCTGAGAGAGAATTATTGGAGCGGCTGAAGTTTATCCATGAGTTGGAAGTAAGACACCACAAACCGCTGTTTACGGTTCCTGCCCAGAGATTGCCGTTAAGAGATGATAAAAATGAAATGTATGATCCTGAAAGTGCCTGGGGAAGGGAAGATGAGCTTTGAATGGATGGCGCAGACTGATTAACTGAGGGTGTTGTCGTTGGTGTCTGCAAAGATTCCGGCACAACAGATCCTGGGCTTTGTGTGTTCTTATTGATATCTGTCTGGAAAGAAGGCTGAATAATTGTTTGCAAAGGCTGAACCGAAGGCTGAACGGAAGATTGAACAATTGGCTGAACAGTTGGTTGAATAACTGGCTGAATAACTGGTTGAATTGCTGGCAGAGCAGAAGTTTGCGGGGTGAAAGATCCGATCAGCGGGACTATTGGTTTAAATACGGTCTGCCCATCTGATGAGATACTTTCTGTAAAGTAATGAAGTACCACTTTTTCCGGGCTGGTAACAGCAAGGCATTGTTGGCCTATCGCCATTGTTCTGCCGCCACGTGAATCGGCAATTTTCCTGAGAATTGTACCTTCAAGTCTGAAAAGGGAATCATCTGAAAGAACCAGAATGGTACCATTTGAAATAAGAATGTCATATATATTTTTCGGAGTGGATTTTTCTGCAGATATTACTGTCCATATCCAGGATTTATCTTCCTTGTAGCCCGCAACCAGACCATTGTCTGTTCCGATAAGAAGCGATTTGTCAGATGCAGCAATGCAGATCATGCGTTTTCCTTCAAGCGAAGGAAGTGAAACAGGAGAAAATGATGTTCCATTTCCCCTCAGGATGCCTTTCTCGGTAAGCATCCAGCAGTCGTTGTCGAAGAATGCAAAACCAAGCACTGTAGATTTTATTGGCAATTCATTTTTTGCGAATCTTCCGGCTTTGGCTGAAATTATTCCTGATGCAAGCGTTCCGATAAGATGACCGCCTTTAACCTTTGCAGCACAATTAAATTCCTTTACGGGAAGATCTTCTTTTTCATACAGGGGCTTGAGGGCAGAAGCGTCTGCCGAGAAAAGTCCGCCATATCCGACCAGAAGAAGTTTTCCCGACTCTTCCTGGAATATCTGGCGACAGAAATAATCTGGCGGAAGCGGCGAAAGCTGAGTCATCTGTTTTGTTCTGATTCTCAGTTCGTGTACACCGGCGTCTCCGCCTATTAAAAGACGGTCATCAAGCCAACCGCAGGAAGTAACTACATTATGAACTCCGGAAATCGGAATTTCTACTGAATGGCGAATATCTCCGCTTATCGCGGCAGGCGATGGAATATTTACGATGATACCTTCAGAGACCGGTTTCAGGAAGAATATTCCCATGAAAAAAAATACAATTATTCCTGCAAGGAGCAGCTCCGGAGTTGCGTGCCAGCTTCTGGTTCTCAGAAATTCCTCTCTGTTGGAAAGTCTTGAAACGTCTTCTGACATCTTCAAGAGAATTTCTTTTTCGGGCGACGATTCTTTTATTTCTGTCGCGGAATCAGAAAAATTTTTCATTATATTGGAACGTTTTTTTCTGATTCGCTTTAATTCAATAGTAATTTTGCCAATTTCCCACCATCTGACAATTTCATCAATAAACCAGAAAAAACCGTCAACAAGTGCGCCAATGGTTTTCTGTAATACTGTTTTTCTTGAAACTGTACCCATTTCAAACATTGGCTCTCCGCAATGTCTGCAGAATTCAGCAATGGGGAAGTTGGCCTGGCTGCATTTCGGACATATTCTCGGTGATTGATCCATTTTCAGTATTCCTCAATATTTATTAATAAACTGCCAATCAGACAAATTCAGGCGTTTTTTGTGTCGAAGAAGCCCTGTGATCTTCGATTTTAAGAATTGGTTTGGATTGCCGGATTTCCCGGTATTTCGTAATGTTGCCGAATGGTACAAACTCAACATTTGTTTTCAAGTTGAATTCTTCAGACAATCCGGATGCTATGGCTGCTTTTGATTCGTGTTCACCGTATTCTTCAAGAACTACTTCCATATCTGAATCAAAAATCTTGACCCTGTAATCACCGAAAAGGCCATATCTGAAGATTGCTTCTTCAAAATGTCTTAATCCATAACGTTTCCCGTTTAGCTTTACTGTCAGTTCCCATCGTCCGTGAGGTTCAATAGAACGATTAAATTTAAACTTGCACTTTGATGGATATATTGATACATAGTCGTCGAGAAGATATCGTACAAATGGCGTACTCTTTTTTGCCAGATTGGTAAATGCCAGTCTTCCGTCGCCGAAATTGCCCAACGGAGAGAGGTTTTCATCAAAAAGTTCGGTGTGATAAATCGGAAGAATGTGCTTCTCGCCGCACGGGCAGGCTATTGCAAAGAAACCTTCCACACAGGCATAATTATCGACGTGGACAATTCCAAATTCTTTCTGAATAGCACGACTTCTTGAGTGGCTGCAGAGCTCTGCTGTGCTGAGAAGTACTTTTAACTGGCTCATCACCTGCGGGAATTCCTGTGCGTAGTCTTCCTTGAGAATTCTTGCCCATGACAGGAAATCAATCGGTGTGCCGGTAAGTACAGAGGGCTTGATTCTCGTAAGAACTCTTGCCATTCTTTCTGGAGTTGCTATCGAAGATCTTGTTCCAACGTTTGCAACCATTCCGCCGCGGGCTTGCAGGAAATCTCCAAAACTTGCTCCGGCAATGGTAAAGCCAAATGTAAGACCATTAATTACTGCTCTGTTTTCCGATAAAACATTTTCGAGATCACCGACAAATGGGGTAATACACGAAAAAATTCTGGCTGCAGCGAATTCCCTCGGAGTATAGAAAACCGGCGTTGGAAAGCCGCTTGAGCCTGTAGTTTCGCCGTAGAGATTTACTGAATCAGACAATTCAGTTGATAGAATATCGTAAGGATCTATGGTTCCCAGGTCTTTTTTGGTGACGACCGGAAGTGTGGAAAAGTCATCCGGAGGCTGAGAATAAAACTTTTTGTAGAAATCTGTATTGTTGTACGCATACTGTGCCATTCCAAGCGGAGTTTTTGCCGCGAGCGACAGAATGAGCAGATAGACGTCTCTACGAAGCTGGTTATAAAAATTTCCATATCCTGAAAATGAACTCATCTTTTTCTCTCCTCTTTGAGTGAAACCCCAGCTGAAGGTGCGTGCACCCTTACATACGCTTATGCAGCGACCACATCCGATACAGGATGTTCTGTCTGAAAATCCTGTAAAATTTCTGGAGACACCCATTGGACAAACATTTTCACATAGTCCGCATGATGAACACTTCTCATGATTGTGAACAATTCTAGCCAGACTGACATAATTAAAAGCTCCCCATAACGCTCCAAGCGGGCAGAGAGTTCGACAGAAAACACGACCCGAAATGAGCAGCATAGCAATCACAAGAGAGATTGTCAAGAGAATCTGTGATTTAAGAATATACGATTGTTCGTTGAACCAGTAGTATGGAGAGAAAAAAGCTTCTGAGGCTGTTGTCAGGTAATATGGTAAAAGGCCGAGAATTTTTCCAGAGCCACATAAGGTGCCGCAGAAAAAATTCCGATCAGAAATTCCCAGAAAAAAATATGCAAGTGGTGCAAAAATAATTATTAAAAGCATCGAAAATCTTAACAGTGAAAAATCTGGGAGTCGGAATTTTTTCAGACTTGCTTTGTCAAACATGTCGCTTACGAAGCCGAATGGACACAGCCATCCGCAGATAGTTTTGCCGAAAACAAGTCCGAAGAGAGTCATTGTACCGACAATGTTAAATGGGATAATACCTTTTGTCAGCAGGTTCTGGAAGGAGCCTACCGGGCAGGCGCCGGTTGTCATTTCGCATGCCTGACAATTCAGAAACGGGAAGACGCCCATGCACGATCTTTTCACTGGAAATATCTGCGAAACTCTAATTACTCCAAGTCTGGAAATAACGAATGCTGACCATTGCACAAGTACTCTTGGGATATTATAAACCCAGAATTCGCGGTTTCTGAACAGAGACCACAAAAGAGTTAAAGGAAATAGTACAAGTACAATCGCTATGAAAGGGTGCCAGTGAACTGAATCGAAATAATATCTTTTTACACCTGCAAAATCGGGCAGACCAGTGAAAAGATAATTTACAAAGCCTTCGTGTCCTTCAATATCAAAATTACCGTATGTCATCTGACCGGGTATTAATTCACGCTGATTCAATAATTCACCAGCGAAAATCAAACCCAGCCCGATGAAAAAAATGATCTTAACGACTTTGTAATACAGTGTTTTGTTACTTTGCAGAAATACGAACTTTTACTTTCATAGATTTATCTGAATCTGGAAGGAATACGTTCAGATTTTCGGAATCAAAATTTGTCCAGGGCTTACCTTCTATTAGTACAGAATCTATTTTTATGGTACCTTTTGGAAGAATATCCGGGCTGACATGCAGAACCTTGTTGCCAAAGGCGTCAGGGCGAGGACAAAAATAAAGATCAAGGTATTCCTTGTTTATGAGAAGCTCAAGATATGATGCGGCAAGGAAACAAAGCTCCATTGAGTGATAACCGCTCATTGAATGGCTGCCTTTCTGTCTCTCATCGCCTCTCAGATAAGGAATTCCTTGTGCGGTAACGTGATAATATATTCCGCCGTCTTCGTGATCAAGGAACCATGAATTGTAGAACGCCATTGAGTGAAGTGCCAGAGCTGCTGCATCAGGTTTTTTTGTCATTCCGGCAATAATCAGTGATGATAAGATTGACTGTTCCTGTTGCCACCATACTTTTCTGTCGTGCCATACATGTCTGTAATACAGGTCGCCAGGTCTCAGCTCGCGCTCCATTACATCGAATGAGCCCCCACGTTGCTGGTCGGCTCCGATTTTTTTCATTCTGTCGAAAATTTGTTCTGCATTGACAATGAAACCATTTTCATTCTTGAGGTTGTACAATCTTGAAAGGTTCCAGGCTATTTTGAAATTGTGTCCGACAACTCCGCGATTCTTCTGCCAGAACCAGGTTTTATCATGAGTCCAGTCTGCATGAAAACGTTCCATTACAAACGGACTTGATTCCGGGGTTGGGAATTGTTCTGTTATGCATTTTCCGAGTTCGTTCAGCATCGCCTCTGTCTCAGGTTTTCTGTGTGCAAGATAATAATTGATGAGATATGCCGGCGCGTGGTCACCAATTGAATTCCAGTTCTTTCGTGATCTGTTTTTTCCGAGGAGTGCTGAATTGGTGCTGAATTTTACCGGGTCTATATGTGAAAAATATCCACCGAGTTTTTCATCACGATAGTATTTGTTCATGAATATCAATGTCTTATCAACATCTGATGTTATTCTTGAATCACCGGTGATACGTAAAGTCTGTACTGGTCCGGCTAGTGCGTAGATCTGCTCGTAAAGCGGAAAACTGTTGAGGTCGTCCTTAAAACCTGAGGTCAGTATTTCGCGGGGTTTTATTGTCGAGGAGGCATTGTTAAGCGCGTGAATCCAGTAGATTCCATCAGATTTGCGATCCAGTTTTCGGTAATAAGTCCGCAGATAGTCAGTTCCCTTTTCGGCGGCTTCCAGAAAACGGTCTTCGCCCGTAAGCATATATGCAGATGCAAAGCCGTAAATAAGTCTCGAAATTGTGCATGCTTCCTGAATTCCATCTTCAACTTTGCTGCCGTTCAGCCGGAGGTTTGTACGATATTTTGTATAATCAATCTTCCCATCAGGAAATTGTGCTCTGAGATAAAAATCACCAACACTTTTAATCTGGTTGATCCACCACGAGCCATGCATGAATCTGAGATTTCCGGTTTCATCTTCAAGAAATAGAATTTTTCTTGCTTCTATTTCCGGCGGATTTTTATCAGCGTATATCAAGCCTAGAACTGATACATGTCTTCCGGGAAGAATGTGCTTTGTGATTGGCTCTTTTGGATATATTGGCGCTTCATCAAGATTGCGTAAAGTTTCAACTGATGTTTCATCAGTGAACAAAATTTCAACAGTTTTTCCAGATGGCAGGGTAATAAAAAAAGAATGCCTGTCTGATTCGCTGATACTGCTTATTGTTCCATAAAAAAGATCTGAAACATGTGTTTCAAAAAGACATGGCTCCTGGAATTGGTTGTTAAACTGTTCCTGAGCCTGAATTTGAACCTGAATGACCAGTAAAAGAATGACTGACAAAAAAGCATGAAACAGTATGCGTTTTCCTGACTTGAAACGGATTCTCATATCGCTACTCCTTAAAGTACGGTCAAATATTTTTTTCATTAGTGTAATAGCGATAAGCATATTTTATGCCATTAAATATTTGAGAAAACATTGCTCAGTTGTAATTGCTCAATAATCAGGGGCAAGTTTTTTCCAGTTTAACCTCTTTCGCAATTATTGGAAGATACGCTCAGTTTGTCTGATTACTTGTGAATTGCAGGAATCCATCGCCGGTTATGATATTCTGAAGGTTAATCTGATAGGGAAATTTTTCAAGATTCAGAACCGGATTTATTCGTTTTGTAAGAGTTCCGAGAAATGCTCCGGGCATGGGCATTCCATTCAGCTTTATGTTTTTTGGATGAAACCATATTGCTTTTGCGTTATGAACTTTTAGGTTTCCGGTTGCCCAGAATTTGACTTTCATAAATCCATATTTTGTTGAACCTGATAGTACAAGATTGTTTGGATGCATGTCGATTCGTGGATCTCGCACTCCGATTGAATTGCTTTTTGCATCAAGAAATGCGTTAAGATCGTTTTGAAGTATTAAAATGTCCATATCTATTTTCTTAACTCTTACGGTATCGATCTTTTCTTCGTTTATGAGTTTTGTAGTGTTTAATTGTACATCATAAAAATCAGTATTAGCTCTTTCGAGTACAAGATTATCATACTCGCCTCGTGTAACATTTATTGTGATTTTCTGGAAAAGGCCTTCGCTTGAATCTTTGTCACTGTATGGAGTCAAAAAGACGCTCAGTGATGCAGGATTTTTTAAAAGTTTCTTCATTGAATTCTCAAGTTTTTCTTTGAACAGAATGGGATTTGATTTGAGAGACAATGATATTTGAGGGTCTGGAGTCCATGATGCGAGGATTACCGCACCGGGTGAGGCATTTTGAGCGTGGCTGACGCATGGAAACAGCGTCAGAAATACTGTCAGCAGAATAACAAATGTCATTTTGAAACATACCTTTCCGGGTATATAAAGTTTCGTAAAAAAAATACTGCGTCTTCATCTTTAAGCGCTCTGCACACCTGAAGAGTCAATAGAAAGTTTCCTCAAAGTGTGCAGAATACTAAGTCTCAAAAAATACTACTTGATGATTTCGGTTTTCGATTCCTTTTTGGCTTTCTTTTCTTCACGCTTTTCCTTCAATGACTTCGTGGCGGGTTTCTTTGCTTCCTTTTTTGTATCTTTACTTTTGTTAGCCATAAGACACCTCCTGAATAATTTGTTTAATAATTATAGCATTTAGTAAAATAAAATGAAAATAAAAAAATGGGGGCATTGCCCCCATTTTTTTATTTAAAGAAAAACTTAATTACATACTGCTATGACTTCGTCTACGTTTGCAGAACCATTCTGAAGTCCTGAGGATGTGTCTTCTACGGCATTTTTCCAATACTGCTGTCCGCCAAGTTTGAAATTATATTTGTCTGAAATATTGTCCAATCTGCGTTCAAGAATATTAAGATTCTGGCGGAGTCTCTTGTCCATTTTCCAGCCGTAGTCGTCAGTAAGCTGGTCACACACTTTTTCACCAAGTCCGGCGACTCTGCAGAGATAAGTATTTGTTCTGCACCAGAATGTCCAGCCACCGTCTTCCTTAGATACATTCTGACCATCAAGGTATACCTTAAGTGCTTCAAGTTCTGACCTTACAACTCCAGGAATACTTGCCTTGCACATAGTGGTTTTCGGGAAAAGTCTTACCCAGAGTTTCTGTCCGTGGAGAACACCTTTTTTGATTTCACTTATATCTTTGGCTGAAGCCCATCCAATTTTTGCTACATCTTTAGCTGCTGCATGCCATCTTTCTTCTTTTGAATTGCTGAAGTTAGTTACTGTTTCGAGGTTATTTACGACCTGTGTGATTGCGGCTTTGATTAAAGGATTGAGGCCATCACCATGTTCCTGAATGATTCCTTTGAGGACGTCGACTGAAAGCATTGTCTGAAGAGAGAGCATCTGAACTGTTCGTTTCCAGTAGGCATGATTTCCCATTCCTGAACATTTGAGGTTATCAAGGCAGAGGAAAACGACTTCGAGTTTTGCATTAACAAGTCTTACAATTTCCTGTTCCGGATCACATTGTCCGGCGCCGCCCTGGCCTTCATCACCCTGACCTTCGTCGCCCTGGCCCTGGTCGCCTTTTCCCTTGTCACCGAATTCAAAATCAACTTTCTGGACTTTTCTGAACTTAGAAACAGTCTGAGCTTTCTTTTCAATCCAGCTCTTGTATTGTGACATTGCGTCAATAACTTTCTGACTGGGCTTTAAAGATCCTTTAAAGCTGACCTCAGACTGATCAGTATAAGCCTGACCCTGATCTCCCTGGTTCATTGACTGACCTGAATCATTTCCCTGTCCTGATTGCGAACCCGAACCAGCGAGAAGCGGAACTGAAGCTACGAACATCAATACAACAAATAAACTGAATAATTTCTTAACCTTGGATAACATAAGATTTACCTCCAGGAAGAATTTCATTTATATACTAATACTTTAACCATAATTTTTAAATTCGTCAAGTACTACAAACTATAATTTTTGATGGTTTGAAACATTAAGTGACAGGTGAAAGAAACTGATTTTAACTACGGAATGACAAAGGAAAAGAAAGGAAAAAGAAAGGAGTAACCACGGAATTACACGGAAAATCACGGAAACAAAAGAGGGAATGGGAACGGAAAAGAACGGAAAGACAACGGAATGAGATAGGAAAAAAAAAGGAGTAACCGAGGAATTAGACGGAAACTCTCGGAAAACGGAAGTAATGAGTGCGGATAAAGAAGGCAAGAGGAAGGGATAATCATTGAATGACGCGGAATATTACGGGAGAGACTTGGGGTGGTTTAGGGTATGATGGAATGAAAAGTTAATATAGGGCGGAAAGAACAATGGTAATTTGTTTGCGATGCGGAAAACATTCTGGTATTGTATTAACTCTGAAAATCTGATATACTCGCCGCACTATGAAAATCATATATAGATTTTTTATCTCGCTTCATACAGCTGTATTTTTGTTAGTTCTTATTTCAATTGTCTCTGTAATTGGGACGATTGTTCCTCAGCTGCTGGATCCAGCTGATTATCTGAAGATTTTTCCTGAAGCCGGAAGGTTTATATTAAAAGCCGGTCTGGATAACGTCTATCAAAGCGAGCTTTTCTCAACATTGCTTTTTCTGCTTGCCGTATGTACGCTTTTTTGTACACTTACAAGGTTCAGCTATACAAGAAGGAAAATTCTTTCCAGATCTGAAACAGCAGATCCTTCGGAAATCAGAGCAATGCAGGTTTCTGAAGAAGTAAACAGCGAGAAAAGTATTGTCCTTGTTGCTGCAAAGCTTGTTTCCTGGAAATCACGTGAGACGGAAACGGGCGATAAAGTATTTTCCTGCATAACTGGCAGAACTTCACTGATTGGTGCATTTTTTATTCATGTTGGACTGCTTTTGATATTGTGTGGTGGATTAGCCGGACGAAATATGGCGGTCGAGACGTTTATCTCGGCAAGAGAAGGCGATGTGAAGCTGGTTCCTTCTGTCGATGCCCTTAGAGCAGCTTCAAAAGCTGATTCCCTGAGAAGAAAGGGAAGGAAACTTCAGGTGGAAAACACAAATGATCCTTATTTGTCAGTGCTGGCAGCAGAAATAAACATTCTTGAAAAAAAATACCAGATTGACGTTGAAAAACCAGCATTTAAATTGAAGTTTGAAAAACTTTCTCTTGAAGAAAGCAGCTTTGCGAAGGGTAATTCGATGTCAGCACAGGAACAATGGTGTACACATGTTTCAGTTCTTGAAAACGACAAAGTCGTTGCAACATCAGTAATAATGGTCAATGCGCCGTTTCATTATTCCGGATATTCTTTTTTTCAATCTGACTGGAAAAAAGTATATTCAAAAGTAAAGCTTAGAGCAGTGTTGAGAAATAATTCCGGAGTTAAAGGGAAGCTGGAGCCGCGTGATTTTGAAGTTGTTCCCGGACAGCCGATTAAACCGGCGTGGTCTCCGTATACGTTTGTTCTTATTGACTTTTTTCCGGATTTCAGAATCATAAATCAGAAATTTACTTCTGTTTCTCAGGAATTGAATAACCCGGCAGGAAGAATCGTCGCTTATGATTCAGGTGAAAAGCTTGCTGGCAGAGCATGGGCCTTTTCAAATGATATGAATGAACTTGGAGAGCATGTCTCAGATCTTCCATGGAATTTTCTTGTAATGGGTGCCGAACCTGCTTTTGAAACAGGTCTTCAATTGACCAGTGATCCGTCTGTGCCGCTTGTATGGCTTGGCGGAATAATTATGGCACTCGGAATGATATTGGCATTTTATGTGTCATATATTGAGAAATGGGTCGTTATCAAAGCTGACGGAAGAGTAATTGCAGCCGTCAGTGGAAATCGCCCGCAGAGAATACTTCGGGAGTATCTCACTGAAGTTCTGAAACAAATAGAGTAGAAAGAGATTCTTAAATGACTGAAACAATGTGTTTTACCATCGCTATTATCTGTTTCATTGCTTCGTTTGTGATGCATGTGCTATCTGTTGCCGGTGGACACCATAAAATTCGGAAAAGTGCAAGAGTGATTACCTTTATTGGCGCTGTTGCAGCAACTGGTGCCCTGGTTCTCAGATGGCGTGAATCCGGTCATCCGCCTCTGTCGAACATGTTTGAATCGCTGGCGACACTTGCAACAATGACAGTATGGGCGGCACTTTTCTTTTCTTCCGGAAAAGAAGAAGCAGAGCGCAAGCCTCAACTTGGCTTCTTTGACGGCGCTGCAAACATTTTTGCAGTACTTACATTTGGAATTGCGTCACTTTTTCCAGGTGAAATAAAGCCTTTGATTCCGGCACTTCAATCATACTGGCTGCATCTGCATGTTGCTTTTGCCTTTATCGGTGAAGCGTGTTTTGCAATTTCCTTTATTCTCAGTTATCTTCTGATTTTCAGAAATTTAATGTCCGAGAGAAGAGGTTCAGCCACTGGAGTTATTGAATCAATCGCTGCCAAATCAATCTCTTTTCTTATTGTTTATGGAATTCCTGTTACATTTCTAACTTTTCTGATATTAGTATTTGTAAAGAGAATTCAGACTGGTGCTGAATTGACAAAATCTCTGCTTATTCTCTCTTTGGGCATTATTCCGATGCTTGCTATTTGTACAATTCTCTTTTTGAGCCTTTACCTTCTGCGTGGTGTTCTGGGCGACTATATTGAACGCTTTGCACCATCAGAAGAACGTATGGATGAACTTATTTACCGTTCAATTGCAGTAGGGTTCCCGCTTTTCACCGTGGGCGCACTTATTTTTGGAATGGTCTGGGCGAACAAAGCCTGGGGCAGATACTGGGGCTGGGACCCAAAAGAAACCTGGGCACTTATAACTTTTCTGGTATACTCAACCTATCTGCACCTCCGCTTGACACGCGGCTGGAACGGAAACTGGATGGCAATAATTTCAGTGGTCGGTTTTCTGGTGACAATATTTACGCTTTTCGGAGTAAACCTGTTACTTTCCGGACTCCATTCATACGCCGGATAAATAGAACAGCTGTCCGCAGATTTAAAGAAGATCTCAACTCCAAACTACTAAATCTTGAAAATCTGCGTAATCTGCGGACAAAAATCTTTTCTTGTCTTGTATTGTCTTTTCGTCTAATCCTTGAATATCGCTGAAGAAAGCGGTAAAAGGGTAATCGTTTTTCCAGAGATTTCAACGCCTTTTTTCTCAGAAATCCCTTTCAAATCGACTTTTTCTGCATCGCAAATCAGCAATAACTTTGAAAAATCTTCTGAAAGCGTGAGTTTTCTTTCCCTGTTATCTGCATTTACAAATATGTAATACTTTTCACCTGAAGTTGAGGTACATGAGTAAGCTATTACTAAATCTACCTTTTCAATTTCAGGAGCATCAATCAATCGTACATTTTGGTCAATAATAGCTTTTGAAGGCAGCCTGAAAGCATCAGTTGACTTTCTGAAAGCTATAAGACCGGTAGTGTACTCCCGTGTTATTTTGTTTGCCGGATATTTATTACCGTCTGTGGCTTTTTTCCAGTCGAACATGTTTATCGCGTCAGATGAATCATAAGAATCATGGATGAAATACGGAAATTTAAATGGCGTGCCGTCTTCATTTACAAGCTTATGAAATTTGGCTTCCGGTTCACTTTCTGAACGCCACTGTTTTGTTCTGCCATATTCCTGGCCTGCATGTATGAATGCAGTTCCCTGAGCTGTCAGAAGCAGGAGATTGCCGATTCTTATTCTCTTGTGAATTTCTAAATCATTTTCCGGTAAATCAGGGTCTTTTTTTAGCGATTGTGCGATAACATCATAAAGTGGAAGATTATCGTGCGCTTCAATGTATTGTACCATGTCTCCCGGAGCATCAGCGGGAGTATTAGTTGGCTGAGCTTTCAGATTGGCGAAAATCAGAGAAATGTCGCGCTTCCCGCCGGTAATGAATCTTGGCTCTCCTTCACATCCGAAACCTGATTTCAGCTCATTTCTGAATTCATCTGAAAAAACTCCGACGTTGTCTGTTTTATCCATCCAATCCTGATCTGCGGCTTTCCCTTTAAGCAAAGGTTCGTCAAGATGACCTTTAAAGGTTCGCCAGCCTTCTCCAAGAAAAAGCGCGTCCGGGTTAATTGCGGCGGCAGCGTTATATGCATGCTGTATGGCGTCGTAAGTGGCATCACCCATCATATCAAAACGCATTCCATCAATCTTATATTCGCTGAACCAGTGTGTGACAGAATCTACCAGGAGTTTTTCGGCCATTTTTCTGTTTGTTGCAAGATTATTTCCAAAGTCGCCCAGAAATTTTCCCTCGGAATCCTGGAAAAAATAGTAGCCTGGTACAATGTCGTCCAGGAATTCAGCTTTTGCCATGTGCGTGTATACTACATCCAGAATGACTCCCATGCCAGCTTGATGAATTGCATCAATAAGATCTTTTATTTCCGCGATTCGGCATTCAGGATCATCAGGATTTTCGGAATAAGCGCCGTCAGGTGAAAAATAGTTATGAGGATCGTAGCCCCAATTGTACTGGTTGTTTTTTGAAGAGTACTTCATTTCGCGCTGAGTCATAAGTGATTCATCTCCAAAATACCACGCCTGAACCGGAAGGAGCTGAACATGTGTAACACCGAGAGATTTAATGTATGGAATTTTGCTTATGAAAGCACGATATGTTCCCCAGGGTTTGGTAAGATCCTTTTCAATGGACGGGTCCGAGGTAAAGTCGCGTGTATGTATTTCCCAGATAATTGCGTCTTCTCGTTTTTTATATCCATCTATTTTTGGATGCGACAATTTTTTTCCAACAGCAGACGGGTTTACAATTGCTGCTTTTCCAACAAAATCACCGGATTTTCCGGCGGAATTACCAGATGTATCAACAGTGACAGCGGCCATTGATTTTGAGTATGGGTCAAGCACAATTCGGGGAGAACGACCGGGATTAATTACTTCATACTGGTAAAAATATCCTCTTAAATCAGTTATTCCAGGAAATTCACTGGGTTTAAGCTCAGCTTCCCAGACTCCAGAATTAGATTTTTCAAGTTTTTTTTCACCAGCAATGCGGGTCTGATCATTTTTATCGTAAAGAATTACCTTGACTGAAGTGGCTTTTGGAGCCCAGAGCTTGAAAATAGCTGAAGAATTGTAAAATGTACAGCCAAGGTCGTTACCATCGTATGAAAAGAGAGAATCAATCTGCTGCCAGTCTTTTTTTACTGCCTCTGAAGAAGATTTCTGTGCGACAACTGGTTCGGCTGAAAGAACGTTGCTCTCCCCGGCAAATAATAAACAGATTATCGGAATGATGAAAAAACAGGTGTTTGAAATGGACATGTTTCTGAGCCTTTCAATATGATAAACGCGATTTCTGATGAATTTTATCACAAAGAAATATCAGTAACAACAAGTATCTTCGCAATGGGTCTTTGAAAAAATACACGAAAACATAAGAAAAGAAAAGAGAAGAGAAGACAAGACAAGACAAGACAGAAAGAAAAGATTTTTTCCGCAGATTACGCAGATTTCAAGACTCAAGACTCGAGATTCGAGATTAAAGATTCTATGCTTGAGGTTAGATGCTTAAGATTTGAGTTTTGAGACTCAAGATTTAATCTTTCTGACCTCATCTTTTAATCTTAATCTGCGAAATCTGCGGACAGCTTTAATCTTTTATCTTGAAGAATTGATTCACGAGTAAGCATGGAGTGCCATCAGAACATTCTTGAGTCGTAAGCCCAGTGAAGAAGGGCTTGCCTTTGTTTTTTTCGGCAGTGAAAATCACCCCTGGTACAATGTTTTTTTAATTGTGCAATGTGCCTTGACATTGCTCTCCATCGTTTTATCTGACGTTCGTCGTCAACGCATCTTCTGCCCATGTAGTAGCGGCAATACCACTGGAACCATCCACGCGGGTCTTCATGATAGATCCAGCCTTTTTCACGCCACACAGACAAGGGTTGCGAGGCATTTATTCCAAAGTAGTTTAAGGCCGGGTCATGCTTTTCAGAGCATAGTTTAGCGTTTATAAACCACTCATCTGGAAATTCAGATCTGCAATCAGTCATGTATTTTCCACCAAATACCCCAAGGCTCAACATTTCAGCAGGTGAGAGTTCAGGTTGAAAACAATTGTCGAAATTTTTTCCTTCTGGCTCTGTGAGAAAATATGTATAGTTTGACTGCATTTTATCGTTAACAATAATTTCTTTTTTCAACATTTCGTTCTAAATTCCGTTTCGCAGGGAGTTTGAATAAAGTGCCTGTTTTAATCGAATAATTATAACATTAAAAGCACTCTACTGAATCTGGAATTATTAATTCGTAAAAATCAGAATCAGATAGAGTGCGTGTCTTTTAAAACCTGTCAGAAAATTATCTGTTAAGGTTTATGATTATGATTATTTCCCCAAAGTCCGTGTTCGTCGCTTATCGGGCCATTGCTTGGAGGAAGTGGGGGATATGAATTATCGTTGTTTCCGGAATTATTCGTATCAGTCTGCTGAGGTGGGGGCGGGGGCGGGGTAGGGGAATCTTCCGCAAAAAGGGAAAAGGGTGAAAGAAGAACACAAAGTGCAAGAACCAAATTTAATCGTTTCAAGGTATTTCCTCCAGGATGAAAATTTTATTTAGCTATTAATCAGTCTAAATGCGCAATCAATACTTTTTTTCCATCAATAATACTTACCATGAATGTTATGTATCAACGCAACTATTCAGGAATTTAGCTTTCTCTCAGACTTCACTTTTGGACATTCGAAAAAGTGCATTGATAGGCTCCTGTATTTCACTTATATAGGTTTAATTTGAGTAATTCGCATGAATTTGTCCAGATTATATAGCAAGAAAATGTTTAGCAAGAAGTTTGCCAGAATTATGAGTTTTTGCAGATCGTCATTTAATAAAACTTTGGTTGCATTTTTCAGTGTGAGAAAAATCAGAAATGCCAATTTTTCAGCAATAGAGTTGATATTTTTGGATTTGAAAATGAAAATAATTGTAACAAAATTTGCATATTGGGGGTAAATATTTGTGAACTTAGAAAACAAAGTGACATTTTTATGAAGTTTTTCGTTAGTTTAATGTGGAAGAGAAAATCCAAAATAAAAAAGGGAGGAATTTTATGAAACAGGCATATTTAATAATAACACTCGGAGTTGTCTATCAGTTGTTTGCTGTCATGATGGTTTTCTGTGGAGAATAAACCATTTTGTTTTAATAGTGTGTATTTATTGAAAAGTCGGTAAAGAAATCGTAGTCAGAGGTTCGACAGAAGTTATTGCACTTTAAAGGAATATATGATATTACTTTTCGATCATGAAAAAAACAGATCTGCGTGTAATTGCTTTAATTTTTCTCTGTTTCCTTTTTTCACGGGAAGTTTTCTCTACTGAAATCCAGAGTCTGCCAAGATTAACAATTTCAGATTGTGTAAGACGTGGAACTTCAGAAAACCTGAGTCTTGCAGTAAAAAAACTTTCGAAAGAAGAAAGCTTTCAGGATATTCAGATAAGCAGAAAGATTTTTATTCCGGAAGTATCTGTTAATACAAGTCGTGACGAAAAAAACCGACTGAAAATTGAGAACAGGTTTTCCAGAAAATCAGATTCCGGTACAAGATATGGTGTTAAGTTATCTGACGCTGATATTTTCAGAAACAGCACTTCCGAGGATCAATCCTATACTTTCCAACTTTCCAGGCCAGTTCTGCGAAATTTTGGCAGACAGATAAATGGTCTTGACATAGACATTTCCGGTCTGGACTACTCTATTGCAGAAGAATCATTTAAATCCGATCTGAATTCCCTTGCGTTCAATATCGTAAAAGCATGGCTTAACCTGTTTTTTGCTGCGAAAAATCTTGAAATTCAGGAATCGGCTTACAGAATGGCATTAAAGCAGTATGAAGAAACGAAAAACGATATTGGAAAAGGTGTTTTGCCTGAGCAGGATATCTTTCTGGTTGAGGAAAATGTTGTAAGATTTGATGTCAAACGTGAAGATGCGAAACGAAACATCTCAATTTATCAGAATGAACTTGGACGACTGCTGAATTATGATATTGCATCCTTTCCGGGGATTATTGCAAGCGATTCTCTTACTGCCGAAATAGAATTAGTTTCATCTTTTTCAATTTCTCTTGAAAACCTTCAGAAATTCAATCCGACAATAAAAATGAAACAGTATGCTCTTAAAAAATCGCTGTTGAATTTTGACTATTACAAAAATCAACTTTTGCCTGTATTGAATTTCAATATTGATTATTCATTGAATCGCAGAAACGATTCTGCTTTTGAAACAGGTTATGCAGTTGGATTTGATTTTTCAGCGCCACTTTCAAGAAAATCTGACAGAGCACAGGTTACAAAGGCAAAAATCGGAGTGAAGCGAAGCGAAATTTCAATTGAAGAAATTGAAAGCAATCTTGAGTGGGAACTGAAAGACGTATATGTAGATTTGAACTATCTTTTCAAATTGCTTGAAGCGAAAAAAAAGGTCAGGGCGCTTGCTCAGCAGAAGCTCGAAGCTCAGGAAGAAAAATACCGAAACGGAATATCCACACTTGATGAGGTTGTACGATTTCAGCGAGATCTCGAAAATTCAAAAATAGATGAAATAAGCGTTCTGATATCATTTAACAGAGTCAGATACGAAATCTTATTCCTCGAAGGAAATTTGTACAAATACTTTGGAATATTGTTTGAATGATCAGGATTGAAAATTTAGTCAAAAATTATAAGCTTGGAATCGTTGATGTTCCTGTATTGAAAGGAGTTTCTCTGACGATTAACAGCGGAGAATTCGTTTCAATAATGGGGTCATCCGGATCAGGGAAATCGACTTTATTGAATATTCTCGGATGCCTTGATGTACCAACCACCGGGAAATACTTCCTCGAAGAAATTCCTGTTGATTCAATGGATGATAACCAGCTTTCAGAAATACGTGCCAGGTTTATCGGATTTGTTTTTCAGAGTTTTCAGTTGATGAAGTACCTTGACGTAGTAGAAAATGTAAAACTTCCCATGGAATACATTGGTTGCTCTGATCGAAAAAGCACCGAACTTGCACGCAAATGGATAGAAAGAGTACACCTGGGACATCGTTATGATCACTATCCGAGACAGCTGAGCGGTGGCGAAAGGCAGCGGGTTGCTATAGCAAGAGCTCTTGTAAAGTCTCCAAGACTCATTCTTGCCGATGAGCCTACTGGAAATCTTGACCGGGTTGTTGAAAAGGAAATAATTGATCTTTTCAGAGAACTGAATCGCGAGATGGGTATTACAATTATTGTTGTGACCCATTCTCTTGAAGTAGCTGATATGACAGACCGAAAAATTGTGATTCGTGATGGAACTATACAGATACAATAAAACAAAATACCGTACAGCAATTTTATTTGTGCTTTTTTCAATGATTTCAGTATCAATATTTTCTCAGATTGATGCTGAAACACAGGATTTATATGATGGTTCAATTCTTCCGTGTGACTTTGATGCATTTTTTGCCCCGCAGAATACTCTGAAACTGCCTTTCACCAGTGCAGACAGCAGTGCAATTCAGCTTGCGGAAATTCTTCCGGAAGGCAGTAAGGTTCATGCTGGTCAGGTTATAGCTACATTTGTATTCCGCTGGGACCAGGCAAAAGAAAGAATTGAGCAGCGAATTAACCAGGTCGAAACCCAGAAACAGGAAGATAATCTGAAACTCCAGAAAGAAATTGATGGATTGAAATACAAGGTTCAGAAGGCGAAAATTCAAGTTGATCGTTCAGAACTCGAACTTCAGAAAAAGCAATCTCTTTCAAAAATCAAACAGCAAATTCTTGATTGCGACAATAAAATAATTATATTCGAGGAAAAATCCCTCAGACATAAATTGAAAGCGGCTCAGGAAAATCTGTCAACGTGTCTTGAGTGGCATGATAAAAATATACTTCTCTGGAGAGGTTATCGGGAAACATTTTCTCAGACAAAGGAACGGTATCAGGTCAAGGCCCACTGTGACGGAACTTTGTTTTATCCGGTAATTACAAAACTGAAACGGAAAATTCAGAAAGGCGATCGTGTTGATTCCGGAACTCATTTCCTTTCAATCATTAAATCCAAAAGATATGAACTTGTATTTTTTCTGCCAGAGAATGATTATTTGCGCATCACAAGTATTTCCTCATTTCCTTTTTTGTGGAATCCACCCGATAGCAAGAATCAGAGCAAGGGAGGGAATTCAAAGGACAGGAAAAAATCCGGGAAAAAAGAGAAAAAGTTTAAAAAAGGAAAGAACTCTGGAAAGTCTGACTTTTCTGGAAATTCCAGAGTGAAAATTGCAGAAGATTCTGCTGAAAAGACAACTGATCAAATGTCTGAAGCAGGAAAAATTTTTATCGTCAGCGGCGGAAAAGAATTACCTGTTAAGATCAGGGAAGTATCATATTTCCCACAGACAATCGGAGACTTGAAATTGAATCAGGGGCTTCCAGACGCCTGGGATAAATGTTTTGTTGTTAAAGCTGATCTTCCGGATAGTTTTATTTCTTCAGATAACGGTAACAGCATGATGAACAACGTAAAAGTGAGATTCTCCAGATGAAGGTCAGAAACCTTATCAGAGGTAGCCTTGCACAATTTCGTCAGAATCTGGTACGCACAGGTCTTACTCTTCTCGGAATTATTTTCGGAGTTGCTTCCGTTATCGCAATGATTACAATCGGCGAAGGCGCTCAAAATGAAATCATGAAAAAGATTGAAAGTATGGGAGCAGATCTTGTACATGTCAGTGCCAACAGAATTGAAAAATCTCAGATATCTGAAATAATAAATGACTCCGAAGGTCTTTCAATGCGTGATGTCAGAGCGTTTGAAAAAATAATTCCGATGAATGGCAGATCAGTCACTCTTGTAAATAAGGCAAAAATCGAAACTTCCAATCTCCCAATTCAGGGGGCAGAACTTGAAGTATACGCCGTGAGCAGAAGATTTCTTGAAGTAAATAATCTCAACCTTGTTGCCGGAAGAAACTTCTGTTCAGATGACTTTTCCATGAACGGATCTGTTGCATTAATCGGGCACACTTATTCTCTGCAGTTTTTTGAAAGCCCGAAAATGGCTGTTGGACAGCAAATTAGATTAAATTACAAATGGTTTACGATAATCGGAGTATTCGGAAAATCTGAGGTTTCTGAGGAACCTGTGAAGAAAAAAAAGGGAAAAAGGAAGGTACCTGATGACTTAAATATGTACAGTCAATCTATTCTTCTTCCGATTTCAACATATTACGAAAAAATAGCTCCTCCAAAAGTATTTTCTGACCTTGATAAAATCACCATTAAGTGCAGAAGTCTTTCCGAAACCAACATGATTAAAGATGTGGCACAGAAAATTCTTTGTATTACACATAATGGCGTAAATGACTTCAAAATCGTTTCTCCGCTTGAACTTCTAGAACAGAAACAATCTACTCAGCAGGTTTTTAATGTTGTACTACTGAGCATTGCCTCTATTTCTCTTCTGGTTGGCGGAATTGGCATAATGAATATCATGCTTGCTAATGTCATGGAACGAAGACATGAAATTGGTGTCAGAAGAGCACTTGGTGCGAAAAAAAGACACATTGTCATGCAGTTTATGTTTGAATCAGTGTTTATCTGTCTTATCGGCGGTGCAGCCGGTGTTATAGCCGGAATGAGCCTGAGCCATGCTATTCTTACATTTACGAAAATTCCGGTTTCATTTTCTGCTCTTCCGATTTTTCTATCATTTGCAATTTCTTTTCTCGTGGGAATTATCTTCGGAATAATGCCTGCACGGGAAGCGGCTAATCTTAATCCGGTGGAGGCATTACATTATGAATGATTGCGAGAATAATAAATCCATTTTTATCAGGCCTGTTATTCTATTTATTCTGATTGTTCCGCTTATTCTCTGGATCTTGCCGTCATCTGACGCTGGAATTGAATCTGATGAGCTGATGTCGGTTTCTGTACAACGCGGAAATCTCCTTGAAACATCAGTCTATTATGGGGAAATCCGGGCAAAAAAAACTGTTGATATTCATGTTCCGGAATTTCAGGAATACTTTGTTACAGTTAAAGAAGTTCTTGATGACGGAAAACTTGTAAAAATGGGTGACACGATAATTCAAATCGAAGATTCCGGTTTCCGTAAAGCACTTGAGACTGCTATGAACGAGTTTGAACTTGCATCAGCAGACAGAGATAAACTTAAATTTGAACTGAAAAATGAGCGGATAAATCTTGAGCTTGATATTGAGCGGAAAAAGCTTGAACTGGAGAAAGCAAAGGTAATGGTTGTTGAGAATTCGATCGTTATTTCTCAGATTGATCTGAAAAAATCAAAACTGGCAGTCGAACTCGCACAACTTGAGTTATCCCAGGCAGAAAAAGCTATCAGAGAATTTGATCAGAAGTGCCAGGTGGCGCTTAAAGTAAAAGATCTGAAAATTCTTGAGGCGAAAAAAACTGTTGAGCTTCAGCAGGCAAATATTGAAAAAGCTGTAGTCAAAGCTCCAAAAGATGGAATAATATTTAAACCTTTTGTCAGACTGAATAATGATAAGGGACGCGTAGAAAAAAGTAAAGTTGTCAGTCCGGGTGATAAACTGCTTGAAATACCCGATCTGAGTGCATTCGAGGGTGAAATATTTATTTCTCCGTCTGATAATAAATTTGTATCAACTGGAGACAGAGTTAGAATTTTTCTGAGTATTCTTCCGGAAAAGTCTTTTGAAGGAGTTGTTGTTTCGAAGGACTTGTACGCAATGAGCAGAAATGAACGACTTGGACGAAACGATCCGGAAGGGTACCTCAAGGAATACCGCACGGTTATTGATATAATTGCAAGTGATAGTGTTTTCAGACCGGGCATTACTTTCAAAGCTGAGATAAATTCAGTGATTGCAACTGATTGTCTTTTTCTTCCAAGAGCCGCAGTTGAAACAGATCTGGATGAAAAATCATGCGTTTATCAGAAACTGAATAACGAGGAAGTGAAAAAAAACATCACTACAGGCCGCGGCGGAATCAACTTTGTAGAAATTTCCAGTGGGCTGGCAGCCGGTGAATCTGTAATTTTCAGACGCCTCGAACAACCCTGACCATTCTTAGTCATTCTTGACCATTCCTAGCCTTTCCTGACCATTTGCTGTCATTTCGACCGAAGGGAGAAATCTCGTATTTTCCGCTTGATCGAACCTTTCTGAGATCTCTCCCTTCGGTCGAGATGACAAAATTATATCAACGCTCATTGAAAAGTTCCTATTTTCTCCCTTTCCCCATCGGCAGCGTAGGAGAGGTTAGGGGAAAGGGTTCTTAATCTGAAAACCGGAACGTTTCTATGCCTTTTTATATAGTTCGCCAGGAGATTGATAATTTATGTTAGTGAGGGGAATGACGGGGCTCTATCATTTATCCCAGGTTATTCCGTCGATATGTTTAATTCCCAGTCCGGGAAGATCTGGAACGGTAATTACTCCGCCTTCGAATGAGATTCCGCCTTTTACAGGGTCTTCAGAGCAGAGAACCGGGCTGTCGAGGTCGCATCTTGTAATTATTCTTTTTGCGCATGCAAGGTGTGCGGCCGCTGTAACACTTAATTTGCTTTCCATCATGCAGCCCATAAAACACTCAGTAGCGTGAAGCTCTGCAAGTGCGCAGACTGTCATTGCCTGGCGTAGCCCTGATGTTTTCATCAATTTAATATTCAGAAAGTCTGCCGCTTTCATAGATAATATTTTTTCTGCATCAAGAGGAGAAAACACGCTCTCATCGGCAAGAACAGGTGTTTGTATAGAGTCTCTGACCTGTTTGAGTCCTTCAACGTCATGAGCGGTAACAGGCTGTTCAAGCAATTCGATGCTGATTCCGCTTTCTTCAATCATTTTCATTATATGAATCGCTTCTTTTGATTTCCAGCCCTGATTAGCATCAAGCCTCAAAGAAACGTCAGCTCCGACTGATTTTCTGATTTCCTGAATACGTTTGATATCAAGTTTATAATCTTGTCCAACTTTCAGTTTTAATATTCTGAACCCGCGGGATATTGCTTCAATAGAGTCCTTCGCCATTTCCTCAGGTGAGTTGAGGCTTATTGTTAGATCAGTTTCAACTTTATTTCTGAATCCGCCGAGAAATCTGTAGAGAGGAATTTTGTACATCTGGCAGAAAAGATCATGAAGAGCGATATCAACAGCGGCTTTGGCGCTGGTATTTTTTATGCACGATGTTTCAAGAAGAAAAAGAACTTCGTCCAGGTTTTCAATTCTTTTTCCGATAAGTCTGGGTTTGATGAATTCGTGGATTGCTCCGCGAATTCCGGCTGAAGAATCACCGGTTATTGGTCCGGTGGCGGGAGCTTCACCTAAACCAGAAATACCATCATCTGTTTCGATAAGTACAATGTTTGTGACAAGATGTTCGAGGGTTCTCAGAGCAGTTTTGAAAGCCTTCCTGAGCGGAATGGACAAAGTCCCGGTTTTAATATCTATAATCTTCATATTCATTATTCCTTAAAAATTTAGGTATCAAATAATGGCAAGAATTTTCCCTACTGCAAGTCCAACGGGAGTTCCGATGATATAGCCGAGCATTGCCATCAGAACGCCTACCGGAACAAGAACTTCGCTATAGGCGGCAGCAAGAATTGGAGCAGAGGCTATTCCACCGATGTTTGCAAGACTTGCAACACCGCATGTAAAAAGATCAAGTTTAAACAGTTTTGCAATTGTTGCCAGTAGTACTGCATGAATGAAAATGATGAGAATTCCTGAAAAAATAAACGCCGGAGCACCGCTGAACGCGCTGAGGTCAGTTCTTGAGGCCATAAGCGCCACAATAACATACAACGAAAAACTTGAAAGGTTAGAAATTCCCTGAGTTTTGCCAAGGCTTGTCATGGCGCAGATTATTCCGATTGCGGTAATGATAAGAACCGTCCATGTATATGTCGAAACAAATTCAGAGTCCGGAAGATAGGCGGCAGCGCTTCCGGATATTGCTGAAAAGAAAAATGCGGATCCAGTAAGCAGGGTGAAATCTGAGAAAGTGCTCTCAGCGGTTTTATCACATGTCTTATCCGAATTACCGAGTTCACTTCCGATTTTGGTCAATTGCTCTGTATCAGCTCCGGTCCATCTGTTAAAGCGTGCAGCCATCGGAACAAACATCAGCAGTAACATGACCCAGAGAGAATAAGCTATCGAATCAGTAATCAATGCGTAACCCATAAGCGAATCGGGAACTTTGAGAGCGAGTTGTATGGCAGCCATGTTTCCGGTACCGCCGATCCAGGAGCCGCACAGTGCAGAAAGCGCTTTCCAGGAATCTGGTGCAAGATGGTTTTTCATTATCATATATGTGATGATGAAACCAAGACAGATAGAAAATGTTGCAGAAAAAAATCCCAGAATCATTCTGGGGCCAAGTTGAAATATTCTTCGAAGATCGCATCGCAGCAGCATCAGATAGATCATTGCCGGGAGCAGGTTATTTTTTACTTCTTTGTAATAGAAACTAATTTCATCTGTTTTTTTCCAGACTCCCGCAGTTGCGAGGAGCATTACAGAGAAGTAAAGGAAAACTATTCCCGGTACCCATGCAAAAAACCTCTGGTACTTTTTGTCAAGCTGAACTATAACTGCTGCGATGAAAACCAGTGATGCCAGATAGGAGAAACCAGTTTGAATCATAATTCCTCGGGTATTTCGTTTAATTTTTTCATGCCGATATTTTTGATGATTTCTTCGATATAATAAGGGTGACGATTATAAACAGTATCACCGGGGCAGGTTTTGGTCGAAAAATTCCTGTGACCGTACAACTCTCTTTCCGGATTGATCTTATAATTGTAACAAAGCCAAGAAAGAAGTTTCAGAAGCGAGGTTTCAATTTTTTCATTCAGCGGATCTTTTTCCGGATCGTAATTGCCAATAACGCATACACCGATCATTGATTTATTTGGAGAACAGTGCGACCCAACGGCTGTGTCTGGGCGACCTTCGTAGATGAGCCCATCAGGTCCGATCAGGTAATGATATCCGATGTCAATCCAGCCAGTGTTTGAGCTGTCCATGTGATAACCCTGAATTCCGCGTATGCTCGCTGAACCGATGTATTGAAGCTGATTTGGAATCCATGAATGATGGACAACGATTTTTGTCGGAGAATGAAGTGTATAGTCTGATTTTGGAGGTCTTGCTCCCCATTGTTTGCGTGTAACGATTTCAGGTTTTGGAAAATCAATAGTTGTAGTGATTGGTTTCGGTTTTTTCTCAAGGGAAATCATTACTTCTTCGCCGAGTTTTTTTCCCTGCGCGGTAAAGCTTTTGATAACGGTCTTTCCGCCTGATTTGTCTAACACAATAAAAAGCATCTGATATGCGTTTGTCGGAAGAGTTTTTGCAAAATGGTATTCATTATCAAATTCTTTGTAATCCGTCCAGCGATTTGAGTAATCCATTCTAAAACGTGCATAGCAATGAACTTCTGCCTGATCTGATTTCTCAGAATCAACTGAAATGAGAAGGTTGTCCATAGGGGAATTAAGCTCATAGACCTGACTTTCAAATCTTGCATAAGTCTTGTCCGATGTCTCAAAATTCAGCGTGACCGCAGTCTGGTACTGGGCGGTGTCTTCGTCCGCAGTACAAACAGACAAACCATTCAAAAGAAAATAACACACAGCTGCCAGGATAAAAAACCTTTTGCTACTTTTCATACTCAATCCTTCCTTAATACAAAAAATACTAAATACTCATTACTTAAACTTGCTTAAAAATTTGTATCAACGGATACTTTAGACAGTCTATTCAATAAAGTACAAAAAATCAACATCTGGAAAAATATTTTCTGTGCTTCGAGATGCTTGTCCAGAAGCAACTTACACTTTGGTGTTTCATAATTTATGCAAGGTGAGTCCTCACAATTTGTTTGCTGCAGCAGCTTATGGCTATTGGGTGAGTATTGTGATATTCAATTTGTGAAGATATGTCATTCTCATCAGTAACAAAAAAATTGCTGCAGCACCAAGAATTCTTAATATTTCGGCATCTGATGCTCATTTTCGCGAAGTTTATTTTTCTTGACTTTCAATTAATTGAGGAATATATACTTAAAACGGGTGGCGATTTTAAATCGCTTCTCCGGAAGTTATTTATAAGATGATATGTACCATCTTAAATTTTAAATTTTAAATTTTGGAGGAACCTTCATGAAGAGAGGTTTTACGTTGCTTGAGCTTTTGCTCGTTGTTGCTATTCTGGCTATTTTAGCCGCTGCTGTCGGTCCCAGCTTTTTGAGACAGGGAAACGATGCAATGATGAATGCCAGAAAAGACAAGTTTATCAATAATCTGAATACAATTACTCTTGCCACTAACATGACATTGCTTGCATCGGATACTATTCAGCAGCTTTTCAGCAGTAACACTACATATACCAATGTTTATTCCCCAGCTGGCACTACCGATGGTCTTAAATATCTGGTCGCCAGTAGTGTAATTCAACTTGATACAGGTTTATACGAAAATGCTCAGGGCCAGATCAGATACTTCGGTCTTGCAGTAGATTGTGGACAAACTGATAATCCCGGATTACCTGGATCCTATTCCATCGTATTATATTCAAATGCGACGACTCCAACTATTATTACCAATGGAGATAATGTGTTGGGACGTCTAAAGACCAGTAGTGCTGGTGATTATTGGGAATTAATTAAAAATCAGTAGTGAATTGATCAGTTACAAAAAATCATACAGCCCGGCATTTAAAATGCCGGCTGTAATTAGATTTAGCATGTGTTAGATGTGCTGATTTTTCATATCTTAGGGGAGAAAACGTGAAACGAATTGGCGATGTTTTGACTGATGCCGGACTTCTTACCCACGCTCAATTACAGGATGCTCTTGAGTATTCAAGAAAGCATGGCTTGAAGATGGGCGAAGCTCTGATTGAGATGGGCCTTATCAGTGAAAGTGAGCTTCTTCAGTGCCTGAGCAAACAACTCGGAATAGCTATTCTTCCGGATAAGGAAATAACAGTTGATCCCAGCCTTGTACATGAGATTCCGTATCCTCTTGCAAAAAAGTATAACATTATTCCTTTGTACATTCAGAATGGAAAGCTTGTTGTCGTAACTTCTGATCCATTAAATATTGCAATTGTCGATGAACTTGAAAATCGCACAAAAAAGCCTGTTTCACTTATCCTTGCAAGTTCAAAAAAAATTGCAGTTGCAATAGAACAATATTTCTCCGGAACTGAACATATTTCTCAAACTCTTAAACAGGTTCAGCAGATTGAAGATGAAAATCTCCTTTCCAGAATAGATGTTAAAGATGCTGATATTAACGATACTCCGGTAGTAAAATTTGTAAATCAAATGCTTGAAAAAGCTGTACAGGAAAAAGCTTCCGATATTCATATTGAAATTGACACTGTTGATTTCCATATTCGTTTCAGAATAGACGGCATTTTGCAGACTATGTTCCGTCCTAAACCTCAATTGCATCCTTTGATAATTTCCCGGCTTAAAGTCATGTCACGTATGGATGTCAGCGAACATCGTATTTCACAGGATGGCAGAATCAAAATAAAAATTGAAAGTGAGTTTGTTGACTTTCGCGTCGCAACTGTTCCGTGCATGCATGGCGAAAAAATGGTGATTCGTGTTTTAAATCAGGGTCCGAAATTTCTTCAATTGTCAGAACTTGGATTTGAAAAATCGAATCTGAAGCGTCTGGAATTGCTTATTACACGAAAACATGGGCTTGTCCTTGTCTCTGGACAGACTGGTTCAGGAAAGACAACCACAATGTATTCGATTCTGCGCGTTTTGAATCGTGAGGGCGTTAATATTATTACCCTTGAAGATCCGGTTGAAATTCAACTTGCTCTTCTTAATCAGATTCAGGTTAATCCAAAAGTCGATTTAACCTTTGCGAATGGATTGCGCTCTATTTTGCGTATGGATCCTGATGTTATCATGGTTGGTGAAATTCGTGATTCTGAAACTGCAAAGCTTGCAATTAACGCTTCCATGACTGGACATCTTGTACTTTCTACTATTCACACTGGTGTTGCAGCCGAAGTTCCTGTAAGACTTATGGAAATGGGTGTCGAACCTTATCTGGTGGCAAACACTCTAATTGGTGCAATTGCGCAAAGGCTGGTAAGAATAAACTGTCAAACCTGTCGGGAGCCGGAAGAAACACCAGTACAATTTATGGGGAAAACCAAAATTGACTTTAAGAGCTTTCGTGGTAAAGGCTGCCCTGCCTGTAACAGAACAGGTTACCGCGGTCGAACTTGCATTGCTGAAGTTTTACCAATTGACTCTGAGATACGCCAGTTGTTTTTGCGGCAAAGTGATTATGAACAAATTCATCAATCTGCTGTTGCCGCTGGAATGGTGCCAATTCTGGATAGCGGATTAGAGAAAGTCCGTGCAGGTTTAACAAGTTTCGAAGAGCTCGCAAGGGTAATCTAAAAACATGAACTTTCAATATAAGGCCAGAAAACCAGATGGTACAGAAATTCAGGATGTAGTTGAAGCTGCTGATGAACGTGAAGCAGTAAGACTTCTTTCCAGTCAGGGTGTTTTAGTTACCCGCGTCAGCCGCGGAAGTTCTGGTTTGAGTCTGAATACAGAAATCCGTGCTCTGACATGGATTCCTTCTGCCGTCTATAATGCTTTTTTAATTCAGCTCTCAATGTTTATCCGAAGTGGTGTTCCTTTAGCTGAAGCTCTTGCTTCACTCGAAGGCGGTGAAACACATCGTTCGTTTAAAAGGGTTATTGCAGATGTTCTTCGAGAGGTTGAGAAGGGACGCTCTTTTTCTTCTGCTCTGACGACTCATCCTGAAGTTTTTGATTCCTTTTTTACCAGCATGATTAGAATTGCTGAAGCTGGTGGCGTTCTTGAGCAGGTTCTTGATAAACTTGCAAAAATAAATCAAAGATCGGTTACTCTGAAAAGTCAGATTATCGGTGCTGTTACATATCCGATATTACTTGTAACCGTAGCTACCGCAGTGATGTTTCTTCTTTTCAGTTATGTACTTCCCAGATTTGCTGGTATTTTTCAAATGTCGAATCTTGCCATACCATTGCCAACACAGATTCTTATGGGTATCAGCAGTTTTACCACCGCAAATTTTTCATTGCTGCTTTTAGCGCTTGTTTCTTTCTTTGTGCTGTGTTTTCTCGCCATAGTAACTACAACCGGACGCTCAATTTCTGGTGAAATTTTCCTTCGATTACCTGTCACCGGACCGGTAGTACAGAGTTATCTTGTAGTACATATTTCGGAAACTCTGGGTTTGCTTCTCGGGGCAGGGGTTCCGCTGCTTGAGCTTCTGCTTGCTGTTGAAAATACCTTGACCATGCCTACTGCACGCCGTCTGATTGAAACGATGCGCAATTATGTTGAACGCGGAAGCACACTCAGACTATCTCTGGAGGGAAATATTGTTTTTCCTGCCATGGTACTTAAACTGGTCGAGACAGGCGAGAAAACAGGTAATCTGGACAAGGTATTTGATGAAGTAGCTGTTTTTTATGATAACAGTCTGCAAACAACTATTCGTGCAGCATTAAGCATAATTGAACCGGCTTTGCTGGTTATTATTGCAGGGTTCGTAGGTTTTGTGATGCTTGCGATAATAATGCCTATCTTCAAGATGTCTTCCGCAATGCGTTCATCAGGTTAAAAATAAAAATTATGATTTTAAATAGAGATAAAGAAAAAAAAATATATAATTATTATTCTGAGATGAGGAAAAAATTCTTATGAGAGTGATTAATTGAGCATTCTTTTCAATGATACGTAGCGTTGTTTAGATAACGAAAGTCTGATTTGGAAATCCACACCGGATCATAATAACTATGCGTACCGTTGATTCTTTTTTAAGTTCCATTACTTGAACAGCACGTTTATTTAGACAAGTTTTATCTGAGAGTGAAAGGACTTGAAGAGCGTGAACCTTACAAATATTTTCGGCTCACCGCCTGAGGGAATAATTGAAATAGAAGAAAATTATCTTCGTTTTCTGATTCCAGAAGGTTCCGGGTGGAATTCACACACAGTTCAAATACCAAACGGTGATGTTTTTGGTACGCTGAAAAAAGCTGTTCCGAAATATCTTGCCACTTTGATGCAGGCTACAGTCGTCTTATGGAGCGATGTCAGCACTCGGGTGCTCCCTTTTCCTGTAGAGATGAGTGAATCGGAAATTCTTGAGCACCTGACTCTGAAAAGTGAAGACTATTTTTCATCGACAGCGGAAATGATTTTCAGATTAAGGCCCCTCGGGCTTATTGATCAGAATAATCGGGAATATCTTGTTTTTTCTTTGAACAAACTTTTTTTCAACCGCCTGTTGAACACGTTCAGTGAGGTTGGTTGTACATTGAATCGTGTAACAAACTCTCTTGAAGCTGTCACTGGGCGATTTCATCAATTACAGTCAAAATATGGTTACGATGCTTCTGCATGCATTATTTCGCTTGGATATTCACAGGTAAACATGCTTGTACTGAGAGACGGTGAAATCATAGCAGTTCGTACATCCATTACCGGAGCTGTGAGGGAACTTGAGAAGAGTCTCTGTGAAACTTTGAAGGTTAAAACTGAGAAAATTGAAGAGATCTTGTCTGGAAACTTTGCTGAAAAGGATTCTAACACGATTGAAATTATTCAGCAGAATATGCGCGAGTTGTTTGCCAGAATTACACCTTTTTTTGCTTTCGTCCGTTCAAAAGAGAAGGAATCCAGCAAAAATACTCTTTATCTTTCACTACCATGTCTTGAAATAAAAGGTTTGAAAGAACTTCTTGAGAAATCCTTTTCAATTCCGGTGAAAATTCTCGGCGAAACTCCTTCTGGTGAGAGCAACAGATATGATTGGCTTCAGGGGGCATTGTATAATCGTTCAATCAGTTTTTTGACACCTCCTTCACCAATGTTCAAATTTTCTGTTACATCAAAAATTGCCTGGATGTTTACAATTTTCTTTCTATGTGTTCCATTTGGAATAATAAGAATTAACCATGACCGCGTAAAGTTTGAAATTGAGCAGATGCGCAGCAAAGAAGAATCTAGTCGTCAGTTTCTTCAGAGCACAGATGCAGCCAGGGAAAGATATGCCGGCATGCAGGATGTTCTGAAGATCGCGCGTGCAGAAATTCCAAATAAATACTCTGTGGCTTATGTACTTGCTGAGATTGCAAAAAATGCACCGTCTAACCTTCGAATAAGCAAAATTGACTATCAACCAGATTCTGGAAGTCTTTCTATAAGTGGCGTTTCTGTAGATGCAGATACAGCTCTTCTTTTCTGGACAAATTTGAAAAAACTTCCCTGGTTTTCTTCGCCGAAAATTAATTTTTCACCGGGTTCGAGTCTTTTTTCAAAGTGTTTCACAGTAACTGGAGGTGTAAAGCAAGAGTCATGACAGAAACAATCCTGAAATATCTGGTTTGTATTTGTTTCGTATTTTTTTACCTCAAGAGCTTAATTTTGCCTCAGATGGGACAATTCAACGAAGATCGGCAGATCCTTGCAAATGTGAAAATTGCAACCTGCGCTGACCCCTCTTCCCAGCATCAGATGATGGAAATGATTCGCAGGATTGCTCAGTCCGGAGTTGAAGATTTGAGGACTTTTTTGCCTGCATTCGATCTTTCTTCTGGAAATCCCTGGACGAAAATAGAGGCTATTGAGGAAAAATTTGCTGGTAAGTTCACTTTTAAACCAGCACCAACTTTTACTACAGATGAAAAAATTTTGCGCTGGCCTTTTTCGGCTCTGTACAGGGGTTCTTTTGCAGAAGCGCTTCAATTGCTGAAAGAGCTTGAGTGTGAGGGACAGCTTGTGCGTATTCGCTCGGCAAATCTGTCGGCAGGGGAAAAAGGTGAAGTAACTCTGGAGGCAGCGATGGAATTGCTTTTCCTTGATACTGTCATGGCAACTTCTGTTCGAGAAAGGATGGTCGAAAAGTGAAGCAGTTATCCCATTTTTCCCTTTTGCTTTCTATTGCTGTGTGTATTTTTTTTATCGTGAGTTTTGTTTTTGAACCGAAACCTGTTTATCTGCCACCAGATTCGACTTTTCCGGCATGGCAGCCTTTGCAGCATGCTATCGCGCCTGTTATTGATAATGCTGTGCTTTCCTCTTATGATGGTATATTTCGGTCCAAATTTTTTGAGACAGCTGTTTTTAAGGGTGTTACCCGGAATTCGTCAGGGCTATTCTCTGCAATATTTATGGACAGTTCAAATTGTGTTTTCTCCCTGAAACCTTCACAGACTGTTGACGGGGTAACTATAGTAGAGGTAAGCAGTCAGTCATGTCGTTTAAAGATCGGTTCTTCGAGTCGCGAATTATCAGTTTCCAGAAAAAATAGTATTTCTCATTAATAAAAAAGGATTTCAAATATGAACAAGCTCAAATATGCAACACTTGCGCGTTACATTAAAAGGTGTTTTTTTCTCGCTCTTTGTGGCTTCATGACTATTGCTGTATATTCTCAGGAAGCGGTGAACGTTGGTCTGACTCTGCAGGACACTCCGCTGGAAGTCGCTTTAAGACTAGTTGCGGAGCAGGCGGGAAAAAAGCTTGAAGTGCATACTCCGCTTAACGAGATTATCAATGTCAATATACAGAACGCGTCTCCTGAAACTGCTTTTAATTCGATTCTTGAGGGGAAACCATACATGTGGGCAGTCGAAAATGACGTGGTTCACATTTTTAAAGGTTCAGTAAATACACCTGCAGTAAGTGATCCGGTCGTAACTCTTCCGATGGAAATGGCAGCACCAGAAAAAACAATAATTACCCGCATTCTTCCACTGAAAAATCGAAAAGCTCAGAGTATACTTGATTTGGTTTCGCGTATGGCAGGAAGAGACAGTAATATTGTTGCTGATCCGCCGACCAATTCTCTTATCATGGTTGGCGAGGAGAGTGCAATAGAAAATGTTGCAAGCCTTGCATCTAATATTGATGCTACGCCTGTTGCCTTCGAAGTAGCTTCTCCGGAAGAAATTGTCAGCGAATCTTTCTCTCTTGAATATGTGATTGAATTTGGCGATCTTGAAAAAAATCTTTCGATGATTCTCTATGGTGAAGAAAAAACTGATGAGGCAGCTGTTTTAAAGGAAAATTACATGAACACGCCTCTTCAAAATGTACTACCTTCGATAAAAAGTAAACCGCCAGTTCAAAACATCGGCGGAAAAAAAGAATTTTATATGCTTGATAAAACACGGCGGGTACTACTTATTACTGCCACCAGAAGCAAAATGGGTATGATTCGTCAGTACTTCAACCTTATCAATACTCCAATACCTCAGGTGCTGATTGAAGCACATATCGTTGCACTTGAAGAAGGCACAGACCGCAATCTGGGCATTACCTGGAACATGCAGGAAAAATGGGGAGCCATTTACTCTGATGGGCAGTTAGGCGGCGCCACCAGGCAAACTGGTACTCAACAGGGGCAAAATGGAGTTGCTCAGATTGGTGGCGGCTTTCTCTTTGGGCGTTTGGATTTGTCAAATGTTACAGCGGTTTTACAGGCAATTCAGGATCAGAACCGAGGGCAGATTCTTTCTCAGCCCAGACTGATGACATTATCCGGGAAAGTTGCCACAATTGATATTTCCACAAAATATCCGTACAAAAGTTCTGTTACTCAGAATCAGGTTGGTACAACACAAAATGTCGCATTTGTTGATGTCGGAATTGTACTGAACGTATTACCTCAGATAAACAAGAATGCAGGAACCGTTGTAATGCAGCTTGATCCAAATGTTTCTGATCTTGTAAGCATCTCTTCAGATGGTCCTGTAACAACTCAGCGACGAACATCGACAAACGTTGAAGTAAAGAATGGCGAGACGGTTGTAATCGGCGGATTACTGCGGGATGAAGATGTGCGTCTTAACAAGACTGTCCCATTTCTCAGTAAGATACCTATTCTTGGTGAGTTCTTTAATTATTCACAAAAGAAAAAGAAACGTACAAATCTCATGATTTTGATTACTCCTAAATTCATCACTGATAAATATCCGACTTTGAGTATGCCCGCGGCCGATAGTGCAAAATTAGCTTCTTCATCACTTGCTTTATCTTCAATATTGCCGCAAACAAAAGTAAAACTTCCAGCGAATCCACAGCAGGAAAATAAGAAAACAGCTGTTTCTGAAAATTCCAAAATACAGGCTCAAACTGACTATCAGAAAAGGCTTGAAAAATTGCAGGAAAAATATTTGAGATAAATAGTTGTTACATGCATGTATTAATTATCTATGCTTTATATGGAGGTTTGTATGAAGATATCTGTTTTTTCAATCACTAATCGAAAGGTTTTTCTTTTTACGTTCATTTTCTTTTGCGGATTATTTTCTACCCTGCATGCTGTTCAACCGCAGAAAGTTGCTGGGTCGTCTTCAGCAGCTCTGGAAGTCTTTGAGATTCTTGCTACGGGAGATTATCAGAAACTTTCTTTTGCGTTGAAATCCAATCCGGAAGTTCTTAATTTTGCTGACGAAGAGGGGGCTTTTCCAATTCATATTGCTGCATTCAATGGGAATTTGAAAGACCTTCAGCTTATTCTGGGTTATGGTGACAATGTTGACAAAATAGACGGTCAGAATTGGACTCCACTGCATTTTGCGGTGGCTGGAAAGAGAATGAAAAATGTTGCTTTTCTGCTTGTAAGAGGTGCAAATCCCAATCGATCAGATAAAAATGGGAATACGCCTTTGTTTTTTGCGGTTGCAAACAGCCAATCCGGAATGGTTAAAGTCCTGATGAATTATGGGGCTGATGCTCTGATTAGAAACAATTCAGGTGAACAGCCAATTGATTGGGCTCGCACGGTTGACTTTAAAAAATACTGTAAACATCTTTTTGATTCTGCGAATTCTTCAGTTCAACAACAAAAAGTGTCGAAGCAAAATGTTTATCCAGAAAAAACTATTGTACCAAATACCACAAAACAGCTTTCTGAACCAAAAGAGATTAATACATCTTCAAAAAAAGTTTTTGAAATATTGCGCGAAGACAGATTTGAAGAATTCCAGGGTATTGTATCAGAAAATCCCGGTTATATTAATTCAAAAGATAATGAAGGTGCGACTCTGCTTCACGCTGCCGCCTTCCTTGGTAAGAAAACATTTGCTGGTTACCTTCTGGATAGTGGTTTGAAAATCATGGAGAAAGATATCAATGGTTGGACTCCGCTTCACTACGCTGTTGCTGGCGACCAGGGTGATATGGTAATCTTTCTTGCTGGGAATGGTGCTGATCTGTATGTTCGTGATCCGAAAGCGCCTTCTCCACTTAGACTTGCATGCATGGGTTCATCCAGATCCATGGCTTCTGCTTTGCTGAAAGCTGTTTCATTTCGTCGTGCCTCGCCGGAAAACCCAATTAAGCAAACTTCTTCTAAGCCACAATCCAACAGATTAATGAAAACATCCTGGGCTTCTGAAGCACCAGTTACCATTTCTGTTGAAAAGAAGCCTGAAATACCAGAAAAAGCAATTCGAAATGAAAATCAAAGAAAAGATCGTAAAAGAAAAGACAGTGTAATGTCTGTTGTTCTACCTGTAGTTTTATTTACTGCATTTGCTGTGAGCAACAACTGAATTTATCCTCCTGCGTCATATTATTTCCTGAGAGTCTTAGTACACAAAAACTTTAATAAGGGGTCGTAATAGAAATTCTGGAGTTAAAATGACTACTTTGCTAAGGTTTGCAGTACTTTAGATAGAATATTTCATGAGCGTTGACAAAAAAAATGGTTTTACAATATTAGAATTATTGCTGGTTCTGTCGCTTATAGCAATTGTTTCAGCAGTATCGTTTCCCGTTTTCAGTAATTTTGTGCGGCAGAACTTTGTTTCATCAGCTGCTCTAAGTGTTGTTACAGGGCTTGAACATGCGCGCAGTCGCGGCCTTATGGACATGCTTGTTCCGATTGCCACATTTACACATGGCACTGGAAACTATGAGATAGCAAGTAAGAGCTTTCTTCTTGAAAATGATTATCGATTTTCCTGGAGCAGTGGCATAGATGGTTCTAAGAAGGCATTTGAATTTGGTACAAAAGGTGAACTACTGGGATATCCAGATACACAATCTTTGAGAATTTTTGCGGTACAGGGCGGTGCGAACGTTTTTATTGCTACAACAGGGATGATATCATGGTCAGCAGAAAACTGAAAAATGTTCCAAATTATAACAGTTAAACATATAAATTGTTTTGAAAAAGCCGGATTCAGTTTGATGGAAATACTTCTGTCTCTGGCTCTCTTTGGTATTCTGGGGATTTCAATTCATCAGAGTCTGTCTATTACATATAAAGTTGCTGAAGCTAATGCTGCCAGGATGCGCTGCATGGTGACAGCCAGCAATATCCTGGAACAGGCACAGGCAACGCCCGGAACTTTCACCGAAGTTCTTGTAAGAATAGTAAAAGGTGGTTCTGGCGGTGTAATGAACAATTGGTATGAAGTTCCAGCCTCATATTATGCAGGTGGTATGATTGCAACACCGTCTGCCAGGATTGCCACTGCATCAATAATGCTTGATGCCGCGGCAGCAACTGTGGCTGTGATTCTGGTCGAAGAAAAATTTCATGGTAATCAGGTTGACATGCAGGTTTTCCGTGATCCACTTGAATAAGCAATTTTTGCATCTACTCAAAGAAGAAGCCGCGTCTCCGATTTTTCACAAATCATTGAGAAGATACCAGTTTTTTCTGAATAGAAGAGATGGCTTTACTCTTTTGGAAATTTTACTGGTTATTGTTTTATCCTCCATTCTTGCTGGAGGTTTTTCCAGCCTGCTTTTCTGGCAGGCTCGCCTTTATTCGATGACTTCTGAACGCAATATTAATACCGCCAGATTCTTAGATACTCATTTGCTTGTTCAGAAAGTCCTGCATTCTCTCAACCCGAAAGATCTCAAAGATTCAATAACCACAGAAATTGCATCGGGAACGGGTGCTTCGGCTAAGATTTTCTTCAGATTTGATAACACGGCTAAACAATTATTATGGGAAGGCGCTGGTGTATTGGAGCAGATTGTCGGAACATTTACTTACAATGGAAAGACAAATGCCGGTACAACAGGCGCAGATTGGCAGACAAACTGGGCGACGGCAGTTGTCCAGATTGATTTGAAAACAACCGGAGATTATCCGGAAACTTTACGTATTCTTGTACATCCGAAAAACAAATAACCATGCCATCAAAAATCAGGTAGTGCGAGCGTTTAACTGATCAACTAAAATGAAACTGATTTTTAACCACGGAATACACGGAATAACACGGATTTTTAGAAGGGAAAAACAAAATCATTTTGCATAATCAGTTAACATACTCACATGACCAAAAATCAGTAGTAAATGCTGCAATCGTAAATCTTACGGAGAGGGTGAATTACGGTAAGATTTTAAAGTAGAGACAATTAATAAAAATTGGCAATGTAATGAAAGTCAATTGCAGCGAATCTGAATTGAAAAGTAATGTTGTAATATAAGTTGTAATAAAAAAAATAAGACTGCCCGGGAGCAAAAATTAGCCTTGAAAATACGTAATACACAAAAGCGTTTTGGATTTTCTATGATGCTAGTGCTGGCTGTGATGCTTACTTTTGCCGCCTTGTACCCGCTTGTGTTTATTCAGTCAGATTACGGCTTAAAAAAACTTAAAAATGTCGGAGTAGCATCGCAAATTTACTGGGCAGCTGTAAGTGAATCGCAGCGTGCAAACAGTGAAGCTATAAAACTTTTCTATGAAATTCCACCTGTTACAAGTCCATTTACTTTAATTGCAACCTACACTTTGCCGCAGATAAATTATCGTGATGCAACTTTTACTGTTCAGATAAAGACCGAAGTAACATTAAATCCTGCCAGAAGCGACGAATGGCAAGCTACCCAGACATTAAATATCCTTGAAAATGGTGCAGCAACAAATTTTGCCAGCGCACCACATAAAAGTGTGGCGTCGTATGTTACACCGGAAATTGCTTTCGAAGCACTTACCAGCAGTGTAATTGAAGTCAAATTCAGTCGTGAAATGCCTTCCTCGGTTTTAAATATTTATAACTATAGAATTTCTGGTATTGGTACAGGCACTTTAGCCGTCAATCCGAGCAGTATTACAGCAACGACAGACCCCACAGACCCTCTCGCTGAACACATTTTTCAACTCTCCTGGGCTTCAGGTGCCGGAGTAAGCGCTGAATCAATTACAGTCAGCGTAAATAACATAGTTGACTTATCCGGAAACCCTGTTTATTTTCAGACAGTGTTCCCATGACAAATATTCCCGGAATTGAAAATTGGCTTGTCAGAAATGTTCGAAGAAAAATGATTTATTCCGGACTCGCCGTGGGATACGGCGGGCAATTCAATGCAGGTATTGTACAACTTCCGGAACGGTGTTTGTCTGAATGAAAACATCGCGACCGGTTTCCATGATGGTTTGAAGTAGCAGTGGAAGATTATCTTTGTATCTTCCTTCAAATTGGCCGGGGTCGGTCTGGGTAATTTTGTTGTAGAAAGCCTGTGATTTCTGGTTCTGAATGAAATAGCGAATTTCAGGGCTTAATATGTGGTTAAGATACTTTATTTCGTAAAATTCAGGTTTGAAAGCTGAGAATTTTTCGAGTTCCCTGATAAGGTCAGCCGGGCGAGTGTTTATGTTCGCATTTTCTGTGCTTGCCATAATCTTGATCTTTGGATCAATTTTTCGTGCTATTTCTGCAACCTTTTCATGTCTGACACAGAGAAAAACCTTTTCATGAGCTCTGTGAGCTTTAAGAGTGTCAGAAAGGCCCTTGAATACACGTGCAGTAAATGCGATCTGCTCATCTGTTGTCATCCAGTTTCTGTCCCAGTCCCAGGTTGGAAGATTATTGAGGCGGCGTGCAAGAGCATTCAGATCTTTTACGTCAAGGTAATAGAAAATCGGTTTTGTCAGAGGAATAACTGATGAAGGAAGTATTCCTTCCTTCCCGTCTTTCATGCATCTGTGGGCTGGAATCCTGAATTTGCCAGGAGTTCCTATTGCTGAAAGTGTTTCATCAAGTGTTATCAGCTCAAAATGTACTTCAGTTTTTTTATCGTACAACATTAGATTTGATTTAATTTCGTTCAGGGAAAAAGTTGACATGCGGTCGAAAAGATTAAAATCCCAGGCCCATTCCTTGCTTTTGGCCTTTGCGGGGTTTTCTGCAATAAATCTGTTTACTTTTTCCTGTGGTGTGGAGTAGTTCTTCACCAATTTGTGAAAAGTTGGATCGTGCAATACAATAAATTGCTCTGGGTCACTCTTATTATATTGCTTCAGAATTTGTACATCAAATTCCAGCACTTGTGCACCGTTTTTAATAGAACAGAGTATATTTCGCCATGTACTTTCTTCTGCAATGTTTACATTCTTTCCGTGCGCAACAACAACCGGCGCAGGCTGCCGAATCAATTCAGTCAGGTTTTCTCTTGAAGATGGTTGAATGCAGAACGCTGTATTTATAAGAGCTAATAGCAGGAATAACGTGAAAATAAGTCTTTTTCTTATTTCAAACATTTTATTATTCTCCCGAATAAAGATTCATTGCATCCTATAATTAACCCTTCGCCATTGTGCTTTCACGAATAGACGAATATTCTTTTCCACATTACCGATTGGCTAATTTCATACAGCGTCGGCAAAAATAATCATAATAAATTATAACATATCATTTCAACTTTCAGCAAAACTCTTGTTGTTACTATTGTGTTGCTGAAGCAGAGAAAATATTCTTTGCATTGAGTTTTTTTTATGATAATATTTCACGATTATCCCAATAATTCGGGTTTTATACAGAAAGTAATGTGCAAAATAAAATTTGATTGTGGAGAATCTTCATGGATTCATGTCTTTTTCTGATTCTGAGAATTGTCTGGTTTGTCTTCATCGGATTGCCTCTTGGCTGGACCTGTATTCAGATAGGCTGGTTCCTCATGCTGACAATCATTGGTATTCCTATTTCACTGTGGTTGTTTGGGAAGATTCCAATGATCATGACTCTGCAGCTTAAAGTTGAAGATCGGTACAAGCTGAATTTGAGAGAAAATGAAGTGTTTCTGAATAACACCGATCAATATTCAATGTTGATCAGAATTCCGTATTTCATACTAATTGGCTGGTGGTTTTCATATATCTGGATAAACCTGGCATATATCCTTACTGCTACGGTAATTGGTCTTCCTTTTGGTTTCTGGATGTTCAACCGTCTTCCATTTGTTGTTTTTCTGACGAAATCATAATACGGAGTTATTTGTTGCAATGAAAAAAATAGTCGGCATGACTTATTCAGACTTGCCTGAGCGTGATGAACAGATGAAGGTCAGGACATATTGCGGCAGGAAATATTATGTTGCACTTCAAAATGCCGGACTGGACGTAATATTGATTCCACCGCATTATCAGACTGATTCAGTGAAAAGACTACTCAGTCTGATTGATGGACTTCTTCTTCCAGGCGGGGAAGACATTGATCCGCGTTTTCAGGGTGACGATCCTCATCCGGCGCTTGACATGGTTAATCCGCTCAGAGATGAATTCGAAATTGAAATTGCAAAACTTGCTTACGAAAAGAAAATTCCCACTCTCGGAATCTGTCGCGGTGCACAGTTAATGACTGTAGCGCTTGGAGGTTCCCTCTATCAGGATCTTCCTTCATGTGGAAAATTCATTCAGCACCGTCAACATGGCCCAAGATGGGGAACGTGCCACAAAGTAACTTTTGATGACAATTCAGCTTTGAAAAACTGGTTTTCTAAAAGTGAATTCTATGTAAACTCTTTTCATCATCAGGGAATAAAAAGTATTCCAGATTGTTTTTCTATTGCGGCACTTTCACCAGATGGTCTTATTGAGGCTGTTGAGGCAACGGATAATCGAATTTTTGTCGGAGTCCAATGGCACCCTGAAGAACTTGTTGATCATTCAGAGTTCGCGGCACAACTTTTTCAGAGTTTTGCACAAAAGATTGCTTAATATCTCAAATTATCCCCAAGAAAGTTTGTTGAACAACAACCTCAAATTTTTCAATTACTTCATGAGTGTTGCGTATTTTTCTTTGTTAATCATCCACAGTCTGACATTTGTTATCTGTCCACCGTTTGTCCAGCCTCTGATTTCTACCTTGATCATGTAAAAGTCATTTCCCTTATAAAACATTATCTGAGATTTTGTTCTTTCAAGGTTATCTCCAAGAAGATTAAAAGCCAGGTCTACTTTTTTCGCTTCCTTCAGAACTTTTTCATTGAGTTTCAACACTGGCTGGTGAACAATCTCAGCTTGTGTAATTCTTCCGGCATTATTTTCACAGATGGTGTTGATGTCTGTGACCTTCTGGTCAGCGCATCTCAACATATCTGCGAATCTCTGAATTTTGTCACGTCCACTGCCAAATGGCCAGCTCAAATTGTACACAGTCATCTTCCAGGTTGGGGTTTGGAATTCTGGAATGGATTCAGATGTGGCTGACGGATAGCCGTTAACAAATTCAACTCCGGAGTCACCTGTTCCATTGGCAGCAAATAAATTTGCTGCGTAAAACGAAGCAAAAAATACCACCAAATACAAGCTTCGGATCATTAGTCTTCTCATGTCCCTCTCCTTGATCTAATCGGATATTAATGTGACAGAGAAACCATTTTTCAATGGATTCAAGCTGCTCATTTGTGATTTAGATTGACTAAATTATAGCCACAATTGAATTATTGTCAAGAGAAATTGCAGAATAACTTACCTCGAGTACGAAACAGCCAGAATTTGAAAACAATACAATCTCGCCTTGAATCAAAAACCAGATGCATCATTAATTCAGAAACAAAACCAGGCATTTGCACCCGCAAATGCCTGGTTTTCAGGTTTTTTGAATATTTTCGCAAATTTATCACGCTGTCCACAAATTTTCTCAAATCTCAAATCATATAATCTTGAATCTTGAAATCTTGAATCTTGAATCTTGAAATCTGCGCAATCTGCGGAAAAAAAATCTTGTCTTTTCTTTCCTTTTCTTTTCCTGTCTTTAAGCTTTGCCAAGAATTGCGGCTATGTCTTTTTCTGCAGTTGTAACAGGTTTTATCTGGAATTTTTCAACCAGGACGTTGAGAACTGTTGGAGTAATGAATGCCGGAAGGGTCGGTCCAAGTCGGATGTTCTTGATTCCGAGGTGCAGCAGACTCAAAAGAATGCAGACCGCTTTCTGCTCGTACCATGAAAGAACAAGCGACAAAGGAAGACCGTTTACGTCAGTGTTAAAAGCTTTTGCAAGCGCTACCGCTACTTGTACTGCTGAATAAGCATCGTTACATTGTCCCATGTCAAGAACGCGCGGGATTCCGCCGATGTCTCCGTGTTCAAGTTTGTTGAAACGGTATTTGCCGCAGGCAAGAGTAAGTATTACAGTGTCTTTTGGAGCTTTTTCTGCAAATTCAGTGTAGTAGTTTCTTCCGGGCTTTGCTCCGTCGCATCCGCCGACGAGGAAGAAATGCTTGATTGCTCCGGTTTTTACTGCTTCAATAACTTTTCCGGCAACGCTTAAAACTGCGTTTCGTGCGAAACCGATCATGATTCTTTTTTCCGGTTCATCATTTTTGAAACCTTCAGCTTTGAGAGCTGCATCAATTGCCGGTTTAAAATTCTTATCGGAAATGTGTTCAACGCCGGGCCATGCAACAAGGCCGGTGGTAAATATTCTTGCCTTGTAGGTTTCTTTTGGTTTTTGAATGCAGTTTGTTGTCATGATTATGGCACCGGGGAAAGCATCAAAGTCGCGAGCCTGATCCTGCCATGCACCGCCGTAATTTCCAATCAGATGCTTAAATTTCTTCAATCCCGGATAAGCGCAGCATGGAAGCATTTCACCATGAGTGTAAACGTTTATTCCCTTTCCTTCTGTCTGTTTGAGGATTTGTTCCAGATCACGCAGGTCATGGCCTGACACAAGAATTGCTTTTCCGGCAATGGCTGTGACGCGACATGACGTCGGTTCCGGATGACCATAAGTCTCTGTGTTTGCTGCATCAAGAAGTTCCATCGCTTTGAGGTTCATCTCGCCGCATTTCATGTTAGCAGCGAAGAGAGAGTCTACAGTCGGGTTCTCACTTGTCAGAAGGTCAAGATATTCATGGAAAAATGCATTCAGCGATTCATCCTTTTTTCCGAGAACTGATGCGTGATCAGTATATGCGGCTGTGCCTTTTATTCCGTATGTAAGCAATTCCTGAAGGCCGGCAAGGTCTTCTCCAAATTTCTTCTGTCTTTGTGCTATTCCAAAATTCTCGGCTTCACGAAGAAGTGAAGCTGTATCAAGAGGAGATTCCCATGTTGCTGGTCCGGAAAGCTTTTCAGCCTTTAAACCTTTTTCTGTACAAGCTTGTTCGTAAATCTTTTTTGCTTTGCTTCTGACGTCAATAGTCTTTCTGACAAGATGTGCAATTCTTTCAGAGTCAAAATTCACATTGGTCACAGTTGTAAAAAGATTTTCAATTACTGTTGAATTGATCTCACTGTCTGATTTTCCGAGTTTTCCATATCTGTGCGCATACATCGAAACGCCTTTTGTGACATGAAGAAGAAGATCCTGCATTTTTGCGGTTGATTCGTCTTTGCCGCATACACCAATCTTTTCACAACCCTTACCTGATACCGTTTGTTCGCATTGATAACAGAACATACCCATTTTCGATTCTCCTTTAATTTTATATTGTTAAAATTTTCATACCATAAATTTAATCATTTGGGAAATAGTACTATATTATTATAAAAGCAAATTATTTTTTAAATGTTAAAGCGTTTCATTAAGTGGACTTTTGCACATTTTCAGATTCGCAAAGGGTAAATGCTGTATTCATGAGCTTTTCAGAGACCATAATATTATATTGTTCCCCCTTCATAAAGTATCATTAATAAACACTTTTTCAAAAAAGTACGAAAGTCCACATTGAATGGCGTTTCAATAATAATGCTCTTCCTGTCTCTCTTTTCCTCTGAGTCTCCTCGCTTCTGCGTGATTCTCGACCTTTTATAATTTTTCGATTTCAAGTATTTTTACAATTTTAGCCTATCCTGAATTTCTCCCTGCAATGTGATTGTTACAACTTCAAGTTCAAAGTTGCTTCCAGAATTGTTTCTGGCGTCAATAACAGATTGTGCAATGCCGGTGCAGCATGGAACTTCCATTTTAAGAACCTTTACAGACAAAGGTTTCATATTTGAAAAAATTTCAGTCAGTTTTTCTCTGTAAAATTTGTTGTCGTCAAGCTTTGGACAGCCAATCAAAACAACTCTTCCCTTAACAAAATCATTATGGAAATTTGCGTAGGAAAATGGTACGCAATCTGCTGAAATAAGTAAATGAGCATTTTTCAGATAAGGTGCACTGGTCGGAACAAGTCTCAGTTGTACTGGCCAGTTTTGTAGATTTGAAATCTGTCTGCTGGAAGTGCCAGAAGAGTCAGAAGCGCAGGAAGAAGGACATTCGGAAGGCTCTGATTTCTTTTGCAGTGTTTTTGCCATTGTACCAGGACATCCGCAGGGAAGCTCTTTCTCGTGTGAATGAGTTGAAGCACTTCCATGATTGTGGTGCGCCTGTTGAGGCTGTATCTGCTGAAGCCGCTTATTGACGGCTTCTTCGTTGAATTCATGAGCCTCACGTGTTTCAATTTTTATAGCATCTCTTGGACAATTTCCAAGACAGGCTCCCAGGCCATCGCAGTATATATCACTGACCAGTTTTGCTTTGCCGTTAACTATCTGCAGAGCACCTTCCTTGCATGATGGAATGCATAATCCGCAGCCATCACATTTACTTTCGTCAATACTTACGATATTTCTTTTCATGCTTCTTTTCTCCTTTTTAGGTAGAGGGGGCACGCGCCCCCTCTCGGAGGTCGAACTTGTTCGACCTCCTCACTCCCCGCGGTCGAGCACTTTGTGCTCTCCGCTATAATCAGCACTATACATTAATAATGCCTGTTGTACAATTTCGTAATTTGTTGTGTGAGTATGCTAAAAGATTAAACCCAACAATTCAATATTCGACAAATTGAAATCAGTGCTTTTCAGTGTTCATCAGAAAAAATGTTTACTTGGCAATAATGTCAGCCAGAGTATTCGATTTAAGAAAATCAAGAATTTCATTGCTGAATGCCCGAATTTTTCCGGCCAGTTTGCAGTTGACTCTTTCACAGGATTTTCTTTTAAAAAGGCAGAATGGAATCTGAATTGGTCCGTCAATCACTGAAAAAATATCATCCAGTTTTATTTCTGCCGGGTCTTTGAGTAATCGATAACCGCCTTTAGGACCTCTTTCTGCTTCAACATAGCCAGCTTTTCGCAATCGCTGAAGAACTTTTGATAAATGCGCTTCAGAAACAGAAAATTTCTCTGCAATTTCATTTGTCTGAACAGCTCTTCCCTGATTTATTGCAATCTCTATCAGGGAATGAATCGCCAGATTTACCGCATCAGATACGTTAATTATTTCACTCATGTTTTTTTCTTCCTTTATTCTGGTATAAGAATACCAGAATACCCAAATAATGTCAATTACTTTTTCAGAGATATTTAAAAAATTTTCAATATGAGTTACAATAGGACCAAAGGAAGCTGAAAATATTATGACAGAAAACGCAGAACCGTTTCCACTGGTGGTTGAAGATCTTAAAAAAGCTTATATTTCCAGAAATAATGAGGAATTATGGGCTGTTAATGGCATTTCATTTGAAATTCATGAACACGAATGTTTTGGACTATTGGGTCCCAACGGCGCCGGCAAATCAACTTCGATGAATTGTATTACCGGTTTTTATCCGGCTACCGGCGGACGGGTAAGAGTTCTTGGTTTTGATCCGCATACTCAGCCCAGACAGGCAAGAATGCATCTCGGAATATGCTCCCAGGATGATACTCTTGACACAGACTTCAGTGTCACAGACCAGATGATTCAATATGCAACCTACTTCGGGTTTTCACGTTCAGAGGCTGAAAAGCGTTCTATAAAACTTATAGACAGTTTCAAACTTTCCGATAAACGTGATAAATGGGTTGAAGAGCTGTCGGGAGGTATGCGCAGGCGTCTTCAGGTTGCCAGAGCACTGGTTTCTGATCCGAAACTTCTTGTGCTTGATGAGCCCACAACAGGTCTCGACCCCGAAGTCAGGCGATTTCTCTGGAATATAATCGAAGAATTTCGCGGCAATGGCGGGGCGGTGCTTGTGTCTACTCATTATATCGAAGAAGCAGAGCGACTTTGCGACAGAGTAGCAATAATGTTTAAAGGCAGAATTCTCGATTGCGATACTCCAAGAAATCTTATTGCCAAGTATTCAGAATCAGAGTTTATTGAGGAAGAAGTAAGGCCAGGGCTGAAATGGAAAAGACCTTCCAACCTGGAAGATGTTTATTTGAGAATTACTGGAACTCCTTTGTCAAAGAGCGAAGAACCTGAAGAGAAGGAGTGTTTATCAAAGTGAACAGTTTATGGGCAATTAAATGTGTCTGGAAAAGGTATTTTGCTTTTTACCGGAAAAACCTTCTTTTTGCAGTGGTAACAACTTTTGTTGAGCCAATGCTGTTTTTATTGTCATTTGGCTTCGGTGTGGGCGGAATGATCGGTCACATAGAAGTTGAAGGCCTGAAGTTGACTTACAGACAATTCGTATTTGCTGGAATTGTTGCGCAGACAGTTTTATTTCAGGGTTTCTTTGAGGCTGCCTATGGCGGTTTTGTCAGGATGTATTATCAGAAAGTTTTTCATTCAATAGCAATGACACCGATAACTCTATCTGAAATTCTCTGGGCCGAACTCTTATGGGATGCATCGAAAGCTGGTTTTGCCGCATCTGTAGTTTTACTTATCGGAGTTTTAACAGGTGATTTCGCTCTGCGTGGTGCTCTGCTGACGGTTCCGTGTGTATTTCTTTTTTCGTTGACTTATGCCGGATTAGGTTTGCTTACTGCAGCAAAGGCATCTTCGATTGATTCAATCTCTTATCCGCAGTTTTTGTTTATCTTTCCGATGTTTCTTCTCTGTGGAATATTTTTTCCATTGAGTCAGATGCCTTTAATGGTTCAGTATTTTGCCTCTCTGCTTCCACTTACTGCCACAGTTGCTATTATCAGAGGATTTACTCTGAATCTTCCTGTTCCGGCAATTTCAGCTGTTGTTTTTTTATTCTGGTTTCTGACTTGCATTTTTCTTTCAAGAAAGTATATGATTAAGCGTCTTGTTAAGTGAATGAGTAATTAAAGGACAAGACAAGATTTTTTGTCCGCGGATTGAGCAGGTTATAAGGATTATCACGATTTTAGATGATGAAAGACAAGACAAGATTTTTTTGTCCGCAGATTACGCGGATTAGAAGGATTTTCAAGATTTTAGTTTGATTAAAGATTCGGAATTAAGATTGATTTGGGATAGATGTTACCTTACAACTGGAGTTGCGATATGAAAGATATGTTTTATTGTAAAAATATTTGTTCAAGTGCTTTTGTCAGAAAAAATTTAATTGCGGGCAGAGTTTTAGAAAAAGTAATATTATTCTTGTTTTTGACTTGCACGGTTTATGCCGATTTTGATAATTCTCTGGAAGAAGTTTATCGTATGCGATCACAGGGAAAGCACGCTGCTCTTGTACAAAAACTTTCTTCCAGTACTTCACGTGCCCTTGATGATTTCAGAATGTATCTGCTTGCTGAGTCATTGAAGGATGCGGGGTCTGGCGAACAGGCTATTACGGCATATTCAAAACTGCTGAAACAATATCCTGATTCCTGGTATTCAAAGAAAGCCGGTTTAAACTATGTTCTGCTTAAAGCAAAGAATAATGGTACCGCAGCGTATGATGAATTGTACAAAATCGCACTCTCTCTTCCCACTGCGTTTCAAAGAGGAAGAGCGCTTGAAGAACTTATATTAATTGCTCCATCCGGGCAGGCTTCAAAAACCGCCTGGGAATCTGTTATGGAATATCGCTCCAACAGCTCGTTTTATCAGGATGTAAAAGAGACAGAAGGAGTTTTCAAAAAGATTTATTCTGCTCCGACCTCGTGGCAATTTTCAGCAGAACAATGGATCAACCTGCTGCGAATTTCTTTCGGAGTTGGTTTTGCTGAGACATTTATAAACAATGCGAATTCTTTTTCCCATATTGCTGCGCCAGGTTATCACTCGCTTCTGACCGTTCTTCAGGCTGATGCGCTGAGAGTATCCGGCAAAAAGGAAAAGGCTTTTCAACTGCTGAATACCCTTATCGATTTTCCCTCTCTCAAGCCTGCTGTAAAAGCTTTTGCCCGACAGGTCAGAGGAGATTTACTGCATTTTTCAAATCGCCATTCTGAAGCAGTGGCTGATTTAGAAAGTGCCGTTGCATGGGGAAAGGCTCCTGTAGAAATTATTTCAGCAAATTATCGACTTATGAGATCTGCATTTGAAATTGAACAGGACGAAAAAGCTCTGATTCCGGCAAACTGGCTTGTCAAAAACGCACCGAAAATATCACTTCTTCCGACTCATCTTTTTGAAATGGGAAGAACACGTTACGACACCGGAAGAACCCAGGCTGCAATACCATGGTTAATGCTTATGTCCAATTCTTTTCCCGGTCACTACAGGGCTGATGACGCGCTTGGATATGTTTCAATCGCATTGGGAAGCACTTCAGACAAAGGAAGAGAAATACTGGAGACAATAGCTGAAAAATATCCGAATTCATTCTTTCTGTATTGGCTTGCACCAGATTATCGTGAGCGCAAACTTAGAATCAGTAGCATAGATACTCAAATTCCTGAATGGGTAAAAAAACGCAGTGCCGCCTGGAAACTATTACTGAGCACTTCATTTGCAGAAATTGCCAGAGAAGAAATGCGAAATCTCACCGATTCGATTGAATGTGATTCTGCCGTGTTTCATGCGATTATAAATCTGATGACTGAATGCGGTGACTATCAGCAGCTCGTGGCTTATGGTGAAAGAATATTTTCGAATACACTCAATGCCGGCAGAATGATATCTGACCTGCCGGCATGGGCATGGAAAGCTCAGTATCCGAGAGCGTTCTGGGATAAAGTATCAATTGAATCGGCAAAGTACAATATTGATCCGTATTGGGTGCTTTCGATAATGCGTGAAGAAAGTCACTTTAACCCCACCGTAAGATCAAGAAGCAATGCACTTTGCCTTATGCAGATTCTTCCATCAACGGGCAAATGGATTATGGGAAAAATGGGCGAAAAAGGAAAATTCAGAGAAGACATGCTCTGGGAAATTCCACGGAATATCAGATATGGAGTCTGGTATCTGAACTATCTGCGCGATCTTTTTGGCGGAGATATGTTTCTGGCTGCGGCTTCATACAATGGCGGACAAGGCAATATTAAGAGAAAGGTTGAAGAAGGGCCATATAAACATCTTGCTGTACTCTCAAGGTTAGATAGAGTACCTCTCCCTGAAACAAGGGATTATTATAAAAAGGTAATGGGTGCATGGTGGAATTATACGCGTATTTACCGGTAACCTTATGAGAAAAATCGCAATTTCAGTTACAACGGGAATTGTAGTTGTACTGTCGCTTTTTTTCTTTCAGAGTGTATTTTACAAAATATTTTTGTTTCTTGCATTTCTGGCTTTTTTTATATTGTTAATTCAGGATGAGAATAAGATAGAATCTCATTTATCAGAACAGAATGACAGATCGAAACAACTGTTTGAAATTTTCAATTCTGTTGAGGCGGGGATGATAATTATTGATCGTAAAGATCATACTATCATCGAGGTCAACCAGGCAGCTCTTATACTCAGCGGTTTCAATCGAAATGAGCTTGAGGGAGCCATCTGCCGGAAGGTATGCCCGGCAGGTTCAGGCAAATGTCCGATGAAAGATCTCGGTGAAACAATGTTTCATCGTGAGAGAACACTGTTTACAGCTTCTGGTGAAAAAAAAATCGTTATTAAGACTGCAATTCCCATCTATTTCCGTGGAAAAGACTGTTATCTCGAAAGTTTTATTGATATTACCGACCAGAAAAAGTTGATTAAGAAACTTGAGGAGAGAGATGAACTCTGGCTTTACACGATTCTTGAATTCAGCAGGAAGCCATTTTGTACAATTAATGAGATTACTGAATTTGCGCTTGAGGAAAGTGTGAAAATTTCTTCAAGCGAAATTGGTTTTTTCGGTTTCCTGAGTGGAAATGAAGGCTTGTTAATGATACACGCCTGGTCGAAAAACGTTATGAATAATTGCCGTATGGCAAATAGAACATTTGATTTCGAGATCGAAAAGCTTGGATTACTCGGCGAATCAGTTCGTCGGAGAGAGCCGCTGATCGAAAACAATTATCTGCAAAACGTAGATAAATATAATGGAATTCCGCAGAATCATCTGCCTGTTTTAAGATTTATGAGCATTCCAGTTATTGATGAAGGCAAAGTTGTTGCGCTTATCGGTGTTGCCAACAAACGTGAAGAATATCAGGAAAGCGACCAGAAGAAACTTTCCATTCTCATAAGCAGCGTTTATCAGATTATTAAGAGGAAAAGAACGGAAGACGCTCTCAGGAAGGCTTTTGAAGATCAGGAAAGAACTATTGCCGTAAGAACCACCGAATTGAAAGAGTCAAATGTCAGGCTTGAAAATTCCCTGCTGCAAGCTTATGAAATGACAGTTAAGGCTGAAATGGCAAATACAGCAAAGAGTGAATTTCTGGCAAACATGAGTCATGAAATCAGAACGCCGATGAATGGTGTCATTGGAATGGTGGGAATTCTGCTTGATATGCGTCTTACGCATGAACAGAGAAGATATGCTGAGATAATTAAAAAAAGTGCGGAAAGCCTTCTGTATCTGATTAATGATATTCTTGATTTTTCCAAAATTGAAGCTAGAAAACTTGAGCTAGAAATGCTGGACTTTGATTTACGAGTCACTCTGGAAGACATCGCAGAGATGCTGGCTATTAGAGCTGATGAGAAGCATCTCGAACTGACCTGTCTCGTAGAACCTGAAGTGCCGTCTCTTATCAGGGGTGATCCCGGCAGACTTCGACAAGTCATCGTTAACCTCGCTGGAAATGCAATAAAATTTACTTCCGAAGGTGAAGTCAGTATAAGAGTCTCACTGGAAAGTGTTAAAGAAAAAGAAAAAGAAACAGAAACAGAAACTGAAACAGAAACAGAAACTGAAAAAGAAAATTCTGTCTGTATAAAATTTCAAATTACTGACACTGGTGTAGGTATTCCAAAAAATCGAATCAGTTGTCTATTTGATCCGTTCACTCAAGTTGATGGTTCGACCACCAGAAAATTTGGAGGGACTGGTCTTGGATTATCGATTTCCAAGCGTCTTTCAGAGCTCATGAATGGCTCTATTGGTGTCGACAGCATTGAAAATAAAGGTTCGACTTTCTGGTTTACCGCACTTTTTGAAAAACAGCCTTTGACAAATATTGTTGTTCCTCCGATTGTATCAGACATAAGAAATACAAACATTCTTATTGTCGATGATCATCAGACTAACCGTCTGCTTCTGTCAGTTCTTCTGAAATCATGGAAATGTCGTTTCAAGGAAGCCGAAAATGGAGAAATGGCGCTTTCAATGCTCAGAGAAGCAGCTCAGAATGGTGATCCATTTCAGATTGCAATTCTTGATATGCAGATGCCCGGCATGGATGGCGTAGAGCTTGGAAGAATTATAAAAAGCTGTCCCGATATATACCAGACCCAGATGATTATGATGACATCTCTTGGAAAGCGTGGAGATTCTGCACAACTTGAAAAGATTGGATATGCTGGATATTTTTCAAAGCCAGTCAGGCAGACTCAGCTTCGCGAGTGTCTTAAAATGGTATTGGCACGCGAAACTGATCCGACACTTGAACCAAAGCCAATTATTACAAAACACACTGTTGCTGAGTCTGTCAAGCGAAGAGTTCGAATTCTTCTTGCTGAAGATAACCAGGTTAACCAGCAGGTTGCTACGGCTATTTTGAATAAACTCGGTTATCATGTGGATGTTGCAGCAAACGGTTCAGAAGCTGTAAAATTACTTTCTGAACTGCCTTATGACATTGTCTTCATGGATTGCCAGATGCCTGAAATGGACGGATTCGAAGCAACTGAGGTTATTCGAAACACCAATTCCACTGTAAAAAATCGCAATATTCCGATCATTGCAATGACTGCAAATGCCATGGCGGGCGACAGGGAAAAATGCATTGAATGCGGAATGTCTGATTACATTCCAAAGCCGATAAGACCGAAAGAATTACTGGAAATTCTTGAAAAATGGCTCTCGAAAATAAAGAAAACGGCATTTGATTCCGAAAATCCTGATGCAATTCTTGCAAGTGGGTTGAAGGTATTTGATCAGCAAGGTCTCCTGGAAAGGGTCATGGGCGACGAAGAACTCATGAGTGAAATGGTGCAGGATTTCATTAATGAACTTCCCGGATACCTGGAAAAGCTCAGGAAAGCTAATTCGGAAAATATATTCGAAAATGTTGAATTTCATGCCCGCGAAATGAAAAAATCAGCTTCGAATATTGGTGCTGAGGTAATTAGAGCAATTTCTTTCGGAATAGAGCAACTGGCTTCTTCGAAAATTCATGATGAAATTGACCAACTACTCAATGAGCTCGATGTCCAGATTGGGGTTTTCAAAAATACAGCGTTTGCATCTAAGAACAAAGCCCTGTTAACTCAGTAAACTCAGTCTAATTGAGTATTATAGCAGTTTATTATGATGAGACATTTTTTTGTTGGGAATTCTTGAAAAAAATGCTATATTACGAATGTATTTTTGAATAAATCAATTCTGCATTAAATCTGCTGTAACTTTGAAATGAACTTTCAGGCTTTCTGTAAAACAGAGGACAATAAATGAGAGAAAATATTGCGGCACTTTTGAGAGACACCAGCATTCTGGTGGTGGAAGATAACTCAATTGATGCCAGAATTGTTGAATATGCATTCAAAAGTGATCCGGTCTGCGGAGAAAAGATTTTCCTTGTGGACACGTTGTCTGGTGCACGTGATTTTATTTTGAATAATAATGTCCACTGTATCATCCTTGATCTGAACCTTCCAGACTCCAGAGGTGAAGAGACTCTCAATGCTATTCGAAATTGTGCTTCTAAAGTTCCTGTTATTGTTCTGACAGCAAGTGACGATGATTTTCTTCTTACTCATGCCTTGAGAGAAGGAATAGAAGACTATCTTGTTAAGGGCAAATATGATATTGGTTTGTTGAAGAAAACCGTCAGAGAGACGACTGATCTGTTTTTAAGACATTTTTCAATAAAAGAATCAGAAGATTTGCTGAATGCCTTGACTGGAAATAAAGAATTTCTGTTTTTCCTTGTTGATAGTTTCGGAAAAATAACAAAATTAGATTCATCTTCTGATGGGCCTGTTTTGCCGAAGGAAATTTTTGAATTAATAAACCCGGATGAAAGATCTTCTTTTAAAATTTCGTTTGAGGAACTGACCAGAGGCAAAATTAACAGGTTTAATGTTGATATAATATCTGGAATTCTTCATCTTACGCTGATATGTTCTCAAACTGGATTTCCTCAAGGAATTCTCGGATTTATAAAAGAAAGTAGCCTCCTGAATAATATGTATTACAGGAAAAATATTTCAGTTTCTTCTGGTATTGATTCAGTGGGTGTCGAAAAAAGAACCGTTTCTGAGGAAGTTGTTTCTTTAAATGAAGAACTCCGTGCTAAGTACGATGAAAAAAATCTTGAACTTGTACTTGCAAATAAAGAGCTTGAAACTTTCTGTCAGGCTATTTCTCACGATCTTCGTTCGCCTGCAAGAAGAATAAACTGCTTTTCACAGATCCTTCTTGAAGAATCAAAAAGCTCACTGACCAAAGAAGCTGTTGAATATCTTAACTGCATTTCTGAAACAAGCACACGTATGCTTGAGCTTATTGATGATCTGATGAAACTTTCAGGGCTTATGGCTGAAGAAATGAGGCATGGCAGTGTTAATCTCAGCAAACTGGTTGAAGATGTTTCCAGAGATTATCTCTGCAATTGTCCTGAAAGACAAGTTGAATTGATTATTGCACCTGATATTGTTACAGTCGGTGACGAAAGACTGCTGAAAATAGTAATCGAAAATCTTCTCAGTAATGCTTTCAAATTCTCATCCAAAGTGAATCCGGCAAAAATTGAATTTGGAAAACATGAAAGTTTCTGGCAGACATGTTTTTTTATCTCAGATAACGGTGCCGGATTCGATATGGAACACGCCGACCGGCTTTTTGTTCCGTTTGGTCGTCTGCATTCTCCAGAGGAATTCACTGGGACTGGCATAGGATTGGTAACAATTCAGAGAATAATACGCAGACATGGTGGAATAATATGGGCGGAATCAAAACCTGGCAAGGGTGCAACTTTTTTCTTTACGCTTCAGGAGGAATAACGAAAATAAATGACAATTCCTTTAAAACTTTTAATAGTAGAGGATTCCAAAGCAGATGCTCTTCTTCTTTTGCACGAGCTTCAGCGCGGTGATTTTGATATCACCTATTGTCGTGTAGACAATCCCACAGATCTTATCAGTGCAATCGAAGAAAAAACCTGGGATATTATTATTTCTGACTATGTAATGCCTCAGTTCAGCGGTTTGAGGGCACTTAAAATTGTCCAGGAAAGAAAACTGGACGTTCCTTTTATTATTGTAACAGATAAAATTGCTGAAGGTATTGCCGTCGAAGTAATGAAAGCCGGAGCTCATGATTACCTTCGCAAAGGCAATCTGTCGCGTCTTGTACCTGTGGTAAACCGCGAAATAACTGAAGCCAGGCAGAGAAAAGAACGCAAAACATCCGAAGAAACCCTTCGAAAACTTTCTTATGCAGTTGAGCAGAGCTCTGCGATAGTAATGATTACAGATATTGATGAAAAGATTGAATATGTAAATCCTGAATTTACAGAAGTTACAGGTTATTCTTCCCAGGAAGTTATTGGAAAATCGCCTTCGTTTCTAGCCTCTGGAGATCTTCCGGAAATCTCTTTAAAGGAGATTCTTGCTGCAAAAAAAAACTGGAAAGGTGAATTTCTCAACCGCCGGAAAAATGGTGAACTTTATTGGGAATATGCTGAAATATCTCCTGCACTTGATTCTGAAGGTAATGTTCTCAGCTATGTAAAAATTGCCGAAGATATTACCGAAAAAAAGCGGATAAACGAAGAACTAAAAAAAGCCAGAGATGCCGCTGAATCAGCCAGCAAAGCTAAAACCCAGTTCCTTGCAAATGTCAGTCACGAGTTGCGGACACCGCTGAACGGCATTATCGGAATGACAGAACTTCTTCTCGAATTATCTCTCGGTCCCAAGGAACGTGAGTATTCTGAGATAGTCAGAAGCTCAGCCTGTTCACTTTTGAACATAGTAGGCGACATTATTGATCTGGCTAAAGTGGAGTCGAATCAGCTTGTAATTGACGAAATTCCTTTTGAACCATCGAAGCTGATAAGAGATATTCTTCCTTTGCTGGAAGGAATTCTTTTCAAAAAGAACCTCAAATACGAAATAAAACTTGACCCGGCGATTCCCGATATTCTTATTGGTGATTCAAGACGAATCAGGCAGGTTCTTCTTGCATTGGTTGGAAATGCAGTTAAATTTACAATTCAGGGTGGAATTAATATTTCTGCATCAGCTGGAGAAATATCCGGTGATGTTATTAATGTTTTATTTTCCGTTAAAGATACTGGTATTGGAATTACACCAGAACACTGCGAGAAGCTTTTCCGACCTTTTGAACAGATTGATGGCTCGTTTACAAGGAAATATGGCGGACTTGGGACTGGACTTGTACTTACGCAATATCTTGTTAATCTGCTTCACGGAACAATTGGAGTCAAAAGTGAACCAGGCACTGGATCAGATTTCTTTTTCTCCGTTCCATTGAAATATAAAGTCGCCGAAATATCAAGCTCTTCACCTGTGTTTGAGACCGCTCCTGTTGCTATAAAGGCTCCCGAAACTTCTGATGCTGGTATTATCAAAGCGGTTTCAGAGAAAGAAATTAAGAAAAGTGTTATTGTTGCTGAAGATGATCCGGTAAATCAGTTTCTGATTTTTTCACAGATTACGAAACTGGGTTACGGTTGTCAGGTTGTCTCAAACGGTCAGCTTGCACTTGAGTTGTTGGCTGAAGAAGATTTCAAAATGATAATTATGGATTGCCAGATGCCTGTAATGGACGGACTTACAGCTACAAGAGTAATTAGAAAGCTTGAATCAGAAAAAAGAAACATCCCTATTGTGGCACTTACTGCGCATGTTTCTGCGGAAGACCGCTGTAAATGTATTGAATGCGGTATGAACGATTTTATGAGCAAGCCTGTCAGTCTTGTACAACTGAGAGAAATTCTGAAAAAATACATGAATTAACTGGGTGCTGTAGCAACGTTGCTGAAGAAAAGATTTATCTCACACAGAGACGCAGAGAAAATAGTTTTTTTTACTGTTCAGCAACATTGCTACAGTCTCATTAATTAGGGTATTACTTCTGATGAATATATTTTACCAACATGGAATACGGTGCGTTCTCGCAATGGAGCTGTACTTTGCTGTCATTTCGACCAAAGGGAGAAATCTCGGATTTTCTTGTTGATCTAACCTTGGGGAGACCTTTCCCTTCGGTCGAGATGACAATAAGTAGTCTGATCGAAGGGCCTGGTTTAACACAGCAAGATTTTGGACAACAAACCAGGACCACTTGCAAAAAAAGTGGATCGTTTCTCTCTTTTTTGCGAATTAATGCTGCTACAGGGGCTTATTTCCTCTTAATACAATTAGTACAAATAACGGTACCTGCTTCATCGATTTGGTACTGAGCCGTTGGGTTTACAGGGCAGACAGGTTTGTCTTTCAGGTAAGACTTTCCTTTTGAATCTTGTTTCATGAGTGTTTCCATGTCAAGTGTCGTCATTTTCTGGCTCGGATTTGCCCTGTTAAATTTAAAAAGGGCAGAAACGATCTTTTGACGGTTGTACTCGCATGTGCCTGCTTTTGGACCTCTGAATGAGAAAAATAGAACAAGCCCAATTATAAGAGACAGCGCAATGGGAATTATTACGCATGACGGTTTAAATGAACCTTCATCGGCGTTATATCCTTCAACATTTTTTGAAGTTTTTCCCTTTTTGGAAATAATTTCGCCACATCGCTTGCACATAAGCGAACCAGCTTCATTCTGAGCTTTACACGCAGGACAAACTGTTTGAAGTACGCCGCTCATAGAAATTCATTCCTTCTAACGAAAAATTTATGCTTCTTAAAACAACCCTCAAATATATTTTATTCGTAAACAGATAAAAGAATCAACTTATTTTTTTTTCAAAGCAAACATTTCTTTAACTTTGGTTTCGACCTTTATTCAATTCTGCTGTTGTTGCGGCCTTATTGCGAAAGTGATCTATCGAATTCTGTTAATATCTGAATGATATCTTTTTCAGGGATGTCGTCGCTGTATGCGTTAATGAAGAGCAGAAATCCGCCGGGGAAAAGTGCCACGACCTTTGTTGAAGCAACTGGTGAAGCATCAGCCGAGGCATTTGGGGAATCAAGTGTTCCCTGTTTAAAAGAGATTGCAGAGATTTTTTCCGGAAGGACCGAGAGTTTTTTCTCTGGAAGGTTGTCGAGAGAGGAAATAAAACGGAAAGTCTCGCTGGCAGCAGATGGGTTGGATAATTCAAGTGTTGCCACAACAAGCTTTGCTTCTGAGCTTTTTTCATCAGGGGCATAAATTGCTTCATAACCTGGCATTGCAAGAAAAACCAGAGGGCGTTCTGATTCAGAAAATTTTTGCAGAGCGAGTTTGCTTTGAGACAGTATTGGTGGAAAGAAGTTCTGTGATATCTTTTTAAGATTTTTGGCAGTAGTTGCATTTTTTTGTTCTGGAGTTCTTACTGCAACGTTTTCGCAGTTGATATTTGATTCGAGAACGAAGGTGGATGAAGCATCGGTTTTAAATATTGAGACTATATTAACGGGTTCTGATGTGTTGTTGAATGATGTCCAGTGGTTAATGTGAAGCTTAAGGGAATTTGGTTTTGCAGTGTCGTTGACAACACTTGCTTTGGGACTAACAAAAGTATCAGTCCAGATCTGTTGATATATTCCATTCTTTTTCTGCAGAATTATAACATCTCCATAACCTCCGGAACCTATTGAAAGGGTTGTAATAAGCAATTCTGGCTGATTATCGGCATCAAGATTGATTTTCTCTAGTGCAGTAATTTCCTGACCCTGAATTGTGAAAACAGGATTTTCTATTTTGCTGGCTGTTTGAATAATAGTTAGAACATCTTCAGTAAAGAAGGAACCGGGAATTTCTTTACGTTTGATGATTGCTTTTTCATTTTCAGAAATTGTGAGTGTGATTGAAGAGATTAACTGTTCCTGATCAGATGTTTCTTGTTGTACTGCTTCGCAATAGCTAAGCGGAAAATATATGCACACTAAGAGTGGAAGAATAAAAAAAACTTTCAAGCAAGAATTTTTCCTGTTAATCATTTATCTGCTCCGAAAATCAAATATTTCAAAAGCCATCACCGAAAGCCGTAATTCGCCAAAAAAAGCGATAGAGCATTCTTACAGAATACATTATCCGATAAGAAAAAGTCTACAAAATATTGACACAAATAAACCAAATGCATTCGAACTTGTTCGAATGCAGAGAGGGGCTTGGTTGGCAGGCACTCTGCGTTTTTGGAGGGCACAAAGTGCCCGACCGCGGGGAGTGAATGCATTCGAACTTGTTCGAATGCAGAGAGGGGGCTGGTTGGCAGGCACTCTGCGTTTTTGGAGGGCACAAAGTGCCCGACCGCGGGGAGTGAATGCATTCGAACTTGTTCGAATGCAGAGAGGGGCGCGTGGCCCCTCTAAATTAAGAGACCAGGCCTTTGGCTCTGCTGTAGTAATCATTGGCTGAGGAATCAGCCGATCCGTTTCCATGATTGCTCCACCAGGATTTCTCCCCTGCAGAAAGCGTAATACCAAGGCACATTTTAAGCTTTATTCCATACCCGACGTTTTCTGTAACTCTTGATGTTGCAACGTAATCGTTCCAGTTTTTTGTTCTGAGTTCACTTGCGTAAGGACCTCTATTGTAGCCGCATGCTGCTTTAATAAGTTTTTCCGCGCCTGATGTACCATAAGTGCATGGAGCAGTAAAGCATTCTTTTAATACTTTTGCTCCACCAATAAGGTTCTGTTGAGGATCATCAGGATTGACACCGACGCCGCTTGCTGTGGCTGGCATAAGCTGCATGAATCCGCGCGCACCAGCACTGCTTGTGATTATGCTGCCATTGCTCTTTGTGTGAACGCCCTGAGTTTCTATAAGAATAATTGCTTTCATGTAATCTTCCCTGGTTATCGGTTTTCCATATTTATCGTTTATCTGCGGAAAACTCCAGCTTTGGGTAACCTGTAATGCTGTACTGAACCATGTTTTAAAATTCGGTGAACGTGTTGTTATTGAGCCGGCGGCTGAAGGGGAAGTCGGTGAAGGTGGTGCTCCGGAGGGCGGAGTGCTTACTCCTGAGCTGTCGGAGTATCCAGGGTATGCATTGTCAGAAGATGGATTTGCAACTTCAGAAACATTTCCCGGGATGATTAGTTCCCATCCGGGGTAAATAAGATTTGGATTTGAAGAGAGTGAAGGATATCGGCTTTTGTTTAATTCAACAATCTCGCGATATCGCAGCGGATCTCTAAGCATTTTAGCGGCAATGTTCCAGAGATTATCGCCCTGAACTACTGTGTAAGAGGTAGTATTTGCATCAGAACCAGTCCCCATACCATTGCTACTGGAGTTTGAAGGGTTTGGATTTGCTCCGGGGTCGTGTTTTTCAAGTATTCCCTGCAAATCATCAGCAGAAAAGGTTATCTGCCCTGAAAAAAATATTATTAAAGTGATAATCAGAATCTTTTTCATTTTCCGGCCCTCATTTTCTATGTCTTCACTATTATATTACGAAATGTCTGAAATAAGTTTCAAAATATTTTGCAAATTTACTTGGATTTTTTTAAAAAAACTGGTAGTACATAGACGGGGTCTTTCCATTTACTATTTGCAGGCTAGATAATGCACATAATAATGAAAGGCTTTTCATCAGCGGAGAACACAAAGTGCTCAAGCGCGATGACTGAGACGGTCGAAGTCATCTCATAAGCGTAATGCAGTGTAGCGGCGGAGAGCACAAAGTGCTCGACCGCGGGTAGTGAGACGGTCGAAGCCATCTCATAAGCGTAATGCAGTGTAGCGGCGGAGAGCACAAAGTGCTCGACCGCGGGTAGTGAGACGGTCGAAGCTATCTCACAAGCGTAATGCAGTGTAGCGGCGGAGAGCACAAAGTGCTCGACCGCGGGGGGGTGAGACGGTCGAAGCTATCTCACAAGCGTAATGCAGTGTAGCGGCTGCG
>JADFZL010000022.1 GCA_015232575.1 Candidatus Rifleibacteriota bacterium
GTCTTTTGTCATTAAAATAGTTGAAATCAAGTATTGCGATACCTATGACCTTTTTTAAAGTGCTGTATTCGCCAGCAACGATAAGCTGATCGACATAAACTTTATCCAGATAATACTTTATTCTTTTCTAAAATGACTCGCTCTTTTTTACGTGGAATTCGAGTTGCTTCAAAAGACGAGCTGAAGGAGAGAATTCGTAGGTACTTAGAGGAAATAAATGAAAATCCTAAAATTTTCAATTGGAAGTATAAGATGAATGAATTACCATAGATGCGGTACACCGATTTTGATGGGGAGTGGTACACTAAATATTGGGATGTTAATTAGCGAACGTTATACTAGTTTATGTCTATTTTGAAGGTTCATTGATTATAATCGTATTTTACAATTCTTTTACATTATTTTTACAGGCTTTTCACCACTTCCTTGCTGATTTGAGTTAAATTGATAATAGCAGTGCTTCGAAGCAAATAAAATCTAATCAAGGAGGTAAGTTAATGAAATACTCAGATATAATGATTTCTCAGATCCAACTTTTGATGGTGATGTTCCATTTCTGTATGATTGTGCTGATTCCAGCCGCTTCCGTGGAGGGCTCTCAGGTAAAGGTGACTGCCTTATTTGGACAACCGTATATGATGCCTGCTCCAAATCAGAATAATTACATTAAAGTGGGCCTGTCTGGTTTTTCAGAAAAGAATCTGGTTGGAAGAACTCCGGTTAATCTGGCGATTGTACTTGATAAATCCGGTTCCATGTCAGGAAGTAAACTTCAGCATGCCAAAGAGGCGGCAGTAATGGCTATCGGACGACTGACAAATGATGACATTCTTTCTGTGATAGCTTATGACAGCGAAGTTGAGGTGCTGGTTCCGGCAACAAAGGTCAGTGATCGCGAGCAGATTTATACTTCTATCAGACAGATATCTGCCGGTTCAAACACTGCTTTGTTTGCAGGTGTCAGTAAGGCTGCCGGCGAAATTCGCAAGTTTATTGATCGCGGAAGGGTAAATCGCATTATTCTTCTCTCTGACGGCATTGCAAACGAAGGTCCGAGTTCTCCCGAAGAACTTGGCGAACTTGGAGCATCGCTTTCAAGGGAAGGGATTTCTGTCACCACGCTGGGTCTCGGACTCGGTTATAATGAAGATCTTATGTCAGAACTTGCACGTCGCAGTGATGGCAATCATGCTTTCATTGAAACTCCCACTGAACTGGCAAGGATCTTCAACGCAGAGTTTGGGGATGTTATGAGCGTCATTGCACAGGAAGTTAAAGTGGAAATAGAATTCCATAATTGCAGACCTGTCAGATTCCTTGGAAGAGAAGGCATTATTGACGATCGAAAAGCAATGATTACTCTGAATCAAATTTGCGACAAGCAGGAAAAGTATGTACTTCTTGAATTCGAATCGGCCGGTAATATTAAAGCTCAACCGCTTTTCAATGTGAATGTTTCATACATTAACTCAATAAGCCGACAGACTGAAAAATTTTCCAATCAGCTTCAGATAATGTTTTCCGAAAATTCTGAAATAATTAGAGCAAATGAAAACCGCGATGTCATGATTTCAGCGTCGAAACTGATTGCAAATGACAGCTACAAAGTCGCAACACGTTTGCGGGATGAAGGAAAGATCGAAGAAGCCAGGAAAGTTCTGATTTCCAATAAGGATTTTTTACAAAGCAGAGCAAAAACATACTCAGCTCCTGAACTTGAAAAATTCGCGGAAAAAAATGTTAATGATGCTGCAAACATTACAGAGGAAGCATCCTGGAACAAGACCCGGAAGGATATGCGTCAGACACAGCATGCAAATGACTATCAGCAATCGTATTGAGCAAAAGACAAAAAGACAAGAAAAGACAAGATTTTTGTCCGCAGATTGTGCAGATTTTCAGGACTCAAGATTTGGATGGATTTTTGATTAAAGATTATTAATGAGACTGTAGCAATGTTGCTGAGCTATATAAAAACACGATTTTCTCTCTGTTTTTCTCTGTGTCTCTGCGTGAGATATTTCCTTTCTTCAGCAACAATGCCACAGTGTCTTATTAACTTGGTTTTTGATATAATCGAAATTCAATCTTATTGAAGGCGTTAACGGCGATGCGACTTAAACTGAAAATTACATTGATTGTTCTTGTCTTGATACCGCTCGGAATCTTCTCGTGGTTCGGATTCCGGGCGGCAGATCATGAATATGATAATTTTCGCATAACTGTTCAGAATTTGATTAAAAGCAAAATGACCGAATTGGACAACCAGATTCTGAAAATACTTGATAAGCGGCGTCTGATGCTTCAAAAGTTGACTGAACGCGAGTCATGGACAACAGATGAATCTCATCAGATATTGAGCAGTAACCCATTTGTCAACAATCTGTTTGCTCAGGCAAGCTCCGGTAATCTGATTTTCCCATTTCCAGTAAAACCACTCAGAGATTCAGAAAGAAAGTTTCTTATAAGAACTCAGTCAATATTTGACCAGAAAATTCTGATCGACATCAGACCGGAAAATGAGTATGGAAGGGTGAATCCTCCGGCACATGAAGATGCCTGGTATACGTGGTTCTGGGACAACGACATACGGATGTTGTACTGGAGAAAAACGTCTGATGGCGGGGTAATCGGCGCAGAGCTGAGCATGGTAAGACTCATATCTGATATAATTGCAGAATTGCCGGACAGCACAACCGATGATCCTCTTTTGTCTTCCGGATCAATGATTCTTGCCGATTCTCAGAATAGACCGCTTTACAGATGGGGTTTTTCAACTAAGGATTCTGAATTGTTTTTTTCAATTCCTCTTTCTGCGCCCCTCAGAAGCTGGAGCCTGCAATTCCATACAGGTAAGGATTTTTTTTCCCGCAGCTTTGTTTCCGGAACCCATTTTCAGATTTTTTCCGCGTTTATTGTACTTGCTTTTGCACTTTTCGGACTGGCTTATTATCTGCATTTTGAGTATAACAGAACCTTTCAGGAAGCTGAACAGAGAGTTTCATTTGTTAATCAGGTTTCGCACGAACTGAAAACTCCGCTGACAAATATCCGAATGTATTCAGAACTGCTTGAAATGAGCCTGCCTGAAGATGATGAGGAAAACAGGCAGAAAGTAGAAATAATAATACTGGAAAGCCGCAGATTGAGCCGCATGATAGGCAATGTACTGACTTTTTCCAGACATCAGAAAGGAAAGATTCAGCTGAAGCCGGTTAGCGGCATTCCCGATAAAAAGATAGAGCAGGTTCTGGAAAGTTTCATGCTTGCGTTGAGAAGCAAGCAAATAGAAGTAATATCTGATTTTAATGCCTCCAGTGAGTTTTTTTATGATTCTGATATTCTGGAACAAATATTGTACAATTTGATAAGCAATGTCGAAAAATATGCCTGGACAGGTCGTAAAATTTTTATTAAAAGCAGAATGGAAAACAACTTGCTTAATATCTGGGTGCGCGACTTCGGAAGGGGAATTCAGGAGCAGCACTGTTCGTTGATTTTTCAGCCGTTTGTAAGGTTGTCCGACCGAACAGATGAAGGTACCTCAGGAACCGGAATTGGACTTTCAATCGCGCGTGACCTTGCACGGATGCACGGCGGCGATGTCTATCTTCTGTACAACAATGGAAAAAAATATGATGTGAGTCCTGTTGATGGTTCTGCTGATATTGAGATTGATGCTGAAAATCAGGCGGGAGCATGCTTCCTTGCACGGATTCGAGCGTGTGACTGCTCAAATGGTTCTTCTGCCACAATCATGTAATTTCTCAGCGTTGCTTATAAGATTTGAAAAATAGTGAGTAAATACTCTATAATTCGGGGAAACTTCCAGGTCATTGCTGTCATTTCGACCGAAGGGACAAATCTCAAAACCTGCGGAGATATCTCTCTTCGGTCGAGATGACATGGTAATAAGCAGTTCCAGTTAAAAAGTTACCCCAGATTATTGAGAAGATACAATAGTGAGGTGAAAAAATGAAAGTACTTGTTGCCGAAGATGATCCGGTTACAAGGAATGGATTGGTCGAGATACTTCAGAGCGAAGGATACACGGTCTTTCCTGCCGAAAATGGTGAAATGGCACTTGAAGTCTTTTCCAGCAAGAAACCAGATTTTATCTGTCTTGACATAATGATGCCGGTAAAAGATGGATATTCCGTATGCAGACACATCCGGTCAATTGATTCTCAGATTCCGGTAATTTTTATTTCAGCGAAAAGCGAAGAGATCGACAAGGTTGTCGGGCTAGAACTTGGAGCCGATGATTTCATCGTTAAGCCGTTCGGCGTAAAGGAAGTCATTGCCAGAATAAGAGCGGTAACCCGCAGATGTATGAATTCAAGTAAAATCTGCCACTCTGATATGGAGAACACGCCTTTCGATTTTGGAGATTTGAAAGTTTTTCCGGGAGAACTTCGGGCAAGACGTAATGAGGAAATCATTGATCTCAGCCTGCGTGAAGTTCGCATTCTGGCTCTTTTTGCCAGCAATCCGGGAAAAGTCCTGACAAGGCAGAATTTATCTGAAAAATGCTGGGACTCCGATCATTTTCCAACAAGCCGAACGCTTGATCAGCACATCTCTCAGCTCAGAAAACGCATAGAAAAAGATGTGAAAGACCCGCAACTTATTAAAACAGTTCATGGAACAGGCTATAGACATTAAATGTGTGAAAGTTCACAGAATGAAAGGCTATTAAATATGAGAAAGTCTGAAGTAGTGTGTTGTACAATTGCAAATAATCGATTGGCTTTATTGTTTTTACTCATGTATTTTTTCATCGGAAATCTGACGTTTGCATCTCAGGAGATTGCAAGCAGTTCAATGCAGGCAATAATTGGCTTTCTGGCTTCAGATCTGCTCGAAGGACGGGCGCCGGGAACTCGCGGTGGAGATATTGCAGAGGCTTATATAGAAAGCTGTTTCAAATCGTTTGGCTTCGAACCCGGCTTTGGTGGTTCCTATCTTCAGTCTGTTCCGCTGAAAGGCAGCAAAATTCAGGAACTTTCCATTAATGCAGGGTCTATGACACTTAACCTTGAAGATGATATAATGGGCAGCTATGCTTCAGATGAAGAATCTTTTGAATTGTCAGCAGAGGCTATTTTTGTCGGATTCGGAATTACAACACCTATCTGGAACTGGGATGATTATAAAAATGTTGATGTTAAAGGAAAATTAGTTGTAACGCGTGTAAACGATCCGGGGTTGTACATCGGAGATATTTTTGAAGGAAAAACTCTCACCTATTTCGGCCGCTGGACATGTCATATTGAAGAAGCTCTCCGGAGAGGCGCCGCTGGAATATTGCTCATTCACACCGATGAAACTGCCGGATACAACTGGGATGTGGTCAAAAATTCATGGGGTGTTGAATCGCTGTCGCTTGTGAAAGACAGCAATAGTTCTTTGAAATTCAGAGGATGGGTTCGAGAAAAAAGCCTTGAAAATGTCCTGTCAGACAATGGAATAAATCTTCAGCAGCTCTATGAAAAATCTCTGTCCCGTGATTTCGAGCCAGTTCCGCTTGGTCTGAAAATGTTGGTTAAAGGGCGACAGATGATTCGCGATCTTAAAGCGAATAATGTTGTTGCAGAAATTCCCGGAAAGGTAAAGGAAAGTATAGTACTCAGCTCTCATATCGACCATCTTGGGATAAGAAATTCTCTGCCGGATGATAAAAATTTCAATGGTGCTATCGACAACGGTTCGGCAGTAGCAGCTATGTTACTGACTGCAAAAGTCCTCAGAGAACGCCAGAAAGACCTTCATTACTCAATTACGGTTCTTGCGTGTCAGGCTGAAGAAGCTGGATTGCTTGGCAGCAGACACTTTGTACGATCAATTGATCCCAGAAATATTATTGCGAATATAAACTTTGAATCAACTCCGGTTTGGGAACGTGCTGAAAGCATTATGGGAGTAGGAGCGGAATATTCAACTCTTGAGGATACTCTGAAAACAGTTGCCAGAAAGCAGAACTGCGGATATTCAAAATTTTCACTTGTTGATCAGGGATTTTTCTTCCGCTCTGACCAGTTTCCATTCGCACACGCAGGTGTACCTGCAGTCTGGATAAGTGCAGGAGAAGATGAAATATCCGGAAAACGGAAGTATTCATCTTTTTTCAAAACCGCTTATCATACTCCAAAGGATGAATTTGACCCGGAATGGCCGCTTGGCGGTTTGAAGCAGACAATTGAAGCAGCTGTTGATATGGTTCTTGAAATTAATCAGAGCAAACAGCCTCCTGTTTGGAAAGGAACGCCGCCTTTTCCGATTGAACGATAAAAAGAATCTGGCTCAAACACGATTCTGCGGCAGTTAAAATCCAGAAAAAAATCAGCTCAGTAATCAGGGGAATTACAGCTTTTGAAACTTTCCCCGAGTTATTGAGCTGATGTCAGAAATATCTGATTATTGAAAAATTTTAGCTGCTGTCAGTGCGCTGGTTAACTTTTCAGGATCACTCCAGACGAATAGAGGTGCAAGCTTTCGCAACTGTGCATATCTGGGGTTTTCAATGTCCTGGTTGGTAACGTCGTGGATAATTACAGCCTGTTGCTGGCCAGGGAAAAGTTCACAGATTTTCTGATAAACTTCCGGATCAAGCTCGCCAGAATCACCAATCAGAATGATTTTTGTGTTCTTGTACCATTGCAGAATCTGATTGATTTTCGTAATTTTGTACTCTTTAATATCAGATTGATCTTTCCATGAATCAGAGCGCAGGAATCTGTCAACAAGCTGTTCTTTCGGACCAAAATGGCGAAGAATAAGAGAATTTTCTGGAAAACCTTTAAGTTTGAAAAAGTTACTGAGCCTTTCTCCAAAATATGTTGGAGAACCAGAAAGAAACAACAGCAGGGAAGAACCGTTTACTGATGAATTAATGAGGCGCTGATATATCTGTGGCGTACCTTTTACTTCCTTGCGTTCAGTAAGGTGTGTGAAGAATGTATTGCGAATCATGTTTTTTTTGTTTGGAATGTCGCTTACGAGAACGGTGTCATCAACATCACTTATAATGAGTCTTTCCGGGGCTTTTGGGAGCTGGAAGGATGCATTTTCTCTGAATTCCGGGGCTTCCGGGGAGTCGAAAACAACTGAGTTATTTGGTTCGAGGCTTCTGGCGATTTCGCCTCTCAGAACAATTTCAAAATCACCATAATCATCTGTGATTGCTGATTGGCTGTGCCGGCCAATTCTAACGTTGAACTTGAAATTTCTGAGCCGATTTTCGAAAAAGTTCTTCACGTATTTGTGGGAAAGGGAATCATTAACTTTGTCGCAATCAACCAGTATCATTTTTCCGATCAGTATGACCTTATCTTCGCTGACAGGAAGAAATGTTTTGTACAGAACTCTCGGAACCTCTTTCGTTGCATAAGCATTTACAACCAGACCAATAACAAATAGAATTATCAAACTAAGCAATTTTTTCATGTTTATACTCCTTTCAATAAACTATTATAATTGAAAAAACAAATAATCCGCTACAAAAAATTCAAAATTAATAAAAGATTCAATTTTATCAGGTGATAAGTATCTGTTTCACAATATTTGCTCTTCTGAAGCCTGACTGTTATAATTCAGATTGAGATCAACTTTCACAGGAGGAAAAGGATGAAAGCTGTTGCAATCAATGGAAGTCCAAGAAAAGAAGGTAACACAGAAACAATGTTGAAGGCTGTTTTAAAGCCTTTGAACAATGCCGGGTGGGAAACGGAACTGGTGCAGATTGGTGGCACTCCGATGCGCGGTTGTATTGCCTGCTTTAAGTGTTTCGAACTTAAAAATTGCAAATGTGTAATTGAAAGCGATATTTTTAATGAATGTTTTGCAAAAATGCTTCAGGCTGATGCGATAATTCTCGGAACACCAACTTATTTCACAGATGTTACTTCTGAGCTGAAAGCTTTAATTGACCGTGCCGGATTTGTTTCAATTGCCAATGGTCGTCTTTTTGCCGGAAAACTCGGAGCTGCTGCCGTAGCAGTCAGACGCGGCGGTGCAACCCATGCTTTTGATACAATCAATCACCTTTTTCAGATTTCCGGAATGATAATTCCAGGATCAACCTATTGGAATCTTGGAAAAGGACTTGAAAAAGGTGACGTTGTAAACGATGAAGAGGGCATGCGCAACATGGCCAATCTCGGAGAAATGATTGCGTGGCTTGGCAAATGCATCAAACCGAACATGTCGGAACTTCCAAAATAGATAATCTGGGGCAGTTTCAACATTCAGGTTGTTGAACTTTAACTCTCGTCGGGAATGTCCGGGAAGGCTGGGCGATCATTTTGTTGATTATCCGGCCTTCGATTTTGCAGTCGAAATATACCTGTTTTTTAACATATTTGATCAGTGAATCTGAAGTAAGAATTTCGGTTATTTCCATTGTGGATGATTCGCCAAATGCTGTCAGGCCATTTCCTCCGAGTGCGAGAAAATCATTCGTAATGACAGTATAATCACGCTTTGGATCAATCGGTAGTCCGTTAAAGAATAGTCTTACGTTTTCGGCAGAATAATGAACCGAGAAACCATTCGATACATGCATAAAGCCGCCGAAGTCAGATGTTTTCTTCATTCCGGCGTGAATCTGTTCAAAAAGATGTTGCAGCGCAGTTCCGCTCATGGTGAGCTTAACCAGGAAGTTGTCGAATGGAAGAACGTTCAAGCAATCGCCGATTGTGATTTTTCCAGCCTGAATTGAGCTTCGTATACCACCACCGTTAATCAGTGCTATGTCGCCGTCAAGAACGAAATTCATGCCATCAGCGACAACGTTTCCCATGGTTGTTTCCATTTGTCTTATAAAGGGTTTGTCCCCAAGAAGTTTAGAGGTTGTTTCGCCGATTTCTGTTTTTACTTTATCGGCTATCTGCAACCAGAGTTTTTCGGCTGTTTCTTTTACTTCGGGATCCTCAGGTAAATCTGATGACATTGGAACAAGTCCGGCGGAAATGACTTCGGTTTGAATGCCAGTTGAAGTGGGCGTAAGCCGTAAATCAATGCGTGAAACAGATCTTCCGAATTCACCCGATTGTGAAACGAATTGATGACCGGTTGGAACGTTTCTGACGACTGGAGAAGGCAGAAATTGATGAGAATGTCCACCCAGAATTCCTGAAACTTCAGGAAACTTAGTTGCCAGATCAATATCACGGTCAAAACCAAGGTGGGTCAATGCTATTATTGTCTCAGCGCCTTTTTCCTTAAGAGAAGTCAGCTGGCTCTGGCATGAAGTATCGGTATCATGAATAAAAACTCCCTTGAGAAGCTTTAACGGAGCGCTTTCAAAGAGTTTCTCGTCGGTCAGACCAAATACTCCGATTTTGACAGTCTCTGTGCCAACGGTTACAGGAAGAACAGCTGATTCTTTAACCATATTGGAAAGTGCTGCATTTCCGTTAAAAGCAAGATTTGCCGATAAAATCGGAAAGGTGGCATCTTTAAAAGCTTCAACTATTCCATCCTGGGAGGCATCGAATTCATGGTTCCCAAGTACCATCGCGTCAAAACCGATTTTCTTCATGAATTCAGCGTCTGGAATTCCCTGAAAAAAGCGGAAGAACAACGTTCCCTGAAAGACATCACCGGATGAAAGCATTACAACTTTACGTCCAGAGGCTTCAAGATTTTCCTTATATTTTTTCAGCCGGGCATAACCACCCATTGACGTGCCTGAAGCACAATCGAATGGTACAAGGTGTGAATGAAAATCAGATGTGTGAATAATGGTAAATTCTACTGGATGCGTCAGTGCCTCCAGAGAAGAATGCCAGAAAAGCGCCAGAAAAATGAAAGCAAAAATTGCTGTTTTTTTCAAGGACGTTGCCTCCCCCTGAGTTTTTTGATGTGTACGATGTAAAGCAAGTTCCATACCAAAATATGACAGCACAAGCTATCTCATTGCAGCCTCATTGAAAGGGAGCAAGGCGAAATATGCTTTAGATTTTATACGACTGTGCCAAATATTTGACTTAATCTGTCGAAAATTTGACATTCTCAGGAAGAATGGAATATAACAGATATTTCATTCTTTGTGGCAAAGTTTTGCTGCAGCTTATCAGCCTCCGTAAATTTCACCGTCATTGTTGTGTTCCCAGCCACTGGAGCCATTATCCCAGCTGTCACCTGATGGTTGCGTCGGCTTGGGGGAAGGTTTTGGTGCCGGATTATCGTAAGACGGCGGATAAGTGTGATGGTTGCCGGGATCTTCGTCATTATTGTGCCCCCAGCTGTCGCCGGAGCCATTCGGAGTCGTTGAGTTGCTGCCACTGTTGCCTGAACCGCTGTTTGGAGTCGGCGGCGGGTAGCTGTGATGATCGCCTGGATCTGTGTCGTTATTGTGTCCCCAACTGTCGCCAGAGCCATTCGGAGTCGTTGAGTTGCTGCCGCTGTTGCCTGAACCGCTGTTTGGAGTCGGCGGCGGATAGCTGTGATGATCGCCTGGATCTGCATCGTTGCCATGTCCCCACTCATCAATTCCAGCAGTTGGATCATAACGTACTGAATTCAAATTTGATTTATTTGCGCATTTATTTTTATGAGAACTTGTACCTGCATGAGCTAATTCAGGAGCCAAGGCCAGAAAAGAGATCAATCCAAAAATAATATAACGTTTCATTTGGTGCCTCCCAGACTTTGTTAATCAGAAATACCTGATGTGAATTGTTCAACGCAAATATCAAGCCAGATATAAAAATGGTTACCTGAAGGCAATCGAAGCACATCAGCGTTTTATTCAAAATTAAATTTGCCAGAATTCAGGCAGAATCTGCCAAATTTAATATCAAAGCGCATAGAAACGTTTCGATTTTCAGGTGGAAAACCGAACAGGCTTTGATCCGGATGTCTCTTCAAATTATATTCAGGGTTAGACAGTTCTAGTTGATTTTTGATAACAGTACGACGTAGTTTTTACCATGCTCTTTTGCGCATTTCGGACACGTGGTATAGTAGAAATAATTCATCTTTGCCTGTTTGCCTTTTGATTTGACATATTTTTCCATTTCCTGAATCCATTTTCCCATCTCTTTAAATGACCCTTCAAAAGTCTTGCTTAAAAATGTTCCTGAAATACTTGTCATTTTTGCATCTTTGACATCGCCAGAGACGTTCACGAAGACATTTGTTCCCCATAGGGAATCTTCGTCGGCCAGAACGATCATGTCATCGGCTTTAACGTTTGATGCCTCAATTTTAGCCATCATTCGCTTCATAACTCCACCGAAATTCAATGGAATATGAAAAAAACTTATAACTCTGTCCATTACAAATTTTTTATTTTCCCAGACGATTTCCTTTTCATTCCAGGGTTCAGGGTTAAATTTCGGACAACAGATACTTTCACTTTTCATAATTTTTTCCATCCGTTTTCTTGATTATGTTTTTAAATAGCAAAGAGGAATATACATGTTTGATCAATGTTATACTGGTTGAAATCTTCGCTGAAACGTCTTTGTATATGAAGTCACAAGCCAACAAATTCCTTTATCGAAGAGAAAAGTAGTACAACATCGATTAAAGTCAGGATAATTACGCAGAACCATGAAAAGAAGCTCAGCCAGCGTGGATTAACGTATTCCCCCAGGAGATCTCTGTCATCACCGAGTTTGACAAGATAAAACAGAAATGGTGGTAGAATCAGACCTTGAGCTACCTGAGACAGGCGCATTATCATCAGATAAAAAGGTTGCAGCCATGGAAGCAAAGCAAGAATGGTTCCGGAAATCAGAAGAAAGGAAAAAATCCAGTAGAAAAAGGGAGCTTCTTCATAGGTTTTGTTGACACCGCGTTCCCAGCCCATTCCTTCGCAAATTGCAAAAGAAGTTGACAATGGAAGAACGGCCGCTCCGAAAATCGAAGCGTTAAAAAGTCCGAAAGCAAAGAGAAACCCGGAATATGAACCGGCAAGCGGAATAAGAGCCATACCGATTTCGCTTACAGTTGTAACAGAACTTACTCCAGGTTTGCAGAGTGTGACTGCACATGCAACAATGATGAAAAATGAAATAATATCAGTTGTCAGACTTCCAAGAATGACATCCCATTTAGCCTCTGAATAGTTTTCAGTGTTAACGCCCTTTTCAATGAGAGTGGATTGCAGATAAAACTGCATCCATGGTGTAATTGTTGTACCAATTACACCTATCATCATAATAAGATAAGCTGAATCGTTTCTCCATACCGGAACAACAAGTGCTTTGAAAGCACTTTCCCAGTCAGGCTTTGCGAGATATGCAGAAATTGGATATGCCATGTAAAAAATAACAGAAAACAGAAATACCTTTTCTATCTTTTTGTAGTCATATTCAGTAATTACTTTCCAGATTAAGTACGACAGAAAAGGAATAATAAGATACTTGAGAAAAGAAAGACTCGATTTGTAGCCAAAAGCGGCAATAACAATATCAATTGATGAAGCTATTCCGGAAAATTCACTGAGTACAGTACCAAAGTTCGCGAAGAATACAAGTGACAGAAGCCAGAATGTTACTTTGACTCCAAATCTTTCCCGCAGAAGATCTGCCAGCCCCTGTCCTGTAACGGCGCCAAGTCTTGCGCTCATTTCCATGGTAACAATAAGAAGTACTGTTATTGGTATAAGTGTCCACAGAAGGTCGAAACCGTATATTGCACCCGCAACTGAATAAGTGGCGATTCCGCCAGAGTCATTGTCGACGGTTGCTGTGATAAGCCCCGGACCCATCACGGCAAGAATCATGAATATTTTTTGAACAAACGTTCTGTTGCCGCTAATCTCAGGTTTAACGACTTTTTCCTGTGCTCCAGGTTTCATATTTTTCCTCAGCTGGCCAGTATATAATTAAAATATCTACTCAATAATTCGGTGAATTTACCTTCACTGCCGTGAACTTATGAACGTGATCTCTCTCTTCGGCCGAGATGACAATGAATCAATTACTGATGGCGATCATTTTTGTGTGACGATTACACCCACGAGTTTCCTATTACTTCTTGGCAGTGGAACTTACCCTTTCCCCGTCTTCACCGTGGGAGTAGGCAAGGGTGAGGGTTCTTTGACCTCTGATCATTAAGCAGATAGAATTTTTCATTTTTTTACAAGGTTAAACACATTGTCAAACACAGAAAGACCTTTCTGAAAAGTGTATGTCTGGGAATCCCATGTAGACATTACAGCTAAAAACATTGTTGAACACAAAAAGACCTTTCTGATAGCCGAGAGCACAAAGTGCTCGACCGCGGGGAGTGAGACGGTCGAACTTGTTCGACCGGCGAGAGGGGGCGCGTGCCCCCTCTCTAACTAGAAAGCGCACGTCTTTTCCAGACTTTTGGCATGTTATCCATGAGAAGCTCCATTACATCGTCTACAGTGACAACTCCCATAATACATTCTTTTTCATCAAGTACCGGAAGAGCAAGAAGATTATACTTCGAAATAAGACTTGCAACTTCTTCTTCCGGGGCATCAGCAGTAACCGATATTATCTTGTGATTCATTATTTCAGTTACTGGAGTATTTGGCTTGCCCACAAGAAGATCTCTTATTGAGATTACTCCAATAAGCTTGTCTGAATGGTCAAGCACATATATGTAATAAATGATTTCAAGATCAAGTGCGACAAGCCTTAGATGTGAAAATGCTTCATTTACAGTGAACTCTTCATAAATAGTTGCAAAGCCCGTGCTCATAAGTCCACCGGCGGTATTTTCCTCGTGTTTCAATAGTTCCCGAACTTCACCGGCTTCTTCTTTATCCATGTGCCACAATATTTCAGCGGCTTTGGTTTCATCAATATCCTGCAATATGTCAGCGGCTTCGTCTGGTTCCATTTCTTCGAGAATGTCGGAAGCCTTTTCACTGGGCATGTTTTCAATGATCTGAATCTGTGTTTCACTTTCGACTTCTGCCAGTGTTTCTGCGGCAGTTTCGTTGTCGAGAGTTCTGATGAGGTTCAAACCTTCATGAAGACTCAGATCTTCAAGAATGTCTGCGATATCAGCCGGATGCAGTTCATGAATTTTTTGACTTGCAACTGTCAGTTTGAGTTGAGAAAACCGTGTTGGAAGGCTTTCAACGAGATCCCAGGCTATAATTTCGCTTTCAACCGGAAGTCTGAGCTTTTTCAGGAATGGGCATAACCAGTTTTCCCAGCCCATTCTTCGAATGAGGCCCTTAAGTCCGATGTCAACTCCAATAAGCCGTAATTCATCTTTGACTTCTGCCAGATGAAGGTCATTTACCCGCAGTACACGTGCATCAGAGATGTCAACTATCTGTTTGTCCCAGATGCTTTTTGCCAGAACCTGCTGCGGAACATCTTCAAACTGGGCTAGCGAAGAAGTTGGAGTAGTGAGAACAAATTTCCCGATGCGGAAAGCTGAAAAATCGCTAAGTTTTGCTGCAAATTTCGTTTTCCCGTCATTTGAGGAAATAATGATTCCGGAAAATCTTGGATATTTATCTCCAAGCAGCAGATTGAGATCAAAAATTTTGCCAACAATTTCTCCACTTGCGTTGACAACGGAGGAATCAATTATATCAGCCAGAAAATGTTTCTTATCTGAGGAAAATGGCATAATTATCAGCTACCAATCTGCATTCAGGTTCACCCTATAATATTTTTGATTGTCATCTCGACCGAAGGAATAGATCTCATAAGGGTCACTACCAGATTTATCCTTATAGGTCGAAATGACAGCAAGTGACTACTTCTATAAGACAATGCACCCTGGTTCTTATTTTAATACCCTTATGTTTCGTGATAAAGCATGTCCACAACTATTGCTCCGGCGAGCAGCATATGCGGCCTTTCTGATGCTCTTTCAAGCTCAACCAGCCAGTCATCTGATGTTGAAAACATTTCTCTTGAATAGCCCTTCCACTGGTGTGATATTGTGCCGGCTTTTTTTCCGGATTTGTCAATAAATGTGAATTTTTTTGCATACCAGTCATCAGCGACAATCTGGCCTGCACAGTCATTTGCTGAATCAAGAACTTCGATTTTCTTTTTCAGTGATGCGAATTTTTGTTTAAAAGAGCAAATTTTCCTGTCATTGCCATCATAAACTTCGATGGCTCTCAGAAGAGCATTACCTGTGCGTTTTATGGTCATCAGGAGCTTTCCATCGGAGTCTTCAACTTTCAATTGAAATGGCATAAGCATATTGTCAAGAAACATTTTCTGAATTTTATGCCCGATACAGCTTTCTTCAGTAACTTTTCCCAGTTTTTTTGATCTGTCATTGCAGTCAAGAATATCATAGGAATTATCAAGATTAGTGAATTCATCGTGTTCGTGAATGTACCACTTGTTATTTTCAAAAATATCGCTCATTCTTCTTCCTCCTACCAGACTAATCCTGCCGGAGAAGCGGTCCAGCTGAGGCCCGTTTCACCAGTTTCTGTAGCGGCGTCAGCGATTTCTGACCAGAGAACTTCCGGAATAAGAACATCAAGTGTCATTTCCTGAAATTTGAAGGTGGCTAATCCGGAGACTGTATTTTTAAGTGATTCCTTCCATGAATCAGATCTTTCTTTTGCGCAGAACTGAAGTCCAGCTCTGATAAGGTGCCATTTTCCATCAAATCCGGAAAGTGCTCTTCTTTTTACAAGAGGAAATCTTTCGAAACTGTCAATGAGAAATTTCTGAAGTTGATCTCGTTCAGTCTGAGAAAGCTTCTTTTCGCCACCTGAAAGTGATCGGCAGAAACCAAGGTATTCGGCGTAAGCTTCAAGCGACTGCAAGTTAAAACTTTCTGAAGCTGTTGATACAACTACGCTGTTTACGGCATTACTGACATTGGTATACAGTTGTGCTGCCTGATCAGTCGGATCAGATCTGACATTTTCCTCGTAATCATTGTTCAGAATCTGTTTTACGATTTCCATTTCCTTGGCAGGCATTGTTGTCATTGATGCAACAAGGGCATCAGCTTCAAGAAAGGCTTTTCTTTCTTCCGGTTCCATCGAAGAACATTCCTTTCTGATGCTGTTGATTAAGATTTCTTTCTGACTGGTAGTCAATCTCGTTCCAAGTGCATATTCCATCAGTCTTAAATGACTGTTCAGTGATTTCATCGTTATAGCAGGAGCTTCGGAAACAATAACTTCATCAAGACCCTGAGAAAAAGCCATTGAGCAAGAGAATACCATCAAAGCAACAAACAAGAATTTGATACGCATATCAACCTCCCTGATGAATTAATTACGAGAGTAAATATTACTAAAATCATGATATAATCACAACGCTTTTTTTAAATATGTTATATTTTTTACCGAAATATTATACTATGATTGTTAGAATATTATTAAGATAAAAAATTTAAAAGGTTTTTTTCAGGAATCTGCTTCACAGATGCAGAAAATATCTGAGCAGATTTTGCTGTGTTATTCAGCTTCAGTTGAACCAAAGGGGGATTTATTGTGCATCAGGATTTTGAAGATCTTGTAACCGATTTGAAATCGACCTTGATAACCAAGCGTTTAAAAGCTGTCAAGGGGTTGGGAAAATTGAAAACGGCAGCTGTTTGTGAGCCATTGCGTGAAATGCTCAATGACCGGTCAAAAGAGGTCAGATGTGCTGCGGTTGAAGCTCTTGGAAATTGTCGTCCTCAGAATCTTGCCGATATTCTTCGACCACTTTCAACTGACCGTTCAGCAGATGTCAGGCTCAGAGTTGCTCATTCGCTTGGAAATCTTGAAAACCCTGATTCTGTAAAAATACTTCTCGAGCTGATGAAGGACCAGAAAGACGACGTGGCTGATATGGCAGCACGTTCGCTTGCAAAATTTATCGGAACAGGAATTTTCCATCTGATAAGATCTTTTTCTGACCGCTCATGGAAAGTCAGACAGCGTGCGGCACTTGCTTTGGCAAAAACCGGAATAAGAGCTGCTGAACACCTTCGGGGTGCGCTGAAGGAAAATGATTCGAATGTCAGGTTCTGGGCAACTGTATCTCTTGGAAAACTCAAAGAAAGAGCTTTCAAGAACGATTTGCTTGAACGCCTGAACGATGATAACACAGGAGTTCGAATTGCTGCGCTGAAAGCACTTCGTGATATTGGCGATCCGTCTGTTGTAAGTAAGCTTTTCGAAGCTCTTTCACAAAGTTCCGATCAGGTTCGTGACGTCATATACGATATTCTGAAAGATTTTGGCTCGCATTCAATACCATTCCTTGTAGATTCTCTTTCAAACGAGTTCTGGCTTGGCAGATCTCTCGCTGCAAGAGCTCTTGCTGAAATGGGAAGTGAGAGCATTACTCCGCTTCTGAAGGTTATGGAAAGCCAGGATAAGGAAAGAAGATTCTGGGCAATTAAGATTCTTGGCCAGATTCGCGAAATTACAGCGCTTCCTGAAATAAAGAAGGCACTCTCTGATACCGAGTTTAACATTAGAATGGCCGCAGTTCAGGCAATTGGTGATTTCAAACTGGAAGAACTTATTCCAACGCTTATCGAACGCTTTCTTGATCCTTCCTGGGAAGTCAGACGTGAAGCACACCGGTCTGTTGTAAAAGCCGGAAACATCGCTGTAGAAGCTTTATCAAAAAGTCTTTTATCTTCGGATGAAGATATCAGATTCTGGTCATTGCGATCTCTTGGCGAAATATGCGAACCATCAAGCTTTAAACCAATTGTTAAACTTCTCAAAGATAAATCATGGAATATCAGGAAAACAGCATCACAGGTACTTGCTAAATTCGGAGAAGATGCACTGCTCGAATTAACAAACCTTGCAACGGAAGGTGATTCTGAGGTCAGATACTGGGTCTTGCAGACTCTGGGTCAGATTGGCTCTAAAATTTCGCTGCCGCTGCTTTTCAAAGCACTCGAAGATCCTTCCGATTCAATAAGAACAGCGGCTCAGAAAGCCCTTGGCAATTATGGAATATCGATTTTCGACGATTTGATAACTCTTCTGAAAACAGACAATCGAAAACGCCTCGAGAGCATCGCTTCTACAATGCACAATCTTCCCGAAGAACAGGTGATTCCGAAACTTGTACAAAGCCTTGGAAAATACGATGACCACATAAATTTCTGGCTGAGACGCTCTATAGCCGGGTTCCCGGCGCAGGCACGCAAACCTGTGAAATTGCTGCTTGAAAGCAAAGCAAATGAAGTTCGCAGGCAGGCTCTGCTTACACTTGCCATGATAGGGCAGTTTGCAGATTCCGAAGAAATTCTGCCACATCTTAAAGATGAGTACTGGCCGGCACGTGCAGCAGCTGCAGATGCACTTGGTGCGTTGAAAAATCCTGTTGCAGTAGATGAGCTTATTATTGCAATAGAAGATGATGACGAAGATCTCGCGCTTTCAGCCGCAAAAGCTCTTGGTGAAATAAAAGATCAGAAGGCTGTTCCGGCTTTACTTTCAACACTTTCACGTGAATCATGGACGCTTAAATTTCATATTATAAGTATACTTGGTAAGATGAAGGTCAGACGAGCTGTTCCCGATCTGCTCAAACTGATTGACGAAGACACACTTGATCTTAAGATTCCTATTATCAGAGCAATTGGAGAAATTGGACATCCTGAAAGTTTTAAGCCGCTCAAGGAAAGATTTAATAAGGAAAGCGATTCAGATGCAAGAATTGAATATCTTGAATCTTTCGCTAAAATTGGAAATCCTGAAGTTCTTCCGCAGTTTCTTGAAATGATTAAGCCCGACAAACCATGGGAAGAAAGAAGAATAGCAATTAAAGCTCTTGGAGTCATGAAATCACCTGATTCAAAAGCTGCTCTTCTTGAACTTCTCCGCGATAATGATATGCTTATCATCCGTGAGACTCTGAATTCACTCAAACAGATTCTCACTCTCGAAGAATATAAATCACTCGAAGAAAAGCTTACCATCAGACGCAAGAAAACTGAGGCTTTCCAGAAGTATTTTCAGGATGGTGTTAATCAGATGAAACTCGGGGCCATGGTTGATGCAGAAAAGTCATTCACAAATGCACTGAAGTACAACCCGAAAAGTGCAGGCGTCTATTCGGCGCTTGGCAATCTTTATTACAAAACCGGAAAACTGATTAATGCAACGAAAGCCTATCACATGGCATCAACTCTTGAGCCGCGTGATATAGTTCTGAAAATAAATCTCGGCATGGTTTTTTATCGCAGAAGAGCATACACCGAATCAATGGAAGTGTTCAACCGAATCATCAAAGAATCTGAGCCAAAAAGTCAACAGGGAATATACGCTACACGAATGATTGAAAAAATACAGCTCGAATCAAAACGAAACCCGAACCGAACCGGCGGTCTATAAAAAAAAGCGACCCGCTCTTTAACAACAGGAGCGGGTCGCTTTTGTAATAGGTCGATCTATTCCGTCAGGTGAGATGACAATAAAAATAAAAAATCATTTTGTCCCTTTTCTAGTTCCAAATTTAACAATTTTTCATTGAATTAATTATGAAGATAGGATATTATTTTTAATACGGAGCCTGATTTAGTAGAGCAAATCTTAATAAAGTGGTCTTTTAAACAATGGAACCGGAAATTAATAAATCAGCCTTTTCTATACCTTTACTAACGTGAAAAGTCTTTGAAAATTCATGCAAACGAACAAGGGCATAATGAAATAGAATGAGTTATTAATTTCCAATGCCAATGTCATTTCGTCCGAAGGGAGAAATCTCAATGCGTTGGAAGTAGCACCATTGCCACTGCAGAGCAAGAGCTGAGTCGTCAGGCCATATCATGCGGAGATCTCTCCCTTCGGTCGAGATGACAATAATTCAAAATGTATTTGCACAACCAATTAGCTTAGCTGTCCCTTTTCACATTACCTTTTTGGGATTGCACCCCATTCGCTCGAGATGCCAGCTCAACCGAAATTAACACGCAAATATGTCCCCTTATTTAAGATTTTTCGTCCTTAGGGCAAAATTGTTTAAGAATTTCTATTTTTTGGAAGGAAAGGGTTTCGAGGCAGTTCCCTATACTTGTTTTCATTCTTGACCGCATGGAGGAAAATCTTATGATTCTGAGCACTTTCAGTCGCGCGTTCTTGTTCTGTGTTGGCCTCTTTTATTTTTGCGTAGTTGCCTCTGCCTCTGCCGCTTCCGCTTCCCCTCGTGAGGAGGCGCGTATGCTTTTTGCTGCCGGAAAAAAGTCTGAAGCAGCAGTTGTTCTCGAACAGGCGATCGCGATAAAGCCTTCCCCCGATCTTTTTATCGAGCTGGCATCAATGCTTGGAAAGACAGGCGATTACAGCAGGGCGTTGTCAGTTGCCCAGAAAGGGTGCGATGCGTTTCCCGGAAAACCCGGGCTTGAAAACCTTCGGGGCCTAATACTTTTTCGGAGTGGCGACCCCGAGGCGGCAAAAAACTGCTGGAAAAACCTCCTGGCTATGCACCCTGGTGACGCATTCGCCACTGAATGGCTGGCAAAGCTTGAAAAGGCTCCTTCCAACGACACTTCTGAGGGAAGAGGCAGTCAAGCCGCGGCAGTTTCTGAAAGCAATTCAGTAGATGCCGATGACGTGGTGCTTTCCAAGACTGATCAGGAAAAGCTTGCAGCCAGGCTCTTCGCAGGCATAAGGGCTTCGGATAAGAACGATCTTGACGGAATTGAGGCCATGTACAGGAAGCTGATTGCAAAATGTCCAGACACGGAGGCCGCCAGGGAATCATGCTGGCGCCTTTCGAATCTTTACATATATGCTCGCAATCCTTCTGATTTTCGCTCCGCAATGGAAGTCCTTGAAACATTTATGAAAAGATATGCCGGAAGTCCGGCCGAGCCCTTGATTATAAACGAGCTGATCGCGGTATACGACATGCTCGGTGAGTATGCCAAGCTGGCTGAATTATACCGGCCTGTTTTTGCTGATGAATCCAAGGTTAAAGACGAATTCTATTTCATACACGGCATTCGTTATGCTAACGCCCTTGAAAAACTCGGACAGAAGGATGCGGCAAAAGTTATCCTTGAAAACGTGAAAAGAAAGGCGGAGGGCGTAAATCAGCTTGCAGCATCACTTGCGGCGTCGCGCCTGGGCAAAAATTAGTATTACAGTAAATTTTATAAATGGGGAATTTATATCATCTAATTTCTGCCTGATGGAGAAGTCTCACATTTGCGGAGTTAGATCTTAGCCGAAAAGTCCTGATGCCCAATATTTATGAAAATTGTTTGTCGCTGTTGAAGAGGTTTTCCATTCGTCGATTTTCTGGAATACAATAAAAAATTGACCTTTTCTCGAGGGACCAGTTGTATCAAAAACAGATTTCTTTCGGCTTGTTTTTCCTTGATATTTTTGAATTGGAGGGTTTTACAATGAATACTTTCGGGTTTTGTTTAAAAAAACACCGCGGCATGATTCTGGCGTTCTGTGTATGGTTTCTACTGGCTCCTATTGCCGAGTCTTTTGCGGAGGACGTCGGAGAGAAAAAAGTGTCGCCGCAGAAATACATTGAGGCAATGCTCAAACTTAGCGGAACATTGAACTCCGCTGGTGAATACGACGAGAAAATGGTTGCAGCAAGGGCCTGGGCTGAATGGGCGAACATGGTCTCCGCCGTGTATTCCGTTATTGATGATGAGTGCGAAGTACCCTTGTCCCTTTATTCTTCGCTATCGACTTTCAAATCTTCAATTGAGGCCTTGAAGGAATTTGAATCTTCCATTTCAGACGCCTTATCAAACACAATTCATGGATTGAAGATATTCAAAAAGGCATCTTTAAAAATTGCCAGATTCTCCAGAAATCAGAACTATTTCCGCAACACTTTTCATTCGATTGCCATCAGGTCTCGGTGGTTATCCCAGAAGATCAACGCGGTTCAGAACACTACGATCGGAAAGGCCCTGGAGACTATTTCCAAGATCGAACTTCCTGAAGGTGAGGAAGCTCGGGCATGGTTTGAATGGCTTAAAAGTAATCAGGGAATGGATGCGGCCAAACTTGCGCAGACCCTGGGCGTCGGTATGGCTTTTTTGGACTTTGGTCTTCAGCTTGCCGACGACAAGTGGGACGGTGCTGTCACCTGGAAGAACGTTGACAAGGCTGCTAACATAGCTATTGCTTCGGTTGCAATTGTCGGATTTGTTGTGGCGTGTTTCTGTCCGCCGCTTGGTGCAGGAATCACGGCGGTGGCAAGCTGGAGTGGAACAGTGCATGAAGGCCTTAAAGGGGTGCAGGAAAAGCTCATGGCCAGCCGCCTGAAATGGAGGGAAGGTTTTAAGCGGTCAATTGACTTTCTGACAATAACTGATCCTTTATATCGAACATTCTGCGAAGATTACAAGGCCGGAAAACTGAGCGAGGCTGCCAAGTCTTCTTCGCTGATATATGTTGAAACGGAATGTTCGAAAATGAAGGATGAGGAAGGTTCCTCGGCAAAGGCCTACGAAAAGATGCTCAATCAGGCTATTCTCATGAGCTATTACAGTTCTTCCGATGCCGGACTTCCACCCAGAGAGAAGATGTGGGAGTTGTTTGCAAAAAAAGCTGATTACATGAAATATATTCCTCAGGATCCCTCGCAAAAACCTGAAGAATCTTGGTATGAAATCGCAATGGGATTGATGACGGGTACCACGCCGTTCCAGGACGCTGGAAATACTATCATCGAAGAAAAGGTTGCCTTACCATGGTTCAATCCTGATTACGTGATTTATAAGACCTTCAGGGAGTCTGCCAAGAAGTTGTCCGTTGCAAAGGGATTGTCAGATCTTCTGACAAGGAGAATCGAACAGTCTCCTTTCCACTACATTCCAATTATCTGTTATTCCTTCGAGAGTCTCACATCCGAATTTTTTGCTGAAAGCTTCGCTGCAGACTGTCTTATGGTGGCGCAAATAGAGACTCTTGGACTGGCCAAACTTGTCGAGAATTCTGTGAACAAACTGACGAAAATGATGGATGAGGCGGAGACTTCTTTTCATAAGACGAGTGACAAATCATTTGATTCCAAAGGAAAGTCGATCGAAGCCCTGAAAAAAATGCTTGATTTATATGATCAGGCAGACAAGCAGGGTTCGCTGGACGCTGTTAGCAATTTCGGGAAGAACCTTATAAATATTATCGTAATGCGTTCTGCAGAAATTAAGAAATACACCGGCTTTTCCCCGGATGATGTAAAAAGCATGGGAAATGTATCCTTGCAGGATGTAATGAAAAACGAGGAATGGAAAAAGTGCGTTGAGGCAATCCTTTACAAAGCTGGAAACGATAAGGGAGAGAAAGCTGTCGAAACAATAAAGCTTCTTGATCAGGTTAAGACGTTCCTGGACCTTTCAGCGATTATGAAAATGGTTGCAAAAGACCGAAAGGAAGGTCAAAATTTAGAGAGCAAGATCAAGGATGAGATTCTGAAGAAATTCCTTACCGAATACACTGCAGATCTGCATGAACAAACAATTCGGGGCGAATGGCTTTCCCAGCATCTCAACGGATATTATTTAAGTCTTGGTACTGTCCTGGACTGGTTTTCAGGGGTTGAGCCCCCGATCAAATCCCTCACAATAAGTGCCACTGCAATCGAAGATTTTTCAAAAAAGATGGAAAAGAGGTCTGAATCGTTCATTTCTTTGCTTAAAAAACGCCTGGAAGAATTGTCGAATGAATCATCTTCTGACAAAGAATTCATTGGGAAGGTCATGGCTGCATACGAAAAAATAGGCTCCCCCATTGAAATGGATATTGATTCTGACGACAAGGAAGACTCAAAAGATATTTTCAAATATCCTGGAGAGCTCAAGGCAATTGATCCTGAAAAGGAATTGGACATTACTGCCTTGGAATCCTCTATTGGAGGCGATTCTTTGGACAAGGAATTCAAGCTCTTGACCTCAGGGGCTGAATAAGTGAAATACGTTCGCCTGAAGTTACCATTTGAATAGCCTTCCCTTCTGCGATAAGTGCCAAATTCTCGCAGGGTTAGTATTCAAAATCTTAAATAAGGGGACACATTTGCGTGTTAACTATGCTTGGATATATCATCTCGAACGAATGGAGTGCAATCCCAAAAAAAGGTATTTTTTGCTGTCATTTCGACCGAAGGGAGAAATCTCAGTGAGTTGGAAGTAACACCATTGCCGCTGCAGGGCAGGAACTGAATCTTCAGGCAGATCATACGGAGATCTCTCCCTTCGGTCGAGATGACATCGTATTAGCGCCCTCAGTTATTTAAATTTGCTCTAATAAGTCAAGAATCTAGTCTTATTTTAGATGATAAACAAGGAAAATGATTCCAGTTGCGTAAACTTGCTGAAAAATAGAATGAACAGGCACAATTTCAGGCAGCGGAAGGGCGCTTTGATGTTTCTTTTTCTGGGCGCTTTCGGACTTCTTGTTGTTTTATCAATGAGTCTTTTTGGAAGATTTCGAGCTCATGTACAGAATGTAACTTTTATTGACCAGGGAATTATTGCCAGATATTTTCTGGAAGCCATGAGCGACGACATTATCAGACAACTGAAAGACCAGTATGAAAAAAAGAATGGTTTGTTTTTCGACAAAACATCTGAATGGCTGAAATCTGCCGGGACTTCCCATGACACTGATTTCAAGGCATCGCAGCTTGGTTGTACACCTGGAAAATTGGTGAAAAAACTTGCTTCAAATTATGCTGGCTCTTCCCGTCTGATGTTTGAATACGATCCTGATCCAAAAATTTCATTCGGAGAATGGAAAACACTTGAGCCGCCTGATATCTTTTCAATGTCAGCTAACAATAAATGGCCGGAAAAGGAAGGAAAAATATCCGTTGAATCCTGGGCTTCAATTAATGGTACAAAATTCAGATTGAAAGTATCAAGGCGTTTTAAATTTGCATTGCGGCTTCTTCCGGTACTTAAAGATTTCGCATGGTATTTTGATTCTCTTCACGAGGAACAGAAATCGTCTTCAGGTGAAGATGCAGATAATCTCAACGTATTGCCGCTTGATTACGGGGAAATAACTGATAACAAGATATTTCCTCTTTCCCTGTCAACCTTTTGTGAAGGAATTGGTGCGAAAATACTTTTGAACCCTGATTTGAATGGCAGAGTTTTTCTTGGTGATGAAGATAATCTGATGTTTCTCAACATGGGCGGAGAAATAGAACTTCCGCTCAGAAAAGGAAGATTCAGTGATCTTTACTTAATACGCAGAGACCATTTTGATGTACCGCCCGAAGACTCAGGTGATATTTTTAAACCTGAATCTCTGCAGCTGTTCAAAGCTCTCTCGCTTGAAAGTCTGAGCATATTTGCAAAAGCCGATGATCCGAATTCCCTGAACCGATCGATAAGATCGCTTAAAGTTAATGCGATTAACGAGCAGACAAACGCTCCAGATCCTTATACTACAGCCACGCTTTTTGTACTGGGTTTTGGAAGTGAACTTTCAGGAAATACTGCAAACGGTCTTTTCAGTGATAACGGCTGGAGTCTGAACACATTTCTGAAAAATGATCCGGGCTTGAAGTACATTCAAAAATCCGCAGATTCCATCACGATGTCGTCTGCCATCCGCCCCTACGGGCTATCTCCTGACTGGCGTATTGTAAGAGGACTTTCAAGTTCCTCAGCCCTTGCCAAAGGTGGATGGCAGCAGATATTGAATTCCGGAACCAGTTTGATTCCTCTCAGGCAAATATTCGGACCTCTGGCAAGAAGATTCATGGTGCTTTCTTATCACAATATTGGCAGTGTCGATGGACCGCTTCCATATCAGACCTCTTCGGAATACAGTCCACCAGAGCTTACCAAACCAGGTTATTCTGAGGAAAAATACTCATTCAACCCTCCAGGACCCGGTGGTAAAAGTAACTACACAAATTATGCAAAACTCATGTCTCGAATCGTATCCGGAGATTTTAATCGCATTCGTGAATATACTTCTCAGTCAGTAAAGTTTCCCGATGGTTTTGAAGGCTATGAGCTTGAACCTGAAAGAAAGTCGCTTCCAAGACTCAGGCCACGTGGTTCCCGTGATTTCAAAAGTCCTGAAGGAATAACGTTTTCTCAGAAGGGCAGATTTTCATTGCTTAAAGACTACGTTTCATTATCAGATACTCCTGATAACGCGCTCACCGGTTTGAAAGCACGCATTACCGGCTATTTCAAAAGTGGTCAGGAATTCTTGAAAAGAGCCACCAGAACCGACGAAAAAGGTGCCAGATGCTTTGATGCATCAGGAATTTCATATGTTGAAGGCGATTTAACACTTTCTGAGGGAATAAATGATAAAATATTCGGAGGAATCGTAATTGTTAACGGTTCACTGACTCTTGGAAACATTCACAGGGGTTTGAAAATTCTTTCCGAAGCGGAGATTTACAAAGTAGCATCTGAACTCAAACAGTCAGATTTTATAACTTTTGTCGTAAACCCATCGAAAACAAATAAAATTACATTAACTGGTGATAAATATGTTGGAGTACAACTGGTAATGCTTTCTCCGGATAATCCTACTCCTCTTATTCCTCAGAACCCATTTTTGTTCGTTGGAGGCCTCGCAATCAGCAGACCTGATGTTAAAAGACTTACAGCATCTCTGAAAAAAGGAGACAAGGAAACAGTTCTGTATTATTGTCCATGTATGGGTACAACTCCTGCAGATCTGTTTTTCGATGTTAATTCTGCAAACATTTCCTTCGAGTTTGGCTTACAATGATAAAATATTACAATGAAAAGATATCGCCTTTTAAAAGAAAACTCGGTTTTTCAATGATGGAAGTCGTTGTAGTTTTTGTAATGGTTGTTATTGTACTTTTTCCTCTGTTTATGATGAAATGGAAAACCACCCGTCAGATTTTTGATATCAGAAAACACGTGGTTGCATCACAAATTGCACGATCAATCCTTGATCGGTATCTTGCCCTTCCATTTTATGATTGTACTGAGAAACTTGAAAAGTTAAAAAATGGTTTTGATGTAATGAGCGATCCGATGATTGGCGAAATTGCTCCAATTGAAGGTGCTGGAAAGTTGCTGAGTGAGTATCTTGAGCTTACTAAGCAGTTTAAATGCCAGGTTTTCTGGGAAACAGACAATTCTGCCAGCCCTTCTCAGATATCCATTCGCGTGAGAGTTGCTTATTCCTGGCCAACAACTCAGAATGAACAGGGCGCTTATGTAGAATTTGAAGGAGTAAAAATCAGACAATGAACGCCTCCTTCAGAAGAGCTTTTACAGTAATTGAGATTCTTTTTTCACTTGCGCTGGCGAGTGTTGTACTTTTAGTGGTAACAGTTATTGTTTCACGCTCACAAGTTGTATTTCAACTCGGAAATGAGCTTGTTGATGCTCAATCACTTCTTGGGAATTCAATTACAATCTTAACAGCAGATTTTAAATCAATGACACGCTTTATTGGTCTGAAAGATGGAGTTGAAATTGAATTCGAAGTCTTCGGAAATCATGGTAAGGAGACTGTGAAGTACAGGTTTGACAAGGCTGATAAAAGCTTAAAAAGAGAATCAGATAAAAGTTTTTCAACAGATTTTAAATCAAAGGGAATGATCGAATATCTTAATTTCTCAACAGTATTCAGTTCGGCATTACCCGCAGAGAAGGCCGACTCATACAATTCATCTGCCGGAATACCAGATCACGTAAATCTGGTCATGTACCTCGTTTCAACAGAAAACGACAGAATGCAGGCAAAGGTAAGACTGCCAATAATCGTTCAGTTCTACTCCGAAGGATTCAAGAAGAACAAGTTTATAAAGTAGAATAGCCTGAATGCAAGATTCACTATTATGGCATCATTGATCCTTATATTTCCTCTTCTGTTTAAAACAAGAGTTGTTCTATATTCTTCTTCGACTAAAACAAGCCTTCTTTTTTAAATATAATTCCTTCTATTGTTCAAGTACCTCTCGTATTTTGAAAGCTATACTTTTTATGGAAAAAGGCTTGGGGATGAATTTCAGTCCTTCCTTAAGTATGCCATGATGAGCAATTACATTCTTTGTATAGCCTGACATATACAGGCACTTGGTTTCTGGATGAAGAGCACTGATTTTTTTTGCAAGCTCATAACCATTCATTTCAGGCATTATCACATCAGTCAAGAGTAAGTGTATATCTTCTCGAAATCTTTCTGCAATCTGTAAGGCTTCTAATGGGTTGCCTGAACTGAGTACCTGATAATTCAGGTTTTTTAAAATAGTTGTTGATATTTCAAGAATTTTTGGTTCATCTTCAACAAGCAGGATTGTTTCTGTCCCACATTGGCTTGAATATTGAGATTCCTGGTCATCTTGACTGATTCTTGGTCCAAAGTATCGAGGAAAGTAAATTTTGAATGTAGCGCCGTGTTCAGGTTCGCTGTATACATTTATGAAACCATTATTCTGTTTTACAATGCCATATACCGTTGCTAGTCCAAGGCCTGTCCCTTTTCCCATTTCTTTGGTTGTAAAGTATGGTTCGAAAATTCTGTCAAGAATTTCCTTCCTCATTCCACATCCATTGTCGGTCACTGACAACAATACAGTATCGGTAGAGCAGAACTCTGGATGCGTAGGACTTGGAATAGTATCATTCTGAGTTTCAATGATGATCTCTCCTACCCCTGCAATTGCGTCACGTGCATTGATGCATAAGTTTACTAAAATCTGATCAACTTGAGAGGGGTCTATTTTTATGTCCCAAATGTTTTCGGCGGGAATCCACTTTAGATTTATATCTTCACCGATTACTCGGTGAAGCATTTTCAGCATTTTCCCAACAACTTCGTTAATATTCAGCACCTTAGGTTCAATGGTTTGTTTGCGAGCGAATGCCAATAATTGTCTTGTGAGGTCAGAAGAAGTATTTGCGGCTTTTAAGATTTCCTGAAGTGATGTAAGAAGGGTTTTATTGTTTTCTACCTCAGGAATGGCAAGCTCTGAATAACCTATAATCACTCCAAGCATATTGTTAAAGTCATGGGCAATTCCGCCTGCTAAACGTCCGATATATTCCATTTTCTGTGAATGATTTAACTGAATTTGAAGTTGTTCTTTGTCTTTCTCCATTTGTTTTCTGGCCGAAATGTCCAGATTTGTTCCGATAATCTTTACGGGAAAACCATCACAATCGCGTTCAATGATTTTTCCATTTCCAGAAATCCAAAGCCACTGGCCATTTTTGCATAACATACGCATTTCAAGATTATGGTAATCACTTTTCTTCTCGGCAAGCTGTTTTATCAGGAAACGTTCAATGGAATTAACCTCATCGGGATGTACCCTTTTCTTCCACTCTTCGTAATTAGATGGAAAATCACCGGAATTGTAACCAAGCATTGAATAATAGCTTGAACTGAAGATTGTTTTCCCGGTAACAAAATCCCATTCCCACCAAGCTTCATTTGCTGCATTCAGAGCAAGTTCGAGTCGAGTCTCGCTTTTGAGTAATTCAGCGTCACGCTCAGATAAAGTATCAAGCATTTCATTAAATTCGCGTGCTAAGGTGCTTGCTTCATCATTTCCCACTACTTGTGAACGAGCTGCGCAATTTCCTTTTTTGACTTTGTTTACTGTTTCCTGAACATAATAGAGCCTCTGGGTAATACGATGGCCCATAAATCCAGCTATAAAAGAGCCGAGTAAAATAGCCAGTATTCCATAAAAAATACCGTTGATCACTATTTCGGACAGTCTTTTTGTTGCTCGCTTTTGACTTATACCAACCCTGGACCATCCAACTAGCCTTCCTCGCAGGAATGAAGGGGTAATTACATCAACCAGTTGGGAAGTTCTGCTTATTACAGTTTGGCGAATTGTTTCTGGAAGGTCAGTAATATATTGCCCGATTCTGGATTTGTCGCTGTGAGCTATAATATGACCATTTTCGTTCGTGATGATAGCAAAAACGAGTTCGGAGTGGTGACTTTGTATATCTACCAGCTCCTGAAGGCCGGAAATATCATTTGCTGCAAGCCATACGGTTGCTGAAGTGGCTAGAGATTGCGAGAGACCTAATGCCATTTCTTCCTGGGACTCAAGAAATATTGATAATTGTCGAGAAGTTAAATCAGCCATGAAGAGAACCATCATTAGTGCGTGAACAATTGCGACCCCCAGAATCAAGCGGCCTCTGAGGGTATCTACGAAAAATTTGCGAAGTGTAACAATTTTCATTCTTTAACTTTGCGAACAAGCTTTTCGAAATTTTCAATATAAGTTCGAATTACGTCATAGTCTTTGTTGGAGGCAGGGAGAAATTTGCTGATCTCCATTCTCAAAAGAATTGCCCTTCCTCGATCTGACTGATGAAGACCATAAAGAAGTTCTTTTATCTCTTCCTGAATTCCGATTGAAACATTATTGCGAATCATTACTGCGTTATTAACCAGCTCTTCGGTTTCCCATATTACGGATAAGCTTTTCGCCTCTTCTGGATGCTCCTTTTGAAAGGCTCGCCATGGAGTAGGCCAAGTTGCTCCGGCAATGGCGTGTTTATAATAAACGTTCATTATCGAAGACTCCTGAGAACCAACATAATTATTTTTTATATCTTTTGTGACGTTAATTCCGTGATTGTGAAGAAAAAACTGCGGCATAACACAAGCTGCAAGTGCTGTAGGAGAAGGATAACACACTACTTGTCCCTTTAAGTCTGACGGCTTGCTTATCATGCTGTCCTTGCGAACGACGAAAATGCCTTTGAAATCCTTTGGATCTCCAGCCATTGCTATAACATGGTATCCTGAATTCATTGCTTGAAGGGTTTGCCAGGGGTTAGATAAGAGAAATTCAGGTTCGCTTTTTTCATATTTTGATTCAAAGTTTGCATAATCCCTGGAAGCTTCGAGCTTCAAAGCAATACCGGAAGTTTTCTCATTCAAATAATCCATTAATGGCTGATATGCCTGTGACATTTTCGTTGGGTTATGAAGTGGATGAACCGCAAAGTTCAAATTAAGAGGTGATTTTGCTTTAGGAACAAGGCTGTACTTGGGCCCAATATCCTGAGTGCTTTTTGTGCAACCACAGATTGATATTGCAGCTAAAACAATCAAAAGAAAACAAAATCCATGTTTTCCAGAAGATTTACAGAGCTGCTTTTCAAGTTGCACAACTTCCTTGACTTCTCTGTTTGGATAAGACATCAAATCGCCCCCCAAAAAACAGCTCGTACTTAGAGCTTTCTTTTTCTGATCTTCTCAACGCTACGTATCATTGCTATTTAGGAATCATGCTTATCCGATTGCTTCATGATAGCATGTTCTATATAATATATAGAATATGCTATCATGAATACATTTGCTGGTCAAATAATAGTGAGGTAATTTCAGCTATGATCGGTTTGATTGTTAATGAGGGTTTGAAAGGTGCTTGGTTTTATATTTTATAAAAAGAATTCACATTTTAGGATACTTGACTTTAGTTCGCATGCGAACTATAATTAGCTTATGAGTCAGACGGGTTTGTTTTCCAAATCAAATGGTATATTCTCCCAGATCTCCCGAATTCGAGAACTGGGAAATTATTTCATTGAAGCGGAATTAAGGAAAAGGGGCATCAAAGGTCTTCTTCCATCTCATGGCGTCGTTATGTTTAATTTGTTTCAGGAAAAAAATGCAATTCCGCTGAAAGATCTTGTTTCAAAAACCAGAAGAGTAAAATCAACAGTTACTGCTGTGGTCAGAAATCTAGAACGTCATGGATATTTATCCCGGGAGAGTTGTCCATCAGATGGACGTGTTGTGCTTGTAAAACTTACTCCAAGAGGTCGCGAAATAAGGGGCGACTTTGAGAATATTTCGGAACTTCTTCTTCAGAAGCTGTATACGGGAATTTCCGAAAGCGACCGAAATTCGCTTTTCGAACTATTAACCCGCCTTGAGAATAATCTTTTGAGAAGATAAGCATATATTTTTTTTGTGCATTTTAAAGTAGTTCGCATGCGAACTATTGGCTTGAAAATTTGTTCGTAAGAGAATTTGCTTTCTATGGGGAGTATCACAATTTATGCGACTGATAATTAATTTCATTTTACTATAAAGACATAATCATAATTGTTTGAAATTTTCTGAAAAAAATGAAAGGAGGTCTTTGTAAGCTGATTTTTTATATATCAGAAAGGTGTGAAATTAGTGATTTTTCGAAAGATCAATTGTTTGACTGTCTGCTTATTGATCAAATATGAAAGGACAAAAAATGAAAAAACTGGTTGGTGTTTTTTTGGTCGCCTGTATTATAAGCTTTGTTGGCTGTTTAAATGGTTCCAGTTCAGATTCAGGTGCTGCTGTGGGAACAGAAAAGGAAATTGTAAGAGGCTTTTATAACAAAAGTCTGACTGTTAACCAGGGTGATACCGAAGTGTCGGTAAGAAATGCCATGGATGAACTCTTTACATCAGATTTTCAGTCTATATCTTCGAATGGGGTTACTCCGGCGACTGATATCAGCAATAAACAGGGTATGATTGATGGTGTTATCGGTCTTCGAGCCTCTGTTCCGGATCTAAAGTGGGAGATAATAGACTTGCGCCAGTCTGGAAACCGCGTTATTGCGAGAAGCAGAGCCACTGGAACAACAAAAGGTGAGTTTTTGGGATTGAGTCTCCCAATTGCCAAGCCTTTTGACATTATGACTATCGATATCCATACCGTTGAAAATGAAAAAATCAAAACCGTTTATCATGTAGAAGAGTGGTCTATAGCAATACAGCAACTCACAAATTAAGGAGAATAAAATGAATATGTTTTTCAGAAAAAGTGTTTTTAAGATTGTCGTCGTTGTAGTTTTATCAATTACAGCAGTAGCCTGGTCTCTGGAGTCTTCAAGGACACCAAAAGAAATTGTTGCAGATTTTTATGCAAAATGCCTTACCATAAACGCGGGTGACACGGATGCCTCGGTTACTGCTGTCATGGACAACTTATTTTCAACTGATTTTCAATCGATCAACACGAATGGGGTCGCTCCGGCGACTGATATCAGCAATAAACAGGGTATGATTAACGGGGTTATCGGTTTGCGTGGAATGGTTCCCGATTTGAAATGGGAACCTCAGGAATTCCTGGTGGATGGTAATACGGTCATTGTCAGGAGCAAAGCTGCAGGAACTACGAAGGGTGAATTTCTGGGTTTGAATCTTCCTGTTGCAAAGCCTTTCAACATTATGGCTATCGATATTCATACCGTTGAAAATGGACAAATCAAAACTGTTTACCACGTTGAAGAATGGGCAACCGCAATACAGCAATTAACGAAATAATTGGTCCATCGCCTTTAAAACCTTTTTAAACCTGATTTCCCGGGAAAAATATAACTATGTGAATTCATCAGCATTTGGTAAACAATATCATAGTTATAATTGCATCTATGTATTTTGGCAATATGTTTACAAGAGTAGTATTGATGCTTATTAGAAGCACATGGTTATAAAATCATCGGGAAATCAGATTATAAACAGTAGAATGAGAATCATAATGCACACAATGTCTTGCGGTTTCTTTAATATTGAGTACAATCTAAATATGTATATGCAATAAAAGTAAATTTTGGTCATGGGACTCTTGCCTGGAGGTTTATCTATATGAGAATGGACAGAAGACTGTTTTTTTCTGTCATATTTCTATTGATGAGCCTATTTATTTTGCATGCAAAAGTAGAGTCCACGCCATTTGAGGATACCGTTGTCATTCCTGCTGGCATACCTTTACATCAGAATGCAGTAGAAAAGACTGAAAAAGATATAGAACGGGCGTTCGGGATAAAAATCTCAGAAGGCTTAGCCGGCGAAGATGCTTCCAGATGGGCTCCAGATGATTTAGCTTTTTTATATGGTTTGATAGACTCGCTTCCACCATACTTTACGAGAATGCCTGATTCAATCAAACTTTCAAAGGAGACCGATTATTCTTCTCAGATGATGACCTCTGTAACTATGTTTGTCGGATTTGTAACAAACATGGACTTGACTGTGAAAACCGACACTCTTCAAAGAAATAAAGAAACCCTTCGATATATTTATATTCATGAATTTGCTCATTGCCTCTGGTTTGACCATAAAAATATTCAGAGTCTCTGGGAAAGAGCCTTTTGGCCCGGAGGTAAGGCTGAACCGCCGTCTATAACTGATTATGGCAATTCAAATATTATGGAAGATTTTGCTGAGTCTATAGCTGTTTACGTGGCTTCTCCGACAGAGTTATTGAAGAAGAATCATGAAAGATACGATTTCATTGAGCGCCACGTTGTTTCCTTGAGATAATCAAATATTTTAGAGTATCTTATTGCCTGAAGAAATATCGTTCAAGGTAACCATCAATTCTGGATGTGAGATAGTAATTACAGCAAATTTTAATAAAAGGGCTATTAATCAATGTCATTTCGACCGAAGGGAGAAATCTAGCACATATGGAGATCTCTCACTTTTTTTCGAGATGACAGCCTCCCAAAAGTTAACACGCAAATTAGCCCTCTTATTTTAGATTTTGCGTACTAAAGGCAAATTGATCAGAGTATAATGCTTTCCAGAAAGATTTTTTAATATGGATCTTTGATACATATATTTTCCCTTCTGTTAAAAACAAGGGTTATTCTATCAACTTTCTTGTCTAAAACAAACCTTATTATTTGATAAATATTGACATTTTCTGCTCAATAGTGTATTTTCGGAAACAGATATTCCGTAAAGGGTCGCAAAATGGAATTAGTGAATCGTTTTTTTCAGGCGCCGAAGTCCAGTTTCTTTTTGTTTGGGCCGCGTGGAACGGGCAAATCAACAATTGTTAGAACTTTATTTCCTGAAGCTAAAATAATTGATCTTCTAAACAGTGAAATGATGCGTACGTTAATTGCCCGTCCGGAACGACTTGGTGAAATACTTTTGGGAAACGGCAAAGAAACTATATTTGTTATTGACGAGGTGCAAAAAATTCCAGACTTATTACCGGAAATTCATCGTTTGCAGGAAGAAAACCGAAATTGGAGATTTATATTAACCGGCTCAAGCGCTCGCAAATTGAAGCGGCAAGGCGTGAATCTACTTGCCGGCAGGGCGATTTCAAGATCTCTTCATCCATTTCTTGCTGGTGAGCTTGGAAAGAAATTTTGCCTTTCAACTGCTTTGAAACTGGGTATGATACCTGTTGTCAGAACCTCTCAGGAGCCAGAGGAGGTTTTAAGAACGTATGTTGCATTGTATATACGCGAAGAAGTTCAGTATGAAGGTTTGACGAGAAACATTGGAAATTTTTCCCGGTTTCTTGAGGCAATAAGTTTTTCACATGCTTCAATTTTGAATCTGGCAAATGTTGCTCGTGAATGTCAGGTTGAACGGAAAACTGTTTCCAACTTTGTACAAATTATCGAAGATCTTCTGCTAGCTTTTCGATTGCCTGTTTTTTCGAAAAAAGCAAAAAGAGAGGCAACAGTACATGAAAAATTTTATTTGTTCGATCCGGGAGTCTTTCGATTACTCAGGCAAATAGGGCCTCTTGATCAAACAAGTGAAATTGATGGAATGGCCCTGGAGGGGCTGGTTGCACAGCACCTGCGAGCTTGCCTTGAATACAGGTGCCAGGAGGAAAGATTGTATTACTGGCGCACTCGATCAGGGGTTGAAGTCGATTTTGTAATTTATGGTGGCGAAAGCTTTTTCGCCATTGAAGTGAAGAATTCTTCGAAGGTTTTTCCAAATGATCTGCGCTCGTTAAAAACTTTTAAGGAAGATTATCCGCAAGCTCAGACCTACCTGCTATACCGTGGAAAAGAGCGATTGAAAATGGGAGATATCAACTGTATGCCGGTGGACGAATTCCTTCTTGCACTCAAACCATTTGATAAATGTTTTTTGAACGACTGATATTCCTGGTATAGAATATCAGTGCTATACACACGATCAAGTCAATAATTACAATAAAACACACTTATCTGATAGTTTTTGGTACAGTTATTCATCGATTAGGAACCAGGAAAATAGAACACTGTTTTGTCTGTGAGGCATTTTGAGAGATTTTGGGTTTATGTACAGAATGTAAGTTTCATTGATCTGGGAATTATTGCCAGCTATTATCATGAGGCTACGACCAACGATATGATCAGTCAGTTGAAAGAGCAACAAATTTGAAAAGTAGAAAGGAATTGAAAGGGATCGAAATGGAGGATAGTAAATTGAAAAATAATATTTTTGGCAACAAGTGCTTTGCTGGGGTAGCAGCTTTGGTTTTTTCGTTTTTAACCCCGGCACTTTTTGCACAGCATAACCCGATTGCAACTGGTCCACTTGCTCCGGCTGCATATATTTTTCGTCACATATTGGCATCTGGAATATTACATCAACAGCAGAAATGCCTTTTTCCAGAGAAGCTCAGACTTGCTGAGCAAGGAGATGCCGGGAGTCAATATTATATCGGCATCAGGTATCATACTGATATGCTATTCCCGCGAGACAGAGGTATGATAAAGTTCCTTCTTGAATCAGCGGCTCAAAAGATAGTACTCCCGGTAAATGCCATCAGATGGATGCTCGAAGACATTTTGGCCGCAAATGATAAAGAATCAATGAAGTGGCTCCTGAAGGCAGCAGATAAGGGTCACGTGATGGCTCAGAGAGCTCTTTCCTGGATGTGTAATAATGGAAAAGGCACTCCTTTGGACCTTGTACAAGCATATATGTGGCTGAAGATTGCCGAAGACAACCGATCAGAAGTAGACATGAACGATTATTCGCAGTTCCCAAATGAGATGATTATTCAAATTGAGAGCATGGATTCTCAGTTAACCCTTTCCCAACGCCAAGATGCTCTGAGTCTTGCACGCAAATGGAAAGCAGCGCATCCAAATATTTCATGGTACCCGGACGAATAATTTGAGCAGAGAACGATGCAAAATACAGGTATGAGTTATATTATGCCCGCATTGTTTCGTATATTCGAAAGGATTTATGAATAACTCTATGAAAACCATCAATTAGTTTCTTGTTGTCCTGTCTTTTTAAGAAGCTTTCTATTTTCTCGACCAGTTTACGGGCTAAAAAACAACTTGCTCATGTAGTTGCAATTATGATAAGAATTGTTCATAAAAATGTTTTTATGTTGCGCAAGGAGAAAAAATGGGACGTTCAACAGTTCATTATGCTGATAATAAGGCCAATAATGCATTAAAATCACTTCACAATAAACTTCGTCCGGCAGGAACGCCAGTTCAGCGAGTCGAATATATCATAGAGTTGTTATTGCTGAGAATATTTGAAACTAAAATAAAGCAGGATGATGAATTCAAACCTTTGCGCAATTTATTTTCGGCAGACTATAAATGGTTAAATCCTAAAACTGGCAAAGAAGAGTCTAATGAAAATCGCTTGTTTTCTTATTTAACAACTGTTTCAAACGATCAAATATCTTCGGAATTAAACGACAATTTCTTCCCTTTCTACTCATCTATTCTAAATAGTGCTAGAATTTTACAAACAATGTGAATAGTGGAAATCTTGGTGAAGTAATAAGCATTGTTGCTAATGATATCGAAGAAGCACGATTACTCAAAACTGATTTACTTGGTGATGCCATTGAATCTGCTTTAAGTGAAACGGGTGGGGCAAAAGACGTTGGTCTATTCCGCACTCCTGACCACATACGGCAGTTTATGACTGCTATGCTTGAACCAACGTTTGATGATTTGATTTTTGATCCTGCATGTGGTACAGGTGGGTTTCTTTTCGACGCTTTTGAGTTTGTTATGCGCAGAGTTGACCCTACTCGTGAATGGCCTGGTGAAAAAGCCCAATCAGAACAGAAAAAGTGGTTTGATGATTATTTCGCAGCGCATCAGATTGAATTTCCCAGCATCGAACAAACGAGCCAGTTTTATAGAACAGGAGTAAGGGGAATTGAATATTTAGGTATGATTCGGAAAATGGCGGCTATCAATTTTTATATCCGCGGATTGAATCCAGCAAATATTGAGCAGGGAGATTCATTGGCGAAATATTCGCCTGCTACAGATCACGAAAGTAAATCAGTGATTCTGGCAAATCCGCCATTCGGTGCAGAACGCGATCAGGAAGCTTATCCAGATGTATGGGGAGAATATTCAAAAGAATCGGAAACTACAATTTTATTTGTTAAATTGATGTTCGAGCATTTGAAACAAGGTGGAAGATGTGCTGTGGTTGTTTCGGAAGGTTTTCATACCTGGGATCAGTTTAGTGCCAAAGCATTGCGAAAAATACTTTTGGAAGAAGCACAATTAAAAGCTGTTATTTCATTGCCTCAAGGTTTGTTTGTGAGCAAAAGCGGTCAGGGCCCCAAAACTTCAATACTGGTTTTTGAAAAGGGTGGAAAAACTCAGTGGACGTGGTTTTATAAAGTCACTAACGATGGTTTCACGATTGGGACTAACCGGAAGGAACAAAAAGGAAATCAGTTACCAGAATGCTTAGACCTCTGGCACGAGTATGTGAAAATCGGCAAAAAGCCGCCTGAGACAAAAAATCAGTTTTGCATTCCTGCGGAATGGATTAAAACACTTGATTCGCGGATAAAAGAGAAGATTCGTGCAGAAACACGCGTTGATATGGAAGAAAAAAGCAAAATTGAAAGGGCACGAAAAATAGATGAATTAGACCGGAAAATAAAGGCAAATAAAGCAACTGAATCTGATAAGAAAATGGAATTGAAAGTATTTGACCAGATGGTGGAAAATCGAATACAGAATGAAATTGCCAAACGAATAGATAAAGCACACAATTTTTCATTCAATCTGGCGAATTACAAAAGTTCCTTGAGTAAAAATCAGCTTTCAGAATGGATTGAAACACTAAAACATGTAAAACAACCAGACAAAGCAACAACGCTGGATGCTATTTATAAATGCTTAATCAGTAAAAAAGCTGATAGTATTCTCACTTCCTTGTCCACTCTGAATCCTGAAAATTCATTGGAATTAGACATTGCCCGTGAATATTTGAGCAATGCAGATGAAAGTATAGTTAATAAGCATAAATAAATTTCACGAATTAAAGAGATATTTAAGAGCGGTGCTAAATATCCAATGGTCAAACTAAAGGACTATTTGCTATTAAATAGTAACAAAGTTAAACCAGCAAAAAATCCTGATCTAAATTATAAAGTCTTGGGAGTTAGCAATGAGAAAGGGATTTTTTTGAATGAGACTCTTCAAGCAGAGGAAACAAATCAAAGTTTTTTCGTAGTTGCTAAGAATGAATTTTGTTACAATCCATACAGAATAAATGTTGGCAGCATTGGCTTGAATTCATTCGATTATGACAATCAGATTATCAGTGGTGCTTATACCGTTTTTGCTTGTATCGAAGCTGAATTAGCCCCCAAATATTTGAATGCTCTTTTTAAAAGTAAGCAATTTTTAGATTATGTAAATAGAAAAGCCATTGGTGGCGTTCGAATGAACTTTAAATTTGAAGATTTGGAGGCATGGGAAATTCCACTCCCAAACCCAGAAGAACAGGCTGTCATTGTATCTCAAATCGAAAAACAAAATGAAATTATCGGTGGTATTTTGAAAATAGAAAGAAATTTTGAGTTCCATATTCCCGAAAGCCAAGATAAAAGGCCTCTAAATTCTTTTATTATAGATTCCCTTTATGGTTTAGCTGTTAAGTTATGTGACCAAGGCAAATATCCCGTACTTCGTATGAATAATTTAGACTTGTTGGGAAGATGGCATCTTGACAATTTGAAATACACAGATGAGGAATTGAGCGAAGAGAGATTGTTATGTTATGGAGATTTTATTTTCAACAGAACAAACAGCGTAGATTTAGTTGGTAAATCGTCTGTTGTGGATTTTGAAATGCATGGAAGTTGGGCCGGTTATTTAATAAGGTTAAAATTTTCTAAAGAGCTGAATCCTTTTTATCTAAAATATTTGTTTTCAACGAAAAGATTTAGAGATTGTTTCAAGAAAATTTGTAAACCAGCAGGTGGACAAGCCAATATTAATGTTGACGAGTTAGGGGCTGTGTCTATTGATTATTTTGAACCTACTGTACAATGTCAAATTGTTGCGGAATTAGATTCTCAGATGAAAATCTTGGAAGGATTACGCAAGATGAAAGCTGAAGCCGGGAAAAAGATAGAAAAAATCATGGATGATGTTTGGGGGACCGGAGTGTGAAGAAAGAAACAAGTATCAAATTGTTTGAAACAAAGCAGGTTCGTACACATTGGGATGAAGACAATGAGAAGTGGTATTTTGCAATTGTCGATGTCGTTGGAATTCTTTCTGAAAGTATTGATCCGCATGCTTATTGGCGGAAACTCAAACAGCGGTTAAAAGAAGAGGGAAATGAAAGCGTGACAAATTGTCACGCTTTGAAAATGCCCTCTGCTGACGGTAAGATGAGAGTCACTGATGTGGCCGATACAGAGCAGTTATTTCGTCTGATTCAAAGCATTCCATCACCAAAGGCTGAACCTTTCAAACTTTGGATTGCCAAAGTTGCACGGGAAAGGATTGATGAAATTGAAGACCCCGAACTTGGCATTGATCGACTTATGGAAACTTATTTGCGCAAAGGTTATTCCAAAGAATGGATTAATCAACGGCTCAAAAGCATTGAAATTCGAAAAGAGCTTACTGATGAATGGGACAATTGCGGAGTGAAAAAAGGTCAGGAGTATGCCATTCTTACTGATGACATAACCAGTGCATGGAGTGGTCTTAATACAAAACAGTATAAAGCTTTTAAGGATTTGAAAAAGGAAAACCTCCGTGATAATATGAGCAATCTTGAATTGGTTTTGAATATGCTTGCAGAAGCTACTACGACAGAAATTTCAAAAGAAAAGAAACCAAAAACTTTTTCAGATAATCGAATTATTGCCAAACAAGGCGGTACAATAGCAGGAAACACAAGAAAAGAAATCGAAGAAAAGACTGGCAAGAAAGTCATTACAAGTTTAAATGCAAAGCGATTGCAAAAAAAATCCGACAATGGTGTTTTAAACGAACCAGATAAGATGGAAAAGTAATGGGAAGACATATTAACGAAGCGACCTCAACAGATTTACCAGTTATTCAAAACCTGGTAAATTCTTATGGCTGGAAAATAGGTGATACCTTATTGTACCAGCAGGTTTACTAAATTCCCGAAAATCTGAAAAAAGAATATTCAACACTTAAAAATATCCGACCGGACATTGTTTTGCAGGATTTGAACGGTGAGATATTAGCAGTTATTGAAAATAACCTTGACAAAGAAAACAAAGATCTTTTAAAGCTTCGTACTGTTATATCACAGGTTTTGAAACCCCGCTTCCTTTATGCCTGCAGTGCTGAAAGAATTCTCTTTTATGATAACGCCTGGCGTGGCTTAGATGCCGGAGAGTTCAAGCAGGTAACTTCTTTCATGTCTCTTGAAGAGATGAAACTCAAGGTTGAGCAACTGAAAAAGATTGCTTCTGAAAAAGAAGTTATTATTGATACTACAATTGCAGGTGGTTATGACACAACAGTTGGTAAAGAGCGGTACTACCAGTTGGAGTGTATCAAAACCATCATCAATAATTACAAAGCAGGCAAACAGAAAATGCTTGTACACATGGCGACTGGTCTTGGAAAAACACGAACAGCAGTTGCTCTGGTAAAAGCTTTGCTGGAAAGTGGGATGGCAAAAAGAATTTTATTTGTTGTTGATCGGCGCATGTTGGCGAAACAGGCTGTTGATGATGGGTTTTCTCTGATAAGCGGGAAATATACTTCAAGCTGGATAACAAGTTCAAATTTCAGGGCAAGAAAACATGCCAGCATTCATGTCGTAGTTATTGATACACTGGAACTTATCTACAGTGAATTGTCTTCTAATCTCTACGATTTAATAATTGTTGATGAATGTCACCGAAGCATAAATGTTAACAGAAAGTTGATTTTTGACCATTTTCTATGCCCGCGTTTAGGTCTTACAGCTACTCCGAAGATAGTTGTTTCAAAAGATGCTGATGCTATTGCCGAGGAAGATTTAGCTATTTTAGATACTTACAAGTTATTCGGATGCTCAACAGGTGAACCAGACTATCAATATGACATTGCCCGGGGCATCGATGAAGGTTTTCTTGCACCGTACAAGTCTATTGAATTAATTTCCTCTCTGGTAGAAGAAGCCAATGAAAACGGAATAAAATTTGATCATGTGTTTGAACCTCTTGAAAAAAAAGAAATTGCTTTAGGACAAGAAAAGATTCTGAAACTTGAACAGCTTAATCGTAAGTTTATTTCAGAAGACAATTGTTTATGCATTGCCAAACAATTAAAGAAAAATACACAATATGGCGAAAAGATCATTCTTTTTGGAGTAAGTCAGCCGCACTGTATTGAATTAGCGAAAGCGATAAACTGTGTTTTTGCCGACAATAATCAGGAAAAACCCAATTATGCTGAAGCCGTAATTTCTGAAAATAACGAATTGAATGAAACTCTTAAAGCATGGTTCAAAAAACCTTACCAGAAACCCTATGTTGCAGTTTCTGTGGATATTTTAAGCACTGGAATCGATATTCCCTGCGTTCGTTATATTGCCCTGGCTGTATTAACAAAGTCTGTTGGAAAATACATTCAAATGATCGGACGTGGTACACGCCTTGACCCAAAAACAGGAAAATTCAGTTTCCAGATTCTGGATTTTATGGGTCTTTGTAAAAAAATGGAAGACAACGGCAAGGGTACTATTAAAGAAAACAAGAAAATTCTTAAAACAGTCGTGAAACCGCAAATAGCTTCTTTGGCTTCTCCTGAAGGAGAATATTTTTTAATTGACAATCCTGACCCAGAAAATCTGATTCAAAGAGTAGAAATTCATGGTGATTCCATTAAAATTAAAGACAATATTCCTATTGAAGAGGCAAAACGAATTTTTGAAGAGGAATTGAAAATATCTCAAGAACCTCTGATTAGTGAGTTAAAGGAAAAAGCTCTGCAAAATGACTATCAACCAACCGATGATGAAGTTTGTAAGCTCAAACAATGGCTGAGCGCCCCAAATACCTTTCTTGATGAAGGCCATTTGCAGAAAATGTATGATTATCCAGAAGGCTCAGCATGGGATTTTCTACTTCATGCTATGGGAAAAAGGAAAATTCCGACACCAAAGGAGCGAATTGAGAAAAACTATCTTTCATATATACACACTTATAATTTCACTGATGAGCAGATAATTATATTAAAAAAAATAAAAAATATATTTGTTTCTAATATTGCTTCAAGAAGAGATATTGATACGGCCCAAATATTTGGGAACCCGATATATGAACAACTGATCGGCTCATACAAAGACATTAACGAAATTTTTGATGGAAAGTTTGATGCAGTTATAAAAGACCTAATAAATACTATTCAGCCAGGGATAATTGTACCAGGAGCAGATGGCAAAGAAAAAGGATCGTAAAATGACAATTCCAAAGTTGTTTATTTCCTATAGCTGGTCAAATACTGAGCACGAGGAATGGGTTATAAAGCTTGCCACAGAGCTTCGTGAAAATGGTGTTGATGTTATTTTAGATAAATGGGATCTAAAAGAAGGAAATGATGCTAATGCTTTCATGGAAAAAATGGTCACTGCCAATGATATTAAGAAAGTCATATTGGTGATAGACGAAAAGTATAGTGAAAAAGCTAACAAGCGAGCTGGTGGTGTGGGGACAGAAACACAGCTTATTTCGGCTGAAGTATATGAAAGTGTTGAACAGAGTAAATTCGTTGCGGTAGTGGTAAATAAAGATTGTGAGGGGAAAGTCAAACTTCCAGCATTTTACAAATCCAGAATTTATATTGATCTTTCATGCGAAGATTTTTATGCCAAGAATTTTGAGCAACTATTAAGATGGGTTTTTGATAAGCCCTTACATATTAAACCTGAACTTGGAAATAAACCTGCTTTTCTGGATGAAAATCCTCCTATATCTTTGGGAACATCTGTTGCTTTTCGAAGGTTAATTGACGCAATAAAAAATTCAAGACCGCATAAAAACGGTGCTTTGATCGAGTATTTTAATTTGTTTTCTGCTAATTTTGCAAAATTTAAGCTTGAACCAAGTAATGGAATTTCTGATTTTGATCAGAAGGTTATTGATAGTATAGAGCAATTTATTCCGGCGAGGAATGAATTGATGGAAGTATTTTCTATGATTGCACAGTATGAGAACTCAAACACTATTGCGTCTGTAATACATAATTTTTTGGAGTCGCTTATTCCTTACACTATGCAAGTTGAGGTGAATTGCTTTAAGTGGGACTGTGACAACTTTAAATTCATAATTCAAGAAATTGTAATATTGTGTATTGCTATTTGCATTAAACATGAAAGATATGAAATTGTTGAGCATTTGTTAAAGCAAAAATACTATGTAAGATTAGATGAAAACCAAAGTCAAAGCGAAATGCGTTCCATCGGGGTTTTCAGTAACAAACTTGAAACACTTAAGAGCAGAAATATCAGATTGAATTGCAGGCGTATGTCTATTCACGCAGATTTAATGAAAGAAAGGATAAAAAATTCTGGAATTTCGTTTGAGCAAATAATGCAAGCTGATTTTTTGATTTACCTTAGTGATGAGGTAAGGGCTTTTAGAGTTGGAACTGGGAGTGATTGGTGGCCTGAAACACTTCTTTTTAAAACAACTCATAGTGCCCCTTTTGAAATCTTTTTGCGCTCAGAATCCAGTGAATATTTTAGTAAGATAGCCCCTCTTGTTGGAATTAAAACAAAGGCTGATTTGGAACCGTTTGTTAATGCCCTGCAAAATAAAGTAATTCGTGTTCCAACATGGGATTTTCATGGTAAAATTGATCTACTGGAGCTAATGAATTATAATAGATTATGTATCAGTACATAATGCTTCAAATAGAATCTTTCGATGGTGAGTATGACAATTTCAGATGCGGTCTGTTAAGTTTTGTTTGTACGTGAAAAGAGGGGGCTTGTGCCCCCTCTTGAGATTTGGTTCTGATTGATAAAGCTTTAGATTCCGCTGAGGCCTAGTTTTTTCAGGGCGCTGTAGATTTGGCCTACGCTGGAGCTGTTGGATGAATCCTGTGAGCGTGCTGCGAGGATCTGGTCTTTAGCGCGTTGGTCGTCTCCGCTGTCTGAGCGCCAGAAGTATGCATATGCAAGAAGCGCGTGTGCTTCGGCGTTGGTGAATCCGATTGATGGGTGAGTGATTGTAACAACTTTATTTGGATCGCCCAGTCCCATTCCTTCCATTATTGTTATGGCTTCTCTGGTTCCTGATGGCTGCGATTTCTGAATAAGCGCTGCTGCATAACCAAGTTTAGATTCGTCGAGATCCATGGCCTGTTGAAATTCTGCCATGCCTGATTCAACACCATAAGCTTTGGCTTTTGCCCAACCCAAGCCGTTGTAAGCCTGCTTTTTCTCTTCAGGAGTCGCATCAGCACGGAATACAACCGATTGAAATTTCTCTATTGCCTGTGTTGGATTATTCGAAGTCATGCTTGACCAACCCTGTTGAATAACAACTGTTGTCGAAGCCTGAGTTCCGGTTCCTGTACCAGTGCCTGTACCGGTGCCAGTTCCCGTGCCTGTTCCGGTTCCGGTGCCCGTCCCAGTGCCAGTTCCTGTGCTGGTGTCGGTTGGAACCTCGCCAGGGAGAATCTGTCTGCCGCTTCCGCCGCCACCGCATCCCATAGAATTCAGGAAGAAAATTACTGCTGCTGTGAAAACAGCGATAGAAAAGCCGAATTTGCGAATTTCTGTAATCATTTTTTCACCTCAGTACCGCGATTTTATGTGTTTTTCTGGTAATTTTTTCACTATTATCAGGATCTCTTAATTCTACTTTTGCAATATAGATTCCATTGGCAACATTTCTTCCATCATCATTCCTGAGATCCCATCTGCTTTCAAACAAATAGCGCGACCCGAGAGACGAATTCTCACGCAGCATTCTCAAGTCGTCCATTTCACGAACACGCTTTCCGGCGACATCATATATTTTAATTTTCAGCAGGTCATCTGAGATATCAGACCGGTTTGTACTAACTCTTATTGCAACGAAATTCCTTGCCGGGTTCGGGTAATTGATAATTTCACTTATCGTCAGCGGAACATTAATTGAAAACTTCACAGACTGACTCTGAGTTAGATTTCCTGTCATATCTGAAGCCTTGAATATCAGTTCATGTTCACCTGAAATAAGAGGTCTTGATGGAATATATCGGAAGAAACCGTTCTCGTTTATATCAGTAATTTTCTCGTCAAATCCATTAAGATTTGCCATCAGGGAATTTTTGTCCAGACCCGAACCCAGATCACTTACTGTTCCGAGAAATTGCGGTTTGTCAATGTCAAAAGTCAGATTCGTGGCCGAAATTCCTGGAACATTGAATCTTGGGGCAGCTGAGTCAAGCATTACTGCATAAAGTCCCGGCTGATCTGTAAGTCCTGAGTGCCAGCCTTTATAAGTGCGGCGTGCGACGAATCTCCATGCGCCGCTTTCATCATATCTGAAAAGTGCGGTTGCTGTTGCAAAAGGCATAACGGTCGATTTTCCGCTGATTTCAAAGTGATTTTTCAGCTTGTCAGATTGGAAACAGACTTCATAACCGTCACTGATTGGAATTAATTCACTTTGAGTTGCAGATATTTCCGGAGTAACTGTATCGGCTGAAACAAGGGAGCCTGCAGAGGCCACAGAACTTCTTATTGCAGCTTTCATCTCACTTGATGAGGTAATCAGAGAAAGTTTCTGCGGAATTAATTTCACAAATGTATCCTGTCTGAATGTTCCCGGCTTGAAAGTTACTTCACATGATCCATCAGGCGAAAGCATCTGTGCAAGAACATTTGCCTGAACTGAAGCAATAGTGAAGGAAACAGTCGCTGAAGCCGCGTTTCCAGCAGCATCGTAACCTGTAACAACTGCCGTGCCGTAGCCAGTAGCAGTATTAGAAAGATGTGTGCCGGAAACATAAGTGGATGCAGTGCTTCCTGAAGACATTACAAAAGACTTTGTTGATGCACCGCTCTGGTTGATCTGAACTGTTGGTGACTGTCTCAGAGTTTCATTGGTTTGAGCTACCAGAAGCAGATCGTATTCGCCTGCCGGGTTTGAGAAAGCTGCAAGTTTCATTTCTGGCGGGGTTCGATCGGGTCCCTTGAATGTCGCGCTTGCAAGCGAAGTGGTTGTTTTATTGCCGATCCAGTCTGTCACTCCCTGAACACCAAGTATGTACTGATGTTTCTCGTCAAGATTTTCACCAGCTACGAGCAGCACTGAAAGTGAATCGTCCTGGAGAGTGGCGGAGTTTACTGAAATAGCAGACCCGCTTGCTGAGAGAACGAACACAGAGTTCATATCGCCTGAAGGAATTGTAATATTCTCATTGAAAGTTACCATTACCTGATTCTGATAAGTTAGTCCCTCAAATGATATTCCGCTGATCACAGGCGGTGTTGAGTCAGCCTGGAAACTTGCAGAATTCTTTCCGGTTGCGAGAGATGCGCCTTCAATGCTTCTGATCGAAGTCTGGTTAATTGTTATTGAATTCTGCCCTTCAGTTAATCCTCTGTCAAAAATCAAATTGATTGAAGTCGTATTCATCGTTATAGATGCGACCAGAGGACCGGCCGGGCTGATTGCAAACGCAGAACTTGCCGGAACAAGACTGGTGTCAATTTCCTGCCCGAGCCGAATTTCGACTGATCTGCTTGCTGTCTGAGTTGCACTTAAAACCTGAAATTCTGTTGTAGAGAGATAAATCCTCAGATATGTTGTGGAACGGTTTCCCGTGTAATCTGTTGCATAAATGCGGTAATAGCCCTCTGCTGCAATACTGCCATTGGATTTTTTCCCATTCCAGACTGCAATAAGACTTGAGTTGGAAGCCTGAATTGGTGCAGTTGCAATCAGAGTTGAACTGTTGGAATCTGTTCGAATTTCAATTTGCCATACCGAGCTTGCACTCAAAGTTTCTGTTGTATCAAGAACTACAGTAAGAGTTGCAAAATTCGGATTGAACCTGTATCTTGTCAGACCGTTTAAAACAGGAGTGTAAGAAGTTACTGCCGGAGCAACTGTGTCAATATTTATTACAAAACTTGATATGACCGAACCATTCGGAATTCCTTCGTTTCCGGCTGAATCAACAACGTCAAGAATGTATTCACCGTCCGCGACGCTCTTTCCGTCTTCACGTTTCCCGTAATATTTTGCATTCCACTGGCTGCTGGCTGCTGTCATTGTAAAAGTGTCTGTGGCATAAGTTCCGTTTGTATCGCGCACTCGAAGCAGAGGAGAGTCACTTTCTGATGTAACAGTCCAGTTAAGTGAGATGTTCGAATGCAGTGCCGGATTAAACCATCCGGAAGAAGATGTCCCGGAATTTACTCCGCCCGAAACGCTTACAAGCGAAACCTGTGGCGGATAATCGTCCCTTGCCCATGTAAGCTTTTCACTGTTGAGATTATTGTCAGAATCGCAAAGTTGTATCTGATAAGATTTTGACGGTTCAGAAAATGGCAGAACGGTTGATGTCGGCGATGCTGCGTCCCAGGTGAAAGTTGCATACTTTGATGAAACAACGTTCAGTACAAATGATGCAATTACGGTATCAGAGTCTGTAAATTGCAGATAAACCGGCTCTCTTGGAGCATCAAGAAATTTTACAGATAAAGTTGCAGCGCCCGGCTCAGCTGTTCCGCTGAATGGCTTGTTTTCAAGAACTTCACTTGTACTGCTTGCTGTTTCAGGTTGTCTGGAAAGTATTTTCCAGGAATCAACAGATGGACCCTGGGTACGGATAAGCAATGCTGGTTTGGTAGCTGTATCAAGAGCATTTTCTGCAACGTCCCAGGCATTAACGTTCGCTGTCCAGGTTCCCTGCGGAAGATTTCTGTCTATTGCGGTGTCATTAAGAAATTTTGCGGTTGTCGGCGATTGCCATTCAGAAAACCTGTAAGAAATTGTGTAGGACAATCCGCTCGAAGAAGTTGCGAGAGAAAGAGTCGGAACCAGCGATTCGCTCTGATTCATTGATTCATTGAAAATAACTGTAAGTGATGCGGCGCCTGCCGAAGCCTGCATAATAGCTCTGTTCAACGGAACAGATGTTACAGCCGGCGACTTCATATCAATTATAAATGCTGCGCTTGCAGTTGAAAACCCGGTTGGAGATGTGTCGCTCTTCGCATTAAGATCATAAGGCATCGAGGACACGCCAGTTCCCATCGAATTTCCAAGAGCATCGGTTACATTGAATATTTCAAGTTTTGCAGCAATGCTTGCATTGTTTACAAGCGTTCCCGAGAATGACTGGGAATTCTTGAAAGTTGCAACATATCTGGTTTCATTATCAACTGTTCTGGTTGACCAGCCCATGAATGTTCCGGTGGCAAGATGTTCGCCGCTCTGAGAGGCTATTCTTGCTTTTGGTGCAGCCGAAGTTATTGGAATAACAACGCTTCCAAAATACACTGGTTTTATTTCAAATTCGAATGTCAGGCCATCAGCGGAATAATTTTTTACCGGTGGTAAATCTGATATCGAACAGGCAGCAAGGCTTGGCAGCAATGGGGTAAATGTGCTGACAGTAACTGCGCCCGGTTCTGCCGGGAAATATTGAAGATTAGGCTGACCCCACCAGTTATGGAAGGCTCCGCTCTTAATGTTGATGCGCCAGTTCGGGGTCGGGTTGTTTCTGAACAGTGCAAGAATGTTATTGCGATCGGTGTCTGTCAAACTCAATGTTACAGTGGTGCTTGATATCTGAGGATTATTTTCAGTTTTCAGTGCGTCAAAATTGAGCACGGTATAAGTTGCCGGACTGGCGTTAACATCGTGCAGTTCTATATTTCCATGAAAAGCGGTTGCACGTTTTCCACTTGAAGGGCTTTCATAAGTAATCACCGGCGCATTTGAGTCCTGTGCTTTGAAGCCATCAGTGAAAAGAAGCACACGATCAGAAAAAGAAAGTTTGAATGTGCCATTTCCCAGATCAATTGCCGGCTGGCTTCCTGAATTGTTTTCAATGTTGAAGCTTAATGGAGACATGCCGGTGTAAGGTCTTGAAACAGCTGCAGACAAAGGCAGCGAAGTGGTTACAGATACAACAGTTTTTCCATACACGTCCCTGCAGAACTGCTGTCCTCTGGTTGCAAACTTGAGAGTCGCTGTTCCACTGGAAAGCTTTCTTGCAAGCATGTCAGCACCGATTCCTGTTACTTCCAGTCTCAGTCGCGTGTCGCCATCAAACCACTGCGCACTTTGCTGATTGGCCTGTTGAAAGACATATCCGCTCTGGTAATCAATTGAAGAAAAATCAGCGGCCTGCGTGAACACTACTCCATGAGAAGCAACCAGAGAAGAAGGGTCCATCTGTTTGCTGAAAACAAGATCAATTGTGAAAGTTGAATTAGGATATGACCATGCCTGTAAAACACTCATTGACGTTAACGCTGGCGCTTCACGCCATCTTGAATCGGTAATTGTTACTGCAAGGGCGCTGTGTGCATATCCCCAGTTGCCTGCGTAGTCGTTCATTGCCGGGGAAGATTCATTTTTCACCTTCAGATAAATTGGCTGTGAAGCCCATATTGCCATTACTGCGCGGCTGGCATTATCAATTGTAAATTCTATTGAATTTGAATCAGAATTCCATCTGTTTGTTGAAAGTGACGTGTATGTGGAAATTCCGGCTGTAGTACTTCCCCATAATTCCCACTTTCCGGTTCCCACTGATGAAATTGTTTCGCTGACTGAAACAGATACTGTTGCGCCGTCAAAAGTCACAGAATTGATTTCCGGACGCTTGTTGTCGAGATAGAATGACTTTGAAGCGATGGCATAGTTACCGCCAAGATCGGTAAGCTTCAATGTTACCGTTCCAATCATCCAGTTGGTCATGTCGTAGTTCGCAAAGGAAATGCCCGATGCAACGCTTGCAACGCCAAGTCCGCTGTTTTCAAAGAAGTTTACCGATACTGTTGCCGGCGCGCCCGGGAAAGCTGAAATATTCATATACGCAGAAGACAAGGGTGTGTCAATTGTTGCACTTGCCCACATCAGGTCTACGACAGTTCCCGAACCGACGTTAATGATTGATGAACCATCAAGAGTTACCGAGGCAACATTTGGACTTACTGTCCAGTTCTGACCTTTAATTACAGGTGGAACATTGTCTATCCCAAACGAAGCAGAAGCTGTTGCTGATGAAACGTTTTCGAAAATATCCTTTGTGTAAATTCTGAATGACATAGTTGCACCGTTTATCGGTCCCCAGCCATCTTTATCTGGAACGGTGAAAGTTGCGAGATACAAATCAGGAGCTGTCAGCAGCGATAACTGAGCTGTTGCTATCACGGTGAATGGGGTCGCCTGTGAAGCCAGTTCAATATAAGTCTGAGTTGCAATCAGATCAGTCTGTTTCTGGATGTTCAGAGTAAATGATATCTGATCGTTTGCGTTTGCCATCGTGGAAATCGGGTTATCATCGTTTGTGATGCTGATCCATGATTTGCTATTTGAAAATGTTGGAGGCAAAGGTCTCATGTCAACTTTCAGAACATTTGTGAATGTTGAAACTTTGTTCTGAGCATCATCTTTAAGAGTAACAACCCACGAGGCATTGCCTTTAAAGCTTCCGGCGGGGAGTTTGTAGGAATATATGAACCAGTCTGTTGTATCTGGTTTCTGCTCCATTACTATTGCAGAAGGACCGCTGATGGTGGAAAGATCAAGTGTTGGCACCTGGCTTTCGTTGTCAAGAACCTGTACAGAAATATCCAGATTCAGTCCGACTGTCAGTGTGCCTGTTGTTTCGCTGTTGAATGTTGCACTTGCAGCAGAAATTCTTGGCGGGTGGCAGTCAACCTGATATTCAGAAGTATAGGCTGTTACTTTGTTCAGATTGGTATCAACTACTGTTACTTTGAAAAGATGCGCGCTGTTTTCAAGGTTAGCGCTGAGCGTTGCTGCTGCAATAGAAAGGGAGTATGAACCATTCAACTGAGTCATCGTTGCCGTGCTTGAAAGACCAATCAGACTTAAATCAATCGTTGCAGTCGAATTGTCATCTGGCTCAGCAGCGATATATGGCATCCTGAAAATGATATTTTTGTTAAGATTGATGAATGATGCACCTGTTAAATCCTGTGCCCATGGTTTTAATGAAACATCAAGAGAAATTGTTCCAGTTGAGGGCGGGCAGTTATCAAATTTCTGAATAGTGATATTTGAAGTAATAATATTTCCATCATTGTCTGAAACAGTTACCGGGAAAGTTGCACCAGCATTGAGTGTTCCGGTTGCTACTGTGAGAGTTGTGGTAAAGCTTCCGTTTCCGGTAAAATTCATTGATCTGACTATGTCACCGGCGCTTGTCAGATCAATTGTAACGCTTTCGCTGTCGTGCGGCTGACTTGATGAACTTGCAAGCTTTACGGAAAGATTCAGTACTGTTCCGATTGTGCTGCTCGCCGGAGAAAAACTGAATTTCTCAAGTTCCGGACGCTCGGTATCGACGAGAATACCTGCTGAGTATGAGCTGACAGAATAAGACTTCCCATCGCCAATTGCTGAAGCTTTAATTGAGAACATCCAGTTAGTCTGATCAATGCGGTCGGCTGTCGCAGAATTGCTGGCAATGAATTGTTTTCTCCAGGTGTTGCCGCCAAGCCATTCCATAGGTTCCTCTGTGCCGAATGTGCCAAAACGACTGAGGTCTATTGTAACAGTACCATAAGATGGATGTACATTTTCAACTATTGCAGTAACAGATGCAAAATCGCCGTAAAGTATTTTACTTCCTCTTGCAGAGGCAACCTGAATACTTTTTACTGTCGGGGCAGTATTAAACGGAACAGTAATTGATGGGGTCGCAGAGTTTCCGTTGTCATCTTTAATTATTGCGTTGAAACTTTTTGAAACAAATTTGTGCTCACCAACTGGAACCTCGTTAATTCTGTAATAAAAAAGATTTGCAACTGAAGAAGCTATCATTTCAGGAGTCGTTGCATAGCCGTATAATGGCTGAAGATCTATTTTTACTGAGCTGATATCATTGTGTCCGGTTGCTATTTTTACTCTGAACTCAAGCGTATCACTGGCTTTGACGTATTCATTCTCCCAGACAGCAGTTGCAAATTTAATTTCAGGGAACTGATTGTCAATTGGAAGTTCTGAGGTAACAGCTATGGAAGCAACGTTTCCCTGCGAGTCTGATGCCAGAATTCTGAAATTGACTATTCCGTCAACTCCGTCGCCAGCAAGAAGAAAGTTTCCAACCGTGAAGACGCCTTCATAAGTTTCGCTGTCAGGGCTTGCCCTGTAGAGCGGTGTATAGGTTGAATATGCTGTGGAAATACTTGCCAGATCTACTGTTACAGCTCCAAGTTCACTTCCGGCAAGGCTTGCAACTTCAACTTTGATTTTAAATTCGTCACCGATTCTGTATGATGTCCCGCTTCCAACGACACGTGTTACAGTTGCGACTCCATGAAAAGTGGGTGGAAGGTTGTCAATATAGATTGGTGGTGTCGTCCAGGTTGCCAGAACGTTGTTTGAATTATCATCGCGTGCAGTCACAACAAAACGTCGTGCAATCGAATCTTCAGAATTTCCCGAAAGAATTTTGTAGTTGAGAAGGAAAGAATTCGTGGGAATAGAAACACTTGGAACCTCAAGTGCTGATGGCCCGCCAATTGTTGAAAGATCAACGGTCAGGTGTGCATCCTGATCTGGATTGAACGTTGCGGTTGCTGCAAAAGTGAGGAAATCTCCAATTATTCCGATTGAATCACTTCTTTTTTCAACAACTTGCGTAAGGCTTGCCAGAGGAAGGCTTCGCATATTTGGAAGCATATTGTTCATCTGAAAGAATACCGTTGTAGAGGCGATGTTGTCAGCTTTATCCTTCACAAAGAAAACACAGCTTGCAATTCCGTTATATGGCGCTTTCGGAGGAGAAGATGGAAGTGGAAGGGTGTATGTGAAATTCGGAGTATCGGTAACTCTTGAAAGAGCAATTGAATTGCTGCTTAATAATGTACATGAAGCGGTAATTGTGTCATTGTCGTAAGCTGCCAGCTGAACTGACAAAGTTACAAGGTCGTTTGCCAGCGGGTTGGAGGGTGATATTGTTGCCTGAGAAATTACCGGTGAAGTTGTGTCAACTGGGAGAGTTATGATAGTAGGATTGCTGAAAGTATTGCCGTAGGGATCGCGTGCTGTAAAGGAAATAACAGCATTTTTGTCGAGGTTATCGGGAACTGCGTATTCCATTGAAACGTGGGGATTTGAGGCGGTCAAGGCATAACCGGTCGGACCATTAAGGGGAGAAAGATTTATCTCGGCAGCTTCAGCTGTAGGTGTCGCCTGATAGGCGAGGGGGTCCATGCGCTGTGAGAATTTTATCTTAGTTCCTTTGTTAATATATTTTCCTGTAGACCATGGTTCTGATGTGGTACTTCCGATAATTGTTACCGTCATTGAACTTCCGTCTGTTTTTGGACGCATGTTGTCTATGTTTACATAGGATGTTGGCGTATAGGTGCCCGCAGCTGTTCCGCTGGCAATATAATAATATTTGGCCGGAGTTTTCCAGTAATTTTCATTTCCTTCGACAATCCTGTAAGTCGTATTCAAATGCCAGAGGTTGGTTATTCCTGTCGAGGAGCATGTCATCGGCAGCTTCGTACCATTTGTAGCAATTTCGACGAGTCCAAGAATTGAATCGGTGTGTACCATATACAAATCATACGAAATCGTTGTTCCGATAGTCGCAGTTGCGTTCTGATCGCTGCCAGAAATAGAGCATGAATCACTGAAAACAGTTTGTGCTGACAAGCCTGCCGGAACAAGCATTGTAAGCGCTAAAAACATTACCATCAAACAGATTCCCGAACAAAATGCTCTTTTTACATACATATCATGCCACTTCCCGATTTAGTATGAAATACAAACTCCCCGCGTCTTTTATCGACATTGTTCACTTGACAGGTTAGTTAAATTTTGGTTGGAGAAAATCTGCTCTTTGGATACTTGACAATAATATTCTCCAGCTTTATTGTGAAAATGATCTTTATCTTTGTGGCATTCAATTCAAATGTATCTTGAAAACAAAGATACAAATATTTCAAAATAAAAATATATACTATCAGGAAGGTGTAAAATGATTTTGAATGTTCGGATTTGTCGTAGTGTGCTGCTCCCATTACTTTTTCTTTTCTGCGTTTCATCATTTCTGATAGCAAAGGAAAAACCTTCTTTAACAAAGAAAATGTTGAAGATAGAGCCTTTTCAGCAATGGGATGATTATTCATGTGGGCCAACTTCGGTTATGACATTGCTGAAATATTATGGAATTGAATCCGATGGCAAAAAGCTTGCCAGTGAAATGGGAACACTTTCTACTGGAACGCATCCTGCATCAATTTCCGAATGGCTTAATAATAATGGCTTTAATGCAGAAATACGTGAGAATGAAAATGAAGACGGTTCAAGATTGAATATCTTGAGAGAGTTTGTTGAAAAAGAAATTCCGATTTTAATATTGTGGGTTGACTGGGGTGGACACTGGGTTTTGCTTGCAGGCTATGATGACAAGGGAACTGAAGCCACGGATGATGATGATGTTATTCTTGCTGATCCTTATGATCGATATGATGGTGTAAAAGACGGATTAATAAGCTTCAATGCTGAAAGATTTGACGCAATGTGGTTCGATGCCAAAACTTTTGACGACGTCTTTACGGGTCTTCATATTATTGCTACTCCAAAAAAATAGTCAAATGTTACGTGAATTTGTGCACTGTAGCAGTGTTGCAGCCGAAAAGCTACTAAAAATTCTGCTAATTCAATCTCTCTCTGCGATTCTCGCTTAATTACAAAATATTCAGTAGACAGCGGCAATCTTCGAATTCGTTATTCAGTCTGCCAAAAAAGTCTCCCCGCCTGCGAAGACTGTGGGGTTGACCTTATGGAAAATTCATGATAGTTTTGAATGTGGTGTATTCGCTGTGCAAATTGAATTTCAGGGAGTATAGAGTGCGTAATTTCAGGAAAGTATTTACGGGGTTTGTACTAGTTGTATTTTTGTTTTTTGGATTTACAAATCAATTGTTTTCTCAGGAATTGAAAACCATTCATATCAGTGGAAACTTTAACAACTGGGATCCGTCTTCTGATGCAGGTTTTATGAGCTATGACCAAAATGCCTGGAAAAAAGAGCTATTTCTGCATACCGGGGTAATCGAATATAAATTCAATGCAAATAAAAGCTGGATTATTAACTGGGGTGATGACTCAGAGAAGAACGTTATTCCTCAGACCGGTACTGCAGAAAAAAATGCTGGAAATATAACTGCCAGAATTGAAAAATCTGGGAAATATCTGTTTAAATTTGCCCCCGAAACGGGTGTTTACTCTCTTTCCAAATTGGATGGCGCCGAAGAAGAACCGCCTTTACCTCCGGAACCACCTTTGCCGCCTGTGCCAACCGGAAAAGATTTCAGAGAAGAAACCATATATTTCCTGATAACAACACGATTTTACAACGGCGATTCAAATAATGATTTTTATTGCCGTGACAGAATTAAAAAAGGAGATCCGCACTGGAGAGGCGATTTCAAGGGATTGATTGAGCGCCTTGATTATATACGTGATCTTGGTTTTACAGCAATCTGGATTACGCCTCCTGTCGAAAATCGCAGCGGTCTTGATTACCATGGATATCATGCTTATGACTGGAATCGAATTGATCCAAGGCTTGAATCTGAAGGTGCGACCTATAAAGATCTTATTGCAGCTTGTCATTCCCGCGGAATCAAAGTGATTCAGGATGTTGTAATAAATCATTCGTGTAATTACGGTATTCGCGGAAAAGTCTGGGTAGACAGGCTTCCAATAAAATATTTCAGAAAAGCCGGACTGACTCTTGATTGGCCTTATAAATATAACCTTGGAAATTATACGAATCCTTTTCGTGAAGATAATGATAATCCCTTAGCGCCTGAGTGGTTCAGAGATCGCGTGAATAAAGACCCCGAAGGACTTCTTCCATTGCGCGACCCGCTTTCAGGAGCAATTGTACCAAATGAAAAATGTGATCCCAATCGCTTTTTTGGTACAGACGCCATGAAACTGAATGGCGAATGGTATCACCTTAATGGCTATATGTCCGGGGGCGACTGGGAAAGTCCAGATTCTCTTCAGACAAAACACATGGCCGGTGACTGCCTTGATCTGGCAACTGAAAAAAATAATGTTCGTGAGTATTTGAACAGCGCGATCTGCAGCTATCTTGACGCTGGTGTTGATGCAATACGCCTTGATACCGTAAAACATGTTGAGCGAAGTGATCTTTTGTATTATGTTAACAGCTGGAAAAATCACAAACCAGACTTGTTTGTTTTCGGGGAAAACCTTGTAAAGGGACATGGTTGGGGCGATCTCGGCGGTGACAACGGTCCTTCAAGTATCAGACCGTGGTGGTACACAAGACTTGGAAATGATCCGAGAAACCCGAATTCTGGCGGAAACTCTGGTTTTTCTGTTCTCGACTTTTCATTGTTCTCAACGTTCAGAGATAACCTGAGCCGTGGTTCTTTTGGTGGAATTGAATCTGTACTTTCCATGGATTGGGTATACGGAGATGCAACTTCTCTTGTTACGTTCCTTCAAAATCATGATGTCGGGCCGGACAACGATTTCAAGTATCGTTTCAAAGGTGATGACTGGATGGCCGCCATTGCATATAATATGTTATGGACAATACGCGGAATTCCGTGTTTGTACTATGGAGAGGAAATTGCTTTTCAGAAAGGTTTGCCTCAGGATATCTGCGGAAACGACGATACTCTTGACCAGACCGGCAGAGCCTATTTTGGTGATCATCTTGAATCAGGCACTATCGAAAAAACGAGACAACACCCTCTCTGGATGCATATCAAACGGCTGAATCAGATCAGGCAGGCTGTTCCGGCACTTCAGAAAGCTCCAATGAGTAAAGTTCAGGAATGGGGAAGCGGTATGAGCTTCGTGCGCGACTGGAACAATGGTCAAAGTTATGCTGTTGTCGGATTGGCGGCAGGCTCAGATCAGACAATCTCATCGGTTGGAGTCCGAAATGGCACATATCGCGATGCAGTCACAGGAAGCGAAATTCATGTTTCCAATGGAAACATAACTTTTCAAGTAAAAGGCAATTCAGCAGGAATATATGTTTTGAACGGACCGGGGAAAATAGGCAAAGACGGAACTTTCCTCAGGTAAATTCATACTTTTTGATTTTGTAAAAAATCGACCTGGCACTTTTTTGATGAACGTTCTTCTTTAGATAGACGTTTTTATGTGCAAAAAAGTGCCAGTTTTTTTCTGATCATATTTTGAAATCGCGCTGCTAATGGATGCATAATGGGGCAAATGTCATCTCGAACGAATTTGAGAGATCTGGGTTAAGCGAGATTTCTCCCTATGCTCGAAATGACATATTATACCCCTTCTCCATGAAGCCTTTAAAAATTCTTAAGGTAACGGCAGTGAGGGTTGGGGTGAAATAATTGCTTATTTTGGAATAAAAGACCTTGCAGTATCAAGAATGTTTTTAAATGGGGAGCCGATAAAGGCTGCTTTAAGTCCGACTACAAAACTTCCTTCTAGTACAAGTATGACTATGAAGCCTGCAAAGAAGATTTTCCAGAAAATCTTGCTTACGATTGGCAGTTTGTTTTCAGTCATTTCGTAGTGTCCGAGACGATTCAGATAGAAACAGCCGGCAGCAGCAAAAGCAAAGAACAGGGCGGAAAATCTTCTGAAGTGCGACATGAGCCACAGAACAGCAGGTTCCGTAGTCTGCTGGTTGTACAAAGAGCTGAAAACGCTCAATACACGAGTTTCTTCACCACATACCAACCAGAATGTTAAGACTGCAAATGCAGCATATATCCAGGCAAGAATTCGCATCTTTCTTATTGGCTGAGGAAGCTCAGGCCGCATTCTGCCTGACCAGACAGCCATCCAGCCAAGAAGTGCCAGGAAACCTGAAGATCCGAGAGTTATTGAAGAAAGGAAGAGAAGTGATATTCCAATCGGAAAAAGCCATCTGGATTTTTTCCGGAATGCCGAAATAACAAAGCAGATCATTCCTGAAACTCCGAGAAACATTGTTAAATAAGGGTGAGTAAGAGGACAGAAAAGAAGAATTGACTCAGCGAGTATGAAAAAAATTGCCAGCCAGAACATTGACTTCTTTTCTTCAACTGCTGAAAACTCACCTTGTTCAAAGGCCTCCGGGGCTTTATTCCAATCGGTCTCGCTGACTACCTCCCGTGGAATTTCAAGAGACTTGAGCCTTATTGTAGGGAATCTTGAAGCCATAGCCTTTTCAAGAAGCTTGTTTATATTTGAAGGCCTGATTAGTTTAATCAGATGTAGCGCAGAATCCTGAAAAGCCGGGTTGGGACTTTCAAACATTTTTTCAAGCTCTTCTTCGGCTGTTTCTGGTGCATATCTGTGGAGTCCTTTTATTGCATTGGCACGAATGCGGTTATCTGAAGAATCCAGAAATTTCTTGAAAATTTCCGGTAAGTCTGCGTCGTCGAGAGCATACAATCCTTCAAGTGCGTTTGATACAATTCGTAAATCAGAGTGTGAAAGATAGTTTTCAATGGTTCCTCTGGTTTCAGATGAATCTAGTCTGGAAATTCTTTTAATAAGAAATGAAATTTTATAGATATCGTTTTCAGTTTCCAGAAACTTTATGAAAACAGGCAATAAAGCTGGATCTTTTGTAAGGGTCAGCCTTTCAATTGCCTCGAAGCACATATATCTGCTTCCGATGGTCAGTTTCTGAATCAGTATTTCCCGGGAAAGGTGAGTTTCAACAGAGGCATCATGAACAATGGTTTCAGAATCATCAGTTTTATATTCAGGGAATTGCTGAACAATATACTGAACAGCTTTTCTGGCAATATGCCTGATTTCTGATTTGGGGCTGTGAATAAGGGCCTGTATATGGGGAAGAAAAATCTGAACTTCTTCTTTTGTCTGATTATTCTTCATGCAGAAGAATTCCAGAAGGGAAAGGCGATCTTCATCCCGTCCATCTTTCAGAATGCTAAGTACCAGATCAGGCCAATGAGCAGTTGTCTTCAAAAAAATTAGAATCTCCTGGAAATTCATAAAACAGCGAGTAATTCTAGCAGGAAAAATATGTTTTTTCCACATGCAATTTTTTTTTTTTTGAAAGGTGTAGAAAATTTCATTCTTTTCCGATAAGGCGTGCATGATCACATTATCAGGAAATTGCATGCTGAAAAATTTAATACAAAAATCAATTCAAATGTTGTCTTTAGAAACTGGTGGAATTCAATTGCCGCTGGATGACGGTAATATTCTGCAAATGACTACTCCATGGACAGGAAACGATCCGAAAAATATCGCGTGGCTGACTAACCGGACAGAGCTGAGAAAATTTTCTTCTGAAATTGGCCTGGAAACTCCTGAATGGTATTGTAACAATTCACTGCAAAAACTTGCAGAATGGTGCCTGAAGAAGCAGAGTTTTCCTTATGCAATTAAATCTGTTCAAAACGAAGCAGATGCAAAAAGGATTTTCCGTGTTGAGGGATACAAAGATCTCAGTTCCTTTTTCGAAAAATTATCACCCGATTCCAAATCAGAAATTTTGATCGAAAAATGGGTTAAGGGAAAATATTTCTTCGAAGTAACCTGCGGCTATCAAAAATTCGAACTTATAACACAAATAGGCTTTAGAAAGGATCTTACAGCTAGAACAGCCTGGCGCACCTTTCCTGTGAAACTTCCGCTGTCGATTAAGTCAAAAATTGACAAAATTACAGGGAAATTTGAAAGTTTTCTTGAAAATCCTGGAAAATTGCTGAGATTCAGCTTCGCAATAGATGATCGTGAGATCACTCTCATTTCGGTAAATGCCGGATTCAATCGCTTAGAATACTTTCCGGTCTGGTGTGGCAGTAATATTGAAGAAGAAAGCCCTGTTGTACAAATCTTTACAGGTAAGACACAAAAAAGAGAGATCAACAGCAAATATATGATTAACTTTTTTCGAAAAAACAAGCGGGATGAATCATTTCCAGAAAAGATTCCAGATAGAAATTTCAAGTCGAAAATTATTAAATACGATACATCCGAAAATTATGCTGCTGTACTTTTGGAATCCTCTGATGGAAACGATTTTCACAAAACAGTAAGAGAAATTGAATTCTTTCTGATGGGCTAATTTCCACCTTTATTCAGGAATGCACAATCATACTTGCAAACATACTTGTGTTTGTGCTACCCTGATATTTGAAAAATATAGGAGGTATATATGCCGCAAGTCTCACTTTATATCGATAAAGATACGCTTGTAAAAATTGAGCAATTAGCGCACAAAAGCCACACTTCAATATCAAAATGGGTTGGGAATAATCTCAAACGACTTATCAAGGATGATTATCCCGATGATTATTTTGAACTTTTTGGAGCAATTCGGGATTCATCTTTTACCAGGCCAGAAAACTTGTCCTTTGATGCTGATATAAAAAGGATGAGAATATAATGTTTTTTTTGGATACCAATACCTGTATATACTTCTTAAAAGGAATGTACCGATCGATTCTTGATGAGTTCAAGAAAAGAAAACCAGAGGAAATTAAAATTTCATCAATGGTAAAAGCAGAGCTTTTATTGGGTGTTGAAAAGAGCGAAAGAAAAGAAGAGAACTTGGAAATATACAACAAGTTTCTAGAACCCTTTGAAATTGTTGGTTTTGGTGATCGTGCTGCGGTGTTATATGCCAAAATAAGGGCATCATTAGAAAAAAAAGGAAGAGTAGTTGGTCCAAATGATATGATCATTGCCGCAACTGTTATGGCAGAAAAAGGAATACTTGTTAGCCATAATGTCAAAGAATACAAACAAATCTCAGGATTGCTACTTGAAGATTGGGTTTATGAAAATAGTAAATAATCGTATTATCACCATAATTCGGGGTATTTTTTTTGATTTGTCTTTCCCAGGGAACAATCAAGGGCGCGTGGCACCTCTCTAAAAGCCGGTAAGGTTTTCGAATGGCGAGAGCACAAAGTGCTCGACCGCGGGGAGTGAGACGGTCGAACTTGTGTGACCGTCGAGAGGGAGCGCATGCTTCTCTCTAAAAGTCGGTAAGGTTTTCGAATGGCGAGAGCACAAAGTGCTCGACCGCGGGGAGTGAGACGGTCGAACTTGTTCGACCGGCGAGAGGGGGCGCGTGCCCCCTCTCTAAAAAGGAGCATATATGACTGATTTAACAGTTTTTACTGAAGTAATGTTTGATTTTGAACCGGTTGGTCTTGCTGATGCAATGTCAGAAATTCCAGAAAAGATCAGAATTGTTATTGAATCAGATACAACAGCTGAAGCTGGAGCTGTGATATTTTTTGGCCTTCCCGTTTCTGAAGGCGAAATAATGGAAGTGAAGGCAAATGTTTGCAGCGTTTCACCCAAGGAGAGCGGTTTTGCTCTCACAGTTGAAATTTTAGAAGTCGATAGTGCGATGAAGGCAATTGCCGTAGCTTCGTTGAAAAAAAGTTCTCCTGAAGCAACCGGAGGAAAAAATCCGGTTTGGGGAATTGGCTTAAAACAGACCAACGGCGTTTATGCATTGCTCGTTAACTCGCCAGCAGGTGTTCTGAATTCCGCTCAACTGGCTAAGATTGCCGACTTATCTGCACGAGGGGCAGGCATTGTAAAACTTACACATGCTCAGAGAATTATTTTACTCATGCCTCTTGAAAAAATGGATGAAGCACGATCAGAACTGGAATCGGCAGGTTTGCAGATTGGTGTGCTGCACAAGGGAGTCAGAAATGTCAGGGCATGTTGCGGTTCATTGTGCAGATTCTGCCAGAATATAGATGCTATAAATACCGCTTTGGCAATTGACAAGGTTCTTTATGGGCGCGGTGCTGCGTTCGATGTAAAGATAGCCATTTCTGACTGTATGAGAAACTGTTCTGAAAGCTATTGTTGTGATATCGGCCTTATCGGTGAAAAGGGAACGTATCGAATTCTTGTTGGAGGCCGCGGCAGCCAGGTCCCTTTCAGGGCTTTGAACCTGGCAGATGGAATTAAACCGGCAGATGTCCCTCTGGCAGTGAAGGAAATCGTCGACTGGTATGAGAAGAACGGCAATGAAAATGAACGCCTCTGGAAATTACTGTTGAGACTTGGAGAGGCAGAAATTAAGAAATACGATCTTTCTGCTGTTGAGAAACCATTGAATGACCTTGGAGACGGTGTTGACGAATACTCAAGATTCAAAGATCAGCTTGCCAGAATGGCCGGGGTGAAAGTCATGAAAAACAGCATTAGTTTCTGCTGCCGAAAATGAGGTAACAGAAAAATGCCTGTTGGAAGTCACAAAGATGCTTTTAAAGCCCATCAGTTTGTAAAAAAACTTGTTGATAAAGAGGGAAATACCCTGCTTGCAAATCTTGCTGGAAATATTCTGCTTGATTTTGTCAAGAATCAGCGCCAGATAAATTCCGATGGTGCTCCTGAGAAACTTCCTGACGATCCTTCGTTGTACGATCAGGAAAAACTCAGTGTTGCACTTAAAGCAGTCGGAAGTCTTTGCGGAATGTGTGAAGAAGCTCATGATAACGCATGTTTTGTTAACCAGGCAAGGCGTGTACTCATTGCCGCAAAAACAGGGGTAGACCTCGGATTGCTGTTTGACGGAAAGAAAACGCTCGAAGAATTGATTGCTCAGGCAGATATCCTTTCTGCAGAAAAGAAGAAAACAGAAAAAAGTCAGGTTCCATCAGCCGCTGGAGCCTCAGCAGAGGCATCTGGTTTATCAGCGAAGCCTGGAAACGTCTCTGATGCAGAATTTGCTTCGATGCGCCAGAAAATAGAACTTTTAACTGAAAAGGAAATTTTTCGTGGCACACTCATAGATGAAATTGTTGCAACAATTAAAGCCGTCTCGGAAGGCAATTATGCAGCAGAAATGCCTGTTCATGATGATGAACAGCTCGGGAAACTTGCTGTTGCATTCAATCTTATGTTGAAAACAATACAAAAAACCATGGCTCATCTTGATCAGCTTGTTAATGCAAGAAGCGCTGAATTGAAGCAGATTATGAATTCTGTTCCGATCGGATTACTTTCATTTGGTTCAGAATTCAGAATAAATCCCGAATATTCGAAGTCTTCCGAAACTATTCTTGGAGCAGAAAATCTGCGCGGAAGGGATTTCCTTGACACTCTTGGATTGACCCATAAGCGTGAAGAAGAGCGCCTTGCACTCAAAAACTATCTCGAATTTATGTTGTTGGGAATTCCCAATCCCGACATGGACCGACTTAATCCATTCAAGGAAATTCAGTTACCAGGCGGAAGATGGGCTGCGATAAGCTATCATTTGTTGCAGACAGCAACGGGGGACAGCGGAGTGCTTGTACAACTCGAAGATATTACCGAAAAGAAAAGACTTCTTGCACAAATTGAAGCCACTGAGCGTGAAAGCGCACAGATTAAGGCAATAGCCGAAGCACCCGAACTTTTCAGAGATTTCCTGCGGGAAACTCAAAATACCCTTGATAATGCAGTTAAATCGCTTGAGAAAGACGTTGAACCATCAGGAATAAAAGATCTTGTCAACGAAATGTTTCGTGGTGTTCATACAATCAAGGGAATGGCAGGAAGTTTCGGCATGAGCAGGGCTGGAAAATGTGCTGCTGAACTTGAAAATACACTTGAAAAATTACGCGAAAATACATCTGTTTCTTCAGAGTGTTTGCCAGAAGTCAGAAACGGCTTTCAGACGCTTAATTCTTCCCTTGATGAAACAAAAAAAGTTGCCCGACTGATTCTTGGTGAAGAAGCTGAGACAAGCGGTGCAATTTTGCGGATTCCACTCTCGGAAATTCGACAAATTGAGGAATCTCTGCGGAAATTTGAAAATCCTGAAAATGGAATGAATCAGGTTATCAGGCATGTCAATGATTTGCAGAAGATTACTGCCAGAAAGGCTTTTCTGCGAATTACCCGTCTTATTCCGGGATTGATGGAACGTCTTCAGAAAAACGCTGAGTTCAGCTTTATTGGTGAAGAGACGCCAATTCATTATGAAATGGCACAGCAGTTGAGTGCTCCGTTGATGCATCTGCTGCGGAATGCTTTCGACCATGCCATTGAAATGCCTGAGCAGCGCCTTTCGGCCGGAAAACCGGAGCAGGGAAAAATTTCGCTTACTGTTTCCCAGAAATCAGATTTTCTTGAAATTGCAGTCGAAGATGATGGAAAAGGTCTTCACTCTGAAGAACTTCGTAAGAAAGCCATTCAGAAAGCTCTTCTTTCTTCAGAAAAGGCCGCTTCTCTTTCAGAAAGCGATTGCTTTGATCTGATTTTCCTGCCGGGCTTTTCTACTGCTGAGTCTGTCAGCGATATTTCAGGCCGTGGAGTTGGAATGGATGTAGTAAAAACAGCTATTCAGAATCTGTCCGGAAGTATAATGGTCAAATCTATCCAGGGAAAAGGAACCAGCTTCATTCTGAAGATTCCGCATCACTGATGAAACCTATCTACTCAAAAATTGAGATATTTACAGGGGTTATTTATTCGATGAAAACTTTTTGAGCTATGGACAATTCTTTTTCAATATTATAAAATTATTGAAAATGCAATTTTCAGGAGTCTATTGTGAAAAATAAATTCTTTTCAGTGTTTTTGTGTGCGTTGTTTATCTGGTATGGATTAAGTTCTATTTTGTTCGCACAGGAGCAACTTTCGCCAGCAAGAAAGATTGCTGAGGTTGTTAAACAAAACATTTCGGGTGTTTCAGCAACCGAGTTAAAACAACTTATGAAAAAGCATTTCCGACAGCTTCGCTTGTTGGATGGGAGGGACCGGTGGGTTTCAAGTTCTCTGTCAAAGATTTCCGAAGACCTTATTCCATCAGATTTATCTGAAAAGGATGTTCTGAAAATAATTGACTTGATGGCATATTATGCAGAATTAAATCCATACCTGAAAAATTTTCTTGATCAGGCAGATAAGCAGAGCTTTCCAGTATTGTGGGCAAAAGTGCAGGCAGAGGGAAGAGTTGTTTTTCCAGATGTTGTAGCTTTGGCTTTAGCTCTTCAGAATTTAACAAAAGCGATGCATGACGACTGGAGATTAATGGAAATTTGCCGTGATATATGGCATGAAGCAAGAAAAGAGGCAAATATTGGAAAGTATATGTCACCGTTCGACTATGCGAAATTGCCGTCTGTCGAAGGAGGCATTAATTCCTGGCTTGATATGCATAAGAGTGGAAAAGTAGCACCTGATGCAGGCTGGTGCGCGATTTCACTCAATGTTGCTGAAGCAATGGCAGTTGACACACAAATGAATTTCAAGGATAATGCAAAAGCAGGACTTGTACTTGCAAAATATCGTCCGGGTGCAAAAAAACTTGATCCAGTGACTGGTGAAGGACCCTCAACATGGTCGAAAGACAGAAAAGCGATTGCACATAATTTTGCCCACGCAAGACAGTGGGCTGATCTTTATGCAACCTGGAATCTTGCATTTGTGTCACATTATGATGAATTCCCGTATGTAATGGTTAAGCTTTTGATTCCGGCTGTAAATCACTATCAGGATGACCCGCCCGAATACATTTACAACCGGGCTTTGGCGCTATTTACCTTTCTGCACCACTTGTATCTTGGAAGAGCTGATGATGCAAAAACTGGAAGAAAGAGCATTGTATGGCGCGATGATAAACTTACAAGACTTTGGGGTGCTGTTAACAAGGTCAGCTCAATTCACTATGACAACGGCATTCAGAATGCAAAAAAAGGCAAATAAGAAAACCAGGATTGTATTTGTCACGGTGCCGCCGGGAATTGCCTTTGACCTGTTGAGCAAACTGGTTGAAGAAAGGCTTGTTGCCGGCGGAAATATTATTTCAGGTGTACAATCAGTATACCGATGGAAAAATGAGATACGTAACGACCCTGAATCAATTCTTCTCATGGAAACTTCAGAAGAATGTGTCGAGGCGATGATGGCAAGAATTAAAGAACTTCATCCGTATGAAGTTCCCAAGATACTTACTTTTTCTCCAGTTGAAGGGCCAGCAGACTATCTACGCTGGGTTGATGATGAAACGAAAAGACATTTGTAATGGAATTAAAACTCGATAGATTTAACGGAGTGTTGATAGATCCGGATTCCATTCCAGATGAAAAAGAGGTTTTTCTTGCCGAATTGGCAGAGGTTTTAGATTTTGTACACAAAGCAGATAAAAAGATTATCTGGCTTACTCTGCCAATTTTCAAATCCCATTTAATAAGCATTGCGACCGAATCAGGGTTTGTATTTCATAATTGTCTCGAAAATGAACTTACACTGATTCGCAAACCTGCATGTTCAGGTTTTGTTCCATTTGCTCCGACACACACTATTGGCGCTGGAGCATTTATTCTCAATGATAAAGATGAGATACTTGCAGTTAAAGAAAAAGGAAATAACTACTTCAAATTGCCCGGAGGTCACACTGAACTTGGTGAGAGTATCGAAAAGGCTGTAGTCCGGGAAGTATTTGAAGAAACTGGCATAGAATCAACTTTTGAATCGATAATTGCAATTGCGACCAAGCATCCTTATCAATTCGGCAAATCTAATGTATACTTTGTTTGCCGCATGAAAGCGCTTAATGAAAATATATGTATTCATGATAGTTGTGAAATAGAAGAAGCCCTTTGGATCTTAAGGAAAGACTTTATTGCTGATGAAAGAAACAGCATTTTTAACAGGCAGATGGTTGAGCTGTTATCAGAGAAAAAGGGATTGTCACTTGTTAATCTTGACGGAAACTTTGGCCCATTTAAAAAACAGGAAATATTCTTTGCCTCTTAGGTAGCCACTTAAAGATATTTCCAGAGGGTTTTGAACTCATTTTTTATTTCTGAAAATGCTCCGCGTTGGTGTCTTCTTAATATCTGAATTATATTGCCAGCTGCATTAAAGTTTGCTTCGGCAGAAAATATTGTCCGTTCAGGGGTAGTCAAAAGGCCATAGCGCATATCGTTCAGAACCACCTGATAAGTGGAATCATCTTTTTTTATTGTACGAGTCAGAATCATATTCATGCTGAACCAGTTGAAAAGCTGTCCATGCTCGTGTTGAAGGGCTGTTTGAGCGTATTCATCCTTGTCTGCTTTAAAGTGAATAATTTCTGAAATAGGATTTTTTGAAACTTTATTCATGTATGTAACTAAAAAATTGTCATTCAGGTCTTTGCCAACAACTCGAAATATGGAAATATTCATAAAAGTTGGTGTAGCTCTTATATCGACGGCTTTAAATCCACGTTCAGCGAATATCTTTTCTGCTTTAGTAACAGTACTTTGCGAATTAATATAACCCGAATATGCATATAATGATGAAAATATTAATCCTGTGATGGAAATTTGTTTAATTGTGGCAGGGGAAAAGTAGTTGAAAGAACCAGCCAGAAATACGATAAGCAATGGAAGTGAAAACAACGGATCAATTATTGAAAGGGCATCCAGGGCGAACCGTTGTGATGACAATGGCCAGAAGAGGCACGTTCCATAGCTCGTAAACCAATCTATGATTGGATGAGTAAACAGGCTGAGAAATGCGAGAAGTGCCCAATGCATATTTTCTGCTTTAGAGCCCGAGAGGCGTTTACACAAGAGCCCGGCTGGAACTGAAATCAGGGTTAAAATTATCAGAGAATGTGAAATACCGCGATGATGTTTAAGAGAAACCCATTCCCCCAAAATCCCGCTTAAAATGTCAAAATCTGGCAGTATGCCAAGCATAAAACCCCAGAGAAGACTTTTCCTGCCAATCTTTTCACTGCATGCCGCTTGTGCAACTACTCCGCCAAGCAATCCCTGAGTAATTAGATCCATTTTCCTCTTACACATCCTTATTAACTTACATAAAGCTTTATCAAAAGTATTTTACAGCTTATATGCATTTCATGCAAACTGAAATGTTTGCTCTTTTGCTACAATCTGAAGTATAATATCAGCTCTGCACAGTATACTGTGAAGCAGTGTTTTTCTGAAAAGAGGCTGGTATGAAAACAAATCGAGAAATTGCACCATTCAAGATTCAATGGAACAATGTAAGCAACGTAATTCTCTTTGGAGATATTTCCAATTATTTTTTATCGGCTAAAAATATGACGCAGTCACAGTTAGCTGAATTCCTCAGTGGCTATTATTCCTATTGGCGCTCAGAAATTTTTCGTCAGAAAGGTGAGATTGTATCAATGCTGGGGGATCAGATTCTAGCTGTATTTCGTCCCGGACAATGTGGCGGTGCTGACCCTGAGTGGTGTGCTGCCCTTGCTGCTTTCCACCTGATGAAGGATTTGAAAAAGTGGCGTGATGAAATAGAATTGAATGTCGGCATAAACAGCGGAGAAATACTTGAGGGAGTATGGGAAGAAAATTCCTGCAAAAAGAGTGTTTTCGCTGGAAACCTTTTGAATAAAACTGCAATTATGGCTACTGGAAAAGTCAAAGGAATTATTGCCGGAAAAGCTGTTGTTGAAATACTTGGCCCCAGAGTTGTATCAGAAAAGAGTTGTTACAGATTTGCCACCACAGGTGAAGAAATACCAGTTTACAGGCTGATTTCACTGAAGCTATGAAAAAGATATGAAATCCTTTCTCGCAAGAGCTGGTTTCAGCCTTATACCCGGCTGGTTTGATGGCTTTGCGCGAAAAAGCTACATGGTTAGAAGATGGTCGAACATCTCATCTCTCGGCACTGGCTGGTTTGTTTTCATTTCATTCTGGATTTTCAGTTTCGTTTTTCTTTTGTCAACTTCAATTTGTACATCAATTTTTTGTTATATGGCAATGCTATTTCAGGCTTTTGCCTTTCTGTTCTTTTTACGAAAACTTCTTTTATACAGATTCGAAATATCGTTTCTCAGGGAATTTCAGCACCTTTCACAGACGCTTGATGAGCTGAGAGAACTTAAAACTGAAAATTCATTCGGAAAAATACTGAAGGCCGTTATACATATAATAGGTTTTGACAGAGCAATTCTTTTTAAAATAGACCCCGATAAATGCTCATTAAGAGCTGTTCACTCATATAATCTCGATCCGGAAGTTCAGAAACAGCTTATTATTCACAGAAACTCCGGGCCTTCGATTGCCTGGCGTGTGATCGAAGAAGGGGTTCCTATACTTGTTAATTCACCTTCTGAGAACCCTGAAGTGAATCCGAAGTTCCTTGAAATGCTGAAATTTACATCATTGGCTTTGGCTCCAATAACCCGTGAAGGATTAACATGGGGAGTACTTGTCGTTGACCGGAACCTTCGAAAACAGCCGATCACAGATGAAGATCTTCTTCAGCTGAAAGTTATGGCTGATCAGATTGCTATCACACTGCAAAACTATGCTCTGAATGAAGAATTGATGAAGCGGGCAGAGCAACTCGAAAAGCAGAACGCCCGTACAGCCCAGGAGCTTGCGGTAGCAAAAGTATTGCAGGAAGGCGTTCTTCCTCGCTTTCTTCCAGATTTTGACGGTGTGAAATGCGCTGCCTTCATGACCCCGGCCCGTGTAATCGGTGGTGATTTTTTTGATTATCTCGACATCTGTCCTCAAAAGAGAGCCGGATGCCCGAAAAAATCCTGTTTCGGATGCAAAAATCGTATTCAGGGCGTTCTGATTGGCGATGTCTCCGGAAAAGGCATTCCTGCTGCCATGGTAATGGCAATGGTAAAAAGCCTTTTTCATGAAAAAGTTCTGACAAGTACTGATCCGGCAGAGCTTATGACTCAGGTAAATATTTCACTGAAATCATACCTCGGACCAGAAACACGTTTCTTCTCCAGTGCATTTGCAGCTATCATAGATACAAAAAATGGTTTTATAAAATATGCCAATGCCGGGCATGACTTTCCACTATTTCTTAGAGCTGCTGATAAAGAAATTGAGCAATTGCCTTCTACTGGAACACTTCTTGGAATATTCAAGGAAAGCGTTTTTGAAAACAGAACAGTAAAAATCAGTTCTGGTGATCGATTGTTTATGTACACTGATGGTATAATTGATTTCTTTGAAAGAACAAAAAAAATTCCAGATGGAGTTGAACATCTTAAAACATTTCTTCTTGACAATATTCATGAATCAGTTGAAAATCTTATAATGAATCTTAAATTAGAAACAAATGATCCATTGCTTGAGAGAGAGGACGATATTTCTGTAATAATGCTGTCGATAAGCTGATATTTCTTAATTTTCTGGAAAGGATTGCCAATATAATGATTTGTATACGGAGATGTTTCTTTCGTGCGTGTATCCTTATCTGCTGCGTTTTTTCGGCAGCATTGTCCGGATATGCTCTTGAAAGTTCAGTAATTCCGGTTGATGGAACTTTTCTTCTCAGGTCGTTTCAGAAGAAAAACATGGATGAGTTGCGTAAATCCAACTCAGCCAGAGATAATTTTTCTCTTCAGCAGAAAAAATTTGCCGAATCCATGAAGCTGATAGTGCCCGGACAGACAAAAAACTGGTTTCAGTTATTTAATTTTTCAGAAAAAAAATACTCTGTTTATCAGGCAACTTATGTCTATGAAGGTTCCCGTTGCAGAATTTTCATCGAAGACTCCTGTCTGAAAATATTCGGAAACAATGCTTATGAAAAATTTTCAAATATTGCAGAAACTTTTGATACGAAAATTTTTCCGATAGTATCCTCCTGGACAGGGAGTCCGGTATTTCCAAAGCACCTTGGGCTGAAAGATGATAAAATTTTTATCTTTCTCTGCAATATAGAAGATAATTTAAATTCGGGAAAAATTGGCGCATATTCTGATTCAATGGATGTTTCAGAGTTTTTTGGAAACCAGAAACCTGTCCTTTTTGTGAACATGAAGTCGGAATTTCGTGACATTGACCAGCCTTCCAGCATTTTTTATCGCAATCTGGCGCATGAACTGCAGCATCTGGTAAGCTTTTCTATTCGTTCATCAAAAGGTTTATCTCCACACCAGAGATGGATTGATGAAGGAATTTCTCTGTATGTCGAATATTTGTACAATTCTTCAGTTGCCAGTAATACTGCGTGTTTTCCAATTACAGCTTATCTTGCAGATTTTTTTGATAAGCCTGAAATTTCACTTACTTCGTCAGTTTTCAATGAATGGACACAGCCGGCAACCATGTTTCGCCACTATGGGGCATCGTTTCTATTCTTTTATTATCTTATTGAAAAATATGCCGGTGTAGAAGAACCCGCGCAAAAAAAATTCCTGAAAGAAATAATTTCTGAAAAATCAGAGGGTATTGATGCAATTGATAATGTGCTGAAGAAGAGGTCTTCATCTTTTACAGATGCCTTCAGATGCTGGACCCTGACAAATCATCTTAATGATCCCTCTCTTGAAAATGGAAAATATTGTTATCTTGATTTTGAAAAGAAAATAGGAAGTGATTCTGTAAAACTTCCTCTGCAGGGACAAACCACAGCTTTTTCACCATACAGATCAGTTTTTAACGTTGAAGGGCGAGTTCTCTCAAACTCATGCGGAACATGTGAAAATATTCTGGGCAGTGGATTGCTGAAATTATCATTCAGAGCTTTTAGTGAAGAGTTCAACCCTTTTATTGCTTTCCTGAATCACAAATCTGAAATCGAAATCCTTGATCTGAAAATAAATAGCGAGCTGGTGGCATCTGCGACCTTTGATCTGTCTCAGTACAAGCGTGTTATCTTCTTTCCGGCAGTAACTTCGACAACTTCGGATATTTCAGAGCCTTATATATATTCTTTTTCTATTAATCCTTCAAATGTTATTGTCTACCCTGTTCCAAATATAGAAACTGCTGAGGAATTCGTATTTTTTATCAGATATCCGGCGCCGGTAATCTCAACTCCTTCGATTAACGTTGTTTACAATGAATCAGACTACTTTCCTGTGGTTAATGCAGTTGATGAAAATAAGTGTATTTTTTCTGCATCGTACAAGTGTCCAAAGCCGGGTGCTGGAGTTGTTAACATTAAGCAGAACGGTGAGACCATGTCTTTTTCTTTTATTTGCTCTGCATTAAAGGAAAATATCGTAAATCGTGTACAGATAAAAGACGTCGATCTTGTTATCTCAACACGTAATGACGAGGAAAAGGCGCTGCTCGTTGAATCTCCGGCATTGATTACCCCACCGGAACTTACCCTTCTTTCAAAAGCCTATCACGTGATTTTCAACCCCGAAAATACAATAGAAGCACGTCTTCAGTTTCTTGGTCCGCTTTCAGGCATTACAAAGGAATCATCAATTGGATTATGGTCACCGAAGAACTATAAGGACTCGTGGGTTAAAATGAGCCGCAATGAAAAAGGCTTCTTCTGCCCCATTGCAACTGAAGGTGCATACATAATGGTTGCAGATTTTTCTCCTCCGAAAATTCACGATTACCGCATTGAACAGGAAGATAGCAAACCTGTTCTGACTGCCAGAATCGAAGAAAAGGGATCGGGAATTCTTGCTGAGTCAATAAGAGTTCAGGTTGATGATGTTTCTGTGCCATTTACATTTGATGAGCCCAGAAATAGTATTCATGCTGATCTGATGAGACTTCCAAAAGGATTTCATAAATTTGCAGTTGAAGTTTCAGATAAAGCCGAAAATATTGGAAGAATCTTTTTTCAGCGCTCTCTTGCAGGTCCACTTGCAATACTTCAGACTTATTCTCTGACAGATAAAGTAAATGGCAACACTGAAATTTTTATTATGTTGGAAGGTATTGGTGCAAAAAAAACTGATCTTGAAATCGATGCCAGGATAACAGACGCTTCCGGAAACAAAGTTATTTCACTTCCAATGAGTTACAAGTCAAACGGGACATATTCAGTACGCTGGAACGGAAAGAACGAAGATGGAAAAAATCTAGAAAATGGTGTATATCAATTCAAAGTTACTGTAAAAAAGGGCGAAGACGAACTGAAAAGCTCCGGAAAAATCGTATTATTCCGCTAAAATGAGTATTGGTTTTAAGTGATAAACAGAATGGTTAAAAAACGCCCTTGTTATCAGAGAGCACAAAGTGCCCGAAAAAATGATTTAGTGCTTTATGATTAATAGTGTGGTTAACTCTAACAGGCTTTATTCTCGGAGAGCACAAAGTGCCCGAAAAAATGATTTAGTGCTTTATGATTAATAGTGTGGTTAACTCTAACAGGCTTTATTCTCGGAGAGCACAAAGTGCCCGAAAAAATGATTTAGTGCTTTATATGATTAATAGTGTGGTTATCTCTAATATGCTTTATCAGAGAGCACAAAGTGCCCGATAAAATGGTTTATGCTTTATATGAATAATAGTGTGGTTATCTCTAAGAGGCTTTATTAGCGGAGAGCACAACGTGCTCGACCGCGGGGAGTGAGACGGTCGAACTTGTTCGACCGGCGAGAGGGGGCGCGTGCCCCCTCTCTAAAAAGTGAGGGCGTATGCGGTCATCTTTTAATAATAATGATGCGATAAGACGCTATGGAATGCGTCTGAAAAAAGTTTCCAAAGAAGTCAATCTTATGGATCTTCTTATTCAGAAGAGCGTAACAGTTAAGACACGCGAGGATATTGCTTCTCTATTCGGCGAAATTGTACCGGCACTTTTGCGTGTTGGACGTGCATCACTTGTGCTTAGAGCGCAGAATGAAAAATATTTTATTTTCGAATCTCTCGGAGTTAACCCTGAAATAAAGGGAAGTGCTTGTCTGAAAGCTTCTCCGGTAATTGAATGGGTTTTCTCCCATCGAAAGCCGCTTGTGGTAAATGATATTGCAACAGATGAAAGATTTTCCGGGTTTAAGAGAAGTGGTTATAAAACACAGTGTTTCATTTGTGTTCCGGTTTTTATGGATAGCGAGATCATTGGAGCCATGAGTATCAGTGATCCGAGAAATCGTCGAAATTTTTCTCCCCGGGATCTTGAACTTGCAGAAATGATAACTGGGCAGTTTGGGACACTCTTTCGCGGTATATTTCTCGATGAAGTTTTAAGAGATAGAAAAAAACTTTACGAGGAAATGAGCTTTGCAAAAATTATCCAGAAAAGAATGCTTCAGACCGAACTTCCGCAATTACGAGATTTTGATGCGTCTGTATCGCTTATTCCGGCGCGTGAAGTAGGAGGAGATTTTTATTTTATGACTCCGAAAGGCGATGGTGGCTGGATGGCAATGCTGGGTGACGTTGCAGGGAAGGGCGTTCCTGCAGCACTTACGATGGTCTTCAGTATTGCTCAGCTCAGGGAGATAATTGTCAGAGCTTCCGACCCGGTTTCTCTGTTCATGACGCTGCACAATGTTCTTGCTGATGTTCTTCCGGACTTTCAATATCTGACAGCTTGTGCGGCTTTTCACGATGGACATTCAAATAAAGTAAAATTTTGCAATGCCGGACATCCGCCAATACTTTTATATCAGAACAATACTGGAAAGATTATTGAACTCAAACAGACTGGTACTGCAATTGGAATGTTTAAAGATAATTTTGAAATTAATGTTGAGACTGCTGATTTCAATGCGGGTGATTCAATCATTCTATACACTGATGGATGCACAGATGCCAGAAGCCGGGGTGGTGAAAAATTTGGAGCGAAACGATTTGCTGAGAATTTTGCAAAAAACGGCATTTTTGCATCAGCGCAGATTGTTGAAAACCTTCAGAACACATTGTTTGAATTCATGACAGGCGTTGTTGCTTATGATGATGTTGCCATGCTCTGCATTAAAGCAAAATAACAGGAATTAAGATTCAGCCTATTCTCGAGGTGTTTGAAGCGAACTTTTGATTTTCAGAAGGTTGTCTCTGACGTGCGAGAATGCCTGTGGGCGATTCAACGGGTTTCTGTTTACGCACTCAAGTAAAAGAGCTTCAAGCTCAGGGTTGGGGTTTTCAATAAATCCTGAAAGTGGTGTCGGGTCAGTAGTGAGTACAACAAAAAGATTATCGCCCTGAAATGGTCTTTGTCCGGAAAACATCTCATACATCGTAACACCGAAGGCAAAGATTTCGCTTAAAACGTTTGCAACGTTACCCTGAAGACGTTCCGGAGAAATGTACCAGGGAGTTCCTATTACAATACCAGTTTTAGTCATGTTCTCCTGTCCTTCGCGCAATGCCAGTCCGAAGTCCAGGATTTTTGCATGCCCGGTTTTTTCAATCAGCAGATTTTCAGGTTTAATGTCTCTGTGCAGAATTTCATTTTCCATGGCATAATTCAGTCCATCTGAAATCTCTATGGCAATTGAAATCATGTGTTCAAAAGATATTGCGTTGCGCTGCGCTTCGTCACCAATTATTTTTCTAAGGTTATTTCCTTCCAGAAATTCAAAAGACAGGTAATAAGGTGGTACAACTGACAAGTCAAAAACCCGGGGTATTGCAGGATGTGAAAGAGAAGCCATTATTCTTGATTCCCTTATAAAGCGCTGGCACAGTTCTGTTTCACTTTTTTCCAGATCTTTGCGCAAAGTTTTTATTGCAACCCAGCGTTTGAGGTTTTCGTCGAATGCTTTTATTACAATTCCCATTCCGCCGCGGCCTATCTCTGATAATGAGTTATATCTTGCCGGAAGCTTGATCTCAAAATCTCCCAGTTTTACTACTCTTGATCTGCTTTGTGAACCAGGGCTTTCTAAGGTCATGTCGCTGCAGTCAACTGAGAGTGAATTATAAACTTTTGACGGACTTACCGGTGGTTTTTCAATTGAAACCGGTTTGGGCTCAGATACAGGTTTTTCCTGTGGTGCTGGCTTAACTATGGGATTATCAAGGTAAGAAGGAAGCTCATCTGGTTCAAATTTCCGCTTGGGTATTTCTGTTTGGTCCTGTTTCAGAGTGGTAATAGAAGATCTCAGAGCCTGTAAAAAGCTGTTCTTTGCGTTTTCTCTCTTTTCAGCGTTTTCATCAAGATAATTTCCTGATGCTTCAAACTTGGAAGATCTGACTGAATCAAGCATTGTTTGCGCAGCAGCATACTCAGGGTCGATTGACAAAGCATATTGATACGCTTCGATAGCTTCAGAAATTTTTCCCGAAGTATGAAAGCATCGTCCGATTGTGTAATGCCACCTTGCGTTTTTCTTGTCAATCATAGCCATTTTTTTGAAAAAGCCAAGACTTGTACCATTGAATACTTTTCGTCTTTCGAACTGTTCTGACACAAATTTTATGGCTTTTTTATCGAGTTCTTTTTCCGGAAGATCCGAAATATAATTTAAAGCGTTTACAGACGGGTTGGGGGCTTTAATCTGAAGCTCAATATATTTTCCTCTGAGATCAGTATTTTCTGGAGCTTTGATGCAGGCATCAAGCAAGAGATTCAGTGATCTTTCGTCAGTTGATTCCCGTGCGAGAATAAGCTCTAATTCAAAATTTTTCAACGTCGCATTTCTGGAATCTTTCAATAGAAGTGCTGTGAGAATTTTTTGTGCAGGAACAAACTGTTTTGAAGAAATCAGCAACTTCAAAAGCGCTTCAGAAAGTTCACGATCTTTCAGTGTTCGGTCTTCATTGTGCAGAAAAAAACGTACAAAGTCGGCATTTCGGCTATCTGAAGCACCTTTCGATGCGCTCGAAAGAAAATGACTCCGCTTTTCCTTCCAGTCACTTTCAAATTTTTTCTCTAAGTGCATAGAGTAGACTCTGCGACCGACAAAAACCATCAGTCCGACAAAAATGATGATAAACACAGTCCATATTATATAGGTCATCATTTCTAATTTGTCTTTCTCTCGAACCCTTTTGTCATAAGATTACTCTGAAAACCCGATTTTTCCGGAACAATTTAGGGAGGCTGTTCCAAACCTGCATAAAAAATGTTAATTCCGTATGTTATCAAATAAAAACTGCGATCCTTTTACAGTTTAATATTAGTAGAAAATTCCCAAAAACTAAAGAACATTTTTATATATATTTAGTGATATTTGAATTATCTTCACAGAATCGTTTTATATTCAACCTTTTCAGCGGTCATAAATATTCAACTTTTATTCTGGTCATTAGATAAAAATTCTGATAAAATACCAGAAAGTTTATGAATATTGCTTGGATAAGAAAATAATGATTGAATCATTTCTGAAAAAAGGCTATGAGGAACAACTTGCTTTTCTGAGAGAATTGACGAAAGAGCAGCTTGAAAGTGCTGATTTCTTCGAAAAGGTTGTTCTTGATGCTTCAATTTCACCTCAGGTCAAAGTTGAAGCATTGAAAGCAGCTGTGAGAAATGATGTAACAAGCCTTCTTGGCTGGGTTAAGGAAAATCTCGACTCTTCAGACGAAGCAATCAGTCTGAACTGTTTGCTTTATCTGCTCAGGTTTTCGCATAAAGAAGCAATTGATCCAATTTATAAGTTTCTTACGTCAGAAAATCAGAATCTCTCAGAGGGAACCAGACAGATTCTGAAAATGTTTAAATCAGGAAAGCTTCTCAGACAGCTCGCTGTGATGTTTTCTTCTAATGATGACAATCAGAAAATGATTGCACGCACTATTCTGGAAAATCTTGAACTGAAAGAGTATTTTGGAAAACTTGGTGAAGCGCTTGCCAAGGTGCCTTCGACCGAATTTCTTGATGAGATATTAAAATTGTATGAAGCGAGATTTTCAAGCAGCGAAGTGCATCTGCTTGATCCGCTTCTGAAATCACTGCCCCCTGAGCTGAAAAACTCAATCACTCTTTTCAGGCAGAGAATTCTCTCTAAGGGCAGTGAACAGAAAGACTCTGATGGTTTTAAATTCCCGCAGGAACAAAAAAAGAAGATCGATTTAGATCTTCCCAGGCAAAAACAGCCTAAGGCAGAACCGGAATTTTCAAAAATGGCTTTGCTCATAGCTGCTTTGCTGGTAATATTATTGATAATATTTGTCGTTTTCAGAGTGTTTTTCAGTCCACCTCCAAAGATTGAGGAAACTTCCAGACAGCCAGTTAAAACGCTGGCCCGCTCAATTACTTCAAAGGCCACTATTATCGAATTCAAAGAGTCTACAGGAGGTTATCTGGTAGAACTTGAGAATAGATCAAGAATTTTTATTATTGTACAATCTCCTGATTTACATTCAATAAAGCCGAAGACGCTGGTTCAGATAGTCTTTTCACCGGTAAAGGTAAGTTCTGAAGGGCTGACTGTAGCTCTCTGCAGCGATATACGAGTGCTTCCGCCAGGAAGACAGTAAATTATTTATCAGACACAGGAGAAGTTTATGAATAGCGAAATAAAAACAGGAATTTTTTGTACTGGTGTTACAGAATGGGCATTGAAGTACTTTCATGGCCATGAATTGTCCATAACCCGTGGAACAAGTTACAATGCTTATCTGATTAAGGATGGGGAATTCAATGTGCTTATTGATTCTGTAAAAGCGCCTCATGTTCCCGAGTTTCTTAAAAAGCTTGAAGCAATTGTGCCCCTTGATAAGATAACCCATTACGTAATTAACCACACAGAGCCTGATCATTCAGGTGCTTTTACTGCAATAATGGCCAAGTCTCCCAATGCAAAAATCATTTGCAGCAGAGGAGGACAGAAGCCGCTGCTGCGCCATTACCCCGGGAACTGGAACATTCAGCCAGTAAAGACTGGTGATGAAATAAAGCTGCATTCTAAAACTCTGCGATTTTTCGAAGCACAGATGCTTCACTGGCCAGACAGCATGTTCACATATTGTCCTGAAGAAAAGATTCTGTTTCCGAATGATGCCTTTGGACAACATTATGCTTCATCGTCTAAATTTGCCGATGATGTTGATCAATGCGAGTTGTGGCAGGAAGCAATGAAGTATTTTGCAAATATTCTTACGCCTTTTTCAGGTCAGATTATCAACAAAGTAAATGATTTTTCCAAGCTTGGATGGCCTGTTGAGATGATTTGTCCAAGCCATGGCATGATCTGGAGAAAAAATGTAACACAGATAATCGAAAAGTATGTCGAATGGGCATCGGGGAAAGCAGAACCAGGTGTTGTCATAATTTATGATACAATCTGGGGTGGTACAGAAAAAATGGCTAGAGCAATATCCAGAGGGCTTGATTCAGCGAATGTACAATTCAGAATCTTTAACGCCGGAACATCAGATTTCAATGATGTTAACACTGAAATACTCAAATATAAGGGCGTATTAATAGGTTGTCCAACTTTGAACAATTCTCTCATGCCGACTATTGCTCCATTTCTTGAAAGTCTGAAAGGGCTTAGATTTGTAAATAAAGTCGGAGCAGCATTTGGAACATACGGTTGGAGCGGTGAAGGCTGCGCGAGACTTGAAGAATTTATGAAATCAGGAAATATTTCAATAGTACAACAGCCAATTAAAGCAAACTATAATCCCAACGAGGAAGATCTTGCCAAATGCGAGCAATTTGGAAAAGACTTTGCAGAACATCTGAAATAAATAATAAATTCACTGAACAAAAAAAATGCGTTAACTTGCTAACTCCAGAATTTCGATTCTGGAGTTTTTGACCGAGGGGAGAAATTTGCATTTATCTGATCTCTAACATTCATTCCAGATGAAACCTTATCACTGAGTTAACGCGTATAGCGAGGCAACGGTAAATGCAACAATCGCCAGATCCTTCATTAAGAATGGTCTGGCGATTTTATTGTACTATTTTTTAAAATTAAAAACCGAAAACATACTTTGCGATAATCATTCCTGCAAATACAACAACGGCGAAAAGAATTTTTGCTTTCGCTTCACCAACAGGATCTTCCGAGTTTTTTTGCTGAGAATTGTTTTCAATATCTGACATTTTCCACCTCCTGGCAATAAAAATTGAAAAAGAAGTGATATTCTTTTTCAGCCTGGAGGAGGCGGCCCGACCATCCTCAGAAACCTTCGAAAAAACATTTTTTTCGAACCCAAAAAACTCTGATAAATAAATTTTATACTAATTAGACCATCTTGTCAAACTAATAAAGAAGTTATCAGCAATTGCCCATCAGAAATCTTTGAAATATGCATTAATTATTATTTTCTATACAATTTGCGGGGTTCCTGATAATATTTGGATTTATTGAAGATTCACGCGAAAATGCGTATATGGAGGTTAAAAGTGACAGGGAAAAAAAATCAGACTGGTTTGCACAAGAAGCAGTCTAAAGCGCAGAAAAGTGAAAAACAATCTGGAAAGCAATCTGGAAAAGATGCCAGAAAAAATAAGAAACAGAAAGTTAATGCTTCAGAAAATACTCCTTCCGAAAAGATTATCGTTCTTGAACCTTCACTTTTTTCATCGAATATTAAACTAGCCGCTGCTATTGATGTCGGAAGTACTGGCATAAGAATGGTTATTGCCGAATTCAGTCCGGCTGGAATAAAAATCCTTGAAACAATGCAGCATCCGGTGAGTATTGGAAAAGATACGTTTACCAAGGGCTACATACGTCAGGAAACCATCGAGGATTGCGTAAGAATTCTTCAGGGTTTCAAACGTCTTCTGGGCGAGTATGGAATCGACGAAGAAACGTCTGTCAGAGCTGTGGCAACAAGCTCTGTAAGGGAATCTTCCAATAGAGACACTTTTCTTGACAGACTTTACATTGCTACTCATATAAATATTGAAGCAATTGAGGAAGCAGAAGAGAATCGCCTTACTTATATGGCTGTACGCAATATTCTTCCGCAGGAGGAAATTCTGTATGGAAATGCGCTGATTGTTGAAGTAGGCGGCGGCGGAACAGACGTTCTTCTTCTCGTAGATTCACATGTCGCTTTTTCAAACACATATCGAATGGGTTCTCTGCGAATGCGTGAAACTCTTGAAACTCATAAAATACAGGCGCCGCGTGAACGGGTAATTCTTGATCGTCACCTCAGATCAACAATAGACCAGTTAAGACGGAATATTCCTGTCGGATCACTGGATAAGATAATTGCCGTCTCAGGAGATATGCGTTTTGCGGCTTCCAGGCTTCTTCCTAATTGGGACAAGGATACTATTTCTGAAATAAATGTCAAAGAATTTTCAAAGTTTGCAGATCGAATTGCCTCAATATCAATCGATCAGCTTGTTCGAAAAGAAAATATTCCATATCACGAAGCAGAAACTCTTGGGCCTGCATTGCTTGCTTACAAGCATTTTGCACGTTCTTTTGATGCAAAAAAGATTGTTGTGCCAAAAACCAGTCTTAGAGAGGGATTGTTGCAGGAAATGGCTACCCATGGTTCATGGAATCAGGATTTTGCAGATCAGGCGGTCCATACGGCATTATCTCTTGGACAGAAATTTCACTTTGATCAGAATCACGCTGTTCACGTTACTGAGCTTGCAGTAAAAATATTCCAGACTATGAAGGAAGATCACCAGCTTTCAGGGAAATTTGAACTGCTGCTGCGGCTTTCAGGACTTCTTCATGACATTGGAATGTACATCAGTAACAGAGCGCATCACAAGCATTCAATGTACCTTATACTCAATAGCGATCTATTCGGATTGACACTTCATGACAAAATAATAATAGGGCTTATCGCACGTTATCACAGAAGGGTGGGTCCAAGCGCCGAACATCAGGAATACGCAGTACTATCGCGGGATCATCGTATGGCGGTTGCAAAGCTTGCGGCAATATTGAGAGTCGCTGATGCTCTTGACAGAAACCATCTTCAGAGTGTAAAAAATGTGATTTTCTCCAAAAGCGGTGGGCAATTCATTATTTCGGTATCGGAAGTTGAAGACCTGACTCTTGAAAGAGGCGCTCTTAAAGAAAAGGCAAATCTTTTTGAAGATGTCTATGGAATGCAGGTTCTGTTGAGAAAAACGAGCTGAAAGGAGAGTTTATGCCATTGCGCAGCAACAGGTTTCTGGATCGTGAGTTCAGCTGGATAGAATTTAATCTGCGTGTCCTCGGAGAAGCGGAAAATGAGAAACTTCCTATACTTGAGAGGTTGAAGTTTCTTGCGATAACCAGTACAAATCTTGATGAATTTTTGATGGTACGTGTTGGCGGAATACGCAGAATATCAGTTTTGAAGCAGACAGAAACTTCTTCTGAAGAACATTTGCCGGAGTCTGTCCGTTTGCGTTTGAACGAGGGATTTTCTTCTGGAAAACTTTCAACAGGACAGCTTGAGAAAATACACAAGAAATGCCATGAAATGGTGAGTCGCCAGTACAAGTGCCTGCTTGATATTGAAAAAGTGCTTTCAGAGCATGAAATCCGAAGGGTTGATGTGGAAAGCCTGAGTCAGGAACAGTTTAACTATATTGAAAAAATATTTGATACCGAAATTTATCCGGTTATTACGCCGATGGCGGTCTCTTCAGCAGAAGATTTTCCGCTTCTGCCGGGACTGAGTTTGAATATAGGCGTCAGGCTTAAAAGTCGTGAAAAAAACGACGATTCATTCCGATTCGCAGTAATTCCACTTCCAAAAAGGATTCCCCGATTTGTAAGCATTCCATGTGACAAGGGCGATTACTTTGTACTTCTGGAAGATGTTATTTGTACATTTATCGACAGACTTTTTCCTGGTGAGCCAACAATTGAACAGTTCCCGTTCAGAATAACCAGGAATGCAGATCTATCAGTATCAGAAGACCAGATTTCTGATTTCCTTGAGGAAATGAAAGAAGTTTTGATTGCGCGAAAAATCAGTGATTGCATAAGGCTCGAAATTGATCGCGGAATATCAGAAACTTCTCTTGATTTCCTTATCGGAGTGCTGAAAATATCTGAAGATGAAATATATTCCGTTTCCGGACCGATAAATCTGGGCGCTTACATGGTAATCGCATCAAGACAGGGAGCAGTCAATCTGAAATACGAACCATGGCTTCCGCAGATTCACCCCGACACAATATCTGATACCCCTCTTGTGGAAATCATTTCGCAGAGGGATGTTATATTTTTCCATCCCTATCAGAGCTTTGATCCGGTTGTGAGGCTTATCAATGAAGCCGCTGATGATCCTGACGTAATTGCAATAAAGCAGACTCTCTACAGAACATCTGAAGGTAGTCCGATTGTGGAAGCCCTCGCAAGGGCAGCTGCACTCGAAAAACATGTTACTGCGCTTGTTGAGCTGAAAGCTCGTTTCGATGAAGCCCGGAATATTGAGTGGGCGCAGTCGCTTGAAAGGTCTGGCGTGCAGGTTATCTACGGACTTCGCGGACTGAAGGTTCATGCGAAAATCTGTCTGATAGTTCGGCGTGAGGCAAACGGAATAAGAAGATATGTTCACTTCGGGACAGGGAATTATAATGAAAAAACTGCGAAAATGTACTGTGATATAAGTTTGATGACCTCTTCAGAAGAATTCGGTGTTGATGCCTCTGCTTTTTTTAATGCTATTTGCGGATATTCACAGCAGGTAAGATATAATAGAATTGAGGCTGCTCCTACGGGAATGAAGAAAAAACTTATTGATTTGATTGAAAGCGAAGCCGAGCGGTCGAAACGCGGGCAATCTGCAAAAATATTGGCCAAAATAAATTCTCTTGTAGATACAGATGTTATAGATGCTTTGTATAAAGCATCTTCTGCCGGAGTTAAAGTTTTCCTGAATGTCCGTGGAATATGTTGTCTGAAGCCCGGAATCAAGGGAATGAGTGAAAATATTAAAGTCGTCTCAATTGTTGATCGTTTTCTTGAGCATGCACGAATAGCATATTTTAAACATGGCGGAGAGGATCTGATTTATATTTCAAGTGCCGATTGGATGCCGCGGAACCTTGATCGGCGTGTCGAACTTATGATTCCGGTTGAACAGCCTCATTGCCGGCAACGTATAATGGAAATTCTGGAATCAGCTTTCAGGGACAATACCCAGTCGCATCTACTTGAATCAGACGGCTCATACTGCAAAATTAAATCTGCACATGGTAAGGAGTTTCGCAGTCAGGAACATCTTTATAAAATTGCCTGCGATATGGCCAAAGCAGCTGCAAAAGAACAGCGAAGGATTTTCGAACCACAGCTTCCAAATACCCGCCGTAAATAGCTTTTTTATTGCTGTTTTCTTTTGCAGTGTTCTTCGGTGTATGTTCCATTAAACTACAGCTGAGGCTATTTTCAAATAAAACACAAATATTTTTTGTGCAATGCACAAAAAATATTTGTGTTTTATTTTATTTCATGATATACTTGCTTAAGTAAACAAAAACCCAAGAAACCCAAGAAAATTAAAAAAATAGTTGTTTTTTCTGAAGTAAGTTGAAGTTTAATAGTAATGCGTTGCAAAAGATGAGTTTTTGGAAAAATGCTCTTTCTGTAAGAAAAAATTTAAATGTGAGGTATAAATGTGGAACTTAAGAATTCAGTTGTCGTAGTCACAGGTGGTGCGAGTGGAATAGGCGAAGCAGTTGCCAGATCATTGTCAGCCAGAGGCGCTAAGATCGTCATCGGCGATATGGATGTTAAGGGCCTTGATCGGGTTGCCAGCGAAATTATCGCGGCTGGTGGTCAGGCAGCTTTTGCAAAATGTAATGTCACGAGTGATGAAGATGTTGCCAATCTCATGGATCTGGCGATTGAAAAATTCGGCCAGTTAAACATTGTCGTTGCCAGCGCTGGAATCATTAAAGATGGTTTGATGATAAACCTTGATAAAGAAACAGGTAAAGTAAAAAAAGCAATGACCACAGAGCAGTTTAAGGCGGTCATCGATGTAAATCTCGTTGGAAGTTTTATTACCGTCCGTGAAGCAGCCATCAGAATGGCAAATAACGGCTGGAAGGGCCTTCTGGTTCCAATTTCTTCAGTTAACAAAGTCGGACAGACAGGTCAGTTAAACTATTCATCAACTAAAGCTGCTGTAGCTCTCTGGCCGAAGATTCTCGTCGGCGAATTCCAGATGCGCGGCATACAGAATATCCGCTGCGTTTCGATTGCTCCGGGATATGTCGGAACACCGATGGTCAAAGGCATGAATCAGGAAGCTCTAACTGGAATTCTGAAAGGCGTGCATATCGGCCGTCTGATCGAACCTTCTGAGATTGCAGATATCATCGCTTTTGCAGCAGAAAATGAAGCAGTTGACGCTACATGTCTTGAAATCACCGGTGGATTAATTTCCAACGGCCTGGCCAAATAAGGAAAAGGGGTAAATTATGAGCAAAGTCAGTATCATCGGAGCCTACAATACCAAATTCGGAGCTTTGATCGAAGTCAAAGACATGATATCCTTCAAGAAAAAAATCGATACGAATTCCTACTACGACCTCATCATTGAAGCTGGTCGCGGCGCAATAAAAGATTCCGGACTCGAAGCGAAAGACATCGACGCTGTATGGATTGGTTCATGTTCTCCTTCACGTTTTGTAAATCAGGAACACGTCGCTCCATTAGCTGTTGCTATTGATCCGGCGCTGAGATTTAAACCCATGACTCGTACAGAGTGCGCCTGCGCTTCTTCGTCAGTCGCTATCTATGATGCCACTTATGCTGTTGAATCAGGTCGTTTCAAAAACGTACTTGTTATCGGTGTTGAAAAGATGAACCTTCTTGATACACCATCCATGACAGCCACTTTGGCAACTTGTTCATATTATCCTGAAGAAGGCGGAAAAGGCGCAACTTTCCCGTCATTATTCGCAGAACTCGCCAAGTCATATTCAGAACATTACAATTTGTCTGAAAACGAATTCCGCACACAGCTTGCACACGTTGCAGCACTCGGTTACCGGAATGCCGCTTCAAATCCGCTTGCCCATGTTCAGAATGGACCTGCAACCGCCGAAGAAATTCTTGCATTGCCAGAAACCGGACGTGGTTCAAATATGATGATTGCAGCACCGCTTCGCCTTCACGACTGCTCACTCGTCAGTGACGGCGCTGCTGCCGTAGTTATCACAAGCACTGAAAATGCAAAAGCCACAAGACAAAAGGTTGTTGAAATCGCTGGTATCGGCCACTCCGTGGAATATCTGCCTATGTCCAGGCGCCCGAAAAAATATGCTCTGGAAGCCGGAAGAGACGCAGTAGGTAAAGCATTCAGAGAAGCTGGCATCACCGCCGCTAACGTTGACATTGCAGAAGTGCACGATTGTTTCACCATCAACCAGTTGCTCACCACTGAAGCCATGGGCTTGTCAGCAGAAGGCCGCGCCGGTTATGATTATGCCTCCGGCCGCTTCACCGCAGATGATCCAAATGTGTGCGTAAACCTTTCAGGTGGTTTGAAGGCAAAAGGACATCCGGTCGGTGCCACAGGCGCTTCAATGCATGCATTGATCTACAAGCAGCTCATGGGCGAACCAATCGGCATGGCTCCGAAGAGAAAAACCCCCGGAATCGGCGTAACCTTCAACGTCGGCGGCTCAGCAGTCACCAACTGCGTCACAGTACTCCGCCGCATCAAGTAAAATATTTTCAAACCTATAGTCCCATACAATAATTCGGGACAATGAAAAAACGCGGCATCTTGCCGTGTTTTTTCATTTTCGGCTGGAAGCCGCTTCTACTTTTTTCTTTTCATTATATATTTTGTTTTTGACTAGTTTGATTCAGAAAGCTTTTGTTGTATAATTCCAGAATATTTATCAATGTACAATAGAAACAACGAATGCACAATTTGCGAATGTGAAGGATGTCATGGAGAGATTAATTTTTCGGGAATTAAGCGAACAAGTCCCTGACGATATAAAAAATGTACAAACTGTTTTTGACGCTGCACCGCAATACCATCTTCTTGTTGAGGGACGCATTGCAGCTTCTGATGCTGCAATAAAAGCGATGAGTGATCTTCCCCCGGGAAAATTGCGAATCGATAAAATATTCGGTTGTTATTTCCTTGATTCATCTCCGGTTGGCTGCCTGGACATCGTTCGAGGTTATCCTGAGAGCTACATTGCTTTCATTGGCCTGCTTCTTTTCGACGAGAATCACCAGGGGCTGGGTTTTGGAAAACAAGCCATGAAATACATCACAGATATAGCTCATTCATGGCAATGCCACGTGCTTCGAATTGGAGTTGTAGAAACAAATTCCAGAGCAGTTAAATTCTGGAAAAGAGAAGGTTTTTCCGAAATTTATCGAAAATCAAACCATGAATTTACCGGTGACATCATTGTTATGGAAAAACACCTTGAAATAAATCAAGCGACTTGATCTGATCAGAGTATCATTTGTTTTTCAGTGTAAATATAACCTTACTGTTTTATATTAAGAATTTCAAACGGGACCAACGTTAAGAACTCACTATACGTAATCTTTTAAAGACATTATTTATCCTTTAAGTCCTTTTTTGCAGATTTAATGAATTTTCCGAAATCACGATCTTTCTTTCTCTTTTCGGCATGGGACAACTGGTAGAACTCGGACTCCTTACTGAGTTTCAGATAGTTTTCAAAATGTTCCTGACCAATTTTGCCTGAATGTTTTGCCTCAATCACAGCACAGCCTGGCTCGCCTGTGTGGCTACAGTCCCGATAACGGCATTTGGATGAGAGAGCGGTGATGTCGGAATAATTCTTTCCTATGCCGCTTTCCGCGCCAAAAATGCCAAATTCACGCATTCCCGGATTGTCGATAACCATTGCACCTCCATTGAGACGAATCAGCTCACGACGAACAGTTGTATGCCGTCCTTCTCCTGTACCGCTGACAGTATTGGTTTCTAACGTTTCGTGGCCAATCAAATGATTAATCAGAGTGCTCTTGCCAACACCTGATGATCCAACGAAACAATATGTCTTTCCAGGTAACAGCAGTCGCTTGAAATCATCAACGCCCTCACGTGTTACGTTGCTCAATGTCATTATCGGTGAGGTTATACCAGCAGAACGTATTTCTGCTAACTGCTCAGCCAGAACAGCAGATTCAACCAAATCTGTCTTGGTGAGAAGAATGTATGGTTCTGCCTTACCATCCATAATCATTACAAGATAGCGTTCCAATCGTTTCAGATTGAAATCAAATTGACATGACTGAACGATAACTACGTAGTCTACGTTTGCCGCTATCATCTGGTATTCTACAACTTTCCCAACCGACTTTCTGCGCAGCGAAGTTCTTCGTTCCAGAAGAGAGTGGACTACGCCAAAATCATCACCTGACTGTTTTTCTACGCACACCCAGTCGCCAACGCACGGCAGCTCATGTGATAGCTGATGGTGGTACAGGTAGCTGCCAGCAAGCTTTCCTCTGAAAAGACCTGTCTGATCCACGAGTAATAATTGATCACGATCTACAGCCGCAACGCGGGCAATAGTGTCCGTTGGTTTGCATTCAGATCTTTGCTCAAACCAGTCGCTCCAGCCTAATTCGTTCAATTCACAATGCTGATTTTTCATTTTTCTCTGCTCAAAACTCCTTCCATTAGACCTGACTACTTTTTGAGGTCACGGGCATTAAGTTTAATTTTAGGGATAGTGTTGTGTGACGAGCCCAGGAAGAAGGAATTATCCTTTCTTTTGAGATGGAATTTAAGATAGTGCGATGCGTCTGGATAGCTTCTCAACCTTTCTCCAAAAGAATTCATGAAGAAATTGTTTAAATCGGCCAATTCTTTTGAGTTCATGTCTATCCTGTTATTATCAGCTGTCTCAAGGTAGAAAACGGGTAAGTTGCTTTTCAAATTTGTAAAAGTGAACACTCCTTTAGGAAAAAATTTCAAGTGAACCATAAGGGTGTTCGGTTGGTCAGATGGTTCATTCGACCAGAACGAATCATCAACCCAGAAACCATACCCGAAGAAAGATACCAAGTTTCGCTCAGAGATAGGTGCTGTAACAATTTTTTCAGGTTTCTTGTTGAGAGAAATATAAGATTGGAAATAAGAGACAAAACCATAAAGAGAGGCTAAAAAAAATCCCAATGAGATTAAGGTCGGCACTAAAAAAGCAAAGGCAAAAAAAGCAACGGGAGATTCTCTCAGGACAAGCTTTTTGCCTGTCTTATTATCTACGCGGTTTAAAATGTCAAATGATTCCATTGAACTGAAAACAGACCCGAACTCAAAAACTGAAAGACTAAGTAATAGAAGAATCAAAGCCCACAAGAAACCTGCATTATCACGACCGGATGCCAACAGGAAAAGAACAATCACAATGGTAATCAATAATGGAAGAAGCCAGATACGAAAAAAACTGCCATGAAAGCGAACAATGTTAATTAAATGGTCTCTCATAAAATTTCCTCTATTTTAGAGACTGTAGCAATGTTGCTGAGCAGATATAAAAAACACGAGCGTTAGATTATCTTTTCTTCAGCAACATTGCTAAAGTGTCCTATTTTAAAATCTTTCGGCAAGAGTGATTAAATTTAAGCTCTTGAGATGATATTATATTTGGGTAAGACCAGAGCAAATTCACACGGGATCAACGTTGAGAACGCATTGTATGTCATCCTGCCATGGGTCTCCAGAAAGAGCGTTGGAAAGTGCCCGACAGCCAGGGCAATCTTCAAAAGGGCAATTTCCGCAGGTGTCGCCGTTCAGGCGTTTTTTCAGATTTACGCAATTATAATTACTCAGTCGTTTTCTGATTTCAACAAAAGGTTCTTTCAGAACATTTCCAACTGGAATTTGAAGTCGCCTGCACGGAAATACTGTTCCATCAGGCATAAGAGCCATTGAATGATCTCCAAGATTGCATAAAGCAGCCTCGAGAGCATCTTCTTCGGGGCGATCGAACCAGAGCCAGAAAGCACGATATGCAGCCAGTGAATCTGCATCAACTTCTTCTCCGGACGCACGGGTGATGGCTTTTATAGCGTTTCGCCAGTCTATGGCAGAGAGAACCTGTGAGGAAAGCATTGTTCCATGACCCAGAGGAACAAACCTTTCAAATATAAGTCCATTTGCTCCGGCAGATCTGGCAAAATCGACTGTCTGCTGAATTGTACCAGTATTATGTTTTCCCAGTGTCATCATTAGAACCACCGGTCTGTGAAGGCGTTCTATGTAAAGCGGAATATTCCGGCGCAACATTGCCAGGTTTCCCTTGCCACGAATTGAGTCGTTTATTTCTTCATTTCCCGATTCGCAGGAAATTTCTACGGTTGTGAGAATTTTGAATTTGGAAATTTTTTCAAGAACAGAATCTTCTGCTATGCTTCCATTAGTAATTATATGTATTTCTGCAAGATTGGGCTTCTTTTCAAGATGATCGACCAAATCGGGAAGATCGTTCAAAAGAAGAGGCTCGCCGCCGGTAAGCTTTATTCTGACAGGTTCTTCATCGCCAATTCCGGTGAATATAGCATCAGCCATGGCCATGCGAATCTCAAGGGAAGATTCGGAGGCCGGCGAAAAGTCGCTCTGGTAACAATGCCTGCATCTTAGATTACATCTGTCTGAAAGATGCCATTGAAAGCCAAACATAATTTGTCTCCAGAATGAATGAGTCAATAAGCTGCTTCATAGTATACTATAATTCAGAATTTGGAAAATAGTTTTTTTCCCAATGAAAAGTTGCTTAAGAGATTAGCTGAAAAAATTCGAAATTTTGAATTTGAATATGCTATAATGGCGATCTGAGAAAGGATATGCCTATTATGAATACAAAAATTAGAAAACTGATTTGCCATCTGTTTATTTTTTTCACCACGTTCCCTCTATTTGGTCAGAATGCCATGAATACTTACAAGACCGGAGAAGAAGCCATCGCCTCTGCATGTGTATCTGCAGCGAATATTAATCGCAACGTACTGCTGAAATTCTCCGCGGATTGGTGTCCCTGGTGTGTCGATATGAAGAAGATATTTCAGGAAAAAAAACTGGCTGAAACACTTTCAAATTTTGAGCTGGTCGAGCTTGATGTTGGTAAAAGAATTATGGAAAATGGTAAAAAACGTTACGAGAGATATTTCGATCTTATGCAGAAATACTCCAGTAAGGCTTTTATTCCGCAGCTTGTTGTACTTGATTCAAAGGGAAATGTACTTGCCAATCTGAATCCAGATGATTATGAAAATGAGAAGGAAAAAGGAAATGATTCCGGGAAGCTGACGAAGATTCTTGAGAAATACGTAATGCCTCAGGCGAAAGCAATTGGTGGTATGAAAAATGATGGATAAATGATTCTATTAAACGACTTTAGCGTTGTCTATATGATCGTTGGTGCTATTAGAAAGTCTACTTCCAGATGGATGAAAATATTTCACGAAGTTCTTCGGTTGTTTTGTTTGCGCTCCAGATAACAGAATATTCAAAACCAATTAACAGGATATTAGCATACATCTTATCACTGAGTTTTTTAGCCTCATCTCTGTCGTAAGATTTATTCTCTTTGAGGGAGCGCAGTGTAGCATTGTGTTGAATGTTTTCTTTCTTCAGATCATCAATATTCTTATTAGATTTTGTCAGAGTGCTTTTATAGTCTTCCATTACTTCGTTGAGTAAGGGTTTGAACTCGTTCCACGTATTTTTCAATTTATTTTGTGCATCAGATACTCTTTTTGTTGCTTCATCAATTGTTGGCTTCCAGAATTGAGTGTTCAAGTGGTCTGTTCTTGAATTCTGAACAGCACTTTCGAGATTTTTTTCTTCCTGAAGCAGTTTTTTCTGCAATGCCCAAAGATCATTCCCTGAGTTCTTCTTTGAAAATTTGTTTAATGGCGAACCTTCCCAGAATGAATACCCGGAGACATTAATCTTAGAGCTTTCAACTCCGGAAATAAACTTGTCATGATCATGGATTGTAATATCAGGCATACTAATCTGTTTTATGAAAGCAAGATATTTTGATTCAGCAGCAGAAGGGGATGCAGTTTGAATATTTATGGACGAATTGCCTGCAGTTGAAATTGAAGATCCGGACATTCCAGGTTTTACGGTAAGATCATCCTGAAAAGGGACTGCATAAAGTTCATTTGTAAAAAGCAACATTGCCATAAAAGACAGCATAGTTGAAAATCTCATAGAGTACTCCCCTTACAAAATATATGCTGAATTCAATCTTTCACGTCTAATTATACCTTTCTGAAGGAAAAAAGTTTTTGGATTCCTTCTTTCGCATATTCAAATTTCTGCATACAATATCCCCATTTCCAGTCTCGGGGCAATGGAAATAGGTTTTTCGTTATCATGGATAACCGCTTGTTTAAATATATCTTAAATTAGAATATCAGGTCCGCAAAAATGGTGATTATTTTTCTTGCCAGATTTACTTTGGGTGCTGTCTTCGTTCTTTTCTGCCAGTCATTATTGAACACTTCGAGGTATTTTGAAGCAAGTTTTGGGCCTTTGAAAAAACAGTACAGCTCGTAATTAGAAGCAAAAGCGCCATCGGTAAAGTTTGTTGAACCCATTCCCACTATGTCGTTGTCAACAACGATCAGCTTGAGATGAAGCTCCTGACCGGGATTTATTGCATAAAATCTTACTTCCGCGTCAATCTTCGGATTTTGTTCTTTCAACTTCTGAAAGAGGCCGACCGCTTTATTATTAACCCCACCTTTCCAGTCGAAACCGTAAAGGAAAGTTGCTGGATCAAGAATTATCCGGACTTTTACACCTCGCTTTGCCGCTCGAGCAAGTGCTTTCAGAACATCATCCTCGTTGGCAATGAGCATTTCAAGCTCGATGGATTCTCTGGCCCCATCAATTATTTTAATCAGTTTGTCCCTGGTATCGTAGCGGTAAGGAGTCGTAAGAGTGACGCATCCGTTTGATTCAAGCCAGCCATCTGCAATTCGGGCTTTCATTGTTACCATTGCGTCGGCATGATTATAGAATTCCATACTTTTGCAATCTCTGGCATAGCCTAGCATCCAATTGTTGATAAAAACCCTTTCAAGTGTTTTTACAATTGGCCCTGCCAGCATTACCATACTGTCGTGATTCGCCGCTACACTATCTGCGAAATTCATGCCACCAGTGACGGCGTAAATGCCATCAACAATAATAAGTTTGCTGTGATCAACCTTTATTGGGGCTCCACCTTTTAAAAGGTCTGTATCAAGTATTACTACAGGTATTCTGGATGCGAGAGCGCGGCTTACTTTCTGTAAATACGGTGGCTTAACAGCAGGAGTCCCTTTTTCTTCCAGTTTATGCAGTTTTTCAAATACCTTTCTCTCGCGTTTCTCTGCTTCTTCAAGGCTTTTATTGGTTTTGGAAAGTATCAGACAAACTTTAACGCCTTCATCCATTTTCTTTTCAAGGAGGTCAATTATCTGGTCTCCCAGATTTCCTCCAAACAAATACATTTGAAAAAATATTGATTTTTTTGCTTTGGACATGAGCTCCAGAGAAACCGGAAAAACCTCTTCTTTGTCTATGAGAACTTTTGCCGCGCAAGCGCTGTAACCTTCGTCAATGTTTAGCAGGTTTGGAGATAAAACATCACGGAAAAAATCTTTTGTACAAACTCCATGGGGCTTGGTGCTGAAATCAAGAGCAGATAGTGAGCCCGCTATGAAAAACAGAACGATCAGTGCTGACAACAGTTTTTTCATTGAAAATCTCCTTATTCAAGAAAGCTATTTTGAATGTTTCTTCTACAGTTAAGGAGATTATAATCATTTTTTGAAAACCATGCAATACAATATAAAGGGGACACCATTAAATGGTATCCCCTTTATTTCACATTAAACAGCTACGAATTTATACTGATTGTTGAGAGGGAGGAATTTCTATTGGAGGTAATTTCCGGTTTTTAAAGCAACAATAATATTTGCCATGGCAGTTCTTAAAGAAGTAAAGCACGTTTCGGCGCCCTTACATGGAACTCCACCAACTGAATCTCTCTTTATTATATTTTTTGTCCAGCCTGTGAAAAATTTTCCGGAATCAATATATCCGTCAGCGGGGGCCTGGTATTCAGGAAGACCTGTTACATCAAAGCCAACGATAATATTTCTTCCCGTAGTATCCAGATTGATGGCGGTGATAAATTCAACAATTTTTCGTGAAATATTAGATTCATTGAAGCCCGGTTTTTCAAGTATGGAAGTGCAACTCCATGCGGTAAGGGCATCGCGGGATACGTCGCGGTCCCAGGTGATATAAATCAAGCCGTTGTTAAGATCGTTTGCAGCTTTGACAGTTCTCCAAAGCGTTGCTCCGTCAACGTCACTTAACCAATCAGTTGACGCTGAGGTGGCTTTTCCGTTCACCCCAAGAGCGACAGAACCTGAAGCATGGAAATAACCTGTTTCTGCAATTGCTGCAGCGTCTCTCCAGGCGCTGCTTCTTACTCTGGTTTTATCACCACCCGAATCGGAATGAAAATCAAAAGAAATAATAAATCGCTTCTTTTGTGATGCAACTGCTTTGGTAATTCCATAACGGGACACGGAATTTTCTATTGCATGCTTAAATGCGTAATGTGCAAAGGCAGTCGGAAAATTGTGAGAATGGTTTGCGCTTACTATAGAAAAATTGAAAAAGTTTTCATCACAATCACGAGCCAGTGCCAATAAATTTGTGCGGGTAGTGACTGTATTTCCAGTTACTGCATCATCAACAATCTTTGGACTTGTACAAATGCTGCTCATCCAGGTGGGAATTCTTGAAGAACTTGAAAAAGCAGGAAAAGCACTGCATTTTGAGGTAACCGGTGCCGTCGGAATACCTGCTTCCTTAGCTATCGATGCAATCATAGATGCTGCGTAAACAGCCATGGTCGGTGGTTTTAACGTGTTTTCGCAGGGTATAACAACTGTTGGACTAGTATGAAAAAAACGGAATTTGATTCCTGGAGGTGCTCCATGTGCAGCTTCCACTGCGACAAAGACCATCAGCATCAAAAAAACATAGTTGCCAAAAACTCTTCTATTTTTCATAGATCCCATCCTTATTTGTGTTTTTTTTGCAAAAGCCCGACTTATTTACTCTAAAAAATTGAAAAAGTCAAATAAAATAACCCAAAAATCAGGGCAAATGCCTATGAAGCCGACAAATGAAATCCCTGTCAGGGAAAGAAAAGGATGCAGAATGACAAGAATTTTTCCGGACACTCGATTTCGCCCGGTTTATCTATAGAATCGCCTGGAAAGCAGAAAACACATTGAAATCATTGACCATATGCAGGAAGACCTTACCTTCGACACGGTGAATCTTACCGATGTGGATATCAATAACATAGAAGAAATTGCCGAAAAAATCTGCCCTGTGGAAGAATAGAAATCATGATATTATATGTGGAGTTGTCTATCGGGAACTTCTGTGTTGATTTGTGAGATGGTTCAAAACGTCCAACTCCCTTTTAAGTCCTGTATCTTTGAGTATGAGATTTTCACTTTCAAGATAGTTTTTCATGATTCCAAACTTTTGATTCAGTTCATTGCTGACTTTCAGAGATATTGAAGTCTGTTCCCAATTATTTAATGCTTGCCTGGCATACATCCAGTCATCTTTTGAGGATGATGCAATCGTCCCAATTTCCTTTACGCCATTTATCCAGTTGTGCAATATTTCTGCATAACGTGTAAGCATAATTCCCTTGCGAATTCCGGTATTCTGATAAAAATCCGGCTCTTGTTGAGGTGCTTCAATTTCGGCTTCCTGAAATTCCTTTTTCCCATTTCTGTCTTCGTAACTGACAGAAAGACATAAGTCTCCGGCATCTGCTAATTTTTTCATTTTTAAAAGAACCAATCCTCCGCGTGCTTCACCGTTTTCTGCCGGGGCAGGGAAAAGAGTGTTGACCTTCATAATCTCTCCTGTAGACTGTGAGGCTTCAGGAGATCCATAGACTTTCTCTATTTTCCAAGAGTTGCTTTCAAGCTTGAGGGTCAGGTCGAAAACCATCGGTGTAACCATGTATTCGAATTCGTTATCCAGCCTATTTTTGAATTCGGTGTTGGAATGGACGGAATAATAATTTGCCCCGCGAATTTTGGTCAGGGCCTCAATCAATTCACTGTTGAAATCGACTCCGATACCGATGAATGTGATGTGATTTCCCCGCAGGCTGTTTTCTTTAGTGATTTTCAAAAGCCCTGATTCAGAGTCGTCATCGGTGTTGGGCATGGCATCAGTGAGGAAGATAATGCGATTTTCGTATTCGCTTTTATTCACATCGGCATATTCGGCTAAAAGTTTGGCTCCGGTATTGAGCCCATCCTCCATGTTTGTCGAACCGCCTGTTTCAATCTCAAGGATATGCTTTTTGATTAAGGGAAGGTTGGTGCCCCCAACCTGGCTGAGAGGTTTCGCCAAATATGCCTCCTGATCAAACAAAACCATCCCAAAGTGGTCATCAGGGCTGAGCTGATCAAGAATGCTTACGATAGACATGCACGCTACCTTGAGTTTGCTCAGATTCCTGTCAACCGCCTCCTTTGATTTTATTGATTTGCCGACAAACTGATCGTAATAATAGCTCTGCAATGAAGTGTCCATGGAAGCAGAAATATCCAGTACAACCACCAGATTTAGTTTTTTACGTTTGAATTCACTACTTTTAATATCGCTATTCAGCCCTACAGAAAGGAAATGTTCGGTTTCATTACTTAAAGGGTTTTTGGAAATCGCCCAGGAGTATGTCGGATAAAACAAACGCGGCGAAGTCGAAGAGGCAGCGGCAGCACTGCTCTGATTGCCGATGTCAAAAAAATAGTCATAGAAAAGACCTTCGAAAGTAATATCTGATACTCGTGGTAAATATCCATTGCGAATGTTCTCCCGGAAATTGTTGATATCCTTTGCGCCACCGACTGAATAAGCCATGGACATTTCGGCAGAGCGTCTGCCCTGGTCTGTTATGCTGCAGATCATTGGTCCAGATATTGAATAAAGAATACTGACTACCACAATGACCACCAGCAACTCCGTTACTCGGTGTCTCCTTGCTCTTAACCGGATTTCTTTTCCCTTTCCTGTAAATTCAAGGTTCAGCAAAAACCCAAGAAACAACAAAAAGCCCAGAAAAGGATATGATAAAGACTCAGATTCTGGCAAATTTTTAAATTGGGTGTCTGGATAAATTGGAGTTTTGTACACCCAGTCATCAATTTTAAAAGGGGTTTCGCTTGCGGATGAGATTTGGCTTAGCGGATAAATCCAGATCAGACCTTCTAAAATGCCGATATTCAGAATACTAAGAAGTATCACGCTTAGAATCACTTTTCTGGCGGTTTTCATCTCTTTTCTCCTTTCTTTTACACCTTTTTTTGACAAAATACGAGCCCTGAAGTATTACCAAAAAAAAGTGAGTCTGATCTTCAGATCAGAAGCAGGTGGTAAAGAATTTCCCTTAACTTTTATGCAATATAGTCAAGCTTTTTCAAATTGCCAAGGGTGACTTTTTGAAAAAGCTATTAATATTTTACAAAAGTACTGGAAGTAAGAATAATCCAGCTGAATTTTGCTTTTATGTTTATTTTAATACCTAAATTGCGCCTGAGCAGCAACATTGTTATAATCTGAATGTGGCTTAGACAGGTAGTTTTGATGCGATTTGAGATAATGTTTTAATTCCATGATTTTTCTTCATGACAATTTCGATTTTAATTCCGTTTTATTAATCATAGAAGTAAAAACAAATGAAATCGAAATCCAATCAGGAGGAAAAATATGCGTTCTGTAAAAATTATTACCGGTGTAATGTTGTTAATGTTCATGTTCTTGTTTGTCGGGTTCGTCTCTGCTGCGAGCAATGTTGAAGATGCACGCAGGATGCTTGAACAGGGAAAAGTTGGCCAGGCCCTGGAAGTGTTCACGGCAGTTCAGAGAGAAAGCAAAGATCCGGCAGTACTCAAGGAAGCAAAGTATTTCACAGGTTTCTGCAAAATCAGACTTCAGGATTACTGGGGCGGAATAAAAGCTTTTGAAAGTTTCCTTGAACAGTATGAAGCCGCTGAAACAGCAGATAGCAAAAAGTTTGTTCCAGACGCACTTTATGTGTTGGGAAAGGCCTATGAACAGGTTGATAAAAAGCAAGATGCTATAGACGCTTATTGCAGATGTATTACGATGTTTCCAAAAAGTGAATATGCAACTAAAAGTCGTGAACAGGTAAGCGTATTTGCAAAAAGTTCCAAAGAACTTGATCAGATAATTGCAATGGCAAAAGCTTCAAATTATTATACTCAGCAGGACAAATTGCTTGCAGATGCACTGTCGATAGCAAAAGACGGCTGGGATGTAGCGAAATTGGCACAGGCATGCTATAAAAACGATGCTGGTGACGACATAATTCTCCAAGGCTTGAAGCTCTGCCGGACACTTGATGAGGCGCTAAACCTTGCTAAAGTTTCAACATATTACAACACACAGGCATTCGTTTGTCTCAACAGTATGCACTTGTGCAGGAACGGTATGGATGCGGTAAAGCTTGCAGTGGCTGCAAAAATTAAATTACCTCCCGGAAAACAGGGTGGACTTGGTTTTGGTCAGTTCAACGCTGGCACCAAGCTTAATGAGGTTTGTATGGCGGGTGTTTCAAAGTGCCAGAATATTGACGAAATAATTGCCTTGTCGAAAGTTGCTGCTGATCTTAGTACTCAGGATAAAATTCTACTCTCCGGTGTTAAATTTGTAAAGAACCTTGTCGATGTAACACGTATGGCAAGCACAGCTTCAGACCCGAGAGTGACGAAAAAAATTCAGGAAGAATCAAAAAAATACCTTCCAAAACAGAATATTAATACTGTAAGCATCCAGATGTCGGTACAAACTATGAATCCAGAACCGGTTAAAGCTATATCAACACTCTCTGACCCGTTTGAAAATCATACAGTAGACAGAGAAAAAATTTCAAGAGTTGAAAAATTTGTAAGTGCAATCAATAAAAATCATGACTTAAAATTGAATCAGCAATTGCTTAAAGCTGAAGACATGTCCCTGGATATAATCAGAGATTCAATTAAAATTCGCAGCGAGAAAAAATCATTCGACGGAGTTCACTCAATCAAATAACCGGGAAACTTCCAGGCAGGCATCATCTTTTACACAGGTGATGCCTGTTTCTATTTATGACACCTTAGTTCGCAAAATTTTAAATTAGGGGAAAGCCATCATCTTAATTGTCCTTTAAGTCTTTTTTTGCAGACTTAATGTATCTACCAAAATTACGATCTTTCTTTCTCTTTTCAGCATGGGACAACTGGCAGAACTCTGACTCTTTACTGAGTTTCAGGTGGTAATACTTTCTTAGTAGGCAAAATCTTAAATAAGGAGTCAAATTTGCGTGTTAACTTTTGGGTGGGCTGTCATCTCGAACGAAAGTGAGAGATCTCATAAATGCGAGATTTCTCCCTTCGGTCGAAATGACATTTTTTAATGACCTCTTTATTAAGATTTGCTGTACTTAGGCATTGATAGATTTTTGTTTGTACAATAAAGTTCTTCTTCAATTAGAAGATTAGGTTCGCAAAAAAAAATTGATTATTTTGTATGCTTCTTCTATGTTTGCATGAAAAATCAGACCTCAGAAATAGCGGTGAAGGAGAGTATAATCATTTTCTGATAGCCTTGCAAGATCAGTGCAATTCTTTACTATATTTTGTCAGAGGTACAATCATTCGATGTAGAAATTACCCGATAAACTCAAAAAATGATTTTTGCCAATGTTTTTATGAACATTACTTTATTAAAGCATCTTTCAATTAGCATTGATGGGCAATTTCTGCATCGAAGACATTTTTTGACATACCTATCAGAAGATGCTACTATGAGTACGACAAATGAAACCCCTGTCAGAGAAAGAAAAGGACGCAGAATGACAAGAATTTCGCCAGACAATCGATTTCCCAGATTTATATATGGAACCGCCTGGAAAGCAGAAAATACCTGCAGGTTAGTTGGCTTGGCCCTGGATGCTGGATTTCGAGCTATCGATACGGCCAATCAACGTAAACATTACTTCGAAACAGGTGTTGGTGAAGCTTTGAAACAGAAATTTTCAGAGGGGATTTTACGTCGCGAGGATCTTTTTCTTCAGACCAAGTTCACGTATCCGGGAAGTCAGGATAATCGCCTGCCATACCATCTGGACGCTGCTCCGGCAGATCAGGTCAGGCAGTCGTTTTTGTCCTCTCTTGAACATCTTGAAGTTGAGTATCTTGACTCTTATATTCTCCACGGTCCATCAGTTGATCGAGGTTTAACACCAGTGGATCATGAAGTATGGCGCACCATGGAAGAACTCAAGTCAGAAGGTAAAACGCGCTTCCTGGGAGTCAGCAATATTTCGCTTGAACAATTAAAACTCCTGTGCGATGGGGCTGAAACTTTACCGACTTTTGTACAAAACCGCTGTTTTGCCAATACCGGATGGGATCGCCAGATTCGCGCATTTTGCCGCGAATCCGGAATCACCTATCAGGGGTTTTCTCTGCTGACTGCAAATGCCCGGGAACTTCTAAGCAGGGAGTTTAGAAAGCTTGTACAAGACGTTGGAGGCACTATTTCTCAAGTTGTCTTCCGGTTTGCCAATCAAATTGGAATAATTCCACTGACAGGAACCACTAATCCTGACCACATGCGGGAAGACCTTGCATTCGATACAGTAAATCTTACCGATGCGGATATCAAGAACATCGAAGGAATTGCCGAAAAAATATGCTCTCCAGAAAAATAGAAATAACGAATTGAGAAAATACGAAAATTGGTACAATAATAAATCAGATAAGCGGTCTGAGCCAGGATAATTTGACCAGCAGATTCATTTTTCGTAATTCAGCGTCAGTTGAAAAGTTTTCCGGTCCCAGAATTCTTGTAATGCTTCCATCGTGCTCTCTTCGAATTTTACATTCAACGGAAGATTCTGTCATATTCAGAATTCTCAGTCGCATCATTGATGAAAATTCCGGATTATTTACCACAATCATCAATTCTGAGTTTATTATCATACTCAGAGGATCAAGATTGTATGTTCCGACCAGGGCAATCTGTCCGTCGATGACGATTGTTTTTGAATGTAGCTGATGTAAATTGTCTGGAGCCATGAAAATTTTTAAAGTTGGCATTTCACGCATCATTTCAGCCCATTCCTTTGAAAAAAATGCCAGCGCTTCAGGAACGTCAATTGATTTTGGGCCATTTGTATGAAGAACTATCTTAACACCACGTGCTGATGCTTTTTTCAGCTCCTCCCATGCTTCTTTTGTTAATACGACATAAGGATTCTGCAAAACGATTTCATGTCTTGCTGATCTGATAAACTGAAAAAGATTATATCCAATCTGATCTTTCTGTCCATTTATTGAATGCTTATCCAGAAGCTTTGTCGCTCTTGCACGCTCGCCTCTCCATAGTTGAAAGTTTTTCAGCGAAGAAATATTTTTGAATTCTTCAAGCTCTTCATTAAATTTTATTATGAGCTTCTTGTGTTTTTCTGGAATTTCCTTACCATTCTCATTTTCACTCGAATACTTTCTTCCTTCCATGTAACACTGCATGGCTCTTCTTGCTATTTCAAGTTTAATATTCTGATCAGAAATATTTATCTTATCAGCTCTGATAATCCTGTTTCCAAGCATTTTCCATTCATCTTCGAATGCCGTACGGAATTCACGACCAAGTATTTCCCCTTCAAGAAGTACATCGCTGTCATAATATACGATTTTTTCCTCGCCAGGCTGTACAAAATAATCAGCACCGATATTTCGACCGCCAGTAATAACATATCTTCCATCTACAAGTAGAATTTTATCGTGATTTGAAGAAAAAATATATCGCAAGTCGCCATTTTTAACAAAATCAATAATTGATTTGGGAATGCTGTTGTAAAAGCGAATCTGGACATTGGCATTTTCTGCTAAATCCTGAAATTCATCGATTCCAACCAGCCGAAAATATTGCCTGATCATTTTTGCATCGACCATTAAACGAATCTTTACACCCTGTTCTGCTTTCTTTTTAAGTAAACCCAGGAAGGAAAATCCAAAAATATCATTCTGCAGAATAAAGTAAGTAGTATCAATAGATTCTTTAGCTGATTCAATAAGAGTCCAGCGTGCATACCAGGATTCATCATTTTTATTCATCAACCGAATCCGTGCAACTTCTCCTCCGGGAATTTCACTGAATACTCTTTGAAGGTTATCATTTACAGGGAATCTCTCGTGTTCGACAGAAATGCCAACCTCAGGCAGAAAAAATACTAACAGAAAGAGGGCACCTGACAAAAGCTGAAACAATTTTTTATTCATAATGTATTTCCTTATTAATCTAATTTTCAGAAAATCATGACTTACTGACTAATAATACACTAAATGCACTAAGTTAAGTATAAGAAATTGAAATTATGGGATAAGTATACACAGGATGTATTGTCGGAAATAGGTGATACTATGTATTTCCTCATCAAAAGACGGTTACACCCAACCACCAAAAACGAAAAGGAAGCGTAGAAGCGGCTTCCAGCCGCTTCGGAGAATTTAATACTTGTGTATTAAGAGTCATCTTATGCGTGCCAGGATCTGTGATTTCATTTTTTTTGTGCCTGCACATGATGCGAGCACTCGGTAATCATTTTCATTAGAAGCAAATTTCAATCCGTTTACTGCGATAGCATCCCTGTAGCCATTAATGTCAGCGCGTTCCGCAAGAGTCATAATGTCATAAATATTTTTGGCGTAATTGGAACCTTTAAGAAGTATTTTACACCTTGATTCGGATGATTCAGAGTAAAGAGACAGCGTTCGGAAATTCTCCGCAGTTAAAGCAAATCTTGTTCCGTATTCAAGAATGAAATCCTTGGATGAAGCATCCAAACAGGCATTTGCGAGCATAAGAATTTCGTTTAAGTTTGAGGCAGAATATGAAGCTTTTTTGAGGATATTTCCGGATGTCTTACGGCTTCCAGCAGCACGGCTGAGCCGTAATGCATCGTTTGAATTCAAAAATTTTGATGAGCCCCTTTCTGCAATTACATCTTTTGAATTACTGTTTACACAAAAGCCAGCAAGTGATACAAATTCATCAGGATTTTGAGCATATTTTGAGCCTTCAACAAGGATCTTATCTCTGTTAATATTTTTAGCAGCATTTCGTGCAAGTGCAATATAATCATTTACGGATATTGCTTTTGTCATGCCGTATTGAAGAACTATATCACGGTATTCTACCATTGTACAACTTTTTGCGAGCTTTATGAAATCATATACATTCGAGGCATATTCGATTCCGTTCAGCAATTCTTTGTCATGATCTTCTCTGTTAAGATGTCTGCTGGCATTCTGAATGAACTGGTCCAGCATTGGATTTGCACATTCCTGAGCAATTCTGTTCGCCTCTTGGGCATTTTTTGGTGCTATCAATCCATCATCGTTGAATGGTCTGCACTGGGAATACCCGGAAACTGCTGAAACGAAGAAGAAGAAAACCATCAGAACGGTATTGAATTTTTTCATACATTTCTCCTTAATATTGTTTTGTACCATCAGAAAGATTGAGGTATTCCTTTGTAAGTGCGATTTTCAAGCAGGCATCAAACAAATTGAAAGTTCTTTCACTCAGAAAAGTTATGATATTTTGTTACTCTATAATTACAAACGCATTGTAAATTCAAATTGTCATAGGAATTTTAGTAACTGATACATTTCTTCTGGAGAAAAAAGGTCGCTAAAATGAATTCGCCCTCTCAGGCGTAAGTGCCGGAGAGGGCAGAAAACACAAAATGCAGAATAATGTAATTTATGACTGTTTTTTGTTATTGGTACAATTATGTATTATCTGCCTCCCTTTATAATCGCTCCATTCTTTTGATCGACTCTATGCGTGAAATCTCTATTGTAAACTTCCTGATATATTCTAACGCTTTCGCCGCCCTTCTTTCCACCGGATTTAATTTCATAAAAATCGTTAGCGGCTTTCAGATCATTTTTAAAGCCCCATCTGCTGCCATCATATTCAGTAGTAATATCTCCTATCCCTTCACATCCTTTTGTTGTTTTTGTGTCACCTTTGCTTGAACTGAAAAGTCCAGCCTGTGGATCCTTGACTACAGAAGACTTGGTGAATGTTTTTTTGCAGTGCGGGCATTGAATTTCTTTTTCACCAACAACAATGCCAGATTTAAAGCGATCATTTTTTGCAAACGCGCTCTGAACATGTGATAACACGACGATTACAAGTAATACCAGCATCAACGAAACAGTTTTCAATGAAGTTTTCATAACTACCTCCTGTTGTTGTTTTTTTACAGCTTCAATATTAACAACGCAAATAAAACTGAAATTGTCATAAAAAAGATAATCATCGTAAAATTCATGCATTATCAGGGATTGACTGATAATATTGTAGCATATTGCCAATAATAGAAAGATTTTCTGAAAATTTCATGAAAAGACATTCTGAAATTGAAGGATGTCAGAAAAAAACTATATCTTCACCCTTGAGAACACATGGGCTGCCAAGGGCTTTCATTGATTCGCCCTGTATTGTACCTTTCTGAAAAATCTTAATACTTGTTCCCGGCAGGAACTCTTCGCAGGTAAAGTTGGGTCGCCAGTAAGCTGATGGAGTAACTGATGCATTCGTGTTGATGTAGGGTGAATATATGCTGATAACATTTGAAAGCAATTCGCTGCCGCTGGTTTTCATCGATACTCTGATTTTTTTCAGCCTGTGAAGATTTTGAGGAAGCGGTATGACATTTCCCAGCCCGTCAAGGATCTCTATTCTGAATTCCCGTAAAATATTCTTCATGAAGCTTTTTTCATAAGACCTGCCTGACATGCTTCCAGTATGGCGTAGAATCGACAGATTTTCCCCGGAAACACTCCGTTTGCACTCGTAAGTAATTTTTACACCAAGTGGTCTGCCAGATTCGTGTATATTCCATACTTTGAAAAACTCAAATATGTCTGTATTTTCATCAGGTCCTGGAGCCAGAGGAAGACAGCGAGGTGGTTCAAAAGAATCGTGACCTCCTGTTATGAAAGTTTGTAGATCAAGTTTAAGCTGTGTAATAAACTTTGATTGTTCATGAAAAATGGAAAGATTCTCGAAACCTTTATTCGATGCAGAAAAGACACTTACAAGAATTCTGACGAGCGTGCTTCCAAGAAGAGCCAATATCAGGATAATAAACAGCAGTTCAATTAATGTAAGTCCTTTTTTGGAAAACATTTTCAGCCCTTTATCCATTTCAATGTGCACAGCTTTATTTCACGGTTTCTGTTTCCCCATCTGACTTGTACTGACAGCTTTATAAGATCAGAATCTTTAAGATCAATTCCCTTTTTTGGAAAGGACTCAATCTCGATAAAAACTCTAAACCCCTCGGGAAGGTTTCCGAAATTTAAACGCGGAAATAATCCGGCATTTCTTTCATCACGGAAAACGTCTATTCCTGATGGGTCTAATAGCATATCTCCGGATTTATCAATCTTATATTCGTTTTCATGAAGAATCATTGTATTCTGAAGAGGCAGTGAAGCAAGTGCTTCAATTATCTCTGAAGCAATATTTGATGCAATAACTTCCTCGAATACTGCTCTCGTGTTACGATGAGATGAAGAAAAAGCCGAAAGAAGTGGAAGAAAAGCCAACGAAATAATCATAATTGCAACAAGTATTTCAATTAAGCTGAATCCTTTACTGATCATTCTTTTCACTTGCAGAATAAACCATTGACGGTCCAATATGAATTTTGATGGAATTTTTGTATATTTCCGGATGCAAAACATTGAATTTTTCGTTCCACGTAATTGTTTGTCTTTGAGAAGAGGCAGTCGGGTAGCCAGAAAATATCGAAGACGGGGAATTTATGTATTCAAGATACCGCACACTTAACCCCCCGTTGATTTGAATTGAACCAGGAGTTACCTTTTTGATTGTACCCGATGAAATAAAATATGCCTCATGAATTCCTGAAGCCAGAGAAATATCTGCCCCTTTTCCCATATTGGCATTCACATTTGCAGTGGCAATGACAAGCGTATCGGTGGCTGGATTTTTCATTTTTATTGAATTCAGTATTCTTATATCTGATTCAGAGGCAATAAGCATTCCGCCGCTGACACAATGTATTATGTCACCTGAATAGGCTTTCAATTCAAGATAGCTGCCGCCAACAACTACAATGCGGCCTTTTAGATCCAGGCACGTAACTCCATTCTCTTCATACATAAAAGCATTTTTAAATTCTTTTTGATCAGGAACGTTATCTGTCGCTTTCTGCATGAGATTGTACGCTTTGGAAAACGGCCAGACAGCACCCAGGTTGCCTGCTACAAGCGGCTTGCCAGATAAATTGCTCAGAAGTAAACCCTGTCCGCTGATTCCCTGTCCTTTGTTTGCAGAAAGATCAGGGTCTGAGTAGAAAATTTGAGCTCCGGCATTTTTGCCAACCACAGGAGCATTGTGAGAATCAATTGCTTTTAAAACGATAGAAAGATTCTCTGGCAATTGTTTCAGACTCAGAGGTGGGTCAGCAGGCAATTCTCCGCCGGGAACAAAAAGACTTGGTTTTGAACCGCGCATATTATTCCCGACCAACTGTTCATAGATCATCATTCCGGGATATACAAGGAATTTTGTCATAAGAGATTCATGAACAACTTTGGGATCTCCAAAATGAGGCAAAATTTCGGCAACATTATATCGAACCCTCGCGAAATCTGCTCCCGGAAGTGTAATTCCGTCATCCACCGTTGACCAGTAAGAGTTTGCCCATCCAATACGGTCTTTTGCCTGGTTCAAGACTGCAACGATTCGATTTGTGTCTCTGGAAAGTGTAATCGGAAAATACGGAAACCAGAATTGAACAGGTGATATAACATTTGCTGAAGACTTGTACAAGTCGAGCCAATCGGAGCCTGTACCTGATTCAGGCAAAGGGTCTGTTAATCCAGGGAGAATTCCGTCTTCTATCTGCCGCAAATTACCCACCTGCATGAACTTAAGCCATACTCCAAACATAAGAGAAGGAGATCGTCTGTCAATTAAAGAACTTTCACTCTCTGGAAAAAGGTCTCCCATGGGTAGAATAATTGAAGAGTGCGGAAGTTCCACGCAGCCTGGGGTATCCCCAAAAAGATATGACGGATCTTCAAAGTAGTTTCTCAGTATATCGTAAAGCGTAATACCTCCATAACTGAGCGCGTAGGAACTTAAGATGTTCTTGTTTATGGAAGTGTAGCCCATTCGCTGTTGCCAGATCATCCAGCCGTAGAGTTTTCTTATTCCTTCACGAAGGCCACTTCCCGGAATACTGTGATGGTTGAAGAAACGAGGTATCGCCGGATCGTCTACACGTATGGAATACCACATTTTAGAATGATTGGATAGCATGAACGTGCCTCCGTAGTACAACCACGGTTCACGTGGATGCCCCATAGGCAAACTTGAGTCAGAATAAAGCTTTGATGCAGCAAATATATCGCCGAACATTGGATGAAAGACATAATATTGAAGTATTCCCGGCGTGGAATTCCGACCCATGAAAACCCAGCCTCGTTTAGTGAGGTCAATATTTTTCCAGTCAGGGCCAATTTCAGGAGAAACATCATTTTTTTTAATGTCCGACATTGCAAAAGTTCTTTTTATATCATCACTTGAATGTATTAGAGTGATTGGATTATTCATTCCCGCGGAATCTTTTCTTATTATTCCAATTGTATCAAGAGTAGCTGTTGATTCTGAAGTGTTGTTCCGAAGTTGATTCCAGTCGCCTGATTGCCCATCAAGCTTTTCTTTAACAAAAAGTGTGAACTGGCTGAATATTCCAGGAAGTATGCTTACGCATTTCAAGTCGCGTATTGCAGTGAATTTTCTCTGTAATCCTCTATAAGACGCTTCAATTTCGACTTTTAAGAGACCATAAGTGTCAACATTATCCGGGAAAATCATGCCACTGTTAATTGGATCAAAGTTTGCCTGGGGAAAAGTGACTGGTTTGTAAAAATGTCGAACTTCATTCAGGCTTATCTGAACAGATTGAATGATGTTTTCACCAAAATATCCGCTGAATTCTTTTATACAGGCAAGCTCTCTGCTTCCTAAGTGTTGCATGACCGGTTCAGGTGATGAAGGAAAAGAGTTTGAACGACCGGTATCTCTCAGATATACAGCAATTGCATTCTCTGAATTGAACTGATTTTTGCTGAACCAACTGAAGGCCTCTTCAGCGCATCCCTCTGTTGCTTTTGTGATAAGATCATTCCAATAAACCCGATGTGCAAGCAATGCCTCCTGCTTGATGTAGTTATTGTATGAAAACAGCAGCAGCAAAGCAATTGGAATCAGGACAACAGAAAGCGGCAGAACAAAACCCCTGCGCAAGGCATAAATATGCATCTTTTTGCATATAACAGGCAGCAATATTGTCCCATAACCTCTCATTTTTTACAATCAACGAATTAGGATTATTATATCAGAGTCTCAGAATTTATGCCATTGCTGTTAAATCTGCTTTTTATTAGAGTTTGCGTATTTTCTCAATAATTCAACGCAAATCGCAGATGCGGCTTTCAGCAGAATCTACTTGTTTATTCCCAGCGTTTATTGAGAAGATACGATTTTCGATATAACAGGGTTGTCAGGTCCCCGGTGTTCCTAAAATGCTTGATGGCTGGGTCTGTTTTATTGGGTCGTCATCGGGTGGATTCTCTTCAGGTCCAATATGCAGATCTGTGCCGCTGTTGGTTTGGATTGTTCCAGTGGCTGCTTCAAGTGGTTCTATTTTCCCCTGGCTGTTTTTTGTTTCTGAAGCATTTCCAATTTCAGTACCTGTTGAAAGAAGAGTTTTTGTTACACTATCATCCGGGATAGATACAGAATCAGGCTTGTCGGTTCCGATAGCAGTCGAAACAGAAGTGGAATTACCGGAAACAGAAATCTGTTTTTCTTTGATGATAATACTTTGTCCGGGATTAATTTTCTGCTTGATTGCTTCATCAGTAACATTCGAATACTCGATACAACCCTTCAGAAGCCTTATCTCTCCTTCACCATTTTTTAGTTTGAATTTAATAGTTGTACCAATTATTTCAATTCTTACCTGTGGAGTTCTCACAACGAAAGGTTTTCCGGATCTATTGAAATCAGCTGTAAAATCAGCATCTTTACTTTCAAATCCGTCCTTTTTTAAAAACAACTCTCCTTCACCGGTAATTTCAATATTTCCATGTTCTTCAAACCGTGCAAAAAGCTTTCCATTAGAATTCAATTTCGCAAGTACAAGTTTGTCGCTGCTGACAATGAGACCCCTTGGCGTAGATGATGAAATGCTTATCTCCTCAGAATTGTTCAGACAGATATTGTTACCATGTACAATCACCGGTTTATCCGGATGCTTGTCTTGATGCTTTTCAGATTCATTTGTTTTTTGAATAACAGAATTTGCGTAGAAGTACAGTGAAATTATGAGGCAAACAACGAATGATCCGATTGAAAACTTAATCCAGGAATTTTTTTCCAGATTTGGAGTGATATTTCCCTGTGAAGTTTTTTCAGCGGGTATAATTACCTGATTAATTAAATTATTTCTAATTTTTTCTAATTGTGTATTTGACATTGTGTAAACAGAGAGTTTTCCAGAAACTTTTTTAAACAATTGAATTTTCTTATTGCACTTTTCACATGATTTGATATGGTCGATAAATTGTGACGGAAGAGAATCTAAATGCACGTTATCTGCATTTTCGAGCCATTCAGATAAATTCTTGCAGCTCATATCATTCTTCCTCCGATAATCTTTTTACTGTCTGAGAAACGATATTTCGCAGACTACCATTCGAAAGACCCATTATTTCAGAGATCTCTTCGTAAGACAACCCCTCTACATATCTCAGCAAAAGAATTTCACGTTCCCTGTCGTTGCATGAAGCAAGTAATTCTTCCTTTGTAGAAGGTTCTGCAGTTGAATCTTTAGTTGCAGGCATTTTGCTTAGCGGCAAAGTATCAATCGGGACAGAAGCTTTGTTTTTTCCCCGTCTTTGCCAGTCTCTTACGATATTGCGAGAAACCACGAAAATCCAGGAAATAAATTTTCCGTGTGGTTTATAATTTCCAATCGCCTGAAAAACCTTTATGAATGTATCCTGAACAAGATCATCAACATCTGATCTAGATTTAGTCAGAAATGCCACGTAATTTGCAATCTTCTGAGCATGTCTGTCAAAGAGTACAGTAAACAACCTATGTTCACCGGATTGAACTCGCGACACGATCTCGTCATCTGGCAGATCTTTTACATTCGAACTACTTTTTGGGGATACTTCAAGCATCTTCTATTATTTAGAAACCAACTCCCTTTTTATTTGTCATAAAAAAACTTCGACAATTTGCGGATTTTTGTTGAGGTTAATAATTATAAAGTATTTTTTAAGTTATCTTTTGAATAGATCTTTCAATGTAAGAGAGATCTTTTCAAGTTTCATTCCAGATGAAAATGTGATGAGAGCCCTCTCCTTTTTTGATGAGGAGTTTTTGTTGGATTTTCCTTCGTTCGGCGTCAAAAGAATAAGTATGGCAAAGACAAGTACAATGTCAAGAAAGCTGTTTTCGAATACTCTCATGTTCATTTCCCCATAATATAATTTTAATTCTTTCAACTAACTCTATGCTCCAAAATTCGCTTGTTGATGCCGGAAGATTCAATTCGAAAATTTTGATTTCAAAGTAATTAGTTCTTATTCTCTTTCTAAGAATTAAAACGAATGTTAATCAGAAATTGTCATGATTTCTTTTTGATTATTTTTGCAGCACGAAGAATTTTTGACGGATGGTTGGTACAGAGGGCATATCTGGACTGATTGAACTAACCTCGCTCAATCTGAAGAACAGTTAAATCATCAGGAAGTGCTCTGCCTGTAAGAATGTGAGGATGGTTTTCAATATAATCATCACAAGCCAGTTCCGCGTTGAGAATTGGCCGTGAAAAGAGATATTCCTGGAAGATATCATAATTGGAAAGGTTTGGTTTTTCTGAAAGACTTTCCACCATTCCATCAGTGTAAAATATCAACTTGTCACCTTTTTCAAGAATAATTGTTTTGCCACGAATCTGTACATTCTCTCTCAGACCAAGAATTCCTCCGGAATTTTCAACCATTCTGATTGAACCATCTGTTTTTCTGCAAAATGGGTATGGATGACCACAATTAATATATAATGTTTCATGAGTAATAGAATCTATTAAAATAAAACCTACTGTCATAAGCATTTCTTTATTTAAGTTCCTAAAGATCGTCGCATTAAGGATTTGAATTATATCATACAAATTATCCCCAGTGTGAACTCTTTCATGTACTATTGCTTTTGCCATTGCCATTACCAGAGCAGCAGGAATTCCATGGCCGGTTACATCGCCTATAACGGCAAGCAGATATCTGTCTTTAAAGGAAAAGTAATCAAAATAATCGCCTCCAAGTTGTGAAGCAGAGCGCGATCGACCAAAAACTGAATATTCACCAATTTTCAGAACAGCCTTCGGGAAAAGCTGATTCTGGACTTTTACTGCAATATTCAGCTCTTCAAGATTCTCGACCATTTGATTGAACATTTCAGTAAGTTTGCCAAGTTCATCAGATTCAATAATCGGAATTTGAAATCGGAATTGTTTATTTTCAATTAATTTTACGCCAGTGCCAAGGCTTTCAATTGGGTTTATGAGTTTTTGGGAAAGAAGTGTTCCGATAAATGTACTTATGATTATGCAAAGGAAAGCAAATATCAGCAAAAGCTTTTTAAGTCTCGCAAGCTTTTCCCTGATCTGAAAGTCATCCTGTAGTGCCAGCAGATAGAATGCCTTTATTTCCTTCGGTTTGATTCCGGTAAAAAAATAGGCTCTTCCATGATCATATATTTTTCTCTTTATGGTTGTCTGCCATATTTCCAGCCAGGAAATAAAGGAATATGCTTTTTTTGAAAGCGAACTGCTGAAAAAACTTTTCTCTGATGCCCTCTTAACTTTCGATTCCATTCTGGTATTAATGTAGTCTTCACTTGCAATTACCTTTATTCCTTTTGGAATCTTTTTCGGTGATTTCATGCAGTATTTCAGATAGTTCTTTTCCAGCTTAAATTTTTCCCAGAAAAGAACAAGCATATATGTTACTTTTTCATTAGTGTCATATATGGTCTTAAACATTACCCAGGAAACATCTGAGCCGATTTTAATCTCATCCAATTTTCCCAGTCGTCTTGTTATCATGCTCATAAAATTAATGCCGCCAATTGCATTCAGCATTTCAATATTCAAGTTATCTGAAATACTTGCGTCCTCCTGGTTTAAATGGCAAATAATTGCACGGGAAAGCTCACCGATAAGTCTTGCTGAACCTTTTTCCACGGGCTTATCTTCATATGTACCAGAACATGAAATTTGCGGATGACCATTTTTGTCAAACAGGAACAACCTGTCAATAGATAGTTTTTTTGCCAGTTTTTTCAAATGTAGATTTGTTTGTATCAGTTCGGATTCATTTGAATACAAAAGGTTGTTTATATTTTTATAAACTTTTTTTTCAAGACTTAATCTCAAAAGAGGGAATGATAAATCAATATTCCTGAGTGTTTTTTCTGCCGTTTCAAAATTCTGTGTCATCTGAAAATCATATTCCTTTGCCAGGTATTTCCAGACTACAGAAAACATTATCAGGAGGGGAAGAAGGCTGGCATAGAAAAACAGGCAAACCAGTCGCCATTTTATTGAAAAAAATAATTTAGCCCCGCCAAAATGAATTTTTGCAGAAATCCTTGCCAGGAAAATAAAAAGCGCTATTGCAAGAAACGTGGCTATGTAGCGTGGATATCGAGAAACTTCAAAGGAATTCCTGATGAAGGATATCCATAGTAAAGACCCTGATTTGAGCCTGGTAACATAGATAAGCGAATTGTCATACTGAAAAGATTGATTTGAGGTTCCCTGAAACTTCATTAATGCGTCAGAAACGGGCGCAGAAGGAAGTGTATCGCCTGGAGAATATTTCCCGACCTGTATAAATTGTGTTCCCTTGATTTTCAGGTAAGTTCTGATTTTGTCTTTTATTGCAAGGTCAGCCCAATCCGGGGTCTCTTTTATATGAACAAAAAGTCCGCCTTCTATTGTTGTTCTTGAGCAAAACCAGTGCTTTTCGCCTGAGTTGGAAACTTCGGTAATCCTGGTTTTATAACCATTTTTCCACAAGATATCCAGAACAACCCCTTTTCCTATAAAAGACAGAAGGAGTGTTCTGTTTATTTCAATTAAATCATTTGTCGGATGAACAAGGCTTTTGTAAAGCTTTTTTAATATGTATTCTGAAGAATTCGCTTCAGATAATTTTTTATTAAGATTACCATGAGAATCAACGACATAAATCTTAAACAACCCTGGAAAACAGCGACGCATATCATTTAAAGCATATTCCAGCCTTTTGGGTCTATCCTTTTCGATAAATTCAAAAACTTGTTCAAAAAGGAAACGGAAATACTCGGGAGTATCTTCTTTTTTTCGCAATTGAATCAGTATTTGTTCCTGTAAGTTGATTGCTTTATCACGGGAAACAATTTCGATCTCATCAAGATAGCTGTAAACACCAAACAAAGCAAGAAAAATGGGAAGCATAAAAAACACAACCACAGATAACAACCAATATATCTGTTTGCTTGCTTTTTCAGATATTAAATGAATTTTCAATGTCAGTGGAATCCGTACTCTTAATGCTTTTCGTCGCTTGAAAGCATTTCAGGGTTTAACAATATTGATTTAAGCTATTTATATTAAAAGGGTCAGAATCAACGAGAAAAAAGTTCATATTTATCATAAATAATCTGTGATAACTTTTAAGAATAATCAGCGGAAAAAAATGTCCCATTTTTTTCAGTACTTTTTCCCAGAAGAGTATTATATCACTCATTATTCTTCTAGTAAAGATATCCATTGGTGCTTTATTTAAGACAAAGCGAATATCAGTCGCTGCAATTAATGTTTTTTTTGAATTATATTGTTTTTTATGCTAAAAGATAGATATTCGAAGGAAAAAATTATCATGCTCAATAATTTTCGAGAAGAGGAAAAGTGTTATGCTTGTGCAGCCTTGGATTATTTCGCACATACAGGGTTCTGAATAGTCGATTATCGGAGGAAAAAATGGACTCTTATGCATTTGAAGAATTTGAAAAAGACGGGTTCCCGGTGATATCATTTTCCGGATATTTTGCAGGTGAAGCTGGACAAGTAGTAAATAAAGCTGTTCAAACAATTCTTCGAGTAAAGAAGAAGAATCGAATTATTTTTGACCTTTCAGGGTGTACCATCATAAGCAGCCCGGGGATTGCTGCTCTTTCAGATATGGTTATGACTGTTACAGAAGATTACAAAGGAAAGGTCTACCTTATTGGACTTGATAAATCAAAGAAAATGCTGTTTCAGATGACTGGTGTCCTGGAAAACGCGGAAATTGCAAATTCGCTGGAGGAAGTTATCTTAAAAGCCAAAAGTTTATAGCAGATTCGAATTCCTGAGATAAAAGGGATACGCAGTTGCCTTAAAACCTTTGACAATCTGCGTATAAACACGTCTAGCCCCTTAGTAAGTAATTAGAAAGAACTTAGAATCGCTGAAATATTTCTGCCCTCCTGATTGAGCGATGACCTGAGAGCATTTGAACTGTCTCTCCAGAAGGCAGTATCACCGTATCCGCTGCTATATTTGTTTAAAAGGAAGATAAGGTTATTACTGATATTCTGTACAGCGCTCTTCAAAAGTACTGGAATGTTTTCTGAAGTTTCATCGAGTGCTACCTTCAGCAATTCAGTTGCAACCTTTGTTTGCCGGACCAGGAAAGAAGTAGATTTTTTCCAGAATTCAATATCTCCGTAACCTTCGTCATTAAGGCGGGTAAGAAAAACAAGAGATACTTCAAGATGTGCAATCAGAAGCTTTTTTGAATCGACTTCAGGAAGGTTATCCAATGCGGTAAGAATTTCTCTGAGGTTTGCTGCTGCCTGCCAGATTGCTTCGACTAATTCTTTCGACTGAAGTGTCCAAACGTTGATATCACCATAAAATTCTTTTGAACAGACTCTTCTGAGGTTCCCCGAAGTATTTCTTATTGCAATTTTCAAAAGATTATTCATTCCTGGATACATTGAAATTGTTTCATCCAGTAGATTAACTGCTGTAAAACCAACATCCCTGTTTAATTTGTAGGTCCTCGTCCAGTAACTGATTGTTCCATAGCCCTGATCATTTTGATTGCGAAGTATTATTAGTATATCAGAAAGTTTCGCAGCAACGAATGGCAATATTGTTTCGTCAAGGCTTTGGACAGTATCGCTTTTTTCCTTGGCAGTAACAGAGACAGGGTTTCGATGAAGAGTTAAGAAAAGAGTTCTGACAACCAGAAGCTTTTTTCTGAATTCCTTATAGTTCCTGATTGCTTCTGAAACATCTGCCGTTGCTTTGAGAGAGGCAGGATCAATGGTTTCTGTTTCAGAATTTAATTGTTTTTCTGAAGCAAAAACAGGTAAAAAAAACGCTGAAAAAAGAAAAAGTAAAGAAATAAGGCCAGTTTTTCGTAACATCGCACTACTCCTGAACATATTATTTTGGTATTTTTTATAACGATAAGAGTTGTTATTTTGTCATCATTAATTTTTTTCACTTTTGTTCCTTTCTATATAGCTATTTTTTTTGATATAATTACAATAATGAAGTGGACAAACCTTGAAGTTTGTTATGAGAAAAAGTTCGAAGAAATGAATTCGCATCTGTGTGGACAAAGGGGGAAAACAAATGTTACAGCAGAAAATTCATGATCAAAAACACTCCCTGTTTATTCGCAGGTTCCTTGATTGGGAATGGAAAGTTTTGCTTTCACTCTTTTTGGGAACCATCTCTTTTCTGACGGGATTCCTTCCCGAAACAACGTGGGGCGGTCCGTTTGACCCTGATCTCAAAATTGCCGTGAGTTCAAGCGTGTCGACCAAACCCGACCCCGAGGCAGCGTTCTTCCGTGCGGGCAACCGCAAAGGAGGCGAGGCACCTGATGAATACTTCGACAAAATCCAGCCCATCATAGGACGGCGCTGTACTGTGTGCCACGGTTGCGAAAACTCCCCGTGCAGTCTCAAGCTGGTCTCATATATGGGCCTGCAGAGAGGTGGAACGCAGATAGGCAACCAGACAAGTTTGGCTGTGAGGGGCTACGAAGCAATCCGTCTCAAGGATGGCCCCCTTTTGGGAACGATTGATGAGTGGAAAGATGCATGGCAGAAGAATCGGCCCGAAGACCAGCGCTTTCACTCTGTTGCTCCCGATTCGAATGGAACTGACGCAGAGCAGTCCCTTATTTATCAATTTCTGAAGCAGGGCAACGATAACAACAAGCCAGGTTTTGATCGCACTAAGGTCCGGCAGATGGAGCAGGAACGCTATGACGGCGGTGCTACGATGTGCGTGGCAGACCCCACAGAATATGGCAAGTGGAAAGCCAAGTATCCCGAAGGCGGTATGCCCTTTGGCTGCCCTGGCTTGAAGAAACTGTCCGAAGGTGGCTACGGCGCTGGCGAGTTTGATACAATGGAGACCTGGATAAAGAAGGGAGCGCCGGGGCCTGGGGCTGAGGCAGTTGCCGACCACGCAACCTCAAGCGACTTGCCGACAATCGAGCGCTGGGAGCGCTATCTCAATATACGTACAAATAAACAGATGCTTGTTTCACGCTATCTTTTCGAGCACCTCTTCCGGGCTCACATCCATTTTGCGGAATCACCGGGCGAGTTCTACATGATAGTACGAGCTTCAAATCCTCCTGCTGATTATCCAGTGCGCGAGATTGTCACGAAAGCACCGAATGATCCGCCCACGGGGCTTGCAGCTGGAGCCCCATTCTACTATCGGCTGAACAAGATAACTGATTTGGTTGCAATTAAGGACCACATTATCTGGGAGGCAGACAACAAGACTCTGGAGCGTATCCGCCATTTGTTCAATGAAGAGTCGCCCAAATGGGGCGTACTTGCGTTACCTGGATACGAAGGCAAGAACCCTTTTCTTTATTTCCAGGCAATCCCACCTTCGATTCGTTACAAGTTCCTTCTCGAAAATTCGCGGTTTTTCCTCGATAACCTGACCCGTTCGCCTGTTTGCAATGGAAGTAAGGCGACTTTTGCCATGGACGATTACGTCTGGGCATGGTTCCTCAAACCAGAAGCCGACCCCACAGCCCAGGACAGGGGCCCTGCGGCCTTTGGTACAACAGAATGGAATCTGGTCAATGATGGATATCGTGTAAACATCCAGTATATTCAGGGAACTCAAGCCCTCGCTAAACATAACGATCGTTATCTGACAGAGCTTGAGAAGCGTCAGCGGATCCTGCGCCCCGGAGGACTCCGAGTCGATGATGTGTGGAACGGCAGTTGTTTATTCGATCCTCAGACTAATTCCAAAGAGCGGAATCCAAACGCCTGGGTCAGTGCCATTCGCCACGAGACCAACGCATCGACACTTTTCGGCGGCGAGGGTGGAAACCCCATTGCGGTATATCTCTTCAACTTCAGCAACTTTGAACGTGCCTTTTACAGCCTTTCATTTAACTATAAAGAGTGGGGAACCCTTCAGCACAAGCTGCTTACCTGGCGCGATTTTATGCATGTTCGAATTGAAGCCGAGGACAGGTTCCTCTCGCTTCTCGAGCCGAACACTCGAACTGCCATTCGCAACGACTGGAGCTCTGGAGTGGGCGGCCAGGCCGGATTAAAAATGTTCCCTGATCGTAGTCTGGGCACCGAAGGAATTATCGCCGACCTGGGGAAGAAGTTGCCAGGCGACTCTTCTGGTGCGCTCAATGGCGTTCGCCCCGGAGACTCGACTCTGAAAATTTCCGAGGGAGCTGCTCCGAGAGATGCGTTCCTCAGCGTAGTTGACCAGATCGTCGAACGCCGATTCCCCAACTGGAAAGCTGGCCCGACATCTTATAATGATGAGAAAAAGCCCAATTCGTTTCCGACCCAGGTCAATTCCAAAGAAGATCTGGAGGCCGTCATGGCAATGGTCACGCAAAGATCTGGCTTCTATAACTCGCGCATCCCTTCAGTTTCCTACATCCGAATTCAACCCCAGGGCTGGATTTACACAATGGTTGCGCATCGTCGATACAGTTCCCATAACTATATATCCGATGTGCTCTGGGCACGAAGTGGACAGAGCGTATATGACTACACCTCAATTTATCCTGGTATCGTTGGCGACTATCCCAATCTATTCTTCGATGTGCCTCTGGAACGCGCACGGGAATTCTTCGGAAATCTGGTAAAGGTGAAAACCAACGAAGAGTGGCTCCCTCTGCGCAGTCGGTTTATGGTGCATAAAAATGTTGATGCTTTCTGGGAGACCGTTGACTGGTTCCACACCTGGATGGCAGAAAACATGCCCATCACCGGAGGCATACTGGACCTTCGTGAATATGATAACTGGGAGATTCCGCCTGAGTCTAAGGAAGATTGAGAATCGGTAATGACCTTGGACAGTTGCAAACGCGCCCCCGGTGTGCATCCCATGGATGCACACCGGGGGCGCGTTATATGTGTCTTTAACTTGAATCTGAATTTTGTTAAAATATTGAAACATTAAATAATTAAATCGGAGAAAGAAATGAAGAGTTCAGGAAAAAATCTTTTAGAAACGTTATTGCAGGTGTCACTTATAGTAATATTTTGGTTTAACGGAGCGATTTTGAAGGCTGAATTGCCTTCATCGAATAATATGAATCTGAAGAACAAGATTGATCAGATCAATTCCCGGGTAAAATCATTTTGTGCGACAGGAAGACTGGATTTGGCGGTTACCGAAAAGCAAAAGGTATTCAAGTTGGGTGTTACTGTTCCGAACGAGGAGTATTTTGATTATGCGGTAATTCTTATTAATTATTCCAATCGGATGAATTTTCAGGCTCGAACTAATGCAAAGTTGGTTTTGGAAAAATACATGACACTTGTTGGAAAGGCTGGACAAAACTATAATTTAGCTTTGGAACTACGTGAAGAGTTAGAGAAAATGGATAGTTATAAGGCCTGTGGTATGGAATGGAAGTTTCTGCAAACAAATGTTACATGGGATGAAGCGCAGAATCTTATAAAGACTCTGGGTAACGATTGGCGGGCGCCGACACGTGCAGAGTTGAAATGCTTATATGACGAAGTAGAGAACCAAAGCCCAATTAAAGACGGTTGGGCCTGGTCAGGAGAATCAAAAGATTCATACACGGCCTGGTATTTCGGTTTCAACTTCGGAAAGGAATATTGTTACTATCGAGGCATCCGAGCCAAATTCTGCCTGGCAGTTGCTGTGCGTCCCCTTAAGAATCTCCCCAGCACTAACTGAATACTCTCCCCCCCTTGCTGAGAGTTAATATTAAAAAGAGGAACGTTATTTGGTTAAAATTAAAAATATTCTAATAAGACTTTTGTTCTTAATATTCTTTTTTTCTATTCTCTTGTCCTTGCGTGCAAATGAAATTTTTTCTGACACTGAGAACAATAAAGATAATCAAATTTCTCTGGATTTAAATAAAATTGAAACTGAAATTTTCGCCTGCAAAAATAAAAACTCCTGCAACTATTATGAACAAGGAGTTCGGGAAATATTGAATTACTTGAAAAAAAGTAAAAATGAATATTTTTTCCAGACAAAAGACGGCTTATATTATGCACAAATTGAAGGATTAAATGTCTTCATTGAAACGGTTTTTGAGGGAAGTCCAGAAATAAAACCAGTGAAATTTTTTTCTTCCGCAGAAAAAAAGTTTATTGTTTTCCAAAATCTGGAAATGAAGAAAGGTGTTGTCACGGAATGGTACAGCATATTGGAAGTTTCACCTGATGCCCCTTTTAATAAACCCGATTTTTATCAAATGTGGGGATTTTTAAGAGATGAAGGGGAATCTGCAGAAAATGGCCTTGATACGGGTGAAAAAGTAATAAAATTGGATATTAAGGATCTCGATAATGATAATTTCCCTGAAATTGTCTTTATTTTCCTTAAGTCTGATTATAAAAAGAAAACATCTCAAACAGAATTTGTTGTATTCAAGAGAAGGAAAACTAGATTTGAAAAATTGCAATAAAAAATCCAATCGGGTTTGTCTTCACTTCAGGAGATAAACTCAATTGGATTTTTTTGTGTTACAAGAAATGAATTTACAGCATCAGTATTGGAGCGAAGGCAAGTAAGCCAATTCCTATAATAAATATAACTCCCCAGGGTATTCCCTCTGACAAGCTATCATCCTGGTTACTGTTCTGAAGAGGCTGATTTGTATTCGATGTTATTCGCGAATCATCTTTTGTCTTTGATGCATTGTCAGCGGAAACTGTTGGTAATTCTATCACCTGTTCTCCATCGAAAGGGTTTGCAGATACAACATCAGCCCAGGAAATAAATACTCCAAACACTAGAAAGACTATTAAAATTTGCTTGTTCATAACATTCTCCTTTGTAAATTTTTGCTACTTCAATTAGGCTTACCGGCAAAAAGCAGAAATTGTTACAAAAAAAATAAAATATTTTTAAACAGTTATATTTTCAAGACCCGCAAATTTGACCCCTTATTTAAGATTTTGCATACTAAGCAAAACGAAATTATGAATAAATAAGCGTGATTTCGTTTTTGTCGTAGATCAGATGTTTTATTATGAGATTATCGAGTGAAAACTTCTTTTTCAGGGCGTTTATCGCATCCAGAATCGATTCGGGTTCTTTTCCACGGAATTTTACGTTTACAACGAATTTATCGACTAGACCCTTTTCCAGCCATCTTTCAAGCAGTCCGAGTGTTGCCAATGGCTTAACAATCATATCGCAGAAAAGCCAGTCTGTTTTTTCTGTGGGAATGTATGAATAGCCGTTTTCTTCGAGATGAGTGAGATTTTTATGATTTTCCATGATCGGTGACAGTTTTGCTGCGTCTATTGCAATTACTTTCGCACCTCTCTTGAGTGCTGCCCATGTCCAGCCTCCGGGTGCGGCTCCAAGATCAACACACGTTTCACCAGCCATGATTTTCTTTCCGGAATGAAGCATAGCCTCTTCGAGCTTGTAATATGAGCGGCAGGGAGCTTTTTCATCAAATGGAATAAGATTGCCATGTGAAATCATCTGCTTCGGATAAAATTCCTTTGAACCAAATTTTTTCCCTTGCGTTATGCCTATCAGGAGTCTATTCTTTGCTGTGAGCATACCCTGAATGAAAATTACAGAAGTTCTCAAATCTTCAGGATTAGGCCACTGAATCATTCTTTCAGAGGTTCTCTTTCTGAATTTTTTCATTCGCTCAATGAACTTTTCAGTAATCAGTTCCGCTCTGGAAAAGATGTCTGAATAATATTTATCGTCGATTGAAAAATAACCCGGTGTTTTGATATCAATGCACCAGGGCATCGAAACAGAATCAAGATACTGGTCTGCGATTCTTCCCAGGGAATCAGTTATTTCTTTTACTGATTCACATTCAATTTCATGAACATCAAGAATTGTACAAACTGCAAAAATCAGTTCAGAGTCTCTTAAGTCTCTGCTGTATTTGCATAAGACACACCCGGGCGATTCAATTACAGGCTTAACGTCAGGAAATTCCCGATCGATTTCCCTGCATAATACTTCTTCCCAACCAACTCTGGAAATAAGAGCTATTTTCTTTTCTGACATTCGTCTTCATCTTTGCGGAAAATTTACTTCAGCTCTCAGAGTAAATCAGACAGCGGAAAAAAGCAAGTTCAAAAAAATATTATACATGTCGGCACAGACAAAAAACGAGGCAGCGAAGAACTTACCGCTACCTCGTTTTTCATTTACGTCTATTTAGAGCTGGGAGCACAAGCCCCATATTGCTGATCGAACAAGTCCGACTGGCTTACTAACTGCGAAGAGCACTTTGTGCTCTTCGCTTTTTAGAGTTCAGAGTGCTTCTCAAGGGAGTTCAGACGACAGCTTCTCAATCAGAATGCTGGC
>JADFZL010000023.1 GCA_015232575.1 Candidatus Rifleibacteriota bacterium
CTATAAGCAGCATTTTTGGTTCCCCGCATCCGATAAAAGTTAATCCCGGAAATGATTACCTTGCTGATGCATTTTATGACACTTCTACAAAAAAAACAGCAATTCAGCAATATCTGAAATTTCGAAATTTTGACACCACGATCCCCGCGATTCCATGCAGTGACTTTGCTTACGACCTTGGCAGAGTTAAAACTGCAAATTGTTACGCTTATTCCTGGAAAGCAGAATACAAGATAGAGGGCGAGGGTGCAGGAACGAGATCTGAAGAAGGAAACGCATTGTCTTCTGCTAAATATCTTGACCTCAAGGGAAAAGTTGGAACAGTTGTTGAAAGTGATGCGAGCCACACTGTAACATTGACCAGCGTAACAGTTACGGCTAAGACTGGTCCTGTGACAGGATATTCGGATTATATGGTAGTTGACAAGGTTACTAAAAGAGAATTTCAGTTAAATAACGTAGTGAACTTTTTTATGAAATACGTTGAGGAATATATGCTGGAGTTGCCTCCGGATGCTACTAAAAGCGATAGCTATTGTTATCCCGAAGATGAGGAAACTGTTCCGGGTATGCCACAAACCTTCTCTGGTTACGTATCTTTCTAATACGACAACTGTACTTTACAATTCTCATTCACTGCGCTTAGTACAGCAAATCCTGATAAAGGGGTCATATCCATTTGGGCGAGGGTCTTATTTGCGTGTTGCCTTTGCGGTAAGCTGTCATCTCAAAATAAATGGACACTGTAGCAACGTTGCTGAAGAAAAGATACATCTCACGCAGAGACGCAGAGGCACAGAGAAAAAGAGAGAGAAAATCGTTTATTTTTATATCTGCTCAGCAACATTGCTACAGTCTCACAAAATGTGAGATTTCTCCCTTCGGTCGAAATGAGACAATAGAAGTTCTGAAGCTTAAATGACGCCTTTATTAAGGTTTGCTGTACTTAGTCCAAAAAATTTACCAATTCCAAACGATTCAATCATTTTGATTTCTGTAGGGGCCTGATTTATCAGGCCCGAATGTGCCTGCGAATTATTTGAATAGGCATTATTACTGCTGTTGGGGGAATCTTTGGAGCGCACTGTTCCTTGCTCAGGGTGTACACTCTTTTTGAATAGTCTTTTTCTTGAAAAGAGCGCTGAATTTTCTGCATATCCAGATGAAGAGTCCATAGAGGGCGAATCCCCAGGAGTAAAGGAAAAGCGTTATCGGAGGAAAAAGAACGAGCGCAAGAACGAATGTAAAAACCAGCAAATGTCTCTGACGCGATGTTTTGGGAGATTTTTTCAGAGCAGGATATTCAATTTCACTTACCATCAGAAATGATGTTACAACTACAACAATTGGAATAAAGGCATCCGGAATTTTCAGGAGAGTGAAGAACTGCATCTCAAATATGGTTAAAGTGCAGAGTATTCCGGCACCGGCAGGAATTGGAAGCCCGGTGAAGACGTCTTTGTCTGATGGAGGAGTTACATTGAATCGGGCAAGTCTGAGTGCGCCGCAAACAACAAAAATCGAAGTGGTAACTAGTCCCAGAAGTTTATAGTCAGAAAGATATCTGTTGAAAATCAGAAAGGCTGGTGCAACGCCAAAACTAACCAAGTCAGCCAGAGAGTCGAGTTCGGCTCCGAATTTTGAAGTAACAGAGGTCAGACGTGCAATTCGTCCGTCCAGGATATCGAAAATAACTGCCAGAACAATTATCCAGCCTGCAGCAAGAAACTCCTCCCGTGAAGAAAAAATAATTGACAAATATCCACACAGCAGATTCAAAGAAGTAAAAATATTTGGAAGAACAGAGAGGTGTCGCATTTTTGACTTCGGAGGATTGGCTGCAATGTTGCTGGCAGTCGTGTTTATGGCGTTATTAGGTTCGATTGTAGCTGGTAGTTGATCAGTCATTTTACTTCCTTTTTGCAATAATGCTCAAGCCGCCCGATACTTTATCACCTACGGATACAGCGATTTCGACCGATGGTGGCATAAAAATTTCGGTGCGTGACCCAAAGCGTATAAGACCGAACCTTTCACCCTTTTCGAGTGACGATCCCGGGTCTTTCCAGCAAACGATCCGTCTGGCAATAATACCGGCAATCTGTTTGACGAGAACCTTAAAATCACCCTGTGCTATTCCGATAGAATTCTGTTCATTGTCTTCTGATGCCTTGTCCATGTTTGCAGGAAAGAATTTACCGGGGTTATAGTTTCTATAAACGACATTTCCAGAAATTGGAGCACGGTTTATGTGAACATTGAAGACAGAAAGGAAAATAGCTACTCTTTTGGCCGGGCCATTAATGAAAGGTGCATTATTTACTTCATCTATGTTGATCACAGTTCCATCAGCTGGTGAAACAATCGCTTCTGGATCCTGAGGAATTTCTCTTTCTGGGTCTCTGAAAAAATAAAGGCTGAAAACAGCCATTATTCCGAAAAAATAACTGAGAAATTTTGCAAACTTTACAATAAACGGGAAGCGCACTGAGGCGATTCGAAAAATAATTCCGAAAAAACTGAACAATACAATGAAGGGAAATCCTTCAGGATGGATTGGACTTCTCATTTAGAACCCCTATTCTTTTGATGACTTAACATTATATTTTTTTTATGATCAGTATGTCAAGAAAATATTCATTTCGAATATGACAGAAGCCGAAAAAGTGAAAAGACAATCTTGACAAATTAAGTGAAATAGAACATCATGCAGGGGATTGCATGAGCATTTTGCATGCCAGAAACCGGAGAGCATAAAGTGCTCGACCGTGGGGAGTGAGATGGTCTAACTTGTTCGACCGTCGAGAGGGGGTGCGTGCCCCCTTTTTAAAAAGTGAGAGGGATCGGAAAATGAAAAGAATGTTTGTATTTATTTTTGTTGTTTTAATATTTTTTGCCGGAACAATGTACGGCGCTTCTGATCAAGTGTTGAATCTGGTTATTGAAGAAGTTGGAAAGAACGTTCATTTCAAGTTTTCGCTTGCATCTGATGGTTGTTTTGCTGTTTCGGGGCAGGTAAAAGGGAAAAATCATGTTGAACGATTATGGGGACCATCATGGTTAACGAAAGGTACTCACTGTATTACTTTGCCGGCTTCAGCAGTAGCGGAAAAATCTGGAGTTGCAGAATTCTTTTCTGTTGATTTTTCTCATGAATTTTCAGTCGGAAGACCTGGAAAGGGTGAAAGACAATTTGTTAAACCCATGGGAATTGGCTGGGACAACGTTACAAAAAATCTGTATGTTGCAGATACCGGAAATGACAGAATAGTACGACTTGATAGCTATGGCAGATTTGTTTCTCAGTATGGCGGTTTTGGTGTTGCATTTGGTGACAAAACTGAAGAAAAAGAAGATTCGCTTGATGAGCCATGGGACGTTGCACCAGGCGGTTTTTCGAATTTTTATCTAAGCGACAGAAATAATAATCGCATTGCAGAATTTGACGCATACAAAAGTTTCAAGGGTAACCTCTTTCCTAAAGCAAACGATTTAAAAAATAGATTGAATCGTCCCAAGGGGTTGTTTGTTGACGGAGAAAACTGTATCTGGATTGCTGATTCGAGGGCTGACAGAGTAATAAAAGTTGCACCATCAGGAGAGAAACTACTTGAAATAGGTGGTTTCGGCTGGAGCCAGTGGAAATTCAAAGAACCAGTACAAGTGGCCGTTGACAATTACGGAACAGTTTTCGTTGCGGATAGAGGAAACAGAAGAATTCAGATCTTTGACCGTCTTGGTTCAAGAATAAATGAAATAAAAGACGATATAAAATCTCCCGTTGGAATTGCAGTCGACAATGATGGGTTGATCTATGTCTGCGATGATGAAAAAAATGAATTGTCTGTGTTTTCAATCGATGGTAAAAAACTCAGGGCTATTTCCGGAATTTCTTCTGATGATCCCTTCAGGGGTCCATGTGATTTGGTGGTACTTGATGAAATTCTTTATCTGCTTGATTCAAGAAACAACCGAATAGTCGCTTTTGAAAGAAAGAAAAACAGCATTCAGGTATCCTGGGAGCTTACTGATACTTCAAAGGTGGAAACCCCGTGATTATATTCTAATCCGATAAACCCTATTAACCACGTTGGTTTTCATATCTGTTGTTTCAAATCATTTAAAGTCGAGGCAATTTTTTCTGACAGTTTAACCTCGTTATATAACGAAATTGGGTTTGCCAGGCCAAATGCAAGAAGTGCTATAAATAATATAGTCATCAATGCAGAGATTTCTTTGAGAAAATTAGCTGCCCCGAGAAGAGACAGACAAATCCATAAAATTAACCAGATTGTTCCGCATGAAACCACTATAAAAGCGAAAGTACAGGCAACTCGTACTGGAAATGGACCCTGATAATCGTTATGATTTAGGTTGATATGTGTCTGGATAAGTCTTTCAATTTCAGAATCTGGATGAATGCCGCAACGAAAACGCTTAAGAAGTTCAGATTTGATATTGAGGTTTTCCAGTTTCTGGATATCAGCTTTAAGCTGTTCAACAGGAGTAATTTGAGCCTCCTGTGGTTGCGGAGGATCTGCTGGTGGTTGAGAGGAAATGCTTGTTGGGACCTTGGTTGCATCAGCCATAATTTACAGACGTTGAGAGAGGGCGTGTGCCCTCTCTCTAAGCTGAATTAATCAATCTTTTGGAATTCGTGCAACAATTCTATAGGGAAGATCGCTGGTAGGCCAGAAATTTACTACAATCGATTTCTTGAATAAGCCTATGCATCCAACTTTTCCAAATGGGTATTTGGACTCAGGCGAAACGATTTCGATCATCTTTCTGTCGCGCTGTAAAACTTTGATTCCATTGAAGTTGTACGATTTTGTTCCGATTTCTATGGTGATCTTATAACCAATTTTCTTGTCACTTTTTATGACGATAGTATTATTCTTTTTAGCAAGTTTAATTTTGCCCGGTACACTTTCGACAGTGTGAACAAGGAATTCTCCAACACCATTATCAGGAATTTCTTCAAGCCTGGCTGCGGGGGTCGGGTCATTGATCTGCATACCGGATGAATTAAGACTACTTGCAACGTTTTCAGCAGGATAACCCTTTTTCTCAATTATTTCTTCAATTTTTTCGAAATACGCTGACATATCTTTTCTGCGTAAATTGCGGCGACCCTGACACCATGAAACAACGGTATCATAGGAGACTCCGGCAAAAACTGCGAATTCAGGCTGAGTCAGAGCCATTCTTGAAATAAGTTCCCTGATTCTTTCGACTGGCCATGCTTCTTTAAGAAGAATCTTTCTGTGGATTTCTTCATTGGCACGTTTTTCAAACTCTACTTCAGCATCCGCTCTAAGCTTTTTGATTTTCTTTTCGAACTTTTGAAGAAGAGCGAATGATTTAGAATTTTGAATTCGGGCTTTACCGCTGATCCAATTTCGGACTGTACTGTAGGGAAGACCAATCAATTTTGCCAACTCTGAACCTGAAACATCAATATACTTTGCGAGTTCCTGGATAGAAGTAGCTGTCCAGGGTGGAACAGGGCAATGCATGGAGAAAAACGGATCATCTCTCGGATCAACCTGTACTTCCTGGAAAATCTGGGATTTTTTTGGCTGTTTGTCAATTTTTTGATGTGCCAATTTCTTTTTTTCTTTGGTTATCAATTTTGTATTTATTGAAGCTGTTTTTTTCATTGAGGCAGATTTTGTACTATTTTTTGCTTTTTCAATTAACCTTGCTGGAGCTTTTGTCATTTTTTTTGCCGGTACTTTTGCTGCTGGTTTTGTCGATGATTTGATAGAAGTTTTTAAAGTAGATCCGGATTTCGAAGCTTTTTTTGCAGGGGTTTTTGCAAATGATTTTGAGGCAGGTCGGGTTTTTTTTCTTGCAGGTGCCATTTTTTTTTCCTTCCACTGAAAATGGATTTTTTTGTACACCTTATGATACCACTTCCAGTTTGATAGTGCAAGAAGAAAATTGTAATATGAAAACTTTTTTATCAGGCAGGCAACATTTCAACAATTGAATTCTTTTCTAATGCTCTGTTGAAAAGGCATTCGGATGAAGAGAACTGCAAAAAAAAGTGTACAGAATTTTTCGTATCATCTGAATTTCGGGTAACAGGAAGACGGTGCATTCTCGCAAAGAGGTGGTATTATTCTTTCTTCAGTGAATACAGTACAATTTTGTATGTCAGAAATATGGCGGCTGCAAGCCAGAGAAATCCAACTAGTTTATCTGGAAGATGAAGGTATGATGCCATCTTGAATGCATCGGATTCTGGTACTGAACGATCAATAAGATCGCTTTTGATGTCAAATATTACAAACAGACAAGATGTAAGACCTAAAAATCTCAGAAAGATATCACAGGAATAATGCGAGAGTGACGAACTTAGTACAATAAGGAAAAATCCTGACGCCAGACCGAATGCAAATCCCGATGAATTGCGGACGTAAAAAATTGTTACTGCAACAAGAATAAATCCAAGTGCAGCAAGAGTTTTTTTGTCCCAGTCTGTACGAGCCGCAATAATGAGAAGTACTCCGCCCCACAAAAGACTGCCAAGATATCCGGCAGAAAGAACGAGCAGTCTGTTACCACCAGCAGTCCAGCAGGTGCCGCTTTCATCGAGATTAACATCAATTCTCAGCATTTTCCCGCCAGAAACTTCTGCTGCAATTCCGTGGGAAATCTCGTGAAAAAAGACTGTCAGAAGTCGCAGCGGAAACATCCAGACACTGCTCCAGAAATACAATGAAACCAGAAGCAGAAGAAAGGCAAACAGAGTTTTTTTCTTTTCCGAAAGCATAACAATAACTCCGATTCTAGGCTATCTCTAAGTTTTTATCCACTCTCCCGGGTGTTGCCCCGGGAGAAGGATGAAGTGAGGGTCTTAGGCATTCTTCCTGTCTGAGTATGAGAAAAGGAAGTAAAGGAGCCCACCAATGAAAATCATCAGAAAGCCTTTTCCAAAAGAGTGATCAGCCTGATATATTTTCATTAGAACTGCTGTAGCAAGAATACATGAGAGTACTGTTAACACGGTAATGCTCAGCCACGCCTTTCTCATTCTGATAAGCGACAGCGCTGCAAAACCGGCAATACATCCAAGTATTATCATAAGATAATTGAAATACAGGCCCTTTCCTTTTTTCGGACTGATAAGCATGCCTTCGAAATATGGTGCTGGCTTGTCTGGTTCAATCTGTGACATCGTGAAAAATGTCCAGTAACTTGACGATGGAAGCAGAAACTTGACCGGCAACAACCCGTACATTCCAAATATTCTGTTTTCCTGATTGAATTCATTAGCCTGCAGCGATGGATTAATAAGGGCAGGTGAAATCCCGGGAAACTGCTTCTTTCCTTCAATTATTTCAAGGGAAGGTCTTTGAAGGGAAATGTCTACATTACCATTGCCGCGCATTAATTCATAACTTTCAGGAAGAAATACTACCCAGGAAAGCTTACTCACAGGAAGATGAACGCGTGGCAGTCCGAGAGGCAGCATTGACATTGGCTGAATAGGGGAACTCAATTTTGCGGTAAATACAATGTCGACCGGAAATGGTTTCGGTTCTTCATTAATTATCGGAGATTTAATAATTGGAATGTGCACTAACCCACTTTCGCTGTCAGCACCAGCTTTAACTGGTTGTCCTGCAACTTCGCAGCTCCAGAGTTCGGATTTAATTCCTTTAAATACAGGCATTTCAAGCTTTAGAAACTGTTCGGAATTGTTTCTGAGTTCAAAAGCAACGTTGTAAATAATATATCCATCTTCGCTGACGTAGGTTACAGCTTCTTCTGAATCAACAAGCGCTGTCTGAACTTCAATATCTTTGGGTCTTGAAAGTCCAATTTTCAGAGAATTCGGATGTCTGATAAATTTGAAAGCAAGCGGAATTTTATCGGGATGTGGTGATTTGAGATTCTTGATAAATTCCGAAACATCAATCGGATTGTATCCCTTCAGAGCATCACCGCCGACGACACTCAGATTGAAATTTTTAATGCTTCCGATTCCCAGCATTCCAAGAGCCCGGTCTGCAAGAACTGGAATCAATTCCGGAATTTCATATTCCCCTTCAGAAAACTCGCTGAAAGCTTCATCAAATTCAACAGTGAAATCAAATTGTCCTTTGATGCGTGAGTTCAAATCGATTTTCAGGCGGAGCATCTTTTTTCCAGGCTCTTCGTCACAACGCCAGTTCTCGACATGCTTTCCTTCGACATTTCTGACAGTTATTTTCTGCGGAATCATTAAATCAAAAGAAGCTATACCTGAACCACCTGATACTGATACAGAATAGTTGTTTATGCCTTTTCTAAAACCTTCTTCGAATGAAAAGAGATTGTTTTCAGAAACGGAAATTTTTGTTTCTTCTTTTTCAATCTGAATGGTTTTTGAAGCTGCAGCAGGCGTGACTTCGACGGGTGGAGCAACATTCTGCTGTGGTTCCGGGGGATGCACGGCACTTCTTGAGAAGAATTCAATCATCACAAGTTCAGTCGGCGGAAATTCAGCTTTGAGAATGGTTTTGGAAGCGGAATCCTTGATTTCAAGCAAACCCGGATCAATAGTACCAACGCATCCGTTCTGTAAAGTTTCAATTGTCAGAGAGTTTATTGTGAATGGAAATGTTTCAAGTGTTAAGCGCCTGAGAAAGAGGTCTTTGGCACTGAATGGCAAAAAGAAACCCACTTCAAGTTCGTGTGTACCGGTTGCGTTTGTTACAAGACCATAAAACTTTTCGGCTCCATTCTGCATCAGATCAAGAGAAGACGGCTTTCCATCAAGAAATGACTCAAAAGGCACTACGCTTTCTCTAAGGCAGGCGATGCTCTTCCAGCCATCATTCATTAACTCAAAGCGGAATTTACCTTTGAATCTGACACCTTTTTCTTCTTCTTTTCCATGATATTCAGCTTTTGTCAGAAGAAATGAAAATGGTGCAGTTGCTGTTACTACTGGCTGTGGAGCTGAAACTGTTTTCAGAAAAGAATAGTCATCGTAAGGAAGTACAATGTATTTCTGGTCTTCTTCAAGTGCTTTGGATAATTCACTGAAGGGAACAAAAACTTTAATTTCTTTTGCTGTTCCGGCAGCTGAAACAGGTTGACTTCCAGAAAAAAGAAGTGCCGCAAGAATAATTACAGCGGTGGCTTTTCCTGATGTATTCTGGTTCGAATTCTCTGAATCGCTTCCATCAAGTTGGGATAATGTTTGTACGATTTTCCAGATTATTCCTGCTATTATGGCAATCCAGAGCCCCAGGTTTGCAAAATCTCCAATTTCTTCGAAAGAGGCGTCAATAAAAGACAGACAAACAATAATCAGTGCAGAAAGAACAAACTTTGAAGCACTTTTGAAGTGGCAACCGCCGATAAAGAATATTCCTGCTGAGAAACCTAGTAAAATTGATAATATTCGTGCAATCAGGTAAAGCTCATTTCTTACATAACTGAAATGAATCGTCGGACATGTGAGGTTTGAAGCGAGTGAACTCGATGCTGTATCAGCAATTACCAGATCTCTTTCAAGCTGATTGTAATTCGGGGTCAGCACCAGTTTGTCTTCGAGTGGCTGTGCACCACGTGACTTTCCGCCTGCGAATTTGTCGCCTGTACTTGTATTCTGTCCGGGTTTGTTTTCCGGTTGTGCGGTTTTGGCAGCATACTGGCCGGAAAAAGAAGGAGCATTTCCTGCAATAATGTCTTGTTCATTGGGGGTATCACTTTCAACTGTACCATGTAGTTTGCAGAATATTCTTCCATCTGGTTGGGTAATATCGTTGTAGATTGTGTAGTAACAACCTGTTTCAGGCTTATTTATTCTACCCTTCAGATAACCCTTCAGAAGATTTGAACCAGAGGGTCCCGTTACATCATCAAGAGAGGTTTTTATCATACTTGCGTTGTCCATGTTGTACATTTCAACTGCACCAAGAAGAACACGCATATTTGCGTAGCAGGCTTTTTCACGAGCCTGTTCTCTTGCTTTCCTGAAATTCGGAACAGCAATTGCTGCAAGAATTCCAATAATTGAAACAATAATCATTATATTTATAAAATGCGAGGCTGCACCTATAAACAGAAATCTGAATATTGCCACAATAGATGAAAACAAAAAGTTAATAAGCCTCAGGAAATGGTCCTTGAAAAAGATGAAAAAGGCAATTGTGGCGCAAAAGGCAAGAAAAATGAAGAATTCCGGATTATTAAAAATGTAGTACAGATAATTGTATATTGATAGAAATCCGCGAAAAATGAAAGAATCTCCGGCTGGCTTTGACTGCGACATGTTTCCGGTAAAGTTGAACATTGTATATTTTTCAGGAGCAAAAACGGTCCAGGTCGATCTGGTTACCGGAACGTCGACGATTGGTGATACAAAATCGACGTTTCCGCGCCAGGACATGGTTGCTACAGGCTGTTTGTAATATACTTTCAATTCAATATTTTCAGTGCTTCCAATGCTTTTGCTCATTGGCAGCGGAATAAGAATCTTTCCATCGCTTTTGCCTTCTACTGGTACAACATGCCTGCTGTTGATAAAGGCGCTTGAAAAGACAGCTTTTGGGGGAAGTTGAAATGTGAGATATTGTTTGTTATTGTTTCTGATTTTCATTACCATCAGAGAGTTGCTGGTCTGATTGGTTGTGAAAACAGTTTTTGTATCAATGTGGTCTGCGGATATTGTTTGAAGGGTTAGATCTGCATATTTTTTGAGATTAATTGAAAGATTTATCGGACGTGCTGAGTGTCTGTATGCAAGCAGCAGCGGTCTTACAGATCTTGATTTCAGGTTGTCTGAAAGTTCTCCGGTTTCGATTCTGAAAAGTTTTGTTCCTTCAGTTGGAAGGTTTTCGACTGCTTGAACTTCTACGGATGTTAAAGCCTGAATGGCTATTGTTCCAAGTTCTCTTACTACACCGAGTGGAATGATTTCCGGAATGTCACATAATCCGGTGTCTATTTCAGCTTTGCATTCAAACACTATTGAAATAAGGGCTTTCTCTTCTCGAGGGGTTGAAAAATCAACTATAATCTTTCTTGTTTTTCCGTCTCTGAGTGTTTCGTGGTTTTCAGCTTTGTCTGCGCTGATAGAGAGTATTTCCATTTCTTCTGGAATCTGGAATTCGAATCTTGAAACAGGTGCCTTGGAAATCCCGAATTCAAAATCTGTTCTTGCTTGTACAATATTTTCGCCGAGTGATACAAGAGTTTCAGATTTTGCAAAAACCATTGGTTGTATTGGCGGGCGAACTTTATCCGGATCAAAAATTCGTAATGTTGAAGAAGCGCTTTGCAAAGGAGATTTTGGAGATACCTCTGTTTGAGTGGTTGTTGGCTGAACCATTACTGGTCTGATTTTTTTTCTCCAGGCAAGGCTTAATGTGCCTTTTCCACCCAGCCAACCAGTGAATACTGATCCGGTTTCTTCATCTGCTGATTCATTGATCGAATAGTCTTTGAGGGAGCAATCTTCTATTGCCGGTCTGACACCGGGAAAACTCAAGTTTATAAAAGAAACAGGGGTTTTTGGAAATTGTACTTTCATCGAAAACTGGTCATTTTTGTTTTCAATCGGTACAATTATTGAGGCTTTGAGAAGATGAGTGCCTTTTTCTTTTGTTCCGAGATAATATGTAGTTTCGTTCCAGAGGTTCTGTGTCAGGAAATTGCTCTTGTTTCTGTTAGAAAAAGAACCAGAAGAATTGAGAGTATCACTGAACTGCAGAGTTCTCTGCTGGGAACCGGCAAGATTTGGAAACAGCCTTGCTTCGTGATTATCGAAAGTTGCAGAAGAAACGAGAATTGAGCCTGAGAAAATGTCGATGCTTTGCCAGTCATCTCCGAACTTTTCAAAAGAAATTTCACAATCAATAAATGCAAAATTTCCTTCAATTTTTCCATCGGCAATTGTTTTATTGAACCTTATTTTTACAGGTGATTCTGTTTCGCCGACTTTTGAGGGCTGGTTCAGCTCCTGTTCTTTCATTTTTACCATTTCTTCAAATTTGTTAAGAGGAAGTACAATCATTTTTCCTGCGTTTTCTGAAAGCAGTTTGCTGAAGTTGTCATAAGGAACCAGCATTCTGACAGCCTCAATGATATTTCCTGTTCCTGACGCATTAGCTCCTTCAGCTGAAATCAAAGCATTAGAGCTCATGATGAACAGAAAAACAGTTAGAAACGCAAAAAGCAGCTTTTTCATGTTACTTCCTCCTGAAAATAATACTTCCTAAAATTCAATTCAAATCAATATAAAATAAATAAGATAAAGTTTCAATTAATCATTTCATTGCAGAGTAAATAAAAAACATTTGTCAGATAAAGCAGAGGCGACCTTTTGGGTCGCCTCTGCTAACTGTACTGGTGTCAGTTTACACCGTGCATCATTTTAATTAGTTTTTTGTATAAAACAAGCAGTATGACGGCTGACAAGCCTGACATGAAAACGAAAATAACGAAGAAATCAAACAGGTTTGTTATCTGATATCCGATAAGGCTTGGATACTGATGGGACAAGCCCATTTCGGCAAGTGCTTTTATCTGTTCGGCGGTGGCGGTAAGTTTTCCGGCAAGTATGCCTTCAAGGTCTATTTTGCTTGCAAGCGCCTGTTTGAATTCAAGTGGTCCGGGTGGATAGAGTGCGCTGAGCGTTCCGGCAAATTTATTTGCGGCAGCACTTGAAAGAAACCATGTTCCCATAAGCAGCGATGCAAATTTTGGTGGTGCAAGCTTGGAAACCATTGAAAGACCTATTGGTGAAAGTGACAATTCGCCAAACGTTTGAACAAGGTAAAGGCTCAAAAGCCACATTATATTTACTTTTGCTCCGGGCCCGATTCCTCTAACCCCGATTGCGATTATGACATAAGATATGGAAAGCAGAAGAAGTCCAAAAGCCATCTTTAGAGGTGACGAAGGCTCCATGCCGCGGCGGTTCAACCAACCCCATAAGAGTGTGAACAGCGGAGCAAAAATAATGATCGCAATTGGGTTGATAGACTGAAAGTAGCTTGCCGGAATTTCTTTTCCGAATATTACGCGGTTTGTCTGTTCATCGGCGAAGTATGTAAGTGAAGCGCCTGCCTGCTCAAATGCTGACCAGAAAAAGATAACGAAAAAGGCAAGTATGAAGATTACCCAGATTCGTTCCTTTTCTTCTCCAGTCAGGCCCTTGTCGGTAATTATCATTCCTGGTACAACAAGCATTGCTGAAAAGATAAATGAACCTACGAGATCACTCTGCAGGACAAATTTGAATATCGCAAAAAGAACGAGCAGGATGACTCCCCACATTCCCATCTGAGCAGTTGTCATAGCGGTACTTGCATCCTGAGCAGATGCTTCAGGTGATTTTACTGGTGGCATTCCAACTGGTTGTCCTTCAGGAGTGACTAGGAAGCGGTCTTTAAAAATCATGAAGGAAATAAGGCTTGCGACCATGCCGATTCCGGCTGCAAGGAAGCCAAATTTGAAGTCTGCCGGATTTCCGGTGTCACCAAGGGTTCCGCAGACTAGCGGAGAGAAGAGTGCTCCGAGGTTGATTCCCATGTAGAAGATTGTAAAAGCAGAGTCTACTCGCTTGTCGCCTGCCGGATAAAGCTGTCCGACCATTGTTGAGATGTTTGGTTTGAAGAAACCATTTCCAAGAATAAGCATTACAAGGCCGACATAAAACATGTATGAAGCAGCAGCTGGAATAGCTGACACGGCTGTTGCCGCAGCTTCTGCACCTGCTGGAACTGAAGGTATCATAAAGCCACTTCCAAAGAGCAGGAATTGGCCGAGAGCCATCATAATGCTTCCAATGATGATTGAACGGCGATTGCCAAAATAGCGGTCAGAAAGATATCCGCCAAGAAGGGGCGTTAAATAAACCAGCCCTGTATAACTTCCATAAATATTTGATGCAAAAGACTTGTCGAATAACAATGCCTTGACCATGAACAGAACGAGAATAGCTCTCATTCCATAGTAGCTGAAACGTTCCCACATTTCCACTGTAAAGAGCAGGTACAATCCTTTCGGATGTCCTTCGTTATTGTTGCTCATTCATTCCTCCAGGATATATAAAATTTGTCTAAAATCATAAGCACGGAATTATATCACACATTTTCAGTTTTTGATAATATTTGACGCATAGTACTGCAAATATTAAATAAATTCTCAAATCTGGTCGATGAAAGAAGGTGTATTATTTTTCGATTTTCTGAAAGGGGGAACTTCATGTTCATTTTCATGGTAAGTGGATTGATTTTGATGTTTCTCGTGGTTATTACTGAGCCGGAAAAGTGGCCTTCAAGGCTTACTGAATTCCTAAAAAGCCAGAAGATCGGGTAACGGGTATTTCTGAACTGTTTCCAGGAAAGGATAATTCAGAAGATGAATATAGACGTAGCTTTTACCCCCTTTGAAGTGCAGGGAGTTTCAAAAAAAGTCTGTCTTGTAGTTGACGTGATGCGTGCAACTTCAACGTTGACTATACTTATGTCAAAAAAGCCTGCTGAAGTTATCCTTTCTCCGACCGTTCAGAAAGCCGTATCTTATGCATCAAAACAGACTGCACACCCGGTGTTGTGCGGGGAAAGAGCCGGAACGGCACCTGTAGGATTTGACCATGGAATTAGCCCAAGAGAATATTTAGATCTTGATTTATCAGGCAAAAGCATAATATTTACTTCCGGAAATTGTGCAAGAGCAGTAATGGATGTTGCCATTGCTCCGCATGTTCTGCTCGGGAGTTTTTTAAATGCTGAAGCTGTTGTACAAATGGCATATCAGCTATCAATAAGAGATTCACTTGACATATTGGTCGTCTGTTCGGGTGTTGAAGAGAGATTCGCTCTTGATGATGCATATTGTGCCGGCTATATTATTTCACTTCTTGCCGGATCAATACCTTGTTCAGAAGAATTTTCACTCGGTGATGGCGGACAGGCAGCACTTGGAATCTATGGTTATTACCGAGACCCGGCAAAAGTTATGAGAGAATGCCTCTCTGGTCGTTACCTTGCCGAAAGCGGATATTCAGATGATGTGGAATATCTTCTTCAGAAAAGTTTGTACAAAACAGTACCTATGCTTCTGAACAAAAACTTCGACGATGAAAACGACGCTTATTTCACTATTCTAACCTAAGTACAGCAAATCTAAATAAAGTGGTCATTAAACAATATCATTTCGACCAAAGTGAGAAATCTCGCATTTATGAGATCTCTCACATTCGTTCGAGATGACAGCCCACCACAAAGTTAACATGCAAATTTGCCCCCTTATTTAAGATTTTGCATACTAAGAAGATATCAGAAGTTAATTGCATCCTGACAAAAATACAAACACCGTGAAAGGTATGTCATTTTTCACGGTGCTATATGGTGGTGGTCCTCAGTCGACCTGATCAATGTTTCTGAAAAACTGACACTGCTGGTATTTTCACATGATCGATCGCCCATTTTTTATGTAGTGTCGAAAAATCAGATCATACTGTAAAGCTGTTTCCTAATTCGCCAAATATGCTGTTATTATTCATACTGAATCTGCTGTATGATTCCATCATAAGCTTTGCAAGCATACGATTGTTGTTTCCTGAACTGTTTCCTGAACTGTTGCCTGATGAATTATTTGTTCCTGATTCCTGAGCATTTGCAGAATTAACTGAGCTTGCCTGCTGGAAGAATGGACGGGAGGATGTGTTGATTTTTCCGCCCGCAAATTTTTCCAGCTCACTGACAGAAAGTGAGCCATTTTCATCAGAATCCACTTCTGAAAAGGATTTAATTAAGTCAGTAAGTTTCTGCGGAATCGTTTCTCCGTTTTCTTCAAGATATTTCTGAAGAATTTCCAGATCATCCTCAGTTACTCCACTGGTTTCAGTTTCGGCCGAAACACCGGAGGCCTGTTTACCTATACCTCCGGGAGGCGGTCCTGATGGGCGCCCGCCTTGAGGACGTCCACCTCTGCCAGCTGATTGTTCCCCGAATATTGAAGAAAGAGATATTCCCTTGCCCTCAGCATAAACCTTCAGCTCATCTTCAGCAATTGATCCATCTTCGTCTGTATCTATGTCCGAAAATGAACTGATCAAGTCTGTAAGTTCCTGCGGAACTTCACTTCCACTTTCTTCAATTGAAGCTTTCAGGGAAGTCAAATCACTTGCGCTTACACCGCTGGTTTGGCCGCTTCCTGCGATCCCTGATGTCATTCCTCTCATTCCTCCGGGGGGAGGACCCTGAGGAGGACGACCGCCTCTTCCGCCAGGGCTTGCTCCAAATATGGAAGAAAGGCTTATTCCCTTGTTTTCTAAATAGGATTTGAATTCATTTTTGCCTATAGAACCATCCTGATCAGTATCGACATCAGAAAACTCATCAATCAAGTCGGAAAGTTCCTGAGGGACTTCAGCCCCATTCTCCTCCATGGCAGTTTTCAAGGAAATCAAATCTTCCTTGTTCAGTGTTTTCTTTGCACTGGTTTGACTTCCCGCACTGGTGGCTTCAGATGGTGCACTGACACCTGACGGAGCATTATTGCCTGAGATCATTGCAACCAATGCTTCGGCTGCAGCATTTCCCTGCGGTTTCTGCGTAGACGGATCTTTTTGAATATTAAAACCTGAGTGGTTCTGGTTGTTACTTAGCCTTTTCTGGTATAACTGCCAGAGTTCACTCGATGATGACAGGCCATTAACGTTCATAGAACCTCCTTTTTAGATGATATTCTGCGAGAACCCCACCAAAATATCTTCAACATTCGAGCACATATAAAAGAATGCTCATATTATAATTATCGTCCTGTTTACGATTACTTTCAAGTTAAGTATTGTAAGCTATGAAGTTGTTTCAGTTTCTGGCAGGCAGAAAAAGAAGGTTGCGCCTGCGTTGATTGTTCCTTCAGCCCAGATTTTACCGCCGTGTTTTTGAATTATTCTTCTTGAAATAAAGAGCCCCAGACCGTTTCCATCGAAGTCAGTTGCAGCATGGAGTCGCTGAAAAACAGAGAACATTTTATCATAAAAATTCATATCAAATCCTGCGCCATTGTCTTTGACAAAATAGACTTTGCCATTATTGTCTTCTTTGAATCCCACCTGAATTATCCGCTTTTCTTTTTTGGCAGTAAACTTCCAGGCGTTGCTCAGCAGATTTGTCATAAGAACTTTCAGAAGTTCTGAATCACCGTTTACATTCATTTCCGGAAAAATATCGATTTCGAATCTTCCATTTTCAGTGTTTTCCTTGAGAACATTGCATATTTCTTCAGCCATTTTGCTTAAACTGAACACTGAGCGATTAAGTTCAGATGAAGATATAAATGAAAATCTCAATAGATTGCCTATTAAATTTTCCATGTGAGTACAACCTGATGATACTTTCAATAAATTTGATTTTTCAGTTTCATCAAGTTTCTCTTTACAATCTTCAACCACCATCTGTGAGAATGTTTTAATTCTTCGTAGTGGTGCCCGTAAATCGTGAGATACCGCAAAGCAGAACCACTCCAGTTCTTTGTTTTTTGCTTCAAGTTCACGGCGTGTCATTTGAAGTTCGATGTGATTCTTAACACGCATCTTTAAAATGTCAGCGTTAATGGGCTTGTTTATATAGTCTATCGCTCCGGTTTCAAGACCGCGTGTCTCATTAATGGCTTCGTCCAGCGCTGTTACAAATATAACTGGAATAGATTTTGTAACTTTGTTCTGTTTCAGAATTGTGCAGACTTCAAACCCATTCATTCCCGGCATTACAACATCTAAAATAATTAAATCGGGGTGATCTTGTACAGCGATGTCAATGCCTTTCTGGCCATTGGTGGCAAAGACAATTTCATAGTCGTTTTTAAGCAGTTCAGCCATTATCTGGATATTTGATGGTGAGTCATCGATTATAAGAATTCTTGATTTCAGTTTTATCATAAATTTTTCCTCATTTCCTGCTGAATCGTTTTGTACCAAATAATCTCTGGAATCTAAATTTTACCGATCAGAGCTGACAGATTTTCCTGGGCTTCTTCAAAAGAATATTGAGATATTTTTTCTTGAAGCATCTCAAATTCCTTGAAATTTGAGAGCATTTTTCCGTAATTCTGTTTAATCTTTTCAAACTCATCAAACAGTTTGAAGTCTTGTTTTGTTATTAAGTCACTCAATCTTTTCAGTTTTTCAATTGCTTCCAAAGCGTTAACTGGTATATCCTGACATTCAGTGCTTTGAGGCAAAGCTTCCTTACGAATGAATTCCAGATATTTTTCAATTTCAGAGAAAACACTTTCCAATAATAACTTGAGTGAGAGCCATTTTACAATCAGATCTTTTTCAATTTCGTCGGATGCGGATGAAGAGCCAGATGAAGATTTTTCGAGAATACCGGCAGATTCGGAGATATGCATCATTCCAAGTGATCCGGAAAGCCCTTTCAGAGAATGAGCATTAAATTTTATGTTTTCAAAATTGAGTGTGTCGATCTCTCTCTGCAAGCTGCTGATAATTGATTCCTTCCTGGAATAAAAATCGAAAAGCTGTTTGCAATACTTTTTTATGCTTCCGTTGAAACGCGAGAGTGCAGAATTATGATCAATTCCTTTAATTGAAGGGAAAGCAGAACTTTCAATATTTTCTGATTTCAGAATGATGTTTCTCGGGAAATCTGGAACATATCTGTGAAGCTTTTCCTTTAACAATACAGGGTCTATGGGTTTTGCCACATGATCATTCATTCCAGCCTGAATAGATTTAACTCTGTCTTCAGCAAATGCATTTGCTGTCATTGCAATAATTGGAATATTCGAAAAACGTGGATCACTTCTTATTTTCTTTGTTGATTCAAAGCCATCAAGTTCTGGCATCTGGATATCCATCAAAATAGCTTTGTAATAATCCGGTTGATTTCTGAATACCATTTCAGCAGCTTCCATACCGTTAATCGCAGTTTCCACAACAAAGTTCCAGCACTCAAGTAATTCCTGTGCAATCTGCCGGTTGAAATCGTTGTCCTCAACAAGCAATACACGTGTTGAATGGCGATATTTGCCCTTTGCCCACTCGGAAGGAATTTCTTCGTTGTTGTTCCTGTCTATGGGAAGAAGTGTTTGTACAATGGAATTAAATAACATTGAAGCAGTTACTGGTTTTTTCAGAACAAAATCAATGCCCGCTTCAAGAAGCTTTATGTTGTCGTCATGATTGATAAAGGAAAGTACAGGTATTATCAGCGGTCGTTTTATAGATACATCAGAAATTTGCCTCATTTTCATGATAAATGAAATACTTTCCTGTGAAAGATTCCTGTTTTCCAGAAAGACAAGTTGAAATGGATTGTTTCTGTTTGTCGAAATTTCTTTTTCACCATCTTTAACATCTGAGACTGAAGTAAGTTTGAATGAAAACTTCTGAATCATTCTGATGAAGTTGTTTGCAAAAGATGAATTTTCATAAACCAGAAGAATATGCAGATTATTGAGCGATTCAGGGATTTTATTTCCAGATTCTAATTGTTTTTCATTTATCTTCTGCCAGATGTGGAATTTGAATTTAGTTCCTTTGCCGATTTCACTTTCTGCTGTTATTTCACCATCCATCATTTCAACGAGGCGTTTAGAAATGCTGAGACCTAGCCCTGTTCCACCAAATTTCCGCGTAGTTGAGCCATCTGCCTGAATAAACGGCATGAAAAGATTATTCATCTGATCAGGAGTCATGCCGATTCCAGTGTCTCTGACTGAAAAAGAGAGTTTCACTCGTTCCTGAACCGTTTCTGCCAGCTCAATTGATAATTCAAGTTCTCCCTTTTCCGTGAATTTGACGGCATTTCCAAGAAGGTTTGTCAAAATCTGTCTGACTCTCAACGGGTCGCCAATAAGATTGCATGGAATATCCGGGGAAATATTCAGAAACAATTCAAGACCTTTATCATGAACCTTGTCTGTTACAATATCAACTGTGTTGCCGATTAATTCATCAAGATTATATGAAAGATTGTCCATCTGAAGCTTTCCAGCTTCAATTTTGGACGAATCAAGGATGTCGTTAATAATCTCCAGCAGAGAGTTTCCGGCAATCTGAATCTTGCTTATGTAATCATGTTGCTTTTTTGAAAGGGAAGTCTGGAGAACGAAATTTGAAAATCCGATTATTGCATTCAGTGGAGTTCGAATTTCATGGCTTACATTTGCCAGGAAGCGCTTTTCAAATTTGAGTGCCTGTGCAAGGTTTTCTGAGACTGCGGCAAGTTCTTCGGTCTTTTTTCTCAGCTGAAGCTCTGTTCGACGGCGTTCTTCGAGCTCTGCCTCAAGATTTTTAACCGCAGTCTGCCATTGGGAAGTTCTCATTTCAACAAGTTTTTCAAGATTTTCTCTATGGGAAACGATTTCCTTGTTCCATTCTTCAGTGGTCTGAAGAAGGTCGTTAAATTTTTCAGCAAGAGTGGCCACTTCAATCGGGCCTGCTATGGGAGCCCGTCTGGAGTAATCCTTGTCGCTTGTAATTGCCCGCATTGTTTCGACAAGTTTCAGGATCGGGTCAGAAAGAGAGGTCAGTTGTCTCGAAAAAAGATATGACGCTGAAAAAATAACAAGCATTCCGAGGAAAATAAGTATTATTGCTGTCTGAACCAGACGGTAAACCATGGGAGATGTGTCATAATATATTTGTACAAAACCAATAGTTTCTTTTTTCCATGTGACAGGTTCTGTTACACAAATGCTCTGAAGTGTTATTTTTACACCAGGAACTACTTTCGCTTGATGATTTGCAAGTATTTCGCAGGCATATTGATCTGATTTGAATTCTGCGAAAAGTTCACCCTTGATTCCGCAAATTCTTCCTGTAATTACATGTGGCACATTTCTGAGTGAACCGAGTATCGTTTCTGCAGCCGTGACATCTCCAAAAATTACTGCAGCAGCACTGTTTTTTCCTATTACTCCCGCCTGAGTCTTAAGATCATTGTTTATCATTCCTCTTATGATAACAACTTCACGTGTAAGAAAAACCAAAGTTGCAATTATGAATGCAAAAGTAATTGAAAAGCGGTTCATATTCAGAAGAATATTTCGAATATTATTCTCTGAACTTATGTTTAAGACTTTATCTGAATCGTTCATTTAATTGTGAAGTTTGCCAGATTAAGCAGTTGTGAACTTATTTTCAGATTTGACTTTTTTGCATTTTTGAGATTTATCTGAAATCTGACTCGATTATTTTCAAGTGAAAATGAAATTATTCCACCGGCTGAAAGAAACTGTTTCCCTTCGCCAACGGTTAAAACCGGCTTGTTTTGAATCTTTTCAATGACGGAAGCTGCAAAATTGCTATCTGAGCCGCCGATATAGATGATCTGAAATTTTGAAAGATCTTCTTCTTTGTCCGTGATCCTTGTAACTTTGAAAGACAAAAAGTCAGGTTCCTCAGGCGAAACATCAGCAGGAAGAAGTGCGCCGAACGGGTCAGCACCAACAATTCCTATTGCGAGAGGGCTGCTTCCAACAATTTGGGCTGAATCGGGCCACTCTATGAATACTGGAAATTTTAGAAGAAATGCAACTTTAACTTCGTATTCTGCAGGCGGTTTCGCGGCAAAAACAAGCGGAACATGGAATAATGAAAACAGAATAAAAATAACGATTAAATAGTCTAAAAGTTTATGTATTGTTTTCATATTTAAAAGAACCATGTTGCTTTAATGTAATAGTTTCTTGGAATATCACTTGAAAGATACTGTCTTTGCATTGAAAACTCTGTGTGCCATGGCTTCAAAAGGTGTTGGCCCCCCGCACTTAATTCAAAATACTTGTTTGGATGCCATCCAAAATGGGCGTTCAGCGAATCTATTGCCGGAAGAAGAAGATTGTTCATGTCACTGTTCGAGTCGCTCTGATTGCTGTGCTGGAAGGAAAAGTCCAGCTCCATGTTATTTTTCATGTCCCAGTAGGTTCTGAGAAACCATTGTGAGGGGGAAATAGTGTCAGAAAAAATACTGGAAGTGTCAACCTGCCAATTTATGCTTTGTCCGGCTGAGATGCGGAAAGATTTAAATGCTTTCCATTCGACCGACAGCTCAGCACCTTCAACAGACAGGTTTCCCATGTTGGTTGTTACTATCAACTGCGTTGGATTGGTTGAAATATTGTTTTCCTGCGATTTTTCAACATTTCTAAGAACTCCGAAGTAATCCTGACGGAATAATGAAAGATCCAGAGAGAGTTTTGAGTCCGGAAGAAATCGGTATCCGAGCTCTTTTGCTTTCATCACTTCCGATTGAAGAGAATCGTTTCCTACGTTTTCTCCGGTAATTGTTGAGTTTTCCTTTGAATTTCTGCCTTCACCTGCAAGACCGCCTTCCCTTTCAAAAATAGATGGAACGCGTCTTGCTTCTGTCCAGGAAGTCCAGAAAACATGCTTTCTGAAAGGCTTCCATAAAAGTCTTGCACTTGGCTGCAATTCTGTACCAACATAAGGGTGATCGTACACTTTGCCGCCAAGAGTCAGAAACAGTTTATCAGGCTTAAGTGATATCTGGTCCTGTATGAAAAAACTTGGTATGTTGATTGAATCCTTTGGAGCTGACTTGATGTGATGAGACGAAATATTGTATTTGATAGATCTGTAGGCTAATCCCCAGGTGAGTTCCTGTCTTTTCCATGAAGAAATCTGTTGTTGCATGTCAAGATCGAAGGTATCGATTGTTTCATCGTATTTTGATTCAGAGCGTTGTGTCCGGTCAAAATAAAACTGAAGTTTAAGTTCTTTTCCGGGTTTCTGGATTTTCTGGATAAGAAACCTCAGGTTGCCGCCTGAAACTCCTATTCTGGAAGAATTGTATTTCGGCATATCCATGGAACCGGGCTTTGGTGGATCTTCGGTCATTTCGTGGCTTAATCCGGAATATACATTTGCGTCGAGAGTGATTTTTCTGCTTTCCGAGGGATCCAGGTCAAAGCGAATTCCGAAGCGGCTCTGATTATAATCGTCTATTCTTTCGTTTGTTCCATGTGATCGAAAAGTATTTCTCTGAAAATCTTTTATAAAAAAGCGGAAAGAACCTTTTCCGTCGAGATCTGAACCATATCGATAAAGAAAATCTGAACCGTTGGCGGTTCCGGCGCCTGCTGAAACTAACCCGCCTCTTGTCGAATGGGAGGATTTTGTTACAATGTTTATTACTCCGTTTACTGCATTTGCGCCCCATGTTGTACCACCTGGCCCGCGGACTACTTCAATGCGTTCGATATCTGCCACAGGGGTGTCCTGAACATCCCAGTAGACTCCGGAAAATAAAGGCGAATAGACACTTCTTCCATCAATCATTACCAGAAGGTTGCCGAAAAAACGTGTATTGCTTCCTCTTACTGATATTGCCCATTTGCTGCCGTCAATCCTCGAAACATTCAGACCCGGAGCCAGACGCAGAGCTTCCGGAATACATGATGCTCCACTTCTGCGTATGTCTTCACCGGTAATAACATATACTGATGCTGGAATCTGAGTTACTTTTTCTGAACGTCTCGAAACACTTGATAACACTGGCACAACTTCAAGTTCCAGAAGTTCTTCCAGAGAAAGTTTTCTAAGCCTGGAAGGCTCTGCAGAAAAACATACCCTGCAGAATGATATCAGTAAAATCAGTAAAACTGTTTTTCGTGCAGTCATTAATTTCTCCGGATCATATTATAAAAAACAACATTGATGGTACGACATGCAAATTTACAATATCAAGCCATAAAAAGTAAAGAATTGTAAATGGAATCAACTTTAAGTAAATCAGGAATGTGCTACAGGCAGAATGATTTCGACTGTGAGCCCACCATTTTCGCGGTTTCTGAGCCTAATTCTGCCATTGTCCCGTTCAATTGCACGTTTGGAGATTGCAAGTCCCAGGCCTGTTCCACCAGTGCTTCTTGACCTGTCTTCATCGCATCTGAAAAATGGTGTGAACACGTCATTAATTTTTTCATCAGGAATTCCGGGACCTCTGTCTGAGACTTCCAAAACTACAACTTTTTCTCTCGTTTCATTTGATGAGAGATTTACAGATTCTGATGCCGGTCTTTTTGTTGAAACCTGGGTTGCATCGTCTGATACTGAATTTGCCACAAACATTGTAATCTCAATCTTTCCGCTATTTGAAGAAAATTTAACTGCGTTTCTGATGATGTTTTCTATTGCGCGTCCAATCATTTTTTCGCTACCCGGGACATATAAAGTTGTTTCAGCTGGATTCCACAAAATTCGGTCGGGGTTATTAATATCTTCAAACCTGGCGTCAGAAACAATGTGATTTACTACTTGTACAATATCAAAGTTTGATTTATTATCTTCATAAAGACATTCTTCAAGCCGGAAGAGGGTAAGAAGTTCCTGTATCATTGCTTCAATGCGGTCAGCTTCAATGTTGATTCGTGCAAGGTGAGGTAAAGGTTCGGTTTTTGCTGTTTTTCTGGCAAGTTCCAGAGCGACCTGCATTCTGGCAAGTGGAGAGCGAAGTTCGTGGGAAATGTCTCTTAAAAGGCGTTTTTGCCTTTCAATCATTGAGCTGATGCGCTCTGCCATTTCATTAAAATTATTTGCAAGTTCTCCAAACTCATCATATCTTTTTAATAATGAATCTGAAAGACGTGTTTGAAGTTCCCCCATGGAAAACTGATGTGTAAATCGTTTGAGCTCAATGGCAGGACTTGAAAGATGTCTGGCTAGGATGAAACATAAAATCGTAGAAATAACGAGAAATGTTATAAGAACCTGTGGTTTAAGGAATATGAAAATAATTTTCTCAAAGAATTTTGAACCCGGGTGGGGTTGAATCAGAAAGTAATTTTTGCCAGATTCTGATTTATAATGCAATAGAGTAAAATCATCGGATTTTTCGTCTGTAATCGCTATAGATGGTTCAATGATGCATGCAGAGCCTGATGAGACAATTTTTTTGACTGCTTCCTTAATTTTTTCTGAAAATTTTTCAGATTCAATCTTTGATAAAAAATCAAAGTTATTCATACTTCTGCCTGGTTTAAAAAGAATTTCAGCTTGTTCAGAAAAGATCCAGGGCAGACGGTGTCCGAAGGCTTTTTCCAGAATCAGTAATTCTTTTTTATCGGATTGTTCGATTGAGGAGACTATCAGATGAGCCTGAGCTTTTAAAAATTCACACTCCATTTCCTTAAAATGTTTGTTGAACGGGCTTATCTGAAAAAAATACGTGACGAGGTTTACTGAAATTCCTGTGAGAATAACCGTAAACCAGAACCAGAGAAATATTTTCCCGAAAAGCTTGGAGCCGAACAATCTATTGCTCTCAAGCTTCGGAGTCGACATACATGTAACCGACGCCCCTGATCGTTCTTATTCTTTCAGTTGTGCCATTTTCAATTTTGTTGCCCAGTTTTTTTCTAACATTGCTGATGTGAACGTCAAGACTTCTGTCGTCAAATGCTAATTTGTGTCCCAGTGCCTGAAGAGCTAAGTCCTGTCTGTTAATGACTTTCCCAACTGAAGTAAGAAGTATTTCAAGGATGTGAAACTCTACCTCGGTGAGGTGCAATTCTTCACCGTTTCTTATGAGGCTTCTTGTTGCAACATTCACTTCAAGATCACCAATCAGAATTTTTCGGTTGGAATTCCCATTCTTCAACCGTTCTGGTGATAATCTTCTGAAAATTGCCTTGATTCTTGCAAGCAATTCCCTCGGATTGAAAGGTTTAGCAAGATAATCATCAGCTCCAAGTTCCAGCCCTATTATCCGGTCAATTTCTTCGCCTCTTGCAGTAAGCATTATAACTGCCATTGACGTTTTACTTCTGATCTGTTTGAGAATTTCAAAACCATCAATTACAGGAAGCATAACATCAAGAATTAGCAGATCGAAGTGCTCTGATAGCGCAGTAGAGAGGCCTTCGTCGCCTCTGAAACAGGATTTTATATTGTAGCCCTCTCCTGTAAGATACTCACGCAGCAAATCGCATAATTCTGTGTCATCATCAATAATCAGAAGTTTCTGTTTATTTTCCACTATTACACCTCAGATATTTTGAATAAAATCATTCAAATGAATAATTCTTCAGATTGTTGATAATAAACGATTATCACATGAAAGTAATGTAAATTTTTGTGAAGAATTGAAAAAAATCAATTCGATGCTTAAGCTTTCTTAACAATTATTCAGCCAGTTGATATGGCAGCTTAACCTTAAATAGTTTAATATAAAAATATGCAAGGAGGAAGATCAATTTTGGGAACAAAACTTCAGTTCAGAAAATTGTCTCAGGTTCTTTTAAAGTGTATTATTTATGCAAATAATTAATGGAGGAAGAAAATGCGTAATTTTGGAAAATTGGCAGTGATTGCTGTTCTTTTTGTCGCGTTGTGTTCTGAGGCAAAAGCTCAGGAACCATCTGGAAAGGGTCATAACAGGCAGGAAATGCTCGAAAAGTATGATGCTGACAAAGATGGTAAATTATCTGAACAAGAACATGCTGTTGCAAAAGCGGATTTTGAAAAATCACCACAACATCTGATGATGTTGAAGAAATTCGATACGGATGGTGATGGACAACTTTCTGATAAAGAGCGTGAAGCTGCTCGTCCGCAGCGTGGTGGATCTGGTGGAGATCGTGGACCGGGCATGAATAAGGAAATGCTTGAAAAATACGATGCAGACGGCGACGGAAAATTATCTGAGGAAGAACACGCCGCAGCAAAGGCCGATTTTGAATCTTCACCGAAATTTCAGGAAATGCTAAAGAAATTTGACACAGACGGCGATGGAGCACTTTCCGACGAAGAACGTGAAGCTGCACGCTCACAGCGTGGTGGCCCCGGAGGAGATCGAGGACCTGGTATGAATAAGGAAATGCTTGAAAAATACGATGCAGATGGCGACGGAAAATTATCTGAGGAAGAACACGCCGCAGCAAAAGCCGATTTTGAATCTTCACCGAAATTTCAGGAAATGCTAAAGAAATTTGACACAGACGGCGATGGAGCACTTTCCGACGAAGAACGTGAAGCTGCACGCTCACAGCGTGGTGGCCCCGGAGGAGATCGAGGACCTGGTATGAATAAGGAAATGCTCGAAAAATACGATGCAGACGGCGATGGAAAATTGTCTGAGGAAGAACACGCCGCAGCAAAGGCCGATTTTGAAGCTTCACCGAAACATCAGGAAATGTTGAAAAAACTTGATACAGATGGCGATGGGCAAATTTCTGATGAAGAGCGTAAAGCTGGACGCCCTGGTAAGATGGGAAAAGGAAAACGTGGAAAAAAGAATGGTGTTTCAGATGAAGCATCTTCTGATTCCACAGTAGATAGCTCTTCTTCCAGCAGCAGTTCTGATCCGACAGTGAATTCGCTCCGGGAAAACAGAAAAGGTCCCGGTGCCAACAGAGAAAATCGCGGTCCCGGTCGCAGGAGAAACTAAATACAGCAAAATCTTAAATAAGGGAGCAAATTTGCGCGTTAACTTTTGGGTGGGCTGTCATCTCGAACGAATGTGAGAGATCCCCTTAAATGCGAGATTTCTCCCTTCGGTCGAAATGACATAATATTAATGAAAGCATGTCCGGGGAGAAGGCAAACTTTACTGATTGTTGGGTAGATACGATTTTTTTCTCTGGCTATTAAGGACAGTATACTTGTAAGATATAAGCGAAAAAGCCCTCTTTTCAATGAAGAGGGCTTTTAAAATGATTTTACTTTTGTTTTATTCCTGGGACAATCAGGCGCAGGATTTCATCTTTTCGTAAGAAAGCTGACCACCGGCTTTAATGATTTCGATGTCGCGGTCGCTCAGCGGATGAGAAACTTCGTATCCCTGGTTTTTTGTAATATTTTTTACTGTGACATTTCCCTTCAAATTTGATACATCTATTGAAAGTTGATCGCCGAGTGAAATCTTCGAATAATCATCAGGGTTCTTGAAAGTAAGCGGAAGTATTCCGAAATTTACAAGATTTGCAAGATGAATTCTGGCAAAACTCTTAACGATTACTGCTTTGACACCAAGATACATCGGGCAGAGTGCAGCGTGCTCACGTGAGCTTCCCTGACCATAATTTTCGCCGCCGATAATGAAACCGCCGCCTACTTTCTTTGCTCTTGCTGGAAATTCTTTGTCAACGCCTTCGAACACATGTTTCGCATATTCTGGAACATTTGAGCGAAGCGGCAGATACTTTCCGGCTGGCATAATGTGATCAGTTGTAATGTTGTCGCCAGTAACGATGAGGGTTTCGCCCTTCAATTCTGATGGCATCGGAGTTCCGAGAGGCAGTGGAGCAATGTTCGGTCCTCTTTTGATTTCTACTTTTGAACCATCAGCATTGGGATAAATAATCATTGAATCATCAATGCTGAACTTTTCGGGCATCTGAACTTTTGGATATTCTCCAAATTTGCGCGGATCAGTGAATTTACCTGCGATTGCAGCTACTGCTGCTACTTCAGGGCTTACCAGATAAAGCTTTGCATCAGGGGTTCCTGAACGTTTTTCGAAATTTCTGTTGAAAGTTCTTACAGATACTCCGGCAGTTGGTGGTGCAAAACCCTGTCCAATGCATGGTCCGCAAGTGCATTCCAGAATTCTTGCACCAGCTTTGACCAGCTTCTGATAGTAACCTTTCTCAGCGATATTCATCAGAACCTGTCGGGATCCTGGAGAAATTCCGAGTGAAAGATTCGGGCTGACCTGTTTCCCGTCAAGAATGCAAGCCACTCTGGCGATATCAACAAAGCTTGAATTTGTACAAGATCCGATGGCTACCTGCTGAACTTCAAGTCCTTCGAGTTCTCTGATTGTTTTTACCTGATCTGGCATGTGTGGACAAGCTGCCATTGGTTCAAGTTTGCTGAGGTCGATATAAAGTTCCCGTTCATAAACTGCGTCGGTATCGGGCTCAAGGCGAATCCAGTCTTTTTCTCTTCCCTGTGCTTTGAGGAAATTCAATGTTACGTCATCGCTGGGGAATACTGAAGAAGTTGCGCCAAGTTCTGCGCCCATGTTTGTTATGGTTGCTCTTTCCGGTACAGTAAGGTTTTTAAGTGCCGGTCCGGAATATTCGTATACGAAACCTACTCCGCCTTTTACTGTGTCACGGCGAAGAACTTCGAGTATGATGTCCTTAGCAGCGACCCAGGGTGGAAGTTCGCCAGTCAGAACCACTTTTACTACTCCGGGCATTTTCAGCGTATAAGGAGAACCCGCCATTGCCATTGCAACGTCAAGTCCGCCAGCTCCAATTGCCAGCATTCCAATTCCACCGCCGGTTGGAGTGTGTGAATCTGAACCGAGAAGGGTTTTGCCTGGTTTTCCGAAACGTTCAAGATGAACCTGATGACAGATTCCATTTCCCGGTCTTGAAAAGACGATACCGTGTTTGGCTGCGATTGTTCTCAGGAATTCATGATCGTCAGGATTTTTGAAGTCTTCCTGAAGAGTGTTATGATCAACATAACTGACTGAAAGTTCTGTTTTTACTCTTGGAACGCCAAGCGCTTCAAACTGAAGATATGCCATTGTTCCTGTTGCGTCCTGAGTAAGAGTTTGAGCGATCCGGATACTGATCTGATTCTGAGTTTTCATTTCGCCGGATAAGAGATGACTTTTGATTATCTTTTGAGTCAGATTAAGACCCATGATTAACTCCTTTTGCCTTGTGTTATTTTTTCGGATAATTGAAGTAAAATGGTAAAACTCCGCACTTAAATTTCCGAATGAAGAAAATCTAACATAAAATTCTTGAAACGAAAAGGGTTTTTCGCAGATTTTTAAGAATTCCTGGAATTATTGCCTGATTTTTTCGAGAGCTTCTTTCACTGCTTTCAGAAGCGGTTCTGTGGAAAGTTCGCAATTCATAGCTTTTTCCATCCACAATTTCGGGGTAATGCAGCCGAGCGAACACATTTTTTCCATCTCCTGACCAAGTTTTTTCCCCTTGAGAAATGAATTGATCTGAAAACATACGATGTGTCCAATTGGGTAATCAGCCAGATACAGAGGGTTTGTAATGGCATGTGAGTAGATGGCAAGTATTGGAATATCCTTAACTTGAAATACCGGAGCAAAATATTGGTTCCAGACTTCTTTTGCAATTCTCTGAACAGCCTCTTTCAGATCCGCCGGAGATGCATTCGGGTTTTCATACATCCAGCGCCAGACTTTCATGTCAACCAGTGAGACTCCGTCGATTTCATAAGTAGACCAGAAGTCATCAAGGGCGGTAAGATGTTCAAAGTTTGGATCATAAGATTTATATCCGAGCATTTCCATGTCACGCGCCTGAAAAACAAACGCAAAACATTCAGTGAAGGCAGTGTTTGGAACACCGTTCAGAAAATAATTGTCGATTTTGTAGAGTGAAATCACCTGCTCAGAATTGTGTCCTAGTTCGTGCATGGCAACATTGAAACCCTTGTAATTCATGCCTTCTGAACCAACTTTTGTGCGAAGATGCGATTTGTCGTCACGCATAAGCGCTCCCATTGCATGTCCAGCGCCACGTGCAGGGTCAACAACAACCCTTTCTGCTATAAAGTTCGCGAGATCCTTTTCGAATCCGAGTTTTTCAAGCAGATTTGGAATATCTTTCTGAAATGCATCCGGTGATGGATATTTGTTTTTTACAATTTTATCGAGTTCAGCTTCCTGAACTGGTTGAGCGGGCTTGAATCCGTTGTACCAGATGTCGAATGGTTGAAGTTTTCTGCCGAGTCTCTTTTCGATGAGCGCTCCAACTTTTTTAGCGTGTTCAGAACTGAGAATTGAAACAAGAAGTCTTTCAACTTCCTCTTCAGAAATCTGTCTTTCAAGATTGAACTTGCGTTGGATAAAGGTTTTTGCTCTTGGATACAACTCATCAAGAGCCTTTTGTACCTGAAACGATTTTAAATAATGTTCATATCTGGTTAAATTTTCCGGAGAGAATTTAATTTCTTCATACTTCTCATTTTTTTTCTCATAAAGGAAATTTGTGTCCGGATTCCAGAAATAGTCATTTTTATTTATTACATTTTTCGGAATTGAACCATCAATAATTCGGAGCATTGCACTGAAAATGAGTTGCTGTTTAGTCAGTGAATCAGGATTTTTGTACTGTGCTTTTATTTCATCACGCAGACCCCAATGGGAAATCAGCTTCAGGTCTTCGGGAAACAGAGTTTTATTCTCTCCAGATAAAAGATGTCCAACAAAAAGATTGTAATCGTTGATATAATCATCAGATTTTACAGCAGCATCGTTCACTTTCTGCATAAGATCAGCAGTAACCCGGGCTGGGAAAATGTCTGTTAATTTTGCCTCAGCCCAGCGGTTTCTGTCCCATTTTGAGCCATTTGTCAGTTTGTCGTTGAGATCAGATTGTGGAAAATTCAAAAGGATTGAAAATGCGATCTTTAAATTGAACAGGTCGTCAACAAAATGATCAAACGGGGAAAACTTTGCAAACAGTTCATCTATTGGCATTTTATCGCCGATTTCAAGATCAAATGGTTCACGCAGAGTTCGTGAAACTTTCAGGAAATTTCCCATTACAGCTTCGAAATTCTTTTCAAAGCGTTTGAACAGAGTCTGTCTGGTCGGAGTATCCGGAATAAAATGTTCGAGACAGAATTCGGTAAAATCTTTCTCTGAGCCATCAGTTGAATTCCAGAAAAAGGCTGCCTGCTCAACTCCAAGTTTTATTTTCTCAAGATTTCCTGAGCCGAACTTCTTTTCAAGCTCTGTAACAGTGTTCTTTTTTACTTCAGAGTTAATGAAATCTGCCGCCGGACACGAAGTTTCTGAAGAAAAAAGAAATAACGAAAAAAGCGCAAGTAAAACAAGTTTCATCACAATTCTCCTTGATCTGCTATCATTTTGTACCTGCACAATAATTTGAGAGATTCACCAAAGGATAGGGACCCCTTAAGCACTGATTATTGAGAAGTTACATCATTTTAATATGGAAATAAGAATACAGAATTATTTCTTCTGAGTCAATGATTTTGGATAGTACATTTCAGTTTACTGATTTCGGAGAAATTGCAAAATAGTAAATCTGCATGAATGCGTACAAAATGAAAAAATGATCGAATACCGAATTTATTCTGGTGTGTCCGAAAGTAATCAGATTAATCAGAATTATGTTCAGAAAAATGCATATAAGTTCTGATGGCAGGCTATTATCAGAAGTCTTTTCATGATCGTTTATGTTTTCAACATTTACTTCAGCTTCAGCTTCAACTTCAAGTACATTTTGTTTAGATATGTTACGATTGCGGTTTGTCAAAACATGAGTAAATAAAATCACAGTTGTACAGATAAGAATGATTTCAAATCCTGGGATATTGTAAATGATTGAAGAAGCTGCCGTTACCATAAGAATTATGTAAATAAAGAGCTTTTGGAATAAGCCTGAGTTTACTATATTAATTTTTAATTGAAAAAGCATGAGTTTGAACGAAAATAGTATCATTGCAAGTTTCAGAAAATAAAATGAATCAAAGCCGGATTTCAGTTTATTCAGCATTGCAGGAACAAGATATCCGGGATTATTCCTGTAAAATTCAAAAACTTTTTTTAATGCTCCGCCTTCAAGATTTTTCTGATTGTAAAAGCAATCTGGATATTGCCGCCATTCAGGGTGCCAGTCGCCATTTTCAAGAGTTAACTCATTATTTCCGTCGAGAAGCATATTTTCAGATTGAGTCGAGAGAAAGACGAATCTTCCAAAGTGATTTGAAACGTAAAATGAATACAGTACAAGTGGGATAGAGATGCAACAAAACCATACAAGGAGCGAAACTATCATATTTTTAGAGACTGTAGCAATGTTGCTGAGCAGATATAAAAAAACACGATTTTCTCTCTTTTTTTTCTCTGTGCCTGTGTGTCTCTGCGTGAGATAGATCTTTTCTTCAGCAACGCTGCTACAGTGTCTATTTTTATCGAGAATTCCGTGCCTTTCCGGAGGGTCTATTTTTCCCTGTTCTTTCTTCCCGGCATCGCCGTAGGAGAGGGCTGGGGTGAGGGAGCGCCAGATAATTACAGGCAGAAAAAAAAGTGGAAAAAAGATAAATACCCCTTTTGTAAATATGGCAATGCTTAGAATAGATCCGCTTGATATTGCATTTAAGATTGTGGGATGCCTTCTAAAAAGGAAAGATGAAAGTACAATTGCTGATGCCAGAAAAACAGTGATTGGCTCTGTTAAAATTTCGCCTGCGGTGTGCTGATAAAGCAGAACGAAGAGAAACGATGAAATAATTCCAGCCATAAAACCGGGTTTTCCCAAGTAAAGCCAGCCAATAAGCTGAAGCAGAGAAGCAGAGATGACAAGAAATAAAAGATTTGCCAGTTTGGCATAAAATGGACTGATCCCAACAATCTTGTACAATATTCCAAGAAAAATCGGATAACCAGGAACGCGGAAAAAATTTCTGATTCCGCCTTTCTGACCGAGTTTATGAAAATTCTCACTGAAGTAAGGATCTTGAGGTTTTGAAAATTTATATTTTTCAATCGGGTAAATTTCGCCGAATGTCATGAAGTGGTTTCCAAGAGCAAAATTCACTGCCATTGAATGGTATTCCCATGTGTCACCGCCAAAATATGCTTCATCTGAGAAAGAATTGATATGAATGCAAAAAGTCATCGCTGTCAGGATGAAAAAAATAATTGCAGTTTTTATGTATCCAGGCATATTTGAATGTGAATTTTGCTTTCAGAAAAATAAAAAATCCAGAGATGGAATATTCCGCATCTGGATTTATCTATCAGTTTATTAAACCTTCATTAGTTTCCGGAGGGGCAAAGTCTTTCCATGTCCTCTGGGAACAGTGTTTTTACTTGTCTCAAAGTATTTTCACCAGCTTTTTCTTCATTGCTGAGGCTCTTAATCTGCATTTTATTCATCCATGGGGTGAAAACTGCAGGAGTAAGAATTTCGCTAAGTATTGCGGAGGCGTCACCCTTGAATCCGCCACGATTAACTCTTTCGGTGATTACCTTCTGAGCGTCAGCATCAGTAAGGCCTATGAACATAAGAAGACGCTTGCTGATGGTATTGAGATTCAGATTGAAATCCCAGCGATTGGGATCATTTTGTCCTTCAGGAATTCCAAGCTGTTTGCGAGCTTCTTTTCTGGCAATCTCAATTTTGGTCAGTTCGCTCTCTTCTTTGGGCTTATCAGAGATCCATACACCGGTAAACCAGACATCTGGTGGTACATTTGCAAACAGATCGCCTGTCTGTGAAAACTGCTTGAACAGGTTTTCCTTGAAAACATTATAATTCGCTTTGGCTTTTTCAAAATCAGCCTTCTGGACCTTTTTGGTTACCAAACCGGCTTTCGCCTGATAATAGGCATGGTATAGTTTTGGAGCATCGGAATTTACGGTAGCGTATTTAGTTCCTTCAAGTACAATTCGGGTAATAACCTTTCGGTCTTCCGGGAACATTTTCAAAAAACTACGGATGAAAGCCTGGTAAGAATGAGGCTGGGTTAAGAACATTACATTCAAACACTTTTCAAGAGGTGCGGAAATAGCTCTGCTGGTAAGAATATCGTAAAGCTGTCCAGCAATAACGCCTTCTGTGCTCATCATCTGAAGAGGATTTTTCAGGATCCCGGTTTTCTTTCCTTTAACCGACGCCCAGATATAATTTTCTCTTCTGATAGGGTCTTGCCGGTCATAGAGGAATTGGGAAATATTGTATTTTTTTCGGTCTTTTTCAGCAAATTGAATGGTTGTTGGTCCGTAGACTGCTTCAAAAGCTTCAGCCCAACCTTCGATGAAAGCCATCGCCTGATCGGTTATATAGGGCGTATCGTGACCATTATTGGAAATTCGCTTGATCTTGAAATAAGAGGCACCATACATGTCAAACATGACAGCATGAGCGTTTTCGTGACAGAGGACCAGATCAAGTGTATCGTTGTCGACCGCATCTGAAATCGAAAATATTGGTTTTTGTCCTTCTTTTCCAAGATCGGTAACACACAAAACACTTGTTTCAAGTGTTAAAGGTTTATCCTGAGCATCCATTACAATTATACCAACCGGCATCATGCATGGACCTGCTCCGGGAGCGCGAATAAATTCCGGAGAGGGCGCTCTATCAAGGACTACCAAAGGCGACTTGACCGAGAGTGCGAGGAAGCGAAGAATCGCGTCTTTCTTTTCAGCCGACAAATTTGTGTTCTTGGCCATCACTTCCTTGAAAACCTGATATTTTGTCTGACGCCCCATTTTCCTCATCTTCAAGGAGTCCTGCATGGGCTTGCTTGCCAAAAGATATGGAATGATTTTCCTGGCAAACAGTCCGTTGGGGTCGCATGGTTTTGCCACCGATACCTTCTGGCCATTACCTGTAAGGAGAAAACCCATTTCGTTAGTAACCACTTTCGCGGGAATTCCAAAAACAAAAGTCTCGCCATTTACCGTCACAGGGAATTCGCTACCCATGGAAACGGTACTTCCGACAAGAAGATCTTTGTCAGCGACCTCTTTTGGATCAGTAACATTTGTCACAGGCGCTCTGGCCAGCAGATTTCCTGATGAAGCAAGTACAAAGAGCATAATTAGAACAGAAGGCAACAATTTTCTCTTCATTTTTCGCACCTTTCCTATGATACTTCGTAAAGCCTTAGTAATTCAGCTCCAGGTACAAGCATGTCCTTATAAAAATTTAATTCAATTTCCTTGCCCTTAAATACTGAAGTTAAAAGATTTTAATTTTATTATATCAGAATTTTTAAAAATCCGGAATTTCCCAAAACGAAAAAATCACCTCTTCTGAATGATTACAAGAATTTAAATTTCTTAAAGAAGTTGTGTACATTGCAATTCCGCCGAACGTCATGAAGTGGTTTTCAAGTATTCCCATGTGTCAGCGCCAAAATAGGCTTAATCTGAGAAAGAATTTATATAAATGCAAAAAGCAATTGCAGTTTTTACGTGTTCGGGAATATTTGAATGTTAATTTTGCTTTCAGAAATAAAAAAATCCAGAGATGGAATATTCCGCCTCTGGATTTATCTATGTTAATAATGCAATTTGAATCAGAATCAGTTTACCGGAATAAGATTAGAAGGAAGATTTGAACTTGGAATGTTTGTTCCATTGCCCCAGCTGATCGACGGAATGTAAGGCATTACAACTATCGGTGGAACATAAACCGGGATCGAAATGGTACCATTTCCGTTGTTGTAGTAATAGAAGCCACTGCCATTGCCGTTTCCATTGTTTCCATTGTTCCCATTATTGCCATTGTTGCCATTCTGTCCGCCGGAAAGATTTACTATCATGCTCTGGATGAAAGTAGCTGTTGCATTTATCATCATGCTTGAGTTATAGCGGTCAAACATTACAAGATGAAACTTAATTTTTGCTATTCTTGAGTTGATTTCTCTCAGGAGAGGAATGTATTCCGCTGGAACTGAAGTTCTTGAAAGTGCTGACATTGCGTTGTTGAGATGTCCCATTGCAAGTATATTGTTAAAATATCCACCAATTGAAGCACCGCACATTTGCAGATCGCTTTTTACCATGGCAAGAAGTGCAAGAACCGGTCCTGCATCAGCGCCCTGCTGGTATTGAGTTCCATTATTCGTGCATCCACCACAACCGCTGCAACCGCCACAACCTGCAAAAAGCTGGCTTCCGGTGAATAATGTAAAACATAATACGATACAATAAATAAAAGCCTTTTTTGATCTTATGATATTCATAATTTTTTCTCCCCCACATTTTTTCTCAACGATTATGTTCTAATAGCAAGCAATTATTATACCACTATTGAAATAAAATTTACAGCAGAAATTTCCTGATTATTCTTATGGAAATTATAATTTGTCCAATCGAAAAATGGCAAATCGAACTCTTAAAAGCTGCTTTGAAAACTTCAAACATGGCTTTTAAAAAATATTTCCCATCGTGGACGATTCTGTTCATGAATGAATTCAAAGTACCTATTGAAAAAAATGCTGAAAAACCAGCTGTTTTCTGATGAAAATTTGTACAAATTTAAAATTCTTTAATATTAGATGAAAAGCCGAACTAATTTTCCATTTTCAATTAAAATTGCATCGAATTTACTTTTCTTAACGTATGGTGGTTGAATGCGTTAAAAAGGGGGAAGCAAAATGAAACGAATCAGCTTATACCTTATACTAACTTTGTTTTTTGTGGTCTTTTCCAGTATAGTTTTGGCTGAGTCAGAAAAAAACGTTGGAATTTTCTATGATATTTGGTTTAATAAAATACAATCCGAAAATTCTGTCCCAGTTTTTCCTGAAGAGATATCTGATAATGCTTTTCGTTATTGGGGAGAGCCGCTTTTAGGCAAATATCGATCTGACGACAATAACGTCATAAATGTTCATGCCCGGCAATTATTCAATGCAGGTGTTGATTTTATTATCATAGATTTGAGGCACAGCATGATTGGTGATGATGAAACAATGAAAATGTTGACTGCCTTGCTTAAAGTTTATGTTAGTCGATCGAAACGAAAGCTTCCGAATCCCAAAATTGCTTTTCAGACAACAGCAAATGAATCGGAAATAACAAAACTTTATCAGGAAATATACCAGAAATACGATCGAAGGCTCTTCTTCATGGTTGAAGGAAAGCCTCTCCTGCTCCCGACCGGAAAATGTTCCTTTGCGGTAACTCAAAACTTTACTGTACGGCCAACCTGGGGATTATTGCGTCATGATGACACTGAAAGATGGTCCTTTATGGAGGTTTTTCCGCAGAGAATTTTTGTTCGGAATGGCAAGCCAGAACAAATGTCTGTTTCTGCCGGGCAGCAACGTGATTACATGAGCAATACGGGTCTTGCCCACGGCAGAAAATGGGACTATCGTACAAACAGCAATGGTTCAGTGGAAGGGAAAAATTTCGATGATCAGTGGAACCGTGCGTGTAAGGTTGGTCCGAAGTTTGTTATTGTTAATCGATGGAACGGCTGGGTTGAAAAAAATCTGAAGGGTGCCTATACGGACAATTTCAATCAGGAATTCAGTAATGATATTGAACCCATGAAGGGTGGTCACAGAAGTTTTTATTATAAAAGATTGAAATTCTGGATTGCAAGATACCACGGAAAGAAGATTTCAATCGATTCGGATACTGATAATGACCAACAAGATCAGCATTCCACGACAAGCACCAAAAAAACTTCAGAGAAAAACACAAACACAAGCGTGATTTCGAATAAACCCATCCCTCCTGTTACAAACAACAAGGATTATAGCGGTTCCGGGCGTGTATCGCCTTTGAAGTCAGCGCAAGAACTCAAGAACAAATTTGGTGTTGTTCTGGTTAATCCCAAAGCGGCTACATTATGGGATTACAAAATAACTCCCGGAACCTGGAATGAAGAACAGGTTCGCAATGTTGAAATGCTTCTGGAAAAACTTCCCACTGAATTTCTAATTTCATGCAAAGGTATTGCCGTGGCAGATCGCATTGATGTTCCCGGCGGCTCGGTGGGTGGTTTCTCTGGTGACCCTTTCTATATCTTATCTTCCACAACTAGCAACCAGAGAAGCTGCGCCTATGTTTGCGTGCATGAAATAGCGCACAACTATACAATGGAGCAGCGTCCTGAAGTTCTGGAGGCCTGGAAAAACCAGTTCTGGATAAACGACAATCGCCCCCGAACTACTCCGCCAACAGATTATGGATGTTCCAATCGTTTTGAAGATATTGCTGAAAGTGTCGCATTATACTTTGTTGATGGATCTTCACTAAAAAGGAAAGACCCAGAGCGCTACGAATTCATCAGAAATAGAATTATGTCTGGACGCGAATATTAAAGGCCGCAAAACTCTGTGTCCCAGTTCTCTGCGATTACTTTGTAGAGAACTGGGACACTACTGCTTTTCAGGAATATTGAAACTTTCAATGCATGCTGAAGATTTCGCTTCTATTGCCGATTCAGGAATACGGGGATCGGACATTCAGATAACGCTTAAAATAGATCCCCGATAGAACCTCTTCATTGAAATGTTTGTCGCGAGAGAACACACTTTAACGTAATATTATTGGTAGCATCGTGAGCTGACTGCTTTTCTCATCGGGCAGGCGATTGCCTTAATTCAATTACTCAAATGAAAAATGCCTGGCAAGCCAAAGGAAAAATCGAAAGATCGTTTAACCAATTTTCAAAGTTCAAATTTGGAAGCTTATTGAAGTGAGAATCTCGTGTTATCAAGGTTCAGAAATCCAAATGCCGTTTTCTGAGATATTTCCCTGCGGACGAGATTATAGTGAATAAATGACTTCCACATCAAAAGACGGTTTCACCCCTCTAAGTACAGCATATCTTAATAAAGGGTTCATTAAACAATGTCATTTCGACCAAAGGGAGAAATCTCGCATTACGGAGATCTCTCACATTCGTTCGAGATGACAGCCTACCCCAAAGTTAACATGCAAATATGTCCCATTATTTAAGATTTGCGGTACTAAGTTGGGTAAACAATTTCCCGTAAACTCCCTTTAATTCATGCTTGCTTAAGCTTGGAACATGCTTTAAAACATCTTTTTGCATATTTTATGAGAGATTCTCCAGTTGTTTTGTGATTTTATAAAGTTGAAGAACTCATAAGACCCACATTTTCATTAAATCAACTGTTGCAAATCACGATAAATAAAGGAAGTTATGCAATTGCTGAATGTTATTATCCTGAAAATCGTATAAAGCGTACACTTTAAGTTAAAAAATACAACCCCAAAAGCAGGGTATAATTGAAAAACCGTATTTTTTTTTAAAGTGTGCGTATTATAATTATACGTACATCAACCAAAGACAGGCTGTTCTTGGATTACTTAGAAAATAGTGTGCGCTTTATCCGATTTTCGGGTTATTATTATGAGTATATTGTTTCACGCGGGAAAAGGCAGTAAGTGGAAAAGTGTTAGCTGGAAAGAGTTCCGGCGAAATTGGGTGTCGAAGAAATTTGTTTCGCAGACATCACAACAAAAAACTCTCTGCCCATTTGATGGGAAGAGAGTTTTAATTAGGAGAAAGGAAGAAAATCGTTATTATCAGAGTTCTTAACCATAGGTAGGTGGAAGTTTTACTGTGCGTTATTGCTTATCATAGCTTGATAAATCTGATAAGATTTTCGATATTCCTGAGTGGCAATTTTTATTTTTTCAACATCTCCCGATTGACTTGCCTGGATATAATTGTTATAAGCTTCTCGATATCTGACATCTGCATTCTTAATTTCCTCAGCAGGTGTAACTGCCTGGGGAATCAAAGGCGTATTGTTTTCCTGAGCTATATCCTGAGTCTGATAAAGAGGTTTTACTGCCAGTTGTTCTGCTGCTACGTTCCCAATTGAAACAGGGCTCTCTACAGCATTCGGTGTTGGACTCAGAAGAATGCCACCGCTTACTTTTTTATCAGCAGATGAAAATATTTTAATCACAGTATTTCCCAGAAATGCTCCCAGAAGTGCTCCTCCGGCCATTCCAACCATTCCAGGTCCCAGTGCCATTGCTCCGGCAGCAGCTCCGGCAATTGTAGCCACATTGGAAAGGTTTTTTGTACCATAATCAGCAATGATTCCGCCAGCAAGCCAACCTACAATTCCACCTGCTATCATTCCGACCGGCGGAAAAATCGCAGAAGCAAGAGTCGCACCAGCTACAGCCCCACCGACGGATCCGGCAATTTTAAGAAGTGGTCGTGTAGCTTTCAAAAAGTCTGAAAGCATACCCGCCTGCGCTGGTGTTTCCGGCAGAATCATAAACGAAATCATCATTGATAAAATAAGAAGACTTGAAATTGATCTGGAATATCCAATTTTACTGATTCGCATAGTGTTCCTCCTTAATTTTTCCTTTGCTTACCTTACGAAGTAAAATCTAACTTCGTTGCAAGTGAGCACGGAAATTTTTAATCTCCAAATTGCTATATCAGATCACCGATTCTCAAGTATGGTGAAATAAGCTTTATCGAAGCGATGAACAAGTCTTGAAATGCAGAATAGCAATAAGGAAAAAAAGCGAGAGCACTATTGAATTGTGTATTGAGAATAAATCGAAATTTCTATAAGCAAATTCAGACATCTTGTTATACCGCGAGGGAATCTGGTAACTTTAGGTGGAATTTCGCGGCATTTTTCGCAAAAACCTCGAGCAGCAGCGGTGATTAGCTTAAGGCCTGTTCGAGTTCTTTTCAATATATTGTGACATTTGCTTTTATGCTATTAATGCCTTGCTGCTTGCTTAAATGATCTTTTGTTATCAATCTCAGCTTTATTTGATTTTCCAGGGATTTAGAATTGAAACACCACAGTTTTCAAAGTCCTGCTCGTTTCGTGTTACTAAAACCAAATTGTGAACCCTCGCAACTGCCGCGATCAAGCCATCAATGGTCGGAATTGGCTTCCCTTCAATCTCAGAAAGACCTTGATGTTCACCCCAATTTTCAGCAATGGGTAAATCAATTGAAATTATTCTACATTCGTATTCTTCAAGAAGAGTATTGATCCATTCGTAAATCTTCACTTTCCTTTTTGAATTCGGAAGTTTGGCCAATCCTTTACGGATTTCCCCGACTGTAATAGAGGACAAGAAAAGCCTCTCAGGCTGAATACTTGCCATCCATCCCAAAACATTCTTGTCAGGATAAGGTTTTGAAAACTCCGAAATCGCGCATGTATCAAGAAGGTATTTCATAGTTCAATATCTCTTGGAAAATCTTTGGTGCGTTCAAAAATGCTTTGATCTGAAATCTTGGGAAAACTCATGAGAAATTCATTGAAAGGAACCTTTGGATTAATTAGTCCTTCATATTCATCTGCTGCTATGATAACAACCGCATTTTGACCATGCCGGGTTACATACTGAGGGCCAATTTTGAGAGCACTTTCAACCACCTTACTAAATTGCGCTTTAGCATCCTGGAGTTTCCATGTAGTATTCATAAGCTACCTCCCATAATATACTAGTCAGTCTAGTGTGATTAGGTGAAATTGTCAACCTCAATGTTTTACTTTCCGTTTATTGGTGATGACTTGAGACTCACAGAACTGAAAGCATTTCCAAACTCAAGTGCCATGTTCGACACATTTTTACACTGTTTTCTTTTTTAAAATTGAGCTCTTTAGTAGATTCTCACAAAACTGGTTTAAGCTTAAATTTGATTGTAAAGCCTTTATCGACAATATTTTATGAAGCTCCTTATTCACCCTTAAAATAAATTTGCCGGAATAGGTTTTATCAGCAGTCTCTTCGGGGAGAGGTAATTCATCTTGCTCGTGAATTTCAATCCACTCATCAAGAATTTTACAAAGCTGCTTATAAACCAATTCTTCGTTGTCGCCATGACAACAGGGCCCAAGAAAACCTGGAATCGATCCAATATAGCAACCATCGGCTTTTGACCATTCAACAATTTTCAAATATTTATCTCTTGTTTTCATTTTCCTGAGCCTCCTTTATCACCTTTTTTACTTCTTTTTCTTGGTATTGCTTGGCATCATCGCCAAGATTGCCAGAAATTGTAATCTTAATCCCCGAATGATGAAGGAAGTTTCGATGACTCCCTTTTCCTCCGCGATTTACAAAGCCATGATTCTCAATATCTTTTATCAGCTCACGAATTTTTTTTGGCATATTTTGATGATATCAGAATGATACTATCTCGTCAAGACATTCGCTGAGAGCAAATTTGTTTTTCCCGCGTTAGTGCAAAATATGTCGAACAAACGGTTCAAATAGCTTTTAATGCTCTTTTGCTTTTTTCCTGCGTGGAGCGGATATCTTTTTCTCATCGCATGAGCGATTGTATTAGCTTTTTCATTTAGTAGACAATAAAAGAACACTAACTTCCTTTGCACATAAAGCCCTTCTGGCCAGTCAAAGAATCTTTTGAAATATAATATTGCTTTTCATGAACAATTTAAGCACATTTTTGCATATCAAATATCTTTACATCGCGTTCTATTATTTCTGAAATTCTATCTCTTTCTGAATCTAGTTCATAATCCATTTGAAGTCCAAGCCAAAACTGAGGTGACATTTTAAAATATCTTGCTAATCTTAAAGCCGTATCAGCAGTTATTCCCCTATTGCCATGAACAATTTCATTTATGCGTCGAGCCGAAACTGCAATATCAGTGGCAAGTCTATTTTGGCTTAAATCCAATGGTAGAAGAAACTCGTGCAAAAGAATATCTCCAGGATGCACTGCAGGAATGCGTTTCTTTTTCATTCTACACCTCTTTTTCTGAAACTAATTCACCTATGATAATCTACAATCTCAACATTCATTGCATCACCATTTGACCAATGAAAACAAATTCGGTACTGATCATTTACTCTAATACTGTACTGCCCTTTTCGATTTCCGGAAAATTGTTCAAGATGATTTGAAGGAGGAACTCGTAAATCATTTATGGTACTAGAACGGTTTAGCATTCTCAATTTTCTAAATGCCACAGTTTGAATACTTTCAGGAATTTTTTTCGAAAACTCCCTATTAAATATTTTTTCTGTTTCTTTACATTGAAAACTCTTTATCATAAATTCCATTATATAACGTTTAACGTTAAATGACAAGACAGGAAATTTTTCACATTCTGCCCGCGTCAGCGGATAAGCTTTTAAATTTCGGATACGGTGAGGGCAGCGATTTGTTAGACATCATTTCATTGCTTTCATCTGGAACACATGGGATACAGAAGCTTTTTATTGCTCTTGCTTGGCGTGTACGCGTTAAGTTATGCTGCTTTTTTCCATTCTTGTTTTTCTTCTTTAATTTTTTCCGATAACAAAATCTTTATCAATGATTGATAAGGGACATCTCTTTTATTTGCCATATCTTTAATTTCATTTATCATGCTCTCTGGTAAACGAATTGAAATTGTTTTAAACGATGGTTTTAAATTAGGAAAAACTACTCTTTGAGCATCTGACCAGTCAACATAATCACAAGAATCATGAGTTAACCAAAATTCTCTTTCTTCTTGTTCGTTTTTAAAATTCGGAATTTTTTTCTTCATAATTTTCATACTCCTTAAATTCGCTTTTGGTCATATCTCTGGCAGAAATTATCCGAATCATTTTTTTGCGGATAGTGAATGCAACAAACAAATATCTCCCTTGATCGGTTTTGCTAATAGCCATAAATCTTCTTTCTGCTTGAGAGTGCTTTCGATCAAATTTAATGATTGGATCATTCAACAGGCATTCCGCTAAACCGAATTAAAAATTTGAATTCCGGAAATTTTTAAAAAAATTCAAATGAATGGCTGTACCGACAGCAGTCATCACGGGTCTACGCTCAGCGGAACTTCTATCACAGTGAGATTCTAATGTACAAACGTTCCTTTTGCATCTTTTATCTGGAACGACGATGCATTGGGAAAGTGCTTAGATATTATTCTTTGTTAATATTACCTTTCCGTCTGCGAGCGCATTTTCAGTTTATTCATTATTTTTTCCTTCCAATTGCTTAACGCTTCTATCTTCAAGCAAAAGTTTCATTTGGTGAATAGCTGTCTGATTCAAAATGTTCAGTCTTTCTGGCTGCGGCATACTATTTTGAATAAAATGGGCGTTCAGGGTTTCGAGATTTGCCAGGCAGACAAGTTGAGAAACATTGGCTTCATCCCTGATGTTTCCTTTTTTATCCGGATTTTCGTCACGCCATTGCTTGGCAGTTTTGCCAAACAGGGCCATATTTAGAAGGTCTGCCTCACTGGCGTAGATGAAATTAATCTGCTGTATTGTCAGCTCCGGTGGTATCAGATTTGCTCTTATAGCATCGGTATGAATACGATAATTGATTTTGGTCAGATTACGACGTATATCCCAGCCTAACTGCTGGCGTTCCTGTTCTTTGAGTCGCTGAAATTCCTTGATGAGATAAATTTTGAATTCGGCACTAATCCACATGCCAAATTCAAAAGCGATGTCTTTATGTGCATAAGTCCCGCCGTAACGTCCGGCTTTGGCTACCAATCCAATTGAATTGGTCTTGGCAACCCATTCTTTGACACTGAGTTTGTAACTGTTCAACCCAGCTTGGCTTTTAATTATGGCGAATTCGCCATAATTAAAAGCCGGATTGTATACCTGCTCCCAGATACCCAAAAACTCAACAGTATTTCGATTCCGTAACCAACGAAAAAAGAATTCACACCTTTTGGAGTGGTTGGCCAATATTTGTTCACATATTCCTGATCCAGGCCACCAGACTGTTAGATACTACGGTTTCTATAGCAATGTCTCACGGGGAAAACGGTTGAAAGCTGAGTGTGACGACAAGGTTCCCTCAATTAGCGAATCCCTTGGAGCTGGAAAAGCATTTCGCCGGAACTGGGCGCGGCTCATCCAAAAAATTTATGAAATAGACCCTTTGGTTTGTCCAAAATGCCAAGGTCTCATGAGAGTAATTAGCTTCATTGAAGAAAAAGCCGTTATAGAGAAGATTCTGAAGCATCTTGCTCTTTGGACAGTTCAGCCAAGGCCGCCGCCACGGATTTCTTGACCGGCCTTTGACAAAGAGGTTATTTCGCAAGACACTTCTTGCTCAGACGGTTTCTTTCCAGATCCAGAGTTTGAGTATTGAAAAAAAGCGCCTTTTGACCGAAGCAAAAGCACGCATGTGAGGCTTTTGTCTTTTTCTTGGTTGGTATTTCTCAAATTTGTCATGAAAAGTGACGAATTCTCCGCAATCTTTTGAATAAAAAGAGAAGAAAAATTCGTCGCTCCTAAAAATTCAAAAAAAAATTTCAAAAAATGCGAAAAAAACGCCTTGAAAGATAAAAATGAATATGCTATGATGGCCACGCTAAAAAGCAAGTTCCTATCACGAATTTAAGCTCTAATTGTCTATCTTCCTAATACATTATTAACAAAGTGTGAAAAATTTATGCTGATTTCTATCCTAACTTTCCGAGGCTTTAATGAACTTGATTCTCTTATTGCTTTAGGTATCCTCAATCGCATTAAAAAACCTGATTGGCGTGTGAACATCTGCAGTCCTGAAAATTCAGTCACGTCGATGAACGGTGTAACAGTATCGGCGCAGTCGCTGTTAGAGGATATACCAAAGTCAGATGCAGTAATTGTTGGGAGCGGCGCACTAACAAGAGATGTAGTACAAAACCAAGAAATAATGAATATGCTCAAGCTAGACCCTGCTCGACAATTGATTGCCGCGCAATGTTCTGGCACTCTAATTTTAGCTAAATTAGGACTACTTGGAAAAATACCCGCTTGCACTGATTTGACTACCAAACCTTGGGTACAAGAAGCAGGTATAGAAGTGCTTAACACGCCTTTTTATGCTGAGAATAATATCGCTACAGCTGGAGGTTGTTTCTCTTCGCAATATCTTGCCGCATGGATTATCGCTAAAACAGTGGGGATTGAATCCGCCGCCGAGGCTATCCATTATGTTGCGCCAGTCGGTGAAAAAGAAGAATACGTTGAAAGAGCAATGAGGAACATTGCAAAGTTTATCGTTTAATCGGTTTTTACACACATTTCAGAACGGGACTGAGGGACGTTGAAAATTTTTAACCTGCGTAATCTTTTTTCTATCGATTACGCAGATGCCTATTTTTAACTGCGTTACAACTTACTTTTAATCACCCCCGCCAAGTATTCCGAATCCTCCGCAATGCCCAAAAAGCGACCCGAACCCCAAGTATTCAGCCAAGGCAAACCAATAAAATAAAGTCCTTCCACATCGGTGACACCGCGTTTATATTTCGGATGTCCACGCCCATCAAAACAAGGCAATTCAATCCAACTGTAATTTGGTCTAAACCCAATCGCCCACACAATGCTTTTAATTCCTAGCTCATCTGCATCAATACTCACAGGGTCAAATTCAGGTTGCCAAACTTTTTTGAACGGTGGCTCAACAGGTTTAGATTCGCTTTTTCAGCGCGTTCAACGTAATCTTTCGCTGTGGTTTTCGAGACTTGACAGGCTCTGGCAATTTGCCGAAAACTTAACTGATTAACCAACTTCAATCTGAGAATTTCTTTTATTTTTCTCAAAGTTATACCCTTTCTGGCCATTTTCATTTCCTCCTAAAAACAGGAACATGATATACGGCCGAAGCCAATCTGTCGTAATTAGCTTCTGAAAAGGGTTCCAGTAATCTGACCACCATTTCCGGTCAAAACGGACACCGTTCCGGAAAATTTAAAAAAGTGGTCAGTTTCCACCGGAATAGGTGGTCACTTTCAACCGGAACGGGTGGTCAGTTTGTTCCGGATTTGGCGGTCAGTTGCCGCCGGAAAATGCAACCAGGCGAGGAGAACCAAAACATCGTTGCGGGCACGCGCTAAACTTGACAAAAAAATCACAAAACTTTCTTCGGAAAACCTACCCGCTAAACAATTGCTCATCTTTAAACAAACTGCTTTTTTCCTAACGCGTGAGCGTTTGCCTTTACCCCACTTGAGTTGATAAGCTTTGTAATATCGAACGCAACGACTTCAGTGGGTCGCCGAGTGTTTTGCAACGAGGGAATCAGAGCGTTTTGGGCATAATTTTTGCGGTTTTGTTCGCAAAAATTGTGACCAGCCCTGACGATCCACTGAAAGTCACTGTTCTATCACGCTTTTCATGCTTTTGTTTTTATGTTTTGATTGCCGTTATTGCTTTTGCCTTTATTGTTTTTAATGCCTTTATGTTTTTATTGCTTTATTCGATTGTTCACAAACATTTCGAAAGCCGAGGGTGAAACAGAAACATTTTAGCGGACACACGCTAAACTTGATAAAAAAACCACAGAACTTTCTTCGTAAAACTCGCCCTCGGCTCAAACGGCCATTTTTAAACAAAATAAGCTTTAGTCAGGTGAACTATAAATTTCATCAAGTTTTTCAATGAATGCAATAATAAAATTCCTATATATATTCAACTCAACATCTTTAATTAGATAAAATTTGTTTTGTACTAAAAGGTTGTTTTGAAAAATTTTATCTGTATCTATTAGAAAATTATTGCTCCTATCATCAAGACCTTTCTTAAATTTATCTAATTTCCCTCCAATATTGGATTTTGCCATTTGAGTTATTATTCCATGACTATGAGAGTAGATATTTCTAAATTCGGTATATAATTTCCAAAGATCTATCATTGCTTGCTCATTGAGAGACAATTCAGATTCTAACTTGATTCGAAGCAATGGATATTTTTTCATGATTACTTCAAGCAATTCTTCTTCTTTGGTTTGTCCAGAAATAGAAAGGATCTTTTTTATAGTCGTCTCAATTATGCTGTATAGAAATAAAAATTCCCAAACGTTCAAAAAGCACTTGATAACTTCATACCAATTCTTGGCACTTGTTGTACTTAAAAGATCCTTTATGTTAATTCTAATGTCTTTATTCAAATCATTCTCCAAAGACAAACCCATTGCTGTCAAGCAAACATATGATTTTTGCATATTCTCTTTGAATATCTTCTCTATTATTTGGTCTAGAAAATTCTCAATATCAATAGACTTAATTTCATCTGATTTGAGTTCTGTTAAAATATCTATTCCATTATTATTGTCAATACTAATAGTTTTATTCTTAACTAAAAATTCTTTCTTTTCTTTAAGGATAGTTTGTTTTGAAACGATTTCAATAAAGCTATCAACGTAAGATAGCAATAATATATTCGTAAGTTGTGATAGATAGTATATATTATGGAATTCCTTATACCATTCAGATGATTTTTCGGAAGGTGCTCTTAAGATTGGCGTATATCCTGCTAACATTCTTTGCTCCTTGCTCTTCAATAAGTTATCAAACGTTTCAATACATCCAAGTGAATGCTTAGAATTATTTTTCTTTAATTAGATTTTGAAGAATTTCTATATTTCCAGGACCCATCGATTTCATGTCAGGGATTGGTTTAAGCATATAATCATCCATATGATTCCACTCGCCTGAGCTTTTTCCATCGCTTTTTTTTATCGAATCAAATTCTCTTGAAAAATTCAAGCATGTTAGAATTAAGCAATTCAATTTTTCTGAAGCCCTTGTTGTGTCAACTTCACAGAAAAAAGAAATGCATTCCGCTGGTTTTAACAATGGAATTTGAACGAAAAAAGCAGGACTATCCTTACGATCCAAGCCTGGAATAATTGCGATTGGCATATCATAGGAGATTTTATTCCCTTCGAAAAAACATTCTATTTTCATTTCTTCCTTGGAAGACAAATGTAGGTCAATGGTGGAAATTTGTATTGAATGAGGAATTGTTGTAATTTTAAAATTGACTCCATACAATGTTTCAGAAGTATTGTTTTTTACGGTGATAGGAAAAAGGCTCTTTCCTTTTAAAGCGATAGATTCAAACTTTAATGGGAAAACAGTTATTTCTGGGGTAAAATACCATTGAAAAAAAGAAAAAGCTCCAAAAACCGCTAACAAGAACATAATGATTTCAAACAAGAGCCTTGAGTTTATTGGCCATTCTTGTTTTTTTAAGGGAGCGGGGGAAAACAACTCGTAGAGTTTTTCACTTGGAATGTTTTCTAGAATAAAATTCTTAAATTGAGGAGCTCGGAGTTTAGAATAACCCTTTAAACTAAATTTGTAAGTGTTCAGGTAGTCTGAACAAATTTTTTGTATGAAAAAGCCTTCCCGAAAATTTCGGGAATATTTACTAAAAAAGGAAAGCAATGAAGGAATTTTTATCCAGAAGGAACTGGAAACATCCTTGGAGTAGGAAGATTCATAGCCAGGGCTTCTTTGGCGGCCTGAATGAAGTTCCAGACTTTCTGCTTCAACGAAGTGATCATAGTCATTGCTCGGTGAGCAAATGTAGCTCCTCGTGCAGATTTGCTGCCTTGGCAGATAACTCTCCATACCACAGGCTGTCTCAAAACCCTCTCGGCCCGATTGTTGCTGAGTTCGAGAATCTCTGGATATTTGACGAATGTCCAAAGAGACTTCCAGTGCTTTTTCAACGATTTTCCCAAGGAAACAGCCTTGGAATCGTCGGACTTCAGAAGCTGATTTATCATTCGCTTGAACCTGCTTCGAATAGGACGCACAATCATTTTGAGTCCTTCTTTGGAAATAGTTCTGTTTCGGAAAGATTCCCAGGCTTTTCTGATTCGAACTATTTCTTCCCTGGCCCATTGAGCAGTTTCCTTGGAACCAAGATCGCGTTCGATCAAACCAACAAAATCCCTTTCCAAATGGCTGGTAATACAAAGTTGTCGCTTGTCCGCCGGAATCGACGAATATGCACACCATCGGTCGGAAGTCAAAAGCCCCTGATAATCTCTCAGTATTCCAGAGAAACCTTCTTTGCCGCGGCTGGGGCTTATTCGAAAAACAGTTGCATTTGCATTGGTAGCTGTCCACAGCCAAGTCTTTTTTCCATTTTCCCGCCATCCGGTTTCGTCGGCCCATACAGCAGGAGAATACTGAATTGCGGTCAAAGCCTCTTGATATGGTTGAGCCAGCGCAATACTGGTTCGACGTTCTTCTGCAAGCAAGGTGCTGCGAGAGAATCTCGCATCTTCTCCAAGCAACATTACCAAAAGATCTTGAGTATGTTGAAGACTCAAATGAAACTTTGGTCTCAGAATTGCTATAAAACTTCCAAGACGAGCTCCGATAGAACTTTTTCCAAAGGGATTCGGAGAGCGATTGAACGAACGACAACATGGACACTCTACTGTAAAACGATGAATCTCCCGAATGATTGGCTCTATCTGAGGCAGTTCGATCTGTTGGATATTTTCTACAACCGTTACTTTTCCTCCTACCAAACTGTTTCCACAATCGTTGCATTGTTGGGGGAAAAGATCGTGAAATACGGTGACTTTCTCGGGTGGAAAAAACTTGCGAGAGTTTCCTGGGTGACCTTTTGGAGGTCCTTTCGGGCGTTTTCCAGTAGAAATCACTTTTCTTTTTTTCCGGTGCAAATCGGTGGAAGGCGGAAGATGACTGTTGCTGGAATTTTGGTTCATTTTTGCCAACAATTCCTTGACGATTTGATTCAAGAAAGCAACTTCGGCTTCCAGCTCCGCAATCCGCTTTTCCATTTTTTCGCAGTTGGGACATTTTTTACTCATAACTCCATTATAAAGTAGGATTGAAAAAGGTACAATAGGCAAAATGATAAACCAAAAAAAATTAGACCACCTGAACAATTACGCTTTTACTTATCGCGTGAGCGATTAATGTTTTTATGCTTTTAGTGCTGGACTTTTATCAAGCGGAAAAATAACAATACTTGAATGTTTGATTTTCCTGCATCATTTGGAGGCCTTAATTGTTGAAGACCATTATTAATAATTACCTATCTCAACGTGGAAAATACCACTGGTTATCGTTATTTTTTTACCGAACCTCTAATTCATCTATAAAAGGAATTCTCCTTCGAGTTTCGAGAAGTTCTGCAGATGGTCTTAATTTTCTCGAATCAGAGTAAGCGCTTCTTCTGCAGTGGTAAGACCCTGACTGAATTTGAGTGCCAAATCTTCCCGCAAAGTTTTCATGCCATTTTCGATTGCAGCAGCCTTCAAATCGTCGCTGGATGTTTTATGACTCATCAATAGACGCATTTTCTCACTTGTATACATGACTTCATGTATATCTAGCCAACCATTGTAGCCGCTCTGAAAGCAATTATCGCAGCCCTTGGCGTGAAAATAGGTTCCTTTGTTCGTTTTTGGGGTGATTCCTATGTTCTGAAGGACTTCCGAGGTAATGCTTGTATTGATATCCTTGCAGAATTTGCACACAGCGCGGACCCGTCGCTGAAAAACTATACAACGAAGTGTTTCGGAAATTAGAAATGGCTCTACGCCCATATCGATAAGTCGATTGACGGAAGTGAAGGAACTGTTTGTGCACATGCTGGCAAAAATCAGATGGCCTCTCAATGCTGCCTCAAAGGCAATTTGGGCGGTTTCTATGTTGCGGATCTCACCAAGAATAATGACATCTGCGTCTTGTCGAAAAATAGCCTGGAGGGTTGTTTCGAGATTGAGGTCGATTTCAGGCTGTATCTGGTTAACCATTTTAAGTTTGTACTCTATAGGGTTTTCGACAGTAAAGATATTCATTCTAGAACCATTAATTGCATTTAGGCAGGCATACAGCGTTGTAATTTTTCCAGAACCGACTGGTCCGGTTACGAGAATGATGCCATTCGGTTGGGTAATGGCTTTTTTCAGAAGCGCTAGATTAGCTGGAGTAAAATTGAGGTTATCAAGTTCGGTTTGGATACTAGATTTATCCAGAATTTGCAGATGGATTTTTTCACCAAATGCAACTGGAATCGTATTCACACTAAAATCGATGGATTTGTCCGCGATGGTTATGTTGAAGCGACCCTCCTGAGGTGTAAGGCACTTCGAGATGTCCATGCCGCTCATAAATTTCAGACGGGAGATAATTGAATATCTGGCTTCCGGTTGAAGGGTCATGAAAACGTCTAATGTTCCATTTATTCGATAGCGTATTCGAAGCTCGTCCTCAGCCGGGTCGATGTGAATGTCGGAAGCACCCTTTTGCACTGCCTGACAAATAATAGTATTGACCATCTTGGTAAGAGGAGTTTCCTCGGAAGCTTTTTTTAAACCGCAGAAAAAATCCTCGTCAATAACGCTTTTACTTTGCCCAAATCGAAAAAATGCCCAGTTTACAACTATGATGCCGAATATTACTAGTATAACTAAGCCAATTTGTTTTAGTAAGGTCTCATAGAGCCAGGTTGGTTCGATTAAGAAGGGGAAATACTTAAAAAGGGGTAAAAGAACACATCCAGCAATTATAGCTATCAGGATAAGTCTAATCATGAGGGCATTGGAATAAATTCGGTAATCGAAATCGAGTATTTTCTCAATACTTTCCAGGGCTTTGTCAAGAATATCAGCGGATTCGCCGATTTTAATCAATTCACAGAAAATATTATTGAAGATTTTGGGGTGTTCTTGCAGAGCGCGATAAAAATTCTTCCCAGATCGAATATCCATAATGATTTTTTCAAGAGTATTTTTGAAGAATATATTTTCCATTTTGTCAGCGATTATACTGAGAGCTTTGACCAAGGGAATTGATGCGATAAGCATGGTCTTGAGCTGGACAAGGAAATACATCATTTCTTTATGAGAAACAGAGCTAAACAAGACCTCGCCACCTCCAATTTTGGCCGGGGTTGCCTTCGTCAATATAAACCCTTTTTCGGAAAGAAGGTTGCTCAATTGGCGAAAATCATCAGTTACAATAGAGGTTTTGACAATTTCACCATTGCTGTTTTTTATCTCGCAATCGAATTTTTGCATATAGATTATCCTTGATTTTTTAGAGAAAACACTCAGACAATGGTGTGCTTTCGGTAAAATTTCTAAAAACGGTTGAAAAAACGTTGAAATTTTTTTGTGAGCCCTATCGGCTTCACATGCAATTTTTACCATACTTTATCGCTGAGGACAAGTTTTTATCGCCGAGTCTGCACAGCTCGGTTCGAGATGCTTTTAATGCCCTTTTGCTTTTAACCCCGCGTGAGCAATGCCTTTGCTTTTAACATTTCGATTGCACTGTTATAACCCTTTTTAATAAAGAGTAGGGCAGTAAGCCATACATCTGGTTCTAATTTCTACAAATTAAAGTTGTACAGGCGTGAAATCCCCGCTCAATTTCTTTCGGGCACTTCTTATCCGGGGTATTGAACATTTACTTTAATCTTCTTTCTCTAATATAGGCTGTCATTAGAGTGGAGGTCGCCTTATTTATACTCCGGGCGGAGTTGATGCATCACATCCCACTGCCCTACAATTTTATTCTACCAAATCAATCGTCCAATTGCACTCTTGAATTTTTGTATCAAGCAATCTATATTCTTTTGCTATTTCATCAGCCCTTTTCCGAGTCGCGGGAACATCAATATTGGGGACATTCTTTATCTCTCTTTGGCTGTATCGGTCTTGATTTGGCAAGGCCTTATCAGCTAGGTTTACATGTACCATGTGAAGAAGGTTCAGCATGTCCTTTTTAATTAGGGCTTCCATCATGGTAAGGTTGTCATTAATTTTGGTGGAAATATTGGTTTTGTTAATCTTTACAACAATTTTCTCGAATTCTGCCGAAGCGTGTTTGAGTTCTTCAATTAAGGAAGCCGGGTTTTCAATTGGTTTGTCACCTTCTTGAATCCTAGCTTGCTGGTAAATACGCTTCTTGAGCTCTTCAATTTTTGTTTTTATTGCCTTTCTTTCAATCAAAGCCTGAGCAAGTTTCATTGAGCTCGATTTCTCCTTTAAAGGTTTTTTTGATATAACATTAAGGCAAGCTATTTGCCGACTTCAGCAATTTGTTGGGGGATCTTTTGATAAAAATCCCAAACATTCTATTTCGAAAACATGATAGTCATAAGTTTTGCGTAATATCCTTATCTGAGAATTTTTCGGGAAATAATTGTACAAAATGAACGCTTTTGAAAAAAAAATCCAACACAACCGAAGAAAAAATCAGCTTTCGAAAATACAACAACAATTATAAAGACTTTCAGTTTTCGATGCAATCAAAAAAATCTTCCACTATTAACACACTAAAAGAAACACAGAACCTTCTTCGGAAAATCTGAACCCCTCGGATAAACAATTGTACATCTCTAAACAAGTTGTTTTTTTTCTATCGCGTGAGCGAGCCCTTAATCCCGCGTGAGCAGATAAGCTTTTTCTCATCTCGTGAGCGATTGCTTTTAAACCCGCGTTAGCGGATAAGCTTTGAACCCCGTGTTCAAACGAAAACACTTAACATGGTGAGGGGAGAAACAAAACATCGTTGTGGGCACGCGCTAAACTTGATAAAAGAAACACAGAGCCTTCTTCGGAAAATTTAAACCCCTCGGATAAATAATTGTACATCTCTAAACAAGTTGCTTTTTTTCCTATCGCGTGAGCGATTGCATTTAATCCCGCGTGAGCGGATAAGCTTTTAAGTTTCGAACGCACATTGGACATATTAGGAAATATCAATAGCAGACACGAAAAAATGTTGTCAAATGGATTATTGTGTGAAATAATTAATTAGTTGTTCAAAGGAAAGAATGGGAAAACATTTTTGTCTTCGTTTCCAAGAAATCCTGATAAACTTGTTCAGGCTTAGTATTGTCATTTAGAAGATTCTTGAATTATTTAATCACAAATTTTCTCCTGCTCTAACGTAAACCGAAGGGTGCATGCCCGTCCGATTCAAACATATAGTTCGATCAGGATTTCTTTAAGTCTTCTTGGGTTAATTCACAATCACGCATTATTTGGGATAGAAGACCCCTTCCAATAGTCTCACCAGTACAGTACATCTGCCGTCAGGATGTCGAAGGAAATTATGACTTCCCTTTATACGAACAACTATAAATCCCATCTTACTGAGGAGCTTAACGAGGTACCGACCTGTTATTGCAGCCTGATTACTCAAACAGAAACCGCCACGCGTTGAACACCGACAAACTCAGTTGCTGGAGATTCTTCAACCTCCAGGCAAAGCTCAATTGCCTCTTTGATTCTTTTCATAAGCTTGTCAAGTGACTTTGCCTGGGTATGACACCCTTTCAAAGCGGGTACCGAGGCAACAAAATATCCGTCCTCATCTTTTTCAATCACAACACTGAATTCTCTTAACAATAATTAACCCTCCAAACATCCGGTATATGGTAAAAAGTCCCCGGCACCTCAATTCTGCGAACTAGTAATTATACAGACCTTTAATAATATCATTGTAATGATTTGTTTGACAATAAAAATCTATTTGAAAAAATCTAACTTGGTAGTATAGGAATTTCCATTTTAGTTATGCGGGTTTCCGAAAATACTAATACGAATTTAAACTGCCTCGTAATGATTTCGGATTCAATGTTTCCTGCCTTTTGCGTGAGCGATTGCTTTTAATCCCGCGTGAGCGGATAAGCTTTTAATTTTCTAACGCTGTGTTGAGCGAGCCGAGGGGCGACCGGAAACATCGCTGTGGCAAGCGCTAAACTAAATAAAAAAAGCCACAGATTATTTTTGTACACTCGAACCCCTTGATCCGCTCAAACTATAGTTCGGTTTGATATTGCTTTTTAATGGATATTTTTCGGGATTTTCTAAATTATCTAATTCTAAATCAATATCTAAAGTAGGCCAATAGAGATGGTAACCATGAAGCAACTGAACGTTTTGTACATCTTTAATTGTTTGTTCTTTAAAATAAGGAAACTCATCAAAATCAAGAAAATATTCTTGATCTTTTAAATAAAGCCAAATCCCCCATGGGGTTATATTTTCAACCGTTATTGAAGTGTTCTTTCCAGCTTTTGATAATTTCATTTTGCTTTTTCTCGACAATCCTTTGAATTTCCTTTAAATGTTTCTCATTCAACCCTTTAAACATTGCCAAAGAAATTATTGGTTCAAGCCAAAACTTTGCCTCACCTTTTTCACAAGTCACATGAACGTGCATGCGAGATTCTTCATTCGAAAGAAAATAAAACCGAAAACTTTTTTCGCGAAATATTGTTGGACTCATGACTATATTTTCTCATGGTATAAAAAAGTTTGCAAGCGTTCCATTATTAAAAAAAGTGCCGCTATTGCAAGTAGCTAAATTGCCGTATTTTCGCAAAAACCGTGACCCGTCACGGCGATCCGCTGAAAGTTCTGTTCGAGATGCTTTTAATGCCTTTTTGCTTTTAACCCCGCGTGAGCGGATACTCTTGAAACCCCGCGGGTGAGCGGATAATCTTTAACCCCGCGTAAGCGGATAAGCTTTGAACACAGCGTTCGAACGAAAAAAACTTAGCATGCCAAGGGGAGAAACAAAACATCGTTGCGGGCACGCAACTTGATAAAAAAAAACACAAAACCCTCTTCGGAAAATCTGAACCCCTCGGATAAACAATTGTACATCTCTAAACAAGTTGCTTTTTTTCTATCGCGTGAGCGATTGCTTTTAATCGCGCGTGAGCGGATATGCTTTTAAGTCTCGAACGTTGAGTTGAGCGGCGTCGGGGGCCGAGCGGATTGTTACAGGAAGACAAAACATATCAGAAAGGCTCGTGAGATTGCAGCAGAAGGCGCCCCACATGCCCGCTCAAACGTGTGTTCGACGCTGCCCGAATCAGACGTTTAATAGTTCAGATCAACGAGTATAAATATTCGCCAATATGTTTCCCGCGTGAGCGAATGCGGCTTGCCCTCAGCCCGCGTGAGCGATGCGGTTGGGTCTTAATTTATGCGTGAGCATTTTCTTTCCCGCGTGAGCGATAAAAAAAAACTGAATGAGCCGCTGGGAAGCGAAATTAATAGAACATTGTAACAGATTGACATCCGGCGTGAGCGGATGAGTCAAACGTCAGGTCGGGTGACTTTTTTTGCTAAGCAAATTAGTCTCTTACTTAATTTCTCACTATATTTTGAAAATTCAAAATCCCCGAAGAACGTAACTTTCCTAAAATCGGATTTTTTAAAAACTCTTTCAAAAGTTGATTTGCGCATTTGATAATAAAGAAATGAAGTGAATTTATTTGAAATCTTTTTCATTGAATAACTTACTCGGAGAATATTAAATCTAACGTATTTTGATGCAAGATACTCAAGAAAAAAATAGAAACCTGAATTTGAATCTTCTCTTGCCGGAATGAATTTTGGTTTATGATCAAAAAAGGAATCTGAAAAGCCGTTATCGATTAACAAGATTCCCCCTGGGCTCAAGCAATTTGAAATGCTTTTGGTTGCTCTTTTCATTTCACTAATATTTTTAAGATGGGGAAAACTGGTTGTCATGCAAATAACTAAATCAAATTTATTAGACCATAATTTATCAAGGGTTAGGAAGTTGCCAATCTTCAATGGAATTGAATTACTCTTTAAATTTTTCTTTGCCAACTCCAACATGTCTACCGACAAATCGGAGCCGAAGCAGGTAACACCCATTTCAGTAATCATTTTTAAGTGCCAACCAGCACCACAAGAACAATCAAGACAGGTTTTTATTTTATTTTTAATAATAATCTCTTTGAAAAAAGACTGCTGCTTGTAAATTTCGGCTTTGGGATTCAACTCTTCATAATCTTCGGCAAGAATATTGTATTGATTATTCGAACACATCTTGGGAACTCCTTATGTTGTTGTCATTCACTCAACGTCAAGCTGAGCGGCGTCAGGGGCCGGGCGGATTGCCACAGGAAGACAAGACATACCAGAACGACTCGTGAGATTGCTATCCCGCGTGAGCGATAGTCTTTTTCTCACGCGTGAGCGTTCACGCCCATCTTTGTGTAGATCACTCGCCATATTTTTCAGGAATACGTGCTTGTAAATGCTGTTCCCCGCGTGAGCGGATAAGTCGAACGCTATGTTGAGCGAGCCGAGGGGCGACCGGAAACATCGCTGTGGCACGCGCTAAACTAAACAAAAAAAACCACAAGTTTTCTTTTGTATATCCAGCCCCCTCGGTCCGTTCAAACAACAGTTCGAAATGCTTTTCATGTCTCTATTCAAAATCTATGCAGCTAAAAGTTTTTTGTCTTTTGATGGAGGTAGTACAAGCCGTTTTTTATGTTCTTTCTCTTTTTCGTTTATGTCTTTAAAAATAGCCCTCAAATCGTAATCAAAAAATTTACAATTTTCCTCTCTGATTTTATGAATTTCTGAAACGATTGGATCCTTTATCATTATTAATCTCCCATCAATTCAAATGGTGTGCAAATAATGGGCATTTCAAAACCCTCTGTTACACAAATTTTATTTATACTTTTTTGAATCTCTGCATTTGCAATATGAGTACAATTCCAAGTTAATAAATAATCCATTCCGTGAATGGTGGAAATTGAAATATGGACGGAATCTTGAGCCGCTTTTTTGGGAATTATCTTAGATCTGAGAAACTTTTCAGAGAGTTGAAGAACCTCTTCTGTGGCGGCAAGAATTGGAAGTGTTTCTAGAAGAAGGATTCTTTTATTCGAGGCGTTAGAATCACCCTTTTTGGCTTCTTGAATTACAAATTCTGAGATAAAAAGTTCAAAATCGTTTTTCCTTTTTATCCACCATTCTCTGGTAATTTGCTTGTTTGCTTCAATCACCATATCTCTGGTTTGTTTTTCGCTCACCAAATAACTAATAAAACTAGTTTCAAGGTAAATTCTCTTCTTCATAGGTTTATTTTATTATAACAGGAAAGATATGTCAAACATAGATTTTTCAAATTGCCTCACAATTTCACAAAGCAACGTTTTTTTGATGTGACGTTAATCAGAAAAGGCTCACTTCAGCGAGCCTTCTTGCATGTTGGAAAGCTTCGTTTCGAAGCGCTTTTAATGCATTTCATGCCTTTGCTTTTATGTTTTTAATGCTTTTGTTTTTTATGCTTTTGCTTTTTATGCCTTTAATGCTTTTTTTCAATTTCTCGAACGAAAAACGCTGAGCAAGCCGAGGGGAGAACTAAAACATCGTTACGGGTACGCGCTAAACTTGATAAAAAACACACAAAACCCTCTTCGGAAAATCTGAACCCCTCGGATAAACAATTGTACATCTCTAAACAAGTTGCTTTTTTCCCTATCGCGTGAGCGATTGCATTTAATCCCGCGTGAGCGGATAAGCTTTAAATTTTCGAACGCATATTGGCTTCAGCGGGTCGCCGAGCGTTTTGCTGCGAGGGTACCGGGGCGTTTTGGGCGCGGTTTTTGCGGCTTTTTTCGCAAAAACCGTGACCAGCCCCGGCGATCCGCTGAAAGCCCCTGTTCGAAATGCCTTTCATGCCTTTGCTTTTTATGCTTTTGCTTTTATGCTTTTAATGCCTTATCAACTATTCGAACGAAAAACTGCTTAGCAAGCTGAGGGGGAAACGAATAATCGTTGCGGGCACGCGCTAAACTTGATAAAAAAATCACAGAACCTTCTTCGGAAAACCTGAACCCCTCGGACATACGATTGTACATCAACGCTAAACAAGCTTCTTTTTCTTCATCGCGTGAGCGATTGCATTTATCCCCGCGTGAGCGGATGCAGTTTCTTAACGCGTGAGCGTTTCAGATTCGAACGCATATTGGACACAATAGGAAATAACAGTAACATTTTAATAGGATAATGGAAATTGTATGATATTGTAGAATAATTAATTAGTTTAAGTTAATTAATATTAGAAATGTATTTTAAATGATGCTCTGAAAGCATTTAGAATTGGTATTGGAAAAAATGTGGCAAATATAAAGACTCAGCTATGCATATCGGAGATCGATTTCTTCCTTGTTTGATGGAACATCCGAATCGGAACAAAATTTCTTACACGATTGTGAGAGATTGGATTCCCTCGGTAAGCTGGAAATTGTCTCTGAAAAATTGGCGCAGGTTATTCAAGTGTAAACTGCATTTAGCATGCTTATTAAACATGTGGTAATTAACTGAAAACCCACTGGAATGATCATCGTTTCATGATCAACATGAAGCTGAGTAAATTCGATATTTCTGTAAGCAAATTATAAATCTTGCTTTTGAAGAGAGTTTGTGATATTATTGATTTGTTGACGGTTTGAGGTATTTTCCTCGCTGTCGTCATTTTGTTTCTGAGACTACAGTCTGTGCGGTGGCTTTTTCCGGTAAACCCTCCGTTCCCCTAAATTAACCGGATGATTCGGCCAGGCCACACTTAGCGCTTCCCCGAGAAAGAATTATTATGAATAATTTACCTATTTCTTCTATTCCTGAAAACCAGGATGTTTCTACTATTTCACGTTTTGCAACTATGAATATTCACCCGGATATTCAAAAAGCTATTTCCAGTCTAGGTTTTTCAATCCCGACTCACATTCAGGAATCAGCAATACCTGCTGGACTGGCTGGAAGAGATCTTTTAGCATGTGCAGTTACGGGCAGTGGCAAAACAGCAGCTTTTGCCATACCTCTCATCAATAAGCTCATTGAGTTGAAAAAAAATGACAGAAAAAGTGTTACAAGAGCTCTGATTCTTGCTCCAACCAGAGAGTTGGCTGCACAGATACGCGATCATATTGCCAGTCTTGCACGTTACACACGAATCCGCGCTGCTGCGATATTCGGTGGCGTTGGTATGGGAAATCAGAAAGACGCATTTCTTACAGGCGTTGACATCATTGTTGCGACACCAGGGAGACTTCTTGACCATTTTTCCTACGCTTATGGAAAAATTCCCGCACTGCAATATCTCGTAATTGATGAAGCTGACCGCATGCTTGATATGGGTTTCCTTCCTGCGATAAGAAATGTTCTTAGACAGCTGCCAACAACTCCAAGGCAGACATTGTTTTTCTCAGCAACTTTACCTGAACTTGTAATTGATTTAGCTGGGGAAATGCTCAAAAATCCAGTTAAAATTGATATTGACAGGCCTGCTGTAACTGCTGACGGAATCACTCAGACTGTTTATCCGGTTTCTGACGATCTCAAATCACGACTTCTTATTCACATACTCAAATCAGAAAATGTAAGAAATGCAATCATTTTTACACGTACTAAGCATCGGGCTAACCGCCTTTCTGACATGCTTTCACGGTCTGATGTACAATGTGAAACAATTCATGGAAACAGATCGCAGGCTCAGAGAACAAGTGCTTTGAAAAATTTTCGCAATGGATCAAGCAGCATTCTTGTTGCAACTGATATTGCTTCCCGCGGAATTGATGTTGAAGGAATCTCTCATGTAATTAATTTTGATGTTCCTCATCTTCCAGATGATTATATTCACAGAGTTGGCCGCACAGCCAGAGCAAAATTAAGCGGAAATGCAATTTCTTTTGTATCTCCGAATGAAGAGAACGATTTGCGTCAGATAGAAAGACATCTTAATCAGAAACTGCTGCGCGTTAAAGTCGACGGCTTTGATTATAAAGATCGACCATCTGAAAAACTCGAAATTCCTCTGGCAAAGAGACTGGCAGACCATCGTGCAAAAAGAGCTGAAGTGCGTAACCGGACATCCGGAAGGCCATCATCAAAGCCCGCGCCGAAGTCATTTCAGGTTTATCGTTCTGCGAATGAACCGAGACCGCCCAAAGCATCAGCCAGATTCAGTGATAGAAAATATGCTTCTGCGTAATATGCAATAAGTATTGTTTCCTTTGATGCAGCAAATGCTGTAAATTCAAGTAAAAGAGAGAGCGTAAGCTCTCTCTTTTACTTCTGGAAATATTTGCAGAATAGGTATAAGTACTATGAGTATCTATGGAATTTGCATGATTGTTGTGTTAATATATGAACGAATATTCGAATGCGGTATTTCAACCGAGAGGAGCGTGTAAGAGTGGAAAAAGAAATGAAAGAATTCCTGAACGAAAAAACAAAAGAACTTTTAAATTCAATGTTTGATGGAGTTTATATTGTTGATACATTTAGGAAAATTGTATTCTGGAACAAGGCCGCGGAAAAAATTACAGGTTATAAAGCTCATGATGTTATAGGAAAGTCATGCAGAGATAATATTCTTAATCATATAGATGAAAATGGAAACCTGCTTTGTGTCGATAGTTGCCCTCTTCAGAAAAGCATGGATTGCGCTTGCGGTTGCCAAGGTAAGGTCTATCCAATGACTTACTCAGGGCAGAGAATAACTGTTTCTACAAATATTGGTCCTATACGTGACGATACGGGTAAAATAATTGGTGGAATAGAAGTCTTCCGCGATATTACTTCCGAGGAAAAACTTGCAATTATTCAGGAAAAGTTTCAGAAAATGATTAAACAATATGTTTCTGACAGCACTTTTGACTCGGTAATAAATTCTGTTGATCAGAAAGCTGTTTTTACAGCTGGAATGAAAGATCTGACAGTTTTTTTCATGGATATCTGCAATTTTACAACAATGTCAGAGCAAATGATACCCCAGGACATTGTTAAATTGCTGAATATATTTTTTGCAAATACTTCTGTAGTTATTAAAAATAATTGCGGTGATATCGATAAATTCATCGGTGATTGTATTATGGCAACATTTGTTGATGCACAGGATGCTGTAAACGTTGCTAAAACAATCACTCTTACAGGTATTTCAGAATTAAACAAAAGTTTGAATAGTATGGGACTTCCTTCGATAAAAGTCAGAATAGGTATCAATTCTGGTAATCTTGTACAGGGCGACATTGGTAGCGAAACAAGAAAAGATTTTACTGTTATTGGTGACGTTGTCAATACAGCTTCAAGAGTAGAATCTGCAGCGGAGCAGGGTTCCTTTCTGATCTCAGAAAGTACACTTGCCAGATTAGATAAAAAAAATGAGTTTGAATTTGTGAAAGAAATTTTGCTGAAAGGAAAAACTACTCCTATAAAGCTTTTCAAATTGAAAAAAGTTTATTCGTAAATAACTCTAAATGTGGTGGAAACGTCTTTTGATTTGGAAATATCCTCTAAATGAATCTTTCAGATACTAATTTTAATTATTAATTTAAGGAGTTGTTATGTTTGTGAGAAGTAATTTCTTGAGAGCTGTTTCTGTTTTTTGTGTTTTCTGTTGTTTTTTTCTGACAAATTATCTGTCAGCTGCTGATCTGAAGGCTATTGAAGCTGGAAGTTATGAAGAATGGGGACTGGCTAGAAGAGTAATTATGCATACTCCTGGTAATGAGCTTCAATTGGGAATTTACCATCCGGATGCAGCGTTGTTTGAAAGAGTTTTTTCTATTGATAAAGCTTCATTGGAACACAAAAACTACATTAGTCTGCTTGAGAAAAATGGGGCAAAAGTTCATACTGTAGTTGAAACTCTTTTGCAGGGAACACTTGATGAAAACGGAAATCCGAAGGAATCAAAAGAATTGGACGAACTTCGCAAATTTGCACGTCAGTTCATAACAGTTGATGCAACTTCAATTTCTGCTGAAGAACAGAAAAACCAGGAAAAATATCTTGACGGTGTGATGAAACAGCTTGATCCAAAAGAACTTGTTTCGATAATTCTAAATCAGCCGGTTATCAAACTTGCAAAAACAGAAATTAACACTGGCTATTCTGCTACTTATGAAATGAAGCCTGTAATGAATCTTTATTTCTGCCGCGATCAGATGATAACTACCGATAGAGGAGTCGTTATCAACAAAATGAATTCGCCTCAGAGAGAATTTGAGACTCGAATTATGAAATTTGTTCTCATAAAACTTGGTATTACTCCAATTTACGAAGTAACTGGCGACGGGCGTCTCGAAGGAGGAGATTTTCTGGTTGCCGGTGAAAACGTGCTGATTGGCCAGGGAGTTAGAACCAATGAAGAAGGAATCAGGCAATTGCTTGAAAACGATGTTTTCGGGAAGAAAAGAGTAATTGTTGTAAAAGATTCATGGAAGAATCAAGTCCAGATGCACCTGGATACATATTTCAACATTATTAACAAAAATCTGGCTGTTTGTGTTGATACAAGACTGAGAAACGGTGAAAATCAGCCTTCCGAGAAAATGCTTGTAAAGGTTGACGTATACGAGTTTGTCGGCGAAAAATATGTACAGAAAGTAAAAAATGCCGATTTCCAGGATTATATTGAAAAAGAACTGAAAATGAAGATTATTCCAGTAACAAATGATGATCAGTTAAAGTATGGAATAAATTTCCTCACAATTGCTCCAAATAAAATTCTCGGAATTGATGGCGTCAGCAGCGAATACAAAACTACTCTCAAAAATGCCGGAGTCGATGCTATCTGGATGGACTTTTCGAATCTTACTGGCGGTTATGGCGCTGCACATTGTGCGACTCAGGTTGTACAGAGAGAAAAGTCACAGATACAGGCGAACGTCGAAGTTTACTCAGACAGCAATGTTCAGAAGAGATGGACTGAAATAGCAATGCAGGTGAAAAAAGCCACTTCTGACCTTGCAGATAAAAAAGTAACCGAAGGCCTGGATAAATTAATGTCTCTTAATGCAGAAATGGCTTTGATTTCAGATAAATATCCATTGTACAAATCTTCCGTAAAAGAACTTCAACGAATGGTGAATGAATTGTCAGATTCTTTGAAACAACCTGATTCTGAAAAATCAGGAGAGACTCTGAAAAACTTTGTCAGCCTTCTTGAAAGCATTTCTTCCGGAAAAATTCACGACGAAAAACTTTGCCAGCTTCTTAAAAAAGCTCATTCAAGCTTTTCAAATCTGGCAGGCTTAATTGGTCAGCAGGGAAGCGATGTTGAAAAAACTCAATCAGAAATATTGACAATTCAGCGTGAAATGGAATCTGCAGCAAAACAATCTCCAGTATATGCAAGTGTTATCGAGGAAATATCAAAAAGCGCATCAAATATCCGCTTCTCAGTTCTTCAGGGCGATTATAAACAGGCAGGCGAAAGAACAGAATCAGTTTTAAAATTGCTTAAATCAATCGTTGAATGATAGTACAATAGAATTGTTCTGATGCAGGGGACGGTTTCGATCGTTCCCTGCTTTTAAATAAGTTCGTTTTATTTCGTCATTGAAAATGACCATCCATGGCTATGAATAGCTCGATTTAAGCAGATTATTTACTCGATTCAGAAAGGGTTTTCGATAAAATGTCTTTCCCTCATGGTGTACAATATGCGATCTGGGCTGCTGTACTTTTTGGAAGTACAACGCCTGTTGCAAAGTACCTTATTCAGGAAATTCATCCGGTACTTATGGCCGCAATTTTCTATCTGGGGTCTGGATTCGGCCTTCTGATAGTTCGTTTTCTTTCTGGTTCGGTTTTAAATGAAGCTCCGATTTCAAAGAGTAACTATCCATGGTTATTCGGTGCAGTTTTTTCCGGCGGAATTCTGGCTCCTGTTCTTCTGATGACCGGATTAAAGCTGACTCCGGCGTCATCAGCCTCCCTTCTTCTAAATCTTGAAGGAGTTTTCACTGCGCTTCTCGCATGGATCGTTTTTAAAGAAAACTTTGATCGGCGAATTGCATCAGGAATGATACTGATAGTTATTGGCGGAGCAATTCTGACATGTCAGAACGAGTTGCGCGTAGAAATTTCCTGGGGTTCAATACTGATATTGCTGGCTTGTTTATTTTGGGGAATCGACAACAACTTTACACAAAAAGTTTCAAGTAACGATCCTTATCAGGTAGCATCAATTAAAGGCATTTCGGCTGGAATCTTCAACCTGGCGTTGTCATTCATTCTGGGAGTTCCCTTCTGCTCACCTGGAAAGGCATTATTCGGCATTATTATCGGTTTTCTCGGATACGGTCTAAGCCTTGCACTTTTTGTGATGGCTCTAAGGCACATAGGTACCGCAAGAACAGGTGCCTACTTTTCAATAGCACCATTCTGGGGAACGATTTTATCGATAGTTATTCTGAATGAAAAAATTTCATCCAGTCTGATACTGTCGGGAGCTTTCATGTTTGCCGGAATCTGGCTGCATCTGACGGAATCCCATGACCATGTTCATGAACACAGCGATCTGCAACATGATCATAAACACGTCCATGATGAACATCATGCACATGAGCACAATGAGCATGAAATGCAGCCTTCAGAGCACTCGCACATGCATTTCCATGGAAAACTAATTCACAGTCACGGACATTATCCTGACATTCATCATAGACACGAACATTGAAAATGTACTACATGGCTATTTGCTTTCAGGAACAGGTGAGATTGTTATCCCGAGCGAAGGGGGATCTTCTCTCGAAAGAGGACAGATTTCTCCCTTCGGTCGAAATGACATGGATAAATGCGCATGGACAAGGAATTGAACTTGTCACGACCATGTCAGTTCTCAGGAACTTTGTCTGCGAGATTTTTCAGCCAGATGGAGGCATTCATGTCGCTCGGAGCACGCCAGTCACCTCTTGGAGAAAGCGAACCGCCAGAACCTACTTTGGGGCTGTTTGGAACGCAACTGCGCTTGAACTGACTGGTTTGAAAGAATCTGAATAGAAACTTTCCCAGCCATTTTTTTATATCCTGAATTGAATACTCGTGTTTTTTTATTTCAGGAAAATTCAGAGGCCATTTTCCGGTAGTTTTGTCTTTCCAGGCGTTAAACGCGAGAAAAGCAGTTTTGTCAGGAGAGTAACCAAACCTGGTTGTGTAGTACAGAAAAAAATCATGCAATTCATAAGGACCAATGATTTCTTCCGTTTTCTGCCCTGGTTGCGAATCTTTTTTTGCCGCTGACTTTGTACCAGAATTTCCTGAATCGCAAGCGCTGTCTGAGTCTTCGTCTGATGGAATAAGTTCAGGGGAAATTTCTGTTTCAATGATTGATTGAAGAATTGTATTTACTTCTGCATCAAATTCCTCTTTTGAAATGACCCATCTGATGAGGTGTTGAATCAGAGTTTTTGGAACTGAAGCATTGACATTGTAATGAGACATGTGGTCACCAACGCCGTAAGTGCACCATCCAAGTGCCAGTTCACTCAAATCACCTGTGCCGAGAACAATTCCATTATGAAAATTTGCAAGTCTGAAAAGGTGGGAAGTTCTTTCGCCAGCCTGCACATTTTCAAAAGTTACGTCGTAAAGCTTTTCTCCTGAGCCGGCCGGATGTTTTATGTCATCAAGCATTTGTCTGCATGATGGTTTGATGTCTATTTCAAGTGCTGTTACCCCAAGAGATTCCATCAGACTTATTGCATTAGATTTTGTACGTTGTGTTGTTCCAAAGCCGGGCATTGTGACTGCAATGATGTTCTTTCGCGAAATTTTCAGACGATCAACGACCTTTGCGGCAACAATCAAAGCATGCGTAGAATCAAGTCCACCGGAAATTCCTATTATAATTTTCATTATTCCTGAAGACTGCATTCTTTTTGTAAGGGCAGACAATTGAATGCGGTAAGCTTCGCTGCATCGTTCATCAAGCTCCTGACCGCCGACTGGTACAAACGGAAATCTTTTGATTTCCCTGTTAAGTAATACCTGATGTTCAGGCAGAATCAATTCAAAGTTAATTCTTCTGAACTTTGAAATCTGATCACGGAAATTCTTTTTTGAATCCTGAAAAGTGCTGAAACGCATTCTGTCATTTGAAAGACGCTCCAGGTCAAGGTCAGCAAAAATTATTTTCTCGTTCATGGAAAAACGTTCGGTTTCAGAAAGCAGAGTACCATTTTCATAAATTCCGCCGTGCCCGTCCCAGGCAAGGTCTGTGCTTGATTCGCCTTCGCCTGCGGCTGAATATATATATGCAGAAACTGTTGCCGCTGAATGGGCACTGCACAATTGTTTCCGGTAATCAGCTTTTCCAATTGTAATATTGCTTGCTGAAAGATTTGCAATTACTGTTGCACCTGCCAGAGCGGCAAAAGAACTCGGCGGTATCGGCGCCCAGAGATCCTCACATATTTCTGTGTGCAGAACGAAATCGTCAAAGTTGTCTGCGCAGAGCAAAATGTTACTGCCGAATGGTACAGATTTTCCGGCAAAATTAATTGTGTCAACGGCAGCATCTGTTCCGCATGTGAATTGTCTTTTTTCATAGAATTCACGATAATTCGGAAGATATGTTTTTGGCCATGCGGCAATCAGATCTCCGTTGCATACAGCGAGTGCGCAATTGTACAAAGTTCCTGAAAAAAATATTGGACAACCAGCAATAATAAGACATCGAATATTTTTAGATGCTTCCAGAATTTTGACAATAGCATTCTCAGATGCATTAAGAAGGGCTTTCTGCTGGAAAAGGTCTTCATTACTGTATCCTGAGATTGATAACTCGGGGAATACAGCCAGAACAGCATTGTTTTCAGCCGCTTGTTTTGCGAGTGCAATAATTCCATCAGCATTTCTATCCGGTTCACCCGGAAAAACCACCGGAATGCAGACTGCAACTTTCACAAAACCATGCGAATAAATCGAAAAAAATGCATTACTCGAAGAACAGTCCATATTTTTTCTCCATTTTAATCTGCCGGGTTGTTAATTTCTTTTTCCGTGCTCTTCCGTGTTTTCCGTGGTTATCCTGTTAGTTCTTTGCAGTTCTTACTTATCCGTGGATAAAAATCAGTTAAACGATCGTACAAGCATTTGCTGTCATGGAAAAGGTCTGATAAATATTCCGGGACCTTCGTTTTTCTCAAGTAGTACCACCACTCGCATTTCACTTGAGGAAATTTTGACTTCATTAATGTTTTTGAAGGTGTTTGAAGTCATTCGAAGCCTTTTATCGAGGGTCTTTTTGAAAAGATGGTCGTCTACTTCCTCTTCAGGAGTTTTAGAAAATTCCAGAATGAATTTTCCTTCATCAAAAGACAGGGAATTCAGGTTCATCGGGGGAACGTCGAAACCAAGCCAGTTAAGGAAAAGCCCGTGAATAGATTCTTCTGCCGGAATTTTATCCCAGAATCTCAAAAAAAGTTTCTGCGTTCCTGGAAAATAAGACGCTGTAAAGCTTACAGGGGCATTTGGTGAATTTGCAGTAATTTTAATCGGAACAGCCTCGCCATTGAGTTCATCTGCAGAAGAATAAGAAAGACATAGCGCCTCAGAGGACTTTATTAAATCTGACAATTGAGGAATTCCAGCTCTTTCGTAAAAAGTAAGGTCAGGTGAAATTTCAATCTCCATGTTATCATTAATTTTGCATAGTCTTTTTAAATTCTGCATTGCTTCTTTTGAAGCATTAAAAAATTTTACCGGAGAACCCATGAACCATGAAGACTTGCCATCATTAATAATCTTGTGAAAGACGATTTTTACATTAGTCTTTCCTTCAAGTTCCTGAAAATCAGTTGAAAAACGCTGAATAAGAGTGTTTTCGCCAAGTATTTTAGTAGTTTGTACCGATGAGTGGAAGAAATCAAGTGCCTTTATTGCTTCTGGAATTTCAGGTTCGAATTCAATAACTGCCGGAATTTGCGCTTCTTCCTTGAAGATAATTTCCAGGGAAGAACTTTCGGGAGCTGGCATCATTGTATATTCAAAGTTCCCGGCTGCAGCACTTTTCGAGAAAACAGGTGAAGGAAATTCAAGCCAGGCAAAAAGCATCTTTATTGCTGTTGCAAAGCGTTCAGATTCAATTATTCCGCTCTGATTATTTTTAAATACATTGAATGGAAGCATTCCCGGAGCATTTGATGATGAAAAGAGAAGGGTCTTCGGGCCGTTCTTTTCGGTGATCCTTATCAACAGTTCCGGATAATTGTCAAAGTGTGTTTTAAGTGTTACCGGAAAAGAAGAGGGTTCAAATTTTGCGGCGTTTTCAAATAACCCGTTTATGAGAAATGAAGGTATTCGTTTTTTTTCTTTTTCATCGAAGAATACTCCGTCCTGATGCTTGAAGTGAATTACCTTCGTAGTTTTGCTGTCATGGTTAGTCAGATTGTAGTGAATATCTACAGTGTCAATTTCAGATGCAGTTCTAGGAGTAATTTTTTCAAGGTAAAGATTTGAATTAATGAATTCAAAAAGATCAATTTTGCTGATTATCGGATCTTTTTTCAGTGCATATTTTATTGTCGGATCAAGTACCATTGCCTTCGCAAGAAGTGTTTTTCCTTCATCAACTGAACCGCTTTTTATAAAAGCTTTTGCAGAACAATATTGTACAAAAGAATTGAATGGGTGTTTGCGGGCAAATTCACTCATATTTTTGATATCTGACTTGTAAAGAAAAAGCAGCGAATTGAAAGCTTCTGATGAGATTGTATCTGTATGCGAAATATCAGGTTCAACTGCAAGATTGAATTTTAAAAATCTGGTAAATGAAAATAGGTCGGTGACAGGTTTTCCATCTTTCAAAAGTCTGAAAAGAATTAATTTGCCGATAGTTTTTCCTTCAATTGAATCTGGTGCAGTAAAAAAAGCGTCAAATAATTTACTGATCGCTATTGTATGGAAAAAAGATGAATCATTTTCCATTTTCAAAATGTCTGAAATCAGCGTTACTGAATTTTCTGCTTTTTTAAAAACAGTTTCTGAATCTTCTTCATCAGGCATTTTACCATCAAGAATTGGAAGAAATCGGTACCAGGGAGAACCGCTTTTGATTTTTTTTTGCAGCAATTGTAGCTGTTCAATATTGCGGGCATTATCAAAATCGCAAAGAACATTGAGTTCCTCGGGTACTGCCGGACTCGCAGCAATTGAAAATGAACAACGTAAGCCAGCGACAACCAACGCAATAAATATTTTCACAAGCCAGTTTCTACTGTAAATTGTTTTTGCTATTGGATTTCTGTATTTTGTCATTTTAATTTCCTTAGTACACATAAACTTTAATAAGGAGGCAATCTATCATCTCGAACGAATGTGAGAGATCGCATAAAATCCAGATTTCTCCCTTCGGTCGAAATGACATTGTTTAATGACCCTTTTATTAAGATTTGCTGTACTGTTTCTGTCTTCTCTCTCTAGCGCTACACAATGAGCTTCTAATCAAGATTTGCAATATTATCAATCTATGACAGATGTTTGTAACAAGCAATAACTATTAGCTTGAACTCATCATCCGTACATTCCGTGTATTCCGTGGTAAAAAATCTTTCCTTTTAGTTCATTTCTTTTTCTTCAGCTTTTTCTGTTTTTTAATAGTCTGACGTGCTTCATCAGCAAGTGGCCCTGAGCTTTGAGTTTTCAGGTATTCTTCCCAGATACTGGCAGCTTTTTCGTGATTTCCTGTTTTGGTATAAGCTCTTGCAGATTCTGAATAAGCTTCAGGTGCCAGAGGGCTTTTCGGATAAAGAAACGGAATTTTGAGAAGTTCAATTATCCCATCCTGGTCTTTCCCTGCTGCGATAAGTGATCGCCCATACCAGAGACGGCTTTCTGGTACAGCAATGTCGCCTGCTGGAAGTTCTTTCAGAATTGATTCGAAAGTCTGTATGGCTGCTGGAAAGTCTTTTGCCTGATAAAGGCATATTCCAATTGCTCTTTTGGCTCTTGAAGCAAGCGGGTTCTTCGGATCTTCGTTTACAATTGCTTTAAACTGCTGGATTGCGATGGGAAAATTTCCCATTGTACGGGCAATTTCACCGATCTGAAAACGTGCTTCCTGTCTGAAGTATCCTTTTGATTCACGGATTTCTGAGAATGCCGCTAGAGCGTTTCCTGTATCTTTGAGTTCAAGATAGGCCAGACCTGTTTTAAACTTGGCATCTTCAACAAGCGCACCATCAGGAAAGCGGTTGATATAGTTTTCAAATGCGAGTATTGCGTCCTGATACTTTTCTGCCTTAATAAGTACTTCGCCAATTCGAAATGCGGCTTGCCCAGACATTTCGTTTTTGCTTTCACTCAGCGACTTGAATGCCTCAAGTGCGTTTGTAATGTTTCCGGTAGAATATTCTATTTCTGCGAACTGATACAAGGCATCAAATTTTGTATTTCCGTCAGGGTATTCTTTCAGCAGTCTTTCAAATGATTCGCGGGCGCCTTTGAAATTTCCCAGATTAAAATAGCACTCTCCAGTTCGGTAAATTGCTTTCTCCCTGATTGCCGGTTCAGTTTCACGTCTGAGCAATGGAGCAAACTCGTCCAGAGCATCTTTAAATTTTCCCTGTGAGATATAGTTGATTCCAAGCTGATAACGAGCATCACTGCATTTAGCGTGTTTTGGATTTTTCTTTACGAAGTCTTTGAAAATTGTTGCGGCGGCATCGTAATTTCCAGTCTGGGTGTGAGTCATTCCGCGTCTCAGATTCATTTGAATCGCTTCCTCCTGTGGAAGAAGTGATTCAATTTTTGTCATCCAGAAAATAGCCTGGTCAAACTTCTTCAAATTCATTAAAAGTTCAATAAGGTTTTTCTGAGCTTCAATAACGTTTGCTGCTTTGTGGTCGTAAGCAAGTTGACTCAGTGAATTTATTGCATCCTCATATTTTTTGAGTTTGATTCTGCACCAGGAAAGCCCATACAAAGCTTTGTGCAGTATATCGTTTTTTGGCTGCATGTCAACAAGCCGCTTAAAAAGTGGCTCAGCTTCAGTGAAATTGTTTGAACGGAACCTGCATTCTGCTTGATACAGCAGAATTCCCGGGCGATTTATTCTTGGAAATGTTTTCAGGGAATCTTCAAATGCCAGATAAGCATCATCATATTTCTCAATATTGAATAGCTGAATTCCCTTGTTCATGAGAACATCAGACTTCTTTTCATTTGATAATCCCTGAAAGTCGAGAAGCTCCGCATAGATTTCCAGTATTTTAGCCGGCTCATAACCGAATTTGGATGCAAGAAAGCCCATTTTAAGTCTTGAATCAATGTAATACTCGGAATCTTTTTTTGATACAATCGAAAATGCTTCAATTGCAGATTTCGGATTATTGTCGCGTGTATGTGCCCATCCAAGATTGTAAGCGCCTCTGTCCCGGAATTCGCTTTTCGGGTATTCCCTTAAAAGTGTGTCAAATGCAGAAATAGATTCTGGTATTTTCGATGTCTGCAAAAGACTTTCGCCAAGCCAGAACCATGCGCCATCGCGTTTGGAGAAAGGAATTTTCTCTGCAAGAATCTTTTTCAGAACCGTAATTGACTCTTCGTAAAGTTTTCTTTTGTACAACCCAAGTGCATATTTATACTGCTCGTCAAGATTATCAGTTTCAGAAAATGCACTCTGAGCGCAAAAAACAAACAGAAATGCAAAAAAGAAAATGAATTTTGCCGCTCTCATTTTTCAGATTTGGCTTCCTGAGATTTTTCAGCCTTGTCAGGCTCAGGCGGGTCATCGTCGAGCAAACCCTGTTGTGCTTTCTTGAACTCTCTGATGCCTCTTCCTACGGCTTTGCCTATTTCAGGTAGTTTTCCCGGCCCGAATAATATCAATACGATGATCAAAATAACTATCAATTCTGTGAAACCAATTCCCATTTTAACCTCCAGCGTCATTATTAAAACTATGACAATTTGAGTATAATCACCTACAGATTCTTTTACGTTCTTGCATTGATTTTGAGAAAATTGTATCATGATGCTTCGTTCCTTACAAGAAAAAAAACGTAGTCGGTCTAACTTGTTACAGGAGGATAGTGCCGTTTTTGCGGTGCATTCTCGTAAATGAGGCAGTATTTTGCTGTCATTTCGACCAAAGGGAGAAATCAGGTTTTGTCTGCTTTCTCGTTAGTGCATGTTTTTATATAACCCTTTTTATATCTCTCCCTTCGGTCGAGATGACAACGTATCACATATTTTCCATATCCAATAACTGTTACACCTTCCAGGAGAGCACAAATGAAAATGCAGAAAATTCTACAAATACAGAAATTATTTCTTTTGATAATAATTTTTATCACATCTTTTCAGGTTTCAGAAGTATTTTCGCAAAGTTCATCTTCTGAAATTCTTGCATCATTTACTGCATCCGAAACGCCTGAACTTTCAACTGCTGTCGATCTTGAAGCACAGACTTATGAACTAACAAGATCAGCAGTTGAAATTCTTCTGAAAAGAGCTCAGGTTTTTGAAAGTTCACTCAGAACCGGACAGCAGGGAATTGAAACTGAGCAGATTGATCCAGCATCAGAAAAGTCTTTTCTTGAAAATTCCCTGAATGAATTTGTTGTTTCTGCTGAAATGAAAAACCTCGCTAACAATCGCAAGCTTGAATCAATGAAGCTTGATCTTAAAATTCTCGAATCGCGCAGGGAAATCTTTTTTAACAGAGCATCTGATATTGAAACGGAGTCATCTTTATTAAAAGAACGCCTGGACAGAAGCACCGATGAATTGAAAGAGGCAAAATCACTTGAAGCAAAACTTGTTTTCAGAAGGGAAATTCTTTTTGGAAAACAATCCTCGTCAGCAAGTGAAACAGCTGCCGTTTCTTCCACTGAAAAAATGCCTGTTTCTGAGGCCTCTGGTACTATTGCTATATCAGGCGAAGACAAAAAGAAAGCTGTATTGGACGAGCTGATAAAAATCAGACGTGAGCATATTAAAACACTTGAAAGAATCCTTGTCAGACTTGAAAATCGCAGTGGATCACTATTGCGTGAAATTGAAAAAGCAAAAACCGTTCAGGCTCTTTTTGACGATTATCTTGGACGTTTTCGAGCAACACTAAGAGAATTTGAAGATCGCGTAGTTCGCCAGAATCTCGAAATTCAGGAAACCCAGATAAAAAAACAACTTGATTCAGTTCATAACGATCAGAAAGCTCTGCTTGACAAAATCGAAAGTCTGGAAAAAAACATGATTGAAGCAAAAACAGCTACAGCTTCGAATCGTTTGAATCTTCTAGTCCTTCAGCGCGAACAGTACAATATCGAAAAAGATCGAAATGCAGAAAAAATACGATATCTGGAATTATCACTCAGATCTCTTAAAGAATCGGTTCAGATTAATGATGTGAAAAACAGATTACAGGTTGATGGAAGAGTTGTCAGCGACGATCAGAAAAATCTTGATTATCTAAAAGTTGCTTCGGCAGATTTCACAAGAGATCTTCTTCTTATGAAGAAAAAAAACGAGTTGTTATCTGCCAATCGACTTTTGCTTGAGCAGGCATTAAAGGAATTTGACAAGGGAAAAGCTGAAAGTCGTCTGAGCTCGGCAAAAAGCGAAGATATTAAAGAAGAAAAGCGTCTGAGAGAGAGAAAACTTGAATGTCTGGATGAAAATATTTCGCTGGTTGCTAGTCAATCTGCGATAATAGCAGATTTGCTTGAAAAAATTACTGATACTGGAGATATTTACGAGAAAGCAATTCAGAAAGAAAAAGAGAGACAGTTGTTTGCCAGAAGGGTTTTAAGAATTGAAAAGGATTTTTTTGAAAATCTTATTCAGGATGTTTTGAATCTACCCAAAAAATTCATTGATGATTTGACCGCATCATTAAAAACTTTCGACCTGACAAAACTTCTGATATTGGTATTTTCAACGCTACTTGTTGTTGTACTTTCAATCATTTTATGGAAATCAAATTATTTCCGTCCGGTTCTTGCGGGTCCACTGGCAGAAATTTTTTCGTGGTTACACGGAGAAATGGTTTTTCTGATTCTTTTGTCAATTCAGATCATCATTACTACAGTATTTCCGCATTTGTACAGATATTTTTTCCCCTTTATTGTCATCATGGCATCCAGATTAGTCTATTCTATATGCAGACTCATTATCGTGAACATCGGAATACCTTCTGATTTTTCAACTTTTCTCGTAAATCTTCTAAAAACCGTCGCAATATTTTTACCTGTGTCAGCTTTTTTAAGACAAATTGCTTTTTATTCTGCAGTTTTATATTTCTGGGAACTGCTGTTTAAAATCTTTATCTTCTTTTCAATCGTATATCTGGTCAGAAGAAGAAATCCGATACGTGCAGAGCTTGAATTGTCTTTCAAAGAAAAATTGAAGAAATTTGAATGGAAGATCCTGTCAGGTTCATTTTCTCTGTTTGTTTTTCTGATGCCGGTTTCAGTTATTATTTCGTTTCCCGGTTATAACAATCTTGCAGTGACTATACTCAAATACGGCGGAGGTGTACTATTTCTGCTTATTGTATTTGTTACATCCAGAATTCTTTCGGAAAAAACTGCCAGACTGATTTTTAATTCAGAAAATCCCCAGTTCGGATTGATCATTCTTTCCAATCAGAAAACTGTGATGATGAATTACATAACAACCAGAATTATTACCGGCACACTTTGGCTGATTGTACTATCCGGCTTAATCTATTTGAGCGGAGTATCTATTACAGCTTCAGTAATGGGTCCGGTGTTTGAATGGTTGAAAAGTAACGGGCAGTATCTGACTAACAAACTGATGAAAATATTCATAATTGTTGCCGGAAGTTTGATTATTCTGGAATTCACAAAAACAATTGGTGAGAGCATTGTTTCTTATGTGAGTAATCAGCATCTTGGAACCCAAAGCGAGAATGAGAGACGGGTTTCTACGCTTGTACAAATCTTCCATACGAGTATGAAAGTTGTATTATTCTGCATTGCAGGCATTATGATTCTCAGGGAAATGGACATGGATATAACGCCTCTTCTCACAGGAGCTGGAATCATTGGAATTGCAGTCGGCTTTGGAAGCCAGAGTCTGGTAAAAGATTTCTTTTCAGGATTTTTTATTCTGATCGAAAATCAGTTCAGAGTAGGTGATGTCGTTGAAATTGCCGGAAAAAGCGGTCTTGTGGAAAAGATTAACCTCAAAACTACTGTACTCAGAGCCGTTGATGGAAGTGTTTTTATTATTCCGAATGGTGAAATTACGTCTGTTAAGAACATGACTTATATCTGGTCAAGAGCGATAATAGATGTTGGAGTCGGCTATGGAAGCAACATAGACAAGGTTTTTGCACTTCTCACTGAAATTGGAGAAGAGCTTAGGGCTGGCAATGATTTTTCCAGACTTATTCTTGAAAAGCCTGAAATTCTTGGTGTTGAAAACCTTGGAGAATCATCTGTTGATATAAGAGTACTTATCAAAGTTCGTCCATTCTCACAATGGAACATTGCAAGAGCTTTCAGAAAAAGAATTCTTGAAGTTTTTGCAAAAGAAGGTATCGATATCCCATTTCCGCAGAGAGTAGTGACTCTCGAAACAGGTGATTCACTCAAAGCCTTTCTGGCAATGTTCCCCGATGCAAATAAACACCCCGGGAACTCTTGAGCGAACATTTCAGGAGGGTGAAATCTTCTTTGCATGGGACATACATGATTCGTTGTCTTTTCGACCGAATGGAGAAATCTTTCTTTTATCAGATCTCTCACATTCGTTCAAGATGACAGCTTATCTAAAAGTTAACACGCAAATTTGCCCCATATTTAAGTTTTTGTGTAATAAGTGCCTACGCAAAAATTAACATGAACATTTTCAAAACGAAAAATGCCTGAAAAGATTTGAATTCAAGGATAAGTTGTAATGTTATGAAAAAAATGCTTAAGCTATTTATGGCCTAGCCATAAGCGTCTCTCTAGCAACGGAGAGCACAAAGTGCTCGACCGCGGGGAGTGAGCGGGGCGAACTTGTTCGACCCGCGAGAGGGGGCGCGTGCCCCCTCTCTAAAGAGCAGCCGCGGCAGTTGTATTTGTTGTGGGAGTCAATTCAGATCGGGTTGTTACGAGATCTTTGTTGGGAATAATTTTTTCGTCAGATTTCGGAATTTCCTTTTCACTTTCCAGAAGCAGGGAACATGCTTCACTGCCTGGCAGAAATTCTGGTGTAAGTGACCATATATACAATATTGCAAGCATTGCACTTGACAGAAGGAATGCGATCAGATCACCGGCAGGATCGGGTCTGAAGTTTGTCGCTATGTGGATCAGAGAGTGTATCCAGTACTGTTGAAGAAAAATCCTCGGAAAGGTTGCAGCAGCGATAACCAGAAAGGTCAATATAAAGCCTCTTTTTGGCAAAACGTATATTCCAGCGAGCCATTCATGAGTTCTTGGCGAAAGTTTTTGAAAAAAATGTGGCCAGAAACAAAAATCCAGGTCGATTTCCTGAAGCTCATCAAGCTTAATAAGCCCATTTTCAGGCTTCCAGCCCTTGGGACGACCATATATTTTTCGACCAAGAAGCACAATTAAAGTACAAATTAATTGTCCGAAAAAAATGGCTAGAAATGAGGTATTGTTATCAAAAAATATGGTAAGGAAAAAAATGAAAATATAACTTTGAATTCCAACAAGCATCAGCGGGAACATTCCGACAAATATAAGTATTTTTGTCTTTTCCGGAATTGATTCCCGTACAAGAGAAACACGAGTGAGCTGATACTTAATATCACACTGGGACAATGATCCTACAGAGAAATAATGCCACAGAGCAAACGAAAACAATGCGACAAAAAAAACTATGCCGCAGTAATACCTGAGATTGTTCTGAAATCTTTTTCCCCACATAAGTTAAGAAAGTATTCAGAATCATCAGAATAGCAAGAATATTTTTTACTCTTTTTTAAATAAAATAGTTCCGGTAGAAATGTTGCCGCCGATATCATAAGCTTCAATTACTGCGCAGTAATGTCCAGGCGCCAAAGATGATGTATCAAGAGAATTATCCGGGTAATATCCCTTGTCAGGTGTGCCATTAGTCAGGTTGTAAATAGCAGTTCTGAGCTTTGAATTTCCCTCGCTCCGAAACGTCTTTCCTTTTTCAATAACTCGGTCTTTATAAAGCGCTTCGACCATCTTTGTTCGATCACCGGTTACAGGCAGAACATCAAATTTTACAATATCCCTGAATTGCTCAATGTATTCCCACTTTTCATTCTGAAATTTTGAAAGAGCCATTTTTATCATATATGGACCTGTAATATAGCAACCCGTGTCATTTGTGTCCTCAATCTGTGCAAGTATGTCAATTTTACCTTTTACTGAAGGAATGGGAGCATGATGGCTTAAAATAGCATTTTCCGATTCATTCTCAGTGATCCAGATTTTCTTTATCAGCGGAGGTTCGCTGTCTAGGAATGGTTTCATGAGCTTTGCTGGATTCAGATAAACACCATTTTTATCTACTATTTCGAGATGAATGTGATGGTATGTTTGCAGGCTTGGATAAACAGTATCATTCCAGCGGGTTATTTTTCCGATGAGATCACCACTTGATACTCTTCTTACAGACTGCGGCAGGGAAATAAGTGCAGCAGGAATCGTTTTGTGCGCAATATGTCTGAACATCCAGTTATTTTTCCATTTGTCGATGATGGAAACTTCGATATATCTTTCTTCTGTTGAGTCAAGATTCTTATAAAACTCATTATATGAAAGAGAGCCGTAATCGGTACGCAGATATCCAAACTTTCTCGGATTCCTGGAAGCGTCTATTTTGTAAGAGTAAATTTTTACTTCGCCCGAAACAGGCGAAAATACCTCTGTGCCGGAAGGTGCAACAAGATCAATTCCGCCATGCCAATATGGAATGTCAGCGTAATTCTGATAATCAGAAAAATGTGCGGCAATCGAAAAATGTTCCTTGATAGGCCAGTTCAGCTCACCAGCAGAACATCTGCAAAAGCAGAAGAAAAACTCAAAAAGAATAAGAAATGCAGGAACTATTTTTTGCATGAAATATGCCTTGATAATAATTCACAGAATTTGCTTGTTTCTATCATTGTTAAATTAAAGTTGCTCCAATCTTCAATAACAGTTATTTTTCCGGAACCCCGTTTGTGAAGTGTAACAGGAATATATTTGTCATTCAGCAGACAAACCGCATCTGGTGATGAAATAACAGGGAAATCAGAATCGTCAGTTTCTTCTGCATCTTCGTCAAGCCCGAGAGATAAAAGAAGCTGCCTGCCATTCCCTGTGGGAGATTTTCGAAAGAACAATACAAGATTTCCACCTTCAACCAGATAATTACGGAGATTTTCAATATCTGCTGCATCAATATGAGATGCCGGCTCTGGTATTAATATTGCTTTGTAAAAACCGGTCTGGACCGTCTTTATCGGGCTAAATGACATTTTCAGAAAATTCTGGTTGTTTTGAAACTGTACAAGTAATTTATTTAAGCTTTCCGGTGAAGTAACCATTGTCTGATCACCGAAGTTAGTTCCAATTAATGGTTTTAACGAATGATCTACCATTATTGAATTCTGAGGTACAACATCTGAAATTCTGTTCCGGCTGCTCGAGAATGAGAAGTCCAGAAGACCGGCCGGAAAGAAAGAATACAGCGCCAGAACCAGCAGAGCGAAAAAGTTCTTTTCTGTCACAAGAAGATCACCCAATACCTTCAATGTAAGAAATGCAAAGGCAATCTGTAATATCAGGCAACATATAAACCAGTTGCTATCAAGAAAAAGATTTGAAAGCAGTCGAAAAACATACTCTCTCTTTCCCGGTGTCGAAATCATTGAAGCGTTAAAATTAGTTGAATCACCGTGTACGAAAACTTTTCCTTTACCGAAATGTTTGAATGCAGAGAGTACAAATGGTCCATACTTGCTTTTCAGAGTAGGTGAAAGATTACCGAAAAAATTCACATTGTACGGATTCCACTGATCGGAAAATGTGTTTGGAGCTGAAACCATAAGCGGAATCAGATTATAGCTTCCATCAATTGAAGCGCCGCTCGCCCAGGAAAAGGTTCCTCTGCCGGGTGAAAACGGTGCACTGGAATGCATTGGTCCGGAGGTGACAGGCCAGTGACCGTAATGATTGGAGATTGAATCCCAGCCGATGGATATTTCAAATGGTTTCAGAAGAGAATTTATATGCTTTCCAGTCATGAAAACATTTGTGTGGTCCCCAATAACCCACAGGTTACCGCCAGAATGAACATAGTCACGTATAATTTCAATGTTTTTCGCTCCCAGGTCTCGTGTTGGACATTTTATCAGAAGCATATCATATTCACTCAGACCTGAAAAAACTGTTCCGGAAGCTGGATACATGATTCTTATGCTTGTTGGACAATTTGAAAAATCTTTTCTGGATTTATCTGCGGCAATCGAAACATCCGCCTTTGACGCAAGCATTTTTACAAATGAATAATAATTATTTTCAGCAAGTACAGTATCTTCATTGTGGTGTTTTTCAATTATTGATGGCTCCCAGTCTGAGTGGAATTCATCAATAAGAATTTTGTTTGTTTTGATTTTTGTCTGATAAAGAGGAATCTCCTGTACAATGAGAACAACCACCAGTGCAAGACACCATAAAATAAACGGCGACGAGAAACGTTTTTTTGATTGCTCAGACATTCTGGACATCTCAGATTTTTCAGGATTATCTGAATCTTCAGATGAACCAGTTGCTAAATCTGGAATGAAGGCAATCGGAAGGAGAGAAATCGCTGCAACAGGGCCGTTAAATAAAATAAATGCATATTCAACGAGATCAATTGAAAGAAAATTAAACATGGATGCAGCTAATACCCAGCGCAAACTTCCAAATGCTATAATCGGAGGCAGGAAAAAAAATAGTTGTACTATGGCTTTTCTCATGCCACTTTCAGCAATAGTCATGGAAAAACGGAAAAATATCAGCAACAGAACGGCAAATGCTGCTGTTTTTGACGGGTCATAAACTACTGCATTTCCGGCAATTACCAGGGCATCAGTCTGATGCCCGATTGGAAGATGAAAGAGAGTGATAATTATAAATGAAGCTTTATGAAAAATCTCAGCCAGAAGCCATGACGGATTTATTAAATAAGTGTAAAAATGGCACAGAATACCTATTGAAAGAACAGATATACAGAATGAAAAGAATCCATTCCGACACATGAAATAGAACGCGGCTGAAACTGTGAATATGCTCCAGATTTTGTACGAAAGCGGAAAAGAATGTACCGGGTCAGAAGAAAATACTGCCATAACGGCTAAGGCAAGGACCAGTGAAGAAAGATTTTTCTGCAGCACTATTTCTGTCCTCCGCATATTCTTTTCATAAGCCAGAGAGCATATTGTTTTTTTGTTTTGTCCTCAAGCTTTCCCTTAATTTCAAGCGCACGATTCTGAAAAAAAGTTTTGTCGCCGAAAAGAAAAACTTTGCCGTTTCCATAATCTGTCATAGCAGCAATGGCTTTTTCATCCGAACGCTTCAAAAGAGGTTTTCCCCCATATATCGGAACAGGAAAATCTGTCCACAGAGGTGTTTCCCAGCCTGTGAAAGAAGGCGCCGAGACTGAAAAACATTTATAGGGCGGTATTTCAGCTTTTTCATGTAATCCAAACTGCGATTTCTGCCATAAATAATATTCCTCCGGATCTCTTGAAACAGAAAAACCAAAACTGGCAATCATTTCACAGAATTCATCGCTTTCTGGTTCCGCAAATAGAATAAGCGAAGAACCCGATTTAACCATTTCATCAATTTTTTTCAATTCAAGTTTTGGAATGTAGGTTGTGCCAGGAGCCGTTATTAAAAGATCTGGCCTCGTTGATATTTTCATGATTGAGCGGTTTACTGATGTTTCAAATCCTGAATCATAAACAAGAGAAAGCAGTTCATCACAATTGTCCATGAAATTCGCCGGTCGATCAGCACTTACTCCGGACTTTGCAGTTCCTGTTGAATAAAGAACCGCTTTTTGATATGAGACGTTCTTTTTAACATCAGGAGTTTTTCCTCGTGTGTTTGATTCATAATAATTAGTTGCTGCAAGAGATGCAATCAATGCAAAAAAGAAGAACGGATTCCCGTGATTCCTGTAGAAAAAATGAAAGCCTGCGACAATCACGATAATCAAAACCAGAAGCAGTACAAGGTGAATTCTGAAAGGTTCAGAATTCGATGAAAGAAGTGAAAGAAGTGCTTGCGCAAACTGAATGTTTTGCGGAAACTGAGAATCCTGAAAATATGAAGAATCGGCAAGATAGGCCCATTTGCCTTTTCCATAATTTCCCCAGACACCTGCAAACAGTGGCTGAGACGAGTTTGGACTAGTTCCCTCAGCAGCATACTGCATATTTAATGGAGCATCTGCCGCACCTGGTATTGCGTTTGTTGTTCCATCCAACCAGATTAGCGGTCGCGGACCAGAGGCAGAAATTGCAGACGGAAGCCAGAATCTTGGCATTATTATGTCGGCACCTGTTCCAGGAAAAGGCTTTGATCCGCCAAGCATCGAGGATATTCTTGTGAAAGGGCTTGTTACGCCAGGCCAGGAAACCGTTGAAAAACCAGTTGTGACTCCAAATGATGCAAGAATTGGCGCAAAACGCGAAGACGCTCCATCCATGTCAGTGTGATCAGTAATAAAAATCAGCTTTCCGCCTCTGTTTACAAATTCAACAATCTGGGACGATTCTCCCGGATCAAGTGGCTGCTGAGGCAAAATTGATATGTAGAGAGATGAGGTCGAAATATCCGTGCCAAAAGGCTTATCACGAAGAGAAGCTTTGTAGTTGTTTCTCTTCAGCCAGTTAAAAAACTTTTCATGACTGCATGAAGAGTTTCTTTCTGGAAGTGCACTTTCAGATGATTTATGGTACTCGTCAAATATTATTTCAGGATAATTTGTTGAAGAAGAAGCAACCGGAGAAAGAAAAACCAAAATTGCTCCAGCAAGGAGTCCGGTTAGTGATTCGACAAAAAGTGTGTTACGACTGCTTTTTTTATTGTTCGGCAGGGTAGTTTCAAGAGCAAGAAAAAAACATATAAATACGAGAAATACTTGTAAAATCGGACAAAGAGGTTCTCCAAAAAGAATTCCGCTGAATGCAGGAATTCCCAGCCAGAAGACACACCAGTTTTCAGACGAATAATTCGGAGCGAATAGTTCCATGCAGAACATGAGCACCAGAAGCGAAGAATAGCTGATTGACGGGAACGTCAGATCAATTACTACACATGCAAAGACCCAGAACAACATTCCGGCAAAATAATCATAGGCCGGTCTTATAACAAACTTGCCTATTATAACTAAAGCCAGTGCCATCAGGTCCCATCCGGGAGGGAAGCTGAAAAACTGCATTCCCGAAAGCATCATTAAAGGCTTAAAAAGCAGTATCAGAGCCGAAAATGCAAAAAAATGCCCTGACGCAACTTCGCTGAAGTAATCTCCGGAAAATATCGAAGCATCTCTTGTCTGTTCAACAGCTACTACGTTTTGATCTTTCTGATTCAATTCTTCAATCCATAATTTCAAAAATTTCAGTGCGAAATACTTTATAATACTTTTTTCTCAAAGTCGAGTACTTTTTTTCAAATATTTCTCATCTACTCAGTAATTCAAGATGTGATCTCTGGGAACCTGTATTTCTCCCTTCGCTCGAAATGACAACAAAACTGAACATCATTTTAAAATTCCTCCTTTTCCGTCTTTTTCCGTGCTTTCCGTGGTTATTCCTGGTTGTTTTTGAGGTTGTCCGTGGCTTATTCCAGATATTTATGAAAATCTGCGTAATCTGTAGACAAAAATCTTTTCTTGCCTTTGTTTTCCGACAAAATGAGTGTTGAGTTTCAGACACTTTACATATATAATCAAACAGGTTTTATATTAGAAGCAGTATGGAAATATAAACCCTTAAAAACTTTGCAATGGCATAGAGCGCATACTTCCACTACAACTGGAGTTGATGTAATGAATATCGAAACAGCTTTTTTTCTGCCGGTTTTTTTTGTTTTTGGAAGTTTGCTGGGAAGCTTCTGTAACGTTGTCATTCTCAGAATGGGGGAGGGGAGATCGGTTGTCTTTCCGCCTTCAGAGTGCCCTGCCTGCAATCATCGACTTTCACCTCTTGATCTTATTCCTATTTTTGGCTGGCTGCTGTTAAGAGGAAAATGCAGATATTGTTCTGTTTCAATTTCTATTCAATATCCGATAATTGAAACTGTAATTGCTGTTCTGACAGCGGGTTCTTTCTACCTGAGAGGATTTACAGCCTCATTCGTAGCTCTTTCTGCATGGTGTATTTTTATTACAGTTCTTTTTGTTCTTTTTATTCGGAATAAAGTCAAGACTGTTCAGCCGTACTTGGTTCCAGTGGTCTATTTTCTTGCGCTAAGCTATTTAAGCCACAGGCAAATAGATTTTTATCATTTAATAACCTCACTTTCAGCCACAATTGCAGCTGTAGCTTTGCTGAAATTGAACAGAAATATGGATATCTCTTATCTGGGTTGCTTTGCTTTTTGTAGCTGCGTATTATTATCGGGCAAATACTTGTTTCCAAATGCTCTGGTATTGGTCTGTCTTTCGTTTATTCCACTGCTGAAGAAAGACAACAATAAAGAGATTTATGTTAAAATATTGCTTGGGATATGGGCAGTATCAAGTTTATATTACAATTTTCATTCAAACAGTTTCTTCTTCTGACTTTCAAAATTAAAGTACCTATTCGGTGACTTGGGAGATGATTTATGAAAAAAGCCTCTGTTCTTGAACATTTAGCCAGTGTTCTGATAATTTTCCTTGTGTTTTTCGTTCCTTTTTCAGCTTCTGTTTTGGCATCCGATCTGCCAGTTACAGATGTTTCAGCTGAAAAAGAATGGACATTTCTTGTTTTTGTAAATGGGGATAACAATCTTGATGAACACGGAGTTGACGATCATCAGGAAATGGCATCTGCAGGCTCAAACGAGTTTTTGAACATTGTTACACTGTTCGACCGCTTCAAAGCACCGGCAACCATAAATTTCATTGAAAAGAACAACGTAAAAGTCATTCGTGAAATGGGAGAAGTTGACATGGGTGATTACCGTGTTCTGGTGCAGTTTGTCAGAGACATGGTTCAGCAATATCCAGCAAAACACTACGCGCTCGTAATATGGAACCACGGCTCTGGTTGGAAGTTCCAGGAAGATATGCCCCGTGGAATTTCCTATGACGATTCTTCAGGAAATCATATCACTACAAATCAACTTCAGACAGCTGTCATGGAAGTAAAGCAGCAGCTTGGCAGAAAGCTTGATATTCTTGCCATGGATGCCTGCCTGATGCAGATGATGGAAGTGGTATATGCTGTTGCTGATTCTGTGGATTACGTTGTCGCATCGGAAGAAGTTGAACCAATGGAAGGTTATCCTTACGACAGAATTCTTGCAAGATTTGCCGGAAAAACAACTCCAGCGAATTTCTGCCAACTGATCGTAAGACACTACGGAAACTTTTATTCAACTTATGAACCACCCGACGATGATTTTATTGTCCGGGAAAACAAGGCAAAACGCATTTATGATACTTCGCAGTCAGCTCTTGATTGTTCGTTCGTTCCACGAATCAAAAGCGGACTTGATAAAATATGTTCTCACCTTATTAAGGGCAATCATGTAGCTTCTTTTAAGGAAGCCTTGATGAAAGCACAGCATTTTTCAAGTTCTGGAAACATTGATTTGATAGATTTTCTTTCTTTCCTGAAAGAATGTTCTTCAGATGAAGAATTAAAAAAACTGATAACTGAAACTCTTGAAGTTCTTGATCGCGCTGTCATTGCAAATTCAGCGACAGCAGCCGACGGTTATTCTGAGAATCCTGAATTCAGGGCAAATGGTATTGCCGTATTTCTGCCTGGGTATTCATGGCTTCTGAAAGATGTCTATTTTGATCTTTCGTGGTCGAAAGAATCACTCTGGGACGAAATGCTGCTTGATTATCTTAAAAAAATAGAGTCACAAAACATATCTTCAGCTCTGGAAAATGGAAACATCGAACCGTTTAAAGAATTTTTGAAGAAAAATTCTCAGAATCGTGCTGAAATTACAAGCCATGTTATTTCAAAAGTCAATTTTCTGACTTTCTGCGAAACAAAACTCTCAGACTCCCTGAAACAGGAAATCAGCGAGCTCATCAACCAGAATTAATTTAATTGTATAGGAATATGCATTTTAGTTATGCTGGTTTCCGAAAATCATAATATGAATTCAAACTGTCCTGTAACGACTTTATATTCATTGTTTTCCAGTGTGTATTTCCGTATTTTGCTGTCATTTCGACCGAAGGGAGAAATCTCGTATTTTCTACTTGATCTAACCTTTCGGAGATCTCTCCCTTTGGTCGAGCTGACAATAAATAGTCCGCCTGGAGGGCGATAATTTAATTGTACAATAGTATGAATTAATTCAGTCTCGGAATCTTTCAGATCTCATCTTTAAATCTTAATCTGCGAAATCTGCGTAATCTGCGGACAGCTTTTATCTTTTATCTTAATAGTTTTTCTTTCCAGACTTTTTTTGCTTCTTTGATTTTTTCTTTTTATCAGGCTTAGCCGTTTTTGTGCTGGCTTTGTAGTCTGAAATCTCTGTTGATGTGTTGCTGGAAGAAGAAACCGTCTCTGTTACAGCTCTTGGGTCTTTTGCATTAGAAGCATTTGAAGGGGTAGATATTCCAGGGTTCAATGTCTGTCCGGGAAATCGGCAAATATTTGGGTCCATAGTGAAATTCGGAATACACAACCTTGGATCTTTAGTCATTTCTCCAGTGCAAAAGCGTGGATCTACGGTAACGGTGTTCATCTGCACGCATGTTCTCGGGTCACGAGACGCTTCAATTGAAGTTGATGACGCACAATTCCTCGGATCACGTGTCATATATTGCTGGCAAAGTGCTGCGCTTTGAGTGTATTTTTGCTGTGCAACTGACTGTTGAATCATATTTGGATTCTGCTGAAGTTGAAGGGCGCGTGGATCACCGTTTCCAGGAATAAACCTTCGGCAGATGTTTGGATCCATTGTGAAATTCGGAATACAAAGTCTCGGGTCTCTAGTCATTTGACCTGTACATATAGCCGGATTCTGTGTAAAGTTTCCAGGGAACCCAATAACTTGTTGCGATGCAATATTGGAAGATGGCGAACTGATTTCTGAAGATATCGTTGCAGTAGCAGGATTACCAATAAACGGCTGTGCAGATAAAATTGAAACTGAATAAACTGAAACAGAACAAACAATAAGACAAGCTATAATCACCCGTTGAAATACTGAAAATACTGAAAACTCCCTCACCTTTTTCCTCCTGAAATGAAATCAACTGTTGTTTGCATAAACAAAACTATGCAATTATTTATTTTTTGTTTGTACAAAATTTTTGCATACCAGATATATTTCTCTTGACGACGAAAGAGAAGCTTTTGGCTTGAACGATTTGACAAATTCAAACATTGATTTTGCAATCGTCTGTAAGTCTTTGTATTCGGGTCCTTCAAAAACTTTTGCTGCAAAAGATCCGCCAGGTTTCAGCCAGAATGGTGATAATTTCAGAAGTGTTGCGACTAGTTCAATGGAATTTCCCGAGTCAGCATGATGGACACCCGAGGTATTCGGTGCCATGTCACTTATTATTACCTCAAACAATCCTCCTGCAGCAGAGGTGATTTCAGCCTGGATTTTGTTGTCTCTGATGTCGCCTTGAATTATTATTGCCCCTTCGATAGATTCCATGGGAATAAGATCTACAGCCACTATTTTTGCCGATTTTCCTGACAATTCTTCGACTGCGACCTGTGTCCAGCTTCCTGGTGCTGCACCGGCATCAAGAACTCTATGTACATTCTTAAAAAGATCATATTTTTCAACAATTTCTTTAAGTTTGTAGGCCGCACGGGAACGGTAATTCTCTTTGTGTGCTTTTTTCAGATAAGTATCGTTTACTCTTTTTTTAAACCAGTTATTATCTGGCATTGTCAGTTTATCCTCCTGACGGAAAGCTTTTTGTTAAAAATTCGTTGTTGGGGAAAATCCTTTATTATCTTTTCTCGTTCAATTTTTTTTGCGAGTGCTTCCCGCAGAATAATTCCAGAGTTGACTGCCGGTTTTTTATTTTTTAAAATTGAATATCCCTCGCCGCCTTCAGTAATGAATGAACTGTGAGCTACCTTATAGCTTTTCTGATCATCTATTGAACGACCCTTTTCATCTGTCAGTTTAATAATTCTTTTTCCAGAAGGAAGATCCGGGTCGAATTCAAAAATGAGATTTGATGGAATCAATGCGCCATACGTGTCGTGATATTCCCTTAATAGACCTTTGGGTTCCAATCCCATGTTTTTGCAGAGAAAAATGTCGTTTTCCGAGGGAAGCCTGAATTTTACTGATATCGACTTCTCAATAATGTCTCTTATTTCATAACCCGTCATTTCAATTGTGATTATTGGGTTGTTGAAGGGTAATACAATAAAAACGTCTTCCAGAGTAATCTGGCCAGCTTTCAGGGGAACTCTTATTGCTCCGGCGTTGATAAAGGCAAAATCAGCATTTACGGCCTCACGCATGGAATCTGCAATGTAAGAACCAGCGCAAGAATCACCGCCAATAATACCTCTTGTTAACGTTACATTTGAGTAGCCGATTATCTTCCCCATCTTGTCCTTTACATTTTTTAAATATTGCTTGACAGATTCTTTTACCAGAGGATCTTCTTTTAACTCTTCATCTGTAAGTGAAACCAGTTCCTGTGCGATTACAGGTTTCTTTCCTTTTGTAAGATCAATTGTGACTTTCGATGCAGTAAGCAAATTCGATCCGGAATGTATAACCGGAATCTGCATTTTTCCAAAATACTCAATGGTTTTTGTTGTAGAATGGCTGTGACCACCTAGAATAAGATCTGGAGCTGGTTGATCTACGCAAAGAATTGGATCTTCCTTTATTCCAAGATGAGAAAGAAGTATTACAAAATCACAACCTTTTTCACGCATAAGCTTAATTGTTTTTTTCATGCAGGAAACAGGATCTTTTACTTCAATATCTTTGACATTATTTTCAAAGGTCGAAATAATTGTTTCAGGTGTTTCAACTGCTGTAATTCCTATTTTTATTCCTTTAAAAGGCAGAATTATATACTGTCTCAGAGGCTCAAAAATCTTTCCGGTTTCTTTGTCAAAAACGTTGCAGCAAAGAGTAATAAACCTCGATTTTCTCAGTAATTCCTTTAACCTGTCAGAGGAATAATCAAACTCGTGATTTCCTATTCCAGCAGAAAAATATTTGCACTGATCCATCAGATCAATCATGCATTCACCAGATGTTTCGTCTACTACCGATGTTCCCAGGAAATAATCGCCGCTGTCAAGACAGATTGTTAAGCCGCCATTTTTAATGCTTTCAATCCTTGTATTATCAATAAATGATTTTAACAATGCATATCCACCTTGAATATGAGGTGCCTGAGATGAATCGCTTGCAATTTTTTCGGGTGCAATGTTCCCATGAATATCGCCCGTATGAATTATTGTTAAAACTTCTGCCTTTATGGGCAACAGAAAACATAAGTTCAGAAAGATAAATACAAAGACAATAGATGCTTTGAATGAAATTTTTTTCATAATTTAACCACCAGATGAATGTTTTAATTAAAATAAGTCTTCGAGTATAAGTGAACCAGGTTTTGAATTTACTTACTCAGTAGGTTTTGGTTCCTGAATAATCAGCTTCTGGTTTATTAATCTGGGCTTTGGAAGATCCTTAATTACTTTCAAATCACGGATTTTTTTCACAATCAAATCCCTGATAATAAGATCTGTATACTTCCGGTTCTTGAAATCCTTTAGAAAAGCATAGCCATCACCACCACTGGAAATAAATGAATTAAACGCAACCTTGTACTTTACATCTTTTTCAAGTTGCTTTCCATTTCCGTCGACGAGTGAGATTATCCGTTGCCCGGATGGTCTTTCCGGGTTAAAAGTAATAATAAGATTTGATGGAATAAGATGCCCAAACCTGCCGCCAAAGTCTCTTATCATGCCTTCAGCTTCAACATGCATCTCAGTTTTCACCATTTCCTTTTCCTGAGGTGTAATCTTGTAAAAGGGAACTGAAAGGGACTGCTCAATCATGTGCGTTATTTCAGAAGCGGTCATTTCAATTATTTCAACAGTATTCGGAAAAGGTTGGAGCAAAAATATCTGTTCAAGAGTTATCGGGCCTTTGTTTATTGGAAACCTGACTCCGCCAAGATTTGCAAACGCAAAATCTGCTCCGGAATATTCGCGCATTGCATCAGCAACAAACGCACCAGCTTGTGAATCACCACCCACGACACCCCTTTTAAGATCTACTTCTGATGTACCAATAACTTCACTTGTTTTTTTTCGTATTTCAAACATGTATTCGTCTGAGAGCTTTTTGATCTGCTCATCTTCTGTGTAGCTTGCAAGAAAAAGAAGAACCGGTTCATACTGCAAACTTGTCACACCCTTTTTGCCGGGTTCATCGTCGAATTCGAGCGTTACTTTTGATGCACCACGTAAATCTGCTCCTGGATGAATAAGTGGAACTTTTCGATCTCCGAGGTATTCGATCTGATCATATTTTCTGTGGCTGTGACCGCCAAGAACAAGGTCCGCATCAATAGAGGAAAGCAATGTTTTATCAAGAAGGATTCCAAGATGTGAAAGGATTATCACTATGCGGGCACCTTTTTCACGCAATTCTGGAATCAAACTATTTAAGATCGGAACAGGATTTCTGAACTCAAGCCCATCAATTAGTCCGTCGAGAACAAGCTGCGGCATTTCAGGGGTGGTAATTCCGATAACTGCTACTTTTGTATTCTGAAAGTCGAGCATCAGATAAGGTTTAAAATATTCCGGACACTTTCCGTCTTCCTTATTAAAGACATTGCAGCATAATATCGGAAAGGAAGCATTTGCAGCCAGTTCTGAAAAGCGTTTCTGACCGTAGTCATATTCGTGATTTCCAAGCGCCGAAGCATTATATCCAAGAGCATTCATGAAACGGAACATGCATTCGCCTTTTGTTTCATCAACAACCGGTGTTCCCTGGAAGAAATCGCCTGAATCAAGAAGCAGAAAAAGAGTATCAGATGAAACTTCCTTTTCCTTAACTTTGTCAATAAAAGTCTTCAGTGAAGCAAAGCCGCCAACTTCCATTCGATCAGTCTCTGAGGCGAGAAAATCCGGGTAGGAACAAATGTGTCCGTGTGTGTCACTATGATGTACAATTACAACCTTTTTTGTGGCGCAAAAGCCGGTGGAAGAAAGAATTAAAAAGAAAAATACAACCCAAAGTGTTTTACAAAGTGTTCTCATTTTTTTTCCCTGAAAATTATTCTAATTTTTTTTTATAAACCAAATCTTCTATAACCACTACAACAATCCTGTGTATCATCCCCCCGCATCGCCGCAAGAGGGGGCAAGCTCTTCCACTAAAGCTTTCTCAACAATTAGAGCATCTCCCGTGCCGTTGTCCACCAATAAACTTTAATCCAGAATCCATCACCAAAATCTACCCCAAAAATCCTAATCCTAAATCCTAAATCTTGAAAATCTGCGCAATCTGCGGACAAAAATCTTGTCTTGTCTTTTCCTGCCTTTTCTTTCCAAAAGCTGCTAAGATAACATTTTTATCCTATAATAATCGCTTTAAGGAAGAGCTCCAAGAAATTCCTGGACCTGTTTAGCAAGTTCAGCATCAGGTTTCATTTTTAAACATTTCGTCATAGCAGTTTTTGCAGCTTTGAGGTCATTAACTTTTGCAAGGCAAAATCCAAGAAGATAATGAGCTTCCGGGTCGTCTGGAAGAGCTTTGGATGCACGCTGTGCATACTGAAGAGCCTCGGGAAATTTTCTTTTTGCAATTGCTTCTTTTGCCTTGTTTATTGCAATAGCTTCATCATCTTCAATTACCATTTCAATAGTCCGCCTGTTGATTGAAAGAAAGCTTACTTCGTGATGATTCCCGGAAGCAACTTCAATTATTGTAGCATTGGTAACCGGCAAAAAATCTTTAATAGCTGATTCAGAATTCATGATATCAGTTAAACGGCTGTTTTCATAAAGATGCACATCACCTTTTATCCGGTAATGTGGTGTGTAAATTACGACCTTTAAAGTTTCCTTGTGAGTCTTCATACATTTTTTCTCCACAAAATTATTCTTCTACTGAAGCAACTGCTGCATATTTTGCTTCTGCCTCTGCAAGCAGAACGCCGTTTGTATCAACTATTTCTCCTTTGGTAATTCTTATTCTGTGCTTTCCTGGCTCAACTCTGCCGACTATTCTGAGAGGATGGCCAATCTGTGCAGGTTTGCGATAAATAGTTTTTAACTCAACAGTTACGTAATTTCTGCCCTGTTTTATCAATGCCTGTGCCATTATTTCATCAAGCAGAGCAGCAAGAATTCCACCGTGTACTATACCCGCATAACCCTGAAATTCCGGTCGTGGAAGCCAGTTGGAAACACATACACCGTCTTCGGGAAATTGAAAATCCAGTTTCAGTCCAAATTGATTTCTTTTCCCACACAGGAAGCAGCCGTCATTGTCAGAAAAACCTGAAGCAGAAGATTTCCGATTAATCTTTTCCTGCAATCTGTTTTGAAATACTCTTGAAATATGAGGACGGTTAACTGCAATTGGAGTCGTTAGTGGTTGCCTTTCAGCAAGAAATATATCTTTTTTCAAAAAAGTGTTCTTGGTTTGCTCAATATCTGGAAAAACGAAAGATGGCATTACAACATCATTCAATAGAACCGGATATGAGCCAAGGTCGTTTAGTCCATAAGATACGAGATCAGAATATCTGCTGAATAAATTGACCGGCACTGAAATATAATGAACCGGGAAGAATTCCTGAAGAAGAAGAACTGTTTCAGCAATGTCAACATATTGAAGAGGCGGGCGTGCACGAAAATCTGTACCAGAAAGAGGTTGAAACGGTACCAGTCTGACATCCTGTAAAAACGGGTCAGCAGCACAGAATTTTCCTATTTCTTTAATGAACTTTTTTCTCTCGTCAGCAGTTTCACCAATTCCAACCAGAAAACTGATTCGATATGGCAGCTCTGCATTGTGAGCCTGCTCAATCAATCTTTTTCCATTTTCCGGATTTCTGTTTTTTGAAAATTCGTGTGCCTGAGAAGCTTCATCAAGTACTGCGGAAACGAGATTTATTGATAAGCCGGCAGCAAAACCGTTCAGTTCTTTCATTTCCCATGAATCAAGACTGCTCACTTCGAGAACAGGAAGAAGATTCATTTCAAGTGCTGACAGACATATTTTCTGCAGGTATTCGAGAAAACTTGTGCAGGAATTCTTCCGGAGTGACAATTGAGCCTCGGGAAAATCATCAGGTGAATGCCCTGAAATAAACAAAACTTCGCTTGCACCTGCTTCATTAAGGTCTCTGAGGTGCTTGTTGACTTCGATTATGTCAGTGACAGCCCTTTTTTCAGTTGAACGCCAGCTGCAATAGCGGCAAGCTTCGGTGCATGCCCTTGCAATAGAAATCTGTCCTGATTTGATAAAAGTTACGGTTGATAGATTATTCATGTCTCGCAGTTTATCATATTGTTTTTTATGTTTCAAAAAAAATGAAAAAAAATATGGAACTTTTTTTTTTGAATCTTGTCTTTTTATTTAAAAAATCCAAAAGTTAATACACTAAAGTATGAGAAATATTATGAAAAGTAACTTTTTTTCAAGATTAGTTTCTGCGGCGCTGATTTTTCTGATTTTGTCTACAGCGAGCTTATATTCACAGGGTATGACCTTCGATGCCGATGTAGACAAAACTGAAGTTCGCGCGGGAGAAACCCTCAGGCTCACCCTTACTCTTACCCGTAAAATAAATGGATCAAACTATTCAGGAATGAATTTTCCGGAAATAACTTCTATTCCTGATTTTGATATTGTCGGGCAGCGATCTTCACAGAATCTTTCTTATGTTAATGGAGTCGGAGTGGCTCAAGTGCAGGTTCTCATTGAGCTTGTGCCGCAGAAACCCGGAGATCTGACAATACCATCTCTTACTCTCAAAGACCCTTCGGGAGCAGTCGTTTCAACAAAGGCAATCAAAATTAAAGCTCATCCACCAAAAAATGATGATGAGGAAGAGGCTGCGCCCGAAAAAGCTGCAGAAGGAAATCCACCTGAAAAAACCGGCATAGGTTTTTTCCAAGGTTTGATGATTCTTGTATTTATTATTATCCTCGTTGTAGGGTCTCCAATTGTTCTGTCATTCTTTATGACACGTGGTTCAAAAGCTTCAAATAAATGGAAAGAACATGAAGATTCAGAAAAATCGACATATTCGCATGGTTCTTCAAAGATAGCTGACACAAAAATTTCCGATGCAAAGATTGTAGACGCAAAGATCGTAGATAAAAATTCGAATTTCGATTTTGAAACTGAACTGGCTCATCTGAAAAGGAATCACCCAGACCCGGACCGGGAAATGTACAAAAAGTTTTTTGAAATTTTTCATACTGCGATTGTCTCTTCCTCTGGGCGTTTTGACCCTGCAATGACTCCTGATGAGCTCATGAACATAATTACCCGAAAACTTCCGGCTTCATTCAATGCAAATGTTAAAACTCTCTTCGAAGACTGGGAAGTGTGTGTGTTTGCCAACCAAAATCCGCAAAGATCCTTTGCTGATGTAATCAAGGATGCAAGAGAAATATTGTCCGGCATCAAAAACATGGAGTGAACTTTATGCAACCAAATATTGACCCGAATCTCAAAAAAAATCTGGAAGATGCAGCAGAAAAAATAGCTCTTATCAGAAGCGAAGTTGGAAAAGTGCTTGTTGGCCAGCGTGACTTGCTTGATCGACTGATAGTTGCTCTGATAACTAACGGACACATCCTTCTTGAGGGCGTTCCAGGTCTTGCAAAGACCCTTGCCATTAAAGCCCTTGCTCGTACCGTGGATACTCCTTTTTCGAGAATTCAGTTTACCCCTGACCTGTTACCAGCCGATCTTGTAGGAACAAGGGTTTTCGACCAGAAAAAGTCAGAATTCTTTACACACAAGGGACCAATTTTTTCTCAGTTTATTCTGGCCGATGAAATCAACAGAGCTCCGGCAAAGGTTCAGAGCGCTCTTCTTGAGTCCATGGAAGAGAGGCAGGTAACCATTGAACATGACACATTCAAGCTGGAAGAGCCTTTCATGGTTCTGGCAACTCAGAACCCGATTGAAACAGAAGGCACCTACACTTTATCAGAAGCACAGGTTGACAGATTTCTTTTCAAAGTAGTTGTTGGATATCCGACACCCGAAGAGGAACGTGCAGTAATAGTCAGAATGGGCTTGAACGAAGAGTCACATTCCCTTTCGATAATTAACAAGGTTCTCGATGGCCCTGGAATTCTTGCCTTGCGTGACCTTTCCAGGAAAGTCTATGTTGATGAAAAAGTCGTCGAATACATTCTTCGCCTTGTAGATGCCAGCCGGAGGCCTTCTGAATACCAGCTTAACCTGAAAAGCTACATTCGCTTCGGAGCTTCTCCGAGAGCATCTATTTATCTTGCACGCGCAGCACGCAGCTACGCGCTCGCAAAAGGCAGACCTTACGTTAAGCCCGACGACGTTAAATCGATTCTGCATGATGTTATGAGACACCGCATAATTCCGACTTATGAAGCAGAAGCAGACGAAGTAAATTCAGAAGAAATCATACGCAGAATTTCGGAAGGTGTACCAGTCCCCTGAAGCTGTTAATTACCTTTCCCAGACTTTGCCGTGGGAGGTGTATGGGACGAGGATCTTACTAAGAGGTAAATATGCTTCCAAAAGAATTACTGAAGGAAATCAGAAAGATCGAGATTAAGACAAGGTTTCTTGTCGATTCTGTCTATTCAGGCGGATATAGATCCTTTTTCAAGGGTCAGGGCATTGAATTTGCCGGAATTAGGGAATACAACAGAGGTGACGAATACAGATCAATTGACTGGAAAGTCAGTGCCAGATCAGGAAACCTGCATATTCGTGAACATATCGAAGAACGTGAATTGCAGGTCGTTGTCGCTCTTGATCTGTCAGGATCAATGAGTTTTGGTTCCGGGAAGCGCGAGAAAAGGGAAACCGCAGTCGAATTTGCGGCTGCAATAGGTATGTCAGCTGTTGAAAACAATGATCGGTTTGGAACAATAATGTTTACTGACAGTGTTGAAAAATATTCCTCGCCATGCAAAGGCAAGACTCACTTTCTCAAGGCGATACGCGATCTGCTTTATTTCCTTCCCAAAAATCGCAGCACCGACTTTAAACCAGCTCTGAACATGCTTAATAACACACTCAGACACAGGTCCGTAGTATTTCTTGTTACAGATTTTGTTGAACCGGGCACTTATGAACGTGAAATGCGTATTACGGCTGCTAAGCACGATCTTATACTTGTGCGAATCCGCGACAAACGCGAAGCTGATTTTCCCGAAGTAGGGCTCATAGAACTGGAAGACCCGGAAACAGGTGAAGAAATCCTCTGGGATACTTCCGACAGAAAAAAAATAGATGCGCTAAAAGCCGCTCTTATTGAAAAAGACAAGGAATATCGCATGTTTGCAGAAAAAAATGGAATAGATCTAGTAGAACTTACCGCCGGGGAATCAGTTGTAAAGCCACTGTGCAGCTTGTTTTCCTCCCGGGGAAAAAGATAAAGGAGTTACATGATGAGTGCAATGAAAAGTTTGATAACAAGAATTAATGCGGTTTTAATACTCATTTCACTTTGCCTTTTGTTTGTCCTGGGCATTTTCTGGAACATGCGCGAGAAAGCCATTGTCCAATCTGATAACAACATTGAGCTTGCTTCTGAACTTATTGCACATGGCCTGAACCACGATGCTGCTACACTCCTTCAACAGGCTGTTGAACTTGAGCCACAGTCGGAACGCACATTAAATACCAGAAAGATTCTGGCTGATTTGTACATGAACCAGATCGGTGACTACGAAAAAGCACTGACTGAACTTATTTTCCTTAAATCACGCTTTAATTTGCGCACACAGGACATCGAAGACAAAATTAAAAATTGCATGAACAGACTTGGAAGAGTTTACGATGTTCAGCGGAAAATATTGCTTGAAAACGGCAGAAACCCATTGAAAAGCGATGTTTCATCTGCCACTGTAATCAAATTTGGCAACGAGAGCGGTCTGACCATTGAACAACTTGAACAGCACCTTGCCCAGCGTGGACTTCCCCTCAAATCACCACCCAAAGATGCTTTAAACAGAATGGTTCAGCAACTTGCCGGCGAAATGCTTTTCAAGCGGGCTGCTGTCAGATCAGGAATTTCCAAACGTTCCACGTTTATTGAGAAAATCAAACAGATGGAAGAAAGTATGATTCTTCAATCTTATCTGGAGGAAGAGGTTCTTAAAGATGTAAAGGTCGATGAACAGGCTTTGCAGCTCTATCTCCAGCAGCATAGAGAAGAATTCGATTCACCCATGCGCGTTGTTTTTTCAGAGTATGCCTTCGCATCAGAAACATCAGCAAAAGAGTGGCTGAGTAATCAGAATTCCGCTTCAGCTCCTGAAATTCTGCGTGATCACGCAAATTCTACAGTAACTGAGCTTCCGAAATTACTTCAGTCGGTGAAATGGTCAGCTGATTTTCCGAAAGACCCGCTGGGACCAGTTGAGACATCAGGAAAATGGCTTGTCTACCTCATTCACGAATTTATTCCGGAAAGAAAAGTACCACCTGAACTTGCAAAAAAACAGGCTCAGTTGAGGCTGCTCGAAGAGAAACAGGGCAGCAAAATATCTGAAGCCATTTCCGAATTATCAAGAAAAGAAGAGTTCAAGATCCTTGAAGATGTTATCGAAAAACACTTCTATCCACCATCCGAGAAAGCATCAGGAACGCCGGATACAAAGTGATTAATTATGGACGCCAGTTCAACATTAAAACTAGTTGCCTCTCTGCCAGCGGGTGAAGAAATATTTGATATTCATCCTCCGGTTGATATTCCCTATCCGTGGGGTTTGTGGCTGGTTTATCTCTTAGTTGTAATGATAGCAGTTCTGGCTGTACATTATTTTCTAAACTTGCTTGCAGAAAAACGAAGAGAAGCGCTTCTTGCACCACCTCCGCCGCCAGACCCATTCGATGTTGCGATGAAAGCACTTCGAAAGCTGAAAAATTCAAAAATCTGGAAAAATCAGTCAGTGAAAGATATTTGCGAACAGCTTGCCCTGATTTTACGCGAATTTCTTAAGGCAAAACACGGTCTTGGCATTGGCAAAGCCTCTACCAGCGATGAGCTTATCGAAGATCTCTATCGAAAGAAAATTGTATATAACCTTGTGAAGGAAATTGAAATTCTATCTGAAAGACTTGATGGGGTGAAATATGCCGGAAAAACACTTTCAGACAGCACTCCCGATAGTCTATTCGAAAAAGTTTCTGAGCTTATTTCATGCAGGAGCTGGAATTCATGAGATGGAACAGTCCTGAATACCTATTTCTGATAGCACTTCTTCCAATTGTGATAGCTTATAAATGGGTTATACTCAAAGGAGCAAAGAAGGGCGGAGTGAGATTTTCATTTGTTTCAGCCATAAGAAAGACCGGAGTTGGCTGGCGCTCAAGATTTTCGTTTATTCCGGATGTGATTCGCGGAATAGTGCTGATTCTGCTTATTATGGCTCTCATGCGTCCACAATACGGAATTGAAAAAGAGGAAGTTCAGCGACAGGGCATTGACATTATGCTTGTACTGGATGTCTCAGGAAGTATGGCAGCTGAAGATTTCAAGCCCAATAGGCTTAAGGCTGCCCAGGTAATAACTGAAAAATTCATAACCGGTTTGCAGGATCACCGTATCGGACTCGTTGTATTCGCAGGGTTGTCGCTGACACAGTGCCCTTTAACACTGGATTATGGCGTTGTAACTGAACTTCTGAGGCGAACCAGCCTGCAGATGATTAAACGCGACGGAACAGCGATTGGCGATGCCATAATTAACGCTGTTTACAAATTTAAAAAGGGAAAAGGTGAAAAGCGTGATCAGATAATTATTCTCCTTACTGACGGTGAGAATAACGCCGGAGTTGTTGATCCGCTTCAATCTGCCAAAATAGGTGCTGATCAGGGTATTCGCATTTATACGATAGGTGTTGGCTCTCTTGAAGGTGCTCCTATTCCAATTGATACATTCCGTGGAAAACAGTATGCGACAAACCCCGATGGATCTTTGTATCTTCCAAAAATTGATGAACAATTGCTGAAGGACATTGCTTTCCTCACTAAGGGGCAATATTTCAGAGCAACAGACAATTCTGCGCTTGAGAAAATCTACGAAACGATAGCAAAACTTGAAAAAGGAAAACTTGATGTTTCGAAATCTGTGCAGTATTCAGAACGCTTCTATTGGTTTCTTGCACCTGCAATTGCTTTGTTTTGTGTGGAACTGTTTCTGAGAGCACGAACCTTTTCGAGGGTATTTTAATTATGTTCAAAACTTCTGAAAATTTTATTTTCATGATCCTGGCTTCTGTATGGCTTTTTTTCCTGCTGAAGCGGCTTTCTGATGATTTAAGAAAACGTAAAGAGATATTTGCATCAGATCACATGCTGAAGCGCATTACAGGACATAAAGTCACGAAAAGACCTGTTGCAAAATGGGCACTGTTGGTGATTTCATTTTTGTGCCTGTGCATCGCACTTGCCAGACCTGTTGGAGGAGTGATTGAAGAAGCTGTTATCGGCTCAGGACTTGATCTCGTTGTAGCGCTTGATGTATCGACTTCGATGCGTGCTATGGATATCGATGGAAACCAGAGACTCGATGTCGGTAAAGCACTCGTTCAGCGTTTACTCAACGGCTTGAAACAGGACAGAATTGGCCTTGTGATCTTTGCGGGCGATACAATGGTTCAAAGCCCGCTTACCTACGATAAGGGAACTTTTCTTACATTCCTTGAGAGATGTGACCCGTCACTGCTGACTAAACAGGGGACTAATATTGCGGCTGCAATTGAAACATCTATTGACCGATTTGATATGAATGCATCTCAGGCACGGGTTATCGTTCTTGTAACTGACGGCGAAGATAAGGACGAAAAGCGTCTTCAGAAGGCAGTTGATGAAGCAAAGAGAAAAAATATTCCAATTTTCACAGTTGGAATTGGAAGCCGTGACGGTGCTCCGATTCCTGAAGCAAGAGATTCCTGGGGCGAAATAATATACAAAAAATATCAAGGACAAACAGTTATTACAAAACTTGAAGATTCCTCACTGAAAAAAATATCCAGAGACACCGGTGCTTCTTATTTTCGCGCCGAAGACGGAAGAAGCGCTGTAAAAGTTGCAGAGGCACTTGGTGGACTGAAAAGAGTCGCCGTTGCAAGCGGAACCCGCACTGTTTCAGAAGAGATCTACTACTGGCCTGTCCTTGCAGCATTTCTTCTTCTTGCATTTGAATGGATGATTTCCGACAGAATTCCCTACGAACGTGAAAAAGATCACTGGCTAAAAAGACTGTGAGCCCACTGAGGTGGTAGCTATCAGTAACGATTCATATTCATCTCGACCGGAGGAGAGATCACGTTTTTAAGTTAATATTAGTGATGGTTAGGGAAACATTTACATTGTGAGAAATAAATTATGAAAACTCCGAATGATTTGACAAAATTGACCTCTTCGAAAATTTTAAATTCAAAGAAAGTTTCGATTAATTCCGATATTTCAAAGTTTTCAAATAAAAAATCTGTGTACTATTTTTCAGTTTTATTTATCTTTAACCTGTTTTTATTCAATGATCACCTGATAGCGTTGCCGGCACGGGAAAATTCAAAGGCTATTCAGCAGTTGAACAGCGGAAAACTTGAAGAAGCTGAAAAGATTCTTTTGAAAGAATCTTTTGATGATCCGGACAACAGCGGATTAAAATATAACATTGGAATTGTCAGATATAGAAAGCGTGATTATGCAGGTGCTGTAAAAACCTGGGAATCTCTTCTCGGAAAGGTATCTTCAAATACCAGGTCAGACATTTTTCATAACATGGGAAATGCTTTGTACAAAACAGGTGATTACGCCAGAGCGGTTTCTACATATAATTCTTCTCTTGAAATTCGTGATGATGAAAAAACAAGATATAACCTTGAACAGGCTCAGAAAAAGCTGAATGAGCAGATCGAAAAACAGAAGCAGAAAGAAAAACAACAGCAGAATCAGCAGAAGGACGGATCACAGAAAGATAAGGATTGCAAAGACAAGGATTGTCAGAAAGACCAGAAAGACCAGAAAGACCAAAACGGACAACAGGGACAGCAAGACAAAAATCAGCAGAATCAACAGGGACAACAGAATCAACAAAGTGGAAAAGATCAGGAAAAGAACGGTGCTGATCAAAAAGATGGCAAAGACCAGAAAGACGGCAAGGATCAGAATTCAGAAAACCAGAAAAACAATTCTGATAATGCTTCTGGAACAAACAAATCTGTCGCTGATAAAAATGCCAGCGATACTCAAAACCCTTCGGGAAATGCTTCTGATACAGCTGCGCAAAATCAGGAAAATGAAAAGCGTGAAGATGTTAAAATGGCTGAGCAGGACGAAAATAAGAAGCAACAACCTCAGGCATCAGAAAGAGCGCAATCTTTAAAAAATCAAAAACTTAATCCATATCAGGTCCAGCGACTTCTGAAAGAACTCGAAGAACGTGAAAAAGAGATTCAGCTTAACTACCGTAACGAACCAGGCGAAAGAAGAGACGATGAAATGCTTGATCCATTCAATATGGATATTGACCAACTCAGAGATTTCTTCGACAGACGCCGTGGAAAAAGATCGAAACCCCAGCCAAACCAGGATGACTCACCCGACTGGTAAACCCAGCCAATTCAGATATTTCGATCTGGAAGGAATATGAGTCGGCACAAAATGAAAAAAAGCAATAAAAGCTGTCAGCTAAGAATAAGCGGGAATGAATAACAAGAATTAGGAAAATTTATGGAAAATAAAATTGAAAAAGCATTGATGAATCGAAGAGTTTCGTTTCTGGCGATGATTCTATTCTTTGTACCTGGAATTTTATCAGCAATTGTTCTAACCGATTATCGCTCCACAAAAGAGCCTGTTTCTTATAATGATTTTCTTAATTTAGTAGAAAAAATTAAAAATTCTGAAAAATTGGAATGGACGGTTGAATACATTGGTGAATCAAGCGGAGGAAGGCCTATTGTAGCAATAAAGTATTCTTCACCTTTTCATGTCGATAATCACACTATTGCGTTCATAGGCCTTCAGCATGGCGATGAGCCTGCTGGAAAAGATGCCCTGATATATCTGATCAATAATTTGTATTCTGGATCAGAAAAAATTCCTTCAGATACTTCTATTCTGTTTATTCCGGCAATTAATCCAGATGGATTTGAAGGCAAAAAAAGAGAAAATGATGCTGGAGCAGACCTTAACAGAGATCACCAGATTCTTTCTCAACCTGAAACACAGGCTCTGCATTATGAAATAACAAATTTTCAGCCTGATATTGTGGTTGACTGTCATGAGTTTTCTAAAGATCCGAAAGGTTATGCTGAAAAAGGATGGTATAAACACCCCGATATTATGCTTGATACTGCTAACAACCCTTATTTTTCAGATCTACTTTACGCCGAGGGCGGGAGGTGGATTAAAGTTATGGAAAATGCATTTGCATTATCGCCACATAAATTTTCGCAATATTTTGTCGGAGGTCCTCCGCCGGAAAAAGAAATCAGACCAAGCACTCTTGAGATGGACGATGCAAGGAATTCTCTCGCTGCAGAAGGAAGATTGTCATTCCTTATCGAATCTGGACGGTTTCTTAATTCTGATGATCCATATTCTGATCTTCCAGCCAGAATTGATGCATACATATTAATCTTGCGGGAGTTCTTGTACAACACAAAAGAGATTGTTAGGTCGAGAGAAGCTGTTATCAAAGCAAATAGCAATACTCTTCCAGAACTTATTCCAGTTAACTGCTTCTGGGGCAGAACATCAGGTGAGGTTAAAAAACATACGGTTTTTGATAAAAAGACTGGTAGAACAATTAACGTTTCTGCTGCAAATATTATGAATGAAAGAATCTTAAAAAAATTTGTACCTACACCGAAAGGGTACATTATAGATCCATGCCTTGCTGAAGCGATGAAAACTCTTTTATCGAGGCATTCCATACGCTTTTATCAATTCTCTAAGGCACTTCCAGTTAAGCTTGAAAAATACAAGATGATCAGGATCGAGAAAGAGCCCGATGACATCTATAACCGATATGAAGATCGCCAGATAGTCGAAATTTGCCGAGCTTCCTGGTATAAAGTTCCTGAAAACTCTTTATATGTTCCAGTAAAAGAAACTAATGATATTCCTGCTGTATTATTGCTTGAATGTTCACAATTATATGGAATTCTTACCAGTGAAATGATGAAAAACTTCGCACAGCCGGGAAAAATTCTTCCAATAAGTAGAGCAATTGTACTACCGAGTGCGATTTCCCAAAAAATATTCCAATAAAATACAAAGTATTCACAATCAGATGCTAATAAGAACGTTGAAAGGTTTAATGAGTTTCACAGCATTAAAACTTTCTACTGATTGAAAAACCGAAGTCTGTTTATGAATTCGGAGCATTTAGTTAAGATGTGCTCGAGATTGCTCCCTTCGGTAAAAATTTTGCAATATGAATTTGATAGCAAAAGCCGTTTATTTTACCACTGATTGTTGAGTGGATAAGAAAAATCTTCTTTTTATAAATATCAACAATTTAAAAAATATTAGAAACTAATGTCTTGACCGAATTGTTGAGCGAATGTCTTTTTAGCGTGAAGTTCAATTCTGACTGAGAACTATTTGATTTCAACAACTTCCAGGACTTTCTCGGTTTCTCTTATAACGCAAGTTTGACCAAAGCCAATATGCATCTGCAAAATTTTGTCAGGCGGAGTGTTTCGTATTTTTCCCGCAAGTACTCTTATTACACCTGCATGCGTAAACACGGCAGTTTTTTTTGCTCTGGAAGTGACATAAATCTGTTTAAACCAGTCGGTAACTCTTTTGCCAAATTCAACAAGTGATTCTCCGCCGGGAATTTTATAAGTATTTGTTGAATAAGCCCAGGCATCAATTTCTTCTCTTGGAATCTCGATCCAGCGATGGTCTTCCCAAATTCCAAAATTCATTTCTTTGAGCCTGTCATCGACTGTCAGTTTGTTTGAAGAATTTTCTCCAAATCTCATTTTATGCAGCAATTGTGCCGGAAGAAGACATCGCTGCAAAGGACTGCTGATAATCTGATCAATTGTATCCGGGAACCTGGAATTAAATTTTTTTACGGAAGATTCCCATCCAGCTTCAAGTTTAACATCAGTCCAGCCATAACAAAGCCCTTTAATTGAAGCCGGCTCAGGATTCCTTATCAGCAGCCACTCGCGATTTCTATTCAACTTTTCCATTTTCATAATAAATGAGTTTGTAAGCACCCGTTCAATAATTCAAGGCAGAAATTTAATCTTAATCACCGCCATCAGTAAAATCTGCGGACAGCTTTTCATCTTTTTCGTTTTCATTTTCACTTTTATCTTTTATCCTAATCTACAATCATTCTTGAATTTTTAATCTAAATCTGCAAAATCTGCGGACAATCTTTATCTTTTGCCAAAAAAACATGAATCATGTAAACCGCTCGGCAACTATTTCCGGGTCGCTTCCAGAAAGAACTTCGAGAAATGCTTTTCCGTACTGGTCTCGCTTGCAATCTCCTATTCCTTTTATCATGCGTAGTTTTTCCAGGGAATCTGGTTTGAGAATTGAGAGGGAAGTCAAAACTGAATCAGCAAAGACCATATAAGGAGCAATATTAAGTTTACGTGCCAGGAGAAGTCTTAGTTTACGTAACTTCTCAAACATCGGAGAATGTACATCACCTTGTGAAGCTCCGGCTTTTGCAGATGCTTTGTTTCGACGTTCACCCCTTGATAGTTTCTGAGAAGGAAGTCCTAGTCTTACTTTCCCTTCACCTTTGCATAACGCCAGTCCGGACTTGGTAATTTTTAACAGAGGATACTCGCCATCAGTTACTGCAAGATGCCCTTGTACTACCAACTGATCTATCCATGCACGAATTGCTGGTTCAGTTGAGTCTTTCATGAGTCCGAAAACTCTGAGTGTTGAATGTCCATTTTGTATTATTCGTTCGTTTTCCTGTCCTAACAGGACTTTAACTACATAAGCTGCTCCGAAACGACTTTCAGTGCGAAAGACTGCGCTTATTATCTTTTGTGATGTCAGAAGTGCTTCTGAGTCTGGAAGTTCCTTTGTTTCACCTAGGCATACGTCACAGGCACCGCAACCTGTTTCGGAAGATTGCTCTGGTTGATCCTCTGGCGGGTAAGGTTTGCCGAAATGCTCAGCGAGCAGTCTGTGTCTGCATACAGGGGAGATCGCATATCGTGATATTTCCGACAATTGCCGGTCAATAATACGGCGGCGTTCGGGTGAAACTCCGTTATCAGTAGCAGAGAGCTTTCTGTGCATGATAATGTCTGATATTGAAAAAAATAAAATACATTCTGCGGGCTCACCATCGCGCCCGGCTCTTCCTGATTCCTGCTGATAGTGCTCAACCGATTTTGGCGTATTGGCGTGTACAACGTAGCGGACATTAGAGCGGTCAATTCCCATTCCAAATGCTATCGTTGCAACAATTACGTCAAGTCGTTCATGTACAAAATCATCCTGAGTTTTTGAACGCTCGCTTGCAGAAAGACCTGCATGATATGGAGCACACGAAATGCCGGCCTTAGAAAGACTCGAAGCAATACGATCAACTTCGCGGCGTGTTTGAGCATAGACTATGCCGCCTTCATCGGGATGGCGTTTTATGACATCAATTACCTGACGGGTTTGATCATGTCTTGGAAAGGCTCGATAAATAAGATTGGGTCTGTCCGGATGCCCTATCAGGGAAAGCGGACTCCGAAGCCCGAGTTGTACGCAAATATCACCCTGAACTGTCGGCGTTGCGGTTGCAGTCAGCGCAAGACGCGGAGTATCAGGGAAATCGGCAAAAATGTCGCCGAGTTGCCGGTATTCTGGCCTGAATTCGTGTCCCCAATGTGACACGCAATGTGCTTCATCCACAGCAAACAATCCAACATGAGGTCGTATTATCTCAAGCAATCCACCGCCGACCAGGCGCTCTGGGCTAATATAAAGCAGCTCAAGACTTCCATTGTATAGTTCCGCAAAAGTGCGCTTGCGAAGGGCCTCTTTTGTCTGGGAATGTAGTGCTCCAGCTTTCAGGCCTATCTGACAAGCTGCAGTAACCTGGTCATCCATGAGGGCTATTAAAGGCGATATAACAACTACCAGCCCTATTCCACAAGCAGCTGGAAGCTGATAACAAAGGCTCTTTCCTCCGCCGGTTGGTAGTACCACAAGAGTGTCGCGTCCAGAAATAACAGACTCAACTGCTTCTCTCTGAAGAGGTCTGAAGGAAGAATAACCCCATTTTCTTTCGAGTGTTTGTTCAATCATATATATTCTTTCTGTATCTATTTATTTTGGAATTATAACTATAAAGTTTTTATAATTCAATAGAATAGGAGTTACTTGCGTAATTGTATGGAACTTGCGCACATGTTCTGAAGGAAAGCATTTGTTTGTGGCTATTACGAAAAAGAAGTGAATTCACTGGGCGCAGAGAACAAATGAAATGAACTCTATTCAAAATATTTTGAAAGTACTAAAAATAAATTTATATTTTTTATTGACATTGAATAGTACTTATGATAAACTCATTTTCACCTTCAAGCGAAGTCGCGAGGGTACCGCTCAAGAGATAGTGAAAGCACTGAATTGAAGCAAGTCTTAAGAGCGTCTGATAATTGAAAATAAGATCGGAAGAACAAAGAAATAAGAAGCCAGGTGGGCTTCAACCGAGCGTAAGCTTGGTGGAGGCTCTTTGAGTTCATGTTCTTCATGAAATGAAAATATCTCGTGCGTTCTCGCGAGGGAATGTAAGAGAAAAAATAATTTTTGTGGAGAGTTTGATCCTGGCTCAGGACTAACGCTGGCGGCGTGCTTAACACATGCAAGTCGAACGTGTTCGTATTTGGTAGCAATATTGAATACGGAAAAGTGGCGAACGGGTGAGTAATACGTAGGTGATCTGCCTCGGAGACGGGAACAACCCAGGGAAACTTGGGATAATGCCCGATACGACATTCTGGAGGGATCTGGAATGTGAAAAGGGGTAATACGCTCTGAGATGAGCCTGCGGCCTATCAGTTAGTTGGTGGGGTAAAAGCCTACCAAGACGAAGACGGGTAGCCGGCCTGAGAGGGTGAACGGCCACACTGGGACTGAGACACGGC
>JADFZL010000024.1 GCA_015232575.1 Candidatus Rifleibacteriota bacterium
TGTATACGAACCAGAGAAGGGCGATCAAAGCAATAATATTCCAGGGGATATTTGCTTTCATGATCTGCTCGACTCATGGGAATGTCCTTGGTGTTACGCATCCAAAAGCAATTTTAAAGAGTTTTCTGAAGAAAAGTGATGTATCAGCACATTTTCAGTAATTAAGGGGTTATGAATTAGCGTGTAATTATTTCCTGCTCAAAAGACACAATGCATTTTAAAGACGAAAGCCGCTGAAGCAAGATTTCAGCGGCTTTCGATGTCTGGATTTGCGAAAATATTTCCTGAATGCTATAATCGAATCCGACTTTAAACTGAAATGGGGTAGCAATAAATGGTTTTTAATGTGAGTAGCGATGAGTCCAGGCTGATAGAAAAATTGAGGCGAATTGAAGCATTATTTGCAGGTGCTGCTACGGAAGGTGAACGTGAGGCTGCCGCAAATGCTCTCAATAGAATGAGTGAACGGTTGAAAGAAGTTCAGAAGGAAGATCCGCCAATAGAATACAAATTTTCACTGTCAGATATGTGGGCCAGGAAGTTGTTTTCTGCGCTACTCCGCAGATATGGAATAAATCCCTATCGTTATTACAGACAAAAGCACACAACTGTTATGGCAAGGGTTTCAGCAAAGTTTGTTGATGAGACTCTCTGGCCAGAGTTTGTCGAGCTTAATAAAACATTAAGATTGTATATTGACGAAGTTACTAATCGTGTTATTTCCGAGGGAGTTTTTACTGATAATTCTGAACCAGAGGTTGTACAACAACTTATCGGAACAAACTAGAAATATAGATTGTGTTGACAAAAGGAATAAATTGTTGACATACAATGCAAGCTTGGTTTAACATTCGCCAAAAGTAAAGTGCAAAGGCGCGAAGCGGAGCGCACCAAGTGCGCGATCGCGGGGAGTGAAGGTGGTCGAACTTGTTCGACCGCCGAGAGGGGGCGCGTGCCCGTCTCAAACAAGAGTGATTTAGTATGCAAACGCCGAAGCGGAGCGCACAAAGTGCGCGACCGCGGGGAGTGAAGGTGGTCGAACTTGTTCGACCGCCGAGAGGGGGCGCGTGCCCCCTCTAAAAAAGGAGGGAATGTGAAGAAAGTACAGCCTCATTTGAAAGTGGCAAAGGGAGATATCTCCTCAATGGTTCTTACGTGCGGTGATCCGGCGAGAGCTGCGGCCATCGCTGAATTGTGTGATGAATCGAAAGAAATTGCATACAATCGTGAATATCGCACATTCAATTCGAAATACAAGGGTAAATCAATTTCGATTACTTCGCATGGCGTCGGTTCAGCTGGTGCTGCAATCTGTTTCGAAGAACTTATAGCAGCAGGTGCAACAACGATTATACGTGTTGGAACCTGCGGAAGTTTATCAGATGGAATAGGGCAGGGCGATCTTATTATTGCCAATGCTGCTGCACGTGAAGATGGCGTCTCTGCACTTCTTGTACCGCAGGGATTTCCGGCAATTGCTGATTCTCAAATCGCTTCCGCACTGGAAGCTTCATGCAGAGAACTTTCTGTAAAACATCACAGGGGAATGATTCTTACCAGCGATTTGTTTTATCCCGGAGTTGTTCAGCCGTCGCTTGCCATTTATTCCAAAGCCGGCGTTCTTGGTGTTGAGATGGAATGTTCGGTCCTTTTTGTAATTGCATCACTTCGCAAAATATCCGCCGGAGCAGCGCTGACGGTTGATGGGAATCCTCTTAAGTGGAGCGAAGGCGATTACGACCCGCATGGTACTGCTGTGACTGAAGGCAAAAAGAAAATGCTCACAGTTGGACTAGAAGCAATAGCAAAATTGTGCAGATAATTCAAAAGATTTTATCATTTTCCTTTCTGATTTTGTTGATAAATCTGTCAGCGTGTTCAGCCGTTTTTTCTGCTGAATACGCTGTTGCATCAACTGACACTGAAACTAATGTAAAAACGGATTCAAAAGCTGCTGAAAAAATTGATGAAAAAATCAATGAAAAAAATAAACCGGTGACAGAACTCAGGTTCTGGAATTTCTGGAATCCGAAATTCATTCTTCCGGTTATTGAAGCTTTCGAATCTCAGAACCCCGGAATTAAGATCGTAAACGAGCAGTTGAACTGGGGAAACGGACTTGATAAAATTGTAGTATCTCTTGCAAATGGTCAGGCACCTGATATCTGCGAACTTGGTTCGACCTGGACAGGAAAATTCATGGCTGCTGGCGCAGTCCTGGATTTGACCGAAGAACTCAGAAGTCTTGAAAATGATTATCTGATGTGGGAGCCTGCCACCTGGAAGAATAAAATCTATGGAATGCCCTGGCTTGTTGGTACAAGAATTCTTTTTTTTAACAAATCCCTTTTTAAATCAGCCGGTCTGAACCCTGATGCTCCGCCTGAAACATGGGCTGAGCTTCTTGATGCTGCTGAAAAACTTCACAATCCAGCACAGGGGAAGTATGGTTTCGGTATAAACGCTGGCGAGGGACATATATTGTACAAAAAGTTTCTTCCGTTTGTCTGGGGAAATGGCGGTACAATTCTGGATGAAAATCAGTCATGGGCTTTCAAAGGCAAAGAAGTTACAGAAGCGTTTGAATTTTATCGCAAACTTGCATCATTTGGAATGAAGGAAAAACAGGATCTTCTTGACGAAGCTTTTATGAAAGGCAAACTGGGAATGGAAATATCCGGTTCCTGGAATTTTGCCAAGTTTCCTAAAGAGGCACCAGATCTGGATTTCGGAGTTTCGATTATTCCAAAGCCTTCCAGAGAAAAAGGGAAATCCACTTCGTTTCTTGGTGGAGAAATTCTTGTACTGTTTAATAAATGTAAAAATAAAGAAGCGGCAGTTAAGTTTATCAAATTTCTTACTTTGGCAGAAAATACACTTCCAATTACAAAAGAAGCTCTGGTAAGCTTTCCGGCCAATAAAAAGGCTTTTTCAGATTCATTTTTTACTGAAAATAAAAAGCTTGCTGTTTTTGTCAAACAGATGGAAACAGGAATTCATCCGCCAGTTAACCCATTATGGGTTGATGCTGAATCAATTATTAATGATGCTGTCGAAAAAATTATTTATGGACAGAACATTGAAAAAATACTTGTTGAGGCTGAAAAATCATACAATCAGGTTTCAGAACGGTTTTCCAGTCGGGAAAAAGAGCGGGCAGAAAACATTGAGAAAAGAAATGGTGAGTCACGCGATGCCTCTCAAACACACTTTCCGCTGAAATATACCTGGATTATTTCGCTAATTGCAATTGGAATACTTGTAAACACAATATTATCTTTTCTTATCCTGAGAGAGCTAAAAAAAAAAGATCGAATTACCTGAAAAATAGCCATCAGAATATTCTTTTCATGCTGCCGTGGGCGGTAACTTTCATATTCTTCTGGCTTTATCCGCTAGTTTTTTCATTCTTTCTCAGCTTCTGCGACTATGATGTGTTCCATTCAGAAAACTGGCGTTTCGTCGGACTGGAAAATTTTTCAAGACTTTTCAGTGATGCAAAGTTTGCCCAGAGTTTTGGAAATACCGTTTTCTTCGTTGCTGGTACAACACCGGTTATTACCTTGCTTGCTCTGCTTCTTGCCCTTCTGATAAATGAGCTCAAAAAGTTCGAAGAATTCTTCAGGTCAGCTTTCTTTCTTCCGTCTATCATTTCAATTGTTGTAATATCGACAATTTTCAAGTACTTTTATTCGCCGCATGGTTTTCTGAATCAAATGATGGTTTTTTTCGGCTTTCCTGAACAGTCATGGCTGGTTGATCCTGCTCTTGCAATGCCATCCATTATGGTAATGGATATCTGGTCATCAATCGGATATTATCTTGTACTTTTTCTGGCTGCGCTGAAATCAATACCAGTACAATACTTTGAGGCTGCAAAGGTAGATGGCGCGAATTCAATTCAAACTTTCAGACATATTACTCTTCCATCTATTAAACCGATGATATTGTTTGTGCTTATCATAAACACAATTCGCGCCTGGCAGGTGTTTCCTGAAATTTTCACTCTTACAAGAGGCGGTCCGCTTGGAACAACTGATACAATTGTACATCGCCTCTATGAAACAGCTTTCCGCTTTCATGAAATGGGATACGCTTCTGCAATGGCTTATGTACTATTTGCCGTAATAATGGTACTCTCTCTTATACAAATCAAACTTCTCGGAGAAAAAGATTGACCGTAAATATAAAAAAAATAGCAATATTAATGCTTATGGTGGCAACGGCGACATATCTTTATCCGTTGTTTTTCATGCTGTTCAGGTCGATTTCAGATTCGTCAGCAGCTCTGGCTGGCGATAGCTGGGGTTTTACTTTAGAAAATTACCGGACCGTTCTCGGGGGCGCGGGTTTTTCTATATTTGCATTAAACAGCCTGATTGTGCTTTTTTTCGTTGTGGCGGGGAATATAGTATTCTCAGTGATGTGTGGATATGCACTTACAAGGTATACATTTCCCGGAAAAAAAATATTCTTTTCCATAATTCTGGGAACTCTTATGATTCCAAGACAGGTTTTGGCGGTTCCCATCCTTGATCTGATGACGAAAATCGGATTGCATAATTCCCTTTCGGCAATGATTTTGCCTTTTCTCGCTGACAGTTTTAATATTTTTCTGATAAGGCAATACTTGCAGGGAATTCCGAAAGATCTTGAAGAGGCTGCGCGTGTTGACGGAGCGACCGAGCTGCAAGTGCTTCTTAAGGTCGTTTTTCCGATCTGCAGACCTGCTCTTGCACTGATAATCGTGAATACAACAATCACCACGTGGAATTCATTCCTGTTTCCGCTGATTTTAACTGATTCGGCTGATAAAAGAACCTTGCCGGTGGGGCTTTCGATGTTTACACAGGGACCGTTTTCAACTGATTGGGGCGCATTGATGGCTGGTGCAGCGGTAAGTTCGCTTCCAATTATTCTTATTTTCCTGGTTTTCCAGCGGGAAATAATAGCCGGAATTACAAGTGGTGCACTTAAAGATTAGGGTGTTTACATTTTTTTTTAAAATGGTATAATACGTACATTATTATTTGACTTGGAAAAAGGTCAAAATTTTTTACTCAAAAAAATAAGGAAGGGATATCAACATGAAACCGATTAGAGTGGTCCAATGGGGACTTGGAGCAATGGGCGCCGGAATGGCAAAACTTATGGCTGAGAAAGAAGGTTTTCAAATTGTCGGAGCTATCGCCAGAAGAAAAGAAAAACTGGGAAAAGACCTTGGCGACGTTCTTGAACTCGGAAGAAAACTCGGCGTAACTGTTACAGATTCTCCAAAATCAGTCCTCAAAAAGGGCGAAGTAGATGTAGTTGTTCATGCTGTTGCATCTACCACAAAAGAAAGTTTTGAAGAACTCAAGATGATCATTGAAGCCGGAATCAATGTCGTCACTATTGCTGAAGAAATGGCAATGCCCGAAGCAAAAGAGCCGGAACTCGCCAGAAAAATAGACGAAATGGCCAAAATTCACAGAGTCGCAGTAGTTGGAACCGGAATTAATCCGGGTTTCATTCTTGACGCACAGATCGTAATGCTTTCAGCAGTTTGCCATCGTGTTGAGAGAATTGAAGCAGCCAGAATCAACGACCTTTCTCCATACGGACCAACCGTTATGAAGAGCCAGGGCGTCGGAACCACTCCGCAGGAATTTGAAAAAGGCGTGAATAATGGCGACATCCAGGGACATTTTGGATTCCCTGAATCAATCAAAATGGTTGCAGAAGCAATCGGATTGAAGTATGACCGCATCGTTGAGACCAGAAAGCCGATTATTTCAAAAGTCGCAAGAGAGACTCCGCATATAAAAGTTCAGCCGGGAATGGTTGCCGGTTGCGAGCACATCGGAATTGCCTATAATGGTGATAAGGAAGTTATCAAGCTCGTTCATCCGCAGCAGATTCATCCGCACCTTGAAGGAGTTGAAACTGGCGATTATATCAATATTTTCGGAACACCGGAAGTTCACATGTCCAACAAGCCTGAGATTCCTGGCGGAGTTGCCACGATTTCCCTCGCAGTCAACGTCATTCCTCTCATCGTTAATGCCACACCAGGCCTTAAGAGAATGGTAGACCTTCCGATTCCATCAGCATTGATGGGACCGACCGCTTATCAGAGAAGAAGATAATTTGTAACTGCTCATTATTCGAGACTATCCCTCTCTCCCCGTTGTTACAAACGAGGGCGGGAGGGAGTTTTTGAGCAGGTGCAATGATTTGTCGAAATAAAGTGTACTTTTGCAAATTGAGTATTTATTTATTGTTGAAATTCCCTATACCTAAACTGGAAGGAGAAAATTCGTTTTGAAGCCAATTCGCGTTGTTCAGTGGGGTCTTGGAGCATTAGGACGCAGTCTTGTCAGACTTATGACCGAAAAAGAAGGATTGCGGATAATCGGAGCAATCGAGTCCAGAAAGGGGTTTGCAGGAAAGGATCTTGGGAAAGTCGCAGAATGCGGCAAAAACCTTCAGATCCTTGTCAAGGATACACACAAAGGTCTTCTCAAGAAGTCTGATGTAGACGTCGTTGTCCATGCAACGACCTCATTTACCCGGGAAGTGATTGATGAAATTCAGGCGATAGTTGAAGCTGGAATCCATTGCATTACCCTTACCGAAGAAATGGCATATCCGGAGTTGAGCGAACCTGACATTATTAAACCTATTGAAGCGCTTGCCAGAAAGAACAGGGTCACGGTGCTTGGTGCCGGATTCAATCCTGGTTTCATTCTTGACTCGCAGATTATAATGATGACTGCGTGCTGTCATCGCGTCGAAAAAATCGAAGCCGAAAGAAAAATTAATCTCCTTCCGCTGGGTGAAAGCTATTTCCGCACGCTTGGTATCGGAAACACTCATCTGGCATTTCAAGTCGGACTGAGTCAGGGAACGATTCTTAAACATATTGGTTTTAAGGAATCAGCATATCTAATCTCACATGCAACCGGCCTGGAAATCGATTCAATGACTGAAACGGTTAAACCGGTGCTTGCCGAGACCGATCGCGTTATCGGAAAAACATCCCTTAAAGCCGGAAGCGTTTGCGCTGTATCACATTCTGCATCAGCTTCCTTCCAGAATAAAGAAATAATAAGACTTTCTCAGCTTTACTACACTGATGCGGCTGATCTTAAAGGCGATGTTGCCGATAAAATCAGAATTCATGGCTATCCAGACATTAATATGAGCATTGATCCGGAAATACCTGCGAATATGGGCGCAGTAGGAATTGTTGTAAACATGATTCCGCTTGTTGTTAAATCATCACCTGGAATAAAGAGAGTATTTGATATGCCCATCCCAGGCTGTCTGATGGGCGAAACTGCATATTCAAGAAGGAGTTGAAAATGACTCAGAATGGAAGATGGGTCGAGATAGAGAAAATAATTCTCGCACCCGAACAGAGAGCATCCACATTGCCGGAAGATACCGCTAAAACACCTTACAAGCTCAGGCTGTCAGGCTTTCTTCTTAATGAAGGAAAAACCGGCGATACTGTTAAAATCAGAACAATGATTGGTCGCGAAATTGAAGGAACACTGATTAATGAGAATCCCGAATACAGACATTCATTCGGCGAAACAGTGCAGGAAATTCTCGACATAGGCCTCGGAGAAAAACTATGACCAGAGATATGTCTTATTCAGCCGTAACATCCCGAAAAAATGAAATAATGAAAGCCTCGCTGGGAATCGACTTTAAAGATTTTATTCATTCGCCGATTTCTTTTGATTACGAGCGGATGATGCGCGAAACCGGCTACACTCTCGAACAGATTGCACAGATTCAGCATGAAACCAAAGTCGGAAATACACCATTGTTCGAGCTTAAAAACCTTACAGAGCTTGTCAGAAGAATTTCTCCACCCGGAAAAGGCGCAAGAATTTTTATTAAAGATGAAGCTGCAAATGCTTCGGGCTCATTTAAAGCGAGAAGAGCTTCTATTTCAGCATTTGAAGCAAAGAAACGCGGATACAAGGGAATGGTCGCTGCCACATCTGGAAATTACGGTGCAGCAGTAGCTTCACAGGCAGCACAGCGTGGTTTGAAGTGCATTATTCTTCAGGAAGTTTTCGACTCACACGGAGTCGGGCAGCCTGAAATAGTTGAAAAAGGCCGCAAGTGCGAAGCTTTTGGTGCTGAAGTACAGAAGTTATCCGTTGGACCGGAACTTTTTTATTGGCTTCTTGTTACACTCGAAGAGACCGGATTTTTCAATGCCTCATTGTACACTCCGTTTGGAATTCGCGGAATTGAAACTCTTGGCACCGAAATAGCCAGTCAGGTTCGCGAACGATGCGGAAAAGATCCGGATGCTGTTGTAATTACACATGCTGGCGGCGGAAATCTTACTGGTACAGCACGCGGACTTCTTACTTCCGGATGCAAAAATACACGTATTGTAGCATGTTCAGTTGATCTCGCCGGATTGCACATGGCTTCAGACAGAGATTTCAACAGAAAATCATTTACAACTGGTCACACCGGCTTTGGCGTTCCATTTGCAACATGGCCCGACCGGGTCGATGTTCCGAGAAATGCCGCCAGAAGTCTCAGATACATGGATGAATACCAGCTCGTAAGCCAGGGAGAAGTCTTCTATATTACTGAACTTCTTACCAAAATAGAGGGAATTGAACGTGGACCGGCTGGAAATACCAGTGTTACCGCCGCTGTAACGCTTGCCCGTACTATGGATAAAGATCAGGTAATTGTAGTTCAGGAAACAGAATATACAGGAGCCGGAAAGCATCACAATGCCCAGCTCGCTTTTGCAAAGAAAATGGGAATCGAAGTTCGCCGCGGAGATCCGAAAGACAATCTTCCCGGTACAAGAATTATTATTCCGGAAAACCTCTCACAGGTTCACGGAAAAGCCCAGGATCTTACAAAACTGAAATTGTCCTATATTAAAAATGCCGCTAAAGCACATCCGGTTAGTCAGTGGACTGATGGTGATTATACCTTTGTAGCCGAAGATGTAAAAGAAGGCGTCGGCTGGGTCAGAAAATCAGCACTGGAACTGGAAAAATAACTTCCAGCAGCGAAGAGCACCACGTGCCCGACCAAGCTAGGTGAGCCGTTAGAAGCATAAGCGAAGAGCACAACGTGCTCGACCAAGCTAGGTGAGCCGTTAGAAGCGTAAGCGGAGAGCACAACGTGCTCGACCAAGCTAGGTGAGCCGATAGAAGCGTAAGCGGAGAGCACAACGTGCTCGACCAAGCTAGGTGAGCCGTTAGAAGCGTAAGCGGAGAGCACAACGTGCTCGACCAAGCTAGGTGAGCCGTTAGAAGCGTAAGCGAAGAGCACAACGTGCTCGACCAGGCTAGGTGAGCCGTTAGAAGCGTAAGCGAAGAGCACAACGTGCTCGACCAAGCTAGGTGAGCCGATAGAAGCGTAAGCGGAGAGCACAACGTGCTCAACCAAGCTAGGTGAGCCGATAGAAGCGTAAGCGGAGAGCACAACGTGCTCGACCGCGGGGAGTGAGCCGGTCGAACTTGTTCGACCGGCGAGAGGGGGCGCGTGCCCCCTCTCTAAAAAGAAAGGAAAGAGTAATGGTAGCCCAGGATAGGATTGAAAAATATAATAAACGCCGTCAGGAACTGGCGAAGATGTCTGATGAAGAATTGAAAGCCAGGTTCTGGTCACTTACCGAAAAGGTTGTTGAGCCGATGGTACAACTTGCAAAAGAATATACCTCACCCTCAATTGAACGCTCTGTTCTGCTGAGAATGGGCGTTGACAGCATGACATCGAAAGCTGTTGTGGAAAAAGTCAGCGAAAGCGGATTACTTAAAAAGGGTGTTGGAAACGTGCTTCTTAAAATATCCCAGAAATTGAAAACAGATATTCCAGGTGCAGCGAAAGCTCTTCTTGCAGACAAAAATCTGCTTAACGGCCTCTTTTCCTGAGCCGTTATATATAAGGAAAATTGAAAATGACTGAAAAACTTGACAGCAGAAAAAAAATTGACGTCGAAGACATTCTCCAGAATCTCGAAAATTATACTCCGAAAAGACGCGGCTGGACCTGGAGAAAAAAGCCTGAAGGCGGCGTTAAAGCTTATAAATTTCATTACAAAGACATGTCAGAACCTTTGAAAAATTCTGTGCCTCTTCCGGCAGCTAAATATTTTGACAATATTGATCCGCAGCCCGGCCCGGTTATTACTACTGAAATAGCATCGGGAAGATTTGAAGATGACATCAGAAGAATGAGAATGGCAGCCTGGCACGGAGCTGATCATATCATGGTCATCAGAACAACTGGACAGAGCCACATTGACGGGCTTCTCGAAGGAACCCCTGAAGGCGTTGGCGGAGTTCCGATAACCAGAAAGCAGATCAGAGCTTCAAGAAAAGCCTGCGACCTTATCGAAGATGAAGTCGGACGGCCGATAAATTTTCACTCTTATGTTTCTGGCGTTGCCGGCCCGGAAGTTGCTGTACTCTTCGCTGAAGAAGGCGTAAATGGCGCTCACCAGGACCCGCAATACAATGTTCTTTATAGAAACGTAAACATGTACAGATCTTTCATCGACGCGGCAGAAGCAAAGCGTATCATGTCAAAAGCGAAGATCTTTCAGATCGATGGCGCTCATAATGCCAATGCTACGGCTAAAGAAGGCTGGTCAGTCATGCCGGAACTTCTTGTACAACATGGAATAAATTCGGCATTTTCAGTTGCCTGCGGAATGGACAAAAATTACATCGGTCTGTCTACTGTTCCTCCATGCGCACCGCCAGCACCGAAACTCTGGTATGATCTTCCTTATGCAGTTGCACTGCGTGATTTCTTCAGCGAATTCAAGATGCGTGCACAGCAGAATACACGATACATCGAAGCAGACATCGAAGAAGCCACAAGGACCCATGTCATTGATACCATGATTTCAGCACTGACAAGGGCTGACATTCAGAGTACAATTACTCCTGATGAAGGAAGAAACGTACCCTGGCATTACAACAATATCCGCGGAATTGAAACTGCAAAACAGACATTTGCAGCTCTTGACGGAATTCAGCAGCTTCTGAAAATTGACCGCGAAGGTCCGCTCGGCACAGCAGTCAGAGAACTGAAAGAAAAGGCAGTATGCTTTCTTGAAGAAATTCTCGAAGAGGGCGGATATTTTGCAGCAGTTGAAAAAGGCTTTTTCGTCGATTCAGCGGCTTATCCGCAGAGAAGCGGCGATGGAATTGCACGCGACGGAAAAGGCGGGGTAGGGGCAGGATCAATTATTAAGCGCGACGCTGATTATTATGCTCCGGTTTGCAGCCACTTCGGATACAACAAACTTCCTGAAGGAGTTAAAAAAACCTGCGCTCCGATTAATCTCTGTACACTATGCGACCCGAAGAAAATTGTATACATCGATGAACTTGATCCAAATGATTCATGCAACAAACGCCTTGAAAAAACAGTTAAGTACAGAAAAGAAAATCTGATTAAACCCGAAGTAGAATGGTCTGGCGATGGAACTGTTCTTATTCAGCTTTTCCTGCCGGAAACAGAAGAAATTGCCCGCGTTGCCGCGATTGAAATTGCAAAGAAAATGAATCTTTCTGACCCGGAAGTTATAAATACTCAGGTAATGCACCCGGCAGAGGGTACTTTCGTTGAAGTTAAGGGCAAAGTCGGATTCGAAATCGACCGAAATACTCTCAAAATTCCTCCGAAAGAAGTCATGCTTCCTGAAGAAGAAATAAGAGCCGGAATCAAAAAAATCGGTCTGAAAGTTGTTGCCGGAACCGTCGGAGAAGATGAACATTCGGTTGGAATGCGCGAAATTCTTGATATTAAACACGGCGGAATTGAAAAATACGGCGTGAAGTACCATTATCTCGGAACATCTGTACCATTGTCCAAACTTGTTGATGCCGCCATTGAAACCGGATCTCATGCCATTCTGATTTCAACTATTATTTCGCACAACGATGTTCACAGATCTGCAATGAAGAAGCTGAATGAACTCTGCCGCGAAAAGGGAATCCGCGATAAGATAATTCTTATTGCCGGTGGAACGCAGGTTACCCGCGACATGGCTAAGGAAACAGGCCTTGATGACTGCTTTGGCAGAGGTACAAAGGGAATACAGGTTGTTAATTCAATGGTGAAAAACCTTCAGGCCCGAAAACTAATCTAGATTATTCAAGCATTATTGATGCCTGTGAATAAAAAATATTTCCCTCTCTCTGGTGGCGATGACCCTGAGAGAGGGTTTTTTAACCGAAACGTCATAAATATCAAATATGAAAAACAGAAAAATAGATTTTCTAACCATTGAAATTGGAAGTACCATTACCAAGGCGAATGGGTTTTTTCTTGAATCAGATGGAACTTTCTCGCATGTCGCTCAGGGTTTTTCTGCTACAACAGTGCTCGAAGGCGATGTGGAAAAAGGTTATCTAAGTGCTGTTGCTGAACTTGAAAAGACTTCAGGTTTGAAAACAGATAGTGCTGAAATCCTGGTTAACAGCTCGGCAGCCGGTGGACTGAAAATGACGGTGCACGGACTGACGTACAATATGACCGCGAGGGCAGCGAAAGAAGCCAGTCTGGGCGCCGGTGCCATTGTAAAAATGCTCACTGCGGGACAACTCTGCGACAGTGATCTCGAAGAAATAATTGCACTTAAGCCGAATCTGATTCTGCTTGCCGGTGGTGTCGATTTCGGAGAACGCGATATTGTCATCCGGAATGCCCAGAAAATTGCTTCGATTAAGTTATCCGTTCCGGTTATCTATGCCGGGAATGTGGCAGTTAAAAAGCAGATTACCAGAATATTTACAGAAGCCGGAATTGAATTGTTCTGTGCTCCAAATGTGTTTCCGGATGTAGATATTCTCAACGTTGATCCACTTAGAAAGCTTATACAGGAAGCTTTTTCAAGACATATTATTCATGCACCGGGAATGGAAAAACTTGCCGGAATTACAAAATATCCAGTGCATCCAACACCAGGCGTAGTGCTGCGTGCAGCCGAACTATTTGCCGAGATAGAAGGCGACATCCTTGTTGTAGACGTAGGCGGCGCCACAACAGACGTACACTCTGTTACAGAAGGAAGCAACGAATTCAAAGACAAGCTGCTTGACCCTGAGCCCAGAGCCAAAAGAACCGTGGAAGGCGATCTTGGCGTGTATGTCAACGCCGAAAACGTTGCAGAGCTCGATGAAGACAACTGTCTTTCCGGAAGGCTGAGCGATGTGAAAGCTATTCCCTCACAGCCGAACGAAAAGGAAATTACACGCCTTTTGTGCAAAAAAGCCGTAGAAACGGCTGTAAGACGTCATGCAGGCACAATAGGCGAAATATTTACTCCAACTGGAAGACGTCAGATAATCAGAGGAAAAGATCTTACAGCAGTAAAAACTATTGTCGGCACAGGTGGTGCGTTGACAAAAGTTGAAGGCGGAATGGAAATATTGAAGGCACTGACAGAAGGTTCTGAAAAACACCTTCTTCCAAAGCAGGATGCGAAAATAATCCTCGACCGGAACTACTTTTTTTCGGCTTATGGAACACTTTCGCAGATTAAACCTGATGAGGTAAAACTTACTTTTAAAAAAATGAGAGACACAAATCATGAAAACTCCAAGACTGGAAATTTATCCTGACAGAATCAAATATAACGCGGAATCAGTAATAAAACTCTGCAAATCGAAAAACGTAAGTGTTGCATGTGTTACCAAAGTTACATCAGCACACATTGATGTTGCTGATGCAATGATCAGAGCCGGAGCGGACATGCTTGCAGATTCGAGAGTTGAAAATCTTTTCAACCTCCGGAAAGCCGGGCTGAAAATTCCCCTGCTTCTATTGCGACTTCCGACTCCATCAGAAGCTTATGACGTGGTCAGAACTGCTGATATAAGCCTTAACTCAAGCCTTGTAACTTTGAAGGCACTTTCTTCAGCCGCAACTCTTCAGAGATTGAAACATAAAGTTATTATTATGGTCGATGTCGGCGATCTTCGCGAGGGTGTATGGCCTGATCATCTGATTGAGATTCTTAAAGACGCGAAAGATCTTCCGGGAATTGAAATAATCGGCCTGGGCTGTAATCTTGCGTGCTACGGAGGAGTTATTCCGAGCGTTCAGAATATGACAAGGCTCGTCGAACTCAGAAACATGTGCAGAGCAGAAACCGGGTTGGCGCTCGAAACACTTTCCGGCGGAAACAGCTCTGGACTGCCGCTTCTGGCAAGCGGAAACATGCCTCGGGAAATTAACCACTTTCGCATAGGCGAAGCAATTATTCTTGGCAGAAACGTCATAGATCGCTCACCGTGGCAGGGTACCAGACAAGATACATGCATTGGTGTGGCAGAGGCTATCGAAGTAGAAAAAAAGACTTCTATTCCCATTGGTGAGCGCGGCCAGGATGCCTTTGGCGAAACACAGGAGTTTATTGACAGAGGAATCAGAAAACGTGCAATATGCAATATCGGAAGACAGGATGTAGTTGTCGATGGCATTACTCCGTATGACCCGGGAATAATTGTACTGGGCGGGTCAAGTGATCATCTGATTCTGGATGTCGAAAAATCTGAAAAGCCCCTCCAAGTCGGCGATGAAATTTCCTTCTTTCCCGGATATGGTGCTCTTCTTGCGCTCTCGACATCGTCTTATGTTCATAAATATGTGATAAGAGGTTAATAAAAATATGTTGTACCAGACACACGCGAAAGTACATCTTGATAATATAAAGTACAATATTGACGGAATCAGAAAATCAGTAGGAAATAGTCGCAAAATTCTTCTGGCAGTGAAAGCCAATGGCTATGGACACGGATCTGTGCAGATTTCCCGCATGGCAGAAAAAATCGGTGTTGAATGGCTTGGCGTGGCTACTGTTCCAGAGGGAATTGAATTGCGCAATGCCGGAATCAGTCTTCCCATTCTGAAATTCTCGCCAGCATTTCAGGAAGAAATGGCTGAAGCAGTTAAAAACAAAATTACACTTTCTGTCTGTGAAATTGAAAACATTAATTTCCTTGAATCTGAATGTAAGAAATTAAACATGCAATGTAATGTTCATCTTAAGATTGATACAGGAATGGGACGCATCGGCTGTACCCCTGACGAAGCGCCTTACCTGTGTACACATATAACTGAAAAATGTCCATCACTGAAACTTGAAGGAATTTTTACCCATCTTCCGGTAAGCGATGAAGCTGAAGTTGACTTCACCGCTGGTCAGATCAAAAAATTGAAGAATACTGTTGATAATATTCAGAGGGCAATTCACAGAGAAGTTTCTCTTGTACATTGTTCAAACTCCGGCGGAATTCTGGGACACGAGGCTGGATGGCTGAATATGGTAAGACCCGGTATTATGCTGTATGGTTTTTATCCATCTCCTGATACACCGAAAACAATTCCCTTGAAACCTGGTTTATCATTTTTGACAAGAGTGTCTTTTCTCAAGAAAGTTGCAAAAGGCACATCAATTGGCTATGGAAGAAGCTGGGTTGCGAAGGAAGATTCATGGATAGCCACTTTTCCGGCAGGCTATGCAGATGGCTTCAATCGGCTCTTTTCTAATATGGGAAGAGTTCTGATAAAAGGAAAGTCTTATCCAGTTGTTGGAAGAGTGTGCATGGACCAGAGCATGGCTTATCTCGGATCTGAAACAGATATAAAAGTTGGCGATCAGGTTACTCTCATCGGAAAAGACGGCAAAGAAGAAATTACTGCTTACGAGTGGGCAGAAAAGCTGAAAACGATAACCTACGAAGTCACCTGTCAGATTAACTCACGAGTGCAGAGAATCTATTCCTGAACAGATTCAGGAGTAACTTGTCCGCAGATCGTACCTGAAAAATTCAAAGACAAGAAAAGACAAGACAAGACAAGACAAGACAAGACAAGACAAGACAAGACAAGATTTTTTGTCCGCAGATTACGCAGATTACGCAGATTTTCAAGATTTAGGATAGATGATAGATGATAGATGATAGATGATAGATGATAGATGATAGATGATAGATGATAAATGAATACTGCTGATTATAAAATATTGGATTCAGCTCTTGTCTTTAACTTAATCTGCGAAATCTGCGTAATCTGAGGATAGAGCTTTTCTCTTTTAAACTAAAGATTAGCGTAATTTGCGGAGAGTGAGGTAAGTTTGCAAGTAATTGGAAAATTAAATACTTATCAGAATTATCTTGTTGAGAAGTTTGGCGAACGTGTACAAAAAGTTCCATTGAATTCCGGGTTTTCGTGCCCGAATCTTGACGGAACTCTTTCAAATATTGGGTGTTCGTATTGTCGTAATGATGCTTTTTCTCCGTTTTACTGCGATGCAACTCAGCCTGTTGTACAACAGCTCAGAAACGGAATGCAGTTCTTTGGAAAAAAGTATGGTGTGAGTAAGTTCTTTGCATATTTCCAGTCATTTTCAGGCACCAACGCTTCGATTGATGAGCTTTACAAAGTGTTTTCATCAGTGATTGATGTTCCGGGTGTTGTCGGACTGGTTATTGCCACAAGGCCTGACTGCATTGACAGCGAGAAACTTCATATGCTGAAAGAACTTTCAGCAAAAAAGTATATCAGCATTGAAATTGGAATTGAAAGTACTAACGATAATGTTTTGAAGCGCATAAACCGTGGTCACACATATAAGCAATCGGCTGATGCAGTAAGAAAAATTGCAGAATTTCAGCTCAGCGTCGGAGGGCATATCATTCTTGGGCTCCCCGGAGAATCTTCAACCGAACACATTCATGCTGCACAGATTTTGTCTGAATTGCCTCTCAGCTCGATAAAGATTCATCATCTTCAGATCTTACGTGGTACAAAAATGGCTGATGAGTTTGCGAAAAATCCAGAAGATTTCAAATTGTTTTCACTGGCTGAGCACATAGAAAGGCTTGCTGATTTTGTTGAAAACCTTCGCAGCAGCATTGCAATAGATCGCTTCAATACACGCTCACCGCTTTCCCTTCTGATAAGCCCGCGCTGGAACAGCGAAAAAAATGTCAGAAACTGCAATATCAATTCACTTCTTGAAGATTCACTGATTAAACGCGGCACATGGCAGGGAAAAATGTTTAAGAAGTGATTAACTATCAATTTTCATCAGAATAGCTGTCATATCGTCATCCATGTTTTCACGATTGGTAAAGTTCTTTACTGACTGGCAAAGTTGCTGGATAAGTGCTTCACTGCTCAAATCGCAGTTTTCAGAAATAATTGATGAAATTCTGTTTATTCCGAAAAATTCACGTCTTGAATTTCGCGCATCGGCAAGTCCGTCTGAGTGCAGACAAATAATATCGCCTTTCTCAAGTGCAATTTTTTCGCTTTGGGAGTGGTTAAACATTGGAAAACCAAATGGCGGGAGATCTCCCTTCAGAGTTATCATCTTTCCCGTGTGTCTTCTGAACAATAATCCTGGAGTATGTCCGCAGTCGCCATATTCCAGGATCATATTTTTCAGATCAGCTCTGGCGATAGCCATAGTCATAAAGCTGTCCACAGCAATGAGTTTTTCAGTTATTTCAGTATTTACTTCTTCAATAATCTGGTGGGTTGGTGGAATGGCAAAAGTAGAATTTGACAGCAGCAGTTTGTTCAAAGCCCTCGTAATTCTGTTTCTCGCAGCCGCAGCAATAAGTGCAGCATGAATTCCCTTTCCCATGACATCACCCAGAATGATGTCAAAACATGTGTCTGAATACACAAAAAAATCAATGAAATCTCCGTCGACAACTACTGAAGGTATAGTGATAGCCGCCAGATCTACTCCGGGAATATTCTTCGGAGTGCTTTCAATTAGAAGAACGTTCTGAATCTTGCCTGCAATAAGAGTTTCCTGTTTGTGGGATTCTCTTTCATTTATTACAAGACGATACTGAGTTATGCAGCTTTCCAGAGTTTTAGCAAATAAACCCAGGTGGCAGGGTTTTGATAAAAATCTGAAAATATTACACTCATTTACGCAAAGAATAGTGTCACTAATATCAGTGTTATCGGAAAGGGCGATTCTTATAGTGTCTTTATCTATTTCCCTGACTGCACAAAGAAAAGGTGTACTATTTGCTGCCTTGATACTCATATCAGAAGCCACAACAGCAAAAGGCCCTTCCATCTGTAATAGCCTGAGCCCTTCACTTGCGCTGGAAGTTGTGAAGACGTCATATTTATCTCGAAATGCCCGTCTAAAGGCAGTCAGCAATACTTCTTCTTCATCAACCAGTAATATCTTCTCTTTCATAGATTCCTCTCACAAAACCTATTTTTTCTGGTGACAATTTTTCTTAGCATTTTACCATAAAAACCCCGCATAGGGAAAACAAAAAATAATCGATTATTCTATTGAATCTATTACTCTTGTAAGTTTTCCGGTTCTGGAATTTCTCGGTATTGCTGCCAGAGGAAGTATCTCAATTTCAATTGGAAATACTGTGCCTTTTTCAATAAAGCTTTTTAACGATGGTCTGAGGGAAAGAATTTTCTCTGACAGTTCTTTTGCCAGAGCAACATGTTTATCTACATGAGCTTCGCTTTCTACTCTTATAATAAACTGATCTTTACCGCTTATGCGACGTTTTTCCATTTGAATGGTACCTGAAAGGCCATTAATGTGTAATGCAGCGTCCTGGATGAAATTATAATCAATTGAGTCGAAGCCAATTCTCAAAACATCATCGCCTCTTCCGAGAAGCTTGAAGAGAGGTGTTGTACGACCGCATTGGCACTTGTTCTCGAGCCACTGTGCGCGGTCTCCGACCAGATACCTTACCACTGGAGTAATTCTTCTGGGAAATGGTGTTGCGAGCATTGTTCCAGCCTTGCCGGGTGGGCAGGCGGCTCCGGTTTCTTCATCTATCAGCTCAATGTAAGTCTGATCATCATGTGCATGAAAAACTCCAGGCGGACAATGAAGACACTGATATCCGATATACCATGTATCAACAGTTCCATAGCCGGGCGCTGCAATGAGCTTTACTCCAAGTTTTTTCTGAAGCTCTTCTCTGTCAGCCTCGTAGATGTGTTCGCCTCCGAAGAAGACCTTCTCAATTTTAATTCCATCCAGTCCAAGCTCTGGAAACTTCCTGAGGCAGTCCAGTACAACACTTGTTATACCCGCAAAACAGTTGATTTCAAAAAGCCTTGCAACAGCATGAACAAAATCAGCAGGAGTGTGATTTGAAAATGGGAAATTCATGCATCCATATTCCTGAAGCATGCGGTTTATGTGTATGAAAGTCATATACAACCCGCCTGCCGCAAAAAGATTCGCCACTTTGTCATTTTCAGTCAGTCCAAGGGCAAAGAAACCTCTCGCATTTGGAAGGGTCAGGTTATCAAGTTCTTCATTACTGAAAAGAGTAGTTTTCGGAGCCCCTGTTGTACCGCCACTTTGAAACACTGTGAAATCTGTCGTACGTTTTCCATTCAGAATGTTATTTTTTGGTGGAAGAAGCTCACGCAAATCCTGGGACTTCATGATTGGAACATTTTTCAGCGGTTGATTATCTGAAAAGTTAATTTTTCCAATTCTTGGCTGATAAAAAGAACCTGCTGTTGAAAGTGCAAGACCGATGTAGTCTTCAAGTCTGCTTCTGATGACCTTTTCACGTGTTTCCTGAGGCTCTTGCTCCCATTTGTCGTAAAACGCAACATTTTCACGCTTTTTCAATAAATTCATATTATTGTCCCTTTATATATAATATTTGGTGTCTTCTCAATATTCCCATGTCACCTCGACCGAAGGGAGAGATCTCCGCATGAGATTTCTCCCTTTGGTCGAAATGACAGCAATGAGATACATTATTTATGTTCTGAACAGACTATTTTGCCGTCTTTTCCAAGGTTGTAGGTGCATTTGGATTTTTTCAATTCTGATACATCAATAATTCCTGAAAGTTTACTCAGGTCAAGTTCTTTCATTGCTTTGTTCTGCATATTATATATCTGAAGTCCGTTCTGGATTGCAATTTTATTTACCATACAAACTGCTTCTCTTGCTTTTCCCTGCGGTGTTTCAGATGACGTTCCAGCGTTACCAGACGGACCGACAATAAGGCGATTGCCCATCGTTGAATAAAGATAACCGAGAACCAGAATCCCCATCAAAAGCATGATGAAAGCAGAACCCGAATTCGATAATAGCTTATTTCTTTTCATTTTCTTCCCTTCGTGTATTATTCCAAAATAAATCAAACTAAAAATTATTTGTACAAAATTCTCTTCAAAGTTGTATTCAGTGATTCTCCGAAAAAAAAAATCTTGAAAAATCCAAAAAATCCAAAAAAATTCCGTGAAATTCCGTGTAAATCCGTGGTTAAAATCTTTTTCCCTTCACTTTTTTATGGTTTGTACCGGTTGCTTCACTTGTCCAGATTGAATCTGACCTGGTTTTCCCACTTGTCCCGATTGCGGTGTTTGCCCTTGTTGCATTGTCGTCGTCTGGCCAGTTTGTCCAGTCTGTGGTGTCTGAGGTGTTTTCCCTGATGCAGTTGCTGTACCACCTGCAGTTTGTGAGGAGCCGGTTTTCAAGCCAGAATCAGTTGTTGAAGATCCTTGAGGTTTGAGGAGATTATTCAGTGTTTTTTTATCGGAAGCATGCGGAAGAGCTGTATCGTAGGTGCAGATTCCTTTATTGATGAGCTTTGCCAGAGATTGATCCATGGTCTGCATCTGGTCTCCCTGTGATGTCTGCATGATTGACAATATCTGTTCTGTTTTTGCCTCCTTGATAAGGTTTTTAACTGCAGTATTGCACATCAGAAGTTCATAAGCGAGAGCTCTTCCGCGCCTGTCAGCCCGTGGAAGAAGTTTCTGAGAGATTATCGCACGAAGTGTTCCGGATAATTCAATTCTGATCTGATCCTGCTGATCTGCTGGAAATGCTCCAATTATGCGGTTGATGCTTTCGTAGCTGTTAATCGTGTGAAGCGTCGAAAAAACCAGATGTCCCGTTTCTGATGCCGTGAGTGCAAGTTTTATCGTTTCGGGATCACGCATTTCCCCGACAAGAATAACGTCAGGATCTTCACGCAGTGCAGATCTAAGTGCTGCAGAAAATGACTTTGTCTGCATTCCAAGCTCACGCTGATTTATACTGCAGCGTTTGTGCTGATGTACAAACTCGATCGGATCTTCGATCGTCAGAATGTGTTCATAGCGCGATTTATTAATGGAATCAACCATAACAGCCATGGTTGTAGATTTTCCGTGACCTGTCGGACCGGTTACAAGTATGAGTCCATTTCTAAATTCCGTAAGCCCTTCAAAAACTTTTCGTTCCAGACCGAGGTCTTCATAGGTTGGAATTACAGCCGGAATCATTCGGAAGACTCCGCTTAAGCCATTTCTCTGTTTGAAAATGTTTACTCTGAAACGGCCTATATTTTTTATCTGATATGAAAAATCAATTTCCCAGTTTTCTGAAAATCTTGCTTTCAGTTCTTCACCAAGAATCGAAAGAAGCAAAGTCTGGCAGCGGTCTTCAGATAATGGAGGCAGGCTGGTTCTCATCAGATCGCCGTTTACACGCAGCATTGGCGGAAGACCAACGTTGATATGGAGGTCAGAACCTTTCTGTTCACGCAACTGGTACAAAAGATCATCAATATTTCGGAATTGAAGCAGTGAGACTTTGATATCACGCTCTTCCTCAAATTTTTCAGGGGAAAAGTCGTCAAACGTGAGTTTTTCTCTTTCGCACAAGGTCTCAATTTGTTCTGGTGTAAGCTGGTGCATGTTTCTTATGAAGAGCTCAAGCTTTAGTTCTTCAAGAGTTACTGACAACTGTATCAGTGAAGTGAGACTCTGATATTTGAATCTCTTCAAAGTCTTTTCGCACCAGAAGCCGATAGATCGATCTCTGTCGAAGAGATACATCAGAACCGGCTTTATGACTTTTCTGCGCGACATTATTGTAAAAGCGTTGACAATAGCATTTCTCACAGATAGGGATGAATTTCTGAAGCACAGAATTAACAGTTCAACGGTATATTCAATGTCCAGCTTTGCAAGTGCCTTTACCGCGCGAATTTTTACATTGTCGTCAGGATGATGGTCAACCAGATTCATCAGTGGTCTTGCTGCATTCGGATCACCTGAAGCTCCGATTGTTTTGATAACCCATGACAGAGTGTCAAAATCAGTTTCTTCAAGCGATGGAATAAGAACATCCTGTGCTTCTGAGCCTGATTTTGCGAGCAGATCTGATGCAAGGCTTCTTATGACCCATACAGGATCTTTGAATGCGTTAATGAGTATCATTAATCCGTTGAAATCAGGTTTTTGACCAATGGCTTTCAGTGCAAAAAAGCGATCACTCGGATTATCGCTTTCAAGTTTGTTTTTGAAGATATCTATTGTTTTTGGTCCAAGAATCTTTCCTATGATTTCCACCAGTTCATCTTTGAGTTCAGCATGTTTCATTTCGATGATCTCAAGGGCTTCTTTGATAACTTCTTCCCCTTTAGAAATTAGAGCGCTGATAGCCTGATATCTCATGATTGGTGATGGATCCATCATTCCGGTGAATAGAAATCCAATTGATTCCTGCCCGGGAATGAATTCCAGTGCTGCAATTGCATAGAGTCTGACTGTTTGATCGGAAGATTGCAGAAATTTTCTGATTTGTTTCAGAGCCCTTGTTCCGCTGATATCAACGAGTGTTTTCAGAGCCCAATATTTGCTGTGCAGGTTTCCTTTTGAAAAAACTGATTTAATTGCCGGAACGGTATCTTCTTTCTGATCAGAAAGGATTTTAGAAATGTGTCGTCTGAGAAGGAAACTGGAATGTTCAAGATGTGTTATAAGCGCTTCAGATACCTGAATTCGTTTTTCGGGAATTTTTGCCAGGATATCGATTACCAGAGTTTTTATTTCGTCTTTTTCGGGTTTGCCGAGTATTGGAAGCAGTTCATTTACTTGCAGTTTTCCAGAGTCAGCTAGAAGTTGTATACACCAGTAACGTACAGACTCTGTCGGATGGTCAATCAGTGTTTTCAACTGCTCGCAGAGAGTTGAAACATGCGGTTTCAGCATTTCAGCGCTTTTCTGTTGAACCATCTGATCAGGAAAAGCCAGTCCTTTGTAGATAAGCATCTGCAAGAGCTGGTCTGATACAAGATCTTTGCAGTCTTCCAGAAGGACTTTGGTTTCAGCAATATTTTCAATTTTTAAAGCAGTAGCCAGACGATTTATCTTATCTATTTCGATCTGTTTCAATTTGTCCTCTTTAACTGTTGAATTGCATGAAAACATCTTACTATCTGACTTTTAAATTGTCAATCAAGGCGAAGTTCAGAAAAAGGATACTTCGCAATAATATTTCCTTGCATTTCAACACTATATAACTTGCATCAGTTAATTAAAAATGAGAAAATGCTAAATAAAGATTTTAAAAGCTCATAAATTTATTTTGAGGTTCTCTATGACAACAAAAGAAAGGTTGTTTAACGAAATAGATAGGCTTCCGCCAGATATTTTGGGAGAAGTTTTGAAATATATAAAAAGTATTAAAGCTCGAATTGCTAGTAAGAAGAGGATCCCCACATTCAAGCTAAAAGGCCAATTTGACGATATTGATATCAGAAAACGAGCCTATGAATAAGTTTTCGATTGATACCAATGTCTTGATCTATTCAATTGATCAAGAATCAAAATACCATGAAGAAGCTTCTAAATTTCTAAATTCAAATTTTGATTTTTTCGTTTCTTCAAAAAGTTTGTCTGAGTTTTATTCTGTTGTTACCAGAGCACCAATTTCGTCTCTTAGCATTTCCGATGCTTTAAAAATGATGATTTGGTTTTCAAATAATTTTAAAATTTTGTTTCCAAACCAATCTTCAATGAGTATTCTATTTGATTTAACTGAAAAATACAATCCCAAGGGACTCAAAATTCATGATTTTGAAATCGTAAGTATTGGTTTAGCAAACAAAATTACTAGATTTGCCACTTTTAATTCCAAGGATTTTATAGAAATAAAAGAAATAGAAGTCTTTGATTTAAAAACAAAGCAACTTTATAACAAGTAAAGTGTTTTCCATGGAAAAATTGAACAGATTACTAAACCGGATACTTGTAGTCCTTATCAAAAGCGAGTCGTTGTTTCGAAAAATAAATTATTTCACAGCTTCGTGGCGCGTGCCCCCTCTCTAAAAAGGAACCTATTATATGTCTGGAATATTTGGTGATGATCCGATTCCTGCGTTTGCGTCTTCTCGCAACGTTGTTGTTTTGAGTCCTGAGAATGCTTTTCTGAAAATTCTCAATGGGCCTGGCTGCGGTGAGATTATTTCTCTGAGTTCGCTTAAAATGATCATCGGAAGAAATGATCCGCCACATGTCAGTGTCGATATTGATTTATCAAAATATGAAATTGGAAAAATTCCAATGATATCAAGGCGCCATGCCGAATTGAAATGGGTAAATGAAAAACTTGAGCTGGTTGATCTTGGAAGCTCAAATGGAACATTTGTAAATGGAACAAGGCTTGCGTCACTCAAAGAATCTGGAACACCCAGACCAGTAGTGCTTTGCGAAGGTGGAAAAATAACTTTTGCAAACCTTGAATGTGAAATTATCTGTCAGATAAATCACTCTTAGTACGCAAAATCTTAAATAATGGGTCAAATTTGTGTGTTAACTTTGTGGAGGGCTGTCATCTCGAACAAATGTGAGAGATCTCCATAAATGCTAGATTTCTCCCTTCGGTCGAAATGACATAATATAAATGCCCCCTTAATTAAGATTTGCGGTACTTAGTACAGATAATCTTAAATAATTGATATTATTGGTACTTGCAAAGATAGAACTCACGCTGAGACGCAGAGCCGCGGAGAAAAGCTGAGAAAAACGGATTTTAAGCTCTCAGGCATAAATCATTTTTGATGGCAGAATTTTTTTCTTGCTTATTATCAGATAATTATTTAGAATTGCGTATGGCAATTTTACCTGTTACTTTTGAAATACTTGAAACGATAAGAAAATCTCTTGGACTTGAAGTCTTTAACAGACCTCACGGTTTACTTGCCGACCCCGGAGACTGGGGAACTGTAATGACATACATTCCTCTTTCTGCAACTGAGTTTAAGAAGCTTGGTCCTGAATTGCAGAGGTATGTTTATCTGGTTGGAAAAGGAAAATATGGCCTTCCCGGATATGTTCCGAAGAAGTTTGATCTTCCGCCTAAAGTTTCATTGTTCTCTGTTTCAACTGTTTACGATGATTTTGGAAGACTTCTTCAGGTTTCCTATAAAACCGAGGAAGATGGCCCCGAGCAATTTGTAAACGACTCTCACAGACGCGACAAGCTTCTTGAAACAGCAAAAAAGAAGAAAATCCCGGTAAAGATCGTAATTCGTTCACGAAAGTAATCAGGAACTGATTTTTAACCACGGAATAACAAAGAGTATTAAACTTTTCATACTGAAGAATGTATATTCACTCAACCAGTTCCCGACAGACAACGTTGCTCGACCGCGAGAAGTGATTTGCGTTTTTTAAAGTCGACGTAACTCTGCAAACGAGATTGAGAGCACAAAGTGCTCGACCGCGGGGAGTGAGCTGCATTTTTGACAAGCGACGTAACTCTGCAAACGAGATTGAGAGCACAAAGTGCTCGACCGCGGGGAGTGAGCTGGTCGAACTTGTTCGACCCGCGAGAGGGGGCGCGTGCCCCCTCTAAAAAAAATCACCAGTGGACTCTGTAGGTCGTGACCTCGCGTTCGAGTCCTTTCAGTTTGTGTTTTCCAAAGAAATCAACTTCAAATATTGCTTTATCTATCTGATTATATGTCGATTCAGAAATGACTATTTCTTCAGCATCTGCTACGCCTTCAAGTCTTGAGGCAACATTGACAGCCTCTCCAAAAACATCGCTTTCCTTGCGTATAACCGGACCTGTATTGATTGCAATTCTTATAGACAGCTTTCTTTCATCCGGAACCTGACTGTTGCGCTCTCTGAGCTTGCGCTGAATTTCAATTCCGGCAAGAACCGACTTTGAAGGTTCTTCGAAGACTACCAGGAATGCATCACCGATTTTTTTGAGAACTTTTCCGCCATATCGCTCAAAGGAGGGCATGAGAATTGAATCGTGTTCCTTCAGCAGGCTCATTACCTCTGACAGAGAAGCTTTTGAGGAAAATGACGTATATCCCTTGACATCGGTAAACATTATTGTAAGTTCCTGTGTATGAGAAGTCTGAATTATCTTGTCATACTTCTCAAGTTCATCCATGGCTTTCTTTCGTCTTTCGAGAACGTCATCCAGTGCGGTGTCTGAAATGACAAGTTTCTGTCCTTTTTTCTTTTTCAATACTTCTTCGCTTACTTTGCCGCCGACACTGTCGATGAGATCGACAATTGCTTTCCGGTCGATATCATTTTCGAGATTTGTAATTATTTCGCACAGCGGCTCTGTAATAATTATCCCGAGATTTAGAAGATAGTCTGTCACAGCTCCTTTAAGGCGGAAATCCTCTGAAAAATAGTATTTGGACAGTATTTTTACTGCACGTTTGATAATTTTCGGATCATCTCTTCGATTCAGGTTATCCATGAGCATTATCGCCATTTTCTTTTCATGAATCTGCTCAAGTGCGACAATACAGCATAGTCTGAAAGGCATGCTCGAAGAAGATAAACCCTGAACAATGCCTTCCGGGCGAGTTTTAAAGACTCTTCCCAGTATTACTCCGACTTTTTCAGTATCAGATTCCGATATTGCCTGAGAGCGTACTTTCAAAACATCAGCAAGCAGATGGTTCAGAGAAAGATCTTCAGTGTCTGAAATAATAAGCATCAATTCAAGCATCATTTCAGATTCGGATTTCTCAAGAAATGTTTTCAGGGTCGAAAGGCAGCACTCCATCGGATGATTTCGAAGAATTTTTACAATGCCGTATATGCTGCGTGCAACTTTTTCCACTTCAAGCTGTCTCGAAATTCCTCTCAACTCGCCTTCAGAAAGTTCTTTCCAGTATTGAATTGCATCAATAACCGCAAATCGCGAGCGCTCATCAGGAAGATTCAACCCGAGCAATACTTCCTTTCGCAGTGAGAGCCGGTTGACTTTTCTCAGAAGAATTGACAACCATTCAAGAACTTTGTCATTCGGATGATTTAAAAGATTGAGAATGCCGTCTATGACTCCACGTGAATTGATTTCCTGGATACTTTCGAATATCATTTTACTTCTTACATCATCGCATTTTTCCAGATATTTTATTACAGCCGGAATGGCATCGGAGTCGTTCAGTGAAATGAGCGCGGAAATTATGTGAGAAACTGTTTTTCCGTCAATTCCCTCATCAAGAATTTTACTGAGTGCCTGAACTGCCGAGTGTCCCATTCCCTGAAGAATTCGTGCTGTCCAGAACTGGATGTCATCATTTGATGAATTAAGATGCTTGACAATAAAAGGAACCGCTGTTTCACCGAAATTTTTAAGACATTGAGAAGAAAGGTTTCTCACTGGCCAGCTCAAGTCTGACAGGAGCTTTATCAATGCTTCAATAAGCTGCTCTGTCGGCGGAATTCGTGAAAGAACGCTCAACAGGAATATTTTTTCCTGTTTGTTTCCTTCATTAAGAATTTTTATTATCGGATTAAGAGCCAGACCTCCGATTGCGCCTACTGTTCTGATAATCAGAAAGCGGAAATTTTCATCTTCTGAATTAAGATTTTCAAGAAGAAGATCCAGGTTGAGTTTGGTTTTTCTTGAAAGACATTCAGAAGCGTAATCTGAAATGATACGGTGCGGATCAGACAGACACTTTATAAGCAGCCTTGATGATTCATCCCCTGGCAGTCGTGACAGGCAATCTACGGCCAGTAGTTTATATTCAGGGTCCTGGGCGCCCAGGAGTCTTTTAAGGAGCGGAACAGCTTTTTCCCCAAGCAGCTCAATGATGATTCCGAGGATGTGATACTTCATCATCGGATCGCCTTTTGAAAACCATGTCGAAAGCCGATCAAATATCTTTGAGCCCTTTGCGACAAGTATTTCAGCGACTTTTTTTCGAATGACCCACGAAGAATCTGATAATGACTGGATCAGAAAGTCCACAAACTCAAGTGAATCTTCTCCGTCAAGTGCAACGACAATTGAGTAACGCATTGAAAATGAACCCTGTTCATACATGTGGGAAAGTTCATGAAGCACGCTCTTTCCGCCAATTTTAACGAACAGAGCTATTATTGAGTGTGTTGGTTCATTGAAAGTTTTCTTAATTTCCGCACGAAGTTCATCAAGTATGCTCAGGCCGAATACCATGAGCTTTTCAAAGGATAATTTTCTTACTGACCAGTTTGAATCATTCAAATGTGAAAGCAGGATTCGGGCATTATCGATAGTTAAAGAGATCGAAACGGCTCTGAGAGCATAAGTTCTGAATTCCGCATTTGGAGATTTGAGGAAGCGTTGTACTACAGCCCTTGAGGATTCTTCCTGAAAGTTTCCAAGTATATTCAATACCCAGTAAACCTGATCATTGGATGATTCATCAAAATCTTCAAGTAGAAGCGGAACGACTTCAGGTCCCCATGAAATAAGTGCTGCGGCTGCAGATTCGCGCTTCTTCCAGTTATTGTCATGGAAAAGCTCTCTGATGGCTTTAACAGCCTCAGGAGTATGTTCAAGCGATAGAGCTTTGAGCCCCTCACGCCAGACATATTCATCAAAACTTTTTATTTGCCTGAAAGGAGAATCTTCCATTTACCACCAGTATAAATTAAGTTTGTCGAATTATCGGTTAATATTTGATTTTACTACAGGTTTTTATTATAATTCCAGAGAAATCTTTTTTTGGAGTAAAATATGCCAATTTATGAATATCGTTGTAACAAATGCAATAAGCGTTTTTCGTTGTTTCTGAAAATCAGCGAGATTCAGGATCATCCGGATTGCGAGTTCTGCAAGTCGATTGAAACCAGCCGTCTGGTATCACGTTTCAAAACCATCCGCTCAGAAGACCAGATCATGGAAAGCATGGCAGACCCGTCAAACCTTTCAGGTATTGATGAAAACGATCCCAGATCAATTGCCCGCTGGGCAAAGAAAATGGCAAAAGAAATGGGCGAGGACATGGGTGACGAAATTGAACAGATGGCAGAAGAAGAACTAAGCAAAGCATCCTCAGGCGGAGAAAACACCTCAGAATCTGGCTGCGACAGCATGTCAGGCTGCGGAATGCCTCCGGTACCACCTCCGTCATCATTTGGCGAAGACTATTAATTAATAGATGGCAAGTGATATTCAATTGATTGCTCACGTTAAAAAAAATTGAAATCGTATGATAAGAAGCATCAATCATATTACTTTTGCTGTTAAAGATCTTGAGAAATCTTTCAAGTTTTATACGGAAATTTTAGGTTTAGAGCCGATCGCCAAATGGCAAAACGGGGCTTATCTCAGGGCAGGTGATACCTGGGTGGCTCTGAATTTCGATAAAAAAGTTATAACATCCGTATATAATGACTATTCGCATATTGCGTTCACATGCTTGGGTTCTGAATTTGTGGAACTAAAAACAAAATTGCTGAATTTTGGTAGTTCAGAATGGTCTGAGAATAAATCTGAAGGAGAATCATTTTATTTTACTGATCCCGATGGACATAAATTAGAAATCCATGTAGGAGATTTAGATTCACGATTGAAGGAAATGCATGATAACCCATGGGATACTTTTGATTATTTCAGATGAAATCACATAACCTTCTCTTCTTGTGCAGCGCAAAAAACAAGCATCAGATGAAGAGTTCGTTGCAAAATGAATTAGGGCGCTAATGTTCTTGACCATTTCCTTTTTCGATAAAACAATTTTTGGCTTTGGGCTAACAAATGGCATTTTTTCCTCCGAAAAATCTATTTTTCCGTTGTAGCATACTCAACGCCAAACAGGAATCTTAATCAGCGAATCTTCTACTGGAATAGGTGAGCTAAAAGCAAATTCCTATCATACCCTCTACGCCATCCAGGACTTTTATGAATTTTCAGGTTTTCGTTTCGAACAAACATACGTTCCCATCGTTGTCACGCAAGAGAAAGAAAGATTGATCGGCACTGAATGCCTGACATTTCGAATATTCCAGAAAAAGTCCTTTTTTTCCCAGCGTGACTGCGTCAGTAATACGCATTGTTCTGGTTCCGAACAACGGGGCAATCATCAGCCCCTCATGGGCTTCGGCAATTCGATATCAGGCGGCGCTTTGAAAGACTCCTGCTCAGCGGAAATTGTCAACCCGGAAAAATGAAAAAAGCAGATCAGAAGGATAAAAAATTTGCTTTTCAAAATTGAGACTTTCTCGAAAGATTAAGGCTTAATCTTCATTTGCAAGCCTACCAGTTTTTGCAATGCCATTGTTAATAACAAAGTTTGCGACAGCAGTCTTAAATCCAGAAAATAGGGTTGCTATAGGGTCTAAAGTATTTGAGGCTTCCTTAAGTTTGGTTTGTCTTAATGGTGAAAATGAGATCAGCCCGGCTTTGTCTTCATTTAGTTCCTTAAAACTATCAATGATTGCTTGTAATCTTCCCAAAGTTTCCTCAAATTGGGCTTTCAAATCAAGAATTGATTTTTTGGTAGTGCTTGAAAAAGGTTTTTTTAGCGCCATAAGTTGCTTCAATTTGGCCATTTGAGTGTTGAGGGTTTTTTGAAGATCTAATGCAGGCGCTGTGCTGTATGGCGGCGAGGCTCGGGTTTTTAAAAGATCCAAAACAGTTTTTCCGGTACCTAAAAGACTGGTGATTTCGCTGTCTTCCAAAGTTCCAAAGGTTTGCTCATTAAGTATAGTAAAGACCGTTTTCACTGAACTAGGATAGGTTTTTGCAAAAGTTGTCAAGAAATCCCCGAGCTTTACCTCGGTGGTGTTGGATTTCAAAAATGAGTTTTCAACTTGAGTTTGTCCTACCTGTTTCGAAAGTTTGTACAAAACAAGAGCATTGATGCCCTCAACATTGAGAAGCTCTCCCCCTGTCACTTTTGATGTGCTGTATCCTTGGTAGCCGCCCGTATTTCTTTCAAATGTAACCCAATTTTTGACTACGTTATCCAAATTTTGAATTGATGAGTTATTTGGCCCGGGGAAAACACGATACTGATTGTATATCGCCCAGCCTTCCAAATAGGCGGATCTAGGCATGGTAACTTCAAAAAATTGATGGGAGTTATCGGGTCCATATGAATTTGGTTCTCGAGAATTTTTATCAATCGCGTGGGAAATTTCATGAACCAAGACTGATTGTGGCTCGGCGGTAACGTAAGAGTTAAAATAGCAAGTCGAAAAGTCAATTTTGTTCATTCCAATATAGGAACACGGCCAGAAGTCTTTGATAACCACACTAGCATCTACATCATCAACAAAAGTGGTATCAAAAATTTCTACAGTAACATCAATCTCAGTTTTTCTGTTTTTTTGTCCTAAAGCCAAAAGCTTTTTAATTTCATCTCCTTCTGAGAAGGCCATCGTATCAACCATCTTTTGCTGGCCATCATCAAGTTCTCCGCCAGAATTAGCATTCATTTCTCTTTCTAGGTCGTCTTTGGTGGAAATATTTTTAGTTACGACAAGATACCTACAGCCTGACCTTCTCGTGAGAACATTTTCTCCACTTTTGGGAATATATGTCGTACTTACTTTTTGCATAACAGTGGTAAGCTTGAAAAAAACATCATTAGTTGCAAAAAGTGAAGGGGAAATCAAAAAAGCAAATGCCAATACAAAAAAACACTTGATTACAATACTTTTCAATTTCATAACTTTTTTTTCCCTTTACTTTTGTTTCGGTTCAGTGGGACAAAAAACATGCCCTGCAACCTGAGAAGCGCGTCTCGACTTTTCCTGTCCATACTTTACTGCTTGAATAAGCTCATTTCTAGCAAATTCGTCAGGGTATTCTTTTTCGTTGGTTTTTAAATGCTCTAGCAATGTTTTAAAATCAGGAATATATTTTGCCCGCATCTTTACCCAAGAAGGCCCCTTTCCGGGTTCATTCAAAACACCTTTCACTGTAATCTCAAAATTAAATACTTTTCCCGGAGAAAGTTGAGGGATTGTGGTAGAAGCAGGTTCAACCTTAATCTCAGGGGAACCAAAAACCTGGATCGAAAGGTCACGAATTTCTCCAAGATTCACTTCGATTTTTCCGTTGAGATGAACGACACCATTTTTGTCTGGGTCATTGACTTGGGATAAGCTCATTTTAAGTGCGTCAGGAGATTTATAGTTGATTTGACTCGAAAAAATCGGAGGAGAAATAAAAGCGACTGCAAAAAAACAAATAAAAAGCAGAAAAGATTTACTCATGTTAATCTATCCTTAAATGTTATAAAATTTGCGACTAGCTGTTTGAGGAAATTTTTAGATATCCCTAATTATATAGACAAAAATATACCAGTATTTGTCATCGCTAAAAAACTAAACCTCTTCACAAATGCAACTCTCGATAGAAGCTTTATTCTTCCTGGATGAACACTAATACACGAGGCAAGTTGATACTGCGAAATGCCCATAGGCTTTAAAAAATCTTCCAACAAAACTTCACCTGGGTGAACTGTGTGAATAATATTTTCTATCACGCGAAATCCTCACTTTAGTGATAATTGTGTTATAGGATTCTTGGCGGCAGGACTGTTGCTGAATTATTCAATAAGGCCCCATAGTTTGAGGAAGTAATCCGTGACCCATATTTAAAATTTCGATTATTTCAACAACAGATTCACCAGAAGAATTTTTGTAGATATTGTGGGGATGTCCTTTTAATTCGCCGGTAACATCTGGAACCGAATCGGCATTGTGAAGAGCAGTAAACTGTTTCATGATTTCCCGCATGTTTCCAAAATCTACAACACAATCTTTGTTTTCGTGCAAGACGATCATTTTTGGCAATTTTTGCCACAATTCAATTATCCTGCGTCGCGCCCCTCGCGGGCGCGTGGATTGAAACAAAAACAGGCAATACCACGCAACCTATGACAAGTTCCCACACCAGCTGCAGTGTCTATATTTGCTTTCCTGCATTACAGGCTTCCACAAGCAAGGATTATTTTTGAAGCTGAAAACACTAAACCAGGTAAAAATAGTGACATTTTTAGTTGTCTTGACAGAATGTTCGTAATGCTCTAGTATATTTGTATTACTTGGATTAATTTTTCCTACTGGAGGGCTAAATGCTTACTACTGTTACAACCAAGGGACAAATTACCATTCCTGTAAAGATTCGAAATCATTTTCATATTCAACCAAATGATAAGATTGATTTTCTTGTTGAGGAAGGGCGAATAGTTATTGTTCCTGTAAAAAGTCTGAAAGATTTGCGAGGCTCAGTGAAGAATAAATACTCAAACAAATTGCTTTCTGAACGCGAATTGGCAAAGATCACGGTTGCAAGAAGAGTCAAAGAAGAAACTGAATGAAAACTGCCTTTGTGGATACTAATCTTTTTATTCGCTATTTGACCAATGATGATAAAGTAAAGGCAGACAAAGTTGAAAAACTTCTTGAATTAGCTTCATCTGGCAAAATTCTTCTGGTTACGACAGAAATGGTGATTGCTGAAATTGTATGGGTTCTTGAATCAGGATATTCAATGAAGGCAAAAGAAATTGCGCCATTAATCCGTGGAATACTTGTCACTAAAGGTCTGGAAGTTTATAACAGGGATTACATTATCCGTGCAGTAGAATTGTATGAATCAACTCACATTGATTTTATTGACGGATACATTGTTGCAGTAATGGAAAAGCATGAAATTTCTGATCTCTTTTCATACGATCGAAAGCACATTTCCAGAATACCTGGAATATTGAGAAAAGAGCCATAAACTAAACCAGGTAAAAATAGTGACATATTTAGCTATTGAAAACAGTATAAACAAATTCTCCGCTGATAATTGATTCTTACGATGGTGCTGATCTTGATGCTTTGTATGAGAGGGTTCTTGGCGTCAGCAGTGTTGATGAATTATTCAATAAGACCCCATAGTTTGAGGAAGTAATAGCTGGAATAGAGGTTGGCGGAAATGGCAAATGCTCCTGAGTTGCCGCCCTGGTCTGCTGCATCGCCAGGATCTATTGCTATGCCGTGACCCATATTTAAAATTTCGATTGTTTCTACAACGGATTCACCAGAAGAATTTTTGTAGATATTATGAGGATGTCCTTTTAACTCACCCGTAACATCTGGAACCGAATCGGTATTGTGAAGAGCAGTAAACTGTTTCATGATTTCCCGCATGTTTCCAAAATCTACAACACAATCTTTGTTTCCGTGCAAGACGATCATTTTTGGATATTTTCCGCAATATTCGGGATATTCATTTTTGGCAATTTTTGCCCATTCTTCGGGATCGCGTGTCACTCCAAATAACATGGCATTGAAACCTTCAATGGGGTTTGTTGCAGCCCCAAATGGAATTCCCGCAATAATAGCGCCGCCAGCAAAAATATCCGGATAGACAGCGCAGAGAGCAGCTGTGAAACATCCTCCAGATGATAATCCGGTGACAAATACTTTCTTTGAATCGATCAAATGGTCACTTTTCATTTTATCTATCATCTGCATGACAGAACCAGACTCTCCCCTGAAACGCTGGCAATTGGAGGAGCTGAACCAGCTGAACGCCTTATATGGATTGTTTCGCTTTCTCTGTTCCGGGTAAAGGAGAATAAGACCGTAACGCTGCGCAAGCTTATTCCACTCACTTATACAGGCGTATCCGTGTGAATTCTGAGTTGTACCATGCAAAACTACAATCAGCGGCGCATTTTTCGGCTCAGGAACAGGAATAAACTTGTACATTTCCAGATTCCCCGGATTATCTCCAAAATCCTTTACTCTAACCAATCCTGAATCTCTTTGTCCGTCGAGATCATTCATATATTCTTCAGTTGCACCGGAGGAATTATTCGCTGAAACCATATTATACCCAGAAAGTGCAAAAAGTATTACAAAAATTGACAAACTGAATTTCACACTCACGCTCCTTATAGCATTCATGTAAATCACATAAATCACAGATATTGATCATTGCGAAAAAATCTTCTTTCCCCGGTTTTTTACTTGCTTGTGTGTAAAAATAGCACACTAAACGCGGGCTGTCAATATTTTGCGCAAAAAAAGTGTTCGCAAGTGCAAGAACTATGCAAAAGCCAGATATTGTTGCAAATATATATATACCAAACAATAAAAATATGATTATTATTTGTGCAAGTGCATAATGAAAATGAATAAGAAGCTATTGATTTCTTTGTATGGAAGACTCTTAAAATGGAGCAACATTGCAAAATGTAGCTTATGATGAATTTTTGCAGATTCGTGGTTAAAAATTGAGCAACACTTGTCGGCGCATCATATTAAAACTCTCGCTCGTTATTACGAAAATACGACCGGTAAAAGATTTCTTGTATCTATTCAACAATCTTCAATTTTAACTTAATAATTTTAGAAAACAGGGCTTTCAAGTTTGCCAGTCTGTCTTAGTGCTTCGTAGAGCACTATTCCGGTCGAGGTTGAGACATTCAGACATCTAGCATCGCTGATCATCGGTATTTTTATCAGTCTGGAAGTTTCTGCCGTCTGATATATTTCCTCGGGGAAGCCGGCGCTCTCTGAACCGAAACAGAAAACATCTCCAGTTTCGTATTTAACCTGGGCGTAGCTCTGGTTGCCTTTCGAGGAAAGAAAAAATACTCTTTTTTTGTCAATCCAATCGTAAAATTCGGCCATATCATTCAAAATAAGAAGATCCAGCTTTTTCCAATAGTCCATTCCAGCTCTCAGAAGCTGTGCATCTGTGAGTCTGAAGCCGAAAGGCCTCACCAGAACAAGTCTGCTTCCGGTTACATAACATAACCTGCCTATGTTGCCTGTGTTCTGCGGAATATCAGGCATCAACAAAACTATCGAAAAATTTGAAGTATTGTCGTTTTTTTCGTCCATTAGTAGACCCTTGCTATAAGTTGATTGTAATGCTATCAATTTCTAGAGGATATAATCATATAGCTGATAACAATCTTTACTGGTAACGCATTGTGATTTGAAGGCTTTAGATGCAGCTCTCGGCGTGGTTATCATCATTACATAAGGAATCGTTACCAAACTCTTTTTATTCCATATATTCTCTGAAATCATCAAGCGGCTCATCAAAATCATCTTTAATATGTATCTTCCCTTGCAGAGTTCCAGCCTTTCTTGAAAGCTTTTCTTTTAACGTCGTTTTATTTATGATGATGATTTCAAACGAATCTTCAGTATAAGGAATAGCCTCATCAAGAATAATACTTTTCGGTGACTGCAATCGCCCGCTTGTAATGATTGCATTTTATCTCCTGTAAGGCTAATTTTCTTTTCGATACATCTTTTTAGTGCTGGATATTCTCTTTTCTTGATCTCTCGCATTCAATTCGCTATGTTACTATCACTTTGGTATCCAGCAAACCTGGTATAAGAGAGTTTCCGAGGATAAAAGCTGTAAATGATCTAACTCACGCAATGAATGACAAGCACTGCTTTTGCTTCTGCAACTATTCAGGGATTGAATTTTTTGTCGAACGTATGAGTATTATAGAGCAACTCTGTAGAATTTGCAAACAAAATTCCCCTGATTCATCCTCTCCAAGGCTTTGCAAAAATACATAATGGGAACTAATTTGGTAAGATATTTGAAAATTCCTGGCTCCTGTTTTGCTTTTCATGAAGTGCTTAATATAGCCGAGGGAACCAGTTTTTTTTTTATCGGCAGGTATTTTGTGGGTCATTTTTTGGCATTTTTGAGCCACAAAAAAAATTGTCGTTAATATAATAGCGACAAATTTTCATGTGATGAATGGCTTGATGTTATTTTAAGATCTGTCGGCCTTGAGCAAAAAAAGTTAACCAAAAGAGAGAAAATGCATTTCATAGGTCGTCTGGCAACTATTGTAGAGCCTAAGTATAACTTTATTGAACTAGAACCGCGTAAGTCTTATCATCTGTGCTACTTGCATTAATGAGGCGGAAATAGTATTTTGTATTATATCGCAAATTATTTCGATAAGAATTAAGCTGTATGACCAATATCCTTGAAAAAATTCAAGCTGGTGAAGATAGCATAACTGAGTTCAAAAGTGCTGACTTTCGAAATGAGAGTCTTGCCAAAGAAATTGTTGCGTTCCTGAATATGTCAGGTGGAACAGTCTTTATTGGTATTGAAGATGATTCGACAATAACAGGTGTTACAGAATTGAAGCAGGAAGACTGTTGAAAGATTACAAGTTGCCAGAAATGGAAGGGCGCGGATTGCAGAGAATTATCAGGCAATCAAAAAAATCTGGTGCTCCTGAACCTGTTTTTAACTACCTTCCAGATTCTGTATCTGTTACTCTGCCGAAAAGACTATTGTAAAAAGCAGGTTCTTCCTGGATTCGGCTTGAATGGATGTTCTGCAAGTTATTTTGGAAAGTCCCTGAGTATGCTCTCATACTTCTCCTTTTTGCGGCGTCCCCAATCTGCGTTGACCTGGGATAGTAACTCGACATCCTTATTAAAAAGTTGCTTTCGGAAATCCTCCCCATCTATCCTGTGCTTAATCTCCCACTCCGATGCCATTGACCAGGTCAGGTCTGAAACAAGCCAAAAGAGAAGCTCTTCCGGGTCGGACGTCTTTCGACGTTCATACTCGCTGCCGCGCTCGGTAACGATGTAATGAAACTCGCCGCTGATAAACTCAATGTGCGGGCTTCCGTCATGTTGCGGTGTGGTAGCGAAACATATGCATTTCGCTGGAGCACCCAAATAATGTGCAATAGCATGATAGCGTTGACTGGCAGAACGAAGCGTCATATAGATCCCTAATGCCGAGTTAGTACAATGCTATTTAATAACACAAAAAAATGCTGAAAGGCAAAATTTTTCTTGTCTTTTGTGCAAAAAATTCTTTACAATCATTTCTGCTAATGCAATTTTTTATTTTGAGAGGTTGATGGTAACTGCTCAATAATTCGGGGCAAGCGCCTGGTATTGTGCTGTCATTTCGACCGAAGGGAGAAATCTGTTAACCCTTCGGTGGACCTTTCTTCCGTCGAGATGATAACAGATCAATTATTGAAAATGCTGATTAGAAATATTTATTGTTTATGAATAGGGGATATAGTTGTGATAGACTTCAGAGAGTTTTTGAAATTGTTCAAAGAAATGATGTTAAAGTATGAATATTCGAAAATTGCATGATTGGAATATTGATTATGAAGCTGCCAGATTACTACAGCTGGATTTCAGCAGCAGGATAATTTTCAGGGAAATTGGCGATGTTAAATATGTTGCGGGTGTCGATTGTTCGACAGAAAAAAAATCAACACAGATCTGGGCGGCGGTTGTTGTGTATGATTTGTTAAATCACAAAGTAATCGAAGAATCTACGTTCAGAACAGAAACAAATTTTCCGTATATTCCCGGTCTTTTGTCTTTTCGTGAAGGACCTGCTGTTCTTGAAGCGATAAGAAGATTGTCTGTCGAACCTGACATTTTTATTTTTGATGGTCATGGAATTGCGCATCCGAGAAATTTTGGAATTGCATCGCATATTGGACTATGGCTTGAAAAGCCAGCTATCGGTTGTGCAAAGAGCAGGCTTGTCGGATCTGCCATTCAGCCAGCAAAAGCTGCTGGTTCAATGGAATCGCTTTTTTTTAACGAAAGAGAAGTTGGACTGCTTCTTCGCACAAAAGATAACGTAAAGCCGCTCTGGATTTCCCCTGGACATCTCGTCAATATACGCGATTCAGCAGATATTGTCTTAAAATGCTGTCTTCGCCATCGAATGCCTGAACCAACACGGCTTGCACATATTGCAGTTAACCGATTTCGTACTTCTTTGAGCTTATAACCTAGAAGTGAATATCTTATCAGCCTTGCTACTTGCATTTAATGAGGCGAGAATTTCTTCGTCGTTCAGTAATCTTCCGGGAACACGTAAACCTTCTTTTGAATTTATCACATATTCTGTTCGTCAATTATTTTACCTTATTTATGAGATCTCAGAATGTCTTTAAATGGAACAAAATAATTGTCTGGATGAACGAGAATTTCATCCTGCTTATTAAGAAGCCCTAGCTTTTCTAAAACTCCCGGTAATCTGCGTGGATTTGTTATAATCAACGTGCCATGAAACTCTTTTCTGAGTTCCTCGGCTGTATTGCTATCGAAATAGTCAAATAGAGCAGCCGCAATTGAGCTGGAACAATTATTTTTATTCATGTCATATCTTTCGCAAAGCCTGGGACGGGTTGCCTCATAGAGCATCGCATCAAAGAACTTGCCGGAGCTCAGACCGCCGCAAGGAAACTTCATCTGCCAGAGGGATAACTTTTGTCCCCACCGTTCGCAGTTGTAGAGGACAAAGTCTTCCCATGTTCCAATTTGATATACTATTGGCAGAGCTCCTTGAAGCATTTCTGCGAGGGGTTTTGCATTGTCGATAGGACGAACCGGTTCGATAGAAATAACAAGACCGGAACTGGATTTATTTTTGCAGCGAATGGAATCTTCCGAGAAAGTAAAAAGCAGAAACGCATGTTTGAAAAATGGAGGAATGCTTTGAACGCCAAGATATATATTGTCAAGTTTTGAAGCTTCAATAGTTGTATCATGGAAAAGATAGCTTTCCTTTTCCGGAGACTTGGTTTTTTCCCCGGACATTTTTTTTGCAGGGCCCCATCGAACACAGTTTACATGATACTGACCACCATTTTTTCGGGTCAATCTGGATGGTCTCTGACTTGGCAGAAATATAACCGGCTTTGTCTCATTGGGTTTAGCAGTTCTCAATTCAGTGACATAAAGCCAGGTATTTTCCGGATCACGTTTACACATTGTCCCTCGAACAAAAACTTGCTTCATATCAAGAGCTTTCAGGTGATTTTCGTTCCACTTACCGGGAAGAGAAAACTTATATCGTTCACCTTCAGCAGCCTGTATCAGGAAGTCCCTGGAAGAACCATTAATCGGAGAAATTGCTCCGACAGCCTGGATTTCAACCTCTGCCGGGAAAAAATCCGAGCCGGGCCACTCAAAATTCAACCCTGCAAATATTGTACAGGAAAATCCGTAAAATATAGAAAATAATAAAACATTTCTGACGAAAGGGATATTGATTCTTTTCATATCTCTCATCCTTCATATTTTCCTTAACTATAACTGACAAAAAAAACTTATGTCAATGTAAGCCGGAATTATTTTGAGAAAGAGTTTGAATGATGGGTTAAATAACGTAATCATCGGAAGGAGTATTCAGTGTTTGTATTTCATCTATCAAATTGAACAGTGATGCTTTTTCGCTGTCTGAAATAGTTCCATCTTCAAAAGCATGAAAGAGGAACTTGTAAAGCAGATTAAACGGCCACGCATCAGTAAATTTCTTGTTTGTATTGAGCCATGACAGAAGAGAGTATATTTCATCTTCAGTTATGACCTTGTCTTGTGCAATTTCCTTTGTCAGCTCTTTGATTTTTAAAGTAGCTTCTTCAATTGTAGAAACAGAACTTTCCCGTGTTTGAAATTTTTTCATGTTTTCTTTCCCGGTTATTAAAGCTGTTTTCCAGTTCGATTGAATTTCAAATATACATTTTGCCAGATATTTATTATAATTTACTATTTGAAAATGTGCAATTTTAACTTTTTTCGACAATGTAGCAGTGTTGATGAAAGGAAGATAGATTTCTGGCTGTAATATTTTCATTTTTAAAATATCGAGTAATGATATAATTCTTCAGGATGGCAGCTAGTCGATTGATTATAATTAACTTGACATAAAGTGGATACAAAATTATACTAATGCGTGTACTGAACGCATTAAGAGTTAAATCTTTCTTACATGGATGCAGGGTGTAAAAATGAAGATAGCACTTGTTGACCCTTCGTTTTATCATCAGGGGAAACTGATGAAATTTAAACGGGTTGGCTATTTTCCGCTGACTCTTCCCAGGCTGGCTGCATATTTTCCGAAAAATTGCGAAATAAACCTTTATTACGATAAAGTACAAAGTGTTCCTGTTGAAAAAAAATTTGATCTTGTCTTCTTTACAACAATGGGATCAAACATTGTCAGAGCTTTTGAATTGTCAGCGGCGTTCCAGAAAAATGGTGCAAAGACTGTGGTGGGTGGATATTCTGTTCCCGGTTATATTGAACTGTGCAAGCAGAATTTCGACTCTGTGGTTTTAGGCGATGGCGAAGAGGTTATTCCAAGGATTATTGAAGATTTTCTGCTGAACAGATTGGAAAAATTTTATGAAAACCGTGTGCCATCTATTTCTTCGCTTCCGATGCCACGTTTTGATCTTGTTCCGTCAGAGGTTCCCGGCAATGTAATTCCGGTGGAAGCATCACGTGGCTGTCCCAACAAATGTTTTTTCTGTGCGATTTCAAACCTGTACCGCCGTGTTTATCGTCAACGTGATGTAGACGAGGTTTTCAGAGAGCTCAATGAAGCGGTAAGAGTATTTGGACGAAGACGCTTATATTATTTTACTGATCCAAATTTTACCACTGATATCAATTATGCAGGGAAGATTCTTACAAAGATGGTCGGAATGAATATTTCCTGGCTGGCAAGTGCGGACGTTAAGTGTCTCGAAGATGATGAGTTCCTGAAACTGGCAAAAAAAAGCGGATGTTTTAATCTTCAGATTGGATTTGAAACACTTTCAGAAAAAGAACTGAATCAATTTGATAAGGGCTTCGCCGCAAAATATGATTATGGGAAGCTTATTCGCAAAGCCCATTCTTTTGGAGTTCCTATTTCAGCTCTTTTGATGGTCGGTTTTGATTCTGATACGCCTTCCACTTTTTTGAGGTTGAAACATTTTCTTGAGATAAATAAGGTTCCTCTGGCTGTTACACATCCATTGGGACCAATACCAGGGACACCGCTTCACGACAAATGGAAGACAGAAGGAAGGCTTTTATCCACCGAACCCGAGAAATTTGATGGATTGCAGATTTGTTTTAAGCCGAAAAACTTTACTCCTGATGAACTCAGCGAAAATTACTGGAGATTTAATGAACGCCTCTTCAGCACTGCTTCAATTTTCAGGCGGTTTCTTTCTCCTCATGTTTTCAGAAATTTCAGAGCTTTTTTCATATTGTTTCTAACCAATTTTTTTGCGCGTCAGGTCGTTTCGAAAAGGCTTCCGCCGGGAATGTATGAATGAAAAACGAATATGTTCAGGTAGATCCACGTTTTATATCGGCACCTGGAAAACCAGAGCGAGTTTTGGAAGTTGGTGGCAAGGCTGCAAATCTTGAAATTTTGCGTGACGCTGGGTTTAACGTTCCAGAGTTCAGGATAATTGCCGCTGTCAGATTTGCCGAATTTATTGCAGATATTGGCAAACCACTTTCCGATACTATTTCCGACGAAGCAGCGGGTGATATAACTCAAGCAATTATGACCGCTTCTTTCAGCCAGTCTTTTCAGAATGAATTGTTTGAGATGTTTTCCTCTTTTAATGGGAAACCTCTATGTGTGAGATCCTCAGGTGTTTTCGAAGATCTCGAAGGCGCATCGTTTGCCGGACAATATGAAAGTAAACTGAATATTCACAATTTCAGAGATTTTCAGATAGCAGTTCGTTTGTGCTGGTCTTCACTTTTGAATTCAAGAGTCAGAGGTTATTTTGCTTCAAGAAAGTTATCTCTTTCCCGTGCAGGTATCGCTCTGGTAGTTCAGGAATACATTGAAGCCGATTATTCGGGGGTTGTTTTTTCTGTCGATCCCGTTACTGGAATCCAGGAACATTCCAGAATGGAATATTGCAGCGGATGCGGGGAAAAGCTTGTTTCAGGACAGGTTAAGCCGGAATCCGTGGTATTTGATAATAGCAGCGAAAAAGCTGTTAAAGGGATATTACCTGCAGAACTTTCTCCTGACCAGATGAGGGTTTTTCGTGATATTCAAGTTCTGTTCGGTTCTCCGCAAGATATCGAATGGGTTGTTAAAAACGATGAATTGAGAATTGTACAATCACGTCCGATAACCGGAATTCAGGTAGACAGAAGTTTTGGGGTCTGGACAACGGCTGATTTCCGCGATGGTGGAGTTGCCAGCTCAGTTGTTACACCTTATATGTGGTCACTTTATGACTATATCTGGCAGAGATCAATGCCGGGATATTTTGAGATTATTGGCCTTCTTGATCCTGAACAGAAGAAAAAGAAGTGGGGGAACGTTTTTTACGGGCGTCCGTACTGGAATCTTGGCGAGGTTGTACATTCTCTGTTGAAAATTCCGGGTTTCAAGGAAAAGAATCTGTTTTCTGATTTGGGAATTCAAACTGAGGAGGCTTATAACTTTCGTGAGGTTCCCTATTCGATAAAAAACATTATTTCAGTTCTTCCAACTTTGTTAAAGTTAGAAAAATACTATAAAAAGCGCATTGAAGATAATAAGAAGTTCAGAAAAGATTTTTCGTCTATGGTCAGGGAATTTGTTGAAATAGATTTGAAAGAACTATCTGATGAGCAATTTGCAAAGAAATATTATGACTTGATTACCATAGTTTATAATAAAACGGAAACGTCTTATTTTATGACGATTTATAATACCAGTAATGCTAAACTTGATTTTAAAGTTCGATTGGATGATCTAAATAAAAGTGGATTTGGTATTTCATATATTAATCTGATTTCCGGACTGCTGCGTATGAAGCATCTTGCCCCAATGAAGGCAATGGTAAATCTTGCAAAAGATATAAGGGCGATACCAGGTTTACGGGAAAAACTATCGGAACAACCGGTTGAAGAATTTGAGACAACTCTGAATACATTTTCGGAAGCCGGAACAATATCAGAAAAGATTGAAAATCTTATTTCAGAATATGGCTATCACAGCTCGCGTGAACTGGATATTTCAATTCCGAGGTGGGTAGATGACCGGAAAACAGTTTATCGTGTATTGAAAACATATCTTCGGGATTTGGATATTGGAAGTACCATTGCTCATGAACGTGCACAATACAATATTTATCGTGCAGAAGTTGCTTCTGCACGAAAAGCTTTTTCCAGGTCAATCCGTCGTTTTATTCCTTTTGAAAAAACTTTGTTTTTCAGAGCGCTTCTTCGAACTCGTTCATACTGCTGGTGGCGCGAGGAAATCCGTGATTATTCATCGCGGGTTTATTCAATTATCAGGCAATATGCTGTTGAAGGTGGTCGAAGACTTGGATTGAAAGAAAATGAGGTTTTCTGGCTTACATGGCAACAACTGTACTCTGCTCTCACCCGGGATATTTCGCTGGAGAAAACTAGAAAAATTCTTGAAACTGCTATAAACTATTCAAAATCTTTCCGTTCCTATAAGAATCCAGATGAACTGGGCGCAGGATTTCTTTCCAAGCCTCTTTATTCTGGAAAATTATCAGAAAAATCGAACTTTCTATCTGGTGAAGGATGTTGTGCCGGAGTAAAAGAAGGAACTGCGCGTATTGTACTTTCTCTGGAAAACATTGACCGAATCCAGCGAGGAGAAATCCTGGTGACTAAATTTACTGACCCCGGGTGGACTCCGGTTTTTCATTTGCTTGGCGGAATTATTACGGAAACCGGTGGTGTTCTTTCTCACGCTGCTGTAATTTCCAGAGAATATGGAATTCCAGCCGTACTGAATATTTCATCTGCGACTTCAATTATACCTGATGGCGCGAGAATAAAGATTGACGGTTCGACTGGATCTGTAGAAATCTTGTAATACAGAGGATTTTCTTTGTTTATCAATATTGGAAATGACCTGTTAACTGAACAGTACATAAAATATTGCAAGCCCGGACTTGGTCGGCTTATGCGGGCTTTCCGACTGAATGCGTCTTATTCGCACGCATTTGGCGGTCGGCTTCGATTGTCAGAAAGCAGCAATTCGGAAGATTCTGTGATTGACCTCGTTGGCTCGTATGGTGCAACTCTGCTGGGGCATAATTACCCTGAGATAATTGAAGAAGCGCGTTTTCTTCTTCAACAGAAACTTCCGCAATTCATTCAGGGAAGTATCCATCATGGCAGCACTGTGCTTGCAGAAAAACTGAATGAGGCTGCTTTTTCGCGTCTGGGCTCAGATTATTGTACCTCCTTTTTCAACACCGGATCAGAGGCGGTTGAAGCAGCAGTAAAGCATATTTTCCTGCTCAGAAACACAAAGCTTGAAGCGCTTAGGGAAAGTCTTCTGTTGAAGTCCTCAAACGTATTGCGTAAGTTTTCCAGACTTGATCGTTCAACTTTAATAAAGCACCTGTTACCTTCTCAGGTGTTTTCTCCTGAACGTCCTGTCGCTCAAGAATTTTCAGACTCTCCTGAGCATGACACTGAAATACTCCGGTGTCTTGATCAGTACAACCTTTCCCGGCAGGTACAATGTGTCAGGCTTCTGGCGTTTGAAAATGCTTATCATGGTCAGACCCTTGGAGCCCTGGGAATGACTTATAATGAACGTTATCGGTGTCCTTTTCAAAACCTGACTCCTGATGTTATTTTTATTAAGCCCGATATATCCGAATTCAGTGAATTGATTGAGAGAGAGGTTACATCCTTTGCTTTAATAAGCTGTAAGTCAGGAAACTTATTTCTCGAACATATACCAGTCTCAAAACTCGTTGGTCTTTTCTTTGAGCCAGTACAAGGAGAAGGTGGGGCAATACCTCTTTTTGATAAAGAAACCCGGGAAATTCTAAATATCTGTCGAAAAAAAGAACTTCCGCTGATTGCAGATGAGATTCAGTCTGGAATGGGGAGAACCGGCAAAATATTTGCCTGGGAACATCTCGAAATTCCGGGACCTGATTTTATTCTGCTGGGAAAGTTTCTGGGGGGAGGGTTATTAAAAATTTCTGCAGTAATGAGCAAACGGGAAGTTCTACAGGAAGAATTTGGATTGATTCATCATTCGACTTTTGCTGAAGACGAATTAAGCAGCCTGATTGGAATAAAGACTCTGGAATTGCTTCTTGAGAATGACGGTGAAGTTCTGAATCGGGTTTCCAGCGCAGGAAAGATTTGGAAAGAAAAACTGACTTCCGTTGCAGTTAAATTCCCTGATGTAATAAAGGAGATCAGAGGCTGCGGACTGCTTCTCGGTATTGAGTTCATAGATTTTTTTGACTCAGACAGCCATCTGTTAAGGTTTATCTGTGTACAGGGTGATTTCGGATATGCAGTTGCCGGGTTCCTTTTAAATGAATTCGGTATAAGAGTTTCGCCGACTCTCAATTCAAAGTTAACAGTAAGAGTAGAACCTTCTGTTGGCTTTTCCACTGAAGATATTGATTATGTGTGTCAAGCCCTGGAAATACTTTGCGATATTCTCAGGAAGAGAGACATGGCAAGTATGTTCCGTTTTCTTATTCAGGATGTTGTGGCTTCAGAGAATTCGCAGGCTGATCCATTCACACGTTTTAAAATCAATGACTTTCAAAGAAATGTGTCTGATTTCAGGCAGAAAATTGAGCCAGCCGAAAATAAAGTTGCTTTTCTCGGACATTTTATCAACCCGCTCTTTCTGGCTCGTCATGAGCCTTCATTAAACAGATTCTCATTCGAAGAATTGCGGCAGTTTATTGGCAGAACATGGGAATTTATTGATCCATGTATTTTTGTCAACCGTGATATAGTTTCTGGAACCGGCGCGAAAGTTAATTTTAATTTTGTAGGGCTGTCAGTTACCTCGGAAATACTCATTGATCTTTTTAAAAGAAGGCAACTTTCAGGTGCAAGAAAACTTGTTAAAAGAGCACTTGAAGTTGCGCGTGATGCAGGTTGCCGGATGGCAGGGTTTGGTCAGTTTACTTCCATTATTACCAGAAACTGTCTTGAATTGTCGGTGCCTCCGGTTGCTTTTACATCTGGAAATTCTCTGACAATAGGAATGTCACTCAATGCTTTGAATGAGGCACTTTCCAAAAAAGGAAAAAAACTGGAGAATGTTCGGACAGCAGTATTGGGTGCCGGAGGCAATATTGGTGCCACATTTTCTCAACTGATTGCTGATCGTGCAGAAAGGCTCGTTTTGATTGGTGGAAACAGCAGTGATTCACAGAGAAGTTTATTCAGAACTCTTGGTTTAATAATTACCGATCAGATACGCTCCGTAAATGATTGCAACTCGAATGTTGCAAAATCATCTGGAATTATCGGAGATTGGATATCAAAGATTTTTTCAGAGCCGGAATACAGTCATCTTATCAGGACAATTCTTGATGATACCTGGTCTCAGGATGCATCTCACCTTGAGCGGGATAATTTCTGCATTAAACTTGGAAGCCTGTTGTTTAACAGAATGACTTCCGTTTCACCGCTAACCGTTGCTCAAAGCCCGGATGCACTTAAAGATTGTGAAGCAATAGTAACTTCAACCAACTCGACTGAACCGATTGTATTTCCTCAGCATATTTCTCCAGATACTGTTATTTGTGATATCAGCGTCCCTTCGTCTGTCTCGAAAGATGCACTTCAGGTAGAAGGAGTTGAAATTTTCAAGGGCGGGGTCGTAAAACTTCCGAATGCAGAGCGTCTGAACATTGATGCACTGCCCCTTGAACCTGGACTTGTTTATTCCTGTATGGCAGAAACAATACTGCTTGGACTTGAAAAACACTGGAATGATTATTCTGTTGGAGATATTTCGAAAAAGCAGGTACTTGATATTCTGAAAATAGCTGAAAAACACAATTTTACTCTTGCCAGGCCCAAAATCGAGGATGCGTTCTGAAAAAGATTACTACCGGGAATAGTAAGAATTTTTCCATGAAATTATAAATTGTATGAGTTAGGAGCGTTTGACCAATCTTGAATAATTCAGAAATAAAAAATATTTTCTGGGATCTTGATGGTACCCTTGCCACCTGGGAAAGTATGTTGATTGTGTTCCATATTTCAAGAGAATATCTTTCTCTGTTCCCTGCTTCGTGCAGTTTCGGAAAACTATTTCTTGGAGTAGCCCGTGCGTATACGCGCATGCTGAGAAATTATGGACCTTTGAATAACGATGCTTTTTTTAACAGAACCCTTGCTGTAAGTACAGGATTGAAATCTCATGAGATACGTGAACTGACGGTAAGAATGATTGAGAGCCAGAAGATGGCGGATATTGTTAATAAATTTATTGTTCAGATTCCTGAAGGACTGGCATCGGTAAGGAAAATTGCGGAATCCGGAAAATATCATCAGCTTATTGCCACCAACCCGATTATGCCTTCAAGATTCAATCGGATGAGGCTTGAACTGGCTGGATATGATACTTCAATGTTTGATTATATTACTGGCAGCGAAAATTTTTTCGGACAGAAAAAAAAATCTGATTATTACAGGAGATTGCTTGATCTGACCGGTTTTGTTCCTTCAGAATGTCTGATGGTAGGCAATGATGAATCGAAAGATCTTATAGCCGGTGAGGTAGGAATTAAAACATTCCTGCTGAAGACAGAGTATACGATTCGCTCTCAAAAAGTATCTGCTGAACCGGATTTTAGCGGAGATTATTCGGAATTGAACAAAATGCTTGAGTAGTTTCTCTCAAAGCCGATGTCTGAAAAATGGGCTGGGATTCGGAATGAAAATATTGCAAAGAAAGTGCGATTATTTGTACAATGAAACTTAGAGAAAAACGCATTCTTGTTGTTGGTGTCAGCAGAGGAATTGGGAAAGAACTGGCTTTGCAGCTTGGAGAACTTGATAACAGGTTGGTATTGTTTTCACGGAATGTCGATGAATTATGCAAAGACACACGTTTTCAGAAACTGAAACATCCTCCGTTGTTATGCAGGGGCGATATCAGAAATACCAATGATATCGAATCTCTTGTTAAATCAATTTCAGATGCGGATGCTTCGGGAATTGACGGAGTAATTATCTGTACAGGTGTCTCCCGTCCAGATTATATTGATAATCCTGATCCGGAAAGAGCTATTGATAATATTCGAGTAAATCTGGAAGGTCCTCTGCGTGTTATTTACATGTTGCTTCCACTTATTCTCAGAAGACGGGGCTCTTTTATTGCCGCTTTCACGAGTATGGCCGGAGATCGCGGCATGCCCATAGGACATTCATACAGCGCTTCGAAAGCCGGTCTTGATAGACTACTTGATTCACTTAGAATTGATCTGTATGATCGAAACGTTTCTGTATACACAATTGTTCCGGGATATGTCAAGACGCCGATGTCTGATCAGAATCATTTTCCGATGCCCGGGATCTGGCCTGTAGAAAAAGCTGGCAGACATATTATCAAATTGATGGAAAAGGAGAGGCTTATAATACGCTTCCCCTGGTATCATGATCTTGGAATGAAGATACTTGGTTTGTTGCCAAATTTTGTTTATTGGCGTCTGATGAATTATTCGAAAAAAGATATAAAAATCGTTCCACAGGCGGATGATAAATTTCAATGGAAAAACGAATACTGATAACCGGGGCAAATGGATTTGCCGGAAAAAGCATTGTACAGAAACTAATCAGCTCCGGATTCAATGTTTCTGCGCTGATTATGCCGGGGACTTCTGACGCGGGACTTGAGGGTGCCGCTGTCTATCGTCTGCCTCTTATCTGCTCAACTGAACTCATTTCCCTTCTGGAAAAACAGAACTTTGTTGTAAATCTGGCCGGAGTAATGGCCGGGGCGAATCCAGAAAGATATTATCAGGGAAATGTAGCGACAGTAAAAGAAATTCTGCAATCTCTGTTAAAGACGAAAACACCTCCATATCTGATTCATGTTTCATCTGTCGCCGCGATTGGTCCTGCTCCCGATGGGGTTCTGCATGACGAGAATGCAATGTGTTACCCGGTTGGTTTGTATGGTAAAACAAAAAAAGCCGGAGAAAATATTCTGCTTAAACACACTGGTAAGCTTCCATTTGTGATTATTCGTCCGCCGTCACTTTATGGCCCCGAGGACCGTTGTTTTCTGGATTTATTCAGATGGGCTGCAAAAGGTTATTTTCCGAGACTGATTACCAGAAAGAAACTTTTTCAGATTCTTTTCATCAGCGATTTTTCGGAAATTATCAGAATGCTAATCTGTAATCCACCGTCTGAAATTGTTCTTAACGTTGGTGCTCCGCATGTGTATTCTGATGAAGATATGCGCAGGGCGCTTGAACTTGCCTCTGGTAATTCACTGATTCCTGTTTTTTTTCCTGCTTCCGTAGTGAAAATTGTTGCTGGAATTAACGCATTTCTTGATGCCGGATTCAATATTCCACTTCTGTTGAGTTTTTCAAAAGTGAAAGAAATGAGCCATGAAAACTGGCTTCAGGATTTTTCGAAATTCATGAGAAAATCCGATAAATACAAGTTTATTTCTCTGAATGAAGGAATAGTGCAAACCTGGAAATGGTACAAGGATAACTTATGGATTTCATGAAGCAAGTGGATAATCTGAATTTTCAATGTCCGAATTGTATGATTCCGTTGAAGAAAAATGATTCTTCTTTTGTCTGCCGAGGTTGTCTTAAAGAAGCGCAGATTATTCGGTCGGTTCCTCGAATCGATTTCGGAGCGTTTCTCATGTCTGAAAGCGATTTTGATCAGGAGAAAAACACTCTTGCATACAGTTTCTATTCGATTCTTTATGGTCCGCTTGCATTGTTGAATTTGATTGCAGTATGGCGTGGAAGCATCGGAAAACAACTTGTACATTATCAAAATAGTCTTGAATTGAGCAAGGGAGATATTCTTGATACTGCCATTGGTGACGGTTCTCTGTCAGCACTGGTGTACAATAAGTTCAGAAAAAAAAATGAGGAAAATAAGAATAGATTTTGCATCGGACTGGACATTTCTCCAGACATGCTTCGTAAAGCCGAAGTACAATTTGCTCCGGTTGTTCGGAAAAGTCTACGGTTCTTATTGCTGAGAGCTGATGCCAAAGCGCTTCCGTTTTCCGACAGATGTTTTAATCAGGTATTCTGTTACGGTGGACTTCACTCAATTCCTGCTCCCGAAAAAGTGTTGAAAGAATTTTTCAGAGCGTTGAGACCGGGTGGTTTTTTTGCAGGTTCCGTTCTGCTTACTCCAAGAGGCTGGCTCGGAAAGAAACTTGCAGGAAAATATCTCGAATGGGGAACACTTTCGAATGATTTTTCGTTCGGAGATGTTGAAAAATTATTCATATCATCTGGATTCACTGATCTTTTGCTTGAAAAGAATGGAGAGACATTGCTGATAAGAGCGAAGAAGCCGTAAAGCGCTGACCAGGAAGGAATTAATTGTAATGCTGACAAATAATCAGAATATAATGCAGAATGAGAGTCAGAATGTAATGCAGAAAGAAAATCGAAATGTAATGCAGAAAAAAAATCAAAATCAGAGCAGGATTATGATAAATTCAGGCTTTTTTTTCGCTTTTCCCGGAAAATGGGTCGAAAAAACTGCGCTGAATATTTCGTATAAGAATGGTGTAGTCCCTTTTGTTGATTTTATTTCACCTTCAATCAAAGATCTTGAATCGCTTTTTGAAGTCTCTGAAAATCCTCTTTTCCTGCGCATTTTCATGCCTTCGGAAGACATTCTTGAATACATATTAAGAAATTGTGATAAAGTCGGCGGACTGTATCTTGAAGCTTCCTTTTACAAAATGAATAGTGACAGAACTTCTGTTAAGAGAATTCAGGAATCGGAAATTTCCCTTGGAATAATGGTCACGTGCTGTGCCGACTTTTCGGAGATCAATAGAAATTTTGATCTTCCGATAATTGCTCGCGGAAACGAATCCGGCGGATGCTGCGGTCCTCTTAGTGCTTATCTGCTTCTTCAATTGTCAGAAAAACAATATAGTACAATAAAACACTTGATTTTTATTGAAGGAGGCATGGATATTCCGGGGGCTTCTGCTGTAGTTTCCTGTGGTGTTGCCGGAGTTGTTTTTTCTGGTGCATGCTGGGGTTTCAAAGAAGCAGGAGAAAAACTTTCGTCTGTTTCAAAAAGCTCGCGTTTTAATGATGTGATAAGGATTTCTGATAAAAACGGAGATTCGTTTTCCTTCATTCAGAAACCAAAACCTGATATGCAAAAGCTCAGAAAAGAATTGTCGGAACAATCACTTTCTGAATGGGTTTTGGGTTTATCAACCGATGCTCTTCCTGCCGGACAGGATGTCGAGTTTTCAACATGTAATGCATCCCGGTTTGAAACGCTTGAGTCATTTATTGCAAATGCCAAGGCAAGGCTTCTTTCTTCACGTTATGCTAAAATTCCAGAAAAATTTGCATTGTCTGAATCAAAACTTGGAAAGATACTCGGGTTTTCTTTGCCAATTATTCAGGGACCTATGGCAAGAATAACTGAGAAACCAGCTTTTCTAAATGAAATAAAAAAATCCGGTGCGGTGCCGGTGGCTGCATTTTCAAGCATTTCTCCTGATTCAGCAGAAGAAATTCTTTCTGGCTGCGAAAGGGAAGGGTTTTGTCCGGGAGCGGGTATAATCGGACTTGAGATGCAGGACGAACTGGTCAATAAACAGATTGAAATCTGTCGATCACATAAAATGCCATTTATTCTTGTTGCAGCACCAAGACCTGCTTTGATAGACAGGCTTCTTGGACTTGGACATAATCTCCTTGTACACGCTCCGCATCCTACTGTGCTGGCAGATTTTGCAGACAGAGGAGTCTCAAATTTTATTCTTGAAGGACGGGAATCCGGTGGACACATCGGACCGTTGGCTTCTATGGTTCTCTGGCAATTGTCACTTTCTGCAGTTCAGAGGAGGGTTAATGCTTCCGATGACCCGAACTCAATCGGAAAATTCCGCATTATTTTCGCCGGTGGAATATCTTCTGGAATTGGAGTAAGATTTTTAGAAGCACTGCTTTGGCAATATTTCCCTGAAAATGTTCCTGTATGGGGAATTCAACTTGGGACTGCGTACCTTGCGACCCGGGAAATTGTACAAACAGGTGCAATGAGTCTGAATTATCGCAACAAAGTTCTCAATGAAGAATTAACTGCCGTTACCGGAGAAACTGTCGGTTTGCGTGCAAGACAAGTTTCAACACCCTTTGTATCTGGAATAATTGCTTCTGAAGAAGCCGCACTCGAGAAAGGTTTGTCTTTTAATGAACGAAGGCATCTTTTTGAGAGTGAAAACATGGGAAATCTTTTCAGAGCCGTAAATTCAAAAGAAGGCGATGATGGGTGTTTCATGGCTGGCGAGGCGATAGCCATACTTAATTCCATATTCACAATTGAAAAACTGCACTCTGAACTACTGAAATTACCTGCTGAAGCGATTGTATCAGTCGATATCTCATCTGAAAAATCTTCAAATAATGAACCGATTGCTGTAATTGGCATGGGATGTGTTTTCCCTGGCAGTAATTCACCTCAGGAGTATTTCGGAAATATTCTTGCCGGAAAGTGTTTCATTGCGCCTATGCCAGAAGATCGTCTTGAATCTTCAATCTTTTTTCACCCCGATAAAACCGAGCCGGTTGCAACTTACAGCAGAATTGCCGGTTTTCTCAGAAATGTAAATTTTGATCCTACTCTTTTTCGTGTTCCGCCAAGAGCTGCTGCTGCGATGGATCTATCACAGAAATTATCTCTGATGTGCGCTCGCCAGGCTCTTGCCGATGCCGGGTATCTTGATTCCGGGAAAAAAATTGACCGTGATAACTTTGGAGTTGTAATCGGGAACAGTATGGGAGGTATGGCAGCTGGAGAAACTCTGAAGGCTGTTTATCTGAATGAGTTGCGGCATCGTCTGGGCAGAATTGCCGAGGGATACGGATGTGCAGGACTTGTACAAAGAATTCTGAATGAGATGGCGGAAAAGAATCCGGTTGTGGATATTTCTGAAGATACCCTGCCGGGCGAACTAGGCAGCCTTATTGCAGGCAGGATAGCGGCAACTTTTGATCTTCATGGACCAAATTTTACCATAGATGCTGCATGCGGATCTTCGCTGGCTGCCGTTATTGCCTCCATAAATGCTCTCAGATTAAGACAGATAAATGCTGCATTGTGCGGTGGATCTGATGCTCAGATGGATCCGGGAACATTTATCAGATTTGCCAAAGTGAGTGCCCTCTCGGGAACAGGTTCTTTCCCGTTTGATCACAGGGCTGATGGTTTTGTAATGGGAGAAGGCAGCGGACTTGTACTTCTGAAAAGATTCAGCGATGCAATTGCTGATGGTGACAGAATATACGCACTAATTTTGGGAGTCGGACAGTCAAGCGATGGAAAAGGGAAAGGAATAACCGCTCCTAACCCGGAAGGACAGAAACGTGCAATAACAAGAGCATGGGAAAACGCCGGAAGAAGTTTTGAGGAAATCGGTTATCTTGAAGCTCATGGTACTGGAACAAGGGTAGGTGATGAAATAGAACTCAAGGCGGCAGCGTCACTTATTGCCCGAAAATCCAGTACAAATGCTAAAATTCCAGTGGGAAGTATCAAGGCAAACATTGGCCATTTGAAGGCAGCTGCTGGCATAGCAGGACTTATTAAAACAATATGGATGGTTAATCAGCGCGTTATTCCGCCGCAGATTGCTTTTGAAAAATTTCCAGAAACCTGGGATACAAAGGACCTTCCTTTCGAAATAGTAACTGAACAGCGCTCCTTTGTCAAAGAAAATTTTCTTGCCGGAGTATCGGGATTCGGATTTGGCGGTACAAACCATCATGTTGTGGTAGGAGAAACACCTGTACAGAAAGTGCAGAAGGAAATCGTCATTCCATCACGGGATAAGGTTGCGCTTGTTTTTCCGGGACAGGGTTCGCAATACATCAATATGCTTTCGACCTGGTTGTCTGAACCTGAGTTCAGAGATACAATTGATGAGGCAGACGAGGTCTTCCAGACCTCTCAGCCGGGGTTCGGAAAACTGTCTGAAATAATTTTTCCGGATAAAAATCATTCTTCAGACCTGGAGAGCAGGTTACAGAATACTCTGATTGCACAACCAGCAATTTTGTCGGTCTGCATCGGATTGCTGAAAGTTGCCCGGAAAAAGGGACTTAAGTTTGACATGGCTTTAGGTCATAGTCTTGGTGAATATGCCGCTTTGTTTTCAGCCGGAACGTTTACGCTGCGAAGTCTTCTTGAAATAGTCTGTTTGCGGGCTCAGTACATGTCTTCATTCTCGGGAAATGACTTTGGAGCAATGGGAGTAATTGCTCTGCCGGTTTCTGAAATATCTGAACTGATTAATAAATCCCCTGGATACGTAATTGCTGCAAATATTAACTCACCAAAGCAGACGGTCATTAGTGGTGAGACAATAGCTGTAGAAGCTATTCTGGAGCATTTTAGCGGAAAGGGAATTCCAGCAAAAAAACTGAATGTTTCTGCAGCTTTTCATTCTAAAATAGTTTCAAATGCTGCATCACTTTATCGGCAGACACTTGGCACATTTTCATTCAATTCTCCTGAAATTATGATACCTTCAAATCTTTCCGGAGAATGGTATCCGGTTTCATCTGATGAAAACTGGCGTGAAAAAATGATTGACATGCTTGTAAGACAACTTATGAATCCGGTTGATTTTGTAAATCAGATTGAAAGAGCGTATTCTTCCGGCATACGAACATTTGTGGAAGTCGGTCCGAAAAATATTCTGACAAGGCTTATCTCTGAAATACTTGGTTCACGACAGCATATCTGCATAAACCTTGACCACCCGTCAAAAGATTCCCGGGAACTGCTTGAAAAAGCATTAATTACTATTTCCGAACAGCAGAATGAGTTTGTTCCTTCGGTTAATGTCTCATCTGTAATCGCCAGAAGCCAGACAGAATCATCTGAAAAGGTTCAAAAGGATTTGCGGATATCACCTGAAATGAGTATTGAAGATACGGTTCTTTCTGTTATAGAGGAAATTTCAGGTTATCCGAAATCAATGATAAAGCCGGATCTTGACCTTGAAGCAGACCTCGGTATTGATACACTTAAAATTTTTGAGATAGGTGGAAGATTGAGAAGTATTTATCCTAACGTTTCAAGAAAAAAAGTGGAGCTTATTCAGTTGCGTACAATGAAAGGGATTTTAAATATTTTCAGAAATGCCACCGATCAAAATTCTGATGCCACAGAGCTTATTTCAGAAACGCCCTCTGAAAAAAATCATCCGAAAACCGGAATAAAATCCCTTCAGCGCTTTTTGCTTCAAACTCTTCGCGGAAAGCTTGATTTTGCTGCATATCCCTCAATTAACTGGACAGAGAATATGCATCTGACAATTAAATCTTCAGATAATTCAATGTGGAACGAAAATTTTGTCAGACAGCTTTCTCTAAGCAAAATTTCTGCAAATGTTTGGAACCCTCAATCTGCTGACTTCGAAATGCTTGAAAACGGCAAACTTCCATCTGAACTTGGAAACTGCGAAATTTATGTACATACAATTACTGCAGGGCATTTTTCGAGAAAAACCAGGCGCTCGTTTTATCAGAAAGAAATATTGTCACTATTTTTAATCTGTCGTTTGCTCGGAAAGCGCCTGAAAGCCCTTGTTATTCTATTTGATACTTTTCATTCATCTGGCACTGGTTTTCTTACTGGAGTACTGCCAGCGTTTTGTCAGAGCGTTGAAAAAGATTTTCCCGGATTGATGGCAAGAGCAGTTTCGATTGAAAAATTCAGTGAAGATGAATCGGAGATGAAAAGAATTGTTGATCACTGTCTGATTACTGGACTTCCGAGTTTTGTCGGATTGTCTTTAAACGATGAAATCACATTCCAGGAAGCTATACCCAAAAAAATAACTTCATCCGAAGAACATCTGTCTGCCCTGAAGAGGTACCTGAATTCAGAAAGTGTAGTACTTGCAACGGGCGGTGGCTCAGGTATTACTGCACATGTATTGAGAAAACTTGCACAGGAATATCAACCGCGCCTTATAATCCTTGGACGTTCTTCTGAAAGGAACGAACTTGCCAGAGAGTTCCGAAATCTTGGTTCGGAAGTATGGTATATTTCATGCGATCTTTCAGATGGTCCGGCAGTTGACAGGGCTGCTGAGCTGATAAAAAAGGTTACGTCACACATAGATCTTCTTGTACACGGTGCAGGTATTGAGATCAGCCGTAATCTTGCAAACAAAACTCCAGAAGAGATCGACAAGGTTTATCGTGTAAAAGTTGCTGGGTTGGTTAATCTCCTGGACGCTGTCGGAGAGGAAAATGTCGGCACTGTTGCAAGCTTTTCCTCTGTGGCTTCGTTTTATGGAAACCCGGGACAGGTAGATTATGCTGCAGCAAACGGCTTTCTTAACCAGTTCGCTGGTTCTGGAAAAACACGTTTTCTGACTCTTGCCTGGTCAGCCTGGGAAAAAATCGGAATGGCTTCCAGAGGCCCGGTATATGAAATTCTCAAATCAAATGAAGTTGAGTTTATCGATCCTGATATTGGAGTTGACTTCTTTCTGAAAGAACTGAACGACTTTTTGCACAACACTTCCGAAAAACTCAGAACTGTTGGATTTTTCGGACAGCTTGGTGATGCTCTGGGAGCGTCTGTTTCACATCCAAAGCTGCTTTCTTCTGAAATCGGGAGCTTTCTGGTCGATCCGGTCGCTGACCCCTGGCTGAAAGATCATTCCATTGATGGACGTGTTATTGTTCCTGCAGTGATATCTCTTTCGGGTTTGATTGAAGGGCTTTTACCTCCGAATGGCAAATATCCAGACTGGATTTCATTTGAAAATCTTCGATTTTTTGTACCGGTTAAAACTTCGTTTTCTGAATCTGTTAAATTCCAGATTAGGAAAACATCCTCAGAATACGAACTTTGGGCGGGTCAGGCCAGTGATACTTCCAATTCACGTATGAGATTACATTTGTCATGCAGACCAGATTTTATCCCACCCGATATGGCAGAAAAAAACAGATGGCGCGATGATGTCTATCGTATGAAACTGTTGCTTTCGGAAAGTGACCTTCCGTTTACCCTTGAAGGTGAAGTCTCGGAAAAAGAAAACCTGAAACATGTACTTTTTCATGGTCCAGCTTTTCAAGTTCTGGACAGAGTCAGGCAATGGAATCAGACCGTTTTGCTAGGGATTCCGGGAAATCCGGTTCAGGAATCAGAAATTTATCCGCTGTCAGGCAGTCGAAAGTGGCCGTTTCTTTTGGAATCGGCACTTCATGGAGCCGGAATCTACAGCCTTATCAGGGTTTCCAGCAGAAAATTCACATTCCCCAGCACAGTAGGAAGAATTGATATTGATGTCGAAGCTGCAATGAAACCAGGCGAGAAGAAAGTATTTGCTGAATTTCTCGAACGTACAATTGACAAATCAGCTCTAATGCCACTTGTATACTGTCGTTACAATGTATATGTTACGGACTCCGAAGACAAACCTGTTATTCGCCTTTCAGACCTTCGAATGATAGCCGGGCAGGATGAACCTGCTGAAAAACTCAGTATTTTTACAATTGGAGCTCCTATTGTAATCTGTGACAGGAGTTTCATGGCTGTGAAATTTTCCGATGCAGAGCGAATCCTCGGTAATGAAGCAGTTTTGCGTGATATTCTGACCGCTGATGAGCTGAAGATATTCCAGAATCTAGATGTTAAGAAAAGAAAGATTGAATGGCTTTCAGGAAGAATGGCACTTAAAATACTTGTACGTGACTACATATTACGTGGTAGAAAAATACTGATCGGATTGAATGATTTTTCAATTAAAACTGGCGGGAATATGCCAGAATTAATTCCTGAAAAATCAGTTTCCGATAAGGTGGCTGAAATACTTTTCAGTTTGCGGGCTTCTATTTCGCACGGCGAAGAAATTGGAGCTGCAGTCGTTTTTCCCTCAAATATTGGTTTGGATATTGAACGAATGAGAAAGTTGGATAAAAATGATATCGAAAACTTCCTTAATCCAGAAGAGATTGCTTCGTCGCCACCAGGCGAAGAAATAACGCTCTGGACAGCAAAAGAAGCTGTGTCGAAGGTTCTCGGACTTGGTTTTGCCGTAAAGGATTTTCGCAGGATAACTCTGCACGATTTTGGTTTTGGTGAGCCCTATACAGCAGTATATACCCCAACCGGTAAGCGATTCACGGTTGTTACGATAAAAGATCGAAGGAGGACAGCGTCAATTGTCACATCAGAAGCGTAAACTTTTATTAACTTCGGTTTTTAAGCCATTTGGGGTTGATGATGAGTTTGGAAAGAAAGAAAATGTTCTTGAGCCGATGCATAATCAGGTGACGCGTGCTCAGGAAATATTTTCTATCAGGTCGCACAATCCGACTTTTGCACTCCGACTCCTTGCAGAAAACATCAAAACTCCCGTAACAGTAATGGACTTCCCGACACAGGATGAATTCATTGCTGAATTGAAAAGCGGAAACTATTCGGATGTTGGGATTTCCTTTATTGTACCGAATTTTGATAAAGCCCGACAAATGGCTTCTCTTACAAGAACATACAGTCCGCAATCTAAGATTATTCTCGGAGGTCATGGAGTAACTGTTCCAGATATTGAAAAACTTGTTTCTTTTGATGAAATCTGTTTTGGAGAAGGAGTAAGCTGGTTGCGCAGCTATTTTCAGGAATCTGAGGGGTTGCCGATTGTTCACCCGATAATGAAAATGGATTTTGCCCGGAAACTTTGCGGAATTCCTTCACCGAATGTGAAATCGGTTCTGATTCCGGGTGTTGGTTGTCCATATAGATGCGATTTTTGTTGTACAAGTCATTTTTTTAAAGGATATACAAGTTTTTTCAGAAGCAACGAAGCATTATTTCAGGCAATGATTGATATTTCTAATAAACTTGGTACAAATGAGTTTTTTGTGTTAGACGAAAATATTCTCAAGGATAAGGACAAAATTTACGAACTTGCGGCATTGATGCGTAAACATGAAAGAAGGTTCCGGCTGGATGTTTTTGCTTCGCTTGATGCCCTGGCTGCTATGCCGGTTGAAAAACTTGTGGAAGCAGGAATTGAGTTCGTCTGGGTTGGAATTGAAAGTCGCGAAAACATTTATTCAAAAACCAGGGGAATTGATGCAAGGGATGTATTTATTAAACTCCGAAAACACGGCATTTCAGTTCTGACATCCAGTATTCTGTTTTTGGACCACCACACCCAGGCGAATATCTGGGACGACATAGATTATACAATTTCACTCGGTGCTGATTTCATACAGTTTATGCAGCTTGGACCGCTTCCACGGACGGCATTATATGACAGATTGGAAAAAAGTGACAGAATAATGCACGATGTTCCATATATGGAATGGCATGGACAGGACAAAATCTGGTTCAAGCATCCGATTTTTTCGCGTGAACAATCCAAAAACATTCTTGATGTGGCATTCAAAAAAGAATATAATGCGCTTGGGCCAACGCTGATGAGGATAGCTGAAACCAAAATGATGGCAGTTGAAAACGGAGTCGTGGTAAAGGGTGACACTTTTATGGAAGCAAGGTACCAGGATCAAGTGAAATATGTACTACAGTTTCGTCCGCTTTTGCCGCTTTTTGAAAAATTTGCTCCGAATGAAAAAATCCAGAGGCAGGCAAAAAAAATCACTGAGTGGTTCAACAGAAGATTTGGAAAACAGTCTTTCTCTGATGCTGCACAGTCCCTTGCAGCATTGTTTCTGGCGAGGGTTGAGCAGAAAAAACTACGATTACACCTTCCGGTGAGCCAACCTCCCACTTTCATTGAACGTTATAGAATGTCATAAAAAATTATAAGGTGAGTGGAATGAAAAAACATATCTCAGGGAAAAATATCTTTTCTGAAGCCGATAAACTCTTGACTTTACTTGCTCTGGCAGCTCCATCGGATGCTGAAAAATCCGAAATACGCAGGCTGTTTGATTGTGGTGTGGACTTTTCTGAATTCACCTGGAAACTCAGGCACAATGATATCGCACCAATGATATTTCTGCATCTTGACAAACTTAATCTGCTCGGTTCCGTTCCTGATGTGCTGCTTCATGAATTAAGAGATCGTCATCGGGAAATAACTGAGAAGAACACTGGAAGGCTGGCTTATGCGGAAGATATATTCAAGCAGTTCCAGAAAGCTGGAATTGAGGTAATTGTACTTAAAGGCGTGCTTTTTGCTGAAACGATCTACAAAGATGTTGGGTACAAGAAGATGAACGACATGGATATCCTTATCAGACATCGTGATGTGAAAAAAGTTAAAGAAGTATATCGGAATATCGGACTTGTACCGCTCGCTCTTTTTGAAAGCGGAGATGAGAAGGAAAGTGAAACAAAAAGTTACCATCTTCCATCCTATATTTCCAGGGATCTGAACTTTGTAATTGGTACTCACTGGAATCTCTGTTCTCCAAAAGCTGGGTATAAAATCAATCGGGAAATATTGTGGGACAGGTCTGTTGAGACATTTATAAGAGGAACTAAAATTCGCTCATTGTGCGCTTCGGATGCTCTTCTGCATCTTGTTGTACATTTCCACTATTACAAGACCGGACTGAAGGAATTTGCTGATTTTGTGAATCTTATCAGATCAGTTCCGCATTTTCCGTGGGATGAATTTTCTTCTCAGGTTGAAAAGGCGGAAACATTCACACCTGCCTATCGAACTCTCAGCATCTTAAATGCACTTTTTCCCGGAATTGCACCGGATTCACTTGTTGCAAAATGCAGAGAAAAGGCTGATAAATGGGTTGTCAGGGATACCGACAGGCTTGTCAGAAGAAAAGACCTTCTGCTGAAAAGCAGAAGCGTGTACAACTCCCGCATTGAAAAGGCTTATCTTGGTTTTTCTTTTGAAAACAGATTCTTAAAAAAATTCTCTTTGTTTTTAGTATTCTGGAAACGCTTGCTGTTTCCTCCGGCAGAGACCTTATATCGTACAAATTCCAGTGCCTGCTGCGAAAATTCTCTTTTCTGGCTCTGGACGATGAACGTGTACAGAACTGCACGCGAGGTCGGACAGAGTCATGGGATGGGAATTTTTCTGTTGCTTATGCTGAAATCATCCTGGGAATTGATTCATTCCGCTTTCTGGAATATCACCGGAAATATTTCTGACCCTATGGAAGAACTTCGCAGAGAGCTTGGAACAGACGAAAAACGCCTCCGGGAATTAATGGAATCAATGGAGTGAAAAAAGGCGGAATCTTTTGATGTTATACCTTAAGAGATTAGACGAGATTTCTGATTTGAAAAATTCTGAATCAATTTCAGAGGTCGGCGGAAAAGCTATAGGTCTGGCGAAGGTTCTGAAATCAGGTTTTCGGGTTCCGCAAACATTGATTATTCCTGCTTCAATTGTAAGAAAAATTGAAACTGAATACAATGAGCGTAATGAACGTAAAGAATGCAGTGAGTGCAATGGATACAACGAAAGTAAAAAAAGCAATGAACGCAATGAATGTGGTGATAGAGATATATTTGACGGTGTGATCTGTGAAATATGCAGTTCTTTTTTTGGGGTAGAACTGCTTGCAGTTAGATCTTCAGCCGCTATTGAAGATGGTTCTCAGGTGAGCTTTGCCGGACAATTGACAAGTGAAATCGGCGTGATAGTTGATAAGAAGTCATTGCGCGTGGCAATAATAAAATGTATTTCTGCAAAATTATCGCCTTCCTTCAGAGATTATTGCGAAACATTTGGCTTTTCCGCTGATTCAGCTAACCTTGCAATTCTGGTTCAGCCAGTTGTAAAAGCTCAGTTTGCCGGAGTTGCTTTTTCCGTTGATCCGGCTTCAGGCTCTCAGGTTGTCCTGATCGAAGCTACTGAAGGTACCGGAGAAAAACTTGTTGCCGGTGAAACAGACTCCCATCAATACAGAATTCCTTATGACAGAGCAGATTCATTTTCGTTTGCGGACTTGCCAGCAGGTAACAGTATCGGAAAAATTAATGATTTACTTTCAGATGTTTCGCGTCAGACATCCTCCTGTGCAGATGACAGTAAGATGAATAATCTTGATCCTTTGCGGATTCGCCGTATTGCAGAAATAGTATACAATATTCAGAAGATCTTCGGATACCCAGTTGACGTAGAATGGGCACTGGATGAAAAAGGTCCTGTCATTCTTCAGGCTCGTCCGGTTACAGCCATTGAAGCTATTCCTGACCCGAAAATCAAATGGACGCGTGAGTTAACAGCCGAACGTTATCCATTGCCGTTGAGTCCGCTTGGATGGAGCAATATCAGGCAGGTGTTTGATCAGGGGGTCAGAAGTTTTGCAGAATTCATGGGTATTCCCCTGAATGAGAAAGATCAGCTTGCTGTAACCTGGAATGGGTGGGTTTATGCTAATGCGGATGCTTTTAATTTCCGGGAAAAATTTAAAATCAGATTGAATATCAGGGAAAAAATTTCTTTGCTGAAATCATTTTGCAGAGAAATTATTTCTTTTAATCAGCCTCTTAAAGAAATTAAATCTCTTCTGAATTTCATAAGATTTCCCCGGGAATCAAAAACCAGACTTGGAAACACTTTGAATTCACTGCCCTTTGCTGTGGCCACAAAGTCAATGCTGCTATTCTTGAGGCGAACCGCTGATGAAATTCGCTCATCATGGCCCTCAACTCTTTCTGCTTTTCTCTCAACCCTTGAAAAAGTTGATGATGCACTGCAACACGCAGATACCCATGAAACGCTGTTCAAATGTGGAAATCAGCTTCAAAAAGCTATGATTGATTTTATTCAGCCTGATTTGGTCATTTTCTCCATAAAGGAAATTTCAGCGCTTTGTTTAACGGAAATCTCCACTCTTGCAGGGATACGTGATGCAAAAAGAATTTCCGCATTGCTTGGAAAAGGTCTGAAAAAGAATGTTACTCTGGATTTTAATGAACAAGCCAGAGAGATTGGACTCATGCTTGCGAAGGAAGGCTGGCCTGAAAAAGAGCTTTCTCAATCTGGTAGGCAGAAAGCTGACAATTTTATCAGAAAATACGGGCATCTTTCAACCGATTGGGATATCATGAACCCGACGTGGGGTGAGCGGAAGGATATTCTTCTGAAATTTGCTTTTGACGCACGCATCAGTAAAGTCCTGCCATCGCATTCAGATGATCTGTTAATTGAAAATACATTTTTCCAGAAACTTGAAGGCAACGCTTCTGCGCTTGCAGTATCCCGCGAACTTGTTGAGATAATGAGAACTTTTATGGAGATTGATGAAGAACACCATTTTTATATGGGCAAAATTGTTCCTCCAACGCGTACAATAGTTCTTAAACTGGGAAATTTGCTTGCAAAACGAAAAATAATCAAATCACCTGAATTAATCTTCTGGTTGAAAGATGAAGAGGTACGTCCGCTGTTTTCTTCCGATAACAATCCCAACCTCACTCCTTTGGCAATATCAAGGAAAATTGCTTTTAACAGGGCTGTAAACTCCTCTCCACCGGAAAACCTGAATTTCGAAAAACCTGAAAACAATTCAGTAAGCAGATCTGTGAATACGATGTCTGGATTACCGGTAAGTTCTGGCAAAGCAGTGGGAATTGCACGGCACGTAAATGATACCGCCGGTCTTGAAAAAATCATGGAAGGGGAAATCATGATTACCAGGTCGCCTAATCCGAGTTTTACTATTGCTTTTTCCCGCATTGCAGGCATTGTATCAGAAACAGGCGGTATTCTGTCACACGGAGCAGTAGCTGCGCGTGAGTACAGACTTCCGGCTGTATTCGGAATTAAAAAACTCAGCGAAGTAATCCCAGACGGAGCCGTTATAAGCATTGATGGTACACTTGGATTTATAAAGATAATAAAATAATATTGATTTTTGAAAAATGTTGGCTATAATATCGTTATCACTATATCAACGCTCATTGAAAAGTTCCTGTTTTCTTCCTCACCCCGTCGTCAGCGCGGGAGAGGGTCGGGGATAATTATGCGAAATCTTAAACAGGAGGACAAATTTGCGAGTTAATATTTGTTGTACTAATACTTGATTCTGTTTAATGAAAAGGGGATTGCGTGTGTTTATTTGTTTGACAGGCATTGATGGATGTGGAAAATCGACTCATATACGACTTCTGAAAGATAGATTTCTTGCTGAGAATGGGAAACATGCCGAAATCCTGAGCGTCTGGGATATTACCCGGGACAGCCGCTATCATTCGCATTCGTTTATTTCTGACCCGCATGCGATACACAGATATCTTGCTTCTCTCAGTTCTCCGGCACGTCTGCTGTTTATTATGCATGCCCTGATTGAATCATGGGAAACAATAGGGAAAAAAAATCCCGACATAGTACTTGCTGAAGGATACTGGTACAAATACGCTTTTTCAGAACTTCTTCATTCCGGGAATTCGGATTTTATAGAAAAAAGTTTGTCCGGTTTTCCAATCCCTGACCTGGTGATTGCTCTTGATGCATCACCCGAGGAAATATGGGAAAGAAAACCTTCGGTAACACTCTATGAATGTGGGTTCAGAAGTCCATCTCAGGAAAGTTTTGTTTCTTTCCAATCAAAGTTGAGAAAAAAAATGTTTGAATATGCTCAAATCAAGCGATGGTCAGTTGTCAACGTCAACAGACCTGCAAGTGAAGTTTCAGCCGATATCTGGAATCTTATGGAAAAAGGGGAATAAAAATGGATATTTCTAATTTCGATCTCAAGGATTTAGTTCAGGACGACTCAATATCTCTTAACCAGAAAATGGATATTCTTCATAATGTCATCGAAGAAGCAAAACGCCAGAAACTCTATCTTTACTTTCGTACTACAAACGGACCAAGTGAAGATCATATTCAGGCAACCAGTCTTGAAACAGGTAAACCGCGTGACATGATAATGATGGCTTCGAATAACTACCTCGGGTTTACAACTAATCCTGAGATTAAGCGAAGAGCAATTGAGATTATCGAAAAATGGGGAATTGGAATGGCAGGTCCATGTTCATTGAACGGAAACACCGTTCTTCATCAGGAACTGGAGGAAAAACTTGCCAGATTCAAGCATTGTGAGGCTGCTATGATTTTCCCATCTGGTTATTCTGCCAATATTGGGGTTATTACAGCACTTCTGGGGAAGGATGATTTTTTTATCGGAGATGAACTCAATCATGGAAGTCTCATCGATGGCGCCAGATACAGCCGTGCTGAGCGACTTGTTTTCAAACATTCGGACTGTGAAGACCTTGAAAGGTGCCTTGCGAAATGTGAGGGAAAACCCGGACAAAAGTTTGTTGCGGTAGATGGTGTCTACAGCATGGATGGTGAAATTGCTCCGTTACGCAGAATTGTTGATCTGTGCAAAAAATATAATGCGATGCTTCTTGTTGATGATGCACATGGCACTGGAGCCGTCGGAGCAAATGGCAGAGGCTCCCTTGAGCATTGCGGTGTTGAAGGAGAAGTTGACATCGTTATGGCTACATTCAGCAAGGCGTTCGGCTGCTTTGGAGGGTTTATTGCCGGTTCCAGACAGCTCATAACCTGGCTGAGGTTTTTCGGTCGCTCTGGAATGTATACGGCTTCAGTCTCGCCGGTGATTGTTGGTGCATGTCTTGCCGGTCTTGAAATGATGCAGAATCACCCTGAGCTGATCAGGAAAGTTCAGGAAAATGCAAGGTATGTGAGAAGCCGGCTTACTCAGATGGGATATAAGACCAGCAATCATGAAACAGCCATTATCCCAGTATTCTTGAATGATCGCATGAAGACATATTCGATTGTTAAAGAAGCTTATGAACGCGGATTATTCCTGTCGCTGATTGAATATCCGGCTGTGCCGCATGGAACTGAGCGCATTCGTATGACTGTGATGGCAACTCATTCAAGGGAAGATCTTGATAAAGCGCTGGATTTGCTTTGTGAGCTTGGGAAAAAGTATGGAGCAATTTGACATTTTTCTTAACCCGGCTGCAAATCGTGCTGCTTCCGAAAAAGCATGGCAGAAAATTGAAAACGGCATGCGGAGTCGTGGAATTAAATACAATCTTCATAAATCGACAAGCCGTGAAAATATGATCTCTCTTGTCCATGATGCAGTTTCTCGCGGAAGCAGACGGTTGATTGCAGCAGGCGGAGACGGTACCCTTCAGACTCTTCTTGACGCACTTATGCCACGATTAGAATCTGAGCCTGCATTAATTGAAAAGATTGTAATTGGAAGCCTTGGAATTGGTACAAGTAATGATTTTCATAAACCTTTTACTGATGAGCGTCGTTTCGAAGGATATCCATGCAGGTTGAATGAGGAAAAAAAATCACTGAATGATGTTATTAAGGTCCACATTGTACACCCAGACGGAAGCAATTCAGAACGTTATTTTTGTCAATCATCAAGCATCGGACTCATACCAGTTACGAATGACCTTCTGACGCAGCAGAAAGGTTTTTTTAATTTCTTGTACAGGAATATCTATTCTATCGGAATGCCGCTTGCTACGCTGTATGTTCTTTGTACATACTCAGGGTTTGAAGCAAGAGTCAAAATTTCTGGGGAAACTTTTGAAGGGATTTTCAGCGGTATGACAGTTCTGAAACGACCGCACATGGCTGGAAATTTTGTTTTTGCGACGAAAAGATCAGTTTCAGACGGTCTCGTTGATTATGCTTTATGTTCAAAAGTCAGTGCATTAAGATCACTGAACCTTTCTGTTGCATTTCAGGAAAAAGGATTTGCCGGACACCCCGAGGTCACATTCAGGGAGACAGATAAAATATCTGCATCCTTCAGCCGTCCACAGATCGTTGAATTTGACGGAGAACTTTCCTCTGCAACGGAGGTGCATTGGAAAGTCCTTCCAAAAGTCGTTTCTATATTAGGCTGATTTTCCTTCCCATGTTATGACTCGCTTCCACTTTCTTTTCAGGAGATATTATATCAACGCTCATTGAAAAGCTCCTATTTTCTCCCTCTCCCCGCAAACCGGGTGGGAGAGGGTTGAAAATCTTCCGAAAATTTATAAACTTATTCCCATTGCTTCAGCTAGTTTTTTAACCATAGCTATCTTTTTGTTAAGATTGCTGATTCATCCCAAAAAAGATGTAAATACGTATCTTTAAAAGTAATAGGGTGGATTTTTTTTGTTAAAACCTTTGGTACGTTTTGACCAGGAAATTCTACCCTGGGATTCATCTCACACGCGTTACCTTAAAGGGCAAGTTGTCATATCGAACGAATGTGAGAGATCTCATAAATGCAAGATTTTTCCTTTCCATGCCATTACTGACGGAACGAAGAATAAATCATATATTAATGCAGCAAACACACTGAAACTCATAAGTAAACCGATCAGATACTGAGCTTCAAACTCTGAGAATATCAGAGTCAGAAATCCAAAAAAGGTTGCTGCAGAGGAAACAAACATTCCGACTCCTGCACGCCTGAGCGCATGCAGGATAGCTTTTGAATTGCTGAATCCAAGAGAAATATAATACAACCGGGTTTTAAGAAAATGTATCGTGTTGTCAATTGCAAGTCCAAGTGCAATTCCAAAAATGGTGTTTGTCGATGGCTTGTAGTCCACGCCGATGATTCCCATCAAGGAAATTATCATGATTGTTGGAATAATATTTCCCCACACAATTGCAGAAAAAGAAACAATATCAGGGAAGGTAAATATGATAACCAATAAAGTGAAGACCGCTACTATTGAAAAACTTGAAACCAGGTTTGCAAAAATATTTCTGTAGGCTTCCTCAATCATTCGCGTGGAGCCGGTAAGGTGAATTTTTGTTTCAGAATCTTCGAATCTTTTCAAATGCATTTCCATGCGGTCGATAAAATCAATTGCTCTATTAGAGTCCAAATCTTTTATTCTGAAAGGAATCTGAAGGGAGGAAAGATCTGGTGATATCATTGTGATACCAGGGTCCCGAATCTCGTTTGCAGACATGAATTGCATTGTGGAAGCAGCTTCAAAGTCAGATCTGGGAAAAAGCTTCGAAGACTGTTTTCCTTCCACCAGCATTGAGTAGACCCGGGATATCATATCTGTCGGGCTGTCCAGCTTGCCGACTTCTGGCTGAAGTCTCAGAAAAGAAGTTATTTTAAGAGCTATTTGAAGGTATTTTAGCCGGAGTATAACTTTTCCCTGATTGGTATTTTCAATTATCACGCTGAATGGAAGGATTCCGTGGCAGGTTTTTTCAGCCTTCCGAATATCCTGAATGAATTTGGAATTCTGCGGAAAATCATCGAAAACAAAAGCTTTTACTTGTACTTTTGCTGCAAAATATATTGCCGCAAAAATGAACGAAAATAATATTCCAGCTACCAGTTTTGAATGTTTTATATCAAGTATAGCAATTCTGATTATTATTCTTTTCAGAATCCTTATTCCAAATGGATTGCGCTCATTTTCAGAAGGCGGAAACGATGCCACGAGTAGTGGGAAAACAAATATTGATGCAAGAAAGGCGACAAAGACGCCTAATGCGGTTACACATGCGAATTCATTAACGATCTTCATGTTAGAAGAATACAATGATAGAAAACCTATCACAGTAGTTATGTTTGCGAGAAAAATAGGATTGAGAGTTTCAGTAAAAGATTCAGCCAGGAATTCATCATCCCATCTTCTGGATTCGTTTTCTTTCCCTGAATTGCATAGTTTTTGCCTGACTCTCAGTCTTGAAATTATGTGAATGCTATAGCTGGAACCAGTGGTTAAAATGATCACCGGAAGAACAGAAGACAACATCGAAAAGGTTAATCCAAAAAAACCCATAATTCCAAGTGTTACGATAATGCTGTATAACACAAGTGATATAATCAGAAAAACATCAATCCATCGACTGAATATCCAAAACAGGACCATGATTGTTATTAACAGGGCAATTGGGAGCAACCTGCGCTGATCGCTCTGAATCAGGCGCATTCCGTCGGCTCTAGCAGTAGGTAGTCCGGTAAGAGTAAACGAAAAATATTTCTGGAATGCAGAATTCATTAGCCATTCCCGAATATTCTGTGTTGCCTGATGCCTTCCTTTGTGATCTTCTTTGCCGGCTTTCAATCGCAGCATTACTATTGCTGAATTTGAATCGGGTGAGAAAAAATTACCGGTAAACGGATCGTTAAGAGACAGTGATGCAATGAATGATTGAAATCTTGATAATTCGAATTCCTCATTTGGAAAAAGCCAGTTTCGAAGAGGTTTCAGCGATATTTCCGAATCTTCGGAAAAGTGAGGATATGGAACATCAAACATCGAATAGGAGTCATTAATATACTCAATTTTTCTGATTTCTACAGATAGCCTGTCAAGTGCTTTTACCGAATCTGAATTCCATTTGGTTTTCGGAGATGCTATCAGAATAATAATTCCGTCATCCCGTCCGAAATGGTGATTGAGAAAATTGAATGAAAGCATTTCCGGGCAATTTCGGGGAAACAGATTTTCAATTCCGAGGTCGATATCAAGCTTGCTGGATGCTGCCCCAAATATTATCAGAATTAATAAATTAATTGTCAGATATGTTTTTCTGAAACGCAACAGATGGAGTATAATTGACCGGAAAAACACCAACCCCCGTGAGTACACGGGGGCTGGTGTTTTATTGCTGAGCAAAATGGTCAGAGAAATCAGTGATTACGAACGATTTTTGCAGTAACTTTAGTAAGAGTTCCAAGACGGCCCTTGTTGAGATAATCAGCAACCATATTAATTGGTGGATTGATGTGAAGGTGTTTCACAGTTGTGAGAAAATCAACTTCGTAATCTTTTATGTCTTTTGATGACTGATAGGAAACATTGTGAATCTGTGTTCCAAATACATAAATTTTTTCGTTCTGACTGGCTTTTTCATTCATAGCCTGCGAAATATCCATTATCTTAACATCGCTCTTCAGAGAGTTATCATTGGAATAAGCAATGTATTTGCCAACCGGGGCGATTGCAACGCGGAAATTACCAAAAGTGGTTGTTCCACGAGCGCCGGTGTTGAGGGTTCCAGATATCTTTTTTGCATACCAGGTCTCAGCAGCTCCGACTTTGATTCTGGCAAGCTCAACAATGCCCTCTTTGATGTTTGTTGAAGCATTTGCTTTCGGAGTTATTCTCAACACTGCCTGATCTCCAAGATCTTTAACCAACTCATAGTTAAAGAGATTCTTGTTGAGAACGTTCAACACGAGCGGGTCAGTTCCCATTTCGTCAAGTTTTGATTTGGGATCTACACGTGTAAGATAAGTTTTGATCTGGTTTCCCATAATAAGGCAGAACCAGTTGGAAACGCGCTTGTCATCAGGTGTATGATAACCAAGCCAAGTCGGCTTGAAAAGATTTTTGTTATCATCAGTGGCTTGTTTTTGAACAACCGCAAGAACACCATTTCCAATTTTTGAAAGAAGCTCAGAAAGCTCTCCGCCTTCTTTTTTGGAATAGTCTGCACCATTGATTACGAGACCTTCGTAATCGTAAGTTTTTTCAGAAACAAAGTCATAAAGATCTGCGATTCTCTCGTCCGATGCTTTTTTCTGAACATGGTAAGAAATCATGCTGCATTGTACCCATTTCTGATTTTCTTCGAAATGTTTAACAATTTCTTCAGCGGTTACGGCCCACAATTGCCCTGTTGAAAGGGCGAGAAAACAAAGAATTCCTAAAAGTTTTTTCATGAAAAGACCTCCAGAAAAAATATACTGTTTACTCAAAACTATTTTATATTAACCAAAAATATTAAATCTGTCTATATTTTATTGAAAAATGTTTTCGAATTTTTTCAGGAATTACCCATTGCCTCGGAGAACGCCTTGTATAGCACTAGAGATAAGCATTTTGCAGTGTTTTTAGAGTAAAATCCTTTGTTAATGAGCTAAACTGGGATTTTTGAAGGGAGGGGAATTCATTCAAGATTATTTGAACATTTATTCAAATTTGATTGAATTTCAAATATACATTTTGCCAGATTTTTATTATAATTAACTATTCAGAATTCTGCAATTTGTTCTTCAGTTTATGTTTTTCAGGAAACAAATATTGTTCAGGAAGTGGATATGCGAAAATTTATCGTATTAGCTCTGTTCTGTTGTTTTTCAATTGATCTTTTTGCTTTCGACGCAGATAAAAATCAGGCAATTATTTCAGATATCTCAGAAAAGCCACTGAATTCAGTAGTTTCGAGCATTTCAGAAAATCTGAAAAGTAAATTATTCTTACTCAGAAGTAAAGCTGATGAGATTTCATATCTGAGGTTTTCCCCTGATGGACAGCGTGTTCAGAGCATAATCGGAAAAATATCTCAGCCAGATGACTCTTCGACGAATCTTGAAAAGGCGACCCGTTTTTTAAATAGTAATCTGCAACTTTTTTGTGAAAAAGTAAGTGAGAGTGATAAAGTAAGCAATAAAGTTAGTGATAAAGTAAGTGAAATTAGAAATGAAAGTGAAAACGCGAGTGACAGCGGAAGTTCTGATATTGAGCTTGTTTTTAAGCAACAACTTTCAACCGAAAACAGCGAAATGTACATTTTCCAGGAAAAAATTTCCGGAATTCCGGTATATCGAAAAACTGCCAGCGTCTATTTTAACAGAAATGGTGAAATCGCACTTATTGCTTCAAATCTTACGAGTTCTGTTCGTGTCGCAAATAAGAGAACACTTTCCTCAAAAGAGGCAAAGGATGCCGCGTTAAAATCATTTTCTCAGGAAAAATGTGTTGTACAAAAAGACATCGAAAATGTTTTGTTTCCCGGAGAAAACAAGTTGTTTGACGCATTGCTTGTACAAGTTTCAACTCAGTCGCCTCCGGGAAACTGGGAAATAATAATTGATTCAAATACCGGTGCGGAATTATACCGTGAAAATCTCTTGAGCTTTCAGGATACACACAGTGGCAGGGCAAAAGTTTTCCGACATCATCCCGCCACAGGAACAGTTACGGTCGAAACTATTGAAAATCTCACCGATTCAAGACTTAATGGCCTGAATGTTTATGTTCAGATAGACAACAAAGTTGGCGCGTCTGGCTCAAACGGAGATTATTTTTATGAAACATCCAATTATCATTTTGATGAAATAATGGCATATTATCATCTCGATTTGGCCTGGAAGTTTTATTCAAAGCTTGGTTTCGAAAGAGAGCGAATTGGCGCAGTGGTTCTTATACAATTTATGGATAACGCTTATTATACGCCGTGGGCGAATGCAATATTTCTCGGTGACGGCGGAGATCGCTTTATGTCGCTGGCACGTGAGGAAAGCGTGTTATATCACGAATTTGCGCATTCAATAGTTGACAAGATTAAACCACTGCGCGGACAACATGGGCCTGCTATGAGTGAAGGGCAGGCAGATTATTTCGCTGCCTCGCTTTCAGATGATCCTTTGATTGGTGAGTATGTTGTTAAAAAGCAGAATCGTCCTTATTTAAGAAATGTCGAAAATAAGTTGAAATTTCCTGATGATTACAAAAATGAACCTCATCATGACGGGCAAATCTGGTCAGGAGCCCTCTGGGACCTCAGAAAAAAAATTGGATGTGAAGCTGTTGACAGAATTTTGTTGAAAAGTTTCTTCTCCATTAGCGATGATCCGTTGTTTGCTGATGGATTGATCGCACTTTTACAGGCAGATAAAGATCATTTTGACGGAAAATATTCTGATTCAATCATTGAAACTTTCGCTGCCAGAGGTATATGTCTCCAGCAGCCAAACTCTCTTTCAGGGGCTGAGTTAGACCAGATGATTAAATTCAACTCAATTCACGAAAGCAGATAAAAAGACACTGTAATTCAGGGCTAGTGTCTGTTATTGTGCTGTCATTTCGACCGAAGGAAGAAATCTGCTTACCCTTCGGACAGCAATTACCCATCAAAGCTGATCTTTTGCTCATTAACAAAGATTTTTGTTCTGAATGCAATGCGAAAGGTCAGTTTATCAAAAAAGCGATATAAAACGTTTTGCGATGCAATGTGTAATTGCTGCCTTTTGGGAGATCTCTTCACTCGGTCGAAATGACAATGGATGAATTCAGAGTTATTCCGTGCAATCCCGTGGTTGAAACCAGTTCCTGAAAACGAATTATTTCGCAGCCATGCCTTTGGAGATGGCTTTTTCAAGTTCGGCTGCCAGATCTACTTCATAAGCCTGATCGGGAATCTTTGCATCATTGGCTATTGTGTTCATAAGTCTCATGCATTTGTAAAGATCATCATTGGAGAGCTTTTGCTTCATGGTTTTAATCTTTTTTCCGTTTTTTGTAACTTCCTCCATAAGAATATCTGACACATTAGCGACTTCATCCCTGCCGATTTTTTCATCGATGATTCCTTTGACAAAGCGAGTTACGATGACGTGTGATTTTTGTTTGTGAGCTTCGGGAATATCAGAGGTTTTCACATACTTATTTTCGAACATGATGCTCGACAAAGCAGGAAAAACAGGACTTTTCACCAACGCCTGACCGACGTTTGCTACATTTTCAACGCTTACTTCAGAAGCACGTATTTTTTTTGTGAAGTTTTTTACCGGTACCATCAGTTTTTTGATTTCCTGTTCAGAAAGCTGCATACTGGTTACTCCGCTCTCGACAATCTGCTCTATCCCGACCGCAGCAACTTCTTTCATTCCGGCTATTATTTTGAGATAAAGCAAATAACCGCCAATGGAACCGCCAACAATAATTACAAGGCAGCCAATGCCTAAAAAGGTCATCCAGTTTGATTTCTTCTCTCCGCTCATTCCATGATTTCTCCCTTGTTAAGCTATTTTCTAGCATTCTGTACTATTGTAGTGATTGTAATTATAGTTTACTATTTGAAAATGTGCAATTTATACTTTTTCTCTCGGTATATTGTACTCTAAATTTTGACTCTGTAGCAGATTCACTGAAATTATATCAACGCTTAATGAAAGATTCCTGTTTTCTCCTTCTACCCGACGTCAGCGTGGTCTTCTCCTAAAATTGGTTGTCACCAATAACGATTCATTGTCATCTCGACCGACGGGAGAGATCTTGCTTTTATGAGATATTTCACATTCGTTCGAGATGACAACCGACCTTTAAGTTAACGCATATAAACCGGAACATTTCTAGGTCTGTTTATATATAACTGCTTAATAATTCGGGGCAAGTGCCTGCTAATTAAATCTATTTCTACATTACTGATCAGCTGTTTTTATTCAGTGTCTAAATTTTTTCCTCTTTCTTATCTACCCAGTGTTTGCGAGACAATTCTGCGGAAATCAGCCCGGAAAGCATGAATAAGCCTGCAACGGCAAGCAAAGTTCTGCTTCCGGTGATTGGTTGAAGAACATTCCCGGCAAGCGAAGCCGCGAATCCTCTTAAACCCATCAGAAATACGTAAACTGATGCATAAGCCGGCAAAGAATCTTTTGGTACAGAAGCTATCAAAAGCTGGGTCCAGGTCATATCGAAACCTGCGTTCTGAATTCCGGTGATGAGGTATGGAAAGACAAGAAAAGACGTAGTAGGCGCAAACATAAAGAGCCATGGAATAAAAATTCCCCATGAATAACATAAAAATAATGCTCTCTGTGGACCTTTCCTTGAAGCGAAACGACCCATGAAAATAAATCCCAGAACAAGCGTCAGGTTGGTGATTGACGTAAGAGAACCAAACATTGAATATGAAATATCGAATTTTTCAACCAGATACGTCGGAATTATGCCAAACATAAGTAAATTTCCGAAACCGTACAACATGACCGTAACATTAAGCCAGAAGAAAGCATTGTATGACTTCAGCATTGTCGGAATATCAGAAATTTTTAAATCAGTTGAGTAAAAAACAGGTGAAGAAATTCCGGAAAAAATCTGTAAAAATGTTACTGCCGAAATCAAACCGGAGATTCCTGCAAGAGAAAACGCAAGAATTGAATTATTCTGATCAATAAGCATTCCGCTTAACAATGCGCCGACAATCTGAAATGCAGCCTGAAAAGACCTGACGTATCCCATCGCGCAACTTCTGCCGGCATCAGAATACATGTCCCTCAGAACTCGTGTGTAGGCAGTTAAACCTATTCCCTCAAAATACTGGTTAACAAAATATATCATAATGATTATCCATGGTTCTGAAAAACATGTTATAAGAATCACAATTGGCCTGAAAATAATCATTGGATAACAGAGAATTTTTATTGCCTTGTACCCATTGAAGAATTTGAGTATTGGAAGAGTGAAAATAAGTGCCAGGAAAGGAATACCCATGCATATTCCCATCTGAAAGTAGTCAGCATGCATCCTTTTCAATATCACTGGTACAAAGGGAAGGAAAAACCCCAGATACAAGCCGTAGTAGGCTGATGATATTGAATCAATACGAAAAATTTTCCGGTCAATTTCCGGAAGTTTATTTACAAAAGGGATCATTATTCTGTCTATATTACTCTAATACGAGTAAGGAATCAAATTCTTTTTTCTGAAATCAACAGATAATACATTGCAGAAAAACTTACAGAATATTGCTGAACAAGATATTTTATGTGGATTTTTCCTTTGAAAACTTACATTCTGTACGCTCACTATTTTTGATGTACAGGAGGCTCCTTTATGAAGCGGCATTGTTTTGGCAAGTATTACCTTCATTAAAACAGATACCGCCAATGGAAATGTTGCTGTAAGCGGCACAGATACATCATCACGAACTATTCCTGCCACCCGAATAACCGGCAGCGGAACAGTGAAATTGCAAGTTCTGGCCGGAACCGCTTCAGATACGCTTGGAAACTTTGCTGACGATTCGGCTCTCTGTGCGACAATTATTTCTTTTAAATTCAGAATTGATTTTAAATGAAGTTGTTCAATGAGATATTTTCTCTTTCAGATTCGCTTCATAAATTGTAAAGCCTTTTTCGTCTCCTGAAAAACCAAATATCCTGTCATTTTTTTCAAATATCCATTGCGAAACCAGATGTGGTCCCTGAAGCACAGGAAGTGCGCAAATTTCAAAAGCATTCCCATCTTTGTCAAAAGAAAACATGCGCAAAATATTTTCATGATTCCTGGAAACTGCTGCAAAAACTGGTATTCCATGAGAATCCACACCCAGGATTTTTGAAAAAACAATTTTATCACCAGGTAATTCCACCTCAGAATATGTCTCGGGTTCACCCTGTTCATAAAACCACGGAGCAACAAGTATCTTCCGCTGATTTTCAATTCCATAATAGGCAATTCCAAAAATATTCTCTTTTGTTCCAGCGGGCTCCATTGCGTCTGATGGATAAAGAAACCATTTTCCTTTTCTGTAAATCCAAAGTTCCGAGGATTGATTTTCAATTGCAATCAGATCTTCAGAAATAAACAGCATCCGATTTGGACTTTTCCACGGAACCTGAATGGAACTCTGAACTTCGCCAGTCTGAAGATTATACTTTATTATAGCTGGCGATTCCGCCATGCAGATGAAAATGCTGCCACTGGAAACAGAAAAATCAGACGGAATGCCTTCAGAAAGCTTGAAAAGACTTGTTTTGCCTCCAGGAGCAAAGCATACCATCCTTTTGTTCATCGAATCGCTTATCCAGACTCTATTCTCATCATCAACATGAAATGCTGAGGGGCCGGTTTTTATCCCTTCCCTGAAAACTCCTGAAGCAATCCATGAAACACCAATCTGATCTGAAGCATTCCCCCATGTACCATGAAAAACAGGTTCAATTTTAAATACAGGCGCTGGGAATTGCTCAGCAGATGCAGCAAAAAATGTAATAAAAGAGAGCAGACAGAGAATTGGAATAAGTTTTTTCATATTTTATGCGGTCAGAAGTGAACGAACCTTGTCCATCCCTTTCAAACGGAATGTTCCTTTGTAATTTTCCAAATCATTTTCAGTTAATGTTTTTTCAATCGGCACATCACCCATCATTACTACCTTAATATTTCCTTTGGAGTCAAGACCTCTGAAAATCATTGAATGGTGGTAAAGATTATGGCCATAGTCAAAACCAATAATATCACCCGAACGAATTCCAGGTGGAGGCGGCGGGCGATAGCCAGGGTTTACTTCATCGGAAACCGACTTCGACCAGAAACCTGCAGCAGATGTCCGGGATGGAATAGGCCATTTTACAGCAGCATCGGCATAAAGTTCCTGCTGGACTCTCTGTACAAAGCCGCTGCAATCAATTCCGGCAATGGAATCAAATTCTTTCTTTGCTGCAGCTGATTTCCATTTCCAGGTCTTGATGTCAACCATTTTTTCATAATATTCTTCTGATTCAAGCCCAACGCGGGCACCATTTGCTTTTTTCTTTCTGAACTGCTCAATAGTATCGTATCCTCCGAATTTAAAAACAATGGGTTCATCAATATACGGCTTGGTAATCTTGTCTATTTTCTCAACGAAAGCGGCATCCTCAAGCTGAGGCTCAATTCTGGCGAGCTTTTCTCTGGCCTCATTGTATTTGCCAAGTTTGTACAGACATTTTGCCTGAAGATAAGCGGCTTCCAGGGGATTTCCGGAATCTGACATGGCCAGATCATATGCTTTCTGATAATCACCACGTTTATAATGATTATTTGCCCGTCCGATTCTCCACCAGTTACCAAATCGATCAAGATTCAGTTTTGTTGAACCCAACAGGCGTTCCCAGCGTGAAAATGAACTCGAAAGAGATGAAATCACGTTCTGGTCGGAAGAGTTATTATTGTATTCTGGAATAGCCGATGTCGTCAATAAATTACCATATATCCAGCCAGTAACACCATTGTCGAATCTGACGAGTTTCCAACCGGATTTCATTCCGATGACTTCACCTTTGGAACCTCTGGGAAGCACTTTAATTACACCGTTTTTCATTCCCGGGCCCGAACGGATGTTAACCCAGGCCTCTGAAATGGACACTGTTGATGTTTGTTCTGTACGCAGCCCGAAGCCTGTAACAACAGTCTGTCTGTTTTCCTGAAAAGGATTTCCATATAAGAAAACCGGAAACAAACCAAAGTTCAGGAAAAGAAATAAAACTACATGTTCAGTTAAAAATTTTCTTCTCAATTTTCATCACCTCGCTTCTAAGCATAATCAACTTGATAATATTCGTCAATAGACAAAAATAATTGACGCCAATCCGCGATTGCCCTTAACTCCGGGGGTGAGCGGATAAGCTTTAAAATATGAAGCCCAGGTATTTTTATCGGTCCTCTGGAATGATGATTTCATTTTTTCACTGATTTATCAATCCGTCTCAAAAATTTCCTGGATTTAATTGGAATCAAGAAATCTGTTTTTATTCGATCTTTTTTACACAGAAAAGAAAGAGAATTTTTTCGTAATGAGCTGATCTTCCGGCAGAAAATTTTTTCGACGAATCAGAAGAAACTTCACCGACCGGAGTCCATTCGTCAAGTTTTGTTCTAATCTGTGTTTCAATTGATTTTGTTTCCGGAAATTTCCCTTTTCCAGCGCTGAATGATACGAGAACTTCTTCGTCGTTCAATAATCTTCCAGAAACACGCAAACCTTCTTCTGAATTTATCACTTGATTTTCCTGCCATGGATACCATGAACTGAAAACCCTTGAAGATACGTCTACAAATACAGCTTCGTGTCCTTCCAGACCCATGACATTGCGAATCGTAGATCCTTTTGAATTGTTTTGTACAAAACTTAAACCTATTCCAGAATTCCAGTGCCCGCGATTCCTTATTTCCAGAATCATTGACCTGTTTTCTTCCTCAGTTGGAATATAAAGGTAATACCTTAAAGATGCAGGTCTGCGATCTAATTCTGAAATAAGTTTTTCTATGTTTTTCAATGTTTCAGGATCTTCACAGTTTACGCAAACTCCGTTCATTGTTTTAATTTCAGAAATCCCGACAGAATTGCCATAAGCCTGTTTGATAGTTTGTACAATTTCTTCACAGTAGACGTTTTTTATTTTTATTATTTTTACATTTGTACCAGCAGATAAAAAAGAACAAAGAAATAATGAAAAATAAAATGTAAATAATAATTGCTTTTTACTAATGTTCATCAAATTTTTAGGCCCCTTTATGAATTAAAAAAAAAATATTGTTACGAAGTTGCTAAATCATTCGTATATACACAAAGCTGAAAAGCTGAAATCTTATTGGAGGTAAATTATATCATGATTTTTAAAGGAAAAATACGATTGTTAACATTGGCGTCGGCGTTTTTTGCAACTTGCTGTTGGGGTCTGCATGTTCCGGAAGACAGATGGATAGTGCAGTTCAAGGCAGACAGAGGCAATGTAGTCCGTGAATACGCCAAGCCTTCAGAACTTATTCGCGTTCTTCAGTCAGAACTAAATAATAATCTTCAGAATGCTTCTCTTGATGAGCGTTCAGAAGGAATGGTGAAACTCTGGGCAGCACGCGCAGTTGCAATAAATGCCAATCATGAGCAGATTGAAGCCATTAAAAAACTTGAAAATGTCAGCGGAGTTCATAAAGTCGTACCGATTAAGTATAATCTTCAAAAACCGAGATCAGACAACACTGAAGTCTCGCGTGAGTTTCCTTCATGGGGTGTTGTACATGTCCGGGCTCCTGAAGTATGGGAAAAATTTAAAATTGATGGAAGCGGCATTCTGGTTGGTCATGTTGATACAGGTGCGGCTGGAAGTCATGAACTTTTTGCCGGAAAAATTCTGAAGTTCTGGGACCTGAATCCTAATGATGGATCAGTTGCATCGCCGGTTGATGGTTCCAAGGCAACTGACGAAAATATGCATGGTTCACACACAGCCGGAACTATATGTGCCGGTGGAAATATTGGTGTGGCTCCAGGCGCAAGGCTTATGGTGGCGAAAGTTTTTGATGGTATGGAAATGTCAACACATGAAATATTTCTCAGAGCGTACCAGTGGATGCTTGATCCCGATGGAAACCCGGATACAAATGATTTTCCAAGAATAGTAAGCGTCTCACTTGGCGGAAAATCTTATGGTGGAACTGATTCCGATGAAAATCTATATTACGATGTTGTTAATAATTGGGTTGCCGCAGGCATTCTACCAGTGTTTGCCGCCGGAAATGGTGGTCCCATGCCCCAAAAAATCGATTATTGTGCATGTTTTCTACAGTCATGGGCGGTGGGTGGTCTTAAGTCGAACAACTCAATTGCTCTCTTCAGCAGCCCTGGGCCAGCAACCTGGAATGGCGTTACCTATATTAAACCTGACATCTGCGCTCCCGGAAAAGATATTATTTCTGTGAGACCCAATGGTGGTACATATAAAATGGATGGAACATCGGCAGCCACTCCTCATGCTGCCGGAGTTGCCGCTCTTGTTTTGCAGGCTAATCCAACTCTGAAGCCAGCCGAAGTTCGCGATTTGATTGAAAGCTGCGCACTTGATCTCGGCTCCAGCGGTAAAGATAACAGATATGGCGCTGGTCTGATTGATGCTTACAAATCAGTTGAAAAAGCAATTAAGCAGGCATCTGCAGAAAACGTCGTTGATGGCTACAGAAGGGCGCTTGAAACAGAATCAGCTCTCGGTACCACAGTTAATTCTCCGCTTGCTGCACCGATGGCAAGTTACCTTCTTGAAAAAGCAAATGCACTTGATTCAGGTGAAATGATTTCACTTGAGAATGAATACAGAAATGATGAAAATGTCAGAAAAATCCTTAAAAATGCTGACTCAATGAGAAAATTCAATCAGTATCAGAATTAATTCAAGTGAGATTTTAATGCAATCAATGATGCGCTTAGTTGTTTTCCATAAGCAATATTCGGGAGTTGAAAACCGTGTATTTCAGCAATTAAGAGCATCATTGTACATATTTGGCAGTTTATATTACATCAAGTATTTTTTCTATATTAGCTTAGAATATATATTCGAATTATCCCTTAGAATGCAAAATCTTAAATAAGGGGACAAATTGGCGTGTTAACTTTAGGTTGAGCTGTCATCTCGAACGAATGTGAGAGATCTCATAACTGCGAGATTTCTCCCTTTGGTCGAAATGGCATTGCTTAATGCCCCCATAATTAAGATTTGCTGCACTTAGTACAGGTTCAGGAATAGTTCGAATTGCTGCATTACATCTCAGGTCGGGATGATGTTTTGCTTCAAATTACAAATAGGTATTTCTATTGAGTCTGATTTTTAGAAGTATTTGGGGAAAGCAGGCGCTCAAATTTTATTAGAGCCATCGATAAGGAATCAGTCGCAAGATACTGGAAAAGCATGCTTAAAATGGAGGTTTGGTCATGGTTCCCGGATAATAGATTGTCTGCGGTAACTTCCTGATATTTCTTGTCGAAGACCTTGTTCAGCATTTGCGCCAAATGGATTCCACCTGTTACAAGTCGTTGGTTGATAACAGGAATGTTATTTTCATAATAGGTTTTTCCAAGAACATGGTCCGGGGTAATATCGTAGCCCTTAGTTAAGGCAATCTGGTTTGATTCAAGCGCCCAGTCCATGTAATTTTCATTCCGTATTGAGTTCTGGTCGAAATCTTTACACATATTCATCAAGTTTTGAAAGTATTCTTCTTTGGAAAACCCTGCTTGTTTTAATAATAAATTATCCCAGACCTTGTGAAGATTAGTTTCCTCATTGAAAAATTTCACCTTTATATCGTTGCCGCCATTTGTACCATCAAGGGAATTATGAAGAGGTTGGTGGATATCGCCAAAAAAGTGAATTAGAAAAGACAACGCTTCTTTTTTTTCCTGGCTGGAAGCATTACTTCTTTGAAGAATATCCTTGTATAAAACAATGCCTGAAACTACATTTTTAGGACTCGTTGTTTCAGGTTTTCCAGTCAGAGCTGTCTTTGTTGCAATGAAGTTAATGTAATGAAAATACTCAGTTTCTTTCCTGTCAATTTTGATCCTGTCAGCCCACGTAGAAACTGATTCGAAAGATTCTCCATTCAGAATCTTGTCAACTTCAAGTCGCGTATCCGGAGTCATTAGCTCGTATGCTATTCGAGCAGTCAGCTCATGTCCCAATGCGCTCCAGGAAATTACCGGCGAGGAAATAAAAGTGAGAATAACAGCGCCGAAAAGTTTAATAAAAAGAAATTCCGAAATGAAATTGCATTTAAATTTGTTCATTAGTTTTTATCCCTTCAAATCGTTTCCTATATTTTCCCAACAGCTAAAAAGAGGTCATCTTCACCTTCAATATCAATTTCAATAAGCTCTGTTTGGCTGGATGTTGAATTGTTGTTTTCCTTTTCAGCTCTTATCCATCGTTCGGGAAATTTTCCGAAAGCTTTATCTCCGCCGCCTGACCATAAATACAGGATTTTACCGGGGTATTTGCCGGAAATATTTGAATTATCGAAAACAGCCAGGCGAATTGGTTGTTCCCATGAATCTGTGAAATAATCCTTCGGTTCATCCTGATTCTCAAAATACGGACCCTTCCATCGACGCTGGTAATCTTCAGAAGAGAGCCCGAGTTCCTTCCAACTTTCAAGGCCATCGACTCGAGCCGTGAGCATGATATTTTGGGAAGTTGTAGCCGTAAGAAGATTCAAAATCTTAACGTATGCTTCAGAATCTTCGTGGTCGAAACCGGTATGTGGAAAATTTCCAAGGTCATTGCGGTAGACGCACAAGGTAGATTTAATGTTACTCATTGTGGCTTTGGTTGGGCCTTTTAGATTGTGATATGCGTCTGGTTGAGATAATTGCTGTAAAAAAACTGGCACAGCTAAGGAGAGCACGATCAGGGGAAATAATAAAAAACGCTGTTTCCAGCTCACGGTTAGCTTAAGAAAGTTTTTTTCAATTGTAACAAGAGATACGGAGAAAATAATCCCAAGCTCTATTATCAAAGGAATCCACATGTACCAGGAATAATTTTCTCTTATAATAAAGTAGAGGGTAGGAAAATTTCGGGAAATTTTCAGAACCAGATGGACCGCCAAAGTGTTAAAAACGCTCAGAAGGCTCAAAAGCGGTCCTGCAAATATAACCGAGCCAATTGCCGAGACAATCGAAAGACAATATATCTGCGTGCGGGAAATTGAAGAACCATACGCCAAGCGCAGGGGAATTCCAACAATTGTAGCAATTATTGCTATTGCGAATAAAACCAATCCTGCTAGAAAAATAAACTCCTGCTGACCCATATAATTACCTCTCTGAAAGATTGCTATTTCAACAGTTTTACGCAAAGCTTTATCATAACATTTCCGGTGTGTTTTTTCATTGACTGTTTTTGCCACTCAGCAATAATCGGTTTGAATTCTCATGCTACTTTACATAATCATTTCGTTTCGATATCTATTGATATTAGCTTAACAAGACATTTCCAATACTATTCAATAAAAATGATTGTTTCCTTGTTATGATTGTGCGTATCAGAGAACTCACTCATATTTCAGACCTATATTGTACCCTTTGATGAGAAAGATAAAACTCAATATTTCGTGGCAATTTGTAGACGCGGCATCTTGTCATGTTGTTCGCAAGGCGCTGGAAGCCGCTTTTACTTTTCTTTGCCCCCAAGTTATTGAGCAGATACCACAAAAGATTGAATTTCGGGAAGATTTTTCTCTTGCATGGAATATTGAATTCAATTAAGATAAGAATATCCTCTTATTGAAACCCTCAAAAACTGGAACAAAACGAACGAAGGAAGTATATTTATTAGAAGGAAAACAAGATTTTTTATGTTGGGCTGTTTGTTAAGCATAAGTATTTTATTTTGCCTTTCTGCCTTTGGTGAAATTGCTGAGAATATTGACGCTGGCAATAATCCTGCAGGAAAATCACCAACTACAGTTTGGCGTGCATTGTTGTTTGTTTGCCATAGTATAGATGCGGATTACACTGACAAAGATGGAAATCCTTGTCATCTTACTTACACCATGTCCGAAAAAGAGGTTCTTGATGGCGTGTGGTCATTCGAGCATTTTCCATCTCTTGCGAACAATTACTCCAACGGAGAGGTCACTGTAGAATACGAGATTGTTCATTACATGGAACCCATCAAAACACTGGCTTCTATTGGTAATAATTTTTGGTGGGTTTCTCCAGAGAACATACGCCAGGGATTACAGGACCATGCACCTTCGGGAGCCTATGATTCGGTTCTTGTTCTTTGGCCCCAGACTGACTTTTCTACAGGGGAACATATCCCCTCGACTGGATGGGGACTTGCCAATTCAGGTCTGGATGACTCATCTGGTATGACTTATTGTACTGTAGCGAATGCAGCGACTTCCATCTGGAAAGTTCCTGTCGTTGGTGAAGTTTGGCTCCATGAATGGCTTCATGGTATCTGCGGTTTTTACCAGACAATCGGATATCCAATGCCGAAAAAAGATGCCGATGGCGGTGAGGATCATGGCTATAGCAACTCTTCAGACAAAGGGTGGAAGGAATTCTATTGCGACCTGATGACAGGACATATCTCTGAGGAGGGCTCTAACACCGGTATTACTCCTGAGGCATGGCGCAGCGGAACAATTTTAAGCCACAGGAATCAAGTTTCAGTGAACCCATTGTCTTCAGGCACCTTCGAAAACAATAAGCAAACGGAAACAAACGTTGGGGAAAAATAGAAATAAAATGTTAGGAGTCGTTAAGAAACAACATGATTATTTTTAAATAAAATCCTGAAATGATCAGTTTATTCTTTAACGACTCCTAAGTTCTTTTGGGTTTACATCCTCATTGTTTATAACATCAAGTTTTGAAATATAAACTACGCATTCCCTGGCATCATTGAATATTAAATGAGTATGGATGTTTAACATCAGAGTAGACGCGCTGTCAGATAAAGATCAGCAGATTCGCAAAGTTGCTCAATTGAAGCAAATATGCGTTCTACAAGATACTTTTCAAGGGTGGTTGTTGTCTGGGAACCTTGACTATTGAGCAGGCTTTGCATCCATTGTATGGATGCCGATTTTTCAGGAGCAAGAATACCTGGTTTAACTAATAAACGTTCTATTTCCAGGATAGAATAACGATCCCCGGGAACCGACTTACCAGCGAGTTTATAGAGACCATCCATTGTTGCATCCAAAGCCTGCTTAAGCGGAGCAGTTGCCTCTGCGGCAAATCCTCCGTCTGTCATCAGCTTAACCAGGCGCAAACGTTCAGCCGTCTGAGAAAGCTTTTCACGGACAAACTTCGTTGTTTGTAACCTGCCGTCGTCGGCTCGATCAGCTGATGCCGGAAGTGCGGGTGATCTGTAAGCCTCATGAACGGAATCTTGTAAATCAAGGTTTCCGCCAAAAAGAGCTTGAAGACTTTCGTAACTTTTTTTGTCAAAGAGATGAACCTTGAATAAGGGGTTTTGACCTTGTACTCGATCAGCAATTTCATCAACTACTGATGAAAGCCCTGATGCATCCTGATCGACAACCACCATTAATCGTGCCGCCTGCCTATCAGCTTTTCGAATTAGCAGAAGTCTTGAACCGAGTTTGGAAGACAGGCGTTCTGCGAAGAGTTTTACTTTATCTGAATCAGTTGATGGCATAACCGTTGATGCGTTTTCGGAAACATCACCATGTTCAGGTACAAGATTGGCGCAAGCATTGGCAGAACCAGCGGCTGAACCAGCAATGGAAACACCTGTTGAAGTATCGGCTGAAAGACCGGCAGAATTGCTGGTAACAGCAGAAGCACCGCCAGAAGCATTGGCGCGAGCCTCTACGGCGCTGGCTGGAGATGATTCCTCGTCGGCCAGCATTTGTCGTAAGCGTGCCATCAATCCGCGATCTTTTGCGAAGACCAGTGTGTCCTCACCTTCCAGAGCTGAGAAAACAGCCTGAAAAATCTGTCGCTTCTGCGCAAGCGTGTCAAGCATTCGTTCCTCAATAACGCCTTGAGCCACAAGGTTAATTACTTGTACAGTTTCTTTCTGTCCCATGCGATGGGCGCGACCAATACGCTGTTCAAGCACAGCCGGGTTCCACGGAATGTCAATATTAATAACAAGACTCGCAGATTGAAGATTAAGTCCTACACCACCGGCATCTGTAGAAAAGAATATTCTGCAGCTCTCATCCTCTCGAAAACGGTCAAGTAGAGCTCCCCGTTTGGTAGTCGGAACAGTTCCGGCAAGTTTAACATAACCGATCTTCAGCGGGCGTGCCACCCGATCAATTGCCAGGTCTATCATTCCCTCGAAACTCGAAAAAATCACTGCTTTACGTTTTGCAGCAACAACCTGTTCTTGTACAATACTTACAAGTTCTTCCAATTTCGGAGCAGTTTGCTTCTTTTGTTTTTCTGTTAGATTGCGATCGTGCAACTCAAGGGCATCGCACAAAATGCGCATCTTTTGAAGTGCCATCATCAAACGCTTTGATTCGGCTGGTGTCAGAGGTCTCTTATGCGCTATGCCGAGCAGGCGTGCAACTATTGCCTGATAATCTTTGTATGGCTCAAGCTGTGCCTGGGTCATTGGCACAAAGAAATTGTTGTCCACTCTTGGAGGGAGGTCGTGAAGAACCTCGTCACGCATGCGTCGCAATACAACCCGAACTATGCGCTTTCGCAATTCTTCGAGATTTTTGTATCCGAGAATCTTATATGAACCACTTGGTCGTCGCTCTAATTGGTAATATCTTGAGTTGAATTGCCAGAGCGGTCCCAGGAGTCTTGCATCCAATGTCTGCAAAACGCTGTATAATTCATCAAGGTTATTCTCGATCGGTGTACCGGTCAATACAAAAGTATAACGGCTTCGCAATTGCTTCACAGCCTGCGCGGTCTTTGTTCGCCAGTTTTTCACTCTCTGGGCTTCGTCCAGAATTATCAGATCAGGTGCAAGACGCTCATAAACCTGCTGATCACGCAATAACAACTCATAGTTAACAAGAGTAAAAAAGCTTGGAGTTGAATAAAGCAATTCACGTTTCGAAGCCGGACCCTGAACAACTTCTGCTGAAAGCGATGTAAACTTTTTTATTTCACGATACCATTGATGCTTAAGCGATGCGGGGGTAACAACAAGGACTCGCGAAATTCCACGAAGCTCCTTGAGTAGAACGGCGGCACCAATTGCCTGAACCGTTTTACCAAGTCCCATGTCATCGGCCAGAAGTGCTCGACCGGTAAAAACAAGGTGCAGAAGCCCTTCCACCTGGTATGGGTAAAGCTTCGTTCCAATAATATCAAGGGATCGCCTTCCAGCTTTAACTTCATTAAGAAACCATTGACGCTGCAGTTGGTGTTTAAGGCTGACTGCAAGTAAATCGGCATGGGTACGAACATTTGGAGAGATGTTCAATGCTGATGCTTCATCAGGTTTAAGACTTGCCGCATCTTCAAGAAGTGCCGGAAGCTGTTGTATTGGATTTCCAAGTAAAGTACCATTGTCGTCGAAATATCGACTCAGCAATTCAGAAACGTTTTCATTTATCTTTGCCGGTCGATAAAGCATTACTTCTACTTGCTCCCCGTAGTTGAGGAAGACCTCTGCGGTTGGAGGGGCAGATAACTCTGCATTGTCAATTTTTCCACGCAGTTTTTTTTCAATAAGCGCCAGTACAGCCTCAATATGCTTGCATGTACCAAGAAGGTTTGTCTGATAATCAGGACATGTACAACTGTTTACGCGACGCTTAAGCGAACGGATCTTTACCTCGTAAGTTCTTCCACTCGGAGACAAAACCGAGAATTTTGAAAATACCGGTTCAGTACCAGGATTGCTAATCTTAAAGCCTTCCTGCAATGCCCGCTGGCAGCGTCTTTCAAGTTAAACCTGCTGCTGTGTCGGATGATTCTCCTTACTTTGTCGAGATCTAACTGAAATATTTTTTTTCAAAGAAATAATCACACACCTCGATTTCATTGTACTTTAAAGAAAATTTTTCCCCGTTTTCAACTATACCAACTCTGCATAATTCGCTTATCCTGTCTGGGTGCAATTAATTTTTCTCAGGGTATAAGGTCAAACCCACTTATTATACCCTGAGTTTTTTCGAATTTCAATGTACAGGAGAAAGCTATTTTCTTCTTTCCCTGGTGTACAGTATTTTAACTTATGTTCATTATTATTGGATGATCAATATTGATGAACACGAGTGAAAGATGAAATCTTCCAACTTGCTTCTGAAGCATTGCGAGCCGTGAATTTCCATTATGCCCGCCCAGGCTATTCCGAAGCCTATCATCGGAATTAAAAGCAGAATTTGCTTTGAATAAGTTTTCAGTCTTCCATTTTAACAAGACAATATCAAAATTGAAAAGTATTTTCTTGACTCGAAAATTGGATCAAATTATACTTCATTGCGAAAACAAATACCAAAATCAAGTGGCGAATTTAGTTCGAAGATCTGGAGATGAGGCTGAAATGAACAGGTTATGCATCATACTTTTTCTTTTGTGTTTGATCGGCGCCAATCGCGCGCATGGCAAGACCACTCACCGTCGGGTCGAGTTCGTTCCTGAATGGGCTAAACATGCAATCTGGTATCAGATTTTACCTGAAAGGTTCAGGAATGGCGACGCTTCAAATGATCCAAAAATGAAGGACATTCTGGGCGCCGACCCACAGGAAACTCCCAGGGCTTTTGAAACCCATCCATGGACTTCAGACTGGTACAAACTTCAGCCATACGAAAAGGAAAACGGTGAAAAAGAAATGTGGAAACATCTCTTGCGCCGGCGTTATGGTGGCGATCTTCAGGGAATCATTGATAAACTTGATTATCTGCATAAACTTGGAATAAATGCGATATACCTTAATCCGGTTTTCTTTTCTCCTTCACTTCACAAATACGACGGAAACGGTTACCACCACATAGATCCTAACTTCGGTCCTGACCCCGAAGGCGACAGAACCCTCATGCAAACTGAAACCCCGTGCTGTCCCGAAACCTGGGTCTGGACAAAAGCCGATCTTCTTGCGCTGGAACTTATTCAAAAAGCTCATGCGTTTGGAATCCGGGTGATTTTCGACGGCGTCTTCAATCACCTTGGACAGAACTCCTTCGCTTTTCAGGATGTATTGAAATTTCAGCAGAAATCGCGATACAGCAACTGGTTCAATGTTAAATCGTGGAAAAACGAAGCAATAGGTACAAACTTCGAATACGAAGGCTGGTTTGGAGTCAAAAGTCTTCCGGAATTCAGAGAAGACGAAAATGGCATCGTCGCTGGCCCTCGCGCATACATTTTTGCTGCTACAAAGCGCTGGATGAATCCGATGAACAAAGGAATCCAGTTTGGTATCGATGGATGGCGCCTTGACGTAGCCTTCTGTGTGACTCATCCATTCTGGAAAGCGTGGCGGAGATGGGTCAAATCAATTAACCCTGAAGCATATCTAACTGCAGAGCTTGTACTGAAACCCGAAGAGGCTCTTCCCTACCTTTCAGGTGAAGAATTCGATGCAGAGATGAACTACAACTTCGCTTTCACCGCAGCTGAATTTCTGTTCGAATCACCCGAATATTCAATCAAACCGACTGAATTCGATCAAAAACTGAAACACCTGCGCGACCTGTTCCCCGAAGGTGTAGCATACGTTAATATGAATCTTTTCGGAAGCCATGACTCCAATCGCATTGGCAGTCATATCGTCAACCGCGGCATTGGCCGTTATCGTGACTGGGGAAAATATTACGGAACCTCCAAGCCTCTTGATAATCCGAATTATTTGGTCCGCAAACCCAATCCAGACGAGATCGCTCTTCAGAAACTTTTCATCATTCTGCAGATGACCTATGTCGGAGCGCCCATGATCTATTATGGTGACGAGGTTGGAATGTGGGGAGGGAATGACCCGGACTGCCGCAAACCAATGCTCTGGGACGACCTTACCTATGAAGCAGAGGCAACCAACCCTGACCAAAGTCTTCGCGCACCCGATTCGCTTGCCTGCAATCACGATTTGCTTGCTTTTTATCGAAAGCTTATACACATCCGCCATGAGACTCCCGAACTCAGAACCGGAACATATAAAACGCTCTCAGCCGACGATACCGATAACATCTTCGCCTTCGAAAGGTCTGACGATAAGAATCAGACAATTGTCATACTAAACAACGCCAGTTCGCAACAAATCATATCTATCCCAGAACAAACCGGCACTTTCCGCAATCTCATCGACAAGGGCGTCATCAAAGCAAAGAACGAGTTAAAGGTTACTCTGTCGCCAAAGACAGGGGCTGTTCTGCGCCGAATCAATCCGTAGATCCACAGAGCTTTGCTCTGAATCTTGAAAATTAGAGGGCGCATTGCAATTGATTGTCATTTAAAAAAAGCTGTAAATAGCTCATTGCTTATTCGTAACTGGTTGTTTGGTTGTACATTGCTGAGTTTGAAAAACGCACTAATGAACGTCCTGAAGTCTATGGCTAGACGCTGATGACCAAGCTATCTGCATGTCTGACAAAAAAGCTTGGTAAGGGTTTTTCCCGCCGTACCATGGATTAGTTCAGGCAGTTTTATGAGCAATACTCGGAGATTGGGCAGACAGTGTTCGCCGAATCTTCAGACACTGCATGTAGAGCATGTATACTCATGATTATTATATATTTGAGTCCTCGTTTTATTGCACAACGCAAGGGATGTTCTGGAGAAAAATGCTTTTGCTATATCTATTGAAATTCATAATAATACTTATGTGGATGTTCTTTATATGCGAATAAAATTTATAAGTGAAAACATAACATCGTGATTCCTTTTATGATGGAATAATTGAAAACGTTGAAATTGCTTATTATCATTGAAGGAGAGGTGTTTTATGATTCAGGAAAAACTACCAATTATTTGTCCTGGGGAAATTTATGGCAAGTTATTTGTTATGCGGCTTTCTGGTATGGCTTAACCTCTTTATCCAGCTTGTCAGAAAGTTTGTCTTTTGCAATTTTTAGATCGTAACGTGACTGAAGATTCAGCCAAAATTGAGAATCCATATTAAAGAAACGACCGAGCCTCAAAGCTATGTTTGCAGAAACAGACCTTTTCCCGTGAACAATTTCGTTGATTGTTTTAGGATGAACGCTGATGTCTTTGGCAAGACGATACTCGGAAATTTCAAGCTCTTCAAGATTTTCTTTTAAGATGTCTCCAGGATGAACTGGAGGGATTTTAGTTAACATTTTCAACCTCCGTTAATGATAATCAACGATTTCTACATCGAAAGCATCGTTGTCTTCTCATGTGAAACACAATCTCCATTGTTTATTAATTCTCATACTGTATTGTCCGAGCCTATCTCCAGAAAGTTTCTCAAGCCTGTTTGCTGGAAGACTTCTCAATGTTTCAAGATTATCTGATTGGCTTTGGCGGAGAGATTAAATCAAAGACTGATTCGATGAACTTTCCTAAGGATTTGCGAAACCGAGGGATGCGCCACCGGTCAGGATTCGCATTTGCCCGTTCTGTTTTTCCCTCCCTCGTGGTTGTAATGTCTCAAGATGGGGGGAACCACGTTTTTGTTAACGATGATGGAGTCGTATTAATAGGGAAGAACTTTCTTGAAACAAGATTTGATTTCTTTTAAAGAGAAAATTATCACAGTGCGATGCAATGGAACGCATTGGCTGGTCAAGATTCTTGCTGAAACAACAATATCTACGAAAAATCCTTATTGCTAATAATCAGGTCAAACTTTATCTAAAAGCACACCCCCAGCCTTGCGGATCTGCACAGCGGGGGTTCTAAATTTTTAGAAAGTTATTTTTTATGCGGCTTTTCTGAATTCCATAACAAGACGCAGGCCAAGAACATTCAAAGCCTTTTCTATTTGGTCCAGTCTCGAAGCATGGTTCAAATCGAGAAGCCTTTCAATCTGGGGAGGATGGCAACCAATTCTTTTTGCAAACTCCCATCTGTTTATTTTGTTCTCAATCATGGCATTGTAAATAAAAATCTTTGCTGTAGAGAGAGCAGAGAGAGTAATGTAATCGTTTCCGCTGACATCAGAAGGCATAGGAATAACTTCTTTATCATCCATTTTTGCCATGATCATACTCTCAAGTGCATCAATAGCATTAACAAGCGCATCATCCCTTGTGTCCCCAAAAGTAACAGCTTCAGGAACATCCGGAAAAGTCACCAGGAAAGTATCATTTGTATCTTTTTCAAGCTTTATTGGATATCTTAACATGAAGCCTCCTATCTTAATCCAAGGTCTTTTTTAATTTTGTTTTCAAGTCCTTTACCGATTTCTTTGTTTTCACCATGCATTGGTAATTCTGATTTTTTATCGTTAAGACGCACAATTAAATGTCCAGAACCACTTCTCTTTGCCTCGAAAGTGCATCCTTGTTTTGCTAACCAGTTTTTGAATTGATTACTGTTCATAAGA
>JADFZL010000025.1:0-1206 GCA_015232575.1 Candidatus Rifleibacteriota bacterium
CGCTTGAGCCTGTGTGCGTTATGCTCGGCACCAAAGCAGTCACATTTGTTCCGAAAGGCACTGACAATGTAACGGTCTTTGCAGATTCGTTGATTACGCCAGTTACCGAAAGATCGGCAAAGTTAAATGCTGTGATAGCTTTTGCAGTATTTGCTGATATATTTACTGTCACCAAATAAGCTTGTGTTGTGCCATTGGCGGCTGTTACTGTGTATGTTACCGGGCTTGTAAAGTTTTGTGCTGCGCCTGAATTAGGCGATATGCTTGAACCTGTATGATTTATGCTTGGCACCAGGCCTGTGACGTCTGTTCCGAAGGGCACTGTCAAGGTTACAGTCTTTGCGGATTCGTTGATTATACCTGTTACTGATAGGCTTGAAAATTCAAATGCTGTAATAGCTTTTGCAGTATTTGCTGAGATATTTACTGTCACCACATAAGCTTGCGTTGAGCTATTAGCGGCTGTTACCGTGTATGTAACAGGGTTTGTAAAGTTTTGTGCTACGCCAGTGTTGGGCGAGACGCTTGAGCCTGTGTGCGTTATGCTCGGCACCAAAGCAGTCACATTTGTTCCGTAGGGCACTGACAATGTAACGGTCTTTGCAGATTCATTGATTACGCCAGTTACCGAAAGATCGGCAAAGTTAAATGCTGTAATAGCTTTTGCTGTATTTGCTGAGATGTTTACAGTCACCACATAAGCTTGGGATGAGCCATTGGCAGCTGTAACTGTATATGTTACAGGGTTTGTAAAGTTTTGTGCTACGCCTGTGTTCGGTGAAACACTCGAACCTGTATGAGTTATGCCTGGCACCAAAGCAGTCACATTTGTTCCGTAGGGCACTGTCAAGATAACTGTCTTTGCTGCTTCGTTGATTATACCTGTTACTGATAGGCTTGAAAAGTCAAATGCTGTGATAGCTTTTGCTGTATTTGCTGAGATATTTACTGTCACTACATAAGCTTGCGTTGAGCCATTGGCAGCTGCAACAGTATATGTTACAGGGTTTGTAAAGTTTTGTGCTACGCCTGTGTTCGGTGAAACACTCGAACCTGTATGTGTTATGCCTGGCACCAAAGCAGTTACATTTGTTCCGTAGGGCACTGTCAAGATAACTGTCTTTGCTGCTTCGTTAACAACACCTGTCACCGAAAGACTTGAAAATTCAAATGCTGTGACATATACAGCAACAGCCACTGATGGAA
>JADFZL010000025.1:1263-92995 GCA_015232575.1 Candidatus Rifleibacteriota bacterium
AAAGTTTTGTGCTACGCCTGTGTTCGGTGAAACACTCGAACCTGTATGAGTTATGCCTGGCACCAAAGCAGTCACATTCGTTCCGTAAGTCACGGTCAAAGCAACTGTTTTTGCTGCCTCGTTTACAACACCTGTCACCGAAAGATCGGCAAAGGTAAAAGCTGTAATTGCCTTTGCAGTATTAGCGGATACATATACTGTCACCACATAAGCCTGCGTTGTACCATTAGCTGCAGTTACTGAATATGTTACGGGGTTAGTAAAATTCTGCATCACATCTGTGTTCGGAGAAACACTTACGCCAGTATGTGTTATAGATGGCGCAAGAGCAGTCACATCCGTTCCATACGGCACTGTCAGAGCAACTGTCTTTGCTGCTTCGCTAACAATACCTGTCACTGAAAGACTTGAAAAGTTAAAAGCTGTAATAGCTTTTGCGGTATTTGCTGATACATTTACTGTCACCACATACGCCTGTGTTGAGCCATTTACTGCCGTTACTGTGTATGTTACCGGACTTGTAAAGTTTTGTGCTACACCTGTATTAGGCGAAACACTCGAACCTGTATACGTTATGCTTGGAACCAAAGCGGTAACATTTGTTCCATAGGGAACCGTCAAAGCAACAGTCTTAGCTGCTTCATTAATTACACCTGTTACTGAAAGATCTGAAAAGTTGAACGCTGTAATTGACTTTGCAGTGTTTGCTGACACCGTAACTGTCACCACATAAGCCTGCGTTGAACCATTTCCGGCTGTTACTGTATACGTTTTCGGATTTGTAAAGTCCTGAGCCACACCTGTGTTAGGCGATACACTCGAACCTGTATGTGTTATTGATGGCACCAAAGCGGTAACATTCGTTCCATAGGGAACCGTCAAAGCAACAGATTTAGCTGCTTCGTTAACAACACCTGTTACCGAAAGACTTGAGAAGTTAAATGCTGTGATAGCCTTTGCAGTATTTGTTGTCACTGTTACCGTAACCACATATGCCTGAGTTGATCCATCGGTGCCTGTTACCGTATAAGTCACAGGATTTGTAAAATTCTGTGCTACACCTGTATCTGGTGAAACACTTGAGCCTGTATGAGTTATGGTTGGTATCAAGGAAGTGACATTTGTTCCATAAGGCACAGTTAGAGAGATTGTCTTTGAGGATTCTTTAATCACGCCTGTTGCAGAAAGGTCGGAAAAGTTAAAGGCAGTAATAGCTTTTGCAGTGTTTGTTGCCACCGTAACTGTCACCACATAAGCCTGAGTCGTTCCATCAGTGGCTGTTACTGTATATGTCACAGGATTAGTAAAGTTCTGAGCCACACCTGTGCCAGGCAAAATGGTTGAACCTGTATGCGTAATAGTTGGTATCAGTGAAGTCACATTGGTTCCAAAAGGAACACTCAGAGCAACTGTTTTATTAGTTTCATTGATAATACCAATAGCCTGAGGACTTACCAGCGTAAACGAAGTTAGAGATTTGCTGGAACTCGACGTTATTCTATTATTAATTGTAATAGTGTTCCCAGATTTGTTTCTGTTTCCAAATTGGTCCTGAACAGTGTTTTCTGGAATGGTGACAGTTACTGCTCCGGAGGCAAGAGGAGTTACGGTGACTGTGAAAATCTTTCCAACAACCTCTTCTTTCAAATTAGATATCTCACCATTATTGATTGAGAAATCATTTGAAGAAAATCCTGTTACAATCTTGTTGAAGGTTATCCTTACAACAAACGGAGCTGAGTTATTTACTTCAGTGACTTCGCTGCTCAGGACCACTTCCGGCCGTGTTGTATCAGCCTGAGAAGGATGGTCTATTGCTATCAAAACAGGAAGATGAGCTTTTCCTGAAGCACCCTTACGATCTTTTACTTCGACTGTTACTGTTGCCATGCCAAAAAAGTCAGGTGCTGTCCAATGTTTTTCAAAGTCGGAGGACCCATTGGCAAGAACGCCTGCAGTAACATCCCATGTTGCAGAAAGAGTTTCCTTGTCTCCCGGATCAACATCACTTCCGATGGCCGTCATATCAAGCACAGCACCAGGGTTAATTTTGCTGACAACCTTATTATCAGAACGACCAATCAGAGAAACAGATGGAGGGGTATTTCCCGTTACTGGATCTGCTTCTACTGTTAGATCAAGAAATACTGGAACTACATCAGAGACGAATGGTGCGGTAAAGTTGATCGTCCCTTTTCCTCCTGGTAAACGAACAAATATTTCAGAGATTTGATAGCTGTCTGGCAACGGAGGAGTAATGAAATATCCGTCCTGACCAACTCGAAAAGTTTCTCCCCACAAAGTCAGCACTGTATCAACAGGTAACGCATTTCCAGCTGCATCAAGCAATCTGCCTGTTACTACATTGCGTGCAGTTTCAACCAACTGGTCAGAAATTTTTACTGTTCCGGCAGCATCGGAAAGATTTACAGCACCTGAGCGACATTTCATGGTCAGGTTTGTTAAAGCATCTTTGTATCGAGCAATTATACGATATGTACCGGGAGGAACATCAGAAAAAAGATAGGTTCCGTCGGAAGCAGTAGTTGTATGAAAACGCATATCATCGGCCAGTTCTTCTATCCAGACATCAGCAAATGGAACTCCAACTCTGCCTGCCAGATTTGCAGCAATATCAGCACCCAATTCAGACTGAAAAGAAGCAGCAACACTGTTTTTGATGATACGTCCAGTCAATAAAGAGTCTGATGGAATGTCAACACCGAGATTACTCCCGGAAGGGCCGCCACAACCCTGTATAACAGTTAAAACAACAACTGTCACAAACAAAAATGAATACAACATGCGAGAACACCAGCATGAAATTATCCGCATACATATCCTTTCTAAGGCACCGAAAAGATCACGTATTCATGAGTTGCGACACAAAGATTTGTAATTCAACAGCTCAAATATATGTGACTTCATAACATTCAATTCAATGAAAAATTACTTTTCTAAAAACACAAATATCTTTGCTTTAACAATTTTCTGCAAAATTGCTAAAGCTGCCAAATAATATATTCGGTATCTTTCTGGTATAAATGTAAAACTTTTTATGGAATAAAAAAGAAACTCCACATTTCTTCAAAAGAATCTGGGGAGTATACGTGTGCTCCATTATGGAGAGAGATCTTCAAGGAAGATTCGGGCCAGTTATGCTTCAGCAAGAATTTGTATAATATCTGGACAAAATGAAAATTGTGTTCGTCGCTTTTTCCAACTGACAGAAAAACTTTCTTTCGTGGCAATGGTTCTTTTATACCATAAGGATATCCGCCAGCATTGAGATAAAAGTGCGTAAAAGGAGAAGAAGGGCATCCAAGAAGCTCTATTGCGCCCATGTAGGCGCCATTTGAATAACCCGCCCATATAATCTTCTCATGGTCAATATTGTAATTTTCCTGGATGTATCTGCATAATTTAATAATAAAATACCGATTTTCAAAGATGTTTTCCGGATACCATGCAAGAACTCCAGGCACTTCAGGGAAACTTCCTCTTTTTCCACGGGGGAATACAGCTATAAAACCCTTCTTTTCAGACATTTCGATGATAAATGAGTAGAGCCACCTTGTATCAAAAGAAGGCACTTCCGGAGAATCAAATCCCTGAAGGAAAAACATCACAGGAACAGCAGTTTTATCAGACAAACCACTTGGAATATGCAAAAAGAATTGTCTTTTCGCGTTTCCAACCTGAATTTCTCTGATCTCTTTGTCGAAAGAAGTTGACAACCAAAATGCTGCCAGCCAGGGGAAAAGAAGCCAGAGAAATAATAGCCACAAAACTACGCAGGCAAAGACTTTAAATCCTTTTTGACTCAAAAAAATCCCCTTTATCTTTTGCATCAACACTTACCGAGATAGCCTTAAAATTATAACATGAAAATGTCTCGAAATATTTTGTAGACACTTTTTACGTTTAATAATTCTTGAGATGGAGTGTTTTTCTTGACATATTCATTCGGGATTGTTAATTTGTTACGACAATAGTTGAAAATGTTTAAAAGACAATTATAATAAAATCTGGGAACACAATATGAAACTTGTTCTTGTCCGGGAAATTGTCAAAGATCAGAATCTGAATGTAATTGCCGGAAACACAGGACTTGACAGGAAGGTTATCTCATCAGAGGTGCACCGTCCAGGTCTTGAGCTTGCTGGATTTTTCGATTATTTCGGATATGAAAGAATAATTGTTCTTGGAAGGACTGAACTTGCGTATCTTGGAGAACAGTCTCCCGAAACCAGGAAAACAAGGCTCAGGCAGCTTTTATTTTTTAATATTCCTTGTATAATAGTAACAGATGATCTTCTGGTTCTTGACGAACTCACTGAGCTTTGTAATCAGAAAAATGTCCCGATTTTGAGAACATCTGAAAAAACTGGTGAGTTTATTTACCAACTTTCGCGGTATCTGCACAATCGTTTTGCACCGAGAAAGAGCGTTCACGGTGTTTTTGTTGAAGTTTACGGTGTCGGAATTCTCATAACCGGTCCCTCTGGTATTGGAAAAAGCGAATGTTCACTTGAACTGGTCAAGCGTGGACACAGGCTGGTTGCTGACGATGCTGTTCAACTTATGAAGATCAGTGATACGAAGGTAATCGGTTATCCAGATGCTCTTATAAAGCATCACATGGAAATAAGAGGACTTGGCATAATCGACATAAGGTCACTCTTTGGAATCGCTGCGACCGCTGATGAAAAGCCCGTTGAGCTGCTAATCCAGCTCGAAAAATGGGATGATAAAAAAGAATATGACCGCCTTGGAATTTCCCAAAAGAGTGTAAAACTTCTGAAAGTCGAAATCCCAAATATTACCATACCTGTAAGAGAAGGCAGAAATCTTGCCGTAATTATTGAAACAGCCGCAATGAATTTTTACCTGCGAAAAATGGGTATTCACAGCGCAGAAGAGTTTGCCAGGAATCTTCAGACTAAGATGGCTAAGGGCATTTGAAACTTTCTCACATAATTAAGTTTCCTTTTCGCCGCAATCTGAGTCTTGAAGTCAGAGCGCGGCGCTGGGTGTTTTTTGCATTTCTGGGTTTTTCTTTCATGAGTTTTTCACTTGTACTTCTCATGATTTTCGCTCTCAGCTATAGTCCGGCCCATTTCGAAACAATAATGAGTCTCAGCCCGATGGGAGTTGTTTTTTCCTGTCTGGCAGCGTTTCTGCTTGGGACATTCTGGTTCAGACATGCTATATCAACAGCGTTTCAGAAATTATCCATTAAAGACCAGGAGATGTCTGAAAAACTGAAGAATTTTGTCTTCAATAAAAGTGCTGACTCAGACCGCCCAATGCTTGTTGCCCTTGGCGGCGGAACAGGACTGAGCTTTCTTCTCAAAGGTATCAAAGAACTTCCTCTGCGTATCACCGCTGTGGTAACAGTTTCTGATGACGGTGGCTCATCTGGAAAACTCAGAAAAGAAATGCAGATCCTTCCGCCAGGTGATATAAGAAACTGTCTGGTAGCACTCTCACAATCTGAAAGTCTTATGACAAAACTGTTCAAATTCAGATTCAGCGAAGCAGGCGAATTGTCTGGCCACTCATTTGGAAACATTTTTATTGCCGCTATGACAGAAATACTCGGCGATTTTGGCAGCGCAGTTCGCGAAGCCAGTAATATTCTTGCCACACGCGGAACAGTTATTCCGGTAACATGCGAAAGTGTTCAACTGACAGCTAAATTCAGTGATGGAACCAAAATTACGGGCGAATCTGCAATCACAGGTGCGAATAAGCGTATTTCAGAAATTGTTCTTGAGCCGGCTGATGCACTTCCAAACCCGGAAGCACTTAACGCAATTGACCAGGCAAACCTCGTTGTTCTTGGCCCGGGAAGTCTTTTCACCAGCGTTATTCCGAACCTTCTCGTCAGTGATATTGCTGAAAGAATTAACCGATGCTCTGCTCCGGTGGTTTATGTATGCAATGTAATGACACAACCCGGAGAAACCGATAAATACACGGCATACGACCATGTATCCGCAATCCTTGAAAAAACTCCGCTGAGAAGAATAGATTATGTTGTTGTAAATTCACGCCGGGCTGCACGCCCGATCATGCTAAAATACACAGCACAGGGACAAAACTGGGTCCCACCTACTGTTACAAAAATTGAAGAAAAAGGTATTAAGGTAATTTCGGGTGATTATCTGGTTGAAACTGATCTGCTGCGTCACCACCCGCCAAGCTTGGCAAATACCCTCTTTGAGCTGATATCAAAGGCATGAGATGGTATATACTTACTTTTGTTTTTTTAGTTGATCTTTGCGGAATTTAAGGTAATAGTCTTCCACTTTTTTTCTTGCCCATGGAGTTTTCCTTAAAAACTTCAAGCTGGATGATATGCTGGGGTCATCTGTGAAACACTTCATTTTAAAGTTTTTCCCCAATTTTTCCCAGCCATATTCTTCCAGGAGGCTTGAAATCATCATTTCCAGAGTAATTCCATCAAGCGAAATCTTTGCTGGTTTAACGCTCTTCTGATTCGTCTGACTCATTTGGCTTCTTTCGATTTTTTAAATGATTCAATTTCTTTTGTCAGATAATTCTCAGCGTTTTTGGAAACAAGTTTCAGGTGTTTTTTTATCTCTTTGAAATCAGTTTCTTCGCATTCAATTGTACTATCTATCGAATAAAGATAATTTTTTTCAGAATCTTCTTCGTCAATATATGTGCAATAGTACAAGTCGCCTTTGACAGAGGAACCTATGACTGAATATCCGTTTGGGTAGAGCAATTCACCTAAATCGGTCCATAAATTAACATCTATAAGCTGCGCTAATGTGAAAAACTGAAATTTCTCAACTTTGAGATTTTTTTTCAGATTCTTTTTGGAATACATTTTCCAGAAACCCTTAGGAAAGCTCATAGCCTTCACTTCTTTCAATTCTTCCTTGCCCGGGTCAACAAAATATTTGGGAAAAAGTTCTGCGAGCTCCTCCCAGATTTCATCAAATTTCATTATCGTTCTCCAAACTTATTTTCACACCTAATTACTGTTTCCCTATACACCTTTGAGATGAATCGGAATGACCCAATATTAAAAATTCAATATGTTTGCTACGCAAAATCATAAACAAGGGGACAAATTCGCGTGTTAACTTTTGGCTGGCTGTCATCTCGAACGAACGTGAGAGATCTCCGTTATGGGGGATTTCTCCCTTCGGTCGAAATGACATGTTATAAATGACCCCTTAATTAAGGTTTGCAGTATTTAGTGTTGTGACATGCTATCACCCTCAAGTATTCAATGTCAATATTCATTCAGCCGTACAGCAATAAAAAGTGAATTCAAAAATTTGGTTATAAGCACAGTCAAAAATATCGTGAAAAGATCATGGGGAGCGTATTTGCTTCCGCTCCCCATGATTTAATATGTAAGCCGTGTATTACTGCTTCATTATTTTTACCAGGAATTCCCAGACATCTCCTGCAAGTGTCGGGTAGGCATAGTTATTACTGGAAGTAAATTTCTGTGTTTCAGGTCTTGAGCGGAAGGTGTTGAAATCATCGAAAACATAGTTTGTACCATATTTGGAATCCCAGCGATCGCCAGAGAAAAATGCAATTTCAACTTTCTTCAGACCAACCGGACCAATAAAAGAAAAACCTGAAATTGGTGTTGAAAGAAAACCAGTGTCCTGCCATTCACGTTCAATTCTGAATGTAAATTCTTCTGAAGTCGGATAATTATAGCCGACCCCTTTTTCTCTTGTAACTTTTACATAAGCATTTATACTTGATCCAACTCCCAGAATTCCGTTTTTCTTATATCCAATTACAAACCATGATCCAATGCCACTTTCAACGAGAGATAATACTACTGGTCCATCAACAGAAACAAAAGCTCGCTGGCGAGTGTAGTCTGATGGATAGTTTGAAGCGAAAATAGAAGTCGAAGAAAGTAGAGAAAGAAGAACAAAAAGCACAAACAATATTTTACGCATGATAGCCTCCAAGTATTTTTGTTAATTTTTTTGTGAAACGTATAAAGCATATTTCATGCCATCATTAAAAAACACTTATTAACACAGAAAACTTGGAGAGAAATCATTTTTAAATGTAAATTTCTGTCTAAATATTGATCAACTAAAACAAATATTATACAGCAACTCTGTATTATTTTAGTCCCAAAAATGCAGGTGCTCTTTTCGGGCAAAGCCCGGCATGAGATTTGAGCCTCATGCCGGGGAAAGAAATTACTCGAGAATTGCAAAACCAAATGCTGAAACACTGCCTTCTGATGTCGCACTTATGCTGACTGGCATATCTTTTGATTCAGAAGTGCCTGAAATAAGCCATTCTACTTCGACTTCACTCCATGGCTGCAAGATCTGACTTTCCGGAGCTTTAACAATACTTGTATCTCTGGCGCCGTAAAGTGTAAATGCTACTTCGGCTGGTTCAGCAGCAATGTAAGCCACAACTGCTTTAACACGCCAGCCATCATCTGTCTTTTCAGTCTGAGTCTGAAGAACTGTTACCTTCTGTGTCATTTCAGAAAGGGGAGTTGCGAAAACCCTGCGATAGTTTTCAAGGTTCTTTTTCATTGCAGCAGAAGCTTCATCGGCTCTGACTTGAAGTGATGCATCAGGAAGGGCACCAACTGTTGCGGAGAGCATCATTCCAAGAAGTTCGGTTCGAAGCATTACAGCTTTGATTGAATCATTTACGATCTGATCAAGATCCTGTTCAGCACGTGTTCCAACAAGTGCTGACTCACATTCTGCAGATGCCCACTGATCAACCGCTTCAACGGCTTCTTCATACGATGCAAGAATTTGAGTTAATGCAGCAAGTTCCTTCATATCCTTTTTGGAATATGCGGATTTAATGCGATTAATCAGTTCTTCATAATCAGAATGGAAAGTCGCAAGTCCTTTCAGTGAAGAACCTGGAGCTCTTTTTTTAACAGATACTTTCTTGTATGATCCTTCCGGAATCAGGCCGGTTTTCATCGGGTGGAAAGCTTTCACAGCACCGTCAGCAAGAAGAGAAGGTGCCTGGAAATACTTTACAGCAGATGAAACAGTTCCATGAATAAGTGCACCACCAGAGAAGCATTCGGCCGAAATTGCAACTACTTTGCTGATACTTGTCGGATCAAGAACGCTTGCATAAGCAGCAATCTGAGCTACTGCCTGTCCAATTTTAGAAAACTGAACTTCTTTCATTGTGAAATTGTGTTTCTCAACAAGGTCAAGGTAGAAAGACTCATAAACGGAACTCCAGGTATCAGGATTTCCATCATCGAGAACTGATTTTTTAGCGTCAGAAAGAGTTCCTGAAAAATCATTCCTTACCGCATATTCGGTATTCTCATCTACAGTCGGCTGAGAAAGTGCTACGTATCCAATTTTTGGAACACTTGTGAAGACATATTTTGCAACTGTCTTTGCTGCCCATTTTTTCTTTGCAGAGTATTCTTCGCCGATATTCGTGTGAAGCATATTTGCTGCAACCGAAGCCCCGATATGAACTGCAATAGGAACAATGGAATTATACGGCGGTTTCATTTTCACTGCCATGAGATCCGTCACTTTAACAACGATGTAAATTGCACGTCCGATAATCAGGTTTACAACCTTTTTTACAACGGGATCAGCTCCGGGAATATTTGCCAACCCTGATGAAAGGGTCAGAAGTGTTGATCTTGCTGTCAGAATCAGGTTTCCCATTTCATAGAAACAGTAACCAAAGTCTTCTGCCATCATGAGGTTTGTATTGTAAAACTTTTCGGTCAGCTCTTCGGCAATAGTCAAGCGTCTCAGTGAATCTTTCTCAAGATCAGTTGCTCCGTTTTTAAGAAGACCGGCGATATACTTCTCTGCAGAATCTTCTTTGTAATCAACGATTGCAAGTCCATCTGGCAATGGAATATTTGGCAGGTTAAGGCTTATCTGCAAAAGCTTCCACATTGCAAGAATTTCGCCTTCAAGAAACTTCGGATCAATCTTCAAATGAGTCAGTGCGTGAATCAGTTCGCCTTTCTTGAAGCAGAGATAGATTATGTTGGAATGTGAATCATCCTGATCATCTGCACGACTCTGGATGCTATTCTGCATGCCAGTAACCGGCTCTGCATTGAGATCGGCTTCAGCTTCACTATTCAAGGTTTTTACAGAATCAATGACTTCCGATGTCCAGGCGTTTCCGTGCTGGGCAGAGAAAGATGCTTTTTCTGAAATAAGCTTGAGAAGAGGAGCGAAAGCTGCTTTGTCAGACTTTTCAGATATCAGTTCAAGAGATTTGAGTGTATCGGAATTCTGGTCCGGATCAATCTTCCTTGAAGCCAGCTCAACAAGATTCTCGTATTCCTGAATGGTATTGCTGTAAAGTTCGCCAAGAACTTCTTTGTTCTGTGGAAGCATTGATTTCAGATTTCCAGTGAGCTCATAGCCTCTCTGGATTCCGCTGATGATCTGGTTAAGCTCTGGTTGACGGGCTTCATGTGAAACATTAAGTTCATAAGAGAACTTTTTGTCTGTACGATTTGATACAAGCAGAGTTACGCGCTTATAGCTTTCCGGATTTGCAATTTCGCATTTTCCGGCAAGTTTTTCATCAAGAGGAATTTCGCGGATTTCTGTTTTATCGCCTTCAAACAACAATCTGAGCTTCAAGCCTTCTTTCGGACCAGTAAAACTCTTTTTTCCCTGGAAAGAAAGAATGATTTTTCCATTGGAAGAAACAAGTGAGGGTCTTTTTGATGCAAGTGCGATCTGAGCATGTTCAATAGGAATCATACTGCGATTGTACAAAGACACATTCAAACGCTCAGCCGGGAATGAAACAAACGATCCAACTGTGAAAGTGTCAGAATTCTGAGGAATTCTGGTTAAAAGTGCCTTGGCCTGAGGAATTTCACGTGTTTCAGGTGGCCACAATTCCTTTGGAGGAATAACGCCGCTGTCAAGGCTCCAGAGAACTGTTCCGAGATTTTTTGCAGAAATTTCAATTTTGTCTGCAATTGTCGGCTCAGCCGGCTTCCAGAATTTTTCGTTGAGATACTGGTGATAATCGCAACTCCAGCCAAGAATTGTGTCTTCAACGGTTTCACTGTTGGATGTCGGATACAAAGTTCTTGAAAGAACTTTTACTGGAAGTGTTTCATCGTAACCATTTCCTGTAATGTTTGCAACAGTCCATTCGTCAAATATTCCTGCGAAGGTTTTAGCAACACCCATCATCTGAAGAGCAGAATCAACACCTTCAATTCCTCTTGCTGTATTGCCAACTACTGCTGCAGAAAGAATTCCAGAAGCTGCGGGAAATTTTTTATACATGTAATAGTAGAACAGATAAGCTGCACCGTAGTCAGGAAGAGAATTCTTCCAGTCGGCAACATTGTGATCGGGAGCCTGAGCAAATGACATAATCTGCCCTGGGTGCGGATATCCGCAGACATGAAATGCATACTGTGAATTTCCTTCGTTTACCCATTTCTGTTCGCGCGGATCTTGATTCCAGTGAATAAGGTGCTGAAATTCATGTGCAACAACTCCGAGATACTCTTCTGCCTTCGGGTCGGAAGGATAGATATCAAGATAAATCATTTCGCGTTCGTTGCTCTGGGGATAATCTCTTACAGAATATTCATTCAGAGGGAAGAAATATCCGCCTACGTAGCCTTTTCCGGGTTCCCAGCCATCTTTGATATCGGAAAGAAAAAGTGTGACTTTGTCATCGCCATCAATTCCGGGTTTCGGCTCACTTCCAAAATTCAATGTGTCGGCAGAGTAAATAGTGTTATCAAACTTATTTACGATGCTTTCAATTGTTGAATCTTCGAGTTCGTGGCCTTTTTCAACGTAAAGATAGCAATGTTTTCCGATTTTTTTCAAAACGCCTGTAACAAGGACATTCTGTTTTTTCTCAATGTCCATTGTCCAGAATTCAGTTTCGCCGCCAACTGGAATACCTTTTTTCGGCATTCCGGTTTTCTTCTGGAATTTTCCGGCAGCTTCGACAGCCATGTCATGAAAAATCGGTGTAGCATCAATCCAATTAGCACGATCTGGATCAATAAATGATTCCGATGCACGATCAAGCTGCAGTAGTCCAAAATCTGGCTCTGCAGCAAAAGTACATTGAGGAACCGAGAAAAGAAGAAAAGAGAGAAACAAGAACAACTTAATACGGTTAGAACAACCCATAGATTAAAGCGCCTCCTGAGATAGATTTTTAGTTTTTCTGAATTAAAAGAAGCCTGTTGCTTTCATAACTCGAAACAATAATCTCGTCGCAACCGTCATTATTAATATCATCAACGGAAATGCCGCCTTGGGGAACATCTGTTACAAGAATTTTTGTAGCAAATACTCCGGGGGCTGTCTGCTCGATTAGGAAAGCACGCGGATCGCCATCGCCATGTACAACAAGATCAATATCGCCGTCTTTGTCGGGGTCGCCATATCTGAATACGCCAGGAGCTCCCTGCGGGGCTACGGCTGGTGATTTCCGGCTTTTGATTCCTTCAGAAATCTGCTTTCCCACCCATGGCTTGCGAAGTTCTTCCGGATCACTCGGAACTGGATACATAAATACGCCTTCTTTTGGCCCTGACGGATTGTCTTCGGTATTAACGTGATTGCTTAAAACGGCGATTTTCTGTCCATCACCGCAGAAATTTTCAATCATTGAAAACTGAATGCATGGTCCAACGCGATCTTCGATAATGTGTTTTGTATAGCCTTCTGAGCCCTTGTTTTCAAGCCAGACCGCTGATGCGTCTGTTGCAAAATACTGTGCGCTCATGATATCCAGATCTCCGTCTGAATCAACGTCATACAGAAATGGAAGACTGCCGAGAGCTTCTGACATCATATTAACCGGATCACTGCTGAACTGGCCTTTTCCCTGACCTGCGAACAAATGAACTTCAGAACCGCTTGAGCCACCCAAACTTTTGAATTCGCCAACAGTCAGAATGTCTTTAATTCCATCGCCATTCATGTCGTGAAATATTGCATAATGGTAGAAAAGTTTCTGGTTGCTTATTATGTCGTGGCGCTTCCAGTCTGCTGCTTTTCCGAGATTTTCGAACCACATGAGGCATCCTGACTTCTTAGGTGTGGTAGCAAGAAAACCTGACGGAAGAATGATATCGACATCACCGTCTTCATCAACATCTTCGAAGGTTGGATCATTCGGAAATTTTATTCCTTCAGAGCCTTTTAAAATAGTTTTTTTGTATGCACCATCAGCTATTTTGTACAAAGCAAGATATCCGCCACCCATCGGACTTGATTTGGCGAATACGGAAACAATGATTTCCTTCTGCCCGTCACCATCAAGATCGCAGACATTGACCCATGCTGGTTTATCAGGGTTCTGATCAATTACGGTTGCCTTGTAGCCATCCAGGACTACTGGTTGAGCAGTACAAACTGCAATGGAAAGCGACAAGAAAAATAGCGCAGTACAATACTTGCCAATAAGCTTCATAGAATATTTCCCTTCCTAATTTAGAATATGTACAAATACTTCGAAAGAATACCCTTACAAACGTCCCGAAAGTAGAAATCTGCTAACCCTGCGGAGATCTCTCCCTTCGGTCGAGATGACAACGGAAAGATAGTTTCCAGATAAAACGCAGCCCCTGATTATTGAGAAGATGCCTCTCCTTTGCCATCAAACACGGTGGTTCCTGGGAGAGGCTGGAGATAACGAACTATTGCATAGAGAGAAAATACACATATATCTACAAAACACGAAAATTCCTGAACAAGGAAGCCAGTTTTTTTCAAGAGAACTTCTCCTTTCAAGAAATTATTGCTTTCAGTTTGATTAACTGAGCATTGACAGTTTTCAGATCGTGGCAACTGGAGACCTATAGTGACTGGCTGCCACGATCTGATGTACTTTTTATTGTCTATTGGTATCCATGAATATCAGTTGTGGATATTCTCAAATTTGCGTGAAGCTTCAGCTTCGTTAAGGATGCTGCTGATGAGCGAATCATGAGAGTATAGACTTCTGAGGGAATTGAATTCACCGGAATCAAGGGATCTGGTTTTTTCAATTAGGTAACTTGCCATTGGAGCTGCAAGTGGTGAAACAGCCTTATTGCCGGAAAGTGAATTTTCGGCTTCAAGTGCCATTCTGAAACCTTCAACAATGTTTTCTGCAGGAGTTTCCGGTACAATCTTGGAAATACATGCAAAAGCATCGATTCTTCCATGACCGAATTTATTGTCTTTTCCTGAGCTTCCGAGATCTTTTGCTGTAGATTCAGCAATTTCACGAACTTCGTTGATTGAAAGTTTGGGATTAGCCTGGAGCATGAGAGCAACAAGCCCTGCAGCGTGCGGACATGCCATTGAAGTTCCGCTCATCTTTGTCAAACCACCACCAGGCATACATGAAACAACATTGCTCCCTGGAGCAGAGACATCTGGCTTTATATAGCTTTCGCCGTTCCATGTTGATGGTCCGCGGCTGCTGAAGAATGACAACATATCAATTGAAGTGGTTGAACCAACTGCCCAGGCATTCGGAAAACATCCGGGAGCGCCAACGTTTCCGCCAGGTCCGGTATTTCCTGCTGCAAACACTGGAACTATGCCTGCATTAACCCAATTCTGTACTGCTTCAAAGAATGTTTTTGATGAAGGACTTGAACCGTCTTCCGGACTTCCGCCCCATGAATTACTTACAAGTCTGGGTGCATCATTTGTTTCAGGATTTCCATCTGGATCAAGCATCCACTGCATTGATTGGAGAATGAGTTCTTCGGAAGAATTGCCGTTTCCGTCAAATATTCTTGCAACAACAAGTTTCGCACCAGGTGCAACACCAACGCCTTCCGGAGCACAAATTGTTCCGGCTGTGTGTGTACCATGTCCATGATCGTCAATAGCTTCAGAACTTCTTGACGGTGTAAAATCTCTGAAAGCAAGAATTTTGTCGGCAAGCATTTCGTGTTTTCCATCGACACCAGTGTCGATGTGTCCTACGACAACGCCGCTTCCATCGATCTTTAATTTTGACCAGACTTCAGGAGCCTGAATTTTGACAACTCCCCATTCTCCGCCTCTTGTTGCTTTCACAGCAATCTTTTCCGGAGTTTCGGTGATCCATTTGCGGAATGTTACAGGAAAAACACATTCAACATTTGAATCGGCTGAAAGTGCTTTGACCTCTTCAGAAGTTGCTGTAAAAGCCACTGAATTTGCAACCCAGAGCATTTCAGTACCGCGCATTGGCGATATGCTTCTTGTTCCTGTGAAGTTTTTGTACAATTGTTCCTTGAGATGGCGAATCAACGCTGATGACGAGCTAAACTTCTGTTTGGTTACAGAATTGTCAGAGCGAAATTTGACAATCCAGCGAGTTGCTGAATTATCAGATGCCCAGGAACATGAAGAGAAAAAAACTGCGGCAGCCATTGCCAGTGGAATAAACCTGGATAAACGCATAATACTACTACCTCCTGATAAATTGTATTTATTTTTTCCAAGGAAAAATTTCATATCAAAGAAGATGTTGTACAAATTTATTGCTGTTTTTTCGGGAAAAAGGTGAAGCAATCTCAATATCAGACTGCTTCAACCGGGGTATTAAAAGGAATAAACCTGAAAATACCCTGAGGAGGGGGTGTATGCGCTCACCTTTACTCCCGAAAACTTTAACAATTAAAAAGAGTTTCTCAATTTTGTTTTAATTATCTCAATTCAGGCAAATCCGTCCTATCTCATCTTTGCTTATCACCTATACGAAGGAATTTGTATTTTCGTTACAGATCATTTTCGAAAAGATAAATAAAAATCAAATGGCGAACAAAAGATATGACATACGCGGAGGAGAGTATAACCTTGGGAAGATGTAGAACCAAGGAACATAAACCAAGACTTGAACGCATCAAGAGCGAGTAACACCCTGTGAAGGAAGATGCAACTGCAGGAAAGGAGTTATATTGGCTGAATTGTGCAACATTATTTCTGAAGCTGGACATACCTGTTTCAAGAGTTTTCGCAGTCGATTTATTGTTGTTTTTACCTTATGCAAGTCTGATTTATTATCAAAATTTTCACCCCAGACTTTTTTTAATAAAACAGAAACAGGAACCGTCTCAGGAAAGGCTTCAGAGAGAAAAGACAGCGCTTTTACCGGAAGTGAATTTGTATTTGTTTTGACGGAATTCCCTCCAAATCGTATCGCTCCAACACCAAAATCTATTTCCGGAAAATCCTGCTTATCCTTATCCAGAGGGCACGTAACTCGTTCGCCCATAATTCGCCTATTCTCAAATCGTTCTCTCATAATTTGCTCACTCGCAATTCGTTCATTCTCAATATGTTTTCCCTCAATTCGTACGCACTTTCTATCGTAGGGGCTTGATTTATCAAGCCTGACTGAGTGCTTATTGAAGTGACCTGACAAATTTGAAAATGAGAAAACAATATTATCAAGAACCTTTTCAGAAAAAGGGTCTTCTCTCAAAAAAATCAGACCGGTTTTCCGCTGGAATTCTTTAACTCCGGAAGAATTCATCTTGTACAACCATTTCTCCCAGGCAGAAGATCTATTCTTCGAATTGGAAGGAATTTTCCATGACAGAATTGATTCGGGAACAAACAATCTGAACCTTTTATCCCAACAGGAATCACCGTTACCGCTGATTCGTGAATCAAGATATGAGGGTGAAATGCTAAACTGTGAAAAGGGAATTCGTGAATATGTAATTCTTCCGCAAAGTGCAAGCAGATATGAAGCTCTTTTAAGAACGCTGTCAGAAGCCGACGCAGCAAGTTCAAGAACCCTTGAAGCAGAAATAGGCAGTGAAGCTGCAAAATGTGCAAGAGTAGGCAAATCCGGAGCATAATTCAAATCAGCCAGCATATCAACAAAAGATGTTTCAGGCGAAGCAATTAAAATCGAATATTTCTCAGATGTTATTTTAACTCTATCAGCTTTATTGCAAGTATTGCTGCTTTGAAATACCACATCATAACCTGCAATAATTCTCTTCCTGCGTCTTCTCGTACTCAACACGGAAATGCGTTTTGGAGCATAATCAATATATCCTCCAAAAAACAATGATCCCAGATGAGATATATATTCACCCTCGCGCAAAATTTTATTCAGTCCAACCAACAGTTCTTTCTGTTTAACGAAAAAGTCCTTTTTGTCAGAAAATCCGCATTTCATAAATTTCTCCATTCTTAATGGAATAAAAAAAAGTCAGATTTTCTTATACATACGAATGATTTTTCTATTGTGTTACAAAATTTTTCAATTGAAAGAAAGCGGCCTTAAATTCGGTCTTCCGCCCAAAAGGAAAAATTTGGACACAAAAGCCGCGTAGCAAGTTGGAGAGTTGGTTGGAATCGTGATTTCGCCATATGAAAAAGGCAGTAGTATTATATTCCGGTTCTGAGTACCAGAGTTGGGATAGTGTCCAATAGAATCATAAGATCAAGTGAAATAGAAAGATTTTCGATGTAATATAAATCATATTCGATGTGGCTGTGAATTGGAAGAAGGGAAGTGCGGGCGTATACCTGCCACAGGCCGGTAATTCCTGGTTTTACTTTGAGGCGTCTTTTTTCAAGTTCTTTGTAGGAATCTACAATAAAGGGCATTTCAGGTCTTGGTCCCACAAGACTCATGGCTCCCGTCAGAACGTTCCAGAGTTGCGGAAGTTCGTCCAGACCGGTTGAGCGAAGAATTTTTCCAACGCGGGTTATTCTCGGATCAGAGCGATCTGTCGGCGTAAGTGCGTAAGCAGCGGCTTCGGTATACATTGTTCGGAATTTAATAATGGTAAACAAGCTGCCATCAATTCCGACACGCTTCTGACGAAAGAAAATTGGTCCTGCGGAATCAGTATGTATCAAGAGCGCAATAATAGCCATAAGAGGAAAGAAAAGAAGCAGAAAAGAAAATGAAACAATTATGTCGAAGCAGCGTTTAATAAACACAGTTGGGCGCCTTGACAGTGGAGAATCAATATCAATCATTACCATTCCATCGAAAAAACCACCGCTGAGATTTCTGAGATAAATATTGCCGAAACTTGGTACAAGATGAATCTTAATTGAGGGATTTCCCGAAATTTCCCGATAGTGCCATATCTGGTCATAAGTTACCGAATCTCCGAAATAGAAAAGATCTTCAAATTTGTTTCTGGCAAGATAATCAGCAATTTCAACATCTGGAGAAGGCTCGAACACATCAATTCCAAGTGCAGAATTTTCTCTAAGCCGCTTTGCCAGTAATTCTTTTCTTTCACCGGTACCTACAAGAAGAGCTTTTGTACGATCTATTCCCTTTTCATGAAGCCTTTCACGTAAACGATAACTGATCTGCCTGCCGATACTGCCTGTAAAGACGAACAAAAGCCAGCTGAGAAATAGAATAAGTCTCGAAAAATCATATTCCTTGTAGAGAAAACTGGCACACATCAGAAGCGCCATAAGGCCTATTGAAGTCTTGAAATGCATAAGCAGTTCATCAATTCGGAAAATAAGTAATTTTGGTCGTAATGCTCCGCCAATAGAAAGAAGAATGCACCAGAGTACAAGTGCGGTTATCAGGAGAATGGTATACTGGTGGGGGTTCTCGATGTATGGATCGACAACAAAAAGAGAAGAAACACGTATATTGTAAACCGTAATGCCTGAAATGATCATTGCAATCATATCGGAAACAATTGGGATGAGGGCTGAGAACTTTACGTTCAATTTATTTTCCCGTATTTTTTTCTGAAAAGAAGTGGTACCAGAAAAATCCCGCTGCAATGGAAAAGAATACTGTCACAAAGTTGTATCCAGGGTTTAACTTTTCCGGGAATTCTGAAATTGGTGTTTCATCAGAAATTTCTATATTTAAGTTTTCTTTATCTGGGTTTTCTGCTTCTGAATTGTTTTTACTTGAAATTAAGCTTTCACCAGCAAAATCAGCGGGTTTATCATTTATCACTTTTCCTGAAAATTTCGAAGAATTCAATTCGATTGATTCTTTGTGATTAACAGTGACTGAAGGTGGCGTTGGCTGAGGAATCGACGGCGTTATTTTTTCTTGTACAAAAGTTTGTGGTGAAGCTGCTTCAGTTGAAACTGACGTTTTAAACTGATTTGAACCCCTTCCGGTTAATTTTCCCCTTCGGGGCTCCGGAGAATTTTTAAAACTTTCCGATGCAGAATCCGGTTTTTCCGTGTTTTTCAATTTCCCCGTGTATTCCGTGTTTTCTGTGGTTCCAATATTTTGCTTTTTTTCTGTTTCCGCAGTTTTCCTTCCTGAAGTTTGTTCTGACGGGAATGGTGATTTCTTTTTCGTCATTTCAACTGATATGCGAGCTTCAGGAATTTGTTTCGCCTTTTCTTTTTCTCTTGACGAAACGCTGGTCTTTATTTCACTTGGGCTGTGCTCAGAAGAAAAATCGCCTGATTTCAAAATGCGCGGAAGGTTCACAGTATCATTATCTGAGGACCCGTTTCCCCTGTCTTTATTCTCCGGTGTACCAAGTTCGAAAGGAACTGTTTTTGCAAGCTCTTCACAGAAGTGGTTCAATGCAGTAATCTGATTTTTTGTAAAAGGAATGCGAACCGGACTGACCGGATGAGTTTTATAATGGAATAGCAGTGTAACTCCTGATTGATTCTGTGAATAGGTTACCACTCTGACATCTGCCTTTGGCAGCATAGCTATTACAGGATCTTTACCGTATTCGCGTGTAAAAAAAAACAGATTCAGATCGGTCAGAACCATCCAGAGCTCACCAAGCTTGCCGATTGGGCCTGATTCAGAAGAAATAGCGGCAATAACTTTTTCGTTCTCTGCAAAATACAGGGAAATTTCTTCTCTAACAGATTCCGGAATCAATTTCGAACACCTCACTCCCCCGCGTTGCGCACTTTATGTTCTTGTATTTAAACATTTTCTGCATCAATTCAATATATTTCTAACTTCGCCATTCTACTCAAATTTCTTTGATTTATCAAGCAGCTATGATATAATTTCTCTGAATTTTCGACACTGTATGAAAATAGTCGATCGGTAATGTGGAAATAAGATTTTCGAAGGGTTAGCAGATTTCTCTATACCAAACACTTGCCCCGAATATTTAGCAGTTAAATAAATTCAGCGAATTTGCTGGAGAGTCGAATTTTCTTTGACGGATTTTACGTGTCTACTCAATGAAGACTTGAAAGAAAAAGTAGAAGCGGCTTATAGTTACTTAAGAGAAATTGAAAAATCACTTAGAATACACGATTTATACTATTTCGAGAGCAATAATAAGCGTTGATCTTTATTAGTGATGAGAAACGAGGGGATTATGAAATACACTGAATGCAAAAATTTTCGCGGTGACAAACCTTGCAGATACTCAGAAGGCAAACTCTGTAAAGCTCTGAGAAACGAACCTTGTGCGAACTTTTCCCCAATCGGGAAAATGATTCTCATAATCAAACTCGGTGCTCTTGGAGATGTCCTGAGAACAACAACTCTGCTACCTGCAATACAGAAGACAGCAACCGAATCAAGCATTGTCTGGATAACTCAACCGGGCGCTTTGCCTCTTCTCGAAGGTGCTTCCCTTTACAAATCTATTCCGTGGGGCCTTGATTCGGTTCTCTGGGCTGAATCAATCAACTGGCACACAGTAATTTCTCTCGATAAGGAAGAAGGTCCTACCACACTTGCTTCAAAAGTAAAAGCTTCTTATAAATATGGTTTTGGCCGCAATCAGCTTGGCATTCTCGTTCCCCTTTCGCCTGCGACAGATTATCTTTACAGACTTGGAATTGATGATCATGAAAAGTTCGTTGTTAATAAAAAAACTTATCCTGAATTAATTGCAGATGCATGCAACCTTCCATGGGAACCTAACAAATATGTGTTGAATCTTAGCGATAGTGAAAGAAAATGGGCCGATAATGTTCTTCCTGAGTGTGGTACTCACAGATACATTGGTTTAAATGTCGGTTCCGGAGAAGCATTTGCCGGGAAAAAATGGCCTCTGGAAAACTTCATAACATTGTCAAATATGCTCAAAGACGCCGGATACATACCAGTCTTCCTCGGTGGTTCCCGCGAAAAAGATTTGTACCAGAGTCTTAAAACCAGTGGAAAAGCAGCAGGACTGTTTCCGGGATGTGAGTTTTCTCTCCGCGAATTTATGGGAATAGTATCGAAGTTGCGCGTAATGGTTGCGGGCGACACACTTGCCATGCACATAGGAATAGCCCTGGGAGTCTGGCAGGTCACTTTTTTTGGTTCTACAACTGAACGGGAAATTGAATTCTATGGAAAAGGTGAAGCACTTGTAAAAAAATTGCCCTGCGCTCCATGCTATAAAAGAGTTTGTCCAACAAAAGAAGAGTGCATGAGTTCAATATCAGTAAATGAAGTCTTTCATGCAATCCAGAGAGGCTGCTGAAAATGAAAAATGGTTCTCACGCAGAGGCGCGGAGAAAAGCGTTTATGATTGAAACCACATCTAATGTACAGCAAATCTTAATAAAGGGGTCATTAAACAATGTCATTTCGACTGAAGGGAGAAATCTTGCATTTATGAGATCTCTCACATTCGTTCGAGATGACAGCCTAACCCAACTTAATACGCAAATTTGTCCCCTTATTAAAGATTTTGCCTAACAAGTGTGCCATGACATAATGAAAAAAATCGCTACTATAAATTTAACATGGTCAACAGGTATGGACAATATTTCATACAGATAAAAACAGCTAATCAGCGAGGAATGAATATGAAAGTAGCAGCGTTTCTGCCAACATATAATGAAGCCGGAAACATCGGCAGAATAATAGATGAAATTCTAGCTCTCAAGTGCAGCCCGCATGTACTTGTCATTGATGACCAATCTCCCGACGGAACAGGTCAGATAGTACAAGAAAAAGCCGCTGCAGACTCAAGAATTCACTTCATATCGAGATTGCCTCCACGCGGACGCGGTCTTGCCGGCAGGGACGGTTTCTCATGGTTTCAGGCACATCCTGAGTTTGATCTTCTGGTCGAAATGGATGCAGATTTTTCACATCAGCCGAAATATATCGATGATTTTGTACAACATATCGGAGAAGCTGACGTTCTTATCGGATCAAGATTTGCTGAAGGCGGCGGTGAAACGGGCCGTCCATGGAGCAGACAACTTATTTCTGCTGCAGCAAACAAGTATCTCGGATTTGTTCTTAAAACAAAAGTAAAAGATTGTACTTCCGGGTTCAGAACCTTTACACAGAAATCTCTTTCCGGAATTGATTTTACAAAATATAAATCAACTGGTCCGACAATTGTGACTGAAGTATTATTCGATCTTATCAGACGAAAACGGAAAATTGCAGAATATCCGATAATATTCGAAGAAAGAGCATGGGGAGATTCAAAATTGTCCTGGAAAGTCCTTGTAAGAAGTTTATTCTTTCCACTTGGAATGAGATTCGCAAAACTTTTCAAATAAAGCTATACAAGTGATAAAGGGAAAGACAAGACAATATTTTTTCCGCATATTTCGCATATTGTGCAGATTTTCAAGATTAATGAGGATTAACTTGATTGTAAAGTAATTTCCTTCTTAGTTATGCATGTTTCCGAAAATCATAAAATGAATTCAAACTGCCTTGTAATGACTTCAGATTCATTGTTTTTCAGGGTTCATTACCGTATTTTGCTGTCATTTCAACCGAAGGGAGAAATCTCGCATTTTCTACTTGATCTAATCTTTCGGAGATCCACGAATAGGGTTTATTTTCTTTCTGTTTCATACATTACAAAATGCAATTATCAGAAATTGAGGAAATTCAGAATCATTTTTCATTTGTTTGTTTAGGTGCATTTATTGTCATTGCCAATCATATTGATTGAATTATTATTATCGAAAAACAGGATAATATAACGGCGGAATCTTTATTAATGCACATTTGTTTTTGTATTTATTTGTTGCATTGCCATTCCGTATCACCATTCCATATCCACCGTAGAGACAAGGCATTGCCTTGTCTCTACTACAAAAAACAAAAACAAAAACAAATGAGGGCGAATCGTTTTTTTGTATAAATCACAATTTATTGAAAAGCAAAAGAAAAGCAGTTTGAATTGTAAAGATTCGGGATAAAGCGTCAGGCTTTCAGATATTTTATCTGGGCGGCGTATTCTTCGGCGTTGAGACCTACGATGAGATGCATGAGTCCTTTGTTGAATTTCATTACGGCAGAGACACCTGCAGTATTAAGACGAGACTCATCGCATTTTTCAGGGAATTTAAGAACCACGCGTATTCTGGTTTCCGCACAGGATTCAATATAAGAAATGTTTTCTGGTCCGCCCAAAGCTGCAATAATTTCTCTGGCTTTTTTGGAAGCATTTTCATCCGGCTCGGGTTTATAAATATTTGATGTCGGCTCAACTTTTGTTTTCTCTGACAGCGCAGTCGGTGGAAGTTCAGCCTCAGCACCGGCAGTCTGCAGAAATTCATCAAGGTCGGTTTTAAGATTTTCAGACTTTGTACCAAAAATTGCCTGAATGCCAGTTCCGACAACTACAACACCGCTTGCTCCCATCGTTTTCAAACGTTGTACATCTACTTTTGTAACATCATTCAATTCTACTCTTAGCCGTGTAATACAGGCATCAAGATTTTTTATATTACTCTTTCCGCCGAATGCCAGAGCAAGTTGTCTGGAAAATTCATTCATAGCCTGATCTCGAACGTCAGAATCTGCTTCAGCGTCTTCGCGTCCAGGGGTTTTCAAATCGTATTTGAGAATAAAATACTTGAATGCAAAGAAATAGATTGCTGCATATATCGGACCAACTATTAACAACATCCATGCATGTGAACTTTTTGAGTAGAGTACAACAAAATCAATCAGTCCATGTGAAAATGTAGTTCCATGCTTTATTCCCAATATTACGCACAACGCAAAAGCAGCCGAACAGAACAATGCATGAACTCCATACAACATCGGAGCAATAAAAATAAATGCGAATTCAATCGGCTCAGTAATTCCTGTAAGAAAAGAGGTAAGTGCCGCGGAAAACATTATGCCGCCTGTTTTAGCCCGGTTTTCTGGTTTAGCGCAGAACCACATTGCAATTGCCGCAGCCGGAAGTCCCCACATTTTGAAAAGATATCCACCGGCAAGATTTCCAGCTGTCGGGTCACCACCGGTAAATCGATGAATTTCGCCTCTCAGAAGTTCACCAGTAGCCGGATTAACAAATTCACCAACTTCAAAGAAAAACGGAACATTCCAGATATGATGAAGTCCAAATGGCAAAAGTGACCTCTCGACAAGCCCGTATAGACCAAACGCCATTACCGGGTTTCCAGATGATGCCCAGTGTGAAAAATCTTTGATTTTAATGCCAATCGGCGGCCAGATGAAGCTGAGAACACATCCTAAAGCCATTGCACAAAAAGCAGTAAGAATTGGTACCAGGCGTTTCCCGGCAAAAAAGCCGAGATAATCAGGCAGTTTCACACGATAAAACCGGTTGAAAAGCCACGCGGCAACAGCCCCGATGATAATTCCACCAAAGACTCCTGTATCAATTGCCTGAATCCCCATTACTGCCGTTGGGGTGTGACCCATAAACTTGGCCATGACTCCCATAGTCGCAAGCATTACGGCATAACCGACTACTCCGGCCAAAGCTGCAACTCCGTCATTTCCAGTTAAACCAAGACTTACACCTATCGCAAAAATCAGAGGCAGGTTTCCGAATATTGCGCCACCAGCCTGAGCCATAATTCCCGACACAGTCGCCGGAATTATTGAAAAATCTGATGAACCTATTCCCAGAAGCAATCCGGCAACCGGAAGAACTGAAACTGGCAACATCAGAGATTTTCCGATTTTCTGAAGCAGTGCAAAAACGCCTTTGAAACTTATTTCCATAATTCAGTTCTCCAAATTTTCTTCTGATGAAGTCGCCACAAGCTTTCTTACATCAGCAGCACAATCAAGGGTAAGAGCTTTCTGTGCAAGTGCTCTGCATGATTGAAGGTCGAGCTTTCTCACAAGTGCTTTTACCGAAGGAATCACTGGAATACTTACGCTTAATTCATCTACTCCGAGGCCTAACAATATCGCGACTGCTGAAGGATCGCCTGCAACTCCGCCGCAAACACCGACTTTTCTTCCGTATTTTCTTGCAGAATCAACAGTCTGAGCGATAAGTCTGAGGACCGCGGGGTTCAGCGCATCTACTTTAGAAGCCAGCATCGGATGTCCTCTGTCCATTGCGAGAGTGTACTGCGTTAAATCGTTTGTACCAATTGAAAAGAATGCGGCTTCGCGGGCAAATATGTCTGAAAGAACTGCTGCTGCCGGAACTTCAACCATAATTCCTGTTGGAACTGGAGCAATGCCAAGCGATTTTGCCTCTTCCTTAAGCATGCCATCTGCAAAGCGCCATTCAGAAAGCATCGAAATCATCGGAAACATAACGAGTATTTTTCCCCTGGATGACGCTCTGAGAATCGCTCTTATCTGCGTTCGCAAAATTTCCGGACGATTAATGCCAACTCTTATACCGCGTTCACCAAGGAAAGGATTCTCTTCCCGGGGAATCGGAAGATAAGACAAAGGCTTGTCACCGCCGACATCAAGCGTTCTTATGATAAGAGGTCTATCAGAACCTAATTTTCCTGCAATACTCGAATAAATATCAGTTTGCTCGTCTTCTGATGGTGGATTTGAGCGGTTCAGGAATAAAAATTCTGAACGAAGCAATCCAACACCATCACCGCCGGTTTTAACCAGTTCATCTGCATCTGAGGTTCCGCCTATGTTGGCGAAGATCTCTATATGGGCTCCATCTTTTGTTATGGCTTTTTCTGTTGAGCTGCGAAGGTCTTTCTGTCTTATCTCGTTCTGCTTCAACTGCCGGCTTTTAATTAATTCAATTTCATTCTTCTCTGGATTGATCTTTAAAAAACCTTTTCCGCCATCGAGAATGACCATTGTATTATTGGGAATTTCAAGAGCACGCGCTTCGATTGCAGCGATGGCTGGAATTCCCAGAGAACGTGCAAGAATAGCAACATGTGAAGTTGCACCTCCTGCAACCGTGCAGAAACCAAGTACTTTCTTCCGATCAAGAGATGCTGTGTCAGAGGGCGTCAGGTCTTCTGCAATCAAAATGCAGTTATCGGGAAAATCAGGCATTTTTTCACACTTTCCTGTAATTATCGCGAGGACTCTGTTTCCAACATCCTTTAAATCATTAGCTCTGGCAGCAAGAAGTTCATTGGACATTTCAGCAAGCCGTGATGCCTGTGATGAAAAAGCATTTTTCCAGGAGTAGGCTGCGCTTTTACCTTTTTCAATGAGACTTTCAGCTATTTCAATCAGATCCGGGTCTTCAAGGAGTTCAATATGCGCAGCAAAAATTGCTGCTTTTCCGGGATCTGCAGTGGCCATAAGATTATCATGCAAAGCTTTTATCTGTGCCTTACCGTTTTCGAGGGCATCAAAAAGGCGCGTTCTTTCGGAATAGGCTCCATCACCGTTTTCCTGGACTTCAATATTACATTTTTTCAACTGGTGAGCTACTCCAATAGCCAAACCGCCAGATGCGCTGACACCCGAAAAAATGCTTTCATCAGAAAGCTCTTTGCTTATAACTTCAGGTTTAAGGTCAGTCCTTTTTGCTGACTCAAGGGGTTCATGAGCGATTTCTTCTCCAAGTCCGGCAGAAAGTGCCGGGGCAATCACGGAATTTGCTTCACGTGCATCTGGACCCTCAGATTCAATAAAAACCTTATCTCCATTTTTTACATCAAGTGCCAGAATTGAGACAACGCTTTTGGCGTTTGCAACAGAGTTTTCACGCCTCAATCTGATTTCTGACTTATATCTTTTTGCAATGCAGACTAATGCTGCTGCTGGTCTTGCGTGCAGTCCTGAAGGATTGGGAATTACAATTGCTTCAGAAACAACAGCCTGAGACGACAATTCTTTCTGAATTGCAGTCTCAGAATCAGCCTGTTTTTTACTGCCAGCAAGCGTCAATTCAATAACTGGGTCTTTTCCGCTGTTAACAAACCCGCTGAAATACTTTATGCTTCCTATCCGCTCAGAATTTGTAATAACAATTTGTGTAAGCAGACTCTTTGCATTTGTTGCAAGATATTCTGCGTCAAAAGTCATCAGCGATTCGCCGCATCTGACCTGTTCTCCAGTTTTTTTATTATTGCTGAAACCACGGCCTTTAAGTTTTACCGTGTCAAGGCCAATGTGCATCATCACTTCAATTCCGCTGTCAGTTTCAATTGTAAGTGCATGTTTTGCGGAATGCACCTGTGTGATTTTTCCTTCGCATGGTGCAAGAAGCTCGACACTGACCGGGTCAATCGAAATTCCATCACCAACCATTTTTTGCGCGAAAACCGGATCTGGAATCTGCTCTATCGGCATCAGAACACCAGATAAAGGAGCAATCAATAATATTTTTCCATTATCCTGCTTTTTCCCTCTTGAATCTGATTTAACTTTTTCCTGCTCAGCCATTATTATCCACCCATTTCATTATTATCCAAAGTTCTAATCGTATATACTCAACAATCAGCGGGATAGAACCCTCATTCCTATACTTTTAAATAACCCTTATTGCAAAAGTTGGACAATCTTTTGCACAATATCCGCAAAGGATACAATTTGATTCATTTATTTGCAACTTTTTGTCAATAATCTTCAGCGCATTCTGCTGGCAGAGTTCAACACATTTACCGCAAGCCACACACAAAGCTTCGTTAACAAAAAGTTTTCTTTCCTGTGCAGCAATTTTCTTTTCAAATTCAACTGTGACATCCAAACCGTTAAATATTGAACAGTTCATCTCAACTTCACTTTTAGAGGTCATTCCAACGCATACTGAATGAATATTCGAAATTGAAGAGATCCATTTCAGGGCTTCAGAAGCCTCGTGTCGAAGATGACCACCGCCCATGGGCTTCATTGCATAAATACCTTTACCTGATTTCACTGCCCTGGCAATATTACTCAGCATTTCATCGCGAGTTCCATCAATGTTTCCGATTCCAGCCATGTTGATTATCGGATGAATGATATCTAACTCACTTATTGAAGACAGATACGCAGTAGTTTTCACCGAATGCGTGCTTGCTCCAACCGCTCTGATAACACCTTTTGCCTTTGCCGCAAGTAAAACATCAAATGCAGGTTTTCTCTGAATAAAAGCATTTTCATCTTTTACTGCATGCATAAGAAAAATATCTATGATATCAATATTCATGACTTTCCTGAATTCTTCAATTGCGCTCTCCATTAGTTGAGCTGTTCCGGCAATTGATTTTGTTGAAACGACGGGCTTTTCACCTTTCCACTGTGATAAGGCCATGCTAACCTGATTATATGAGCCATACATCTGTGCGGTATCAATAAAGTTCACGTTTTTATCCAATGCAGCGAGAATAACTTCTGCACCGGCTTCAGTTGACAAACCACGTTGAAATGGGCTCATGGTAAGGGTGCCTATGGCAAGACGTGAAACAGATATTCCAGTATTTCCAAGTTTTTTGATTTCCATAAATGTTGTCCTTTATTGATACTGTTCGTTCTTAGTTTTGTTCTGTCCTCAATAAAAATACAGAGCAGAATGTGTTTTTGCAAGCAGATTTTAAATATTGCGGAGAAACACATAAACATTGCTTTGCATTATGCATTAAATGTTCAGTGAATATGCTGACACTGATTTGGTTTTGCCTTTTATGGGAGGAAGGTCAAGTTTTTCGAGTTTCTCCGATGCATCAAATAATGAAGAATTCACAAGCATTTTACGTGTTTCGGCTTCAAGAATAATATAACCGCCTGTTTTGCCAGAAGTTTTGCATGCAAGATCGCAGAGTCTTGAAGCCAGATTAACTGTATCTCCCAGGACAGTGTATTCGCTCCTCTGAAGTGAATTTCCAATGATTCCGGCAATAACAGGACCTGTAACAATTCCTATTCCGATGAAATCTGACATTCCAATCTCGGTTTCTTTTATTTTCCGGATCATTTCAACTGCGCTTTTTACAGCTGCAAGTGAAGCATCAGAGCCAGATGTAAATTTTGAATGATGAAATACTGCAAGAATCTTATCGCCGATAAATTTATCAATTTCCCCATTGTTATTTCTTATAATACTGGACATACTTTCCAGGTACCTGTTCAGCAAAATAATTAACTCACCTGGTGGAACAGTGGAAAGTCTGTTTTTGAAACCAGACAAACCTGAAAACAATACCGTAACCTCAAGATTTTCACCTTCACGTGCGTTTTTTTCAAGAACTTCGTTTCCGGCGACTTTCCGGACAGACTCTGATACGAATTTTTGAAGGCGGATTCGCTCATTAACACCTGTAAGCATGGTATTAAAAGCTTTTGAAAGATTTTGAAATTCACTCTGTTTAAAAGCTGGCAGCATGTTAGTGTAATTTTCATGCATGACTTCCCTCGCTGAATTAATTAGAAAAGAAATTGGCTCAAGAAAGTTCTTTGAAAAAGGTATTATAATTATTGAAAAAAGCAGGAAAATAGAAACAAGAAACACTCTTGAGATAAATAATTCAGAATTAATATCTGAAAAGAATTCTGCAACAGGAATATTCTGATAAAAAACTAAATTCTTTATTATCGAGCTGTTTTGAATTGATTTAAAGCTTTCATTGTTTTCCTTTCCTTCAAATAAAGAAAAAGAAGTATCGCTCAAAGCCGTTATTTTCAACATAAAATAATCTGAAAAACTTGCCAATCCCTCAACACGATAAGATATTTGATTCCCTTTCAAATCAGGAAGATAAATACAAAAAGGATATTCGGGTTGAAACAAAAGTTTGTCTTTAAATAATATATGCGCAGGCATTCTTTTTGCATTATACCGTGACGTAAAGAGAGTTCTATATATCTCATCAATTCCAATTTCAGCAATTAAAACAATTTGTGCAATAGTATTACTCTGTATATATCTATGGTAGAAGTATAATGTTTTATCACCAAGCATCGTCATTTCAATTATGTCTGTCAAAGAATAAAGAATCCTTGAGACGTCTTTTGGCAGAAGAACCAGGCAGAACAATTTATTGAATTCCTCTAATATATAGTTCTCAAAATCATTTGATCTAATCTTTCCTGATTTGAGTTTACGCTTATGCAACTGATCTTTGGAGAGTCTTTTGTTTTCAATGCAAAGAGCTGATACAGAAACGATTTTGTCAATAGTTTCAAGAAAGGAAAGAATAAGACATTTTCTCCAGAATCTTTTTTCAGATAAAGTGAATCCATCTACAAGATTTATTACAAGATTTTCTGCTCCGCATACTATTGGATATCTGGAATTAACCCCAATGTTCAGAAGCGAAGAATATAAATCTGTAATTAAAGATGTTGCTTTTGTGTTTGCAGTAGGGGAATCAGTATTATCAATGCTTGAAATAAAGCTCAGAAAGTTACTGTCGTCAAGCTTTTTATTGATAATTCCGCAATACCAGCCAAGATAAAGCTTGCTTTCGAGCTCAATTTGTTTGAAATCAATCAGCTGATTTTTCTGAATAAACAATTTCGAAAGTGCCTTCTGTTCATAAAAATTATTTTCAATTGTAAGCCAGCAGAAAATCAGCATTAATAATAATACTGAAATACAGGAAAACGATAATTTTGCTTTTAATGGAAAAAAGGTAAGTTTTCTGAATAATCCGCGCTGTATGAAGATCCAGAAACCTGAAGATAGCCACAGTATTCCAAAGATAACCAATAATAATTGAGAGAAGAATAATATATTCCCATATTGTTTTATTTTTTGTACAAGAACAAGAAGACAACCATTTTCAGAAGGAATTTCCCGGGCAACAAAAATCAAGTCACCTTTTTTTCCGCTGGAGTTTCCCTTTTGAATAACAGAATTTAATAATTCTTTATACTCTTCATTGGTCAGGAAATCACTGGACGCGAAGAGTTTTGTTAATTCACTTCTGCTGTTTATTCCAATCAAAGCCGAATGAATAGAAATTCTTTCAAGGTTTTTGATCAGAATTTTTTTCCCTGTTTCAGGATTTATATCTTTTGGATCTGCAAAGAAAAAGAGAGCTGATTTCAAATGCTGGTTTGTCCTAAGAAGGTTCCAAAGATTTTCAGCTTCCGAAGTATTTTTCGTAGCAGCATTTTTTGAAAACATTGATATATCAAGAGGAATCCAGGTAAATAATTGAGGGCGATTCTCAAAAATAATCGGTTGCAGATTGCCTATTGATGATTGAATCAGTGGTTTGAAATCATCATTGGAAAAAAGCATTTTTGCTTCAGAATACATATCGCTCTCTTTAATCATGGAAGTAATTCTATTTCTAAAAGCTGATTGAAAAGCAAAAAATATTTTTTGCATGCGGCTTTTACTTGCTTTTACATTGACTCCCCCAGATGCAACGGAGATATTTTCAATTGAGTTTTTTTCCAACCGGTCTAAATCTTCCAGCTTATTATTACTTTCCAAATAGTACCATCCGGAGTTTGGAAAATTTTTGCACAAACTACTCATGAAATTTTCAAGTTCGCGTTTTCTATTGCTTTCATCACACTCATTTAATTTCAAAGCAAGATCTTTCAGATTTTCATGCAGGAAAACAGAGATCTGAGTCTCTGGATTAATTGATTTTTCAACTTTTTTTGAAACATCCTCAAGTAATTGCGTTGATGTGGAAACAAGTCTAATCTGCTCAAAATTCTTTATTGAATTCAGATAAGAAAAAATCAGAAATACTGGTATCGTCCATACGATGAAGCATAGAAAATAGTACAATGCCTTTCCGTTGGAAAAACGATTTTCATAAAAGTCACTTTTCTCTAATGAACTTATTACATTTGTCTGTTGAAATACCAGTTTTTCATCTTCTATCTTTTCGTCCACTTGAAAAGATGGAATGTCTCTGTTCGATAATTCCCATGCCAATTTGTGATCAGAAGTGTACAAGGGTAGAAAGGAAAAATTGCTGGAAATTGTTTTTTTTATTTCATCAGAACAGATAATATTAGTTTCAGTGGCATATTTAGAAAGATTCTCGAGTTCAACGGCACTTTGCATTTTTTCACCAAGCACCGTCATGTCAAGTTTTACATTTTTATCACCTGTTATACCTGTAATAACTCTTCCAGATTCAATTCCAATTCCAATTTTGTATTCAAATAATCCGCATTTATTTCTTTTCGCATTAATTCTTTTAAGATTGTCCATCATTTCAAAAGCGGCATTTACAGCCTGAATCTGGGCGTTATTGTCGCTTTTTACCGGAAAAATTGCCTGTATTGCATCTCCAACATATCGTTCAATATCTCCGCCATGTTTATTTATTATTTCAGTCATTGCCTGAAAGTGAGTGTTCAAAAGAATAAACACATCTCTTGGATGATGCTTTTCTGAAATGGATGTGAAGCTGCGAATATCAGAAACAAGCAGGACAGCGTCATTTTCGGTTGGTTCACATTCAAGATTTGAATTTAACCCGGAAACAACTTTCAAAACCTGATTTGATACAAAACGGCTCATAGTGCGTTTTTCTTTCAGCCAACATATCATCTGGTTTAGAATTATCGATGCTTCACCTAATTCGTCTCCCTGAGATTCGTTTAGAAATGAGTCCAGATTGTTATCTGCGACTTTTTTCAGGCTGTTTATCATTTTTTGAATAGGCAGAGACATTTCATTGGATATTACTTTCAAAGTTGCCAAGGTAATTAATATCAGCATAATCAGTCCACCCAGGCTTTTTTTCCTTTCAGACAGCAGATGTTTGTGCAGAAGATCGAGAGAAATTCCAGATACAATCAAATATCCCGGCATTTTTTCACTGAAATACGTAACCCGCAGTTGATTATTTGATTCAATAGGAATTCCCCAGGGTTTTATCTGACTCTTCAGAATATCAATATCTTTTCTGCTTCCAGCCTGAGTTACTATTTCAAGATTATTTGTCTTGTTGAAGAACACCGAAAAAAATGGGTCCATTTTTCCAAGAGCTTTTCCGGAAATAATCAATTCAGATAAATTTGTACTGTACAATTCAGTATCTGAAATGGAATTTTCAGTTTCAAGAAAAAGATTTTGAACTGTTTTACTGAGAAAAGTGTTTTTATTTTCACCATATTTCCAAAATAAAATGGCAATATATGATAATTTCCCATCTTTATAAACACGGTTAAAATATCTTGAAAGGATGTTACTGCCTAAGTTGAAAGAATCAATTGAATCCGAAATGTGTGAAACGCTCCCTTTTATGTCAATCACTCCGGATCTTTTGTAACCTGAGACTTCATTTTCGAAAATATACTCTGAAATGCCTCTGTATGTTTCAACCAAAACGGATGCTATATCTTTTCTAACATGTTTACTAATCTCAATAATTTCATAGTCGTTAATCGGAATAAACATCATTCCAACAAAATCAGCGCCGAAATTATGCAAATCCTTCTGAATCTTTTCCTTGAATAACAATTCATCAGGTTTAGACTGACTGCATTTCTTCAGAATATTATTAATTTCATTTCCAGTTGTCAGATTGTGCAAATAGTGCCATATCTGTGTATCAATTCCTGTAACACTTGATTCAATCTTTTCATTTATTTTTTTCAGTTCACCCTGTAAATGATTTTTCAGGTTGTACGCTTTTGCTCTGTAAAGTTTTTCGCCGACACTCACAACTATGGTAAAAGGAATTAGTGCAAGCACAAGGAAGCTTATTGTCAGGACAGATCCAATGTCCAAATGGAGAGAGAAATCTGTTGTCCTAAACAACAACAAATGCAGCAACCAGAACAGTATGATCAGCGGAATAAACATGTCCGCAATGTTTTTCAGCAATGACTTCTCAGGCTTGTCTGGAGTCTGTACAAGTATGCCCAGAGATCCAAATACTGGATCCATGGGCAATTGATACAACCATAAATCCGAATCCGAAAACACTTTCTGAAAATCCGGAAAAGACAACGATCCAATTCTTTCCTGCTTCAGAGGGCAATTCATAATAAATCTTTCTGGCAACTTCTTCAGCCATGGAATAATTGATGTTCTCTTTAATGACGGATGCACCCGGTAATCTGCTTTTTTATCAGTTCTGTCAGTCGGAAACTTTAATATTGCAGGTTTGCTTTTCTCTGTTGGAAAAATTATATTCCAGTTTGTAAACAGTGCATTAATAATGTTTTTATCAACATTCCTGGGAATCGGAAATAGAAGAAAATATACAGCAACAAGGCGTTTTCCGGAAAAGACAAAATTCCACGTCCCCACTGAAGCAGAATTCTCATAAAGACAGTAAAATGCCTGTCCAGCCTCTTCATAATTGAAAACTTCAGCTGATATTCCCTTGCCAAGGAGATTCTGATACTTTTTAAGAAAATAGGGATCGTCTAATTTTGACTCTTGATTGAAATATTTTTCAACGATTTCAGAAAACAGATCGCTGAAGAAATAGTTGTATTTTTTTTCAAAGCTTCTGGTTTTTAATAAAAAGGGTGTTGAATTTTGCTGAGAAAGATAGCCAGCCCATACTTTTGGTGCAGGAATATGTTTGATTCTTGTAGTGTTGAGAATATCGGTGAAGCGCTCTTCGAAGTCTGTCTGATCTTCAAAATAATTAGAGGGTGATCTGGCAATTTTTTGCCTGATAAGCCTTGAATATTCCTCACACCAGAATTCAAATCTTGTAACTTTTGAGAACTTCGAGGCAAATTGAGAGGCATTTTCTGCCCAATCGGAATAAAGCTCTTTTTTTTGTATCGTTTCCAGTTCGACAGCATAATATTTCAGAATGAGAAATGGAGACAGTAAAAGAACAAGAAAGACTATCTGCAATAACAGTTTTTTAAAAAATTTCATAACCAGAATATTATCACAATTCAAGAATATGCTAGAGTGCTTTTTGTAGGCCCAAAAATTCGCAAATATGGCGCGAAAGCGATTTATGTATTAAACTAAGTTCTATTATTTCTACTTAATTATCTACTAAAATACGTTCTATTGCAAATTCTTTTTTGGAAACAATTAACCAAATGTCTATTCGCCCTGAATCTGCCTGGCAAGAATTTCACTGGCGAACTGGATAAGAATCTTTTCGGAATTGATGTCGCCAAGATTCAGATTAAGCCAGCCATTTTCCATTACAAGAGGCAATCGTTGAGTTGTTGAAGCTGATTTAACATCAGAATTTTTCGTCATTGCATTAGACAGAGCTCGACCAAGTGCACTTGATTTCAAAGGTTGGCTCAGGCAAAAGGTGTCTCCTTTTACGGAAAAGTTCTTAACGATATCAGTTATATTTATTCCGGGAGAATCATTTGTGGGAGTTGTACGAGCTGATTGCGAAGAAGCCGGAGATGATCCAAACAGGTTATCGAAAAATCCTGTAAGTGTCTTTTTAATGTTAACATCTTTAACATCTATTCCATTTGGAAGCTTACCAAGGAGAGACATACCTTGCGGGCTCAATTCTAATGCTTCTGGTACAACTTTTGTTGAAAGATTTGTGCCATTTTTCAGTGCGAGTGAAAAATTAAGGGCATTTCCTTCCGGATTAAGATTTAATGCCTGAAGATCTGATCCAGTGGTTTTTATGGCCTTGTCTGCTGCGAATTTCATGAGTTCAGGGGAAAATGAGACAATGTTTCTTGTTTTGTCGTATTTGATATACTTCTCAAGAAGAGTTTTTTTCAGCTGGTTTTTTATCATGTCTGTGACTTGTTTTGCCAGATCTTCTCCAGCGAAAATAGCTTCAGCATTACAATGACAGATCCCGAAAAAGAATAGCAGTGTGTATATTACTGAAACACCTTTCATCAGAAAATCCTCCTGGTTATTTCATTCTCACGAGTATTTTTTGCTTCCAAAAAAGAACATTGTTTTTCAAAAATTTTTGATCGGGTGAGCTTGTTGCACAATTTGCATATATGATTAAATACAATTGTGCAGCAGGCTCGGGTGCGTTAAATAAATCAGGAGATTCGTCCGGAGCTTTTCAATGAATTTCTGTGTATTCTATTTCCATTACACATTGAATCATCCCGTTTATTCTGTTATGCAATTTCCTGTTCACTTCGAAGAAGTTGTATTGTCTTTGTTCTTAATATCAGAACCTGTTTTTTCGACTGCTTCCCCGATTTTTTCAATTGTTTCTCCTGTTTTTTTAGCAGCCCTTTTGGTGGCGTCTTCAAGCTTGTCTACCGCTCTATCCAGAGCTGCTCCGGCTTTTTCAGCAGGACCCGGGACCGGGCTTGGCTGAGCGGTGTTACATCCAACAGCAATAACAACTCCAGCAAGTGCAATAACGCAAAAAACCATTATAAAAATGATGTTGTTGGTCATTTTTGTTTTCCTTTGTACCAGTTTTGCCGTCACTGTTCTGCTCTGCTTTTTAGCATTACAATCATGCGGCATCTAATTATTACCACTTATCTGAGTAAGTAAAAATCCTCTGAGGTATCCATATAAATGATAAAAAGTTACTATAAATGGTACCTTTGACACTCAAATTCTATTATGCTAACATGAAGAGGAAAATTATACAGGCAAGAAATTAGATCAACATCTTAAGAGCTGGTATTACTGGAAATCGGCTGTGAAAGGATTGAGACGGAAATATGCAGACAGTAAATTTTTCTTATCAGGATGGAGGCCTCTTCCTGGGAATGGATCTGATGGCAGGTTTTCCCGCATGGGAAGAATGGTTGACAGACAATGTCGCTTTTCTCACATTGAAAGAGCCTTCGAACAAGAATTTTTCCGGAATTTTTACATCCTTCGCAACTGGAAATCAGTTATTGCAGGCGCCAATAGCCAGTGATGTACTTAATAAACTTAATGAGATAAAGTTTTATTGCCTTTTTCCTGAACACATCGGTGAAAACTATTTGTGGGATGGAATGATGATCAAGAATGAGCCGATCGACATCTCAGGGAAAATCTGTGAAGGCATTACTCACGCGTTGAACGGTGATTTCGAAAATGCAATTCTGTCATACTGCGAAGCTTTAAAAGTTAATCCAAAACTTACAAGGGTCAACAATCTCAGGGGTTTGTGCTTCAGATTCATGGAACGTTATGAAGAAGCAGAAAAATCTTATGACATGGAAATAAATGTTTCTCCGACCAGTCCTGACCCGTACGCAAATCTCGGAATAATGTACAAAAGGACCGGCAATCTCAAACTTGCCAGAACAATGTTCGAACGTGCACTGGAACGAGATTCATTTCACCTGAATTCTCTTCTTCACCTGGGAAGGCTCCTTCTGGATACCGATGAAAAATCCAGAATGCTTTCCTCTGTAAATTTCAGACTTTCAGCTCTATATTCTGAAATAACAGCTGTTCAGGAGCACCTCCTTTCTTCATCACAAAAACATGAGCTGGCCATTATTGACTATATTCATAAAATTCGCGCTGAATCAGGACTTCTATCTGATCCCGAGCTGTTGAAATTCTTGCGAAAATTGGAACTGTTTCGTCTGAATGGTGCATTCTTTGCATCCTTAAGAGGATTATCGCACATTCTGATAAACAATTCCAGTAATGCTGTCATGAAAAATTTTCTGATAAATTTTTCGGCAAAGCGAATTATCTCAATTGAACGTAATATGCCCGATCATTTCAAAAGTCGATTCAGCGAGCTGAGAATGAATCTTTTCAAGGATTATCCGGAATTATCAGGACCATTAAAAGACCCTTCTGCTGAGTTTTCATTTTCTCTGTCCCGACCTGAAGGACAACTTACTCCGGCAGAATTTGTGGAAATCTTTCTGGAAGAAATAATCAGAGATGGAAAAATCTCGAATTCCGAAAAGAAAGTTATTATTCGTCTGAAAAATACTTTCGGACTTGAAGAAAGAATGATTGATACTATTATGGAAAAAATCAGAGCAAATAGTTCCCGAAATGCTTTGTCAGAAACTATTTGCGATCTCAATCCCACAAAACTTTACGACCGCCTGGTTGCAGCTGTTTCGCGTGACGGAAAAACTGAAGCTTCAGAAGAACGCCTTCTCAAGCTTGCTTCAGAAATCCTTGGTCTTTCATAATAAAAGCTAAGTATCGATACCAAAATTCTTTACTGGAAAATTCCGATATGATATCCTGTAATAGTATTCATCTAAATGGAGACAAATTCATGAAGAAGAAAAGTGACAGCATATCAAAGAATCTACAATCAAGAAAGCTGGTATTGGACCAAATCGCCGAATATCTGAAAGAATACTCTCACAGCTTCTTTCAAACCGGCAATGAAATAGAGATACAGATGAAAGGCATGAACCTGCCGTTGAGGGCAGTAGTATCCTTTAACAAAGGCAAACTTTCGGTGACTTACCCCGAATACATAATCAGCCCTGGAGTTTTTGAACAGGCTTTTCTTCTTGAGTTACTTTCATTGATGTCCAAATATGATGTCCATTTCAGCATCAATACCGATAATGCATCTCTTTCTGCATCTCTCAGTAATATTATTGGAAAAAGGATTCCTTCAAAAAATCTATTTTTCGATCTTCTTATTATTCCAGCAATTGTTGTTGATGATACATATCCACAGTTGATGAAGCTGATACAGAAAAAAGATTCCTTCAAAATTACCAAGCACGAAAAAATAGAGGTAGACGGCATTCAAAAGATATTTGAAGCTGGGAAGTCCTATGCAATTAATTAGAATAATCCGTATTATTTCTGTCTTGATTATTCTTTCTGCACCATTTACTGCTTTTGCCTCACAACTTCTTGTTCCTGAATGGTATAATTTCAGCGCTTCTCTTTCTGGTGCTCCGGTTCTCGGAGAAAAAGTATCAGTTAATGCCAGGCTTTCCTGTCTGATAGGTACCATAAATGATATAACGATATCAATAAAACTGCCGCCCGGCTGGAAAGCCAATTCAGAGTCACTTTTCCTTAAAAACCTTTCGTCAGGGACAACGCATGTATTTACATTTGAAGCAGAAGCGCTGGCAATTGCTTCGGCAGGGTCGCTTCTCTGCAGTGTAACCGGAAAAACACCTGTAAAAGATCTATCTCAATATGCTGAACAATTCCCCGATCAGAAAAGCGAACTGCTTTCACGTATTCAAAAAATGCCTGAGATCTTTTCGTCAAGTGATGAAGTTGTATTTTCTCTCTACGCCGAAGAAGGATTTTACCCTCTGACAGGCGACACCTGGCTGGCTTACGATGAAAGAATCAAAAGTCCCAGGTTTGAAAAGGGACCTGTATTTTATCGCGACACGCTTCTTTCACGCGCTCAGGCAGAGTATGTAACAGACATGTACAAACGTCTTGAGAAAAAGATAGCCGAGTCTGCAGGCTTTGCAGAAACTCTTTCCAGTTCCGGAATTAATCTTAAATCCAAGCAGTACGATGCTTTGAAAGCTTATTATGTCCTGGCTCAGGAATCTTATCTGAGCGGAGATTTTAATTCTGTATCTCTGCATTTAAGCTCATTTGAAAGACTGCTTCCGGGGTTTTCGCTGGAATCTGTGAACAACCTGAAAATTGCTGCAAGAAACCTTCAGGCACTCAACGCATGGCTGAATGGTGACAGACGAACAGCCGAGAAAATTTTCCGTGAAACTTTTTATTCGGGCAGGAAACAACCTATACAAAGATATATTCTGAGAAATATGGCCATAATAAACACTGAAAAGGGTGATATGGCAATTGCACGAGAGAGTTTAAGAATTGCACTTGACCTCAAAAAAGAGTACTCACTCTTAAAAAAAGAATTTGAAAGGTTTGATGCAAAATAAATGGATCCGATTGAAATTCTACTCGAAGATTTAAAATCTGATGACCCTTTTATCAGGTTTTCTGTTCTGTCAAGAATAGAAACGATGGAATGGAATTCTGACCAGGTGAATTCTTTCCAGTCTCTTCTGCTTGCAGAAACAGATGAAGTCGTGATGTTTCATCTTCAGAAGATTCTGGCACATATTGAGCAGAAATTTGGCGGAAATCGCTTTAATGAAAATGATATAATTCAGGAAATTCAGGATATTCTTGCGTCCCCTGATAAAGACAATCTCGGGCTTGCGCTTGTTCTTGAATCAGTAAAGAAATCATGCTCTGAAGAAGTTACAAATATCCTGAGGAAAGCCGGTTGGGAAAATTTTTCACCGGAAGTGCTTCCATTTATCATAAGATTCTTCAAAAAATTTGGTTCGGCGAAAGATGTACCACAACTTATCAAGTTATGTCAGCACAGTGATCCGAGAATTGTTGGCTCGGCAGTTGAGGCACTTGAAAAGTTATCCTTTGAAAAACTTCAGGAACTGATTGTACCTTTATTGCTGAATCCGATTCATGGCATCAGATCAAAAGCGGTTCGCCTTCTCTATCGCTGGGACCCCAAAGAAGCTCTCCGTCATTTTGAAGCAATGCTATTTTCAGAAGAAGCAAGCGAAAAGCAGGCAGCCCTCTTTCACGCATTTTTCTTTCCATTCGAGGAAATAGAGCCGCTCATGCTTAAATTTCTGAGCCTTGAAAAAGACAACACATTAATAAACAAAGCCGGCTTACTTTTTCGCACGAACCCATTGCCTGATGAACCGGCGAAACTGGCTGAACTGCTTGAGTCAAGCGGTGGAGCCAGAAAAAAAGTTGTAGAAGATATCCTGAAGGGAGTTGTGGAGTCTCTTCACCAGATTGGGCTCATTGATAAAAAAACAGATGATTATCTTTCTGATCTTAATAGACATATTAAGCAGAAGAAAAGTTCACAGCTTATTGACCAATCAAGAGAAGCCCTTTCGTCAAATGACTCACTTACCAGAAAAAAAGCAGCGCACAATCTTTCTGAACTTGCAAAATGCGGAAATTCTGAAGCTGTACCGATATTAAAAAAACACCTCGACAAAGAATCTGATGGACAGATAAAAAGCTTTATTGAGCGGGAAGTAGTCAGACCTGATTCTTCAGTTGCTTCGACAGAAAAGTTTGAGACAATGACACCTGAGCAGCGGTTAAAATGCTTTTCAGGCCTCAATGCCGGCAACTTGAAAACTATCAGAAGTTCCCTTAAAAACTTTTACACGTTAAAACCATCACAGGAAGAGAAGCTTGCACTTATAACCGCCATAGGAAGATGTGGGCAGAAAGTTGATTCACCTATTCTGCAGCCTTTTATCGGTGAACCTTCACCTGAGATTCTTGCAGCTGTGATTGAAGCTTTTGGGAAGATTGATCCTGATTATATTTTCCCATATCTTCCGAAATTTATCAAACACTCATCTGACGAAGTCAGGTTGGCAGCAATTCAGGCTTTTGCTCTTTTTGACAAACGTCAGGCAATAAGTCTTGTCGAAAAGCTGGGAGCATCGATTCAACCACGTCAGCGGCAGATGGCCATTTTCTGTGCTGCTCAGTTTGATTTTCTGTCAGTAAAAGATTTGCTTTTTACCGTGCTTAAAATCGAAACTGATACCGACAATCTTCGACAAATTCTGGCTTTGCTGAAAGCTAACCTTGATGAGGACATTCTTTTTCAGGTTTTTCGCGTAAAAAAAGAATCGGATGACAAAAAAGCAGATATTCTTCAAGAATTTCTTGAAAAGAATCAGAAAGCAATTGCTGAAAAAATCCCATCTGAAACCCCTTCCATAAAAGCGAAACCTGACGTTTCTTCTATTTCTACTTCTGCAATTGCTAATGCTAATGTTCCTTTGCCCGCAGTAACTGCTGTAAAAGCGCCTAATACGGCCTCTGCATCAAACTTTCAGATACTTGAAAAAAAATATGCTGAAGAAGTTGCCAGTCGTCAGAAGCCCCTGCCATCTTATTCATTGAAAAACATCCAGGATTTACGGAAAAAGAAAACAGAGGAACTATCAAAAAATTCTGATACAGCATCATTTGTGCAATTCTGCATACTTGCCACAGCCACTGGTATTATGGCAGTTGCACTTATCTGGTATCTGTTTATTTCTGGTGATACAGCCATCAGGAAAAACGCAGCAATAAAAGGTGAATTTGATGGAAGCACAAAAAATGTCTCTGGACTGATTACTTATCTTGATACTTACGGAAGAGGTTTCCTTGTTCAGGAAAGTGGCACCAACAGTGATTATTTCGTGTTTTTCCGCACTCCGCCGACCAAAACATACAAAAAGGGAGATACCTTCAGCGGTCAGATCAGGCCCTACAAGAGAGACAGGAAGACGGTTCTCTCAGAGCTGATAAACTGGAATTAGACATTACAAGAAAAGACAAGGCAACAAAAGACAAGAAGAGTGGTATCACGAGGAGACTCTGAGGCGCGGAGAAAAAGAGAAAAGAAAAGCATTTCTGATTGTAATACCATTACAATGCAAATAAGCTGACTTTTCAATAATTCGGTGTAAGTCTTAGAAATGAGAATGATTGTATTATGTTTGACATTTCACAATGTCTCACAAATATGCAATTTTAGTAGAGAGTACAATGGGTTTCCAGAGAAATAAAAAATCCCCTTCAAAGGATTTCATAAGCTTTGGAGGGGATTAAAAATTTGGAGATAGGTTTTAAAGATTTTTCAGTAATGCATGAAAACTTTCCAGTTTTGTCCATCAAAGCGTGAAACACTTCCGCCAACGGTGGCGACCCAGACACAGCCATTCCGCACTGTTACTGAATGAATGCTGTCTTCAAATAATCCTGAACTGGAATTGTAAATCTTCCAGTCTGTGCCGTCATAGCGGGCAACTCCTGAAGGAGTTCCTGCCCAGACATTACCTTTTTCATCAACAGCAATGTCTCTTATTACCTCGTTTGGCAAACCATTTTTAACGGTATAACGGTTCCACTCTTCGCCGCTCAGATTGCAGGAAGAAATACCTTCATTTGTGCCAATCCAGATGCGATTGTTTTGCGTATCAACTGTCAAACAGGTTATCAGATCGGAAATAAGACCATCAGAAACGTTGACAGACGAATTCGTATTTTTTGTGGTATAAGCTTTGGTATTGTTTCCATCATAAACGACCAGACCATCGCCATAGGTTCCCACGTAAAGCTTATCATTTGACATGGCATAAGCGCGTGTATATGTGTTTAGAAGCGTATCTTTCCGGAAATATTTCAACCAGCCATTATTGGCATAAGAGGTCGATGGAAAGAGAAAAAGACTCAATAAACTCATTAAAACGAGAAACACTAACCATCTGGAATTATTTTCCATAGTTATTTGCCTCCGAAACTGCTTTATATTTTCTATCTGAAATCTTCATCGGCAAGCAAATAAAAAAAATATAGGGGGTAAATTGGCAAATACTATTTTTGATGATACAATTCAATTTGAATTTATGGTCGTGTGAGTATGTTGACTGATTATGCGCAATGATTTTATTTTCCCCTTTAAAAATCCGTGTTATTCCGTGTATTCCGTGGTTAAAAATCAGTTTCTTTTGCTTATCAGTTAAACGCTTGCACTACCATATTTATTATTGATACTGAGGAATAAAACATGATTATTCAACATATTGTATTCACTGTTGCTTTTTTTTCTGTTATCAGTTCTATCGGTTTATTCGCCGCTGAAAGGGCCCGAAATCAGTATGAAATGACTATTTCAGGAAATATCGCTGATGTAATAAATCAGGAATTCTATCCAGGTACCATATACGTCAGAAATGGGAAAATTGCTGAAATAAAAAGAGAACCCGGAAAAATCTATCCGCTCTACATTGTTCCGGGGCTTGTAGACTCACATGTTCACATCGAAAGCTCAATGGTTGTTCCGACTGAATTTGCACGCGCAGCATCAGTTCATGGCACTGTAGCAGCTGTTTCTGATCCGCACGAAATAGCCAACGTTCTCGGAATGAAGGGAGTTGAATTCATGCTGGAAAATGCAAGAAACACTCCATTCAAATTTGCTTTCGGAGCGCCATCGTGCGTGCCCGCCACAACTTTTGAAACGTCAGGGCAAACTCTCGGACAAGTTGAAACAGACGAACTTCTTTCAAGAAAAGACATAAAATATCTCAGCGAAATGATGAATTTTCCAGGAGTTTTGTATGATGACCCCAATGTCTGGAAAAAGATTGAGCTTGCAAAAAAATATAATAAGCCAATCGACGGACATGCCCCCGGACTGGACGATGCGGCAATAAAAAAATACGCGCAAGCTGGCATATCAACAGACCATGAAACGTTCACACTTGAAGAAGCGCGAAGAAAAATTTCTGCTGGAATGAAAATAATGATTCGTGAAGGTTCTGCAGCAAAGAATTTTGAAGCACTTGTTCCGCTTCTGAAGGAATCACCTGAATTTGTAATGTTCTGCAGCGACGACAAACATCCTGACGATCTGTTGAGTGGACACATAAATCTTCTCATAAAAAGAGCGCTTGAGCTGGGTTATGACTTCTTTTCTGTTATCAGAGCTGCGACTTTGAACCCTGTCAGACATTTTTCTCTCGAAGCCGGATTACTTCAAAAGGGTGACAATGCCGATTTCATAATCATCGACTCACCAAAGAACTTCAATGTAATTGAAACAATAATCAATGGACAGGTTGCTGCGGAAAAAGGCAATTCCTATCTTCCAACAATCATTCCGGCAGTGGTTAATAATTTCCAGATCAGTGAAAAAAAGGTTGAAGAATTTCAGATTGAAGCAAAATCAGATATTATTAAGGTTATTGGCGCTATTGATGGCGAATTGATAACCGAAAAATTATTGTTTCCGGTAAAGGTTGATGGAAATAATATTATTTCAGATGTAAAAAGTGATGTGCTCAAAATTGCAGTAATAAACAGATATAATGAGTCAAAGCCTTCGATTGGATTCATTCACGGTTTTGGAATCAAAAGTGGCGCCATTGCAGCATCGGTTGGACACGATTCGCACAATATTATTGCAGTCGGGGTGTCTGATAAAGATATCTGCAGAGCAGTAAATCTCATAATTTCTGAAAAGGGCGGCCTGACAGCAGTTTATGGCGACAGAGAACACATTCTTCCCCTTCCGATTGCTGGAATTATAAGCGATAAAGATTTAAAAACAGTCGCAAAAAGCTATTCAGAGATTGATAAAAAGGTAAAAGCCATGGGATGCAAACTTAAGTCTCCTTTTATGACACTCTCATTTATGGCTCTGCCGGTAATTCCGAAATTGAAAATTACTGACAAAGGACTTTTTGACGTGGACAAATTTGCATTTACAGATATATTCAAATAATTTTTTTCACGATAAAAAAGATAAAAGATAAGAATTGTCCGCAGATTAAGCGGATTTTGCAGCTGTGAGATTTAATATGAGATCTGAAAAAAATCATTTAGCATCTCTAGGCCGGAAAGTGTATTTTTTACCAAAAATTGTAATTATGGAAATACGTGCAATTAAAATCTTTACCGTGTTGCACATTCATAAGTGCCTTTCAGAGCCAATAATCTTAATCGCAATAAAAATATTTAAAAAAAAATACAGATGCTCTTGTTAGTTAATCGAATCAATGATATTATTACATTTACTTATTTGGGGGGTACCTTTGGAGCAGAGAATCGACACAGGGGTCAGGAGACGGCTGCTATTCGTTATTCCGCGTGCTGGACTCTCGGAAAATACGATTGAGCGCATTCGAAGCAGAAACGTCCGTGCAAGACTTCAGAACTTATGGAGTTTCTTTTCGTCCCTGAAAATGCTTTTTTTTCTGCTGCTGCTTACCGGTCTTACTTATGCTGCTATCGTCCAATTAAAGTATCTGTTCTTTGAAACATCGTATTTTGAAATAAAGAAAATAGAAGTATCCGGATTAAAAACTCTCAATCGCGAAACCATTGTTAACAGCGCCGGAGTTTCGATTGCAATGAATCTCCTCAATATTGACCGCGAAGCAATACGGAATAATCTTATTAAGCTTCCGGCAATAAAAGATGTGCGTGTTGATCTTTCAGGTTTGTATACTTTAAAAATAACTGTTACAGAGAGAGTACCTGTGTTGTATCTGAAAACGCATGATTCGTTTTTTGAAGTTTCTGATGATGGAATTATACTCGCAAGTTCGAACGGAGCTGGGAATGATCTTCCGATCGTGACTGGAATTAATATTGATTCGTGCAAGCCGGGCGACAACATTTCCTCAAATGATTCTTTCGTTGAAGCGAAAAGCTGGATAACCAAACTGGATTCGAAAATTCAGAAAAGAATATCGGAATTAAACATGAGCAGCATTCAGAATCCTTATTTTTTTCTTACCTCCGGAGAACGTGTAATTCCGAAGAGTCTTGAGGATTTTTCTTTCCGTTTTGATTTTTTGTGTTCCCTTCTTGACAATCTGAGAAAAAATAATGTAGAACCTGATGTTGTAGACATGAGAGCACAGAGTGAAATTGTTGTTAAACCGAAGAGGTCGGTAAAGACCCCGGAAGGGAGCAAAAGTCGCAGTGCGGGCTGATGAACTGTTTGTAGGATTAGACATTGGAACAACTAAAGTTTGTGTTGTTGTCGGTGATGTCAGAAAGAATCAGGTCAATGTGATTGGTTTTGGCCAGACCGCTCCAGGTGATGGAATTAAAAAGGGTATCATCGTGGACATCGACAAAACCACACAGGCAATTCTTGATGCCGTGGAAATGGCAGAAAAGATGGCAGATGCAGCTGTTCAGCGGGTTTATGTAGGAATAGCCGGGTCACACATTTCATCTATCAACAGTCAGGGAATCGTTGCAGTTAAGGGTAATTCAAGAGAAATTACAAACGAAGACATTGACCGGGCAGTTGATAATGCAAAAACCGCAGTTCCGATTCCTGCAACTCAGGAAATAATTCATATCCTTCCGCGGGAATTTGTTGTCGACGAACAGAAAGAGATTAATAACCCTCTTGGAATGGTCGGAAGTCGCTTGGAAGCGCAGGTTCATATAGTAACCGGTGCTGTGACTGCAATTCAGAACATTTTCAAATGCTGCGAAAATGCTGATCTGAAAGTTGAAGAAATTGTTTTGCAGCCTTACGCCTCAGCGATGGCTGCGCTTACTGAAGACGAGAGAAAACTTGGTGTTGTACTAGTTGACATTGGTGGAGGTACCACTGATCTGATTATTTTTCAGAACGGTCACGTTGTTCACTGCTACAGTTCACCTGTCGGCGGACAATATGTAACAAACGACATTGCGGTTGGCTTGAAAACGTCTACTGCGGTGGCTGAGAATCTTAAAATAAAATTTGGAGTTGCAAGAGCTGATCTTGTAGATGAAAGAAGTTCTGTTGAAGTACCAGTTGCTGGTGGCGAAAGAACTAAAACTTATCCACAGAAATTTCTTGCTGAAATTATTGAACCCCGAATGGAAGAGATTTTTAATACAATTAAGGAACAGATTACACGACATGTTTCAATTGATGTGATTCCGGCCGGAGTAGTTATTACCGGCGGATGTTCGCTCATGAACGGATGTGTTGAACTTGCTGAAGAAATCCTTGGACTTCCGGTGAGATGCGGGTACCCGCTTTCAGTCACCGGACTGAAGGAAAAAGTTCAGAGTCCGGAATTTGCAACTGTTGTAGGGTTGATAAACTATGGTTCCCAGAATCAGCGTGCTGAAACATGTGAACCCGGGTATTTCAATGGTGTTGTTTCCCGCGTTAAATCGTTTTTCCGCGGAATGTTTACAGACTAAAAAATATATTATATTGCCATCTGGCACAGCGTAAAAGGAGGCCATACTGGTGTTCGATTTCAATCAAGCGACTGCTGAAAATGCGGAGATCAAGGTAATCGGAGTGGGTGGGGGCGGTACAAATGCAATTAACCGCATGATAGAAGCCAATTTGAGTGGCGTGGAATTTATTGCGGCTAACACAGACGCTCAGGCTCTTGGACGGTCACTTGCAAAAGTGAAAATTCAGCTTGGCGACAAACTCACCAAAGGTCTTGGCGCTGGTGCCAATTATGAGATTGGAAAGAAAGCTGCAGAGGAAGACCGTGAAAGAATTCTTGAGGCACTTGACGGTGCTGACATGGTTTTTATCACTGCCGGAATGGGCGGTGGAACGGGTACTGGTGCTGCACCAATCGTAGCAGAAGTAGCAAGAGAAGCCGGTGCTCTCACAGTTGCTGTAGTAACTAAACCTTTCCGTTTTGAAGGAAAGCGCAGAACAGCTGCTGCCGAGCTCGGAATAAAGAACCTCAAAGAAAGAGTTGATGCTATCATTGTTATTCCAAACGACAAACTTCTTGACGTTTCGAAAGACAACATCCCAATGATGGAAGCATTCAGATATGCAGATGACATTCTCAGACAGGGCGTTCAGGGCATATCAGATATCATCGTTATCCCCGGACTTGTAAATACTGACTTTGCTGATGTAAAAACTATCATGACCCAGGCCGGTTCTGCATTAATGGGTATGGGTATTGCTTCAGGCGAAAACCGCGCTGTAACGGCTGCTCAGATGGCTATCGCCAGTCCGCTTCTTGAATCATCAATTCAGGGTGCCAAGGGCGTTCTGCTTAATATCACCGGCGGCGCTGACCTCGGAATTCACGAAGTTGACAAAGCATGCTCCATCATTCAGGATTGCGCAGATGAAGATGCGAACATTATCTGGGGTTCTGTACTTGATGAAAGCATGAAGGACAGCATCAAGATCACCGTTATTGCCACTGGATTCGGTGAAGAAATCAATCGCGGAATGCTCGATCCAAAGAAACGAATTCTTGATGGACTGAGAACTTCTACTCCGCATTCGATGGAATCTCAAATGCCTCCAATGCCGCAGATGCCTCAGATTCAGGTTGCTGCTTCGGGCGGCGGTGGCGGAAGCTCACATCATGACGTTGACATACCAGCTTTCCTGAGAAAGCGTGGAAATCGTTTCTAAAAAGAATTTCCATTTGAAAATAGTTGTTAATCTGCAAGCCGGAACCATAAATCCGGCTTGCAGTTTACTTCTTTCTGATAAACAAAATGGGACTTAAACATCACTGGAGTATTGAATCAATCGCCGATAAGCTCTTAAAGACTGAAATATGCGATTTTCAAATTCCCCTTGCCGGTAAACTGCATCTTGCTCTCATATTTCCGGGTTCGTATCAGACAGGCATGTCAAACCTGGGATTCCTGACGATACACAGAATAGCCTGCCAGACACCGGATGTAGCAGTTGAAAGATTCTTCTTTCCGCTTCAACCAGACCTCCGCCACGAACCTCCATTTTATTCCCTTGAAACAAGAAGACCTCTTGGCGATTTTGACATTCTTGCTTTTTCAATAAGCTACGAAGGCGATTTCGAACTGCTTCCACATATTATTAAACCTCTTGGAATTCCTTTATTGCGTGAGAAGCGAAAAAAAGGCCGATTTCCGCTTCTAATGGCTGGCGGAGCAGCAGTTACCGCTAATTCAAAAGCACTTTCACTTATGTTTGATATACTTGTACATGGCGAAGGAGAAATGGTATTTGAGAATATGCTGAAAACATTTCTTTCTGATGGGTACAATAAAGAACGCATATCCGAAATGCCAGGTGTATGGATTCCGGAAATCAGAAAGACCCCAACGCCTGTTTCAGCGCATCACGACGTGGAAAATTTTCCAGCCTGGTCACACTGCATTTCCTCGCAGAATGTGTTCAATGGCGCTCCACTGATTGAAGTTATGCGTGGATGTAAAAGAATATGCAAATTCTGCATGGCGCGTGAAATATACGCACCTCTCAGAGTTCTGTCGGCCAGCAAATTCAGTGAATTCATCGAGAAGTGGTCAAATCACAAACAAATTGGACTCATCGCCCCGTCTCTCTTTGATCATCCGGAAATTGAAAAAATTCTTGAAATTCTTTCAGAAAAAAAATTCAGCATCCATAATTCATCTGTTAAATGGGAAACTCTCAATGAGAAAATTCTGAAATTACTTTTGAATCTTGGCGTAAAAAGCATTACGCTTGCCCCGGAAAGCGGAAGTGAATTTCTTCGGAATCTTATGGGGAAACCCTTGTCTGAATTGCGTTTTTTTGATACCCTGAAACTGATAGGTTTATTATCTTTTGAGGGTGTAAAAATGTATTTTATCGTCGGACTTCCGGCCGAAACCGATGATCATCTCAAGGAAACAGTCGAATTCATTATCAAAGCACGGCAGGTTATTCCGGAAGGAGTTTCTTTATCGGCATCTTTTTCAGGATTCGTTCCCAAACCCCACACGGAATGGGAACACGAAGTTCCGATACAGACATCAGAATTAAAGAAAAGATTTGCATTTATAAGAACTGAGCTGAACAGAGCTGCTCCGGAAATACGATTAAAATTTGACAGCCCTGAAGAAACAGCCAGACAGATTTTTTTTACGAGAGCCGGCCCGGAGCTGGCACATTATTTTGAAGAGGAGAGTATGAAATGCCGTCCACAATTAAAAAAGATTGTCTCAGGACTTATGCAGTCGGATTATTGATTTTCTTGACTGTTATGTCAGTTTTCTTCACCGGATGCACAGATTCAGGAGGCAATTCTGTTAAAAAGAATCTCAGAATTGGAATTGTAATATCTCCGCAGGGATTAAACGACAAAGGCTTTAATGAAATGGCTCACACCGGCATGAAGAATGCCGAAAAACTTTATGGTGCCGAGACAATCATTATCGAACCAGTCACCATGCATGATTCTGAAGCATCTTTGAGATTCTTTACCGGTCAGACATTTGATGCAATAATAGCTGTCGGAATGAGCTTTATCGAACCAATTAAAAAGGTTTCAAAAGAGCATCCAGAGTTACCTTTCTTCATAATTGATTCAGATATTTCCGAAGGGAAAATAAGAGGAATTTCTTTCAGGGAAGAAGAAGGAAGCTTTTTGTGCGGATATCTCGCATCTTCAATGAGCAAATCTAATAAAATTGGCTTCGTAGGCGGAGTTAACATTCCAGTAATTCAAAGATTTCTGACTGGTTATAAAGAAGGTGCTGCATTTTTTTCAAGCGATACGCAGGTTATTGAAAAATTCGTTGCTGAAGGTTACAGCGGCTTTAACCTTGCTGATAAGGCAAAGCAGATAACTCTTGACATGTATCAGGGTGGTTGCGATGTAATATTTCATGCAGCCGGTGCATCAGGCCTGGGAGTTATTTCTGCTGGAGTCGAAGCCAAAAAATTTCTTATCGGTGCTGATATGAATCAGGACTGGCTAGCCCCTGGACTAATACTTACAAGCATGGTAAAACGTGTTGACCTGGTCGTTGAAAACATAATTAAATCATTACATGACGGGAATAAGCTGGATACAATGAAATTTTCCTACGGAATATCTGATGGTGGCTTAGACCTTACTGATTTTGAATTCACGCGAAACATTGTCGGTGATGAACTGATAGCAAAACTTAACACGCTTAAAAATGAGATATCCTCAGGAAAAAGGAAAGTTTCGGTGCCTGTAAAATAGCATTTACCCCAAAAAATTGGAGAAACATTAGATAGTGGATGAGCGACCAATAGGCGTTTTCGATTCAGGAGTCGGTGGTCTTACTGTAGTTAAGGAGATCAGAGCGATCCTTCCAACCGAAGATATCGTTTATTTTGGAGATACAGCAAGAGTGCCTTATGGCAACAAATCAATTCCGGTTATCAGACGTTTTTGCCTTGAAATTGTAAATTTTCTCGAAACAATGAAGGTAAAAATGATTGTAATCGCCTGCAATACAGCATCTGCACTGGCTCTTGACCATGTCAGACGCAACACAGTTCTTCCAGTAATCGGAGTAATTGATCCCGGAGTAAGGGCAGCTCTCAGAAAAGCTCCTTCTGTGAATGATCGTGAAAAGAAAATCGGAGTAATCGGAACCAGAGCCACAATTAAATCAGAGGCATATCAGAAGCGCCTGAAGAGACTTGATTCGGGCTGTTCAGTATTTGCAAAACCATGTCCGCTTTTTGTACCGATAGTCGAAGAAAATCTTTCTGATTCCATAATCGCCGAACAAACGCTTAACATGTACCTTGATGAATTCAGATCATTGTCCCTTGATGCTCTTATTCTTGCGTGTACACATTATCCACTGCTGAAAAAATCTCTGGATATTTTTTTTGATAAAAAAGTAATTCTTATTGACTCTGCTGAAGAAACCGCGCTGGAAGTAGCAGAAATCCTCAAAGCGCACAGAATTTCCGCTCCTTCAGAGAGAAATGGAACCGACGAATTTTATGTTTCCGACAGCCCGGAATCTTTTATGTTGGTTGGAAGCCAGTTTCTGAAGCATCCTCTGGACAAAGTATTTCTTGAACCGGTCTGGCAGCGCACCTCTGAGAAATGATCTTTTTCTTTTACTTACAAAACAAATTGCCATTTTTTTTGATTTTTTTGTTATAATGTAATTGGAGGGGAAAATCCTTTAAGGAGAATTTGTTTATGAAAAAAACTTTTATGCCTTTGATACTGATATTACTTCTGACTTTTTTGAATATTTCAACTGCTGTTTTTTCACAGGGCAGTGTTCTTGACACGATTCATAGCGCAGAAGAAAGTGGTCAGGATGCAGGCTATATTCCTGAAGATCCTGTAAATAATTCGCCTAGCGAGCAGGTTTTCCTTGAGGAAAGCTCCCCTGAACCTATTGCTGCAAGAGAATGCCCACTTAGCGGGCAGACTTCTTATAACATGTCTGAGCAGCAATACCAGGAAATGATAACAAAGATTGTAAACCAGATAATCCAGCAATTGATTTCTATCTATGGTGTCAACGGACTCAGCGGAAAAACAATAGTTATTATAATCCCGCCGTTTAACCCGCCAGCAGACACCACCACCTCTGTAAACACAAATACCAGAGTCGATACTTCCACAAATACCTATACTAATACAAATACTAACGTAAATACTTCCACAAAAACGTATACCAATACGAACACTTCTTCCAGCACCTCAACTTCTACAAGTACAAACACATCTACAGACACCATTAACGGCTTGAAAGCCGAGATGAGATCAAAGTACGGAATCTCGGCCAATGATGGCTCTTCAAGCTGGAGTTTAAGACAACTTCAGGAAGCAAATAAGGTTCTTGCAACTCTCCCTCAAAAGTTCCTCACGTCCACTAAAAGTATCAAACGTGATGCTGTTTTCCAGAGCCCCAATGTTCTCGGATACGTTCAGATGGGAATTCCTGAAGTTCACATGTTAAACAGTTCTTGTTATCAGGGAACTTTCCAGGGCACGCTCGTTCACGAGATGACTCATTGCTTCCAGTCTGAAAATCCTCAGGCATATTACGACTTCAAAAATACTTTCTGGTCTGGAGGACGGCAAAACTCTTCCTCTGTCTCCAGCTACGGAAACACACAACCAATCGAAGATATGGCTGAATGTGTGAGGATGTACTGGCAGGCTGGTTCAGCCATGAAAGCAAGGTATCCGGACAGATATGAATTTATCAAAAATAGAGTAATGGACGGAAAAGAATTCTAATACAAACATAAGGAAAACCTACAGTCTGATTACATAAATATGAGGCAAACTAAAAGACGCGAAAGCGTCTTTTTTTTACCTTCAAAATGACTACTCAGCGCGAATTTTGTCGAAATCATTTAAAAATTCAACAATCGAGATAGTCACACTGTGTTTCATAAACGGAATTACAAATGAGCTGAACAAATGTATCATCATCGGTTCTTGCTTTTTCAAGTGAAGCAAGTATATGCGAATAATTGCTGATTCACGTTCAATATTTTGGAATCTGCCCACAAACCCGGAAGAAATAAACGTTCTGGTAGACGAGTTTGTGGGCATTACATTAATTTTACTTCTATGCTGACTTTTGCTCAGAGGCTTCGCGGCTGGCTTCCATATAGTACAAGACTGGAACAGCTATGCGTGCCAGCAATGTTGATGCAACTTCCCCGGCCATGAGAGAAATAGCCAGGCCCTGGAAAATCGGATCGAACAGAATTACTCCGGCGCCAACAACTACTGCCGCTGCAGTCAGCAACATCGGACGAAACCGCACCGCACCGGCTTCCACAACTGCTTCAGACAATGGAAGACCTTCGGCCTGCTTCAGCTGAATGAAGTCCACAAGAATGATGGAATTTCGAACGATTATTCCTGCTCCTGCAATGAAGCCGATCATCGAAGTTGCCGTAAAGAATCCTCCCAAAAGATAATGAGCAGGAAGAATTCCAACCAGCGTTAAAGGAATTGGTACCATGATCGTAAACGGAGTAATAAAGTTCTGAAACCAGGCTACCACAAGAATATAGATCAACAGTAATACCGCGGTAAATGCCAGACCGAGGTCGCGAAAAACCTCGAAAGTGATATGCCATTCTCCGTCCCATTTCAGAGAATAGGTTGAAGTGTCGTCTGGAACAGCGGTGTGCCACTGCGTGACTTTTCCGCCGTCAGGGGCAACCAGAGTTTTGACTTTTTCAATCAAATCGAGAATCGGATATACCGGGCTCTCCTCTGCTCCAGCCACATCAGCAGTAACGTAGACGACCTGTTTCAGGTTTTTGTGATACCGACTTTTTTCCTCGGTAAGAGTAACCGGCCGAACAATTTCGGAAAGCGGAACCTGGCGACCAGTTGTTGGAGAGACTGCCTTGATATCCATTATGGATTCAGGATTCGCACGAAACTGTCTCGGCAGGCGAACCAGAATCGGAACGTCCTCTTTTTCCCCGGGAAGACGCATAAGGCTTGCCTGAGCCCCATCTACGCCCATCCGAATGGTTTGAGCGACGTTTTCCACCGAGATTCCGAGTAACGAAGCTTTCTGACGGTCAATTACGTATCTGACTTTCTGCTGATCGGCTTCAGTGTAAGTGTCGACATCGACAACGCTTCCTGTTGCACGGAATAATGCTTCAACCTGTTTTGCCAGGCGAATGGTCTCTGAATAATCAGGCCCGTAAACTTCGGCAACTAGCGTTTGTAAAACCGGCGGGCCGGGCGGAACCTCTGCAACTTTGATGTTCGCCGCATATAAAGTGGCTATTTTCTGCAATTCCTTTCTGACCTGAACCGCAATTTCATGGCTCTGACGTGTTCTCGCTGATTTTCCGGTCAAATTCACCTGGAGATCAGCCATGTTCGACTGATTTCTCAGGAAATAATGCCTGACCAGACCGTTGAAGTTATATGGGCTTGGTGTGCCAACATAGGTTTCGACATCAACCACCTCTGGAACAGTCTTCAAATATGAAACCATTGCCTGAGCAGCCTGGGATGTTCTTTCAAGTGTTGTTCCGGCAGGCATATCGATTATCACCTGAAATTCACTTTTATTATCAAAGGGAAGCATTTTTATCTTGACCATGCGCAGCGGAACCATCAATATCACCGCCAGCAGCAAAACGAAAATGCCGACCAGAAACAATTTTCTCACTCTGGCATTATCAATCAGAGGATGCATTATTTTCCTGTACAACCTGGTAGTGTAACTATCGTCATGACCGTGAGAATCAGTTGGATTGTGCTTATCAAACTTCAGGAAGCGCAATGCAGCCCAGGGAGTCACCATGAATGCAACGAGCAATGAAAAGAACATCGCCGCCGAAGCTCCAATCGGAATCGGTCTCATGTATGGACCCATCAATCCTTGTACAAAAGCCATCGGTAGAATTGCGGCAATTACAGTCGCAGTCGCCAAAATCGTTGGATTTCCCACCTCATCGACGGCTTCCACTGTAACATCCGATGGGTCACGTCCTGAGTTTTTCGAAAGACCGAAATGGCGAACCATGTTTTCAACCACTACGATGGCGTCGTCAACAAGAATTCCAATCGAAAAAATAAGCGCAAACAGAGTAATTCTGTTTAATGTATAGCCCCAAAGATAGAAGAATGCCAGAGTCAACGCCAAAGTTACAGGAATGGCGGTGGCAACAACTCCGGCTTCACGCCAACCAAGAGAGATGACGATTAAAAAAGCAACGGAAAGTGTTGCCAGAAGCATGTGGAATAAAAGTTCGTTCGATTTTTCCGCAGAAGTTTCTCCGTAATTTCGGGTAACCTGAATTTTGACGTCTTTTGGAATAAGCTTTTCACGAAGAGCTTCGAGTTTCTTGTCTACGGCATGGGTAATGGCAATGGCATTGGTGCCTTGCCGCTTGGCAATAGAAAGAGTGACGGCTGCTGATTTTGCGGTTTTCTCAAGGGCTTTTGATCCGGGCCCGAAGTCTATGAATACATAATTATCAGGTTCATTGGGGCCGTCAAGCACTTTTGCAATGTCAGAAAGGTAAACAGGTCTTCCAGATCTGACGGCAACTACGAGTCGTTCAACTTCTTGTACTGAGGAAAAAAAGTTGCCAGCTTCAAGAAGAATTTCACGGTTTTGAGAATACGCGCGGCCCGAGGAAAAACGGCTATTCGCAGCGCTCAACGACTGCATGATTTCAAACGGGGAAATGTTAAATCCGGCGGCTTTTGTTGGGTCGAATTCGACTCGAAGTGTTCTGGGGCTGCCTCCAGACAAAATCAGTTCTGATACGTCATTTATCGACTTGATTTCATCTGAAACCTGAGCTACTACTCGACGAAGTTGGTAGTGATCGTATTTTTCGCTCCAGAAAGTGACCGCCATTATCGGGACATCGTCGATAGATCGGTTTTTTATGAAAGGTCCAACTGTTCCCTGAGGAATGCGATCTCTGTTATGCGTAAGTTTTTCGTTGATTTTCACTAAAGATCGTTCGAGATCTTCACCGACTTTGAACCGAACGATTGCCATTCCACGTTCGGGGCTGGATGTTGTATAGATATATTCAACGCCCGGAATTTCCCACAACAATTTTTCCATGGGTCTGTTGAGGCGCTCCTCGACTTCTGCAGGGGAAGCTCCGGGAAGACCTACAAAAATGTCTATCATGGGAACGATTATCTGAGGCTCTTCTTCGCGTGGGGTCATTACAACCGCAAAGATTCCGAACATGATGGAAAAAATAATAAAAAGGGGAGTCAACTTCGAATTGATGAACTTCCCGGAAAATCGTCCAGATATTCCCAGATTCATTTAGAATCACTTCCCTTCTCAGGTTTGACTGCCAGAAACTTTTCTCCTTCGGAAAGACCCGACAGAATCTCTACTTTGTCATCAATACTGCGTCCAATGCGGACCAGATTATATTGTGGTTTGCCATCGCATTCGACCCACAGACCTTCAAGCTGGCCTCGATATTCTATGGCCGTCTTTGGAACAAGCATGAGCATTTCTTTTCCGACAGAAATCATACCCCGCGCGTACATACCGGTTCTGAGCCTGCCATCCTGAGGAACTGCAACTTTCACCACAAAAGTATGTGAAAGAACGTCTCCAGTGGGAAAAATCTCTGCGACCTTACCTTCCAGAACTGAGTCTGGAAAGGCATCTACGGAAACTTGAATTGGCATGCCCTGAGTTATGCTTCCAATTAGGCCTTCCGGAACAACGGCTTCGAAACGCTGTTGTGCTTCATCTTCGATTACCATAAGTGGAACTCCAGGCGCAGCAAGCATTCCCGGTTCAATCCGGCGAGAGGTGACACGGCCGGAAAAAGGTGCTACCACTTCGGCAAGATTTTTAATGGTCTGAACCTTGCTGATGCCAGCCTGGGCCTGTCCCATGCGGGCAGAGACGGTTGACTTTCTGGCAACAACTCCAGCAACTTGAGCCTCCGCAGATCTAAGCTGAGCCTGGGCTGATTTCAACTGAGTGTCAGCTTGTTCGAATTCCTGCTTGCTGACAGATTTTTTTTCATACAAGCCTTTGATGCGTTCAAAGCTGGACAAAGTCATTTTCAAGCTGGTTTCTGCCTGATCTTTCTGTGCTTTCGCGGCTGCCAGACCCTGATCAAGCTCATTCATCATGGATGAAGCTTCAGATAAACCTGCCCTGGCGCCTGCCAGATCGGAAGCGATATCTTTGGCATCAATTTTGACCAATATTTCCCCTGCCTTAACAGACTCTCCTTCTCGCTTCAACACTTCGAGAACATTTCCCATAACTTTGCTGGAAAGAGTTGTTGTCATGTGCGGCTGAATTGTCCCAACCGCTTCGTAAAAGCGATCTCGTTCTGATTTGGATGCCGTTACCCAGGGAAGTTCCACTGCACAAATAAGACTTGTACAAGCTACAAAAACCATCAAAATTATTCTTTTCATATGAATTATTCCTTTACTCACTGATTTTCGGGGTTTTTCAGAATATCGCAATGCTCGAGATTAAGTTCTCCAAGTGCCATTTTCAGTCGGGCGCGGCTGATAGAATAGTCATACAAGGCTTTCAGATGATTCATTCGATGCGAAAATAAAGATGTTTCAGCACCCAAAACATCGCTCACGATTGCCAAGCCAGCACTATAACGATCACGAAGGATGCGGAGCGATTCAGTACTTTGTTCGGAAGCCAATTTGCTGACACGAATCCGTTCGAGAGCATTATTTATGTTAGTTATCGCATCACGAATTTCAAGATGAATCTGATCAGCCAGAGCCTTTTCCATATTCTGCATCTGTCCCTTTTGAAAACGTGCTCCACGGGCTTTATGAAGTGCTTCTCCGCCATCTGCAATGTTCCAGTCCATGCGTGCAAAAAGCATAGTGTTGCTCTGATTAGAGCTGTTCAAGCCATCTCTGTTGTTTTCGGCTACTGCACCAACAATGACGCGAGGCCTTGTGATTCCGCGTGCTAATTTTTCCTGGTGATCGAGAGCCTGACTTTGCCGGGCAACTTTAAGATAATCGGGACGCTGTGCCAAAGCTCTGGCAAGAAGATTGGCTGGAAGATCCTGACAGGTAGTGCATTCCTGTTGCAAAAAGGGCATGTTCAGGTCGTATTCCTGCACTGACGGTTCACCCATAATGGTCGCGAGAGACTCTAGGGCAAGAGCAAACTGATTTTTCATACGCAAGAGAGTTTCTTCATTCTGGGAATGGTGCACACCGGCTTGCAGCAAATCTGACTCTACAGATCGCTCGGCTTCAACAGCTGCCTGAGCATTTCGGAGGCTTTCCTGAGAGGTCTGGCAAGCTTTTTCAGCAACAGCAACGCTTTCTCGGGCCAATACAACTCCGAGATAAATCTCTATAGTTTTGAAAATAATGTCTTCACTGGCTTTAACTGAATCCTGTTCGGAAATCTTCACTCCCTGGCAGGCGGCAGCTACGGCGTGTTTGTCCATTCCGCCAAGATACAGAGGAAGAGCAACCTGAGCGCCAACCTGAAGATTATTTATATATTCCGGATCATTCAATCGTGAAGGACTGAAGTCAGACATGTCGATCCGGCCCTGGTTCAAACGAGCTCCAAAAGCCATCATAGGACTGTTAAGCCGACTATCGGAAACACCGAGTGAAACCTTCACGCCTTTCATGGCGCGGGCTTCCCCTACTTTTTCAGCGGCAGCCAGCTCTCCATCTTTCATTGCCTTGATATAAGGACTGTATGCCAAAGCCTTATTCACAGCTTTTGAAATCGGCAAGGGCTCAACAGACCAAACAGACCTTGCGACGAGCAAAAACAGGAAAACAGATAGAAACTTGCATTTCACACTTCTCATATAAACCTCCACGGTAATCATTTATCTTTCAGAGTAATTGAGATATTATTAAAGACAGTTCCTTTTTTCAATAGCGGAATTTTCCAGAACCGCTTCAATGCAGGGAATGAAATTTTTTAAACACGGAACTTTCAAGGAATAAAACACCTGAGTTCCGCGTTTTTCGATTTTCACGATGCCCGCAGAACGAAGCAGGGCAAGGTGTTTTGAGACAGTAGACACGTCTGCTTCGATCATACGTGTCAGGTCAAGAACACTGCATTCATTTTTGAGAAGTTCGTCGATAATAAAAAGCCTGGTCGGATGAGCCATGGCTTTTACAACTTCAGCTCGAGCACTGTATTTAGAAAATGTTATTGTGTCCATATTTGGCAATTTTACCAAATAGCCAAACAAAAGTCAACATTTTTCATCAGTTAGTTTAATTGTACAAACCTTATCCGCAACACGAATTGATTGCTTCCATAATGAAAAATCTCATTGAAAGCGAAAAGCCAGTTGAAAGGTATCTTCGATATTTTTTTATTGAATAGCTTACAAAATTACCAAAAATATGTATAATTAATAGGTGATTCGTTGAAATTTCAGTTCATTAAGAACCCGAAAAAGATGATAAAAATTTCTTTTGAAGTGAGGAAATTATGAAAATTATGAAAACTCTGAAAAAGCAAATCTTCAGTATGGCGCTATTTATGGTTATTTCCATCTTATTTTGCCTGAATGTCAATGCCCAGCCGACTAATCCTTTCCAGGGCAACACAGTTTCTCCACTTGGTATGGGAAACACTGGTTCATACGGAACGATGGATCCCGGATCGATTGCTCTTGGTCCATCTTTGTCGCGTTATGGCTGGATAAGAAACGATCTCGGAAGCCGATCCGGCTTGAACGTAATAGTTACTGCATCGACTGTTAATATTCGCTCTGGTCCATCTGTTGACTTTGAAGCCTTAACAACCGCATCAATGGGAAGCGAATTTGTATTTGCCGGAGAAGAAAACGGCTGGTACAAACTTGATCTTCAAGCCCGGCCCCAAGTGACGCCTGTTTCTTCAGATAAAATTCAGCAGGCACAGGATAATTTCCTTAAAGCATACAAAGTTTATACGAGTTCAGTTCTTAAAAATGGGAAAGGCTCAACTCAGTCAAAGGCCGCTTTGAAGGAATTTCAAAGCACTTATGCATTGTACAAGGTTGCATTGAAAGGTTCTCAGCCGCTTGCAGATGTTAAATCCGGAAGAGCAGCTACTTCAAAAGTTGTTGTCAGCAAAGCAAACTTCACTGCAACTGTTTATTCTAACGGTCAGATCGTAAGAGTATTTCCGATTGCCTACGGATCAAATCCTGATGGTTTAAACAAGGTAAAGCAGGGCGATTGCAGAACCCCTGAAGGAAATTTTGAATTTACGCGAAAGGTAGTTAATCCGGCATACAAAGGCGTTCCATGGTCACCCAGCAGCCCAGTTGGAACCCGTTGGTTGCAGCTTAACGCAGGGGGTGGCAGCATTGCTCTTCACGGAACAAATGCACCGGGTTCAATCGGAACACGCGCATCACATGGCTGCGTTCGAATGTATACTAAAGACGCCGAAGAATTATTTGACTTGATTAAGGTCGGAACTCCTGTTATTATCAAGCCTGTAAAAGAGGGTTAATAGAAGATTGTTTGAGAAAAAAAACAGGAGTTTTTCAATGAAAATTGATAAAATCAGACCAGGTGTATTTGCCTTTTTTATGTTTATTTCGAGTTTAAGTTGTGCAATTGACAATCCGATGATTGAATTACCTGCAAGCACCATTAAGCCTGCATCACCAGCTACGTCTTCCCTCGACCTTGTAAATAAAGGAGCCATACTCCTCAATCAGGGAAAATCTATTGAGGCAGAGAAAATTCTTTCAGATGCTGTAAAAAATAATCCCGTCTCACCTGAAGCGTTCTACAACTACGCTCTGGCATTATCATTCAATGGAAATGTCATTGAAGCTGCTTCTGCTTCACAGAAAGCGATTGAGCTTAAAAAGGATTTTCCTGCGGCACGCCTTCTTCTCGGAACTTCTTACCTTACGACAGGAAAACCCCTTGAGGCACTGAAAGCCTTTTCAGCAGCTTTAAGTCAGATAGACAACGATAACGTATGTTATCTGCCGGCATTGTTTAATAAAGCAGTTGCACTTGGAAAACTTGAAAAATACACTGAAGCAGAAGCATGTTTTGCGGAAGTGCTGGCATCAAATCCAGATGATCCAGCTCCAGCATTTCAGATTGGCGTTCTGAAAATTAAGCAGAAAAAATGGGATCAGGCTCTTGAATGGCTTGATGCATCTAAATCAGCATTCCCACTGGAAGCTGCAATTCTCTCTGGAAAAGCAAACGTGGAAATGGGCAACAAAGAACTTGCCGCAGAACACCTTGAGAAGGCAAAGGTAATTCTTATGGACTCTTCAGTGTTAGCGGCAGATGTAAAGGTTTCTATTGCATCAGAAGTAGAGAATCTTCAGAAAAAACTGGCAGATTTGAAGTAAACTACTCCCATTCGATTGTTGCTGGCGGCTTTGAAGTTATATCGTAAAGAATTTTTCCGACTCCAGGAATTTTTATGGCTTCGCGTAATATTTCGCGAAGCCTGTTTTGTGGCATTTTGAAAAAATCAGCTGTCATTGCATTTGTGGATGTTACAGGTCTGATGACAAAAATCCAGTTATTATTTTCGTCTACTGCCGGAAGGCTTATAACTGGCAATTGCCATATTTCGGACATATCTTCTGTCATACTTCTTACCAGTTGATCAACTTTTCTCAGAAGATCAGCACGGCTTTGATTTACATCAGAAGCTTTGAGTCTTACAGTATCAAGTCGTGCAAATGGAGAAAAAACCACCCTGTTGACTGTTTTGAGGCTATTAACTATTTTGACGGCACAGTCTCCGAGTTTCTGCCAGGAGAACTCGTTTGAGTCTTCGCACCATAATGCTGCCGGGTGAAGAAATGTTCTGCCATCGCCCTGTACACCAACTGATTTGACCGGCAGAATTCTGCTTTTAAAGGAAAACGTTTTACATATTTCATCAAGCTCTGGTTCTTCGGAAATATATCCGTCTTCAGCTTCTGAAGAGGCCGAAGCGAGAATTCTTATTCCAAGGCCAGGTCCTGGGAATGGATGCCGCTGAAGAAGCTTTTCTGGAAGATTCAGTTCTCTGCCAAGCTCCCTGATTTCGTCTTTATAAAGGTCACACAGCGGTTCGAGAACCCTTCCCTGAGCAATGAGTTTTTCTATTTCCGGCACACGATTGTGATGAGTTTTTATTTTTGCGGAAGATTTGCTTCCACCGCTTTCAATCCGATCAGGATAAATTGTTCCCTGAACCAGCATCCAGTCAGTTCCTGAACTGTATTTTGCAATTTTTTCATTTAAAACATCGACAAATGTTTTTCCGATAATTTCGCGCTTCTTTTCCGGGTCATATATTCCTGCAAGCCTGCCTAGAAAGAGATTGCAAGCATCTGCAAGTTCAATATTCGAGTATCCAAGAGATGAAATATGCCTGACAATTTCTTCAGATTCGCCTTCACGCATTAAACCTGTGTCAACATGAATGGAAAAGACTCTTTCTTTACCCACCGCTTCGATACACACAGCCAGGGCAACAAGAGAATCCACGCCTCCTGATAGGAAAAGAAGAAGATTTCTATTCATGGCTTCATGTTTTGTTTTTTCAACAATCTGCCTGCGTCTGGCTTCTGTGGTCCATTCTCTGGTCTGTGTACAAATGCTGAGAAACCTGTCGAGCATTTTTAAGCCATTCGGAGTATGCGAAACTTCCGGATGAAATTGTACACCGAAAAATTTTCCTGAATCAGACTCAAACGCTGCAATTGAAAGAGAAGGCGACGACGCAGTAATTCTGAAACCTGCTGGAAGCTCTGAAACGTGGTCTCCGTGACTCATCCAGACACTCTGGCTCTTTCCGAGTCCGTCAAATAAACGTGATTTTTCAGTGATATTTATTTCAGCGCTGCCATATTCACGCTTTCCACCTGTCTCGACTTTTCCGCCTGAAAGTTGTGCCAGTAGCTGATGTCCGTAGCACAATCCAAGTATTGGAACCGGACAATTGTGCAAGTCAAAATTTATGCATGGATGACCGGTTTCAAGTACAGAGTGCGGGCCCCCGGAAAAGATTATTCCAACAAGATTCTTTTCAGAAAGCGGATCAAAGGTTTCCGGGGAAACCACTTCAGAAAATACTCCAAGTGTTCTTATACGATTGGAAATCAGATGAGTATACTGTCCACCAAAATCTACAACAACAACCTTCTTCATCATCGGCTCCTTTTTTAGAGGGGGCACGCGCCCCCTCTCGGCATTCAAACAAGTTTGAACGCCTCACTCCCCGCGTTCAAGCACTTTGTGCTTGAGGGGGCACGCGCCCCCTCTCGGCATTCAAACAAGTTTGAACGCCTCACTCCCCGCGTTCAAGCACTTTGTGCTTGAAGGGGAACGCGACCCACTCGGCATTCAAACAAGTTTGAATACCTCACTCCCCGCGCTCGAGCACTTTGTGCCCGAGGGGGCACGCGCCTGTTCGCTGCGATAGAACAATTTCGAATGTCAATTCAATAATACAAATATCTATAAATGCAGCAGATTAATAACAATTTCAGGCAGAATACTACCGTAATTAATAAGCTTTTTCAAGTCCGAAATTCAGAATCCTCACAAACGTTCAAAGTAATAACAAATTACTAAAACCCCCGCCATAAATATTTTGATAAAGTTACTACAACTCAGGTCAGAATCATTAATCTCATATTTCCTGATTCGTACAACTCGTGATAAGGCTTTCTAACAAAATGACTGGAAGCTGTCATGACACTTTTCAGAATTTGAAACCATTTTTCTACATGACCATACACCCAATAAGGTTTTTCCCTCTGGTCATAATGACACAAAAAACTGCCAACTAAAATTCTGCACGATTCAGTATGCCTAAACCTTTAAACTCAACACTTATAATCTCAAATCTCAAATCTTATATCTTGAAAATCTGCGTAATCTGCGAAATCTGCGGACAAAAAATCTTTTCTTGTCTTTCTTTTCTGTGTCGCGGTTAAACAAGCCCTGCATTGAATTGAGAAAAATCAAATTCTGTGTTAGAATGTTCTATTCAGAAAAAGGGGAAATGTAATATGCCTTCATTTGATCAGCACAGTCAGGCCCTTCAGGAAGAAAATGCCCGGCTGCGCAATCAGGTTCTTGAATTGTCCCAACTTGATGATGCCGGCTTTTTTACAGAAACAGATTCCATTCTTGGTAATATTCTCAAAAGAGCCCGAATTCTGACAATGGCGGAAACAGCATTTTTTGCGCTTCCCTCAATACATCAAGGCAAACTTGATTTAAAAATCGTTCCTCCCGATTACGAAAACGCTGCACGGAAAGCCTGCAACGAATTTGAAAAAAATTACGAGCAGTGGGAGACTTCCGAATCAGAGTTACTTACATCAGGAAAATTTGTTATTCTGCCTTTTACACGACGCCATAAACTTATCGGAGTAATGGGACTGAAACTTACCAGAAATGCCCCGGAAAACGTCTGTGAGCTTCTTACCGGATTCGTTAAACAAGCCTCTGTTACTCTTGAAAACACACTTTTTCATGAAAAGTCCTTTAAACGCCTCCTCACACTGAGTAATTTTTCGAATTTTACAAGGGCATCATCAGTTGATGGAAATCTTGAAAAACTAGTCGAAGAATTTCTCACGCTTACGCGCGAAACCATTTCATCGGAATTCTCAATTATAAACCTGTCTGCTGAAGCTAATGGCGGAACACCCATAAACAGAATTCTGACTGACACAGGGTTAAGTGACCTTTTTTCATTCTCTTCACTTTTTGAAGCTGATGTAGAAAAAGTCATTGAAACTCAGAATTATCTCCTTTCGGAACTTCCCTTTAACAAATCGTTTTCAAAAAACCATCTTCAGGAAAAAAGCAATAAAAGCCCAATGAAAGTTCTTTCTGTTCCAATATTGGCTGAACAAAAAATGTTTGGAGTTCTTCAACTGATCGGAAAAAAATCCGAATCTCCATTTTCACAGGAAGACATTGAGCAGGCAAAACTTCTGTGCGAGCAGTTTGCATCACATATTGACTCTACCAGCCGCTTCAAAGAAATTAAAAAAGCGTTTCTGCAATCCGCAACTGCATTTGCAGATATTCTGGAGTCAAGAGATTCCTTTTTCAGAGGACATTCGCGAAGAGTAGTCGATTTATCAATGAAACTCGCAGAAATTTTGCTGCCCGACAGATGTCAGAAAGAAAACCTGGAATACGCATCAATAATTCATGAAACTGGGAAATATCTGCTTCCACTGGAATTGCTTCACAAGCCATCTTCGCTTTCTTCTGATGAATTTGAAATAATCAAAACTCATATTGAGCTTGTACAAAATGCCTTTGAAAACGTTACATACCTTCAGAAAGCGTTGAAAATTGCCAGACACCATCATGAACGTTTTGACGGAAGGGGTTATCCGGATGGGCTTAAAGGCGAAGATATACCTTATAGTTCAAGAATGTTAGCTATTACAGATGCATTTGACGCAATGATATCGATAAGACCCCATCGTACACCGCTTTCTGAGACAGCAGCACTGCAGGAAATATTAAGATCATCCGGCTCTCATTTTGATCCGGAAATTGTAAAAGTCTTTGTAAATATGCGTGACCCGTCTTTAATAAAACCATAATACCAGGAAAAAAAAATGTATTTTTCTTCTTTCAAACGGTTTTTCGAACGGATTTTTTTTACTTTCGTACTGCTGACATTTGCAGGCTTCGCCTACTATTTTACCTCGGGCGATATCAGCGAAATACAGTTGAACCATCAGAATTATCGAGTATTACTCGTCAGACTTCTTTCGCGTGATATAGTTGAATCGATTGGCCAGAAACAGAATCTTTCTCCGCGCCTGACCAACGTGGTTTCAATTGAAAAACTTGCGTACGCAATTGTACAACAACCTGAAGGGGAAATACTTGCGAAGGCTGAAAACACGCACTTTTCCGCAGGTGTTGCTGGCGAAGTCGAAGAGAAAGCTCTAGCTGTATCGCATCTGACGATGCTTCCATACAGCGATCCATCTGGGGTTATTCCTCTTGTTGAAGCTGTACTTCCGATTGTAACTGAACAGGGAAGAAAACTGATACTTCGCGTTGGATTCTTTTCCGCGGCTGAATCAGAGGAAATACGGCAAATTCTTTTCAGAAATATTCTTCTTGGTACAACTATTTTCATCGGATTCACCATCTATTTCTTCCTTAAAAGACGCGCTCCATGGAGCCTTCAAATTGTCTGGATGGGAGGAATCGGGCTTCTGATTCTCATTCTTTTCCTTGCAATAAGATTTACCATTCAGGGGTGGTATGAAAGAACGTGGAACAACGATTTCCTGCGTCAGGGAATGTCCATCGCGAAAATTCTTGCAGTGAATGGAAAGAGATTTTTCCTCAATTCCGACGAAGATGAGTTGCGAACAATAGAAAACATTCTCAGATCAGACGAAAATCTTTACGAAGTCTTCGATTACCTTGCTGCAATAAAAAATGAAAAATATGTATATCATTCTGATCCAATGTACAAGGGAAAAGCTGTAATCGACGGCATATTTCTTAGAAGTCTTCATTCCAATAAACCAGTATTCAAGCTTACCGAGCGAAATACTTATGATTTCTTCATGCCCGTTATGCACGAAGAGAACCGCATTGGAACAATACGAATAGGCTTGAGGCGAAATATAAGCACTATTCAGTTTACTGCCCTGCGAAAACGTGTTTTCCTGCTGTTTACTGCTGCTCTTGCAATAATACTTTTCTTTATTCATCAAATGGCAGGAAAAATCATCAAAGATCTCAGTACACTCGCAGATTCAATCGAAAGAGTTACTGCAGGAGATTTCACACAGCCGGTGTTCCTCGAAAGACATGATGAGCTTGAACATGTATCGCAGGCATACAATTTCATGCTTATGAGCCTTAAAGAAAGAGACCTTCTTGGTAAAAACCTGCAGCATTATATAAGCAAAAGTATCGTCAACAAAACCCTGAAAGTGCTTTCTGCGCAGGAGAAAAACGGTGAGAAAACCTTTTCTGCTGTAATATCAGTTTATTTCAGCGGACTTAATGAAGCAATTTCTGAAAAAACTGCCCCCGAAGTATTTGCAGCTATCAAAGAAATTGTTCTGCTTCTGAAAAAAGCCTGCGGGGAGAAAGTCTGTATACATACGCAGCTTGATGGTCCAATTGCAGTTTTTTCGCATTCTCAGAGATATGAATCACTCATGGGCGCTCTTGTTGCTTCGAAGATGATCTGCCAGACGCTCTCAAAACGCGACAATCTTATTCTATCTCCCAGAATTTCAATTCAAACATTTGAAGCTGTACACGGGTGCCTTGATGACGAAAGACAGATTCCGGTTTTTCTGGGTGAAAGCCCCTTTGATTGCCGGGCTATGGCTCAAGTCCAGGATCCTTTTGAAATCATGATCAGTGAAGAAACCGGCTGGCTCATCAGGGAAGTTACTGAACTCGACGAAATTGAATTTTCAAGAGACAGCGGCAGACTCAGAGCATTTCTTTTCAAAGGATTTAAGCCAATTGATGAACTTTCAAGAATATTCCCATCATCAACTTCCTGGATAAAAACAATGATTCTGAAAATTCTGAAAAATCATGGTGACACTAAAATAGTACAAACGCTCATTGCGTGGTACCCCGAAAGTGACGAAAACATAAGATATCACATCATGGATGTCCTGGAAAAACTTCATCCAAACGAAAGTCTGGGTTTTGTTGAAAAGGTTGTACGAGAAGAATCTAATCTTAATGTTCTTTCAAAAGCTATCAGCACACTCGGCAGAATCGGCAATGAATCTCATATTGCTTTGTTTGCAGAAAAACTTCGCATAAATGACAGAAGAGTAAAGGCAAATGCAGTTGAAGCGCTTGAAAACATCGGTGGGAAGAAAGTTTATGAGTTTTTAAATCTTCTCGTTGATGAGCAGGACAACAGAGTTAAAGCGAATATTCTCATCGCTCTTGGAAAATACGGCGATCTGAAAGTTTTCGACCTTCTCTCAAAAATGATCAGAGACCACGATCCAAATATGAGAGCATCTGCAGCATTTGCTCTTGGCCGCCTTGGAATGGCTCAAGGCGTCGATCCATTGATTTCAGCGCTCGGAGACAAAGATCTGAACGTCAGAAGACAGGTTGTCGCGTCTCTCAATGCCCTTAGAACAGACTTGGATATCCAATAATAAGACATGTTTAATATGTAGTATCATTTGTTTAAGGTTATTTGGAATTAATTTTATAAAAATTTGTAAAAGCATGAAATCTAAACTTCATTTAGTTGAAGGATAATTCGTGAGTCAATTCGGGCTTGATGAATCAAGCCCCTACGGAAAATGGTATGTGCAAATTACATGGTTACACCCGATACGTAAGGAGATAATAAATTGTTTGACGTAAGAAAAATATCTAAACTGGCGCGACTGAACCTTACTGAAAATGAAGAAAAAAGTTTCGCAGGTGAACTGGAAACAATTCTTCAGTATGTTACTACTCTGAATGCCGTAAACACAGACTCGATTGACTGTTTCGAATTAAACACCGGTGAACCAACTTTGAGGGAAGACGAACCAGTCGAAAGCGGTGATCCGGAAAAACGCCTTGCCGTAGCACCTAAGATCATACAGAATCAGTTTCTGGTACCTCGGGTTATCGGCGAAGGAGACGCCTGATATGTCCAGTCATTCTTTTGCACATCCAAAAACAATATCAGAAATTCGAAGTTTGTACCACAATGAAAAAGTTTCTGTTCCAGACTTTGCAGAATTAACTGCCAGTAACATTGAAAAACAAGATTCCAGACTTGGAGCATTCCTGAATTTTGACAGGAAATCCCTGATTTCACGAGCTCAGGAAATTGAAAAACAACGAAGTAATCTTGAAAAATATCCATTGTTTGGTATTCCGATTGCGGTTAAAGATAACATTTCAACTGCCGGAATAAAGACAACATGTGGATCAAAAATGCTTGAAAATTATGTTCCGGTGTATGACGCTTCTGTCATAAAAAGACTTGTTGACATGGGCGCACTCATTGTCGGAAAAACAAATCTTGATGAGTTTGGTATGGGAAGTTCAACTGAAAACTCTGCCTTTTTTCCAACAAAGAATCCATGGGACACCGAAAGAGTCCCGGGCGGTTCATCAGGCGGATCAGCAGCAGCTGTAGCCGCTGGAATGGTACCCGTGGCACTTGGCTCTGACACAGGCGGTTCAATACGACAGCCAGCGGCTTTCACCGGCATTCTGGGTCTGAAATGCACTTACGGACTCATTTCAAGGTTCGGACTTGTAGCTTATGCATCTTCGCTCGATCAGATTGGACCTTTAGCCCGATCAGCTGAAGATATTGCGTTGATACTTGATGCTATTGCATTCAAAGATGCGAAAGATTCAACATCAGCAGCCGACCCGAATTCTGAATTGTATTCGAAAAGCATCGGAAAATCAATATCAGGGCTCAAGGCAGGTCTTCCCAGAGAGTTTCTTGCAGAAGGAATCTCGCCGGCCGTAAAAGAACTTGTACTTAAAGCAGCAGAGAAATTTGAAAAACTTGGTGTAAAAGTTGAAGAAACTTCTATTCCAAGTGTTAAATATTCACTTGCCGCATATTATATAATCGCTACAGCAGAAGCAAGCTCAAACCTTGCACGGTTTGACGGAATTCGTTATGGCCACAGAGCCGAAGGCAAAGATATTCTTGAACTGTACTCCTCCACCCGTGCCGAAGGGTTTGGCAGAGAAGTTGCCAGAAGAATATTGCTCGGCACCTTTGTACTTAGCTCTGGATATTACGATGCTTACTATCTTAAAGCTATGAAAGTAAGAAAACTGCTTAATGATGAAATAGTAAAATCTTTCAATAAATATGATTTTCTAATTACACCAACAACGCCTGATACAGCATTCAAATTCGGTGAAAAAACAGCAAATCCGCTGGAAATGTATCTGACTGATATTTGTACAATTGCCGTTAATCTTGCAGGCATACCCGCAATTTCTGTTCCCTGCGGTTTAATTAACGGGCTTCCAGTCGGAGTTCAACTTCTGGCTTCTCGTTTCGGAGAACGAACACTTATCAGTGTTTCAGATGCTTATCTTCGTGATACTAAGTTCAACGAAATGGTACCGCCTTTCATGAAAGAGGAACACTGATGAAAGAATACGAACTTGTTGTCGGAATGGAAATCCACGCTCAGCTCCTCACAAAGACTAAATTTTTCTGTTCCTGCCCCAGTAGGTTCGGCGATGCGCCGAATACAAATACCTGCCCGGTATGCCTTTCCCACCCGGGAACTCTTCCGGTCATAAATAAAGCTGCCATCGAAAAAGTAATAAAAGCAGGTGTGGCATTTAACTGCACAATTAATCCGGTTTCAATTTTCGCAAGAAAGAATTATTTCTATCCTGATCTTCCCAAAGGTTATCAGATAAGTCAATACGAAAGCCCAATCTGCTCAGACGGATATTTCGAAATTTTAACAAAAAACGGTGAAATGAAGAAAATCAGAATCAGAAGAATTCATCTTGAGGAAGACGCTGGAAAGCTCATGCACGAAAACTTCCGCAATTCATCACTGGTTGATTTGAACCGGGCCGGCACTCCTCTGATGGAAATGGTTACTGAACCAGATTTTTCATCTTCTGATGAAGTGCACGATTTTCTGACACAGCTGCGGCGCATTCTGCGCTACCTTAATGTCTGCGATGGAAACATGGAGGAAGGTTCGCTCAGATGCGAACCAAACATATCGATAAGACCTCCTGGTACTTCAGAGCTTGGCGTCAAAGTCGAGCTCAAGAATATCAACTCATTCAAAGCCGCCAAAAGAGGAATTGAACACGAATACAGACGACAGGTTCTCTCGCTGGACATGGGTGAAAAATTATTACAGCAGACGCGCGGCTGGGATGACAACAAAGGCGAATCTTTCCTTATGCGTGTCAAAGAAGACGCGCACGACTACAGATATTTTCCTGACCCGGATCTTCTTCCGCTCAAGGTACCACAGTCGCTCACAGATACAGTAAAGGCATCCATGGAAGAGCTTCCGGAAGCCAGAAAAAGAAGACTGATCAATGATTTCGGTCTTCAGGAAAATGACGCTGATGTAATCTGTTCAGAAAAATCTTATGCGGCTTATTTTGAGGAAACAGCTTCACAGTGCGGCGATTCCAAGATGGCTGCAAACTGGTTCATGGGAGAAATTCTGAGAGTTCTTAAAACCGAGTCGGATCTGGCATCTTTTCCAATTCAGCCGGCCAGACTTGCCGCACTTGTAAGAATGATAAGAAATTCATCGATTTCCGGAACAATTGCCAAAAAAGTATTCGAAATAATGCTGACTAAATCAGATTCACCGGAAAATATTGTTGCAGACCATGGATTATCTGTAATAGGCGACGACAGTGCTATTCTTCAGGCAGTATCAGAAATAATTACAGAGTTTCCTGATCAGGTTTCGCAGTATGTATCAGGAAAAGATAAAGTTTTCGGTTTCATTATCGGTCAGGCAATGAGAAAAATGAAAGGGAAAGCTGATCCGGCGAAACTCAATCAAATAATGAAAAATGAACTCGAAAAGAGACGATGAAATCAGGGGGAATGACTATGAATTTTGATGAAGCCTATAAAAAAGCAAACGATGCTTTGAAAATCCGCAATTTTGACGAAGCCCAGAAATACTTCGAAGAAGCATTGCGTGAAAAGCCAAACGATATTTACACAATCAACAAACTGGCAATGATTTTCAAGGAAAAAGGTGATTTCTCTTCGGCTATGAATCTTCTTAAACAGTCTCTTCAGATCAAGCAGGAAGATTTGTACACCAATTATCTTCTTGGAAATGCTTACCTTGAACAGGGAGACATTGAAAAAGCAATCCTGGCACTTGAAAATACAATAAAAATTGATCCGCGCGATAAATATGCCCGCAATTCACTCGCTCTGGCATATCGCATGAATGGCGACTCAGACAAATGTATTGAAACTCTGCAGAATGCCTTGAAATACTCGCCCGACGATTTGTACAACAAGCTGAGTCTCGCCACAGTGCGATTTGAAACAGGTCAGGTTGCTGCGGCTGAAAAACTCTGTAACGAAACTATTGCCAAAGATCCAAAAAATGTTAATGCGCTCATTCTCCTTGGAAGAATTACTATCGAGAGCGGAAATACTGAAAAAGCTCTCGCTTTTTTCCAGAAAGTTCACTCTCTTGATCCGCAGAACAGCGAAGCACATTACTACATCGGACGCATCGAAATTGACCGCGGAAATGAGAGTGTGGCTGAAAAACATTTCAGTGAAGCTCTAAATTCCAGTACAGACAAATTATCTGTTTCCAAAAATCTTGGTGTAATATATCTTGAAAAGAAGATGCTTGGTCAGGCAGAAGCTGAGTTTAACAGAGCATTGTCGCTGATGAAGACAGATCCATTCACTCTTACGAATCTCGGAAAACTAATGATTTTCAGAGGCAAGTACCAGGAAGCCGTTGGCTATCTCAAGAACGCTGTTTCCTTTCAGCCAGACTACGCTTATGCACATTATAATCTTGGAACCGCCTACAGAAAACTGAAAGATTTTCCGAATGCAATTTACCATCTGCTTCTTTCGCTGAAATACGAACCTGAAGATGTCTATTCATTGAATTGTCTTGCAAAAACTTTTTATGACGCAACTCTTTTTGAAAATGCACTTGAGGCCTATCAGAAAGTTATTACAAACTTTGACAAAAACGACTATTACGCACTTTTCGGACTTGCCGAAACTTATGAAGCGATCGAAAACAAGCCGAAAGCCATTGAGTATTACCGCAAGGTTAAAATTAATCCTGATGCCGACAAAATCTTCATTGATCAGGCCGGAAAAAAATTAAAGGAACTTGGATAATGCTGCGAAGACTTGATATAACTGTACCAGATGTTTTTGAGGAAGAACTGATTGGACTAGCTGATTCACTGACTGTTCAATGTTTTTCCAGTCCATGTATTAGAGATTGCGGAGGCGGCGAAGAGGATTTCGAATTTACAGGCGAAACAATTGTAAGTTTTGTGTATTCGACCGTCGAGCAGAATGCGGCTGAGATCGAAAAATCAATTGAAACCTGGATTGCCAGTGATTCGGATATATTTGTTTCTAATGAAAAAATTAAAGACGAAATATTATCCTCAAAAATAATCATTGATTATCGCGAGGACGAAGACTGGATGAGCGCATTTCGGGCTTATTTTCAGCCAGTGCATGTTTCTGAGAAAATAATCGTCCGACCTCCATGGAGTGATCCGGTTGAAAATGAAGAAAATGCAACTGTTATTCTGATCGACCCGGGTATGGCATTCGGAACTGGTACACATGAAACGACGAGACTCTGTCTGCGCCTTCTTGAGCGCGTTAACGACAGTGGAGATGTTAAAGGCAGATCGTTTGCCGATCTGGGTGCCGGAAGCGGCATTCTTTCGTTTGCTCTTTTGAAAATGGGTGCCAGAGAAGTCTGTGCAATTGAAATCGACGGTCCGGCAGTTGAGAACCTTCGAAAGAACGCCAAAATTAACGGAATTTCAGAGAATCTCAAAATATTCTGCAAGGATTTATCACACTTCCAGCCAGAGAAAAAGTTTGATGGCTTCGTTGCAAACATCTCGTCACCCATATTGATTGAGAACCTGAATTTGATTTCTTCTTTTGTACAAGGAAAAGGTCTTGCGATATTCTCAGGAATTAACCAGACGAATTCAGCAAAAATGCGTGAAGCACTTTCTGAAAACAACTTCGTTATAAATTCAGAAATCACTGAAGGTGAATGGCACGCTTTCCTGACAACCCGCAAATAGAGCAAATGATGCTCTTAAATCGTGAGAAAGAACGATGAAAAAGCACACTGTAGCAAATTCGTATCTGCTCAATAAAGGGGTATTTAGCTCACTTGTCATCTCGAACGAATGTGAGAGATCTCGCAAGTGTGGAATGGATCACGTGTTTTCACATTATCGATCACCTGATTTCATACAGTGTCTGAAAAATCTGAATTTGGAAGATCGAATTTCGCACAGAGAAAGAAAAGCATTGAGAATAAACAAGTGAAAAAATCAGCATATAATATTTGGATAAATGATGACAGCAATGATAGTTTATTGTTGTACAATACTTTATATGGCAGTCTGAGTTCCTGGGATATTACCAGCGCTGAGCTTGTCAGAAAGATTTTTGAGAATCCGGAATACAAAGATGAAAGTGTAATGCAGATTTATTCTGCACTCTGTGAGCAGAACAATCTTGTCGCTGATCATATAGACGAATTCGAGATAATCAGAAATCGTAAAATAGAAGGTGTAAAAGACAGGAACCGCCTTGATGTTGTTATTATGCCGACTCTTAACTGCAATTTTTCATGCGTGTACTGTTTTGAAAAACCTCGTATTTCATCAATGTCAGCCGAAATGGTATCTGCGACTGATACTTTCGTAGAAAATATGATACCAGATTTTAAATTGTTGGTATTGCACTGGTATGGCGGTGAACCTCTTCTTGAATCTGATGTTGTAATAAATCTCACCAAACGAATATCGCGGGTTGCACGCAAGCACAATGTATTTACTGTTACTCATATTACAACAAACGGGTACTGCATAGATCAGATAGTAGCAGATAATCTTTTCACATGTGGCATCACGGAATTTCAGATTACAGTTGACGGATCACAATATTTTCATGATCGTCTGAGATTATTGAAAGGCGGAGGCGATACTTTCAATAGAATTACTGAGAACATTTGTATGCTGGCAGCTTTAGATGCTTCGGTGAAAATAACTTTGCGGGTTAATTTTAATGCGGAAAATATTACTTCGATTCCAGAACTTCTGGAGTCTTTTCCACGGCAGATTAGATTGCAATTACGAGTTATGTTTGTACCAATTTTTGGAAAGTGCAGTTCCTCAATGGAGGAAGACCTTCCATCTGAAAAAGCTGCTGATTTAACCTGTGAATATTATTCACTTGCAGCAGAGCATGGTTACGATGTTTCGCTGGCAGCAGCAGGGCTTCGTTCCGGCAGGCTTAATTACTGTTATGCCGAACGTGAAAATCAGTACATCATAAATTATAATGGCGATGTATTCAAGTGCAGTGCTGATACCTTCCAGTCCGAAAACAGATTTGGCTGGATCAATTCGGAAGGAAGCTTCATAAAAGACGAAAAGAAGTGGGAAAACTGGCTCAACGCTGCCAGAAATTTCCCCGAAAGATGTCTTTCATGCGTTTATCTTCCAACATGTATGGGTGGCTGCAGAAAAGCAGATGCGAATTCAAAAAGCAAAACCAGGCATTGCAGGAACGTCGCAGACAAACTATCAGTTTTCCTCAGGAAAGCAGAGCAATTCAGCGTTGTGTAGAGTTCCCGAAAGAGGCAGTATTTTGCAACACTGTAGGATATTCGCAAAAATTATGCAACTGCTCAATAATTTTGGGCAAGCGCTTGTTATTTTGCTGTCATTTCGACCGAAGGGAGAAATCGGGTTAATTCTAATCAAATATCTAACCTTCAGGAGATCTGTCCTTTCGGAGATCTCTCCCTTTGGTCGAGATGACAACGAATCAAGTATTTCCGCATTACCATATTTTTGCGAATGTTCTTGCTTTTTGACCTTTGCGCAAGAGTAAGAAACTTTTAGTGTTGAATTTTGCAACGTATTTCTTCATTTTATCTAACGGAGCGGTCAATATGATTATTATTAAAAAAAGATTCTTATGTGTATCACTTCTTGTTATATCTTTCTCACTGTTTCCATCTTGCATTGTGAGCCCGCTCTATTGCAGTGAAACTGTTTCAATTTCTCCTAACGATGATCTGGCAGATGCTCCAGCAGATTCTGATAACGAATCAGAAGCCAAACATGAAATATCAAGTTCTTCTGTTGCCAGTGCAGAAGCTGCCACATCAGCCATTGATGATGTTTCTGATCACTTCGCTGACAGTGAAGCTATTGAGGAAATTGAAAAAAAAGCGCGGAAAAAGAAAGCCAGCATATTAAAGTCTGTAAAAGAGCTTCTTAACCCGGAAAAAGCCAAAAAAGCATTTGATCAGTATTATTCAATGGGATTGGAAAAACTTCCGGCTGTCACAGAAATGCTTAAAAATAAAAATCTTCGCCTTATCAGAGCCGGCCTTGATTTGTCTGCAACTTTACAGGAACCTTCTGAAAATCTGCTTAAAGAAATGGTAAGAATTCTTGTAAACAAAAAATTTGGCAATCTAAGATTGAAAGCCGCACAAATGCTGGGTTCCTGGGGAAAACTCAAAGGCGATGCGCTTCCTGCATTGTTAAGCGTGTTGGGTGATTCAAGTTCAAATTTGCGAAGCATCGCAGCAGAAGCCCTGGTTGAATGCTATTCGAAAGATCTGAAGAGCATTTCGGGCCTGAAGAAGATGCTGTCAGACAAAAACAGTCCGCTGAGAAAAACTGCAGTTGCAGCACTGCAAAATTACGGAACAGCTCTTCATCCGGCATTACCTCTTCTAATCGCGTTCTCAGAAAAGAAAAAACTCGATGCCCAGGACATTCTACCAATACTTCTACCAAAAGTAATATCCGCACTGGCGTTTAAAAATCAGAAAACGTTTTCTCTCCTCCAGGAAGATGAAATCGGACCCGACGACGAAGCAATCGACGACGCAATCAAAGCCGCCGACTCAGCCGCCGCCGCCGACTCATTCGAAAACATTCCCGCCGACACCAGTGACAAACTGTGACAAGAAGTTTTAAAGATGACAAAGACCGTATTAATGTGGAAGAACGCTTTAAGAGGCTTTCACCGGAAACAAAGGTTAGAGTGATATAAAATGACTAAAGAAAAGAAAACATTTCCGGCAAAAAATAGGATTATAACAACTCGTGATGAGTTAACTGAATTTTTATTGTATACCGCACCCGATGGCAAGGTAAAGGTTGAAATCGTTGTTCATAATGAAACGGTGTGGCTTTCTCAGAAAAAATTGGCAGAACTCTTTGCTGTTGATATATCCACGATAAATGAGCATTTAAAGAACGTCTACCAAACAGGGGAACTGGAAGAAGAGGCAACTATTGGGAAATTCCCAATAGTTCAAACTGAGGGTAATCGCGAGGTTAAGCGGGAACTGAATTTTTATAATCTTGATGTCATACTTTCAGTCGGGTACCGAGTCAATTCAAGACAGGCAACTCAATTTCGCATCTGGGCAACAAAAACCTTAAAGGAATACATTATAAAAGGTTTTGCAATGGATGATGAACGGCTCAAAAACGGACGATTTTTCGGACAGGATTATTTCAGAGAACTCCTGGAACGTGTCCGTTCCATCAGAGCCAGTGAACGGCGCATATACCAGCAGATTACAGATATTTTCGCTGAATGCAGCATCGATTATGACCCCAAGGCGGATATTACCAAAACCTTTTACGCCATGGTGCAGAACAAATTTCACTTTGCCATCACAGGAAAAACCGCCGCTGAAATTATCCACACCAGTGCTGATAAAGACAAGCCGTTTATGGGACTCAAAACATGGAAAAATGCACCCGACGGAAGAATCCTGAAATCCGACACAAGCATTGCCAAAAACTATCTGGATGAAGAGGAAATCAAAAAGCTGGAACGGGCTGTATCTGGTTATTTTGACTATGTTGAAAGACTTATAGAGAACCGTACTACTTTGACCATGCAGGGGCTGGCTGATTCAGTTAATAAGTTCCTTGAATTCAATGAGTATAGAATTCTCCACGGTAAGGGATCTATTTCTAACAAATCTGCAGAACAAAAGGCTTTTGCAGAATACGATGAGTTTAATAAATATCAGAAGATTGAATCAGACTTCGACAGGGAAATCAAAAAGCTGCTGATGAAGAAAGAATGAGCCTCGAAAGACACAAAAAAGCACGTAAAGAGATGAACGAAAACTCATTCTTAATCTTTCGCCTATTCTGCAAGGCTGGATTTTGTCAAGGTGGTACCTGTTGTCGGTAAAAGAAGAATTCTCTGGAACTGCCTAAAGCCAGTTTCGAAGAAGAATTAACACTTCCTGAATGCCTTTGTAAGCCAGGTTTTCAATGACAATATTTGAAAGTTCTTATTCCAGGCTTTCGCAAATTATTTAATCGCATTTGATTCATTAGATTTCATTGTATTGCATATGAAAAATTACAAACAATAGGTATCTGTCTGGCAATCTGTGGTAAACTGTAGATGCGGAGATGAACCAAAGGGAGGAACATAATGAAGCTTGATGTTGTCGATTCTGAAAGATGTGTTGGATGTCAGTGCTGCATGTTTGCCTGCTCGCGTCGGCAGGGATATGCAGGATTGTCGCGCAGTTGCATCGGAGTAAAAAGTGTGGGCGGAATCAGCCGCGGGTTCACGATAAACGTTTGCCGTGCCTGTGTGAATCCGCCATGTGAGCGTGTCTGTCCAACGAAGGCTTTAGTGCCGCAGCAGGGTGGTGGAGTAAAACTTATAGAAACCAAATGTATCGGTTGTGGAAACTGCAAAGAGGCATGTGTTGTTGGTGCCGTATTTATGGACAGCAAAAACCGTCCAATGATCTGCATTCACTGCGGATACTGCACAAAATATTGCCCGTACGGAGTACTTGCACTGAAGAAGGAGACCACAAATGCTGACTGACGATACTATTGGAAATATCCTGTACATAGACCTTTCAAAAAAGGATTACAGAATCGAAAAACGTGCAGATCTTTTTGACAGATACATAGGCGGTGCCGGAGTTGCTGCCGCGCTGCTCAGTGAAAACTGTCCGGAAGGAATTGATGCGCTTGCTCCGGAGAATCCGATTATTCTGGCCGTGGGACCCCTGACCGGAATGTTTCCTATTGCCTCAAAAACAGTCGCGATGTTCAAGTCTCCGCATACTGGTAACCTCGGTGAAAGCCACTGTGGCGGACGAAGCGCCGTCGCCATAAGAATGGCCGGGTTAGGTGCAATAGTTATTTCAGGCAAAAGTGATATTCCTGTATTTCTGAACATTACCGGCAGCAAAGTCGAGTTTCACGACGCAACGACGCTTTGGGGAATGTCGCAAAATCAGCATGTCGGAAGAATTCTCAGAGGCCTGGAAGGTTCTGAAGCCGGTGTACGCACTATCATGCGAATTGGCAAAGCAGGTGAAAAACTTATCAGTTACGCATGCGTCACCTCAGAAACTTACCGGCACTTCGGTCGGCTTGGTCTTGGGGCAGTGTTCGGCTCCAAAATGCTGAAAGCTCTCATAATCGGCGGACGCAGCTCATTGAAACTGGAAAAGACCAGAGATTACATTCAGGTGTATGACGAAGTCTTCAAAGCTGCTACAGAATCACCTTTGATGAAGAAATATCACGACCTCGGAACAGCAGAAAATGTGCTTCCGCTTTCTGAAAAGGGCGGACTTCCGACAAGAAACCTTCAGAGCGAAAAGTTTGAACATGCAAACGAAATTTCAGGCGAAGCTTTTGCTGAAAAAACTCTGGCAAGGCGGCTTGCATGTGCTCACTGTCCGGTTGCCTGTATTCATCTTTCCTCGCTGCGAGAACCTTACGAAGACGAACCTTATTTCTACAGAACATCTTTTGTTGCTTATGATTACGAGCTTATTTTCGCACTCGGAAGCTTTCTGGGAGTGGCAAACCGCGATGACGTTCTGAAGCTGATCGACAGAGTTGAACGCTGGGGACTTGATGTAATGAGTACCGGAGTAATTCTCGGATGGGTAACCGAGGCATATTCACGCGGTCTAATCAACGATTCGCATACCGGTGATCTGAAACCAACTTTTGGTGATGCTTTTGTTTACCTTTCCATAATTGATAGAATTGTCGAACAGCCGAATGACTTTTACAAAGCTCTGGCCAAAGGCGTTGAATACGCTTCCTCAGTATATGGCGGCAGCGATTTTGCGATGGCATTCGGGAAAAACGAGATGCCCGGATATCACACCGGTCCCGGAGCGCATGTCGGATTCACCGTTGGAGCCAGACACAGCCATCTGGACAACGGCGGCTACGGAATTGATCAGAAGGATTTTCTCAAGGGTCCCCTGACTCCTGAACAACTCGCCGGAAAAATTCTCGCAGAGGAAGAATGGCGGCAGATTCTTTCGAGTTTGACAATATGTTTCTTTGCGCGATCAATATACACACCGGAAATGGTTCAAAAAACACTCGCCACACTTGGGTTCAACTTCGACAAAGATGCTCTGCTGAAACTCGGACGCGAAATTCACAGAATGAAATATGCTTTCAAATATCGCGAAGGATTTGATCTCAGCAAATGCAGGCTGCCAGCAAGAATTTTTGAAACTCCAACTCCTGCTGGAATGATTGACGAAAAATTTGTGCGCGACACCGTTGAAGCGTTTCGCAAACTTGTATTACCAGTTGCAGGAAAAGACTAAGGTGAACTGTTATCTCGAACGAATGCGAGAGATCTCCATAAATGCTTGATTTCGCCCTTCGGTCGAAATGACATTGATTAATGGCTCCTTTTTTAAGATTTGCTTTACTAAGGCCTGTTTTAAATGAATTGTTGCGCTGCAAGAAAATATTAATATGTTTATTCAGGGGGATAACATGAAGAAAAATGCTGGTTTGAATTCCTTCCCTGGTTTGTTTGTATCGTTAATTTTTACTCAGCTTCTTTTAATTGTTTTCTTTCAGTTCACGTCCCCTCTGATTGCAGCAGATCAAAGCCCCGACCTTGCGACACTTAAAACTGCTGCCCAGGATGGCGACCCTGTTTCTCAGACAATATTAGGGGAAATTTTCTATAATGGCCGTCACGGTGTTCCAAAAAATCCGCCTGAGGCTCGCAAATGGTTTCTTATGGCGGCTAATGATGGTTCAATTGTTGCACAGTTTTACGTTGCATATATGCAGTTATTTGGGGAAGGTGGTTATGAAGATCCGGATCGGGGGTTAAAGTTTCTGATTAGCTCATGCAGCAAGGGATACCCTCCGGCATTGCTTTTGCAGGGCATATTAACTTATGAGGACAAAGTTCGACGGCAAGGTGGCGAGGTTGCACCGACTGAATTCAAATATGCTATTCTGCGGTTAGGCTTGACAAGATATAAAGCAATGAAGGGTGAAAAGCCCATGCCGGAACTGTCGAAAACCGCTGAGGGATATCTTGATTCAATGGAGCGAAGCTTCTCGGAAGACGCCAAAGCTATTGCAGAAGAGCAATATTCCAAATTTGACCTCGGAACTCCACCTTATTCAGATGAAATGCCGTTTGGCTACTCTCAGCATGTTCTTCCAGAGGGTGAACCTGCATTTCCAGATGAACAATTTCAAGCCTGGGTTGATGAATTGGTTCCGCTTGTCGAGAAGGCAACAAAACGAAAATTTCGCAAAAAGCCAATATTTAAGGTCGCCGACAGAGCACAGGTTAGTCGTTCCCTTGCCCTCGATATTCAGATTCAACTTGAAAAGCTTAATCCAACCTGGACAAACGAACAGTGCCAGGCAGCCGCTCTGGTGCAGGCTCAGGCAATTGCTCCGGGAATGCTTGGAAAATACGGAATGGTGGACAAAACCCTTTACGTTCTGCCGCGAAACATAACTCCTTTTGCAAAATTGCGAAAAATTTCCGATTCATATCTTCCGGCAATTGTTAAAATCATTCTGGCACATGAATTGACCCATGCAATGCAGGATCAGCAGATAGACTTGAACCTTATGACCAGCGCAACAAAGGGTCCCGATGAAAATATGGCTTTCAGCGCCGCAATTGAAGGGCATGCTCTTTTTACTCAGGAAGAAATTGCAATGGAGCTGAGTTTTGACAAAGAGGCAGTTATTCTTTCCCAGTCGATTGCAATAGGCGTGGAGCGTGAAGGTAACGACTCTATTGATTCCGAAGCGAGTATCAACTCGTCTCTTCTTGCCAGTGTTTACGTCAAAGGTCGCAGATTCATCGAACATTTTTCTCAAAACGGTGGCAATGAAAAAATATGGGAAATTCTTGCGCATCCACCTCTTAGAACATCTATGATTCTGCGTCCCGAAACTTATGATCCTAAAGTAAAGGCTGCACCAGCTTATGAGAAAATTTTTGAAGGTTTTGTGAAATACATTCCCGGAGAATATAAATTAGTACAAAACGTCGAAGTTGGTTTACTTACACTGGAAACAGTTCTCAAAAAGTTTGAAAAATCAACACGTACAAAACTTCTTGATAACATTTGCCATGTTCAAATGTTTGCTGCTCAGCAGGATGGCTCGCCACTCATGGCAGCCTTTACTTTTTTCATTTTTTCGGATGACTCTATTGCACGGGAATACTTTGATGAATCTGAAAAATCAGCTGAGAGAAGTGCTGAAAAGCTCAGCACAGAGGGAATCAAGGAGGTTTTTGAGTGTAAGCCTTTTAATGCTTTACCTGCAAGTTTTGCGCATCAGATCAAACTTGTTCTTAAGGCAGATTCAAAGGCGCCATCTTTGAAGGGGATTAAAAGTATTAATACACTTGCATATCGTATTGTTCGTGGAAATGTATTACTCGAAATTGATGATGTATGCATTGGAATTCCGGAAAAAAACATTATCGAGTTATCTGAAGAAGCATTTAAAAGACATGCCGAATGCGAACTCAGTTACAAAGACATTCTAAAAGCCCAATCAACAACACAGGCAAATGTCTCAGCACCACCAGTCTCCACAGCTTTTGTAGCTCCAGCTGTCACCAGCCCGGTCACAAACTCTCATGCTGAAAAAAACGATCCACTCCAGCCTGTAATAGACTCTCTTAATGCAAATAATTTTGCCGAGGTGCGCGTTTTATTACGTCCAATTCTGAAGGAAAACCCAAGAAATGCAAAGGGCTGGTATTTGCTTGCTGTCACGGCAGCAAAAGAAAAAAAATATGAACAGGCATGGAAAAGCATAGATATTGCAACGAAACTTGCTCCCGATAATGAAAAAGTTCGTGCTTTTATCAAACGTCTTCAAACTGTTTCACCAAGGAAAGAATAAATGAACGTTTGGCATATAACCCTGAACCGGGGAAAGATCAGGCAGGAGATTGTAAATATAAGTTATCCGGCTGAAGATCGGTCAGGATAAATCCTTGGAGGGACGTTTTCTTTCGAGCTATGTAAAATTACTGCCAGAGGAGCGACTTTTGACCTTTCTGATTATCAGAAGATATTATTCTCTCAAATGCACTGCTGCTGGATTCTTTTCATTTTCCTTCAAAAAACTTGTCTAATTTAGACTTCAGTAATTTTACTAAGGCTGGATCCATATACTCATATTCATCAGGAATATCAAGACAGACTATTTTCTTGTTCTTTAAATGCTCTTTAAATTTCTTTTGAATTTTGTTTCTCTGAATCTTCTCCATTACAAAAATATAATCGGCCTCCTCCAAATCTTCTGAGGAGAGAGGGTTTGCTGCATCATTGTTTATACCAGCAGAAGAAACCTCAAAATCTGGTAAATTCGAAAAGATTCTCTCTGCTGTTGGACTTCGAAATTTGTTCTGACTACAAATGAAAAGAACCTTTTTCACTGTTTTTTCTATCCCTTTCTTTCAGAAGCGCAGTAGTTAGGTTTCCATTTCCTGAGTCTTTAAGTTTTCTCATGGCTTCAATGACTATTTTCCGACTGAGTGCGTATTCTGGAATTATTGTCTGGGCGTTCCGCTCAAAGTGACGAGTAGCACTCATATTTTAACCATAGCGGTCAGATTATGTCAAGTTCTTCAAACACCACCTTCGTCTTTGATTAACAAATCATGAACACATCTAAAAGGCTAAATTCCTCTTGCAATTTCCCAAAAAATTCCTTACAATCGATCTGTTTGTAGCATTTTTTTGGAGAACAAATTTGTTTAAGAGTTAATTATGAAGCGAAAAATGTTTATGTTGTTGCTGTGGGTGTTTTGCCTGAGTTCCGGTTTTGTCATGGCTTCAGGAGATTCCGCAACGGGATGGTTGACCCCTGTTGACATGGGGGAGGGAGACTATCCGGTGCTATCTTTGGATGCCGGGCAGCGAGCGTTCCTGAGCTTTGACGGTCCGAAAGGGGAAGTCTTTTTTCGACAGGAGGACAACGGTTCCTGGGTGCAAATCGCCACCTCAACGAAGTATTCTGAAATTCCGATGATATTTTTCTCCGCCACCGACACTGAGGGAATCCTCTGGAAAGCCCAGGCACGGGAAGATGGAATTCATGTCTTTGTGCAGAGCGAAAATGCAGCTCCATCCCCGGACACGAGAGCCGTGGATGGGCAGAAGAATGTCCTGAGCAGGGTCGTGCATTTTGCGATCGATGCAGCAGGAGTCAAACACCTGCTGTTCTCGAGAACCCCCGAATATGAGAATGAATCGAAGTATCCCGGATCTGATGTCTTCTACACCAGGCAGGAAAAAGGCACTTGGGAAAATGAGCAGATCGTCGCCAGGAAGGTCACGATGCATCGAACGTATCAGATGCCGGGAATTGCGATCACCCCAGATGGAAATGTGGTTGTATGTTTTGACGGCGCATTCTCTTCGTTTTCGGGAAAGGGGTCCTTTCAAAGGGAGAGCTATCCCCAGAATGGGGGTTTTGCCATGCCCGTCAGAATTGCAGCAGAGATAGACGGGACGTTTCACTTCATTTTTGGGAGCAAGGAATATGGTGCGGGAAATCTGTGCTATTGTGCCAGAGAGAATGGAACGTGGACAGCCCCTGAAGTCATCGGTACGAAGCGAGGGGAAATTGTTCCTGCACTGTTGGCCGTTCCCGGCAAGGAGTTGATTGCCGCCTGGGTCGATCCGGAAGATCATCTCCTGGTTTCTCGGCGTCCACTCCCCCGTTGGAAAGCCCGAAGTGGACGGTAAAACTGGACCACGAAAAAAGGTGGGAATTTCTTTGCCGATTATTCCCGGACGCTCTTGGGCAAGTAAACAATCGTCCGACTAGAATTCTGGGGTATAAGGGATACCCCTCCTGACAAGATGTAAATGGCAATCTCTTGATCTTCTTAATTTCCTGGGCAGTGACTGAATGGGTAACACGATATAAATCCCATGCCAATTGTAAATTAAGCCAAAACTGGGCATTCATGCCGAAAAGTTTCTCTAAGCGAAGAGCTGTATCGGGTGTTATCCCACGCTTTTTATTGATCAGTTCATTAACTCAAGGATATGAAACCCCAAGTTTTTCAGCTAATTCACTCTGTGTCATTTTCAGAGGTTTAAGAAACTCTTCCAATAGCATTTCGCCAGGATGTGTAGGTGAACCATTTTTAGGTAGCCTGATCATTTGTTCCACCACCCTATTCAGTGATAATCTACAATTTCTACGTCTTGAGCGCCATCGTCAGTCCAAACAAAACAAACTCGAAACTGATCATTAATTCTTATGCTGTGCTGGCCATTGCGATCATTCTTAAGCGAATCTAAAGAATCAACCGCATTAACTGCGTAGGAATGGCAACCTGTGGTTTTGTGGCATTTGGTAAAAACCGAGGTAGAAAAATAAGCCTTAGAGCGCTGTTGCTTTCGAGAAAAATGGAGAAATTCTTTACTTACAGTAATTGACGGACACGCCGCTTGCTGAAAATTACGATATCTGAAAACCTGCAAAACGGCACATGTGGGGCCGTTTTGCAGGTTTGAAACAATGGCTCGTTATCGTCCGGTGGCAGGGACGGGCTGTGCCCGAAAGTTAAAGGATTCCTCATGGAAGCACTTGGACATGAGCGAACCCCCGGTATAGCTTTTTCTTTGCAGGGATCCGGTTTGAGTGCGTTTGTTCAAATTGAAGAACGTGCTGCCCACGGCCTGAGTAAGAGAAAACTTTGGCGCTTTGCTGACCAGTTTGAGAGAGGAATCGCTCTCATCTGCCTTGAGTTCGCGCCCGAATTGAGGGAAAACCGATCGACAAGCGCTTTCGGAAACATATCCGGTCGCGGCCTTGAAAACATTGACTTCAACGATGACAAGGGCGAAATCATGCTTTTCCTCGTTGTAGCTGACACCTATGATCCCAGCCTTGATAAAGTTGCTTTCTTGTGGGTTTAAGGTCTCCTGGGGAATCGGGGCGCCGACATATTCGCCATAATAATAAGGTTTATATCCTTCCCAATCGACGAATGTCTTTTCCCCGTTGATTTCTGTTTTGATTTCCAGGGGGGCGCTCAGTTCATTCAGGTAGGCTCCTGTGGGGTTAGGAGCGGCCTGGACTGCCGTTAGAGACGTGAGAGCGAGACAAAGGGCAAGAGCGAAAAAATATAGTGTTTTCAGGTTCATATTTTTCTCCAATAAATCGTTTTTTGATCGAATACCTCTGTAATAGCAAGAACCAGGCCAGGGTTGAAAGATGGTCTACAGGCGAAATGATGCTCCCGCTCCCCCTTTTCATTGTCGATTTTCAAGCGGCTTCATGGGCGATTTTTTGGCAAGGCACTTGTAGTCTTCTACTCATTTGCTAAAATTTAGGTGGGTCAAAAATCGCATTAAACAACTTTTTCAAAATACTGTGTTTTTTTTGTCACAATTTAATGTTTTTTAAGGTTGAATACGGTTAAGTAAGATTAAGTAGCAAAACATTTAACCCTTCTCTTGTTTGGTGTAACTGATTTTACAAAGCCTCAGCCAGGAATGAAATTGGACAAAAACAATTTGTCTTGTACATTTGACTTGGGATTAATACTCGCTTGGGATATTGCATGAAGCTCATGGACAGTGAATTTTCGAAATAGAATGAATTGGATTTTATCAAAAGTCTTTCCAACAAATCGCTGATCGCGCCCAGAGTAAATCCGAAACCATGGAATTGAGGGCGTTTACAGAAAAAAGGGTTATTGTTGTAAATGGCAAGTAAAATATTTTACTTGCCATTTACACTATTCGAACGAAAAATTGCTTAGCAAGCCGAGGGGGAAACGAAACAACGTTGCGGGCACGCGCTAAACTTGATAAAAAAAATACAGAACCATCTTCGGAAAATCTGAATCCTTCATATATACGTTTGTACAACATCGCTAAACAAGCTTCTGTTTCTTCATCGCGTGAGCGATTGACTTTTTCCCGCGTGAGCGGATGCTGTTTCTTAACACGTGAGCGTTTCAGATTCGAACGTAAATTCTACCAACGGTTTTATTGTTTTTCATGCCTTTTGCTTTTATGTATTCAGTTATACAAGCAAAAACATTCAACAAGCAGTGTGAAGAACCAGAAACATCGTTTTACCAATTTTCAAAGTTCAAATTTGGAACGTTATTAAAATGAGAATTTCGTGTTATCAGGGTTAAATTGTGTTGTAAGGTGATGGCAGAAATCCAAATGTCGTTTTCAGGAATTGGCGTTCCTCATAGTTTTAGCCCGGCTTTAGTTTCTCCAAAAATTTTGGCTGTATGCTGATCACAATTTAGAATTACATTCATTAGAGAAAATTTATTAATCTGCAGAACATTCTCTCTTATCCGACTCGATTTGTATGCCCCAAAATATAATTCACCAATAACAATGCTTGGAATGAAAACATTTTCAATTCTATTCAGTTTTTCGTTTACGGATTCTTCATTTGAAAAGGAGGCAATGATGATGTTTGTATCAAGCAAAAATTTACCATTCATTTTTATCAACCTTCTCACAAGCCAATTCAATTTCATTTTTCATTATTTCAAGATCTTCAGATGAGATGCAACCTGTAAATTGGGCAAAAAGCTTTCCGGAAACTCCCTTTAATTCATGCTTGCTTAACCTTTTAACGTATTTTAAAACATCTTTTTGCATATTTTCCGGAAGATTCTCCAGTCGTTTTGTAATTTGATTAAAAGTTGAAGAACTCATAATAACCCCCATTTCTTCAAATCAACTATAGCAAATTGCAAAAAAGAAAAGTAGCTCTGCAATTGCCAAAAGTTACATTCGAAATACTTTTCTTACCTTTAATGATTCCGACGATCCTCTGAAAGACTTGGTTCTGAATAAGCTTTTATTGCTTTTCATGCCTTTAATGCCATTAGACGATTATACAAGCAAAACTGTATTTAGACAATCTATATCATTGATTTAAACAAATCTGCTTTAAACAAGCTCCTTTTAACCTATCGCGTGAGCGATTGCCTTTAACCCCGCGGGTGAGCGGATAAGCTTTTAAATCTCGAACGCATTGGCTTCAGCGGGTCGCCGAGCGTTTTGCTGCGAGGGTACCGGGGCTGCTTTGGGCGCGATTTTTGCGGCTTTTTTCGCAAAAATTGTGCCCAGCCCCGGCGATCCGCTGAAAGCCTCGGTTCGAGATGCTTTTAATGCCTTTTTGCTTTTAACCCCGCGTGAGCGGATACTCTTGAAACCCCGCGGGTGAGCGGATAATCTTGAACCCCGCGTGAGCGGATAAGCTTTGAACACCGCATTCGAACGAAAAACACTTAGCAAGCCGAGGGGAGAAAGAAAACATCGTTGCGGGCACGCGCTAAACTTGATAAAAAAAATACAAAACCTTCTTCGGAAAATTTGAACCCCTCGGATAAACATTTGTATAGCTCTAAACAAACTGTTTTTTCCTATCGCGTGAGCGATTGCCTTTAACCCCGCGCGTGAGCGATTGCCTTTAACCCCGCGGGTGAGCGGATAATCTTGAACCCCGCGTGAGCAGATAAGCTTTGAACAACGCGTTCGAACGAAAAAAACTTAGCATGCCGAGGGGAGAAACAAAACATCGTTGCGGGCACGCGCTAAACTTGATAAAAAAAAGACAAAACCTTCTTCGGAAAACTTGAACCCCTCGGATAGACAATTGTACAACTCTAAACAAACTGCTTTTTCCTATCGCGTGAGCGATTGCCTTTAACCCCGCGGGTGAGCGGATAAGCTTTTTTCCATCGCGTGAGCGATTGCTTTTAAACCCGCGTGAGCGGATAAGCTTTTAAATCTCGAACATGAATTGGACATATTAGGAAGTATCAATAGCCGGCCGATAGGACGTTGTCAAATGGATTATCGTGTGAAATAATTAATTAGTTTGAATTGTTTGAGGGCGGAAATGGCTCTATACAATGATCTAAAAGTACTAAGAGCAAGACTCGACAACATCTTCGGAGGTGGGTTTAAAAAAAATGAACATTCATTTAATCAGCAGTCTCTTGCAGGAAATTCAACAGATTTTCAAATGAAGCGTATCACAGAAAAGAATATTGTAATGACACCAGCAACATTGAATAACAATTGCGCTTTTATTTCACAAAAATGCCTGTTTATGATTATTCTGAAATGTTTTGCAAAAACGATAACTCATGACTTTGCAAGTTGCTTCATCTATGGAAGGCAAATCAAACCGCTATTCTTCCCGACAAGTCTCGCAAAGTCTTTGTAATTGCTTGTAATTATCCTATGAGCATTGAATTTCTCTGCGGCAACAACCAATGCATCATAAATTGCACCACTCAAAGCACCAGAAGTCACACATTTTTCAATTGCCTTCAAATAATCGCTTTCATTGAGAGAAATTATTTTTGCTTGACCAAGAATATTGTCATTAATACTCTTCAAAGCAGAATTTGCATCGATTCTGGGTGATGAGGGAATAGCCGTTAAACCGGCATAAACTTCTGCAAGGCAGTGCTTAGGAACTGCCCATTCAAATTCATTTGAACATGCTCGGTTGAGCCAATTGTAACAACGAGAATGCATTGGGTGATCAGGCAAAAATGCCGGCAACAATGCGCTTGTATCAAATAGGATCTTCTCTTTACTCACAGATCACTCTCTGGAATTCCTGTGATTTTACTTATTCGTGATTTGCGAATTTGCTGAACAATATTTCCACCATTTTCCAACTTCACATTTATAACTGTTAAATTTCCCTTTTTTGCAATTGGAACAGTATCCTCAACTGGCTTTAAGGTGATTTCATGATTGTTGGCTTTTTCAATTATTTTCCAGTTTTCGGTATTTCTATAAATTTCGTAAGAATCATTCATTTTTGTTCCATTTTTTTAAATCTTCAAAAACAGATTTTGGCATAAAGTTTGGAGTGGAGCAACCTTTAATTGTCGCAAAAACCCCTAAACTCCTTTTGGGTGTAATTAATTTTTTTATCTTTTGATCATTCATGTTATTTTTTCTTGAATAAATAATTTCCGAACCGTCTTCTAATTCTTCGTAAATTACATTTAAATCCCTCAATCCTCGAAACTTTGTAATTACTATTTTATTTTCAGTATTTTTATATTTAGAGTTGTACATTTTCCCAACTATTTTTGCCTTTTTATATGCTTCTTCGGGAGAATAGGCTTTGATCAAAACTAAATTTATATGAACAATCGAATTAATTTCGTCTTCAATTTTTATTTCTTCAATAATATCAGCGAGATACCATTTTGCATTTTCGGGAATATACACCATACTTTCGGGAAGCTCCATTAATTTAGTATAACGCAACGTTGAGCGGGCCGGGGGGAAACTAAAGTGCGGTTCGAGCAAGCGCAAAACTTGACAAAACAAATCATAAAACTTTCTTTGGAAGCTGGCCCCACGATCCGTTCAAACAACTGTTATGCCATAACCTTTTCCATTAATAATTTTAATTCAGTAATTATTAATTCAGGAAGTAATCTATTTAAAGCATATCCAATTTGATTTTTAAAAGCAATAGTGAAATGACTGTACTTATTTCTTATTTTAATTAGTTTTTCAAAACATTCATCAAAAATAATCTGCTTCATTATTAATCTATAAATTATTTTTTTTATTAAAACTTCTCCCAACTCGGTATCAGGTGATTTCTTAAACCGTTTCATAATTTTTACTTTTGCAAAATAATCATTAACATCCTCTTCTGAATTGACTTTGTCGACGTCTTTAAATATTCTACGAATTTTTCTGTTCTGAAGACTTTTGTTCAAAGGAATATTCTTCCGGGAACTTTTGGAATTTTCACCGTAAGTATTTCGTCTTTGTTTTTTATATTCAGATTCTTTATTCATAAATTGAACCCAGCAATGGAATGCAAATCAAAATGCCGAAAATTCATGCTTTTTTTGCATAACGCAACGGCTTCAGCGTAAGCGTCAAAAGAGCCCCAGCTATTTATTTGTTTCAGAATATGATAGTAAAAAAAATAGAGCGCCAGTTTTTTGTTCTGGCGCTCTATTTTTTAAGAACTTGAGTTTTATACTGACAACAGTTTT
>JADFZL010000026.1 GCA_015232575.1 Candidatus Rifleibacteriota bacterium
GAAATGCTGAGAGACGGGGAAAGCATCGAAAAGATTATTAAATACACAAAATTAACAAAAGAGGAAATAGAGAAAATTTCGAGATGACAACTAAATCAGTTTGAATAAAAAATAGTTTCATAACTTTTGCGACGAGTCAGCTTCCTTTTGAATGTAAAAACCATTAAACAGTTTGTCAAATGAAGTTTCTTGCTGGTACGGTTTCAGGCAAATGAAGCCTGTATCTGAGAAATCTTTATGCTTTATTATAGGAATGAATATTGATAGTCCACTTTCAATTGAAAATCTTATTAAATCGTCAGAAGATTTTTTTAAGCTTATTCCTGATGAGCGCAAAGTGTAAATTGCCAACGTCCAACGCTTATTGTGGAAAATATACCGGCCCTGCCATGGCGCAATCTTTAGGATTGGCCTTATATGACTGCCTGAGGGTATTTTCGCATTAACGCCCATAGTTTAACCACAATTTGAGTAGATTATAAGTTGACGTTTTTCATTATTTAGTAAATACTTAATAACAGTCACATTGTTGGAGAATCACATGAAAATAAAGTTCCATGCTTTTTCTGTTTTATTAGTGCTAGTCCTTTTTTGCATACCATATCCCCTTATTGCAGGCCCATTTGAGAACAATTCTCTCTCTGGAATTTCGGCAGTCAGCGTGTCTACAGGCGACACTTCCACTGCCAGTGAAATTCCGGTTGTTGAAGATTCGCTTCTGCGTAAAGCGAATCAAAATATAATCACTGGGGCATTTTTTCAATTCTGGGGATCAGACAATGACAAGCAAGCATCAGATTGGGAAAAAGAATTGTCTGCCATGCGTGCAATTGGAATGGACACAATAATTATTCAAAGTAATCAGAGCAGTGGCGTGAATTTTTCTGAAGCAACCGAGCTTGTACTTGAAGAAGCAGACAAAACCGGAATGAATGTTTTTATTGGTACAGCACTTAACGAAGATGGGTGGTATTCCAACAGATTTAATCCAGTCTATCTCCATAATGCAGGAAAAGATGTTGCCAAATATACAGAAATCCTGGTAAAACAGTTTTCACCTCATAAATCATTTGTTGGACTCTATATTCCCTATGAAGAAAATACAATGGCCTCTGCTGTTTTAATGGGTGAATTTTATGGGAAAATCTCTAAAGCAGCAAAAAATATTAAACCTGAACTGAAAGTTCTTATTTCACCATTTACCGCAGTGGTGCCGCAGTATTCGATTTCCATGCCCGCGTGGCGCATAAAGAATTATTTTGAAACTCTCTTTAAACGCGGCGGAATAGATATTTGCGCTCTTCAGGACGGAATCGGATGTTCAAGCGGTCGATTAGAGAAAATTTCAGAAGATCTTACTGCTATCTCTGAAGCATGCAAAAATACAGGAGTTGAATTCTGGGCGAATGTTGAAATTTTTGAACCAAACAAGAGCAAAGATCCGGATTCTTTCAAGTTCATACCCGCCAATATGGATAGAATATCGAAACAAATCAGTGCAGAGGGACCTTTTGCCACGAAAATTATCTGTTTCGATTTCAACCATTATTTTTCACCTAATTCAGGCAATGAACTTGCACAAAAACTTTATAATGATTACCTGGATTACATCGAATCCAAGTAATTCTATACTAAATTATGCAGAATCCAGTTGAACTATCCTGAAATCCTGTCTTCGCTTATCTCTGAGAGGGTATTAACAAAATTTAATCAAATTAATCCAAAATAAATGGAAAAAAATCTAATATAAATGTTGAAAACACTCGAAAATGAATACTGGATGAATAGGATTAATATTTCACTAAATTATATCAAAAGTATTGATTTGAAAAAAATATTAGGTTAAAATTCCAATTCATTGAGTTTTCCAGAAAAAATTAAGATAGCGTATTATATTGTCGAGAGAGAAGAATGAAACCAGGTTCAGCGTGTGTATTAATATTGAGCAAAGATCCGCAGACTCGTTCTATTCTTGAATTCAGTGCAATTGAGTTTGGTTTTAAAGTTAAAGTCATTGATCATGTTGAAGAACTTGTTGCTGTTTCTCTTGATCTTCCTGTTATCGCATGGTTCGTTGATCTTGACGGATTGCCAAAAAAACCAAAGGGAATTGTCTCTCTTGGCAGAAAAAAAGCTCCCGACGCGCGTCTTGTATTTATCTCTACTGAGTTCGAAGAAGAAATTGCAAATTCGTGCATTGAGGAAGGCGCAACAGCACTTCTTGTAAAACCGGTAATAGTTTCGCGCCTGGTAAAAATATTCAACCAGATAATGTTTGAGCCTGAACTTGCAACTCATGGCGAATGGGAAGAAAACACCCGAACCGCTAATGAAAACAATAGTGAAAAAAGTATTTCAAAAAAAGATGAAGGTCTGCTTAGAAAGGTTGATTTCAAATGCCCTGTATGTTCAACTGCATTCCTTGGAACAAGATTCAAACTCTGGATTCTTCCAGTTACCGACACAGATTCTGATTTCTGCCCGAACAGTTGTGATAAGGTCCACCCTGAACTTTACAGTGTAATGATCTGTCCGACGTGTTTTTTTGGAACTTATGTCGGAGATTTCAACCGTATGGAGTTTCAGGAATCACCGAAAAAGAAATTCCTGGGCATGGATTATTACCTGATTCGTAAACAAATGACATTTAATCTTGATCTGAAAGAAGAAAGGACACTTCTTCACGGAATCAAATCGTTCGAACTGGCCGCCACAAGTGCCCTTCAGCTTGAATATAGAAACTACCTCAGACTTGCAGCCGAATTCTATTTAAAAGCATCATGGCTTTGCCGCAGAATGGGACATGAACCCCAGGAACATGATGCTCAATATAAATCCTGTGAACTTTTCAAGAGAGTCTATCGCCCATATTCACTTATTAATGGACGCTTTCCTGCCAGCGGAACCATTTTTGCCACCCTGGACAAGGGCATGGACAAGCTTCCAGAGAGAGCTGTTGTGGTATCGTGTTTCCTGATCGCAGATCTTGCCAGGAGATTAAAAGATTATACAACAGCAGAAAAGTATTTCGATGAAGTAAAAAAGATTCCATTTTTTCATAAATTTACTTCGTTGTCTCAACATATATACACAGTTGACAGGCTTTTCCGCGAAGAACTTAAAAAGCATAAAGATACTCCGGAAAAAGGCAAAAAGAGTGGAAAGTTCCAGTTACATGGCTTTGTAAAATAATAGATTTTCCCTATTTTTTTCCAACCAATTCAATTAATGCCGGCTCATTTCGCAAAATCAGTATTTTCTGAGGAAGAAAGTTTTCAGGAAAATTCTTTCCCATCTTCAATTCAAGAGTCTTACCACCAAGTTTGAGAGGAATTTTTCCAGATTTTCCCACGACAACTATTTTTCCATGATTCAGAAAATAATCACCATTCATTAATGGAAAAAAGGGAGTACTTTGCCCAAAAAAATCTGCTCCGGAAAAATGCACAGCGGAAGTTGCATTATTAAGTGCTTTCGGGAGAAAAGAATGTTTCAATTCATATATTCTTGAGTCGATTTCCGGAGAAATTTCCATTACACCTCTTATTCTATCTGGATCAAGAAGTGAAATCGCCATTACAATGTCACTGTTATTCTTTTCATCTTCAGTTATACTTAAAAGAGTGTGTGAAATTGGAAATAACAAAGATTCCATCTGAAGCAATTCACTTTTTTTCATGTTTTCAGGAACTCTTCTGAAAAGTTCACAATGTGCATAAAATTTTATCACATCTGACAAAAGATTGCTTTTTTCACTGTCAAATATTTCAATGATTCTTTTCAAATAGTCAGTTTCTTTCTGAAATATTCGCAAAGCAGACAAGTGAGTATCAAATAAATCCAATTCCCTTTTTGCAATAAAAAAGCGTGAATAATTCTCTGAAGAATTTTTGTTTGAAAAACCAGCTTTAATTTGATAACAAAGGGACATAAACCCATAAATTTCTGGTAGAGTATCTTTCAAAGTATATCTGAGCGTGTCGCAAAGAGACTTGGCTTCGATTGTCAGGGGTTCTTCCGGGGGAGAAAAGGCTTTCAGAGTTTTAACAGAACGTTTCTCTGAATGAAAAGTGACTGGATAACTATAGTTTGTAAAAGAAACAAGAAACATGCATATTCCTAGAAAGATAAAACATATTGCCGCAGTGGCCTTTTCAGGAGAAAGGGAAATTTTATTAAGAAATAAATCGGAAATTTCTGAAAAGAATTTTTGTATTCTTAGCAAGTATTGCATAATTTTTGAACAGAATGAGAGAAAATTTACATATTCAAAAATTAATAACAACCAGGTAATGAAAAAGACGACAAAAAGTTGTTTCTGAGGAATATATTCAAGAAAATCGGCATTTTCATGCAAATATATGAAAACATTCAGACCTGTGCATAGAAGCGCAAGGTTAACAAAACTTTTCTCCGGCAGACTTCTGTAAAGATAATATTTTACCGAAATAAATGACAGTATTATGAGAACATTTGCTGCAATTCTGAAATTATGGAACTCTGATCTTGAAAAGATAAGCATAAGTAATGCAAAAATGGCATTTTCAAAAGAAAAAAACATTCTTCCAATGTTCGATTTTTGAAAAGCTGTATGAAAAATAGAACCAAGTGAGTACAACATAATGACAAAAACAGCATAAATGAAGATAAAATAATCAGAAAAACTTATCATGATCGTTTTCAGGGGAAATTTCGATTCATTGAAATAGCATCCGTATAAATCATTTGTTCGATCTTTATAAAAAGTTTTACGGAAATATTCCTGTTTATCTTTATAAGAGCTTAATTTGCTCATCATAGAAGAAAATACTTTGAAAAATTGAGAATTTAAAGCTGGTTGAACGAAAATATTCTCATCTAAAATCTTAAGAGGACTTTCCTGCCAGTATTTGACCTGAAAGATGCCCTTACCAATTCTGTTTTTCGGAAAAAACACAGTTTTCTTTACAGGAAGCTGGTTTGAATAATACAAATCTGCAAGAAGTCCATTGTTCCAAATTTCAAGATATTTAGGAAGAGAATTTTGCGTAGAATCAGCAATTTTTATTGTAAGGCCATTTCTGCTATGTTTTGCAGAAATAATTTCACCTGGAAAAATAATGCTGCTGTTGGAAGAATCAGGTAAATATAAGGGTGCTTCAGACACAGAAGTGATCTGAGATTTTTTGACAGAAAAAGACTTAAGGTTAATTCCGGAAAAATATTCTGATAGAAAATCACTCTTGTTTATCGAAAAAAGCAAAGACGATTCATGGTTTGCAATTTCAAAATTTACCCTGTATTCACCGGAAGGAGAATTGTCAGGTAGTAAGAAATTAAAAAAGCCACGTCCAAATCGAGACATCGGAACAAGGCGACTGAATAGTGTAATTTTTTCAGGAGACTGAACAGAACATCTTACAGATTGAATCGGTGTAATTGACTTGCCTTTAAGCGCGTCTGCAACTGAAAAATCAAGTGTAACCATTTTGCCTGGAGTGAAATCAGGCTTCCGGGTGTTATATGCAAAAATATATTTTTTGTTTACAGGATATTTAAATCTTATAAGGGGAAAATCCTTTTTTCCCGAGCAATATACTGAAAATACAATATTTCCATTTTCGACTTCAGGAGGAATTGAAAATGTTGCTTTATAAAAACCTTTTTTGAATTCAATAAATCGAAATTTACTCCTGGAAATATAATTTTCATCATTCTCAAGAGCCACGTAAAGTTCAACGTTCAGCCCCGAAAAAAATGAATTATCCTGCCTCTCACGCACTATAAGCAGGATGTCCTGTTTTTCCCCGGGATAAACCATTCCCTGGCCAGAACATGTAAGTTCCAGGTCAGGAAGTTTGTAAAAAGGGTTTATAGAATTAAATATGAATACTGAAACAAAAATAAAAAAGAATAATAAAGCTATGATATTATATAATTTGTTCATTTGATAATTCTGTTCTTTTCTGATAATAATTTTCCCCAAGGAAAACTATCATTGCCTGAGCTTGGTGTCAATCTACTTTTTTTCCGGACTCAATAATGGACTTTGAATGGCTTACAGCTACAATAGAAAGAGTTACATTTCACAACAGTGAGAATGGCTATTCTGTATTGAAAGCCAGTTCTCGCAGTAGTCCGCGGGAAATTACAATTGTCGGAAACTTTGGAACAATTAATGCTGGCGAAGAAATCAGAGCATACGGAAACTGGGTTCAGCACCCACAATTCGGCCTGCAGTTCCATTCAACAAAATATTCCACCCTGAAACCTGCATCTTTAAAAGGCATTGAAAAATATCTGGGATCCGGATTAATAAAAGGCATTGGACCAGTTACAGCAAAGAGGCTTGTCAACAAATTTGGGATTGATACCCTTGAAATAATTGAGCATAAACCTGAAAAGCTTGCTGAATGTGATGGAATAGGTGAAGTAAGAACAGCAAGAATAATAAAAAGCTGGATTGAACAGAAAGCAGTTCAGGATGTAATGGTCTTTTTACAGGGGCATGGAATTTCCACAACCTACGCTGTAAAAATTTACAAGGTTTTCGGAAACACATCAATGACGAAGGTTTCTGAAAATCCCTACGTCCTTGCTTATGAAATCAGAGGTATCGGATTTCTGACAGCTGATAAAATTGCCAGTGAATTTGGGATCAAGGGATCTGATCCAAGGCGGTTGCAGGCTGGTTTGCTGTATGCACTTTCAGAATCTTCCGATGAAGGGCATCTCTTTCTGAAAAAAGAGCAACTTTTCAAAAAAACTATCGAAATCCTTGAAATAAGTGACATTTCCCTTCTTGAAGATGCCCTGAAAGAACAGGAATCAAAAGGCCGTCTTAAGATTTTCTGTCCTGACAGCAGAATTCTTGTTTATCTTCCATGGCTTTTTCGCTATGAATCAGGAACAGTTGAATATCTGAAACTTCACCTCAAAATTAAACTTGCCTCTCCCTGCCGGGAAAAGGTGATTGAATTACTTGCAAAAGTATTTTCAGATGAAAAAATAAGCCTTTCAGAACAGCAGCAGCATGCTGTTGAAATATCTTTGTCAGAAAAAATACTTATACTGACGGGCGGCCCGGGCACAGGAAAAACTACAACATTAAAAGCACTTGTAGGTGCTCACAAACTTTTGAATAGACGTGTCCTGCTTGCCAGTCCAACCGGACGTGCAGCGAAAAGACTGAGCGAAGTAACCGGAATGGAAGCAAAAACCATACATCGCCTGCTCGAATTTTCACCCGGTGAAAAGGAATTCAAATTCAATCAGAACAATCCTCTTAATTGTGACACACTTGTGATCGACGAGTGCTCAATGATCGACATGGAGCTTTATTATGCCCTGATAAAAGCTCTTCCGCTCGGATCAGCGCTGATAATGGTTGGTGATGTAGACCAGCTTCCCTCCGTGGGTCCGGGTATGGTTCTAAGGCATCTCATAGATTCCGGAGCAATAAATGTTATCAGGTTAAATACTATTTTCAGGCAGGCAGAATCTTCTGTAATAATAAAAAATGCACATCGCGTTCTAAAAGGTGAAATGCCTTTGCTGCTTGTTCCTGATGGAAAGATTAAAACTGACTCCTATTTTCTCGAATCATCATCAGAAGATCCTGAAAAATCACTTCAGCTTCTCAGAAATGTTGTATCTGTAAGCCTTCCTAAGAAATTTTCCCTTAATAAAATGGAGGACATTCAGGTACTGACTCCAATGCATCGTGGAACACTGGGTGCAGAAAATTTAAACCGAATCCTTCAGGAATGCCTCAACCCAATGCTTCCCGGAAAAAAAGAAATAAAACACCTTAACCGTCTGTTCAGGGAAGGCGACAAGGTGATTCAAAACAAAAACAATTACAATCTTGATGTTTTCAACGGAGATATAGGCTTCATCAAGGAAATAGACCTTGAAGATCAGGAATTGCTTCTTGAGTTTCCTCAGGGAGAAAAAACCTTCGAATTGTCTGATCTGTTTGACTTATCTCTGGCTTATGCAATAACAGTGCACAAATCTCAGGGATGCGAGTTTCCTGCAGTCGTTCTGATAGCAGAAACACAACATTACATGATGCTGCAGAGAAACCTCATTTATACAGGTATTACAAGAGCTAAAAAGGTATTGGTTCTTTTTGGAACAAAAAAAGCGTTGTTTTTAGGTATAAAAAACGATAAAATAAAACTCAGAAATACTATCCTGAAAGAGTTACTTTCTGGACAAGCCTGAAACCGGAGAAATTGAAATGATTCTTGATAAACGTGAAAATACACGCACTGATATCAATAACGACATAGGCATCGCATTTAATATACTGACTTACAATCAGGGTTTGATCCAGTTTGCTGACGGCAAAGCCAATGCTCTTCTTCTCATTAATTCGATATTCATTGCTTCACTTGCCCCTTTCATTGATTCATCGGGAAAAGATTTTTCGAAACTGGCAACTGTAGCTATTTTTGTATTTTTTATTTTTTCAATTGTTTCAATTCTTGCATCGCTCAGCGTTATCAGTACAAGAAAAATTACTGAACTTGAAAAGGAAAACAATGGAAATCTTGTCTTTTTCGGTGAAATAGTAAAATCTAATAACCCCGAGGGATATATTCATGATTTTCATTCAACTGGAATCAGGAATTTTCACGAATCTCTTCTGAAAAATATTTTTGTAATTTCAAAAATAGCTTCTTCCAAATACTCGATGTATGGCTTTGCACAGATGACAACCTTTACATCGTGCATTACATGGATAATCAACATGGTTATTATTTTTGGGAAATTCTAATCGGAAACATAATATTATCTTTGACTTGTCTTGACGCTTGCTTTTTTGTCTGTTAGAATTAAATCAAATAAGTAAAGCAGTACTAGGAAATAGGGGGAAATAAACATGATTAACTTAAAAAGAAGATCAATCAGAACATCGTTGAGCGTTGTACTTTCCCTGTTACTTCTTGTTGACTTCAGCCTGTTCAACGCGCCTCCTGCAAAAGCTGAGACTAAAGACGTTCTCATCGGAGCGGGTGTTGGCCTTGCTGCTGGTGCTGGGCTCGTTCTTGCAGGTCCGGCAATAGGAAGTGCCATGGGTCTTGCCGGCGCAGGTCTTGCAAGTATGGGAACAGCCATAATTGGCGGTCTTGCAGCAGCCGGTGGTGCAATCGTAGGTGCATTCAGTACCATTGGAACAGCAATAGCAGTTGGTGCTGGTGCACTGGGCGGATGGATTGCCGGAATAGTTTGCAGTCCGCTCTTTGTTGCAGCGCTTGTAATTATCGCAGCAGCAGTCGCAGGCTATCTCATTGGAAGATATCTTCACAAGAAAAAGGGTGATGGCAATGTAATTCCGGGAAGCGATAAGATATGCATTACTCCTGCTGAGGTTGACATGAACACTGTTCCGTCGCCGACAAATGGAGTTAAGATAGGCGATTCTGATGCTCTCAACTTGCCTGGTACACCAGTAAATGTGCCTGTGGCACAACAGAATCCTACAATGGTAAGTCAGCCACCTGTTACTACTCCTGTAGTTGATCCCGCTGCACAAACCGAATATACACAGGAAGCCCTCGTAAGAGCAGAACAGAGATATAAAGCTGCATACAGCAAATACACACAACTTGTAACAACTGGCGGCTCTGGTGATGTTCAAACAGCATTACGTGAATACAGAGAGTCATACAGGGAATATTCATCTATCAAAGCAGCACTTTCCGGAACAAGATAATATTTAATAAATTAAATTACATAAAAAAAGCCACCATACAAGGTGGCTTTTTTTATGTAATAAATCATCTGTCTCAGTTCAAATTGTTCAATCGAATTAATCCAGAATTTCACAGACGGGCTTAGTTCGGCAAAACTTAATGAAGTAGTCATAAACTATGTCATTTCGACCAAAGGGAGAAATCTCGCATTTATGAGATTTCTCACATTCGTTAGAAATAACAGCCCACCACAAACTTAACATGAAATTTTGCCCCCTTATTTAAGACTTTGCATACTTAGTCACAAAATCATTCCCTGAGCGAAGTATTAACCAATAAAGAAATAATATACGTTTATTCTGAAATAATTAAAATACAGGACAAATAGAAAAAAATGTATTAGAATCAATGAGATACAAAAAAAATAGGCAGGTAGACTAACCTATGCAGTATTTAAGACATTTTCTTCAAACAGTAATTCTAATAATTGTTGTTTCCCTTACCTATAGAAATGCTTCCGGTTTAACAAAATGTACAGTTGAAACCTTCTGTCCAGCAGGTGGATTAGAGGGACTTCCCTTTTATTTTGCCAATAAATCTTTTTTGTGCGCAACATCTGGAATAAATCTTATTCTGTTAATTGTGTTTTTGATACTCACATTACTTGTTGCAAGGGCTTTCTGCTCATGGATTTGCCCAATTGGCACAGTATGCGAGCTGATGAAAAAAATCTCAGACAAACTTGGAATCTCCAGAAAAAAAATATGGGATTCTCCGTTCAGACATCTTTCAATTCTGAAATATTTTGTATTAATTGCAGTTTTATATTTTTCATACAAAGCAACCGACCTTATATTCAGACCATTCTGCCCCTACTACGTGATATTTTCATGGCAAACCCATGAAGTAATGTGGTGGTCGAAATGGCTTATGGTTTCTCTGATTTCACTGACTATGATTGTTCCGTTTTTCTGGTGTAAAATACTTTGTCCATTTGGTGCATTCCTTATACTGATACGAAAATTTTCTCCCTTTGCGCTTTCAGATATTTCATCTAATTGTGATAACTGCAGTAAATGCGCAGAAAATTGTCCTCAAAGCATAGATCTTAAAAAATCTGATTTTTCAAGAACATCCGACTGTACAACCTGTCTGAGTTGTATAAACAAACAATGCCCGAATCACATAAAGCCTGAAATCAAAATCCCGTTTCTTCCAAAAACTGCATTGAAAGCTATTCACATCCCAACTTCTGTTGTTCCGGTTCTTGTAATTGTATTTTTTTCCATCGGTGTTGGAATTTCACTGAATTTTCAGTTGCCGACAATCAGAATTGATTATGTAAAAACTCCCGATTCTACTTGCAAAATCAATACAATGAATGCTATTGTAAAGGGTGTACGATGTCGTGGAATGGCAAACACACTTTCATCCGAAATGATATCAAAAATTCCTGGAATATTATCAATGGAAGCATACGCCGGAGAACAAAGAGTAATCATTTCTTTTGATTCCAATAAAACAGATATTGAAAAGATAACCAATATAATCAACAGTGGTACTGAGAGTACAGATAAAAAAACTGGCAAAAAAAGCCGAAAGTATCCTTTTAAAGTGGAGAAAGTGGAATGACTATGACTTACAGGGTTAACTTGCTACTCGTCGGGTTGTTTTTCTCTTTTTTTCATCCACAATTTGCAAAATGTGAAATATACAGCAACGGCAAATATACGGTTGACATCAGTGTCTACAACTCTAATGCATTTCCGGTAATTAATTCAAAAACCAGGGTTACCTTCCGGTCTAAGGCCATATACATTTTAACCTCAGCTCCCGGTTATGAGTCATACAGGGAATCAATCGCTCCAGGCTCACAGACTTTTTTCAAAAGAGACATTCGATTGAAAGATCCGAAGAAGATCTTTTTTGGAACTGACAAAAATGGAGTAAGACTTGACTCTGTCTACTTTCAGAATAGTCAATTCGGTTGCGGAGCCTCGGAATACCTTGTTACAGCATGCATACCAGTCAATCAATGGCCTGATCCATCTGTTTCAAAGGTATTTATGCATGATATTTTCTGGGGACGAAATATTCCTTTCAGGGGCTCTGTTGAAACAGTAGAAGATTATTATTTCGTAAAAATCTACATCAAAAGAGAAGCCCTTGACTGGACAGAGTTGGCAATATGCGTCGTTTTCGATACTCGAAAGAAAATGGATGAAAACGGTCATAAATACTGGCTGAAACAAATTGCGACCTTCGAAAAACACGAAAGCAGCAATAATGTTTCGGAACTTACAGAAAAGATATTTTCCCAAATGGATTCCGATATTCTTTCATCAATCGACGAAAATGAAATTCCACAAAGTGTGAAAAAATTGATTGAAATAAAAAATAAATTTGATATCCTTCATAGAGAAAACCGGGATTAAAAAAATAAATAAATATTTTTTAAAAAATGCTTGCATTTGAAATTGAGTTATGATATCATCGTTTTCGTTGCCGGTCATTCCCAGATAGCTCAGCCGGTAGAGCAGCTGGCTGTTAACCAGCGGGCCGGGGGTTCGAGTCCCTCTCTGGGAGCTGGTAAAAAAGGTCGCTTTTAATAGCGGCCTTTTTCCTTTTCTGGCACTTTTGCGTCACAAGTTTTTAGAAAGCATAATATTAAGTTTTCACACTTAGATAATTGAATCAATCCATAATGATGATTTTTGGAATGACAAAAGGCTCATATTATTGGTGAAATTAAATTATACGTTTACGCTGTATCTGATTGACAACAACCTTTCATTTTAGTAGTATGGCATGGCTAAACCAACCTTTCGTATTGACCTGAATCTGAAAATGCAGAGGTTTTTATGAGCATTGAGTTAAAATGATATTACTGGCAAATAGTTATGTCTGGATTAAAATAAATAATGGATAATAATCAAAGTTTGGAATCTGTTGAACTTGAAAAAACTCTCAGTTTTCTGACGTGCCTGGCAGAGTTTTTTAGCATTCCATTCAGTTTTTTTTCATCAGGAGAAAAAAAGCTGGAAGTTTTTCCAAATAATTACTCTGAACACACCCGCAATTTTATTTCCGGGAAAATCTTTGATCTAAAACCAAGTGCGGAAGCAAAATCACCTACTTCAGTCTTTCTATTTCACTTTTCAAATGTTACGTTATGTAAACTTAATTATTGCTTCAAAATCAGTGACAATGTTATAAGTGCGGTTTTTGGGCCATTCTCCCTTTTGCCGGGGAATCCATATTCTTTGTTTGAAAAATACGATAAAACTGTGATTCATATTGATCAAACTGTAACAGAAAAATTTCTTTCTTTTGATGAAACTTCACTTTCATCAATGATCAGACAAATTGACTCTTTTCATCAGATAATTCAACTTTTTTCCAGTGAAAAGGAAGCAATAAATAAGCGAAATACCGAATTTGAAGAGATCAGAAAAATTCTTCATGACAGCGAAAGGCGTCTTGGCCTTGCTTTGCGTGGCGCCAATCTGGGGTTGTGGGAACTTAATATCAAAACCGGAGATGTTTACCTTAACCCCAGATGGATAATGATGCTGGGACATTCGATAGACGACATTCCACCAACCCTGGATGGAATATTGAGCAATATTTATCCTGAAGACCGCCCTGAATTTGAAAAAAAGCTCCGTGAGCATATTTCCGGAGAAACACCTTTCTTTGAAATTGAATATAGAATAAGAAATGCTCAGAATGAAATTGAGTGGGTTCTTGACAGAGGAAAAATCTTTGAAAAAGATCCTGATGGCAAGCCAATGAGGATGATTGGAATACTTCAGAACATTTCACAGCGTAAAACAGCAGAGGTTGAAATAAAAGAAGCGAAAAGTGCGCTTGAAGAGGCCAACACGAAATTAAAGGATGCGGTTGAGACCGCTCAAAGACTGAAACTTGAAGCGGAAAGTGCCAATCGTGCAAAAAGCGATTTCCTTGCAAACATGAGCCATGAAATCCGCACTCCCATGAATGGTATAATTGGAATGGCTGGAATTTTGCAGGATACAGACCTTGATCCAGAGCAGCGGGAGTTTGCTGATACGATTAAGTCATGTTCTGAATCGCTTCTTACAATAGTAAATGACATTCTCGATTTTTCCAAAATTGAGGCGGGTAAGCTTGACATAGAAATAATACCTTTTGAAATCAGACTTGTGCTGGACGATCTGGTTTCCCTCATGTCCGTAAAAGCAAAGGAAAAATGTATTGGTTTTACATGTACTCTTGATCCAAAAATTCCAAAGACCCTCCTCGGTGATCCAGGAAGAATTAGACAAATTCTTTTTAACCTTGTCGGGAACTCAATCAAGTTTACTTCTAAAGGCGATGTCCTTGTTTATATCATTTCAGAAAACCAGACTGAAGACAAAATCAGATTGAAGTTTTCAGTAGCAGACACTGGAATAGGTATTCCTGAAGAAATGAAATCCCGTCTTTTCAAGCCCTTTTCACAAGTAGATGCGTCAACAACAAGAACTTTTGGTGGTACAGGACTCGGACTTGCAATTTGCAAAAGACTTGTTGAAATGATGAATGGTGATATTTCTTTTGAAAGCAAGCCGAATGAGGGTTCAACGTTCTTTTTCACTGCAGAATTAGGTATCAGTAAAAAAATCGAATCTAAGGATGAACAAACCCTACCCAATCTTCATGGCAAAAAAATACTGATTGTTGATGACAACTCAACGAATAGAAAAATCTTGTGCGAATTACTCAAGAATTGGCATTTCAAGTTTGAGGAAGCTTCTGATGCCAATGAAGCCATTTCTCTGCTGAAAAGTGCAAAGCGCTCTGGCATGCCATTTGATCTGGCAATTCTTGACATGGTCATGCCACAAACTGATGGTGAAATGCTCGGAGCAAAGATAAAAGAAGATCCGGAAATTTCAGACATTATAATCATCATGCTGACTTCTTTTGGACGGCGAGGAGATTTAGACAGACTTTCTAAAATTGGATTTGCCGGATATCTGAACAAACCAATTAAACCTTCCCAGCTTTTCGATTGCCTTGTCTCTGTTATTGGAAGCACCCCTTCAAACAGCTGCAATAAAATAGTTTCCACATTTCCTTTGACGCCTGAAAGAAAAAGACAGGTGAAAATCCTTCTTGCAGAAGACAACACTACTAATCAGAAGGTTGCAGTAAGAATCCTTCAAAATCTTGGTTACAATGCAGATGTTGTAAATAACGGGAAAGAGGCGCTGAGAGCACTGGAAATCTCTGAGTATGACCTGATTCTGATGGATGTACAGATGCCTGAAATGGACGGTCTTTCAGCTACTTCCCTTATAAGAAGCGGTGCATCGGGTGAGAAAAAGAAATATGTTCCAATTATAGCAATGACCGCACATGCAATGCGTGGAGATAAAGACAGGTGCATTGAACATGGAATGGATGATTATCTTTCAAAACCGGTAAAACCCTCAGAATTATCCGAAATGATACAAAAATGGGCTCTTGGTAAAGCTGACAGTGAACTTAAACCGGCTGGTAAAACTTTTACACCAAGGGAAGAAATTTTCGATAAACCGGGAATGCTTGAAAGGCTTGGTAAAGACGATCTGCTTTTAAAGGAAATCATAGATGTTTTCCTTGATGACGTGCCTAAGCAACTTGATTCACTAGGAAAAGCAATAATTGAAAATGATTTCCTGAAACTTACAAAGTTTGCACATCGGTTAAAAGGAGCTGCAATGAATGTTGGGGCTATTTCACTTCATAAAGCGGCATTTCAGCTTGAGAAGGCGGCTGAGAAGAAAGACAGCAATTTTACAAACGTTTCTTTTGAAAATGTAAAGATGGAATTCGAAGAATTTAAAAAAATGCTTTACATCACCGGAGTATTGCCCTCAATTCCTTAAAGAGCACAAAGTGCTTTACCGCGGGGGTGGTCGGAAAAACTTGATCGACCGGTGAGAGGGTGTGCGTGCCCCTCTTATAAATGGAGACACTCAGATGATCGCAATAAGAAATAAAAATACCATCAGAAATTCGACATGCATTGTTTTATTAACTGCTGTTTTCAGCTGGTCTTTCTGTATGCTGTCAATAGCAAACATCAGCCCTGATACTTTAAGAATGCAATCTTCTCTTGAAAATGCGTTTCTGGTCGCATTCTCAAATAGCGATGCACTGAATTCGACCCGCGTATTTGACATACTCGGGTACACTGATGAACAAAAACGTACAATAACAAACGTGGTTCCAAAACCATCTTCACTGAGTGTATCATTCGAACCAGATTTAAGCGGTCCGGGGAAATTCAATTCCATTGAAGTTCTTTCCAGAAATACACATTTTTATAAATTGATAATTGATTCATGTAAACTGAATTTTAATAACGTTAATATCAATTCCCAATCACTTGAATCAGGACGTATTCTATTTAACAACTTCGGGCAACTGGGGATCGAAACACGTGTCGCAACTACAGAAATATTGAAACTTTTTGAATATTTTTCTGATGCCAGAAAGATTTCAAATCTGAAAATGACGATGAAAAATTCTGAAATTCTTGTATCTGGAACAATAAAAAAAGGATTTTTTCCTGTGGAATTTCATTCTTATGGAAAACCTGTATTAGTTGGTAACGATAAAATAAATTTCAGATGCAGAAGACTCACTGTAAATGGCCTTCCCATGCCAAATGCAATAATTGAAAGCATCTTTTCAAAAATAAATCCGGTTTTTGATGTAAAAAGAACTTCTCTCAAACTTGTTCTGAAAAATGTCGAAGCAAAAGACGGATACATAATAACTAACGCTGATTTGAGGTAAAATAATTCAATGACAGACAGAAGACTGTTTCGTATCGCCAGATCTCTCCATCAAAGGCAGCTTGACCTTATTATTGGTCTTGAAAAAGTTCATGACCCGCACAACCTTGCTGCAATATTAAGAAGCGCAGATGCAACAGGAGTTGGAAAAGTTGTATGGGCACCAAACAATGAAAATCCGCTTCCACCCAACCCGGAAGTCTCAAAAAGCAGCGAAAAATGGGTTGAACTTATCCAGACAACAAATTTTATTAATACCATGAAATCTTATAAAGATCAGGGGTTCAATATTGCAGCAACTCATCTGGGCAACACTTCCGTCGACTTCCGAACTCCAGACTGGTCGAAACCATGGGTTGTCATACTTGGCAATGAAAGGATCGGCTGCTCAAAGGAAATCCTGGAAATCTGTGACCTGAATATCCAGTTACCCATGATGGGACTTGTACAAAGTCTTAATGTTTCAGTTGCCACGGCGGTAATTCTTTATGAAATACAGCGTCAGAGGCAAAACAAGGGAATGTATTCACGTGTTTTACCTCCTGGTACAGTAAAAAGTCTTTTCGATTATTGGAAACTTGCAGAGGAAGGCATTAAATTGGAAGATGTTCTTCAACCTCCGCCTTTTGAAATGGAAGTCCCTGATTCAGAACACCTTGATGGCAGAACAGCATTCCTTGAAAGAAGAAGACTTGAAAAAGAGGCCAAACTTAAAAAAGCAGCTGAACACGTTGAGGAAATTCGATAGCCCTCAAAACTCCACGGTAACTCGGTAAATGGTGCGCATGCCCGTGCCATCTCGAACGAATGTGAGATATCTTATAAATACCAGATTTCTCCCTTCGGTCGAAATGACAAAATCAGAATTCTTGAGCTTAAGTTGTACGCATGGGAAAATACCATGAGTTATTGCGCAGACGCTAGAAATGATTTAAAAAGGAAGCAGAAGTGTCATATATTGGTCAAGTAATTGAATTTAAAAACGATTCAGCTGTAATAGAGATAGGTGTTTTCAGTTCATGTAATAAATGCAGTGGATGCGGTGGTAAAAGCATTTTTGCAGGTTCGTCTGACAAGAAAAGAACTATTATCGCAAAGACCGGAAATCATTCGCTTCTGAAAGGTGACTTTGTTGAGGTTTCTCCAAAACCCGGCGCCCAATCAATGGCAGCACTTCTTGTATTTGGCATTCCATTATTCTTTTTCTTCATCGGACTTGTTTTCGGAACGTCTATACTTTCCATGTTCATTCAAATTGAGGCAAAAGACTGGATAAATCTTCTGCTTGGCTTTCAAGGATTGATAATGGGTTTTGCAGTATCTTTTCTGATAATAAAAATTGCCGGATTCGATTTTTTCATGCTTCAGGTAGAAAGAAAGATTTCCGAGGAAGAAATTAAAAACGCCGGGTCCTGTGATTTGGCTTCCCGCTAATAATTATTAACAACGTCTTCGGAGGGACGAAAACGCGGATCTTTTACTGCTTCGCTTTCTTCTTTTATTACAACAAGCACGGTCTGCTTATGTGATTGGGTCTTTCTACTGCCAGCTGGTTCAATTTCCGTAAGAATCTCAAGAATATAAGTACCCGTTGAGGTTGTATTTCCGGCAGTCGTCCCCTCAGAAATCTTAAATTCCTTGAGATGTTTTGTAAGGATTTGAGTTTTTCCATTTTCAACTCTTTCAAGTATGGGCGGAACAAACTTGTAGGAAATGTCCAAAAGGGCAACTCCTGATGGTTTTTTCAGTTCAAGTGTACTGTTTGAGTATTTAAAGGTACCCCTTCTGGCAGACACGATATCTCTTTCAAGCGCTCTCAATGATATTTCGGCCTCGCCTGTCACAGCAGCTCTGGCTGCAGAAATAGACTGGTTCTCCTGAGCGCTTCTGAGAATGTAAAAAGCCCCTCCGCTGAGAATAACAAAAAGAAAAAGAGCGATAATGGTTTCGACAACAGTAAACGCCTTTTTGGTTAATCCTGAAGAACCCATAAAAAACATAATTCCTCTTTCTTCTTTTCGTTATTGTTTTTTGTCCAGCAAATTGTTGCTTTTATTTCAGAAATCGTCTTTTCAGAATTGTTGAATTTAGCTTTAACAAAGAGTTCAAAATCTTTTTGAGCTTTCTGAATATCAAGAATTTTCTGCAGATTCGTAATGTAAAACTGGCCGGGCATGTCAAATTCAGTTTGAGGAGCAAAAGACAGCTTCTGGAATTCCTTGTATGACTGGCTCATTACTTCGTTTTTCAAAGAATTCAGGATTTCCCTTGCCATAGCAAGCTTTGATGTTTCAACTGCTGTGGCAGAATATCCTGAGATGCTCTTGTAAATTGGAATCAGTCCAAGAATAAGGATAAAAATTGCAATTGTTATTTCCAAAATGGATAAACCAGAATCATATCTTCTGATATTCACAAATAATCCCTCTTCAAATTAATTCTTTGCATAGTCAAAGCGTGTCCACCTGGCACCAATTGAGCAGAAATATCTTTTCGGCTCATATTTCCCAACATCCCTCATCATTGCAAGCATCGTCGGAGAAAGCGAGTGAGATTCATAAAAAACCTCAATTCCATCAACCGATTTTCTATCAAATTGATTAATAACTAAATTCCCTTTAATAGTCAAGTTATTTCCAGATTTATTCATTATACACTGATTTGAAAAACATGCTGCCTCAATAACACACGAATTATGAACAAGAATAGCTCCTCTTCTGGCAATCAGTGAAAACACCGTTGGGGAATCTGAAGAATGCACTCGTCTTATATCAGCGTAAACATCGATCACATCTTTTGCTACGAGAATTCCCCTACCCTTGACTTTCATTGGCGAACTGATTTTCAGATTTCCCTTGATATATGTAACACCATTACATAAGAATGTACCATCTGCGTCAAAGCGCTGAGAGTCTGCCCAGAAATCTGATTCATTCTCATAAAAATAATTTGCCTTTTTTGCATACTGAAGCGGGCTGTACAAATTCGCCGGAAGATTAGCTGAAATATTTGGGTTCCAGCGGCTGGTGTCTGATGTGTCATAGGCAGGGTAATCCGGTAATCCGTATGGAACTTTTCCAATTTTATGGTTTGAATAAATCATTGTTTTATCGTCACTATAGTCATGTTCGGGTTGTACTTGCCCTGCAAATCGGGAATACTTCATGTCAAGATAACCTTCCAGTTTCAGTGAAAGTGGGTATTCGAGATGAAATTTTCCAAATAAAAGAACAGGGTTGGATAATTCTTCGTTAAATGAGATTATTTTCTTCAGTTCCTGACAACCTGGTCCGAATGTTTCTGAAAAATTGTCTAATTTTCCAGTATATGGAAAATCGAACCAGTAAAGCGGAGGTGGCGAATCACGCCAGGTTGCACTGAAAATACAGTTAAAAGTTTTAGCAGCTTTTTTATCCATTAACAGGGCATTGAACTCTGAAGAAAGTGGATCATTGGGAGTTCCAAGATAGATCGGTATTTCCATAGCTTTTGGTCCGGAATAATTCAGACGAACCATACCTGGAAAAGATGCAACCGACTCAAGGTTCGTAGTGGCATTTGCAGAAAAACCATCCGAAAGCTTTAAATACTCGCCACCTGGAAGATTATGTATTGTCATGGTAGCAGCCTGAGCTGGGTCCTGGAATTTCAGCTCGCTTCCTATTCCAGTCGGGACAGGGTCTGGTGATTCAACAGCCCGTGAAGAATTGGCAACAAAGAAGGTATATTCCGGAGCGACCGGCATTGTATCTGAAACTTTTAAATCTTTTTCGGCAATCAGAATTCTTCTTACAGGAACCAGATTAGCAGCAGGTTTGAATTCGACTATTGCCATGAAACGTATTTTCCCTGTTTTTTCAACAAAAGTATCATTTTTAAAGGAATTTGGTACAGAATTTTTTATTACAGATGGAAGATTCTGAAATCGCAGACTGGCTGCCTGAAAAAGATAAGATGTGTTCCAGGAAATACTTTCCCAGCCAGTATTCATGAGTTTAGCGACAAGATTCGGCATTGAAAAGCTTCCGCCAACATCATCAAGTTTAAGGAATTTTTTGACAAGATCGTTGCAGTCTATTTCTCCATTCAGGGTCCATGTTAAAAGCGCTACATCAATTTCAATTTTATAGGCAATTACAGCAGGAGCTTTCTGCGAAAGGAAAAGTGTAACGTCCACAGCAGGAGGTCCTGGAACATCATGTGAAGGAGGTACAGGCAATTTGAAAGTCAATGTATAATCACTTGATAAATCGTTTTTAAGATTCTTGGGTGAACCACCTGAATATGAAAATATTGTGTCATAAAATTTGCCGGGATCGCCATGTGCCGGAGTTGATTTCTCTGAAATTCCGGTAACTGAATAATTTGGATCTTTCGAAGTTATTGCTGAGGCTGAAGAAATTAGTATATTCAGTGTTACTGAAGCAGTCCCGCCGAGATTTTGTATTACACTGCCGAGCGGTGAAAGAATTGGACAGGTTGAAGAATACTGATAAGCAACCAAAAGATCGCTGTTAAGTTTTAATGGAGCATCAAGTCCGGATGTTGAACCAAGTGTTCCAGGAGTAACTCCGGCAGATGAATCAAGTAGAAGTGGCACCCGGAGAATCGCATACCATGGATTTGGAGCGGTTTTCTCATTATTCATGTGATCTTTTATGTATCGAATGCCAAGATCAACAGCGGCCTCAGCTAATGCTTCGGCTTTCTTTTCATTACTCAGTAATTTTGTTGAAAACCTTTTTGCAATAGTAGATCTTGAAAAGAAAAGAACTATTACCAGAAGAATAGCCAGAATACCAACAACAAAAATAAAAGCAGAACCAATTCGACACTTGCTTTTATTTTTGCAGAGTCTATTTAGTTGGTAATTTTCGATCTGCACTTTAAATCCTCCCGGATCTGATTAATCTTCCAGTCAAAGTATTTCTGTGCCTTTTCCTGAGCCATTTTTTTTTCTTCTACCAAGTACAATAATATTACACTTCTTTTCTGAAAATCGTTCATTGCCTGATAATATCGTCTCTGGTCTTTTATCCATTTGAAAAAATTTGTGTTTTTTTCAAGTCCGATGGCAGTTAGATCTTCTTTTGATTGAAGTTCACCAAGTTGCTGAAGATAATCAAAGTATTTTTCAGGATTACTTAATTCACGTGCACAGTTTGCCAGGTATTTGAGAGCAATACCTTTCATTATTGGTGTTGATGAGGAATCTGAAAGCATCTGCAAAAATGAAGTTTCAGCCATTGAAAAGTCATTTTTCTCAGCAAAACTTTTTCCATCCCGGAATGATTGACAAAGGCGCAATCTGTAAAGCTCACGTGTCTCAGTCGCAAGATTCGGATTATTTATCTGACTCAGGATAAAATTCTTACGGGCTTCTACGTTTTCCTTCTCAAAATTGTCGATTTTTTCCTGTGCAACTTTCAAAGCCTCAATATCAGCAGGGCTTAATTCATTAACTGGAGATATTCTTCCGGGCAAAATAGGTATATGCTTTGTTTTTAAGGGAAGAGTATTAGAAGGATTCTCCGCATGAATTTCATCTGGAAGAAGCAGAGAAGGTGTTCCAGCACCCGAAGTAAGAAATGATTCAGGAAGAATATTTGTCAAATCCTGGGGAAGTTCTTTCTTATCTTCAATAGCGTTCTGGTTGCTTCGAAAAACTAATAAATACATCCAGATTGCTGACAAAATCAAAAAAGATACAATCAGGATTCTGTTTTGCATTATTCTGCAATTTCCTTAAACACTCTGAATTTTATGCCGCCTTCACCGCAACAATAAGACTATTAATTTCCTATTACATTCTACCATTGAGAAACAAAAAAACCAATAAAAAAACCCTCCGATTGCTCGGAGGGATCAAAAGTTTTAAATTACTGACTCTGCTTTGTTTTCAGAGTATCATATTCTGCTTTGGCTTTATTCATTTCCTGTGCAACTTTCTGAGCGTCTTCCTGTCTGCCTTTTGCAATCATATCATTGTAGAGTCTGTAGAGTTCCTGATATTTTGCATAAGCAATCTGGACTTCTGAAGCATAAGTTCCAACAGGTTCTATTTCACTTGATGCCGAAACCTGCACATCCTGTATGTTTGCGGTTACTGGAATTTCGCTTGATCCTGCAACTGCACCAATTCCTACACTCTGACCCGGGTCAATTGTCGACTGATTATAAGGATTTGCTCCGGTAGGAGTCGCATAAGCCTGAGCTGGAATGCTGTCTTTGCCAAACAATTGCGCAATTTTATGAGCTGCCCAGTTTCCAACATAACCACCAACGATACCACCTATTACTGTTCCTATCGGACCCAATGCAGAACCGAGTATTGCACCGGCTGTCGAACCAATTGTCTGTCCACCAACACCTATCCAGTCGATGTGTTTGAAAGCTTCTTTAATTGAGAATTTTCCATTTTTAAGATCACCGGCAAGATATGCTCCTACTGAACCACCAACGATTGAACCGAATGTCGGAGCAAGTGCTGAGAGAATACCACCTACAACCGGTACTGCTGTAAGGAATGGAACGAAGAATGATCCGGCAGCTGCACCAGTAACTGAACCAACAACACCACCTGCAAATTCTGCCGAACAAACAGTTTTTACAGCTTTCTTAAGACTTGGCTTTTCACCATTCATCATCTGAGTAACAAGATCAACACCAACAGTTATTCCAGCTGTCATAAGAAGATTCTTGGGGCTGAAACCTGACTTTACACTATCTTTAACATTCTGGAAACCCTGGTTAGTCATTGCCTTTCCAGCTTCATAACCCTGGCGTAATTTGCTGGATGTAACTTCTTTAAAACCAGGTTTTGATGAATCGCCCTGCTGTGAAGTCTGTGCTGGAACTCCATCGTCTCCAACCTGGCCATTCTGATTGCCCTGGTTGCCCTGGTTGTTCTGATTTCCTTGATTATTCTGATTACCCTGGCCTGGGTTTACACCATCATCACCGGTGTTCTGATTATACTGATTGCCCTGACCTGATTGGTTACCTTGTCCTGACTGGTTGCCTTGGCCACTCTGATTGCCCTGTCCTGACTGGTTGCCTTGACCAGATTGATTGCCCTGTCCGCTTTGATTTCCATGACCGGATTGGTTGCCCTGTCCGACCTGGCCTGACTGATTTCCTTGTCCTGACTGATTACCCTGCCCTGACTGATTTCCCTGCCCTGACTGATTTCCCTGTCCGGGAACATAACCATCGTCACCAGCAGTTCCCTGGTTATATTGGTTTCCCTGGCCTGATTGATTACCTTGGCCAGCTTGATTACCTTGGCCAGACTGATTTCCCTGACCTGACTGGTTGCCTTGTCCGGCTTGATTACCCTGACCACTTTGATTGCCCTGTCCGGGAACATAACCATCATCAGTTGGGGTTGTGGTTGGTTTTGGTGTCTGACTTCCACGTCCAAAAAGTCTCGCAAAACGATCTTTGGCACTCTGTAAAGCATCGCCTATTTTACTACCGGTAGATTTTGCAACTGTCTGACCAGACTGATTACCAGAATTAAAATTATCTCTTACATTCTGACCAAAGCTGCTGGCTTTATCACTAACTGCCTGCAAACCATCTTTTCCAGCCTGGTAAGTTTTATTACCAAAATTTTGTCCGCTTTCCCTGCCAGCGGTAAAACTATCTTTGATCTGGCTTCCATAGCCGCTGAGTTCATTCTTTATGAAAGAACCGGTGCTCTGATTTCCGCTCTGTCCAACGGTTGAAACTTTGCTGTCTGCTGCTGTAACGCCCTGAGAAACCTGAGCATTTTGTGTGGACTGGTTAACCGGAACTGTTTGGCCACCTGCATTGGCATTATTGTACTGACCAGTCTGAACAGACTGATTTCCGGGAATATTCGCTTGACCGCCTGAATGATAAGGTGTTTGAACAGTCTGATTATTAGCTACTACACCTGCGCCCGACGGCGAAGTATTTACCTGAACTGGTTTCCCTGCACTTGTAGCTGCTGTAGTAGCGGCAGTTGATCCTGCAGAGGAATCGAAAAGAAGTTTGTAGTACTGACTCATTTCGAGTGCAATAGGTTTTCCATCAACATATCTTACGTTGTAATATGTTGTCCTGGTTCCAGTTTTAACAGGAACCCACTGTCCTGGGGTAATCTGGAAACTTGTACCATCAAGATTGGCAACAGTTGTACCCTGGTACGCCATCAATGGTGTTTCAAGAAGGAACCCAGCAATCAACACGATACACAACAACCTTGAAATTAGTCGAAGATGTTTTTGTTTCATAACATACTCCTGATTATTCTTATATTTTTTTTTCTCAATACCATAAAAAATGTACCCCCATGATTGATTTTACCCATTCTGAACGAAGGTTCCCCGTCTTCATTCAAAATCCCCCGGTGTACCTAACACCTTGTATTCAATTATAGCAGAGAACTTAAATTCCGCAACGTTTTCGTTAAACTTTTTTTGAAAAAATGTAATTTTTTGTTGACCAATTGTATAAACGCGGTTATTATCAACTCCTGATATGAATAGACAAATATTCTCAAAGTTTCGCCTGAAAGATAAGGAATTCAAGAATCGTCTCTTCCTAGCCGCTCTGGCAACTCAATACGCCGATAAAAATGGAAGAGTCACTGATTCAATGATTCAGTATTACATTCATTATGCTCTTACGGGTGTTGCTTTTCTGGTTGTTGAAGCAGCATCAGTTTCGAATGAAGGGCGTGGCTGGTCCAGACAACTTTCAGCAAATCATATTGATGCACTTCCGGGTTTAACACGTCTGGCAGATGAAATTGGCGAACGTGGCTCATTGCCAATCCTTCAACTTCATCATGCAGGAAGGCAGGCGCTTCCTTCAGACAAAAATAATATCGTGGTCGGACCATCTGCGATACGCTGTCCTGTGCTAAACAGGCCAGTAAGAGTATTATCCCCGAAAGAAATTTCACAACTGGTCGAAAAGTTTACTTTTTCCGCAGAACTGGCATATAAAGCCGGTTTTCAGGGCATTGAGCTTCATGGTGCTCATGGATACCTTTTACATCAATTTGTATCCCCAATCACAAACAAACGTGATGATGAATACGGTCTGAACAACCCTGAACCGTACAAGTTTCCACTGGAAGTCGTCAGATCATTGCGTCTTAATTTTCCAAAAATGTTAATTTTCTATAGAATATCAGCGAGGGACTATCTGCCAAAAGGCTTGACAATAGACAAAACTTTGCCTTTTGTACAACGTTTACTGGAAAATGGAGTTGACCTGATAAGCGTATCAGGTGGAATGTATCAGTCTCTCCACGGCCCTGAATCTATTGTTGGGCCATCCACTCCAATGGGAGTTTTTAGAAACGATTCCAGAGCAATTAAAGAATTTACAAAAGCTCCGATTGCTGTAACTGGAAAGATTCAATTTCCCTCACTGGCAGACGAGATAATCACCAACGGAGAAGCTGATTTGATCGGACTGGGAAGAATGATATTAAGAGACAACGACTGGGTAAGAAAAGCATCAGGTGAGGTTTTAGAACCAGTAAGAGAGTGCCTGCTCTGCAACAGATGCAATTACCACAAAAGAGGCTGCCCTGATGATTCAGATAAGCCTTTCTGGCTCAGGGAATAATTGCACTGCAAGTCAACATTGATTTTTATATTGATATTCAGACAGATTTAGAGTAATTTTTCGCGATTCATTAATTTCGACAGGAGAAAATATGTTTTCAAAATTCAGATTAACCTTCGTTGTTCTTTTTTATGTATTTTCAGTGATACAGGCATCATATTCCCAGGGTTTACTTGATTTAATCGGAACTCTCACAGGCGATCCCGGGAAAAAAGTTGAAGTATCTTATATTGAAGGTGATAAAGAGTCAAAGAATGAAATTCTGCTTATAAAAATTCATGGAGTCATTTCTGAATCAGAAGAAGAATCTTTCATGGATGTTAAAAAAGATATTATCGAATCAATAAAAAAAGATGTAAAGCTTGCCCTGAAAAGAGATAAAATAAAAGCAATCCTGATTGAAGTTAATTCTCCCGGAGGCGAAGTTACCACCTGTGACGTTATTTATCACCACCTTTCCAAAATAAAAAGTGAAAAGAAACCCATTGTATGTTTGATCGGAACAATAGGTGCCTCTGGTGGTTATTATATTGCATGTGCTGCTGACAGGATTCTTGCACATCCGACATCAATCATTGGTAGTATCGGTGTATTAATGCAGGGATTAAATATGGAAAAACTCGCCTCCCTAATCGGAATTAAGGATGTAACAATCAAGTCTGAACGCACTCCTAAAAAGGACATTCTATCCCCTTTCAGAGAAATGACACCGGAAGAAAGATCTATGCTTACAAAAATTATTGATTCAATGTACGATCGTTTTCTTGATATAGTCGAAAAAGCAAGAGGTCTTGACCGAAAAGCACTTGAAAAGCTTGCTGATGGAAGTATTTTTACCAGTTCTCAGGCACTTGAAAAAAAACTGATTGATCAGATCGGATATAGAGAAGATGCTTTCGAACAAGCCATGGAACTGGCAAAAATCTCTTCTGCAAAATTAGTCAAACGAAAAGTTAAAAAGAATGTCATTGAACTTTTTTCAGAACTGGCTGAAATGAATTCAAATCTGAAATATTTTCTTACAATGTTTGAAAAGTATTCTAATGGAAAAGCAGGATTTAATTTTTCATATTAGTGTTACTGGATTTTTTAAAAAAAAGGTGTTAGAATACGCTTATGGATAAGGATTTTTATAAAGTATTGGGTGTAAATGAAGGCGCAAGCCCTGATGAAATTAAAAGGGCTTATAAGTTGCTTGCACGAAAACATCATCCAGATACAAACAAAGATAAAAACAGTGAAGAACGATTCAAGGAAATATCCGAAGCTTACGAGACCCTTGGAAACCCTGAATCAAAGCGTGAATATGATCTTCGCAGAGAAGCCATGCGCCGAGGATACGGCGGGAGTGGCATGCGCTGGGAAACCAGAGGTTCGCCATTTGACTTCGAAAGCGATTTCCAGTCGCAGGGTGTTGAAGATTTGCTGAGTTCTTTTTTTGGTGGAAGAACCGGGAATTTTTCAAGAAGATCAGGTTTCGGAACTTCGTCACCTGGTTTTCAGACCAGCGCCCCCAGAACTGCCGAACTGAAAGTACCGCTCAAGATGGCTTGTACCGGAGGAAGAATACTGGTGTCTGGTATTCCAGGTGGTTCGAGACATGTTGAAATTCCACAGGGAAGTGTTCAGCACAGCGTTGTTCGCCTGAACCTTTCCGGAGGCCCTTTTGAATTAAAAATTCTGATTGAGGATGAGCCACCTTTCACTCTGAAAGACGAAAAAAATATTGAAACTTCAATAAAAATAAATCTTGCTCAGGCACTTCTAGGTGGAAAAGTAAAATTCCGGGATCCCAGAAACGCTGAATTTATCCTCACTATACCGCCTGGCAGTCAACCTGGCGATATATTAAAATTGAAAGGACTCGGGCTTTCGGGCGGTGATCTGCTGGTAAAGCTTGATATAAGTGTTCCTAAAAACCTATCAGAAGAAGAAAAGCATCTCTTCACCGCTTTTGCCGTCAAAGCTGGTTTAATTGACTAGATTTCCAGATACTTACGTAGTAATAGAAAGTTGAATTTCGTACAAATACCGGAGGGGATTAGACGTGTTCTCAAAGCCCAATAATGTCAGGTTTTTCTGTCTCACTTTATTTTCATTCTTTGTGTTTCTGACATTTACAATCACCCCAGCCAATGCACGAACCCGACCTCTTAAAGGTTTATTTCTAATGCTTGATCCTGGTCACGGTGGAGCAGATACAGGTGCAATTGGTCCCGGTGGGCTTAACGAAAAAGACGTTAATCTGAGAGTGTCCAGATATCTCAAACAGTTGCTTCTGGCCGATGGCGCACGAGTAATGATGACACGTGAGGATGACACTTTTCTTTCTCTTCAGGAAAGAGTTGATATTCTTAACAGCCATAAGCTTGATCTTTTTGTGTCAATTCACCATAATGCGACCCTTGAAAAAGTTGTGAAAAATCGTGGAGAAGTTTTTTTTAATGCCTTTGATGATGCTATTTCCCGTGCTCTGGCACACAATATAAGCGATAAAATTGTTCAAAATGGTCTTGCCACAGAATCACTGGCTATCCCTGGAGGTTTTTACCTTTTAAGGAACAGCAGGTGTCCATCTGTGTTAACTGAAGCAAGTTTTATGACTGTTCCAAAGAATGAAAAGATGTTGCGCACTGGCAAAGCTCTTACGCTGGAAGCTGAAATTATACGTCAGGCAATCAAAGAAGCGTTTGAAAAACCTCAGCTTAAAGTTGAAGCTGTGACATTGAATCCATCTGTAACAGACAGCCCTTATTTCAACATTATTTTTACATCCAACAAACCAGTCATATTTGCTGAAATTCAATGTCTTGAGAATTCCAGCATTAAATTTGGATTCGAAAAACTTCCTTCATTTGGAAACTTCTATTGCCTCTACAACTATTCTCCGTTACCGCCTGGATACTTCACACTCCTGACAAGGTTTAAATCTTCTGACAATTCTGTTTCCTTCCTTGAAAAATTAAAAATTCAGGTAAAAAGCGGCACAGAGCGAATTGTACTCAGACCCCTTTCAGAATATATCCCAAAAAACTTTATCGGAAGCTTTCCAGTTGTTCTTGCACTGGAAGACATCGATGGAAATCCTCTGAAATCGAAGAAGGATTTTACCTTTTCTGTAAATGGCGTTTCAGGCAGCAAACTTGAAACTTCAGAAGATGGAAAAGCGCTGATTTTTCTCAAAATAGACAATAATTCGGGCGAAAAAATTGAACTGACAGTGAACTCAGAAGGGTTATCAACAACCACGATCTCTCTGCCTGTTTTACAAACTTCAAAAACTGTTGTAATGGGCAAAGCCATTTCAACACTTACAAAGTGTGGTTTAGAAAAAGTCAAAGTTAAATATGCTCCAAACAAAACCGTAAGTACAATTTATGGCGGTTATTTCTTTTTCGAAAGCGCACCTTTTTTCGGAAATCGCAAAATCGAATTCGTACCTCCTTATGGATATAATACAACTAACACCAATTTAAAACTCAGTGGTTCTGATTTTTGTTCTGTAAATGTAGATATATCTCCAGTTAATGGGAATTTATACGGAAAAAGAATTGCAATTCTTGCTGAACGTTCTCACGACAACTGGATCCGCCCATTCGTGAAACAGCTCATGTATTCCGGAGTAGATGTTTTCAGGCTTAAAATACCTGAAGAAGCTGAAATGCCTGTTGCCGAAGCAATCAAACAGGCAAATCTTATCGACAACCTCTCGCTAGTTGTATCGGTTAAACATGAAAACTCAAAAAATCTTCTTTTAAGACATTATCACAGGGGTGGCACTGGAAAAAAGATACTGGAAGCATTAAAAGCAGAATATATGAAGAAGATTTCAAAATCAGTGTGCACCGTAACCGCAGGTTCTGACTATGAATTAGGTCACACAGGTGCGCCATCTATGGTTATCGTACTTCCAACGAAAGTAAGTGTTGAAAGAGCAAGGAAGATTATGGAGATATTGTATTCTGTAACAGGACGGAATATTTAGCTGATATGGCAAATGAACAAAAAAATGAAGTAGTTATCGATCAGGTATCAGAAGAATACCGCAAAGAAACCACGTGTCCAAGCTGTGGCAGGTTTGTTGGAGTTTTTACCAGGTGCCCTTATTGTCAAACTCTTACACAAAAAAGAATCTCTGTACGGATTTTCAAGATTATATCAGTAATCTTATCAACAGTTGGTTTGCTGCTTATCTTGTTTTTTGCGCGCACTATTAAAACTCCTGAAATTCAAATTTCACAACTTGGACCATTGAGCAATTTTGCCCACGTGAGAATAGTTGGAGAAGTTGATAAATCCATGGGAATTCACCCTGAATGGAAATCATTGAGCTTTATTCTCAGCCAACAGGATGCCAGTGGTAAAACATCTACCATAAGAGTTTCTGCATACTCGAAAGTTGCAGAAGAAATTGAGCGTCGCGGATTGATACCAAAAGATGGTGAGAAAATATCCGTTGAAGGGCAGGTCAGATTTCAGAAAGACAATCCAGGGCTTCTTATAACTGCAGTAGAACATCTTAAAATCTTGTCTTCAAAACCGCAGATAAAAACCAATGAAGTTCTTGCAATCAGCCCTTCCGGAGTTGGAATTCAACACCTTGGCAGAACCGTAATAGTTACTGGAAAAGTCTTCGATGTCGCAGGTTATCCAAGCGGATTGACTGTAAGAATCGAGAATGGCTCAGATGGACTGATTGTATGGATACCATCTAAAGTTGCTGACAAAGCCCAGGCAGCGGTTCAGATTGGCGATACTATTGAAGCCAAGGGTCTTGTGAAAAAATATCGTGATACAATAGAAGTTGAAGTACAGGCAAGTGAGGGACTAAGAATATTAACCTCTGGTTCCGAAGCTTCCGGCACTCCTTCAGCAGAAAAAATTGCCAGCGACAGTGAACTCTCCGATGATTCAAGTATGGAACCCAATTCAGATCAGGAAGATGATCTCAGACCTCTTTTTCATATCGCAAGTATAACTTCAGAGATGGTTGATAAAGAAGTCAGAATTTCGGGGATATTAAAGAAAATAGATGAATTTAAATCTGGCATAAAACTTCTTGTGCAAGACGACTCTGGCGAAATCATAGTCTGGATTGACAACGATCTGGCTGCTGGAATGATTATTCCTTCAGCAGGTGCAAAAATTTCTGCAGAAGGCCCCGTGGAAATATTCAAAGACAAACTCCAGATAAATCCAGTATCTCCTGAAGATTTTTCGGTTCTGCCGTAATGCAACAACTATAAACAGGATAGTCAAATGGATATTTTTGATCTGCTAATGCATCCACAAAACTTTGACCTCGTATATTACTGTGTGGTCGGAGTCATAGTTTCTCTTCTCATTTCTTTTCTTCCAGCTTTACACATTTATAATGTACTTGGAATATTTCTTTTGTTTGTCCTTAAATATGAAATGACAATGACTGGAATGCAATTGTCTGCACTTGCAATTGGAATGATTGTTGGTTATTCAATTCTGAACACTGTTCCTTCAACTTACCTTGGTCCGGGCGACGAGAGTCTTTCATATTACATTCTTCCGGGAGCTCAATGGACAGCTCAGGGTAAAGGCTTTGAATCTATCATTCTGACCGGTATTGGTGCATTGGGCGGAATTATAATGCTCGCGCTTCTTGCGCCTGCATTTCTTTACATACTTCCGGGACTGAAAAACATTACCACTCCTCACATATTCTGGATAATTGGAACAGTAATTGCCTATATGCTGCTGTCTGAATGGCCCAAAGGTCTTTCTCAATCGCGCAACACCTGGACAAATTTTTTTGAAGGTTGGTTTTATCTTGGCGTAGGTATTGTAACCTTCTTTCTTTCAGGAATTCTGGGCTTTATTGTCATGGCAAAAACATTTGTCCCATTTGAGATAGCCTTTCAAAGCATTACTCCTGTTTTTGTAGGTCTTTTTGCAATTCCATGGCTCATTACAAATATTATTAATGTCGGACCGCTACCCCACCAGCACATATCCGATTCCGTCGATCTTGACTGGGAACTTCTAAGCCGCGGCACTTTCAGCGGATTTCTTGGAGGATTCTTTGCTGGGTTTGTACCAATTGTAACAGCCGGAATTGGCGGCCTGATATCTGGTCATGCAACTGCCCAACGCGACGGAAGGCTGTTTGTAATGTCTTATGGAACATGCAAAACAGTTTATTATGTTGGTTCATTTCTTCTTTTCTTTGTTCCCGGATTGAGTTTAACCAGGGGCGGCCTTGCATGGATAATTACTCCTCTCAGTCCAAACATTACACTGCAGGAATATGCCCTGTTTGTTGGATTGATGATTTTTTCAGCAGGCCTGTCATTTATTCTGCTGTTTCCATTTACAAGAATGGTTATCTGGATCACGAAACAAATAGATTATCATATCATTTCTGTTGTCACACTTATTCTGATTGTTCCGGCAATTTATGCACTTACCGGTTTTGGCGGACTGGCTGTCATGACTGTCGCAACTGGAATCGGCCTTTTGCCTGTTATGTTTCAAGCAAGGAGAATGAATCTTATGGGTGTTCTTCTGCTTCCTGTGTGCATTAATATGGCTGGATATGGAAATTATTTTCTCGAACTGATGGGGTTGCTCTGATGAAAGGCTTTACACACTTTATTTCCGGTATTGCTGTTGCAACTTTTTTTCCGGAAGCTGTTCACATGGCTTCGCAAGAGCATTCTTTCGTTCTCTGCCTTGGCGGAATAGCTGGAATACTTCCAGATACGCTTGATTTCAAGTTTGCACGATATTTTCATAAATCAGAATTTGAAGTCTGGCCAGACCCGAATAAGCTTGACGCAACCCAAATCGCATCTACTGTTGCAGCTGCCGTCGAACGAGCAGCGGTTAATGGAAGATCGACTGTTCAACTTCACACCATGCAGTTAGGAGCAAATCTGTGGCGTTCGTATACGCTCTGGTTTGATTCAGCATCAAGCGAGATAGTTGTTGAGATTGGCCCGATTGTTGATACCGGGCAGGTCCCCTTCCCCGGTTCCGAACCAAAAGAAAACAATATTGCACGAATCAAAACCAGTTGTCCGTTTTTTCAACCTTTTGATAAAAAGTCCTCTATTTCAATAATGAGCGGTCCGTGTTTTGAATTTGTAAAAAGAGATGACGGCAGAGTTGAGATCGTTTTTCTTCCCTGGCACCGCACATGGAGCCACAGCCTTACTCTTGCTTTCTGCATTTCCTTTGCGGTCGGATTATTTTCATTTTTTCTTGTCCCTCCATCGCTTCATCCAGACTTATATTCCATTCCAAGATGGCTGCTGTATCCGCTGATTTCATTTTCAGCTTTTGCAATGCATTTGCTTGAGGATTCAACTGGTTTTATGGGAAATAATCTGTTTTATCCTTTTACCAAAGACCGTACAAAAGGTTGGGGATGGGTTAGCGCGGCAGAGGGAATACCCAATTTTTTCTGTGTCTGGCTTTCTTTTATATTTATTCTGTTTAATCTTGACCGTTTGAGATGGGCCCCGGACATAACACCGCCAGGAATAACAAGTTATCCTGCATATTTTTTCTTTTTTCTTATTTTACCGGTTGTAACAATGGTCACACTGTTTTTCAAATACGCCAGAGAAAAAAATGCGTCGGTTGAAGAAAAAGATTTTGATAGCCCTTCATCAAGTGACCGAGACACCGAAGTATCATCGACCTGATGTTTGTTTTTCAGCAAGGATGATAATTTTTCAGCACATTTTATTAACTTTTTCCTGTCGTTTCTACTATTTACCATAAATTATTGAGAAAATATTATCTACTCAATAGTTTTGTGCAAATTGTAGAAACACCTTTCAACCGCTTGTGAACAGCGTGGCAAGATGTCACGTCTCCGAATTGCCCCAAAATATTAAGTTGATACAGAAAATACTTCTGTCTCAAAAAATATTATTCATAAACAGGTACGTTTATTGCTTGATATTCTTGTTCGGTTAAGAAATATTAAGATTGAGGTAATTTTATGAAAAATTGGCGTATCAGGTTATCACTTTTTTCGGCAGTCATTATTTTTTCTGTTATTTTTCTTTCTGGCTGCGGAGGCGGCGGGGGATCAGGTGGTTCAGGTGGCGGAATAGGATTATATGAGGTTCCGTTTGTGAACAAATCAGCAGCAAGAATTTCAAGCCTTGGTGTAGGATATGATATTTCGGCATCTATTCAGGAAAGAAATAACCTCAATTTTGAACTTCTGAACATGAAAACTTATCGCTCTTTTTTCACAGGCCTTGGAACTGATATAAATCAGTCCAGTTATTTTTATCAGGGTTCACCAGGTTTTATTTATGGTTATATGTTTGATTTTCCCGGGACAACAAGCGGAAATATTAAGAATGCACTGGTAAATGATTCCAGCTACAACATTTCAAGCAGAGATCCAAAAAGGCTTCAACCAAATGAGACAAGAACAATATCAACAAAGATTATGGTTGGGTATCCCGGTCAGAGTCGCCCATCTGGGTTTCTGGGAATTTTTATCACCAATAGTGAATACAAAGAATGGGTTTCACTTGGAAAACGCGGAATAAGATTTTACGTAACCTGGCAGGCTTTTGATGCAAAATCAAACAATACATACAACATAGATGCTCCGTTGGAAGCATATTTCGATTACAATCTTACAACCGATCCTTATGACGGTGAAACTGATCCTTACAGCGGTGGGACCGGCAATACCGATCCTTACAACGGCGGAACTGGCAACACCGATCCTTACAACGGTGGAACCGGCAACACTGATCCTTACAGCGGTGGAACCGGCAACACTGATCCTTACAGCGGCGGAAACAGTGGCACTGATCCTTACGCTCCCAGTTCAGGATACACAAATCCGTATAATCAATAAATGTAAAAAATAAAAGCAAACAACATCAGGAAATATCCTACTGTTGTTTGTTTTTTTATTTCCGGATTAATTTCTCAATTGTATAATCCGATAATGACTTATCGCAAAAAATTTTTATGCAAAAAAAATAAAATATTTCACATCAGGAGTTCGGGGCAGATGAAACAATCAGGACAAATGAAAAGCTGCAGTTTATTAATACTAATCGCTATGTGTTTTTGCTGTTCTTCAGCTTTTTCACAGGAAAACAGAATTACCGATATTCGCTTCTGGCAGAGCCCCGAAGAAGCCCAGATTGTCCTTGATCTCACCTGGACTCCTGAAACATCGCCTGTTCGAGCAATGGAAGACGGATCATTTTTCTTTGATATCAATGACGGAAATTTTCGCCCCGGGCAAAAAACGTTCCCATTAAACAATGCTTTTATTACTTCGCTTAAAGTTCAGGAATATCCAACAGGAATCGTAAGAATATCCTTTAAACTTCCACCATCAGTTCAATACAAGAACTTTCTTCTTCCAAGAGCATCATCAAAACCAGACCGCATTGTAATCCTTCTTGGTGAATCGCCTACTGCGCAGGCTCAGAGAAGAAACGATGAGCAGCTTGAAATTTCCAGATTGAAATCACAGAATGTAAAAATAGTTGTAATTGACCCCGGACATGGCGGTGAAGACCCTGGAGCAAGTCATAGCGGAATTGTTGAAAAAGATTATGTACTGCGAATGGCAAAGCTGATAAAGGCCTACTTTGATAAAGATCCAAGATACAAAGCTGTTTTGACTAGAACCGGCGACTACATCATTCCGCTTCAGAGACGCTCACAAATAGCTGAACAACTTGAGGCAGATGCTTTTGTTAGTGTTCATGTAAATTACAACAGAAAGAAACATATCCGTGGAACTGAGGTTTACTACGAATCAAATCGTGGAGCAGTAGGTGAAGCGGAAAGGCAAACCGCTGACCAGGAAAATCAGCAGGATCTGATTGGCGGTGTTTATGATTCTTATCCTCAAATAAAAAACAAAAATAACTTTCTGAAACAACAGGCTGCAAATATGTTCAAAAGCAGTCAGTTCGCAGATAAAATGGATCAGTGTCTTGGTTCGGCAATTCAGGGTTTACCAAGCGCTGGAGTTAAAAGAGCAGGTTTCAAGGTTCTTCACTCGGTATCAATTCCGTCCATTCTTGTTGAACTTGGCTATACTTCAAACCCAACTGATTCATGGTATCTACGAAATGCCAATGGCCAACTGAGACTCGCATACTCAGTATATTTGGGTGTTAAGAATTTTCTTGAGGGAAAAATATACGATGGTATAGACACAAATTACCTCCAGTTTGCTTCTAATGTCGAACATGAAAAAAAAGTTCGTGCAGAAAAAAACCGAGTTTCACGAGAAAAACGCGCTGCAATGTTAAGAAACAGTCAAGCTTACAAGGTTAAAAAGGGAGATACTCTAAAAAAAGTTGCATCAAAATTTAACGTCAGAGTAAATACGATTATAGAAGTTAACTCACTTGGAAAAAGAAGAAATCTCAAAACAGGTGAACTTTTAAAAATTCCTATGATGGCACAAAATAAAAGAAAAACGGATAAAAATAAAATAACATAACCAAAAAATACAGATACACGCAAACTCTTGTTATTGAGAAGAAAGTAAAAAATCGCACGCTATTAATTTTTATTGACAGAAAGCTGAAACTGAATTATTTTCAAACAGATATACTGTGTGGTTGGGAAGAATATTTCGGTTTACGGATGGAAAAATGAATTTTTTTGCTGATTTGAAAATCAAGACCAGATTATTTGTAACAATGGTCATTGTTTCGATAATTCTTTTCGGGTTAAACTGGTACACTACCGGAAGAGTTCGCGATGCTGTTAAACAACAGATTCCCCTTCAGATAAAAACAGTACTAGATGAAGAAGTAAAATTAATTGATAGTTTCGTTTTAAGAAACACTGAAACGCTGAAATATCTTTCTAAATTAAGCGCAACAAGTCAGTTTTTCACATGGAGTCATCTTAAACCTGATGCCGAAGAATCTATTAACCAGTGGCGCGAGTCGCTCGTTTCGCTGACAAAGAATACTCTAAACACCGACGATGTCTCGAACAGATTTCATGAGATTTTTTTCTTTGGAAAAGACAATCAGGTTCTTCTTCACATGGGCAGTAATGGCAAACTCCTCCCTAACAGAAAAAATTCGATTGACCCGATTGTCCCATATATTTCTATCGCAAGTATGCAACCCGAGGACATTTTTATATCACCTGTTTTTACCGTCGATATTGATGAAACACCAACAAGAATAATGTATCTTGGGAAAACAATTACATATAACGACGAATCAATAGGTTTGATACTGGCCGGAGTATTGCTTGATTCCGTCTTCAGCAACATTCCGGGAATACTTGAGAGTCTTGGTGGCGACACTGCCGTATTTACCATGGAGCCTTCGCAGGCCGGAGCCTATATCTGTCATAAAAATTTCAATTACATTCTTGATCCGCAGAGTAATATATTTGCAAATCAGGATGAGCCATTTTTACGGCAACCGCTTGAAGATTCAAAAAAACTGATGAGTTCAAAAATCACTGAAGCCACTTCACTGGTAAGCGAATTTCTACAGGGTGATTTTTCACATCTGCTGGTAGTTACAATGCCTATCAGATCGACTAAGTGGGTAATCATGAGCGTTGTCAATACAAAGGGTTCTCTGAATACCCTTGACAAAGCTCAGGACTTTTCTATGTTTCTGATTATTTTCGGATTATGCATAATGACAGCGATAAACATGCTTGTAATAAGAGGCGTTGTTCTTTCGATTCAGGCTGTTTCCAGCGGTCTGGAAGAAATATCCAGAGGAAGAGGAGATCTTACCCGTAGACTTGGAACAATAGGGCACGACGAAGTTACTGAGGTTTCAGAGAGATTTAACCGCTTCATTGCCTATATTCAGAGATTTCTTCTTCAGATTCAGGACATCATCAACCGCCTTTTCTCAATGGCTAACCAGATTTCTGATGCAACTGGCCAGGAAAACGATTCGATTCTCAAGATCCTTGGTAATACACAGAGAATAACAAAAGCTTCAAGACAATCTTCTATTACACTCGAAAAAACTGCTGCTGCAATTCAGGAAATTTCAGCAAATTCTCAACTTGTTGCAAAGCGATCCAACCGCGCATTTGAGGAGTCTGTACAAAACAGACTTAAAGCAGCTCAAGGCATGGAATCAGTAAGAGAAGCCTCTTCAACAATAAAAGGGATTGAACGTGCAGTTGGTGATTCATCACGTGTTCTTGAAGAACTTCGCGCTCAATCAAGAAAAATTGGTAAAATTGTTCTAACCATAACCGCTATTTCAAGACAGACGAATCTGCTGGCTTTAAATGCCGCAATTGAAGCTGCAAGAGCTGGTGAGCAAGGCAAGGGATTTGTTGTCGTTGCTGAAAACGTAAAAAAACTTGCAGAACAAAGTGCCAAGGCAGCTGAGGAAATCGGTGCACTCATTGGAGAAATTCAGCAGAAAACAAATAAAGCAGTTGAAGAAATGAGTCTTGGTAAGGAAAAGGTCCAGGAAGGAGTTGGAATTATCAACCGCGCCGGCCTTCTTCTGGATGAAATAGGAGTTGCATCAGAAAATGTTAACCTGATGGTTCAGGATATAAGTAAATCAGGTGCAGAACAGAGCAAAAACATCGAATCAGTAAGCATGGCTGTCGAAAACCTTTCACTTTCAATAAAAACAACTACAAGCGAAGTCGACGAAGTTCTGCATTCACTTCAAACACAGAAAGACAACATTCAGGATCTCGCAAAAATTACAAAGCATCTCACCATGATATCAGACGACTTGAAACGAATGCTTTCTAATTTCATTTTGCAGGCCGACTTCGAAGCAAATGATTTCCATCACCGCGGACCCAGCAGCAAAAAGCCACCTGCACTCCCTGTTCCTGTAAAAACTGAGAATAAAAGTGAAGTTGCCGGTGAATCCGTAAACAATACCCCGGAAGTATCACCAGTCTGAAAGTACAATAGGGCACGCAGTGAAAACGGCTTTGCGTGCCCTATTGTCTGTAAACCAGCATTAAGTTTCTAAAAATCTATCGGATTTCCTTCCAGATGGATCTTTTTGAATTCCAGCATACTTTTTATTTCATCTCTGAGTGTTTCAACCGGAGCACCCTTCTGCCCTGTAAATGCATCAACGAGAGTCTCTCTGCAATCGTCGGCAAGGCATTCAGAAACCACCTCAAGAGTACGTGATTTAATCGATTCAAACCTGTAACTTCTGCTCTCAGGATCTTCAACTGATTCAAGTTCTGATGCTGCAGCTACTAATTCACGCAGATTCTTGTTTTTAGAGGAAATAAGCCATTCAATTACAGCAAGATTAAATTCTGGAGTGTTTAGTGAAGAGTTTGAAGAATAAAGTCTGTCATTGTATAAAGGTTCACCAACACATGCAACTCTTCCTGTTCCAAGGTCTTCGCATGCCGCAATGGGAACCGGTAAAACTGGAGTATGTGATGCATATACGTAAGCATCATCAAGTCCATCATTGCTCAGGTTATATGTGTCATCATCACCAACGGCAAGCAGGTGGAGATTTTTAGAAGCAATCAATCCCTCATTTTTTGCATTTATCAAAGTGCAACAACCCCTGACGAGCAACTTTGAAACACCCTTTGTAAGCGGAGACGGGAAATTTTTGATAAAAATTCCCCAGAGATATCCAATATTATCTGTCGGATCAAAGACTTCGTCATCATTAAACCGAATCAAGCTTCCAGCCGCCTTCAGAATTTCATTTAAAAACGCAGGATTACTTTTATTTCCGAAATCTGCCTTGCAATACATAAGAAGCGAGCCGCCCGCCGCAACATAATTACGAAACAAAGTTATCTCATCTGGTGAAAATTGTTTTTCGGGGTGAGGAATAATAACTGCAAAGACATTTTTTAAAGTACTTGAAGCCAATGCGCGAGACTCTGAAATGCTTTTAAACTCCAAGCCAAGCTTCTTTCCAAGATCCATTTTCATTCCGGAAAATACACCCATGTAGTAATCTTTATTTCCGTGGGCACAATCGACCAAAATAAGCCTTGAATTGATTTCAACATTAATTGAAGAAGTGTCTATAATTTTAGAATCTTTCTTGAGAACTGCGATAATTTCAACTGTACCAACCCATGAAATATTCGTTTCAAAGTCGAATTTTGAAGCTTTTCCTGCAGGAATCGTTATTCCATCTTTACTTCCAATCATATTTTCTGGAGTCATCGTATCATGATAAACTTCAAGACTCAGCCCTGAAATATCCTGTGTCGCTGAGTTTTTAAGACAGGAAGTAACCAAAAAGGGATTTTTCACATATAAAGCTGATTTAGAAACAAATAGTTTGTGAATAACAGGAAGAGCATCACCTTCTGCTGAAGGAGTTTTAAATTCACCAGTATCACTAACCAGCTGTTCAACCTGTCTGGAGTCACGGGAAAAGATTATATACTGATAATTTGTGTCAGGCTTTAATCCTGTAATTGTTATTGTATGAATTTTTGCGGAATTCTGTATCAACTTCGACGAAGAATAATCTGCAGGACCATACTTTATCTGGGTATTCGAATCTTTGTTAGTTTTCCACTGAAGAGTAATAGAATTCTGTGTAAGAGAAATAACCTTTGGTCTTTCGACTATTTCGAGAGGACTCTGATTACTTGTAAATTTAACTGTTTCACCATCTGTAATTGTCTCGACAGTGCCATCCTGATCAGTTCTAAACACCCTGGTTTTATGGAAAGCATATTTATCCATTGTTTCCTGGTTGGGATGGCCAAAATGATTATCTTTTCCAACGCTTATTACTGCGTATTCAGGCTTTACAACATCCATAAATGGAAAACCCGAAGAAGTTTTACTTCCATGATGAGGGGACTTCAATATCGTACACTTTAGCTTTTCGCGATATTCCCTGACTATTTTCTCTTCGGTATTTTTTTCTGCATCTCCGCTGAAAAGATAACTTACTTTTCCGGCATTCATTTTAACAACCAATGACTCATCATTTGCGGAAAATTTTACTGCTGGCGGAAGAGTGTCGCTGGCATTACCCTCTGAAGGGCTTCTCCTCTCAAGTTCACTTACAAACAAAACTTCTGTCTGAACTCCAGAACCCCAATTCAGATCAGAACCTACTTTCGCACGATTATACGGAATTTTCTTTTCGTTAATTATTGTCAGAAGTTTCTGATAAAGTTGAGAATCACCACTAAAAGATTCTCCGCCATCTCCACTAAGAAAGCCGCATGAATAAACGAACTCGCCTATTTCAATTTCCTGAATCAGATCAATAAAACCGCCGAAGTGATCACGATGGGGATGTGAAATCACTGCCATGTCAATTTTTGCGATTCCGGCTTTTTTCAGATAAGGGATAAGAACCTTGGTTGCGGTATCAAATCTATCATCACCAGCATCAATTAAAATGGTTTTATCTTTGGTTCTAATAAGGATAGAGTCACCTTGTCCAACATCGAGAAAAGTTACTCTGGCAAGCGAATCAGATTGTGCAAAACATGAAAAGCAACAAAAAAATACTGTGATTATAGCTGCGAAAAGAAATCTCTGAATCGACAGGCGTTTAGTTAACATTACTCTATACTCCTTAAATTTTACTCTATTTACTTAACTCTAAAAAATATGCAAAAACCACTTCATTGTGGATATTTTATCCAATACACCAAATCTCGGAATACTCCGATTAGTTCATTTTTAGATTGTATGAAATATTATTAATTCTGTCCAGTATGTACATTAAAAAAAAATGTTGATTAATACTGAAAACTTTGAGAGAATGTATCAAATCTAAATTCTGAAGAGGTATAAAATGAGTGCAAATCTTTCTGATTTTTTGAAGGGAGTTTCTCTATTTTCCGCTCTTTCCGACGATCAAATCAAAACCGTCCTCGGACGGGTAGAAGTGGTAAAATATGTTCGAGACGCGGTTATTTGTAAAGAAGGCGAAAAAGCTGACTCAATGTTTGTTATCAAGTCCGGAATTGTCCAGATTTTTTGCGATGATGGACACAGCGGAAGAAAGATTCTCACACATTTAAAACTTGGAGAATATTTTGGTGAAATGTCTCTTCTTACAGATGATCCGCGGACTGCCAGTGCTAGCGCGCTGGCTGAAACAGAATTGATAAAAATAAACAAAGATGACTTTCAGATGCTGCTTAAAAGCATTCCTGAAGTTGCTTTAACAATTATCAGAACTCTCTGCGACCGCCTTGCCAAAGCAAATATCGGAACAAGTAATGCGAAGAAATTTAATGTCTTTGCAGTAATGGGTCCGGATACTTCTTCCGGAAAAAGCTTCTTTGCAAGAAATCTTGCTGCAGCATTCAAAGAACTTCTTGAAAAGAGCATTTTACTTTATGATCCAAATCTGCGTGATGACAGAGTTGCAAAAAACCTTGGCATTCCTGCCCACTCAAGAATTATTGATGAGCTTGTCGACAGAGAAAAAATAACTGACATTCACAAATACGTTGCTCAGTCACCAAGCGGCACTCTTACAATAGTTCCACAGGAAAATGGCCTTACCGACCTGAGATTAAAAGAATTCCATACTTTCTCCATAATGAAAACAGTATTAGAAAGTTTTGAATTCATAGTAATAGACAGCAGTTCAATGTTCACAAAGGTTACCAAAGAGATTGTACAATCCTGCGACAAAATTATATATCTGATATCCAGCAAAAATGTATCCATTGGTGGATTGATTGATCATTTTGAAGAAACACGGCGAACATGGAAAGTTGACCCGTCGAAAGTGATATATGGAGTTAACCATCTGACTGATGATCCATCTAAAGAGAGTATTATTACTGAAAAAGACCGAAATTATATAAGATTTGAACTGCCATACGTGAAAGCTCTTGCCACCAGAAGAGAACCTGATGAAAAAGTTTTGATTCAGAGAGAATCTGATGCTCCCATGGTTAAAGCATTAAGACAAATAGCCGAAGATGTTCTTTTCGATCAGGAAATCAAGCTGTTCCTGCCACAATTTTCTGAAGATCCAACGAAGTCGTCTCTTGCCAAAAGATGGACTGAAAGTGGATTAAACGAGCTTTCTGCCGTAATAAGAAATCTCGCGATTACCGAGGGAGCAACCTGGGAAAATCAGAAAGGCATTTATCTGCATGGAAAAACAGCTAAATGGTTGCTTAATACTATTGTGCCTGCAGTAGTAGATTTTGCAAATCGATTCAAACAGGAATTCAAAATTGAAAAAACCAGTATTTCAATAAACAGACAGGAAAGCATCATCTGAGAACTTGTGTTTGAACTGGTTTTAACCACGGAATATACTGACGAACACGGAATTGTACTTTGAAGAGTATATAGTTTTTTGAACTTACCCTGCATGATATTGCAGTAAAAAAGAGCTTGTGGCAAAGTTTTGAACTTCGCAACAAGCTCTTTTTCAATATTTTCTATCAGAGTTTTCTTATCTTTTCAAGCCAGGTATTCAGCTCCAGAGAATTATTCTGAGTAGCTTCAAACTTAAGTAAATCGGTCAGTTTATTTTTCAGAGAATAGAGATTGTTTTTTCCTTCCCTGCCTGAGCTCTGATATATTTCAACAAAATCTTCAAATGGCCAGTACTCGTTATCTTCAATTGAGTATCTTACAGTCTCAAGAATGTCTTCTTCCTGATTATTCAAGTGGTCAATCTTTGCCGGAAGTTCTGCAGATTCAACTGATGCTGAAATATCAATATCCGGATTCATCCCTGGAATTCTGCTTAACAAGGGTTCGTTCTGAGAAGCAATCATTTCAACAACTGATCTCATAACCTTTTTATTCATTTTTGAACGTGCAACAACGACATTAGATGAAGTCGATGGTCTGTTATTTTTTATTGTTACGGAAAAAGATATTGGAGCTGCAGGAGCACTTACGGCAAATGCCATTTCTATTTTTCCAACAGGACCACGGTTTACAACTATTACCTGAAGGGAATCATGCTGTCCTGCAGGAGTTTTGAGAATCTGGTCTGTTTTACAATTATTCAATGTAAGCCATTCCATTTTTTTGGGAACCCTGTTTTTTGAATCCTGGAGTATTGCTGCTATTGCATAACTGTTTGAACTTTTACTCTGATCGTCGGCTTGCTGTTTTGCGCCCTGAAATGAAATCATTATTGGACCGGTAATTCCCTGAAGATTAAATCTGAAAGCCCTTGCTGACCACGGCTTGACAGAGCTTTTTACAGAAAAAGGCTGGCGATTAAATATTCTTGTTGATGAAAGACGAATTCCAGGGTAAAAATTCTTATAACTGAACAAACCTTTTGCAAATGAAGGGTCATTAACAAAGCAGGCAACACAGAAATTGCTGAAGATTCCCTGAAAAGAAATCGGAATATTTTTACTTTTAAACGCTTTGAGAATTCCTGCGGAACCATCGAGGTCACATTCAACAATGGTTCTAAGCAATGATTTTCTGCTGGCCTGGTCTGATGCAAGCTGAGTTGCCAGATAAAGACCATACATGTATACCTGCCCATAATTAGCTATCATCGTTGATTCGCTCCAGGCAAGCATATTGTTGTCGGAATTTCTCCAGAATGACAATACCTGCTGCGGATGGCCAAAACCGTTAAGAAAAGAAGCAAGCTGAGACATACTTTCGTTTATCCAGTTGTGTTCCATAGCATCATGATGCCAGTGAATCATGTGTTGAAGCTCATGAGCAACAACACTCATATATTCTTTCTTCTCTGGATTTGATGGATAAATGTCAAGATACAGCATTTCCCGCTGATTACTCATAGGTTCTTTTTCTTTTGAATATTCATCGCCGGCAAAAAAATAACCGGATGTATAATTTAACTGTGATTTTGAAGGGTCGAAGCCGTCACGAATATCCAGAAAGAAAAGGCAAATCTTCGGATCACCGTCAATTCCGGGGTTCCATTCTTTTCCAAAATATGAAGTAGTTGTCGGGTAAATATATTCATCAAACTGATAGACAATTTTATTCAAAACCTGTTCACTGAGGTTTTTTCCCTGTTCAAGATATATATAACAATTTTTTCCAATTTTCTTTAAAACAGCCGGGATTTTTTCGAATTCCATCTTTCCAATGTTAAAGCAGTTGAACTGCTCGACATCACCAACTTGTTTTGGCCTTACATCAGCATTTTGAACGAAACCTTTGGTGCGCAGTTCAAATTCAGAAAGAGTTTCTTTAGCCTCTTCTTTAGCCAAACGCTTTACACGTTCTTCAAAAAGATGCGTTGCATCAAAGCCCTCGAAGGCGAAAGTTTGAACAACTATCACTGAGTAGAGAAAAAGGATAGTCAATATTTTATTATTCATTTTCATTTTATTTTTTTACTTCCCTGCTGATGAATTTTTTTCAGGAATAGTTGCAAAACAATAAATATACGATCAACAATTATCATTATAATAATAAAAGTAATAATCCGCCAGTATTTCAAAATATCACTTCTAATTGGCAAATATATAAGCATGATGCAAGATTATAGTTTGTCTGACAGATATTTTTTTGTCAAAAATTTACTTACTCATTGACTAGAGAATTGAGTCATGCTAAGATTCCCCACATGTCAACAAAAATTCGAATGATTCTTCTTGGGATTGCTGTACTGATACTGTTACTTGTTATTGCCGGAGTTGCTTACAGGGCAAGTAAAAAAGGCCATACAGAAGGAGATGGCAGCAAACAAACTGAAACAGCGGATGCGCATGGAACAGCAACAGCTCCACAAGGAACAGGAGAGACTCCAGCATCTCACGGTTCTGAAACTGCCAGCAGCCATGGAAGCACTGCTGCTCCGACTGAAACAAAGGAACCTTCTTCTTCACACGGATCAACCAAAGAGCCTGCCAACGCTAAGCCTGCAGATGCACACGGCTCTGCTCCAGCAGGAAAAACTCCTGCTGCTGGTGATACATCACGTTTTTCGCTTGGTGATTTCACAGCACCAGCCAGAGATGAAGAAGTGCATTATATTAAAATTGAGGTCGAGCTTGAATTTACTGGTGACCTGGAGAAAGAATTAACCAGAAGAAAAAATGAATTGCGCGATGCTGTAACGACAATAATAATGAAACTGACTATTCAACGAGCAAAAGAAGATTATATTGACAGATTTCTCCATCAGGAAATCCAGAACAAATTGAATGAAATTCTTGGAACCAGCGGCACAAAAAACCGGATAATCAGAATCTACATTCCTTCCTTTCTGGTAAACTAATCATCTGCATCAGTCGATAATCCTTATAACAAGTTTTTTGTTAATCAAAGTATCATAAATTTGAGAGTTTGCTGGAAATATGGTTGAAACCTTATCACAGAATGAAATAGATGCTCTGCTTTCTGCGCTGAACGCAGGCGGAAGTCCTGCTCCAGATGCGGGTGGCGGTGGCGGAGGCGGCGGTGGAGCCGGTTTTTCTGGAAAAGGTGAAGCAGAGCGACCACAAAAAAAAGGAAAACTGTATGATTTCAAAAGACAGACAAAGTTTTCCAAAGAACAGATGGGTACAATCCAGCTTATCCATGAAACATTTGCCCGACTTGTTGGAACATATTTATCAACTGAACTGAGAGCCTATGCTCAGGCAAACATCGTTTCAGTTGATCAGTTGACATTCGAAGAACTTCTTCGTTCAATTTATTCGCCAACTTTTATTACAGGCTTCAGATCAGAAAAACTTGATGGAAAAGCACTTATAGATATAAATTTAAATGTAGTATTCACAATTCTGGACAGATTACTTGGTGGAAATGGTACACCGCTGGGCACTCTCAGGCAGCTGACAGAAGTAGAAAATCAGATAATGCAGAGAATAATGACACGTATTCTTGCCTTGCTCAGAGAAGCCTGGATAAACGTCGTAGACTTAACTCCCAGTATTGAATTTATCGATTCAAATCCGCAGTTTGCACAAATTGTCCCACCCGGAGACATGGTACTCGCTGTTGTATCAGAAATAAAAATACACGATGTAACGGGCCTGATGAATCTCTGCGTTCCATATAATACGATAGAATCGGTTGCATCAAAGCTGAACGCTGCCTCGTGGTTTGCAGCCATAAGAAAAGAACCGCTTTCGACAAACATCAAAGCTATTACTCATCAGGTAAGAAAAATTGATCTTCCATTTGTGGTTGAGCTTGGCACTGCAACACTTTCGCTGAATGACATCCTGAATCTACATCGCGGCGACATTTTAGTAACCGATCGTCTTGTTAAGCAGGATCTTGATATCAAAGTTGGAAATCTTATCAAATACAGGGGCCGTCCTGGTGTAATGGGAAAGAAAATGGCGGTCTCAATCACTCAGGTCATTGAAAATCCCGAGGAGGAGTTACCGTGACAGATTTATTGTCTCAGGAAGAAATTGATGCTCTATTAAGAAGTGGTGGAAGTATGGGAGGCGGAGAAGAAACAACACCGCCGCCATCGGCTCCGCCACCCTCTTCGCCGCCTCCACCTCCAAGACAGCCCCCTGTTTCCGCTTCGCCGCGTCCGCCGCAGCAGGCGGCTTCGCAAGCATCTCATGGTGGAGCAAGCAGGTCCCCTGCAGGTTCAGATGTATCTGCAGTTCTTTCTCCTGAAGAAAAAGAAAAGCTGACAGAAGTCGCAAAGCTTTCAATGGGTGCTACATCTTCTGTTCTTCAAATGCTCCTGAACAGGCAAGTTGATCTTTCCCTTTCCCAGATGCGAATTATGACCCAGGATGACCTTGCATCTGAGTTCCAGGGAAACGATATGATAATTGCAAAAATTTCATACGTTGAAGGTTTTGCTGGAAATTCATATCTATTGCTTGAAAAACCGGTCTCAGCAATCATCGGCGACCTGATGATGGGTGGTGATGGTGCAAATCCAGAATTTCAGGAAATGCACAAATCTGCCGTCGGCGAAATGATGAACCAGATGATGGGGAAGACTACTACGACCCTGTCAGAAATTTTTAAAAAACGTGTTGACATTAACCCACCTAACGTGGATTTAATAAATTTCCAATCAGCCCCTCCGCAGATGGAAGACTTCAAGCCTGGTGCAAAATTTCTACGAATGGGATATCATCTCAAGGTTGGTCAGGAAATAAATTCTGAGATGATTCAGCTTCTACCGCTTGATTTTGCTAAAAGCATGGCCTCTGATTTAGCTCAACCATCGAAACCAGTAGCAAAAAAGCCAGTTCCCCCACCCCCTCCAATGAGCTCTGGCGCACCTGAACAACAGCAACCAGCTCAAATGATGCCTCCTGGCGGTATGCAAGGAATGCCCGGGATGGGCGGAATGCCTGGAATGGGTGGTATGCCTGGAATGGGCGGTATGCCTGGAATGGGCGGTATGCCCGGCATGGGAGGTATGCCTGGAATGGGTGGTATGCCCGGCATGGGCGGTATGCCTGGAATGGGTGGCATGCCTGGAATGGGCGGTATGCCCGGAATGGGTGGCATGCCTGGAATGGGCGGTATGCCCGGAATGCAGGCGGCGAACCCCGCGGAATTTGGAATGTTTCAGATGCCAGGCGGAATTGGCCTGCAATCGAACATTGATCTTCTGCTTGATGTTCCTCTTCAAATAACAGTTGAATTGGGACGAACAAAAATGTTAATAAAAGATGTACTTGAATTAGGTATAGGTTCTGTTGTAGAGTTAAATAAATTGGCAGGTGAGGCAGTTGAAGTTCTGGTTAATAATAAACTGATTGCCAAGGGCGAAGTTGTTGTTATTGACGAGAATTTTGCCGTAAGAATAACAAGTATTGTTAATCCGCAAGATCGATTGCAGGCTATCTGAACAGGAGGATACCCAATCCGATGGGGAAAACAGTTTTAATAGTTGATGACGCAGCATTCATGAGAATGATGATACGCGACATCCTGTCAAAAAATGGCTATGAGGTTCTTGGTGAGGCTCAGACCGGCAAGGAAGCAGTTGAGTTGTATAAAAAGCTTAAGCCGGATTTGGTTACCATGGATATTACCATGCCGGAGATGAATGGCATTGACGCGGTTAAAGCAATAAAAAGCCTTGATCCCGGTGCCAGAATCGTAATGTGCAGTGCCATGGGGCAGCAGGCAATGGTAATTGATGCTATTCAGGCAGGTGCAAGAGATTTTGTCGTCAAACCATTCCAGCCAAATCGGGTTATTGAAGCAGTTCAAAAAGCTCTTCGCTGAAAACTGTATCATTAACTTACGGAAAACTGATTTTTACCTCAGAAAAAAACGACCAGTGAGGTTGTTTTTTTTCGGGGCGTTTTTTGTTTTCCTTTGTTTCTCGTCCTTTGCTCAAAATCTTTCGTCCTCTTCAAAACCTCTGAAAGCCAAAGAACAGGGAAATAAAAGCAAAGAAGTCGAACAGACTGAATTTGTCTCTAGTGTCACGTCCGCTGTAATAGAACCAAAAAAAGACTCTCTGGAAGCTTCTTCAGAAAAAGAACTTGATAAAAAAAAATCATTCCCTGCTGAAAATGATTTGATTTTTCCTGCAACTGATTCAGCAAACCTCAGAAAGATTCCCGAGTCTGACCCTCTTTCAACTGCGGTGAACATACTTTGTTCTTTCGCATTTATCATTACTCTTATGCTTGCATTATCATGGTATCTGCAGAACAAGGGTGTATGCAAAGGCAGCGATTTTGGAAGAACCCTCTGTGTTATTCCGCTTGATCACAAACACTTCATTTATATTGTCAACATTGTTGGAAAAATACTTGTCCTTGGAGTTACGGATCATCAGATTAATCTTCTCTGCGAAATAACAGATCAATCTGCCATTGATGAATTGAATATAAAATCTTCAGATACTTCCAACAAAGTTGGTGTTGAACGAATTTTCAGTATTTTCAGCAATGCAAAAAAGAATTTATCTGGAAATAATGAACCATTTTCAGAAATCATGAGACACGTAAACATTGCTAAAAACCAGATTGACGATATAAAATCAAGAAAAGAATCTAATTGAAAGGCAACAGTGTTATGGAAAATTCATCAGAATCACCTTCAAAAGTTTATACAATTGGTCTCAGAGCAAAAAAACCTTCTGAATCAACGGCAAAAAAGATTGAAACACTAGCTAAAGCTGTTGGAATGGACTCATTCGATTGGAAGAATAAACTTGTTGCAGTAAAAACTCATTTTGGAGAACGCGGAAATTCTTCTTTCCCGCGTGGAACTTTCATAAGACCGCTGATAGACATGGTTAAATCCACTGGTGGCAAGCCTTTTCTTGCCGAAACAGCAACGTTATATACCGGAAGCAGAAGTAATGCGGTAGATCATATTGAAACAGCACTCCTGCATGGTTTTGGATACGAAGTTACAGGGGCGCCGATTTTTATTTGTGACGGACTTACCGGCCGGGATGCTCATCTTGTAAACATTTCCAAGAAACACATGAAAGAAGTATCGGTTGCATCAGGAATATATGAATCAGACGCTCTTATTGTAGTTTCACATTTCAAGGGACACGAGGTCGCAGGTTTCGGCGGAGCTGTTAAGAATCTTGGAATGGGCTGCTGTTCAAGATCTGCAAAACTTGCAATGCACTCTGGTCTCAAACCATCTGTAATCGAAAAATTGTGTGTAAAATGTGGAAACTGCCTGAGCTGGTGTTCTGTCAAGGCTATTTCCCAGGCAGATTCTTCAAAGCCTGCAAAAATCGATCAAAAAAAGTGTCAAGGCTGCGGAGAATGTCTTGTTGCATGCCGTGTTGGTGCAATTAAAATAAACTGGGATGCAGATGCTGCAAATGTCACTGAAAAAATGGTAGAGCACGCTTATGGCGTTGTACAGAACAAAAAAGGGAAAGCATTCTATTTTAATTTCCTGATTGATATTACTCCACTTTGCGATTGCTATGGTTTTTCAGATTCACCAATTGTTCCAAACATTGGTTTTGCAGCATCAACAGACCCTGTTGCTCTGGATGCAGCTTCCGAAGACTGGGTAAACAGCCAGCAGGGATTAAAAAATTCTTCTCTCAAAGGTGGATTTGAACACGATCAAGCTAAGTTTCCACATGTTCACGAGAAAATAAACTGCTCGGTTCAGCTAAAATATGCAGAAGAAATCGGACTTGGATCAAAAAAATATGAGCGAGTTGAACTCGACTGAACTGAATAACACGATTGATGATGCTGATAAGGGGCTCACGCCTCTTATGCAGCAGTTTTTCGAAATAAAATCCCGGCATCCCGGTGCATTACTTCTTTTCAGATGCGGAGACTTTTATGAAACCTTCTTTGAGGACGCTGTAACAGCATCAAAAGAGCTTTCCATAACTCTTACTGCAAGAGGCAAACATAAAGGAACACCAGTACCTCTTGCAGGCGTTCCGTATCACAGCATTTCAGGACATATTGCAAAGCTGGTCAAAAAGGGTCTTACCGTCGCAATATGTGAGCAGCTTGAAAATCCAAAAAATGCCAAAGGAATCGTCAAAAGAGATGTCGTAAGAATAATTACTCCGGGAACTCTTTCTGACCCGCAGTTTTTAGATGAAAATGCAAATAATTACCTGGTATCGCTTTCTGTCAAAGCTGGAAAATTCTTTCTCGCAGCAGCCGAACTTTCAACTGGAGAACTCATAACAACAACCGGTGATGCTGATGAAATGAGGCTTCTATCTGACGAGTTCACCAGATTGAATCCAAGCGAAATCCTTATAATGGAAGGCACTGCAGAAGAATTTCTGCCTGGCACAATTCCATGGAAACACCTTAAATGCCAGGTTCATGCCAAAAAAACATCTGAAAATGAGTCAGTTTCAACTTTATGCGAAATATTCAAATCAGAGCCTAAAGCTCGTTTTTTGTCAATGTCGCCCCTGGAATTGAGGACCCTTGCAATTCTGGGAGACTATCTTCTTGAAACACAGAAGTGCTCGCTGAATCATTTATCTTTTCCGGTTCCATATAAAATCGGTGATGGCATGGTTCTTGATGAGGCAACATTACGAAATCTTGAACTGCTGCCAGAAGGAAGACAGAGCGGATTAGGCGGAACACTATTTGAAGTTTTGAACAGAACAAAAACTTCAATGGGAGCAAGGTTTTTCAAAAGGTGGCTGGTTAAGCCGCTCATTAACGTTGAAAACATTTTAATTCGACAGAAAAAGATATCTTTTCTTTTTGAAAATTCGCTTCTTCTCGAAGAAATTCGGGAAACACTTGACAGAATGCCAGATTTAGAGCGTATTTTGGCAAAAATAGTACTTGGCGGTAGAAATCCGAGAGATTTTATTGCCCTCGGACAAGGACTCGGAAAACTTCCCAGATTGCGTGAATTGCTTGAAAACTCTATTTTCAGTGAATTTCTTTCTGACATTTCTCTTTCAGATGAGCTTTCGCATAAAATCATCGGAACAATTGATCAGAATCCGCCTGTAAATATTTCTGACGGCGGAGTTATTGCAACCGGAATAAACTCTGGTCTTGACGATCTCAGAAGGCTTATGAGCGACGGCGATTCCTGGCTGAGAGAGTATGAAGAAAAAGAAAGAGAAAGAACTGGTCTGAAAACTCTTAAAGTCAGAAAGAACAGTGTCTTTGGATATTTCATTGAAATATCCAAAAGTATGGCAGAAAAGGCTCCTGTAGAGTATGTAAGAAAACAGACTCTTGTTAATGGAGAACGCTATATTACTGCAGAATTGAAAGATTATGAGACTAAAGTTTTTTCTGCATCCGAAAGAGCCGTTCAAATAGAAAAAGAAATATTTGAACAACTTGCAGAAGCCATTAAGGAAAGTGTAAAACCTCTTCAAAAAGCTGCAAACAGAATCGCTGAGCTTGATACGATCTGTTCCCTTGCCAGAATTGCTCTTGAAAAAAGATATGTTAAGCCTGAAATATCAAATGATTCAGGATTAAAAATCATAAAAGGAAGACATCCTGTTGTTGAAGCCTTCCTTGGGCCGGGACAATTTATTTCAAATAGTCTGGTACTGGACGACAAAAAAAAACAGGCGATAATAACAGGCCCTAACATGGCAGGAAAGTCAACTTTTCTAAGGCAGAACGCTCTAATTATTCTTCTGGCACAAATAGGTTCTTATGTTCCGGCAGAGTCGGCGAAAATTGGAATTGTTGACCGAATTTTCACACGTGTAGGTGCCTTTGATAACCTCATTCGCGGACAGTCAACCTTTATGGTTGAAATGATGGAAACGGCTACAATTTTAAAAAATGCCTCTGAGAGCAGCTTTCTTATTCTTGATGAAATCGGCAGGGGAACTTCAACGTTTGATGGATTATCTCTTGCGTGGGCGATTCTGGAATACATCGCATCGCATTTTAAAGCGCGTCTGCTTTTTGCGACGCATTATCATGAACTCACCGATCTTTCTAATATTCATAAATCTATATTCAATCTGAATGTAGCGGTTGCACACGAAGATATCAAAGGCGACCTGGTTTTTCTGCACGAAATCCATGAGGGCGCGGCAGACAAATCTTACGGAATTGATGTTGCAAGAATTGCCGGAGTTCCGAAATCTGTAATTGACAGAGCACGGGAAATTCTTTTCGAAATTGAAAAGCGTGAAGATTGCTCTATCGAAAAAACAACCTCGGCCATCAGAAAAAGAAACAAACCTGTGCCGATACAACTTTCGCTTTTCGCTGCAAATGATGAAATCATTGATATTATCAGGAATATTAATATTGATGAAATGACTCCATTGCAAGCCCTGAACCAGCTGAAGAAACTTCAGACAATGGTAGATGAATAAAAAAAATTTGAACCTTTAGTTTCACTGAAGCGTAATAAATTTCAGGAGAACGAAAAATATGAATTGTGAAACTATAAAAAATAAATTGTGTGACCCTGAGAATCAATCTTTAACTCAGAATGAGAAACAGCATATTCAATCCTGTCCGTCATGCAAAAAAACATATAACGCAGAATACAAACTGCTGACGGGGTTTTCGTGCCTGAAAAGTTACGACTCCTGTCCTCCAAATTTAACCCAGAATATAATGTCCAGATTGAAATCAACACAACCTGCCTCTGAACCTTCAAGCTCAAGTTTTCAATATTCAGCGATGTCTCTGCCTGTTACTCTTACAATAGTTGGTGTACTCTGCGGAAGTATGTATTTCTATTCAAGCCATGGAAAGCTGAATCTTTCAAAGGGAAAACCAGAAGCTCCGCTTACGCAGACCGGTACAGGTTCCGATTTCAGTCTTCAACAAAATATCGAAGAGAAAAATATACAGGCAAAAGCAACCGAAACTGTAAATCTCATGAACACTAATGTAAATATTCAACCGCAAACAGGTTTAAAAGTAGGCCAGTCCTCTGAAAAGCACAATGACATAGTAGTACAACCCTCAACGCCAGTTTCGCCAGAATGATTATATTGAGATATCTTTCATAAATTGATATGATGATATTATGTCAAAAATGAGGTGTTCAATCATAAATAAATATTCAAAAATATATGGGCTGATAATGAAATGACTGATTCAGAAACCGATTATATTATCAGGGCAAAAAAAGGCGATCTCAAAGCATTTGAGCGATTGGTTTCCAGCTATCAGAAAAAAGTGTTTACCTATCTTTTTCACTTCACTGGTGATCAAAGTAATGCTGAAGATTTGACTCAGGAGACTTTTATTTTATTTTTTCGGAAGATTCAACAATATGATGCTTCCAGAGCCCTGTTATCATGGTTGATTACAATAGCAAAAAATATTGCAATTTCATCCTGTCGCAAAAGGAAGCCTGTAACACTTGCTCCGGAATGTTTTTTATTGATGCCTTCTGAAAAGCGAAATTCACCAGAAGACCAGGCAGAATCGAGGGAACTTGCTCTCGAGGTGCAGAAAGCACTTCAAAGTCTATCAGAAGAATCAAGGGAAGTATTAATTATGAAATATATTATGGATTTCTCAATAGAAGAAATAGCAAAACACCAGGGAATACCTGCTGGTACGGCAAAATCCAGACTCTTTAAAGCCAGAAGCGACATCAAAAATATAATTCTGAAGGAAAACGTTTCTGAATCATGATTTAATGAATTGTTTGGGCCAAATCTAAATAAGAATTCGTGGAAATTAAGGGTGATGCACTGGCTGAAGAACTCTTTACCTGCATCTGAGAACACGTAAGTCTTAAATCTATGAAAAAGCGTCATACAAATTTGAACACAGGTTGCGCGAACACCAGAAGATGCGTCCCATGAGAGCACATAGTGCTCGAACGCTGGGAGTGAGACGGTCGAACTTGTTCGACCGGCGAGAGGAGGCGCATGCCCCCTCTCTAAAAGTAAATAAAATAATTTAAAGGAGAGATATATGAAATTTAGAAACAGGTTTATGTGTGGATTCGTGTGTTTCGTTTTCGCTGCTGCCCAGATTTTCTCTTCGGGCATATTATTGGCAGAGACTTCAAAGGAAGTCACAGCTGATAACATTACAAATTCAGTTAATGATGCAGGAAAAACTGTAAATTCAACCAAATCACAGATGGGAAGCGTTCAGAACGAGCTTGACAGCGCAACAAAAAAAGCCCAGGATGCCGATAATGCAGAGGCCCGCAGGGCTATTGATGACATCAACAAGGCTCAATCCGATATAACAACTGCAAATCAGAACATTGACAAGTTACAGAACCAAATGTCAGGAGTTGGAACTGCTGCACAATCTGTTGCTAATGGCCTGCAAGCCGTTGGAAACGTAACGAGCCTCAATCAACTTGCAGAAACTCAATCAAAGGTTCAGAAAGGTCTTGTAAAAGTAGGAAGAGTCCTTCAACAAGTCGGCTCCATGATAAAAACGATTGGAACCGCCTTGATGGCTATCGGACAAGCCCTATCAGCAACAGGGTTTGGTGCAGCAGCCGGGGCAGCTATGATTGCTGCTGGAAAAGTCATGTATGCAGCCGGTTATGCAATTGAAGTTGTGGGAACTGCCATGGACAAACTCGGTTCTGACGCAGCAAATGCCGATAAAATTTTTACTACTGGTGCAAATTCATTATTTTCTGCTGCAAAAAATGGTTATGCGCAGGGAAGAGTTGAAGCTGATCAAGTTGCAGCAAATGCAAAACAAAAAGTTGACAGTGCAAAAACCGCCATTAGTAATGTTTCAAGCTCAGTGTCTCAGGCAACATCCGGAGATCCGGTAATTGTTAATCCACCATCTTCACCTTCAAATCCGGAATAGTAGAATAGTTTACCAAGCATCGCCTCAACAAGACAGCCTTTCATCTCCCAGATAGAAACCAAGTATAAGAAATTAAGGGAGAGGAAGATTGTGATTGTTGAGGCATGGTTCGTTTAAACAGCGCGAAATTATTTTAATGAAAATTTCTGACAAAATTGCGGCAATGTTAGATCAGTTGCCTGGAAAACCTGGTGTTTATATTATGAAGGACAACCAGGGAGATATTATTTACGTCGGAAAGTCTCGAAACCTTAAAAAGCGCGTTTCTTCATATTTCAAGTTGAAGAGCCGCGACAGCAAGACAGTCAGGCTTGTATTAAACATTGAAACATTTGAAATAATTGTTACTTTTAATGAAATTGAAGCTCTGATACTTGAAAACAATCTCATTAAAAAGCATAAACCACGCTACAATGTCAGACTCAAAGACAGTAAGACGCATCCGTATCTGGCAATAACACTGAAAGAAGAGTTTCCACGAGTAATAAAGGTCAGAAAAGTTTATTACAATGACGGAAACAAATATTTCGGGCCCTTTCCTGATGAGAGCGGCTTAAGATTTGTAATGGACGTTATCAGCCGTGTTTTTAAGTTGTGTACATGTACTTCGCCGGTCGATTCGAAAAGAAAAAAAAATCACGGATGTCTGAAATATTCAATTGGAACGTGTCTCGGGCCATGTCTCGATAAAATTTCCAGAAAAGATTATCATGTAAATGTCAAAAGTCTGCTGAAATTTCTAAGCGGCAGAAAGATTCCGAATCTTGAAGAAATGAAAAACAGAATGGCTCTTCTTTCTTCTGAATACCGTTTTGAGGAAGCCGCTGTTCTGAGAGACACTATTTCTGCACTTGAAGGATTCTTTACAAGACAGAAAGTTGAAATGCAGAAACCCTATAACAATGATTTCTGGGGAATTGCGGAATCAAAAAATCATATTGTCGTTTCAGTTTTCTTTCTGCGTGGCGGAAAACTGCTGGGCAACAGAACAATTCCGTTTGAAAGAAACACTGATGATTCAACAGAGAAAATAATCGGAAATCTGATGTGTCAATTTTACAGCACTAATTTGATTCCACCAGCTATTATTATGAATAAAAAACCTTTCCCATTCGATGCAATTCTCGGTTTTCTGAGGAATAAATCATCAAAAGAAATCAGAATTGTACAAATAAAAAAAGGCAGCAGAAAAAAACTCCTTGAAATGGCCGAGGAAAATGCTCTTGAATCAATGCGAAACATTGAATCAACAACAGAAGTCAAATTATCTGCCGGTGTCATTGATCTTGAAAAGCAACTGAATCTGCCAAAAGTTCCAATGAGAATTGAATGCATTGATATTTCACATAACCATGGTGAAGACTGCGTTGCATCGCTGGTCGTTTTCTCGAATGGAGAACCAAGAAAAAGCGACTACAGAAAATATTATATACGCAATACTACTGGAATTGATGATCCGGCATCGATTAATGAAGTCGTTGATCGAAGACTGAAAAGACTTATTAAAGAAAAACAGAGCTTTCCTGATCTTCTGATTGTCGATGGTGGCGCTGGTCAGGTCAGTGCAGCCAGAAAAGCATTGCTTGAAAACAATGTCAACATACCACTTTTTGGACTTGCCAAACGTGAAGAAATTCTTTATTCCATTGAAAAAACACAGATTAAGCTCCCAATAACCTCACCCGGAATGAGAATTCTGATCAGATTGAGAGATGAAGCCCACAGATTTGCAAACACTTTTCAGAGAACCTCAAAAATTAAAAGAGTTGTAAGATCATCGCTGCTTTCTCTTCCGGGGGTCGGCATTAAAACCCTGCAGAAAATCATCTCCGTTTTTGGCTCATTAAATAAAATAAGCACTGTTTCTCTCAAAGAATTCAGAGAAAGATGTTCTCTGCAGGAAAAAATCGCCGAGCTAATTTATAATACCATTACCCCGCCAGCATCTGACCGGCCTGATAAGCCTGTTCCAAAAGTTCAGGACGGTCCTTGACCATGCCCAGCTTAGTCAAACCATTGCCGATAATGATTTTTTTAACATTAAAACCCAGCATCTGCATAGCTTTTGAAACAGAAGTGAAATATGGTAGAAAAGCCTTTTCATCAGCATTTCCCTGGCTGAAGATAAAGATGCAGTCTTTTCCTTCTCCCAGGCGGTGTGTGAAATCATCATTTAAATAACAGAAGAATCTGTCTATCAGAAGTTTCATCTGTCCGGTCATTTCAAACATATATACTGGAGTTCCAAAGATAATTCCATCGCAATCAGGAATATCTTCAAGAATCTGTCTTGCATCATCCTTAACGGCACACCAGCGAGTTTTTCTGCATGACATGCACGCCTGGCAGCCTTTCAAAACAAGTGAATTCAGATAGAATTCTCTTACATCTGCTTTTTTGGATACTGCTCCCTGAATTGCACGATTTACAAGGATAGAAGTGTTTCCATTTTTGTTCGGACTACCAAGAAAAGAAATTATTTTTTTCATTTTGCCCTCCGGCACTTTTTCCGTTATTATATCATTGTTATATAATACGATTGCAAAAAAAGAAATTGAAGCAATAATAAATTAAGGAGAATTTATGGAAAACAACACTTCCCTGATTAAAGAATTAAAACACAGAGCCGCCAGGATAAGATGCATGTCGATGAAGTCAACTTCAGAAGCTGGTTCGGGACATCCGACGTCATGTCTTTCAGTAGCAGATATTCTATCGGTTCTCTTTTTCAAGGTCATGAAATATGATCCGAAAAACCCTGCTTCTAATGCGAATGACAGACTTGTCCTGTCAAAGGGACATGCTGCACCGGCGTTGTATGCTGCCTGGGCAGAAGCTGGTTATATGAAGGAAGAAGATGTTTATACGCTGAGAAAAATGAACTCAGATATTGAAGGACACCCGATGCCTTGTCTGCCCTTTGTTGACGTTGCCACCGGATCACTTGGTCAGGGTCTGTCGGTCGGCCTCGGAGTTTCTATTTTTCAAAGCAGTGTTCTTAAAGGCGATCAGAGAACTTACGTAATACTCGGTGATGGCGAATTAGCTGAAGGTTCTGTCTGGGAATCATTTTCTCTGGCAGCTAAACTGAAAACTGAAAATCTAGTGGCAATTATTGACGTAAACCGTCTCGGACAAAGCAGAGAAACGATGCATGGACACGATCTTACAAGTTATGCAAAGAAAATTGAAGCTTTTGGCTGGGAAGCCTACGTGATTGACGGGCATAATATTTCAGAAATTATTCAGGCTTTTGAAAAAGCTCTGAAAGTTCATGGAAAGCCAGCATGTATTATTGCAAAAACATTCAAGGGCAAAGGTGTATCTTTCATGGAAAATTCAGACGGCTGGCATGGAAAACCTCTGAAAAAAGGTGATGAACTTCAGAAGGCACTTCTCGAAGTTGAACCTGATCTTATGAAATCGCCACCGGCTCCTGCCATCTCAGTTCCTCAGCAGCCAAAAGTAAAAGTTACATTCGACAAAAAAACTCCTGTTGTACTACCGAAAATTCTACCTCCGTTCGAAGATGGAAAAAGTTTTGCTACCAGACAGGCGGTTGGCAAAGCCCTTGTCGCACTTGGAGAAAGCGATAGCAGAGTGTGGGTAATTGACGGAGACACTGGCAATTCAACTTATGCAGATGAATTTGGTGTGAAATTTCCTGAAAGATTTGTTGAATGTTATATTGCTGAACAAAACATGGCTGGCATCTCAGCCGGGCTGGCATCCAGAGGGGCAATTCCTTTTGCGGTAACATTTGGAGCATTCTGGAGCAGAGCTTTTGACCAGATAAGAATGGCGGCACTTTCAGGCCTGAATGTAAAGATTCTTGGAACACACGCCGGAATTTCAATCGGTGAAGACGGACCATCGCAGATGGCACTTGAAGATCTGGCTTCGTTCAGAACTCTTCAAAACAGTGCTGTGTATTATCCATCAGATGCAATATCTGCTTATTACTGCATTCTGAATCTTGCTGCACACAATGGTCCTGGTTATGTAAGGCTTTCAAGAATGGCAACTCCGATGCTTTACAAAAAAGACGAAGTGTTTCCAGCTGGCGGATTAAAAGTTCTTAACAAATGTGATTCTCCAAAACTTACCGTTATTACAAGCGGTGTAATAATTCATGAAGCATTGAAAGCAATCAAATCAGCGGGCAGCGATTCCCAGGTTCAGCTTGTTGACCTGTATTGTCTGAAACCATTTCCAAAAGAAGAGATTCGAAAACTTATCTCTAAGAGCAACGGTGCTGTAGCAGTATTCGAAGAACATGCTCCGGAAGGCGGAATTGGCGAAGCGGTAATGTCTGCTGCTGCGGGTGAAATAAAGAAAATGACGCATGTAGCCGTGAACAAAGTCCCAAGATCTGGAACACCAAATGAGTTACTTGATTCATTCGGACTTTCTTCTGAAAAGATTGCTGCGACGATAAAAAGCCTGATTTGAAAAATAGAACCTGGGGTTTAACCACGGAAAACACGGAATTTAAACTTGAAAATTATTTGTACCTATCCAATAAATGGTGTATTATCTTCCCCGAATTATTGAGAAGATACGAATATTTGTAAGTTGACAACTTTGCTGTCTTTTCGACCGAAGGGAGAAATCCTGCTTTTATAAGATCTCTCACATTCGTTCGAGATGACAGCTTAATTCAAGGTTAACAGGCAAATTTGACCGCTTTATTTGAAACTGACTACTGAATAGATAAGGCAGGGTAAGCGTTGAGAATAGCGTTAATAAAGCCTTCGTTTGGTGAGACATTTGGCAAACGTTACAGTTCCATGGCAATGATGGAACCACTGACGTTTGCCGTCCTTGCCGGTTTAACTCCGGCAAAGCATGAACTATTCTTTTTTGATGAGCGCATCGAAAATATCGACTTTGACAAAGGCTATGATCTGGCGGCAATTTCAGTTGAAACTTTTTCTGCAAGACGTTCTTCGCAGATTTACAATGAATTCCGAAAACGAAACATTCCCGTTATTTCGGGCGGTTTTCATCCAACTCTCATCCCTGAGGAAGTCACTTCATACTCAGATGTTGTTGCGATAGGCGAAGCAGAGAATATCTGGCCTCAAATTCTTGCTGACGCAGAAAACAATAAGCTTCAGAAAATATACCGCTCACAGAATTTGTCTTCCCAATTTTCTGTTGTTACGGACAAGTCTGTTTTTAACGGGAAGAAGTACCTTCCGATTTCATTAGTACAATTTAATCAAGGCTGCATACACAATTGTGATTTCTGTTCAGTACGACAATTCTATTCAGGGAAAACCAGACAGCGTGCTATCGATGAGGTTTTAAGAGAAATTTCTGCACAGAAAAAGAATTTTATTTTTTTTGTTGACGACAACATAATTTCCCATAAAGATGCTATAAAAAAGCTCCTCAGAGAACTCAAGGGAATGAATCTGAGGTGGACAGCCCAGTCAAGTCTTGCTGTTGCAGAAGACGATGAATTGCTGCAACTGGTAGTTGAAAGCGGCTGTTTTTCACTGATTATTGGCCTGGAATCACTGAACCCGATGAACCTTGAAAAGATGAATAAAGGCTGGGCAAAGCACTTTGGCGGATACAAAGGTGCATTGGATAAGCTTAAAGATCACGGTATAATGGTTTATGGAACTTTCGTTTTTGGTTATGATTTTGATGATATTGATTGTTTTTCCAGAACTGCTGATTTTGCAATTGAAAGAAAACTGTTTATGGCCAATTTTAATATATTGCAGCCTTTTCCAGGGACACCGGTTTATGAAACACTTAAGAGTCAGAATCGTCTTATTTTTGAAAAATGGTGGCTCGATAAGCGCTATAGTTGGAATCAGACAGCATTCATTCCTCTCAGAATGACACCTGAGCAATTATCTGAGGGCGTTACAAGTGTACGCAAAAAGTTTAATTCGATATCCGGAATTTTCCAGCGGGCAATTGATCTGAAAGCAAATTTAAGTGATCTTTTCAGTGCGATGATATATTTTACAGGAAACGTTGTATCGAGGCATGATATCCACAGAAAAACCAATCTGAAACTCGGATTCAAAGATGAGAAAATATAAAATATGAAAGATAAAATCAGAGTCGTTTTCATAAAACCCAATATGGGCCTGGTTTACGGAAAGCCATACTACGACCGTGGACGCATGGAACCGCTTACTTTTGCTGTCTTGGCAGGAATGCTTTCTGATGATGTTGAATGCATCCTTTATGATGATCGGTTTGAAAAAATTTATTATGACAAACCGGCTGATCTGGTTGCCATAAATGTTGAAATTTATACTGCGAGAAGAGCTTATGAAATTTCGGCTGAATTCAGGAAACGTGGAGTAAAAGTCATTCTTGGCGGATATCACGTTTCAATGCTTCCAGAAGAAGCGATGGAACATGCTGACGCTATAATGACAGGCGACGCTGAACAGATATGGCCACAAGTGGTTAGCGATGCTGCTGCCGGTAATCTGAAAAAGATGTACAATGGAGTTTTCCCGCCAGTTTTATCTGGAATAAAAACCAGATGGGAAATTTTTGAAAACAAATCTTATCTTCCGATCAGGTTGACACAGTTCAGCAGAGGCTGCAGTAATCACTGCAAGTTTTGTGCAACAGGTACCATATACAAAAGAACTCATGTCTGCCGGCCTCCAGAGGAAGTTGTTGCAGAACTTGCAGTTCAGAAAAACAAGTTTGTTTTCTTTGTTGATGACAATATTATTGCTGAACCTGAAACAGCAAAAGAGCTTTTCAGAAGACTTATACCGTTGAAAAAAAGGTGGATAGGACAGGCAAGTCTGAATTTCACAAACGACCCTGAATTGATGGATCTCATGCAAAGAAGCGGGTGTGCCGGTCTTGTAATCGGATTTGAAACTGTGAATCCGGAAAACCTTGCACTTATGGAAAAAAACTGCAATCTTCAACTTGAAAGCTATGATGACGCCATTGAAAAAACACGCAAAATGGGACTTATGCTGTGGGCAGCTTTTTTGATCGGGTACAACCATGACGATATAAACAGTATACGAAAAACTGTACAATGGGCTATAGACCGAAAGTTCTGTTTTGCTGCATTTAATATCCTCAGCCCATACCCGAGCACTGTCGTTTACGATGAAATGAAAGCTCAAAACAGGCTTTTGTATGATAAATGGTGGCTCGACGACCGTTATCATTTTGGAGATGCCGTTTTCAAACCGACAAGAATGACACCGGATGAACTAACGGAAGCTTGTTTCTGGGCTCGCAGGCGTTTCAACAACCCACTGACAATTTTAAAAAGAGTTCTTGATTTCCAGACAAACGCCAAAGACCTCTGGAGCATTGCAACATATTTTGCATACAATCCACTATTCCGCCGCGAATTGTTCAAAAAACACGGAATGATACTCGGATACCGTAATAAACACACGAGTCACCAGGGCGAGTAAGAAAAGAACTTGTTATTTGATGCTGATTTTTAAGATTTTCTGATATTTTTCTAAATAAGCATTCCTGTCATTAAAAAGAAATAAATATTCTTATGTTAAAACTATTGGAACAAAAATACTATTTATTCTGTTTTACAAATTAGAGGGGAAAAATGAGCTTGGAAATAAACAAGGTAAACCCCGGAATTTTGTTAGACGAACAGTTAATAAAAGATTTTCAGAAAGGTTCTGAAGAGGCATTTGAAGTGCTCTTCGACAGATATTTTCAAAAAATCTTTTGTTATACTTTTTCTTTTTTGAAAGATCATGAAGAAGCAAAAGACTTAACGCAGGAAATATTCTATAAATTATACAAAGGGTTGAAAACTTATCAGGAACAAGGGAAATTCAAAAGTTGGATGTATTCTGTCGCAAGACTGACAATCATTAACAGATTCAGAAAGAAGGGAAAGGAAATAGTCTCTTGTGACCAGGAACTCGTTGAGACAACAGGAATGTCCGATTCGGACAACTCTTCCGGGGGTAATGATTACTTGTCATCTCTTTCAATTGTCGAAAGAGAAATTATTTCCCTGAGAATTCTGGAAAAACTACCTTACGAAAAAATATCTGAAATTACATCCCTTTCTACCAGCTATTTGAGGAAAGTTGTTTTCAGAATATTAAATAGGTTCAGATCAGAGGTTTCAAAAAATGAAATGTAATAAAGCCTACAACTGGTTTGAAAATGAAATCAATTCAGATCAGGATAATTCTTTTTCTGAAATACAGGAACATGCTGATAAATGCATTGAGTGCAAAAATTTTCTGAAAAATCTGAACTCTATTGAAAGAGAGATTTCCACATGGAAATTAAGCGAAACAGAGTTTACAAATACCAAATCTAAGTTTTTTGCCGGTTTAAAGAAAAGTGACATTGAAGCAACACCTGAAAAGCATCTCATTTCCGGGAAAGTATTGTTATTGTTAACCGCAGTAACATTTTCCACTATTGCACTTTTCACTGAATATCACAAAACACCAATATCTCAGAATACGTCCGAAAATACGTCCGAAACTGCACCCCAAATTTCTGTTACCGGAAAACAGGCAGTTCTTTTCAAAAAGAATGGTATCCGAATTCCATTATTAAATGAGCCCGTGCAGGTAAAAGAATCATCGTATTTTCTGGAATTCTCAGATGGTGCGACTCTGGATTTTCAAAAAGCAGGAAAAGTTGAACTCTCCGGCAAAGGAACAATACTTCTATCATCTGATGGATTCTCAACAAGCGATGGTAATTTTTCTGTTAATTTTCAGTCAACAAAAACAGATTTAAAGATATATCTTCCGACCGTCATACTTAAATCAAACAATGCCGGAATAAATCTCAAGCTAACTTCTGGAAACGGCTACGCTGAAATTTCGAAAGGAAAAGCAGAGTTGTTGTCTCTCTCAACCGAGTCAGTTATTTCTGCATTTGAAACTGGTGAGAAAATAGTGATTTCATCTGGAACATCCACTAAAACTTCAGAAATTCCTGATGGTGTAAGAATCCCCAAAACACATGAATCTTCAAGTTCGGTACAAGAAGAAAAAAATAACACGATTCAGAATAAGAAACATCCACCGAAAAAAACCGGAGAAATTGTCAATGACTCACTTTTCGACCAAAGCGAAAAGTAAGAATTTTTCGACTTATTTATTGGTTAAACGCGGGTTGGAGAGTTTCTGATTAAATTGAATGCAAAATTTCAGAATACTTTGCTTTATTAAAAATATTGGAACAAAAAAGCATTATTTTGCAATTTATTACTTAGGAAGTAAATTTAAAAAATTATTTTCGGAGGGTAACAATGAAATTCTCATTCAAAGTGACTGCATTTCTTTTCTTCTCTCTTCTGATTGGCTCTGTTGGTTTCGCTGACGACCTCGGGTCGCTTCAGCAGTTGAGATTAAAAAGAAGCTGGAAACCTCTGATCGAATTATCTCAAACTGTAATTGCCCGGGAAGAAGCAAAAAAATCTGATCCTGATGCGGCAAGTGGTGATGGCATGCTTCTCCGATTTGCTTATGAAGGATTATACGAAGGACTGGTAGGCACATCAAGATTTACAGAAGCGCGTGACCTGACTGATAAAATTATTAACAGATTTACGGCAACGAGTGAACCGAAAGTTGACACCCCAAGTTATCAGTCTTTGTGGAAATTATGGCAATATCGCGCAAAATCGTTCATTACTGTTCAGGATCAATTATTAAAAGATAAAATTACTTTTTTAAAGATGGCGCGAGATGCCTTTATCTGGCAAAATAACAACTTGAATGCCATTTTGACCAATCTGGTCAGACATAACAACAATTTGAAATCCTTTGAATGCAGAATTCTTAATGCATCCCAGGTGATTGATATTGGAAAATCCATGGAGGGTTGGGCAAATACGATTTCAAATTACGAACAGCATACAGACGATGTAATTTGCAACCAGAGAATCAGTTTGTTAGACAGATATGAAAAGAAGGGAATCAAATTAACTTCTGAAATGCTTGATTCTCTTGATTCTGAATCGCTGACAAAGAAGGAATATGTAGATCAGGTTCTCTTATCAAACCAGCTTATCGCAAGTTGCAGCAGCTTAATGTCTTCAAACTGGAAGTATCTGCGTGGACAAAAGTATGTTGGATTATACGTTCATGGAAAAGATTTTGAAAGACTTATTGATAATATGAATTCCAGTTTTGAAGATTTTGAAAGATTCCAGCAGATTAATGAAAAGAGAGTGTTCGCTTTGGATTTCTCCGGATCATATAAAGAATTCCAGAATCGATGCTCAATGGTTAAATTTGCAGATACGATTGCCATATTAAAAAATGTTCCGTTTAGTGGTTCTTCTGATGAAGGCATCAGAATTGAGAATTTACGAAGGTATATTCAGGATAATTCAGCAACCCAAGTTATTACTTTTTTTGCATCTACTGCAGCAAGAAGTCTTGGAAGCTCCCTTGAAAGCATGTTTTCCGGAATTGAGAATAAGTGGATGGCAGTATCAGGTTTTCTGAAAGCGAACTCCATACCTGGAGACATGGACTCTGACGGCCAATATTCAGACAATGACATGAAATTGTTCAGGGGCTATTTTGATTCATTTCCAATAATCCTTGCCAGTACAACAAATTCAGTCATTCACAACATGAATCTGAATGGAGACGCAATCATAAGCCTTGCGGACTATTCCCTCCTGGTGGAAGCTGTAAATGGAAATCGCAAGTTTTTCCCGTGTGATTCTGATAACAGAATGGGAGATTTGTCCGGAAATGGTTCACTGGATGAAAATGATGTAGCAAAATTTGCCTATCTTTGCTTCAATCGCCCCTCTCCAAAGGGCGATATCTTCAGAATCATGAATATTAATAAGCGCAATGTTCCGCAGATACAAGATGTTGTTTCATTGATTGTCAGAATGATATTTGAAAACAGTTATGCAATGGGTCGCATCATGACCGACGTGAAATACAATGGTAACAATGTGAATTTCCTTGCGGAAAAACCGGTTCTTGACGTAAATAAAGACAACAAGATATCTCTTGCTCAGGACTTTGAACTGATGATGCGTCAAGTAGCCTTTCTCTCTGGCACTCCAGTTCCAACAGGTGCGATTGGAAATCTTAATAAAGATGAAGATCTTGGCTCTTCAGATCTGTTCCTGTTCGTGTATCATTCATGGGATCTTTTCAAATCATATTTTAAAACTGAAACACCTTTCAAATGGTTCACTTCAAATGAATATCCAAAATACCAGGCTTATATGTATGATAGATGCAAACTTCTGAATAACAGAAATATCTGCGGACACAAAAACTGTTCCAATATGTGCAAGGAAACTTTACCTGAGTTAGTTTTCAAAAGAAATGGAGGAGCCCTTGTTGTTACCTTAGCAGGCTACAAAGAACATACATCAATATCTTCAACTACACAGGCTCCTGAAGCACCAAAACCTGCCCCTCAGAGCTCTACTCAAAACAATGGCATTGGAAGCAGTGAAGACCTCTGATTTTCAGAATTTTCTAAAAAACCAGACCTGTCCAGTTTACATTCTGATCTGGACAGGTCGTTAGATTTCTGTTTCAATATATCGTTTTTGTTAAACCGAAATTTGCCTTCTAAGTAGGCAAAATCTTAAAGAAGGAAGCAAATTTGCGTGTTAACATTTGGGTGGGCTGTCATCTCGAATAAATGTGAGATATCTGATAAAAGCGAGATTTCTTCCTTCAGTCGAAATGATATAGTAGAAATTCTGAAGCTTAAATGACTCCTTTATTAAGATTTGCTGTACAAAGGTAACTATGGGTTTGAGAGTTTATGATTAAGTACGAGTCGGATATGGGAAAGAGATGCAACAAATGATCATACGGAGCAGCATAAATGTTCTTGAATATGTAAGAGTACGTGGTATTGTTCTTCCGATTATTATTGCAATTTTCGCATGTCTCGCAACCTTTTTTTTCTCGCTTAATATGATCAGTCGCAGTCATCTTAATAAGATGCAATACCATGAAATTGAAGAAGTAGTATCCACAATTGGAAATGATGGTGCCAGATATCTTTCATACTCATTCGAAGACGTTTCACATCTTTCACCTGAAAATAAAGCTAAATTCGATAAATCATTCGGAAGTCTTTTTTCATCAAATTCACTTAGACCACAAACTATCACATCTGATCAATCAGATTTTTTAAGGGACGTAAAAATTGAGTTTCAGAGTCTGCTTGAATCATATAATTACAATTATCCCGACCGTCTTTCAAAGCTGTTTTCTCCTTTTGGAAATCACCCGGTTTGCATGAGAATGCAGTTAACCATTGAACAATCACCAAAGCTCATTCCAACAGGTTTGGTTAATAACATAAGAAATACAGTTCTTCACGAAATACTAAAATGTCCTATCAATGCAATGAATAGCGAGGAACTTCAGAAATATTCATTTGCCGCGGGAAAAGATGAAACAGAAAAAAATGGTACAATGAAATTTTCCTGCACAGTTTACTTCAGAGGTGTTGCCAGAGAAGTAACTTTGTCAAAGCAATTCAAGGTTATCAGTATGGTTCCGGGTCCATATTCCCGTTTTACCCTTTTTGCTCCCTCAACACCTGATACAGAAGCTTATAATGTTATTGAGAACACCTATGCTGGTAATTATCACAGCGATTCGTCATCATATAGCGGTCATAAGAGACTATTACTGATAAATGGAACGGATACCTTCAGTATAGGTGATGATCCACAATCGACTCTGAATTCACTTTCCAGTGATCTAATAGACTCAGCATCAATGCTTCAGAATCGAGGATGGGTTTTTCTGGGGAAGCCTCCTCAGGGATGCTTGCGATTAAATATTCCTGCTGGTTTTTTCCCACCAGATCCTGCTTTTCCCATTAATTCACTTTTTGAGGAGCATCCGTCTCAAATAAACGATGGAATTGGAGGTCAGATATACCTTACCTGGCCACAAAAGATATTAGATTCATCTTCTAATTTTAAACTGGCTGATACTCCAATCGAAATTGATGATACCACAATATTTAATCTTGATTCAACAAAGGATGAAAAGCTGCTTTCAAGACTTCTTGGTTTTTTTGTCAAGCAGGGTTCATCCGGTGGCGCACACGAGCTTGAACTCTGGCACAAACCAGATCCGACAAAATCTTCAGAAATGGTACCTTTACAGCGGACAGACTGTAAAACATCCTGGATTATGCCATTTGGCGATAGGCAATATATTTCACGTACCCTGCTCGTGGGTGAAGTACTCGCAAATTTTCTTCAGGTATACATGCTGAATCTTGACAAGAGTATTGCTCCGCCACAGAAAAATTATGGACTGATAAGAAGATATCTTGGAGCAGACGTTGATCGGGACTATTTTCTGCGTTTTCTGGTTCCTGATTGCTACTGGATTGGTCCCCTTCCTCCGCCAACTTATGAAAGCTTCATCAATTCGACCGTTCCACACCACCCAAAAGAAGTGCTGGATTCCATTTCTCCGAAAGTAGCACAATTTCCCCAGCAATCCTTTTGTGGAGTTCCGTTTAACCTTTTATTTGACTGTATGCAGTATTCAGACAGACCTGAATTTATCACCTGGGAAACACTTCCAAACTCGTCTGGCATTGGAAATATTTTCAACAAAAAAGCCGTTCCAGGTATTCCTGGAAATAAAGTACTAAATGAAGGCATCGGTCCAAATGATTCAACACTACTTGCACCGAACACCTTCTGGAAAAACATTCAGCCCGACACAATTCAACTCTGGAAATCAGAGGCAGCAAACTCAATTGCACTTGGTAAAATTGATCGCTGGACATATTATTACGGGAATCTGAGCAAACTTCATTTTAACAAATTTAACGCTTCCCCCAACGTTGCAGATAATCTGATTGAAAAATGGGGACTTTTTTCCAGAGTTACAAATATCATTGATCTGGATAATCCAGATATCCCCCCGGGAAAAGAAATGGCTTACCTGAAAGCGATGGGAATAATTGAAGATGCCGTAATGCCTTCCGGTGAAAAAGTTTATCGTCTGAACCATTCAGGAGTCTACATGTTTCTGAATAATTCCCCTGCAAGAAATCTGGTTCTGGACCGTCCAATGATATTGAACAATTCAGCTATGTTCATTCTTCAAAGGGGAGATTTTGTTATAAAATACGGTGTACAATCACAAGAAACAGACAAAGACGGCATTCCAAAATACCTTTTTTCGTTTATTGCTCTTGATGGTCATATTCAATTGCCTCCAATTCCCGGAAAATATGCAAAACCTCTTCACGCTTATCTCGTGGCACTGAACAATTCTGTAGATGGACACGGAGGAACCATTAAGAACTATGACGGAGCAAGCGGAAATTCCTGCCAGATCTATGTTATCGGAGGCATAGCAGCATTTACTATCGCACCATCAACACTTGGAAGAACCATGTTTTCTGATTTTAAAGGCGGAGGGATAATATTGTACAACAGCAATTTCAACCCATGCCTGCCAGCAAATAATGAAAGATATAAGCTTATCATAGAACAGAGTGATCTTGGAATTATTGTTACAAAGGGTTGACCAGATTATGAAAAAAGCTGTTACATTTGTTGAAGTTATAATAAGCATGGCAATAGTTGCAATTATTGTTTTTCCATTTCTTGATTTAATGTATTCCTCAAAAAAGAACGCCACAGGCTCAATGTGTGAGCTTCTTGCAACGCACTATTCTCATGAAATTACCGATCAGCTTGTAATGCTTGGAACATCAATTGGCTATAAAACTCTATGCAGCCAATCGAGTCTCTCAATGAAAGATCTGCTTGAAAGTCTGAATGATAAACTTCTGGAAAAAGAAAAGATGGCACGTCTTCCACTTAAAAATCTTGATGTTTCAATTCTGGTATCACCAATGGCGCGTTTCTTTGAAGAAAGAAAAATTACTGTTGAAGAAATACCGGGTAACAGACAGTTAGTAAAGGGGGATTACTTTAAAGTAGTTGTAAAAATCGGTTGGAAATTACCTTCTGTACAATTAGACTCCAACACCAGTTACCATGAGGAAGTGGTGTTTTTGAGAAAAACCTTATGAAAGCGATTAAATCTGCAAAAATTAGCGAAAATTCAGATTACATGAAACAAAATTTATTCAGATCATTCGCTGTTGAAAACAGAGCTTTTACCATTGTTGAGCTTTGTGTAACAATATTGATTGCTGCCTCCATATTGTATTTTACTCAAAGTTTTTTTATTTCCGGAGTTAAGCACAGTATTTCAATTACAGAATATCTTGATTCAATTGATCAGGCAAATAAACTGATCTTCTCTATCCGTCACGATCTTCTCAACTGCAAATCCGTAATAACTCCCGATGATTCCGGAAATCCTATTGAAGCACTTCTGAGCTGTGGTTCGCCAGAACTCCCATCTTCAGAAACAACGGTATATCCATCCATGCTCATAATCAGCATTGGGGACAACGCAACAATTTCATACCAGATAAACTTTCAAAAGCCTGATGTGACAGGAGTTGCAAGAATTGAAGAAGAAAAGAAAATAAGTGATAATTCGATATCCAGAAATGTAACCTGGTTTTCGGTTTCAAAAATTCGCACTTTCAAGGTTATTGTACTGAAAAACACACATAAAATTGAAAATGTCGGTATGAATACCCGGCATCTTTATCTTGAAATGGAAGTTTGTCCAATGAAAAAATCTGGTGAAACAGATGAAGAAAATAAAAGGAAGAGTGCAAAACTTATCAATACCATTTCCCCTAATTCATTAGGTTATTCCACCTGGAATTATCATCTTCCAACCAACGGGGAAAGAATTACGACACCATAATTCATACAATTCAAATAATTACCAGGAGAAAATTTATGAAAATAATATTGTCAATCGTATTATCTTGTTTCATTGCTATTTCACCACAAACTGCATCAGCAAGCACTGAGAAGAAAAATCTTTCAGAAGATTGCGATTTATTAATTCCCAATAATACCGGTGGATTAAAAAAAAGAAAAGCAACAGAACTTTCAAAGAACAGAAAGCAAAAAGTCCAGGTTAAAACTGTTACTTCAAAAATTAAAGACCCGACAACCGGATTGATTCTTACGATAGAAAGTGTCATTCCAATTTACTCAACAGCATCAGACACAGCAAGTATTTTTCAAAACAACGGTTCAGATGATGAAGAAAAAATATCGCCAGAAAAATCAAAACCTTGTCCATACTTTAAAATGTATTTTTACAATCAAAAATCAAGCAAAATTCTTGTTCCAGGATATAAGTAATTCTAACGTCGGAATCGGGGAATAATCGCTAATGTTAAGAAAGATCAACGAAGCAACTTCAGAAGAGAAAATTAAGATTATCAATTCTCTTGAAAAAGACCAGCCCGATGTTGGAATCATTCTGACAGATCTGTTAAATTCTGCAACCATTGAAAATGCAGTTAAATGTGAGATTCTTAAAGTAGCAGAGAAACTTGGATATTCAAACTTGGTTCCCTGGGCAAAAAACAATGTTGATTCAACAGACAATTCATTGAAATTTTCCTGTCTGAACTATCTTGCTTGTTATTCCCAATATGACGCAATGCTGACTCTCTACGGTTTTTTAACATCATCTGACAATAATAATATCGATATTTCAAAAAGGATTTTATCAATAACCAAATCCAGAAAAATTGTTTCACAGATTTCAGAATTTTTTAATTCTTTTGATGACGAAAAACATACTATTGCAAAACTTCTTCTCACAAATCTGGATTTTTCAGATATGAATTTTTGTGAAATTCTTATTGAAGAGTTTTTAAAACAACCTTCAACTGACTTTTTTGTTGAAATTCAAATCTTTATGAGAAATCTCAAAATTCAGGATAGATCCAGACTGCTAAACAAACTTGCAGAAGTACCTTCTTTTCCAATAAGTAGTGAGGCTCTTCTTTTTAGACACAAACTCATTTCCGACTTCAAGTGCGAAACCTTTCCAGTTGATTCTCCCGCTGAAACGCAAATACGTGAAGTCTCGAATTCAAAGAAAAACATCTCTCATACTTCAAATATAGCTGCCATTTCTGCAATCATTGTATTAGCAATCATAATTCTTCGCGTTTCTTTTTCGGAGAACCCAGATCAAAAAGTTTCCAGAAATTATTCCTATCAATTTTCAGAAATCACTTCCAAACCAGTCAAAATGGAAGGAACAGTTGTTGAATACCGCAATCAGTCAGGTTTATATCTAATTCACATGGAAAAAGGAGGCAACCTCCTTCTTCAGGTTCCCGAACCCATTTCAAAAGGAATACTGTTGCCCCGTGAAAAAATTATCTTTTATTTTACTCCGATAAGAGTAAACTCAGAGGGAATAACCATTGCAAAATGTACCAGTGTTTCCTGGTAAAATCATTTTCAATTAATTTATGGGCTTGTTGTACAATTACATTATCGTTAGTCCAAAGACCTTGTGGACGTTTGTTAGTATTACGAAATGTGTCAATCTTTTTGAGACAGTTCAAGAAAAAAATTCAGGGCAATATCCTGACTGAATAAAGACCTATTCTCCAGATACTTACTTCGCCTCTTGTCGTCATGGACGCCAAAAGCTTACCCTTTTCTATACGAAATTTTTTTCTTACTGCCCTCACCTTCGACGAACAGTACGGAATCCTGAATCTGAGGAATGCAAAAGGAGCACCCAATAAACTGACCGATCTTTTCCGCCTCCCCTTCCTTTTCTTTGAAGTGCTGGCGGCGAAATGCGTGTGACAATTCATACATCGTTCCGTCCTGCCAAACGGCAACGAGACGGTATGCCCAATATGTTCCGTATCGACCGCTGATCTTTTCCCCCTGGAATCCAAGGCCCAATATGCCTTCAAAGGGCTTGAAGGATAGCTCTCTGGAAAAGCCCCTGAATGAAATAATCCCGTAAATGCCTTTGCGTTTCTGGTCAATACAGACATCATCCCGAGCAAAATTCCTGAGAAAGATCAGCAGAATTCCCATTCCCATTACCAAGTGTCCGAGAGGCGCCCACCACCGGTCGAAAGACGAGGTGTGGGGCATCACGCTCATCAGATAACAATACCCACTGACCCCCAAGACGAGCCAGGGAAGGACAAGCAGGATTCCCAGACGATGATATCCAAAGCCTATCGTCATTCTGCCTCTGGCTGAATCGAGATGAATTTCTGTCTGAGGTAATACGGTCATCATGATAACATCCTCCTGAAAATACTCTCCGGTTATACTGCTAGACTTGCAGAACTCACTACAACTTTGATAATTACCCCATTATCAGACAAGTTTTACCTGTTTCGTTTAGATCATATTTGTTTTTTAAAATTATCATTAGTTCAGAGACCTTGTGGACGTTTATACGTTCAGGCTGAAAGTTGCATCTTTTCATGGTGCATCAGGATTATCAATGGTCACAACACCTCCTTTTGCATTTTGAGCAGCTTCGGCCTATTTGTGCAATACAGGCATGTCTGAGATTAGACTGTTTTTTCGAAATCACTTTTCAATATTCACTTCTTTTATTGAGTGTAACATGAAATAGAAATCCAGATATTCATCTTTTACGACTTCTATAATTGCCTTAACCTTTAATTCGGAAAACTTTCCTGCGTCTTTTGCTTTCTCACCTTTTCGGCCAATATAAGGCTTCAACGCATTGTAAACAAACCATCCCTGATCGCTTCTGAAAGGACCTTGATCGCTACGCAATAAACAATCAATTTCTTTCGCATTAGCCTGAAGATATTTCATCGCTTCTAAATCGGGTTTATTTTGCTTTGAAAAACCTGGAACAGGAACACTTTGCATTGAAACGACTTCGCCTGTTATCCGCTTAACAATTTTAGAGATTGAATAAGCAGAATCGGTTGAATTAAATAGATTGTTACTGATAGCACATTTAACATCGGTAATTCTCATAATGACTTCAAAGTAGCTTGTCAGATTGCTTTCTGCATAGCTGATACCATTAATTAGCAACAGTCCAATCACAACCAACGAAACCATAACACTTTGGAATTTCTGTCCAGTAAGCATATATTATCTCCTTTATTATTTTTCACCAACTATTATATTAAACAATCCATTTTTTGGATTTGTTCCAATTTATTTTCTTTTTTATTTTGTCCATCGTACAAAGTCATAAATTTCTTCAAACAAATAGGAATGGATGAAAGAAAGCCCAGCGAATCTGCCGACTTCTACATTGTCAATATCGCCGGAGTCAAAAAGCTGCCTGGCTTTTTGCTTACTGATTTTTTCCTCGGCTTATGCCAAGTCAACCTGATTCAACCTGATCGGTGATCTTTAATTTGTTTTCTAATATCATAGGGCACCTCCTTCAATCTCCGCAATAGTGATGTCAATATCGGTTGATTGCTATATGTTCATCGGTGAGAAGTTGTTATTCGGAAAAAATCTGCCTGAGCTACTCTTTTTAGAGAACCCACTTGATTTTTATTCTATTTTTTGTGCCAAATTTGTGATAAATCCACGCGAGCTTGATTGCACAATTTATTTACTCGTTGATTTAGTAGAGCTCGTTTCAGCGGAAGTCGGACGTCTCTGCGGAACAATCTTAAACTTCCGCATTTTGTACAGACCAGAATGGGAATTTTCTTTCCCTCCTGCACCGGAACAGGAATTCTCGAAGTTTGATACAAAAACATTCGAATTCAAAGAAATTCTTTGCCTCTGCCGGGACTTAAAAAGCCGTAACATCGTGCCCTCTTCATTGGACAGCGCCAGCGTCATGCAAAAGAACCATGAAGGTTACCCTGAGTCCCATTTAAGTGATTGGCGGTTGTCAAAGAATCGCTGCAGTGACTTTTTCAGACAACCCTTAAACTGCTGGTTTTGGTGCCTGCAGGGGATGACATAATTTCATGGGCTATTGTACCGCAGAAAAAAACTTACAAAATAAATAAAATAAAAATATTGGAACAAAAAGGAGTATTTTTGCAATTTATTAGGTAGGAAGTAAATTTTCTAATGATATAAATTATTTCTTGGAGGAAATATAATGTCTATAATAAACAAGATTCTTATTCTTTCCACATTTTTGGGTATTATAGGAAACCTGTTTGCAGTTGAACCGTCATTATTAGTAAGAAGCTACGTTAATGGAGCAGAAGGAGCTGCTGATGCAACCAATGTTACAAATATGTGGCACCAAACCAATCATTCCGTTCAAGCGCATAGAGGCTATACCTATGCAATAGATGCCGCCAAAACTCCCGAAGATATGATCTTGATTATAACTTCAATGTCAGGCCGACAAGAAAGCAGAACTGGAATCGGTTTTCCATGCAACTATGCTTACGATAAAATCACCTCAAACCTTGGCGTTTACTTCCGAGATCTTGAAACAGCAAAAACAATATTGTTGATTTCTTCACAAGAGCACCGGAGAAACGTCTTTTCTTGCCCCTCCTCGGAAATTCAGAAAAAATGGCAGGATTATCTTGTGGTAAATTATGGAAATTCTTTTCGAGAAGCGATGGATAACGCAAAGAGTTTCGCCGAGATTTCCCTTGGCTTTACCATGGCTTTTTGCAAAAGAGCTCGGGAACTTGCGAATACTCCTAAAGAGCTGCATGAAATTTATCAATTTCTCTCCTCAGATGAAACTTTAAAAAGAACTCCCCTCTGCAAGGAATTGTTCAAACTTGTCCCGGAAGGCGAAATAGCTTTATCAGAATTCAATAAAAATGCCATTGAAGCTTCTCTGATTAAAGAACAAAAAAATCTGGAAATAATTCAGAATCGGATTAAAGTGACTCAAAAAATGCAGGATCCCAACCCAAGCTTATCGGATAAACTGGCTTATCGCACCACAGGCTTAGGAATGAGAGGTGATCCACCCGAAAAAGTTCTGCCGGTCCTACGGACCAGAGAATCCGAATATGAAAATCTGGTAGCAAAACTAACAAAGCAACTTTCGGAACTCAATACCCTTATTGACGAGAAAAAGGAAGAACTTGCCAATTATTCCGCAGTTATTCCGGTTACAGTTAAAGCTGATGGAAATTCACCATTTGCTGAGTAGTTGACGGAATGTATTCACGAGAAAAAAATGAACATGTATTCTAACTTAAACATAAAGGAGACAAGAGAAAAATTGTATGAAGTACAATGTGGTCAACCAAGTTGTTGCTGAAAAGATTATGAAAGGGAAGTAAAATCGTTCCCCGATTTGGCAGAATAGTACTAGGCTGCCCAAACTTATCCTAATAAAATTTGGTAATTTTTAGCCTTGACTTTAGGCATCATAAAAAACAGGAGAAACTTATGAATAGCAAAAAAATATTCACTGTCAGAATTTCTGCAATTATACTATTAATGATCTCATTCGGATTCAGTACAATACTGTTGTCCAGTGATCTAAATGAATTGGTACACAGCGGGGGAATATTCGGTGTCAAAGGAGAAATTGAGGTTGTTCTCAAATGGGGAGACCCTGTCCTGCGAAGAGATTCAATTTCAGAAATATATAAAGACAAACCTGAAAAAGTTGCTTCGATACTTCAGGAATTTTATTCCAGCTTTCAACAATCTGGAGCAAAATCACAGGAACTGCGGAGCCTGATATGCCGGATTCTGATGAAACTGAATGCCCCTGAAGGATTCGGACTAGAAGAAATTGTCCTGAAGGTAAATGGAACGATCTGGCAGAAGATCAAGTTCACATCAGAAGAATTCTGGTTTATGAGACTGTTCGAAGAAGGTCGGGAAGGCAGAGTCAATTCCAATTACTATCACGTCAAAGAAGGATGGAGACTGGTTGACTCTACATGCAAAATAATCAGCTATTCCCATCCAAAACATCACAGTTACATTGCTCCTAAATAAATATCTGCAACGATACGCATCGTTGTTTTGATCGTGAAAGTCTTGTTTGAAAACTCGCCTCGAATCCCTATCAACTTTTGCCGGTTTGTCCAATCTAAATAATTATGCGTACCGTTGATTAAAATTACAGCTGGCGGCCAGTTTATACTTTTTTATAGTTTCAAAGCAGCATCCTTACCGAGTTGTTCAAAGAATCCCAAGTGTAATGATTAGTTAGTCTAGTATTCATCGAACATTATAAGTTATCAATAGGAGAATATTCTCATGAAGAAAACACTCATTTCAAATCAAAAAATTATCTGGATTGCCCTATTGTTAGTATTATCTACATTTGGAACATCTGTTGCGAAGGAATTGAATGGAAAGATAGAGCTGCAACCCTACGAGATTCAATTCCGCTTGCTTGATATGAAAAAATGCTTTCAGCCAGGAAGTCTCTCTTTCAGTTCTGTCGCAAGAATAACTGTTGAGGTTACAAGAATGACTAAGATTGTGGAATCTTCAGTTCTTAAAGAATACGGTTTTTCCCTTGAAGATACGAAATCATTTGATAATTGTACTTGGCATGAATTTCTTAATTCGAATCATAAAGAACTTGATATTTTATTGGATAGGGCACATGAAACCAGCATTAAAAGCAAGGAACAATCTGGAAAAGGCTTTATCAGGAAGTTAACAGAGGTTTACCAGTCGTTTCAAGAAAAGAAAGAAATAATTGGTACTGCAACAATTGTGGGCGAATTCGACTGTGATTCAGATTCAATCTCTCCCCAAGCAGCTTTTCTTATAAATTTAAAGAAACTTGATGTGGTTTTGCATTAGAACTGTTTGTACACCACCCTAGTTTTACCGCAATTTTTGCAATTAAGGTTGATTGGAGTTCACCTTTTGCTGAGCCGGCATGTATCAATATTTTTTTTGGGAAAATATGGACCTCAGGAGAAAAAAATGAGAAGGTTGTTAAGTAGTTTTTGCGTGGTCATTGCTATTTCGCTGTTACTTCCGTGTATTTTGATGGCTGACGATTATGAAAAAGCTCGCGTGGTGTTGAAAAATTCACTTATAGAAAGTTTTGAAGGCATTATGCAAAGCTGGCAAATTCAATATATTGATAAGCCATCTTTCCCATACATTGTTGAAAAGCAGGCGCGTCGAGTACAGGCTGAAGCAAACCATATGACAGAGTCCAATCAACGAGCTGCAATTCGATGCACTACAATGCCTCTGGTTCGAATGCATATAATAAATGCTATGGCAGAAGCTGGCATTGAGTCAAAAACAAACGAAGCTTGTGTTGAAGCTATTTATAACAAACTTAAAGCCAACGCTTCCAAAATAGGAAACTTTTACATCGGTGGATACACTCTCGCTGTGGTCGGTTGGGGTGAAGGTGACCATGTAAATATTGATGGTTACGTTCCTTTGAAACCATCAAGTGTTTCAAAGAAAATCGTAGATGGTGTTGTCGAATTGCTGCAATGAAGAGTAGGTAAGCATTTCATAAAAGTGGGGTTAAGCTGAATTTCAATTAAATTCAGCGGAACTTATAAAATATTATGGAGGTGCTTTATGAAGAAGCGCTTGTTTATTATTCTCCTTCTGGTACTTGTTGTTCTTCCGTCGTTCGGTCAAGGTGACCCTGGAAACAGTGGTTTCATGCAACTGAAAATTACAGGTGATATGAAACCGCTTTCAAACTATCCATGTGTGTTTACACAGTATTACTGCCCTGACCAGGAATCTTCGCCAAAGAGGACTGTCATTAAAGGAAAGTTAGATGAATTTGGATGCTGGCTAATTCCTTCAGGAGTTCGCAATGATCTTCCGTTTCAAGTCGAAGTTGGAAGCGAAGATGATCTTCATTTGTTATATTTTAAAACACGCTGCCTGGTTGTTCCCATGAATCCTCCTGCGACTAGTTTTGAGATAAATTTTTTATCAGTCCAGCCTCAGGTTAGAACAGGTGTTGTTGATCATGTAGTAGGATGTACGGCTTTTTTTGAGGGAGATAATCTTGATCTGAATAACTTCGCAGTGCTTGATAAAAATAAAAATCGAATCAAAGTTGATAGAAACGTGAACACGCTGCTTTTCTATCTTCCCGAACTTCGAACTAATATGAGTCCGGTAGACTATACATTTCATATTGTTTCAAAGGATTCAACGGGGGTTTGGCAAACACTTCGTAATTGGAAATTCAGACTTGTCCCTGGAGTATCGGCTGCTCCAAAGATTACAATCAAAGTCTCCCCGAAAGCAAAAAAATCTAATGAGTAATTGTTAGAACTAAACAATTAAACATTAACAAGATTAGTCATCAAACTCTCGGTTGATTTGGCTAAAACCAGTCTTCCGAGAGTTTTTTATCGCAACACGGCAGTTCCCTACATTTCATTTTATCAATGCTCACTGAAGAATTGCTGTAATATTTTCTCCCTGATTTTCAATTGTATTGTGATATGCTATAATTCCAAAAATGGAAAAGAAAAACTCTTTTGATCTGCAAAAAATTAAAGATGAGATCTCTTCGCCTGTTTTATCAGTACGTCTGAAAACGCTGGAACAACTCCTTTCGGAATTTCATGATAATGATCAGATAATGGAATTGTTGAAGGAGCGTTATAAGCTTGAATCTGATTATGAATGCAAGAAATTAATAATGCATGCCATTGAAATTTTCGGACAGTCAATCATTAAAAAAGCAGAAAAAAGAGCGGTTCGACTTGATAATTTCAAGAAGGAAGAATTCGTTCTTCTATCTGATTATGAGAGGCTTTTATTTTTCAGAGAAATTTCAGGGAAGGATGCAGGCAAAATTGCACATCTTGCCCCGGAGCTTCTTGCAGCCGAAAAAAATCCATTTGTTGCAGCTGCACTGATCAAAACTTTTTCCCGCCTCTGGCCACATGAGAATCTGAAGGATCTTGCCTCAAATCTCCTTTCTTCTTCAAGTTCTGTACAAATGGCAATACTTGATCTTCTGATAAATATTTCACCCCAATCTTTAACCAGATATTTACCAAAGCTTCTTACTTCAGGCGACCCAAGGCTTCATTTGTTTGCAATAAGAGGAATGGCAAAAATTGACTTGCCTGAAGCACTGCTTCATCTGGAGGAATTTCTTTTCAGTCAGGAAAAAAGTGGAAGAGAAGTAGCAATACTTGATCTTTTTCATTTTCCTTTCATTGAAATTAAACCCGTTCTTCTTAAATATTTCGCTTTTGAATCAGATTTGAAATTGCTTGAAATGGCAGGGTCGCTTTTCGAAATTAATCCTGACCCGGAAGTTCCATTCAAATTATGGGAAATTGCCGAAGACTCTTTTTTGGAAAAAGCACAAACATTAAAAACAATTGTTCAAAGCGCATGCAAAGTGATAAAAGATTCAGGAATTCTGGCCGACAATTATGATTCTTACATGCTCAAGCTTAAGGAATGGGTACAACGACACAAAGCTCAACGTTTTGTACAAGACACCATTATTAAACTAAAAGCAACTTCTTCATCAGAATGGGATGATTTCACTTCCAGAATCCATGCTGCAATGAAAATAAAGTTCTGTTTTGAAGCATTTAAAATGGCAATAAACTGGACAATTGACCCCGCAATAAAAGAATATCTTCAAAAACTGATTCAGGAAGTTGAAGTTCAATCAATAAAAATTCAAGATGACAGAAAACCCGCACAAGATTATTTTACACTCTCCAAAAGTGAACGCGTAAGGTATTTCACTGAAAACACAGATGAAAGTGAAGAAATTCGCCAAAGCAAGCTAAAAATAGCTCTGGAAGTCATAAACAATGATAAATTCGATTTCGGGGAAAAAGCACTTGCACTCAGACGCTGTGGAAAAGCAAAATATTCCGGACTTGGAGCTATTGCCAATAAGTGGCTGAATTGCTCCAACGACGAACTTCAGACTGCTGCGATGGACTATCTTGTAGAAACAGATAACGAGAGATTATATCCGCAACTTGAAAAACTGATTAAAAATTCCAGTATTAAAGTCCAGATTGAAGCAATAAAAATTTTACAAAAATCTGATCCGAAATATTCGCTTTCACATGTTAAATTATTGCTTGGAAAGAAAAATCAGACTTCGCAGGAAGTTGGATTAGCCGCCCTTGGAAATTATAATTTTCCGTTGGTAAGAGATATTCTTTTCGATTTTTTAACTGACCAGATATCAGATTCCTTTTTTGACTCTGGCTTGTTTTTATTTCAAACTAATCCGGACAGGGAAAATTTGTATTATTTGTACCGACTTGAGAAAAAGACTTCAAACAAACGAACAAACCAGGTTAATAATGTTCGAAAACAAATGATTTCCAATTTAATTTCTCTGGATATTATAAAACAGAATGCAATAGCGAAACTTGAGTCAGAATGGCAACTCCGTTTTGAAAAGGAACATGCCTCACTGAACGATTCCCCAAAACCTTATTCACTGAAAGTCCTTAAAACAAGCGAATTAAATGTAACCAGTAGAAACAATCTGTTTTCGTTTTTTCGGATTCTATCCGGAACAGACCCACAAAAAATGTGGATAATAATTGGGGTTTTGCTGCTCGTCTTATCACTGTTCATCTTTGGAAGATTAAATTAGCAAAAAATTGCATATCAACCTGAAAAGGAAAATTAGAGTATGTCCTTAGATTTTTCTATCAATTCTGAAACTACAGATGTCTTTGTTGTATTTAAACTAAAGGGATATTTTGGAGCTGAAGGTGGAGCACAACTTATTTCTCTCGTAGAAGAACAATTATGTAAAAGCAAGAACACAATTGTAATTGATTTTTCGAATTGTACTGTTTTATGTAGTCCTGGTGTTGGATGCATAATTGACATATCGGTCAAGGTTGTCCAGGAATCATCAGGGAAATTATACATTACAGGTGTTGATCAGCTCAAAGAAAAAGTTCTGACTCTTACAGGAGTAACTAATCTTGCAAAAATTGTGAAAAAACTTGATGAAATTATTATTAACACCTAATTACATTAGAACATTTTGTACAGTTACAAAATTGATCGAATTACAACAAATGAAATTACTATTGGAGAATTTTGTGCCTTTGAATTTAAATAATCAACTCGAGTATTCTGCAGCAAGTTCTGTGAACAGTCTATTTTTGTATAAGACTATTTATACTCAAGAATAATCAGAGATAAATCATCGTCTTGAATATCTCCAAATCTGAATTTCTGAACCGTCAGAAATATGTTTTCGCAAGCATCAGTGATATTTTTCTGGTATGATGATTTCAGGAGTTCTTTCATTCTCTGGTATCCAAAAGGCTCATTTTGTAAATCCAGAGTTTCCGGAAAACCATCGGTGTAATAATAAATTCTATCACCGCGTTCAAGGGAAATTTTTTCCAGTTTAAAATTACTTTTCCTGGAAATACCCAGCGGAAAACCATTAATACCTATTTCATTTATTTCTCCATTCTTTTTCACTACAATGGCCTGACAATGACCCGCATTAGAAAACGTTACAGTCTGATCTTCGGGGTTAACAAGGGAATAGAAAAAAGTCATAAAACGCTTTTTTTTCATTGTTTCAAAAATAAGATCATTTAACTTTTTAAAAACTGCTGTTGGACATGGATTGTTCAATATTTCATTTCTGATGGTTGCTTTTGCCATTGCCATAACTAATGCTGCCGGAACTCCATGTCCTGAAACATCCCCTATTACAACAAGTAAACGTCCGTCTGCAAGTGGGAAATAGTCATAATAATCACCGCCAACTTCAGAAGCAGGTATGGATTTTCCATAAACACGCCAATCATCTTTTTGAAGAAGACCAGTCG
>JADFZL010000027.1 GCA_015232575.1 Candidatus Rifleibacteriota bacterium
TCGGAAACAAATTTTCCTGTATTGTTTTTGCGATTGAAAGATCTTCAAGGCCGACCATCATCTGATTAAAAGTCTGTGACAACTTTCCAAGTTCATCATTTTCAAGAATTGGAATACGAAAACGAAAGTCTCTTTTTTCAATAGCATCAACACCTTCAGCAAGATTTGTGACTGGAAGAAGGACCTGCCTGGAAACTGCGATTCCAATTCCCAACGAAAAACAAAAACAGAAGAATGCCAGAAAAATGAGATTATTTTTCAATTTTTCAAGTATTATCTTAATCTGTTTTTCCGGAAATATTTGAATGAGCTGATATCGTTCAATTTCCCGCGCAGGCATTCCTGCCGCCAGATATCTTTGCCCCTTCCAGGTAATCAAATCTTCGGTAAATGTATTACGCACCAGAATGCGCTGCGAGAGGTCATTTATCCAGGAAATTTTAGAAGAGCCGTCGGGAATATCATATTCAGAATTATTTGGGACAATCGTAAAAAAAACCGAAAACTCGTTCATTTTCCGAAATGATAAAATATTTTTCTTAAGATAATTCAAACTCAGCTCCATAGGCTTCCAAAAGAAGAAAAACATGTAATTTGCGCCGGAATCAATTCCCTTAATAATATTGATAAGCATGTATCTGTCCACTTTTCCAAACATCAGGGGGGCAATTTCTCCCATTCGCTTGAGCAGACCGGTAATAAATTCGTCCAGTTGAGCATTTCCAATGAAAAGGTCTTCGACCTTAACTTTATTTTGCCTGTTATCTTCCTCTCTGATTCCCTTGGTGTGATTGTATTTCTCAAGCATTTTAAATGCAAGCTGCGGATAAATTTTGTCTTTTTCACGATTTTGCAGTACCGTTCCATCACGTTTTATGATCATAGGTTGAGGAAGAGGCATTTTTTTCTCAATGATCTTAAATACCTTCTGAAATGTGGCGTTATTAAAGTTTCCTTGACTGTCCTGAGATATAGATATAAGTTCTTTTACCCTTCCAGAATAAATAAGGAGAGCTTTTTGAAACTTTTTATCAATTCCCTTGAGGGAATCCTCAATTTTCCGAAAGGCTTCATATCTGAGGCTCTGCTCCTTTTCCCAAAGATAATCTTTACTGACAACGAAAAGTATTACCAACGGAAGCCCTGTAGAAAAAACCAGTAATGCCGTTAATTTCAATCTTATCGACAACCACTTCGGTGCTTCAGATACAACATACGGATAGCTCAAGATACAAATAATCAGAAAGACAGACAAAAATATAATACGAGTATGTAAAACATATTTTCTTGGATCATTTTCCTGAGGAAATTTAACAAATCCCCACAATCGATTTTTGTTTTCTGCCAAAGTAATAACTGTCACATACTTATCATTAATTGATATCTCTGACATTGTTTTTTCAAAGTTTGACATACTGTATTGTAAAAAAGTCTCTTCATCTTTCATCATTGTTGAATTGCGAAATTTCTTATCAGAATCATGCAGACCAAACTTCAGTGATGTTCTGCCCTTATTGTTTTTTTTCAGCTTAGATGTCAGGGTGTAATTCTTCGGCACGGCTCCAATATTTACGTGAGCCATCACCACAATCTTAGAGGCTTTTTTATAAAAGAAATAGTTTTTTTTCTCGCCAATTCCAACGGTTGGGAGATAATTCATTTTTTGAATATGATTTATTGTTTCAAGAAGACTCAATTCGCCCAAAAATGCTTCTAAAGCTTTTCTCTGTCCGGAAGGGACGGGAATCTCTGACAAGTTATAACGTGTATTAATTATCTCATAGAGTTTTTTTATTAAATATTTTGATGGTACCCGGCTGGAAAATTCTTCTAATAAATTCCCTTTAAGATCAGTGATGTAAATATCAAATAAATTAGGAAGGTTTCTTCTCAGTTTTCTCAGATTTTCTTTAAAAACTGAATTATCTGATGAATTATTATAAGATGAATCCAGATTATCAGTGACTTTCAGAAGCCAGTCATAATAGTAACGCTCTTCTTTAGCCGTTTTTCTAATATTCTCAATCTGCTTTCCGATTTTTAGTGCTAAATCGTAAGCCTTATTTTTATACTCTCGTTCCCAGGATTGCTCAATTCCCCAACAAACAAGCAATCCGGGAAGAAGAACAAAACAAACGCAGAAAAAAAGCCATTTCAGTAAACGACTGAAGGGGCATCGCATAAAATAGTTCATTATTTCCTTGTACAGTATACAACTCCATTAATAAGCAGGATTACAAAAGGTACAACAGACAAAATGATAAATAAAAAAATCAGACCTGAAGTGTAAAGTGTACCCTCTGAACAATTAGGCCATTATTAAAATAACCAATCTTTCAATTAATGAATAATAACACGTCAAACATCTGGAAATCACCAGCAAATTTCAATATTTCTAAGCACAGCAAATTCTAATAAAGGGGGCATTCATATTATGTCATTTCGACCGGAGGGAGAAATCTCGCATTTACGGAGATCTCTCACATTCGTTCGAGATGACAGTCACCCAAAAAGTTAACACGCAAATGCCCCTTTATTTAGGATTTTGCATACTAAGCAATCAATAAATATTTCCATAATAATACTTTATCAATTTAAAAGATTTGGAACAAAATGAAAAAAACTGTTGTTCTATATAATTAGAACAATCAAATAACTTGATTTTCTAAGATTAAAAATAAGATACAGGAGAAAAAGTATGAATACTATCAAAATGTTCAAGTTTATCTTTACGATGGTTCTATTCATTGGCTTATTTGCTCCAGTGGTGAGAGCAGACTGGGTTGTTGCAGGGCATTTCGACATTCTTATGAATATTGACGAAATTAAGATTGGACTAAACACTGAGCGTGCATTATATCTGGATTTGACTTCTGTGAAACGAATAACAGGCGAAATTCTTTCTATGCAAGTAGTTACAACTTCTCCTCTTGGTGAAGATGGTGAAAAGTATCATCCACTTGCTGTAAAGTATCTTGAAAAAAATGCAAAAGAAATAGATCTTACCCCAGTGCCACATGAACAAGTTAGCTGGAAAAAAGGCCCTCTTGCTCCATACCTGAGCGTAAAAGGCAATTTTTCGAAAATTCTAAGTAATAAAAAAGAAATTACAGTAAAACTCCGTGGTAGAATCAATGTAATACGAGGACATTATGGTGATTTCATCGTTATGTTGACAGAAATTGATAGAGTTTGGGCAGAATAATAATTTCTGACTTTTTGAATGCGTATCTGTCGAAAAATTAACACACAGGCGGGGGGCAACCCGCCTTTTCCTTTTCTGCCCTTCACAGAACAAAATACGCTGCAATACACTATAAATTTCTGAATACAGCATAGAACCAGGTGTTTCAGCGAGGTTAACAAATCAGTGACACGCACCATTGGAAACCGCATAACTAAAATGAAAATTCCTATACTGTTAAATTAACGGCGAAAGTTTAGAATAAGTCAGGAAAATTCAAGATATCTTCTCAGGCAGTTTTTTCTGAGGGCCTTTTCCGGGGCTCCTTTTGCGCCGCCTTTTTCGAAGTCAATGTCAATAATAAGTTTCGGAGACCTGACTGGAGTTTTTATTTTGTAAAATCTGCCCTTTTTTGGATCTGATCCGATTTCAATATATTTCTCTGCATTGAGTTTTTCAATTGTTTTCTCAATCAGATCAATCGGATAGCCGAGCCTTTCAGAAAGATCGTCTAAAGAGAAAAATACAGCACGATCGTACAATTCTTGTTTTTCAAAATCTATTTCGATGAGCTTCTTAAAAATTGGCCATCCTAATGAGCCGATTTCCTCAAAAAGAAGTCTCGGCAACCCAGAATATTCAACCCATTTCGGAAACTTTCCGCACATTTTTGGACCATCATCAACGGAAATAGCCTGTAACTCAGCACAAAAAGATCCCTTTTCAAGAAAATCATTTATTGATGAACTTTGAATCCGCCAATCGCCACCGAGTTTAACTCCGGGGAATTTCTTTTCCCTGAGCCACCTTCGAAGAACTTCAGCATTAATTTTCAATAAAGCTGCTGCTTCTTTAATCGTATATAAAATATTTTCTTTAGTCATGGGTAATGATAATAATTCTCATTCTTTTATTTGTCAAACGAAAAAAATGCCCCGGTGACCGGGGCGAAATTGAGAAACCCTTATAAAAAATGGAAAATCAAAACTTAAAAGGCTGATCCACTATTGGAACAATCGTTGGACTCATTATTGTGAAATAACCATCCGTATTCTCATCAATTCCTGCTGCAAAAACGACTTTTCCATTATCGTCAGTCTTTCCGGTAATGACCTTTTCCATATTCGTCGAATAAATTGTTACCTGAAGTCCACTCAAAGTAAGACCTTCTTCGCCTTTTACAGAAATTTCAATCTGTGACTGCTGTTGTACATGTGCAACATTTATATCTGCAGTGATTTTCTTTGGGGCCCTTGTTCTCAACTGTGTTGTACAATCACCAAACCAATGCCACTGCTCGGCCATCTTTACGCCAGGACTCTTTGTTTCAACACCATGTTGCTCAAGTCCCTTTATAATTCCATTTGTAACGAGCGCGCCAACAGTTTTCCAGGTTTCATTAACAATAAGAGAACTGCTGATTTCAGTTTGTACATCACACGGAGGAACCCAATCCTGGTTGGTAGTTGCGCCATAAAAGCCAACAGCACCTCTCGGATTTTCAATAGTTCCGGTTTTCATCCATGCTTCTGCAAAACAGTCTGCACCTTTAACAAAGTTTCCGTTCACGCATGCAACACTCAGTATAATGGGAAGTTTCCAGCCATTTGCAAGATACTGACAATAAGAAGTATCGAAACCCGAAGTCACCCACGAAGTTGTACTCCCATGGCCGATATAATTAATTAAACTTCTGCCTTCGTTGACGTATTTTCTAACCTGCTCTTTGAGTTCTTCATCTGACAGAACCGGTTTTGCCGGTTCACTTGCTACAGAAGCAGCCGAAGCAATTTCTGGTTCTGCATTTGGTCTGTCTGCCGTCATTGTAAACATTGGCAATGAGCCAAACGGGCTAAACGGACCGAATGGACCAAATGGTCCGGATATACCGCCACCTCCGGAAGATGAACCTGAAGATGATTTATATTTGTAGATCTGATCAACACTGGAAAATCTGGAGTTTAAAAGTGCAGCACGTAATAGATCACATCTTTCATAGTCAGTTGGAGAATTTCCATCAGGACCGGCAATTCCCATGGTTTTCTGATACCACTCGTCGTCTCCATTTTCAGATGGAAAACGCTCATAATTGATAAATTTGGCAACCTGATAAGCCACTTCCTCTGAATTTGTTGCTGAAATACGGCTTATTATTGCATCTGGTACATTGTCATCACCGATAAGCTTAACATAGCATGGATCAGAATCTGCGCCCTGGTTTGCTCCCTTGAGCGTTGGAATCTGCGGAGCATCACCAACAAGAATTACGTGAGTAAAGTTTTTCTGCTGAAATTCAGCATTCAAAAAGGTCTGAACCGCCTTTGCCTTAATGCCGTCCGATACAGTACCAGAGGCTGTAAGTGGCTCACTGTAGGTATTTAAAATATCTGACAATTTATAAATAGCAGCATCCATACCACATTTTTTCTTCCAGACAACCAGTGGTAAAGTCGCATCATAAAGATCATCTGCAGACACAATAACCAATCTGCCATTTTCATTCAATCTGGGAAGGCGTTTTGAAGCATCCTGGAAATTGAGAAAATATTTCCGGTAAATCGGCTCGTAGGTTTTTGAAATAACACTGCGGCTCTTTTTCGGGTTAACAACCGTTTTATCTGAATAAATGACTTTAAAGGTCAGTTCCCGGTAAAATCTCAACTGCTTCTTCACCGGATTAAACTGAACCGGATGAAAAGTAACGCGAGAGCCTCGAACATCTCTGAAAATAAATGGTTTTCCGGCCTTCAAAAGCTCCTGGTCAGATGGGTACCATTCATCCTTATTATATACTTTTCCGAAGGTAAAAGGTATATCATCTGGATTTACATCACGCGACAACGAGCCTTTGCTGGGTTTTAAAACACCTTTCAAAGTTATTGTTTCAACCTTTTTTCCGGTGATTACTATTTCAGGGTCCTTTTCAGATGGAAGCATAAAAAACTTTGACATCTGCGGTACCTCGGGACAATCTTTATTGAATGTTGGCGACGTTTCCGGAACAAACAACTCGAATGCATCTGTCTGTCCAATTTTAATTGCACGCATGGCTGGATTTTCTGTATTGATTTTTACATCCATTCCATCCGGGTTAAAAGAAACTACGGAGAAATCCGCAAAAGCTGCTGCTCCTGATACTGATACAAAGGTAATTGCTGCCGCAAGAAATTTTGCTATTCTTCTCACCAATTTTCTCCTTCTTTGAACTGAACTTTTCCTATTTTTCCAAGGGCATTCATGCAATTTTCATGCCAAGCAAACTTTTCAGTAACTGACAAGACATTCAAAAAAATGAGAAGGAAAAAGCAGAATTTTTGATAGTATATTGCCAAATATTTGAGAGGAAGTAACAGAAAAAAAAGCATAAAAGAAATTACCTGCTCAATAAGCAGTGTAAAGGAAAAGTAGAAGCGGCTTCCAGGCGCTTAGAACAAACACGGTAAGAACAGCATATACGCCTTGCAGTGAATTATTGAGAATATACAAAAAATTTTACTTGAAAATAGATTAGATTAGAGTTATTGTATTTTGAAATTCAAAAGGAGGCAGATTATGCAACCAATTCCTCGAAAGCTTTCAGACGAAGATGTTATAAAACTAAGAAATGAAAAAACTGAATTAAATCGTCAAACCAGAAGAAAAACTGGAATGAAAATAGCCTGCACCGGTAAATTGACCGGTTATCTTGAATGTGAAACCCACGAAGGTAGATGTCCAGACTTTGGCACATGCCACGGAACTACCGACACGACAAAAGCAGCAAGCGAAGCACAAACTTCAGCAAACTGATATTTAAATAGAAAAGCTGCGAAAACTTGCATTCAAACTATTCTTTTATAGTTGAGAGTTTTCGCAGTTTTTGGTTTTTCCATAAGTGAGGTCTACTGTTTCCACTTTTGAAATTATCTCCTCTTTTCGCAGCGCTTCTGCGAGAGCTTCAATGCAATAGTTATATTGCTTAGCTATTTCATCCTTTGAACTCCATAATTCCTCTAATATCTCATTCTTCATCTAAAGCGCCTCCAATTATTCCTGTGGGGTACATATTTCCGGACACACGTATCCATTCGCTACTTTCAGAGAGCGAATCAAGGGCTTCATTTCATAACAAAATATGCTTCTCATGCGTTATCTTTTTCGAATTTTCTTTTGTCTATGAATGTTCTCAGAATTAAAGATGCTGCGACTGAATCTCTGATTTCTTTTCGTTTTTCGCGTCTCATGCCGCCCTCGATCAGACTTGATTCGGCAATTTTCGTTGTCACTCTTTCATCAACTTCATAGATTGGAATTGATACGAATGTCTTCAGTTTTTCGATAAATTTTCTTACCTCATCACAGGCGTTCCTTTCCTGTCCATCCATTGATAGTGGCAAGCCTACTACTATTCCATCAACTTCTTCATCTTCAGTAATTTTTTTTATCTTTTCAAAAGTTTTTCCGTCAACTGGAACTACTGAATGCGGACTCGCAATCATTTCCATTCTGTCACACGAAGCAACCCCAATTCTTTTCGTTCCAACATCCAAAGCAATAAATTTCATTTAATGACTCCTTTTTAGAGGGGGCACGCGCCCCCTCTCGGCGGTCGAACAAGTTCGACCACCTTCACTCCCCGCGGTCGGGCGCTTTGCGCCCTCCGCTATCGCGATTCGCGAATTACAATCAAAACCTTACTCAGACTTACTTTCAGAGGGGGGGGCACGCCCCCTCTCGGCGGTCGAACAAGTTCGACCACCTTCACTCCCCGCGGTCGGGCGCTTTGCGCCCTCCGCTATCGCGATTCGCGAATTACAATCAAAACCCTACCCAGACTTACTTTCAGAGGGGGCTCGCGCCCCCTCTCGGCGGTCGAACAGGTTAATTCACGAGTTCTTCTATTAGTTTTCGGGAGAAGGCGAGTGCTTCGTCGATTTTGGTGATGTCTTTGGCTCCGGCTGAAGCTATTTCTGGTTTTCCGCCTCCACCGCCACCGGCAATCTTCGCAATCTGCTTAATCATATTACCGGCGTTAAAGCCCTTTTCAACGAGATCTTTCGATACTTTTACGACAAAAGAGGCTTTTTCACCACCACCGGCAAGAATGGCAAGAGTTTTCGGATGATTTCCAACAAGATCATCAGAAAGGGTTTTGAGTTCATCAACAGAAATACCGTCATTTCTGAGAATATATGCTGTGACATCTTTATAAGTAATTGCGTCAGAGCGTGATTTGCTGGCTTTTTCAGACAGTTCACGTTTTTTCATCTGGTCAATTTCAGACTTCATCTGCCTGATATCTGCCACGAGCTTTTCAGCTTTTTCAATGGTACTTTTCTGATCACAATCCAGAATTTTCGACAAATTTAATATTGTGTCGCGCATCTGAAAAATATTATTGTATGCTGAAGAACCGGTTACCGCCTCAATTCTTCTTATTCCTGCAGCGACAGAAGATTCATGTACAATATTAAAGAAAGCAATTTCGGAAGAGTTTTTCAAATGTGTTCCGCCGCAAAGTTCTTTTGAAAAAGAACCAACTTCAACCATTCTGACAACGTCACCATATTTTTCATCGAATAATGCCATTGCTCCATGGCTTACAGCTTCCTTGAATGGAATTTCACTGGTTTTCACATCAAGACTTTCAAGAATTTGCTGATTGACAGTTTTTTCAATTTCAGTGAGAGTATCCTTTGAAACAGCTTCATAATGGGTAAAGTCAAACCTGAGTCTGTCAGGGGAAACCATCGAACCGGCCTGCTTTACGTGATCACCAAATTTCATTCTCAAAGCCTTGTGCAGAAGATGTGTAGCGGTATGGTTCCGCATTATGGATTTCCGATTATCTTCATTCACATGCAATGAAACAGAATCGCCTTTTGCAAAATTTCCCTTCACAAATTCACCTTTGTGAAGAAAGACTGCATCTGACTTTTCTGTTGTGGAAACTGAAAACACTGCTCCGCTGGCACTTGTAATTGTTCCGGTATCACCAACCTGACCGCCTGAAGTAGCATAAAAAGGTGTAATGTCGGTAACAATAAACTTCTCTTTATCATTTGTCTGTATGACATCAATAATGGTACCATTGCAGCTCATTTTGTCGTATCCGACAAAGCTGGTGGGTTTATAATTATTCGGATTAACAACTGAATTGGAAGCAAAAGCAAAGACAACATTTGCCCTTCCTCGTTCGCGCTGTTTCTCAAGCTCAATATTGAAAGCTTTTTCATCAACACCGATGTGCTCTTCGCGGCATATTTCACGTGTGAGATCAAGGGGGAAGCCATAAGTATCATGCAGAAGAAAAGCTTTCTCTCCTTCAAGAGTCTTCAAGCCGGCTTTTCTGAGAGAATTGATGAATTCTGAAAGAATTTCTGATCCGGTTTTCAGTGTTACAAGGAATCTTTCCTCTTCGGCGCTGATTACTCGTGTAACAAGTGCAAGATTCTTTTCAAGTTCGGGATAAAAATTCATTATTTTGGTAACAGTCGGAATAAGCGAATGTATGAAAGGTTTTTCCTGTCCAAGGTAGCTGTAGCCAAACCTTGCGGCACGCCTCAGAATCTTGCGCAGGACATAACCTCTGCCCTCGTTACCCGGAATAGCTCCATCTGATATGGCAAACGTCAGAGCACGTGTATGGTCTGCCACCACTTTCAGTGCAGTTTTAATCTTTTCACTTTCATCAAACTTGTGGCCTGTAATTTCTTCAGTTTTTCTAATAATCCCTGAGAAAAGGTCGTTATGGAAATTGTCTTTTTTACCTTGTACTATTGCGGCTAATCTTTCCAGGCCCATTCCTGTATCAATATTCTTTTTTTCCAGAGGAGTAAGAGTACCATCTTCAGCACGATTGTACTGTGTGAAAACAAGGTTCCAGAATTCAAGATATCTTGAGCAATCGCACCCTACTCCGCAATCAGGTTTTCCACAAGACAATTCTTTTCCCTGATCGATGTAAATTTCTGAACATGGTCCTGATGGGCCAACTCCGATTGTCCAGAAATTGTCTTTATCGCCGAGTTTTACGATTCTTTCAGATGGTACACCAATTTTATTTTTCCAGATTTCACCGGCTTCGTCATCGCTGTGATGTATTGAAATATGAAGAAGTTCTTTGGGAAGTCCAACAACTTTTGTAATAAATTCCCAGGCCCAGGCAATGGCATCTTCCTTGAAATAGTCACCAAAACTGAAATTTCCGAGCATTTCAAAGAAAGTGTGGTGTCTTGCAGTGTAACCTACATTTTCTATATCCGTTGTACGAAAACACTTCTGACAGGAAGCCGCTCTTTTCATATCAGTTTTCTGTCCGAGGAAATATGGCTTAAATGGTGCCATTCCAGCGCTAATAAACAACAAAGTCGGGTCATCGTGTGGAATCAGCGAAAAAGATTCTTTAACAGCATGCTGTCTGTCAGAGAAAAAATTGAGAAATTTCTGGCGAATTTCGGCGGTATTCATTTTTGCTCCATTATTTATATATGTTGTAAATTGGACTATTACCTAAATTTTGCAATCAACGATAAGATAAACTCTCAAACCACATTTAACCGATGAAAAACAACTTGTACTTTTTAATATTTGATCTCAATTTGCTGTTCAAAATTGTGATCAAACATAAAATTCAGGAATTAATCTTCGTTCTTTGCATTTAAAACTCTGGGATAAATTCTTGTTATAAAAGCACGATTCTTAATCGGTTTCTTTTTTGAATCAAGCATTTCAATCATATCCAGCTGAACTTCAATGCCTCTGATTTTTGCGAGGTCGTTGAGTCCATTTGCAACAGGATTAGAAGGATGATAGTAATGTGGTCTCAAATAGTTTCTAAACGATTCAAGAGCTTCGTTCTGTGATCGGTTTCGAAAAACAGTGCCATCAGTTCCAAATACTTTCAGAAAATTAAGTTGTTTTGTAATGAGAGTTTTTTTTGTTAAACCTTTTTCCTGACGATAAATGGTTTTCGAAGTTCCGGGTTGATCCTGATAGCCGAGTGGGCCGTCGAAGCCATATATTACTGTAGTAAAACCAGTGCTTTTTTCAGATCGGTCAGGAATTTCAATTTCCATAGAATAAAACAAACCATTTTCTTTATCAAATATATTTTCTTTAAAAACTGTGTCGAGTTTGATTACACGGGTCATTTCCCTCAGATCTCTTTCGATCATTGCAAGGAAATATCGTGCTTCGTGAAGAGTATCAAGAGATTGCTTCTGCCTGTCGAGAGATTTAAAAGTTCGATCAATAAGAATATATGAGATTGAAATTATTATTCCTGCGAGAAGAAGCGATATCATTACTTCAACGAGAGAAAAAGCTTTGCGGGAATTTTGCCTGTTACTTTTTTTCTGTTTCATGGTTTTACTCCGGTGGTAAACGAAGCATTCATACCACTTGCCAGTCCTTCGTCACCAAGAAGTGTTGCAAGTTCGAAATCTTTTTCTTTTCTTCTTCCATCGGTCATTATTTCGATAAAGTGTACAATGACGCGAATACGAACTCTGCGTTTCTGAAGCTCGTAATCGGGCTGCTGAGGATTTGGATCAGGTGAAGGAAAGAATGAAATTCTGGCTTCTCTGGAATATTCAACTCCGGGTGAATTCCACTGGACGTTAGTCTCGATTGGAAGACTGATTTCCGTAAATGGACCTTCTACCTGATCGGCAGCATGCGCCTCAATCATTCCTCTGAGTTCGGCGAATGGCCTGCATTTCAACTCTTCAATTTTCTGAAGTGCCAGATTTGCAGCAACGACCTCATTAATACTCTTATAAGTGACCTTTTCAGAAATTCCGAAAAGAAGAATAATCGGAAGCATAACAAGTGATGCAATTGAAATGGCGACAAGAATTTCGACAAGAGAAACACCGTTCTGATCTGAATTATATTTATAAATAGTTTTTAAATAATCAGGTAAATTTTTATGTGGGATACTCCGATAGTTAAGTGAAGTGAAATGAAAGTGTGAGGTAAAAGATATGAAACTGTCCGGAAAAAATTTCGGTTTGGTTCTTGTGTCATTCATAGCATTATCTTTCAATAGTCAATTTGCACAGGCTGCGAAAAAAACACAGGAAATAATCAGCCCTAAAAAAGTTTACGCGTTCAAACGTGAAGGAACCAAGTATATACCGCTTCCTGAATCAAAATCAAGTCCGGTTGCAGTTAAGAAAACTCTCATAACTTTCGACCGGGAAAAGGTCTACATTGGCGGATATATTGTAAATTCATCGAACGAGACCATAAATCACGTAAGAATTTTCCCAACATTTCTTCATCAACCGGAAAACAGTGAAAAAATCTCCGAAAAACTTAATCATGACGAGCTCTACCTAAAGGGAAAAGAACTGCGGAGATTTGTTATCATAAGACCAATTTCTGAAGTAAAGACTTTAGTTGAAAATAATATTCCAATAACTGAAAACTGCATACTTAATTGCCGCCTGCTGTAATCGGCTGGCTTTGAAGTTCGGCAATCGCACCATCGAAATGCTGCCCCTGCTCCGCGGGGGCTCGCTCTTTTAGAAGCCTTAACATGTTAAGATAAGTATCTTTTGCTTTCTCCTGCATCTGTTTTTTTGAATAATTTTCAGCCAGAATCTGGCATGCAAAAATCAGAACATCAATTTTTTCAGTGTTTGCTTCTTCTTTGGAAAGTTCGCGCTGAATAATGCTTTCAAGCTTCATTATTCCAAGGCTTTCTGAATCATTCAAAGCTTCAACAGCTTCTTTAAGTTCAAGAGATGTTCCTCTAGAACGCTGCTCGTTCCTTTCGGCGATCTGCCTGCGACTTTCTTCGTTCTGCATTCTAATTGCCTCAACTTTCTGAAGGGCAAATATTCTTCTCTTATCCCGGAAGTTTTCGGCTTTAACACCGGCAAAAGCTTTGATGCTGTCAGACGATATTCCTATTGAATCATATTCTTCAATTGAAATATCGGTGGGAGTTTTTCTTGCAAAAAGTCCGGTTTTCAGAAATGAAAAAAAGCCATCGTTTTGTCCGGCAGGCTTCTGATCAATCACAGGAGTGCTCAGAAAGAAATGGTAGACAATTACTCCAATTAATAACAACGTCAGGATTACAACAGCAATCATGTATGGATTGAACCATAATGAAGGCTCATTCTCTGTATCCTTCTTTTTTTTTCTGGATATTACAAAACTATTTGACATAATTTTTCACATTTTTTTCAAATAAAAACAAAATCAATAACCTACGAGTAATATGATATAACAAACAATCTCCAACGTCCAGTACTGATGAATTAAAAATGAAAATACTCTAATTTTGGGAATAATTATTGTGAATAATTATTGCAGACAAATCTATTTATATGATATAAGATTGACTAGTAATGTGAAATAAAGATGAAATGGGGTTATTCAGTTTGCCGGAATCACAAATTGTTCAACAGGCTTATGACAGATACAGTTCCTTATATGATCTGATATTGAAACCATGGCTGGTTTTTGGTAGAGAAAGGGCAGTCGAACTTCTCGATCTGGAACCATCTGATAAAATTCTGGAAGTTGGCGTTGGTACTGGTCTGAGTTTTGAGTATTATCCGCCAGGAACAAATCTTATAGGGCTGGACTACAGCGAAGGAATGCTTCGACAGTCTCTGGAAATGGGAAAATCCGACGATGTAAAATGTCACCCGGAATTATTTCAGATGAATGTTGAAAAAATTGGATTTCGAAATTCGACTTTTGATAAGGTCCTTGCAGCATACGTCATGACAGTTGTTCCTGACACAGAAAGAGCAATGCGTGAAATAATAAGGGTCTGCAAACCTGGAGCAAAAGTTGTCATGATTAACCATTTAAGACCCGAAAATTCAATTCTTGCGACACTTGAAGATGCTTTGCATCCACTGGTTTCAAGTCTCGGGCTTTTTTCTCTTGACAGAGACCTGTTGTCTATTATTGAATCATGCAACATTGAAAATTTAACTGTTGAGCCCACATCATTTTTCAGATTACACCACATTATTTCGTTTACCGTGAAAAAATGAACCCTTTTCAGAGGTTCATTTCACATAAATCATTTTTACCATCTGGAGTTTTTTGTGATCAAAAAGCATGCTGTACAAACCAAAGAAGTTCCCATTGAGGAATCAAAGCGAAAGGAATTCAACCAGATAAAAAAATCTCTGGCAGAAAAAAAAGATCTTCTGGAAGCGATTGTCCGGGAAAGATTTTCAAGTCCCAAGCCGTGGAGATATCTTTCGTCTGATTATGCCCTCAATGGAACAACCGAGACTATTGATTTAGTCTTCGAACACCCTGCACAGGACGACCCGCGTTATGTCCTGCTTCACCTTTCTGTGCCCTTTCTTCAAATTGGGCAGAAGTTTTCACTTGAAAACAAGGCACGACAGTTTCAAAAGCAGAATAAGATTTCACCTTCCAGAATCAAAAAGGCTATTCTTCTTATAAAAAGACATGGCGAAGTAATAGCTACTTCAGAGACTCGCCTTCATTGCCCGATCCTGGAACTTGAAACCAGCAAACTGCTTTACATCCCTCAACCGAATAAAAGCCCGGTTCTGCCTCCGAAGCGTTTTTCAGAATCGATTCTGAATGAGTTGAAAGAGGCAATTCTCAAGGAATGCCTTACTACCATTGCAAAGCGGAAAAACAAATATCTTCGCAAGGGAGTCTGGCGCTGGATCGAAAGAGAAATTACCGATCCAAATGTACATTTTTTCCTGATTATATTAAGTTGCATTTATCAGGGAAATTCTTCTGAAGTCCTGAGTCGGAAATATAAAACAGCTGACGATTATTCTGAGAATCCGGAAAAAGTGATTGATTCACTGTTTTCAAGCGAGGTTTCGCTTGCAGAAGAAATTATCCAGAATTCTGAGAGACATAAAAAGGCGCTTGTACGTTTCCTTTGCTGTTTCCAGCAGACACCGCCATTTGATTATCTGAAAAGCCTTTTTCTCAAAGAGTACAGAACTACCCGCGATGGCAGCAAAGCAAGAACAGCTGTTTTTCTCACGCTGAAAGAGCTTCTTGCCAGATGTGGTTTTTCCGGAGAAAAAGAAGTTCAGTATCCCCTGGAAATACTTGACGAACTTGGAATTTTTCAAGGTTTCATCATGGGAAACTACAGTGAATTGCGTGTGGACAATGCGATAAAAAAGCTGAAACATCTTATACCAGATATTTCCTGGACTCCTCAGGATGTCTACAAGTTGCGTGATGAACTGGCAAAGATGCTTAATCTGCCTCCGAATGAATTCAATCTGAATGCATTCCTTCCTCAGACATTTTCAGTTAAGCCTCTTGCAACACTACCAGAGTCTCCTCAGAAAGTCGCATCCGGGACTATTCAAAAGAAGGAACAACTGCAACCTTTACAGCAAGCAGCCCCAAAGGCAAAACCAACTGTTCCAGCTGTTCCGTTATCAGAAACAGAAGTTCTTGTGTTTGATCCGATTCCAGCTCAGCAACACAAGGCCGGAAAAAAGGGAATATCTTCTTCGAAAATATCAACCGCTGTTCTGCCAACACACGCTTTAGAAACATCACGCACTAAACCACATCAGAAAGCAGAAAAGCAACCTTCTGAGCCTCAGCCTAAACAAGCCACTTCTCCGGTAACAATTGCCAAAGCACCGGCAATACAAGAAGAAGAGCAAAATACAGAAGTAATTATACCAGTAACTTCGTCAACTGAGTTAGATGAAAGAAAATATAGGAATTTTGATCTTTTTGGCGACTCCCCAGACCAAACTGAAGAATCGCTGATGTTTGCCCTGGAAATGGAAAACAGCAGGGAGCGAAATATTTTAATTCAGTCGGAAAAGCTTTTATCAGTAAAAAAGGGTGAATCTGACGCCGAACAGGATGAAGAACTTGATCAATTTCAGCCGAGAAAGCCCAGCTTTTCCCAGAACAATCTGAATAACAGTATGCCTATGGTTAACGGTAATGTTCCCCAGAATGCAAATGGGAACAACGGGAACAGCAATTCATTGGCTCAGAAGAAATCAAGGAATTTTCCGCCTGGATTCAGGAAAAATATTGATAGAAACAGAAAGCACAGGAAGCCAATATAAAAATAAATAAAATAATGTTTGATTTTTATTTTGGAGTGTGTTACAATAATTACACCTTGAAGATGAAAAAATTCAAGGGAACAAATTCAGATTTTTATTCTGGATTGAGTTTTAAATATGGAAGGACGTATTAATTTTATGCAAAGCCGTGTTAAATGGTTCAACAATGCTAAGGGTTTTGGTTTTATCGAGGACAAGAATGGTGGAAAAGATATTTTTGTTCACTTTAAACAAGTTACTGGCGAAGGCTATAAGACCCTTAATGAAGGTCAGATGGTAGAATTTGAAGTAGAGCAAGGTCCGAAAGGTCCTCAGGCAATAAATGTCCGCGTAATTTGATCTTAAACTGAATGAATAAGGGCGTCAGGGTAACCGGGCGCCCTTTTGCTATTTCTATACTATTAAAAATAAGGATGAGTACAAATGGAACCTCTTAACCTGGTACAAAAGCAAAGACTTGAAGTCATTTCAGAATTGAGAAAAGACAATATTGAACCTCATGGAAGAAAATTTAACAGAACTCACAATACTGAAAGTGCAAAATCAGAATTTATTTCTGCTGAGGCTCAGCTCGCAGAAAAGGAGCATTTTGAATTTGGACCTATAAAGCTTTCTGGACGAATTGTATCCAAAAGAGAACAGGGCAAGACCGCTTTTGCACATCTTGAAGATATGTCAGGAAAAATTCAACTTTACCTTCGAAAAGATCAGATGGATGAAGTTGGCTTTTCTCTTGTTAAGAGGCTGTACGCTGGTGATATTATTGGTACTGAAGGAAAACTTTTCAGAACAAAAACAGGTGAAATTACTCTCAGAGTCATAAACTTTGAGTTTCTTTCCAAATCGATAAATCCAATGCCCGAGAAATGGCATGGTCTTACTGACGTTGAAATGCGTTATCGCCAAAGATATGTCGACCTTCTTTCCAATCCGGAAGTTCGAAAAGTTTTTATAACCAGAAGTAAGATTGTACAAACAATAAGAGATTTCATGAATTCACGCGAATTCCTGGAAGTTGAAACTCCGATGATGCACCCAATTGCTGGCGGAGCAGCTGCAAGACCTTTTATTACCCACCACAACACTCTGGACATGAAACTTTATTTAAGAATTGCCCCTGAATTATATTTGAAAAGACTTCTCGTCGGTGGTTTTGAAAAAGTTTATGAGATCAACAGAAATTTCAGAAATGAAGGAATTTCAATAAAGCATAATCCGGAATTTACCATGATGGAGGTGTACCAGGCTTACGGTGATCTGTCTGATATGATTGAACTGACAGAATCGCTTATCTGTCACGCCGCAAAACAATTCCACGATGATCTCAAGGTTCCGTATCAGGGTAATACTCTTGACTTCACCCGTCCATGGAAAAAGATCAGCATGATTGATTCAGTTCGTGAATCATGCAATGTTCCGGAACTTTCTTTCAAGTCTACTCCTGAAGAAGCAGCGCAGATTGCTTCAAAACTTTCTGTTCATGTTGATAAAAAAGATTCGACAGCAGCAATAGTTGTAAAAATCTTTGAAGAAAAAGTTGAAGCAACTTTGCAGAATCCAACTTTTATTATTGATTATCCAAAAGAAATTTCACCTCTTGCAAAAGCCAAAGCAGATGATCCGACGCTGGTTGACAGATTTGAAATCTTTATTGCTGGCCGCGAAACCGGAAACGCGTTTTCAGAATTAAACGATTCAGAAGAACAGCTCGCAAGATTTCTTGATCAGGTATCACAAAAAGAAAAGGGCGACGACGAAGCTCACGAAATGGACGAAGATTACGTTAATGCCCTCAGATACGGAATGCCTCCTGCTGGCGGTCTTGGGATAGGAATCGATAGACTCGTAATGGTTCTTACGGATTCAGCTTCTATAAGAGATGTTATACTCTTTCCAACTTTGCGCAGAAGAGAAATTTCTGCCACAACCGATAGCGAAGAATCTGGAGAAAAGAGGTAAAAGAAATGAGTGCTGGTAGCAAATTATTTCTAATTCTTGCTTTAATGGGTGTTTTATTTTCTTCATCGTCTGTTTATGCTGTTTCTCCTGCTTTTAAAATGCCTGAGTGGTATAAATACAGAACATCTGTTAGTTCTGCAGAAAATGGAAAAATTGCAATTAATTTAGAAGTATCTGCACCAATTGCTGATATCAAAGATTTTTTCGCAAAAATCCATGTAAAAAAAGCAAATTTTTCTGAATCACCTCAGGCAACTGTTCCTCTGATCAAAAAGGGGACAAAATATTCAAAGGTTTTTTCTTTTGAATTGCCCTCTGATTATTATGGATGGATAGATTTCGAGATTACTTCAGTTCCGGATAATGTACAATTTAAATCTTACGTTGACAATTCTGATAAGTTGTCTACTGAGACTAGATTGCTTCTCAACGCTGAAATTAAAAACATTCAAAAACCTCACAATTCAGGCTTTTCCATACCTTTAACTGTTACCGGGGCTGTAACAGAATTAGTAACTCCTGAACTTTTATTTACGCAGGTAAACTCTAATCTAAAAAAATCTTTATTTGTCTGGGCACCGGAAGGACAGCTTGGAAGTGGCAAGCTGAAAGACTTGTATTCAGAATATTTAAAGGCGCTTAATGAAAAAAACCTTAAACTTGCACTTGAGTTATGCGTTAAAATTGAAAAAAATTTACCGCACAGTGAAAAAAGTATTACTTTTTCAGGAAAAAGTAATACCGAGTCATTTTTAAACAAAGAAATAATTGTTGATATACTAAGGGCAAATCGTGAAATTCTCCTTTCAGCAATTAATCCTGAGGCTGGAATTAAACGCATGGAGAAGCTTCTTCAGAATTCTGCAGAGAGTTATTATAAGCCATTTATTTCAGTGAACGCTGCAGTAATGTATTTTGAAAAAAATCTGATTTCTGAAGCAGTTGCGCTTCTCAAAAAGACTGCGGAAAATCACTCTGGATTTTCGATGATAAAAAAATTGATTAAGGACATGGAAAAATGACCTGGTTTTTAATGTTTACATTTATTGGAATGCTCTTCACGTCGATATTCATCTCAGTAAAAAATATTACCTCGTTCGGCTGGAAAAAACTTCTTGGTCTAGTTTTTTTTGGTGCTGCAACACTAGTATTCCTGAAAAAAGCAATTATTAGCAAGCAATAATATTTTCTTATCAGCAAAAAAAACGCTCAAGTGAACAATAGAACCGTTCACTTGAGTATTTTTTTCCTCACAGATCCTCGATGAGATAATTTATTTTACTAATCTTATTCTATATTATCTTCCATGAATGTTACGGAAAGTCTGTATAGTTCTAAGGTTATTTTTGTCAAGAACTGCTCCTCTGTAGGCAGATGCCCTGACTCCACGTCTATTCATTACGCTAGTAATTACAGCTTTGTTTTTTCCATTGTACAAGTTTTCATCGGCTGTGATAAGGGCAATGAATCCATCATGGAAAGTCGGTCGTTCGCCTTTAAGATAGAAGTGGCTGCCATGAAGAAGTCTATCGGTAATTTCACTGCCAAGTGCTTTTCTTAAATCCCAGAGAGTGCCGCTCCAGATTTGGCCGTCTTTATGGACTTTTCCAACAATGTCGGTCGGGTATGTAAGATTGTTAACCAGGTTCCGAATGTATGGAAGTCCTGCTTTGGAAGAAACGTATTCTCCGTGAAGTGGATCATTTGTCATTGAGCTTCCAAAATAATCAGCCTGACCTTCATTCATTGCACCAGATTCACCGGCATTTTTCATTTTAATTATTTCATTCAGAGCACAATGTGAATATTCGTGATAAATAATTGTTTCTTCTTTGGCAAAACTGTGGTAATTGTCGCCATCACCAAAACCGATGACTCCAAATACAGAATCAAATACAGCATTGTCAAGCTTGTCACCATAATGAACAACCACCGGAACAGGTCTATCGAGTTTTGTAAATCCAAATGATGCAAAAAAGTCATGAACAAAGTTTATATGATAATATACATTTGCTTCATCAAAATGAGTGTCGTTAACATCATAGATATGCATGCTGTCAGGCTTATTTGCATTAGGTGCTTTGGGATTTCTCATTGCTGCGAATAATCCCGTGATAGTAGTTGATGCCAGGTATTTAAGGGGTTCAATTGTGAGCGGACTGATATTTGGATGATTTTTATAAACAGCCCCTTTCCCTTCATGCAGGAAAAGCATTTCATTCGACCGATCAAGCTCTTCACCAGTTTCTGCATCAATAGTTACCAGAAATGAACCGAGAGGGTCTTCAGAAGGAATTGCTGCAGTATAGGCAATTGCATAATTTCCTTCTCCAGAAACAGGATAAATTTTTGTTGTTGCAAATGGAGTTTCATATAATTTTTTGCTTCCAACAAGTATTTTTGCTTTTTCTATTGCATCTTTTGAAGATAATCTTACATTCTCTTTAAGATTTACAACAGTTGGAAAAGAACCATGGGCGAGAGTAATTCTTTTATCTTCAGAAAGATGCAGCTCAATGACTGCCTCGTGAACCGGATATCCTTTAATCTGCATCTGAAATGAAACATGGTAACCACCAGCGCTCATTTCATTTCTTACAACGTTGAAGGTCTTTTCATCACGTTCCTGCGGAATATTGAAAATCTGGGAGTTTTCGGTCAGAAAATTCAGAGAAGCTTTAACCAGATCGCCTTCAAGAGGTTCTGAAAGCTTTCCTGACATACTCCAAAGTCTTTTTCCATCTTCAGTCACAGTCAAAGATTCGATCTGTGAAGATCTGGAAAAACTCATAAATGCATCAATAAATTCAGCTTTTACGCTGACAGGATTCCTAACGGAGTCTGTTACCTTAGATTCAATTAAAGTTGGGTATGAATCATACCCAAAACAATTGCCAACAAAAGAAAAGATAAAAAAGAAAACAATAAATCCCCTGGGTGTTTTAACAAAAGTCATTCCTTGTGCCTCCTCCTGATATGGTATTGCTGACATTAAACAACCGTCTACTTATAAATATGCAAAATCTTAAATCAGCATGTTTTTAATAGTAATTTCAGTCAGACGAATATTAAACGAGTGCTTCTGAAGAATTGTTGAAATTGTTTTCTAATTTAGAATAAATCTGTCTTTGAAATTCCTCAGATACAATGGAAAGCATCCACAATAGACAATTTGACAGTTGCCAGCCATTTCTTTCGCCTGATCTTATAAGTCGCCCCCTCCGTTGATAAATTATTGCGATTGCCCTGATTTAGACATACTATCATTGACACTGCTTCAGAAAAAGTGTTAGCATCTTCAGATGCAATATAATCCCAAAATATCTAGATTTGTTAATTCTTAGACTAATTGATGGGCAAATTTAAAATCCAGAATAAGAATGATCGGAAAGATTTCAAGAGTGATCATTTAAACCACAATGGCAAGGAATTCTTTGTATATAGGTGAAGAATATAGAAGATCAGGAGGTTCGATTATGTGTTTTCAAAAGAATGACAAGCTCAGGAAGATGATTCAATCAAAAGGCATGATTTTGTTTGTCTTTTTGTTATTTGCTCTTGTGTTTCCGTTTTCGACATTCTCTTTTCAAAAGACAGTTTCTGCAGAAAACAACAACTCGACTGATACTGCTGCGCAAATCGGAGCGGATGAAAAAGAAGTCGGCCAAGCGAAAATAACCAGTAAAGACTATTATCGAATAGATATCCTAGGAGATCCTCACCTGCCAGGCAGGGATCTTGACAAAAAAAAGATTGTAATTGAGCATATTAATGTATGGAAAGATTCAGATTTAGTAGTTGTTCCAGGTGATTTATGCCAGACAACCGGAACTGATCGTGAACTCAAATGTGCAGTATCGTTTTTCTCACAACTGAAGAAAAACACAATCATTCTCAATGGTAATCACGATTATGTTTTTCAGGATATTGATGTTAATAATCCAGTGCTAACACTGGGTAATCCTGAAAGTAAGGCACAGAAACTTCGTGCTTTCCTGAACGCTTTCAATAAAGCTGAGCCGTATACAAGTCTTGCCATTCCTGGTTATCACCTGATTTTTCTGGCCCCTGATGAAATCCATGGCGATGTTTATGCTGAGATGTCTCAAAAACAGCTCAAGTGGTTTGAATACGAACTCTTCAGCAACAGGAATACTCCAACGATTGTTTTTTTCCACGCGCCTCTCTGGAGTAAAAATGTGCTGAAAACGAATCCCAAACTTGTAAACTATCTTGCACAGCCTCTCAACGAGCTTTCCAGAATCGTTCTTGATAATCCGCAAGTTAAGTTATGGGTGGCAGGTCACGTTCATTTTGGAGTATTTAATCCTGTTAACTCAAGTCCAATCAATGTTTTCGAAGAAAGAGTCAATAATATTGTTTGTTGCGATATTGACGGCAGAAGTATCCTTGCCGGAACGGAAATAAATCTGGAGAAACACGAAAATATCTGGACGAAATCGTTGTTTCTTTATCACGACAGAATTGTTGTAAAGGTATTTGATCATATTTCCAACAATTGGATTGATCAATTGGAAAGGAAATTCAAACTCTGTGATGATCAATGACAATACCCAGACGTAATAATCAACAATCACAAACTGATTGATTGAATTAACCTGCTTTCACGACCGCTATAGAACAGACGGATTCGTCCTTTACAAATAATAGCTGTAAAAATGTCGAACAAAAAAAAAACTATATTCATGAAAGACCAACTTCCACGTTTTTTTGTGTGGAATCTCAGTTTGCTCTCCAAAATTGAGATTATTTGAATTATTTAGGTAATAGACAATTGTATCTTTGATCTTATTAAGATATAATACGTGCAAATTTACATGGACATTTATGGTTTGATAGAATTGTAAGGCTGGCGAAATAATGGTTGACCCCATGAATTCAAAAAATTCCCCTCTTGAAGATGCTACAATTTCACTTGGAAAAAAAGTAAGTCCCGGGAAAATTCAATTTTTTCTGATGATTTTTGTTTTTTCACTGCTTTTTTACCATCTCGGAAAAATTAACCTGCAGGAGCCTTCAGAGACTAGAATTGCCTCAGCTTCGAGGTATATGGCAGATACAAGTAATTACATTATTCCCGTAACCAACGGAAATCCTGATTTTTCAATACCTCCTTTGTCCTGCTGGTTGACGGCAACAGGAATAAAAATTTTTGGGAACAATGAATTCGCGGTAAGATTTTTTATTGCCATAGCCGGAATACTGACAGTCCTGACCACTCACAAAATCGGAATATTGCTTTTTGGTCCAAGAACAGCCCTTCTTTCGTCTTTTGTTCTTATAACAAGCTCTATTTTTGCACTTGAGTTCAGAAAATTAGGCATTTATCCATTCGCACAACTATGGCAGGCTCTTATGATTTTATGCCTTTTTAAGGTATATTATCGAAACGCTGGAAATAATTATATTCTTGCTTTCTGGTTTTTCCTTTCTCTGTCATTTCTCACTGAAGGCACCTCCAGTTTGTTGTCTCTGGCTGGAATTCTTCCTTTTCTATCATTTGCAGGTAAAACAGATAATCTAAAAAGATTATTGTACAACAAGTTTGGCTGGCTAATTTTTCTTTCTTCAGGACTGGGCTGGTATTTTTATATTTCTTTCTCAATAAATGGCGCAGCTGCAAATCTTTTCAGCACATGGCTAGTACTTCCGTTTACTAATATTGTCAGATTTAATGAGAATCAGGTTCCATTTTTTGTAATATGGGCCGCAATCTTCTGTTTTTTTCCATGGACCTTTTTTTTCATAGCGGGAATAAACAAATCTTTCAGAGAAGTACAAAACTCCGACAATGAAATTCACATGCTTCTTCTTTCATGGCTGGCAATTCCCGGTCTTCTTCTGGCTCTTCAGCATGACCTTCAAATTGGGGAAATTCTTAAACTCATTCTTCCCTATTCATTTATCTGTGGAAATTATCTGGCATCGAAACTACACCTTGCCCAGGATGAAAGTTTTTCATTCAAATTTGAGTCTGCGCTGACAATTGTAGCCATGGCAAGCCAGAGTCTGCTTTTCATTTATGCATCATGGTCTGGAGCGATTCCAGATCCGTCATTATCAAAAGTGACATTTTTTCTTTCACTTCATTTTCTTTTTATTGTTTTTTTCGGATATTCATCAATACAGATGGATTTTACAAAAGGAATGATACTTGGACTGGCTATTACAATTCCAGGAATTGTGTTTTTTGTAACCCCTGGACTTACTGGTGATGAGCAGTACTGGAATGGAAAATACTTTGCAGGTTCAAGAGAAATACTTGAAAAAGCTTCCCAAATTCAGGGAAAAGATAAAATTTACAATCTCTGCAGTAAAATTTTTGGCTCATATTTTTATTCAGGAGGAAAAATTCAGACTCTTGATGACGCAAAACAATTATTGAACGCTTCTGAAGGAGCAAATATTATTATTCCGACAGATGATGCTGAATATTACTCACAAATTTCCAGAAGAAAACTGAATGTTAATTTCTCAAAAGGTCCATTTTCTATATGCTCACTGGGAAAATCACTTATTCCAGTTGAAGATAAAATAATTTCTAATTTTGTGGAAAAAATAATTAAACCAACTGCGGCATCAATATCAGAAAAAATCTTCTCAAATATTTTTTCTGCCGGGTCTGCCTCGATGGAAATAGCTTCACCATCGAAACTGGCAGCATCAGGCACAAACTTACTTAGAGAATCACTGATCCTTGATAATGTTGATAATTCAAGCAGTACAAATGCCCTCAGCAATCTCGCTAAAAATAAAAATTCCAAAAACAGCAAAAAGAATACCGGACAGAAAAAGAAAACAGCAAAGAACCGAAAACCTTAAGCAGGCAAAGCGTTACTTAAGGATAAGTTGTCATCTCGAACCAATGCGAGAGATCGTGTAAACGGCAGATTTCTCTCTTACGGTCGAAATGACAGCTTCGGAGGCTTCAAGAAAACATTTTGAATATTGTATCTCGTTCTGTGTAATATTCAGTGAGTTTGTCTTTTCACCATAATAAAAAGAATCAGGTAAGCCAGAAGAACGAAAAAGATTGTCCATACAAGGTCTTGTGAAATGTCAACTTTTGCAAGATCAAGGAACAGCGATTTTTTCAGTCCCCGGCCAATATGCGTTGAAGGAACAATCGGAGAAATACTGCGCATTAACTCGCTTGACTGGCTCAAATTTGGAACAAGCTGAAAGATCATAAACAGTGTTGTACCAAATGCATTTACAGAAGCCTGATTTTTGGCAATATTCGCAATTATAAGACCGCACAGCAGACAGAAAAATGCCCCTAGTACAACGAATAGCCAGAAGTAGTACTGATTTCCCTGAAATTTATGTGACAGAAGTATCATTGCCGCAACTGTCAGTAATATCAGAAAAAAGCCGAAAAGATTCTTTCCCAGAATAATCTCATTACTGGTTGTCGGGGTGAGGAAAATTGCATCGAGAGTTTTTTTCTCCTTTTCCTCGACATACGAGATGGGCATTCCAATAAAGCCTACCATGCCCATTGCCATCAGTACAAGCATCGGAAAAAGGTCATTGCTGAAAGCTCTGTCCTCTTTTTTATCACCGCCAACAGGCTGCATTGTGATTTTTATTGGCATGGGAGGTTCAGGAATATTATAATATCTGCGAATTTCCTTTTCAAAAGTTGAATAGATTCTTTCGACAGTAAATTCTGAAACTCCATCAGGGTAAATTATTTTTATTTCACTCTGATTACCATTTTTTACCTGAAAATCAATTGAATGAGGAAGGATTACTCCAAATCCAATTTCGCCTTCTATTATGCGCTTTTCAAGTTCATCCAGATCCTGGCAAAATCGAACTTTAACGCCATAACTTTCTGACGCAAGCCGGTTAAACAATGGATGCTGAAAAGCTCCAACCAGACCTATTCTAGGGATCATTGTTTTATTCTTACTGTCTTTATACAGTGTAGAAAACAGCACAGAAAGAAGAATCGGAGTTGCAACAATGATAATGATCTGATAATTTTTCAAACCATCAAGAAAGTCTTTTTTAAAGAGAGCAAATACTTTATTCATCTTCATATTTTTGTATCACTCTATCCCACTGTCTTCTTTTTTCAAAGAATCTCCGGTCAGGTTAAGAAAGACTTTTTCGAGAGTTGCCTCCTGAGAATGTATTTTCATAATATTTTTTTCGCCCATTAATTGTGCAATTTTTGTCGGAGTATCCTTATCTGAAAATAGCAGCTCGGTTTCTTCATTTACTTTTGATTCATTTGTCTGCCAGGTAATTTTTACGGTTCTTCGGCCATGCTGAAGTTTTAAAGTTTCAGGAGTATCGGTTGCAACTATTTTTCCATTGTGCATTACAGCAATTCGATCACAAAGAATATCAGCTTCCTCCATGTAATGAGTGGTTATAAAAACCGTTGTGCCTTCCTTTTTCAAAGATGAAATTAAATTTCTGATAGAGAGTGCAGACTGCGGATCAAGAGCAGAGGTTGGTTCATCAAGGAAAAATATTTTTGGACGATGAATGAGGGCACGGGCAATCAGAGTTCGCTGCCTGAGTCCTCTGCTGAGGTTTTGAGTCTGAACGTCTTTATGGGCCTCCAGATCGAGAAGCTTTATAAGTTCATCTATTCTTTCAGGCGGACTTTCATGCAGCTGAGCAAAAAAAGCGAGGTTCTGCCTGACGGTCAATCTATCATATAAATTCTGATTGTCAGGGACAACACCCATAAATTCCTTTATTTCTTCACGCTGTCCTGGCATTGATTTTCCAAGCAATTCTATATTTCCTGAATTTGGTACAAGATTTCCAATCATCATTCTTATGGTGGTGGTTTTTCCAGCCCCGTTTGGTCCGAGGAAGCCGAATATTTCTCCCTCATTAACTTCGAAGGAAATATTATTTACCGCAAGTTTTTCACCGTAGGCTTTTTTCAAATTTTCAACAAAAATTGCTCTGCTCATAATTGCCTTTCTAAGAGGGTATGCGCGATTTTATAATAATGTAAAAAACTGCACAATAAAATATCTTGTTTTTTTTTCCAACATGTTATAGTAATATACAATAATTTTAAAAAAAAGACTTACATTTTCAAAAAGAATTTCAGAGGAAAATAATGCAATCAGCACCTGAAAAAGTTTCTGTTTTTGTATTTACAAGTTTCCAGGGTGGTGTTGGTAAGAGTACCATTGCTTACAAATTTGCTAAGAAATTTCAAAAGCAGACCGGAAAAAAGGGAATATATTTCGAATATAATCGCCTTTCTCCATCTTTCGTTGTCGAATCGCTCAATCTGAAAGACAGACTGAAAAACAGTTACATTGACTATATGGTTTCCAATTGGGCTGGTTTCAGAGAGCAGGATTTGCAGCAATACTTCACCGAAATTGATGGTCTTTACGTTTTGCCTTTCACAGGTATTCGAAGTAAAGAGACTCTTCTTCCTCACTTCAACTTTGTTGACACAGATTCCATCCCGCCCATGGAACGCTTGATTAACGTTGTCAATAAATCGAACATGTTCATTGTAATGGACGTCCCCCTTTCGTTTTCAGCATTTCAACTTTTCATGTTGAAAAATGCTGATCTGGTTTTTTATATTTACACGAATCAGTCGCCTTCCCCGTCATTCGCCTCAAGATTTGAGTGGGAGTGGAAGCGCATGACAGAAGGAACGGATAACCTGTATTTCATAAGAAATCTTGTAGATATTGACACCGACAAGGGTGAACTGGGTTTTTTCAAAAAAGAATGTGTTGTTCCAATTGGAAATTCTTTTTCTGTAACTGATGCCAATGACCCGGTTGACAAAAGCGTATCAGATTTTGTCGAGACTATTCATAAACTCGAAAAGCCGGTAAAGAAAACTGATGTTCCTATGGATAACCGAATGGTTTCTAAAGTTCAGCAAACTTTATGGGACTACCAGAAGATGGTTCGCAATGAGGTAGTTGGAAGCCTGGAGAAGAAATTTGGTATTTCAGACGTTGATTTAAAGAGAAACGTCGAAAAATCGATGGAGAATGTTTTTGCCAAATTTGCCCCACCAGTAATTGAAGGGTATGATGTAAAATCTGAGACAAGAAAATATCTTATAGATGAAATTCTTGGTCTTGGACCACTTGAAGAATTTATCAGGGATCCGGAAGTTGATGAAATAATGGTTAACGGGCCCAACAGAATTTTCGTAGAAAAGCGCGGGAAACTTACACTTACTCCCAAGGCATTTAATAACGCCGATCACGTTAAAGCGGTAATTGACAGAATTCTTATGCCTGTTGGAAGAACAGTAAATGAGCGAACGCCATACGTTGATGCCAGACTAACAGACGGGTCAAGAGCGCACGCTATAATTCCGCCACTTTCATTGACAGGGCCAATGATCACAATAAGAAAGTTCGCCCGTATTCCGATCACTCTCGAAGATCTTGTTGCAAGATTTGGGACTTTAACTGCACCTGTAGGTGAATTTCTAAAGCTTTGCGTAAGACTTAGAAAAAATATAGTGGTTTCAGGCGGGGCCAGCTCAGGAAAGACAACTCTTCTGAATGTACTTTCCTCATTCATTTCCCCGACGGAAAGAGTCATTTCCATTGAAGACTCTGCAGAATTAAAGCTTAATCTGGAAAATCTCGGCAGACTCGAAGCACGGCAACAGGGAACTGAAGCAAAAAATCAGGTTACAATCAGAGATCTGGTAAGAAATGCCCTCAGAATGAGACCAGACAGAATTATAGTCGGAGAATGTCGTGGTGACGAAGCTCTTGACATGCTTCAAGCCATGAACACTGGTCACGATGGTTCCTTAACAACTCTTCATGCAAATTCCACCCGTGATGCACTTGCAAGAATGGAAACAATGGTTCTAATGGCCGGAGTTGATCTTCCATTAAGGGCAATCAGAGAACAGATTGCTTCTTCTGTAAACATTGTTATTCAGACAGCTAGATTGTCTGATGGCTGCCGAAGAGTTCTGGAAGTTGCAGAGATTACAGGAATTGAGGAACTGAACATCCTGGTAACACCGATATTCCGTTTCGAAAAGAAATGGATCAATGAAGAGGGAAGAGTTTACGGCGAGATCGTCCCGACTGGCTACATACCAAGTTTTATGAAATCAATCCCGGGAACTAATGATCAGGCATTGGAAAAGATGTTTGCTCAGAAAAATGATAAGAATTGAGAAGGAGGATGTGAAATGGATTTGAATTTTGTTATGTTCATTTTTAAGATCATCGCATTTCTCGCGATTTTTATTGGCATTTATCTGGTCGTAGAAGAGCAGATAGAGATTGTCAGCGGGAAAAAGCGAAAAGAGCAGGATCCGTCAGGACTGGGTGGCAAGAAGTACCTTAAAAGTCTTACAAACAAGACTCTTGACGATGAGTTGATTGAGGCACTGCTGATGATCAATTCAAGTTTAAAAGCCGGAAGAAATCTTGATCAGGCTTTTGAACTTGTTGCAATTTCAACTCCTCCCCCAATTTGCAATGAATTCAGAATTCTTGTACAGGAAAGAAGACTCGGAGTACCAATGGTTGAAGCACTTGTCAACCTTGCAAAGAGAGTAAAAAATCAGGACTTGCAGCTCGCAGTCAATGCCACTATTTTCCAGCAGGAAACAGGTGGTAATCTTGAAGATTTGTACAAGCAGATCGTTGCAACAGTTGCTGAAAGAAAGAAGATTCTCGGAAAAATCATGGCTGGAACTGCACATGCCAGAATATCCGGTTTCATGGTTGGTGTAATACCAATCGCAATGTCATTGATGATGTTTCTATGGCATCCAAGTTATATTCAGCCAATGCTGAACAATAAATTTGGCTTTCTTGTTCTTCTGATGTCATTTGCAGCAGCTGGTCTCGGTCTTTTCTTCATTAATCGTATGACAACAACAATATTGCCTGAAACCGAAGATAAAATGGCAAAATTGAATGAAGCAGCCCTTCGAAGAGATGAATGGCAGTGGGTTATTATTAAACCTCTTCTTCAGGCGCTGGTAAAACTGAATCAAAATCTCAATCTAGGTTTCCTGAAAAGATACCGTGAAGACATTTCATACATCATGACACTCGCCGGAAACCCGGGCGGTTTCACCCCCGACGAATTTATTGCACTCAAGGAAATTTCTTCACTCGCTTTCGTGTGTCTTGTAATTATCTTCTTTAACCCTTTCAAATACGGGTTATTAGGTTGGGCACTTCTGATAGTTCTTATTCCAATTGGCTTTCACCTGCCTAGAGTTTATTTGACTCAACGCATCAGAGCAAGACAACGAAATATTGAATTCGAACTTCCATACACAATTGACCTTCTTTCACTTGCGATTGAAGCAGGTCTTGATCTAGTTGGTGGAATACAGAAAATCGTTGAAAAGTCAAGACCAACAGATGTTGTTGTTGAATTCCAAACGTTTTTGAATGATATAAAACTGGGGAAGACTCTTGAAGAGTCGTTGTCTGAAATGGCAGACCGCGTTCAAATCATGTCGTTTTTCTCATTTGTTTCATCACTTATTCAAGCACAGAGACTTGGCGCTGAAATAGGGCCAACACTCAGAGCACAGGCAGAGCAGATGAGATACCAGAGAATGATTCTCGCGGAAGAGAAAGTGAATCAGCTTCCGGTCAAGCTTCTTATTCCACTTGTATTCTTTATTTTTCCCAGTATTTTTGTTCTGATTATGGGTCCTTCACTTATTCATGTGATGACTAATTTCCCACAAAAATAACTGACAGATACAGAAAGATCCGGCTCAGGCCGGATTTTTTTGTATCTGAATAGTTTTATTTCTTTATTTAAAAGGTTACCTAAACTTATGAAATCAAAAAAACTTATATTGATAAGTTCCTGTCTGATTGGAATATCCAGTTCCTATAAAGGTAAATTCAACGAAAAAGCTTCCGATTTCTTTATTCCAATTATGCGTGAAGCTGAGAAATACGGTTTCATATTTATTCCAGTCTGTCCTGAGCAACTTGGCGGCTTGAGTACTCCAAGAGAACCATCAGAGTTATTGTCTAATTCTGAAGAAATAATTTCCGGAAAGGGAAAGATTCTGTCAAAGAATGGCATGGATGTTACTGAAAACTTTCTTAGGGGTGGAAATGAAGCACTAAAAATTGCAGATATTTTTAACATTAAAACAGCTATCATGAAAGAAAAAAGTCCATCATGCGGAAAGAATAATGTTTACTCTGGAGATTTCAGTGGTACCCTTATAAAGGGAATGGGTATTACAAGTTTTTTACTATCCGGAAATGGAATCAAAGTATATTCTGATGAAGAAATACTTTTATCATGCCTGGTTGAAAGAATGAGCATTACTGATTTATTCTAAAATTATTCAGAAACTTACATGGACAAAGGAAGAATACGAGTACTCAAAATATTTTTATGGTGCAACACATCTAATGATCGCATTTTAAGAATGTACGCCACTTTTGTAAATTTTTGTTATTGACTCTTTACATTTCATCTGATAATATCTACCCACAGATTTTTTCTGGACAACCAAAAAAATCGAGAGAACTCCTTGGAGGATTGAGTATGAGTTTTCTTAGTGTTCTAAAGGGCATGTCCATTGAGGATAATTGTCCTGTTGATCTTAGTTTTTCAACTTCAAAAACCTGTAGTATTTTTGGTAAAATGGTCTCTGTTCTTGGGACTGTATTATTCTGGAGGATCCTCGTTGAGGATTCGTATTTCGGGGGGTCATGGACACTCAGACTTTTCTCATTTTTGATCGCTTTGTCTATTCTGATCTTTGGTGTAATGATTATGACTTATCAAAAAAAAGTAATAATAGACCAGCTCAAGTCAAAAATTAGTTATAGTGAAACATGTTTTTTTGGGTGGAAAAAAGTATCATACCATTTTTCTGAACTTGTCCACATCGAAATTAGTCCGGTTTCAGAATGTTTGATCACTTCGAAAAGTTGCATGTGGACGATCAAAGCTTACTTTGATCGTGGGGGAGTAGTAACTGGCGTTCGCCTGTTTGAGAGCATTCACAGTAGTGAAGCAGAAGAAGCTGGTTCCAGACTATCTCAAATCTTCTGCTGTCCGGTATTGAGAGATTCCGGTAAATTTTTAACCAGGGCCTTTACGAGCCAGGTTGGAGTTTAATTCAACTCCAACTGGTAAGCCTGCCTCACGGCAGGCTTTTTTTTTCAATTGAAGTTCCTATGAGCACCTAACTGATAAGCAAATAGAAACTGAAAGAATATATTAAATCAGCTTCTGCGAAGAATTGCACGAACTTTTGCTCTTTTGGTTTTCAGAACTTTGGCAAACTTTTCGAAATCAGCTTTTTCAGCCGGAAGAATATCCTGTCCGGGTCTTTCAACAATTCCGTGAAGTTTTAATACTGAAGCAACCACACCAAATGTTTCAAACCAGGAAACTCTTTCGTTCCCGCGAAGATTGCCATCGGCATATCCAAGAACAATTCCGTTTGCTTCAAGCTTCTTTAATGCTTTACCTTCGGTTGAATTATGTACAACATCAGTATATGTTGAATGATTTGAAAGAGACTGATTAACAACATACGAAGACTTTTCAGGCAAAAGTTTTTCGGCAACCATAGCAAGTTCAATTCTTGTCAGATAAGCTTTTCCATCAAAGGTTACATCGACTTTGTTACCAAGTGTTTTTTCAGAAATTCCTCTCAACATATCAGAGAAATTCTTTTTCATCATTGCCCTGTTTCCATCAAAGCTGGCACCAATTGAGAGATATTTTAATCCACCTGCTTTAGATACACTTCTGATAGTGTTCATAAATTCATGGTCTACAGGAATATCAACGAATACAATTTCCATTCCCTGGTATTTCTTTGTCATTTCACGCGCAGCCTGTTCGTAAAGACGATATACGAGACAATAAGCTTCACGCCGTGTCAACTTTCTTCCAGCACCAAGACGTCCATCATTATAGCCACGAACTACTGAGTTCTCCACCAACCATGAAAAAGCCTTATGATTTGATTTTGATGGTCTGAAATCGGAAAATCCATTTATCTGAGATGGATTAACATTAATCTTGTGACTTTGAGCAAGATAATTTACAGCCCTGGAAAGAATTTCCACGCTCTCACTTCTTGCAAGAAGATTGCGGGAATAATAGCCAGGAAAAATTTTGGATTTTGCAAATTCATTCAAATTTGTTCCGGCTGAAGTCCCAAGCATTTGAAGCGTTCGTTTCAGCAGCATTCCATAGCTGAAACTATCAACTGGAGAATCAAGATTGCCTTTCCTGACCTCCTGCATGGTGGTGATACCCAAATCGACACACATTCTGACTTCCGGGTTTAGAGTGGCAAAGTTAAACTTTTGAGAGATAGCCTCAAGGTTCGTCAGATTAAGTGAAATCGCAGTAATAAATAGTGCCGCAAGTGTTCCGTAAAAAAATGATTTTTTTCTTGTTTCCATACTTCAACTCCTCGAAGTAAATAGTCCCTAGATTAATCGACCAATTGAAATTATTTATTGATGATATTTTTTTTATTTTTTTAACTTATTTTATTGAACTCTTGAAATTGATAAATTTTTTGTGGTAAATTCCAAAACGCATTTTATAAATCAATCAATGTATTTTTTGGAGAGCGAATGATGAAAATCCTTGGACATGCATTAATATCTACTTTTGGTGAAAATCACACTATTATCGAAGATGGCGCAGTAGCATATAAAGACGATAAGATTTACGGAGTTGGAACAACTGAGGAAATTAAGAAAAGATTTCCATCAGCAAAATTCAGAAGTGCTTTCGGGCGCCTTCTGACTCCCGGAATTATTAACGCTCACATGCACCTTTATTCGACTTTCGCTCGTGGAATAGCTCTGAAAACGCAGCCTGCAGAAAATTTTCCCCAAATTCTTGAGCGCCTATGGTGGCACCTTGACAGGTCTCTGAAACCTGAAGACGTAGAATATTCTGCGCTGATTCCACTTATGGATGCCGTAAGAAACGGTGTTACAACCTTAATAGACCATCATTCAAGTCCACATGCTCTGGGCGGTTCATTAGAAATTCTCAAGAAATCTTTCAGAAAATTTGGTCTCCGCGGCTGCCTATGTTATGAAGTTTCTGATAGGGACGGCGCTTCAAGAAGAGATGCCGGAATAGAAGAAAATGCTAATTTCATCAGAGGGCTGAAACTGGAAAACGAGAAGGACATTGCTGGAATTTTCGGGCTTCACGCAAGCTTTACCCTTGAAGATCCGACTCTGTCAAGAGTTTCTGAACTGATAAAATCGCTTAAGTGCGGTGTACATATTCACGCTGCCGAAGACCGCTCTGATCTTGAAGATGCGCGCAGAAGAGGCTACAGATCGGTTATTGACAGACTTCACAGATTTGGATTAACAGGTCATGATTCTATTTTTGCTCATTGTGTACATGTTGATCAGATAGATTTCCAGACTCTTGCACTTACAAAAACAAATGTTGTTCATAATCCGCGCTCAAACATGAATAATGCTGTCGGCTGTGCGAACGTCGAGCACATGATGAGCGAAAAAATTCCGGTAGCCCTTGGGACAGACGGCTTCTCAGCCTCTCCGCTCGCTGATCTGACAACTGCGAATATTCTTCATAAGCATAATTCAAAAGATCCACGGAAAATTTATGCAGAAGTATGGAAAATGTTTTCCAGGAACAACCCTGCTCTGGCACATCGGCTCTTTAAAATTCCTCTTGGCGTTCTTGAAGAAGGCGCCGGAAGTGACATGGTTCTCTGGAATTATTATCCCCCCACCCCGATCTCCGCTTCCAACACTCTCGGACACGTTCTATTCGGACTTTCATCAGCAACAACCCGCGAGGTCATCTGTCAGGGAAAAACCATTTATGAAAATGGCAAGTTCAGCCTGATTTCTGAAGACGAAGAAGTCGCAATCCATGCAAAATCAAGAGAACTTGCACAGGCACTCTGGGATAGACTGTAAAAGCCCTTTATTACGATTTTCTGTATAAGAAAAAGGATAAGGAAGAAATGGAAGCAGAAATTGCTGTAAAGATAAAATCCGAGGTTGAGAAATATAGGAATGATATTATTAAGTTTCTCAAGGAAATCATTGCAATACCATCTTATGATTCACAAATAGGTGATGTTGTACAAAGAGTCAATGAAGAAATGCTGATGCTGGGCTTCGATGAAGTTTTCACAGATAAAATGGGAAACTCCGTTGGAAGAATCGGAAACGGACCAATCAAGGTGCTTTTCGACAGTCATATCGACACAGTTGGTATCGCAGACAAAACTCAGTGGAAATGGGATCCTTTTCAGGGCAAAGAAGAGAATGGAATTTTTTACGGCTTAGGTGCCTGCGATGAAAAAGGTTCGACTCCTCCTATGATATACGCACTCAAGATTATGAAAAATCTTAAGCTGCTGGATAAATACACATGTTACTATTTTGGTAACATGGAGGAAGAATGCGATGGAATTGCGCCGCATTCTCTCGTTGAAACCGAAAAAATTGTACCTGATTATGTAATTATCGGCGAACCGACATGCATGAGAATTTACAGAGGCCAGCGCGGCCGGATAGAAATGAAAGTTGTGACCAAGGGTCGTACATGCCATGCTTCCGCACCTGAAAGAGGTGAGAATGCAGTGTACAAAATGGCGGGAATTATTTCCGATATAGAGCAAATGGGTGAAAGCTTCAAAAATGATCCATTTCTCGGAAAAGGCTCAATTACAGTAAGTAAAATTGAATGTAAGACGCCGAGTCTGAATGCAGTACCTGACGAATGTACAATTTACATTGATCGCCGCTTAACTATCGGAGAAAGTCAAAAATCAGCAATTAAAGAGATTGAAGCACTTCCTTCAATGAAAGGTGCGGTAGTCGAAGAATTATTCTTTGATACTCCGAGTTATACAGGCTTCAAATTTCCAGTCAATAAATACTACCCGCCATGGGTTTTAAAACCTGGACATTCTCTTGTAAAAGCTTCTGTTAAGGCGTATAAAGCTGTATATTCAAGCGAACCGGTCGTTGACAAGTGGGTATTCTCAACAAACGGAACCTATTGGATGGGAAAAGCCAATATTCCTGCAATTGGCTTCGGACCGGGAAATGAGATTCATGCTCATACTGTACTTGACCAAGTTCCCCTTGAAGAAGTCGTTAAAGCAACAGAGTTCTATGCCGCAATACCGCTCTTTTTATAGAGGGGGCACGCGCCCCCTCTCGCCGGTCGAACAAGTTCGACCGGCTCACTCCCCGCGTTCGAGCACTTTGTGCTCTCATGGGGACACGGGCCATCTCGCGAAAATCGAACAAGTTCGACCGGCTCACTCCCCGCGTTCGAGCACTTTGTGCTCTCATGGGGACACGGGCCATCTCGCTTTGAGAGTGGGAATGTTGTACATGAGTTATTAATAAAATACTAAATAAATTATATTTCAAGGAGAAAGTCTGAATGAAAAAAGTATTACCGGGAAGTTTCTTCGTTTGTTTCCAAAAATGGAAAAACGATAAACTTTCACCAGCATTTATTCGCTCATTTAATTTAATGATTAATTACAATCTGACAAAGGTATAAGAAAACTATGAAAAATGAAAAAATTGCAGTAGTTGCAGTTGGTGGAAACTCCCTTATCCAGGATGAAAAGCGACAGTCGGTTCCTGATCAGTATCAGGCGGCATGCAATACAATGGTTCACATTGCTGACATGATTCAGCAGGGGTACAACGTAATTGTTACGCATGGAAATGGTCCACAGGTTGGATTCATTCTTCTTCGCTCAGAAATTTCCCGCAAACAGCTTCATCCGGTACCACTCGATTCTTGCGTTGCCGATACTCAAGGTGCAATCGGATACAATTTTCAAATGGCACTTATGAACGAATTCAAAAAACGCGGCATCGACAGACAGGTTGTAACAGTAGTTACACAAGTTCTGGTTGACAAGAACGACCCATCTTTTATAAAGCCGACAAAACCAATTGGAAGTTTTTACAAAGAAGAAGAAGCAAGAGACCGCCAGGCAAAAGACGGCTGGGATATCATGGAAGATGCTGGCAGAGGCTGGCGCAGAGTTGTTGCTTCACCACTTCCACTGGAGATTGTTGAAGAAGACGCAATAAAAAATCTGGTAAAGAATAATTTTGTAGTTGTTGCTGTTGGCGGCGGTGGAATTCCGGTTATCAGAGATGATAAAGGAAATCTTGTTGGTGCTGCTGCGGTTATCGACAAAGACTATGCCTCAGCTCTGCTTGCTTCGAAAATCGGAGCAGATGTATTTGTAATTTCAACTGCTGTTGAAAAAGTATATCTGAATTTTGGAAAACCTGATCAGAAAGCACTTGATAAAATTACAGCTTCAGAGCTGGCAAAATATATTAGTGAAGGTCACTTCAAACCCGGTTCAATGCTTCCCAAATGTAAAGCTGTAATAAATTTCTTCAGAGATGGTGGAAAACATGCTATTATTACCAATCCTGAAAATCTCGCAAGAGCAGTAAAAGGCGAAGCAGGAACACATATATATCCCTGAATAAAGAATCAGGCAGAAAGGACTGGCAAGTGTCAAAATACTCAAAAAGATTTGAATTAAAGATAAGAAAAGAAGTAATTGCAAAAACCGTTCAAAGATGTAAAGAGAAGGGAATTCTTATTCCAACTCTGAAACAGATGAAGAACCCCAATTCCATTCCGGAAAAAATAAAGAATCGTCTTAAACCGCTTGGGATGTGGGATATAAACCCGTTGAATCTTTTCAGAATAACCTGGAAAAACGATGTAAATACCGGACTTTTCGGAAATGTTAACCATATTGAGCTTCCATCTTCAGTAACCGGTGTAAAAGCAAGAATCATCGGAATTGTCGGAAAATATTTTCCAACCGGAGCCCACAAAGTTGGAGCCGCTTTCGGATGTCTTGTACCGCGACTTGTTTCTGGTGAATTTGACCCGACCACTCAAAAAGCTGTCTGGCCAAGTACTGGAAACTATTGCCGTGGCGGAGCATACGATTGCGCGCTGCTTGCTTCTCCAGCAATAGCAATACTGCCCGAAGAAATGAGCAAAGAACGCTTCGAATGGCTTAGAGAAATTGGTACAAGCGAAATATTCGCAACACCAGGCTGCGAATCAAACGTAAAAGAAATTTACGACAAATGCTGGGAGCTTGTTAAAACAAGAGGCGACAGTATTGTTATTTTTAACCAGTTTTCCGAATTTGGCAACTCAAACTGGCACTATCATGTAACTGCTTCTGCAATCGAAGAATTGTACAATTCAGTCAAAACTCCAACCTCAAGACTTTCGGCGTATATTTCTGCAACTGGCTCAGCTGGTACAATTGCAGCAGGCGATTACCTGAAAAAAATCTCTCCGAACTGCAAAATCGTAGCATCAGAAGCACTGCAATGCCCTACCCTTCTTGCAAACGGATTTGGTGGTCACAGAATTGAAGGAATTGGCGACAAGCACATTCCCTGGATTCACAACGTAAGAAATACTGACGCAGTAGCCGCCATTGACGACGAAAACTGCATGAGAATGCTCAGAGTATTCAATGAACCTCAGGGCCAGGCTATTCTCAAAGAATACGGTATAAACAAAGAACTGATTCAAAATCTTCATCTTCTAGGAATCAGCAGCATTGGAAACGTTCTGGCCGCAATTAAAGCTGCCAGATTCTTCGAAATGAACGAAAACGATGTCATTTTCACTGTATTTACTGATTCGGCTGACATGTACAAATCCAGAGTAATGGAACTCAGGCAGTCTCATGGTGAATACTCTGAAATTCAGGCAAGAATTGATTTCGAAAGATATATGCTTGCTGAAAATACTCAGAATTTTATGGAGCTTACTTATCCGGACAGGAAAAGACTGCATAATTTCAAATATTTTACCTGGGTTGAACAGCAGGGTAAAACAGTAGAAGAGATCAATGAACTCTGGGAAACCGAATTCTGGGATGAAGTTTATCTTCAGTACCCGAAGTGGGACCAGCTTATCGAAGATTTCAACGCCCAAACCGGCGTTCTTGATTCATTTTAGAGAGGCGGTCGAGCACTGTGTGCTCTCCGCTTTGAACAAGCGCTTTCAACAATCTTAGTACAGCAAATCTTAATAAAGGGTCATTAAACAATGTCATTTCGACCGAAGGGAGATATCTTGCATTTATGAGATCTCTCACATTTGTTCGAGATGACAGCCCAAACAAAAGTTAACACGCAAATTTGACTCTTTATTTAAGATTTTGCGTACTTAGCCCGAGTTGATAAGAGAGAAACGTGTTCACCTCACTTTTCGCAGTTGGGGTGCTCTTCGCTTTTGAATGAGAGTTACAAATAGCCGCGCTCAAAGTTTGGGGGAGGAACTATTCGTTTTGATGCAAATCGGGAAAAAGTGCAATGAATAAATGAACTTGTGCAAACCTCTTCCATATACTGTTGCGTTGCTTCTTCCTGAAGAAGCTATGCGAATTGCATCTGTTTACAGGAAACGACTTGAGGGAGTGTGCCATAAATTTGAAAAGAATGACACTCTTCATCTTACTGTAAAATACCTGGGTTATCCCTCAGAAGTTTTTCCTGAAAAACATGTTGTTGAATTGATTCCGAAAATTTGCGAACTCATGAGGCCGTTTATTCCGGCAAAGGTATACATACGTGGAATAGACATGTTCTGGAAGAATCCAGATGTTTTTCCAGTTGCATATTTGAATGTTGTTTCTGACGAACCATTAAAAACTATGCATAACCTGCTGCTGGAAAAACTGGGCTACATGCTTGAGCCTTTTCCAGGCACTGATGCAGAAAACTACAGACCACATATTACAATTTCCAAAAATGTGATAAAAAACCAGGTATCCAGATTAAAAAAACTCGTTTTCAGGTCCAAAAAGACCAAAAAACGAGTTCTCTTACTAAAAAATCTGGTTTTATTTACGCCAACTTCTGCATATACAATTTTATCAGTCGATTAGAATTAAAAATCCATTCTGAAATCTGAAAGAGTTTTCATAGCAGGTTCGTTATTGTACTCAAGAAGTACCGGAGTAATAGAGATAATTTTTTCTTTCAGCGCCCAGTGATCAGAACCTTTTTTCGGTTCATTTGTCGGATATTTAATTTTTCCCCAGTAATAAGTTTTTCCCCAGGGTGTTTTCCTCTTGGTCCAGACATCAGTGAACTGAAAGTCAGACAATGTGGTGACTTTAACGCCTTTTATTTCATCTTTCGAACCGGCTGGAATATTTACGTTAATGGTTACATTCTTCGGAAAACCGCGTTTTTTCATTTTTATAATAAATTCACGGGCAAATTCTGCAGCTACAGTAAAATCTAACTTTTTCCCTCTTTCGAGAGAAAACGCTACGGCAGGAATTCCATTCATGACAGCTTCCTGAGCGGCATTGAAAGTACCTGAAACATAAAGTATTTTTCCAAGGTTAATACCAGCATTAATTCCTGTTACAACAAGATCAGGAGCCGGATTAACAATTCTATCAATCGCAATCTTTACACAAGTGGCCGGAGTTGCGTCAACTCCATATCCGAAAAACTTTCCTTCACGTTTAATTTCATCAAGCATTAAAGGACCATCAATAGTTAAACCATGACCAATTCCCGAATAGTTCTTCATCGGAGCAACAACGGTCACGCTTCCAACATCCTCAAGAGCTTTTGCAAGAGCCAGAATTCCTTCTGATTCAATGCCATCATCATTCGCTATCAAAATTCGATATGGTTCAGCGCAAAAACCTGTACTACCGGAAACAATAAAAAGAAGAGAGAAAACAACGACCAAAAGAGAGATTTTTTTCATTACACTATCCTTAAATATTTATTCTTTATTAAAACTTCAACTCCGCCCGCTGACCGGAAATTTATTTCCAGCTGCTGAACAGAGTTGTCACTGCCAATCATCTGAAATTCTAAATCATATAAAAAGAGTCATAGATTTCTATGTACAAAACAAATTCATGAGTTTGTTTAAACTTGGTTTAATTAAATTATCTCAATATGAGAAGCCCTTGCTTCCGGGAGCCATCAAAGGAAGAACGGGAGGAATCGGAGAACCTGAAATTCCAGCGGCTGCAGCTGCCTGAGGAGTGTATCCGGGTGGAACAAGCATGCGGATCTGTGAAGATATTCCAGCATGTGCTGTCGGCGAATACGGGAAAGTCTGATGAAATGCAAAGCGTCCATCAGCATCAATGGCAATAATATTTGGTAGAGAATAATCAATCCGAAGAGATTTTCCAATATTACCATGCCAGTCAAGCAAAACCGGCACTGGCGGGGAAAATGTCAACCACTGATTGTGAATGGTTTTTCTTCCAGTATTCCATGGAAAACGTCTCAAATTTACCACCCAGAGAACGTGCGCTAATCCAGCGTCGGAAAACTCTCTCTTAAGAGCATCTGCCCATTTAAGAACTTCGTAACGCATATCTCTGTGAGCGGTCAGGAGAATTATTGGTCTGCCTCTTAGATAGGTGCTTACCCAATGCTGACCATGAAGATCACGCAGATCGAAATAACTGAAAGGCATCCCGGGCAAAAGCTTGTGATAATTAATGGGGTCACAGAAAGCTTCCCGGGCAAACATGACCATGGAAACAAATAAAAAAATCTGAACAACTTTTTTCAAATTCATTTTTTCCTCCAGAAGAAACTAAAAAACTCTTCCCAGGTAAAGAATAATATTTAAATTTATTAAAAAAGCAAAGGAAAAATTATTTAATATTAAACAGGTCGAAGAATATTAATAGCATAAGTTTAGCCTGTTGTCACAATTTTTTTGTCTGGCGAAAAAAATTAAAATCTGATAAGATTAGAAATATATCATCTCAATAACCGGATTCAATTCTGTACAGAACAGATGCACCTATCAAAGGAAAGATCATACAACTCAATAGTTGAGTTAATCGACAACAAGAAAAATGAAGAAATAAGTGTATTATTGGGAAATTACATGAAGAAATTGCACAAGATTACTGCAATAGTAAGTCTACGGAGGAATCTAAATGAAAGTAATTAATTTTCAGAAAAGAATATTTATCGCAGTGCTTTCTTTGTTTGCATTTTTCCTTTGTTCATCTCCAGTTTCAGCTCAAACTCAAGATCAGGTGAAACGAGATCTTAAAATTGAAAGTGAAAAAGATCAGATCTGCCTGCTTAAAATTGGAAGAATGCCAGAGAATTGCCTTTCTGAAAAACTTCCAAAATCTTTCGAAGTTTTCCAGACTGGATGGTTTAACGTTCAGGGACAGTATATGAGCGAGGTCGACGGAATAAGAAAATTTGTTGCAGAAGCAAAAACTGTGCTGGCAGAAATAAACAAAACAAATTCGGCTAATTATGATTTTACCGACCTTCTTATTGCACTGTTCAAAGTTTCACCTAATAAAAGACTTGCTGCAGCAAATGGCTATCTTGTAATTGATTCTTTTTATCACTCACACGTCGGAAAAGAATTGATAAAAGAACTAATTTATGATGGTTCGAATCTGAACAAACACCTCGAAGCACGCAGACTTTTTTCAAATATTCATGCAATGATTGCTCAGAGCAGCTTTCTTGAAAAACCTTTCACCAAACTTGCTGCCGGAACTCCACCCAAAATAGTTCAGCTTGCAATAAAAACTCTCAGCAAAATTCCCGGCGAACACGGTCGAGCAATCAACGACACTCTGAGCCTCATGGGAGTAGAATCTCTCACTTCCTCGATATTTGCTGAGTACGCAAAAAAACGCCTGCTGAGCGACCCGAAATTACGTGCAAGGATTATCGCGCTGCACGATAGATTGCTGTCCATTCAGCAAAGTATTCAATACAAAGGCGCAAAGAATTTTCAAAACCGGACAATCTGGTCTGAAGCAATGATTGTATGTAAAAATCCGGCTGATGCAATTGAACTGATTGGCGTTTTTACTACCCAGCACAGAACACTGCCTAAGACAATACTTCCAAGAGTTGAATCACGTGATGAACAATTACCTATAATCGCCCCTCTTATAAGAAGCACTGCTAATTTCTTTCTCGTTCAGGAAATTAACGAACTTACAAAAAATTCAAATGAATATCTTTTTTCTTATCCCATTGGAAACGCCTGTGATGATCCACGGTACTACCACTTCTGGGCAGAGGCTTTCATCGCATGGAAACTTCTTGAAAAAGGCTATAAACCTGAAATCGTAAGTTTCTGCACTCACAATCTGGGAAAAGCCTATGAAACATACACCCTGCCTGCAAATACCAGATTTGCAATCAAAAGCGATGCTGAATTAAAGAATGTCCTTGAGGGATGGCATAAAGACATTGAGTCCCACAAAAAAGGTTCAGATTTCGCACTTCAAATCTGGAAAATGTACCAGAAAAATCAAGATAAAAGATAAAAGCTGTCCGCTGATTTCTCTGATGGTACTGGCAAAGATTGAACAACCAAAACTGATTGCTGTCAAATCGGTTGTAATAAGCAAAATCCCTTCGTTTCTCTTAATATACTCCCAATCTTAAACTCTTGCTTCAGAATGGGAAACGAAGGGATTTATACTTTTAGACTATTCTCGAGTATATTTAAAACTGTCTGATTGTCGACGATTGTCTCAAGAGTGCTGATACAGAAGACTCATTTGAAAAAGAATTTCTAATATTCTGGAAATCACCTGAGTAAGCATTAGAAATGCCTGAAAATAATGTAAGTTGAAATTGAAATGCACCTGCACCCTTGATGAATATGCAAAATCAGCAGTAATTTTACTGCCTTAATAAACTGTTTTAACAACTGTTTTAAACAATGTTGTCAAATACAAACAAATGTTCTATTATGAACCTTCTGCTTTACACAGAGCAAAAATTGCTTTAAAATTTTCGGGAATCCAACCGATCTGTTATCCGAAGCGCGCTGAATATCCCATGAAGAGAGAAAAGAAATGCCAAAAAGCAGTCATTACATAAGATTCAAGTCAGAAAAAGCCAAATCAATAAACCTCGCTGGAACATTTAACAACTGGTGCAGAAATAATACAGATGAAACAGATTTTTCCATTGGAAAAATGGAGAAACACGGAAAAAATAAATGGATTTTTCCGGTAAAGGGAATACACAAAGGCATTCATCAATACAAGTTCATTATTGACGGTGAGTGGGAAAAAGGCTCTAATCGGATATTTCAGATTAATGAATCAGGAACTTTTGTTGATCTGAGTGGAGGAATAGACGAAGTACTTCTTGAAAAAACAGACTGTATACTAATAACCTTTTCTGACAAATTCTTTCCGGATGTTGATCCAGGGAACATTTCGTTTGTTCTAAAACCTTCAGGGACAGTTCTTTCTGTATCAAAAAAAGAGGGCATTTCATCAAATACCGATGCCTGGATATTAAAATGCTGCGATATTAATATCCGGATGCCCCTGTCAATCGAATTAACCGGACTTTCTGAACATACAGTTTCCAGAAACATTTCTCTTGACGGGATATTTCGAAACTCATTTATCACAAATAAGGAACTTGGCGTTTTTTCAACATCAGTCGGAACTATTTTCAGAATTTTCGCGCCCCGTGCAATAAAAGTTACGCTGTTAATTTTTGATGACTCAGAATATCAGAAAACTCTCGTTGAAAAAGATTTATTAGTTGATTCAGATGGTTTATGGGAAACATCTTTGCCTGATAAATACTGGGGAAAATATTATGGTTACAGAGTTTCAACTACTGAATCTGGCGATAAAATTCTTTCCGATCCTTACTGCAGGGCAAGTGTTTTTCATAACGGTCTCTCAGTACTTATTGAACCTGATTCTATTTCGTTCCCATTCAAAGGCTGGAACGATAAAAATTTTGTCATACCCAAAAGAAATGATCTTATCATCTGGGAATGCTCTCTAAGAGACCTTACCTCACATGTTTCATCAGGTGTAGAAAAGGAACTCAGATCTAAGTATATTGGACTTTGTGAGACAGAAGGTACTCTCAAGGGAATAGGACATGCAAAAGATCTTGGTGTAAATGCGGTTGAGCTCATGCCAGTTTTCGAATACGATGACGACCCGCCCGGAACATATCACTGGGGTTACATGCCTTCGCTTTTCTTTGCCCCGGAAGCATTTTACGCAACAAATCCATATGGAAAACAGTATTACGAATTTAAAGAACTTATAAATCGTCTTCATATGAATAACCTTGCAGTAATTCTGGATGTTGTGTTCAACCATACAGGTGCTCCACACGCATTGATGAGCATAGACAAACAGTATTTCTACCGTCATGATCATGATATGAAACTGTTGAATTTCAGCGGCTGCGGAAATGATCTTAAGACTGAACTTCCAATGACCCGAAAACTGATAATCGACAGTCTGAAATACTGGGTTAAGGAATTTCACATTGATGGTTTCAGGTTTGATCTGGCTGAACTTATCGATCTTGAGACTCTAAACCAGATTGAAAAAGAGATCACAGCATTAAAGTCTGACGTTATTCTGATAGCTGAGCCATGGAGTTTCAGAGGTACAATAAAAGGAAAATTAAAGGGTACAAGTTGGACAAACTGGAATGATGATTTCAGAAATTCCGTAAAATCTGCAGCACTCGGTACAACAACCATAAAAGATCTCGAAACAGTACTTAAAGGCTCAGTAGATTTATGGACAGATTCGCCACTAGAAACAGTAAACTATGTTGAATCTCATGACAATTACACTCTCACAGATCATCTTTGTCAGGCTTCAGATCACAACGGATCAGATCCTTCTCCTTTGGACATAAAACGCAATCTTTTCTGTGCTGCCGCTTTACTTTTAAGTCCGGGAATACCAATGATTGCTCAGGGGCAGGAAATGTTGAGAAGTAAATTCGGAAATCACAATTCGTACAATGCTGGTGATGGAATAAATGGAATAAATTATGAATTGAAAAACAGATTTCCACATGTTTATTCAAAATACAAATCACTGATTGAATTCAGAAAATCAGATTCCGGTGCAATACTTCGAAATTTATCTGGAAAAGAGTGCAAAACTGTACAAACTTTTTATTCTGAAGAAGGCAATGCAATTGCATTTCATTGGGAAAAAACACCGTATAAACAACTGTTGGTTTTCTTTAATCCTGACAACTTCAAAACTGCTCATTTCAAAATCAAATGCCGACATACGAAGTTTAAACGCATTCTATCAACTGAAACAACGGAAGCATTAAACAATGAGCAGCACAATCAAAATGATCAGAAACATCATAATTTTTCCATTCCTTCTCTTTCAGTCGAAGTCTGGACTGCCTAAAATGAAAAGATTAAAAAAATACAAAAGGAATTTGCATATTCTTCTTTTATAACAACAAGAGGCACACTATTCGGTACTAGTCTCAAAAAAATGCGAAAGCCCACTTTAATCGACAGAGCGACCAGCAGATATAACAAAAAAAGCTTCTTCAGAATTTTCAGAAGAAGCTTACGAGATATCATAAAAACGGTGCTTATCGATTTCCTGAGCGGAATTCAAATAAATTATTTAATTTTCTTTATTATATAGTTTTTGATAACAGTTATTGGAGCTGGGGATGGCAACAATGCCCAGCCTTTGTAATAATCAGTCAGGATAATATCGCCATTAGCCAACTTTTTAACATTGATTTCAATTTTGCATCCACCAACAACCGGGACCCCACGTTTCATTTTAAATTTCAATTCCCGAGAAGACGGCAGGAAAGTGACTTTTTCAGAACTACTCATAGAGGACAATGTAACCTTTGATTCGATCACTTCTCCAATTTGGTCGGGAACGTATGCTCCAAATAAAGAAGTATGTCTTACTACAAGCTGTCCATTTTCAAATCTGAAAGTAAATTCGCTCTTCATAGGAATTTTAGCATACCATGGCTGAGGTGGAACTTGATAATTCTGATAGCCAACGTCAGTTGGATTTCTGTTTGTACTTGGAAAATAAAGGACATTTTCCTTTTCTTTAGATTCAAAAGTATATCTACCGTTAAAAAACTCCTCCATCAACTTAGTGTTTTCCTTCAACCACTTTTGATTAACATCCTGAGCCCCGGATAACTCCCTTAAATAATTCGAGGCATGCAAATCAATGGCAAAACTAGATGTGGGCAACAAAGTTATAGCAATAATCAGAAGAACAGAAAATTTAAGGAAGAATGCTTTCATAAAAGGCTCCTAATTTACTAAAATTATTCTGACAACTTATATTAATACCTCAAGTTTTGAAAAAAGTTTTGAAAAAAATCATAACCAAAAATTATACGAAACATTATAAGGTTACTTTGTTGAACCAAGTACAAGTTTTTTATATCTGATCTCAATTTGCTGACCATAATTGAGATCAGATATAAAATTCAGGTCTGAATCTTAACTGTTTGCCGGAGGAAAGAACTCTTTTTTATCTGGTTTGTACTGATAAGATACCAGATCTTTTACAGGGCAGACCATTCCGCAGATCATGCAACTCAAACAATGGTCATCATCAGGAACAGGCCTTCGTTTTTCACCATCCCATCCAAGCCCCTGCCCGCCAGCATCCTGACAGACTATGTGGCATTGCCCACAGCCAATACACTTATCAAGATCAAAATGGGCAATTCCCTGTCTCGAAAGGTCAAATGCATCTGTAGCAACTGTGTTTTTAAGAGACTTGCCGACGACCTGACTCAATTTTTCGATTTTTTTATCCTGCATCCAGTAAGATATGCCCTCAGCCATGTCTTCGACAATCCGCTGTCCGTAGTGAATAATTCCGGTGGTTACCTGAATCGCACTTGCCCCGCACATTAAATATTCAGCAACATCAACCCATGTCTCAATTCCGCCACAACCAATCAGCGGAATATGCAAATCTTTACACTGAGCAAGTTCTGTAACACATTTCAATCCGACAGGCTTGATTGCTGGTCCGGACATTCCGCTCATTGCGCCTTTGCCATGAATATTAGGACGCGGAACAAAATCATCCAGCCCAATTTCGGTAAGCGCCCTGACAGTATTTATTGCTGTTATTGCATCAGCGCCACCTTTCTGGGCAAAAAGAGCCGGCACAGTAATATCGGTAACACTCGAAGTCAGTTTCGCAATTATGGGAATTTTAACAGTGTTTCTAACAGCAGACGTAAACTTTTCTATCAGCTCCATTGCCTGACCAACCTTCATTCCAGAGCCTTCAACAGTCATGTGCGGACACGAAAAGTTCATTTCGAGCATATCAGCGCCATTCGCTTCACCCATTTTCGCCAGTTCAACCCATTCTTCAATCGAAAAACCCATTATGCTTGCAATAAGGACATTTTTGGGATAATTCTTTTTCAACCATCTTATGTCGGCCCAGTTATCTGCCATCGGCCTGTCAGATGTCTGTTCAACATTCTGCAAACCAACCAGCGATTTGTTTTCATAATTAAAAGCAGCCATGCGAGGCGATGGATGAATTATTTTTGTACGATCATGGGCAATTGTTTTATAGGCAACGCCACCCCAGCCTTTATCAAAAGCTCTTGCAACCATTTCAGCAGTATTTGACACAGGTGAAGAAGATAAAAGAAAAGGGTTGGGAAAATTTATTCTACAAATATTTATCGAAAGATCCGCTTTTCCAGACATTATTTAGCCCTCCCACTGAGATATTCGATTATTTTACGTCCAGCATTCTTTCCATCAGCTACAGCCTCAACAACAAGCGCCGGACCTCTGACAATGTCACCTCCGGCAAAGATAGCGGGATTAGCAGTGGAAACACCGTCTTCCTTCACCTTTATCAAGCCTTTTTGATCAAATTCAAGCTTTGTACAAACATTTCCAGAAAGGGGCTCTGGCTTATATCCCAATGCAGAGACGAATAGATCAATCTTAAGCTGGAAATCGGTTCCATCAACTTTGACCAGATTATCAGAAGTTCTGTCATCGGGATTTTTCCAATCGGTTTCACAACCTTTTAATCCAACAAGTTTTCCGTTTTGTCCAATTAGTTCCTGAACGATTGACATTGGTTTAAATATGACATTGCTTGCAAGTGCCATCTCAAAATCATGCTTTGATGCCGGCATTTCTTTCAAACTTCTGCGATATATCACATAAACCTTGCTTGCGCCAAGCTTACTTGCTGATGTTGCTACATCCATAGCAACAGAGCCACCACCGTAAACTGCGACATTCTTCCCTTTGACTAACCTGATGAGAGAATCCCTTTCGTCTGTTCTGTTTTTCGCCAAAAAATCGCGTGCATTGGTGACGTTATCTAATGAAATTCCAGGGATGTCCAGATCAACAGGTTTCCATGTACCGGGTGCAAAAAATATCGCATTGAAACCAGACTTTAACAACTCCTCAGCACCACCTTCAGGAATTGTTTTCCCAGAATTAAGTTTAATTCCTAAAAAATCCAGCACCTCAAGTTCGCGGTCAAGGAATTCACTGCTGAGCCTGAAAGATGGAACTCCGTAGCGCAATACTCCACCAGGCTTTTCCATTGAATCAAATATTGTTACATCGTAACCTGATGCTGCAATTTCAACCGCACAAGCGATTCCAGCAGGTCCGGAGCCGATTACAGCAACATTGCCTGATTTTTTTTCCATTCTTTCAATCGGGTTAAAAGCAATATCCCAGGCATGTTCAACAAGAAATCTCTGAACCCCGCCAATATCAATCGGACGATCGTTAATTGCAGCAACACAAGCTTTCTGACAGAGTTGCTCTGTCGGACATACAACACCACAGACGCCAGCAAGACAATTGTTCTGCTTAACGGTCCGCATGGCTCCTTTAATGTTTCTCAACCTGAGTTTTCTAATGAAAGTAGCCGGGTCAGTTCCTGCCGGACAAGCCTTGCTGCACGGAGCATCATGACACAAATGACATCTTGCAGCCTCACCAACAGCCTGTTGAAGCGAAAGTCCATCACACATTATATGATTTTTCAAATCATCCTCCTGATTATTAATTCTAAATTTTGAAATTCAATAATTTACCTATTCAACAATTCATAAGCTTTCAAGTGCACAATTAAACAATAATAAGCCAATTTATGGACAATTCTTTCATATGCAAAAATGAGAGAATAATAAAAATATCAGAGATGATAATCAATTATTGCTGAAATGCCGACTTTTTGAACACGATCAAGTTTTGCCGGATTAAGCGAAGCAGAAGGAATCAATGCCTGCATGTTCAATCTACGTCCTTTATCAAAGGTTGCTGCCAGAGCGAGAACAACCTGTACTTTATTTACTTCTTCAGGGGGACCTGAAATCTGACAGGCACCAGCTTCAACACCCTGTCCTAAAGTGAGAATAGGAACTACTTTTGTTGCATCGGATATTGCAGCTCCACGGTTCACAAGTAACGTATTGATAAAATCATTTAGTTGCCCACCAATCTGACGGATCAAAATTACAATTCCAGCCCCTTTAAGAAGGTTTTCAAGGGTCTTATTCTTGCCAAGATCAATTTTTGGCAATTTAAGGGCATCAGCTGGAATAAAAGTCAAAAGCACAAAAATAATAAGAAATACTCCAGATAAACGATTTAAGCGATTATTACTGTTCATTAATTTCTCCAAATAATAAATTTCAGAAAGAAGGAAAATAGGTTGTTTAATTAGACTAATTCTTCAAGAGCAACACATTTGTGGTTGTTATTTGTTATGGTATGTTACCACAGCAAATAACTTTTGCAAAGAGCGTGAATAATTGCTGAAAGCGTTAATCAATTTTACCAGAATGCACAAGCTTTGAAAAAACTTAGGGTTATGTTAAGATTGATGCAATTGCTGATTCAAAATATGATAAAAAGGCGGGTGGAAAATTGATGTCACGATTTTTCAACACAACAGACCATGTACTATTGAAAAGCACTATATGCTGGCAACTAAAGAGCGCCTTATAGGTGCTTCCCTTGAAAAATATATTGAAAATGAATTGTATTGGGTACTTCATGCTCCAAGGCAATGCGGAAAAACTACTTTTCTCCAGTCTTATACTTCCGAAATAAACGCCAAAGGTGAAGCCGTTGCCTCTGTCGAAGACAGGTTTGAAACAGACTGCCAAATATCAGTTGTGTTCGACCTTCGCGCCGAAGCCCGCGCCCGCCCATGGGAAGAACGATTAACAAAAAGAATCATTCCGGTCGGCAACACTGAAATCAAACTGATAACCTGCTGATACTCTTCTATCCAATAGTTGCAAGCCTCTATCCTGATTTTATTGTCTTGAAATTACCAGGAATCAGATTACTTCTTCGAGGGCAACGCATTTGTCTTTGCAGAAAACTGCTGCCCATTTACGCATATTTGGATATGCGAGCAGTTCTTCTGATTGCGTGTATTGCAGAATCTGCTTTTTGGCTTCTTCAAGTTTTTCTTCGCGCAATTTTTCGCTATAATCGGCTTTTGAAATGTATTTAAGTTCAATCATGGCATAGAATTTGGGGTTTCCGGCGCTGCCTTTCAGTAGTACAATATCGATATAACCATCTTCAACCGGATATTCGGTTTTTGAGTAGTAAATTTTTGTTTCAAAAAGGAAAGTCAGCATAACTGCCTGTACGACTTTTTCAGAAAAATTTATGAAATCGCGGTCAGACATTCTATGCAGAACTTCTTCTGCTAGTTGTACAAGTTTACTTATGCTGCCCTCGCGGGCAATTTCCATTATTGCTGTTGAAATCTTTGTGGAATCTATTTTGAAAGAGAAATGTTCCTCAATTTTAAAGCGGAAATAATTGAAGTACAATTCCTTCATTACATAATTCGGGACATCCAGGAATATCAGATCACCTGTTGAATCGTATCTTTTTATTGTCAGAAAACCCATGTAGAAAAGCAATGTCTTGAAATCATTCAATGTCATCGGCAGTTCGAGATTGAACTGATCGGTGATAATCGTCTGCTGTTCTTTTCCTTCAATGATATTATTGAGAACCTGCATTCTCTCACTGTTGCAGCCACCGATATTGAAAAGATTACCAATTTTGCCGTAATCACTGACAACATTTCTGTCAAACATGTCCGGCAATTCTTTACCTTTCCGTTGAAAATAACTCAGATAATAGAGAATCATATCGCTGTTGAAAAGGCGAGTCTCAGACTCTGGATGAAAAAGATAACCGTTGTAATAATACCGCAGTTTTAAAATATTATCCTCGAATGGATAATTAATAGCTTCTGATGTAAGAGTTCTTACTTCTGATTCAGAAAAACCTATCATATCAGTAAAATCAATATCACGAGAAAAGTTTTTTGCGATATTAAATCCGCTGGTCATGCTGTCGAGTGTTATCGGGGCAACGCCGGTTATGAAAATGCGATCAAGAATACCTGCTTTGGTGGCTTCTTTCAACATCTCATAAAATTTCCGGACAAAACCATTTCTGCTTACGGAATCTTTATAGAACTCAGTATTAAAGCCAAGAAGTTCATTCGCAAAATGGTCATATTCATCAATTAATAAATAAACTTTGCCGGTAATATATTTTCTTATTTGAGCAAAAAACAGGTCAATCATTACAGAAGCTTCCTGAGACATTTCGACTTCAACATTTGCATTGTACTTTATTGAAAATTCCATTATACCTTTATAAACATTCGATGAGAAGCTCTTACGTGTATTTTCTGGTGTATCAGTATTTATACCGGAGAAAGACAGAGATAAAACGTAATAAGTATTATGAAGCGGTGTTGGGTTCTTGCCAATATGAAAGTTTCCGAAAAGTTTCTGAAATGAATCAGCATGCTTTATATCATAATAATGTTCAAGTGCTGAGAGAAAAAGGCTTTTACCAAATCTTCGCGGACGCAGAAACACAATATATTCTTCGTTTAATTCTTCAAGCTTACGAATATATTCAGTTTTATCAACATAGTAATAGCCATTTTGTACCAATTTTTTGAAATTACTTATGCCATAAGGAATACGCTTCATAATATTTCAGCTCTCTTCATGATTTTTCCTTAATCATCCAATAATTCGTGGATTAATTAAATCAATTAACCACGAATATATTAAGACTAATACGACTTTTTTTCAAAAAATCCGTTAGTGCTTTCATTAGGCCATGCTACCACAACAGGAAACTTTTGCAAAGAGCTGAAATCAATATTCAATTTACCAAAATACTTCCTTAAAAATGAATATTAACTCAGCAAACAAAAATCTTGAAAATAATCTCTTTGTAAGATAGTATCGGGGAAAGAAAGACAGTTCTTCTGATGATGCTATTTATAAAGCGCAATAAAAATCAATACAATTGAATGTAAATGACGAAAGGCAATTCTATGAGTAGTGACCGGTTTACAGTCTCTGGAGGCATTTCTCAAATATTTTCTGTGTGCTTCAAAGAATCTTGAAATTGAGCAATTAAAAAAGATTCTTGAAATCACTATTCCTGACAATGGAGGTAAAATTATGGCTACCATAGCTGAAACACTGATTAAACAAGGCGAAGAACTCGGTATCAAAAAAGGCGAAGAGCTCGGTATCAAAGCAACGGTAAAAAGAATGCTGGATAAAGGTTTTAATCTGGAAGTGATTGCACAAATCAGCGGATTACCAATTGACGAAATCAAAAAAATGTCAACACAATCATAAGAAATAAGCTCACCCCGCGTATGAATAACATTCCTGCACCATTTGAATCATTCCAGAGAAGATTTGTCCAGTAAAAGGAACCTCGACGAATGCTTTGGCTTAGCATAAGAAGTCCCAGAGCTTAATCCAGAAATTGAATCACCAATGAAAATCTACAATTGAGTGTGAACTTGTTCAACAATTTCAAGTATAATAACTCAAGTCACTAAGTCATTCATATTGATTTCTAAAATATTTGGAGATTGCGTTAATGTCTAGAACAGGTCGAATTATCGAACCGAAAGATGGTAGTATTTTTGGATTTGGAGAAAAAATTCATTTTCGTGCAGAAGCCTTTGATAAAACTTCCGAAGGAAACATAGATATTTCCAATTGTATTGAATGGCGAAAACCGTGCAAAATGAAGGGTCCGGTTTTTTCGACGACTTTCAACAATCGTGAATTCGCTAAAGTTGCAATATATGTTAATGGGACTAACCTGGCTACAGTAAAAATAAAAATCATTTGCCGAGTTTCCAAAAGACTTGAAACCTACAACAGCAATGAAAGTTTGATGGCAAGAGTAATACTTGCAGAAGCAATGTCTTGTAATTCCTCGGAAAGGATTGCAATTGGTTACGTAGTTGCAAACCGATTTCGATTTTTTCCAAAAAAATTTGGTTCTGACCTTTCTACAGTTATTTATAAACCCGGACAATTTACCAGCATAAAGTCTGACCTTTTCATTAATTTGGGTTCTTCCGAGTATATAGCAGACAAGCTTACTTACAAAGAATGTCAAATTTACATTGAAACACTTATGATTTCAAGAAAAATACTTGAAGATAAAAATTCAGATAAAGACCCATTACTGATTAAAACAAGGCAACATGGCTTTTTCTTTAATAAAGCTTCCAACTCACCGCCAGATTTAAAACGGTCACCTTTAATTTTAAGTAAGGTAAAATCAGGGTTCATGCATTCTTTTTATGGATATAATCCCAATGCTTAAAAAAACAATCAATTTAATATTTTTTTTCTTTTTTTATTTTGTTGAAATGTCTTATTCATACAATGCTGGTTATTCATGTGGCTTTGAGCCTTATCCAGATGTTCAGAAAGTCCATCTGGAAAGTGGTCGTAAAATTTTCTCTTCTGAAAATACAGATTTAATCTGGTCATTTGACTTCCAGGGAAAATTATATGGCAAAATAACTATATTACAGGAAAAAGAACCACGTTTAATCTTTGAATATTTGGACGTAAAGCAAACTTGCTCCCTGAAAAGTGTTAACCCGCTTCTGGTAGAATGCTGGATTGGTGAATTGAACGATGACAACAAACCAGATATCATTCTTGTATTCGCAGGTTATGGCTGTGGAATGGCTTCAGAGCTTACTGACGTTATTTTTATTCTTTCAAAAAAAGACAAATATTCTTTTGCCGGAATCAAAACCATTGGATTCGGCACAGAAGATGTTATTCATTTAAATAATGACAAAAAACCTGAAATTGTACACTCAGAATTCATATATGGGAAATCGGCAAATAACAAGCAATCACACAATTACTGGGTATACACGGTGCTTAATATCCACGAGAATGAATTGTGCGTCTCTCAAGCTTATCCTCAAAAATGGATTCAATATAAATCACATAATAACCATTCGAGCGCCATTTGCTTGTCTAATGAAGATAAAGCAAAGCTCTGGAATGAGCAACATAGCAGTTTTTTCCTGAAGCTTTCAGACAAATAAAGAAAGAATCAATCCGAAACTCCCGATAAGTTTCCATTCTACTAACTTAAAATTCCCGGAAATAAGGAAAACCGCTGAATCGTTAGACTCAGCGGCTTATATAAACCTGGCAACAACCTACTCCAATTTTTTAGAGGGGGCACGCGCCCCCTCTCGCCGGTCGAACAAGTTCGACCGTCTCACTCCCCGCGGTCGGTT
>JADFZL010000028.1 GCA_015232575.1 Candidatus Rifleibacteriota bacterium
ATTCCAACAAGTAGAGCGAGAGTGTTCAATGGCAGGAGTGTTTTCCATGTCGCATGTTTTTAAACGGAGGATTCGCCAACTTGTCGGTGAACCTGACTCCCTTCGGTCGCAGGTTACCTCCTTGTTGAACTAACCGGATGCTGAGTAACGGCTCGGCAATCGGATGTGCAATCTGAAGGTTGGATTTTACTCAAGTGGATAAATTGCCAACAGTTGGATGAGTGGGTGAATGATTATTTTCTTTATTTTTTAAATTCCCTAGCAGGTCCTATAGCAAACCCCCTGGAACAAGTTCCGGGGGGCTTGCCTTAAGGAAGATCTACGAGATCAATTTCCTTCAACACCTTTTCCTTTGCCAGGAAACGTGCCATCGACACCTTTTCCCTTGCCAGGAAACGTGCCATCGACGCCTTTTCCCTTGCCAGGAAACGTGCTGGTGTCAACCTCCGTTTTGGTATCAGTAAACGTGTCGCTGCCAACCTCTGTTTCGGTATCAGTAAACGTGTTGCTGGCAACCTCCGTTCCAGTAGCAGTAAACGTGTTGCTGGCAACCTCCGTTCCAGTAGCAGTAAACGTGTTGCTGGCAACCTCCGTTCCAGTAGCAGTAAACGTGTTGCTGGCAACCTCCGTTCCAGTAGAAGTAAACGTGTTGCTGGCAACCTCCGTTCCAGTCCCGGTAAAAGTTGCAATGAGGTTTTCTGTGTCTTGTGCATAGATGAACGAGGCTTGGCCAACCAGCATGATGGTGAAAAGAAGTAGAACATTCAAACGATTCATGTGTACGCTCCCTGTGAATGTGATAGAAATTTGCTTTTCCTCTCTTAAAGAGGCAGTTCTTATTAATAGCCGGAAATGGGGAAAAGGAAAATCCTTAGTTACCCTTGAAAAACCAGCGAAAACAAACCATTTTCAGGATAGCGGAACCACGCCGGTATAATTCGCTCATTTGTCAGACTCGGAAGTGTTTTCCCCAAAAAACGGCTTTTGCTGAGGGCGATTTCCGAACACTCATTAGTGCTTCTCCTTGAAAATTTGGTAGTGTACAAGACTAACGACGGGAACTGGAAACATGCATCATTCACAGAGAGTCCAAGTATGTTCTGGCATGGGAAAAAACACCAATTAAAACAAAAGCGAACAATACTTTCATTTTCTGTCCTCCAAACTTTCCTTTAAGTTTAACTAATATCCGACATTCCGCGAAAAAAATCAAAAAATTCTATTTTTCAAAAAGTGCAATAGGGGATTCTGCTATACTCATGGTGATGCTGCAAAACTGTGTTAAAACTCTATGAGCAAATACCAAAAAGCGATGTTTGTAACAGCACTGATTATTTCTATACCGTCAATGTTTCTTTTTGCTGTCTGGTTTTGGCTATCTCCGGTCAAAAATCATGGAATTGACAGGTCCTCAGATATGAGAGTTGAGTCTTTTTGTTCCTCGGCATGGCAGGGCTGTAAATGGGTCTTCGGGCCAGTAGTGCTTTGGATAATCTGCTCGCATGCTTTTTCTTATTTCAGGGTAAACGGTTTTAAAAAAGTTTGAAAGATCTCTCGTAATTTGAATTGGCCTTGATGCGGGAGACAGAAGATGAAAAACCAGCGGCATACGTCCGTTAAGAATCGCCGGAGATGATTTCCAGCCAAATATTTCCTGAATTCTGACAGCTATATATGGTGAATCATTCTGAGGATAATTGATTTTTATTCTGCTTCCTGATGGAACTTGAATCTTTTCCGGCACAAGCTTTTCAAGCAGTTCTTTATGCCTGAAATCAAGGGAATCTTCAATAAATCTCTTTATCGATTTCTCTTTTAAATCTGAATAAGAACGGCAGCCATAAGCAAATTCGCGAAAATTCCCCTTAAGCCATGAAATATCGATCTGGGGAAAATTTTTAGATTCCGGACACGGTCGCAGAAGCTCTATACGTCGAAGCATGGTAATTATTTCAGAATTGCCATCCGGGTTGGAAAAAATTGAATCAATCATCTCCTTAGACAATTCTTTTGCTAAAATTTCGGAAATTTCGGAGTAATCATCTGGTTGAATTGCAATATTTGTCTCTGAAAGTACAAGGTCGCAGAACCGCCTGATCTGCCTGGCTGAAACGGTTTTCTTTTCAGCATCCCAGATAAGATTTCTGCTTTCACTTATGAGTTCAGGAAAAATTTCATTCAGCCACTTTTCTTCAACTTCGACCGCTGAACGGATGATTCCATCTCTTTCGCTTCCTGCATCGGCAGATATCGCTGCAATGATTTCACTGTTTATCATGTTACAGTCATTATGCAGTCGAAAGCCTCTTCCACCAGTCATAAGCCATGAATTATTCCTTTTTTTTGCAACTCTGTCCGGAAAACCTGCAAGAACAGCCTTTTTAATCAATTTCCGATCATAATTCCTGCCACTGTGAAAGTGCAAGTTAGAATTATGATTATCGTTTCCAGAAACGCTTAACGATTGGTAAATCTGAAAAAGTTGATCAGCCACTTTTCTGACATTTTCGAGTATCTTTTTATCAATTGGAAATACTGAATTGGAAATGTCTTTTTCTGAATTCCCAACTATTTCAAGACGGTCACAGATATCTGCTTGTACAACATCACGATTTCTCTGAATGAAATCTCTCTCTGAAATAATAGCTGCAACTCGGCAGCCGGCAAGCGGAATGCCTGATTCAACCGCATTTATTACAACAGCAGCAAGCCTTGGAGAAAGCGGAAATTTAATCAACTGACGTCCTTTTGCCGTTATATTACCTTTACGATCTATTGCCTTCAGCATAAGAAGCAAATTCAAAGCCGATTTAACTGATATTTCAGAAGGTTTCTGAAGCCATTCAATCATTTCTGGATCAGGCTTTCCCCATGCCGACAGTTCCAGTAATACTCCGGAAAGATCAGCCCTGAGAATTTCAGGTTGTGTTTCTGCATCCATTTCATTATGTTCAGGCTGTGACCAGAGTCTGAATACCTTTCCCGGAGAAGTTCTTGAAGCTCTTCCTGCACGCTGGTCTGCGCTTGCCCGACTGATGCGCCTGTATTCAAGTCGCTCAATTCCGGTATTCTGATCATAACGCATTTGCCTGCACAACCCTGAATCGACAACTCTGTTTATTCCATCGATTGTAAGAGAAGTTTCAGCAATATTTGTTGCCAGAACAATTTTACGCAAATTCTGCGGAAGAATCGCCATTTCCTGCTCTCTGAAAGGCATTGCGCCATAAAGAGGCATAATAAGCATTTTCTGTGTTTCCGAAAAAGTCTTCAAAAGGGACATGGTCGAAAATATTTCAGCTTCACCCGGCAGAAAAGATAAAATTCCATTTGCTTCTCTGTCTGTTCGCAGTATTTCTATTATTGTACTGCATACTACACGAGGTACCTCTGATAGCACAGGCGAAGGCTGCCAGAAAAATTCTGTTGAATACTGCGGTGATGATATTTCATAGACAGTAGAACCGCCCAGATACTTCGAAACAGGCATCGGATCAAAAGTAGCTGACATCACAACTATTTTCAGATCAGGTCTTACGGTCTGCTGAATTTCTCTTATCAGAGCAAGCGAAATTTCGGAATGCAGGTTCCGTTCATGAAATTCATCAAAAATCACGCATGCAGCATCATCAAGATATGGATCATTCTGAAGGCGTCTCAACAATAGACCTTCAGTTAATATTTCCAGTTTTGTCGCTGAACATGATTTCTTTTCAAAACGAATCTGATAACCAACTGTCTTCCCAACATCGTTACCAATAAGCGCTGCCATTCTGCATGCAGCAGCCTTCGCCGCAAGTCTGCGCGGTTCAAGCATAATAATTTTCTTTCCTGAAAGCCACGCTGAATCAAGCATTGAAATGGGAAATACAGTTGTTTTCCCCGCACCCGGACTTGCGACAAGAACAAGCGAACTGCTTTCAGAAATTTTCTTATTCAGCGCCGGAAGATGCGTTGTAACGGGCAACATATTCGGTTGTGTCATACGATAACTTTTGGTTACTCCCCATATTAATACGTTTGTAGGGGCGCAATTCATTGCGCCCGAAATAAAACAGTGATTTGTTGTTCAAGCGGTCGCGATAAATCGCGCCCCTACGGGTAAAAACAACAATGATACGCTTATTTACTTGAATTCAGTATTGTGCAAAAAGATATTTATTCCAGCAACCATTCGTATCATTGAAAAAATAATGTTTTCAATACCTTGTCTCATGTCATTTCGACCGAAAGGAGAAATTCTTCAGAATGACACCAGCCAATATTCGGGAGACAATGGAAACTCACAAAAGCCTTGCTGCCGAAAGAAATGGGAGAGTTGCGACAAAATCATCTTCGTTGTCATACAAAATCAGAGAAGTTTTTTTGAACTTTTCAATTGCAGCAGCCAGAACGGCAGACGCCTCGTCTTCACGGTTCAGCTCTTTGAGAGCTCTGACTTTATATAATTCAACATGCGGCGCAAAGTGTCCGTTTGAAAAATACTTCTCATAGTCTTCGATCAGCACAAGCGCACGTTCAAAATTTTTCTGTTTATCAAGCCTGATACGTATCATATTTATATATACGTCTTCGCTCCAGATATTTCCAGACGAATAATTTTCTATAAACTTTTCATATTCAATCATTGCTTCATCGTGTTTTTTCATTCTGCGGTCGATTATCCATGAGCATCTGTATTCAATTGTGTCAAGATATTCATATTGAGGATATTTCTTTTTTATCTGACGAAACATTTCCAGGGCGATTTCCGGATGGATCATTGATGAAAGCTGAATCTGTGCTTTCATATACAGAATTGTCTCGGGTCTGAAAAATATTACCCAGCCGCCAACAGACAATAGAAGAGCAAAACAGGCATAAAAAGCCAGCCTGTTGAGCCTGATAGTATGAGTCGTTACAGATTTGGAATTTTCATCTTCAGCTGTCATTTTTTCAAAATTGTTGAGAGTTTTCTGAATGATTTTTCTGATAAGAACTATTGTGGCTGCAATTATTGAAAAAAGAACATAAATTGAAAATGCACTTATTACTGTTGAAAAAAATGCTGTTACACATTTTGCGTTAAGCTGAAGAGCTGAAGACCAGAAAGCTCTTCCATACACTTTCGGAACTGCAACAATAAGAATCAGAAAGAATGAATATGCGAAAACAAGCATAGACAAAGGATGTGCCCAGAGAATTACTCCGGGATAATTCCATTTCAGTTTTTTCAATACAGCTTCTGATGAGATAATTGCAAACTGCGAAATGGCTGCAAGAATGGCTATGAACAGAAGAATAAGCATTCTCGGACGTTCAAGCAATAAAAGCCAGGTTGTATTGAAAAGCATCTGAAATATTACAACCGTAAAAAATATTCCCAAACCACGCAACACCGGATTATTTTGAAAAAGCTCGGACGAAACTGTCACTTTTCACCTCTGACACTGATGCCTCTGAATTTCTTTTAAAATTCCCTGTAATCGGTATATGGTAACATATTTTTTTTCTAATGTCGCAGATTATTCAAACTCACATTAAAGAGAAACTGATTTTCAACCACGGAATGACACGGAATTATCTTTGATGTATTAGTAATTGTCAAGTCCGTGAATAGAACCTTTGCGGGCAAGTCTCAGCGACGTTGAATGTTCAGGGATATTGTGCTATATTAAAATCAGTTACGATATATCAAAGATAGCTTAATACAAGATTTAATCAAGGAAACAATAAGGGACAGGCACATGAATAAAGTCAGTTTTATCAAAAAACATTCTGTTTATATATTTTTTGTAATGATTATTCTTTTACTCACCAGCCAAGTTCAACTTAAGGCAGTTGGTTTCACGGGAAACTCATTTCCAGATATTTCTGAAGATCTCGAGGAATGCAGAAATGATCTTTTAAAGGGCGAAAATGTTAATCTTCTGGAAATTCAGGATAAACTGAATCGCATTTCAGAAAAACTTGAATCATCGAAAATGGCCGATTATGTGAAACCTCTTTTTTCTGACACAGCAGAAGCACTTGCCAAACTGAAGTTCGAAGTAGCACAGAGAAACAATTCCTCAATTGGAAAAAGTTTTTCTGATGCAATTGAAAAAATTAAAAACATAAAAAAACAGTGCTCATGGATAATAAAACCAGCTCAGCCGATGAGTGAGGCAGAGAATGTCTGTCCGGCACAGCCCTGCAAAGGCGAACCCGGTTACGGCAAAGACTGGCTTGTATTTCCGCCATCTCAATCAGCCCCTGGAAAATCGAAACTTCAGCCAACAGGTTTTATCTTCTATCCCGGAGGGCTCGTCGATCCACGCGCTTATTCAGTTTCTGCAAGAGCAATCGCTGCAGAGGGCTTTCTGGTCGTAATTCCGAAAATGCCATCCAACCTTGCAGTAATGGGAATCAATAAAGCAAATCAAATAATGCTCGAATTCCCTGAAATAAGAAGATGGGTCATTGGCGGACACTCGCTCGGCGGCGCTATGGCTGCAAAATATACAGGCAAAAACCCTGGAAAAATCCATGGACTTGCCCTCTGGGCTGCGTACCCTTCATGCAGCGATGACCTTTCCAAGCTTTCAATTCCGGCTCTTACAATTTATGGCACAAATGATCTTATTGCAAAGCAGAAAAAACTGAACGAAAGTATGGTTCTTATGCCTGCTGATTCTTCCCGTATCGTTCTGATCGGAGCAAACCACGGACAATTTGGCTTTTACGGCGTTCATCCGGGCGATGGCCGCGCATTAATGTCAAGACATGAACAAACTGAAAAAACGGTATTTCATACAGTAAAACTTCTGAGAAAAGTTGCCCTTCAACCATGGCCATAAGAACAATAAAGTTAATGAGTACAGCAAAAAAACATACGCATATTTTCAATCCCGTAGACGCGGAATCTTGCCGCGTTTATTCGAAGCGGTTGGAAACCGCTTCTACTTTTTCTTTTCACCATTTATTTAGTGGATCCAAAAATACCAGCTCAAAAGGACACAACAGCAGGTCGTCTGACTATACATCAGCCCCCAGTCACGATAAAACAGTGACAAATATGATCCTCACCCGGTCCCTAGACACAATACGCACCTGTTATTGCAATTTGCAGTTTTCGGGAATTCTTTTCGCAGTGATTCTCTTATTTGCATCGCTATCAACCGGCTATTGTGAAACCTATGACTGTCATCCGAGAAAGCCGCGCAAACCGGTAAAAACAAGATTAAAAATCGACAAACTGAATGAAACAGATCTTAATATAACGCTTTCAGAAACCCCTGTCAGACTGAAACCTCTTCTTACAATAAATTCCGGAACTATTCCGGAAGAGGCCACTGATTCAGTATTTACAGCCAGGTTTTTTTCAAGTATCGGTGTAAGGAAAATTCACACAGCCAACCTTTTCGGAAACTTCGACATTTACAAGATGTATCCATCAGCATCTTCAGACCCGCTTGATTCTGATTCATATAACTTTTCTGAAAGTGACAAAATTTTCAGATTTATTTCTGACAACGGATTTGAACCACTTTTCTGGCTTGGTAATTCATTCGGAAGATTGGCAATTCCATCTCTGATGACAGAACGGAAAAACCTTATTGAAGCCTGCGTCGAGGTTATTCGACACTTCCGCGAAGGAAAATACAATGGATTCAGAATTCCGTTCAAAAGTGTTGAAATCTGGCGGGAACCAGACGCTGAGGAATACTGGCCCGGATATTTTACTGATTTCAAAAGCTTCTTTCTCACACTTCTGAAGCGCTTGCAGGGAGCTTTTCCCGACATTGGATTCGGCGGACCAGGGTTTTATGTTAAGAATCCATCTGACAGAAAATTGAATAATCGAATCAGAGAATTTCTGCGCTATTTAAAGAAAAATAATACAAAGCTGGATTTCTTTTCCTGGCAATGTTTTCCTGATCACCCGATTGACCTTTTCAAAAAATGCCGTATGATAGAATCAATTCTCAAATCTGAAAATCTCCAGGATATGAAAACCACTCTCAGCGCCTGGAGCATTCCGGAAATTGGCGATGCCGGAAAACTGAGCGGTCATTTCCGTGCAGCAATGTTAACAGCCTGCTGGGCTATTCTTCAGGATACTTCAGTCAACGACGCAGTTCTCCTCCGCGGAACTGAAAAAGAAGAGGATTTTCCAAAAAAATACGATTTACTGGACAGTAACAGATCGCCAGAAACTCTTTCCGTCGCTTATGCATTTTTTTCGCTCGTTTCAGAATGCACAAATAGAATGGCCATCTCGGTAGAACCTTTAAGCACAAATTCTCCTATTGATTCACTTTCAGCAGTACCTCTCGGAACAACATCTGTACAACTTTTTAGACCCAGAGAAACTGATTATATCAACTCAATGAAAATGAACGAAGGATGCAAGCTGAAGCCTCTCTGGATGGTTGCAGCGGAAGACAGAAAATCTGGTCTTGTTAGGCTTCTCATCGCAAACCTTGGTGAACAGAGCTTCAATTGCAATTTAATGGTAACAAAGTTCATAAACTCCCGCCCAACAACCCTGAAAATCAGAGAACTAGCCGCAGAATCAATGCTCATAAAAACCCAGGCTCTCAACGAACCAGTTTTCCAAATAAACCCAGTAAGCATTATGCTCGTTGATATTGAGAAATAAAGGTATTCCAAAATTCTTTTTATGGAGGGCAACAGTTGTCGCTGAAAAAAAACTTTTTTCTTTTTGTTTTTCTCACAGCAGCTCTTTTCCCGTGCTTTGGTGAAATTATTACCAGAACTGATGGTGATATTACCGAAGCAGCAAGTTTGACTTTTCAAAATGGAAAAGTCTCATACACGGCTGGTTCAGGAACATTGTTTCTCGAAGCTGAAAAAATAAGAGATATCAGCTTTACCGGAGAAAAGCAAAATATCGGCACTCTTGCTACCGACGGAGCAGATCTGGCTGGCTTGTACAAAAGAGCCATCGATATGCAGAACAAATATCCGGACTCTGCCGCAATAACCGTTCTCGACAATGGTGAATCTGAATACCGCAAAGATGGAACAAGAAAATTCAGCTACAGATGCGTCCTTTTCATCGCCAAAGAAGAAGCAATGGGTGCTGCCGGAATATCGCTCTCGTTCGATCCTGACCGGGAAAAAATCAAATTGATTCACGCCAGAAGCTATTCACCCGATGGAAAAATCACCGATTTGAATACTGATCAGATTAAAATTTCCAAATCTGGCGGCGGAAGCGTGTTTTTCGACAATTATCGGGAAATCGGATTCTCAATTCCCAACAGCTGCATCGGCGGACTTATTGACTATTCGTATGAATCAGAAGAATATAACCCTTTCGACAAAAAACTCTGGGAAGGAGTATTTTTCTTTCAGGGAAATGAACCGGTATGTGAATCAAGAATAACAGTTCGGGTACCAAAAGAGGTTCCGTTGTACTACAAATACTACAATTTCGGAGATCTCTCAGGCGAGCCGCAAAAAAAGGAACAGGGAGATTATATTATCTACGAATGGTGCAGAACAGACCTCCCTCCGATTATTCCCGAGCCATTCATGCCGCCTTCAAGAGATATCATGACAACCGTAGCTTACTCTATACAAAAAGACTGGAAGTATAAATTCGAACGCTTGCAGCCAATGTTCAAAAAACGTTTTGTAATAACAGACGCTGTTCAGAAAAAAGTTGATGAACTGACTGCTGGAGCAACATCCATTCATGAAAAGATTTCACGTTTGTATCTTTTCTGCCAGAAAGAAATCAGATATATTTCCATAAAAGGAAATCTTTCAAGCAATCAGGTTGGACACTCTGCTGAAGAAACACTGAAGAATCGCTATGGAGACTGCACTGACAAGGGAATGCTCCTTGCAACAATGCTTAAATGTATCGGTGTTGAAGCCTATCCCGTCGGATTGAAAACAAACACTGCGGGAAAAGCAATCAGAGATCTTCCGATATTCGATTCTAACCACTGCATCACAGAAGTAAACCTCGAAGGAAAAAGATTTTATCTTGATTCAACGGCAACCGATTATCGTTATCCATATTTCAGAGCCGACGACCACGATGTAAGCGTTGTGAATGACTTGTGCGAAAGAATCGACCATATCAGCATTCAACCACCTGAAGACAATGCCATGCTGGTAGACCGGAAACTGGAACTCTCACCCGACGGAACTGTCAGAGTCATTTATTCTGCAAGTTTCACCGGCACAAGTGAGGCATCAAGCCGTGAATCTGCCAGAGGTGTCAAACCTGAAGAATATGAGAAACAGGTTCGTGCAGCGGTTTCTGCGCTAACTCCGAATTATACTCTCCACAGCGCCACCCACTCCGACCCTCTTGATTTTTCGTCTGCTTATTCGGTCAGATCAGAATACAGTCTGAATCAGTATGTAACGCGCTCCGGCAAATATCTGCTTTTCGAAATTCCTTTTTTCAAGCTGAGATTTGCTGAAGTTTCACTCGCAGAAAGAAAATATGACATTGTTTATATGACCTCTTCACTGCGCACAGACGACATCGATATTACACTTCCGGATGGTTTCAAACCAAAGTTTATTCCGGAAAATCTTAAAATTTCCCAGCCTTGGTTTGACTTTGAAACAACCTTTCAGCATCAGGGAAACAAGATTTCCGTAAAACGAAAAGTTTCCTGGAAAGAAAGAGTTGTTCCAGTGAAAGAGTACAATACCTATAAAGAAGCACTCGAAAAAATCGCCCGATACACTGAAGAACGTATCTACATCGAAGACACCAGAACCGGAGGAGAAAAATGATTAACAGACTTGTAAGACAATTTGCACTGTGTTTTCTCTTCCTGTTTGCTATGAACTCGTTTCTCGCAGCCGATGTCGTTTATCTTAACGAAGGCGAGGAACACACCGGAAAAGTCACTGAAATAAATGCTTCCAGCGTTACTATTATTGAGCCTGACGGAGATAAAGCTGAATTTGAAAAAAGCAAAGTTGCGCACGTTCTGTTTTCAAAAATACGCAGCGGCGATGAGAATTCATACATTGCAAGCATTACCGACCCATTCCTTACTGAAATTCTCAAAAAAGCACCCGTATCTAACGATTACCCTGACTCAGACTTTGTTACACTCTGCCAAAAGTATGTTACTATTTTTAATCCGGATGATACCATAGAGCACGAAAACCGCACATTGTACAAGGTATTAAAAGAGCCGGGTCTTGAACTTGCCAATCAATCAGTCTATTTCGCTAAAGACCGCGAAAGACTTGAACTCAATTTTGCGCATACGTACAACAGCGACGGAAAGATATATCACTTAACTGATGATGCACTTTCTGAAGAAGATATTTTCCACGCAACACCAGAGTATGACCGGTTGAAAATGCTGAAATTTGCTCTGAAAAAGGTTGATCTTGGAAGTATAATTGATGTTTCATACACTTTTTTTTCCAGGGGAAGTTCTATTCTGAGGCCCTTCAGGCTCAACGCTTATTTCGGACAACGCGAACCGATTCTTTCTCACATCTTTGAAGTGAACTCTCCCGCATCAATGCCCCTTCAGGTGCTACAGCTGAACTGGACCGCCTCAAACACTCCAGCTTATTCTGAAATAGCTTCAGGCAGCAACATCATTCGAAAGTGGGAATTTGCAGATCCTAAAGGTTATATTCCTGAACAGAACATGATCTCAACGTCAAGATTGTTTCCGCGAATCATTGTTGCTCAAAAGAATGACTGGCAGACTATTTCAAAAACATTCATGGAATCACTTAACAATTCAGCTCCTTCAGAAAAACTACTGGATGCCTTTATTGAATCATCTGGTGCAGCATCCAAAACAAGCCTTGTAATGAAGTCAGCTGCAATTTATGAAGCCATTCAAAGGAAAATCCGCGATCTTGGGATTTCATGCTTTGACTACGATGGTTACGACTGCCCTTCTGCTGAAATAGTCCTCAAGAAAAACTACGGAAGCCAATTTGCCAGATGCATACTTTTCTACCATGCTCTCAGAAGAATTGGAATTCCTGCGGAATTCGGCTTTGTCTCTGCCTGGAGATCTGGCGGAATCGAAGAAAAAGTCTCATGTCTCGGGCAGGCATCAAATGCACTGGTAAAAATTATTACAGACAGCACTCCAGTTTATACTTTGCTCGACAACGATTATCTACCGCTTGGACAGATTCCAACCTGGGCGCAGGGCTCCAAAGCTGTGATTTTCAATGAAAAGGGCTTTGCATGGGACATTCTTCCAGACGGCGGACTTGAGAAAAATCGAAATGAACAGACAGTATTCGTGAAAATTCTCAATGATGGAACAATGGAAGTCAAAGATACCAGAAAATTTTGCGGTCCATCAGAACCCGGTATGAGATATATGCGCGTGGCAAAAGATATTGAAAAGCGCATGTTTGCAGAAAAAACTGTCAAGGGAGTGAATCCGAAAGCTGTTCTTACAGACTATGTTCTTTCTGACATGAACGATTTTGCTGCACCAGTGGTCTTCACATTGACTTACAAAATCAGGGATGCTGTACAAAAACCCTCAGGCGACCTTATGGCATTCAGAAATTACTGGGTAAATAATTCCGGTGCTTCTGCCAGCCTTGCAAGCAGAACATTTCCGATGGATGTTTCTTCAGTTTACAGCACTTCAAAAACAATTTTCTTTGAACTTCCCGATGGCTTCCAATGGGTTGACTGGAAAAGAAAATTCAACTATACCGGATCATTTATTTCATTTGCGTCCAACATGTCCCAGAAAGGTTCAATGCTTCTTTACAGCGACGATTATAAGATCTGGAAGAAAGAACTTGACCTGATTTCAGGATATCCGCAATATCGCGAATGTGTTTCGATAATGACAGACCTCAGCAACCAGTGGCTGGTTCTGGAGAAAACGAAGTAACATAATTCACAGGGAAACTGATTTTTAACCACGGAAAACACGGAATGACACGGAAAAGAATGGATTTTCATGTTGAAGAATGAAACAATTACTCACACAAACACCGAATAGACACAAACTCATCCCAATTCGGTGAAGGTCCGTGTTTTCCGTGTTTTCCGTGGTTTCCGTGGTTTCCCAGGTGGTTTCCCCGTTGTTTTCCGTGGTTATATCTCAGGTTCTGCTTGGTTACCAGCTAGACGCTCAAGTCACCGCATTTTCATAAATCTCTTGATTCGCGGACATCGCCGTGTCCGGTTTGAAATTCCGTATGAAAACATGTCACACGAATGTCCGATGTTTCATATTGAATGGCATATCTGCCGCCTGAAGGACACCGCGGAATATCCTTCAGATACTGCATGTTGAATAACTTTGTAACATCAAGTCCTTTTTCATATTTCTGATTTTCGGTAACACACAAAACTGCCGCCTGGTGAATTATACGCATATTCTGTCTGCAAGCAGTTTTTCTCATCCTGTTACGGATGTTGCTGTAACTGTAACCTATCAGCGATACCAGCGTTCCGATGATAAGTACAACTATCATCAATTCAATCAGTGTAAAACCTCTGCTGCTTTTTCTCATGTTATAGTTCAATCAGGAATCGACCTTGTCAAAGATTTCATTTAATTTGTCTATTTCATTTACGATCAAATCCATTTCATCTGTCTTTGCATCTTTTTTCATTATTGTTCCAAGGTCTTTCATTTCAATCTTCATTTTTAAACCTCTGCATGAATTAAGAAAAGACATTTTATTTGCTTCGAATTTTTTGAGAAATACTTCCATGTCATAATACATCTTTCGCCTTTCTTCTACCTCAGTAAGCTGAGCTTCCACAAGACGAAGTTTCTGTTCATCATTTTCTTTATTCTGCTGCTCTTTCAGTCTTGATATTGCCTTTTCAACTGAGGCAATATCAATTCCTGCAAGAACCGAACGAACATGCTCAGCGCGATCTCTTGCTTTTACAAGATTTAACCAGGCGTTATCAATTATCTTCAGATAAGTCTTCATTCCCCTGCTGCTGAGAAGATCGTTGAGGGAAAAATAGTCATAGCGCACCTCTTCGAGATCACGATAGAAATATTTTCTGTAAAGCCACATCAGAAGGCATCCGAAGAGAAATAAAATTATCAGCAATGGAAAAATTCTTACAATAGAAGTTCTCAGAACAAAAAATAGTGCTGTACCAGCAATACCTAGAACCGTCCAGAAAAGAACCTCATACTTGCCTTTCTGGCTCTCTGACTCAATATCTATGTCAATTTGAGAATCATATTCAGAAGATTTTTTTTCTGCGTCCAGAGAAATGTTCTCTGACAAATCTTTGCTGTCAGCTTCAGTTTCACTTTTGTTTTCAGAGGCACGTATATCACGTTTTTTGTGCTTATTCATCTAATTGTCCTGTTTTACACTTAAAGCCCCGCAATATTTTACATTTTTACAACAAATTATGCAAGAACGGAAAAATATCTATCAATCTTGTGAGTTTTTCTAATTCTCTGTTATAATTACGAATAATTGGTCGCATATACTGGAGGTTTATAAATGACTGCTGAACAACGAAGAACACTTCGAATTCTGATAATCTTCTTTTTCATTGCGTTTTCTGCTCTTTTAAACGCAGATCAGGGAAGTTTCGAGCTTACTTCCGACGGCGTATTCTATGTTCAGCGGGACGCCAGCGGGAATATTGTCTCTTCAATGCGGCCGGATTATGACCTTAATACAGGTGCGTATGTAGCAAAAGACCAGAACAACAGGGTCGTTGCACGCCAGGCTCTTGCTCAGGAAGCACCTTCAACGCAGATAAAAATTGTAACTCCACTCCAGGGCGAAACTCATTCTGTAAAATCGCCTAATTTCATGGATCACAGTGTTCCGGTTCTAAGGGAAATGCCTTCAACTGACCCCAAATATCAGCAGTTAAAGAGCTATATCGAAAATTCCCCCGGCTTGCTGAAAGTCCTTTCAATGCATGTTCAAGCACGGGATATGAAAATCAATCAGCTTCAGCAGCAGATCACAAGCAAGACTTCCGACCCGGAGCTGACCAGATGGCTGATTAACGACCTCAAAAAGCCTGTTTATCTCGAAGTTGGAAATTCTGGAAGCATTTATCACGATCCAAATGGTTTTTTAATTGCAGAAAGAGCACCAAACGGGCAGATAACATATCGCGATAACGCATTCGCAAACAGGCTTGTTGTTCCATCGAACAGTGAAGCTTTCACAGGCGGAATGAATGATTCGGCAGCGGCTTCGGTAATTGCGCACGAAACCGGACACATGATAATGGATCAATTGTATGAACGTCCAAATTATCCAAAAACATCCTACTCCGGACCACATTCCAAAAATTCTATCACCGACGAAGGCTTTGCACTTTCGGAAGGCTGGGCCGAAGCAGTTGAGACTCTATCCAATAAGGATAACCTGGATAATCCAGGATCGTGGCGCCTGAAAACTCAGAAAAACATCATTGACAACAAGTATATTCTGAAAAATCAAGGCGCAGTTGACGGAGTAAATGATGGAATATTGAAATCCGGTGTAGATCAGCTTTCAACAGAAGGCGTAAATGCAACCTTATTTTACAAGCTTCTTCAGGAAAATAACATCCAGGCGCCCTACGAAAAGGTGCTTCAAGTGTTTGAAAAGAGCAAGCCCCAGACTTACAGAGATTTTATCAACGATTATGTTCAGAAATTCCCTGAAGACAAAAGCACGGTTTACAGACAGTTTCTTGAAACCACTAAGTATACAACAGTCGATTCACAGGCTGCCACAAAATACAAAGCCCTTTTTGATGCCGAGCAGGCTTATAAAGCCAATCCGGCTGACAGCAGACTTCAAGCGACTTATCAGAATAAGTTGAATGACTACAATCGCTGGAAAGAAGCCCTCTATCAGAAAGCTGTTGTTGAAGGGAGAATTGATTCGGCTGTCAGCCAGGGAAACACCGGCTCTGATGCAAGCGCTTCAGCTCCCGGATTCTCTGATGAAACACAGAGGCAATTTCGCCAGGTAAAACTTTCAGAAACCATACTGAAAGGAAAAATCGCTCTGCGGGAAGGCCTGGGCAAAGCAGGTGATTCAATCAAGCAATCTTTCAGCGTAAAAAACGTTGCAATCACTGCCGGAACATCTATAGCAATAAATCTCGCCAGTCAGATAATGAACGGTGAAAAACCAAGTTTCTCAGATGCGGTAAAATCTGTTGCCTCATGGCAGTTTGCCGGAAATGTTGCCGGTTCTGCAATGGGTGCAGCTGCCGGACATGCAATATCACCACTTATACAGGCTTTTGTTCCTATTCCAATTGTTGGAGCGCTCGCAGGATCATTGCTTCCGACACTCGCATCAATTGCCGGTGGCCAGGTAGGAGGAAATATCGGCGCAGGACAATCTCTGAAGGAAGCCTTCAAGAGCCTTGATCCCGTAGTAATCGCCGGGCAGGGCGTCGGATCAACGATAGGCGCAATGCTTGGAACAATGATTCCAATTCCTGTTGTGGGTCAGGTTATCGGAGGTATTGTCGGTGGTATAATTGGTGAAAAAGTATTCAAAGGAATAGCAAACTTCTTCAAGGGTGACAAAGAAAATAAAAACAACGCTCAACAGGCAAACACTCAAATAAATACAACGCCTCAACAGCAGACTGTCACGCAGAACAATAGAAATCCTGCTCTTGCAGAGTATTACAAAACACTGGCAGGTTCAACACAGGGCTCTGACAGTAATTCATACGGGAATAAATCTTCAGGAGCTGACATATATCGCATTGACAGCTCAATTGATCGCATTCCATACAATGAAATGCCATCGAACCTGCGTTCATTAAAAGACGAATATGAAAAAGCATATAAAAAGTATGTAACTGCACTGTCTTCAGGAAATCAATCAGAGAGTAAAACAGCACTGGAACTGTTCACCATCGTCCGTGACAGTTATAAGCGTGCTCTTGGAGCTTATAATAAATAGAACACTCAATTCTGAACGTTCAATTTTGAACGCTTACGTCCAGAACCAGACGTTCTGAAAGAGGTCTCACGCGGAGGCGCTGAGACGCAGAGAAGATCCCCCTGAGGGACTGTATTATTAAGAAATTCTGTGCAAAGGTTTAACTGAATAAACAAAGAAAAACTGATTTTTAACCACGGAATACACGGAAATACACGGATTTTCATAAGTGAATAAAAATCATTATGCACAATCAGTTAACATATTAACACGACCTGAAAGCGTGGACGTCCAGTCCGCGCTTTTTCATTCTGCGGTATTCAAATTAATAATCCGTATCAATCCTCATCATTCCATATTTTTCCGTGTTATTCCGTGTTATTCCGTGGTTAAAAGATTTTGTTTATCTTTTACATGGCATGGTTGTTGCTTATTAAATAAATGTCAGGAAGTAAAATAAATCAAAATGGTAAATTATCAAACCGGAGGAAGATTATGAAAAAGATTTTTCTTGTTGCCCTGATTCTGTTTGTAGGATTAGCTTCTGTTCAGGTTTTCGCTGAAGACAAAGACGAAAACAAATCTGATGTTTCCGCGAACTCAAAAGGAAAAATTAAACCTGCGAAAAGCGCAGATGAAGTCATTGCAAAAATCACCGGCAGAATGGACAAGAGACTGGAAAAAATGAGACAGAGATTTGACAGATTCTCTGAAAGACTCGAAAAGATTGAAAAAAGAGGCGAAAGACCCCAGAGAAAAGCCGGAAAACGCTTGGGAGAAGGTGTTCGGGGACTTAATGCTTCCGGGTCGGAAAGCATGATAAATACTGACGAATTTAAAACCCGGCTGACTGAAAGATATGAAAAGTTCAAAGGAATAATCGCAGAACGCAAAAAGAAAATGGAAGAAAGATTTGCAAAAAACGAAACCCGGGAAGGCAAATTATCAAAGTTTTCACCTGAAGACCAGGCAAAAATTAAAGCCGCGATTGAAGAAAAAGCAAAAACCATGAAAACCGAAATCGCTAAATTACTTGATGACGCATCTGCAAAACTTGATGCAGCATATCAATCAGCACTATCAAAATTAAAATAACAAAGACACTTTTCAACATTAATACTGCAAATACAAGCGACCTAATGCCGCTTGTATTTTTTTTTCCTGAAGAAGTATCCGCCCACCTCCTCCAACGCCCCGAATCATTGATCAGTTCCCAAAAATCTCAAAAATCTTAAATCTTGAAAATCTTGAATCTTGAAATCTGCGTAATCTGCGTAATCTGCGGACAAAAATCTTGTCTTTTCTTTTATTGTCTTGTCTTTTTTCTATAATCGTTATCAAGTTATTAAGAAAATCAAGAAATTGCTCTCAAATAAATCAAAGATTTTGCCGAAAACAAAGTATATACTATTTGAAAATTTTTCTGGAGGTCATTTCAAATGCTGAAATACCTGTCTATCGGAATAGTTCTGTTATGTCTGGTTCTGTTACCTGCTGCTATGACCGGATGCGGAACAGATGATATTTCTTCAGTAAAAAGTTATGCTACTGTTGGTCCGGGGAACGCTGATGCGGAATATCTGAACAAGCACAACTCAACTTCCACCTATACGTCAACGCAAACGAGTATCAGATAAAAATTTTTCCAGACACTTCCAAAAGCCAAACCATTATGGTTTGGCTTTTACTTTTTGAGAGAATTTTTGTAACTGTTTAATAATTCGGAAAAGACCGTTTATTGGGTAGATACAAATTTTTGAAGAACAAAAAAAAGACAAGTTAATAAAAAAATGACAAAATGAAAAAAATTGTTGTATAATATCACCCATGGCAAAGCAATGGCATCAACTGGAGAAATTGGACCATAAGTCCATGAAAAAACTGCAACTCGATAGAGAGAAGCAGATTGCTGCTCAGAAAGAAGAAGCAGACAAAAAGCGGATGGTTATCATCGCAGCTTCCGTTGTGACTGTTATCGCACTTGTTATCGTATTCGTATTCATACTGATGAAAAAAACTGCGGAAAGGGAATACCAGGCAGCAAGAGCAAAACTTTACGAACACAAAGTCAGTGATTTCGGCGGCGCAGCCTTCTGCAGATCAATCGGTGACTGGGAACCAATGAAAAAAGGTATGGTTTTCAATACCGATTATACCTTCAAAACAGAAAAAGATGGTTTTATAACCATAGCATTATACATGCAGAACCAGGTTAAACTTGGTTCCACATCGGAAATGGTTGTATTCAAGCCTCAACTGCACGAAAAGGAAAATCGCGTTCTAAAAGAGAGAGTTGTTGTTAACCGCGGCGAAATAACCGTTTCAATAAGCATGGAAGGCAGAGACCTTCTCGACGTGGAAGCCCCTGGAGTCGTTTCAATAGGTGCATCCGGCCTGTATAAAATGATATACAATGATGTAAAGCGCACCGGTGAAGTCGTTGTCAAACATGGACTAGTCGAAGTTCTTAACAAAAAAGGCGAAGCTGGCGGAAATCAGAAACGCGTCAAGGTGTCTGGTTTCTACAAAGTAACTTTCGCAAATTTCGAAATAACTAATCCTACACAGGCAAGCGTAATTCAGTATGACTGGCGCTGATGGAGTGTGATTAACATCACGTCATGATAAAAATTCAAAAAGCCAAGGTTCATAATCTCAAAGATTTGACTGTGGCAATTCCAAGAAACACTCTGACGGTAATAACCGGCGTATCTGGTTCGGGGAAGTCTTCGCTCGCTTTTGATACCATTCACGCCGAGGGACAGCGCCGCTACATTGAATCTCTGTCTTCTTATGCACGTCAATTCCTTCAGCAGATGGAAAAACCCGATGTCGAATCAATCGAAGGTCTTTCACCAACGATTGCCATCCAGCAGAAAACGACATCCCGAAACCCTCGCTCAACCGTTGGAACAGTCACAGAGCTATATGATTATTTCAGACTGCTTTTTGCTGCAATTGGAAAACCTCATTGCCCTCAATGCCATTCACCTCTGCGAGGCTGCACAGTTCAGGAAGTTGTTGAAACTCTGCTTAAAAATAAATCAGGAACAAAAATTACAATTCTCTCACCGATCGTAAGCGGTCGCAAAGGAGAATACATCCGTGTTTTCGAGGAACTCCTGAAAGAAGGTTTTTCGAGAGTAAGAATTGACGGAACTCTTTATACCCTTGACGATGATCTTCCAAAGCTGGAAGCGAAGAAAAAGCACAATGTCGAAGTTGCGATTGACCGCCTCTCACTATCAGAATCATCTGATTCAACGCGACTTACAGAAGCAATTGAGCTTTCCTTCAAAATGTCAGAAGGACTTGCAATAGTTATCGTTGACGACTCTGAAATTTTCTTCAGTGAAAAACTCAGATGCCCAACATGTGAAATCAGCCTTCCAGATATTAAACCCAGACTTTTTTCATTCAACGCCCCTTATGGAGCATGTACAAGCTGCTCTGGAATCGGTTATCAGCTCATTGTCGATCCAGACAGAGTCGTTCCGAATAACAAACTATCGCTTAACCAGGGTGCTATTGCCGCGGTAACCTTCGGCGAAGAAACGATCTTCGGACAATGGCTTGCTGCACTTGCAAAATATTACAACTTTTCCCTGGACACGCCATTTGAAGACCTTTCAGAAAAAACCAGACAACTGATTTTCTACGGAACCGGCACAGAAGAACTCGAAGTTCAATACGAAAGCAAAAGAATGCAGGCAGTCTTCAAAAAACCCTTTGAAGGCGTTATTCCCACACTTGAAAGAAGATTCAGGGAAACATCTTCTGAAGACGCCAGAAAATTTTACGAAAAATTCATGCGGGAACTACCCTGCCCCGGCTGTCATGGCAAACGTCTCTCTCCTGCTGCGCTTTCGGTCACAATCGAAGGACTCAGCATTCATGATCTCACAGAACAATCAGTCGGAATGCTGGTTGATTTTTTCGCAAAAGTTGTTCTGACAGATCGCGAAGCTTTTATCTGCAAAAAAATACTCGAAGAAATCAGAAGCCGCCTCAAATTCCTGAAAGACGTCGGTCTTGATTACCTTACGCTGGCAAGAGCCGCTCACACACTCTCAGGTGGAGAAGCGCAACGTATCAGACTTGCTTCTCAAATCGGTTCTGCCCTTGTCGGAATAACTTATGTTCTCGACGAACCCAGTATTGGACTACATCCGCGTGATAACAAAAGACTCATTGAAACTCTCATCAAACTGAGAGAAATTGGTAATACTGTACTGGTTGTTGAACACGATAAAGAGATTATGCTCGCCTCAGATCACATTCTTGACCTCGGACCCGGCGCCGGACGCGAAGGCGGACTGCTCGTAGCTCAGGGCACACCGAAGGAAGTTTCAGAAAACCAGTCCAGCCTTACCGGACGATTCCTTTCAGGCAAAGAAGAAATTCCAGTGCCTGCTCAAAGAAGAACCGGCAACGGCAAGGAAATCGTGATAAAAGGCGCAAGACAGAATAATCTGAAAAATCTCAATGTAGCAGTCCCTCTCGGCCTCTTCGTTGCAATCACAGGTGTCTCGGGCTCCGGAAAATCAAGTCTGATAACCGACACACTTTACCCGGCTCTGTTCAACCTTTTGAATAATTCACATCACGAAGTTGGAGAATACGATAAAATTTCCGGAACTGATCACATAGATAAGGTCATAAACATTGACCAGGACCCGATAGGCAAAACACCGCGTTCGAATCCGGCAACTTACACAGGCGTGTTTTCGCCGATCAGGGAATTATTCGCACAGACTCCTGAAGCAAAAGCCAGGGGCTATCTTCTCGGACGTTTTTCGTTCAACGTCAAGGGCGGAAGATGTGAAACATGCGAAGGCACCGGACAAATTCAGATTGAAATGCACTTTTTGCCCGACGTTTATGTAACATGTGAAGCCTGCAAAGGTTCAAGATTCAATGACGAAACTCTCAAGGTAAAATTCAAAGGGAAGAACATTGCTGAAGTGCTCGCCATGACAGCAAAAGAAGCTCTTGAATTCTTCGATTCCTTTGGTCCGATAAAGCGAAAACTTCAGACACTCGTAGACGTTGGCCTCGGCTACATAACCCTCGGACAGCCCAGTAACACGTTATCCGGCGGTGAAGCACAGCGCGTAAAACTTTCTACTGAGCTTTCAAGAATGGCAACAGGAAAAACATTCTATCTTCTCGATGAACCGACAACCGGCTTGCATTTTCAGGATACAAGAATGCTCCTGAATGTCCTTGACCGCCTTGTTGAAAAGGGAAACACAGTTGTTGTTGTTGAACACAATCTGGATGTTATCAAGACGGCAGATTGGGTTATCGACCTTGGCCCCGAAGGCGGCGAAAACGGAGGAAACATAGTTGCCGCAGGCACACCGGAAAAAGTTTCCCGCATAAAAGCATCACTTACAGGCAAATTTCTCGCAAATGAACTGTAATAACACTTTCAAAGAGGTAACACGCATCCTTCGGGCGAACTATTTATTGTCATCTCGAACGAAGAGAGAGATCTCAGAACGGTTAGATCAAATAGAAAATACGACAGCAAAATTACCATACTATTGAGTTATTGCAATGATACATTTTTTTCCTGTTTTTGCCGATGAAAGATTCCTGTATGAAAGAATTGCATGATGAAACCGAAAGGGGAAAAATATGATTAAATCACCTGTTTCCGAGTTGATTCTTGAGCGGCTTGCTCAGGGCTACTCCTTTCAGGATTTAACACAAGTCTACGGGTTTTCTAAAAAGGATTATATTTCAGCAGCACTTGCCGGTGTCGAAGAATTACATCCGGAATATCTGGCCAGACTCAGAAAATTTCTCAACAAGTAATTAAAATACTAATTTGGAATGCCATTCAGGGGAGTAAGGACGATGGAAAATCAAGACGAAGTTCGTTCAAGGATATTGAAACAGTTTCTTTTTGCGTTGAAAGATGTGAATCCAAATCTCAGATTCCTGGCACTGGAAGGAATTCAATATCTTGCCGGCGAAGCCTGTTCTGAAGAGATTGCCCCGATTTTGAATGATAATGACAGATTCGTCAAATGGAAAGCAATTCAGACCTGTGGCATTCTGAAAATTACGAAACTCTTCAATGAGCTGTCAAAACTTCTTCATTCATCTGACATGAATACCCGCGCCTACACGGCACTTTCATTGGGACATCTCGGCACAGCCGATGCGGGAACAAAATTATCCGAAGCGTTTGTAAGGGAAACATCACCAAAAGTCAGGCAGACAATAATCCGAAGTTTTACATACCTCAAAGAACATCCGCAATGGGAAACACTTGCCAAAGCTTCCAGAGACAATGATCTTGGAGTTCGTCTTGATCTCGCAAAGCTACTCGGGGAAATGGCTCCTGAACAGAATGCGCTCGATATCCTGCTCAATCTTCTCGAACAGGAAAGCAATAACCACGTCTTTGCTACTGCAATACTTGCTCTGGGAAGGTTTAACAGAGCAGCATTGATTGGATATTTTCAGCACAGCCTGCTGCATCAGGAACCGAGAATAAGAGCTAACGCCATTGAAGCAATGAGCAATCTTCCATTTGAATGCATTGAAGCTGGAATACGCCCATATCTGAATGACCCTTCAAACAGAGTAAAAGCTAACGTAATTTCGATCTTTTTCCAGAATAATCAGATAAATGAAATGATGACGGAGCTCAACGGTCTTCTATTTTCAGACAGTCGCTGGGAAAGAGCCAGCGGTGCATGGCTTGCCGGAAAATTCAAAGTAGCATCTGTAACAGAAAAGCTTATAGACCTGCTGGCTGACCCTGAAGGAGTCGTAGCAGAGCGGACAGCATGGGCACTCGGCTGCATCAGATCGGTAAAAACCTTCCCTGCCCTTCTTGAAGCCTACAAAAAAGCAAATCAATGGGCACTTGTTCATATTGTTAAAGCAATGGGTGAAACAGCTTCCCAGAATGAAATTCCAGCACTTGTATTTTTACTTGAGAAAGAAAAAAATCCCCTTCTGAAATCTTCATTCCTTGAGATTCTTGCAAAACTTAAAGTTACTGATTCAATTAACACCGCATTGAAAATGCGCTCAGATTTAGATGCCAGAGTCAGAACCGCAGCATACATGCTGATTGGAAAACTGGCACCAGTTCAGCATTCAGAAACACTGTTCGAAGGTCTGAAAGACACCAGCGTAAAAATCAGGGCAATCTGCGCTGATCTGATGATAAAAGCAGGCGATCTGAGGGCATTGAAGACACTTTCCTCGATTTTGAAAGACCCCGATAAACTTCAGCGAATACAGTCATATATGACTCTGAAAGAACTTGCCTTAATTACATCTGATAATGGTTGATATAAAAAAACACCGGACAGAATCTTCCTGAAATAAGGAATTCTGTCCGGAATTTTCTTTGTTCAATCTGACAATCTTGAAATCTGCTGTCTGAAGATTATGACAGCACCGCTTTCAGTCAGAAAGATATCCGTAAACGTATCCGCCAAAAGCAAAAGCACTTATTACCAAAGCCCAGAAAATGAACCTGAAAAGAGACATTGCTTCCTCCGAAATTTTAAGTTCTCTGATATAATATCACGGTAAAAATAGTTCGTCAAAGAAAAGGTGAAAAAAAATGAAACTGATGTTCAGTAATATGTCTGGAAAAATTTTGCCAACATTTCTTGCTTTCTGCTGTCTATTTTCTCCGTTCAGCATTTCTAAGGCTAATGCCCAGGAATTCAATAACACCAACGTTCTTGTTGAAGCCGCAGTGAATCATATATATCAGAAAAGATACAATCAGGCTCTGGAACTGCTTCTCAGGGCTTATGAAAAATCTCCGCAACATACCGGAGTCAACTATAACCTTGGAAGGCTCTACGAATTAAGCGGAAATTTTCAGGAAGCTATACGTTTTTATCAGACTGTTGTTGCAATTGATCCGACGATGATCGCTTCAAGTCGCGGTATCGCAAGATGCTCAGTCGAACTGAAAAGATTGAAGGTTATTGAACAATCAAGAGTTATTGAAAATGCACAGGAAGAAATCGAAGAAAGACGTGTTGAAAGGCGTGTTGAAGAACGTCAGCAAATTCCCGAGGCATATTATTCTGCTCCTTCGGAAACTCAGCCACAGACTCCTTCAGGATATTCCTATCAGACAGAAATTAATAGATCCAGAGGCAGCATGCTTGAACCGACGAATCCGGAAGTGAATCAAATTGCGGCTGAGCCATCAGCAAAAGATCGAAATGAAGGTAAAATAGAGACAAAACTCGAAAATGGTGATTACTCAGGCGCTTTGAAAATGCTCGACGTAATGATTGAGAATCGCCCTGACAGCGCTAATCTCCATTATTATTACGGAAAAGCATTCAGTATGAAGGGCGACCTTTTTGCTGCAATAAAGCACCTTGAAGAAAGTCTGAAAGCCGATAAGAATTTTTTTGAAAGCTATTATCTTCTTGCACAGAATTATGCAAGGGTTAATCTTCTCGATGACGCTGTTGGAAATTATTTGAAATACTACGCTGTCAAGCCGCATCCGAAGGTTGCAATTGAAATTGCAAAAGTCTACGAAAAAATGGGGAAACAGAATCTCGCACGTGAATATTATTCAAAGGCAAATGCGATGAATCCGGGAAACCCGAATATTCAGAAAAGTATTACCGGAGTCGACAGCGATATTGCTGTAAATGACTATCTTGCAGCAAATTATGAATTTTCACGCGGAGAATATAAGAAAGCAATTGAATTGTACCAGAGTTCACTCAGATTCAAGGAAAACCTCAATTCAACTTATCGAAACGATGCAGAACGTAAGCTTGAGATTGCAAGACTTCGTCAAATGGAACTTGATCGTACAAATGCACCCCAGACTTCTGGATTCAACACAACACGCCGGATATACGCCACAGTAAACCTGAAATATTCACAACTCGCAAATGTTGAATTCAAAACCAGGTTCACCGGTCCAGTAACGGTTGAATGGCGCGGACACATTTCAAAGGTATTTCAGAGATATGGACGTGACTTTGTTCTCATGATAAAAGAACTTGACCGCGAAGAACAGGAAGAAATGCGTCACGAGCAGAGTGATTTTAACCTTAATCCAAATCTGACCAACCAGCCACTCTTTCTTCTTACCACAGCAAAGGGAAGTCTTCCACCATTTATCAGAGAAGGAAAGATGATTACATTCACCGGAGAAACAGACTGGAAATTTTATGATATAATAAATGACTATGGACAGACGGTAAGACTTCCGGCATTCGATCTTATCTCTGCACACCAGTAGAAACCACCTGGAGAAGCGGAATGGCAGAAAAAAAGGTAAATGGCAACGTCGACAGAATTGAAGGAGACGTTGCAGTCGTAGTAATACGTGATCCAAAAAATTCAGGCGCCACAAAAGAAATATATCTTCCGAAAAATCAGGTCAACAACGGAAAAGCAAAAGAAGGTGACCCGGTTACCGTTGTTATTAAGGAATAAACGTGGAATATAAACTCCTTACAGTCATGTTTATTGACATGCAGGGCTACACAAGGAAAAGCGCCACCCAGACCATTGAGGAAATGAAGCTTTTCCATGATGAAATGCAGGCATTCGTAAAGCAGTACGTTGATAAATTTGGCGGAATAATAGTTAAAAGTCTGGGTGACGGCTTTCTGATAAGCTTCGTATCACCAACTCAGGCAGTAATGTGCGGAAATGAAATCCAGCGCAAAATGGAAGCCAGAAACGCCAATGTACTTAACCCGGATCACTTCATACGTTTCAGAATCGGCATCAACACAGGAGAAGTAGGTCTCGACGAAAGCGGCGACCTGTTCGGCGATCCGGTAAATATTGCTTCCAGAATTCAGACATTTGCAGAACCGAATGAAGTCTTCATCTCTGAGTCAACTTTCATGGCAATGAACCGAAATCAATTCGGAGTAGTTGACCTCGGACCGCAGAATCTGAAAAATGCACTGCGCGAAATAAAAATTTACAAGGTTTTAAAGAAAGGTACTGGCGGAGTAACTGTTTCTGCGCCACAGACAGACAAAAAAAATGTTGCACAAAATGCGCCTTCTGATGGTAGTACAGAAAAAAATTCCTTCGAACCATATTTAAAAGGAATTCTTGCAGGAATTACTGTTGTACTAATATGCATTCCGATTATACTTAAAGTTATCAAAAAAAATCAGCCTCAGCCGGAAAACCCCATTTCAAAACCTACGGTTGTTCAGGAAAACAAACCACCTGAAAAAATAGCTGAAAAGCCGCCTCTTAATTTATTGGCAACAATAACTGAACAACAATCAGATGACAATGAGCAGGAAGTCATACCTGAAAATACTAATGAAAAAATAAAAGAAAGCTTCGTTTCAAGACTACGAAAAAGGTTTGAAAAGAAGAAACAAAATCTTCCAAATAGTACAAACATAAAACTTGGACCGGTTGAATCAATTTCGTTCTACAAACCCGGAATGCCTCCAATATACGATATTAACCCACTTTCGAATGCCTCACACCTTGCTCTTATCAATGATCCCAAAAGAAAAAAGATGATGACATATCTTAAAAAATCTCGCGATGAGGGGAAACTGGATGAAGCAGTTGGAGTTCTTCTACCATTCTATAAAATGATTTCAGCCCGTCCACCGGAAAACTCAACAGAACTTCTTCAATTGCAATCCCTGAGATTGGTTCTTGCTCAACTTCAATGGGAAGTCGGGAAAAGAAATAAGGCAGGTGAACTGCTTTATCAAACCCTTGAGGAAGTTCCGGAAGATCATCCTTTCAGAAATAGCCTGGAAAACAGAATTGAATACATTAGAAATCTTCCTTCAAAAAAAGAGGATAGAAAAAGATGACAATTGAGAATATTTCAATCTCTGAACTGACGCCTCTCTTTCCATTGGAAGCATTTGTTTGTGATGAAAAACTTATTGAAAGCGTCAGACAATTCGGTTTAATTAATCCGATAATTATTTCATCGGAAAACAAAATAATAGATGGGCACAAACGCCTTGCTGCACTTTCAACTCTGGGACAAAAAGAATGTTGTACAAAAACCTTTTCAGGTGACCCATACATTATTCACTGGCATACTAACCAGTTCCGAACATGGAGCCTACCTGAAGCCGCGCTGACATTTCTGGAACTTAATCCTGGCCTGCAGAAAACTTTCTGTGAAACAACCGGATTCAGCCAGTCTCCACAGAATTCGCAGATGATGAAATTCATTGCGGAAAACAGAAATATATGGCAGAAACTTCATGAAAACCCTGGATTAGCATCTGTTCTCAAAGATATTGCCAATCTTTCTGATTCAAGGGAATATTTTGCAGAAAAGCTTATTTCGATGAATGGTACAATTGCAGAGAAAAGGCTGATTGCAGCATTATTGAAACAGTCAGATAGAAGAGGCGTTCTTCCAATCGCACTTGATGAAAATATTACGGCTGAGGCGCTTATTAATCTGAAAAGACTTGTACAACCAAGGCGCGAGGAAGTTTTTTCCAAAATTGAGAAATATTTTTCAGAAACGAAAGTTCCTGCTCAAACCAGCATAGAGGTGGACCCAACTCTTGAAAGAACTGGATTTTCAGTGAAAACACATATTAAGCGCCATGAATTAAAGCGCATCGATGAAATCAGAAACTTCCTGGATAAAGCATTTGAAACAATTGAAGAACTTTAAGCTTTATCCGCAGACTTGAAAGATTTTAGATTAAAGATTTTGGACTAAGAGCTGTGATTAGTTGGGCAGAAGAGAAAGATTGGGTAAAGTTTGAAAAAGGGATAGAATTTGGATAAGAAACTGTTTTTTGAAAATGTTTATATTGCATCAGAAGCACGAAAATATCCGCTTACTGAAAGAATTATTTCCAGGATTGATTTTGGAAGAATAGTTGACATCACTGGCGAAAATCATCCTGGCGATGGTCTGCTGCTCACAGTAAACAAAGGAACTTTTCTCAAGCCCTGTCCGGGCATGAAAGGAAATATATGCTGCGGATTATGGGTAATTGAATGGGGCATGGGCTGTCCATTTAATTGTGAATACTGTGTTTTGCAGTATTACCAGAAAAGCGGCGACATTACCTTGTACATGAACTGGAACGATTGCATTGCTGAAATTAAAGAACTTGGCGAAAAGAATATGCCGGCAAGAATCTGCACAGGCGAGTATGGCGACTCAGTTGCCCTTGAACCTGTCTTTCCATTTCATTCCGAAATAATTCCTGAAATCGCTCATTTTAAGAACATTTCAATTGAAATTAAGACAAAAAGTTCTGATATAGAAAACCTTCTTTCCCTGAATCATTACTTGAATGATAATAGTGCCAGAATTATCTTTTCCTTTTCTGTTAATGCGCTTTCTAACATCAGGCAGTTTGAAAGAGGCACTTCAACTCTTATTGAAAGAATCTTTGCTGCCAGAAAAGCTGTAACCAAAGGATTCAAAACTGCTTTTCATTTTGATCCGATAATACCTCTGAACAACTGGCCTGAAGAATATGCTGAAACTGTCGATTTAATTGCAAAGCACATTTCTCATGAATCAATTGCATGGATTTCACTTGGAACTTTTCGATTCCCCCACGGTTTTATAGCCAATGCAGAAGAGAAATATCCGGACTCAATGATATTCAGGGAAGAATTTTATCCGTGTAAAGACGGAAAGATGCGATATTTCAGGCCATTCAGGGAAGAAATTTACCGATACATGACCAACTACATTAATCAGAAATTACCTGAAACAAAAGTCTATCTATGCATGGAATCCCAGGATGTCTGGGAAAGAATAAACAACACTTCTCTCTCTTCATCAACACTGAAAACCAGCCTCGACAAACTCATTCAACCAAATCTCAAATAATTGGGTGTTACTGGACGTTATCGAAAAAAAATAGTATTATGCTGTCATTTCGACCAAAGGGAGAAATCTCTGGTATCTTCTACATCGAAGTAGTACGGGTTTTAAAACCTTCAGAGTTCTCTCCCTTTGGTCGAGATGACAAAAACCCACCCATCTACCAAATCCTGAAAATCCTCTTTAATCCAAAACCCCAACCTTAATTTTAATCTTTAATCTTAATCTTTAATCAAAATCTTAATCAAAATCTTTAATCATAAATCTTTAATCATAAATCTTTGATCTTGAAAATCTGCGTAATCTGCGTAATCTGCGGACAAAAATCTTGTCTCTTTTCTTGTCTTGTATTTTCTTGTCTTTTCTTGTGTTTATGATTAAAGCCTTCTGAGGACTACGTATGTGTGATATCTATTGGCACTGGAGTTGACCTTGCCTTCGAGGAAGGATCCGGTCGCATCAAGAGTTGCCTCAAACTGCAGCTGCCCTTTCCAGGCCGTAGCCTTTACTTTCCCGTTTTCAAAAACGCCGTTCCAGCGATATTTTTCTTTGAGTTCCCAGTCTTGTGTGCTTATCAGTGAACGATCTGGAAGATACGTATCTGCAATCATCGTAAAAGAAGAACCATTCTGAAGGATTTCGATAATGGAATTTTTGCGTAGAATGGCTTTACTGCTTCCCTTGAATTCTACTTTCCAAGCACCCGCTAATCCCTTTGCGGCTTTTTGCTCAGTCTGTTCAGTTGGCTTTGGCGCTTCAACCGGTGTTGCACCAATCGGCTGAAGAATGACATCAAAACTGAGAACTTCGCCCTCAGGAATTTTTCGTGTAACTTTGTGAGTTACGTAGTCTGGCGCAAACACTTCGATTTCGCAAACCCCTGTTTCAGCAATCTTGAGAGTTTCGTTCACTGAGCCTTTAAGAAGTCCATTGACCCGCACCTTAGCACCTGGTGTCGACGAACTGACATGAATTCCGCCTTCGACATTCTTTGGTTCTGGCTTTTCATCTTCTGGAGGTTCTGGTGAAACAGCAGATTCAGAAGAACCTGAGGAGACGTCAACAGGCAGATTATAGCCACGAACTTCCAGAACCGGGGCACTGCCACCAGGAGCGGCATAAGAGTGCGCATCAAGGTCTTCTTCAAGTTCGGCAGTTCCAGAAGATTCAGAAGTTTCAGCAACTTTTTTGGATTTATCTGATTTGCCTGATTTGTCAGGCTTTGCAGCCTTGCCGTCATCATCATCTGCACCAGATTCATCAGTCTCATCTGAAGTTTCTTCATTGTCCTTAATATCTTTACTGACAGGCTTTTCTGTCTTTTTGGAAACGTTTTTCGGACGTGACTTTTTCTTTTTTGGTGCGGGAGTATCTTTTGGCTTTTCCGCAAATGCTTCCCAATCTTTTCCTAATGCGAGAAAAATTACGAAAACTATGCAAAACAGAAAATAACTTCTTCTGAAAAGACTTAACATCTATTCCTCCACTACCTTTTTGATTTTTCCTTTTCGAGTGACACCGATATTTTTGAAGCACTTCCCGGATTAACTACCTGGTACAAAACTTTTGATTTATAACCATGTGCAGAAACTTCAATTTTAAGTTTTTTTCCGATTTTTTGAATAGAAATTGGCCTGTTAACTTTTCCCTTGTCATATCCTTCGATTTTCACAATAGCATCGGGGATACTGCACAGAATTTCAATTTCTCCAGCCCTGGATGACTCATCAGAAGGAAGTTCTGATGTCGGAACATTCGCAGTTAAACCCCTGGGCAATAGCCGGCAGACGCGAAAACCATGATAGTATTTCTGAGACGTCGGATTGCCGTAATCTCTGTGCGCTGAGCGGAAGAATCGACCTGAATCTACAATGGCTCCACCGCGCAGAACTCGATCTGTTCCGGAGCCAGGCCCGCGAGGGTCAACTTTGGATTCAGAGGTATAGGAACCATACCAGTCATTACACCATTCATCCGCGTTTCCAACCATGTCGTACAACCCCCACGAGTTGGGAAGCTTTCCGCCGACTTCATGAACATTCCCTTTGGAATTTTCCTTGAACCAGCCATAGTTCTGATCAATTGAGCTTCCCCAATAATATTCAGAGTTACTGCCAGCTCGGCAGGCGTATTCCCACTCTGATTCAGTGGGCAATCTGAAACCATCAGCTTCAAAATCGCAGACAGCCAATTCACCAACCATGGTATAACACTTCTTCAAACCCAGTTTTTCACTAAGCGCATTACACATCAGTACTGCTCCGATCCAACTGATCGGCGCGACAGGTTTTAAGTCAGCACCAGCCTGAAACGAAGAGTGCGGAAGTCCTACAACTCTTTTGAACTGTGCATGCGTAATTTCGTGTTTTCCAATCAGTAAAGCTTTCGAAATGGTAACCTGATGACGCGGTTTTTCATCCTTTTCGCCTTTATCAGCACCTATTTGGAACGAACCTGCCGGAATACGCTCAAGTGAAAGAATTACGCCATCTCCGAGATCGGGGTTATCAATATCATCAGCAGCTGTCTTGACAGCTGTTGTTGTGTCAGTCGCCTGAGCACTTGAAACAGGAGTCACTTCGGTAACTGGCGCAGTAGAAGCTGATGTAGCAACTTCCGAAGCGCTGGTAACTGCAATAACTGGCTCAGGTATTTTCGTGGAAACTTCGACTGATGAAGCCACTGGCAGAGGTTTTTCTGCTTTCACAGGCTCAGTTTGCGATGCAGCTACTGGCAATACCGCCGGCACAATTTCCGGCACTGTCTCGGATGCAGCTTGTACAACACTGGCGACAGGCTTGGACTCAATAACCGGCACAGAACTTGTTACAAAAGTGGCATTGGTAACTGGCACAGGTTCTGCAGGCAAAGAACTCGAGATTGATGTCTTAACATCTGTTATATTTGGCATGTCTGTTTTTGGCTGTACAATCTGAGTCTTTTTGGACAAACTCCAAAAGTATATAATACCTCCGAAAATCAGACAGGGAAGCAGCAACTTAATTGCAAAATGTTTCTCTGGGGAATAGCCCGGCTCGGTAGCCTCGGCAACAAGGTTCTGAATGTTTTGCTTTGAGGTAGTCCTTTTGCGACGATGTTTCACAGCACTCGCAGTATCCATTTCCGGATGCTCTGAGAGCCAGTTTTCAAGTTTAGTTACAAGATCATCAGCATTTGGACGTTTAGCAGGATCTTTATCAAGAAGCTGATAAACAATTCCCATGATTGAAAAAAGAGGATCAGACGGATTAATGGCTGGCATAGGAAGAGTCGCTTCAATCTGCTGACGTGCAACAGAAAATGCATCGTTTTCACCTGGTTCAGGTTTAAACGGAGGCTCACCAAAAATCAATTCCCAGAAAATCACTCCAACGGAATACATATCAGCTTTCGAAGTTATATCTCTGGCGCCAATACACTGTTCTGGTGACATATACTGCGGAGTTCCGAGCGTCATTCCCGGACGAGTCAGATTCACAGCACTTTTTGCTATTCCAAAATCAAATATTTTAAGAGTACCATTACCTGTAACCATGATATTATTCGGCTTGAGATCACGATGAATAATGCCTTTTTCATGACATGCCCTGAGCCCGTCGCAGAGACTGAGCATGAGTGGTACAATAAGTCCTCTTGATGTTGAGAGCACTTTCTTCATTTTCGAAAGCAATGTGCCGTCAAGATATTCCATGACAAGGAAAGGCTTTCCAGTTACGGCATCACGAGAGGATGCAAAAATGTCCAGCACATTAGGATGTTTGACAGACGCAAGAGTTTTACCTTCAAGCAGGAATCTGTCTACTTCGGTCTTTTCGCGTGCAATTTCATCGTGCAGAATTTTGATTGCCACAACGCGGTCAAGGCTTGTATCCCAGGCCTTGTGGACAACACCCATTCCGCCTTCCCCGATTATGTCGTCAAGACGATAGTTGCCTCCAAACAGCAGTGCCGCCATCTTTGAACTTGTCGAAGTGTTAGTAGGATCAAGTTTTGACAATTCAGCATTAATAGCTCTCTTTATTTCGGGAATTTCAGGGCGTTTCTCTGGTTCTTTTTCGAGCATCTTCTTCAGAAGTTCGATAAAAGGAGCTGCATTTGGATGCTTATTGAGGCGTTCCAGAGGTAATGGATCATTTACATGCATCAACATTATTGCAATATATGGATTCGAAACTTCGCCTTCAATATCGAATGGCGGATGTCCGGTAAGGATTTCCCACAAAAGGATTCCGATTGAATAAATATCAGATTTCCCTGTCAGAGGCTTTCCCAAGCCCTGTTCCGGAGACATGTACTGCGGCGTGCCGAGAGCTACGCCAACCTGTGTCTGATTGACGGAAGTTTTTGCAATGCCAAAATCTACTATCTTCAGCTGACCGCTTTTATCAATAAGAACGTTTCCGGGCTTTAGATCACGGTGAATGATATTTTTTTCGTGACAAGCCAGGATTCCATCAAGCAACTCAAGGAAATGGCGAAGAACCAGCGCCGGTTTATCGGCGTAATCTTCAATCATCTGGTCAAGACGACGACCATGTATTAATTCCATGGCAAGAAAAGGAAGCTTACTCTTTTCATCAACATCAGAAGCGTAGACTTCCACAACACAACGGTGTTTCAGGGTAGCAAGAACACGTCCCTCAGTCAGAAACCGCTGAACGGCCTTCTCATCTGAAGCTGCACCTGCCTGAAGGAATTTTAAAGCTGTCTCACGATCAAGATTGATGTCGAGGGCTTTCCATACGCATCCCATTCCGCCTTCGCCAATCCTGGAAATCAGCTTGTAATGCCTTCCTACAATTTCACCGGGTGAAAAAATTACATTTTCAAAAGATTGTTTTCCCACGGCCCAAATGATATACAATCACCTGAGAAATGTCAATAAAGAGAAATGCTGATATTTTTTGACATCAATATTCAAATTTACGCTATGTATTTTTGCCCATAGGGGCACAGTTTATCACGCCCGCTTGAATAACAGGTCACCTTGCTAGGAACGATAATATGTTGAAACAACCAGAAATTGTCGCAGGACGCAATCAAAGGAAGCGGTAACGCATCAATGATGCGTATATATTTTCCATTATTATCTGCTCAGCCTCTTCATCACTGCCGTGAGTGAGGATTGGGGCCTCAATGTACAAAAGTACTTGCACACGAGGACTAAAAAAGTGTATTTTGTTTGTATAGCGTTTAAATTTTTGTATCTGATCTGAGAAAATACGAACTGTTATTCATCAGATTAGCTAAGTTGAAGCGATGGAGATGCACTTGAACAGTTTTATTGTTGAGCAGCTTGATTTTTTGATCGCACTGGCAGTCGTTTTCACTATGGTGTTTGCGGCAAAACACTTTTTGAAAACAGATCGTTTCTCTTCTGGTTCCTCTGCAAACAGCAGACCATCATTCGGTCCAGTATTCTACCTTTTCATTCTGCTCGTGATAATGATCGGATGGTTAGTGACTGAATATCTCGGAAATTCAGAGAGAGAACTTCTGAATTTTAAAACCAGAAATGCGCTTGCTGAAGCAGAGAGAAAAATTCGTGTTGAACTGGCAAAATCGGAGAAAACATATAATCAGAAAGAGTTGGAAGAGCTTTTAAAGACCTCACCCAATATTCTCAACATCCCGGAGTCATTTATAATTCTTACTGATTCCAGGGAAAAAATATTTTTCAGCAATAAATCTGAACATATTGGCCTTCACCTTCAGAAAAAACAAAATATTTCGGAATATCTTTTTGAACAACTTCCTCTTAACGATAGTACAATTAGATTTAATGGAGCATCTTACTTTTTTGCTCAATCAAAAGATGACTTTGCCGGAATAAATCTGCATATCTTTTATATGGCCAAAGGAATCGCTGTGATGAGATTATTTGGAATAGTACTCATGTCAACGATCTTGTCACTTATTCTCGGAGCAACTGTATCATTCAAAAATTATCAGGTTGAAACAGCGATAAGATTAGCTAAAGAAGCTGTTTTCCGTGCCATAGTCGAAGAGTCTCCGAATTGTGTCATGCTCTTCAATTCATCAGGAGAGTTTGTCGCTGTTAATCCCAGAGGTCTCGAACACGTTGGAAAATCAGAAGAACAATTACTGGGGCAACATTTCTGCACTATATGGCATGCAAACTATCATAAAATTGTCAGGGAAGCAATTTCTGAAGCAGTGTCTGGTCTGCATTCAACTTTTGAGGCCGAATTTCCAACCGGCGGAAGAAGAATGTTAAACAGCCTGATACCGCTCTCAAACGTTCCGGCACATGCCAGGGAAGACAACAGAATTGTTGGATTAATGATTGATGTAACATCCAGAAAGAAAATGCAGAAAGCTCTCGAAGAGCAGCAGCAACGCCTTGCACTGGCTTTCAAACTTGCTGAACGTGAAAGCCGTAAATTTTCTGCAATGATCTCTGGAATGAAAGAAGGAGTTCTGTTATTTGACATTGATGGAAAAATTCTGGAAGTAAATATCTGGTTTCTTGACCTGATATCCAAAAATAAACTTGATTTGCTCGGAAAGAAGATCAGTGACCTTATTCCAGATTCCCTTACAGAAGAATGCCTGGAAAAATTCTATGAATTGAAAAACAAGCCTGATATTATTCAGCAACCTATAAACATTAACTACCTCAGCCACAAACTTTTAACCAGATTCCAGCCAATTTTTGAAGACGGAAAGTTTGACGGCGCGCTGCTGAATCTTATTGATGTGACAGATCTTGTTTCAGCACGACAGCAGGCTGAAGATGCAAATCGTGCGAAGAGCCAGTTCCTTGCGAACATGTCTCATGAAATTAGAACACCGATGAATGGCGTCATCGGAATGGCAGATCTGCTTCTCAACACACAGCTTGAAAGCAGACAGAAAATGTATGCTGAAATGATCGTGCGATCAGGCAAAGCTCTTCTGACAGTCATTAACGATATTCTTGATTTTTCCAAGATCGAAGCCGGGATGCTGAGGCTTGAGAGAATCCCGTTCAATCTCAAAGAACTTGTAAAGGAAATTTTCGTTATTCTTGAAAAGCGTGCAAAAGAAAAAAAGATATCATTCGACTTCTCCTATCCTTCTTTGATTCCAGAAAATTTCTACGGAGATCCGGTGAGAATAAGACAGATCATGTCCAATCTTGTGGATAATGCGATTAAATTCACAGAAAAGGGGTTTGTTGCTATTCGAATAAAACACGTCAGAAGCGAAAATAACATTTCAGAAATTATTCTGGAAGTTGAAGACACAGGAATTGGAATTTCCGAAGAAAAAATTAATCTCATATTTGAGAAATTTTCTCAGGCTGACAGTACTATTACACGGCGTTTCGGCGGAACAGGGCTGGGCCTGGCCATTTCGAAACAGCTCTCTGAAATGATGGGTGGCGACATGACTGTAATCAGCACTTCTGGTTCCGGTACAATCTTTTCAGTGCGTCTGTACATGCAGGAGGTTATACCTGAAAAGAAGCAGCAAATGCCTCCTGAAGTCATTAACGAACAGATAGACAAAACGGAACATGATAACAGAGGAAAATCACGCATTCTGGTTGTTGAGGATGATTCTATTAATCAAAAAGTAATATATGGCATGCTGAGCCAGGCTGGGTATAACTGTGAAATAGCCGAGAGTGGCTCAGAAGCAATAAAATTGTGTCAGACAAATAAATACGATCTGATACTCATGGATTGCCAGATGCCAGAAGTTGACGGCATTACAGCGACGAAAAAAATCAGAGAAATTCCATCAGAAAAGCAGGTTCCAATTATTGCACTGACCGCATGCGTCATGCCCGATGACCGCAAACGATGTGAAGAAGCCGGAATGGACGACTTTCTTGCCAAGCCAATCGAATCAGACAAACTTTCTGAAATTCTCGAAAAATATCTCAAACAGAAAAATCTGAATTGATCCAGCTTTTTTGCATATAATCTCGATTTGCTGTCCAAAATTGAGATTATATGCAAAATTCAGGTGATACTATCAGAAAATAAAGTTTGATATCTTGGTCATTAATCCGGGACGCTGTGTTGATCCGACTGAGCCTTTGCCTTCGTATTTAATTTCTGCTTCAGCGAGAAGTTTGGAATTAATTGTATTAGTAGAATCAATATCCTGTGGACGTGCGATACCGCGCACTTTAAGAAGCTGTGTTTCCTTGTTGACACGAATAGAGCGGAAGCCTTCAAGTATAAGGCTGCCGTTTTTAAGTACTTCAAGAACTCTTGTAGTAACAGTGCCGGCAAGTTTGCCGCTTCTGGTTGTTTCACCGTTTCCGCGCCAGTTGTTTTTTACTTCATTTTTTCCAACAAGCTGATTAACAAATTTTTTGAATACTGGAATCTCAGGAGAAGATTTTATTTCCAATTGGCTGTCATCGACAGTATTTGTCGAAGCAGACTGCTGTGCGGTTGTTTCCTCTGAAACCATTACTGTGACAATATCACCAGTTTTGAATTCCCGACCACCCTGCATTGAGTATAAATCATGACCATTAAGCCACAGTGAGGCCGCTGAACATTGAACAATAAATGACGGCGAAAAAATAAAAGCAGCAATCAGTGATAAACAGAAAACTCTTTTCAGCCTATTTTTCTTCGATACAATTCTAGTCAGCATGTTCAACGAGCTCCCCTGATGAAATTTTTCCCTGAATCTGTCTTTGATTTTTTGTATTAACAAGTCTGATCGAATCACCAATGGCACCACCTTCAAGCGCTCTTGCTGGAACAGTGATAGAAAGATTTCCCTTTTTCACATTGAAAGCTACTTCCTGGCCTGGTTTAATTACCCACTGCTCCTTATTTCGTTGTTTCTGCTGAAGATTACTCACCTTGGCTTCAGAATTTTCCGAAACTTCCATTCCAGCATCTTCTGCAACTTCTTCAGAGCTTTGTAAGCCACCTTCCTGAGATTCGCTCATCTGAAGGTTCTTTTGAATCTCTGTGTCAAACAATTCCAAGGGCTGATCACTTTCATCTGGAAGAGCAGAAACGGCTTCTCCGGACTTCAATGATTTTTTTGTGACGACCGGCTTTCCTGTTTTTTTAGACTTTTCTGATTTTCCTGATATTACTGCTGCTGAATATTCTCTTAAGAACGGCTCGGCAGCGCATATTACATCAGAACCTCTTACCAGGCTTCCGGGAGATTTGTACAACCCTGCTGTACACCCAAGAACTTTATCATAAGACAATGGCAGTTGAGTGCTCTGAGTTTTTATCTTAACAGATTTTTTTTCAATATCAGCAGAAGTTATGCGACTGCCTTTTTTTATAAGTTTTTTTACTTTTGCTGCTTCTATAAGACGATAGGTTTCAATCTGAAAGACTCTTTCAAAGGGCCCTACAGCAGTGTCAGCAGTCAGTTCAAGAAGTATTGTACCCAGTTGATTCGAAGAGATTTTATTCAATTTCCAGGTTTTAAGTTTTCCCGGAAGCACAAGGTTGCTTCTGACAGTGGTAAAATCAATACAAATCTTTCCCTCTGCCTGTTCCTTTTCACCTTCAAGAACAATCCGCTCAATTTCGCTTTTTAATGTATCAAGAGAAAGAATATCACCATTTCTGCGAATTCGTATTTTCTGAGGAATTTCAAAATATTCGGCGAAAATACCAAGGCGTTTTTCAAGATCATTTTTCTGAAGTACCATTTCTCCAAGCGGGTTGTTAATATTTCCCAACCATATCTTAGAAAGAGGTTCTCTGAGGCGTTCAGGAAGTGTTGTACCAAAAAGGCTCGCCATATCAACCCTTGATTTTTCAACAACAGCTTCAGGCTTTACAAGAATTCGCGGTGAGGTATAGGCAAATGACTCTGCACAATTAATACACACAACGATAAATAAAACCAGTCTCAAACATCTCAAAGAAAGATTTGAAAAATCACACCTTGTCACCTGAAAAATCTCCTTATAAAAAATAACCATTTTACATCTCAACAAAGCAATCATTGAGCGAAATCAAAATAATCATTATCGTTATTACCCTTCTCCCTCTCCCCGGCGTCGCCGTGGGAGAGAGTTGGGTTGAGAGTTTAGTTTCTATCTATGCTTATCTGCGAAGATTGTTAGCTATCTGAAGCATGGTATCTGAGGTCTGAATCGTTTTGGAATTCGCTTCGTAAGCTCTCTGTGCAACGATCATGTTGACCATTTCTTCAACAACCTTCACGTTTGACATTTCAATAAATCCCTGTGCAATTTCGCCAAGCTGCTGTGTTCCAGGCACACCCGGAATCGGGTCACCGGAACTTCCAGTCGGAATGTAAATGTTTCGTCCGATTGACTTTAAACCAGCCTGGTTAACAAAATCGGCAATTTCAATCTGCCCGATAACCTGAAGTTCGTTCTGATTCGGAAGTCTTACTGCAACCGCACCTGAAGTGGTAATATTAATGCCGGAAGCATTCGGCGGAACGGTCATTTCCGGTAGAATTCTGTAGCCTTCCGAGTTAACGATCAACCCGGTTTCATTCAGTTTCCAAGCGCCATCTCGTGTGTATCCGATATCACCATTTGGAAGCTGAACCTGAAAAAATCCACGCCCTTCAATAACTACATCCAGCGGATGCTCAGTCTGTTGAAATTCGCCCTGGGTAAAGATTTTCTGGTTAGCAACCGCCTTAACACCGTGTCCAAGCTGAATTCCAACCGGATAAGTTGCTCCATTCGCAACAGGTGCACCCGGCTCTTTCAGAGTTTGATAAAGCAGATCCTGGAAGTCAACGCGATTCTTTTTAAAACCTGTAGTAGAAACGTTTGCAAGATTGTTGGAAATAACATCAATATTCAGTTCCTGACCCTTCATGCCGGTCGACGCTGAAAAAAGAGAACGCATCATAACTGCATCACCTCCACATTAGCCTAATCAGCCGCCACGCGGTCTGCCAACCGTATTGATCGCTTTATCAAGCATGGAATCATGCGCCTGAATTACTTTACTGTTCGCTTCGTAAGATCTTTGAACTTCGATCATTTTAACCATTTCCTCGACAACGCTGAAATTCGGTTTTTCAAGGTAACCATGCTTCACTTCACCAGATGCTCTCTTAACGTCGCCATAAGCCCGGTCGAACAGATTGGAGCCTTCTTTTCGAAAAGCTTTCCGGTCAGTAGCCATTCCACGCAATAATTTAAACTGCGGAGCATCATTGATCACAACACGCCCATCATCATCAAAACTAATTCTGTCACCCGGTTCAGTTTTAATTCTGAAAAACTGAAACGTCGGTTTCCCGTCTTCGCCAAGAAGTGTCTGATTTTCAGCTTCAGGTGGCTCAGGCTCAGCAAGAAGATAATCCCCATTCATGTTTTTCAGATAACCTTCCTGATCGAGAGTGAAATTACCATCCCGTGTGAATCTTATTCCATGCGGAGTCTGCACAAGAAAAAAAGCTTTCGGGTTCTCAAGAGCGCAGTCGAATTCATCTTCAGTATGTTCAAACCTTCCCGCGGTGAAATCTGTAACGGATTCATCCACAATTACACCGGTTCCAAGATTGCCAATTTTCGGATACAATTCATGTGGTCTCGGCGGATATAGCTTGCCATCGTTTACCCGCTTTACATCCATAGTCGGAAGTTCTTTAAAGATTCCAACCATTCTTTTAAAACCCGCAGTATCGACGTTTGCGAGATTATCAGCAATCATGTCCTGTCTGATAGTTTCGCACAACATTCCGGATGTGGCTGTGTACAAGCCTCGAATCATGTCTTACCAACCATTTCGAATATTTCCGCACCGATCGGATTATCTCTGTAGATTAAGTAATGTGCAAGATGTGCATGCAGACATTTCACACCAAAAAGGCTTCTGCTGCCGGCTATTGTTGTGTGTCTCAAAACTCTTTCTATTTCGGGCGAAAGATTATTATTTTTTTCCAGTGCAAGTTTCCAGCGAATTTCGCCAATCTTTCGCTGGCTTTCGGCAAATTTTTCCTGAAATTCCATGTCTACCTTAAGTTTCTCTTCAAATTTAGTAATATATCCAGCGTTTTCAAGCCCTGAAACCAGCTTTTTCAATCTGGGACAAACCAGCCACAAAAATGTCGGAAAAGGTTTCCATATATCATCTTCGACAAAAATCGTGTCAGTCTTGAGAACCATTGCAGTTCCATCTGAACTTTCTGCCGCAATTTCAAACGGAAGCCGTGGAATTCGCCCCAGGAGCTTCATTCCAAGTTCATTCATTGTGCAACCGGCATTTCTTTTTCCTGCAGAATCACTCAGAGACATAATTCCCCCTTTCCTTAAATATTCATCGGCATGTTAATAATTTTCCATTAGTTAATTTTTACTGATTTTTTTTGCAATATTCAGGTAACTACTTAATGTTTCGGGGAAAGTGCTTGGTTTGTTGTCATTTCGACCAAAGGGAGAAATCTGGCTTTTCTACGTCGTGTTAGAGGGTGACTTTCGAGATCTCTCCCTTCGGTCGAGATGACAACTTATCAGGCGTTTCCAGAATACCTTATTTTCCACCATTTATTGAGCAGATACTTATTCAGCATAAAAATGCGAATTTTAAGCAATTCAATAAGGAACTGACTTCAACACATCTAGCATGGTTCATCGGCAAAGTAGTTCTCATAAATTGAAAAGCGATTACTGAAAAGGCATTCAGAAAGTCTTTTTTTTCTGGCACAATATTTGCGAAAACCTGAATCAAAATAGAATCATAATAATAACGGAGACGTACAAATGAGAAACCTTTTAAGAAATTTTTGTCTGGCTATGGCTTTTTCTGTTCTTTCAACAGGATTGTGGGCAGTAGAAAGCATGGGAAAATATCAGAATACCGCATCTGAAGATTCCACTTATTTTGATACCGTTGTCTGGACCTATACCGCTTATAACACAATGAATGTACAAATCACATTCAACGAAAGAGATGTTAAACTTATCAATGACGGCTCTCCAGATGAATACCAATTCTACATGGAATTATCAAGAGCAGATTATGAAAAGATTTTCGAAGCAAATGAACCGGTTACAAATTTCGCAAATAACGACCACATGTGGGACCGCAACATCAGCACACAAATTTCCGGAAACAAGCGCACAGTGAAAATATCCTTCACAAACGCAGTTGATGCTGAAATCACTTCGGTTTTCAAACGCGGAACACTTGAAGCCGTTTTTGAAAATGGCATGATCAGCTCACTTAAAATGCAAAAAGAGAAAAAGAGATTTCTCAATATGGGTGGCTTCAAGAACACCTTTAATGCCGAAGCAAAATCTCTGAAAAAGACCGCAAACGGTCTCTCTCTAAGAGATGAAGGCGAAATGGGAAGACTTCTCAAAGCCGAAAACATCGACTTCGCCCTAAAAAATAAAAACACCAAAGGCTTCAGACAAGCCGTAGACTCAGAAAAGTAAATTTAAAATCTGCATTTTTTTCAAATGGCATCAGAGGACAAACCATCCTCTGATGCCATTTATTTTTCAAAGCACTCATTCGCCAGGCTATAGCGCCGGGTTACTGATTACGCAAAATCTTAAATAAGGGGGCAAAATTGCATGTTTACCTTGATTTGGCTGTCATCTCGAACGAATGTGAGAGATCTCATAAATGCAGGATTTCTCCCTTCGGTCGAAATGACACTATTTAACGAATTCTTTATTAAGAGTTTCTGTACTGAGAAAAATTGCCAGACACATATTCTTTGATCTCAGACAACTTTTGTTCAGGAAAGTTTCGACAAAAGACAATATTCCTCTTGATGTTTCCCAAAAAATTCCTTATAATCACCCCACTTGATATAATTTTTTTCGTTGAGGGCAAAATTGTTAAAAGTTTCTCTTTTTTTGGCAAAAAAATGCTACCAAATTGAACGGTATTTTGAAATCGAAAAAAAGCAAACTCCTATCTAAAAAACTAATAAAGCCCTTAAATCAGCTTCCTATTTCTTTATATATGCATTTGAAGCACTCAAAAAGAAACTGGGAAAAATGTTTGTTTCAACAGAAGTTACTGATAGAACGAAAACTTAAGGCTCAATGAACTAAAACAGGAAATCAATCATGAAAATTGAATACATAAGTTTGAAAAATTTTAAAGCATTTAAAAATACTGAAATGACCGAAATACCTGATTTGTGTGTTATTGTAGGTGCAAATGGAACAGGAAAAAGTAGCATTTTCAGTGTATTTGGTTTTTTGCGTGATGCCATGAGCGGAACAGTTAACAGTGCTCTTGCCAAACACGGGGGAAGCAGAGGAATTAACGAAGTCAGATCACGAAATGCCAGTGGTGCCATAGAAATAGAGCTAAAATTCCGTGATAAACCTGGCACCCCATTGACTACATATTATCTGAGAATTAATGACCTTAACGGACGTGCATACGTCGAGCAGGAAATACTCAAATATCGGAGAGGAAATAAAGGACAACCCTGGCATTTTCTTGATTTTTCCAATGGTAAGGGCACTGCCGTTACAAATGAATTAGATAAAGTTATGGATGCAAAAGAACTATTGCGTGAAGAGCAGACGCTTAAATCAAATGATATTCTTGCCATTAAAGGACTGGCTCAATTTGAGCGTTTTCCGGCAGTAGTGGCTCTGGGTAATCTTATTGAAAATTGGCACATATCTGATTTTCACATCAGCAAAGCCAGGTCGGAACCGGAAGCAGGTTATGCAGATCATTTGTCACGAGAAGGTGAAAATCTTGCGCTAGTAATTGAATATCTCTACAATCATCACAGAGAAACTTTTAATAAAATCCTAAAACTGATGGTACAAAGAATACCAGGTGTTACAAATGTTGAGTCCAAAACAACTGAAGAGGGACGCGTCCTTCTGAAGTTTCAGGATGGGACATTCCAAGACCCTTTTCTTGCCCGTTATGTTTCAGATGGTACAATCAAGATGTTGGCATATCTTACACTTTTGTATGATCCTCACCCACATCCCTTACTATGTGTTGAAGAACCTGAAAACCAGCTTTATTCGAAACTTTTATGGGAGTTAGCAGAAGAATTCAGAAATTATTCCAATCGTGGTGGGCAGGTATTTGTTTCTACACATTCTCCAGACTTTTTGAATGCTATACGACTTGAAGAAGTCTTCTGGTTAGAAAAAAAGAATGGATATACCCAAATTATGAGAGCCAGAGATAATAAACAAATAAGAGCTTATATGGAATCAGGCAACGATCAAATGGGCTATCTCTGGAAACAGGGTTTATTTGGAGAAATTGACCCAGTATGACTAATCTTGTATGTCTGCTTGAAGAGCCTTCTGCAAAAGAAATGCTCATTGCGATTCTTCCAAAAATTCTTCCTCCAACAGTCAATGTGCGTTACATCGTATTTGAAGGGAAACAAGATTTGGAAAAACACCTTGAACGACGCATCCGGGGATGGCTAATACCTGATACTTGTTTTCTTGTTATGCGTGATCAGGATTCTGGAGATTGTGTAAAAATCAAAAACAATTTACTCGCAACAATTCTTCGCACTGAAAAGTGTCAACAAACAACAGTTCGCATTGCCTGTCATGAATTGGAAAGTTTTTATCTGGGTGATTTACAGGCCGTTGAACAAGGACTTAAGCTAAAGAAAATTTCAACTTATCAGCAGCAAAGCAAATATCGAACCCCTGATTCTCTTGCTAACCCGGCAGAAGAATTGAACAAATTGTCTGGAAACACATACCAGAAAATACAAGGATCGCGTGCTATTGCGCCTCATCTTAAAATAGACGGCTCAAATACCTCACACAGTTTTCAAGTCTTAATTTCAGGCATACAAAAACTGATTATCGAATAATACGAGACAATTCCATGAAATAAGATGGAAATGTACTCCAGTTTTTTTAGTATCGTCCTTCTTGCAGGACTGTTTGTACAAAGCATTGTTCTGCAAATACTTTTCAGGCCACAACAACGGTTATTTTTTTACCGTCGGGTTTTATGGTCTTTGTTTCCCAGGTGAGACTTTTTGTCCAGCTGATCTTTCGGATGCTGGTGCGGCGGTCGAAAACAACAAGATAAGTATCTGCATGAGGGTCTATTCTGTCGCGATATTTTGCTACCTGTTTGAGACCTTCTTCAACAACTAGTTTTCGACTGCACGATGGATGTACAAGTTTAATTTCGATAATATGTTTTATTTTTGCGAACTTACAGATAAAAATGCAATTCAAAGTTTTGATTTATTATCTTGTCTATTTAACTCTTAATCAATTTAGTCACTAAATACGCAATTTTTTAAGTAATGGGACAAATCTGCCCCTTACCCGCGGCAGCTCAGAGGAGGGAGCAATAGGTAATATGGCCCCTTTATAAGAATTGCTGTACTACGTCAGAAAAAATTTTGGATACATGATTATATGTTTATGGAAAATGTGCTATTATCGAAAAAGGTGTTATAGCCAAAAAATGTGTATTAAGAGGTAAAATCAAAAATGAATAAAGTGTTCGAACGACAAAACTTCCGGCAGACAGTCGGCGTATTTATCATCGTTTTTCTGGGAATGGTCTTTTCTTTGCCTGCGTGGTCTGTCTCAGAAAAAGAGTGGACATGGGCTCTGTTTATTAATGCTGACAACAATCTTGACTCCTGTGGAGTCAAAGATCAGGAGGAATTGTCAAAAATTGGGAGTTCTGAATTCCGAAATGTTGTTACTCTTATTGATCGGGAAAAAGGTCCCGCAACTGTGAACTACATTTCCCCCGGAAAAATTGAAATGCTCGAAAATTGGGGCGAAGTCGACATGGGAAACTACCATGAATTTGTAAGATTCATGGAATATGTCGCCCGAAATTTTCCTGCACGAAAATATATAGTCACCATCTGGAACCACGGATCTGGCTGGAAACATCCCAAACAGAACCCCATTCGTGGAATTTCTTATGATGATTCATCTGGAAATCATATTTCCACAAATCAGCTTGAAACTGCGCTGAAGGAAGTAACTGGCATTATCGGAAAAAAGATAGAAATCCTCCATTTTGATGCATGTTTGATGCAGATGTTAGAGGTGGCTTACGCTTCAAAGAATCATTGCCGGTATATTCTCGCTTCGGAAGAAATTGAACCTGGCGACGGTGCTCCTTATGATAAGATACTACCCTTTTTAACCATGGAAGTCTCCACTGAGGACTTTTCTCGACATATTGTAGATGAATATGTTCGATCCTACAGCGGTGGCTGTCAGGGGACAGAAATCTGCACCCAGTCTGCTGTCAGCACCGAAAATCTTCCCGCACTTTTAGATGCTGTTAATGGTTTGGCAAAATCAATTTCGAGTGGTCAATTCCGCCGTCAGGTGTTGAACTGCATCAGGAATGTTCAGAGTTATTCTGATCCAGCAAATGTTGATTTGATGCACTTCACAGAACTCCTGGCACAAGCTGAAAAAGATCAGGGAATTCAAGTTGCTTGTCAGAAAGTCTCTGAAGCATTTTCCCGGGCAATAATCGCCTCGGGATCTTCAGGAAGTAAGGTAAAAAATTCACGTGGACTTGCAATAAATCTTCCATTTGATTTTTTTCTTGAATCTGAATACCGTGAATTGTCATTTTCCCAAAACAGCATGTGGCCACAGATGATTGATACTCTTTATAAAAGCCTTCGTTTTGAACAGATAAGTTTATCGCTTGAAAAAGGCAATTCAGAACCACTTGAAAAATTGATTCTCAGCGATTCAGCAGCTCTTTCCCCTGAAATGAATCAGTATTTCCTTGATAAGCTAAATTTTCATATTTTTAGTGACCTGGAGCAAATTCCCAACATGGATAAAGTTTGTTATCTCCTTGAAAAACTACGCCAAGTCTGCAAAAAATCTTCTTAAAAGATTATTCTTTTCACGATTTTCGCCTGTAACCTGTTTAAAGTGAATAAAGTATATTTCCCACCATGAATAACGCATTCTGCCCTGTACAAAGCCTGTTATGTGGCCAATATTAATCTTGCACAGAGCTTTGGCTGCCAGATATTCTTGAAAAGACAGATGTGTATACCTGAATAGCCCACCATTTTTCGATTCACTGCCGCCAAAAAATTTTCGGTGGCTTTTGCCGAATCTGAAACATCGGATTACCACGTGCTGAAACTCTCAGCAATATGATTCACAATGATATCGTATTCCAGCCCTTCAGATCCGTCAAGAACTTATAGCCGACAATAAAAGTCTGTTTTTGCTGAACATTAAAGAAAACTCACTAAGAATTGCTATTAACTTATTTAAATTTTTGCCGATGTACAAAACAGATAGGGATAGTCATAATCATTTATCATGGATGATGCGCAGGAGTGCAGATATGGCGATTGAAGCTTTGAAAATGAATGCCTTTCCTCAAAATGGTTCAGGTACAAACTCAATTTCCAGTGATAAACGTTTTTCAGAATATTTCAACCTGACGTTTTTTTCCGTTGATAAATCAGGAATTAATGAGAATTTCAAATCTCAAAAAAACCTGTCACTTCAGGAGAAAAAAGGAATCGAAAAAGAAGCCACAAAAGTCTCTCTGGAAGAAAAATCTGGTTCCAGCGGCTTTCCCCGACAGTTGACCAAGGTTGACCAGGCTGTACGGGACGATCTTGAAGAAGTTTTTCATCTGCCTGAGTATCAGCCCGGAAAACTCGTTGATCAGAAACCCTTCATGTTCATGTCTGCTTCAGGTTCATCGGGGTCAATTACACTCAATGATCTCTCAGAAAACTGTAGTAAATCAAAAAATATTTTTCAGAAACACCTCAAACTCTGGATGAAGGAAGAAAAAATTCAGACACCGCCTTCAATTGAACTGGATGTTTTAAATTCCGGGCGAGTGGCTGTGACTTCAAATCACCCAGATAAAGATAAAATTGAAACTTTTATCAATGATAACGAAGAAATGCGTAACCTTTACGTCGGAATAACTTCCACTCAGAGTATGATCGAAATTGGGCGTGAATCGGTAAAATTTCAGGCTCGCTATGCGGTTGACCCTAAAGCTGCGGTTGCCGAATACAGCCATTTTTTCAGTGGACATTACAGATTTTCAACAACTCTGACTATCTCAAAAAATGACTGGACCTACAACTCAAAGCCAATAATGATGTATTGAACCAAGGCCTGTAGCTATTTCGAATCTTTTGCCGTAGTAAGCAATTTTCTCAGCGGAATAAAGAAGTTTTTGCTGGTAATTGAAGGTTCGCATTTACTCATTATTCCTTTTTTCTCAAAGGTTTTGGCGATCAGTTTCGGTACAAAGCCATTTGCATTCAAGATCTTTGTCTGCCCAAGCGTTGGGTCAATCTGCTGGTTATCGGGAATAACACTGTTAATTCCCTGAACCTGTTTTGTCACACAACTGTTTTTCAGGGTGTGGTAAAATTCCTTGTGAGCCTGCCAGGAAGCTGCAGCGCGAAGCATGGATTCTGCAAATTTTATCATCTGTTCCCTGGTGAAAGTGATTTCATACGGAAGTAATTCGTGTTTGCCCAAACCACAGTCTGCCATAACATAGTCTTCCCATGTGGCAACAATCGGGGCTACTTCATAATAATCGTGGGTTGCCTTGTACACAAAGTCGATGTCTTTGATTTTCATACCCGGCTGTTTGAAGATTTCATAAGAAACAACGATGCCTTCAGGTGTACTTCCTTCTGAACCTTTAATTCCACCAGACTTGAAAAGCATTACAGAATATCCGTGCCCGGCAATGATTTTGGGCGTAAAAGGCTTAACCATGAAATAAATCTTTTCAACCAATTCCGGTCTGATAGTCGCATCTTTCCAGAAGAATTCGTGCTCTTCCGGTGGAGTCTGTTCAGGATTTTTTCCTTTCACACCCCAGCGGACATTTCCAATTTTCAGCAATCCGCTGTTATCTGAAATCAGAAACGCACGCTCAGCGAAACCATGATCAGATGTTACAACTTCTGAAGAGGCAAGCGCGCAGCATGGAATAAATGAAAAAATAAACAAGGCAAGAAAGCTTCCAGCAACCATTGATAATTTACGAAGGAAAGAAGAATTTTCATTTGAAGTCATAATAATATTCTCCTGAATAGACCTTTTTAAGTTACCATAATATTACAGTGTATCATATTTTTAGGAATTACATAACGTTTGCCCGCTATAAATTTGCCAATTTCCAAATTCGATGTTAGACTTGAAAGATGATGCATTCGAAGAAATTCTTAAAGAAATTTTTTAGAGGAGATCGCAATGACTAGAAAATTGTTTCCCATGGCTATTCTGGGAGTATTATTGTTTATGTTTTCTCATTTCGTCAGCCCTGAAATTGCTTTTTCAGCATCAAAAGCCGATAAAAAACCTGATCCGACAAAAAAACTGGTCTTTGCAGAGAAAAACCGTATCAAATATGAAATATACAAGGTTAATCTGAATCTTCCAGATCAGCTTTCTGAACTTGATTTTACCTATTCGATTGAATTTCCGTCACTCACACAGGAACAATTCGACCTGTTAATGAATCGTTTCAAAGGCCAGAATCTTGTTACCTGGAAAGCCGGACAGCGCTACTCGCTTATCGATTTTCTTCATCCGAAAATCCAGGCCCTTGTTCATCGCACTCTTGAACAGAATTACCTTGAATTTGAAGTACCAGAAGACTGGAGAAATCCCATGAGGCCAGAAATGGAATATGAAACTGGAATGGCCTGCTGGGACACAGTTTACGAGGTCATTCGGGAATTCAATGCTCCATTCAGGGACGGAGTAACAGAGGGAAGACTGTTTCACATTGGTGCTCCGCTGGTAGAAGCTGTCATGAAAAATGCTGCATTCTTTGATAAAAAGGCACTTCAATCGTTGTCATTTTCCGGAATTCTTCCCGGCGAAAAAGGCTTTTCGGAAAGAAACAGCGGACGCCAGTTTGGCGACGTCCTGATGATCGACACCATGGCAAACGGCGGAATTGGCGCAGCTCATGTTATGCTCTGGCTCGACGATGATCTGTATTTCGAAAAACCAGACATGGGAAGCCAGGATCCGTTTCGGCTGGTCTTCTATGAAGATGGCGTTAGATTCTGGTTAACAGACATAGTAATTTCTGAAGAAAACCGTGAACAACTGCACGGCACGTTTTACCGCTACAACAAACCTCTTCCGGATCCATTGTCATTTACGGGAAGAACCTATTTATTCGACTGGGATAAAGGCACATACCCCAAAGGAACTAAACCCAAAGGCACTTTGCCAAAACCTATAGCTGACAAATTCATCTGGAATCTCGACATCGGATTGGGCGGAGGCCTGAGTAAATATCGTGTTAATCCGGTTCAGAGATTCAAAATGGGAAAAGATTCTTCATGTCGTGCTATATTTATCGGTGCAGATAAAGACTGGTTCAAAAAGGTCTTTTAACGCTGCTGCGTTTATGTTTTTCTGAAATTTTCGAGGTCTGCTGTCCACAGCTGTTTTATATGCAAAAGATGGCATAGTTCAGCACAGCCTTTAGAATGAGCAGAAACAAATCAAAACGGTTTCACGCTTGCTGCACGGCAAATATGCGTTTCCAACTCCCGGTCGGCAATTTTCAGGCAGTGTCATTTATTTTTGTAATGAAATTTTACATTCAACTGCCTCATTATGAAAATTGATTACGATAAGATAAATTTCATCCCATTTTCCCTGATCAGGTGATGAATAAGTCATATCTGCCACATGGATAAATTTTTCTTTTCTGGAAATGCCAGCAAATTGAACTGAGACAGAATTTTCGGCAGTCTTTTTCGCGATCTTCTCTGAAATCAAAACTTCCTTGATGGCTTCCCTGTCTAAATCTGAAAGATTGTTTACGATATGTACGTCACCTTTTTTAATGTCTGTTTCATTTGTATCAGCAACGTCCAGCGCTCGGGATACCTGTGTTCCATTTTTAATGCTTTCTGAAACTGCCACCTTGAATGGTGCCAGATCAGGGTCAACAGATATGTATTGTACTGCGAATGGCTTGATAGTACCGGTATATTCCGTATCCTGCCCGCTGAAATGGTGGTTTATTTTAAACTTTTGAAAGTCTATCAGTCTGTATTTATAATCAGAATCAATCTCCATAGACATTGCAAGAGGATGAAGCAGGTTTTGTGAAGCCCACATTTTCATCAGTGTCCGGAAGTCCATATTGATATTAAGTGCCTTAAATGTTGTTGAAAACGACTCAATCGATTTGTCTTTGTTCTCAACAAGTTTCCGCAGGAACATCTCGCCAAATCTCTCATAGATATACGTTCCAAACAAAAGGCAGGCACCGTAGCTTATACGACCGGACGCAACGAGAGGATACTCAGGCATTTGAGTATATTTTTTGACGTGTTCAGTATCTGTGTAATATCCATTTATAATCATTGCAGCTTCGCTGAGGCTTTCATTAAGCCAGTTCAGCTCATCCGGATCATACCGGTAATGGATTAGATGTTGAAACTCATGAGCAAGAACAGATAGCATATAATCTTCTGAAATATCATTTTTTGCGCAGTTCATGTACAGGATGTCGCTTTCATTTGAGTGCTGCTTATACTGTGAATATGCAACATCATCCGGGATCTGGTCAAAAGCGTTGAAATAACCGTCAAAACCATAACCCATGTAAGTGCCCATTTTGTAATAGAGAAAGTATGTCTTTTTATTTTTATCTATGTCCGGAGGTTCACCGAATGTACTGATATCATTACAATATATCCCTGATCCGCTGTTTATGGATCCTTCAGGGGTTTTCTCGTTAAGATACACGTTGACAGTATTGATATCGTTCTGGCTTACAGTTTTTTCCCACGCGTCTTTCTCAACAAATATGCAGTTTCCCGGATTTACAGCAACTAGTATAAAGGGTATCTTAACGCATTTAGGCGGCTGTACAGACAGATCCCATACCCAGAAATCCCTTGTTGAATTAATTTGTTCATCATATCTTTGAATTTGGGGTTTTAATCCCCTGTGAGCGG
>JADFZL010000029.1 GCA_015232575.1 Candidatus Rifleibacteriota bacterium
GGTCAGCTTTTCTTCTAAAATCTTTTTGTGTGAAGTAAGTTGATTTAACTGAGCTATTAGTCTGGATTTTGTTTCAACAAGTGTTTCTTCGAGTTCCCCTTTTTGAGTAAGAAGCATATCTATTTTTTGACGCAGGGTTGAGTCAGTTGAAAAAAGTTTTTTCTGCAATTCGTCTCTTTCCGTGGTAAGAAGCTCAATTTCACGGCGACAAATGGTAAGCTCTTCCCTGATTTTATTGAGATTACCTAATACAGTTTTTTTTACAGAGCTTGCAAAACTATTGTCCATTTTTCCTTCTTTTTGAGTAGCAACATTAAAGACAACTAGACCCATTATAAAGAGCCTGACCAGAGATCAACAATTGTTCTTCATTTATATCTTTCCTGAGGAGATTTGTCAAACTCTATTAATAAAAAAGCATTATATGCACAACGGCACACAATTACCCTTTGCAGCAGGATATTGTGTGCCGTTTAACGGGAACTGAACCTTTCAGGCTGAAGCTACGAGATGGCTTTCGTCATTCAGAATCCAGCGGGCAGCTTCGGTTTTTGCTTTCTCAAAGAACTTTTCAAAGTTTATTCCTGGAATGTGCTCTGGTTCAATCTTGATGCGGATATCTTCCAGAACTTTTTCCAATTCCAGAGCCTTTTTTTCTTGAATTTTCCTTACTTCGATTTGTGCGGTAAGATCTCTCCGGAGGCTTTCCAGCTCTCCTGTGGCTGCCTGATATTTGTCACGGAAATTGTCTCTGTCAGCAGAAAGGCTGGCGATTTCCTGCTTGCAGGCAAGCAAATCCTCTCTCATTCGCTTAATTCCTGCTAAAATATTGTCTTTATCAAGAATTGCAGGTATTTCATTTTGCATTTGATTCTGATCTCCCTTGTTCACAAATTTGATTTACTTTATTTTATCGGCAAAATTAAAACGGCAATATACAGATTTTCCAAAAATAATATCCAAATCGCGAAATTTATACTAAATTAAACTCAATACATTTCCGAAGGACAGCAGGAAGAAAAAATCTTGCGTTATTAGTACTATATCAGGTAGTATTATTCACACAAGATCAGGAGAATTCTTATGACAGAAAATAGTGAAGTTGTTCCAAAAATGCCTTCTTCCGATAAAATAAATATTATTAAAAGAATTAAAGAAATGAAGGATGAGCTGGATGCTCTGGAAGAAGAATCCAAGGTCCTTGAAGCCAGTAAAATGTCTGCGCAGAAAGAACTTGATAGACTGAAAGGTGAAAATTCTGACCTGCAGATTATTAAAGCAAGTCGGAGTAAAGACTTTCAGGCGTGTCAGGATTATGAAAGGGAAGTCTATTTTCTTGAAGACGAGAAAAAGAATTTAAATAAAAGAATAGTCGGGTTAAACACTGAAATCAGAGAAAGCTCAACATACATCGAAGATTTGAAAACTCGGCTTATCGAAAAAAATGATACAAAGGATTTAATTTACAGTAAAATCAGATGGTTGAAGAACAATGAAAAGCGCTTGATAAGTGAAATTCAAAGTCAGAAAGCCTCGTTTCAAAATTTGCAGGAGGAATTAGTGTTGCTGATGAACAAAAAAGAAGTTATAGTTGATAACCTCAATTCCATGAAAAACAAAGAGTTTGTTCTGGGAAATATCTACCAGTCACTCAAAGAAGTGTTGATGGTCTCCCGCAGCCTGACAGCATGACAGATTTATAGATGACTAACGAGAGCTCAAAAATATGAATGAAACAACAGAATCTAAAATTGATGCCGGAAAAAGCGCTTTTGCAAAAATAAACGAGCTTCGTAAGCTCTTGTTTGCTGCCCAGAAGTTAAAACAAACACTCGAATCTGATCTGGATACGACCAACTCCAAAGCCTCTCAATTACAGGATGAAAATGCTAAATTGAAGGCGGAACTTGGTATTATTCAGGAAGGTGCCCAAAAATGGGCCGATCTTGAAAAAGAAGTTTATTTCCTGACTGAAGAGCGAAAAGTCTCTCACCAGAAGATTCGTTCTTTATTAGTGGAACTGAAAAATTCTAAAAGCAAGATTGCAGAACTTGAACAGAACCTCGCACAGGAAGAAAAAGCACTTAGAGACCTTCAAACAGAACTGGAGAGCCAGGAAAAGATTGATTATTTCCACATGAAGCGTGAGAAGGATGAACTTGATTCTAAAATTGATCAGGTAAAGCAGGAAATTGATGAGCTTACCAGTGAAATCAAAGCAACCGAAGCGCGCATTGACGAGCTCAAAGATGTTGAAACAACTCTTCAGGAAGTATTTGAAGCTTTGTCGAGCACTATATATACAGGAAAATCCGGTTTTTACGGTTAAAGAGAGTTGTTTTCGGGCGTTCAGTTTTGTAAGATGTTTTTTCAGAAAGGATTTCAGTAATGGCAGAAAAAAAAGGCAGCTCCATATTTGATTTCATTGAAAATTTGGCAAAAACGGCTGCAAAAGCAGATGAATACGCTGAATATATTGTTAATACAGCATTAGGGAAAAAAAGCTCTTCTAAAGAGAAAGGAAAGAATTCTCCTAAGAGTGAGTCTTTATTGCAGAATTTATCAAACAAAGCAGTTAAAGCTGACGAAGTTTCAATCGGATCAATAAAAAGAGTAAAAAATTTTACAGTTGGAACAATTCAGCGAATTGGAAGCGCCGGAATTGGCGCAATAAAAAAAATCACTGGAGTTTTCAGCTTCAATTCATCTAAAAAGAATGACGTTGCGAAAGATACTTCCCCTGATAAGCAAAAAGAACAGCCCAAAAAAGAGAATACATCCGTTCAGACAAAGCCATCAATATCTTCCAGTCAGCCAGTCAGCTCGAAGAATGTTGTTTCAGCGGACAGTGAAGCTTCCAGGACAATAAATGGTTCAAGCCAGCAATTGCACGACAAAATTGTCGAGTCGGTGCAGAAAGTCGCGCAGAACAGTAACGCCGAACTGGAAAAGAAAATTAATATTCTGGACGAAAAGATCCAAAAGGTTATTTCACTTGAAAAGGATGTCAGAAGAATTCAGGAATCGTCAGAAAAACTTACTGTAAATCAAAAAATAGAGACTGAACCATTGCCCTCTGAAAAGAAAGAGGAACCTGTAGTAGAAACAGTTGTCGGCAAAACAGATGTTTTACAAATAAACGATTCAGCCAGCAGTGAGTATTTTGAAGAAAAAACTGTTGAAGTGAAACCCGTTGAAGAGAAGGCTGCTGAAGAAAAATCAGTTGAAGAACAGCCAGGCGAAAACAGCCATTGTGAGCCCGATAACTCTGTTGTACAAAAAACCGCTGATCAGGTTTTGCCAGCAATGACCGAACCGGAAAATAAACCGGAAAACAAATCTTCCGAAAATGATCATTCACCTAAGGTTCCGGATGCAGTAAACACAAAAAAAAACAGAACTCCGGAAGAAATCATTCCAAAAGAAGATGAAAAGCCATCAGAGGCAGTAAAGAACAATGATGCCCCTTTCATAATCGTTGATAAAGAGCCTGTTTTCAAGATCAGGGATATGGAAGAAACTCATAAAATTGATCAAAAATCTTCTGAAGCAATGCCCAAGCCTCACAGAGTGGCTGAAAAATCTGAACCGGTGCTTCATGATCCAGTTAAAGAGCTTGAAGACAAGCTCAGAAGAGTCGATTTCAAGAACAACGCTGAAAAGTTTACTTTTATTCAGGCCATCAGTGATTTGAAGGATGACAACAACGATATCAAGTCTCAGGCTGCAGAAAAGCTTGGCGCTCTGGGTAAAACTGAAGCTGTTCCATACTTGATTCAGGCATTAATCGACAACCAGGACGGAACCAGCGAGTTGCTTGAAGTGCTTTCAGATACAATTGTAAAACTTAAGAGCGTTGATTCATGCGATAAACTTATTTCAGCTATTGAAAAAGTGCCGGTCAGAAACAAACTTATCATTTTGAATATTTTGGCGCATTTTGACAGCGAGCTTGTTGAAAAAACGATAATAAGCTGTATCTGTGATGAAGACAAAGACATCCAGAGACGTGCAATTTCAATTGCTTCATGGAAATTACCTGAAGCTGCGCTTCCTACAATAATTAAAGTATATTTTGAAACAGGCAATTTACTCGTCGAAAGAAGTTGTATTGAGGCTTTTACAAGCTTTGAGCAGAAGCTTCTTATTAATGAATTTATTTTCAGATTGCAATCTGAGGATGAAACAGATAAAGTCAAAGCAGACAAGGCTTTACATCACCTGACCGGAAAAAATTTCGGAATGAGCAGTGCTACTACATTGTCTGAACGAGAGAATGTAGTACGCTTGTGGCTGAAATGGTGGGAAGCCGAAGGTATTGAAAGCGCCGAAAATGCAGGAAAGCATTGATTACTGATGTCTGGAACATCTAAAAGTCAGCTTCCTGAAAGCATTTCCGATCAGATCATGGAAATGCTTACTTCTAAAATTTCCGAAAAAGAACTTTATTATCAGAAATATCCAACTCAGATTCCTTCTGTTGAAATGATTCCGGTTATTATTCAGGGGGCGAGCCGGGATTGTTCTCTTATTGCCGGTGGAGCGTCGATTATTCCAGGATTGATTGGAGTAATAACGGCTGTTCCGGTAATTGCAAAGGTCTTTCAAATACAGGTTGGAATGATTTGCGACATCTATGCTGCTTACCTGGGACATCGTTCCGGTAAAAAGTTTTACATCCCTTCCGGACTTATTCTTGCCATGCTTGGACATGATTGCGGGGCTGTGGCTTCGGGATATTTAGCCAAGTGGGTTGCTAACCGAGGCGTTGAAGCTATGTCCGAAGAAGTTGCAAAGAAAATCGTAGTGGCGCTTCTCGGAAAAGTTGTCGAACAGGGTGCAAAAACCGTTCTCAGTGGTCTGATTCCAATGATTGGATCAGTAGCCGTTGGCGGAATGGCATTTATACAAACCAGACAGATGGGGAATATGACTAATGACATGTTTTCCAAGGAACGGACAAAACTGGATCAGTTGCAGCCCACTCAGGAAAAGCCCCGGTTTTCTTCTGCGCAGAAACTTCAGCTTGAAAAGGCTAAGTTGATGATCAATCTCATGCAGATCGACGGAGAAGTCAATCAAAAGGAAAAAGACGTGTTTCTGAGTTTGATTAACCCGAAAGAACTCAGTTTCGTTTTAGAAAACATGACAACTTATCTGGAAAAGTCTTCTGGCGAGCTTTCTGTTGATTTTAATGTTATTTCGGAAAAATTCGACGAGACCCTGCAAACGGTTTCAGATCTGATTCAACTTGGAAGAATCGACGGAAAAAAAGCCGAAGAACCTCTCAACCTTATGGAAAGATTGTATATAAAACATGTAGGTACAAAGCTTGGACTGTCGTATGAAGATATTCAGGAACTGTTTAAATCGAATCCCTTGAAATCAGATTCAAATCTTGCAGTAGCGCATGATTGTGAAAAACAAGCCGATGACATTGATCTGCAAGAGGGGAAACAGGAAGCGCTCGTGTTTACTCAGTAAGACTCTAAACAGGTTTCAGCTCAAATGCCTTCCCACCCTCAACTTCTCTTACCAAATATACGATAATACTGTCTTCAACAATCTGGTACACAATTTTATAACTTTTAACGCGAACCTTGAAAAAACGCTTCCATTTGCCGGTCATTGCAATGCCCTGATGGAGGTCGCTTGAAAGAAGCTGAAGCTCCTGTCTGACCTTGGCTTCTATTAATTTGTCTTTTTGTGCAAGTTCTTTATATTGGCTTGCAGCACTTGGATGAAAGTAAAGTTTATATTTTGTCAGCATCATTGAAAACCTTTTCAGCATCAATAAAATTCTTTCCGTCGTCTACCAGAAGAGATACCTTCATGCCATCTTCCTGATCAGCAAGGTATTCATGAATGTCGATATTGGACGCAAATTTGCGAATCAATTCTGAAACTACCGAGGACATTGACTTTCCATTGATTTCTGCAAATGCTTTCAACATTTCGTGGTCGCTTTCAGGAATGCGCAGCGTTACTTTGTACATCATTGCCCCCCAACTTAAATTCCGTGGTTAAAAATCATCCAATTTTTGCTTTTCCGCATCAGTTCAAACTTGTTAGTATGATTCCAGCACAAAAGTACCGGTAAGCCTTATACCCAGCTAAATTCCGTGAAATTCCGTGTCCTTCCGTGGTTAAAATCCTCCAATTTTTGCTTTTCCGCAGTTTATACTGAATCAGAACTTGATTTCAACTACTTTCTTATTATCAATGAGCCAGCGCTCTTGAAAAGCTCTTTTCGCGGCCTTTCCTATTTCCTTGAGATACCACGCGTTTACAGAAGCTCCTACTATGGCTCCGATTCCTGGAATACTCTGAATTGATTTGCGTTTGGCCATATTTACACTGAGCTGCCTTGCAAGGCCTCTGATTCCTAAAATGGTTGCTTCTCTGGAAATTTGCTGGGAAGCCGCGATGTTGTTCATTACTTTCCAGGTTTTGCTTCCGATGACGATTTCAATTTTTCGGAGAGCAGCTATTGCGAGAAGCTTTTCTTCAATTGAATTTGCGCCGGATGCAGCGAGAATTCCCATCATAAACTTCTCGTCTTCAATTGTTTTTACTTCATATCCGTAGCACAAACCAATTTTATAGATTGTCCGTATTGCATAAGTAATAATCGCTGGAATATCTATAGCCATTGAAAGAAAGCCACCAAGACCGACTCCAGCGCCTTCAACTGTCGCCAGGCCAATAGCCCAGTTCTGAACAGAATCTGCGAGACTGTCGCTGACGCGCATATCGAGGGTTTTCAATTCCTCAATATTAGAGATGTTTGCCTCTTTTAAAATGTCTTCATGATCAGAAAGGTGCTTTGCAATGTTGTTGGAAATTTTCAGGGCGCCCTGGATGGCTTGAGTTGGAACTATAAGCTCTACAAGCCAGGTTATTGGCGATGTTAATGTACCAAAAAAATTCGATACAACACCAGGCTCTTCTTTTTTCCACTTTACAATTTCCCACATCTGAATTATTTCATACTCATTGGGTTTTATGCTGTTTTTGCCGTTGATTTCATCGCTTTCGTCTGCGCATGAAAAACTGAAATATTCAGCCGACTTCTGATCAATTCCGCAAATCACACATTTTTCTGATTCAAAACTGTGGGGCATTGGCATTATCTCCTAAAAAAATTATCGCCTAAAAAAACTTTTCTTACGTCCCATTAAAATACACCGAACGTAAGAAAAAATCATCAAAAAAAATTGGAAAATTTATGCGGCAGTACTTAATTCTCCCACATTCTGAAAGAAATCACGCAGGTAAGCGAATGCTTCCTGTATTTTCTGGAATTCCTGCTTTGCGAAATCCTGAAAACTTGATGGGAGGTTCTGGTACAAATCCGGGTGAAATTCCTTGCACTTATTTTTATATGCAGATTTGACTTCTTCGAAGGAAGCTTCTGCTGTGAGTCCAAGACGTGCGAAGAAATCTCTTGTAACATTCATAATAGGCGGTGTGATAGCCGGGATGTCTGTGTCAGAGTCAGTTGTATAGTACTCAAGTTCTTTTTCAGCTACAATTGGATACTTTACGCCTTCAACCACGCATGAGGACATAACTTTAATCTTGGTCGATTCATCAACCCGAAGAACACCGTAGGGAACAAAAAAGTTGAACGAGAAAATTCTCTTGTTGTTATCGATAAAGAAAAAGTCTGTGGATGATATAAAATCACCACGGTCATCAGCCCATTCAGGAGATACAGATCGAATGATTTGACCAGTGACAGAGTTTACAAAGAATAAAACGACAAGCGCTTTTCCTTGAACTTTGCCGAAAAACCGCAGCTTGACTTCAATATCAAGTCCTTTTGAGGCTTGCTGAACAAAATCATACTGTATTGATTTGATGGAAACATTCATAATATTCTCCATTTTAGAACAGACTTTGTAACACATCGGCATATTTCTGAAAAAGTTTAATAAAAAAACGGACTTCTTTTATAACACATTAATTCAAAAATAGCAATAGCGATACGTGCAACTTTTAAGGGAAAAAAAGCCCGGAAGAGTGTCCTCTTCCGGGTTGCTGAATTTCAAAACTGTATTAATCAATGCGTTCCCACATTGATTCAGGCATTTCAAGTATCATTTTAAGGCAACCATTGCATCCGCAATATTCAGCGTCATGAACGCAGATAACTTTTCCGCCGCCATAAGGCTTCAGGCTCTTCTCAATTGCGAAATCAAGGCCCCTGAGTCTCGAGCCGCCACCGGCGACAACTATATTGCTTCTGAGCTTAGACTGAAACTCCGGATCGAAAGATGCGACAAGCTGCTGAACAGCTGCACATATCGAATCGGTTAAGGCAGTACACGAGTCATTTATAGCTTGTGATACGTCATATTCCTTTTGAATTCCGCTCTCGGTTAAAGTGACCTGAACTGGCTCACCGACGCCTACAAAGCCGTATTTTTCCTTGAGATTGGTAATGACTCTTCTTGACAATTGTACTTTAGGATAAATCTTAAGAATATTTTTCTCAAGAAGATCATCAAGATAGTTTCCCGCTTTTGTTATTGAAAGCTGATCTTCTTCTGTTGGCATTGAACCTGTAATTCGGCAAAGGTCAGTGGTTCCGGCGCCGATATCGACGATCAGGGTTTCGTCAAATCTGTCAATCGAATATCCAACTGCAAAAGGTTCTGATACAATAAGAATTTTATCAATAAACGACTTGGTAACATTGATTATGGCATTCTTGTTCTTGAAACTTGCATTCGCCGGAACTCCTATTGCTGCATAAATCGAATCTTCAGGCTTTTTGTCTGGAATAGCTTCGGCAATTATGTGTTTAAGAATCAAACCAGTGGCTTCCAGGGCTTTGTCTGAAGTTTCAGATATTACCCCGTCTGCAAGAGGCCAGATTATGTTAAGGCCAAGACGGTTGTCGAGCGCTTCGTCACCGAGAAGATAAGGTCTGTTCCCAAAGCGTTTCGCCGAAATTAAATCTTTGGGATATCCAACGCAGGTTCTGACGGTCATCCTTTTCCCGGTTGAAGTTGATATGCTTGTACGAGAGGTTCCTAAATCAACCCCTAAATAAAATATTGCCATTATATTTCTCCTTTTAACTTCCTTCTTAGCTCGATATTGTCATCAACAATTTTTTTCAGTATGGACAACTTTCTTTTATCTTTGGCTTTATCGCCGACGTGATTGATTAAATGCGAGAGTGATATTTTGTTGGGATCTAAAGGCATGGCGGGCACAGGGGATCTTAATTCCAATTCCCTTTTCTGTTCTTTGAGAAATTCAATTTCTTTATCTTTGAGGAAAAGGATTTCTCTGTTTGCCTTCAGCATTTTTTCAAGATTACTGATAATCTTCAGATATATGCTGTTCAACGCATCTGTTTTACCCAGGATTTTTAATATTTTGTCTCTGTCTTTTTTTGGTATTGATTCAATTTCCAATTCAGGAAGAACAAAGGCTTCCCATTCGTTTCCTGAAAAGAAATCTTCCTGCATGAGAATCTCTTCAACGGCGCTGGTCTCAGTTACTTCGTTCGGCTGAGCGGCGTTGACAGGCAAAATGTTTGTGATTTTCTGAATTATTGAAGAAACTAACATAGGAAGCAAATATACCACATTTTATCAGGAAATACAAGAGACAAAACTTCACACTAACTGAGTATTATCAAGGAAATCAATTAATATTTGTGCTGGCTGCAATTCCTTCAAGATCAAGAAAATAGGCGATTTTTCCGTCGTTCATTACGGTGGAGCCTGCGTATTCAAAAGGTGTTTTAATGCTTCGATCAAGAGGTTTTATAATGATTTCTTCTACTCCGTATATTTGATCAACGAGTAATCCATAGCGTGAGAAGCCAGTTGAAACAAGAATAATATTCAAATCAGCTCCAGTGCGTCTGTGCAGAGAAGAGCTCTGTTGCTGGTTTTCATTAGAATCTTCTCTGGTTCCTTCACCATGTTTGTGAAACCGTTGTTCGATAAGCGGCAGGCGCCTGTCCGGTTTTTCTTTTCCAGTAACGGGATCCAAAAAAACTCTTTTAATATTAAGTATTGCCGCCAGGTCAACTATCTGGATCAATTCGCCTTTGTGAACAAGGGCCTTTGAATTTTCAGTTTCTTCAATATGATTTAGAATATCTTCGTAAGGGATTTTCACGGTTTCGATAATACTGACGCGGGGAATTAAGAATCTTTCATTTTGAACAGAAATCCATAGGGCGCGAATAACAGTAAGTGTCAGCGGAAGTTTTATGCGAAATAGCGTTCGGTAGCCTTTTCTTGATTTGACTTCAACTTTTCCGCCGAATTTTTCGAATCCAATTTTTATCGCCTGCATATCCTGGCCAAGTCCATAAGAATGAGCATCATTTCCGGCTTTAAGAAAATCAACAAGGAAGTCCAGAGACATTCTTTCGCTTTCCTGTGAGGCTTCCATTTCTTCGCTGCTGATAAGGCTGGTTTCCAGAGATTGCATAAGAATTTTCTGAAGATCAATTCCCTGCCCATCGTCCTCCAGTTGAATAATAACCTGTCCGGCTTCGTGAAATGCTTTCAAAGCTATCTTTCCAGCAGGTTTCTTTCCAAGCTCAGAACGTTTCTTCGGAGTTTCGAGCGCGTATGTGATAACATTTCTGAGTAGTCGCGTAAGTGGCTCGAATAACATCTCTATGAGAGTTTTATCAACACGAATTTCATTGCCGGCGACTTCAAGGATTACCTCTTTCCCTGCTTCCCGGGCAATTCTTGTAGCCATGTCAGAAAGACTGTGAAAGATTCTTCCAATTGGCTGAGTCCGTGTTTTCATAACTGCTTCCTGTATTGATGAAGCAATAAGACTGATTTTCTGACTTCCGGTCTGAATAGCCTTTTCGTCATGTTGTAAAAGAGCCGTTTTCAGGTGATTTTTACTTGAAATAAGTTCGCCTGAGAGATCCAGAAGGGTTAGCTGAAATTTTTCGTCCATTGCTGGAATTTTTTCAGGCGGCTGACTGATAGAGGGGTCTGATGCAAAAGGCGAATTGAATATAACCGGTTTTTCGGATACTTCAGGAAGTGGTTTAACCGGAGGCGCTTTTTCGGAAATTTGAACTTTTGGAATGACAATTGGCTTGGATATTGTCGCAGTTTGAGATTCATCTTTGGGTGCTGAAGATACTTTTTCAATTGGTGCCTGTTGAGGTTTTTGCGAAGAATCAGAAGCGCTTGTTTCTTTTGTAATTGGCTTTTCGGGATGTGCAGGTTTCTCCGCTGCCGGTTTAGATGGTTTAATTGATGCAGCGACCTTTGCTTCCAGGGCTTCCATCGCAGAAGCTGCTGATTTTGCATCAGCGGAATCCTTCTTTGATCTAGCGGCTGGAAAGAGTGATAAGGCCATGCGGGCTGCTTCTGACATCACAGAGCTTTTTTCAGAGTCAGAAAGGTTCGGGTTTGATAAAATCTTGATCTTGTCGCGGGCCATCTCAAGAACACTTTGAACGTTATCCGGGTCGAGCTGGGTTTTATATACAAGATTAAAAGGTATTTTCCTGTGAAGGGAGCCTATGGTTCCCATTTCATCAATGTTTAGCCTTGAATAAATTACCTCGCCAAACACCCCAAGGATTTTGGTGAAATCCATGAGATATTTACCTCTGTCATCAAGATCAGAATAAAGTTCATAATCAACATCGTAGATATAAACTCCAGATTCGCTTGCCTCTACAAGATGCGGCTTGATGAGATCCATCTTCGCCTTTAAATATGATGGATTCTCCTGTGTTTTGGAACTAACGTTCTGCTGGGCTTCGCTACTGGTCATAATTAATCTTTAAGTATTTCATTTAAGTTTAAAACCTCAAAAGTATCTCTGATATATTCCGAAACGCCTTTCAATGAGATCTTCAGACCTTTTCCGGGAACAGATTTTTTTGTTGCAATTAAAATTTCTATTGCAGTTGAATCTATCTTTCTTACAGTTGCAAAATCGAAAATTATTTCTGTTGGATTCTTTGAAAGAACAGATTCAAGGGTCGCGCGCAAAGGAGCAACCGTTTTTGCGGTAAGAGCTCCGTCAATTATAACCGTAACTTTCGTTCCATCCCACTGGACATTGCTTTCTGTCTCTTTCAATTCTTTCTCCAATTAGCCACTTTTTGAGAAAAAGTATAGCATAAACATCTATTTTGTCAAGGGAAATGAAAAAGAAGAATTGTCAGGCGATCTTTGGAGTTTCCTGTATTTCCGGAACAAGAATAATATCAGCTTGTTTAACTGTAAATTGGATATCGCCAAGCTCAATGACATCACCTTTGAAAATAGATGCTTCATTATGGATAACGATCTTGTTAAGCCTGGTTTCACCTGATTTGGAGATTTTTGTAATTCTTAGTGTATCATTAACAATTTTGACCACAAAGTGAATTTTACTGATATTAAGGCCGGGAAGGGGAAGTTCACAGAATTTAGATCGTCCAACGCTGATTTCAGAGCCCATTGCTTCATAAATTTCTCCGTTGCCTGAGGCGAGGGCAAATTGAATATAGCGGGTGAGCTTGAAAGGCAGCATCCTTTTTCTTGATGAAAACAGGTTTTCCCTTGAACTTTCATCCGTTTCTGAAAAAGATTCACCGGATTTTTTTGATTCCTCTTGATTCTTTTCTAGTTCCTCAACATCTTCCCTGGCTTCTTTTGCTACGAAATTTTCATCTCTAATTTCTTCAACTTTTTCAACTTCATTTACTTCACTTACTTTACTTGCTTCATTAACCTCATTAACTCCACTTACTTCATTTACTTTGACTTCTTCGGCATTTTCATCATCATTTGTTTCTGCAACAACTCTTTCGTCCAGCTTGAATGTATCCTCGGTAATTTCTTCCCCGAATCTATCAAAAATCTTTTCCTGGAATTTTATATCGAAAGATGGCATTTCTGAGGTAAGTTTGTTTTTCAATTCAGGTTGAGATGAAAAACTGTTTTCTGACGAAAGGAAACCAGGATTGTACTCCAGCAGAAGTCTTGGCTTTTTCGAGGATAAAAACTGTGAATTAGTGCCAGAATTGGCCCTTGGATCTTTATCCAGTTTTGAACGTCCGAGATCAAGTTTTGGTAATGATGAACTGCTGAAATCCAATTCCGGACGGCTTAAAATAGGCATCACTATTGAAACTTCTGAAGCCTGAATATAGGCAGAGGCAGACATTGAGGAGCGATCATGATGAATAATGAAATCATTATGTCTTTCGCTTCGCTCTGATGGACAAAAATAGTTTTCACTGATTATGTCGTTGGCTTTTGTAATTTGACTCGGGTTGATTTCAGGTTGCCAGTCAATTTTTGTTGAATTTGTGCAGGAAACTGAAATCTCAAGATATTTGTCGAGTTTGTGAAAATCAGAAGTCAGCCTGAAAGAAAAATTTTCCGCTGAAAAAGAATCCTGACGGTTCAAATGCGTATTCAAAAAAGAAAGACGCTCAATTCCAGGCGCTTTTATCAGCTTAGCATTCTGATAAAAAAATTCAGGTGAAGTCGTTAATTTCGGAGGAGTAAAAGAAGGTTTTGGCTTCAAATCCTGCGATGGGATAGCTGGATTCTGCGTAAGCTCAGTCTGCATCGATTGTGAGACAGCAGCGCTTTCTGTTTCTTCAGCTGAGAAAGATGGTTGCGTCGGTTTCAATGCTTGAGTATCAGTGGTGTCAATCTCTTCCTTTCCCGGCAAAGAAGGCTGCACTGGTTGAGTTGCTTGAATCGTGGGGGTGCCAATTTCTTCTTTTGTCGCGAAAGAAGGTTGTGTTGGATTTGTTTCTTGAGTCGTGGGGGTGCCAATTTCTTCTTTTGTCGCGAAAGAAGGTTGTGTTGGATTTGTTTCTTGAGTCGTGGAGGTTTCTATTTCCTCTTTTGCCGGGAAAGATGGTTGTGTTGGCTTGGTTGCTTGAGTCGTGGAGGTGTCTATTTCTTCTTTTGTCGGGAAAGATGGCTGCGTTGGCTTCGCTGCTTTAGTCGTGGCAGTTTCTATGACTTCTTTTATTGGTAATGACGTTTGTTTTGGTTTGATTGCGTGGGTCTTATTAGTGTCTACTGCTTTTTTCGTGGGGAAAGATGACTGCGGTGAATCAATTGATTGTGAGTTTGCGGTGTCTTTTGCTTTCTTCGCATATAGAAATGACTGTTGTAATTGCGTCAATTGAGCATTAGCAACGTTTTTTGCCTTTTTCGGTTGAAGATTGGATTGTTCAGCTTCACTTGTAGTTTGTCTGGGAAATGATTCTTGCTGGGATTCGACGGAAGGGATTGAATTGCTTTCAACTGGCGGCTTAAGATCCAATTCAGGATGAGGTAGCAGAGGAGAGTTCTCAGAAGACTTATCTATTTTGGGGTAAATCCTGTGTGTTGCCATGGGTTCTGAGTTAAGCAAATCTGAAGAAGGGTTTGAAATGAATCGTTTGCTCTTCTGATCGTATTTGAATCTGAGCGGAGAGCACTTTCGGTGTTTTTGATTGGCCATATAAAGCCGATATTTTTCTTTGAGGAAGAAAAAAAGAAACATCAGCGAAAAAACTACCAATGCTGTATAACAAAGAATTCTGAAGTAATAAATTGACGATGTGATTACAGAATTTGGAACTGTAACCGGGTCTGTAATCGGAGGCGGGGAAGTGGCAATAACCGCAGGTAACCTGGGTTCCTGAGGTGCGGTTGCTGCTGGAATTGTCTTTGCAATGGAGTTGTTCTGAGGGCTTGCAATTGTGCTATTCCCTTGTGGAATAACTGTTTCAGAACTGCTCGCTTTATTATTAGTAGATATGGTTCCTGGTAAATCAGGTATCGGTTCAGGATCAACAATGTTATGGGACACACTGGTGCTGGTTTTTGTATTGGTATTAGTGCCAGTGTTAGTGTTAGAGTTGGTATTGGTGCTATGAAAGACGATTGGAAAAGAGAGCTTTTTCTTTCCGTATGTAAGCTTAAAGGTGTTTTTAGACAATTTGGAAGGTTTTCGAAAATTCAGAGTAAAAGTTTCAGCTTTATTTGGGCGATGACTGAGCTTTATTCCTTTTTCAGAATCTTCAGCAATCCTTTTTGCAGGATTTCCCTGGAAAAAAACTATATCATTGTTTTCAACAAGAAGATAAACAATTCTCGGGTCCAGTGGTTCAAATTTTATGTTCAAATCAAACTGATCGCTTTGAACATTTGAAGCGACAACTTCAACGCCCTGGCATTGTGAAGGAAAGAAAGAAAAAATGCACAGAAGAATAAATCCAAAATAATATTGGACTTCTTTTGCTGCAAAACCACTGAAATTATTCATACTGTTAATAAATCGGAATAAACCTGAAAATACTTGAGCTGACCGTTCGAAAATATTTGAATTGTTTTATCAGCCAATTTATGATACAATCTCGGCCATGTCTAGGCTTTCCATTCAGGATTATGTACGTGCGATGCGTTTACCCTTTGTCAGCGCAACGATTGCCCCGTACATTTTTGGTGCTTTGCGTTCAGGGAGGCCCCTAAACTGGGTGTCGCTTATTTTGGGAGCCCTGGTTGTTGGCTGCGCTCATCTTTTTGCAAACATGATTAATGATGTGGCAGACAAAAACTCTGGTGTAGATGATATTGACAAGAGATATTTCGCTTTTTTTGGTGGATCAAAGCTTCTTCCTGAAGGCAGATTGTCTATTGACTGGTATACACGTGCGGCATTAGCGGCAGCCGGGCTAGCCGGCATTGCTCTTATTATATTAACTTATCGCCTGGGAAGGTATGAAACTCCGTTGTTGTTTGCAGTGGTCCTGGGTCTTGCATGGCAGTATTCCTGTCCTCCATTGAAATTTGCATACCGCGGTTTTGGTGAACTCATCGTTTTTATCTGCTGCGGACCAGCTTGCCTGGCGGGTGGAGTCTATTTGACAGGCGGAGGCTATCCATCAATTGGTCAGTGGCTGCTTTCATTCCCTTTTGGGTTTCTGACAACCGGAATCCTGCTTGCAAACGAAGTTCCCGATTATTTTGAAGATAAAGCATCAGAAAAGCGTAATCTTGTTGTAAGACTTGGTCAGGAGAAAGGTTGGCTTCTTTTTCTGCTCATCGAAATTTGCGGATGGATTTCAATTGCCGCGATCTGGTATCTCGGATATCTGAAAAGTATTGTAGCGTTGGCTACGTTAATAGCATTTCCATTAGTTTTATGGGCAACTTTTATTCTAAAAAACAATCCACAGCAGAAGGAACTGTTAGTACTTTCGTCGAAACTTGGTATTGCTGTTCAGACTATCGTAAGCGTGATTCTGATAGCCGGTGAATTTATAAATTAACTCAGATAAGTATTGTAAGTAAATTCGGAATTTCATAATATTAATATGGATAAACTAATGAATTATTCCAAAATATTATCTCCCATTGAAAAGGAATTGGTACTTGTTGAAAACAGGTGGCGAGCATGTTTTCAGCATGCGGAAAACCCTGTGGTTGAGAATCTTAATTTTTTAATGGTCAACTCTGCTGGAAAAAGATTGAGACCAGCTTTAACAATTCTTTCTGCCTGTGCATTAAATGGAGACAACAGAGAAGCCTTCACGCCCGATCTAATCAGTGCTGCCACAGCGGTTGAAATGCTCCATGCTGCATCATTAATACATGATGATGTTATTGATTCAGCGCCATTCCGCCACGACAAGCCTACGATTAATTCAAGTTTCGGCTCCGATGCTTCAATTGCATTTGGAGATTATATTTATTCCCTCTCAATTAAATTGACTTCTGATTTAAATAATCCGCTCATTTTCAAATCTTTTGCAAGATCTACTTCCTCGCTTTGTGAGGGCGAACTTATTCAGATAATCGAACGTAAAAACTTTGATCTTGTTCCTGAGCAATATTTTTCAATAATTAAGAGGAAAACAGCTTCACTTTTTGCCCTTTCATGTGAGTTGGGTGCTTTGGTAGCCGATTCAGATAATTCCAGGGAGATTGTAGCAATGGCTGATTTTGGCTTGAATTTTGGGATGGCTTATCAGATTAGCGATGATATTCGTGATATTGTCGGAAGCCGTGCCGAACTTGGGAAAGACCCGGGAGTTGACTTTTGTGTTGAAGAATTGACTTTGCCCTTGATTCTTCTTTTGAAAGATCCGAAAAGTGGACCTGAAACAAGGCATCTTCTTTCAATGAAGGATCGTGCGACTGCATTTGAAAAAATACGTCAGATTGCTTTGGAGTCGAATGCATTGGCAGTTGCCAGAGATTTTGCCATACATCATTTGAATAATTCGAGAACTGCGCTGATTCCAACATCAGACTCGGTTTACAAAAGCAGTTTGTTGGCGCTTACAGACTGGCTTTTAGAAAAAATATAGCTGATTGAGATTTTTAGATGATCAAGTTTATAAAAAGATTTCTTGAAGAACTTCTTATACTCGGCGGCGTGCTGTTTCTCGGCGGGATAGTACTCGCTGCTTTAACAGATTTTTCTTTAACAAAAAGTGAATTATACAGGAAATTCATAAAAAAAACTGATAAAATTCAGACTTCTGTAACTCAGGCAAAACCAATCAGAACGCTTACGCAGCTGAATCCTGCCGCTTTACCCTATCCTGCACCGACAACTCAACAGCAACAGCAGAATTTGTCGCCTCAGTATAGCTATTCTCAACAGATTGCTGAGCCTGTAACTATTACGGCTTCGATAGTTCAGCCAATATTTGAGAAGCCTGTTTCAAATAAACCTCTAGTTATATCAATCAGGCAACAAACGCCCGAACAAATGCTACAGGCGCAGGAAAGCTTACGTTCACAGGTTATTCCAGCTTCTTCAGCGGCATTGCCGACAGTTCCTCAGCCAGATGTTCGTTTTACCAGGCAACAAGCACCTGAACAGATTCTTCAGGTGCAGGAAAGTTTGCGTCAGCAGGTAATTCCAGCTTCTTCAACAGCATTGCCTCAGATTCTCCAGCCAGATGTCAGAGTACCCGGCCAACAAACACCAGAGCAAATTCTCCTGCAACAGGAAAAGTTGCTTTCGGCGGTACCAGTGGCTCAGACAGCCGTAGATGTCCCGCTTCCGCAGAAGGCTGTTGCTGTAGCTGCCAGACAGAAAACTCCCGAGCAGATGCTTCAGGAACAGGAAATATTGCTTTCACAGATAAAACCAGTCGCATCAAAGGCAATGGCGTCAATATCTCAGGCGCTGGCAGCTTCTCAGCCTCAGGTGCTGCCGGTTGTTCAGATTTCAGCCGCTGAATCTTCCTCGACAGTTTTTATTCAGCCAGGAAAATCAATAAAGCATAAAACACCCAAAGAGTTGCTTCGTGAACAAGAATTAATGATGGCATTGACTTTCGATGCTTCCGGAAGTCAACTGACTGCCCCTGGCAATGCGTCAGCCTCATCAGCTTCCGGTTCCGGCCTTATTGCAGATAAAATACATCAGGAGCTTCTTGTGGCGCAGGAAGATGCTTTAAATAAAGAGCTGATTAAAAATCTCCGGATTTTTGAAATTCATTGGCAGGGCGCAGACATTCTTGAGCTTGACAATGAGCTAAGACGAATCCTCGGCTTTCCGTCAGATCTTCATGGAATAATCGTAAACGAAGCTACTTTCAATGCTCAAAGCAGTGGCCTGCTCAGCGCTGATGTGATTCAGGCCGTAAACACTCAGCAACTTAACAGTTTGCGGGAATTCAGAGAAATAACGCGAAAAATCCAAATGGAAACCAAAGCTATTATTCAGGTTTGGCGGAATGGTAAAACTATGTATTTCGAATTGCAGGCGCCTGATGGTCTCGGCCTTGCACAGGCTGAATCTGCCCCAATAATCATGCCGGGAGAAGCAAGACCTCATCCGGCACGTGGTCCCTGTACAGATTGTCATATCGTTCGTGCAATTTTGGTGACCGGATTAGCTTCGATAACGGTTGACCAGATATTTCAGCCAATGCCCATTATGCCACAAACACCAAATCCCCATGAAAACAGGGGCCCGTGCAATGCCTGTCATCTGGATATGACAAGTTCCGGCGTTCGATTTATTGGTGTTGGTAGCGCATCTGGAACCGCCAGCGCGACCAGACCACCCGCTGATGACTGACAAATGAAACTCTTTCATTAAAAGTTTTTTTGAAAGCTGCCTTCGTTACTCAGTTGAAAAGCAGAGACAACATTATTTGTAGAAAAAGTATATTCATTGCTCGTAAAATTTAGTTTGAATTATTGCAAGAAATCATATATTATACACGGTTATTATTGCGTGCCAGGTTTTTCAGGAGGTTATTGTTTTGGGCGAATATAAAAGGAATGAATTGAATGGCAATTTGATTGCCGCATTAGTTGCGGTACTCATTTTTGTGATAGTCGGACTGGTGTTCTGGTATCGGCAGTCTCAGCGCGAAATGGCGCTGGATATGGCCGATCAGATGATAGTCGCTCAAACGCGCGCAAGATTTGTTGACGATCGTCCTGGTGCCTTTGTTCAGCCTATTGCGAATGTTCAGCAGCCCACGACAAACCTTCCACAGCAAAATCCGAATCAGATGATGTCTCTGGTAGCCTTGCCGCAATCAATGACCCGAGAGCAGATAGTGCAGGCTGTGTCTCCGGCAGTTGTAAATATTTCCATAGACCTTGACCCCGAGGTTGCGCAGGCGAATACTCCGCAACCAACAACCGAGGATCAATTGTTCGTAAATCAGCAACTTGCGCAAAATAATCGCGGTGCCAGAAATGGCGGCTGGGGACTTGGCCCGGGCGGTGAACTTGTTTGTCCACAGTGTGGTACACGGCTTCCTCACCAAACTGGAGTTCCCTGCTTTACAACGCGTTGTCCCAGGTGCGGAGCAATAATGCAACGAGTTGGAGCACCCAGAGCGGGTGCCCCGGAACCCGGAAGCTTTACGACGGTAAATGCACAGCAGGCTGGTACAGGCGTGATTATACATCATGATGGCTTTGTACTAACTAATCTGCATGTCGTTATGAATGCAACTAATATTTATGTTACGGTGTCTTACAACAAAGTCACTCAGACTTATTCCGCGAAAATATTTGATGAATTTCCAGAAGGCAATCTTGCAATTTTGAAAATGGATACAACTGGAAATGAGTCTTTTTCTCATGTGACGCTTGGCGACTCTGATTCGATTACCATTGGTGACAAAGTTCTCGCTTTTGCTGATCAGTTAGGTCCGCAGCAGGGGTTGACCTTTGGAGAAATTACCAATACAAATCGTACAATCACTGTCAGCGAATTTGTATTTAATGAGATGATACAAACTAATATTCCTCTGCCACATGAATATAGCGGTGGACCCCTTGTAAACACAAGAGGTGAAGTTATTGGTATCAATACATCCATCTTTTTACCTTATGTAAGTGACGCTGGATTTGCAGTGCCAATTAACATGGCGAAAAAAGAATTTGCCGAGTTTCTTGAAACTACTCCGGCGCAATTTCAAACCGTTGCTCTTCCAATCGGTCCAGCAGGTCCATCGCAGGTTGCTGGTTGCCCGGTCGGCGGAGCATGTCCGACCGGAATTCAGTGTCCGGCTGCCATGCCTAATTCTCCAGCAGCACAATGCCCGCCTGGAATGGCTTGCCCGGCTACAAATGCACAATGTCCAACAGGTTTACAACCTCAGGCCACACCTGGTTTGCCGCAGATGCAGAATGTCGCACTTCCTGTGAATGTTGCGCAAACCGCTCAGCCGGGAAATGTTGATCAGTCGCTGCCAAACGCCAGAACCTGGGGCATCAAAGCCCAGACAGTAAACGCTGTTATTCAGAATACCGTTGGTTCTCCAATTGCATTTGGGGTAGTTGTAACGCAGGTTGATCCGCGTTCTCAGATCGAGGGCCTTCAGAGAGGCGATATTATCGTCAGAGTTGATGGTATGCTTGTAAGAACCTCTTCAATGTTCTGGAAGTTGCTGAAAGAAAAGGCGCCCGGTTCTAAGGTTGACCTTGCAATCTTCAGAGCTGGAGACAAAGTTAATGTCGAAATTACAATACCGGTTATTGATTTACTCAATGCTAATCCGCTGGAAGCAGGATTGCTCGGGCCTGAAACTCTTGCGCTGAGCCCTGTTAATCAGCCGGCAGCAGTAGCCGGAAATTTCCAGACCGCAGCAGTTGGAGTACAGCAGGCTCCATATATTCCAAACACGGCAGTTCCGCAAGCCCCATATATGCCAAATTCAGCAGCTCCGGCACCTTATATGCCAGGTGCAGTAGTTGATCCGGCAACATTGCCTCTGAGAGGAATTCTCACGGGAGCTGAAGTCGAAGCAGGTACCATTGGTCTCGGCAACGGCTTGAGTGTTGAGGAACTTACTCCTGCAACTGCCGCTGCCAACGGATTACCCGCCAATCAGGGAGGACTTCTGGTTGGTGAGGTTGAAGGAACAGCTCAGACAGATGGTTTTACAATGGGCGATTTAATTCAGAAAGTTAATGATAAACAGGTTTATACTCTGGCTGATTTTATTACCGTGATGAACGAAGCAGATCCTCAGGCTGGCGCTACTCTTGAAATCTCAAGAAGAGGCTCTGTACTCAAAATGGTTTTGAGGTAAAAAATGACTAAAGAAAATAATCCTATCACATGTACACGCGATGGAATGTGGCCATGGATAGTGCTGGATGGAATTCTGATTCTTTCAACATTAATCTGGCTGGCATTTAACTATCAGAAAACGAATTTTTTCCAGGATTCGGCTGATATTCCTGCAGGAACTTCTGCCGCAGCAGACGCAACTGGAAAACCCGCTCTCAAGGGAACGCCGGTGGGATTGCTTGTTAACGGCCCTGATCAGAATGTTTCGATCAGTAAGGTTTTGCAGCTTGTCTTCCCCTCAATAGTGACAATTACATCTGATGGTCCGCTGGCACAAAGCGGTTCCGGAGTAATTGTTCATAGTCAGGGTTTCGTTATTACCAACCACCATGTTGTGGATGGCGTTGAAAAAATTATCGTAAGCGTCGGCCCAGACCAGGCTTTGAAAAACTATTGGGCTCAAATCGTTGAATTCAGCGAAGAATGGGATTTAGCGGTTCTGAAAATAGTTGCTGATGTAAATGAAAGATTCCCTCCTGTTCTGCTGGGTGACTCTTCAACTGCGCTGACAGGCGATAACGTACTTATTGTTGGAAGCCCTTATGGTCTCGGACAATCTGTATCATCCGGAATAATCAGTAACGCGAATAGAAAGCTGACAACAGCAACTCGCGAATTTGAAGGACTCATTCAGACTGATGCTCCTCTGAACAGCGGTTCAAGCGGCGGAGCAATGGTGAATACAAGTGGCGAGGTCATTGGTATTAACACAGCGATGCTTTCCAACACGCAGTCTTCAACCGGTGTTGGGTTTGCAATTCCTGTAAATGTCGTAAGAAAATTATTCCCGAAATATGTTGAGAGAGCTACTAATGGTGTAACTCTTGTTGCGATGCCAGTTGCCCAGGATCTGACGCCCCCTGGCCATGTGCAGGTAAAAGAAGAACCATGGCTTGGAGTTGATACAATTTCTGTTGATGGCGATGTAGTTAAAAAGTTCGCTTTACCTTTTGACCATGGCGTTCTTATTACGCGTGTTTATGAAAACTCAATAGCATGGAGATCTGGTTTAAGAACCGGGGATGTTATTTATCGCATAAATGACCGACAGGTGAAAGACGAAGACATGCTCTGGGATTATTTCCGGGTTCTAATTTTGAGTAAGAAAGTTCAGTTTACTCTCTTTAGAGTCGGATTACCAAAGTTTCATGTTCCGCTTCAGATTAATTAAGCAAAATATTTCAAAAGGAGCTACCAGAAATGTCTGACAAACCAGGCGTCAAATTCAACGTAAGCCTGATTATAGGTTTGGTGGTTTTCCTTTTATGCTTTGGCATTGCCATGATTTTCTGGGATCAGCATCACGAAAAGGAATTATCCCGGAGTATTGATCATTATAAGCTGATGGCGCAACTACATCCGAAACCTGAAGCGGCAACAGCAAATGTTATGCCTGCTGCGGGCCAGTTGAACATGCAACCTGCCCGTCGGCAGATTAGGGTGGTTGATCCTCTGCGAAGCAATTCATCATGGCCTTATTGGGGAATCCAGATGTTGACTATAACCAGTCAAAATCAACGTGATTTTGCTTCCCCTGTTCCTTTTGGTGTAGTTATTCTTCAGGTTAGCCCTGATTCATTCTTTAATGCCCTTCAACCTGGTGATATCATGGTTAAGGTTGATGATATGCTTCTGAAAGATGAGGCAATGTTTTGGTCTATAATGCAGGGAAAAATTCGTGGAACGAGACTGAATATTTCACTTTTCCGATGTGGAGTTCTTTACGCTCTTCATTTTGATCCCTGATTCAAAAGATAGTCGAATGAAAAACTTAATCTGCACTGATTTGATTTTTCAGCAAATTATTTTAGCAGGGGTCAGATAAATGTCTCTTGAGGTTTTTGCTGACGAAAAGGTGCATACAAGTTCCTGTCATGCCAAGTGTCAGGAGTGTGCAAGAAAGTCTCAGTATTTCAGCCTTCTGGGAAATGTCTTTCTTGCGGCATTCAAAGGTCTCGCTGGAACCCTGACGGGCAGTATCGGTTTGATTGCTGATGCAACGCACAGCGCCGCAGACGTTCTGAATTCATTCGTTGTAATGATAGCAATGAACATCAGTAAAATTCCGCCTGACGAAAATCATCCGTATGGGCACGGGAAAGCTGAAAACATTTGTGGTTTGTTTGTCGGAATTGTACTCTTTTTTGGTGCCGTTCTCATTATTGACTCATCTGTCGAACAGCTTATGAATCCTGAACCTCTTTCACCACCGCATTCTATAGGTATTGTAGTTGCTATTATTTCTATTTTAGCTAATGAAATTTTCTACAGAGTTGAGTTTTGTGCAGCGCGGGAGACAAACAGCCCTGCTCTTGAGGCTGACGCGACAGAAAACCGTGCCGATTCAATCGCGACTATTGCTGTTTTATTTGGAATGATTGGCGCACAGCTTGGTTATCCGAAAACCGATCCGATGGCAGCACTTGCAGTTGGAATAATAACAGGTCCAATTGCATGGAGCCTACTTTCGAAAAATATCAGCGGGTTAATGGACGGCGGGCAGACTCATGATCAGGTCAATCAGATTCAGAAAATTGTTACTTCTATTCCCGAAGTGATGGGCGTAAGCTATATTAAAACCAGGTATACAGGCAGTGATCTCTTGGTGGAAATCGAAGTGCTGATCAGCGGAACGACTTCCATTAATAAAAGTGATGAGATTTCGGCAGAAATCAGAAAAGCGTTGAAACCCAACATCGAACATCTCGGAGATGTAATAATAGTCTGCAGATCAGAAGCAACAAAAACTGCTTAAGGTAGTACATTTTGCTCATAAATTCCTGATCGACAATTGGTGCTAGTTGTGATAAACTGTCGAACTTATTGTTCGTTAATTTGATAGTAGAGAAATTAGGAGAATTAACATGGTTTCCTTGAATGATGTATCAGAGCTGAAAAGCATTTCTGAGGAAGAAGCTGCTGAACGGCTCATTTCAGAAGGACCCAACGAACTTCCACAGAGTAAGGCAAGGGGATTATTCGATATAGCAAAAGATGTCGCAAGCGAACCCATGTTTCTCATGCTTGTTGCTTGTGGAGTCCTGTACCTGATTCTTGGCGACCTTGAAGAAGCTCTGATGCTTCTGAGCTTTGTTTTTGTTGTTATGGGTATTACCTTTCATCAGGAGCGAAAAACCGAACGCGCTCTTGAATCACTTCGAGATCTTTCAAGTCCCCGCGCACTTGTCATAAGAGATGGGCGACAGAAAAAAATTGACGGTCGCTATGTTGTCAGGGGAGACCTTATTATACTGAACGAAGGCGACAGAGTCCCTTCAGACGGAGTTTTGCTCAAAGGAATTAATTTGAGCGTAAACGAATCTCTGCTTACCGGGGAACCTATTCCAGTAAGGAAATCACCTGTTGAGGGTGCAATAGAGCCAAAACGAATGGAACGACCTGGTGGTGACGATCTTCCTTTCGTTTATTCTGGAACTCTTGTTATATCAGGACAGGGCGTTGTTCGAACTATTGCTACCGGTGCTAATACAGAACTTGGAAAAATCGGAACAGCTCTTCAGAACATTGAAAGCGAAGATACCACTCTTAAAAAACAGACTGGTTCAATGATTCGAAATATTGCGCTGATAGGACTGGCTTCCTGTATCACTGTCGTAGTTGTCTACGGATTTACCCGCGGTGACTGGACAGACGGCTTTCTTGCAGGTTTGTCGCTTGCCATGGCAATGCTTCCGGAAGAATTTCCAGTTGTACTTACTGTTTTTCTTGCTATCGGAGCGTGGCGTATTTCCCGGAAAAATGTTCTTACGAGACGCATTCCGGCAGTCGAATCACTTGGATCGACTACCGTTCTCTGTACTGACAAAACTGGTACATTAACCCTGAATAAAATGACTGTTTCTGGTATTTCAAACGGTCGTGATATCCTGTTTCTGGATGGTCCGGAACATAAAAATCTTCCAGAGGAATTTCATGAACTTATTGAATTTTCAAGCCTGGCAAGTAAAACAGATGCTTTCGATCCCATGGAACAGGCAATTAAGCAGGTTGAAAATAAATATTTGAAAAATACCGAGCATATCCACCCTGATTGGTCTTTGAAAAGGGAATATCCGCTTTCACAGAAAATGTTCTCTGTGTCGAACGTCTGGATATCTCCGGATGGTAAAAAGTATGACATCGCAGCAAAAGGTGCTGCCGAAACAATACTTGATCTGTGCCATCTTGAAGAAAAAGTTCGTGTAAAGTACCTCGAAAAAGTTAATACAATGGCAAGTCATGGTTTACGTGTACTTGGGGTTGCCCGCGCTGAATTCGATCTGGACGATCTTCCCGAAGATCAGCATGATTTTCCGTTCAGATTTATAGGTTTTGTTGGATTTTCAGATCCGATTCGTCCGACTGTTCCGGCTGCAATTAAAGAGTGTTACGATGCTGGAATTAAAGTTGTCATGATTACCGGAGATTACCCGGCGACGGCACAGAATGTAGCACGTAAGATCGGCTTGAAACCTGATACTCATGTAATTACCGGTCTTGAACTTGACACCATGAGCGATGAAGAACTCAAAAAGAAAATTAGTGAAACTTGTATTTATGCCCGCTTTGCACCTGATCAGAAGCTTCGGCTGGTAGAAGCTTTCAAGGCAAGGGGCGAAATAGTTGCAATGACCGGAGACGGCGTTAATGACGCTCCAGCATTGAAAGCCGCGCATATTGGAATTGCAATGGGCTGCCGTGGAACTGACGTTGCACGCGAAGCCTCAGCACTTGTTCTTCTTGATGACGATTTCGCTTCAATTGTTGCCGCTGTCCGACAGGGCAGAACTATTTATGACAACATAAAAAAGGCAATGGCATATATATTCGCAATCCACGTTCCAATTGCCGGCTTGACACTCTTTCCAGTCTTACTTGGCTGGGACATGATTCTTCTTCCGGTACATATTGTTTTTCTTGAATTATTGATTGACCCAGCCTGCTCTGTTGTTTTTGAAGCAGAAGCAGAAGAACCTGATGTAATGACCAGACCGCCCCGAGATCCTGAAGCGCCATTATTCGGAAGACAGGAAATTATTCTGAGCGTCTTCCAGGGTGTCAGAGTATTTTTAAATGTACTTGCTGTTTTCCTTATTGCAAGACTTTATTTCAATCTTGATCACCTTGAAGCAAGAGCTCTTACCTTCACAAGTCTTATAGTTGCAAATCTTTGCCTTATTATTACCAACAGAAGCTGGAAACGCTCTGCATTGGAAAACCTTGCAACTCCTAACTATGCTCAATGGTGGGTTGTTGGCGGTGGATCTTTATTTCTTTTGATTGTGTTGTATGAGCCTTTCCTCAGAAACCTTTTCCGTTTCAAATATCTGCATGTCGATCATGATCTGATCGTGTGTCTGATTGCTGGAATAACCAGTATCTTCTGGTTCGAAAGTTTCAAGGAAAATTTCAAACCTACTCCGACAACTCCGAGAAAGCCTTCTGCAAAGCCTAAATTAGGCCTTGGCGGAGCCAAACACGACGATATCTGAAAATGAAATCCAACATTGAGATTTTTCTGGTGAGTATTGGAATCATCATTGGAGCTGTTATTGTAATATTGGCTTTGACTGATTTTTCCTTTTCTTCTGGAAAAAATATCAATAGTTCGATTCAAAGACCAGCAATAAATCAAATACAGGATTTTCAACCCAGACAGACAATTACGGGTAGTATTCCTGCAAATACAGCAGTTCAGCAGGTTGTAAAACCGCCCAGGCAGCAGAATTTGAATTCTTCCCTGAGCTTGCTGGCACTTCAAAATCAAACTTCACTTAATCAGCAAACTACCATGAATAACACTCAGGTACCACTTGAAAAAGTTCAAATTCCCAGTAAAGACCTTGAGACAATGCTGATGGAACAGGAAATTCTTTTAAGTCCGACGTTAGCTTCCAATCAGGAAGCCCTTTCATTGAGAAGAATGAAGGAAATGCTCATGGAAAAAGAAATTCAATTGAGTTCATCGTTGGCTTCAGCTCAGAGAGCAATTTCGATTGCAACACCACAAGTGGCTCTCTCAGATCTAAGAAAAGTAATTAATCAAAATTCCATAAAAAATCTGCATAAATCTACACCTGATAGCATTGTGTCTTCAGGGCCAGTCTCGTTGCCAAGGGCATCTGAACCAGCCGTTTTAATAAAAACTGCAATTGCAGCAGATCCGTCAACAAATATCCAGGCATCATTTCCGCCGAAAATTGCTGGTGTCAATGACAGTTGGAGTAAAACTCCCTTAAAATTTGGGGAAGCCCTTACTCAGGAAGAAATTCTTGTTGCCCAGCAGGATCAGGTAAACAAAACGCTGATTAAGAAACTTGCGAATTTTGAGGCACATTGGCAGGGCGCTGATCTTATGGAATTAGACGCTGAACTGAAACGTCAGCTCGGCTATCCAATGGAATTAACTGGAATAATTGTTAATGAAGTTACCTTTAATACTCAAGCTGCAGGAATCGAGGGAGCTGATGTAATTCAAGGGCTTAATGGAATAGAAATCAAGACTCTGCAGCAGTTTAAAAATGCAACAAAGCTTTCACAATTGAATACTCGGGCAAAAGTTACAGTATGGAGAAAAGGGAAAATAATGGTTTTTGATGTTGTTGCTGATGACGGCCTCGGCATGGCACAAACTGAATCTGCCCCGCAAATAATGCCGGGAGAACCCAGACCGCATCCGCATCGTGGTGCTTGTACCACTTGTCATATTATACGGGCAGTTATAACTGCAGAAATAACCCCTGATCCAGATGATATAATTTTACAGCCACGGGCCATTTCATCCGCAACTCGTAATCCCCATGAAAACCGCGGACCATGCAACGCCTGCCATGTAATGAAGTAAGGAGCCGAATATATGGATGATAAACAGCAGCATCACAATTGTAAAGTTGAAAGACTTAATATGATTTATCAGAAGATGATCGAAAATCTCGAACGACAACTGAAAGTTGCTAATGAGAATCTTTTGAAGAAAGACCAGGAATTAAAAGCCCTTATGGAAGAAAACCAGAGCTTGAAAAATCAGAAAGTCAATGAAAGCAAAAATTCACTGATCCGAGTTTCTTAGTACAATTACCATTTCCAATCTCTCACCAGATACGCAGTGGCGATGAGGTGTGGTATGCGTGTTAACTTTGGGTCAAGCTGTCATCTCGAACGAATGTGAGAGATCTCATAAAAGCTAGATTTCTCCCTTCGGTCGGAATGACATAGTAGATATTTGCTATACTTAGTTTCTTAGAGCGCTCTGCATGGTGCTTATCAGTTCAGGTGCTTCGATGCCGCCAGTTATTCTCAGATTCGTAAGTTCCTGACCAGCGGAATTCAGAAAGACAAAAGTTGGTATTCCTATGATACCGTAGTTTTTGCTGAGTTCGACATTCTGAGGTGTATTGTTTGTCAGATCTATTTTCAATAATATAAACGCTTTCATACTTTCCTGTACCTGTGGGTTTGGGAAAACATTCTTTTCCATATCAAGGCAGATGGAACACCAGTCAGAACGGAAATCTATCAGAATTGGCAAATTGCGAATTTTAGCCTGTTGCAAAGCGGTCGTAAAATCTGAAAGCCAGGTTATACTTTCACGGGGTGCTGGGTTAGCAGCCAGAATCAGCGGCTTTGCGTATCTCTCTGAACGGTTGAGGAAAGTCCAGGCTGCGGTTAGCAGAAAATAAATCGCTGCCAGAAAAAGTAGTACTTCGAAGAAACCGGAAACGGTCGCTGAAGTTCTGTTCTGCTGAGAATCTCTGCGGAAATAATCTGTAAATGCTGTTAGTGGATTTTTACTGTTTTGAGAAGCTTTTTTTCTGAAATATCCTGCAAATGTTGCCAGAGCGCCCAGGAAGATGGCTGTGCGGATATTGTTCAACTCGCTTCCAAGAATTGATTGGGCGAAGTAAATTGAAACACCCCACAAAAGAAACGCATAGAATTCTTTTATATTGATTGTCCATTCTCCGGCTTTTGGAAGTGAATTCAAAACTGAAGAGAAAGTGCCAACCAGAATGAGAAGTGCACCCATGCCCCATGAAAAAGCCATGAGGAGGAAAAATCCAAGGAAAAGGCTTCCGGTCGAGGCAATGTAGGCAAGAATTCCGGCGAGTGGCGCGGCTACACAGGGTGAGGCAATAAGTCCGGATAACATTCCCATCGAAAAAACGCCGAGGTACCCGTGTGTCTTTTCAATCTTCAGGCGGTTTTTGATGAAATTCGGGGTTTCTATTACAAAAAAATCAAACATCGACATTGCCATCAATGCAAAAAATATTGAAACAAGTAATTGAAAAATTGATCCATTGAGGAAAACACGAATATGAGCTCCAAAATAAGCTACAAGAAGACCCAGAATGGAATAAATGAGTGACAAACCCGCAACGTAAGTCGCTGAAAGTGTGGCACCGCGGAGATAGGAAGTATTGCTGCCGCGACCTCCAATGACAGAGAGGGTTATAGGTATCATTGGATAAACGCATGGTGTGAAGCTGATCAGAAGACCGGCGAGAAAAGCCGCAATCATGGCCCATGCTGATCCATGGTTCTGCATGATTTCAAAAAAATCAACTCCTCTGCTGGCATTCTGAATAGTCGGCGAACGCTTTATTACAAGAGGAATTTCAGCTTTTTGTGGAAGAAAGGCTGTTTGTGTCGAACATGCATGAAAAGAAAAATTTAATACCGGAGACGTGGCTTCAGGTGGGATATCGAAAAGAAGCGAAATTTTGTATATCCCTTCCGGATAAACTGAAACATTTGCTTTTGTACGTTGATTTGGGATGTTGTGCGCTCTTGGCCATATCTGGCGGGTAATATGAGTGTTTTTCCCGGAAAGATTGATTTTATCACTATAAAGGAAGTAACCATCCTGAATTATCAGCGAAAAAGTAGAAATAAAAACTTTTTCCTTTATCTGAACTGCCGGTGAACATTCGAAAAAGAAACCCGGATTTTGTGCGTTCAGTACAGGAACAAAGAAAAAAGCAGTAAGAAAAACAAAAGCAAAAATCTTTTTCAAGCGGTTATTCTAGCTTCCTTCTAATATTTATTAAACCTGATCAATTGACAAGTCAGGAGATGATACAGTATTTGTAACTAAAAATCTACATTATTTTGATTAAAAATGATTTAGAGATAAGAATTTATGAACCGTGAAATTGAAATGTATTTTGTTGAAATATAGAACTAATTAAGATAAAATGATTAACTCTTTTCAAGGTTTATCAAAAAGCAGGTCAGTTAATGACAACGTGCAGTGATTGCTCCAAATGTCGATTTCGGGATCAGATAGATGCTGATCTGATCAATCATTTGGCAATTGTGGGCAATATAAATGTTGGAAAAACGACACTTTTTTCAAGAATTACAACAGGCGAGCCCCAGCTGGTTTCTCTTACTGATTCATTCGGTGAAATTTCTTCTGCACCAGCGCGACATGCAGATATTACGATATTTGATACTCCTGGCACATTTTCCATTTTCGGAAAAAGCGATGAAGAAAGACTTTCCCGCGATGTTCTGCTTCATGTTGCTAAAACCGAGCATTCATCAGGAATCATTTTTATCGCTGATGTAAAAAATCTCAAGCGTTCACTGGAACTGGCTGTTCAGTATGCCGAATACGGTCTTCCCATGATGCTCGTAATAAACATGATGGATGAAGCTGCTTCACATGGTATTTTTGTTGACACTCAGCGGCTTTCAGAGATCTTTGGTCTTGAGGTCTATCAAACTGCCATTCGGGAAGGGATTGGTGTTCCGGAACTTTTAGATGGAATATCCAATATGAGGATTCCAAATCCGCTTGTAGAGTTACCACCGAAGATAGAACATTTTCTGGACATGATCGGCAAGATTCTTACTCCTTCAGTAATTTCACCGAGACTTCTCGGAATAATGCTTCTCGTCGGCGATTTGAGCGTTGAATCTTATGTCAACAGAAAATTCGGACCAATCGTTTTTCGCCGTCTCAAAGAGCTTATTGATGAGTTCCACCGTGAAGATAAAAGTTATCTGCCGATCGCTCTTGGGAATATCTACCAAAAAAAGGCTCAGCAGATAATGAGCGAAGTTGCCAGTGTTGAGCCTCAATCAAAGAGCCGTTTCACCCAGAAACTGGGCAACTGGTGCACTCAGATTTCAACAGGCGTTCCTATTGCACTGGTGATTTTGTACTTGATGTACATGTTTGTAGGCTCATTTGGCGCTACTTATCTTGTTGACATGATCGAAGTTTCTTTTTTTCAGGGACTGATCATGCCTATTGCAAATCACCTATTGCAGCCAATTCCCAGTCAGTTTTTAAGAGAGCTTCTTATTGATGAAAACTTTGGTGTTATTCCAACAGGAATATTTCTGGCATTGGGTCTTGTCGGACCCGTTATGTTCTGTTTTTATCTCGCCTTTGGACTATTGGAAGATTCCGGGTACATTCAGAGATTGTCTGTTTTGCTTGATCGTATCTTTCGAATGATGGGTCTGAATGGAAAGGGCGTAATCCCTCTTATAATGGGTTTCTCCTGTGTTACGATGTCGCTTTTATCAACACGTGTCCTTGAGACTGAGAAGGAAAAAAACATAGCTTCATTTATTCTTTTCCTCGGCGCTCCATGTGCCCCTATGCTTGCTGTAATGTTTACAATCCTTGATCGGATGCCAAAAATTGTTACTGTCATGTATTTTGCTTTTATATTTATTCAGATGTTTCTTGCCGGAGTAATTGCAAATAGATACCTTCCTGGGGAGCGGACTCCTCTGCTTATGGAATTAATTCCCATTCGCATTCCTAATATTTCTGTACTGGTAAGAAACTCTGCAAAAAAAACTATTTTCTTTCTTAAGGAAGCTGTTCCAATGTTTGCTCTTTCTTCAGTGGTTGTTTTCATTTTTAAATGGTTTGGTGGATTACAGATGCTGGAACATTCCCTTCAGCATATAATCGATATTTTCCTGGGGCTTCCTGAAGATAGTGTTCAAATCTTTCTCAAGGCGATTATAAGAAGAGAAAGCGGTGCTACCGAACTCCTCAATTTGAGCGGTCACTATACACATCTTCAACTTGTGGTAAGTCTCCTGGTACTGACCATTATGCTTCCCTGCACTAACTCTGCAATGGTTCTCTATAAAGAACGTGGTCCTGGGGTCACTGCTACGCTTATTGCTATTACAACTTTCTGGGCTATTACATTCGGAAGTTTGGTAAATCATTTTTGCCTCTGGTTGGGAATTACATTTACATAAAGGAACTGAAATATGCTGACAGAAAAAGAAGAAGAAATACTTGAGGCAATGTGGAAATCCGAGGAAGAAAAGAATTTCTCAATTGAATCAATAAAAAAATTCTGTGTGACTGAATTTTCTGACGTTGACATGAATAAGCTTGAGACAAATGGTTTTATTGGCAGAAAATCAGATCAACTGCTATTCTCAACTGAGGGTCGCATTGCTGCTGAAGGAATTATCAGACGGCACAGACTGGCCGAGGTTCTTGTTACATCGATTCTTAAACTCAAGCAAACCGAAATGGAAGAAATTGCATGTAAAGTTGAGCATTGCCTGTTGCCGGAAGTTGAGGAAGCAATTTGCACATTGCTTGGACACCCTGATATTTGTCCGGATGGAAGAACAATACCACCTGGAAAGTGCTGTCAGGAAGGCATTCGAAGTGTTGGAAGGGTAGTTCTTGCTCTTTTCGAACTTGAACCCGGCGAATCAGGAAAGCTGACTTACATAAAGCCTGAAAACCAGACTATCTTCCAGCAGCTATTGGCCATAGGACTTCGTCCTGGTGTGCTTGTAACTGTTCTTCGCAAATTCCCGGCTTTCTGCGTCAGGTTTGAAAACACCGAACTTGCACTTGATGATAACATCGCTCAAAATATTTTTGTCTGGCGCCTGAATCACAGTGACACTGGCGAAACACTTATGTGAGGACGAAGTCACGGTTATATCCTCTTTGAGCTCAGTTGAAGCGATTATTGATTAGTTGTGCTTGCTCTGGTTACTGATAAAAATTGCTATACTTTAGCCCTGAGATATGTTATTGTAAAAACCCACATTCGGTATTCGATAAAGACTTGATAATATGTTTTATTTCAGGCCTTTGCAAAGCATATTAGAATAGAAGTATACATACCAGGAGGTATAGGATATGATGCTTGGAGTTTATCTGGGAAAAGTTTTCGACATGATTGAAGATCTTTTCAGCCTGAGTTCAGAAGATTTATTTAAAGTACATTATAAGCAGGCAATACAGCACCTTGAGAACGATAAATTCGTCGAAGCAATTTCCGAACTCAAAAAAGCAAATGCCCTGGTACCAAAAAAGGTTAAGGTTCATTATCACCTTGGGGTCGCCTATTTCCACAATATGCAGATCGAAGAGGCGCTCAGGGAATTCAACACTGTTTTAAAGCTTTCACCGTCAAATGCTGAAGCTTACCAATATCTGGGTAGAATATACGAAAAAGAAGAAGCAGTTGAAAAAGCGGTAGATGCGTACAAAACCGCTATAAAAATTAAACCCGATCAGGCGCAGTTGTACTACAGGATGGGCTTGATTTACGACAAGCGTGGCGAACACGAGCAGGCGATAAGCTCCCTTAGCGAAGCCATTAAGCTTGATCCGAAAGTCTCTAAATACTATTATCGCCTCGGACTTATCTATGATGCCTGCAATCAACATGAAAAAGCCGTGGAAGCCTTCAAAAAGGCAGTTGAATTTGAAAAATCCAGTTGAATTGATAACGCTGTAATGTATTGATTTATTTTTTTCCAGGGAATCGGATATTAAAAAGCTTGAAAAAACTAATACTAAATGGGGCTTTGAAAACTGGGATGTTAAGAGTCTTGCGAACTTTCGAACGATTTTTATCATCACAAGTAGTGTTGCTATTTGCGGTATCTTTGCTCTTACGGCGATTGTTCACTTTAATCGATTCAAAGAGTGCATGGCGGTTGTTGACGCCAGAAAAGCTGATCTGGATAAGGAATTCAGGAGAAGAGACAATTTGATACCTAACATTAACAGGTTGACGAGAAAATATTCAGATTACGAAGAGAAGATTTTCAAGTATATTTCTGCATCCCGCGAGTCTTTTGGTAGAACAACCTTTGAAGAAGCTCTGAAGAATTCCGGTGAAAGTTGCAGCGAGATGATTGCTCTTGCTGAGCAGTATCCGAATCTCAAGTCTGTTCAGTCTGTGCAGGCATTGATTAATGAAATCATAACTACCGAGAATCGTATTGTTGATGCGAAGATTAAGTTTAATGAGGTTTCTGATGACTTTAACCAGATGATTGAACTTTTTCCGGGAAATTTATTCGCCAGTATCCTGGGTTTTTCTGAAGTGGAATATTCAGGAATTGAAGAACATTGAATTACGAATTTGCTTATAGGTAAATAGATATTTTATTTTTGCTATGTAAAACTCTCAGCGGAGGAAAAATATGGTTTTCATATTAGTCGGGTTGATTTTTCTGGTTTTAGGCATTATGGGAATGTACGTCTGGTGGTGGTTTCTTGTGGAAATCATCAAAGGGCTTGTATCGCTAACCCTGACTGTCTTAGGTTGTCTTTTTATTATTACAGGCGGACGCATTTTGCTCAGAGGCCCGAAAGAGGCTGAAGAAAAGGACGACTGAAGTGCTCTGCATTTGGTGAGTGTTTGTTTGAGAAATTAGTAGGATGATATTTAAGGTGCATTTTATGGTTTTTAACAGGAGAGATTTTATGTCAGTAAAAAACAGAAGAGGGCAAACAAACGGTGTGGTCATAACCGCTCTGGTTGTCGTCCTGATATTAATAATTGTCGGGTTCTTTTATTGGAACCGACAATCACAGGGTGAAGCTACTTATAAACCGATGAATCAACCTTTATCTGGTGCTCCCAGATTTGTTGATGACAGGCCCATTATTCCAACACTTCAACCTCAGCAGATTGCTGGCGTTCCAGCTCAGCAAGCCCAGACATTTACTCCTGTTGTAAATCCTCAAACATCACCTGCTAACCAGCCACCTGATTTATCCTATAAGAAAATTGTTGAAAGCATTTCTCCTTCAGTTGTAAATATTGAATCTGAATTTAATGCCGAAACATTTCCCCGACTTGGACAGCAAAATCAGACACAGGGCGGGACTCCGCCTGCTCAGAACCAGAATTTCGGATTCCAGGGACTTTCTGGTTCAGGTGTTATAATACATTCTAAAGGTTACATTTTAACGAACCTTCATAATGTTAAAGATGCAACTGCTATTAGAGTAAACCTTTCGATTGGCGTTGTTTCGCATACATATTCTGCTGAAATTGTTGATGAATCTCCAGAGACAGACCTTGCAGTAATCAAAATAATTGCAAGAGGAGATGACCCGTTTCCTGCCGCTCCCATTGGAAATTCTGACCTGGCCTCAAGAGGTGACAAAGTTCTGGCTCTTGGTGGGCCATTTGGTTTACAGCAGAGCCTGACTTCTGGAATAATAAGCAACACAAACCGCACCTTATCGCTTGGCGATTTTGTTTTCAACGATCTCATTCAAACTGATGCTGCGATCAACCCGGGTTCAAGCGGTGGGCCCCTTGTTAATCTCCGTGGTGAAATTATTGGAATCAATACAGCTATTTATTCTCCGAATCAGACATTTTCAGGAATAAGTTTTGCTGTTCCAGTTAAATATGCAGTCTCTATTTTCCCAGATTTTATCGAAAATCTTACTTATGTTGCAAATCAACAGCAGACTCAACTGCCTAAAGTCAGGGAAGTTGCATTTCCGCGTGGTTCAGGGCTGAATGCATGGTGCCCGCCTACTGCGCAGCCAGTTCATCTTGTAACTGGCGGCGGTGCAGGCGGTGGTGCTGGAGCAGGATGTCCTCCCGGTGGTCCTGGCGGCGGCGCAGGTGGCGGTGCTGGCGGTGGCGCTGGTAGAGGCCCCGGCGGTGGTGCAGGTGGTGGAGCCGGAGCTGGTGGCGGTGCAGGTGCCGGCGGTGGAAGAGGTGGCTGTTTCGCTCCTCCAGCGAACACGGCAGCGGTTCCAGTTCCTCCGGTAAGCACAACTCCTCCGCGTCTTGGTGGTACCATTGGCGCTAATCAGACAGCGACTGCTCGTAAAGTTGCATTTTTGCGTGGTTCGGGAATTTTTCCATGGTGCCCGACAGGACCTTTTCCTGTCGCTGATGCTGCTGGTCCAAAAGGCTCGGGTATGAATGCCTGGTGTCCGCCGCACGCTCTACCTTCCGGCGCTCCTGTTCCGACATTCGGGCCGCCCAAAACCCCGACAACAACAAAACCAAAAACCTTGTCAAGTTCACGGTTGCAGGCTCAAACACAACCTGTTGCTTTCCCGCGAGGTTCCGGGATGAACCCATGGTGCCCACCTACTACGCCTGGAGTTCAGCCGGTTGCACAGCTGGTTGCTCAGCCCGTAAACAGTAATCCAAGGGTTGTTAATCAGGCAAACCAGCTTAATCAGGCCGAAAGAGCTGCGGTATCAAAAATTGCCACAGTTCAAAATAGTTGGGGCATTAAAGCTCAGACCGTTAATGCAATCATTCAGAAACAGGTTGCGTCTCCGGTTCCTTTTGGAGCTGTAATTACAAGTGTTGATCCGCTGTTCAAAAATAGCGAGATTCAAAAAGGTGACATAGTTGTACGTATTGACGGACAGATAATTGACACTGAACTGGCCCTCTGGCGTTTACTGAAAACAAAAATACCTGGCTCATCAATCACGATTACAGTTTTTCGAAATGGTGGAAAAGTCGATCTCAGCATGACAGTACCTCCTCTGCCAATAACAATTGCTGCACCCCAGATGGTTGCTGCTGCTTTACCGCAGACAATGGGCGCTGTTCCACAAGTTGTAACTCCGCCTCCCCAGACAATTCCGCCAGCAAATCAGAATTTCCAGGCCCCGGAGCCACCAGAACAACCTGAAGCACCCAATCAGGCAGCTGCCAATCCAGATCCAACCCAGATGCCTCTCCAGGGCATGATTGCCGATGCGGAAGTTGCTCTAAGCTCTATCGGTGCTCTTGACATGGATCTCGAACAGCTCGATCCGGCACTTGCCCAGTCATATTCTTTGTCGCCAGCACAAAAAGGTCTTATTGTTGCTGAAACTGAAGGCCCGCGCGCTATCGGAATACTTGCCGGCGATGTTCTCATTGGTGTAAATAATCAGGCGGTTCAGTCTATTGCTGATTTTATTACAATCATGAATCAGGTTGATCCACAGAATGGTGCAGACTTTCAGGTTTTGAGACAGGGTAAGACCCTTTCTGTCCGCATAAAAGGATAAACTATGAAAGAAAGGGACGAGGTACGCACAAAACCGGGAACTATTGCGTTCCTGGTTCTTGATACTTTTTTAATTCTTGCAATCGTTGGGTGGCTATTGTACAACTTCCAAAAGAGCAATTTCACACGCTTTAACGGACCGCCCTCATTGCAGGGAACAGCGGTTGCGTTTAAATATGACCCCGCACTCGCAGCCCGTCCGGTTGACGGCGTAACGCGTCCTACACCGCGTGTCGTGTCATTCAATGCGACGCTCGCAGCTGTTTCCCCTTCTATTGTTACAATCAACACTGAAGGAGCACAAAAACAGGGCGGTTCTGGAGTAATTATTCACAGTCAGGGATACGTGGTAACCAACTTTCACGTCATTCAGGGGGCAAACAAAATAACCGTTACTACCGGCTCCCAGGGAAGTGAAAAATCATATATTGCAGCAGTCGTTGACAGCAATGAATCATGGGATCTTGCGCTCTTAAAGATTAACCCCGGAAATGATATTCTTATTGCTGCTCCGCTCGGGGATTCTGACACCGCTTTGCTGGGAAACAACGTACTGGTTGTTGGCAGCCCCCTGGGCCTCAGTCAGAGCGCTTCATCTGGAATAATCAGTAATGCCAACCGTTCAATTACTAGTGGCGGAAGACCGTATCAGGGTCTAATACAGACTGATGCTCCAATAAATCTTGGTTCAAGTGGCGGTGGATTAGTAAATACTGAAGCCGAAGTGATCGGAATTAATCTTGCGATTCTTTCCCCAAACCAGTCTTTCAGCGGGGTTGGCTTTGCCATTCCAATAAATATTGTTAAGAAATTATATCCGCAATATATCGAAGATCCTGGTGTACGATTGAAAAAAATGAATCTTGCTGGTATTTCCCCTCAAAATATTGCAATGGTTCTTAATGCCCAGAATCCGAAACAATCATGGCTTGGCGTTGATGTAATGCCAGTTGACGAAGCAATCGTTAAAGATTTCTCTCTGCCATTTGCCCATGGTGTGTTTATCAGTAAAGTCTATCCAAACTCAACAGCCTGGAGAGCAGGCATTCGCCGTGCTGATATTGTCTATCGGGTCAACGGACAACTGATAAAAGACGATGCCGAGCTTTGGGCAATGCTGCTAAATTTAACAACTGAAAACGATATCGAATTTACAATTTTCAGAACGGGTCTTCCAAAAATCTTCATTACTTTCCGACTTGATCCGGAAATCGAAATGCCAGCGAATTTCCCACCTGCCAACGCGGCAAATAATTAGTAAGCGAGGGTCCTGGCTGATTTGCGCCTGAGCGAAAAATAGAATGTGGAATAGAAAATTTTTACCTGGATTTTCCAGTCTTTTCTGGAAAGTCCTTTTTGGCGTTATCATTGTAATTTCTATTTACTTTTTCGCTTTGAGAAATTACAAATCTGCAGATAAAAGTGATAAAACCAGTAAAAAAATAGCCTATGAGATAAAAAAAATCTTGCCTCTCATTGAAGATAGTATGGTTATGGTTTGGGCTAACAAAGCAGAAGAAGAAGAAGAAGAAGAAGAAGCAAGAAACGGACCAACCGGAATTCCTGGAACAACAAATATTACGTTTGATATCCTGGGATGTGGTTTAATAGTAGCTTCTGATGGATATGTATTAACAACAATTGCTTTTCCATCCAATATCGACAAAAGAAGTCTGCAAGTTGTTGATATCAGGGGAAACAAATATGATGCCCAGATTGTTAATGTTGACCGTGAAAGAAATCTGACTTTAATCAGAATGGTTGATAATACCCAGTATAGTAAAATTCACATTGAAGCGAAGTTCGGCCGGTCAGAACAACTTGTCGAAGGTGATGGCGTAATCGCAATTGGTGGCAGACGAACTCCCTTTGGCTGGGAATTGGCTGTAAAGGAAGGTCAGATACTTAAAAGCTATCAGTCTTTGGTTGTCAAAAAAAAGAAATATTGGGATTTGCTGCAGACAGATCTGAAACTGGCTGCTGAAGACAGCGGCGGAATACTGGTTAACGCGAAGGGCGAAATCGTCGGTTTTGGCTTGCCCTATATTTTAAAAGGCTCTCCCTTTGAGATTGACGGAGTCAGTTACGCATTGCCAATAAGACAGTGTCAGAAAATTCTGGCCGGTCTGCTTGTTTCTGTTGACAAGGTTACAACTTTATCAGGCCATAAAAAGAAGATGAAAAGCTCAGTTGCTGCTCCAATACATCGTGGCGGCCCGATTCTTGAAGTTCTTGCCATAATGATTGTTTTCTTTATGGTTTATTATCTTGTTTATTCTGATGCAGTGCATCGGGTTATTCCTTTCCTTCTTGGAGCGACAATAATTGGAATAATAGGTACTTATCTTGGTTTTTATGATCACGATAAAATATATATTATCCTGGTAAATAAAATAGACGTTCTTCTTCTGCTTGTCGGAATGGCGCTTATCGCAGGTGTCCTGGAACTTTCGGGTCTGTTTGATTATCTTGCCAAACGTATTGCTGTCGCTACAAATGGAAAAAAATGGAAAATCATGTTCTTTTTCTCTCTGATGACATATTTTGTTTCCCTTTTTATTAACAACCTTAGTACAATACGAATTGTTGCTCCAACGCTATTGAGAATGTCTACCTTTCTGCTTTTTGATCCAAAGCCATTTTTGATCAGCATGATTATTGCCTCCAACCTGGGAGGTGCATCAACCATGATTGGGGATTTCCCTAACATTCTGATTTCAGCAGAAATGAATATTCCTTTTATGCAATTTATTTATTTTATGTTTTTTATCTGCTTGTTCGAACAGCTAGTTTATCTGATGTTCTTGAGGTTTTCAAAGTCCGAATTGTTTAACGATGAAAAAAAGAACAAAAAGAGCAGCAGAAGAATTTTCAGTGAACTCTATGATGATGACTGGAAAGATGATTTTCCAGAGCTTGCAAATTCTTCGCCTGAAAAAAAAAGTATGAATTCAATAATGAAACAGCTTGATAATGAATGGCCTCAGGCAATCGTTAACAAAACAGCTTTAAAGCGTGGTCTCATAATCCTTGGTCTGGTGAGTCTTGGCTTTATTTTCTTTGGAAATTATATTAATTATTCTGCATACATAGCTTTTTCCGGGGGAATGGCAGCGCTGCTTTTCGGAGGATGTTCGCGAATTGAGCTTTTGAAAAAGATGAGTCTGATTGATCTGCTGTTTTTTTCAGGCCTCTTTATCATGGTTGGTGCAGCCGAAGCATCTGGGTTAACCATGTACTTATCTGAGTTGCTTGTTTTTATTTCTTTTGGAAATGTTCTTGTGATTTCATTGTTTTTAATGTGGACAGGTGCTTTCCTGACATGTTTTTTAAATGCCGGTCCGACTATGGCACTTTTTATTCCGATTGTTCTTTCATTGGGGAAAGTGGCACCATATAATCTATTCTGGTGGGCTCTCTCTTTAGGTATTTGCGCAGGTTCATCTGCAACAATAACCGGAGCAACAGCTGGAGCTGTCACTGCAACAATGTTTGAAAACTTCAAAAAGAAAATGTCAGGTTCCGAAGATTATAATTTTTCCAGTCTGACATTTATGAATTATGCGAAATGGGGAATTCCTGCCATGTTTCTTTTTCTGACACTCTCTACTGTTTATATTTCGCTTTTGTACATAATACTTTGCAGGAGTACATGTTAGATGCGTCTTCAAATAATATTAATATTGTTCATTGTTCTTGCCATGATAATTCTGGCACTTCAAAATCCAAATCCGGTAAAAGTCTGTTGCCTTGATTGGGAAACGGAACCTATGCCAATTATTACCGTAATTCTAATTTCTTTTTTTACCGGAATTTTATTTGCTTATTTTTTTACCCGTAATCAGACTTTAACTCTTAAACAGCTGATTCGCCAGAGAGAGTCTGAAATTGAAAACCTTAAAATTAAACTGTCTCCAGTAAATAAGATATTGCTTGATGGTAAGGAAGAAGCTTAATAAAGATGAAGGAATTCATTAAACCATATTTTGGACTCATAATAATTTTGAGCCTGCTAATTGGTGTTGGATTCTTTTTTATTGAGGGAATTTTCCATTACAATCGTCTTTCCAGCTGGAATACCACAATAGAATGCTGTAAAGCAAACATAGAAAAGGAATTGCAGCGAAGAAATAACTTGATTATTCATATTTTCAAACAGGTTAATAAATATACTCTTTTTGAGGAAAAAATCTTCAAATCGACCTCTAAATCACGCGATTGGATGAAAAATTCGCAGGTTGCTGATAAAATTAAATCACTGGAAAAAGCAGCTCCCGGTGTCACCCTTTCCAGTCTGGTGGCTATTGCTGAGGAATATCCTGAACTTCAGGCTACGATTCTATTACAGGATTTGATAAAGGAAATATCAGATTGCGAAAACCGCATTGCCAGAATGAAGGAAAAGTTCAACAGTTCTGTTGGATCATATAATCAGTGCCGTACAACCTTTCCGGGAAATTTCTACGGCTTTTTTCTCTTCTTTCCAACCATGGAATACATGGGAAACGAAGAGGAAATGATTAAAGTTCCTGTAATAAGATAATTGCCAAGTCTTTTTTCCGAAATTATGTGCCGGAAAACTTGTAATTGAGTTGAAATTATGGTATTACATATATTCTTTATAAATCAGGAATGAAAAAATTATTATTTGAGATTATTCACCTATGATACCCAGCAGATTTGGCGTTGACAAAAAAAAGCCACAGAAAGTATTAGATTGCAAGAATTGTGCAATGAGAGCGCAGTATCTCAGTTTGTTTCTCAATATATTTTTGGCATTTTTTAAAGTGGTTGCAGGTACAATCACCGGAAGTATCGGGCTTGTTGCAGATGCAATTCACAGCTGTGCAGATGTTCTTAATTCATTTGTAGTTATGATTGCAATGAATATAAGCAAAATTCCGCATGATGAAAAACATGCTTACGGTTATGGAAAAATTGAAAACTTCAGCGGTGTCTTTGTTGGTACACTTTTGTTCGTTGGTGCGACTGTAATTGTAGATGCCGCATTTGACCAGCTGATTACACCTGAACCAGTTTTGCCGCCGCACCCCATTGGACTTATGGTTGCGCTTATTTCTGTAGTTACAAATGATTTCTGTTATCGCATTGAAATCTGTGGTGCAAAAAAAACCAACAGTCCGGCTCTGGAAGCCGATGCGCTGGAAAACAGATCAGACTCTCTCATAACTATAGCTGTAATAATTGGAATGGCCGGCGCGCAATTAGGTTTCAAAAATGCTGACCCAATTGCAGCGCTTGTTGTTGCGTTTATAACAGTTCCGATGGCTTGGACGCTTCTTTCAAGAAATATCTGCGAATTATTAGACATCGGACAGGATTACGAGCAGATTGCATTGATCAACAGCATTATCAGAACCAATTCAGAAGTAATGGGAATCAGCTATACAAGAACCCGCTACGTCGGAAGTTCTCTTCTGATTGATATTGAGATACTCGTCGGAAAAGATGTTTCTATCGGCAAAACTGAAGAAATTTCCCGTTCGATAAAAGAATCACTGATTGCTCAGATTTCACACATTGGTGATGTAACTATAGTGTGCAGGTCTGAAGAAACCGAAGACCCCAAGCTTATTCAGGCACTAAATAAAATGGTCGAAGACAGAAAGAGCTTTCAAAGTTAAGCAGCGGGAAAAGGGTGAATTCTAATATTTTTTGTGTTATACTCATAAACTTGAAAATCGGTTCATTTGCATAAAGCGTTGTATTAATTGAATTCGTTGAAGGTGGCCGAAATGCTTACAACTGGCAGGAGGTTTGTATAATGTTAGGGCTTTATCTTGGGAAGTTTTTTGATAAAATTGAGGACTTTTTCAGCCTTACTTCTGAAGACTTGTTTAAAGTTTATTACAATGAAGGACTTGACTCAATTGCGTGCGGCAAGTATAACAGCGCTATTGTTGCACTGAAAAAAGCAAATGGTCTGAAGCCTAAAAAGGGTAAAGTGCTGTACCAGCTGGGCGTTGCCTATTTTCATAATTCAATGTATGAAGAAGCTTTCAGAACCTTTAACAAGACTTTGAGTGTAGATCCTAATAATGCGGCTGCTCATCACTATCTTGGAAGAGTCTATGAAAAAGAAGAAGCTTTGGATAAAGCAATGGAATCTTACACAGCAGCCATAAAAATACAACCTGACGCAGAAATGTACTACAGAATGAGTCTTATTCAGGACAAAAAAGGCATGCATGAAGCAGCCATAGAGTCACTTTGCGAAGCTATTAAACTTGATCCGCAGGTGTCAAAATATTATTACAGACTCGGATTAGTATACGACAGTTCAAATCAGCATGATAAAGCAGTAGAAGTATTCAAAAAGGCTGTTGAGTACGAGGAAGCTGAATAGCTGTTATGCCTCTTCGAATAAGCGCCATCATAAAGAAAGTCTATGCTGATGAACTGGCGCCTGTTTTAGAAGGCACGTTTGGTTCAAGGGAACAGCTTGAAACTAAGAATAGCGAATCAGGGCGCATAATCGGACTTGGCGTTATTGTGTTATATGTTTTGGGAGCAATATTAAGCTGGCTTGTTATACATGAGTTGTTATATTCCTATAATGTTTTTAACCGATATTCGGTTATGATTGCCTCTCGCAGGGCTGATCTTGAAAAGGAATACAGGCGAAGATCCAATTTGTCCTCAAATTTGAATCGCCTCGCTGAAAAATATGCAACACATGAAAAGAATATGTTTGAATACATGCTCACTTCGCGTGGTTTATTGGGGAAAGCAAGTATTGATGCAAAAAAAGAGTTAAAGGCGGGCTTGGCTGGAAAGTCGTTTACCGAAGTAGTTGGACTTGGTGAACAGTATCCCAGTCTTTTGTCAGTGCAGACCTCACGAGGGCTGATAAAGGGTTTGATTGCGGCAGAAGATTCAATAGCTGAAGCAAAAGAAGCTTTTAACAGTGTGGTAGAGTTATTTAATCAGGCCAGGGCTACGTTTCCTGATAATATTTTTGGAAATATCTATGGTTTTTCCCTTGTTCCATTTGTTGGTTTAGACAATCAAATGGACTTGTCGGGGAATGAAATTAATTGAGCACTGTCGAACTTTTGAAAAAAATTATGGAATAATGGCTGTAATACAACCAGCAGGAGGAAACTAATGGTATTTATTCTAGTAGGGCTTATTTTTCTTGCACTAGGCGTGGCAGGTATGTATACATGGTGGTGGTTTCTGGTCGAAATTTTGAAGGGCCTTGTTTCCCTTTCTTTTACAACTCTTGGCGTGCTTTTCATTATTACCGGCGGAAGAATATTGTTGAGAGGGCCGAAAGCTGCAGAGGAATCTGAAGATTAGCGGTCGCTGTTGATAGATTTTACAATGCCTTATCAGATATATGTTTCAGGAGGAAATAGTTTTGGCTACTGAACAAAACGAAACGAATGGAAATTTAATAGTCGCTCTGGTTGCAGTGCTTGTTTTTATTATAATCGGATTGGTTTTCTGGTACAGACAAAACCAGAGAGATCTTGTTATGAACAACTTTGCAGGTAACCCAGGGCAATCTCGTGCGACTTTTGTGGATGACAGAATGAACCCACCAAATTCCGTTCCTAACATGAATGTCTTTATTCCGAAAGTCAATCCTCCTTCTGGAATTAAAACATATAAGCAAATTTTGGAAGCAATATCTCCTTCTATTGTTAGTATTTCTGCCACTCCCGAAATTGAGGAGGAAGTTCCTGTAAATAATCCTCAGGCTCAGCTTAATAGAGCTAACCAGACTGCTAATAAGTCTTTTCTGGTTTGTCCGAATGATGGTACAAGAATACCCAATCCCAATGGCGTTGCGTCGAATATTTATCCATGCCCGATCTGCAGTACAAAAATGCTGAGAGATGATCCTGCTAATCAGCAGGCAAACCAGCAGGCTATGGTTGGTTCTGGTGTGATCGTGCATTCAAGAGGATATATTCTCACAAACCTTCACATAGTCAAAGGCGCTGCGAATATCAATGTTACAATTTCTTATGGTTCCGTGAATCAGAATTTCACAGCCGAGTTGACCGATGAAGCTCCCGAAATGGACCTTGCGATTCTGAAAATTATTAATAACCGCGGAGATGTCTTCCAACCAGCTCCAATTGCTGATTCCAGCTTGATAATGCAGGGGGATAAAGTCATGGCTCTGGGCGGGCTTTTTGGGTTTCAACAGAGCGTAAACTCCGGAGTGATAGCCAACACTAATAGAACACTCACTCTGGGGACATTTGTACTAAGCGATCTTATTCAAGTAGATGCTACTTTAAGCCCTGAATCGACCGGTGGCCCTCTTTTAAATGCAAATGGTGAAGTCATTGGAATCAATACAGCTATTTACTTTCCTAATACTGACTTTTCAGGCAAAACATTCGCTATTCCTATAAATTATGCTGTTACAATTTTCCCGGATTTCATAGAAATGGCTGTTATGAACAATAGGTTCCAGAATGCTGCTGTACCAGCCGGCGTACAGGCTAACATGCAACCAGCCGTGAATCCTGTTGGAGTTGCACTGCCTAACCCTCAGCCTGCCGTGAATGCTGTTGGTGTTGCATTGCCTAATGCTCAGCCTGTTGCAAATGCTGTTCCCGTAGCATTTCCGAATGTTCAGACTGTTGCCGCAGCTCCCCGTGGATCAGGTGCGAATCCGTGGTGTCCACCAAATGTTCAGCCGATAGCTGCGCCGCGTGGCTCTGGTGCGAATCCCTGGTGTCCGCCAGCTGCTCAGCCCGTTGCAGTTCCTGCATGCCCGCCAGGAAATCAGTTCTCAATGGCTCCGAGAGGTCAGGGGTTGAATGCATGGTGCCCGGCAAACGCCCAGCCCGTAGCATTACCTGTTAATGTCGCTCAGCCTTTACCAACTCAGGGACAAACTGTTTCTCCTTCACAGTTTAATGCAGTTAACGCCGGTGCACTTTCACAATTTCCTGTAAATACAAATACTCAATTTCCAACCGCAAATGCAAATGTACCAGCTGCAGCAGATGCAGCAGGTGCAGCTGCTGCAAACGCAGCAGAGCCACCTGAACCACCCGAACCACCTGAAGCTCCTGCTGCGGGAGGTATTGATCCGGCAACCATTCCCTTAACCGGAATGATGGTTGGCGGTGAAGTGGAAGCAGGTTCTGTTGGCGTTCTGGATATGGTTATTGAGGAAATTACTCCTGACATAGCCGCGACTTATGGTCTTCCGGCGAGCCAGCAGGGATTGGTTGTCGCTGAAGTTGAAGGTATAGCGCAGACTGCCGGATTAACAGCTGGTGATGTGTTAATTGGAATTAACAATCAGCCGGTCAAAAATGCCGTGGATTTTATAAACATAATGAATATGGCAAATCCGCAAGTTGGAGTTGACCTGGATATATCAAGAAGTGGGCAGCTGATCTCCATTCGCATTAAGGGTTAGAAAATGAGTGAAATTGAAGACGTAGAAGTCAAAACAGGGCTCTGGTATTGGATAGTCGCCGACATCGTTTTAATTTGTGGTGTGGTTATCTGGTTGCTAGTTAATGAACCTAGCAGCAAGGTATTTCAAAACACGTATGGTGCGCCTCCCGGAAATTCTAATAATGCCGGTGCTCCTCTTCAGGGGCTCCAGGTTGCCTTACCGGTAAATATGCCGCCTACACCAGCTGCGAGGCCGGTCGATGGCGTGACCAGACCGACTCCAAGAGTTGTCTCTTTCAATAAGACACTTTTAGCAATTGCTCCATCAATAGTTACGATTGTTACAGAGGGTGTTCAGGCTCAGGGCGGTTCTGGTGTAATTGTGAGCAGTCAGGGTTATATCGTTACCAACCGCCATGTAATTGATGGTGCAAGGACTATTAAAGTAATACTTCCGCCTGCGCAGGGAAGCAGGGAATTTCCGGCAGCTCTGATTGATTTCAACGAGGAATTTGATCTTGCTCTGGTAAAAATCACTCCCGATTTAATACTTGTTCCAGCGCCACTTGGTAATTCAGATAAAGCCCTTGTCGGAGACAACATTCTTGTGATGGGAAGTCCTTTTGGCTTGAGTCAAAGTGCATCTTCCGGAATCATAAGTTACATTAACAGAACCCTCTCCACAAGAAATCGAATCTTTCATGGCCTGATTCAGACCGATGCTCCGCTTAACCTTGGATCCAGCGGTGGAGCTCTTGTCAATACTAATGCCGAAGTCATAGGAATCAATGTTGCAATTCTTTCCATGACACAGTCTTACAGCGGAATAGGATTTGCCATTCCCGTCAATAAAGTAAAAGAACTTTTCGGATCGTACATTGATTCTACACCCAGACAGAAAAAACCTGATCTCGCCCCCAACTGGATCGGAGTCGCCATTCCCGGAGCAAAAAATAAAGGACAAGTCTGGCTTGGAATAGAGGTTTCGAATATTGATGAAAACATTACACAGCAAATGAGACTTCCTTTTGATCAGGGTGTCTTGATCGACAGTGTTCTTGATAAATCAATAGCTGAAAAAGCCGGGTTGATGAGTGGCGACGTTATCTATCGCGTAAACGATCGCCTGATAAAAGATGATGTCATGTTGTGGGAATACCTTATTGAGCTTGGGGTTGACACTAATCCAAAACAGGATGTCAAATTCACTATTTTCAGGCAGGGCGTAAAAACTGATTTGTTGCTTGAAATGGAACCCCTGAAGGGATTTGTACGACCAAACCCGACTGTTGGTGGATTTGCAGGTTTCTAAGCCTGAAACAGTTTTTAATCCAAATCAGCAGAATTCATTGTTTGCAGCTAAATATTGAGATCATATAATTCATGGTAGCGTCCCGGGCCCGCCCAATTCTTTGATCGGCGTTGTTGTTAATCGGAGAGCAATAGATGTATCTCAAACTTGTTGTTGTTTTGCTGATGGCTCTTCTGTTGATTGTTCTGGCAGTTCAGAACCCTAACAGCGCTCAGTTGTATTTCCTTAAATGGGAATCAGAGCCAGTTCCCATGATAGTTATTATAATTGTCTCTTTCCTGGCCGGCGTCATACTTATGGTAATTTTCAATTTGATTCGTTATGCTCGGTTCTGGCGCAGTATCCGGGATCTGGACAACAAAATACATGAGTTGAAAAAAAGCGACGACTCTGATAAAATATTGATGTTGCCTCATGACGACGATTTCTGAAGTATGAAATATTTAAATAGATGAAAATTGAGAAGCTTAAAAACTTTTACAGAAATCACCGAAGCAATATACAATTTGTGTGCGGTTGTATTATCGGATTGCTTCTTTTTCTGGAAATAGTTTACCATTATAATCACTTCGATTCCCTGATGGTTACGAATGATCTTAATATGGCGGTAGTCGAAGCAGAGTTTCAGCGCCGAAACAACATAATACGGCATTTATCTGGTCTGGTAAATAAATACATAGCATTTGAAGAAAAGATGTTTAAATCCACTTCAGAAGCCAGGGCGTTGATTAAAAAGACGCGGCTTTCCGGAAAAGTGCCTGAAGGAGATTTATTAAAGGCATTACCGGGAATGGTTGCGCTTGCTGAGCAGTATCCAGAGCTGAAAGGATCGCAAGTGGTAGAGAGTTTAATGACTGAACTTGTAGAATCTGAAAAACGTATTGCTGCGGCAAAAGAAACTTTTAATACAATTGTTGAGCATTATAATATTCATAGAAAAACATTTCCAGGGAAATTATTTGGTGCAGCCATGGGCTTTCCCTGTCTTTATTACCTTGGCGGTCAGCAGGAAACTCTAAAAGTTGCTCAAATAAATTAATGAGGAATAATTAATATGGCCACTCATCAACGCGGTAATGATATCAGCCCTGCATTGCTGTTAGGGTTGGTTGTCTTTGTAATCTGTTTCATAGTGGGGTTAATCTTCTGGGATTGGCACCATGAAAAAGAGGTTATGAGAAATAATGAACATCATCGCGCAATAGTAAGGCTTTCGCGTGGTCAGGGAGCTGGCGGCGGTTCTTTTTTGTTCGGAACCGGGAAAAATGCTAATCCGGTTGCTCAGATGCCTCCGTATCAACAATATGCACCTTATCAGCCTTCGACAACTCCGTATTGGGGAATTGAAGGAATGACAGTTACCTCGCAAAACCAATTTCAAGTGAATTCGCCAATTCCGTTTGGAATGGTCGTTACTCAGATTTTTAGAAATTCAGTTCTTGATGGGCTTCAACCAGGCGATATCATTGCCCGCGTAGACGGTTTCCTTCTCAAAGATGAAACCATGTTCTGGGCTCTGGTAAAGAATAAAGTGAGGGGAAGTCAACTTAACGTAAGTATTTTTCGTAATGGACAACAATATAATCTCCACTTTGACCCTTGATGTATTGTCTAATACTACAACTGCATGAGATGCCTGAATAGTTTTTGTGATAGATAAAATAATATCAGTTATTGCCAGAAGAGAGTTCGGGCGGGCGCTGAATTTTGATGACAACCTGAACATGCAGCTTCCGCAATCTCCAGACAACAACCCACGACTTCTTTATCTGCACATTCCCTTTTGTGAAGAACTTTGCCCATATTGCTCCTTTCACCGGATTTTGTTCAGCGAAAAATTATGTCGCGATTATTTTGAAGCTTTATTCCGCGAAATTCTGCTCTATAAGGAAAAGGGTTATAACTTTGGCGCCATCTACGTTGGAGGCGGAACGCCAACCATACTGATTGATGAACTAGCCCGTTTAATTGTATTTGCAAAAGAGCTTTTTCCTGTCAGACAGATATCGGTGGAAACAAATCCGAATCACCTGACGCCAGAAAATCTCACTATTTTACGTGAGGCTGGTGTTAACCGTCTCTCCTGTGGAGTTCAGACATTTCAGGATAAACTACTCAAAAAAATCTGCCGTTTAGACAAATACGGTTCAGGCATCGAAATTGCCCACAAATTGCGCAATACAAAGAATGTTTTCGAAACACTCAATGTCGATTTGATATTTAACTTTCCAGGCCAGACAATGGAAATGGTTGCTGATGATCTGGCAATATTGAAAAAACTGCAGATGGACCAGATAACTTTTTATCCACTCATGGTTTCAGATTTTTCCCGGAAAGAGATGACAACCAATCTGGGAGAATTCAGTTCAGTGATGGAAAAGCGAATGTACAAATTTATCAGCCATAGCTTGCACACTGAATATGAAACATCTTCCGCCTGGTGTTTTTCACGAAAGTCAAACAACTCCGCAATGCTGGACGAATATGTTGTTGATTATGACGAATATGCCGGCCTTGGAAGCGGTTCTATCGGCTATTTAAATGGAGTCTGTTATGCCAATACGTTTGACATTGCAGAGTATATACGTCTGTTGAACGATGGGCGCTTACCGCGTATGGCATCACGGATTTTCAGTCATAATGATAGAATGCGTTATGATTTTATGATGAAATTATTCAGCACCCGGATGAATTTGAAAATAATGCAGGACAAATATGACGGGAAATTTTCTAATGTACTATGGAAGGAAATTATCGCACTTAAACTAGCTGGGGCACTGCGATACTTTCATCCCGACTTATACTTAACCAAACGCGGACGTTATTATTGGGTCATAATTATGCGGGAGTTTTTTACCGCAGTTAACAATTTCCGCGACCATTGCCGCAAGAGCTCGGAGAAATAATACTTCACCGAATGCTAAAGCTGAAGCACCTGCCGCGCCTATAGACAGCAATTACCCATCTAGTATTAAATATGCTTTTTAGGACTTTTCTAAAAATATTTTTTCGGATTTCGAAAACCGATCATGGCTGAATTCTTTCATTATTTAAAATGTGGTATGCTTGTGATATACTGTTAGTGAGAAGTTTGAGATGGGGAGATTTTAAAAGTGATCAGATTGAATCCAAAAATTGATATTGCCTTCCGAAAATTATTCGGTTCTGAAGAGAACAAGGAAATTTTAAGGGGCTTCATAAATTC
>JADFZL010000002.1 GCA_015232575.1 Candidatus Rifleibacteriota bacterium
CGAGAGGGGGCGCGTGCCCCCTCTAAAAAATTGGAGTAGGTTGTTGCCAGGTTTATATAAGCCGCTGAGTCTAACGATTCAGCGGCTTTCCTTATTTCCGGGAATTTTAAGTTAGTAGAAATAGTAAACAGAGCCAACCGATACCAGCACTGCCCAGCCTTGGTCAACTTTTTTTTTATAGCATAAGCCGGGTTCAGAACCGGTATTGAATTAAAATTTATGCCTGATAGCATATTATGTTGTCTTTGTTGCTTTCCAGATAATATTTTGACTGGAAAAAAAATAATTTCTTGGATTCTACTTTCATTAAGATTTCATGATTAAACTGCTTTAAAAAAATGCCAAACGCCACCTTTATGAGATTAAGAAGGTGTACTGCCATTCGCGCAGATAGAGTCTGCACTTCCCGTCGGGGAACAGCCCCCCCGACTTCTCCATGGAGATCCTGGAGACTTAGGCACTCTGATTTCTGATATTTCACTTTCTGTGTAGAGGGTAAGTTGTCTTTGTTTTATTCGAATCAGCAAGATTTGATGATAAGTAATCTCGGGTTTTCATTATATTACCTCTTGAAGTAGATTAGAAGGATGTTCGTTGGGATTACCTAACCTAACGCGTCATACTATGTAAAACGATTTTTAATTCAATATCATATATGAATTGTTTTCAATACTTTTGTTTCAGCACTTTCACATAGTTTTTAGATTTGTATAAAACTAATTCAATAGTTTAAATAAAATGCATTTTCAAGATCATGCTCACTTAATATAGGGGCAGTCCTAAAAAAAAATCAAAAGTAAAAAAAAATAGCGGAATATTTTTCTTATAAGATATATAATATTAATTTTAGCTTTTCAATTTGATTAGAAATACCGGAATTATTACTGATAATTCACACAAAAATGGTATTTACTTGAAAATTCGGGGTATTTAGTTGAGTTTTCATCTCGAACGAATGTGAGAGATCTATTGGTGCGAGGTTTATTACTTTTGTCGTAATGATATGAGTAGGAAAGTTTTGGCTTAACGCATTTTTCGAACCACTGATTGTTTAGTAGATATATAAATCTTCAATTTGTCTGGAATAACATACATTTTCATGATTTTTGATTCAGTATTAAAAAAATGGTATCGCCGTCCGCGCGATGAGCGGTTTATTTTTCTTGAAGCTTTTTTGCTTCTAGCATTTGCCCGGCTGGGGGTTCTTTTTCTTCCTTTCAAGTGGTTTGCATTCTTTTTAGGTGCTAAATCAGGTCATTCGGCACACAATCTTTCTTCTTATCAGTTTGATGTTGCAAGAAAAATCGGTAGAATGACCCGAACTGCTGCAAGATACACTCCATGGGAAAGTGTTTGCCTGCCCCAGGCGGTCGCCGCAAAAATCATGCTGCGAAGACGCAGAATTCCGGGAACCTTGTATCTAGGCCTGGCAAAAGGCAAATATGGTGAATCCGCAATGGAAGCCCATGCATGGCTGCGCTGCGGAGAAGCAGTTTTAACCGGTGCACCAGGACATCAGCGCTACACTGTTGTTGCAATGTTCTCATAATTTTTTTGTAAGGAGTTTTATTTAACATGAATTTTGACTTTCTTCCAGACAATCTGCGAAATATACTTGACCTTGTAAGACAGGTTGATGACGGTGAAGTGGTGATGCAAAACCCTGATTGGGTTGAGTTTTATAAATTTGTCAGCAGATCTTCCCTTGCTGCATATTTTTATCCGAAAATAAAAAACCTTTCCGCGAGTGTTCCGGAAAATATTCAAAAAGATTTTAAAAATGCTTATCTATTTAATCTGATCAGAAATACCAGATTTATTAATCAGGCAAAAAAAATCTTTGCTGATCTTTTTTCTGCAGGTATTCCAGTAATTGTTTTGAAAGGCATGTTTCTTGCTCAAAAAGTATATTCTGATATATCTCAGAGACAGATGGCAGATATTGATGTTCTTGTACAACGAAAAGATTTCCTGCGAACCATTGAGATCATCAAAAAACATGGTTTTGAAGATTTTAAGGAGATGATTCTTGAAAATATACTTCATGAAAACAGTGGGGTAAACGCTGTTCATCTGCGCAAATCTGGGTTTTTTAATATAGATTTGCATTTTTCTCATATTAACGATCTTGTTGTCTCAGAGGTTGCATCCGAAGAAGAAAAATTAATCTGGACGAGATCGCAGAAAACCGATTTTTCCGGAATTCCGATTTATCAGCTATCGATTGAGGATCTTCTTCTTCACGTTTGTCTGCATGCAACAAATCACCATTTCCTGCATGGGGTTCCCGTAAGATTTCTATTCGATGTTTCGGAAATTCTTCGCAAGTTCGGTTCTGAAATTGACTGGACGCAGCTCATAAAGAGATCAGAATTGTATAAAAGAAAAAATGCATTATATCTTTCGCTGTACATGACATCCATGATGACTTCTGCCAAAGTTCCAGAAAAGATTCTTGCTGAATTAAGACCTCAGGAGGACTGCGATGATTATTTGAAGCACACTTGTGCAAAAATGTTTAACAACGTGGAGTATTCAGATCCATTCCTTCAGAGACCATATCTTTCTGAACTTCGAAAAGCCGATTCTGAAAGCTCTTCCGGGATATTTAATAAAATTCGTTTGCTGTCGAGTCGTGTTTTTCTTCCGGTTGAGCAGATGATAGCGAAATATCCGGTTAAAAAGAAATCAATAAAAATCTACTATTACTACGGGCTTAGATTTATTGAAATATTCAAAAACAATGGATTTGATAAGACTGTCTCATTTTTGAGAAGTTTCATTTCTGGAAAAGGTCGAAATAAACAGGTTGTGATAAAGGAAGAAGCGTTGCATTCATTTTTGATGAGATAAAAGTATCAGCTCAATAATTCGGAGCAATTAGCTTAGAGACAAATTTGCATTTTAACTTTGGGTGGGCTGTCGTAATTGCGAGAATTATCCTTTTGGTCGAAATGACAGAATGGGAATCCAGAGCTTAAGCTATTTATTGAGCCACTTGTTATTGAGACGATACCATTAATGGCAGTAAGTTTCGATAATAGCAAAATGCAGAGAAAACTAAGTGAAAGATATATTTGTGCCGTCATTCCTTAAGCGGCATATTTCTCAGATTGCCAGAGCTGTAAAGCTAGTCTGGTCTTTTTCTCCAAAGTATGCCTGGATAAATTTGGGTATTACAATTTTACAGTCTGTTTTGCCAATTTTAAGCCTTCTTCTTTTAAAATTTCTACTTGATGCATTGACGCAGACAGCATCCATTCCCGACAAAAATGAGGCGTTTAGAACATTATTCTTCTGGATAATATTATCATTATTGGTTGCTTTGATAAATTCTTTTGTAAGAGCGGTTTCTGAAGTTACTCAGCAAACTCAGTCTGTTTTGGTTACCGATGGAATGGCTGACTTAATTCACTCAAAATCTATTTCGGCTGATCTGGAATTTTATGAAAATTCTGAATTTCATGATACTTTGCATCGTGCTCAGCGTGAGGCTCTTTTCAGACCATCAAGAATTGTTGCAAATCTTTTGCTTCTTGCGCAGTCAACGTTTACATGTCTTGGCATTGTATCCGGTTTTGTTGCATTAAACTGGAAACTGACGTTACTGCTCTTTTTAATTATGATTCCAGGGTTTTTTGTAAAAATTTCTTATGCAAAAAGACTTTACAAACTTGAGCATACAAATACAAACTCGGAAAGACTCTCATATTATTATCATTCGCTTCTTACCGGTGCAAATTCAGCAAGAGAAATCAAGCTTCTTGATCTGGGAAATATTTTCAGAGATAAGTACAATTCTCTCAGACGTGGTATCAGAGAAGGCAGAATTTTACTCAGTAAAAAGCGTGCAAAAAGGGAATTTCTTATTCAGCTTGTCGGAACACTGGCAATGTTTGGTTTAATGGTATACATCATTTACGATGCGGTATGGGGGCGTTTGACAATAGGTTCCATTGCTATGTATTTTCAGGGTATGCAGTTGGGGCAAGCCCAACTGCAGTCTGTAATGAGGGCTTTGGCAAGTCTTTATGAGGATAATTTATTTTTAAGTGCATTCTTTCAGTTTACGAAATTAACTCCATCCATTTCTGCACCGGAAAAGTCTCTTATGGTTCCAGTATCTGTGGCTTTAAATGACGCACTTAAAGTAGAAAATGTGAGTTTCAGATATTCTGGAAAGAATGTTAATGCTCTTTCTGATGTTTCATTGACCTTGCGCCGGGGGCAGGTCATCGCAATTGTAGGTGAGAATGGCTCTGGAAAAACAACTTTATTAAAGCTGATCTGTCGTCTATATGATCCGATGAACGGTTCAATCAACTTTGATGGAACAGATATTCGACGATTTGATCCAGCAGAATGGCACAGGCAGCTCAGTGTAGTGTTTCAGGATTATCTCCAGTACATGATAAGTGTGAAGGAAAACATCTGGGTTGGCGCATCTTATAAGGAACAGGCACTTGATGAAATAAAACAGGCAGCATCTATTGCGGGTGCCGATAAATTTATCCAACGTCTTCCCCATAATTATGATACTGTTCTCGGCAGACAATTTATTGAAGGAAGTGAGATCAGCGGCGGAGAATGGCAGAAAATTGCCCTGGCAAGAATGTTTTTCAGACCCGCACAGATTTATATTCTTGATGAACCTACAAGTGCTCTTGATACAATTTCCGAAGCAAAAGTTTTTTCAAGTTTTCGCGAACATCTTCAGGGGCGGAGTGCTATTCTTGTAAGCCACAGATTTACAACAGTCAGACAGGCAGACTACATATACGTTCTTGAGGGCGGCAGAATAGTTGAATCAGGCGATCATAACGCACTTATGAAAAACAACCAGCTTTACGCAAGACTTTACCAGGCCCAGATCATGATGGTTCCAGAACTTGCATAGTCACATCTTCGAGATATCTTAACGCGCTTTGGTTGTACTCACGTACAAATTGATATATATTTCACCAGGTGTTTTGAGCAAATGCTCGGAATGAAGAATGTCGTTATATACCACGCAGAAAGAATAACCACTCATTCTTTTCAGAATTACTCAGCATCATGGAATACTATTCAGAAAATCGAGCCAATCCGGGATAACGCTTTCGAGAGAAAAAGTTTCTTTTACATCGAAAAAAGCGTTGCAGGTGATTTTTTTTCGTAGTTCAGCGTTTTCAATAAGTGTCACCAGAGAATTATACCATGATTCTTCAGTTGAATCAGCAATAAGACCGTTATAGCCATCTTTAACGTATTTTGTATAGATCGGATGATTTTGATAAATGCCTGCTGTTTCGCAAGCTCCATATTCCCGATATTTGAGATTAGTTTTTGAATTATGTACTGATAATTTTTCTAATGGGGCCAACCCGATATCCCAGTTTCGTGAATACTGGAATTTCATAAAAAAGGAATAATCTGGAAATCTCATTAAATATCTGATTCCACCATTCTTATTAACCCATTCGGGGACTTCAAAAAACAATTCAAAAAACACTCTTCCTTGATACTTTTTTGCTATTTCATAAATTACCGGGTAAAGAAAACGAAGGTCTATCTCACGGTTTGATGGAAAAGATATGCGCATTTCTTCGTCATGTTTCTGTTTAACGCAACCGTCAAGAAGATCAAAGTCAAACATAGGCTTAATGAAAATGGCATTTTTGTTGATTTTTTTTACAATTTCGAGCAACGCCAGTGATGGTACAATTGTGGTGCGTGCGTTTTTAATCAGTGTGTTTAAAATTTCTAAATCTCCCGAATATATGCCCAGTTTAGACATATTCCACAGGTCATCATCAATGTAAAACAGATAGTCAATATTAGAAGAAATCAGATGATTCATTATTCGAAGATTTATCGAAGTCGAAGACTTTACAAAGATTGGCAAAACAGTGTTAAGCATTGAAGGAAGAATATTTTGCCATTGCCTCGAATCTACTGGTTCAAAAGTAAAACCGGCTTTTTCCAGTCTTTTAAAAATAAGCGAAAGCATTTGAAAGGAAACACATTTACGGTCATCAATAAGAAGAATGTGCTTCATTCTTGCAAACCGTTGATTTTGTAATTCATAAAAAGCTTCATTAGAATCAATCATCAGTTGTAAAAGCAGTATTTTAATGCTTATTGATAAAACCTCAGCTGGATTATAATAAAACTTCTTGCAAAAATTTTCAAGATAGAATATATGTCAAAGTATGAAGATTTCTATTATTAGTATTTCCTATATTTGGTTGTGTCAAGGAAGGGTATTTTGAATATTCAGCTTTTTCGGCCACATTACGAAGTTGAAGACTGTTTAAATGAAATTCGCACATCACTTCAGACCGGCTGGACAGGTTATGGGCCCAAGTCTATCCAGTTTGAAAAAGAATGGTGTGAATTTACTGGTCTGCCTCACGCACATTTTTTGAATTCTAATACATCTGGACTTCACCTGGCGCTCCGGATATTAAAGCAAAGTGAGCGGTGGAGTGAAAAAAGTGAGATAATTACCACTCCATTGACTTTTGTGGCCACTAATCAGACGATTCTCTATGAAAACCTTACGCCAGTATTTGCAGATATCGATTCTTATCTCTGCCTTGACCCTTCTTCAGTGAAAAGGCTTATCAACTGTAATACAAGAGCATTGATATTTGTTGGTATTGGCGGGAATTTCGGGCAATTCGATGAAATAGTTGATATTTGCAGAAATAATGGAATAATATTGATATTAGATGCAGCTCACATGGCAGGAAGCAGATTTAATGGCCGTCATGCAGGTTTTGGGGCTGATGTTACGGTTTTTAGTTTTCAGTCAGTGAAAAATCTTCCTACGGCTGATTCAGGTATGATTTGCTTTTCAAATCAGGAATTGGATAAATATGCACGAAAGCTTTCATGGATGGGAATAGACAAAACAACTTTTGAGAGAGCAAATTCCGACAAGCCTTATAATAATAATTATCGGGTTGAAGAAATAGGTTTCAAATATCATGGTAATGATATTATGGCTTCAATTGCTCTTGTTCAACTGCAGAATCTCAATTCGGGAAACGCCGAAAGAAGGAGAATCGCAGCAGATTATTCTGAACAGCTTACGGACGTTGAGGGAATAAAAGTTATTCAGAGTGCTCCAAGTTGTCAGTCTTCTCAACACCTGTTTCAGATACGCGTCAAAAACAGGGATTCACTGATTTCTTTTTTAAATAAAAAGGGAATTAGTACAGGAATACACTATCACAATAATCTGGACTATTCTATCTTTTCAAGCTTCGAGAAACATGCTGATGCAACACATTCAAGAGAAATCTGCAGAGAAATACTCTCCCTCCCACTCTTTTTAGGTATGAGCAGCTCCCAGGTAATTGAGATATGTGATCAGGTAAAAAACTGGCGAAAATGCTTTCATTCTCCTCAGTGAACCGTTTTCCTTTCCAAAGCCAGATGAAGAACGCCTGCCTGAGTTTACAGAGTTTTTTCCATTTTAATTTTAGATTCTGATGGTTCAGACGGGATGAAACCCAGTGCCTGATAAACGTGTATTGCACGACCGTTTGAACTGTATACTTCAAGAAACACTCTTTCGATTAAAAAATGTTTCTTTGCTGTTTCAAAAAGGCATTTGCAGGCTTCAAAGAAAATACCTTTTCTGCGAAGTTGTTTTACGACTAAAGCTCTTCCAAATTCTGCAACTTTTCCCTGAATGTTGTACAACGCAAAAGTTCCTGCAGGGATTAGTTCATCGTTTTTACGAAGGGAGAAAATAAACTGGTAATCATTATTCCAGCGTTTATAAGCATTATACCAGATTATCTGTTGTTCGTTTGAAATTATTGCAGAATTGAAAAAGAAATGCCGGGTTGTCTCATCATTTCTCCAGAAGCGCAGAAGTTCAAGATCATTTTCCGTTATCAGACGAATATGAACTCGGTCGGTAAAGAATTGAACGTCTGCAGTTTTTTCCGGTAACATAGTTGAATGTTAAACTTCCTGTTTAAAAAGGAGTTCTTTAATTTTGTAGTAGTCATATATCTCGCGAATTTGTTTATCAATTGTTTTGCTATTTATCTGCCACATTGACTTCTTCTGGGTTCCTGGTATTATGGGAAAAATCTGCGATTCTGGGAACATCTTTTTAACTTTTGTTCCTTTGAGTATTGCCATTACAGTGAACCATGTGTCTGAGCTGGTAGGAGCAAGTGCTTTAATTTTTTCAAGGTCAAGAGCATCTTTGTGAAAAGAACCTGGTGGAAAGATCGTTCCGACACCTAGCAACAAATGGTGAAAATGACTGGGTTCATGTATGTCGCTTAGCCATTCGTGTTGCGGTTTCAGCGCAAGATTTTTGTCAAATGAAATTGTTTTTGTGTAATAAGCGTGGATATACTCTGGTTCATTTTTAAATTTTTTTAAAAGGTTTTCCAGCCAGAATATCGGAAAAATCATGTCATCATCTGCAACGACAATGGGATAATCTGGAAATTTTTTTACAGCATAAAACACTCTTGTGTGCGGCCCCAGATGAATTACCCTCTTCAGTTCAATCCAAGCAGGCAGAGCAAACTTGATTCGAATTTTTTCAATATCAGCTTCGCTGAAATAATTTTCACAGAGCCAGACAATCATTTTTTCAGGCTTAACAGACTGAGATAAAAAACAATCAATAGCACTGAAAAAATGTTCAACTCGCTCCGGGATAGTTGTGACACTCAGGATACACGGAATATATTCAGATTTTGCCAACTCTTTTCTCCAATTATGTATTGTATTGTTTTATCAATTTTTGCTTCAATAAGCAAATTTTTTCCATTTGTGCGCGAGAAGTTTTTTTTTCAAATCTTCTGTGTTGTGAAAATTATTATACCATTGTTTGGCAATTTTGAATTCAGCATCGTTTGTGGGGGTGGCATCTGCGAGCGTCACTTCAGGGAAAATTCCAAAAAAATATTTAAATCGCGCTCTGGCATTTTCTTTGATTCCGCTTGTATTTTTTTCTCATCAGCCTCATCGGGCTTTCTTGTGAGAATTTTCACCAGAGCTTCCGGGTGGTTACCTGTTTTATAAAGTGGAATAACTCGTTTGGGCCGCTCAATATCCTCGTGTTTAAATTTTTCATTAAGCTTTTCAGCTTTGAAGACGTGAGTTTTCATGATTTTTAAATCGCCTCAGAGCATGCATTCGAACAGAGAGCCGATTTTTATTGCCTCATAAGTCAGCGGAAGCATTAGACTCCCAGAAAAAAGACCGAAAAGAGTGCCTTGACAACCGCAGATGTCGAGATTCTCTGAAGTCATATATTCAATCTGTTTTTCAAATCGCGTGGCATCGAAATGTCATCAGAATCAACTCTGGCAGCGATATTTCCGTTGGCAATTTCAACAGCACGATTAATTGCATGGAGGTGTCCACGCTTTTCAAGGAAAAGAGGCTTTATTCTGGAATCAGCCGCTGAATACTTTTTTATAATTTCAGGTGTTGAGTCTGTCGAATTGTCATCTGCAATAATTATCTCAAAATCAGTGAATGTCTGACCTAGGATTGTTTCAATTGCCTTGGAAAGGCACCATTCACGGTTATATACTGGCATGATAACAGAAAGAATCGGGTGGGTGATGGTATTGATAATATTGTGATGAGGCATTTTAAACAACTTCCAAAATGACCTTTTTCGAACCGGCATTCACTGTCATCTCAAACAACGCCCCGTTCTTGAACGAGACTCTGTCACCTCAAACGAATGCGAGAGACTCAGCAAGCCAAGGGTTCCTTCCCACTGCTCGAAACGACACAGGAGAAGCGCCTAGCTCAGCTCAGTTCAGTTCAGTTCAGTTCAGTTTTTAGAGCGTTATATTGGGCTTCGAAATTCATTTCACAACTGAAATCAGATCTTTCTGATGCAATGTTTCAAGAAAAGCCATCACTTCCGAGCGGCAGACTTCCGGGGAAACTTCAAACTCGCTGCACACTTTTTCACATAGGTCAGCGACAGAAATTTCATTCTGCAAGTTTTGCCAGACGGTTGTAGCAACATGATTGAGACCGAAATATTTACCGGTTTCAACATTCATCATAACAAGTTCGTCTTTGACGGGTGTCGAGATCAATTCATCGGAAGATTTAATTTTAACTCTGGTTTCCTGGGTCATTCTGAAATGCTCCTAACAAATAAATGGATTAAACGGTCGATAAAGCCCGAAATGCCCTTAAACTTTTGTGGCAGTAAATACGAAAATTCGAATTGCTACAATTCGATATAAACATTAATTTAACACCATTGACTGCGCTTGGCAATAAAAAAATGGCCGTATTATCTGAATATTAAAAACTCAGATAATGCGAGCCATCTACGTTCCGTCAGACACGCCGTTCATTTCGCTTCTGGAAAGATTGAAGGCCTCTTTCTGTGCTTTTGTTGATGATGGTCAGCGGTATCTGAGTCTGAAAATTCTCTCTGTACAAAAGGGAAAGCGTAGTTTGTCAGAACATTCAAATCGTGAACTCCGTTTACGATTCATTTGAAAACACATTCCCTAGGGAATTGGAAATTAATAACTCAGCGTTTTACTCGGATCTAATACTATAATTCCATTCACCATGAGCTACATGCAAAAATATAAAAAAAGAGAATTTATCGAAAAAAGTAGTACACAATTTTCAAAAAACAGTATAAACTGGCCATGCTTAACAAACAAAAAACAGGGAGTGGCCAGTGAAACTTATCGAAAGTTTATCACATTTTTGGTGACAAGTCTACGGAAAGCCTTCTGCGAATGTGGGTTTGTTTGTGATTTGCTTACAGGCAGAGAGAAAAATTGACTTGAGTATTGAGCTTTGCTAGAATACATGGGAGTGCCTTTTGTAGTTTTTCCTTTTGAAGGAAATAATAGGTCTTGATATAAAAAAATACATGGGAGAAAATAGAATGAAGAATGGTTCTGAAAAAAGCTCTGAAAAGAAAGATGTGATTGCTTCAAAAAAGCGTTCCTGGCGGACACCTGAAATTACAGAAGTGGACTATACAGTTACTTTGGCAAGTGCTTTGTATGTTACTGGGACGGACGGTGGTATTTATTCCTAGTTTTCATTCTGCTAGATATAACTCTGTCTTGCGTTGTGAAAGATTGTCAGAGGAGGGGCTTTTGGAAATATAACCGTGGAAAGTGTTTATTTGTTCGCTTGTGGCTTTTATCCTTTCAGCGTCTTCGGGTGTCCATATTTCTGTTATTTTAACGTTAGACGCTATTCTTGAGCATGGTTTGAAGCTCTCTGAGTTGCAGTGTTTTAGCCATGTTTTTCCGTAGAGTTGTTTTGAGATTAGGAAAGCTCCATTTGAAGGAGAAAGTTCGACAAATTCTGGTTGGGTGATGTTTTCTTTTCTGCCTTTGATGTGATATATAGCTTCAAGTGGCACCTGTGTTTTGCAGAAGCCGGCTTTTAGTGCTGAATCTGGAATCCAGTATTCATCTTCGGCCCATTGTGCTGCTCTGAAAACTGCTGAATCTGGAATTCCTGCTGCGCGAATTGCTGCACTGGAAGCTTTTAACATTGGAAATGCCGGCTTTACAAAGACGCCGTCATTAGCAAAGTCAATTGCGGCGAGGTCGTCGCACAAAAACTGATGTCCGAGTGCGGCAAGATTGCTTGTCAGGGATGATTTTCCTGCGCCGCTTTCCCCTGTGAAAAGGACTGCTTTTCCGTTGATAACAACTCCTGAAGCGTGAAGGCAGGTAATTCCCTGCAGATAAAGAGCTGCGGAAATCGCAGGATTGAGAATAATAAGCGAAATATCGCTAGAGTAATCATTATTTCTTGAGACCGTTATGGTTTTACCGCCCTCAGAATATTCGAAGCTCAGGAAGTCTGGTGAATCTGTGCGGCAATACTGAAGATAATATGAGTTGTTTGATTTATGCCAGACACGTCTCTCGTTTCTTTTTTGAAATGACTGAAGGTTTTTGATTTTTCCCTTATAAATGATCGTTAATCCGATGTCTGAGTCTGAAAATTCAGTTTGCGGAAATGGAAAAACGTAGTTTGTAAGTACATTCATTCCATGAATTCTATAACGGTTCAATTAATAGCTTCCCTTTCTGTTTTCCTGAAAAAAAATATCTGATCAATAATTCGGGAGATTTATTTCTATTGTCATCTCGAACGAATATGAGATATCTCATAAAGCAAGATTTCTCGCTTCCTCCGAAATGACAGGAGTTAACATTCCACCAATTCACCCAAGTCCTCACTGTCTGAATTTAATAAAAAGGTGTTTTCCTGGTTTTTCATTGCCAGTCGTAGACGCGGCATATTGCCGCGTTTGTCTTAAGCGGCTGGAAGCAGCTTTTACGAGGAAATATGACATAATCACCTCAAGATCCTGGGAGGAAGTTTTATTTCTTATAGCTTACTGTTTCTGAGAAAAGATGCTGCCATAAAACCGCGTGTCAGATATGCGCCTGCTGACATGCTTTCAGATTCGCTGCGATTCTGTTTCAGTTTATTCCAGGTTTCACGCATTCCTCCTGTGTCTATGTAGTGTGATATTTCCCTGTCGATGCAAATTGCATTTATTTCAGACTCTATCTCATTTGCATGGTCGAGAAGGCGAAAACCGATGTCGGCAGCCTGCTTTCCACGGATTGTATTCAGCCTCGACTCATCGGGCATTATTCCCTTAAGTGATTCTCTGACAAGCATTCTTTCGCCACCCATGTAATTATGAATATAATCTGGGATTCCCACGCAGAACTCAATAAGACGGACATCACCGGTTGGATCACGGACTTCAATTCCATGCGCATCGCTGAAAAGGTGCCATATTTTTCCAGCCATGTTGACATTATTCTGAAATCCGAATTCTCGCTGTTTTCGATAATCTGTCGGTTCAGGGAAAGTCCCCGAAAGAAGACCTGACTTTTTGGTTTCTGGAACAGTTACACGGTTGGCAAATTCTCTGCTAATGGGGCCGGGGTAGACAGCACTGAAAAATGCAGATTCAGAAATAGAAGAAAAATTGTAAAGCTGTTTTCTTTTTCGCCAGAGCGGTCCAACGGCTGGAGCCAGAATGTGATTCCTTATGGCCTTGTACAATGTGCTGGAATGGTATTTATGCCATTCTATCAGAGCTTTTTTACCGGCTTTCCATTTTCCAGATGCGAACAAGTCGTAGATGCGGTTTCTACCACCGTCCCAGGTTACTCCCAGATTGCCCATCTGCCCGGTAAGAAGAACGCCATAATTGTTTTGCATGCACTCCCGGTTGATTGCGTTTATCCAGAACATATTTACGCCAGCGTGAAGAGGTGCTTTAAATAGACTGACTGCATGGCGAATTGCTGCAAAAGGCGATTCATTTGCAGCATTAACTGCAAGGTGATCAATGTTTTGATATTTTTCTGCAATTGAGCTGGCAATTTTCCACTCGTTAACCAGTGCTCCGGGAGCAAACTTATCAGAGTTGTGCACTGGAACAGAAGTATATGCGGTAAGCCTTCTATTTTGCTTCTGAAGCTCTTTTGCAGCAAGCGAAGTTATCGAGCCTGAATCAAGCCCGGCACTAAGCGTTGAAGCTATCGGACGTAATGACCTGAGGCGAGAATTTACTGCCCGTTCATAAAGCCACAAAAACTTATCAAAATAATCTTCTTCTTTTTTGAATTTTATTCGTGGAGATTCAATGAGGCGCCAGTATGTATTTTCAGACAGCTTTCCATTGGCATCTATCGACAAAGTCGATGACATAGGCAGTGAAAAGATGTTTTTCCAGTTAGTACTATTTTTTTCGCTGTTCAGAGCTTTAATTATCAGGAACTCAGCCAGTTTTACTTCATCGAATACAGTTTTGATTTCTGGATGAGCAAGAACACCCTCTATATTAGATGAGAAAACCAGAAGCGAATGGGAATAATAATACGAAAGTCCGGTGTTGCCGATGTGGTCGCGGGCAATAAAAGCAGTGTTTTCTGATTCGTTATAAACTGCAAAAGACCAGTCTCCGAAAAGATGCACTGGTGCTTTTTCCTGCCATTTTTTCCAGGAACGGAACATCAGTTCGCCATTCGAAACAGAATCTCTTGACGATGCTGGAATATCAAACATCTCACAAAGTTCGTCACGATTATCAAGTCTGCCGGCAGCGGTAAAGTGCAACCCGGTACCAGGTTCAAAGAGAGGCATTCTCTCATGCAAATCTTCAGGTGAGACCGCCACAAGACTGTGCCCAAAAGCAGAGTTTTTCTGGCAGGAAAGTGATATGGTGCCTCTGCTCCAGCGCTTGAATGAAGCTGCCAATTTTTCACAGATCATACTTTCAGCAGGGCGGCGGTCAAGATTGATAAAACCGAAAATCATGCTCATTTTTCATATTTTCCTGTTTATTTTTTTAAAATATGGCATTCACTTATCAATTCGGTGCAAACAGTACTTGTGCCCCTGCCGAATCTTTTTTAATTTTCAGAGAGAAGCCTTTCTGAGAGTGCTGACGTTAGCGGTTTTCATTCCATTTGAATGCATCAAGAGGCATGGGTTAAGAAATAGTCCAACGAGCTTCGATATAGCAATAAACCTGCATTATTTGGCAGGTTTATTGCCTGGAAGCACCTCTATCACATTGCAGAATTTGCTGGCAAAGTAAAATATTTTCTCTATTTCCTGTTAATGGTAGCAAAAAATAGATTTTATGTAAATAAAAAAAAGCCTATTGATGGGGTGACCAGCTTGCAAATGTCGATGGATTTAGTGTTTGCAGTAGTAATAAAATCAATAAAAGAAGGCAAGGGATAAATTTTAAAAGAACAATTTCAATTTCACCGGCATAGATTTGTCTGGTTAATATTCTTTTCTTTTGATAAAATTTATTCAGAGCATTGGTTCATTTGTGTTTTGTTTTGCAAAAAGTAACTTATTTTGAAAGGATTTTCCGATAATGCAGGATTTGTTTCTTGATGATAGGATTTTTCCGACGGCAATACGTATTGACGCTTCAACCGTATGTCAGTTAAAATGTCCTCTATGCCCTAGAACCACGGGAGAAACTTCAAAAACTCTTGGAAACGGTTTTTTAAAATTTGATGATTTCAGAAATCTTGTTGATGCTAATCCACAGATAAAAATGATTGAGTTTGGTAACTTCGGAGAAGTCTTTCTGAATCCTGAATTTTCTGAAATTCTGAGATATGCCAGTGAAAACAGCATCGAAACATCAATTGATGAAGGGGCAAACTTAAATGATGCTTCAAATGAGGTTCTCGAAGCTCTCATAAAATATCAGACAAAAGTTGTAAGATGTGCCATAGATGGAGCTTCTCAGAGCAGCTATGAAAAATACCGTGTTGGCGGCAGGCTTGTTGATGTTATAAATAATATAAAAAAAATAAATTCATTCAAGGAAAAATATAGCTCTGACAAGCCTGATCTTATATTCCAGTTTGTTCTTTTCGACCATAATAAGCATGAGCTTGAGTATGCCAGGCTTCTTTCAAAAATGCTCAAAATGAGTTTTTATATTAAGCTGAATTTTAACAGCAGGACAATGCAGCCTTCAGACAAAGAAATAGTAAGAAAGTATGCTGGGTTTTCAGATAGAAAGGAATATCTTCAAAAAACCGGACGTCACTATCAACGAGTTCTCTGTTATGATATGTGGATGAGTCCGCAAGTTAACTGGGATGGCAGACTCATTGGATGTACCAGAAACATTTGGGGTGATTATTCTGTGAATGTATTTCGTGATGGGCTTCAGAATAGCTTAAACAGCGAGAAAATACTTCATAATCGTCGGATACTTATGGGAAAAACTCCCTCGACTGAAGATATTCCATGTCTAAATTGTGGAAACTTTAAAAATATGAAGAATACTGGTGATTGGATATCAACTGATGAAATCTCTGAATACATTGTAAACTCTAGTTCTGGAATGTTAGGGAATCATTCGGAAAAGTCTCACTGAAGAGGAATAACGAAAGGTTATTTTATGGAAATAAATTCTGAAATGAAATTTTCACGAAGTGAAAATATTGTTGCCGGTTTAGTTGATGGCGATTTTATGTTGTCCGATCTGCAATCTGGAAAATACCACCAGATGAATGGAACAGGAAAGATGATATGGGAGATTCTTGAACAACCTATGACCGTTTCAGAAATATGTGATAGTCTTGTCAAAGAATTTGAAGTTGAACCTGATAATTGTTTAAAGGAGCTGAAAATATTTTTGAAAGAACTTTTTAAAAAAAATATATTGCAAATTATCTGTTACAAATCAACAAATTAATTACATGAAATCATCATCTGTTCTGATCTGCTGGGAAATTGGCGGTGGTCTTGGGCATCTTTACAGGATTAATCCTATTGCCTCAGAATTCAAACGAAGGGGAATGCATGTTATTCTGGCTATTCCTGAAAGCTTTCGTGATACCTCAGGGTTGCAGGAGTTCGGTTTTGAAGTAATATTTTTTCCAAAATCCAGGGTTCCGGTTTCAGAACGCTCGGGAATTCTGTCCCATACTTACGGTGAAAACCTTTTAAAGAACGGATTTTCGGATAGAGACTACCTTCTCTGGCGGTTAAAAAATTGGGAACAAATTCTTAAGACTATAAAGCCTGCTGTTGTTATAGCAGAACATGCTCCGTACGCATTGCTTGCTGCAAAAACGCTTGGTTTCCCCGTTGCTGCTATCGGAACGGGTTTTTCTCTGCCGCCATTCCAATGTCCCATGCCTGGCCTTCAGCCATGGTTTCAACTTCCTGACTCAGTTCTTAGAAAAAAAGAGCAATCTTTTCTTGAACTTGTCAATCCGGCTTTATTGGAGGCACGATATTCTCTGTTGAAATCTGTTTCTGATATTTTTAGCGACGTTGAAACCTTTTTGTGCACACTTAATGAGTTAGACCATTATAAAGTACCACGAAATGCCGAATATATTGGACCAGTGGTTTATTCACAACTGGATTCTGATATTTTTTGGCTCTCTGATTCGAAAGAAAACATTTTTGTATATCTAAGAAAGAGTTCAAAATACTTCAGACCCGTTATTAAATTACTGAGCGAAAAAGGTTTACCCAGCTTTGTATATGGTTTGGGATTATCTTCTGAGGAGGCTGAAGCATTGTCTACAAAAACAGTTAAGGTTAACAACAAGCCAGTCTGCTTGGGAAATGCTTTTGAAAAATGCAGATTTGCAATTACTGAAGGAGGACATAATACCGGAGCTCTGATGCTTTTGCAGGGCATCCCAATCCTAATTCTTCCAGGGCAGCTTGAACAGGCAATCTTGTCTTATCGCATATCTGAAAATAACCTCGGATTATCGGTGAATTATTTTAACAGCAGATCTGATGTTAAGGAAAAGCTGGAAATTATGCTTCATAGCGATGAATTAAGCAGAAACGCCAAAAAATTTTCTGAAAAGTATTCAAAGTGCATTTCGATTAAAGCAGAGAAAATAATTGTCGACAGGTGCCAGGTTCTTCTTTTAAAAAGATGATTAAAAAGGGAGTGGCGGAGTAAATTTTGCAGGGTTGGCCGGACACATGTTGCAACATGATTCTTCCTCGCGTCTCAAGAATTCAGCGACCATTTCATCGGTACTGTCAGGTGAGAGCGGTTGGAAGGCAAGGTAAGGATTCCATTTGTCAGAGATGTGAAATTTTTTATTCTGAAGATGTAAATAAGCCAGAGGTGCACATTTCCAAATCTTCCCCTCAAAAAGCTGCTGGCAGTATTTTGCTGGACACTTCTCCCAGCTCTGTCGCATAAGTCCATCTGCAAATGGCTCCATGCTGTTTCCAAATCCGAGGTATCTTCGGGTCCAGTTATTGTATGATCTGCGGAATTTTATTCGAGTGCCAAATTTAACAACCCATTTGCCGAGAAGATCTATGATGGAAAAGAGTCTTTCGGCATACTCCGGCAAATTACTATGAATTGAGATAGAAATGCTGGAATTTTGAACCTGACTTAGAACATTAGGTAAATCAGGGTGCTGATTAAGGAGGAAGCCATTTGTTATAATTTGTATATGAGCGTCTGGCCATTGTTTGCGAGAAAGAATAATAAATTTGGTCAGATCGGGATGAAGGGTGGGCTCACCACCTGCCAACGAAAAAGTTGTCGGTTTTACTCGTCTGATCCACCGACTCATCCATTCATCTGCTTCGTCCAGGGAAAGGTGTCCAGTGTGTTCATGGTTGGAATAATGAGAACAGCTTTCGCAGGAAAGGTTACAGCAATGTGTAAGATGAATTTCCAGATTTCGAAGGTTTTGCATTAATTATTTCTGGACATATTGGTATAATCTGATGAATTCACTTGTGCCGTTTACCGTGCAAGTGAATTTGAAATAAATCATTGATAAGAGGAGCTTGTTTTTTTACCAGGATGAATATGGCTGGCCGTTTGTTCCACTTTCAGATGACCCGGAAAAGACATCGTAGATGTCTTCCATGCCGTCTTCTGAGCATTTTGTAATCCAGGAGTCATTCTTTCTTGTTATTGGGTCGGTAGGGATTGAACGAAGATACCCGTGTTGTACTAGCTCGTCGAGCTTCGAAGGCCATATATGTCTATCTTTGTAATACTGATCGAGCAGTTTTCTCATTACATATAGATTTTCTTTTAAAGCCGCCTCACGTGCTCTTACTACAGTTTGCTGGTACATTGGTACTGCAGTCGTATAAAGAATTCCAATAATAAAAAGTACGACGCTAAGTTCAATCAGGGTATATGCTTTTCTGTACAAGAATCATCCTTTTTGGGCTCGATACGTTGCCAAAAAACTGTCTGCAATTTCTTTGGAAATGATATTGTCTAATACAAGTTTTCCAATGTGTGCATCAAAAAGGCGGCTTCCTGGTCCGGCGCTGTTTATGTTTGATTCAATCTGGGCAATTTTTTCTTTCTGAATTATGCCTCTCATAATATGGTTCATTGTCATTATTTCATGTATTGGTACCATAATTTGCTTTATTGGATTGAAAATAAGAGTTTGTGAGCATATTCCAAGCAGATCGTGTGCCAGCATTCCTGCAAGAACAGGTCTGTCGCTTACAAAAAATGAACTTAGAATCTTTTCCAGTGTGTTCTGGATTCCAAGCGTTTGCATCGTTGCAATAACAAGATGGCCACCGTCAACATAATCAATAATTGATTTTAATGGCAGTTCTTTTCTGATATCTCCAAGTGCAAGAACGTCAACGTCCATTCTTTTTGCGAAAGTTATTCCCTGCTCAATTGATTGAACGTCTTTTCTAATTTGTCTTTGGGTAATTATTGATTTTTTTGATTTGAAAACATTTTCTATAGGGTCTTCTAATACAAGAATATGACTTTCTCTGGTTTTGTTAATTCTTTCAATCATTGCTGCAAGCGATGTTGAAATTCCAGACCTTGATGGTCCAGAGAGGATAATCAGCCCGCTTTTGGAATCAAGAAGCTGGGAAAACGTTTCCGGGAAGCCAATTTCTTCCAGTTGCATTATGTCTTTTTTAATAAGGTGAATCTTAATCTGAATTTGACCCTGTGAGCGAAAGATATTCAACCTGAAACTGAAGGAAGCCTGATCGAAGTAGTTGTTTTCGAAATCCTTGCTTTCCTGAAGTTTTTGTTTATCAATAGCAGACAAATACTCATTAATTATGCCATCAAGATCACTCTGAATGACATTTGGAATTTGAAGTCTCTTCAAATTCTTATTCTGTCTCATTAACGGAGGGGCGCCAACTTTTAAATGTATTTCTGATCCACCCTGACGATGTACACTCTCAATCAATGCTTTCAGATCCATCAGTTCCCTCCCTTTTTTGAAAACCTTGCTGACATTTCCTGTGCATCTTCAGCAACTGAAATAGCTGTTTCCATTGAAATAGTTTTTTTCTTAACAAGTGAAAGAATATGACGATCGAATGTTTGCATTCCTGAGGAATGATCTTGCTCCTGAATGCTTTTAAGCATTACAAAATTCTCGTTTCGGATAAGTGCTTTTACCTGCAATGTATTAACCAGTATGTCGTAAACTGCTGTCATTCCGCCTACGTCAGACTTTTCAACAAGTTTCTGACTTATGATAAGTGATAGATGGGTAGTCAGTTTCGATCTCAGTCCAACTCTTTCATCTGCGGATCTGCTGAATAGTATTCTTTCTAGTATTTGCGGACAATTTCCCCCATCCATTGCTCCAATAACAAGACATCCTGATTCACACAAAAATAATGCCTGGTCAAATGCGTCCGGATAATTCAGCGAATCAGTTACGACAACATCTGGATCAAGGCGATATGAATCTTTCAATCCTTCCCAGAAATTTGGAACATCAAGGGGAATGCTTCTTTGAATAATTGATGACTTATCATCTTTAAAAAGTATTTCAACTGGATTTTCTATCGTAATTATGTTTCTTTCGAAATGTGTGTTCAGAAAATCAATTATTGCAGAAATAGTCGTTGTTTTTCCTTGTCCAGATGGACTACCAACAATTATCAGCCCTGATTGCTTCGACAAAGCCTTTCTCAGACCTTCTGGAAGGTCCAGGTCCTCCATTTTAGGCGCTTTCAAACGAATATTTCTTACCGAAATGGAAAACTTTCCTCTCGAAAAATACGCCGCAATTCTAAGTCGTTCGCCAGTTTCTGACTGAAATGAATAGTTCACCTGCTTGGTTTTTCCAAGAATCTCACGTGCTTTTGGTGTACTTGTAGCTAAAATAAATTTCTTTATTTCTTCGTCTGTGAAAATTTTTCCAGGCAAAGGTGCTATTTTTCCAAATTTTCTAATATAGGCGTTCTCATCCGAATTTACGTGAAAATCGGTTGCTCCACTCTTAGGCAGTTCAATAATTGTTTTTAGTAACTCTTCCATTTTTTTCTCCAAAAACATGCTTCATAGTTTATCGGAAGGAATGATTCAATGCAATAGCAAAAAAATCTTTGAACTCAATTGTTATTCTTCATGATGAGAGCCGAATTCAATTTTCTTATTTGTTCGAATTCGGCTCTCATAATAACAGGTGAAAAGTAGTCAATTAATGTTTATTTTGCGGGCAGATCACACTCCGCAGGAAGAAACTTTGGTTTTACAATGTATTTATTTGGATGTCTAAGCACGTTTGTTCCGCAATGTATTTCGCCATCTCTTGTATGATAAAGCATGTTGTCAAGAAAATGAACTTTGAACCCTGCTGTTTTGGCAGCATCATAAATATATCTTCTGAATGACGCTACCTTAGGATCTGGTATAACAAGATTTTGTCTAAGTACAAGCTGATTTACGACTCCTGGCAGATAAGATATAAACCTGCTTCCCTTTTTATGGTACATCACAGGAAATGATACAATAGAATGGTTCTTGTTTCCTGTATACTCAGTAATCTTTTTGCAAACTGCTTCAATGTTGGAATCGATTACTTTTGCCAGAGCAATATTCTGCTGTACAAAGTTTTCCGCCATTTGATATTTTTCAGATGCTTCATTTTCCACTACAGATAAACGGAGTGACATTCCCTCTGGCAATGGTTTGCTTGGAGTGAAGTCTTTTTTGTAATCCTGAATTTCTCTTGTACCGAGTTGAATCGGAATGTTCTTGTCATTCAGATAATTATGAATTTCAAGAACCTCTCTTGCGTAATAGTCTATGGGAATGGTTTTCAAAGAGAGTTCAGATGTTTCTTTGATAAGCTTCAATCCAAGAAGCGGGTCGGCTTTGACGATTGTATATCCCGATTCAGTATTCTTGTTGGGAATAATCGAAAGATATTCATCACAATGTCCAACCAGTAACCAATCAGTTTCTACAACGATATGATTGTTTTTGTATCCAGAAGTTTTAAAAAAATCCTGGAGTTGTGGAGTACTCGTATTTCCAATTATTAAAACATTATCTCCGGTAACTTCGATATTTCCACCGTAGTCGCCGCATGAACGACTTGTGGATGGATTTTTCATGAGATATGAATTCCAGAAATGACTGAGAATTGCTGGTAATTTTACCATGTCGCTGCGGCCACGATTGCTGTCAAGAACCATGAGTTGCGGTTTTTTCTGGTTTTTTATTTTAACCGTGCCAATTTCTCCCCAGTCCTGCATCCAGATATCGCCATTAATCGTAATGCTGCGATTGAATTCTACATATTTTTTCAGGGTTTGTTCATTGACCGTTTTTTTAATTTCTTCAAAATTTGTTTTAAGATCATAAGCAGACGGAACAACATGTACCTTAATAACCTCATCAATTTCAGCAAGGTTTTCTGTGGTGTTAATCTTTTCAACGAGTTTTATGAGATCTGAGACAAATTTCTGGTTTCCAGGATTAGATGAATCAAGGCCAACAAGGACTTTAACAGGAATATTGTTTGGCCCCAGAAGCCTCAGATTTTCAACTTCTTCAGGATTTAATGTCTTTGTTCTGGAAAAACATGGATTATGCTGGAACGCAATGCACAACGTCATTAGCAACAATATGCTTAATTTCAGTTTTGAATTTTTTGACATTAGATATTTTTCCTCCAATTATTACTAGACTCAACAGTTATAAGAAAGTGAAACACTGAATTAAACTGACAATTTCATTGACATAAAATATTATATCAAATATATGAAATAGAAGCAAATCACGCAAAAAGCTGGATTGAATTTTCTTCAGAAAACTGCTGCGGAAAAATAATTCTCTTCTTCTTTTGTGCTATAATAAGTCATATTATTTTTGCGGTACTTTTCTTTCTGTGAGGTTAGATATATGAATAAATCCGAGATTATCACGCAAATATCAGAGTTGAAAAAAAAATACAGGGCAGTTATTGTTGCCCACAATTATCAGATTGATGAAATTCAGGAAATGGCTGACATGGTGGGCGATTCGTTTGCGCTGAGTAAATTCTGTGCTTCTGTTTCTGAGGAAATGATCGTTTTCTGCGGTGTAAGATTCATGGCTGAAAGTGCGAAAATTCTTTCTCCATCAAAAACTGTATTGCTTCCAGAAGCAGATGCAGGGTGTCCAATGGCTGATATGGTTACACCAGAAGCGCTTCTTGAAGCACGTAAAAAATATCCGAAAGCTGCAGTTGTATGTTATGTTAATTCTTCAGTTGAAGTAAAGGCCGTGAGCGACATTTGTTGCACATCTTCCAATGCTGTTTCTATTGTAAAAAAGTTGCCTGCAGATGAAATTCTGTTTGTTCCTGATCAGAATCTTGGAAGTTACATTGCTGAAAAAGTTCCTGAAAAAAAAATTCATCTATGGGAAGGCTATTGCATTACTCATCATCGTGTTACGGTTGAAGAGGTTAGAAAAATTCGTGAAATTCACCCCGATGCGGTTTTTCTTGTACATCCTGAATGCAGGCCGGAAGTAGTTAAATGTGCTGACTTTGCCGGAAGTACAAAAGAAATAATAGAATATGCAACCCGCTCTAAAGAAAAAAAGTTCATCATTGGAACAGAAATGGGAGTGTTGTACAAGCTGAAAAACAGCAATCAAGATAAAACATTCTTCCTTATGTCCCAGGGGCTTATTTGCCCGAATATGAAGAAAACAAAACTCGAAAGCGTTTATAATGCTCTCTTGAATGGCAAGCATAAAATCGAAATCGAAGAGTCCATTCGTCTTAAAGCAGCAAAATCCCTCGAAAAAATGTTAAAAATAGCCTGATCGCGTTCAGAACGACTGTTTTTTCCTGTATGAGCGGGAAGTTAGCTCTTTCTAAATTGCCAATACCAGGGCTCTCTATGCATGTGAGCAATGGCCCAAATAATAATTCTGTCATTGTCTGTGGTAAAAAGGATTTTGTATGGAAATTTTGGAATATATGCTTTGTAAATGTTATCGGCTTCTACCAAAAACCATGTCGGAGTATTTTTAATCTTCTTGATCTGATCAATAACAGTTTTTTTAAAACGCTTGCCCAGTCCTCGTGACTGGTTTTCATACCATTCAATGGCTTCGTCAAATTCCTTGGTTGCTAATTCATGAATTTCAATCTTCATTGTAAAGTTTTTCAAAATCCAATAATTTTGCTTTACCGTCATTGACTGCTTTCATGCGTTCTTTTACTTCGGAAAGCCATAATTCGCGGATCCCATCATCTTCACAATCAATACTTGCAAGAATTAGTTCGGCAAATATCACTCTTTCATTTGGCGCCATTTTTAGTGCCTTTTCTAAAAGAACCTTGTCCATTATAATTTTTACTCCTTTTAATGAAATCCATCTATGTGAGTTGAAGTTAATGCTATTAGAAAGTCCTTTTTGAGGGGTTTGAGGAGATGTCGATTCCAATTGCATGAAGAATCATTTGGAAACTGAGTATAATTGGAAGAGCTACAAGCATTATAGTTCCTGCTGGACGCGCCCGATTAGTGCGGATAGAATCAATCCACTCAAGGGCGCCCCATATCGAAGAAGCGACTAGCGTTGGAATACCGAGAAGAAAATATACCGAAGCCATGTTGAAATCATAGATGAAGTATTTCAAAAAAATGCGTCTGATAAGTCCCCTCAGAAGCCTGGGTGGAAATGTTATCAGCGACTTTCTTATGCTGAGTGATGAATGCTCACCGAGATATTGAGCTGGAAAGTAAACATCAGAAACCATTGCGTTTTGTAGATTCAAAGCAATAAGCATGCTGGATTCAAAAAAATAGTCTTCAGCAATTTCAGAAAAATCAAGTTGCTGAATAGTTTCTGCTTTGATTGCAATAAAGCCATTGGTCGGGTCCATGAGATTCCAGTATCCGGAAGCAGCTTTCAGCATGAAAGAAAGGGCGCTGTTTCCCAAAAGTCTCACAGAGGGCATGTTTTTAAGGCTCTTAAAGTCGGTAAACCGGTTTCCTTTTGAGTAGTCAGCTTCATTTTGTATAAGCGGCAGAATAAGCTTTTGAATGTTATCCGGATTCATCTGACCATCAGCATCAATTTTTATAATTATTTCTGCGTTCAGTTCAAGCGCCTTTTTGAAACCGCTTATCATGGCACCTCCGACACCTTTGTTTTGAGAGTGTCGTACAACAGAGACTTTTGTGTTGTGAAGTGATTCAACAAGGTCGGCTGAATTATCAGGGCATTTATCATCGACAACAATTATGTGATCAACATATTCAGGAATTTTTTTTATAACACCGACAATGGTACTGCCGCCTCTGAAACAAGGTATTACCGCAGCAAGCCTGGGATGGCGAGGGGGAAAGCGATGAGAAGGATTTTGGAACTGGTGATTGCGCATTATTCTTCGTCGATAAGTTTAACTTGCCATTTATTATCTGATAATATTGAAAACCATTTTTTTCCATCTGCCGGAGCGAGAGCAATTCTTTCTTTCACCGTTAACCAGCCATTGAGAACCCAGTCGTCAAGAGGTACTATTCCAGGGGTTACTTCATCGGAATGGTTTTTCAGTATCTGAATTATTCTTGCAATTTGCCAGGAAGAATTTCTATGCTTGTCGAAAGGCTGTGCTCCGGAGTAAGCTGAGGCAGCCGGAGGAACAAGCAATTTCTTTTCCTGGGCTGGCGAATGAGCTACTTTGTTTTTCAGGTCTGTGGAATCAATTTCATTCTCTGATGCAGCGTTATCTTTGCTTGAAGATTCATCCAGCAGGGACTCTTTTTTCGAACTGAGGATATCATCTTTACTGGTAATCTTTCTAGCAAGTACAATGCGTTTTTCAGATGTTACAAGCGGCTCGCCTTTTACCAGAGCCGGTAAAGAAGGTTTTGCTGTCGGCATTTCAGATTTGATTCCCGCACCACTGGTGTTTGAATTGACGAGACTTTCAAATGACTGAGGAGAAGATCTTGCGGCGGTAAGATGCGGATTGGATATTATTTCCCCAGGCTGGTAGGATTTTGTTCTAATTACCCCTTCTGTTTTAGGAAGAGCGGCAATTTGAATTATCTCTGAAGAGGTATGAGAATTTTGAGCAATGCTATTTTCAGAGAGAACAGGAATCTTTTGCTGCTCAACGGATACCGCGGGAATGCTGGGAGCAGCCGCAAGAACTATTTTTGAATCAGGCGCAGCTGAAAAACTGGAATTTGACTGATCAACTGGTTTTGCTTTATCAGAAAAATCAACAGAAGAAGCAACAGGCGTTGCAGACTGCTGAAGTTTACTTATCGTCGGATTAACAATTAAATTTCTGATCACAGGCGCTTCAATAGATGGTTCTGTTGAAACTTTTGAAGCAGTTTTCGTCGAAGCCAGAATTATTTGTGTTGGAGTTGCTAATGGTACAACAGTTCCCTGAGTCTCAGTCGAAGTGGCTTTTCCAGTTTGTTCAGGTTTTTTATCAGGTCTTATAATAATGAACATTGCAGCGATTGCAAATGCCATCGAGAAGGTTCCGATTACGATCTTTCTCTGAAAAGTCTGCTGGTCTGCAATTTTTTGAGGAACTTTTGCAACGCGTTCATAAAGTATTTTCTGTGGTGGTTTCAAAGCTATCTGCGAAAAGCAGTGTGTGAGCGATTTTTCATAGTTCCATGCAGCTTTGCAGGAAGGGCAGGATTCGAGGTGGCTGGAGAATTCTTCCGGATTTTCCTGCTCTGGAAGATTTGCATTTTCGATGATTAATTTTTTGAATTCTCCGCAATTCATTTTTCGTTTTTAACCTCACGCATCGCGCATTTTGATGAGATCCGACTGTCAAGCTGAAGTCTGGCATGCCTTACCCTTGTTTTGGCTGTGCCAAGCGGTAAATCCATTAACTGTGAGTATTCAGAAACAGTCAGACCGCCGAGATACACGAGTCCAATAGCTATTCTGTCTTCAAATTCAAGCAATTCAAGAGTTTCGTCCACATATCTCAACAATTCTTCACGGTCAAGCTTTTCAATTACCTGATAATCAACAGGTGGCTCATTTCCAGCAATCTCAACATTTTCAATGTTTGCATTGTCAGAATAATGCCTCTGCTTGCTGCGCCACCAATCAATCAGAAGATTTTTTGCAATCCTGAAAACCCAGCATTTCAGGCTTCCATCAGAGAACATCTCTTTCTTTCTGAAGAGTTTTTCAAAAACTTCCTGGGTTTTATCCATGGAAATTTCGATATCGCCAGTGTTCTTCAGAAAAAAACTGTTCAACCTGGATCCGAAAAGGCTATAGAGCTCTTTCCATGCAGATTCCGAACCGCGCTGAGCTTCCTTCCAGTATTCTTCGGGCGTCATGGAATTTTATGCCAGTAAATTTTGATTTTCATTAGTATAAACGAAACCTTTAAACGAAAGATTTAGAAAAATAACTATTCAATTTTATAATTTTCAAGAATTTGTGTGCGAAGCGTTCCAGAGCCGCTGTTGTGGATAAAAACCAATTTCTGCTGGTCTGTAACGGTTGATCGGGTTTGCCAGGTGTGAAGATGACCGGCATAAGCGGTTATAACAACAACAAGATCACATCTGCGGACAATTTCTGCAGTTCTGGACTGACTTATTGTTCTGTAGCCATCATACCATTCGTAGTCACATTCCTTAACTCCGGCTTCTTTGAGAAGTGCAAGGTAATGATCACGTCCAACTCCTCCGAAAATTACTACACGTTTTCCAATAAGCAAATCTTTTACTGATTTTGCTGATTCATCTGGAATAGCGTTCAGTTCACGCAATTTTTGCAAATAGTCCTGATTTTCTGTATCAAGTGTGCGCATTGTGGCGCGAAGAAGTGAATTTTCTTCAAGCATTTCCTGATATTCACGCTGATTCTGATTAACTTTTGCTTCCATAGCACGAATCTGACGGCTGACTTCGGCTGGGTCAAGTTTTGCCACCTGACTTTTCAATTCTTCATTTTGTCGCTGAAGAATACTCTTTTCGCTGACTTCGCCTTCTCTGTCAAGAATAAGGCGTCGTTTTTCTTCTCTGAGCCGTTCATTTTCCTTGTTCAGTTCGTCGATACGGCTTTGAAGAAGCTCTTCCCGCTCAAGCATTTCCTTTTTTGATAGTGTTGGTTTTGCAATATTGGCAGACTTTACGACAAAGTGATGAAATGTATAAATTTCGAGAACTTCGTTCAGGTAGTTGGTTATGCCCTCCTTTTTTTCAGGAAGGGGCGGAAATTCAGTTTCGAAATCTTTTACCAGCAGTTTGAGAAGTTTTTTTCCATCGCGATAAGCTTTATCCAGATCTTCGTAATATGATGGCCTCAGCAGTCCAAGACTGCGGGTTTCAGTAAATATAAGCTCAAGATCCTGAAATTTGTTACTTTTGAGGAAGAACCAAGCGATCAGAAGATCGTTTCTTGATATTTCTCTTTTTAATCTGAAAATACAGTCCTGAAATTCACGTGATTTTTCTTCGCTTGATAGTGAAGAAAACTTATCACAATCAAGTTCTTCCTGGCAAATCAGGTCAATGTTTTTTACGATTCTCTTGAATGCCGGGTGTTCACGGGAATCTACAAAAATTGTTGCAAGAAGCTTTTTTCTCTTCAGAAAGTGATGAGAACGCACTCTTTCTTCACCGCCGATTTTAACTTCTTTTTCAGGTGGCATTGCAGGAGGAACATGGGGGACATTAGCTTCTTCAACCGACATTTCGGCTATCAAACGTCTCTTTTGAGCAATCTTTTCCTCAATCAGTTCGCTGACCATTTTTTCCTGAAGAGGCCCGCTCAAGAGGACATCCAGAAAATCACCGATAAATCTGGCAAAAGTTTTTCCATGTACCTCAAACAAAGTAATGAATTTTTTCTGGATTTCCCAGGATACATCATCTTCGGAGGGTGCTTGTGCTGGAGTAGTCTTTTTCTTGCTGGAAAACATCTTAGCCACCTCGGATGCCATGTCTTCTTTTCCTTTGTTCAGAGGTGGAAGCCCAGCCATTTTCATTATTTCATCATTGCTGTCGATTGCGCCTGGTGACGGAAAAAATGAATTTCCTAATTTTTTCATACGTTTCCTTGAATATGTTTTTTTGTTTTATTTTTGCCTGGCGATAACAATTCTGTTTCCTCCAGCTTTTTTTGCCTCAAGCAGAGAATCCTGGGCGGCCTGATAGAGATCTGTCGTTTTAAGTGTCTCAGCTGTTGTTACTGCAATTCCAATGCTTATATTTATTCGGATACTTTTTTTCCCAATTCTGAAAAGAGTTTTTGCAACTAATCCGGCTAGTTTATCAGCAACTGTCTTTGCGCCAGTTACAGGCGTTGAAGGAAGAATTACGGCAAATTCCTCACCGCTTATTCTGGCGGCAAGATCATGTACGCGCATTGCAGATTTTATGGTACGTCCAAATTTTTTCAGTACCATATCACCTGTAGAATCGCTATTCTGCTGATTTACCTGTGCAAAATTGTCAATGTCTATGAGAAGTATTGACATTGGTATTTTGTGTCTTATTCCTCTGGAAAATTCTTCAAGAAATCTCTGGTGAAAATGTCTGTTATTTGATAAACCGGTTAAACCGTCTATTGTTGACATGTGAAAAAGCTTTGCATGTCCAATTGCGAGTGCAGCCTGGGCTGCGAATGTTCTAAGTGGCTCGGTTGCTGAATCGGGGAAAGGCTCAGCTGAATTCTGTTTTTCAAGGTGCAGAACGCCTATAGTTGTGTTCTGAACTCTCAACGGAGCGATTGCAAGCGGTCTGGGAGTTGAAATTGATTTTGCCTGATTTGCAGGTATACTCGCCGGAGAGGAAAAAACCGGAATAACACGGGTTATAATATCTGATCCACGAAAACACTCCAGGACACAAGCTTCAGATTCCCTGCTTTCTCTTGCTGCATTTTTTCCAGAGGAAACACGCATTATCATTGTTTCCAGTCTGTCCATTTCTTCGTTGTGAAGCAGAATTCGTCCAAAGTCAGCGCCCGAAACTTCCATTGCCATATCCACAACATGCTCAAGAAGCCTTCCGTAGCTGGTTACAGAAGAAAGGGCGAAACCGACATCAAGAATAGCAGATAATTCTTTTATTTTATCACGGATCTGATCTTCAACATATTGAACCGAAATGTACCATTCTTTTGGCAGTTTGTTTTTCAGATGGGAAAAAGCATTTTTTACAAAACGTTCATTCTTTTCAACAAAAAATGGAAAAAGTTGTCCTTTTTTTGAAAATTCAGTGTTTTGAAGAACTTTTGTATCGCTGACAGTTTGAGGTGACGCCTCGACAATCAGAATAAGATTGTCTGACAGCTGTATGGGTTTTTTCAGGGGAAGTTCCCTTATAAAGCCCGGAGGCAGGCGCTCGCCATCGATTTTAATTCCAAATGAACTTTGCAGATCCTGAATCAGAAGTTTGTTTTTATCTGTAAGTCTGATTGCCAGATGCTCATCTGCCAGTGAGGCTGAAGCAATTTTTATTTCACACGAAGAAGAACGGCCTATTTTTACGCCGTTTCCAGAATCTTTCAGCGGACCTTCAAAAACGAGATTACCATCTATATCTTTTATTATGAGTTTCATACCACCACCCGAGTTTAGTATGTAAAAACTAATTATACTCCAAAATGAAAAAAAAAAGGAGTCTTGTTTAAAAAATTATTAAATATTTACCAATTCTTGGATAAATTTCCGGAAATGATTTATAATCATACTCCAAAATCAGGAAAAACTAGTTAAAACTATCAAAATCTGGAAATCTGGAGCAAGCAGATGAATTCGCATCTCAGGAAATTATGCTTTTTTTCAGCTTTGCTGATGTTCTTTTTAACCACATCTTTGGCTCTAAATGCATCAGTGTTGCACTTCGATTTTGGTCTGCCAATTTTTGGTTTTGACGAACTTAGACTCGAAAAGTCTAAAAATGCCGATTTTAACATTCAATTGCTTAAGAAATACCTTTCAGAGAATGAAACCAGTTCATTACATCATTTTCAGGGAATATTTCAGGTAGTAAAATCAGCAATACTTTTTGATACTTCCCTTGACAAAAAGGGTGGTTTGATAGATCGAACCAGAAAGCTTTTGAAAGTAAATGATTTTTCAAAGGCATCGAAAATACAGATTCTTGACTATATCTTTTTTGAAGGCCTTGTTCTGGCACATTTGCCACAGGATGAATCAAGTAAAGAACCCAAAAAAATTAATCTGCATGACAGGGATTTCGAAAAAATATTAATAAAAGCTGAAGAAATACTGGAAGACAGTGCTGAGTATTTTCTTGCGAAGGGAATATTGTTTAATTTTTTGAAAAACAGACCAAACGGTTATTTCCAGCCCATGAAGCCGCTTGAAGATTTAAAGAGGGCAGCCGCGTTGGCACCTTCAGTTCCATTATTTCACTTCGTTCTTGGACAGGCTTTCAGAACAATCGGATCAGACGAATCTAATCTGTTTTTTGCAATAATGTCCTATGAAAAGTCTGCATCAATGGCTGCTACAAACGCCAGATTGCAGCATACTCTTCTCAGCGTTTATATGGGACTGCACGAGGCTTTCCAGACACAACTTCGAAAGAAAGAACCTTTCTGGCTCGAAGAAGTTGTTTACAAGAAAATTCTTGTATTGTCACCCAATAACCCTCATGCACTGAACAACCTCGGATACCTATATGCGGAATATGGAATTCATCCTGAACAGGCACAGACTCTCTGTCAGCGCGCAGTAACACTGATGCCTGATAACGCTGGTTTCAGGGATAGTCTGGGTTGGGCATCTTTCAAAAATGGGCAGAATGATAAAGCTGAAAAGGAATTTCTGAAATCTATTGAAATGAATCCTAACGGATATGAACCTCATTATCATCTCGGAACGCTTTATTATCTTTCCGGAAATATTGCCAAAGCTTCTGAGATGTATCAGAAAGCTGTTGATTTGAACCCGACTTCTTCTGATGCTTTGAACAACTATGCTTACCTGCTCGTGGAAAACGATCTTGACCTGAAAAAAGCTCAAGAGTTGTCAAAGCGGGCATTGCGTATTGAGCCTGATAATGCATCTTTTATTGATACACTTGGCTGGATTGAATTCAAACTGGGAAATGTCAATGAGGCACTTCATCTGCTGAAAAAAGCTGTTAATATTGCTCCGGATGTGGGCGAAATATTGTCGCATCTTGGAAAAGTTTATCTCGAACTTAAAGATTTTTCTACAGCTCTGGGCTATTTAAAACAGGCTCACAAGGCTGATCCGAAATTGGAAAATCTGAAAAATGACATTTACTATGCAATTACCTTTAAGTCATATTACCTTTCAGTTGCCGACTATCACAAGCTTTTCGGAAAAGATTCCGATCCAAAACATATTCAGAATCTTCTCATAAAAATTTCTGATATATATCAGGAGAGAGGCGAATTTGGATCTTCGATTGCAATTAACCATCTCTGTGAAAAAATTAAAAAAGGCGAGCTTGACCTTGGAACTCCGCTGTTTCCGTTTTACACTCTTGATGTTTCATCTTCAACGGTTCAGGTTGCGTCTCTGACGGTTGATTCAGCAACTCCAGGTGATGAATTCGGCAAAAATGCTGAAGAAGGTTCAGAAGAGGATATTACTCTGACCGGAGAGGGCGATATAGCCAGCGATTCTGAGCCTTACCAGGAAGAAGTCCTTTCTGAATTTCCCCCGATAGTCAGATGCGGTTTAGCATTGAATATTTCTCCGGCGATGTTCAAATTTGTTTCTTCCTTCATCCGATTACCTGATGAACTCATTAATTCTTCTGTGAGTATATTTTTGAGAGGTTTTAAAAATTTCAAATTTGATTTGATTCTCAGATTTGAAAATCCTGAAATGCAGAAAATCGATATTCAGGGTACTTTTGAATATTATTTTCGTGTTTTGCGTGGAAAAGTAAAAAAGGTTGATGATGTAGATAATCGTAAACTCATGTTTTGCGAATTTCCCGGAATTGCATTCTGGCTTGCGGGTTCAGGAAAAGATTTTTTCCTGGGTTTTGGCAGGAAGATTGTCGCAGAAGAAGAGCTGGCAGCATATTCCAGAACTTTTATGTTTGATGAAACAGCATACGCCGGATTTCTCATTGACTGGCCAGTTTTATGCGAATTAATGCCATTCTGGCTGAGACCATTTGCAGGAAACCCCTTATGGCCATTCATGAGAATTTATGCCAATTATTACAAATATGAATCTGGTTTAAGGGAAATTTCTGTTTTTGAGCCAGCAGAAAAAGTCAGCGAGCTGTTTATGAAAAAGCTTACCGATAACCTCAATATATTGAAGGCAGCCATGAAGGAAGTTGGTTGTGAACTTTTTCTGAGAATAGAAGCTAATGACCAGTGTATTAGAATTAAAGCTGACTATGAGAACTATCAGAACGCAGTTAAAGATTTTATTGAAAGGTATAATTCTCTACAGTTCATTGTTAAACCATATATTGATCAGCTTTTATGTAATGTTGGGCGATCTTTCTGTGTGGAAAAATTTGAAGAAATCTGTCCGGTTAAAGGCACAAGCATTATGAATCCTTTTGTTGGAACAATCTCATGCAGCAGTCATCCAGACGCAGGCTCAATTCCATTTATTTTTTCGCAGGAAGCGCGATGCAGATATTCAATGCGCCGATTAAAAGAGATTTTAAACAGAAACTTCCAAAATCCCGGTAAAATTTCCGTAAAACAAAGATTGCTTGAAAAGGTTATTATGGAGTACAATATACCTTCATGTTCGGAAGGCGGATTATACAGCGTTCGTGATGATGGCAATGTTTGCTGCTCTGTTCATGATAAAGAACATTAAATAATAAAAAAAACTAAACAGGAGAGAATGTGATGGCCAGTATTAACATTCAGGACACGGTTTTACAGGTTCTTAAAACAAAAGGAACACAGGTAAAGATCTTTCTTATGAAGGGTTTTCAAATTCAGGGAGTAGTTCTTGATTTTGACACTTTCGTAGTTCTTCTAGAATCCGAAGGCAAGAAACAGTTAATTTACAAGCACGCGGTTTCAACAATCCAGCTTCCTGATGATTTCGTATTCCCTGCTTCCTGATCTTCATCTACATATTGCAAGAGCCAGACTCCCCGAGAGTCTGGCTCTTGTAATATTACAGATATAATATTTTCATTTGTCATCTCTCAACTATTTCTTGCTCAATAACTCTCTAATCCCGATAATCTCTAATCTTAAAAATTTCTCAATCGTAAAATTCTCTCAATCTTGAAAATCTGCGTAATCTGCGAAATCTGCGGAAAAAACTCTTTTCTTGTCTTTTCTTTTCTCGTTTTGTCTTTTCTTTCCTTGTTTTTGCCTGTCTTTTGCCTTGTCATTGAGAAGACAATTTGGATGCCATAATTTCTGATACATTGCCAGCAATAAAAATCAGAAACCGTTTTTCGCTTTCGAGAAGCATGTCTCCTAAGCCTTCACCATCAAAATACAAGCTGTTTCCCTGTGTAGAAATGTTGATTTTTCTGAAAAAATTCTCCCTGAAGTCGTTTGTGAGACCATCAAAAATATTCATATCCTTCTGAAAAAAATCAATTATGTTTTTACCCAGGCTATTTTTTTCAGATAACAGATCCTGGTTTCTTACCAAAAACTGAGCTTTTGAATAATTCTTTTCGATAATGACGCGTACAAGAGAAATATCTGACCATGGTTTACTTAATTCCGAATTTTTCATGATGTCATCTGACAAAATTTTTATCAATGCGTTCAAATCAGCTTCCATGGCAAAAAAAGGCTTTCTGGATGCCATCTTTCGGAAGGTTTCCATTTTTTCTGGTAACTGACATTTCTTTTCTGAAATTCCTGACAATACGATTTCTTCAAGATTAGCCGGGAAAAGAGTAATACTGTCGCTTCCTACAAAAATAACCGTCGGATTATTTTTGTCTTTCAAATTCGAATCAATTATTGAAAAACCATTTTTTCTTTTAATGATATTTTCTTCCCTGAACATTTCAATAAAAGTTTTTTGTTTTACTTTTGTTCCAATGTGGAATACGAAATTTTCAGGTGGCGCAAAATAAAAATACAGCGATTCAGGAATCATTTCAGACAGTCGGAAGAAATCAACTATCTTCTGAACAGGCGCGTTGCCATCGAAAGATTCTTTAAATAATGCTTCAAAACATCCTGAAAAGTTTACACTGCAGCAGACTATTGCATCTGGAATTCCTGCAAAAAGGCCATCAGAAGCTTCCAGATAATTTGTACTGCAACAGCAGAAACTCAAAAATACTGCCAGTATAAGTAATATTTTTTTTCTAAAATTCATATTTTCTATCCTATCTATTCAACAATTCGGAACATCTATCCTCTCCCTTGTTTTAACGCCTGAGAGGTCAAGGGTGAGGTTCTTAGCCCACCGACAATTAAGAGGTGAACCGTTCTTTGATGTGGAAATACGTGATTCATTGTCATCTCTACCGAAGGGAGAGATCTCAGAAGGGGTATATTAAACCATGAGCCACCTCGACGTAGAAGATACCAGATTTCTCCCTTCGGTCGAAATGACAGCAAAATACTACCTCTCTTGAAAATGCACCCTGCTTCTTATTGGTAGAGGTATTAACATCAAAAGCGGTACTACCTCATAATGGATTAGGTCCTTTCATCCACAAATTTTTGATTCAGGTAATCATTTTCATCATTTCAATAAAAGCTCTCATGCAAATATTCGGAAAAAATTGAAGTATTTATAATTAAAAATATTAAGACTTTTTCCGATTGGAAAAAATATCATGCAAAAACGAAAATTTAATTCCTCAAGAAGTGGTGCTTGTTCATCATATCTGAACAAATACCTGTTATTTCTGCTGTTTGTATTTTTGCCTGCGGTTGCAATTGCAGGTGCATGGATTCTCTCTTCCAACAGATGGACCGACGAAGATGAAAGAAATTACAGTGAATTTGTAAGAAAATTTGGTGAATCTAAATATGGAAATCTTAACAAGTTCATTCGTGATTCCAGTTTAAACCCGTTATATTCAGATGAAGACAAGAATATGAATCTTTATCCTGATTGTGCAGATCTTCCTTATGTTATCAGGGCGTATGTTGCGTATAAGCTAAAACTTCCCTTCTCTTACACGACCGCAATAAGTGGAAAGGGCGGAGATCAGCGCTACAGCCGGGGAAACCATCCTTCTGATTTCAAAGATCAGGATTGCTTTCAGAGCGCAAAAAGCCTTCTGGGAAATGTTCACCTTGTTAATTCTGGCTATTATCGAATGGCTCCTAATGTTGAGAATTCTGATACCTACCCCGTCCGGGTTGACAAAAATTCTATTGTTCCCGGAACCATATATTACGATCCTAACGGCCACGTGGCTATTGTTTATCAGGTAACAGACGACGGCAGGCTGAGAGTCATTGATGCTCATCCTGATAAGTCGGTATCAAGACCATGGTTCGGATCAAAATTTGCCAGGGGCAGCTCTTCAAATGGTGGTGGTTTCAGAAAGTGGCGTCCACAGATTTATGATACATCAGAAGGAAGCATGTTGAGGGCAAAAAACAGTATATTACACGATTTTTCTTCCACAGACCAGTATCAGGACAGCTATTCTCTTGGGAATATCAATGAGCTTTCGTATTTTGATTACGTCAGATTGAAATTATCAAACCGGGGTGGCAATATCCAACCCTTGAATGAATTCAAAATTATGATGGAAGATCTCTACGAAGACATTAAGTATCGTGCTCTGGCGGTAAATATATGTATTGCCGCCGGTATTAACAAGCGTGCACACCCTGGTTTTCTTCCATACAACATTTATGGAACTGACGGGCTTTGGGAAGAGTTTTCAACGCCTTCACGTGATGCAAGACTGAAAGTTGCTTTTCTGGAATTTCACAATAAAACTCTTGAAATGATAGGAATGGCAGAAAGAAGAGACCCGAGACTGCAATTTTCAGGCTCGGCAGAAGAACTTGCATTGGCATTGTTGAATATTTATAACGAGGTCAGCCCAAGGCTTTCAATATATTATACAAATTCTCAGAACAATCAGATTCCACTTACTTTTCAGGATGTTCAGGAACGTCTTTTCAGGATGTCTTTCGACCCATTTCATTCTGTTGAGCTTCGTTGGGGCGCAACTGGAAAGGAACTTGAAAGTGCTGATGATAATCTTCTGAAAAGAAAAATGTATGAAAAGGAAAGGCTTTTGAGAAATCAGCTTGAAAGACTTTACAATCAGGAAACAAATTTCAGTCTTGGGCCTGAGAATCCTGTGGATATTCAGACTAAAAAAATGCTTGAGTCATATATTGCCGGCAGAAGATCTCTGATGGCCGCCGGAAGCAATCATACAAAAATATATGAAAACCCTGTTTCTGCTACTGCACGGGCTCCTGCGCCGATAATTATTGCAAAAGCACCTGAGAATGTTCCGGTGAAGCTGGTTGAGAATGAAATAAATAATATGCCCAATGCAGAAAATACTGAAAAACAGCAATTGCCGGAAAGTGTGAAGAAAATGGTCGTAAACACCGAAAACTTAGAATCAGAAAACACAACAGAGGATATTACAGAGAATATAGTAGAGAATATCTCAACAAATATAACAGCAAAAATTTCAGCAAAAGTGCCTGCAAAAAATACGTGCAAACCTGGCGATCTTGTAAAAAGCGTTTCCAAAAAATCATATAATGCTCTCAGGGGCATCCTGGGAGAAGTCAAAAATCTGCTAAAACAGTAGTTTTCCTCAAATAAGGCATTATAATTTTTAAATAATATTCTGAATCCCTGAAAAACAAAAAACTGCATGGAGACCATGCAGTCAAATCAAGGAAAGGAATGATTGAAAACAACTGATGCGATGAGAGATCATCAATCAGTCGGCGAATGTAATAACGCAAAAGTCATGCCAGAAAAATTTCAGCAATATTGGTCAAAAAGTTGGCATTTTATTCCAAATAATGGGTGTTGTGCAAAAAAAACACGCATTTGAGAGAATTTGCTGTGTATTATTTATACAGAAGATGCAGTTTTCCTTCAGGAGTTTTTAAAATACTCCTTTATATAAAATGAGCGCTGATAAAATTATGTTTATCAGCGCTCAATTCTGTCTATTACTCAGAAGTATTTTTTTTGGTGTCCGGCTATTTGCCCTGCTCCAGTAGATTTCGTTTTGCTTCCGTGATATTTGCTTTTGTTATACCTGATGCAAGTTTTTCAAGCGATTCAAGTTCGCCAGATGACTTTGCTAAAGACATACCTTCAAGAAGAACTTTGTTGAGAACTTCAGAATTCCTGGCTTTGGCAGCAAGAAACAACACCTGTTGTACATTTGAACAGATGGAAATCCCTTCAAGTAACAATTTATCTTTGGTGTTATTGAATCCGGCAACTGTGCTTAGCATTGCATAATCATTCGGAGTTTTGCATAAATCTTTACCCTTCGAAACGACAGCATCTTTTCCCTCAAAGGTCACCGCTGCCTGCGATAGAGATACAATATCTTTTACTGAGGAAGCTTTTTCTGCAGCAATCAAAGCCAGCTCATCTACTAGATCAGAATCCTGATTTCGCCTGGTTTTCTTAATAATAGATAAGGCGTCGCTGGTATTTTTTGCCTGGCTTACTCCAAGTTTAAGAGCTTTTACATACAACTTTTCATCATCTTCGACAGTTTTTATGAGATTATTTATTCCCTGAAGATCATGCGTCAGTGAAAATCCTTTCTGGAGAATATTTTCAATTAATTGTTTATCTTTATAGTTCTTGGCAGCATAAATTAGACGTAGAATCTCTGTTGAATTTGTCGCTTTTTCAATTCCAAGCTGGAGTACCTTAGCCGAAGATTGTACAGAGGAAGTCAAACTAGCAAGTTTTAAAAAATCATCAACACTTTTTGCCAGACCGATATTGTCAAAAATATGCTGGTCTATCTTCTTTGCTTTTCCGAATTCGATTCCGACACCTTCTATCTGAGTAATCAACTCTTCAACGCTGGCAGGTTTTGAAAGTTTTTTCGGGCGTTTAGTCATAGTTGTTTTAACAACACCTTTTACTGCTTTTGAAGGTAACAATAAGATATCTTCAACCAGTGATGTATCCCTATCGTCAGACGAAGTGACATTTGGGGTCACAGAAGCATTTTCAGAAAACGTGTCCCTGTTTTGAGACATGAGAGATTGTGTGCAAAGCAGAATCATTGCAATAAAAGTGAAAAAGAAATAGTTGTTTTTCTTCATAACTTCCTCCACGCGCTATTTTCAAAAAAATCCTCTGCAAGTTTCTATATTATAACAAATAAATCTGTATTCGTCTTGAATATCTATTGAAGAGACTTCCTGAAATATCGTTAAACTGATATAATTACGAATAAGTGAGTTTTTGCATATAATTCTTAAGTGCATTGAAATTCTTTCCGGAGGAATAAGCATGAAGTATCGTGTAAATTTCGATAAAACAAAAACCGTTTATTTAATTTTATTCCTTACATTTCTGTGTTCATTCTTAGTGAATTTCAACCCTCTGTTTGCTGAGGGAGTAACTGTATTTGACATTGACAAAGACGGAAGAATTGTACTTGCAGATGGGCGACCAGTTAGTGCCTATAGTGTTGACCAGCGCACTCTTAAGGCTTTTTTTGATGAATCAAAGAGCGGAGAGCCCGAGGCTTGGGTCAAAAAGTTGTTGAAGAAACATCCTGGCATGTATGTCGGGGAGGTTTATGCAATTACTGAATATACAATTAGTGCATTCGTAGATGCCAACAAAGCATGCAGAGAAAAAACTTTGCCGGCAAGCCCTTTTTTTCGTGTAATGTTGTCGGGACTTAATAAGATCCCCAACTTCAAAGGAACTGTTTATCGAACGGACTTTTTTCAGAATGAAGCCGAAACTGCTCAAGTTGAGAGAAGAATAAGTGAATATCGCAATTGCATGAAAAGCGGTAAGCCTTTTATAGCTCTCAGTATTCTTTCAACAACCCTGGCACGAAAGGATACAATAAAAAATTATTTTGAACTTCACAATGCAGTGATTCTTGAAATTAAATGTCTTACCGGCAAGCGAATTCAGCCATTCTCAGCGCGTCCTGAAGAAGAAGAAGTGTTGTTCCTGCCAGGAACAAGGTTTCAAGTCAAAAACATTACTGTTGAAGAGGTTCCTGTAACGTTTTTTAACCCTTCGGGTAAAAGCTATCGCGTTTTCATGGATGAGTTGAAATAGTCTTGTCTGAAGCGAATATAAAACAGAGAATAGTCGAACAGAGGCGACAATTTGTTAAGTAGTTGCATTGAAAGTTGCAGTGCAAAAGAAATATTTTCATTGGGCGTATTTTTTTTTCGTGGCTTATACTCCGCTGAGTAACTGGCTTTTAAGCTTTTTCGGTGGCTGAGCGAAGTTGAAGCTGTATTTCTGAAAATATGCTTTAATCAGCCTTCCATGAAATTTCCATTTGCACTGGTGTAAAAATTGTGCTATGGACAATTTTATTTCTGTGGTGTATAGTTGTTCATCTTTGCTTCTGGAGAAAAAGATGATTTTATTTGGGCCTCTGCCTGGTATTGTAAATGGTCATACCCTTGCGTTCAGGTGTCTTATTGAGGGATTGAAAGACCGTGGAATTGGTTTTTCTCTGGTTGATTACAGTACTCATCTCTTGAATGGAAAAGGCGCTGGCAGAAGCTTATGGCGCATCGCAGAGTATTTCAGGATAATATTCAGATTTCTTCTTTTGATTGTGTCATCAAAGCGTACCGTTGTTTATATTACACTGAATCAGGCATTGGACGGTGCCGTGAGAGATTTTTTTCTTATTGTTGCTTCGAAACTCTGCGGACACAGTGTCGTGGTTCATATTCATGGTGGAATGTATGACAGGGTTTTGAATGATTTGCCCGCATTTTTACGTCCATTAATGCTCAGGGCACTTGAAAAATGTTCTAAAATAATAATTCTCAGCGATTATCTGAGGAAGATGTTCAGTGAATATCCGGGAATTTCAAGAAGATTAGCTGTTGTAAAAAACGGCTTGCCTTTCGATCTAATTGGTGATGCCTGCGTTGAAGGGAAAAATATTGAAAGAAAAAGCAGAATTAATCTGTTATTTCTTTCAAACATGATTGAAACAAAGGGCTGGGAAGAAACACTTCAGGCTGTAAAAATACTTGTTCATGAAAAGAAAATAGACATCCTGGCGAGATTTTGCGGTCCTTTTCAGATAATGCCCGGTGATATCAAATATAGTGATCCTGTCGAAGCTCGAGCAGCTTTTGATAAATATATCAGTGAAAATAGTCTGAGTTCTCATGTTGAATATATTGAATTTGCTGATGAAAAAACAAAGGATGTTCTTTTAAGGCAGACACATTTCATGGTTTTCCCTTCACGTTATCCGAATGAAGGTCAGCCACTGGTTCTTATTGAAGGATTAGCATACGGATGTGTTCTTATTGCAACAGATTATCGGGCGATACCTGATATGGTAATTCCAGGAAAAAGCGGAGTTCTGACTTCATCAGATCCGTGTGAAATAGCTGATTCCATCTTTCGATTGGTTGAAAATCCAAGGTTATACGAAACTTTGAGCCGGGGTGCACTTGAATTATTTAACTCCAGTTTTACCAGAAAGAAGCATGTAGAATGCATACTTGAAATTTTGAAAAAATAGTGTTACCATTCCAAGTTCAAATTTTTTGATAAAGTTGTTAAAAGATTTCATAAAATCTGTATTACATCGGAAACTTTCATTCATAAGTGCCGTTCTATATTCTATTTGATGAGGTGTTGATTTTGAACTACAAAAAAACTATCCTTCTTGTTGTTGTGTGTTCTTTTGTAAATTTGTCGTCGTTCGTTCTGGCTTCTCCGGTTTCAATCAAAAAGTTAATGAATACCCCCGGAGAGAAGCGTTCTTCAGGCAGTGTCTATGACAATCATTCAGAGGTCGAAGTGCAGGTCGAATTTGGAATTGCTTCCTGGTATCACTGTGCTGAAAAACCTGAAAAGGTAATTTCAGAAAAACATAAAATCAAAGATCGTATTTATCCGGTTGCTCACCGCACTCTGCCTTTTGGAACCCTTATCAAGGTTATCAATCCGCGAAATTCAAAGAAGATTCTTGCCAGAGTTATCGACAGAGGGCCTTATATCGGCGGCAGGGTAATTGATCTTGATCCAGAGGCTGCAAGAGAACTGGAAGTGGATGGAGTTTCCAAAATTATTCTGAAAATATTCCGAAAACCGCAAGGTTGATCGAGGCTTTTGCAATGAGAGCTTTGATTAATATAATTGTCGGATCTCTTCTTTTTTCTTGTATTTCTGTTTCTCTGAGTGCTTATTCACCGGAAGGCTCTGAATTAATCAGTCGCCTTCAGAAAAAATACAATCTCAAGCCAGAGTCTTCCGAAAACGTTTCAAAACCAGAGCCGGTTGAACAACCTGTCCTGGAAGAGGATGTTTCTTCTGACAACGAAGAAAAAAACGATGAAAGTCGTGTTCTGTTGGAAAATATTCGTTCAAGGGTCTCTGATACTAATGATGCTAAGCAGGAAATACTTATACAGCCTTCCAGAAAAGTAACCGTTGAGCCTATTATCACTATTCCAGATGAACAAGATGAAATGGACGATGCGGATGTAACTTCTTCAGAGCCATCAGAAGAGCTTCCAGCGAAAAAGATACGAAAAACAGAAAACAGCAGTTTAGCCAAAAAAAAGTCCGTAGAAAAGAAAAACTCTGAAGAAAAGAAGAATACTGAAAATCTTTCTGATGACAAAAAAGAAGAGCCAGTAAAGTCTGCAAAGCCTTCAAAAGATGAAATAAAAAAAGAAGATTCAGTGGAATCTGTAAAATACAATAAAGAAAAACTTTTAGAAGCTAAAGAATTATTGAATAAGCTGAAAGCTCAAATAAAAAATGAAAATTCAAATATTTCCACTTCTGAAAACATAAAAGGCACCAAAAATGTAGCTGCAGCTAAAGAAATTTCGAATGCTGTATTGCCTTCAAAACTACCAGTGAATAAAACTTCGGCAATATCTGAAAAGCCAGGAGACTACCGTTCTTTTGGTGAGCTTAGCGATGAGGAATTAATCAAATATGCCAAAGAAAATCTCTGGGATAAAAAAAAATCAAAGTCTCATAATCCACCACCAACATTGAAAGTTAAGGCCAGTCCAAAGCCACCTTCAAAGTCTTCTGGCAAGTCTTCTGCAAAACCTACTGCAAAAGTTTCTCCCAGGACAGCTCAAAAGTCTTCAAAAAAAGAGACAGTCGCTAAGAAGACATCAGGGAAAAAGGCTGCCAAAAACTCAAAATCTGATAAAAACAAGTAATAATCATTAATAAAATGCTTTTTTGCTGGAATTCAATGATTTATAATAAACTAAGAATCCACGCCCCATCCCTCTCAAATGTTGACTGTGATTAGAGGGAGAAAACAGAAACTTTTCAAGTAGCGTTGATATAATACTAATGCAGCAAATTCGCTGAAATTGTAGCTGCTCAGTAATCCGGGGTAAGTGCTTGGCTTTCTGCAACCCTTCCGAAATCATCTCTTCGGTCGAGATGACAACAGCAAAAGTAAGCGTATCATTGCTAATAATCAATATTTCAAAATTAAATAATCAGCCACACAGATGAATGTCTGAGTGGCTGATTATTGTAATACTACGGCAATTTTACTGAGCAGGTACAATATAAAACTAAAAAAATAACTCTGTTTTCTCTGCTTTTCCCCGCGACTCTGCGCCTCCGCGTGAGATCTATCTTTTGGTCATTAAGCGGTGTCAAAGCTCTCGTTATTTTCCAAATGATTCCAGGTGATTATTTATTTCTGGGTTATTTGGATCAATTTCCCTGGCAAGTTTTAAAAGTGAAACTATTTCAGATTTTTTTGCAATGACTTTTATTTCATTTACGATATCAAGAATTGCTGCAACATGTGATTTGGAAACGATCGGAGAAATGCCTCTTTTATTGAGAATTGCCGCCGCTGCATTGATGTCGATACTTTTTGAAAGGTCGGGCTTTTTCGTATTAATGAACGAAATTTCCTGATCAGCAACCGTATTTTGTGGGTCGAATCTTTTGGAAATCATATAAGCAGAAACTGCTGCTTCCAGATCGCCTTTTTCGATGAAAACATAACCGATTCCGCGCATTGCAGTGGCAAAATCTTCTTTTGTATAGGCTGTTTCAGCAGCTTTCATGTATGAAGTCATTGCCATAGCCAGATCAAGCGAATCTGGCTGGTTTAAAATAATAAAACCACGCTCTGAATGGAATGCAGATCTTACAGGATTCCATGAAATTGCTTTCTGGATGTTTTCAAATGATTCATTGAATTTTTTTTCAGTAAAGTCTATTATGGACAGAAAGTAGAATCCATCGGCTATTGGTTGTGTAACCCAAACGACTTTAGCATTGTTTCCTTCTTTTCTTAATTCAAGTTCGAACATTTTCTTTTCAATATTGTTTGCAAAGGCTCGAAACACTTCTTTTTGAGTGTCGAGGTATTTTTCATTACCTTCAATCATTTGAATGGCAATATTTCTTGCTTCTTTAAGATTTCCATTTTTCATCTGGTCCATAAGTGCAAGCATCATTTGATTTGACTGGAAAATTACATTATCAAGTGTGATGTTTTCGTGAGCGGGCAGCTTTGTTGCGGGTGCAACCTGCTTTGCAGGTTCAGCAGCCGGGTTGCTTTTCTGTTTTTCAGCAGCTGCGGGAATCTGAGATCCAAAAGATATAGATCCAGTTAGAAGAAGCAGACACAATAAAGAGATTTTTTTGTTCATTACATTATTCTCCAATAATAATTAGGTTGAAATTCTAACGACACAAAACAAGTTTAAGAATGTTTTTGTTGTTTTTACGTAAATAAATAATTTCTGACATCATGCTCTTTACAAGGAAAATTCCCAGCCCTCCAATTGGACGTTTTTCAATGTCAGCAAATGTATCAGGTTTTGGGGCGCTTTTAGGATTAAACTCACGACCGTCATCAATAAACGATATGATTATTCTGTCCCGAAGGACTTCCGCTGAAATAAAAATTTCGTGCTTTTTGTTGTCAATAAATGCGTATTTTATAATATTTGTTACAATTTCCTCTATTACCAGTTTGAATTTGTAAATGGTGTCTGCATTCTCATTGAGCTGTTCGAGAAATAAAACGATTTCCCCTGTGCATCTATTTATTTCGGATGAGCGATTTTCAATGGATAGTTCAATCTTCGCTTCAGAAATTTCAGTTGTCACATTCATGATCTCAATTGTGAACTTTGTATTTTTCTAATATTGATCTAATAGCTGCCGGATTGATAGGTTTGGTGATATAGTCATTCATTCCTGCATTGATACATTTTTCCCGGTCACCAGAAAGGGAATGTGCAGTAAGTGCGACTATGATTATATTTTCGCCGCCAATTTTTCCTTCTCTGATTTTTCGTGTTGCTTCAAAACCGTCCATGACAGGCATTGAGCAATCCATGAGTGTAATGTCATACTTGTTATTTTCAAGTCTTTGAATGGCTTCAAGTCCATTTTCTGCAATTTCGACAGTGCAACCAAGTCTTTGAAGAACTATTCTAGCAACTTCCTGATTAACTATGTTGTCTTCCACCAGAAGAATACGTGTCTTAGACTTTACTGGTGCTGGATTTGCAATGGAATTTTCACCTGCTGCTTTTGGCTGTACTTTCCCAGATTCTCTCCCAGAAACTTCATCTTTGTAAATTTTACACAATAATTTCTGAAGATTACCAGCTGAAACCGGATTGGCGATAACACCAGATAATTCGCCTGCGATTTCTTCGGGAAGCTTATAGAAGTTGCCTGGCAAATGTGCAACAATTGAAATCTGTCTCAGATCTGGGGAATTTCTTAAGACTTCTGGCAGAGATTCAGAACCGGATTTTTCAAGTCTTGGATCGAAAAATACAACGTGAACCGGAGTATTCGCTGAATTTTTTTCATTCAGAATTCTTACTGCATCAATTGCATTAGATGCACTGAAACAAAGGATACCCCAGTTCTGACAATAATCTGAAAGAATTTTTCCAGCCACAGGGTTTATATTTGTAATCAGAACTCTCATTCCAGCAAGATCTGTTTTGGGTTTTAATGTTTTTTCAGTTGAGGAATCTCTGATAAGATTCAGAGAAAAATAAAATATTGAACCGGAGCCTTTTTCTGAAATAAGTCCGATCTTGCCACCCATCATTTCAACAAGTTTTTTACTTATTGCCAGACCAAGGCCTGTTCCTTGAAATTTTTTCGTCAGTGCTGAATCGACCTGATAAAACTTTTCAAAAAGCAGCTTCTGGTTTTCTTCCGGAATTCCAATTCCAGTATCAACAATTTTAACTTCAAAGGAAGCTCTGGTCCAGGTTTCGCTCTCGCAGTTTATGTCAATCAGAACATGTCCTTTGCTGGTAAATTTTACAGCATTTCCAGCAAGATTTGTTATGATTTGCCTTATTCTCAGCGGATCACCGATAAAATGTTCCGGGGTACCGGGAAGATATCTTATCAGAAGCTCTATCTTTTTTTCTGATGACATGACTGAAAGCATTTGCCCGATTTCTTCGGTAAGTTCATGAAAATTGAACGAGACCGATTGCAGGACAAGTTTTCCTGCTTCAATTTTTGAAAAATCAAGAATATCATTAATTAGTCCGAGAAGTGATAATCCACTTGATCTGAGTGTTTTGACAAATTCAAATTGTTTGGGATTCAGCGGAGTATCCATAAGTAACTCAGCCATTCCAATGACACCATTCATGGGAGTTCTTATTTCATGGCTCATATTTGCCAGGAAGTCGCTTTTGGCCTTGTTTGCATGTTCTGCAGACTGGGTTGCTTTGAAAAGAGCCTGTTCTGCTTTTTTCTTGTCGGTAATGTCTTCAGCCGAGCAGACAAGGTGTTCAAGATTCTGATTGCTGTCAAATTTTGGAAAAATGGAGACATTCAGCAAGCGTTCTTCGGATGAAGAATTTTTTACACATTCTTCAAAGGAAGTTTTTAGTTTGGTTTCAAAAACTTCAAGGTTTTTTGCAACAAAAACGCACGAATCTTCACGATTGAAAATATCATAGATCTCATGACCTTCAATTTCGGTTTTTGGCTTTCCAATAAATTTTGCAAAAGCTTCGTTTACCAGACCGAAAGTGAAGAAGTCTTTCATATACCAAACCATGGTTTCAATACTATCAAGAAGACTTCTGCGTTCTTCGCTCAGTTTTCTCAGGCTTTCTGTAAGTATCCGCTGCCTTTCGTCCGGTTGAAACTTTGAAGAAATGTCAGTGAGCAATACCATTATTTTCTTTAAACCACCAGAAGAATCATAATCAGGGCGCAATCTGACGTTTGCCATTACCTGAGTATCGTCTTTTCTTAGAAAGACATATTCGCCCTCTTCAATGTTTCCAATTTTACATTTGGCTATTTGTTCCAGAAAGAAATCCCGTGAAAAATTTTCAATAAGAGAAACAATTTCTTTTTTTTCAAGCTCAAAAGGCTTGAATTGGAGTATTTCAAGTATTCTCTCATTTGCAAAGATTATCACCCCATCAGGATCAACAATTATAACTCCATCTGAGATTGAATTTAAAATGCTATAATTTATTGAGCCAGAGGTTCTTTCATTTATTGCTCTTTCAAGAATAAGAAGAATTTTCCAGTTTTTCTCAGCATTATCTGATTTAACAATAGATGCTTTTGCTGAGATATCTATTATATTTGAGTTTTTGTCGGATATTTTAAGGCAGGCTTTCCATTCGGGAGCTTTTTCGAGTGATTTTATCAGCTTATCGATCAGAAATTCTTCATTTGAAAATATTTCTGACAGGTTTTTCCCTTTGAAGGATTCAGTTTTTTCATGGGAGAGTAGACTATTCAATGAAGCACTTGAAAAAAGAACTGTACCATCGGTTTCAAGAAATAGGACTGCAGAAGAAGAAAAATTGACACCGGATTCAAAAAGTGTTTGATAGTGTTCTAAATCTGTCGGGGAAATATTTGTTGTGCTCATTTAATTTTTCCAGGTTCCTGTTTGTTTATGCAATTTCAAGGTATATCAAAGATATTTTACCACATAAAATATTCAGTTTGTAAAAAATTATTTCTGCTCTTGTAACCATGTGCCCTCCCATTCAGGTGGCGGCGGATTTACCAAAAACCCTTCAATTCGATTTTTCAGATTTTCAGCAGGTTTGTCGATTGATTTTCCTGACAGATAGTTGTCAAGTATGCTTTGGGCGGTCTGAAATTCTCGTTTCAGCATCAAATCATAAGATTTTTCATATACATCTTTTGCGGACATCATTTTTTCAAGAGTTAAGCTGTCGCTTTTCTTTATGTCACAAAGGACCTCGAAAACTTCAGTTCCCTGTTTGCGCCCTGCAACCTGAAGAATTCCGATCTTTCTGGTTAGAATTGCTTTTTGAACAAGACTTGCAGTATATGGGCCAACAAGTATTTCGCTGCCGAATATTTTATTCGAAGATTCAAGCCTGGCGGCAAGATTCACGTTGTCTCCGATGACAGTGTAATCGAATCTCATTTTTGAACCCATATTTCCAACGACAACCATACCGGTGTTGATGCCGATCCTTGCAGTCAGTTCGGGTTTCCCTTCTGCTTTCCACCTGGTTCTGAGTCTTCTTAGGGCATTCTGATTCTCTATGGCACAACGGCATGCTCTTATTGCGTGGTCTGTCTGGTCAAGTGGGGCGCCAAATACTGACATTATGGCATCGCCCTCATATTTGTCAAGAAGTCCGTCATAACGGAAAATGATTTCTGTCATCTCAGTCAGATATTCATTGAGTATTTTCACAACTTCCATCGGAGGCATGCCTTCAGCGAGTGTTGTAAAGCCTGCGATATCAGAAAAGAATATTGTCAGATTCCGCTCTTCACCGTGTAGAACCAGTTTTGTGGGATCTCTCAGAATTTCATTTACAACCGAAGACGTAACATAATGCTGAAAGGCATTTCTGATTCGCAGTTTTTCTGACAATTCATGATAGAATCGCTGTCCGACAGCAAAAAATAGAGAAATAACAATAACAAAAACCGATGCGGATATTTCCAGCAAAAGATTAAACCATGCAAGAGCGAGACACGAAACAGATATGAGGAATATGCAGGAGGTTATTGCCATAAGCAAAAGAGCGGTTGGTTTGATATCTCTGTAAATTGCATAAAGAGAGAGTAAAAGAATTAAAACGGCTGTGACCAGGCCTTGCAGAGGGAAAGCGTAACGCAGGAAATTCCGATTAATAATATTATAAACAGCGAGAGCATGAATAAGTGATTTTGGGGCTGGCTCGCCAAGTGGTGTCAAAACGGCATTCTGTTCTGTAGAATTGTGAACTCCGAAGATTACTATTTTGTCTTTGAAAAAATCGGGTTTGACGCGTTCATAGTATATTTCGCTGATCGGTATGCTTTTGAACGAAGAAAGGGGAAGACAGTAGTTCATCAGCATATACTCTTTTTCAGTTGTGGGAATGATAGTTTCGCTGTCGGAAGTTTTTAGAATTATTGAATTTTCGCTGCATTCAATTTCTTCGCTGGTTAATCCAAGAGAAATCGCAGCAAGACTGACCGAGAAGCCCGGAATTGCGTCTCTTGACTCAGGGAAAAATGCCGCACTGACCTTTCTGACTCTTTCTTCGAATGGATAAAAATATGGTGCAGAATAGTTTCCAAACCTTGCCAGTTCAGGAAATGGAGGACCAAGTACAAGACCAAGCTGAAGGTTCTCCTGACGGTAACCAGCTACAACAGAGATTTTTTTGAGTTTGGATACCATATCCACCAGAGCTGTGTCCTGCTCTGAGTCGAACATGGAGTTTTTGCCCCAGAAAATGTTGAATCCAAGGGCTTTTGGTTCTCCTCTGCTGATATAATTTGCTGTATTAGCCCAAAGCCTTCTGTTAAAAAGGGATTCTGGTGGAATGCTAAGATAAGATTTGTCGTCAAGTGCGACAAGTACAATCTGTTCTGGATCAGGGACTGAAGGGAAAAGAAATGAAAGTTTTTCAAGCCACGGATGCTTTGCTGATGACTGTGAAGCTATTCTGAAACGAGAAAATAAATCCAGGAATCTTGTGTCTGCAAAAGAAAAAATCGATTGAAAAAGAATCAACAAAACAACTGTCAGAGCCGAAAAAAAAGCTTTTGGATAATTTACTGCAGTGAAAAAAAGTTCCTTAATCTTATTCAATTTTTCTCTCTTAATCTTTTATTTATCAGCAGACTGGTGCATGTTTCGAGATAACTTTATCATATTCTTTAATATTTCTCAACTTCTCAAAGACATTAGTATGCAAAATCTTAAATATGGGGGCAAATTGAATGTTAACTTTGCGGTAAGCTGTCATATCGAACGAGTGAGAGAGATCTGATAATTACCAGATTTCTTCCTTCGGTCGAAATGACTCCTTTATCAAGATTTGCTGCAATTAGTTTCATGACACTTCTGAAAAATTGTGATATCATAATTGCGGAAAAATAGTATTCTGATAGAGGAGGTAATTATGGCAAAGTCTCAAATCCAGCTGAAGACAGAAGAACTGGTTGTGAAGTATACTAACAGGTTTTTAAGATATTTAAAATTTGCTCATTTACCCGTGGAACGAAGGGAAATTCTTCTTGGCACATTTGGCTATCTGCTTGATGAAGATGACCTTGTTCCTGACAACCTTCCAAACGTTGGACTGCTGGATGATCTTATGATTTTCATTAAAGTGACTGAGACTTTTATTTCTGAAAGCCAGTTTATTCCAGGTGTATGCACTTATGATGAATTTGTTCAGGACAAAGAGTTCTTTGATAAGAATAAGGGTCTCCTCTATGGAATCTCTTCTCCATCAGTTGATGTGATAAGAAAAAAGGGAAAAGCAATGGGGGAAGTTGAAATAAAAGTTCTTTCAGATAAGGTAAAAGAGAAATTTTCCAAGTTTGGGAGGATTGAAGAATGAAAAAAACTTTATTGCTGGGTCTGGCTATTGTTTTTTGTGTTGCCTCTACTGGATGGTGCGAGCAGGTTAAAAATCGTAATTATAAAGCTAATACATTGTTTACAGGCATTGTTGATATCTTAAACAAGCCGGAAAATTTTGCTGACAAATATGTTTCACTGAAGGGAATCCTGGTCAATATTGCTGCGTCGTCTTCTGACGAGGATTTCTATCTTTTTGACGATAGCAAAAGTTCAAGCATTCGTTGTGCAAGTATTCCGAACAGAAACGATTTTAGCCGCAGCAATGAAGGAAAAGAAGTAACAATTCTTGGAAAAATTATTATTGAAAAGGGATTGTGTCCATATATTTCTGTTGAAGAAATTACGGTTATTGATGACCTTATACCGCAGATGGTTTCTGTTTCTCAGATTTTGTTTGATCCGCTGGGAACAAAAGGAAAAAGGATACAGATTCTGGGTGTTCTGGTAAAAGGAAATGATGCTAAGGGAAGAAGATTTTATCTTCTTGCTGACCCGACCGGTGCGATTTCTCTTGAAAAACTTCCAAAGCTTTTTCCGAAAGGTTCGATTTTGAATATTTCGGGTGTTGTAAGTAATGACGCAGATGGATTACCAATTTTGACAGATATTGAAATAATTCCTGAAAACTGATTATACCGGGCTGCAGGAAGAGATTTTTATCTGCAGATAGTGCGACAAATTTGGTGGCAAAAGACAAGACAAGATTTATTTTTTTTCCGTAGATTTCGCAGATTATTTGGATTTTCAAGATTTTAGGTTTGATTTTCGAGAGTCGAGATTGGATTTTTGAGATTTGGGGTTGGTTTATTAATAAGAAGATTGTTTTTGTATTGATGGTTGTTGTTGTTTGTTTTTGTACCGGGTGTGAGGATTTGACCGGTACTAAGGCTGATAATATTCCGGTGGATATACCGTTCACGTTTGAAATTCCGACCGATCTGACTATTAATGGCAGGTTTGAAGTTTCAAATGTGGCTTTTCATTCGACACTCGGAGGAATATTTCCTTTTCTTGGAACTGCCTCTGATTCAGCTACGTCAGAATTTTCGACAGCAACTTCTTCAGCTTCGATTGTTGCATCTTTTTCAAGATTACTCGTCTCTTCTAAAAGCTTTTCACTTCTTGATCATTCTGTTTTCTCAATAATTGTTGAAGATGAACCGAGAGAAGCAATAAATTCTTCTGCAGATGGGAAGTTTCAGATAAAAGCTCTCTCAATGCGTGATCAGATAGTTGTTAGAGCGGTAAATAAGCGTTTGCCAGCACTATATTTCGAATGGATGGCTGCAAACAGCAGTGGATTATATGGTAAGATTTCTGCAGAAATCACGGTTTTTTCCACGGCACGTTCTTTCATTGCACGTACGGTAAGAGAGAGATACGGTCGCCGCGTAATTCCTGAAGCATTGCCTGATTCGCTTATACGTCAGACCAGTGAAGCAATTTTCAACGTCCTGGAAAAGCATCCGGAACTCCTTCAGACCGCAAAACTGGAAGAAATTCCAGATGTTCAAAACGCAATTTCAATAGCAGCAGAGTATCTGCATACAAATAACATGGGTGAGTATCCGCGTGACTGGACCTTTTTGATTTATCAGGGCGGAGATAATTCAATGTTTCTGCCTTTGAAAAAGCGTCTGGAAGAAATTCGCGCATTGAAGCTGCAATCTAGAATGACAGTGCTTGTACAAACTGATCTTTCCGATCGTGGAATTACAAGAATCTGGTATAACGAGGGAAAGGAAACTGTTCTTGGCAGCGTTGGACAGGCAAATTCAGCTGATCCGATGAAAATTGCAGATTTACTTGCATTCAGCCGGCGTGTTTTTCCTGCAAGGCGTTATGCTCTTTTCCTGGCCTCTCATGGTACAGGCTGGCGTGCTCCTTCGATTCTCAATACAAGTCTCAGCAGCAATATTGTTTTTGATGATCCGGAAAATTCATCGATTGATATGGTTTCATTGAAATTATGGCTTCTCGGGGCAGAAAAAGTCGGAACATCATTTCAGCGTCCTCTTGATTTGCTTGTACTTGATGCGGGTAATATGGCTTCTCTTGAAACTGCTTATCAGCTTAAAGATGCAGCTTTGTACCAGGTGTTTTCTCAGGGAAATATGCCTTCAGAGGGCCTTCCATATCCAGATTTCCTTGCTCGAATATCTAAAATTACAGACCTTGAGAAAGTTGACGGAAAATCAGTTGGAAATCATGTAATAGACTCATTTAAATCAATACATTTGTTAAGTGCAAAAAATCTTTCAACTGCGATTTCTATGATTGAAAGTGGCAAACTGCAAGCTTTTGTTGAACATTTTTCGAACTGGACAGATTATATTTTTCAGAATAATCAAACCGTGTTATTTGCGCTTGCTAATTTGCGTGATGCGCTGAAAGCCGAAGGCGAACTGCTTAAAGGAACTCAGAAGTTTAGAATTCAGGCATTCGAAATGACAGATTACAGAGATCTTCTCGATCTTGTAAATGGGCTGGTGGATGTTTCACCCCAAACTTTGATTGTTGCTACGCCTGTTTTGAAATCTTTTTCAGAAATGCTTGTAAGAAATGAAAAAACTGGTGATAAATATCCAGATGCAAATGGTTTATCTATTTCTTTTCCAACTAACTTTGAATTTTCCCAGTATTTTGCAAGTGATGGAAAAAGTATACCTTACACAATGCTTGATATTTCGGCTGCTGCAAAGTGGGATGAACTGATTTACATGATGACCGCAAACCCGTTGCCAAGGGTTGAGGGAAGAAAGCTTCAGATTGATTTATCATGGAAAAGTCCAAGTGATTTTGATCTCTGGATAGGAGAACCTTCAACTGCGCCTCAGACAGACACTTCAAATGTTGTCTGGTCATCGTCTGCAGATGGAATGAACAGCCAGTATGGACAGTTTTCACCAGATTCTACAGTAACTAAATTGAGTGAAGAATTCTGGAAAGCCAACACCAGGATTTCACTTGGAAAATACACTGTTATGGCAACAGCGAGAACAGAAAACCGCTCTGTACCTCATGGTATACTCAAAACAAAAATTTCATATCTTGGAACGGAAAACACTTTTGAGACTGACTTCAGGAATTCTTCATCAGAAAAGATTGCAATAATTGAAGTTGGAACATTTTCAATTGATGTTTCCCCGTATCCGGTGCCATCATCTTCTTCGGAATGATGTCATTAGAAAATCCCGCGAGACCTGATACATCCCGTTGAAGACGCTGTCATTGCTTGCCGTTAATGCGCTTCTGGCAAATGAGTTCATATATCTTTCATAAGTGTTCTGAGTGCCAGAATTCGCTGGAATAACGGCGCCAACTATTGCACTGTTTACTCTTCCCCGGTAATCATCGACCAGACCATTCTCAACCATCTGGGGAATTTTCTTTGCGGCTTCCTTAGCTTCTTTTGAGCAGTTTACATAACCATCCGGATCATATTTGTACTTTGCCATTCCGTTTGCGAGAACTTCTGCTGTAAGGAGATTTCCCCAGTTGTTGCCATATCTGTTAAGCGTCTGACGTTCTGAAGAACTTAAGATTTCAGGCATTCTGCGGTTAACTTCATTCCAGGTAACTCCATTTGATTTAAGCTCATATACCTGTTTTTCAACAAGAGCTGCTTTGTATTGTGACGGACTGATCATTGAATTTTGTGCAGCAAGGCGTTTTGCTTCGTCCATGTTCATTTCCAGTTTGCCGTTTTTATATTCTTCGTATTTATTCATTGTATTTTCCATTGTTTTCAGCTTAGTGGAAGTGCTTTCAGCCTTGTCAAAATATGTTTTCTGAATTGCCTGTGCAGCAAGTTTGGATAAATCTTCATCAGGAAGATTTGCCAACTCGGGTTTGCTTGATTTGAGCACTTCTTTCATTGCATTCAGATGAGCCTGACCACCCTGAAGTCTTCCAAGTTCCAGCATTTGATTCATTCTGAGTTCGCTGTCATATTTGCTGGTAATCTGAGACATTAAAGCCTGATTTTCTGGCTTGGCATCGGCTTTTTGAGCATTGATACATTGAGTCAGCCATGTTCTTCTGACAACTTCTACTTTTTGATTATGTGCTGCGTAAGCCCTTGCAAATTCCAGCGGATTACGAATTTTGAGTGGACTTGGTGATTCCTGGGCTACTTCCTGATATTTTTCGTATAATTCGTTTGCTTTTTTCCATTCTTCATTATTCTGCCGGTATGCATCTTCGATTGTCTGTTTCCTAACTTTCGGGGCATCGTATATATTATACTTTACTGCCTGTACAGAAAGCTGTGCAGACCTTACCGCCAGATTATTCACAAGTGAATCAAATCCGGCTTGTACATAGTTAATAGAATCTCTCTTTTCAATAAGCTGTTTGATAGCGCCTTCAAAATACTGGTGAGGAGCACTTCCATAGGGAAAAGACGCCTGTCTTGCACGCAATTCCTCAATATCTTTGTCTATAAAGTTTTTTTCAACGAGGGCTTGTGAAGTTCCTCCGAGGAAGTTTACGGGCATTGTTGAAAGAAGCGCTGATATCTGTTTCCCCTGAGCTGCTGTTCCAAAAACTTTGATAGATAGACTGTCAGCCCAGGAACCTGGTTGGTAAAGCTTGTCTGAAAGCACTGTTCCGGCAAATCCGCTTATTATTGCAGATACTGCAGATCTTTTCATATCCTTGAGGAAATCCTGGTGTGAATAACCTTCACCGCGCATTGTTATTATTTCATTTCTGAGTTTATCAACTTCTTTTGTTTCATCTTCTGAGAGCTGAGTATTAGCAAGAATGTGTTTATTCATGATTTCGTTTATTCTTGCCTCATTGGCTTTGATTTTTTCCGGATATTTGAAATAAGCTGTTGCCCACGTATGTTTCACAACGCCGCCAGCTACAGAGGAAAGGCCGGCACCTGCAAAGCTTATTGCAGCCTGTGTGGCAGCAACTTTATATATTGCAGATCCCATGGTGGGGCCAACCATTCCGAAAAGACATCCGGTTGCGAGATTGAATGGAGCCATCACGGCTTCGACTGTTGCCTGAACAGTCACATCTCTCCAGATTTTTGCGTCTTCTTTTGGTGTCTCACGATATTTTGCATTCATGCGCTTTTCATAGGCGTAAGTCATCATGCCTCCAAGGGCGGCACCGGTGACAATTCCGCCTGCTATCATCGCAATTGGAGAAAGCGGAGCCAGGAAAGCTGTCGCGAACATTACTCCGAAAGTTGGAATAATAGCTTTGCCAACTGTCCAGAGTATTTTTTCCCAGGGCGGAACTTGCAGTGGATCATTTGTTCCGATAATTGAATCTTTAATTTTGTTGAAAACACTCTTGAACCATCCAAAGGGACCGTTTTTTGTGGAAGTGTCGGTGCTGGTAAAAGTAGCGGTTGATGACACTTCAACTGCGGTAGAAGTGCCTGTCGTAGACCAGGTATAAGTGTTTACATAAACAGCTGTTTGAGTAGCCAGTTCAGTGCTGGTAACTGCAACCGTTTCTGTGGCTGTTGAAGAAATTGTATTTCCGGAATTCTGATATCCTTTTACAGCATTATCATATTCAGAATAGGCAAGGCGATAGTCATTATATTTCTGCTGAATGACTTCAGGTGATGCATTCTGAGATACAGCGCTTGTATACTCGACATAAGTGCTTCTGTATCGTTCGAAAAGTGCTTTGACTGCTGATTCTGTCTGGCTCAGAACTGGTGCAATGAAAACCTGCAAAGTCAGACATACAATCAGGAATATGCTTGTAAATTGTTGTTTTCTTCTGTTCATGCTCTAAATTCTAATCGCTAAAAACAAAAGCGTCAAGTACTTAAAGTACTGAACCAACTGTTGTAACAAACTTTCTATAGCAAACCCTGAGTATCGAAAATCTTAATTAAGGGTTCACTAAACGCTGTCATTTCGACCGAAGGGAGAAATCTCGCATTTACGGAGATCTCTCACATTCGTTCGAGATGACACAGCTTGCCCCAAAGCTAACGCACAAATTTGTCTGCTTATTAATTGCTTTCTACAGTTCGTATTTTCTTAAAATAAGTTGTTCATACAGATCAATTCCTGATGAGGTCAGGCGCAAACTTTTTATTGTTTCGTTGTTTTCGGTCTCGAAAGAGAGATTTATTGCGCCCAATTCCATGAGATAGTAAAGTTCTGGAATAGTATTCTTCGGGCCCAAACCGGCTTTCATTCTTTTTTCAAAGTCGACAAATGTCATTTCTTTAAAAGCGTTGTCTCGCCATTGAAGGAAGAGGACTTCGAAAATCTTTTTTCTGACTGTCCAGTCAAATTTCCGTCCGCGGTTGACGAAGAACATTGGCCCACCGATTTTAAAGAGTTCTCTGCCAACAACCGGATTCATGAGTGTCGCAAGAGTCAGCCAGATGGAGATTAAGGTGAGAAGTATTGTGAAAAGTGCAATCGGATAATCAAGGAATCCTGCACCAGAGATGTTTTTTAAGATTTTACATATATAAAGAAAATCAATATCCAGAAGGAAAAAGAAAAACAGTTTGCTGAAATGTCCAAATCCATAAGTCAAGAAGACAAAAATTACCAGAAAAGTTGTTTCAACGCCAAGCATTATGTGGTGGTCCGGTGCATAGCCATAACTGGCACCCAGAAATACTACTCCATTGATTGCCCAGTTGAATGAAAAAGCTGTAAAAATAGTGCCTCCGAAAGAATTCTTATTCGCAAAATCCATCATTCCAGCTAAAAACTGGCAACATGCACCGAATAAAAGAGCAAATAATCCCGCAGTAATTAAGCCATTTTTGGTAAGTCCAAAACCTAATGAAATTGGTATCAGTGCTGAACAAGCGACAGATAAGCCAATAAGCCCCAGCGGAGCAGGATTTCCAAAAACTTCATGGTGGGAATTGCTTTTCAGTTCAACTTTATTTATCATAAAAACTCCTCTATTATTCAGTAAGAATCATATCAACGACCATTGATAAATTCTTATTTCTTGCGGTATAAACAGACAGAATTTACAATTCTCATCGTGGAAAAGCCAGTATTTTTCAATGCACTACCACATGAATTGTAAAAGTACAAAAAGCGTCGAACTATCTGATTGGAAGCGTTAAATCAATGCCATAAAGAATGATCGCTGAACCAAGGCAACTATGATACATTAAGAATTAATAAAAATCCAGTATTAATTCAGCAATTCTCGGTTAGATTTCATGCTATAAGAGAAACCACCGACTAAATTGCTCCTTCAAGGTATAAATGCTTAAAATTAAGCAGGATAAAGCTCAAAATCTGGCGGGAAAATAGCACTGATTTGATCTGGAATACTTTGCGATTCTGCTAGAATGCTTTTTCTATCAATGGTACAACGTTCATAGTGCTTGAAAAGTCCTTTGAAAATAGACATTTGTGGTAATATCAACTTCTGATTTGCCTGTAGATTGCATTTAGCAAACAATTTATCGCGTTGGCATATTAATTGCTTTACATTCGTCAATAATAAACAAATATGGAGGAATGAAATATGATGCGTTTTGTTAAAGTTTGTATGGTTCTTTTAATGGTTGGATTGTTCGTTCCGGCTTTTGCATTAGATGAAGCACGCTTTGCTAATTTTCTGAATACTGCAGTTAATGCTGATGAATATCTGTATTCACTCATGGAACCGGGAATGCCGAAGAATTCACCTGAATTTCAGTCTGCTCTTGCTGAACAGAAGAAAGCACGTAATAACCTGGCAAACGAGATCAACGCTTATGATAATCTTGAAGACCTGAATCAGGCACTTGCCGTTACAAAGACCTTTTCCGCACAGTCCAGTTCTAATAAAAATATTGGCAGCCTTGCAGAAAACCTCATTATTCAGCGGATTAAATTTGTAAGCGCACACCAGTCTTAATAACTAAATCAGCCCATCAGATTTTGCATCTGAAACGCTGTAAAATATATTTTGATTTCTTACCCCATCGGAATGACCGATGGGGTTTCGACATTTACCCCGATGGTATTTGACTGGTAATTGTCGGAGCGAGTTGATATTTCTTGAAAATAGAACCGAATAAGCTGTAGAATGAAGTTATAAAGAAGAGGTGATAATTTATCAGGAAGCAAATCCACGGTTTTTCGTATCAATTCACTATTTCAGGGCAATTCGTGGACGTGGCATCTTGCCGCGTTGTTTGCAGGCGGCTGGAAGTCGCTTTAACTTTTCTTCGCCCCAAGTTGTTGATCAGATGCGGTTTTTCTTTTGTAGAATTACTGATTGTATCAGTAATATTGCTTCTTGCTTTAACGACTTTTTTTAAATTCTTTCAACAGCGTTCATCATCTGAACAAAGCATTACCGGTCAATTGTCGTTGCAGATGGAAGCCCGGAAAGCTGTTGATGCAATTGTAAAAGAACTCAGGGACGCCTCGGAAATACTCAGGCCCGGCCTGGGTGAGACTTCGGCGTGCGTTGTTTTTGCTGATTCGATTAATCAGGTTGGGCTCATTTCACCCACCTATGACGTAGAAAACTCTCTGAGGCTGAAAAAAGATCTTTATAAAATATTTTCATTCGTGCAACAATCGCCTCCTTCTGTTGCTAAAAAGGAAAAAATACTTGCGACTTCGGTTGGAAGAGTTGCTTTTACTCTGCTTGCGCCGAATGTTGTACAGGTGAATATAACAATATCCAATGAAAAAGGTGAATATCAATTGCTTACAGCTGTTGGTTTAATGAATTTCGGAGAAGAAGAATGACAGGATATCAAACTAAAACTCTGAAATGCTTTCTAACTGATGAGAGCGCAAAGCGCTTGACCAGCGATAGGGGGCAATGAATAAAGTATTTCCGCATTTAAAGAGGCTCCACCAGGAAAAAGTAGAAACAAAAAAGAGGTAATGATGTTAAAAAAGGGTAGAAGGCACTGTCGGGCCTTTACGTTAGTTGAGCTCGTAATCGGTATGGGTCTGCTGCTGTTGCTTGCAGTGATTTTCTTCACCCTGATAAAAGGTGGTACCAGAGAAAGTGCATTAAGTTCAGATCATTTCACCGGAGCAATGCTTTCACAAAAGGTAACAGAAGATCTTATCGAAGAACTCGGAATAAATCCTTATGGAATTCAGACCCTGGGTCTGGATGAAACCGCTCCTCTTACACCTACACAGGTTATTGACGGCTCGGTTCCTTTTTTCAAAACAACCGAAGATTCAAAACCGCCGTGGGGAAAGATTGACGATTTGACTGAAGGCACAATAAACAATAAAGTTCTTCCATTGTACAACCAGGTGAGAACTTTTCAGCTTTCTGGTTCGGGAAAACGCATGCAGACCATTTCTGCAGCTCCTGAAAACCAGCATCTCATTGATTCAGCAATCAGATTTGACTGGACTGCAAAAGCAGGGAAAGGATATGCTGATTCCAGGTGCCATTTTTTTTCATCTTCCGGTCCAAAGCCAGTTGAGGTAACTCTCTTATACGATCAGGCACAACTGGAAAAAGAAATTGCTTATTCCTTCTTTAATTCTCCAGGTGATTCGCTTACAAACCTTGTATCAACAACTGGAGCCAACTATCAGACTGTTTTGAGTCTTGGAATAATTCATCACACAACACTTGGTTTTATTAATTCGAATGGCCTGGACAAATATCTTCAGGAAGTAAAAAATGCAAAAAACAAAGTAACTTCATTTTCATTTTCTGATAAAGCTGAGGAGTATCAGGCGAAACAGAATCTTGCAAGAGCATATTTTGATCTCGGCAACGCATGTTTCATGCTAACGTATCTTATTGCAACTGAGGTTGCCCGCCTGGAAGGAAAGTGTGAAACAACAGATCTCGGATACATGCTGACTGCGTTTCCAGAAAACTTTACTTCGGGATTGAAAAACTATATTAAAATATACAACACTTATCAAGACTCTCTTGAATCATCCTGTCAGGCATATCTTTCTCTTCTGCAACCGGGAATTTCCGGTGCAAAAGGACTAAAACAACAGTTATCTGTTATTCTGAGATTAATGGAAATTCATCAGATAATCGCGGTGAATCCAGATATTCCTGGCGGATTGTCCAGGTATAATACTTATCTGGAAGCATTGAAAACTTCCATGCAGGGACGAAACCAGTATCTTCACAGATACGCACTTCAGGAAAAAACCTTTGCAGTGTCTAATACCCTTCTTGTTGAAAAACATCCGTTTCTTCAAAGGATTCAGGAAGTGACATCAGGTTCAGTTCCGATTATCAGGGAAATTCTGAAAAAATACCCTTAGTACAGCAAATCATAATAAAGAATTCAAAAACTCTGTCATGGAACTTCTACCAGCTCAACTCTTCGATTTTTTGCCATGCCTGCGAGTGTTGAGTTATCCCCAATTGGAACTGTGTCTCCAAGACCGAGTGTTGAAAGTCGGGTAGAAAGCACTCCGCGGTTAACAAGCCAGTCAAAAACTGAATCTGCACGAGCTTTTGAAAGAGGGATATTTATTGCCGAATTGCCTGTACTGTCACAATGCCCCTCAATACGAATCTTCAATGTCGGCTTGGCTTGAAGGAGTTTGAAAATTTCTTCAAGAACCGGAATTGAAGCAGGCAAAAGCTCTGATCGTTCTTTTTCAAAATTAATCTGTCGCAGTGTGATTTTTCCTGTCTGATCAATTGTTTCTGACATTTCCTGAGCGGTTGGATATGCCTTGACAGGCTTGGGATTAACAACAAGCGTATTTGTTGAAACAGGTGGAGAGGTATATGGTATGTTCATTGATGGCAAGTCCGCTGAAATTCGGTCAATAGGAAGAATTGTATCAGAAGGAATAACTGGAATCGGAGCTCCAATTTTGCTTGCCACGTCCTGAACTTTAGGAAGACCCGGCAGTTGAGATCTTATCTGATCAAGCGCTGGTTTATTCAATCCCTTTTTCTGAATAAGATCTGTTACTGTCTGACTTGTACTATTTGATGGTGTTGCTGGAAATTTTTCCTCAGGAATTTCATTGAAGAAAATACTGCGAAGGTATTTTGAATCAAGCAGACCGGGTATGTGTTCAATGCGCCACACATAGCTTCTTGAAGAATCTTTCAGCTTTACCCTGATGAAAATATCTGCCTGATTAATTTTCGAAGGATTATTCTGGACATAGCTGTCATAAACACCGCTGAAAAGGGAAATATTGTTCTCTGCTGCCGGAGTGGATTTGAAAAACCTTTCTTCCCATGGCTTAAGATAAATCTTAGCCAAAATACGCTGATAACCAGAATAAGCTATCTGAAAAGATTCCTGCATCTGTTTGGTGTGTATTACCTGGCTTCTGTAGCCCTGATTCAGCGACGACATGACAGCAGCAAAAAATGCAAGGCTGACAGCTCCAAAAATGACCAGAAGAAGCACATATCCTTTTCTTGTCATTTGAAGCCTCCAATAAAAATTTCTTTTTCACAACCCTTTCTTTAATCCTATCCATGAATTTGATTATTGTCAAACAATAAATTTGCAGGCAATCTCAATTTTGAACAGTAAATTGAGATTGCCTGCAATAAAGTGAAAGTTAGCGAGAGCGTATATTTAAGTGACTTGTATTCTTTGAATATGCTATAATATTTGATGGAAATGCAGCTACTAAAGTCATAATTTTAATCGGAATTTTCGTTTTTTTTTGCTAATTGTAGGATATGATTTAACCTTTATTCGATTATTGGGTAAACATTACGTAACTTTGTAATTTTCTGGTATGACCGCTATATTTTTTTTGCAGCGGAGAGCACAAAGTGCTCGACCGCGGGGAGTGAGACGGTCGAACTTGTTCGACCGGCGAGAGGGGGCGCGTGCCCCCTCTCTAAAAAGTGGGGAGAATATGGATATACCTATGAATCAGGCTATGAGTGATTTTGAAAGTTATCTTTCAGATGAGTCAAGGGTCAAGGGGAATGCAGAGAAATTCTTTTTTCCGGAAAATGATGCTGATATTTCACAGATTCTTCAGTTCGCAGAAAAGAATGATATTCCGGTGACTGTAAGCGGAGGGCGCACCGGTGTTGCAGCAGGTGCTGTCCCACGCGGTGGCTGGCTTTTATCTATGGAAAAGATGTCGCAGGTAACTGGTTTTTATTTTGATTCGCTCTCAAATGAATATAGAATTACAGTCCAATCCGGATTAGCACTCAGTTCGCTGCGGGGAATGCTTCAGACTGGAAGATTCTGCATGGTTAAGAATCCTGTTCGATACGATTTTGAAAGTGTCGAAAAATATCGAAAATCCATAAATAACTGGATATTCCCACCTGATCCAACTGAGCCGTCTGCGCAGATTGGTGGAATGACTGCAACAAATGCTTCCGGGGCAAAAACATTCAGATATGGACCGATGAGAAATTATATAAGAGCTATTAAAGTGGTTCTTCCCAATGGAGAAATAGTCTACTTGCGCCGCGGAGAAAAATTTTCCGGGAAATCAAATATTTTTCAATATATGCCGCTTTTGAATTATTCCATACCCTCAACAAAACATGCCTGTGGATACTATTCGTCAAATGAACATGATTTAATTGATATTTTCATCGGTTCAGAAGGAACGCTTGGAGTTATCAGCGAAATAGAACTTGCTCTGAAGCATGTTGAAGGAGAAAGAGTTGAAACAGTTGCGTTTTTTAAAGATCACGCTTCTGTTGCCGCTTTCGTTACCGGTTTGCGGTTGAAGGCGGCTGTAAATGATGATTTTATCGTTGAATCAATCGAATACATGTGCTCAAAATCGCTGAATTTGATTGAAGCCGATTCGAAAGGGTGGGGCAGGGGTGGAATGGCAGTATTCGCAGGATTGAGAATCTCGCAGAATATTGCTTCAACACTTGAGAGCGTTCAACAGATGATAATCGACAGCAATGGTGATCCGGATCTGGCTTTGATAGCTGTCAGCCCGCCTGATCTCGCGCGATTCAGCTCATTGAGACACCTTCTTCCTGAAAAAGTTAATGATAAAATTTCTCAGAGAAGAAAACAATATCCAAAGCTGACAAAATTAGGCACTGACATGGCTGTTCCAGATTCAAAGCTCGAAGAAATAATGAATATGTACACGGAAAAACTAATTGAGTCCAAGCTTGAACACGTTATCTTCGGACACATAGGCGACAACCATCTTCACGTTAATATTCTTCCGGCAAACACCGAAGAATACTCAAAGGGACGCGAATTGTACGAATTCTTTGCCGAATATGTCGTAAAATGTAACGGTTCAGTCAGCGCAGAGCATGGCATCGGAAAACTGAAAACCTATCTGCTTGAAAAGCAGTTTTCTCCCGAATCAATTGTACAAATGAAAAATCTGAAAAAGTATTTCGACCCGAAATGGCTCCTCGGAAGGGGAAACCTTTTTCCAGAATAATTTGACACTGTAGCAAATTAGCCGATGTTAAAGTAGAAATATATGCTCAATTGTTATTTCGGACCGAAGGGAGAAATCTCCGAAGGGTAAGCAGATTTTTCCCTTCAGTCGAAATGACAGCAGAGTTGCAGCGAAGAACTACCGATGACAGCAAAGTTGTAGGATAAATCAGCCTCTTTCGTGAATGCACCATTCCGTGGTATTCCGTGCAATTCCGTGGTTAAAAATCAGTTTCTGTTTTACGTATTATTTCAGAATTGATCTGGCGAAAGCTATTCCATTTTCACCAGTGTCGCCAAGCATTCGTGCAATCTCAAGTTCACGCACTTTTCCGGAAGTACTTTCAATTTTTACAAGAGTTTCGTCATTCTCGACAGACTTGTTTACGGTAAAATGTCTGTCTCCTTCTTTTGCGATCTGATGAAGATGAGTTACGAGAATAACCTGTTTGTTTTTGGAAAGAGCTTTCAGGCTTTTTGCAACTGCTTCAGCGGTTTCTCCGCCGATTCCGGTATCGACTTCATCGAAAATAAGCGTTGGAATTTCGTCTGAATCAGAGAGCACTCTTTTAATTGAGAGAGCTATTCTCGATAATTCACCACCCGAAGCAATTTTTTTCAACGACCCTGGCGGAGCTCCGGGGTTCAGCGAAGCGACGAATTCAATATTTTCTCCGCCGTCTGCTCCTGGTGTGGTTTTTATCAGTGATACTTCGAACAGAACTTTTGCAAAACCTAGTGTGGCAAGTTCTTTCATTACAAGCTTCTGAAGCTTTTCAGCGTTCTTTTTTCTCTGTTCTGAAATTTCACCTGTCAATGCAGAGAATTGTTTGTCAATTTTTTCGAGTTCTTTCTCCAGTTTTGCCCTGGTACTGTCTGGGGCGGACAATTCAGAAATTTCCTTTTCGGTTTCGGCTTTCATTGTAATTAAAGTTTGTACATCACATCCATATTTACGGCAGGCACGACCAATCAGGTTTAATCGTTCCTGAATTTCTGAATTTCTTGCCGGGTCGAAGAAAGCATTAGACGCTTCGCCGGCGATTTCCCGTTCAATTTCTCTGCATTCATTGAATAGAGAATCCAGTCTTTCATATAATGCCGCAAAAACAGTGTCATATTCCATGATATTTTTCAGAGATTCACGTGCACGACGAATCCGATCTATTATTCCAGATTTTTCTTCCATGCCTGAAAGCATTTCAATGGCTGTTTCCAGAGAAGTTGCTATCTGTTCAGAGTTCTGAAGTCTTTTCGCTTCATCTTTCAGATTCTCTTCTTCTTCCGGACTGTTCAAATCAAGTTTTTCGAGTTCTTCTTTAATCTCATGAAGCTTCTCGAGGCGTTCTGAACTGTTTTTCAGATTTTTTTCAAGTGCCTCGATTTCATCAATGATTTTTTTCCTCTGGGAATATACTTTTTTTAATTCCTCAAGTTTTTTAAGATGTACTTCCCCGCAGAATCTGTCCAGAAGATTTTTTTGGGTTTTTGAATCAAGAAGCGTCTGGTGCTCATTTTGACCGTGTATTTCGATCAGAGATTTGCCGATTTCCTTCAGCAGAGATAAATTGGCAAGAATTCCGTTAATAAAAGTCTTTTCTGAACCTTCAAATTTAAAGGTTCTTGATATGCTGAGGCTGTTCTGGTCTTCTTCGTTGAGAAGTCCTGCATCGCTCAGGACTGAATATACGGCCATTTTATCATTAATTTTGAAATTTGCCTGTACTTTGGCAAGATTTTTGCCTTTAAGTACAACTCCGCTTTTGCCTTTTTTCCCAAGAACAAGTTTTATTGCTTCAAGCAATACGCTTTTGCCGGCGCCGGTTTCACCTGTAATAACATTCAATTGTTTTGAAAAATCCAGACAGCTTTTTCTGATAAATAAAAAATTTTCTACTTCAAGATCAATAATCATTTTGTTCCTGTTCCCGAATATGTATGGTGTACATTTCTAATGTTTGTTTTATTTCTTTTTCCGTGATGATTTTATCTTTTTTCCGGATGGCTTCTTTTTGCTTGCGCTGATTACATCTTTTCCGGTTTTTCCAGCTTTCCCGGTTTTCACTGATTTTTCAGGTTTTACGGCAGTCGTGGTGGTAACATTTTTTAATGATTCCTTGGAATTTAAAGGTGAAATTGAGCTCCAATACCATTTTCTGAAATTGCTTTTCTTTGCATTACTTTTTTTTGGTTCGGTTTTTTTCCCATAATCAAGTATTGAATTGGAAATAGTCGATGGTTTATTCGAAAATTTTACTTTTATTCCCGTTTTTTCTGCAGTTTGTACAGGACTATTTCTTATCAGTTGTGTACCAGGGTAATAGAATTCGAGAATTTCGTCAGTAGAAAAGCCCAGTGATGCCATTCCCATTGCACCATCCTGGCACATTCCAACGCGGTGCCCTCTTGATTTTGTTCTCACAAGATCAAATACATTCGGTGCATTTTCCGGAAGGTATAAAAGGTTTTTCAATTCGGGCATGGCGTTATCAGGTGATGAATATTCAGCGTCAGAATCGCTCAGGATATCATTTTCAATCATTTTCAGAGAATCTTCAATCTTCTTTGCGGAGCTTCCGGAAAATATCAGTTCACCTTTTTTGTTTATTGTCCAGGAGCAGAAGAAGGGAAGATTCTTTTTTCTGTCTTCGTGTTTAACCAGATATGGAACGTGTTTGCCTTTCCAGACCTGCTGAGAGGAAAAAAGTATGCCGCCGCAATGTGCGTGATAAACAGATTCAGCAAGAGCGCCGTTGTATTGAAGATAACTGCCTTCTGTGTCGGAAACGGCAAGATTTCCTTCGTGAAATTCCTTCTTAACACCTTCATAAGCTTGACAGTGAACTCCGTCACAGAGATCGAATCCGGAAATTCCATGTTTGTTGATATGCCTCAAAAGATAAGTCCGTGCAGCAATTGCCTGAGCTTCCAGAGCTGTTTTTGCCGCACGAGATCCAATTTCAGAAGGTACAACCGATCTCAGGTAATCTTTGACTGTAACGACGTTGATGCTCAGTAGCCTTCCTCTACCGGGAACCACTGCAATAGAGCCTCTGAAAGCTTTTTTGTTGCCGGAATTGTTTATCAGCCACAGGTATCTGGGAGATTTTCCAATGGGAGAAAATAGAAGAGTGTGGTTCGACTTGAATCTTTGTTTCCCATTGATTTTAATAAGTAACTCGGTTTTTATGGACAAAACCTCTATTGAATTTGCGTGGCCGGAAAATATCGCGTCATTAGAGAGTGGATCAAAAATCTCCACTCTCTCGTCAGACGGATGAATAGTGAACTTCGAAGGAAGGCCAAGAGAAAGAAGTCCGATTCTTACCTGCTCAGGAAAAATCTGTTGCTCAGCATTTACAGTTCCGGAAAATACCGAAAAAACAAGTGTCAGTAAAAGCGCACAAAATAATAATCTTTCAGAGCAGATACCAGAAGGCAGATTCCCACGCAGAGGCCTTTTGCAGAAAATTTGCATGCAAACACTTTACCCTTTAAATGAAATCTTCCTTTTCAATGTGGGTTTTACCAGCCATGTATTTTCTTAAAGGCTCAGGAATAAAAATTTTTCCATTCTCATCCTGATAGTTTTCCATGATGGCAACCCAGGTTCTTCCAACCGCAAGCCCTGAGCCGTTCAAAGTATGTACAAAAGCAGTTTTGGCAGTTTTACCTTCGCCTTTGAAGCGGATATTTGCTCTTCTTGCCTGAAAATCTTCAAAGTTACTGCATGAGCTGATTTCACGATAAGTTTTTTGTGAAGGCAGCCACACTTCGATGTCATAAGTCTTTGCTGCTGAAAATCCCATATCGCCGGTTGAAAGTGTAACCAGTCTGTATGGCAATCCAAGGGTTTGCAGAATAGATTCAGCGTCAGAAGTAAGTTTTTCAAGTTCTTCATAAGATTTATCAGGATGTGCAAACTTTACAAGTTCGACTTTGTCAAACTGGTGCTGTCTGATAAGTCCTCTGGTGTCTTTTCCATAGGAACCTGCTTCGCTTCTGAAGCACTGTGTGAATGCACAATATTTTATTGTAAGTGCTGTTTCGGGCAATATTTCATTTGAATGAAGGTTTGTAACCGGAACTTCAGCGGTTGGAATGAGGTAATATTCCTGATCGCGAAGCTTGAAAAGGTCTGCTTCAAATTTTGGAAGCTGTCCGGTGCCTCTGAGTGAGTTTGCATTGACAATAACTGGCGGATAGATTTCTTTATAACCATTCACCTGTGTGTGATGGTCAAGCATGAACGAAGTAATCGCACGTTCAAGTGCTGCGCCTGAGCCTTTCAAAACAGAGAATCTTGCTCCGGAAATCTTTACTGCTCTTTCAAGGTCAAGAATCTTGAGATTAACTCCAAGATCTACGTGATCAAGCGGATTAAATGAAAAGCTTTTCGGGGTTCCAAAGCGTCGTGCTTCCGGATTGTCTTCATCACCTGCTCCAATGGGAACGCTGCAATGAGGAACATTTGGAACAGTTAAAAGCAGTTCTTCCAATTTCAGATCAACGCAACTGACTTTTTCATCAAGTGCTTTGATGTCGTCAGATACTTGTTTCATACCACTGAGAAGGTCGTCAGCTGGTTGTTTAGCTGCTTTTCGTGCTGCTACCTGTTGAGAAACTTTATTTCTATTGGATTTAAGGTTTTCAACTTCAAAAAGGTACTGTCTTTTTTCTGAATCAAGTTCTTCCAGTTTTTTAATTTTATCAATATCCACAATATTGCTGTGTTCATTGAGGAATTTAAGCGACTCTTTGGTCTTTTTTGCTTCCAGTTTTGCTTCAGACAATGCAGTTGTTACTTTTTCACTGCTCCAGTCAAGTTCGCCGCGGGAGATAAGCCCTTTTTTCAGTAAATCGGGATTACTTTTGATCCATTTTATATCCAACATTTCAGTGTGCCTCCAGTGTACCTGTAAAAAACTATATTATTTTTTTGACTTGTGAAGATTATACTCTTTAGCATTAATTTTCAAGAGGTAAAAAATAAGTTTACAAAATTTTTGTGTACTAGGGATCTATTGTCGCATTATTTCGATTTGAATATTTTTTATAAACGAATATTGCGAGCAAAAGTCCTGCAAGAAATTTGCTTGAGATTGATAGAAAATAAAGACTTTTGATTCCTTCTTTCTGATTTGTGGAAAATCTCTCTGGGCCAAGGCTGGTAAGATAAAATACTCCATTGATGTATCCAGTGGGTTTTCCATTTTCAAAGCCTCCCAGTGCCCATGCTTCGGAGTTTTCAGGCAAATACGAATCTTTTCTGTATTCTGCTTTGTCAGAATCTTCAGTTTCTCCAGGTGCTTTTGCAGAAGGATTTTCAAATCGTAATTTCATCAGATCCTGTCCAATTTCGATACCCAGCCAGTCATTCATCAGTATTGAACCTGTTTCGTCTTCCATAATGAATGGAACAGACTGCGGTTCTTCTTCAAATTTTTTCTTCGTGGCTCTCTGAATCCATTTGCCGCCTCTGCGTAAATCTTCAATAACAGTTTTAATGCCTTCAGATTTTTTCCATAAGCAAGGCTGGTTTCCGCAGATAAGCTTTTTGTCTTCTGATGCCGGTTTTAAAGTCACTTTTACCCACGCCGGACCATTCTGAAGCTTAACCATGGATATATTTTTTGTCGAAGCTGAATTTATCTGTTCAATTACCTTCTGCTGATCAGAAATCAGCCATGAAGAAGTGATACCGATGCAAAATAAAAAGGTAAACAGAAAAAAAAACTTTTTCCCAGAAAACATATACTGATTCCTTCAATAAATTGAATTCACTGTAAATAATACAATACCAAATAATTCTCATCAGCTCGGGCTTGATAAATCAAGCCCCTACATAAATAAAGTCCCTGCAGAAAACTGGATGAACGAATAATGCAGAATAGGTATAATACTATTTTTCTATTATTCTGAAAAGAGAAATTATTCATGAGAAAATGATGGGAAATGAAAAAAGAGCGGTTTTCCGCTCTTTTTTTAACCCCAAGTCCCTTTCGTGTCAAACCATATATTAAGAAATACTATTGCTAATCAATTTTCAGCTGGTTTACAGACGATTTTCTTTTGTTCGTCAAGTCCGATTTTTTCCCTGACTTCCTTCAGAGATTTTTTTACATCAAGTATTTCATCAGATAAATCCTTCAGAAAGGTTTTTACAGTATCAAGATCTTTGCTGGAAATAGAATCATTCTTTTTATTTTGACTTTCATTGAGTATTCTTGCCAGAATAACCGCAACTTCATAGCGATTAATGAACTTATCTCCGTTGTATGAACCATCAGGTTCAAGTTTGATGATGTTGTTTTTCATAAGATACTCAATAGAAGGCTTCGCCCAGTGTTCTTCTGAAATATCCTTTATCTGTTGAGCATTGACAACTGAATTCCACAAACTTATTCCTGCAACAGAAGCCAGGAGCAGAAAAATAGATACTTTTTTTATCATACTGATATTTCTCCTTTGAAGCGAAAATGCTATCGTCAAAAGAGTGACTTTTTTAAATAGAATATTATTATATTTTTTGTCAGCCTGAAAAAAAGAGTGATCTCACGCAGAGACGCAGAGGCGCAGAGAAAATCAGAGAAAATCCAACTCGAAACTCAATCTCAAATCTCGAAACTCAATCTCAAATCTCGAAAATCCAACCTAAAATCTTGAAAATCTGCGTAATCCGTGTAATCTGCGGACAAAAAAATCTTTTCTTTTCTTTTCTTGTCTTTTCTTTTCCTGGTTTTTTTTCGTTTTCTACCACTCAAAGAGGTGGCATGAGGCCTCTGGAAGAACGGTGTCTATTTTTCCTTCGTGCAGTTTAATTTCGGTCAATCCAGAAAATTCCTTCAGAATGTTATCAAGCCTGGCGCCCGAATTTTCAGCAAATTTTCCAAGATCAACCGTTGCTTTCTGAGGAGACGAAATGTCTCTGTTAAAAATCACCAGAATCTTTTTTCCGTTTCCATGTCTCAGAAATGCGAATACATCTTCATTTCCGGTTTCGAAGAGATAAAATGTGCTTGTATCAAGTTTGCTGAGCAATCTGGCGTGTTCATTTCGCTTTTTCATTACCAGTTGTGTAAATGCAAGCATTCTTGAATTACCGGTCCAGTTAAGGGAAGCAATATCAAACAATGAGAGCGGACAGTTTTTCAATTTTTCGATATCCTCTGGTTTGAAATCAAGGCCGGTGTTTATTGGAGCTGTTTCGCCGAGTTCAAAGCCTGAGTGTATGAATGGAACGGAACCTGGGAGGAAAGTGTTGGTCAGGAAAGAATACATGGCATATTTCTCTCCGCCGTTTCTTGCAGCCGCACGTGGAGTATTATGATTTTCTACTGCTCCGAAAAAGGGAAGAGGAATTCCCCGAACACCAACGTGCTGAAGAAGATCTCTCATGCCTTCTCTTTTGTACTCAACCCACCAGGCATAACCAACTACGGCATTATACCCGGCTTTAATGCTGCTTTCCTCAATTGAAAAGTTTTCAGACAAAAATGCGAATTCAGGATCTTTCTGCCTTGCAGTGTCAACGATCTTTCTCATTAAATTTACCGGAACCGCGTGACCCATATCGACCATGACGCCGTCTATTCCATACTTTTCCTGATAATATGGTACTAAACCGATAATTTTTTCCCAGAGCGGAATATTCTCAAGATGTGACTGGGCAAGCCTGTTATCATACATTCTTATTGTGTTATATGCAATATAGTTGAATTCCGGATCTTTTCCGTTCTCATCTCTGTACATTCGCAGATAAGTAACATCGCCCCAGGGCGGCTGGGTGTCGTCGGGCGGCCAGTCTGCAAATGCTCCCGGAATTCTTGTTTCTACGAGTTTATTCAGTTTGTCATCGTAGGATTTTCCTGTTATTTTTCCACTATTTGAAAGACGCACGTTATCAGACGAAGGCGGATTTTTGAAAAAATTAATATATTCCGCGGGCGGCGCTGGAAGATTTGAAAAATCATTTCCAGAGACTTTCTGATTGATGATTTTAAGGACTTCATCTGCGAAAATCGGGTTTCCATATTGTTTGCAGAGTTTTTGAATATCTTTTTCGTCCGGGTTTCGGTCGGAAATGTTTGAATCTATCCAGTAAAACCATTCCGGATGCTCAAGAATCCAGTCTGCGTCTTTACTTGCAGTTCTGAAAACGAATTCGCAGATTACCCTTATGCCCAGCATATGTGCGGCTTCTATAAAAGCTCTGAATTGTTCTTCAACATCAGATTGAACAAGCGGATCAGCAAGGGTGTTTTCGATTTTATAAGGATTTCTTATCGCATAAGGAGAGCCGAGAACTCCTTTGTTCCCATCATGACCAATTGCTGTTACCGGAAGAAGGTGGATAGTTTTAACTCCAAAACTGCTTATATGGCCAAGAAGAGCAATAGACTTGAGAAATGTCCCTGTTTCCCTTATTCCATCGGAATTCAGTGTTGGATCATCATTATCACCCTGACCGGTTTTTCCATCGGAATTATGATCAAAGGCTGTTGCCAGACGGACGAACAGATTGAATATTCCGCCTTCAGTAACCCAGTTTCCGCCCTTCCCGGCAATTTCAGATTTTAACTGTTGATTCAGGCTTTTTAAAGGCTGAATATTTTTCAATGCATTTTTTTCTATTGCTTCAATATGTTCAATGAAGAAATTTACCGGATTCACTTTAACTATTTTCGACGGGTTCTCGGGCTTTTTTCCCACGGGAGCCCATAGAGATGGTACTTTGTAATCAATATTCTGTAATTTTTTCGAAAGTTCGATAAGACTGTCTTTGATTTTTTTCAATGGTGAATTTTCTTCTAACACATCTGCCCTCCATCAGAAAGATTATCTGGAGAAATATAACAAATATATTGAAAAAATTCCAGTGATTTAATGTTGCATAAAGTGAGAATGTCGGGTTATATTTCAACAAAGTAATTATCAATTTGGATTATATATCGCTAAGTCATACTCCCAGGAGATTTCTCTCTGATGATTAATTCCACTGGTTCTGACGTAGTTGATTTGTCTGCTGAAACTTATTCTGAATACATACTTGATAATATTGCTGAAGGATGTCAGCTTATCACCTCAGACTTTAAATATCTGTATGTAAATCACTCTTTTACCCATCAGATACGCCGCAGAAAAGAAGATCTTATCGGAAAAAAATTGACTGAAGTTTATCCGGGCATTGAGAATACCTCTCTTTTCTCTGCGATAAAGGATTGTCAGGAAAAAAAAATTTCCCTTCGTGTCGAGAATCTGTTCGAATATCCTAGTGGTTCGAAAAGTTGGTTTGAATTTACTATAAAGCCAGTTCCAAGTGGTATTTTTATCATGTCAATCGAAACCTCAGATCGTAAACGTGTCTTATGGGAAAATGAAGTCATGTTTAAGGTTCTTGAATTGATAAACAATTCTGATGTACAGAGCTGGGGATTTCTACTCAGAGCATTACTGGTTCGTCTGAAGCAGTGGTCTAATTGCGAGGCAGTTGGAATACGCATCAGGGAAGGAAATGATTTCCCGTATTTTGTAGTTTCTGGGTTTTCAGATGAATTTGTCAAGTCTGAAAATCACCTTTGTTCATACACTGAAGATGGAACTTTAGCAGTCGATGCCAATGGTAATCCGTTAATGGATTGTCTTTGCGGGAAACTTCTTTCGGGGAAAATCGATTCTTCAAAAAACTTCTTCACTCCTGATGGCAATTTCTGGAGTAATGCTATTTCAGAATTGCTGGTTTCTCATTCCGACATTGAACCAATAAATGCTCCGCGCTACCGATGCATTCATTCCGGCTATGAATCATTGGCGATTATTCCTCTGCGTTCAGGTAAAGAGACCTTTGGGCTGTTTCAGTTTAATGACAGAAAGAAAGGCCGTTTTACTCTGGAATTGATTGCCTTGCTTAGACGCATTGCTGATAACGTAGCAGCTTTTCTGGAAAAGAAACACCTCGAAATGCGACTGGATTCCCTTAATTCCCTTTTGTTTGCCTTAAGAAGCGTCAGTAAGCTTACAAACTGCGAACGCGACAGAGACACGCTTATTAAGAAAATATGCCAGATTCTCGTTGATGCGAGAGGGTTTCATTCTGTTTTCCTTTGTCTGACTGACCGTACAGGAAAAAAAGTTCTTTCTCACTCAGGCGCAGGGACAGGCGGGTGCGAAGAACATTCGGCTCTCCTCGAAATGTTTAAACGGGAAGAGTTGCCGGAATGTTTTATTCAAGCCTTGACGAATCAGGATGTTATTCTTCGGAAGAGCCGAAAACATTCATGCAAAGATTGTCCAGTTTTATCAAAAACTGTTTGTGACAAGGATGTGCTTGTTATTCCTCTGATGCATAGCGAAAGAATGTTTGGATACATGAAGACCTGCCTTCAGTCTGATGTGGTAGATGATCTGGAAGAGAGGGTTCTTCTGAAAGAAGTCGCTGATGATATTGCTTTCGCTTTGTACAATATTGAAACAGAGTGCGAACGGGACAAATCTTCGGCTGAACTAATCCAGACCGAGAACCAGCTCAGGCAATCTCAGAAACTTGAGATAATGGGACATCTTGCGACTGGAATTGCTCACGATTTCAACAATATTCTTGCGATACAATCGGGTCATTGTGATATGATGCTGAAAGATCTTCGCCAGGATGACCCATGCGTTGACAGTCTTAACAAGATTAAGGCGTGTGCTGATCGCGCTGCAGAGGTTGCAAGACAATTACTTGCTTTCAGCCGCAAGCAGACTATTAATCTGGAAATAGTTGATTTAAACACTGTTGTGACTAATCTCGAAAAGATTCTCAGAAGGCTGATTGCTGAAGATATTGATATTCAGATTTCACTCCAGGAAAATCCAGGAAAAATCAAGGCTGATCCAGGGCATATTGAACAGATAATTTTCAATCTCTCAGTTAACTCACGAGATTCAATGCCGAATGGTGGAAAACTAATAATCAAGACCTTTAATGTAATGATTGACGAGGAATATATTAAAAATCATCCGGATGCACTTCCCGGCAGTCATGTAATGTTGCAAATTTCCGATACTGGCAGCGGAATGGATGAGCAGACAAAAAACAGAATTTTTGAACCTTTTTTTACAACAAAAAATCCTGAAACAGCTGCTGGATTGGGTTTGCCGACTGTTTACGGTATTGTAAAGCAGGCTGGCGGAAGAATCTGGGTAGAAAGTGAACCTGGGAAAGGTACAACATTTAAAATTTATTTTCCGTGTGTAGAAAATCATATTGAAGAGAAGAGGCAAAAGAATACCTCTCCTAGTGATAAAGTTGAATTTATACTGCTGGTAGAAGATGACACTGGACTTCGTGAAATTTTCGGAAAGATGGTAAAGGGCCTTGGATACAAGACTCAAATTGCAGCTAATGGTGAAGAAGCTTACCTTGCTGTGAATGAGGGGCGTTTCATTCCTGACCTCGTAATTACCGACATGATCATGCCGGGCATGAATGGAGTTACTCTGGTAAAGAAGCTGAGAGAAATTATTCCGAAATTGAAGGTCTTGTATACATCAGGTTATTCAGATAAAGCGGCCCTTGACAATTATGATATCGGAGTCAGGGCACCATTTATTCAGAAACCATTCAGCTTGAATAATTTTGCAGCAGCTATACGCAATGCTCTTGTTTAAATTCTCAAACTAAATAATTAGTTCATGGTGTAATAATTATGTGTATGATAATTATCTTGAAAACTTGTTATAACAATGATAAACTTCTCCGGTAGTGTAAAAAAATCAGCGAGGGATATAAAAATGAGGATACTGGTAGTAGAAGATGATTTCGTCAGTAGATGTGTTTTCAGCGAGTATCTCCGACCTTATGGGGTGTGTGATGTTGCAGCAAATGGACTTGAAGGACTTAAGGCATTTCAGCTGGCTTTTGATTCCGGGAAGCCTTATGAATTGATTTGCCTCGACATTATGATGCCCGAAATGGATGGTCAGACCGTATTGAAAGAGATCAGAAAATACGAAGAAGAAAAGGGAATTAAAGGACTTGAAGGTGTAAAAATTATAATGACTACCGCCCTTGATGACTTTCAAAGCATTATGACTGCTTTCAAAGGTCAGTGTGAGGGTTATCTTGTAAAGCCAATTGAAAAAGGCAAGCTTGTTCAGCAGTTGAGAAACCTTGGTCTGATTGATGAAGGAAATTCAGGAGTTCCAGCTCCGCAGAATAATTCTTAAGAATTGAATAATCGGAGGATAATGTGGAATACACTTTAGTGCAGACCGAAGATGGGGCTGACAAGGGAGCTGTAAGGCTTGAGTTGTCTGGCGATGCTTCTGTTGCATGTGCTTCCAAGGTGAAAGACATTTTTCTTGAAACCCTGGAGAAGTCTGACAATATTACGATTTGTCCAGAAAAAATTACGACTTTGGACATTTCGTTTTTTCAATTACTGTGCGCATTTCACAAATCTGCCCTGAAAAATAGAAAAAAGTTGAAATTAGACCAGAATCTTCCGGCAGGTTTTGTTGAGCTGGTAAGATTATCTGGCTTTGAAAGAGAGCAGGGATGCTCACGAGAAGGTGATGAAAGCTGCTTTTGGGCTATGGAACACAAAAATGGATAAGAAAAAAATTCTTGTAGTCGATGATTCGTCCAGCATGAGACAGATGTTGAGCTATACTCTGAAACTCGGTGGTTATGACACTATTGATGCTGTCGATGGTGAAGATGCTTTTACAAAGCTTGAAGGTGATAATTTTGATATGATTATCACTGATTTAAACATGCCAAAGCTTGATGGAATCGAATTTATAAAAAAAACCCGAGGTTCAGCGAAAGGAAAATTTATTCCAATCGTTATGCTGACTACTGAATCACAGCAGGAGCGGAAAATGCAGGGCAAAGCTGCTGGTGCCACAGGCTGGATTGTAAAGCCCTTCAAACCTGAACAGCTCATATCAGTTGTAAAAAAGGTACTTGGATGTTAGAAGAATACAGAAAAGCTTTCAGAGAAGAAGCAAATGAGCTTCTTGGAAGTCTGGAAGATACCCTTATAGCACTGGAAGAATCACACAGCGACCCTGAGCTTTTAGCAAGGCTGTTCAGGACAATGCACACAATAAAAGGTTCCAGTGCAATGTTTGGCTTCGATGATGTGGCATCATTTACACATGAACTTGAGGCTGTATACGATCAGATAAGAAAGGGGAAAGGTTCTGTTTCCCGTGATTTGATCGATTTATCTCTGACTGCCAGAGATGTTATCAGATCAATGATTACTGCAGAATTTGGAGGCGAAAAAGTCGATGAAAAATCGAAAGCCTCTGTTGTAGCATCTTTGCATCTCATTGTCGGAGGAAAGAATCAGGATAATGCTGGCGAATCGCATAAAGAGGAAGTGCCCGCATCTGCTCCTGAATCGTCATCAGATTCTCCTTCTGCTGAAATTTCCTACCGTATTTTTTTTAAGCCTTACCCTGAAATATTTCGAAGAGGTATAAATCCGGTATTATTGTTTAAAGAGCTTGAATCCCTTGGCTCTGTCAAAACCTTTGCCACTGTTTCTGGTATTCCGCTTCTTGAAGATATTGATCCTGAATTGTCTTATCTGCGCTGGGATATTATCTTGAAGACTAAACATCATTTAAGCACAATAAAAGATGTATTCATTTTTGTGGAATCAGATTCAGAGCTGATAATCAACCTGGTTGACGATGGAGTTCCACAGCATGTGGAATATAAAAAACTGGGTCAGATTCTTGTTGAGCGCGGCGATCTTCAAAAAGATCAGCTAGATAAAGTCCTGAGCGAAAGAAAAAAAATTGGTGAAGTTCTGGTTGAAGCGGGTATTGCCGATTCTGCAAGCGTTCAGGCTGCACTGCTTGAGCAGAAGCAGTTGAACGAACTTAAAAAAAAAAAAATTCTACTGCCTCTCATCAGAGTATAAGGGTTGCCTCAGACAGACTGGATCAACTTGTTAATCTGATCGGAGAACTTGTAACTGTTCAGGCAAGGCTCACACAGACAGCTGCCAGGAGAGGTGTTTCCGAATTGTCTTCCATTGCGGAGATTGTTGAGAGACTCACTGCTGATCTGAGAGACAGTGCTTTAAATATTCGAATGGTCTCAATCGGAGCAACTTTTTCAAAATTCAAAAGGCTCGTCAGAGATCTTTCCCTTGACTTCAAAAAAGAAGCAGAGCTTTATACTGAAGGTGCCGATACAGAGCTGGATAAAACAGTTATTGAAAAACTTGCTGAACCGCTGGTTGCTTTGATAAAAGTAGCTGTTGAACACGGAATTGAAACTCCTGCAGACAGAAAAAACTCAGGAAAGTCTGAAACGGGTAGAATCACTCTGCTTGCTGAACACAGCGGTGCCCATGTAATTATTCAGATAAAAGACGATGGTAATGGAAAAAATTTCAACGATGCAACCGCTCCGGTTTTTGCATCGGTCAAAAGAGCTGTAGAAGATCTGCGCGGAAGTCTTGAAATTATCAATGAGCCTAATAAAGGCAATATATGTTTCATCAGATTACCCCTGACACTGGCAATCATAGATGGTTTGCTTGCTAAAATCAATGACAGGTATTTTATCGTCCCACTTTCATACGTTTATGAATGTGTTGAACGCACTGCAGCTGATATTGAAAAAGCTCATGGGAAAAATGTCACTATTGTACGTGGTGAAATGATTCCGTATATTGTACTGCGTGATATGTTTGAAATTGAAGGTGAGCCTCCTGAAATAGAACAGACTGTTATTGCACTGTTGAATAACCGCAAAATCGGTCTGGTGGTTGATCAGGTTATCGGTGAGCATCAGACGGTAATCAAATCACTTGGAAAATACTACAAAAATGTAGAAACACTTTCCGGAGCAACTATACTTGGTGACGGCTCTGTTGCGCTCATTCTTGATGTTCAGAAAATAATTGAATTAACAGAGGCGGATATCTGATATGGCATTTACATTTTTTTTCCGAGATATTCATACTATTGAACTCATGGTGAGTTATGTTGTTCCATTTGTTTCCGGAAGAAGTGTTGTACGAATCTGGGACGCAGGTTGTGCAATGGGACCTGAACTGTATACAATCGCGATTGCGTTTGCAGAAAAAATGGGATATTTTGCATTCAAAGGTCTGAAAATAGATGCCTCAGATCTTGATGAAAACGACACTTTTGGAAAAATAGTCATGAATGGAATCTATTCTTCAGATGAGTTGGCGAGAATTCCCAGAGATATTTTTGAAAAATATTTTCAGCCTGCAGATGCCGATGGTTTTCATAAAATCATTGATCCGCTCAGAAATCGCATTAATTTTTATAAACATGATCTTCTTTCACTGAAACCAGTTGGCTCAGAGTATGCGCTTGTGATCTGCAAGAACGTTCTTTTGCATTTTACGCATCAGGAAAGAGTGAATGTGATCAGGATGTTCCATGATTCGCTGTGTTCCGGTGGCTATCTGGTCATGGAACAGACACAGCCTCTTCCATCAGAACTTGAAAGCTGTTTCGAAAAAGTTGTTACTGATGCGCAGCTCTATAAGAAGAGAAGCTGAGAATTGAAAGTAATCACTTTCACTTCAAATCCAAATGTTTATTCATGTAATGCTTATCTTGTACTTGGTTCCTGGAACACAATTGATGATGTTAACACACTTGTTGACACTGGAACTGATGCCTGGTTTCTTGATCAATTGCCTGAAATAAATACAGGGGTTGGCAAAAAACCTGTTCAACAAGTTGTTCTAACCCATTGTCACTTTGATCATGCAGGCGGAATTAAGAAAATCAGGGATAAATATAAACCTGAAGTGCTTGCATACTCTACTTTTGAAGGTGCTGACCGCCACCTTAAAGGTGGTGAAACTATTCGAATGGGTGATTCTTTTTTTGAAGTCATTCATTTCCCAGGGCATTCGCAGGATTCAATATGTTTTTACTCGCAATCTGAAAAAACTTTATTTTCAGGAGATGTACAACTTTTTATCAGAACTCCTGGCGGAACGTATCTTCAGAGCTATGTAGATGTTCTCTGCAGAATTGTAGATTTTCCTATTGCCAGAATCTTTTCCGGACATGATAAACCCTATGAAGCTGATGAATCTGAGATCAGGAAACATCTTCTGGATACTCTTGCAAACGTTAGAAACAGTGAAATTCATAAAAATAATCATGAAGGAGAAAGATATTCATGAAAGTTCGTTGGTTACTGATTTTAAGCTTTGTTCTGCTTTTTACTGCTGCATATCTTATTAATCAAAATAAAGATGAATTCAAAACTGCTTTTCTGGAAGTCAGCAGGAATGCAGAGTCTGTTTTTCCTGAAGCTGGAAAAAGAATCAATAGTTCTCATGCTGCTTTTTCTGAACTTGCTGCTGCTGAAAGCTCTTTTCTTATAAATCTTCCGGAAAATCAGGAACAATTGAAATCTGATATGTCTGAACTGCGCTCGTGTTCAGAAAAACTTAAAGATGCCCTTAAACAATGCAGAGACTTATTAAGTGAATCAAAACTTGATGTTTATGCTTTTGAAAGTTTGAATAAATTAGTTGAAAAACATTTTTCAGAAATTTCTTCCCTTGAAGTATATGCCTCAGAAAAAATCAGGCTGAATGAAGATTACAAGCGTGAAAAAGAATCCTGCGCTGCTTTTGAAAATGCCGTTGAAGTAAAATGTGCCCTGAACGAATCGTACTATTTGCGCATATCCGATTTCGAAAAAAATGTCAAGAATAAAAATACTGACTTGCTTGAAAAAATTCAGGAAATTAATGAGGAATTTGCAAAAGCAGCCAATAATATCGGTGACCTTCAACAGAAATTCATTCAGAAAAGTTCAGTAAAAATATCTGAACTATCATCTGCAGATTATTCCTACTCATGGATATTGATTTTGATTATTTCTCTGATGCTGATTATTGTGTTCTTCGTGCACAAATTTTCCGTAAACAGCTTAAGATTATTTATTGAAGAGGCTGAATCTAATATTCAGAAAGGCAAAATCTCTCTCAATGTGTCCAATGATAATGTTTATCCAGATTTTTTACCTCATGCGGCAGTTCTGAATAAGAATTTTTCTGCTTATGGAAAAATTCTGCATGGATTGTCTGGCCAGATAAATTCGCTTATATCGGGAAATTTTGAATCTTCTTCACTTAAAGATCAGAATGGCGAAATATCACAAATAGGTAATAAACTGCTCTCAGCAGATTCGAACCTGATTACTCTGGAAAAAAGCCTTACAGAACTTTCAGAATTATGCCTTGAAGGAAAATTCGCAGAGAGTGATTTTTCCAGTAAAAATCTGGACGGAAGATTCCTTGGAATGGCTGATAAAATCATGCAGATGAAAGAATTTATGGAAAAATTTCCTGATATGTTTTCTTTCCCGATTTTTGTACTTGATAATAATTTATGTTTTGTATATTCTAATAAAGTGTTCAGTACTTTCTTTGGAACAACCAGGGGGGGAGTTTCAGGAAAAAAGTATAATTCGCTGATCAAGCCTTCAGAGGCTTCAAACAGTGATGACTGTCCGGTGAAAAAAGTATTTCAAAGAAAAAATCCAGCGTGTGTTAAAACTGATTTGCTTGTTCAGGGAAAAGTTATTTCTGTACGATTTGGTGCAGTTCCTTTAAAAAACTCATCTGGTGAGCTGTCTGGAATCTTGTGTTATGTTACAGATTGAAAAGAATTTCACAGGAGGTGTGATGCAGGGGTTATCGAGAATGCAGGCTTACATTGGATTATCGATTCGAACAAAGGAGAGAAAATGAGCGTTTCATCAATTACAAAAACAACTCAGTATCTGACGTTCAAACTTGGCGATGAAATATTCGGAGTTGACGTAGCTCAGGTTCGTGAAATTCTTGATTTTACGACCGTTACGAAAGTTCCGCAGACGCCGGAGTTTATGAGAGGTGTTATCAATCTTCGCGGTAGTGTTGTTCCGGTGGTTGACATGCGACTGAAATTCGGAATGAATAAGACCGAAAAATCGGTGAACACATGCATCGTTGTTGTTGAAGTTGCTCTTGAGACCGAAACTTTGATAATCGGAGCACTCGCAGATTCAGTTCAGGAAGTTATCGAACTTGAACCAAACCAGATTGAGCCGCCTCCCAAAATTGGGAATCGACTCAAAGTTGAATTTCTCAAAGGAATGGGCAAGAGAGATGAGGCTTTTATCATGATTCTTGACATTGACAGGGTCTTTTCTGCATCTGAAATCGCTGCCGTACAGGGTGCCCAGCAGGAAAGCATAAATCTTGATCTTGGTGATGAAGGTCAGGCGAAGCATTGAGCGGAAACGATTTTTTTGGGGTTAGAAAAATATAGATGGAGGAATGTTAATGAAGTTAGCCGGGAAAATTTACAGTGGTATGGCGGTGCTTGTAGTCATTGCATTGTTGGTTGGCTGGTTTGGATATCGCGGCTTGAACCAACTTGGGCATGAGCTTGATGAAATAGCCAAAGTTAGAATGCCAAGTCTGGACGGTTTGAATTTGATTTTTGAAGCTAAGACAGCTGCAAAGGCAGCAGAAAGAACTCTTTTGCAGGATAATCTTGATCCTTCAGTAGTAAAAGATCAGCAGAACAGAATTAGTGCTATAATGGCTAGTGCAGAAAAAGGCTGGAAGATTTACGAACCTTTGCCACAAACCAAAGAAGAGGAAGTTGTCTGGAAAAAATTTGTTCCGGAATATGAAAACTGGAAAAAGAAATATAACAATTTAACTGAGTCTATTTTTGAAGTTCACAGAAAAAAGGATTATGCCGCTCTTGCATCGCTTGCAGCATTGAGTATGGGTGAAGTTGCTGATGCATTCGACGCATCAGAGAAGTTGATGGAGGAATTACTGGAAATCAATGAAAAAGCTGCGGCAGAATCTGCAAAATCAGGAGAAGAGGCTTTTGCTTCAGGAATTCGCAATCTTGGGATAGCACTTGTCTTTGCGGTTCTCTTTGGCCTTGGATTAGCTTTCTTCCTGGGTTCAAACATCAATGAAATTCTCGTAACAATGCAGAATGAAACTAAAAATCTTGTTGATGCAGCACTTGACGGAAGGCTTGATACCAGAGCCGATGTCAATAAAATCAATTTCGAATTCCGTCCAATAGTTGAAGGTGTAAACAAAGTTCTTGATGCCGTAATAGGGCCGTTGAATGTTGCAGCAGAGTATGTAGACCGTATTTCCAAAGGCGACATTCCAAAGAAAATTACCGATACATACAAAGGCGATTTCAACGAGATTAAGAACAATCTCAACGGATGTATTGATGCAGTAAACGCACTTGTAAATGATGCCGGTATCCTGGTAAAAGCTGCAGTAGATGGAAAACTTGATACACGTGCCGATGCTTCCAAACATCAGGGCGATTTCAGAAAAGTAGTTGATGGTGTAAACAAGACTCTTGATGCCGTAATCGGGCCGTTAAATGTTGCAGCAGAATATGTTGACCGCATTTCAAAAGGTGATATTCCGAAGAAAATTACCGATACATACAATGGCGATTTCAATGAAATTAAAAACAATCTGAATCAGTGCATTGATGCTGTAAACGCACTTGTAAGTGACGCCGGATTATTATCTAAGGCCGCATTAGAGGGCAAGCTTGATACACGCGCCGATGCATCCAAGCATCAGGGCGATTTCAGAAAAGTAGTTGAAGGCGTAAACAAGACTCTTGATTCAGTAATCGGGCCGCTGAATGTAGCAGCAGAATACGTTGACCGCATTTCAAAAGGCGATATTCCGAAGAAAATTACTGATACATACAATGGTGATTTCAATGAAATCAAGAATAACCTTAACCAATGTATTGATGCAGTAAATGCACTTGTTTTTGACGCTGCAACACTTTCCAAGGCTGCTATTGAGGGGAAACTTGCAACACGTGCTGATGCATCGAAACATCAGGGCGATTTCAAAAAAGTAGTTGAAGGTGTAAACAATACTCTTGATTCAGTAATTGGTCCGTTGAATGTGGCTGCTAAGTATGTAGACCTCATTTCAAAGGGTGATATTCCAAACAAAATTACTGACACCTATAATGGCGATTTCAATGAAATCAAGAATAACCTTAACCGATGTATTGATGCTGTGAATGCACTTGTTAATGATGCCGGATTGCTTGCTAAGGCTGCAGTAGAAGGTAAGCTTGCAACGCGTGCTGATGCATCAAAACATCAGGGCGATTTCAGAAAAGTAGTTGAAGGCGTAAATAATACTCTTGACTCAGTAATTGGTCCGTTGAATGTGGCTGCTAAGTATGTAGACCTCATTTCAAAGGGTGATATTCCGAAGAAAATTACTGACACCTACAATGGTGATTTCAACGAAATCAAGAATAATCTTAATCAGTGTATTGATGCAGTTAATGCACTTGTTACTGATGCCGGATTTCTTTCCAAAGCTGCAATTGAAGGTAAGTTGGATACACGTGCTGATGCATCGAAACACCAGGGCGATTTCCGAAAAGTAGTTGAAGGGGTAAATAATACTCTTGATTCAGTAATTGGGCCGTTAAATGTTGCAGCAGAGTATGTTGACCGTATCTCAAAAGGTGATATTCCGAAGAAAATCACTGACAACTACAATGGCGACTTCAACGAAATCAAGAATAATCTTAATCAGTGTATTGATGCAGTAAATGCGCTTGTTGATGATGCTGGAACACTTGTTAAGGCAGCAGTAGAAGGTAAGCTTGCAACTCGTGCTGATGCATCGAAACATCAGGGCGATTTCCGGAAGGTTGTCGATGGTGTTAATAAGACTCTTGATGCAGTAATTGGGCCGTTAAAAGTCGCAGCAGATTACGTCGATCGCATCTCAAAGGGCGATATTCCGAAGAAAATCACCGACAACTACAATGGTGACTTCAATGAAATCAAAAACAATCTGAATAGGTGTATTGATGCAGTGAATGCGCTTGTTGATGATGCTGGAACACTTGTTAAGGCAGCAGTAGAAGGTAAGCTTGCAACTCGTGCTGATGCATCGAAACATCAGGGCGATTTCCGTAAGGTTGTCGATGGCGTTAATAAAACCCTTGATGCGGTAATAGGGCCGTTGAACGTGGCAGCAGAATATGTTGACCGCATTTCCAAGGGCGATGTTCCGGCAAAGATTTCTGATACATACTACGGTGACTTTAATCAGATAAAAAACAATCTGAATGTTCTTATTGATGCAATGGATGTTATCACAGATGCCGCAAAGGATATTGCAAAGGGAAATCTTACTGTTGATATCAGAGAAAGATCTCCTGAAGATGAATTGATGCGTGCATTAGCTGCAATGATTAAAAAGCTCTCCGAAGTGGTTATTAACGTGAAATCAGCTTCAGAACAGGTTGCAACTGGAAGTATTGAAACCAGTTCAAGTGCTCAGACATTATCTCAGGGCGCTACCGAACAGGCTTCTGCTGCAGAAGAAGCGTCGTCATCCATGGAAGAAATGTCTTCAAATATTCAGCAGAATGCTGATAATGCTTCCCAGACGGAAAAAATCGCTGTTAAGGCAGCCGAAGATGCAAGACAGGGTGGCAAGGCAGTTGCTGAAACTGTTGCTGCAATGAATGAAATTGCCAGCAAAATTGCTATCATTGAAGAAATAGCCAGACAGACCAATCTTCTTGCTCTTAACGCTGCTATTGAAGCTGCCAGAGCCGGAGAACACGGCAAGGGATTTGCCGTAGTCGCTTCTGAAGTAAGAAAACTTGCTGAAAGAAGCCAGTTAGCTGCTGGTGAAATCAGAAAGTTGTCTGCATCAAGTGTTGAAATTGCAGGAAAAGCAGGCGAAATGCTTGCGAAGATTGTTCCTGACATTCAGAAAACCGCCGAACTTATTCAGGAAATAAGCGCTGCGTGTAAAGAACAGAACACTGGTGCCGAACAGATCAATAAGGCAATTCAGCAGCTTGACCAGGTCATTCAGCAGAATGCCGGCGCATCAGAAGAACTTGCTTCGACATCAGAAGAAATGACTTCTCAGGCAGAGCAGTTGAAGTCTGTAATCTCATTCTTCAGAGTTGATTCGAGCCAGACAGCATCTGCTATGATTGCTTCTACTCCAAGACCTCCGGTAAGACATCATGATACTGGTATGGCTCAAAAAGCAAAACCGGCAGCAAAGCATGAAGCTCCAAAACCCAAAAAAGCCCCGACTCAGGGAAAAAGCGGTGGAATATCGATAGATATGGGCGAAGGTGCTGACAGAACTGATGGTGAATTCGAAAAGTTCTAAGTGATTAAAAGGCAGCCAGAACTTAATATCTGGCTGCCTTTTATTGATATTGAATTAAAAGGATCTTTTTTACGATGGCAGTAAAAATACTGATGGAAAGGTGATGAATAACATGGGAAGTCTTAAACTTGGAAAAAAAATCATTCTCACTATTATTCTACTTGTAGCTATTTCAATTGGTTTAGGTTATAAGGGAATTTCTGTTACAAGAACTGTTGGTCTTCTTTGTACTTCAGTATCTGATGAAAATATTCCGGTTGTCAATTTTTCTAATCAGCTTAATGCGCAATATGCAAACTTGCTTTTTGAAATGAGAGGATTTAGTTATTCAAAGGATTCCAATTTTTTTTCCAAAGTTAAAGATCAGACACAGGCGATAAAACAATCTGTAAAAGAGTTTGAAAGCCATGTTGAAAAGTATTCTTCACTTGAAAAGATCAAGGACAATATTAATATTTTCAGGGAAAAATTTGGTGAATATGAAAAACTTTGCGATAAAACAAACGAGTCTGTTCAAAGCCTTCTGGAAGTCAGGAAAAAGCAGGATGAAGCTGCTTCGGATTTCTTGAAGAATTCATTGTCCTTTCTTGGGAACATGAAAGAGCTTCTGGAAAAGGAAATTAACGAAACAACTTCTGCAGAAGGAGCTTCTGGACAACCCCTAATCAATGCCATGCCGGCAGTATCTGCAAAATCACTTCTTGAGCGTGTCACCAAGGTTCATGCAATAAATAATATTATTGACATTGCAAATGAGCTGCGCCTTGCTAACTGGAAAGCTCAAACTACTGATAATTATGAGAATTTAACTGCGAAATTAAAAGAGTTTGATCAGGAATTTCCTTCAAAAATCGCATACCTGAAAGGAACAGTTAGAAGAGCTGCAAATATTGAACAGCTTGAAAAAGTTGAAAGTTCAGGCAAAGTTTATTCAATTCTTTCGAAAGAACTTCTTCAGCTGGCTGAAAAAGTTGCCGGGTATGCAAAAGAACGAATTCCATATTACCTGGCTGCAAAAAAAGCTTCAGATGATTCTGTGAAAATGGGGATGGATGCAGCTTCTGAAAGTTCGAAAGCAAGTGTTGTCGCTCTTGTTGATGCATCAAATACAATGTGGATACAGCTTCTCTTTGCTATATTATTTGCAGTAGGACTATCCTACTTTCTTGTGAAAAATGTTGATTCGATAATTTCAGGGCTTGAAAATGCCACGAAAAATCTTATTGATTCAGCTACGAATGGTAAACTTGACATACGAGCTGACACAAACGAAATTAATTTTGAATTCCGCCCGATCGTTGAGGGGATAAATAAGCTGCTTGATGCCGTTGTAGGGCCTCTGAATGTGGCAGCAGAATACGTTGACCGAATTTCCAAAGGCGACATTCCCAAGAAAATTACTGATTCATATAAGGGTGACTTTAACGAAATCAAGAATAATCTTAACGGGTGCATAGATGCAGTCAATTCACTTATTTCTGATACCGAAATGCTCGTTTCATCAGTTGAAAATGGCAGGCTGGACTTGCGTGCAGATGTCTCAAAACATCAGGGCGATTTCAGAAAGATCGTTTTCGGGGTGAATCAGACAATGGATATCCTTTCAGGACTGATTGATGCGCTTCCTCTTCCTGCTATGATTATTGATGATAAAATGAGTGTCAAATACATGAACAAGGTTGCTTTGTCAATCGGAAATGCATCTCTTGAAAAAATCAGAGGTTCCAGGTGCAGTGATTATTTTAAAACCTCAGATTGTACAAATGGTAAATGTGCCTGTGCTCGTGCAATGAGTTCCAGACAAGTTGAATCTTCTGAAACAGATGCTCATCCAAATGGTTTGAATCTGGATATTTCTTACATTGGTGTTCCTCTCAAAAACAGAGAGGGTAAAGTTGTTGGTGCATTTGAAGTAGTTACTGATCAGACAGCTGTGAAGACTGAAATGAGAAAATCCCAGAAAATTGCGAGTTTCCAGGAAAAGGAAACTGGTAAGCTGGTAGAAGGCCTTGGAAAACTTGGACGGGGTGAGATGAATTTTGCGCTGGAAGTTGCTGCGGCAGATTCTGAAACCCAGGCTCTTGCACAGATATATAGAAAGATTTATCAGTCAGTTCATGATGCAGTTAATGCGGTCAAAAATCTTGTCCATGATGCTGAAATCCTTTCAACGGCTGCAATTCAGGGGAAACTTGATACTCGTGCAGATGCATCGAAGCATCAGGGTGATTTCAGAAAAGTTGTCGATGGCGTAAATAAGACCCTTGATGCAGTCATTGGGCCGCTGAATGTTGCTGCTGAATACGTAGATCGCATTTCAAAAGGCGATATTCCCAAGAAAATTATTGATACCTACAATGGCGATTTTAATGAGATTAAGAACAATCTGAACCAGTGTATTGATGCAGTAAACGCACTCGTAACTGATGCTGGAACACTTGTAAAGGCAGCAGTAGAGGGCAAACTTGAGACACGTGCTGATGCATCGAAACATCAGGGCGATTTCAGAAAAGTTGTTGAAGGCGTAAATAATACTCTTGATTCAGTAATTGGGCCGTTAAATGTTGCTGCTGAATACGTTGACCGCATTTCGAAGGGTGATATTCCGAAGAAAATTACTGACACCTACAATGGCGATTTCAATGAGATTAAGAATAATCTGAATCAGTGCATTGATGCAGTAAATGCACTTGTAACTGATGCAGGAACACTTGTAAAGGCAGCAGTAGATGGCAAACTTGATACACGTGCTGATGCATCGAAGCATCAGGGTGACTTCAGAAAAGTAGTTGATGGTGTAAACAAAACTCTTGATTCTGTAATCGGGCCGTTGAATGTTGCTGCTGAATACGTTGATCGTATTTCAAAGGGTGATATTCCAAACAAAATTACTGACACCTACAATGGTGATTTCAACGAAATAAAGAATAATCTTAACCGATGTGTTGATGCAGTGAATGCACTCGTTGGCGATGCCGCCCTGCTTTCTAAAGCTGCAATTGAAGGAAAGTTGGATACACGTGCAGATGCTTCGAAGCATCAGGGTGATTTCAGAAAAGTAGTTGAGGGAGTAAATAATACTCTTGATTCAGTAATTGGACCTCTGAATGTGGCAGCTGAGTATGTTGATCGTATCTCAAAAGGCGATATTCCGAAGAAAATCACTGACAACTACAATGGTGACTTCAATGAAATTAAAAACAATCTGAACCAGTGTATTGATGCTGTAAATGCACTTGTTGATGATGCAGGAATACTTGTAATGGCCGCAGTAGAAGGTAAACTTGCAACACGTGCTGATGCATCAAAACATCAGGGCGATTTTCGAAAGGTTGTCAATGGGGTTAATAAGACTCTTGATGCCGTAATTGGACCATTAAAGGTTGCTGCAGATTATGTCGATCGCATCTCTAAAGGTGATATTCCGAAGAAAATCACTGACAACTACAATGGTGATTTCAATGAAATTAAAAACAATCTGAACCAGTGTATTGATGCTGTAAATGCACTTGTTGATGATGCAGGAATACTTGTAATGGCCGCAGTGGAAGGTAAGCTTGCAACACGCGCTGATGCATCAAAACATCAGGGTGATTTCCGAAAGGTTGTCGATGGGGTTAATAAGACCCTTGATGCAGTGATTGGGCCGTTGAATGTGGCAGCAGACTATGTTAACCGCATTTCTAAGGGCGATGTTCCGGAAAAAATTTCTGACACATACTATGGTGACTTCAACCAGATCAAAAATAATCTGAATGTTCTTATTGATGCAATGGATGTGATAACTGATTCTGCAAAGGAAATCGCTAAGGGAAATCTTTCTGTGACCATCAAAGAACGGTCTCCGGAAGATGAATTGATGCGGGCATTGCATGCCATGGTTAAAAAACTTTCTGAAGTGGTTATTAATGTGAAATCAGCTTCAGAGCAGGTTGCAACTGGAAGCATTGAAACCAGTTCGAGTGCTCAGACGTTGTCGCAGGGCGCAACTGAACAGGCTTCTGCGGCCGAGGAAGCGTCATCTTCCATGGAAGAGATGTCTTCTAATATCCAGCAGAATGCTGATAATGCTTCTCAAACGGAAAAAATAGCAGTCAAGGCAGCCGAAGACGCAAAAAAAGGCGGCAAAGCAGTTGCTGAAACTGTTGCTGCAATGAATGAAATCGCAAGCAAAATTGCAATAATCGAAGAAATCGCCAGACAGACGAATCTTCTTGCTCTCAATGCTGCGATAGAAGCTGCCAGAGCCGGAGAACACGGCAAGGGATTTGCTGTTGTTGCTTCAGAAGTAAGAAAACTGGCTGAAAGAAGTCAACTGGCTGCCGGCGAAATCAAAAAGCTTTCTGTTTCAAGTGTTGAAATTGCTGGAAAAGCAGGCGAAATGCTTTCAATGATTGTTCCTGACATTCAGAAAACCGCTGAGCTTATTCAGGAGATCAGCGCTGCATGTAAAGAGCAGAACACAGGTGCAGAGCAGATCAATAAAGCAATTCAGCAACTAGATCAGGTTATTCAGCAGAACGCGGGTGCTTCTGAAGAATTGGCATCTACTTCTGAAGAAATGACTTCACAGGCTGAGCAGTTGAAGACTATTATCTCATTCTTCAGGGTTGATTCCAGGCAATGACAAATAATCCAGAAGTTCATACCGGTACTTTCGGAAGTATGTCTGAGGCAGACTTCCGAAAGTTTTCTGAATTTATTCTTCATGAAGCCGGTATTCAATTGCCAATTACCAAGAAGATCCTTCTTGAGGGGCGCCTTCAGAAGCGGATGCGGTTGCTTAAGATAAACTCTTTTTCTGCATATTCTGAATACGTTTTCAGTCCTGATGGTCAGATCAGCGAACTTCCACACATGATTGATGCAATTACTACAAATAAAACTGAGTTTTTCAGGGAATCTGACCATTTTACATATCTGACCAAAACTGTTTTACCTGAGTTGAAAAGTGACCGGGAACTTGGTGATAACAGAAGATATTTCGTCTGGTCGGCGGGTTGTTCCACTGGTGAAGAGCCATACACGCTTGCAATGGTTCTAAGCGAATATAAAAAAAAGAATCCGGCTTTTGATTTTAGAATTCTTGCCACTGATATCTGTAATACTGTTCTTGATAAGGCTCGTAAGGGAATTTACGATGTTTCAAAAACTTCTACTGTGCCAATGGCTTTGAAGAAAGATTACATGCTGAAAAGCCGTAATCCTGAACAGAAGATTGTCAGAATGTCTCCTGACATTAGAATGAAAGTAAAGTTTGCATGGTTGAATTTTATGGCACATGATTATCAGATTCGGGAGAAAGTTGATATTATTTTCTGCAGAAACGTAATAATTTATTTCAGTAAATCTGATCAGGAACAGGTCATATTGCGTTTCTGCAACCAGTTGATTCCGGGCGGGTATCTTTTTCTGGGTCATTCAGAGACACTTACCGGTGTAAATCTTCCCTTGACTCAGGTTTTTCCGACTGTTTACAGAAAAACAACGTGATACCACCGAATTTGCCGTATAAAAAGTATTTTCTCAAGCCTTGTGAGGCCGGGTTCATTGATAAACCGTCTATTTTTACAACAATTCTTGGTTCCTGTGTTGGAGTTACGATGTTTCATCTTCCTACAAAAATTGCGGCGATTTCTCACTCTCTTTTGCCTTACGGTCCGGGACCTTCTTATTGCCAACCCGGATGCAATACTGGATTCAAATATGTTGACAGTTCCATAAAATTCATGTTCGAATTTTTTTGCAAACAGAATATTAATATTAAGGAAATATCTGTTAAGGTTTTTGGAGGTGGCGATGTAACACTTCCTGAAGAAGTAATCGATAGATTTGATAACTTGAGTGTCGGAAGGCAGAATGTGGAAGCTGCTTTTGGTACTCTCCAAGAATATGGTATTTATCCAGTTCACAACGACGTAAGAGGCTCAAATGGAAGAAAAATTATTTTTTATACACATAACGGAGATGTTTTTGTAAAACGAGTTGAGCGAGTTTGCTAGTCAGTTTATTTTCTGGAAATTTTCTATGAAATTATGAAATGAAGAGAATGAAACTATGAAAAAAATCAGAGTATTGATTATCGATGACTCGGCTGTCGTCAGACAGGCTTTGTCTGATATTTTGTCCGCCGATCCGATGATTGAAGTCGCTGGAACAGCTGCAGATCCGTTTATTGCAGCGCAGTTTCTGAAAGAAAATGTTCCGGATGTAATAACGCTTGATGTTGAGATGCCCAGAATGGATGGAATAACTTTTCTTCAGAAACTGATGAGCCAGCATCCGATACCCGTAGTTATGTGCTCAAGCCTTACAGAGCATGGATGCGAAACCGCTTTGAAGTCACTGGAATACGGTGCGGTAGAAATTATTACAAAGCCTAAACTTGGAATTAAGCAATTCCTTGAAGAATCTGCAATCAGGCTTTGTGACGCAGTTAAAGCGGCTTCTGCTGTAAAAGTCAAAAAAATTTCACTTTCCACGGCTCGACCTAAATTGACAGCAGACTCTGTTATAGAAAAACCAACAAAGGCGATGATGAAAACAACGGAGAGAGTTATTGTTGTTGGTGCTTCAACCGGTGGAACAGAAGCTTTAAAAGATTTTCTTGAAGCCATGCCAGTTGATGCGCCGGGAATTGTCATTGTTCAGCACATGCCCGAGAACTTTACTGCATCTTTTGCGAAAAGACTTGATTCTTTGTGCAGAATGTCTGTTAAAGAAGGCGAAGACAACGATTCAGTGGTGCGGGGACAGGCAATCATTGCTCCGGGGAATAAACACATGCTTCTGAAAAGAAGCGGCGCGAGGTATTATGTTGAAATTAAAGATGGTCCGCTTGTCTGCAGGCACAGACCGTCTGTAGATGTTCTGTTCAGATCTGCAGCGAGATATGCTGGAAAAAATGCTGTCGGGGTAATTCTCACCGGTATGGGAGATGATGGCTCTAGAGGAATGAAGGAAATGAAAGATTCCGGTTCCTTCAACGTTGCACAGGATGAAGCTTCCTGCGTTGTTTTCGGAATGCCGAAAGAAGCAATTGCAGCTGGTGGAGTAGATATCGTCCTGCCTCTGAAAAAAATTCCCGAAGAAGTTCTCAGAAGGGCGAAATAAGTTAGTAAAAAAAATAAAAAGGAGTGTTTGGAAATTATGGTTAGAAAGTGTTTGAACTGTTTTTTGGGAATTGCTTTCAGTGCATTTTTGTGTTCCGGAGTTTCGGTTTGTTTCGCTGAAATTAAGGAAATCAAGACGATGAAGGATATAATCCCGGTCGTAGATAAAGATACACTGCTTGTTTTCGACATTGATAATACGCTTGTCTGTCCAATTACTGATTTTGGAAGCGATCAATGGTTGTTTTATATTGTTGACAGATACATGAAGGTCTTTAACCTGTCGCATGAAGTTGCGCTGGATAAAGGTATTGAACTCTGGGTGGAAGTCCAGAAACAAATCATGGTTGAACCGGTCGAAACTGATACTCCCGAGATGGTTAAGAATTTTCAGCAGAAAGGTATTAAGATAATGGGCCTTACAGCCCGAAAATTTGCTGATATGGATTTTACCGTTAAGCATCTTGATTCTGCAGGAATCCACCTTGGCGATTCGACGATTTATGATAGTGAACTGGAGCTTACATCAGATGATTCAGCAAAGTTCAGCAACGGAATTCTTTATGTTGGCGAGAAGAATAACAAAGCTAAAGTTCTTGATTTATTCCTGAAGAAAATTGGAAAAAATGTCAGCAAAATTGTGTTTGTGGATGACAAAGAGAAGCATGTAACTAATCTTGAAAATGTCTTTGGAAAATCTTCTGTCAGTTTTACAGGTTTTCGCTATGGTGCAACTGATGACAGAGTTAAGAGTTTCAAGCAGGACATGGCTGACCTTGACCGTGTTAATGAGCAGCTTGAGAAGCTCAATCCGGGCGCTGAATAAAAATCTATGCTAATTCCCTAAATACATCAAATCTTAACAAAGGGGTCATGTTACCTCTTGCTCCCTCTCCCCGCAGTTTCCATGGGGGAGGTTTTGGTTGAGACAATTTCTTAATACTATATTTGTAACTATCTTTCATAATTCTTCCTCGTTACAATTGTAACGAGGAAGAATTTCGCAAAATGCTGATGAAACCAAAAAATCAGTGTTGAGCCTGTTGCATAGTTAACGAAATTGAATATTTTTGATTAGAATTAAATGTTGAAAAGCTCTTCCCAGGCTTTTTTAAAATTATATATTTTAAGTAAATTTGGAATTGTACAACAGGCTCTGTTCTTGTTTTTCTGGGAATTTCGATTGAATCAGGAAACTTGAATTTTGAAATTGTCTTTCAATGATGGTTAATTAATGATTGCGAACTTTCCAAACGAATTGCTTAAGAAAGCCATGGATTTTTTTTGTCTGTTGGTATTGTTTTTGGTTCCAATGGTTGTTTCGTATTCCAGACTGGAAAATTGGCGATTTGTTGAAGAAGAGCTTTTTATTAAAAAGATTGAAAATACTTTTGAAAAGACTCTTTCAAGGATTGAAGCAAATTCAGATCCTATGAGGTTTGCCGAAAGAGTTTTTCAACAGATGGAAAAACGCTGCTTTGCTGGGGATGACGCTCTTTCTAATTTTCAGAAACTTTCAAAAATATTGAAGAAGCATTTCCCCGGATTATTAGAATTTACATTTACCGATCATCAGGGAAACGTCATAGAATCAGTTTGCGACACAAAACCTCCAAGATTTCTTTTAAAGAAATTCTTTTTTGATTACCAGGAATTTCTTTCGGGAAAAACTAATTCGCTGAGTAAATCACGACAGTTTATCCGTGTCTTTTTTGGAAAACTGATGCCAAATTTTCAGGAGATACATGGGCGCTTGTTTCTTGCGTCGCAAAATATTCGTCGTCGCTATGTTTACTTTTCTCGACCTTGCAAGCGTGGAATGTTTATCTGTCATGTGACTCACCCTGATAACTGGGAATTATTGCCACTTTTTAAAATGATTAAATGGGAAAATCAACGTTTCAGGAAGAATCTTCGTGTTGGTTTTTATGATATGGGGGAAGAAAAAATATTTCCTGAACTTAATTTCTTCATGAGCAGAGAAAATATTCTTCCTTTTCTTGAATGTTCGATTTCGAAGATGCGCTTTTCATTTTCTGATGAAAAAGTGGCTTTATATTCAAAGCCAATTAACTCAAGAGTGTGCTTGTTTGCCGAATTAGATATTTCACAGGCTCAAAAGAAGAAAAATGAATTATGCATGATAGTATATAGAACCTATTATTTTCTTGCCGGATTATTAATTGTTTCAGCATATTTTTTTCGGAATTTGTTTTTCCTTTTCTTCAGTCTTAGAATCAAGTTGCTGTTTATCTTCAGTTTCGCGGTTGGAGTTCCTTTGTTAATGATTTCTCTGAGTATGTTTACCTTCATTTCTGATCGGAAGGAGATATTGGAGAAACAGGTGTATTCTGAAGTTATTGAGGAGTTAAGTACCTTTGACAAAGGTTTTAAAGTCTTTCTTAACGGTTCTGACAAAGTATTGAATACAGAACTCGGAAAGATTGAAAGAATTATTGACCCTGCATTGCAACTTGAAGAACTCTCAAAGATGGTAAGAAAATATAAAATCAATCAGGTGCGTGTTTTTGATCGATCAGGTAAACAAGTTATGCATTGTCGAGGAAGTCAGCGATTATCTTCTCAGGATTCAAATCTGGAAAACTTTGGAAGTGTAGCTGTGGAAATTATTAAGAAATATGAATCTGGTAACACTTCATTTGAATCTAAATCTTCAGCTGAAATAACAAGAACTGCCTTGACAAATTTGGAGGGTTTTAACTGGTATTCAACAATGATCAGTCAGAACATTGGCAAAATCTCAATTCTTGATTTTTCCAACATTAAAATGGTCTTCTTTTCAACTTTTTTCAGAGATGGTTTTGGAACTCCCACTCACTTCCTGCTGATGGTGTGGGAAAAGGAATTTCTTGAAGAAATATATATTAAAAGACATCTTTTGAACTTGTGGCGAAAAATACCAAACACAAAGGTTTGGGTTTTATCTGGAATTGATCAGGAACGTTCCCTCCCTTATAAAAAAAAATGGCCTTTAGGAGTATCCGATTTTCTCGGTATGCTGCGAACCTCAGGGAAATCAAAAGTAGGAAGTGGAAGAGATGGCGCGAAAAGCATTCTTCTGTCGGGGTTTCGATGTGGAGAACTGGAAAATCGTTTTCTTCTGGCTCTGACTTCTGATGACTGGATCAAGCGGCAACTTCAGGTTATGAAGAAGAATGTTTTTGCTGTTTCAATTGTTACAGTGCTTTTGTCACTATTGTGTGCGGTATTTCTTTCAAGAGAATTTCTTTTGCCTGTGTCTAATTTGAGAAAGGGTGTTGAGGCACTTCGTATTCGAAATTTTCAATGTAGATTGCCAGTATCCGGTTCCTCAGATTGGCGAAATTTGTTTTCCGCATTTAACAAGGTGATGGATGGAATGACCGAATTGGAGATTGCAAAAATTCTTCAGGATGGCTTTTTTCCTTCATCAGAATTGAACTTTTGTGGAATTCAAATCTTTGGCACATGTTCTTCTGCGATGCAGGTGGGAGGGGATTTTTTTGATTACAGAATTGTAGATTCTGATAAATGTCTTATTATTGTTGGAGATGTTTCGGGCCATGGCGTATCGGCTGCGCTTGTTGTAGGAATGGTAAAAGCACTGATTACACACCCTGATACAGGTGCAAATCCGGCAGAAATAATTCAGTTAATTAACAACGTTTTTTTGCAGACTTTAAGAAGAAAGAAAATGATGACATTGGTTGTGGCTTTGCTTGATTCTGCAAAACAAACAATTCTTTTTTCAAATGCTGGGCAATCATATCCTCTGATCGTCAGAGGAGGAAATCCGATCGAAGTATCTCTTCCATCCTATCCTCTTGGGGCAAGAGTATTAAAAAAAACAACTTTACTGGAGCTTCCCATTCGCCCGGGGGATTTAATTGTTTTTTATACTGATGGATTGATTGAATACCCGGATGTGAATGGTGAGGTCGTAGGATATTCCAATTTTTATGCTTTTCTTTCCAGAATTTCAAAAAATTTGATATCAGCAGTTCAAGTAGTATCGGACATTCAACACTGGCTGATCAGCGTTGTTAAAGATTCTCCTCAGCCTGATGACATAACAATACTTGCGTGTAAAATCAATGGTGCAAATTCTGATAATAAATCAGAGATTGAAAAATGAACTTGAGAATCATTATTAATCTGATGTTCTGGCTTATCGTTTTTCTCTTTATAAGAGAAATAAACCATATTGATTTTCAGATTGCAGCAAATGAAATTTTGGTAAATAAACAATCCACAATTTTTGCGCAGCTAAGTAATTTTGAACGTCAATCGAAGATCACTTCGATTGAGAATTTACGGAAGCTCCACCCCAAATTGACTTTTACCCAGACATTACCATCGAAAATGTCTGAAGAGGATAGAAATTATTTTACCTCGTTTGGAGAAGGAGTTTTACCTTATATTGCTGCGCCAGGTCGTTCATTTGTCAGTGCTGTTAATACTCCTCATGGCAAATTCTTTTTGGAATTCCCTGATAATGAATTAGTGAAACACCGGAAAATCCTTAAGTCAAGAAATGTCAGACTCTTTATTTTTTTCGTACTTGTATCTTTTGTTTCTTCCATTAAACTGAAAAATGCCTTGAATGTGACTTGGGGTGAGGTGCTAAACCTTTCTTTGAGGGCGTTGCCGATTATGGTCATATTTGGAGGACTAATTTTTTTTCATACAAACTATTTTTCAGAAAACACATTTGAAGTTAAAACAGATGTTGAAAATGAAATCGCAAAGTACAGGAATGGCGCAAATCTATTATTAAAAATTCCTTATATTCTCAGAGCACGATTAAAAATGTTTATTAACGCTTTGTATCCTACTGATTTTGCCAGGGATAATTTGAATAAGAACCTTAATGAGCTCAAAATGGACCTTTCTGTTCAATTGTCGCTGGCTTTTTTTAATCAATCGGGGGATATTGATAAAAATCTTTCCAATTGGAATATTGACGCGGAAAAGGGTAAATTATTTTTTAAGACTTTGAAGAGATTGAAAAAAGGCAACTTTCGAAATATTAATCGAATGAATCTTTTTCTTGAGCCATGGATGAAGAATTTCTACACTGCGGATAGTTTTATCAAGTATTTCCTGGCTGATTCATCTGCTATGTTATTTAATAACGGGGTGGTTGAAAATAATGAATTTTTGTTCATTTCTGCTTTCGAAGATAACAAAATTGCATTAATGCATTGTAAAGTATCCCAAAAATGGCTTAGTTCCATAGCACAAATTATTTTGAAGATTTGCAGATATGAGATGCCAAACTGCTACTGGGCAGTCATGGAAAAGGGAAGCGAAAAAAGTCAAACGATGCAGTCGTGGCCATCAATAATTGTAAATGATAAAAGATTTCGGGAGTATTTGCATGACGAAAAACAGATATCCTGTTTCATTGGAAATTTTGCTGTAACGAGAGGACATTCTCTAAACGGGATACAATGTTTTTCTGCAAATTTCACTCCAAAACTAAGTCTTCTGATTCTTAACCGGAAGCAACTTTTGTTAATAGCAGCAGTTTGTTTTTTTCTTATTACAAGGTATTTGCCATTTAATCCAATATCATCGCAGCAACTTGCTCTTTCCAGCGGTGGAAAAATATTGCTTATTCTTTTTGTTATTACCACTTTTTTATTGATATGCATGTTTATTAATTTTAAAGATCAACTAGAAGAAAAGAAAAAATTTCTTGAAAAGGAAGTCTTCGACGAACAAAACAGAATGCTCGAAATTATTGATCAGGGTTTTATTAGCAAACTAGGGTTGTTGGAAAGAGCTTTGGAGAAAGAATTTGAAAATGTAAAAGGAAAAAATTTGTCAGAGCTTGAAAGTAGTGCGAAAAAAGTATTGACTGATTTTCATTCGAAATACGCTACGAGTGAAGTCGGTATTTTTGGTGAAAACGGAAAAAGCATTTTTTTCCTGGGATATGCCAAAGACAATATTTTTGAAAATGTTCTTAAGCTTATTGGTGATACAATAAAGCGGGCAATTGCTGATTTTAATGGTGAATCTGTTACTGACAACACTGAAGTTAAAGAACATTTACTAAATGTTACTGCAGAAATGTATGGATTTGACAGTGAGTTTATTTTTGCCATGCTGTCGCAGCACTTGGGAAAACTAAAAGTGTTTCAGTCTTTCAAGTCAAAAAATATAGGAGTTCTTAGGGCATTAAAACAGGATGATGGACGAATAAAATATCTTGCGTTTCTGGCTTGGCGTCCCCTTGTTCTTGAAAATGAATATCTTGAGAATATTTATTCTTCCTTTAGCAAAAAGGGGTATGGAATCTCTGTGACCCTGGAGCGCAAACCAATGTTGATAAATATTCCAGCCCTCAAATTGAACACCGAATTTTTGGGAATCATTAGAAAACCATGCAGGGAAACGTCTCTGAATCAATCATTTTATCTCCCTGGAATTGGCAATTATTATATTTCCAAAATTCCAATGAAAAACCTGACATTTGATGATGTTGTGTTAATCTCTAATGATAAAAAGATAAAGGATGAAATAAAAAATATCTGGGTTCAATTTGGTTTTTCTGTTTCAGGAGTGTTAATAGTTGCTTTTGTATTGTGGTTGATTACAATACGTGCTTTTATTAAACCCCTTGATGATTTGGGGAACGGAGTCAGGGCTATTGAAGAAAGGAATTTTGTTTTTCGTATTGGCAAGCTGGGAAAAGATGAATTTGGTGAGCTTGCTCAAGCATTTGATGTGATGCTTGAAAGTTTCCAGGATCTTGAAATTGCAAGGGCTTTGCAGGAAATTATCTTTCCAGAAAAGCCGCTGGAACTGAATTCCTGGGTTATCGCCGGAATGTGCAAACCATCCACCACGGTGGGAGGTGATTATTTCGATTATTTTAAAATTGACGAAAGACGCATTATATTCATTATTGGCGATGTTACCGGACATGGTATTCCCGCAGCTCTCGTAGTTGGAATGGCAAAAGCGATATTATTCCATCCCTCCAATTCAAGCTTTCAGCCTGATGTTATTCTTGCAAATCTTTGCTATGTAATTAATAGTGTTCTTCGTAAGAATAAGATGATGACCTGCCAGATCGGTTTGTTTGATACTGTTGCCAGAAAACTGATTTTATCCAATGCAGGGCACTGTTTTCCGTTGGTTGTTGGAAGAAATTATGTTCGCGAAATTGAAATTTTTGGACTGCTGCTTGGGAGCAGATTAAGAAATAAATATGAAACCAGAGAGCTTATTCTTTCAGAAGATGAATGGATGTTTTTTTATTCAGATGGACTTGCAGAAGCAAACGATAAGAGGGGAAATATTCTAGGTTATAAAAAAATCCATGAAGTGCTTCCCGGACAATCATCTTTTTCTTCTGCCGATGTTATTACAAATCTTTGGAAATGGCACAATGCGACAACTTCTGATGAGCCTCAGACTGATGATATTACTTTCATGGTTTTGAAAAAAAATATTTAGATTTGAAAGTCCACTTTTCAGTGTGAAATCGTCTTTTGATGAGGAAATACGTTATTCGTTCTCATGTTGATCTAAGGGAGAGATTTCAGAAGGGTCATATAAAACCATGTGCTGACTGACCCAACGTAGAAGATACCAGATTTCTCCCTTCGGTCGAAATGACAGCAAAATACAACCTCTTTTCAGGCGTTACGACCGATGCGTATCTTTACACTTACGTATATCATTGTTTTTTCTTGCAATCTTTTTAAGTAATTCGTATCATTAAGTAGTTTGTCTTTTTGAAGATGCCCGATAGTATGAATCATGATTTTAATTATCCATGTTCCGCTATTGTTGAACGTGCAGGGGTGAAAATACATGGATTTGATGCCTGATGTTATTCAGTCTCTTTCTGCGCCAATTAAATCTTTTCGTATTTTTGCAATTGAAAAAGCCATATATGAAGGTTCATCAAAAGAGCTTCTCGACGTATTGAGAGCCCGGCAGCTTGAGGAAACGGATGAAGAATGCCTGATTCTTCTTTCTCATGCAGTTCTTGCAGTTGTCAACAGAATATCTGAAACTCATAAAAACTTTTTGAGTACCCCAATAGAAAGCTTTCATGAAAAGTTTGTTTTGTCTTCATCTGAAGACAAATTAAGTATCCTCAAATCTCTTTCTCAGAATGAAATAATAAGCCAGATACCTTGTGTCACTCAATTACTTGCTCGGGAAAGCAATCCATTGGTTTTGTCCAGTATTATTCGTCTCTTTGGTCGTCACTGGCCGAAAGATAAGCTTCCAGAACTCTGTGGAATGCTGCTCTCAAATTTCCTTTCTGTCAGGCTCGCATCTCTTGAAATACTTTCCTGCAATTATCCAGATTGTCTGATTAATGATTTACCACGGTTATTGTCTTCAGATGACCCCAGAATTCGGGCTATGGCAATTCAGGGATTGGCTAAAATTGATCTTGAAATAGCAATTGAGCATCTTGAAGCAATGCTGATGGGGGAAAATCTTCAGGAAAAATTATGTGGAGTCCAAAACTGTCTTTATCTTCCATTCGAAAAAGTAAAATCTCTTTTATTGAAGTTTCTTGCTTCAGAAACGTCTAATGATCTCATTATTAAGGCAGGTGCCGTTTTAGAAATTAATCCAGACAAGGAAGTTCCTTTCAGACTTCTGGAAATAATTAGCCAGTCAAGTAATGATCAAAAGGATCTTCTGAGAAAAATCTTTGTCGGCTCGTGCAAATCAATAAAAAACTCAGGAATATTGGGTCAGAACTACGATTTGTATATGAATCGTCTTCATAATTTCGAACTGAAATTAAACGCAAATAGAATTGTCCAGTCTGTTTTATCAAAGCACAATGTGGCTGTTTCAGAAACAGAGATTTCTGAAGAACTGGCTTATTTGCTTAGAACAAATCGGCCTGAAATACTTACATCCTTGCGTGAGTCTCTTCAATGGAACATCTCAGAATTATTGAAAAAAGTAGTAAGAGATGCCCTTGCTGGAATTGAAGTTGATTTGCCGGATGAAAGTAGCAAGATTCAATCGGAAAAAAATGCTATTGAATCCCTTAATCCAGATGAAATAATAAGAGTCGTTTCTTCATGGCAAATTCTTGAGCGTGAACAGGTTACGCCGATCATAAAAAATATTCTTCAGAATCACAATACATCTGATGAACTACGAAGCGTTGTTCTTAAGGCCGCTTTGAGGCTTAACCTGGATGGTTTTATTCCTTTAGCAGAACCTTTTTTGAAACATCATGACGAAAAACTTATGGTGGCAGCGCTTGAGTATGTTGCACGTTTTAATCCCGACAGGATATTTCCTCTTCTGGGTTTTTATCTTCAGTCATCGGGAATCAGGACGAAATCATCTGCTATTTCCATATTAAAAGAATTTGACCCTGGACGCGCTCTTGCTACGGTTTCATTAATGCTTTCCAGTGTTAATCGGGAACATCACAAAATTGCTTTTTCCTGTATGGTGAGATTTGATTTTCCCCTTGTAAAAAGCATCCTTATTGACTTTCTCCTGAAGAATAATGACTCCGAAATGTTGGATATGGGTTTGTGTCTTTTTCAAACGAATCCTGATATTGAAAGTCTGTATGATCTTTTTCGTCTGGAGAAAAAGATTTCTTCAGAATTTCAGAAAAAAGTCGAAATTGCACGGAATCGTGTTGAAAAAGAGCTGATTGAAATTGGGCTTCTGAACGATAATCAGAGGGCTGAGTTTGTCGCTTCTTTTGAGAACAGATTTAATTTGCAGGAAGCCAAATTAAAGGAGGCTCCCAAGCCATATTCCTTGAAGAAGACCCGTCGTTCGACGCTGCAAGATGCAGGTCAGACAACTTTTTTTTCCGGTTTTCAGGAATTGTATTACAAATTCAGATTCTTTGCTGAACAGTCCATTGGTGCGGAATGGAAGATGGTAGTATTGATGATTGTTCTTGTCATTGTGTCTTTTATTATTCTGCTTTATTCCGTATTTTCTGGTTCGGATATTTCGAAGGTGAAATTGCAGGGTGGACCCATGATTGCAAAGAAAAAGACGTTGATTGCCGAAGTTGTTGAGGTTGAAAAAAAATCTGGTGTTGTTTTTCTGAGAACTGATGATGGTAACAAGGTGCTTCTTCTTTCTAATCCCAAAATCAAGATCAAGCTTTCCGTCGGGGATCTGGTCCGAGCAACTATTTCTCCCATTAGAATGAGTAATAAAGGGGTAATTATTGTACAGGAATATGAAATTGAAAAAATAAAATTCGGTGCAAAAGACGCGAATTTTAAACGGTAAAATATATGGAAAAGTTCATGTTTTCTACCTCTCCCTGCCAGCAGCCCAGGAGAGGGTAGGGGTGAGAGTTCTTAATCTGAAAACAAGAACGTTTCTTTGCCTTTTTATATAAATGACTCCTTCACTGAGATTTGGTATACTAAGTTAGCAAAATATTAAATTAAGAGGACATATTTGCGTGTAACTTTTGCGTAGTTGTCATCTCGAACAAATGTGATAGATCTCCGAATTGGGAGATTTCTCCCTTCGGTCGAAATGACATGTTAATGACCCCTTAATTAAGATTTGCGGCACTAAGTGTTAAGTGAAACTTCTGAAGAACATGCATCATTTCGTAATAATTTGATTTTTCTCAACAACGACGGTTCCAGGTTTTGCAAACAGCTCTTCTTATACAAAATAAAAATAATTTTATACGAGGCTAATATGAATTCTTTCGGTGTTGAAGTAAAAAAAACAGAAAATGTACAGGTAGTTCTGGTCACCGGTTATTTCTCCGAAGATGCGGGAAAAAGACTGTTCAGTCTTGTTAGTGATTTGCTCCTTAAGAAAAATCTCTCTTTTGTTATTGATTTTACAAACTGTAATCTTATTAATAGTCCTGGTGTTGTTGCCTTAATGAATACGACTTTGAAGATAGTTGACGATTATAAAGGAAAGTTGTGTCTCATTGGAGTTGATGATTTGAAATTGACGGTTTTCAAAATGGCAGGAATCTTCCCGCTTGCTGATCAGGCTGATTCCATTGAGGAAGCTATTTTGAAATTAGGTAGTCCTGGAAATCTTGATAAATAAGCAGCAACTGGTACGAAAGTCTATGAAAATTAGGTTATTTAAATGTAACAATTTTAAAATCTGAAGCGTAACTATTGTAAGTTCAAAGGGAAAAGGAGGAATTGCTTATGAATAAATCTAAACTGGTCAAGTCTTCCGTTTTGTTGACTTTCTTACTGGTAATCTCAATTACTATGTCAGGATGCAGTATGGACCAAATGCTTCCGATACTGAAGGGCGTTCTGGGGGCCATCACTGGTTTTATTACAGGATACGGTTCGGGTTCAGTGGCAAGCGGTACGGCAACAAATACTTCTACGGCAACTTCTACAGCTGTTTCTACTGCAACAAAAACTACTACTGCAACTACGACAGCTACATCAACCTCTACTTCTACGAGTACAACAGTTATTAAACAACCTCCAGCAATCATAATAGTTCATCCTGTTGATAGAGAATAGCTTAACAGTATAGGATTTTCGTTACCAGTTATGCGGTTTGGAAGAGAGTTAAATATTTTTTGAACTGGGGAAGTTTACAGTGAAGGTAATAAAAGAAGACTCAGAGCTGGTGGCTTGCGCAAAAAGCGGAAATAAAAGGTGCTTCGAACTGCTTTTTGATAAACATCTGCCTGGAGTGCTCGGTTTCTTTTATTATCTGAGAGCTCCAGAAGACGTTATTGATGACCTTATTCAGGAAACATTCACTAAAGCTTTTTGCAAACTTTCACTGTATGATTCAGAAAAATCATTTACGAACTGGTTACTCAGCCTTGCGCGAAATCTTTATTATGATCATTGCAGAAAAAAGCTCAGGGACCGAAATCTTGTCGAATCTGTTTCTCACAACACTCAGAAAAATCTTGAAGAAAAGGCGATGGATAATCCTGTTGTCGAAGATTTGCTGGATTCACTACCTGAAGAAGCCAGGTTTTTAATTGAATTAAGAGTTTTTCAGGAGCTTTCATTCAATGAAATTGCAAGTATTCTTAAAGAGCCTGAAGTTAATATCAGAGTTCGTTTTCATCGTATAGTATCTCGTTTGCGTGATGCTTCTGGAAAGGAGGGGAATCATGATTAACGATAATACCTGTAAAGATTTTCTTGATGAATTATCAGGGAATAGGCCTTTTTCTGCGGAATTGAAGAACCATCTCGAACTCTGTCATAATTGCCGGGAGATGAGCAATACCCTGAAAAAAATCAGAGTCCGTGATTCGGCTTTCCCTCCTTCTATTCTGGCTGAAATAAAAAAACGTGTTTTTACGAAGACTTTGCCAGAGAACATAAATTTTAGTGCTGAACCAATTTCTGTTGCCGGTTCAGCGAAAAACGTCGTAAATTCGGGTGTTGGATGGGTGGGGTTTGCTTTCACAGGTGGTGTTTTGGCTATTGTTATTTTAATTGGGGCTCTGCTTTTCGATAGTTATCGTCTTCCAAAAAATGATAATTTATTCCCCTCCAATGAAAATGCTCCCTTGGTATTAGCATCATCCAGCCCAATGGTTCCTTCAAATTCTACGAATTCTTCAATTGCATCTAATGCTGCTAATCCCACTAATGCAATAATACATCTCCACAGCTCCGATCAGGAAGATGGAAAGTGAAACAAATAGACTGCTCGCTAATTTCGAAAATATCTCAGAATCAGCAAAAGCGTGTATTCATAAAAAATTTGTCGAAATTTATTCTGAACTTATTTGCAGATAAATTCTGTTTGCTTCAAGACGCTTTTTCGGGCGAATTTCATAAACAATCTCTTTCATTTATAAATAAAACAGTAGGAAAGCCTGATTTGAGACATGGGATAATTTTTTATGTTGTACTACTAGTATTGTTGGTGTTGTCGATTTTGACAGTGCATTTTCATTGGATGTCACGTCAGGGGCAGTTTGTGGCAAACCAGATTCAATTGAGTGATCAGGCACGTCAAGTGGCTGAATCAGCTTACGAAGAAATGTTCGCATATTTTTTTAGGAACACTGCGAATTCATTTTCAAATGCAGGAAAATGGCTGATAAACGGAACCAGTCTTGATTATCCCAGCCCGGATAACGCTACTATAATTCCTTTGTCCGTAAAGTATTCTGAAAGCTTTGTCAAAAGCTATCTTAAGCCGGAAATAGCTATAAATGCCAAAGTAATTGATTTCAGAAATGGCAATAGCCAGAAGATTCCTTGCCCGTATTACGGAAAAGAAGGAGTTGGTACCCTTGAATTTTCTGTTAAAGTAACATTAGTAAATCGAACATCTGGGGCAAGAGTTGTTTTTTGCCACCTCATCAGGCATCACGATTTTAAGATCGTTTCAATAACCTCAGATCCGGCATCTCGAAAAACCAAATATGCGCATAATTTTATACTTGATTATGCTTTTTTCATTCGACAGGGCTTCAGGGAATTCAATGAAACTACGGGACAGAATCTGAATCCGAACAGGGTTCAGTTATCCATTTCTCAGCCAAATACCAATGTTAGAGGGAGTGTTTACTTTGGTGGAACAACTTCGGGTAATCAGGCAGTATATCTGAATGTTTCCGAAGCAAGTAAATTTGCCGGAATAGTGCCCAATCTTCCCTGGAAGGAAATTAAACGAATTGGCAGAGATGAATGTCTGGAATTGTTTCCAAAGATTAAGGAAAAATGTAACAGCGAAATTTTGGAAAAAATGGCGGGACTTGAGGGAATTTTTTACTCAGGCTCTTATCCGATAATTAAAAGGCTTCAGCCTAGTACATTAGGTTCTGTTGAAGATATGACTTTCAGATCTTTATGGAGTTCTTCGCAGGGTATTTACAGAAACGAAAATCCTGGAATTGAAATCCTTTCGGATGATCCTAAATTGGCGTGTGATCAGGATTATGCAAAATCATACTTACAGGGATACATTCGACAACGGTTTTTTTATTTTACAGCTTTCTTTCTGGATATCAGTAAGCTTGGTTCCGAGGTAGCAGATAAAATCAAGGACTATAGCTCATGGTATCCGTGTCTGACCACCCCATTACCAAATGGACCAAAGAATCCTCCACAGGAAATGATTGATTTCTGGACACAGATGAAAAAACAGTTTGAATCAGATAAAAACCTTTTTTCGAGGTTTGATTCCGATTACCCGTTTATTGGCCGGCAAACCTTCGGTCAGCCCCTCCAGGAGCCAGTATATCCTTTGCCTTCTTTTTTTGAATTATCAGGAAAGCTTATTCCTGATGATTCAACTTCATTACAGCCTTTTAATCATGTTAATCTCTGGGAAAGAAGGCTTTCTGAAAAGCAAAGTCTTGAACAATTAGGAATAATAGACAAAACGAATGGTGTAATTAACCTGAGAGGATTTGTTTGGGTTGGAAATTCTGGAAATGACTCCGAAGATAAAAATACGCTGATAGAAATCGGAGAGCCCAATCGCACTTATAAGATACGGGGGAAAGGTGGTATTATCACTAAGGGGGCGTCTTTTAAAATCATGGGAAGCCTTATAAAAGATACTCCAGATGACATTTTAGTTCTATTTTCCAGATATGGAAATATTTATATAGATTCGGATCAGCAGGTTGATGCGGCATTAATAGCCCTTGGAGGGGGCAAGAAAGAGGGAGGCTATGTTACAGCCAGGAAGAAACTTAATCTGAATGGTATGATAGCTGCTGAATGGTTTGACTCAAAAAGTTGGGCAAATGATGTTACTCATAAAATTAAATACGATGAAGCTTTAAAGAGGGGTGATCAATATTGTGTAAACCTGTCAACTTCATTTAATTTTCAGAAAATATCAGAGAGCAAATGATGAATAGAAAAGCTTTGTCTTTGTTGGAAGTTTTTCTTGCCGCTGGTTTGTTGACTATTGCAATTTTACCGTTGCTCTGGATGACAAAATATTCTAATAAAAGCTCTATGGATGCTTATTATGAAACAATAGCTTTGACATTGGCAAAAGAACCCATTGAAATATTTAGGGGACTTGGTTACGAATGGCTTGCCGCGAACCCGGATAATCCTCATCCAGATTACTATATTGGTGAACAGCAAATTCCGGGCGATGGCATAAAGCGCCCAGTGGAGACATCATCCTTCAAAAGAAAAATCGAATTAAAAATTCTGAGTGCCGAAAAAGCTGCTCATGTGACTGTGACGGTTTATCCGGCAGGGCAGAATCGCGTTCAGGCTTGGATGAGCGGTAGTGCCATCAGTATGGACGCATTGATATTTGCACGATCAAAATGAGGAAGAATTTGCCTGATTGTATAATAATTATACAGTTATGTGCATAAAAGCTGGTTGTTTAGGATTATTGTGAAATATATTCTATGTTTATGATAGCTAATATTGCATATTGCTCTGAGATTTACTGTTGACTTTTGTGCTATTATGTTGAAAATGAGTAGCGAACTTATGTGGTTCAAATCTTCAGATTACACCAAGTTCTGAGTAGCTGATTCAGTGGAATTAGAATTGACAATTTTCGAAGAGATTGTAGAAAATTTGAAATTTTTGTAAAAAAGTGCCACACGAAATTCCTGTCGATTTTTTGAAATAACCTTTTGACAGAAACTCATCAGCAAGTCTGAAATTATTTATTAAATTCGTTTATTTGAAGAAAAAATGATTCAGAAGGTGTGTATGGGATTTCAGAATGAAAATAAACGTTTATGTTGGGCAAAAAAGCAACCCCAAAATGGGTTTAAGGATGTTTTGGGAATAACATTAGTCGAGCTTGTATGTGCAATTTTTTGCATGATTCTTCTTCTTCCAGCTATTTATTCAGTTCTTCAGTCTGGAACAAAAGCCTCTCTTCGTGGTATGTCACGTGTTTCAACGACTCTTGAGTGTAATTTGGTGTTAAAGCAGGTTTGCGATGATCTAAGGAACTCATGTGCTGAATACGGTTCCAGTCCAATCGATCTTGATATAAAAAATGCAATTCTTTCTGAAAATGCAGTTGCTCCCTATTCATTCTTTGTTTTTCCGCACCATGGGAGTATTGAGGAGTTTTTTGTTTCTCCGAAAACCGGAGGTGATTCAAAAATTTTGTCTAAACCTCACCAGGGAGGCGGCGCTCTTCAGGCGAATCAAGTTGGAAGAGTAGAACGATTATTGAACCAGGTGACTTACGAACTTGTCCCTAATTCTGCAGGAAATTCTTTTTTGAAAAGTCTTGTCAGGAAGGAAAAATTTCACGCTTATCATCCTCTTGGAAAGAATTATCCAGATGGAACAAAAGTAGATGTGCTTTCAAAGATAGTTCAAAGTTTTAGTATCAGGCGTGAAACTTTTTTTACCACACCAGATTCAAACAAGACCAGAATAATTGCATATTTTTGGGTGTCCGTTCAGCTTGTGGATGTTCCGCCTGGTGTTAAGATACCCGATTCGCTGGTGGATTCAATGAATGTTCCAAATGGTGTTGTTATTTCAGATTTATTCGACGTTGTCTGTCCGAAATTCTTTAATGAACGGTTTAATTGTGGAGGTTTTAATCCAAACTGGCACATTGGGGCGGTGGGATCTCCAGAAAAAGCCGGCGATTAAAAACAACCGCAAAACTTTTGTTATATCAATGCTAATTGAAAAGTTCCTATTTTCATTCTCTCCAAGCCCTCAGAGTGGGAGAGTGTCGGGGTGAGGTTTTCTATGTCTTTTTATATAATAGTAGCGTAATTGATTTTCATGTAACAAAATTTTCTTTTGAAACGTAACTATGGTGTTGTGAATAAACAAGTGTAAGCATTGTTTAATTTTTTACGCAGGAAAAAAATACTGGAGGTTAACAATGAAGAAAATTCTGGTTTTATTTGTTGGGTTTGTTATTATGCAGACCTCAACGTTTGCAATGGAAAGAAAATCTGTCAAACGGTACTTCTGTCCGCAAAGTATTCAGTTAAATGTTGTATCTGATTCTAAATCAAAATTAACATCAGAATCAATTTTGTCACTGATGGCAACAGTTAGATCAAGAATTGGGAATCTGACTCGAATGAAAGTCTTTTTTGATTCGTCCGATGATCTTGATGTTTCGCCGAAATCTGCGGATATAGACACGCTTGCATCAGGAACAGAAAAGAATTTCGAACTGAAAGTCCGGATTGTGAAAACTTCTTCCGATTCAAGTGGATCGTGGGTAAGATTGAGAGTTTCCTATCTGCCAGATTACAAAGCCTCAATAGCTGAAGTTTCAGTTGATTTAAAGTCTTATCCAAATGAAACTCAAAGAAAACAGCTTTTGAATGCACTTGAAAAATATCAGGCTAATGAACAGATTGACATTCAGGCGGTGCGGTTTTTCGTTTTCGAAAATTGAATAGTATGCGGACTTCCGAATATCATAGCATGAATTCAAATTACCTTGTAATGATTTCGGATTCGTTTACTTGATATAACCTTTCGGAGATTTTTTCCTTCGGTCGGGATGACAATACATAATCAATCTTGGAATCGTTTAACAGACAATGACACTTTTTGAAAGCGAGGCTTTGGAATATGAGACTGATTAACAAGCGTTTGGTATTTCTTTTGCTGGTATATATTCTAGGATGTATGTTAAGTCTTTCAGCATTGACAAACGGGATGAATTTCGTCTTTCAGCGACCCGTTGAGGTTGTACTTAATTCATCTGGAATTCCGGCTTCTGAGCTGTTTGAAGTTGACGGAGAGTTGTCAATAAGAATGGAACGTATTGAGGTCACAAGTGTTGAACAATTGAAGCAACTTCTTAATGTGGATAAATTACCGGAAAATCAGTGGCCTGTTAGTGCTGCTGCATTTGTTGGTGCTTACCTTGGATCGAATGCGAAGTACACACAACTAGGTCTGAATCATTATGGCCGAACGCCAACCGTCTATTTTACAGACGATAAGGTATTGAGTAATAAAATGGCAAACAGTGCCAAGAAATACAATGTTGATCTTTCTCGATACTTATATGGAGCTTATTGCTTCAAGACAGATAATGTCGATATAATAAATCTTGGAGCAGAGTATTTTTCTGGAGAGCCAGATCCAAAGGCAGCCGCTGAAACAGCAAAATATTCACTTACTCATGAAATTACGCATCTAGCTGATAAAAGGGAGCTTCAGAAAAATGACTATGGCATGGATGGGACTCATTATTTTGACGAAATAACAAAGGGAGTTGCTCCTGTGAAAGAAGCATGGGCTGAGTATGCTGAAATCAGCCAGGCTATCGAGGATGGTAGTAGTGGTTTTCTTGAGAGATGGTATCCAAAGGTTACGTTTGCATCTCGCGATGATAAAACCTATCGTTTCGACCAGGTCAGCGGAATGGATCTTCTGAACATTGAAGGAATCGTATGTCAATGTTTCTTTGATATTGCAAAAAAAATTCCTGATGGAGACGCAAAATTGCGTCGGGCATTTGATGCTACAAATACTGTGAATGGTACATTTCAGGACTTATTGAAGAGTATTATCAACTCAAATCCATCTGATATGGCGGCATTGAGTGCTATTATCAAGGAACAGACACTCGGAAAACTTTCTGATAAGGAAATTAGTGATTACATTTCTGGAATTTCTGGAACAGTTGTAGTTGACGGGATCACCTGGAATACTGATAAATTAGGCAACAGATGGTATAAGCGCGATGATGGTGTAACTGTGTGTTATGATGCCAATGGTGAACGTTGGGAGACTCGTGATGGCATTACCTGGATTGACAGCACTGGTACAATTTGGCATACAACTGATGGCAGAAAAACCTGGAATAAAACTTCAAATGGAACGAACTGGTATGATCTGAGCGGTGCAAGCGTTACTATAAGCCCTGAAGAATTAGCCAAAGCATTGAGTAATTCAAAATACCTTATTGACAGCAATAGTTCTCTGCCTGTTTCAAATGAAGTTCATACATGGGTGGGAGGAAGCCCCTCTGCAAATAGCAGTGTGGATGTAAACACAACTGCTGGTGTATCAACATCTGGAACAAATTCTGGTTCAAGTGGCACTTCAACATCAGGAGCAAATGATACAATTATAAAAACTCACGATAATGATAGTGAATAAAATCGAAACGATACCTTTTATTTTAACTGGGGATAAGATTCTTAAGTTGATTCCGGTGAGGGAATTGGCAAGGGAGCTTTATTTATTCCTCGTTTCCTGATCTGAATATCAGCATCAATGTTATGTCATCAGGAAGAGGTCCGGGTTTTCTGAATGCATCAAGTTTTGAATTCAGGGATTCCAGGATTGTATTGTACTTATTTCCTTTTGGGAGCATAATTTCTTTGAAGCACTCGTTAAGGCGCTTGTAGCCGAAAGGTTCATCTTTTTTTCCAGGGCATTCTGGAAATCCGTCAGAGTACATCAGCAATGCATCTCCTTTCAGCATCTGGATTTTCTTGATCTCGCTTCTTCTTTTTGGCCTTATCCCGAGAGGAAGAGAAGGAATTTCTATTTCACTTGTCTTTCTTTCCGAGGCCGAATAAAAAATCGGATAAGGGTGCCCGCAGTTGCTTATGCTGACCTCACCAGACTCAATGTCTATGGAAACAGCGCCCAAAGTCATATATTTTGATCTGGGCTTGAGTTCTTTGAAAAAAAGAGCGTTCAGTCTTTCAAGATACTGGTCTGGAAAAGACCATTGTTCTATTTTTCCATAAGATACTGTTGCTTTTGCCATGGACATTGCTATCGCTGCTGATATTCCATGACCGGTCACATCTCCGATTATCATTGCAATTTTACCTTTTTCCGGCTCAAAAAAATCGTGATAATCACCCGCAAGGTCGCTTGCTGAGCGTCTTAGAAAAGATATATCCCATCCGCTGATGGAATTAATTTTCGATGGAAGCAGACTTTCCTGTACATAAGCAGCATATTTCAATTCTTTCATGTCTGTTAAAACAGTATTAAAAACGCCTGCAAGTTTTCCAAATTCATCTTTGCGCCGCACTTTTATTCTGAAATCAGAAACTCTGTTTCTGATTGCGTTCATACCGCTTTCAAGGTCAGAAATCGGGTTTATGAAAAGCAATGACAAAGACATCGCGGCAATAAATGAAATCAGAATAGATAATATGGTTCCAATAAATATGCGCGCAGTTACTGGTTCAAGTTCGCGCAGAATGAAATCACTTCTTATAAGATCAATCAGAATGAAGTATCCAACGCCCTGTGTCTGATCTGGTCTCATTGTTACAAGATATTTGCTTCCATCTATTTCAATTTCTCTTGATAAAAATTTCTTTGATACGAAACTTCGTATTGCTGCCGCTTTCAACTCATTTTTACCAATACCTGAAAAGCGCGGGGAAAATTCAAACCTCGGATGCCAGTTGTCTATTTCAAAAATAGCCTGAAAATTTCTTCTGTCAGAGCTTTGATTTGAAATTATTTTCCTGACTTCCTTGTATAAAATCCAGTTCATTTGATGTGTAATTGCTGTGAAAGATGGTCCGGTAGCTAACTCAGGGTAAACGTCCCAGTACCATAGTGCCGTAGTACCACAACCCAATTGAAAACGCCAAATCTGATTGCGTTTACTCATTACCGTTGCCATGCCTACATCATCACTTTTCAATATTCCCTCACTGACAATTTCTTCGGGTGTGATGTCAAGACCCAGTCCCTGAAGACGCTCGGGTGAGTGCTTTTTTGAAGCCATTCTGCTGAAAACCATTGATGCCATTGCTGCGCCATGCAGACGTTGATCGTCAGTCGAAAAAAGCTCTTCGCCTTTAATATTTCTTATGTCAAGTCTCTGGAGTTCTTCAATTTGAGTCATTCTGGCGGCCCATGAAGCAATGCGTTCCTTATCAGGGACTTTAATCCAGGAGGCGTTTCTCAGAAAGGTGCAGCGTTTTCTGAATCGTTCATATCCTTTGATATAGGAGTTTTCAAGTGAATTCAGGCGTTCGAGTGCCTGTCGGCAGTTTTCTTCGCGCAGTATTTCTGCCCGATAGTTAATACCCAGACCACTGAAAAGCAGCGCTATTGCAAGCGGAACGATGCTTGCCATGCAGAAAAGCCAGCCCAGACGGTATTTTATTCCTGTTGATTCAAGCCTGTCGATCAGATTTTTGGCAAATTCAATCTGAAAAGTTCCAAGCAGAAGCAGCAGAAGAAGCATTGAACTTATGAAATAACCTGCAAAAACGAGAAAATGATAAATACTCTTTTTTCCGGAGCTGCTTTCAATGACTTTACACCAGATTTCACCTGATTCGTGAAATACAAAAAGCCAGTCTTTTCCGGCAAAATGAATGAAATCGCTTCCTTCATTCTGACTTCTTTTCCAGGCCAGTGTCATTGTTTCTGTTGAAATTCCATTTGGTGGAAGAAAAGTAACACTGTTGGAATTCTTGTTGAAAATTCCAGCACCAAAGCCATTTTGAAATGTTCTTAATGAATTTTGAGTTCTTTTAATTATATCCGGAAAATTGCTTATTACAATAAATATTCCAAGCCCTTTTCTATCGTGCGTCCAGTAAAAACAACGATTTACTCCGCCTGTCCTTACTATTTGAAGAGACCTTGGATAGCGTCTGAAGACCTCAGCCCGCATACTTGAACCCATTAGTTTTTCAACAGATTCTTTTATTTTAATCTGCTTCTCGGTCAGTTCAACACCATTCAGAAAGAGTGCCTGGTAATAATCGCTTATAAACTCTTTGTTACTGGCTGTTTCGGGAATTGTATGAACAATCTTTCCATCTTTGAACAAATAAGCAGATAATGCAATATTTTTCGTTCGGAGAATCTTGTTTCTGTATTTTAGCAGATTTGGCGAATGAAAACCTTCACGACTGATCTGTTTAACCATATTTCTTACATGTTTTATAATATAATTATTGGAGAACGTTTTTGCGACAAAAAAATCCAGATCTTTTTCCATCGCCAGGTGTTGTTTCTGAATTTTTTCCTCGGTGAAACGTTCAAGAGATTGATTAATTGTGAACGAAAATATGAAAAGAGGGATAATTGCAAATAAAATTATTGCATATCCAAAGGAAAATGTTGCCTTTTCAAATTTTGAATTCTCTTCCAATGCTCTCTCCAGCTAATTTATTATTGCACTTAAACCTTGAAAAAGCCTTCCAATGACGGAGTGAGACGGTCGAACTTGTTCGACCGGCGGAGAGCACAAAGTGCTCGACCGCGGGGAGTGGACGGTCGAACTTGTTCGACCGGCGAGAGGGGGCGCGTGCCCCCTCTTAAAGAGTCCGTTTTAGCACAAACAGCGTCAGATCATCATAAATCTTATTCTCCCGCCATTTTTGAATGTTATCTATTATATTATCAATAATCAACTCCGAATTTTCATTTATTGAGTTTGTAATGAATGTTGTAAAGCCATCATATCCGAGCATTTGATTTTTGCTGTTCATTGCTTCGATGCAGCCGTCAGAGTAGCATACAAGGTTTTCTCCGGGTTTGAGATCGATTGATATTGAATAATGCTGTGCGGCTTTTTTCCCTGCTCCGAGCGGAAATGCCGGCTTTCCAAGAAATTCTACTTTACCTTTTGTTAAAAGAATTGGGAAGGGCATTCCGGATACAAGCAGGTCGAGTTGATTTTTTTCCGGATCAAGCAAACCGCAGATCATTCCTAAAAATACTTTGAAACTTATGTGTTCACGGAGCAGTGTGTCCATATCTTTTGCGAGTTTTTCAGGCGTAAAGCCTTCTTTGCTGCTTTCATGAAAGGAGATTGCACGCGCGAAAGCCATCATAAGAGCAGCAGCGATGCCATGTCCGGCTATGTCCCCGACGATGAAACAAATTTTTCCGTTTCCAAGTCTGAAACTGTCAAGGATGTCACCGCCAAGGTCTGAGGCCGGAAGTACTTTTCCCTGGATTGAATAACCTTCAGAAACAGGAAAACTAGTCGGAATAAGCCCTTCCTGAACAATTTTTGCCAGGTTAAGATCTTTCGCTTCAATCATCATATTATTGAATGTGTTGAATAGTTTTCCGAATTCATCTTCTCTGTCATGATCAATCTGATGGGAGAATTCTCTTTTCGAAAGCGCCTCAAGTGCAATGGCGATGGTATTCATCGGCGAAATCAACTGCATGGAAAGAACCCGGGAAATTAGAATCAGAAGAATGGAAAACAGTATTCCAACTGTCATTATTCCACGTAAAATGATAGTAATTCTATGCCCAATGTGGGAAAACGGGTAGTAGAGAATGAGTGAAACTGAAGGGTGAATCGGGCACGCCAGACAGATAAGACTTCCTTCCATGCCGGTTGATTCAATTGATGTATATTCAGCTTGTCCAAAAGTTTTTCCTGCAAGAGCAGCAGCGAGAATTTCTCTTTTCATCGAATTTTTCGGTGGAAGAATCCACTGGCAGTTTTTTGTGTCAACAGCATAAAGCCTGAACTCGCTTCCTTCAAAAGTTTTCCTTTGAAGAATCTGATTTTTCAGATAAGCTTCAAGACCTTTCTGAAAAGAAAGATGAGCTTCGATAAATGCTATTTCACCAGATTCAGGCGGATTAACCTTGAAGTAATAAAGCAGACGCCTGTTTCCAATCTGAATTCTTTGAATCCTTCCCGGCAGATTCAGTGAACTTGAAAAATCAAGATCATCACTTCTGACGACATTTTCGCAGAAGATATCCTTTTTGATATCAAGCCCTTTCAGCCTTTCAGGGTAATATCTTTCAATTGCAAGCAGGGAATAGGAAACCTGAAACACCTCACTTCTTCCCTGAGAGCCTTCAGGATAAGCAAAGACAAGTTTTCCATGGTTGTTCCTTGCCTGAATCATGTCAATCAGGCCTTCTTTCTGAAGATTCAACGCAAAAGAAATTGAGAAAGATGAAACTTCTGCGAGCTTTGAATTTAATATTGCAGAACGTTTTCCCAGATATTCATCATAGTTTGAAACCATGTTTCTCAGAGTACTTTCACCGAAAGTTCTTACGCGCGAATTTATTACTTCGCGATAATGTTTCATAAGATCAATTGAACCGAATGCTATTCCGAACAGTGGCAGAGAGGCGGAAACTATGAAAAGTCCTGGTACAAGTCTGGATAGTTTTACTGTGTGCTTTTCAGAAAAAATCCTTAAAAAAAGGCATCCGGATAAGAAAATTGCCAGTCCAAAAAGCCTGATTGTTTTGCGCCAGGCCTGCATATTCTCTCTGAAAATCGGGAAGGCTCCGTAAATAATTCTTCCTGATGAAGTTTCCAGGAAGATCCATTCGTAGTTGTCTGATTCTATGCGTCTTTCAGATGATTTTTCCATTGATTCAAAAAGATTTCCGGCTGTTTTATCCTGCCATTTGCCGAATCTGAAAAATTTTCCCTCGCCTCTTGTTCCGAAGCCGCAGATTTGAGGAACTTCACCTTCAGAAAGTCCGGATTGAAAAATATTCCGGAAGATCAATTTTTCGTCGGGAATTTTTTCGAGAATAATGAAAACTCCGCCTCTGTCGTTCCTGTTCCAGAGTGCAAGACCATTCTCATTTCGGAAGATAATTTCAATTGGAGCTTTATATGCTGATTGCAGAGATAAGAGATTTTTTCCTTCACCAAAAATCAGTGAAATTCGTGAATCAAGTTCTTTGCGCATTCGCTCAAGCTCTTTTCCGGGCTTGGCGATGAGGCTTTTGTAGAGTTTTTCAAAAAATTTCTGTGATTGAAGCCCTGCAGGCCATGTTTTGACGCATTTCCCTGAAAAATCATAGAAATAAAGCTGAATCTGCAGTTTATATTCATTTACCATGCGTTGCAGAATTTTTTCATGTGATTTGTCAAAACGGTTTATTCTGCTTGAAAGAGAAAGAAGTCTGGAATGAACATACACCTCAGGATCGCATCTGACTGCGACTCTTGTAAGCTGTTTCCTGTTTTTTTCCCAGTTTGTTCTGATATCTCTGCTTTCGATTCCCGCCAGCCAGAAATCAATGCCAAAAACAGCGCAGGCAGACAATATAGCAAATTGTACAGCAATACTCAGAAATTCCCAGTCTTTCTGATGCATTTGTGCCAACTTAATCTATCACCAGAGAAGCTTCAATTTGAATGAAAAGGTTTTTGAGTTGTACAATTTCATCTGATATTACTGTCAGTCCGTTGTTTGTGCCATAAAAAATTCTTAATGCTGATACTGTCGCACTGATCTCTTTTTCTCTTTCAAGAAACTCAATAAAAAATGGCTGTTTTCCCTTGTACATGTTGAAAAAAAAGTCCAGCAGATTTTTGAGATTTTGATAATGAGCATTGATAAAAGGGCTTCCGTTCGATTCAAGCAGAATTCTAAGTTTCGCAGCATTTAATATGCTTCTGACTGTGGGATTTTGTTTCCGATTTGGAAAATACTCAGAATGTGGAGCTTTAAAGAGTGTTTCATATTGCTCTATTGCTTTGTCCAGATTTATTTTAAGCAGTTCAATCTGACTGGCACCAAGTGAACAGAAATATTTTATTTTCTTTTTCCTTTCTTTAAGAGTATTTCCAAGGTCTGAGTCTGAAATACTGCCTGCTGATAAAGCTTTTATGTATGGATTCATGCGCCCTAAAAGCAGGAACATCATAGATGCTTTGTCGTTGTATTTTTCAGCAATTCTCCATTGCAGAATACTTGCGGTTTGTCTGCTGCCTGGAGTTCCTTTGGCAAGGGCGGCATCTCTTAGTTTTTCCATGTCTTCTATTTTATTGTTAAATGTATCCATTACTTTTCCAATGGTATTTATGGAAACAACCATAGCGGCAATTTGCTTTATTGTCAGTTCGTTTCCGCCATTGGTGTTCATGAATTCTGTAAATACATTGCTTGAAGGGGGTGAGGCAGTATAAGTGAAATTCCAGATGGCATTGCCAAGTTGTACTTCTGATATTTCAGTTTCAATTGATTCTCTTGATTTGTCATGGCTGTCTTCATTGTATCCGGATAAAATGTGTTTCAGTTCGTATTTCTGTTCTTTTCCTGCTGAATCATTCCAGAAAATTGAAATATTTAATTCAATGACATTAAAAGAAGGATCTTCAGAAACAGTGTGTGGAGCAAAGGCTGTTGTGAAAAGCAGCTTAAAACCTTTCAACTGTTTGAAAATCGGACCCGATTCCTTAGTTATCGGGCCATCATCAATGAAGTCAAGATTTCCATTGTTTTTGGAATTTTGCCAGATTTTGAAGAGAAAGCTTTCACCATCAGTTATTGAAAGTTTTTCGCCAGTTTCTGCACTTTTAATAAGTTGAGAAAAGAAATGAGGGTTTTCTGAAAGCCTCAGATTAATGTCTTCGACAATCTTCTGGCACAGAAACATTGCTGTCAGATGCTCAGAACTGAAACTTTCTCCCCGTATTCCGGAGCCTCTGAAAGCTTGAAATAATCCCATTGCTGAAAAAGTCAGAATAACAAATGCTATAAGAATTTCAACCAAAGAAATTGCCGTTTTATTTTTTCTAAGTTTTATATTTGTCACGCGTCTTCCTTGCAATTGCTATTTTACGAACCAATTAACTAATCTCTGATGATTCGAATCAGATTTCATTCGGCTTTTTTGTTCTTATGATCAGCTTCTTCGTCTTTGCATCTGCCTATTGTTTGTTGGCGCCCCAAGGTTTGAAGAAATCTTTTACGTTTACTCCATTGGTTGTGTTATCTTTGTATTTCTTATCATCCTGGTCTCGGTCTTGATCTCGGTCTCGGTCTCGGTCTCGGTCTCGGTCTCGGTCTCGGTCTCGGTCTCGGTCTCGGCCTCGGTCTCGGTCTCGGTCTCGGTCTCGGTCTTGATCTTGATCTAGGCTTTGGCCCGGGCCTTTATCTTTATCCTTGTCTTTTTTCTTCATTTTGTCTTTGCGGTGCCCGTGATCTTTGCTGTGATCATCGAAGTCGTAGTCAATGTTTTCAGGAACTGATGTGTCTCTTCTTCTCAAATCTGTCCATGGGGAACCTCCCCAGCCTCCCCAACTACCCCATCCTCCCCAGCCTCTCCAACCGCCCCACCCACCTGCGGTCGAACCGCTATAATTATTGCCGGAAGAAGCGGGGATAAAGCCTGAGTAATCGTTTGAAGTGGAATTGACAAAAATTTTATTGATGAAAGCACCCAGATTCCACAGTTCCTCTGTCGAAGTGGAATTTCCAATACCATCTTGTATAACAGAAACAATTTGGTCTTCAAGGTCTGGAACGTTAACTTTATCGATACTATTGTTGTTTGCAGGTATGGGTGAAGGGTTTGATTGAGGTGGCAGGAAATCAGAGATTGGGGATTTTGTATCGGGAGGCGCTCCGAAACTGGAAAGTATTGCATCGGTATTTGAAGTTGATTTAATTTCTTTAGTTATTTCAACAGCTTTTTCTCTGTTGTCTTTGCGCTTAGTAAGCAATTTTTCGATGTTTGAAGTGGCTTGTGGTGCCGGCGGATTTGCTTGTGATGGCATTTCCTCATTTGTCAATTCAGTTGCGTGAATAGGCAATCCTCTTGAAATACCTTCCAGGAGCGATGGCTTGAATTGTGCTCTGAAGAAAAAACATCTTTTTGAAGTTTTATAATTTGATTGTATCCAGATATCTGCGCAATACTCTCTATCTAAAGTATCCGTAATATAATAACTATAATTTCCACCGCCGAACTCAATACCAGCAGCAGAATCAGGGGCAGCGGCAAACCATCTTTTTTCCCATGGTTCTGAATATAATTTTCCAAGAAGTCTGTTTAGACCGCTTTCAGCAATATATGTCACACGAACATTCGCATCGACAAATTCCACCTGCCGGTTCAGATTTCTCGTCAGATTGGAAATTACCATCCCGGAGGCAAAAGCTATCATAAGAATAATCACGGTTAACCCAATTGCCATGCCTTTTCTATTCATATTCAGCCTCCAGTTACTAAGTTTAGTCCTGGTCATCTGCTGTTACGTTTTGAAGACGAACGAAGTTTACAAAAGAATAAACCCCGCCTCCGCCAGCCAGAGTTGTATTTACTAAAACACCTCCGTTTGAATATGGAGTAAAGTTTAATTCAAGAACGTTTTCCATTATAACTTTCTTTGCTGAATCTGCCGGGTCATCAGAATTTTTTGTCGAAACAATTGCTTTATATATTTCTTTTTTTTCCTGATTCGATTTTGTCTGATCTTTTTCAAGTGATATTAATTTTACCTGGTTAACGTAATTCAGATATACCAGATAATGAAAAGTCGAACCCGGTGAAGGCGAAACAATTTCAATTCCCTCCTGAAGCTCTTTGAACAGATTTATCGTGGATTTCCTTGCTTCCATCTGAAGGTAAAGCCTTTTAGTCAGAGTATCAGATGTTTTTCCAATAAAATGATGCCAGACACGTATTCCTATCTGGAAAATAAAAGCCAGAATAAAGCTGGCAACAATAAGCTCAAGGAGTGTAACTCCGGTTTTTCGGCCAAAAAAAGTTCTTTTCAAATTTTGCTGTTCTTCCAGAATATTATTTTTCAAATTTGATAACAATCTTGCTATCAAGACTTCACACCACATTAATAATCCATGCCATTTAGAAAGCAGGTAATGTGCGTCCAATTAAATATTCTTCAAAGTGAAAATCCGCGTTATTCAGTTTTTTTCGTGGTTATAATTCAAGTTCTTTTTGTTTATCAGTTAAACGTTTACATCACCAAAATTTTTTCAACACAAAAAAAAGAAAAAAGAGTTCTTTTTCCTTTTCCTATCTTTATCATAACCGATTCGGGAGATTGTGTAAACAAAAATCATTGAAATGCCGAATTATGTAAACGTAGAAGAAAATTCTGGAGGCGAATATGAAAATGCGAAAAGGCATTTCGATTTTTATTTTCCTGGCATCCTTTCTTGCCTCAGAAGCGTGCTGGGGAAAAGAAACTTATGATCTTGGAAAAGTGCATGTAGTTGGAAAAGATTCTCAGAGAAAGGAAATCAGCCCTGAAATCCAGGAAATATCGCTGGATATGGGCGATCGGCGTATGCCTTTGCCTGAAATATCTTCTGATACGCTATATGCTGATACAATAGAGAGTATTCCAGTAAATGAAGCTGAAAAGAAGGAAATCAGCAAGCCGAAAAATCTGAAATTGAAATATTATCGTGGTTCGAGAGGCTGGGAAAAAGCTGCATTCTCTGCTCAGGGCGTGCAGGATGGCTATACTCTTGGCGCGGGTGTATTTCGCGAAAAGCGTGATGCGTTTCTGACAGAAACAAATTTTTTCGATAAGAAATTTAACGGATTGTTGAAATTTTCAGGAGAAGATAATCACGAACTTTCCGGAGCCATTGAAGTTGGTGAAAAAAGCTTTGGTTTACCTGGAACACGTGGAATTCCCACACCGAAAATGCGCATGGAAAACGATTCAACTATCATTAACCTGAAAGCTCAATCGACACTTTCTGATGGAGCTTTTCTTACCTGCGGTGCAAAGTTTGAAAAGTTGACTAGAAATACTTCAAATTATGGAAAGTCAGCCCTGACATTTAATGAAGATTCTACTTTTGACTCTAACCGTTTTGATGCTGAATATAAATTCGCTTCTGGTTATCAGAGCACTGCAAAAGCTGTATTAAACCTGATTAAAGATAATATCGCTATTGATACAGTTAATCAGGGATTGTCGAAAAGAATGTTTGCATTTACTGGTGAATTTGATTTGAATCAGAGGGCTTATCTTGAATTTGGATTAAAGGGTTCCGCGCTTCTCGGGCGCGAGCATACTTCGCCTCTGGTGAAACTCGATGTGCGTTCTGACAGTCCATGGCAGGCTGTGTTAAGTTATGACGAAGATCTTGGCAATGACAGCATGAAAAAAATGTTCATGCCGGATTATCATGTTTCTCTATCACCTGTTCAGGCTTCTCTTAAAAAGATGTTTTCGTTCAGATTAAATTATCAGGCTGAAGAAGGAATGCATCTGGGTGCTGAAATTTTCAGAGATCGTGAAGAAGATGCTGTTGAATTTAACGATAGTTATATGACTAAGAAAAAAATCTGGACACAGACGGTTGGTACTGTTCCAAGAGTTACGCGCAAAGGTTTGAGCCTGTTTGGAGAGGCAAAATTAGATGACAATTTGAAATTTAAGGTTAAATCAACTCTTCAGGATCCGAAAAATGAAACCGTCGGAAGACAGCTTGCTTATGAGCCATCACGGATTCTTGAGACATCGGTTGAGTACAAGACTTCAAAATTTGAATTACAGTTCGTTCGAAATGCAAAATATGATTTGAAAACATATTATCTGACCGGAAATGAAAACTGGGACTTCAGCAGAGCAGACATTACGGCAAGATATCAGTTTAATCCAAATCTGAGCGGTTATATTAATATTCTTGACCTGTATGATGAAGCAAAAAATCTTCGGTTCGATGTTCCCGAAGAGGGCCGTCTTTCAATGGTCGGTCTGGAAATGGATTTTTGAGACTTACTTTAACATTAATGGAGGTATAGAAAGTGACTGGGAACATTTTTATTATCGACTTCTTTTTGAAAGGCGGAATTACGATGATTCCGCTTCTGATCTGTTCAATATTGGCTCTGGCTGTAACAATAGGGAGAGTGCGATATTTTCTTGACCGCCCGCTTGATGCAGAAAAACTTATGAAAAATATCCGCGTTGCTTTGAATTCATCAGATGTTCAGGAAGCGGTGAAAATTTCACGTCAGGAACTTCATCCACTGGGAAGTGTTTTATACGCTGGTCTGACACATCTTGGCCTTCCAAGGCAGAATATGCTTGACCACATGAGAGAAGAAGCGTTGAGGCAATTGAGAAATATTTCCAGACACAATTCGATTCTTTCGACCATTGCAGGTGTGTCACCCCTTCTTGGGCTGACTGGTACAATCCTTGGCATGATTACATCATTTTCAGTTATCTCGACTATTGGAATCGGCGATCCTACTGCTCTGGCAGGCGGAATTTCAGAAGCGCTTTACACAACTGCAGCCGGGCTTTTTGTTGGAATTCCATCACTGGTAGTTTATAACTGGTGCGAAAACAAAGTTGCACAATTTGAAGATGCGGTTGAATACTGTTCTCTTGACCTTGCCAATTCTCTTCCGCCCAGGGACAGCAGCTATGAAAAAGCTTCTTCCTGAAAGAAAGCGGCCACAACCGCAGATTGTCCTGACGAATCTGATTGATGTCATTCTTATGCTGGTGTTTTTTTTCATGATAACAAGCTCATTTGCAAAAGAAAAAAACCGTATTCCGATAGAATTGCCAGCAGCTTCAAGTTCAGGTATTTCACAGGGCGAAATATTATCTGTTGTTATCAATAACGATGGCGTTGCGTTTGTAAATTCTATTGAGTTGAATGTCGATGCATTGAAACAGAAAGTCGCCGAATATATTGCTTCAAATCAGGGAACTGATCCGCAGATTCTTGTTGAAGCAGATGTTTCAACTGATTATGGAAAAGTAGTTTCACTACTTGATGAAATAAGGATGGCCGGAGGGAAGAACATTGGCCTTTCTACGAAAAATAAGTCTGAAGTTAGATAGTTTTCTGCCTGAATGTTCAGATGTACGCGAGAAAGAAGAGTTCCAGCTTTCTCTGTTGGTTCATTTCGCTTTCTTCTTACTTCTGAGTGTGTTTTTTGCTGTTTTTCATGTCGATCATACGATTATTCCAAAAAACATAGCACCCGTAAGACTTATATCCGGAAGCGGATTCAATCAGAATAATTCTGAATCTCTTCCATTCCGAAAATCTTTGTTTTCAGATGTTTCAAAGTTTAACACTGAAAAAAATACGGCATCTGCAAAGAATTCCAGACAAAAAAAGAACGTTCTCAAGAAAAAAACTCTGAAAAAAACAGATGTAAAAAAGGCTGTTACAAAATCACCTGTTGTTGCAACCAAAAAATCTGTTAAAAGTGAAACTCAACCTGCAGAGACCAAAGAACCGGAAAAATCTGTTATCAAGACAGCTAAATTCGAAACTGATGCTGTGACTCCATTTGCACTGAATGAGCCGGTAAAAAATGATATTGAATCACTTGTTGATGATACCCTTGGAGAGCCACTCAGACGCGAACCAGAAACAACTGAAACAGTTTCACAGAGTGAAAACCCGGGGAAATCTGTTGAGAAAAGCATTGGAACTGACGGAGATGAATTTCAGGTTGTAGATCTGGAATCCTTTGGCGATCAGAATAAAAGTTTCGCTCCGCCTTCTATCGTTTCAAAAGTTATCCCTGATTACCCGGAATGGGCAAGGAAAAAGGGAATTAAAGGTCAGGCGACATACAAAGTCATGATCATGGAATCTGGAACTGTTGGAGATGTTATTCATCTGTCATCTACAGTTGATTCCAGGATGGCTGTTCTCGGAGCTCAGGCTTTGCGAAGATGGCTTTTCACGCCAGTACTTGATGGCGGCGAACCTGTCAGAACCTGGGTGAAAATTGCAGTGCACTTTCAACTTAAATAGAATAGTCTCGCAGCCACAGGATACAAAGACAAGAAATGTGGGTTGTTATTATTTTATCGATGAGAATCGGCTAGAAGTGAATAGGCTGTGACTGTGCGGGTTTTACCTTTAATTGGTGGAAGGTCAAGCAGACTCACTGTTTGTGTATTTTCGAAGGTGTTGATTTTTTTTGCTGATTCATAAGTGAGCGTTTCCATGACAATTCCACCGATTTCTCTTTCGCCTTCTGAAGCAATTTGTCCGCCTCTGCTGAGTTTAAATGATAATTCACCCAGTCTGGATGCCAGGTTTACCGTATCTCCGATTACCGTGTAATCTTCGCGAGCTTCGCCGGTGCCTATTATTCCGGCTAATACCGGTCCAGTGACTATCCCGGCTCCGATAGGTTGTTTGCTGTTTTCGGAAATTTCGAAGGCGGTTTTACAGATTTCTGAAGCAGCAATTATTGCTGAAGAACTGGCTTTTTCAATTCCTCCTTGAGTGCTGTGAGGAAACGTAGCAAGAACTTTATCTCCGATAAATTTGTCTATTTCTCCGCCATGATTTCTGATAATTTTTGATACTTTTTCAAGGTGCCTGTTCAGTAGAAAAATCAGTTTTTCAGGAGACATTCCTGATATGACTTTTTTGAAATTCGCGACTCCGATGAACATGACTGTCGTTTGAATCAGTTCACCCTTTCTTGCTGCTTCCTCACGATCTTTGTCTCTTGCTGCGCTCCGTACCGATTCAGAAACGAATTTCATCAGCAATTTACCTTCAGCAACTGATTTAGCAACAGAATTATATGCAATTGCCAATTGAGAAAACTCACCGCCGTATTTCGGATCAAGTCTGATGGAGAAGTCTTTCTGCATAAATCTTTTTAATGCAAAAACAAGTTCAGAAACCGGAAGAATAAATCCTGATGCTGCGTTGAAAGCCAAAAGAATTGAAAAAAGAAGTAGAACAGCAAGAAGACTTTTCTGAGTTTCTGTTCCGGAAGACGCTTCTGAAATGAATTTTCCAATGGATGTGGTGTATGAATAGATAAGGCTTTCATTTAATAATCCGGGAATTGTTGTTTTTAATATTTCATCATCATTATTTTCGGATATCATTTTGAAGGCAGGCATATTTGATTCGTTTGCGATAAGCGATAATTCATGCTCATCGGAAGGTTTTTTCTCATAGAGGTCTTCAAGATCAACGGTTCTATCGAGTTTTTCCAGTTCTGTTTTCCAGAATGGGAACTTGTATGAAATGTTCGGAAAAGCTCTCAGGAAGGCTTTAACATGTCTTCCCGGAGCTAAAAGATTGTGCTTTTCAATTTGAATGAAATTGTTTTTGTGTATTGAATTGCTTTTAAGGGAAAGGCGAAAAAGAAATAGAGGTTTTCCATTTTCATTGATGTAATAACCTAAAATATAATTTTTCTGATCGTCAAGAGGAAGTGATGGTGAAAATAAATTTGGTGAGTGTCCTGATTCCGCAATTTCCTCAGGCGATGAAACAAATAGAAGCAGTTTATTCATTTCTTCAACGCCATAGTCAATAAAAGTACTTGGGTCAAAAGTGTTTTTCAGAGTTCCCGGTTCAGAATATGATGCACCAAGCCCTGAAAGACTTTTGAAACCGGTACTCTGAATGAACTGAAATTGTATGTCATTTTCTCTTGATTGCCCAGGTTCAAGATCGACTGAAAAGCCTTCCGGTCCGGCAAGCGTGTTTCGACCGATTAATATTCCACGATTGTAAAAATAATTTATTAAACTTGAACTTAATTCGTCGGTTAGTTTTTTTCGATCTTTTTTTGATGCCTTTCTCAGCCTGTGTATCTTGTCGAGTAAAAATTTTGAATTCTCATGTTTAAATATGTTTGCCATTGTATACGAAAGAAACATATCTTCAAATTTCTCTGCATTGGAAGATGTCTGCTGAATTCGTTTTTCTTCTTTATATTGTGTTAAAAAAGTTCTTTCAATATTGCCTCTTTCAAGTGAAAAATATGCACATACAAGAGTCGGGATGATTGAAAAAACAAAAGCACCAGCCATCTGATATTTCAGAGAAATTTTAACTCCACTTTTATTGCCAAGCATTCTTTTTGCAGCCGAAATTCCTGTAAATATCCAGATAAATGAAATAATAATCAAGAATTTTCTTTGTTGCGAAAGAGTTTTATCGTAGTTGGACGATCTTTCTCTGATTGCAGAAATTACTTCCCCATTATCTGTTTTAAGAGATTTTGAAATCAATTTGTTGGAAATCGGGCTTAAAGCAGCTGAATTGCCTGGGAATTCTGTTGCATCATCGTAGAGAATGGTGCATTTGCTATTTTTGAAATTACTTATCAAAGCTTTTTTCCGATTTTTGCCCGTCATATCTTCCGGATGTAAAAAAAGAAGAATGATTCCCGGCTTTCCGTCGGGAAGTAGAATGGAAGACCAGAAAAAATATACCGGATGATCTGAAAGATCAAGCAACAGGAATTGATCAAGTGATTTTTTTACAATTTCATCCGGAGTTAATTTGAGGTTGTAAAGAATTGTTTTTTTCAATTCCCAGGTTGAACTTTGCCTGAGAAGATTATTATGAAAAACTATGCTTAATAATCTCAGGAATTTTTTATCGAAATCTGTGTGAGATTGATTGTTTAAAATCAATTTTGGTTCTGATGAAATTGATGTCAGACACCAATCAAGTGATGGGAAAGTCTTTCTGCATTGTAAAAGTTTATTATTAATGCTTTTAACATCATTTTCGCTAATGTTTTCAATTTTTCCAGTGGGAATTTTGAAATTATCGAAGACGGAAGAAATAAATCTTTTGAAAAAAATTGATATTTGTACAGATGGATCTTTTGAACGGGCAGCATGATTTAAATCTTGAATGAGTTGTCGCTCTATTGTTTCTGAAATACCTGATTTATAAGAGTTTTCAGAGAATTTAAAAGAGAAAAGCATAAAAAAAAGCGGAAGAAAAAGAAAAATGGCAGTGAAAAACCAGCGCCGATAATTAGTTTGTTTCTTATCAATTTTATTTTCAGAATGTGCATAGGGCAGCAGATTTTCTTCTTGTGTTAATTTCTCCTGAAATATTTGATTTTCAATATTTGATGCAGATGATGTATTGTCTTCAGAATCTTCTGATTTTTTTGATTCGTTAGATTCTGATTCTTTTGATTTATAAGAATCTGCAATTGTATCAACTTTCAATTCAAAACAACCTGGTGAGTCATAAATTTCTTCAAATGAATAGTGGCGGTTAACTATTTCTGCAATTCTTGTGGAACAGACTATTCCGGAATGTCTGCCTTTTTTTGATGCGGCTTCGAGCTCATTGGCAATTTTCATCGTATCGCCGAGTACAGAAAAATCCAGACGAGTGTCTTTGTCACCCATTACACCAGTTATAACTTCTCCAATGTCAATTCCAACGCCGATTTTATATGTGAATAGTCCAGATTTTTCTCTGGCTCTGTTGATTTCATGATGCGATTTCATCATCATTTGAGCCGCTTTAATCGCCCTTATAGCAATATGTTCGTGTTTTTCTTCATGAGCGTGGCAGAAGATTGCCTGAATAGCGTCACCAATAAATCGGTCAACTGTTCCGCCATTATCATTAATAGCTTTTGTCATGGCTTTAAGATGAACATTTATCATGTCAAAAACTTCCGGTGGAGAATGGGCTTCAGAAAGTGTAGTAAAGCTTCTGACATCAGAAACAAGAGTGACCAGAATTCTTCTTGTACCTGTAACAGCATTATCCAGGTCTCCATCAGAAACCACTTTTAGAACATCTGGCGGGACGAATTTGCTCATTATCTGTCTTTCAGAAAGCCAACCTCGCATAATGTCAAGGTTTTTACACGCAAACCCAAGTTCATCCTGTCTTTCTTCGATCAATCTTGTACTCAGATCACCTTTTTCGATTTTTTTCAGGCTGTTGATCATTCCGGTAAGAGGCTTTACTAGCCAATTTGAAAGAATTAATGCAAATATTCCGGTAAAAAGTGCTGACAATATTATACCGGAATAGATCCAGAGAACTTCTTTCTGAATGCTTTTCATGATCGGCTCAAGTGAAGCACCGGCTATTATTGAAATTCCCTCATTGGGTCTGCTTATGATAATTCTTCTTTCTCCGAAACGTTCATTTTTGAACTCACCTCTTACCTCTCTATTCAGATTTATCAACGTTTGTGAATTTCCTGCTTGGCATAAAATTTCATATTTCTCATCTTTTGATCTTACAAGTGCAAGAAAGAAATCTGGATCTGAATAGTTCAGAGTCTTAACATACTTACTCATTGAATGAATAACAGCGTTATTCAGATTAGAAATAATATGCAGCAGATACGTAAGATTTCCTTTTGATTGTACAAGATTGGTATATCGCATACTGGAGCTGTTAGTCTGTCCCATGCGTTGAATCGTGTCTGGTTTTGCTTGAAGTGAGTCGTTTTTTTCCAGAACACCAAGCTTTGTGATAAAACTTGCATCTTTATTCTCATTTACAGTTTTCGTACCTTTAAAAAGGGCCTTATCAAGATATTCCATTGAGAATGCGTGGTAAATAAATTCGGTCAGCTTTCTGGAATCTGGATTAACAGTATCAGCAAATTGTACAAATTGCTTTTCATCTTCGCTGAAAAGCATAGCAGCATCAAGCTGGAAGTTTTGTTTTTCAAGTCTTTCTTCAATGCTCATTTTTAAATATGACTCAAAATTCTTATCGTATTTTAATTTTTCTGAATAGTAAGTGTTTTCAAGTTCTTTGGATAGCCAATTAGTTATTTCTCTTCCTTTATTGTGAAATCTGGAATTTACTATTGATGCTTCAGCTTCAACTTTTCTGATTTCAGCAGTCAGTTTTTTGTCGAGTGCTGCTTTGAGATTTACAGAAAGATCATATTCCAGGCGTTTTCCTGAGTTTAAAATTATTATAAAAACCGGAAGAGTAAGGCTCAAAAACCATAAAAAAAGTGATTGTCTGATGGTAAGATTTATGGATATTCTATTAGTTAGTTTTGAAATTGAGAAAAATGTCCAGAAGACGATGAAGAGTAATAAGTAGATATTTTTCCAGATTTCAATCTGAGTCAGCTTATCCGAAGGTTTTTTGGAAAACAGAATGCCGAGTTCGGCCAGTCGCGGATCCAGTACACAGGGAATTGCCCTGAAGTGTTTTGTCGAATAATTTTTAAACTCGGGGAAATTGATAATTCCAAGATGGCTTGATTTGTCTGGTGGAGTAAGCTTAAGAAAAGCAGCAATTTCTGATAAAAGTGATCTGGTTTCTGAGCATCTTATTTTTGGATGAAAAGCAGGCCGATATTTTTTTGAAACTGCTTTTTCCATCGGGAGAAAGGCTGGAAAAATGTTTTTACTTTTAAATATGTTTTCCCAGTTCGATAAGATTGATTTTTTTATTTGTGTACGGTGGTCTTTTTCAATAGGGAAGATCATGAGGAAGGCACCGCATATTTTACCCTTTCTTTCCAGAGTGTTCCATATTGCCATTGCAAAATTTGAGTGATAAAAGGCGTAAAATGCTTTTCCTCTTGTTTCATTTGAGAAAATATTTCTAGTTATTCCAGGACCAAATAATGTTTTTATCCGCTGAAAAACAATAGGATCGTCAAGGGAGTTTTCCTTTCTGGTCGAACTCAGCGAAAGATCTTTGAGAAGGCGTGACAAAATTGTTTTGTATTCACTGCTGTATCCTGGTTGGTTAATCAGGTTAAAAGAGATGCCATCATTCGAATATGATGCCCAGATGACAGGTTTAACAAAATCTTTTACTTGTGCATTTTTCAATGCACTTGAAAAAATAAAATCAATTTTGGATGTCGAAGTGGCTGAGGAAAATGATCTGCTGTATTTTTCTGCAGTGATTTCTGCCCAGAAGGAAAATTTACTGGAATTTCGGAAAATATCAGAAAATTTTCCAGCTTTTTCGGTCCACGCTTCTTCAGAGGTTTTCCGCGTTAGTTCTCTTTCTGATTTTGAGTCAATGATAAGAATAAGCAGTGGAATGACGCTTAGAGCAAAAGATAATGCAAATGAAAAAAATTTATTGGTTTTACTTGAAGACATCAGATTACAGAACTTTTCTCATTCTTACCATGTTTCCGGTTCCCAGGAATTCCAGTTCATTGAACTGAAAACGGGCAAGAAAAATGCCTCTGCCATGAGCTAAAAGCATCTGTTCAGGGCTCAGAGGGTCGGGAAGATTTTTCCAGTCAAATCCCTTGCCTTCATCTATTACAACCCATTCGCAGAAAGTGTCAGTCTGAGAGAAATTTATTTCTGTTTTGCGAGATCCAAATACAGGGTGTTTTTTTCTTTCGTTGAAAAGATTTTCGATAGAATCACCCGATGAATCAAGAGCTGCTGTTTTTTCCTGATAGGATATTTCAAGGTTTCCGTGTTCAATAGCGTTGGTAATGAGTTCTGTTAAGCCCAGACGTATTTCCATTCGGGCTTTTGGTGAGAAAGCATTGTGAGTTGCCCGAACAAGAAATTCTGTAATATGAGGAATCATTTCAATGTCGTTGTCCAGCCTTATTCTGAATTGCTGGTGGCTGATCACATTCAGAATTTCTATTCCAGTTCGTCTTGCAATAACAATTGCGGTATATTTTTTCAACAAACCGGACATTTCTTCTTCATTAACATTTTGAGTGAAAAAATTGCTTGCTTTATTTTTCATTGCTGCAAGAATAAGATCCTGGCGTCCGGCAGGAAGGGCAACGAGAACGATAATCTGAGGATCAATCTGCCGGATTTCTCCGACTATCGAGAGGTCTTCAGGTTTAAGAACTGGAAGATCAAGAATTAATATTTCTGGTTTTTTTGAACCTATTTTCTGTAAATAATCAGAAATTGTTGCAACTGAAAGAAGAATTTGTGTTGATTGAGATACTGCCAGAACTCCAAGAAGGTTGCGGGTTTCTTTCCTGGAAGATATCAATAGAGTTCTTATTGCAGAAAACATGGATATTTTCCTCTCAAAGGAATCTTTATATCATATTCTGTCTCATTCTATTACCCGGAAATTAAATATTTATGATATCCTTTTTTATTGTGCCGTTATTTGATTATATATAATTTTTTTTTAATTGGCAACTTTTCGAAGAAGATTCAGAAGATGATCAGAACTATATGTTTACAGGTGCGCAATTCATTGTGCCTAAGGTATTATTCTTGAAATTACCTGATTAGCAAAAGTCAGCCCGTTTTTGGAGAGCATGAAGGAATCCGAATTTCTTTCCAGGTTTCCAGCAGCAATTTCGCTTTGAATTGCCTGAAATATTTCATCAGGAATACTTCCAAACTTTTTTTCAAAATCTTTAATTGAAAAACCCTCGCAGAGAAGGCGAAGCCTCAGGAAAATATATTCTGTGATTGAAATATTGCGGTCGATTTTTTCCTGAATGATGTTCTTTGATAATAACCATTCATGGATATCCGGCGGGTTAGAAAAACGTACGCCATTAATTGTACTTACTGCCGATGGACCGATACCGACATAATCAAGTCCATGCCAGTATTGAAGATTGTGACGACATTCCCTTCCTGTAGTACAGAAGTTGGAAATTTCATAGTGTTTAAAACCATTTTGCTTCAGCAGGTCAGAAATTTCAAAAAGCTCGCTGGCATCAATGTCATCAGTATCCGGAAACTTTCCTGCCAAATGCATTTTATGCAGTTCGGTGTTTTCTTCAATTGATAAAAAATATGCTGAAATATGCTTGAACTGATAGTTCATGAGGCATTCTCCGAGATCATTCTTTATGCTTTTACAGCCCGGAATTCCAAGAATAACATCAATTCCGGCGTTTTCTGTAATTGAAAAAACATTTTCAAAAGCCAGTTTATTAAATTCTGAACAGGTATTTCTTCCAATTGTTTTTAATTCAGAGTTTTGAAATCTTTGAATTCCAACGTTGATACGCAGTTTGGGAAGATGTTTTAAAATTTTCGCTGATTTTTTATCAAATGTTTCCGGGTTTGTTTCAATTGAAAATTCACTTATTGTGTGCTCTGACAATACCGGAGAAAGGATTTTCATCAGCCTGGTAAGAAACTCTGAACCAGGTGCTGTCGGATTTCCACCTCCGATAAAAATTGTAATTTCTGGTTTCAGAAAGGACTTTTTTTCTAAAAGTTCTTTTTTCAGATTTTCAAGATAGGCTTCTATCATTTCAGGTCGTGGAATGACAGAGTAAAAAGCACAATAGTTGCACTTATTTAAACAGAATGGTACATGGATATAAAGTCCTTCAGCAGAGGGCATCTGAATTAAATATCATTTATGAAACCGTCAAATGAATTGTCCATTTCAGAAGTTGTTTTGTCAGATGTTGATTTATCAGAAATTTTCTTATCGGATGATTTTTCATGTGTATTTTCAGTTTTTTTGTCGAGCTTTTTTTCGGCGGTTTTTTCAGATATTTTTTCAGGATTTCTTTCAGGAGTTATTTCAGGAATTTCGGCTTGAATTTTTTCAGGGGAGCTTTCTGCAATTTTTCCAACAGAAGCTTCTGCAGTTGCATCGGCAGGTTTTTCAGTGGATTTCTCAGGCGAAGGATCTTTAACTTTTTCATCTGTCTTCTTTTCTTCCCGTATGACTGGATTTTCAGTTTCAACATCAATGTTGCCAAAATCATCCAGACCAGCCAGCACATCTACTGTTGACGAAGAAGGTTTTGCCGAAATCAGACTTTGAATTAATTTCCCAAATCTTTTATTTATTCCAGTCTCCAGAGTTTCTGAAAAGCTTTTAATACTTATATTTGTAGGATAAAGTGCAAGAAAATTTTCAATGTAGTATTTTAATGTCCGTTTTTCGGTATCGGAAAGCTTAGAATATGATGATTCAAAGCGTTCAACAATATTAGAGTCGCGTTCTTTGTCTATACCAAGTGATAGGAGAAAGCTTGCCTGAAAAACTGAATCAAGTACAGGCGAAATATTGATAATCAGAACCTGCGGATAACCAATCAATCCAGATAGTGCCCATTTACCGAATAGAGTTTTTGATAAGGTTTTTTCAAGATAATCATTTTGAAAACGGCTTGTCAAAGTGAAAATGTTGTCAGATTCCCGCAGAAAGTTTTGAATCGAATAGTGCATTTTAAGCATTTCATTTTCTGTACCATTATTCGCTGCTGAAATAAGTGGAAGAAATGTAATGGGTGAATTCAAAAGGTCAATTATTTTTCTATCTCTTGATAATTGTGTAAGAAGTCTATTTTCATTTGTAATCAGCCACATTTGAAGGTTTTCCGTCGTATTATCTTCCTGCGCTGTTACCGGAGATAATGAATACGCCAGGATGGCAAAAAGTACAATAATAATCCTGCTATGCATAATTTGAAGCACATCTCCTGAATAATTCATGTGTTGCATGTGAAATTAATTATTTACTTCAACGAGTTGAAAGGATGTTTTGATAGTTTCTCGGAATTTCCATAAAGTTCGAATGATTGCTATTTCTTTATTGTTGAAAGCCAGTCCATAATCGATTGTCCAGTCGCCTGAAGTGAAGGTCCCCTTTTTGCCATCATATCTCATGGTACCTTTAACCTGAATTTTCCTTTTCGAAGCCTTTTCCTGGGGAAGAACTACATTTGCGCGAATTCCCATTGTGAAGTCGTCTGTCTTTTCATCATACTGAACTAATGAAAGTTCCCAGATCAAAAGAACTTTTTCCCCAAAAATTTCAATTTCTTTCTCGATTTTTTTTGTTTCGTTTTTCTTCCATGATGCTTCAGGAAAATAAAGAAAAAACGGCTGCTGCTCTTTATCAAGACAGAAATCATGAACTGGCTTCATCGTCTGACTTGTAAGACGCCGCGTCCGGAAATTGCTTCCCTTTATGTCCAGCAGGTAGACGCCATCTTTTTTTGCAACAACAGTTACATTAATATTATCAGTTGCAGTAGCAACAGATTTTAGGGTGTTTTCATTAAAATACATTTCACGCCTGCATTCAGAGGTTATCTGATACTTGAAAACCTGTCCGGGAATAAGATCAAGTTTCAGGTCTATTGCCTCTGCAATGTAAGACATGAAAATAAGAATAATAACCGCTATCGAACGATAAAACTGATTAATCGACATTTATTCTCTCAGTTTAAGATAACTTTTTTTCGATATCCTGAGATAAAACTGGCTCAACCTTAAAAGTGTCAAACATATATTCCGGATTCGCTTTAGCAAACAACTTTCTTTTAACGCGCTTTTCAAGTTCTGAAAGATGCCAGTTGTTGTTGGCGGTGAAAAAATCAATTACGTTGTGGTGCGCTGTAATAGACAGAGAATCGCATTCAAAAGATCTGGCATCATTGATCACCTGTGTTCTTATTTTATTAGCAACGGAGATCGTTGAAAAAACATATCCATTTCCGCTGCAGCATGGGCAGGGAGTTTTAAGAATCTCGACAAGAGACTGCGATGTTCGTTTCCTTGTCATCTGAATAAGACCCAGTTCGGACATTTCAATGATATTCGGGCGATTTCTGTCTCCCTTGAAACATTCTCTGAGGGTTTTATACACTGTTTGTCTGTGTTTCGGGTCTTCCATGTCAATAAAATCAATAACGATCATTCCGGCAAGATTACGAAGTCTGATCTGCCTGGCAATTTCTTTTGCTGCTTCAAGATTAACTCTGGTTACGGTTTCTTCCAGACCGACTCCGCCACTGAATTTTCCGCTGTTGACATCAATTGCAACAAGAGCTTCGGTTCTTTCGATTACAATTGATCCGCCAGATGGAAGCGATACCTTTGGTCTGAGCGCATTTTGAATTTCTTCCTCAATTCCAAATTCTTCGAAAATCGGAATCTGTGATTGAAAAAGTTCAAACGATGCACGCTGCAAGGGTGACAGGAAGTCTCCGAATTCAAGAATATTCTTGTACTCATCAGGAGAATCGATGATAAATTTATCAATATCGTCAGTGAAGAAATCTCTCGCCATTTTGAGCGGAAGAGAAATATCGCGATGTATCATGCTTCTCAGCGGTGCGGTTTTAATTTTCTTTTCAATTTTGTTCCAGAATTTCAGCAGAACTTTCAGATCTGACGCAATTTCCTTTTCGTCAAGGCCTTCTGCAGCTGTTCTGAAAATCAGTCCGACATCTTTTGGAAGAATTTTTCTTCCGATTTGTCTGAGACGCTCGCGTTCGGTTTCAGAAGATATTCTTTTAGAGACATGTATCTGTTCTACAGTAGGCGTAAGAACCAGGTATCGACCCGGCAGCGAAAGAAACATTGTACATCTTGGACCTTTTGGCGGTACAGGTTCTTTGAGAATCTGTATGACGACCTCCTGGTCAACTTTCAGGACATTCTGAATCTGGCTTTTGAAAATGTCTTTAAAATCATCGTCTTCACTGGAAAACGTTTCTACGCCTGTAAGAGGCAGAAAAGCATCTTTCTGAAGACCGATGTCAATAAATGCAGCTTGAGTTCCGGGAACGACGTTTGCTACACGTCCTTTGAAAATGGAGCCCACTATTTTTTCAGAGGCCTGTATTTCAAAAAAAAGTTCGTTTAGCTGGTCATTAAGAATGATTGCTGCACGAGTTTCATAAGGACCGCAATTAATTATAATTTTCTTAGACAATCAATACTCCTTGTAAAATTGAGAGGATCAATTATTATACTAATTCCCTTTCGATTTTTGTAATGCTGAACTTTCCGTCGCCTAGATAAGCAGCAAGAGCATTAACTGTTTTTGATGGCGAAATAGATTTGCCTGCTGAATTGATCGGGCGGAAAGTGTAAATCACCTGATTATATTTTGACAAAGAAGGATTTTCAAGGGCTGAAATACTTTTTTCATTTTCATTTTCATTTGCAGTTATGGAAACCACGGAGTTGTCAGACACTGAAAAACATGAAACTGATTCAGATGGTACAAAATATTCTGGAGTACTACCAGGGGGAAGATCAATTTTCAAATTTGGATCAGTGAAAAAGCTCAGAATCATGCGGTTTACCTCTGCTGAAGAAGAGTTGCAATAGATTCTGATAATTACTTTGAAGTCGTTTCCATCAGGAAAGGCTTCTGAGGTAAACTTTCTTACTTTTTCAAGTGAAAAGCCTATCGGGAATTGCTTTGAAAGGGCTGATGAGACTTCATCTTCAGGCATATCATCTGAAAGGTAGAAATCAAAAAATTCTGATTTCCCATGAAAACCAAGCGGAAGAGCGGGTCCATAACTGCATTTAATCCTTGGATGAAAACCCTGAGTGACAAGATACGGAAGTCCTGACCTTCGAATGGCTCTGATTAGAGAATTCATTGAATCAAGATGTGCCAGGTAAATTGCCGGAAAAACTTTTGAGTAGGTCATTCTGTATTTTTGTGAAGTCATATATTATTTTTTCCACCCGCAAGTTCCATTGCTCGGGTATATTCATCTCTGAAATATTTTTCCGGAACGCGGAAATCTATAAAGCTCCACGGAAGCTGTTCTGAAAAATCTCGTTGTCTGATACACTTCGAAATATCAATCTGACATTCATCGAAAGCCTCACGCCATTTTTCAGGCTTAAAATGTTCGTTCCAGCCATCAAAATGGCAGCCTTTAGCGTGTGCTGCAAGAAGAAGCCGGCCAGCCTGTTCATCGCCTCTGGCTAAAACAGCTTCAATAGTGCACAGGAACTCATCTCTCCACGAAACTTTTACTCCGGTTTTTCTCAGGCGGCTGATAAGACCTTTTCTTCTGCGTTCAAGTTCTGCTCCGCTTATCTGCTCTGACCACTGAAAGGGCGTAAATGGTTTCGGAATGAACGGTGAAATGCTTATTGAAAATTCTTTCCTGAGTTTCAGTCTGCGGTTTCTGTCAACGATCTTTTCGACCAGCACCGCTATTCCATCTACGTCTTCATCTGTTTCGAATGGAAGTCCGATCATGAAATATAGTTTAACGACTTTGAATGCGGAATCTTTTGCTATTTCAATGACGCTCAGAATCTCTTCTTCCGTGATCTTTTTTCCGATTATATCTCGAAGTCTTTGTGTGCCAGCCTCAGGTGCAAATGTGAGCCCAGATTTCTTAAGTCTGGAGGCCATCTTTATAAGATTCAGCGTTTTATCGTTCATTCGAAGAGATGGAAGGTTGAAATTCGCATCAGGGTAGGGGAGATTTGCTTCAATAGAAGTAACAAGATCTGATAATTCAGAAAAGTCTGATGTAGAAAGGGAAACAAGCCCAAGAGCCTCATCTCCGGTATTTTTCATTATTTCCTGTGACCAATTTGCAAGGTCCGCTGCTTTTCGCTCTCTTTTTGGACGGTAATAGAAGCCCGCGTTGCAGAATCTGCAGCCTTGAATGCATCCTCTGAAGATTTCAATCGGAGAACGGTCGTGAACACTTTCAACATGAGATGCAACAGGCTTTAGCGGAGGTGGACTATTGTGAAAACCGTGAAAAACTCTCTTCCGAACGTTCTTCGGAACAGATGGTACATAAAACCCTTCAATATTTGATATTTCGTTCAAAATTGATTTTCTGTCAGCGTTGCACTTTTTTGCGTTGAGAAGTACATCACTGATTTCCAGTATTGCTTCTTCGCCATCGCCGATGAGTATTGCATCGAAAAAAGCAGCCACTGGCGCAGGATTGGATGCTGATGGGCCACCGGCTATTACAATCGGAAAAGAAGTTCGTTCTGATGCCAGAAGTGGAATTTTTCCCAGTTCCAGCATTTCAAGGACATTTGTGAAGGTCATTTCGTAGGGCAGGGTGATTCCGAGGAGGTGAAACTGATTAAGCGGACGGTAACGTTCTAGTGAAAACAATGGAACGTCCTTACTTCGCAGCAGTCTGTTAAAATCAACCCAGGGAGAAAATACCCTTTCAACATTGATATCAGAGCGTTTGTCAAGAATCGAGTAAAGAATTTTCAGGGCTATGTTTGACATGCCCAATTCATACAAATCTGGATAAGAAAGGCAGACATCAAGCAGCGCATCTTTTTTTTCAGCAGCCTGATTCCATTCTCCGCCAATATATCGAGAAGGTTTTTCAACGGAAAGCAAGTCCCAGTGAGTGATTCCGTTTATCATTTCAGCAGCGGATTCTTGAATGTAAAAACAAAATCAAGATTTTTTCCCGAGAGTTCAACATCTATAGCAAGCTGTTCCTGCGGAATTTTGATTTCTGAAGATGCTTTTCGACTGAGTTCTTCAAGGAAAATATCAAGCTCAAGTTCGTTCATCTGAAGACGGTTTCCAAGAAGAAGCCTCTTAAGATCATCTGATGCGGCTGATGAAACCGGTGAAACGGGTGAATTTTCTGTTGTCATATTTTTTACGGCTCCCTGTCAGCCAGTTTCTTTTCCATCTCTGCTACACGTTTTGCAACGTATGGATTTCTCGGATTAGCACTTAAAGCCGCATTGTATGAAGAAAGAGCAGAAGCATATTCGCGGCGGGCAAGAAAGATATCGCCCATGTTTGTATAGGCATCTGTATAATCTGGAGACAGATCAAGTGCTCTTCTAAAGTGATGAAGAGCTGATGCATATACTTTATTGCGCTGATAGGCTATTCCAAGTTGATAATGAATAAGAGGGTTTTTATCATCTATTCTTACAGCAGATTCAAATTCCTTCAACGAAGATTGTACCTGACCGACGAGAAGGTACAACTCACCAAGATTTATCAGTACCTGCAAGTTTCCTCTGTCTTTAATCTTGTATGCCTGAAAGTGTCTGATGGCCTCATGGTAGTTTCCCTGCTGCTGATAAGTTTTAGCGAGCGCAAATCGAGCCTTAAGATGGTGTGCATCAATTTCAATGCACCTTTTCAGGAGAGCTATTCCATCTTTCTCACGATTCTGATGAAACAGGAATACACCAAGATTGTAATAGGTTTCAGCATATCTGGGATCAAGTGAAAGAGTGATGCGCCACTCGTCTATTGCGTCATCAACGCGTCCAAGTTTGTAGTAAGCGAGACCAAGGTTATGATGAGCATCAATAAATTTGGGTTCAGCCTTCAAGGCTTTTTTCAGATAATCAATTGCAACAAACGTTTTGCCATACTGGCCTGCGAGTGTTCCATACATGTAATCGTCTTTGACCTTTTCGGAAACATCTTTTTTAAATTTTCCGGTTCTTGGTCCAATTGGTGGCAAAAGGTCTGTAACAGGAATATTTCTAACTTTATCAGTTATAGCAAGCTTAAAAGCTGATGATTTGGAAGAAGTATTCTTTTTCCCGGATGAATCCTTTTTACATCCTGAAAAAAGAGTAGTACTTAATGCCAAAATCAATCCAAAACAGCAGATGCGAAATATTGAAAAAAAGCTTTTTTTGTTATTAAAAATTCTGTAATTTCTAGTCAAGTCATGTTTCCTTGTATAAAATTTATTCAAGTGTACAATTCAATAGACACCGCAGGCCAATAAAAAAAGTATTCTATCATACATCTCAACTATTGCCAATACCTGACTGCATAAAATCGGGGGAAACGTTTGGGTCTGCTCAGTAATCAGCAATCAGGCTGATCAATTCAATTGGAGATTTGATCAGGAATTTTGCACCAGCTGCTTTTAATTCACTTTCTGAACGAAAACCCCATAATGCTCCAACAGAAATCATTTTAGCATTGGAAGCAGTGTGCATATCAACATCGGAATCTCCGACAAAAAAGGTTTCTGCAGGGGTTGTTCCAGTATTTTCAGCAATTAATAGTGCCTGTGTCGGATCAGGTTTTTTGGGAAAATCTTTTCTTGCTCCAAGAACTTGTCTGAAATTCCATTTATGAAAAAACTTTCTGACATTTAATTCTGTAAAATTATGTGGCTTGTTTGACAAAATAGAAAACATTATATTGTTCTGTTCAAGAAAATCAAGAGTTTCAGGGATTTGAGAGAATATGCAGGTTTTTATGTGCCATCTCTGAGAGTATTCTTTTTCCATGGCTTCCAATACTTTGCTGTGAAGATTTTGAGAAAATTGATTTTCTGGAATTGCTCTTCTGATAAGAGTATCCATTCCACTTCCAATCATCATTCTGCAAGCTTCTCTGGTGTGTGTGGAAAGATTGAATTGTTCCAGCACTGAATTTAAGGAATCAGTTAAGTCATCAAGGGTGTCAAGAAGTGTTCCATCTAAATCAAAGATTATGCTTTTTATCTTACTCATTATCCCTATTTTATCCAGATCGGAGTTTTTCCGCTGCACAAGACCTGCTGGTCCAATCCATTTGTCCGGCTGATCATTATCTGATTTCCTGATTCGAAACAAATCCATTTGTCATCAGGCGAAACAGCTGGATACAAGCCAACTATCAGAGGCCGCCTGGACAATCTGTTTGTGGTGTTCATAAACTCAATTTCACTTCGTCCATATTTATCTGTAATGTACGCAATATGTTTTCCATCACTTGCAAAAACTGGAAAAGATTCATTTGTTTGAGGGGTGTTTGTAATGTTCATAATTCCCTGTGCTTTTGTAGAAATCAGGAAAAGGTCGGTGGTTCCGTTTTCCATAAGCGCAGTTGCAGCAATCCAATTGTCGTCTGGAGACCAGTTTGCAGAGACGATTCTTCTTTCAGACATTTTGACAAATATTTTTTGCTTAATGCTGAAAACCATCAGAGGCGATTTTTCGTCAGACAATGTAAAAAGAAAAAAGTTTCCACTGTTTGAGAATCCATGGAAAAGGCCACCATCCATAAGTTTCTGGCATTTTTTATGGCTTGGTTTCAGAAAGAACATTTCTGAATTCAATGAAGATGTTCTATTGGTAATGCCAATCAAACCAAGCTTTCCATGAGCTTTTGGCAGGACAGGGTTCGAAAAATATGGAGATAATCGTCTTTTGCCGGTGCCATCAGGGTTTATAACTGCCAGAAATGATTTTCCAGGCTCAAGAGTTTCGATATAAAGTATTCTGCCTGGAAGCTTAGCTGCATAGGCATTTGAAACAGCTAGAAGGAAAATTAAAACTATCGTAACAACGGGAAAACAATTTGAAAAATTTGCATATCTCACAATCAATGTCTTCCTTAGGAATAAAATTAAAAAGGACGGGAATTTCACCCGTCCTGAGTATAACTCAAAGAATTATAAAAATTCCAGTTTTTTATTGAATTGTTGGAAAAAGTGCCTGAAGCGGAATAAATTGTATTACCTTTTCCTGATTCACCTGAATAACTTTTTCATAATCTTTCACTTCTTTTATCAGTTTTGTTATCTCTGCTGCATTTTCAGGTTTGGGATTTGCTTTCAGTTCTGCAAGTCTTGCTGAAGATGCTGTAAGTGATGGTGTTGTCTGGTCTATTACTCCCTGCGCAACCTGAGCTTTCATCTGGGCAATTTTGAATATTTCTGAGAATTTGGTAAATGCCTCTGACAATCTTTTCTTGTGTTGTTCAACCTTTTGGGCTGCTTCCTCAATTGTTGGCTGCCAGAAAGTCCATTTGTTTTTGGTTACTCTATCTTCAACTACTGCTTTCTCATATTCTTTCTGAGCTTCAAGCAGAGATTGCTCAAGGGTGTAAAGGCAATATGGCCCCTGAACTTCCAGGAAAGGAGCGAGCGGTGAAGAGTGAGTGTGTCTCTCTATTGGAAGGAGCGGAATTGCGTTTCGTATTGCATCGGAGTAAGTAGATTGAGGAAAAGCAAGCAGGTCAGCAACGCCTAATTCAGTAATAGCGGCCGTATAGTTTGCCTGTGCAGCTGTGGACGGTGCCTGAGTTCCCGTTCCGGTGCTAACGCCGGTTCCTGTGTTGGTTACTATGGCCGTAAATGTCAGAACGGCAGTGTCGCTAGGAGCCTGTGTCGAAGTTCCGGTGCTGGAACCAGTTCCTGTGTTGGTTACTATGGCAGTAAAAGTAAGTACCGCAGTTCCGGTAGGAGCTTGTGCTGAAGTTCCGGTGCCTGGCAACACAAAACTGGCAGGAACAAGAGTAAGCGAGTTGCCTATCAATTCCCATCTGTAACCTTCCGGAGGATTAAGGGCCATCCAGTCTTCGTGTGTAAGGATATTGCGTTTGATCATTTCATCTACAACCTGAGGAGTGAAAGATGGAACGGTTCCACCTACAGGAGCGATCTGAATTATCAGTTCATTGACAGCTTTCTGCAGGAAATCGCGTTTTTCTCCAATGGGCATGTTTTTAATAATTACTGTGCCTGTATTTGTGCTGGTTGAGGTTCCTGTTACTGTGTTTGCACTAGTTGATGTTGGCGCCTGTGCTCCGGTGCTTGTTGAGGTAGAGGTGCCTGTGTATGTCAGGAGATTGGTGTAAGTGTTTGTCATGAAGCTTGTGTATGTATTTGTAAGAACATTAGTAGCTGTCAGAGCAGCAGTATAAGTCATCGTCTGAGTAGCTGTCATGAGGTTTGTATAAGTAACAGTCAGAGCATTTGTAAAGGTGTTTGTCAGAACATTTGTGCTTGTAAGTACATTTGTATATGTCTGGTAGCCGGTTGCTGTACCGGTTGCTATGTTTGTATAGGTGCTTGTAAGAACGTTTGTATAAGTTTCAATAGGTGCTTGTGTCGCTGTTGTTGTGCTGGTGGTGGTGTTTTTATCGTCTTTGAAAATGTTTACAATTGCCGCGATAAGCTGAGAAAGGCTCTGAAGAAGAGCTGAGTCAGTTGTTCCACCGGCGTTGTATATTGGGTTTCCAGTGCTGTCAAAACCAATAGGAGTCTGGGGGGTGGTATTTGCTGTCGTTCCATTGCTGTAAATAGGGCGCCCCTGACCGTCATATCCAATTATTTGTGTTGTTGGAGTTGTAGTAGGGATGTTCGAAGCGGTATTTCCTGAAGTGGGGGTTGTATTCCAGGTTGACCAGCCGCTATTGTTTGGAACGGTTGTTGGATTGGTCGTTGGAATTTCCGGGGACATGGCAGAAGTACCCTGTGGCTGTGTAGGAAGCGGTGCAGAAGCAGCAGCAGTATCTGAAGGTATATCAAAAGTCCAACCGACCTGTATGAGATTCGGGTTGCTGACTAGTGATGGATAGCGACTTTTATTTGCTTCAATGATTTTATTGTATTTGGAACCATCGCCGAAATATTTCTGGGCAATTTTCCACAAAGTATCTCCAGAGACTACTTTATGTGTTTTACCTGAAGACGAATCAGGTGATTGAGCCAGAAGCGGGAGATTGACCGGCTGCCCAGTATTCACCTGAGGAGCCTGAGTATTTGGTGTCGTCGGAACCATCTGAACATTTCCAACGCCAGTTTCTTCAAATGGAGTTCTTGCTTCAGCTATAAGCGGCGTCAATAGAACAATCAAAACAAATATTCTGAACAATTTCATAGGCTACCTCCCAGCGAGTTTACATTCCTACTATAGAATTATACCTTATATACAAGAAAAAGTTTCACTTATTTGGATTTTTTTCCAAAGAATTTTTATATATCGCTTCTGTGCGAAGTACAAATCTGTCCAGGGTAAAGTTTTTTTCTACAGATATTCTTGCCTGTTTGCCTAAATTATATTTTAACGGAGAATCGTTGAAAAGTCCAGTGAGGCTTTTGAAGAGACTTTGCGAGTCGGCAGGCGGAATAAGTAATCCATTTTCTCCGTTGATAATTATTTCAGGAATTACACCAACCGTTGTTGCAATAACAGGCTTTCCTGTTGCCATGAATTCGAGGGTCACTCTCGAATTGGCTTCGGATGCGATTGATGATACAACGCCAATGTCAATTCCATTGATTGCTTCTTCAAGGTTTTCAACGTAACCGGGGCATCGGATATTTTCTTCTATTCCGAAATATCGAGCTTTATCTTTGAGCCATGAAAAAGTTCTCTGGCTCTCGTATCCCATGAAAACTGCAAGGAATTTGTACTTATTCTTTTTTAGCATTCCCAAGGCTTCAAGAGTGTATTCATGACCCTTTACAGGGTCAAGTCTTGCAACCATTCCTATTATTACAGTATTGCTGTCAGCGCCATACTCTGAACGGAATCTTTTCTGTTTATTCAGATCTGGTTTGAATTTTTCAGTGTCAATGGCACCATATACAACATCAATTTTTTCCTGAGGCATGTCAAGCAACTGAGTACACAATTTTTTATGAAGCATGCTGCTGACAATCAGCCTGTCAGTCCAGGTGTGGTGTACATACCTGTTTATAAAATGTCCCTTCGGCGGATCAATGTCAGTGCGGCTGCGGATAACTATTGTTTCAGGTGAATATTTTCTGGCCATCATTCCGGCCATCCAGGCGCCTTCATTAATATGACTCGAGAGTATGTCCGGCTTAAACGAGGTGAGAACCTTTTTGAATTTTTTCAACGAATGTATGTACAACATCGGGTTTCTGTGGTTTAATCTGATACTGTCGTCACAGTTTATTCCAAGTTCGGAAGCCTTTTTGAAGGGTTTGCCGGGTTCGGTCAGAAGAAGGACCTCGTGCCCTCTATCTATGAGAAGTTTACACAACGTGACACAATAATCTGAAGCTCCGCTCCAGTTGGGGGAATTCAAAACCTGCAGAATTTTCATTTGTGATATTTTCTTTCTGACAATTCAAGATACTTAAGATAGGAAAAGGAATTGGAAAAGACATCGCCTGCTGCTGCAGCAAAACCCTGCCATCCATCAAGAAAACCGCGTTTTATGATATATCTTCTGAAAAATCTGGAAGCAGGTTTCAATAAAAGATAAAAAATTCCACTGAAGAAATTACGGGGAATGTTTTCTGATTCCCAGAAACTAGCCTGGAAAGATGTGTAAAAGTCAAGTTTTTTAATATATGTGGAAACATCAGGGTAAGGATGATGTTCAAAGTGATTATTTATTTTCCCGATTTTTCCGTCAACTTTAAGAGATTCATGAACGTGTCTATTGGGGAAATTCGCTTTCCCGTTGCGGAAAAGCCTTGTCTGAAAGTCGGGGTACATGCTTCCGTGGTGGAGCGGTTGTCCAAAATAATAATTCAGTCTTGGAATTTTGAATGCGGAATATTCATTTGGTTTATTGCCAGCGAGCATTTCCTTTATTTCTAACCAAAGCTTTTCGGGAATTATTTCATCAGGGTCAAGGTAAAAAATCCAATCAGTTGAAAGATTAGAAAATCCAAAACTTTTATTTATGTTCAGGTTCGCATTATTTGGGCGCGAAAAAATTCTTAAATTTGTGAATTTTCGGGCAATTTCCATGGTTTTATCATGAGATTCGCAATCAACCAGCACAACCTGATCTGCTGGCAACGCCGATTTTAGAGCCGCCTCAATATTCTTTTCTTCATTGTAGGCAATAATTGAAATGCCTATTGTTTCCATAATATTTTCCTGATATCAAACTTACTCTGCTGAAGATTAACACTTAAACGAGACTTTTTTCAAGAAAATTTTCTTTTCCAAAAATAGTTGGAACTTTTTTGCATATTTGTTGTCAAACGCAATTGATAATATCTAATAATCAATAATATTTTTTTCAGGAGGATGCGGCGTGATTGAGGTGAAAAATGTCACCAAGCTTTATGGAAACTACAGAGCCGTGGATAATATTTCCTTTACTGTTGAAAAAGGCGAGGTAATTGGCCTTTTAGGACCTAATGGTGCTGGAAAAACAACCACGATGAGAATTTTAACCTGCTTCATACCGGCAACGTCCGGTGATGTAAAAGTTGCAGGTTATGATGTTTTTGAAGACTCGATAGAAGTCAGGCGCAGGGTAGGTTATCTGCCTGAAACTCCGCCTCTCTATCCCGAGATGACAGTTTCTGCATATCTGAATTTTATTTCTGACATCAGAGAAGTACCGTACAGCAGAAAACGCCAGAGAATCAGTGATGTTATTGAGCGGACGGGTCTCGCAGACCATTATACCCGCGTGATATCAACACTTTCAAAGGGATATCGTCAGAGAGTCGGTCTTGCACAGGCATTGCTGCATGACCCGGAAGTCCTTATTCTGGACGAGCCCACCGTTGGACTGGATCCGAACCAGATTATTGAAGTTCGCGGAGTTATTCAGAACCTGTCAAAAGACCATACTGTCATATTGTCAACTCACATTCTGTCAGAAGTGAAAGTTACCTGTAAAAGAGTAGTAATCATACACGAAGGCAGAATTGCAAAAATAGACACAGTTGAGAACCTTGAAAAACAGGGTCACGATGCAAATACTTATGTGATTGTACTGAAGCCTTCTTCCCTTGACTGGAAATCTTCTGTTGAGCTTGTACCAGACATCAGAATAGACTCTGAGGAAGTAATGGGGGACAGAGTGCGTTTCATTCTGCATGCTTCTCAACCTTCTTTTGAGCACTTCTTCAATGCAGTTGTTGAGAAAAAGCACATTTTCACTGAAATATCTCCGGTAAGAGCATCACTTGAAGAAGTTTTCCTCAAGTTGACCCGTGGCGACGAAGGCCAGGCGTCATTGAAGGAAGAAAGGAAGGTTGCAGCATGAAAATACTGGCTATTTTGAAAAAAGAACTTCAGATATATTTCTTTTCTCCAATTGCATATATCGTTTTTTCATCTTTTCTATTCATACTTGGTTACCTTTTTACTGTTGGTCTTCTGGCAAGTAAAATGGCAACTCTTCAGCCGCTTCTTGGTAACGCAGGTTTTATTCTTCTTCTTGTTTCGCCTGTACTGACCATGAGGCTGATAAGCGAAGAGCGCCGTTCAAACAGTATTGAGCTGCTTCTGACTTCGCCAATATCGGCTGTTGAAGTCGTTATCGGAAAGTTCCTGGGATGTTTTTTCATTTATCTTGTTCTGATTTTCTTCACACTGCAGTATCCGCTGATTCTTTCACATTATTCTCAGAACCTTGATCTGGGACCCATTTACAGCGGCTATATCGGCTTGATTCTTTTGTGTGCTTCATACGTATCAGTTGGACTTTTTGCAAGTGCGTTGACACAGAATCAGATTATTGCAGCTATGCTCAGCTACGGCGGATTACTGATATTCTGGATCTTCGGATTCATGAAATATGCTTTTGATAACCAGTTTGGGGAATTAATGTCTAAATTGTCATTGCTTGACAGATATCAGGAATTTCTCAAAGGTGTTGTGGATTCGGGGAATGTAATCTTTTTTGTGGTTTTCACAATTCTGTGGCTGTTTCTTGCTACAAGAGTCCTCGAATCTGAGCGCTGGAGGTAATCAGTTATGAATAATAAACGTATAGAATCAGGATTTTTTGCAGTTTCAATTCTTCTTCTCGGCCTGGTAACAATTCTTGCTTCAGGAATTTACTGGGTTATGTATCCGAGCCGCACCGAGATTACCCAATGGATACTAATTGCGGGTGCCTCACTTATTTTCCTTGGTTTCCTTGTTCAGCCGAAACTCATTATTGATATTGTTACGAGCAGAAGAACCCTGTTGTGGATAAACGACGCTTTTCTTGTTCTGGCAATTGTCGGAATTGGAATTTTGCTTGGAATAATAGCAGCAAGACGTCATTATCGATACGATTTTACCAAAGATGCACTGTTCTCTGTTTCCGATAAGACAAAGAAAGTATTGGGTGCCATGAAAAAGGAAGTCAAGATAACAGCGTTCTTCCCGAAGGGTTCTGTTGAAGGATCTCTTGTTGATGATCTTCTTTCTGAATACAAGAGATATACTGATGCAGACAAGTTTCAATACAAGATTATTGATCCATTCAGAGATCCTATAACTGCCAAGGCGATGAATATCAATAACCCGGGAACCGTTGTTGTACAATGTGAAACAAATCGCAAAGATATTTTTCCCAATGAGCTGTTTCAGCAGACAAGCCGATACATGCCCAATGAATCACCAAAATTCCAGGGTGAACAGGCTGTTACCTCAGCAATTTTGAATGTTACGTCAGGTTCGAAAAGAAAAGTTATGTTTGTCACGGGGCATGAAGAACCGCGTCTTTCTTCATACAACGCGCAGGGCCTGGCTGGAATTCAGCAGTATCTTGTTAAGGAAAATTATGAAGTCGGTGAAGTTTCCCTGATGGAGGCTATTCCTACTGATACAGCAGTTCTTGCGATAATTTCCCCGAAAAAAGCTTTTCACGCTAACGAGATCAATGCATTAAACAAGTATATTAAAGATAGTAAAAAGAGCCTTTTTGTGGCGCTTGATCCTGACAGCAAAGTTGACGAACTTGATGCCTTTCTTGTGGAAAATTTCGGTGTAGTTGCCAACAGGGAAATAATAATTAATCCGTCTGGAATCGGAAATGATCCATCGCTTGTTGTACCTTCCTATGAACAGCATCAGATTGTAAAAGTGCAGATGGAAGCAAAATCAGGCGTTCTCATGCAGCTCTGCCGATCTTTTTCCTTCGAGAAAAAAGATCCGTGGCAAATTACGCCTATCTTGAAAACATCAGCTGAATCTTATGCAAAGCGTGATTTGAACGAAGTAATGGCCGGAAACATACAGTTCAACCAGGGAAGAGATGCACGTGGTCCTCTTAATGTTGGTCTTGCTGTTGAAGGCAGTGGTGCGGCTTCCGGAACAAAGATCGTAATGCTTGGAGATGCTGATTTCGCCTCGAATAAACTTCTTCAGGTTCAGGGAAACTCTGATCTGATTGTAAATTCGATCAACTGGCTTGCTGGTCAGGAAGAACTTATTTCAATCGGCCCGAAGTCTCTTGAATTTGGAACAGTAACGCTCGACAAAGACCAGGGAAATTTAATACTGATTCTCACCATGGTAGTTTCGCCACTTGTAATCTTTTTGCTTGGCGGATCTGTCTGGTGGATGCGCAGGAGGGTATAGAAACATGAAAAAGCGTTTTTTTCCCACGTTCGTTGCAATAGTAATATTTGCAGTGCTTTATGTATATGCTAATAAATATGAGATTGAACCCATTCCCAATGCAGGAGAAGATAACCCCGTTCTGCTGTGCGATTTCAGACCTTCGGATGTGAAATCCATCACTTGGAAAAAGGGAACTCCAGATGAAATAAAAGTCGAGTGTAAAACTGAAGAGGCAAAAACATCTTATACGCTCGTTAAGCCGCACCAGTGGCGCGGAGATGAAAGCGAAATCGGCGGGTTACTGCGGAATTTCGAAGATTTCAATTCTGAAAGAATTATTGCTGTAAATGCCTCTGACAGCTCTATTTATGGTATTTCAACTCAGTCTCAGCAATTGCATGTTGAATTAGCTACAAAAACATATATTTTCACGCTTGGGTCAAATAATCCGATTGGCAACTCTGTTTACTTTATGAGAGATGGAGATCCGACAATTTATCTTGTTAAGGGAGTCATCAGTCCGGCTTTTAATAAAACATTCAATGAACTCAGAGCAAAAAATATTTTCCCTGAAGATTTCACTGGTGTTAATTCTGTTGAACTTTTTAATGGTACAGATACATTTAAAATGCAGAAACCCACCGGAGAAGAATGGAAAATTGTCGAACCCAAAATTTGCAAAGCTGATAGTACGGAAGTTTCCACAGTTATCTTTTCAACTCATGACATAAAGGCTGCAAGATTTGTTCAGGACGAATGGGATTCGAAGCAAAAAGATGAGAAAGCCGAAGAACTTGACAAATTTGGTTTTGAGAAACCTTTTTGCAAAGTTTCATTTTCTGAAAATGCTTCAAAAAGCTGGCAGTTTATCGTTGGAAAAGAAGAGAATGGTGAAAGATATGTCAGAAGATCTGATTCACGGACAGTTTATGCGGTTCCTTCGTCTATTCTGACAGTTCTTGATAAAACTTTTAACAATCTGAGAACAAAAGATCTGCCTGTAGTTGACAAAAAAGATGTTAAGAAGGTTTCTTTGCGCAGCAACGGAACAGTTTGTGAAATTGAACCGGCAAGCCCAACCTGGAAGTGCAATGGTAAAGATGTTGATGAACCAAAGCTTAATGCAATGTTTGAAGCATTGCGTTCTAACAGGGTAAAAGATTTCTTCCCGACTGCTGAAACAGAAGCGCGTGGTCTTTCGAAGCCGGGCGATGCAGAAAGAATTGAATTTGTAACAGCCAGTGGAACCACATCTTTTGTTTTTGGGAAAGGCGAAGCAACACATATTTCCATTCTCATCGAAGGACGGGATGAAATATTCAGCGTTCCGATACAAATGCATGAGTCGTTCAAAGCACTTTATGATTCTGTAAAGCCACAGCCGAAGACTGAAAATGCCACTTCAACTCCAGCATCAATCTCTGCAACTACAGTAACTCCGGTAGCAGTAGATGCAGTAGCTACTTCATCAGAGATCAAGCCAGCGGTAACAGAAGAGAAGCCCGTTGAGGAAGCTCAGCCAGCAACAGTAGATGCAGTCGCAACTTCATCAGAGATCAAGCCAGCGGTAACAGAAGAGAAGCCCGTTGAGGAAGCTCAGCCAGCAGCAGTAGATGCAGTCGCAACTTCATCAGAGATCAAGCCAGCGGTAACAGAAGAAAAACCCGTTGAAGAAGCTCAGCCAGCAGCAGTAGATGCAGTCGCAACTTCAACAGAGATCAAGCCAGCGGTAACAGAAGAAAAACCCGTTGAAGAAGCTCAGCCAGCAGCAGTAGATGCAGTCGCAACTTCAACTGAACTCAAGCCAGCGGTAACAGAAGAAAAGGCCGTTGAAGAAGCTCAGCCAGCAGCGGTTGATGCAGTAACAACTTCAACAGAGCTCAAGCCAGCAGTAATAGAAGAAAAGCCCGTTGAAGAAGCTCAGCCAGCAGCGGTTGATGCAGTAGCAACTTCAACAGAGATCAAGCCAGCGGTAACAGAAGAAAAGCCTGTTCAGGGTGTGAGTTCAGAGACAGTTGAAGGGGCTGGGTCAGCCAATAATTAAGAATAATAACTGCTGATAGAAATTTTCAGTGTGAATAATCGGGGTTCAGATGAACCCCGATTATTTGCTATTCAGTGAGTCAAAGTCATTTTCAGAAACATCTTCGCCTGTAAAATCAAGGTAAACTATGCTTTGATTTGTGTAAAATGATGGATTTATTTTACTGGGTGCGCTCTTTGATTGAAGACTGAGGATGCCATTGTTATTCTGGCTTGATTCGATTTCTTTTTCTGTCTCAGTTTCAGTTTCAGTTTTTGAAAAGTCTTCCATATCAGTTATTTTCAAAACTTTTTCTGACGGAAGATCGTCAATGGAATAAATTTCACTTTCACCGAGAAGGTTCTGAAGTTCTACAGGAAGTGTATCGGTTTCTTCGTCAATGAAAACTTTTTCTGATGCAGTAGAAATTTCTGTTGGAACAACAGCTGTCGGAAAAATAAGTGTTTCGGAAGCATTCTTTTCTTCAGATAATGATGATTCATCAGTAAGCAGAACAAAAGTTTTAATTTCTTTTGCTGAAGACGCTATTGATGTTTCTTTGGCTGCTTCAGCAAGAAATTTTTGAAAAACTTTCTGATATTCATTGTAAAGGACTTCAGAATCTGGTGAATTTTTCAGCCTCGCTTCAATATATTTTTTATATGCTTCAGAGTATTCACATGTAAGACTGCTTAATTTTTCAAATTTGCTTTCAGCGGCAAAACCCTGATTGGCAGAAAAAAAGCAGATAAGAAAGGCAAAAGTAACGCGGATAACGATTTCAGATCTGGTTTTCATTTTTGTTTTCCCTTTTTGGAATTGGAAGGAGTTTGAGTTTGTGTTGCTGAGGCGGTTTCACTGGTCCAGAGGGTGCTCTGTCCATCATCATGTTTAAGTACAATAATGCTGACTCTGCGGTTTGAAAAGTGCGACGGATCTGATCTAATAAAGGGTCTGGTGTCGGCGCATCCTCTCAGTTCCTTCATGCGCTTATTGTCCAGTCCGTTCATTGATAAAACTGCTCTGGCGGTGTTGGCTCTTTCAAGTGACAGTGCCCAGTTGTCTTTTCCTGACTTTGAAACAGAGCTGTCGGTGTGTCCTTCTATGATGATTGAATTAGGTATCCAGACAAGATTTTGAGCGATTTCTTCAAGAACTTTTTTTCCCGCGGCACTGAAATTTCCGCTTCCAGCTTCAAAGATGCTGTCATTCTGATCTTCAATGAGCTCAAGTCTGAGTCCTTCTTCAATTTCCTGATATTTGATATTTGCTTTAAGCGCTTTTATTCGCTTAATTCCTTCTTTAAAGGCATTAACAGAAGTATTATATCGCTTTTTTGAATAATCCATTTTTGAGTGGAATGGCCAGTTGATGCTGAATGGAATATTTCCGAGAATTTTGTTGTACTCAAGAAAATCCATGACATCAGTTTTGCCGGCTGTTGTAGCTTCCTGTTTAAAATATTCAGCGATAGCTTTTTTTTTGGCGTTACTAAGACCGAGAATCCACATTACAAGAAAAAAAGCCATCATTGCAGTAACGAAATCTGCATAAGCAACCTTCCATGCACCACCGTGGTGGCCAGCTTTTTTTTGCTTTCTCATTTAATCTCTTCTTCGAGCTGAAATCTGTTTCAGCTAAATTGTCTCAGGCTTGATTAATTTGTTGGAATGCTCTTTAGTTCATTTTCAAGTTCCATGAATGATGGTCTTATGTTTGGTGGAATTTGTCTTCTAGCCATTTCGAGACAAATTTTTGGAGCACATCCTTCTGAAAATGATAATACAACGGTTTTTATACATACAAAGAATTCTTCTTCCTGCTTAATACCGTGGGCAACTGCTGCGGCAAGCGGATTAAATATTCCGTAGGCCAGAAGAATACCAAGAAATGTTCCGACAAGTGCTGCACCGACTTTAGCACCAATTTGTGCGGGCGGTCCATCAATTGCGCCCATGGTGATAACAACCCCGAGAACCGCTGCGACTATTCCGAAGCCTGGAAGTGAATCGCCCATATTTTGAAGAACATGTACTGGAAGACTCAGAGTTTCTGTAGAAACATCCAGATCGCCATCCATAAGCGATTCCAACTGTTTTTCAGCGCCACCCTGAATCTGAAGTCTGAGAGAGTCGCAGAAGAAGTTCAGGGCTCTGACATTGGTCGAAAAAGCCTTTGCCGATTGAAGTATTTCGCTTGTTTCAGGGGATTCTACGTGCCTTTCAAGAGCAAGAATGCCTTCTTTTCTCGCCAGAGTGAAGAAAACATAGATCATTTTGAGGAATTCAAGGTACGTATGCTTATCGTAATGCTTGGGAGAAAGCAGACCCTTAAGCGAATCTATCGTGACCTTTACGCCGTGAAAACCAAAACCGATAACGATTGAGCCAAATACCGCTCCTCCGATAATAATGAACTCAGAAATCTGCATCAAAGGAGCCAACGCGCCTCCATGCATTGTATATCCAAGGAGGATACTTCCCATTACGATAATAAAACCAATGACAACTGCCATAGAATGCCCTGCCTCAAATGAGATTGAATAATATGAAATGATCTACCGGGATTATAACAGAAAGTATATGAAAAACGAAACCATAAAAATGGACTTAAAAAAAATCATAGAAATTATACATAATATTCTAATAAAAGTCGATGTCATAGATAATTATTCATTTTTGGGGAAACAATGGAATACGAAAAAAGCGCTGCTATATTTTTCCACCCGGACTTTCTTTTACATGACAAATTCTGCACATGTGAAGATGGTGGCAGAATGGAACTTATTGTCGAAAAACTGAATTTCGAAGGGTTATGGGGCGAAAATATTGTTGAAGCCGATATGGCTCCCATGAAGAGATTAAAAGATGTTCATGATGAGATTTTCTTAAACGATCTGCATAAAAAAATTACTCATGGAACTGAGAAAATCGAAGAAAACACCCCGGTCATGGATAAATCTTTCGAAATTGCGCGTAGAGGAGCTGGTGGGGTAATTGATGCAATTGACATGGTGATGGAGGAAAAAATATCATCTGCCCTGTGTCTTACAGCAATGCCCGGTCACTTTTCAGGAATCAGAAGTGTAAAAGGTGGGAGTCTTATAAATTACGCTGCAGTTGGTGCACACTTCCTGACAAAAAAATATTGTCTTGAAAAAACCGTAATAATAGATCTTGATGCGGCTCATTTTTCTGGAACACAGGAAATTTTCAATAAAAGACGGGATGTTCTTACAATTTCTATGCATGAATATCCGGCATTTCCCGGAACCGGACACTATTCTGAGACAGGCGAAGCACCTGCAAGGGGGCTGACTGTTAACATTCCAGTCCCATCAGGTTATGGAGACCGTGAATACCACGCTTCTATCAGAGAAATAATCGTTCCAATTGTTAAACAGTACGAACCTAAATTTATTATTCTCTGCATGGGAACAAATGTTCTGGCCGGCGATTCTTCATTTCACCTGCTTTTATCTGAAAATGGGTTTCTTTCAGTTTTTTCAGAAATTTTCAATCTTGCAAAAACGACATGCAAGAGCAAAATGATTACAATTCTTGAAGGCGGAATGGCTGGAAAAACCCCGGCGTCAGCGATTTCAAAAATTGCACATTTTTTACTAAAGAATTCTTCAATATCTGTCGATAGAACGGACAGGCGAGAGATTGTATCTTATGTAGACTGGTATTCTTACTCGAAAGTATTAAAAAATCATTTCCGAAAGTTTTGGCGAATCTGAATCCTTTATCAGGATGGTTACTGGAGGTCATTATGTTATTGCTGAAGTGGTTGCGGGCTAAGGAAGCCCTGGTTGCCATTTTCCTTGGTCTGGCTCTTGCGACTGTTCCAAACGCAGTCTCTGGGCAGGACCCAAATTCTAACTATTCTCAGGATGGCGGATTGTATGCAGATGCCCTTAATTCTGCGCCGCCGGTTATCAGGCCTGTAAAGGTTGTTGCTGCTCCACTCGGTTCACAGGAATATCGTCCTCCGGTAGAACCACCTGGTGCAGGTGCGCCCGCTGCAGGTGAGTCAGAAATCTATACAGTTCAACCGGGTGATACTGCTGCATTGATAAGCAAAAAGGTGTTTGGAACCAGTGCAAAATGGCAGCAGCTTCTTGCGGCAAACGGTTTGGCAGATGCAAGAAATCTTCGAGTTGGAATGCAGCTTAAGATTTCTGGAGAGGCCTCTGGTGATGTAGCGCCTGTTGAAAGAGCTTATACTGAGCAGAATATGCCTGTTCAGATGGCTTCAGCTCAAAGACCTGCAACGGTAAGACCTCAGAAAGTTGAGCCGGATTTCGAGGTTCCAGCTCCTGAAGATGCTGGAAGTCCAGTGGAACCTCCGAGAAAACGTTCGGCGGAAATAGAAGATGCCGATGCAAGCTATTCTGGTTCACACAGTGGAGCTTACGTTATTCAGAGAGGCGATACTCTTGGTAAAATAGCCAAAAAGACGCTTGGTTCAGCTAAAAGATGGCGTGAAATTGCCAAATCAAATCCCAAAATGAATCCAAACAAGCTCATAGTTGGGCAGTCGATTTCCATACCGGGTTCAGGCGATGATTCTGGTATGTCAGGACAAAGACAGGCGAATGCAGGGAATTCCAATTACCCGGCATCTTATGATGCTGGTGCCGCATATAATTCTCCGCAACCAACTTATTCACCACCGCCTTTGACGCCGCCTCCGGCTATGGCGCCGCCACCCTCACAGGGAATTATGGCTTATCCGCCACCGCCTCCTGCGGCATTTGCCCCGTCTGCCCCGGCATACACACCGGCACCGGTCATGGAGGCGCCACCGCCCGTAATGGTTGCACCACCACCGGTTCTCTCTTCTCCGCCACCGGTTAATAATTCTGAGCGCTATAACCTGCCTGACGAGTTGAAGCCGACTGGATATACTCCGTATTTCGCTAATATGCGTGCAGCCCCGGGCTTGTTTAATACGGAATGTGCATTTTATCCGTTTATCAAAACCTGGAATATCGGTTTCCATTTTCAATATGAAAAATATAAATATCTGAACGATAGAGATAAGGTTATCGAAGGAAGACAATGGCTCCTTCCACTCAATCTTATGTATACCGGTCGAAAATTAACAGTCGGTCTTTCAGTTCCATTCCAGGATTGGGAGGTCACTAGATCTGGTATTCTTGCTCCTACGGTCAATCTATCAGGTATGCATGATCCGGAACTGAGGGTTGGTTATCAGATATGGAAAAATCTTGAGGGCACACACGCTGTAAGTCTTCATGTTGCAGGAAGATTTCCTGGAGATAACTTCCATCAGCCTTATACGAACATGAGTGGGAAGACAAGAACAAATGTTCGCGTAGGACCAGCTGAAGCAACGCGTGGTTCCTGGACAGAACTTGGCGGTGCATATTCCGGAGAACTGAGCAATCGTTGGACAAGTCACGTTAACCTCGCTGTAGCAAATGACTCAGAAGATGGAATTGCACGGTATATGTATAGAACGGCTGTGGATTACAAAGTGAATCACAATCTCTCGCTGGTCGGCGAATTAAATGGAACAACCTGGGAAATGGATCATGGCCCGGATGGTGCAAATATAGATCTTCTTCTCGGTATGGTTCTGTTTAATGAAAGATGGCAGGGAATTCTCGGATTCCCAATGTCAATTGAACGTCAGTGGGGTTATGGTAACGACTTTGGAGTTGTAATGGGTGTTAACCATCGATGGGATTAATTAATCCCTAATAGTAATTGAATCGAGCGGCCTGAATTTTCATGGTCGCTCGCATTTTTTAACAGATCATTAGTTAAGAGTTTTTGTTTGAAAAAAACTTTTAAATATGATAGAAATTACTTATGTTTCCTCCAATCCGTTTTCCTTACATCTACTTTTTAGTGGGTCGTGGAAAAATTAAGAGAGTATTAAAAGTATTAAAAGAAGGAAAAGAAGGTTAAGAATGCATCTGCTGATAATAAACACTGATAAGAGTTACTCAGAAAATCTGAAATATTCGCTTGAAACAATGGGGCATGAACTGGATATTTCCTGCGATCAAGCCTCTGGAGAGGAGTTATTCCAGGCAAGTAAACATGAAATGGTTCTTATCGGGCATGAACCGGGACAAATTGATTCACTGGGTTTGCTGAAAAAATTCAGAGCAATTAATCCCGATCTCAGAGTTGTTATTTCATGGCCCCAGGCAGATGTGCGGTTTGTTTGTGAAGCTGTTCATGAGCGTGTTTTTGATTTTTTTACAGAGAAAATAGATTTCAGATTTCTTATTCTTCTTCTTGATGAAACCGAGCAGAGAATAAAAGTTGAGAGTGAGAGAAAAGAACAGCATTCGCGACTCGCCATGGGTTATGCCAGACTAAAACAAGCTTATAATGATCTTCAGGAGCGGTTAAAATGAGTGAAATGTCACGGGACGAGGAATGGAAGAGTATTCTCGCCGTGTTTATCTCAGAAAGTTCTGAAATGCTTGATGAGGTTGAACCTAAGCTTGTTGATCTGGAGAGATCATCATCGTCAGAAGATTCATCGATAATAATTAATTCTATTTTCAGACTTTTTCATACACTTAAAGGTGGCGCAGCCTCTCTTGGTTTGAACGTAATAAGAGATTTGACCCACCAGGCAGAAACTTTTTTCGACCTTTTTCGTACAGGTGATAGGACAATATCCCCTGAAGATATTGATCTTCTCGGTCTTTCCGTAGACTTCTTAAGAGAAATCCTTGATAGAACTTCTATGGAATTCGATGATACGGCTTTGAGAGTTCGTGCAGAAGAGCTTACCCAGAAAATTGTTCAGAGAATGAAACCTGGAAGTTCCATCAAGCCAGCAAAGTCAGAGCCACTAAAGTCTGTACCATCAAAGCCTGAACCCATTGTTGAGAGTGCTCAATCGAATTGTTTAGAGGCGAATTTGGATCTATCTGAAGATTTTGAAGCAGATTTTTTAAACTTTAATGCTCAGGATTTTTTTAATTCTGAAAACGAAGCTGAAATTTCAAATCTAAAAGATATTTCGGAATCTCTTCTCGAAATGAATGTTGAAATCACTCCAGAAATGGAAAAAATATTTATAAAAGAAGTCTCTGAATTTCTCAAAGATGCTGGAGATGCAGTATCCTCACTCGATCTTTCCCCGCAGAAAGATAGTATTGTAAAAGCATGCAGGGCAATCAAGTCTTGTGTTGTACGTGCGAGGTTTTTTAACTTCTTTTCTTTTTCAGTTATAGGCAGTAATATTAACAAAATTCTTTGTAATATGCATAATGGAAGCATTCCAATAACTAAAGGAGTTACTTCCGCTATTCTCAATGGAATAGATTCTCTCAAAAATGCATTGGCGAATTATGACAATAATTCGGATTTTTATTTGTCCAACGAAGATGAACTTGTTGCAATCTATACAAAAATTCTTAAAGAACCACAACTGTTAAAAAAGTCTCCGATTGGACAAATTCTTGTTGACAGTGGATATATTTCTGAAGATGCTCTTCAGGAAGCTTTGCATATTCAGAAACAGGAAGAAGAAAAGCCGTTCGAAAAGAAAGCTGATTCTCTTCATGCGGGTTCCGAAGCATCATCTCAGAAGCAGGCTATTAGAGTTACCACAGAAAAACTTGATTCTCTTGTTGAACTGGTTGGTGAGCTTGTTATTTCTGTTGCAAATATTGCAAATTGCCCCCAATTCGTTGAAATAAAAAGAGATCGCCTGGAAAAAGCTTTTGACCGTTTAAATAAAATTACCAAAGATCTTCAGAATGTTGCCATGTCAGTGCGTATGATACCAGTTTCAGGGCTCTTTCGGAAGATGGTCAGACCTGTAAGAGACCTTGCAAAGGGCCTTGGAAGAAAAATAGATCTGAAATTCGTTGGCGAAGAAACAGAAGTTGACAAAAATGTCATAGAACAGATAAGCGATCCGCTCATGCACATGATTCGCAACAGTGTCGATCATGGAATCGAAGCACCTGAGAAGCGTGCGATGGTTGGGAAACCTGAAATGGGCGTCATTACTCTTGAAGCACGGCACTCAGGATCAGAAGTTCTTATAATCGTTAAAGACGACGGTCAGGGGCTTAATCGGGAAAGAATTCTTGAAAAAGCCATAAAAAATGGACTATTCGATGGAAAACCTGATAGTATCAGAGATGAGGATGTTTATAAGTTTATCTTTGAACCTGGTTTTTCGACTGCTGAGGCTGTGACAGAGGTTTCCGGACGTGGGGTGGGAATGGATGTTGTACGGAAAAACATAGAAAAGCTTAAAGGCCGCATCGAAATCAAATCTGTTGCTGGCTCTGGCACACAGTTTATTATCAGAATTCCTCTTACGATGGCAATAATTGACGGAATGGTTGTCAGAGTTGGAAAAGAGCGCTATATTATTCCGACTCAGAATATTATAGAAGTATTTCGTCCGAAAAGTGACTGTATTTCACGTGTCAGTCAGCATGGTGAACTGATATCGATAAGAGGCAATCTTCTTCCATTATACAGAATTGGTGAAATATTCGGGATTAATGTTTATGAAAAGGAGCCAACTCGCGCAAATATAATGATTATTGAAAGCGATGGGCAGTCATTTGGCTTTCTGGTAGATGAAATAATTGGGCAACAGCAGACAGTAATAAAAACGCTTGGTGATAAATTTGGAAACATGCCTGGAGTGTCGGGTGCGGCAGTAATGCCTGATGGGCGGGTAGGTCTGATTCTTGATGCATCTGGAATGAGAAGGCTTGCACAGAACGAGATTTCCTGAATTCTTTTTCTGATTTTTTGAGGAGTAAAAAAATGGTAGAAAAAATCAATGCTTTGAATGTTGCAGATAGATCTGCGAAAGACCTGCATGGGGTCGCAGCGAGTAGATTTTCTGGAAAATATCTTACCTTTAAACTAGCAGATGAGGAATATGGCATTGGAATTCTCAAAGTTCGTGAAATCATTGGCCTGCTTGAGATAACCATGGTTCCAAGAATGCCGGCATTTGTCAGAGGAGTTATTAATCTCCGGGGAAAGGTTATTCCAGTTATTGATCTTCGATTGAAATTTGGAATGCCGCTTACAGATGACACAAAGCTTACGTGTATTATAGTTGTTGATCTTAAAAGAGGCGATGTGAGCACTCTTGTGGGAATTCTTGTCGATACAGTGAGCGAAGTTGTTAATATCGCAGAAACTGATATTGATAAAACCCCAAATTTTGGCGCCAAAGTTAACACATCATTTATCATGGGAGTTGCCAAAATTAAGGGAGGAGTTAAAATTCTTCTGGATATCGATCAGGTGCTTGGTATAGAGGAATTCCATGCTGTAGTTGCATCAAAATAATTTTTTATGCTTGACGAGGGAAAAAGTAATTTTTTTGACGCAGGCCTTTCCCCTGAAATATTTTCGAACATAAGTCGTCTGGTATGTGAAAAGAGTGGGATTGAACTCCACGAGGGAAAGGAATCTCTTGTTGCTGCAAGGCTTGGAAGAAGATTAAGGGCTCTTGGATTAAACTCTTATGATGAATATTTATCTTATCTGTTAACAGATGGAGCTGTTGTAGAAATAGTCCACCTGCTTGATGCCATTTCCACAAATGTTACAAGCTTCTTCAGAGAAGCGCATCATTTTGAAATCCTTCATAATTATCTTGAACTTTGGAAGAATAAAGGGCAAAGACGTTTCAGATTTTGGTCAGCAGCCTGTTCTTCGGGGGAAGAACCTTATTCTATGGCTATGATTGCCAACGAAGTGCTTCCTGATACTTTATTTGACTGGCGAATACTGGGAACTGACATATCAACAAAAGTTCTTGAAGCTTCTGAAATTGCGGTTTACAGTCAGGGAAAGGTGAAAGAAGTTCCGGAGGATTTTTTGAAAAAGTATTTTGAATTAAAGCAAATATCTTCAGAAAATTCTTTTGAAATTAAAAGCTTTTTGAAATGTAAACTTGTTTTTAAATGGTTGAATTTATCTCAGATTCCTTTTCCCATGACGGGGCCTCTCGACGTTGTATTTTGCCGAAATGTAATGATATATTTTGGATCACGCGTTAGAGATGCACTATTAAAAGAAATTACACGACTTCTTAAACCAGGGGGCATTCTATTTGTTGGAGCTTCTGAATGTCTGAGCAGTCTTCCATCAGATTTCAGAACAGTTGGACCCTCAACTTATGAAAAGATAGGTTGATTCTGTATGATAAAAATACTTATTGTTGATGACTCAGCGACTATGCGAAAAATCCTTCGCAGCGGACTTTCTGCTGTTCCTGATTTTCTGATTGTCGGTGAAGCAGTTGATTCCTATGATGCCAGGGATAAAATCATTCAGCTTCAACCTGACGTGATAACTCTGGATGTCGAAATGCCTCGTTTGAACGGAATTGAACTGTTGAAAAGGCTCATGATATATTATCCACTACCGGTAATAATGGTTAGTGCTTTAACAGAACTGGGAAAAAAAACAACCTTTGAAGCGCTTGAAGCAGGCGCTTTCGATTTTGTTACAAAGCCATCAACCAGTGGATGCACAACTGCAGAAATGATTGCTGAACTTGTTGAAAAAATAAAGATGGCGGTTCGTGTGAATTTGAAAGAGCTGCGAACTGCTGCTGTAAGTTCTGGAAAGGTCAGAGTTGAAAAGCAGATAAGTTCTTTTTTACAGAAAGACAAATCAGAAATAAATGTCATTGCAATTGGGTCATCAACTGGCGGAACAAATGCGTTAAGGGAAATTATTTCGCAATTGCCAGATAATCTTCCGGGAATAGTCATAGTTCAGCATATTACTCCGGGTTTTACTAGACTTTTCGCTGAGAGATTAAATGAGTGCGGAAAAATCAGGGTTAAGGAAGCTGAAAATGGTGAAATTGTTTCACCGGGGTTTGCGTATGTTGCAGCTTCGAACAGTCATACAAGATTAAAATCTTCTGGTGATTCGTATTTGATCGAATGTACACCAGGCGATTCGATTTGTGGTCACAAACCTTCTGTTGAGGCTCTCTTCTCATCGGTTGCACAAGTTGCCGGAAAGAGAGCTATTGGAATTATTCTTACCGGAATGGGCGGAGACGGAGCCGGAGGACTTCTGGCAATGAGAAATTCTGGATCAAGAACGCTTGGTCAGAACGAAAGTTCCTGTGTCGTATATGGAATGCCAAAAGTTGCATGGGAAAAGGGAGGAGTGGAAAAACAAGTTTCACTGGAAGAAATACCAGCAGAAATTATTAAACTATTAAACTGTTAAGTACCGTACATTTAATTGCAATATAAAACACCTTTGACTTATTTGTGTTTTCATGATAAATTCATTTCGTTCAGATTTTTCGTAGTTATTTGACCGTCCTGAATAACTTAGGCGGTAAATAAATTCGACTTAATAAGTAAAATATTTCCGTGGAGGGTATCTGTGGGCAAAAGAGTTATGATTGTTGATGATGCAGCCGTTATGAGAATAATGCTTAAGCAGCTTTTGACAAAAAGTGGTTATGAAGTAGTTATGGAAGCAACTTCAGGGGCAGATGCGGTAGCAAAATATCCTTCAGTTAAGCCTGATCTTGTTACAATGGATATAACAATGCCCGATATGGACGGTATCGCTGCTGTAAAAGAAATCGTAAAGATGGACCCGGACGCCAAGATCGTCATGTGTTCTGCCATGGGAACCATTGACAAAGTAAAAGCTGCAATATTGGCTGGAGCAAAGAACTTTCTTGTAAAACCCCTTCAACCGGAAAAAGTTATTGCAACCATTCAGCAGGTTCTTGGTTAATCGACTAAAACAAAATATAAAGCAAAGCGCCCTGCTAATAAGCAGGGCGCTTTGCTTTATATAAACTAAAACATCGGATGTCCTTCTGTCAGAACTTTCTCAAATTCTTCGGATGGGCTTTCTGCCCATGTTATTTCGGCTTTATAAAGCATGAAATAGCCTACAAGTTTCGAATAATAAGAAACATAAGGTGTTCCGTTTCTTTCATTCAGATAATTGTTGGCACAAAAGACTGGCAAAGTGAGACGATTCCAGCCAACTGCTTTAAGAGAATGATGATCTCCTATGATATTTGTAAGATATTCAGGGAAATTCCATTTGGTGGCGAGCTGTCTTCCGATTGCCTGATGGTCGACTCCGAAAATCATAAGTTCGCCGAAATAACTTGGCTTTTTTTCTTCTTCAGCAAAATTAAGTACAAGCTGATATTTCTCTGGAAAAACAAACGCAAGAGCCTGTTGTCCTATGTCATGCAGCAGACCACCAAGCCAAACTTTAGAATGTTCGTCCCTGGGGGCTTTCGCAGACTTTGAAATGAATTCAGCCAGAATGCCACACTGTTTTCCGTGGTCGATAACATCTTTTTGTGAAGTAAAAATGTTTGTTACGCCGTGGTAAAAATTATACAGGAACAACGTTCTGAGGTTGTTCATTCCAAGTGTGACCATCGCAGGAGAAAGCGATTCGATCTTATTTCCACGATAGAACATGGCTGAGTTAACCATTCGAAGAATCTGTGAAACAAGTCCGGGGTTTTCCCTGACCATTTTTTCAAGTTCTTCAAGATTGGCATTTGGATTACTGATGTAGGTCATCAGACGATAAGCATCAGTATTAAGGATTGGAACCTCTTTTAGCCTTGATAAAATGGCTTTAGTGGTTTCTTCGCCCATGAGAGCAAGTTGAGCACTCTTTTTACTGGGAAATACTGTTATACCTACGTTTTTGCAACTTTCAATGACTTCAGGAAGTTTTGCGATAGCTTTGAACTTCGTGCGCATGGAAAGTTCTGAGAGATAGTTGTAGAACTCTATATCAGCACCTTCAATTGAAGTGAGGATAAGAATTATATCGGATGAACTTTTGGAAATGGAAGATAGAGTCCGAAAGACCTCGTCATCATCGCGTGCGATGCGTCCTTCTATTGTTACTTCCTTAAGTCCATTTGGCAATGTTTCAACTTGAATCTTTCCCAATTTTCCTTTTCCTTGTACTATGTATTTATTACATTATAACCGAACAACGCTAAAAAATGAAACATTTTTTTAAAATTCACCTGTAAATTTAATTAAAACGACGGACCTTCAGATTCAAATGCTTTAATCAGCTCATCATCCGGATTTTCCCATTTCATTTCTTTATTCATAAGCTGAAAATATTCAACCAGTTTTTCTTTATACGAAGGTGCAGGCAATCCATCACGGTTATTCAGATACGTGTTTGCACAGAAAACAGGTAATGTTAATTTTTTTCCATCAACAATCTGAAGATAATGGTGGTCACCAACTATGTTTTGAAGATATTCCGGAAAATTCCATTTGTTCGCAAGAATTTTTCCGACTGATTGATGTTCTGTTCCAAAAGTAACCAATTCGCCAAGATAGGTTGGCATCTTCTGTTCTTTTACAAAATTTCTTGCGACATTGTATTTTTCGGGAAAGAAAAAAGCCAGGGCTTGTCCCCCGACATCATGCAGCAATCCGGCAAGCCATATTTTTGACAAATCAGCCTTTGATGCACCGGCTTGTTTTGCGATATATTCTGCAACAACTGCACACTGTTTTCCGTGATCAATTAATTCCTTCTGAGCACCAAATATTCCCATAACACTGTGATAAAAGTTGAATTCGAACAGACGTCTCAAATGCGTAAGACCAATTGTTACAAGAGCCTGTGAAAGAACAGTTATTTTCTGATTCCGATAAAAGAAGGATGAATTTGCAATTCTCAGGATCTGGCTTACCAATCCCGGATTATCCTTTATCATCTTTTCTAGTTCTTCATAATTTGCATTAACATCGTTAGTATACGAAACGAGCTTGTAAGCATCATTACTCAATATTGGAACGTCGCGCAGTTTTGAAAGGAGCATTTTAATCGTTTCATCACCGGCAAACGATAATTGTGCGCTTTTAATACTTGGAAATATTTTAAGACCCATAGAAAGGCAGTAATTTGACACAGTTGAATTATTTGAGACAACTTTCAGTTTGCTTCGGGAAGAAACGTTGTTGAGATGGTCATAAAATTCCTTATCTGCAGATTCCAGACCGGTAAGATTTACAATAAAACTTGCATGACCTTTGGAAATATTTGAAACCGCCCTGAATAATTCAGTATCGTTTCGTGCTACTGTTCCCTCAATGTTTATGTAAGGGAAACCACCGTCCAGGGTTTCTACTCTATAATTTGCCATTTTTCCCCCCTCGCGCTATTCAATGAATGGGCGGTAATAAAAATGAATTCTCTAATCCTATCGGATGTCTGTTAAAAAAAGTGTATAAAAATTTTATATTGGCTATTGCATGAATTTGAAAAATATCATACAGTCAAAAAAAAACTTCAGGAGAGTTTCATGTTTTCAGTATCTGAATATTTTAAATTTGTTGATAATTTTATGTTTCCGGAATTATTTGAAAAAAAGCTTAATGGGTTCGACGATCTGGAGCAAATTTGGGACATATTGAAAAGAATCCACAGAGGTTTTGTCGCTCAGAAAGTAAAACCCCAGATTCTTGGAGTCGTAGAAGAAGGTGCAATTTTAAAGGGCGAAGACATTTATGTTGGAAAGAATACAAAAATTCAGGCTGGTGCAATGATAATTGGACCGGCAATAATTGGCGCAAATGCTGAAATCCGCCATGGTGCATATATCAGGGGACATGTTATTGTTGCAGATGGAGCAATTGTAGGACATTCCTCGGAAGTTATACGTTCTGTTCTTCTTCCGGGTGCAAAAGCGCCGCATTTTAATTATGTTGGAGACTCAATTCTTGGCACTAAAGTGAACCTTGGTGCTGGTACAAAACTTTCAAATCTCAAGAATGATGTAAGCGAAGTTCTTGTAAAAGTTGGTAATGAGACTTATGAGACTCATTTGAAAAAATTTGGGGCGATTCTTGGCGATAATTGTATGATCGGTTGTAATGCAGTTACAAATCCAGGTACCATAATGGGACGTAATTGCCGGGTTTATCCGAATTCAACTGTTTCTGGTGTACACTCAAAGAACGCTATCATCAAACTTCGTCAGAACATCGAAATGGGAACTGTCAGCGAAGACTGACATGAATATGCTTGTTGCGTAATTAACGAATTAGAATATTTATGATTAGAATAAAACATTGAACAGTGCTGCAAATCTGGATTAGAGCATTTTCGTTAACTTAAATCCAGAATTTTGATTCTGTCATTTCGACTGAAGGGAGAAATCTGGCATTTACCAGAATTCTCCCTTCGCTTGAGATAATCAAGGGTGCACCCTCTGCCCGGAATATTCGTGGTAGAGGGTGGGTTGAGGGTCTGCTGCTAGAAGTTTAACAACGGATGGTTTGCCAGAGAATTATACAATACAGCCATTTTCGCAGCTGTTGTTGAGTTGAATTCAGCTTTTTTATCGTCGATTAAAACTTTTTTCAATTCAAGAGTTTTTTCATCAAAGTGTGCGAGAATTCCCGAACTGGCATCTGAAAATTCGAACATGCCGTTGTTTTTTGAAAGTGCAAGGGTTTTTCCGGCAACTTTATGAAGAAGAACATTTTTCGAAAATCTGAACCCGTTTTCTTCGTGTGAAAAGCTCTCATCAGTGAGATAAAACTTGGTTTTTTCCATGAACGGTGAACCTGATGTAGGGCAGAAGGTCGTGCAGTTTCCACATTCATTGCAGAAATCACCAACATTTGCAACTTGATTTTTCTGCGAAATTCTCAATACTCCTGATTTTTCGATCTTTATGTCTGATTTCTCATTTTCAGAACTGACTGCTCTGTAAATTATATAGTCTGAAGGTTGAATCTGAAAGCCAATGTTTGCGCGATTAGGGCACACAGTAACACAGATATTGCATATTTCATCGCAGAAAAGACATCTCTCAGACTCAGTGCGTGCCATTTTTTCAGTCATCGTTTCTGTTACCAGTGAAAAATCTCCGCTTGCTGCAGTGAAATTTTCTGAAAGCTTTTCCGGAAGAATTCTAACAGCTCTTTTTTGGATAAGTTCCGAATAAGAAATGTCTTTTTGATTATGTTGAACTTCCTCAACCCCAGCTAATCTGGAAATATTCCATGCTGCTGCTTTTCCGTCGCTTATTGCCTTTATTACAGTTGATGGTCCCCTGTAAAGGTCGCCACCGATGAAAACATTTTTCAGTTTGCATTCGCGGGTTACAGCGTCGGCTGTAATATCTGATGGATTCATGAAATCAATCGCGCTTTCCTGACCAATTGCCGGAATAATAAAATCGGCAGCAATTTCAAATTCAGAACCTTCAATTTTTTCCGGACGCGCTCTGCCGCTGGAGTCTTTTTCTCCCTGCTTCATTTTGTAACATTTCAGATGTAGTCTGCCATCGGAATAATGAATTGATGAAGGAGCTGTCAAGGGCATTACAGGAATTCCCTCTTTAGCAAGAGCTTCTATTTCTTCTCTGTCAGCGGGCATGTCACTTATTGTACGACGATAAACAACTATTACTTCGCCATCTTTGTCGATGAGACGTTTTGCAGTTCTTGCAACGTCCATTGCTGAATTTCCGCCGCCCAGTACCAGAACTTTCTTTTTCAGAAATATTTTTTCTCCATGTTTTGCTTTTGAAAGGAAATCAAGAAAATCCCTGCAATTTGGATGATCTTCGCCGGGAATTCCCATTTTCTTTGTTTTCTGTGCGCCAGTTGCAATGTAAACAATGTCGAATTCCTTTCTTATCTTTTCAAACTCATCTTTGTTGATGTTGTGTCCGAATTTAAAATCTACACCCAGTTTTTTGATATGTTCAATGTCTTTATTAATGGCTTCAGCTTTAATTCTGAATGCAGGGATAACTTCCGAGACCATACCGCCGGCGATGGACTTTGTTTCAAAAACTGTTACTGAGAAACCATTTAATGCCAGGAAATAAGCGCAGGAAAGACCTGAAGGTCCGGCGCCGATTATGGCTACTTTTTTTGAATTCCCTGACAATTTTGAAGCCTGTTTTGAATGGGACTGTGAAGCTTTTTTCTCATTTTCGTTTTGGCTCAGAAATCTTTTAACTTCACGTATCATTACTGGTTGATCATAATTCTGTCTGGTACATTTTCCCTGGCATGTATGATCGCAGACCATTCCGCAGATGTTCGGCAGTGGATTAGTCTTTCTTATTACTTCAAGTGCTTCATCGTATTTTCCCAATGATGTCAGATATAGATATTGCGGAATATCCTGGTTGACGGGGCATGTTTGTTCACATGGAGCACTGATGCAGTCAAAAGATTCCAGTTTTCTGGAAGTTTTAATATGCTCACCCTTTTTGAATTCATTTTTGTAAAAATCAACATCAGAAACTTTTTCAGCATATTTTTGCAGATTGGCGAGTGCAGCAGCTTTTACATCAGAAGACTTCTTTTCATTTTTTGCAATAATGAATGAATCAATATTTCCTGAGGAATACTTTTTGAAATCATTGCTGATATTATCGAGATATTGTTTGATTCTCATGTAGCCACCGGGTTTCAGAATGTCAGAACAGACTGTGAGGGGCTTCATTCCAGTTGCCAGAATATCTGACACGTTGAAACAATCGATACCGGCGCAGAATGAAATATCAAGTTCTCCCTTGAATTCGCACTGCAGTTTCTTTGCGACATTGATACTTACCGGATGCAGTGCGCGGCCGCTCATATACATCATTTTTTCATTTTCAGGAAAAACCGGTTTGTGATTTACCGATTCGAGTGTATTCGTAAGCTTCAGTGAAAAATCGACACCATTTTTGAGTGAACTTTCTTTCAGGTTTTTTATGATTTTAAGTGCATCGGGATATTTAACATCATGGCCGAAGGCTTCATCGGGGACATTGGTTACGAATCCAAGTTTTTCATTCAGGATTTTTCTCAGTTCCTGTGCGCCCAGAAGTGTTGGGTTCAGTTTTACAGTAGTGTGAAGTTTCTTTTCTTCAATAAGGTATCTGCCAATTTTTTCAATTTCATCTGGCGGACAGCCGTGCATTGTTGAAAGAGTGACGTTGTTTGAAATGCAGTTCGGAATATTAATTTGACGAATATGCGGATAAATGGCCGCAAGAGTGTCTATTTTCGAATCTTTCTCTTTTCTGCAGGAAGCCATTTTTGAAAAAAAGGTTTGTACATTTTCTTTCAGAATGCCTTCCATGTTGTAGCCAACGCTCATGTTGAATATGCATCCAAGACCATTTTTGTTGTCCTGGCCGAGCATGTCTTTTAGAAGATGGATGATTATCCAGGCATTCAGGTATTCTTCAAAGGACTGGGTCAGTTTCAGTTCCTGTGACCATTCACAGTTGTACCCTTCGTCCTGCATGTCAATACAAGGTTTTGAAACATTGAGCTCGTCGAGAGTCTGGACGGTTTTTAATTCTATGTATCTGGCACCGCATAACCAGGCTGCAATGATGTTTTGTGCCATTTGGGTATGTGGTCCGGCAGCAACGCCGAGCGGAGTTTCAAGAACCTGGTCATATCTTTTCATTCTGAAAGTATCATTTGCAGAAGGTTTGAAAAAAAGTGAGGCTGGAATTCCAAGCATTTCATTTTTCTGTTCAAAATCTTTTTTTAGACTTGAGAACAGATGTGCGACTGAAATAAGCGAAAAATCTTTTGACATTATTCTTCTCCTTGATTTTGTTTTAACTGTTTTACTGAAAAAGACTCTGTAGAAACTTTTGAAAGTAATTCTTTTGAATCTGAGGCATTTTCAGGGATATTTTTTTCAATTTCACTGACTGATTTGCTTTTTGGCTGTGATTGAGTACTATCATTAGAATTGTTATCAGAATCATTTTCTGAGTTTTCACCTTTAGCTTTATCTTCAGCTACATTTGAAGTTTCATCTGTGTTTTCAGTAATTTCGTTTGTTGGTGAAGATATTTTATCTGTAGATGAAGATATGTTGTCTGTAGATGAAGCTATTAGCTCATTTTCGTTGTTTGCAACTTTTGTTGAACTTGCTGTGGCTGTGTTAGTTGTATTTGATGCAATCGAAGTCCCATTTGGCTGTGGTTTATCATCGGGTTCATCTGAAGGTATTGAAGGATGGATACTTTCGACTTTTACAAACTTGAGGTTTTCTGTGCCGGGCGAATCGATCCATTTTCCGGTAATCTGAACAGGACCATTGAGGTTTTCCTGTTGCTTAACCGCTGCAAGAAGTATAAGATTCGATGACAACTGATATCGTTCACCATCTTTCGTTTCAACAGCCCATCTTCTTAGAAATTTCCGACTTTTCAGATAAATTTCTTCCGGAACAATTGTTCCTTCCAGTGTTATCGATTTTGCTTCCTTTTTTTCAGCGTCTTCAGCGCTTTCTTCAGAAATTTCTGATCCGAGAATCTGTCTGATTTCCATTGTATTCCAGAAATCTTTCTGAAGACCTTGACTTTCTGTACCGTTAGATTCATCAAATAAAATTGTTTCCGATGAAATTTCAGCTGAAGGACTTGCATTTACGCTGTCAGGATTTTCATCTCCAAGAAGCATTGGCGGAAGTTCTATTGAGGAATATTCCAAGAGGTCCTTAACAAGGTTTTCTGGTTGCAATCGTGTTAAACTCTGCTTCATTTGTGATTCAGAAATGTTTGGTAAATCAGAATTCGTTTTCTTGTCTGAATCAGCAGCAATGCATGGGAAAATAAAACTGAAGATATAAAAAATAAATAGTACCGTTTTTTTTCCAGGTTTATTCATTATTTTTGACTGTCCTCTAACAGGATTAAAGCATACTTGAATAATTCATCGGCAATGATAAAACGAATGAATGAATTATTTCAATAACAAATATGAAGAAATATGTTGAATAAATAAAAAAAAATCATTATGTCTATTGACATGCGCAATTTCTTGGAGTAAATTGCCCAACTTGAAGGCAAAATTCTTGCCGAGATCGAAAAGTTTGACGGAGGTCAAGAAATGAAAAGATTAATTCCAGTATTGTTGGCAGCAGCTCTGCTTATGCCGGTAACCAGCGAAGCAAAGGCAAAAAAGAGCAAAAAGGCAGCCCTGGTTATGGGCAAGGAAGTTATTTTTGTTGCTTCTGATTTGAGAACAGCAAGTCTTGAAAAAGATTCTGTGAACAATGTAAAACATTCACTTGTTTATTATTGTCCAATTGAAAATTCCCATGAGACAGCTCCTGGTGTAGATGCCAGCGGTCACGCTCTTATCCCAGCTTTCAAACACGGCGATGTATGGTATCCTCTCAGCTATGACGAAAATGGAAAAATTATTGTTGCTGGAAATCCGCCAGTAGCACTTGATGCAGCAGCTTGCCCAACTCCTTGCGGAACCGAAGTTTGCGAACCCAAGAAAGAAAAGAAATGCAAAGTCAGCAAAAAAGGCAAAAAAGGCAAAAAAGGCAAAAAAGCAAAAGCTCCAGAAGCAACAACTGAAGCAGCTCCAGAAGCAAAGGCTCCAGAAGCAGCAGCAGACGCAGCCCCAGCCCCAGCAGCAGAAACAAAGGCTCCGGAAGCAGCAGCCGATGCAGCTCCAGCAGCTCCAGCAGCAACAGAAGCCGCAACAGAAGCAAAGACCAACTAATTTTTAAGTTTATAACACAAAAAGCGACCTCAAACAGGGTCGCTTTTTTGTTTCTATCTTTTTATCCTTACAATAATTTCATAATTCCTGATGTGTATATGTCGTATTTTACCTTCGGTCGAAATGACATTTATTAATGACCCTTTTATTAAAATTTGCCGTCTTATGCGACTGCAAACCTCTTCTACTTTATCTTTTCATTAGGTAATGTTATTCTTTTACTTCTATTCTGATGCGATAGGTGGAACCGTCATTACTTTCGGTAACATCGCTAACAGTGCCAAGCTTTGAAGCTTTTTCTCTGATTGCATCCCGGTAAGCTTCTTTTAATGCGGCATTTATTTGTCCACGGGCTTCTATTGCTAATTTAAACAGTTCTTCAGATGCTTTTTGACCGAGCTCATCCTGCGCCATTTTAGTCAACTCAGGGCTTATTAGCTCATTATTTTCTTTTGCTGACTGGATCCTGGCAAGCCAATCCGGGAGGAAATCATCGTTAATAGTTACTTCCATAGATTTTGGTACTGGAACATTAAGCCGCATTGTCATGGTTTCCGGGAAAAAAACTGCACTGTTTCCATACTTGCAGGGCATGGCAAGTCCCTGATCTGTTTCAATGAAGCCCCGTTTAATCAGTATCTGTCGTAAAATATGTTGCATCTGAATGATTGGCAGAATTTCCATCAGCTCGAAAGTCATTGAAAAACTACCGAGTTTTTCACGTGCTACAGGGGCAAGTAAAATATTAAGTGGAAGTCTTATTGCATAAGACCGACTCATGGATAGCCTCCTTTAATTCAATGCTTTCACGATATATTTCAGCGCAGCGACTATATTCAGCAACTTCTTTATCAAAGCCGAAAATTTCGGCTGCACCAGCAATAAACCTTTCGTCATCAATGTTTGTTGTGCCTTTTCCTGTCCAGAGTGATATTGCTGAGCGCACTTCAGCAATCAGCTCAAGAACGTAATCCAGCGAGTTTTTATTAATCTCTACTGGCTGATTAACAAAAATTTCGAGACCACCTGCTTTTTCAGCGGTGTATTTACGCGGTGTGTGCAATGAAGTAGTTTTCATGCTTCCAGATAAGTATAATGTGCATGCTGCAAGATAATCTGCGGCTTTCTCAATTATGTAATCGCGAAGCGGAAGTTCAACCTCTGAAGGTTTACTCAAAAGTTTACGCCATGGAAGATTTGTTATCTGAGCATTTTGCCATGTCATGAAAACAGCTTTCACAAGCCAGTTCGCCGAGTTTTTCTGAAGCCATTCAAAAGAATACTGTGAAAAATCCTGAAGGCAGATGCTCACCAGAATAGCATCTGCTGGCAAAACCAGATGGAAGGATGGCTCAACTTTTTGTACCGGAAAAAGCATAAGCTCATAAAGTCTTTGTGCTGAACGATGTGAGAATTTAAGATCAACATTCTGCCAGAATTGCTGATCGGTTACTGCAAATCGTTTGGTATAGCCATCAACATCAAATAAAAATTTCCGAAGACCAAAGGTCGAAAGGAAAAATCTCTGTATTGCCGACTTGACCATAGTTTGCCATTTATCGAAAAATTCTTCAGAAAATTCAATTTCCTTTGGCAGTTCATTAATATATAAATTTCCTTCAACCGAAGGATTTATTGCTCCTTTCAGCAGCTTTTCCACATAGCTGAGCAGCATATCTTCAGGATAAAGTTCTACTTTCACTGTTTTAGTTCCCGCTTCTGTTGTGTTTGAGCATTAATAAGAATACCGCTTTCATTGCTGCGCAATTCAGGGTGATGATCAAGACAAACTGCAGCAATCTTACCGCTGCGAACCTGCTCTGCTATTGTGTTACCAAATACTCCCGCAGTCTGTTTGAGTACTTCTTCTAAAAGCTCACCACTTCTGATAGCATCATTGATTTCAACTGATGACATGCTGTCATCGTTAAAATCAACCAGAATACGTGTAGCGCCAGTCACCTCATTGAATTCAAAATCAATAATAAACTTACGCATCCATAATCTCCACTCTTCAAAAATCTAATAACCCGCTTTAATCCAACATCTTGTGCCACGAATCGAGAATCATCTAAATCTACTTTAATCCAACATCTTGCATCACGAATCAAGAATCTTCTAAATCTGCTTTAATCCAAAATCTTGCATCACGAATCAAGAATCATCTAAATCTGCTTTAATCTAAAATCTTGTATCTTGTATCTTGAAAATCTGCGAAATCTGCGTAATCTGCGGAAAAAAATCTTTTCTTGTCTTGTATTGTCTTGTCTTTTCTTTTCTTTTCCCAATGTTCTTCTTATTAATCTATAGTTTCTCTTGTTTTCCGTAAAATGCGACTTACTTCATGATCATCCCCGAGCGGTGTTCCGTTGAGCAGTATGAGACCATCGCGTAAAATAATTTCTATTTCCCGCTTATTAAGAGGCCATTCTCTCTGTAGATCGGCATAATATTCCGTTATAAAGTGTAAAGTCTGATTATCCGATCCAATCCAGCGGCGGCTTTCTGATGCATGTGCTGCGATATACGGTCCGGCAATAATTAAATCGCAGAGTCCAACTGCCTGCATTTTTTCCGAATTTGCCTGAATTTGCTGCCAGGTGTAGCCAGTGAAAAGGATTATACCTTTTTTGTAGAAATTTCTGAGATTTTGCAGCAGTGAGATCAATTCAAAAGCCTGATCAAGCGGTTCCCCGCCAAGTAGAGACAAACCGTCAGTGCGAGTTGCTGCTTCAGCTATTCTTGAAGCAAGCTCTGTGACACTTATAAAATCTCTGGCGTCGGCATTAAACATTTGCGGATTACAGCATTGCTGACATCTGATGCTGCAACCCTGAAACCAAACAGCCGTGCGTTTGCCGGGTCCTTCAACAGAAGTAAGAGGCTCAAATCTGGCGATCTGCATTTTTCACCATCTTTTCGATTGAATCATTGATCATTTTGCCGAGAACCTTTTCCTGATCGTCATTTGAAAGTGCTGCAAATTCATCTGTCTGCGGAAACTCAGTTTTTACAAAACTGCACGTTTCTGAATATTTTTCAGCAAAAACCCATCGTTGTGCATTATCGCGCAGCAGAGTTTTCAGATCAATGTTTTCTTTTCCTGTAACAAGACGAATTCTTCTGCTCAGATCTTTTTCCTGCAGAAAATGTCTGAAAAAACCGCACGCGTCGTCCAGGGAAGAGGGTTTAAAACCATCCAGAAAAATAATAACATCAACCATATCTTTTACAAATACTTCAATTATTTTTTCGGAAAAATTGAAACACCATGCGAATAATAAGGCCAGATGACGTTCATTTTCGAAAAACTCTGTGAGGGTGACTTTGATAACAATATCGCGTCGAATACGGAAAACAGCTCCTGAATCACGTTTATAGTATGTAAGCTGGTTCTCGATAAACTTGTAATCAAATAAATCGAATTCCATGCTCTCGTCAATGAATGCAAGCTCTGAGAGCACCAGGGATGCGATATTGCCTTTGTTTGTCAGTTCATCATAGCCGCCAAGCGGTAAGGTCTGTGGCTCGCCATATCTTGTCACAACCCACGATCCTTCTTCCCTGAGAGTAAAAACACTTCGTGTCCAGAAGAGCATGCCTTTCATTGCACGAGTCATGCGGCGAAAAAAGTAGCGATCAACGGGCCGATCAAACAGGTCTGGATGTCCGATCTCAAAAATATCGTCAGCGTAAAAACGAAATTCCAACCTGGAAAATTCACTTAAAGCTTTACTGTAAATATTTTCAAGTACAGCATCGACATCAAAACCGGCTGAATCGGCGTTTACAATATTAAAAGAGTTCTCAAGGTCAGAATCGGAAAAGACTATTTTTTCATGTCGGAATGAGGGTAGCCGCTCAATTATCTGCTGAAAAATGCCGGGAGCGATAGAAGTATTCCGATCAGCGCCACTCAGCAAAAAGATTCCCTCAAGACGGTCGGCTCCTTCTGCGGAGAAAATTTTGTTCAGATATTCGTTTTCCAGAGTAAATTCAGCGCTGTCAGAGAGCTTTTCGCCTTCTGCAATTGCCATGAATTTTTCCATCAGGCGTGCAATAAATCCCGGCGGAATGGCATGATAGCCACGTCTTACCATGTCTTTCCAGAAATCGCGTGCAAAAGCGTAAAGCTCTTTATAGCCAGATTTCTGCAGAGACATTTTGTACCAGAATGCTATTTGATCGGGTTGCAGGAACTTCATTGCTGAGAGACCTTAATCAAGATTTGCAAGTCTTTCTTCGATATAATCCTTAATTTTTCTGACATCGGAAAAGTTATTGCCGCAGTAGCAGAGAATCTTGAGATCATCGCGGGTTACATTTCCACCGTTAAATATGAAAGCCTGAGTCAATATGACTTTGTAGAGTTTGATCAGTTTGCGGTCGGTAATTTCAACCTTCAGTTCATCGGCAAGCACCGAAATTAAAGCTTTAAAAGCTGTAGTTATGCGCTCGTCGCCCAGCAGGTGCTTATCGTCTCGTTCAATGGCATTTGGCAGAACTGTTGATACGACATAATCATGTATTAAAATAAAATCATCGAGAGTGCAGTCTGATTTCCAGGGTTTTTCACGGTTATAGATGCGGCTTTCAAATGAAACGCCCATTCTAATCAATTCATGAAAACAGCTGTCACGAACGGAAAGTGTTTCGGCTTTAATTATAAAGCGGTCTTTCAGGGCGTCAAATTCCCCGAAATCCGGAATCTCGTTGCTGGCAGCAAACATGCACACCAGAGGCACTGGAATTGCTTTTCCTTCCTGATAATATTTTCGTTCGTTAATTACAGTCAGCAGCATATTGAGAATGGCTGAATTGGCTTTGAATATTTCATCAAGAAATGCAATTTTAGCAGTGGGAAGATGGCCATCTACTTTGCGCAGATATCGACCGCTTTTTAATTCCTGAATATCAACAGGTCCCATTATTTCGCTGGGTTCGGAAAATTTGGTCAGCATATATTCGAAATAGTCTTCTGATTTCATTCCAAGGCCCTGGCAGAAAATAGAAACTAACATTGATTTTGCTGTTCCGGGTCTGCCAATGAAAAGCATGGGTTCCTGCGCTGCAACTGCTACCAGCATCAGCTTCAGCAGATCACTTCTCTTTAGAAAAAAGTCATTCAGGCGTGTATAGTAATCAACAATTCTCGCTCGTGCTTCATTGATTTGATCAATATTCTGTGTCTGTAAAGTCATTTTTTTCTCCATTGGTTATTAGTACTATAAAACAATAAATGGTATTTAATTAAACATTGCAGGCATTGACGAATTCTTTATAAGCTTCATCACCACGCGCTGCTTGTACAAAAGCGTGTTGAATCCAGAAAACTTTGCGCTTTTCCAATAACTGATGAAACTCAAGTTTTTTTGGAACCAAATCTGCAAGTGTGCCAATACTCAAAAAGCACAAGACTGTTAATGTTTCAGCGAAAAGCTCATGATCATTATTTTTGGCTGCTTCAGTAAGCCAGCGCATTGCCCGTGCGGTTAAATTATCAAGCTGGAAGCGTCTGACAGGCGAGCTTGTAAGCAGGAGGCATAGAATAATCCATTCAACTGAAGCGCAGAAATCTCTCTGGCCATTTGGAGGTTGTGGAATTCTATTTATGAGCAGATTGAAAAGGCGTTGTTCATCAACAGGTCTTCTATAGGCCAGCGACAGACGGAACATATCGCAATACAGGGTCAGGCTGAATATGTCCCAACCCTCTTTTTCATCTGTTTGGAATTTTGACGGAGCGAAGTATTTAATAAAGTCGGGGTGGGGGCCATATTCTGAAACCATTAACAATAAGAGACGCTGTGATTTGGCCATCGCGACCACATCTTTAGAGTGGAGTGCCAGTTTGAAAAATTCGTCCCAGTTATTTTCGCCGTTGCTGAACCTGGTAAAAATAGCTCTGGCAATCGGTTTTCCATCAGATGCCTGCGGAAATTCGGTTTCACCATTGAGAGAGCGCATCCAGGCGACATTTTTGAGAATTCCATATTTTTGGAACATTTCTTCGCTGCGATAAAATAGAAATGGAGGTTTATAAAGCTCACCAGTAAAGAAATCACGCAAAGGTGTTTCTTTGATTTTTTCCATGGTAAGCAATTTTATCCAACGACTTACTGCTGGCTGTAAACCTTCATTTGTCGCTGACTCTGGCCAATCATGAATCATCTGTAAAAAGAAAGCAGTTAAGTTCGTTTTTGAAGGGGTTTTCTTTTGATAACTATCGGAAGTTGGAGTGGGAGTATTTATTGGTCCGATGAGTTTTTCTGCAGCATCTTTGTCAAGATTTACAGCCAGAATTTTCTTTAATTGCATCCTTGCCACGTTAATAGCAGAAAGATTGTTGCAGCAACCAATCTGTTGCAGTAATTTCTTCACATTTACCGAAATTCTGGGCAAATCTTTTAAAGTAAGCAGTTCAACACGGTTCTCAAAGTTCATACTGCCGATTCCGGCAATACTTGCTTCATTAAAACTGAAAAACTTGCGTTTTTCTGCCGAAAAACCGTTTTTCATGCCTGCAACTGCCTGATTAAAAACGTCACGATCATCGAATTTTGCTGCGTATGTGAGTAACAAAGCATAATGAAACTCAGAACTGACAGATTCGGACCGCATTGCTGAAAGCAGCCGACCTTTATCTTTTTCATTTATCTGATCTGAATGAAGTTTGACAAGTTCCGGATGATCGCGGCAGAATTCGAGTGCACAGTCCACCAGAACGGGAGTATTACCTGTCAGAACTGCTGCATCCATGGCGGAAGCAAGAGAAGAAAATTTCATCTTCATGCGTCGTGTAATTTCGGAGCGTTTTTGCCATAGCTGTGAATTGGTTACGTTTATTAGAAGCTGACGATCAATATCTTCGACTTGCAGATGCAACTGAGCAGTTTCTGAATCTCCGATTTCCGGAATTACATCAAGATTGAATGAAGAACTGCGTCGTTTCCTGCCTTCGGCACCAGTTTCTTTGAAATTGCCAACTTGTCCATTTTCAGACACTGCCTGAAGTTTCTGGTATATCTGGGTTTTTGATTCAATAAGAATCAACTGCTTTTTTTTTTTCAGTTCTTTGAACTCGAACTGCCAGGATGGTTTCTGCATTTTTGCCTTGTCTATGGCGCTTTCTATCTCAAGTGTTATGAAGTCTTCAATATTTATCATGTCATCACTGCAGAGATGAATGCAGCGAATTCCGTTCTCGCTGTTATCAAAACAGATATAATCAGCCATTTTTGCCGAGAACATTTTGTGAAGTCGATCTGAAGAGAGTTTTGGAGCGAGACAATATCCTGACGGAATCATAACGTGTTCTTCACTTTCTCCATACGCTGGAAAAGCATCGGACAAAATGCTTGCCAGGCCTCGTTCAGTCTGATTATCTCTGGCTAGAATGAAAATCCTGCCATCATCACATGCCCAGCAGCGGTAATTGTGAAATTTTTTCAGTGATTCATTGCTGATAATTGCCTTGAGTCTGGATCGGTCTTCAATTTTCCAGAAAACTTCTGAAAGCTTTCGGTCAACTTTGCGTAGACATGGCTTGATTGAAAGGTTTTCAGTCAGATCTTTCTGCGGAACATTAATTTCTGCAAAATCGACTTTGATAATGCTTTCACCTTTTTTCCAGGAAGGTTTCAGATTGAGCAGATTTCCATTTTTTTGTATCAGAAGAATGCCGCTATCCATGACTTTGAACTGATTAAAGCATTCGGGCCCGGAGAGACCATTAATTCGCCATCCGGCTTCAATATAGATTCCTGAGTGTCCTTCAACCTGGTTGAACCATGTAAAACCAATCTGTTCAAGAGTATTGAAGACCCATAACGACGGATGAGAAATCTTCAGCAGAAAAGTTTCACGCTGATTATCAAAAACTGTAAACTCAAACTGTCCCTGCTGAAGAATAAAATGATTTTTGATTGCAGCAAAGAGAACGTCCCGATCGGCGGTTACGAGAATTACTTCGTTAGCTACTTTTCGCGTTTCCTCTGGTTTGATGATAATTTTTCGAAAAAGATCCAGCCAGGACATTGTCTTAATCGGACCAGCCGGTGTTCCTTCTTCCCAGACTTTTTCGGGTGCCTGAATCTGACCCTGAATCAGAGTGTTGAGGCGGCCAAGTATGCTCTGTTCGGTGTTAATCTCCCACCATACAGGCCATGGCGGTTCGATTTCCTGTGTAAATCGTCCTTTTAACTGACCCGATGATGCAAAAAAGTTCACCGTCAGCAAGTCTGCCGGTGTTTTCATTCGCAGATATCTAAGAGGCTTGTTCATTATTTTTTTAAGTCAGTATGTATCTTCTTAATAATTCGGTGATTCTCTGTCATTTCGACCAGAGGGAGAAATCGGCTTTCCTTTTGGAGATCTCTCCATTCGTTCGAGATGACAACGAAACAGGCGTTTCTACGTTATCTTTTTCATTCTACCATTATTGATTAGACACGTTAGTATTATAGAATTGTTCAATTTCCTCAGGCTCCAGAGTTCGTTTCTGCTGCAAATAATCGACAAGTGCAATTACATTCTGGCGATTTTTTTCGATATATGCGCAAACATCAGAATATACCTTGTTTATTATTTTGTTAATATGCGGGGAAAGCTGAGGCAGATAATAAGGGTCTGGCTGCCCATTCTGCTGGGAAAATTCGCGCGGCATTCCTATCATTCCGTAAACTGCAGCCATGTCTGTGGCAATAGCTGTAGCTTTGCGCAAATCCTGCGATGCACCGGTCGAGGTTTCCCCGAAGAATACTTTTTCAGCGGCATAGCCGCCGATTGAGATGCCAATTTCGCTGTATAAACGGCTTTCCGTATAAAAATGCGCCCTTTTCGAGATCGATTCGACAAAGCCAAGCGAATCAGTACCACCGCTTTCAAGAGTAATGCGCTTTATTTCCTGCTGGCGCTGGTAAAGGTAAAACATAAGTGCGTGTCCGGCTTCATGAGTTGCGACAACCCGCTCTTCATCTTTTGAGAGGCAGGCTTCCTGTACTAATGTTTTGAGCCATCGCTGCTGAGTTTCTTCGTCGGCAGTGTCTTTGTTATTATTTATAAGATAACGCTTAAGACCTTTTATCAAGGCACTCAGATGATCTCCTGTATACGGGGTTCCGAGGTTTGTTGCTCTTCCTGTCCAGTCGGCAAGTTTATCGATTTGTGGCTTATTCATGCCGGTTTCGAATTTCTGATTGTAGAGAGTCAGGATTGCTTTACGGTCTTCCCAATCGGGATATGGAATCTCAATTTGAAATTCAAAGCGGCCCGGGCGCAGAAAAGCTGGATCAAGACTATCAACAAAGTTTGTTGTTCCGATTACCAGTACCATCTGTTCTTTTCTGAATCCATCCATTTCGGTAAGAAGCTGGTTTACCATTGAATGAGCTGACTGTGATGCGCCATCAGAAGCTGTGCCACTTCTGGCACCTGCGATAGAGTCAAGTTCGTCAAAAACGATTACAGAAGGAGCTGTAGCGCGGGCGCGTGCAAAAAGACGGCGAACATTGGCTTCACCTTCGCCGACCCATTTTGATTTCAATTCCGGACCATTGACTATGAAAATTGCGGCATTAAGCGCTTCGGCGATGCCTTTTGCAAAAAGGGTTTTACCTGTTCCGGGCGGACCATGAAAAATCATGCCGCGTGGAATAATCGACTCAATTTTGCGAATTTTTGCTTCATCGCTCATCGATGCTGTGGCTTGCAACATCTGCAGGATATTCTCACGTATCTGAGTTTTAACATTTTTATAGCCCGCGATATCACGGTCCAGCTCAATTTCTGAAAGACCCACTCCGCCGCAGGCAGTATAATCGCGCAATTCCCTCATATAATTATTGTACATTTCCCTGTCAGACGGATCGAAATCGGCTTTGCGCGAAAAAATGCCCATTATTCCGCGGAAACGTATCGGATTTAATCCGGAAACGAACCTGTAGATACCCATCAGGTTTATCTTGCCAACTGCAAATTTACGCGCTTCAATTTCTGTTATTAGGTTGGCTATGCGGTTTCTGGGAATGCCAAGCATTTCGCAGCGTGCTGGAAATGCCTGTGCGATAAGCTCTGGCAAAGTGAAATCAGGGTCTTCAAATGCTATCAGGGTGAGCGTGGGATTTTCGTGAATAGTGGTCATAATTTCACGTGCTTCCATAGTCAGACCGCCGGGAATAGTCGAAGTAATAATATCGAGATAAGGCAGAAAAAAGACTTTGTTCGGCTCAGTGTTGTTTACCAGATCACGCAGTTGCCCAACAATGCGACTGAGGCGCGAACCTGTCGTCGAGTCAGAGCTTCCCCGCCCGTCAATTATGCTTATGCTTTTGCCTTCGGTCGCAAGCCTGCGTTTTAAGATGCTCTGCAAATAAGGTATTATCTGCTTTTCACATCGAACGAGCACCGAAACTTCGTCTTTAAGTCGTCCGCACACAAAGCGCAATTGTTCCTGATAACATTGTTCAACAGCATCAAAAGGCGACAATTTGCGTGGTAATTCGTTCAATGCAACTTCAAGCATTCCTGATCTCCAAAACCTAAAATATACCAATGCTCACTTAAAGATTTCAAATCTATGCTCTTAATTTGTGAAAAAATATGAATTTATCAATGCTTTTAAACATGGCCTGTAATATTTCAATTTTATGGTAAAACATTTTAATAACGTTTATGTAATTACTCTTTTGATTGAAAACTGGAATCCGTGGGTTCTGACTTGCAGATGTTGTTTCCCTTTCAGTTTTTATCGTAATGATATCGGAATGATACAAACTTCAGCTGGTTGTCTTCGACCTTATAAACTATTCTGTGCTCATGATCTATTCTTCGTGACCAGAAACCTTTCAGATTGAATTTAAGAGGTTCTGGTTTTCCAATGCCTTCGAATGGTGAACGGTCGATTTCTTTTATTAATTCATTGATTCTTTTCAACTGCTTTTTGTCATGCTCAAACCAGTATAAATAGTCTTTCCAGGCTTCATCAGTAAAAAGCTTATTCATCTGATAACAACTGCTTTTCGACAACCTTGCCGTTATTCAGTTGTTCGATGGATTTCCTGAGATGTTTTGCATTAGCTTCATTGCTGAGCAGATAGCTGGTTTCAAGCAGGCTGTTGTATTCATTGATAGAAATCAGAACAAGGTTTTCGTTGTTTTTCCTTGAAATGATCATTGGTTCATGATCATGAAACACTTTATCCAGATATCGTTTAAGGTTCTGTCGCAGGTCAGAATAAGATACAGCATCCATATTTCTCTCTCCTTTGTACAGGATAATGTACTTAAAAAGATTTGTCAATATATGCAACTTTTTGAAAAATTGATATTTTTACTTCAAATTGCGGATTATATTTTATCATAATTATTGCCGCCCCCCAAAATGCGTTTTATTCTTTGGGGGCGGCGTGAAGTTTTGTTTTACCTTGAGATAAGTTTTTTTATTGATTCATCTTGCTTTACCTGACTCTCAAACATTTTTTTAAAATTTGGAATTGCGTTTTTAATTATCGTATTAGTCGAAGTTTCGATTTTCTTCTGGAAGGCATCAATTTTTGCTGTGTAATCTGCTGCGTAAGGGTCAAACTTCTTTGCTTCGTCAAACATTCCAAGAGCTTCTGCGGTCATCTTGTCAAATTCTGTGCTGTTTATGAATTTTTTGAATTCTTCAATCTGAGATTTGCTTGGATAGACCGATGTATCAGATGCGGGCTCGGAAGTGACACCAGGCTCTGGATGAATTGTACAATGCCATTCATAAGCACTTTCATTAGTCTTAGTTATTTCGTATTTTCCCTTTTCAGGGCATTCTGGAAAGTTTTTCAAATACTTAGAGCTGACAAGAAATTCCGGAATTATTGAAAGTGTCAGTGTTGCCGGCATTGGATTGTAATCCATGCACAGCATTTCGACTGCGCCCATTAAAACTCTCTGGTTAGCTGAGCAACTTTTGACAGGCGAAGCGGTGTTTGTTTCCGATGAAACCACATTTTTCTGCATGTTCAATGGCAGGATGAATACAACGTTTTCATAACTGTTACGTAAATCCTCATCGCTTTCCTTTTTAGAATCTTCTTTGATCATATTCAGTGCAGTAGCAATATATTTTTTTTCGCTTTCAAGATACTTTGCTGCGGAAAGTGTTGCGCTGGGCTGAGATTTCAGAAATTGGCAGGCATCTTCGACAATTTTTTTGTCTTTGGATAAATTGACTAGTTCTTTGAACCCGCTCAGTGAGATGTTTTTCAGAGCAATGCCGATCATTCCGGCGATGAGAGTTCCGTCAAATTCGACGTGTTTTCCCATACAAAAGATAGCCTTGAAAGTCTCAAAAGCTTTGTCGGGTTTTCCGTCTTTTAATTGCATCAAACCGTAAACTCTGGCTGTTCTGGCAAGTTCACGCAGGCGTCTGAAAGGCGCGACCGGATCATCTGCCCTATACGTGCGTTCATATCCGAACCTGCATTCTTTGCATTCAGCGCCCTGAATAAGCATCTTAAAGACGGTATTCAGTTTTCCATCAGTAAAGAAATTTTTTGTTTTGGAAGAAAGTTTTTCAAGAGCGGCGACATTCTCGACAGTGTTTATTTCTGTCATAACTTGTTCTGGCACAGGGGTCAGAAACCCTATTGCCATGAGATAGCCTACAGCAGCGTTCGGGGTAGGCAGTGAAGACGAAAGATCCTGGGCGAAAAGCGGAAAGACAGATGCCATAGCCATTATCAGGAGAATTGAAACGGATTTTTTCATATTGTACTCCTTATGTGATTTTCCTATTTTAATCGGCGTATGCATCCGCCGTTTGAAACCTTGAGTTATGAATCAAAAGTATCCTGTTGAAGCGATGAAATGTTAACTTCTGACCCGAAACCTGATACAAATGGTGCTTCATTAACCAGCCAGATGCTTGAGAAACCGCCAATTTCCCTGGCAATGCTTTCATTGCTTGTATCCATTGATACATGAATAGCACGTGCAATGACCTCTGCTGATGATGCATTGGAATTGCCAGGAAATGTCTGCTGCAAAGTATTTTCTTCTGATTTATTGTCCTGAATATAAAAGACAAATACGCTGACGATTACTATAAGTAATGCAGTTAAACCAATGATAATCTTAATCGGTGAATGTCGTGGCTGATTCCAGACCGCGCGTTTCTGCAGGCGGCTGTAAACTTCTGCTGGCGCCTTTTCAAGTGGTTGATTGAGCAGCAGGTTTTCCACTGGATCATTCCCATTCGTGGTGGTCATAAAACCTCCTTCAATTTTTGAAGAGCATATCGGTACCGGGAGGCTGCTGTGTTCAACGAGACTTCCTGTATTTCTGCGATCTCATCAAAGGTCAGATCTCCCCAGATTTTAAGTGCTACAACTTCCCGCTGTTCTTCGGAAAGCTGACTCATGGCTTTTTCCATATCCATTGAAGCATCAAGTTTTTCCGTTTGATGTTCGGAAAACCCAGTATGCGTGTCATCTTCTAGTGTTGAATGAACTTGTTCGCGTTTTTTCCTGATCGCCAGATATTTTGCAGTCGAGAAAAGATATGCACGCGGGTTGGCGACACTTTTCATCTTTTCAGGGTGTTCTACCCATGGCAAAAAACTGTCATGCAGCACATCTGCAATTTCATCTGCTCCAATAGTGAACGCCCGGCGCAGATATGTGCTTATGCGGTCAGCCAGAGCAGCATATAACAGATCGAAGCCCTTACGCGGGTTCATCCGATAGACCTCAGCAGCTTTTACTATTTCGTTGTTATTTTGCATACGTTTCACCATATAAGTGCCACAAGTTGATGTTTTTTGTCTAACAAATTAAAATATTTTTAGAAAAGCTTTGCAACTTGTTCCATTTACAAAAATTATTGTAGTGTATTATACTATCAGGGCTGAGAAGTCTGAAAATATCAATAGCGATTTGTTTATATAGTGTCCAATTGTATGAAGTTTTCGAGGTGTTGAAAGACTGCGTCGAATTATAATTGAATCGAAAAAATTTATAATTGCGTTTCTTATGAGGGAGGATTAAATGAGAAGTTCAGTGAAAATGTTTTGCCTTGTCGGAGCTTTTTTTCTTGGTTTTGTACCTTTTGTTCTTGCCGATGAATTCGATGATACCAGAAAGATCGTTTCGGAAGTTGTTAAAAAACTTGAACCATCGCTTATTGAATTCAGGCATGATTTGCACATGTTTCCCGAATTATCCAACCGTGAAAGCAGAACATCCCAGAAAATAGCTGAAAAACTTTTAAAGATCGGTCTTGACGAAGTAAAGACCGGAATAGCAAGCACTGGAATTGTTGCTGTACTGAAAGGCGGAAAACCTGGACCGACAGTTGCTTTCAGGGCAGACATGGATGCTCTTCCGATTCAGGAAACAAGGGATATGCCTTATAAATCACAAAACCCTGGAGTCATGCATGCATGTGGACACGATGTTCATACAACTATAGGTATAGGAGTTGCGGAAACTCTTGCACAGATAAAAGATCAGATTCCCGGCACAGTGAAATTCATTTTTCAGCCGGCTGAAGAAGGCGCTCCAGATGGCGAAGCTGGCGGAGCAGGAGAAATGATAAAACAGGGAGCTCTTGATAATCCGAGGCCAGATGCAATTTTTGGCCTTCATGTTGAATCAGAGGGAACAGCGGGAAAAATTTCACTTCTTTCAGGACCTGCAATGGCTTCTGAAGATGGGCTGAAAATAGTGATCATAGGGAAAAGCGCTCACGGTGCAAAACCGCACAATGGAATTGATGCAATTGTTGTAGCCGCAAATGTAATCAACGCTCTTCAAATGATTCGAAGCCGTCGGACTGACCCAAGAGAAGCCTTTGTTCTTACTTTGGGAACAATACATGGCGGAGCACGTGCAAACATAATTGCAGAGAGAGTCGAGATGGTTGGTACAATAAGGAATCTGAATGAAAACATTCGCAGAGAAGCTCCGGATTTGATACGTCAAACAGTCGAAGGAGTATGCACAGGATTGGGCGCCACATGCACTGTTGAGATTGATCCCGGATATCCGGTGACATATAATAATCCTGAGCTTGTAGATGCGACTATGCCTGCACTTAAAAGGATTTTCGGAACCCAGGGAATGTTTCGAATTCTTCCTCACACCGGAGCCGAAGATTTTTCAAAGTATCAGCAAATTATTCCTGGATTATTCTTCTTTATTGGAATTGCAAATCCTGAAAAGAAAATTACCTCAGCAATACACACTCCTGATTTCGACGTTGACGAATCATGCATAGCTGTTAATACCCGTGCAATGTCTCTTCTGCTGATTGATTATCTGCGAAACCATAAAAACTGACCAATCAGTATTACTGGTTTTGTTAAAAGTCCAACACATGAAATCTTTAGGTGGAGCTGCGCAACAACCCTAAAGGATAATTTAAAATATAAAAAGTGCCATATTGGACATCAAGCTACGGAAAAATTATTCCCGAAGGTCACTATTACGTTGACAAAATCTTATCCATGGAAGAAGTCTGAGTGGAAGAGGGTAGTTTTTTCTGCTTCGGCTATCTGGTTTAGGTTTGCCCGGATGTTATTGGTGTGTGCTGGCGTTCGATGTTTATTTTGTGAATTGATATGAGGAAATAACAGGAACAGAGAAATGAGATTAAACCAATAAAATCAGGAAAATATACATCGAAAAAGGATCGTGGTAAAAAAGAGAGGTATTTACCAATTTTTTCAGCAACAAAAAAATAAATCCAGAATGGGATAACTGTACAAAGAGGCAATAGGAAAATAGCGTTTTGCATTTTGCGATTTCTGTAATAATTTTCGAGGGTTATGTCTTTATCAGGCATTCCTTCTGAATATGTTTCTGCCTCATCTTCACGAAAATTACCATATATTAGATATAAAACAAGTGATAAGTGAGAAAATTCCCACGTACAAAGTACGTTTTTCAGATAATAGAAAAAAAACAGGTCCGGATGATTTCCCTCAGTGCAAATGCAGGGAAGTCCACCGTGAAAAGAAGAATTGGCCATGAAAGAAGCCGCATATTTTGGATAATCAAACAGTAAAAGAAACAATGGAAAAAATGTAAGAGTCTCATAAACACTCACAATGGAACGATCTTTGTTGCGAAAGATTCTGCCATCGATAATTGAAAACACTGCGCTGAACAAAACTGCAGGCAGAAAGACGTAATTTACCCAATATTCTAAAGGTTCAAACTGATTAATTCCCTGGCATGGAGGGATTGGCAAATATCTGAACACCAGATAAAAAGTCATCAACTTCGGAATTAATGCCCAGGCAATTGATTTGCTGACCTTATAGTAAATTTCGTTCAATTAGTTTCCTTCTAATTCTTATAAATCTAACAATATAATTGAAGCAGGCGAAAAATATTTAATTGATGAAAACACGGGACAAACAAGCGCAACATTAAGTAGAAAATTTGATGAGCGCGATTGAGTGATTGTAACGGGAGTGTGCATCTGGTAATTATACAACACGCCATTTTTTGAGACAAGGATTTTATCTTTAACTGAATATATCTTATCTGTTCTTGCAAGAACCTTTTACTTCAAGTGATCTCGATTTTGGACATCAAAACGGGAAACACATTGATCCCCTATTCCAAAGGGTTAGCAGATTTCTCCCTTCGGTTGAAATGGAGCAAATACCAACGCACTTTTCCGGAATTATTTAGCAGTTACATAATTTCAGTGAGTATCTGCAGTGTCTAATTATTTCGTGTCAATTATTTCGTGGAATTTTTTAAAAAATATTGCTATTATTAGAAAGATTCTGTGCAACTTATTAAGTTTCCAGAATTAAATAAAAATATCGCTAGAAATACATGAATAATCAAGGAGAAGTGAAATGTCTACAGTAAAGCCTTTTAAGGGAATCAGAGCACCTAAGGAAATTGCTCCAAAGCTGGCAGCTTTGCCTTATGATGTTATTAATTCTGAAGAAGCACGCAAACTTGCTGAGGGAAATCAGTATTCCTTTCTGCATGTAACCAAGCCGGAAATTGATCTCGAACCCGGAATAGATCTTTATGATCAGAAAGTATACAACAAGGCCAGGGAAAATTTTTCCAGTTTCAGGAAAAATGGCTGGCTTAATCAGGACCCTGAAGAGAATTTTTATATCTATAAGCAGGTCATGGATGGCCGGGAACAGGTTGGATTGATGTGTTGCTGCTCAGCAGACGAATATTGGAACGATACAATTAAGAAACATGAATTGACCCGCGCTGATAAAGAAGAAGACAGATTGAAGCATGTCGATGTAATTAATGCAAATGCTGGCCCGGTTTTCCTTACATATAAAGCGACTTCTTCAATAGATTCTTTAATTGGAAAAGCTGTTCAGGAAAAACCCGAGTATGATTTTACATCTCCAGATGGAATCAGGCATGTTTTGTGGGTTGTTAAAGATAAAAATTTTGCTGAAAGAATTACTGCAGAATTCAAGAAAATTCCGTGTTTGTACGTTGCCGATGGACATCATCGCTCAGCTGCTGCATCGAGAATAGCAAAAGTTCGCCGGGAAAAGAATCCGAATCATACCGGCAAAGAAGAATATAATTTTTTCCTCGCAGTTTTATTTCCGCACAATCATTTGTACATTATGGATTATAACCGCACTGTGAAAGATTTGAACGGAAATACACCTGAAGAATTCATGAAAAAGGTTGAGAAATCTTTCATCGTTGAGAAAACGACTGAAAAGAAACCCTCAGGCGCAAAAACCTTTGGCATGTATATGAAGGGACAATGGTACAAGCTTACAGCAAAACCTGGTACTTTTAATGAAAAGGATCCGGTTGAATCTCTTGATGTTTCAATTCTTCAGAATAATCTTCTTGCACCAATTCTTGGAATTCAGGATCCGCGCAAGGATAAAAGAATTGATTTCATTGGCGGAATTCGCGGAATGAACGAGCTTGAAAAAGTTGTCAATGAAGGAAAATTTGCTGTATCATTTTCGATGTTTCCAACATCAATTGAGCAGCTTATGTCAATTGCTGACAATGGAAAGATAATGCCACCAAAATCAACCTGGTTTGAACCAAAACTCAGATCAGGCGTAGTAATTCATTCGCTGGAATAAACCGCCAGTTCTCGTAACCGACCACCGAGAGGGGGCGCGTGCCCCCTCTAAAAAAGGAGACAATAATGAAAGCGTTGTTTTTGACTAATGAGTACCCGCCGAATGTTTACGGTGGTGCCGGAGTACATGTTGAATATCTTTGTAAGGAACTGAGTAGGATAATGGATGTTGAAACCCGCTCTTTTGGCGGTGCCGCCGGCGGAAATGAGCATCTTGTTTCGAAAGGTTTTTCCGCTGATGAAAAGAGATTTTCCGGCGCTCCGAAAAATCTGCGTGCAGTTTTTACAACACTTGAGAGATGTCTTGACTTTGTCGGCACCGGAGTAGACGCAAATCTTGTGCATTGCCACACCTGGTACACTCACATGGCCGGCATCTGGGCAAAACTGAATTATAATATTCCACTAATACTGACAACTCATTCGCTTGAACCACTCAGACCATGGAAAAGAGAGCAGCTTGGAAATGGTTATGATTTTTCATGCTGGGTTGAGAAAACTGCAATAAATATGGCCGATGCAATCATTGCGGTAAGTGAAGACACAAAAAAAGATGTGCTGAAAATCTTTGATGTACCAGAAGACAAAATACACATCATCCATAATGGAATTGATTGTGAAGAATTTTCGAAGAAATCAGAAACCAGTTTGATTCAGCGTTTTGGCATTGATTTTTCCAGACCATATCTTCTGTTTGTCGGAAGAATAACACGACAGAAAGGTATAATTCACCTTGTAAACGCCATTCCGGAAATAAACCCTGAATTACAGGTCGTTTTATGTGCCGGAGCTCCTGACACACCTGAAATTGCAAATGAAATGAAAGAAAGCGTTGAACGAGTCTCTGCAAATCGTCCGGGCATTATCTGGATTCGCGAGATGGTTGACAAACAGACGTTAATTCAGCTCTATTCTCATGCGGCAGTTTTCTGTTGTCCTTCTATTTACGAGCCTTTTGGAATAATTAATCTCGAAGCAATGGCATGCGAAGTGCCAGTCGTAGGCAGCAGGGTAGGGGGCATTCCAGAGGTTGTGGAACATGAAAAATCCGGGTTACTTGTTGACTTAAAGCAGATGCAGGAGAGTCCTTTTGAACCAATTGATCCGAAAAAGTTTTCACATGATCTCGCTGAAGCGGTAAATAACGTCACCTGCAACATGAATATCGCAGCCGGAATGGGAAAAAACGGGCGTGACCGGGTCGAAAAAATATTCAGCTGGAAATCAATAGCAGCTCAGACAAAAACCTTGTACGAAAAACTTGTAAAAGCTCGTTAATTCGCTGTAAATGTAAAACTCTTCAGGAGAAAGAAATGAAAAAATTTCGTGAAATCAAAAGAATTGCAGTTGAAAATATTCGACCATCTGTTGATGATGGCAGATATCCGGTGAAATGTGAAAAAGGCGATCGGGTTATTGTAAAAGCAGATGTTTTCCGGGATGGCCATGATAAAATAATTGTAAATCTTCTGAATCGCGATCTGGGTCAGGATGGCTGGCAGAAGAATGCAATGCTGTGCATCAATTCCGGACTTGATCTCTGGGAAGGCTCTTTTACTGCTGAAAATGTCGGTTTTGCAGAATACACCATTGAGGCCTACTGCGATCTTTACGGTTCATGGGCCGCTGACACACGCAAAAAACTGGATGCAGGTCAGAACGTCATGAGCGATCTTGAAGAAGGCCTTGATCTCATTAAACGTTATTCTAGCTGGGTCGCAAAAGAATCAAAGTCGCATCTGAAAGAATTGATAAAAACTGCTGAGACACTTAAAACCCAGCCTGAAAAAGCTTCTATTCTTCTCGGAAGCGAAATTCTTGAAATTTCCAGTAAGAATCCTGATCCAGAGACGCGTGTTGAAGCTGATAAAATCTATCCATTGCGAATTGATCGGGTAGAGGCGCGGTTTGCGTCCTGGTATGAGCTTTTTCCGCGGTCGCAGGGTAGTGATGCCAAAAGAAGTGCAACTTTTAAAGATGTTGAAGCCAGATTGCCTCTAATCGAAAAAATGGGATTCAATGTTCTGTATTTTCCTCCGATTCATCCAATTGGAATCACCAAACGGAAGGGGCCCAACAACAGCCTTCATGCCGGTCCGGGTGATCCGGGATGCCCATATTCAATCGGTAGCGCAGAAGGTGGTCATGACGCGATTGAACCAGGACTTGGCAATTTCAAAGATTTTGAACATCTTGTGAAAAAAGCCCATCAGCATGGAATGGAAATAGCTCTGGACTTCGCTTTGAACTGTTCTCCAGATCATCCGTATCTAAAAGATCATCCGGAATGGTTTTGCTATAAGCCAGATGGTACTATCAAATTTGCAGAAAATCCTCCCAAAAAGTATGAAGACATTTACCCGCTTAACTTCGAAACCACAGACCGGGAAGGTCTTTGGAATGAATTGAAAAGAATACTGCTTTTCTGGGCGAAAAAGGGAGTAAAAATATTTCGAGTTGATAATCCGCATACCAAGCCATTTGATTTCTGGGAATGGGTTATTCGGGAAGTTCAAAATGAATACCCTGATGTAATTTTCCTTGCTGAAGCATTCACACGCCCGCGTGTAATGCAGCGGCTGGCTAAAATAGGCTACACCCAGTCGTATTCATATTTTACATGGCGCAATTTCAAACACGAAATTGTTGAATATTTTTCCGAATTGACTTCTTATCCGATGTCTCATTATTTCAGGGCAAATTTGTTTGCAAATACACCTGATATTCTTCCGACATTTTTGCAGCGCGGAGGGAAAGCAGCGTTCAAAATTCGCGCAACTCTTGCTGCCACACTTTCGTCAGTCTATGGACTGTATTCGGGGTTTGAACTTTGCGAAAACGCAGCAATTCCCGGAAAAGAAGAATACATGGATTCAGAAAAGTATATTATCAAACCGCGAAACTGGAACAAGCCCGGCAATATAGCTGATTATATTTCACGTTTGAACCGCATCAGAAAAGAGAATGCAGCATTGCAGGAATATGATAATCTTGTATTCTATGAATCGGAAAATGAACAGATTCTCTTTTACGGAAAGAGTGTCGGAAACAACCATTTGCTGGTGGCTGCATCTCTTGATCCATTTCAGAAGCAGCATTCGTTTGTTTTTGTTCCAATTGAAAAATATGGAATCAAGCCGGGAGACACATATCAGGTTCACGACCTGATTACAGATCGCCGCTATCTTTGGAAAGGCTCGAGAAACTATGTTGAACTTGACCCGTCGGGTGAACTCGCAAACATATTTCTCATTCACCGCTGGAGCCACAAAGAGCAGGACTTCGATTATTACAAATAAAACTACTCATTCCAGGCGAAGTGAGTGCTCTTTCCCTCAAGACTGGAAAGATTTCTCCCTTCGCACGAAATGACAAGAAACGCGTCTCCACCAGGTAACGTTCTGGGCATTTTTGTCAAAAAAGCGTAAATTCAATTTGATTGGAAACTGAAGATCATGTTTGTTACTGAAATTGCTCTTTCTGCTGTGGAAAAGCAGAAGGTCTATTCATTCAGGTACAGTCAGTATGTTGAAAGGCTGAAAAAAATTGTCCCAGGTATTGATCATCAGAAAAAAATTGTTTATGAGCCTCACGATGCGGAGGCTGAACATTATGTTGTTTATGATCCATCGGGTGAAATATTTGCTGCACTGACTGTAACTCCTTTTGGCGCAAGCGGTTTTGATGAGGAGTTCCGAAATAAGCTTGAACTGGGAAAATGGTTTTCCGCCTTCTCTTCAAAATCGCTTGTTCTTATGCATCAGTTAGTGATTAGTCCAGAGATTCATAATGCCCCGTTTCTTCAGGAACTAGTCTTTTTTGCTTTTGAAAAAAGCATTTCGTCCGGTGTAGAATGTTTTATTATCTATTGTGAGCCTAATCTTATAAGACTTTTTGAAAAGATGGGTTTCAGAAGATACACTGACAAATTTTGCAATATCAGTGGCAATATCCGGATTCCCATCTTTCTGCTTACTGACCCACGTTATGTGAAGCAGATAAATTCAGTTCTCAAATTAATTTACCAGAAGAATGGTATTCAATGCGAGGGAGCATATCGGCCATCAACGCTGAAAATAATATCCTGTTTTTCAAATTATCTCAACTCAATGGTTCCGTCAGATACAGATGAAGATTCCTGGAACCAGCTTGCCTCAAGACTTAACAGCGGACCAGATTTTTCAACAAGCGAGCTTTTTCAAGGGATCAGCCAAGTGGAAACATTAAGAATACTTGGTCATGCAGTTAAATTATCAATTAATCAGGGCGATAAAGTTGTCAGGCAGGGAGAAATGGCTCAGGAGGCTTTTCTGGTTCTTGATGGAACTTTTTCAGCAGAGATTGCCGGCAAAAATAACTGTCTTCGCCTCAGCACTTTCGGACCAGGAGATATTTTCGGAGAAATTGCCCACCTAAGGCAGACCCCCAGAACCGCCGATGTTGTGTGTCTTTCCCCCGGGAAAGTAATAATAATAAATGATAGTTTTATTGATCAGATAACTGCTTCTGCTCCGGCAACTGCAATAAAAATCATGAAAAATCTTCTTCAGCTTCTTGCGGGAAGGCTTGAAAAGACCAACGAGATGCTTTACCGACACAGTTTTCCTGATAGCAGTGATGAAGCAGAAATATTCAGAGATCTTCAGCCAATCGAGCTTACTATTATGCTTGATATACTTCCAAAGAAGAAATTTTCTGCCAATGAAGAAATTTTCAAAACCGGCGATTCTCCAGGCTCAGCTTATCTTGTACTTTCCGGAGAATTAGAAGTACTCCACGCGGTTAATGGTTCAGATCAGCTCGAAATGCCGGTAATTACAAGAATCTTGCCTGGAAGCATTGTTGGGGAGCTGGCTCTGATTGACAATGAGAAAAGGTCAGCCGATGTTAAAAGCGTTATAAACTCGGAAGTCTACGAATTCAAAACAGATATTTTTGAGCAGTTGATGCATTCTTATCCAGTTCTTGGCCATAAACTTCTTATGAATTTTGCGAGATTGATTGCAAGAAGAACCAGAGAAACGACTTCACGTCTTGCACAGGCACTCGGATGGTCTTCACCGCAGAGTTCTACTTCTTTAAGCCATCAGAAATCTGACAGCCTTGACTCAGCTTTTAATGCTATTATCGAGAATTTCAGGAAGCTGGGAATAATTGGAGGCAGTCATGAAATTCTCATTTCTGCTCTCAGAAAACGCCTCGAAAGCACTCCAATTGAAAACAGTAATCCATTACTGTTGAAAATGATCGAACTGAACATTCTCGGCAGCTTTGCAGGCTGGATAGATTTCCTTATTTCAGAGAAAAAAGCTTCCCGCGACAGATTCGATTCCTTCAAACGCCATTTTAGACAGGCTGTAGAATTCTATAGCAAACAACATGCTCTTGATGAAAAAGAAATCGAAGAATTCTTCTCAGACCTGGCAAAAACTTTCCAAGAATTTCAAAAAGACAGAAAACTATCATAGGAAATTACATAGAATTGGTAAAATTTTTTTTTTGTAAGCGTTTTAGTATCTGCTCAATAATAAGGGGGTATTCAGGAGTGTGAGAGATCTTGCAAGTGTGGAATTTCTCACTTCGGTTTAAAGACAGAGTAGGAATTCTACTAATTATTGAACAGTAAGCGTTTTACATTTTAAGAAAATATGTTAGATTAGTTAATCGTTGTAAAGTTGGAAAATTTTTCGTGGGGGGAAATTATTTGTGAAACGGATTACCTATTTTTGTTTTGTACTATCTGTTTGTGCTTTGCTTGTGTTTGCAAGCGGTTGTGGTTTTGACCGTGGCAATCCGGTTTCGTCGGGCTCTGAAGGCACAGGCATTTTTCGGACAGATGCGAAAGTCACACTGAAGCTTGATGTTGGAAGTGTTACTGGACCTGTTGCTGCAATACTTGGCAGCGGAAGCAGTGTTCCCGAAGTAACATTTAAACTGATTCTTCTGAATGTCGGTAATTCAGCAAGTCCGACAACAATTCTTCAAAAAACTGTTTCTGTTAATTCGTCGGGAACTGCAGAAGCCGAATTTCACGAGATTCCTGCTGTTACAGCCATCGGCGATGTAGAAATAGTTGGTGGAAGTGTGTCGTCTTATACGCGATTTCACGGAGCAAGCGATTTGATTTATAATGAAATGAACATTATAGTCCTGGCGCCAGTAGGCGGCAAACATGCTTCAGATGTTCTTGCGCAGACTATTAAGTCCATTATTGCAAATCCAGCTTATTTTTCAAAAGTCTCCACCGGGCTGGCTGGCCAGATTTCCACCATTATCAGCGGATTTAATCTGAGCAGTAATACAATATATTCTGACGTATTGACACAGTGGGCAGGCAACAATTCAACGGTATATTCCTTTGCATCAAGTATGGGAATACCACTCCAGAATGGACAGTTTAATTTCCCAAGCGGCATTGCATTGGATTCCCAGGGAAATGTCTATGTTGCTGACAATGGAAATAATCGTGTACAAAAGTTTGATGCAAATGGTAATTTCCTGACGAAATGGGGAAATTACGGTGACGGAGACGGACAATTTAAAAATCCAAGCGGATTGACTGTCAGCCCATCAGGCGTGGTTTATGTTCTTGACTCCAGCAATGCGCGGGTACAGGTTTTTAATTCATCTGGTGTCTTCCTTACCAAATGGGGATCCGGTGGTTCAGTAAACGGAACCTTCAGCTTTCCGCGAGACATCGCCTTGGATTCAGCAGGCAATGTTTATGTCATGGATTCCAACAATAGCAGGGTGCAAAAGTTTGACGCATCAGGAACTTTTCTTCTGAAATGGGGAACTTCTGGTAATGCTGATGGGGAATTTACTTTGCCTACCGGTCTGAAAATTGATTCTGCAAACAATGTTTATGTTGTTGATTTGGGAAACAAACGAGTCCAGAAGTTCAGTTCAACTGGACAGTTTATTACCAAGTGGGGCGTTCTTGGTAGTAATGATGGACAATTCTATACACCTTATTACATTGCACTTGATTCTTCAGACAACGTATATGTAGTTGATTCAGGCAATCACAGGGTGCAAAAGTTTGATTCGTCTGGCAATTTTATGAGTAAATGGGGAACTTCCGGTACGAGTGACGGGCAATTTTCCAATCCAAGAGGTGTTGCGGTGAACTCTTCTGGAGATATTTACGTTACTGACTCCGGAAACAGTCGTGTACAAAAATTTAATGCATCCGGGACTTTCCAGACCAAATGGGGTTCGGCTGTAAATCTTGATGGACAGTTGTTTAACCCGGCCGGTATAACAATGGGTTCATCTGGTACTATCTTTGTTGTCGACTACGGCAACAGCCGCATACAAAAATTTGATTCGGCCGGAAATTACCTTGCCAAATGGGGCTCTGTTGGTGCGCTTGATGGGCTGTTCAACAGTCCAAGAGATGTTGCCGTTGATTCAGCCGGGAATTCTTATGTGGCTGACTATGGTAACAATAGAATACAAAAATTTGATTCAAATGGAGTATTCGTCAGTAAATTAGGTGGAACGTTAGGCACTGGCGATGGGCAGTTTGATCATCCAAATAGCCTGGCGCTTGATTCAGCCGGATATCTTTACGTTCTGGATACATCCAACAGCAGAGTGCAGAAGTTTGACTCGACTGGAACTTTCGTTACTAAATGGGGAACTGGAGCAGGTTCTGCTGAGGGCCAGTTGAATTATCCGGAAGGTTTGGCAGTAGATTCATCCGGAACAGTATATGTTGCCGACACCATGAACAATCGTGTACAAAAATTTGCATCTTCTGGTGCTTTTCTGACCAAATGGGGGACTTCAGGTACCAACGACGGACAATTCACATTTCCAACTGCAATAACAGTAGATTCTTATGGCAATGTATTTGTTGGAGACACTAATAATCGAGTTCAGAAATTTGATTCGTCTGGAAACTTTCTCGGCAAATTCGGGTCAACTGGAAGTGCTAATGGACAGTTTCTTAGCCCATCTGATATTTCAGTAGATTCCTCTGGCAATGTCTTTGTTGTAGACACAAAAAACAATCGAGTTCAAAAATTCACTCCACAATAAAATTCCTGAATTACCGATTTCAGACTGGCAGAGACGATTTATTCTCTTTGTCAGTCTGATGTTTTTTGCAGGATATTTAAATGTCAGGGAAATTTCTTGCAAGGGTACCGAAATATATTCATGCACGTTTATCAAAGCGTGCAGAGCGTGAAGGGGTAAGTGTTAATGCTCTTGTGCTGTCGTTTATTGCTACTGGCCTGGGGCAGGGTTGAGAAAGAACTTGTTTCCGTGGGAAATGATTTCTGAGAATGGCCCGCGGACGATTCTGGTTTTGGGAAGTGAGTCGATGAGATACTTTCCGTAAAGTTTTGTTATGATGCGTTTGTCGAGAATCCAGATTGTTCCGCGGTCTTCCATTTTTCTTATCAGGCGTCCGAAGCCCTGTTTAAGCTTTATTGCTGCCATGGGAAGCTGGTATTCAGAGAAAGAATTCTTTCCCTGTTTTTCGAGCTTTTCCTGACGTGCTACAAGAATCGGGTCATCTGGAATAACAAAAGGAAGCTTTGCAAGTACAAGATTCCTGAGCGAACTTCCCGGAATATCGACTCCTTCCCAGAAACTGTCTGTTGCAAAAAGAACTGCGTTGCCATCGTCTTTGAATTTTTCAAGAAGGAAATGTCTTTCAAAATCTCCCTGTTTCAGACAGGTAATGCCAAGCTCTGTAACTCTGTCTCTGAGCGAATCGTAAAGGTATTTCAGATGCGTATATGATGTGCACAGTACAAGCGTGCCGCCCATTGAGCTTTTAATAATCTTGAAGACAGGTTCTCTTGTCGATTCTACAAAAGACGGATTCGAAGGTTCGGGAAGATCATCCGGAATCAGAAGGCATGCCTGCTCCATGTAATTAAAAGGCGAACCGAAGTTTCCTTCTATCACTTCTGATTCAAGGTCAGGTGAATTGAGCCCGACGCGGCTTCTGATAAAGTCAAAACAGTTTTTTGTTGAAAGTGTTGCAGAAACTAGTACAACAGTCGGAATTTTATTAAACAGGCACTTGACCATTTCTTTTGAAACATCAATTGGTGCTGAATGAAACGCGGGCCATTTGTTATCTTTGCGAATAGAAACAGAAAAAAAGTGAACAAATTCATCACGGTTTTCGCAGCCATCTGAGAAAAAAAGATCAAGCGAATCTATGACTTCGTTTGCGCGTCTGCTGAAGGCTCCCATTTCAAGAAGATTTCCTTCAAGTCCTCGTCTTCCTGATTCATCTGAATCTTCAAGTATATCTTCAAACTTTTTCTGAACTGATGTGACCTTGCGTTTCAGACTTTTCAGTTTGTCTGTCAAACAGGTTGCTTTTTTTGAAATAGATTTGAAATCGTCTCTGGTTCTATGATTTGAAGTAATCCGGAATTTTTCTTCACCCGAACGGCGATCTTTTCCTGCGAGTGTAAATGCGATTACATCATCAAAAAAGTCTCTGAGAATATCAGTAGTTTCATCTTTAAGCGGAATAAAGCTTTCCCTGATTTCGGAAATTATTTTATCCTGAATTGCTTTAATGCTTAAATTAATTGATTTTCCCATTTGTACAATAAGCGATGGAAGCACTCCATATTCGCGTTTGCCACGTTTATGGTACAACCTTCCGAGAAGTTTCAGAATGCCGAAAAAAGTTGCCCTTGAGCCAAAATGTGAAGTTGCGATTTCTTCAGTATTGTGGGCTTCATCAAGTATTACTGCTGTGTATGCAGGAATTACGGCAGTCTGGGAATATTCATCCATCGATGATCTGAGCGCCAGATCAGAAAAGAGAAGATAATGATTTACTACAAGAATATCAGCTTCAGCAGATTCGCGTCTTGCGCGATAGAAAAAACAGCTTTTATATTCCGGACATTTCAGACCGATGCAGACATCTTTATCCGAGTTCACCTTTTCCCACAAAGAATCGCCGGGAACCCAGGAAAGGTCTGATAACGAGCCATCTTTTGTCTTTGAGGACCAGTCGATAAGTTTTACAAATTCATCAAATTCGTCATGGTCAAGAAGCGTTTCGCCTTCGTTCTGGCTGGCAATATCATTCAATCGCCTGATGCATAAATAATTTCCGCGACCCTTTATCAGAGCAAATCTGAAGTCTTTTTTCAGACTTTTTTTCAGAAGCGGAAGATCTTTATTAAAAAGCTGATACTGAAGATTGATAGTATTCGTTGAAACCGCGACTCTGCACTTGTTTGCCATGGAATATAAAATAGCTGGAGTCAGGTACGCCATGCTTTTTCCGATACCGGTGCCGCCTTCGAGAATTGCATGACATGGCTCATTAAATGCTTCAACCACTTTGTTCAGAAGATTTATCTGCCCTGTGCGTTCCTGATAATCTGGAATATGTTTAGCGATAGGACCATTTTTTCGAAGAATGTTTGATGCCGTTTCTGGATCAATGGTCTGAATATCTTCAGGCTCGAAAGGCTCAACGACAACATACATTTCTTTGCAGGAATTATCATGAATGGCAAATCCGATCCCTGATTTTCCGCAGATGGATGCTATGTGAAGGTCAGCATCAGAAGGTTCAAGCTGTCCGTTCGGATGATTATGCAGAAGTATATCACCCGGACGCAGTCCTCTTAAAATCGCAGGCGCAGCGTCCGTGGTTCCGCGTGAAAGAATGCGGAGGGACGACCAGAACTCAGTATCTGAGACCGTGACTGCTGAAAGAATCTCAGAGTCGTCTGAATCAGAAATTTCCTTTCTCAGAAGTGCACGGTCAGATTTCGATAGGGGAAGTTTGTTCGTTTCCAATGCTCAGCCTCACGCTGAAGCTTTAAGACGGCTTTCCTTCAATGCGCCCTGTTCGAGGTTGGCAAGGGCTTTTGTGACATAATCTGAATCAACTTTAAGTGTTGAAAGATTTGTTTCACGCAGGTTAAACATTTCTTCACGCAGAATTCGTTCAAATACATCTCTTAAGCCGCGCGCTCCAACCTTTTCGGCTGTTGCGACATCGACAATTCTTTCAAGACCGTCGTCAGTGAAAGATAATTTGCAGCCATCCATTTCGAAAAGCTTTGCGAATTGTCTTATCAGAGAGTTTTTCGGTTCCTTGAGAATTCTGAGGAAGTCATCCCGCTCAAGTCCATTCAAAGCTATCTTTATTGGAAGTCTTCCAATAAGCTCAGGAATAAAGCCATATTCTATCAGATCAGATGGTTCGACTTCGTGAAACAATCTGAAATCTGCAATATTTTTCGGCATCGGATTAGATGTAAAGCCCATTCCGGTATTTGTGTGCAGTCGTTTGGAAATTATTTTCTCAAGGTCATTGAATGCTCCGCCGCAAATGAAAAGAATGTGGCGAGTGTCAATCTTTGCAACCTGCTGCGACATCGGATTTTTTCTTCCGGCGGTCAATGGAACATTTGCAACTGTGCCTTCAATAAGTTTCAGAAAAGCCTGCTGGACGCCCTGTCCCGAAACATCACGTGAAAGGGAAACATTTCCGGAGCTTTTAGCTTTCTTATCGATTTCGTCAAGATATACAATTCCTCTTTCGGCGTCTTCTGTTTCATAGTTCGCATCAATTAGAAGGGAAAGAAGAACGTTTTCAACGTCGTCGCCGACATAACCGGCCTCTGTAAAGCTTGTACAATCACCTATTGCGAATGGTACCTGAAGAATTTTTGAAAGAGTTCTTGCTATCAGTGTTTTCCCGCTGCCGGTTGGGCCAAGCATAAGAATATTAGATTTTTCAAACTCGACCTCTGATTGATTGATCATCGATAGAATTTTATAGTGGTTGTACACTGCAAGCGATACAACTTTTTTTGCTGTGTCCTGGCCTATAACATATTCTGAAAGAGCCTCAAAAAGAGCTTTTGGGGAATATCTCTCAATAATTTTCTTGAAATTCGGTTTTTTTACCGGGGCGCCCTTTTTTACTGGATCTTTATCCCATGCAGTTTTGCGATTGAAAACATCATTTGCTGTCTCAACGCATGATTTGCACAGAAGAAGCCCATCGCGATTCTGGACAAAATCTCCACCTTTTCGAAGATCTTTCGAACAAAAGTAACATAAATACTGTGTCATTGCTATACCGCCAAAATGATTTTGCCATATTGTAGCTGATTAGAAGCCTAAAAGCAAGAAATATATTATGTTTCATAACGGCTCAATCTCTCAACAACCCACGAAAAGACAAGAAAAGAAAAGACAAGAAAAGATTTTTGTCCGCATATTACGCAGATTTTCAAGATCAAGATTCAAGAATAGGATTCAAGTATTACGATTAAGGTTTTGGATTCAAATGATTAGATTTGCATGAATCAAATATAAAGATTAGGATTATTGATTGAAAAGATTAGATTTATTGTGCAGGAATTTTAATTTTACTAATGTATGTTACAGAAAATAATAATATTAATTCATTCAGTCTCGAAATCTTTCATGTCTAATCTTTAAATCTTAATCTGCGTAATCTGCGAAATCTGCGGACAGTTTTTCTCTTTAATCTTTTCTCTTTTCTCTTTAATCTTTAATCTTTAATCTTTAATCTTTAATCTTTAATCTTTAATCTTTAATCTTTAATCTTTAATCTTTAATCTTTAATCTTGACGAGATCTTATTTTATCGATAATGCAAAAAGCCGGAAACCTGTGGTTCCCGGCTTTTTAAGAAAACTATTTGTTTAGATCAGTTTTCAGCGTGAACGGCGTTGAATTTGCCGATTACATCAAGATCTTTGCCAGTGAGGACTGTTCCATTGTAACTGGCAGGGGCAATTCCGCGCTTCTGGAAAACCTGTGTAATAACTGGAGTGTTTTCGCTGTTGAAGAGGGTTTTGTCTGCAACAAGTATTGCATTGTAACCGTCGATGAATTTCGGTGAACCAGCTTTGAGAGAGTAAAAACTCTGTTCAATGATTTTGTCTGATTTTTCTGCACCGAGTGCAAGTCTGAGGTCCCAGAGAACTACGCCCCAGATTCTTCCGTCAGCGTGAACTTCGCCCTGAATGTCTTCCGGGTAGTGAAGGTTATCGGTAAGGTTTCTGAGCCAGGGTTTGCCCATTTTCTGAACTGCATATTCGCCAAGAATCGGATCATTTGAAAGTGAGCATCCGAAATAATCGGCCTGACCTTCGTTAATTGCACCAGATTCTTTTGAATAATTCAGAACGACAATCTGCTGAACGTGAGCATGTGAATATTCGTGGTAGCATACTGATTCTTCTTTGGCCAGGTCGTTAAGCTTGTTGCCATCGCCGAAAGCCATTGAATTTGTCTGAGGGCTGAAATAAGCATTGTCATACTTGGTTCCATAATGAACAACTGCTTTAAGGGGTTTATCTAACTTGTTATATCCAAGATTCTTGAAGAAATCGTGAACGTTTGTGATATAGAAATAAATATTTGATTCGTCAAAGTGTGTGTTATCCGGATCATAGACGTGTTCATAAGTTTCTGAAATAGAACCTGCAGTATCTTCGTTTACGACCTTGGCATAAAGACCTTCAAGGGTTTTGGTGGTAAGGTGATGCAGCGGAACATTTGTTGCAGAGGCAACGAGAGGATGATTCACGAATACTGAACCGAGTCCGGTTACAGTTGGTGATGCCAGTGTAGCATTCTCAAAAGCCATCTGATTGAGCTGCCAGAGAACTTCGCCGTTCTCTGCGTTAACAAGAACTTCGAAATCGCCAAGTGGTTTTTCAGAAGGTATCATCATCTGATAAGCCATTACAGCGCTTCCATCTTCTTTTGGGAAAACTACGAGTTTGGAACTTATTTCAGATCTCTGATCTGCGGTTCCAATAGCTTTTTTTGCTGCGCTGATAGCTTCTTCCTGAGAAATCGCAATGGAATTTGTAATTTCATTTACAGTTGGGAAGGAACCATTTACAAGTTGAACAGTTTTGTCTTTGCCGATATTGACCTGAATCTGTGCATCCCGCACAGGATACTTGTCAAAATACATTTCAAATGTAACACTGTTCAACCCATTCATTTCTTCAGTTTCAATGGTCTTGAGATCTGAAGATTTCTTCGAAGGAAGATTAAAAATGACTGAGTTGTCAATAAGATATGATTTTGCTCCGTTTTCGAGATCGCCAGAAATCGGAGTGGATAGTTTGCCGCGAATGCTGCTCAATCTCATACCATCATCAGAAAATGAAACCATTTCAATGTTTGTTGCAAGTTTCATTTTTGCCAAAGCAGAAAGAAGAACCGGTGAAATCTGAACTTTTCCAGATTTAACTGTTTCTTTTTTGGAAGGCGTTTGAGTTGGTGAAAAATCAAAACAATACGCAGACGAAGTGATCCCCAATGCCAGTGAAAGTGCCACCGATGTGAAAAGTTTCCTCATTTTTTATACTCCTTACTTGTTAAGCTTATTTTTGAGGCTTATCGTTCTAAATTAACACAACTTGTACCGGAAGGCAATCATTTTTTGAAAAAATAGTTGACTTTTTTGGTACAAATAAATAGCAGTAAAATTATGCCTTGTATAGCTACTTTGACTCATGCTGTGTTACACAAAAGCCGAATTCCGGGAAACCTTGACGAAGGGGGAGGCGTTTCAGCTCCAGAATTTCTACAATGTCAGTTTGATCAAGCGGAGAAATCTTGCTTTTATCAGATCTCCCGCATTCGTTTGAGATGACAGAGTATAACATAATTAACACGCAAGGTTGCCCCCATATTAAAGTTTTTGTGTTAGAAGTTTAGCGATTCTGTTGATGCATAAACTATTTTGTCATGCAGAAACGATGGGTTCTTTTTACCCGTAGGGGCGTGATTTATCACGCCCGCTTTATAAAAATAACAGCATTTCTGAGGGCGCAATGAATTGCTCCCTTAAATACGCAAATTCTTAAAATTAAGAGGACAAATTGGCATGTTGACTTTTGGATGGGTTGTCATCTCATTACGAATGTGAGAGATCTCCGAAAATGTGAGATTTTTCCCTTCGGCCGAGATGACAACATTTAAATGACCCCCGCAAATAGATTTGCGGTAATAAGCACATAAACTGAAGAGTTATTGCAGAGTGCCACCCTATTTTGCATGCAATCTCGATTTGCTGTCCAACATTCAGGCTTACATGCAAAAATTTAGGTAATTTTTGTTTGACATCCTGTCGATTTTATGCTAATCTCAAAAATTCGAGTCTGGTTTTTGGGGCGAAAATGAATAATTTGAAATCTGGCTTTATTCCTGAAGATCTGATTGAAGAAATCAGACAGAAGACTGATATTGTACAGATTATCGGCGAATACGTAAAACTTATTAAATCAGGAAAGACCTACAAAGCTCTCTGCCCCTTCCATCAGGAAAAAACTCCAAGTTTTCATGTAGTTCCTGAAAAACAGATATATCATTGCTTTGGCTGCAATAAAGGTGGGAATTCCTTTAAATTTCTAATGGAAGTTGAACGCCTTTCATTTCCCGAAGCTGCACGCTTTCTGGCGAAGCGTTCCGGAGTCCATATTCCTGAATTTCGTGATCCGGAATCGGACAGAAAAAACAAATTGTACAAAGTCCTTGATGATGCCGCATCAATATTTTCCGCGATGCTTTTTGATTCAGCGAGAGGAAAAAGTGCCCGCGAATATCTTTCAAAACGTGGAATAACCTCTGAAACATGCCGAAAATATCGAATCGGATATTCCCTCGACCAATATGACTTTTTAATTAAACGTCTTGGCGGAGACAACGAAAAACTTCAGATACTTGAAAAGACCGGCTTGATCCATCCGTTGAAAGAAAGAAGCGGTTTTTGCGATACGTTCAGAAATCGTCTTATAATACCTATTACAGACATTCAAGGCCGGGTAATTGCATTTGGCGGACGCACAATTGAAAACCGCGAGCCAAAATACCTTAACAGCCCTGAAAGCGAAGTTTTTCATAAAAGAAACACCCTTTTTAATTTCAAAACTGCCCTGCAGCCAATAAGAAAAAGAAACCGTGCTTTGCTCGTTGAAGGTTATCTTGACGTAATATCCCTTGACCAGGCCGGAATAGATTATTCAGTTGCCACTCTTGGAACAGCAGTTTCACCAGAACAGATGGCGCTTCTCGCCCGAAACTGCGACGAAGTAGTTCTCTGCTACGATGCTGACGAAGCCGGACAGCGTGCTACGCTCCGGGCGATATCCATAAAGCGTGATGTACCGCTCAATGCAAGAGTTTTTACTTTTCCAGACCCAAAAGATGACCCTGATTCGTATATTCGGCGTGAAGGTGCTGAAAAGTTTGAAAAACTCCTTGAAGAATCTCGGGATATTTATACATTTATTTTTGAAAGACAAACAAAAGGGGTTTCGAAACCTTTGCCTGTTAATGTGAAAGAAAAGTTGATAGCCGAATTTAAACCGGTTTTTGCATCGGTTGAAAGTCCGGTTGCGCAGGAAGAAATTATTAGAAAACTTTCTTCCCTGCTCGAACTTTCTCCGGAAATGCTTTCAAGAGTATTTCAGGGAAAAATGTCACGCAGCGAAATTTCCAAACCTCAGACAACTTCAGGTAAGAATATCAGTTTGTTAAAGAGTCAGGAATTCATTATTCGTCATATTATTGAAGAACCTGACCTGTTCAATAAAATTTCCAGTATTTTAAAATCAGGTGATTTTACAGATCAGCAGTTGCTGAAAATATTTGAATTTGTTCTTAAACTTCATTCAGAAAATAATTCCAGTTTTCATCCTTCCATGCTTCTGACAAGCTTAACTGACGAAAGTCTTGTTTCCCGTCTCAGTGAAATGATGGTCGCCATTGAGGAAAATCCTCTGCCGCCACTTGATGAATGCGTGCAAATTGTGGTTAAAGACCGCCTGAACAGGGAAATGAAAGATATTTCAAAACAGATACAGATTGCAGAACAGAAGGGTGACAGTCGCGAGGTTAACCGCTTGTTAGCTTTACATGCAGAATTGGGACAGCGCATGTTTGGCGGCAAAAATGAGCGGTTATCTTCGAATTAACATACAGAGGAAAACAAGATGAAAGTTCCCGCTGATGCTCCATCAAGTTCCAATAGCCCGAAAAGCCTTGAGTCGATAAGAACTGAACTTATCGAAAAAGGCAAAGCTCAGGGTTATCTGAGCTATCAGGAAATAAATGCTGCTCTTCCTGACGGCATTGATACGTCACTATTCGAAGAAATTATCAACGAATTGATGGATTCAAATGTTGAGCTTGTTGATGACGAAGAAATTCGTCTCAAAGAAAAACTCAGAATGCCTGAGGAAAAGAAGGAAGATAGTGTCGCTGAAACACAGGATTTTGACGACATCGATGATTCTGTTCGAGTATATTTACGCGAAATCGGAAAAATCAAACTTCTGACTATGCAGGAAGAAGTCATGCTCGCGAAAAGAATTGAGCATGGCGATCAGGAAGCTCAGAGAAAACTTATCGAAGCGAACCTTCGACTGGTTGTCTCCGTTGCTAAAAAATATACCAAACGTGGTCTTCTCTTCCTTGACCTGATTCAGGAAGGAAACCAGGGTTTAATCCGTGCAGTTGAAAAGTTCAAATATCGCAAGGGATACAAATTTTCTACTTATGCCATCTGGTGGATCAGACAGGCTATTACCCGCGCCATTGCAGATCAGGCCCGGACAATAAGAATTCCTGTCCACATGGTTGAAACAATTAACAAACTCAGAAAAGCCAGTAGAAAACTTGTTCAGAAACTTGGCCGTGACCCGTCGTTAGAGGAATTATCCGTTGAAGTGAGTTTGCCGCTTGAAAAAGTGAAAAATATCATGAAAACAGCAATGGATCCAATTTCTCTTGAGACTCCGATTAACGGCGAAGAAGATTCGCACCTTGGTGACTTTGTTGAAGACAAAAGTGCTCTTCCGCCCGCTGAAACGGCATTCAATCTCATTCTCAAAGAACAGATAAACAGAGTTCTGTCTACTCTCACTGAAAGAGAATCAAAGGTTATTAAATATCGTTTCGGCCTTGAAGATGGTTGGCAGCGCACACTTGAAGAAGTCGGTCAGAAATTCGGTGTTACCCGCGAAAGAATTAGACAGATCGAAGCCAAAGCTCTCAGAAAGCTTCGCCATCCGAGCAGATCAAAAAAGCTCAAGGAATTCTACATGGAATAACCGGAAATACTCTGAATCAGCTTCTCGTAAAACACAGGGGGTGCATCATCGCACCTCCTGTGTTTTTTCAGGCAAACTATGCAAAAACTTAAATAAAGGGCAAATTTGCAAATAAACTTTGGGGTGGGCTGTCATCTCGAACGAATGTGAGAGATCTCAGAAATGCGAGATTTCTCCCTTCGGTCGAAATGACATAGTTTAGTACTAACTATCAGTTGAATCTGAATAACTGCCGATATCCGTTTCGATATGATCTATCATTTCTGGAGAACATGAAAAATGATACGCAGAACAATCAGAATTCTTTTTTTCATTTCACTTTTGCTTACGATATCTTCATTTTATAATAAGAACATGGCAGTTGACGGTAATATTACCGGAGTCGATGTCGTAGACCGTGAAAGAATGCTTCATCGTCTGAAGTTGATTCGGATGAAGCGCCCCGGCGATCATCTTACTACCTATAAAATTGCCAATATCTATTATAGCCTTCAGATGGAAGACGAAGCAATCAAGGAATACCGCCGCTGTTTGAGAGAAAAGCCCGATTTTCCGCATGCAAAATGGTTTCTCAGTAAAGTACTTGAATCAAAAGGCTACTTCGATGAAGCATTCAAACTGGCAAGAGAACTCCTGGAAGAATTTCCGGAAAACTACAGATACTATTACCGCGCCGGAGAAATACTTGTACGCCTTGAAAAACCAGCTATTGCCAAAGAGTACTTCAAAAGATGCGACGACCTGATTTTCAAAAACTGATTCGGAAGATTGTTCAAAAAATGGCGGAATTCAGTTCAATGTTTTTTGCGGGTAAATAAAATATAATCTTTCCTGTAAACGCGGATGCCGCGAAGAAAAAATAACAGGAGAAAACAGATATGAATACCCGAAAAATTTACACTGCCATTGTGATGACCATGGTTACATGCTTTATCATTCTTTCCTCAGAATCGCTTCAAGCAGTCGATTCAATGAATTTCCAGAATGTAAAATTCGAGGAAGTTGATTCAGGAATGCCGTACAATGTATCAGAAGTTCCGGTAGCAGATAAAGATTCCCTCAAAAATATCAGAATCGCAATCGTTGCCGCTCATGGATTTGAGGAAATTGAAGGAACTTACCCGATTCGTCACATGCTTAAACGTGGTGCAACTGTAGATGTAATAACCCCAGACTGGATAAAAGACCGTGTAATGGCAGTTCAGTTCCTGAAACCATCAATCTGGATTCCGGTTGATAAACAGATTTCTCAGGCAAAACCCGAAGATTATGACGCCATTATAATACCAGGAGGAGCATGGAACCCAATTATAATGCGAACTGACGGCGCAATTCTGGATTTTATAAGAAAAGCTTTCGGAATGAACAAGTTGATCGCATCAGTTTGTCATGGTCCTCAGGTGCTCATTAATGCAGGAATTGTAAATGGCAGAAATGTTACCGGTGTGGGTGATATAAGAATTGACCTTAAAAATGCAGGCGGAAATGTAATAGAAGATCGGCCGGTTGTTCTCGATAGAAATCTTTTGACAAGCCGTGATCCGAACGATATGGCAGAATTTTCAAAAGCAATCGAAGAATATCTCTCAAAAAAATCAGGATTCGAAAATCTGCACAACAGATAATATTACGTATTACTCATCCAACCTCCAGATTGAATGTCTGAATTTATCGACACAAATCTGGAGGTTTTACTTTGATTTATCAAGCCTGAACTGGCGCACGAATTAATTGAGACTGCTGTAATAAATTGCTGACAATAAATTGATTGAATTTGACGTAAAATAAAATTATAATTAAGCGAGTAGAATTAAAAGTGATGCGGTGAGGGTTTTTTGTGCGAAAAAGAAAAACTGCTTTAAAATCACGAAAATTTGCTTCGAATATTAAGGAAAATGATAATTTAAGTTCTGAAAATATAATAAGTTTCCCGGTTGTTGGAATTGGAGCGTCAGCTGGCGGTCTCGCCGCGTTAGAAGCTTTTTTCTCAGGAATGTCACCTGATGCAGATTCTGGAATGGCTTTTGTAATTGTACAACACCTTTCTCCAGACCATAAGAGTGTTCTGACTGACCTTGTTAAGCGCTTCACCCGAATGCAGGTTTTTGAAATTGAAGATGGTACGAAAGTCGCACCAAACTGCACTTACATCATTCCGCCGAATCGTGATCTGGCAATTTTTGACGGTGCATTTTGGCTGTTTGAACCTTCTGCTATAGGCGGTCCGCATCTTCCAATCGATTTTTTCTTTCGCTCTCTTGCTCTTTTTCAACATGAGCTGGCTATTGGCATTATTCTCTCTGGAACGGGCAGCGACGGATCGATTGGAATACGTTCAATCAAAGCCGAAGGCGGTATGGTGATTGCCCAGACTCCTGATTCAACAGAGTTTCATGGTATGCCCCAGTCGGCCATTTCTACCGGTCTGGTAGATTATATACTGACGCCCGATAAAATGCTTTCCCAGATAATTGCCTATATTTCACATGTATTCAGCAGAACTCCATTGCGTGAAATTCTATCAGAGCAATATATCAAGAGTGAAAATGATTTGAAGAAAATATTCATTCTTCTTCGGAACCAGACTGGTCATGATTTTTCTCAATATAAACCCGGCACAGTAAATCGTCGTATAGAGCGGCGCATGGCAATTCACCTTATTGATAACATTGAGGAATACATTTCTTACCTGCAGCAAACTCCGGAAGAGATTGATGTGCTTTTTCATGATCTGTTGATCGGTGTGACAAGTTTTTTTCGGGATTCTGACGTTTTTAAAGCTCTTGAACAGGATATTATTCCACGGCTTTTTACTTCGAAACCAGCGGGTTCTATCATTCGTGTCTGGTCACCAGGCTGTTCTACCGGAGAAGAAGCCTATTCACTTGCTATCCTTCTTCTGGAATCCATGGAACTTCACAACAAAAATTTCAAAATACAGGTTTTTGCCAGTGACATTGACCGCCATGCGATTTTTTCTGCCCGCTCAGGTATCTATCCAGCCAGCATTGCTGCAGATATCTCCCGGGAAAGACTTGAGAAATTTTTTGTCTCGGACTCAGATAGTAATACTTATCGTGTTCATAAATCAATCCGTGATCTCCTGATTTTTTCTGAGCATGATCTGATTAGAGATCCTCCCTTTTCAAAACTTGATCTTATCAGTTGCCGGAATATTCTGATTTATATGAGCGCAGATCTTCAGAAAAAACTGATTCCATTGTTCCACTATTCTCTTAATCCGGGCGGTTTTCTTTTATTGGGAACGTCGGAAACAATTGGAGAATTTACTGATTTGTACGATCTGCTGGATCGAAAACTGAAAATCTATCGGCGCAGCGAAGACTTTTCCAGTCCTTCAGTCTCTTCAATGGGAGTGCGTTTTTCACAATTCCGAAGAGATGAAGTTCTTGCACCTTTACCCAAAAAGGCTAATCGGGCAGAAGGATTGTCACTTCGTGAATTAACCGAAAGAACCTTGCTTCAATTGTATGCTCCTGTCAGTGTTCTTGTCAATCAGCGCGGAGAAATTCTATACCTTCATGGTCATACAGGGGCATTTCTGGAACTTCCACCTGGTGAATCAGGTTCGATCAATATTTTGAAAATGGCCCGTGAAGGATTGCGGCGTCCACTGACAACAGCATTAAATTCAGTAGTTTTATGTAAAGAGCCGGTGCATTATTCTGGACTTCATGTGAAAAATCATGAACAAATTTCTACTGTTAATCTCACTGTCCAGCCAGTAACGCCACCGTGTACTTTTCATGGCGACTCTTCTCAATCACTGTTTCTTGTTATTCTTGAAAAATCCTCTTCAGAAAAAGTTGATTTGAAAAATCTTTCTGATAAAGCAGAGAAAACTTCTTATCTGTATGACACGGAAAATCATGACCGAAACACAACACTCAAAAAGGAACTCCAGGAAAAAGAAGAATATCTTCAGTTGACTGCTGAACAACTCGAAGCATCAAACGAAGAACTGCAATCCTTTAATGAAGAACTGCAGTCCGCAAATGAAGAGTTGCAATCTACAAACGAAGAACTGGAAACCTCAAAGGAAGAGTTACAATCAGTTAATGAAGAACTGTCAATAGTCAATTCTGAACTTCAGGCCAAGGTATTAGAACTCTCAATAGTCAATAATGATATGAACAACCTTCTCACCGGACCTGAAATTGGTACAATATTTGTTGATCATCAACTGAGAATATTGCGCTATTCGCCCTCTGCAAATAAGATTGTTAATCTTATTCCGGCTGATATTGGCAGGCCAATAAACCATATTGCATCTAATCTGATTGGTTACGAGCACCTGACAAGCGACATAAAGGCCGTTCAGAGAAACCTTGTTCCCAAAGAAATTGAAGTGCAAACTCAGATGGGTGCATGGTACCAGATGCGTATTCTTCCTTATAGAACGCTTGAAAACGTAATAGAAGGCACGGTGATAAGTTTTATAAACATTACGGAAATGAAACTTGAAAGAGAAGCAACTCAAAAAACCAGAGAACATCTTCAGATTGCACTGAAATATTCCGGTACTGTTATTGCCATGACTGATCTTGAATTACGATACATCTGGATTCACAACCCTGATCCAAATTTTATTTCGTCTTTGTTCATCGGAAAACGTGATGATGAAATTGCGCTGAATAGCAGCACCCTCCGCCTTGTTCAACTAAAGAAGCGTGTTTTAAAAACCGGGTTTTGTGCGCGGGATGAAATTGAATTTTTTCAACCGCTTGGAAGTACTATTTCCGAAATTGTTGCTGAACCAGTCAGAGGCGTATCCGGAGATATTGTCGGTGTAATCACAGCGTCTCAAGATATTACGGCACATAAGCGTCGTGAATTTAAACTTCAGACAAGAATTAGAGAACTTGAACAATTGCTGAAATCTCTTAATAAATAACTATTGAGAAAAACAGCTGGTAGTAATTTTCAGAAAAAAACAGTTTAGTGAGAAAACTTGATTTGGAAAGCTTTTGAGGAGTTCTATGAAAAATAATGCTGATTTTATTAGAATTAAAAATCGGGCCGAGGAAATGCTTAACAGCAGATCTTTGAATGCTGTTCAAAAAGTCGAATCTCTTCCATCTTATGAAATCCCTAAGTTGTTGTACAACCTGCAGGTGCATCAGATCGAACTTGAATTACAAAATGATGAACTTCTGAAAACTCAGGAAGAACTGGAATCTGCAAAGAAGCGTTATTTCAATCTGTATGATCTTGCACCGGTTGGCTATGTTACTCTGAATGAAAAAGGTATAATTCTGGAATCCAATCTGGCAGCTGCCAAAATGCTGGGTGTTGTACGCAGCACATTGATAAAACAATCAATTCTTAAGTTCATTTGTCCCGAAGATCGTGACATCTTTTATTTAAATTGCAGACGTTTATTTGAGACTGAATTCAAAGTCTCGTTTGCATTGCGAATGTATCAGAACAGTTCTGAAGACTTCTGGGTGCATGTCGAAATTACCAAGATATTAAGAGACGATGAAATTTGCTTTCTGACAAGTTTCTTTGATATTACCGATAAAGTGCAGGCTAAAGAAAAAGCAAAAGAAGAACTTGAACAGGCATTGGTTCAAGCCAGAGAAATGGCTTTTAAAGCCGAATGTGCTAATGCTGCGAAAAATGATTTTCTTGCATCAATGAGTCATGAAATTCGCACTCCGATGAACGGAGTCATAGGGATGACAAACATTCTTCTCGATATGGAGCTTACAACTGAACAACGACGATATGCTGAAATAATAAAGTCAAGTGGTCAGAGTCTTCTTTCAATTATTAATGACATTCTCGATTTTTCCAGGATTGAGACAAAAAAGCTTGATCTGGAAATGCTTGATTTTGATTTGAGGATAACTTTCGAAGATGTTATTGAAATTTTTTATATGAGAGCCAGGGAAAAAAATCTGGAATTGAACGTCATTGTTGATCCTGAAGTTCCAGTGCTGCTGAAGGGTGATCCTGGAAGATTAAGGCAGATATTAACTTACCTCGTGGGAAATGCAATAAAATTCACTCAGAAAGGCGAGATTCTTGTAGAGGTTAGACTCCTTGAAGAAAGTGAAAATGATGTTTTCATAAGAGTATCAGTTGCAGATACCGGCATAGGAATTCCTCATAACCGACTTACTGATATTTTTGAACCGTTTGTACAAATTGACGCTTCCCCATGTCGAAAATTTGGCGGGATAGGCCTCGGACTTCCCATAAGCAAGCAGCTTGCAGAAATGATGGGTGGCAGGATAGGAGTTAACAGCTGTGAAAATTCTGGTTCAGAATTCTGGTTCACTGCACGCCTGAGAAAGCAGTTACGGGAAGAACCCCGCGAAGAAGATTCAGACGAGATAACTGGGATGAAAGTATTAGTTTTTGATTGTTGTCCAACCAGTCGTCTGATGATAAAACTTTTGCTGGAAAGCTGGAAGTGTCGGTTTGAAGAAATCGATGATGTAAACATCGTTTTCGAAAAACTCATTGAAGCAGAGAAACTGGGTGATCCCTTTCAGGTTGCCATAATTGATTTGTTCGCCTCTATCGACAACTTTTTAAAACTTGGACAAAAAATTAAAAGCAACGATTGCATTTCCAAAACACGCATAATAGCAATGACTTCATTTGGAAAGCGCGGAGATGTTTTACAACTTGAAAAAGCAGGTTATTCAGCATATCTTTTAAAGCCAGTGAGAAAGTTACATCTTTTGGAGTGTTTGAAACAGAAAACTTCTGGCATCATAACACGACATAAAATTGTTGAGTTGTTTAAAAAGAGTATAAAGATACTCCTTGTGGAAGATAACGTTGCCAATCAGCAGGCAGCATCTGTACAACTTCAAAAACTCGGGTACTCATGCGATATCGTTGCAAATGGCAAAGAAGCCGTTCAGATGGTTGGCAAAATTCCTTACGATATTGTTTTTATGGATTGTCAAATGCCTGTGATGGATGGTTTCGAAGCTACAGATGCCATACGTTCCGACAATTCAATTTTGAATAACTCCAATATTGTAATTATTGCTATGACCTCAGGTACCATGCTTGAAGACAGGGAAAAATGTCTGAAATGTGGAATGAATGATTATATTTTAAAACCATTTCAAACAAAGGATTTGGCTTCGGTTATTGATAAATGGCTTGCCCACCAGAAAAAGTTTTCTCCCGGTACTAAAGTTTCACCGCCTCCTCTTTCTGTGTTTAACCGTGAAATAATGCTTGAGAACGTAATGGGCAGCGAGGCTTTGCTGATTGAAATAATAGAAGATTTTGTCAAAACTTTTCCTGCATCAATTGATTTACTGGAAAAGTTTGTTGAAGACGGTGATCGTCATGAAATCGAAAAGTTAGCGAGTGCATTGACCGTTAAAACTGCTTTTGTCGGAGCAAAAGTTCTTCAGGCTGTAATTTTCGGAATAGAACAGCTTGCTGTTTTTGAAAAGATTGAAGAAATACCTTTTTCCATAACAATGGTGCGACAGCAATTTGAAATATTTAAAGGTGTTGCATGCAAATAGAGGGACTTATGAAAAATAACAATGATTTAATGAAGATCAGGACGCAAGCAGAGGCGATGCTTAAAAGCAGATCCTTAGAGCCTATGGATTGCATTGAATCACTTAAACCTGATGAAGTTAGGCAATTGTTGTACAATTTGCGGGTACATCAGATCGAACTTGAGTTGCAGAACGATGAACTTCTGAAAACACAGGAAGATCTTGAATCTACAAAGAAACGTTATTTCAATCTGTATGATCTTGCACCGGTCGGCTATGTCACCTTGAATGAAAGAGGTATCATTCTGGAAGCCAATCTGGCAGCAGCTAACATGCTGGGTGTTGTACGCAGCGTACTTATAAAACAATCAGTTCTTAAATTCATTATTCATGCCGACCATGATAACTTCTATTTAAATTGCAGGCGGTTGCTTGAAACTGAGTTCAAAGTTTCTTTTGCATTGCGAATGTTTAATGGTAATTCAGAAGAGTTCTGGGCACATGTTGAAATTACCAAGATTTTAAGAGACAATGAAATCTGCTTTTTGACAAGCTTTTTTGATATTACCGAGAAAGTAAAAGCAAAAGAAGAACTTGAAAAGTCGCTGATTCAAGCCAGGGAACTGGCTGTTCAAGCTGAATCTGCGAATAAAGCAAAAAGTGATTTTCTTGCAATAATGAGTCATGAAATTCGTAATCCAATGTTTGTAGTTTTAGGTATGTCTGACGCTCTCCTTGATGAAGACCTTACAATTCAACAGCGAAGATATGCTGAAATACTAAGGTCCAGTGCTGATGGTCTTCTTTCAATTGTTAATGATATTCTTGATTATTCCAGGATTGGAGCAAAAAAGCTTGAATTGGAAAAGCTTGATTTTGATTTGCATACAACCGTGAAAAATATTGCCGAAATCTTTTCTATCAGAGCCCGGGAAAAAAATCTTGAATTGAATTGCATGATTGATTCCGAAGTTCCTGTCCTGCTGAATGGCGATCCTGCAAGATTAAGGCAGATAGTAAATAATCTTGTTGGAAACGCAATAAAATTCACGCAGAAAGGTGAAATCCGCATTCAGGTCAAACTTCTCGAAGAAAGCGAAAAAGATGCTTTTATTCGCTTCTCAGTCTCGGATACTGGAATTGGTATTCCCCAGAATCGTCTTTCTGAAATATTTTCACCATTTGTACAAGGCGATACTTCTGCCAGCCGAAAATACGGCGGTAGTGGACTTGGGCTTGCCATAAGCAGGGAGCTTGCAGAAATGATGGGCGGCAGAATTGGAGCCAATAGCAGAGAAAATTTCGGTTCAGAATTCTGGTTCACTGCATTAATAAGTAAGCAGAATTATAAATCACTGGAATAAGTAACGCGGTAGCCCATCAGAAAAGCAACGTCGTTGCTTACAGAAACCACAAGTTCGTCACCGGGCTGTGTTTGTCCTGCATTTGTTGGTAAGCCCAGAGTAATAATTCCTGCCATTCCGATATTATTTCTGATAATTGCCGGGAAATGTCTTCCTGGAACAGATTTATTCCGAAGCCATACTGTCAGTTCTGCGCATCCGGTTCTGCCGAAAAAACCGTCTTTGTTTTTATTCAAAGCTGTTACATCCAGGTCGCCAATTGCAAATTCCGCCATAAGAAGGTGTCTCTTTTCTGGAAGAGGAATGACGATATGCCCGAGCGAATCGCGTCTGGCAGGCGGTGGCGGGTCAATTGCAAGCTGGAATGTGTGAGATGCTGGAAGGGCAGAAATTGATGCAATGCGTTCTTTGAACCCGGGTCCAATTGGTATGGCTCCGGGAAATTTCCCATCAAGTCTTGGACCACCGCCTATAAGCGGTATAAGAATGCCTTTTACCGGATCGTTGAAAGCTGTTTCGGGAGTGAAAATCTGTTCTGATTTTTCGGCAGAAGAATTATCCGGATAGAAAACAACCATCAGTTCGTGAACCCGAGCCGTTGATAACCGCGAATCACCAGTTCCGATATTTGTAACTCTAATTTTATCCGGTTTAATTTTTCCAAATGTACGCAGTCCATTGTGTAAAGTTTCGTCCTCTGGGTTGTCTGCGCTTCGTACTTCGGAGTATTTTGCAGAACCGTATCTGTCAGCCCATCTGATCCATGTGTCTGTTTTTGAGTCATGTACTTCGACAAGCATGTAGGCTGGGTTAGTATCCTGAGATGATTCCATATCTGTTTTGGACATGAGAGAAGGGTCTTTTCTGTGTTTCAGTACAAGATAGGTAATCCAGGGAAAATTCAGATTCTCAGGAAGAAGAAATTCGAAAGACTGTCCGGGTCTTAATTCCAGCCCCTTCGATGAATCAAGGCGGTACCGCAAGGTCAGAGAATTGATCATTTCTGCACGATTGAATCTTGTAATATTCTCTGGTTTGCAGCGGTCTCCATGATGCAGAAATACAAGATCTACTTTATGTATCAGAATCGGAGCTGATGCAGCAGGATCTTTTGTGAGATTCTCTATAAATATGCCCTCAGCAGGCTTTCCTTTAAGAATTTCGCTGAAACCAAGAAATGTACTTTGTTTAGACATTTCTGGAAGCGTTGGCGGAACGTATTTTTCAGCTCCAAATTGATCAGACCAGAGAATGGGCTTCCCCTGAACAGCACTGATTCCTAAAAACACCGGAAGGGTATCTCTTTGCCCCGGGAGAGGTAAATTGCTGAAATCCTTTCTGTACCTGACAACTACAAATTGCAGAATTCGGTCTGAAAAATTATCAGGAATTTTGCACCAGAGTCTTTCTGCACGCTGAACAGGAATTCCATTTGGAACAGGTGAACTGAAGGAAACGGTATCAGGCTTGGGAAAGGAAACAGTCATCTGTAATTTCGATTGATTGCAGAGCAATTCTTTCGTATTTGCAAAGCACGCTTCTGGAAGCGTAGTAACACAACCAATCAGCGAAGCGAAAAAGAATATCAATCCGAGAGATTTATTTATTCTGAGAGATTTATTCATAGCCATTCCTTGACAAAAGTATTTTGCGTTTATAAGAGTTATTGATGATTATATCGTTGTAATCAGTGAAAAGTTTTTCGAACAGATAAAGCATTTCTGATGATTCAAGATAACTATTTTGTTTCGAAATATCTTTCAGATAAAGTTTTTTGAGAATTTTACTCCATATTGGCTGAATATCGTTTATAAGAAATGCAAAATATGCTTTTCTCATTCCAAGGTCATTTGGACCCCATGACTCGACGAAATATTCCCGGAAATCAATTCCATTAATTTTTTCAGGATATCCGGAGGTGAGTACCTTGTTTTGATAAGCCGAACAATATGCTTCTTTATAGCCTTCAGGAACGATAAGCGCAACGCTGTGCAGAGAGAACGAAAGGAAATCTCTTATCAGCATTTCGTTGTTAATTACATTGCCTGTGTACCAATCACCATTGAAAGAAAAACCTTTTTCCAGAGAAGGTGAATTATTCAGCAATCCATAAGAAAGAATAGATTGCTCAAGCAATTTCAGGTATTTGGAACGCAACTCAACAGGCATGTAAACCATCGAATAATTGCCAATATCAGTATTGCTTACTTTTCTTTTCAGTGTTTTCTGAAAAACATTAAATTCATCAAAGCGGCGTTTGCCAGGAAAGTAAGTTCCTATGCTGTAATCAGGGAAAAATTGAAGCTGCTGAAATGCAAGAGAATTTCGTGAAAGAATAAGTCTTGGTGAGGGAAGATTCTTTTGAGGTTTTCGAAATGGATCGTCAAAATAGTTTATTCCAGGCCCGACTGTAATAAAGACGAATACGTTTCTTCCGCTGCCGAGGTCTAAATTCTCTTTGTCTTTCCAGCGAATTTTTAAAAAATCAGGAGTAAGATGACGCTTGGCTCTTTCATTCTGAGATAAAAGAAAACTTGTCGAAGAAAGCATTTCAATGCATTGTTCAAGATCTTGTCTGCCTTTCTCATCAGGGTTTGAAATATATTTTTTCGATGAAATCTTATGAACTGGAAACAACCATGTGAGAGGTTTGTCTGGTGAATGATTGAATCTGGCATGATCTGGACAAAGAAGCATATTATTGAAATCTGCTTCAATAATATTTCTTGTAAATACTTTATTTATGAGCTGTTTAAATTGATTTTCTGAAATAGACTTATTTCTGATGAGTTCAACAGGGATTGAAAGAGTCAGTTCATTACAATCGCTCAGCAGTGCATCGTTTATTTCGTTCTTCCATTTCTGTGGTACAATTTTTACAGTGACTGTCTGTCCATTTATCAGAGTATCTGAAGAAAGACAGAAGCCTTTGCAGTAAAAGACTGCACCGTTTTTTCTGTAAACAGTATATCTTTTCTTTTTTAGATTGGTGTTAAAATTAGTATCAGAAATTATGTCTTCAGGAATATTTGAACGGAAATTAACTGTTTTATGAAGCTCATCATTGTACACTGTGAAAAATCTTGCTATTTCTTCAGTTTTTTCAGCGCCTGATTTACCGGATGATCGATTCAAATTGCATTTATATGGAAGAAGCGAATATTCTGTTTTTGCAAGAAACGTTGATAAAGTATGTGCATCTATTTGTACAAAAATAAGTTCGAATGATATCAGCAAAAGAAAAGTAAATAATCTTGAAATTTTCATGGCTATGGTACAAGAAGAACCTTTCCTGTGCCGGAGGTACTCGCGTGTTTAAACGCTTCAGATGCTCTGGTAAGTGGGTAATTTTCTGAAATCAGCCTTTCAACAGGAAATTTAAAGGAGTGCAGACCCTGCAGTGCTCTGTAGAATGGACCGCATCGTGAACCAATTATCGTAATTTCTTTTACAACTGCCATAGCAAGGTTTATTCCGTCGCTTCCTGCTATTGTCGATTTCAGAATCAATGTTCCGCGGGGTTTTGTATAATCAATGGCCGTTTGCAGTCCCGCTGCTTTGCCGGTTGCCTCAACAGTTAAGTCTGCTTTGAAATCAATGTCCTGAGGATTGAAAATTGGTTTTACTCCGTTCCAATGAATCAATTTCGCTTTCTCAGAATGTTTGCCGACAAGAAAAACATTCTGGCAACATGTGCTGAGAACCCATGCACAAAGTATTCCAAGTTTTCCATCACCAAACACGATGCATTTCATGTTTTCCTGTACTGCATACTGCTCAAGTATTTCATAGGCAGCTGCTAATGGTTCAGTGAATACTGCCGCATCATCGCTGATGTCATCAGAAACAATGTGCAAATTGCGATCAGGTAATGAAAAATATTCCGAAAAACAGCCATCAAGTTTTTCAATTCCAAATGTAAGCTTATTTTCACAGTGTTTGCCTGAACCGTTCAGGCATTGAAGACAATTTTCGCAAAAAACATTGATTTCACCCACAACTCTTTTTCCGACAAGTTCGGTGTTATCAGATTCCACTACTTTTCCAATAAATTCATGTCCCGGAATTCCTGTAAAGTCCATATAGCCTTTGCTGATTTCGATATCTGTACGACATATTCCGGCTTTAATAAGCTTTATTTTTGACCAGCCTTTCTGGGGTTGCTTCATCGGAGTTTCAAAAACAAAGGGGTTCTTATCAACAATTTTTATTGCTTTCATAGATTTGTTCCTTGTATTTTCCTCTTATTTCTTACTTTGTTCCTTAGTATACTAGATTTCAGATTATTTTCAAGTTCAATAAACTATAATGACTTTTCGTGCTGCATTTGATAACATTAGGTAAAGATAAATTGAAAGCAAATCAAATTTTTCGCTTTGAAAAGAAAATGTTTCAAAAAACAACTCCAGATAATTCTACATCTCCAATTCTTCAACAGCCTGATTCTGAGCAGGGTTTTACAGATATCTTACAGGCTGAAAGCAATCAGGCCATTCATAAAGGAAGTATTTATGCTTCCATTTTTGGATTATTGGGTGCGCTTTTTATGCTGCTCGGAAAGCTGATGGGAATGCCCGGGGATTTCTTGATTCCAGCAATCTGGGCATGTCTTGCTGGATTATATGCAGCTTTGATTGCCTGGTTGTCCAGAAAGGGACAGCTTTCTTCATTTGGCCAAATAATGACTGTAGTGGGTTATGTTTCTGTTCCTACGCTTCTTTATGGTATAGCACATTTCCTTTTGCCTATGGGTGCAGCAACGTATATCACCGGACCACCGTCGTATTTGTACATGTTTATGATTCTTTTAACCGGATTCATGTTTAATGAAAAATTTTCTGCAGTAGCCGGAATAGTTGCAGGAGTCCAGTATTTTCTGGTTTACTTGCTTGCTGAACCACATTTTCGGGAAGTGAGTTGTTCTGACCCGATGTTTATCCAGGATTTGACTGGAGGTCTTTTCTATTTTTTCAAGGCTTTACTGATGATTTTTACTGGTTTTGCTGTTGGTATTCTTGCCGTTCAGCACAAGGGGCTTATTCAGAGAATACTTTCGGAAGAATGTCAGCGCAAGGCTATTGATCGTCTTTTTGGAACTTTCGTCAGCCCTGAAATTAAAGCTCAAATAATGCAATTGCGGGAAGGCGCCCCAGGAGAGCGCATAGAGGCGGTAATACTGTTTGCCGATATTCGTTCTTTTACAACACTCTGCGAGAAAATTCAGCCGGAAATAGTTGTGAACCTTCTCAATACTTATTTTGAGCGCATTGGACCTTGTATTAATCGCAATGGCGGAGTAATTGATAAATATATCGGTGACGCTGTAATGGCAACTTTTGGCGCTGTTGTACCACTTGAAAATTCAAGCCTTTCGGCAGTAACAGCAAGCCGCGAAATGCTTTTTGCACTTTCTGATCTGAACCATGATTTTTCAAGACAAGGGCTGCCAGAACTTGCCATTGGAATCGGTCTGCATCGCGGAGACGTAATTCTCGGCGCAATTGGAAGTAAAAACCGGCGCGAATTCACTGTAATTGGCGATACCGTGAATACCGCATCACGACTTGAATCAATGTGTAAATCCTGTGATTCACCACTCATCATTTCTGAAGCTGTTTTATTAGCTCTTCCCAATGAACATCGGGAAAAATTCCTTCCCCATGGAAAAATGGAATTAAAGGGAAAGAGTAACAAAGTAGGTATTTTCGGGATAGCACAGTAAAAAAAAATAATTTAAATTAGCTGGATTGATACTAAAATTAGAGGTAAAATTATTTTCTGAGATATAAAAGGAGGATCATTTTGAATTCTTTGCTTGAACTTCCGGGTGCAAAACTGGTTGCTGAAACAGATGATTTTTCATTGTACCATTTTCGTCAGAAACTGGACAAAGAGGAATCATTCACATTCAAAACTGACAATTTTGGAATTTTCTTTTGTATTGAAGGCTATCTTTCAAGCAGTCCAAAAACATTATCTTATTTTCTGCAGAAGAATCTTATTGCATTTTCACTGAAACATGACTGTATAAAGACCATTCCAGCAGGAGTAGACGTTGAACTATTAATTCTTCTTTTTTCGCGCGACGTTCTCAAACGGCAAATGTCAGAAACTCAGGAAAAAATTGCACTATCGTGGAATCAGTTTACACCTTGTCAGTGCTCCATCAAAACATGCAGCAAAAATCTTCTGAATATCGCATTAAAACTTCTTGAGGAGAGCGGAAAAAAGTATTGGGGCTCCCGGATGATGATGAATCTGCTTTTTCAGGAGCTTTTGATTCACTTTGTCCGCCTTTTCGCAGATTCAAATTCTGATGCACGAAATAATCCTGCCATTCAGGAAGTGAAAAATTACATTTCAGCAAACTACCGGGAGGAAATAACTCTGGATGATATTACTTCATTCACCGGAATCTCCCGTGGACATTTGTGCAAACTTTTTAAGGAAGCTACCGGACAGACAATAGTACAATATATTAATTATTACCGGATTTTTCAGTCCTGTGAATTGCTGATCTCAACAGATTTAAGTATTGAAAAAATCATGGAAGATACAGGATTCAATAACCTGAATTACTTTTATCGAACCTTTAAAAAAGTCACCGGAAAGTTACCAGCCAAATATCGAAAAAATGTATCTACTCAATAATAATAAGGGGCAGCAGCTAGACAATGCCATAAATTTAAGAAACCAGCTTTATTTCATCAAGGGACAAATTCATAATCTTGTACTATCGAAGGTATTGTTGAAGCGTTAACTTAAGTAAGTTGTCATCTCGAAAGAATGTGAGAGATCTTATAAATACAAGATTTCTCTTTTCTGTCGAAATGACAATTATGGATCAATGGTGAGTGTTCAGATATCAGTTAGTATTTCATTGTACTAATATAATAATTGAAAATGGAGGAATTATGGCAAATATATATTCAGATAACAGTAAATGCACTGGCAACACTCCTCTGGTGCGGATAAATTCTATCACGCGTGATTTCCCGGCAACAGTTCTCGCAAAAATTGAAGGGCGCAATCCAGGCTATTCTGTAAAGTGCCGAGTTGGTGTCGCAATAATAAATGCTGCCGAAAATGATGGAATTATCTGCCCATCAGAGCCTGCTTTAAAAACTATTATTGAACCCACCAGCGGAAACACCGGAATAGCACTTGCATTTGTCTGTGCCAGCAGGGGATATCCGCTTATTCTGACAATGCCCGATACCATGTCAATTGAGCGTCGGAAGATTCTGGCGGCTTTCGGTGCGAAAATAATTCTGACTGATGGTTCAAAAGGAATGAAAGGCGCCATTGCCAGAGCAGAAGAGCTCATAGCATCTGAGCCGGGAAAGTACTTCATGCCACAGCAGTTTAAAAACCCTGCAAACCCCGGAATTCACTTTAAGACAACCGGACCCGAAATCTGGAATGATACTGATGGGGCAGTCGATATTCTCGTTGCCGGAGTTGGAACAGGTGGTACAATTACCGGCGTCAGCCGTTATATAAAACAGACAATGAAAAAGGCGATTCACACTGTTGCAGTAGAGCCTTCCAACTCGCCAGTCCTGACTGCCATTAGAGCCGGTCAGGAACCAAAACCCGGACCGCATAAAATTCAGGGTATCGGGGCTGGATTTAAACCAGACACACTCGACCTGAATCTTGTAGATGAAATAGCTACTGTTACCAACGAAGAAGCTATTGAATACGGGCGTTTGCTTCACAACAGAGAGGGAATCACCTGCGGAATTTCCAGCGGAGCCGCAATGGCTGTAGCATGTCGCATAGCTCAAAATAAGGAGAATACCGGCAAAACAATAGTTGTCATTCTACCTGATACCGGCGAACGCTATCTCAGCACAGCGTTATTTGAAGGAATTTAATAACGATGTTTGCGAAGTTGTACTGATCGTCAGCTGGCAAAAAAATATACTAAATAAATAATCTCTTATTTAGAATCATGTATAATAAGGGTTTGCTTGGGAGGAATAAAATATGAAAAAAATGCTGAGTTTGTTGATTATCTTTGTCATTCTGATTGGTTTTATTGGTTGTGGCGAAAAAACGGTCGGAAAAACTGTTGAAAAAAAGCCGCTTAAAATTGCAATAACAGTCTGGGCGCCATTTGCTCATGCTTTTATTGCACAGGATAAAGGCATTTTCAGGAAAAATAATGTCGATGTAGAGTTGATATTTAAAAAATCATCACCTGAAACCCTGGATTTATTTGTAAATGGCGAAGTTGATGGCATCTTTCATTCATTTGGAACTATCATTCTTTTCCGTTCAAAGGGTGCAGAGGCCAAAGTTGTATATGTAACCAATTATTCTGTTTCAGGAGACGCTATTGTTGGCCAGCCAAATCTTAATTCTCTTTCAGAACTCGATGGGAAAACAGTTTCAGTAGAAGAATTCAATAGTTTCTCGCATTTTTTTGTTCAGAATGCACTTCTGAAAGCAGGTGTGGAAGAAGGAAAAGTCAAATTTAAAAATGTTCCTGCTGATGCGGTTGTGAAAGCCCTTGATGAGAAACAGGTAGATGCTGGACACGTCTGGGATCCTGAGGTATCAAGGGCAACGAAAAAAGGTTATAAAGTTCTCGCTGAGGCTGGTGATCAACCTGGAATAGTAACAGATGTTCTGTTTTTTTCCAAAAAGGCTTTAGATGAGCGTTCAGCTGAAATTCAGGGAGTAGTAAAATCGCTGATTGAAGCCAGAAATTACGTTGATAATAACCGTGAAGAATCAATTAAATTGATGGCTCCGAAGATGGAGATGACGGTTGAGGAAGTTGTTTCCGGACTAGAGGGATCACATCTCATAGACCTGCATGAAAATCTTGAAATTATGACGGAAACAGCAACCCCAACAGCAGGAAAACCTTCTTTATTTTATACTGCGACTAAAATGGTAGATTTTTATCTTAAACACGGTCAATTGTCACAGGCACCGGATGTTAGAGATTTCATGGAGGCAAAATTTATAAAAGAGTTGATAAATAAATGAAGTTTCTTGGTAAATTTGCCCTTTCGATGATTGCAATAGGACTCTTTTTTGCAGGTGGTATTTTTTATCTTACCTGGACCTCAAATGTCGATATGCTGAAAGCTCTGGCGAAGCGTAATCTGAGGAACCTGGGAATCGCAACTCTGGATAAAATTGATCGTTATTTCTTTGAAAAAATGGGTGATATAAAAACCATTTCAACTGATCCGGTACTAACTTCTTCTGGTTCAACTTCTCTTCAGATAACAAAAAGATTATTGTCTTTCAGAGATAATTTTAATGCTTTTTTTTCGATTTCTTTTTTCGATTCAGACTTGATCAGAATTGCTGATACCACAGGCGTTGGATTGGGTGAGAAATGCTGTATGACTCCAGATCTTGCCGCGGCAATTCAAGGAAAATTGAGCATTGCAGCTAATGTTCAATTCGATTCTGATCTGAATCTTCCTGTTATCCATTTTTCCGCACCGGTTATTGATAGCGACAACAAACCTCTTGGTGTTGTTGTCGCAAAGATTCCAACAGACAGGTTAAATGAAATCATTGAAAACACAACTTCTGAAAAAGCAGAATATGAATCAATCTTTATTGATATCGTTAATGAAAAGGGTTGTTTGTTATATTCCAATCATAATCGTAAGGGAGTATTAAAGGATATTCTCCCGGAATGGCAACTTGTGCAAGGTCAGAAATGGGAAAATTGTAATTTTATTGAAAATCATTCTGATTTGGGTGAGGAAGATTCAATCCTTTTTTTCTGCAAAGAACAGGGATTCCAAAGTTTCCGCGGAAATGATTTGTCAATCTTTATTCATGTTCCAACTCGTACAATTTTTGCACCGGTCATTCTGTTGAGACAAAAGTGGCTATTAATCAGTGTAACAGGCTTTTTAATTGCAGTTGCAGTTGCAATCATTTTTTCATTCTTGCTTTCCAAGCCATTATCAACACTCAGAAATGCTGTATTGGAAGTCAGCCGTGGAAATCTTCAGATTAAAGTTGATGTGAAATCACAGGATGAAATCGGAGAATTGTCCTTTTCTTTCAACCAGATGATCGAAAATCTCAAGACTTCAATCTCAAGACTTGAAGAGGAAATATCCACTCGCGAGATTCTTTCTCAAAAAGTGACAAAACAGTCTGAAATGTTAAAAGAAGCAAATCTTTTATTGAAGGAAGCCCTTTCAAAGGAAGAAGAATTAAAAATTCAGGCTGAATGTGCAAGTGTAGCTAAAAGTCAGTTTCTCGCAAATATGAGCCATGAAATTCGCACTCCGATGAATGCAATCATAGGAATGAGCCACCTGGCACTGAGATCTGAAACCAATCCCAAACAAAAGGAATTCCTTGAAAAAATATTATTTTCTGGAAATTCCCTTTTAACGATTATCAATGACATCCTTGATTTTTCCAAAATTGAAGCTGGTAAACTGGAAATAGAATCTGTTGAATTCCTTCTGGATGAAGTACTTGGTGGTGTTGCTAATATTCTTGGATTTCAAGCCACTCAGAAAGGGCTGGAGCTTTTGTTTGATCTCGAACCATGTCTTCCAGTCAGAGTTTTTGGCGACCCGCTTCGCTTGGGACAGGTACTGATTAACCTTGTCAGCAATGCTGTTAAATTCACTCAAACTGGTGAGATCATTATTTCAGTCCGATGTGTCAGGGAAAATAATCAAGATGCCACAATAACCCTTCTATTTTCCATCCAGGACTCGGGAATAGGCATGAATTCAGCACAGATTTCACAGCTTTTCCAATCGTTCAATCAGGTTGATGCATCAACTACAAGAAAATTTGGTGGCACTGGACTGGGACTTGCCATCACCAAAGCACTTATTGAAAAAATGGGAGGCAAAATACAGGTTGAAAGCACACCAGGCAAGGGAAGTAAGTTTTTCTTCACCGTCGATTTCATCTATAAAGGCAGGAAGACTTCTCCCGTAGAGGAATTTCCCACGAGCCTTCAGGGAATGCGAGTGCTGGTCGTAGATGACAATAATAGTTGCCGTGAAATATTAAAGTCTCAATTGGAGTCATTTTCTCTGCATGTTGACACTGTTTCAAGCGGTTATGAAGCTTTGGAAAAATTAAAAAAACAGGCATATGTATCCACGGAATCTGCTTACAAATTGATTTTGATGGATTGGCGCATGCCTGAACTGGACGGTTTTGAGACATTGAACATGATCCAAAAAGAGATTTTATTAACTGAAAAACCTCACGTAATAATGATTACAGCTTTTGGAAATGAAGACATTGTGAAAAATCTAAATGCTTCAAAAGTCGATTCGATATTGATAAAGCCAGTTAAACCTTCTACGCTTCTCGACTCGATAATGAATATCTTCGGGTCAGAGAGAAGCTTCAAGCCGAAAATCCATTTGCCTGACGAGTTTCAGGAAGCTGAGAATTACTATAAAGGAAGAATAGCTTTAGTGGTTGAAGATAACAAGATCAATCAGGATGTTGCAAAGGGATTTCTGGAAGGTGTCGGAATGGAGATTGAAATTGCGGAAAACGGTTTGGAAGCTGTAACAAAATGTCAAAGTCATAAAGGACATTTTGACATCGTTTTCATGGATCTTCAAATGCCGGTAATGGGTGGTCACGAAGCTGCAAAGATAATCAAATCAGCCAATCCTGACCTTCCGATAATTGCTTTGACAGCTTTTGCATTCAACGAAGAACGGGAAAAATGTTTCGAGGAAGGAATGAATGATTATCTTTCCAAGCCTATTGTTCCAAAAAGCCTTTTTCGGGTACTCAATAAATGGGTTAAGTCCAACGGCGAATTTCCCGAGAGAGTTTCTAAAAATTCGGGTGATGGAAAACCATTATTTGATACCGCAGGTTTTTCTTCAATCAGAGGTGTTATAAACGTGGAAGAAGCGCTCAGTCGCATAAGGGGCGACACAAACCTGTTTAGAAGAATACTGATCGGTTTTCGTTCTAATCACATTGATGCACCTCAAAATATTCAGGAGGCAATTGAAAAGGATGATTTGTCTGAAGTGTCGAGAATACTGCATTCAATCAAGGGTGTAGTTGGAAACATTTCTGCGTTTTTATTGTATCAGACAATAATAGAATTTGAGAATGCAGTAAAAAAACAGGAAAAAAATGGGTTTGAAGATATTATTCTGAGATTTAATAAGGATTTTTCTGATGTGATGAATTCAATTGATCTTCTTGAAGATTCGAAAGCAGAAATTCCGAAAATTCCAGTTGTGAAACATGAAGAACTTGATAAGAATCTACTCTGTGAGCTATTCTTGAAATTAAATAAATCCTTAAAAAAGAATAGTTTTTCTTCAAAAAAAATAGTTGAAGAAATTAAAAATGTACTTGCAGATACTGAATTTGAAAAGGAAATCCTTTCCATTGAAAGTTATACCGTAAAGCTGGATTTTGCAAATTCTATTCTAAGTGCAGGCAAGCTGGCCAGTCGAATAGGATTGGAGATTGATGGAGAATAAAATGAGTAAACCGCGTGAACAAATTCTTATTATTGATGATTTGCTTGAAAACATTCAGGTCCTGGCAACTTTATTGGAAAATGATTACGAAATTCTATTTGCTTCTAGTGGCAAACAGGGTCTTGAATTAGCTTCCCGGGAAATACCAGATCTGATCCTACTGGATGTAATGATGCCTGAAATGGACGGATTTGAAACTTGTCAGCGTTTTAAGAAAGACGAACGATTGAAAAATATTCCGATAATTTTTGTCACAGCCCTTGCAGACGAAATTGATGAGAACCATGGACTTGAACTCGGAGCAGTAGATTATATTCCTAAACCTATTAGCCCTGCAGTGGTTAAAACACGCGTTAAGAACATTTTGGCCTTTCAGAAGGCTCAGAATGAACTTCAGAAAAAGAATGAAGAACTGGAAACATTTTGTCTGGCTGTGTCACACGATTTGCGTGCGCCATTGAGAACAGTGAAAATTGTTTCACAAATTCTTAGTGAAGAAATTTCCGCAAAAATTAATGCAGAAGACCTGAAAAATCTTGAAAGAATCATTGCTGGCTGCAACCGTATGGAAGAACTTGTCAGCACTTTACTTCGATTTTCTATTATCTCAAATAGGGGCTTGAAGAAATCTAGTTTCAACGTTGGCACTATCGTTGAAGAAATTTTCAAAAGTTTAAAAGATGCTGAGCCTTTAAGATCAGTTGATATGAAACTTGTTTCAGACTTGGAAATAGATGCGGATATTGAATTGATGAAAGTTGTAATGACAAATCTTATCAGTAACGCCTGGAAATACTCTTCAAAAAGAGAGCAAACCATAATTGAGATTGGCAGCGTTGGATTGAAAGAAGGAAAGGCTTATTATGTCAGGGACAACGGTGCTGGATTTGACTCGAAATTCGGGGATAAACTTTTTGGAGCTTTTGAAAGACTTCACTCCAGGGCTGACTTTGATGGTATAGGACTTGGACTTTTTATTTGTAAGAAGATCATCCTGAAGCATGGTGGAATAATCTGGGCAGAAGGGCATGAAAATGCCGGAGCTACTTTCTTCTTTACAGTTTCATAATTTTCTACATTACATACAGTAAATACATCGAATTTTATTCAGAGGTCATTTCAACCGTCCGAGGCTTATGCATCAATTCACCAGGATAGTTGCGTGTGGAGATACGATAAATTCCTTAAGGTAAGATAACTGGTTCGTTTTGCATTATCGTTATTGACGAAATTCGATTTATCGGATAAAGTATAATCAGAGAAAGAACTTTCTTGTCTTTTCGGCCAGATGTTGCTGAAAATCCTTTGGAAAGTTCTATTTTGTTCAGGAAGGAATGAAAATGATTCGCAGATTTTTACGCCAAATTGTTCTATTTGTACTTGTTTTTTCTATTGTTTCAACTCTATATGCACGGGACTGGGAAAAAGATCCCGCCCGCATAGATATTCCTTATGCTCCGAAAGTAGCTGCAATTGGTGATGTACATGGCTCACTGCCTGAATTTATCGCATCACTCGAAGCAGTCGGCATGGCCAGAGCAATAAAGCGCTCAGGAACAGAACTTGAATGGACCGGCGGAAACAGCATACTCGTTATGACCGGTGACTGTACTGATCGCGGAAAATATACCAAACAGGTTTATGATGCTGTAATGTTCCTGAAGGCTGAATCTGAAAAAGCTGGTGGAAGACTGATTGAGCTTTTTGGTAACCACGAAGCGCTTCTTTTGAACGGACAAGTGGAAACCTGGGCTAAAACTCTGAAACCGCCCAAACAACAGCATTATCAGAATACCCTTGATTCCTTTATCAATGCCGGGCTTGATTTTCACCAGGCAATTTCCCCTGAAGGAAAATATGGTTCCTGGATTCGACGATTGCCGATTTGTGCAACGATAAACGGATTTTTGTTCGTTCATGGTGGTTGTTCATCTCCAGCACGTTCTTTGTCTGATATCGCCGCCGATTTTCGTGAAGACCTCGAAAAAGGTGATTTTAGTAAAGGAATCTTCATGAACATGGCGGGACCACTCTGGAACAGGGATTGGTGGAATGATAATTCACTTGTAGATGAAAATCTTCAGAAAATGGGTGTTCGTGGAGTCATATTCGGACATACAATCGGAGCACTTGGTAAGGAAGGATCTATTGCTGTAAAAGATAACAGACTGGTCTCAATAGACATTGGAATGTGTCCAACTTATGGTAACAGTAAAGGCGGTGGTATTCTTATAACAATCCAGCAGGATGGCCAGATGAAATTTGTTGCCAGATATCCTGACCGCCCCGAAGTAGAACTTTTCCAGGTTCCTGCACCTGCTTCTGCACAACCTCTTGAAAGACCTTCCAACGAACGATTACCGTTGACCGGATCTTGCGATTAAATTATTTCTGAAATAAAAGTCAGGAGCCGTAAATGAAAGAAAAAAAAATAGTTAAACTGAGCTTTCTTTTTATTTTTCTTGCAGCAAATTATTTGTTCTTTGCTTCCATTGCCCGGGGAGTAGATAACTCTGCAGCATCGCCATTTTTAACACTTGAAGGGCACGATATTGGAATCACTACAAATGCACCAGCTCAAATCACCACCGGCTCCTCAGGCACTTCTTCAAGCACTTCCGGAAGTACATCAACTGCTGTTGCGGTCGTAAAGCCTGTTAAGGGAGTTGTACGTGTCAGTACTTCGCTAAACATTCGTACTGGTCCCTGGGGAAAAATAATTGGAAGTTTCCACAACAACGATCAAGTACAGATAATCGGAAAAGTCGGAGAATGGTACAAGATTACCTGGAATGGTAAAACTGTCTATTGCCATTCAGATTATATTACGGTTGACAGCGCCACTGCCAGTACTATACCAGTATCATCTTCCGGCACTTCTACTGGTCCTTCTACCGGGACTTCTCCAGGCGATCCGGGTAAGGTCATCACTTCGAATGGAGGATCAAGACTTGAAGTCCCCAAACTTTGTCAGATGACTACAAATTGCCCTGCACCTGGTTCTGCATGTGGTCCGACTGCTCTGGCAATGATTCTTTCATATTATAATGCCCAGAGTACATCAGCAATGGTTACCAGACTCTGGAATGTCTGTGGAAGTACAAAAGCTTCCGGTACAAGCAGAGAAGGTCTTGTTACTGGCGCAAGATCTTATGGTTTCCCGAATGCCGAATGGTTTACAGGAAAAGGACTCTCCTGGATTCAAGAACAGATTAAAGCTGGAAAGCCTATTTTGGCTTACGTTACGCATCATTATGTTGTTATCAAGGGATTTGATGCAAATGGAAACGTAATAATTAATGATCCGGGAAGGTCTGTTGTTGAAAGGGTTATGCCGTTCAATCAGTTCGCCGGTTGGTGGAATGGTGGCGGACTTAATCATGCAGCAATGGTGCTGAAATAAATCGGGAGATGAAAATGATACGTACTATATTCATTGTTATGATATTTTCGATGATAGTTTTTGTATTGCCTGCAAATGGTGAAGTTTTTATTTCAGGAAATTTCCTGTCTATGGCTGCGGGTTCTGATGGTTCTGTATACCTTCTTTCAGATGACAACCAGATTGTGAAAGTCCAAAAAGATGGTACCAATACCAGAATAAAACTTCCGCCAGTTCCTGAAATTCCGGATGCCCGTTTTTCAGATTTGACAATTAATGATTCAAACGCTACTTTTTGCTCTTTTCAGTCTTCAAATCTCTATTCCATCGACATTGAAAAACCGGAAAAGTATTCAGTTGTTGAATCAGAAATATTGCACAGTGTGAAGGCTAAACTTCTTTCTGTTTGTACAACTAAAAATGGATTCAGAGTTATCGATGCAGATGAAAGAGTTTTCGAGATCAATCACTCCGGTGAAACGAGTAAACTTGCTGAAAATACCGTTCTTTTTTCGGCTTCATCAGGTGAGTCATTGATTTTCAAGATTATCGATAGTGGAAAACCCAGAGAAATATTTAAAGTAACCACTCAGAGCGGTAAAGAAATCCTTGAGCGAACCTCAAAAAATCCGGGTGATAGAATTCTCAGTTTTGGAATAGTAGGATTTGATTATCAGGAAAGACTGGTTTTCTTTGAAGATACAGGAGCCGGAGACAAGGGATCACGCTTCATGCTTCTGGCAGCAAAAGATGATAAAATTCTTGCCTCAAGAGAACTTCCCGGAACCGATGGCCTGATGGCTGTAAGATCGCATGTTCTGATGCCCGATGGAAGTATTTGTATCATGCGCTTGTCAAAGGATGAAACTGGAGTAGATCTTTCCTGGATTACTCTCTGACAACATAAAAGCTATTTTATTTTCTCTGTAAGGCGATCAAGTTCATTTTTTATTTCTTTGAAGTCTTTAGGTCTATTGGCTGGATTCTTACTCAAACATTCCAGGATGAGTAACTCCAATTCCGGAGGACAATCTTTACGGATTTGTGTCAGGGGCTTTGGCTCCTGGAACATTATTACAAAATGAGTATCTCCATGAAAAGGGTGGCTCCCGGTAAAAATTTCAAAGAGAGTAACACCGAAAGAGAAAATTTCTGAAGCAATAGTTGCCGATTCTCCGTTAAGACGTTCTGGAGCAAGGTACCAGAAGGTGCCGAGAAGTGAACCATCCTGGGTAAGATTGGTGTCGGATTTTAAAAATTTAGCAAGTCCGAAATCAAGAATTCTGATACGTCCATTTTTTTCCATCAGGATGTTTTCCGGCTTAATGTCGCGATGAAGAACATCGTGCTCACATGCATGCTGAAATCCATCTGCCAGATCCCTTGCGATGCGGATGAAATCCACCGGAGAAATCTGATTACCAGATGTCAGTAAATCTCTGAAATTTGTGCCTTCCAGAAATTCAAGTGCAATATAAACAGGCGGATTAACAGATACGTCAAAAACTCTTGGAATGGTTGGATGATCAAGACAGGCCAGCGCTCTTGATTCGAAAAGAAAACGCTGTTTGTGTTTATCTGTGTCTGAAGGGTCACTGTCTTTAAGGACTTTAATTGCAACCCATCGTTTCAGGGTATCATCAAACGCTTTGTAAACAACTCCCATTCCGCCGCGACCAAGTTCGGTAATTTGAACATATCTATCTGGTAATTCGATTTCTATTTCTGAAAGTTTCTCGGCAGGAACAGCTGAATTTGCTGCAAGTTCAGTCTGTTTATCTTTTTGAAGTAAATTGAACAAATCAATTGCATTCTGGAACGTTTTATCGATGGACAGACATTTTATCAATGCTTCCTCTGCCCCGGGAAGATCGCCAGTATTCTGTCTGCACCGGGCAAGCGCATAATGCCATTTTGCGTTTTGAGAATCTATTTTCGAAAGTTCCTCAAAAATTGGAAAACTGCTTTCATTGAAGAGCTTCTTTTTTTCGTAATTATTTCCGAGATAATTCAGGGCTTTGAGATCACCTGATGACTTATAATGCTCACCAACTGCTTTTAATGCTGTGCTTGAAGTGTTGGATGTAGAAAAAACAACGCTGACGTATCGAGACAGCCAATTCTTGCGCTCCGGACAACGAAGATAGCCATTCCAGAGGCGATTTACAGAGTTTGTATCAGTTAACTTTTTCGAAACGATTAAATCAATTTCAAGATCAGAGAACTGGACTTGATTAGGATATTTCTTTAGAGCAATCGCCAAAAGTTGTGTTGCCTCAGCGTTTGATCCTGATGTTATAAGAATTTTCAATATTGCTTCGAGAAGAAGCGGGTTGCTTATTGTCTCTTCTTCTTTTGCAAAAGCTTTCGCAAGTCCCAGGAATTCTTTTTCTTTTCCGGTTGCTGAAAGAAGACTATTCTGCTGCTTTTGCTTTTCCTCAATTTTCCTTTTTTGCTCAGCTCTCTGCCGCCGCTTAATAATGAAGATTATCACAGCGATAAAGCAGATTCCTAAGAAAACTCCCACCACAGGACTCCAGAGCATTATACTTTCTCCAAAAATTTTGAATTCACAGCGATTCTATGAACTTTTTCCAAGCCGGAAGATAATTAAAGTCATTGTGGATTGGATAGTTGTGAGAGTATTTTTTTAATGTGAGAAAATGTTTTTTTTGGGAAGGGCATTTTTCATAAACTTTCTGTGAATCACTATACGGATTAATTTCATCCTCTTCAGAATGAATAATAAACAGCGGACCGTTGTACTCAGACAAAAGCTGATCTACCGGATAATCATTTACTAATACAATTGGGCCTATTATAGGTATCTTTTTTGCTGCGCGAGCTTTCAGAGAAGCAAAACCCGACTCAAGTACAATGCCCCTGATGTTCCATGAAATGCGATTTGCAATACATGCTGTTACACCAGTTCCGATGGATTCTCCGTATAAGATTACCTGCTTTGAATCTATTCCGAATTTATCTTTCAGATACTTCAACGCTGCAAGTCCGTCTTCTATAGATGTTTTAACATCAGCTGACCCTGAACTGTAGCCAAATCCGCTGTAGTCATAAATCATTATGTCAGCAGGCAGAGAGGCAATAATATTCATTTTAGAAAATCTGTGCGTGTTATTTCCAGCGTTTCCGTGTGAAAATAGAATTACAGTTTTTGAGGAAGTTTCTTTAACCGATTCATTTCGAAGAAATACTGCTGAGATATTGTTTCCGAGAGAGTTCTGAAATATGTGATTTTCCCATTTCAACTGGGGAAATTCTGGAACCGGAAGAACTGGCGGGCCCTCAAGAGCGAATGGATGAAAAATGATTTTATTCTGAAGAAAAAACACCAGAAAAGCAAAACACGACAATATCAACAGTACATTTACAATTCTTTTCGATATATTATTCATTTGTACAATTCCTCATAGCCGCTCAGGCCAAATTTCTCCTCTTAATCTCTTTCCAATAATTCCAGGCTAACTAAATCTCTTTTCAGTAAACATGTTCCTCCAAACCAAAAATCAAAAAAATCTACCCAAATCCCAAATCCCAAACCTAAAATTCCAAATCTCAAATCCAAAATCTAAAATCTTGAAAATCTGCGTAATCTGCGGAAAAAAAATCTTTCTTGTCTTGTCTTTTCTTTTTTTTCCAACGAGTTATTGATAATCGACCTTTTCTAAGTAATAACAGCATCAATTTTAAACGATTTGCCTGTATATTTAGGGAAATACAGTTTAAATGTTGTTCCCTCTCCCTGTTTGCTGAAAACGTTTATGAAACAGCTATTCTGTTTCATTATTCCATAGATGGACGCAAGTCCCAGTCCAGTTCCTTTGCCCGTCTCCTTGGTGGTAAAAAATGGCTCAAATAGATGGCAGAGCAATTCTTTCTCAATTCCGCAGCCGTTATCTGTTATAGACAACAATACATAGTTGCCGGGAACTGAATAGTTCTGTTTGTCTTTACATTCTTCAGTTACTGTTACATTGCTGGTTTCAATTATTACCTTGCCTATATCTTCAATTGCATCTCGAGCGTTAACACAGAGATTTGCCATTATCTGATCTATCTGAGACGGGTCCATTTTAGTTTTCCATAATTCGTCTGAAGGTTGCCATTCAAGTTCTATATTTTCACCTATGAGTCGCCTGAGCATTGGCAACATTCCATCTATGACAGTGTTTAAATCAAGAACTCTTGGATTTACCGATTGTTTTCGCGCAAAAGTAAGCAACTGTCTTGTGATATCTGCTGAGCGTTTTGAAGCGCTGAAGATTTCATTGAGATATTCCCGAAGTTTGCCATTGGGTTTGGCTTTCTCCAGTGCCATTTCTGTGTATCCGATGATTACACTTAACATGTTATTGAAATCGTGTGCAACTCCACCAGCAAGCCGACCAACACATTCCATCTTCTGAGCCTGCCTCAACTGCTCTTCAATACTGCGATGGGCGCTGATATCATGTATTATACAATGAATCAGTGTTTTTCCCTGAATATTGATACTGCTTGTGAATATCGCAACATCCTTTATTGTGCCATCGGAAAGTTTGTGTTTAAGTTCTTGTGGAACAAGTTGATTATTTTCGAACTCGACTTCGATGTCCTGAATATGCATTTTCTGCAACTGCTCAACTGGCCAGCCGTAAAATTTTTCAGCAGCTTCATTTGCTTCAACTATGTTGCCGTTTTCTGGATCAAAAAGCAGCTTAACAGCAGTGTGCTTAGTAAAAATATCCCGGAATTTCTTTTCACTTTCTGCCAGGTTTTTATTAACATCAGCCAGGTGTTTAGTTTCAATATTAAGTTTCCATCGAAGAACAAAAATAAACCCGAAAGTCAGAATAAGCAGAACAAAGATACAGCCGAAAAGCCAGTTAAGATAATGCGGAGCGACAATTTTTGGTGGTTTTTCCATCCAGCGTTGAAGCGATTTGTAATAAACAGAGCCCGACTTGGATTTCATTTCCTTGAGATGTTTGTCTATTGCGTGCAGCAGATGATAGTTAGAACCTTTTGCTGCGGCAAAATACAACGAGACCGGGTTGAAAACTATCGATGTTTTTTCTAGACCATATTCCTGATGAAATAAATCGCCATATAAATGGTTTGAAACAACATACTCAGCCGATCCGTTTGAGGCAAGCGTGAAGGCTTCTTTATAAGTTTTTGCTTCTATGAAAGTTGTTTTATAGGAAAAGCCTTTCATCAACTGCTCCAGAAAGGCATGCTGAATTGAGCCTTTCAATACCGCAATTCGATGGGCGTCCAGATCTGCTATGCTATTGACTCTATGGTCATCTCTTGAATATATCGTTGACCAGCTGCTGAAAACTTCTTCCCGATGAAAGTTCAGTTGTTTGCTTCTTTCAGTTGTTATTGCCACATCAGGCATTAAATCAATATGTTTGTTTTTCAGCAGTTCAAAACACTCAAACCATTGGCATGGAATATAAATCAATTCCCAGTTTTCTCTTATGGCAATTTCTTCAATAACATCAGCAAAAATACCAGAATGTTTGCCATTCTCATCGGTAAAGATTTTCGGTTCGTTTTCGTAAATTCCGATACGTACTTTTGTTCTTTGTGAGGTATTACTGGAATGATCAGTCTGTGCTTCAGTTGTCCTATTTTGAAGAGTATCAGCGTTTTTTTCGGAATAAGAAACCTCTATTGCAAGAAAAAATGTAATCACAACTGCCAGTGCAGTAAAAATATATGCATTAGAAGAGAAAAAGAATTTCTCAAACCGAGTAAATTTCATTTTATTACTGCTTCCTTTAATTAATCAAAAAAGCAAATTGTATAAATTGAAACAGATGATTTTTTAATCAACTGATTTTCTTTATGCTTATTATTAACATAAAACATTCCAGTTGAGCAAAAAAAATCTCATAACTCTGGTAAAGTATTGTCTAACTTTTGTTTTCCAATATTGTATTCAGAATTTCTGCAAGCTGAGCTCTTGTATATGGCTTTGAAATCACTCCGCTGAAGCCGTAATCCTTATAATTTGCCATTATCGGATCATTGGAATAACCACTGGAAACAACTGCTTTTACATTAGAATCAATTTTCAGTAATTCCGGAATTGTTTTTGCTCCTCCCATTGCGCCTGGAACTGTCAGATCAAGAATTACCAGATCGAATGGCTTTGCTGATTGATATGCTTTTCGGTATATTTCAATGGCCTGAGAACCATCACTTGCAAATACCGTTTCATAGCCCATTCCATTTAAAATCCTTCCAGTCATTTTTAAAATTGCTTCCTGATCATCCATAATTAGTATTTTCCCACGACCATTGTGGGTTGTCTCAATCTGTTCAATATTTACATGCACTACACTTGAAGCCGGTAAATAGACGAAAAAGATACTTCCTTTTCCAACTGTTGAATTTACTTCAATATAACCGTTATGACGCTTGATAATTGAATATACAATTGCTAAACCGAGACCGCTGCCTTTTTGCTTTGTCGAGAAATATGGGTCAAAGATTTTGGATATATGTCTTTCTGAAATTCCAATTCCATGGTCTTGAACTGAAATTTTAATATATTTTCCAGGAGGCAAAGGAAGGAGATTTTCACTGGCAATTTCGAAATTCTCGGATTTCAACTTTACGATGCCACCTTCTGGCATTGCCTGATTAGCATTTATTACGAGATTACTTATTGCCTGATTTATCTGACCCGGGTCAACTTCGGCTGACCATAGATCATCTGGAAGTTCAAATTCACATCGTATATTTCCGCCTCTGGCAACGAAGAGGGCGGTTTCTCTTATTATTTGATTTATATTGGAAATCTTTTTAACAGGCGTTCCGCCTTTGGAAAAAGTAAGAAGTTGCTGCGTAAGTGTTTGAGCTTGTTTTGTGCTTCCAAGAGTGTCCGAAAGGACTTCATAAATTTCTTCATTTTTGGAAACCCTGGATAAGGCGTATGAAATATTTCCTGTTATTGCTCCAAGCAAATTGTTAAAATCATGTGCAATTCCTCCGGCTAAAGTGCCGATGGATTCCAATTTCTGTATTTGCTGCATTTCCTTTTCCATACGGTATTTTTCAGAGATGTCCCGGAAGACTAAAACAACTCCGATAATTTCACTGTTCGCGTCAAAAATCGGGGCACCACTGTCTGCAATCATGCGCTCTGTTCCATCACGGGAAACTAGAGTAGTGTCATTCGCAAGTCCTATAACAACTTTGACTTCCAGTACTTTTTCAACTGGATTTTCACATTTTTGCCTTGTGCCTGCGTTTATAATGTTGAATATTACATTAATGCTTTTTCCGAATGCATCTGTCTGATTCCAACCAGTCAGTTTCTCAGCAACTTTGTTGATAATAACAACTCTTCCGGCCGTATCGGTTGTAATTACACCATCACCAATAGATTGCAGTGTAACCATTAAACGTTCTTTTTCTTCCTTAAGAGCTAACTCTGTCCTTTTGCGTTCTGTAACATCCATTATAATACATGCGAATTGATTCGGAGCAGGTCGATATGCCTTAACCTCAAAATGTTTATTCAATTCACTCGAAAAATTTTCAAAAAAAATTGCTTCTCCAGTGAGCGCAACTTTTCCATAGGCTTCAATCCAATATGGCTCCGTTGCAGGAAGAACTTCGCGAACAGTCTTCCCCTCAATATCTGTGGCTTTAAGACCGGTCATGCGCTCAAAAGTCTGATTAACACGCAAAAAGCGATAATCAACCGGAATCCCATTTTCATTGCAGATTATTTCATGCAGTGCAAACCCGTCCAGCATTTGAAGAAACAGCATTCGATAATCTTCTTCAAGCTTTTTTCTATGAACAATTTCTCCAATTAAAGTTGCACCCATTTCTAATCTTTTCTTTGCAAGTTCAATGATGAAAGGGGGGCGAGGTTTATAGGCATTGGCAAGTTCTCGTAATTTTTCAATTGGAGCATCGTATTTGGCTGCTATTTTCTGAAGAGTTGTTTCGTCAGTTGGAGGATTGCCATGAGCGAAATTGATTGAGCCTATAATTTGGTCACCAGCTTTTATTGGGAGAGTGTAGAGAAAGAGACCCCCATCACATTCAACATCAACAGGAGCGCCGGTTTCAATAGCAACCTTTGAGGCTTTTTTCCAGCATGATTCATGACAGATCCACTTTCCACATGACAAAGCTTCTTTATTGTCATCAGTGTCACATAATTTTCGAGATGCCCGATCCAGAAACTGGCACCAGCCTGATGAAAAGATGCCTATTGCATAGTCACCATTTAATTCATAAACAGCGGAAGAGGTTTCAAGCAGTTCAAGAAAATCTAAAACAATATTATTAAGAACTATTTCACCAACTGATTCCAAAATCAGGCGGTTTTGATTTATATCTGTGAGATTGCCATAATTTGGAACGAATCTTTCTTTTTCTTCAGAAGACTGAAGACCTTTCTTGAAAATCATCTCAAGATCAAGGAGCTCCTCTTTTGTCTGGACTAACTCCTTTTCGACCCCTTCCAGCTCGTGAATTCTTTTCAGTAAATCTTCATAGCTCGCATTATCTTGCATAAATTTTCTCCGCCCTTCCGGCTATAGACATCTTGAAATTGCTCTTGTTTAAATTTAATTATATAAGTTTATAATTGCAAGTTATTTTACCATGAAATCAATTCTTTATAACAATATGAGATTCTTTTTCAAGAAAGTCATTTGTGGTATGATTATCTGAATGAAAGTGAAATCTATCCATCGAAATCTTGATTCTTTATGAGCAAATTAGATTTTTTGAAATTGAACAATTGATTTTTTTATTCTTGCAAATAAAAAATGATTTCTTTATCATCATCCTGGAAATGTAAATTATGAAAATTTATTTATGTCAGGCGATTCATTCGAAGTAGTCTAATTGTTCGATCTGGAGCGCATGACAGGGAGAAGATGTATGAGCAGAGCAAAAGTTGCAGTATTAAGGACCAGACCCTCAACGGTTCTTGCAGATTATCATGAACTGATGAATCTTGCTGGTTATAAATCAATAATAAAGCCTGAAAAAGACACAGCCTTGAAAGTTAACATTTCCTGGCACTTTTTTTATCCGTCTGCATCGACTACACCATGGCAGCTTGAAGGAGTAATTCAGGCTTTGTTAAAAGATGGGTACTCGAAAAACCTTATTCACGCTTGTCATAATAGAACTGTTGTTATTGATTCGCATCTTGGTGAACGTGAAAATAAGCAACTGGAAGTTGTTTCAAAACACGGTCTGAGAAATATTCATCTCTACGAAGGAGAAGAATGGGTCCACATCAACGATGCAGTTGGCGATCTGACAAAAAAGTTTCTCTGCCTGAATGAAGTCTATCCAAAAGGTTTCTCAATTCCAAAAAGATTCATCGGGGAAAATATTATTCACTTGCCGACTGTGAAAACGCATGTTTTTACCACAACCACAGGGGCAATGAAAAATGCGTTTGGTGGTTTGCTGAACGAACACCGGCACTGGACGCATCCTGTGATTCACGAAACGCTTGTGGATCTTCTTATGATCCAGAAAAAGGTTCATTCGGGAGTTTTTGCGGTGATGGATGGAACATTTGCCGGAGATGGTCCTGGGCCCAGATGCATGATTCCTCATGTGAAAAATGTTCTTCTGGCTTCTTCTGATCAGGTTGCCATTGATGCGGTTGCCGCTAAATTAATGGGATTCGATCCGATGAAAGATGTAAAATTTATCAGACTTGCTCATGAATTGGGACTTGGAATTGGCGATCCAAAGGATATTGAACTGGTTGGGGATATTGAAGCCGCAAACGAAAACTGGAATTTCGTCGGACCATTCCGCGAAATGACCTTTGCGTCAAGGAATCAACACAGAATTTACTGGGGTCCGTTAAAAAAGCCTATTGAATGGTCTTTAAAAACATGGCTTGCTCCATGGGCTTATATGGCTTCAGTCTTGTACCATGATTTATTCTGGTACCCGGTTTATGCGAAAAGTCGTATAAATAAAATCATGCGCAACGAGTGGGGAAAACTTTTCTCAAACTGGGAAAATCGTAAAATTGATCCCGATAATAAGGGATACCTCAACGTAGATTCTTATCCTATTGGAAAACACAAGATCGACACCAGCCATTTCTGGCAGGGTCTGAAGCTCCTCGGAATGGCAATAGCCGAATCTCCAGAGTGGAAGAAACCTCAGTCCAGCAAATAAATTCGGGTGGTCCCACTTCTTGATGTTTGTAATTCTACAAATAGGAATTAGAGTGTATTATCAAAATAAGGTAGTAATTTCAGACACCCTGATTCGGGAAGAATTTTAGTTGGCACTTTTTCGCTGTCATTTCGACCGAATGGAGAAATCAGGTGCCTGATATGCTGATGAGACGCATATTTAAATGTGACCTTTCTGATGTCTGTTTTTTCGGTCTGGTTGGCAATGAATCAGGTATTTTATTTTTATGCTTCTGATGTGTCAACTCAATATCTTGGGGCAAAGAAGATTGGAAAAGGCTTTCAGCCGATTGCGAACAACCCGGCAGGATGCTGCGTTGATATCATCTGATCTCAATTTTCTGTCTAAAATTGAGATCAGATGGATGAGTAAGATAATATGGTAAAATTGCTTGAATATTTAAATTTATTGTGATAACATAAACATGTTTTTCGGGCACTTGGCTCAGTGGAAGAGCATCGCCTTCACACGGCGGGGGTCGCAGGTTCAAATCCTGTAGTGCCCATTTTTTATTTTCGGAATTTCAGTTTTTCCTATGTACAAACTTGTCTGTTCGATGTTAGGTCTGCTAAGTTTGTAGGTGAGGTTACGTATGGCGATGATAATTGTTTAAAGGAGATTTTTCTGATGAAGACATTTCGAAAATTAGTCCAATCTGTTGTTGTTCTTTTTCTGCTTTTGAGCATCGCAAGTCTGTATGCTGGCGAGAGAAAACAAGCAAATCCTCTTAGAGACGAAGTTCTATTGCACCTGAATCGTGAACTTCCTTCTTTTCAGGCAGATATAATAGAACTTGCCGATTTTTGCAAAAAAACTTTTAATTCATCTGCTTCTGAAGATTTGAATAGCCCAGAACTCAAAAAATTCTTTCATAAATTTCATGCATTCTATATTTCAGCATGTCGAAAACTTGTCAATATGATTTCAGTAAAAACTGAAGTCACCGTATCAAATGATTTTTTTCAGGGATTTTTTCTGCCCACTGATAACAATCCAGTGTTTGTACAGCAGGCAACTGATATTTTGAACAAGTTGAAAGTTTACAGTAGACGAAAAGATTTGAAATATAAAGTTGGAATCCTTGAAGGAAATGGTATGGAAGCCTTTGCTAAAGGCGGGGAAATGATTGTTTTATCAGAAGAAATTGTAAGACTTCCTGCGGATGAATCGGCGGCCGTAATTGCCCATGAAATGAGTCATCTTGAAAAAAGAGACTACCTCAAGAGCATGATTGCGAGAGAACTTAATCGCGCTATTATTGCCGGTCATTTCCCGGAAAATTCAGATAAATTTGGAAAAATTCTCGAATATGCCCTGGCACGCTTTCAGAGGTTTCATGAGTATGAAACAGATATTCAGGCGGTAAATCTAATGCAGAAAGCCGGATATAAACCTGATGGAATGATTTCTCTGCTGGAAAGACTTTTACACCCTTCAGATTCTGGAAACATTATAAACAAGGATCATCCGGTAATTTCAGATCGAATTAATGCAGTTAAAAGACATCTTTTAAGACTTCGAAAGTAATTATTATCTAACATAAGAGGAACTTGCAAAATTAGCAATTATCAGCATTGTGAAAATAGATGCAAATGGCTCAAATAGACGTTTTTCCTCGTTTTCCTGTGCATTTTTTTATACAATATTGCAAGTTGCTCATAATACAGCAAATCATAATAAAGAAGTCATAAATTATTTCATTTCGACCGAAGTGAGAAAGCTCGCATTCACGAGATCTCTTACTTCGGTCGAAATGATGACTTATCCATAAGTTAACAGCGTATGCCTTTTTTCCATCCCACGGAGAAGTTGTGAAAAAATACCCTTTTTAGAAAAAACGAACCTTTGTAAGCCTCATCAACAGCGAGTCATTTTTTTAAAAAATCATTTATTTCACAGCCTCGAAGTTTTCGCGACGAGAGAAGATGGATCACGCCCCCTCTATTATGATTTGTGGTACTCTGGAATTATTTTTGTTGCATATTTGTGAAATTATTTTTAAAATAACAAATATGCTGTGCGTACCATATCAAACTATTCAAAAAGTCTCGCATTGAAGCATGAAGCATTAAAGAATAAGGTAACTGAATGCAGAGAATACAAAGCAGTGCGTGGATATCCAACAGCATGCAGCGCAAGCGCAAAGCATTGTGCGGACATCTAACACAGCCAGCGGCAAGCGCAAAAGTGTGCGGACATCTATCACATGCAGCGGACAGTGCAAAGCAGTATACGAACATCTAACAACAGCCATCGGGCAGCGTAAAGCAGTGTGCGGACATCAAACATCAAACATCAAACATCAGTCAGCGGACAGCGAAAAGCGGAGAGCGCAAAGCGCCCGACCGCGGGGAGTGAGACGGTCGAACTTGTTCGACCGGCGAGAGGGGGCGCGTGCCCCCTCTCTAAAAAGGGGGGAAGATGAGATCACGTGGATTTATTTTCAGATGTACTTTTTTGATTGCTTTTTCAATTGTACTTTCGCAATGCGTGCTTTTTGCGCAAAACACTGTGCTATCGGGAAGTTTCCTTGAAAGTAAGCTTAAAATGAAGGAAAATCTCCGATATGTGCCTTTCACCAGTCTTGAAAACCTTCTTTCAGGAAAAAACACCGGCTTCATTATTCCACAGAATGTATATGAAAAAATGAAAGAAGAAAAAGATGCATATCTGGCCAAAGGCCCTCACAGCCCTATTCAGAATAATCCGAATGAAATTACCTGGACTAAAGCTTCTTATTCCGGAAAAGTTAAAAATCGTGCCGGGTATTTTCAAGCCGAATATGGATTTGAAATTCCCCAGGAACGATGGGTCTGCATAAACCTTCCAGGCGGCGATATTGCTCTTGAAGAAGTTATACTCGATGGAAAACCCGTTGGTGTTATAAAGGAAGCATACGGCGGAATTCAAGATAACGAATCGCCACGGAAAAGAATTCTTTCTCTTCAGCGCCAATTCAGTGAAAAATATAAATCAGATTTCAAAAAGGCTCCCAGAAGAACTGTTGTAAATAATGATTTTTCAATTATTGTAAAAGAAAAGGGATTTCATACATTAAAAATCAAGTTCCAGGCAGCCAGCCATGAAGATCCTGAAAAAAATGAACTCACGTTTAAAATTCCCAGAATTCCAATTAATGTTTTTCAAATTGATCTTGAAAAAAGCGGTTTTGTCGGGGAAGTCGATCGAAGCGAAGGATGCCGAACAGAAGATTCTTCATCGGGAATAAGCAAAGTATCTGGAATTCTCGGAACAACAGATAGATTTACTCTGCGATGGGCTCCAAAGAATATTTCCATGCTGCCAGATCCTGCAGAAAATAAGCAGGACGTTCCACAACCAGAAAATCAGATTGCCCCAAATCAAACCCAGACCCAGACACAGACACAAACGTCAGTTCAGGTTCCAATTCCGCCAAAACCTGTAGAACCGCCGCGAATACTCGTCGATTCATTTTCATTAGTTTCATTTGGCGAAGGATTTATTCGGAATCATTCATTTTTCCGTCTGAACATTACTCGATCATCAGTCGGACTGGTAAATTTCAGACTTCCAGCAGGATCAGTAATACTTGACTGCAAGTCAGAAAAACTTGATACATTCTCTGCTGAAAACTCCTCAGATTCAACAATTCTTAAAGTCCGCATGAATTCGAAAATCTCCGGACGAATTGATGTTGTAATACTTTCAGAAACTAAAATGCCTGATGTAAGCGGAGAAGTCGATGCTCCGATGGTAATTTGTGAAAACGCAGAGCGAACACGCGGATTCCTTGGAATTGAAGCTAGAACTTCGATTGAGATTCAGAAAAAGGAAATTTCAGCAAAAACTCCTGCCGATGAGTCACTAATTACACCGATTGACCCAAGTGAAGCACCGGAAGAAATTAAAAATATGGCAAGCAGGCCAATCTTGCAGGCTTACCGTTTTCAGGAACCATCCAGATTCAGACTGCTGCTTGAAATTATAAGACATACTGATATTCCAGTTCTTACTTCTATTGCCGATTCAATGACTGTTACAACAATCCTTTCGCAGGATGAAAATACTTACTATTGCCTTGATTTGATGATAAAAAACAATGGCAATCAGTATCTTGAACTTAAACTTGCTTCAGATTCGCAGATTATTTCCGCTTCAATGGAAGGCTCTCCGATAAAGGCTTTAAGCCCTGGCGGTGATAGATATCTTGTACCTCTGCTTAATCAGAAAACCAGAAATATCATGGGGAAACCTTTCAATATCAGAGTTGTTTACCGAACTCAGGCAGTACACCTCAACAAAGCTCAGTGGCTTCAGTTGCCGCTTCCGAAAATTGGAATGACCGTTTCTGAAGTTACCTGGCAGGTTTATGCACCAGAGGGATACTCAATTGTACCGATAAAAGCCTCATTCGATCCACGAAGGCCGTCTGCATCTTATTTCCCAGTCTATCTCGGCAATTCTCTGTTTGGTTCCATTTTCTCTGCCGGAGCTGGGGTTTTTGTGATTTTTATCTTGTTTGGATATCTTGCTTATGGACGCATGCTCAGTCTTGCTAATTCAGAATGGTCTATGCAATCAAAATTTTTTACAGGACTTGCAATATTTTTTGTTATTTTTGTTTCTCTTCCATATTTTATGCAGTCCAGCAGATCAACAAAACAACTTTTCGATACTATTGAAGGCACTCTTTCTGCGCCAATGTATGAAATGGAGTCTAAGAAATCAGAGAACAGGTCATATTCCAGGCAGGATATGAATTACGCTCCTCACTCCGGCAAAGAATTGATGGGTGAATCTGAAGAGCAGTCTGATGTTTCAGCCCCTTCAGCAGCTATGGGAGGTGCTATTGGAATGCAAAAGTCTTCTTTAGATTCCTTGGGAATTAAGGAGAAGAGGGCACCAATGGCGATAGCTCCGAAACTAAATCGCTCAAAAAGCCGTGATCAGGGCGCACTTCCCGTAGAAATGAAACTTCCGATGAATGGAATTCCTGCGGTAGTATTTAAAAGAATTCTTCTTGAAAACGAAACAGCTGCATTCTATGGAGTTGCCTTTTGGGCGCCTGTCTGGACACTTGTACCATACATTCTTAATGTAATTGGACTGATTCTTTTTATCATTCTTCTTCTGTTTTCAGTTTATAGAAGATCATATATCGCTTCAATGATGTTTTTCGTCCTTTCAATCGCATTAGTAATATTAGAAGACATTTTTCCGGGAATTGAATTTCCGATAATTGTACCATTTATTATTGGATTGTTTGTAACCCTTCTTGTGAGAATCTTTTCGTATATCTTTCTCAAACAGCCTGCTGTTGCAAAAAAGAGTGCTGTCGCAATATTTGTTCTTGCTCTTTTATTCTCTTCAAACTCAGTTTTTGCATCATCAAGTCCAACAAACAATCAAAACGAAGTTTCTGCGCCTTTGACTGAACCTCCGATGGATGTGTTTTTTCTGTATAATCAAATGGGAGACCGTATTTCAAGTGATTCCGGACTTGTTTTTCTCAGCAATGAACAGTACAAATTCCTGAAAGATCTTGGAATTCCCGAACCTGACCCGAAAAGACTTCTTCCACCATACAGCAGTGGCATCATTTCAGGAAAGATCGACGGAATTGTTAAGGGCGATCAGATCGATTTGAAAGCCGTTTTCGAAGTCGAATTGTACGGAAAAGGTTTTAAGCGCATTCCATTTCCGGCATTAAATTCAGGTCTTAAATCACTTCGAATTGACGGAGAAGAAGCTTTTTTTGCCCTTGGAAATAACATCCAGCAGATGAATCAGCAGCAGGTGAATCAGGGCGATAACCAGCAGTACCAGCAGCTCGTCCAGGAAAGATTTCAATTGGGAAATAATGCAGTGCAGAATAATTTTATTCAACCTGACTTTTCAGAAAACTGTGAAATCTGGACAGAAAAAGAAGGACGAATAACAATTGAAGCTATTTTCGTGAAAGATCTTTTTTCAAAAAATGATCCGAATGTTAAAGCTGAAGGTTTTTCAATTCCACTGCCGAATTTTGCAATTATGAAATTCGACTTGATTCTGGACCGTGTTGATCAGATTATTGATATCAAACCAGGTTTGGGAATCGACACTGTCAGTCTTGCAACTGGTACAAGAGTCGTCGGTCTTCTTCAGCCTTCGCCACTTCTAAGGGTTGAATGGAGAGATGCAGTTGAAGAAAAAATTCCTGCACAGATTCCGCAGGCACCTGCTTCAACTTCCGTTTCTGTTCCTGTACCGGTAAAGCCAGTTGAAATACTTAAACCCAGATTGTTTACAGACCATGAAATTATTATTTCCTCAGGCGATGGATTCATAAGCATTTCAGATTATATTAACGTTCAGATCGAGTCTGAACCGGTCGGTGAATTTGTCTTTTCACTGCCATCCGGATGCGAAGTTCTGGAAGTTTCATGTGCTGATCTTTCATCCTGGAAAGTTTCACAGAATGCAGCCGGCAATCAGGAATTGAAAGTTCTTTTAAATACAAGACGACTTCAGCCATTTTCAATTAACCTTGACATGGAAATTCCAGTTTCTGAAACCAGTGGTGAATTCAAACTCAATATGCCAGCTTTGAAAGACTTTGTACCACATGGTACAATTGAGCGCGAAAAAGGCTTCATTTCATTCGATGGCCGGGAAGGTTTTGAAATTAGCATTTCCGATGCTACTGATGCAACAAGAGTTGATCCGCAGGAAATTCCGGCCTCAATGAGAGACAGAAGTTCAGGTTTTGTACTATATGCATTCAAATATATCAAAACTCCGAATATTTCACTCAAAGTTACAAAGCACCAGGATGTCACTGTCAGCACAGCGCAGATTGACGGTGCGAGCGCACGCACACTAATTACTGATGACGGAAAAACTCTCACAAGAGTTGATTTGACTGTCAGAAATAATAATAACCAGTTTCTTCTCATTCAAAATATGCCTGAAGGAATGAAGCTTGTTTCTGCTGAAGTAAATTATGAACCAGTAAAACCCGGACTTGGTAAAACCGGAGAAATCAATGTTCCGCTAATCAGGTCTCCAAGGCAGAATAAAGAATTCGCTCCGTTTTGTACAAGTCTTACATTTGAAAAACAACTGAGTTCTCTTGATAAATTCGGAAAAATTGAACTTGAACTTCCGAATTTTTCATTCGATATCAGCCAGATGCGCTGGGAAATAGATGCTCCTGAGAAATTCTATCTGGTAAAACGTTCCGGACCTTTTTCTGCAGATGAAGTACCTTCTGTATTTATTCCGGGCAGTAAACTAGACCAGGGAGCTCTCGGAGCCGGACAGAGCAACGTAATGCAAAGTCAGGTAATGACAAAGGCAAGAGTGAACGAAGCTCCAGCAGCAGATTCAAGTGCGAGCGGCTTGTTTCCGGTTGATTTTTTTATTCCCTTAACTTCAAATAGACAATATTTTGGCAGAAGACTTATCAGCGCAACATCAGCTGCACCATCCATCAAGTTCTATTTCGCACGCGAAAGTGTTGTCCTGCCGATATTGCTTGCTGTATCTCTTCTGGCTGGTTTTATTCTTGTAAAAGCTGTTATCCTGATTCTGAACAGAAGCTTCTTTCGAGGAATGATAATCATCTGTTCATTTTTTGCCTTCCTGATCGGGCTTGAAATTATTCAGGGAATCTTCGGGAAATATCTTGTATTTATCGGAAGATTTATCAGTTCAGGACTTGATGGAACTGGTCTTGCTCTTCTCTTTACAGTTTCCTGGTTTATTCTTTCAGGTGACATTCCCAGACTTCTGACGTTGCCTGAAGAAAATTCTCAACCGAAACCTCCTGCAGAGCCGATAAATTCCCCAAAGCCCGGAAATGACAATAGCAACGACAAAGAAAAAACTCCACCTCCACAATAACCCGTAGTCTCTGCCCTCTCCATGGTGCAACCCTGGGAGAGGGCAGGTATGAGGGAGACACAATAAAATACAATAATTACAGATCATCATTTGTCTAACAAATTAAAGAAGCCACGAAAAGCAATTTATTTGTTTTCGTGGCTTTTTGTACAAGCTATTCTTATTCTGCAAAATCTTAAATAACGGGAAAAATTGGCGTATTAACTTTGCAGCGGGCTGTCATCTCGAACGAATGTGAGAGATCTCGTAAATGCGAGATTTCTCCCTTCGGTCGAAATGACATAATCTATCAGGAATTATTCATTGCCTTTGAAAGTGTTATGAATAGAACGTTTTATGAAAATAGCTTTCTCAATTGTTTTGTAGTAAAAGCATTAATTCATGAATATTTCAGAGAATTTTGATTAGTAATTGCTGATAATCTATGACTTCTTTATTATGATTTGCTGTACTCTGAAACAAATTTTAGCTGTGAAACTAAACAGGCGGAACTGCTGCCCTGAGATTTTCAGCACTCAGTTCCGGGACTGAGCTGTTAATGTACATTCCTGTTCCAAGTTCAAATCCAGCTGCTTTGGAAAGACGGGGAACAATTGCCAGGTACCAGTGAAAATAAGGAAGGTCTGATTCAATTGGTGAAAGAGAACGAATTACAAAATTAAATGATGGATTATGCAGCGCAGTGTAGAGTTTTCCCAGAATTTTATGCAACAGTATGCTTAAATCGGTCATGGCTTCAGCACAAGCTGTCGAGAAACATGCTGAATGTTTTTTTGGAAATATCCATACATGATACGGTGATAATGATGCAAATGGAATGAATGCAACAAAATGCTCGGTTTCATCAATCAGGCGCTTTTTTTCTGTTAACTCCTCAGACATGGTTTGGCAATAAAGACATTTTCCGGTTTCAATCATTGATTTTTCAGCCAGATTGAGACGCTGAATTACCTGCCCCGGAATTACCGGCGTTCCGACGATTTGAGAATGTGGATGCTCCAGTGATGTACCGGCATCCGGACCGTGATTCTTGTACAAGATAACATGTTTTACCCTTGAGTCCGAGTAAAAATTCAAAAATCTATTGCGGTAAACAGATAGAAGATTGTATGTCTCATCCGGAGAGTGAAAAGCGATAATATGGTTGTGTAATGGAGATTCGATAATTACTTCATGCCTGCCGACTCCATTTATTGTCTTGCGTGATTGGTCAAGAATAACCGGATCACCACTACCTGCGAGTGCAGAGAATTTGTTGCGCACTGAGCGAATTTTCCAATTGCCTTTTTCATCGGAAATCCTGAACTCTTCATCGGCTGAAGTGCTTTCGTTTCCGCGACAAAATGGACAGGATTCGACAAAAGATGGAGTCTCTATGGTTTGTGAGACATCAGCAAAATTCATAGGTCGTTTTGCACGTTCTACTGCAATGATAACCCAATCGCCGGTGATGGCGTTATATCGAATTTCTGACATTATTCCTCCTCAAGATCTCTTTAAAACATCTTTGTTTTGACAAAAAAATTCTGCAATAAGCAGTTGAATGCAAGATTCGCCCGATAACACTATTCCAGATATATATACCAAAAATTGCACCCTTGTCACAAGAAAAAAAATGACACCATTCTCAGTACAGCAAATCTTAATAAAGGGGTCATTTTCTATGTCATTTCGACCGAAGGGAGAAATCTCGCATTTATGGAGATCTCTCATATTCGTTCGAGATGACGCTCATCCCAAAGTTAACATGCAAATATGTCCCATTATTTAAGATTTTGGATACTAAGGCCTCTGTTTATAAGACTTTTAGAGAGATTTGATCAAATATTGATTTGCATAATAAAAAATTATTTCTAAAAGCTATTTTCTTGACAAAAGCTGTTCAGATAGGTGATATTTCTCAAAGTTCTTCAAAACAGTAATCTTGATAGTAATAGGAATTAACCTCAATCCATGCAATTTTCTTTATTTCGGATAACTCTGGCATTTGTACTCTCTGTTCTGCCACTCATTGTCCTTCACCTTGATGCTTCAAATGAGCAGCAGAGGCAAAAATCAGAGATGTTCCAGTCACTGAATAATCGCTTCAGAATTCTCGCCGAAAAGTTAAGCCGGCAGACTGAGATTACATACTGGGTTGAAGAAATTGGCAAACGTGTAAAAAGAGAGCTCTTTCGAAATGGTGGAAAGCCTCTGGAAACCCATTCCGGATTCTCCTCAGCACTGGGACAGGCAGCTGCAAAAGCCGGTTTTTCAGAACTTCCCAAGGCAAATTTCTGGGGCGTTTTCTTTTCTGACCTCAATTCCAGAAAAAGAGAACCTGTATTGCACCCAAATCTCGAACAATGTGATTCTGTTTTTTTTGAGAAACTCTTGTCAGTCGCAGCAAGAAGCAGAAATCGGGCTATTAAAAAGAATGATGATGATGATGATTTAAACGTCAATTCTGGAACATGGCAAAATCGAATAAAAATGAATCTTGGACGATCAGTTTCATCAGCATTTTTCACCGAAGAATATCGTGGAAAAGCTTTCCACGTAATATATAAAAAGACTTCCGGAATAATGCTCTGGGACTTTCTTTTTGTTCGGGGAAGTCTCAGAGGTGCAATGGTGGTATTTCAGCCTCTTCCAGAAGAATTTGAAATTAAGCCTCTTTCACTCGCATTGAATAATTGGATGGAATCATCTATTAAACCAGCTTTTCTGCGATTTCCCACCGGCGTTGAAAAATCGGAAAAATTCAGAGTTCAAGCTCATAAAACTCTTGTTAAAACAGTTGTTCCCAGGCAACTTTCACTTTGGGGACGGTGTTTAAAAGTTATTCCTTTTGATGAGCAAACAAACGCCCCGCCTTCGATTCGCACTGGTGCACCTTTTTTATTTCAAATAAATCCAATAGATGATAATAAGAGATGGCTGGCTTATTTTTTTCCAGTTTCCCCGCTATCAGGCCATCTGGGAGCACTTGTGTGTCGATTGCCTGAACCACCTCGTCAGTTTATTGAAGAGCTTTCAATACAGCTTCGTTTGATCATCGTATTTTCATGGATTTTCTTTCTGATATATTTATGGTTTTTTCGTCGCATTCCACAAATCGGAATACAATGGCAACTTCTCTTCTGGTTTATTGGTCTCATGGGAATGCCCGCTGCGGTGAGCTTTGGTGCAATGGTGCGTCTTTCAGGAGATATCATTTCAAATCGCAGGTATGAACTTCAATCAGATCTTATTTTGGAAACAAAAAAACTTGAAGCAAGTGAAAAAAGAATTAATGAAAAACTCAACGAACTTTTGCGAAAGAATTGCGAAGATAAGAATCTTATTGGAATACTTGAAAAGATGCGTTCTCAGCCAATTGAGCAGGACAAGTTTCTGACTGATTTTTACTCCAGGTTGTCTCTGAGAGGAGTTGCTCCTTCGGCTCTGTTCATATTTGGGCCAAAAGGATTTCACATGGAGAAATTCGAACCCGGAACATCTTCCGGGTATCGCTCTATTTTGAAAAGAGTCTTCCAGAGAGGGTATGAAAATGAATTTTCTCTTTCTGAAGCTGAAGGAAATAGTGATGAAAAAGATAATAATTCGGTAAATCTTGGTTCATTTTCTAAAGATTATGGTGAAACAAAACAAACATATTATTCCGGAGGAAAAATTTACTCCCTGGGAAGATTCGAACTTCTTGAAAATCAGGTCGTGAAATTTCAGGTTGCGGCCATGTGGGATGAAAGCCCCCTATTTCATTCCTTCATTGCAGAAGCACAAAAAGAATCCGCAATTCGCCTGGAAAATCGAAAGATTGAATTAGCAGTATTTCAGATTTGTGGGAATACTCTTAAGGAAATATCTTTCAATCAGGAAGAAAAACCTGCTTACGTGCCATTGATTCAACAAGCATATCTTTCAATGAAACAGACATTTTTTCAGCACCGTAAAGACAAGGGAGACCTCGTTTTCGGTTTTCCGAGCAGACGATATCCCGGATTTATACTGATGAGCCGTGTTTCGCTCGAATCAGTTAATGATGAATTCTACGCTTCGCTTTATCGACTTCTGGGAATATGGTTTGGACTAATTCTTCTGGGGATAACCACAATTCAGTTACTTGCTGAGCGAATCACCAGGCCAGTTCAGAAGATGACCAGATCACTTCTTCAGGTTACACAGGAAAATTTTCAGATTAACCTTGCCGAATCTCGAAGAGACGAACTTGGTGAGACTGGAAACAATCTTCAGAAAATGATTTCATGGCTTGAAGAACGCGCCAGAGTTAGTAAATTTGTAGTTCCTCAGGTTCTGGAATTATTGGGAGAAGAAAGTTACACACAGGCTTTAGCTGGTGTTAAGAAAAATGTTGCGGTTCTTTCTTCTGATATCAGAAATTTTACTTCACTGACAGAAATGTATCCGCCACGTGAAATTTTTTCTTTGTTAAATTTTCACATGGAAACTATGACAACAGTTATTAAAGAAGAAGGAGGATACATTGACAGATTTGTTGGAGATGCCATTCAGGCAGTTTTTTACGAGGATTCGCGCATCTTAGCATCACAGACAGCTTCTTCGCCTGCTTTCGCAGCTGTTTGTGCAGCTGAGAGAATGATGCACAAACATCGTGAGATTCTTCTTAAAAGGAGTGCTGAGGAATTATTTCCTTATCAGATTGGAATAGGCATTGAACGTGATATGGCTATTGCAGGCGTATTAGGGGCTGAAGAGGTTCGTCAGGATTTTACTGTAATTGGTGACATTATAAAAAAAGCCAATGAATTGGAAGCCTTGTCAAAATCAGGGAATAAAACTAATATAATTGTCTCTGGAAATGTAAGAAATGAAACTGCCAAATTCTTCGAATTTCAGAAATTGCCGGGAAATACAGAAGCTTGGGAATTGCTTTCTTTAAATCCAATGCCGCTTAAAGCTGCAGAAAAGAACAGAACTGCAGAAATCAAGATAAATAATGTTCAAAAACCTGATCAATCAAGAAGTTCATCAGGTATTGCATTCCTTTTATGGCTGATTCCTTTGATAATTCTGGCTTTGACTATTCATCCATGGCTCAAAAATGTTGCACTGCACTCAGAAATGGATATTACAAGTCAGGTTAAGGCAGTCATTCCAACACTAGAAGCCAGATTTAACCCTATTCCACAGGCTTCTCTATTTTTGGATGACATCTGTCGGCGATTAGAAACGGCAAAGGGTGAGTCAATCCAAAGTGTTGGAAATATTGTTGATCGGATTTTTCCTGGAGCGGGCTGGTATGTTTTTTCACCTTCAACACAAAATGAAGGTTCGTTTAAAATTATAGCCTCAAATCCTTTGCAAATGAGTCCGTTTTTTTCTTCAGACGATCTTGAGCACTTGTTTAAATTATTTTCGATGCGATATCTGAATATTCCTGCAGTAGATGAATATATTCTGCCAAACGAATTGAACTGGATAGTAAAGCGATTTGTCCTCGGTAAAAGAGGTGATGCACGCAATTATGGCTTTCTTTCATGTGTTTTCAGAGGTCTGGGAAACCTTTTTCCCATAAATATACGCTCTAAACGAATGTTTCTTTTTTGGGAGCCGCTTTTCACATCAGCAGGAAGATTTTCTGGCGGATTCATGGTATTCATCCCCGGTGAATCAGATCCAATTAAAGCCGGTATCGACTGTTTTTTTGAAAATATGAAAAAAGATGGATTTGAAGTCAGTGTTCGTGATTTATCTAATGGAAAAATCATTAAAATATCAGATAATTTTCCAGCTTCAGGTAATGGTACTCATAAAAATCATGGAAATGTAGAAAATAGAAATGGTTGGATTTGTGCTGGTGATATAATTCAAAGGAGCGTTCCTTATGAAATATTAATTGCAAAACGATTACCGCCTTTGAATAATCTGACAGTATTATTATTGTTTTTTATTGTTGTCTTTTCCATTACTTGGATTTTGGCAGGAATTTTGCTCTTTTATTATCGAAAATTATTCGCCAGTGAATTTAATCTTTCGTTGCAGAGTCAGATGATATTGGCGTTTTCACTTGTACTAATTCCGGCTCTTATTGTTACTTCCATTTTGATTGATCAGTCTGGTCGCGAACAATCCAGAAGGGCAGTTTTTGAGTCCAGACAGAACTTTCAGGAAGATCTCTCAAACGTTGCAGAGGGAAACAGGGCAGTTTTGAGTTCTGCTAACAGATTGTTTGTAAAAGAAAGTATGAAATTTTGTGAAAAAAACTATTTGCAGAGTGAAATTCCGCCAAATACAGTTTCAGTTCCGAATATACGCATGGTACAACTTGATAACCTATTGAATCGACATGGACTCACCTTTTATCACCTTGCAATTGTTCATCAGAATGCTAATTTGGCTGGTATTGGACTTTCTGATGAAATGCTTGAGGTTGGTGGAAGCATTTTTTCCAGGATTCTGGCGGGTCTTTCAAAAACTGCGTTATTTTCAGAGGAAACGAAAAAAACAAATTCTAAGATCGAATTACTGACTGAAGAACTTCAATCTTTTCTGGAAAGCATAAATCCGCCGGAAGTAAACTCCGAAATGTATCTTTCTCCTGATTCAATTACAACCTGGGGCGGTGGTGGAAATCTTCCACGAATGTTTTTTACCAGGTATCTTCTTTCTGAAAATGGCTGTCCGAAAGCTGTTATCTATGCTCAATTCCGTGGAAATACTCTCTTTTACCATGTTTTGAATGAATATGCCTCTCCTCAGAACTTTGCTATTTCACGTGTTAAATATCCCGGATGGATTTCTTCATCCAATTATGGGCTTTTTCCTGATCCAGTAACATGGGACCCGGCGAAAGAGGAAGGGCCAAAGCGTCCACCCATAAAAGAGCTTTTTAAGCCAGCTCCGCATTCTTTCAGGCGATTGGCAATTCTGGCAAATGAAACCAAAGAATGTATCTGGAGTCTTGATGGGGAAGGGTTGGAACAAAAACTGGTAATGGCAGTTCCCGAGCGGGTTCTTGAAGGATTCCTGATCTTTGGAAATCTTACAATGAAGGAAATTCTTATCCCAATTTTGCAGCGAAATCAATTACAGCTTCTTTTCCTGATTTTCATTGGAATTCTTGGATTGTTTCTGGCAAAAGCCGTTTCAAAGCAATTTTTAACACCTCTTCTTGCTCTTTCCCAGAAAGCCAGAGCAATTATGAACAATGATTTTTCAGCTCGGCTTGAAGTTCAAAGTGCTGATGAATTTGGAGAATTGGCGAATTCATTTAATTGCATGGCTCAGGGAGTGCAGGAGGGAAGAATTCTTCGTCGGTTTGTATCTGAATCTGTTTTGCATACTTCGGCTTCAAAAGAAGAACAAAACCTTGCGAAAGATGGCCAGAGCATTGATGCAGTGGTTCTTTTTGCTAAACTGCGTGACATGAATCAGAGACAGTCCGGAAAAAGTCCGGCCGAACTGATTAAAGATCTGAATTCATTTCTTTCCGAAATGTCTGCCATTATCTGTGGTAACAGAGGTGAAATTGACAAATTCATTGGTGAAAAGATAATGGCTGTATTTTCTGAAAGGCGCTTTGGAAGCATTGAAGCCGCGCAATCAGCAGCTTTGAATGTTTCACAAAAAATGAGACAGAAAATAGGTTTGATTCCAGACTTTTCGAATGATTCCCTTGCTGTCGGCGTGGCTTCAGGAAAAGTGTTATCCGGAATTCTTGGATCAGAATCAGTAAGGCTTGAACACACAGTCATCGGAGACAAAGTAAATCAGGCCGCAAGATTACTTGAAGTTGCTGACAAATCAGGGGGAGGAATTGTCCTGGAAGATTCGTTTCTATACCTGTGTGAGAAAAACCTACCTGAATCCTTCCCCTGGAACGAATGCAAAGCCATTGGCAACATCCATGTAAAAGGCAAAGAAAAAACTATCCAAGCCTATCACATTCCTCCAATTAGACAGTAAACACTCCTGATTCTTGAAAGACGAATGCGCCTACCTTGACTCGAGCCGAGTTGATAACTGCTCAAAATAGCCTCAAATAAAGATTTTCGCTTTACATTTGCCTTGCTGAAAATGGCTTTTTATGGTGGACTACCTTACAAATTATTAGCACTTTTTGGAGGGCTTATGAGCTGTCTATTTCAGAGAAAAGGCATTTGGTATCATTTCATGAGATAAGTCAGCTTGAGAAATATTTTTCTCAGCCAATAAAGCCCTTAATCGAAATCCGAATACCATAAAACCCCTGGTTAGCGCACGGGTTGCGACAATTAACTCTTGTAACGAATTCGGTTGCAATATAACCAACAACTACTAACCACTAACAACGAATAACAACCGTCATTTTTAAGAATAACCCAAAACACCAAAAAACACAAATTATAAAGAAAGAGGTTTCCCATGAACGATCTTAAAGAAATGAGTCAGCTCAAGATCACTGAAAAACCTTATCAGACTTGGATATAGGCCGCGACCCTCATCGGTGTTTCGCCCCAAACATTCGACAAACTTCCTTAATGCGAAAACGCAAGAATCGCGCCCAAAGCGCCTCGATTCACTTGTTGCACAACACTCGGCGACCCGCTGAAGTCGTTGCGTTCTATTACAAGAAAAGCCAAAGCAAATGCAATCAATCACGCGATGAGAAAAGACATATTTTGTTAAAAGATGGCAATATGAGCCGAGGGAGCAAGTCTACCGAAGAAAGTTCTGTGATTTCTTTGTTTTTGTTTTGCTATTTGTTTTTTTCATTTACATAAAGAGCTGCGAAGAATCCTTATTGCTAATAATCAGGCCAAACTTTTTCTAAAAGCAAAACCCTCACAATGCAGCCTGCACGGCGGGGGTTCTTTATTCTTGCAAGTTCTTTTTTATGCGGCTTTCTGATATGGTTTTATATCCCTGTCAATTTTTCCATTTAACATTTCTCTTGTTTTATCAAGTTCATAATGAGACTGAAGATTCATCCAGAATTCAGGTGTCGTGCTAAAATAGCGTGCCAATCTGATTGCTGTGTCAGCAGTAATCGCTCTTTTTCCATGAACAATTTCATTTATTCTTCGGGCCGGAACGCCAATTTCTTTCGCAAGTCGATATTCAGATAAATTCAGTTCGTCTAAAAACTCTTCCTTCAGTATTTCCCCAGGGCAAATAATTGGTAGTTTTTCCTGAATCATAAAACACCTCTCTTTCAATGATAATCAACAATTTCAACGTTTTCAATTATTCCATCATTCCAAACAAAACAAATTCTCCACTGATCGTTAATTCTTATACTGTGTTGTCCAGCTCTGTTACCCTGCAATTGTTCGAGTTTATTTGCTGGAGGCGCCATTAAATCAATAAGTTTGTATGCAGAATTCAGCAATATAAGCTTATTTCTCGCTCTTTTTATGATATCAGGCGGAAATTTCATGGAATTTTTATTCTTGAACAGCTTTTCTGTTTCTTTGCATTTAAATGATCTAATCATATTAATATAATGACGTATCGCGTTATTATTGTCAAGAAATTTCTGAAATGCTATAATCATTTCCGACCAGACAGATAATCAGGCACCTATTTCAAAAGGAGCCTGAACAAATGATTATAAACGATAAACAGCCCGTCGAAGAAGAGGCTGGTTTTGTTGTTTCATTTCAATCACGATTATATTCAATTGATTCCGGAGATATTCCAGAGAATTATTTTCCATTATCTGATTCCTTTTGTCCAACGATTAAAAGAAATTCAATAATGCCTGGAATAGTTGCAGCAGCAAGCATTGTCGCAACTTTTTTATATATTTTTTATTTGGTTAAAACGTGAAAAACGCAATGATCAGGGAGTCTGAAAAATGAAAGATAAAACCAAGGTTGGCGACTTCGTCAGAACGAAAAAAATACATGAAAACATTGCAGGTAAGTTCATTCCAGAAGGCTCAATATGCAGGGTGTTCAGAGGTATTTCGGAATTGGCATAAGATACAAAGGAATCGAAATAAAAAGAATTCCTGAATGGGATCTGGAAAAGGTTGAACTTGTGGAAGATGTTTCAAACCTTTATCCCAAATGACTGAATACCCACTGCTCTTAACATAATCAGGCTGCTTTTAACGCTCTTTTAGCTGCATTTGAAAGAAAGGAAGACCTTGACAAACCATGTTTCTGAGTAAAAAGATCGATCTCTCTCAAGAGATTTTCTGGAAGAGTAGCATTAATTCTTTTTGCGCGGCTTTCAAAGCGGGACAAATCAATGTTCTCCCCTGCAATTCTCGGGGGAGTGTTTATTTTTTGGAGATTCAACCTAAAGCTATTAGCAGTGGTATTATTAGCTCTTGAAACCTGCATCTGATCTAAAAAATAGAATGCGCCTATCTGGACTCGAACCGAGTAGATAACTGCTCAAAATAGCCTCAAATAAAAGTTTTCGCTTTACATTCGCCTTGCTGAAAATGGCTTTTTATGGTAGACCATCTTAAATAGTGTTAGAAGAAATGTTAGAAGTTTCGGAGGCGTTATGAGCTGCTTGTTTCAGAATAAAGGCGTTTGGTATCTCGTTTATGTTATCAATGGGAAAAGAGTTTGGAAAAGCACAAAAATAAAAGTTGCCAACGACCCTATCGGAAAAATAGCAAAACAAGTTCAGAGAGATTTTGATTCTGCAGAAGCAAAGTCCGTTGCCGGAATAATCGATAAACGCATATCGCTTCCCGATGCTTTCAGGGCATGGTTGAACTCTAAAGTAACCGTCGGGGAGACCTGGGCAAAACAAAGCAAGGTATCTGCAAAAGCCTGGGAGAAATTTCTTGATGATCGAAATGTAAAGTGGATCGATGAGATTGATGCTTCTCATATTCAGGAATGGATTGTTACCAGAAAAAAAGATGGAATGAGTCTGAAAACGATCAAAACAGACCTTGGAGTTATCAAGGGCATGATCAAGCACATCAACCGCTCCAGAAAGGTTTCTCCGATTAATACTGCTGACTGGCCTTCCATTTCCAGAACTCCGACGGCCACTCCGGAAAGAATTGGTGCATACACTGCCCAGGAAGTAAATGAACTTCTTGAGCATCTGCAAAAATGGAAAAGGCGTCAGCATTGGTATTTTCCCGTCCTTGTTCTTGCATATACCGGTTGCAGATTTGGAGAAATGTTAAAACTCAGAGTGTCAGATTTCCTTGATAAAGGGCTTATTCGAGTAGAATCACATAAAACTGCTACCGGAACACACGATCAGATACGACACGTTGAAATACACCCCAGAATAAAAGAAGAATTCGTTCCAACTTTGAAATATCGCAGATCCTCAGAACCAATATTCCCTGAAATAGGTAAACATAACGATCTCGATAGAGTAATCCTTCGCGCCTGCACAAAGCTGAATATTCAATACCGGAGAGTTCACGGCCTGAGACATTTTTTTATAACCGAACTAATTCGAAACGGCGCCCCCTTGCCAGTAGTTCAACGCCTCGCCGGACACAACGACATCAGAACAACCATGCGCTACTGCGACCTACTAGACGGCGACCACGGCGGCTGGGTCGGAAGGATCGGATGAATCAACGGCATTAAGCTTTGTACTTTGATTGCTTCAAGCACCAAGAAAAAATTCTAGTGTCGAAGAAGAAATTCTTTCTTTTGTTCCCTTGGGAATTAATACACTGACAGGGCTTTTAACATTTGGGATTGTAATGTCATCACTAAAAAACATTACCTCGGAACCTCTTGAAAATTCACGAACAACATAATTTAAGTCGTATGAAATCATTTTGCAATCTGAATATAGCGTTTTTATAAAATCAACATTGTCATAGGAAACAACCCATTTTGATGGGATATTATTTTTTACTTGATTCGCAAGTTCCGAATGATCATTATCTTGGAAATGATTTTCGTAAAGACCTTTTCCCTTAACATAATATGGCGGATCTAAGTATATTAAAGAATTTTTGTTAAATTTTTTTATATTTTTGTTCAAAAAAATTCGCGCATCTTGATTAAAAATCTTTATTTTCTTTGAATTTTGTCCTATTTTTTGAATTCTTTTAATGAGATCATCTTTGTTAAATCTTGCATCTAATTGCCAATTACCTCTCTGACCTTTTCCTCCAATTACACCTCCAAGAATTATTCCAGATCTATTCGTGCGGTTTAAGAAAAAAGTAGAAAAACCAAGCTCAAGAAGGTCATGTTTGTTTCCATTCAGTTGGATACTTTTCTGTTTATACCATTCATCAATGGTAATTTTTGTATCACTAATAAGAGAACAAAGCTTATCATTTGAATGTAAAGTTGAATACCAAAAAGCGTAAATTGATTTATTGATATCATTTAAAAAAATTCTATTTGCATATCCAGAATAAAGTAAATGCAGGGCAACTGCTGCTCCACCTGCAAAAGGTTCAATGTAATCACCACCGATAATAGAGTTTTCTTCAAATAATAAACGCATAAAATTAGCCCACTTTCCCTTGCCTCCGGGATAGCGCAGCGGACTACTATAAATGATCTTTTCGGGCATAAGTCAATCTCTTATTGGTGGAATTTTTTTTGTTCTTGCAATGTAATTATAACACTCTATAAAGCATTTAATAAAGTTCTTAATTGTATCTGCGTTATTTAGACTCCAACGCTCAAATAATCTTTTAAAACCACCACCCCATCTACCTTTTTCCTTGTTGAACCACTTTTTCAACTCTTCTCTTGTATCTTTAAAATCAGCGGGAATGCTGTTTCGAAAAGTCATTTTACTATATCTATGTTGTGATTTAACAAAAAAATCATCCGCTTTATCTAATGACTCTAAAAAAGATTTAAATAATCGTTCAGGACTTTTTTCAGAAGGTAAAAATAAAATATTAGCTTTATTTTGCCCCTTAGGTAATTTTACATCTCCATCCAGACAAAAAATATGAGATTTTAAAACTTCCGCTTTACAAATAGCAATCTTTGCTAATTCCAAACAACCCAATGAAGCAACGTTCAAATTTATGTATTTTCTATATTTAGCTCCAGTTAGCAAGGAAAAAAATAATCTTGTTTCTTCATCTTCGAAAATAATATCTATTTTTGTTTGTTTCTTATGTTTTACTTTCTCATAAATATTTGCCTTTAGATCAGCAGTAATTTCTTCAAAACAAGGATTTTCCTCAACAGTAATAGGGCCAAAGGCATTATTTAAATAAACTATTTGCGTCTTCTTGCAGTTTCTATTCTTTTGACGTTTTTGGATGTAATCAATAATATCAAGCGCGTGGGTAGTAAAAATTATTTGCAAATCTAATTCCTTGGACATTAAATAAAACCAATCAATGATTCTTTCTCTTACTGCTGGATGTAAAGTTACATCCAATTCGTCAATAAGAAAAAGCCCCCCTTTGTAATTGTTGCCTAATGATGTTTTTGCTCTTTTAAATGAAATAATTGAACCAATAATTTGTCCCAAATTATCCTGTCCTGCAGAAATGGTAAGACCATCATGTAAGCCATTTGTAGGCGCCAAAGTCTGTTTAATTGCTGAAGAGCCTGAAACAAAAGAAACCTTATTGGAATCACCCGAAAGCATCAATCTATTATAATTTTCAATATAAAAATTAGCTTCGTCTTCATCCAAAAAGTTCGCTTTTTCTGTTGCATTAGATACTTCTCCAATAGGAAAAACTCGTTTTAATGTAAGATAGATAACAGGGAAATCAATATTTCCATCATCAGTTTTTCTTTTCCCTCCAGCAACAAATCTTATCGGTTGTTTATCTTTTTCTGGTCTTGCATAAGATTTAACAACAATATGATCTTTCTTTAGTAGTTTATCATCTAATTCAATCGTGTATACATGCTCACCTGGTTTGTCGTATTCTCTTGAGATTTTAAAGCTATCGCCAAATTTAGCTGTAAATTTTTTACCATAGATAGTATCTACTGAAGTTAATCCAAATGGTTGGGCAATCATACCAAGAATTGTAGTTTTGAAAGTGGTGTTCTGTCCTGAGATAAGCGTTAATTGTTCTCCGATCGGAATGTCTTTGTCAACTAATCCTCTGAATTTCTTAATGCTTAACTTTTTAATAGCTGCCATATTTTCTCAATCCAAATAATCTTAAATACTAACTTTGTTAATGAAATACTTTATAATATTTTACTATCCATACTTCGAAATCGGGTTTCTGGCATATCCATTTCCGTTGCCATTGCCAATACGAATGTCGTTAATTCATTGTCGCTACGCAATCACAAATATTTATCTATGCCTGTTATCAGTATTCTCACAAAATCTTCCTGGAGAACGGAAACAGATTTTACTTTTGTTAACGTTCCATTTGCGCAAGACATTATCTTAAACGTTACAAAACCAGAAGATCTTTTGCCGGTAATAGGATCTAGATCATCGCTGTTTACAATTTATCTTTGTCTCTGTTTTTTTGGTTTTTATCTTCAAGGCTTTGTAATTTAATGCTACTATACTGAACTTCCAAAGAAATTTTAAAATTGTCGCCTTCTAAGGTTAAAAAAATTTCAGTGTTCTTTGTCTTCCAGATAGATTGATAAACAAGTTCTCCACAAGAGATAGCCATTCCATAATGTTCAGGATTACTTTTTAAATGGCTCTTTTTCCAAAATTCATTTGAACGAGCTTTGCCATATTTTGCAGATAATAAATCTTTTAGTAAATTATAATCAGAAATGTAATCATTCTTATTGGTATGTATTTGATCAATTATATACTTTGTTCTCGTTAATTTTCCTTCTGTGAAAATGTATGCAACAAGGCATTTAAGACCTGAAACATTGTCACTATACAAAATCATAGATTCACTTTCGCTGATAATATCAGTATTTTCTGTTTTTTTTATCTCGTCTGGGGTAAAACCCCAGAACGCTTTTCGAAAATCGAATATTTCTGTTGAAGAAGCGATTGAGAAGATATCTTGAGATTCAGATGCTGCTTTCCAAGTCCCGTTTTCTAACAAGACTACCTTATCGCCTTTTTCGGTTGTGGCAGAAATTTGAGAATAAATCGGAAAATTTACTAAAAACAAAAAACTAAGCAACAAAAGAGAAGTATTTTTCATCAAGCCTCCAGTTAAAAAAATCTACCATCAAAACATTAAATCTTCTTTGTTGTAAGAAGAGTTACTTTCCTATTATGTGAATATTGATATCGGATTCTTCAACGCAAGATTCTTTCAGTGTGATTGTCATTGGCGGGTATCTTTGTCGTTGTTGTGATTTAGAATTTTTGTGTTAGTAGAGTTTTCTGCCTGTTTTTTAAATCCCAGAAATGACCCAACAAGAGTTACTATCGTTGTTCCACCAATACAAAAAGCTGTGGTGTAGGCTCCAAGCTCCGCCAAGTAGCAGGTAGAAATAATTCCACTTAACCCTATTGTTAATGCAAAATACTGACCTCTGGCTATCAGCGAATACTCATTTTCGTCTTTTTGTTTCTCCATTTTTATAATTTCGCACTTGACTTGATGTTCATGAGTCTGCTGCTTTTCTGCCATAATCAATATTCGTTCAGGGAAATCAGGACTGACATCCTTAAATTTAATCAAAACTTCAGGTGATGGAAGCGGTCCTGAAAAATGAGAAACTTCTAAACTCATGCTTTGACTTACGATCTCTTTAATGGTTTCTTTTTCTATTATGCCATGCGTTTTGCTGCACTCTATTTGTGTATTATTGCCATGATTGCGTTGAAGCTGGTTACTTCTTCTGTGAAGTTTATTGTTTGCATTCATCTTTAATTGACGTGCCTTCTTCTAACGATTTAGAAATCAGGTCTCCCGTGTTTTGCCATATTTTCGACAAAGACTTTCTCTGATCAATATAAAGAGACGGTCGCAGATTTCTTTCTCTTCTTGGCGAATATGAACTTCCAAATAAATCGAAGCAGGAAACAATTCCCTTGAAAAAACTTTCTCTATTTATAAAAGCATCCATTCTTTTTTCCTCCTTTTGCAATTCTAACTTTTCTATATATCTCTTTTTACTCTTTTGCGAACAAGCATTGTGAATACTCCTACGATGTGTATGTCGTTTGGTTCACAGACTCCGCTGGATATAGGAATAATTATTGGCTCGTATTTCGGATTGTCTGGCTGGAGGACGATAGTTCTTTCTTTCTTGTAGAATCTCTTCAGGGTTACTTCACCGTAACAGTTTACCCGGCAGACAACTATATCTCCATTGTGAGGCTCAAGGTCTGTTCTTACTATAACATAATCACCATCACGCAGCTCTGGTTCCATTGAATCGCCATAAACTTTGAAACCCATTGTTTTGTCAGCTTTGTATTCATATCCAGGCACAGGAACTTCATCAATGAAGTCTTCAACTGCTTCGATTGCTACACCGGCAGGAACGGTGCCGATTATTTTGACTTTAACCCATCCTTCCGGGACATCAGGGTCATTGTCTATCAAACTGGAAACGGGCACTTCCAAGGCAGAGGCAATCTTTTCTAAGGTTTTTTGGGTTGGGTTTCCATGAATCATTTGATTTAAGGCTGCTGGCTTTATTCCAAGGGTTCGAGCAAGCTCGCTTTGGGAAATGTTTTTTTTCAGCAAGACTTGCTTAATTTTATTCATGTTTTAAAAACCTCAATAAATAATTTGTATAAGTTAAAACTTATATGTCTTGACACGCTGTAAGTTTTAGCTTACAATATAACCATAACAAACACAAACAACATAACAATAACAAACTTAACCATATCAAAGGAGAAAGCAAGTGGAAATGCAAACTCAACCAACAAATCCTGAGGAAAAAATCTCCAATGCGGTTAAAAGATGTATCACTGACCTCAAAGAACTCAGACCAAAAGAGAGAGAAGCAGTAATTAATTTATTGAAGACTCTTAATTCCAGTGATGATTCTTGGGATTCAAAAGATCACTTTATTGAATCATAAGACTTAGTAACGGCTTTTACGACCTTTTCAAACTGTTCAAGAAAATTTTCTGTATCAATTGGAGTAACCATTTTACCACCCAAAATAGCAATACTTATTTCCTTAGCAATAGTTAAAACAAATTCATTTTTATTCATGTGTTCAAACCTCTATTTTTAATATTTTTAATAACTTAATTAACAAATTCAAAGGAGAAAGCAAGTGGAAATTAAACAATGCCCAGACAGCGAAAATTATTTGAGAATCGCAAGAAATACCCACAGCATACCAACAACCTTCATACTGAAATCTGATGCTGAAAAAGTCCTGAAAATACTTGAAGTCTTAAAAGAAAGTTCGGTGTCTTCATCAAAGCATATTCTGTATGCAACCTCAGAAATGATCGGCCTTCAATCAGAGTCCTTTTTACGTGATTTGAGATCTTCTGATCTTCTTTTATTAATTTCATCAGCCTTAACAGACGCTCTTGAATTGAAGAAATCAGTAAACGAACAGAAGTAGTCATCTTGTTCAAAAGTTGTCGTTACCCACATTTTACATTTTTCCATAATGCATTTGTTATTAATTAATGGACAGATTCTATGCATAGTCTTAACCCCCTTTTCCGGGGCTCCCTCTTAAGTATAACAAACATTAACAAACTTTAACAAATTTAAATCATTTTATTTCAAGCGAGGTTAAAAAGCAATGGAAAAGTTCTATAGCGTTTCAGAAGTTGCTCATATACTTGGCATTACAAGACAATCCGTGAGGAAGCTTCCATTGCCATTTATTAAATTGAGCAGAAGGAAGATTCTCCTCAAAAAAGAAGATTTTAACAAGTTCCTTCAAGACAACACTGAAAGCCCAAGGAGTTGAAAATATGACTGAACAGGAAATCAGTGAATTAAAAGTGACCATTCGTGAAGCAGTCCGCGAAGAGTTCAGACACCTTAGGAGAACAACTTCAGCTTCAAGTGATACCTGGATGACTCAAGCCCAGGCCTCTGAATATCTGAAAATCAGTCCAAAAACACTCTGTAGGTTACGTGCTGAGGGCAAAATAAAAGGAAAGCTGTTTGGCCAGCGATGGAGATACGACAAAGCGACACTGGATAAAACCATGGTTAATCCATGGTTGTCATAGGGAGGAAAAATTATGAAGTTCCACAGATACTATCAGACATGCGCGGCAATCAACAAAGCAAAGCACGAACAAAACACTGATCGAGTAATCAGAGGCTGGTCGATTGTCGGCAGGATATGGAGACAAAGAATTAAGAAAATGAAGCACGAAGAGGCTGAAAGTATGTCTGCTGACTCTGTCCAAGCGTAATAAAGCAGGAGATTAATAAATGTCATTAGATGAAATTCACGTTAACGGTTCCTCGATCTCGTTCAGTTGTCTGGTTTCGAAAACCGACTCTGTGGAAGATTTATTTAAAGCAATGATGGATAAAGATCAGCAGTTTTCACTCGATCCGGAGCGCGCCGGATTTCACGATTGTGAATCAGACGGCGAGACAGTCAGAGGTTTCTTTTCCGTTGTTGTTCCATTTGAAGTTGAACGTCTTAACGATGGAATAATGTCGAAGTTCCTTCTCAAGAGAATAGAAACCTGTGAATTCATCCTTTTGAAAGACATGACTTTCGCGTTCGGTAAAAGTTCTGCTCAGAAGAATCTTTCACTGGTTCTTACAATGCTCACAAACTTTGGCGTAACACCAGTTGAATATGAATTTCACAATATGAGCCAATTTCAAGATCGTCTTTCAGTGGTTAAATCAATCGTCCTCACAAATCCGAAAACCAGAGAAATTAGCAAGGCACGACTTGCAGGGCGAATTGAAGATTATACAGATTACGGAATCGTTGAACCCAAGAACCACGAGATAGACAGCGTTTCAGGACTTGTTGATTCTCCGCTTGGGCCTCTGAATGTCAATCTTTCCAGCAAGGGCAACTTGAGAATTAGCGTTAAAAAAGGTTTTGTTCTGACCGTGAATTGTCTGAAGTGGATTATTCGCTTAACAAAAGACAGCTCAAGAGAGAGTGTTCAGGATGATTCAGAACCAACAGAAGATGAAGAAGATGAAGAAGATGAAGACATTTCCGAAGATCGTTTACATGAAACAATCAAGAAAGCCGCAAAAACGCTCAAAAAAGCTTCTGGCAGAAGCGGAATGACGCTTATCACTCCCACAGACTCAATAAAAATTAAAGACCCTGATGAGATAAAACATGATTAGCGTAATTCACTTGAAGAAAAAAAAAACATTTGCAAACAGATAACCTGTGGAAAGATATCGTGTGAAAGTTGCCAATTCCTAGATTATTCAATGACAAGGTGTAAGTTATTCAAACGAAATCTTACACCGACAGCAACAACCTCATATTACAGACTTAAAAAATGTCTTGAGAGCGAAATAGCCATTCAAGAGACGCTCATATTTCACATTCAAAATAATCTAGGTAGAGATGGAAAACAGATCCTTCAAAGCTTGGTTCGTCTGTGATGTAACGGTAGCATACTGGTTCGGATAACCAGCAATGTCGGGTTCAAATCCCACCAGACGAAATGTTGCGTTGTGAGTCCGTGGCTCGGCGCAATGATGTAAGCAGTAAAATTATTCAATAATTTTTGGTCATTTCTATCGTTTTCGCGGAGCAATCCGCATTTTTTGGAGCTGTGGTGAAATTGGTAGACACCCTTGGTTAATGCAGGTTCGAGTCCGGCCAGCTCCACTGAGGCGAAGCGCCTTAGCCTCCAAACCTCAAAACAGCAGGGGAACATAATTACGCGCAGAAGCTGTGACAAGCCGGGAAAGACCGGCAAATATGGGATGTTAGCTTAGAACTGGATAAAGCGGTCGTGAAGGCTTCCGGAAGCATCACGAAGAGTATGGAGTTCAAATCTCCAACATCCTTTTGAACCTGATTGTCTGTCTGGACAACGGACCTTCAGATCAAAAAAAAAATACGGAGGCAAACATAAATGGCAATTAAAAATCTTATCAGACGTGAACTGGCTGTCATTGGCCGCATTAAAATCGGAGGTCTGGAATCTACAAAACGAAAGACAGCCGAGGGCAAAGAATGGCAGGCACCGGTTAAGTATGATCATTTTCAGATCAAAACCATGGACCGAGGGCAAGACGGAAATTTTCTAGTAGACCAGGCATTACAGGAAAAAATAGGGGAAAAACCCAGAGAACTAGAAATAATGCTTCTCTATAACGACAACGAACTCAATTTTCGAACAGAAATGGCATGGTATCAGGGTCGAAAATGTTTATGCCGTGGCGATGGCGAAAAAGCTCAAAGGATTGATTATGACAAGAAAACCGTCACTGAAATTTGTTGTCCATGCAGTAAGAAAGACGAACCCAGAGGCTGTAAACCACATGGAACACTTCTCTGTATTTTGAAAGATGCTGAAATTGCCGGTGGAGTCTGGAAATTTTCAACCACTTCATGGAACACCATTGCTAATATTCAAAGTTCGCTTGATTTCATAAGTCTTTGCGCGGGTGGCAAACTTGCCGGTATTCCCTTATCAATGCGACTTTACCAGAAAGAAGCTATGACACCAGACGGATCTCCGACAAAGATCTGGATCGTTGGATTGTTTTACAAGGGCTCTCCTGTTCAGATGCTTGAAAATGCCATTGTAAACGAAAAGCGCAGACTTGAAGCCGGAATAAAACTCGAACTGCTTGAATACCAGGTCAGGAATCAAATGCAGAATGAAATCAGAAGTATTGATGAAATTGGTCCCACAGATCCGGATGAGCTTGAAGAATTTCACCCTGAGCATGAAGTTGAAAAGCCTTCCATCAAAGATGTTCTGACGAATGTATCAAATCCCCAGGAAGCAACTACTGAGAAAAAAACTGTTTCTGGCCAGAATGAAAACACAGACAAAAACAATGTTCCAGAGAATGTTACTGAAAAACCTGTGGTGAATGAAACAACGACTCAGGCAGCAAATCAGAATTCAGATGCATCAGAAACGAAACTCACGAAAAATGACATGCTCAAAGAAATTGCTCTCGTCAGAACAAAATCAGGAGTAACAACCGGACAGTTTATTATGTTAGTGGGTGCCGTTCCGGGATGCAAAGCTGGAACTGATTCAAAAGTCTGGACTGATGATCAGACTGCAATGATCTTGCAAAAATTGAAAGAGAAATATCCCACTCCCCAGGGAGCTGCAGCATGACAACTTTCTATTCACCTTCTAAACTCGAATCTTACTCCAAGTGCCCGAAATCGCAGAAGGAAAGCACCTTTGAAGATAACGACGCTACAAAGTTTGGTGATGCAGTTCATAAATCTATTGAAAGTTTTTTGCTTGGCGGAAAACATCCCATGGAATCATTCATTGAATTCGCAGGCCTCGCAGGGTTACCGTCTCTGTCAGACGAAATGAAAGATAAAGCAAAAGCCTGTTTTGCAGCTCTCAGCGGATCATCAAAGTTAGACATTAATCCTGACCTTATCCTCTCAATTGAAACATCAGGAATTCCAGAAGAAATGTCTGTTACGTATAATTTCCCCACAGGAAAGAAAAAATTCTTTCAGGTCCCTATGACTTCGGAATGGGGTTTACGTGGAAGTATGGACTTTGCTGATGTTCTCGATGATGGGACCCTTAGAATCGTTGACTGGAAAACAGGACTTTCACAGCCAGGCGATGATCTTCAACTTGCCTGTTATGCCCTTGCAGCATGGAAGATTTTCCCGGGATTCGAAAAGATTCAGACCGGTTTCTTCTTCCTGGAACAAGGTGGAAAATATGAATACTCGACCTGGGACGAACATACACTTGTTGGAGCGTTCAATTATATTTCTAAAATTGTCCAGGCAATGTCTTCTGAAAAAAAGTGGGCTCCAAAGCTCAATAAATACTGCGGTTATTGCACAATCAAAGATTCATGTGACCTTTACAAACAAACCTTAAAGAAACCAGTAGTTGAAAGTGAATGGAAGTATGAACCTGTAGCTGACAATCTTCCGGTAATTATTGAGAGATACAAAGAAATCAGTTCATTGAAAAAGATTGTGGATGGAATTGAAAAAGAACTCAATGAAGCCAGGAAGACTATTCTGAAAACTTCCGGACCGTCTGTCATCAGGGACAAAGAATACTACCTCAATGAATATGCATCCAGTTATGAATACGATGTAGCGAAAATCTTTGCGTCTGCAGAAGAAATAACTGGTGTTCAGCCTTATGAGATTTTCAAACTAGATTCAGGCGCTTATGATGAATTCATCGCAAAGCAGGATGATGAAGAAGTGAAGAAGGCTCTCCGGAAGATAAAGAAAGATTGTGGCCTTGTGAAGGGTTACTCTGCAAAGATCTATGAAAAAATCGCCAAGAATCCTGAGCCGCTTAAGCCTGAGCAGCCTAATTCCGAACCGATTAAGCCTGAGCCACTTTCTGAAACAAAAGTAGAAGGGAACAAAGTCATAATTAATGGCGGTCCGCTCAAAGATAAATCTGCAGAAATCGTCGGTGAAGGTATGACTTCCGGAACGACAAAAGTTTTGGTTGATGGCGACACTATTCCGGTCAACCTTGCAAGTGACGCTCTTACACCAGTTTCAAATGTGAAAATATTTGTTTGCACAAACTGCGCCGAAAGCACAAGAAGTGAAAAACCCTGGCCTTCCGGAGCCGGAAAATGTTCTCACTGCAATATGGAGGGCGTTCTTATTCTTGCTTCTGATGAAAAAGACGCAATGTATAAAATGGCTGAATTACGCAAAAGAAAATCAGAAATGAAATCGAAAGCTGCACTTGCCCAGGAAGAAAATAAATTTCAGGAATCCGGAAAATGATTCTCAGACCTTATCAGGAATTAGCTTTGGAAGCTCTGGAAAAGAAATATTCGGAGGGTGCCCGGTCGCTTATTCTCTGGGCACCTACCGGAGCCGGTAAAACTGTTATGGCCGGATCAGCAATCAAGACTGCGCTTCATAAGGGGAAATTCGTCCTCTTCCTGGCGCATCGAAAAGAATTGATCGACCAGTGCGCCAAAAAGATCGATGCTCTTGGGTTGCCTTATGGAATTGTTATGGCAGGTTATGAGCCTGACACAACAGCGCCGATTCAAATTGCATCGATCCAGACTCTGGCCAGAAGAGAAATGCCATTTGCCCCGGATATGATCGTAATCGATGAATGTTTTCCAGCCGGAACTTTTGTTGATGGTAAGCCAATCGAAAACATTTGCATCGGAGATTACGTTCGTTCCTATAATCACAATTTGAAATCGATTGAATTCAAAAGAGTAACACATGTTTTCAAAAAAATAAGTAATTCATTGGTTAAAGTTAAGCTTTCAAACGGAAAAGCAATAATTTCAACATCAAATCATCCTTTTTTTACAATAGATGGCTACAAACCAGCCACTGATCTTTCCTCAAAAGATTATATTTTAAAACTCAATTTGGAGGCTAATAATGCAAACTCTGCCATGTTTGATTTGTGGAAAAGAAAAAGAAGTGACAAATCGTTCCAAACAAAGCGCACAAATCAGGAGAGGTTATTGTATTTGTTCTCCTGCGTGTCAAAAGGTTTTAAGTTCAACTACAATGGCAAATACAAACAAGAAATATGCTTCAAATCGAATGAAAAAAAAGAATCCGATGTGGGATGCAGAAACAAGAGAAAAGGTTTCAGCGACACTTCGAGAAATGAACTGGCAACCTCCTATACGGGGTGGAAATGGAAAAGAGCTTCCAGAGGCACAACGCATATTAATAGATATTCTGGATTGGAAAACGGAACTTGCAATACCAACAAAAATGAAGCGTGGGACAGGTTTTCCAACATGCTACAAGGTGGATATTGGAAATCAGAACTTGAAAATTGCAATAGAAATAGATGGTGCGAGTCATTGCAGCTTAGAAAGGCAAAAACAGGACAAAAAGAAAACAGACTTTTTGAATTCATTAGGGTGGAAGGTGTTGAGATTTTCCAATCAGCAAGTGATATTAGATCCGGCTCTTTGCATCAAGACGGTTTTGTCTACAATTTAGAAGTAGAGGGAAACAACAACTATTTTGCTAATGATATTTTGGTTCATAATTGTCATCACGCCGCCGCCGCCACTTACAAGAAATTCATCGACTCTGCTCCTGATGCACAGATTCTTGGTTTAACAGCAACTCCATTCAGAGCAGACGGTAAGGGCCTTGGTGAAATATTTCAGGATTGGGTTCTTGCTTCTTCTGTTTCTGAACTTACTCAGAATGGCTATCTTGCACCGGCAAGGTATTGGGCTCCATCAATGCCGGACCTTGCCGGAATTAAAAGAAAAGCCGGTGACTTTGATACCGGTGAACTGGCCGAACGCCTTGGAAAACCGAAACTCATCGGCGATATCATAACCCACTATAAAAGCATTGCAGGCGGCAAGAAAGCAATCTTATTTGCCGTAAACAAAGAGCACAGTCAGACGATTGCAGATGCATTCAACCAGGCAGGAATAAAAGCAGCTCATTTAAGTGATGATACCGGAAAACGGGACCGCGCAAACATTCTATCTGATCACATGGCTGGCCGGATTACCGTATTAACGAATGTGAATATTCTGTCAGAGGGTTACGATTCACCAACAGTTGAGGTGTGCATTCAGGCGCGTCCGACTTTATCACTAGGATTACATATTCAGCAGATCGGCAGAGTTTTAAGGCCATGTTCATCAAAGAATTGTGCCTTCATAATTGATCATGCCGGAAATGTTCGAAGGCATGGGCTTGCCACAGATCCGCTGAGTGTTGATTTATCAGTTGGAGAAACGAAAACCCGCGAGAAAAAAGACGATGCACCAGCTCTCAGAACGTGTTCGAAATGTTATGCGATTCTTCCTGCATCGATGCGCGAGTGTCCAAATTGTGCTGTGAAGCTTGGTTCACCACCAAAGACAATTATTAATAAAGACGGAACACTTCAGGAACTGACAAAAACTGTTTGCGAATGTGGAAGCTTTACGACAATTAAAGAACCTCACCCAGTTTATGGATACTGTCTATATTGTTCTGAATGTAAAAACTTTATCCGTCCTCTTGGCCGGGAAATTGATCCGGTTGAATACTATCTGAAAAAACTCCGTGAATGCAGGGAAAAGGGCTACAAAGATTCCAGAGCGGGAATTTTATTCAAGGTCAGATTCCAACGATGGCCGGATGAATCTGAACAGAAAGCTGCAAAAGCACAATTAGAACAAGACTCTGAGCTTGAAGAAGCTGCATAACTAAGAAAGGTATGGGTAAATAAAATGAATCAAGAAATATTGAAAAAATGGGCTGACAAATTGAATGGGCGTGAATATGGGAAATCATATTCTATTCTTTCAAAAGAAGAAATCGAAGAGGCAAAAAACGACAAGGTTATTATTTTTTGCGGTGCTTCTGATGATTTGCTGGAGCTTGAAGGCTTTATTTCTGAGGAATTTGGAGCGGGTTATTATTCTGGCGCAGAAGTTTATTTTGATGACAACATGAAGTTGCTTAAAAATAAATGTGACAACGAAGATTGTCCTTATTTTCTCGAAATTCAAAAAACTGCAAAAAAAGTATCAATGTCTGGTATGCCGTGGAAATTTACAACTGATATTCCTCACGAAAAATTTGAAATATTCGAAGAAGGTGAATTATACGGGGAAGGTATTGTTATTTCCGGTGTGCCAAATGTCTGAACACGAACTCCAGCAAAGGATTTTACTTGAACTTGGAAACAAGCCTGGTATAAGAATTTGGAGAAACAACAGCGGGGCCCTCTACGACCAGCGCGGGCACCTCATCAAATTTGGCCTTCAAGGTTCTGCTGACATCCTCGGAATAATAAAACCTCACGGAAGATTTCTTGCAATAGAAGTTAAAGCTCCCAGGGGGAAGCTGACCAAACAGCAGGAACGATTCAAACGAATGATCGAGGGCCATGGCGGTTTATATATTCTGGCCAGAAGTATGGAAGACGTAAAAAATATAACTTGCTCCTGAATTGGGGGCAAAAACTATAAGCTTACTTTGTTGTTCCATGGTTCCTCAAATGGACTTGGCGCATTCGGAATTTTATGTGTTTGATTAATTGGGATACAAAGGAATATCAAATTGAATAGCAGCGTCTCTCATGATCTCGGAAATGGTTTGATTTGTGGTTTTCTCAAACCCACACTTCTTACCGCAGATGCAGTTTTTCCCTTCATCAAAAACGAGTTGCCCTTTACACTTCGAACAGAACGGAAGGGACAGTTTGAAGGGCTTTTCGAAATATTCCAAGAAGAAGACCTCGAAAGTAAATCCATTTTTTTCAAGAAATTTTGTCGGTCGATTACTTCTTTGTCCTTTATTGAAGAACGCGTTAATATGTGTGTTGTAATTGATTTCAAGTGTTTTGAACCACTCCATGGATTTACGTATTTCAAAAGTTTCTTCGTCTTGTTGCTTTGTTTTTTCTTCTTCAACTTTTCTTTTTGCTTCTTCTTTTTCAGCTTCTTCTTTTCGCGTTCTTTCGTCTCTGATTTTCTTTTGTTCTCTGTATTCGATTATTGGAAAACCGATAAAAAAAACTCCAATAGAACAGATCAGGCCATTAACAAAACTTCCTGTGATACACCAGAGCGGGAAAAAATAGAAAATGCTAATGGGCAACATAAAGGCCATATTGTATTCTCCGGTTTTTTCACGAATAAATTGCAAAGCTTTTTCAATAATACCGAAATATCCGCTCATTGCGGCTACCTCCGTGATGAGTTTTTCAGCTTCCCGGGGCTGCAACTCCGGGGAGCCCTTTATTAATTTATTAAATCAAAGCCCCCGAACCTGGGGGCGTGGAGGGTTATGATGAAAAAAACTGATGACTATAAAAAAGTAAAAACCACTCAGATTGCTTTGAGACTACCTTCTGATTTCCATAAACAACTCAAGAAGGATGCCGAGGCGAATTGTCGTTCTTTGCATGCTCATGTAATGTTTTTGCTTTATGCTGCTCAACCGCAGATTCAAGAAAAACCATCAACTGAGAATGAAGAGAACGTTTCTCTTTCTCGGCAATCTCAACCAGCGTCTGGTGAAATTCGGGATCAAATCTAAGCTGAAATAAAATATGTTTCTTCATACAATCATAATAAAGTTAAAATACAATCTTTACAATACAATCAAAATGATTGTATTGTGATTGTGTTGTGATTTTAATTATGTGGAGGAACACAAATGCACGCAACAATATCAGAAATGGGCTTTAAGGCCGTAGAACTTCACGGGGAGCTGATGAATAAACATGATTACAACGAAAAACTTGATGACATCCTTCAGAAGATCGAATCCTTCATCGGCTTGTGTTCTCGCGAAACCAGAAACGCCAATATCAACGCCGAGTATTTCATGACCATCGGCCGCATGCTGGTTGAATCAATCGAAAACGATATCAAAAAACTCAAAACAAATAGAGGTCATACACAATGAACACAGCTATTTTGAAGCCAATTATCCAATTGAATAAAACAACTTTTCTCCGTTTTTCTTTCTGCCATTCAACGAAAAGAAAACCAAAAAAGATATGGATCATAGACAACAAGAACAGCAAGCGCTTCAAAATTTCGGTAAAAAAAATTCCTCTGCTTTCAAAATTGCTTAACGATCTTTATCAACAGTTGTCATGACCTTGAAAGTCTTACCCCTGGCAGACTTTTTGAATTTATGCGTTCTATAAAAAGCCATTGCCAAATTTTGAGCATCAGTATCTGAAATGGCACTATAAGAAACAATTTGAAAATACATTCCGGCAATTTCAAAAACTTTGGGGTGAACAACTGACGGAATATTCATTTTATAACCTCGCTTTTTTGAGGTTCTATCGGCAAAATTATTATTTTTAATAAATCTTCCAGAGGCAAACCATGAATACACAGAATAGTTTTCCAGAAGTTGATTTAAGCTACTCTTTTCTAATCAAAAATAGACATCCAAGCAGAATGTGTGATTTAGCAATTGATGATGTCAAGAAATCTGGTTTGTCTCCGGAAATTCTTAAAAAAGCCAACATTCATTTGTTCGACGGAAACAGGCAAGACCTTGTTAATAAACTGGGTTTTGCCAAGATTGATGGGAATGAGCTTCTTCAAGGGAATGAGCTTCTTGAATTTCCTTATCCAAGCCATGATTATGGTTTTGAAAAACCTATTTTTTCGGTTTTCAAACCTATTCCAGGTTTGGATAACGAAAAAAAATATCTCAGGCCTATTGGTAAACCGGCATTGCCATATATTTTACCTGAAGTGTTTAATGTTTCGAAAAAAACTAACGTTCCTGTCTGGATAACTGAAGGCGAAAAGAAAACCCTCAAGCTGATTCAGCATAATCAAAAAGCAATTGGTTTAGGTGGCGTTTTTGGTTTTCGTGCTGGAAAAGATTCTGACTTTACTGCCGACAAAAGTCTTTGGACTGAAATTCAAGGTTTTAACTGGAATGGAAGAAACGCTTATATTGCATTCGATAATGACTGGCGCACTAACAAGCAGGTCCGGTTTGCCTTATTAGAGCTATGTGTTAAGCTTTTCTGCAAGGGAGCTATCGTTTATATCGTTGAATGGAACATTGGAAAAGGTATTGACGATTACTTAACTTCTGTCGATGATCCTGGAAAAGCTCTTGAAAATTTGAAGCTGCAAGACACCTTTGTTTCGAAACTTAAACCTGAGTATCTGGCTGAAATAATCAGAGCTTTTGCGATGACAAAAGAGATTGATGTTGCTGAAAGCCAATATAAGGCGCTGATAGAAACGATGGCAAAGAGTTTTAAGGTTAAATCGAAAGACCTTCTGAAAGATATAGAGAAAAAACGTTCCGAATATCATCAGAGCCAGGCAAATAATATAGAACGAGCTTTCTATTATGAACGCTCAGTCGGTAGCAAAAAAGTTCTAGCTATCGATCCTCTTGAGCTGCTGAATTTTCTTGCTGATTCTGGTTTTGCACGTTCATATTTCGACGGAGCGCACGGTTCTACATTATTACGAGTTCAAAAAAATGTTGTCGATGATGCTTCATCTGAGGAAGCTTACGACCTTGCTTTCGGACAAATATCAAAATTACCGGAACAACTGACGGAGAACTTTACAAGAAAGCAGCTTGCCGAGGCCTTTGCTGCACCTAATTTCAAATTCATTTCCGATTCTCAATTAAAAAAACTTGTTCCCCATGAATTTATTTTTCATCGAGATACGCGGCAAAATTCCTATTTCTATTTTGAAAACGGTGTAGTCGAAGTAAAATCAACAGGAAGAAGCTTTTTTGAATATGGGAATATTGAGAATAAATACGTTTGGAAGAAGTGGATCCGGAATAGAAAATTCATTGAAGCAGATGACATAACCGGAGATTTTTATCGTTTCATCTGTCTAATCTGTAATAATGATAACAAAAGAATCACAGCACTTAAGACGGCAATTGGCTATTTGCTTCATAGATACAAAGATTCTGGGAATGCAAAAGCTGTTATTCTTGTTGACGAAAAGATTTCTGATACCTGTGAAGGACGTTCCGGTAAATCCCTGGTTGCTTTATCAATAAGTAAATTCCGGAACCTTTTGAACATTGATGGTAAAAGGTTTAAGGCAGATGAAAATTTTGCTCTTGAAAACATTACCAGGGCAACAGAACTTGTTTGTTTTGATGATGTAAAACGTGACTTTGATTTTGAAGCATTGTTTCACGCAATAACAGGTGACGTTGAAGTTGTCGGAAAATACGAAAAGAAATTTTGTATCCCGTTTGAAGATGCTCCGAAATTCTGTGTTACAACAAATTATATGATAATGGCTGAGGGTGGTTCTGCGGATGGAAGAAAAGCAGAATATGAAATAGCACCTTATTTTTCCAAAGATCATACACCGAAAGATGAATTTGGAAGACTGTTTTTTGATGAATGGGATGAAGCAGAATGGGCGAGATTTGACAATTTCATGTTGGATTGTGTTCAACTCTATCTTGAAAAAAGTTTAATAACCGCAGACCCGATTAATCTGGTTCAGAGAAAAATTGTCCAGAGGACGCACATTGAATTTTATGAATGGGCTGAATCGTTCTTCAAGATCAGCGGCCAGATCAACGATGATAAAATGCACTGGTATAGCAGAGATGAACTTATGGAAAGCTTTCTTGAATATTCTGAGGATTTTGAAAAGAGCCATGAGCGTATTTCAAGAGATCGATTTTCAAACAATAAGTTTACAACATGGCTGAAATACTACTGCACTCACTCTGGAATGATTATTGAAGAGCATAAGGGCTGGGATGCCGGAAAAGCCATTCGAGGATTTAAGGTGGTGAAACAATGAATAAGAATAGTTCTTCCGAAGTTCAGCTTTGTATTTAAGCTATTCTTCCGAAGCCTTCCGAAAGTAAAAATAGACTTCGGAAGGTTTTTTTATTTTCTTATAGCCACTTTTAACATAATCCTTCCGATCTTCCGATTTTTTCTTAAAAACTTAAAAAAAATTTAAAAAAAATAAAAACAAAATAAAAAAACTCATATAAAAAGAAGAGTATAGGAATGTTTTCGGAAGATTGGAAGGATTATCGAAGATCAGCATTCAATCAGTTTTTTTTCAAGTCACAAACTTTCAAAAAAAAATCAAACTTCGGAAGGTTTCGTAACTTTTTGTTTCAACTTCGTCAGAACTTCGTAACTATTCCGGAAAAGCAAAACCCCGCCTTCTGGAAAATCAGTATACAGAAATTTGAAACTGTTGTATAATTATTACAACGACGATAATAAACTATCAAATGGCATGGAGGAGCGTTATGATTGAAAAAAAAACAGGTGAATATCTCAAGGAATTAAGGTTGAAAACTGGTCATACATTAAGAAGTTTTTGTCTGACGAACGGTATCGATGCTGGTAACTGGAGCAAAATGGAAAGGGGTTTATTAAATCTGCCACATGGAGATAAGCTTGAGAAGTATGCAAAGGCTCTTGGGTTAACAGAAGGATCTAATGAATGGTATGAACTATTTGATTTGGCTTCCATTTCTGCCGGGCAAATTCCTTCCGCAGTCATGAGCAATGAGCAAGTGGTAAGTAAATTGCCGATTCTTTTCAGAACATTACGAGGACAACAAGTAGATTCAGATAAACTTGATGAATTAATAGAATTGGTCAGGCGTTCATAAGTATGGAAGAAATAAAAGCACCTTTTTTGAATTATCAAAAACTTAGGGAAATATCACAATGTTTCAGAGAAGAACATTGTCTAAAAAATATTGTTCCAACTCCAATAGAAGAGATAATTGAATCGAAATTCGGAATAGACATTGTTCCAATTCCAGGTTTACAGAAAGTAATAGAAGCAGAAGCATTTCTTTCAAGCGATATGACAACTATTTCAATTGATCAGTTTACCTATGAAAATCGCGAGAATAGATATCGTTTTAGTCTTGCACACGAACTTGCACATGTTATTCTTCATAAAGAAATCTTTAAAAACATTGACTGTAACGATATTCAGGAATGGAAGAAAAGCAGGAAGATCATTCCGAAGAGAGAGCATGATTTAATGGAAATGCAGGCCAATAACTTGGCTGGTTTGATATTAGTTCCGCCAGAACCATTATTGTTATATTTTCAAGAAGAATTGAAAAGAAATATTGCCTCGAATTATGAGAATGATGTGGTTGTTTATTTGATTTCGGAAGAGCTTTCACAAAGATTTCTCGTATCAAGAGAGGTTGTTAAAATACGAATTGAAAAAGACGCTCTCTTGAAATAACCCCCCCAAAAGTTAAACCCCGTCTTCTGGATTTGCAAGACGGGGCTTCTTCATTTTTGGCGTAATTGTTTCAGGCTGTTTTCTTCTCAAGTTTTCCAATGCTTTCTGCCAGAAGAGCTGTAACGAGAGCATTCAAGCTCACTCCTTCACTTTTTGCTTTAATTGCAAGTTTCTGATGAAGAGTGCGTGGTAATCGTTGGACGAACTTTCCTGAAAATCCACCGGAGCTAGGCTGAGGAATAGGAAAATTGAATTCTTTCAAAGTTTTAATAGTAGCTTGAAGAGCATCCTCACCGTTTTTGATTGCGTCTTCTATCGTTTCTCCATCTGAAAAACAATCGGAGAAGTCAGGGAAAGTAATCAGAAAACCGCCACCATCTTCAATGGAAAGGGGCTTAATCTCAAAAGGATAATTCATATCACACCTCCAAAAATTCTATTAATTTCTTAATGTAAATTGGCTTAATTGGCCTATGGGATGGAATAGGCAATGTTTTTCCGTCTTTTCTGATAAAAATCACATGACTGGTTCCATTTTGTCTATATTCAACACCGTGAAAATCGGCAAGTGCTTTGATGTCGTTAATAGACCAATCAAGCTGATTATTCTTCATTTTTTCGATTAATTTTTCTCGTTTGCTCATATATTTATAGTATCACATATAGTATCAAAATGTCAATAAGTTTGATTATTGTTTGAAATTTAAATTTGTGCTATAATCATTTCGACCAGACAGATAATCAGGCACCTATTTCAAAAGGAGCCTGAACAAATGATTACAAACGATAAACAGCCCGTCGAACAAGAGGCTGGTTTTGTTGTTTTAATTTAACAATGCCTAACAAAGCTCTCAGATTCTGTAATTATCCGGGTTGTCCTGTGCTTGTGATATCAGGGATGTGTGATAAACACAGGCAGCGTCAACGTTATTGTAAACAACCCGGTTGCAGTCATATCGTGACTGAAAGCAACTGGTGTAAAGAACACGAACCACAGGCACGGCATGACAGATATCGGGGAACAGCAAATCAAAGAGGCTATGATAAGTCGTGGGATAACGTCAGAAATGCTTATTTGTCACAGTATCCTCTATGCAAATTATGTCATGACAAAGGAATAATCAAGGCTGCTGACATGGTGCATCATATCGTAAGCATTCGAGAGGGCGGCTCCAGGCTTAGTTATGACAACCTCATGTCGTTGTGTTGGGCTTGTCATGGGCGCGTTCACGCTGTTGCTGAAAAACCAGCAGCAGGCCGTGAAAGTGGCTCGCAGAGCCGATATTGCTGAAGGTGGCTCTGGGGGCGGGGTCGAATGTTTGGAGCCTTTTTTCAAGACCGAGCCCCTGAACTCCATTTTTATTTGCGAGAAATTCCAACAGGGGGTCAAAATAAATAATGGCAAGACATAAAAAACCTACAAATCTGAAAATAGCTCAGGGAAATCCAGGAAGAACAAATATTTCAGAAAATGAACCCTCTCCGGAAATAAAAATTCCTGGTCCTCCTGATTTCCTGGAAGGCTATGCCATTGAAGAATGGCAACGTATTTCTCCCATTCTGGAAAAACTTGGGTTGCTATCTGAACTTGATACAATGGAGCTGGCGGCATATTGTCAGAGTTATAAACGTTGGCGGGAGGCAGAAGAGGAAATTACAAAAAAAGGTATGACAGACACAACAAGCAATGGAAATGTTATCCAATCTCCATACGTTGGAATTGCAAACAAGGCAATGACTCAGATGCATCAATTTCTTTGTCAGTTCGGGATGACACCAGCAAGCAGAGCAAGTGTAACTGCAAATAAACGCAAGCCTGAAAGTCCTCTGGCTAAATTTAAAAAATAATGACTGAACGATATCCCCACGTAAATAAGGCTCATCAATATTGTCGCGATATTCTTTCCGGCAAAATTCCTGCTTGTCTGTGGGTTAAGCTTGCATGTCAGAGACACCTGAATAATCTGGCCAGAGAGAATGATAAAAAATATCCTTTTCGATTTGATCGGGAAAAGGCAGAAAGAATTTGTGAGTTAACTGAATTACAGGTTCATGTAAAAGGAAAATGGGCCGGGGAATTTATCAGGTTGGAACCGTGGCAATGTTTCATTTTCTGCAGCGGTTGGGGTTGGGTCCAGAAAAAAGATGGATTCAGACGTTTCAGGCTCATATACGTCGAAGTTCCCAGGAAAAACGGTAAATCGGTTCTTGCTGCGGGTGCTGGGAATTTTATGTTTCTGGCTGATGGTGAAGGTGGCGCAGAAATTTATAGTGGTGCTACAACAGAAAAGCAAGCATGGGAAGTTTTCAGACCGGCAAAGCTAATGATAGAAAGAAGTCCTGATATAAAATCGTTTTTTGGAGTTGAAACGTTTGCAAAATCAATGTTTCACTTTGAATCAGCGAGCAGATTCGAACCGGTAATCGGAACCCCTGGTGATGGTTCAAGTCCACATCTTGCGATTGTTGACGAATACCACGAACACAAAACATCTGATCTTTTCGATACAATGAATACCGGCATGGGCGCACGTTCTCAACCGATGATGCTTGTTATTACAACCGCAGGAAGTAACACTGCCGGACCGTGCAAAGTCCTCCACGACCATATTGAAAAGATCCTTCAGAATGTAATAGAGAATGACCGGAATTTCGGAATCATTTACAGCATTGATAAAGATGACGACTGGACAGATTTCGAAGTCTGGAAAAAAGCGAATCCCAATTATGAAGTCTCGATCAATACAGATTTTCTATTACAGCAATATCAGGATGCAATGCAGGTAGCAGCTCACCGCAACATTATCCGCTGTAAACATTTAAATCAGTGGCTTTCGGTAGATACCGCGTGGATGGACATGCTAAAGCTTTCTAAATGCAAAGACGTATCATTAGTTGTCGAATCCATGAAAGATAAAAGATGTGTAATCGGTCTTGACCTGGCAAGCAAAATTGACCTTGCTGCAGTATTGTTTCTTTTTTACGACGACAAAGAATACTGGGCTTTCGGCAAATATTATAGTCCGCGTGCAACCGTTGACAAGCCGGAAAATCAGCATTATCAAACATGGGAGTTGGAAGAACGTCTGGAAGTAACACCAGGCGAAGTAATAGATTTCGGTCTGATCGAAGAAGACGTGAAAAGCTTCTGTAAGCAATTTCAGGTTGATGGAATTACTTATGATCCATGGAATGCAACACAATTTGCTTCGAACTTGTCTGCTCAGGGTTTTAATATGATTGAGATTTCTCCAAACGCACAAAACTTCAGTGAACCAATGAAATTACTGGAAGCAGCAATATATACAGGTTATTTCCATTATGACGGCTGCCCTGTTCTGACATGGATGTTTTCCAACGTAGTTGCACATTACGACAAGAAAGAAAACATTTTTCCAAACAAAATCAGTAGAGAAAAAAAGATTGACGGTGTTGTAGCTATGATTACTGCTATGAATGCGGTCTTACGTCTGCGGGGCGCACCTGAGCAGACTCCCGGAATTTTCTTTATGTAAGGAGCAACTATGAATTATCTGAAAATAGAATCAGCAATACAGATTGTCAGACTGCTCAGGCTTGTAGCAGATTTTGTTCCTGGCTCAGGGGCAAGATGCACGCTGTGCGGCGAATGGAACAGAGCTGAAACGGGTGTCAAAATACTAAGGACAGGAAAAAAAACACGATATCATGCATGCATTAATTGTGGTCATAAATTTTCAAGTGAAGAAAGTCCATAGGAATATTCCTATGGACATGCCTTAAACCCTTTAAAAAAATGAATTATTTTGTTTTAATGAATATAGGAAATTAGTTGGACTGATCATCCGGCTAAAAAAGGCTGTGCGGAGCCGTCACCTCTGCACAGTCTTTTTTTATTGGAGTGAAAATGGGATTCATAAGCTGGATAAAGAGTTTTTTCAAAAACGAAATGTCTGATCCGATGAGCATTGATGAATTGATGGATTCTCTTGGAATTGGATCAGTTTCAAAATCCGGCATTTCAGTAACTGCAAAAACAGCATTGCAGCAGGCTACAGTTTATTCATGCGTGAAACTGATTTCTGAAACAACAGCTCAGCTTCCCCTATATCTTTACAGAAGAACAAAGACCGGGCGTGAGTTGGCAATAGAACACCCTGTTTATGATCTGTTTCATACTCCGAATGACTTTCAGACAGCAATCGAATTCTGGCAATTTATGGCGGCCTGCGCAATTTTGCGTGGTCGGGGATATGCATATAAAAATATGGTTGGCTCTAAAGTAATAGAGCTGATTCCAATATGCAACGATTCCATAAGTGAAAACTGGCTCCATGACGGAACCCGTGAATTTACGCTGACATTGCTTGATAACAGGACTCTGACAGTTTCACCGGAGTATATTTTTTCGGTATCAGGGCTGACAATCAATGGAAAAGATCCTGTATCACCTATCGGATATATGAGGGAAACAATAGGACTTGCAATAGCTTCGAGAGATTATGAGGCAAAATTCTTCAAAAACAATGCAAGACCAAGCGGGATCTTAACCACTGATCAAAAATTAGATAAAAAAGTCGTCGAAGAGCTGAAAGACCAGTGGAATTCTCAGCATGGCGGTGATAACAGCAGTAATACCGCAGTCTTACATGGCGGGCTTGAGTATAAATCAATGTCAATGACTCACGAAGATGCTCAGTTTATTGAATCGCGTGATCTTCAGCATACTGAAATCTGTGGAATATTCGGAGTTCCGCCACACATGATCGGGATAGTATCAAAATCTACCTCCTGGGGAAGTGGATTAACGGAACAATCTCTCGGTTTCCTGAAACACACCGCGAATCCCTGGCTTACCAGAATTGAGCAAAGCATTGCCAGAGATTTACTGACACGAAAAGAACGAAAACTCTTTTACGCCGAACACTCGACAGAAAAATTTTTACGGGCAGACACAAAAACCAGATACGAAGCCCATAAAATAGCTATTGGCGGCAATCAGGTTCCGGGTTTTATGACAATAAATGAAGTTCGGGAAATAGAGAATCTGGAGCCAATCGCTGGCGGAGATGTCATCTATACCCCACTTACCGGAGAAACGGAGAAAAGCAATGAAACCAAACAGCAAATTTAGAACATTCGCAAGACAGAAACAGGAGATAAAGCAGGAAGGTAATACCATTTATCTTTACGGAGTAATAGGTGACTGGTTCGATGATCTGGAAGCAAAGCGAATTATTGAAAAAATAAATGCTGTATCCGGAGATTTAACGATTCATCTGAACAGCCCGGGAGGAGACGTTTTTGATGGTATTGCTGTAATGAATGCAATCAAAAGTCATGGCAATACGACAATAATCATTGATGGACTGGCCGCTTCAATTGCCTCAGTAATTGCTATGTCAGCAGACAAAATTATCATGTCCGAAGGATCTTTTCTGATGATTCATAATCCATGGACAATGATGGCCGGTGAATCAAAAGATTTTCGTCATACTGCTGATGTTCTGGACAAAATACGTGATGAAATAGCAAATATTTATTCAAGAAAGACTGGTACAAACACTGACGAAATAATTCAGGCTATGAATACAGAAACCTGGTATTCAGCAGAAGAAGCAAAAAAGCTTGGTCTGACTGATGAAATAATGAATGTTTCCGCAAAAAACAATTTATCAGGTCTGGAAAACTTTGATTTTTCAGTTTTTAACAATGTGCCAGGTGAATTGAAGATTGCTGCAAAAGCCAATAAACCCAAAACTATCAGAGATCTTGAAAAAATCCTGCACTGTGCAGGTTTCAGCCGGTCAGAAGCTAAAGCGGTGGCTTCATCCGGCTTCGGCGCTCTTGAAAATCAGCGGGAAGCTGATATTGAGAACAGCGAGAAGCTGACAGCCGCTCTGGAATACCGCAAAAATATATTCAAAGAAGGAGAAATTCATGTCAGTAGAAAAAGTTCTTGCTGAACTTGAAAATCAGGGGAAGATCTTCCATGAATTCAAGAAAGCGAATGATGAGCGTGTCGAGAAACTCGAAAAAGGCCAGGCCGGAGTTGGTGAAATAGAGCAAAAGCTTGAAAGAATGAATGCAGCTCTCGACAAGGCTGAAGAGACAATTCAGAATCTTGAAAAGCATGTCGCAAAAAACAACAGGCCGGGATTTGCTGAGGGAAAAGTCACTGATGAACACAAAAAAGCATTTAAGCTTTTTCTGACAAACGGTGATGCAACTCAGTTAAAGGCGATCAGAAATACTGTCAGAACTGATTCGGACACAGACGGCGGTCTGGCAGTTCCGGATGAACTTGACAGACAGGTCGAATCATTGTTTGAAGATTCAGGCGCAATGATGAATCTGTGTCTGGTAAAGACAGCTGGGAAGGGTTATCAGAAACTTTTCAATGTAAAGGGCACAAATGTTGTAAACACATCTGAAATGGAGATAATTGAAAACACAAGTACAAGTAAACTTGTGAAAATTACTCCAGTATGGGGAAAAAAGGAAGCTAAACCTTTGCTTTCACAGGAAGCGATTGAAGACATTTTCTTTGATGCTGAAGCATTTGTAAAAGAAGATGTTTTTGAGGAACTTGAAGAATCGTTTGAGCTTGAATTGTTGCAGGGGACGGGTGCAAGTGGTGCAACGAAAGGACTTCTTCTTTATGACAAATCAACAGATGTTGACGGAACAAGGGCATTCGGTTCTATCCAGTATCTGAAAACTGGAGTAAGTGGCGGTTTCAAAACTCCAACAGCTTCGGTCAGTCCTGCAGATGATCTGATTGATGTTCAGTCAGCACTCAAGGAAAAATTTCAGAAAAACGCAACCTGGCTGATGAACCGGAAAACAAAAGGTGCTGTAAGAAAGTTCAAGGATGCTAATGGAGCTTACATCTGGCAGCCCCGGCTTGATCTTGATACGCCCGAAATGATTCTTGGTGATCGGGTTGCAACCTCTCACGGAATGCCGATTGTTGCTGCAAATTCCTATTCGATTATTTACGGCGATTTCAAAAAAGCCACAACCATTGTTCTGAGGCCAGGGCTTTATGTTGTTCGTGATCCATACAGCAAAAAGCCAAACGTGGAATTCATTTTTGTTAAACGCTATGGCTTCATGCTCAGAAATTCAGAAGGACTCAAGATTCTGCAGAACGCTGCATAACTCAAAGCTTCCCGGCTTTGTCCGGGAGGCTTAACACAAAATAAAGTGAGAAAAACTATGAAATTTAAAAATATAGTTCTGGCTCTTATTATGGTTATTCTTCCGATGGTGGCTTTTTCAGCCAGTTATGATCTTGCCTCTCAGCTTGATATTGATTCTGTTATTGCACCGGGAGCTTACACAACAGATCAAACTTCTGATGCTATTTCAGGAGGAAATTACAGGGCACACCTTTTCGGAATTTATGTATCTGCCGGATCATATACCTCTTCACTCGGAATGAATTTCAATCTTACACATTGTACAACTTCTACCGGAAGTTATACAGAAGTTGTTTCCAGCGACATGATAGGTGTAACTCCCAATGCATCCGGAACCATATATTCAGTAAGTGAAGACATCACAACTGCCAGCTATCACGAGTTTCTTTATGTTGGTGGAATGCCTTATCTGAAAATGACAATGGATATTATCGGCGATCATTCAAACGCCACTCCCACGGTGTGCATCATTGATACCAAAGGTGCAAAGATAATCCAGCAGTAAGGAGGAAATATGTTTGTAAAATTCATAAAGGATTACGCATTTGCTCATCAGGGAATTCATGTTGAGCACTTCAAAAAGGATCAGATAAAGGACGTTTCTGCTGAATGTGCAAATACTGCTATGTCAGATGGTGCAGCAAAAGAACCGTCAGAAAAGGAAATGAAAGCGTTAAATCAGGCTGAAGATAAAAAATAATGCTGAAATATAAGATCACAACACCGCCAATAAGCGAACCCGTAACACTTGCAGAAGCAAAAGCGCATCTGCGTGTCCTGGATACAAATGAAGATGTTTTAATACAAAGCCTCATTTCAGCAGCCAGAGAATACGCTGAGAGTGTTACCGGTAGAGCTTTTGTAAGCAGAACGATAACGGCTGTATGTGATTCTTTTCCTTCCGGTCGTTCAATATCTCTGCCAGTTGGTCCGCTGATCAGTGTTGTTTCAGTAAATTATACGGATAAAGACAACAACACCTTTTCTTTTACTGATTTTTCAGCTGATACCTTTGGAAATCCGCCGAAACTGGTTCTTAATACATCGGCTAGCTGGCCAGGTGCGGCGCTCTTATCAGTTAATCCAATTCAGATTGTTTATCGTGCCGGGTTTGAAAGTAACTCAGATATTCCGGCAACTTTTAAACAGGCCATTCTTCTTCTTGTTGGTCACTGGTTTGAGCATAGAGAAGAAGTTATAACCGGAACTGAAAGTTATTCCGTTCCTTTCGCTGCTGAGGCATTACTGCAACAGTGGCGACACCCTTACACATAAGGAGATCAAAAAATGTCAGCAAGCGAAATTACCGTTCAGTCTTCAGGTCTTTCCGGACTTGAAGCAACTTATGAGGCTGCGAATGCAGATGGAAATACTTTCACCAATGACGGTAAAACTCTTATCCATGTAAAAAATGGTGGTGGAAGCGATATCACTGTGACAGTAGACAGTCCTGTTCAGTGTAACCAGGGATTCACACATGACCCGACAGTCGTTGTAACTGCTGGGGAAAATAGATTTATTGGTCCGTTTCCGCCTTCAAGGTTCAACAGCGAAGGAAAAGGTTCTGTCAGCTATTCTGGCGTAACAGATGTAACCGTTGCAGTGATCAAGGTTGCCTGATGAGAATAGGTCTGCTCAGAAAGATTATTGAGATCCAGCAGCTTGTTAAAACTCCTGATGCAATGGGAGGTTTTTCTGAGCAATGGGTTATTTATTGCCAGCTTTACGGCAGAGAAGTAATCAGACGGGCAGACACAACTTTTCAGGCTATGCAGAATCAGAGTGAGATACAAAGCAGATTTGAAACCCGTTATTCAGATGGAATTAAACCTGATATGAGGCTTGTTATGGACAACCGTATTTTCCAGATTGATGCTGTTTACGATCCTTCCGGACGCAGAGAACGTCTTGAATTTATCTGTACTGAAAGAAAAGCGGGGGTGTGATATGGAAGTTGCGATCAAGGGATTAAATGAGCTTCAGAAGCAATTCAGGCAGTTCAGCAGAGAAATGCACAATGAATTAAAAAAAACTCTCAGGGATAACGTAAAACAGGTGGCCAAGGAAGCAAGAAACAATGCACCTGTTGATACAGGGAAATACAGAGATTCAATCACCAGCAGAGTTTCTGCTTCAGGAGTTATTGCATGGGCTTTTGCAGACAGAAAAAAGAAAGAAGGCGAAAAAGGCAAAGGTGGCAGAGGGTATATCGGTCATTTACTTGAATATGGCACCAAACGGGCAAAAGCCAGAAAGCATTTTACACCGGCACTTGAAAAAGTAAAAGCCGGCTTTGGCAAAGATCTTGAAGATGCAGTTAAAAGAGTAAAAGGAATCGGAGCATTCAGATGAAACCTGCCAAAGTGCCAGGATTATTAAATCTGCAGACTGAAATATTCAATGCTCTTAATGATTCGAAAATAGCAGCAGCTTATGATGAAGCTCCTGACGAAGCACCAGAGCCATATATATCAATTGGTGACAGTGATATTGCAGATGATGATTCAAAAAACTGCTGCGGGGATGAAATAACTGAAGATATTCATGTCTGGAGCAAAGCTAAGGGGTTTCGTGAATGCAAGATGATTGTACAGAAAATCATCTCTCTTTTCAGCACTGTCAACCTTTCAAACTCTGCTTATCAGATTGCTTTAATAAAAAAGGAAACCAGTTTTTCCCGCGAGTATGACGGAACTGTTCGTCATGGTCTTGTAAGGCTTACGTTCAAAGTTTATCAGGAGGATTGATATGTCAAAGGTAATGGGCGTTGATGTGCTTGTATCTGCTGGCGGCAGCGTTATTGGGTCTCAGAAAGATGCAAGTCTGGAACTTTCAGCAAAGGAAATAGATGTATCTGACAAAGATACCGGAGATTGGGAACAGGTATTACCAGGAAAAAAAGCATGGCAGATAAGTTGTGATTCGGTCACTTTAGAAAATGATGCGGCAAAAACAGCTATATTGTCAGCTTTTCTGAACGGAACTTTGATTGCAGTAGTTTTTACGCTTGGTTCCGGTGGGACATTCAGTGGTAACGCAATGGTATCAAGCTATAAATTCAATGGTCCGCAGGATGATGTTTCAACAGCCAGTCTGTCACTTAAAGGATCATCGGCTTTAGCAGTTGTTTAATAATCTGAGGAGAACACCATGCCAAAAAAGTTAAAACTTGTATATGACCTCTATGCACTTTCAATGATCGAAGAGGTTTCCGGACGCAGTGTAATGATGCTGGTTACAGAGCTTGATAATGTCGGTAAAACGGATACTGCGAAAGTATTTCAGACTTTGAAAATTCTTCTCTGGGCCGGAATGCTTTATGAAAATGAAAAATTGTCAATGCGTGAAGCTTGTAAGGGAATGGCTGGAATGAGTTTAGTTGGTCTTTCCAGGGCAATTGGAGAAGCAGTAAAAGAATCTGAGCTTTTCGAGGGCGTTGATTCATCCGCAAACACTTCGACAAACCCTCAGACAGAGTAAGCACCGTTCGGGAATGGATCAGGCTGATAGAACCTTCAGCGTATGGACAACTCGGCCTGAATCCATGGGAGCTTATGAAATATACACCAGGCCAGATTAAATCAAAGCTCAGAGGATATGCAGAAGCCCGAAAAGCAGACAGACATAACCTGGCCTGGGCCGTAGCAAATCTGATGAATGCAACAGGAAATTTCAAAAATATAATATCAGTATCTCAGCTTCTGGGTGAAGAGCCTGATAAGCAAAAGAAAACCGGAGAAGAACTTAAACGGGATCATGAAGAACTCAAAGCAAAGTTTGAAAGGTTTATAAATGGCAAAAGGTAAACCAATAGGCAGTTTTTATGTCCAGCTTGGTTTGAACACCCAGGAATTCCGGAAGAATCTTGAGGGTGCACAGCGGGATCTGAAAAGGACATTCGGCTCTGCTGCAGTTCAGACATCTCAGATTCTTGCTGTAAGTATGACAGCTTTGGCTGGTGCAATTGCGACTGTAGGAGTTGCATCAGTAACACTTGCTGCTGATCTTCAGACACAGACAAAATCATTTGAGCGACTGCTTGGAAGTGCTGATGCAGCGGATGCAAAGCTCAGAGAGCTTCAGGATTTCGCTGCAAATACCCCATTTACATTCACGGAGCTGACAGAATATACAAAACGCCTTCTTGCACTTGGATTTCAGGCAAGTGAAACAAAATCTGTTTTGACAACCCTTGGAGACGCTGCTTCCGGACTTGGATTACAGGCCGACGGAATTGGGCGGCTTATAAAAGCCTTTGGTGATATTCGTTCAAAGGGAATGTTACAAACTCAGGAAATCAAGCAACTTGCTGAAAACGGCATTCCGGCTTTTGAAATCCTGGCACAGAAATTACGGGTTTCTATTCCGGAAGCTATTGAAATGGTTGAAGCCCGTTCAATTGATTCCGGAACGGCGATAAAAGCTTTTATTGAGGGAATCAACGAACGCTTCGGCGGCATGATGAAAATACAATCCGAAGAGATTCTCGGAATGTGGTCAACCGTTCGTGATGAAACTGAAAACATCATGCGTAATATCGGCAGCCAGATTATTAAATACTTCGATATCAAGGCTGCTATGCAAAAAATCCGTGATGGGATACAGGAATTACGTGTAGAAGTAGAAAAATCAGGGCTGACTGCTGCAATGTGGAATATGATGGGCCAGCCGATGAGATTAGGCGTAATTGCAACGGCAGGTGCGATTACAGGGGCCTTGATTCCTGCAGTTCATTCTTTAACAATTTCTCTCGGACTTGCTCTTATTCCTCTTGCAAAATTAGCAGCATTGGGAGCTTCAATTGCTATTCTTGCATACACTTTGAAAAAGCTTGCTGAAGCGACTAAAGACTTTTTCAAGTGGGCAAATGCTGATGCAGAAAATTTTAAAACTCTTGTTGGAGCTGTTTTTACTGGCTTGGCGCAGAACATAAAAAGTCTTTTTCTCAGAATGTTTAAGTGGATTCTTGATATGCTGGCTGAAATATCTCTGGATAGTTTTTCCAGAGGCATTTTTACAAACATGTCCGGCAAGGTAAATGAAGCTCTTATAAGCGTTCAGAAAAGCATTAAGGAGACTAAAGAAATAGCTCTTGATGCAATAAATGCAATTGATGCAGCAGCCAATAAAAAAACATGGTATGAGAATTTCAGAGAAACATTTGATTATGTAAAAAATCAGGCCACTGATGTTAAGAACAGGTTTACCGGCTTATTTCCAAAGCAGGAAAAACCCATTGCACCCAATAGTGAAAGTGTTTCTTCAAAAGCCTGGAAAGATTCAGTTAAAGAAGCAAAGCAGCTTTCAGAAAGCATCGAACGTGAATGGACTGATACCACGAAAAGCCAGTATGAACAGATTGAGAGCTGGTATAAGAAAGAACAGAAAACACTCGAAGATTCGAAAAAAGCGAATGCAGACTATCTCAGAGACAAACAACGTCTTTATGAGATCTACACAAAGAAGCTGGGAAAACTGAATCAGGAAAGTGCTGAAAGCATCGAACGTGAGTGGAATTCTATCGGAACTAACGATGAATTCAAGCAGATTGATTTATGGTATGAGCAGGAATTAAAAAAACTCAATGAACTGAAAAAAGGAAGTGCTGATTTCCAAAAGAGCAGAGACACCCTTGATCAACTGTTTGCCGCAAAAAAAGAACTTAAACGCACTGAATTCGATGCAGAAGCCATAAGAAAGCAGATAGAACTTGAAGGTGAGCTTGCTGATGCTCAATATGAAAGTTTCATGCGTCTGCAGGAATTCAGAAACGGCATGGTTCTGGAACATCAGCTGATGGCTGATATGCAGGCCGCTGATCTTACTGAATATATAAAACATCTCAACGAAAAAAACTCAGTATTTCGTGCTCATCTTGAAGGACAGCGGGAACTTATTGATACTTATAACAGGCTTAATGCTGAGGCATATCGTTCGGATGCGTCATATATGGCTGAAGCTTATCAGAGCGTTTTTTATAATCTTTCAGAAACATTAACTGATGTGATCACTGGTGCCAGAAATGCCGGTGAAGCCTTTAAACAACTTGGTCTTCAGATAGTTCAGATGGTTGTCAAATGGACTGTTCAACAAAAGCTTGCTGCTGCAATGTCAAAAGGTATTGAAGCTGCAGCAACAATTTCAAGCATTGCTAATGCAAAAGTTCTTTCGTCTGCCTGGGCTCCGACTGCAGCATTAGTTGCAGCAGCTACCTTCGGAGCGTCAACAGCCTCAGCAGCTGTCGGTCTCACCAGCCTGGTCGGAATGAGTAAAACCCTGGCCGCGATTCCTGGTTTCGCCAATGGCGGAATAGTGACAAAACCAACTCTTGCAATGATCGGCGAAGGGAGCGAAGCGGAAGCTGTAATACCACTTTCAAAGCTCAAAAATATGATTTCTTCCGGAAATTCAAATATTGAAATTAATGTCATCAATAACACGCCTTCCCAGGTTCAGGCTCGGGCGAATCAAAACGTTGATGGCACCAGAGTTTTTGTAGAGTTGTTCAATGATGCTGCAAATCGAAATGTCGGTGGATTCAGAGATATTATCTTTGGAGGAAGAAGATGAGTCTCACTTTTCCTTCTGTCCAGAAACCCTCAATAACTCTTCCGACAACAGTTAAAGATCCTTCTCTTAAATCAGATCTGATAAACGGTATGAGAATCAGCCGGGCAAAGTATACCCGGATTCTGCGCGAATGGTCGTTACAATGGAACGGAATGCCTGACAGTGAACTTACAACTCTTCTTTCTTTTTATGACACAGTAAAAGGCGGCTCTGCATCATTTCAATGGTCGGATGAATTCGGCAACAACTATACTGTTCGCTTTAATGGGGATATCCAGCATGAATCAGTTTCTGATGATCGTTCAAGCGTAAGTCTGAAACTCGAAGAGGTCTGATATGAAAATAATAAGTTCTGCTGCTGTGGCCGAAAAAAATAAGATTGCAACTGACAGTGCATGGTTAATTCTTCTTGAGATTAACATCGGCGCGGATATTATACGGCTTGCAGGCAATAACGAGGATGTTACATGGAATTCCCATGTCTGGCAGGCATTTCCATTCGAGCTTGATACCATCGGAGAAACCGGAAAAGGTGAAATTCCATCTGTAGTTGTTAAAGTCAGCAATATAACCGGGGAAATCCAGCAGTATCTTGAAGCTGCAGATGGTGCAAACGGATCTGCTGTTATTATACGTGTTATCAATACAACTGCTTCAAGCAGCACTGAATCAGAACTTGAACTCTCTTTTGTGCTTGACAGATCTGAATACGATGAAAACTGGATAAGTTTTTACCTGACAGGTGCAAACTGTCTTTCCCGAAGAGTTCCACCCAGAAGATATCTGAAAAATTTCTGTGCATTCAATTATGGTGGGATTAAATGCGGTGTTTCTTCCGGGACAAAAATTACTTATCCGGCCTGTAATAAAACAAAATCAGATTGTGAAACACGCGGGAATTCTGCACGATTCGGAGGTTATCCATGGATGCCGGAATTATGATTGCTGATCTGATCGGAAAACCTTTTTCTGATGGCGGAAGAGGCCCGGATACCTTCGATTGCTGGGGTCTATGCATGACCGTTTTTAAACGTTTTGGTTACAGACTTCCGGAATACCCTGTCGGAGCTTATGAACCTGAGCAGATAAATTCAGTAATTATGTCAGATCGAAAAATCTGGCAGGAACTTGAGAAACCTCAAAAGCCGTGCCTGGTTTTGATGAGACTGGGCGTAATTGATCTGATCAATCATTGCGGAGTATATACCGGTGATGGCTTTGTTCTTCATACCAGAAAGAAAACAGGATCTATCCTTGAACGTATCAACAGCCCTTTTCTGAAAATAATGGGTTACGTATTGCCTCCGGAGGAATTCAGATTATGATTACAGTTGCTTTTCTGGCAAATCCATTCAAGCCGCAAAGCCGTCAGATAAAAAAACTTTCAATCGGATCTTTATCTGAGGTTATGCCTGAATTCAGAATAGAGAATCATTGTGATTTTCTCTGGGTAATTAATGGAGAAATAGTTGACGCCGAAGATTGTTTCCGGAAAGAACTCTGTTGTGGAGATTTTGTTGCAATCATGCCTAAAGTCGGCAAAGACAGCGGAAAAAATATCACTACTCTGATCGGAATGATAGCTGTTATGGCTTTAACCGGGGGAACCGGAACAGGTCTTTTAACCGGTTTACTCAGCACAAAAGCAGGAACATTAGGCTTAGGACTGGCTTTATATCTTGGCGGATCATTGCTTGCAGGAAATCAGAAAACTCCAAAGATAGATAACCCTGATTATTCCTCAAGTGCTTTTGAGGGTGGTTATGCCTGGAATCCTGATCAGATACAAATAACTCCTGGTAACGCTATACCGTTGACTTACGGTTCAATCAGAACAAGCGGGCAGCTCATCGGAAGAAGAATTGCAACCAGGGGAATTGCAAACGGAGAAACAAGAGAAGAGCAAGTCCAGTTTCTTTATCTGCTTCTTGCAGCTGGAGAAGGTTTACTCGACAGCATCACTGATATTAAAGTGAATGATGTTGCTATAAGCAGTATAGAAAACATCTATTGTGAAACCAGACTTGGGGCAAATAATCAGACTGCAGTTGCTGGAGTTCTTACAAGCGTTACTGAACAGCAGAATTTCAGTCATGAATTACCCGTGGAAATCTCCGGAGAAAGCTGGATAAACAAAACTCAGACTGAAGCCGGAAAATACATTGAACTGGAATTTGTTTTTCCTTCAGGATCGTATGAAATTCTTCCGGAAAATGGTGCAATAAACGCAGTTAATACTTTTCTCAGAGCTCAGTATCGTGAGAGTGGCACAGCAACCTGGTATGATATTTTTGATACAGGCGGAAACCCATATAAACAAGTTTATGTCGGGCAACGAAAGCCTTATTATTTCAGTCATCTCTTTATTCCGCCTGACACCAGCAAGCTTTATGAATTCCGGGCACAAAACTACAGCCTGACTTATTATCATGATAATCATGCCTGGACTGAAATACCGTCAAATTATGTCATGCGTATTGATTGGCTATCACTGACAGCGTGTGACAATGTTTATGAAACTTATCCGAATACAGCCCTTGTTGCTGTAGGAATTCCTGCTTCTGAAAATCTATCCGGATCAATGCCAAAAATATCATGGCTCCAGACACGTTCGAAGGTTCTGGTTTTCAATCCGGATACAGGAAGCTATGATGAAAATGATGCAACGAATATTGCATGGATCATTTACGACCTGATTCATCAGTGCAGAAGGTTGTACAATATTCAGACAAGTTCTTATGAATATGTTATTGAGGGTGAACCGGCCTCAAATATTGATTATGGATCATTCTGCCTGTGGGCGGCATTCTGCGGCGCCGAAGTCGGCGGAGTTGCACGCGCAAAAGGAAATCTTCTGGTTGATTCCGTCGATCAGCTCTGGCCAACAATTCAGAAAATAGCTGCAAGTGCCCGTGGTTACATTATTCAGCAGGCCGGAGTTTTCAAACCAGTCTGGGATACAGAAACCTCAATGACTCAGATTTTTACTTCCGGAAACATTATCAGCGGAACTCTGAAAGGCGGTTTTCTTCCGGAAAGGGAAAGAGCTACAGCAATTGAAGCCAGCTTTATCAATGAGGATAATGGATACCAGAAAGATACAATTTTTGTCGAGGGGGATGATTATAATCCAGCAAGTCTTGATAATCCGACTCAGATATTCTTTCCAGGTCTGACAAAATCGGATATTGTTTTTAAGGCTGCAAAGCACCTTCTTAGAAAAAACAAATACCTTAAACGAACTGTAAGCTTTCAGGCTGATATTGATAGTATTGTTTCTCAGATTGGTGATGTGATAGGCATTCAGTCAGATATAACATCGTGGGGAGCTGGTGGCCGCATTCTTGGAGCAACAACTACTCAGATCATTATTGATCAGAATGTAACAATGCAGCCAGGCACGACTTACACAATTTTAGTGCGTGGTTCCGATGATGCATTGACCAGACGCACAATTGATGCAGTAATATCAGAAATATCAACAAACACACTCAGCCTGACCGGTGATCCGTTTTCCATTGCTCCGGAAAGATTTGATCTTTATGCTTTCGGCGTGTCAGAGCTTGAAACGAAGCCTTTTCAAATCACAGGCATTGCCAGAAATGGAAATTTACAGGCAACAATCGACGGTATAGAATACATTGAAGGCGTTTATACTGATGATTCTGATTTTCCTGTAATAAATTATACAACTGCAGGTGCTGGAGTAAACAGCCTTACAGTTCACGCTGATTCTGATACAGGAAAGCTCGGTATCTCATGGTCAATTCCATCACACCTTGATTATACGGGTGCTATTGTCTATATTGACGGAAAACCGCAGGGATTTTTCAGAGCCGAAATAACAAGCTTAGAATTCGAAAGCACACCTGGATCGCATTCAGTAACTATTTTCCCTGTTGATGGCAAAGGAAAGACCGGGACTGCCGTAACTGAGAATATAATCCTTGGAAATGCAACGCTTGTCCCAGTTTCAGGGATAAATCTTTCATCTGTTGTCAGGCAGCAGGAAGACGGGACCAGTCTTATTTTTATTTCTGGTTATTTTACCGTTCCTGCAATGGCTACCAGTGTATTGGTTGAAATAGGCGAAGGATTGTCACCTTCGGAATGGGCAGTTGTTCAGGATAACAGAGTCGGATCGATTCTGTACGGTCCGGTTAAATCATTACAGATCTATACTCTTCGATTTACGGCCAGAAATAAATACGCAGTTGCGGGTTCTGTAACAGAAAATATCACAGTTGCCGGTGATACAATCGGCCCTGATGCTCCTGTTATCATTGTAAGCAGCTATCTGAAAACAGTCACAATTCTGATCGGACTGGAAACAGTTCCTTATGACCTGGCCGGATTCCGGATCTACCGGAACACATCAAATAACAGCGCAACAGCAGAAATAATCGGAAGCGTAAGCAGCACAGACGGTGTTGCATCATATACTGATGAAGCTCCGGAATATGGAGAAACATACTGGTATTGGGCAAAAAGCTTTGACCGTTGGGGAAATCCAAGCATATTTTCAGATTCTGATTCAGCATTAATTCTTTCTGTTTCCGGCGCAGATATCGTTGATGGTGCGCTTAACAGATCTGAATTATTCCGGGAAGGTGTGGTTGATGCTGACGCAATAGCAACTGCTGCTGTTACAGAGGCAAAGATAGCAATTAACGCCGTAAGTAATACAAAGATAGCTGCTGATGCCGTCACAGCTGCGAAAATTGCAGCAGGGGCAGTCGAAGAAGCGAAGATTGCTGCAAGTGCTGTCAGTGCAACAAAAATTGCATCCGGAGCAGTTGAAGAATTAAAAATAGCTTCTAATGCAGTAACAGAAACAAAGATAGCAACTTCTGCAGTTACTAATTCTAAAATAGCTTCTGATGCCGTGACAGAGCTAAAAATTGCCTCTTCTGCTGTAACTGAAGCTAAGATTGCAACATCAGCCGTCACCAATACGAAAATTGCCGCTGATGCTGTAACAGCTGCGAAAATTGCAGCGGGTGCTGTCGAAGAAGCAAAACTCGCGGCTTCGGCTGTAAGTGCAACAAAGATAGCCACCGGTGCTGTCGAAGAACTGAAAATAGCATCCAATGCAGTAACGGAAGCCAAGATTGCAACATCAGCCGTCACAAATGCGAAAATAGCTTCTGATGCTGTCACTGCTGCTAAAATTGCAGCAGGAGCTGTTGAAGAGGCCAAACTTGCAGCTTCGGCTGTCAGCGCAACAAAGATAGCAACGGGTGCAGTTGAAGAATTGAAAATAGCATCCAACGCAGTAACAGAAACCAAAATAGCTACCTCGGCTGTATCAACAACAAAACTGGCAGCAGGTGCTGTGACCGCAGAAAAGCTATTGATAGGAAGTGCCGGAAGTGCTTTGAATGATGACCCGAATTTCGAAGATTCGTCCGCGTGGACAATATATACGGGTTCCATCGAAACAATAAGCGATGGTAAAGTTGGTTCAAAGTGTTTTCGGTCGCAAACAGCCGGTTACAGCGTTGTATATTCCGCAAAATTAACCCCTGTAAACAAGGACAAACAATATCGACTGAAAGCCGTTGTTCGCAAAACTGCCAATGCAGGAGTAAACTATAGATATTTACAGGAGTATAACAGCTCTGGCACACAAATTGGGGTTGTGGGTAGTGGAGATTACACACCATCTTCAATAAATACCTGGGAAGAGAAATACAGCGTTTATACCCCATCGTCTACAGCGGCGTTTGTGCGGGTTGCGTTAGATACGAACAATAGCACAACCGGAGGTTACACTGAGGTTCAGGATTTACGGCTTGAAGAGGTTCTTCCCGCAACACTGATTCAGGATGGCGCAATTATCACCGACAAACTCGCCGCAAACGCTGTTACTGCGGTAAAGATTGCAGCTGGTGCAATAACTTCTGACAAATTAACTTCTTCCCAGATTGTGGGTAAGGACATAAGAACTGCCCAGGATGTTGGTTCCGGAACAAGTGGAGTTAAGTTAACCAGCAATGGTTTAGAGGCATGGAGTGGCACAACCAGAACGCTTTTTCTAAGTAATTCAGGAGATGCTGATTTTTCCGGAACTATTATTACGACAACAGGCAGCATTGCTGGAATGAGCATTTCTGATTATGGCATTGGTGGAGATGTTTATTATGGGTCCTCTTTATTTCATACAGCCGAATTGCGTTCTCATCCGTATGATTCTCCCGTAAATCTATTTGATTTGGGCGGACCAGCACTTAGATTTCTGAGTTATACGAACGGTCCGTATTTAAATTCAAAGGTGACAATTGGTGCCGGTGAATATTTTAACGGGTCATCTACTGATCGGGCACACATAAACATTGTTGCCGAATCAACCAGTCGGGAATCCATTTATACAAACGGCAAAATCACTGGATATATCACCAATCTGTCAGATGAAAAAATAAAAAGTGATTTTCAGTCAGTGACTGTGCTTGAAAAATTAATGACTCTGGAGGTGCAATCATGGGAATACGATGATCAGAAAATAAGTGATAAGGAATATGAAAAGCTTGTTAAACGCTGTCTGAGAGAAAAGAACATGTTCCCTCTTCCTGGAGAACGCAATAAGCTGAAATATAATGAAGAAACTCCACATCGTCATATAGGCCCGACAGCAAAGCAATTTAACGAGCTTTTTGAGGTTTTCGGAGGAAATGAAGAATCAATCAGTCTTGGCGATCAGATTGGAGTTGCTTTGAAAGCCATTCAGGAACTTGCTGAAATTGTTGCAGGCCAGAAAGAAGAAATAGAGGCGCTGAAAGATCAATTAAAGGGGGGGAAGTAATGAAATTGGTATTGATGCAATTACTGACCGATTGTGAGATTGCAGCTCTTGCAACAGCCTGCGGTATCACATACGAAGAGGCAAAGAAGGCTATAAGGTGGAAAGATTTGCCAGGTGAGCTTGAAAATCCGATTTATGGCAATCCGGAAAATCTTTATCTGGCGCTTATAAAGCTGGGATTCTGGAAAAAGAATATTGTCCTTTCAGATCTTCTTTCCGGAAAGGCCACGCCAGGTAAAACCATAGTTCTGATTCACAAGCCTACAAATCCTATTTCTCAACAACATTGGGTTGTATGGGCCGGTAAAAACGACAAGGGAAAGCATTTATTTTTCTGGGGTGATTCCGAAAAGCCAGTGACGGTATCGGAAAAGTCATTGTCTGATTACTACTGTAAAGGCTGGCCGAATTGCGCATTTGAAGTCTATAAGGCTTCAGTCTGGCGTTTGTGGTGGCAGAAGATAATTAAAGTCTTCAGTTGAAAAGGAGGTGAAACAAGTGCTTGAAATTCTTTCTATTTCGGTTTTCGCGCTTTTTGCAACCTGGCTGCGTCTCGAACTTTGGTAATGGAGGATATCAATGACGGCATTTTTTGCAGCATTAGACAAGTATTTGATACAACAAGTCCTGAATAACACACCATCTATGATTCTTTTGATGATTGCTGTTATTTCATTGGCTGTTATTGTTACCATGCGAGTGAATAAGGCAATAAGCAAAGAAGGCGAACAAAACAGCAGAATTGAAATCGTTGAGAAACAATTGCACAAAACTGAAACTATTGTTACTGCATGTCCATGCATCAGCAAGGAAAATGCAACGTGGCTGCAGGATAAGACAAGGAATGGTGGAAAACCTCCGGAAACAGTGAGATGTCCATTTCAGAAGGGGGCAGTATGAAATCAAAAAAATTCAGACTGGAAGAGTTTTTCAGCAGGGATTTCTTTAAAAAGTGGCAACACAAACCTGAATATCTGTGGGGTCTTATGGATGCCAGGGAATTGATAACCTGTGATCGGCTTCGGGAACGTTACGGGAAATGCACAATTAATAACTGGCTATGGGGTGGTGAATATAAGCACTCCGGCTTCAGAGAACCAGCTTGCAAAATCGGCGCTGAATTATCGCAACACAGATATGGCCGGGGAACTGATAAGAAATTTGAAACAGTTTCTCCGGAAGAAATCAGATCTGATATCAGAAAAAATCCTGATGATCCGGCATTCGAATTTATCACATGTGTTGAGGATGGGACTGACACCTGGCTTCATACAGATGTCAGAAATCATAATTTCAACGGTATTCTCTGGGTTCCAAAGAATTAAAAAATAAGGAGGCAGTATGGAACATTTAACAGTGGAAAACATTACAGCATTTTTAGTAATTCTCGGTTACCTGGTAGCAGGTCTCAAATGGCTGGCACCAAGAACGACTTTCACTCAGGTGGATGACAAGGTGGTAAGCTCCATTGAGAAGGCAGAGGCATGGGCGTTTAATGTAGCCCCACATATCTGGCCAGTGATCGAAGAACTTCATCTTTCCGGAAAAATTGAAGCAGCGAAAAAACCTGTTTCATTTTTGATGGAACTTAGAGAAGCATATCGAAATGCCTATGGGGCAAAACTTCCGAAAAGTGCTGAAGAAATAGCAAAAACTGTTGTTAAGGGAATTTCTAAAGATGACAAACTTAACAAGTTGATTCAGAACGTAAACCCTCGGCCAGCCCAGGCGTCACCGGCAACATAAATCAGCACGGAGGCAGCATTGTATTAAAAACCCGTGATGCCTGGGCAAGGCTAAATATCGGAAATCATAAACCCGAATTCGAAATAGGTTTTGAGAAGAGAATTATAATTTAAATAATCTGTACCAAGAAAAAGTACTATGAAAAAATCACTTTCCGGAGAGAACATCATCCGGCTTCAGAAAATACTTTCTCCCTTGGCCAGCGCCGGGGGAGTTTTAATTTTAATCAAAATTTATCTTTGCAGCTCGTTTGTTTTTCAGAGCTGCAGCTGCATGAGCGTACCGTTGAGTTGTTTCGAGATTGGAATGGCCGACGAGATCCATTGTATCTCTAATAGATAAGCCGGAAGCTAAGGCAAAAGTTACGAAAGTATGCCTCAGCCCATGAAATCTCTTATATGGAATTTCAAGAGTATCACATGCGTGACGCATGACATCTCTTGGCCAGAAGGGAGATTTTGAAGTTAACTTTGGCAAAAGAAGGTCGTTGTTCGATTTCCCTTTGCAAATTTGCTTCAAAGTCGGAAAAAGGTCGTCGTGTATGTCGATTGTTCTAATAGAACTTTTGACGTCCTTCATCGTTTTTGAATTGCAGATCAAAATTGTTTTAGCTTCCAGATCAACATCTCGGCGTTTAAGCTGTTTCAGCTCACCAAGTCGCATTCCTGAATACAACGCAAGAACAAAAACTGGTTCAAATTCATGACCTGTAAACCACTCTTTAAGCTTTTTTAAATCTTCCGGAGAGTAAAAACCAAGTCTTTCCGGATGCGCTGGACGTTTCTTTAATTTTGGCCAGGATCCGAATGAAGGTTCTGGTATATCCTTTTCAATAGCAGCATATTTTAAAAGGGCTTTAAGTGTTGATACTTCTTCCCAGATCGTTTTTTCAGCAGCGTTCATATCCTGTCGAAAGATTATGTATTTTGAAACAAGAGCTCCATTAATCTCTTTCTGATATTTAATGTTTTCTTTCTCTGCAAAATTAATCCAGTGGATTCTGTAATGTTCAAGGCGTTTATAAGAACAATTTTTAAGAGACGATTTTTTGAACGCCAGATAATTTGTCCATAGTTCAGACATTAAAATACGTGTTGGTTCAAGTCCAGCTTTGCCGGCATTGGCTCTTACATCATGCAGTGTTTGAATTTTCTTTGCATCATTCTTATTTGCCGTCTTTAAGCTCTTCTTAAATTTCTTACCATCACGATAATATTGTAAATACCAGGTCCCGTTTCTTTGAAAAAGAGTGCTCATTTTTCACCTCATTTTGAACTCGACCGCCCCCAAAACCGCCCCCACTAAAAATACCCACAAAGCAAAAACCGCCACCAGATTTACTTTGATGACGGTTTTGGAATAGCCCCAGCGGGGGTCGAACCCGCGCTCTCAGCCTTGAGAGGGCTGCGTGTTAGCCGGTTACACCATGGGGCCGTACAAAAAACAACTGGGGAGCAGGGACTTGAACCCCAATAGGCAGATCCAGAGTCTGCAGTCCTACCATTAGACGACTCCCCAATGCGGAAACTATTATACAGGTTGGCCAGGTAAAAGTCAAGAAAAAAATATTAAATCATTTGGACGATAATTAATCCAACGAATTATGCTTTTTTATCGTTTAGAGCGATTATAAATCGAGTGTATTTCTCGAATAAAAAATGGAGGAATGTAATGTTTAAAAGGTGTTTTATTGCAGGAATGATTTTTATTGCTCTTCTTGGAATTACTGGTATGGCTTCAGCTGATGTCATTCAACAATCATACGAACATCGTCTCGGCCTTGGGCAGACCTCTGAAAGCTGGGACCACCAGATCGATATCCCGGCTGACTGGGCTGCAAAAGGTTATGTATTCAATCGCCGGATGCTTGCTCCAACAGGGGATCTGGAAATTGAACGTGAAGAATTGAGCCGGACTTATTATTTTGTAAAAGTAAGACTTGTAAAAGGAAAACTTGGTTTTGCAAAAGGAAGTCTTAATGTTACGCTTGAAGGTGGAGCACCAGTTGCTGCAACGAATTTACAGGCTCCTGAAGGCTTGTCAGTTGCTGGAAAACCTTTGACGCCATCTTTTGCATGGAATGGCAACGGAAAATATTTTTCAATAAGCCTTTACAATCGTGATACCAATCAAACCCTCTGGGAGCGAGTGATTACAGGAAATAAGACTGTAACTCTCAACGAAATCAAACTTAAAATTGCTGGAAAATATACTTTCGGTGTTTGCCAGAGCGATGAAACATCAAAATACTCAAAAGCTGCAAATAGAAATTTCCGCATAGATGGCCGCGAAGAAAAGTGCAGACCGTGCAATGGTACAGGGTTCGTTATTTGCTCAAACTGTAATGGTACAGGTTGGGTTGATGGAGCTCATCAAATGCCATGTTATATCTGTCTTCAGACCGGAAAAGTGCGCTGCTATACCTGTTCTGGAAGTGGAGTAGTTCAGGTTCCCTTCCTTGTTGATGAAGGTGCTGCGGCTTTTCATGCATGCGATGATGAAAATTGCAGTTTATCTTCAGCAAAATCAAGTGACGATCAGAGTCGCCTGAAACCCTGCCGAAGGTGTCGTGGCACAGGTAAAGAGACATGCTTTAAATGCAATGGTACAGGCTGGACTAACAGCACTTACCCGGGCGGGGCAGGCATGGAACGCTGCTGGGTCTGTCAGGGAAAAGGTTATTTAATGTGCATTACATGTGGTGGAACAGGTCAGGTCGAGTAAACCAGTTAATTCGTTAATACGTTTGGGCTTGACGAATCAAGTCCATGCAGAAAACAATTAGTATAACCCTCTTTCCATGAACTTGAGAAGAGGGTTATTTTAAAATGTATTGAAATTTGATGCAGATTTATATAAAAAGGGACAGAAACGTTCCTGTTTTCATACAAAGAACTCTCACCTCAAACCTCACTGCTATGAACTTAAGAAACGGAGATCTCTCCCTTCGTTCGAGATGACAACAAACCATTCTGTTGGTGGCCATTATTGTATAGCTATCACACCACAGAATTCCTTAAGTTCATGGCAGTGACCCCAACCTTTTCCCTCGTTGGATGCGGGGAGAGGGAGAAAATAGGAGCTTTTCAATGAGCATTGATTTAGAAAGTCGATTTTTCAGAATGAAGCACGGACATTTGAAGGTGCTGCAGATAAAATTTCAGGTGAGTATCCGCGCATAATGATTTCGTCCAGAACACCTTTCAGCGCTTTTGCTCCATTTCGGCTTCCGCAGTGCATCAGGATTACGGAATTCTTTTTCAGCTTTGAACGTACTTTAGAAATAATTGAAGATACAGAAGGCTCTTTCCAGTCTAATGTGTCGATTGTCCAGTAAACTGATTTATAGCCAATCTTTTCGACGATTTCTTCCACTCTGCGGTTCTGAGCACCAAATGGAAAGCGGAACCATGGGACAGGATTCCGACCTGTGACCGAAAAAATAGCTGCTTGTGCATCCTGAATCTGAGTCGATATTTTGTCTTCGCCGAAGTCGCTCATATCAGGATGAGACATTGAGTGGTTCGCAATTTCATGTCCTCGATTTAAAATTTCTCTTGAAAGTTCCGGATACTTTTTTACGAATTGTCCGGTCAGAAAAAAAGTTGATTTAATATTTCTCTGTCCAAGCTCGCTGAGGATTCCAGGCAAGCCGTCAGCATCGGCACCACCATCAAAAGTCAGAAATACCTGGCCTCCCTCGTCGTGCGGAAGCCTTAATGGAACAGATATCGGATCACTATGCAATACTGGTGGTTCAGGAAGAATCTGCTGAAGCTGCTGTTTCTTCTTCTTGTGAAGTATGCTTTTATCCTCAGAAGGTATGCTTATGACATTATCTTGTCTGTTTTCAACATTTACCGGCGCTTTTACCATAAGTTCTGTCTGAACTGCTGCAAATCTTTCTCTTGCCTGCGAAAATGACGGAGAGAGCCTGAGGGATTCACTGTAAGCTTGCAGTGCCTCGGGAAATTGTTTTAAATCCTCCCGTAATAGTCCCATATTGTACCACATCCAGTAAGTTGGTTCGAACTGAAGCCCTGATTTGTACCAATTAAGTGCGTCGTTAAGATATCCCATCCGTCTTAATGCACCGCCGATATTGTTGTATAAATGAACGCAGTGTGGTTCTATATCAAGTGCATAGCGCCATATTCTGATTGCGCCAGATAAATCACCATATTTGGCCAGTTCTATTCCGTATGAATTGAGAACGTTGACATTTCTTGGTTCGCGCTGAAGAATATTTGCTAAATGTGTGATCTCATTTCCGAAAAGAATGTTTTCTGAAAACAGAAAGTTTGTCAGAAAAATCATCAGAAGGAATAATGCTTCCTTATTTGCAGTATTCTTGTGTATTGTTGTCACGTAGAATAAACTCCTCAAGTTCTTTAGACAAACAGCCAAAAGTATACCAGAAAGTAAGGATAGAAATATACAATCGTAAAATAAAATATGACTGAGTTTCAAAATGCAATTTAAAGATCTTCTGATAGAGCGTTTGACCACCAATCCCAGGGAAAATAAGATAAGTCCATCAGTAAAACGCTCTTCTGAAAAACTTCCAGAATCGTTTGCCCTGGCTTGGAAGGAGCATTTGAAAAAACTTATGAAAAGATCTGATTTGCGATAGGTCTTATTTTCACCTATAACAAAACACATTCTCTGGAATCTCTCTGTCAGTGCTCCATTTCGAGATTCTTGAGAATGTGTTTTGTTATATTATTATCCTGGATTATACGATTCCCATTTGTGTGAGATGTCTTCAGCGGATGGCAACAGGTAAATCATTTCCGAAAGGATTTACATTTCTCTGGATATTAGTTTGTGAGTTAAATAGAGCATTATACTCTGCTATTGCTTTATCATAGTTGACCTTTGCCTGCTGTGCAGAAATATTGTCGCCACGGTAAATGTGGTATTCATAAAGGCATTTATAGCATTCGGCAAGGGCGTTTTTTGCGGCCAAAACCTGTGAGGTTGAATTATACTGATTGTAAAGATTTACTGCCTGGAGATATCTGTTATACGCATCCTGGCTTTTAGCCATATCAACAGGTGCTTGAGCGGTGGTGCCGGTTACTGTTGATGTCGATGAAGTTGTTATTGAGGAATTATACTCAGCAAGAGCTCTCTCGTAATTTGCTTTCGCCTGCTGTGCAGAATTGGCGTCGCCACGGTAGATGTGATATTCATACAGGGCTTTATTACATTCGACAAGAGCTAACTTTGCACGTAAAGTGTCACCCTTGGCTTTATATTCGTTGAAAAGCCTTAAAGCTTGAAGATGCCTGTTGTATGCATTCTGGCTGTTAGTATTATCTACCGGTGCCTGAGAAATGGTTCCGCCAGTATTTGTAGCTGGTATTTGCAAACCTGTATTTTGAGTCGTTGGAATATTTGGAGTCGTAGCAGATGCTGAGTTTTTTGCAGAGCCATACAGACCCCCGAGAAGTGCTCCTCCAACAAGCCCTGCTGCGATACCAGGCAGTCCGCCTCCGGCAAGAGCCATAGCGCCAAGGAGACCGCCAGTAAAAATGCTGCTGGTATTTGAAGTTGGAGTCACTGCATTAAACAAGTCACCTCCGAGTATCCAGCCACCAATTCCTCCGGCAATCTTGGCAAGAGCACCTCCGCCCATTGCCGAAGCCAGAGAAGCTCCACCATACATGCCTAACAGCGATCCGCCAGTGACGAACAGTGATCTCCACATATCTGCTTTTACTGGAACTGAAGGGATCACCAAAAAGGAAGCAATCAACGAAAGAATCATCAGAACAGACATTTTCTCCCGCCATTTTATTGTCATTGTAAGCATCTCTTTTCTCCTGCTCGTGTGTATTATTTGAATATATACTAATATTTTACGAATTAAACACGAAATATGCAAGGTATAATTGAAATTTGCTCCAGAAAAACCAGAAAGTACAAAGTCGTCCCGCGTTATGCCCCTACCAACACGTTAATCTGAAGACGACACCATTATATGATTGACTATCCAATGAAATTACACTAGAATTAAGTTAGAGAAGATTGAAAATGCTGGGAAAATGGGCGTAAATATGAAAAAGTACAGAAGTGGTTTTATTCTGATGCTTGCTCTTTTTATGGTTGTTTTTCTTTTTCTTGCAGGCTGGATGCTGATGTCATTTACTATTCAGTCAAAGAACGTTTTCAGTATTTTTTATCGTGATGATATTGCAAGGCTTATTGCAGAAAGTGCGATAGCTGAAAAACGGGTGATGTTTGAGAATGATTTGAAAACAAATGCCGCATATTTTCAGAAAATAGTTAACTGTGGTAATATGAGTTCTCCGTCTTCCCAAAAGCTTGAAGATTTTACCCACTCAAGTTTGCCCCAGACAACTTTTCTGATATCAAAGCTGGGTCTTTCAGGGGTATTCACTGTCAGCGGAAGTGTCACAGTCAAGGATATTGACAGAATTCTTTCAGAGACAGGCGGAGTAAGGAAAAAATATGACCGTGAATATCAGGCTTCAGTTCAGATTAAGCTGAATATTGGAAATACTTTCAAAGGGCGATCAAACAACACTGTTTATGCTCAGGAATATGATTTTAAGCTTGTTTCACTTCGAAGTCCCGGAAACCGTCCGGCGGGCAATGGCTATACAACAAATGTTACCAATGACTATGTTCTTTTCATTCGTGATGCTTCGAATGAATTCAAGCAATTTTCTGGTGAATCTCTGAATAATGACAAGGTTCGGCTGGCGCTGGTTCAGGATGCCAATTCCTCGAACAAGGGGAAGATTTATTTCGGATGTCCTGATAATCAGCAGGTTTTTATAAATGTTTCCGAAGACACCAAGAAGATTATTCCTCCTGACATGCCTCTCATAAATATTCCATGGAACGATATTAAAACATTCATGCCATTGTTAGCCCAAAAACTTGAAAAGATTAAAACAGATGCTGAAAAGGACAGCAAAGGTCAGGTTTCAATTGATCTGACCAAAGTCGAAGCACAAATAGCGGTTGCGCATAATCCAATTACTGAAAAGCCCGGCTTCTGGAACGCTGTATGGACAAAAATATCCTCACTTTTCAATAAATTTTTTGATTCTTTCAAAAACAAAGATAAGGAAAAGGGAAACAAGCAGCGCGGAATAGGCATTGCTTCCGAAAATGATATTGACCAGGGAGTTTGTGATAAGATTGAAGGAAAATTGCGTCAGAGGTTCTGGCAAACAGCTACGATTAAATTTGATCTGAGTAAAATCTCCAATAATTCAGACTTTCAGAATGAACTGAAGAAAAAAGATGCCGACATGATAAAGGATATTCCTTATGTTCCACAAGAAACACTGACTGATATTGAAAATAAACGAAGTGCCGGAACAGCATTGAATGATGGAGAAGAGTTGGCGATGCTGATTTATCATTATCAGAACAAGGAAAACAGGAATCTCTTTTCGTGTGCAAATGATCGGTTCAGGTTTAAGCCGTCACTTCAAAAGTCTGACCAGGACCAGGATTTTCCCGAACCCAAGGTGATAAATAAGATGGGAGCGGCCGATGTTTCCACTTTTCTTCCCTTTTCTTCTTATCTCTTGCGGTCATATAACTTTTCAACAGCCGAAGAGTTTTTCGGAAGTTCTTTTATGGCCGGTTCGCCTCTTTATGATTCAGCAAACAATATTATTACGCTCAAGGGTATTGTTTCAATTGGGCAGCCAATTACTCTCAAGAAGGGTTTAAAATATCGTGGTGCCGGTGTATTGATTGCTCTTGGGGATATAAATATTGAGGGTTCGGTTGCTCCGGTTGATCCGTTGAAGGATGGTCCATTTTTTATATACACATGGGTTGGAAATATTAATGCAAATGTTGTAGAACAGGGTAAAATAGAAGCTTCATTGATTGCCCTCAACTGGCAGTTCTCTACCGGCACAAGATCTTTTGTGAATTTTAATAAAAAGAAAGCTGAAGTTTTTGGAAATATAATAGCTGATCGCATTAATCTTGCTGGAATGGGCGAAAACGTTGATAATTCAATCACTTATGACTATCAGCGCCTTGGACGTCCGCAGGATTTGTATACATTTTTCTTTGGTGGACAATCAAGAATTACCGCGGTTGCATTTGATCACCCATCACTGTAAAATGAGTTTTTGGTGGAACATTCTTACGAATATCGAACAGGTCTTCAACGATTATGTCCAATAACCTTTATGATAGCGTTTTCACTCAATCTATCGAGAGCAAAAATTACTCGAACGCGAAAGGTGGCACATGCCCCCTGAAAGCACAAAGTCGCTCGAACGCTGAGAGTGAGCCGGTCGAATGCCCCCAGATACCACAAAGCGCCCGAACGCGGAGAGTGATCGAAGGCGCATGCCTTCTGCTGAGACCACAAAGTGGTCGAACGCGGGGAGTGAGCGGGTCGAACTTGTTCGACCCGCGAGAGGGGGCGCGTGCCCCCTCTCTAAAAAATCCCCCCTCTCTAAAAAGCGCGTTTACGCTTTTTGAGATAATGATAGCGCTGTTAATTTTTTCAAGTGCTATAACTTTTATATACACTCTCTTCAGCTCTTCCTCAAGGGGAACTCTTGATTCCTACAATGAGACAATCGCCTACACCATCGCCCAGGAAAGTCTTGAATGGGTGGCAAACCTCGGTTATGAGCGTCTCAATGAATGGTGCAGCAATCCTTCATCTATTCCACCAGATGAGATCGGTATTTCTATTCGTCCACCTGGTTCAACCGGTGGTGGGGAAGCTTTTCATGTTGTTGACAGGATAACACTTGATTTTGGTGGCGGCATTATTGAATATCCTGAAGATTACAAAAATTTTGAACGTCGTGTTGTTATCCAGAAAATTTCAAATTCAAGTCTTATTTATGTTGAAGCTGCTGTACAGATAAAACTTGGTTTTTTTAAGAAGGGCAGAATACTGATTGGAAAACTTGTTGGAGCCGAATATCTTTGAAAGTTCAAAAAAATATTAGAAAAGGAATGAACCTTGTTGAGATATCAATCGTAATATTAATAGGAATACTTATGTTTCTTCCGATGACAAAGTTCTGGTTTATGAGTCAAAAACAGGCAGTAAAAGGGTTTGATCGGCTTGAAACGCTTACTACAGCAAGAATAGTTCTGGAAAAGGTTCAGAGGGACATGAAAGCATATTGTTTTACTCCGGCAAAGAAGTTTTCAAAACCTTCTGATGGGCAGTTTGAATTTCTTATATCACCTGGAGTAGAATATGTTAAGGCATCGAATCCTGACGGAAAGATAGCGTTGAATGGTGTCAAATACACATTTGACAAAGCAAAGGGAACGTTGCTTAGAACACTGAAATATCATTCCAGATATCATGCGGTTGCGGGTAAAACTCAGACTTCAGAGCTTGTTGGAAGAAATATTGCGTCGTTTTCAATAAATCTGAACTCGCTTTTCAAGCTCAATTATTTTGACATTGAAGTTCTGTGCAAATCTCCTCATCCATTGAGAGGAACAGAAAATACACACCTGAGAACAGCTGTCAGATCAGATTTTGAGTGCAGGTTGGCAAGGCATCTTTTTCAGATTCCCAACCTTAAAACGGAATTTCTGGAACCATAGTATTTCATGAATTAATAATTTTGAAAAAAAAATTCAGGAGGGATAGTATGAAAAAGTTTTTAAGAGCTGTTTTTTTCGTGGTTCTTCTGTCGTCTGTGGCTGTAACTCAGACTGGTTGCGATGTTGCCAAGATCCTTGAGATCGTGAGCAAAGTGGGTCAGGTTCTTTCTGCAGTCGGAGGCGCTTTACAGAGTATTTCTTCAAGTTCCAGCAGTGCATCCTCACCATCTTCAACAAGTGTTGTCAGTAGCACAGCTGTTGGAACCAGTACAAGTGTCGGCGTGAGCACAACCGGGACCTATGTTAATACCTCGACAGCTGTTGTTACACAAACGGCTGTAAGCACAGGAACAGGAACCGGCACCGGAACTGGAACTGGAACTGGTACAAATACAGGAACTGGAACAAAAACAGCTGTTTCAACCAGCACCGGAGTTACTCAGACAATTCTTATCCAGACTAAAACAGGAAGCGTGCTGACAACTAATACAGGCTCAGTAACAAGCACTCAAACTGGTAATACCACTACAATTCAGACAACTACTGGTTCACAGGTAGTTACAAACACTACATCATCAACCTCAACCGGCAATCAGCAGAGTTCCACCGGAACCGGCAGCAATAACCCGTAATAATTAGTAAAGATATCTATCTTTTCATTATTTATGCGATGATGAGATGAGTTTTTAAACTTCCTCTTTCTGGCACATGATGCAGCTTAGAAAGAGGATTTTTTATTCTCAATAAAAAAAATATAAAGTTTTGTGAAGATTATGAATTATCATTGCAAAAACTATAGCAACTCTATTATCTTATTTCCAGAAACTCTCCTGTTATTAGTTGGTTCTGCAATCTTTCTTCTCATTAATTAAAAGGAGTGTTCTCTTTTGCTGGTGATTTAAAAAAATGCGTGAAGTCAACTTCATTATCTGAAGGAAAAGACATTCACAGCAATAATTTTGAAAGGATCGTTTTTTATGACATTGTCTCGTTTGTTTGGTCTTAGAAAGCCTATTTTTCTTCATCTGGGTGTCCTTTTGATTTTGATTTCCACTTTATCAGCAATTCAAGCCAGTGAAGATCTTAAAACCCGCTTTTGCAATGAGTTTATGCTTGCTATTTCACAGAAGCAGACTGACCGGGCAAGGCAGTTGCTTCAGGATTATCCAGTGGTAGCTAAAGCTTTAGACGGTGATGGCCAGCCGGTAATCCTCATGGCCGTGAATCAATGCCCGGAATTGGTTGAGGCCATGGTAAAAGCGGGCGCTGATCCAAACTATTCTCAGGCTGGATGTCCTATTCTTTATATGGTTTCTAGCTCCGCTAATCCGGCTTTGAAGGCGTTGCTGAAAGCAGGAGCTGATCCGAATAGAACTGAACCATCAGGTGCTTCCCCCGTCCATCTGGCGATTGCCAACGGTGATCTTGATGCCGTCAAATTAATGGTTGAATATGGCCTTGATCTTAACATTAAATATGATGGAAGGTCACTGAAGGAATTTGCAAAACAGAAAGGTCAGAAACATATTGAGGAATGGCTTGAACAGGCAAAACCCGGCAAACCTGTCATTGCAAAAGTTGAAGAAAAAACACCTGCTGTTGAGGAAAAGTCTTCAACAGATCTTCCAGCCGGAAACACATCTGTTTCAAGAGAAATTTTCAGCGAAGAATGGGTGAAAGCACTCACTGATGCAAATCTCTCAGTGGTAACGGCTTTGATTGAAAAGGGCGCAGATCTCAATACACCGGTTAATTGCGTTGGCTGGGCTATGCCACCTCTGATAAAGATAATGTATGAGGCAAATTCATCAATGTCCGGGAACCAGAATGATCCGGAGAGAGTTCGCCAGGCATGGGAAAATAGGCTTCCCATTGCACTGATGCTTCTGGAAAAAGGTGCAGATGCAAACGTTCAGGTTGGCATTGAAAAGGGAGCTCCTTCATGGCCGGCTCTGCATTGGGCGGTCATAGAAGCTTTTGATCGTCCGGAAATAATGGAAAAATTGCTGGAACGAGGTGCCAGACCATATATTCCACAGAATGAGCAGAGCACCATGGAATTTTTTTCTATCCATGCCGAGGAATATTTGCGCGGCAAGCCTGAATTGTGGGCACGCTACATGAAAATATTTGCTGAAATAGTGAGGAGAACGGGTGCTCCTGATCTTGAAATGACAGGTAAGAACACTCTTATTCACAAGTTTGCCGGAACAAAATGTCCACCGGGCGATTTTGGATTGCTTAAAGCAATGTCTGATACTCTTTTTGATTGCGGAGCCAAGGTTGATCCTCAGTTGACCGAAAGCTTGACGACTCCTTTGCATATTGCTGTGTGCAGCCCGGAAACTGCCAGTTACGCGCTCTATCTCATTGACAGGAAGGCAAATGTTAATGCGAAAGATAAAAATGGTGAAACTCCTCTTTTCTGGCTTGCAAAGAGTTATAGCGGAAAAGAGCAGCTCAGGATTGGCAGCAAACTTCTGAAAAATGGTGCCGATCTTCACGCTTCATATTATCTCCATCCCGATAATACCATTCTTCATGTTTCAAACAGGTATATTGAACTGTTTTCTTTATTCAAAAAGAATGGTGGTACATGTAAATTTCAGGGAATTGACTCGAAAACGCCTTGTGAAGACTGTCGCAAAGCTTCTGCAAATAAGGTCAATCTGGGAAATTCAGATGAGAATGAAAAAGAAGAAACTTCTGATTATATTCTGGAAGCATCAGCAGAACCAGATCAAATATGGGCGAATTGCATTCCGGAAAAGGGTGCTAAAGCGAAGTTGAAATCATTATTCAAAATCAGTGTTACCACTTCCAAAGGAAAACCAGCTTCAGGAATCGGTATAGCGATTAACAGTCCCTCGAATTATCACTATCTGGGCGCAACTTCATTGACTGCCGATACGCAGGGAAAAGCAGTCACCGAATGCGGTGCTGGCTCAGCTGGAATCATGAATTTTGAAATTTTGGTTGGTCCAAAGGGAAAACCATCGAAAACACTCACTGTAAAGGTTGGCGGACTTGAACTCAGGTGTACTGAAAAAGGAAAATCTGTATTGCTCCTTGACGGGAAGACGCCAGTGGAATTTGAAACTACTCTTGCAGACCCATCTGGAAAAGGAGTAGAAGGTGCTGAGATCTGTCTTGAAGTTGATGAGACAAAAATTGCGGGAAAAGGTCAGATAAAGCCTGCAAAGGGAAAATCCGATTCAAATGGAAAATGTATTTTTTCTTACATTCCTCCGCTGGCAAAGCCGGGTAATCTTAAGGGAGGCTATGTAACTTTTAAAGCTATTGCCAGAATTCAAAAGAAAATGACTCTGTCTTCTGCTGCTCCAGTTAAATTAACTCCAAATGCCGGTTACAATATGCTTGTCATGGTAAATAAAGACGGCTATGAAGAAGCTAAGCCATTTAATGTTGTTTGTACTGGCGAAAGTGGATCTGTGGAAGGAGTTATAAAAACCGCAGGCGCAGATGGTGCGATGGTGCCGGTCGCCTATGCCGAGGTCTGGATGAAAAGACCTGACGGAGCAAAGCTGATTGGCGGAACAAGGCAGGAAACCGATGGTGAAGGGCGCTTTAAAGTTGCATTTGCGTCTCAAATAAATGATTCGGGTGATGTTTTGCAGTTGAATGAGCCGCTGGTTTTAACAGTTGCACCCGAAGTTACAAATCATCTGAAAAATGCCAAAGAAAAGCTTGAAGAAATAAAACAACGCAATGTTTCTGCTCCGAAACTTGATGAGTTTATACAGAAATTCCCATCGTTACTTGCTGCAAGCAATGTCTTGCATGGAGAAAACCGTGCATCAAGCAAAGAACTTGTCGCAGCGGCAGCTTTAACAGATCAATTGACAACCCACGTTGCCATCCTCGACGAAAAAGCCCGACAATCAATGGAAGCATTTCTCTATGATATTTCAGTTGCCGTAAAAAATCTTTCCGAAACGTGGGAATTAGCTGATCAGATATCTGAACAGGCAGAGAGTTTTGCAAATAAGAGCAAAGACTTCATTTCCGGAAATGTCGAAAAACTCAGGTCTGCAATTCCGCAATTGGATGCTGCACTTAATAAACTTGAGGCCGATTGCCGTAAACTGAAGCTTGATATGCTGAAGTATCTTATCGAAAGTGTATTTGATTCGGCACAGACCATCTGGCTTGAGTTTGACAACCGTTTGAAAGACGCAAAAGTAATGGGTTATGATTTGGAGGAGATTCACAACAGTAAAATTAAAGATAAAGGCGATTATATCTTTAAAACCTGGGAAAAGATTGGCAGTGAGGTTGATGACGGCTTGCAGAAGCTTATTCTGGATTACTTTTCTGAAATTGCAAGTTCAGGTCACGAACTTTTGATTAGCAAGGTACTTGAAAGATATGCCAGTCTTGCGATTGAAGGACGACTTTTTTGGGGCGATCCGAAACGATCAATAGACCTGTCTCATGATCAGGCTGTCGCTGCTTACAACAGGCATCAGGAAGTTTTTAGCAAAGACTATAAACAGGAGACTACCGCTGCATGGCTGGAGTTGAGTAAGATTCTGCCCGCCGGGCTTGAAGCTTTCTATTTTATGCATCCGAAAAACCCGGCAAGTAAGAAAAACATGGAAAAACTCTGTAAGAAGGTTGAAGAATCGGAAAATATTGAGGATATGCTGAAACCATTTGCTGATGGCTCAGACATGACAAACAAAATTTACGGCCACATGGGTGCAGTTCTCCGTATAATAAAAAGCCGCAAATTCCTTTATGATATTTCTGATATGCAGGGCACTATGGTTGATATAGCAATGACAATTAGCAAATCGATAGGGAAAGATTAACAAACTATATGCTTGTAATTCCATAATTACAAGGTTGTTTTGCGACAATCAGTATTCTTTTGAGGCCCAAAAAGCCTGTATCCTCTTCCTGCTGATAGTCGAAACCGACGGTTATTTAAACTGAATCAGGACTTTAAATGACTCCTTTATTAAGGTTTACTGTACTGAGTATGCAAAATCTTTAATAAGGAGTCAAATTTGCTTGTTAACTTTTGGTTGGGCTGTCATCTCGAACGAATGTGAGAAATCTCATAAATGCGAGATTTCTCTCTCGGTCGAAATGACATTGTTTAATGACCCCCTTTAATAGGGTTTACTGTACTTAGTGAGAAAACTATAAATGTCAAAAAGCTTTATTGTCCTAAAGAAACGCCCGCTTCTCACTTTTGAGAGCGGGCTTCGAATTATTGGGTGGGAGTTTGCAGAAAGTCAGTTTTTCTTTTTTGCGAGGTCTTTAATCTGTTCGCGGTTTTCTGCCCAGATTTGGACGAGATTAACGATAGTCTGAACCGCTTTTTCCATGCTTCTGAGAGAAATCCATTCTGTTTTTCCGTGTACATTTTCTGATCCGCAGAAGAGATTCGGGCATGGAAGTCCTTTGAAGGAAAGTCTTGCGCCGTCTGTACCACCGCGGATGGGAAGCTTGATGGGATGTACATCAGAAGCTTTCATCGCTTTTTCTGCAAAATCTACCAGAAATGGGTAAGATTTCAAAATCTCGTACATATTCTGATATGAATCTTTTGTGGATACTTCAATCTGAACTTCGGGAAACTCGCCTTTAACCTTGTCGGCAAGCTCCTGAATGATTTTTTTCTTTGATTCGATTCCTGATTTTTCAAAATCTCTCAGCAGAATTTTAACGGTAGAAACCTCTTCTGTTCCACTGAGTGAATAAGGGTGAATATAACCTTCGCGTCCTTCAGTAATTTCGGGGCGCGGATAATTCTGAAGCAGGGAAACAAAGCGGCAGACCGCATATTGGCTGTTTATCATTATTCCCTTTGCAAAACCCGGGTGAACATTTTTTCCCTTGAAAACAATTGTTGCTGCAGAGGCGTTAAAGGTTTCCTCATTCAATTCACCTTCACGTTCGCCATCGACTGTGTAAGCCGCAAATGCGCCCCATTGTTCAATTTCAAAACCGGCATGTCCCATTCCGACTTCTTCATCAGGAGTGAAACATATTTTAACCGGTCCATGTGAAAAAGTGTCGTTTGAGGTCAGAAACTTTGCCATTGTCATGATTTCCGTAACTCCGGCTTTGTCATCGGCGCCCAGAAGTGTTGTACCATCTGACGAAATTACTTTGCTTCCGACAGCGTCTTTCAGGCGTGGATTCTTATCGACAGTAATGCTTAACTGGGGAATTCCAGGTAATTTAATGTCGCCGCCCTTGTAATCATGTACAATAGGCTTAACAAATTTCCCCGGAACAGCAGGTGAAGTATCGATGTGTGCTATGAAACCAAGAGCTGGCAGAGATTCAAATTCCTTGCCGCCTTTGGCTGGAATTGTAGCATAAACGTAGCATTTATCACTTACTCTGACGTCTTTCAGGCCGAGTTCGCGAAGCTCTTTTTCAAGCATTCGGGCAAGTTCCCATTGCTCAGGTGTTGATGGAATGGTCTCGCTGTCTTCTTTTGACTGTGTTCCGAGCGATGTGTATCTGACAAATCTGTCGACCAGTTCTGTCCGGATAAATTTCAAAGTTTCGTCACTGAATTTAATATTCATATTATTGTTCTCCTTTTTAGTTAGTTGCAATGAACATGTATCTGCTTAGAATCCTCATTTCGACCGAAGGGAGAAATCTGGTTTTATCAGATCTCTCACTTTCGTTCGAGACGACAAGTTCCATGAAGTTAAGGCGTATAAACCCTTCGGGGGAAATTGACCGAATTATTTTGTGATACATGAAAATCATAACAAGAGGTCTGCATCTTACTTTTTGAGAGCCTGGAATTCGGCTTTGATAAGGTCACAGACGCCATCCAGAAACTTCGGATCAGTAAAGTCTATTCCGAGGAAATCTTTCAGAAGGTTTGTTGCCGGGCGGTCAAAACCGTTTGATACCATGGCAACGTACTTTTCAGCAAATCCGGTTTTATCTGCTTTGTACATAGAGAGATACTTGAGTGCAAGAGTGTGAGCTATTACATAGTTTACATAGTATCCGGGAGTGGTCCAGTAATGATGTTTCCTGATCCAGTGAAATTCAAGTTCCGGATGTCTTTTGAAGAAAAGGTCATAAGTCATGCCAACATCGGTGCATGCTTTGTTGAAGCCTTTTTCGTCCTTGATTTCGTCAGACGCAATTCTGTCGTATGAAACCATTTCGAATTTTGCTCTTCTGGCTAATTCCCAGAGATACATCATTTCGTTTACAGAATTGAGTTTCAGCGTTGCTTTTACTGCCGGATCAGTTTCAGTTTCGGCGAGATAATCACGTACAACCCATTCATTGAACATTGCAAAGGATTCTGTCATATAATTCGGACCGTCACCGAACATGATGGAACCTTTGTTGTTTTTTACAAGTTTATAATGTATTGCATGTCCGCCTTCATGTGCCAGTGTTGATACATCGTTGAGGAATCCCTGGTAATTGTCCATGAAAAAGGCGAAGCACCCGTAACAGAAAGCGCCTTGTCTGCGTTTCTTGCCGCCGACGATATCAATAAAGCCTTCCTTCGGATCTACAAATTTAGAAATTTCAGCGCTGTAAGTCGCTCCAAGGTTTTTCAGTGCATCGGTAAGAACTTTTGTACCTGTATCTCCGGTAAATCTCGGTTCTTTCGCACCTTTCGGGGGCATTTCCATGTCCCAGATATCAGCTGCCGGAATAGCAAGTTCGGTTTTTAATGTTTCCATGCGCCAATTCTGATATTCCTGATACATCGGAGCAAACTTTTCAATGTTTGAGTAGAGTCCGTCGATCTGCTCTCTCGAAAGATACATTTCAAAGAGACTCTGGTGATAATATGTTTTGTGTCCACGGAGGTTTGCAATGGCATTAAGAGTCTTCATGAGCTGTCTGAGTGCGAAAGCAACCATATCAGCATTTTGTGCGAAGAACTGATAGTACATTCGGAATGTCTGTTCTCTTGCTTCCCGCTTATCGACTTTCATCAGTGTGTCGAATTCAGTGTTTATATCGAGTTGTTTGCCGTCAATTTCAATGCTGGGAAATTTGAACCGATTGAACACTTTCTGAAAGAATGTTCCCTGCCACATGTAGAGTTCGGCGTAAAGTGCCGAGAGGACAGATTCCTTATCTTCGCTGAGTATATATGGAGCAAGGCGGGCGACGTCCATGAGCATGTATTCGTATTTTTTCAGGCCCGGTTCTTCGAGAATAAGTGCTTTCACTTTTTCTGCATCGAGTTTTTTCAGTTCAGTTTTGAAAAAACTTGTTTTGGAATTAGCTTCTGCCGTCATTTTTTCAGATGCTTCAGTTGCTGTGCGATCTTCTGTGTTGATTCCTTCTTTGAATGCGCCGTAAGCTTCAAGCAGAGCTAGAACATCATAGAGCTTCCTTTTGGCTTCCATTGATTCGAGCAGGATTTTTGCAGAAGAGGTGATTTTTCCTCTGTATCCTTCGAGCACGGCAATTGCTTCTTTTGCTTTCTCAAACTCGGCTTTCCAGGCAGCTTCGTCTTTGAAAAAGTTCTTTTCAAAATTGATCCGGTACAAATCTTTCTGATTTCCCGGTAAGGGTTCAAATGCTTTGTTTTCCTGCGCAAAACTGCTGTTTAATGAGAGCAGCATGAAGAAAACGAGTAACAGTTGTACTTTCATATTTCTTTCCTCCTTGTGGAACTTGTATTGCATAGGTGCGTTTCATAACGCGTCTAAAGAGCGCAAATGCCGTTTCTAACAGCGGAGAGCACAAAGTGCTCGACCGCGGGGAGTGAGACGGTCGAACTTGTTCGACCGGCGAGAGGGGGCGCGTGCCCCCTCTTTAAGACAATATACCGGTTGCGGTGAGCAGAGCAACTGCAATTCCGATAAGCGATTCGCCTGCAATGATTCCGGAACTTACTGGTACAATATATGTTTCGGCGAATTCTGGTTTTTTACTGCTGAGAATAAGTGCAATGACTGCTCCGATAAACATTGCAAGGGAATTGAAGAACGGAACGACCATTGAAAGCCCGATTCCCATTGCTGATGGAATGAATCGCTTGATTTTTGCCGGCATGAAAATTTCAACCAGTGTCAATATAATTCCAATCAGAATTCCAGCTACAATGCCGATCTGGGCAGTGTAATGCAATGATGATAAACCATTTGCAAGAAGTTTTGCGACGGCAGCCCAGACCTGCGCTGAAGGTGCAGGCCATTGGTCACTTCCAAGAATACTGGCGTCAGGTACGAGAAGATAAAATGCTGGAACAACAACAAGTGTTCCGGCGAAAATTCCGACAAACTGTGCTATGAACTGTTTTCTCGGATTTGCACCCAGAAGATAGCCGCTCTTAAGATCGGTAAGCAGATCAGCCGAGGAACCGGCAGCACCGGCAGTAACGCTTGCGGTCATCAGGTTTGTAATAAGATTTGAAGGTGCCAGAATTCCGAAGACAAGCTGAGTGATTTTTCCCATTGCGCCGGTAGGAGTTATGTCAGATTCTCCAGTTGCGCGACATGCTACAACTGCAAGGAAAAATGTTGCCAGAACGGCAACAATTCCCATGAAAAATGTTGTATTGAAACAGTAGTGAAGAATGAGAATACATCCTATTCCAGAGAGTGCGAATCCACCGAGAAACCATTCGGGTGGAACTTCGATGCGTTCCAACGGGTCTTCTTTTTTGGATTCCTTTTCCTTGGAACTTGAAAAAACACTTGCCAGACCACTGAAAGCTCTTAAAACTGTTCTCCATTGGAATGCGAAAGCCAGAAGACCTGAACTGACCATAATGGAAGCGCCCGTCCATGTGCTCCAGCTGACGATGCTTCTATAACCAAGAGTGACGATTCCTTCTCCGCAAACAGCTCTGACAAGAGGCATGATATTGGTGATGAAGAAAGTGTTGAATGCTGTTCCATTAAGATTTAATGCTGCAGATACAGTTCTGAGTGGTTCAAGAGCAGAATAAAGAGACGATGAGAGTGTTGTGTAAACGGGTCCTGTTGCTGCGAACAGATTTACCCAGTCACCCAGGGCGTTTTTTGCCATGAAAAGCGCATCAAGATTGAACGCTTTTATGCCGCCAGCTTCAACCATTGCGGGTGCGATAAATGCGTAGTTTACAGTTGCACCGAGAAGGAGTGACCAGGCAACCTTCCAGCCCATGATTGCGCCTGCAGCGATCAATATTGCTGACCATTCAAATGATATTGTCCAGCGGGAGAAAGAGAATCCGCACCATGACCCGGGCAGGTTGGCAAATTGCGGAATTCTGAAAGGAATACCTGCATCGCGCAGCCATGCAACTACTCCGCCGAAAAAAGCGGCAATTCCGAGTGATCGTGCTTTTTTTACAGCATCGCCGCCTTCCGAGTGAAGGCTTTTCAGCGTTTCAGCAGCAGCAATACCGCTGGGAAACCTGAGCTGTTCGACGTTAATCATCTGCCTCTTCATGGGAATTGCCATGAACACACCAAGAGCTGCAAGGAAGAAAGTCCAGGCGGCGAGAATGGGCCATGAAATGTGAACTTGTGTAACAATGAGATACGCTGCAATAGCTGAAACCATTGTTCCGCCAGTTGAATAACCGGCTGAAGAAGCCGTTGACTGCATGCAGTTGTTTTCAAGAACAGACATGTCAGTGGTAAAATAGTTGGGCATAAGTATTCTCAGACCACGGTATATTGCAAAGGAGAGAATACACGATGTAATTGCTACACCGAGCGCCCATCCGGTTTTCAACCCGACATACAGGTTCGAAAGGGACATGAATCCGCCGAGAAGCGAACCCATAACAAGCGCACGCAACGTAAGCTGCGGCATAGTGTCGCCCTGGTAAACATTCTTATACCAGTTCAACTCAATTTCTTCAGGGGTTAGTACTTTTTCTTTGTTTTCTTCCATTTTCCTGTCTCTCGAAAATAATCTACCCAAAAAACGGTTGTTGATTTCAACCCCTGTAGAATATCCCCAATCGACTGAAAAACACAACCCCTAACTTAAAAAAAAATCTTGAATCTTGAAATTCCGCGCAATTCCTTGAAATTCCGTGGAATTTTTTTCTTGCTTAATCTTGTCTATAATCCCGAGAGTTGTTAGGTAGATATTGCTTTAAATCAGGGAGTTTGAGGGTTTTCCCTGAATAGATCGAGGTCAGTAAAAAATGAAGGATAAGATACGTCTGCTGCTTCGGTATTCTGAATTTCAGTTGTTCCATCAGCCATTGTTGCCATGATTGAGGCGGTCATGACGATTCTGTGATCGTTGTGAATGAATGGTTTGTCTGGCGAGACAAATTTTGATGGGCCATCGATAATGAATCCGTCGTGTTTTTCTATGATTTTGACATTGAATTTGGAAAATTCCCTCACAATTGCGGAAATTCGGTCACTTTCTTTTATTCGCAGTTCAGTTGCGCCGGAAACATTTGAAACACCATCAGCACATGCCATTGCAAAGGCAATTACGGGAATTTCATCAATCAGAGCCGGAATTTCTTCAGGCATAAGATCTGTCGCCTTGAGGCGGGCTCCTCTTATTTCAATGTCACCGTAAGGTTCAAAAGAGTCGTTGAAGAAATTCAGTATTCTGATTTCGCTGCCCATTCGTCTGAGAATATTAAGAAATGCAGTCCGTGTCTGATTTAACCCGACATTTTTTATAATTATCCGGGAACCTGGTTCAACTGCTGCTCTTGCAATGAAGAACGCAGCAGAGCTGAAATCACCCGGAATATTAATTTCGCATCCCTCGAGAACAGAATCAGGTTTTAAATTTATGTCCATGTTGTCGAAGATTATCGGCGCTCCCATTTTTTTCAATAATCTTTCGGTATGATCTCGTAACAACCACGGAGAGACTATTTTAAGCGCTGACTTTGCATGTGCTGCGGCAATTAGCATTGCCGATTTTACCTGGGCTGAAGCTACATTCAATGTGAAATTACATTCCCTGAGTTGCTTTTTGCCGGTAATTTGCACCGGCAGACATCCTGTACGATCAGAAAATGAGAAATCTGCACCCATCTTCTGCAATGGGTCTGTAACGCGCTTCATTGGACGCCTGATAAGCGATTCGTCGCCGTTAAGAGTATATGAAGATGGAATTGCAGAAAGCATTCCGAGCATAAGCCTGGCTGTCGTTCCGGAATTCTCGCAATCGAGAAAGTCATTCACGTGAAGAAACTGTTCTATGTTGGAAATTCCCGTAATGATCAATCTGTCTTTTACTGTCTTAGATTCATATTGAAACGAAACTCCAAGTTTCTGCAGAATCTTTGCAGTTGAAGTGCAGTCCGAACAATTGGAAAAATGAGTAATTATGGATTTACCCTTTGCTATTGCTGCAAGAATGAATGCTCGGTGGGTAATTGATTTATCGCCCGGAATAGCTATTGTGCCCTGTAATGGTGAAAATCTGGAAATTTTTATTGTCACGCTTTATTCCTTATTTGATTCTAATTGTCTTGTAGTACCAATAGACGTTGAATTCGTGCTTTAGTTCGGGCTTGATAAATCAAGCCCCTACAGAAAAAGAGATAATCGAAGCAGACAATGAATCACGTGTTTCCGTATTACCTTTTTTTTGGAAATGGACCCAGTTAACATGCAAATCTGCCCCTGTATTAAGATTTGCTGTATTTTATAGCTATAAATGCAAAATCTCCGCAGAATGGTGCGGAGATTTTGTACAAAAGTGCCTTTGTTATCTATTGTTAGTGGCATCCGGTGGTAATACTCCGTCGTTGCCCGGAATTGAATTTTCTTCCCCGGAAGCATTTCCTGAGTCGGAATTTCCAGCACCAGAGCCGCTGTTTTCACTATTTCCTGAAGAACCTGCGTCGGCGCCAGTTCCGTTTCCGGCAGGGGTTTCTGAAGGCGGATTTTCATTGTTCCCGCTGTCAGGAGGTGTTGTAACCGGCGCTGGTTGAGGTTCTGGAGCCGGCGTAGGCGTTGGTTGAGGTTCTGGAGCCGGCGTAGGCGTTGGTTCCGGCGCGGGTGTAACCGGTGCGGTTGGACTGGCATTTATCGGTTGGCTTTCGCTTGCGTTCTGAGGTGGTTTTACGACTGGTTTTCTAGTTCTCTTTGCCTTTTTGGGCGCTGGAATTTTTTCAAGAACTGCAAGTAGATCTGTTACCTTCTGGTTAAGTACAGTAAATTTTGGATCGCGATCCTGTGTGGATTTGAATTTCAGGTTTCCAGAAATGGCTTTTAATACTGGAATAAAATTCCTCATGCCTTCTCTGTCTTTGTTTTTCGAAAGATAATTAATAAAAGTCTTTATATGGACCGTGTTCGATGCCTGAAGTTCGGCTGTCAGGGTTTTTGCAAGGCTTTCCTGTACAAAACCAAGGTATGGTGTGTCGTGAGGAAGATGTCTCAGCCCGACAACATTTTTTGCAAAGCTTCCCTTGCCGGTAAGATTAATGTCGATATGAGTAAGAATTCTGCCTTTATTGTCGCGAATAACAAGGCGCTGTTTTTTGTCTTTCCAGGTTTCGATGCGTCCTGCTGCTCTTGTTAAAAAGTGTCCTTTTGGATCTCTGACTACCCATACGCATTTGCCACCCCATGATTCAAGTTTGCCTATCCCGTAGGTGACAATTTTTCCATTTTTTCGGATTACAAATCTGACGCCTTTGCCTTTCCAGGATTCGTATGCCTGGGTAAAATCATCTATCGGAGCTGCTGGTGAGGCAACCTCCGGATTAGAAACAGTTTCGCTTGCTACGGAATCTGGTTTTTCTGATTCAGCGCTGTCCGAGCTGGCATCGGTATTTGAGGATTCTGACGCTACGGCAGGAGAATCGTTTGCTTCATCAGTCTCTTCATTCTCATCAGAAGAACCTGAGGCTATACCTGTTTCATCTTCAGAAGGGGCTGCGGTATCAACATTTCCAGAATCAGCATTTGAATCTGTTTCAGTGTCAGATTCTGGATTTGCAGCGTCAGGAGAACTTGAAGGCTCTTCAGTGTCGTCGGTTCCAGCTGCAGTTTCGCCACTTTCTGAACTTTCAGTGTTTTCCTGTGCATAGACATGGATTGTTCCGGAATACATGAACATGGCCAAAACGGCTACAAACCAAATAAGAAGCCTGATTTTTTTCATATACTTTCCTCTTTATAAAAAGAATCTAATGTTCACAACCTGTGCAACAGTTCCCCGATTTGACACTTTTATTACTTAAGTTCCTTGACAAGCTCTGCGGCTTCTTCTGCCATGCTTTTGATAACTGAGTCATCGCCATGGGCTGCCATGAAATTCAACTGCTTGGAAACTTCCTTGATTACAGGCTTGAAGTTTGACATGCCTGATTTTTCATTTTTATATTTGTTCAGATAATCAAGCAGAACTTTTGTACGAACTCTGTCGTTGGATTTCAATTCTTTGAGAAGGAGCTCAGTAAGTGTTTCCTGAACGAAAGCTATATATTTGTGATCAGCTTTAAGTTTTCTCAGTCCGACAACATTTTTGGCAAAACAGGAATGGCTTGTAAGATCAATTTTTATGTGGGTGAGCATTCTGCCCTTGGATTCTCTTAGTACGAGAAGTGTTTTTCCGTTTTTCCAGTTTTCAATTTTTCCGCTGGCATGAATAAGAAATCTGCCCTTTGGATTTCTTACAACCCATTTTGAATTATTGTTCCATGATTCGAGACGTCCTATTCCCCAGGTTTCAAACTTGCCATCTTTTCTAATAACAAATTTGATTCCTTTTCCTTTCCAGGTTTCATAAGACTTTGTTAAATCATCAACTACTGCTGATGGTGTTGTTGCCTGGCTATCGTCTTGTGCCCATACAGGGAAAAATATTGACAAAGCGAAAACCAGTGCTAGAATTATTTTAAATAATTTCATGATTAGAAACCTCCGGATAAAAATTTACAGTACTTAATTCTAACAAAAAAATACTAAAACCCACAAGGGCATGATTTATAAATCATCAAAGCCCCCGTTGTCGAAGCTTGATGTTGTTGTCGCATTACCATTTGAAGACGGTTTTTCAGATGTCTTTGAACTGGAAGCATTTTCTGAAGGCTTCTCTGTCGGTTTTTCAACGACACTGGCTGCAGTAGCGGTATTGTTTGGCGGTATTGCCTCTGAAGCAGGTTTTTCTGTTGAAACTGTCTCGGATGAAGTCTTCACCGGATTTACGATTGCTTCTGATTTTGTTGCATTTTCCTCTGGTTTAACAGGCTGGGTTTTATCAATGCTGTCTAATCCGCCGGTTTTCGCAGGTGTTTCAGACTTTGCCGGAGGAGTTTCATCAAGGCTGTCGAACCCGCCAGTTTTCGCAGGTGTTTCAGACTTCGCTGGAGGAGTTTCGTCAAGACTGTCGAAACCACCAGTTTTCGTCTGTGTTTCGGTCTTTGCCGGAGTTTCATCAAGGCTTTCAAAGCCACCAGATGTTCCAGATGTTACTGGTTTTTTGTCTGTTTTTTCATCAAGACCTTCGAATCCTCCTGTTTTCACAGAGGTATCGGTTTTTTTGTCATCAAGGCCTTCAAACCCACCAGTTTTTACAGCTGTATCAGACGGTTTTGCTGTGCCCGATGCAGGTGTTTCCTGCGTGGCAGCGGAAGTTTCGGTAGATTCTGGCATGTCTGGTGTATCTGTCGCAAGGCTTTCACCCCAGAGGCCCTCTTCATCTTCCGGAAGAATAGCATCATCTGATGTCATCAATGGATCATTGTCGTCATCGAAGTAACCTTCTTCGGCATTTTTGAGAGGTTTGTTGCGATCTGGATAGGCCAGTTGTTCTTCAGCTATAAGGCGCTCTGCTTTTTCTTTCTGACGAAGTTCAAACGGATTCAGGCCAAATGCGCTCTGAATCGTTGAAGAAAACGATACTGTCAGACCCGAACATACAATTGCTACAAGGGAAATGAATTTTATCAGACCGTTTATGGATGAACCAGCCGAGAGTTTAAGGGATTCCGTTGATCCTGCTGCAATCAAAGCTGTTTTCTGTGATTCACCAGGTTTGTCTCCAGATTGAGAAGAATCAAGGAATTTGTATGCATTTTCGATTACTCCGCCCAGAGTATTTGAGAAAATGGACAAACCCATTCCAGTGATTATTGCACCTAGGAGAAAGCCTGCTGTACCAGCTACTCCGAGAAAGAGCCCAATGAACATTGGAACAATGAAAAGAGTAATGATAGTGGTTGAAGTTTCCCGATTAATTTCTCTTGTCAGAACAGATGAGCAGATAGAATAATCAGCTTTTGAATCAGGCTCACCCTTTGCGAGAGCTGAATTTTCCCTGTACTGTCTCTTGACTTCTTCTGTGAGCACAGCAGCTGATTTTCCAGATGTTTTGAGATTCATGGAAATATACATATACACAAGCATAGCGCCAAGCAGAAGTCCTATGATAAGGTTGGGATTTCCGATGTTAATATCATAATTGGCAATGAAATGCTGCATTTTTGCAAAAGAAACCGGTATAAGTTTTCCTTCCAGGAAGAAGTAATGATCAAGGTTCTGAAGCTTCGACGGGTCAGCAATTCTTAATAATGCCTGTCTGAGTTGTTCAGAATATGCAAATACGGCTGCCAGTGCAGCAAAAGCAGATGCGCCGGTAAGGAATCCTTTTATATGGTTGAACGAAAAGCTTCCAAGAAGATCGATTGTAGCGAGGCGCTTTTTTGCATCAGGCTGCAAATGCAGAGCTTTTCCGATTTCCCAGGAAACTTCTGCAATTGGCGCAAAAGATTTTACAGAATGAGAGACCGCTGAAATCGAAAGCATTGAACAAGCGGCTATTGCAACTCCGTAGAAACCAGTTACAGGGTCGTCGAATCCACCTGTAGCAAGGAAAGATGCAAGAAATGCAATTGCCATTGTTGCGAATGGAAAGCTTACTGAGGAAATGGCTGCGCTGATTGATTCAGAGATGCTGCCCGAAGTTCCATGTGCAAACTGCTGTGAAATGTTTTTTGCAGGTTCAAAATCTGTTGAAATGAAATACTCAGTTGACCAGTTAATAAACAGGCCAGCGAACAAGCCGGCAAGAATTGCTGCAAAAATTTTGAAATGGTTCATGAACAGAACGATTACGAGGGAAGAAATAATAAAAAGTATTGCTGCAATATAAATTCCCCGGGCAAATGAACTCATCAGTTCACGTGGCGTGGTTTCCTCGCTTGCTGAGATAAGGTGAATTCCAAGCAGTGAGAATAAAGTTCCAAAACCTGCAAGAATAATTGGAAGCATGATTGCGGAAATCTGAAGTTTGAGTTCAAAGGATGAATAAGCTGTTGCTCCGAGAGATGTGGCTGCGAGAATTGCAATAAGCTGGGAATCATAAAAATCGAGAGATGAAAGGGTAATTCCTTCAATGATCTTTCCAGCATGCTTTGTTACAACGGCCGGATTTTTCTGATCTTCGCTCATAATCTGCTGATCGCTGCCGGCAGAGTGCTCAAGGGCTGCTCCGGAAGCTGCGCGATAAATTCCGCCGGAAATTCGTGCAATAATATTGTGACAACATGCTCCAAACACAAAAGTCAGAAGAACGGTCGACATTTCAGTGATATCGTTCAGGGCAAAAATGCTGTTTTTGAAAGTTTCTTCTTTCTTGAGGAGAACCCAGTTCAGGAACAACCACCACGCGGAAATTTCTGTCAGAACAATTCCCGAGGTCATGAATCCTGATACGGCACCGCCCTTTAGTGACATATTGAGGGTTGCAGAAAGCGATTTGCCTGCGGAGGCAATAGTTTTGTCAATAGCGCCTACTGCTGCTTTGGTTCCACAATAAGAGGCAAATGCACTGCACAGGCCGCCTATGATAAAAGCAAGAGGTGTCCATGGACTTGATAATTTCAGAAAGACAAGAACAACCAGCAGAACAAAAACTGAAATAAAGAAGAAAGAAGTGACTCTGAACTGTTCCTTTAAAAAAGCACTTACTGCTTCAGAGAGCCATCCACTGATTTCTTTAGGTCTTTCGCCACCAGATTCACATGAGGATATTTCCGAATAAAACATGTAAGCAAAAACCAGAGATAGTAAAGCAGAAATCGGAGCTATCCAGAATAACATTTGTACGTCCACGTTGCCTCCCTTGCAATTCTGTTCGAAGAATTGTATAAAAAACAGAATTGTCTGATAATTATGTCGTTAACAGAACAAGAGTATAACTGTCATTACTCTCTTATGTCAATCAGTGGAAATTTTCAGATTAAATTTTCTGATATGTTTTTTAAAATATTTTTTCTAAATTCAAAATGTTTTTCAAATGCATCTTCAAATATTTCAGGCTTGAATTCAGTAGAATCAAACTTTCTTGATATCAGTAATTTCAGATAGTCGAAAGATTTACAGATAAAATCCATGGCAAAAACATATCCTTTATAATTTCTGTCAGATTTTCGAGGTGTTCCGGTTGAACGTAGAAAATCTTCAAATGCTGCGCAAGTTACCAGCAGTCTGTCTATTTTATCAGAAGAGCCAAGCAGGGCGGAATTGCTTTTGTTGAATGATCTGCGGTATGATTCAAAACCAGTATCAAAATTGTATTCCAGGGAAAACAGCGATAAAAGATATATCTGCGCCTGAATGAGTCTTTCGGGCTCTTTAGATAACACTTCTGGTGAAAGATCCTCCAGACGGTGATAAATAGTCTGGGCTTCCAAGCTCAATTTTTGTACAGGAAGGGCATAAGATTTCTGAATGCCTCGATTTTTGAGAGAGCGCTTTGGAATATTTGAAAGCCTGTAATTCAAATCTCTGAGAAAGCCGGGATCAAAGAATTTTTTCGAGCCGAATCGTGAAAAAACTCCGGAAATTTTATCAGAGTGCGAAAAAACTTTATTTTCATCAGACAATTGACTTTTGCTTTTTTTCAGTTGAGCTATCTGTGAATCAGATAAAATTTCCTGCGAAAAAAAACTCATTGTGTGATCAATTGAATAAAGTATAAGCGAGTAGATTGCAATGAGAAAAATACTGTTAAATTGCGGAATATCAATTGATGCATAGGGAATTGCGGCTACAGCATCGACAACAATAAGCATGGAATCAATAATCAGAGATAATGCGGCTGAAAGAATAAGACCGCCGGTAAACCAGAAGTGTCCAATTGCAGAAAGAAGAAGACCCATGGGAAGAATCAGCGAAAAAATCCAGACAACAAGCGGATTAATGATGAACGATGACAGTGAAATCATCTGAAAATGCCATGCACAGATCGGAATTGTGGCAATGTTTGCACCAAGCGAAACAGCTAGATATCTGCTCAGAAGAAGCGGAATTTTAAGATGTACCAGGAAAAGTTCAATTGGTTCGCGGGCATAAACGATACCAAGGACAGCCAGAAAACTCAGCTGGAATCCAATGTTAAAAAGATATGATGGATTGTACAGTAGTAGTATGAATGCTGCGACGCACACTGGAACCATTGTTTTCGGCTTGCTTTCAAAATTCCAGACGATTATTCCGGCTGAATACATGAGAAGAGCTCGCCAGACTGAAGGTTGTCCGCCTGTAAGAAGTGCAAAAAATACAAGAAAGATTGAAATAAGAACTCCCCGTGACAGCGGCGGAATGCTCATCCATGACATGATTGCTGCCAGAAGAAATGCCAGACCCATGACTTGTTGACCTGAGACAGCCAGAAGGTGTGTTATTCCTGTTCTGCGAAATATTTCGCTGTCTTTGTGGCTGAGCGAAGATGTCTCGCCTATGAGAAATCCGGTGAGAAGCGCCTGATGCCGCGGAGAAAGCAGGCTGGAGTATCCAGTTTTTATCCATTCTCTTACAGATGCTACGATTGGAAGCACTGAAGAAGATGAAGCGAGTGTAAAATTAATGCACTGCAGAGAGATTTTTCGCTGATTGACCTTACAGGTGCCAGAGGCAAGATACTTTAAGCCAGCTTCGGGAAATATTTCAGGCTGATAAACTTCAAGTTGTACTGGAAGACTCAAAGGAATATTGCCAGCTTTGTCGGAGATAACTTCTGCCTGAGATAACTTGAATGAAATGTTTCCCTTTCTGTTTCTTACTCCTCCGCCATTAAAATAACCGGATACAGTAATTTCAGCATCATTAATTGAATAAAGAAGATCATTCTCTGGCTGTGGCAATTCAGACACTGTTCCTGCATACATTCCGGCGAATATTGCTGCAATGTAGAGAAAAATCCGCGAAATGTTCCAGGAAGATTGTTTGCCGTAATAGAATCCGCAAAAGCTGAAGACGATTGTGAAAGTTAGGAAAAACCAGGAGAGAGTTGTCGGAAGAATAGAAGTGAATGCTGTTCCAATAATAAAAAGAACAGTGAAAATGCAAATATTCGGTTCTGCGTTAAGGTTCAGTGATGCTGTCATTGTCTTTGTTCTGAGTGATAACAACTCCATAAGAAATTAACTTTTCAACCAGGTCATTTGAAAAATCAGGGATTCGCTCTTTCAAATCTTCCCAATTGGAAAAAAAGGATGTTTCACGTTCTCTGATAATTTCTTCCGCAATAGGTTTGCTTATTCCGGGAATCTCAAGCAGAGTCTTTTCTGAAGCCGCGTTAAGATTAAGTCCTTTATATGAGTTAATGGGCTTGTCTGACAAATCATTCTGCTGGTTTTTCACGCTTGTGTCAGAAAGATACATTCCACTCGAGGCAATTTGTACAGAAACTACCGGATTGTTTTTAAAATAAACATCAGTCTGGATCTTCTGGACCGCAAAATAATTTGTTGTTGAAGTGTAGAGCACAGCAAGAACAATAAGAGTCAAAAAGCCTTTGAAATCAAACGTTTCATCTATAGGCATATCATCCACCCATCATTTGTTTCAACAAGTTGCCAGGTAAGGTTTTTCAGGGATTTTTTTACCCAGGGAATTTTGGAAATTTCCTTTGAAGGGTTGCTTCTGAGGTCATTTTCGTTAAAAACTTCCCAGCTTCTTTTTCCATTTTTGACAGAAATACATACAGCTTTTCTCGGACAAAAAGAGGAAACAAGCTTATCAATGCTGTCTGTTGAAGGATTGCTGTCTGAAATTTCACACTGGCTGATAAGAAGTGACATTGCTAACACGGGTGCAAACGGAAGAAGTAGTGTGAGTACAAGAAGTTTTTCGTTTTTCTCAGATGCTGAATTGACCGGACAGGCATGGAATGCTTTTTTGAATATTGAAAAAGCCGTGTAGGGGCGTTTTCTGGTCACCAGGTGGTCATAAATTGATTTAGAAGCGGAAAGCCATAGATCAAAGTTTTTATTTGAATTTATTTGAGATGCTTTTCCTGAAAGATTTTCCGAATGATGCATAAACTTTGAATAGAATGCAGAAAGCCATTTGAAGCTGGAATTAAGAATTTGAATCGGAGGAGAAACGCAAGTCAGCAGTGCAATTCTGCATGCGTCGGAAGCGTATTCTGAATTAAATTCTGACGATAATTCGTTATATGTAAGTTTCGGAAGATACCACTCTCTGATTCCCTTCCAGTAATTGATTGCAAGAAAAGCTAGATCGTCAGCAAGTTCCAGGTCTGGTGGCATGGGAATGAAAAAATCTGAGAATGAATGCCTGCAGAAACCATTTGCAGAAAATTTCTGAAGTGAGTGCGGGTTATATTTTGGCTGCATGATGCTCAGGTCATCTATGGAGCAATGGCCAGAGTTGGTCTACTCTTTTGTCAGGGGCTTCAGATCTGGATGTGACTATCCAGAGCAGTTCGCGTGCTTCTCTCAGCAAGTTCGGGTTTTTCAGTGCTTTTCCGCAGATAATGAGAAGTCTGATTTCCATTATCAGGAAGTCTCTATCTGTTGGCAGAGCCTTTTTTTCAACATCCAGTAATTCTTTCAATACTTTGTCGAATTCGCCTTTTTTTGCGGTTTTGCAGAGCTTCGAAACATTATATGCCGTTGCAATATTTGTTTTCAGTATGGCAGATTCTGAGCTGTTTGCGGCTGCAAGAACTTTTCCGGCTTTATCAAGATAAATTTCAGCAGGTTTAATACGAAAAAGTTCATCGTATGCTTTCGCAAGAAGAGTTTCACATAATAGTAGTCTTATTGTGTCTGGATCAGGATTTGCAGCTGCATCGGAAGAAGCGTCCTGCGATATTCTGGAAAAAAATCTCCGTGAAGTTGAGTCATAAGCAAGTGCTTTCTCAAAACTTTCAATTGCCTGATCATACTTTTCTGATGAAAAGAACGAAACACCGTCATTGAAACCTTTCAGGTAATTAATTTGCTTTTGTTTCCCGGAAAGGTACAGAGGCGCAATCAGAGTAAGTAAGGTAAAAAATATTATCAGAATAATAAGTAATTTTTTCATCAGTTATGCACAGACAAAGCTGTTTTATAATTCCCTCTAACATGAAGGATAACAGTTCTTTAACAGGGCGAGTATATCATGCGACAAATTTCGGGTCAAATAATTAATCTTGTTAATTTTCCATACTTTACTTGATCAAGTTGTAAATAAATGATATCAAAGAAATATCAGTCTTAAAATCTTAAATAATATAGGAATTTACGAATGAACGTTAAGATGCCTCGTGCTGATATTGGTGTTTTTGGCGGAAGTGGTTTTTATTCAATGGCTTCCAAAGCAGAAGAATACTCGATACATACGCCTTATGGTTCTCCGAGTGAGAGGATTTCAATAGGCCGAATCGGAAATTATGATGTAGCTTTTCTTCCCAGACATGGCCGGGATCACTCGATTCCGCCGCACAAAATTAACTATCGTGCAAATCTCTGGGCAATGAAAGAACTTGGCGTTTCCAGGATAATTTCTCCATGTGCGTGCGGTTCTCTGCAGCAGAACATCAAGCCTGGCGATTTTGTAATTACTGATCAGTTTGTTGACAGAACGAGTGCAAGAAGCGACACTTTTTTTGAAGGTCCGAAAGTTGTTCACATTTCGGCAGCAGAACCATATTGTCCCGAATTGAGAAAGCTTGCCATAAGGGTTGCAAAAGATGCCGGTATTACAACTCACGAAACCGGAACAATGGTTGTAATTCAGGGTCCGCGGTTTTCTTCAAAAGCGGAAAGTAAATGGTTTACAAAAATGGGCTGGGAAACAATAAACATGACTCAGTATCCGGAAGTTGTTCTGGCTCAGGAACTTGGAATGTGTATTGTTAATATTGCGCTGGTTACTGACTACGACGCCGGATTGGTTGGAAATGTTCCGGAAGTGACAACCCAGGAAGTAATGGAAACTTTCAAAAAAAATGGCGAAAATCTGAAAAAAATAATCGAGCCTCTCATTTTAAGAATTCCTGCAATGAGAGAGATGTGCAAATGTGCAGATAAACCAGCAGAAGGTTCATTCTCCTGATTATGAAGTATTTTGCGCTGACGATTGGTGATCCATGCGGCATTGGTCCGGGGATAACTGCTAAGATTGTGCGGTCTCTTTCTGCTGAGATCCTTAATCATATTTTGATTATTGGAAATAGAAAGAACTTTGAAAAGACTTTCGAGCGGATTCATGGATTTGCCTGTAAAATAAGAACTGTACAATATGTCCCTGGGAAAACTCTTCCCGGGGAGCTTTTTAATGATAGTTCAGAATCATGTAATCTGAATTTTCTTGATACGGCAGAGGATTTTGATTTTCTGCCGGGTAAAATATGTGCTGAAGCTGGTGCTGTTGCAGTTAAATCAATTGAAATTGCTCATCAGCTTTGTAAAGATGGAATTTGTTCCGGCATGATTAATGGTCCAATCGGGAAAGAGGCGATTCGCATTTCCGGTTCAACGTTTTCGGGGCATACGGATATGTTGTGCGCTTTAACTGGTGCAAGGCTTACCAGAATGGCAATGATTTACAGAGATTTCCGTGTTGTAATGACAACGCTGCATGTCAGTTGGCGGAAGGTTCCAGAGCTTATTACGATTGACAGTGTTTATGATACAATTCTTCTTGCGTATGAGAATTTTCGTGCAGTGGCGAAACCTTTTCCAAAGATTGCGGTAGCTGGTTTGAATCCGCATGCCGGCGAAAACGGTCTGTTTGGCAACGAAGAGCGTGATCACATAATTCCGGCGATTGAAAGATTCCGCGGAAATTATTCGCACATTGCAGGCCCGTTTCCGGCTGACAGCATGTTTACCGAAAAAATGCGTTCTGAATATAACATCTTTGTCACTCACAGCCACGATCAGGGGTTAATTGCGATTAAAACACTGGGCGGACTTGAATGTGTAAATGTCACGCTCGGTCTGCCCTACATTCGTACAGCAGTAGGCCACGGCACGGCCTACGAAATGGCATCCGGAAACAGTTTCGACGAAAGGGGCCTCGCAGCAGCAATCAAATGCGCTTTCTCAATGTAGCAGGAGTCACAAAAGGCTCGACCGCGGGAGTGAGGTGTCGAACTGCATCAATTACCGGCATGTCCTAACCGACAGTTGTTTAGACCTATTGGAGAGCACAAAGTGCTCGACCGCGTGGAGTGAAGGTGGTCGAACAAGTTCGACCACCGAGAGGGGGCACGTGCCCCCTCTTTAAAAGTACATTTTTAGTTCTAGTTCGCCTTTGGCGGTGTTAACGACGTAGTCAACTGTAATTGCCCATTCATTAACTGATGTAACTTTGATTTTTGCGTAGTGGTCAGTTTTGGGGAAATGAATCAGAAATACGTCGCCCATTTCAAACTGGCGCTGACGAGTTATTTCCTGGGTTGCCCTGGTCATGCTTGAAAAATACGGATAACGTGTGTGATCAAGCGCAGATTCTATATCCAGAAGATCGGGTTTCCCCGGGAGGGCCATAATCATGGCTGTTTTACCGTCGCTGCTTCCAAGCCCAAGGCTTCGATCAAGGTAAACCAGCGTTTGATCAGACATTGAATTATCATTAATAAAATCGGTTGATGCAATTGTACCAGTTGCCAGATCAGAGCCAAGTCTTAAAAAAGTCTTGCTCCCGCTTGCCAGAGCCGTTCCGGTAGCTGTTATGAACGAGTATTCAATGTTAATACCCTTGAAAGATCCTTCGGCTGATTCAATATTTTTTACGAAGAGCTTTAGATAAAGATCGCTCTTCAGTGATTTTTTGAAAAAGAATCCGAGCGCAAAATTCGATGTTTCTATTCCAAAAGTGCGTGTAGCGATAAGATTGTTTTCTTCAAAGTCTTTTAAGAGGTGGGAATCAGTATATTCGTCTATGCTTGATATCTGATCCATCATGCTTGAATGATTTGACAACGCGCACTCAAACCTCATTCTGGTTCCATCGGTTGTTGGTTTTACAAAAAAATCATTTGTTCCATCGCCATCAAGATCATTTTCGTATGACAAAAATGAAACTTTGTTTTTTGTATTTACGGCTCGGTTCTGATCGAGAAATCTTCTCTGGCGCTCAATTTCATCCTGCAGAGTTGGCAGCTGAAAAATGTTTTCAAATCCGCTGTTTTCGGTGTTGAAGAGGTCTTCGATTGATTTTGCCACGGGTGTCAGTACAGACGGAAAAGTGGCTATGATTTCGTCAGCTCTTATTCCTGCTGCATCTGAAAGAAGAAAGGCTGCTGTGCTGCGGGTGTCCATGTAAAACGAGTCTTTCTGCGTTTCTCTTACCATAGCTTTTAATCCGACTTTGCCCGAAGAAAACTCTACTCTGTATAAACCAGCTTCATTTTGAGGAACATTCCTCATCCTAATTTCCCATGGATAAACAGAAGTAACAATCTCAGAATTGGAAACCGCTTCACCATTGACATAGACGGTTCCGCGTGAGAATGAATCACGTACTGTACTGTCAGTGCTTCTGGCACCGGAAATATTTGCCAGCAGTTTGTCGTTGATAAGCCCGGGGACTATAATATAGCCATTCAGATTAATTTCAACAGGCGGAACAGCAGTTGAAGAGACTGATGATTTCCCTTTGTCTTCGCACCCGGAAGTAAAAAATGCATAAATAATACAAACCAGTAATATTTTTATTCGAATCTCCAACCCTCTTTTCATCAATTCTCTCCTTTTAAATTGTGAAACCGTTCATAAATCAATTCCGGCTGACAACTGCTGTTTCGACCTGCAAAGGGTGAAACAGTGTCTGGCGTTAATCGGCAACATTTTTAGACGATTTTTATCTTTACTGCTATTAATTTATATCGAATTTTCTGAAATAAACTTGAATTATATTTTAATCAGGTTTATATTTTAACGATTGCAGCAGACAATAATCTGTTATTGTTTGTTTTGGGGACTAAAACTAAAAAATAGAGTTACCGAAAGGAATCTAATCAGTATGGAGTATGTTTTTTGCTGTACGTTAAATTTTTGTAATTCACTTGAATGTGCTGTAGTTTCTCTGATTTCTCACATTAGTTTTAAACGTCGTTTTAATAAGTTTCTGCTTCTCTTTTTTTTCCTTTTTACAATCTCTGGGCTGTCAGCAACGAATCAGAATGGTTTTCACAGCGAACTCTTCAATGAACAGGGGAGAGTAAATCAGATTGGCGATGGTCGTGGAACACTTGTTCTTGTAGGCGGCGGTCTATATCCGGAACTGGTTGAAGTCTTCGATGCTCTCAAAGCTTATCTTGATCAGTCAAATAATGTATTTTCCCGGGGGCAGAAAAAAGCCAGAGTTGGTGTAATATGCTCCGCAAAAGCAAGTTTCGCTGATGCTGAAGATGCTTTTTACAATGATGATCCTGAGTCTCCGGTAGAATTTCCTTCCTATAAAAACCTTTTTTCTCAGAAAGGTTTTGAGCCGGTCTTTATCCCAATTACAATTGATAGAATTTCTGGAAACTATGATTCAGCAGAATCTCCGGAAAACGCATCTTTGATAAGAAGTTGCGAAATATTGTATTTCATAGGTGGTGATCAGGCGAAGGTTCTCAGATGTTTTGTGAGAAGCGACGGCAGAGATTCAGAAGCAATGAAAGCTGTAAAAGAAGTCTACCGGGCGGGTGGAATAATAATGGGTTCCAGCGCGGGAATGCATGTAATGTCAAAAACCATGTTCGGATGGGGCGAAAGCTACGAAACATTGAAAATTAATCAGCTTGAAACAAGGGAAGTTGCTGATGTGCCACTGAACGGCGACAGCGTTTATCCATCAAAGCGCAATAATTCAATCATAATGCCTGGTTTTGGGCTTCTTCCCGATGGAATACTCACTGATACACATTTTGATTCCAGGGGCCGTCTGGGAAGGCTGGCAGCCGGAATGCGTGATACAAAGCAGAATACTGGAATAGGAGTAGATGTCAGTACGACTTTATTCATAGAAGATGGCATGGGCAAGGTTATCGGAAGAAGAGGTGTTTTTATTTTAATTGCTGGAAATCAATCTTTTCCAGAGAAATCCGGGTTTTTCAAAGCTGAAAAGATTTCAGCAAATTATCTGACTTCTGGTGATACTTTCATGATTGATACCGGAGAATTCTTTTCATCCAAAAAAGCTGTGTCATCGACATCATTGCCGATCAAGCCTTCGTCTGATATTTTCAGCGAAGAACTTGATTCAGAAGGGAAGCGCAAAAACCAGTATCAGGGAACATTTGTATTAAAAGATTTTATCAGGTGCAGTAAACAAAATGTCAGGTCGAAATCATTCCAGAATAATCCGGAATTTTATCTTGAATTTTCAAAAACACCTGAAAGTAAAGCTTTCTATGAATCAGATTCCCTTTTCAGTGCTTTTAATATTCAAATGACTATAAACTCGTCCAAAGAGCGCTAAGTATGAAGATTGCCACGAGGGCTATGCCTGTTGTTCTAATTCTGTTCCTTTTTGTTATTTTTCCAGTTTATGATTTGCAGTCGGCAGAATTGTCTGAATCATTCTGTGAATTGCCGAAAGGTGCAATTGTACTTGTTGGCGGTTCTTTTTCTGCAAAAAATCATGCGATTTTTGAAAAAATTAAAATTTTGCTCGGGCAGAATTTTCCAGGTGCAAAGTCATTTAAAATGGCTGTAATTGGATCAGCAAAAAAAGATATGGCCTCAATCGAAGATGTTTACTTTAATAACGATCCTGAAGAGCCTGAAGAATATCCGGCATACAAGACACGTATTGAGCGTGAAGGCTTCGAAAGCTCGCTTGTTCCGATTGCATTAGACCTGATAAGTACAAATTACAACCCGGCAGATGATTCCCAGGTTGTTCAGGCGTTTTCTGACTGCCACGTGTTTTTCTTTCTTGGCGGAGATCAGGCAAAGATTGCAAAATGCTTTCTGCGTGAAGATGGCTCTGACACGCTCTTTCTGAAAATGATCAGAAATGTTTACAGAAATGGCGGAGTGGTAATGGGCACAAGCGCTGGAACGCATATTATGTCTAATCCAATGTTTGGCTGGGGCGAAAGTTACGAGACGTTGTTTTACAATCGTCTTGAAAAGTATTCTCTGAAAGATATTCCTTCTCAATCTGAAGAATATGGAATAAATGCATTGAAGGAAAACAACTCGCTTATACTTCCAGCCCCGGGATTTCTTCCTGCAGGTATTCTTACTGACAGCCACTTTGATGCCCGTGGACGTCTCGGGAGGCTTGTTGTTGGAATGCGTGATACCGGGTGCAAAATCGGGCTTGGAATTGATGAAGGCACAGCGATTATCATCAGCAAAGGTGTTGGCAGTGTAACCGGTGAAAATGGTGTATTCGTAATAAATTCAACAGATTCAGAATTTTCATCACAGGCTGGCAGTGGTGAAAAAAATGGATTCTCTGCACAGAAAATTTTAGTGTCAAGGCTTTCAGATGGAGATTCCTATGATTTGGCAATCAGAAAGACAATTTCAGGCAAACCTGTTTATTATTCAGCAGACAATAATATGGCAACTGATATGATTTTATCGGGGAAAGCCACGTGTGCAGATCTGCAAAAAAGCTTTCCGTCTGATAATGAGTGCTTTTCTACCGATGTTTTCAACGCAATTACATTTGATGGAAGTGCTTCAATGTCTGAAACTTCCTCTTCTGAAAGGAAGAATAAATATCAGGCGACAGCCGCGTTGAAAAATTTAATGCTTTCGGGAAAAAATAGTGTTGTATCAAGAACGAGTTTCAGGTATCCGGCATTTTTTGTTTCATTCAGCAGGCTTCCTGAATCTAATTTTTATCAGGATGAAAAAGGTAATTTTTGTGTTGATTCGGCGCGACTTGATATTTCAATCGACTTGAATAATCAAATTCCAAAATTCTTTTTTGCGAAATAAAATTAATGTATGTTATTATTGTAAACTTTCTATTAAGATTTTTTGGAATGGCAGGCAGGGCAACCCATTAGCTTCAGCAGGTGGCGTCCTGATCTGGGCAGTAGTCTGCTGCTGTGTGGAAGTCTGCCTGTAATTGTGACTATCTAGAGTCAGTTTTCAATGCTTGTGTTACTGAGAAAAAATAACGGTACTCTTGAATAGACGAGTGTTTATTCAGGTTTGGGAAGTTTGATACACTGGAGGAAACTTATGTTCAGGCATTCTTTTTTATTGTTTATTGCTGTGGTGTTTTTATTGAATTCTGGAGTGGTTTCTGCTTCTGCTGGAAGCATTGAGAACATGGCACACAGAGGCGCTGCTGGAATTGCCCCTGAAAACACAATGGTTGCATTCAAAACTGCCGTTACAAGATGCGGCGCTGGCTGGGTAGAGCTTGATGTGCATATTTCAAAAGATGGTGTTCCGGTTATTATTCATGATGATTCACTTGTCAGAACAACAAATGCCGAAGAAGTTTATCCAGACCGGTCTCCATGGCGTGTATGTGATTTCACCTTTGCAGAATTGTCACGGCTTGATGCTGGAAAGTGGTTTGTAGAGAAAGATCCCTTCAAAAGTATTGCTGGTGGTGAAGTGCCTGCTGAAGACAAAGAGTATTTTGCAAGCGGAAAAGTAAAGATTCCAGCTCTTCGCGGCGTTCTTACACTCATGAAAAGCCTCAACTGCAAAGTAAACATCGAAGTAAAAAATTATCCTGTTTATTATCCTGGAATCGCCAAAAAGGTCATTTCAGATATTAAGTCGCTTGGAATGGAGAAGGATGTTCTAATTTCTTCTTTCGATCTTGAAATCCTGGCTGAGATTTCCAAAATTTCACCTGAATTCAGATTGGCAGCTCTAATTGAACAGCCAGTTGTTTTGACATCCCAATATTTCAAAGATACTTTGAAAGTCTCGGCATGGAATCCTGGAAGCGATATTCTCGGACAAAGTTCAAAGGAATATATTTATAATGGAAAACTCAGGACTGACCTGATTGCTAAAGCCAAAGAGATTGGCCTTGATACATATGTCTGGACGGTTGATGAACCTGAAATCATGAAAGAATTTATAAAAGCAGGAGTTTCAGGAATAATAACGAATTTTCCTCATCGTCTGACTGCCGTTTTGGGGAAATCAAAATGATTCTTTTTATTGCATCTGATCATGGCGGATTCATGCTTAAAAATAAGCTGAATGATTATCTGCGGCGTAAGAGCTATGATTGCACAGACATGGGGTGCGACTCAACTGAATCATGTGATTACCCTGATTATGCAGAAAAATTATGCAGACAGATACTTAAAATGCCTGATTCAAAAGGTATATTGCTTTGCGGAACAGGAATTGGAATGTCGATTGCTGCAAACAGATTCCCCGGTATCAGAGCAGCGCTTTGTCATAATTCTCTCGAGGCTCGACTGACCCGTCAGCACAATGATTCGAACATTCTTGTTCTTGGAGCAAGAATAACAGGTGATGAACTTGCACTTGATATTCTTGATACATTCCTTTCTACTTCATTTGAAGGCGGTCGTCATAAACGCCGGGTAGAAATGCTTGATAATTTAACGGTATAGTAATTTCATACGGAGAAAATAATGAGTAACCTACATCTTATAGATCACCCGCTTGTTAAACATAAACTTACGCTTCTGCGGTCCAAGTTCACCGATGTACATACTTTTCGTGAACTGATGCAGGAATTATCGCTCTTTCTTGCCTATGAAGCCACTCGAACCATGCCATGCGAGGAAACTATCTGTGAAACCCCAATGACAAAGACTTCGGGGTATCTCATTTCCTCAAAGCTAATTGCCATTATTCCAATACTCAGAGCCGGCCTGGGAATGGTGGAAGGACTGCTGAAATTTATGCCAATGGCTAAAGTCGGGCACATTGGACTTTTCAGAGATCATGAAACGCTGAAGCCAGTGCAGTATTACTGCAAACTTCCCGAAGGAATTGCCAATCTTGAAGTTTTTGTCATTGATCCGATGCTTGCTACCGGAGGTTCAGTTGCCAAAGCTATTGATATAATCAAACAGCAGGGTGCGAAGAAGATCAGATTTTTGTCAATAATTTCCTGTCCAGAAGGAATAAAAACTCTTTCTGAAGCTCATCCTGATGTTGAAATATATACATGTGTTGTAGATGATCACCTCAATAAAGATGGATATATTTTGCCGGGCCTGGGCGATGCAGGAGACAGATTGTATGGTACAAAATAAATCTGATGATATTCCAGTAATTCAAGACATTTCAGATGTTTCTGAAGCTGTTAATCCGCTCGAAAAACAGTATGTAGACCGTCCCACCTGGGATGAATATTTCATGCGGATTGCTATGCTTGTTGCAAGCAGATCTACTTGTCTCCGCAGACATGTAGGTGCAGTGGTTGTGAGGGAAAAACGCATTCTGGCGACCGGTTATAATGGTGCACCGCGTTGTCTCAGACATTGCTTTGAACTTCCCGGAAAATGCCTGCGCGAATCCCGGAATATTCCTTCCGGCGAACGTCAGGAACTTTGCCGGGGTCTTCACGCCGAACAGAACGCAATTCTTCAGGCGGCAGCATTTGGGGCTCCTCTCAGAGGCGGTCATCTGTATTGTACACATCAACCATGTGTTACATGCGCAAAAATGCTTCTGAATGCTGAAATTGAAACGGTAACATTTCTGGGTGAATATCCAGATTCACTGGCACTGGAAATGCTTAACGAAGGAAATATTAAATTATTTAAAATGAATTTAGGGGAAAACCTATGACCAGAATTATAATCGAAGGTGGGAAAAAGCTTTCTGGTACGGTCAGAGTTGGTGGTGCCAAAAACGCTGCTTTGCCAATAATGGCAGGTTCAATTTTGAGCCACGGAAAAGTTGTTCTTTCAAATATTCCCAACCTTAACGATGTTGAAACCATGGAAAAGGTGTTGTCTGCACTTGGAGTTAAATGCCGGCAAATATCTGACGGAACGATTGAGCTTGCGGCTGACGGCAATCTGTCCGAGGAAGCACCTTACGAACTAGTTAAGACAATGAGAGCGAGTTTTTTCGTCATGGGTCCCCTTCTTGCGCGTCTGAAGAGAGCTAAGATTCCATTGCCGGGTGGCTGTGCCATTGGTGTGCGTCCGGTCGATATCCATCTCAAAGGTTTTGAGATGCTTGGCGCCCGCGTTTCGCTCGAAGCCGGATGCGCAGTTGCAACTGCAGACAGGTTGATCGGCGCTCCTATTATGCTTGATTTTCCATCAGTTGGTGCGACTGAAAATCTTATGATGGCTGCTGTTTATGCTGAAGGAACAACTACTATTAATAATGCTGCACGCGAGCCTGAGATTGTCGATCTGGCAAATTTCCTCAGAAGCATGGGTGCAAGTATAACTGGCGCAGGAACAGCCTCTATCACGATTAATGGCGTAAAAGCTCTTGGTGGAACAAATTATTCGATCATTTCAGACAGAATCGAAGCCGGAACATTCCTGGTACTTGCTTCCCTTTTTCAGGATAGTATTCTTATCGATAACTGCAGTACTGACAGTCTTCATGCTGTAATTGCGAAACTTCAGGAAATGGGTGCAGAAATTAAACCAGAGGGCAATGGAATCAGGGTAAAAGGTCCGGATAGATTGAAATCTGCTGAAATAAAAACTTTACCGTTTCCAGGCTTCCCAACAGATCTTCAGGCTCAATTCATGGCTGCAATGTGCTTGTCTGAGGGAACATCACTCGTGACTGAAACCGTTTTTGAAAATAGATTCATGCATGTTTCAGAGTTGATAAGGATGGGCGCCAAGCTTAATATCAGAGACAGAACGGTAGTAATCAACGGCGTTGATAAGCTTATTGGAGCACCAGTAATGGCAACTGACCTTAGAGCTGGTGCCGCTATGGTTATTGCAGGTCTTGTGGCAGAAGGTACTACTGAGGTCGGAAATGTACATCATATTGATCGCGGATATGAGAAGCTCGTAGATCGTCTGCGTGGACTTGGTGCTGTGATTCACCGCCTGGAGCCGGATAGTAATGAGTGAAGAAAAGAAAATTCTGCATTCCACTGACGCACTGAAAGCAAATCTTTCAAGCCGTGACAGAGGCGAAAAACTCCTTGCAATAAGGGCAATGAGTATTCTCAGGAAACCGGAATATGCGGATTCTCTTGTGGATGTACTATCTTCTCCTGATGCAGAAGTTATTGACAGTACGATTTCTGCGCTGGGACAAATTCAGAATCCAAATTCTCTCAAATACCTTATTCCATTTTTATTTGATGATAATACCGAACGGTCAGAGACAGCCTGGAATGCAATATCTAAATTCAATCTTAAGCCTGTTATCCCAAGTATTCTGAAAGCCGCTACAAGCGATAAGCCTCCGGCAACACGAAAAATGTTGCTTTCACTGCTGGCAAAGGTTAACGACATGAGAGTTGCGTCAGCGATGAATGAAGTTCTTGGCCAGACGAGAGACATACCATTGCTTTGTGAGGCACTGGAATATTTTATACGATTTCCGGCGGTAGATAAAGCCTCTGTATTTAAAGTTCTTTCGGCCAGTGAACAATGGGAGGTCGCAATGTATGCTGATCTCGCGTTATCCAGAACAGGTGATGACAGTGCGCGTCCCAGACTGAAAAAACTTGCCAAATCTCCGGCTTATCAGATGAGGCTTGCACTGGCAAAAGGCATGAATATCACCGCCATGGTACAGGACAGAGAAATTTATGAAATTCTGATTCGTGATACTCATCCGCCTGTGAGAATAGCTGCTTTTCAGGGGTTTTCCGTTTTCTCTGCATCAGAAAGGCAGCCTCTCATATTGGAACTTCTTGAGAAAGAAAAAGATGAAAAAATCCGGCATAGATTGTATGAAATCGCTTCAATAGAGAAGTCGCCGATATTCTTTCAGGAATTCATCAAACTTCTTTCTTCTCAGAGTCTGAAGTTAAAAAATCTGGCTCAAAAAGCTCTGATTTTAATGGGCAAATCAATCGTTTCTCAGATTGTAGCAGCTTTTTCTTCTATGCCTCTGGAAATGAAAGAGAGAGTGCTGCTTATTCTAGGTGAGATAGGCTGTGAGAAAGGATTGCATCTTCTTATTTCAGGCCTCTCGTCGAAGGAAAGATGGTTGAGAATAAATTCTATTGATGGTATTGCCAGAATCAAGGAAAAAAAGTTTGCTGTGCGCTTTGCGGAAATGGCTTCTACTGAGTCTGATCCATGGATTCTTGCTACTTTAATGTCCGCGCTTGTAAAAATTGGCTCTGAAAAAGAACTTGAAATCGCCAAAAACTTCCTGGGACATCCTGATGGCAGAGTCCGTGCGAATGCTGTAGCTGCTGTCTCAAAAATCGATAGTCCGGAAGTTCCCAAATTGCTTGAGCCCCTTGTAAACGATGGAAATGACAGAGTTCGTGTGAATGCTTCAGTTGCACTCTGGAAAATTGGTGAAGTTAAAGTTCTTGACAGGATTGTTCACACGCTGAAAGATTCCTCAAAATGGCGCCGCTCTTCTGCCGCTTATGCGCTTGGGGAGATCGGCGACCGGGAACCTGTTCCGGCACTCCTTGAAATGCTTGTTGACAAAGAAGACGTCGTATATCGGAATACTATTGAGGCACTTGGAAAAATAAAGGATCCTAGGTCTGTGATACCTCTGCTCATTGAACGCGAGAAAAAGCGCGTTCCGCAGGATGTTATTGACTCGGTTCTGAAATCTTTCAACGATAACTGATAGATTTTTATGCTGTCTCATAAAAAATATCTGCTGCTTAATTTTAGTTGAAAATTAAGCAGCAGATATTTTTTTGTAACCAATTTGTATTTATTGCTAATATCTAAGTAGTAATAAACTTATCCGAACATCCGGAAAACAATTTTTACTCTCTGACAACATTGTCAGGTGCATGCTTCAAATATATTCGTGAAGATTATGATGTGATGTTATGATACTAAAAAAATGGAGAAATTATTATGAAAGCACATTTTCTTGCAACAATATGTATCCTTCTAATTCCGTCATTTTCTTTTGCATTTTCTGCAACAGAAACTTCAGCAAATGTTAGAATTTCTGTTGAAAATCAGGGAATGGTTTCAATTCTGATTGAGCATGAAGTTGGTGGTGCTACAACCGCAGTGGAAATTTCCAGAGGAGCAGCGCCTGGAGATACAGTTGCTTCAACAACAAATGCGGCTGAAGTGGCTGAACTTGAGAAGCGCATCCAAAATCTGATTAATCTTATTAACGCAAAAAAAATTGATTCGGCATATACTGAATATAAAGCAATTTCTGTAAAAATTTCTTCCAATACCGCTCTCAGAACAACTTGTGGAGGAGCCTTCGATAGCGCACGCAACAGAATGGCAAATGCGCTTGCAAATGAAGTCAGATATGGAACCAAAAAGGTTGAATCACGCATGAATTCGCGCGAATCTGTTGCGAAAGTCAGAGATTCCGCTCAATGGACAAAAAAGTGGCTCGATATGCTCGAAGACATGAACCATCCAGATCATAAATCACTGACAGATTATTCAAGGAAAATTCTGAGCGATGCTGAAAATTATTCTCCATCCTCAACACGGGCCGCTTCGACTTCAACTTCTTCGTCTACATCCACATCGACCTCAACTTTTTCGTCAGCCGAGCTTGAAAACTGGCGTGGTGGAAAGTTGTCTCCATCAAGATTTGTTGCCCTGCTGGGGCCTGCTGCGAGAGAAGTTTACAGAAGAACAGGCGTTCCAGCATCTGTTACACTTGCTCAGGCAGCACTGGAAACCGGTTGGGGTGAATCAACAATAGGTTCGGCAAAAAATCTTTTCGGAATAAAAGGTCGAGGACCGGCAGGATCAATTACTGTTCCAACAAGAGAATATGTAAATGGAAGAACGATAACGATCAGAGATACTTTCAGAAAATACAACAACTGGATGGAATCAATCGAAGACCATGCAAAGCTTTTAAATGGCCCGATTTACAGGGCAGCACAGCAGTATAAAAATAATCCCGATCAATATGCAAGAGCAATACACAGATGTGGCTATGCTACTGATCCAAACTATGCTACTACACTTATAAGACTCATGAAAGATTACAACATGTACCAGTGGGATAGATAAAAGGTATCTCCTCAATAATTCGAGGAAACTTACAGCTCTTTGCTGTCATTTCGAGCGAAGGAAGAAATCTCAAACCCTTAGAAGATCTCTCCCTTCGCTTGAGATGACAAAGAAATAAGTTTTTCACATTACCTTTTTTCCCACGGTTTATTGAGTTTGTACGATAAAGGGTATATAAATATAAGCTGAGAAGTGCAAATTTGTAAATTTGGAGATAAAACTATGATTAAAAAAACTGTTATATGTCTGATAGGACTTTTTTTGAGTCTTTCAATTTCAACGTGTTCAGCAGAAATGCTTGCTTCGATGAAGATTGAGGCAAGTGAGAAAAATAAAGCTCTTACTGTTTATAAAGTAGTGAAAGATGACGGAATATATATCGAAGTAGAAAATGAAAACGGTGAAAACATCTGGCGAAGTTCAAACCTCGGTATTGAAGACAAATCTTTTGTCATAAACGGGAAGGCAAGGAACCTTGCGCTGTATGACTTTGATAAAGATGGTGTTTTTGAAATTGTAACCGCAGCATTTTATGGCCCAAAGGCCAGCGGATTATGGATATTCAAACGGTTGAAAAATGATTCTTTTGAACCTGTCAAAAATTCTTTTCCTGATGCTGATATTACAAGGGATTTTCTTGTGTCAGACGTACATAGAGTAGATGGTACAGATTTTCTGATTGAAGGATCCGGACGGATAAAAACGCTGGGACAGATATTCAATATCGAATCACTTGCATCATCGACCCATGAATATCTTGAATTTTTCTATAAATCTGGAACATTTATTCACGAAAAAAATCAATAAAAAGGCAGTTTTAATGACACTGTGTGAAAATAGACAATTGCAATGTGGAAATAAGCGATCATCAGAAAGTTTAGCAGATTTCACTACCAGGCACTTGCGCTGAATTATTGAGCAGTTTAATAATTTCAGCGCATTTTGACTTTAAACGGAACATCTGTAGTATTGTTTTAATCGTGATTTTGTTGCTGAAATTCAGCCAATAAGCTTTCAAAATTTTAGCAAGAGTTGCTTAATTAATGTATTCCTCTGACAAATACATCGTTTGATTTTCTTCCGCTCTGGCACGAATTTTGCTTCCATCATATGACGAATCTTCAAATAAGAATATTTTTACAATTGTTGTGAAGAGATGTGACTTTGAAAGGTTTATCAGATAATGGAGGTAACTAAAATGAATTCGAGAACCCTTATTGCAGTTTTTGCTCTTCTTATTGCTGTTGGAAGCTTATGTCCGCTTTTTGCCTGGGGAAATTCTTATCCGCAGGCCGGCTATTCAGTGCAGCTGTTTCAGTCTGCTTATAATGAATTGCAGGATGCCAGATATGTTATTGCCAATTCCAGAAATTACTGGCAGAGAATGGATGCAGTGTATCAGATCAATTCTGCCCGTTCATATATTTATTCACTTCCGCAGAAAGTGTACAACTCTTTTGGCGGAGATGATCTTCTGAGAAAAGCAGATCGGGCAAAATCAAATCTTCTTGTTGCTGACTGGGACGACTCGGTAAGAATAATTGACCGCATGCTTTCAAGAATCAGCCGCAATATAAACAGTCTGTCATATTATAATGCTCCCCAGAGAAATAATTATAACAACACCTTCAGTACAGGTTTCACAAGCGCTGTGGTAGGCGCTTTGATTAGCTGGAGACTCTGGTAAAAACTGAGTTAAGCAAATGGTTCTGTTGAAAAAAACTCAACAGAACCATTCGTTTTTTTTAGATACTGAATTCTCATAGAACTCTAATTTTAGAGAGCAAAATGAGATTCAAGATTCAAGATTCAAGATTCAAGATAAAAGAAAAATCTGTCCGCAGATTACGCAGATTTCGCAGATTATGATTTAAAGATAAGATCTTAAAGGTTACACTTCGTCTCATGAAGTCAGAAAACTATGAGTATGAAATAATTACATGACTGCATGAATTCATATTAAAATTTTCTGAAACCAGCATAACTAAAATGAAAATTCAATTTTCCCCATTAATCAAAAATCAAAAAATCTTTATTCTTTAACCCTTAATCCTAAAAATCTGCGTAATCTGCGGACAAAAAATCTTTTCTTGTCTTGTCTTTTTTTCTCTTCTCTTCTCTTGTCTTGCCTTTTCTCGTCTTATCTTCCTTTTCTTTTGTTGCCAGGATTTGTTCTGCGGATACGTTTGTTTTAACAATGTATTGACTTTTGAATATATTCAGTTATATTCAGAGCGAGCCTCCGCAGCGTTTTGCAATGATTAGTTTGAAGGGAAATCTATTATGAATAAAGTTAGAAACAGAAATATTGGTACTACTATGTTTCTGTTTCTATTTGCGATAATTTCAGTTGCTTTCTGTGAATCTATTGGTGAATCCCCGTTGCCTTCTCCACGTCTGGTTCCAATTGACCCACCGTCTTCAATATTCCAGAGCATTCAGCTTGCCGGTTTCAGAAATGACTGGAATTTAAATACTCCGTTTGGAAAATTAAAAAACATTAGAAACAGCCTCTGGCAAGGTTTTGAATATTTTGAGCCAGGTGAATTTGAATGTCTTTTTGCTGCGAATAATTCCTGGCGGATATTCTGGGGAATGAAAGCTGGAAATCCTCCGGGTTCGACAGAAGACTATGTGAATGGAACACTTATTCCACGCGGGCAGAAAATTCCAATAAGAATTATTTCAAGTGGACCATATCAGATACTTTTTGATGATAAATCGGGGCTTATGAGGCTGAATCTGGCAGACGGGCGGCTTGTACCAATTGCGAATGCCGGACCTGACCAAATCGTCAGAAGAGGCGAAATGGTAAGGTTTACCGCAGCAGGCTCTTACGACATTGATGGTTCGATTGCAACATATTCCTGGAGCAATGGGCTTGCGGGAATTTCACCGTTTACGGTGTACGATGAGCCTGGTGAATATCATGTGACGCTCACAGTAAGTGATAACTCAGGGAATCAGGCTTCAGATACGGTGTTAATAACTGTAAAAGAAAGTATTCTCGTGGAAGCAGATTTCCGCAGAGAAACGATATATGCTGTTCCTTTATCCAGATTCTACGATGCCGATCCTGACAATAATTTTTACTGCCGCGCCGGGATACAAAAAGGAGATCCGCACTGGCGCGGTGACTTCAAAGGGATGATAGAAAAACTTGATTATATTGTACATGCAGGTTTTTCTGCAATAATGATTACCCCGCCGGTAGACTGTCGCGGCGAATTAGATTTTTTGGGATACAATGCTTATGACTGGAAGCGCACTGATTCGCGTCTGGAATCTTCCGATGCAAAATATTACAATCTGATTGAATCAGCGCATTCAAAAGGGTTGAAAATTGTACAGGAAATAGTTGTGAATCATTCTTCCAACTATGGAATAAGAGGTGAGTATTTCATTGATCGCCTTCCGCATAAGTTTTTCATGATGTCCTCTAAACCTGCAGTACTGCCATATATTTTTAACTGGGGAAACTACAAACATCCTTTTCGTGAAGATAATGATAATCCAAGAGCGCCGGAATGGTTTCAGGACTTTCTTTTTCGCGACCCATGGGCACAGGGACCACTAATCGACCCGCGCACCGGAACCTCACTTCCGAAGAATGATTATCGCCCTGAACGTTTTTTCGGAACGGATGAATCAACATTGTCTTCAGAATGGTATCACCGGAAAGGCTGGTTTTCAGCCGACCTTCAAAATAATACCGAAGCAGTTCAATTCAAACATCAGGACAACGATTCAATTGATCTGGCAACTGAAAACTGGAAAGTAAAAAACTATCTCAATGAAGCAGTGTTTCGCTTTATTGATCTGGGTGTTGATGGTTTTATGATTAAATTTGCCAGAAATGTTCCGCGTGAAGATATTCTTTTTATGGTCGATGAATGGAAAAAGTATAAACGGGATTTGTTTGTTGCAGCTGATGTTGAATCAGATAAGTCTATTTCCGAAGTTCTTTCTTCTCTGAACCCATATTATCGAACCACCGCCGCTTCGGTCGAAAATCCGACTGAACTCATGCCGTGGTGGTACACAAGAATTGCGTATGATACTTCAAACCCTGACAGCGGAAGAGATTCAAAACTTGCAGTCTGCGATTACCAGCTACTGAATACTTTTGGTACAACAATTCTGAAGAGTAAATTTTCCGGTCTCGGAAAGCTTCTTGCCATGGATTGGATATACGGCGACCCTACTACGCTTGTAACGTTTTTTCATGGCCGCACTCGTGGGCCATCCCTGGGTGCAGACCGTTTTAAACGGTTTGCGGGGCAGCCTGAATATGCGGCTCTTGCATATACGCTTCTCTTTACTGCCCGTGGAATACCGTGCATTCAGATGGGAGAGGAAATTGAGTTTCAGAAAGGCATGCCGCTGGTAGCAGATGCTTCTTCAATAATGCTTTCTCAGTCGGCGCTTGCCTATTTCGGCGAAAATCTTTCTCCTGCAAATTATTCTTCAACTGTCTCAAATAGAATGTTTCAGCATATTCAGCGATTAAATATGATCAGAAAACTTGTGCCAGCGCTTCAAATCGGGAAAATGTTGAACGGCAGAGACTGGAATTCGGGAATCAGTTTTATTAGAAAAACAGATGTTTCAGATTCGGTCGCGGTTGTTGCCCTGAGCCTTGCTGAGCAGGAAATCACGGTTTCTGGAATTTCAGACGGTTTGTATTCAGATGCAATATCAGGTAATATCATTAATACAGCATCTAACACGCTTACATTTCAGGTTGCACCATTCTCAGCAGCAATCTGGGTGAAGAATGGTCCCGGAAAAATAGGCGAAGGTGGCTATCACTGAAAATATGCACATAATTGTAATTCTGGGTTCGATCTTTCTTGCTTTCGGGTGGCTTTTCAGTAGCGAGTATTTTCCATATTCGATTGATGCGGCTTTTCATTTGCGTTTTTCAAAAGTTTTCATGGAAGCTGCTCTTGAAAAAGGCGGATATCCGGACTGGGACGCGCCTGTTTTTGATGGCTGCGGATGCGCTTCATTCAGGTATTACGCACCGCTGGTATATATAATAACCTGGTGTTTTCAATCTGTCGGAGTTAATGAAACACTGTCGATAAAGCTTACTTTGCTTTTGTTTACTCTGGTTGCAGTTTACGGATTGAGAAAGTGGTTTGAAGTAATCGAAATTCCTGATCTGAAAAACATTGCAACCGGAATATTCCTTGCGTCAGCAGTACTAACAGTTTTTATTTATCGTGTGACTTTCCTGCAGAATATCTGCGCTTTTATGCTATTTCCGTTATTTTTGAAATTTCTCTCTGATCACGAAAAGAATTCGCATATCAAATGTGCATTAGTATTCGGAACAATCTGTTTTACTCATGTACTTGCTGGTTATATGATAGTCTTTGCAAGCATTGTACTTGCGTTAGTGTTTCTTCTAATTAAACATGATTTCAGCCTCATAAGGCGTCTGGCATTTTCGATTGCTGCCGGTTCATTGCTGGCGTCTATTTATCTGCTTCCGGCGCTCTTTACAGCTGACGAAGTTCACCTCAAACTAATTAAATGGAGCAAAAATCACGTTATTGCGTCTGCTGGTACAATACCAGGCTTTCTCAATGGCAGAATCGAGGGAAGTCTCTTTGATATTCTGAACAGAAATACCACGACATCAGTTACAGTTCTGTTTCTCATTGCAGCAGTTTTCACTCTTTTTGCATTCATGCTGGCATATTTAAATATTCTGAGTTCAGGAAAAAAGCCAGAGTTTTCAGAAATGAATAAAATCACTCTGATTTCAGGTCTTGGTATTGCTTTTCTTACCCTTTCTCAGAGCATGTTTCTCTGGAAAATAATTCCTGAAATGTTGATGGTACAATACCCGTATCGCTGGACATTTATAGCGTTTATTTTGTTGTTACCGTCATTGGCTACTGTTTGGCGTGCGTCTTTGTCCAATGGAAAAGTTCTTTTTAACGGTCTCATAATTGTTCTGTTTGTTTTTCCGGCAGTTCTAATTCAGTATTTATCACCATTTTACAACAGTGAACTTACAAGACAATCTCTCGAAGATTCTCAGCATTATCCAGTTGAATATCTTCCTGCCACATGGAATTCAGAGAAAGAAATACAAGTAAAAAATAATGATTTTCATAGAATGTTGTACGATACTTCCAAAATAAAAATCAGTATTACAGAAAAAAATCAGGAGTCTTTAGGTTTCAATCTGGAAGGCAATTCCACTGGTGAAACGGTCATTATCAGAACCCATTTTGACAATGGCTGGGAAATGATCAATCAATCTGATAAGCAGTTGATACCACTCAGAAGAACATCCGAAGGTTATATCGAATTTTTTCCACCTGAAAAAAACAGCCAGCTGCAACTGACAAGAAAGTCTCCTGACTGGCGCCTTGCAGGTCTGATAATCTCATTGGCAACACTTATTTTCTGTCTTGCAGGGTTTTTGAAACCATTCAAAAACTGAGAGTATAATTTTTCCTTTAATTGATCAAGGTTTCAAAAATTGCAGGCAATTACTGGTACAAAATTATTTTGGTTGAAAATTGTGCAATTTTTTTATATAATCAGATATTGCTTTGTTGATTTTGTTTATTTATAGAATTGTGACTATATTAGACTTTAGAAGAGTATTTGATTAGAGGATATCTACAGCTGTCCGAGTGCGTATTGCTCCCCAAACAAAATTGATAGATATGGCGCAATAACTGATATGTTTATTTACGTGTCAGTCGTTTTTTTGTCGTCCGTAAATTATAAGTAAAATTAGGATTATCAATGAAATACTATGTATGTTTATTTCTTCTGTTGTTAATTTCCAGTCTGTTTTGGGCAGGTTGTGGCGGTTCGGGCGGAAGCGGTGTAATAACTAATGCGGATGGAATATCTGCTGCGACTGGCTCCGTTATGGGTAAGATTTCTGGTGATGATAAGTCCGGAGCTGATATATTTTTAATTAAATCAGACGCGGTTATATTACCTCCTGCTGCTTTAAGAGCTGAACTTTCCCAGGATTTAACATCACAATGTTATTACACATCTTCTGATCTAAATGGAGCTTTTGCTTTTCACAGTGTTTCATGTGGAAATTACAGTCTGATGGTAAAAAAGAGCCGTAATCAAAGCTATTTTCAACCAAATCTTAATGTTCTCGGTGATGTTTCTTCACCCGTGGTAGTTAATGTGGAGTTGCGTCCAACGGGTGAGATTGCCGGAAACGTTCAGATTCCCGCAAATCATTCTGCGAAAAGCGGAGTAATCGTATTTATACGGGGAACTTCATATTCGGCATTTTCTGATATCTCGGGTAATTACGTAATAAGTGAAATTCCCACAGGAAACTACACAGTTGCCTTTATGATGCCGGGTCTTCAGGAAATCAGCATTCCTAGAGTCGAGGTTGGCGCTGGAACTATTACAACTCTTCCTCAAATGACATTATCCGTAGATGAAGCCTTTTTTGCCGGAATTACATGGAAAGGGTCATTGGATGCTCATCCGATCAATCCTCAGAGAAATTGGGCTTATTACAATACAGCAGACAGAAAAGCTTACATTTTTTCAAATGGAGTGTGGAATCTGATCTCACAAGATGGAATAAATGGAAGTTCCGGCACTGTTGGGGCAACGGGAACCGCTGGTGTAACAGGTGCAACGGGTCCGACCGGCTTAACAGGGCCAACTGGTGTTCAGGGAATACAGGGGCTTCAGGGAGTCGGAATCTCCTGGCTGGGCGAATTACTTCAACATCCATCAGAACCATTGTTGAATTATGCATACTATAATCCACTTGAGAAGAAGTCTTATATTTTTAATGGAAATACCTGGCAAATCCTTGCTCAAGATGGATTAATTGGCTCTGCAGGTCCTGTTGGACCACAGGGTGCAACAGGACCGACAGGAACCACGGGCGCCACCGGCGCTACTGGCTTAACAGGGCCCGCAGGGGCTGTTGGAACTACTGGTGCAACAGGTTCTGCTGGAATAAATGGTTCAACCGGAGCCACGGGTGCGACAGGTGTATCTGGTACAAACGGCATAAGCATTGTCTGGAAAGGTCCTTCAGCAGATCCATCGGAATTCGGAACTCCGCAGATAAACTGGGCGTATTACGATACCACGCTGAAGACTTCACGAATATGGAATGGCTCTTTCTGGCAAATCCTGACGCTTGATGGCATGACTGGAGCCACAGGTTCAACTGGAACCACGGGAACTACGGGTGCTGCAGGAACAACAGGCGCGACTGGCGCTGCGGGGGTTGTCGGGGCCACTGGTGCAACTGGTTCTGCCGGTTCCGATGGAGTAACCGGAGCCACAGGTGCGACAGGGGTATCTGGTACAAACGGCATAAGCATCCTCTGGAAAGGTCCTTCAGCAGATCCATCGGAATTCGGAACTCCGCAGATAAACTGGGCCTATTACGATACTTCGCTGAAGACTTCACGAATATGGGCTGGTTCTTCCTGGCAAATTCTTGCGCTGGACGGCATGATCGGAGCCACAGGTTCAACTGGAAGTAAGGGAACTACAGGCGCTACGGGTGCTGCGGGGGCTGATGGGGCCACCGGTTCTGCCGGGGTAAATGGTTCAATCGGTGCGACAGGTGCTGATGGTTTAACAGGAGCAACAGGAGCAACAGGAGCAACAGGGGCCACTGGAAACACTGGGGCTATTGGTGAAACAGGTGCATCAGGTACCAATGGCATAAGCATAGTCTGGAAGGGTCCATCAGCAGATCCGTCTGGATTCGGAACTCCGCAGCTAAACTGGGCATACTACGATACCACGTTGAAGACTTCACGAATATGGGATGGCTCTTCCTGGCAAATCATGGCGTTGGACGGCATGACTGGAGCAACAGGATTAACCGGCTCAACAGGTGCCGCTGGAGCTACCGGTGCAACAGGTTCTGCGGGAGTAAGCGGTTCGACCGGTTCGACCGGGGCGACAGGAGCTGCCGGAACTACCGGTGCCACCGGTGCAACAGGCGCAGTTGGTGCCAATGGCATAAGCATAGCCTGGAAAGGTTCTTCAGTAGATCCATCAGAATTTGGAACTCCGCAGCTGAACTGGGCATATTACGATACTACGCTGAAGACTTCACGAATATGGGATGGTTCTTCCTGGCAAATTCTTGCACAGGACGGAAACATTGGAACTTCAACTGTTTCAGCCGGTTCATATTCAAATATTGCTTCAAAAACCTGCTATTACGTGGACGAGCTTGATCATACAAATGCAAATATTCTTGTCGAGATCGCTACTCATGGAAGAATAATTCAATCGACTCGTGCGGATGGAGCTGGTGAGTTCTCATTTAACAACGTTGAAGCAGGAACCTACGATGTAAAGTTTTCTGTAGAAGGCTATCTAAAGCGATACCGACTGGCAACTCAGAGTCCGGAAATAACCATTGTGGCTTCTTCTTCGATAGACTATCGAAGTAATCCAGACTATCACTTTCTGCTTGAACCAGCTCTTGCCCCAAAAGTGGTACATATCTATCCTGCAAGCGGAGCACGCAAAATAGCCACTAATGAGAACATAAGAGTTTCATTCACTCAGCGCATGAATGAAACGAGTGTGGTTAATAACTTTACAGTTTTAGATTCCAATACGACTTCCATAACAGCTGATTCAATAACCTGGAATGCAACAGAGGCTGTCTTCGTTCCTGCTTCAGGTTCCATTCTGCCAGGAAGAACAATTTATGTTCACCTGGGCTCTAACATCAGAGATTACGCCGGAAATTACATCACTGCAACATTTACCTGGAGATACACAACCCTCTCAGACGGCATTACTCAGCCCGGTCCGCTCTTTATTTCAGTTTATCCGGCTGATGAAGCTCAGCATGTTGCCTCAAGCACTGATCTTTACATCTCATTCAACCGCAATGTTTCAAAAGGCTCCATTGGCAGCATTAACATATACAAGACATCTGATGACAGCCTCTTCGAAACAATTCCAGCGGGCGATATACGAGTCTCAGTTTCCGGAACCCAGGCAAGAATTAATCCGAATAATACTTTTGCAATCAATACCGGTTACTACGTGCTGATAGACGAGGGTTATTTTACAGATTACGCCGGAAATTATTTCGATGGTATTTCAGATAAAACAACCTGGTCATTCGTTTCTCAGGGAGTTTCATCATACAGCGTTTCATCTGTAACTCCGATAAATCTTGCTCAAAATGTCGCGGTCAATTCAAAAATTGTGATTAATTTCAGCGGGCAGATGAATACTTCCACAATCAATTCATCTAATTTTACTGTGGCAAGCGGACTTGTAAATATTGCTGGAACAATTCAAAACAGCGACGGATACTCGGCAGTGTTTATTCCCTCAGGAAATCTTCCCGCAGGTTCAGTAATTACCGTATCACTTACCACTGGAATCAAAGACTGGCAGGGAAATCCGATGGCAACGCCGTTTTCATCAGGTTTCACCACAGTAGCCATATCATCAGAAATTCCTGCAATAGGTGCTGGCTGGGCTCATTCAATTGCCGTAAAATCTGACAGAACAGTCTGGGTAAGTGGTTATGGCGGATATGGACAAATTGGAGATGGAACAAACAACAACACACAGATTTTTAATCAGGTTCTCGGAGTTGGCGGCACTGGATATCTGACGGACATTATTGCTGTTGAAGGTTTTTGTTACAGTAATATTGCTCTGAAGTCTGATGGAACGGTTTATTCCTGGGGGTATAATGCAAATGGGGAACTTGGAAATAGTACAATAAATAATTCAAACACTCCGGTTCAGGTAGTCGGAGTATCAGGAATCGGTTATCTTACTGATGTTATTGCAATTTCTGCATCCGGCGGCGATGGTGGAGGACCACTTCATGGGCACTCCCTTGCAGTGAAAAGCAATGGAGAAGCAGTTGCCTGGGGATCAAATATTTACGGAGGACTTGGAAATGGAGGAGTTGGCGGTAGCAGTGCAATTCCGGCAATAGTCACAGGAATGAACAGCGGAGTTGTTTCAGTTGCCTGTGGAGCATGGCACAGTCTTTTCCTGAAAAACGATGGAACAGTTTGGACATGTGGTGAAAATGGTGACGGACAACTTGGCGATGGCACAACAACTGATAGCTACGTTCCAATTAAAGTCAAAGATACAACAGGAACAGGATATCTGACAGATGTGGTTGCAATTGGCGCGGCTGTGCGAACGAGCTATGCTATTCGAAACAATGGTGAAGTATGGGCATGGGGATACAATGGATATGGCGAAATAGGTGACAACACTGGAGGCAGCCGTTCTCTACCCGTAAGAGTTTTAGGACCGGGCGGAACAGGTTACTTCACCGGTGTTAAATCAATAAAAGGGCACCATTGCACAGTTTTTGCACTAAAACATGATGGATCAGCCTGGGCATGGGGTTGGGGTAACTATGGACAACGCGGTGACGGAACAACGACTGAAAGAGTATATACACCCTCAAATATTGGTGGGTTGAACGTGAGTGCATTATATGGTAGTCCACATCATGGTATTGCGGCAGTAAATGATATTTCTGCACCTGGCGGTGTTGCTTTCTGGGCATGGGGAGACAATAGCAACGGACAATTTGGGAATAACACCACTGTTAATAGCCTTGTGCCAACCAGAACCTGGTAATCTTAATTCGATCCATTTTCTGAAAGCCCTTATAAGACAGTTCCGCATCAATTGCTTGTCATCTTAATCGAAGGCAGAGATTTCAGTGTGCAAAATCTTAAATATGGGGGCAAATTTGCATGTTCTCTTTGGGGTGGGCTGTCATCTCGAACGAATGTGAGAGATCCCACAAACGCGAGATTTCTCCCTTCGGTCGAAATGACAGGTTGAATCGAAAGGCAATTTTGAATGTATATCTTGAAAAATGAATTATGCAGTGATAAAATTTTTATCAGCAAATTTATCTTTTGAAAGGGGTTGGATCTTAATGAATTATTCTAAAATTCTCAGATCAGCAGTTTGTCTGGCTTTGTCGGTTTGTGTTTTCTGTTTTACCGGTTGTGGAGGTGGCAGTAATCCTGTTGCACCAGGAGCAACTCCGAATTCCGGACAACCTGAAGGGAAGGCAAATCTGTCTTTTAATTATGTAATTCCAGCAGACTGGAAAATGCCATCTGCAGATGTTAATGCTCAGGTTGCAACTCCGACTGTTCAGTTTCAGCTTATTATGTTCGACCTCTCACAGATGGCAACTGAAACCTATTCGCAAACTGTGAATGTTGTGAATAACTCAGCCGAAGCGGTATTTACGAATATTCCAGCCTGGCCTGCTGTTGGTAAAGTACTCATCAATGGCGGAACAATAAATAATGCAAGCAGCTTTGCAGGAAGTCTCGACTTGCAGCCAGGTTCAAATATGATGACTGTATCTCCTGTGGGAAGCAACGCAACAACTACAATTAATGCTTTTGTAATGGAAAAACTTGCTGAAAAGAAAATTTATCTGTCATTTGTTTCACAGCAATTTGCTTCAACAGTTAATTCATTTGTTTCGCAATTAAGCTCTTCATCTCAGAATCTTTATACTGAAGCTTTGCAGGCTGTTTTCAATGGATTGGGTATTACTCTCAAACTTGCTGCTGGTAATCTCTATGATGCCGTCAAGGCTAATAGGGTTGGGAACGTGGTTACAGATGCTGCAATGGCTCAAGTTTCTGATTTTTCTGAACTTGCTACCAGAGTGCTTTCCTCAACACGCGCCTCGGTAGTGGTTCCAACTCTTCCAACACAGCCTCCGGCTTTGCCGTCTTCTCAGAACTACGATCTGGCTACCACCACAGTGCTTGGAACTTCGCCGGATACTGCAACCATTGATTGGTACATCTGGTCAAAACTTCCTGATCTGACAGCCGGTTGGGCAGAATGGAAGACTACAATTGCCAAAAGTGGCAATACAATGTTTACATCATACTGGCAGCTTACTCCTCCAGTTGAAAGAACAGCTTCATCACAGAGACGCGGTTTCGTTGGCAGTGGTTGGAAGAGCGGCCAGCAACAAGCTCTTGTTATCTATACAGTTGGAACAGGAACATATTATAATGACGGACAGCTTTCAGCAGCCGGAACACAGGTTGCTAACGTTCTTCTACAGGGAAATCTGGCTCAGATTGCTTATAATTTTGATGTGTATTATAGCACCTCAGGTTCAGCAAGCGGAACTCTTGCTTTCAACGATGGCGGGTCAATAACATTCGCGCGGACGTCATCAATTGCAAGTGCTGCTGGTACAACTGCAACATATAGTCAGAGTCTGGGTACAATAAATATTGTGGCTTCCACTCCCCGGACACTCTCATTTTCAAGTACCTTATACGGTAATAATACAATGCTTGTTAAAGTCGAAACAGGCTCAGGCATTGCGACTAGCCTATATTATTCCTCAGATGGTTCAGGTTCTGGAAATGTTACCGGTGCTCAGGATAGAAGTATTTCTCTGACCTGGGATTTAACCGGAGCAGCCACTGCAACTGTTACTCTGCCAGTGCTTGGAACCAGAGTAATATCTACAACTGTTGTCCCACGTCCGGTAGACGAAGTTCCCGGCGCATAACTTCAGAATAATTTAGGGTAGTAAAAACAAAAGCTTCAGACGCAGAGTCTGAAGCTTTTGTTTTTACTACCAGCTGGCGCCGCCTCCGCCGCCTGATGAACGGCCTCCGCCACTGCTTCTGCTGCTACTGCTGCGACTGGAACTCCTTGTTCGCCGTGAGATTGTGTAAGTGCTGACGCTGTGATGACCGCAATTGCTGCAGTGCTCTGTTTTTTCACCCAGCCCGGTTGAAGTGTATGTTGCTGATCTGAGTGTTCTTGAGTAAACTGCCATGTAGCGGTTGCAGCGCGGGCAAATATGTGAAATACAAAAGAGAAATCCAATTAAAGAAACACCGCCTGCGCCAGAAAAATATGTGTCGGAATCGTTTCCGGGAATCAGTACATGATATCCGAGAAATGCTAATGCAATTGCTGAGAGAATAATGTAGACTGCGAATGTCATATAAGGCATTATCATGGTGCCCTGTTTGAACGTTTTATAAAAGTAAAAAATTCCAAATCCAAACCACGCAGCCAGAAGACAATAAAATACTGCTCTCATGAGTTTTCTTCCGGATGAAAGCGGCGGAGGTGGTGTGTATGTGCGTGGCTGATGTTTCGGTGCAGGTTTGTGGTACCTATTACTCTGCACTGTTGTCTTTACCGCTTCGGCAGGCAAAGGGTTTGTATTATAAGTCTTTTTGGATGAACTTCCATGTTCAAAATTTCTGATTTCAGAAGCAACGGTTCGTGCAGCAGCAAGAATGCCTTCAGATGGTTTGTTTGCGCGCATGAAAGGTACAACATTGTCAACCAGTAATTTATTGCAGAATGATTCGGTAAATCTGTTCTTATACCTTGTTCCAGGCTTGATTTCGACGCGCCGGTCATCAATTGCAAAAAGAATCAACATTCCATTGTCAACGCCGCGCTGACCAATTCCCCATTGATTGAAGACTTTAAGGGCAAAATCGGAATGATTTTCGCCATTTGTCGATTTTATTATAAGGACAGCCAGTTCTGCTCTGGTATCGCGGTTAAGCATCTGACTGGTAAGTCTGATTTCCTGAGCTGCCGCTGCATTCAACAGTAAAATTTCGTCGTTAAGCGGAAGAACCCGCGCAGGAACGCTTCTGGCAAAACAGATGCTGCCTGATATTACTAAAGCAAAAAGCAGCCAGAAAATGGGAAAACTCAGAATTTTCGAAAATGAAAGTCTTTCGAATCCGGCAGTTTCCTGAAAATTACTGTTTTTCATTGCTTTGTTCCTCTGAAAGCCCGTGTTCTATTATTTTTCCAAGCATTTCGAGAGAGTAGAAAAGCCCGTTATCAATGTCGTTTTTCTTGAAAAATGGTACAGCATGGTGCTGTAATACTCCGGCAGCTTCATCATCGGTTATGTATTTTTCAAGAAGATGTCCGATTTCCACTTCAATGCGGCGTTCCTGCATCGAAAGCAGAACGAGAACTCCGAGGTGCTGATCGCCGCCAATTTTCCAGCGGTTGAACAGCCAGAAAACAAATTCACGCGGCGAACGCGGTGACGCCATTGGAAGGGTTACCAGGCAAAAATCAAAAGAAGTTTTTGTCGTAAATGATTGCATTAAACTGTTAATGCGATCAAGGGCTTCAGGGCTAATGACCTTTGCCCAATCCATTACTGTACCATTGCGTTCAGAAGGAATCTGAAGAACTTTGTCGAATTCTGAAATTTCAAATCCGCAATTGCACTTCGGAGTGCAGTCATTCATGTCTGATTTACAATTTGGACACAGCATTTATTTTCTCCCCGGTGAAATTAAACAATGATCCGCTTTCAAATCTAATACTTCAAACTCTCTACCATATTTTGACTCTGTATGAAAATAGCCGATCGATAATGTGGAAACAACTGATCTATTGTCATCTCAAACGAAGGGAGAGAGTATCGAAAGGTATCAGATTTCTCCCTTCGGTCGAAATGATCCCAATTACTAGCTTTTTTGGGTTTGTACTCATCAGAAAAGAGGTTTGAGCCAGCCAAAGTTGGCTACCAGTTTTATCAGCCACATCTTATCAGAAGGCATGTCGTCGGGTCCGTTAACGCTGACAACTCTTCCATCTGGCTCTATTCGTATTTTCAGCTCAGATGAATCATTTGTTATATCGTCATTTATGTAGGATTTCAGATTACTGCAGAATTCTTCAGAGAGTATGATTCCGTTTATTTCGGAATTGATGTTTTCACTCATCGGGTCCATGTTGTAGGAGCCAACGACACTTATCTCGTCGTCAAACGCAAAGATTTTTCCGTGCAGACGCATAAGTCCGTTAAACGTGTATATCCGAAGATTTGGAATGTCTTTCAGCATCATTTTCCAGTCATTGTAAAACATTGCCTGAGACATCCAGTTATCAGTCGAAACTGGACTGTTTGTATGCAGAATAATTTTAACTCCGCGTCTGCCAGCTCTTACGAGTGCTGCTTTTGCTCTGTCAGTAAGAATAACAAACGGGTTTTGAATGAAAATTTCCTTCACTGAAGCATCAGAATATCTGACAAGTTCACTCGTCAGATCGTTTCGGAAGTTGTACCTTGAGTTTTTATCAATAATTTTTATCGGTGCTTCAATAAGCTCAGATTCAAGTTTATAAGATGCGAAATCCGATTTCAGAGAAGGAAATCGTTTCAGTTCATCGTTCATTCTTTTCAATTCGTTTGCCACTTGTGAATCAGTTTCAGATGGATTGTAATAATTTCCACTTTTGAGAAAAACGTTCATGCATTCACGTGCATTGTCGAGAATCTTCACAGTTTGTACTGCTGCTTTTGCTTTTACATCGTAAACTCTCAGCTGATCGAATTCCTCTGTAAATGCGCATTTTATTGCCTGTATTACTTCTCTGCCTTCTATATAAATGTCGCTGTCGCGGTATGCGATATCAACATCCGAGGTTTCAGTAAAATAGTCGTAACTAATATTTCTTCCACCAATTATTGAACGATAATCATCAACAATTATAATTTTGTCATGGTTCATTGTGATTACGTTTCGTACATCAATTAATATTGGAAGGTTTTTGTCTGAAACCTGGTTGAATACTTTGATTTTAACATTTGGAAAATTTGCGACTGCAGAAAGAAATTTTGTCCATGCAGGTTTAGTTGCGAGTTCGGGCGAACCGATCGGGTCAATCATAAGCCTTATAAGAACGCCTTCACGGGCTTTTTGTAAAAGCAGACCGCACAGAGACATTCCAAATATGTCATTTTCAATAATGAAATATTGAATATCAATACTGTGCTGTGCTTCACTTATAAGCTTCCAGCGCGCATACCATGCCTTTGTGTTGCTAATGAGATAAGAAACCATTCCTTTTGTATCAGAACGTCCATTAGAGTCCTGGTATTGTTTGAAGACTATTTCTGCTGGCGGAATAAATGGTGCAGCAAGTTCTTCAAAAGCCAGCATTTCCTTTTCAAGATCACTCATCGCAAATTGAAAAACTGCAAGTTTTGTAAGATAGTCTGCATAACGTATTGCAACCCCGGGAATTGAAAAAAGTCCTGCGCTCTGATAGAATTTGTAAGCTTTCCACATCAGATCGCTCTTTTTTTTAAGGGCCGCTTTTTTCTTTTCTATTTCACGTTTTTCATCGATGTACTTCAGGTATTTTTCAGCCTTTTTTCCCCAATCGCCTGATTTGTCATCCTTTGTCAGGCTTTTCATGATTTCAGCGGCTTTTTCTGTGTCATTCAGGAGCCAGTCGTAAACGCATGCAAGCTGGTATCTTGCTCTCAAACCAAGATGATTATTTTTGTTCGCTGCTGCAATAGAGCTGAGATTCCCTATGATTTCATTCGTCTGTGAAGCTGAATCAACGTTTTTTATACCGGCGATTACGTTAGCAAGATGCATTTCCGAATTCGGTAAAACTTTACTGCCTGACGCGGTGGAAAAATGGGCTGAAGAAGATGCTGAAATAAGTATTTTCTGATCTTCACGGAACGGCATTAGACTTGAATCAACTGCTGATGAGGCAACTGAAGACAGGAATATGGAAAGTAGAGCAAATATGGTTTTGATTAATGTTTTCATAACAGTCCCCCTGTTTTCTACTTCTATCAATAAATTCATGTATCTATTAAATATATCAAAGATTTTTGAAATATTCCTGTTTTTTTTGTTTGAACATCTGTCTCCTGAAATTGGATATTGCAGGCATTTAACTGATAAGAAAGAATTAGTGTCGGAAATTTGTTAAGCCCTAAAAAAAATCGCACATTTTTCAGTTTTTACAGGTAAAAAGCTGAAAAATGTGCAGTCCGGGGTATTACGAATACTATGAAAACGACACTGGAAAAGCTTAAGAGAAACACGAAAAAAACAGTCAGAAAACTTTTCAGCGAAGTTGTTAATTACTGAGGAATTATTGAAGGGTTGGGGTTGCGGCAATTGGAGCAAAATCGCGCTCTGTTTTCATTATAGAAGTCCAGCATTCTTCCCAGCCTGCTTTGTCAGGAAGAATTCTGAGTTTTTCGAGAAGAACAGCTGCCTGTTCAGTGGGAATAATAGAATCTGCTGCGGCATCTGCGAATTTAATAACTTCAGAAGTGACGGTTACCGTTATCGAAGCGATTGGTCCAACTTCTTTGCCTGCACCAAGTCTTTCAATCTCATTTTGAAGATCGAGTTGAATTTGTTCGAATGACATTGTTTACCCTCCTGATACCTGAAAAAAAATATTCAACAGTTATATCAATTCCAACTAATTTGCCTGGTAAATTCGGGATTGATAAATCAAGCCCCTACGGAATAATCAATTCTCTACAGAAAATGGGATGAATGAGTTAGATAGAATATGTATAAGCTGTATGACAAGAATTATCTCACATTTCGGGGAATTTGTCAAATCGGGCAAATGGGTTCAATCAGCATAAAATCAAGGTTTCTGAATAAAAAGATCTCATCGGAACAAACTTCCGATGAGATCTTTTTATTGATTTTCTTTAAACTAACGGTCTTAACCAGCCGAGTTTGCGGAAGAAATTCAGTTTTTTTAATGTTTTCTGATCAAGGTGATTTTCAGGACCGAATTGGCTTTCTATTTTTCCGTCTGGTTGGATTTTAAGCTTGTACTCTACAGCGCTTTTCATGTCATTCTGAAGGCGCATTCTGGTCATGACGCCAAATTCCGGGTCCTTAACAACTGCTCCGACCTCTGAGTAGATTTGTTCGCTGACAGGATCAACATTGTAGGAACCGATAACGGTGATCTGTGAATCGAAAATGAATACTTTGGAGTGCAGTCTTTCGTTTGGAGTTGGTGCAGCAAAGAAGCGCATTGTCGGCATTTCCTTGGATAACCTGGGAAAATCATTCATAAATAGTGCAACAGTAAGGAAAAAGTCAGTTGAACCGGCGCTGTTTGAGTGAAAAATGATTTTAACTCCGCGTTGTGAAGCTCTTTTCAAAGCTTCCTCCGCTTTTTCAGTCAATATCATGTATGAATTCTGAATAACAATCTCGTGTTTGCAGTTGTCTATAAAATTGATAAGTGCCGGTGTAAGCCCATTGAATGAAGAGCATCTTGAATGTTTGTCTATTATCTTCACTGGCATTGAGCGCTCTCCATGCCAGAGTTCAAAACCAGCGTATGAAGAGATATTCTTGAATCCTGTAATTTCTGAAGTCATTTCGTGAAGAGCTTCCTTCATTTCAGAAGAAAGATTTTCCGCATTTTCACTGAAGGTTCCCTGACCCTGCATATAGCGGTTCATTACTTTATATGCGAGATCAATAAGTGCGAATTCCCTTTTAACATCTTTTTCATCAGATTTAATAACTACATTTTTCAGCAGATTCCATTCTTCATCAAAGGCTTTTTTCAGTTGATCAGCGACGTGTTTGCCGAGCATGAGAATATCTGAATCACGGTAAACAATTTCCCATTCACCTTTTCCAACAAAGTAGTCAGCGCCAATGTTTCTTCCACCGGCCATTGATGTAAGCCCATCAATTATAAGTATTTTGTCGTGGTTGCTTGCAATGAGTTTGCGGAAATCAGTAAAAAGGCTTGCAAGACTTTTTGTGACAGAATTGTACAATTTGATCTGAACATTTGGCAATGACGCCAGTGCTTTTAATTTAACGTCCATGCCTTTCATGAATGCCGTTTGAGCAACACGCCAGTCAATCATCAGACGAATCTTAATTCCCTGACGGGCTTTCTTAAGCAGTAGTCCTAAAAATGACTGCCCGAAAATGTCTTTATAAATATTGAAATATGTACAATCAATTGTTTCTTTTGCATTTTCGACCATTTTCCATCGGGCATACCATGCTTCATCGTTTTCCCACAGATAACGAACCTTGGTATTGATATCTCCGGGCGCAACTTTAATGTCATCAAAGGCTTTAAGAAGTGACTCGTTTACAGGAAATTGAGGGTTTTCGGCAAAAACGCACCCAATCGACATTGCGCTTAGAATGTAAACTAGAACAAAACATCTTATTATTGTATTCAATTTTTTTTCCTCCTTATGGAAAACACAAAATTAGAATAAAATGAAATTCGAGCATTTTTAATTATAACAAATAAACGAACATATTCAAGAAAGTGATGAAAAAATAATGAAAGATTTGATTATTTTAGATATAATATTTAAAATTAATTCAATCAAGTGGGGGAGTTGAAATTGAGAAAATATAAATCATTAATAGTTGTTTTCTATTGTGTAAGTTTGATGTTTCTTATGCAGAAAGGTACTAGTCTGTTTGCTTTCGGTGATTCACTGCTGAATCTTGATGTCGCGGATTCTATTCCATGCGATCCCGACAAAGATTTCGAAGAAGTTTATCTTCTTCCCCAATGGGATAAAATTCCTCACAAGTGTCAGCAGGAAACAGAAGAACGAGTTGAAGAAGTAAATAAAATTCTTTCAACAAAAAAATGGAAATTCAACAAAATTCTTCCGGTAATGGCATGTCTCTCATTTGCAGGTTCCTCTGCCTGCGATTGGTGGGCCCTTCAATATGGCTGGGAACTTGGAGCATACAGGAACTTCTACAATGGTAAGACTGAAACTGGTTTTGATCCCAGGGCTCTGGAGGTTCAATATGTTAATCGTTCACAACAAAAACCCAGAGAATATTTGATGCTTCCCATCTCAGATCCCATTCACAGACATCGTTTTCCAGCTACCATAATAGGATTTGCAAAATTAATGACCTCGATTGAAACAGAAACCATTATTGACCAGATCTTTCCGGCGAAAAAGTGGGAGTTTACGCAGGGAATGTATCCGCTGGAAAACAACTGGAAACTATTTGAAAGAAAACTTGGAAAGTATGATGAGCTTACACTTGAAATAATAAAAGCCATTCATCATTTTGGAGTATTATATGCGCACATTGAGCTGAATTCGCGGGTTCGTTTTCTGCCGCCTATGCACAGCGTTTTAATAATTGGCTATGGCAAAACAAAGGAAGGTAAAACAGTATTCATTTTCCATGATTCTTATGGTGATCACCCCAAGACCTATAAACGTGACAAATACGGTTCGCCTTCATACAGATGCATATCTTCGAAAAATCTTGAAAATGTTGTTGCATTTCCGCATACTCCGATTGCTGAAGCTCATTTCAGGGGATACAACGTTTGTGTTAATTTTACGAACAAGGGTGGAAAACCGATAAAATTACATAAAGTACATTTCCGAAATTCTTTTGGCTCAGAAAAAAAAGCACTGATTACAAGAAATTCCTCCGCTTTTCTTCCAAAAAGTGCTGTAAAAGATGGAAAAGTCAGCGTTTATGTAGAAGCTGAACATTATATGAAAGACATTGAAAAAGGGCACTGGTTGGAAGTGCCAGTGGAAAGTGCCCCTCAGTAAACTGTTGTTTTCGGATACTAGTAATTAAATTTGTTATGGGTTGGGAAGTGATGTACGGCGTGCCGGAAGAATCTCAACCCAGTAACCGTCTGGATCTTCAATGAAATAGATTCCCATTGTCGGGTTTTCATAGCAGATGCAGCCCATTTTGCGATGCTTCTCATTAGCAGCCTTGAAGTCATCTACGGTCAACGCGAGGTGGAATTCGTTATCACCGAGATTGTATTTCTCTGTACGGTTGCGCATCCAGGTTAGTTCAAGCCTGTGTTGCGTATTTCCGTCGCCAAGGAACACCAGAGTAAAACTGTTATCCGCTGGCGAGTGCCTGCGCAGCTCGACCAGTCCGAGAGCTTCTTTATAAAAAGCTACACTTTTTTCAAGATCGAAAACGTTGATGTTGTTGTGATTGAACTTAAATTCCATATTTCCCTCCAGTTTATATTTGTATACAGCTCAGTATATCTTTAATTCCACGGGTTTCTCCTGATTTCATCAGGAATTGGGCTGAAATTTTCTGAAAGTGGTATCGCTTGAATGTGCCATGTACATCTGTTTGATTTAATTGCTCTGGCTTCAAAATTTGTGTGAATTTCCGGAAGCAGAGTCTCCTTATCTAATAGTTTGAATCCGCAATGGGGCCAGATGTTGAATGCATAATCTGCCAACAGTTGTACATCGGTCTTCAGGTGAAGAATGCCGTTTACTGAAAGAATTCTGTGATATCTCGCAAGAAATGTCTGGGAAATCAACATCTTTTCAGGCTTTCTTAAATATGGTGTTGGAAAAGTTATCCATATTTCGTTCAGTTCACCTGGAACAAAAAGCTGTTCAATGAACTCTCCTTCTATTCTGAGAAATCCAATGTTTTTAATTCCTTCATCAACAGCGGTCTTTGCACCACGCCAGATCCTGGCACCTTTTACATCAAGGCCGAGAAAATTACGTTCAGGAAAATGTCTTGCCAGAGCAATCGAGAAATCTCCCCACCCGCAACCGATTTCTAAAACCAATTCCGCTGTGCGTCTGAAAAAAGACGAATTCCACTTCCCGCATAACTCAGCCGGAGCTTTTCGCAAAGCACCGGCATCTGGTTGTACCAAATTGGGAAATTCGTTTATCTGTTGGTACCGCTCAAGTTTTGAAACCTTCATGATATTTCTTTCCATTGTTATGCATTGATAGTGCTATGTTTGCCGCATTTAAACAGGTTGATTGCCTGAAATTATATTGACAGTAGATATATTCGGAAAAACGGAATTTATCAAATCATTTTTATTGCAAAAATAATATTCATGTAATAATATGTAATTGTCCTTCATTGTAAAACAGTTGTGTCATCTTCTCAAGTGTTTTTGGTTTCATCAGATAAGTTATTCGTGATTTTCATCCTCAAAAAATAGTATATTTTTCTGCATCTGCAATTTAAGTCTGACTAAAACAGGCATATAATTGCGAAGGAGTTTATTTGAGGAATAGAATTGACAGAAGAGGGGTATCATTCCTTGTTACGCTTGGAGCTCTTGCAGTAGTAACAGTGTTTTCCATTTCCATGCATTGGCTTGCGCTGGAAAGCACTAAGCGGGCTCGTCGTTTTGTCGATGTGCGTGCTTCTGAAATGATAGCGAGATCAGCCATTTCTTGCGCTGTATCGCAAATAGAGCAAGCACTTCTTGATGATAAATCTGAAATATATGGGATTTTTATAAAGGAAGATGTTTCTACAGGTACCGTTATACCAATTGATCCCACGGATATTCAGCCTATTGCAGAACGCTTTCCCCGTGGAGATTATTCTGTTGCAGCAAGGATAGTTCTCCTGGAACCACTTGATTCTGAAAAACTTGCAAGTTCTACTGGGGGCGCAGATCCGTGTGAGAGGCGCTTTGTTATAGAAATTCAGGCGTATGGAACAAGCGGCGGAGTAAATACAAATCTTGTTGAACAGCGTGAAGTAAAAGTGGTTAACCTTTCTCCGGGAATTCTTGGAAAATTTACGCTTTTTGTCAAAAATGCTGAACCGGGTCTTGCGTATAATAAATTTGCAGCAGATCTTTTCGGAAAGGCAGATGAAAGAGTTGTTGGCGCCAAATATTATCCTATTGTACTTAATAATGGATCAATGCTTGATGAGGGCGATGAAAATCCGGATAGTTTTAAGGCAAGAGGTTATGTCTGGCTTGGTCAAAGTGAGGTTCTTCTGAATCTTACTTCCGGTGGTGTTCTTACAACTTATGGTGAAAATTTCCAGTTTTCAAAAATTAAAACTTCATTCAACTTTCCGGGCTATTATCATCCAACGCCGCCTGCATTTTTTGCAGAATCTCCAGATGATTTTCCAAACAAAAGACATCCTCAGACGCTCAATGCTGAGTCATTTTTTCACTCATCATTCAGCTATACCATAAAACACGTTATTTCCGGCTTTTATACGATAGATCCGGTTGGCAAAAATATGAATGACATGGGTAAGCTCAATGTGACCTTTCCCGGAACGCCATCGCCGGATGTTCCTGATTCCAGAATGTTTTCATCGATACTTCATCTTTTTGGTTCTTCTGCAATACCAAGTCCGACACTAGTTATGGGAAATGTAAAGAGAAGATATGCTGATTGCGGAGCAGTTCTGGTTGAATGTAATAATACTGACAGGCATGACGCGCTGTATTTTATTCCGGAATCAGCAAATGGATTAGCGCAGGCTGGTTCAGTTCCTGCTGAAATTTCTGCTCTTGAGAAAGGCGATATCCCGCTTGGCTCAAAAGTTAAACTTGATCAGACGGCTCTAGCTTTCACCAATACTATTCCTTCAGATGGAGATTATAATGCTGCAATGTGTCAGATCAAGCAGTCTGAACCATATATGAGAAGTCACGATTTTATGTATTATCAAGGCGAAGAAGATTTTGAGCCTGCCGGCAGCAATTTTTCCACTGGAGATTTTTCATACGTAGAAAGTGCAAAGGCACATGAACAGTATACTTGTACTGTAGATTTTCATAAAGATCTCGATTATTCCAAGCCTTTCTTCGATCAGGGAGATTTTTCAAAGCTTCCAGTTGATTATCTAAAATCAAAAGCTGTTTACAGAGTTTCAACTGCAGAAGAATTTATGGAACGTTTTTACCTTAAGAAGCAGAACAGATTGAAGTTGAACTCGGCCGTAATTATAAGTGGGGATCCAGACAAAACTTTTGAATTACCTTTGGCTGCCATACTTGAAAAGGGCGGAATAATAATTCTTGAAGAGGGAAACATTCGAGTCAGAAAAATAAACATGAACCTTGATCCAGACGAGGTTCTGACTTACGTAGCACTGAATGGGGATATTGAAATAGACCTTTCTCAGGGACATCCAATAAAAGCAAATCTGATTGCGCTGAATGGAAAATTGCGCAATTCTGTTACTCCAAATCTGGCATTTGACCTTGAAGGAACACTTGCTGTTGGAAAACTTCTTCCTGACACATTTCCAGAGGGCGGGAGAATTGCTTATGACAGCCGGGTTGATCCTTCCGATAATCTATACCCGACTTTTTATAGGGCTTATCTTTCAGATGTAGAGAGAATAATAAAGTGATGGCATTGAAAAAAGCAAATAACTGGCATAAGATAAGAACCGGACTGTCTCTCATTGAGATTATGATTGCTGTGTTTATACTCGCAGCAGCAATTCTTCCTATTTTTGATGTAATGATGAAAAGTCTTCGTATTTCCAAGAACAGCCGTGAAGAAGTTATTGCCGCTAATCTTGCATCCGAGCTGATTGATCAGATTTCCTGCATGCCCTATGAAAGTTTGTCTCCAGTACTTCCTATTGCTGATCATGAATTGCCTGATGACGAAAATGGACGTTCTTTAAATCAGGCTCTCCTTATAGAAGCCAAACTTGGAACAATGTTAATCCTTTCTAATTTACCACCGGGATTTCGAAGGTTTCTGAGCGTTGAAAAGGTTACTCCTAATCTGAGAAAAGTCAGTGTGAAAGTTCTTTTTGGAAAGGGTGCTGATAGCAAGTCTCTTTCCTTCTTTTCCCTGATTGAAAAGCGTCAGTGAAATAAATATGAATATAACAAATCAACATAACAAGTCTGCGGCATTCAGTCTTATTGAAGTCACAGTTGTAATTCTTATTTTTTCACTTATATCAATGGGTGTTATGGACATTGTTAAAATGGCACTGCATAAATATACCTATCAGGAGGGTGCAGTATATTGTGCAAATGAGGCTGCAAACATTATTACCGTAATAAAAAACGATCTTGATAAGTGTTACTATGATGGTGAACCCGATTTCGAAAGTTATCGGAGTCAGTCAATGGGGTTTATTGAAGATGTTTTCTCTTTTAATGTTGTTGAAAATGGTAAGTTAAGAGGGGTTGCATATTCTTATGACCGCCTGCATGGAAAGCTTGAATATCATTCGAATGGAAATGTCCTGAGTGTTGGCAGAGGACTGATAATAAGCAATTTTTTTATCTGCCATCAGCTTCTCACAATGGAGGGAAAAGACGGGGTAATAAGGTCTGTTCCATTTGATCCAGAGGCGATTGCTCCGGAACCTATGTTGCCAGACGATCTTTCTGAGATTAAAGTTATCAGGTCCTGGGTCAAAGTCTTTCTTACACTTGAGGTTCCTTCAAAACCAGGCAGACTGGCAATTAAACAGGAATATGTCTTCCGAGCTTTTCCTGTTAAGCTTAATAAAAAGGTCAGGTCAATCTGGAAAAAATAATTTATTTATTTTATTTTTTTCGATGACAAAAATTAAAAAATAAAGTCTATATATATGAGAGATGAAAATTTAAGTAACCAGAAAATGACACAATGTAAAGAAGCAGTTAATAAGCCCTTGGAATCTGATGAGAGAGCCAATGAGGAAGTTGCTTTAATTGAGAAGCTGAAGGCTGGTGATGAAGAAGCATATAATCTGTTGATTGAAAAATATTCCGACAGATTGTTCAGTGTTTGCAAATCCATGTTGGGAAATTCAACAGATGCTGAAGATGCTGTTCAGGAGATATTGTGCAGGGTTTATCGTGGTATTGCCCAACTTCGAGGTGAAAGGCTTATTCCGTGGATTCTCTCGATAACCCATAACCATTGTTTGAGTGTTTTGACCAGGAAAAACAGGAATCCGGAAGTGCCTGATACTTTTGAACTGGAATTACCTGATTCAAAGGATTATACAGAAAACCAGGTTTCAGATGAGCTTTTGTTGTGCCTTTCGTCCTTATCGCCGAATGAAAGAGAGGTAACATTGCTCAGGGTCATTGAAAAGCTTGAATACTCTGAAATAGCCAAAATTACTGGTTATTCAGAGGGCTCGCTGAGGAATGTTCTGGCTAGAGCGCTAAAAAAGTTACGTCAGGAGGTGTTGAAAAATGGATTGCGATGAATTCAGAACACTTCTTGATGAAGCAGATTGTAGCTCCGAAGTGACAGAAAATATTGATTTTAATAAACATTTGGAAAATTGTGATTCGTGCAAAAAGGTTTGGAATGCTCAGAAAAAAGGATTGTTTTTGCTGGGCGCTCAGAAAATGACTATGCCTGCAAAGCAAAAATTAATTAATATTTTGACGGATTGTATAAGATCAGATAAGACATTTTTAAAATCTCAGAAATCTGCTTATATGAAACCTTTTGTCTTTGCCTTCGTTATTGCTGCTATCATTATCGTTTTTCTCATTTATAAAAAAGCACCAGTTGATGACCAGAAAAAATGTCTTGTGTCTTTTGATAAAATTGTTGTTACAGATATCCGTGGAAAAGCAGCAGTTCGAAGGAATGGCGGTGAAACCATGCCTTACAAGGAAACCATGGTTTTGTATGCCGGTGATTCGATTGTTTTTAAGCGGGAAAATAATTGTACGGTAAAGCTTGCGTGTGGTAGAATGATAGATGTTTCTGCTGATGGCGAAGCTGAATTCGCGTCAGGTTCCATGAATATTAGGAATCAATGGAACGGAAAATTGAATTTTTCAAAAGGTACAAGGGTCTTTCGTGTGCACTTGCCAACCTCAACTTTAGGAATACGTGGTACAGAAATCCATCTTTCAATTGATTCCAGTTCAGAAAAAGTCTGGCTTCAGGAAGGCCTTCTCGAATGGGAGATCAAAGTACTTGGAATTTCTGGAATTCTTAAAAATGGAGATGGCTATTGTTTTAGTGAAGGAAAAAAAACTTCTCTGACCTCTTCACCCTGTGAAACGAAAAAAGAATTGGGAATCGTGGAGAGTGGCAGTGATACATCAGTGTCGGTTTCTTTTACTGAAAAGCCGGAAATGATTGTAGGTACATTTACAGATACTGATTTGAACAATAACAGTAAACCAGTAATCAAAATACCAGAATCGAATGCTTCAGATTCGCAAGATACAGGAACGTCTGTTCAGACAAAATCTGCACATAAAACAGAAACAGAAATTGGGTTTACAGAGGGATATTGATGCTGAATTCAAAAAGAACTGGGATTATTTGTTGTACTGCATTGCTTGCTCTGCTTATTTCAGCTTCCGGATTATGGTCAGCCAGTACAACTGCATCTCTGGGACAGAAAATGAGTGTCGGAGATTATGTATATAATCTCATGAGGAGGCTTGTAGTCATTGGCGGTAAGCTTCTGGAGTTCGAAGAACATCTTATTTTCAGACTTGAAAAAAGGAGACCCATTAATAGACAAAAAATAGAAGCCAAATTCACTTCTGCAAGATACAGCTGGTGGTCTCTGGGAAGGGAAGCCAATGCGCTTTTTCCGCTCGTCAGCGCAAGTGATCCCAAACGTCAGGAAATTATCAGTCTCAGGCTTGAGCGTCTTGCTTTAATGAATGAGCACAAGGCAAATCTTGCGAGAATTAAAGTTCTTGATCCGGGGTTGCATAATATGCATGTAAGAAAATTCAATGAACTGATAAGTGATGTTGATGAAATTTCTACAGATACGTTGTATCTTAATCTTGCTTCTTTTGGTGAGGAGTATTAAACGAGGGTTCAATGCGGAAGTTCACATCCGCAAGAAATTATATTTCGGAGGTAGGTTATGAAAAAGTTGTTCTCTTTGTTGGCTTTGTTTCTGGTGTTCGGTTCTCTTGCTGCTTTTGCGGTCGATAATGGACTGCCCACACCTGTTCCCTCTGGTGATGATCCAGAAACTGCTGGATTTCTCAGACTTACTGTTACAAAGGGTGGACAACCACTCGCCAGCTATCCGTGTGTTTTGACCCAGAAAGTTCCCTTCAAGCGAATTGAGCATGGCAGTGTTGTTGCAACTGGAACAAGAATTGTTACCAAAAAAGGTGTTACTAACAAGAATGGTAAATGGGTTGTTAAGACTGGTATCATTGATCACCTTCCCTTCACTCTCGAAGTTGGCAATGAAGATAATCCCAAAATGGAATATTACAAAACAGTCCGCATAATCGAAGGCAAGTCTGATCCAACTGCTGATGGAATGGCAATAACAGTCGCTTTCCCAACTGATAAACCCAGATTTGTAATGACCAAACTTGGTGATGGTGAAAGATGCCGCTGTTCAATGGAACTTCGCCCGGCAAAAGATCTTGATCTCAAGAAATTTGTTGTAGAAGATGAAAATGGCAATAGAATTAAGTTGAATAGAATTGCAAGCGGAACATATCTTGAATTTTGCGTTCCAAATCCGGAAAAGGGTGAGCCAGCAGACGATTATTCAGTAAAAGTTCTCCAGAACATGGGAATGGGCGGAACTCCAGCTGCAGTAATCTGGAAAAATATTTATAACTGGAATTTCAAGGTTGGTGGTGAGGATGTGCGCAAATCAACTGTTGTAACCGTTACTGCTCCAAAAGTAAAAAAAGCTAATGAAAATTAATACCTCTTGTTAAATGAGGGATATTGATTAAAAACAAAATGACAGGAGAATTTATCTTCTGTCATTTTGTTTGAGAATTTCAATTTGGAAGGTCTTTTTCACGTGTTTTAGTTTTTGAGAAATTTAAAATATCATTGTTTGTTGGGATAGTTTGCATAAATGAAAAGGAAAACTCTAGTTTTTATTTTTTTATTAGCAATCGTACCAAGCTGTAGTGCTTTTCAGAAAACATTCAGCGCACTTCTTCCAGCATTCGTTTTTATTTTTGCCAGAGAAGAAGAGAAAAATGCACAGAATTTTCAATTAAAAACCAGTTATTCATTTCCAGAAAAGCAAATGAAATTTTTTGAAGAAAAATTTGCTGGAATTAAGCTCCCTAAAATCCTTGATAGTACAGATACAGACAAAAATGGTATGATAAGCTACCTTGAGTGCTGGAAACAGACATTGCCGTTTTTTTTGAAATTTTATCTTCGTCAGAAAGATTTTCTGGAAAGTTCCCTGGATCATAATTCAGATGGATTGGTTACTTCTGATGAATATGGAAAATTACAGCCGCTTTTCAGCAGATTCGATTTTAATCAGGATAACTCGCTTGATCATGCAGAAATGGATTCTCTGCAATTTTTGTTTTTGCCTATTCTTTTTAAAAAGAACACTATTTTATTTCAAAATTATTTTTCTGCTGAATTTAAATTGAAACTTCCGCAATCAGGACTTTTGCATTTTTTCGTTGACTTAAATAATGATGGGAAAGTTACTGGAAAAGAGTGGACAAAAGTCTTGAGAAACATTGATTTAGTAAAAATTGAACCAGTTGTAACCGTTAAAGTGAAGAAGGGGCAAATTTCAGGTACAGATAAAAAAATACTGATAAGTGTTTCAAGTTCTCAAAATACCGCAGTAACTAATGCATCTGTATCTGCTGTTCATGAAGCGTCAGCAGGAATAAAGCTTTCTACGGAAAGTTTTACTGCGATCCGTACAGAGAGCGGTGTTCTGATTCCTGTTAAGGAAAATGCACCCCAGAAAAAAACTAATGCCAGCGAATCTTTCGAAATTCAAGATACTAAGAAAATGATTGTATATGAGGAAGAGTTACCCGAAGTTCAATTTGACAAAATTTTTAAACCTGAAGAACTTTATTATATTTTTCCAAATCCTCCGGAAAAAGATTTGGAAATAATTATGCAGCCTGCAAGCCCATATTCAGAAAGAATTCAGAAGAAATATTCTGGTGATAATCTCTGGTAAGTTTTTTATTTAAATTTGTAACTGTTAATCGAATTGAAGAATCTCTTTGATTTGAAAAATCAAATTTTTGAAACATTAAGGATGGATATCATGAACAAATTTCTTCTTCTTCTTTGGGTTTTTGCTTTTGCTTCTCTTCCTGCAAACTCGAGTCAGAACATTTATAATTCACCTGACCCACTGAAGTTGCATTTGTCACAAACCGGCGAACCTGACAAAGATGGAATCATTCGTCTCAATGGAAAGATAGAGGGGAATCTGGGAGAAATTCGAGATATTTCAGTTACTGTTTTTGGTTCCTCGGGGATTACGGTTGAACCAGCCTCAACAACAATTGCTCAGCTTTCAAAAGGGAAATCGTTTGACTTTGAAATCAAGGTAAAAGATGTAGACAAACAAGTTGGGAAGCCAATTCCATGGGTGAAGTTCCGGGTAAAATATGTTCCTGACTTCAAAGCTTTGCTTGAACATATTCAGATGAACGAGAAAGATTATTCTGACGAATTTGCGCGTAATGAACTTATACAAAACATAAAAAATGGCCTTGAAAAATCTGAACATCGTTCTCAGGTTGTCGGGCACCGTTTTTTGCGCTCCGATATGAAACAAAAGTAAAGGAGCTTGACCATGAGATTGAATAGGAATCTTCTTAGATTTCTGGCTGTTCTGGCTATTGCGTGGTTTTGCGATTCCATGCTTTTTGCAGCCAGCGAAGTAAATTTTAAACTTACCAACGTTCTGGGAAAATATTCAGCCGGTTATGCCCTGCAGAGTGGTGAAACGGTTCTCACTCGCAGATCAGGAATCACTTATATTGTTGAAACCAGAGCTATTTCCTCAAAAGATGAACTTGAAAGATATATGAAAGAAACTTCGGGCGGCGAGCTTGACATAGGGCAACAAAAGATGCTCTCTGCTATGGATTTCTCGAATGGAACTGTGATAAAAGGCCTTTTGGCATTGGGAGAAAGAAATAAAGGAATAGAGGTTGACGTTGAGGTGGAGGTATTTGATACCACTTTTGTAAACGATGTTGATAAGATGGTGCTTCTTGATGATTTCTGGCCCTGTTCTTATGCTGGAAGAAACAAAATTGATTTTTCGACGTGCTTTTTTAATGCTTACTCTACCAGAGATCCGGAGTCTGTTCTGGTACATGAAATATCCCACGCAATAGATAAAAATGTCAGAGAAGCAGATTCATACGGACCGGATGGCAATCATTCATCGCGTGAAGTTACCATGACCAGAGCTGCCTACAAGGAAGGCTGGGCGGAATATAATCAGCTTCGCGTTTTTCCTGGTACAAATGATTCAACGGTGTTGAATTTTGAAAACGTTATTAAGGGTGGTCCGGTTTTTGAAACCAGCAACGCCAGTTATACAAAATACGATACCGGAAAAGTGTCGGGTGAAGAACTTCTTAACGTCGAAGGCGTAAATGCTTTGATCATGCTCAAAATTTCAAGAGAGACAAGCGCCAAACAGGTTGAAACAGCTTTTGTAAAATCCAATGCTTCGGCGACAACGATAACTAATTTCCTTTCAACTTTTGTTAATACTTATCCAGGTTCAATGCAGAAAGTATTCACCATCTTGAATGACCAGACATTCGGAACTCTGGAAGACAGCCAGATTACCGGTATCCTGGGAAGTGGCAAAGGTGTGATGAATCTTCTAAAAAAACGGGCACAGCCGACATACAGCACAAAGCCAGCATTTGATATAAAAACTACTCTCTCTGAAATTGTTACAAGCCTGAAAGCGCTGATGATACAGCCAAAACCTTTATCAGCTGCTACGAAAAAATCGATTCTGACTTTGAAAGCGAAATATGAAAAAGCGCTGGCTGAGTTCAAAACATTTGTCGATGCTTTCACAAATATATACAAGAACCCAACGGAAATGCTCACATTTTCACCTGGAATGAAGACAAAGCTGAAGGCAGCCACAGAATCGTTAACACCTTTATACAACATCTATGTGGGTAATCTGCCTGTTCTTGAAAACTTCATTAAAGCTAATGCAATCATCGTCGGCGGAAGAGTTGCATCGGAATAAGCCGGGCAATTCCATACTTCGGTCGATTGCCTGATAGAGCGTCGGCCGAAGTTTTTTTCTTTCTCTGTAATTCATTGTTGAGCATGTGCAACTAAATTATTTGTTGTATTTTGTTGATAATCGCCTGCAATTGGATATATTATAACAGTGTTTGAAATTCTGCTCTAATAAGAGAAGTTTTGAACGAAGATTTTATGATGGAGTAATTCGGGGGATGGATTTTTTGGAAAAGGTATGTTTTATCTTATAAGAATTCAGGAATGTGTGAATGCCTTAATTTCCAGGAAAGGCACATTTTTTGGAATCGTTGATATTCTTGAAGCCGTTTTTCAGGCTTTGGGGGCTAGTTGCTGCATGATTTATTTTCCAAATGAAAAAAAGACTGGTACTGCCAATCTTATCGCAGTATTTCCCGAAACTCTTCAGGACGGAATACCTAGAAATATTGATGTTAACCAAGGCTTGTTACAGTTACTCATGAAAGATGGCAAACCTGTTCTTCTTTCAAATCCCAAACTGGAATTGCCTATTGCTTTTAAATTTGTTATTCCTCTGATAATTGGAACAAAAGTATTCGGATTCCTCGCAGGAAACAAGAACAACGCTATTCGTTCAATGTTGCCGTCTGAGGATGAGTTGTCTAAAATAGGTGTCTACCTTGGCAACATGATCAGTCTTATACTTGAGAAAGCATTCTTTAAGGAAAAAGACCGGAAAATGATTGCAGAGAATGATGCTATTCGCAAAAAAAACCAGGCTCTGGAAAATTCCTTGAAATTCCTCGACAGGGAAAATGATGCACTGTATTTCGAAAAACAGTATATTGAAACAGAACTAAATGTCGCAAAGGAGATTCAAGAAAAGTTCTTTCCCCGTGAAGCATTGATCACTCCCTACCTTTCAGCCTTCGGAACTTCATTGACGGCTTCTGCCGTAGGAGGAGACTTCTTCGATTACTTCCTGACTCCTCAGGGATGGATGGTTGTACTGATTGGAGATGTCGCCGGGCATGGCGTTCCTGCTGCAATGGTAGTCGCAATGGTTCGGGGTCTGATTCTCCATTTGTCCTCTTCTTTCAATCCGGCCACAGCTCAAAGTGCAATTAACAACCTTCTATTGAAAATTTTTAAGCGAAAAATGATGACAGGAGCATTTGCTGTATTTTCTCCTGAATTTCAAAAGATTCTGATTTCTAATGCAGGTCATCTATACCCATATTTTATCAGAGACGGAAAAATATCCAGCCTTTCGTTGCCAAGTAACCCAATGGGGGTATTGAAAAAAGCCAAATTCTCAATTGCAGAATTTAGTATCAAAGAAGGTGATGTTTTCGTCTTCTTTTCTGATGGCCTGGTTGAAGCTCTTGCTACTGATGGGGAACAAGTTGGATATAACCGTTTTGAAGAAATTCTTAGCCAGATTGGACAAGCTGAACCGACTGAATACGAGAACATAATTCGCGCGTGGCACTATGAAATTACTGGTGGAAAGCCGCTTGCAGACGACGTGACTCTTGTTATCACCAAAGTCAATTCTCAATAAATAGTCATTTAATACAAACTAACATTTGAAATTATACTCCGATACCAGAAGTTTTGAATTTTGATTCTATTATGGGGCAATTCAGGGGGGTGGATTTTTTTGGCTGATAACGTTTTTGATAAGACAGTTTTAAAACTTTCCTCTATTTCTGAGAATGAACGGAAAGAAGCTGTTCTTGCCCTTTTCAAGTTGAATGATTCAAGAGCGATAGATATTTTGTCAAAACTTGTTGATAAAGATACCTCTATCGAAGTTCGCTATTATGCACGTAAAGCGTATTATCTTCTGAGAGATGTACATCCGAATAATCTGGCAGAGCCATTTCTCGAACTTCCAGAAGGAATAAGTTTTGACGAACTTGAGAGACTTCTTCAGGACGAAAATCCGCGAATTCGAAGAGAGGCAGTTAAGCTTGCCGGAAAACTGGACCCGGGATCAGCAGCCCCAACTATTCGCATCGTTCTGACGAACGAAACTGATTCAAAACTTCAGGGTGAATTACTGCAAATTCTTGGAAGATCTGGCTTGAATTACGATATTCCAACAATCGCCGAGTTTCTGACTGCTAAGGAATCTTTGCTCAGATCGGCTGCAATTGAGGCTCTTGCAAAAATTGGAAATAACGATGCTCTTGAATGTGTGCTGCCGCTTCTTCAGGACCCGGACAGCGCAGTGCGTGCCGTTGCAACGAAAGTTCTGCCCTCAGTTGGTGGAGCTGAAATGCTGGAGATTCTCAGAAGTGCCGCCCTTTCTCCGAATGTGGTTATGCGTGAAGCAGTCATTAATACGCTTCAGCGTTTTAAAGCTCCCCATGCAGCAAAACTTCTTGCACATATTGCAACTGTTGATACGGTTCCCGCTCTTCGCGATAAAGCCATGGCAGGTTTGGAAGGCATGGCCAGAAGTGATAAAATTGCCCGGGAGATTCTTAATCAGTTAAACACTCCCGATGAACCCGACGATCCGAATGCTCCCGCAACGGTTCCTCTTGACGGAATCTGGGACATGAGTTCTCTTGGAAATGCTGTAACAGGGGCACCACAGAAGCCGAGAGTGATGATTGTACCAGGTTTAAAAAAGAAACTCGTCAGGGAAATCTGCCTTGGCGAACCGACTGTGAGAGAAAACGGTCTTCGTCAGTTAGCTTCACTTCTGACATCCGAACATGTTCCATTTCTTCTTTTACAGCTTGACCGCGAGAAAGATCCGCGTATTTTATCGCAGATACTGACTTTGATTGGAAAAACAAAGTCGGAACAAGCTTATGCAGCAGTTATAAAGCGCTTTAAAGATGTAGATAACCGCGTCAGGGCAAATGCAATAGAAGCAGCAATGCAGATTGATCCGGTTACTACACCAGATAGAATCGTTGCATTTCTAAGTGATCCGAATAACCGCGTCCGTGCGAACTCAATCATCGCTACAGCAACCCGTCCGAATTTTGATCCGCTTGTCTGGGTGCGCGACCTTGCCGGATTTCCGGACCCTGCGTATCGGCGCAGCGCTTTGTTTGTTATATCCCGCCTGCAACGCGCGAATTTCATTCCTGTTTTGGAAATACTTGTACAGGATGATGAACTTGAGATACGCCACATGGCATTCAGGGCTATTCAGGAATATGCCAGCCGTGGAGTTTCAAAATCCAGGGAACTTGCAGAATTTGCAAATAAAATGATGGGCAAGGAAAATAAAATGGCGGGCCTGTCAGATCAGGATTTCCATGCTGCAATGGTTGCCATGAGAACCACCTCGCCGCGAAAGAGATCGTCGCGAAAGAATTCAAAATCAACGATTGATGAATTCGGAGAACAGCTTTTCGGCAGCGATGGATTGAAAAAAGCCGGACAGTCAGTCAAGAACTTGAAGGCACAGGCAAACGCAGCCCGGGATAAGGTTTTCAATAGATTTAATGAAACCAGGGATAAACTTGTCGCAGTGAATTGGATTGAAAAATTCTGGTGGCTGAAGCCTCTTGCTTTGCTGATAACGATTATTGTACATTTTGCTGTTGCTTTCCATTATTTCAATCTTGATTCTGAAAATCAGCACATCTACGCAGGCGCAGCGGGTTTGACACTCATAATATCGGTGATTATGAGCCTTTTCAGGCGAACAGGTGCTGCCGTTATTGTGGCTTTGGTTCTGCTTGCCGTTCCATTAACTGTTGCCAGCTTTTTAAGTCCGGATATTCTTCAACAAACTTTGCCAGGCAAAATGGAAGGCCATTCAGCGCCGGTCAAGAAAACTCCGCAAATTCCGCAAGCTTCGCAAACCCTTAAAATTCAGAAAACTACTACATCAAATAAAGTCACTGATACAGCAATTCCAGCAAATTCAACAGTTCAGGCTGAAAGTGGCCCCAGAATTAAATTGCTTCAACCGGCTAATGGAGCCAGAATATCTTCAGATTTTCTTATCAAGGCGGCCGTAAAAGGAAAAACCAAAGCGGTCGAGTTTATTATCGATGATACCTGCAAACATAAAATTGAAGAAAATCGCGAGGGAACATTTGAGCATACTTTTGTTTTCGGCGGCGATATTTCTTATGGACGACGTTCGGTAAAGGTTCGGGTTACTGACGTAACTGGCAAATGTTCAGAAGATTACATTGTTGTAGAATTCATTCGTCCGCTTGTCAAAATCAACATAACCTCACCCGCCAGCGGCGGCGTATTCTGGCGTGATGATAACTTTGTGACAACTTTGGAAGGCAAGGGGTATGATAAAGTGGAATTTTTTCTTGATGAAAAGCCGTATTGTACATTTCCATGCGAGTCGTCTGGCAAGTATGAGTATCCGGTCTTGAAATCAGCTCTATCTGAAGGAATGCATGCTTTTGAAGTTCGTGTACCAATGCTTGACGGTCGTCTGGCAACAGCATCAGCTGCATTCAGGGCTATGGAACCAAAACCTGCTGTCAGATTTCTTTCTCCAAAGAATGGTGAAGATGTATCTGGAAAAGTGGAAATTTCTGTTGAAGCTGACAGCGGCTTCAAAGAAACTGCGATCAGAAATGTTGTCTGGTTTGCTGATGGAATGCAGAAAAAAAATCATAACGCCTCTCCGTTGAATGATTCATGGGATACAGTCGATCTTACCGAAGGTACACATGAGCTTAAAGCAACGGTTGAAAACGAACTGGGAAGTGCTTCAGAAACAACAATTAAAGTAAATGTGGTACAGCAGATACTTTCTGTTTCTATCAAGGGAATAGATTCTGGAGCTGTTTTAGAGAAAGACACTCCAGTTACCGTAGAAGTGAAAAATGGTAATTCCGGAGCAAAGGTTGAAAAGGTTGTTCTGAGTCTTAACGAGGCAATTATTCATGAATCAACTGATTCTTCGTTTAAGTTTAATATTAGTGTGAGTGAAATTCCAGCCGGACAACAAAAATTAGTTGCAGAAGCATTTCTTTCCGAAAATCAGAAAATCAGAGCGTCAGTTTCCTTTTCGGTGAATCCGCTAAATCGCAGTTCTGTGTTTTTTCTATCAAAGGATGTGACCGGAAAGCTTCTGACTGCTAAAGATTTCGACAGGATCCGGCTGGCGGTAAAAGATTCAGGAGTGATTGTTGGAACTTACACTCTGCAGGCGTTAGAAGACATTCCAATGAATTTTGGCCTTCTGATCGATGTTTCAGCAAGTATGAAAAACGACCAGAAACTGGTTGAAGCAAGGGAAGCTTTATCCTCATTTGTTGATAGCATGAAGCTTCATGACAGGGCTTTCATTATTAAGTTTTCAGATAAACCCGAAATTATGGAAGAATTCACTCAGGATCACACTAAATTACAGCAGGAAATAGAATATCTTGTTCCGGACAACGGAACAGCATTGCTGGATGCCGTATATCTTGCTTCAGAAATGGGCTCAAAGGCTTCTGAACATACAGTTTTGATAGTGATTGCTGACAGCGGCGATGAAAATGTTGCTTCTAACGCTCCTGCAAGCACTCGTTCGCAGTCGGATGTTCTTGAATTTGCCAGCCGAAGTAATGTTCATGTTTTTGCTGTAAGTCTTGGAGCCATGTCAAAAAATTCTTTCTCAGAAGGAGAAAAATTGTTGAGGACATTGTGCAAAAATACCGGTGGAAGGTACTATTCAGTTCTCAATGTATCCGAATTACCTGGTTTTTTCAAATCAATTATTCAGGATATCAGAAGTCTGATAAAGCTTTCCTTCATTGCACCTTCCACAGCAACAGAAGGAAAATGGCGCACTCTTGAGATTACAGCTCCTGAGTCCAAAGACGTTAAATTTCTTTACAAACAGGGCTATATCAGGTAATTGGATAGAATGAAAAATCAGTTATCATTGAATTATTCAGAGAGTAAATTCTATTACGGAGTTCTTCAGGTAGTACTTGCAGCTGCAATATGGGGAGCTGCTTATCCACTGACCAAAGATGCCTTACGCAATATTTCCCCGCTTTTTCTTGGTTTCTGCCGCTTTTTTCTTGCTGGTATTCTTCTTATGGCGTATTCGAAATCGATGCCGCTTGAAAACATAGAAAAAAAAGACCGGTGGGCAGTAATCTCAATGGCTTTCTGGGGAACATTTCTTCTTGTGATTGCTATGAATCTGGGTCTGAGCAGGGCGCCCGGTGTTGTAGCTTCGGTTCTTTCCGGAACACCACCTTTGTTTACGGTTGTTCTTGCTGCATTCTGGTTAAAAGAGCCCATGGAGAGAAGGCATTTTGCAGCAGTTGTTCTCTCAATTTCCGGAATATTTCTGCTTTCGAATAATTATGTAGATGAAAATATTTCAGGAGGAATGCTCACAGGTGTCGCTTTGTTGCTGCTTGCACAAATCTCATGGGCTGTTTATGGAATTCTTGGCAAAGAGGCAATAAGCCGATACACCTGGCTGCAGATTTGTCGTGATACTTTTTCGCTCGGCGCTTTGATGCTTGCGCCGGTGGCACTTGCAGAGCTGATAATCAAGGGACCTGGAATATGGAATATTCAAGGATATTTAACGCTTGCATATCTTGGAATTGGAAATTCGATAATCACCTATGGTCTCTGGAATAACGCTCTGCGAGTAATTCCGGTTTCAACAGCCAGTTTCGTTTTATATCTTCAGCCGATTTCAGGAGCAATACTCTCTGTAATTATCTATGGTGAAACACTATCCGCTCAGAGCATTTCCGGATGCATTCTCATCTTTATCGGTCTATCTATTGTACTTAAAAAATAAACAGCATTTGCTACTCTTGACGTCAAATGCCAATGCCTCGAATTATTAATATTTACACGACTTTAGCGATAAGGGGACAAATTTGCGTGTTTATTTTTTGGTAAACTGCCATTTCGAACGAGTGTGAGAGATCTGTTTTAAGCGAGATTTCTCTCTTCGGTCGAAATGGCATAATAGAAATTCTGGAGCTTAAATGACTTCTTTATTGAGACTATAGCAATGTTGCTGAGCAGATATAAAAACACGAATATCTTTTCTTTCGCAACGTTGCTACAGTATCATATTTACAATGCTACTTCTTTTTCTGCAATGTCAGATACTCTTTTTTCAGCTTTTCAACAAGTTTTGGAAGCTTGTCGTACAATTTCTTCTGCTTTCGGGGTTTGGCTTTTGTGAGTGCGTATGCTGAGATCAGAGGCAATGCGATAGTTGAGTCTAGATAGCACACCACTGTGTCGGGAAGGCTTTCCGGCCTTACTTTTCCCCAGCTGACTGCTTCTGATGGCGTGGCACCGGAAAGTCCGCCGGTATCGGGTCTTGCGTCTGTGAACTGAATGAAATAATCGTGTCCTTCTTCTTTAATTCCGAGGACTTCCTGAATCTGAGGTTCGGTCTGAAGCATGAAGTTCTTTGGCGATCCGCCTCCGCAGATGAAAACAGCACTTTTTCCACCGCTTCTCTTTGCATCAAGAACGATGGCTGCAGTTTCGTTTACGTCACGGTTTGGATCAAGTGTAAGCTTTGAGCCTGAAAGTGCAAGTGCGGCAATATTCATGCCGATTGAGCTGTCACCGGGACTGCTTGTAAACACCGGAACACTTGCTTTATATGCAGCACCAAGTATACTTGGATTTCCCAGTTTGAGTTTTTTCTCGCGTTCAGCGATGAATCCACCAATCAGATAATGAAATTCTGCTGTTCCCATGGGTCTGTTGAATATTTCAGATTTCATAGTCTCTCTGAAGAAAAGGTCAGTGTTTAAAAGAACTTTATAGTCAAAAACAACATCGTAAATTCGTACTACATTTTTCTTGCGCAGATCAATATCGTCAAAAAAAGGTGAACCGGCATAAAGTTCTTCACCGATTCCAAAATGAGTGTCATGATATAGATTGGCGCCTGTCGATACTATCCAGTCAACAAAACCGGCCTGAATTAGCGGAATAATAACGGATTTTCCAATACCAGCAGGAGTAAGAGCCCCAGCGAGGCTCATTCCAATCGTTACATCTGGGAGCAGCATTTTTTCGGAATATAAGCGGCAAGCTTCGCGCATTCGTCCGGCATTGTAAGCCATGAAAGTGCTGTCAATCATATCTGCAACGGATAATCCAGATTTGATATGCTCCGGATCAATTCTTGCACCCGAAAGATACGGGTTTGCGGACTTTTTTTTCATTATTTATATTCTCCAGTAATTTAATTGTATAGGGATTTCCATTTTAGTTTGCGGGTTTCCGAAAACCATAATACGAATTCAAATAGCCTCGTAATGAATTCAGATTCATTGTTTCCTGAGGTGCATTACCGTATTCTACTGTCATTTCGACCGAAGGGAGAAATCTCATATTTCCTGCTTGATCTAACCTTTCGGAGATCTCTCCCTTTGGTCGAGATGACAACGAACCGTGCTCTTGCTTCATGACCTTCGCGTAAGAAATTTGTTTGTCCGCCCGGAGGAAGCTAATTTGAGCTTTTCATCATTCACTCAATGTTATCTGGCAATGGCTTAATTATAATTATGACTTTTTCAACTACTTCACGTGCATTTTTTGCAGTAACAATTACATAAGGCATTTTTCCACCTGAAAAAGCTTTATCGATATTATTTTCAATTACTTTCCGGATTTCGTTTTTCAGACCTGAAAGGTGCGGGAAAATTTCCAGGAGGGGCTTCCCTTTAACCTGGTCAAATGTCATTCCCTGCGGAAGTCTTTCGGCTGCCTGCCTGTTAATGTGAATCAGCATTCCTTCTCTGTCCTGATAAAAGACTTCTTCGCAAATGTGTTCAACAATATCATAAGCATTTCCCTGTTCTTCAAGAACTCTTTCGAGCAGTCTGGCGTTCATTATTGCAATTCCAGCCAGAAGTGAAAAGTTCTTCAGAAGAGTCAGATCATCGTTGTCAAAGGTTCCCTTTTTCTTGTTAACCAGTTGAAATACACCGATCAGTTCGTCCTTTATTATGAGCGGATGAGTGATGATGTCACGGGTCTTGAATTTGCTGGAAGAATCTACAGATTTATTGAAAGTAAGTGCAGGAAAAAGCTTCGAAAGATCAGCGTAAGCGTCCGGAATAATAAGACTCTGTCGATTAAGCGCTGTGAAACCAGCAATAGATGTGTTGTCAACATTAAGAATTATTTCTTCTACCCTGTCACTGAAAATAACATGCGATATCATCAATTTTTCAATCGGATCAACCAGGTAGAGCGTTGCACCCTCAACACTTATGATTTCCTGCACGTTTAATACTATGTTGCTGAGCAGGGCGTTAATATCAAACGTGGTAAGCAGTTCTTCACCGAGTGAAATTACCCGCTCAAGACTTGCAACAGTTTTTTCAAGATCCATATTTTCCTCCAGAGTAATTTCCTATAAGATACTACATTTTTTTTAATAATTCCCTGATTTTATTCAACATTTTTTCAGCCATTTTTTCCCTGGTGAATTCTTTTTTCACAATTTCCCTGTTAATTGCAGCATTTTTCATGATATGCTCTTTATCTGCGGCTGCCCTATTCAGTGCTTCAAGCAGAGAATCAAGATTCCCAGGTTCAAAGAAAATATTTCCGCCGCTCATTTCCAGAATGGTTTTTCCTTCGCCTTCAATGCCAAATATAATAGGTTTTCCAACTGCAAGATAATCAAAAACTTTTGATGGAATTGTTTTGGACATTGTTTCATCGGGTTTCAACTGTAGAAAAAGAAAATCTGCATTCTGCATTACTTCAATTACGCGTTTTTTTTCAAGCGGATCGTGTATAAAAAAGTTTCCCGTTTTTGATAACGCCGCCTTTTCTCTGAGCATTTTTCCCTCGGCACCATCACCGAAAAGGTGAAATCTGAACCTGGAATTATTTCTGTCGTGAAGGACTTTGTCTGCGGTGACAAGCAGTTCGAGATTCTGGCAATAGCCGTAATTTCCCGCATATACGACATTTAAAGATTTTACGCCGTCTTCATGCAGTATGCTGTCTCGTACAAATGCATTAGAAGAAGCTTCCGGAATCATTGATTCGAGCATTGCGTTATAAATTATGGAAATTTTGCTCTTTCTGGCACTTTGTGAAATAACTTCTGCCATTGGCTTTGCAACGCAGAAAATGATGTCAGCAGACTTGTACAGGAATTTTTCAATTAGTCTGGCAATTTTGTACAAATAGCCATTTTTTGAAATCTGTCCAACAGTAACCGCTGAATCAGGCCATAAGTCGCGAATGTCAAGCGCAAATGGACAGCCTTTTACCAGTGCTGTAAGATATCCGGCGATTGCAACAAAAAGTGGCGGACTTGAAGCGATAATAATATCAAATTTCCCGGTAGAAAAAATTCCATGATATATTGCACGCAGCATGAAAGAAAGGTAATGTGCAATGAAGTTAAATTTGCTCCGGTTTTCAATTGGATAAATCGGAGCGCGAATTACTCTGACTTTTCCGTCATCGGAATAATCAGAAGCAGTTTTTCCTTCAGCAAAGCCTCTGTGCGGAAGTGTTGTAATAACTGTAACTTCGTTTCCAGATTGTGCAAAAAGCTCTGCAGTCTCTCTGATGCGAAATGCCGCCGCAGTAATGTCAGGCCAGTAATACTGAGAAAACAGCAAAATTTTCATAATTCGCAAAAACCTCTCAGAAAAATATTGATATTGTACAAAATCAACATGTTAGAACTAATATACAGCAAATCTTAGTACAGGAAATTCTAATAAAGGGGGCATTCATATTATGTCAGCAATTACCCATTAAAATCCTCTGAAACGTGCATTAAGCAGAGTTTCTACTCTAAAACAACGGAGAAATCCATTTTTACAAAAAGCTATATTCATCTATCTTTCAAAGGCAATGGGTAATTCCTGATATTATGTCATTTCGACCGGAGGGAGAAATCTTGTATTTACGGAGATATCTCACATTATTTCGAGATGACAGCCCGATCCAAAGTTAACTTGCCAATTTGTCCCCTTATTTAAGATATTGCGTGCTAAGCCATATACATTGAATAGTTGTTGCTAACAAAAAGATAGATCTGCAGAATTTTCATTTTTGTTTTGAAGTGCTTTCAATTTTCCATTCTTTGATTTCGCCGGTTTCGCTGTTGAATGAAACACCAGCCAACACAAGTTCACGTGAATCCTTGAGGAATTGCTGATAGTATTCACGCTTTTTTATTTGATCAAGAGCTTCTATTACTGGTTTGTTCAGTTTGAATTCAAAAATGTATATGTGTTTGTCTGTGTATAATACTGCATCCATACGGCCTTTATTTGTGTTAACTTCTGTTTTGATATGATATCCGAGTAACGAAAAGAAAATGTAGAAGATCGTCTGGTAGTATTTTTCCCTTTTAATTTTTATGCTGTAATCAATCTTTGAATAAAAAACATTGAGAACTTCGAAAGCATCATTAATGTTGTTTTCCTGAATCGCTTTCCTGAAGTCATCAACAAGGGAAGCAGTTTTTGACTTGCTGACAGGCGTAAAATAGTCAACCAGATATTTGACGAAAGCCTCTCGAACTTCCCTGTTAGGATATGAAAGGGTATATATTCCAGCGTCTTTCTGATACTTTTTTATTGTTAAATAGCCAGTTTGATAAAGCAAGGCTTCAACTTTAAGGTTATCAACTTCGTATGTCGAAAAATCATCAGAATTTAATCTGAGATTTTCGAATTCTATGATATTATAATCCCTATCCTTGAGGAGTTTAATTAAGAATGAAGGAGTTCCGGTTTCAAACCAGTAATGATTGAAATTTCCCTGTTCCATTGCCTTAGTGAAAGATACCGGATTATACACAGTTACATCTTTTTCAGTAAATCTAATGCCGTCATAAGTTTCTTTAATTTTTTCAAGATATTTAATCTTTGTCATTTCATTTTTAACGGCATTTTCCTCTATCCATTCTGCAAAATAACGTTCGCATTCTTCCTGAGTAAAACCACAAAGAGTCGCGAAATCAGGAATCATGGTAATATCATCAAGGTTATTAAGATCTGAAAAAATTGAAACCTGAGTAAACTTGCTGACGCCTGTAATAAAAGTAAATCGCAAATTCCGTTCGCATGCTTTAATTATTCCATAAAATTTCTTTAGTAAAGCTCTGATTTTTAATACCTCTTCGGTATCCAATATGTTGTCAAGAATGGGCTTGTCATACTCATCTATCAGTATTACAGGTTTTTGAATATGATCAAAAAGAAGACTTATAAGTTCTTTGAATTTTTGGTCGGAAGTTTTTAAAGACAGCTTAATAGCAGACTTTTCTGCTATCATATCAATTTCAGAAGATAATTTATTCTCGAGTTCGTCTGCATTACTGCTGCTGATGCTGTTCATCGACAGGCGAATAATAGGATGTTTTTTCCATTCGCAGGGCTGATCATAAATGTAAAGTCCTTTAAAAAGCTCTTTTTCTCCAAGAAAAAATGATTCAAGAGTCGAAAGTGTCAGAGATTTTCCAAATCTGCGAGGGCGTGCAAGAAAAAACTGTCCATCAAGTGTGGAAATGAGCTTGTATATTTCTTTTGTCTTATCAACATACATGGCGTTACCTTCAATTATTGTTTTAAAGGTATATATGCTGGTGCTTAACTTTTTTCTCATTTTTCTCTCATCTAATAGGATTTTGTTTATTTGAGCTCAAATGAATATTCGATAATACCTGATTTGTCATCGGCGGACAATAAAAGAGTTTGATTCTCAATTCCATCGCCGAATTCAGGGAAGTATTTTGAATTTATTGTTCTAATTTTGCATGAACAACATTTTAAGACTATTTTCTGAGAATTTAAAGCAGGTAGTCTCAGAATGATGTCTTGATCAATGATTTTAGCGGTCCAACCTGGAGCGAGATGAATAATAGATACAAAGTTTCCGCTGGAAGCCCTTTGCAGGAGAGAGTCTGAAATTTTTATTGCTTCCTCTGAATATGTTACTTTTCGTTCAAAAACGTTATTGCTTATATCAGAAAACCTGCATAAGAAAAGATTCTTATCAGGGAAGTGTTTTTGTGAAATTACTTTTGCGCGTTTCCCCATTCTGAATTCGCCCCACGCATCTGATTGCTCAGTTCCTTCTATCATCGGAACATTGTGGGCAGAGGTGCTTCTGCAGAGAATTCGCGTTAATCTGTTCTGGTACGAGCCACAGCCTGTATCAACCACAAGTCTGTTTCCGAAAACAGAAAGCTCATAAGACAGAATATCGCAGTGTGCGTGTCCGGGTTGGTGAGGTGGTCCAGGTTCACCGGCGCATAAGGCAAAATATGTGTTTTTGTTTTTGAAAACAAAATATCCGGAATCAGTGTGAAAGATTGATTCATTCGTCGAATATTTCAATAAATTAATTTGTGAAGAGGCATTATTGTTGAATAAGCCGGAAATTGGTGACAAACCTCTGAATAGAAATTCAATTTTGTCTGCGTTTGGAAAAGCATTGAACGCAGAATCACCGAAAAGTGCCGGACTGCCGTCTGGATGAGTTAATGACAACGACCATAAAAAAGCTTTTTCAAAAACTGGTTTTCCGAATTCTAAAAGCCGTGGCTTCATTGGATACAAAAGCGAATCGGCCAATATTTCCTTCAGGTCGAGTGACATAAGATTATGGTAAACCGGGCTTCTCTCTTCGTGGGCGCCGTCAGGAAGGAACTGATTTCGAATTTCCTTTTTGAGCCTTGTTGAGGAGTAATTTCTTATCGAAATAAGATATCTTTTGTTTGTTTCTGTCAGTTTGAAAAATCTCGTGCGAAGCAGAAATCCGGAAACAATAAAAAGGGCTTTTAAATCTGCAAAAAGGTGATTTCCGAGAAGATGATCTTCAATATCAATTTTGAGGCGTTTCAGCTGGTTGAAAATGCATTTCAGGATTAAATTTGTTTCGGAAGGGAAAGCAGAAAGTTCACTTTTATTCAGTTCGATCCATGAAATCCAGCGGCACAGACGCCTTGAAGCTGGGTAAGGTTCCCATGTTTCGGAAAGTTCATTCTGATTTTTTTCGATCCAGTCGAGAATGAGATATAAATTGTCCTTCAGGGCATTGTGTTTTTTGTTTTCTATAAGAAAGTCAAAGTAATTCAGCTGGTATCGCGTTAATTTGTCAAGGTTCAGATCGACCCAGACGAGATTGTTTTTATTGAAATTGAGTGTTTTGTTGAAGACCTTAAAAGAAAACTCATCAGAAATCCCGGAAAGTCGAAGCTTGAGTTCTCTTGCTGACAAAGAGAATTCTTTTCTTGATGCCAGCGAAAATTGTACAATGCGAAAAAACTTTCGCTTAAATGCGTAGAACGGTCTCGCTAAAAACTGCACTGGTTTCAACCAGATAATTGTGTGGAAAAGTCTTTGAAGTTTATTAAACATGTTGAATCAATTCCCCAGTTTACAATAACATGTTTTCAGTGAAATTTCAACAGAATTACAAGTGAGAGATGAAAGGAACATTTGATTTCAAATTCCTTACAGAATCAGCATCTGAACTGAATTTATTAAATTGATAAATGTTTCACAAACTTTTTTTGCATTGCATTAAAAAAAAATGTGGAATTTTTCCCGGGAATGTTGTATTTTATTGCCACTGTAATGAGATATACAAATCAGGAGGGAACTCATGAGTCGTTTGAATTTTTCGAGGTATTTACCTCTTCTATTTACCGGTTTAGCCGGTAGTACAGCGGTATTTGCAGAAGCACCTGCTGTTGCTTCGGGTGTTGCGGCAGTCGCCGGAACGGTTGCAAAGACTCCGCTTATTTCTCCGGAAATACTTTTCTGGATTGCTCCGATAACATCAGTACTTTCGCTTTATTATGCTTATCACTTCTTTTATCTTATGAAAGCTGAAAACCCGGGTAATGCAAGAATGCAGGAAATTGCCCTTGCAGTTCGGGAAGGCGCTTTTGCTTATCTTAAGGCACAATATAAAACAGTAAGCTTTATTTTCTTCCTGTTGTTTCTCATTTTCGCTGCTCTTGCTTATTATGGCATTCAGAACCCATTTGTTCCGATCGCGTTTTTAACAGGCGGTTTCTTTTCGGGTTTATGCGGATACATTGGAATGAATACAGCCACTTATGCCAGCAACAGAACCGCCCAGGGCGCAAGCGAAAGCTTGAACAAAGGTTTGCAGATTGCCTTCCGTTCAGGTGCTGTAATGGGTCTTTCAGTCGTTGGACTTGGTTTGATTGACATTTGCGCATGGTATATCTTCCTTGATAAAATTGCTTTTGCAGTACAAAATGGAGTTACCACCGGGTTCACTCTTTTTGGAATTGAGTTTGTTAAAGCCGGACTTGATCAGTCACACAAGCTTGTTGAAATTACAACAACCATGTTGACATTCGGCATGGGTGCCAGTACACAGGCGTTGTTTGCACGTGTCGGCGGTGGAATCTATACAAAAGCTGCTGACGTAGGTGCTGACCTTGTTGGTAAAGTTGAAGCTGGAATTCCTGAAGATGATCCCAGAAACCCGGCAACCATTGCTGATAACGTTGGTGACAACGTAGGCGACGTAGCTGGAATGGGCGCAGATCTCTATGAAAGTTACTGCGGATCAATTCTTGCCACAGCAGCGATTGGTGCTTCTATTCCGATAGCTCTGGGCGGCGGAATTCATCTCGTTCTTGCTCCGATGATTGTTGCCGGTATTGGAAATGCGCTTTCAATCTTTGGTGTTTATCAGGTTAAATGCGAAGAAAAAGCAAGCATGAAGACACTTCTTGCAGCGCTTGCTGTTGGCGTCTGGTCGAGTTCTGCGCTTATCATTATTGCATGTATACTTCTTGCGCTTATTGGCTCGATTTCATGGGGTCTCGTCGGCTCCGTCGTTGCCGGTCTGCTTGCCGGAGTTGTAATTGGATCTCTGACAGAATATTACACCTCAGATGAAAATTCCCCGACAATGGGTATTGCAGATCGCGGAAGTACAGGTCCTGCGACTGTAATCATCGAAGGTCTTGCTGTTGGAATGAAATCTACAGGTTGGCCCTGTGTTGTAATCGTTTTCGGAATTCTCATGGCATTTTACTCTGCCGGTGGATACACAAATTTCGCACTGGGATTATACGGAGTTGGCTTTGCTGCAGTTGGAATGCTTGCAACTCTTGGCATAACCCTTGCCACTGATGCTTATGGCCCGATTGCTGACAACGCCGGCGGAAACGCTGAAATGTCACATCTTGGACCGGAAGTCAGAGAAAGAACTGACGCTCTTGACATGCTTGGAAATACCACAGCTGCCACAGGAAAAGGTTTTGCAATCGGATCTGCCGCTCTTACAGCAATGGCACTTCTGGCAGCCTATCTTGAAGAAATCAGAATCTGGCTCAGCAAGATTGCTGGTTCAGTCGATCCTGTCACCAAAGCTGTAAACCACTTTGTAGATGTTGGTTCGGTAAGATTTTTTGAAGCCGGACACGAAGCTGTTTCACAGACATTGCCAGCAGCAATTACAAAAGCAGTAGTAATAAGCCAGGCGACCATGATTGACTTCGCAACAGCTTATGACCTTACTGTTATGAATCCGAAACTCCTGTGTGGAATTTTCCTGGGCGCCATGATGACTCTTATCATTTGCGCAATGACAATGCAGGCAGTTGGCCGTGCAGCCGGAGCGATGGTTGAAGAAGTCCGCCGCCAGTTCAGAGAATTCCCTGGAATCATGACTGGTGAAACAAAACCTGATTATGCAACTTGTGTCGCAATTTCGACAAAAGGTGCACAGAGGGAAATGATTCTTCCAAGCTTGATGGCGATTATCATACCAGTTCTTGTTGGAATGGTTCTTGGAGTTGCCGGAGTTGTTGGATTGCTTGTCGGTGGCCTTACAGCAGGTTTCTCTGTTGCAAGCATGTTGAACAATGCTGGTGGCGCATGGGATAATGCTAAAAAGCACATCGAAAAGAAAGAGAAAACTTATGCTCCGGAAGATACTGAGAAGAAATTCCCGCTTACCGGAAAAGGTTCCAATCAGCATAAAGCAACTGTTGTCGGTGACACTGTCGGCGATCCGTTCAAAGATACATCCGGACCCAGTTTGAATATTCTTATCAAACTTATGAGCATGGTCAGCGTCGTATTCTGCGGCGTTATCGTGAAATACGGTGATCAGCTTGAACGCTTTATTGCTTATCTCTCAAAGTAATGTTATAAACTGAGATAAAGCAGACAGCCAGACCTTACCGGTCTGGCTGTCTGCTTTATCAGTAGTTCGTTATTTCATGAATGTTTGCTTGTTGATTTTCTTGATTGCCTCTCGAATTGTGTCACGTGTTCGGAAATCCGGATCGTCTTCATGCAACTGAAGCAGTTGAAGTGCTTTCGCGGTTCCCAGATCACCAAGTTGTATCGCAGTTTCTTTCCTGACTTCCGGGTTAGGATCTTTAAGACCCTTTGCCAGCTTCCCTTCAGGAGTCATTTCACAGCCAACTACCAGAAATAGTGCCAGAAAAACAGGTATCAGACGTTTCATATAATTTTTTTCTCCTCTATTATAATGATAATCATTTGTGTGAAAATATTCTACATATATTTGAGGTATCTTAAGCAGTTAACAACAAAGTTATATTTTTGTCTTGAGTTCGAATAATTTATTGACGACATTTCTATCAGATGGTAAACTAGCGCCGTTAAAAAATGAAATAAAAATCCTGTGAATGATTATGAAAAAAAACAGTCGAACTTATCCAATGTCGCAGAGACACAATCTGGTGAAGATCTCTGACTTTGCGAAGATTCCAGAAGGTTCTTTTTCGTCTCTTGATTTTATCGCCTCACTTCCCGACATTCACGCTGGAAAAACCATCAGAAAAGTAATTTCTGCCATAACTAATGCTGCCAGGAACCGGAAAACGGTAATAATCGGATTGGGAGCACACGTAATAAAATGCGGGCTTTCTCCATGGCTTATAAAATTGATGCGTGCAGGTGTTGTTTCTGGTATTGCGTTGAATGGTGCCGGATCAATACATGATTTTGAGCTGGCTTTCTGTGGTGAGACATCGGAAGATGTTGCTAAAGAGCTTGCAGCAGGCAGATTTGGATTTGTAGAAGAAACTGGCGCCTGGATGGGTGAAGCTTTTTCTGAGGGTGCAAAAAATCACCATGGTATGGGAAAATCCCTCTTCGAATATATGAAGAAAAATCCCGAAAAATTTCCAAACAGAGATATCAGTCTTCTGTGGAATTGTGGAATGATGGATATTCCCTGCACAGTTCACGTTGCAATTGGGACTGACTTTATTCATCTTCATTCTCTTGTAACAGGTGAATCAATTGGTGCAACGTCATTCCGGGATTTTGAAATTTTCTGTGATCAGGTGGAAACTCTTGAAAAGGGTGTTTATTTCAATCTTGGATCAGCAGTGATTTTGCCTGAAGTATTTCTTAAAGCTGTTTCAAGAGCCCATAATTCTGATAAACATCTGAACGGTCTTACAACTGTGAACATGGATATGCTTCCACAATATCGGGCATTGACAAATGTTGTAAAACGTCCCAGCATCGGTGTAGGAGAAGGATACAGTATTACCGGGCATCACGAAATAATGTTTCCGCTTATTGCAATGGCAGTTCTAGAAGGAACAGCAGGAACATTCCAGTAATGTTGAAGCAGCTTCAGGTAAAAAAAATATGGTTTGTGTGATTGCAATTTTTTATCTGCGCAATAATTTCGGTGTTTTCACACTCTTCCTGGCATCACCGTCTTTGACTACTTATTATTGAGCTTATAGGCTGTTTTCATTTAAGTTATATTTTACTTTTCTATTGTGCTGAAAAAGCCAAATCTGATCTGATTTTTGTTAAAAACTGTGCCTTTTCCGAATGAATTCATAACTGGAGCAATGAAATGATATGCAAAGATCGTCTTAAAGAGATTCTTAATAACTTTGGAAAATACGAAGTAGCAGTCCTTGGTGATTTAATGCTGGACGAATATCTCTGGGGAAAAGTTGACAGAATATCGCCGGAAGCTCCGGTACCGGTAGTTCACGTTAAGAGCGAAACATGCAGGGCAGGCGGTGCCGCAAACGTGGCAATGAATATCGTTGCACTGGGCGGAAAAGCCGGATTGTATGGAATTATCGGAGATGATGTTGCAGGAAGAAAACTGGTTGAATCTCTTACTCAAAAAGGAATTTCAACTGAAGGAATAGTAATTGACTCGGGAAGGCATACCACTTTAAAAACCCGACTTATAGCTCATAATCAGCAGGTTGTGAGAATCGACCGGGAAACGAGTGAATCAATTGAGCACAATTCGGTAAAAGCACTTTCAGACGCCATTCATAAAAAAATGCAGGATATTTCCGGAATGGTAATTTCTGACTATGCAAAGGGCGTTGTAACTTCAGAGCTGATTACACCATTGATTGATCGATTCAGAAATCGGGGATTATTTGTAAACATTGATCCAAAACTGAAAAATTTTCCATTGTACGCAGGCGCAACAATTATTACGCCGAATACAAAAGAAGCTGAATCAATTCTCGGAGCCATTTTTGACTCAGAAAATGATGTCATTTCAGCCGGAAACGAATTGATAAAAAGATATAAAACAGATGCTGTAATGATAACCCGCGGAGAACAGGGAATGAGCCTGTTTGAGAAAAATAAGCCTCCGCTGACCATTCCAACCAGAGCTCTCGAAGTATTTGACGTTACAGGCGCCGGAGACACGGTTATTGCAACGTTTTCACTTTGTCTGGCAACCGGCTGCTCTATGACAGAAGCCGCTGAGGTTGCAAACCTCGCTGCTGGTGTTGTTGTTGGAATTGTTGGTACAGCAACTGTTTCACCTGAAGATATTCTTTCTCATTATGACAAATCTTTGTCCTGAGCCGCTCTTAATACAAAACGAGGTAAATATGCAAAAGTATCTGTTAGAAGACTGGAAAGCGTTACAGCAGACTCTTAATAATTCCAACCATGGACTTTGTGGAAGTTTTTCTAAGGCACTGTCTGTAATGGTTGAATCTCTTAAGAATGGCCGCAAGATTCTAATTTTTGGAAATGGCGGTTCAGCAGCAGATGCCGAGCATTTTGCCGGGGAAATTGTTGGAAGATTTGCTTATGATCGAAATCCGTTGCCTTGTATTGCGTTGACTGTTCCCAGCGCAGTTTTTTCTGCAATATCAAATGATTATGGATACTACGAAGTTTTTCAAAGGCAGATTGCTGCTTTCGGAAAGCCTGGTGATACTGCAATTGGAATAACCACCAGCGGAAATTCTCCAAATGTTGTTTATGCACTTGAAACTGCCGCAAAAATGGGAATTCATACGATCGGAATAACCGGTGAAAATGATTCCAAGGTTTCAGGAATTGCACAGATAACTCTTCGGGCGCCATCCAAACATACTCCACGCATACAGGAAATTCATGCACTTCTCGTACATGCTTTCTGTCGTGGGATAGAGCAGGAAATATTTCCACGTGCTGATTTTTTATCTTTGCCAGACGAAAAAATTATTGATGAAAACAGAATTGCGTCGTTTTCTGAGGTTGCAAAAGCATATAAGTCTGTATTTACAAATGGCTGCTTTGATATTCTTCATCCGGGGCATGTCACTCTTCTTCGTAAAGCGAGAGATATGGGCGATTTCCTCATTCTTGGATTAAACACCGATGAATCTGTGCGGAAATTAAAAGGTGAAGGAAGACCGTATCATTGTCTCGAAGACAGAATGTCTGTTCTGGCGGCGCTCGAATGTGTTGATTATATTATTCCATTTTCAGAAGAAACACCTGAAAAACTAATTACAACGATTACGCCCAAAGTTCTTGTTAAGGGCGGAGATTATAATATTAATACGATTGTTGGAGCCGACTGGGTCCTCAAATACGGTGGATCAGTTGAAGTCATACCACTAAAAGAAGGCCATTCAACAACCAGAATCCTCAAATGCGAAAAATAAACGCACCGCGGGTCGAACTTGTTCGACACGCGAGAGGGGGCGCGTGCCCCGGAGAGCACAAGGTGCTCGACCGCGGGGAGTGAGCGGGTCGAACTTGTTCGACACGCGAGAGGGGGCGCGTGCCCCGGAGAGCACAAGGTGCTCGACCGCGGGGAGTGAGCGGGTCGAACTTGTTCGACACGCGAGAGGGGGCGCGTGCCCCCTCTAAAAAGGAGAAATGAAGTGAGAACTGTTGGGGTGATACCAGCGAGGCTTGCGTCAACGAGGCTTCCAGAGAAGATGCTCGCAGATATTTCCGGGCGTCCAATGATTGTCTGGGTTGCCGACGGTGTTTCGAAAAGTGGTGTTTTTGATTCGGTAATTGTAGCAACCGATAGCGAAAAAATTGCCAGTGTTGTTAAACAAGCCGGTTTCGAATCTATTATTACTGACACGGCTCTTACTTCTGGAACCGCTCGAGTCGCTGCTGTTGCAAAAAACATTCAGGCTGATGTATTTGTAAATATTCAGGGCGATGAACCAATCGTCGATCAGAAGGGTCTGAAAACACTTGTTTCAGCGTTTGCAGACCCTTCAATTCATTTTGGCACGCTTGCTTTTCCATTGAAAAACGAAGAAGAACAGAATCCGAATTGTGTAAAAGTAGTACTGGACGCAAACAATGACGCCTTGTACTTTTCACGCAGTTTGATTCCATTTCCACGCTCACGCGAAAAATTCGCTCCGCTGAAACACGTTGGAGTTTATGCATACAGGCGCGATATGCTGCTTAAACTTGTACAGCTTCCGGTTTGCCCTCTTGAGGGAATTGAAAGTCTCGAACAATTGAGGGCATTGTATCACGGCATAAAAATTCGTGTCCTTCCAGCTTCTCAGGAAAGTTTTGGTGTTGATACAATTGAAGACCTCGAAAAAGTAAGAGAGTTTGTTGCAGGGAGAAAATAATGTCACATTACGTTTTTGTTACCGGTGGTGTTTTATCATCGCTTGGCAAGGGTATTACTGCCGCATCTCTTGGAACAATCCTTAAAGCACGCGGATTGAAAACAACCATAATGAAATGCGACCCATATCTGAATGTTGATCCGGGTACAATGAGCCCGTATCAGCACGGTGAAGTCTTTGTAACAGAAGACGGAGCAGAGACAGACCTTGACCTTGGACATTACGAAAGATTCATGGATGTTAACCTTTCCCGCCACAGCAGCGTTACGACTGGGCAGGTTTATTCGCAGGTTATCCAGAAAGAGCGCAGAGGCGACTATCTCGGAGCTACGGTTCAGGTTATTCCTCATATTACAAATGCAATCAAGGATATGATTATCAGAGCTGCGAGAATTAACGATGCTCAGGTAACAATAGTTGAAGTCGGCGGAACTGTCGGAGATATTGAAGGACAGCCATATCTTGAGGCAATCCGTCAGATGCGCAATGAAATAGGACGCGACAAGGTTTGTAATATCCATCTGACGTATATTCCGTTCACAAAATCTCTTGGAGAAATGAAAACCAAACCGACCCAACATTCAGTCAGGGAAATGCGGGCAATCGGTCTGACTCCTGATATAATCGTATGCCGAACTCAGAAGCCTATTACAAGCGAAGTTAGGAATAAAATTTCACTCTTCTGCGACATAGACCGCGATAAAGTCCTTGAGGCAAGAGACGTGGATTGTCTTTATGAAGTTCCTCTCATGCTTGAAGAGCAGGGGCTGGCTGATAAAACGCTTCAGAAACTGGGCTTGGAAACCACAATACCCGACCTGGATTCATGGAAAGAAATGGTTTCACTGTTCAAAAAGAAGAAAAGTGAAAAAGTCAGAATCGCCCTTGTTGGAAAGTACATCAAGGTTGCTGATGCATATATAAGCATCATGGAATCCCTTACTCATGCTTCAATTCACAATGATCTCGGACTTGAAATCGTATGGGTTCCGTCTGAACAGATTGAAAAAGAGGGTGCAGATAAGTTACTGGCAGACGTCGATGGGGTGCTTGTTCCAGGAGGCTTCGGCGATCGGGGTGTTGAAGGAAAAATCGAGTCAATAAGATACTGCCGTGAAAAGAAAATTCCTTTTTTCGGAATATGTCTCGGAATGCAATGTGCCGTTATCGAATATTCCAGAAATGTCGCCGGGCTTAAAGGCGCTAACTCAAGCGAATTTGATCCGGAATCTCCTTATCCTGTAATAAGCCTTCTTCCCGATCAAAATGGCGTTGTTAAAGGTGGAACAATGAGGCTTGGCGTTTATCCATGCCGTGTTCAGGAGAAAACGGCCGGATATTCGTTGTACAAAACCAGTCTGATTTACGAACGACACCGGCACCGATTCGAAGTGAACAACGAATTCAGAAACCTTCTTGCGAACAAGGGATTGATAATGAGCGGAACAAGTCCCGATGGACAGCTCGTTGAAATGATTGAACTGGAAAACCACCCATTCTTTGTTGGATGCCAGTTCCATCCGGAATTCAAATCACGCCCGAACCGTCCACAGCCTTTGTTTTACGGTTTCTTTAATGCAGCCGCAAAAGTTCGCGCTGCAAAAACCTGAAAAATATGAATTTTTCCATTAAAAACTTTTCTGAATCTTCGCCTTTTTTTGTGATTGCCGGCCCTTGTGTTATTGAAAATGAGGGCCTGACGCTCGAAATAGCACATGAAGCAAAAAAAATCTGCCGTGAACTGAATCTTCCGCTGATTTTCAAAGCCAGTTATGATAAGGCTAACCGCACATCCAGAACCTCATTCAGAGGCCCCGGAATTGACAACGGGCTGAAAATTCTTGAGAAGGTTGCAGAAGAAACTCAGCTTCCGCTTTTGACAGATGTTCATTCACCAGAACAGGCAGAAACAGCAGCAAAAATATGTTCAATCCTTCAGATTCCGGCTTTTCTCTGCCGGCAGACAGATATTCTTCTTGCCGCAGCAGAAGTTTCCAGAACAGTTAATGTGAAAAAAGGTCAGTTCCTTTCTCCGAATGAGACAAAGTTTATCTGCGAAAAACTTAATCAGCCAGATAACGCTTGTAATATAAGTAGTACAAGTGATTTAAATGGCTCAGAGAAGTCTGATAAATCCTGTAATTCTGCAAAGTCTGATAAAAAAATCAATGAAATTATTCTGACCGAGCGCGGTACAACATTTGGATATGGGAATCTTGTTGTTGATATGCGGTCTTTCTCAATTATGAAAAGATTTTGTACAAGTGTTGTTTTTGATTGTACGCATTCACTTCAGATGCCCGGTGGCAGCGACGGTAAAACTTCCGGGCAGCGTGAATTTATTCCGCATCTTGCCAGAGCGGCAATGGCCACCGGTGATGTAGACGGCGTCTTTCTCGAAATTCATCCTGAGCCGCACAAATCACCTTCTGATGCAGACAACATTCTTCCCCTTAGCTCCCTGAAGGACCTTCTTTCTCAGTTGATTGCCATAAAAACCGCCATTCAGAAAACTCAGAGGTTTTAACTGATGAACCTATTGTTTAACAGAGAAGAAGCGTTGCTTATTGCAAAGGAAACTCTCGAAATTGAAGCGAAAGCAATAGCTTCAATTTCCGAAAAACTCGAAGATAGCTTTCTTAACGCGATCGGCCTTGTGTTGTCAGCTAAAGGCAGGGTAATCGTCTGCGGAATGGGGAAATCGGGTATTGTCGGGAAAAAAATTTCTGCAACGCTTTCAAGCACTGGCACACCCTCTTTTTCACTTCACCCCGCTGAAGCCCTTCACGGCGATCTTGGAATGGTCACTGAGAATGATGTCGTCATTCTGCTCTCGAATTCGGGTGAAACTGAAGAAATAGTAAGACTTATCCCTTTCCTTAAACGCATTGGTACAAAAATTATTGCATTTACAGGAAACATGGATTCAACTCTGGCAAGAATGTCTGATTTTGTTTTAAACTGCGGAGTTGATCGGGAAGCTTGCCCGCTGAATCTTGCGCCGACTGCTTCAACAACTGTCACTATGGCATTAGGCGATGCATTTGCAAGTGCGCTGATAAACTGCCGCGGATTCCTCGAAAAAGACTTTGCCCGCCTTCATCCTTCGGGCAGCCTTGGAAAAAAATTCCTTATGGTCAAAGATCTTATGCACAGAGATCCAAAAATTCCTTTCGCAGAGCCTGATATTTCACTTAAAGAAGCTATTATCAGAATGTCCGGCGGAGGTTTTGGTTCGTTAATTGTTTCAAATAATCAGAAAGAGCTTCTGGGAATATTCACCGATGGAGATTTAAGAAGATATTTTGAACGCGGCAGCGGCGACCTGACTGTACCACTTTCCAAAGTCATGATTAAAGCGCCAAAAACCATTGAACCCGAAAAGCTTGCAATAGAAGCATTGGCTATCATGGAGAAGTCCTCTATCACCTCGCTGCCTGTCGTCAGTCACGAAAAAATAGTTATCGGTTTTCTACATCTTCATGATATCCTTAGGTCTAGAATAGTGTAACCACTCACTGAATTTTCCAGGGAAGGAATGTAGCTACTCAATAATACGGAAAATATTCTCTCTCATCAGCATTGGTGTTAGAGCAAGAATTTCGGTGAACAGGGTGGGGTTTTTAATCCTGATTGTTGATTAGCCACGAAGGAAGTATGAATAATATTCAGTTTGAAATTGCAGCAAAAAAAATTAAGCTGCTTCTCTTTGATTGTGACGGTGTTTTGTCAGATGGGAAAATAGTTCTTGGCACAGGCCAATCTGAAATGAAGTTTTTCTCGGCAAAAGATGGAATGGGAATTGATTTGTGGAGAAAAGCTGGTTTTATGTGCGGATGTATTTCAGGAAGAACCTCTGAAGCACTTAGTATCCGTTCAAAAGAGCTTTATTTCGACGAACTTCATCAGAATATTTCCAACAAACGCCTTGTTCTTAAGGAAATTTTATCGAGAAGATCTATAGATGCAGCAGAAACTGCCTATATCGGCGATGATGTAAATGATTTGAGACTTTTTGGTGAAGTCGGCATTTTCATGGCTCCGGCAGATGCTCATTCTCAGGTGACTCGCCGTGCAGACAGGGTTTTGACTTTTCATGGCGGAAATGGCGCTATAAGGGAAGCAATCGATATGATTCTTGATGCAAAAAAGCTTTCAGATGGACTTGTTGAAGATTATCTCAGTAAGCAAAATCTAATGTAGCAATGTTGCTACAGTCTCTAACTAGGGGTTCAAATTGGCGTGTTAACTTTGGAGTAAGCTGTCATCTCGAACGAATGTGAGAGATCTCATAAACGCGAGATTCTCCCTTTGGTCGAAATGACGTAATAGAAATTCTGGAGCTTTAATGATTCCTTTATTAAGGCTTATTGTACTTAGCATTAGAATAGGGCCCTCACCCAAATCCTCCCCACGGCAACTCCGGGGAGAGGAAGCTAGAGGTAATATGACTCACTTATTAATTCTGAGGCGCTTAGCCGGCGGTGAATAATGCATTCAAGCGGTTTTAAATACTATAAAAGACTGATTCGGTACAAATTTATCAAGCTGCTGATCAGTGCTTTGCAGTCTGTTGATACTCCTCTCAACAGGCAAGCTGCTTTGTTGATGAAAATCATGCCTTTTATTTATCATCGTGAAATCATACGTGGCAGAGAACTGCTTCCTGATCTTTTTTCTGATCGTGCAGATCAGATTGTTTCAGGAATGATTAAAAATCAGGTTTTGAACCTGCTTGAGTGCATTCATTACGAAAGACTTGTTGAAAAAGATAGAGATTTTGTTACAATTACAGGTACTCAATTTATTGAAGACGCTCTCAGAAATGGTACAGGCGGAATGATTCTGTCAGCTCATTTTGGAAACTGGGAACTTATTGCCTATAAGCTTGCCGAACTCGGATACGATATGAACGCCATAGCACGTCCACAGGCAATTGATCAGATGACCTCGCTGATGAACGAATTCAGGGAAAAACGTGGCGTAAAGGTGTTAATGCAGGATAATCTTGCTGGTTCACTTAAACTTCTCAAGCAGAATAAGCTTATCGGAATAGTTGCTGATCTCAATGCCCGTGAAAGAGGCTTTCAGGTCGATTTTTTTGGAAAGAAGGCTTCGTTTTATATTTCTCCGGTTCTTCTTGGAATACGTTCAAAGGCCCCGCTGTTTCCGACATTCATTCAGAGAATGCCCGACGGAAAGCATGTGATAGAAGTTCAGAAACCTATTTTCTTTTTTCAGAATGAAAACCGCAGAGATCAGGTTCAGACTTATGTTGACCGTTACGTAGATATATTCAAAAAACGCCCCGATCATTGGGTCTGGTTCCATGAAAGATACCAGCATGCCGAGCTTGGGAAAAAAGTATGAAAGCTATTTTTTCAAATATCTGGTTCTGGCTTGCTGTATTGCTGATATTTCTTGGAATAATTTTCAAGGAATCTGATATCGATAAAGAAACTGGAACTAAATACTATAAAGAAAAAATGCGCCTGAAAGATGTTCACTTCAGCGAAATGGACAAAGGATTTGAGCATCTGAGGGTCTTTGCAGATGAACTTGAGATGGATGAATCTCAGAATAACATGTTTGCCTCTAAAGTACGTGCGCTTTTCTTCGATAAAAATTGTGCGACTAAAACTGCAAATCTGGTTGCTTCTTTTGCAGAAAAAAATCCATTCGAAATAAGATTTTATGGGGACGTAAGAATAACAACTTCTGATAATGAACGTCTTAGGACAGATGAATTGCGGTATTTTTCTTCGCGAAAAGACTTGTACTCAACCTGCACGGTGACTATCTGGAAAGATAACACTGTAATTACCGGACGTGAGCTCAGATATAACACTCAGCGACGGGAAGGGATTCTTTCGAAGGATGTATTGATTAGAATCTGGAAGCCTGTTGCAACCTCTCCAGAAAAAATTGCTGTTGCTTCACCTTCTGAAAACGTTCCATTGTCAACAGACTCCAAAAAGCTTTCAGCATCAGCTTCTTCAAGTCTTCCCCGAATTTCTGATTTAATAATTGCATCCGATGAAAGTGAAACAGCTTCAGAAACAACTATTGCTTCTAAAACAGCAATTGCCTCAGATTCAAAAAAAGCTGCTCTTTCAACAATAGCATCAGAAACAGTTTTTACCGAAGAAACAGCTCCAATACATAAATTACAGATTAAAAACGAAAACATCGCTTCATCAACTTTTTTTAATCCAACTCGCAGAGATAAGGTTAAAATCAAAGTTAAACGTCCCGGTATTTCTCAATAAATGTGCCTGACTATACTGTTATTCTGAAAAAAAATATGGTAGTATTAAAACTCGTCTGGTAATAGTAGCTAAAATCTTTATTGCTGTTTCATAAATATTCTGGAGGAATTGAGTTTGTTTTTTAATAAATTTGTTTTTTCTGCCCGTTCTTTGTATGTGTTTGTGGCAGTTCTTTCAGTTGTTTGTTTTCCGTTATCACTGACTGCGCTTACTTCAATAAAAGCAGGTGACATGGAAATTACAAGCAAATTGATGACCTTTCAGAACAATTTGTACGTCGCCCGTGGTGGAATGAAAGCAACTCAGAAAGAATCTGTATTGACTTCAGAGCGCGGGATATACGATCGTTCTCTTGAGCTTGTTAAAGCAATCGATAATGTTGAAGTTGTTCAGCCGGGTTCAGTTCTTACCTCAGATTATCTTGAAGCGTATGTTAATGAAGATCGTATCCTGGCCAAGGGAAACCCGAAACTTGTACGTATTTCCGATCGGGAAAGCCGCGATGAATCTGGGAAATTAACTTCGAAAAAGGTCAGAATAATATTAACCTGCGACGAAGTGGAAGGTTTCAATAAAGAGAACCGTTTTCTGGCAAAAGGAAATGTACACGTGGTTGAGGTCCCATATCGTGAAGGGGAAACCGAAGAAGAAGAAAAAGAGAATGAAGGAAAACCCACTTCAGACCTTAAATGTGAAACTCTTGAAATATTTTCTAATGAAGACAAGGCTATTGCACGAAACGATGTTTTGATTATTACAAAAACAATGCGTGCAACCGGAGACAAAGCAATTTACCTGGACAAGGAAAACCGTCTGATAATAGTCGGAAAAGCACATGCAATACAGACATCCAGAGAAAATCCTGACGCCCAGGAACAGGTGTCGGAATTGCACGCAACCAAAATTATTTATTATCCGAATGAAGATCGTACTATAGCTGTTGGTGAGGTTCACGCCACTGTTTATCCTAAGGGAGCAAAACCGGGTGGCGATGAAGAAGATACTAAAGATCGAAAAAAGAAAAAGAAGAAAGATTCTGAAAGTGAAGATTCTGAAGAATTGAACATGGAATCGCCTTCAGATGAAGAAAGTTCCGGAAAAAAAGGTGAAAAGGGTAAAAATGGGAAAAAAGGGAAAGACTTTGAAAAACCTTCTCCCGTAGAAGAACTAGCATCTTCAGATGCGCCTCCTGGCGATTTGCCGGAAGGTCTGCCGGAAGGCGATTACACTCCTGTTGGCGGTGAACCCTCAGATGCACCACCTGATGAATAGAGTAGAAAATGGAATCTCCTGAAAAAAATATTAATCGTATTGATCAACCAGTGAATTCAGAAATACCGACATCTGATGAATCAGAAGTCGATATTTTCCAGAATGACAGCAGTTCTGAGCACGATCTAACAATAGAAATGCCTGATTCAGCCGAAACCATTCTTAATTCACAGGGGCCTTCGGACGTTGCCGAGGAAGTTAAACAGGTTGAAGAAATAGTGGTAGACGGAGTTTCCAAAACATATTCAAAAAGAACTGTTGCAAATTCCGTTTCACTTAATATCCGCAAGGGTGAAATTGTTGGACTGCTAGGGCCAAATGGTGCCGGAAAAACTACGACATTTTATATGGTTGTAGGTCTGGTAAAGCCTGATAAGGGCAAGATCTTTTTTAATCACCACGATATCACTCAAATGTCGATGTACCAGAGAGCAAGGCTTGGTATTGGATATCTTCCACAGGAAGCATCGGTGTTCAGAAAATTATCGGTGAGGGACAATATCAGAGTCATTCTTGAAAATATCAATATCACTGAAGAGCTTCGCCAGGCAAGACTTGATAAGCTTCTTGACGAGCTTGGTATCAGACGGATAGCTGACAGCATGGGATATGCTCTTTCCGGTGGCGAGCGAAGAAGGGTTGAAATTGCACGTGCACTGGCTGCTGAGCCAAGTTTCATTCTTCTCGATGAACCTTTTGCCGGAGTTGATCCAATTGCGGTACAAGATATTCAGTCAATCGTTCTTCAGCTCCAGAAAAAAGGTCTTGGACTTCTTATCACAGACCATAACGTAAGAGAAACACTTGCAATAGTTGATCGGGCATATATTATGAACCTTGGACAAATTCTTGTTTCAGGTACCGCTGATTTCGTTGCCTCTGACGAAACCGCCCGGAAATTTTATCTGGGCGAGCGTTTCCAGCTCGACCAGATTCAAAAAGCCTGATCAGGAAACTACTGGGAGTCGGTCGCCATCTGTAACGATTCACTGTAATCGCCACCTTCGTTGTCATCTTGACCGAAGGTAGAGATTTGTGAAAGATTAGAAGATTTCTCCCTTCGGTCGAAATGACAGAAAAGATGCAGCATTCAAAGAACTAGTCCTTAGTTACAGAAGAGTTTTATGATAGTCTTGACATTGTAGGAAAATAGCCGATCGGTAGCGTGGAAAACGCTTGTTTCGTTGGCATCTCGATCAAAGGGAGAGATCTCCGCAAGATTAGAAGATTTCTCCTTTCGGTCGAAATAACATCAGAATATCAAATTTTTCATAAAGTTCAATTGTGACTGAAGGCTTGCTTTTGGCGGGAATGCACACAGTTGTTTTTTAACGACTTCTTGTGAAAATCCGATCGGCTGGCATATTGAAAAAGGTATTACACTGACAGAATTTTCTGATAGAGATCTTCGTGATGTTTGATAATTCTGGATATTTCGTATTGCTGAATTCTGAGAGATGCTTTTTTTACTATTGTACTTCTTATTTCAGGGCTTTCAGAAATCGTTTTAATATGTTTCATCAGAGTGTCTACATTTCCAATAGGATATATCAGACCGGCTCCACCATCTAGGAGTTCCTGAATCCCCCGTGCATTGGTGCCGATCACAGGTGTTCCAATTGCCTGCGCTTCCATAATAATTCTTGAAAGTCCTTCTCTTTCTGACGCCATAATAAGTGCAATTGAATTTTCTAGAAGCGCCCGAATGTCCTGGCGACATGGAAAAACACTGACTTTGGTTTCAATTTTTTCATCAATTATAAGTTTATGCAAAGCATCTTTTCGACTGCCTTCGCCGACAATAATTAATTTTGCTGATATCTCATCTGAAAGGCGCGCAAAAGCAAGAATGATGTCTTCGTGCCTTTTTCCGGGGTTAAGTTCGCCAATGCTGAGAAAATACGGACTATTAGGCGGTCCAGATTCAGTCTGGTCAGATTTCTTATAATAACGCAGATCCAGTCCTATTCCGGAAAAACAGAATATTTTCTCGTCAGGGAGTATATGAAATCTTTTTGCGGTTTCTTCGTCCTCCCGGTTAATGACGATAAGTGCGTCTGTCCATTTTCCTGCAAGCTTTTCGAGAAAAAGATACAACCAATTTTCCGAAAAACTTCTGCATTTAAAGAAGTGAAAGCCATGAGCTGTATAAACAACTTTTGGAAAACCCGACCTCTGAGCTTTCAGGCGGCTCAGCGCCAGTCTGGTAATGAAAGATGCAACTGGGGTATGTACATGTACTATGTCATAATTATTTGCCTGAACAATATTTCTGATCTTTGAAATGAGTGGGAGAGTGTCTTTAATGGCGAATGGATTTCTGCGCCAGCCTACATCAAAAACCTTGTTAAAAGCGGCATTACATGCTTCGCAATTTACTACTCCATTGCTCAACGCATGAATTTCCCAACCTTTTTCTCTGAAAAATTCAATATAAGGAAGTAAAAACGCTCTGATTGTGCTTGCAATGGTCGTTACCACAAGCATCTTTCTTTTTGTTATCTGTTCAGACATCTCAAAGGCCGCAGTATTGAAAATGCAACTTCGCAAACTTTTATTTATTAATGGGGAATGTGGTTTGCGAAGTTGCAACTTTTATGGAAGAATTTTCCAGCAGGAAGTTTTAAATTAGAACTGTAGTTCGTCTCTAAGGTATGGCAGACCTTTAATTATAAGCCATTTTCCGCCTGAATATTTCCAGATCATCTGCGGAATAGGGGTTACAGGACCTGAGACTGCCATTACACCGCCCTCTTTTCCCGGGAGCAATTTTATATCAATAAATATTGGTGTTTCAACAACAATTGTATCACTTGCTGTGTGGGAAATTTTCTGAACGGAAAAATCAAATTTGGAAATCTGATATCTGTCGAATCTTGAGAGAGTTGTGTTTTTCAGGTCATCATAAGCTGCATTACCAGCACCATTTACGAAATCCGGGTGAATGTAGCTCATGAGTACATCAACTCTTGAAGAGATTGAAGCGTTGTTGTTTTCAAAAGATTCTTTCAATGCAGCATAATTTGCATTTATCTGCGATTCTTTTGCTTTTATGATATCAATCAGTGAAAAATCACTTACTGCTTTTGTTGCTTCATTTTTCAGAGCTTCAACTTTAGTAATATCTGAAGAGGCAGAGGCGATTTTCAGCCAGGAGTTAATTTGCTCAGTAAGCCCGGTATATAATGCCGGATATTCCTGTGCGAGGATTTTACTCACGGTCAAAGAAGAGTCTTTCTCAACCAGAAAAACCAGAGCAGTGGTAGTGGGGTTAATGTTTACGTCAGAATAACTTGACTCACCACTTTTCAGCTCAAGTTGTCCTCTGAGGATAACCGATTTAGCTGGCGAAAGTACATTTAATATGAGATTCGAATTTGTATTTACTGATGATTCTGCAACTGAAATTGAATATGTACCTTCTTTATTGACAGAGTATAGCTTATCCAGAGTTCCAATTTTCACAGAAAACTTGGAAAAATCAATTGCTGAACTGGCGGCAAAATGCAGTGAAGCCAGAAGTGAATCGCTGATTTCATCTGCCTGTATTTTTCCGTTTATGGTTACGGTCTTTTCAGTTATTGGTACTAGAGGATTACTGCTGCTTCCTCCCCCGCCACCACAACCAGTCAGAAGGAAAAGAAAGCCGGAAATAAAAAAAATTGAAATCAATTTTTTCATTGTTTCACCTCAAAAATATTTTCCCTGTTACAAACAAGTGCGAAAAGTCATTCCCTCGCACACTAATATTTTGAAACAGGCTTTGTTAAACAATGATAAGTTATACTGGAATCAGAGAAATATCAACAACATTTTTTTTTATATCCTGACCGCGATTTCAGTTCTTTTGAAAACCATGTGTAATGTTATGAAATTTGGTCCAACGATTCTTTTTGTAATTCACATGCTATCGTATCGGCGCTTAAATCTTGGTCTTCCGGCCATACGATTCCGCATAAAAAAGGTTTAACTTGCTTAAAATAATTTATATCCTTCAAGCTTTTAAATACACCTTTATCAAGATAAGGTTTTACGTCAAAAACTCCAGAACGTCCATCAGACAGTTCGACTGATAAAGTATAATCATCATTCGCACAAACTTTTCTAATCTTAAGCATTTTTCACCTTAATGGTTCAATCTTATGTGGCTGTTGACTTTCAATTGCTAGTTTCCAATCGCCATTAAATCTTCTTTGTGGATTTCGACCCAGGCATAAATTAATTCTCTTTTCTAATATTCAAGGAAGAATAAGAAAAAATCCCGGGGTTTCCCCCGGGATGTATTATTGATCGTAATTGTCAGTTGGCTGCAGTTTTAAATGTAACTGAAGTGCTGTCAAATTTGGCTGTATAAATTGTGCCAAATGTAATATTACCACTGAATGTTATTGTGTACAGAGTATCTTTGCTGAATGTGTATCCATCATTAAGCTTTACAGTAATAACTTTTCCTGATTGAGTTTTATTAATTTGTGTTCCATTATAAACTACAGTCTTTGATGCACTTTTGGCAGTAAGAGTGAAGTTTTCTGGAATAACAAAAGTGTCTGTGGAAAGGTGAATTTTAAATTCTGTGTTAGTGTAAGGAATACTATCTTTGTATTTGGAAGCATCATTTATAGCTACATCGACGGCTGTTCCAGAAGTATTTGTGACTGTAACTTTTTCAATAACCATAATTGGATCACTCTTCTGCCCAGTTATAACTACTACCGGTGTAGAATCAGTAGGAGATTGCACTGTTACAGAAGTTGAATAAGTGTTATCTGTTGATTTGGTTATTACAACTTCAACTTTAACAGTTTCGGTATCGCCTTGAGGAATCGTACCTGATACAGTAATTGATGGAGATGCAATTACAACACCGCCAACTTCAATAGAGGCTGAAAATTTCTTTGTGGTTGAATTCCATCCTGCGGCAACAATATCTTCCGCTTTGGAAAAGGTTTTCCTGTAGTTTAAAATAACATTACTGCCAGATGTGCTATTACCGTATGGTGCTAAATACTCATTTCCAAGCTTCATCATTACGTTATACCACTTCACCGAAGGCTGACCAGTCGTGTCGATCTCGCTGGCTGGCATGGTAATATTAGTGTCAATCGAAACCGAACCAGATGTATCCACTACTGTATCATCACCACCACTGCTGCCACATCCACCAAAAGCAATTGCAGAAATAATAATGCACAATAAAGCCAAATATCTCATGAGTGTCCTCCTATAATTTAATCACATCACGTTTTATACCACACTTCATGACTGTTTTGCAACAATTCTAATCATAACGACAGAGGTATACTTTTCATTGATCTGATTAAATTCAAGTGTCAGAAATACTTATAAAAGACATTATTATTAACCAGGCGCTTCTTTGTTTTGCCGAGTATGATTGCTGATACACAATCTTTCGGTGCGATATTCTCTCAGCCGTGTGGTGATAGGGCAAGTTTCAATGCCGCAATTGATGAGAAGCTTGTTGTCCTTCGAAAAAAAGTTTTCTAAGTATGCAAAATCTTAAATAAAGAGACAAATTGGCGTGTTAACATTAAGTTGGGCTGTCATCTCAAACGAATGTGAGATATCTCATAACGGCGAGATTTCTCCCTTCGCTCGAAATGACATTGCTTAATGACCCCTTTATTAAGATTTGCTGTACTTTAAGTACGCAAAATCTTAAATGTTGAGTCAAATTTGGGTGTTAGTTTATGACTTCTTTATTATAACAAGCAGTACTAAGCTCAATGGTATTAATGCCAAAGGCACGGTTTAGATGTGAGTGATGAATTTTTATAATAAGTTGCTGACTATTCAGCAGAAAAAAATATTTGTAAAGAAATATCAAGCTCAGGTTCAGATTTTAAACGATGGTACAATAATTGCTAAATAGGAAACAAAGAAATTTCCCAAAAATAAAAGGAGTAAATATGAGGCCCATTATCAGGTATATTTCCAAAACCGTGTTTTTTGTTCTTGCAACTTTTGGTGTTGCGATTCTTCTTTCTGGTTGTTCGGGTGGTTCCGGTTCAGGTGGAATTGGCGGTGGTGGTGATATTCCGCCGACTATTCACTTTAAAGTGGAAAAGACTCCTGCAAGAATTACCAGCCTTGGAAGTGATTTTTCTGTTGGAGTTGTGATAACAGAAACTGGCGGTATTCCGATAGAACTGAAAAATATGAAAATATACAGCAGATATATTGACATGTCCGATGGAGATGATCTGAAAAGTATTTTCAACTATTATTCCGGTGATTCAAGAATGATTTATGGTTACGATTTCGGAAATCCATTAAGTGAGTCAGACGAGATAAAGGGTGCAGTAATTAGCGACAGCAGTACAAAAGGTGGCGAAAGAGTATTTTCAAAGCTCCAGGCTTATGAGAAAAGAACTGTTTCGACAAAAGTAAGAATTGGAACTAAACAGCAGATATCACGCCCACTTGGATGCACTGGCTTCTTTTATGCTTACAGCGATGTAGAAAAATGGCTTGAGAACACATGGTACAAAGATCCCAAAATGGGAATCAGATACTACATTCAGTTCGATTGCACCGATGACAGCGGAGAAAATTTCACAATTAAATCTTCTCTTGATATTTACTTTGATAAAATGGCTTCAATTATTTCTCCAGAAGCGGCAGCACCGACTGGTATTACAAGTGAGCCAACAAATACCAACACAAATCCATATCAGCCGAACTGATTAAGTACTTAATCTGTTTCAGATACATCTGAAGCAGTTTATATAGATGGCAGGCCGGGCAACCGGTCTGCTTTTTCTATATAAAATTCTTTGAATATACCGTGTGCAATGAACTGTGTCCCTGCGAGCTAATTACCAGCACTATCCCACGGTTGCTGCTGGCAGAGAGAGAAAATATGAGCTTTTCAATGAGCGTTGATCTAATCAGGAAAAAAGCCAAGAATTATTGTAGTACACCTCTTTTTTTTGTCTGGTATGTTCTTTCAAACGCGAGGATTAATCCGGCGGAGGTTTCAACAGATTCGATAGAATCTCCATCAATTCCTCTGGAAACTTTTTCAGCAATTGTTGAGTACATGTTTTCGTAACTGGAAAGCTTGTTCACAGAAGCTTTTCTGATCAAGTTTCCGGAATCTTCAGAAGAATATGTTCCGCCATCAATTATTTTTGCTGTTTTATTGTTTGTACGTAGTTCGATATAATCTCGCAAACCAATTCTCTCGCTTCCTCTGTCTGTTAAAAGCATTGAGAAAAATGCACCGTTTTCAAGTTCAGCCGAAGCGTTAACTGTTCCGTCTGAACCAATTGAAAGATCGTGCCAGAGAGGTTTTGAAAAATTATTCCAGAATAGGAAGTAATCTATCCAGTGACAGCCATTTGAAACAATTCTGCTTTTGGAATTCGGCCACCAGTACCAGTGAAGCTCTGGAAGAGGAACTTCATATACAATGCAGTGAAAAGATACGGGTTGTCCTTTCCCGATTGAAAGGTCTTCTGCTATCATTGGGTTGAAGTGCTGGTAGCGCTTATGAAAACACGAAAACAAACGCGGACCGCTTATCTTCAATTGCTTCAGAAGCTCTTTAAGTTGGTTTTCATCAACCGCTATCGGCTTTTCAATAACTGAATAGGCTCCCTGTTTTAAAGCCGAAAGAGCGATAGGAATGTGCGTGTGATGATAGCTTGCAATGAAAAATGCATCAGCTTTTTCTGATGGCCCTGGAAAAGGACTTGTGTTCCAGTCTATTGATTTTTCACTATTTAAAGGGATTTGAGTCGGATCGACTTCGTGAATACACTTAATATCAATAAATGGGCTTACATTGGGTATTAAAAAGGATTTTGCATAGTTTCCATAACCAAAAACAATACCTTTTGGTCTGTCTTTTGAAACAGCCTTTATGTCTGTATTTTCAGAAATTTCTGAATTTGAGGATGTAAATTTTTCTGCTTTGCACCAGTCAGTTGAAAGAATATCTGACTCTGCATCTGCCATGCATTTTTGAATAATTTCTTTTGGATGAAGCGTTCCAGAAAAAGTGCTGAAACCTGTCAATTTATTCCAATATTCGGAAGATGGCTCTGAAGCATTTTTCAAATATCTTATTTCACTATCTTTGCGGTTGAATGGAAGCATGTTAGTCCAGGGTTGAACAAGAAACTCAGGAAGAACAATTCTTTCAGAGCAGGCCGGATGAAATGGTGCCAGAAAAAATACAATGTCATTTTTGCAGAGTTTGCCGTCCGAAGGAGCTTCCAGAATGCGTCCTATACCTGCTGAAATATACTTTTCATTTCTGAGTTTTTCACCCATTCTTGAGCGTATTTTTCTGATGAGATGTTTCAGACCGACTTCGAAGAGATAATTAAAAACCATTCTAATACTATTTCTTCTGATAAAATACATTCCTTCGATTTTCTGAAGATTCTTCATGGCATATACTTCAATGCGATAATCGCTATCAGATCTGCAATAATCAAGAAAACCAGAACTCCATCTGTTTCCAGCCAGAATATTCAATTAAAAAATCCTCCTCTTCGAAGTAGCACCGTAATTGTATAGAAAAATTGTATCTACCCAATAATTCGGGGAAATATTGAGTCGAGACCTTTTGATCATGTAAATTAGCGCAAAACAAATTGAGAGTCAATATCTTATTCAATGAAATTTTCTCTAAAACATAAAGGGAGCGAATAATCGCTCCCGGAAATAATTTCCATTCCCAAATCAGAAATCAGTCAGATTCAACTGATCCATGTGTAGTGCAGTAGATGCGACCATCTGCAACGCTTATGTCGCCAGAGATACCATAAGAACATGATGTTTCCGGTTTGTTTACTTTGCCCTTCAGGTATCCATATAGAGTCGTAACAGTAGTCGTAACATCCCCGAGATCTGTTTTAATCATTGAGGTGTTATCCATGTTGTACATTTCTACAGCACCAAGGATAACGCGCATGTTAGCGTAGCAGGCTTTTTCGCGAGCCTGTTCGCGTGCCTTACGAAAGTTTGGAATGGCGATAGCAGCAAGAATACCAATGATTGCGATAACTATCATAAGTTCGATCAATGTGAAGCCTTGTCTTTTCATATTGCTCTCGCCTCCTTTCTTTTTTATTTTCCTTGCATCCAGATTTTTAAAGCTCATTAAAAGCAAGGGGCATCTGGAAAAAATCCTCTTTACAGCATAAAGGGAGCGGCTAAGCGCTCCCAGAAATAATTTCAGTTCCCTAGCTAATTCTTTTAGTCAGATTCAACTGAACCGTGGGTGGTGCAATAAATGCGTCCATCAGGGAGAGTAATGTCACCAGAGATTGAGTAAGAGCATGATGTTTCAGGTTTGTTAACTTTACCCTTCAAATAACCACTGAGGGTAGTAACTGTACCGGTAACGTCTCCAAGGTCTGATTTGATCATGGATGTATTGTCCATGTTATACATTTCGACGGCACCGAGGATAACGCGCATGTTGGCGTAGCAGGCTTTTTCACGAGCCTGTTCGCGAGCTTTTCGGAAGTTCGGAATAGCGATTGCGGCCAGAATACCAATAATTGCGATAACGATCATAAGTTCGATCAATGTGAAGCCTCGTCTTTTCATATTGTTTCACCTCCTTTCTTTTTTGGAATTTTTTTTACAACTTTTTTCCACTTCCACTTTTAGAATAGTGAATTTATTGAAACATGTCAAGGAAATATAAAAATTAAAGTACAATATTTATTTAGTTCCCTTTCAACATTCTTTCTAATTCCTTGGGGTGGACTGTGTGTATGAGTGCTTCTTCCAGGGTGATGTCTCCTCTGAGATAGAGATCCCTGAGAGATTGCTCAAAAGTAAGCATTCCATCGTTCTGACTGGTTTGCATTATTGTATAAAGTCCTGAGATTTTCTGTTCACGTATGCAGTTTGCAACAGCTGGGTTTCCGATGAGAATCTCATTTGCAACAACACGCCCTTTGCCTGCTGCCAGCGGAAGAAGCTGCTGAGCAACAACAGCCCTGAGAGAAAACGAAAGCTGTGACCGGATTTGCGGCTGCTGGTGCGGCGGGAAAATGTCAATAATTCTGTTTATGGTCTGAGCTGCATCTGTTGTGTGCAGTGTTCCGAAGACAAGATGGCCGGTTTCAGAAAGTGTCAGAGCTGTTCCGACGGTTTCAAGGTCTCTCATTTCACCGACGAGAATTACATCCGGGTCTTCGCGGAGGATATGTTTGAGCGCTTCGGGGAAAGAGTGTGTGTCAATATGCAGTTCGCGCTGGTTCACAACAGAGCGCTTGTGATAATGAAGATATTCAATCGGGTCTTCAACTGTAATTATGTGACATCTCTGTTCTTCATTAATAATATTGATAATTGAAGCGAGTGTTGTTGATTTCCCTGAACCAGTAGGTCCGGTAACCAGCACGAGTCCTTTATTCCAACGTGTAAAGTCTCTCAATCTTGCGGGCAATTTTAACTCTTCGAGAGAGGGAATTTTTGTGGGAATTACACGGAAAGCTGCGCCAATACACCCGCGTTGCTTGTAAACATTAACGCGGAATCGGCCAAAGCCGTGCACAGAATAAGAAAGATCGAGTTCCAGATTTTCTTCAAATTCTTTCTGCTGTTCGGCTGTCAGCATGTTATAAATCAGCGATCGTGTATCCATTGGTGTCAAAACATCCAGATCTGTCTGGATAAGTTCACCGTCAACCCTTATTACAGGAGGGGTTCCAACGGTAATGTGCAGGTCAGATGCACCATTTTCAACAACAAGATTCAAAAGGTCATTCAGAACAAACATATTTTCTTCCTTCCGACATTACGATATCAATGCTCGCCCATCGTAACGCGAACAACTTCTTCAACTGTAGTCATGCCAATAAGAGATTTTCTCAAAGCAGATTCGCGCAGGGATAACATTCCATCATCCACAGCCTGTTTTCTGATGTCATCTGTTGAGCCGCCATTCAATATGATATCTCTGGTACGCTCAGTCATAATCATGACTTCGTAAACACCGACACGGCCCTTCATACCACTGTTGTTGCAGCTTTCGCAGCCTTTTCCTTTATAAAAGAACATATTTCTTTCATTAATGTGTGGAAGCTCAAGCCTTCTGAGCAGTTCAGGTGTAATTCCAAACTGGGCAATCTGTTCGGCCCTGGGTTTGATTTCGTATTTACAATCTTTGCATATTTTTCGAACAAGTCTCTGCGCCTGAATCAGAAGAACGGAAGTTGTAACCATGAAAGGTTCAATTCCCATGTTGATAATTCTTCCGATGGTTGACGGTGCGTCATTTGTATGAAGCGTAGAGAGAACAAGATGGCCTGTCATTGATGCTTTAATAGCAATTTCGGCGGTTTCAAAGTCGCGAATCTCCCCGACCATGATGATATTCGGATCCTGGCGGAGGAAAGATCTCAGGGCAGCAGCAAAAGTAAGTCCTATTTCGGGTTTACACTGAACCTGGTTGATTCCCTGAAGCATGTATTCGACAGGGTCTTCTGCGGTCATACAGTTTCTCTCGATTGTATTCAGAGAGGTAAGAGCGGAATAAAGGGTAGTAGTTTTACCTGACCCTGTTGGACCAGTAACGAGAGCAATTCCATATGGAGAAGAAATTCCGGCTTTGAATCTTTTAAGTGTTTCAGGCTCAAATCCGAGATCTTCAAGGTTAACTTTAAGAGAAGTCTGGTCAAGAATTCTCATGACTATCTTCTCGCCCCAGATAACCGGAAGAATTGACACGCGGAAATCGACAGATCTGTTGTTGACTTTAAGCTTGATGCGTCCATCCTGTGGAAGACGTTTTTCTGCGATATTCAAGCTGGACATGATTTTAATTCTTGAGGTTATAGCTGCAGTGGCCTTTTTAGGAGGTGACATGGCAGCGAAAAGAACGCCATCCTGACGATATCTGATTCTTAGTTCTTTTTCAAAAGGTTCAATGTGGATATCCGAAACTCCGTTTGTAACAGCCTGTGAAAGAACGAGGTTGCATAACCGGATGATAGGAGCATCATTTTCACCGAGATCGCCGAGTTGATCAAAATCCTCGGCCCCTTCGGCAGCTTCCTTACCTATATCATCAAGTTCGCCCATGAGTTTATCGGTCTGAGCTACTGCACCGTAGGCATCCTGGAGTGCTTTATTGATATCACTCTGGGTTGCAACGACCGGTTTAACCATGAGGCCGGTCATCAATTGTATGTCATCAATAGCAATAATGTTAAGTGGATCGACCATCGCAACGGTGAGCTTGTTTCCAACTTTGTTAATCGGAATAAGCATGTGTTTTTTTGCAATGTGCTCGGGTATGAGTTTTGCGATAACCGGATCAATGAGGTAATTCGACAGATCAATAAACGGAATTTTGAGCTGTTTGGAAAGAATTTGTACGATATCATGTTCAGTAACAAGATGCATTTCAACAAGAACTGCACCAAGACGCTTTCCACTCTTTTTCTGAAGAGCAAGAGCCTGCTGAAGCTGTTCGTCGTTGATCAGACCTTCAGATATCAGCGCATCGCCAAGGCGCATCTTTCTTGCCGCCTGTTGAATTTCTGGTGGCATTTGGGTTAGTCAACCTCCTGCATTCGCTGAGAATGGAAATTACATTCTTTCCTTATGCTTTCACGCATTACTGATTCCGGGGCCTTCAGACCAGTCATAAATTCAAAGCCCCTGAAACCCTGTCTTAAAAGTAGTTCTAAACCATTTATCACCTTGGCACCACTTGCTTCAGCTGTCTTTATCAATTCCGAAGAATTTGAATAATTAAAATCTATATAGACATTCTCAGGCGTTAGTCCTGTAAGGAAAGTCAAATTTTCGTTTTCCTTCCAACCAAGTGTGGTAGCATTAACAATAATTTCTGTCTCTGAAATAATATTCGGCAAGTTGGGCTCATTTAATAAGTGTTTGAATATTCTGGTTCCTCCGGGAGAAAATGAGATATCCATTTTTCCCGGATTACGCGCGACCCAGTGTATCACAGAAGTCTTTTTCTCACAAAAAGCCCATATAGCAGCCTTTGCAGCACCGCCTGAACCTGCCACCACTGCGCTGTTGCAAACCTTGAGATTGTCGAGTATCGAAAGAAATGCCAACGCATCAGTATTTGTTCCCGTACATTCACTACCTTCTATTTTGACAGTATTAACGTTCCCGATGATGTTGGCTGGATATATCAGCTTATCGACAAAAGATACAATCTTTTCCTTATACGGCTGAGTTACGTTAAAACCACGTAACCCCAAAGCAGTAAGACCGGCAGCAGCAGCCTGGAATCCGTCAGATAAAACGGGTAAAACAAGATAAACTGCATTTATCCCTGCAGCGTCAAAAGCCGCATTCCAGAACAGCGGGCTCAAAGAATAGCGAGCTGGCCATCCAATCAGACAATATAATGCAGTTTCAGAATTAATTTGTACTGCCACCGTTTTTCAGTTTAACTTGAAAAGCCCTTAACTGCTTCTTCATCAGAATCAAAGATTTCGAAAACCTTTGTAAGTCTGGTTAGCTCGAAAAGTTCCTGGACGGCAGGCGACAGCTTAACAAGTTTCAGATCACCCTTGTTTTTCTTGACTTTTTTCAAAGCTGCTGCTACGACACCCAAGCCCATGCTGTTAAGGTAATTGATTTCCTGAAAATCCATGATGAGGCGGTTCTTGCCTTCATCTATCAGCTGATCAATTCTCTCTTTGAACTGATTAACGGTTTCTGTACCAATCTCTCCTCGAAGGGCAATAAAAAATATATTGTTGCTCCGTGGTTCGACATCAATTTTTAATTCCATAAATCCTCCGGGGTCCAACATGTAAACACAGCAATTTTTTTCCAATAGTATCCTATTCAATTTTTGGAATTTTAGCAAGCAATATATTTTATTTTCCAAAAAAATTCAAGTGAACTTGCATAAATATTTGCGCAATCAGTTTTTTTATTCTCTAACGAATAATATCAGCTCTTAAATGCAACCAGCGGCGAACACAAAGTGCTCAGCCGCAGGTAGTGAAGAGATAATTGAATCATCAGAGCGCGTAACTTGCCCGACTGCCTGGAGCGAACAAACCCATTCCCAGCGGATTGCACAACGTGCGTGATTGAATAAAGTAAGCTGGGTTACTGCTCAGCGGAGCGCACAAAGTGCGCCCCCGCGGGGAGTGAAGGCGGTCGAACTTGTTCGACCGCCGAGAGGGGGCGCGTGCCCCCTCTATTAGAATTGCAGCATCGCGGACATTCGGTGGGCGGCGCCGAGAGTCTCGTCTACGTAGGAGTAATCGAAACGCCAGCTCTGAAGTTTGAAGCTTGCTCCAAGAGTAAGGTCACCTTCGTGGCTGCCAAGTCTGAGTGCTGCCATTTCGCCGAGCCAGTATTCAGCTCCTGCGCGAAACTTCATGTCCATGTCCTGAACTTTGTTCAAATCTGCTGCGAGAGTGATTTTTTTCGTGGGCTGGTATGAGGCACCGAAAGTAGTGGTCAATGGAACTTTGTCTGACTGTCCAGATTCGGTATCCCATTTGAGACTTTCCCCGATATCGCGTATTGCAAGACCGATACGTGATTTTTCAGAAGCTTCATACAGAAAGCCGAGATCCATTCCCCACGTTGTAGCAGCATTTGTAAAAAGGGTTTGACTGAGGCGCTTTACGTTTACGCCGCCATAAAACTTCTTTCCCATTTTTCTGGCATAGCTGCCGAATGTGTTCATTTCAACATCATCAAAATAGCTGAAGATATAAACATTTTCGCCCGGAACATACATTGGTCTTCCAGTTGTCTGGTCAACTCTTGTTGCTGGAAGATCAGAAACTGGATTTCCGTTCTGGTCTATTTCAGCCAGTCTGGTTTCCGGAATTCCGTCAATGCCGAACCGTGCGTGTGATAATGCCACAACAGCTTTTTTCTTGCCATTCTTGTCTTTGAGGATGTGCGCATAGTTGAAAAAGTTGTATTTCCGGTCCAGTGTAAGATTTGCGTGCATGAACGATGCCTCAGGTTTTTCCAGTAATGCAAGACCAGCAGGATTCCAGAATGCTGCTGTTGCATCGTTAGCTACTCCGACAAAAGCACTTCCCATACCCAAAGCTCTGGCTCCGACTCCCATTTTCAGATACGCTCCCGCTCCGCCTGCTGAGTCAGCAAAGACTGGAACAGAAAGGATCACTGAAACAAATACGAGGAGGAGTGAATTTCGAAGGGTTTTCATGGTATTCCCCCTTTGTGAATAATGCATGATTTTTCGGCTTATCGACAAAAAGAACATTTTGTTTAACGTTTTTAATGATTTCATATTCCTGACAATCCCATGTTTCTTAATGAATTATAAATCTGCGCAACTGTTCCATCGGAAGATCCGTCTTCAGTGCGTGCCACACTGATCTGGGCTCTTGCTTTTTCCTGATCACCTGATGAATTTCTCCAGAAATATGCAAAAGCGAGCAGTGCATGCGCTTCAGCATTGCTGACACCTACGGGGTGTACCGATTGAAATCTGAAACTGGTGTTTCCTATTCCAACCTGTTCAAGCAGCGAAACAGCCTGAGTAAAGCCTGATTTCTGACTTCGTCTGATTATTGCTGAAGCAAGTCCGACGCGGGCTTCATCCAAGACTGAGGTCGCCTGTGAAAAGTAGGAATATCCGCTTTCCAGACCAGCGGATTTTGTGTATGACCAGCCCAGACCATTGTTTGCCTGTGCTTTCTGGACATCAGACAAGTTTGAGATGGCAAGAACCTGATTAAACTTACCGATTGCGCTGCTGTACGCACCGTATTTAAAATCTTCCCATGCTGATGTAATAAGAGCATCAGGATCGGTGACATTGATGCCGGTTCCGGTGCCTGTACCGGTCGCATCTGGAATATCACCGGGAATAACGTACCTTCCGGCACTTCCACCGCTTCCTCCGCATCCGTTTGATGTCACAAAAACAATAACGAACAAAAACGTTAAAAGTAGTCTGGTTTTCATTCAGGTCTCCTTTTTTAGAGGGGGCACGCGCCCCCTCTCGGCGGTCGAACAAGTTCGACCACCTTCACTCCCCGCGGTCGCGCCCTTTGTTCGCTCCCGCTGGTGCTGCGATACGTTGCCTTTCAAGTTGTTTAGTTTAACACATATTTGAGGGGGTTCGACCACCTTAATTCCCGGCAGCAACGCCGGTGAGAGGTAGCAGGAGTAACACGACCCCCTTTATTGCGACTGTTAGTATGCAAAATCATAAATAAGTGGTCAAATTTGCGTGTTAACTTTGTGGTGGGCTGTCATCTCGAACGAATGTGAGAGATCCCATAAATGCGAGATTTCTCCCTTCGGTCGAAATGACATGGTTTATGACTCCTTATTATGATTTGCTGTACTAAGCTTCTCAGCAATCGAACAAGTAAATTGTCTAAATCATTTAAATCTCTTACAATCTCTTGAATCTTTTGATTTTTCTTAATCTGCGAAATCTGCGTAATCTGCGGACAGCTTTTTTCTTTTCTTTTCTTTTCTTTCTCTTTATCTCAGTACGGCAATTTTCTTAGTCATTTTTGTTTTTTTGTCATAGTTGTCTGGGTCATGTACTACAACCTTCACGAAATAAAGCCCATTCGCAACTCTTTTGCCATCTTCGTTTGTCAGATCCCAGGTAAGATCAAGATTCTGTCTTTCACCATCGAATCTGCTGGCAGATCTTAGTTCTTCACCTGATTTAACCTTTGCACCAGTTGAATCATATATGTCAACTTCAACTGATTCCCCGAAAACATCGTCACGATTCATTCCCACTCGAATAACAGCTTTGCTGCGTGCCGGATTGGGGAATACAGCTATTTCATGAATACTGAGCTGTGGTCTGACATTGAATTTCAGAGATTCTGTGATAATATTATTCCCGGTATTGTCTGAAACAGACAGGTATATAATGTGTTCGCCGCTTTTCAGCGCAATTCGCGGCTGAAAAGTAATTTTACCTGATTCAGTATTAACAGTAGCTTCACAGCGTTTGTCATCCAGGATTACCTGGACAGAAGAATAATCAACTCCTGCGCCTGCATCCTGGATATTCCATTCAAACACAGGTTTTACATCTTTGATAGTTTTATTCGCTTCTATATTACCAAGGTATTTAACACTTGGCGCAAGTGAGTCACGCAATACAGCAAATACTCCGGCTTTATCAGTTGTGCAGACGAGATTCTTTGAAGAAATATCTCTGCTTATGAACTTCCAGTCGGAATTTTCGCCAACTGCAAATATTCCAATTCCGGCTTTATTCTGCACACCAGAAATATCAGCACTGACTTCGATTTTGCCTTTCAGCCGTCCGGTCGGGATGCTGAGAAGATAAGCACCGGTTACAGCAGAAAGTTCCTGCCCTGAAACAGCATTTATTTCCGGAGAGACCTTGCTTTTCAGCATTGAGGCTCTGACTCTGGATGAAGCATAGTACAAATTTTTGCTCTGAGAATCTCTGTTAAGCTTTTCACTCACAACGCTTATCATAGAATCTTTATTCAGAGAGCCATTCGGGAAGACAAATGAGAATTTCTGGTCGGCAGAAACAACCGAAGCTCTTGCTGAAGCATTGACATAGGCAATTACAAATGCAAGATTCACTGTCGCAGTGTTTCCAGCAAGATCTTTGCCTGTGACCTTAACGGTTGCATTTCCAGGGAAACTCTTATCTAGCCTGCTTCCACCAAGGAACAGACGGTTTGTTGGACCAACATTCATTATCAGGGAATTTGAACTTCCGCCGCTCTGAGTGATAAAAGCTGTTGGAGCTTCTGAAAGTTCTTCGTTTGTAAGCAGGGCTATGCTGATATCGTATTCATCCGCCGGATTACTGAAAATTGATGCTGTGAGAACAGGCGGAGTTACATCCTGGCCCTTGAATGTGTATCTGGCAAGTGACGAATTGCTCTTATTTCTGAACAGATCTTCGACACCTGATGCATAAATTGTATAACTCTGCGATTCAAGAATATCATCATCAGCATGAATTTTTACAGTGCGATTGTCTGACATTATTGAAATTGATGCAATACTGAGAGTCTCAGTCGAAGTGACAAACCTGTAATTTTCAATTGTTGTGGCAGACGTAGTGTCGAGTGTTTCATCAAATACCAGATTAAACTCTCTTGAATTGGTAATGCCGCTGAACGTGACATTCAGAATCATCGGTCCCATTGTGTCGGCTGAATATCTTGCGGTATTGTTTCCTGAAACGATCTGATCGTCGTCTGAGCTTCTGAAACCTGATGCAACGGTGATTGTATAGGTTGAATTATGAGTCGGAACAAGGTTCATGCTCAGATCAACCATTTTTCCGTTAATTGTCACAGGTTCAAGAAATCCGATTCCGACCGGATCATTGGGCGAAATGGAATAATTATTCAGATTTTCAGCATCTGAAATGTTTACATCGTGTGTAAATATAAGTCTTACTTTTTTTGAATCAATCTGAACAGCAGATGAGACTTTGAATGCAGATGCAAGAACATTTATGTCTACATACATCGAAGACGGATTTTCTGCTTCATCAATGACTGTAACTCTGTAAGTTCCGTCTTCTACAAGTTTTCCTGAGGAATTTGTTCCATCCCAGATTGCACTGAATGGTGAATTCATTCCGCCCATCGGAAGATCTTTCACGACAGTCGAGCCTGACATTATTCTTGCAATGAGTGTTCCGGAAGATACAGCCGGGTCGCCGGTCAGTGCCTGAATTGTCAGCGTTGAAACTCTTGGATTAAAGCGTGTGGTCTGGGAAGAATTGTCAGTTCTGAAAGTTGTCAACTGGCTGATCTGCGGATCATTGCTGTCGATAACCATCGTTGCTGTAGAAACTCCGGTTGGTCCAAGCGGAACGCCGATGTTTCCTGCGGCATCCACAACATTCAAAACGTATGTACCGTCTGGAAGAATTGCATTTCCTGAATCAGTCGATCTTCCATCGAAGCTTATTGTGTATCCGCCGCCGCTCAGGGGCCCCATCTGATAAGTATCGGTTGATAATCCGGCATTGCGCACCCGCAATGAAATAGCTTCTCCTGTCGGAATTCCGAGAGAATCTATTTTTACATAGGAATGAACTCTCGGGCTGAAAAACACTTTTCCGTTTGAGCTTCTTGCATGGCTGAACAGCCACGAAAGAACCGTCGGAGCCTGTCCGTCGTATACGAGTGTCGAACGCTGATTTCCTTCGTTTCCATTTTCGTCGTACACTCTCATTTCGTAATTAAACGGACCTGTCTGACCAATCGGATTTCCGTTTAAAGTTCCGTTCCATAGCGCTGTACCAGTGTTTCCGACCAGGCTGACCGGAATCGAACCGAGAGTTGTGTTTCCCTGGCAGAAATGCAGCCAGTTATTTCCTGAAGGCTGACTTGAATATGTAATGGTAATCGTTGCAACACCAGGCAGAATATATGGGCTGAACGGCTTTCCTGTAACATGTCCGGTCGGCGCAGTGTATTTGGCGGTGGTCGATGGATAAGTGGTTATGGTATATGCATTTATCATCGGTCCGCGTGATCTGATTTCGAGTTTTCCGCCATTATAGGCAACATTCTCACCAGCGCGGTTTCCCGAAAGATCGTATCCGCTGCTGACATAGTAAGTCTGTGAGCCCTGGGCAGTGTTTTCACCGAAATCAGCGGCGTTAAAATATCTTGCTGTAGTACTGTCTATCCAGCTTTCGAATCCGAAATTCATTACAGTTGTGTTAATGTCGCCAAGCCTGAGTGAAGGTCTGTAAGATTCGCTCTGATTCATCGGTTCGCTGAAAGTTATGAGAAATTGAGCTGTGTTGGCCGCGGTTCTTCCTATGACGCCAATCGGAGTCACTGAAATCACGTATGGCACTTCAGAGTCAAGAGTCATTGGCTGGCTTGCATTGGCAAAGCCGGTTCCTGAATTGATACGATCGGCAGTATTGTAAACATAGCTTGCAACGGTCGGATCAGGGTCAAGGGCTTTTCCGAAAACATCGAAACAGTTTGAAATCTTCATATATGCAGCAAGTGATTGTGCACTCGGGAATGGCTGAGTGTTTGCAAATCTTGCAACAACACGCTTTTTGCCTGATACATCGCGTTCGCTCCAGGCGACAAATGAGCCAATATCGCAGATTGATTCATCGTCCTGTTTGTTAATTGTGAGCGATGGAAGGATATCCCGGTTAATTGGAATGTAAATATTCGGAGTTATCGTTGCGGTCTCAAATTCTACTTCGTAGAAAAGATTTCCCGATGAATAACTCTTTGTCGGAGGTGGATCACTCATGGCAACAGCAATAACCTTTGGACCATTATATGATGTAGGAAATGTTACTGCGACCGGCATTGCAGTTGATCCGGAAAGTGGATAGCGGTTGCTCTGGTTGTCCCAGAGGTCCCTGAATGCGCCCTGTTCTGCTGTAACATAAATTTTATCAGTATTCCATGAAAGAATCTCACGGATGTCATCTGTTGAAAGCAGTATATTTGCAGAAGATGCGATATAATCGTTGAGGAGCATTACACCAAAAGACGCCGGAACACTTGCTCTTGAAAGCACAAGACTGCTGCCCGTGCGGTCTGCATTCTTGTAAAGAAACACTTTCGAAAGAGCCGAATTAGGAACGGTTCTGCCTGACGGAGCGGGGTAATTGACCTGCATTTCATCGTTGAAGAGCCTTACGCTTCTTTCAAATGAAATGCTCAGAATTCCGCTGTTTATATCAAGTGTTGACCCGCTGTTAATGTTGAAGTTTGTAAGCACCGGTGTCAGAGCTGCCGGAACTGCTGCTTCGAAGGCCGTCGCAGTTACACGGTTTCCCTGAACATCTCTTATCAACACTGGGTTAGAAGCAACGGAAATGTATATGGAAGCCGCAGTTCGCTGGTATTTCATTGCGATCCAGTTTTGTGCTTCCTGAGAAAGCTTTAATATAACTTCGCGTTTATTGGAACTTATTGTTGCTGATTTTTCATATTCAGTACGGACTGTGTATCTTTTGGTATAATCAGCTGGCAAACTGTCATTTGAACGTGTTTTTACAATTGCAATGCTCGAAATAGTGTAGTCTGACCATGTTGTGAGATCCATGTCTTTGTCGAACTGCAAATGGAGATCGCTGGGCGTATTTACTGCGTCATACCATCCGCCGGTGAGTTTTGGTTTGACAGCGTAAGCCACTGGAACGCTGATTGTATGAGTTGCGGGGTTCTGAATAAGCGGACGGACCCAGTTGCCGGAAAGATCTACGCCAATTTGGCCGCCTTCTGCGTTATAAGCACTTGTTCCCATCGATAACCAGATAGTCGTGCTTCCCCAGTCAGCAATATTTCTGCGGTTGTCCTGAGACAGAAGTATGCTGACGCGCTTTGAATCTACTCCGGGGTCTTCGAGAGTATCGGCAGAAGAAAGCTGAATGGTATAGCTTGCATCAGGCGGATTCCCTGAAAGGTCGTCTCTGTTTCCGATTCTCAGCACTTTGTGATCAAACCACGAAGTTGCCGCTCCGGGTTTGAGTGTAAGAGACTCGCTGAAAGTAAGATAAAGTCTTTCGCCATCGTATTCTGAACGGGTCAGCGAAGGTCTTGTCGTATCAACTGCAAGAACAGTGTATGTTGAAAGAGTGTTTCCTGATTTGTCTCTGACGAAAATCGGCAGAACAAAAGTTGCGAGGTCGATTGTCGGAGTAGAAAGAATAAACGGAGAAGATTTTCCGGAAAGCATTGAACCGGAGAATGTAATCGGCCACGAGCTGCTTCCCTGAATTGGAGAAAGATCTATGAACGCATCATAAGGCTGGAAATCGCACGACATTGATGCAATAATAGAATCAGACGAGATTCCTGAGCCTACATTGGCGACCCATGAGAAAGCCTGGTTCGGGCTGAGAACATTCTGGTATTTAATAATCTGCGGTGGTACATTGTCGATTGCAAATGTTGCAATCTGAACCGGCGGCGCCGCAAGATTTTCGGCGTCATCAGTAATTCTAATCGAATATCTCGGATAGTCATTTGCTGAGGTTCCCTGCATTGGAATCAGCCACGAACTGGCTGTCCATGTAGATATTTCGAAAGATGCTTCGTAACGTGAAGTAATGTCTGAGTAATACATTATCCGTTCTTCGATGAGAGCTGAAGCTGACGATAGAAGTTTAACCGAGGCTGAACCCGGATCTGCGAAGTCTTTTATTTCAGCAAAAACGGTAACTATGTCTCCAATGTTTGCATTACTGATACTTAAGTTGTCGCCTAAGCTGCCGTCAATGTAGATTCCGTATTTTACAGGATTTGGTATCAATGTGTCGATTGCAAACTGTTTAGCAGAATCGCAAATCAGTGTGCCGGTTGCCATTGTTATTGAAAGAACGTCGGGGTGCAGAATTTTTACCGGAAAACTTGCAAGTCCAATTTCTTTCTTGCTGATTCCGACCGTGAATGTTCCCATATACACGTAATTTCCGCCGCCGCTTATCGGAGGTGCCTGGTAGATCATTGGAGTCCAGTATGTGCTCAGGTCGCCGTCGTAGTAAAGAGAAGACGAATCATCTGCGCTATCTTCTGTAATCGTTCTGATGTCGGCAAGAACAGTCGCAGCAGGGTTGTTGGCTGTATTGTACGCAGAATTCATTACGCATGTAAGTGTTACTTTGTCTGCCGGATTAGCGATATTGTTTGGAAAGCCGCTTAGAGAAGTATCATAAGAAAGATCTGCTCTGCTGCTCGGAAAGTTTTTAATGCTTGGAGTCTTAGACAGGAATCTTACGTTGTTTGTATATCCGACGACCATGTTACCTGATGAATCGTAAGTAATTATTGTCAGCGAAGCTGTAGAACCAAGTCCTGCCGGAACTGTCCAGTCGTAGGAATATTCGTTCGGTCCGCCTGGAGGGAAAAGAATGGGCGATGGCGGAGTAAGACCATTTTCCAGATATAGATTTGTAAAATCAATCTGGGGAAGGATTCCATCATGGTTGCTGAGTCTGACTTTTACGCGAAGAACATCTCCTTCGTTTGCTTCGTTCAGACGTCCGTTGTCTAAGGTAAAGGAAAGCGGATAAACCTGAATTGTCGGTTGCAGGTTATCTACAAGAAGTCTGGGAGTGCTTGTTGCGTAGGTAATGTTTCCGTTGACGTCAACAACGGTAACTTTGAATGAAACGTTCTCGCGGTTTGTGGTTCCGGGTATCGGACTGAATGTTGCGACTGCACTTTTTCCTCCAGCCGAGGTAATGAGGTTCAACTCATGTTCAGTGATGCCGATTCCGAGCGGAGTCAGGTCAAGATAGGCTGTTCCGAAGTCCCAGCCGTTTCCGTTTACCTGAAGTGACAATTTTACAACGTCAGTTGAAACAACTGCTTTTGTGGTGAACATTCCATCAAGATCAACCACTGTATTTGCGTTGTGATCGTAAGAAATTGAAGCGATGAACGATTGAACAAGCAGAGGCTGGTTATCGACAAAAAGCGTCTCAGTTCGTGCGTTTACCATGTTTCCACAGTTGTCTTTCAGTTCAACAACCGGAGTGATGTTCTGGCCATCGATGCTGCCTGATGCAACAAACAATGAAAAACCATACAGACCATCGCTTGCTGCGCCATCGTTGTGTGCGCCGTCGTCGTACATTATCTGTGCGGAATTTCCTCCGAAAACGCTCAGATTAACCTGAGGTGTGCCGCCGTCAAGAAGAAGCGGATCAACTTTAGCGTTGATTACAAGACGATCTCCGACGTTTATTACCAGGGCATTTCCAACCATATTCTGAAATGTAGCTGAAGCATAGTCAATTACAGGTGGAACGCAGTCTACTTCATAAGTACTCGAAAGCGAGGTCATCGTGTTTCCGGCCTTGTCACTGACGGTGGCTCTGAAAACGTAAGTTGAATTTTCAAGAGTAGTGCTTGCAGTGTCTACGACAAGATAATACCTCAGCAGCGTTGGATCATAGTTCATATACATGGTAGTTGCACCGCCGAGAATAGAAAGATCAACAGTGCATGTTCCGCCGTCTGGATCAGTAACCGGAACAATAAATTCAAGGCGGTCGCCAATGTTCATTGCGCCGGTTTTCGCAACGTCACGGATGTAGTTAATTGTCATTGGACCGGGCGAAGGGGCGGAATTGTCAATCTGAACCGCTACACTGCTGTAGGCGGTATTTTCGGCATTATCTTTTGCAGTGATCGAAAAAACAGTATCTTCGTTCAGAGTTCCAGCCGGAACTGTAACCTGAATTGTATAGCTGCCGGCTCCGTCGTAGGTCAAAGCTTCTGTTGAAGCTTTCCCAAGGGCAGAAAGATTCATGAAAACACCCTGGTTATCATAAATCGATGCTCCGGAGCTTGCGAGACTTACGGAAAATTTGATTTTATCGCCTGTTTTGACATACGGATGAGTAGCAGAGAGAGATGGAGTTACTGTCCATGTGGCAGCAAGAATTACTGGCGGTTCATTGTCGAAATACAGACCGTTACTCGACATGCTGACTTCGTTTCCAGCGTTGTCTGTCATCCAGACTGTGTAATTTTTCTGGCCGTCAACTATGTAATTATTTGAAGCCGACTTTCCAACAGTCATTTCAAGGCGATATGTGTTAGCTCCTGTCAGCGGAAGAGAATCGCTTCCGTTACCGCCGATGTCGCGAAGATCTGCCCATATTCTGCCGTTGTCGAGATCTGTGGCATTTGCCTGCAGCGCAATTGTATCGCCAAGTTTCGCTGTTCCGGTGGTGTACATTTTCTGAAGGATGACGGTAGTAATTGAAGGCGGCTTGTTATCAACGTATATTACTGGAAGTGTGACTTCGTAAATTACGTTTGTTGCTTTATCCTGAGCTTTGACCGTAAAGCTTCTCGGAGTGTAATCTTCAGATGTGTACTGACGAACATCATAAAGAAGAGAAAAAGTTGTAGACCCTGGAGAAATCGGACATATCTGATTGCTTACTCCGCCGATTGCTGAAAGATCAACTGTTACAAGCACGTCGCTCATTATGGCTGAAAGATTTCCGAGAATATAAAGCTGATCGCCTATGATTGCGATGTTGTCGTTTTTTACTCCGCTGTGTTCAAGTATCGAAATTGAAAGTGGAAGTGCAAATACTGGCGGAATTGTATCAACTGCGAGTGAATTTGAAAACCTGGAAGTTGCATTTCCTGCATCATCGGTTGCAACAACTTCGAAGTTTACAAAATCAGTTTCCAGATTGGTTCCTGATGGGACAGCAAAGGTATACTCAAAAGTTGTGGTTCCTCCGGTTGTTGAAGCGCCTGTGCGATTCATCGTAACAGGTGAGCCTGGGATCAGAATTGAATTGGAAGCTGTAAGTGTTTCGCCGTCGTAGTCCGAAACTGTTGCTGTAATTTTTACAACATTTCCGGTTTTGATGTATTGGAATCCGCTTGTGTTAGTTGCTACAACAGAAACAAGGTTCGGAATTCTGGTGTCATAGCTTACTGCTCCGGCGTATGTTTTTCTGTTGCCGGCATCGTCAACTGCGAGAAGATCGAAACTGTCAGCGTTTCTTTCACGTCCGGACTGAATAACTCTGTTAAATGTGTACTTGCCTCCGCCTGAATAAGTCAGCGGAACATTTGTTCCGAGTCCGAGGTTTGAAAGGTTCGCGTAAACGTTCAGGCGGGGCGGTCCGTTTAGTCCGTCGGCGTCAGAAAAGTCTACTGAAAACTTTAAATAATCACCGGCAATATATTCTCCGGATTTTCCTTTTGCTGCACTGGTATCGATTACAATTCCAAGAAGTGAAATTGGGGGCTGGTTATCAATACTTATTGTACTTCCGGAGTTTACCATACTGTCATTGTCGGTGAACTGCGGATTATAAGAAGAGTTGTCAAAGCTTCCGTTCGAAATTGAAAAAATTGCACTGTAATAATTTCCGGCAAGATTGGGAAGGACGTAATATGGGTTGCCTAAAACACCAAGATTAATGAAAGGGGTAACGCCAGCGGTTGCGTTGTTTGAGCGGCAGGCGAAAGTTACGGTATCGCCGATTCCAGCGATTCCGTCACCGTTTGAATCATTTGTCAATGTAACGGTGGGATTGGTGATGATTGCTTCTGCTTTCTCTGAGGTAAGTCCAAACAGCATCCCCAGAAAAATCAGAATGTGTATTAAGTGAGTTTTCCTGTAATATCTTTCATTTCCCATAATTTGCCCCTTTTAATCTGAACGGACGACAAAAGAAATTATTATCCGGGTCAAGTATCGGCATTTTGAGTAATTACATTTACTATTGCGCGTATACTTTATCAGTTGAGGCTATGAATGAAAATCAAATATTCATAATTGATGAAATTTCAGGATGTTCCCGAAATTAGTTTCGGGAACATCCACTTACGATATATCTTTTTTTGAGTTCTAATAAGGCTTTTCCACGTAAAACCTCGTAACTTGCAGCTCATTTTCATGGTTGGAAAGATAAATCTATGGTTCTTGATGAAATTTCAAAGAAAGTTTCGATCATGGCTACACTTACGCTACGCACGATCTATCCTTACTCGTTATGCCATTTTATGCAACTTTTAGTCTCTTAATTTCTTGGATCTTTTCTGATAATAGTATTTTCTATAACGATTGATAGTGAACATCTCTCTGATTGGCAAGAATTTTTAAATCATTAACCATATCTTCTGGCAAACGAAGAGAAATTGTTTTTAAGGACGGCTTTAGATTTGGAAAAACTCCGATTTCAGCTTTTGACCAATCAACATAATCGCATGAATCGTGAGTTGCCCAAAACTCTCGTTCTTCGTCTTCAGAATTAAAATTAGGTATTTTCTTTTTCATATTTTGCGAACTCCTGAAACTCTCTTGAAGTCATATCCCTCGCAGATATGACACGAATCTTTAAATTTCGAATAACAAAAGAAACGAATAAAGGGCGCCCATGAGTTGTCAACAAGATTTGATTTTTAGTAACATATCAGTTGTGCTAAGTTGCTGCCAAGTGCTTTGCTGCAAAGACGAGTACAAATGATAGGGCAAGACTGTGGTTACGCTTGCGCGACATATGATCTTACCCTTATTCGTTATGCTCTTTATTCTTCATTGGCTATTTAAAAATGAATCAAAGACCTCTTTGGACAAATCAAACGATGAAATATACTCAATTTTCTCGTTTGGTTGATCGTAAAGCTCCATTATAGGAGTTGATGGGTGTTTGTTTTCATTTAAATATGCGCTTAGCTTTGGATAAACCTTGAATATTCCAAGAATAATCGATATCTTTCCTTTGAATGGGAATTCAGCAACAACGCTTTTTGATGCCGGATATTCTTTTATACCATATTTGTTTTTAATATCTTTTAAATCTTCAATGCTTTTTCCTTCCACAATACAACCCACTATACTCCTCAAATTATCTGTCGTAACATCCTGAGGATTATCGTAATAGAGACCAAATCCTTTTGTTGTAATAACCGAATGGTTGTCTTTCAAATCGTAATAGATCTTATCCATTACTGGACCAACATTTTTGTAGTCTCCGATATGTTTTCTATAAACAAGTAAATACGGGCCAACATTTTTTTCAGATATTATTACAGACGAAAAGAGGCCATATCCAGATAGATAGATTAGAATAATTGCGACAATAAGAACTAAAACAATACCGATTATGGCAAGAATTTTCATTCGTTTACTCCTTCTTAAAATGGCAAATAACGCACGGTTTACCTGCGAAGTCAGATACAAGCGTTTTGTTTGCGTATATTCATAACTTTATCGACTTGGCGTGAGTCGGCGCAAACGCAGTGTTCAGCAGAGAGCCTACGAAGATAGAGGTTTCAAGAAATCTCCATCTATTATCATTAACTTGGCCCCATTTCTTGTAACAGAACGATGTGAACTTAACCCATCAGAAACGACATACGAAATCCCTGGAGTTAAAATTGAATTTGAACCATCTTGCTGTTCATTAACAACTTCGCCCTCAAGACAATGAACTATATGACCCTTTTCACACCAGTGATCTGCGACATAACCAGGAGAATATTCGACAATTCTGATTCGTAACCCGTCAAATTGTAGCGTTTGCCAATATGCCAGGCCAGTCTTGCCTTTATGTTCAGTTTTGGGAACTTTGGTCCAATCAATTGTTTGAAATGGAATATTTTGATTACCCATAATTTGTTGATACCCTTTTCTTTATATAAGATTCAAAAACACTTTGCCTGGAGAGACAAAAAAACCTCAAAGGTTGTTCAATAGATATTTTTATATTTTGTACTTTGATTAAACTTGGAATTTTGCAACAGCCGCCTCTGTTAATTTTTTTCTCACTTTCCTATTTTTCTATCAAGTATATCGCAAAATAGATTGAATAAAAACAGGAAAGTGAGAATTGTGTTCAATCTGGCATGCAAATTATTTCTTGTCGAATATTGATAAATAATATATGATACAAAATGATTAACCTTCAGGGGAAAAATGCTATTGAAAAGTCTCAATGTTGATAGTTCTTATAACACATTTTTATAAGAGAAACAAATTCCTGAGAGGGTGCATTTCTGGAAATTGGGTTGGGTTAAGAAATTCTCAAACAGCTTGTACGAGACGCGATGGGGCGAAATCTGCTGAAGGTCATGAGAATACACCTGAAATATACGGGATGAACGAATTATTTTGAATTGTTACAGTTCAAAGAATTCGAATCTTGTTTCGAATAAATGAAAGTCTGGATAATATGAAAATATTACTTAATGAGAAGGAAATAGAGGTTGCTGCAGGAGTTGAAATTATACAGATTGCGGCAGAACACAAACCAGATGCGGATATTTTTATCCGGAATGGTTTTCCTGTTAATTCATCGGAAATTCTTCAGGAAAATGATACGCTTGTTCTTATAAAACGGGGTGAAATTCCCAGCCTGGAAGATCTGGATTCCCTTATGTCTGCACGCCATTCGCCCGGAATACACTCAAAGCTTAAGAAAGCCTGTGTCGGTATTGCGGGTTGTGGCGGTCTCGGATCAACAGTTGCTGTGGCGCTTGCCCGTGTTGGTATTGGACATCTGATAATTGCTGATTACGATGTTGTTGAGCCGAGTAATCTCAATCGGCAGCAATATTTTGTTGATCAGATCGGCATGTTGAAGGTTGAAGCACTGAAAATCAATCTTGACAGAATTAATCCGAATATTAAAATTACCACTTTTGCCAGCATTTTAGACAGTGCAAATATTCCACTTATTTTCAAATCAGTCGATGTTCTTGTGGAAGCCTTTGACAAAGCAGATCAGAAAGCAATGCTTGTTGAAACCGCAGCGGTAAGTTTTCCATATAAACCGATTGTTCTGGGCGTGGGAATGGCAGGCTATGGGGCTTCAGAGTTGTTGAAAACAAGGCCGATGGGAAACTGGTATGTATGTGGTGATGAAATGACTCAAGCTGCGCCCGGTCATGGTCTTATGGCTCCAAGAGTTGGTATAGTTGCACATCTTCAGGCGAATCTTGTCATGGAAATTCTTCTTGGAAAAGATAAAGAAATCGAACGTATAAATGAAGGAGAAAAATAATAAAATGATTAAAGTTAATGACAAAGACGTTGAATATTCAGACGGAATAAGCGTTTCTGATCTTATCAGAAAATGCGGTTTTCAATATCCGCTGCTCATAGTCAAAATTGATAATGTTTATGTCCCGAGAGATAAGTATAATGCCACCAAAGTCCCTGACAGTTCAGATGTTCAAATAACAAATCTCGTCAGCGGTGGATGACACAACTCTATGCCCGGCGTCAGTTTGGGAGAGAGCAAGGGTATTCGAGTTAACTTATTAAGCTTCGAAATTTCGTTTCTGGGTAGTGCGAGCGTTTAACTGATAAATTAAATGAAACTGATTTTTAACCTCGGAATACACGGAATAATACGGATTTTTAGAAGAAAAAAGTAAAATCATTTTGCATAATTCAGTTAACATATTCACACGACCCGTTTTTGTCATTTCGATCGAAGGGGGAAGTCTCTCATTATATGAGATCTCTCACATTCCTTCGAGAAGACACTTAATAGTTAACACGTGCATAGGGCAAAGATGAAGGTTCAGGTGATATGAGAAAAATATGTTTTGTGACTGGTACAAGAGCAGATTGTGGCATGCTTTTGCCGGTTATGAGCAAAATTAAGAAAGAACCTGTTTTCAAGCTTCAGATCATCGCAACCGGGATGCATCTTTCTCCGGAATTTGGTCTGACATATAAAATGCTTGAGGAAGAAGGCTTTCAAATTGACGAAAAAGTTGAAATGCTTCTTTCGAGCGATACTCCGGTTGGAATTGCCAAATCTGCAGGCCTCGGAACAATCGGTTTTGCGGACTCACTCAACAGATTGAAGCCAGACCTGCTTGTACTTCCAGCTGATCGTTTCGAAATATTCGCTGCTGCCCAGGCTGCACTTTTTGCAGACATTCCAATCGCCCACATTGCCGGAGGCGATACAACAGAAGGCGCTTTCGATGAATCTATTAGACATTGCATTACAAAAATGTCACATATTCATTTCGTAACCAACGCACTTTCAGGAAAAAGAGTTGTACAAATGGGTGAAAACGCCGAAAATGTTCATGTTGTTGGTACACCGGCAATTGATTTGCTTCATTCTCTGAAGCTTCTTGAAAGGGAGAAAGTCGAAAAAAAATTGTCTTTTTCATTCCGGCAGAAGAACATACTGGTCACTTTTCATCCTGTAACACTTGAAAAAAATACTTCAGAAAAACAATGCAGAGAGCTGCTTGCAGCACTTGCAGAGCTCGGTGATTCTTTCGGATTAATTTTCACAAAATCTAATGCTGATACAGACGGCCGAATTATTTCACAGCTTTTTGATGACTTCGCAGCGCGTCATGAAAATGCAAAAGTCTTTTCTTCCCTCGGACAACTTCTTTATCTCAGTACCATGAATTGTGTTGATGTTGTCGTAGGAAATTCCTCAAGTGGATTATATGAAGCGCCTTCGCTGAAAAAACCTGCCGTTAATATCGGTGATCGCCAGAAAGGTAGACTGAAAGCAGATTCTGTGATCGACAGTGCACCTTCCGCAAAGGAAATCTACAACGCGGTCATCGAAGCCACAAAAAAAGATTGTACAAAGGTCGAAAACCCTTATGGCGACGGAAAAAGCTCTGAAAGAATCATTCAGATTCTGAAAAACTATCCCGATTTTTCACACCTTCTGAAAAAACACTTCCATCTATCAGCCTGAATACAGCAAATCGTATTAAAATGTCATTTAATTGTTCGTTGCCTAGTTCTTGCTGGTGTTTCTTGCGAGAAATGAAAGATTTTGAATATCAAGTTTTCTGTGAGTAAGATTTTGTTGCTCATTATGTATTTTCTTGCTTATGAGGCTTTTGTGTAATTGCGCGACAGGCTCTTATACAATTCGAAAAAAAAATATAACGCTTTGAAAAAGCAGAATGGAGCTTATTATGAGATATAAGGTAGCAGCCTGGATTTTTCTTTTCGTAATCTTTTCTTCCTTATTGCTTGCTGAAGAGATTGCTTCGATCCCCACTGGATTCAAAGATCAACGTGACTCAAGTAGACTAAAGGAAGCTTGGAAGGGGAAAACCCTTAAAATAAAGCTTGAGGAATTTGGAGCAAGCATTACGGGTAGAAAGGAAGTAATATGTGAATTCAATGATTTTGAAACTTCGAAGATCTATGAAGTCAAAACTAATGGAAGCAATGAGTTGAAAGCACAAGGGAAGGTTGAACTGCTTGAGTACATGAACATTGACAGTCCGGGCATTGATCCGGGAAGTTATGTTTTGACAATCTTTGCTGCTGGCTTTACTTTTCAAATAAGCTTTCAGGAAGTCATACCATCAGACTCAACCTCTTTCAAAGACAGTTCAGGCAACCAATTCGAAATTCACTGAATTATCGCTTTGAAATCAGATGATGAGTTCCTTATAACGTGATTTTCACGGCTATTTTTCGGGGGAACTTAATTTTGAGATTGTTGTCTGAGACTGTTGTACATTTGATTGAAAAGTCTTACGTGATTTATTTTCCGAAGTATCTTTACTGAATATGGATTGCCGTCATTTCCTATGGCGGCTGATTCTGCTGCAAATTCATCCTGAGTTAAAGATGCTCCGTGTTTAAGAAGAGATTGGATGTAAGATGCTGACATTCTGTTGTCTGAAGTTTTGCTGTGCAGCTTTTCTCTTTCCAGAATCAGTGGCAGGGCAGAAATTCTGTCTTTCAGGGTTGTTGAAGCCAGGGCGGCTTTTACTGTTTTCATAGCGTCAATGCGTCCATAACCAGATTTGTTATCCGGTCCTGCTTTTTCGATATCAAAAGAATTTTTGCGGCACAGATCAACGATTTCTGACACAGAAAGATTTGGATTTGCCTGATGAATCAGCGCTATTAAACCAGATGCATGCGGTGCAGACATACTTGTACCACTCATGCTGGAATATCCGCCACGGAAATCTGAAGAAATAATGTTAAGTCCGGGGGCAGATACATCTGGTTTAAGAAAAAGTTCGTTATTCCAGGAAGCCGGACCAGGTTGTGAAAAATAGGTGACTTTGTCATTCTCGTCAGTTGCGCCGATTGCAAATGAGTGTGGATATGCTCCGGGAATATCAACTTTATTTCCAAGATATGCCTGATTCCCGGCAGAAAAAACTCCGACAATGCCGGCAACATTCCAGGTGGAAATCGTTTCCCAGAAAGTTTTATTTGTGCTGTTGCCATTTGCACTCCAGGAATTATTTACTACCTGCGGGGCATCGTTAGTGTCAGGGTTTCCGTCTGGATCAAGCATCCATTGCATGGCTGAAAGCATATTTTCGATCGGTGCGCCTGCGTTTGGGTCGAAAAGCTTTGCAACAACAAGCCTGGCTCCTGGTGCGATACCGATACTCTTTCTGCGCCCGCAGATTGTTCCAGCAGTGTGTGTACCATGGCCGGTGTTGTCATAAGCCGGTTTTTCTTCACCAGTTGCAATTTTTGTAAAATCACGAAATACAGAGATTTGTCCTTCAAGTTCCGGGTGATAATAGAATACTCCAGAATCAATTTGGCCGACAACTGCGCCGCTGCCGTCAATTCCCAACTCATTCCAGACTCTGGAAGCATTAATTTTGTCAAGGCCCCATGAACTGCTGACAACTTCAGGATCAGATTTCACTTCAGGGGAAGGAATTATTGTATCGGCAGGCTCAATTTGAGAAACATTTGATTGTCTGCACAATTTTTTCTGCTCTTCTGAAGTCAAATTTATTGCGATAGCGCGTGCTGCCCAGAGTTTGTTTATTTGGTTACGTGTACGAATTTCAGATGGAAGGGTGTTGATATTGTCTTCAAGTTCTGATTGAAGATTGCGAATTATAAACGGCAAGCTTTTTCCGCTCAGAATTTTGCTGGAATTAAAATGCACTATAACTCTTTCTGAATTTTCTGCATAGGCAGAAAAACACGTTAGCAGGCTAAATATGGCTATTGTCAGCAGCAATTGTTTTTTCATAAATACTCCATTCGGCATCATTCTGCCAATTACACGTAATTTTGGATAGTGCGAGCGTTTAACTGATAAACAAAAAGAAACAGGCTTTTAACCACGGAATACACGGAATAACAAGGATTTTAAAAAGGTGAAAATAAAATCATTGTGCATAATCAGTTAACATACTCACACGACGTCATTTTTGTCTTTAATGTCACTACCACTTTCATTTGTATCATTTTTATAAGGTATTTTCAACCGATGAATTTCTGCAGCAGCAATTCCCGGGAAATTATTTTGTCACTGTATGAAATTCGCTGATCGGTAATGTGAAAATACGTGATCTGTTAGCATTTCGAAGCTGTGAAATAATTGATTTTTCAAAAAAACGACTCGCTGCTGATGCAGTTTGCCAGGGTTCGTTATTTCTAAAAAAAGCGTTTTATGACAGCTTCTTCGATCGAAGGGTCAGCATAACAGCAAAATATCAGGCACTTGTTTCGAATTATTAAGCAGTTATACGATTCCAGCGAATTTGTTGGCCAATATTTTGCAATGTATTGATAGCACAGACTTTGGTTATCGAAATTATTGGAATAATTTCTTTCCTGGGTCTGAGCTGTCAGGTGTCTTTATTCCATATTTTCTCTAAGCTCTTTTCAGATTAATGCCGAAATCATCACCGAATTTGCTTTGGAATTTTATGTACATTTTTAATATTGCATATTTATGCATGAAATGATTTCTGTGAAAAAGAGGTTTCAACCAAAAATTGAAAAGGAAAATAGAAGATCGTAGTTGGTTTTATGGTTTATTGTTGCCATTGTTTATGTTATTTCTAACTGGATGTGCTTCAGGTGGGAATAATAATTCAGGCAATCCGGTTGGTCCTCTTTCTGAAGCAACATCAGGAAAATCAAGAAATGCAGTCTCTGGTGCAACGACAGAAACAGCATCAGAGACTGCATCTGCCACTTCAACTGCGACTTCAACAGCCACTTCAACAGCAACAGGAGTATCGACAGGTACTTCAACAGATACGGCAACAACTTCGATTGAAATTGATCTTGGTGACGGTATCAAGATGAGTCTAATTGGAATTCCCTCAGGAACTTTTATTATGGGTTCACAGGAAATCGGTGCAGAGGCAGCGGAACGTCCGTCGCATCTGGTTTCTGTCGCATCTCTGTACGTGGGAAAATACGAAGTAACACAGACACAGTTTGAAAAGGTAATGGGATACAATCCATCTTTTTTTATTGCATCTCTGGCGGCGTTTGATATCGTTTATGGCGATACATCGAATAATCCTGTTGAAAATGTTAACTGGTATGATTGTTTGGAATTTTGTAATAAGCTGAGTGTGAATCAAAATTTAACACCTGTTTATGCTATAAGTGAAACTGCCTCTGACCCAAATAATTTGAATATTTATGATCCGATTCACAGGCTTGTTACAGCCGACTGGAGCGCAAACGGATATCGATTACCAACGGAAGCCGAATGGGAATATTCATGCCGGGCTGGTACAAGCATCAATTATTATTGGAACGATATCTGCAGTGAAGAAGAAATGGATAAATATTGCTGGTTTAACCGAAATGCAGGTTATGAAAATTATAAAATGAAAACACATTCCGGAAAACCTGGAACGCAACCGGTTGGAAGTAAGTTGCCGAATGCATGGGGTTTATATGACATGTCAGGAAATGTCTGGGAATGGTGCTGGGATTGGTATAAGACCGATTATTACAAAGTTAGTCCGCAGGAATATCCACGTGGAAATTCAAGCGGTTTTTACCGTGTTATGCGTGGCGGAGCGTGGTATAACTTCAGTGTAATCTTCTTCAGGTCAGCTTATCGGCATTATTATTATCCAAATATGCGCTATCATGGTCTGGGGTTCAGAGTTTGCCGTTCTAAATGACCCTTAGTTTCTATTAAAGAGACAACGATGCAGTGCCATTAAGACACTGCATCAATACTGAATACCGCAAATCTTAATTAAGGGGGCATTTATGGAGATCTCTCACATTCGTTCGAGACGACAGCCTACTAAAAGTTAACACGCAAATTTGACCCCTTATTTAAGATTTTGCGTACTGAGTGTTTCACCAGAGAGTGTTTACCTGTTGTGGAGTAAGAAGATTGTTTCCAGATGTTCCCAAGCCTAGTTGCCCTTCGAAATTCTTTCCGACTGTCCAGATGGTTCCATCACTCTTCGCTGTAAGGCTGTGATAGAATCCTGCTCCAATTGATGAGATACCGGTTAAACCAACCATCTGTTGAGGACTCGTTTCGGTGCTTCCTGCGCCAAGGCCAAGTTGTCCGACCAGATTTTGTCCCCAACCCCATACTGTACCATCGCTTTTCAATGCTATTGTATGCAGAAATCCGCCAGCAATTGATGTAATTCCGGTAAAGCTCGGAATCATCTGAGGCGTGCTCTGGGGTGATGTTGTATTGCCAAGTCCGGTTTCGCCTTCTAAGTTGTAGCCGCATGTCCAGACAGTTCCATCGTTTTTCAACATGGTTGAGGTCATTGCCCCGGCAGCAATAGAGTATATTCCGCTTACAACAGTCATTTGTTGGGGAAGCAGCTGGGGTGAGGTTGTATTTCCAAGCCCAAGTTGTCCCTGTGTATTTGCGCCCCAACCCCAGACAGTTCCATCGTTTTTCAATGCTATTGTGTAAAACTGCCCGGCTGAAATTGCTTTAACTCCAATTAAGCTTGGCACCACCTGAGGAGACGACTGCGGTGACGTGGTATTGCCGGAACCAGTTTCTCCGTTTGTGTTAGTTCCCCATCCATAGACAGTTCCATCGCTCTTCAAGGCAACACTGAAGTTTTCTCCGGCAGTAATTGCAATGATATTGGAAAGTGTATCAATCTTAGTGGGAATGTTCCGGTTTGTGGTGTCACCTAATCCGAGTTGTCCCTGTGAATTATATCCCCATGTCCAGACGGTTCCATCGCTCTTTAAAGCTATAGAATGATTTTGTCCGGCTGCAAGTGAGACAATGTCTGATAAATTCAGGTATACAGGGGAATAATGGTTTGCATTATCACCCATGCCTAACTGGCCAAAATTACTCGAACCGCACATTCCAATCCGATTATTTTTCATGAAAAATGAATGATAGTGACCACCACCAAGTTTGATACTCGAAAGTGCAGGCCCGGTAGCACCAGTGGCACCAGTTGCTCCGGTATTTCCGGTTTCACCAGTCGCGCCGATAGCTCCAGTTGTGCCGGTAGCTCCGTCATTTCCGGCGGCTCCGGTTTCACCAGTAGCTCCGGTAGCACCTGTTGTGCCAGTGGCTCCGGTATTTCCAGCTGCGCCAGTTTCGCCAGTAGCTCCGGTAGCACCTGTTGTGCCAGTGGCTCCGGTATTTCCAGCAGCGCCAGTTTCACCAGTAGCACCGGTAAGACCCGTCGCGCCAGTGACTCCGGTATTTCCAGCAGCGCCAGTTTCGCCAGCAGCTCCGGTAGCACCTGTTGTGCCAGTGGCTCCGGTATTTCCAGCAGCGCCAGTTTCGCCAGCAGCTCCGGTAGCACCTGTTGTGCCAGTGGCTCCGGTATTTCCAGCAGCGCCGGTTCCGCCAGTAGCTCCGGTAGCACCTGTCGTGCCGGAGACTCCAGTATTTCCAGCTGCGCCGGTTGCGCCAGTGGCCCCGGTAGCACCTGTCGTGCCAGTGGTTCCAGTATTTCCAGCTGCGCCGGTTCCACCTGTAGCTCCGGTAGCACCAGTCATGCCAATTGCTCCGGTATTTCCAGTGGCGCCGGTAGTACCAGTCGTGCCGGTGGCTCCAGTATTCCCATTTGTGCCGGTTACACCGGTAGCGCCGGTAGCACCCGCTGTGCCAGTTGCCCCAGTGTTGCCAGTTTCACCAGTAGCTCCGGTTGCGCCTGTTGGGCCTGTGGCTGCTGTGTTGCCATCCTGAGCCAGTATTTGCCAGGATGTTCCATCAAACAGGTATGATTTTTTATCTGTGCTGTTGTAATAAGCCCAGTTCAAACTGGGGGAATCCGGGGCGGCAGAAAAAGTGCCTTTCCAGATAATTCCGATTCCAATGCCAGTTGCTCCTGTCGCACCAGTTGCGCCTGTTGTACCTGTTGCTCCAACTGCTCCGGTGGGTCCCTGTGCTCCGATTATCCCATCTACTGCGAGTATCTGCCAACCGATTCCATCAAATATCATTGATCGATTAAGTGCCGTGTTGTAATAAGCCCAATTCAGAGATGGAGCCGACGGTTCAACAGCGAGAGAGCCTTTCCATGATATACTGATGCCGGGAACTCCGTTGATTCCAGCGGTTCCAGTTGCCCCAATCGAGCCATCCTGGGCAAGGACGTTCCAGCTCAGGCCATTGTAAATGTATGCTTTTGCTGAAGCGGTGTTATAATAAGCCCAATTTATCAAAGGAGAGTCTGGATTTGCCGGCAGGGAACCCTTCCAGACAATTCCATTACCATCTATACCAGTCGGGCCAGTTGCGCCATTAACGCCGGAAGGGCCTGTTGATCCGGTGTTTCCAACTGCACCAGTTGCACCGGTAGCTCCAGTTGGGCCTGTTGCTCCGTCGATTGCCAGTGTCTGCCAGATTGAGCCATCGAAAATGTATGATTTTTTATCTGAAGTATTGTAATATCCCCAGTTTTTCTGCGGATTATTCAGGGATGGGTCTGAACTGGACGAAAAGCTACCTTTCCAGAGAATGCTGTAACCTGAGAAAAACATTTCGTCCTTAACTAACGTAATAATACTGGAAATTGAGTTTGTTTCTCCTGGCGATACCGCTACCGAAGAGGTGTTCGAAGATTTAAGACCGGGATAAAAAACGCTGATAGAGTAATTTCCAACTGGAACACCCGTTATAACGAAACCACCCTGATCATTTGAAAGAGCTGCAAACGAAGTTCCTTTGATATAAGCAATTACACCCGATTTGCCTGCACCATCAAAAAGTATTGTTCCGCTGATATCACCAGTCGGAGTCAGCTGCACATTTACGAGATTATCTGAGTTATCGGAAAGTGCAACAGAAATATTCGATAGTAATGCACTTTCAAACCGGCTTTTCTGGACAATCAGATTATAGGTTCCACTAGCAACACTCTCAAATATGAATTCGCCATTATCTTTTGTTGTCGTCTCGTAGTAGGAATCTTCCTGGACAATTTGAAGTGATTTGCGGATATTATACACGTCAGGCGGACTATCTGAATCAATGGGGAAAAGATAGACCGGGATATTACCCATAATGCCGGTGCCAGAAATCTTCCCATGAACAACCCCGCTATTTGCGGTATTTCCATCTGGAGGAGAACTTAAAGGGCCCGCCGGGTTATCTGATCCGCCTCCACCACCGCTGCAAGCTACAAGGGAAAGCAATGAAATAAGCATTAAGAATAAATAAAGTCGTTTCACAAATAAGTCCTTATTTTTGTCTGGATTTTCCAGAAATAATTTTTTTCACAAAAAATCTGCAGCAAGATACAATAAAACTCAGCTGCAGGAATATTTAAAGTTGGTTATTATAGCACATTTTTTGATTTCAGTAACAAAAATTATGAAATCATCTTATCAAAAATTGCTGAGAGAGGGATTTATTTTCAGAATCGGGCATTGTTAGAGACTGTAGCAATGGTGCTGAGCAGATATAAAAAAAACACGATTTTCTCTCTGTTATTCTCTGTGCCTCTGCGTGAGGTAATCTTTTCTTCCGCAACATTGCTACAGTGTCCATTGTTATCACATAATTTTGTATAATGTGACAGCTGCAATATTTACAAAACGTCTTATTAAGAAGATTTCTGCCACTATCATGCAAGTCTTACAAAGCAAAAATGGGAAATCAGTAGTCCCCAAGAGGAATTACAACATAAGGATTTTCTGGTAGTACTTTAGTTAATTTGAAGATGCAGCTTTCGAAGCTCCATTGTCCAAGAAATCTTGCGACTTTTTCACAGTCTTTGTCACTGAGTTCTGACCACTTTCCGATCCACAGGTCAGTTGCTTCCGGGAGAGAAGTTGCAACATATTTTATTGCTGTACGTATTTCAGGGTTATCCGGATAAACAACTTTTGGAGTTTCCAGTTTTAATCCGGGTTTGAGGTTTTCTGTAAGAGTTGCCGGGGAGAACTGTTTGTAATTCATTACTGCGTGAACTGCTGAGTCGTGATTTACAAATATCGGTCTGAACCGGAAAAGTCCGCCGCCTTTAATTGCTACCCAAAGCTGACCCAGCGGTGAGAAACACATTGAAGAAACCGTATTTTTCAAAGTGATCTTTTCCATAAAAAGTTCAATTTCTTCTTTATCTCCGAGTATAAGTTTTTGCATTTCCGGAGTGAAGCTGCCGATAATCTGGTTCAAATCCTGATTAGCTTTGATTTCTTCAACAATTTTCATCAAATTATTCTGAATAATGTTCTTTAGATTGTAGCCCTCAAATGTGTTGTTTTTCAGAGAGCCAATATTTAATTCTTTTGATGCTGCATAGCCATTTCCATTCAAGTTTACTGCTGCAGCTGTAAACCATCCATCTTTTGCCTTGAAAAAACCATTTCGTGAATTATTTTCAGCGTAAAGTCCATTGGAAGTGGCTATTACAAATGGCATATTATGACAGGTATCAAAAAAATCATCTCTGAATAATTTGATTACATTATAAAATTCTTCATTTTTTTCGGGATCAGGAGCGAGCTGTTTACACCGGTCTTTTATTCCATCGCACATTTGATTGAATGTAATCTTTAGCTTGTTAATAAATACTTCTGAATCAAAGGGGTAAAGCGCAATGTCATTGACCCAGCATGATAATTGCGGGTTGTCTTTATCAAGAGCGATGTTTTCAAATCCGCTCTGGGATAATTGTACAAGGCCATTGGATGTTCCGATCCATAAGTTTGATTGCCCGTCAACACCTAGCGACTGAATGTAATCAGAGGCAAGACCATCGGAAAGAGTATAACTCTTGAAACCCATGCCTTTTTCAACCAACCCGCGTGAGGTGCCTATCCACATGGTAGAACTGTCTGGTTTTTGTACAAGAGCGAGGCAGATATTGTCTTTCAGACCGTCTGAAGCAAAAAACTTTTCCCCGACACTGAACAGTGAATCAATGGAAATGTGATTCAATCCTCCCGCTGTGCCGATCCAAAGAGTCTTAAATTTGTCGATCCAGAGTGAGTGTATGGCATTCACTGAAAGATTCTTTGCAATATCAACCTGAGTCCATTTATGAACATTATGATCTTCAGAAGTGCCACTCATTGCAGGAATGACTATTAATCCGGCGTCTTCTGTGCCAACATATATATTCCCCTTCTCATCTGAAATTACAGTTGTAATTTCATCAGAAGGAAATCCTGAAATTTTTCCATAATATTTGTCATCCATCACACTTGGAGAGCAGGCATTGACTGACTGGCAAAAGAACTGGGAATTTACAATCGCGCAAAGGAAACCTGTTAATAACAATGTTCGTATTCTCTTTTCAAAAAAAATAACCATATTTCCTCTTTCAAATTCACAAATTTAACGTAACTGTTCTATAATTCAAGTAAAGTGCCTGATATTTTGCTGTCATTTCGGCCAAAGGTAAGATGGGGCTTTTCTACGTCGTGGTAGAGCTTAACAGACAAGGTAAAAGGTTTTTCCACATTACCTTTTTGGGCATGCACTCAGTTAAAAAACATTTTTTCACTGTTTATTGAGTTGATACAACTTAACGAAGATATGGTATCTTATATCACTTGAATATTGCAAGTTGATACCTTTTTAAGAAATTTTATGGGTGTTGAAAAATGTATATAGCTGGAATAATTGGACTTGGTGTTGGTGAAGCGCATATTGAGGGCTATGAGAGCCATCCGATGTGCAGTGTAGATTATCTATGCGATTTCGACGAAAAAAAAGTCAGGCAGTTTGCAGAAAAATATCCGCAGAAAAAAGTCTTGAACAATGCTGATCTGCTTTTGAATAATCCAGATATTGATATTGTTTCTATCGCAAGTTTTGATAATTTCCATCATCGTCAGATAGTCAAAGCTGTAAGAAACAAAAAGCATGTTTTTGTAGAAAAGCCGGTTTGTCTCTTCCCTCTGGAGGCTATGGATATCAAAAATCATCTGGATGCCAATCCTGGAATTCAAATTTCTTCAAATTTAATACTAAGAAAATATCCAAGATTTGCCGATACTAAATATAGGATACAAAATGACGAATTGGGAAAAGTGTATCATATTGAAGCCGATTATGATTATGGACGAATTCATAAAATAACTGAGGGCTGGCGCGGAAAACTCGATTTTTACTCTGTGGTGTACGGTGGTGGAATTCATGTTATTGATCTGGTGTTGTGGTTGACTGGATTCAAAGTTTGTGAGGTATTTGCTTATTCCAGCAAAATTTGTACTGAAAACACAGGTTATAAATACAGCGATATGGTTGTTGCGCTTATGAAATTTGAGAATGGCGCAACTGCAAAGATCACTGCTAATTTTGGCTGTGTTGTTCCTCATTTTCATGGACTGAAAGTTTATGGTACAAAGGGAACAATCGTAAATCAGAAGGATTGCCTTGAACTTATTAAATCACGAAATCCGGAAATGCCTTCAGAAAAACTGAATATTCCTTATCCGGGGGCCAAAAAAGGCGACTTTTTGAATGATTTCGTTGAATCAGTTCACACTGGAAAAGCCCCGGCAATATCGCAGAGCGAAATTTTTTCAGCAATGTCAGTCTGCTTTGCAATTGAAGAATCATGCAAATTTCGTAGACCAGTGGAAGTTTTCTATATATGATGTTTTCCAGAGGATGATATAATTTACTAAACCAGGAAGGGGAAAAGGAATTGAGAAAGATTCAATTTGGCAAACCTTTAATAGGATTGGAAGAAAAAAATGCTGTTCAGGAAGTACTTAACGGAGATATACTTGTACATGGTCCCAAAGCCGTTGAGTTTGAAAATGCAGTTTGTGCATTTACTTCAGGAAAAAAAGCTGTTGCAGTGTCTTCATGTACTGCAGCTCTTCATCTTTCATATTTCTATCTTGGAATCAAATCCGGAGATGAAGTGATTGTTCCGGCACAAACGCATGTTGCAACTGCCCATGCCGTTGAAATGTGCTCCGGAAAACCCGTTTTTGTTGATTGTGAGACAAAAACAGGCAATATTGATATTTCACAAATCGAAAATCATATTACATCAAAAACAAGAGCATTGTCTGTTGTACATTACCTTGGAATGCCTGTCGAGATGGACAGAATCATGAAAATTGCAAAAAAGCACTCTCTTTTTGTCGTCGAAGATTGTGCACTTGCACTTGGAGCGAGGTTTAAGGGAATTCATGCGGGGCTTTACGGGGATGTGGGATGTTTTTCCTTTTATCCGGTTAAGCATATTACGACTGCTGAAGGTGGAATTTTACTGACTCAGAATGAACAGATTGCTGCCAAAGTTTCCCGTCAGAAAGCTTTCGGTCTTGATAGAAATGTTGGGGAACGCAAAGTTCCCGGAATTTATGATGTGACAATGCTTGGGTTCAACTATAGACTGAACGAAATTGGCGCTGCAATTGGTATCGAGCAGATGAAAAAACTTCCCGGAATACTTGCAGTAAGAAAAGAGAATTACGAGAAATTAACAGAGTGCTTAAGGGAAATTGATGAAATTGAACTCCTTCAGAGCACACATTCCGAATTTCAGAGCAGCTATTATTGTCACTCAATTATATTAAAAGAAAAACATGCAGCAAAACGCGAAAAAATTATTGAAAATCTGAATATGATGGGCGTTGGTACAAGTGTTTATTATCCAGCGCCAGTTCCATTACTTTCCTATTACAGAGAAAAATATGGATACAAAGAAATTCAGTTTCCGACAGCTTCCAGAATAAGTAATAACTCAATTGCACTTCCGGTAGGCGCTCATTTAAACGCCGACGATATGGTTTATATCGGAAAATGTGTTAAAGAATCTATTATTAAATCGGAGGTCTGATTATGGTTCCAATTCAGGGCAGACGCGTTCTTCTTATCGGAGGAGCTGGATTCATCGGACATAATCTGGCATTACATCTGAAAAAAGCCGGAGCAGAAGTATCAATTATTGATGGACTTCAAGTCAATAACATGCTCGCGTTACTTTCTGAAAACATCAATGTTGGAAATCGCGAGTTGTACATGGCGATGATAAATCAGAGGATTGCACTTTTAAGACATGCAAAGATTCCGATGTTTGTACAGGATGCAAGGGATTATCATAAGCTATCTCAGCTTATCAGTCAGATTAAACCTCAGACGGTTGTCCTGCTTGCTGCTGTTGCACACGCCGGGCGGTCTAATAAAGATCCCTTCAATACATTCGATCACAGTTTCAGAACTCTTGAAAACTCGCTTGATGCGTGTCGTGGCTCAATAGAACATTTTATTTTCTTCTCTTCCAGCATGGTGTACGGAAATTTTCCGGATGGTATTGCCACCGAGGAAACCATCTGTAATCCGATTGGAATTTATGGAGCATTAAAACTTGGCGGTGAGAAGCTTGTTATAGCCTATAATCAAGTTTTTGGACTTCCATATACTATTGTAAGACCTTCGGCTTTGTATGGCGAACGATGCGTAAGCCGTCGAGTTGGACAAATCTTTATTGAAAACGCGCTTCAGGATCAGGATCTTGTAATCAGAGGTGATGGTTCTGAAAGACTTGATTTCACATATATAAGCGATCTGGCACAGGGTATCAAACGGGTTATTGAGAATGAGAATTCCAGAAACCAGATTTTCAATCTTACCTATGGCTCAGGAAGATCAGTTGCTGATATGATAGGTATTCTCAAAGATCGTTTCCCTAAACTTAACGTTAAAACTCTTCCGCGTGATGAATTATCTCCTGAACGCGGAACACTCTCTGTCGAGAAAGCAAAAGCTCTTCTCGGTTATGAACCTTCCTTTCCTCTTGAAAAGGGAATGGAAAAGTATATCGAATGGTACAAACACTTCTTTGCGAAATACAACGAACAGATTGCCGAAGAATCACAGATTTACGAATAAAATGCTTCAGTCCTGCCAATAATTCGGCCTATGCAAGTGCGTTAACTTAAGCAGCAGAATTCAGGTTTTATCATTTCGACCGAAGTGAGAAATCTTGCATTTATTAGATCTCTCACATTCGTTCGTGATGATAGCTTTCACTCATGTTAACGCACACGAGATTCTCTCAAATGTCTGTTTCAACAAACTTACAGAGGAATTGATTCATTGAGTAAATTGCAGACAAAAGCTTTTCAGTATGACAGCTGGCTCTCGCAATATTTTGAGTCAGCTGTTTATCGTTTGAATTGTGGAAATATTGACGATTCTGTAATCAGTGAGTTTTACGAAATTACACGTAATTCTGCTTTTATATATGCGAAAGTAGCATCTGATGAAGTGATCAAAACGGCAAAACTCGAAGAACTTGGTTTCAGATTAGTTGAAACAAATATCCAGCTTGAAAAAATACTTATTGATTCTCAGACGTCAGGCTGCTCATTGCTTAATGCTTCTGAATCAGATAATTGCAGAGTCAGATTTGCTGAGGAATCTGATAAAGAAGATGTTTGTTTAATTGCCGCAGAAAGTTTTATTCAGAGCCGTTTTTTCAAAGATCCAAATATCAGCCCTGAAATTGCAAAGAAAGTGAAATCGGGTTGGGCAGAAAACTACTTTTCCGGAAAACGTGGAGATTACATGGTTGTTGCATGCTGCCACGAAAAAGTTTCAGGTTTTATGCAGCTTATCAGATCAGGTGAAAATCTGATAATCGATTTAGTCGCGGTAGACAAAGTTTGCAGAGGAAAATCTCTTGGCAGAAAGATGATTAATTTTGCAGAGAACAAAATTGAGAATATCTCAACTATCAAAGTCGGAACACAATTGTGCAATACCGGTTCCCTTAATTTCTATCAGAAATGCGGATTCATTGTAACAGGCGGCTCAAACGTTTTCCACTACTTTTCCAAATAAAAAAGGAGTTTCTTAAATGGATAGGGTCCTTTCTGTGTGTATTGATGATGCTATTTATCAGAAAATCAACGACTTGTCGTTGAGAATGCGTTTATCAAAGAAGTCAATTATCGATAAAGGTGTAGAACTGTTGTGGCAACGATTTGAAAAGAACCAGGGGATGAACGTATTTGATGAAACCTGCGGAATCTGGAAAAGAAATGAAACTCCAGAGGAAACCGTTTTAAGGATACGTTCTGTTTTCGGGGAGTGAGCCGGTCGAACTTGTTCGACCGGCTAAATCAAGTTATCGGGCGGGTTTTATTTCGATTTTCTGTGAGGGTGTTAAACCATAAAAGTCAGGTTCATACATCAACGACACTCTTGTCGGAACAAGATTGAACGAGCCTTCACAGATTGCTCTTGCATAATAGGTGAATCTGAATTTTCCACTCCAGATGTTATCACAGAATGCAAGAACCTTTTCATTATGGATTTCGAAATGACTTGTGTTAAGTTTATATGCATCGCCATCCCAGTCGCCATACCATTCCGGATCGTCGTCTGCTGAAGCATCGGCGGGCAATCTGTCATTACGAAGAGCTGAATTGATTGCCAGAAAACCTGCCGGCAGCGGATCTTCAAGTGCAAGATACTCATATCGGCCGTAACTACCATTTTTATGGTTTTTGTCTTCAAATTCAACGGTTACTTTAAGAAGATCACCAACTCTGATTTCCTTTTCACCATTCAGATTTTCAATCTTCTTTTCGACAAAAAAGCCTTTTGTGACTTCATCTCTATTGCTTGCTGATTCAGGGAAAGAGTATTCAATGCTTGCATGAACAAGGTTTTTAGAGCTGGAGACAAGATCGATTTTCTTTTCCTGAAACAAAACTTCAGTATCAAGCTCAATTTGAGAGGCAACCTTGGATATTTTTACCTTAACGGGATCTTTACCCTTCTGACTTACAGTAACTTCAAAATCACCTTCATTTGAAGTTGACTTCTTTGAAAAGTATCCGGCAAGTGCCTGAAGGCTCCAGCCTGTGTCAAGTGTGTTTGTCCAGTAACCCGATGGATTAAGCGCCTGCAATAATATACCGGCAAAATCATCTGCTCGTTTCGAAGCCGGATCAATTGCAAGAGTAGCGAGTAGAAGAAGAGAATTTTCGCGACTCAGGGAATACCGCCATGATTTAAAATGTCCTGTTGTAGAAGGCTTCACCTTATTCAGCATTTCCTTCAACTTTGCCGGCGGATATGATTTTATTTTAGATGCAGCCCACAGCAGATACGCCTGAGATTCCGCGGACTTTTTATCAAAATCCTTCATGATTTCATCAAGTTCCTGCTTACTGATTTTGTTGTTCAGTGCAAGGTTAATTATTGCGAGGTCATTGAAGCCGATTCTGTCCCAGTCATCAATTACACGTTCATTCTTTCTTTCACCGAACAATCTATCACGATTATATTCGAGAGCTTTTGTTAATGAAGTTTCTGGAACTTCGAATCCGGATTCGCGTGCCATATTCAAAGCAAAAATAGCACATTGAGTCCCCCAGAAACATGCAGTTCTGTTGCCGGGCCAGTATCCGAATCCACCTTCTGTTGTCTGCATGGTTAGCAATCTATTTATGCCTGATTTCAGGTATTTATCGACATCTTCCTTCGTAACTCCAGGAATTATTCCTGCTTCAGCAAGTTTTCTCATTCCTGCCAGCGGTATTATGCCTGAAGAGGTCTGTTCAATGCATCCATACGGATAATGAAGGAGATATTTAATTGCTGGTACTATTTTACTCCATTGTGTAGCAGACAAACGGAGAATTGCTTTCATCGAAGATTTTCTTTCTTCTGAAGAAAGTTCGGTGAGGCTATTTGGGAAGTCAATTGCAAGAGAAGAATTGCCTGTAAACGAAAGATTCTTCATTCTCTTCGAAATCGAATGTTTTGATACAACGGGGAAAGTTTGAAGAATCGAATCAGAATATTCGCCAGCTTTTCCGGAAATAGAAAGCGAGGCATTGCCTGTTTCGGAATCTGCTGAAAGAGTTGCTTTGATAACTGATGTGCTCATCGGACCGACATCAATTCCTGCTGAATCAAGTTTTGCTGTAACATTTGAACATTCGGCTATTTTTACTTCTGCTTTCTGATTCTGAGCTGTTTTATTGTTGAGTGTTATCGGAAACAAAGCAGCATCGCCGATGGTCAGGAACCTTGGCAGTGCAGGCTGAATATAAAATTCTCTGCTCACGACCATTTCACGCTGTGCAGAACCAAATGAAGCTTCGCGGTCAAGTGCAACTGCATAAATTCTGTAGGCCGTCATTGAATCCGGAAGTTTGAATTCTATGGAAATTTTACCATCTTTATCTGGTCTTAATGCCGGATTCCAATATGCTACGGGTCTGAAATCTTTTCTTTGCGCAAGGTCAGACGCCAGTCCGCCACTGCCCATGTCGCCGCCTGTCAAAGCTTTTGTGGCAAACAGCTTGAATAAATCCTGAGAAATCAGCGACAGTCTGAGATCTCCCGAGAAAACTGACAGCGGAAGAGAAAAGTCAGCCAGTTTTGATAATATCGGTGTGATGAATCCGGTCAGTGAAAGGACGGCTTCGTCAACAACGCAGATTGCAACTTCACAATCAAGCGGCTTTCCATCTTTATCGAGAATATCGAACGAAAGCTTTCTCATTTCGCCAGGTCTTCCGGTAAGCTTATCTTCTCCTGAAGCGATCGAGATTTTCATGCCTGTAACTTTTTCCTGAATTCGAACACTCTTATATCCGAAAAATACGTCAGGAAGATTTGCGTCAACCTGGCTGCGATAAGTCGGATGCCCGCTTCTTGGGGTTGGAATGGTTACTGTCATAAAGAAATTCGGTTTGTACTCATTGCGGACTTTTACATCGAAAGAACAGTGTCTTCCATTAAGAGGAATAACCTGCCATTCATAAATGTCATCACGCTCACATGTTACCAGAGCGAAATTCGCCTGGCGCATCATGGTAACGCTTCCTTTTACTGTTGTATCATTTTCTGCAACGGTGTTTGATGTCAGGAGCGTAATTTCGTGCGGAGTTCTGGATTTTCTTTCGTTGTCATTGTCACTTTCGTCGTCCCAGACGTATCCGACTTCGAATTCAACAGCACTTGAATATTCAGAATCCTGAGCCAGATAGGTTGACTGAATTCTATAATCACCTGAATCAAGGAAGGAAATATCAAATGAAGCCATTCCGTCCTGAAGTGTTTTTTCGTTAGTTGCAGCCTTTAACCATCCGCTTTCCCAGCGATAAAAGATATTGCCGGTTTCATCACGCTTTTGAGAGTAGAAATATCTTTTTTTGAATATTTCAAACCTGACATTTCCGGAAGATATCTTTTTCCCTGCATCATCAACAACGACAATGCCCGCGGTAAGATGTTCTCCCTCGAAAATAGACGAGGGAATGCCTGAAATTCCAGTTTTAAAAGGAACTTTCGGGGAAAATTCCTCTACAATGGCAGCGGGTCTGTTGTCTACATCCAGTACAACAGCTCCGAATTTTATCCCGAAAAGACCATTCATAAGCGACATATCAAGCGGAAGCTGAATTTTAAGTTCTCCGTTGGCATCAAGAATCGATTCGCCTGATTCAATAAGTGTTTCAGAATCGCCGCTTCCGCCAAAACTGTATCCGTCATATCCGGCGACATAAGAAGATGAAGGGACAAGATGAGCGGTCCAGCGGACTTTTCCGTTTTTTACAAATCCGCCAGTGTAATACTTGCACTTTATTGTGCTTTCAAGGTACTCTTCCTTGCCAGGTTTTCCAATTATTGAATTGTCATCACGTGATTTCTGATCAAATGAGATTTCAACAAAATGTCTCGGAGGTTCAAACTTCTGAACCTGAAAGCCTGTATTACCAACAGTTTCCTTCGTCGAGCTGTTATCTTTGGTTTTAATTTCTCTTGTTACAGTTATCTGATATTCGCCAAGGGGAGAATAATCTTTAAGAGCAAATGATCCGGAACAGGTTCCAAATTCATTGACTGAAAAATCTTCGTTGAACAGTTCTTCGCTTCTTGGGGAAATGATTTTTACGTTGAGCATTTCACCCGATACTGGAGCTTTTACGGATTTATCAGCATACGTTCTGACAGATGCTTTCCAGAAAACAGTTTCACCCGGCTTGTACACTCCGCGCTCGGTAAAAATGTGACCATTGAAAGTTTTTCCTTCTGTTTCGCTGAGTGGCTTCTGGGAGATTCCAAATGGCCGAAAGCGGTTGTTGCGGATATCGCAGAAAACAGAATCATCCTGTGTCACGGCGAGAACGCGAACAGATTCATCTAAAGTAAATGCTTCGTTTGAAAATGCGGGAGAATTGCCCGGAGTTGTTATTGCCGTGTAAATGGCTCCATCTTTAACTGCAATAATGCCGTCTTTATCTGTTAAGCCCGGAAAATACCGGCGGTCTTTACTGTCAATAAGCATTAAAGAAGCTCCGGATACAGGTTTTCCGGTGTCGAGAGATGTAACCCAGATAAGCATCGTTTTTGGCGAAAGTCTGTAAGATATTGACAGATCAGTAATCTGGAAAAGCCTTACAGTAGAAGCGCTTGAATCAGCACTTACATCGCTGAGTTTTATTACAACAGCGCTGCCTTTTTCTTTGTCTGATCTGAATGTTAAAGGCATTGAGAAAGGGAAGTGTTTATCGCTGGTTGTATGTTGTACAAATCCTTCTTTTCTTGTCTCAAACTTTCCGAGAAACCAACTCAACTTAACGTCAGTTCCGGGAGCTGCAGCGGCGAGGGATGAATAACTCTGAAGAATTTTTTCATATTCAGGAAGGGAAGTTTCAAAATTTTCGGAGGCTTCAACAATTGCTGTTTGTGTTGCATCAGAGATTCTCATGCCGCTTTGAGTGTTGGGGCGCTTTCCGTCATGTTTTGCGAAAACAGTCATTGAATCAAATGCTGGAGCAAAAATTGGCGGAATAGTTGTAATTGCTGCTCTGATTTCTGAAACGTTAAAGAGTGAAACCGGAAGATACTGTCTGCTGAAACGTTCAAGAACTGCTCTGTCTGTGTCGAAATTTATTGAAGAACTCGGTCCCTGGGCGATGAATGGCAGGAATACTCTGGGAAAGATCTTCCCATTTGCAGTAGTGCCGCCACTAAGGTAGAGCTTATATTCCTGAGCGGTTCTCATTGATGCTGTAAGAGTAACTTTTGTACCAGTGCCGGCTGGTTCACATTTGAAAGTTAATTTGCCAACAGGCGGAAGAATTTTTACTTTCTTTCTGACGTCTTCATCTTTTAGCTTTTCAGAAAGAGAAAATGATATACCACGTGATTCTTCTGATTCGTAAAAAGCTTTAAGATCAGAAACTTCAACTTCATCTTCCAGCTTGAATTCAAGAGAAATGGCTTTAGAAAGGGCGTTGCCATCATTGCTTTTTAAAGTTTCAGAAATTTTAAGAATAGCCTGCGACAGTCTTGGCGATATGTTTTCCGGAGTAACGACAAATCTGTTGCGTTCTTCTGGAAGAGGGGCAGAGTCAGAATTACTTTCAAGATCTGTTCTGTCAATGATTTTAACCTGATTCGGCTTACCTGATACACTGTATGAAATAGAGTTCAGCAATTCAGATTTCTTAACTGGTTTACTGAATTGAAGAAGAAGTTTCCAGGATAAAGGTTGTGTTTTGCCAGGTTGAGCAAACTTTGGAATAATTGTAAGTTGCTCTTCGCCATAAATCGATTGCCCGGAAAAAAACATTGAAAACAGAACAAGAGCCGTAATACAGAACCGAAAATATCTGGTCATTTTTCCTCCCCCGTAAGATATACGTTGTACACTTTCAGAAAAACTACGAATAATGAGTTATTAAATTTGTCAGTATCTGGGAAATGCCTCTTGTATCTGAGAAGATACATAGGCTATGTAATAATAAAGTGATATTGCATCAATGCTGCAATTTTGAAAAATGGGCAGTACTCAGCCGAATTTGTAGTGCTTCTTTACTGCTTCAAAAACTTTCCAGGTGCAGGAAAGTCCTTTGGGAAAAACAACAAAATCTCCAGGTCCGAATGAGACTTCCTGGTCTGGTGTTTTTACTGTTACTTTTCCCTCAAGAATCTGGCAGCTTTCTTTGTCGTCGTAGTGATAATCAAAAGTTTTGGGTTCGCAAGTCCATATTCCCCATTTTTCAACGCCGAGAGCTTTTAATTCCTGAGCATTAAGTTTTTTAACAAGAATCTTTTCCATATTTCCTCCTTAATAATTTCAACCAGCTATAATTGCCTGATAGCCTTATTTAAACATGTCTGGATGTATCATTTGAACAGCAGCGCGAACGCCCGCAAGGAAAAAAGGTCCGCCGTTAAAGTCGTCTGACTTTAATTCATTAAATGCCTGTTCAATTGATGGTTCGTGATCAGAAGCCATTGTACGGAAAAATTTCTGTTGAATGTTGTTTGCTCTGCCTTCAAGTGAAAATTTCAGGTGAGCTGCGGAAATGGGTGATGTTCTGTGAAGAAGTTTCCGAACTTCACATCCAAGTCTTGAGAACCAGTCGCTTCTTATTCTTACACCCATTTTCAGACAGAAACCAGTCAGGAGCATTCCTGAAAGAGCTCGGTCGCCAGCCGGCAGAAACCCGGATGAATCTTCGTAACCGATGATTTTCATCAGAGAAGGCTCAACACCTTCGGGAACTGCTTCTCTAAGGGCGTTGGCAAGATAAATAAGTTTTTTCTCGAAAGGCTCAGATACAAGGGGCGGAAGCCTTCGCAGTATTCCTGAAAGATGGCCAGGGAAGTCTTTTACGGACGTATCAAGAGTGGCGTTAAATTCAGATGCATCATTGAATGAAATAAGGTTTTTTTCTGCAATGTAAAAGCCATCTTTCCGGAGGGAACATTCATTTGCCGTAAATGCTGACGCTGCTTTTGATGGTATTTCTTCGGTTACTATTCTTCCAGGACCTTGCCCTATAAGAGGTGTGACGATTTCAATGAGAAAATTTTCGGGAGAAAGAAAGCAAAGAAGGTTTTCATTCGTTTTTCGCAGGGCGAGAGAAACTATTTCCTGATTAATTTGCTTAAGAGCAGTATCAAATGCTATTGTTTTCCCAAAGTCAGATGATTGTATTAATTTTGTCATAAGCCTTCAATGAAGAAATTTTTTTCAGATCATTTCATTTCTATCAGAATAACATAATCTTTTCAAGTGGACTTTTATAATAAAAACTATTTGAGCTTCAATACTGCGTTCTGAGAGAAAATGAGTTTTTTGCTGATTTTCGCTCAGAACGTTGACCAGCCACGACGATTAACTGAAAAGCCTTTGTTCGTGATAATTTTAATGTTTTTAATCAAGATAATAATGCTTTGTTTGTATTTTCTCAATAATCAGGGGCAGCGTTTTATCTGGAAACTATCTTTCCGTTACCGCGAAATCCTCGACAACTGAATTTTTCTCCAGCTTACGTTCCCTAAAAAAAATTTGATTGTTAATTAAACGGCGTTTCAATTTTAACTCCTTTCCTCTGTGTCTACGAGTATCTGCGTGATCAGCATCATTTTAGCCCGGAAGAAACTATTCAGGCGTTTTCGCTGAGAAGGGCTATCATATACGGTGTTTTTTCTTCAGGAATCTGAAATGGTTCGAGTGGCGCAAGTTCATTTTTTTCGTAAATTGGGTTGAAAAGATACATTTTTTCAGAATGAAAGATCAGCATGAACTTCAGAAGCCTGGAACGAAGATCTGTAGACGAAAGTCGAATAAGTTCGCAGAGAAAATCGTGATCATTCTCTTTGAATGCATTGATAAGGTTTGAGAACATATCCGGTGGAAATTTAACCGGACTAAGCAACTGGTAAACTGATTCATTGTCGCATACTGCACAAAAGTATGGCGAATCGGTTTTTGCTTCTGAATAGAAAGACTTAATTGGAGGCAGCCCCGCAGATGCAAAAATAGGATTAAACGTTGCAAGATTTTTCTCAAGACTGCTTTCGAGACGCTTAAACAGCTTTGTTTTAAGGTAATCAGATGCCTGCTGGAATATTTTCAGAATCATCGACCTGTCGCGATTTTTACACGCTTTGTCGAGAGAAGAAGGCGCAAGAAGCTCAGCAAGATGGTCTCTCTTACAGAGGTTTCTTATGACATAACCATCAAGATGGCATCTGAGGCTGGTTACTCTGTTGCATCCCTCAGGGGAATTGCATAGTTCATCTGACAAACATTCAGGCTGTTGACATACATTGTTTGTTTGAATTTCATTTTCTGTTATGTTAGCAGGGTTAAAGGGGCATGAATGGCAGCAAATCATATATTTTCCTCCAGTATGAAAGTTGATTTTTGGACTTAATCTGAAAGGTTATTCATCCGAAATTTCAACTTGGGGAAAAAAAAATAAAAAAATATTCAAATTCTACTTGTGAGTTTTCCGATGAAGTGCTATAAGGAAAATGTAATGTTAATGTGAGTAAAATTTGTTAATTATTAAAAATAGAGAAATGTGTAATTGCATAAATAAGGAGAGCAATTTCATGCTGGACGATGTAGAATCACTAACACCAAGGGGCGTTCGCCTGAGGCGAAGCGCCGCCTATTGTAAGTCTATCAACTATGAATTGCGCCCTTCAATAAAGGGTGGGTTTTTTATGAGATACGAAAAGAGAGCGATCGCGGTAACACAAGGTGGCTGAATTCCAATCAATCAGTAAAAAGGCTGAGTAATTGCAGCTCAGGCTTTTTTGCGGGTTGATTTTTCTGCAAATATTTTTTTATTTTCGAGCTTACGCTCCATTGAAATCTGAAAAAACCGGCAAGGAATTTTCAGAGTGTTATCAGGAAAATGCAGAAAATTATGGAAGAACAGGAATCATCACAAATAAAGAACGCTAAGACTAATTGGTCGGACTGGAAATGGCAGATGCGAAACCGCATCTCTTCAGTTTCGGAAATTGCTCAATCTCTAAATATCGACTCTAAGAAAATTGCTGAAATGAACCTCGTCGAAGATCGATTTCGAACGGCAATTACACCTTACTACTTTTCTCTTGCAAATCTTCAGGATCCGAATGATCCCATTTTGAAGCAGGCTCTCCCAGACATCCGCGAACTGGAAATGGCTGACTTTGGCGAGGCAGACCCTCTTTCTGAGGAAGATGACATGCCGGTAGATGGCATGACTCACCGCTATGACGACCGAGGCCTTCTGGTTGTAACTAATGCCTGCGCAATGCTCTGCAGACATTGCACACGCAAGCGAATCTGGAACTCAACTGATGCAGCGGTAAGCTCAGAGTCTGTTGACAAAATGATCGCATACATAGCACGAACACCGCAGATCCGTGATGTTATCGTTTCTGGTGGCGATCCGTTTACCCTTCCAACAACAAGACTTGCGGATATTCTGAGAAAACTCAGAGAAATTCCACATGTTGAAATAATTCGTATTGGAACAAGAACTCCCGTTACTCTTCCAATGCGCATTACAAAAGATTTGTGCACGACGCTTGACAAATACGGTCCGATATGGGTCAACACTCAGTTTAATCATCCGAATGAAATCACTGAGGAATCGGCTGCTGCAGTAGATCGACTGATTCGCCATGGAGTCTGTGTTAACAATCAGTCTGTGTTGCTCAAGGGAATAAATGATGACCCCGAGATTGTTAAAACGCTATGCAGAAAACTCGTCAGAATAAAGGTCAGACCTTACTATCTTTTCCAGTGCGATCAGGTTGAAGGAGTTGAACATTTCAGAACCCGCATCAGCAAAGGCGTTGAGATTATGGAAAGCCTTCGTGGTCATACCACAGGTTTTTCTATTCCAACCTTCGTTATTGATGGTCCTGAAGGCACAGGGAAGATTCCGGTAATGCCGAATTATCTGATCAGCCAGTCAGAGCAGATGAGCGTTCTGCGTAATTATGAGGGAATCATTGTCGGCTACAGAGAAGCAGGTGAGCGCATTACCTCCATGAATAACCGGACTTCAGGTGGAGTCGCTTCAATTCTTGCCGGAAAGCGCAGTTGCCTTGTTCCGACAGAAACAAAGCGAATGATTCGGAGGGCACAACATGAAGCTGGCGCTGGCATGTAATTGTCAGAACCGATACTCAGCCGGAAAAACTGAGCCTGACGATACTTATGAAGAATTCGACTCCCAGGAGACACTGAACTCAATTGCAGCTGCAATATCAGACTTCGGCCACTCAGTGGACATCCTGGAAGCCGATAGAACATTCCCTTCTGCGCTTGCAGAAGGGAAATATGATTTTGTATTCAATATAGCCGAAGGTCTCAAAGGCAGATGCCGCGAGTCGCTTGTTCCGGCTGTGTGCGAAATGCTTGAAATTCCCTACTCTGGTTCAGACGCCATTACAATGGGAGTTACGCTTGACAAAGACCTTGCACGGCAAGTTGTATCATCAAAAGTGCCTGTTGCAAAGGGCAGGGTTTTTTATTCCGGAGATAAAATAGATCTGTCGGGTATGAAGTTTCCCATTCTGATGAAGCCAAATGCTGAAGGCTCAAGCAAGGGAATCAGGCTGAAGTCTAAAATCGACAGCCCCGAGAATGCTGAGGTAGAAATACAGAACCTGATAAGGCAATACAACGGACCAGTATTAGTTGAAGAGTTTATTCCCGGCAAAGAATGCACTGTTGCTGTTCTTGGAAATGAAAATCCTGCTGTTCTGGGTATCATGGAAATAGCTCCAAAAAAATTGGCGGTTAAAGATTTCGTCTATTCAATTGAAATGAAGAGAGACTACAAGAATTGCGTTGAATATTTTTCGCCGTCGAGATTTTCTGAAAAAGTAATTGCAGCAATAAATAAATATGCAGTCGATGCATATAAACTGCTTGGCTGCAGAGACTTTGCGAGAATGGATTTCCGTCTTGATGCGGACGAGCGACCAGTTTTTCTTGAGGTGAACCCTCTTCCGGGACTGTGTCCTGTAAAAAGTGATATTGTACTATTAGCAAAAGGTTATGGAATATCCTATAATGATTTGCTGAGTCGAATTCTGTCGAATGCATTCAAGCGTCAGAACCTTAAACACTAAAAAATGAAAATAGCAGTTACTGCAAATTCTCCCAGCGGAAATAACCGCTGGGAGAGTGAATTTTACTCAGATAATGTACTCGGAACAGCAGAGCAGATAAACAAAACTCTTCAGGAACTTGGCTACTCAACTGAGCTGATATTGGTTGGGAAAGATCTAAGCGATTTTATCAGCAGAATTAATTTATTCAAACCAGATGCAATTTTTAATCTTTGTGAGACAATTGAAGGAAAAAGCGGCTTGGAGCCGGCTGTTCCACATCTGATGCGCTGGCTTGGAATCCCCTTTACGGGAAACTCTCCAGAAGCATTAACAATTTGTCTGAACAAGCCACTTTCAAAAACACTATTGCGAGCGTACAACTTTTTGACACCAGATTTTCTTACACTCGAGCACATAAGTGAAGTTGAAGGATGGAATAAGTGGCCCGCAATAATGAAACCGGCTTTTGAAGATGCCTCTCTCGGAATAGACGAAGGAAGCGTTGTTTCTTCTCTTGTACAAGCAAAAGAGCGTTTTACGTTTCTCCAGGAAAAATTTAATGGACCGGTATTAATTGAAGATTTTATTGATGGTCGCGAAATTAATGCCGCTGTTTTTGAAACAAAAGATGGATTAAGAGTCGGATTAAATGAAATTGATTTTTCCGGACTTACCCATGGAAAGCCGAAAATAGTTACCTACGAAGCAAAATGGGTAGAAAATTCTGAATATTTTAAGGGGACTCCCGTTAAATCACCTGCCCAGGTTGACGAGCCTTTGAACACTGAAATCAGGCAAATTGCTAAAGACGTTTTTCACAGATTCAAGCTTTCTGGATATGCAAGAATTGATTTTAGAATTACAAAAAATAGAGCTTTTATTCTTGAAATGAATCCCAATCCTGATTTATCAATCGATGCCGGGATGGCCAAATCTTTTAAAGAAATGGGTCTTACCTGGCATCAGGCGCTTAAAGCAATCATAGAAACAGCTATGATAAGGAAATATTAAGGAAATATAAATGAATCCATTAATAAAAATTAGAAATCTTTTGTCATCTGACCGTGAACTACTGAGTAATTCAATTCAGAAAACCGGTTTTTTCTCGGATGAAGAACACAAAATTGCTCTGGAATTAATTGATGATGCACTGCAAAAGGATAATTCAGATTATCATTTCGGAGTTGCTGAAGTTGACTCAAAAGTTGCAGGATACGCATGTTATGGACAGCGACCTCTTACTGAAAGTACCTATGATTTGTACTGGATAGTCGTTGACCCGGATTTTCAGAAACACGGTATTGGAAAGCAGTTGATGTCATGGTCAGAATCTCAGATTCATTCAGCGGGTGGTACTCTCGTAATAGCTGAAACATCAGGAAAAAAGATTTACGAACCAACCAGAAAGTTTTATCTGGGAATAGGTTACCGCGAAGAAGCCAGAATTAAAGATTTTTATAAAAAAGGCGATGATATGGTCATATTCACAAAGCGCCTCGGTAACAGCATTTACCAATGATTGAAAATTAGAAAGTAGAATGAAATATGTCAGAAAAAGCAAAAAAGATTATTGAAAACCTTGAGACAGCGAAATTTCGATGTTATTTTCCAGAATGTAAAGGACTATGTTGTAAAAATGGCCGTCCGGGCCTTTCTGAATCGGAAATAACGATGATCGAAGCAAATATTGAAAAGTTTAAACCGTTGCTCAGACCAGAATCACTTTCTCTTCTTGATAAGAGCGGTTTCATGACGAAACGCAAAAAAGAGGGAAGAAGAACTCTCGCAAGAGCAGGCGGATGGTGTATCTTTTCGAATGAAGGCTGTGTCCTTCAAAAGATTGGTGCTTCCGAAGGTGAAAAATGGAAATATAAGCCTTCTCTGTGCGTATTATTTCCGGTTTCGCAGGACCTCGGAGAAAGCAACTGGTACATTCGACAGAAAGGCTATAAACAGGAAGCGTGGGATTTATTCTGCCTCGAAAGAACTCCCACTGAAAAAACTCATGCAGTCGAAAGCCTGAAAGATGAAATAGAATACCTGGAAAAACACATCTGTAAACTTCAGAAATAAACACATAACCACCTTTCATGGGATGAAAGGTGGTTATGTGTTTACATCCTGCAAGCTGCATTTAGCCTTTGGCTGGAATGAAGCGCTGAATCCAGCTTCCGAATGCACCTGGATTTCTGCTTTGAAAATAAACATCGCCAGGTCCTTTGATGTGGCAGACAAACATTTCACCTGAAGTCATGCTGCCAAGCCATCCAGAAGATGCTTTTTGAACTTCATATTGCGTTGTACCACTCCATGCTACAAGATGTGCGTTGTCAACAATATATTCCTGACCCGGTTCAAGGGAAATTTTATGAATTGCGCCAAAACTCGAAACTGCAAGCATTCCCCTGCCAGTGATCTTTTGGATAAACATTCCCTCGCCACTCATCAGACCCTTGAAGAATCCCTGTGAGACCGCTTCTATTGTGATTGAATCTTCGGAAGCAAGGAACGCTTCTTTCTGAAGATAGAAAAAATTTGCTCCATTCAATTCAAGTATTGTTATATCGCCCGGAATCGATGGTGCAAGAAAAACTTCTCCCTCGCCTCTTGCGGCTTTGAGTGTCTGGAAGAACAGGCTTTCGCCGGTAAGAACAGTTCGCTTGAGTGCACCCCAGAGACCGCCATCAACTTTCCCTTCAACATCAATTGTCGGACTCATTGCTACCATTGCACCCGATTCCGCCTTAATTGTCTCACCCGAAGACATGAGAACCTTCAACATCGAATAAGAACCCGGATAAAGTTGTTCAAATTTCATATATTTTCCTCCATAATTTTTTCTCTCAAAACAATAATTCCCGAAAATATGATAAATCATATCTCAATATTTGTGAAGCTATTTATATATGTCTGAATATTCCTGCTTTTAAGGTGCTTACAAGTATTCGTTCAGGCAAATTGCTAATTGTTTTTTACCATTCAGGAAAAATTTCACTTACAGCAAATCTCGCAAGAGTTTTTCGGGACTGAACCAGAGCATTGTATATTGACTGATAGTGAAAAAAATCACATGGCGATGAGTTTTACCCTTGCTTTATGGGGGTTTGATGATGGAAAATCCTTATGGGAAGAGAAGGGCAAGTCGAACTATGTTTCACAAATTTAGTTTGACTTTATATTGCCGGTTATGATATAAATTCTTTCAGAGGAAATTCTGACTAATAAAACAGAAAAATGATTAGCAGAAAATGTTGAGAGGCAGTAGAGATTTTTCTATTTAGATACGGATCTTTATGAGAATAAGTTTACTGGATGCGAAGTTTCCTGAAATTTGTTTTCGCTTTTGTCTCTTCTCTGGTAGAGCTTTACCTTTTTTTGCGATTTTTTTCGTTTTTGTCCTTTCCTCGCAGAAAATCCAGGAGGTTGTCTGATTATGGCAACTAAACCCTCAGTTCTTATTGAACAGATTGAACACGAACTTGCTACCGCGCGTGATGTAATGGCTCCCAAAAGAAAAGTAGAAGACATGAAAGCTTCTATGGTACAGTCATGCCGCTTTTATCACAACAGCAAAACCAAGCACAATGCTATTACTTTCATTCTTGAAAATGGCGAAGTTGTTTACAAGGAAATTAAAGAGACCGACTGGCTTAATGTCGTTGCAACTTTTACCAGAGTAAAAGAACTTGTTGTATGGTATGACAAGGATAAAATGGTACAGCAGTTTGTACTTAATCACAACTACTAATACCCGCTGGGGTATGTGTGAGTTGACTTTATAAGAAAAACTGGAGATAAATATCTCCAGTTTTTTTATCGGAAACCCGCGAAAATTCTAAATACCGCGATAAATCAGAAAAAACGAAATTTGCAACCATTACAAAATGTATTTGTGAATCTGCGTCAAACAATAAGCAACAATATGACAACTTTTCAAGAGATTCCGGGAAATTGAGATGGTTGTACTAGCTCTTTTTAGAGTTCGCATTATTTAGAATCAGATACTATTGGAGAATATAATGCAGATATTTAATTCAATGAAAAGTTCAGGATTGGAACAACTGATATATTTTAATGAGGAATCGGTAAACCTCAAGGGAATACTTGCTATCCATAACACACTTCTTGGACCTGCGATCGGCGGTGTGAGAATGATGGATTATCCGGATCAGGAAACTATGTTCAAAGATGCTGTTGATCTTGCGCATGAAATGACTTTGCGTACAGCTCTTTCTGACTGCGATCTTGGCGGCGGAAGCGCTGTGTTATGTGGAAAGCCTGAAGACAAAGATGAGGCATATTTCAGAGCTTTCGGGCGCCTTATTAACCGGTTATCCGGACAATTTCTTGCGGTAATGGAAGTTGGTACAAACAGCAGAGATCTGATGAATATCAAAAGAGAAACGGATTATGTTTACGCTCTTCCGGAGATATTCGGGGGAATTGCAGATGCGACTGAAATAACTGCTGAAGGGATAATTCTTGGAATAAAAGCAACTGTTAAACAGATTTTTGGCCATACTAATCTCGAAGGCTTGAACTGCGTCGTTCAGGGAGTCGGAAGACTTGGTTCAACTCTCGTAAAGATGCTTTTTGATTCAAAAGCTAAGATAGTTGTAACAGATAAAAATTATGACAAAATAAAGAATATTCAGGATAAGTTTCCCGGTGTTGCAATGATTCAGCCAGGCGAAATTATTGACAAAAAGTGTGATTTAATAATTCCATGTGCTCTTGGAAATTTGATTACAGAGTCAAATATTGAAAGACTTAAATGTAAAATTATCGCTGGCGGAGCAAGCAATATCCTGCCAGATGCCAATGTGGGTGATATGCTGTTTAAAAAAGGCATTGTTTACACGCCACATTTTATTATTGATTCGGGCGAATTGATTCAGGCGGATTATGAAATAAAAAAAAGGCCAAAGTCACTTCTTGGAGGTGCAATTCAGGAAATTTACGGACGCACAATAAATCTTCTTGAGATGGCATCAGACAAAAAAGAGGCGCCTATCAGAACGGCTCTGCGTTTTGCAGGACAAAGACTTACAAAAGTCGCCGGAATTGGAAAGAATGTGAAATTCTAAAGGAAAATGCCTGTGAATCAAAATAAAAACTATTTAATTCTTGTTATTAATCCGGGTTCTACTTCAACAAAAATAGGTATTTTTGAAAATGAAGTTTGTAAATCTGAAAAAACTCTTCGCCATTCTTCGACGGAGCTGGAAAAATTCGAAAAAATCTGGGATCAATACGAATTCAGGAAAAAAGAAATTTTGTCTTTTCTGATTTCTCAGGGATTCGATCTGAAAACTCTCAGTTGTGTAGTGGGGCGCGGTGGCCTTCTGAAGCCAATCGAAGGTGGAACATATAAAATTGACCAGCGGATGATTTCGGACCTTCGCAAAGGAGTTCAGGGGCATCATGCTTCAAATCTCGGCGGGGTCCTTGCATTCGGAATTGGCTGGGATTACGGAATTCCATCTTTTATTGTTGATCCGCCCGCGGTTGATGAATTCGAGCCAGTTTCACGCATCTCCGGACTTGCTGAAATTCCGCGTACAAGTCTTTTTCATGCTTTGAATATTAAAGCCATTGCGCGAAAAGTTGCAAAAGACATGCAGAAAACGATTGCTGATCTGAACCTTATTGTAGCGCATCTTGGTGGCGGAATTACTGTGGCAGCTATGAAAAAAGGCAGAGTTATTGACGTAAACAATGGAATAGGTGAAGGAACCTTTTCTCCCGAAAGAAGCGGAGGATTGCCGCTGACACCGTTTATCGAATTGTGTTTTTCAGGAAAGTACGATAAAAAGACTATAATGAAAAAAATGGCGGGTCAGGGTGGTCTTGTAAGCTATCTTGGCACGAATAACGCAGGTGAAGTTCAGGCATTGATAAGAGCGGGAAATGCCAAAGCCAAACTTGTTTTTGAAGCCATGGCATATCAGATTTCATGCGAAATTGGTTCAAGAGCGGTTGCTTTGTATGGAAGCGTTGATGCCGTAGTTTTAACTGGTGGAATGGCTCATTCTGAATATCTTACAAATCTTATAAAAGAGCGTTGTGCATTTCTCGGAAATATTCTTGTTTATCCGGGTGAGGACGAACTTGAAGCACTCGCGCTTGGCGGATTACGTGTCCTCAGAGGCGAAGAAACCCCGAAAATATACGATGCTCAGAAGAAAACAGTTGGAATTTTCTACAACGATCAACTGGCAGAATATGAGCATACGATCGAAGCAATTGAAACGAAATTCAGAGAGCTCGGATACAAATTCCGACAACAGGACGAAAATCTTGATCTTTTGATTCGCAACTGCAAAGGCAGTTCCGTTCGCATGCATGATGTAATTGAAGAATTCATTGCACGAAAAGCCGATCTGGTAATTGCGCTCGGTTCTCCGTCAGCTTATGCTACGAAGCTTTATCTGAAAGGGAAAGAGATTCCGGTCCTGTGCACAGCGTGCTTTGATCCAGTGGTAATGGGACTTGCAGACAGCTATGTAGGCTCAGCAAATAACATTACTGGTACTTCCTATCGTGTTGATATTAATAAGCAGATATCCGAGGGAATTCTCAAATTGATTCCTGATTTAAAACGCCTTGGAGTTGTTTATAAGTCAGGAGAACTTCAATCTGAGATTCAGCTTGACGAAGCGTCTGAGACATCTGAAAAATTGGGAATCACTCTGATGAAATTTGATGCACAGACTTCCTCAGATTTAAAGAATGCCAGAGACTACTTTTCAGAAAAGAATGTGGAAGCCGTTCTATTGCTTTCTGATACAACTCTTGCGGGTGCTGATGAATCAGAGTTGCAATTCATTGTATCAAATTTTCCGACATGTTGCTCCCTGCGCTCAATGCTTCTGAAAGGTGGCCTGATTGGAGTAATTGCCGACTGGGATTCAATAAACAAAAAAGCAACGGATATGATGATTCAAATTCTTGATGGAACTTCCCCGTCTTCTATACCGATTTTGAAGAATCCGGATGCAAAGATTGTTATTAATGCAAGAACTCTCAAAAGATTTAATTTGGCGGAAAACAATGAATTGTTGAATTCTGCAGACGAAGTGCTTTTCCTTGAAGAACTGTAGGTGTATAATATCCGAGGCCGGTCGAGCTTAGACTGGCTTCGGGGCAAATGATAGGTGGTGTGTTTTCACTGCTTGAAAATTCAAGGGAAAATTTGAAAGGTTATGGTATATGAGTAACAAAATTGGCGATATTGTCTGGGCTGGAACACTTGGAGCGGTGGTTATTGCACTGATTGTTCCTCAAAGCCGCGAATTATTTGTTGATTCGACAAAGGCTTATCCATACATAATGGGTTTTTTAAAGGTTGCACTTCTTGCAACAATGGGTGAGCTTCTTGCGGGCCGGATAGTATCGGGTTCCTGGGTCAAACCTGTCGGGCTGATCTGGCGTTCAATTATCTGGGGATTTTTTGGAGTTGCTTTTGCACTTGTTTTTCCGCTTTTCTCAGCTGGAACACAGGCAGTAATAAAAATGAAACTGCTTCCAATTCTGGAAGACGGATTTGCTGAAAAACTTTCAATTGCTTTCTGGACAAGCACCATTACAAATCTTATATTTGCACCGACGTTCATGGCCTTTCACAGGATAACAGATACGTGGATAGAAGCAGCTGAAGGAACGTTTTCAGGAATTATTAAAACTCCACTTTCGAAAGTTACAAGTACTATTCAATGGAGCGCATTCATTGATTTTGTTGTCTGCAGAACAATTCCCATTTTCTGGATTCCGGCTCATACCGTAACTTTTCTTCTTCCACCAGAATATCGAGTTTTATCAGCTTCGCTGCTCTCAATTGCATTAGGCGGAATACTAGGCTTTGCAAAAAAACGAAAATCATGAATTGTACAGTATATCTGAATTCCAATCTTATTTTAGAAAAAGGCATGGACCTGACTGCAGCCGCCTTCAGCGCTGACTGCTGGTAATGGGAGAAGATCTGTATTTTTTTAATGAGCGTTGATATACGTAAATAAAAAAAATAGAATATTCACATGGAGACAAACAAGAATATGTTTTTGCATGCTATAAAAAACACTTTTAAAAACACTGCTTTAATGCAGATTTTCCTGATTATTTTGTGTGCCACTTCTGCTGGTGTTTCGTTTGCTGATGAACTTGTTTCAGATAATTCTGGAACTTCGGATTGTTTATCAATGGATGAATTGGTTAAATTGAATGGTAAACTGCTTCAGCGAATTGAAAACCTTGAGAAACGTGTTATTGAACTGGAAAACGCTTCTCAAACTCATTCATCGAAAGAAATTGTTAAGTGCGAATCAGAACACATCAATTCACGGACATCGCATGCTGACGGAATTTGTATGAACATTCCGCTTGCTTCAGATTCGGTTTTAGCAACGGAAACAAAACCTCTTCAGCCTTCTTTGCCAAACCAATTGCAGAACGTTCAGGCAAAATCTGCACTTAGTGTTGATGGATACATAAAACTTGATGCAATTTACAGCGATTCAACAGATACTCCAGGCAGTATCTGCTTTTTTGTCCCATCAGAAGCAGCAAAAAAGAATGATTCGAAATTCTATTTAACGGTGAATCAAACCAGATTCGGAGTTAATTTTCTTCCAAAAAACGAAGGCGAAGCAAAATATTCGGGACGCCTGGAATATGATTTCTACGGTGGCTATAATTCTACGGTTGCACCAGAAAATAAATCAATGATAATGTTGAGACATGCTTATGTCAACGTCGAATGGCCCGACATGGATTTAAGTCTTCTGGGCGGTCAGACCTGGGATGTAATTGCACCGTTGAATCCAAATACGGTAAATTATGGACCAATGCTCTGTCAGGGAAATATTGGTTATAGAAGACCGCAGCTCAGACTTACAAAGGGAATAAAAACCTCAGACCACTCAAAGCTTACTTTGCAGTTGGCTGCTGTACGTACTCTTGGAAAATCTGATGTATTTCTTAACGGTTCCGGAGACGGCGGAATTGATTCAGGAAAACCTTCCGTTCAGGGAAGGCTCGCCTGGCAGTTTCCGGCAACAATGGGTAAAAATGCAGAAATTGGCGTTTTTGGACATTCAGGAGAAGAAGAACACGATGTAAACGTTTCAGGAGACAGTAAAAACATTCTCAGCAGATCATCCGGATTCGATTTCAAGCTGCCTGTCAGTCGAAAGTTCTCTCTCCAGTTTGAAGGATTCAGCGGTCAGAATATTGATACGTATTATGGCGGAATATATCAGGGAATCCTTGTAACAACCAGAAGCAAAACCAACGCTCTAACCTACTCATCTGTTAATATTGCAAGCGGCACATCAGCGAATTCTGATATCATTTATGCAGATGGAATAAAATCTAAGGGTGGCTGGCTGGAATTGAATTTTGGCCCGTACAACAGGTGGCATTGGAATGCCGGTATTGCCAGCGAAAAAGTAACAAATGATGAACTGCCGGCGAATGCACGTGTGAAAAACACCTCCGGCTGGCTCAATACAGTTTACGACCTTAACAATGTGACTCAATTGTACCTCGAATACGCTCGATGTACTACAACTTACAGGGGAATTCCGGAAGGATCGAATAACCGCATACAAAGCGCCATTATGTACAAATTCTGAAAAATCCCGCCTAAATTATAATTCAGCACCCTTCTGTGATGAGATTTTTTATATCACAGAAGGGTGCTTGATAATCAGATCAATCAGGAGACGGCTTTTAAAAACTGGGGAATTGTGTGCCATTTCAGGATTGTGTCGGCGATTCCTTCTGAGTCAAGATTGTACAGCCTTCTGAGTTCTTTCTGTGAACCTTGTACCGGAAAGTCGTCGGGGAGTCCGATGCGCAGAATTGTTGGCTGATAACCCATGTCGGCAGCCGATTCCAGAATTGCTGAGCCGAATCCGCCTTTGAGGGTTCCTTCTTCAATTGTAACCATCGGAAGTTTGCTGACGAAAAGTCTTTCGAGAAGCTTTTCGTCAAGTGGTTTGATGAACCTTGGATTGATGACCATGGTGCTTATTCCGTGCTTTTCAAGCTCGTCTGCGGCTTGGATTGCCGGATGCAGAGTGTTTCCGAGTGCCCAGACTGCAAGGTCATGGCCCTTTTTGAGTATTTCTGCCTGTCCGGTTTGAATCGGAGAGAAAGATTGAAAATTTTTCGCTGGTGCAGTTGTTCCGCGTGGATATCTGATTGCAACGGGGCAGTGGCTTCTGAAGGCGAATTCAAGCATTCTTTTCAGCTCAAGTTCGTCACATGGAGCCATTGAAATGAGATTTGGAATCATGCGGAGAAATGTGATGTCAAATATTCCGTGGTGGGTTGGGCCGTCTTCGCCTACCAGACCGGCTCTGTCGAGGCAGAAAACTACCGGGAGCTTCATAAGTGCGACATCGTGAATTATCTGATCGATTGAACGCTGCATGAAAGTAGAATAAATAGCGACAACCGGTTTCAGACCACCAGCAGCCATTCCGGCTGCAAATGTTACTGCGTGCTGTTCAGCTATTCCGACATCGAAAAATCTATCAGGAAAGAGTTTTGAAAACTTTTCAAGACCGGTGCCTTCTTTCATTGCTGCAGTTACTGCAACAATATTCGGATCTTCACTGGCAAGGCTGACCAGAGTATCTCCAAAAACAGAAGTATAGCTCTGAACACATGGATCAGTCTGAATTTCACCGGTAGAAATCTCGAACGGTCCGACACCATGAAACTTCGGAGTTGCCTCCATTGCCGGGCGATAGCCACGGCCTTTTTCGGTAAGAACATGAATTAATACTGGTCCTGATCTATTCTTAGAATATGCAAAGACCTTCTCAAGAAGTTCAAAATCGTAACCGTCGATTGGTCCAAGATATTTGAATCCGAGGTCTTCAAACAGAATGCCGGGCGTAAGAAGGTATTTTACGCTTCCTTCAATTCTGGATAAAAGCCCATAAAGCCTTGTTCCAAAACCTGGAATCTGTTTAACTACGTGTGCAAGATATTCTTTTGGATTTTTAAAATATGGCTCAATACGGATCTTGTTCAGATATCTTGAAAGAGCTCCAACATTTGGTGAAATGGACATTTCATTGTCGTTAAGTACAACAATGAGATCTGACTTCATGTTTCCGGCATGATTTATGGCTTCGAAAGACATTCCGCCAGTCATGGCGCCATCTCCGATGACGGCAACAATTCGCTTGCCTGACTGGAAAACATCCCGCGCGACTGCCATTCCCAGAGCTGCAGAAATAGATGTTGACGCATGTCCGGTGTCAAAAGCGTCGTGAGGACTTTCCGTTAATTTTGGAAATCCGCTGAGACCGCCCATTTTTCTGAGAGTCGGAAACTCATTGATTCGCCCGGTAATCATTTTGTGAACATAGCACTGGTGACCCACATCGAAAATAATTGAATCACGCGGTGAACTAAATGCCTTGTGAATGGCGAGTGTTAACTCTACTATTCCAAGGTTTGAAGCCAGGTGACCACCATTTTTTGACACCACCTGGATTATTTTTTCGCGAATCTGCCGGCTTAAATCAACCAACTCCTGAATATTACATTCTTTCAGTTGTTCAGGCGAAGTTATTTTGTTCAAATCCACCAACCGCATACCTCACTCTTTAGAGAGGGGGCACGCGCCCCCTCTCGCTGGCCGAACAAGTTCGTCCAGCTCACTCCCCGCGGTCGAGCGCTTTGCGCTCTCCGCTTGCATTATTAGATCGATTCGCTTGCTTTGCGCTCTCCGCTTGCATTATTAGATCGATTCGCTTGCTTTGCGCTCTCCGCTTGCATTATTAGATCGATTCGCTTGCTTTGGGCTCTCCGCTTGCATTATTAGATCGATTCGCTTGCTTTGGGCTCTCCGCTTGCATTATTAGATCGATTCGCTTGCTTTGCGCTCTCCGCTTGCATTATTAGATCGATTCGCTTGCTTTGCGCTCTCCGCTTGCATTATTAGATCGATTCGCTTGCTTTGCGCTCTCCGCTTGCATTATTAGATCGATTCGCTTGCTTTGCGCTCTCCGCTTGCATTATTAGATCGATTCGCTTGCTTTGCGCTCTCCGCTTGCATTATTAGACCGATTAGCTTAGTTTGCGCTCTTCGCTTGCATTATTAGACCGATTCGCTTGCTTGGCGCTTTGCGCTTGTGTTACGAGACCAAATGCATAATTCAGGTATCAATTAACCGTTGAGCTTTTCTACAAGTTTAGTGAGTTCGATTCCGTGAACTTCAACTGCATCGCGCAGGCTTTCAGATCTCGATACTGAACATCCTATGCAGTGCATTCCGTGTTCTCGAAGTATGGCAATCGCTTCAGGTTTGATTTTTATTATTTCGGCAATAGTCATTTCCGGAGTAATTTTCTGAGTATCCATGTGTTTTCCTCCAAATTAAGAAAATGTGTCAAAAAGCAGGGAAGAGAGAAATTGTATCCCAAGTTTGATAAAATTTCAACATTATTTTAGAGAAATCAGAAATCTGTATTATTATTTTATAAAAGCAAAAAATTCATTTCATGGTATCGTGGCACATTAAAATAAAGGGGTCATTAAACAATGTCATTTCGATCGAAGGGAGAAATCTTGCATTTATGAGATCTCTCACATTCGTTCGGGATGACAGCCCAACACGAAGTTTACACGCCAATTAGTCCCCGTATTTAAGATTTTGCATGCTAAGTATTAAACATGAATCATTATTTGCTGATCTTGAAAATCAGTGTAATCAGCGGACAAAAACCATTTTTAACTTTTCTTTACGGGTGGTACCAGTCATTGCATTTTGCGCATGGTTCAAAATCAAGTTCATCAGCAAAATGCTTTTTCCGGAATTCTTGCTGATTACACCATATTTGTACTGGTGAATCAACATTGATATTACCGCATGCATATTTTCCTTCAATATCGAATGGGCAGATTGTTACCTGTCCATTACTCAGCAGATGAAAGCCAGATACTGCATGAACGCACACTTTACGGTTCAGCGGGGTATATCTGACTGCAGCTGGATATTCTTTTGTTCCGAGAAAATCACTTGCACCAATTATTTGAAACCAGCTAACCGGACTTATTGAATTTGAATCGCTGTCTGAAGCAGGAGAGAAAAAATAATTACGGAATGGCGGTGAGCACTTGTTTTTCCAGTGATTTAAAAATGGCAGTGCTGAGGAATTGTTTGCATTATGCTTGAGAAAACTGATTCCGATTTCCGGATTGGCGGATTTCTCATTTTCTTTCGCTTGTTTCAGGGTGTTAATCAGCGCTATAATTTGCTCCCATGAGCATCCTGATCTGTTATTAGTGAAAGATGCAGGATCATTTGAATCAAAACTGATTCGAAGATGCGTTACTTTGTTCCACGGAAAATCAGATTCAGGTTGTGATGACAAGCCGGTATAGATTTTAATTCTTCTTTCTGCCATTGCAGAATTATATACAAAATCTTTCATATTTTGATTAAATAATGGCTCACCCATTCCGGAAAATAGAATTCCCACGTCTTTTTGTTCGAATGAAGAAATTAATCTTTCAAAATTCTGAATGGAAAGATTCTCTCGTTCACGCAAAAGCTCTGGCTGAGGGCAGTAAAGACATTTTGCGTTGCAAGAGTTGGTTGGTTCAATAAACAGAGTAGATGGAGAATAATTTGTAATTTCCTCTCCCCATTTTGTCTCCATCAGGAATTTTGAATAAGAGAATCGAGGGGATGAAAAGTCATCAGAAACAAATTTCCTGAATACATCAAAACTTCGTTTGCTTAGAAAACGAAGATCCGCCGAGAATCTCAATCTTTCCCTCGGAGCATGAAAGTATCCGACTTTAAACGGATAAAGTGGCTTTTTAATTGCCCAGTACAGACCTCCGCGTTTAGACATTAAGTCAGAATGCCTTAAATTCAAGCCTTCCAGCAGCTCTGTTTTCAGAATAGTCCAGTTTGCTCCAGGCAGGAGATCAGCAGAAAAAGTTGCATCAAAGCCCTCGTTGAGGTGGAGTCTTATCGATTCAGCAATCTTTTCGGCATCTACAAGGATATTTGAATAGGGTATTGCAATCAGATGTTCTGCTTTACACCCTTTAACTGCCTCAGTAAGCTGGCTACCGATGCATTCTCCGATGCCTTCGTCAAGCGAGAATCCCCATCTTTCAGGCAGGTAAGAGATATTGCGTTCGCAGTTTTCGTTGTAATGAAAATTGCGAACCTTTTTTCCCATTGGCGTCAGCAGGGATGGCAAGTTTGAATCGAAATCTCGATCGGTTACTGAGAAAATAATTTCAGAAATTCCGGGAACGTTTTTGAGTCTTTGCAGAATAACAGCAAAAGCATTTCCGGCACCCGGGATTTCAGTTTCAGGTCTTATCAGATCACGGTATTTTGGGCAATGACCTGAAGAAAAAATTACTATTGCTATACTTCTGGAAGCTTTCATAATTGATCAGTCTCTTCAGAAACCGTTGTTCTGAGCAACGTTACGGTACCAGTGTGCACTTTTTTTCGGAAAGCGCATCATGGTGTCGCGGTCAACAAAGAAGAAGCCATATCTTTTTTTGAAACCATTTATCCATGAGAAATTATCAAGAAGCGACCACATGTAATAACCTCGAACGTTGATACCTGCTGATATGGCTTTGTGAATGGCTTCAAGGTGTGATTGTACAAATTCGATGCGATCGTCATCCTGTACTGTGCCATCAGTCAACGTTTCGTTTTTCCCAATGCCGTTTTCAGTTATATAAACCGGCAGGCCAGGTGCCAGAGAGTGAATCTTAGTAAGCAGGTCGTAAAGAACTTCGGGTTTGATTTCCCATGCCCAGTCAGTATAAATGCCGGTGGGATTTTTTACGAATCTGAACAGTCCTTCAATTGAAAACATGCACGATTCATTTCGGTTTCCTGATGTATTCAGGTGAAAAGACGTTTCGGCAGCTTCTGAAGTTGCGTAATGCGGATAATAATAATTAACTCCGATGAAATCCAGCAGATTTCCGTTTTCAAATAAATTCATGTCAGAATCAGAAATATTCGGGAAGATTCCTGCTTTGTGGTACAATTCAGATGCCTTCTGTGGAAACTTGCCTTTCAGCAGGATTTCTGAAAACCATGCGTTGAAGATTGAGTCTGCAAGCTCTGCTGCAGCAATGTCTTCCGGGGTTGATGTGGCCGGGTAAACAGGTGACATGTTGAGTGCAATGCCGATTTTTCCAGGCTTATTCATTGAATGGAAACAGTTGGCTGCTCGTGCATGTGCGACAAGGAAATTTGTGGCAACCTGGACTGCCGCTTTGTAATCTGTTCTGCATGGCGGATGAAGGGCTGTTACATAGCCATTGAGAGTTGTCCATGCCGGCTCATTTATTGTAGACCATAGTTTAACGCGATCTGCGTATAATTCGAAGCATTTCTGTGAATAGTTGACAAATGCATCAATAGTTGCAGGGTTTTCCCAGCCGCCATTGTCTGCAAGATATTGAGGGAGGTCCCAGTGGTACAATGTGACGTTCGGTTCTATTCCGTTCTGGAGCAGGAAATCAAAAAGCCGGCTGTAAAAGTCTGCACCTGCATTATTAAAATCTTTCTGTCCGGAAGGGAAAATGCGTGGCCAGGAAATTGACATTCTGTAGCCGTTATGACCAAATTGTTTTATCAGAGCAACGTCTTCTGCGTATTTTCTGTAATGATCGCATGCTATCTCTGGAGTTGCCTGTTGATAAATCTTTTCCGGATGCTCTCTACAGAAGGAGTCCCAAACTGACGGCCCTCTGCCGTCGGCATCAGAAGCACCTTCAATCTGAAGCGCAGAAGTAGCGCTTCCCCATATAAAATTATCTGGAAATAAAAATTTTATCATTGATTGTTCGCTTTCATTTACATCCTATTTAGCATAAATATGACGTTACTTACAAGACGCTAAAAAAACCTTATGGTTTTGGGGAGATGTTCCGATAATTCGTAAAGCATAGAAAATAGAATTTGGAGGCAATACCATGAATGTCGCAACAATGCGAATATCTACCACACCAGATTTCACAAAATTAGCTTCAAAGAAAAATTATGGTTCAGGCAGTGGCGAGGTTTTCTTCCGCATGGAAAAATCAACTCCGCCTGCAAGTGGCATTGAAAATGAATTCTGGGATATCATTCAGAAAATGCCTCGTGCAGATCAGCTTTCTATGGGTGCAAGCGCATTGGTTCGCCATATCAGCAGCAACTCTGAAGAAAAAAGTAATTCAGAGTTCATCAAAAGCTTTAAAAACCGCTTTTCTGAAGCAGAACTCAAAGAGGTTCAGAAAATTCTAATGAATCACCCTATGGTCAAAGGAAAATCAGAGAAAGAAGTTTCTGAATTCGTAAATTATCTGAATGAAATCTGGAAAACAACTCCGGCTCTTGAGGTTCAGGAAACTCCTAATTACAGGAAAGAGGGAATTCCTTTCAGATCTCCGGACACAATCTTCTTTCAGACTTCATTTCTTCGGAAAAAATCTGACGCAGTTAAGCCGGTTGCTGGTTTGTCCTGAAAAACGTGTTTAAGAACATTTTCGAAATATTCAACAGAAGAAAGACGGAATTCATAGTTCCGTTTCTTTTTGTTTTGCTGCCGGTAATCTGGATATATCAAGCCAGGCCATCAACATATACAGCTGGCGCAGATTTCCAGATAAGTGCAAACTCTTCAGAATTTGCAGAAAAGATCTCATTTGATTCTGTTGAACTCAAGGATATAGTGTTTTCAGATGAGGTGATAGAGCTTACATCGACAGCTCTTTCCAGATCACTTTCCAGAAACATTGAAAAACACGAAATATTATCAACTCTTATTCCTCAAAACCTATTAAGGGAAAAGAACATCTTTACTATTCTTTTTTCTTCATTTGATGAGTCTTTCCTTAAAAATGTATCATCTCTTTTTATTCCGTCTTTTCTGGAAATGATTAATCGCAAATATGACGAAAAGACGGCTGATTTGCTTTCTCAGCTTGATGTTGAATACAGCGAAATTTCTCAGCAAATTGAAAATTGCGATAAAAAGCTGGCTCTTCTGCGAAAGGAAAAGCGATTATTTTCTGTGACAGACGAAATGGATATGGTATTAAATTCAATTCGTGCAGCGCAGAAAGAACTGGCAGAAATGGGCAATGAAAAAGCTTCAGGCAGATCTTTTATACCAAAAAACTCAGATATTCTGAACAGCCTGAGGAAACAGCTTCTGGATGCGGAAAAAGATGCGGTAGAGTGTGCCTCTATTTATCTGCCGTCACATCCAATTCTCTATGAAGTTACCGAAAGAGTGGCGTTTTTAAAAAAGCGTATGCGTGAAGAAAACAGGCGTTTTTCCAGCGAAATTCAGGCGCGGAAAAAATACCTTGAAAATCAGCTATCGAAAAATGAGAAAAGGTTTTCAGAATTGTCTGATTTGAGGCACACTTTTGAAGAAATTGAATCTGAAAAAAAATCACTTGAAACTGATATGCTGGCGATTTCAGCATCGCGCAAGAAGCTTCTTTCATTCAGAAAGAACGATAAAATTAAACTTGTCTCTGTTACAGAAGTTAAAAGAAAAACAAGTGCCAGAGAGAAATTCTTTCAGAAGCTTCCATTGACAGCTTTGCTTCTGGCCTTTCTGAGCGGTATTCTCTGCGTGTTTGCAGTAGAAATTTTCGATCCGACTTTCCATAGCTATAAACATGCCATGAATTTGCTTAAGATTCCGCTTAAGGGAATGATTCCGGATCTTAGTAAAATACGGAATAAAAATTCACAGAATATTGATCCGTTTCTCTGTGTCCATCATTTTCCCGATTCAGAGGAATCTGAGGCTTTCCGTATTCTGCGTTCAAATATTCTGAACGATAATGCTGACTATCCATTCAAAACACTTATGGTTGCTTCTGCTTCTGAAAATGCCGGAAAGTCGACCGTAAATTCGAATCTTGCAATAGCATTTGCTGATGCTGGTTTTAAGACTATTCTTGTCGATTGTGATTTCAGAAATCCAAGTGTTCACAAAAAATTCGGAGTATCCTGTGACGATGGACTGACAAACATTCTCTGCGGAAAGAACCCTGATGACGTTATCAAGCAAACTTTCAGTCCAAATCTTCATATTCTTCCGGCCGGAATTTTGCCTTCTAATCCGTCTGAAATAGTTTCAAATGAAGCATTTGGAAAAATAATAGAATATTTGAAATTGAGAGCAGATTTTGTTATATTCGATGGACCACCTTTGAATCAATCATCTGATGGCATAGCGCTTCTTTCAAGAATTCAGCGAGTTTATCTGCTGACTGCAATTGGGATTTCTGATTTCAATGAATGTGAAATCGCATTAAGCTTTCTGCGAAAAGATGGCGGGAAGCGCACTGGTCTAATTTGCTCAAGAGTCAGCGAAGCTTTTCCCGGTGGAAGTTATTACCAGAGTTCCTGAGTTATGGTTGGGATTAGATCGTTACCGATGGTGGCCAATTTAAGGGAGCAACCGTTTTCCACCCTTAACAGGAGACCAAAGATTTGTTTTCAATAAGATTCATTATTTTGTATAGTTTTCTGGTTTTCTATGGTCCTTCCTTACTTAACGCCCAGCCTTTATCGGTGCAGGCAGACACTATGGAAATATTTCTAGCGACAGAAGTCCCTTTGTCGTCGTGGTGTCTTGATCTGATTAAGAATCTATTCTCGAACAAATTCCAGAAAAAAGTATCAATAATTCTCAGGGACAACATTCGAACTGTTCAATCCTACAGCCTTTCTTCTGAATCATTTGTACTGGCTGACGAAGAGAATATTCCTGATTTTTCAGTTAATCGTGCTTCGCTTAAGTGCATTGATTTTCCGCTTGCATGGGTTTTGGCATGCAGAAAGGATATCCTTCGTAAGTATCTTCCAGAGGCGTCTTTGCCTGGAAATCTTGAGGAATATCTGAAGCTTCTTCGTTCAGTCAGATCGATTAATCCGCACTTCTTTCCGTGGTTTGAAGGCTTATTCAACAAACAGACTCTTTTCTGCGTTCAGATGCTAACCGGAAAAAAACAAAGGTCATCTGTTTCTTTCTTTTTCAGTATCTTTGAGCAGAACCTTATGAATCCGCTTTCGATCGAAACTGACGAGGTCCTTGCCTTTGACGTACTTGATGCGGGAGACACAATCTTCTCATCGCTCTGGCTTCCAGAAGCCGTGCTTGAAAGCAAGGAGGTTTATTTTAAAAAGCATGAAATAAGCTGGCTTCCATTTCCCGGAGTTTCATCTGAAACCATAATTCCCAGAGTTACTCTGAAATTCTTTTCTCTGAATTCTGAAAAAAGTCCTCTGAAGCCTTTTGAAGAAAACAATTCAAATGATTTCTATTCCTCTCTTCCTTCGGCAGTTTTCAGGAATTATTCTCTGAATGATGTTCAGGAGTGGATCGAAAATGAACATCCGGCATTATACCGGAAAATTGTAATGGGAGATCTCTGAGGTGGATAATAAATGTATCTTTCACTTAGAATAAAAATAATGTTTTTGATGTTTGCCCTCATCAGCTCTCTGGGAATTGTTTTCAGCGAAAGTGCTACCAGGCTGATCAGGCAGAAAACCGAAGAAACTTTTCAGGCAAGAGTCTTTCAGTTGACCGAAGGCGTAAAAGAGGCCTGGAATAATGAACGGAACAGTCTTTTGCGCAATGCAGCTCTTTTTGCAGAATCAGACAGACTGATAACTTATGCTGTTTATGGCTTGTACAACCTTTTGGGAAAAGAAATCAGAAGGCTTGTTTCAAATGCCGGAAGATACGAAATTCAGATACATTTGAAATCAGGTGTTATTATTTCGGGCGCTGAAGAGATGCCGAAATCGGGGAATTCTCTTGATCCGGGGAATTCTAAACTTCAACTGTCAAAAATTGATGTGAAGTTTGATAACAAAAGTATCAGAATGACAGCCATTGTTCCAATTCAGAAACATGGCGAATTTATTGGCCTGTTAAAACTCGAAAAAGATTTAAATGATGGTGTAATCAGAGAGCTTTCCAAACTGCTTCAGGTAAATCTTGCCATAACTGGAAAGGGAAGTCTTTATTCTTCATCGCTTCCAGCCGCATTGAAAAAGGATTTTCTGATAAATTATTATCGGAGCGAAGGTAACTCAGAAAAGCCCTTCCTGATGACAATGGCTCGCCAGCGATATCATGCAGCCGGAATTGATGTTGGGACTACTGATAATGGAGATCCCATTATTATCTATTTCATGCTTTCAAAAGAAAAGTTTCTTTCGCTTATTGAATCAGCAAAAGAGCAGAATCTTGAGTTGACAATTTTTGCATTAACAATTGCATATATTTTCGCGTTTCTGTTTTCTGAAAAAGTTCTGATTTCACGAATAAGGCGAATCAGAGACGGTTCAATGATTATTGCTCAGGAAAACCTCGAATTCAGACTTCCCAAAATATGGAAAGATGAACTGGGAGATCTTGCAAAATCTTTTAATGAAATGGCAGAAAAACTTTCAGAGAATAGAAAAAGTCTTGTACATCAGAATGTCGAGCTGCAAACGTGGGTGCAGCGTCTTGAACAGATGAAATCCTATATTCAGGATATTCTTGGAAGCTTGACAACAAGCGTTATTACATGGAATCAGCAACTGATAATTGCTACGGTAAATCCGGCTGCTGAAAAAGATCTTCACGATTTTTTCCCGAAACTTGAAGGTTTGTCTCTCAGAAAGTTCGTGAAAGCTCTTGACAAAAAAAACCGTGCAATCTTTTTTTCTGCGCTCAGAGATCTTTATGAGAAGAAAGTTCAGGCTATGCCATTTGACCTTGAGTTCGATCTTGGCGAACATCGCGGTTTTAAAGTCATGCAGGGAATACTGAGTTCCCTGCGCGATAAAAATGGTGTAGAGAACGGATTTATTCTCACTCTCGAAGACATTACCCAGCGAAAAATAATTGAACAGCAGTTGTATCATGCTGATAAACTGAGCTCTATAGGCCAGCTTGCTGCAAGCGTGGCACATGAAATAAAAAATCCGCTTGCTTCAATTAAAACTCTCGGACAGCTTCTTCAGGAAGAAACAGATGTAAATGATTCAAGACGAGAATATATCGATGTTATCGTCAGCGAAGTAAACCGTCTTAACGGAGTTGTAGAGCAGCTTTTGAGATATGCCAAACCAGAAGGCTCAAGTTTCCGGAAAATTAAATTTTCTGAACTGATTAAACCTGTTCAGACTCTCTTGCATCACGAGCTTGAACGAAATAGAATAGAACTTAAAGTCGAATTTGAAGAATTGCTTGAAGTAAATGTTGACGTTGAGAAGCTGAAACAGGTATTCTTAAATTTAATTTTTAATGCAATTCATGCCATGAATGCAGGTGGATGTGTTATACTTCGAGCGTTCCATGATGGTGCAACGCCATGGACTATTTTTCAGGTTGAAGACAATGGCACCGGTATGCCGGAAGAGATTGTAAGCAGGGCTTTTGATCCTTTTTTTACAACAAAACAAAGGGGAACAGGGCTTGGTTTGGCAATAGTAAAGAAGATCGTAGATTTACACGGTGGAAAAATAGAGTTGAAAAGCAGGTCAGGTACGGGAAGTTTATTCACAATATATCTCCCCAAAGAGAGGGAAAGGGGTAAAACAGATGCTTAAATCAAGCAATATTCTGATAGTAGACGATGAAAAATCAATTTTGTTCAGCCTGAAAGCTGCCTTATCCAAAGAAGGATATAATGTCAAGACGGCTACAGAACCTGGTGAGGCAATAAGGCTGATTGAGCCCGGTTCTTTCCAGGTTATTATTTCAGATTACAATATGCCTGGAATGAATGGCGTTGAATTTCTGAAAAAAGCCAAGACTCTTGACCCAGAAGTTGTGTTCATTCTGATGACTGCCTACGGTTCTGAGAAACTTGCGATAGAAGCAATAAAAGAAGGTGCTTATGATTATTTTTCGAAACCTTTTGATATTGATGAAATGCGAGTCAAGGTTGCGAAGGCATGTGAAAGATTCGACCTTGCCTGGCAGAAAAAAAGTCTTGAGGAAAGATTTCTTGTCGAACCCTCTGATGACAAAATAATCGGAGTTTCTCCGCAGTCGCAGGCTGTCAAAGAGCGCATTGAACAGGTTGCGAAGAGTGATATTACAGTTCTTATTCATGGCGAGTCTGGTACTGGAAAAGAGCTTGTCGCCGAGGCACTTCAGAGACAGAGCCTTCGAGCATCAGGACCTTTTGTAAAACTCAACTGCGCCGCTCTTCCTGAAAACCTCATCGAAAGTGAACTTTTTGGATATGAACGAGGCGCATTTACTGGAGCAACAGCCAGAAAGCGCGGTAAATTCGAAGTAGCGAACGGTGGTACAATATTTCTTGATGAAATTGGAGACATGGCACTGAATACACAGGCAAAAGTGCTTCGTGCAATTCAGGAACGTGAAGTTGAAAGACTTGGCGGAAATGAAACAATTAAAGTGGACGTGAGAATTATTACTGCCACACATAAAGATCTAAAGGCACTTATTTCCGAGGGAAGATTCCGCGAAGATCTTTTCTACAGAATTAATGTTGTAAGTATTGAACTGGCACCTCTCAGAGAGCGTCCGGATGACATTTCGCTCCTGGCTGATCACTTTCTCGGCATTGCGGCAAAGAAGCTTGACAGAAAGCTCAGCGGAATATCTCCAAAGGCAATGACAGCACTGAAGAACTTTAAATGGCCCGGAAACGTCAGACAACTTCAGAATATTATTGAAGGTGCTTCTGTTTTTTCACGTACTGACACAATAGAACTTGAAAATCTTCCCGATGAAGTAAAACTTGGATTTGCACCGGAAACTCAGACATCAAACCTCGACTGGATTGCCTCTCAAATTGAAAAAGGCAAAAGCCTTGACGAAGTTGTTGCTGAAATTGAACGGGAAATGATCATGAGAATTCTGACTGCAACCAGCGGAAATCAGTCGCAGGCCGCAACCCGCCTTGGAATTAAGCGCGGAACGTTGCAGTACAAAATGAAAACTTATGGTATAGGCTGAATTCGTTGAAACTCGTAGACGCGGCATCTTGCCGCGTTGTCTTAAGTGGTTGGAAGCCACTTCTAGCTTGTTGTCATTTCGACCGAAGGGAGAAATCCCGTATTTACGGAGATCTCTCACATTCGTTCGAGATGACAGTGAATATGATACTTCCACCCAAAAAATATGCCCTGGTAGTCTTAAATGACATTCCAGGGCATATTTTTTTGTTTTTAAATCAGCTTACAATTGAAGTCTCTTAATTCCCTTGAGCGCTATATCAGGAGTGATTGTAAGCATTTTATCTTCGATAAGGCTCTTTTTCATGAGATATTTCGGAACTGCAACTGGTGTGGTAGCTTTTAAATTGTACACCATCGAAGGAATTGTCCACATGTCAATTCTCTTTTCTTCAGGAAGCACGCGGTTCATCATAAGAAGCAGGTTATTTGTACAGTTGTTTGTGATTGTATGGTAATACTCTCCAGCACGGTTGACGCTTCCAATGCGCAGACATTCAATAACAAGATTCTTCTTCTGATCGTGTGTCATGACGAGCGGGTAGAGGTGCAATTCTTCTTTTCGGAAAATAATTTCTTCCATGTAATCTTCGTAAGATGTAAGAATCCAGGCATTTCCAAAAATGTTTTTGAAGCCGTCCGCAAGTGAAAAGCTCTGATCCTTGCGCTGCTGAGCTTCTATTGTCAGACACATTCCATCGGTTGTCTCACCCTTTGTTGTTGTTATTGCATCTTTTCCCTTGAAAGTGAACAGGAAAAGGCTGTGAGCGGCAAGCCATTTTGGTTCGAAAGGTTTCAGTACAAGATAGACGTTGTCTATCATATCCGGCTTAATTCTTGCGATTCGATAATGATGTTCTTCAAGGCCTGCAGTATAAGATCCGGGTTTTTGTCTGAAACGGAAGTTTCCTACTGTAAATACTCCATCGCGTTCAGATACAAGTTTCATCGTTCTTTGTCCGGGTTTGAATCCGGGGAAGACGACCTTTTTCTCATCAACAGGTTTTTTCACTATTGATTTGATCTTTAGTTCTTCCATCTGGTCGGCTTGTTTTACTGAGCCTTCAACGATTACGTTTTCATCGTCAAAAGCTGCAACATCTTTAAAATCAATTCCGACGAGCTTAAAAATTCGTCCGTCTTCAGTAGTTAATTTTGCCTTGGCTGATCGTACAGTAACAATGCCCTCAAGTTTATAATTTACCTGCGCTGAGACTTGCAGTCCAGAGGCGATTACCAGAACAAAAATTATCAGAAACGATTTCAGTAAAGCTGATTTTTTTATCATTTTGTCCTCCAATTATTTATTACTACCAGGCCATTATACCTGAAAAGGCACTTTTTGACAAGAAGCCCATCAATATTGATTCTTAGCATCACAATGCGTTGGAAATGGCGCATTTTCCAGGTTGAGGTTCTTACTCATCCCATTATTTACGATTTTGCATACTAAATTTAAGTCTGCTGGAAATTATTCAGAAGTTGAAAGAAGCAAATTCGATATTTCTGCGTATGCTTTAATCGCTTCGGTTATGTAGCAGGGTTCAGGATTATTATTTTTTTTCATTTTGAGCAAATCAGAGACTTCATCAAGACAGATTTTTAATTTTGAAGTTCTGAGCGGTTTGGTAAGAAATTTATTGAAATATCTGTATGCCGAACCAGAAACCGAAATGTCTGAAAAAGGTTTTAAACAGACGATTTGAACATCTTTGAATTTCATATAACTTTTAATTTTTCCAGCTAATTCGCTTGCACTCATATCAGGCATTCCGCTGTCCACAAAAACAATATTAAATGATTCACTATTGCTGTGAATCAGGAATTCCAGGGCATTAACACTATTTGATGCTTCATAAACCTCTACTCCCCATGATTTGAGTATTCTCCCGAGGGAAAGCCTGAAAACACTGCTGTCATCGACGATAAGTGCCTTAATTGAAGAGTAATCTTTATGTATGCATGAAGGCAGTTCAATATTTTGTTTTAGCTCCGTATTACTTTGTCTATATTCCTGCAAAGAATCTGAATTCCTGGCAGAGTCTTCGGATGACTTCATAAAGTCAGCAGTAAACCAAAAATTTGACCCACAGCTTTCCTTGCTTTCAAATGCAATGCTGCCATTCATTAATTTTACAATTTCTCTGGAGATAGACAATCCAAGGCCCGTGCCCCGCGGATTTCTCTTTTTAAAAGTCTTTGTTTGCGAAAATGGTGTAAATAACCCATCATGATATTTCTTCGGAATTCCAATTCCAGTGTCGCGAACTTCAAATCTTAATGTAGCTTTGCTTGAAGATTCCTTTTCAACCTTGACCTGAAGAACGATTTCCCCAATGTCAGTAAACTTGATTGCGTTGCACGTCAAATTGGAAATAACCTGTCTCAACCTTAGCGGATCACCGATAACAAATTCAGGAACTTCTGCTTCGATTAACCAGTTGATTTCAAGATTCTTTTTTTGCACTTCAACAGCATATCCCTCACAAACTTCTTCGATAAGTTCATGTATTGAAAATCTTTTGCTGTCAAGCTTAAGCATGCCAGAAAAAAGTTTTGAGAGATCCAGGGCATTGTCAGATAATGAAAGCAGATTCTCTGCACTCGAAAATGCCACAGTAATTAAATTTTTCTGTTCATCAGTCAGATTGCTGTCTTTAAGAAGGTCGAGAATTCCAATAACTCCCATAAGAGGAGAACGAATATCGTGAATTATCGAACCGATCATCAGTCCTCTTTCTTTCTCCATGTTTTCAATTTTTTCCATCAAATTTTGAGAAAGTGCTAATGATCTGTTAAGTTTTTTTTCCATTTCATTTAATCTGCTGATATCAGAAAAATTTTCAATAATCAATTCCTCTTTGTTTATGACGACTCTGAAGGAATTTTTAAGTATTTTTCTGACCTTTCCGTCAACAGAAAGCATTGATCTTTCTGAACAATCATTTTCCTGTTTCAGATCACACAAAGGGCATCTTCCGTGGTCTTCCGGGCAAAGAAAGCAGTTGCACCTCTTTCCCGTAATTTCAGAACAGCTCAAACCAATCATTTCAGAAGCTTCGTCGTTGGCAAACTTGATTTTTCGGGTTCCAGGTTCAACAATAAAAACTCCACCGGTAAGGTTTCTGACAAAACTTTCAAGCAAAGCGCTTTCTTCGTTTTTCACCTCAGCTTTTTTTTGTTTGAGATCAATTATCTGCTTTTTATTGCGATAGAAGCTTAGAGCAAGAACACCAACAAGGATAGCCAAAAACAGAATTTGAATGAATAATGTATTATGCATAATTTCTTCTCCAGATATTTTCTCTCAAAATCAGCCCAATTTTAACAATTTTCAGCGTAAGAAAAATAATGATGTAACCCCTCTCGCTGGCAAATGAAGTTAGTTCCTCAAAGCTGTTTGTAAGATTGATTACCAAGATATATTTGATAATCAGACACCATAATTATTGAATTATTTCGCTTTAGTTGTTTCTGTAAATTAAAACGCTGAAAAAGGCTAATTTGTCATCTGTCTTTTGTTTTCTCTGATCAGTACAATGTGTTTCTGAAGCTGACCATAAAAAGTGTTTGTCTTACGAAATGGAAAAAAAAGATGCATCTCAAATAGATCAGACAAATAAATAATTCGATTTGTCATATATCAAAAAAACGAACGCTTCAACACGCTCCTCAGTGGGGTTTCCCTGTTAAAAAGTTTGAAAGCCTTGCGGAATGTTGCAAGGCTTTCAAGGTATGCTGACGAACTATTTCTGTCGTATGAAAAATTTAAAAATCATCGTCACTGCTTGCTGATCTACCACTTTTTCAGAAAGAAGTTTTCCTGATCATCACGCAAACCGATTACAGCTGCCAAAGTCCGAAACTTTAGAATGCAAAACCCTGTTCGAGAGGTTTGCTCATCTCTTCTCTTTGGATGTTTCTTTCGGGGTATAGCGGTTCAGCATTTCTGCTAATTCTTCGTTTCGATAGGGTTTGCGAATGCTGCTGGTAAAACCGAATTCGGTGGGTCTGACCATTACAGGATCTTCCGAATACCCGCTTGATGCATAGATTGGCATGTCTGGATACTGTTTTCGGAGTCCAACAATTGTCTCCTTGCCTCCCATGCCTCCAGGGATGGTCAAATCGAAAAAGGCTCCGTCGATGGGCGCGCCATTAGTTGCAGCTTCGGCAAAAAGCTGCAGGGCTTCCTCGCCATCTTTTGCTTCAAGAATGGTATAACCCATCTCCTTGAGTGAACGGCCGAGAATTTCTCTTATGTAAGGCTCGTCGTCCATGATCAGTATTCTGCCGCTGCCTGTGTGCGAAACCGACGCCTGGGAAATTGATTGAACGTTTTCATTGTGCGATGCGGGAATAAATAGATGAAATGTTGTTCCTTTCCCCATAACCGATTCTACTTCGATACAGCCGTCGTGTTTCTGGAGGATTGCGTAACATGTTGCCAGGCCCAACCCATGCCCTTTCTGTTTGGTTGTAAAGAATGGGTCAAAGATACGTTTGAGTAGACCGGGTGGTATGCCGATTCCGGTATCGTTAATCGAAAGTTTGATAAACATACCGGCTTTTAAAAGCATATTCTCGCCTTCTTTTACGACTACATTTTTTGCGGAAATAGCGATTCGGCCACCCATTGGCATTGCTTGCTGGGCATTGATTACAAGATTGTCTATCGCCTGCCCGATCTGGTTCTTGTCGAAATCGGCAAGCCAGAGGTCTTTCTCAATGTCATAATCACATGCAATTTTGGAACCCGAAAGAGCAAAGGAGACACTTTCCATGATGAGTGGAGCTAAATCAGAGGTCTGTCGCTTTGGTGTTCCACCTTTTGAAAACGTGAGAAGCTGTTGGGTTAAATCTTTGGCGCGGCTGAAGACGGTCATGGCTTTTTTTAGATCAAGTGCAACCATTTTTTCGGTCGTGTTGGCAAGTGCGAGACCGATGTAACCGAAAATTCCCGCCAGCATATTGTTGAAATCATGGGCAATGCCGCCGGCAAGAATTCCGAGAGAGTCAAGCTTGTCAGTTCGTTGAAGAATGTCAAGAAGCTTTTGTCTTTCAGTCATATCCCGAAAAACCAGCACAACGCCAATACTGATGCCGTCTTTATTCAGAATGGGTGCCCCGCTGCTGGCGATAACCCGATCTGTGCCGTTCCGTGAAAGGATATGGCATGGATTGGTGAGTTCGATGATGCCGGTGGTTGCCGTGACTTTTTCGGCCGTATTTTCGCAAGGCAGACCAGGCTGATTGTTGATAATTTGAAAAACTGTGCTCAGAGGTTTCCCTTGAGCCTCGCTCTGTTGCCAGCCAGTAAGGTTTTCAGCTACTCTATTCATTATGACAACATTACCCTGCGTATCGGTAGTTATTAAACCGTCACTTATGCTTCGCAGAGTTATTGCCAGGCGTTCCTTTTCAAGCGCAAGTGCTTCTTCAGCTTGTTTGAGATCGGTTATGTCGCTTAGTACTATTCGGAACACGAATGTGCCGCCAGTAGACTTCACGGCGAGTGTGTTCAGTCGTGCCCAGAAGATTGTTCCGTTGGCCTTCAACATACGCAGCTCGACAGCTTTTAGCACACTTGTCTGCTCTGATCTTGTCGAAAGATCTTTGTTGAATTGTTTGCGGTGCAGGAAGAAGATATCCTGATCTTCACTGGCGACAAATCGGCTGAAAAGCTTGTTGAGCAGCACGCTGCGGTTAAGATCAAGCAGGGATGCCGCAGTGAGATTAGACTCCAGAATAACTCCCTTTTCGCTTACAGTGCAGTACCCCACTGGTGCCATATCGTAGAGGTCGAAATACCGAGCTCGCGACTCCTCAATTTCCGCCTGGGTTCTCAGCATTTCCTCATTCTGGACCTCAAGTTCTATCTGGTGCACTCTCAGTTCGTGCAGCAAACGCTGCGATTCTTCGATTGAAAATTTGTCAGAAAAAGCAAGTTCCGACGCTTCGGCTTGAAATTCGGCTCTCTTGCGCAGGTGCGCCACTTCGGAGGGCGTTTTTTTATTTTCTTGTTTCTGCTCGCTCATGGTGGATCCTTTCGATTATTGTTTTTTGGAGCGCTCTTAGACGATTTAGCCCGCAAGAGGCTGGTCAGATTCCGCCATGTGGAATGCAGAAAAGTTTTACCACGTTCATGGTAGACGGTCATTGTAATTTCGACTGGAATGACATCGCCATTGGCCTGGCAGTGAACCCAGTCAAATCTGATGCACCCTCTGTTCAGGCACTGTACAATCATTTCTTCGGATTTTTTTGCTGAAAGACTGCCGTCTGGCTGACGCTTGGGCGATAATGCTGCTGCATCAGTGGCCAGCAGTTCTTCCCTGGTCATTCCCAGCATGTCCAGAGCTGCCTGGTTGCAATCGACAATGCCCAGGTTGCGCCCTCCATCTTCAATCTCGTTGATTACGTGTGCATCAAGTGAACTTTCATACAGTGTTCGGTATTTCTGCTCAACTTCGCGACGTGTTTCTTCAGCTTGTTTGTAATCTGTGATGTCATGTATTATAGAATAGATAATGGGTTTTCCAGCAATCATGATGTTGTTGCTGAATGTCTCAACATCCCGGACGGACCCGTCTGCCCTGCGATGACGAAACTGAAAGCAGTTGCGCTGTGATGTTGTTACTTTCTCAATTTCCTTTTTCACCGATTCTGGCGAAAGCGTGTTTATCTGTTGAATATGCATCTGTCTGAGTGTCTCAATTGGCCAGCCGTAGAACTGTGCTGCTGCGGTGTTGGCCTCTTTTATGGCTCCAGTATTCGGGTCAATAAGCAACTTAATTGCAGAGTGCCCTTCAAACATGCTTCTGAATTGTTCCTCGGTTTCATGCAGCCTCTCTTGAGATTGTTTCATCTCCGTGACGTCTTCGAAGGTGATCACCGCGCCTTCAACGACGTTTTCGAGTGTGCGATAGGGGTGAATACGCATGATATACCATCTGCCATCAGAGCTTTGCACATGTTTCTCTTTGGGAATGAGTGTGTCCAGCACGGACTGTGTATCTGCTGCCAGGGTTTGATAGTTCTTCAGATTAGATAAGATGTGGTTCACTGGCCTGCCCAGGTCTGTGAGAATCAGGTTGATTATGTCGGTTGCGGCTGGGGTGAAGCGCAGGATGCGTAACTGGTGATTTACGAAGACAGTTGCGATTCCTGTGCCGGCCAGCAGGTTGTTCATGTCGTTGTTGGCTCGTGACAGGTCAGTCACTTTGGTCAGCAATTCGGAGTTGACTGTTGCCAGCTCTTCGTTTACTGACTGCAACTCCTCTTTGGAGGTCTCCAGTTCTTCGTTTGTTGATTGCAGCTCTTCGTTGACTGATTGCATCTCTTCATTGGAAGACTTGAGTTCTTCGTTGGAAGTCTCCAACTCCTCGTTGGCGGTTTGCAGATATTCTTCCTTCGCATGTAATTCCTGCTTGAGCGCGGCAATGCGAGCGTCGGCATCTACTGCTTCTGCTGTGGCAGTGCCTGGGAGATTAATCGATTTGCTTTTTTCGACAGCGTTTGGCGCTGGAAGGTCAGGAGCAATTTGTAGGATGACCAGAAACAGAGCCATCTCGCCTGGCGCGGCTGGCTTTTCTTGCGCTAATGAGGTCAGGTTCGGTGGTACCAGGCGGATGGTCAGGTTGACTGATGAAAAGTCGCCATTGGTTTTTATGCGTAACCCTGCGCGGTAAAATGTTTTCCCTGTCTCGGCGACTTTGTGCAGGGCAATTGTCAGTTCGTGTTTAAGACCTTCGCGGGCCATCTTGAGGATGTTGTTTACGCCGGCTTCGCCAGGCGTTGGTTCCAGATATAACCCTGTACGACCGTGCAGATAGAGGATGTCACCCTGTGCGGTGACCAGCGCTCCGGCCGGAGCGAGTTGTTTAAGTATTGCGGTTTCGGTCAGTTCCCGAAGCGGGAGACTTGTGGAAATCACTGTTTGTGCGCAGGTGGCGGGTTGTGCAGCTTCGTCATCCGATATTGCCGTGGGTGGGATAAAACGGCCCTGAGCAAAGCGTTTGCCGCTGTGGAAATCTTCATGGCGTTGATAAATCTTTGCTTTGCGCTCCTTAGGGATAAAAAGGTCGGTTTTCTCACCAACGGTTTCGGAGGTTCCCAGAAAGAGAAAACCATTTGGATTAAGTGCGTAGTGGAATAGAGGAATAAGTTTCTTTTGTAACTCTCCGCTCATGTAGATAAGAAGGTTGCGACAACTGATCAGATCCAGTTTGGAAAAGGGCGGGTCCTTTATGACGTTCTGCTCGGAGAATATCAGCATGTCGCGTATGCTTTTGTGGATACGATAGGCGCTTGGTATTTCTTCTAGGGTGTCTGGTTGGGGCTCAAAAAAACGTGTGAGTCGTTCTGGAGTCAGGTCGGCGTCAATATTTGCCGGATAGATACCGGTGCGCGCGGTGGCAATGGCATGACTGTCGATGTCAGTGGCGAAGATCTGCACCTTGAAATGCTGCATTTTTGCCTCTTGCCATTCGGCGAGCAGTATGGCGAGCGAATAGGCTTCCTCGCCCGTTGAACAACCTGGTGTCCAGATGCGTATTGTCGTGCCGGGTTGGCGGTTGGCAAAGAGTTGCGGAATGACCTGTTCCTCAATGGCGGCAAAGGCTTCCGGGTCACGGAAGAAGTTGGTTACTCCGATCAGCATATCGCGAAAGAGAGCTTCAGTTTCGGCAGGGGTTTCCTGCAAAAACTTGACGTATCCGTCTATGGTTTCTATCTGGTGAACGGCCATACGCCGTTCAATGCGCCGCAGAATTGTGGATGACTTGTATTGCGAAAAGTCATGTCCTACCTGGTTCCGCAGAAGGACGAAGATTTTTTTCAATGCGTTTTCGGCCTTTGATGTTTGCGCAGTGGATTTGGATATGGTATTAAAAGCTCTGTTTTTATAGGCGATAAGCTGGGCTGGCATCTCGGCTGGGGGCAGTTCGTAGTCTACAAGTCCCGTGGCGATTGCACTGCGCGGCATGCCGTCATACTCGGTGCAAACAGGATTCTGGGCCATCACCATGCCGCCCTCGTCCTTGATTGCGCGAATGCCCTGAGTGCCATCTCTGCCTGTACCGGAGAGTATGATGCCGATGGCACGCTCATGTTGATCCAGAGCAAGCGAGCGGAAGAAGAAGTCTATGGGAAGACGTTGACCGCGCGGGGCGGAAGGTTCCAGAAGTTGAAGTGTGCCGCCGAGAAAAGCCATGTCGTGGCCAGGCGGAATGATGTATGCGCAGTTTGGTCGAACGCGCATGCCGTCCTCGACCTCGAAGACCTGCATGCGTGTGTAGTGTCTGATCAGCTCTGTCAGGACGCTTTTGTGGTCAGGAGCCAGGTGCTGCACCAGTATGAAAGCCATGCCCGGATCGGCATCGACCGGCATTCCCTTGAAAAACGCCTCGAAGGCCGCCAGTCCACCAGCCGAGGCACCGATGCCTACTATGGGAAATGTGGCGCTCTCAATTGCTTCCGCCTGCGCTTCCTGAGCGTTTTTTGAGGCAGACTCACTTGATAATTCGCAGTCAATTTTCTCTCCGCTGTTTTTATTAACGGTTAGAGTTTTTCTGGCAGTTTGCTTAGTCTTTTTGGTAGCACTTTCACTGTTTGTGGTGCTGTTCTTTTTCATTGTAAAACCTCTCAATTTTCACTGCCACAATAAACAATTTCAAGATTAAGTTGCGTAAAGATTCATGCGACAAACCTTTTGTGGACTTTTGCATAAGCCAGTATAACTCAAAATGCACTGATTAGCTATGTAAAGCTGTCTAAAACTATGATCTTTGTTGCCAGCAAGTTATTGTATGACAGAATGCAATTCTTAAGATTTATCTTATGTGAACTCTCTCACTTTTTTGAAAAACTATTTATTAATAAAACTTTATGTAACGTTAATTTACCCGCAGGTGATGCTGAAGGTAAACCCTGTGTTGTTAGCAGTTTAGTGGTGAAAAGAGACTATTGATGTGGAAGATGTTGGATATCTCATCGCAGCATCCACAAAGTCTAAGTATGTAAAATCTTAAATAAGGGGTCAAATTTGCATGTTAACTTTTGGGTGTCATCTCGAACGAATGTGAGAGATCTCGGTAAGTGCTAGATTTCTCCCTTCGGTCGAAATGACATAATATAAATGCCCCCTTTATTAAAATTTGCTGTACGTAAGAAACAAAAGAACTGGTCAAATTCTCTTTTAGTGGTATAATAGCTCTGTCAGAACCCATAAAACCGCAAATAAACGATAAGCAATTATTCTCAGGGAGGAAGTGAAATGGGCAGATATAGTCCAAAAATTGATCTTGTTTTCAGAAAACTCTTCGGAAGCGAAGAAAATAAATTGATTCTTCTTTCTCTGGTAAACAGTATTTTAAATTGCAAACCTGCAATAAAAGATCTGACGATTAAGAATCCGTATAATCTTGCGACTTATGTTGGCGGAAAAACCAGCATTCTTGACATCAAAGCCGTCGATGAAAATGGCACATGGTATGACATTGAACTTCAAATAGGTGAGCAGGGTTTTTATGGAAAAAGAGCACTGTACTACTTGTCCAAAATGTACGTTGATCAGCTTGAAAATGCTGAACAATTCAGCCTTCTTAATAAAACCATAGGTATTCATCTGATTGACTTCAAATATTTTTATGACGAAAGATATGTCAGGCATTTTGTGTACAAGGATAATGAAACAAATGAGTATGATGAAAATTTGAGTTATCAGCAATTGTATTTTATTGAACTGAACAAATTTGATAAAGACTGGAGCGAATCCAGAACTCTGCTGGAAAGATGGGTAACTTTTCTGAACAGATCCCATCGCCTTGAGAAAGGTGAAATTCCAAAGGAAATTGCTGGGTATTCAGAAATGGTTATGGCTGCGAAAAAACTAGATGAAATGAGCTTCACAAAAGAAGAGCTGGAAATATATGAATCCGAGAGAAAAAAGAGAATGGATGCCCACGAAGAACTTCGTACTGCACTCGAAAAAGGTGAAAAGAAAGGCTATGAAAAAGGTATGGATCAAGCTTTGAAAAAAATGATTGCATCGGGAATGAATGAAATCGACGCGAAAAAAATCCTCGGGCTGTGAATCTCAAGACGTACTTGTAGCTCAGCAAAACCAATGCAATCGGGCTGTTATATCAACGCTCATTGAAAAGTTCCTATTTTCACCCTCTACCCGCCGTCTGCGTTTGAGAGGGTTGGGTTTCTATGCCTCTTTATATAGCTGGCAACGTTCACTTACTTAAGATTTTCGTTTTCAGTGATTGTTTATGCGGAACTGACGAATCTGTTCTTTTACACTTTCCGGAGATGTGCCGCCATAGCTGTTTCGTCTACTAACGCATGAATCAACAGAGAGAATATCGAAAATTCCATTATGAATTCGGGGCTCAACAGATTGCATCGTTTTCAGATCAAGTTCTTTCAGTGTACAACCACGTTCTTCTGCTTGCTGAACAATTTTTGCACTTATGGAATGCGCACTGCGGAAGGGAATGTCCAGATTACATACAAGCCAGTCGGCCAGATCGGTTGCTTCAGGGAAGCCTGCACCGGCTGCCTGTCGCATGGTTTCCGAATTGACTTTCATGTCTTCAAGCATTCCCTTCATGGCACAAATACTGAGAATCAGATTGTCATAAGTATCAAAAACCGGCTCCTTGTCCTCTTGAAGATCTTTTGAGTATGCAAGTGGAAGGCCCTTCAAAACAATAAGAAGCGATGTCAAATCTCCGATAATCCTTCCGCTCTTTCCGCGAATAAGTTCTGCAGCGTCAGGGTTCTTTTTCTGAGGCATAATTGAACTTCCGGTTGTAAAGGCATCTGACAAGACAATAAATCTGAACTGCGGAGAACTCCACAGCACAAGCTCCTCTGCAAACCTTGAAAGGTGTACAGCAGCAACCGATGCAGCGGCAAGAAAATCAATCGCAAAATCACGGTCAGAAACTGTGTCAAGCGAATTGGCTGTCGGACGATCAAATCCGAGAGCATCTGAGGTGTGATTGCGGTCAATGGGAAAGGTTGTTCCAGCCAATGCGGCAACCCCAAGCGGACATTGATTCATTCTTCTTTTTGCATCAGAAAATCTTGAGCGGTCACGTTCGATCATCTCACAGTAAGCCATGAGATGATGCCCGAATGTAACCGGTTGTGCAGACTGCATGTGCGTATAGCCAGGCATAACCGTCTCAGAATGTTTCTCCGCAGTCGAAACCAGTGTATTCTGCAATTCAAGAAGGTGCAGATTGATTGCGCCAATTGCATCCCGTACCCAGAGTCTGAAATCGGTTATAACCTGATCATTTCTTGACCTTGCGGTGTGAAGCTTTCCAGCAGTGGGGCCTATGATTTGTCCAAGGCGATTTTCAATGTTCATGTGAATATCTTCCAGAACTTCTTTAAATTGAAATTCGCCCGCAGATATCTCTCCTTCAATCTGATCAAGACCTTTAATTATCAGTGAGCCATCAGAAGGGCTGATTATCTGGCATGCAACAAGCATATTGCAATGCGCACGTGAAGCACGGATATCCTGAAAAGCGAGACGCTGATCAAAGGTTATTGATGCATTCATTTTCTGCATTACTTCAGATGGACTTGAGGTAAAACGCCCGCCCCACATCGGGTTAGCATTCTTAACTGTCATGTTTTTTCACCTTTTTTATCGGGGTGTGACCTTGTCTTGATGTGTTTTATGCCTTGATTCATTTCGTTTGATTCATGTCATTTCGATCGAAGGGAGAAATCTCGTTTTTTCTACTTGATAAATCTTTCGGAGATCTCTCCCTTTCCACATTACCGATCAGCTATTTTCTACAGTGTCTGAAAAATTTGCATGAATTCCCCGAATTATTGAGCTGATACGGGAAAAAATCAAACGCTTTTTTTCTGCATGATTTTGTGGTGAGCCATCAGTCTTATCGCATTAACTCTTATGAAGCCCTGTGAATCCATCTGATCATATCCGCCTTCTTTATCCATCGATGAAATGTCTTTGTCATACAATGAACTTTCGCTTACTCTCGCAACCGGATAAGCAACGCCCTTGTACAACTTCAGAGTAACAGTTCCATCAATAACTTCCTGGCTTTTGTTAATTGCAGACATCAGAAAAGCCATTTCAGGGCTGAACCAGAAACCATTGTAAATCAACTCAGAAATCTTTGCTGTAAGCATATCTCTCAGGCGCATTACTTCACGGTCCATGGCAATTCCTTCAATATCAAGATGAGCTGCATGAAGAATTGTGCCGCCTGGGGTTTCGTAAACACCTCTGGATTTGATTCCGATAAAACGATTTTCAACCATATCGACACGGCCGATTCCATGCTGACTGCCGAGTTCATTCAGGAACTGAAAGAGTTCAAGCGGGTCAGTTTTGAATTCACCGTTGTCAAGATTTTCAACTCTGACAGGTATACCGTCCTTGAATGTGATATTTATTCTGGAAGCTTTGTCGGGGGCTTTTTCTGGAGTCATTGTCCTCGAATAAATTTCTTCTGCACACTCCACTGACGGATCTTCCAGAATGCCTGCTTCATGGCTGATATGCAAAAGGTTGTCGTCTTCACTGTAAGGTTTCGATTTTGAAACTCCAACGGGAATATTATGCTTTTCAGCATAGTCAATCATGTCAGATCGTCCTTTGAATGTGTCCAGAAATTCCCTTGTTTTCCATGGAGCAAGAACTTTAATGTCGGGTTTCAATGCATAATAAGCCAGTTCAAAACGTACTTGATCATTGCCTTTTCCTGTAGCGCCATGTGAAACATATTCTGCATTTTCTTTGATGGCAATTTCTATCTGTCTTTTTGCTATTACTGGACGGGCGATTGAGGTACCAAGAAGATATCTTCCTTCGTAAAGAGCATTTGCTTTAAAAGCTGGAAAAATAAAATCTGTTACAAACTCACGTTTCAAATCTTCAATATATACTTTTGAAGCTCCAATTTTCAGAGCTTTTTCTTTTGCTTTCAGAAAATCATCTTTCTGTCCGACATCGCCAATAAACGCGACAACTTCAAATCCTTTTTCTATAAGCCATTTCAGAATAACCGAAGTATCAAGTCCGCCTGAATATGCCAGTACAACTTTCTGTTTTTTCATTTATAACCTTTCGTTTTCAAAAATAGTTGCATGCCTGTGTGAAAAACATTTTCAATGATAGCTACCGCTATTAAGATCGTAAACGCTTATTGCCATGCGGTTGAGATGTTATAACATGCAGCATAAATTATCAAGCTTTTTATACACAGCTTTTTATATGCAACAATTGCTTGGCTATTCAGGTTGGATAGAAGCTTTTTCAGGACTAACAAAGTTATATCAGCATATCAGGCAAGTCTGGCAATTGGTCAGCGTTGAGCCGGTTGGCGTGTATCAGTATGTTATTCACTGCGGTAAAATTTCTTTTTTAATACGTTTTGGCAGAATTCAATCGCTGATGAAATCCACAGTTCTGGTTTGCTCACCACGGTTAGAAATATGCATAAGCACAGAATGAAAACAGTGAAAAACATATTGTACCTCCCATAAGTGAATTTTTCGAGTAATCAAAACGCTCTCTTGTACAAGTATGTAATAATTTGAGCATTATAATCACACTTTTATCAGAACCTGATCATTATTAGCATTATTCACTGGAGGAGATAAATCCGTATTATTATCTAAAATACTGATGAGAAGTAACCGTTTCATCCGATATACAGCAAATCTTAATAAAGGGGTCATTAAACAATGTCATTTCGACCGAAGGGAGAAATCTCGCATTTATGAGATCTCTAACATTCGTTCGAGATGACATCCCAACCAAAAGTTAACACGCAAATTTGACTCCTTATTTAAGATTTTGCGTGCTTAGTTTTTAAACGAATCAGTGCTTTCAGCAATTTCTCTTTTCTATATAAAAAGTGCCTGCCTAAAAGTGTACCTGAATATCAAAAAGTCGTTTGACAATTTGTGAGAATTGCTTTATATGGAGCGCATGAAGCAGAATACACTGATTGACGGCAGTTTGTATTGCAACAACTGAAAACCATGAAAGGATTGCAGGTTTTCTACTGGACAAGTGATAAGGGTCACGCAGAAGTAGATTTCGTAGTTGATGCAGGTGATAAAATTGTACCTGTTGAAGTTAAAGCAGAAGTGAATTTGCAGGCTAAAAGCCTCAGGTCATATAAAGGGAAGTTTAATCCGGAAATTTCTGTAAGAACTTCAATGTCAGATTATAAAAAAGAAGACTGGTCGCTGAATTTGCCGCTATATGGCATAGGAGAACTTATAAACGTGATTTAATTTGTGTACAAAAAACCAGCGGACAATTTCTTACAAATAAATGCATCTGATAAGTGTCCTGAAGAAGTCTGTTCGATGTAACTGTGTGTTTTCAGTGGGAAAGGAAGTTCAGAGTTTCCTGTTCTGAATCGAATGCTGCGCCCATTTTGAGGAGTCCGACCATTTTAAATACGCCTGAAGTTAATTCGTTTAATCCGCAGAAGGCAAGCTTGCCATTTCGGTCTTCAACAACCATTTCGGCAATCTCGAGGACTTTTGAAATTCCGAGACTGTTAATGACAGGTGTTCCGGAAAAATTAATCAGAAATTTCTGAAATCCGAGCGAAAAACCTTCTTCAAAGGACTGCTTCAGCGCATCGCCACCTGTTTCATTCAGGTAACCAGTGGTTCTGACTATGAAAACATCTTTGGTCTTTTCAACGTTACATAAAAAATTGTTATTTTTTTGCATAATACTAATCTTTTACAAAATTTATCTGTGTTTGTCAATCTTAGATTTTCGACTTTTTACAACTCCCCAAAAATCATATCAATCAGAAGTCGAACAAGTTCGACCGTCGAGAGGGGGCGCGTGCCCCGGAGAGCACAAAGTGCTCGACCGCGGGGAGTGAGATGGTCGAACTTGTTCGACCGTCGAGAGGGGGCGCGTGCCCCGGAGAGCACAAAGTGCTCGACCGCGGGGAGTGAGATGGTCGAACTTGTTCGACCGTCGAGAGGGGGCGCGTGCCCCGGAGAGCACAAAGTGCTCGACCGCGGGGAGTGAGATGGTCGAACTTGTTCGACCGTCGAGAGGGGGCGCGTGCCCCGGAGAGCACAAAGTGCTCGACCGCGGGGAGTGAGATGGTCGAACTTGTTCGACCGTCGAGAGGGGGCGCGTGCCCCGGAGAGCACAAAGTGCTCGACCGCGGGGAGTGAGATGGTCGAACTTGTTCGACCGTCGAGAGGGGGCGCGTGCCCCGGAGAGCACAAAGTGCTCGACCGCGGGGAGTGAGATGGTCGAACTTGTTCGACCGTCGAGAGGGGGCGCGTGCCCCCTCTAAAAAAGAGTTAATGAAAATACGCTTCTTGCCGATAGACAAGCACGATGAATATGTTTAGGCAAAAACTAGCTGGTGTAAGATGGGAAGGCGGCCTCAGGCGTGTAACTCCTGATGGCAGGCAGTTCTCCCCTGCGCCATGGCGCTGTCCGGTGTGTGGCAAACCAAGTCCCGCATCATCACAGTTCTGTGGCTCATGTGGAAGACCTGCTTCTATGGCTGCAATTTACGCACTTCCAGGTAAACCCAAAGAACCACCCAAAGAAGAAAGAACAAAAAATTTCTTCACTGAAGAACAGAAACTGGAAATCTTCCAGTCTCTCGCAAAGAAATACCGTGGTACCGAGGAACAGTCTTCTGTTGCTAAGTCAGGGCAATCTGATGGTGGAATTCTTCAGACGAATTCTAAAAATATTGATTTGCCTTCGTCAAATTTGTCTGAATTGCCAGAGAAATCAAGCGAATTGGCAAAAACAGAAAAATTAGAAAAGTCTGAAGAAAATGAATCTTCAGCAAAAATAACAATCGCTGAAGCATCGCTTTCCGAGTCGAAGCAGAGCGTTCCTGAAGTATTAAACAAAATTAAAGACAGTGATTCAAAAACAAGTCTTCTGGAAAGCAATCTAGAAGCTGCGTCGGATGACGCAAAAGTTGTTTCATCTGCAGCCAAAACAGATGTTTTAGCATGCGTCAAAACTGATCTGGCAGAAGCTGATAGAACTGATGCAAAACCAATTGCAGCAGCAAATTCAATATCAGATGCAACAAAAAATACTGTGCCTGCTGGTAGATTAGAAGTTGTACCTGTTGCACTTGATGGCAATGTAGAGTCCGTATCAACTGACGGGTCTGATTTGCAAAAAAACCTTGTCAGTAAAGTCAAATCAAAAAAAGCAGCAAAAATTAAGACCCATCATTCCAAAGCAAAAGTTTCGACAGATGCAACCTCTGGTGTAAAAAAAATCAATTCTGTTGATATTAAACCAGAAGCTCTGCCGAACATAAAACCAGATGATGCTTTTTCCTCAATAGCAAGAAATTTCACCAGAGCTGCTTCAGAAAAAGCGGAAGAAAATCCGTTTAACAGCGAATTGTTGCTAGTCAGCAATGAAGTAAGTTCTGCAAAGTCTGAAGAAATTGCTGATAATACTGATTATTCAAAGAATTCTCAAAAACAATCAGAGACTTCTGAAAATGTTAATGTATCAGTCTTTGAGAATGATCTTCTGTTGCAGAAAGATTCCTCAAAATGCCAGCTTTCAGATTCAGTACTTTCAGAGACTGAAATTCAGGAAGATTCTGAAATTCCCCAAAAACACAAGGTTTCTGAAGTAACTAATCGAGTTGGGAATATCTTTTTTGTAGATTTCGCATCACCCGGGAATGATCTTCCTGCTGAGCTTCTTGAAGAGAATCCTTTGGAAGAGAATCTTTTAGAAGAGATTCCTCAGGAAGAAATCCATCAGGAAGAAATTCTTCTGGAAGAAAATTTACCCGAAGAGATTAAAGCGGAACCTGCCTCAACACCAAAAAAAGAACGATTGCGCCGTCACAAACACGTAAGCCTGAAGAAAGAGCTGGGCGTATCCAGCGTAAATCTTGCAGAAAAACGTCTTAGATTAACAAGTCTGGTTGGAAAAAGTCTTATAATGCCTGTGCTGGGGCTGATGCAGATGGCAATGATCAGTGTTGCAAGTCCGTTTGTAATATTCCAGAAACCAGTTGAAAAAGTTTCAAGAGGAGTAATGTCGTCAAGTGTATCGGTACCTGAAAAACTTGCATCGTGGTCTGATCTCAGGACCAGGCTTGCAATTAAACTTGGACTGACACCGACAGAAGCAGATGAACTGGCAAAACAGGCAATTGGTAAGACTCCCGGACCAAATGAAACAATTTTCAGAAAAGATCTGAATCAGATTCGTGCATATCTTTCCGGAATCGAAGGTTTGCCTGCAGGCATAATTCCTGTACTTGAAGGCAAAGGACCTGTTCTTCTCGCCCAGATTAATCATGAGAAGCCAAGAAAATTACAGAAATCCTTCCTTGATGTTTCTTTAAATCATCCGGTTTATTCTGTCTGGAAGAATCTTATCGAAGTTGGTCTGAACCTTGGTGGTAAAGATAATTTGGCAAGACCGCTTGATAAAATAAACTGGTTTGAATGGCGGAGTATTGCAGAGAACATTTCTGAAATGTTCAAAGAATCTGTAAGTCGCGAAATTCCGATCCCGTCAAAATTTAAATATGGTGAAATGTCCAGGGAAGAGGTAATTAAAGAATTTCAAACCTTTTTCGCTCATTTGCCAATGAAGAAGGCGTCTGAGAAAGAAAAAGTTACTCTTACAAGTAATTCGAGACTAGACGCATTATATCTGTTGAATTCGTATTTTGATGGAGAATAATAATGAGAAGCAAATTTTCCGTGATTCTGGTTCTCATTCTGATCTTTTCTTTGTACACATCAAAAATAATATTTGCTGAAGATGAAGACAAAAAAAGAATAGTTGAAATTCAGTCATTTAACTCCGATGAACTTTCACGCATTAAAATTTCTCTCTCTGAGCCAATTGAACCACTAATAAGATATATTTCCAGGGAATGTCTCTGGCAGATTGACTTCCCAGGAGTAACTTCGGCTGTTAATCTTGCACCGACGGCATCACAAAAGTCTCCTGTCAGGCTTATAAGATTTTCAGAAATCAGAGAACCTGCTCTTCATACCAAGGTATTTTTTCATGTAAAACCGGAAAGCAGTATGAAGGTCATTAGAGAGAGCGATGGAATTGTATTCCTCTTCAGGCACAATAATGTCAGGCTGGCGAACAATAATAACTCATTTTCCGGAGATCATTTTTCTGAACGACTGCCCAACAGCCTTGTTGCTCCAACTTTGCCGGAGCAGGCATCTTCAGATTCGGTAATTTCAGCTCCTGTGATGCACTTGAGTGCTAATAATGAAAAAGAATCTGCTTTAAAGATTTTTGACAAACCAGGACCGGAAATTTCCGAGGAAATAGTTCTCAACCTTAAGAATGCTTCAACAAGAGAAATCTTTTTTGAATTGTCAAAGCAGGCTGGCATAAAAATACGCTTCAGAACACCTCCGCCAGAAAAAATTACATACAGAGGCAGAGAAAATTCTGCACTGCATGCTTTGGGAAAACTGGCTCAACAGGCTGGAATGGTTCTGACCAGGGAATCGGATCTCTGGTGCCTCACTGACCATAAACATCCGATTCTGCTGATTCCTGCTGATGAAATTATCAAGGGGGAAAAAATTGAAGGCATGATTTTTCGTGAAGCCCTTGAAAAAATTGCCGGACACGAAGTAGCAGAGAGGTTTCTTTCAAGTTGTTCCGAATCTGAATATCATAAAAGGATTACAGGAGTATCAAATTTGTCAGCTTCGCCAAGAATTTTAATTGAATACTTATTGAATTGCAGATTTGTTTCGATAGATAATAATATTGATTATTCAAAATTGTGAAAAATAATTGACTGACGTCGAAGGAAAAAGAACTGAATGGCTTTCAGGAGTGATCTGAAAAGGAAGAAAAAATTGCGGGATTTTAGTGGACTGAATAATTATATCCGCCAGTTTTTAACTTATATGAAAACTTTGATAAGCAAAATAGCGAAACTTTTTTCTCAAAAACATGTTTCAAGGGACAGCAAACTTATGCACGATGAGAATTTTTCCCATAAAAATTCCTCTTTGAAATTTCAGTTTTCCCGAGTCCCGAAAGCACTGAATGAAACTCTGATTAAAGGGAAATCGAAAGTCTCTGGCGCTGAAAAAATCTTGAATGGCGTTTACAAAATGGCTGTCATTCTTTTAATTTTTTCTGTTTTTTCCGGATTTCGTTCCAAAGAAATTGAATCTTCATCGAATAGTCTTACCTGGGAAAAAGTTGCAGTTGAGATGGAAGAAACAATTCAAAAAATTGCGTCAGGAAATAATTATTTCGACAAAAGGTTCGCTAAATCACCTTCAGGCGCCCTGAAAAACATGATAGACATTGGTATTCCCGGAAAGTCAGAAGGAGAAATTGGTCCGGACGAATCGGTTTCAATCAAAGATCTTTCGGCGAGCTGGGTTCGATTTTTCGCTTATCTGAATGCCCGGTTTTCTGATAGATATTATTCTGTCAGCCCATCTGATAAGGTCGGTTCAGAAACCTTTATTCCCGAATGGATAATGGCAAATGAATCACTCCTGTTAAAGCTTCTCAAGCAGATTCCATGTATTCCCGGTGAAGAAGAGCAGTCTGGAGTAAGTGGACAAGCCCATATTATGCGTTTAAAAACTGCTACAATGCTGTTTTTCAACAATAAACCACTGTTGCAGAAAGTTGAACATCCGGAAAAGATGAATGTTGAAATACCTTCTGTTCAGGGTTTAAGCAAACTTCGAGCACAACTGAAAAAGGAAAATGCTAATTCTAAAAAAGAATCTAAGAGTTATTTATCCTTTGAGAAAAACATCGAAAAAGTAAAAAATGGAAGAATTGAAAAGATTGAAAAGAATGAGAAGAATGAAAAAGCAGAAATGACTGAAAATATGGAAATCAGATCAAATGCTTCAAAGTCATTTCTCAAAGGCAGAATTATTGATGCTGTAACTGGAAAACCTATTCAGAACGCGGTTATGCTTGCCGATGGCAAAATTGAAAAAGTTACTCCTGCCGGCGATTTCGTTCTGACTGGAAATCCCAGAAACAAGCTTTTGAACCTTCTTGTAACTGCAGATGGCTATAGTGGCCTTGAATTAAAACATAACTTTAACAGCAAAAAAGCAAAAAATTTCACTGAAATAAGATTGAACCCACTTTTTTCAAGCTTTCAGGGATTGCTTATTTCGTCAGAAGACGGCAAGCCAGTTGAAAATGGGAAGATAAAGATTGGCGATAGACTTTGCCAGACGAACAAAAGTGGCGCATTTCATATTCAGAAACTTCGACCCGGCTATTATCCGGTTGAATTTTCGGGAAATGGCTATAAAAGCAAGAAAGAACTTGTTTTTATCGAAGAAACAGGTGCGAAAAGAACCATCAGGCTTTCATCAGGTGCAGGAGAAAAATCATGAATATTCTTCCATTGCCGGAAATATGTGATTCAAAAAAGGCTTATAATGCGGACTATTGTGTAAGAAATATTTCCAGGCTTCAAAAATATGCCGAAGAATGGAAGAAAAAGAATAATATTCTAAATTCCGTTGAGGATAAGAAAAAGATCCATCTTCTTGTAATTGATGATCAATATGATTTTACCTATCCTGAGGGAGCTTTGTTCGTTGCCGGGCGATCAGGCAAGGGAGCCATGGAGGCACAGGAAAAGCTTGTAAATTTTATTTACAGATATTTGCATAAAATTACAAAAATTACTTGTACCATGGATTCGCATTTTCCATTGCAGATATTTTTTCCGGCTGCGCATCTAAGAGAAGACGGATCTCATCCGGAAGCTCATACCGTTATTTCAGCCAGCGATTACGCCAAAGGAATTTACAGAGCCAATCCCGGAATGGCAGATGTGCTGAAAGTAGATCCAGGGTGGTTGAATAATCAGTTCAGATTCTACTGTGAAGAACTCGAGCGAAAAGGGAAATACAGCCTCTACCTCTGGCCTTATCACTGCCTTCTTGGAAGCAACGGACACCGGCTTTCCGGACCAGTTGAAGAAGCGTGTCTTTTTCATTCCTTTGCAAGAGAAGTTGATTTCCGTCCGGTAATTAAGGGTGATAACCCGCTTACCGAGCATTATTCAGTGTTTTCTCCCGAAACAGACACCTGCTGGGATGGGTCAGAGCGCTTCAGAGTAAACACTTCAGGTTTGATGAAATCGCTGTTTGATTCAGAAGCGGTTCTCATCGCGGGATTAGCTTCGAGCCATTGTGTTAAGGAAAGCATTAATGATCTTGTTGCCGAAATAAAAAAGACAAATCCTGAACTCGCTGGAAAATTTTACATTCTTCGCGATTGCATGGCACCGGTTGTAATACCGGGCGGTCCTGATTTCACCGGAGAAGCAGAAAGAGCTCTGAATAACTTCCAGGATTTTGGAATGAATGTTGTCGATTCCGAAAATCCAATTTTATTCTGAAGCAGGCTTGTTATCTTTGTTTTCTTCAACAGGCAGAACGTCTACTATTTCTGATTCTGGAATATTCTGACCCTTGTCGTCTTTTTCAGGCGGAGCTGGCGGTATTTTTGTGTCGGGATTTTTTGAATATGGCTGAGGCGGATTGAGGTATTTGATTTTATCAAATTTGAGTCGCTTGCTTTCCTGATCTAATGCCTGAGCGTGTCTCCGACAATACTGACTTCCCGGCATGGCAGGCCTGGGACACGGTGTCTGCAGTTCATCAAGGAAAGCGCATCTGGTTTTTACAGGTCTGGCTTTTTCAAGTTCAGCAGCTGTAGTCAGATTGAAATGATATGTTTTAGAATTAAAAATTCTGGTATTAATGTGGTAGGTGTTTTCTTTTGAATCGTAAATAAACGGTTCGGTGTTTTTGTACCACAGAAGATTTACTGCTGCAGCATTTTCCGAAATTTCCCAGAATTTTATGAATCCGCATTCCTTGAGGCAGGTTAAATCGCTGTGAAACTTTTCAAGAAGTTGACTGTCGTGTTCTGAAGTCATCTGAAAACAGGACCGCTCAATAAGATCGTAGAGATTCATTGAAACAACCGGACTTTCTTCATCGTTGGGGTTCAGGCGATTCAGGCGATATCTGTCCCAGAGAACATGGTAGATTCCGAATGCAAATGGGTGACGCCTGTCGTCTATCGCGTAAGCGAGCGGATTCGGCATTCTTGAATAACGTTCTTTGAGTATCTTTTTATATAACGGTGGAGAAAAACGGAATTTCCCATTTACATAAACGTCTTTTTCGCTATTGAGAAGATCTGTTGGAAATCTCATTGTTAAGCAAGCTTCAAGTGGCTGAAAGGGACTGAAGGAAAAAAGTCCAGACGTGTTTTTTCCTGTAGGCTGGAAGAAAAAGTATTTTTCACACATTTCTGTCAATGCAATTGCAACCTGTGCTCTGCGCCTTTCGCTTGGACCATCTTCGGGCCATATTGTACGGCAGAACCAGTCAAGGTCTAATTTAAAAGAGCCGTCTGGATTGCCTTTCGAGGCAAAGAAAGCAACTTCGAATAATTTCTTCTGGAATGGTGAAAATGTGTTTATTGTTGTAAATGGCTGCCTTCCAACCATGTCAGCATTGAAGAATGCAAACAGCCATTTGAACCATTTCCAGCGTTTCTCGACTGTACCATAAATTATTCTAACCAGCAGGAAACAGAAAAGAAACAATGCGAGGGAAATAAAGCCCATTATTTTTACTAGTAATGCCAGTCTTCCAAGTTTCAATCTGATCATTTGTACTATGTAATTGTTTGGTGATATTTTGTCTGCATAGTCAGGAAATGCCGTCAAGGGAGCATTGTCTTTATCCATCAGGTGCATGGCTGATGTAAACACAGATTTCTCTGTAGTACCAGGTTTCGTTACCTCACGTCCTGCCAGATCAGCAATTTCATCCTGAATTCTGACCCAGAAAACCTGATTCATTACGTCATTGGTTCTGAAAAGAAAAAGATAGCTGATCAGGGCAAAAAGAACACAGAAAAATAGAACCGGTAGTCTGAGAAACACATCAGAAATATGTTTGTCGTAATAAAAAAGCTTTTCTCCCGGCCTGTTATCCATCATTTTTCTCCTGTCTGAATCTTGATGATGGATGTTTTCCATGAAGGCTTATGAGTACAACATATCCGCAATATGGGCATCGCAGAGCATTTGGCTTGAAATTACACGCCGGACAGGTTTTATCGGGGTAAGAGGAAAATTCTTCCCCGCAGTAGCGACATTTTTTTTGTTCATCTTTCCATTCCATGTATGAATTGCAGCCTACGCAATACAGAAAACCAAGTTTTGCTGCCAGGGAATATGCTGTTGCCGTGATCAGATCAAGGATCAGAAACAGGAACGAAAAGAAAAGTGCGAAGGGAAGTCCAATCAACTTAAATGTTATGCCGGTGTCTACTTTTTCATCAAAAATTCTGCAGAAGTCGGAATTTATATACCAGTTTTTCAGTTTAACGTAGTCTTCAACAATTCTGGGCATGATAATTAAAGATAAAAAGGCGGCAATTGTAAGAAGAATAAGCGATGCAGAAACCCAGGCGAATGCTTTGATTATTCCTGAATTAAGAAAAAGTCGAACCAGATACAGTAAAAAATATCCTGCTGCGTGGAGTTCAAGATAATCTGTCATTTCTTTTCCCGCCCTGGTTTAGGATCATCAATTCTTCGTTTCAACTGCTTTGCAGCAGCGTTTAATAATAATGGCAAAGTATTTTTACATAATCTACGATAATATAGTATACTCACAAGATTTTAATGTCAATTATTATGGTGGTGAAGATTAAACATAAAACAACTTGGCCTGTGAAAAGTATATGAATTCTGGATTTACTCTTTACGAATCTTAAAATGTGCATATCGAAATAAGTCATGAATGCAAAAGTTTTCTTATGTACTGTTGTAAAAAATTGGACTGGTGCAAAACATTATGACAGAATTTGAGAAGAAAATTACCATGGCAACGGTCGTTGGAATGACTGGCAGTCTTTTTCTTTCGGGGCTGCAATTTTATGCTGGCTGGCGTGGAGAAAGTGAAAGTCTGGTCGCTGAAGCAGTTCACACTTTTTATGACCTTGTTGGCGGAGTGATTCTGCTTTTTTTTGTCAGATATTGGCAAAAGCCTTCAGACGGAAATCATCCATTCGGCCATGCACGCATAGAAACAGCTGTAAGTCTTTTCATCGGCTTAATGATGCTTCCGATGGCTTTCGGAATAGCATGGAATTCAATTTTTACTTTTAATGAGATTCACCTTGTTTCTCCGCCGATTTTTACACTTGCGGCAATAGCAGCCGCAATAATCGGGCAGAGATTTCTTTACCGCTGGACAATGAAGATTGCAAGAGAAATAGATTCCATGGCGCTTGCAGCCAAGGCACAACATTATAATGCAGATTCCCTGGCCTCAATACCAGTTCTTCTTTCTGTCGGCTTATCAGTGGTCTCGCTCTCGTACAACTTTATCGACCACATTGGAGCGATATTCGTATCGGTGATAATATTGAAAAGCGCCTGGGACATTATCTATCCGGCTCTTTCACAAATGACCGACGAATCGCCAGACTCGGATACGCCGCAAAGAATCAGAGATTTCCTGCTGGAATATTCAGAAAAATTTTTCCCCGGACGAATAAGAACCAGAGGCTATGGGAAAGACTTTGCTGCTGAAATTGAACTAGTGTTTTCTCCTGACATTAAGCTTTTTAATGCGCGATCATACGCAATTGAGGCGGAAAAAAAACTTTTTTCAGTTTTCCCTCATCTTAAAGATCTTTCGATAATTATGAGATATGTGGGTGATGTGTAAACCAACTGGGAACCATCACCCCAAGCATCTCACACGCTGACTGCGGGGAGAGGGAGAAAACAGGAACTTTTCAATGAGCGTTGATATAAAATGATAAAATAATAATAATTTGGAGGAAAATATATGTCATATCGTTTACAAGGTAATAGCCGCGCTTTTTTCTCATTGTTTTCGGCAGCATTGTTTGTTGCTTTATTTCTTTTTGCAGCCGATGGTATGGCTTTTTCTCAGACAAAAGATATTTCCCTGGTAAAACCATCTGACAACTGGGGCTCAGATCTTGGCAGTGCGCTGTATGCAAGAAAAAGCAGCAGAGCATTTTCTGAAAAGAAAATAGGTACTGATGAGCTGACAAAAATATTCTGGGCAGCTGCTGGAATAAATCGCGAAAATGGAAAGAGAACTTCTCCCGTTCCGCGTGGTTTCAATTTTATTAAGATGTACTATCTTTCTCGTGAGGGAAATTATCGCTATGAAGCCTCGGCAAGCGCCCTTGTACATGTTTCCGATGAAATGATAATTGAAAAAGTGAGCCCACAGCCCTGGATTGCTTCAACATCAGCTATTATTGTTTATGTCGCTGAATTGAATGAATACAAACACGATACTCCAAAAGATGATAAGTTGAAGATGGCTTATGTTACCTCGGGTTGTATGGCTCAGAATGTATATCTGGCCGTAGCTTCGATGAAAATGGGAGCATGTATAGTTTTTGGATTCACTCCGGATGTACTTAAAACTGCTTTATCTTTGAAGGAAGATGAAGTTCCGCTATTTATTCAGCCATTTGGCTTTCTCGAAAAATTTTAATCAGGAACAAAACAAATGAAAACCAAAATAACTTTTTCTCTTCCACCAGGACCTCTTCAGATCGGTGTTCTTGAAGCTGATGGGGTAAAAATACGGCAATCCAGCGAAAAATATCTTTCTAAAATTAAATCAGACATCGCGCATATTCTTCAGCCGGGATGGGTTTATCCAGATGCAATTCAGAAAGGCATCAGAAGCCTTTTAAAAACTTATGGTTTTCATCCCTCCGGACGGAACAGACCTGCGTCAGAATTCCTTGCAAAAGATTTACAGGCCAGAGGGGAATTTAAACCGATCAATAATGTTGTTGATATAAACAATCACGTATCAATGCTCTCATTCCTTCCAATAAGCGTCATAGACCGGGCTAAGGATACTGAAGATATTATTCTGAGAACTGGTACAGAGGCTGAAGAATATGTTTTCAACAAAGAAGGTCAGGTTTTAAGCCTGAAAAACCTTCTTGTACTTGCCAGAAATTCCGGAAACCATTTGCCGGTTGGAAGTCCGGTGAAAGATTCGCAGGAAACAAAGGTTTTTGAAGACACCAGAAATATTCTTGTTGTAATATATTCTTCATGCAGACTGATTTCGTCAGAAAAGTTGTCGGAATATCTCTGCATTTTTTCAGAGTATTTGAAAAGTGAAGCGCTTGCCGAAAGAGTTGAGCATCAGATCTTCGATGCTCTGCATTAATAAACTTTCCCGCCAGAAACTTCTTTGATATTGTTTTCGGCATCAGCAAATAAGTAATACATCAGAGGAAGGGAAACGGATGAGTGATGACAAGATAAAAGTAACGGTTGTTTGTCCAAACTGTGAAGAGACAGTTGAAGTGGCCGTATGCAAGGATGATTCTTTTCCCTGCCCTGTATGTGCATTCATGATTTCCGCAAATAAGCCTGTTGAAAAGAGTCATTTAAAAATAGCACGTTTTTCTTTTGAAATATTGGCAATGCACTTCGAACATTTTATTACCTCAAAATATACGTTAACACTTGGTTCTGTATTGGCAGGAATGGTGCTGACATTTTATCTGGTATTTTTTAATCAGATCAATCGCTTATTTTCGGAAAGGAAAACGCCTCCTACAGGGGTGAGTAGTGCCGGCGGAATCATTACAAATAATTTTGGTATGAGCTTGAGATTGATTCCTGCCGGGACTTTCACCATGGGTTCATTAAAGGGGCGACCTGATGAAAGGCCTGTCAGGTCTGTTACTATTACAAAGCCTTTTTATATTGGTATTCACGAGGTTACTGTTAAACAATATTCTGATGTAACTGGCGAAAAGACAAGGGTTCCGATGCCGCCTGACAATCCTGTGCTTTTCATTACCTGGGATAAGGCTAAAGAGTTTTGCAGAATTTTATCTGAAAGAGAAAATCTTGTATATCGACTTCCCACGGAAGCTGAATGGGAATATTCAGCTCGTGCAGGCACTGAAACTGAATTTTACTGGGGCGATACTTACAGAGATGGTTTTGCATGGTGTCATTACAACAGCGGAAGACCGACCAGATCAACTCATCCGGTTGGCACTCTTCAGCCAAATGCCTGGGGCTTATACGATATGCTGGGAAATATAGCAGAATGGTGCGAGGATTATTATCTTTCTTCCTATTCGCCAGATGATACAACTGATCCGATAGGCCCTCTGGATGGAAAATTCCGTGTTATAAGAGGTGGAGATTATTCTTCGCTTCCATATACTTCTGCATCACGAAGCAACGACACCCCAGATACCATGATGGGCCCAGGCTTTCGCGTGGTAAGAAACCCCTGATTGCCGTGCGAGAAGGCTGCGTGAGATATATCTTTTCTTCAGCAACGTTGCACAGTGTCTTTAGTTATGATTTTTTGTATTTTGTGTGCGTTGTTTGAAGTTGTATATGTTATAATTTGCGTATCGGAGGTGGAAAATTATGAGAAATAAATTATTCAAAGTGGCTATTTCACTGGTTGTCCTGGTTCAATTCTGTTTTACTTTATCTGCGGAAACAGAAAAAGTTGGTCGGGCTGACAAAAAGGAAAGGCTTAAGGCATTTAAAGAACGCTTAAAAACAGGAAAAAATGCTGACAGGCAGCCTGGACAGCACATGGAAAAACGAAAGAAAATTGCTGCTTTAAGAGAAAGCAGTCCGGCAGCAGCGGCTTTTGCCGATTCAATGAAGAATTTGAGAAGTTCCGGAAAAAATCTGGGAGTAGAAGAGAAAAAAGCAGCGTTCCTGGACATCTCGGCAAAGTGGTTGTTGTTATCTGATTCAGAAAAAGCGATTGTCGAAGAGTGTTTTCCAAAAGTGAAAGAAAAAATTCTTAAGATGCAGAACGAAAAAGCTAATTTGAAAAACCTTATGACAGCCGGAGCAGATAAATCCTGTGCTGATTGCAGCAGCAATGGAAATGCTTCTGACAGCGAAAAAGCAGATGTAAAAACTTCTGAAAGTAACAGCGAAACAAAAGCTGTCGAAAACGCTGATGAGTGGGATATTCCAGAAGAGTAATTGAAGTTGGCTATTAATAAGATTTAAACGAACTCCCTGTGTGTCATGGAAAAATCATGCAAACAGGGAGTTCGTTATGTACCGCCATTTTTTTACTCAGGCATTGGGAGCATTCCGTTTTGAAGGTCTTCGTAGAATCCGCCCATCACATGGTTTCTGATAAAAAAAGGCATATAGAAATTTGTCATAGTTCTGTTAACCTCGGGATAAACAAGAACACTTCCGATGTGTTTTCCATAATAACCCGTTAAATCAAACATTCTGATGTGATTTACGATGAGTTGAGATGAAAGCTCTTTTTTAAATATTCCAGCCGCACCCGGCGAGTTGAAAGTGTGGCAGGGGAGTTTGTTTTCGTAAGCAATAATTTGTGCAAGAAATCCGCCAAGTGAATGGCCACAGACTGAAATTTTTACTTTTTGCTTATCATTAGATGCATTATCATCAATGTCTTTGTGAAGAATATCAAATCTTTTTTTTGACTCAAGAAGTGTGAGAACTTTCTGATAAAATTCCCTCGCTTCAATAATCTGATCAGTTACTTTCTGATCAGGGGAATCTATCATGCTTGATTTTGTTTTGGCAATTGTCTGTTTTGCTTTTTGATAATCAGGATTCTGTGGATTAGCTCCGGGTTTCATCAGAACCTCAATTGCTTCTTTGAGAGATTCTATGTCTGATTTAACAATTCCAAGGTCTGCCAGAAGGTCTTCCGGGTCAGTGAAGTGAGTTCCCGAAAAAGAGATTATTACTTCAGAAGTTCTGTTGCACTGAAACGCAACTGCCATGAATCCGTCACGTAACTTAAGGTGAGTGGATAACACACTCCAATCTTCAGGGCAATCAAAGTCATTTCTGTCTGCGCGATGAGATTCAAGCGCCATTTTTGCAAATTCAACTAAAGTAGCCCCTTGAAGAAGGGTAGAACAGAAAAGTGCAATAAAACAGAACAAAAAGACACGCTTTGAAGCTGCCATTCTTGGCTCCTTTTAACTGGTATTTTCTACTTCTCTTTCAAAATACCATTAAAAGCCACTTCAGTAAAGAATGGTGATCAAATGTACCTTATTTCGGCCAGAGAGAGACAAAAGGCCCTTTAAATGATGATCCTTGAATGGTGTTGATTTATATAAATTATGAAACAACCCCCGCCGAGTCTTTCAGCGGGGGTGCAATTTATACTGATTTTTTTAAAATCTTCCAACTATTCCAAAAGTCGGGCCACGATAGTACAATTTTACGCTATCGTCTTCATTATCGCCTTTAATGTGGAAATTTCTGTAACCAAGCATTGCCATCCATTCGGTATCATGGGTATACGGATTAAGTTTATAACTCATCGACATGTCAAAGTCGTGTGAATTCAAATCGGAATCACCATAGTTCAGAGAAATGAATTTAAAATGTCCGTCAAGTAAAAGGCGGTCAGTAATCTTTGTGCCACCTGCGAGTCCGAGGTATGGGAATGGGAAGGTCACATTCCAGCGGTCGCTTCTGACTTTATCACTGACATTCAGTTCTGAATTTATTACTTTAATACCATAGCAGAAATCAAGCCATCCGCTCGAATCTCTTGTCAGAACTCGTGAACCCATAAAATCAAACATACTATTGGCAAGGTCAACATTCCTTGTACCAGTGTTATAATTTTTGCCATTGAAAGTGAATGTTTTATTTACTGTTGCTTCGTCATATAAATAGTTGAAAGCAAGAGAAAGGTTTGTTGAATTAGTAATTGGATACATGAATCTGGCACCGAATTTGATAGTTGTGTCGAAATTGGCTTCTCTTTCCAGATTAAGATTCAGTCCCTGGGCGGATATGTCACCGTAGAGCTCATTGCTCCACCCATAGATCTCAAGAACGCTTGATTTTTTGTTTACCGGATACAGGTGGCGTTCCCACGCATTTGCACTTGCAGCGCACAGAAACAACAGCATCAAGACCAGAATAATAGATTTTTTCACTTTTTGAACTCCTATTTTTTTTTGTGTAAAGAATATAAATTCATATCCCCTACAGGAAAAATAAAGTATTCAGATTCGTTCAAAAAGCAAGAAGATTTTTAATTTATTTTTCTATGGTCGTGAAGAAACGCCCGGACTATGTGCAAAATATTTGTACATGGTTATACATACAGCATAAGCCTGATCATAAGCATAAATAATATAAGGTTTCAGCTCCGCAGAGTATTTCCAGCCGACAAATACCAGCAGTAGAATAGTTGCATAGAAAAGGTATCTAAATAGATTCGGAAAATAAAACATGTTTTTTTAACTCATCAATTCTGGAAGTTCTTCAGGAAGAATTGCAAGTACGCCTTTGTTTACTTCTTTAATTCTTTCTGCTGAAGTAAGCAAACCAACTAGTTTGAAGGCAAATTCAAATGTTGTTCCTGCAGCTCTTGAAGTGACAATATTTTCATCAACAACGACGCGGTGTTTTGAAAATTTTGTTCCTTTCATGTATTCCTGAGCTGCCGGATGACATGTTGCCATGCGGTCTTTCATGATACCTGCCTTTACAAGAACACTTGGAGCGGCGCAGATTGCAGCAACGTATTTTTTTGCTTCGTACATGGTTTTAACAGCATTGATAACAATTTCCGAAGCGCCGAGATTTCTGGTACCTTCAATGCCACCAGGTAAAACAATCATATCGCATTCGTTCAGGTTCAGTTCAGAAATTGAGAGATCTGGAACGATTGGTATTCCGCGAGAGCCCATGACCTGCAAATAATTGTCCAGAATCGACACAGTTTTTACTTCAATGTGTGCTCTTCTGAGAATATCGACAGTAATTACTGTTTCCATTTCTTCGAAGCCGTTTGCCATAAACACATATACAAGTGCCATATTGTCTCCTTTTATTTAGAGGGGGCACGCGCCCACTCTCGCCGATCGAACAAGTTCGACCGTCTCACTCCCCGCTGTCGGGCACTGTGTGCCCTCTAAACTACTTTGTCGGTGAAACTCCTTCTTCTGCAAAGGAAAGAACCTGTATGAATGATAAATCCTTGTGTAGAAGCAGGCCTTCCATAAACCTTCTGACGAGTATTTCTTTTGGAGTATTGGTTTGGGCTTTGGAATTTGCAAAACGCTGAACAATTTTTTTGAAATGTTCTCTGAGAGTTTGCGTTGATAAAGTGCCTTTCATAGAAATACGTCCTGAAGTGTTAATGAAACTGTTAAATAATTCCGAATCAAGAGCTCGCGAAATACGGTTCAGTACAAAGGTTTTAGCTCTGGCAGCAAGTGTTCCGGATGGCTTATCATATTTAATATTCTCATCGGCAGAGCCTGACAATTCCTTCGAAAGGCCTTTTCTTCCATAAGATTCAAGCATTAATGTCACGTCTTCGATGCTTTCAGAAAAAGCACGATTTCGATCAGAGAAAAATTCATCCATTTGTTTAATCATTTCCGGTCTTTCACTGATAAGATATTCGGCAATAATTCTTATTCCAATGACTGTTGGGATAAAATTGCTGGTTTGATTGCGAATCTGCGAAGCCGAAAGAGGAAATGTGTTTTTGTACAAAGCCTTTTTTGAACTCATTGCCGATTCCAGAAGCTTTTCTGGAACAAAAAGACGCTGTGACTTGAACTCTTTGCGCATTTCCCAGTAAGTAATAAGATCGACACAGAATTCTGTTATCAGGTGATTTGCACCCAGATCATTAAAACGAAAAGTCTTTTTTGTAGCAGGATAACCCCTGGGAGTATGTGCGGAATAAAGTTCTGCAAACAAATGTCCTGCCCAGCCAAGTGCCTCAGCAACGTCTTCAGTTCCATATTCCTGATTTTGACGAGCAATCTTTATCATTTCAAGAACTGCGGGGATATCGTTGTGGAACAACTCAAGAAATGGATTCGTCATGGTTTGACGAATATCTGGTGCAGGACCTCCTCCGACAAAATTATCTTTCATTGCCTGTGGAATGACAAAAGAGTTTTTCATATTGGCTGCTGCTCTGTCAAAGGCAATATAATTGATTTTCATGTGAGCAATCGGTCCCCACGCGTAAAGCTCGGGAAGGAGCAGTGAGAAAATAATAATCAATGAACAAAACATGCATTTCTGATTTTTTAAAACGGCATCAAATTTACTATTTATCATATTTTCACCTCTTTTACTTTAGAAGCTCAATGCAAATTTCCGATATCTAATGATAGTTAAAAAGATATAATCCGTCAAATAGAAAGTTCCTGTTTGATTTAACATTGATTAGTGTTGTATAAAAGAGACGGGAAAATTCGGAAACTATTTTGCTGTCATTTCGACCGAAGGGAGAAATCGGCCTACCCTTAGGAGATTTCTTACTTCGCTCGAGATGACAACTGATCAAGTATTTACACATTACCGGGTGGCTATTTTCATACAGTGTCTGAAAATCTGGTGCAACTGTTCTTTTTCGAAAGTTTATTGATTCATTGATGGGATTTCAGGGGAAAGTATGACTTGTACAAGTATTGAACTTTTAAAGGTAAAGGCTGAGCGGATTATATACTGGGTATGGAAATTCTTTCGTACGTTGTTTCCAGTAATTGATACGGATATTTTAGAGCAGGTCAGGAAAAAATATCCTGAAAGCTGGCTCATTCATTTTGATAAAATGCTTCCGCCAGATAAAGCACATGTGTTGAGACTATTTAAAGCAATTTCTGAAGACAGAAATCTGACAGCAGAGATCAGGGAAAAACTTATCATGTTGGCATTAGCTCATGATATCGGGAAAAGTATTGTAAGACAGAATATTTTTACGAGGGTTATTAAAGTTGTTATTCCGATTCCTAATCGCTCTCATCCGATACTTGGCGCAAGGCTGCTGAAAAAGCTCAATGCACCGTCTGATATTGTACGAAGAGTGGCAAGACACCACATTCCAGCAGAAAAAGACAAGTTCCTGAAATTATTTCAGTATTATGATGACAACGTGTAAGAAAAATGTCTGTTATGCGTGTGCGGCGTCAATGGGTTGAAAAGGAAATAGCTATTATGAAGGAATCAGAAGAAAAGACTAGAAAAAACCGTATTGATGAGAAGCTGAAATCACCTCTTCTCAACTGGATTATCATACACAATGATAAAGTAAGTGACTATAAAGTCTTAACTGCCCACGCTGTTGAAGAATTTCCTACAGAAACAGGCCCGGCGGATTATGCACTTTTTGTTGATGCAGCAGGTGATGTGATAAAATACCTGATGGAAGATTGCGATGTTCATACTATTTTGAGACTGCCAAACGGAACTTTTACCCCTTACAGTCATGGTGTAAAAGCGAATGTCATATTTTTTCAAAAAGGGCTGAAGACCGAAAATATCTGGATATATGATTGCCGAACAAATATTCCAGGTGTGACCAAGAAAGACCGTACCTTAGCCCTTCCCATGTTTGAGGATTTTGAAAAGTGTTATGGTGACGACCCCAACGGGCAATCCAAACGGAAAGATCTTGGTGAGGATGGCCGTTTCAGGAAGTTTACTTATTCACAGATTAAAGACAGGGATTTTAACCTTGGTATAAGCTGGTTGAAAGATGAAAATCTGGAGGACCCGAATTCTTTGCCCGAACCGCAGCTTCTGGTGGCTGATGCCATTACAGAACTGGGTGCTTGTGTTGATGAACTTCAGTTGATTCTGGATGAGATTGAAGAGGAGGAGGTTGAATGAGCCTATTAAAGAAGGATAAAGACTACTCCGAATTTCTTCACGAACTGAAAACCCGTATCAAATCGGCTCAAATTAAAGCGGTAGTTTCAGTCAACCGTGAATTGATTGAATTGTATTGGGAGCTGGCTGAGAAAATTCTTGAGAAACAGGTTAGTACACAATGGGGGGATGGGCTTTTAACTCAAATGAGTAAAGATTTGCAGAATGAGTTTCCCGATATGAAGGGGTTTTCCCTCAGCAACCTGAAATATATGCGCCAATGGTATCTTTTCTGGACAAAAGAAAATCCAAAAAGCCAACAGCTTGTTGACCAATTAAAGAATGCGAAAAAACTTGTTTTGCAAATTCCCTGGGGGCACAATCTTGTAATTGTGAGCAAAAGTAAAAGCCATGAAGAAGCTCTGTTTTATGCGCAAAAAACTATAGACAACAACTGGTCCCGGGCTGTTTTAACCCATCAAATAGAAGGTTGTCTTTTTGGGAGAGAGGGAAAAGCACTCACGAATTTTTCAGCATCTCTACCTGTGCCGCAATCTGACCTTGCGCACCAGACTCTGAAAGATCCATATATTTTTGATTTTCTTACTATTCGGGAAAAGCATGATGAAAAGGAACTTGAGGATGCACTGGTAGGTCAGGTGACGAGATTTCTTCTGGAGCTAGGTGCGGGTTTTTCCTTTCTCGGCCGCCAGTACAAGCTTTGTGTCGATGGCGATGATTTTTATATTGATCTGCTTTTTTATCATGTAAAACTGCATTGTTATGTTGTTGTGGAGCTTAAAGCTGTTCCGTTCAAACCTGAATTCGCAGGCAAGCTGAACTTTTATGTTTCAGCAGTTGATGGAATGATGAAAACTGAATCCGACAACCCGACAGTGGGAATCCTTATCTGTAAATCAAAAAAGAAAACTGTAGTGGAATACTCTTTAAAGGGTGTGAACAAGCCAATAGGTGTCAGCGAATATCAAATTATCAGCGCACTGCCTGATGAACTGAAGTCCTCCCTGCCAACGGTTGAGGAGATTGAGGCGGAATTGGATGAGATTGATAGCTCTCACGTAGATCTCCGAGGTGAAGTATGAGTGAGGGACTTCCTAAGGGGTGGGTGGAAGCGCCTATTACAAACATTTCACATATTGTTTATGGAAAAAGTCTAACACAGAAACTATTCAAATGACAAAACAGTTGAAAGAAGTAGCCAAAATACTAGGCTTGAGTTTGTTAGACCACATAATTTTAATGCAAAGGGTTGTTTCGCAATGAGATCAACAATATAAACCCGACGAGAAAAAGAATGAAAGTGAAAAAAAACTCCGCTTAATTGCAGGCTTTTGTTTGCCTGCCACTGAGCGGAGTTTTTACTATTGCGGATAAAAAATCAGAGTTTACATGTTTGGAGAGATGCGGTCAAAGTCTTCGTGACATAAGATTGCTGCTGTTGATTCAGGGGTTTTTTCAACTGGCGGCTGATAGGGTTTAAGCTGGGATTTGGTCTTCACAGCTTCAAATTTCTGTTCACCCAGGATGTCTTTCAATACTTTCAGCGGATCTCCTGTGAAAAAGCCTGTTACTTTTCTTGCTGCAATAACTTTTTCGGCATCTGTTTTTTCAAATCCGATTGCAGCAAGCATATTTTCGGTAACAACGTTAAGGTCGAGGTTGAAATTCCAGACGTCAGGATCTTTTCCAAGTTTCTTGGCAATAAACTTCTTGAAATCAAACCAACTGGATTTTTCCTGGAATGTAACGGTTCCAGAGAACCACATTTCCGGACCAACTGCTGCAAAAATATCTTCACCTGAGCATGCTTTGTTGAATAGCTCTTCCTTTTTTGCTTTATATGCTTTATCGGCTTGGAGAAATACATCTTTGGGAGCTTTTTTTGTCAGGAATTCTAATTTTGCCTGATATGCTTTTTCGAACAGTTTTGCAGCTTCATTGCTCATAGTGGCGTATTTTGAATTTTCAAGAATAATTCTGAATACAACTTTTTTGTCATCAGGAAAAAGTTTTACGTATGAATTTACAAAATCTCTGAATGTCATGGGGCTGTCCATTCCCATTGCATTAACGCATTTTTCGAAAGGAGCGTTGATTGATCTGCTGGTAAGAATGTCATAGAAAAATCCGGCAATGACTCCTTCTGTTGATAGGAGCTGCAGACCGCTTTTCAGCTCGCCTGTTTTGTTTCCGTGAATCTTAGCCCAAACGTATTTGTCTCTTCTGATTGGATTCTGTCGTGCAAAGAGGAATTCGGAAATGTTATATTTTTTTCTGTCTTTTTCATCGAACTTTGGATTATTGGGACCATAAACGGCTTCAAATGCTTCTGCCCAGCCTTCAACGAAGGCGAGGCCAGTATCGGTTATAAGCGGAGCATCATGTCCGTGGCTTGAAATGCGCTTAATTTTGGCGAAATCTTTTCCGTATTGATCATACATTATCGCGTGAGCTGCTTCGTGACAGAGCACCAGATCAAGCGTATCGTTCTTAACTGCTTCTGCAACAGAAAAAAAGCCGGGAATATCAAGTACAAGTATTCCAAGAGTATCAAGGCAGATGCGTGAATTCTTTTTTGCATCAAGGAGTTCAACTCCCATTGGAATCATTGCCGGTCCGGGTTCAGGAAGAATTTTAGGAAGCGGTGATCTGTCAATACAGAGCAATGGCACTCCGACTTGATGATTATAGAAATTCTGAAGAGCTTTTTTATTTTCATCTGAAATTTGTTCGCTGGTAAGCTGAGATACAATGGCATTTACGATATCAGCTTTAATTTTGCGGCTTGTTCTGCGAAGTTTCAGAACATCTTCAATTTCCTTGCTGTTTTTGAAATAAGGAAGAACGGTTTTAACATGCATGCCATTCTTATCACTTGGTACCGCCTGAAATGCCTCAACAGAAAGTGCGTGGAAAAGGAACCCCAATTCTTTGATTTGTACAATTTTCGGAAGATTCAAAAGTTTGGCTGCGAAGTTCGTCAGAAAATTTCCCTTATTTTCTACGAGAGGAGAAACAAACTGAAGGGAGCCTTCGTCAAGAGCCTGTGAGTCATCGGACAGGGAAGTAACGGGCTGACGGGCATTAAGATACGATGCATTCAGCGCTATCAGACAGAATAAGACTAAAATTTTTCTATGGAATATTTTCATACCATTTCCTCCGGGTATAATTAACGTTTTACTATCAATTCATACAGTTTGATGTTATTTACAAGCATTCTTTCTGCATAAGCTCGGAAAAAGATGTCGAAAAGAACTGTTATTAATCATAACATTTTTTTTAAAAAACCGTAAGATTATGGCAGAAAAATTACTCAAGTTTTTCTGCCAGTTTTTCCCAAGCTGGAATATCTTTCATTACTCCAATGGTTTTAAGATATTCCTCGTCGTAAAGTGGTTTTGATTTTCCTGCGGCAATAAGGTATGCATCAGCAACATGTACAGCAGTCAGAAGCGAAAAACCGCTTGATGGAAGCATTGTTGGTTTATGATGAAGAGCGACTGTTTCAACAATTTCTTCCGGCAGTCCCCAAATTCCGAGGAGATATGCGCCGATTTCAGCGTGTGATGTTGAAAACTCTTCGTATTCAGCCTGGGAAAAAGTCTTTCCCTCGCGCATTGATATTCTGACTTTTGTCATATAGCTGGAAATGTCCATCAGCAGAAGTTTTCCGGCATCATGCATCATTCCTGCGATTACAGCATTTTCCATCATTGTTTTGTCGCCACCATGTTCATAAATAATACTCTTTGCAAGTGCTCCAACTTTTGAACTGTGTTCCCACAGGTCATCAAGAGACATTCCGGGTATTGGAACATCAGGTGCGGTGAAAAACAGCTTTACATACAATACGAGTGATTTAATTATGTTAACTCCCAGAAGAAGTACTGCTTCCTGTGGTGTTGTAACTCTTCTCGGAAGTCCGAAAAAAGCTGAATTTACAAGCTGCAAGACCCTGGCAGTCATGGTTACATCTTTAGCGATAATGTCCCCAATTGCTTTTGCGGATGAATCTTCTGATTCAAGTGCTGAAAGAAGTTCATTATAAACACGAGGAATACTTGGCATGAAGGGAATTCCGCTGATTACTTTCAGAAATGCCGGATTTTTCAGAAGATTTCTGAGCTCAATTGAGCGAGTTAAAGCTTTTTTAAGAACCTTCGGGTCGCAGGGTTTTGCGAAAAACTGATGTGCACATCTTGCCGATGGAAGGATATATTCAGAGTCAGATTCCCCGGAAAGTACAATTCGAACAGTGTGCGGATAGTGAATCTGAACTTTTTCAAGCAGTTGAGAGCCGTTCATTTCTGGCATTCTCAAATCACTGACAATAACATCAATGGACTTCTGCTGCATCAATTTCAATGCTTCTTCGCCACTTCCGGCAAAATACATGTCCCATTCGTCACGATAGTCACGCAGCATCCTCTGCAGACCTTGAATTACATTGGGTTCGTCATCTACAAATAAAATTGATGCTTTCATATTAGCTCCTTTTTTTAGAGGGGGCACGCGCCCCCTCTCGACGGTCGAACAAGTTCGACCGTCTCACTCCCTGCGGTCGGGCGCTTTGCGCCCTCCGCTGAGCGCTGGCAATACTTTGTTCGCTGGTCTCACGCCATGCGGTTGAGTGCTTAGCATTCTACGCTGAGCGCTGGTTATGCTATGTTCGCCTGGGTCACTACCTGCTGTTAAGTAGTTTGTGCCATCCATTGTTAGAAAATCTTTCAGTGATTAACCAAATTCCCGTACTACACGAATTCTACAGAATTTGCTTATTCAGTTTCTGTTAGGGGCTTGATTTGCCAAGCCCGAACTGACCCACGAATTAATTGGGAAATACTTTCTATAAGAAATGCATTTATCTGCGTTCCTCTCACTCAGTACCCCCGCGTCTCTGCGTGATTCTTTTCTATTAAGCTTGCGAGAATGGTGCTGGTTCATACTTATACTTGCGAAGGATCAACAGGTATTTTTATTGTAAATATTGTTATTCTATCGAGTTCCGATTCAACATCAAGTGTTCCACCGTGCTTATTCACAATAACATCATGAGCAATTGCAAGACCCTGACCTGTTCCCTTGCCAACTTCTTTGGTAGTAAAGAACGGGTCAAATATTTTTTTTAGATTATCTTTTGAAATGCCGCTGCCGTTGTCTGAAATCAATATTTCCACGTATTTGCCCAGTTGCTGGGTCTTTATTGTTATCAGGCCTTTCTCAAAGATTCCAGCTTTAATTTTGTCGTCAATTGCGTGTGCGGAATTAACAATCATATTGAGGAAAACCTGATTCAACTCATCTATAGAACAGAATACTTCTGGAAGGTTTTGATCAAGATCAAGTTTAATATCAGCAGAATATTTCCATTCATTTCTTGAAATTGTCAGAGTATTGGTTATGCCTCGATTTATGTCTCTGAAGGCTTTTTCTCTCAGGCTCGGGTGTCCGAATTCTTTCATTGCCAGAACGATTTTTGAGACACGTTCTACGCCTTCGAGAGTCTGAATAATCGCTTTGGGAATTTCTTCAGACAGAAAACTCAAATCTGCTTTGTTTTCACGCCTTGAAATTTCTGAATCAAGTTCGTTCGAAATATAGCCGGATTCACGCAGACTCTTTAAAGTGCTTCTGTAGAAGCTGACAAGGTCGAGAAAGCTTTTGAAGGAATCACCTAAAAATCTTGTGTTGTCACCGACATATTGCATTGGAGTGTTAATTTCATGAGCAATTCCGGCAGCAAGTCTTCCCTGAGCTTCCATTCTCTGTGATAATACAAGTTTTTCATCATTTTCCAGTTTCATTTTTGTGTCCTTGAGCATTCGAAGGGTTTTTCAGCTTGTAATTCAATACTGCATTTATTTGCCCAGAAAGGTAGAAATCAGATCCCGTTTCTGTTGAAATTTCTTTCGTATTTGAACCAAGATTCTTAAGATAAAGAATATCAGAATTAATGAAATTGTAACAGAAAAATATATGTAAATAATAAAGATTTCTGAAAAGAGTGGTGAAATAAACAAAATGAGCAGGAAAATGGTCATGGGAATCATCTTTTGAAAAAGCCGATTTCTTTCTTCTGAGTATTTTATGATTTCTCTGACCAGAACTGATACAGTTAGAATGTTTGAAAAAGTAATTGAACCTGACTTTGTTACACCTGATTCCAGCAATATTCTTTCGACATCTTTCCATGAGCCGGGGGCTGAATTAGACTTTTTCAGCAGTTCAGAAGATGATTCAGACAATTTATAAATAAGCTGCATGTCTTCAAAAATGCTACCATCATTGTCGAGTTTGATTATTTCAGGCTTTCTGAAATATGCTGCAATTCGTTTTTCTATTTCAGTCGGCAGGAGGAAGGTGCGGAAAAATTGCTGGTTTAATCTCGCTGATTGCTTAATAAGACCCTGAAACGATGTGAGGTCTGTTTCGCCAAGTTTCCCCAGAAAAGGTTTCAGCTTTTCGAATAATTCATTTCTTTTGAGAATCAAAGAAATAAGTTCTGAAGCCTCTTTGAAGGAAATTTCTCCGTTACTCCAGTATTTAATAAGAAGTTCTGCAATCTGCGGGTCGTTGGTGGGCAATTGTTCAAGAAATGTTCTACAATTGTCGATCTGTTGCTTTTTCTTATGGTCAGTCCTGAATAATTCAGGAGCAGAGATGCTCATTATAATTGCCTGAGCGCTGGTTATAAGCTTTTCGCTGACAAGAAGGGAAAGTCCGGAATATTTAAAGCTTCGTACAAAATCTGGGTCTATGGCATCACCAGATGCCAGTTTCAGAACAGACGCCTTCTTATTTATGGGTGCAGATGCAAGTTGTCCCTGTTCAATTATTCCTGCAAAATTAAGATATTGTACGATATCACTCGGTATATTTATGAGGCTTTCCTCAAGTATCTTTTTTAGCTCACCATTAAAAATAATTTTAATGAATTCAGAGTCAGAGTCATTTTGAGAAGACGAAACAATTCTTGAAATTCTTATTTCGATAAACTTTCTGTCGATAATTTCCCCGCGCCATTTTGGCCGAATATCCGGACAAAATGAGCATATCAGCCTGAAAAAAGATAAACTTGGAGAACTTCTTGAAACAACGATTCTTGAAATTCGGTCTGCCGTTTCAAGTTCGTGATTATTCTTCATCCAGGCTACAAAATGTCCCTGTTCCATTGTCTTTACGCCTGTTTCCCAAGTTTCAGGTGATGAAGAGAAAAACTCCAGACATTCTTCAAGAGATTCGAAGAGACGTCCCATGAATTTTTTTGGCACAGTAAGCTTTGCGACTATTTTTTTCTGACTACCGGATGAATTAACTTCAGAATCTCTTTCTATGTGTGGATCTTCGCCATTCAGCCATGCCGAGACCTGTTTTGCAGCCCATCTTTTTTCCGGATTTCTTGTTAACAGCCCTTCAAGAATGTTCCGCCATCTTCCGGTAATGGTATCGGGAATTGGAAGACCTTTGGTTGCGATTTGAAAATACACAGACCTTCTTTTCAAACCTTCGAATGGATGCTCGCCCGCGAGCATTTCAAGAATGATTACACCGAGTGACCACCAGTCACTTTCGTAACCGACAATTCCCGAAAGACTTTCAGGAGATTGGTACAAGCTGGTTCCCTTGACACGTGTAAACTTTTTCAGATCATTCTCTTCAAGAATTGAAGAAATTCCAAAATCTGTAAGTGCGAGTACAATTGGCTGATGCTTGCGTATAAGCAGGTTCTGAGGCTTGAGATCCAGGTGAATTATTCCGCAGTTATGAATTTTTACCAGAATTTCGGAAATGTTTTTGACAATTGCTTTTTTATCATATTCACCAGGTTGTCCGGTTTTCAAAATGGAATCAAGGGTTCCGGCCGAAAGATATTCCTGAATTTCGTAAAATCTATGAGAGCTCTCATCATTTGCGAACTCAAAGATTTCCACAAACAGCTCAGGAGAAGCATTGTGTAATCTTTTCAGAATTTCATGGATTCCAGGTTTGGGCGTTATTCCCTGCCTGAAAAGCTTCAAAATGTACATTTTATCATCTTTCTGCACGAGAAAAATATCTGCTTCTCCGCCTTGTGCCGGGAAAGATTTGATAATGTTGTAATTTTTGAAAGAGTTGTTTTCCCGATAAGTTACTTCAGAAGAATTTGAATTGAAAAAATCATTGACTGTTTTTTCCGAACTATCTGAAGTTTTATTTAAATCGGGATTATCGTCAGGAATGGTCTGTCGGGAATCATTTTTCATTAATCAAACAGTAACATCAGACTCTTTGTTATTCTTTTCTTTTTCTGCTGATTCAGCCTGTTCTGACATTTCTTTGAAGGAAATATTTTCGTGAAAAAGGAGAACTGATCCGATGAGTAACACATACAAATATGAAACAATATGTGTCGCCAGGCCGAATGTTACTGCCCGTTCCTTATCGATTCCGAACATATCAGTAAAAACCAGAACGCAGCAGTATTGGTAGATTCCAATCATCCCCGGACTGGACGGAATCATTGCGCCAATTGAAAGTACTCCGAGAAATAAGAGCAGTTCAGATATTCCAAGATTTATAGACCATATTTTAAAATTCAGCCATATTGTCAAAAGTGAAGCAAACCACGAGATATATGACCAGATAATGGCTTTGAAAACCAATTCAGGGGATCTGATCAAGGCAAATCCTTTGATAAATGAGTCTTCCATCTTTATTATCCGCTCTCGTAAATGTTCGGGAAGATATTTCAGGAAAAAGTGCAGGAAATTATCAACGAGTGATCTTTTTGTCTGCAAGACAATCATAAAAATCAGAATCAATGCGTAAAAAATAATTGCAGAAAAAAAAGCTTTCCGTACAACACCGGTTATGAGTTGTGGAAAAGCGTAAATGGAATATGAAAGAACCGATACGATAACCAGACCATCCAGAAACCTTTCAAGAAAAACTGACCCGAACGCTTCAGAAGTTGAAACAAGACCTCTCCGTCCGAGGTAGTATGATCTGATTATCTCGCCTGCTCTTGCTGGCAGTATATTGTTGAAAAAATAACAGAAGACTATTCCGGTATACAGGTTGAAAATTGGTACAGCGTGGTCTTTCAACAACACTCGCCATCTGAAAGCCCGAAAAATCTGTTCAAAAGTAACTGCGATGAGAGGCAGATAAAGCAGTCCAAGACGAGCCTGGGAAACAAGCGCAGGAATCTTTTCCCAGTCAACTTTTCTCAGGGCAAGCCATAAAAACAGGAAACTGATCAGAAATCCAGCGATTTTTTTAAAATGTGACATGATAGGTTAGTTTTGCATAATAATTCAGGCGCCGGTTTCGAAGATTACGAGTTGTATTTTTCCATTTAAAACGCATGTTGCGACAAGCTTCGATGTAAGAATATCAAAACTTAACGGAAAAACTGTGAGTGAACGGCTGAAAATACGATTTTCGAGTTCAAATGATTGTTTATTGCCGCTACTGGAAATAATTCTTGTCAGTGTTGGCTTGTCTGACAGTGAATCACTAATTCCCCATAAATCATTATTATTATCAAAAATAATTTGTTCAAAATCAGGATTTAATTTGGGAAGCTCATTTTTGTAAGTCTCAGAAAGAATTACCAGCCCCTTATTCTTTAGAAAGGCAGAAAAAATCAGATCTGAAGAAGATTTGATTCTGGGCAGAAAAACCAGTTTTTCATTGAATTCGCCGGATTTGAGTGTTTTTACTTCGGGGGAATCGGTTGTTATGAAATATTTTCCGTCTTCCTGTACAATGAAATGCTCTCCAGCGCTGTTAACCATAAAATCAAAATCTTTTCCCGGCTCAAGCAGTTCTGTTATTGTCTTAAAAAGAATCACCGGTGTCTTGTCATCAGAGATACGGAAAAACGCTGTAAGAAGCTTATCATTTTTGTACCCAGTTGCGATTATTGAAAATGAGTTATCTCTATCAAAAATACGGGCAGATTCGATTCGGTCAAAATCCTTAATTTCAATTTTTCCAGATTCTTTCAGAGAATTTTCAAATCTTCTTATTCTAAGCGTATTTCCAATAGAACTTGCAATATAAATTTTCTTTCCAAAGTAGGTTGCCAGAATCAATCCATCATTTTTGAAAGTAATTGAAGCTACTGGCTGACTGTTCAGGCCAATTTTGAAAATAGAAACTGTCCCGGCAGATGATCCGGCGATAAAACAGGAACCATTGCTGCATGAGCTTCCATGAAATTCCTGAAGCAAAATACCGGTATCAATTATCTCAGGTTCATTGAAAACAGAAGATGTGTAGGACGTTTCAGATGATGTGGAATCAGGGCTGGAATTTGTATTTGAGGCTTGTGTAATTTCTGATCGTTTTTCAGAGATTGGCTCATAGGTATTTTGAGAAGGAAACTCAGAAAGAGAAAGAACAAGGTCGGGGATGTTAAATTCGCACAAATCAATTTTTGTGGAAGATGGCGAGCATGCGATAGAAATGGTATAAGTTCCGGGCTTAAGAGAATGTTTTGCTGAAATAAAATTATTGCCTGTTAATTCATGATTTAATTGAAAATACTCTTTTTCGTTCCGCGCAAAAATCTCAATGCTGTCTTCAGGGAAAGAACCCTCAATGATGATGTTTTCAGATTGAACAGACACAGAATCTATTTTCGGAAATCTGGTTGTGAGATTAATATTGATTACTCTGGAAGAGCCTGGGCAAATTAAAAACGGTTCAGCAAAAGAAGCAGGAAGAGAATAAAAATTATCTGTGGAAATCAGATATGAACCTGTTGAAAGATTTCCGAAGAAATATGAATCATTGTTTTCCCTCAGGATTTGGCTGCCATACTCAAGAAACTTTCCGCCGCCAACATCTCTTGAGATTCTTATACATGCAGGAAACTTCTGATTGATTCCGTTAACAGAACCAGACAAGTCGATATACCATGGGTTTAAGACCACATTTATGCGATTCACTGATTTTGCTGGAATCTCAAGATTGTCAAGTTCTTTCAAGTCAGTTGAAATCTCATAACTGCCCTCTGGTTGAATCTGAAAAATTCCCTTTGGAAGATTCGAAAAAGTGAAAATTTCTTTGCTTTTGTTTCCTGAAAATGTGCAGGAAGCAACAATTTCAAGTGTCTGGCGATCAACAAGGTTTAATATCAGCGGATAATCCTGTTTCAGTCCATCTATTTCGATTTCAACTTGAGAAAAGACATTTTCAACAGGCAGAGCGGCTTTATTTTCTTCTTCAACAGGTTGAACAGAGCTGCCTGCAGTAAATGTGGATTTTATTGCTGATACAGTTTCTGCTTCGACGCTAAGCGATAGTGGAATAGAAATGCCGTTTCTGTGGTCTTCTGCGGTAAGGTCTGCTTGTCCTGCAGGAATGTTATCGAAGAAGAATTTTCCTGAAAAATCAGTTATTGTAACAGCTGGGAAACTTTTAGAAAATATTACCGCAGGAAAAGTCATTCCTGAATTTTCAACTATTCTGCCAAGGATTTTGCCACATCCTTTTTGAAAGGGTGTTTCAGTAATAATTATATTATCCAGTTTTGTTTCCTGTTCAGGAAAAATTACAATTTCTTTTTGAAAAAATAGCATTTTATCGGGTTTGACAGCAATCAGTCTGAAAATACCGGGGGAAATATTCGTTATTCGAAAGCTTCCGTCTTTTCTGGTGAGAGTAAAAAATGGAGCCCCTGAAAGAAATACCAGGGCATTCTCAACTTCTTCCCCTTCATTTGAAAGGACTTTGCCGCAGAGTTCTCCATCCTGGTTATCAAGTGAAATAAGAACTGAAGATGATTCAGATGAAGGTCTTACGCCGGTTTTGATAGTATATTTTCCGGATGTCTGGTTGAAAGCAAGTAAGGTAAATTCAATTTTAGGAAGATTGTCGATTTGAAATGTTCCATTTTCATTTACTTCAACTATTTTGTCGAAGAACCCGGGCTGAAGAAGGGCAGAAGCATCACAGAAAGATTTTTCGGGGTCGCCGCTCTTGAAACATCTTATCCCAAGTTGCATCGCCTTATGCGGAGCAATAAGAGCCACTTTAATGTCTTTGAAATTCAGAATATCAGAGTTTTCTGATTTTTTAATTTCCCCGCAAATTGTGCCGGGCAGAAGACTTGAATTGTTATTTAGTGTAAGACCGACAGGATTATTTCCAGTTCTCTGCTCATCGTTCTGGCAGCCGGAAATAAAAAATGACATAAAAGCGAGGAGCAAAATAAACTTTGCAGCCTTTATGTTAGATTGCTTGTTGTACTCAAAATAATTCACTTTCATTTACCAGCATATTAATATACCTTATCACAGTTTTTTTCAAGTTTTTTTTTCAACATACAAAGCATTTCGGTGGAAATCCCAAATGTCAAAAGCTCATGAGAGTAATTACCTGCATTTTCCGGAAAATTGATGGTGTCACAAAGTGCGAGGGGGTTACTATCCCAGTACTTGGGGAACGATTTATAGCGCCCATTTGAACAACAAATTTTCAAAGCAGCTATGATTGATTTGTGATTCGATGGGATTTCAAAAGGAGCGGCTTGAAAGATACAAATAAATATGCTAGGATAAACGCGCTAAATAAGTGAAATTGTAGCACTTATCATTGCTCATTGAAAAATTCCTGTTTTTCTCGATATAAATTTTCAAAATTGAGACTATTTTCGTGAAAAAAACGTGAATATCAGTGCGCATTTATGTAAAACAGATTTATGGTTGTTTGAGTGGTGATTTCAGGGTTCGAGACTGATAAATTGACATCATAAATCTTGGTGATACCGTGAAATCGAAAAACGAAATATCAGTTTAGGTATTCCACGCTAGAGGGGAGTAAATCTTTTTGATTTTTCAGGTTTCTTATCCTCAAAGTTTATTAATCAAAAAAAGGCCTCAATCAAATGATTTTGAAGCTTTTTTTCAGACACTTTTCAAATGTATTAAAGAACGTGGTCATATTTTGAAAATAGCTGTCGATTCTTTAGCTCCCACAGCAAGTCCAGGGGTTATTTCCATTTTAATTCATTCCACTGGTAAACAGATTAATACCTGGTATATTAAACGAGGCTATCTCAGGAAGCAATTTTATCTTGATTCTATGGGTTATTCAGGCTGGTCTGAGCTTGCCCGGTCACGGGACTTGTTTGAAGAGTCGCAACTTGAAGACGAGCAGAGTTCCAGATTGTTTGTTGAGAATTATCGTAATAACAACCTCGAAAAAAATATCAGCAAATGGCCTCAACCTGAAAAGCATTTTGAGCCTGGAGAAAGAAGTTATTATTTTCTTCCTCTGCAGATTTTCGAGGACTTTGTAATACAACTTTCGAGGATTGATTACTTCTCATTTGTAAAGGCAGTTGCCCGGGCAGTTCGGGAGTCAGATAGTGATTTGATTATAAAGCGTCATCCTTTATGCAAGTCAAAAGAGGTATTCACACTCTTGTCAGAATTGTCCCTTCAGCCTGAAATTAAAATTTCTAACAGATCGGTATGCAGTCTCATAAAAAACAGCAAGGGTGTAATATGCATTAACTCAGGAGTCGGTTTTGAATCATTGTTTTATTATAAGCCGGTCATCAATGCTGGGGATTCGGACTATGGATGGGTGACTTCTCAGGTACAAACTCTGGAAGAAGTATATTCTTTCCAGACAATTGCCCGAAAACCCGTTAATTCAAGCTCAATAGCTAAATTTCTTAATTACACATGCAATAAATACTTCGTGAATTACGACGATGAATCAATGATGCACTCAAGGCTTGAGAGAATAGAAAAAATGGCAATAGTGTGATCAATATAATTTTCCACATCAATTGCTAATTAAGCTCAGAATTATGATAGATAAAGGTTTTTAAAAAATCGAAATCACCAAAGTTTAAATGAAGAAAGTTTTGTATTACATGCTGTAGAGAATTTTGATGGGTAAAGGCTGAATTTACCTTTCATGCTTGTGTATACTACTGAAGGGATGTAAAATAGGACAAATTTAGTTTTTAAATTGGAAATAATGGAGAAAAAATGCCCCTGAATAGCATCTCTGATTGGATTCAGCCACAGCACTTGACTTCGGAAGCGATAGCCCATTATTCTGGAGTAATGGCTTCAAACCCTGAAAAAATAGTGGTAATAGACGATTTTCTTTTTGACAGGCATATCCGGAATTTTCAGGAACTAATGGAAAAGGCTGGCAGAAAAGAGCTGATCTACGGTCTTCCGGGTGATCCACCAAGGGTCAGTCGAGAAAAGTGGCTTTCTGTACCAGAGGAAAAGCGATTTTACACATTCCTTGAAGTTTCTGGCCCAAATTCAGGATACGAGATGAGTGAAGCTTATCTGACGCATCTTTTATGGCGTGCTTTTCTTAAATCACAGCAGTTTTTCGACTTCATATTTGAAATAAGTGGTTTGAAAGTAAACAGTGTTGATTGTGTCAATGCAAAGGAGTTTGCAAAGGGTCATTTTCTTCGTGAGCACTGCGATACTTACCCTAATAGAAAGATTGAGTTCGTGCTCGGATTTTCTTCTGACTGGAAGCGTGAATATGGTGGTCAGTTTCTGTTTTTCCGGAACGAAAACTCAGTTTGGAAACAAAGTGCCGATGTTGAATATAAGTATAATCGAATGCTTATGTTTGTACCAATGAAAGGTTTTTTTCATGCAGCTTCGCCTAGAACATTGGAAGCGGAGGATGTTAAACGCTGGAATTACACCGTGTTTTTTAGTCAAATTCCTGGTAAGTCAGACTCATAATATATTCAGGAGAAAAAATGTTGAATCTTCAGACAAGTGTTATTCGGCATGATAGAATTGTGTCTACTCTGGTTGATAACGAAGTTGTGATGCTGGATTCGGATAGCGGTTCATATCGAGCCCTGAATGCGGTCGGAACATATATATGGGAGTTGTTGAAAGAGAGTAGAAATGTAAGAGAAATTTGTGATGCTGTTATGGAAGAATTTGATGTGGAAAAGGCTATATGTGAAAAAGAAATTCCAGAATTTGTTGAAAAGTTGATTTCTGAAAATTTGCTGGTTATGAATCCGGATAAATTTTTTGATCTGAAAAAGGAATGGTAATTGCCATTATGCAAACTACAAAAGATTTACCAGCCCAAAAGGCTGCCCTTGAAGAAAAAACTAAAGACAGAAAAGCAAAACGGATCTATCAGACCCCCGAACTGATTAATCTTGATGTTGCCAAAGACACCTTTAATGCTGGCCCGACATTTCTTGATTCCGGCGCATTTTCCTGACTGAAAAGTGATCTCTTCAAACTGCCAGGAAAGTCGCAGCATAGTAGTTTCTAATCCAAGAAGCGGTTTTCACTGGTTGAGATATTGTCTGGAATTTTTTTCCGGGAGGCCAACTCCGGGAAAGCCGCTGATTCATGATAATGGGGAAATGATAATCAGCAGAACACACGACGTAAGGGGAAATACCTGCAAAGGGTCTCCTGATTGTTGGAGGCCCCTGCTTGATTCAAAAGGTTTTCCTCTGTTCAAAAAGATGGTTTTGTTGCTTAGAGATTTTCGTGAATGTTGCCTCGATGAGTCGAATACCGAAATTGACCTGCTGGAAGTTTATGCTGGAAATCTGAGAGCTTATGATAAATTTTCGGGTGAGAAGATTCTGATATATTATGAAAACATGGTGAAAAACTTTTCGGAAGTCTCACGCGTATTGGATTTCCTTGGAATTTCACATAATCCCGGCGAATTCGATCTTGAGTTTCATCGGAGGAAATCAATCATGGTTTACCATCGGCGGCGTTTTTCTTACACGAGAAACGATTTGTTCAATTTTCATTTCCATTCCGACAAAGCTTCTCCTGAGGCCGTTGCGAATATCGAATCAAGAATTACTTCACTTTTGGAAAAAGAATTGCGCGAAAAATATTTATCGTGTTATCTGAAAGAAGTATGAAACTTTTTCGTCATTATGAACCATAAAGAGTGCTCACTTAAATGAGCAGCAGAGGCAGGAGTGGAAAAATCATATACAGAAAGATGTGAAGAGGATTATCGCAAATGGCAGTTCAAGCTCCAGGTTTCTGATGATGTTGTGAATGAAGCAACAGTTGCCAGAGATTCATTGCTGGCTTCATTTAATTCGGCAAATCTGGTTTTCTGTTCGGGTGGAACAAAGATTATTAAAGGTGATCTTTCACCTGGATGCAAAACCTGCATGAATGGTACAGTTTCTTTTTTGTACATTAACGGACTTTGCACGAGAAATTGTTTTTTTTGCCCTCAAAATCGAAGAATGGAGTCTGAAAGGGCACCAATTTCCGCTGAATTAACATTTAACGACCCAGATCTTTATGTTGAATATCTATACAAATGTGGTTTTAAAGGGGTTGGAATTACCGGTGGGGAGCCATTGATGGTTTTTGAAAGACTTTTGCTGTTCTTAAAAAGCATAAAAAATAAATTCGACCGGAACATGTATACCTGGATTTATACCAATGGTGATTTACTCGATGAGTATAAATTAACGGAATTAAAAAATGCCGGGCTGGATGAAATAAGATTCAATCTGAGCGCCCGGGATTATGATCTTGAACCGGTTATTCTGTCCAGACGCTTTTTCGATGCCATTACAATTGAAATTCCGACTATGCCTGAAGATGAAATGATTGTTCGGGTTATTATGCAGGAAATTGCGAAAATTGGCGTTAGAAATCTGAATCTTCACCCGTTATCCTTGTCGAAGTATAATTTGAAAAATGTGCTCGCTCGAAATTATTTGATTATTCATTCTCCATATAATTCTCCGATTGTCTTTGACTCAGAAATGACTGCTCTTAGCCTTATGAAATACGCTGCGGAAAAGCAATTCGACTTTTCCTTAAATTATTGTACCCGCCTCTTTAAAAAGATATATCAGAGTTGTGGCTTGAGAAAACGGTTTGCGAATTATGCAAAAGCGAAATTTGAAAGTATCAGCGATTCTGGCTATGTAATGCGGCTTTCGCTTAAAGATTCAGCAGAAAATATTGGCAAAATTATTTCCGTATTCGAAAAAAGTTCAGTCTGTTCGAGTCTTTGGAAAGTCGAAAAAAACAACTCGGAGCTTTTTTTTCACGTTGACCTTATCAGTTTAATTCCTTCGGACAAAAGCAATCTTTCATTAATGTGTTTCGAAGCTCTGGTTGTTCCGGGTCTGTTGCGGAATGAAATGGAAGCAGGTTCTAATGACAAATTGCCTGTTGGGTTGAAGCTTGTCATGAAAGAAGAAAATCTCAGCTCTGGTATTATAAAGGCTTTTATATCAGGGCTTTTCCCTCAATCCTCTGAAAAACATCAAATATTTAGAGATTTCAAGCATCTTGTGGAGCTTGAAGAGGATTCGCTGCGGTTGGTAAGTACTAGAGAATATTGGCAGAAAATTAAGGGTCAGGCTTTCTTTTCGAAAGCGACTTCAAATGTCTGATTTTTGTCTGAATTATCCAATAAGTTTTGAGAAATTGATCCGCGAAAACAGGATTGAATTCCCTTTGAATTATCGACATTTTGTTCAAACGGGAGTTATCGCCAAAACGCCACGTTCTGTCTCGCTGGAAACAACTGCCACTTGTCAACTGTCATGTAAAATGTGCGACAGGGGTGGTATTCGTCGTAAAACCATGTACATGCCAGACGAGGTTTTCATTGCGGCAATCAGAAACCTGGCTCCTTATCGTCCAAAGCTTAATTTCAACGGTATGGGTGAACCTTTGCTGGACGAAAAGCTTCCCGAACGAATTGCTTATGCCGGCAGTCATGGATTTGATATACTGGGATTGGTCACCAATGGTTTATTGTTGACTCCTCAGATTTCCAGAGAATTAATAGCAGCAGGTATTCGCCGCATTACCATTTCCCTGGATGGTAATGATCAGGCTTCACACGAAAGCGGGCATACGACTGCCAGTTATCAAGCCGTTACAGAAAATATTGAAAGCCTGGTCAGGATCTCCAGGGAATTGTTCGCTGAACATCTGGAGATCGTTTTACGTGTTACAATTCAGAAAAAGAATCTGGCTTCAATCCCTTCAATCTTTATGCGCTGGCACGACAAAGTTTCATTCATAAAAGTGAATTTTGTCTATCAATATGGTAATGTACAAACCGACCCGGTGGTTCCATTCAGATGGAAGGAACGAATTCCATGCCCCAGCATGCTGTCAGGATTGATGATACTGACAAACGGTGATACAACGATATGTTGCATGGGTGATATAAATGCCGACTTGCGAGTTGGAAATGTCACTTCCGATAGGCTCGATAAGTTATATTCAGGGGAAATTGCACAAAGCATTCGAAACAAACACCTGTCTGGCGACCTGGAATCTCTGCCGGTTTGTCAGCGCTGTGCAGGTTGTACAATCAGCAGCTTTTACTTCGGTACTTTAGCAAGATCAATAGAGACTGAATGCATGAAATATGTTAATTCTGCTGCGGTGGAAAAATGAAATGGTTCGAAATCGTGCTTCTGCAAGTTAAATGATGGCAACATTTCCAGAATTAATGAATAATAATAAGAAACATTTTTTTTATCAGAATTATGGCCTGATTATCAGATCTGAAATTGAGTTTTCGAAGCTTTTGCCAGCCGCTGAAAACTCACTGGTGGATGTGGAGATCCAGTGCGGTGAAATTCCTGAGATAACATGGAATATGCAAAGTGCAGGCATAAGATATGAGGTGGCTCACGGGCAATTGCTTATCAAGGTTGATAATATTGCAGATTATTATCTTTCCAACGGAAAAAATATTACCATCAGGCCTTTAAAAGGTGTGAATGAAAAAGAAATATTCCTTTTTTTATTTGGAACAGTATTTCCTGCTCTATTGCAGCAGCGCGGCAAGCTTGTCCTGCATGGTGCTGGAATTGTTATCAATGGCAAAGCTGTAGCTATTTGTGGAAAGTCAGGGGTTGGCAAGTCAGCCTTGACAATGGCATTTTTAAAAAATGGATACAGCGTGATTTCTGATGAGCATTTTGTTTGCAGTTTCCCTGAAAAAACTCTCCCGACAGCGTTGGCAGGTTTTCCACAAATAAGCATCTGGAAAGACATTATGGAAAAATACCTCAAGTATCACTATCATTTTTTGAAGGTAAGGAATAATATTGAAAAATATTGTCTTGACCTCGAAAATAAATATGAATCAAAGCCAGTCTATATTAGAGCTATTTTATTTCTGGAAACTCATAAAGAGAATTATTCAGAACTCAGACTTCTCAATGGTTCTTCAAAAATTGAATTTGCCATTAAGCATACTTACGGTTTTAATTTTATCAAAGGGCTTGGATTGCAGGAAGAGAATTTTCTGAAATGTGCCTCAATAACAAATTCTGTTCCGATGTATCAGCTTAAAAGATCGAAGAATCCTGATCAGTGCGAAGAATTGGTAAAAATCATTTGCCGGGAATTATGTTCATGAAAGGCATAATCTGGCTTGCTTCATATATGAAATCCGGAAATACCTGGGTAAGGGTTTTTCTTGAAAACTATCGACAAAATTTATCTGTCCCAGTGAGCATTAACTCTCTTGAAATTCCAGTTGCAAGCGATCGTGAACTTCTTGATAATTGCCTGGGGATTGAATCTTCGGATTTTTCCAATAATGAAATTGACAGATTTAGATCTGAAATGTATTTATACTTAGCCAGGCAGCGAAAGGAAAAGTTTTTTTTAAAAGTCCACGATTGTTATTCAATTTGTGAAGGTCCTGGTGAGCAGAAGTTCATGTTTCCTGCTGAGGCCACTTATAAAGCTGTTTATATAATTCGAAATCCATTTGAAGTGGCAATATCCATGTCCAATTATTATGACATGGATATTGATAAAACAATAGAACAAATGTCCAATCCAGATTTCACTTTGGCCGGGGATCAAAATAAGTTGCATTCGCAATTAAGGCAAAAGATTGGTACATGGAGTCAGCATGTCGAAAGCTGGATAGACTTGAACTCTTTTCCATTGCTGATGGTCAGGTATGAAGATATGAAGTTCGATGCTTTGAATATCTTTTCAGGCATTCTTGATTTCACAGGCTTTTCAATTGATAGATTGCGTCTTGAAAAATCAACTCGTTTTTCTTCTTTTGATGAATTAAAAAAACAGGAAACAAAGGATGGATTTATTGAAAATTCTTCAGCTGTAAGCCTTTTTTTTCGCAAAGGTGCATCTGAAAACTGGCGAAGTGTTTTAAAATCAGAACAGGTAAACAAGATTGTACATAATCACTCGAGGGTGATGATAAGGGTTGGTTACCTCAGTGCCTCAGGCGAAATTTTGTGTTAAGTTGAATTATGAGCTGCTATATTATTCCAGAAACTATCAAGGATCACTGAGATTTGAGTCACTTGTTGAAAACAGCTATTAGAAGGCAATACTTTGATAGATCAGCAAAGCTTGCTTATGATTCAGACAGAACAAGTGTTAATTATGGAACGATGAATATGTACAACAGACAAGAGGAGGAATGTCATTATCAAACCAGTGATATCAAAGAATTATTTCTATCAGTTCTTTGGCTTGTCTTTCGAGTCAGAAATAGAACTTCCCGAGCTTACGCCTGTTTTAAAGCGGGAATGTGAAGCTGATGTTAAAATTCTTTTCGGAATAACAGATGATGAATTGGTTTCTCCGTTGATTAAAGCTCAGGAATTGCAAATAACACCAGGTAATGTTCTCATCTGTTTCGAAAAGCTTGTCAGATTTCAAATTATTGATGGGAATAAAATTTTAATTCAGAGATATGTTGAGGTGACTGATTGGCAAATACGTTTTTTATTGCTGGGTTCGCCATTTGGAATATTGTTTTTGCAAAGGGGGAAGCTTCCATTGCATTCCAGTTCCTTAGCTGTTGAAGGCGCGAGTATTCTGTTTGCGGGAAGATCTGGAACGGGAAAATCCTCAACTGTAAATGCATTTCAGAAAAGAGGCTATGAAATTTTTACTGACGAACTTACTCTTATTGAGTTGGGAACAGACAAGACACCAATAGCTTTTTCCGGTTATCCCACCATGAAACTCTGGGAAGAAACACTGTTTTATCATGGAATGAATCCGGCTGGTTTTCATCGTCAGCACCCTGATAAGAATAAATATATTGTTCCAATCCCCCATGGTCTTTCCGGAAAGGCTTTTCCAGTCAAAAAAATTTACATTCTGGAGTTTTCCGAAGAATCGCCTTTTCAAATCGTACAAGTCAAAGCTGTAGAGAAATTCAGAATAATCAGAAAACACACATTCCGAAAGGGTTTTATCAGACCGCTGGGTGTTCAGCATTTATTCTATGAAATAGCCTCAAGACTTGCTGAAACAATTCCCATTACAAGAATATTGAGAACAAAAAACATTGAACAGATGAATCATCAGATTGATTTAATTGAAGAAGATTTGAAAAAACAGGTCTAGTCTACTCAAAATCATAATTAAAAAGTTTAATATCTTCCTTGTAGAATTTTGCAACCAGATCTTTTGTTTCGCCGTCATAAAACAATGTGTAATGCAGATGATCGGTTTTTCTGAGCCATGGCAGTGAAGTGTCCTTATTTGTATCGTTAGGACGAACCTTATTCAGAATATACTGGAAGTCATTTTCCAGGTTTTCATATCTGCCGATAAAATTCAGAGGCTTGTCTTTTAGTCCTTTATGTGTCCAGAAATATTGCGGGAAAAAGTGTGGAATTGTTTCCCCCAATTGAAACAGCCCATTTTTTATAAAATCTTTAAATAATAGATTGAAGGGCTTTAGCAATAGTGCAAATTGAAGGTCCTGCAAGGTACCTCCTCCACCGTTTGAAAGGTACATAAACGCCGAAAGAACTCGTTCAAAGGGATTTCTGACGAACGCGAACTGAAGGAAGCTCTCGTGTTGAATTGATTTATCATGTTCTTTGAGAGCTTTTCTCAAATGAAAAGCTGAAAAATGAGTATAAAGAAAGAGTATTTCTTTCGGGTCTGGCTGCCAGCGTTTTTTTAAATCATAACCGGATAGTCGCATTTTGATACTGGTTCCGCCGGTTTTTGGAACATGCACAAAAATAAATCGCTCTTTAAGGCTTATCATTTTATTTTATCTCAACTTTGCATGCAAAAAAGTAAACTCCAAAAGTTGACTTTTTATCCGGCGAATGTGTATTTTAATGAAAATGGAAATCAATACTTTTCAGGAAAGTGATATTTCAGGAAGATGTTTCCCGCGATTCCACGTAAAAAATAAGAGGCAAGGCGGAATGAATTCCCTGAGGTCTGAGAGTATTTATAACTTTCCCATATTTCCCTCATGGTTGAAACTTCAATATATTGCTTCACCAGCTTTGAATTTTCCATTTCTTTTAGCTCCTTTTCGACTTCATCAGCATCATTGAGCATGCGTAATCCAAAGTCTGCCGATTGCTTTCCACGTATTTGATTTAGTCTGACTTCGTCGGGGATAATACCATTCATTGCCCGTCTGATTACAGCTCTGGTATTTCCATTGTGGTTGTACTCATTATTGGGAATTCTCAGGCAGAATTCCAAAAGCCGAAGATCAACAGTGGGATCTCTGACTTCGATTCCAAAAAAAGAACCACTAGCGTGCCAGAAAGGACCAGTAATGCTGGAGTTCAACTCAATAATTCTCTGACGTTCTTTATCGGGAGAAAGCCGTTGCAGCTTGAAGCAATTCTTCCATCTTGCCTGCGCAAGATCACATATTCCTGTTTTATTGGCAAGATATGGTGAAATCACCGAATATTTAGAGAACCTTGGTATAAAATAATCTGAGTTTTTTTTTAATTTGTTAAGGAAAGGAGATAGAATTGGTCTTATCAGATTGGATTTTATCGCTTCAAAAAGTGTTTTACCCTGAGCGGCCTTCCAGTCTATCAAGGCACGCTTTCCTTCTTGCCACATTCCCTTGGAAAATAGCAATAGAATCCGGTTGGTCCCTCCATCCCATGATACAACAGAGTTTCCCATCTGTCCCGTTAGAAGAGCTTTGCAGCCATGATTCCTGGCATCCATCAAAAGAGCATTTATCCAATAAAGATTGGATAATGCATGGGGAATTGTCCGGAGAATTTGAATTGACCGACGAATCTCAGCAATTGGCGAAAATAATCTGGCGCAAACTGGGTAATGTATAATGTTTGGATATTTTTCTGCGACAAGATGTGCAAGGTGGAATTCATCAGCAATTCCCTCTGAAAAAAGAAGGTCTGGAGATCTTATTGGGATTGAAGTAAATGCAGCTAGATTTTCATGATTCAAATCCAATTGTTCTGCCGCCAGCGCCGTAACAGAAGACGAGTCCAGCCCTGCACTTAATGTTGTTGCAACAGATTCGATGCTTCTGAGTCGAACTGAAACTGCTCGGCGAAAAAGTTCAAGGAAGACTTCAAGATAATCGTGAGTTGAATAAAAGCTGTCTTCAATAATATCTTCAGGATTCCAGAACCTCATGATGTTCAGGTTCTGCGAATTTACAGTTAGACAATGTCCGGGAAGAAGGCTGAAGACGTTTCTCCATAGTGTTTTTTTTAAATCACCTCTGGTATGTGTTACAAGAAAGTAACCAAATTGTAATTCATCCAGTTCGTTATTAACATCCGGGTGAGCAAGAACCGCTTCCATGTTTGAAGCAAAAACAAGTAAGGCATGGGAGAAAAAGTAGTATAAACCAGTGTTGCCCAGGTGATCACGAGCGACAAACAGCTCTTTTTTTCTCTCGTTCCAAATGGAAAAAGACCAGTCTCCGAAAAGTCTTTGAGGAGATTCCTTTTCCCAGAACTGCCAGGCTTTGAAAATGAGTTCAGGATCTGAAACGGAGTGTTTTTCTGTATCTGCAATCCCGAATGTGTCGCAAAGTTCATCTCTATTATCCAGCCTGGCTGTTGCAGTAAAGAGTGAATAGCCATTTTCGTCGAATAGAGGCTGCTTTTCAAATTTTGATTCCGGAGTAACGCAAATCTGATGAAAACCCATTCCCGAACTTTCAAAAATTTTGATATTACTTGAATCAGAAGGAAACTTTCTTAATGCGTTCTGCATTTTTGAAAGTTTTTCAATGCCTGCTTTTTCACCATTCAAGTTAACAAATCCAAATATTTCACTCATAAGTTTTCACTTGATATCTAAAAAGCATTGATTAATAACAGTTCTATATGATTCCTTCAATTTCGATCAATAAATCACTTCGACATAAATCGGCTTTAACGTAGGCAATCTGAGCATCTTTTGAAAATGTTTTATGAAGCGAATTCTGGACAATGTTATAGTCACAGTCATCTTTCAGATAGACGACCAATCTCTGAATATCAGCAAGCGAAAGTGCTATTTGAATGCCGTGCTTCTGGAGATTATCCCTGGAAATTAGTGCTCTGATGTTTTCCAGTGTTTCTGCGCACTGCTTTTCGATATTTCCCGGATGCATGCTTTCTGTTCCTGCAATGCTGGCAGTTCCTGAAATATAAAGATTGAAGCCTGAAAAATGGCTCAGATAAATTCCTCTTGAAAATGAGGGTGCTCTGACTCCATATTTTGAAGGGTAATTAAAAGCTGGTGTTTGTCGGGGATTTTCTATGGCGACCATGCTCTTTCGGGCAAAAGCAAGAAAAAAAATGGATATTTCATCTGAAACGTTTCCAACCGCTGTACTTGCAGGATATATGATTTTATTTGTTTTGTTGAACTCATGGACAAACGCTTCAGATCGCCCAAAGCTGAAAGCTTTATATCGTACGTTTCCAGAAATATCAGAATCTGTGATTTTCGGTAGATAATTCCAAGTTCGGTAGAGATCAGGGAAATTCAATTTTTCAGTTAATTTGAAAGCTTCTGAATACATTTTTTCTGCAATTATACTTATGGAATTATCCGGACATTCTTTTATTGAAGAGCAACCAAAAAGATTATTCGTATCATGAGCAAGAGAATAATACTCACTTTCAAGATAATTAACCTTTTCATGAGAAAAAAAGATTTTATAATAATTACTGGCACCCATTACAGGACATTTGATAAAAACATTTGGAATATGGCTAAGTTTTTTCGGAATGTTATTTTTCAACCCATATTGTACTATTCCGAAAATCGTGTCTGAGCATTCACGTGAACAAATTGTGTTTTCATCATGCAATACCACTTCCACTGTTTTTTCACAATTCACCTTTGATAACCTCTTCCAATAAAGTAAATATCTTTGGCTGTTTTCAGCAATCTGATTTGATTACGGGCTATGAACTGGATTAGTTTATTCAAATCCAGACAATTAAGATTTCGTCTTCTTCGTAATGTACAAATTCTTTTGTTCTTCTTTTGTCCATTATCAGCATGAAACTTTTATTAACGGATTCGGCAAGCATATATTCTTTCAATCTCTGTTTACCCTGATTATGATATTCTTCGCCGCGCCAGATTTTCAGTTCCACTACAAATTTCTCGTCTCTGAAAACAACTACTATGTCCAGTCTTTTTTCGGCACTGGTTTCAACTTCCTTGAAACTGAAGCCGATTCCGTTGATTATTGGCTTTAAAAAGACCAGAAACAACAGCCTTAAATCTTTTTCGAGGAATTCATCTGATTTCAAAGCGTCACTCTGACTGTATTTTTCTTTAATTACCTCTTGAAATTTCAACATTACCTTTGTCATGTCAAGCTTTCCGGAAGGTTTCAGATACAAAGAAGTATTGGAGTTGGCAGTCAATTCGGTTCCCTGATTTTTTTCAGAAATTCCGGCAGTAATATGGTTTGAAATATATTCTTCAAATATTTTGTTGTGAATTGAGATTTTTCCATTGTTATTTTGTATGTAACCGTAGATATAGGCAAGGTTAGTTAAGGGTGAGGAAATTACAAAGGTGAAGCTGATTCCAGAGAAAATTATTCTTTCAATAAAACCGAAAAGTTCTTTATTATTTTCTAGATTTTTTATCAGGTCGTCGAATAGCGTATTAGACTCGTTTAGAAGCTGTTTAACGGCCTCATCTATATCAGTGGGAGTCCAGTTTTTAATATTGCGTTCGGGAAGAATCGTCTCATCGACGATTTTACAGAGCTTGCTTACCAGGAAAGGGTAGCCGTTTGTCCAGAAAAAGATTCTCTGGCTTACAGCAGGGATATCCATTTCATTTTTTGTTTCAATCGAGTATTGTGAAAGCATTGTAGCTATTTCGGCAGGTTTAAAACTCATGTCAACATTAAAATCAGCTGCTATATTCCATGGACTGTTATATTTTCTTTCTTCATCGGGTCTAAGCTTCAATTTCAATGATTTGACATCATGTACACCAGCTAATACTACCGAATGGAATGTGATGTCTTTATCCATTTGAGCTTTTAAATATTTGTCCCGAAGCATTCCCAGAAAATTAAGAAAAAGCTGGTTATTGCTTGATTTGTCGACTTCATCAATCAACAAAACCACTTTAGAATCTATTTCTGTCAAAGCTTCACTGATAGCTTTTGAAAGATATGGAAAATCGTTGACCTGCATCATGGAATTATTTTGTTTTATCGAAAAAATTTTTGAAATGTATTGAAGAAAGGTCGGGCAGAAGGTTTTCGGCGATTCAAAAAAATCATCGCCCATTCCTTCAAAACTGATATTTATAATCAGGTAATCTTTGTTCTCTTCTAAAGCTTTTTCAATACGGAACAAAGTGGTCGTTTTTCCATATTGTCTTGGACGGTTAATGACGAAATACTCGCCATCTTCGATAAGCTTGAGAATCTGTTTCAGCTTGGCAGATGTATCTACCATGTAATGGCGTTTGGGATTGCATGTCCCTGTAATATTGAATTTTTTCATTCCTGCTCTCCCTGTGAGATACTTCCAAAATCCTACATTAACTAATACTTTGCCGTCAAGTCAGTTAACAACAAATCATCAGGCCCAATTGAGCACATTAACAGACATCATTGCCAGTCAGCGGTTTTTTGATGTGCCAGATTTGAAAAATATTCTTGAATTTTGCCGAATCTGGATATTTGCTGAGGGTTAATTCTCTTAATTGCTGATATTTTTCGTTTTGAAATATTTTTTTTCCTGTTTTGTAGGGCGCTCTTCCGGATGCTATTGCTTTTTTAAATCTGAGAAGGTTGTTTTCAGGGGCTGTGTTGCTGCCACCGCCCAGGAAGAATATCCGTCTTTTCTCTGCAGTCAGCGTCATTATACAGTGATAGAAAAGAAAATTGTTTGGTCTCAGGTGCAGATGGTTTTGGTCTGAACCGCCGAGAAAATAATACGTTGTACCAGAAGATGGAGTTTCGATTAAAAAAATCATTGCAATTGGAACATTGGAAAGATATGCTCCAAATAACCTTGGCCTGAGCTTATTTGAATTCATTTTAATGAAAAAGCTTTTCTGGAAAAAATAAAAGTCTGTTGCATCAGCTTTTTTCATGGTGTTTGTATAAAGATTAATAAATGAATCAATTTCTGCAGAAAAGAAAGCTTCTCTGAAAGAAAGGCCTGATTTGAAGGCCCTTTTTACGCCTCTGACAAACTCCGGGCGCATTTCCATGTGCAATTCATCAGAACCTTTTGTTAAATCTGCAAAAACAGTTTCTCTGTTAAATTCTATAAGCATTTTATTGCATGGATAGAAGGTTTCATTCTTTATCAGCGGATGAAACCTTATAAATTCACAGATAATATTTTCCGAAATTGCCCACTTTTCAAATTCCTGACAAGCATTTTGCAGAAAAATAATATCCTGAGAATTAGAAAGCGGCCCGCCGAAACCATAAGCTGACTCAATGTCAAAGAAATCAGATTCGGGTATTCTTCGCTTTATAAAGCAGTTGATCCAGACTTTGTCTGATTCGCGAAAAAGAAATAGAATCGGTTCAGTGCAGGATTCGCTATCCATAACCCATGCTGAAACGTAATCTGATTCCCAGAAGATGTCATAAGGGATACCGAATTCAGAAATTGTTTTGAAATCCCAATGATTCAGGACTTCTGTGCTGCAGAGATGACCCAAATTTTTATCTCTCTTTTCATTCCTTCGAATGTTCTGGTAATTGTTTCCAGAGAAACAGCTGAAAAATCAGAGAGCAGACATTCGAGTTCTTCTCTTGTTGAAAAATGAGTGGTTCCGAGATTTCTGTAGGGTCCTTCACAAACATTTCTGAATGTGTTTTCTTCTATTTTTTCACCTGTACCATAACCCCATGAATTGGTGGATGGCATCATTGCAAAAATCTTTCCACCGGGTTTCAATAGGCGTGCAAATTGCTTATAGACTGCTTTCATAACATCAAGTCTATTTTGATGTACTGCGCTAATGTCAATAATACAATCAAAACTGGAGTCTGCGAAGGGCATACAGACCAAGTCGCCCCGAATAGTCGAGAAGTTATTCAGAGATTCCTTTATAAGTCTTGATTTAGCTCTGGCAAGCGCTGTATGTGAGCCATCCAGGCCGGTTGCAGAAAAACCTTCGCGTGCAAGATACCACAAAGATGAGCCAGCACCACATCCAGCGTCAAGAACATACTTTTTTCTGCGTTCCGGAACGTCAGGAAAATTGCGTGCCATGAACCTTACGAGTTCTTCGGACGGATATTTTCCCCATTCATGGTTTGAGAAGATTTCTTCCCATACCGGATCCCAGGATTTATTACAAAGCATCTAGAATGTCCAGGGTTTCTTCTGCTTTGCTTCTTACTTCTCCGGATTCGTCCTCTAGCAGTTCAATAACAACTTTTCTGGAACTGACGTCCTTGATCATTCTCAATGCGTCAAGAATTCCGAGACGAGTTTGGATACATGCAGATTTAATAGATTCCAGCAGGAAGGGAACCGCTTTTTTTCCGTGTTTGGAAATACTTCTGACGGCGTTTTTACGAACTAGCCAGGAAGGGTCTGCAAAAAATTTTACAATCCTTTCGCGGTCTTCAGATGCATTGAGTTCTCCAAGGGCATACAGGGCCGATGCTCTCATATACTCTTCATCAGAGTTAAGCATGTCGCAGATAATTTCCCTTCCTTTTTTGTCTCCGATAGAAACCAGCGCCAGAGCGATATTTGCTCTTACCCGGTTAGATGGGTCATTTAACATTTTGACCAGCGATTTTTTCAGCTCGCTCTTTTCGAGTTTAAGTTTGGCAAGAGCTTCAACGCAATTGGCGCGAACTCTGCCGTCCGGGTCTTCAAGATATAGTGCGAGAACAGGAAACATTTTTTCATTTCCAATGCATCCGAGGGTTTTAACTAATGTTGCTCTTACGTGCGTTTCCTGTTCATCCTGGAGGTGATCAGCAATAACCTGTGCTAGTGCAGGGTTTCCAACTGTTGCGAGTGCGTCGGCAACTTGAACACGTACCCATTCATTCGGATCAGCAAGTGCAGTTACAAGAGCTTCTCTTGCTTCACTTATATGGAGATTGGCTATAGCTGCTGCGGCCTGAGATCGAACTCTGGAATTTTCATCATCCAGAAGAGCAACGATTTTTCTTGATACTGCTGATTTTTCTTCGCCGTCAAGAGTTTTCCAGTCATCAAGTCCGTGAATTGCGGAAGCTTTTTTTAATGACAGAAAACGTTTTTCCCATTCGGAATTATCAAGATCTGTTGCCCATTTTGGTGAATTTTCGGAAGACATTGGAAATCCTTTCAATAAGATAAAACAGAATAAATATTTTCTCCAGCGAGTTTCTCGCAGCCTTTTAGTTCTTTTAGTTCCACAAGAAATGCGATTCCAACGAGATCAGCTCCAAGGTCGCGCAAAAGGGTTTTAGCCGCAACAGCAGTTCCGCCGGTAGCAATTACATCATCAACAAGCAGAATGCGCTGGTTTTTCCTGACAGCATCCTCGTGAATTTCAACTGCGTCAGAACCGTATTCAAGCTTGTACTCGCATCTTCTGGTTTTATATGGAAGTTTGCCGGGTTTTCTTATGGGTATAAAACCAACTCCCATTCTCAGTGCCAAAGCCGAACCCAGAATAAAACCTCTTGATTCGATGCCTGCAATGCGGTCTATTTTTTTATCTTTGAAATGATCTGCTATCTTATCGACCGCTTCTGTAAAACCTTTTGAGTCGCCAAGCAGCGGAGTGATATCTTTGAAAAGTATTCCTTTTTTGGGGAAATCGGGAATATCTCTGATAAATTTTCCAAGATCCATTTTTTTCTCCTTAATTTGTCTTTATTGAATTCAGAAGTTCGGAATCATAGGCGGTTCACTACTTAACCTTGGGAAAACTTGGTTCTTTCTTTCTGGATCTTTTCATCAAGGTTGACGTAAGCCTTATAGTAGCCTTCGAGTTCGTGTGGCATATATTCTTTCAGGCGGTATTTTTCAAAAGTTGTGTGCCCGAGTTTAATAAAAAGTTCTTCACGTTTTTGAGTGAACTTTTCTGCCTGATTTTGTTTTGGAGTTTTTGGCTGTGACTTTCCGAAGAGGTTCCTGATCTGGGCAAAGAACCCACCTGAGCTTTCAGTGTCCGCGCCATGTTCTTCTTCGGAATACTTCTGAATGAAATAATTCATTCGCAATATTTCATGGCTTTGTGTTAACAGTTCTGGTATCTGAAGGTCGCCTGCCTGATATATTTCAAAAACCACTCTTCCGATTTCCTTGAGTAATTCCTGCTGTTCGTTTTGAAGATCATTCAGAGCATATTTGATCATCGCATTTTGCGATAACCCTACAGCTTCTTCTTTTCCTTTTCGGAAGAATGTAGCAACAGATGACGATAAGTCACCTTGTTTAGAAGGCTTTTCCTTGGCTGTTTCAGTTGATTTTGCCGGAGTATCTTTTTTCTTTATTAATGACGATGTTGGCGCCTCTACTCCAAATTTTTCCTCGTACAGCTTGAGGGATTTCAGAGCAGCTGTCTTGAATGGTTCATCACCGGTGGTTGAAGTGAGCTTCAGCCAGGAATGAGAAAACGAATCCTGATAGTTTGCAAGTGCGATAATTGCTTTGAGCCTTGTTTCAATTTGTCCAAGGCTCTTGGCTGAATCAACAAGCATTGTAATGGCTGTACCCGAATTAATATGCGAAAGAGCGTGAATAGAGCTAACTTTCATCCATTCATCATTGGATTGCAGCATTTTCTTCAGAATTGCGAAAACTTTTTCTTCTCCAAATGCTGCAAGTGCTTTTGCTGCAGATGCTCTGATTCTGTTATCAGTGTCTTCGAGTGCCGAGAAAAGAAGCGGGATGGAATTTTCATCGTGCAGCGTTTCGAGTGCTTCAATTGCATTTGATCTGACACGTCGGTCAGGATCACTCAAAAATACTGTGAAAACCTTTGATTGTGATTTATCGAGAAAGTTTTTAAGGCAACTAATCAGTGAAGCTTTTACAAAGTCATGGTATTCAGTCTTAAGCATTTCGATGAGCTGGTCTTTGTATTCGGACTTTTTCTCTTTTGAAATGCGCATAACAGCGTTTAATCGTTGTTCATAATCTTCAGACTGAAGGGCTTCATCTATTGGAACCAATTCATCGGGAGTCTGAGTCTTTGCATCAGCTTTCAGGCGGCGGAGTTTATCTATTGCTCTGCTTGCAAAAAAGCGTACCGACACATTCTTGTCGTGGGTTGACTTAATAAGTTCTTTCAGAACAGTTTCCCTTGTATCTGCATCAAGAATTTCGATTTTGAACAAAGTCATCGCAGAAAGGGTTCTCAAATCGTCATCCGGATTTGATAAATCTTTCAAAAGTCTCTTTATATTAATTTCCATTATTCTTCACCCGGGCACTTTGCCAATGATCTAGTAAGCTCTTGCAACGTATATTCTGTGTTTTGCTTCTTCTCCGCAGACAACGCATTTTGAAAAAGCCGGTTCATTCTGCAGACATCGTATTGTTGCACCAGCTTCGCTTTTAAAACGTTCTTCACATGAGGGTTTACCGCACCAGCTTACATCAGCCATGCCGCTGTTTTCTTTAACAACTGACATGAATTCAGCAAATGTAGAAGCTTTGAAAGTTTTAGATTTTCTGATTTCCAGTGCCTGATTATACAGGTTTTGTTGAATGTCATTCATAAGGAAATCGACTTTTGATTCGAGTTCGGCGTCAGGAATGAACATCTTTTCCTGTGTATCGCGTCTTACAAGGCAAATCTGACCTTTTTCGAGGTCTTTCTGACCGATTTCAATTCTCAGCGGAACGCCCATCATTTCATATTCGGCGTATTTCCAGCCTGGTTTGTATGTGTCGCGGGCATCGGTATGAACACGTATTCCTCTTGATTTAAGGCGCTCAGAAATCTGATTGGCTTTCGAGAGAACCGGTTCTGCTTCCTTATAGATAATTGGAATAATTACAGCCTGCATTGGTGCAATTTTGGGAGGAAGTCGTAAACCCCTGTCGTCGCCATGCAGCATTATAATTGCCCCGATAATTCTGGTTGACATTCCCCATGAAGTTGTCCAGGCAAGTTTTCTTTCGCTGTCTGAATCAAGGAATTGAATATTGAAAGCTTTTGAAAAATTCTGGCCGAGATCGTGTGAGGTTCCAGATTGCAGAGCCTGTCCATCGGGCATGAGAGCCTCGATGGTATATGTGTTCAATGCTCCGGCGAATTTTTCCTTCTGACTTTTTTCACCAGTGACAACTGGCAGCGCCAGAGTGTTTTCGGCGAAATTTCTGTAGACTTCGAGCATGCGCATGACTTCTTCCATGGCTTCTTCGTGAGTTCGATGTGCTGTGTGCCCTTCCTGCCAGAGGAATTCTGTAGTCCGCAGGAATGGCCTTGTCACTTTTTCCCATCTGACAACGTTTGCCCACTGATTGATAAGAATGGGAAGATCGCGGTAGCTTTCAACCCATTTGGCGTACATGTGCCCGATGATTGCTTCTGAAGTTGGTCTTATTGCAAGACGTTCTTCGAGTTTTTCTTTGCCGCCCTGTGTAACCCAGGCAACTTCCGGAGCAAAACCTTCGACGTGTTCAGCTTCTTTGGTGAGAAAACTTTCCGGAATGAATATTGGAAAATAAGCGTTTTCGTGCCCGGTTCGCTTGAATTCAGCGTCAAGAACTCTCTGCACACCTTCCCATATACTGTAACCATAGGGCCTGATTATCATGCACCCTTTGACTGGCGAATAATCAGCCAGGCGTGCTTTTAACACAACGTCGGTATACCACTTCGAAATATCGGTTGATTTCGGTGTAATTGCATCAAGAACCTTCTGGTCATTCTTTTTGTTTTTCTCTGCCATATTGAACAAGTCGCATAGAAATAAATCGGTTTTTGCGACAGCCTTTCGTGTAGATATTTCAGTATTACTAAGGCATTCATTATAGATGCAGATAATTCGGGTGTCAAGTATGCTGCAATGAAAAACCGCCGAACTTTGTCCAAATGGTGATCTTTTTACACCAGCTCACTCATTTTTCTATAGATTTTCTGTATCTACTCAATAATTCGGGGAAACTTCAAGCTCTTTGCTGTCATTTCGACCGAAGAGAGAAATCTATATATGAAATTAGGACTTCCTGATGCGTATATGTCGCAGCGCTTATCTTCGAAATTAGACCGGAAATGAGCTTAGCACTTTTTTCTAAAAACGATGGCCCAATTTTTTCTATTTTTTTTTTGCAAACGCAAATGAAAAGAAATCTACATCAACTTAAAAATCATTTTTGCATTTGTTTCCGGATGATGAAAATCTCTAATTGTTAACTCCTCCAGTAAACTTCCAATTGCTTTATCATGCGAGGGAGATGTCATTCTGTGAATTTCTACGGTTAAAGTCTGTTCATTATCATTAGGCATCAAATTAGCTGGCGAAACAAGCAATTCCCTTATTAAGCCTCGGGCTTCATCTTCATTATTCAAATACCGGCGTAAAATACTTACCAGGGCCGTCTCAGCACGATAAGCAATCATTTTTATTGTATCTGATAATTGCTTATTCAGCGGCAAAAGTTGTGTTGGACGTTTATCATCCGGCAATTCGCTCAGCATAATCATTCTTTCTTTTTCTTTCCTTTTCGTCCGAAGTTTATTCAAATCTTCTTTTGTTAATTGAATATTTTGAAGACACTCTGACTTCTTTTCAACATCGCCAGCTTCTCCAAGAAATTCTTCATTTCCCAGCTTCGCTTCCATCTTTTGGATCTTCCTGTTCAAATCTTTTACCTTAAAATCCAGTTCTTTCTATGCTGGATTTACGACCAATGTGGTGCCCTGAATTTCTTCGATGCCATACTGAACTAATCCATCTATGTCATAATGTTCTATCAATATATGCAAAAAAGTTCTCTTGGCACCTCCTCGAAAACATACGCCCGGCTATGAGGGAATTTTTGAGTTTCCTTGCTGTGGTTATAATAGATGTCTGATGAGCACTTTCAGTCAAACGACGAACCTCCATGACCGGAAGTGAGAGTTTACCCGAGTTTATTGTAGTATCCTTCACTGCCAGCATCATTTTTGTTGCTCCTCCACCGGGTATTTCGACTCTGGCTTCTTTAAATTCGTTTTCTGACCAGACATATTTGACATTTCTCCTGTAAGTTATTGCTCCAATGCGCTTTTCCCATAGAGCAGAAAGCAAACTATACGTTGAGCCTTCACGATCAAAAACGATTACAAAACGGTGTAAAAGTGGATCTGCCTCTAATTCCTCTGCGGAAGGCTGGTTTGGAACCATTTTCAACAATTCGGGAACAATTTCGTTTAAAAGAACACTGGAAAGTCCATCTGTAATGGCTTTTGAAACTACGAAGAATGGACAACTTATAGCATCATTAATCCAGTAGTCAGTTGTTCCACGTAGGCACAGTCTTTCTCTTGAAACGTATCTGCGTGGAAGAATAGCCTTGTTGCCATTGTAAACACGAACATGGCCGTCAATATATAAATAGCCTGCCTCATCACTCTCGTCTTCCATCCAGGCTTTTGCCAGATATTTCATCCAGCCTACAGGGTCACCATTTAAAGCCATTTCAGTTATCTTTTCCCGAAGAGTTCGAACTTCCGGAACCCTATCAAGACCAATTAACTTTCCCAATTCGCCCGAAGGTAAATGACGAAGATTTTCAGGTCTTTTAATTCTTCCCAAAGCCATAAAAGCCAGGGTAAACAATATATGAAGACAACTATAAAAACCACTTTTCAGATTGAGATACTTGTCTGCTCCTGATAAAAGGCCATTATCGCATAGCGCTGGAAGTGCAGATAGAATACCGCCCATTTTAACATCTATTGCCGGTTCAAAGCGGCTTGTTGCACATTTAACCAAACCCATAGCCGCAAGAACCCGTTCATCTGATCTAGTACAGGCTGTTCCTAATCGCTCTGATTCTTTTGAATCAGCAATGCTTCGCTCAGAAAGATTTGTTGGTGTTAAGGAAATGTCTTTTTTTTTCAGAGATCTTTGGAGAAAATAAACCGCGTTCCACGGCCTTTCTTAAAGTAGACTCCTGAATTTCAAGCTTTCTTGCAACTTGAGCAACGTTAAGACCTTTGAAAAATAGTTCCTGAACATCTTTTATAACTTCGGTGGAAAAAATACGTGGCTTTTTATTCGCGGGTGGAAGAAAAAATGAAGAAGGTCCCGTTTCTCTTATCTGCTTGATCCAATTCATGATGGTTCTATGGGGTATATTCAGAGGAGAAGCTTCTAAATTGCAAGGTCGAACGTGGCCATTAAGAATGAGACTTGCGAAAATATATCTGCGGGAATTCTCGTCGCTAACAGAGTGAGAAAAGTAGTTGTCGTTTCCGATAAAATATGTGATAGTATTCTCTTTAATGAGGAAAGAAACACGAGTTTCTGGAATTTTTATTGAGCCTTCTGGAAAACCTGGAAGAAATAATTGGTGCATATTTATTGTCCCAGGTACAAAGTAATATGCTCAGAGTATCAGAATAGCGAATAAACTTAAAGCTGAAAAAGACATTTTTTTGCGTAAAAAAATGTGGAAAACCCTAGAAAAGTGCCAAGTTTATTTCCCCCCGAATCAGGAAGTCTGAACTTTCTATCATCAGACTTCGCTATTCTTCGCCGAAGGCAATAACAAAAAAACAAACTATCAGGCAAACTCCGCTACCACTCATTCGCTTCGAGGAATCATCATCCCCTTGCTGAAGCCGCTATTCATTTTATAACAAATTTTTGTCAAAGCTGGCGACCACCATTTCCATTCGAGCAACTCTCATCCAATCGCCGAAATCACTATTACCACCCAACCCAAAACAAGTAATTATATAGTTTCGCGGCTAATTCCTTAGACTAAAAGAAAACCATAACAAAACGTACAAACAACTCCAAAATTTTCTGCAAAAATCTTTTGAAAAAAGGAAAAAAGCCTATATGCCTTGAAATATTGGGTTGTCACTTTTAGTATATCCTTGCAATTGCAAAGTTCTACATGACTTTGATTATTCTACTGCTTGCCATTGCTTATTTCAATTTCTTTTTTCAAATATTTCTGCTTTCGCTATACAAAACTTCCGGACAAATATCCACCCCATTATTCCACTCCAAAGAATCAAGAACTACACGCACCGTTTTAAATAAACTTTCATTTTTCAAATCTGCAAACAAACCTGTATTGAGATAAGGTTTTAAATCAAAAATTTTCTCTTCTTCATTCTCAAAAGTAATCAACAATTCATAATTCTGCAAAGGTTTTACTTTTTTTACTCCGATATACATAGTTATCCTACTTTAAAGGTTCTATTTTATATGGCAACTCACCACTATGCGCAATTTCCCAGTCGGCAAGAAGTTCTTCTTTATGTAATTCAGCCCAGGCTAAAACGAGTTTTGCTTGCTTTCCAGATAAATTTCCTTCGATAATCTCGCATGAATTAATGTCAATAATAGCTTTCATATCTTGATAATAAGCATGAAAATGAGGTGGGTTATGCTCCGATTTTCCACAAAACATTCTGATAATTATCCCATAAAACATTGATATTGTTGGCATATAAAACCTCCATTTCTGTTATCATCTTTTGTCAATGTTGTCATAAATCACTACCCATGATTTTAGACCTGAGGTACAGTCATCATTATAACATTTTTTGCAAATTAAAAACGCATTTCAAATAATTCTCTGTTTTTTTCACAAATCCATAGTTCAATAATGAACGCCATTTTAAGTTAGCAATCCCGGAAATCCGCTATTCAATTTTTACAGCTCAACCTTTCGCATTTAATCCACGCGTTTGCTTTAAAAAAATACTTGTTTACAGAGGCCAACGATGAAGTTCACTTGCATTTTGTATGCGTAGCGTAAAAATGTCAGGTGCAATGATTTGTTATACATTTTTTTCATTCTTCTTCTCAACGGTTCGAATATGGGGCGTTGGGCATTTTGAAACACCTACCTATCAAACCGAAATATGATTAATTAAATGTAATCATATTTAGTATTAGTATAATCTGCCCAGTGACCTATATTTATTGTTATGCCCTACCCATTTTTGATGTAATTGTGTAATTCTATCAATAAAAATCACTGAGCCTTTTTCTTGCTTTTTTATTTTGTCTTTTGCATGTTCTGCCCAATAATCAGGTTTGATTTTTTGAAAATCATCTTCATTATTTACAACATAATCAATGAAATCTTTCCTTTCAGTTTCATTGTCAAAAATAACAAAGGGAAAAACAGAACTCCTTGAATGAAAATGAGTCAACTTATTGGTCATGAATTGAAGAAAAATTCCATCAAGCTCATGCAAATCATAATAGTAAAACCAATTAATATATTCTTTTAATCTCACAATTTCAGTCTTTGGAAAAGGTAACTCAATTCTCATCTCATCGCAATACATGTATTTTAATTCAAACAATGTTGTAGAATGATATTTGAAAGTCGCAGTACCCGAATAAGATCTTTCATTTGTGAAAAAGTAACTAAAAACTTCAGAAAATTCATGTACTTCAGAAAATTCAATTCTAAATTCTGGAAAATCCAAGTGATACGAATATGGTTTATTACCAATATCCTTAAACCAATCTTGCGGTTGAAGCAACAAGATTTTCATACGCTCCAAAGGCGATAAATCCAATCTGAATCTTTGTCGCCACATTTTTTCAATTATTCCAACATCAGCCGACTTATCCATCGGAGTATTTGTGTCATTAGTTCTTGAATAAATAAAGTTTGCTCTGACATTTTTGTCTTTATCCCGATAATCCTCAGTCAAGTAGTATGGTTTTAATGGATTGTCAAAAATTTCTAATACATCTATCTCTGTATCACTTATTTTAATTGTATGAAGTTCTATTTCAGGTCTACAATGACCAGAAAAAGATTTTGCTCTTAAAAAGTCAATATACCCAACTTGTGACTTCCTATTCACTTGCCCTTCTGTCAACCCAATCAGTTCAGTTCCTTCTTTTGGGTCAGAAACTCCAAAAATTAGGTATCTATTCCCTCTATGCAAACTATTAGATAAGCATATAATGTCGTGCAATAGTGAAGCTTTGTTATCATGAGGCTCTCGCTTGAAATCCCAGTATGGTCCTTCTCGCTGACTGAGAATTAGGTCATATATGGTTTTCGCAAGGTCCATTCCTCCTCCTCTGCCCAACAAGCAATTATATAGCCCCTTGATAGTATCATTGTTATGAGTTGGTTTACAATAGAAATCAGTTTGAAGAATGATTTTCTAACTTGATAATATTCTTGCTGGTGTTAATAATATGTTTATGAATAACGCACTGGCTTCAGCGGGTCATTGAGTGTTTTGCTGTGATGGTATTGGGGCGATTTTTGGACCCTGTAGCAAATTAGCCGAAATAATTTAGCTGTTAAATAATTCGGGGCAAGTACTTGGTGTTTTGCTGTCATTTCCACATTAACCATCGGCTCTTTTCATACAGTGTCGATTAAACTATTTATCACCAACTTGAAGATTTCTTCGTTGTGCAAGACTTCCATCTGCGTGGAAAAGAGCTGTAATTGCTCCGATGTAGGCAATTCTGGCTTTGGTTTGAGAGATTTTTGATGCTGCGGAGTCGCGTTGTGCCTGTGCAACCTGAAAGGAAGTTGATTTGCCCAGATTGAATTTTACTGTTTCAACACGCAGTTTCTCATTCTGCTTTTCGACGGTTTTTGCGGTGGCTTGAATTTGCTGCCATGCGCGTTTAGCTTCGATATATGCAACAAGAGTCTCTTCCTGAACCAGTCTTTTCAGATTAGCCAGGGCTTCTTTTCTCTGCTGGAAAGTGTATGTTGCGCTTCTATGCAGGCTTTTTGTTTCGCGTCTTTCAAGAGGAAGCTCATACTGAAGTCCGGCAACAAGGTCATATCCTTTTTGTCCAAAGTTTGAAATACTTTCTCCTGATTCCGGACCAAAACCAGATTTTCCAAGTGTTGCAAAGAAATCGAGTTTTGGAAGGAAACCATTTTTGGTTGCCACAAGTTCAAGAGCTCCGCGTTGAAGCAGTAGATCAGATTCTTTTATTTCCGGACGGTTGATAATAGCCGATTTCAAAAATTCAACCGGTGTTTCAGGCAAATTTTCAGACAATTCCGGAGTATCTGTCAGCTCAATGCGGACATCCCAGAAATTTGAGGAATCAGGGTTAATAACTCTCAGAAATGAAATAAGTGCTATCTCAAGACGGCTTTGGGCATCAATTACGGCTTCTTCGCGCAATGCGAGTTCTGCTTCGGCTGCGGCAAGTTCTGATTCCGGAATGCTTCCGAGGGCGATTTTATGATTTGTTTCCTGCAATTGCCTTATAGCAAGGTGTTTTGATTCTATGACGATTGACAATTCTTCTCTTGCTAATACCACACCCCAATATTTCTTTTCCACGTCTTCGATCAGTGACAATATAAATGCGTTCAACTCGTGTTCAGAAATTCTTTCGTCAAGTTTCGCCTGTTTCAGCGATACCAGATTTACTTCTTTACCGGATCCCTGCCTTAGAGGCTTAATGAGTTCGACTCCCAGCCTGCTTGTATAAAGATTCGGGGCGCGTGCTGACCTGTTGCGGATTACGGAAAGATCGATGTTTGCCTCTGTCCCGGAAAATGATTTCTTTTTCCAGAGCGCTGATCCGTCAAATCTGTTTACGACGTTATCTCCAAGTGCACCAGTCTGGTAAATCTGTTTTCCAAGACGATCGGAGTTTGAAAGCGAAAAAGATACAGATGGGTCAAACTTTGCGAGGTTTTTATCAATCTCTGCTGATTTCTTTAACGGCTCAAGTTTTCTTACTTTTAAATCGCTGTTTCTTTTGAGAGACATTATAATTGCATCTGAAAGAGATAGCGGGAATGTTTTAATGTTATTCTGTGCTGAATCTCCGATAATGTGACAAACATCAAAAATTGATGATGACGCATTTTCAAATACGGCGCATGTTTCAGAGGCAGATGAAGTTGTATCAGAAAATTCATCGCTTGCCGGGGAAATTGTATATGCCTGGGATGACAGATTTTCAGAAATGTTAATCGGCATGGACATTAAAGAAAGCAGTGTAGGAGTGAAAGATGCCATCCAGATTGATAATGACGCGGGTCTGTATTCAAAAGGATTTGGTTCTATGGCTTCAGCAGTTTCCAGCGAGTATTTCAGTTTGTATGAATCACTTCCAGTGTTTTCTGAATCTGACGACAGATCAGAAGGCGATTCTGCATAGATTGAATTTAATGAAAACACTTCTGTTATAAATAAAAGAGCGACTAATACTATTGCAGACTTGTATCGAAATGATGAATTGATTCTCATGATAAACTCTCCTGGTGTTTTTCGGGGTTTGCCGATACCCAAAATTCCTCAAAAACGGCGTAGACTGCGGGAATAATCAGTAGAGAAATGAATGTTGCACAGACTAAGCCTCCGATTACAACGCGTGCCATCGGTGCCTGAACTTCTCCGCCTTCGCCGAGACCGAATGCCAGAGGCACAAGGCCGAGAATAGTTGTCAGCGCTGTCATCAATACCGGTCTGAAACGGTCTCTTCCTGCTTCGTAAAGAGATGGAATCAGTGCCATTCCTTTTTCGCGATAGAGAAAATTTGCGTGGTCAACGAGAAGAATTGAGTTGTTTACAACAATTCCGGCAAGCATGATGCACCCGATGAAAGATTGAACATTGAAAGTTGTTTTCCAGAGAACAAGTGCAAGAATTACTCCGATTGCTGAAAGCGGCACTGTGAACATGACTATGACTGGATCACGCAGAGATTCATATTGTACTGCCATAACCATGTAAACAAGAATAATTGCAAGAATGAAGCTGAAAAGAAGTTCTCTGAAAGATTTCTGCTGCTCTTCGTAGTCACCGGCAAGGCTGATGCTGAAACCATCAGGTATCGGCAGAGTTTTTATCTTTGCCTGAACTTCATTCAGAACTTCCCCGAGAATCCTTTCGCCCGGATCAGCGGTAACATTTACAATTCGTCCCTGGTCAAGACGTTCAACAAGCATTGGACCTTCTCTTGATACCACTGATGCCAGATTTCTTATTGCAACAGGCTTATTATCAGTGTTCATGATTGTTAAATCCATAATTTGTTCAAGATTCAGTTTTTCGGGATCTTTTGCCTTCACGAGAATGCGATATTCATCGCCGCCTTCACGGAAATTTCCGCCAGTGGTTCCGGAAAGAAGTGTTTCAAGGAATGCTGCCACTTTTGAAACGGTAACGTTCTGGTCAGATGCACGTTTTCGGTCAATTGAAATGAGTCTTTCCGGGACTCCAGTTTCTCTGCTGAGCCTTACATCAGAGATTCCATCAATTGACAAAAGAATTTCTTCAAGTTTTTTTGCCAGTCCATCTGCTATATCGAAGTTGTGTCCGCGAATTTGTATCTGCACTTTATCTGTGCTTGATGCACCCATTCGGAAAATGAAGAGTCCCTGTCCTTCACGGGTTCTGATTTTTACACCGGCCACTTTTGCCAATTGTGAACGAAGATCGGCAGCAATTTTAGCACTGCTTCGCTTCCTGAATTGTTTAGAGACGAGAGGAATTCGGAATTCTGCGCGGTTGACACCATGGCCACCGCCACCTCCGCCGCCACCGCCGCCGACATTTGAGATAATACTTTCATGTTCAGGAACATATTTCCGAATCTCTTTTTCCAGCTCAAGAATTTTTTCTTCAACAAGACTTAATCTTGATCCGACTTCGAGTTCAGCTGTAACACGAACTTCTCCTTCATCTGCTGAAGGCATAAATTCTGTCTGAATGTTTGATGCAATGGCAACTGTGAATGCGAGAAGTGCAAAAACAGCAAAAAGTGACATTTTTTTCCATTTTAGTACTAGAGAAAGTAGCTCGAGATACCTTGATAAAAAGAAATTAATAATTCTGGAAGTTATTGCTGAAAAAGAAAAGAGTGAATTTGAAGCTTTTATTGTATCTTTCTTTTTCAGTAGTTGCGAAGCCATCATTGGTACAAGTGTTGCAGCGACAAACAGAGAACACATAAGTGAAAAGCTGACAATATATGAGAGCTGCTTGAACATTAATCCTGTCATGCCCTGAACAAAAAGCAGAGGCAGGAAAATGGCAACAGTTGTAAGTGTACTTGCAAGAATAGGGGCGAATACCTCATCGCTTCCTGATATTGATGCTTCCGTAACCCCTTCACCCAGTTCAATGCGTCGAAATATGTTTTCCAGAACGACAATTGAGTTGTCGACAAGCATTCCGATTCCAAGTGCTACTCCGCCAAGTGACATGATATTCAATGTGAAATCATAGTAGTACATCAGAGCGAATGTTGCTACAATGGAAATGGGAATCGAGAGACTTATTATTATCGTGCTTCTCAGGTCTGCAAGGAAAAACATTAGAATAATTATTGCAAGAAGTCCGCCGGTGACAGCAGACGAGCTGACATTTGAAATGGATTCCTTGATATATTTCGATGAATTTACTATTGTTGAAATCTTTACCTGCGGGATATCTTTATTAATTTTACTGATTTCTTCGAGAATTGCGTCTGCAATTTCGACGGTATTTTTTCCGGATTGTTTATTGACAGAGAGCCGCATTCCGGGTTTCCCATTGACTCTTACGATCTGTCTTACTTTTTCCCATCGATCAGCTACATCAGCAACTTCGCCAAGTCTAATAAATGTGCGGTTAGATTCGCGAATAACAATGTCTTTAATCTGATCAATCTTGTAAAAGTCACCGGGTGTTCTGACAATGTATTCATAGTTTCCTGCTTCGATAATTCCAGCCGGGCGGCTCAAGTTCTCTTGTTTAAGCTTTGCAACGACCTGATCCGGGGAAATTTTAAGTGCTTTCAGGCGTTCTATGTTAAGGTTAACGTGAATTTCGCGTTTCTGTCCACCCATTATGTCAACCGAGGCTACTCCAGGTATTCTTTCAAGTCTGAATTTTACCTGATCTTCGATGACCTTCAGCATTTGTACCGGGTCCAGCTCGCTTGCTGCGCCAAGTACAAGAATGGGAAAGTTTGCGAGATCAAATTTTCGCAGGATTGGTCTGTCAACTCCGTCGGGCAACTTGGAAAGTATTCTGTCGAGGCGGTCTCTTATATCGTTTGCTGCAGCGTCCAGATCGGTTCCCCATGTGAATGTTACTTTAACCTGGCATCGTCCTTCTGTCGAACTTGATGAGACTTCTTCTACACCTGGAACAGCGCTGAGAGCTTGCTCTATTGGCCTTGTAAGAAGAGTTTCGACTTCAACCGGGCTGGCATTTTCATACGTGGCTGAAATAGAAATGGTTGGATATGTAATATCTGGCATCAGATCTATTGGAAGATGCGTCAATGAAACAATTCCGAATAGAATAATGACGCATGTAATCATTGTAATTCCAATGGGTCTACGTACGGAAAATTCTGACAGAGTCATTGGAATCAACCCGCCTTTCTGGATTTTGATTTCGCTTGATCTGTTTCTTTTTCAATTTCTTTTTCAGATTTGGTTTCATCAGGTTTGCCGCCATTTTTCTCATCGCCATTGAGCTTCATTCCTTCTGCATAAATCAGTGAATTATCCTGAAGAAGGTGATGTCCGAGTGTTACAACTTTTCCTGATATTGCAGGAGAAGCAATTTCTACCATGTCTTCCTGCAGAATTCCAAGCTCTACTGGTACAAACTTTGCCATGCCCTTTTCAAGATCTGCCAGAAAAATTCCCTGTCGCTCGTTGCGTCTTGCGACAGATGACATCGGAATTCTTATAACATTTGATCTGGTTTTGTAGCCGAGGTGCACTGCGACAAACATTCCAGGTTTCAATAGATAGTCAGGATTTGCAACTTCAATTTCAACACGCGCCTGACGCGTTGATGAATCAAGAAATGGCGAAATTCTGGCTACTGTACCAGAGAAAACATTTGTCTCCAGGGATTTTACACTTACATTAGCTTTTTGTCCAATTTTCAATCGGAAATAGTCGCGTTCAACTACGTCAATTGCGACGATGATCGGATCAATGTCTATAACGGAAATAATCGGAGTATTTGCAGAAAGCATGGCGCCTTCATCCTGAAATCGTTCGCCGACAATACGTTTGTCTGATCCGCTGCTCCAGATTGCCTCAATCTTTGAATAAGATAGCCTGATTTTAGCCGCTTTGACGACCGCTTCTTTCTGATTTACCTGTGCGATGTTAACCTGATAGCGTGCCTGCATAGTTTTGTAATGGGCATTTGCGGTTTCGACATCAGCCTGGGAAGAAACTTTTTGCTGTCGCATTGCCTGAACACGCTCAAGTTCACGTTTTGAAATATCAAGCTGGGCCTCGCTTTCGCTTAACGAAGCTTTTGAAATGGCCAGTTCTGCTTCGCTCTGAATTTGTGCCTGCACAAGTTCGTCGTCTTCTATTTCAGCTACTACTGTGCCTTTGGTGATGACCTGTCCGGCCTCGCAGTGCAGTTTTTTCAGACGTCCGGAGATCTTTGGTGCAACAACAAATTTACTTTTTGGAAGAATTGTTCCGTTGAAATTTCCTTCATCTGAAATTTCTCCAGTTTCGATTGGAGAAACTTCCACTGCGATTCTATTTTCAGCGTTACGCTTTCCTTTTGCTTTTTCAGGGGGCTTAATGACCTGAAGTGTAGAGTAAACAATTGCGGCAACTATAGCGGCACAACACAAATAAAAGAATAGTCGTTTCATTAATGATCCCTTTCCAGATAAGAACGCAAAAGCCTAGTTGTTCAAATTAAAAATAATAGTACCTGAACACTGAAAAATAGTCCATACAATTCGGCGAAATTATACTTCAATGATAATAAGAATGCAATATCAACTGAATTATTTTCAGCCGCTTTACACTTATTTACAATTTGTAAGTTTAGAATCATGGCAATTCCTGTTCGTTGATATTTGCAGTGCTTAGATTTTACTTCGCGAAAACTCTATGCAAAAATTCTGCTTGAATTTACTGCTTGTTTCGCGTATTTTATCTATCAATCATAAGAGTGGAGGAAATATTGATGAGATTGTATATTATTGTTGCATTGTTCGCTTTTTCCAGTTGTTTTATGCCGGTTTGCGGGGCAGACCTTTCGGTTTTGACTCCTGAAGATTCTTCGGTTGTTGTCAACTTTAAAGTTGGAAAGATATTCGGTTACGAGCTTTTGAAAAAAGAGTTGTTCAGAACTGCTGTGACTCAGCTTACAGAAGATAAGCGCGGGCCGGTTGTTTTCGGAGCTTTATTTGTCATGGATGTGCTTAAGCAGTTGGACGAAGTCTCTGTATTTATTCTTGGCAAAGAGCTGAACATTTCTAAGAAACCTGATTTTGGTGTTTTGTTGAGGACTACTGCAAATTTTTCAAAACATCTTGATGAAATAAGAGCTTTTCAAAAAGAATTCTCAGCTTCTGTTCTTGGAAAATTTGAAGGAATGGATTGCCTTAGCGAAGAACCTGGAAGAAAAGAATTACTGCTTGTAGTGGATGAAAACACTCTTTTCTTTGGAACTTCTTCTGCTGCGCGTTCACTTGCTGCCGTAAAAAATGCTTCTTCAACAGTCAAACCTGATACAAAGATTCAGGGATTACTCAAGAAGGCAGATACAGGAGCTCTGATATGGGGCGTTGGACAGCTTCCGGCAGAAGTTTGTCAGATGGCTGCCTCTACACCACAGACTGCTCCTCTTGCTTCAATTACAGCATTATTCATGTCGGTAAATTTTCAGGAAGACATTGCGTTGTCGGCAGCAGCAGAAGTTTCGGGAAAAGAATGCCTCGAAAGCGTTTCCGTTTCCCTGAACGGATTTCTCGCCCTTTCAAAGCTTACCGCAGGTGGTTTTACAGACGTTATTGAAATTTTAAATACTGCAAAGATAGAATCACTTGATTCTGCAGTAAAAGTTTCAGTGAAACTTCCTATTAAAAACATTGAAGGACTGCTGAAAATGATGGCAAAAAAGGCAGAGAAAAACTTTGATGCTGAAAAAAATCATTATGAAAAGTCTGCTGAAGGCGACGAGCCAGACAAAGATGAAAAACAGAACGATGAAAAATCGAAAGATGAGAAACCAAAAGTTGATTCCGAAGAAGATCCAAACAGCGACGTTGAAATCGACGAAGACAACGAGGAAGATTAAGGGAGATACTTAATGAGGCTTGTCACAGCGGCGGAGATGCGTGAAATAGACCGGCACGCCATTCAGGAAATTGGAATTTCCAGCCTTGTACTGATGGAAAATGCTGGTCTGAAAACACTTATGACCATTGAGAAAGCTTTTTCCGGACTGCACGGAAAGCGTTTTACAATTGTATGCGGAAAAGGCAACAACGGCGGTGATGGTCTTGTAATAGCAAGACATCTTTTTAATCACAATGTAACCATGAATGTGTATCTCCTTGCTGCTGAGACAGAATTGTCTGGTGACTGTCTTGCGAATTATAAAATTCTACTGAAAAGCGGATTCAGGCCGACTTTTATTGAAAACGAAGATGGACTTGATGAATTGCGGGTTGCTCTGGAATTTTCAGACTTTGCAATAGATGCAATATTTGGCACCGGTTTTACTGGCGGATTAAAGGACATTGCAGCTCTGGCAGTAACAATTCTAAACGAGTCCAAAGTAAAGAAGATTTCATTGGATGTTCCTTCCGGACTTTGCGCAACGACTGGGAAGATATCTAATCCGTGTGTTCGTGCAGATATTACGGTTACTCTCGGTTTACCGAAAATAGGGCTATATCTTCCTCCCGGAAGCACATATTCAGGTGAAATCTGGGTTGCTGATATCGGAATTCCTTCGAGATCGGTCGATTTGACGCCGGGAAGAACTTTTCTGCTGAATCAGCCGCTTGTTTCATCAATTCTTGCTGAACGCTCAGATTTTGCTCATAAGGGAACTTTCGGAAATCTTCTCATTCTTGCCGGCTCAAAGTCATATCAGGGCGCAGGTGTTTTATGTACATACGGGGCATTGCGTTCCGGAGCTGGAATAGTAACTCTTGGAATTCCTTCCGTTATCGCTGAACGAATGCTTTGCGAGGTGCCTCCTGAGGTAATCGTCAGGTCATTTGCCAGCGATTGGGAAGGGTTTGATATTTCTGAAAACCATATCAAAGCTCTGTCAGGGCATTACAGAGCCATAGCTGCCGGCTCTGGCTGGGGAACAGGCGAAAAAAGAAAAGACACTCTTAAAGCAATTTTAACTTCCTGGAATGGTTCTCTTCTTCTGGACGCCGATGCGCTTAATTCAATTGGTGATCCGGGAATTCTCAATGAGCACAAGGGAGAAAAAATTCTGACTCCTCATCCGGGTGAAATGGCGGCTCTGACTCAGAAAAGCGTCGCTGAAATTCTTGAAAATCCATTGCAGGCGGCAGCAGATTTTGTTGCAAAATATCAGTGCGTGCTCATTCTGAAAGGCGCAGTTACGATAATTGCGTCATCTGACGGAAGAATTCTTGTTTCATCACGTCCAAATTCAAGTTTGGCAAGGGGCGGAAGCGGTGATCTGCTTGCCGGTGTAGTCGGTGGATTCCTTGCCCAGGGCTATCCGGCATTTTCCGCGGCAGCAATCGGGACATTCCTTCATTCAGAAGCCGCATCAGCAGCTCGTGCAAAAATAGGCGCAGATTCAGTTACAATAAGCGAAATAGCATCATGTATGCCTGAAGCATTCAAATCAATTCGCAATCCATCCGGAAAATAAATAATGGCAAAAGATACTCAGCTTTCAATTAAATTTCTGGGAAGCGGCAGCAAAGGCAATTGTGCTCTTATAAATGCCGGCGGTCGATTCTATCTTTTTGATGCAGGTCTCAGCAGGAAAAAAATTGAAAAGGGACTTGCTGAAGAAAGGCTGAGTTTATCAGATCTTGACGGAATTTTCATATCTCACGATCATGGCGATCACGTCTGCGGACTTGAAAAAATTCTGAAAAAACAGAAACTTCCGGTAATTACTTCCCAGGGAACTTATAATTCTCTTGTCTCAAAAGGATTTGATATCAGTGAAGCGATTTTTTTGAAACCTGATCGCGAGTTTGAATTTGATGGTACGCGTTTCTGGCCGTTTTCAATTCCACACGATGCTGCTGAGCCGATTGGAATGAGAATTGAGCGAAGCGGCAATATTCTTGGAATTGCAAGTGATATCGGTCATTTAACGCCTTCTATTTTTGCGCATCTTTCTGATTGTGATATTTTGTGTCTGGAAAGCAATTACGACGAAGAAATGCTCGCCGGGTGTTCTTATCCATTCTGGTTGAAATCAAGAATAAGAGGGCCTCTGGGGCATCTTGCCAATTCAGGAACACGTGGTATTCTTTCAAGATTGAAAAAACCTCTGAAAAACCTTTTTTTAATACACCTGAGTCAGGAATCAAATACTCCCGAGCTTGTACTTGAAAATCTTGAAATAATACGAAAGATTGAAAATCTAAGGGAAACACAAATTCTTGTTGCATTGCAAAACGAGCCTTCGGTGACAGTTTCAGCAGCTGCGCAACAGAATAAAGTTCCGAGAGTTGTATCAGATACAAGCTCTCTGAGTGTTGTTCTGAAACCTTTTCAGCAGCGCCTGTCAACGGTTCCTGAATTTGCTGGCTTGATTGTTGCTGCCTGATAAAAGTGGAAAAGAAATTGTATGTGACGAAATTTGATTATGTACAATGACTATTTGATTGCGTGTGTAGGGGCGCAATTCATTGCGCCCGAATGTGGTGTTTTGTTGTTCCAGCGGGCGCGATAAATCGCGCCCCTACGGATAAAAATTACAACGGTATGTATTATATGAAAACTATACCATTGATTTCTTTATGACAACGATGGACAAAATAATACCATTTTATTCTGATTTGTAGTAGTTAGGCGTGAGGATGTGGGAAGATAAATGAACTCGGTTGAACTGAAAATTGTACAGGGTGAATTGCAGGGGAAGTCGTTTACGATTACCAGGCCTCTCTGTATACTTGTCGGACGTGCCCGTGATGCAATGATTCGAATTACCGATGATCCATTTGTATCGCGCCACCATCTTTTAATTGAAGTATCGCCTCCGTTTGTTTTTTTATCTGATCTTGGAAGTAAAAATGGTTTTACTCTGAATGAAATTCACTATGGTTCGGCTGGTTCAATCAAATCAATGTTTCTTTCAGATGGCGATAATATTGGAATTGGGAAAAGCCTTTTTAATATTACAATTCTTTCTGAAGATGTCAAGGGCAGGCAGAAGCAGAACAAGTCGTCTGGAAAAACTGTTTTTCCTTTTTCCGGTGTTCCAAGTTCTGCAATGGAAGTGCTGAAGCCGGGTTTCGTTTTCGGAAAATATCGCATAATTCACGAAATTGGCAAAGGCTGGACAGGCTCAAGTTATCAGGCGGTTGACACCGAATCAGGCAGTATGGTTTCATTGAAGACCATTGTTCCAAATGTTGTTTTTTCAAAAGACAACGCTGAGATGTTTCTGAAAGAAATGAATTCTCTCAAAGATCTTGAACATCCATCTATTTGCAGGCTGATTGATTTCGGGCGTGATGGCAACATTTTTTACTGTGTCAGCGAATATGTCAATGGAATGGATCTTTCAAAGATGCTTGCTCTGCACGGTGGAAGAATGAGAATAGAAGAAGCTTTTCAGATTATGCTTGATATTCTTGATGGTCTTTCTTATTCCTGGAAAAAAACTGGTTTGCTTCATCGAAATCTGAAACCGGGGAATATTCTGACGTACACAAAAGAAAAAAAAATCAGAGCCCGGATCAGTGACTTTGGAATATTTCCTTCCATGGAAAAATCAGGGTTAAGTCAGATGATACTTTCAGGAAATTATGCAGAGGCCCCAAAATACTGGCCACGTGAGAGGATAACTTACTTCGATAAGATTGATGCCTCATCAGAAGTTTTTTCAGCCGCTGCAATTTTTTCTCAGATTCTCACAGGTTATCCGTTGAGAGATAATCTTCCCGTTGTAAGGCTGACAGCAGATAAAAATTCAAGAATTCCAGGTCTGGCAGCACATCTTGAATGTATCGTCTCAAACAATGTCATTCCTCTGAGAGACAGAAAAAAAGATGTTCCGCAGTGGGCCGCCGAAATAATTGACCATGCGCTTTCTGAACCGGTAATTCACAGGGAAAAGCAAGACCTGACTGCGATATTTTCCCAGGAGCGATTTCCTGATATTATATCTTTCAGGAGTGCACTGCAAAAGTCGGCAGAAGCCGCTGGTATCTCTTACATTCGAGAAGAACCGGATGTTCAATCAGAAGTGAATGCACCACAAATGCCAGAAATAAAGAAGGACCTGGATTCAGTAGATAATCAAGTCCATCAGCCTCAACAATTGCAACCTGTACAGAATGTTTCTCAGGCTCTCAGCCCTTCTCAACCTCAGAAATTGCAGGACGTTACAGTTATAAGGGGAAACATACTAAAAGCTGAGAATTTAAATGATGCGCCCGCTGATTTACATCGCGATGAAATTTCAGAGCAGAAATCCTCCAGCTCTGCAGAAAATGATAAAAAGACCGTTTTATACAGATTGCCTTCATCTGATAGTCCGGCTGATGAAAAAATCGAAGCAGCACTTCTTGTAATTGATCTTGCTGGATCGACTCAGCTTGTGAACAGCCGTGGCACATACTTTTTCACCTCTGTGGTAAATTCTTTCAATAACCTATTCAAAACACACGAGACCGCGAAGGGTTTAATTTTTCTGAAATGTACAGGCGATGGTTTTTTTGCAATTTACAGGCAGGCAGAAGACGCGCTGCAGATTTCCCGTGCGTTGCTCAAAGACGCTGAAAAAAATGATGTTTTTGTACGAATAGCACTCAACTGGGGTGGCATAACAGTTGCTTCTGATGGCGATTTCCTCGGCAGAGAAGTACATCGTCTATTTCGAATTGAAGGACTGAAAAAATCCGACCGTGTTTCAGATTGTGCCCCAGAATTCAAAAATGATACAGATTTCCCCGTTGCAAACCGTATTCTTGGTACCAAAGCCTATTTCGAAAAGACATCCGCATCATACAAAAGTATCGGCCTGTTCACCCTCAAGGGATTCGACGAACCCTGGGAAATCTTCATCTGTCAACCTTAACGCGGGTCACACAATTCGTGATTGCTGAAAAAAATTAATCTTCTCTATTGCAATTCCTCAAAAGAAGTTTTCAAATTATTTTGAGGAATCGCTATAGAGAAGTTATCAAGTGGATAGTGCCAGTGTGGTCAGTAAATTTGATACTACTGTTGAACGAATCTATTCAATAAGTTGTCGGTCCAGGTGGGTACAATCTGTGTTACTGCAGGAATCAGAGGACGTATGGTCCAGGTGGGAGTCGGATCTCCAGCTTTTGTAGCAGGTGCTTCAGGGATTCCGGCGGTAAAAATAGGCCAGCCGTCATTAAAATATTCATCGGTACCAAGTATTTTGTCAATATTATCAGCAATCCATGAAGGATCTCGGCCAGGTACTCCATTTTCGTCCACCTGACCCAATTTAAACAATCTCAGACGGTCTCCCATTTCAAGTCCAACTTCTCCGGCATACCAGTCCTGCTTTGAAGCGCCGCCATCACGTCTTTCATGAAGGTGGTTTGCTCCGCAAGCCATTCCACCGGTAAACCAGAAAGCAATCTTAACATAGGACATCGTGTGAAAAACCTGGTTTCCAGAGTAATCGCGATACTGTGAGTAAAATCCACTGTCTCCAAAATCATTTTTGGGATTGTTGAAAAAAGCCGGATTAAGGAATCCAAAACTTGTTGGAAACTCATTTCCAAGGAAAACAGCATCAATAAAAATAACAAATCGATTAGCCCACTTAGTGCAATTAACCTGATTTCCCTCAATAGAAAGCCTTCTTGAGCTTGCGGCCAAAGTCTGGAGGATTGATTTCAGCGCTTGCAGGTCAGTCATGGGAAGTGGCGATTTGTGAAGACCATTTGAAGAATAAATTTTACTTTTTAAACTTGCTGCCAAATTTATTCCCTCAAAAATGGCATTTGCATCGTCCTGAGTAATGCTTGCATACGCATCTCTAAGAGGGTCAACCGCCGCCGGAGGGGCACCAAACGAGTTCCCTGAAAAAAAGAACAATGACACCACAAGAATAACACCATACAAAACTTTTTTACATGACTTCATTGTTTCTCTCCTTAATAACAGTTTTCCATCTTCCACTCGAATTTGTCCAGAAAACAATCTCTTAATAAGCTTCAGTGCAAGATCTACCTTAACTTGCTTAATCAAAAAGTGCAAGTATGAAATACATACTTCAATAAAGAAACGAAAAAAAGATCTTCTTTGTTCCGGCTTTTTTAAAAATAGAGTTCCAATTACACATATAATAATGACTTCTGGGAGTTTTTTCAATCTTCCAGATTTCAAATATTATGTATCTTCTCAATAATATGGGGAAACTATCAGCAAATCTTAAATCCTGCGGAAATATCTCCCATCGGTCGGGATGACATGGGAGACAAAGAATTAAGTGCGTTTGTCCGGACTTAAAAGCTCACACTACCGGCGAGTTGAGTGGAGTTTCTCAATTTCTTCTTTTGATAATTTTGTGTATTTAATTATCTTTTCGATGCTTTCTCCGTCTCTCAGCATTTCAAGTGCTATTTCAATTTCTCTCTCCTGCTTGCCTTCGATTTTGCCTGATTTTATTCCTCTTGCTTCGGCTGTTCTAAGCTCTTCCAGGGTATCAAGCCGTTTCTTTTCTTCTGTTTCGTAAATTTCTTTTTCATCGCCATTCAAATACATGATATCAAGTTTTTCTATGGCATTTTTTATGTTCTCGTCCAGCGCTAGTTCCGGGGGAACTTTATCTTTGCTGTATTCGTGAGCTTTATTCAAAAAAGTAATCCATCTGTCGAGAGTTGTTGTCAATTCTTGTAAAGTCTTGCTGAATTTCTTCAGTTCAATGAAATAGATGTCACTCAGATTGATCATTTCATAAGTTTCATTGGTTTCAATATCCTTGTAAGTAAGCCCTCTTAAATGCCTTTTATCATTAAAATAGTTGAAATCAAGTATTGCGATACCTATGACCTTTTTTAATGTGCTGTATTCACCAGCAACTATCAGTTGATCAACATAAACTTTATCCAGATAATACTTTATTCTTTTGCCGAAAAATTCCTGTTCACCGATTTGCAATTCGACATCAAACCATCTGCCATCTTCGCCCCGTGCTTTGACATCAAGGATGCTGCTTTTTCCTTTTATGTACGTCGCTAAACTATATGGATTTTTTATTTCCAGTGTCTTGACCTGTTCACTCGCCGGAAGCACAGAATTTATAAAGCTTTTTAGAATTTCTTTGTTCTCTTCAGAACCGAATAACTTTCGGAATGCAATATCAATTTTTGGATTCAGTCTGATCACTTAAAAAAACCTCCATCTCAAACTTCTCACTGACAGTATATCACAAGCATATCGCATTTGAAATAATGCAAACATGGGATTTATTACTTAAGCTGACGCTGTACCGCCGGTCCGAAGGGTTGCTTTTGGTAGTAATTACCACCGGTTACTATTATTTTGCCATCTTTAGAATTAGTTATTATTAAAGTACCAAGCTCACCGATTTTTACACAATCGAAAGGATGATCGCTGCCTTTGATTAATTTTCCACGAAAGTAACAGTCAATGTCAATGATGATGCCGTCTACATCAACACAGGTTACAGCTCCACCTCTACTTCCTTTACCCAAAGATAATACGCGCCTGTTCGCAACATATCTTATAGTTTTGGAGGAATTATTAACAATTGCTCCACCACCTAAGAGTGCACCATCGCATATTTTTTCACCCTTAACAGCGCCTCCGCCTCCGTTTTCAGCGCCTGCTCCTTCCTCTTCCTCTTCTTCAGCAACTGATGCATCTTCCGAACCAGCCTGAATGAGATTTTCAATTATTACCGGCTCGTCTTCAGAAAATGGCCCGGCAACCAAAGGGGACAAGAGAGAACAGAAACCGACAAGTATAATAGAAAGGAAAACTATATTATCAGACTTTTTCATATTTATCCTCCATTTAACAATTATCAAGTGGTCTACACTTAAGCTTACTCCCCAAAAGAGGAAATTGTTACAAGCATTATATTTCAACGGTAGACATAGTTCTTAATATTTGCAAATTCCCCGGAAGAAGTATTCCAATTACCTTGAGCGAGCCAATACAGAAACTATTGGTAGATCATCAGGTACCACTCTGGATCTCTTCAAATATTCTTAACCAGCTATCAAAAAGAGGACATTTGTTTCGAATCTTTTCGATACCGATTTCCTGAGCAATGCTTATTCCCATCGTTGTCTTAAGAAATTTCCCATCGGTAGACCAGGCATTCAGTCGTTTCGATGGAGCAGTCTGTGGATTATTATTGATTGCCTCCGGTGAACCACACTCAGAGATGACTGCCGAAACTTTGGATTCATCTATTCTCAGTTGCCTGGCGAGAATCTCGGCATCATTGAAAAACAGTGCTTCAAATTCATGCACTGCTACGAAAGGAATAAATCAGCGTCCTACCTGTTGTTCAGAAAAAAGCGAGGCAACCTCTTTCATGGTAGCGCCTCAATGACTCGCAAAAAATTGCCGCTTGCTTCTTTTTTGTTGGTTTCTTTTTCTATTTGACTGTTAAAACTAATATGATATACTTTGTCCAGTTGGGTTTTTGTATCCAATGGCAGGGGGAAAACCTGCAAATGTCAATTAATGGAGTGATCTATGTTCAGAAAAAACTTTAGAAACCTTATTCGACCGGTGTTATCATTGTTTGTGTTGTGTCTCGTAATGGGATGTGCCACTGTTGCCAGGGCAGAAGATGCTCCTTCGACCTCCGAGCATGGCGCAAAAATCAAGGAAGCAATGGCTGAAATTAAAAGCGAAGCTGCAAAACTTGGTGAGCCTAAGATTGATGGGAACGCGCTTCTTTTTGGTACAACAAAAATTGACGCCGATTACACAATCGTTGACGCACTGAAGTCAAAATATGGCTGTACTGCAACATTTTTTGTAAAAAAAGACGATGGTTTTATCCGCATCAGCACGAATGTTATTAAAGACGGTAATCGCGCTGTTGGAACACCACTTGATCCAAATGGACCAGCTATTGCTGCAATTAAGAAGGGTGAAGCTTTTTATGGAATCGTAGACATTCTTGGCAGCAAATACGATACAGGTTATGAGCCGGTTAAAAATGCAGCCGGTGAAATTATCGGAGTTTATTACATCGGTTATCCACTGAGCAAGTAAGCTATTTAGCTTCTTCTGTCATTGTTTGAATTAACAATGACAGAAGTGAATTCAAACGTGTGCAGCCGTCTTTTGATGTGGAAGTCATTTATTCACTGTCATCTCGACTGCAGGGAGATATCCCGGAAAGGTTATTTAAAGCCATGTATAACCTCGACGTATAAGGGAAATACTGCAAATCTTAATTATGGGGGCATTTATGGAAATCTCTCACATTCGTTTGAGATGACAGCTCACCCGAAAGTTAACACGCAAATTTGTCTCCTTATTTAAGATTCTGCGTGCTAAAAGATTTCTCCCTTTGGTCGAAATGATAGAAAATTTAAACTAAACTAGTATAATGTTCGCTAGATAAGCTTCCTATTTGGAATCAGATGTGCTACAATGGAATAATCGATTTTTCGGAGGAAAAGAATGCCATTTGTTAGCATGAAACCGAAAATTGTTTTATCGAAAGAGGAGATGGTTCTGCTTGACCAAGTTCTTAAGTCAAGAACTGGTACCTCGGCAGGTTTTTTTCGAGCAAGAATCATCCAGGAAAGTGTCTTGGGGAAAAATGTATCCGAAATATCCAGAATCTTAGATACCAACAGATTAAGAGTTAGAAAAACGATTGATAAAGCCTTGCAATTTGGGTTAAGGACAGCATTAAAAGATCTTCCACGTGCTGGAAGGAAGCCTGTCATTACGGATGAAGCACAAAAATGGGTGATTTCGGTGGCTTGTCAGAAGCCAGTTGACTTGGGTTATTCTCTTGAGTTGTGGACATATGACTATCTGCAAGATCATATTAGAAAGAATTGCATTTATTTTGGTTGCCCTGAATTGAAAACCATATCGCGAAGCACAATTTTTGAAATACTCAACAAATCAGAAATTAAGCCACATAAGATTAAATATTATCTTGAACGCCGA
>JADFZL010000030.1:0-1291 GCA_015232575.1 Candidatus Rifleibacteriota bacterium
TCAGTCCCGCTGCGTTGAAGAGCTTGCTGACTCGCTTAGACTTTCTTCATCAACGATATCGTTTCATCTGAAAAAACTTGAAACAGCAGATTTCGTTCGAAAGGAAAAGCAGCAATATTATACGATTTTCAATGTTAACAGGGAAATTTTAAAGCAAACGCTCGCCGAAATACTTGAATTTGAAAATCCTGCCAGTGAAATTCAGCTGGAACGCGAGGAAAAAGCCAGACAACAGATTCTGAAAAGCTTTTTCCGGGGAAAAACTCTCCTTCGAATGCCAGTTCAGAGAAAGAAGCAGCATATTATCCTTCAGGAAGTAGTCAAAGTTTTTCAATTCAATATCAGATATTCCGAGAAAGAAGTGAATGAACTGCTTCTGCAGTTCAATGACGACTACTGTCTACTGAGACGCATGCTTGTAGACGAGGGATTTATGGCAAGGGAAGGCGGAGTCTACTGGCGTTTCATGTTAGAAAAACCTGAAGAAGAGCAAAATTTTGCTGTGAAATCTGAAACGAAAGGGAAAAGGGAAAAAAAGATGGCTACACGAAGTGAATTGAAACGTTCTTACAAGGAATCAAATATACCTGCAGGTATAATTCAGATAAAGAATTTGAAAAATGGAAAGGTTTTTCTCAAAGGAACCCGGAATCTCAATGGAGCATTGAACAGTGCACGATTTCAGCTTGATTTTGGAAGCCACCCCAGTTCAGATCTTCAGAAAGAGTGGAAAGAATTTGGTTCGGATGTTTTCGAATTTTCTGTTCTTGATACGATCAATCCGGCAGATGACGGCACCAAGCCTTCCGCTGAAGATATTACAGAACTTGAAAAGCAGTGGTTTGAAAAAATCCAAGCAACCGAAAAGTACTACAAAAAATAATTTATCTATTGAGAATAGACTCAAGAATTTTCTCTTATGCTTTTTTGCTGCGGCTGAGAACTTCTGCTCAAGCTACTCTGCCGTTGTATCAAAATTGTCTTTCACTGTAAAATTCATTTCCAAAATAAGCGATACAACAAGCTTTTTAATTATTATCTGGATTTCAAAATTGGTGGACTTTCGCACTTTTTAGAAAAACTGTTTATTAATGAGTGTTTATGAATGTTGAAAATAGAACAGTATGATTTGTGAAAAGCTCATGGTTCATGAATTTATTCTTTATGAGTCTGAAAATATGCGAAAGTCTACAATTGAAAGCAGCTGAAAAACATGATAGGATGAAGCTTAGTACGCAAAATCTTAAATATGGGAACAAATTGGCGTGTTAACTTTGGGGTGGGCTGTCAT
>JADFZL010000030.1:1330-48349 GCA_015232575.1 Candidatus Rifleibacteriota bacterium
ATCTCCCTTCGGTCGAAATGACATTGTTTAATGCCTCCTTTATTAAGCTTTGCTTTACTATGAAACTGTCCAGATCTTGACAAAATAGTTTCTGTGTTTATCAGATGTCGGGTTGTACAATTTTCAGAAAGTATTTGATTGTTTATTCTGAAGCTGAAATACATAATTCTAATCGTGAAAATGAAAAGGAAGTCTTATGAAAGCACGCTTTAAAAGCAAAATGTTATGGGTAGCTTTTTTTTCGGGTCTTATTGTTCTTGTTTCTTCGGGATGTTTAAAAGGCTTTGACAGCGATCAGAGCACTGGAAAAGCTCCTGCAATATCTGAATCAGAGGCGAATGATTATTCTCTTTCTGCAAACTGGCTCTCATTACCTGCAAAGATAAAAAACGTTGACGTTTTTTATCTTTATCCGACATCCTGGTCAAAAACTGCAGCTGATAACAATATTTGTGATATAAACAATGCGGCAATGATTACCGGAGCCAACGCTGCCTTTGGGCGTCAGGCGACTGTTTTTGAACCAATAGGAAATATTTTTGCTCCGTACTACAGACAGGCCGACGCCGGATATACACTGGCTCTGGTTCCGGCTGATCGCGAAAAAGTAATAGGCGGAGCACCAACATTGGATGTTGTCGCTGCCTTCGACTATTATATAAAGCACCACAATAATGGTCGTCCGTATATTCTGGCCGGACATTCACAAGGTTCCAGCATACTCCTGAACCTGCTTTCCGGATATCTGAAAGACAATCCGGAGATATTCAAAAAAATGATTGCTGCTTACGTTATCGGATACACAGTATCCAACGACTATCTCAGCAAAAATCCGCACTTGAAGTTCGCCACTGGAGCGGATGATACCGGTGTAATCATCTCTTATAACACACAAGCCCCTTCAGTCGCAGTCGGTAAAAATCCAGTTATTCTTGATGGTGCTCTCGTCATTAATCCGCTCACCTGGACCAGAGAAGAAACTCTGGCTTCTACCTCCGAAGGCCTTGGCTCTTATATGCCAGATCCTGTTACAAAAGCATTTATGACAGTACCGCAATATGCTGATGCGAAAATTGACACAGCCAAAGGTGCTCTAATAACAACAGCCGATCCGACCGGTTTATTCCTGGGTTTCGGTCCGGGAGTTTATCATACCTATGATTATCTTTTCTACTACTACAATCTTCGCGATAACGCAGCAAAGCGTGTTGCAAAATACCTTAGCATGCAAAATCTTAAATAAGTGGGCAAATTTGCATGTTAACTTTGTGGTGGACTGTCATCTCGAACGAATGTGAGAGATCTCATAAATGCGAGATTTCTCCCTTCGGTCGAAATGACATTGTTTAATGACCCCTTTATTAAGCAAACCCGATTTATGATGCGGTTTTCAAATTCCTCATGGAAGATAAGATAATCATGCGCGGATAAATCGGGTAAGTCATCATTTGCTCAGAAGGTCTGATTCTGATGCACCGCCAGGCAGCTCCAGGAAAGTGTCTTCGACAAAGCGAAATGAGAGATTTCTCTTCGCGGGGAAGGCATTTGTCGCACATCCGAGGCATGGAGCGCCTGCTTTGATGCATGTGTTTGTTTCTCCGTTCCATAAACGGGAATTACAGTCGGCAACTGTTCTTGGACCTTTGCAGCCGAGCTGTAGAAGGCAACCCTTGTCAGAATAGAACTTTGCAAACTTTTTTGCCTGAAAATCAGGCAAAAGAGGGCATTTTTCGTGTATTCTTCCAGAAAAGAAAGCCAGCGGCTTTCCCTGAGCATCAAGCTTCAGCTGGTCAACTCCGAAAGCGACTGCATAAGAAAGGCTTCCAACAAGCCAGTCAGGGTGTACAGGACATCCCGGAATAACTACGACCTTTTTGTTGACACCCTTTGCTTTAAGAAAGTCTGGAATGCCCATAGCGCCGGTGGGATTTCCTTCACCTGCAGCAATTCCACCGTAAGACGCGCATGTTCCAACAGCAAATACGGCAATTGAATTTGCCGCAGACTCAATAAGCTGGTCCGAAAATTTTACTCCGCCCGAAACACACGCTTCGCTCATGCCTGAGGGTACAGCACCTTCGACTATCAGGAAATAGTCACCAGCAGCGGTTGTCGATTTGATTACCTTGTTTGCAATTTCACCCGTGGCAGCCGAAACAGTTGAATTGAAAGCAAGCGGAACTTTTTTGGTAAGAATTTCAGCAATTCCAAGCGGTGCGGAATTAAGCAGAGAAACAGAGCATCCACTGCATGAAAGCCCCTGCAGCCACAATGAACAACTTTTCCGGGCAGCAATTTCATCAACTGCAGCCGTTAATCTCTCCGCTGAAGCTGGAGTCAATCCGAAAAGAACTGCAAGCTTTCCACAATATTTCAAAAAATCACGTCTTGAATAATTTAACACAACAAACCTCCCTGGTTGAAAGCCTTTTTTAACAATGATATGTCAACTTTTGCCGTTTTGCCGAATTCTAATAACTTTGCGTACCGTTGTTTTTGGTCCTGTGAGTACGTTAACTGATTATACACAATGACTTTATTTCCCCTTTTAAAAATCCGTGTTATTCCGTGTATTCCGTGGTTAAAAATCAGTTTCTTTTTTGTTTATCAGTTAAAACGCTCGCACTACCTTGTTTTTTAATCAACTGTCAGTGAACTGCACACGCAAGACACGGGTCAAACGACCTGACTATGCGTGCCGCTTCAATCGGGTTATCAGAGTCAGCAACCGGAGTATCTATCAACGCCTGTTCAACTGGTCCCGGCAAGCCTTCGCTATCTCTGGGGGAACAATTCCAGGCGGTTGGTACAACACACTGATAATTTGCAATTTTCCCGTCTTTTACCTGGATCCAGTGACTAAGAGCACCTCTGGGTGCTTCGACAAAACCGACACTTTTACCTGAACCGGCTGAATTAAATTCCGCAAAAACCGCTTCACCTGGTTTAATCTGAGAAGCCCACTCAATGCACTTTCTGGCAATTACCTTTGCTTCAAGTGCTCTTGCTGCATGCCTTCCAAAAACTGAATGCAGACGTGAAATGTCCATGTTGAGGTATTTGAGCAGAGCATCTGCTTCGATTGTCAATGGGTGGTTTCTGTCCGGATAAGTGACCATAAGCCTTGCAAGAGGCCCGACTTCAAGCGGCTTTCCATTATAACGAGGCGCTTTAACCCATGAATATGCACCTGCTTTATCTGGCATAGCCACAGTCTGACCTTCGAATGGATGAACTGCACCTGAGGATGAAAAATATGAAAAACCTGAATCTTCCATAAAAGCATTTTCATCGACTTCCACAACCTGTTTATTATAAGATATTCCTGAAGGAATAAAATCAAATACTCCGGCACTGAGAAAACCGCCATTCCATGAACCCATCGAAAAATATTCCGGAAACACTTTTGCAATTTCAACCACATCAGGAATATATGATTTCTCAATAAATGTCACAAGTTTTTCCATCATTGCGGAATACTTCTCAAGTGCCTCCTGTGTCGGGTTGACAGTTACTCCGCCAGGTACAATTGAAGCAGAATGTGGCATCTTTCCTGAAAAAATCGCTGCTGCTTCATGTGCCAGCTTGCGCATTTCAAAAGCATCCAGATAATGCCTGATTCCGGCAATATTCGTTTCCGGATCAGAAATGTAACTTCCCTGATACCTCGGAAGAAATGGCGATGCCGGAAAAAGCACATTAGAATTCAACTGCTCTTTGACCCAGCTTTGGAGATCATTCAGAGAAGCATCACTTCCCTGGTATTTCAATATGGCTTCAATATCAATGAAATCAAGCGCTGAAAGATGGTAAAAATGCAGAATATGCGACTGAATGAAATCAGCTCCGAGAATGAGATTGCGCAGAAGCTTTGCATTCACCGGTGGAACAACATTGAATGCCGATTCTAGGCCTTTAACGGAAGCTATTCCATGAGGTATTGGACACACTCCGCAAATGCGCTGCGTAATAACCGGTGCATCAAGTGGGCTTCTGCCCTGCAAGATTTTTTCCATTCCACGGAACATCTCACCGCTGGAATTTGCATTGACAACTCGATTGCCCTCGACTTCAATTTTTATCGATAAATGCCCCTCAACACGGGTAACCGGATCCAGCTTTATTGATTGTCGCATGATTGAATTCCTTTAAATATTTATTTCGGAAAGATAATTATATCAATTTTCCTGAAAATCATCCAGTGTTGAAATTTTGTCCATTCATGTCGTCCGGGAAAGCGATTGATTATTATTTTACTCGTAGGGGCGCGATTTATCGCGCCCGATTGAACAACAAATATCCGTATTATTACGCGAAATAAATCAAAAGTTCTCAGGGTGGGATCTGTTCGTGTAACATTTGCCCGGGGTTTACATCTTCCCAAGGTTAAACCCAGTAATCGCAGGAAACCATCCAAAATTGTTAATCAGTGCAATCGTATAGTTTTATCTTCAATTGCTTAGTACAGCAAATCTTAATTAAGGGGGCATTTATATTATGTCATTTCGACCGAAGGGAGAAATCTAGCATTTATGGAGATCTCTCACATTCGTTCGAGATGACAGCCCACCCAAAAGTTAACATGCAAATTTGTCCCCTTTATTAAGATTTTCCGTAATTGGACTCGGCTTAGGAAAAGGTTTTTTATAATATTTGTAATACCTTCTTTTGACTTTCGGTAGATGGGTGTGATATTTTGATTTCATTATTAAAAAGCGTTTTTTTTATCTGAAATTCAAAAGAGTAGCCTATAATTATATTATGAAAATCATCATTCTAAGAGCCATAAGATTAGGAAGTAATATTCTAGATCAGTCAAACTCAGAAATTGATAAAACATGATTTCTGCAAATGATTGTACGGGTTTTCTGAAGACACGAAAGGCATTTCTTGAAGCTTTTCCTTTTATTGAGAAAGCTCTGAGGTTTATTTTGCAGGCTGGGTTTTCACCGGATGATAGCGAAGATGAGAGAAGCCGTAAATCTCTATTAAGTCTGATGGGCCTGTGCGGGTTTTCTGCGGGCATTGTACTGGCAGCTCATGATTATGCTGTAGGCTTTTACACTAAAGGAATTCCGACCTCCATCTTTTCTTTGATATGTCTTCTGGGTTTTATTCATTTTGCCTTGAAAAAGAGTTTTCGACTTTTTCGCTTCGTAATGCTTGCAATGATACTGATTTTTCCTTTTGTCGTTCAATCTCTTCACGGCGGATTTGCTCTAGCCGGTTCTTCGTGTGTCTGGGCTCTCGGATGTCCGGTCTGTGCGGTAATGCTGCATGGCAGAGTCAGAGCAGTTCGCTGGTTTTTAGCATACGCAATTCTTCTGTTCGCTTCTGTTATTTTTGAACCTTTTTTAATTTCTTTTGCTCCACCTCATTCAAAAAATACTCATACATGGTTTTTTGCAGCACATATTGCTGGAATATCAAGCATGATTTTCATACTTGTACAATACTTTTTGCTGCGCCTCCAGACAGAACAGGAAAAGTCAGAAGCTCTGCTTCTAAACGTCCTTCCTGAAGCTATTGCCAGGCGTCTAAAAAAAAGCGATGAAACAATTGCAGATAAATATTCCGAGGTTACAATTCTTTTCGCTGATCTTGTTGGTTTCACCCAGATGAGCGGCGGAAAAACACCAGATTCAGTTGTTGTTCTTTTAAATAAAGTCTTTTCTTCTTTTGACCGGCTTTCCGAAAAATATAAACTGGAGAAAATAAAGACCATCGGAGACGCATACATGGTCGTAGGTGGCCTTCCAGAAAAGAACTCCAATCACGCAGAGCATATCTGTAACATGGCACTTGAAATGAGATCGGAAATTCAAAATCTTGCACAGAATACTGGTGAACCTCTGAAAATCAGAATAGGAATAAACAGCGGGCAGGTTGTAGCCGGTGTTATCGGAATAAAGAAATTCATTTTCGACCTCTGGGGTGATGCAGTAAACGTTGCAAGCCGCATGGAATCATCGGGCATCGAAAATCGAATTCAGGTGACAGAGGAAACCAGAAATATTCTGTGTGACAAATTCAATTTCACCGAACGCGGCTTTATCGAAATCAAAGGCAAAGGTCCGATGAAAACATATTTTCTTGAAGGAAAAATTGCAGCAGCAGTAGAGACAGTTGCGTGATCAAAAAGAGAAGGAGTATTCCCTTGAAAAATATTATTATTCTTGCCGTGTTATTTTCTTTTACCAGTACAATAGTTTCATTTGCCGATGAAAAAAAAACTTCCGTAAAGAAAGATTTGTACATTATTGCTGAAGATTTCATAAAACTTCTTTCAAAAGGCGATTATGAACAGGCGACAAACAATTTTGACAATACTATGAAAAACGTTCTTCCGGCTGAAAAGCTTCAGGAAGCATGGGAAAAAGTTTGCAACGCCAATGGCGCTTTCGACAGCACCATGGTGAGCCGCTTTGAAAAGGCAGAACGATTCGAAATCATATATGTGACATGTCATTTTCAGAAGGGAAGCGTTGATGCAAAAGTTGTTTTCGATTCATCTGAAAAGATTACCGGACTATTTTTCCTTAACAGCGAAAAAGCCAGAGAATTCACCTACACGTTGCCCACATACGCGAGTATTGCAAGCTTTTCAGAGCAGGAAATAAGGTTCGGATCGGCTCCGTGGCAACTTCCGGGTACGGTTACAATTCCAAAGGGAAAAGGGCCCTTCCCTCTTCTTGTACTTGTACATGGTTCAGGCCCACAGGATCGCGACGAAACAATTGGTCCGAACAAGCCTTTTCGCGACCTCTCCGCAGGTCTTGGATCTCTCGGAATCGCAACTCTGCGCTATGAAAAAAGAACAAGACATTATTCCCAACTATCTGCTTCGCTCAAAAATGATATCGACGTAGAATTTGAGACTATTTTAGATGCGGTAGAAGCAGCAAAGGCTGCACGAACAATTGATAAAATTGATTCAAAGAAGATATTTCTTCTTGGACACAGCCTTGGTGGATACCTCATTCCCAGGATAGCAGTTAAAGCTCCTGAAATTGCAGGATATGTAATCATGGCCGGAAACTGCCGTCCGATGGAAGATCTCATCCTTGCACAGACAAAATACATTTTTTCACTCGAAGGTCCGTTGTCTGAAGAGAAAAAAGATTTCCTGAAAAAACTTGAACAGCAAATAGCCGCAGTTAAAAACCCGAAACTTTCAAAAGATACGCCTGCAGAGACTCTTCCGTTTGGAATCTGCGGAAAATACTGGCTGAGTTTGAAAGATTATGCGCCTGAAAAATTGGCTTCCACAATTAAGCGCCCATTTTTCGTCATCCAGGGCGGACGAGATTATCAGGTAACCTCTGAAGATCTGGGAATCTGGCAAAAGGGCCTTCTATCAAACGCAAGTGCCACATTCAAACTCTACCCGGCTCTTAATCACATTTTCCTTCACGGAGAAGGCAAATGCAGCCCCTCAGAATACGAACTCCCCGGAAACATCTACGAGCCAGTGATAAAAGACATAGCAAACTGGATAAAATCAGTGAAATAACCCCGTTTTTATCGGCACTGTAGCATTGTTACTGACGAAAAGGAACTCACGCGGAGACGCAGAGGCACGGAGAAAAGCTGAGAAAAACGTATTTTTTGATTTAGTTGCATCCGTGCATGTTTTTTCCACTAATTGACCTGCTCAGTAACATTGCTACAGTCTCTTTTTATGGTAATATTTAACGCTAGTCTACGCAAACCTGGCCTTCAGTACAAACTAACTTTTTTTTAACATTTTTAAATGTGCTTAGCTAGTACAACGTTCGCTAATTATTCTTGTAATAGTTGTTTTCGAGATTTTTATTATACGAGACAATTCATGTTCGGCATTGGAATGTTATATGTCGAGCGCGATACTGAGTTTTCATCAATTTCCTTGTGCTCACTTTCCATCTCCCCCGGCAATGCCGGGGAGATGTGAGTGTCCTATATTAGTGAGCAAACACTTAAAGTAAGCGATTCTAGCTATCAATCGGGGCTGGCTGAGGTGAAGTCTCCATTCTTGTAGCCAACGATTGTCTGAGCGTGATCAGGTATCATTTTTGCTGCGTTAGCATCTGCTGCAACATCATTAGTTGTCATCATCTTGAAAATATTGGCTTCCGAATCTGTAAGCTGCCCTGATTTAATTGAAGTGGTGACACAATACCCTGCGCTAATCAGACTCTTGAGAAGATTAATGTCATCATCTGTTTTGATAATGAAATATCCAGCATTGTTGTATTTGCCGATATTTACTTCCCGACCTCTGAATTTTGCTGCTTCACGCCATGCTGCCTCTGTTGGCCAGGAAGTATAGTTTGTCCTGTCTACCGGCATTCTGTTCCAGCTCGCTCCACCAATTCTTGTCAGCAGGGAGATTGCATCAGTATGATCTGAACCAGAGTCGTAACCTGAATTAATCTGGTGATATACGAAATCAGGGCTGAAAATCTTATCAAGATTTGCACTAGGCCTGTTATTAACGCTATCCCATGTTGTTCCTGAAAGGTCCCAGTTGTGTTCACGGGCTTCGTTGTAAGTATGAATGTAATAGGCTGTTGCCCATGTAGTACATGAACCTTTTGTTCCCTGATGGCCGATTGGCGGAAAATAATTCGTTGCGGAGTTATCCATTGATTCTGGAAGAGCTCCAGAGAGCTTTCCACTGGAGAAATCCCGGAGTTTTCTCATATTCTGCCACTGTTCAACGCTCGGAGGACGATAACCAGTTCCAAATTCACCTGCAACAACAGCATTATAATTCCGCCCAGGTTCTGCAACACCGACACTATTCATATCTTCACTCAGTTCCTCGGAACCTGGCAATTCTTCAACAAAAGTGTCATTAAGTGAGTTCCTCGGAAGCGGCGCAATCATGCGCAAATCATTTGAAGAAAGAGCACTCTTTGTCGGCACAACAAAACTCGTTGAGGCATTCCCACCAAAAGTCCCGGTCGAACCTGAAATCACTTTGAAAATATTTTGATTATAATCATAAAATTCTATAGAGAAAGTTGCAATTGTACCTGCTGTGCTACCACTATTTTCAACATTCAGAAACAGATTATAATCATTCAACTGAGTTGCAAATTCAGAAATATCAAATGCTATTACTTCGTCTGGAAAAGCATAAGAACCACTGAGAAGTGTTGTACTGAATCTACTCTGAAGTTCCTTAGAAATAACGGGGGCAGTCGCCACACCAAGTCCAAGAGTAATAAGACATTCATTTCTCTTGGAATGTACAGGCTTAAACACAGCAATTACTGTTGGTCTGTACTGCTGGGCAAAATTGTTATAATAATAGTTGATGGCAAGTTCCTGCTTCTTCATTACAGCGTATGTAATCCAATAATGGCCATCATACGGAGATTTTCGTTCCCATGTGCCTGATTTTCCCCAGGAATTTACAAATTTAAATGCACCCACTTGAGACGAAGTTGTATCTTTAATTCTGAATTCAAGGGTGTTTGCAGGCAAGGTATAGTTGTTATCATCATTCATTTCAGTAACCTGGCCGGTTGCATCGACGATTGCGCCGATATAATATACTCCCGCAGTCAAAGTCGCCGGAACAGCAAAATCAATATAGTTCGCGGGAATATCACCAACTGGACAACTGTAGGCATAAGAAATTTCAGCCAATAATGCATCGCTTGCTGCATCAATTTTGCGATCAGTAGAAATATAAAACCTGATTTTGTGATTTGCATTGTAACAACTTGCAGTACCAATATTCCTGAAATAGTAATACAATTTCATCTGTTCATTGGGCGAACCGCTGAAAAAATCATACCAGATATTACCACTTTCAAGTTTTCCGACATGAAGCCTGTTTGAAGCTATGAGATCGCCTCCTGTCAAGCTATTGACCTGTCCAAGTTTTATCTTCGAGGAATCGTTTCCAGTTTTTCTCACCCAGACAATGTTTCCAACTGAAAATGAAGCTACTACGACAGAAGACGAAGAACTGCATGGAATCCATGAATTGCCATTATCAAGAGTGTATTCCATATCTGGAGAAACTGAGTAGATTTTTCCTTCGGGAATGTTCATCCAGGCGTTTTCCGGTAATGATTCGAGCGATTCCCATACTGTTACCTGATAATATTTTGTTGAATTGTCAGTTGAAGTAACGGTATAAGTGGCTGGTACACCGGCTGTAAATTTTACAGCTTCTCCGCTTGCCGGAGAAACTGAAGCTCCGGTAAAATTGATTGTCGGGGTAAGCGTATTCAGTGTAGCTCCCGAAGCTACTTTAACAGTAATTGTACGGGCGTTTTCATCAATAATACCAGTCGCCGCAGGACTCAGACTTGAAAAAACGAATGAATTGATTGTCTTTCCAGAATAAGGATTTCCGCCAAGATAGATTGCGAGGGCATCTTCATAGATTGTCTGGCTTCCGGTTGAAAGATTTGGAATGATATTTGATATCTGTGCGGCAAGACCGTTATTAGCATTCATAAAAATAGTTGGGGAAGCTATGATTCTCAGTATCGTCTCGGCAATGATATCAGAAGATTTTTTCCCGCCCACAGCAGAAACATAGATCATGTTGGAAGTATTCATCTGAAGATCAAGGGCACCGTGAAAATCCGTCTGAGAGGCTATTGATCCGCCGGCAATATGTATTTCACCTATAGTAGTCACAGCCGGAACATTGTCAAACACAACTTCAGCCGTGCCAGAAGTGGTTGCTGAAACAGTCTTTTCCTGAATTGTTACAGGCATGGTAGCACTGCCAAAGTTCAGTGTTTTCAAGCAGAAAGTAACAGAAGCTGGAGTTCCCGCCGCTGCACGAATATCCGCAAATTTACCAGAAGATGACGTGTCAATAACCATGCTGACACTTACTTTGTCAGTTGGAAGATTTGCCAAACCATCTGGTGCTGCCGGGTTCTTTCCATCAAAAGAACATCCGGCAAAAATCGTCAGAAAAACACAAAAACAACAAAAAACAACAACAGAAACAAAACGATTCATCAAAACTCCCCTCCCGTTTAGAAATCCAAACTAATAATCTTTCAACATTTTTAGAATGTGCCTTGCAAGGTTTTCATCAATTTCCCGATGACGTGGCACTGGTTGAGAAACCCTCGTGACAGGATTCTGATACCAATCATGTTTTCCACCATGACGTATCAAAACGCACGCTAACTTTTCAATTTCTCGAATAAGGTCTATTCTTTTCATGCAACACGAAGTTTTCCAATTTTGTGAACATTCGGAATAACACCACTGTTGAGGTCTGCATAAATTTCTCTGAGATTCTCCTCCAGCTCTTCAAGCGTTGTACCCTGAGTTCTATAATCAGGATATTCCTCAAGCCAACCTATCCACATAGTGCCATCTTTATAATAGACAAAATTCTTTGTTTCCATTCGATATCTCCTTATTTTTCTCTGCTGATCATAACCAGTTTGAGCTTGATAAACCAAGCCTCTACACAAAATCCCACACCCCGCAAATGGGAATCTGACCATGAAGAATACCGTGGTGATTTAATAAAAAAGCGCCGGGCCAAATAAACAGCGCGGAATCTTTTCAGCGGTTGGCTTCCCAGACGATGTGGCAAAGTTGGGGAAGAATTATTCGCTTCATGGCAAGGCGTACGGCTTTAGAAGAGCCCGGAAGGCAAATCAATGCTTTTCCTGAGGCAACTCCGGCAGAGGCTCGGCTCAAAATTGCTGCCGGACCAATCTGTTGAAAAGAAAGCAGTCTGAACAATTCCCCGAAACCCGGAAGATCCTTCTGCGTAAGCTTTCGGGAAATCTCTATTGTACCATCGCGCGCGGTGAGTCCGGTGCCACCATTTGTTATTATGGAATCAATATTCTCTGAAAGCATTGATTTCAGAGTTTTCTCAATCAATTCAGGGTCTTCCTTAATGAGCTCATACATGACAACCGAGTGTCCATCGGCTGTCAACAGGTCACAGATTATCTTTCCCGAGATATCCTCAGCTTTCGAGCGTGTATCTGAAAGTGTCAACACTCCAACTTTCAAACTTTTTCTGGATTTTTCCTCGTGTTCATGATGAGACATATTTTCACCCTTTACTTTATTTCAAGTGCCAGAATTGTGATGTCATCGCCGATTCTGTTTGTTGCCAGCCAGTGATCGTTCTCGATAATCAGTCTATCCAGAACTTGTCTGAGCGGAAGATAACCCAGCGACGATACAAGTTTGCTGAGGGCGGTCTTTCCAAACTGCTGTCCCTTTTCATTTCGGGCTTCAGACAAACCGTCTGTGAAAACAAAAAGCCGGTCATTTTTCTTCAATTGAAAAGAAAATTCCTTATATGGAATGTCTTCAAATGAGCCTATAGGAAAGCCACCACCTTCAAGAAAAAACGGCGCTCTGCCGGCCCTCTGAAGAAGCGGCTGCGGATGAGCGCCAAGAGCATATTTCAACTCAAGTGTCTTTCGGTTTATCACTCCATAAAACATTGAAAAGCAGAGAAAGTTATCAAAATCGATTGGAAACAACCTTGATAATTCGCCGAGAAGCTCAGCCGGAGAAAGCAATCTTCCGTTTCGCATCAAAATGTTTGCATTAAGAAACACCGGCGACAGCACTCTGCTGAGACTGACCGAAAGCAAAGCCGGCTGAACACCGTGGCCAGTTACATCCAGGACGTAAAAACCGATATTTTCATCGTCGAGGTTGAAGGCATTCAGACAGTCGCCCGCAAGCTCTTCAAGCGGTTTATAAACCCACTCAAAATTACATTCCGGAAATGAGGGCAGAGAAGCCGGAAGAAGCGAAGCTTGAATGCGTGCTGCCGCAATCAGATCCTTTTTCATGCGCTTGTTGGCTTTTTCTATTGAGCTTTTCGCCTTTTCAAGTTCTCTAACTCTTTCGGCAAGCTGTTTTTCGAGCATTACGATTCTGATTCCAGCTCTGACTCTTGCCTCAAGTTCATTTCTATCAAAAGGCTTGGCAATAAAATCATTTGCCCCGGCATCAAGCGCCTGCTTAAGACTTGCAACCTCTGATTTTGCAGTTAACAAAATTATATAAAGAAAATCTTCTTTCTTCAGATCTTTGATTTTCTGACAAAGTTCAATGCCACTGAGACCGGGCATTATCCAGTCACTTATAAGCATTGCAAAATTATTATTTTCGATTTTTTCCCATGCTTCGTCACCTGTACAAGCTTCATCAACCTGGCATCCAAGCGACTCAAGCATGCCTTTGACCATTATTCTCGTGGTCAGATCATCCTCTGCTACAAGTATTCTTATCTTCTCATCCATATTTTGCTTCCTGAAAATTCTTATCTTCTATCTGATCGCCTAGTACAGCAAATCACAATAAAGGAATCATAAACCATGTCCCGCATTTACCACCACACTTGTCCTATGCCTCAGAATCATGTTTGAAAAAAAGGTAAAAGATCACTCTCAACCCACCGTGAAAGCTCTTCAACGCTTCCGTTGTTGTTGTAATATATAACCTTCTCAGAATTTCCCGGGTCAGGGTCTTGCGCAGAAATTCTAATTTCGGCCGACTCCTTCGAAATTCCACGATTTTTTACGAGCCTGTCAGTGCGAACGTCAGAACCAGCAGTTACGTAAACAATTTTATCACAAAGAGAATCAAGTTTCATGCGAAATAACAGCGCTGCATTTACTACTATGCCTCTGATATCCTTTTTCATTTCTTCCGCGATGATGCGCTCTGTCTCTAATTTCATCGGCGGATGCATTATGGAATCAAGTTTTCTGAGAGATTCAGCAGACGAAAAAACAATTTTTCCAAGTTTCTGCCTGTCTATTTCACCATTTGAGCCTTTTATTTCTTCTCCAAAAGTTGTAACAAGCTGGGAAACTATTCTGGGATCGGTCAAAAAACGATGACCAACCTGATCAACTTCGATATTTTTGCAACCGTGATTTTCCAGAAGCTTACCAATTGTACTCTTTCCTGAACCAATTGTTCCGGTAATACCCAGGATTTTCTTGTTCTGCTTACTCATTACCATCGATTTTTTCCAAAGGCGTCATAGCCGGAAGATAAACAGAAAATTTTGATCCGACTCCGGGAGAACTTTCAACATCAATTCTTCCGCCATGTTCTTCAACAATTCTGAGCGCAACAGACAAACCCAGCCCGGTACCATCTTCTTTTGTTGTTATGAACGGGTCAAATATGGCTCTTAAAAGCTCACTTTTTATTCCAATTCCAGTATCTGTAATTGACGTAACAACATAGTTATCAGATCTTTCAACTCTGATACCCAGAGTTCCGCCCGAATGGGATGCCTGAATTGCATTACTCAGAATATTAAGAAAAACCTGTTTCAGCTGGTTCGGATCACCTTTAAGTGAAGGAATTTCGTCTGGATATTCCGTCTTGAGATGCAGCCGCATTTTGTTCATCTGGTTCTGCAACAACATCAGGCAGCCTTTAAGAATTTCAGAAAGGGAAAATTCAAGTACATGCGGCTTTGTCGGCTTGGCAAAATCAAGCAGATTCACGATTATTCTTTCAAGACGTTCAATTTCAGTCTGAATAATCTTGATTGGCTCACACTTCGGATCGCCTTCTGTGAATTCGGTGCTCAGAAGCTGTACTATCATTTTTATTCCAGTCAGCGGATTACGTATTTCATGCGCGATACCGGCTGCCAGAACTCCAAGCGCTGAAAGCCTGTCAGCACGCTTCAACTGGTCTTCAAGTTTTATTATCTGAGTAATGTCCTTAGAAAACAGTGCAGTTCCAAGCATACTTCCTGATTCATCTCTGAATGGAAAAGCGTTAATTTCAAGAATCTTGCAGTCTCCAGGTCTTTCAATACGCACTTTCTCGTTTTCAATTGCAAGTTTCGAATCAAGAACTTCAAGAATAAGCTTTCGGAACGGTTCAGGGAAATTATCCGGAGCTTTGTAAATCGACATTCCTTCAACAATTGATCCGTCAAAAATATGCGAAATTAAAGGATTAACCAGAGTAATATTGCCATTGTTATCAAAAATCAGAACACCTGTTGTCATACTTTGAAGAATATGCTGCGTAAAACCTCTCAGTTTGAGAAGATCTTTAAAAAGAACATCAATCGAAGCAATCTGTGTAATAATGATGCGAAGGCCAATAATGTCCTCATCGCGATAAGCATAAGATTTTTTGGAACCAATCGCAACAACACCTGTCAACTCGCGCGAAACTTCAACGGGAAGAATAAGTATTGACTTGTATTCATCGTTGAACGTCAGGAAAGGTTTCCGCTCCTGTGCAGCAAGCCCCAAGGGCGGGTCGCCAAGCTTGATTGTCGCCGGAAATGGGGATTTTCCCTTGTTATTCCTGATTTCCAGGGTTTTTCCATCATGATTCAACAGGTAAAAAGCAAGTGCATCGTAAACAATAAAAGATCTGATAATTTCCTCAAGTGAATCATAAACATCCCGAAGATCAATGAGCGATTCAGTTCTTTGAGAAATTTCGTAAAGAGCCGAAAGTCTTGAGTTTTTGTGAATCATTTCATTATGCAGAAGAACGTTATCCATGAGTGGACCAAAAAAAGGTGCCATTGACTCAAGAAAAGACTGAATTTCTTCTGTATAGGGCGATAGTTCCGGGGGGCGGAAAATAAAAAATAACCCGATTGGCTTCCCAGAATGTATAACTGGAACAATCAGCGCACTGCCTATTTCTTTTGTAAATTCAGGTTTTAAATCCTTAATTCCATCGGAATCCAGAGCGAAAGTGTGTCCTTCAAGAAAAGTTCTGTAAAAACTCTGATAGCACGAACCAGGAAAAACGTTTTCCCAAAGGTTTCTATCACGGTTCGCAGGAAGATTTTCAATCAGAGCAACCATCTCTTTCTGTTTTTCATGCGGTGTAAGAAGCACAGCACCAGCTGATTCGGAATGCTTTAATGACAAATCAACCAGATAACTGAGCGCACGGTCAGGCACCATTGCTGACATTGCATGAGAAACATTAAAGAAAAGCTGCTGATAATTAATTTCAAAATTCTGACCAGAGGTTTTTGTCATATTTCATCCAATAATGAGTGAAATTTCTTTATCAATCTGATTAATAAGCGTTCAAGCAGGTAACCATGCTAGTAGTTTTTGAAGAAAATATCAAGCAAAAAATATTGACTAAAAGCAGAAGCGGGCTTAAAAGCCCGCTTCTGCAAGAACTACATACATTTTTACTTTTCAGCGAATATTTCTACATGCAAATAATAGAATGCAAAAATATCCCATTACATATCATATATTAATCTGAGAAAGGACTTTTGCCACTGTTTATTACTCTAACTTTGCCAGTATTTTTCGATTCTGACGCATTCTTTGCTATATAGTACAGAATATCCGGAGGTGTTGCAACAGCGCCATTTCTCCAGAGCCAGCGCTGAGTCTGAAGAACTTTATACCACCATGATACCGGCACAGTATAAGTTCCAACGTTGAACTTCTCAGCTGGTGCTGAAGGACTCTGAGCTCTGTAGGGGTCTGTATTGCCTGAATGGCTACCGCTGTTCGAAGAACCACTGTAGGGGTCTGTGCCGCCCGAATAACCGCCCGGGTTTGAAGAACCGCTGTAGGGGTCAGTATTGCCAGAGTTCGGTGTGCCACCATAAGGGTCGGTACTGCCACCGCTTGGCGGATACGGATCTGTTGACGGATGAGGGTTAGTTGGCGGATAAGGATTAGTTGGCGGGTAGGTCGGAGGGTACGGATCCGTTGGATTTGGGTAGGGATACGGATCGTAAGGATCGGTTGGCGGATACGGGTCGCAACCATTCAACACAACGGCAAGCGCCATCATTGAAACGCAGTAAAAAAGATACTTCAAACTGGCTTTCATTATTTTCCTCCATCAGAATTATTTGTTTCTTTAAGCTTCACAAATTATAATACTCTGATTTCAGAAATTTGTTTAAAAAAAAATAATTTTCCTGAATTATTTTTTTTAATTAACGCTTGTATCTTTAAACGCTTGAATATTCAGCTTAACCCTTTTTTAAGACAATAAACTGTTCCTGAACGAGTTCGTACAAGTATTCCAAAATCACTTGCAGCAAATGATTCTTCATGCAATTCTCCTCCCAGCCTGACCCGCCATTTTTCTCTGAGGCTGTCTTTATGAAAACAAAACACCCAGCCATCCTGAGTCCCGAAATATACAAAGTCCTCATCAACAAATGGATGTGCAGCAAATATATGTTGCGGAAAAGAGAAGAATTGTGATACATCGCGTTTTTCTGTATTTACTTTATAGAGAGTATCTTTGAAGGAGAGAAAGCCATCTTTCAGATTCATTGGAATCGGCATCAATAAAGGCCGGCTATCATAAACCAATTTTTTAATGAGCGTCTTTCCACCATCAATTTCTACTCTGTAATAGTTGCCTTCATCTGAAACAAAAGCTGCTTCGCCTTTATCCAAATAGGCGGGAGTTATGGGCTTCCATTGTACACTGGCCGCCTGAGATATTTTTTTACCTTTTGCAGCATCGAAAACAGCTATTTGTCCAGTTGGAAATGCTGCGGTCAGTTTGTCAGATGAAATACTTAAAAATGCTCTCTGAGGTTTTCCGTTGAATTTAGTTTCATTATGTGAATATTCCCATGCCAGACTGCCATTTCCAGCGTTCAGAGCAATAATTTTTCCGTGAAGACAGCTGAAAATAACCACGTCCTTATATGAGCAAATCCACGAATTTTTAAGATAATCTTCCAGAGAAAATCTGTTTATACGTGTCTGAACATCAATATTCTTAACCCAAAGCTGCTTGCCAGATGATGCCGAAACGGCTCCCCAGAATCCATAGTCAAACATCTCAAAAACATAGTCAGAAGATAGATCTGTTCTAACAATGAGAGGAATACCCGTTGAGGAAGCACTTTCGCCCTCTGGAAGTTTTAAACCAGGCAATTCATTCAGATGATTGGAAACCCAGATTTCTGATACCAGATCACGTTCGTAGGCCCTGATTGCGACTTTTCCAGAAAAAATCGGACGGTTCAATCTGCTGAAATATGGTCCGAAGACTTCTGCCCCAATTGCCTGCTCACGAACAAGTGTTCCCGTCAGAGAATTGTTTGCAGAAATTGACTTAGTATCGAATATCCAGATCCTGTCGTGATTCTCTATCACTCCGCCTGGTATTCTGGTACAGAATTCTTCCATCGGAGAATATAAACTTCGCTTTTCCCAGAGAATCCTATCCTTTCCAGAGACCGAACTGTAGTAATATAAAAAGCACAAATGGGTTATCAACATGAAAATTATTCCGCTTATGTATGCTTTAAATCGACCGTCACCCCACTCCCGGCCAAATACAACTTCAAAAAGATACTTGACAAACAACGACAGAAGAAAATTTAACACGACCGTAACACCTAATGCCGCTGAAATTAAAGAAGCCATAAGGATTGGATATGGAATGTCCTTATTGCTCCAGGCTGATTTAATTATTGTCATTATTTCTTTCAGGTTTTCCGTGATGGGAGTCGAAAAGTCGCCAAACCACGCATGGAAAATTCCTGAAACAAGCATGAAACTGAAGAACGTTGAATAGACAATTGACCTCAGGAACATCTGAATGAGTATAACCAGGGTTAATAGTGTGGCCATTGTGAAGAATGACTGAATAGTGTACAGTGGAAATGTCGAATAATTTCCGATTGCAAATCCAAAATAAAAACCCTGAACAAGAATAACCATAGCAAGAGGCATCATTATGAAAAAATTCAGAAATGTTCCCGGGCCATGCTGAACTTTGATATTGTTTTTACTTTTCGAAACCGGCTTTACCGGACTGCTTGTCGCAATTGGAATCTCATCCATGTCTAACCTTCGCACCTCAATTATTTTTTTTATAAAATCTACTATCGGAAAAAATCACTCCGCCGATAAGAAAAAATAAGCTTATATTTCTTGACAGGAATGAAATCTATTAATAAAATGCAATAGTTAAATTAATCTTTAAAATCTAAATATCAGAATTTTATTTATTTTAAGATTGTCTGAGTATTGATAATGGCTTAAGGATAAACATTTGAGTATGGAAAGTGAATTTAGAATGAATAGATGGGAATTCGAAAATCGCGGGTTTCAAGGAGGTTTTTGCTGTGTCGCCAATGATTAAAAGAATTGTGCTTGCTTTATCATCTGAAAAGGATTCCGAACTTGAAGCCTGTGAATATCTTGAGAATTTTGCGAAGAAATGTGATTTCACAACTGAATCCATGGACGAGTTACGTCTTGCTTTTATTGAAGCCCTTATTAATGCGAAGGAACACTCTGTAAATAAAGCTGAAAGTGCTGATAAATCAAAATCTCCAGAGGTTCTTGCTGCAATTTCCTACGATGGAGAAGCTTTGTCAATAGAAGTTCGCGATTATGGAAAGGGATTTGACCCTTCGGTTGTGGAAAAACCAGATATAAGGAAAAAACTGAAATCAGCAAATAAACGCGGATGGGGTTTAATGCTCATGGAAAAACTGAGCGATGGGATGGAAATCAAAACATTTCCCCCGTCAGGCACCCTTATCACGCTGGTGAAAAAACGCGTCAAACCAGAACCTCCGGAACCACCTGATATGGTTCGCGAGAGAAAAATGGTTGAACGCCTGAAATATATTCTCGGGTCTTTTATTGATCTGAGTTCATTTCTATGTCAGAACACTCACCTTGACACAGGACTCAGGTCTATGCTCAGAATACTCCTTGGAACACTCGGAGTTTCAAAAGGTGCGATCTACATTCTTGATAACGACAGAGAAAATTTCAGATGTCTGGTTGATATTAAGCTGAAAGCACGCGAAAAAACTTACGTCCTTCCGGTAAAACCCGAACATCTTCGGGCATTGTCAACACATGAAACCCCTGAAGTATCAAAAATTCTTTTCGAAACACATCCGTCTCTCAGGGAATCTTTTTCCAACGAGGATATCGAACATATTTATCTCATGAAAAATGATGCAGACATCCTTGGTCTGCTTGTTTTAAGCCCACGCTACAGAGATGATCCTGAAGATCTTTGCGATTCAGAGCTGCTTGCAACTCTTGCCCGCAACATTTCCAGTGCAATAAACACTTTCAAGCTGATGGAACAGTTGAAAACCAGTAATTCCGAACTTGCCCTCAGAGTCCGTGAGCTTGATGCAATACGTGAATCCGGTCAGGCAATTTCTTCTGTGCTAGAAATTGAGCATCTTCCGGCAACAGTTGAAAAGATTTTTCAGGCAACAATGGGAATCAACACTTTCTCTATTGTTATAAGAGAACCTTTTGAAAACAGATACAAAATTTGCCACGTTGGACGAGATTTACCTGAATCTCTTGATCTGTGGGCATCACCAGTTTCAAGATATGTCGTTCAGAAAATGGAACCGCTTTTTGTTCCGGATATCGATTCAGACACAAGATTTGATTACCCGAGAAAATCGAAATATTCTTCTTCAAGTTTTATTGTTATACCAATAATTAATCAGGATCAGGTTGTTGCAATTGTTAATCTTACTGACCAGAAAGACGGTACAAAACTCAATTCACATGACTTTGAGTTTGCTCAGCTTCTCTGCAGTCAGCTGAATATTGCCATAAAAAATGCAAGTCTCTATAAACTTGGTTTTACTGATTCACTTACAAAGTTATATGCATCTGCTTATTTTAAAATCAGACTTTCTCAGGAAATATCAAGGTTGCGCCGCGTAAAGTCTGAATTGGGGCTGATTATGATAGAGTTTGACCAGCTTCTTTCTATTCAGGAGAAATACAACAGCCTTGCCGCGGATCTTGTTCTCAGCAAAACCGGGGGATTAATAAGGAAAAGTCTCAGGTTTAACGACATTCCATGCCGGTATGACCAGAACAGAATTGTTGCCGTTCTGCCAGATACCGACCTGCAGGGAACGTGGCGGGTTGCAGAGAAAATCCGTGCGGCAATTGAAGGGCAGATTGTTATTCATGGCCAGATTGAACTTCGGGTAACTGCGTCATGCGGTGTTGTTGTTTTCAAGCCAAGCATGTCGATGGAAGAGCTTGTAGAAGCCGCCGAGAAAGCACTCAGAGAAGCAAAAAACCAGGGATGCAACACAGTTTGCCAATGCTGCTGAGAATATCCACGGCGAAAATAAATTATTCTCATAAATGACCAGACCATAATTTCAAAAACCCGTTTTATGAAAAAAAAATCAGCACTTAACTTAAGTGCTGATTTTTTTGTATGGCTTCAAATCTGAATTTTGCAAGATTGTTAACTCTAACCAGAAACGGAAATATCTCAATTCGCAAGGCAATGGTCGATTGAGGTCACCTAAAGGAATGAGAAACAGTATTCAAGATTTATCTGTTGGAAATATCTTCCTTATCTACATTTAACAAATACTTGTTATGCAAAATCTTAAATATGAGGACAAATTGGGTACTTAATGATGACATTTTACCGTTTGTTTCCGTTGTATTAATACAATAAATTAAAAACGCTCCATGGCAGAAAATAATACTTCTGTTATAATGAAAGGTAAGCGGAAAAATAGCACTTCCTAAAGCTGTTTTGATTCAAAGCAGGAGGAAAATAATGAACTTTAATCGTTATGACAAAAATAGAATCAGTTCAATACTGGTGCTTGTTCTTATTCTGGAATTTTTTGCATTACCAATGCTGCATGCTGATAAATTACCCCAGACATCTGTCACCAGAACGCCTGATAAAAATGTTGATTTCAGCAATATTTTTTCTCCTGCTGAACAACTTGAACACATATTGAAAGTTCAGGGGAATTCCCCTGAAATGATTGAAGCAAAGTCTTACTCAGACTGGCTTATGCTTATTTCTAGCATATATACTGAAATGGGTCCTGAAGCGAAGGATGTTTTTACCTTCTATACCGCATTAATAGCGGTTAGAGATTTTGCCACAGCAATCCCGGATGCGATTACATCTGTCCCAATATTTTTCAACCTTATGGCCGATTGTACAAATGTTGCAATTATGACTTTTGCATTAATAAGTCAGACCAGAATTGGGGTTTTCCTTCAGAATATCGTCAGAGGATATAACCATGCAACAAGAAATGCCGCCGGATTTCTTGAAGGACTGAATTCGGTAAAATTTCTTGAATATATGTATCCGCCTGAATTTTGGAATAATCCACGAGTTCAACAGAAAGGTATGCAAGCATACTGGTACTGGGTAACGAAGAAACCTGTTCCAATGAACCAGACTCTGGCAAGATATCAGGGCATAGCACGCACAGTAGGAATAGGATTTATCTTTTTGAGCTTTGTACTCGATTCGATTGAAGCTTCAACTTCTGAAAACACCAAAGCTGGAAGGTATTTTTCATATAAAAATGTAAAAAATGGTATTTACGCTCTTGTTGAACTTGGAATGATTGCATTCATGTTTACACCACCACCTTTCGGGCAGATCGCCGGAATATGCTGTCTATGCTGGTCGGTTTTCACAGTCTGCTCTGAACTTGCTGCTCCGCAATTTCAGAGATGGACAAAAGCATATAAAAACTCCTTCTGGTACCTGTATGAAAAAGATGCATCCTTTAAGAGTTTCCATGATTCAAGAAAAGCTCTTAAAAGCGAAGAAAAGTCTGCTGCTCAACTGCTTACGCAGAAACGTTTTGCGAATGCCCTTTCAGAACAGCATCCAACGAATGAAGAAGAACAGAAGCTTTTTGAAAAAGGGAAAAAAATTCTCGAATCCATAGAACAACAGGAATCACTTTCAGCATATTATGCCCAGATAAACTATTCACTTGCAGATTTCCGACCTGAGTTTTTAAGAGAACTCTGGAAAAGAAAAGCTTCATATCTGGCATGGAAACCATCCAAAGAAGAACTTGAAGCTGCTGAAAAAAGAGGCATTTTCGATTCTGCAATTCAGTTTATGAACCCCGTCAAATGGCTTGAAAGCCTCCTTGATTCAAATTCAAATAGGAAAAATGAGCTCTTTTTCACTCCGGAAATGCTTACTCTTATCAAACCAGTTTTTTTTAATCCAGACTATGCTCTGAGCAAAAAGTATCTTTCGTACATAATGGGAAAAGGAATAAAAAACAATCCACTTTATGAACTGATAAAGCTGCGAATTGAGCAGGAACCGTTTAATTACATCTATCTTCTGGATATCCCGACATCTTCATGGGACGATGATATCGCAAAACAGTCTATTTATGCAGACACATTCATAGTTGGGTCAAAAGAACTGTTGTACATTTACAACCTTCTGAAAGGTGCCAATGAACAGATAACGAACTCTCTAAAAGATCACGATTTGAAAATTCAGTCTATTTCAGTTAGATTCATTCCAGCTTACACAAGAATAATTGAGAGTCTCGAATTACTGCTTTCATCCTTCAATGAATCAAAAGATAAAACAATAAGTATTCAACTTGAGTCTCGACTTGTCAATAATGGCATAATCAAAAGCAGCTCTCTCAATGTCGACAGAAATGCCAAATATACTCCTGAATATATCCTCAAGCATTATTCTGCCGGACTCAAGAAAACTCTTATAATGCTCGCAACAACACTCGGAACTTTTGCTAATGATGTCATTTCTCTTGACATCGCAATTAAAAAGAATCTCGACATGGCAGAACTTTTAAATAAATTTCTTGAAGACAAAAAAAATGGATTCCTGGAATTTTCCAATAAAGTCAAAAATGAAAAAATTTCTGCTTTTCTAAAAAATGGTGACTATCTTGATATTGAAGGAAAAACTTTTGCAAACTGGGTTGCAGATGTTTACCCGCCTTATGAGGAAACATCCAAATATCTCACTCTCATCGAAACAGAAGTTCGCAACTATCATGATGCAGCATCTGTTTCGAACACCAGTTCCAGAAAGGGACTTATTTTCGATTACTCAATTAAAGACCCAGATGAAGTGTTTGACGAGTTATGCAAATTGATTGAAAAAACGAAGCAACTTTATTTAAACTACTATGAAATTAAAGATGAAGTGGGTATGGAGTTTGAATTTCCTCCATCTGATACTGAAATGATGGATAAGTTTTTTCCAGATGAAAGCAAAGGTTTCAAACTTATGTTTGGAAAAGATGGAAGGAAACCACTTGATTTAAAGAAGCTTATCAAATAATCTGAAGTAAGGAGTTTTTTTTTAACCACGGAATTACACGGAATTTTATCTTGAAAAATAGAATTATTATTAAAATTTTTCGCTGATCGTTCAAAAAAGCTGCTTCGCAGACTGACTTTTCAGTTAAAATGAAGCAGCTTTTCTATTTCCAGAAAAATTCACTTGAAACAATTTCATTTTCGTTATAGTTTATCATTGTATATCAGAAAACTGGAGGTGTATTTATGGGTTTCTTTTCAAATCAACTTCGCTCTGTTATTGAATGGAAGGATCCATCACCGGATGTCCTGATCTGGAAATGGGATGGAACAAACGATGAACTGAAAAACTGTTCAAAATTACTTATAAACCCCGGTCAGGCAGCAATTTTTATTTATGAAGGTCAAGTTCAGGCCATTCACAATCAGCCAGGTCTTTTCGAACTCAGAACTGCAAACCTGCCTTTCTGGACAACGATCTCTAAATTCCTTCAGAATTTTGAATCAGAGCATAAAGCAAAGGTATATTTTATTAAATTGACCGAATTTGTAAACCAGAAATGGGGAACCAAAGGACCTATCAAATATGATGATCCAAAATATAAATTCCCGGTTGGTTTAAGAGCTTTCGGCAACTTTTCCTTCAAAATTGTTCAACCAACAGCTTTTTTTACAGACTTTGCCGGAACAAGAGATTACTACTCGATTGAAGAGATCAGACCTGCCATCGTTGAACGAATTCTTACGCCGCTTACTGATTTATTTGCAGAGTCTGGGTTCAGTTATTCTGAAATAGACAAAAACAGAGTCGAATTATCTAATAAACTGAAAAAAGACCTTGCAGAGGAATTTACAAAATTCGGTTTCGAACTTACAGATTTCCGAATTGAAAATACAGCTTTTGATGAAGATACAAAGCGCCGCATCGACAAAATAGCCGACAATATTGCAGAAGCTCATGCTGTAAACGCCCTAGGAAACGTTGGGGGAGCAGGAATGCAGAATTATGCTACGATTCAGCAGCTTAAAGCCATGAATTCAGCAGCTTCAAATCCGAATGGAACTGCAGGCGCCGGAATGGGAATGGGTGCTGGTATCGCAATGGGTCAGGTTATGGCCGGAGCATTTCAGAATCCTCAGGCATCAGCTCATCCACACGCAGCTCAGCAATCAGCGATGGTTAAATGCCAGAGTTGTAACGCAAATATGGAAGCAGCTGCAAAATTCTGTCCGGAATGCGGAAAACCCAACACTGCTGGAAAAGTTGCATGTACTTCATGCGGTAAACCTGTTGAGCAGGGCGCAAAATTCTGTCCAGAGTGCGGAGCTCAACAGACACGTGTCTCAAGTTGCCCGTCATGCAAAGCAGAACTCGCTCCCGGAGCAAAATTCTGTCCAAACTGCGGAGGAAAAATAAACTGACTGTAGCAAGGTAGTAGAAGGTGAATTCAGTTTTTTTAAAAGATTTTTGAAAATTTATGTAAAGAAAACTTCATCTTCCGTCGAAAATGTACATGTTTTTGTTTGCCTCCTTATGTAATCAGGCCGGAAGAAAAATTCGGCCTTTTTTTATTCCTTTTTTTAGAGGACGGGAACGCCCCCTCTCGCCATTCGAAAACTTTGTGCTCTTCTGCTTTTGAAAAAGATCATTCAGAAAGCAAAGGGTTATTATTTTTACTCGTAGGGGCGCAATGAATTGCGCCCCTACACAGATATTAATCAGGAGAAAAGCATAAAATTATCGTAGAAAGTATTTTATGCTCTCAGTTCTTGAGATATTGACGCGCTTGAAAAGACTGCTTTGTATACTGGATAAAAATTTATCAATGGCTGGAGGTCATTTTGAAAAATATCTTTTTTTATTACTTTATATTTTTCTTCTGTCTGGAAATCTTTACTCTTGTGACATTTCGATTATTGCCGTAATTTCACAGGCGAATCCTTCAGACTTGTATTCAAAATCACTGTTTGAAATGGCAACAACTTTAAATAATACTTCCAGCTTAATAAAAATGAAAAAGAAACCTGAATCTCTTGCCGAGATAAATAAAGTAATGAAAGCATGAGTTGAATTTCATAATACATACTCAGTAAACCCGCCGGAAAAAATTGCCGACAAAAGCAAGTGGACAGAGGAATATAACGTTGCAACAAACTTACTGGAGAAAGTGAAATCAGGTGTTGATTCTGAAAAATACGACGAAGCCCACGTTCAACTTGAAAAGATGGTTGCGCAGATGAATCTACTTTCATGCCTTCCGGATAACGATTCTATCAGACTCAGAATCTGCGAAGCTGAGCTTGTCTTTCTGGATTTAAGGCCATCAAACGCACCAGCAGACAAGGTTTTCGTAAAAAACACTTTTTTCAAATTTCAAGGCCTTATTGAAAAAATTGATCCTGAGAATGCCTCTTCCGGCAGTCTGTTGGAAACAATTAAATTCAGAGCACTTGATCTTGCAGATGCTATAATACGAAATCCTGGCAATTCGAGGGGATTTGCTGTAGCAACAGCCGAATTTGAAAGACTTCGTGTGCTTTTCTGCAGCTGGAAAGAAGAATTACTTGAAAAAAAAGAATTAAGTTCTGGTACTGCAAATCTTAAATAAGGAGCAATAACTATCTGAAACCAATATTTGAGATAAGAAAAATTCCTAATATATTTGGTATGATTTTTTTTGTTACCCTGTTTTCTCTTTCAACAGGAGATGCCAGCGCTCAAAGCTATTGGACGCCAGTTATAAGCACAGTAACATCTTCGTCTTTTAAAGCTGAATGGCGTATTTTCCCTGATTACAACCACACAACTCATTATCAGATTCGCCTCAATAAAGCTTTTTACGGCTCTTCAACACTTGAAAACTCAATGTTTGTCAATGGATTGACACCCGGAACCAAATATTCAGCAGAAATAATAGTTTTTCATTACGGGAAAATAATTGAAATATCTTCTCCTTCATACATTCTTACTTGTCCGGAGAAACCTGCGAAACCACTGCTGGTAGAAGTTACCTCCTCGACAGCAAAAATATCCTGGAATACTGTTCCAACTGCCACAGGTTATAAAGTGCTCGTTGCCAGTCAGACATACATTACTACTGAAGCTGACCAGACTGCAGCCGATCTAACCGGCTTCCAGCCTGGTTCACAAATCAGCGTTTCTGTCAGTGCAAAAAATGAATCAGGATATTCTCTTCCCTCAGACCCGCTGATCATACAATTTTTGCCTCCCCCGGCATCGCTGACAGTAAATGCTTCTGAAATCGGGCAAACTTATTTTACTTTAAGATGGAACCAGGTTACTGGTGCAGCGTCTTATTCAGCATTCCTTGATAATGTTCAAGTGGCGTCTCTTGCCTCAAGCGTAACATCGTTCAAATATGAAAACCTCACTCCAGGTTCATCATACACGGCAGGAATCGCTGTAATTGCATCAGGCGGCAGCTCTTCAACGATCTCTGAAACAAAAGTACTGCTTATTCCAGCAACCCCTCAAAAACCATGGGCAACTTCAATTGCCACATATTCATTTACATTGAACTGGTTCCCGGTTTCGGGTGCTGACAACTACAAAATTTACCGCGATGGTGACTGGCTTATTGAAAATATAGCTGCACCAGCATCAAGTGCAATTTGCCGCAGAGGTTTCAATGCTGGAATTACAGCTTCTATGACAATTTCAGCATGCAATGCAAGCGGAGAATCGCCAAAATCAGAAGCATTAATAGTAAAAATGCCCGGCACCTACACGCCTCAGCTTAATTTCTCTTTTCTAAGCGATTCCAAAGCCAAAGTTGGAGATGCTGTATCCTTTTATCCTCAATTCAAAACAAACAGTATTTCCAGATATGCAATATTTATTTTTCCCGAATCTGCACAAATAGATATACGAACTTATCAAAAGTTTAAAAACATCGACATTATCTTTTGTCATTCATTTTATACTTTGATAAAATCAGAAAAAAATGTTACATTATTGCCAGACAAAAACAATTATCTTCGAATACACTGTCTTGGAAATGAAGCCAGATCAGGAACTGTTTTTGTTGACACAAGGCATAAAATACGCGCAATTCAGCCATATTGCAATGCAACAGAACTGCATTTTATGATAATTAAATATTTCCGCTGAACGCATGTTGTGTATGAAGCGCATTAATGCATTACCGTTTTTTCAGTAATACTAAGTACGGCAAATCTTAATATATGAGTCATTTAAGCTCCAGAATTTCTACTTTGTCGTTTCGACCAAAGGGAGAAATCTTGCATTTATCAGATATCTCACATTCGTTCGAGATGACAGAAAATACCAAGCACTTGCCCCGAATCATTAAGCAGTTATATAATTTCGGCGAATTTGCTACAGTGATACAAAATTTTAATCATAAGTGAAATTTTAAATGAAGAAATTTGTTTTTTTTGCAGTTGTTTTTTTTGCATTTTGCATCATTCCGCAGTTAATAAAACAACCCCTGGACGAAGGTGTCAGGTTCCTGGCAGGAGTTATTTCCGTTCTGTTGCTCTTCACTCCAAAGTTCTGGCCGCAAAAAGATGAAGATATACGCCGCTGGATTGCCCATGCAATGGCTGTTGCATTTGCAATAATTCTCATGATAGAAGGCTTTGGTATTGGCGAAAAACTCGGCAAACCACTCATGCTTGAACCTTCAAATGAAAACGCAGATGCAATAGTCGTTCTGGCTGCAGGAACACAAAAAGATGGCTCTCCAGGTTATGCATCGTTTCAAAGAGTAATGCATGGCCTCAAACTATACAAAGAAGGACGGGCGCCGCTGCTTCTTTTCAGCACAGGAAAACCCCGAGGTCTTCAGGATGAAGCAAAATGGGTAAAATCTGTTATCAAAACTTTCTGCAGCCCGCAGGACAATATTCATCTTCAGTTTGAAATGCTTGATACCCGCGGAGAAGCCCTGGCTGCTGCCAATTATCTTCTCCCGAAAAATGCAAAAAAGATTCTGCTCGTTACAAATGGCTCTCATATTTTCAGAGGGAAAAAAATATTTGAAAAAGCCGGATTCAATGTTCTTCCAGCACCGGTACAAGGAAAAGAAAATCTCCGTTATTCTGGCGAATCTTCCCTTCATGTTTTCAACGCAGTAGTACATGAGTGGCTTGGACTAATACTTTATTATTTCCGCGGGGAAATAGTGAATTGACAGATAATTCCCTGAGTGCTAGAATCATTCTTGGAAATTTTTCCTTTCTGGAGCTTTCAAATATATGGAATTTAAAAATGCTGGTACAACTTTTTTTGCATCACCTGAGCGATCTTCACAAGACGAAATTGTATCCCAAAATGCTTTTCTATCCAGACGTGAATCACTTTTCCAGATTCTTGACGCCATGCCTGAACTTGTGTTTATTGCAAACAACAATAGACAGATTGTTTTTGCAAATACTGCTCTGATTAATTTTGTAAAAGCAAAATCTGCAAATGCCATCATCGGAAAAAGACCCGGTGAGCTATTCCTCTGTCAGCAAGCTCTTTCAGCCCCTTCGGGCTGTGGAACGGGTGAGGGATGCAGATATTGCGGTGCAAACCAGGTAATGTTGGGTGTTCTGGAAGGAAAACCCTTGAATAGTGAATGCCGAATTCTTTCCCAAACCGACCTTGGGATGGTTCCCTATGACCTCAGGATATGGGGAACTCCATTCGTTCACGAAGGCCAGAAGTTTATACTTTCAGTTGCCACTGATATTACAAATGAAAAAAGAAGACAAGTCCTTGAAAAGATTTTCTTCCACGATGTAATTAATACTGCAGGCGGAATTGCCGGTCTTCTTGATCAGGTATCGGAAAAAGAAGCAGAATTTGAAGATGTAATTGAGCTGCTGTTAAAGTCTTCGAAGACACTTCTTGAAGAAATTAAAAATCAGAAGAACCTTGTTGCTGCAGAAAATAATGAATTGAAAGTCAATCTTTCCAAATTGAAATCAACTGAAATCCTTGAATGGGTAGCCTCTTTCTATCAAAATCATCCTGTCGCAAAAAACAAAACCATTCACCTTGCAAAAAATACGGTAGAACTCTTTTTTACGAGTGATGAAATCCTTATAAAACGTATTCTTGGAAATCTTGCAAAAAATGCCCTCGAAGCAAGCAATAATGGTGAGTCAGTAACATTGGGCTGCCACAGGAACAATAACGAAGTTACTTTCTGGTGCCATAATAAGGGTGTTATTCCCAGAAGTGCACAGCTTCAGATTTTTTTGCGATCTTTTTCAACCAAAGGCGAAGGCAGAGGAATTGGCACATACAGTGTAAAACTTCTCAGCGAAAAATATCTGCGGGGAAAAACTTCTTTTGTCTCATCAGAAGAAACTGATACAATTTTTTCTGTTATATTTCCTCTTGAACAGGAATCAGAAAATGATTCCAAATGAAGAAACCACATTGATTTCACTAAATCAGGGAAACTAATTTCCAACAGGAGTAAAATTATGTATTCAGAGATTGAGAAAAAAAAGTTTGCAGATGAATGTGCACGTTTTCATACCAAAGATGCTCCAGGACTAGTAATTGGTGTTGAGATGATAGACTTTGCATTAGATATTTTCGGAAAACCTGAAGATAAAATTCTCGCGGTTGTTGAAACAGCAGTTTGTCTTCCCGATGTTATTCAGACAATGCTCGGCTGCACGCTAGGAAACAGAAATATTAAAGTAATTCCCAGTCTCGGGAGATATGCAGTTACAATCTACGACAGGAAAAATGGAAGAGGCGTAAGAGTCGCAATTGATCTTTCTAAAATTGACAAAGATGAAACCCCGGAAATATTCAAATTTTTTCATCGTACAAGAGATCCGGAAGTTGAAACAAATATGGAAAAAAGAAAAATTTCTGGCAGCATTATACTGAGCGAATTTTATAAAGTTGGCCGCAAGATTCTGAAAACCGAGAATGTTAATGTAAAAATTTTTGGAAAACCGGAAATTCCGCGCGCTGCAACGTGTCAAGTTTGTTTTGAATCATTCCTTCAGAAGAATGCTGACCAGGAAATCTGCCTCTACTGCTCAAAAGAAGAGCAATATTATACATTCGCGTGAAATCATTTAAATAGGCAAAATTTAAAGATAATAGATAAAAGCTGTCCGCAGATTACGCAGATTAAGATTTAAAGATGAGATCTGAAAGATTACGGGGCTGAATGAATAGTAACCAAATGAAAATTCCCATAAAATTAAATTATCGTCATCTCGGCCGAAGGGATAGATCTCCGAAGGGCAAGATCAAGTAGATAGACTAAGAATAAACGTTTTGCAAGAAAGGATTTTTTTAATGTCTGACAATTTAAACTTCAACAAAGGCATGAAGCTTTACAATCTGTTTCCGCGCATTATTGGAAACATGCTGAAATGGCGGGAACACTATCCAAGAATCAAAAATATGGGTTTCAATGCCGTTTATGTTAATCCATTTCACTATCCGGGTTTCAGCGGAAGCCTTTATTCACCCAAGGAATATTATAAGTATAATCCGGTTTTTATAGATGATTCTTCGCACTTGAGCCCGGGTGAGCAGCTGAAAGAGTCTATTGATGCCTGTCACCGCGAAGGACTGCTTTTTATCATGGATCTCGTAATTAACCACACTGCAATAGATTGTACACTTGTTAATGAGCATCCAGCCTGGTATCACTGGAAAAATGGAAAAGTTCAGAACCCCGGCGCCTGGGACAACGGCAGATGGGTTGAATGGGGCGATCTGGCAGAAATAAACAATCTTAATTCTTCTGACCGCGATAACCTGTGGAATTTCTGGTGGACAATGATGTCACACTACATCGAAATGGGAGTCGACGGTTTCAGGTGTGACGCTGCCTATCAGGTTCCATCAGAATTATGGCGGTTTTTAATCGGTCACAGCAGAAATAAAAAACCCGGCTGCCTTTTCCTTGCTGAATCGCTTGGTTGCAGTTTTGATCAGGTTCAGATGCTTGCAGGTGTGGGTTTTGATTATCTTTTCAATTCATCAAAATACTGGGATTACAATCAACCATGGGGAATGGAACAATATTCGAAGATTTCTCCGGTTGTAAAAACAATTTCCTTTGTTGAATCACACGACACCCAGCGCCTCATGGAAGAACTGAAATATGATCTGGCAGCAATTAAACGCCAATTCCTTTTCTCAGCATTATTCTCAGCCGGACTGATGATTCCAGTTGGATTTGAATATGGCTTCAAAAGACAACTGAATGTTGTTGATACTTATCCGTCATGGTGGGAAACTCCGACAACAGATTTAACCGAATATATTAAATCAGTAATTCATCTGAAAAATTCTTATTATGTACTAAATGTCGAAACAGGATTAACAATAGTTGACCAGGAAAACTGGTTTAACATTTTCTGTTTCAAAAAAACAGCGCCAAGCAGAAAAACCATACTTGTACTGCTCAACAAAGATCGTTTTCAACACCAGCGCGTGTATTTCAACGATCTCACGTCAATCCTCGGCGAAGGCAGAGTAATTGATGTTTCTCCCGAATATCGCGATGAACACATTGCACGAGCATTCGATTACCGCTTGAGACCTTCACAGGTTAAAGTTTTGACCACTGCCTGACCAGCTAACTGGAGACAATAATGACTAGCACTTCTACAATACCATCGGGCAAAAGAATTTTTGTAAACCGAACACTCAATATGAACCATATCAAACTAATCGGGTTTGATATGGATTACACCGTCGTTACGTATAATGTTCCTGAATTTGAAAATCTTGCATACAAACTCATGCAGGAAAAGCTTGTAAGCGAAAGAGGCTTCCCGGAAGAAATTCTGCAATTCAAATTCGACCCGGAATTTATCATTCGAGGGCTCGTAATTGACACTGAACACGGAAACATACTCAAGGTAAACTGTTTTGGGTATGTTAAAAAAGTGGCTCATGGAACCAGATTTCTTTCTGTAGATGAAGGAAAAAAACTGTATCCGGTTTCCTCAATTGACTTGAATGATCCAAGATATTACATTGTACATACGCTTTTTTCTCTCGCCGAAGGTTATCTTTTTGCTCAAATGGTTGATTTCTTCAATAAGGAAAATATTCCGGTAAATTTCAGAAAAGTGTTCAACGACGTTCGTGAAACCCTTGACCAGGTCCATCAGGAAGGGAAATTGAAAGGCGCCGTCACCGAACATCCGGAAAAGTATCTTCAAAAGACCCCGGAAACAGTTGAAGCCTTGAAGCGGTTAAAAAAATCAGGAAAGAAGTTAGCTTTGATAACCAACTCTGATTACGATTACAGCAAGAAAGTTATGGATTACTGCTTCACCCCTTTTCTGAATTCACCCTGGCAGGATTTATTTGATCTGATTGTTGTGGTAAGCAACAAGCCACTATTTTTTCAGGCTCGGAATAAATTTCTGAAAGTTGACCGGGAAACTGGTGCTCTCTCAAACCATTACGAACCGGTACGCTATGGAAACATTTATCAGGGCGGAAATGCAAAATATCTTCAAAAGAATCTCTCGCTGAATCCATCAGAAATACTTTATCTCGGTGACCACCTTTATGGTGATGTCGTAACACTCAAAGAAAGCCTTGGCTGGCGCACAGGTCTTGTAATTCAGGAACTGGAAACAGAAGTACCAGGGCTCGAAAAGAATTCTGAATTAATGAAAAATATTTCCCTGAAAATGGCTGAAAAAGAACAAATCGAAGACGAATTATGCCTCCAAAAAGAAAAATATCTTGAAACGCTCAGTTCTGCATCTGAAGGCGAAACAGAGAATTATCATAAAATTCGTGACGAGCTGAGAAGCAGAATCGAGAAAATTGATCTTTCACTTCAGGATTATATTATGCAAATGCAAAAAAAGTTTAATCCCAGGTGGGGAGAAGTTATGAGAGCTGGAAACGAAGAATCACGGCTTGCAACCCTGGTTGAAATGTATGCATGCGTTTACATGTCTTCCGTTGGAAATCTCCAGTATTACTCCCCATTAAAATACTTCAGGCCACCAAGAAGACTTCTTGCGCATGATCCGAACCCAGATGATTACGTTGGTCACGGCACTCCCGAAGACATTTTCGAAATTCAACGCAGTTAATAATTTTCTTTTTGAAAGGCTCACAAAAACATGATGAATTTATTTACAAGAAATACTCAGCCAGAGACAATTCTGAAAAAATACCCTAACAGAAGGATTTATGACCCTTCAAAAAACGCTCACGTGACTCTTACTGAAATAGCTGACAGAGTCAAAACGGGTGAAAAAATCAAAATTGTTGATTACCAGACTGGCGAAGACATAACCCGTGTAATCATGGGTCAGGTGCTTTTTGAAACACTCAAATCCAGACCAGATTACCTTCCACTTGATTTCCTGTTGCTCATGATCAGAGCTCAGGATGTTCTTGTAAGAGATTTCCTGCAAAATGCACTTCCGCAATATTTTCAATACTATCTTGAGCTGCAGAAGCGTTTTACAGGCGGAATGGGCTGGCCTCAGCCAAGTCTCATACCAGGCGGTTTTTTTGGTGGAATGCCGGTAAATCCGTTTTCTATTCCATCAACAGCTTCATCTGCACCGCAACAAGGTACTCCTCAAACACCTCAATCTGCACCGCCCTCCCCTACACCGCCGAACCCTTCACAAACAGCCGAATCTGTTTTCGAAGAACCAGATGATCTGATGAAGGAAATTCGGGAATTAAAGAATGAAATGGCGAAACTCAAATCAGACAGACTTTCTGATAGAAATGAGCGACAGACAGGTCCAAAGTTCCCCCCGAAACGAAAGCGCAAGTAGTTTTTTGCGCTGCAAAAACATTCCCTTGACAATATTCTTGAAATGTTGTTTAATACTTTCATAAATAATACACTATGTTACCCGAAAGGAACATTATAATGAACAGAATAACAACAAGAGGCTTTACCAGAAACCTTGAAAGCGCGTTTTTTCATCCGGCAATATCTGGAATAAATTCGCTTGGTACAGGCATCGACAATGATTTTTTTGTCGTGCAAAAAAAGGAAATGGTATCCTGCGGTTGTATTTGCTGTTTGTTTGATTTTTCCGGTTTATCTGGAAATAATACTGATTAATAAAGGAGCATTGAAAATGCGTTTAAGTGGAAAAGTTGCTATTATTACAGGTGCTGGTGCTGGAATTGGGAAAGCTGCCGCGATTCTTTTTGCCTCTGAAGGCGCAAAGGTTCACGTATGGGATCTCAAGATGGAAGCTCTTGAAGCAGTTGCTGCTGAAGGAAAAGGCAACATAATTCCGCACGTTGTCGATGTTACTAACAGAAAGCAGATTCAGGAAACCGTCGGCGCAATAATGAGCCAGGAAAAAAAGATTGATATTCTCGTAAATAACGCTGGAATTACTGCTGATGCACTTTTAATCAAAATGGATGAAGCTGCATGGGACAGAGTAATAAATGTCAATCTGAAAGGCGTTTTCAACTGTTGCCAGGCTATCATGAAACCAATGATGGACAGCGGCGGCGGAAGCATAGTTAACACATCTTCCGTAGTCGGCGTTTATGGCAACGTTGGACAGGTGAACTATTCTGCATCCAAGGCTGGAATCATCGGATTGACCAAAAGTCTTGCAAAAGAAATGGGTCGCAGAAAAATCAGAGTCAATGCAGTTGCCCCTGGTTTTATCAACACAGAAATGACCTCAAAAATTCCTGAAAAGGTTCTGACCATGATGCAGGAAAAAACTCCGCTTCAAAGACTTGGTCTTCCCGAAGATATCGCCCGGGCATATCTTTTCCTTGCCTCAGACGATTCATCGTTCATTACCGGTCAGGTTTTAAGCGTTGACGGTGGTTTAGTACTCTAATGCACTTGCAGAAAACCCCGGACAGAGAATCCGGGGTTTTTTATACAAAATTTTGCATCGGAACTATGCAAAGAATTCTTCCCTAAAAAAAAAGAATTGACGTACAAGGAATGAAATATCTATAATCACAGCCGTGACAGGAATGATGAAAACTTTTTAAAGAGGTGCTGAAATGTCCCAATCTCCCGAACAGAAATTTACTTTTGATGATAAATTTAAAAATGATATGCTGAGAGCTAAAAAATTTCTTGAATATCTTCAGGATGTTTCAGAAAGAGGTTCGAGGGCAGACGATTTGCAACTCGAATCTTTGAATATGGCAAGAACGCCATGTAAGACTTTGTACAGCGAAGGCTCTTCACGCCTTCTGGAATATGAAGTTCTTGGTGGACCGCCCAGAAAAACACCAATTCTGATGATTTATTCTTTCATCAATCGCTGGTACATTCTCGACCTCCAGCCGGGACATTCTTTTATTGAAGCCCTTTCAAAAGCCGGTTTTAAAGTATACATGCTTGACTGGGGAATTCCCGGACCAGAAAGCTCTCAACTTGGATTTGAGTATTACCTTGAAAAACTGGCGCTCAGAGCAGTAAAAAGAATTCGCCGCAAACATTCCGGTGAAAAGATAAATCTTTTCGGATATTGTCTCGGCGGCACTCTTGCGGCAATAATGGCAGCACTTCACCCGGAAGAATATGCAAGCCAGGTTCTGCTAACCACACCACTCGCTTTCAAAGGGGCTGGAATTCTTTCACTGTGGACAAACAAGGAATTCTTCGATCCTGCAAAACTTGCGGCTGCTTTCGGGTGCATCCCTGAAGAAATTATTCATGCGCCATTTCCAATGATGAAGCCGAAAGATGCGCTTGCCAAACCAAGAATTCTTTTCGACAACATCCTGAATGATTCATACCTTGAGAATTTTAAATCAATCGACCGCTGGGCAACAGACAACGTTCCATTTCCCGGAAAGGTTTTCAAGGAATTTATTGGTTCGTGTTACCAGGATGACCTTCTTGCAATGAATCAACTGAAAGTTGGAGAAGCTCCGGTTGATCTTTCAAAAATCTCAGCACCAACATTAAACATTTTTGCTTCAAACGATCATATCGTACCAGCTGAAACCGCACGATTGAATTCTATTTTCATGCGTGGCAGTAAACTCACTGACAGAGAATATCCCCTCTCTCATCTTACTGTCACTGTTGCGCATCCGATGCGTGAGAAAGTATGGGAAGATACAGTTTCCTGGTATGAAGAAAACAACCTCGTATGAGCAAGTGTTTAAAAGCAAAGATAAAAGATTTTAACCACGGAAACACACGGAATTTCGCGGAAAATTAATGGGGTTTTTTCAGAAATATATATGTTTGTTATTCTGAAACCCTGTAATTAATATTGTTTTACTTAGTAAGCAGTTAAAAACCATTTCTGGAGAAAAAAATGACAAATCCATTCGATCTTGGTAGAACTATGCTTGAAACCTGGGAAAAATCAATGTCAGATTCTATTGAAAAAATTTCACACGATGAGAATTTTCTAAAAAATATGAGTCAACTGTTCTCAAAATCTCTTGATATGAAAAAAGTTTTTGAAGCACAAATGGAAAAGGCTGTTCAAAAAATTAACCTTCCAACTAAAACTGATATTGAAAGAGTTCTTGTGTATCTTCAAAGAATTGAAGAACGACTTCTTGATCTGGAAGATTCTTTTGCTGCAATGCAAGACAAAGTTCTGAATACTGCAAAATCAGAGCCCTCTGCACCTTCACAGCAAACATCCCCTAAACAACAGACCGTATCAGCACCTCAAGCTGCAAAATCCGCACCGGCAATTAAAAAATCCAGCAAAATTGCCCGCAAAAAATAATTTTCAATCAAGATAAAAGATAAAAGCTGTCCGCAGATTTCACAGATTACGCAGATTAAGATTTAAAGATAAGATCTGAAAGATTACGAGGCAGAATGAATTCGTATTATTATTTTCGGGAATTTGCATAACTAAAATGAAAATTCCTATACAATTAAATTATCGTCCACTGGGCATCATATCCATTGTCAACTCGACCAATGGGAGAGATCCCCGAAAGGTTGGAGCAAGTAGAAATTACTAGATTTCTCCCTTCGGTCCAAATGACATGTTGGATCAGCTTGATTGAACAGGCTTCAGACTGCGATTTCGAAGCATCAGACAGATTAAATAACATGCAATCCCTGCAAAGATGTGTTTAACTGAGTGCCCGCTGATAGAAATCAATGAAAATATTTCCTGATCGTGTTTTTCAGTCAATTTTGCTGACAGATAAAATAGAAGCGTAAAAGCAAGGAGATATCTGTGAGTAAACCTACCGGGGAATAAAACAAGAAGCATCGGAATGCTCATCTGTGGCACAAGCTGAATCCAGTGATAAAACCGCAGATCATCGAAATACACCCATATCACAACACTAATAATCCCAAGAAATATCGCTGGAATAAGCAGATAGCTTTCCAGCTTTTCGCTTATTTCCTCTGAAATAAGCGCAACTGACATTCCCATAAAACCAATAGTCATGGGCAATCTATCCCAGACAAGAGTTTGATCGCATGGTTTCCAGTGAAAATATGCCGAGCCAAAACAAACCAGAGTTATCCCTGCAAAGCATACTGACCATGACTTACGTGAACTAAGACTTTCATTCCTTAAGCTGAAAATCAACCCTGACAGCCCGGCAAAAAGAAAAGCCAGATTTGTTAGCACGTCAAAAAAATTTGGTATCCCAAGAAACATTCTCTGATCTGCAAAATTGTAATATTCCTGACTCTGTGAAAAAGCTGGCTGAGACATCTTAAATGCAAATGAAAACAACAGAACTGCAATAAAAATTATTACGCGCAAGTTATTCCTGATTGCTGGCATATTAACCCTTTCATTTTTTTGATAAAAGGCTTTTAATTCATCGCAAAATCACTTTTGCATTATATCATGGCAACTCAAGTCAAACAATTTTACTTTGAGTAGGCTAAAACTTTTCCACCATTACAGTACGCCAAATTAAAAAATGGTGGTATAAAGTAATACACCTCTTTAATATAGATTTGCTGTATTTGGCTGTGTGAGAGCGTGTTATTCGGTGGTTAAAAATACTATCATATCCTTGATTAACAGAATAAAATATTGCGCGACACAATAAAAAGAATAAATTCCCCTTGCATATTATTTTGCAATGCAATATAATATAAACAGTAACGTATAATGCGTTGAAAGGAGCAATAAAAATGTTTTTTTTCGAAATGGCAGAAACTTTCAGTCGTGAAACTTTTAAAACAATGCAAAAAGCCAAGGAAATCGTAGAAGGGCAGGTTGCAAACAGCCTTGATGAGATGGCAAAATCCCAGGCATTTTGCCTTGCAATGAAAAAAACTCTTGAATCTTCGCTTGATGTAAGATCTCTTTACAACGAGAATATCAAAAAAATGACTTCTCTTCTTCAGATATCGACAAGAGATGACTCTGACAAGATCAGTCAGCAAGTCTTCGATTGCAATCTAAAACTTGAAAGAATGTCAAATGAGATAAGCGAATTAAAAAGACTTATTGAATTTCAGAACGAAAAAATGAATAAGGGAATGTCCTCATAATACTGCAAATATAAGGAGCATGTATATGACCAATGAAAGAGTAATAGACAGTTTTGCCAGACTGACAAAGTTAGGTTTTGAAAACTGGCAGAATTCAATGGATATAATAATTTCCAATACTGAGCACCTTCTTGGCAACGAAGAAAAGAAGGAAGACACATATCGCGGTGTTACTCCATTTGATGTAATTTTCCAGTTCGACACAATGCGCGTCCTGAAATTTCATGGAAGCACTGACACATCAGGGAAAACACCTCTTTTGCTTGTTCCTTCAATGATTAACCGCCCATACGTAATGGATCTAATGAAAGACAGTTCTCTTGCCGGATACCTTCGCGGCAGTGGTGTTCCGACATATCTTCTCGACTGGGGAACTCCTGAGAGACGTCACAATCATCTAAGTTTTGATTTTTATGTCGATGATGTAATAAAATTAGCCTGTGACGCGGTTGTAAAAGATGCCTGCTGTGAAAGAGCCACAGATAGTTTATGCAAAGGTACAGGGTGCAACAAAATTTCCCTGCTCGGCTATTGCATGGGCGGAACAATGTCACTTCTTCACACTGCTCTTTATCCGGAGAGAATAGAAAAATTGACTCTGCTCGCCGCTCCAACAAACTTCGTCGATGACTCAACTCTTTCCAGATGGGCAAGAAAAGAAATATTTGACGTAGACTTCCTCGTAGACACAGTCGGCGCAGTCGATCCATCGATGCTTCAGTCATCATTCCTCATGGTTAAACCTCTTTCACAACTTCTGAAGTGGAAAAGTCTCTATGATTCTTCTTTGAATACGAAAGCAGTTGAAAGTTATATAAACCTTGAAAAATGGGTCACAGACAATATCAGCGTTCCAAAAGAAGCCTACCGAAAATATGTGAAGATGTGTTATCACGAAAATTCGATAGTTAAAAACAAAGTAACTTTAAAAGGGAAAAAACTCGACCTGCGCTCGCTTAAAGTGCCTATTCTGAATATTATGGCCAAGAAAGATCACATTGTCGAAGTTAATTCTTCCAGAATTATCAGAGAGATTGTAAGTTCACCCGTAACAGAAGTCTTCATTGATGCCGGACACATCGGTGTTGCAATGGGAAGAAAAGCCCGTGAAATGTTTGATGCTGTTTCAAAATACAATCTTGGAAAACGTGTAATAGACCACTGCATAATGGATTACGAAGATAATCCTGCAATTCAATAGTAAAACGTTTTTAAATTTTCAATCAAAAAAAAGATTATTAACCACGGAATTACACGGAATTTATTGTTTGATTGATAAAAAAAGTCCACTTGAAGGCACCAACAAATGCCGTTTCAAGTGGACTTTCTCTTGTCATTTCGACCGACGGAAGAAATCTGTATTTTTATGAGCCTTCTGAGATCTCTCACTTCGTTCGAGATGACAACGAATCACGAATTTCCTGATTAAAAGACGACTTCACCATTACTGGGTTACATATTTTCCGCGGCCTGAGAAGATGAATGACTTGTTGCCTTTGTCATCATTTTCAACTTGTACTTTCTCAAGATACATGGTAAACGGATAAGCTTTCCGCATTTTTTCATACGCCTGTTTCATGGCAAAATTGATTGCCTGTGATCCGAGAAATTTTGTGACATCACTTGAAACCTGATCATCAACAAGAAGTAATATTTCTGAAAAAGCCAGGCAGCCATCTTTTGTGGTATATGATCCAAGGGCTTTTACAGAAAAGATGCCTGTCTGTTCAGTTCCCTGAATAAATATTATATCTGATTCACCGGTATTCTTGAGCTCCAGAGCCTTTTCGTTAATTGCCTGTGCTCCATTTACAACCTGGAACCTGGTGTCACCCTCAAGCGACTTAATGGTTTCAGAAATTCCCGAAAGTTTTACGAATGGTATTTTAAATGTATTTCCAGCGGGAACACTTTCCATGTCATAGCTTACATTATTCAGGAATGGAAATGAATTAACCTGTTCCTGATTGTAAACTGTGCGATAACGCTTGAATGTGCTGTTATCAAATACTCCGGTATATTCATTCGGGTTGGAATCGTTAAGACTGTCCAGTGGAATTCCTTCAAATTCAAGTTCTGCTTCCTGAATTACAAATCCGTTGGGAGCAGCAAAATCACTAATAAGAGCTTTCAGGTTAATTGTGCGTTCCTTTGTCAGTACTACATCAATTTTTGCTGCTTTTGCACTCGGAACAAGAGTCTTAATTTTACCAAGAATGCTTGATTCGTGAAGAGAAGAGAGTTTTCCAGGCAAACCGTCTTCTCCCATAACTGTAAGCTGATAAACATCTTTTTCAGGCATTTTTCGAAGAATACTGAAGGTTTTCAGAGCTTCTTTCTCAAGAGATTTTCGTTTTGATTCAAGCCCCTCACGGTCCACTGTATCAAGGTCGGGTGCATTTGGATCAAGATATGCGTCAATCCGTCCTTTTAATTCTTTGCATTTGTTAAGAAATTCAGGATTAGGTGTTTCATTGTGAGCACCTGCAAATTCAAGGCGTTTGGACGCTCTTGAGAGTGCCGGCTCAAACATTCCCCTGGCTGCTTTTCTTGATACAAACTTTTCAGCTGTATCCAGAAGTGTCTCAAATGCCTTCACATCCTGATCAATCTCCAGATTCTTTCTCAACAGCTCGTCAATTTCATTGACTTTTTCTTTAAAAGCAGGGCTCTGAGCTTTTTGAGAATTCTGAGAATAAATGGTCATCATTTCCTGAACCTGAGAATTTATGGCTTCCTCAGCAAAAAGTGGCAACAGAGAAAAACAGACAAGAAAAGTGAACAAATAAATCCGCTTCATTTATAATCCTCCTGAGCTAATAAAATTTTTATGGTTGCATTCTAACATTCAAAAAAAATACTGTCGAGAAGTTCCATAAGGTTTTTACTGACAAAATTTTCCATTTCAATAACATGGAAGATTTAATGGATTTTTTATATTGAATATCACCTGATGAGATTTTCCCAATACAGCGGCGTCAATTTTGAATCCGTGGTTAACTGAGGTTCCGGAAAAACCTTCGATCTGAATTTCGATGTTGTTTTCATTTCCATAAGGTGCAAATTGTATCAACTGGTCTTTCATTTTATCAGAAGAAGCTTTTATTGGAATAAGAAAATATCCTTTAATGTTCTTGACAGCATTGCTTTCAGGCTGAAAATTTATTCCCATTGGGGCATGAGCCGGAGAATCGCCCCATATCCACATATCCGTTGAGCGAATTTCCTGTGTTGTAAATTCGACCTCATTAATTTCACTGGCAATATTCAATATTTTCGGCTCTCTGGTGTTATCAGCAGGAATTATCGCTAACTCTGATGGAACTTTATTATAACCGCGCCTGGGGATGAAAAGACTTTCGGAACCTGTTGCAGGCACCGCTTTTTCAATCATTCTCCAATTAACCCCAAATTCAGTATTCAACCAGAAAACAGCTGCCGGACGATCATCAGGATTCTTCCATTTCACTTTTAATGCCTCTGCCTGCAACTCCTTGATTTCAACCTCAGGTGGAAGCGATGATGAAAAAGCTGGCAAACACAAAGAAAACGCAAATAGCAGCAAAATCAGGGTAATTCTGCTCATTTTTTATCTCCTCGTTATCAGTCAACGATCATTCCGGCAATGTTTGCAGTCGCATAAGACGCAAAGGTACCTGCAATCAGAGCACGAATTCCGAGTTTTGCCAGCTCACCACGGCGCTCCGGAGCAAGTCCGCCAATTCCACCCAACTGAATGCCGATTGATCCAAAGTTTGCGAAACCGCAGCAGGCGTAGGTCATTATTATCCAGGTCCGCTTGTCGAGTACAACTTTAGCACCATTTAAGATTTCTTCACCGTTAATTATTTTACCGAGGTGGGCATAAGCAACGAATTCATTAATTACTGTTTTTTCACCAAGGATCTGCCCTGCAACCAGAAGATCTTTAGTTGGAACGCCCATCATCCAGGCAAGCGGTGCATTGAGATAGCCAAGAAGTTCCTGAAAACTGTCAATTGCCGCCAGATTAACTGGAATAATCTTCATTGCGTAAGTACATATTCCGCCCCAGGCATGGTTTCCAAGTTCGATAAGTGCTATAAATGCAATCAGCATTGCTGCAACGTTAAGTGCAAGACTCAGACCTTCAGAAGCACCTCTTGCTGCCGCATCAATAAGATTCTGATCAACTTTTTCGACATTCAAGGTAACTTGTCCGGCAGTAGCAGGTTGTTCGACTTCAGGAACAATTATTTTTGCAAACACCATTGCAGCTGGCGCTGACATTACTGAAGCAGCCATAAGATGACCTGCAATTTCGGGAAATTTGCTTCTGAGCATTCCGACATAAGCAGCCATTACTCCACCGGCAATGGTTGCCATTCCGCCAACCATGATACAATTCAATTCCGATAAAGTCATTTTGTTGATATATGGCCGAATAACCAATGGAGCTTCAGTCTGACCAACGAAAATATTTGCCGCTGCACTCAAAGATTCAGCACCTGAAGTTTTCATTGTTTTCTGCATAACCCATGCGACATAATAAACAACTCTCTGCATTATTCCAGCATGATAAAGAATAGCCATAAAAGAGGAAAAGAAGATAATTGTAGGAAGTACAGCAAACGCGAAAAACGCACCAGGTCTTGCATACAAGGCGACCATACCAGTGCAGTTGAGGTCTGCCATCTCAGCCGGAATTCCGGAACCAGCTGGAATAATAGCCTCTCCAACAGGAATATTTAAACCGGTCAAGTTTCCAAAAACAAAACCGGCGCCTTTTTGAGTAAAACCAAGAAGAGTAACGATAACACCATTCATCATCTGAAAAAACGATTGTCCCGCTTCTGTTTTCAATATCAGTAATGCAAATCCAAGTTGAAGGGCAAAACCCATGACAACAAGCTTCCAATCAACCTTCTTTCTGTTTGTCGAAATCGCATAACATATTCCGATTTGAACAAATATCCCAATAAAACTCATAAACTTTTCCATTACCTGTCTCCTGATTCCTTACCCTTTTTACTACTGTTCACGTATTTTTAGTTTGCTTCGGGCAATTGATTTTAGAGGACATTATAACAGACGAGAATCTATATTACAAAATAAACTTACACCTTTACAGCAAAAGCATATTTATTTCTTCACTGCCTGAAATCAGCTCCAAGAGCTACTTCTGCGGCTCTTCGATGTCTTAGGGAAATCGAATTAACATCTGCTAAATTCTGCATTAATCAATCTTCTATAAAAATTCCCTTTTGTCTGTGTGATTAGTTGACTTTATCTGTTGGTAACGTTTATCATACGTGCGATGAGAAAAATGATTTTTATATTTTTTGCGCTGGCTTTATCACTTTTTGTCGTGACAGTTACACAGGCAAAATTTGTTTCTTATCGGCTAAATCTGACCATTTATACTGATAAAGGTGAGGAATATGTTTTGTCTTCAGGTCTTACCGATCGTGAATACCGCTCAATTTCAGAAGACCCTTCACGCGGTATCAGGCAGTTTGTCGAACTGGCTATGCGTGAATATGCCGAAAAAGTTGGTTTCAGAAAAGAAATTTACGGTGAAGACAACTATAAAATGGTTTCTGTAAAAACTTACACTTTTACAATAACCGATATCAGCCAGGGAAGAGTTGTTTTTCAGAAAGGTACTAATAACTAGCATTAAGGCGCGCTGATTAGAAAAGGGTACAATCTCAAATAAAGGTATTTTTTTGCTGTCATTTCGACCGAAGGGAGAAATCTCGGTGCGTTGAAAGTGCTCTGTAGCTTTTGTTGAACAAGAATAAAAATGTCAGATTAATTACAGGAGAGATCTCTCCATTCGGTCGAAATAAAAACGAATCTTAGTATGTAGTCCAATCAATGTGTTTAACCGCCTATTTTCGTATTATCCTTTTTGGGGTTGCACCCTCTTGAGTTAAACATTTTTTTTGAAAATATTATTTTTTCTGGAGGTATAAAACAGATGAAAAGAAGTTATATGATGCGAATATATTTATTGATGATTTTTTTCCTTGCAGCAGGTCTGAGTTTGTCCTCGGCACTTGTAAAAGCACCACCCGCAAAAGCCCTGCTTCCAAACGGACTGAAAGTACTTGTACTTGAAGACTCTTCTCTGCCGATTGTATCTGCTGTTCTGACAATCAATTTTTCTTCCGATGAAACAAGCAAAATTGATTCAGATATCAGAAGAAGCCGAAAGATCATGCGGATGCTTATGGAAAGAAGCGATTCGAAAAATATTTCCCGCACCCAATTGAATGCAATGATTGAAGAACAGGGCTGGATTTCAATTTCTGAGTTTTCCTCTTTTGCTGCAGTTGCTGGAATTCAAGGTTCATCTGAAGGTTTAGACGAAATCCTGAAAACCCTGAGATCAGTAACTTTTGATCTTGCCCCATCAAAAGAGCTCGTTGAAGAATTTAAACATACTGCCAGGCGAGATCTGAAAGATTCCAAGATCCATCCACTTTCTTCTGGTTATATTCAGAGTAAAGCAATTTTTCTTCTCTCAGGAAATCAAAACCTCCGCGGGAAAGACTCTGCAACAAGTGATTCACTTAAAGACATGAATCTGGAAAAAATCAAAGAATTGATTTCGACAAATATTGTACCAAACAACGCCGTGCTGACAATTGTCGGAGACGTTAAAGCTGGTGAAGTCTTTAAAAAATGCATGGCTTCTTTTGGAGATTTGATTGCTAGTCGTATTGACAAGAAATCATCTTCCCCCGCAACCTTTTCTCAGGACCTGCAAATTGAATCAAAAAGTAAAAGTTATGTAGAAAAGGAATTTCTTGATGTTAAAACAACTCAGGTTGGAATATGTTTTCCTGCTCCGTCACTTTCAGATCCTGATATGCCAGCAACAAAGCTTCTTGCCGGAGCACTCTGGGGAGCAAATGATTCGTGGTTCTCAAGGGTTTTCGAAAAAGACTTTCCGACCCTGAAACAGGTTGCCGGATATTATTATCCAGCTGTAGACAAAGGTTTCATTGTTCTTGAATTCGAAAGCGATGACCCCGAAATAGACCCTCTTATAAGCGCAATACTTCAAAAACTTGCCTATTACTCTGCCGCTCCGCCTTCTCAAGCTGAACTTGACAGACTTATTACAATTAAAAAGAGCGAAGAAAGTGTAAACAATGAGTTGCGCCTTATGCTTGCCTGCAATATGGGATTTGCTGAACTGGCAAAGGATTTTTCAATCGCCCTGTCTTTTAACGAATCCCTTGAAAGAGTTACACCCCAGGATATTTCCCGCGTTGCAAAAAACATTTTTTGCGAAAGCACATATTCAATATTTTCTGTTCACCCGCCATCCTGCAACCTCTGCGGCGAAAAAAAGATTATTTCTGAAACCCTCGAAAATGGCGCTGAACTTATCATCAAACGCATTGTTGTACGTCCAAAAAGAGTCAGTCAGATAACTGGCATTGAAATTAAGTCGCAGCAGATTGAAGCGATTCTGAATCGTTTGAAAATTGAAGTTCAGCGCGATGGAGACACCATTC
>JADFZL010000031.1 GCA_015232575.1 Candidatus Rifleibacteriota bacterium
TCTTTCGATAAAACAATTTTCGGTTTCATGCTAACAAATGGCATTCTTTTCCTCCGAAAAATCGATTATTCCATTGTAGCACATCTGATTCCAAATAGGAAGCTTATCTAGCGAACATTATACTAGTCAATAGTCACAGAAGAGTTTTATAATAGTCTTGACATTGTAGGAAAATAGCCGATCGGTAATGAGGAAAACGCTTGTTTTGTTGTCATCTCGACCGAAGGGAGAGATCTCCGCAAGATTAGAAGATTTCTCCCTTCGGTCGAAATGACATCAGAATAACAAGTTTATCATAAAGTTCAATTGTGACTAAGGACTAGCAGTTTTTTTGCATACCATTGAAGTGTGAGTATATCAAATCTTAACAAAGGAGTCATTTAAGCTCCAGAATTTCTACTGTGTCATTTTGACCGACGTTTGAGATGACAGCCTACCCCAAAGTTAACACGCAAATTTAATCCATTATTTCATATTTTGTGTATTTAAAAAGAGGTTTGAGCGGGAAATAAGGTTGACATTGACAGCCGATTGAGAATATATATAAATCATTGACATGGAAAGGGTTTAATTATGGCTTCAGGAAAACGTATTGAGTCAGTTTTTTGTATAAATCACCCACGCGCTGCTGAACTGGAACAGCTTTTTCGGGATATTGTCAGATCAGTAGCCCAGGATGAAGGCGCCTATAATAAACTGAATAAGGAGAAGAACAATAATAAATATGACCGTCTTCTTCTCAACTTCATTCAGGAAAAGTTCAACTCATTAACTGATGGAATGGATTTAAAGCTTCACGGGGAAGAAAAGAAACGTTTTTTTGAAGACGTTCTCGACGACATAAAGGGGCTTGGCCCGGTTGAACAGCTTCTTCGCGACCCAGAAGTCACAGAAATAATGGTTAACGGACCAAATTGTATTTTTGTGGAAAAAGGTGGAAAAAACTGTCTTACACCTCTCAGATTCATTGACCGCGAACACCTGCTGTCATCTATTCAGGAAATCGTAGGTCCAGTAAACAGAAGAATTGATATATCCAGTCCAATGGTTGATGCGCGTCTCCCAAATGGCTCACGTGTAAACGCTGTAATTAATCCGGTAGCACTTGATGGACCGTATCTGACGATCAGAAAGTTTCCCGAAAACCGACATTCTCTGGAAAAACTTATACAATTTGGCAGCATTACAGCTGAAATCGCTGAATTCTTTCGAATTGCTGTCCAGGCAAGATTGAATATTATGATTTCTGGTGGTACAGGCACCGGAAAAACCACAATGCTCAATGTCTTATCTGAATTTATATCTCCCGAATCAAGGATTGTTATTGTTGAAGACACCGCCGAACTAACTATTCATAAAGGCAGAAAAAATGTCTGCCGTCTTGAGGTGCGACCAGCAAATCTTGAAGGGAAAGGCGAGATAAGCATTCGCCAGCTTGTCAGGAACACACTTCGCATGAGACCTGATCGCATTGTTGTCGGCGAGGTAAGAGGTGAAGAAGCGTTCGACCTTGTACAAGCAATGAATACCGGACATGATGGCTCTCTGACAACCCTTCATGCTAATTCATGCAGAGATGCACTTCACAGGCTGGAGGCGATGGTCATAATGGCGGGCACAAATCTGACGCAGGAATCGATTCGTGACCTGATCACATCAGCAATAAATCTTGTTGTTCACCTTGCGCGTTTCCGGGATGGTTCCAGAAAAATTGTTGAAGTTACTGCTGTCGAACCCGCAGGCGCCGATGGAAAAATCAAAGCAGTTCCATTATGGACTTATTCCCCTGATTCAGTTTCAGTAAAAGATAATATCACCGGAGAATACCTCTTTCACGGAATACCAGAACAAACCCGCGAACGCATTGAAGCGCAGGGATACCCTCTTCCAGAAATGCTTAGTACGCAAAATCTTAAATAAGTGGACGAATGTGAGAGATCTCCGTAATTGATGGATTTCTCCCTTCGGTCGAAATAACACGATATAAAAGACCCCTTAATTAATATTTGCGGCACTTTAGGCAAGGGAATCCCTTGATTTGATTCTTTTGAAGACCAGGAAATTTTTCTTCTATATTTCAGGGATTTTCCTGGAATTTAAAAGCTCGTTCCACCATGAATGATTCAAGAAACAGTCATCGGGGAAATTCAGCATTTGTTCGAATCTTGCCAGGGTAACTGTCAGGCTTAGAATATTGGCTGGAACATAGCGTCGCATTGCTATGTCAGTACAACCAATTACCGGACGGTCTCTTTCAAGCAGCGCAAGATCACGCCAGAGAAGCCCACAGCCTGAGCTGAAGGGTGCCGCAGTTTCATTTGTGTCGGAAGACCAGTATGTCGCAAGCGTCATCAGCCCGCTCAGGCGGTCGGGATCGGCAAAGCATGTTACGCTCAGCGCTTTGTTCATTTGATTCAGGCGCAATGGTCCCATCAGAAGATAATCACCGGAAGGTTTTGGCGCCTGCTTTGTTCTTTCAAGAAATGCCGCGGCTATTTCGGGATTGGCCTTCAGCCCTTCACCCATTGGAGCGCCGTTTTTGCCGTCAGTGAGGAAATTAGGCATCCATGGCGGATACGGCCCGCCAATTCCGAGAGACCTGTGCAACCCCGGGCATCCATGGGTCGGATTTGCAAAAGGATCTTCAGAACGCTGAATTACAAGTGTTTCTCCCTTTTCCCAGCGCGGATAATAAGCGAAACAACAAGCGCGTCCCTTTGATTCAACCAACGTTCCGAATTCTTCCGATGGAGGACATTCATAAAGAGCAATTATCGGAGTTTCCAGCCTGAAAGCACGTAAAAACCTGTTCAATGATTCATTTGTAATAGCCATTTTTTCTCCTTTGGTGTCAGAAACCCTGCGGGTTTATTTTGGCTGAACCGGTGGCGAAGAGAGAAGATCAACCATTGCCTGTTCATCATTAATGATTGATGCTTTTTTCACAATCGCATCGAACTGAGCTTTTGAATCAATTGTCACACGCATGCAGTCGTATTTTCCCGGAAGCCATTCTGCAGGTATGTCGGTCATTGCGGGCCATTTTTTTCCACCGGTCGGGCCAATCTCTTCTGCTGCACCAGTGAGGCTATGAGAGGTGCCCAGGTGACTTTTGGAATTCCCAGAGAGGGTAAACGCCGGTGCCTGGCTGTTCTCAACGCCGACGAGAATTCCAACTGTCCAGTCTTTTGATTTCGCCGGTGCTTTGTCTATTACAAAAAGCAGGTGTCCAAACGCGCCATTTGGTTTAACTGGTTTTCCATCTGCACCTTCGCTTCCAATTCCACCCATTGGGATGTTCATTGCCCAGTTCTGAGTGTTCGGAATTTTGCACTTTTTCTCTACGGGAATTCCGGACTTAAAATCAGTCCAGTGAGTTGAAAAAGCACGCCCCTTGAAGCCCGAACCTGAGTTCTTATCGTCAGTAGCCTGCTTTGTTCCGCCGGTAGTTGTTCCGTTAACAATCCAGTTGGTTACTGTGTATGGGTCAAGACCTGCTGATTTTTTCACAGCAATCATGGTGCGTCCACCGTGAGAAAAAACAGAAGCAGTTAAATGAGGAAATTCTTTCCAGGAAGATGAATTGCCCTGAGGTTCGGAATCTTCGGCCGGTTCAGCATTCACACTACTTGTACGCATTTTCAGACCGCCATATTTTACAACAAGAAGGAGCCTGCCGAGCAACTGACGTTGTGCATCCTGACGTTTTGCTTCATCTCCAGTTAGAGCCTGGGGCGGAAAAAGCATTGATTTCCAGCACTTAAGATCAAAGGCGAACTGCTCCGCAGCGGCTCTCGGACTCAACCATTCAGCTTTTTTTATTTTGTCACCAGCTGCCAGAGCTGATGTGGCAATAAAAACAGAAAACAAAACACACATCAAAGATTTAAAAAAATGTTTATTCATGGTAATCCCTCCGTTTGATATTTTCAAAAGCAGAAAATTCTATACTATTCTGCTCTATTTGTCTATTTTGAAAATTTATGCAATATTTCAACTTATATGAGCCTGTTGCACAATTCCAAATTTACTCAAAGTACAAATAATGAAAATAGCTTGCAAAGCACTTTTTTAACGTTTGCTTTAAATCATAAATATTCAATTTCGTTAATTACGCAACAAGCTCATATTCGCTTGTGATTTATATAAAAAACTGTTTTTCCTCTTTTCAAGGAATATTGCCGGGCAATTGCCAGGAAAAAATTAGGGTCTATGGCATCAAAGTAAACATTATTGTATAATATCTCCATCAAAAATAATGCTGATTGTCTCCATGGAAAACATTTGATGTCAGACAACAGCAAAAAACAAGGAGATGCGTCGCACATGTTAAAATTTTCTCATCGTGTATTGCTGCACTGTTCTATTCTTTCCTTCATTGTTTTTTATGTTATTTTCCCGGCAGTTCCATCCGTAGGAGCGGGCGAAGATGCGGTTTTTGTGCATGATGAATCCTTACAATATTCCTGTTCAGACATACTTGTACCTTACATAAAAGATGCTCCAGCAAATCCGGTTAAACCGACCCAGGAAGATTCACAAGCAGACATTGGGTTTTCTCTGTGGGAAGGATATGAAACACGCACCATGCCAGAACCTCTTTTGACAAGCGTCAAAGATGAAATAAAAAAGCAATTCAACAAAACCATAAAAAATATTGATGATGCTTTAAAAACTTGTTATAAAGCGATGGATGTGGCTTCCAAAAAAGCAAAGCAGGCTGATCAGGACAAAGCAATGGATTCCGCAGTTGATTCACTGAACAAGTCATACAAAAAATATCTGAGCGCTTTTCCATCAGAACTTCAGTCTGTTGCAGAAAATGCACTGAAGAGTTTCGCCAAGGCAAATAAGACATATGCTTCGATGAAGTTATCCACCCAACTGACGGTTGGTTCGATAGTTTTGCCTCCCGCACCAGGTTTCTTCAATAAGCTTTTTTCAAGTGGCCGTGATCGCAGCAAAGAGCACAAGAAAGCTCTTGATCGCATACCCGGATTTAAAAAAGAGCAGCTCATTTCTAATCCTGCGGTTTTCAATGTTTATGTTCCGCTTATGTGGGGTCATAATATATATCCGTTTGTTAATGCAGATGAAAGGTGCAGTTTCAGCTATAACCTGCCGACAGATCTCAATAATGCACAATTCAGTGAAGTCTGCAAAAAAGTGCGTGAATTTATTTTCAACGAAGTTGCGAAATTTAACTCTGATAAAATTCTTGCCTGCAACAATCAGATGAAAGCAGTATTCTGCGATCCGAAAAAGACTATGGAACACTATAACAAACTGGCTGCCGAAAAAGAACCGTCATTACAGAAGGAACAGATTGCTCTCAAAGCTAAATTTCCTGCGGCGCTCGACAAAGTTATTCAGGATGCGCTCTCTGCAGTTCCAGCTTACAAGGGAAGTCCCAAACTCCGTAGTTTTGGAGTAGCACGTGATGATATGAGTTTTAATTTCGCTTTCAGCGACTCGCAGCTTCTGATAAATGATCATATCCCTTCATGCAATCCTACAATTGAATTGTGGACCCGAAATCTTGAAAACCTCAAGACCGTTGTAGATTCAATGCCAGACCAGATAGGTGCATGTGCTGCTGCAACAAAAGATTTTTCTTATAGCCTCAGGGCACTGGTTGATTCTGTAACTAATCTCCCCAGCGTTACCAATGCAAGAAATGCATTTACTGGAAATCAGGCCATGACAGAATATAATACTGCTACAAAAGCAGCACATCAATCCTTTGAAGAGCCAGTTATAAAAAATAAAAAATTCGTTTGTGAACTGGAATACTTTCTTGCAGGAATTGAAAAAAAGGCAGGCAAGGACAAAGCCATTGCGACACAGGTCAATGGAATTCGCGCAATCCTAGAACATGTACAAAAAGCTATTCTTGGCCTTGAAAGAATGAGACTTGCTGTCGGCGAAACCGGAACCCTTTTTAATTCTGTACAGATGTACAACGGCGAAAACCTCAGAACATTCTTTCAGAGAAATGCCAGTGCAATTGCAGATGAAGCCGACAGACAGAGCGCAAACTCCCCCAGCCTTGACGCGAACGTCTTGAGAAATGCCATCTCTGCAGTAATTGAAAACATAAGTAAACTGACTCTGTAGATTAAATTTTTTCCCGAAACAACAGTCACCTGAATGCAATGAAATAGTTGCTATTCAGGTGATTCCTTTTCTGATGCTTCAAAGATTTCAATTTATCTCGAAAAACTAAGTACACAAAAACTCAATAAATGGACAAATTTGCGTGTTAACTTTGGGGAAGCTTTCATCTCAAACGAATGTGAGAAATCTGAAATATGCGGGATTTCTTCCTTCGGTCGAAATGACATAATACTTTTACATTCTAATCATTAATCATCTGATGAATCGGGCATTGGAATTTCAATATCAAGTTTGCCGGCCTCTTCAGCTTCTTCGATGCTTTGATTTGCATCTCTTATCTGCTCATCAACTTCGTTCTGGTTCTCTTTCAATTGCTCTTCCATCTGAGTGTTGATTTCATCAAGTTGTTTGTTAGTCTCATTTATTCTCTGATCAACATCTCTCTGATTCTTTTCATAAAGCTCTCTGTTCTGGCGATTTGCTTCTTCGATTGCTTTATTTCCCTCTGTCATTCCTTCACGTGTAATGGGGTCATCGGTTGTAAGCGTTGCAATATCCGTATATGATGCAAGTAAAACTCTGTCGACATGTTCAACTTTTGCGGCATCACCAAGATCTGGTGACTGAAGGCGATCTAACGAGAGGGAATGTTGAATTCGCATGCTGCCGCTTTGAATGCCTTTTTCAGGCAAAGGATCTGAAGGTAACATTGAGGGAGCAATGTAAAAACCGCTTCCCTGATCTTTTTCTCCTTTCAGTTCACTTGCTATCTGCAAATTACGTCTTGTACCATCGCGCTCAGACTTTGGAGTGGTGTATGTTATACGATAAAGGCGCTCCAGAAGCATTCTTCTGCTGATTTGCTGAAAAAGTTTCTGTAACTCTTCTGCTGATGGAATAGGAAGATACGCTCCACGTGTTTCCTGTGCAAGACGTTTAAGAAAAGCGACATCAATGCCACTTCCAAGACCTGCACAAATCACGCGGATTCTATTTCGGACCGCAACATCAAAAACATCCTCGGGTTTTTTAATCGAAAATCCCGGAGTTCCCTGCGGGCTCTCATCTTTTCCATCTGTCAAAATAATTATGGTTTTCTGATCATCGCGCTGCGAAAACTTTTTCAAATGTTCACATGCATAGAATAGGCCATCATAAAGGGCTGTTCCACCCCATGGACGCATTTTTGAAATGCCATTCAGCACAGGGTCAGGCTCAGCAGAAAAATCCGTAACGACATCAATATCGCTGGCAAAAGTAATAAGAGAAACCTGAAGTTTCTGAGAAATAGACCTGACAAAAGCTGATGCCGATTCCCGAACCTTCCCGATTACCGGCTCCATGCTTGATGAACGATCAAGAAGCAATGCAACATAGTGACTTTTTCCAGACATTTCAACAGAAAATGTTGAAATTTCAGTTGAATCTTCTGATAATTTGAACGCATCAGAAGTAAGCTGAATCGGTTCAGGAGTAAATACTCTCAAAGATGACCTGATAACAGGAAAATCAGAGGCATTAACACCTTCAATCGTTGAAGAAAAACCAGCCCCGGCAACTGCTGAAACAACAGTTGCCAGTAGGAAACAAAGTAAACACAGGAAATAATTCTGCAATTTCATATTCTCCCCGTTCGTTCCATCGGTCAATTTAAATATCGCAAGCACAAGAGATATCAAAGACTTCCATGAATGGTTCTTCAAGGAAATCCAGGAAATTTTATACTATTCTGCTATAATTGTCTAATTTGAAAATTTCTAACTAATTAGGATATTGTCTCTGTCCATGGATCGTGAGCAAATCAATCAGAAGACCATGAAATGCAGCGCGAGCGACCCAAGGGCCATCGAACTGAAAAATACATCGACAGCATGAACGAACTCGAAACGATTTAAAAAAGCTCTGGAACAAACAGATGAAAAAGAGATTTCCTGAGGTTTTTCGCCTTGGTAAATGGGCTTTGTCAAGAATCGGGAAGTATGATATACTTTCTAAATCGCCAATAGTATCGAGGAGGAAGTATAAGTGCGCGTAAAATCATTTCTGCCGTTTTTTGTCGTCATGTTTTCAATGTTCGTTTCAGTCGTTTCGGCTCAGGCCATCAGAGTTTCAGACCGCCAGGTGTTCATCGTTCCGACGATTGAAGCCCGGGATATTCTCAATTCGGATTCGCTGAGCTGTGAATCGTGGACCGCAATCGGGGAGACCATGCTCGTCATCGGTGGCGAAGGATGGATGAAAACCCTCGACAAGAAAAAAGTGGCTTACAAAACCCACCCCATCGGAAAAACCGATGAAATATGGCTTCTCACCACCAAGGACCCTTCGCTGAAAAACATCGAATTTGCCGGAGCCCGGCAGATTTTCAGGGCAAACGGTTTTGCGGTGTTCATGGGCGATGAGATCACAAAAATGGGCTTCACGTCAAAATACTCCTCTGATTTCTCCCGCGTGGATCCTCTTCCGGGCAATGAAGAGTTGCTCTCAATGCCGCGCTATCCACTTAAGACCACCCGGAACGATGCAACCGGTGAGCTTCTCGACCGCCTCAATCGCGAGGCTTTCACGACCGATCTCAAGGTTTTTCTCGACTGCAAAACACGCTACACCTATACCGAAGGCGCCATGCAAGCCCTCGCTTACGCCGAAAAGGTCATGACCGACCTCGGACTGGCGGTCAAACGCCTTCCGTTCGGCAGTTCGGGCCAGAAACGTGAAAATCTCGAAGGGTTCCAGGCGGGTTCCGACGCATCGAACGCCGGTGAAGTAATCGTTATTGGCCACCTTGACAGCACCTCCGAACAGGCAAAAACCTTTGCGCCCGGCGCTGACGACAACGGTTCCGGATCAGCCGGCGTTCTCGCGCTCGCAAGACTCATGAAGGGTCTGAAGCCCCGCGCCAACGTCAGATTCGTGCTGGTCCTCGGCGAAGAGCAGGCTATTCTTGGCTCCAAAGCCTTTGCCGCTGCGCTCAAACCCGAAGAAGTCGCGAGAATCCGCTGCGTGATCAATATGGACATGATCGGGTTCGACGCCAAACAGCCTCTCTCGATGCAGATCGAAACTTCGAAAAGCTTCACCCAGACCGCCAGGCAGTTCGCGGATCTGGCCGCAAAATACACCACTATGACTACCGTTACCAGCTACAATCCGTGGGGTTCTGACCACGTCCCCTTCATCAAGAAGGAGATTCCGGCCGTTCTGACGATCGAAAGCGAATTCGACGACAATCCCACCTATCACAAAACCACTGACGTATTTGAAAAGGTCAATCTCGACCTGTGCCACCAGATCCTGCGACTCAACGCCGCCGTTCTCGCTGAAACTGCCGGTGTAGAAAAGCTTTCCGAAAGATAGTCGATTGCTATAATTCTGGAGTCCCCGCCCTCAGCAGTTATGCCGATCCTTGTCGGCTAAGGATATTACACGAAGTTTATTTATAGTGATTTCGCGAAATTGAATGATTAAGAATGGTTGGTACAAAGCAACTACCTGTTGATGCCAAAAAGCAATGCAGAAATTTGGGTGGGTAAATAAAAATTTGAAAACCAAAAAATCTGTGTAGAATGCTAAATTATTATGAGACCATTTATTTCGGAATTGCTGGTTGAAGAGAAAAATTCAGAGACCGATTTTCGGGCCTGACCAGCTCTGATATTGAGCAATCTTTCGGAAATATTTAAAAACTCTCCAGATCTTTTTGGTCTGGAGAGTTTTTTATTGTTTTATTGTTGTTGCAGGGGAAGTCTTAGTTAGCCTTTTCTGCAAGATTCTGGACACCCATCAATTTGATTGATTGAAGACCGACTGCAGCTTCGAATTTACCTTTAAATCTTTTAAATCTGTTTTTGGAATCTTTGATTGCCTTAACAAGTCCATCACGATCTAATGTACAATTTTTGTCTGGAGTGATAAATTCAACCGGGCAGGCATATTTATTAAAACCTAACATCGAGGTAACATCAATGCTCTGTGCATTCGCTTTAAGATAAGCGTCAACATTCTTGATAAGATCCGGGGCCGCATCCTTTTCGGTGATGGTATAGTTTGTGATTCGGACAGTCAAGCGCTTAATTTCAGTGATCAAGGGCATGTCGGCATATTTTATAAGAGATCCAAAACCCTGCCAGACCTTGTGTGTAGCCAAGTCAAGAACTTCGAATGTTGCTTCGAAGGCTATTCCGCGAGCCTGGCTGCCGGATGCGTCTCTGGCCATAACGGAACTCGATGTCAACAGCAGTGCAACGAACAGAACTGTCATGATAAGTACACGTTTCATAAAATTCTCCTTTAATCTTTTGTTTTAGTATTTTATTTAAGTATTTTGTTCTACTCTAACTATGCTTACTCTTCAAAAGATTAAATTGTTACATATAATATAAAAAGTTTGTTGTTATTTGTCACCGCTAATTATCACGCTTTGATCGAATTAGCTTACCACAAGCTGCCGGGACCACTTGTACAACCCTCCCTGATCGTGGTTGAATCGGATATTGTACCTGATGAGTCCACCATCGGGAAAAGCACTCATTGTGGTCGGCCGGACTTCAGTATCGTACAGACCCATTTCCCAGACCGCCACGCCCCCGAAAACATTCATTTTCGTAACACCTGCAGGACCTGAAAGCAGGCGTCCTCCCTGCGCCATTGCTCCCGTGCCTGGAAAAAAGGCCACCAGATAGGCATCAATTTCATCTCTGGTATCAAGTTGAATGTTGCCTTCGAGGGCAATAATTGTCATCTGAAATTTTGAAAAACCATCCGGGTCGTGAATTTAAAGAAGTGTGTAAGCTGTTGAAGCATGGTTGAGAATGAGCAACATTTTAATAATCTTGATAAAAATTCTATGGTTGAGGTAGAATCTCTGAAAGACCTGACATTTTCCAACTGGATTGGACAGAACCTTGAATGAGATTCAACTAAAAGCCCTGCAATGCTTTGAGGCTGCAGCAAAAGCACAATCTGATGATGCCCGGAGTCGTATTGCAGAAATTTTGATGCGAAACCGGGTCGGTTATGACTTTTTTGCTGCCGCAAGTGAGTCGGTTCGGGAAAGAGCACGCGTCGTGATTCATTTTCATCCCGATCGACTTGATCAATTCAAGAAAACAGTCATTGAATCTCTTCTTGAGAAAGGGTATGTGACCAATCAATTCGAGACGGGTATCTCAGGCGGTTCGCTGACTCCATTTTCGGGAGGTCCACGGGACAAATGGGAAGAACGCCTTTTCGGAGGTGTCTATCAAAAACCCGGGGTTCGGGCGGCCGACAGACCGAAGTATGGAGCGCTTGATTTGATGAACTTTTCCGACGGAGCCGCTCCCCGGTTCGGTTCCTGCTATTTCCGATTAGGAAAAGATGTGCTGAAACGTTGCACCTTTACCAATAAAGATAGTGTATTTGAGCCAGATATCTTTGGTACAGTGATGCACCCGGACGCTCTTCTCGAACATCTTCTGCTACGCGCGGAAACTGAAACATCTGTTCTCGGGATAGAACACCCCTGTGTTAATGGGCTTTTGAAAAGGTTTTCCTGCTTGTCAGATAATAGAGTGGCCTTCTCGTCATCCTTCGGTCGAACACTTGATGACTATGTTGAGGCCCAGATCCATGGACCGATTCAATTGCGGACCGACGTCGACCGCCTGGTGGCCGATCCATCCTTCATGGGAACCGAAATCGAAACGGCCATGAGATCACTTTGCCAGAAATACGCAATCGAAATGGATTGGCACGCCGGCTTTTCAGTTTCATGCGATAAAGTTCCAGCAGAATTCCGCGGACCACGAATTCCAGTCCTGGCCGGCCGTGTTGCCGAAAATGGAAAACTTACCGCCAGTATCATCGGGAAGGCGGCGTTTTCTCTCGCAATGAACCCTGAGTTCTGGCATGATTGGGCGCCGTTTCCAGAAACCCTGCAGCATATCAAGCAGCTCTGGCACGTCCTCGCCCATTTCGGAGAGCCGTTAATTCGCAAACCCGCACTCATCGATGCAGTAATTGCCATCGTCGAAAAAGAGATCTGTCGGTTGAGTGAAATCGAAAAAACGCCAGAAGAAACCCATCCATCGACATTCGATCGAAATGACCTTCCGCTGCTACAAATGATTCTCGAGGTTCTTGAGAGTGCCCGGTCGCAAGAAACTTCCAAAATTGACCTGAACGGAAAACCTCGTTCTTTCCTTTTGGAGTTGTTTGACGAACATGCAAGGGAGCTTCCTGATTTCTGTAGAGATATTGGGCGCAGCGTTTTAAATGAATTGTGTGAATGACAAGGAAACCCATGGACAGACAGGAATATTTCAACCATACCATTCCCTCATTCATAGATTGCCTATCATGGAAATTGCTAATAAGAAAAGCAGGCTTCAAAATGTCTGACCAGGGAAATTCTTCTTTTAAAAATACAACTGGCGTATGTCATATCAGACATCAGCTCCCTGCTTTGATCAGTTCTGATGTTGAGCAATATTTCGGAAACATAAAAAAACTCTCCAGATTTTTTTGGTCTGGAGAGTTTTTTATTTTTTGATTGTTGTTGCAGGGGAAATTTTAGTTAGCCTTTTCTGCAATATTATGGACACCCATCAATTTGATTGATTGAAGACCAACTGTGGCTTCGAATTTACCTTTAAATCTTTTAAATCTGTTTTTGGAATCTTTGATCGCCTTAACAAGTCCATCACGATCTAATGTACAATCTTTGTCTGGACTTATAAATTCAACTGGACAGGCATATTTATTAAAACCTAACATCGAGGTAACATCAATGCTCTGTGCGTTCGTTCTAAGATAGGCGTCAACGTTCTTGATAAGATCCGGGGCAGCATCCTTTTCGGTGATGGTATAGTTTGTGATTCGGACAGTCAAGCGCTTAATATCAGTGATCAAGGGCATGTCAGCATATTTTATAAGAGATCCAAAACCCTGCCATACCTTGTGTGTAGCCAGGTCAAGAACTTCGAATGTTGCTTCGAAGGCTATTCCGCGAGCCTGGCTGCCGGATGCGTCTCTGGCCATAACGGAACTCGATGTCAACAGCAGTGCAACGAACAGAACTGTCATGATAAGTACACGTTTCATAAAATTCTCCTTTAATCTTTTGTTTTAGTATTTTGTTTTAGTATTTTGTTCTACTCTAACTATGCTTACTCTTCAAAAGATTAAATTGTTACATAAAAAAATAAAAAGTTTGTTGTTATTTGTCACCTGTAATTATCACGCTTTGATCGAAGTCACTTACCACAAGTTGCCGCGACTCCTTGTACAACTCTCCCTGATCGTGGTTGAATCGGATATTATATCTGATGAGTCCGCCATCGGGAAAAGCACTCATTGTGGTCGGCCGAACTTCAGTATCGTACAGACCCATTTCCCAGACCGCCACTCCCCCGAAAACATTCATTTTCGTAACACCCGCAGGACCTGAAAGCAGGCGTCCCCCCTGTGCCGTTGCTCCCGTGCCTGGGAAAAGGGCCACCAGATAGGCATCAATTTCATCTCTGGTATCGAGTTGAATGTTGCCTTCGAGGGCAATAATTGTCATCTGAAATTTTGGAAAGCCATTCGGGTCCCGCGGACTTATTATCGGGCCCGGAATGATGATATCTCCGCGATCGACGATAATGATCAGATGATTCTGCAGCAAAATCGGCCCCGGCAAAGAAAGAGCCTGATCAGTCACAGCTGGTACATGGGGGCTCTTGCCCATCAGGGTATTCCGGCGATTGATATAGAATATTCCCGGCATTTTCGGAACATGCCACTTGTCTTTTTGCCCCGGTATCTGATTAAAGAATGCCTGTGTGAAATAGTCTTCAGAACCGACGCCCCTGTTGAAACTCAGGTCGGTATCATCACCGGGGTGGTTGAACAATAACTCTGCCAGCTTCTGATTTTCCTGTTTCTGATCTGAACAGGAGCTGAAATCGAGCACGTGTGTCACCCGATTCAGGATGGCTGTCGGGTCGAAAGCAGCCACATCTCCTTCGTAATTAGAAACAATTTTGCTGCCAGCGGGAATATTCAGGGAAATATTCGTGGCAAATAATCCTTTGGGAATAGGCGATTTCCCTGGAAAATAGCGTTTCGGCAGGCGATCAGGAAGAACTCCCTGGGAAATTACTGGCTCGTAATTATCTGATCCAAATTGGGGAAAAGCCCACGAGTCAAGAGAGATTCCCGGGTAGGACATGGTATCGAAGAGGCAATTCCAGGCAAGTCCGGGAAAAGGAGTAACCGGATCCATGTGTGGGGAAAAATCTACTGGAGAAACCTTCAGATAACTCTCAAAGCCGCTGTTTGCTCCCTTGAACATCTGTTCATGCTGCGAGAAGGCCTGATCAGCAACGGTGTTTCTCAAGGTAATCGGATCACGGGGTCCGTATTGCCTTTCCATTCCAGAAAAGGGCGGAGTTTTCGGTTTGAGGCGGCCTGAAAGATTGTCCACCGAACCTGGCGGTTTGCCCTGATGCGTGCCCTTCCCGTTGACAATATAGGATTTCAGGAATGACACTAGTACTTTGCCGAGCATCAGCGTCCTCGAAGGACGAAGGCGATCGCCGAAAGGAAACAGCCAGGTGGAAGAGCAGTTGATTAAATCCTTGTCAGTCTTTCCGAGATGAGGCCATTGATTGTCCGACAAAACACCGAGAGGAAAATAGACCCCCTTCGCATCTTGTCCCAAAGTATAGAAGCCCTGAAAGACCCCGCTGATAGAAACGGAAAAGTCTTGACCGGTGGTTTTAATATCCGGCAGAATGATCGTCTCAGATGGCAGAGCTAATTTCTTTGTAATGGGATTTTCAACGGGCATGGACAGCATAAAATTACAGCCGCCCGGAGTGTCGTAGCCCGAACCAAGACGCAGGCACACCGGCGCCTTGTTGGTGCCGTCCAGCCACGGGCCGAGAAACACCCAGCCACGGTTCTGAATATCCTTTGCGGCGTCCGGTACAACCACTGGCTGATTTTGTTCCGGAAAACTTCCGCCGTTAATAACGCAAAGAGGCGAAGAGTATTGGCGTTTTTCGGGAATGGGCCATTTGAAGTTCGGCTGCAACTCTCCGGTATAATTCAAGCCAAGAGCATTGTAGGAATACATAGAGGGCGTGAAAGGAACGAACAGGGAAAAACGGGCATAAGGGCCTGGATTGAAGCTTACTACCCGGAATAAGCGAACAATGGATGCCCGTCGCGCAAGTTTTTCGTAAACCACGCTGCAGGAAATCACCAGCTCACCTGATTTTTCAACAGGGTCAAAACCCCTGCCAATCGACCCGGGAATGGTTTTAAGATGTTTCAGAGTAACCGTGAGGGAACTGCAGTAAGGAGCTTCCCATGTACTGCGCAGATGAGTCATTTGGGCCAGATAGGCATTGATGTCGGCCTTGAGAGGCTCTAACAAGTCGTTGTCAAGAGTGATTTCGGCATCGTTGTCATGCAGGGGTTCAAACAGGGCCGGTACCAAATTCGGTGTGAAAAACGATTTGCCTGATGATTGAAATTGGTCGGCAATAACTCGAGCGGAAGTCAGGGCCAGACGACCGGCAACTTCTCCCAGCAAAACATGGTGAGCAAGAATGTTCTGCTGCATGGCGATGCGATGATAGCTGAAAATGGCCACTCCCATGACCATGGAAAGAATTAGAACCACAGGAAGAACAAAACCTGAGCCAGCTGCGAGCGATTTCTGAACCGGGCGAATCATTACTATTACTTCATGCTTGATCTGATCAATATCGGACACGTGAACCTTCCAAAAACTATTATAGCAGAACAAGAGAAAAAAAACACGCTCGTTTTGATCACTCGTAAAATGTTCTTCTGAGCTCCTGAGCTTCAGCGCTTCCCCTTGCGAAGTTTGGATACACGATCATTCAGGGGAACAGGCGGCGTGGGAAACGTCACAGTATCTGAGTCAGGAATAAGGGGATATTCAATCGTTACCTCCCGGTATTCACCACCAACGCGGATCTGTCTTGTCGCTTTTTGCAATTTGACCGAGTGTAATGGCAAAGGATTACCAAACCCACGAGGGCCAGGCACAAAGCCTGCCTCGCCCCCGTCTCTCGTTGTGTCGGAAACCTTCTCGTTCAAAGCGCGCAAAACTATTGCAGAGGTTTTTGTAGATTTCTCTTTGCTTTTGCCAGTGGGCGAGCTGGCTGTTACATACTTTGCCTGACTTTCACGCAAAAGTCGTTCTTCCGCTTCTGACAAGCCGCCCGGGCTAACTTTCCTGGCATCCGTTCTCCCGCAGCCGATCAAGTTCAAGAGCACCAGACCCCCACCAATAAGGCAGAGGCCTGATGGCAACAGCAATGGGTTAGTATTCAGGGGCGATCCTCCGAATTGTTTTCAATGGTAACGCTTCCGGTGGTTTTAACTTTCACTGAGCCTTCTGTACTATTAACAGTGACATCTGGTACCTTTTCATCATTCTCAACGTCCAGATCAACTTCCGAAACATCGAGAGTGCTCAATTCACAGGATTGACCGTTGTGACAGTTGTGCGCCAGCACGAAGTCGCGCAGATTTCTCCATTCAGTTATTGCCTCTCCACGGGGCTTTGTGGCTAAACTGAACATCTTCCCGAGAAAGCCTGGAAACAAGGATTCGAGACGCTTCGTTACGCCGGGATGTCGACCAAGGAAAAGCTGCCATGTATCACACACGTCGATCAAGTGTTCCCGGGAATTGGCGCCCAGCGGAGCGTTACCCCAGCCGTCGATGATATTGATTTCACCGCGTGGGTATTTAACCGCCTCTGCTCCAGTCGTTTTTTCCGAGATGGTACCAGCAAATGGGCCCTCAGCAGTTTTTTGTTTGTAGGAAAGCAATCGCGCAGCCTGGGCAGTGAAGTTGCAAACCGCCATTTTCAGAATCGCATCACAGTTATCGTTGGCTGCTTTGGGAAGACTGATGCCGGTCCGTCGCAGAATGAGTTTTGCCAGAAGCGGGTCTTGCTCACCAAGTTCAGCATATATTTCATCAATGACAACGAGGTCGGCGGCATGCTTGTACCAGCCACCCGAGCCTTGGTTATTGTTGTCTCTGAAGCTTTCTTCAAGTTCCTGCTTCGCGTGGGGTTTTGCCAGATTCCAGGCTTCCACGAGTTTGGTATAATTAGCGGCATATTCATCAAGAGCTTTCATATCTTTTGTCCAAGCGGGTAAATCTATTTTTTCGAGGTGTTCGACGGTGCCCCAGAATGGCTCCGGATCACCCTTGCCCAGATGAAAATCTTTATAGGCCAGATAGGGGTCTCCGGCATCTGGATTTATTTTCTCGAAAACCTGTTTGGTAAAGGGCTCAATGGCACGATCCTCGCCCTTTCCGTGCTTCTTCCAGTGTATTTTTGCTCATGGCCATCATATTACCTCACGGCGTACTGTTTCGTGGCGGTGCAGAAGAACGCATACGCTCTAAGCTGCTCAATGATGGAAACATCGATACGGTTATCGGCCTGCCTGCAAATCTTTTCTTTTCAACCGGTATCCCAGTGTGTATTCTTGTGCTGAAAAAATGTAAAAAACCGGATGATGTCCTGTTCATCAATGCAGCCGAACATTTCGAAAAGGAAAAGCGCCAGAATCGCCTGCTACCAGAGCATATCGACAAAATCATCGACACCTACAAGTTCCGCAAAGAAGAAACACGCAACTCCCGCCGCGTGTCAATACAGGAAATTGAAAAAAACGGCAATAACCTGAATATATCGCGCTATATAAGCACTGCTTTGCAGGAAGAACAAGTTGATTTACACGCAGAGAATAAAAAAATGCAATCACTGGAGCAAAAAATCGCCGAAGCAAAAGACAAACACAATTCTTTTCTCAAGGAGCTTGGTCTGCCGCTTTTGCCGTAATAACAGACTTTCACCTGAAGAGGAAACAATTTTCGCTCTAATATCAGTTTCAACGTCAGTTGAAATGCCATTAACAATAGCATTTTCAATAATTGCGCGATGACAACTATCGCTGCGTTACAAATTTTATATTCTAATTTTCAAGAAATATTTGGAATTTTCATTAAATCGTTTATAGAAGGAATCTTATCATTCCTTACTGCGTCTTCAAACAAAGCCGCCAATCTTACTTTTTCAGCATCCCGCATTCTTTTATCTGGACACAACTGGACTCTTAAATGAAAAAGATATAGATATGGGTTATATATTCCCCCACCTATTCGAATTTCATGGTTATCAATTGGTGACTTAATGTGTTGGTGGGGAGATGGATGAATTACAAGTGAATTAACAATAATGTTAAGATCTTCAGTTTCTATCTTTTTTGCGAGTTGTTTGAACTCTTTTTCTTCTATTGAATAATGACTGGAAAAATTAAAATATTGGCCATCCATTTCATGCTGCCACAAAAGTTGTTTTTCATTAATTGGAGGGGCGTGCAACAAATCAATTGAAAATTTCTGAAAATTTACAATTGAATATTCATAAATTATTCCCAAAGATATAGATGAATCAATTGTTGCCGTATATTTCCCACATGCCTCGACTGGGTTTCTTGGGTATGTTTCTATTCCCCAAAAAGATTTCAAGCTTCTTCCATATTGTAACAACCAGTTTTTCTGATCTGATTTGCTCGCTGGAGAAAAAAACATTTTAATTATTCTCTGCCAGAGACAAGCACGAATGAGATTCCTATCCATGCATCACCTCCTTCAGGTAGTCAAGTACAATCTGCAAATTTTTCACATATAATGAGGCGGAAGAATTTTCTGATTCTACGAGTTCTTTCATGAAATCCAAGTCAGATTGGACATTTTCAATAGTAAGAGACTTCGCCAAATCCTCTTCAAGAACATAAACCTGAAAAAGCTGTCTTAATTGTGTCCATCGCTCTAAATAGATCCTCAATTTATTTTTTGGAATCCACCAGATAAGCTGCTTATCAATGAATGAGTCTCTGCGTATATTCAATTCATCTAATGAATTTTGAGGGAAATCCCCGGAAAATTCAAAGGAAAACACATCAACAAAAGTTTCGGAAAAATATTCGAGCATTTTGAGAAGCGGTGATTCGATCTCAGAATCAAGTTTGCAGTGCCGCCAGATTTGATATTCGTATGTGTTGGATTTTGCCTCAAGATAAGCTCTAACAGCTTCAAAGACTTTCTGATTCTCATAAGCGACAATAACTCTGTCAGCTCTTTGTTTTGATAAAAGTGCGGCAGAAATAGAATCAAGGATGTCGGTGATATTCAGCGCAACCGGAGATTCAAGCCGGGCAAGCAATGTATTTTGCCAGTCAAATTGTTGAGCATTTCCATCAAGCCCGAATTCGCTGATACCAGCTTGTCTGGCATAATTTTTGAGAAGAGAAAATTCCGGTTCTTCCGGTTCAATTTCAAAAAACGACCCTTTAACAATCGGGTTTACAATAGCTTCCCAGCGATTGTTAGTCAAATGGCTATTAAGTATTATCCAGTTTCCAAAAACAGCTCTTTTTGCAGTTTCTGTGTCTCCGGATAGCGAAATCATATTTGTTTCTAAAAAACGTTTATTGTTCACATTCTGTAAAAGTATATTTTCAGGGCGCAGAGAAAATGCAAAAAAATCACGATTAACGTTTTCAACTGCTTGATTTAATGCTGAAAGTCGATTTTTTGCTTTTTTTTGGTTTATCAGAAAATAATCAAGAAGTCGTACAGCCTGTCGCGGTAGACCTCCTGAATATTTAGAAATCAGAGGAATCTCTTTTAAATACGACTTTGAATAAGCACCAAGCCTTTTTTTAAGCATTTTCTCAATCTGATTGTCGGTAAACGGGGTTAGTATTATTTTCTCTAAACCTGTTGTCCAGGAATCGCCAGAAAAAAGATGTACAGCATTAACTTCAAAAAGCGTTTTATATCTTCGTAGGGATTGAAGTATTTCTGTTAAAGAAAAAAATGCTGCTGTGCCAGGTTCAAATTTATCGACTCCCGAGGCAAAGAAAAATAAAGTAGAACCCTTTACTGAGGTGGTTTTATTTACGAGCGAAACAAACAAATCAGGCAGATAATCCTTATCAGCTTCAAGCAAATTACTAAACGATTTACTTTTCTCTACCGAATCTCTGGAAAAAGTTTCCAATCTGATTTGTGAAATCGATTCAATCCATGAATCAGACGTTTTACCTAATATCTCTTTATACTCATTTGGAATTTCTTCAATGTTTGTGCAACCAAAAGTTGCAAGATATCGAAATAGTTCAACAAAAACAATTTTCCAGCAGTCAACAACTGACAGATTTACGCTGTAACGGTCAAAATGAAACAGCAAATCGGGCTTCTTATCAGATTTCCTCAGAATAAACTCTATCAGAGTTGATTTCCCTGAACCAATTTGCCCTCCAAACAAAACAGGGGTTTCATCATTTGCTATCCAGTCCAGAAGTTTCTGCCTGGATTCTGATTGAGTATCAACAAAAAGCATTTCAAACTCTTCTGCTGTAGAAAGAGCGACACCTTCATCAACATTAATTCCAAATTGATGTCTTTTCATTATCCACGCCCCTGTTTCCTCATATTTTCAACAGAACGGGCAAAATCAGGTTTTGCAGCGTCTTTAAGCCATTCTGACCAGAAATCTATCGTCGCACTAAGAGGCTTTTCTTCCGGTTGAGTTATTCTGATTCGACTTGGTAACAAAACAGAATCACCAACCACAAGGGCTTCTCCAATGTCCATTACAGGTAATACTTCGAGTAAGCTTTCAAGACTTTCTGGCATAAGTTTCTTCACTGTAGTCTGATCATCACTATTGGTTAATCGCAAGGCTATTACATTGTTACATTGACTCAAAACCGTCGTGCTGACATCTGAGGGTCTCTGACTCACAATAAATAACGCCACACCATATTTTCTACCTTCTCTGGCAATTTTTTCAAAAGCTTCCACAGAGCGTTGTTCAACAGGGTTTAAACCTTCCTTTTTTGGCAGATATAAATGCGCCTCATCGCAAACCAGTACTAAAGGTCTGCGGTTTTCATGATTTGTCCAGAATTGTACCTGGTAAACAATTCGTGCTACGAGGCCAACAATTACCGGTAGAATGTCGGAAGGAACTTCAGAAAAATCGATTACTTTGACCTGAGAATTTTCTGATTTATAATCCATCAATTTATATACCATTCTTGTCATAGCGTCATAATCGTGTTCTGATTGGGGGGCGTGAAAAAGAAAACCATAACGTTTATCAGATAATTTGCTTCGAAGTCTGGTTAATAATCTGCCAAACTGCCCATAAAATTTTCCCTGCTTCAATCCTCTGATGCCTTGTTCCATCTCTTCATTCAATTCATTCAATTTATCAATAACAGCGTCAATGGAAAATGGAATTGGACTGTCCAGGGTAAAAGCATTTAGTACTTGTGTCTTTTTCAAATTTGCAAGCACTGCCTTTTTTCCTTCAATTACAGCATCCTGAAACGCCATAACCTGATTATGTGCACTGAATTCTGAACGATCTATAAACATAGCTTGCATCTCTTCAGCATTCAAAAGCCAATACGGCAGATATAGCACTTCTTGAAGATACTCTGACAGTGTTATTTTTGAAGTTTTGCCTGGTTCTTCCGGTCCTGGAATCCTAAGATGTCGAGCATAACGTAAATTTCGATATTCACCATGAATATCGAAAACAATGAGGTTGGAAGTTGGCAATTTTGCAGCCTTTTCAAGAATTGCCGCAACAGTCCAGGATTTTCCAGAACCAGTACTTCCCAGCAACGCTGCATGGCGCTGAAAAAATTTATTTCCGTCAAGATACGCTGTTGCTGATTCATCAATCGTGTATTTTCCAAGTGCCAGCGATTGTTCAGGATTTTTTGCCGTCGTGAGAAGATTCATGAAAGATTCAAGTTGCTTATTGACAAGCACATGACATTCCGCTTCAATGTCCGGAACCTGGACGATCGACCGGGAAAAACGCCATCCCTTCTCTTCTGCGTTCCAGCGGATTGTTCCAAGCAAAGTCAGGCGCACGGTATTTATTACATCTTCCCCACCTTCCAACCTTAATACCAGGTCACCATTGTCAAGTTTTGGTACAGGTTCTGATACTTGATTTTTTTCGTTGTGCTCTGATTCTGAAACAGAAACAAATTTAATGACTTTATCGATTAAACCAATGAGCCAGCCTTTAACACCAGAAGTCTCTTTTAAGGAAACCAGTTGCCCAACTTTAGCCTTCCTCAAATCGGAGTCAGTTTTTACGTGAATCGAAACCTTACGAGTATCAACTGCGCGTACCCTTCCCAGGAATGTATCTTCAGTAAATTCAAACAAAACAGATCGTCGGACCATGGCCATTTCAGCCTCCCAAAATTTCTTCTGCAAATTCATCGAATTTCCAGAATTCCTTGTTATGAAGGTAAAGCCAGTCTTTATACTGACAGTTAAATATTCTCACAGACTCTTCGTTTTCATTTTTGCACACCAGCCAGGTATTTTTGCTATTTTTAAGTAACGCGTCTATTCTTTCGTTTGTATCTCGGGTAATTATGAGTCCATGGGCGTTTTGTACCCGCAATTTATCGACTATTGCGTTATTTAATAATTGATTGTCATTAAAACCAAAGCCTAGAAAAAGAAAAGCACTATGACTTCTGACTGCCTGATCAAACTCGCTCAATAGTGCTGTTCTATAATTATGAAGAGCTTCATGTTTTGAGGCCCCTGGGGTTATCATTATTCGCTGAAAACCATCAACAAGCTGATCAGATGAATCAGTTTCGATAATTTGATTATTGAATTCAAATGTGTTTATTGAGCCATGAACCTTGTAAAATCTAATGTGTTTCTTTATACGAGCGACAGAAACCATTTTCGATCGGCCTGACGGAATTTTTTCAGAATAAGTAACCTGTCTTTCAGACTTTTTCCAGTCAAGTTTTCGAATGACTCCTCCGTAAAAACCTGTAATGTAAGGAATTTCGGAATTTGCAAAAGCATATTCTGCAAGCATATCGTAATTGGTGGTAGCAACATGAAGAGCTCTGTCTGTTTCTGGAAGCCCATCTACCAGACTTTTGAAAATATGTATCGCAGACCAGTTTGTTTTTCCGGTAAAGATTTCGAAACAAACTTTCCGGTTAATATTTGTAACATGTTCGGCGGTCTTATCTATCACTTTATTCAGAAGTTTCTGGTCCTTGATTTCATTCATAGCTGATTCAAAATCGTTTCGGGTTTCGAGTTTTGCTACAACTTTGTCCCATTCATATGTTTGTTTTAGAGTTAAAGAGGGTGCTGGAATTTCTTTTTTCAGATATTCCTCTAATGCCTTCATTCCGAAAGATCGGTCTACAGCACAGGAAGTCCCTGTTCCAAAAAGAACGAACGGTTTCTGATAAAAAAACCTTTGTAACGCCTTGTAAGCTATCTCTGATGTTAATTCCGGTTTTATCATAGGCATCACTTTGATGGTCTTTTAAACGTAGGATCTGGCAATTGACAAACGGTTGAGCGACGCTCGACCAATTTTACCAATAGCTCAGACGCGTGTTTGATTATTTCTGGACTGTCGTGAAAAACAGGTTGTTTGATCAATTCAATAAGAAACATTTCAAGGTGCGAATCGCTTTTTCCACGGGTGTCGATAAATCTCAGTAAACTACTCAAATGTCCCGGGTAGTCTTCTTTGATGGCAAAAGCTTCACGAACGATTTCGGCCGATTCTTTCGTCTTCCATCGCAGGCTACTCAGTTTAAGCGCGGAAGATGCCTTTGCATAGATCTCACCTTTCTGGCACAATTTTTCAAGAAGATTTTCAGATATTTGTCGCATCGATTCATTTGGTCTAAGAAATGAAAGCGAACGAAGAACATTCCACCATTCATTACATGTCGGAATCTCCCTGACAATCATTTCATGTGAATCGTTTTCAAACAAGTCACCCATCACCAATCGAAGTCTCACATCAATCTGGCAGCCTCCGGCTATCGCTAAAAGATTGAGTTTTTCGGTTAGGGGGAAAGAACTAAAAAGGATAAAATACAATGCATCAATGGTTATTGCAGTATTATTGTCCATACAGATTTTTATGAAACGCGCAAACCCCTGAACCTGACTTGTGACAATAAAATCGTATAAAGCGAAAGAAATACAATTCATGAGTCGATCTAATTTTCTGATCTCAGGCCATTTTTCAATGAAATCGGAAAGTTCATTTATAAACTGAAATTCTCGTTGCGACTCAATGGACACTCCAGAAGAATTAATAATCAAACCCTGCAATCCATCCGAAACACTTATTTCATCAGTGCAACGAAGTTTCGAAAACTCAAGACCCTTTTTATTCTTTTCTTCCCAGCGAACCCATTCTTCTTCAGCACCGATACTCCCAGACTCCACGCTAGAGATGATATCCTTCCACGAACGACCAGAATTCCTTGCTTTGAAACAAACTGCAATTTGCCATGGAAAAAGCGAGCTCATTTGCGCACATGCACCTTCAAGATCTAATTTCGAGATAATTCTCAATTGTTCTGCGAGATTCAACTTTGTTGGCTCTTTAGAAAATACAGTAATAGCCTGAAAAACTTGCCACCCAAAATGAGAATTTTTCATTGGGTTTGGATATTTCAAACCAGCCCATCCATTGAGGCTCTCTGAACCGCGAATGAAAAACGAAAAACCAGAAAAGCTCTTATCATTCAACAGCAAAGGACAACCGCCTTGTAAATCTTTTGGCTCAAAAATTTGAAGGAACTGTTTTTGATCACTGTGATAAAAAAGATTGGAAAAAGAACTTTTATTGCGCAATTCCAAAAGGGAAATTGGCGAATGGTAAAATAGATGTCGAGAAAACTTGGCATAGAATGCTTCAGGCAAACGTTTTTCATCATACAAAGAGTTTATTTCTATAAACTTCGAGCTGAATTTTAAAAACTTCTGCGCTTTTTCATCTTTCCAGGGGAAGTATTTCATCATCAACTCTTTTGCCCAGTGTTTTCCCTGCCCGACTAACTGCAAACAAAGCATCCAGTTTTGGTAAGGGAAATTTGGGTCTGATGTCTTCAGTCTTTTTGAAAGCTCTTCCTGCCAAACTTCTTCTGCTTCTTCAGTAAATAATTCCGAAAAAACGTCGCTGACCTTGTCATCAAAAACATCTAATGCTCTGGCCGCACAGCGAGCAAGCAGACGAACTGATCGCGGGTGACTTCGGGCTGCGCCATCTTTAAGAAGTTCCAACGCAAGGCGGGAGCCAGCAAAAATAGCCATCTGCGATAAATCAAAAGTATCTTCGTTCAACCCATTGCACTCGGCAATGATTGTATCTATAAACACTTCTCGTTCGAAAAAAATGCGACCCGCTGCAAAAAGAAAAACATTTCCCCAGTATGGGAATGGCGCAATAGCACGAATGGCATCTCTAACACAAGCCTCATCTCCATCAAAGAAATGTTCCGCTGCCATGAACTCCTGAAGTGAACGAATTTCAAAGCCAATCTCTTTTTCAGTATTTCCTACCAGGAGAACCAGACGATCCGTTGCAATTTGACGTATGGTCTTAACCAACTCAAGGCGTTTTTTTTCATCATCGTGCCCACTGCTCCTTAATCGATCATCTACAATTTTTTCAAACTCTGCATGAGTGAGTCTTGAACCAGTATTGCCAGAGTTGGAGTTGCGCTTTTGAAGAGTCCAGCCCACCCGATGATGAATCTTGTGCAAGTCAGATTCATATTTTCTCAAGAAAAACGAAAATTTGGTCTCACGCTCTTTTTCCCGACGATATATTACTTCATAGTAGTCGCGGAATAATTTCCATCTCTGCACTGGAGGCTCCCCGCCACCCTCAATCAGTGCAAGCATTATTGTAACCTGCAAGGGAGACTGCATAAGCCGAACTGTGGCTGGATTTTTCGTGGCTTTTTCCAGAGAAGCACGCAATTCTTCAATACGTTGACATCCGCCTGGATGACGTGCATTGGCCAAACGCAAGCCATAAGCCAGCGCCCGCTCGGAATCCAGAGGGGCAAGCTGCATGTGCTTATAAAACATTGGATCAAATTCTTCAGAATACCCCTGAGGCCGCGTGGTGGCTAGAATCAGCAGATCTGAATCAGCACTGTGAGCTTCGACACTGATAAAATCTCGAATTGCCTGCATGACTTGCTCGCGATTACTTGAAGCCGGAACTTCGTCCAAACCATCCAGTACCAATAACCAAGGGTAATTCTTCAACCAAAGACGGAAATGCTCTTGTCTGATCTTTGAACTCGTTCGAGTTTCAATGGCTTTAAGCAGATAATCGAAAAGGTTGGTCGTTTTTTCCTCAGCGAGAGAAGCAGCCAGACGCTTCAAATCTACCCTTAACGGGTATCTGTAAGCATAAACAGCAGGCAGTCCCTTCGACATTTCTTCTATTTTATTTAACGCCTGAGTAACTTCTGGTGAGAAATTACCACCTGTGGCTCGCAACAAGGCAGCTCTAAAAAGTTGGCATACAAATATTCCAAGGGTTGTTTTCCCCTGCCCGGGACCGCCAATCAATACCATGCGCCCGTTTTGAACTTTGCCCTCAATTTTGCGAGGCTCACGAGAGCAAATCATTGCTGGTTTATGGACCTGGCGAGACGCTTCAAGAAAAATGTTAAGAAAGGTTTGTGGAATCGATTCAAATGAGTTGGAAGGGTCACCAGCGACTTGAAGAGATTTCGAAAACATCTCTTTGCTCTGAGCATTAAATGATTGTGAACAATCGACTGGTAAATCAACAAAAACAGAACTGAGCGGAATATTCTTCGCATCCGTATAACCGCCTTGGCTCAAACGTGCAAACTGATCGTCCAATAGCTCTTTTTCAAGATAGCGCCGAATGGTTGATGGAAAATCAGTTTTCTCAAGTTCGAGAAGTTTCATCATTTCAGCAAGCACATCACCCGGCATCAGCCAGGCATTAAAGGTAGTGCGAATTTCGATATGTTTATCTAAAAACCCGCGAATCTGGTCGCTGTCCCAAATAGCGTAGTCTTTAAGTCCATGTGATTTTTTAAATCCATCGAAGATTTCCCGTACACGATCTTTGCCACCAGTTTCAGAAACCGGGCTTAAAACTAGATTCGTTGCGAAAATATAGTATTCTGGACAGATTTTTTTATTTGAGTCAGGAATTTTCTTGCCTTTAGAACGAGGTAAAAATTTAGCAAATTCAGATTTTATTTGTTGAATTGCCCAATCCGCATTTTTCTTTGGCTCTGAGTCAGGTCGCTGGCGGAACTTAGCCTGCACAATTCCGTATCCATTCCAATTTTCTTTGGAGACAGGATAGTTGACGGCGCCATTAAACGTCGCCTCTCGCCCACCATCGGGGCCATCCCCATAGATTATCAATTGAGGCCCTACGATTGCCAAACCAAGTGCCTGAACCAATTGCTCGAAAGAACGCGTGTTTAAACGTTCAAGTTGATAATCAGGCATTTAAGCCTCGTGAGTAACCACTAATCATGCGTTTCATGTGCTTAAATTATCCTAGTGATTTATCTTGAAGATTTAAAACAATACTAAACATTGGCATCTTTAACAACAAGGCTGGATGCCCATCAAATCCGATTTATCTATTGGTAATTTAGCCCGGGGAATGCTCTTTTGTCAATATAAACTTTGAGACTCGTGTGTAAGACAATAGCATTTCTACTTAATTCATAGGTTAGAATTTACAAAGAATCGCAGATTATAAGGAAAACATTATTAACCAGGAACCACATACAGGCCCAGAATAAATTTCCTTAGAAACACCAATGCTGGGTTTGGCTCTCTTTGTATCTCAGGCTATTTCAGGATGGCGATTTTTGTTGTTCGGCGGATTGTTTTTTCGGGGTTTGAGGGGTCGGGAATTTTGATTTTGGCGAAATATACGCCATTCGCTACTTTGCGGCCGTCTTCGTTGCGCAGGTCCCAGGGAATTTCGTACAGATATCGTGATGCTGCAGCGTATCTTTCTGAGGATAGACGTGCAAAATCGAGCTGACGTACTTTGTGTCCGGAAGAATCGTACAATGCAATCTCAATCAAATCAGGTGAAATGTCTCCGCGGTTGGTAGAAATTCTGAATGTTGATTTTTCTCTCGCCGGATTGGGAAATGCCGCAATGTCGCCGATTTTGAACTCGGGTGTAACAGAAAATCTGATTTCCTGTGAAACAGAGATATTTCCGGCACGATCTGAGGCTTTGAATATCAATTCGTGCTTTCCGCTGCAGAGAGGTGCTAATGGTACAAATTCAAAGCAGCCGTCATCTGAAGTCGATCTTACTGGCGATGAATATCCGTCAAGAACTGCATAAATATTCTGAACATCAATTCCCGAGCCGGAATCGCTTACTTTGCCTGTGAAAACGGGTCTTTCTTCAGATGTTTCTCTTTCAGAAAGAGATGCAATTACTACTTCTGGCGCTTTTGTATCTCTCATTAATGCGAAGATTCCAGATGTGGTTACGGATGCGGCAATAGCATCTGCATTTGCATTAAGATCTGAATTTACCCATCTCCAGGAGTTGTCACTGGAAAGATAATACAAGCCAATATTGCCAGTGGCATCCAGTACAGAAACATTTTTCAAATTATCCGGGGTTACTCTTTTACTAATTGCTTCTTGTGATTTCCATTCATGCTCTTTCCCTTCCAACACATTACCTTTTTGTGCCTTTCCCTCAGCAGCTTCTGATAAGGTTTCTGACGACTTCTGTTTTTTTACGGAAGCAGAATTTCGAGACGTGGAAAGTTGCGATGAGGCTGCTGAACATGAAATGTTCAGCGAGTATGAAGCAACAAGGTTCTTTTCGGTGAAAGTTATTTCATACGCTGTTCCAACCGGCACAAGTTCATTCGCCTGGATCGATGTAAGAACGTTCCTGCTGAGTCTTTCCGACAAGAATCTCATACTGGCAGAAGTAAGGTTTTCATTTTCTGAGAGCTTGTTTGCGCGTTTTTTTGCAGAAGTTTTAGTTTCAATATTAGATTCAATATCTGATTCAGAAAGCAAAGTCTGCGGAATAATTCTGACAGATGTATCTTTTTTCAGGCTTCCCTTTGGAAAGACGGCCGAAAGTATTTTGTCGGAACTATTTACTGATGCTCTTACTGACATGCTGATCATTGCAGTTGAAAAGCTCAGTTCTTCGACACCCTTATTGCCAGCCTGATCTGTAGCTTCGACTCTTATCGTGACAACACCTGAAAGCGATGGATCAAGGTTTGTACCTGACATCCAGGAACCATTTTTAATTCCGGGAGTCATTTCTTTGCGGCTGATTTCACTTCCACCGCGCAGTACAATACAAACCGGAGTTGATTTCAGCTCCTCATTAACTGTGGCTGCAATGACAATATCCGATTCAACAGATGGATTCGAGAATGCTGCAAGGTTAATTTTCGGCGGCGCAAGGTCAATACCTTTAAAAGTGCGCTCCGCTGAGGCTCCTGAACTGAGACTTCCGAAGCTGTCTGCAATGCCGACAGCAGTTATTTTATAGGTCTGTGTACTGAGAAGATTTTCCGAAGCCGTAAGCATTACTGACTTTGAATCTGACCGCCAGAAAGAAGTTGTAAGTGAAATTCGTCTGCTTGCCAGCGTAAGATTGTAATTTCCCAAATTCTCAGCAGTCGTCTGGGTCACGATTTCAGAAAAATGAACAATGAAATCACGCGAGTTTGTAATACCTGTAAATCCGATTTCGGAAATTGATGGACCTTTCACATCGGCGTTGAATGACGCAGAATTCTTTCCCTGTGACAGAGTAATTCCGTCGGTATTCCAGACAGAATCTGAAGTCACGCTGACTTTATAATTTACAGAATCTGTTAATGCATCTGAAAGCAGCACCAGAAGCTTTTTTGAGTCAGACAGTGTAATACTCGTAACTGCGGGTCCAGATGGATCAAAAGTTACCACTGCACCTGAAACGCTTGTTTCATCAATGTTCTGATTAAATTCAAGTTCGCAGCTTTTTGTTGTTCTCTGCGTTGCTGCTGTAACCTTGAATTCAGAATTCACAACGAATACAAGCGAATAGGCAGTTGAACGATTGCCTGTAAGATCAGACGGATAGAGGCGATAATAGCCCTCGGCAACAACTTTTCCGTCTTTTCCAATTCCATTCCAGACAGCGTTCAATGATCCGGCATTGTTTGTGATCGGAACAGACTTTAGCAGCGTTCCGGAATCAGTTGTAATGTCTATCTTCCATATTCCGTCTGGGGAAAGAGTTTCTGCGGTTGAAATGCTTATCTCAAGATCGCCCTTTACCGGCGCATATCTTGAAGTCTGTGTGCTTCCAACAGATGTTGTCAGAGTGGCAACAACCGGAGCTGCAGTATCGAGAATTACTTTCACACTGCTACTGGCAGCCGTTGCCGAAAGTCCAATGTTCCCGGCTGCATCTGCTATGTCAAGCGTGTATTCAGCATCTGGGAGAACTGTACCAAAAGCACTCATGCCATTAAATCTTCCAACCCACGAAGAACCTGATTGAGCCATCTGAAGCGTCGATGTTGCTGCGACTGAACAGGCTCTGAGAAGAGGCGGCATAGTTTCGCCTGAGATTCTCCAGAAGCTATCTACAGATGTATGAATTGTCGGATTAAATAATATTGCGCCGTCTACCGGCGAAACAACCCCGCCTGTGACAGACAGAGAGTTAATTACCGGCGCGACTGAATCGGCAATCCATTCGAATGTTTCGAGTGAAAAATTGCCGAATACGTCTGAAAGTCTTATTGTATAAGTCTTTGGCTCAGTCGGGTTCGGACCGGTATTTGTCTTCCAGGTGAATAATCCTCTGGTGCCGCTTATTGTCAATGGTCCGGAAGCGACGCTGACACCATTGTCGGTGAAATGAACTCTTACCGGCGCGTTCGGAGCTGCTTGAAAGTCAATGTTCAGTGTTGCTGAATTTGGCCAGACAGCTGTGCTGAACGGAGCGTTTACAAGAACTCCGACCGGATAAGGCTGAGACGCTGTAGTGAGCTGATATGACTCTGCACGCCAGTTCACAATAATCGGACCGCGTGCGCTGATGCTGAGCGCACTTGCAAGAACAGCATCGAGACGATTGTCTGACAGATCGTAAGATTGAATGCGGGCATCCCATGGACCTTCCGGAGCGTCGCCGGCTATCATTATTTTGTTCTCAAAAATAGCCTGTCTGTCGGTTTTCCAGCCCATGAATCTGCATGTAATCATGCTGGTTCCAGATGAAAGTACAAGTGTTGGTGCTGCTGAAGCCAATTGATTCATCGGCTCGTTGAATGAGACAGTAAAAGTCGCCTGTCCAGGCGGTGTATGTCTTATCGGTGAAATCGGCAGACTTGAAAACGCTGATACAGAGGGCACTGTTCTGTCTATTATTATTTTTCGTCCGGGAACTGTGCCTCTCGCAAGGTTTCCTGCCTGATCAGCGATTGTAATAACAGCTTCACCGTCAGGAATTTCTGCAAAATTCGCGGCAGGAATTTTTCCTGTGTAATAAAACGCAGTAGTATCAAGATTGAATGACTGTGTACCAGTTCCGGCGTTTAAAAGAAGTCTCAATGAATCAGATGCCTGAGTTTTCACAGAAATTCCGAGTTCACTTCGCTTTAGCGGATTGAAGAAAGCTGCTGATGTAGCTGCATCGGAGAGCCCTGTGAAATCAATTGAATTCACCTGCGGAGGAAGTCCATCATAAGTTACATGCTTTACCGGCTGCGAAAAGAAGCCATCTTTATCCTGCACTTTCATGCTGTACACGGTTGGGCCAGTTTCACCTGGATTCCTGAAAAAAGAAGCATTAACAGTAATTGTCGCCATGTCACCGTTGAAAAGCAGCGGCGTTGAAGCAATCGCAATATCTCCCGGAGCATAGACCCATAGCTTATCTGCAATATTCGGAGAATTGTTTAGCTTCTTAAAGGACAATGTTCCCTGGAAAGGCGGAATATACGGGCTGAAAGGCTTGTCAATCAGGGAAGTGCTCGAAACGGTATCCTGACGTGTTCTTAAAACAACCTGATACTGGGCATCTACAGGGTTAATCTGAAGAGTAAATGAAGCCGCAGCGGGAATTTCGTTCAGATTTCCTGCCAGATCGGGTGTAGAATGAACGTAGTATGAATAAGTAGCAGCAGGAAACGAACTCAGAGCTTCAAGATTCGTAAAGCGACAGGTCCTTGAATCTTTCCAGCATGCCGGAGCATTTCCGAGCGGTTTCAACGTAATGATATAATCACCGTATCTCAGAGAAGCCTGCGGAGCAGCACTTGTACGCATTACTTCACTGAAGGTAATTTCGAAAGTTCCAGTTTCAGGCGCTAACGCACCGATTGGAATCGTCGGATAAACCGCTGATATTCTGGGTTGTGTGCCATCGACATTTATGCGAAGTTTTGTACCAACCGCCGGATTTCCTGCAAGATCGACAACACTGAAAGTCGCGATACAGTCTGCCATTGGGGCCGTTATAATAAGCGAGTGCGTTGTGCTGGCTGAAGTAAACAAACGAACTTCGGGAAATACTGCAGCTGAAGAAGCAATCAATAATCGCTGACTGTCAGTTGCATTTGTCTCAACTGTAATTTTCGCGCTTCCAAGTACCGGAGAATAATACTTTACTCCGGAAACCGTTAGACCACGCTCTGAATCATCGAATATGAAGTTGGAAATAATTGCAGATTTTGAATCATAAACGACATTTCCCAGAACTATCGATGAAGTATTGCCAAGCGCATCAATCAGCTTTACATTGTATCCAAGCGGTCCGGTGCCGTTCTGGGGGAATTTATTCGATGCCCAGCTTGAAGACTGCCCCGGAAAAATCGCATAACCTGGAGAACCGACTGTAACCGGAAGTGTAGCAATCTGAGTCATTGCTGCGTCATAAACAAGAACACGATGAGGCGCTGCACCCAGAGATTCTTCAGAGATATCAAACCTCATTGTCGCTGATCCATCACCAACAGAAGTACTGAATGGCTGATTTTCAAGAAGATCAGTGAAAATAGCAGGCTGACGTGACAACAGAGTAAACGGCGCATTAGGAGCGCTTGCATTTACGTATAGTTTGTGATTTGAAGGAAGATTTTCGTTTCCGGCATAGTCTTTTCCGCCCCAGACCATGTATGTGTAAGTTCCGATGGCAACATTGTTGATCGGATCGCGGTTTGTAAGTCTGCATGTAAACGGATTCTTCCAGGGAGATGCCGAGGCTGGCTTCAATTGAATAATTGAAGAACCAAGTTCAAGCCTTACATCAGGCGCTGATGCAGTCTGCATTGGCTCACTGAAAGTAATGTCGAAAACGACATATTCAGCGTTTGCATTGCCGATTCGTGTCGAAGGCGATGCAGCAGTAACCACCGGAGAAGTTCGGTCAACCCTTAAAGTCATGGTTGCACCTGCCCCGTAACCCTTGTTTCCGGCGTGATCAGCAAAAGTTATTGTCGCAATACACTCCTGAATTGATGTGTCAAGTGTTGCTGCGTGTGTGTTTCCATTTGCCGTCATCTGAATAATGCTTGGAAACATGAGTGTATTAGAAGCAATAAGCATTCTGTGGGCGTCTGATGAATCTGAATCAATTGAAACAGTTGCTGCACCGAGCAATGGCGAATAATATCTGATTCCCATTGATGCAATTCCGAATGAATGATCGTCAAAAGACACCTGGTCAATTCTTGTCGGAAGGCTGTCATAAGTCAGCGATGCTACTGCGCTGTCAGATATGTTTCCCAGGCAATCCTGAAGCTTAAAGGTGTACTGCGCCCCACCCTGATTAACCGATGGAACCTTCCCGGGAGCCCAGAATTTGGTTTCAATCGAAAAAGTTGAAATCGCCGGATATCCGCTTATGACGCCGAAAGTTGCAACATTGGCTCCGGTTGAATCATAAGCAAGAAGTTTGTACGGCGGGTTTTCTACCGAAGAAGTTGAGTAGTTTAATTCGATTGTTGCTGAGCTTTCTCCAATGTATGGCGAAAATGCTGAGTCAACAAATACCGATGATGAAATTCGCGGCTGACGTGTAAGAATTCTCGAAGTTGCCTGAGTGCCCTGCGAATGTATCCAGACCTGGAAATTACTCTCAAGAACGCTATTGCCGGCAAAATCTTTTGCGCCTGAAATCTGGTATGTGTATGTTCCAACCGGCAGGCCAATAATCGGGTCTGCGTTTGTCATGCGGCATAGAGTGCGGCTCTTCCAGCATGCCGGAGCTGTTGCAATAAGCCTTATGGTTGTAGACTCAAAAACGAGCGAAACATTTGGTACAATAGCAGTATTCATGTTTTCACTGAACGAAAACTCAAATGCACCTTTTCCGGCCTGAATTGCACCTGTTGGCCTGCTGGGAGTTACAGAAGAAACCACTGGTGAAACTTTGTCCACTTTGATTTTAAGAGAAGGCTGTATTCCGCTGCCGAAGTTGCCTGCAAGATCGGCCACTGCAATAATTGTTGTTCCTTCAGCCCACGATGATGTGTTGATAACAGTCGAGTGATTTGTGGCTGGAATCTGAGGAGTAAGGTAATATACTTCTGTTGCAGTATTTCCAGTTGGAACGGCTGCCAGAAGTAATGGATCTGCAGCATTGGTCTGAAGGCTCGAAACAAGATTTCCGAGCACCGGAGAATGATAGCGGATCCAACCATTTCCATCGCCTGTATCGGTTGCAATTCCGCCGCCGTCTGTAACGGTAAAAGAACTTACATCGGGCGCTTTTGAGTCGAAAGTCATTGATCCGACGAATCCAATTGAAAGGTTTCCCAGGGTATCCATGACTCTGAAACGATAGTTGTACGGGCCCTGATCAGTCTGCGGAAAACTTCCGGCCGCCCAGTATGAGTTATTCTCGGGGAAACCAGTAAAAGCAGGGTTTTCACCTGCAACTGTAAAAGTTGCAACGTTTTGATCAGTAGTATTGTACACGAGCAGTTTATGAGGAATAAAATCGAGTGATGCCGTATAATCAAGACGCAGTGTTGCTGAACCATCTCCAACAAGTGTGCTGAATGGGCGATTCTGCAAGACATTATTGAAAATTTTCGGCTGTCTTGTAAATAGAAGCAGCGACGGCGCCGGGCTTTTAGTGCGTATTTCGAGAGGGAAATAAGCGGGCACTGCCAGCGGATTTCCGGCGAGGTCTTTTCCGCCTGTTGATTTGTATGTCCAGAAACCGTTAGGTGTAAGCGTTGTAATAGCCTGCGAGTTTACAAAACGAGCCGTCTGACTCGAGTTTTCCCAACCCTGGAATGTGAATGGAATCTTTGTCGTGCCGGTGGCAAGCTCAAGCGTCGGACGCGCTGAGACAACACTGTCCATTTCTTCACTGTAAGTGACACGGCATATCATTTCTCCTGGTGCAGCCTGCCCTGTGGGACCGGGCGATGGTTCTATTGCGGTTACTTCAGGAGAATATGAATCAATTACAAATGTAAGAGCCGCTTTACTGAATCCATTTTCGCCGGATGTTGAACGTGCGCTCAAATCATAAACAGTAGAGGCAGTGAAATCGTATTTATTGCCAAATGCATCGGTAACGTCATATATTTCCGCGCGTGATGGAATTCTCTGTACATTTCCCGGAAGCGGTGATGAATTGCGGAATCTGGCAATATATCTGGGCCTGTTCTCGCTGGTTACCTGTCTTGTTGTCCAGCCAATGAATGTGCCGCTTGAAACTTCGGCGCCGTTGTCCTGTCTCAAAAGTTTGGCACGCGGAGTTATCGATGCAATGGGCATATAAGCTTCAGAGTACATTGATGGTGATATCTCGAACTCGAATGTAAGATCACCGGCACTGTGCCATGAAACAGGCGATGGGTCAGAAAGCGCACAAGCTGCAAGACTACATGCGTCAGGCGAATTCTTAACCACCGAAACATATCCGGCTTCTGAAGGCTCGTAAGCCTGATTAGGCTGTCCCCACCAGTTCATGAATGCTCCGCTCAGAACTCTGAGCTTGATATTGGGTGTCGGGTTATTTCGATACAGACCGAGAACTTTCTGCAAATCACCGGAAGTCAGCGACAATTTAATGCTTGTCGTTGCCAGCAGAGGATTTGCCGCGATACTGAGTGGCTCAAGTGCAAGAGTTACATAAGTTGCAGGAACAGCACTCGCATCATGAATCTGAATCTTGCTGTGAAAGGCTGTTACACGTTTGCTCTGGTCAGGAATCGGCATTCCCATCAATGGAACATACTGATCATTTGTTTCGAAATCAGACCAGTACAAAAGGGCATAATCCGTTGTGGAAAACACCAGAGAGCCGTTTCCCTCTGAAAGATTCAATACCGGCCGATTTGCAGTTGAGCTTTCAATTGCAAATCCATAAGGCGGAGGCGGCACTGTATAAGGCCTTGCAACAGTTGCTGTCACAGGAGAAGTCGATGGAATATGCGCCATGGGCTTTCCAAGCTCGTCTTTCAATATGAGAGACGCAGAAGTTCGTGACGCGAAACGCAAAACAGCTGTCTGACTGCCGAGTTTTCGGGCCATCCATTTTCCGCCATCTTCACCGAAAGTTATTTTCAGATGTTTCTGATCGACCCATTCCAGAGAGTCTGAGGGCTGAAGAACATAGCCGCGACGGTAATCAACCGATGTAAAATCTGAAGCCTGCACAAAGAAAACGCCATTTGATGCAACCAGTGTGGTCGAGTCGATGTTTTTGGAAAAGATAAAATCAGCTTTTATTGAAGGATTGAGCGGCCACGTCTGAGTAACCAGAAAGCTGGTTATTACAGGAGCTTCGCGCCACATTGTACTGGTAAGGCTGATAAAATAATTGTCAATTGCGCTTCCCCAGTTGCCTGATAAATCCTTGTAAGGCGCCGAGGTATCTGTCTTAACCCAGAGCGAGATAGGCTGTGCAGCCCATGCTGCCATTGCTTTCCTGCGCTCAAGGGCGAGAGTAATGTCACAACTTGTAAAGTTTTGTACAAGAACATCAATTGCAGATGAAAGCTGCGTATAAGTAGCAATTCCATTTGCATCAGTTCCTCTGATTGCAATTTTGGAAATGTCTATATCACGCACGGTTTCGCTGAAATCAAGCGTAATTATTGTTCCGTCAAAGCGTGCGGCAGTAATCTGCGGACGTTTGGTATCAATCTGAAACATTTTCGACGTAGAAGCATAGTTTCCGCCCTGATCATACATGTACACTGTGAATGTGGCAAGCCTTGAATCATATTCTCCATAAGTCGACAATGAGATATTCGCCGCATCGGCCGTAGTTCCATTAATAGAAAGGCTCATTGAAGAAGGAGCCCCCGGATAATCAGACAACTTGAGAACGCCTTTAGTAACCGGCTCGTTAAGTGTTGCGCTTACATGCAGCAAATCTTTTAAAGAGCCAGACCCAAGATTTATTACAGGAGAAAATTCCGGCGCATCAGGGTTGAGTGTCCAGTCTGATGCGGAAATGATCGGTCTGACATTATCTACTGTAAAAGTTGAAGCAGCTGAAGCAGGTGTCGCAACGTTTCCAGCGTCATCTGTCGCAGTTAGGTAATATGTAATTTTGCTCCTGTCAAGACTTCCCCAGTCGCCGCCATTTTCCGGAATCGTAAACATGGCTTCGAATCTGTTGTTGAGAGAATTATACACAAGAGATGATGTCGCGACCTGTGTCGCACCGACGAATACTGCTGCAGTTGCCTGTGTATCGGCTGAATTGCTTATCTGTGTATAAACAATAATTTCATCTCCGATGTTTGCCACCGTTGAAACCGGATTATCATCATTCGTTTTTGAAATGATAATTCCAGCGCCTGAAAACGCCGGTGAAACACAGTCTATTTCAGTTATAGCAGAAGAAGTTGCAGTTAAAACGTTTCCCCTCGCATCAGTAACAGTTGTTTTGAAAGAATAGCTAGTATATTCAGAAGTTGTCTGTGCTGCTGTAAAGGTAATGGAAAAGTTTCCAGTCTGAAATGGAGGCGGTACCATTGCCACCGCCGCTGCTCCTCCGACTGGTATAAGATCTATGTAAGCTGTCCCAATCTGATTGGCATCTTCATTCATCGGAAGCATAAAAGTAAGCTGGTCACCGAGTTTTATTTTCCCATCTGCCGGGACATCGCTCCAACTGACGCTCAGAGGTCCGGATACTTTTGGAGGAACGTTATCAAGGCTTACTTCTGAAGACAACGCGCTGGCAGAGTTACCGCCATTGTCCTTTATCGAGGCTCTGAATGCCGCTGCTGTACCGTTATATAAAGTTCCTGTTGCAACGGTGACAGTGTAATCCCATCTGTGTGAATCAAGCGGAGAAGGCGTAAGAGCCTGCGCTGAAGAAAGTCCCAGGGCACTCAGGTCAATAAGCGGTGAACCGCCATCTTCTTCAGCAGTTCGGACCTGAAAAGAAAGCGTATTTCCTATAACAGCTGTTGACGGCGTAACAAGAACTTCCATCACGCGCGGAGGCCAGCAGTCTACCGAATGAGGTCCATTAGAGACTTCCACAATATTTCCGGCCTTATCGTAGACTTTAACTTTAAAATTATATGAAGCGCTTTCCAGGTTACTCAGCGTGTTAGTTGCGTTAAATGAAAGCGAATATTGTGAATCAGCATAATCCATTAACGCTGTTGAGCTGCCTCCGATATTGCTGAGGTCTATTGTTGCATCTGCATGGTCATCTGGTGAATCAAGTGTAACTGGAAGCCTGAAATTCATTACATCACCGATGTTTACGACAGTCAGAGATTCCTGCCAATCTTTGCCGGTAATGGTTAATGCGCCTGGATCAGGCGGATTATTGTCGAAAAATGCAATCGGAATACTTGGACTGACGGCAACGTAACCTGGAAGGCGAGCCGGACCATTGCCGGCATTATCAGAAATAATCAGAGGAAAATTTGCTGAATCAGTAATTGTTCCTGATGTTACCTTGAACACAAATGTGTAAACTCCGGCAGATAGCGACAGCGGCTGATTAGCAGAACCTCCGACTGATGAAAGGTCTGCGAAAACAGTCTGCCCGTCGTAAGCAACATTTCCGGTTGTTGAAGCGAGAACAACTCTCAGGGTCAGGTCGTCTCCGATTCTAACATAAGGCTTAGACGCAGTTTGAGCTGGGCTGACCGTATAATTTGCCGACACCAGAACCGGCGGTTCGTTATCTACACCAACAGAAGTGCTGGTTGTATTGATAGTATTTCCGACATCATCTTTTGCGTAAATTTTGAAATTAGTCCCACCATTATCAATAATTGTAGAAGTTGTAATAGTAAAACTTTTGGTGAAATTGCTTCCGGAAACAGCCGTCATTTCAGTGGTTGCACTTAAACCAAACGCTGACAGATCTACCCATGCCTTCCCGCCGATAGAAGCTTCAACATTATCAACTACTGCGGAAATTATTACCGTATCGCCAAGCAGAAACTGTGACCCGCCGCCGCTTTTTGTGACACTCGGAGTTCCTGAAAACGATGGCGGACGGTTATCAACACGAACAGAAGGCGTGGTAGACATGTAAACAAGGTTGCCCGAAGAATCTTTTGCATAAACCTGAAAGCTGTAATCTGTATCATTTTCAAGGCTTCCCTGCGGAATTGTATAAGTTGCCATGTACGTATTGCCTTCAACCAGTGTCATCGATAATGAGGCTTGACCGCCGATTGAACTCATTTTAGCGGTAACAACAATGGTGTCACCTGAAGATGTTGTAATATCAGAGCTTATTACAAGTCTGGTTCCGATACTTGCAACTGTATCCCATGGTGAAGCATTGGGAGAATTTTCGGGAGACGGCTTGTAGACAGCAATCTGCGCAGTGGTCTGCGCGGGCGGGTCGAGATCAATGCTTGTTAGGTATGCAGAAAATTTTGTTACGTTTCCGGCATTGTCTGTTACGATAAATTCAAATGGGTAATTTGAGCCATGAATTGCAGTATTTTTCGGAAGATTAAGCGTTCCCTGAAATGTGCAGGGACTTCCGGCAGCGGGTGTGCTTGTCGGAGTCAGCACCGGCATTGAAATTCCGGCAGTCTGCATTACGGATTGCGACGCCACGACAGAATCGCCATCATAAGCCGCTACGGTAACAGAGAAGTTCAGAATGTGTCCGGGAAGCGCCGGCACGGTGTTCCCAGCCTGATTAACAACTGTTCCGGCAGTTATCGAAGGTGGTTTAGTATCAAAAATCATTGTGAAATCACCGTAATTTACAGGGTTTCCACATGAATCGTTTATTGCAACAGGAAAAACACAAGTAGTATCAAGATTATCGGGAAAAACGAATCCGATTCCCATAAAATACGATGGAGCAACCCATGGCATGGCATTAACAGACGATAGACCTGCGGTTGAAAGGTTAATGCTCGCACTTCCCATATCAGATGCAGACATACCCTGCATGAAATTGACTGACTGTCCTTTTTTCACTGGTGTACCAGTGTAAGTTGTACCATCTACGGAAGCACTCATTACAGAGCTTCTTGATGGTGGAACGTTATCAACATAAATGCTGGTTCCACTCGGAGTGAAGCTCACAGGGCCACTTGCATTTGAAAGAGTGAATTTCGGGGTAAACGGAAGATTATTGTATGATCCGCCGGTGACCACCCATGTTGCATCAGCTTTTGCTGTCTGGCCTGTTGTAACGACTGTCATCGTAACAAGCGGTCCGCCGACCTGCCCAAGGTCAACCCAGGCAGCATTTGTTCCGGCTGCTTCGTTACTTGTGAATATAACCTGAAAATTCAATGTTTCGCCAATAGCGGCCTTTCCGTCAACCTTCGTGACCTCATTGCTGACACTTACAGCAGCACTCACTCCAACCGGAGGTTCGGCATACGCAATTCCTGCGAAACAGAAGAGAGCAAAAACGATTGCTATTGAACAGAGCATCGTTCTCAGATGCGATATCATTCAATTTTCCCTTTTACCAGATATTTTCAAATTATAATCCAAATTCAAACATCGGTATTTACGGAAAAAAGTTTACTGATTTTCTTGTGGTAGTAGTGCTTTTTAATGTTAACAGTTCTATCAATAAGGAAAAGGGTTCATTAACTAGTATAACGTTCGCTAATTAACATCCCAATATTTAGTGTACCACTCCCCATCAAAATCGGTGTACCGCATCTATGGTAATTCATTCATCTTATACTTCCAATTGAAAATTTTAGGATTTTCAT
>JADFZL010000032.1 GCA_015232575.1 Candidatus Rifleibacteriota bacterium
CGAGGAAATATTTCAAAAAGTAGAAAAGGATAGGCTGAACTATGAAATGCGCGAGAAAGCGCTTTTAGATTATTCTTCTGCATTAGCAAGTGCTGAACAAAGAGGTAAAAATGAAGGCAAAGTTGAAGGCAAAATCGAAGGCAAAATCGAAACGGCCAAAAACCTTCTTTTGATGAATTTGTCATTGGAAGACGTAGCAAAAGCAACTGGTTTGAGCGTTGAGGAAATCAGAAAACTTGGTCGCTGATGACAGTTTAACCCTTAGCCATACTCTCTGACAGCCATCAAAATTAACGCAGCTTTTCGGTTTCCCCAATTTGTGCAACACGAAATATCCAGTCAGCGAGGCTATCCAGCGCACGTGCAAAATGGTTAACTAAAAGTTAACACGCAAATTCGCCCCCATACTTGGGCTTTCCAATGCCACGTTGTTGAGTAGATATTATTCTATAATAAATCTCTATCTCAATTCAGTTTGTTATATTTCTAAAACAGATTCATCATCACAGATACTGCATTCCCAAAAAATGTTCCTTATTATTCTTGAGGCGGTAGATTCAATGTGATAAAATTGCTGAACGTGTCAGCTGAGCGAACAAAATCTATCTGACTGGAATCGGAAATGAAGAAAAAAGCTATTGTTACAGGTATTACTGGCCAGGATGGATCTTATCTGGCAGAACTGCTTCTTGAAAAAGGCTATGAGGTCTATGGATTTGTTAAGCGCGTTTCGCTTGAAGACACAAGAAATAAGCTTACAAACATTATGCACATAGTTGATTCAATAACCCTGAACGTTGCAACTCTTGATAATCCGCTGTCACTTGTAAAGCTTTTTCAGAAAATTCAGCCAGACGAATGTTATCACCTGGCGGCTTCCAGCTTTGTAAGTTACTCATTTGATGATGAAATCAGCATTTTGAACAGTAATTTATTATATACTCATTATCTTCTGGCTTCAATAAAGGAGTTTTCTCCTCAATGCAGATTTTATTTCGCTGGATCCAGTGAAATGTTTGGTGACGCTCCTTACTCGCCGCAGGACGAGAAGACGCCGTTTAACCCGCGTTCCATATATGGAATATCCAAACTTGCCGGTTATCATCTGGTGAGAAATTTCCGAAAACAATATGGGCTGTATGCTTCTGCGGGAATCTTGTACAATCACGAATCACCGAGAAGAGGCAGTGAATTTGTCACAAGAAAAATAGCTTCAGCGGTTGCCAGAATAAAACACTCTCTTCAGGAAGACCTCTACCTTGGAAACCTTGATGCGCAGAGAGATTGGGGTTATTCACCCGATTACGTTAAAGCAATGTGGCAAATTCTTCAGATTGATTCACCTGATGACTTCGTTGTCGCAAGTGGAGAGACTCATTCTGTAAGAGATTTTGTAGATCTGGCATTCAGTTTTGCAGGTCTTGATTATAAGAAATATGTCAAAATAGACGACAGATTGCTGAGGCAATCTGAAAGTGTTGTTTTGTGCGGAAATCCTTCAAAAATTCAAACACAGCTCAACTGGAAAAGAACAAAGAAATTTCCGGAAATCGTCGAAGAAATGGTTCTCTCTGAACTGAAAAAATATGAAACGGCAGAGCATAAATAATTTAAATCATTTGTTGTTTTCCGGGGAAGTTTCGGGTTTGAAGAATACCACCCAGATTGTTTGAAAAATAATCTTTATATCCAGCAGAAAGCTGTATTGATCAAGATAATACAGATCGTATGCAACTTTATCGGTGAGTCTGAGATAAAACCTTGAATTTACGGCTGCCAGTCCTGTTACGCCAGGTCTGACCGACAATCTTCTTCCCTGAAGTTCAATGTGTTTGTCAACAAAAAAAGGCCGTTCGGGTCTCGGGCCTACAACTGACATTTCTCCGATGAAAACAAGGAAAAATTGTGGAAGTTCGTCTATTCCTGATTTTCTGAGAAACTTGCCAATTCGTGTAGATCTGGGGTCGTCTGCTGTCGCTATTTTCGGGCCACTGTCTTTTTCTGCGCCAATCTTCATTGAGCGAAATTTGACTACATCAAATTCTTTGCCGTATCTTCCGACTCTTTTCTGTTTGAAAAAAACTGGTCCGGCTGAATCAAGTTTTATGATGCAGGCTGTCAGAAACATTATCGGACCGGTTATTGTAATTGCAAAAAGTGAAAACGCAATATCGAATCCGCGTTTTAAGAATCTGCTGAATTCTCCTATGGGAAGAGCACGAATCGTTTGAAGAGGAAGATCTTCAAGGCTTACAAGTCCGATGTTTCCGGCAGCAGTGCTGGGAACAAAAGAATACCTTACTTTGAAGTCGTGAGGCTTTGCGTTTCTGTCATGATAAATTGCCGCCCAGAACTCATCAAGCGAAATCTGCGGGTCAGTGACGATTACTTCGTCTATCTGCCTGTATACCACTTCAGCTGCCATTTCCTTCTGTTTTTCAGGTTCAAAAATGCCCAGAAGCTTGCATCGGAAACCGCCCCGTCTGTGAAAATGCTTGATTATTCTTTTTCCTTCCGTCTCGTTTCCCATTATGAGAACTCTCAGAATCAACGGATGCGGAATAAAAACGGATGTAAGTATTGAACGAATGAAAAATGTTCCAACAATAGATACGAGTGTTGAAATAAGAAGAATGGGTCGGGGAAAAGTGTGTGCAATTGCTGCAAATGGTCTGTACAAAGAAACCAGTACGCTGAATGTTATAAAAAGGCAAAGGAAAGTTGCAGCAGTATGAAAAATTATATCCGAAGCTGCTCTAAGCGACCTTATGCGGAAAATATCAAATACCACGCCATATATCGCAAAAATACTGAATATCCACGGGCGCAGCTGATAATAAGATGAAAGATAAATGTCCTTATTTGGAATTTTCAACAGCCAAATGTCAAAGACATTTACAAAAATAAGGTTTATCAGAGTAAGGTCTATTATCAGAAGCGAGAGTGAAAACATCCACTCTGCGCTCTGACGCAGCCTTAACTTGAGCCTTGATCTACTGAAACTCATCTTGGTTGAAACTTAGCCAGCAACATCAACAGCTTGGAGATATGAATTTTTTCCTGCTTAATCATTTCACGGATAAGGCTTACATCCTTTTTATCAAGAATGGCGAGATCCAGGATGTCGTTGTAGAAAAGGACGGAGTCTTTTTCAAATGAAATAGCGTGTTTAACAGCCTGTTCTTCAGATTCTATTTCGTCAAGAATATCATCGACTGAAAGATTGGTCCAGAATACTTTTCCATCTACAAGAGCTTCAAGATACAGCGCTATATCTGGAGATTCGTATATCTCAGGAATCTTTATTTCAGTATGGCCAATTTGTTCTTTCAGGGAAATGAAGTCTTTAGCATGCTTTTTTTCTTCTGATGCCAGATATGAAAAAAGACGTGTCAGTTCAGGGTCGTTTGCCCTTTCTGCCATCTTTGAATAATAATGGTAGCCGTCATTCTCAATTTTTATGGCTATTTCAATCAGTTCATCCGAATTAATATGTCTCATAAACTATCTCCTTGATCTTCAGTTTAATAATCATTCAGTTAAATTAGCGCGAGTGCTTCATCTGCGGAATCAGCAAAGTGCATGAGGGAAAGATAATCTTTCTTGATTGTGCCTTCTGAAATACCTTTATCTATCATTTCAAATACGGGTTTATAATAGTCGTTGATGTTCAGAAGAATAACAGGTTTGTTGTGAATCTGTAATTGCTTCAGAACGAGAACATCGAAGAGCTCGTCAAGCGTTCCGAGACCACCTGGGAGAATAAAAAAAGCACCAGATTGTTTGACCATTGCTGATTTTCTGAGTGCCATATCAGGAACTTCAATCAAATTGTCACACAAATTGCTTTTCAGACCACCATTGATCATAAAAGTTGGAATAATGCCGGTTATCTTACCGCCATTATTGTGTTGAAATTTGGCAACAACGCCCATCAACCCGCAGTCGGTGCCTCCATAGACAAGTTCGAAGCCTTTTGCTGCAATACCTGCCCCAATCTTTTCGGCGCACAGGACGAATTCAGAAGAAAGTCCGGAGTAAGAGGAACAATAAACGGCAACACATTTTGGATTAATTTCAAATTTTTTCATGAGTTATAATTTATCTTTTTTCTCAAGGAACTTCAAGAGAACTTTCGAATATTTTTGAGATTTGTCTGAAAAAAGGCAGTTTATTTGCATTCTCAAAATTTTTACTTGATTTTTTTATAATAAATGTTAGATTGGGTATAGCACAAAAAAAAGTTGAAGAGCTTTTTTTTGTGCTTTTTATCGTTTTCAAAAATACACTTTTGTCAGGGGTTACGCAGTTTATGATAGCAGGTAATCTTTCCATATATATTAAATCCCTTTTCCTTGAAAGTATTGATTATGTTGTGCAGCTGTTCAGTTTCAGCAATGAAATTGAGAGCATGGTTGACACGCTTAATCACAAACTCGAAGAACCCATGACAAAAATGGGAAAAGAACTGCTTTCTCACCCCGGCGGATTCACACGGGAACTTCATAAAAGACGTCTTAATATTGCTGCTGCATACATAAAACTTGCTCGTGATCACTCTCTTGAAAACACTGACGAAAGACTCTCTGCTCTAAAAATGCTTATTGATGCCTCTCTTCATGCCAAAGCATTGAATATGCCGCTTAACACGGCGAGAGTTCAAATAAAACTGATGAAACGTGCTGTTAAGTCTATTGGAAACAGACGTGAACAGATGGAACTAGTGAGCGATTTCAGCCGGGCATCGTTTGGTCAGGAACAGGTGATCAGGTTCTACCTGAATAAGTTGAACATGGTCGAAGTTCCAGAGACTGACACGCCGTTAAAAGACCTTGAAATGGGCTGGGATGACCATGTACATGATACTCTTTCCGAGGGAAGGAAAACTCCCACGCAGGTCCTTCTGGATGCTTTCATCAAGGGATTGTCTGAACTGACGCTTGTTTACTCACACCTTGAACAGAGAGCAATGATTCATGAAGCTATTTCTGCCGGAAAGATACTGGGGATAAGGGTTCATATTGGAATTGAATTCAGTATTGGCAAAAGCGGCTCCAGAAGACATTTCATGTTTATTCCCGGAAATTTTGAAGACAGCAATTCATTTTTTTCTTACTTCGAGCAGAATGCGGAAGTTTTTACAAAATTTAAAAAAGGCCTGATTACTAATGCGGATAATCGCAGAAAAACAATGGCTGCTGCTCTCGAAAGGTTCAATCTTCAGCAATTGAGCAGATTAAATGCCGGTTATCAGCCAAACAGTCCGTGCTGGTTTCCGACGCTGACGATTGAAGAGCTTGATAATATTGTTGGCACAGGGCAGCCCTCAAGAGTTCATGTTGGTGAACTTCTGTTCCAAAAATTCCATGAAACATTTCACAGAAGAGTTCTTTATCTTAAAGCAGAGGTACTTGCTGCCCGTGAACGGTTTAAACGCGGTCACTACAGTGAAATGGAACTGAAAAATATTTCCAGCCAGTATGACAGTGTCAGAGATTTCTATGAAACAATGACACCCGATGCGTTGCTTTCGAGATATATGGATTCCCGTGATGTAATTGATTACGACAGTGTTTTCTGTGAGGAAGAACCTCTTTTATCTGATCTCCTTAAGCTGGGAGGCAAAATAGTATTGATCCATCCCCTGGAAATGGGCTTGCAGCCTTCAATTCTTTATGTACTTGAAAATGCACATCTGATAACGCATGTCGAAACGCTTAACCTCAGAGACAGTGTTCAGCGCAATCCCAATCAACTTATTATTTTTAATGATTTTATCGCCTCTCTGAACACAGATAATTCCGAGACTGTGAGTGAGTTCCTTGAACAATGCGGTTTATCTGACAAAGAAATGATTGTCAAAAAAGCACATAAAAGCATTAAAAATCGCGGAATAATACCCATCTGCGGCAGCGATGCTGTCGGACGCGATCCTGCAATTCCGGGAATGGGATTTATAAAAGCTATTGACATTCCACAGTCGGTTTCAGATGAATTCAAGAAACACCACTTCAAAGTTCCGCATCCTATTGCAAATCTTATTTTGCACGAAGGGAAGAGAATTCACTCTGATGAGCCATCTGAGAACTATGACATAATTTGCATGGGAAAAATTGGAACCCGTGCAAAAAATCATGTTGGAGACGAAATCACTGTTCCTGAGCCTATTTACCCCGAGCGTTTTCTGACATATCTCAATCCCACAATAAAAAACTTTGCCCGTATTGGGGTTGGCTTAAGTGCTGCTTATATAGGTTTTTCACAGACTCCTGAATTTTGTGGCGTCATCGGTTTGCGGTTTGCTGCTTTATGGCTTTGTATAACATTTTTTCGAAATATTCTTGTTGATCTGGTTGCTTCATCCGGGCTTCGGATAAAAACCTGGAGCCATAAGAATATCAACTTTGATAATGTCGGTCAGTCGCTTTTCTGGACGGGATGGAGCGTTCCAATTTTGAATTTTGTGAAAACCAAATTTGATACTTTGTGGTTTGCTACTCCGGCAGGAATTTTTTATGAAACTTCAAAATTTTTTATTGTATGTCTTGCAAATGGATTATACATCACTTCACACAACCGTCTGCGTAACTTTGACAGGAAAGTAATAAGAGCAAATTTTTTCAGAAGTATTTTTGCCTGGCCATTTGCTGTTGCTTTTTCTCCAGTTGGAAATATGCTTAATATTCCAACGATTGTTCAGGCTAAATTCTGGTCAGACGTTGTTGCCGGATTCGTAGAGGGAAGTGGAAAATTCGCCCAGAGATTTAAGATAAGGATCAGAGATCTGAACGAAGTTTTACCTGTACTCTTTTCTTCCAACAGACAGGAAAAAATTATTGCGATGCTGGATCTTCTATATATCTGGTCAAGCATGCCGCGTGGACAGACAGGCCTGCGACATATTCTTGTTCCGAAGGTAAGACTCTGGGAGCGAATATTAATGAAGTTGCGTTTGATGAAACGTGAACCACAAAAAGATACCGAAGTCAATCGTAATTATTACTTCAGATTGATGGAGCTTTACGGTGACTCAGGAACCCTTGGAATGCTGAATGAATTTATTCTGAAAAATTATTCAGACAAGGAAGCTGTTTTCCTTACTGAAATGGCTGGAAAATACCTTGAGCCATTTGTCAGTTGGCTGAGAACACTTAAAAAACATTTTGCTTCTTAAAGAATTCTTCAAAATCGGCTATTGACGATATTCGGAAAATACTTTACAATCAGAAAATAAGCAATATCATGGGAATATATTCAACAGGAGCAAGTATGATTATGTATAAGAGAATAAGTAGAGCTCAGGTTGGCGTGGTTCTATTGTTGTGTTTGTCGACTTATCTTTCTGCTGCAAACCTTGTACTATTTGATGAAGGTCACGCTCAGACAGCTGGAAATGCTGACTGGGTTATCGGCGGTGGATTTTCTGATTTCGCAGATGTATTCAAAAAAATGGGATGCGAAGTCAAGTCGATAACAAAAATGACAAAACAGGACCTTGCAAATGCAGTAGTTCTTGTGTTGCCGGAACCAAATTCTTATTACACCCCTGAAGAAGAAAAGGTAATCGTAGATTACGTGAATAATGGCGGCGGAATTTTTGTTATATCCGATCACAATAATTCTGATAGAAACGGCGATGGGGTTGACTCCGTTGGAGTCTTTAATCGTTTTTTGCCAAAACTCGGCATGGAAATTGAGAAAAAATATTTCTCAGAAGCGCCGGTGAGTGGTGAATATATAAATTCCCCAATTACGAAAGATGTCAAAGCCGTCGGAACCTGGGGCGGAACATCAGTGAAGTGCCTTTCTGCAAGCGGAATTGCCCATATTAAAGTTAGTGCGAAAAATGGTGGTGGTGCTTATATAGCGACTTTAGAGCTTCCATCGGGTGGAAAAGTAATTGCTATGGGTGACAGTTCTCCGTTTGATGACGGAACAGGAAATCCTAAAGATAAGCTGCATGATGGTTTTAATAATCCCAAATGTAATCATGACGCGCTGGCACGCAATTCAGCTCAATGGTTGCTTTCAAAGAAAAGATCTCTGGCTGGGAATGCGTATTATTCGTTTTTGAAATCAGACTATCTTTTGCTTTCAGAGGCTGAAAAAATAGCTTCTTCGCTTCCTCCCTCTTATGATGCATCTGACCTGAATAAAGTCAATAACCTCAATGATACTACTGGAATGAAAGATTATCTTGCTGAGCTGGAAACAAAGATGCTTAACATGATTGATTCCGATCCTTCAATTGCAGAAAAAATACGACTTGACTTTGCAGAAAAATCAGATTCAGCAGCTCTCCTCAAGAGAGTCCAGGCAAAATTAAACTTCTCATCAATTCATAATCTCCGCTGATATTTAAACTAAATTATGCCTACGATCTCAATTTTATAAGGCAAATTGAGATCGTAGGCATAATTCAAAATAATACTTTTTTGAGATTGCATCCTTTAAAAAGTAGTTGAAAAAAATATGTGTGTAAACAAAAAACAGGCGATTTTTGCCTGTTTTTTGTTTACACACATTTCTGATGATTGATACAGGGACGCCAGGATTCGAACCTGGGATGCTTGCTCCAAAGGCAAGTGTCTTACCACTTGACGACGTCCCTATTTGCTAATTCCAGATAATTTATAACACATCTTTTATGAATTATCAACTATTTTGTGCTTTTTTCGATGTATCGAAAAAAGCTATTTGCCAGCTTTTCCCTGATTGGCAACTGCTTCCATTGCTTTTTTTACTTCTTCGGGATCACCGATATAATATCTGTTTGTTGGTTTAAGTTCTGAATCAAGCTCATAAATCAGAGGCATTCCAGTCGGGATATTCATTTCAGTAATAGCTTCATCAGATATGTTATCAAGATATTTTACCAGTGCTCTTAAGCTGTTTCCGTGGGCGGCAATAAGAACTTTTTTTCCGCTCTTGATAGTTGGAACTATTGTTTGATGCCACAGCGGGAGAAATCTTGCAACGGTGTCTTTTAAGCTTTCGCAGCTGGGAATTTGTGCTGGTAGAAGTTCTGCATAGCGTATGTCTTTTGAGGGATGTCTGTTGTCGTTTTTGTCAAGAGCAGGGGGTGGAACATCATAAGACCTGCGCCAGACAAGGACTTGCTTTTCTCCAAACTTTGCAGCCATTTCTGATTTGTTCAGGCCCTGAAGATCGCCATAATGTCTTTCGTTAAGTCTCCAGTCGCGAATAACAGGAATCCACATCAGATCCATTTCATCAAGAGTTATCCAAAGTGTTCTGATAGCCCTTTTCAATACGGAGGTATAAGCAAGGTCAAATTTGAAGCCTTGTTCGCGAAGAGTTTTCCCAGCTTTGTGAGCTTCAGTCATTCCTTTTTCAGAAAGGTCGACATCTGTCCAGCCTGTAAATCGGTTTTCCTTGTTCCAGACACTTTCTCCATGTCTGACTAATACAAGTTTATACATTTTTTCCTCCAGAAAAATAGATTTCGCAAAATCTGTTCAATGCATTTAATTTGGATGTTCTAGTTTACAATCAATTTTTGTAGAAATCAATTACATCTGATATAATATATATAGAGAATGGGTACTTTAAAACTAATTATTGCGGGATCATATTGATTCAATGAAAAAGCTGAAATCTAAATCAGCGGTCACATTGGTAGAACTTGCGATTGCAATGTGTATCTTTTCCTTTGTTGCAGCAGGTTCGTTTCGTGCTTTTCAACTTTTTACAGGGAAAGCGAGCAGAAATCTCTCTCAAAGACTTGTACTACAGATGGAAGCGCGCAAAGCATTTCTGGTTCTTTTTCATGAGATTCAAGGTGGAATAGAGATAGTGTATCCGCAACCGGGTACTACTCTCCCATACTTTCTATATCGTGATTTTGTAAACAATCTTCAGTTGATTTATCTTGAAAAAGATCCTGAAACAACAAAAAGTGAGAAGGAAGATATGTTCCGGGTTGTTCAGGGAATAAAGGATCCTGCCACAGGACAAATACTTAAGCCTAAAACAATCATGAAGTATGTAAAGACCCTTAATTTTACAGCTCATCACAATGGAGGTGTTGTTCTTACAACTTCCCTCAAGAGTGCTAATGGAAAGTTTTCACTGATAAACTATGTACGCCTGAAAAATATGGCTGCTGAATGAAAGGGGAAAGAATAATGTCCTCAAAAAAAGGTAGCGCCCTTCTTTTTGTCTTTGGAATACTTTCTGTACTTGTTGTGTGGGGAATGATATTTTCCCGGCTGATGGGCGGTATTGAGGATCAACTTAAATATGCAGATGCAAGTCTCAGAGCACAATATATCGGCGAGTCGGCGTTCAATTTGCTCTATGCAAAAATGTTAAGTCTTCCTTATGAAAAGAGATGGTTTAAGGATTCCATGGATACAAAAGCGAGCATTTCTTATGCTGGTGGTGTATATGATTACGTCCTCCAGGACACTCCGGGAAGACCCTATCATGCTGATGTCTGGATAAAAGCCTCGTTTCGGAATGCCAAGCGTTTCTTTTTCTGGAGAGTTAAAATACGTCCATCTCTTATTCCAGGATTACTTGATGGCAGTCAGATCAGTGCTCTGGAACTTAAAGAGTCATACTTTCCGAGCGGTGGTGGCAGCAGTAGTCCTGACAGCTTGAGTGGAAAGATTGATGACCTGATTAAAGAACGTGATAAAAACAGTGCAAAGACAGATAAATTTGTAGATGACATGAGATCGGTAAGTGGTACTCCACAGGTAGTTAATCCGTCCGGGCAGGAAGCCAGGGAAAACCCTTTTCCTCCAAATCCTCAAGTTGTTCCTCCTCCTCCCCCGGAAAATGTTTCTCTTCCGACATCTAATGTGAAATCACCTTCAAGTGTTGTTCCGCCAATTGATCCGGCTTTGATTCCAGTTATTAATCCACCTTCGCAGACAACTTCAAATAGCAGTTCTGATTCTTCCAGCTCGCCTCTTTCATCCTCATCCTCTCCGTCAAAACCATCAATTCCAAACATTACGTCCTCTACCGATCTTGAACAACTTGAGAACAAAATTGACAGAACGGCAAGAACTAACCCCAGTGCAAGTGAGACAATGGATGTAAGCGGTCAGATTGCTTCAGAATCAACTGGAGAATGGAATATTGGAACCAGTGATCCTGATACCGTTTCTTCAAGCACAATTACTACAGGTTACACTGGCACAGATAATGATACATCTGTTGTCACCACCAATAGCGACACTGGCACGGGCTTTGCTACAGATACTGGTTCATCTGAGGTCACTACTACTACCGTTCAGACAACAACAGGAACAGGCACTGGCAGTGGCACTGGAACTGATTCTGGTAATAGCACTGCTACAGGTGAATCTACTGGCACGAGTAGTAATTCAACTACTGACACCACAGGCGATTCGTCGAGTCAGACAAATACTTCATCTCAAAGTACGGATACCACAGGCGATTCTTCGAGCCAGACAAATACTTCATCTCAAAGTACGGATACCACAGGCGATTCGTCGAGCCAGACAAATACTTCATCTCAAAGTACGGATACCACAGGCGATTCGTCGAGTCAGACAAATACTTCATCTCAAAGTACGGATACCACAGGCGATTCGTCGAGTCAGACAAATACTTCATCTCAAAGTACGGATACCACAGGCGATTCGTCGAGTCAGACAAATACTTCATCTCAAAGTACAGACACCACAGACAATCCTTCGAAACAGATGGATACTTCACCTCTACGTACAGACAGAACAGACAATTCTTCGAAACAGGTAGATACTTCACCTCTACGTACAGACAGAACAGACAATTCTTCGGACCAGACAAATACCTCATCCCAAAGTACAGACAGTACAGACAATTCTTCGGATCAGACAAATACCTCATCTCAAAATACAGACTCCGATGACAATTCGTCGAACCAGACAAATAACTCACCTCAGAATTAAGATATTGCTGATGATTCTTCAACAAATAGCTCTAATAACTCTAATTAAATTCAGGAAACCAGGTAAAGAACTTATTCTGTAACATTTTCAACCGGGAGATGTAAATTAATGACTACAATTTCAATGCAAAGGGTGAGAGGATTTTCCCTGCTTGAAATATTAATAGCTGTTTCACTTATGGCTGGGGCTGTTCTGCTGCTTATTATAACAATGAGACAGGGAGCAGCCAAAACGGAAGCATTCAGCAGTGAGCATTTTACCGCTATGTTTCTTGCTCAAAAAGTGATCGAGGACATAAATGACAGAGTAACAATGAATCCTCATTTTTTTAATGATCTTATTGCTTCGGCGTCAGGAGATGCATTGCGAGTTGTTGATGGTCAAAGTCCATTTTTCAGACTTCTTGAAAATACAAAAGACTATGAAAAACTTGATGCAGCCGAAGATTTGCCGATAACAACTCTTTCAAAGGATCTTTATGAGCAGTTGAAGGGCTTTAAATGTCAGGTGGAATCTCGTTTTGTTCCAAACCCTGATAACCCGGGTCAGTCAATAAAAAATCTGATTGAGGTTATAATCACAATTTCCTGGGAAGATCTGACAGGCAAGGCTCATAAATATATTATAAGTCAACTTGTTTATGGACAAAACAAGGAAATTTTCCGTAATCCCTTGCCAAATGCTCAACCATTCAATGATCATGTTGCTATTAAGGCTCTTTGTTCATGGTTTCACCCAGGTTTCTATGTTAAGGACTTTTCTTTGGATGAGTTCATGAAATTCAATAAAGGTGGAGATGAAACGAAAGTTCTTGCACTTGGAAGGGTGCTTGCGGGTTTCCTGATGTGTGATTCAACAGTAGCAGAATACGATGACAACATAAAAAATGCGTCTGATCAGTTGAAAAAAATGAAATCGTCTGGAGCAAGGCCAGCGGTAATTGTCAAAATGAGTGAATACATTGCTCAGTTGAGAGAGCAGAAAGCCTGTATGATTTTTTATATTTTTAACCGTTGCGAAAAAGACTGGAGAGAACTTGCTAAAGATCCCCTCACAAAACACAATATGGGTCTTATGATTCAGACGATTAAGCCTAAATTAATGGGTGTACCGATTCTTATGGCTAATCATCTCCTGAAAATTTCCCTGAATTTTGCAATGGCAGAAAATTCCTACAAGAAGCTGCTTATTCCGCTTAAAGAAGGAGTATCTCACAACAGGGAGATATTTCTTCTTCAACATTTCATAGAAATGCGAAAAATTGGAGTTCTCTTCTCCTTTCACTGGAATTTGAACCCAGATGCCCGGCTTGTTGAACATCAGAACAATATCAAAAATCTTATGAATGCATACCAGGGAAAACAGCCGCTTTTCTATGAATATTTGAGTCGCGAAAATTTGATTGCAGGAAGCATCTCTTCGCTCAGATCAGAATGCAAATCGCTTGATGACAAGTTTGCTGATATAATGAAACTTGGTTCTGTATTAGATCAGACGAGAGTATACCTTGAACATATGCATTAAAAAGTTATTACCATTTTTGCGTTGGCGATGGTTGCTTCATAACCGCTGCCTGTGATTCCTGCAGTAGATTTAACCCTTTTTATTTCTCCATCAAGCATGCTGTCAGCACCAATAAACTGCGAGAAATTCAAACCACCTTCAAAATGATTTCCCGGTTTATCAGATTCAATTACTTTATTTAAGAGAAAGAATTTGTATCTCTGATTTCTGGCAGAAGGTGTTATTATCATTGCAGCTCTCTGTTCCCATTCTTTGCTGGGTTCTCTGAATGTAATTACATTCCTCTGAACGCCCATTTCAAGTGAGGCAAATTCAGAGAAAACCCTGTTGAATTCAATAACTTTGCTTTCAGTTCTCTTATCATTTTCCCGAATCAACAGGTCATTTTCATCGCGATCTTCCCACCGTCCCGTAAAAATATAGCCTTCCCAGAACTCGTTTTTTGCTTCAATTCTTTTTACAGAGTCGCATAACTGATTGGGTGTGACAAAGTTTTTTGCAATGCCATCTTCATATTCAGCTGAAAGTTTAATTTGTCTGACTGGAAAATATCGCAATTCGTAAATTTTTCTGTCATTGAATGACAAAAGATCTTTGTTGGAACGATCTTTCAGATCACGTCTTTTCCAGTCAAAGAACGTTTCACCCTTGTTTCCGAGCCTGTAAGAGGTCGAAAAGTTGGCAGTTTTTTTCTGAACCGGATTTTCGAATCTCTCAACAACTTCCTCCTGGTCTTTTCTTTCAAGGGGAAGCGATGGCGGACGGATATATTTTGCCGCATCAATTGATGGGTCACGGACAACTTTTGTTGTGTTTTCAACCTTATATTTCAGTTGGCTTGTAAAGTCATCGTTAGGCTGATAGCGGATTCTTGAATCTGCAATCTGATCGTCCTGAGTTGTCTTAATAAGATTATCAGTTTCCGTTCGCCATTGAATTATTCCACGGGCGTTAAAAACGCGGTTTGGATCATAGTTCATATCAAGAGTGTAATTGTTTATTATCGAACGGAGTTCATTTGGGTCATAATCATCATCAAGAGTCAACCTGGAAAGAGCGGCAGACCAGGTGAAGTTTTTCCAGAAATCAGAACTGATTATTGTCTGCATTTGAAGTGCTCTTGAATCGGATGCAAGATTGACTCTGTCGTTATAGGCAGTATGTTCGACTTTGTTTTGTACGATGAATTTAGAAAATTCGTGATCCCAGACCAGAACGCCGTTATCCTTGTCTTGATCTGAAAGTGGTGTTAGCCAGCGTTCTTCGTCCGTCTGACGCTGAAGTCTAAATTCAAACTGAGATTTGGGCCTGTATTTCCAGGTTAAGCCTGTATTGCCCGAGAGGAACGAAATCTCAGAGAATGCCGGATCAGCAGAAAGATTCGTGCGTGAACTTTCAACTCCGCCAAAAACAGATAGATTGTCTCTTATTCTGTAATTGAATCGTCCATTATGCTTTTGAACGTCTCTCACAAGGCCCCTTTCGCCAAGTTCGGTAATGCCACCTTCACGTCCGATAAGCTTGAATTCTTTATCAATTTGTCTGAAAATATATTCAGCAGCTAGTTTTTCACTTTTTCCAAATAGTGAAAACCGCGCTGCTGTACCAAAGATTTGCTGGTCTGACGAGGCTGTATCAAGATTTGTGTTCGGGTCGAAAAAGGAGGTCGAATATTCCCCGCCAATGCTGAAAGTATCATTCAGGCGCCACGAGGTGTCAGCTGCGAGAATGAAGTGATCCATCGGGCTTGAAGTTGCTGAGGCGTTTTCTCCTGTTTTGGGAGTTGTTGAATCAGATTCGCGAAGATAAGTGAGTCCGATTTTTTTATCGGGAGTTGGTTTATATGCAACTCTTCCGCCATAGAGATTTCTTTTGAATGCGAGCTTTACATCAGTAACTTCGTATTCAATGACAATCCAGGAAGTGATTTCTATTGGAAGAAGATGCGCCTGGAGTTTTACTATGCCATCTTCGTAGTCAACAAAATAGTCTGATCCTCTGGACAATGTTCTTCCGTCAATGATGATACGTTCTGAATTTTGTACAACCGGCCTCCCGAGAAGACGAAACTCCTGTTGTTGACCAGCACCCCGGAATTGCTCGCGGCGTGCAACGCCCTTCGATTGGGAGAAGAGAAACACGGTTTCCCATTTCGGATGTGGAGTTCCGGCAGCCATAATTCCTCTGATTTCCTTGTTGTGAAGCACAAACTCAGTGTCTTTAAGTGCGAGAGGAAAATCACCAAGTGTCAGGTTCCAGAGTCTGCCTTCAACGAATACGGTAAAACGCCTGTCTTCATCTTCCTTGTCATCTAGTACTGCGTTGACTTTAGTATTTTTATTCAGATTTCCATCAATTTCAAGATGCAGGCTCTGATCAAGTCTGAAACCAGGAATTGAATCGAAATTTTCAGTTGAAAAATGCCCAATATCGCCTTTTACCTGAGCCTGTTTCATTTCAAAGGTTTTTGTTCCTGAAATGTTTAACTTAAATTCACTCTTATCGTCAAAATTGTCAGTGTCATCTTTTCCAAAAAATTCATGTATTTTATTGCTGATGGCAGTAAGTTTTGAGGGTTTGTTGCTTTTGGTTTCAGTTTCTTTGCCAGTATTGTTCTCGGTTTTGCTATCAGTGTTTATAATTTTTCTGGTTGCAGTCGAGTTTTCAGTTTTGTTAAAAACAATACTTTCAAGAGTTTTTCCCTTTGTTTCTGCATTTACAGATTTACTTGCAGTGGTATTTATTGTCTGGTTAATTTTTATTATTTTCTGGGTTTGATCTTTTGGTTCAAAAACAGCTTCAGATGTTGCAAGGGAATCTGTTGCTGTTGCGGCTTTTTCTTCAGCATGAAGATTCTGAGCAGCTGAAGCAAAAACAATCAGCAGCAGAGCAATTACCAGAAAAAGTCTGCGTTTACATTTTAAAATTTCAAATTGTTTCAAACGCTTTTGCTCCTGCAAGTAACACAGCATTCAGATTTTTCGCTTGACCTCTATTTGCGTTAACTTAAGCTTTAGAATTACTTCCCACGGGGGTGCGCGCTTTCGTGAATGCGCTTTAGATCTTGACCTGTGAGATGTGTATATATTTGAGTTGTTGATATATCAACGTGTCCAAGCATTTCCTGAACTGCAATTATGCTTGCTCCGCCTTCAAGCATGTGTGTAGCGCAGGAATGTCTGAAAACATGTGGAGAGACCTTTTTCTTTATTCCTGCTTTCAATGCATATTTTCTGACAATTTTCCATAATCCCATGCGTGAAAGTGGTTGACCTGCTGGATTCAAAAAGATAGTTCTTTCTGAAATAACCTTCAGAAGATGGCTTCTTCCTTTGTCGAGATAGGTTTTTAATGCCTGCAGTGCATAACTTCCCATTGGTACAACTCTTTCACGTGCACCTTTACCAATGATATTTATGAATTCACCTTCGCGATTTATACTTCCAATCTGAAGCTCTATGAGTTCTGTTTCTCTTATTCCTGTCGCATAAAGAAGCTCAAGAATGGCTTTGTCTCTCAAGGCTAACGGATTGTTATCAGTAATGCAATTGAGAATCAGTTCCATTTCATGCTTTGACAGAACTTTGGGAAGTGCTCTTCCAGACTTGGGACGTTCCATGACTATTGTGGGATCATCTTTAATTATTCCTTCTGCCTGAAGAAATCTGAAAAATCCTTTTATAGCAGAAGTCTTTCGGGCGATTGATCTCGGAGAAAGCTGCTCTTCATGAAGCTTAACCATGTACAGAATCAGCTGTCCCTGAATGGAAGGGTCATCTGGACGCCGATTCTTTTCGCTTAAAAACAATAAAAAGTCTGAAAGATCCTTTTTATAGGCCTCAAGCGATTTCGGTCTAAGTCCGCGATCGACGGTAAGATATGCAAGGTGACTATCCAGAAAATTCTGTTCCATACTTGAACCTTATGCCCATGCCCTTTTGAAGATAGAATTCACCTTTCTATCGGAACAATAAGCATTTTCCATTAGTTCAGAACAGAACAAAGGAAAAAAAGTTAAACATCTTAATGAGAAATGGGAGAGCACAAAGTGCTCGACCGCGGGGAGAGAGCTGGTCGAACTTGTTCGACCAGCGAGAGGGGGCGCGTGCCCCCTCTCTAAAAAGTAAAAATTACTCTACGAAGGACTTTGAAAGTTTTTCGCCGGCGGGGCAGTCGCGGGATAGTTTTTTTCCGATAAGGAATTTTTCTTCGCCAGGTGCCATTCCGCCGCCTGGGCGAACCCATGTGATGTCAGAAAGTTCGATGGTTTTGCCTTTTTCAAGATCTCTTGCTGCGATAATTGAACGCCGAAGAGCAATGACAGATGTTTCTTCACAGGGTTGAACAGATTTGTCATTACTTCCCAGCAAAAGTTCTGCCTGTCTTATTTTTTTGACGAGACAGGTCATTTCGGATGGATCGGCAGATAGCTGATGATCACGGAAGTCGGAAAATGCTTTGTCAAGCGTAAAGTGTTTTTCGACAATTTTTGCGCCGAGTGCGACTGCAAGGATGCATGCATCAATTCCAAGTGTGTGGTCTGAATATCCAACTGTACAATCAAGTTGTGTCTGCATGAAAGATATAGACCGAAGATTTGCCTGTTCAGGAGGGGTTGGATAGCTGCTTACACAGTGTAGAACAGAAAGTTGAGACTTTGTTTCTGCATCCTTCCGGATATTTCTGATGCGTGAAATAAGATCTTTGCACTGAGAAATATCTGTGAGCCCGGATGAGACAATAATAGGCTTGTTATAAGAAGCTACCAGGTCAATCAGTGGATAAAAAGTATTGTCGCTGGAAGCAATTTTGAAATAGTCAACAATACCATTGAGGAAAGCAGCACTTTCAAGGTCGAACGGTGTTGAAATGAAGATCAAACCAAGAGATTTTGCTAATTTGGACAACTTTTCAAATTCATTATATGACAACTCAAAAGATTTCAGTCTGGAAAATCTCGCTGAATCTGATCTGCTGACAAGATGTTCGGCACGGATTGTCTGAAATTTTACTGCGTTTACGCCACACTTCGCGGCACTTTCAACCATTTTAACGGCATTGTTAAAAGAGCCTTCATGATTGTTTCCGATTTCGGCAATAATCAAAGTTTTTCCGTCATTCATGGTTGTCATTGCCCTTGATTTCTTTCCATTTTAGCGAGAAAATCACTTACCATTTTTCTAACGCCTTCATCAGGATCAAAACGGAGTTTTCTAATGCTTTCCATCGCAAGATAATTGTTCTGATACTTGCCAAGGCTTTTTACAGAATTACGCCTGAAATCAGCATCTGAATTCCTCAGAAAATTCAGAAGAACAGGAATGAATCGAACTTCAGGTATTTCTCCAATGGCATATACTGCACCCAGTTGCATATTTTTGTTTGGTTGTCTGAGCATTTCAGTTAAATACGGATCAGGTTGGAGGAACGAAAAACGGTAAAGCGAAATTATTGTATTGGCTCTGATTCTGTGATTTTGATCTGAAAGAAATTGAGGAAGCTGATTCAGAAATGTAGGATCAATATTCTCTTTGGCCATTGCTATTGCTTCAATTGCGTTGGCTCTTACCCGTAAATCTTCGTCGTGGATGAGTTGAAAAAGCATGTTCAATTCTGGAGTTTTTCCAATACGGGCAAGTATTTTAACGAAAATGGATCTGAGAAAAGGGTCTGCACTTTGAATGCCATCTTCGAGTTGAATTCCCTTTTCGAGCGGAACATTGTTCCAGAGGAGGGCGAGAATTCTTGCTGCCATTCGTCTCTTAACAACATCATCTGATGAAAAATCACGAATCATATCGGAAATAAACATTGGATCAAGCTTCACAAGAGAGGCAACTATTGAAAAACGGCTATCTGAACCCATAGCTTCAAAATTTGAAAATAGTTTTTTCCGGGTAAGAGTACTTATTGCGCTTAAAGCTGACGATTTGATTGCTGGCAGGGTGGCATGAATAAGTAACTGATTCAGTTTAACAAGTGTACTTGGGTGATCAATAGCTCTTACCACGCCGATTGCTTTCAGTACTACTCCCGGGTCCTGGTCGAGAAGGAAATCTGTAATTGCTTCAATGGAGTCCCTTGATGAAAACATCGGGGACTGGAGAATGTCAATCAGGGTGCTTCTTACGATTGCTTCAGGATCACTCTTTCTGCTTAACAGAACCGGAAGTGCGTCAAATCCGCAGTTGTCACCAATTATTTTCAGCACTTCATTCCTGATTTTGACATCCTGATGTTGGAGCGCCCGGTAAAGAACTTCTTTGGGGCGCGAAATAAACGCAAGCTTGAAAGCATCTTTTCTGTAGTCGGGCGGAATAATGTTCGGAAACTCTGTCAAAAGAGTATCGAAAGCTTCTCCTGCATAATCTTCCTTGCAGTTTTTCATAATCGTTGTTGCTGCATCACGAACATTCGGATTATTGCTGCACCACGCCTTGATCAGGAGATTCCTTCGAGTTTCAGGGGTAATGGTTCTGAGATATGTTTTAATCGAATCATGTGCAGTAGAAACTATCTGGTGAAGATTTTCAATCAAAAATGGCTCATTAAAGCCACCAAGTCTTAAAAGTGCTTCACCGAGGAAGGAAAATTGCTTTGGATCATTTTTTGATAGAAAATCTGCGATAGGTGTGGAATAATACGAAAACGTTTCAACTTCGGCAAGCTTTTCATCTGAACCAGATTTTCTGTTTCCGACCGAAGAAGAAAACTGTTTGATGATTTTTTCAATAATACTCTTTGCCAGTGGCGGAACCCTTTTTGATTTATCGAGAAGCATCGGAAATATAAAAGGATATGAATAAGGATTTACAATTTCGTCGAGTACAAGCGCTACACGCCACCTGAAAGTTTCTGTTTTGCTATCTATATCCTTGAATATTTTTTCGAAGAAAGTTTTTCGGTGAATCTGCATGGTTCTGAAGATTGGAGCCCATGTTCCTGGCTCAAGATCAACAAGATGCGTTGCAGCAAAATCTATAAATTTTGGATCGTGAATATTTTCAAGCAATGGAGCCATTCTTGCCTGTAAAAGTTTTCTGTCATCGGTTGGACTTACGTCAGAAAGGGCGTCGATAAGATATTTGTAAATCTTCGGATGCTGAAGAGGCATGAATTCAGCAAGCAAAGTAATTTTTTGCGGATAAGACGATCCTTTCCACTTTTCAATCAGTTTGTCGATAATTCCGGTGTTGTCAATGACCTCCTGAAGAAGCGAATGAAGGTTGGGATCGCTTGTTGATGTCAGAAATCCGGTCAGGGGCTTAATTTCATTTTCGTCAAGACATTGGAGAATTGTTTTGAAATTTTCAAAAAGAGAAAACTCTGAAACAGAAACAAATTTCAGTATCTTTAATAACAGATCATTCGGAAGATTGCGCTTCTTTTTTATGAACGCCTGAAATACCTGAAGAATTTCTTTTCTGGTATTTATATCAGCAGATAAATATTTTTCGAATAGAAAATCTGCAACTTCTGAATCAAGTCTTTCTGCAAATTTTTCTGCGGGGATAGTCGAAAGATCTGCCTGAGCAAGCAATTCAGAAAAAAGAGCCTCTAGTTTTCCCGATGATTGTGAATTTGTTAAAGCCATGGTTTCCTCTCTGACAGAAAAAAAATATATTTTTCACAACAAAAAACACCCTCTTCAGACTTAGATGAAGAAGGTTTTCAAATAAGACTTTACGGGTTTATAGCCCGAGAAGTTGTAGCACCCGTCCTCGCATTGCATTGTCTGATTTAAATACCTGCGCCGCAGCATTTGCCTGGATCTGGGCATTGGCATTGTTCAGAACTTCATAAGCCATGTCAGTGTCGGCGATTTTCGAAAGCGAAGCCATCGAATTAACCATCTGATCGTTTAAAGCTTGAACTTCTGATGAAATTCCATTTGACACAGAACCCACACGCGCCCTTTCTGATGTAACCTTTTCAATAGCGGCCTGTGAAAGCGCCATTACATTCTGAGCTCCCTGGACAGTTGTTACATCAAGGCTGTCTAATCCAAGATTTTTGGAGTTCAAGGCATTCAGGGAAAACTGCTGACCATTCTGGAGTTGTATGTCGAGTGAGCCATTAAGCAACTTCTTGCCATTGAATTCTGCATTTGAGGCGTTCATGTTTACTTGTTCACGGAGCTGAGAGATTTCCTGCTGTATGGCATTTCGATCATCATCTGTGAGCGTTCCATTTGCTGCCTGTATTGCAAGTTCGTTGATTCTCTGAAGCATTTCAGACGTTGTAGACATGGCACCTTCTGAAGTCTGCATCATAGAAATTTCATTCTGCCTGTTGCTAATCTGACCGGTAAGACTTCGAATAAGAGTCTCCAGATTCATTGATAAAGCCATTTCTGTTGGACCATCTGAGGCTGAATTTATTCGTTTGCCGGAGGCTAATTTTGCGACGGACTTATCTTGCGAAGCCTGAACATCGTTTAGACGGTTAACTATTGCCAAGCTTCCCATTTTATTTATATTCATTTTTTTACCTCCTCTCTTTTAAATATATATAAATCAGATCATTTTGTCCAGAAAATTATTTCATTTTTATAGATCGTACTGCAAAAAAATACAAATCAACTTCCTGGTGTTATATCCGACGTATCTAAGTAGTATGAAGATCTACCAAGAGTCAGAGGTACAATGAAATTCGGTCTTAGAATTGCGAGTTCTTCCGGCGAGAGCGTCAGGACCCCTTTCCACATATATTCACCAAGGCAGTAGGCCGGAACACGCATTTTCTGCATTTCACATGACAGCACGGATTCAAATGCCGAACCCGAGTCTTCTCTTATGGAAGGATTTAACATGAAGCCCTGCGGGTTCAGGAAAACCAGAAGATGTATCATCAAAGCCAGAATTGCTAATCCGGCTATGCGAACATTCAGATTAAGAGGCTCAATTTCCCGTAAAGTAGAAATTAAGAGAAAGACTCCAGTTAATACGAATGCCGGCATATAAGATGGATAAACAAGTGATGTTATTCCCATAACTGAATAGAACATCAGTGTTGGAATGTCTTCATCTTTAACTATTGGTATTGAAAGCAGATTCGGCAGCAAAAATACTCCGGAAAGTAATGAAAAAGCCTGCAAGTCTTTTGGAGATTGAAATTTTCCAGATAAATCGGTTAAGCCATTGGAATATGCCGCAACGCCTTCGGGGAAGAAGAGCATTCCTAGAAGGGAGCAGATTACCAGCGTTGGTCTGAATTTCTGTCGGAAAAAGCCATGAAAGACAATCAGAACAATCATGGGCCAGGTTGCCAGCCCCAGCCCTGAGGCAGCTGCTGTAATTGGAATAAGAACTATTCCAAAAGCGTGATTCAGGAAGTTTCCCTGAAGCATCACAAGCAGACCACTGAGAAATAACAGTTGTATAAGCCATCTGAAACTTAAAAGAGGTTGAATTCCAGCTGCAAAAATTAACAGAATGAGAATTCCCGGAAGTATTTCCCTGCCCTGAAAAATCGAAATAATAAGAATACAGCATATTAAAAAGAATATGATGTGGTAAAGGACTTTCAATCCGAGAAGCGAGGCGCTTGACTGAGCAATGGTAAGTGCTATTGTTTCTGGAAGAATTACCCAGCCCAGATTAAGATCGAAATCGCGCGCAGAGGCCAGGTCCCAGAATGTTCCTGTCGGGAATGGAGCAGATCGTGTGAAGAAAAAGATCAGAAATACTGTTGCAGCAAGCGCCAGAAAACGCTCAACATCATACTTCGCTGAATCTGCGCTGCTTGAAGAGCTCGTTCTGGAATGCATTATCATTTCTCCATTAGACATTCCGGCTTAACCGGAAGTTTTCTGATTCTTTTGCCGGTGGCATTAAAAACCGCATTTGCGACAGCTGGTGCTATTCCCATGAGCGGCACTTCGCCAAATCCCTTGGCACCGAATGGGCCGCTTGAATATGGATGTTCAACAATAATTGGCTGTATGTCAGGCGCATCTTCAAATGTTGGAAGAATATAAGTTGCAAAAGCATCATTAAGCATTTTCCCATTTTTGTCATGTCTGATTTCTTCCATGACGCAATAGCCAACGCCTTGAAGAGTTCCGCCCTGGATTTGCCCTTCCACCTGTTGCGGATTAATTGCTTTTCCCATGTCGTGGGCAGCAATGATAGTGTCTACCTTAATTTCACCAGTTTCAGTGTCAACCGTTACTTCAGCTATATTTGTGCAATAGCTGTATGTGAAGTATGCATTTCCCTGTCCGTTTTTCTGGTCGAATCCGGTGTCCGGGGCGATAAACCATCCAAAGGAACTTGGCATGAGCCTGCGGTTGTAAAATTCACGGGTCAGGTCTTCGAAAGTTATACTTTTTCCGCCTTTATCCGGTGGATTTTTTTTCGAAAAGGCTTTTCCATCAATCAGCTCTGCATCATCCGCGGTTGTTTGAAGAAGATCTGCTATAAGTGGCATAATTCTTGATCTGAGGTCTTTTGCTGCTGATACAATTGCATTTCCGGACATCAGAGTTGTTCTGCTGGCTACAGTTGGTCCGGAGTCAGGTACAAGAGATGTATCTGTCTCAATCACATGTATATTGTTATATGGAATTCCGAGTGAGTCTGCTGCAATTTGTGCAAGAACTGTTCTGGCGCCTTGTCCCATTTCAGTGTTTCCCACTGCACATTGAACTGAACCGTCACGAAGCAGAACCATGTTTGCGCCTGCCCGGTCAAGATGTTTTCCACCAGCGCCCAGGCCGACTCCATAGTAAATTGTTGACACACCTATGCCTTTTCTGATTTTATCAGTTTTTGTTTCCGGACGGCTCCACTTTGTTTTCCAATTGGCTTTTTCAAACGCTTTATCAAGTGTTTCTGTTAACCCGCATGATTCACCGATTTCCTGACTTGTTACAGTTGTGGTTCCGGGTGTGAGAATGTTGCGACGCCGTAAGTCAATTGGATCAATTTTCAATTCATGGGCTATTTCGTCCAATATTGTTTCTGCAGCAAATATTACCTGTGGCGAGCCAAAACCGCGATATGCTCCGCAGGGAACCTTGTTGGTCGCAACTGCTGCTGAATTAATTAAAACGTTGTCGCAGACATAGGGCCCAAGTGCGTGCACGGTTCCGCGCCAGAGTACAATTGGGCTTAAGGTCGAATATGCGCCGCCGTCAAGATAGTAATCTATTTTCGCAGCAAGAATTTTTCCGTCGTCGTCTGTGCCGATTTTAATTTTAATGAGACCGGGGTGTCTTTTGGAAGATGCGATAATGTCTTCTTCCCTGTGGTAAACAAGTTTTGTCGGACGTTCGGTCAATTTTGCAACAAGTGCAGCGTGACCTGCCAGAATAGAAGGGAAATCTTCTTTTCCGCCAAAACCGCCACCGGTAGTTGCCTGGACAATTTTTACCTTGTTCTTTGAAAGACCAAGGATTTGGCTCACAGCATCATGGACATAAAATGGACATTGCATCGAACCATAAACGGTCATGGTGTCTTCAATTCCCGGCACAGCAATCATTCCCTGTGTTTCAAGATATGCGTGCTCCTGATATGGAGTTTCATAAGTGTTTTCAAAGATATGTCTGGCTTTGGCGAAACCTTTATCGATAGCGCCTTTTTCTATCTTATAGCGCGTGAAGGTGTTATCCTGCGAATATATTTTTGTGCATGATTCTGAAATAGCCTGATCAATTGATAAAACTGGTTCAAGCGGCGTTATCTGCACTTTTGTACGTCTGGCTGCTTCTTCTGCAGCTTCAGGTGTTTCCGCTGCGATGAGTGCGATTGGTTCTCCGTAAAATCTGACATATCCGTTGGCAAGAAAAGGTTGATCAGTATAAACAAGCGGATTAATATTTTTTCCGGGAATGTCATTGTATGTGTAATGGCCTATGAATCCGGGGATTTTTTTTGCTTCAGTGAAGTCAATTTCGCCAAGTTTTCCGTAAGCGACCGGAGATCGCACTGTTGAAATATGAACAATGTTCGGGTATGAATAATCATCAATATATTTGGCTTTTCCAGTTACTTTATCCCAGGCGTCCTTTCTGGGGAGAGAGCTTCCAACGGCAGGCATATCGAACCTCCAGGTCAAGGTTAATATTTACGATCTAAAAAATATTGTTCAAAAAAAACTTGATAAGCTTCCATTAATTTATACAGTGGTTCCATTCCAAAGAAGAATATTACCATAAAACCAATACAAAGATAAGGCCCAAATGGAATAAGATGTGTAAGTGGCCGGTATTCTTTTTTATATCTGATTCTGGAATAAATTATTCCGGAAACGCCACCGATTGAACCGAGAAAACTTGCAATTATAACTATTGCGACAACGGCTTTCCAGCCCATCCAGGCACCAAAAGTTGCGAGAAGCTTAACATCGCCTCCGCCCATTCCTTCTTTTTTGAAAATAAGCCATGCAAACCAGCCGAGAAGCCAGAGTGAACCGCCGCCAAGAAGAGCACCAGCAAAGCTGTCGAGCGGGGCGACATAATGGCTCGGCTGTGGAAATTTCAGAGTGATTAGAAGGTAGGCAAGAAGAGAATACGCAAATCCTATGATTCCGCCCTTGATTGACAAAATGTCAGGAATGATTAAATACCTTATGTCTACGATGCCTATGATCAGACAGCTTACGGTGAAAATCCAGCCCAGAAAAGCTTTTACGGATATTCCGGCAAAAATAAAACACAGGACGGCTACAATGCTTGAAAAAATTGAATATATCCGATCCTGGTTGAAGCCTGCTTGATAGCAACCCCGCTTGGAGCCTCCACGGCAGGTTCTGCAGTCCAGGTATTCTTCCTCAAGGCATTCGTGACCGGGCCACGAACGAATTGCCCAGCCGATAAATGGCCCGGAAAGCCAACCGACAATTCCCAGAATTAAGGCTGTAATAATAAACAAAAGTATTATCCCTTTCTGGTAAAATATTTTCCCAGAATTTTAAAGAGCAGTTTTGCAGCAAAAAAGTCGGAAGCTACATTTCCCGGAATCGGGCATAGTTCAACAATGTCAAGTCCGATGAGTTCTTTTTCTCTGATTACGCGGTCGATGAGATCAAGGGTGGTGTACCAATCCATTCCGCCGGGTTCAGGTGTTCCAACAGCCGGCATTACAGACGGGTCAAATGCATCAAGGTCAATCGTCAGATAGACTTTCTTTTTGAGCGATGAAACGGCTTTTTCTATCCAGGAATCTGAACGACGCATTTCGTGTGCCCAGAAAATATTTTTATGGTTGACTTCTTTAATGAAATCAATTTCACCAGACGAAATGTTTCGTATTCCTACTTGTGTTATTGATGCATGTTTTATTACTCTTCGCATAACGGAAGCGTGGCTGAATTCTGTGTTTTCGTATTCATCACGCAGATCAGCGTGTGCATCAAGCTGAAGGACAGAAAAATCTGACCCGTATTTCGCTGCCAGTGCTCTTATGGGGCCGAGAGTAAGGCTGTGTTCTCCGCCTAGCATTACTGGAAGTTTGCCGTCTTCAATGATATTGGCCGAAATTTCTTCCACTCGTTTAATTGTACCTTCAGGGCCCTGCATATCAGGTTCAACCTCAGGCAAGGTGAAGATTCCTTCGTTCAGTGGTTCGCATCCCAGTTCTATATCGAAAAGTTCAACATTTCGGGAAGCGGCAATAATTGCAGCCGGACCATCTCTTGTTCCTGACCTGTAAGAGGTTGTTCCATCGTATGGAACAGGCAAAATCACAGCTTTCGCGCTATCATAATCAGTATTTTCTTCTGGAAGTCCGAGAAAATTAAAGGCACCTTTGAAAAAATGTTCTTTCAGCATGATTATCCTCCGGATTATTTCAGAATGATATCTGATGCAATAAAAAAAAACAAGTATCTTCTCAATAAGTCAGCAATAACCCTTCAAAATAAACAGGATAGCATAGAAATTTCCATTCCGACCGAAGGGAGAAATCTCGTCATATCTACTTGATCTAACCTTTCGGAGATCTCTCTCTTTTTTCGAGATTACAAGGAAAATGCAGTTTCCAGATGAAGCGCTGCCCCGGATTATTGAGAAGATACGAGATGACAATAAATAGTTCGCCCTTAGAGCTATAGTTTAAACATTGGATATTGTGGCAATGTTGTTGAGCAGGAGCAAAACACCTTGTCATATTTCACATTTTGTGGTATTGGAAGGGCATAAAATCTATTTAAAAATTCTCTCGATGGAAAAGGAGTTTTTATGAAACACTTAAGGATTCAACACTCAAAAAGCCATATTAAGAAAATCAGGTTGTCAGTAATACTAATAATAATTGGGATAACTGTTGGAATTTCGAGTGCAGGGGCGCTTGAAAGTTCAGTTGAACGATTTGTTACAGCCAATGGATTGAATATTCGCTATCACGAACAAGGCACTGGAACGCCGTTAATATTGCTTCACGGAGGCGGGCTTACTTCAAAGATGTGGGAAGCGTTTATTCCGTATGCGGCGAAACACTTCAGAGTTTTGGCGCCAGATACACGTGGCCATGGTCTTACTAACAATCCTGACGGGAAATTCAGTTATCAATTACTTGCCGAAGACACAATAGCATTCGCTGAAGCATTAAAAATTGAAAAGCCAATAATCTGTGGATATAGCGATGGTGGTATTACAGCGGTTACTGTTGCAAAAAATCATCCAAGTTTTCCACGCGCCATAGTAACATGCGGCGCGGCGCCGGTCAGCGAAAACCTGACCCATTATATCGCCGGATTGAAACTATTTTTTGCAATCGAAGTAAACAACACACTTTCCGACAAAGATCTGGATACAATTGCTTCTGAACGCCCTGAAATGGTTAAAAAATACCAGTTTCTGCATCAGCAAAACAACGATCCGCAATACTGGCGAACTCTAATGAAAACTGTCTGGCCGCAATGGGCCTCACCTGGATTCTATAATGCCCAGGATATTTCACAAATAACAGTTCCAACTCTTATTTTGTTAGGTGACCGGGACGAATTTTTCCAGGTAGAAGACGCCGTAAAATTGCTGAGAATGCTTCCCGACGGTTATTTGGCGATTGGGCCGGGCGCATCACACACTTTCTTTCGTGATAAACCGGAACTTTTTCATTCCCTTTTATTTGATTTCCTGCTGAATAAAGCCATTTCGAATGAAAACTCAAATTCAATAAATGAAAACGGAAGATCTTTATAGATAGGTAAAATATAAGTCTTTTTTGCTGATCATTTCACACAGACAAATGTTTTGCCAGATTTCTTTTGCTGGTTTAAACACAAAGGTTCTGAAGAAAAGTCGTATTTGTCGTTTCGTTTCGATAAAGCGATTCTTGGGGGAATTGAAATGGATTTATCTGATATTGTTAGAATCATTTGTTTTTACATTCTTGTTGCATCAGGTGAAACGTTAAATGGAATTGCCAGAACGATCTATTTAAACAAACGTGTGGGTGCGGTAAACGCGAAAAGACTTTCTATTATAACTGCTCTTCTGCTATGTTTGCTTATATGTTATTTTTACGTTCCAACGATTAACATTAAAACAGATATGGGGCTTATATTTCTCGGAATTTCACTATCAGCATTCATGCTTTTATTTGATATTCTGCTTGGAAGATTTGTAATGAAAGTTAAATTGTCTATAATTTTGGATGAACTCAATATATTCAAGGGCAATCTACTCGGAGTTGGTTTGATTTTTATGGCATTATGCCCATTATTATCAGCAATAATGCACCGCGCTAATTAATCCTTGAAGATTATGTGGTTTGAATATTATAATAAAATGTCATTCTTTTAAAATAAATTGGAGGTATTATTATGGATAAAGGAAATCCGGAAGTCAAAACTTTATTGGCAATGTATGAGAAATTGATTTTAAAATCATGGAGCGATCAGGAATTCAAAAAAGAGCTTATTTCCAATCCTGCTTTGGCTATTGAAAAAGAGTTTAAAATCAAAGTCCCTGGTTTTATGAATTTTAAAGTGATCCAGGAAACAGCCGATACCAGGTATATTGTTCTTCCCTACAAGGCTGATGAAGAAGATAAACCTCTCAGAGACGAAGAACTGGAACAGGTTGCCGGAGGAAGCTCAAAAACAATATGTTCCCAGGATTGCGGGGGTTGGTGATTAATAAGGGGCTTGCTGAATGTTAGGTTGAGAGATGTTCGCAAACCCACTTTTTGAAGAGAGAGTCCAGATTGTTGACAAAACGTTTTGCAACTGTCTGGATTCACTTAAACTGATGACTTCATTCGCTTTGTGTTTTCCAATGGTGGCGAATTTGAGCGCTAAATTTGGTCGTGGTTTTGATTCTGTAAATCTGAGTCAAATGTGGAAGTTTTATCTTTCATGGCTCGAAGCGGGAATTTTTCAGACAGCGTCTGAAAAATTGAAACCTGAAATTCGCAAATGAGAGTCTGGCGATCGGGAAATTATTCAGACATCGGCTGATGTAACATTGTTTAAGGCTCTCGCAACAAGATTTCCGCTGCTATGGTCTGCGTATGTTCGTTTGCTTTCATTAAAAATGAAATGGCCAGAAAATTTTACGAAGAAGAAGCTTTGCGTGGCGGTTGGCCAATTCGTCACTTGGAACGACATGCTGTATTTTTAGAAAAATCTTAAATTAAGGAGACCTGAGAGTGGAAGAGCAATCGTTATCTGAACCAAGACTTTTTCCTGAAAAACACTTTAAATATGACAATTACCGAAACTGGCCAAATAATGAGCGGTGGGAAATTTTAAAGGGTGTTGCCGTCGATATCACTGACCCACCCGGGGTAGCACACCAGGAAATACTGGGCAATCTATGTTTTAGTTTCAAAAAACTCATCTCGCCATCAGACCAAAGCATGATGATGGGTCCTTTCGATCTCTTGCTTGCCTCGGAAGGAACTCCAGAAAAAGAAGTAGATACAATTGTACAGCCTGACTTTATGATCACGCGTCGGACAAATAAATTCACCGATCTTTTCTATCTTGGTGTACCAGATTTTATAGCGGAGGTCATTTGTCCATTTCGCGCATTTCTTGACCTGGGAACAAAACTTGATCTTTACGAAGAGTTCGGAGTTAATGAATATTGGATTCTTCACCCTACAGAATGCTGGCTGTTAAGGCATATTCTGACAAAAGAAGGCGTCTATTCCAGAAGTCAATGCTTTGGGCGCAGTGATCGAATCATCCCTCAGACATTTCCAGATTTGAAAATTGATCTTTCAAACGTTTTCCCAGAGCCCAAATCGCGTCTGAGACGCTTGAAAACAGAAATCTTTGAGGACTGAAAGAGCTAATGATTTGTCATGATGAACCTCTTTGTAATATAAATCAGGTTCTTTTCATGACAAACTGAGCGTCTATAAGGTTCGTTCACTTTTTTTTGAAAGATGTTTGGAAAATTCAAATATGATTGCTTATTTCGGGTTTGAGATATTCAACAGTTGAATCAATCTGCTGGTGGCTTCGTAGCAGGCTTTTTCAGCGGCGGAACCGCCCTGGTTGCAGGTTATTAGAATGGCAAAGTCTTTCAGAGGTGCCATCCATGTTACACAATTCGAATTCAAAATTTTACTCTTTGTTGCTGCAAAATACCGCAGCATCTTGTAAATTTTCTCTGTTTGTGGTATTGGAAAGGCATGAAAGCTATTTGATGAAGCACTTCTAATGCTCTCTCGGGCAGATTTATTTTGCAGTAAGGCTTTAAGAATTATTGCAAACAGGTAGATGGAAGATAATTATAAAGTGTTTGTAAGGGGGCTTGAATGTGCATATACAAGCTGAAATTTCTTTTCGATTTTAGAATCGGCTTACGGTCGTTTGCGAACAGCGCGGCAATATGTCGCGTCTGCGGAATGCTCCGAATTCATGAGCAGTTACAGATATTGGATAGAAAATGACTTCTTACAGACTGTCATATTTAAAAAATCTTGAATCAGAATCAATTAATATCATGCGTGAGGTTGCTGCAGAGTTTAAAAAGCCCGTAATGCTATATTCTATAGGCAAGGATTCAAGCGTTATGGTGCGTTTGGCGCAGAAGGCTTTTTTTCCCGGTCAATTTCCATTCCCACTCATGCACGTTGATACTGGCTTAAAATTCCCTGAAATGTATGCTTTCAGAGACAAATTCTGCAAACAGATCGAAGCAGATTTAATCGTTGAAAGAAATGAGCACTGGATTTCGCTTGGATGCCATCCTCATGGCACTGGTGTTGATAAGTGCTGCAGTAATTTAAAAACCGGTGCTTTACTCGAAGCTCTTCAAAAACATAGCTTTGATGCCGCATTTGGTGGCGCCAGGCGTGAAGAAGAGAAATCCAGAGCTAAGGAGCGCGTTTTTTCTCTCCGCGATGTTTCAGGGCAATGGGAACCAAAAAATCAGAGGCCGGAATTATGGGATCTGTACAATACGCGTATCAATGATGGTGAATCTGTCCGTATATTTCCTCTCAGCAACTGGACTGAGCTTGATATCTGGGAATATATCAAACTGGAAAACATTCAGATAGTTCCAATATATTTTGCCTGCGAACGCGAAGTTATAAATCGAAACGGTATTCTCATTCCTGTTTCAGTTCCTGCTAACAATTCTGAAAAAAGCGAAAAGATGATGTGCAGATTTCGCTCACTTGGATGCATCCCCTGCACCGGAGCGATTCCCTCGACCGCCAGTTCAATTGATGAAATAATATGCGAAGTAAGGACAGCAAGAAAATCTGAAAGGGAAAATCGTGTAATAGACCTGACAAGTGATAGCTCAATGGAACAGAAGAAAAGAGAAGGATATTTCTGATGCCTCATAGAGAAAAAACACTTCTTCGACTTGTGACAACGGGCAGCGTAGACGATGGAAAATCAACGCTTATTGGCAGATTGCTTTATGAAACATCATCAATTTATGAAGACCAGTATGAGGCAATTGAAAAAACCTCTCTCCGCAAAGGTTTAAAGCAGGTTGAACTGGCATATCTGCTTGATGGGCTTGCCGCGGAACGAGAGCAGGGAATAACAATTGATGTCGCTTACCGATATTTCGAAACTTCGGAACGAAAAATTATCATAGCTGACACACCAGGGCATATTCAGTACACAAGGAATATGATTACGGGTGCTTCAAAGAGCGACTGTGCGCTTATTCTCATTGATGCCCGCAACGGAGTTTTGACACAATCTAAAAGACATGGTTTTCTTCTTTCTCTTCTGCGGATTCCGCATTTGATAGTTGCTGTTAATAAAATGGATCTGGTTGACTATTCTGAGGAAGCATATCTCAGAATTGTTGATGAATACACAGAATATTCCCGGAAACTTGCTATAAGTGATGTTAGTTTTATACCTGTCTCTGCTTTAAAGGGTGATAATGTCGTTAAGAAAAGTTTGAATATGCCATGGTATAATGGTTCTTCACTATTGTATCATCTTGAAAACGTCAATATTGCTTCAGATCGAAATCTTGTAGATTTTCGGTTTCCAGTGCAATACGTAATAAGACCACACCAGAATTTTCGTGGTTTTGCCGGAAGAATAGCATCTGGGACAATTGTACCAGGAGAAGAAATTGTTGTTTTGCCTTCACGCAAATCTGCTGTTGTAAAGTCTATCACAACTTATGACGGGGAATTAACTGAGGCTTTTGCGTCACAGTCAGTTGTTCTTACTTTTGACAGAGAAATCGACGTCAGCCGTGGCGATTTGATTGTACGAAAAAATAACATTCCTCAATCAGCGAAATCAATTGATGCAACCATCTGTTGGATGCACGATTCGTCCTCAAAAGATCGAACTTTCTGTATAATGAAACACGGTACAAGATATATTAAAACCTATATTAAAAGAATAATTTATAAAATAGATGTAAATACGCTTCACAGAAGTTACTCAGACAGCTTTTCACTTAACGACATCGGAAGAGTTGAAATAGAAGCAGTATCTCCGGTATTCTTTGACCCATTTGTACTGAATAAAGCTACTGGAAGCTTTATTTTAATTGATCCCGTAACAAATGATACAATTGCTGCCGGAATGATTCGAGGCAGTGTAATTGATTCGACAGCCATTTCGGAGGAGGCTCATCAGCAGGTAGTTCATATTTCTGAAGCCAGTATGAAAAATGTTGTCTGGAAAAGCCCATCAGTTAGCCGTGAAATGCATGAAAGGCAAAATCTGCATAAAGCTGCTGTCTTATGGTTTACCGGTTATTCTGGGGCTGGGAAATCAGCTATTGCGGAAAATCTCGAAAAACGCCTTTTCAGCAACGGCTGTCAGACTATGCTTCTCGATGGCGACAATTTGAGACATGGTTTGTGCAGTAATCTTGGTTTTTCAAGAGAAGACCGACAGGAAAACATCCGCAGAGCGGCAGAAGTAGCCAAGCTTTTTTTCGAAGCAGGAAACATTGCATTATGCACATTCATTTCACCTTTTATCACTGACAGACAATCTGCAAGAAAACTGTTCCCCGCTGGCAGTTTTTTCGAAATATTTGTTAAATGCCCGCTTGAGACATGTATAAACCGAGACCCTAAAGGACTTTACAAAAAAGCCCAGGCAGGCGAAATAAAAGAGTTCACTGGAATTAGTTCCCCTTATGAGCCACCTGAGACACCAGAGATAATTATTGAATCAGACTCAAAAAGCATTACAGAAAGCGCCGACTATCTGATACAAATCCTCAGAGAACACAAAATTCTTACTTAAAGGTATCCGAAACGCTGCATTACTTCACGGTGGTCGTTAATAATTCGCTCTACCTGCTCTTTAGTAAGCTCTTCGCGCCAGGACCCAACTTTTCCCTTTCGGAAAAATTTTTGGGCTGCTGTGCTTCTTTCCTTGAATCCACTTTTTTCTTCCTGCTCTTGAAGTTCTTCAAAAGAACTGAAGTCAATCGCTTTCTGTATCTGGTAATTTGTATGAGAAAGACCAACAAATCGCACAGCTTTTTCAAAAGTCTCAAATGTATTTGATTTCATATCTTCGTAACGCAGAACACACACCGGAAACGGAGCAGCATCAACCCAGCTCAGGACATGGTTGCTCCAGGAAAGAAGTCTTTGTTGCAATTGTTTGTACAATCTGTCGTGTTTTCCACAAAAACATAAATTATTTTCAGACATCTGGGATATTGTTAAATCGTATGTTGCAGCGTTGTGATATGCGAATGAAACCGCTACATCCAGAGGATTACGGATGAAATACACTGCACAGGCTGTACTTTCTTTTGGAATCAAAAACTTCTTTTTTTCAACAGAAATATATGCATCATGGATTTTCATGTAAATTTGCTCAGTGGCATTTTCGGAAAGGTAGGTGTAAAGTTCTGGACGAAATCGGGAAATTTCGTCAGAGGTTAAATCAGATGATTCAATTCCTATATTTTCATCAAACAGTATACGGGAACTGGCAATTGGTATTTCCTGCAATTCATTTATGCTTGCAGGTCTATTTGCATCTTGAAGTAGGTTGGTCAGAAAAATTCTGAACCAGGTATTGCCCGATTTAGGATATGATGCAAGCCAGATGATCCCCTTCATTCAGAAAACTTTGCCTCCAGAAGGTTCATGAGTTCATTGAGCGAAAAGCCTATCGAAGGTCTGAAAATCTTGTGTATACTTGCTTTACCAGCTACAGATGCGCATTTATGAAAATGATCAACTTTTCCATCTAACCCATTAAGAAATTTAAAACGGTATGTATTGCCTATAAGACAATCAGTCTTTTCAGCTCCGGCTATAGGGATGGTTTCAAAAAGATTATTTTTATTGGTGTCCAGGATAAATATAGATTTTATAGGAACTGGAGAAAATGATTCTTTCTCAGTTGGAAAATAGTATTTTTCTAATTCCTTTTCGTTGCGCACAAGTTTGAGTTTGGTTATATCAATATCCAGTTTCTTGAGAACATCTGACCATAATTTCAGACGCGCCAACCCTGGAACCACCATTGGCTGACCATCTTTAATATTAACTGCACATATATCATCGGCAATGATAGAATAACCGCGTTTATGAAAACCGGCTGCAAGAGTTGATTTTCCGACTCCAGAAGAACCGGCAAAAATATAACTTTTCCCGTTTACCTCAATTGCCGAAGCGTGAAGAACCAGAAAATTCTGCTGATGCAAGAGCGCTGCCATGACTGAACCTATAAGGAAAACTGTAACGTCATCATCGCTTGCTCCAGCTTCAGGAGCAATAGTAATTCGATTGCCTCCCTGAACATAATATCGAGCTACATTATTCACACTCAGCAGAAATTCTCCCGGTGCAGCTTGATAATGCAACCCTCTGGCACGCGGATTCACAAGTTCTACAGGGGTATCGCCATACTCGATAACTACATCAGACGCGAAATCACTATTTGCCTGAAGATTTGGTTGTACCGGCAACTTGACGGCAGATGAAATATTTAAACCAAAAATCTGGTATGTGTCATACATAAAAGAACTCCAACCTAGTAAAAAAAATCATAAACGATTAACTTGTTTAAAGTACGGATACGCAAAATGCACGCATCGTGTACGGAAATGCTATAATAACATTCTCACATAATCAAGTCAAATAGTCATTATTTGTAGCGCCTTTATAACCAACTTGAGAAACAAGCAAATTCATTTTCAACAAATAAAACAATAACGCTTGAAAACACACGTTAAATCACAAACCGATCATAGCTTTATTTGAAGTTGACTTTGATACAGATAGGATTTATAATTTTTCTGCAAATTAGCAGGTCTTATTTGTAAGTTTTAAGCTATTATCAGGAGAAAAAAATGAGCGAAAAAATCACACAACTTAAATCAGAACAGGCGACTGAAAATTCTCGGAAATGGGTTGCACCACGATTAGTTGTTTTAAAAGCTGGAATGACCAGCAAAGATGTTCACCCTGCTGAGATGGGTTCTACTTGCGGTCCATCTGCATGATATCTTCAACATCGGTCTTTGATATGATTCAAAGGGATAACACTTGAAAGCCTTTGCGTCACGTATTGTTGTCGTGAAGAATAGAAAGGAGAAGGAATTGGATTCTGATAACATAATCAACCTTGACACCGTAGTTGCAAGAGCTGGTGAGTCTGTTTTCAGCCAAGTTGACGGAGAAGTCGTCATGATGAGTATTGAAAACGGAGAGTATTATGGCATAAACCTTATTGGAAGCAGAATATGGGGCCTGCTTGAATCTCCCGTGCGTGTGTCGGATGTTTGCGATATTCTGCTTCCTGATTATGATGTGACACGCGAACAATGCACTAAAGATATTCTGCTTTTTTTGCAGCAAATGGTTGAAAAAGGCAACATTACTATTGTTAACGCGAAATAAAAACGTGTTGAGTGGTAACTGACAATCAACAATTACATATTCAACATCGTGCTTATATGAAATCTAACGATGATATTTTATTTTCAAACTTGTTTCTTTAGCAAAAGAAAACTTTTGAACCAATACGGGTGATTTTTTAGAAAACTCTTAACGTTGATAATGATACGTATTATTGAAATAAAATCTTCACTCAAGTGTTTTTTCCAATGTTTATTGAATAGATACATATTATCAACTGAGAAATCTTTTAACAAGTTCTACAGTTCGTAGATAAAAACAGCATTTATTATAATCCTTCTGGCAGGCTGGTTTACTCACTGATGGAATATCACTGAAAAGTTTTTGCAGTGCTTTTTGCCTGAAATAGGGAAGGTGTTCGTTTTCCGGAATGTTTTTGTACAACTGCTTCAGGTATTCTCTGCCATCGTATTTATTTTGTCTTGAATACTTTATCATGAGGGTTTCGCTTTTGTCTTTTCTGGTTCTGATATTTTCGGGAAGAAACCCTTTCATTATTTCGCGGAAAAGCAATCTGGAATGAAAATCCTGATAAGTAAAGCTTATGGGAAGGGAAAACCAGAATTCTATGACATCTTTATCTAAAAGCGGGTATTTGTATTCAAAGCCGTACCTTTCGGAATATCTTGCCCAAGTATCAATTCTATCTGGAATATGGTACAGCCTTATGAGGTTAAGAACAAATGTTTTTCGATTTCCGTATCCGAATATGCTTTTCTCGCGGTTTAAAAATATTAACTTCCAGTGTCGGCGAATAAATGATGGTTTAAGAAGTTGCAGAAGAGTCCAATCTGTACCTCTGTATGTGGGAAGTAGCCCAAATGGAAACAATGCCGGCAATATTTCAGTTCGTGTTCGATGTATAATTGCACGAATTCCACTTTTGTGGATAAATTTAATGAGCGGAATCAGTTTATATTGAAAAACAAAATGGTTGAGAATTCCACGCGTACTCAGTGACAAAAATTCGTCTCCGCCCCAACCGCTGAATAAAGTTTTCACCTGGTCATTGCTGGCCATTCTGATGGTTGGGTATTCTAAATGCATCATTTCAAAATCAGGAATGACCGAGTCACGCGCCATTTCATTCTTTTCCAGTTTCCGATATCGAACGGGTACACCTTTTTCTGCTGTAAAGCTATCAATATATTCTTTTTCATTTTGCTCATTTCCTGCATCGTTAAGCTCTTCAGGAGTCCATGAATAGGCAGTCAGACGATTTTTATCATCAATTCGATCAGCCAGTATAGATGCAACTCCAGTTGAATCTAGGCCACCGCTGACATGAACTCCATTTTTGCCTGGTTCAATTCTAGCTTCTATTGCTTGAATCAAGAGCTCTCGCAGTCTAAGAACAGCCTCATCAAAGGAAATATTAGGATTTTCTTTTATCTCCTCAGGATTCCAGTAAGTTGTGATATTTTTGCCGGCCCTGGAAATTGAAACAACATTTCCAGGAAGGACTCTTAAAATATCCTGAAAAGGTGTTTGCATATAATCATTCCTGATCTGAAGAAATCGTTGCAGCAAATTTTCTTCTGATAACTGGGTTTTACACAATCCAGATTTTGCAATTCCATATTCGTGCGATGCAAAAATCAGACGACCGCCGGAGTAACAGTATGTCAAAGGACGTGCTCCGATGTGATCGCGGATCAGATGAACTTCACCTGATCGGTTATCAATGGTAACCACTGAAAAATCACCATTAATGTGTTTGCCGCATTGTACTCCCCAATGCAGAAAAGCTTTGGCAAATGCTTCATATTCATTCTCAAAGTCAAAAAAAGACTTCAGTACATGAAAATTGTATATTCTGATATCCGCAACCAGAATGAGGTGCTGATACTTGAAAATTCTGCACTTCGGCTCTCTATCTCTGCGGTGACTGTAGCCAATTGCAGCATTTTCAAAGAACTCCATACTTGATACGAAGCCATCTTCGAGAAAAGCTTTCTCAAGTTTATGAAGTTCTTCCGCCTGTTTTCCACTTCCTGTAAAATCAACAATTCCAAAAATATAGCTCATAATTTACACCAATAATTTCCGACACTGTAGGAAATTCGCTGAAACTATGTAACTGGTTAATAATTCAACAGTACAGGAATTTCCATTTTTGTTATAGATGTTTCCGAAAATAATAATATGAATTCAAACTGCCTCATAACTACTTCAGATTCATTATTTTCCAGGGTGCATTACCATTTTTTGCTGTCATTTCGACCGAAGGGAGAAATCTCGTATTTTCAACTTGATCTAATCTTTCGGTGATCTCTCCCTTCGACCGAGATGAGAACGGATCACGTATTTCAACATTACCGATCAGCTATTTTTTATACAGTATCTAATTTCCTTAATTAACAATATGTTGGCTTTCGAGACTGAGAAATTATAGCATGATTATTGAAAGTTTTCCCTGATTATTGAAAAATGTCTTGCGACAGAATGCTCTAACCAATTAGAATGTGCGCATCCATGATGCAATCAAGATTATCAAGA
>JADFZL010000033.1 GCA_015232575.1 Candidatus Rifleibacteriota bacterium
TATCGCCGTTCCGCTGAAATGTTACGCGTGAACCATTGGTGTTTGTGAAAACTATTTTTGTGTCGGAGAAGTCAAGTCTTGAGAGGCAGCTTGCGCTCCAGCCTTTGCCGAAGGGGCCTGCGTATGCATCTCGGGAGTTGTAGCAGCGGGATAAAGATAGTGGGAGCCGTGAGTTTAAGAGCAAATCACCAGATGTGAGAACCAGATTTCCTGAAAAGAGACTTACTGGATCACCGCCCTGTAAACCAGTGTTATCCCCATCTTTGACGGTTGGAAGTGCATTGTTCGGGCATTCTACTGGTTGTGGGTCTGGAACATCAGGTTCAGACGGAATCTTTTCTTTGCAGTTATTTCCAAATTCAGTGTCAGGAATGATTTCAGTATTAACACCAGTTGTAGTAGCTGTATTCGTGGTAAGATCCGTATCCGCAGGACCTGTCCCGGTATCAACACCAGTGTCGATAACCGTATCTGTAGCTGCTGGCCCCGTACCTGTATCAGGGCCAGTGTCAATGTCTGTTTGTGTGCTGGTAAAATCGCAGGTGCAAAGAGCACAGGAAGCATTAGTGCTTGTACTTGCACCAGTTTCAGTTCCTGGTCCTGTACCTGTTTGATCCTCAACCACTGTGTTTACATTAGTATCAATAACGCTGTTAGTGTTTGAGGATGTAAACGTTGAAGAGGCAAATGAAGGCAATAAGTTAATAGACAAAAGTAGGATTAAAGCAATGAAACAAAGTTTTATAAGAAAGGAACGCATTATTTTTCTCTTCTCAATACGAAACATCTGATAATAAAAAAATTATAGAGTTCTCGCTTGTGAAAGTCAATCAATAAAAGGGAAAATTAAGCTGTGAAAATTTATCATTACAAAAAGATAGGCATAGGACGATTTTAAAACAGTGTTAAGACTTAATCTGAAAGTAGAATCGGTTATTAATCTGCATTCAGTGCCCTGTTAAAAAAAACTTAACTGGGTATTTGGGATAATGGTTTTTGTACAAGTTGCTATTTTTACCAGGCAACGAATTATAACGAGTGAATTATGGGCGGAAATTGTGAAACTTGCGAATCTACAACAGGAACTTGAAGGTAATAAGCAGAGATTTAAAGAAAAGGTGGCGTGAGTCTGTCAACTGATTAAGGACATTACACCTTCTTCAAATTGGAAAATCAGTTTCTCTTTGTTTGAATTAAATAATCACACTACCGTTTTTGTTAGATTCATCAGCAGATTTTTCAGGTTCTGAATCAAGGCTTTTCTGTGTAACAAATTCAACTTCCCTTTTCAGATTATCGAAGCCCTTACCAAGTATTCTTTTTGCGTCGGCAACAATTAAAAATGCCTGTGGATCAATAGTATACACAATTTCTTCGAGCACCGGTACTTCGCGACGCCTGACCGCCACGAGCAGAATTTCGCTTTCCTTTCCAGAATAGCCTCCTCTGCCGTTAAGGACTGTAACACCTCTATGCAGGTCTTCCATTATTCCCCACATGATCTCTTCTGATTTTCTGGAAATAATAGTAACCTGACGGTAAACAGCAGACCCCTCAAGGAAATTATCAACGGTATTGCTGACTATATATGATTTAATCATTGCGTAAAGCGCCAGATCCGGTCCGTATACAGCTCCGGCAAGAAGCAAAACTCCTACATCTGACCACATAAATGTTGTACCAACCGGAACATGATAATATTTCGAAAAAAGCTGCGCAATAATATCTGTTCCGCCAAGAGTTGCACCGCCCTTATAAATGCAGGCGACTCCCATGCCTGTGAGAACACCTCCGTAAATAGAAGCAAGCATCGGATCACTTGCCAGGCGTTCAACCTTGAGATATGAAACAAAAAAGTCAAGGCAAAAACCTGAAAGAATTATTGCCAGGATGGTTTTTCCACTTGCGGCGAGCCCGATCAGTCTTGCCTGAACAATAATAAGCAAAACATTGCAGAGAATTGTAAAAGTTCCGACAGGGATTCCATATTTGTGAAAAAGAATCGTACCAACGCCAGTAATACCACCCGGAACAATTTTGTTGGGAATAAGAAAGAAAGCCTGCGAAAAAGTCGCGAGAGCAATTCCCGCCAGAACAAAAAGGACTGAATTAATAGTATTCTTTGATTTCATAAATATTTATAATTCTTCTTTCTCAGCGCCACATTCACTTAAAAGTTCCAAAACACCCGGTGATTATATCACACTTTTATAATCATTAGAATTACTTTATGTTTTGAAGCTTTACGATGATCTTCCTGATTTCCCAAATCCTGTAATTGTTCTCCAGATTCCTTTGTTTGACAACTATTCAACAAAATGATACGTATTATAAATCATATATGCTCAGTAATCGTTGGCTATAGAACTCTCACCCTTTAAGGACATGAATTAATGAGTAGATACAATAAATCTGTAATTTTGGAGAAATCAATGAAAATTTGTCGTTTCGTCTTTCTATTAATGTTTTCCTGCGTTGCTCTAATTGCAGACAACACCAGCAATTATCCCGGCTCCGCTGTTGTTGATCAAACAATTAAAAACATTGAAAAGTGTCAAACCTTATTGAGGGGTATTGCGGCGCAAAAAGAGTTGAAAGACAGAGCTATAAAAGAAATTGAATCGTTGTTACAAACTTCAAAATTGCACGTAGAATATCTTGCAGATATATTAAAAAACAACCAGCCAAAATGCCCTTCTTCCAAAAATAGCAACGTTTCTTACGAGTTCGAATGCAAAGGCTGTGGAGGCAGCGATGGCAGCTGCAAAGCTTGCGGCGGAGATGGCGTGGTTTGGTGTCCAAGTTTTAAAGAATACCCTTGTGGCCAATGCAAATGCACTGGCAGAGTTAATTTTGCCAATAAAAGGTCTCTTATTTGCACTGGTTGCGGTGGAAGTGGCTGGGCTCATTCAAAGCCTAATCCTCCCGATGGTTGGAGTGCAGAATAAATAGTCGCAGCTAGAACTGAAAAATCTGTGCTGTAGCAACGTTTCTGAAGAAAAGATATATCTCACGCAGAGGCACAGAGAAAAACAGAAAGAAAATCGTGTTTTTTTATATCTGCTCAGCAACATTGCTACAGTCTCAAAAAATCAGTTTTTTCTCAGCTTTTCTCCGCGTCTCTGCGCCTCTGCATGAGTAATCTCTGTTCTTCAGTAAAAATTCTGGTATATCTAAAAAAGTCAATTTTGAAAATTATGTGAGCTCAAAAAAAACATTTGCAGAAATTCAGCTTGACTATGCAGTTCTTTGAAAATACAATAGAGTCCGCAATTATGATGGGAATTTTTTATTTGAAAAGATTGGTATTTGATGAACCCTGTTTCTTTTTCGCAATTGTTAACTGATTTGCATGGAGGTGACCCGTTTCTCAGGCGGTCAGCTCTTTCTGTTCTGGCGTCTGAACCTGAACAGTCCAACATTGAAATATTTGAAGATGCTCTTACCGATTCTGATCCGTATATCTCAATGCTTGGCCTGATGGCTTTGAGAAAGCTTTATCCGGTTTCCTCTTCGGTTGACAGCACATGGCAGGACTTATTCGGTGAATCAGTTGATCTACTCTCAAGACGTGCATCGTTCGGGCCCGTTCCAGTTCGAACGGCGGCTCTGCAAGCTCTGGCATTCGCGCCAACCGGCCTGACTACAGGTCTCGTCCAGAGAATTCTAGAGGGAATTCCAGGAGCGCCGCCCCTTATAGGCGGTTTAAGTGAGCAGCCTCCGATTCTACCGCTCGTAAATTCAGCTGTTTCGCTTGATCTGCCTCAGGTAATGGGAATGCTTTTTTCAGCTCTTCCGCATTCTCCGAATTTGCTCTCTCTCTTTCGACGTGAGTTATCAAGCGGGTTCCCGGAAAAAATGCTGCCGGTTCTTTTTGCTCTGCAGATGAATCCGATAAAAAATCTGGTGGAAGACCTTGTCAGTGTTTCAAGGTCTATTGATCCAGTTGTTGCAATAGAGGGCGCAAGGGCTCTGCTTGCCTGCGGTGGTTCACGAATATTTGTATTTGTACTGAGCCTTCTAAAAGAAACTGCCGACCACAAGAAAAAAGTCGGACTGCTTCCATTGCTTGCAAGAACCGGCAGAGACGAAGTCTGGCCGCTTCTGTTGAGTCATCTCAAGAATGAATCATGGGAAGTCAGAAAATCGGCTGTTTTTTCGATTGCACGGTTTGCAGCTTCCGAAAACGACCGTAGTAAAGCACTTTCACCAATAATTAATGATGAAAATCCATTTGTTGCATCTGAAGCGGCAATTCATTTATGGCATCTGGGTTCCATGGATGCCTTGCACAAGCTTGAACGGATGCTGAACAGTGATAGTACAAGAGAGCGTTCAGCGGCCGCGGCGGCGCTGGGGCAATTACCTGCTTCTGTCTCTCTTCCTCTGCTCGCAGACCGTCTCGGAAGAGAAAATCAGGGCGACACACTTCGCGAAATAATGATTTCAATGAGACGTCTGATTCCCAAAAGCATTAATGACTCGAATTTAATTGAATGGATTCTCCTGACAATCAGAAGGCTTTTAAGTCATTCTGATCCGTTTTTAAAAAGCCAGGCAGCGGTCTTATGCGGTTTATGCGGTTCTACCGCCGAAGATCTCATTCTTCCGGCACTTGAAAAACAGGAGCATCCACACGTAATAGCCTCTCTCATCGCAGCGCTCAAAGGCACCGGAACGCCAAGACTTCTCGTTCTGGCAAGATTTCACGATCATCCGGAAACAAGAGTAAGAGCCAATCTCATGGAAACACTTCTTTTGTGCGGTGCAAGCGCGATTCCATATCTTGGAGGCGGGTTAAAAGATCCATCACCGCGTGTCAGATCGGCAGCAGCGGTTACACTTTTTGCACTTGGTCAGATTGAAGTGGTTGCACACCTGAACAGAATGTTACTGACAAACAGTTCTATTTCTGTACTGGCGTCCTGTTTTGCACTGGGAAGACTGATGCGATTTCAGCCACCAACACTTGGAGCCGATCATCCGCTTTCTCTTGCACTTGGTAGAGAATCAAAACGGCGTCACTCACCAAAGTTTGATTCGCCGGCAATCCTCCAGGAACCGTCACTTCCAATTGTATTCACAAGACTTGCGAAAGTAAAATGCGGGAATGAGGAATCAATACAGATAATTGAACAGGCACGGCGTGATAAGCCTAACAGCCACCCTCTAAAGCGTCTGCTGGCATCATTTCTCATTAATGTTAATAAACCAGCTGAAGCACTGGCGATTCTGGAAAGCTGCCTGAGAGATAAACCTTCGATTCTTGCTGACTTATTTGATGTATATCGTCTTTCGGTCACTTCTGGAGACCCGATCAAGGTCGAGAAATACGGACGGCAGCTCAAGGAAACTTATCAGAACCTCTTTGAATCATGCAAAGAAGAGCTTCGTATCAGCGGAAAAAATGCTGACATGAACGTTGATCTGCTGAAACTCTCTTCCCCGTCAATGAATCTTTATTCCTATCTGATAAAACTTCAAACACTTAAAGGTGACAGAAAAAAAACTGCCGACTATCTTGCAGAACTTCTGCTGGCAAGGCCAGCAAACAAGATTGTGGCAGAGCAACTCGCAAAAACTTTACTTGATCAGACGGACCCCCTGAAAGAAACTCTCAGGGCATATTCTGCATCGCTTACTACACAAGAACAAAAATAAGAGATCAAATCTGCGTGATAACTTTCGGGTAAGCTGTCACCTCGAACGAATGTGAGAGATCTTGATTAAAGCATGATTTCTCACTTTGGTCGAAATGACAAAATAGAAAGTCTGGCGCTTACGAGCCAAAAAGATTCTTGAATGAATTGAAAAGACCACCTTTTTTCTGAGCAAGGGTTTTTCCGGTAATAGATTCAATTATCGCAGTAATATCATCTTTTAACGGACTGTCTTCATCCTGTTCGAACACAGTAAGACGGTTTTCGACCAGCTGATTAACGTGAGTAAAATCATCTCTGAGAGCAAAATCAATATGACGCTTCAGAGCTTCCTGAATTGCCTGTCTGGGAGTTGAAGAGTGCGCTCCATCTCTGTTCAGGAGAAGTTTAAGTTTCTCGGGCGAATATTTTAAATTGGCAATAACTTGCAGACACAAAACCATGCTCTTAATGTGATTCATTGATGGAACAAGCATAAGGAAAATCAGATCAGCAATGTCCATGGCGTGAATTGTGAGATCCTGAAACAGAGAGTGCGTATCAAGAATTATATAATCATAGCATTTTCGGACTGTTTCAACAATTGAGCGCAGGTGCGTTGAATTTATTGTTTCTGATTGCTCAGGTTTTTTTGGTGCAGCAAGAAGCGAAAATCCAAGTTTGTGTTCAACAAGATACTCTTTAAGAACATCAAAATTAGTTGTCGGAGATTCAACAAGATCTGCAATTGTTCTTTTGGCTGGAAGACCGAGCATGAATGAATGATCTCCGAACTGAAGATCAAGATCAATAAGAAGCACTTTCGCGCCTGCCAGCTTTACTAATCCGGCGGCAAGATTTGCAGCAAAAACGCTCTTTCCAGCGCCACTCTTCGGGCTGAAAATGACGTGAACTTTTCCAAGTTTCTCTGGCACTTGAGGCTTTTCTGGAACAGAAGCACCGGGCGCTTCTTCCCTGATTCGCTTTGTCAGCGCCTGCATTATGCTCAATGCGATAAAAGAATTAAGCCTGAGCATCATGTCAAAATCACTTTTCTCAATGTAAAAAAAATTCGAATCAACAGTGGTTCTCACTGAAGCATTTCTGGGTGCGCCTTCTACAAGAGACAACTCACCAAAGAAATTTGTCTTGTCGGTGTGAGAAATCTGGGCAATACGTTTTTCCTTGTCTTTATCCTTCTTAAGGATTTCAATAGTGCCTTGTTTAATTACGTAAAAAGCATCCCCAAGATCACCTTCTCTGAAAAGGTAAGTTCCTGCAGGGCAGTTCTTTTCTTTTACTACAGCGGCAATTTTCTTAAGATCGCCCTCATCAAGGGAGCTGAAAAGCGGAATAAGCTTCAGTGCATCAATGCTCATCTTAGTTACCTCTCAGAAATTAAATTCAGACAAGACTCAAGGAAATATTATAACACAGTTAATATATCGGCTCAATAATTCATGATCATCATTATGAATTCTTCGGACATCTTAAACATGCCTTACTAAGCCAATTTTCTTAATATAACAGAGTCTGTCTGCGGGTTATATAAAATCTTTCAGATATCAGCTATCGAACTTCAGCAAAAAAAGATTCAACGCTTCTACTTTTTTAATCTGATGTTTATCGAAATGATACATTTTCAGAAATACTGGAATCAGAGTGTTACGTTGTCAGTCGATTCTTTTTTGGAATCACTTTCCTTGTCTTTGATTCCCATGATTTTCTGATAAATTTTTTCAGCGGTTTCAACGTTAAGAATCTTTTCCCAGACAGTTTCTTTGCCTTTCAGGGAAAACAGTTTCACTTCGTTCTGTCCAACTGCAATAAACGCGGTTGGCTCAATTGTTGCGCCGCCTCCAGAACCGCCTCCGAAGCCAACGGAATCTTTTTTACCTTCGCCGCCACCAGCTCCGAAACCAAACGAAACTTTAGTCACCGGAATTACTGTCCAGTTCTGCACAGATATGGGTTCACCAATAACAGTTTTTGAACTTACCGCAACCTGAAGCTCACTTAACACCGTCTTGATCAAGGAATCAATGCTCATTATCTTCTCCTTTCAGAAGAAAGACCAAATCATTTATTTCAAATTATAATACTACTTTTTAGTCTCAGATTTCAAACTTCCTGATTTAAAATGCTTATAAATATCACGAATTCCTTTCCAGACTTCCACTTCGAAAAGCAATCTGAAAAAGGAAAAAAGCAGTCTGAAAACACTTATCCGTAAAGTCGTTTGTCCTTTGAAAAAAAATTCCGGTTTTCCAAACGACGGAATAAAATTCAGCGAAATGTCAAAATTTCGAAGAACTCCGGCTATCGAAACGGCAATGCCATGGAACATTCCGACCAGATGTGCTTCGGAATAACCATATCTTACAATTCCTTTTGTTGAATTCAAGGAAAAAGAACACCACAGATTCTTCAGAAGTCTTTTCACCGTAGCAGATGAGCGATTCCAGATAATAACCGCATATCTGTAATATCGCTTGATTTTTTTCAGAATGATGTTGATTTTTTTCTTCATTGCCCGCAATTTATCGATAAATTCAGTTATCTTGTCAGGTTTGCCAGATTCTGAAGAACCTTTTGATTCATCTGAAGCAAAGTTAACATCAGACTTATCAAAATCAGGCTGTTCCCAGGATAATCCGCTGTCAGAAACTGAAGAAACAATTGGCTCAGTTTCATCAGAAATATCGGGGAATGGTCTTGTTTGCGACGATTGATCTGCACCTGGGACATTAAATGGTTTTGATTCCTGGTCTGATTGCGAAGGAAAATGTGTCTGAAATGTCTGAGGTGTCTGGTTATCAAAAGATGGTCGAATATCATCTGGTGATCGAGGTTCCTGAGTCACATGAGAGTCCTGAGTTGGCTGAAATGGCTGAGTTTCCTGAGAAAGCGATGAAGATTGCGGCAAAGAAGACGATTTTGCATCAGAAGACTCATCAATCACAGGTATTTTTGATAGATCAGTCTGAATAGAGGTCCCGGAAGATTGGGATGTCTTTTCAGGCGCTGAAAATTCAGGGGTCTCAGGAAATTTCGGAGATTCGGACGGTTCAGAGAATTCCGATTCAGATTTACCGGAAGAAGATGACGAAGAAGATGGCGATGAAGAGCCTGATAAAGAGTCTGATGAAGAATCAGGAGGAGTTTTATCAGTTGGCTTTGGTGATTTTTTCTCTTTGAAATTAAAGCCTTTCAGAATGAAATTTCTTCCTGCAAATCTCAGGTATACTTTGCCATGAACAGGGCTGGCTTTTATTCCGAGACCGACAAAACCAAGAAGGTGCAGGAACAAAATGTCTGCTCTCTGTGCGAAAGGAGAAAGACGTAAATTGAATTTGAAATTAAGCGGATGAAAAACAACAAAAAGCAGAGTTGAAAGTACAACAAGAAAAACCAACTTTATTCCAATCCATGAAATAAAATAGAAACTCACTGCAAGTGAGAATGAGACTACCAGCAAAGCAATCAACAGATACAGATATTTTTTCATGGTACAATTATTAATACTGCTTTTTTATCAAGCCGAACTTCACTTGATAAGACTCCCGGAAAGGCTTCTCCGTCAAGTTGGTAAGGCAACAGGGAAGAGGAAGAAATAAAAAATTTCTCTGCTCTCCTGCGAAAAGCTATTTTTTCCGGAACGCCTTTTCTCATTTTGGCGCCCAGAAGACCTATTAAAACAGACTGCGGATTAAACTTTTTAAAAAGTACAAGGTCAAGCATTCCATCATCAAATCGTGCATTTTCGGCAAAAAATAATTCTCCGCCGTATCTTCTCATGTTTGCAAAAAGGGCAAATTCACCGTCTAAGGTCTCTTTATCTGATGCAACAGCAATTTTTGGCCTTGAATAGGATAAGTACATTAATGCAGATTGCAGATGGTATGAATAAATTCTGAAAATCTTTTTCAACATTGGATTTACCTTGCCGGAAACATGTGCATCGAATCCGAAACCGGCAACCATAAGGAATTTTCTTTTTCCAACATGGCCACAATCAGTTTTTTTCACCGCACCGGAAAACAATGCTTTTGAAGCTTCAACTAAGTCAAGCGGAATTCCCAGTTCTCTTGCTATTACATTTGCCGTTCCTGCCGGAATTATTCCAAGAATAGAATCTGGATTCAGTCCGTTTGCAACTTCGTTAATTGTACCATCGCCTCCGCAGGCAACGACTAGAGATTTTCCTGATTGGGAAATTTTTCTGGCAAGAATTTCTGCTTCTCCGGGAAAACTGGTTAGATGAACAGTTGTGTCAGACTTAGACTTAAGAAATTCCATGGCGGCATTAAACCTGACAGAATTCTTACGTCCGGCATTCGGATTAGCTATAACAGAAATATTTTCAGGTCCGTTTTCCACTGTTATTCAGCCAGCACCGTCTGCGGATTATCAAGAGTCCCGGTTATTCGTTTCAGCTCACCATCAGGGTCATGACCAAAGAAAAACAGAGTATCGGTATTCAAATATTTTGACAAAAGCGTTTTCTTATATTCAAGAGTATCGTGCGGAAACTGGTCGAAAGAGGTTTCCCAGGCTGTAAAGACGTGATTTGATGTCGGAAAAATATCACCGGGACAGATAATTCTTCTGCCGCCGCTTTTAATCACAACCATTTGATGGAACCGTGTATGTCCGCCAGTTATACAGACTTTTATTCCATCATAAATTTCATGATCTCCATTTATCAGCTTCAGTTTTCCCTCATGCTGAATTGGCAGAAAATCTTCAAAAAAATACGACCTTCTTGACCGTTCGTTAGTGATGCAAGCTTCGTTCCATTCACCGCTCTGGACAATGTATTTCGCATTAGGAAAGCTTGGAAGAACATCCTGCTCATTTTCAGAAAAGATCGTTGCGCCACCTGAGTGATCAAAATGCAGGTGCGTGAAAATTACATGAGTTATGTCTTCGGGTGCAAGTCCGAATGGCTTCAGCCTTGCTTTCCAGGGTGGAGGATTCACAATTGAGAAAATTTCACGGAATCTCTGATTGAGTTTTGTACCAGCACCGGTATCAATAAGAATATTGCTTTCGCGTCCACGAATCAGCAGCTGTCTCAGTCCGAGCAGAACCCTGTTCTTAGAATCGCAGGCAGCCTTCTTTTCCCATAGATGCCTGGGAATGATTCCGAAGACACCGCCCCCGTCAACACGCATGGTTCCTTCATGGAGAATATCAATTTCGAACTGGCCAGCTTTCATCTTCTTCCACAGATAAATCAAAAAAATTTAAAACAAAATATTCCATCTCTGGAATGACAGACGCGGGAAAACACAACAGACGATCAAAAATATTATGTCATGATAAGCAACCAATGTCAATATTTTTAGAATTTTAAAAACCATAGAACTCATATCTCGCGACTTCTCGTTGTTGCAATTGCATCAATTTAAGCCTAATAGAATGAGTTTGATTTTTGAAGAGGTTTGCTAAGGTTGCTGCTATATTACCGGGCTTTCTGGGCCCAGTGTTTGATGTAGTAACCTGCTTCGAGGGCGAAGTCTGAGCCGGGAGAAAGATTTACTACCTGTCTGAATCTTTCGATGCATGTGGGGAGATTCAGTTCCTTTTCAAGCTGGCCGAAGCGGAAAAGAGATTCGGCGTCGCCGGGGCAGAGCGAAAGGACTTTCTGAAGTGCTCTGTATTCCTCGCGGCTTTCTTTTAAAAAGCGATACATTTTTGCAACGCCACACCAGCCGGGAAGATGGTCTTCCTTAACAAGAACTGTTTTTTTGTACTCGTTAAGAGCTTCGGTGTAATTTTCCTGCAATTCATAGACATTCCCCAGAAGTTCGTGCCCTTCAAGATCTCCGGGATGTCCAACAAACATTTCCTTAAGGCAAATTTCTGCCGCCTTGTACTTATTCAGACGGAGCAGATTCTTTGCTTCAGCAAGGAAAAAAGATGCTTTTTCGGGATATAACGAGCGCAATCTGTTCCAGATTTCGGATGCCGCGTCGATCTCACCGCTTTTTTCGTATACTACAGCTAACGTCTGGTTAATTTCGAGATCTTTTCTGAATTCATCAGAGAGTGTTTCAAGAATCAACAAAGATCTGTCCCAATCATGAATTTCCTCGTAGCATTTTGCCAGAAGCAGTCTCGCCTGAACGTTCTTTTTTAGCCCTTTTAATGCGAAAACAAAATAAGAAATTGCTGTATGAAAATTTTTCATCTGATAGCAGCATATTGCATAATTCAGATAAGCATCGTGTGCGGTGGGATTCTTAGCAATTATTTTCTGGAATTGCTGAGCTGCTTCGCTGAAATTGCCAGCTTTGATATTAATTATGCCGAGTGAGAAAAGTGCTATTTCAAGTTCAGGATTAGTGTTCAGAAGTATTTGCAGTTGTTCTGCTGCGCGTTTTGTATCACCGAATTTTTTGAATATTTCGGAAATTTTCAACCGTATTTCAGGTCTTTCCGGGGTTAATGCCGCTGCTCTCTGAAGGAAAGCGAGCTGCTGTTCAACGTTTCCGGAAGCTTCGTGCCAGGCAGCAAACGCCAGGTAGACAGACGGTGAATTTGGATTTACTTCCATCGCTCTTTCGAGCTGGAAACGCGCATCATCTGTTTTTCCAAGGCGCGAAAGCGAAACTCCAAGCTCAATTATTGCCGACGTCTGATTCGGATCAATTTCAATAATTTTTCTGTATACGCTTACCGCTTCTTCCCAGATGTTGCTGCGTGCAAGAAGACGCCCAAGTTTGTACAACAGAGAAATATCTTCGGGAAATGCACGAATCTTCTCCTTCAACTCCACAAGGAGAAGCTGCAAATTCCGAGGCTTCTCAAGCATTACTAGTTTCCACAGGCTGATTTGATATCCCTTACTAGTGAAAATTGATCTTTGCTTTTGAAAAAAGCAGAGCCCATTACTAATACATCGGCTCCTGCGTTAAAAATTCTTTGCGCATTATTTGCATCGACGCCACCATCTACTTCAATAAGCACTGAAAGATTCATTTCATCTATCATTTTACGAAGTTTCGAAATTTTATTTACTACCGGTTCAATCAGGCTTTGCCCGCCAAAACCCGGGTTGACTGTCATGATAAGAACCTGATCGCAGTATGGAAGCAAGTATTCGAGTCCGTCAAGCCCAGTTTGAGGATTCAGAGATATTCCAGCCGCAATTTTAAGTTCTTTGAGATTTATTAAATGCCGTTGTGCATGCTTGACCGCCTCAAGGTGAAAGGTTATTCTGTCAGATCCGGCATCTTTATACTTCTGAAACCACTCTTCTGGCCTTTCGATCATAAGATGCGTATCAAACGGAAGTGTAGCATGTGGTCTGAGAGCAGAAATAACAGGTGGTCCGAAAGTCAGATTTGGAACGAAGTTCCCATCCATGATGTCAAGGTGAATCCAGTCTGCGCCTGCCGAAAGGATCTTTCTGATTTCATCAGAAAGTTTTGCAAAATCAGCTGAGAGAATTGATGGTGCTATTTTAACTTTCCGCTTCATTTTTTTCGCCTACCAGAAAAGGATCAAAAGTACCATGAACAATAACCCTGAGCCGGTGATAATAAACGGATTCCTGTACCAGGTCGGTTCGTCAGAAAGTTTCCAGAAAACGCCGCTCGCTGCTTTCTTTCCGCCATTAATAAGCTGAAGAATCGGACGCCCGAAGCGCCCAGGTTCTATATTATCATCATCGTCATCTGTGGCTGGTTCTGATAAATTCTCTGCGAGTGCGAGATTTCCGGAGATCTGACCTGTCTGTTGTTTAACATTCTTTGCCGGGGCAAGTCCAATATTAAAATCACTTAAAGCATTTGCTCCAGAGGAGTTAGCTTGCACTGCCCTGGCAACAGGTCTCTTTAACGAAGTGATTTTTTCGCTGCCAGCAGTGGTTTTTGCAACAGGAGACTTTGCAGCAACAGCTTTCGCAACTTCGTTAATAACATGAGCCTGCGGAATACGTCCGTGAATTGCATCAACCACTTCAGAAGCGCTCATTGAAGGCTTTTCTCTGGACTTTGATTTTTCCTTGCGGTCAAACTTTTCGCCCAGGGATATCAAGTCAGCGACCTTCATCAGGAATGCTGAATGGTCTGCCAATCTGCTTTTCATGTTTCTTGTAAAACATTTTTCGACCAGCTCGACAACTTTTTCAATCTCTTCGGGTGGAAATTGCTGATGTCTGGTTCGCATTGCTTTTCTCAGCATGTCATCCCAGCATTCATTTATTCCACCGCGTTTCCGTATTGGAGATTCTCCGGAAAGAAGCTCAAAAAGTGTTGAACCGAGAAAAAAGATATCTGACTGAATTCCTGAATACGGATCAGATGGATTACTTTTTTCGATCAGCCGCAATTTCGGAAAAGAGAATGACAGAATTTTAATTTTTCCCCGTTCATCGCGAAGAACATTTGAAAGCTTTATTGAACGTTGCTCAATATTATCTGAAAAAGCCTGCTGCAGAACCGATCCGATGGCCTGAACAGTTTTCATACACTGAACGAATGACATTGTTTCAGAACGTGCAATTTTGAGTATTTCAGTACCACAGATTTTTTCGGAAACAACATACGGCCGGCCGGCTTCAGAATCGAAATCAAGAACATGAACAACATTCTGATGAGAAATCCTTGCAAAAGCAGAAACTTCTTCTGTGAATAGTTTTACTCTTTCAACGTTCTGTGCGACATCACTCTTCATTAATTTGAGTGCAACAACTGTCCCAGTCTCAAGTTCAACTGCTGAATACACATCAAATAAATGACTATCTGCAATAAAGGATTTAATTTCGTATTTATTACCGATTCTAGTTCCAATCATTTCTGGTCTCCTTTTTTAGAGGGGGCACGCGCCCCCTCTCGGCATCTGAACAAGTTCAGATGCCTTCACTCCCCGCGGTCGAGCTCCTTGCGCTCTCCAGGTTTCCAAGAGGGAACGCAGTTAATTACTATTAATGCACTCAAATCACTGCTTAAGACCCTCGCCTTGCCCTCTATATGCATTAACTTAAGTATCATTATTCAGATTTTGTCATTTCGACCGAAGAGAGAAATCGGACATTTATATTAGGTCTCTCACATTCGTTCAAGATGACAACTTACTCCCAAGTTAACGCTTAAGATATGAGCTAAGTCGATCACTGCGATAGCTCTTCGACCAGGATGTTGTTTATGTAAACCTGGACTTTTCCATCTGGCACCTTGGGCACCTGTACTTTAATCTGGTCGAGAGGTTTGTGTGTATTTGAATAAACTTCTTTTCTTCCGGTGGGGCTCACCAGCAGGAATTTTACTTCTTTTGCCATGAATCCATCGGGCATGGTAAAAGTCAGGAAAGAACTTGCCTGATTTCCATCAGACACAGGTTTAGCTACCGGAGACTCCTCTTCAGGTTTCTCTTCCGGCAATATTATCTTTGGCGGATCAATCTTTTCAGGCGCTTTTTCCTGAGGTTTTTCCTGTATTTTTTCGACCGGCTTCTCACTGACAACCTTTGCCAGAGGCTCAGCCGGCTGCTGTTTAACAAAGGCATCACCCGGAGGCGTTACAGCAGAAACTTCAACAAAAGAAGAGAATTTTCTTATTTCTTCAACAGAACTCTGGCTTGTTTGCGAGGACAGCAGAAGATCGACTGTGGCACCCTCAGTAATCATTTCGTAGGGAGATGGCTTGGTCGATAGAACACGATTTGGCTCATAAACAGTGTCTTTTTTATAAAGCTGCTTTCCAATTTTTACAGAAAAATCCGCCAGTATTGTTTTTGCTTCATCAAGTGATTTCCCGATAAGACTGGGAAGGAAATTCTTCGCAGCAGGAGTTCCAAGGCTTACGAGAACATCTACGCCCTGACTAATTGCCTGATTCGAAAATGGCAGTGGTGACTGAGCAATAATACGGTCTTTCGGAGTTTTGGCTGAAAAGATATAGGCGCGATTCCCTTCTTTTAACTGGGCATTCAAAAGAAGAAGAGCTGTTTCGCGCGTTGATTTTCCTGTTAAATCGGGCACCGTTACCTGTTTTCCACCAAGCGAAATAGTAAGAAGAATTTTCTTATTTCGTTTTACACGGGTTCCGGGCTCTGGATACTGCGCGATGACGTGATCCTTGTTAAATCTCGGATCACACTTTTCATCACGCTTCTCGATCAGAAGATCGGGTGGTTTTTCCTTGAATACGTCAACTAGATGCTTGCCCCTGAAATCAGGGACTTCAATTGTTTCTCCGCGGTTAAAATACTCATTAAGAAAGTCTTTTACGTAGAAAAATCCCGCTATGACAAATGCTACAAGCATTGTTATCATAAGCGTCATTTTCAGTAATATGAGTAGACAGGATTCCTTTTTGGCCATATTTTTTTACTCCGGCTTTTTTTCGGCACCCAACTGACCACACGCGGCAAGAATATCTCCGCCATGAGACGCCCGCACAGTTACCGGAACTCCAGCTTTTTTTAGTACCTTTTTGAATTCTCTTTCGCTTTCATGAGTGGAAGCCTTATAGCTGCATTCAGGAAATGGATTGAATCTGACAATATTTACATGACAAAGCAGCCCTTCACAGAAAGTTACAAGATTCAGCGCATCTTCAAATCCATCATTAATTCCCCGAAGGAGCGTGTACTCAAAAGTAACACGCCTGTTGGTCAGTTCAATGTATTCGACAATTGCTTCCCGAATCATTTCAATCGGATATTTCACAGCAAATGGAATAAGTTTTTCACGAATTGTTTTGTCTGTTGAGTGGATAGAAACAGCAAGATTTACTTCTCCACTTCTTTTTGCAAATTGTGTAATTCCATGTGGAATACCAACAGTGGAGACCGTGATTCTTCTGCTGGCAAGGCCAAGATCTTTGCTGTCAGTAAGCATATCAAGAGCACTGAAAACATTTTCCCGGTTGAGAAATGGCTCACCCATTCCCATTAAAACTATATTCCCCGGATTACACCTTGTGGCTTCCTTCAGGGCTAAGACTTGTACAACAATTTCTTCAGCGGAAAGATTCCTTTTAAATGGCATTTTTCCGGTTCTGCAAAAGCTGCATGAAACCGGACAGCCAACCTGGCTCGAAACACAGAATGTCATTGAGTCTGTAGATGATGGAATCGCAACAGATTCAATTTCTGCCCCATCATGCAGCGACAACAAAATCTTTGTAGTCTTGTCAGAAGAATACTGCTTATTTACAATTGGCGGCAGAATAGCCGGAAATTTAGCAGAAAGTTCATCCCTTACATTAGCTGGCAGGTTGCTCATCTTCGAAAAGGAAAACACGCCTTTTTTGAAAATCCACTCCCAAACTTGCTTTGCACGGTATTTTTCAAGTCCCATACCTGCAAAAACAGTTACTAATTCATCGAACCGATATGAAAGCAAATATTGAGAAGACATATTATCCTCCAGAGATTTTTATCGACAATAAAAAGACATAATGTAAGTTATATGTCGAAGTTTTTTTGTTCAGTTATTAATTCCAGACGTTTCATTCTATAAATCAGATTTGTTCTTGAAATTCCCAATTCTTCAGATGCTTTTGCTTTAACACCACCATTTCTTTCAAGAGCCGCCAATATCATTCTTCTTTCAATGCGGTCAAGACTTTCTATGAGTTTTCCCGATAACGGTATCACATTATTATCGGATGAATTGTCGTGGGATGAAACATTTAATGTAAAAAGTTCGGGAGTAAGAATATTTTTTTCTGAAAAAACCACAGCTCTTTCAATTGAATTTTTCAACTCTCTTATGTTTCCAGGCCACTTCAAGGAAGACAACAACCTCAATGTTTCTTCAGGAATTATAAGTTCAGTTCTGCCAAATTCTATTCGGTATTTTTCTACTATATGTTTTGCCAGAACGCGTATATCTTCAGGTCTTTCCCTGAGCGCAGGGATCGGAACACTTATTACTGCAAGTCTGTAAAGCAGATCAGATCGAAATGTCCCGTCATGAACCATTTTTTCGAGATCACGGTTTGTTGCAGCGATAATTCTTGCATCAACTTTGATGGCTTTTCCGCTGCCGAGTCTTGTAATTTCCTTTTCCTGAAGGGCACGAAGCAGTTTAGCCTGTAAGTGTATTGGCACTTCTCCAACTTCGTCCAGAAAAAGCGAGCCGCCGTTTGCAGCTTCAAATCTTCCGATGCGTTTTTCGCGTGCGTCTGTAAACGCACCCTTTTCATGTCCGAAGAGCTCTGATTCGAACAAAGTATCTGGAATAGATGCACAATTTACGCGTACAAAAGGTTTCTGTGACCTTCCGGAAATTGCATGAAGTGCTCTGGCAGCCATCTCCTTGCCCGTACCAGTTTCCCCGGTGAATAGAACAGTGGATGGATAATTTGCAGCTTTCCTTATCAATTCCTTCACTTCTGACATTTTTCCGGAAACACATACAATATCATCGAAAGGCGCTGCAAGACCGCTGCTTTCAAGCAATTCTGTATTTGCTCTCTGAAGTGAGGAATTGTTCTGAGAAATCTGTCTGAGAACAGAGATTCTATTGATTTTGAATGCAAATTCTTCAAGCGGAACTGGTTTTGTCAGATAATCCATTGCGCCAAGTTTCATCGCTTCAACCGCTGTTTCAACAGTTCCAAATGCAGTCATGAGAATTACTTCAGGAGGATTCTCAAGTGAGCGAGCCCGCTCAATCAATTCTATTCCACTTCCATCAGGCAATTTCAAATCAGTAATCATAAGATCAAAAATCTGTTTTTCAAGCGCAGCCTTGCCCTCAGCAACAGAGCTGCCACAGGTAACATCATGGTTTTCCTGCTTCAGAAATAGTTCCAGAGCTCTTGCCAATGACCTGTTATCATCAACTACAAGTATGTTCATCAGAAAACCTTTCATCAAATATCGCGCGGCTCACCTGCGAAGTCAGGTGCAATCGTCTTCTTCGAAAACTCACAATCCATCGTTTCGTAAAAAATCCCAACCTGATGCGCCAATCCGAAATCCATTGTAACAAACAAATAGAAACATCCTGCCACGGTGTTAAAGTCGCAACAATATGTCGAAAAAACGTCGCGAGCTGATTTTATCTCAGTTAGACAAAACAACTTTACGCCAAAATGACACAGGAAATGTCGCAAGGTTATTCAAAGTCCAGCGGACTTTTGGCTTCTTTTTTTGTAATGCTTTTAACCGTATGAGTATATATCATAGTCGTCTTTACATCGCTGTGACCAAGTAGTTCCTGAATCGTACGAATGTCATAGTTGGCTTGCAGAAGGTGACTTGCGAAACTGTGCCTGAAAGTATGCGCCGATGCCCGTTTGCAAATTCCAGCATTATTTACCGCTATCTTAATTGCTTTTTGTACGATGGTTTCATGAAGATGATATCGTCGCCATTCGTTTGTCTCAGGTATTTGGGTTAGATTTGCTGCGGGAAAAAGCCATTGCCACGGAAATTCTTTAGCTGCTTTGGGATATGAGTAATTGAATCGAAGATCTTGTTGATGCTGTTCTTTAAGACTTTTAATGTGAGCTTTGATTTCGGGAACTATGGTCTCAGGTATTGGCACTGTTCGATCTTTCTTTCCCTTTCCGTCATGAACGGTCAACACGCCAGCAGTGAAATTAAGATCCTGCAATCGAAGTTGCAGACATTCGAAGAGTCTGAGCCCGCAACCGTAGAGAAACTTGGCGACCAATCGACAGGGAGGCTCAAGATGGGAAAAAATAGCATTAATCTCTTCTCGTGACAAAACAACAGGAATATAAAGACTGCGTTTTGCTCGAACGACACCATCAACCTTTCCAAAATCTTTGCCTAAGACATTTCGGAAAAGAAATAGAAGCGCGTTAAATGCTTGATTTTGTGTCGATGCGGCGACTCCTTTTTTTACCGCCAAAAAAGTCAGGAATTCCTTTACATCAACTGTTGTCAAGGAACTTGGCGCCTTGCTGTGGGTAAATGACTGGAATTTTTGGACCCAGAGGCGATAAACCTTCAGAGTTTTTTGTGAGTAATGGCGAAGCTTTACTTCATCGTTTATTCGTGTGAATATGCTTACCCACGAAGCGCCGGTTTGCGATGTTGAAGATATTTCATTGGAACTTATCTTCGTAATATCCTGTTTCGTGATTGCTTCTTGGACTTTCTGGTCAATCCTGAGAAGAAGCTCTGTTGCGTATTCAGTACTATTTGGTTCTTGTTTAAAGCCATTTGAGAGATTCTTTGGTCTTCCGCTTTTAGTATTTCCTTTAAAATCCAACGCAGGAATACTTTTTGAAGCTTGTATTTTATGGCTTTTCTCAGAAAGAAGCATACTGTAAAATAATTCAACAGCATTTTTAGCCTGATCTTGTTGAACTTGGGATTGCTTTTTTTGTTTCAGTTTCTCAATAAAAGGTTTTAAGCTCTTATTATCTTCCCTGGAAAAGCTGTATTTAAAGCAAAAATCAAGGTAATAAGACAACCATTTCAGATAATGGCACTGCTCTGTGTTTGGAACGAATCTTTGTTTCATCGACAAATTGTAGTTTTTGTGCAATTCTTCTTCAATTTTCAGCATACAACCTCTATGTGTATAGCTTCCCATTTTTCATGGATATACAGCATTATCTCACTTTTATATTTCCTTTACAAGTATATTTTTTTTTGCTTGCATAACCCCAATATAATGAAGTCAAGCTGAATATACTTGTTTTGAGAAGCTGTGAATTGAAGCTCTTTTAATTCACGAAACCAGCGAAGTAGGAATATATACGGGTCGGTATAATAACTTGTTGACCGACCCGCGCCATGCCGGATGGCAAGCTCGTTCTTTGGTTGGGGGGTAGTGCCTTCGGCGATGGAGGATGGTAGCTCGTAGCGGATGATGAATAGCGGAGCATTTTTGAGATTTGTTTAAAATATGGATAGAGGCTTCGACAAGGGATAACGGTATTTCGAAACGGATAAAGAGTAGTGGATGATGAAATGTTTGTGAAAAGATCCTTGGATGCACTATCAGGCGATGGTCGGTTCTTTGACGGGATGGTTGCACAATCGGAGAGAATTTGCTATCAATGGATGGGATATTCTCAGCGGCGGATGTTTTGGAGCACGCAAAAAAATGAGAAAAGTTGAATTACTAAAAAACAGGATATACGAAATTGGCGAGATTCTGCGGCAATCCAATAAGGCATTGGCATTATTAGCATTGGGTTCAATTGGAAAAGAGGTTGAACGACTGGATGAATATTCGGATCTTGATTTTTTTGTAATCACTAAGCAGAATGAAAAAAGGCACTTTTTAAATAGCCTTGAGTGGCTGAATTCCATAAAGCCAATAGTGTTTTGCTATCAAAACACCGTGGATGGGTTCAAACTACTATTTGATGATGCTGTATTTTGTGAATTCGCAATATTTGAAGTGAGTGAGCTTTTGAATATTCCCTTTTCAGAAGGAAGAATAATTTGGAAAAGTGAAGGATTTGATGAAAATATCTGTAAACCAAGAAAGAGTAATATTGACCAGAAACCTTCAAAAGAATGGTTAATTGGTGAGGTTCTAACAAATATTTATGTCGGGCTCTGCAGGTATAAGAGGGGAGAGAAATTGGCAGGCTCCAGAATGATTCAGTACCATGCCGTTGATAAGATACTGGAGTTAACGGAATTCATTGAAATTGGAGATAATAAGCATAGAGACAGCTTCTCCAATGATAGGCGGTTTGAAATGAGACATAAAACAGTGGGCGGGTTTTTGCCTGATTTTATGCAAGGTTACAACAAGTCCTGTGAGTCAGCAAAAGCGATTTTGAAATTCCTAGAAAAGTATTTTGAGATTAACAAAGCAATGAAGAATTCGATTTTGTCACTTTCTGAAGTAGATGAAAAAAGCGCATAAAATGCCATTCGAGCGAAATAAGAGCCGGCTATGCTCGTCGGCTGATCAACGTTCGAGGGATGGGATATTTTCTGCGGCAGCTGTTTTCAATCGAGCGATTACGACAACAAATCGCTGAAACGGTAGCGGACAAGCCGCGCCGATGAGCTCAATGATTAGGCCCTGAACGAATCTATTCACACCCGAAAGGAGATTATTCACAATGGACATCCCACGGATATTCAACATCACTGAAAGTGCTCACCGCATCCACAACCCGCTCACACCCGAAAAGCTCGCCACTCTCGGCGCGGCGCTGCGTATGGGATCGGGGGCCCGAGTGCTCGACCTCGGCAGCGGTTCGGGGGAGATGCTGTGCACCTGGGCACGCGATCACGGCGTCATCGGCACCGGTATCGACATGAGTCAGTTGTTCACCGATCAAGCGAAACTCCGTGCTGTAGAACTCGGCGTCGCCGATCAAGTCAAGTTCATCCATGGCGATGCTTCCGGCTATGTCTCTGACGAGAAGGTGAGCGTGGCAGCCTGTGTGGGTGCCACTTGGATCGCCGGGGGAGTCGTCGGTACTATCGAGCTTCTGGCGCGGAGCCTGCGCACCGGAGGGATCATCCTCATCGGCGAGCCCTACTGGCGGCAGTTACCGCCGACGGAAGATGTTGCCAAGGGGTGTCTTGCCAACTCAATCCCCGATTTTCTCATGCTTCCAGAACTTCTCGCGTCTTTCGGCCACCATGGCTGCGACGTCGTTGAAATGGTTCTGGCTGATCAAGACGGCTGGGATAGATACGAGGCGACCAAATGGCTTACCATGCGCCGATGGCTTGAAGCCAATCCTGATGACGAGTTCGCGAAAGATGTTCGAGCCAAACTGAACTCGGAACCCGAGCGCTACGCCACTTACACGCGCGAATACCTGGGTTGGGGTGTGTTCGCGTTGATGCCGCGGTGATGCGTTGGCGCATCCAGCGGGTCGTGGGCTTGTCTGAGGTCTGGGATTGTGGTTCCAGCGAGTGGATAATTACCGTTCGAAAGGATGTCAAGGCAGCGGGCTTCAATGATGATTTGTTTTCGAATATGAATAGCGGCTTGGGCAAGCGGAAGATGGTTTCTCGAAGCGGAGGATCGGTAGCGGAGGTTATTTTGTAGTATGTTCTTGGGATAGTGCCTTCGGCAGAGGGTGACGGTTTTCCGCAGCGGATAAAGGGTAGCGAAGTTTGAGGAAGTTTGTTTAAGAGAAAGCGGCTTGGATGCGTGATCATGGGGACGGGATATTTTCCGTGACGGATGTTTTCAAACCATGGATAGCGGCTTTTAAAATAAAATGCTTGGGAATCTTATCAAAAGTCCTGCCAACAAGACGGTTGCACCTGACTCGCTTCGCTCGCAGGTGAACCGCGCGTTGCACTTCGCAATCGAATGTTGTGGAAAGCGAACAGTGTTTGATGTCTTGAGTTTTTATAGCCTCGTATAAAGCGGCCAGAATGATATGAAGGATTGTTGTCCGACCACATGAATATCTTGAAGAACGACTCCTTCACCGCCATAATCTTGCAGGTATCGATGCAAACTTTTGAGACTCCCTGATTTTCCGGCCTTGACTTCCAGAGGCAAAACCTTACCCTGACGCGCTATAAGGTAATCGACTTCGGCAGTGGAGCTTTTTGCCTCACGTGCCCAATAGTAAAGATTTCTTCCTTCACTTCCCAGGAGTGATTCTGCGAGCAATTCCTGGCCGACGAACTGCTCTGCAAGGCGACCATCAAACGTTTTGTTCAGGTTGGATGAATTCATGATCTCGGAGGGATTGACTCCTGCAAGATGTTGGCCGAGCCCAATGTCCAGAAAAAGGAGTTTGAAATGTTTATCAACGGCGTTCGCGCCCAGGGGCAATTCAGGGGGCGCCGCCGGGCGTATCTTGTGAATCAGCATGGCCTGGCAAAGAAGATCAAGGCTCCTCTTGGTGCGTTTGATTTCGTCGCCGTGCCCTATCAGAGTATAGTTCACTTGCTTCCCTACGAATCCAAACACCGAAGCGAGCACTTGGCGCGTATTTTCAAGTTGAGCATCGCCTCTGGAAAACTTGCGAATGTCATCAAGGTAGCTTGTGGAAAGCTCTTCGTGTATGCGGAATACCTTTTCAAATGATCGGAACTGGATGAAACTTGCGACCGCCTCGGGCATCCCGCCCACTAAAAAGTATTCGCGGAGGCAGTGGGCAAGCTCTACTGTTGCCGATGTAGGAACAGCCCCCTTGTTTGTTGGAAACTCTGGAAGAAGTTTGGAAAGTCGAACATGGCCCTGCGCATGAAGGAATTCGCGGAAGGTCATGGGGAACATCCAGGCATAGTTGACACGTCCAACCGGAAAGGGTGTATTGTCAAGGACGAATTCCAACAAGCTTCCGGCAGCTACCACATGGAGCTCCGGCAGGTCCTCTAAAAAAAAACGTAGAGATTGAATGGCGGCCGGACAAGCCTGAATCTCATCGAAAAAGAGAATGCAGCGACCAGCCGGAATTTCGGCGCGAACCAAAACCTCTAGATGCAACAAAATAGTACCAGGAGACAACTCCTCGGCAAACGCCAATTTAAAATTGGGTTTGCGCTCAAAATTAATCTCTACGAGGGGAACCTTCCTGCGCTCGGCTAACGCCCTGATGGAGTGGGTTTTCCCTACTTGTCGAGCACCTCGTAATACCAGCGGTTTGCGTTGTTCTGGCTTTGTTTCATACCAATTATCAAGCATTGTATCAATGCTCCGCCACAGAGACGACCGTTGCATGATTATTCTCCTAAAAGAAAATATTCCATAATTACAAGGTTATTATATAGTTTCTTATCCATAATTACAAGGGTGTTTTGTGACAATCAATTTTCTTTTGAGGCCCAAAAAAGCACAAATAATCTTCTCGCTGATAGTCGAACCGCCGACTATTTCAACTGAAAGGTGACTGTCGAATCAGAAATCAAGTGGGCTTTTGGGTTCTTTTTTTTTAACGCTTTTAACGGTATGGGTATATATCATAGTTGTCTTTACATCACTGTGACCAAGCAGCTCCTGAATTGTGCGAATGTCATAGTTGGCTTTCAGAAGGTGGCTTGCAAAACTATGGCGAAAAGTATGTGCGATGCCCGTTTGCAAATTCCAGCATTGTCTACGGCTCTTTTTATTGCTTTTTGTTTGATGGTTTCATGAAGATGATATCGTCGCCACTCCTTTGTTGCGGGAATTTGGGTAAGATTGGCCGCCGGAAAAAGCCATTGCCACGGAAATTCTTTAGCCGCTTTGGGATATTTTTTCTCCAGGTTACTGACCAGAAAAACACCTGAGTAATTGAATCGAAGATCTTGCTGATGTAGTTCTTTAAGACTTTTAATATGTGTTTTTATTTCGGAAACTATGGACTCAGGTATTGGCACTGTTCTATCTTTCTTTCCCTTTCCGTCATGAACGGTCAACACGCCAGCAGTGAAATTAAGTTCCTGCAGTCGAAGTTGCAGACATTCGAAGAGTCTGAGCCCGCAACCGTAGAGAAATTTGGCGACCAATCGACAGGGAGGTTCAAGATGGGAAAAGATTGCCTCAATCTCTTCTCGCGACAAAACAATCGGGATATAAAGACTGCGTTTTGCTCGAACGACACCATCAACCTTTCCAAAATCTTTGCCTAGGACATTTCGAAAAAGAAATAGAAGCGCGTTAAATGCTTGGTTTTGGGTCGATGCGGCGACTCCTTTTTTTACCGCCAAAAAAGTAAGGAATTCCTTTACGTCAACAGTTGACAGGGAGCTTGGCGACTTGCTGAGGGTAAATGACTGAAATTTTTGTACCCAGAGGCGATAAACTTTCAGGGTTTTTTGTGAATAATGGCGAAGCTTAACTTCATCGTTTATTCGTGTGAAAATGCTTACCCACGAAGTGCCGGTGTGCGATGTTGCAGATGTTTCATTGAAACCTATCTTCGTTATATCCTGTTTCGTGACTGCTTCTTCTCCTTTCTGGTTAATCTTGGAAAGAAGCTCTAGCGGGTATTCTGAACTATTTGAATCTTGTTCAAAACCATTTGGGGCATTTTTTTGCTTTTCGCTTTTAGCATTTCCTTTAAAATTCGACGTAGGAATGCTTTTTGAGGCCTGTATTTTATGGCCTTTCTCGGAAAGAGCCGTATTGTAAAATAATTCAACAGCATTTTTAGCCTGATCTTGTTGAGCTTGGGATTGTTTTTTTTGTTTCAGTTTCTCTATAAAAGGTTTCAAGCTCTTATTATCGTCTTTGGAAAAGCTGTATTTAAAGCAAAAATCAAGATAATAAGATAACCATTTCAGATAATGACACTGTTCTGTTTCTGAAACGAATCTTTGTTGCATCAACAAACTGTAGTTTTTCCGCAATTCTTCTTCAATTTTCCGCACGAAATCTCCATGTGTATAGCTTTCCGTTTTTCAGGATATACAGCATTATCTCACTTTTATATTTTCTTTACAAGTATAAATTTTTCTGCTAGCATAATCAATAAACTGAAGTAAAGTTGAATATACTTGTTTTGAAAAGCTATGAATTGAAGCTCTTTTCGTTCGTGAAACTAGTAAAGTAGGAAGATATACGGGTCGGTATAATAACGTTGTCTTCCATGGTCGGAGGCGGATTTGTGGTAGGCTGGAATTCTTGGAGCGGCGAAAAGGTTGTTCGAGACCGACAAAGAGGAAAGGTATAAGATTTTAAAAAGTGCGAATCAAGGAATTGCCAATTTGAATTTTGATTGGGGCAGGCCCTGAAACAAGGGGACCCAAAGTATTTCGAAGCGCAGTATTTGGAACTATGTCGCCGTCTGCAATCTATTCTCAAAGATACGGCAAGCTGGCAGTAGGACCGTGCATGCTTGTCCATAACGCAGGGCATCCAGAATGCTTGGCTGCATGCGGGAACACGTTCTTTGCAAGAAGCCTATACCGTTTGGAAATCGGGACACCAATGCACACTTCGATCCCACAGAATTTACCTGCGCGGAACTGGCTTGCAGCCAACCTTAGGTTTAAATTCTGCGTGCGCAGGAAACCGCTAGGCCATCAGGCCTAGCGCGTGAACTATTGGGACTGCTTCAGCCGGAGGAAACGCAAACTCTCTCTCGTTCATTCGGTGCGAAACATCTGGTTGTCATCAGATCCGCAGCAGAGCCCAACCCGGCAGTCAACACGGACGCTGTGCTATAAAGCTGCGCAGCGCCGGGTACTTTTTCGTTTATCTGCCGGATTTACCAGGTTATGAAAATTAAGGAGAAAGAATTACAATGACTAAATTTGATGAAGAAACCTTTACAAAAAAACGCACAGAAGATAACAAGAGGCTTCTATCAGCACTTACAGACTACATGGAAAAGAATCCTGGATATCGCTTTAGCCAAGCCCTTTTCAATTTTGGGTTTGTAACCGGTTTAATTGAGGATGGGCAATGTACGGTATGGAAAAACGAGTTCTCAATTGAACCGGGAGACATTCTAAAACGATTAGGGGATCTGCATCTGGAAGATTGGAGAAAGCCCTTAATACCGGCCATGATAGGAGAGCCGGTATAAAGTCGCCCCGAAGCATTTTGAGCGAAAAGTTTTAAGTTTTACTTTTTTGCCTTAATATGACTAAGATTTATAATATGAATTTGACTCTTTGAGCAAAATAAGCAGATAAAAAGCAAATCAATAGGTGTATGGGGGTGTATGGAAGAATCAAGTGGCTTTCAGTGTACGATTTGTGGGCAATGCATTTCTAGTGGTTCACAAAAAGAGGATCCCTGCGGGATCATCTTAATATCTAATTTTGACAAGGATTCATCTGAGCAAAGAGAGCAAACTCTTTTTTCTCATCTAGAGTGCTTTCGTAGGGTAATGTACAACGAAAAGGTTCTTTTCTTGGAGGAAATCGCACCCCCCCGAGAAAGGGCTGAAGAAGAACAAAAAATAATTTCCCAAAATGAAGTTCTTCAAAGACTTTTTCGTAAAGCAGGGCCTCAATTTTATAAGGCCATTTTTCAGAGTCCGAACGGAGTATGGGAGAAGCTTTTACCTGTTATCCCAGATGAGGAATCGGAGTTGAATAATGCTGTTATAAAAGCGGAAAAGCACGTTTTTCCAATATTGTTTATGTGGAGCATTTGTTCTGAAAATAAGCAAAGGGTCGTTTATTTTTCAGATGGGCCTGATGAAGTGATATGCTCAGTAGTTCTAAATGAAGAACAGTATGTATATTGAGCATATTTTGGAAGCCCAGGATTAAAATGAATTGATTAGCCGTCAGAAGCCTGGTAATTTGCACTGCTGTATGGAATTCCTTGCAGAGTTTATTCGTAAGTGCATATTGCTACGGTGATGCTTGCCCAATCAGATAGACGCGATGTATAATCAAGAAGTAAAGAGGAGGTGTTTTTATGGGGACTGCAACAGCAAAACTAGAGGAACAAATACTTTCCCTCACATGCGAAGACCGGATTTATTTGGTGGATAGATTGCTCAAGAGCTTAAATTCTCCAACCAAAGATGAAATTGATCGGGCTTGGGCTGAGGAGGCAGAACGCCGGATTGACGAACTTGATTCGGGGCTTGTTAAAGCAATCCCAGGAGAACAGGTATTCACAGAAATCAGGAGAAAATTGAAAAAGTGAACTTTTCATTTCACCCCTCGGCTCGTTTGGATTTGAATCAAGCGGTTGATTACTATGAGGGTTCCCAACTAGGCTTGGGTTATGAGTTTTTAGAAGAAGTTTATGCAACCATAGGCCGAATAATTCAGTATCCAAACGCTTGGGGTAAATTGTCGAGAAGAACACGTCGCTGTTTGACTCAACGTTTCCCATATAGTGTGGTCTATCAAATAAAAGAAAAACATGTCCGGATCATAGCCATAGCTCATTCGCATCGCCGTCCAGGATATTGGCTAAATCGTCTGAATAATGAAGAAGATGAAACACCAATATAATGAAACTGTGTAATGAATATTGATTTTGCTGTCTTACTTAATTTTAAGAGTCTGGATTAGTCATTGTTTTAAGACCGTAAAGATTGCAAGAGCAGGTTTTTGTGATAAGAGTTGGGTTGGTGTGCTGAGCTTTGGATGAGTTTTTTGATTGCATCGAAAACTGAAAGCTTTATATTTATTGTGGATATTTTCCAAGGCTGCTTTTTTCTTCGGTTGACTGGATTTTTTTCTTGGACAGAAGCATTTGTCTTGTACAATTTATTTCGGATTAATATTCGACTAAGGATATTAATCAAATCTCATGGATAGTGACGTTTTAAAATAGAATGGTTGAGATTCTTATCAAAAGGACCGCCAACAAGACGGTTGCACCCGACTTCGCAGGTGAACCGCACGTTGGCCCCCAGATTTTGGGCGGAACAAGACTTTTGAGGTGTTTAAAAATCGGACAATTTGGACAGGAGCAAGATTGTGGATGATCGGTTGGACATGGCTAACAAGACAGCTAAACCTGATTTTGCAGGAGACCGGCGAGTAGGCCGGAATGAAGATATAAAAGGGAGGTTCCTTGTGATCAAGACTACTTTTGGTTGTTTGAGAGGCTATGCTTTGGCGGATGGCGAAAGTCTTACAAAATACGCAAATAATCCCAAAATTGCAGGCAATCTGCGGGACGGATTTCCGTACCCCTATACCCGGGAAAATGCCTTGGAATTCATTTCCATTGCCATGTCAAAAACTCCCCCCACGCTTCTGGCCATTGCGAATGACCGGGAAGTGATTGGCGGCATCGGGTTAATGGTAAAAACCGATGTCCACAGGCTGACCGCCGAGCTTGGATATTGGCTTGGAGAACCATTCTGGGGGATGGGAATCGTTCCGGAGGCCGTGCGGGCCATTGTTAACTATGGGTTCGAAAGTCTTGGTCTATTGAGAATTTCCGCAGAGCCGTATTCTTCAAATCCCGCCTCCTGCAGAGTTCTTGAAAAAGCCGGATTTGTGTTTGAAGGCCGCCAGAAAAACAACGTTATCAAAAACGGGAAAATACTGGATTCGATGATGTTTGCGATAACTTGCGAACCCAAAGCATGACGCGGACAGAAGACAACCATGGAGGGGCGAAAAAAAGAAAAAATTTGTGGGAAGGACGAGTCTGAGCAGTTGGCCGCCGCCAAACTCACTATCAATGAATAGGATGTGAATTGATGGCAAGGGATAAGCGGTTCATCGGAAAAATTAGTTTTGGAACGAAGGGCTTTGGTGGCGCGTTCGAGGGATGGGATGTTTATTGTGGCTTTTGTTTTCAAACCAGGGTTTTAACAACAAATCGCTGCAACGGGCGCGGAGCCGCGCCGATAAGCTCAGTGTTGGCTGTCGGAAAAGCCGAAATAGAACAAAGCGCATCTGAATACTATAAAGCCCATGTACCATTGCAAACTTTTGGCTACAACATATATATTTCAGATTATTTAAGCATTGAATTTGAATAACAATCTTTTGAAGTGCTTAATCCTGCGACTACTGCTCCACTCACCACATCATCTCCAACCCCTAAGCCTCCACCAACCATACCACTGAAATTAGCCTTTCCGCTTACAGGATAAAGACATGCTTTTCCTTTGGTATTTAAATATACACCTTCACCACCAGACACTGAAACTCCACTGCAAACTGATGGATCCAATTCCGTAACATTTCCACCGATTACTACACCCATAACTGTTCTATCAGCAATAAAACTAAATCCATCAGTAAAGTTGTAGATTGAAGTGAACGACCATGGTCCGATTTTCACTGAGCCGTATATGCCATAAGTGGTATCTTTGCATGTAAAATCAATGTAAGCGTCAAAAGAGCCCCTGCTATTTATTTGTTTCAGAATATGATAGTAAAAAAATAGAGCGCCAGTTTTTTGTTCTGGCGCTCTATTTTTTGAGAACTTGAGTTTTATACTGACAACAGTTTTTCTCTGACAACATACTGTGGAAGTAAAGCTTTTTTCTCTTCTGGAGTAGAT
>JADFZL010000034.1 GCA_015232575.1 Candidatus Rifleibacteriota bacterium
CGTAATGCAGTGTAGCGGCTGCGGAGAGCACAAAGTGCTCGACCGCGGGTAGTGAGACGGTCGAAGCTACCTCACAAGCGTAATGCAGTGTAGCGCGGCGGAGAGCACAAAGTGCTCGACCGCGGGGGGGTGAGACGGTCGAAGCTATCTCACAAGCGTAATGCAGTGTAGCGGCTGCGGAGAGCACAAAGTGCTCGACCGCGGGTAGTGAGACGGTCGAAGCTATCTCACAAGCGTAATGCAGTGTAGCGGCTGCGGAGAGCACAAAGTGCTCGACCGCGGGTAGTGAGACGGTCGAAGCTATCTCACAAGCGTAATGCAGTGTAGCGGCTGCGGAGAGCACAAAGTGCTCGACCGCGGGGGGTGAGACGGTCGAAGCTATCTCACAAGCGTAATGCAGTGTAGCGGCTGCGGAGAGCACAAAGTGCTCGACCGCGGGTAGTGAGACGGTCGAAGCTATCTCACAAGCGTAATGCAGTGTAGCGGCTGCGGAGAGCACATAGTGCTCGACCGCGGGGAGTGAGACGGTCGAACTTGTTCGACCGGCGAGAGGGGGCGCGTGCCCCCTCTCTAAAAAGGAGCAAAGAAATGGTGAAATCTTCAGGAAAATTGGAAAGTATTGCTTTGGCTTTATTTGTGACGATGTTTTTTTCGCCGGTGAACAATGCATTCTCTCTGGAGTCAGCAAAGAACAATCAAACTCATGCTGCAACTCATGATACATCTCATGCCGCATCAAATGCGGCAAGTCACGAATCATCTCATAAGACGGCAACCACTGCGGCTCACGGTGGTTCTCATGCTGCAACTCATGGAGCATCTTCTTCCTCGCATGAAGTTTCAGGTCTTTCTCCTGAAGAATCTCTTGAAAAACTTCTTGCAGGTTACAGAAGATTTCAGACAGACACTGCATCTCAAAAGGACCTGAAGAAGGCAATATCTGAAACCGCTAATTCTCAGAGCCCGTTTGCTGCGATTGTTACATGTTCTGATTCAAGGGTTCCGCCAGAACTTATTTTCGACGCAAACATTGGAGAGTTATTTATCGTTCGTGTTGCAGGCAATGTGTCAGAGCCATACAGTGTTGGAAGTGTTGAGTATGCTGTCGAGCATCTTGGAACAAGACTTGTAGTAGTACTTGGCCATTCAAAATGCGGGGCAGTAAGTGCTGCTTTAAGCAAATTGCGTGAGGGAAACATTACTTATCTGGTTCATAAAATTGAGCCTGGAATCAAAGATATTATTAAAAATCAGGCTCAGATTCAGGATAAAGTTACTGTTGCGTCAAAGCAAAACATGAAATATCAAATAATGAAGTTGATTGAAAGCAGTTCTGCAATTGAAGAAAAATACAAATCAGGAAAAATCAAAATAATCGGCATGTACTACGATGTAGCTCAAGGTATTATGACTATTGAAAATCACTGAAATCAGTTTCATATTCCCTGTTTTGTTGAGCTAAATACGACAGGGAATATGAAGGTTTCCATTGTATATTTTTTTTTACGGCAGTGGCATCTTTTTTTTACATTTCCCGCATGCATTCCGGGAAAACTCTCTTGATTGCGCATGGTCCTGTTTGGAATAAAATTTGCTTACAATAAGTAGTATTACATTGAACCCTGTCGCAAGTGTAGCGTCCAAGGAGAGCACAAAGTGCTCGACCGCGGGGAGTGAGCTGGTCGAACTTGTTCGACCGGCGAGAGGGGGCGCGTGCCCGTGCCTGTCGCAAGTGTAGCGTCCAAGGAGAGCACAAAGTGCTCGACCGCGGGGAGTGAGCTGGTCGAACTTGTTCGACCGGCGAGAGGGGGCGCGTGCCCGTGCCTGTCGCAAGTGTAGCGTCCAAGGAGAGCACAAAGTGCTCGACCGCGGGGAGTGAGCTGGTCGAACTTGTTCGACCGGCGAGAGGGGGCGCGTGCCCCCTCTCTAAAAGAGGCGTATTTATATGAAAAGGTCTTGTTCGAGAGCGCTTTCATATATTGAGATTCTCCTGGCAATAATAATTATGGCAGGAGCAATGGTTCCTATTGCTTCGATTATCGGATATGGTTTTCGTCATTCTTCCAAAGATTTCAGGAACCTTGCCTCCATTCAGCTTCTTCAGGGAACACTTTCTCAAGTACTTGCAGCAGATTATGACAGAATCACTACGGGAAATCATACGTCGCCAATTGATACCGGAGGTTCTGTTATTCCTCTTGGACTTGTCGCTTCAGCCGGATACAATTTTAACCTGAGGTTAAGTGTTACTGAAATTTCCGCAACCTTTAATTATCGCCCGATTCGGGTAGATAACGCAAATTTTGTTCTGGATGATCCGGCAACGTGGAATTTCGGGCCGGCTGAAACTCTGAACTTCAACAGTGCAAATGCAAGCAGCAAGAATAAGTACAAGGTGAAACAGATTGTCGGCGAAATTTCCTGGATGGAGCCTGAGGGCGCTTCCAGAAATCTGAAAATGCAGACTTATCTTGCACAACTGAAGGATTAATTATGAATCGGAGAGGCGTAGCAATTATATTTGTACTGGTGTTTTCCACCGGATTGCTGCTTTTTGGTTTAGCATATCTGAATAACGTTTCCAGCCACAAAGCAGTTAATCCAAATCAGTCACTACGTGCTCAAATTGAGGTTCTGGCTGAAGGACTTTCAAATATAGCACTTCTAAAGTACAAAGAGCTTCCTTCTGATTTCTATTATGCCTATGAAAAAGCGCTGCTTGCACCAGTTGCAGCTAGAGATGCCGATCCTTTGAATGTTTTTCTCGAAAAATCTCAGGCAGGAAGTTTCCTGAGGGGGCAATTGCCCGATCCGAATTTTCCTTCTGACAGCTCTCGTAATGCTTCATATACTACCTCATTCACTCTGATGACCAGAAAAAAATATGAAAATGATGCAATTTTAATTACAACGGTTGTTGAAAAGGATGGCTTGAGGCATGAAATTAAGCAGACGTTGTACGCAACGCGTCGAAGGAGTAACTGATGTCAGGAAAGCTATTATTCTCAAGCGTTGTGTTCAGTGTAAGGAATTTTTTACACTCAGGGAGATCATCTGCAAAAAAATCTGGTTTTACTGTAATGGAGCTGATGATGGGTTTTGGAATTCTTTCAGCGCTTATGCTTGGAGTGCTTGCTATTTATAGATCCGGAACTGAGAGCTTTCTGATAGGAACATGGAAAGTAAATGCCCAGAAAAAGGCTCAGCTGTTTCTTTCACAGTTGAGAGAGGATTTTGAAAAAGCCAACAACCCATTTGAACTTGCTACTGCCAGTGCAAATTTCCCGACTGCATCTACTCCGATTTATCTAAATGTTGATGCTTTTTCTGACGTTGAAGCTTCAACATTCAAGAAAAAGAATTTAGACAGTGCAGGCTGGACTCCGCTTGTATTTCTGACTGTCTCGAAACCACTTTGTATAGCAAATATTCTCAATAACAATGTCCAGACATCCGGTAAATGGATCGGGGTATCCCTCTGGGCCAGCAAAAACAAAATAAGATATATCAGGACGGGATCTCCGGGAATATTCACATCTGTACCAGATGCAAAACCGACAAGTATTACGAACTTTCTTCCAAATGGAAGCACAGTTGCTGCCGGTGGAGACTGGGAGCCTGGCACGGATAACATTTTTGACAGGGAAATCATCGAAGATGTCAGGAACATTTCTTTCATGCAGAAAACAAGAAATATTGATGGCAAGAACAGGTTTATTATTCAGACAAGAATCCAGATGCAGCGTTTTAAAAGTGGTAATCCGACAGAAACGACTTTTACGGAGGACAGCGATGCCAAGATTCAGGAATGGACAGCCATACAGGCCTTCTGATTGTTTTCATTGTTATTTCTTAATTCTGTTGTTTCTTCTGTCTTTTTCTTTATCGCTTGAAGCGGCAGATAATCAGCAAATTTATGCTGCTTATATAGATTCACGACTTCTGCTGGTTGGGCATCCGCTTGTAAAAAATTATGACCCTTCAACAAAGCGTTTTTCTGAGACTTCAACTGAATGTTCTCCCGACAGAGATGCTGCATTTAAAGAATATTTCCTCAAAATTCAGAAACTCAAGCAGGAACTCAAAGCAGAGGACGAAAAAATAAAAAGTCAGCCCGGAAACTCTAAAAAAGAGATAAAGGAGAATCTGGAAAAACACTGGGTGGTGAAAAATGAGATTCTGGCAAAGCTTTCATATCTGAAAAAAGCAGCTGAATCAGCATCTTCTAATCAGAATTATTTAACTGATTCAAAAACCAGCGATGAGAGTTTTGTACAAACTGTAAAAAAGATTTGTGCCGATATACGTGATGTTGCCGGAGTAGTATCTCAGAAATCTGGCGGAATACCGGTTTTTGATTTGAGTGCATTTTCTGATATGTCTATATCCAGAATTCCAGACAGGAGGGTTCTTTTTACAAATTATCATTACATGGTCTGGTCGAATAAGGGCGACACAAATTATTTAAAATTCTGGCTGAGAAATTTCAGGTATTTTCTTGAAAAGGAATTTCCTGAAAAATTTCATTCTCCTTTTATATCAGGGGTCGCTGATTTGCGTAACCAGGCACTTAGAAATATGAATTTTTCACAGTGATTTTTTCGTTATTAAAGAAACGAAAAGAAAAGAAAAGATAAAGAAAAGATTTTTTGTCCGCAGATTACGCAGATTACGCAGATTTCAAGATTCAAGATTCAAGATTTTGATTACAAGATTCAAGATTAAAAGATTCAGAATAATGAAAGATTTGGATTATAAGATTCGGTAGTGTGAGTATGTTAAATGATTATGCAAAATGATTTTATTTTTCCCGTCTAAAAATCCGTGTTATTCCGTGTATTCCGTGGTTAAAAATCAGTTTCATTTAGTTTATCAGTTAAGTTGGGTTGATGCTGTGTATCGTTGTTTAAAAGGGGAACAAAATGAGAAATACTATTCGAAAAAATATAATGGTGGAAGCGCTGATGATTGGTTTGTTTTTTGTTTTTTCTTCAGTCGATTGTTCTTTTGCAGCTGGGGCCGGTTTTGGAGTTGCCGATTATTCCATTTTGGCGGCGTTTCATCCCAAAATGGCAAGATATGATTTCAACTCCGGAAGGTTTTTTCACGCGAATATTAATCCCTGGGAAAAGTCACAGATGGACTCTCTTAATAAAAAGGTACTTACGAAAAAAGCAGAGTTTAAACCAAAACTTGATGCGGTTGAGCGCGATAGAAACAGACTTCTGAAAGAGATGACCAATTTTGAAGATTCTTCCAGAAAGACAATAAATCTTATGATGAAAGAAGGAAAAAATACTGCGCAGATTCAGGAAAGCATGAAAAAGAAACGTGTAGAACTTGATTATCAGCTGCTTGAAAGTCAGAAGGTAGTTGATGCGCTTGTTGAATCTTCCCTAGATCCAATTTATCTTTCAAAGGAAAAAAGCAGACTTGTACTCAGCTCCATTTTCGAAGAAATAGACAAGGTATTAAGTGAGATATCCCGTGAAAGAGGTGGCGTGGCAATCATTGATCGTTCTTACATCTTTTCAGCATCGCTTCAGAATATTCAGAGCACAGAAAACATCAGAATGCCGCCTGTTGAAGGCTATGATGTCGATACTGCCTGTCTGCTGGAAAACCTCTGGAAAACTGAATTGGCGCCGTCATCCAAGCTGCTTGACGGACCAGATGGGCATAAGGAAAAACTTATGACAGGAATTGAAACTGCTTTTCGTGGAAATTTTGAAAAATGTCTGTCTGTAATGCCTGCAATGCGTAATATTGTCAGTACTTATCGCGGAAGAATGATTCTGGCTGGTGGAGAAGATTATACTGCCCTTGCACTAACCCGGATACTTAAGAGCAACGGAATAAAGGATGATCTCGCGGCGAAAGTTGTAAAGCTTGCGTCTCAAATGTGATCAGGAGGTACATTATGAAGAGCTGGAGTATCATACGAATCCTTTCTATTTGTGCTGCTGTGGTGATTTTTTCCACTGCAGCATCAGCACTTGATCCGTTGTATGAACGTAATGGAGAAGTGTACGTTTTAATTGGAGATGGTGCGAAAAAAGGAGTTTACAGGCTGAATAATCCTTCTGGAGAAGCAGGAATAACAACGAGCGAAGATACACCGCTTTATGATCCGGGTTCTTCTTATGGAATTTCTGTAAACCTGGATCGACATATTTTTACTTTCACTGAAGACATTGAGGGCGGTTACAGCCTTCTCGGCGGAAATATCAGTGTTCAGATGAAGAATCCGGCTTCTGCTGTACTGCAGGGATATCACTATGATCACCGCGGGAAATGGGGTGAACAAGGGTGGGCTATGTATACAACCGGAAGCGGCGGTGGTAACGGTGCTTTTACAATAAACTACGTTACTCTTAATGGGAATTGGGGTTCTATTCCAAATGGTCAGTGGTATCAGTCTATTGACAATGACACTCATGGTCGTCCCGGAAAATGTTATCGTGACAGAGTTGAAGGAAAAGCACACAATTACAACCTTCGCGAGTGGTACCCCGCTGTAGTCGGTAATACACCAATAAATCAGGGAAAGCGTGCAGAATCTTATGAAAAGAGAATTGACCGGGCAATACTTGGTTCCTGCATTGATCCGTGCGGAACGAATCAGAGCCAGTTGACTGTTGATGCTGATCCGCAGTATGTTTCTCTTGCAATTTCCTCAATGGGAAGAGTCTATTGCTACACAAGAACCCAATCTTCCATTTCAGATGGTAAAGTAACTCTTAATAACGCCGCATATACTGGTAATATTATTCCGCCAACAAAAGTTAATGATCTTACAACAAAGTGGGTTGGAGTATCTCTGAGAGACACCGGCAATGATTTTGTCTACGTTCTCGGTTCTCAGGTAATAAAAGAATGGCTTATATCGCAGGGTGCAACTATTCCGGCTGGCTTCAATGTCACCGCGGTTGCTGTTTCCGATCAGTGGAGCCTTCAGGGCGGAAATGTTTATGCCTACAACTCTTCAAATGGTATGGCTTATCAGTTCAACAAGAAAGATAATGCTGACGGCACCGAGGGATCAGTCACTTACTTCAGAGGAGTTAACCTTGGATTGGGAATTGATGATATCAAGGCAGATGGATTCGGAAACATGTTTTTCGGAAAAACTGGATATTTCCCGGCAAGTGCTTCAGGATTTACCCCTGCAGATGCCGCTACAGTAGAATGGACATCTGTTTCAACGGATATGAATCGTGCGGTCGGAAGAGTCGTATTTAATCAAAAAGTCAAGAAAAGCGTTTTTCGTCTGGGCTTGGGTTCTCTTAATGAAACACATATCGGTGGTGTTAACCTTGGAAACGATAAATGGGAACAGTATTTCCGGGTACCGCTTACTCTTCCAAGTACAGGTCAGAGTTACAATGTAATAACAGCTTCAAATTATTCCACGTATGCAAGTAAATTGGAATGGACATGGATAGACAGTCTTCCCAAAAAAGATCCGACTCCTTCAGTTGCTATTCCGACAAGAGTTCAGATTGGTGTAATCAACGTGGCTACACCTCCAAAAGTTCATGATATCAACGGTTCGAAAGGAAATATTGACATTGTTGGACCGCTTACAGGAAACACCTGGCTGACAACTGAAACACCACAGGGCCTCTACGAGTTCAAGGTTGAAAATAATCCGCAGTGGGAAAGCGACGACCGGAATAAAAGATATTACGATCCGTTGAATCCGACAAATATTGTTGACACAAACGGAAACGGCTTTCTCGGAGGTTTTGTTTCCACCGTTTCTAAATCTGGATCCAGCGCAAGTTCAGAAAGATCAGACCATGTACAGTATGAATGGGCAATCTATCAGATCCAGGATGCCTATGGAAACGTTGAAAGTCCTGCCAAGCTTGTAAAGAAATCTGGAACACTTTCTACGCCAGCTTTTACTGATTCACCAACCATTTCGCATTATTTCAAGGCTGGTGTTTACCAGATTATGTGCAGAGCAAAATACAGATGGTACAACTATAACACTCTGCCTTACGGATCAACAATTACAAACAAAGGTGCCTGTCTTACTCCTGGCACAGGAAACTTTGACGTAGCACAGCCTGCACCTACTCCGGCGGCTGTTAATGCCGGCAATTATCCCGGTCTTGAGTATATTCCGTCTGGTGCTGTTGTACAAATATTAAAAATTAATCTTCAGTCCAATCCTGAACCAAACGTTACAACAACCCGTATTATGTCAAAGCTGGCTACTGATCCTGGTTCTTATAAGGCACCAAGTTCTTACGGTTCACCTGTTACCAGAAATTACCATGTTGTTAATGAGGGATCTCAGCTCAAATGGAAGCTTGAAGATGAAAGTCTGATGTTTACTCTTCCAACCGTTACTGATTCTAACAAAATTGGAGATGTAAGATGGACTGGACCGGCGTATTATACCTGGACACTCAATCTCACTCTTCCCGGTAATAATCTTTATCCGTCAACTCTGCCAAGTCTCAGTACTGCTGATCCGGGAGTTACGAACGTTCAGTTCGCTCTGAATATTCCAACCGAACCGGTTTTCGGAAAAATTCTCTGCAATGCATATAGAGAATTTGAATATGATTACATGGATTACGACAGCGAAGGAAACCCGCTTGGAGTAGTTACCAGGGGACCGATGTATGTCAAATACAAGGGCGAAGTTGATGTCCTGGTTCGAGATAAGACACCTCCGGAGATAATCTCTGTAAACGCAGGCGCACTTCCCGGGTTGAACGATCAGGCAATGCTGAAAGGAAAATCAGGGCTTGCTCTTGACGACGCTTCCATTGGCAATCCAGGTTTGATAGAGGTTCTTGTGAGAGATAATAATCCATTTGCAAACTACATTACTACATGTGATGTTCCGGGGATATCTTCACATTCTCCAAACTTGCAGATGGCAACTTTCTTTTACGAAAGAGGCGCTGGAAAAGATAGAATGCCTGTTGCATCTCTTGCAACGCTGCTTTCAGGTTCTACAACAATTGCTTCATTGAAAGCGCTTGTTGCAGCCAATACTGGCTATGGAACAATTTCTGCAAGGGCTTTGAAGCAACTGCTCTGGTATTCATCGCCAGGTCTTGATGGAGTTGCTGATACAACTACTGATGGATTTTTTGGAATCAGGCGTGAAAGGCTTACTGTCCCTGCTGGTTCGACATATTCAGAGATGAAATATTCTATTTCTGTTTCATCTATAAAGGATTTTTCGGATAATCTGGTTGCTGAATCTGATGTCAATCATCCGAAAAAGCTTCCGCTGAATTTTGCAAATAATTCTGTCGGTTACGGTTCAGGAGGCGGTTGCGTCAGTTCGAATCATGAAGGCTATGCAATGATCTTTGATGCAACAGATGCCTGCGGACATTCAGTTCCATCAACAACATATCTTGGAAGACTTGATATAATTGATCAGCACAAGCCTGCTTTGTGGCTTGTTATCAGAGATATGAAGAGAGAGACAGCTGAAATGATACCTTTCGATGTTACAAATTCAGGCTTTGTCGGGAACGAACCAGCCGGAAAAAATCTGTCTCTTATTGGGCCAGATTACAATATATTACCTGATGTTCAGGATTGGCAGCCGAATTCAAGCGGATTCTTCCCGACAAGCTGTTTTAATGTTTCTGCAAACACATTTGCAGGGCTGCCTGTTCCGCCATTGGCCGATTTGAGCGGTTTGAGTGCCGCTGCCGGAATTCACCCATTTGAACTGGAAGATGGTGTCGAAATAATTTTCAATCTGAAATATTCTGATAATATCGGAATTGCATCAGACGTCAGCGACTCTGTACCTCAAAATAGACCTGGTACAGCACCGCAGTTCAGAGTTACCGGTCCTCATACAACAAGTATGTATTACAAGGCAGATTCAAGCGATATCAGTATTCCAACAGGCGACTTGTCTTCTTTCCGTACAATATTCCGCGACCCCGGTGTTTATCAGGTCACTGCAAGAGTCGAAGACACCGCCCGTTCATACAGTAATCCGCTTGCAGCAAACGCCACAGCAAATCACAACTTCCGCACCCTGAAATTCGGATTAATCGTAGTCCCCACAACCATGGACATCAGGGTCATCGACAAAAGCATGCAACGCAAATAAACAAAACGACCAAATTTGCACGATGCGCCCAATTTTCCTAACGGGGGCGGCACGTTTCCAATAGCGCAGAACGGTTCCAATTGCGTAGAGAGTGGGCATTGCCCACTCTCAATGTTTTAAATACAACGTTTTATATACCCAATATTTAATATATATTTTCAATACAATTTTTTCAATACACTGCCCGGAAAATAATGAATCAATATCTGCGAAAATGAATATCCCCGTCTCGCCATGCTTTGCGCGCCTGTCTGGCACATTCCAACGCCATGGCCAAAACCCGCACCCGATATCTCAGCGCTAACGATAAAACCGTTTGCATCTGCTTTATAATCAGCAACGAAGCAAGAACTGCGTAATCCACCAAATAATTTACGTATGTTAAGTTCTTTCATAATGGTTTTATTACCAGATTCGCCAATGAATGTCATGCGGTAAATCCGTCCCGAATATCCGCGTGCAATATCCGTAATTTTATTTATTCTTCCAACGCCAATGCTGTTTTGAATTGATTTCCAATCAGCCGCAGGAACACTTTTTTTCCATCTGAATTTATCGCCGCCTTCTACGTTCGGATCATTGCAGAAACATGCTGGAGAACTTTTTATGTGTACGCCGACCTGTTCTTCTTCGGACAGGTCAAGATTAATTTCTGAAGGTGAATCCCAGACTCCTGAAAGAATCGGATTTGGCTGTGTGGTCCAGACAAAGTGGTTTGCTTCACTGTGACCGCCGCAATTTGATGAATACACGGCATCCAGAATTGCGCCCGAGTTTTCGGTAAGAACATAACCGGCTGTGGGGGCAATTTTTTGTGCGACTGCAAGTGCATCGGCAGTTTCACCTGAAAATACCTGGCAATGCTGTTCAGAGCATGTATCGAATCCTTCGTTAATGTGTCTGCGGCCAATTTTTGAAAGAATTTCGCCTCGTGCAGCTACTGCCTGCGCCTGAAGCGCTCCAGTTACTGCATTGGCTGATATTTCTGAAGGAACAACACCGGCTAGAACGGTTTCGAGACTTGTGTTCAGAATGCAGTCCATTGCATCCTGGGCGCCCCATTGGCATGTAATGTTTCCCCGGTAATTTCTGTCAGCAAATCCATGCCATGGATAACCCATTCCATATTCAACTTTTTTCAGAAGAGTTGTGTTTTTGGGAGTTATTGTAAGTTCCTCTCCGACTGCTTGAACTTGTCCGTTGACTGATAATTTTATAGAACCCTGTGAGCGTGATATGATTTCTTCAAAAATCCAGCTGGAATTGCCACTTGCAGCTATAGCATCAATTGTTGGCTGTGCAGAAGCTGCATCGCCAAAAATTCCGACTCCGATTAGTGCAACACGGCTGTCGTAATGGTCATTAATTCCAACTATCAGAGTGTGAACCTGCCAGCCGGCAGCTTCCCATTTTGCAATTGTCTGGTTAAGTTTTTCAGAATCATTCAGTGGTACCGAAGCAACCATTACGTGAAATTGTTTTACTGCAGAAGTCTGAAGCGTTCCGACGACTACAGCAGTGTCCCTTGCTGAAAGTGTGCCTGTTGTACCACCGGTTGCCCATGTTCCGCCAGCCGGACAGATAAATTCGAAGGAAGTTTTATACTGTGCAACTTTGATGTTAATCATTTTTTCTTCAGCGCAAAGAGCACCCGAGATTGTCAAACAGAAAACAAAAAAGGGCAGAATCAATCTTGAAACAGAAATCACTTGTAACCTCCAGCAAATAAATTCCACAACATTAGTATAAGCAAACCTTAATAAAGGAGTCATTTCTACCCAAGGGAGAAATCTTGCATATAAGGAGATCTTGCATTCGTTCGAGATGACAACTTATCCCAAAGTTAACACGCAAATTTGCTCCCTGATTTGAGTTTTTGTGTACTTAAGTACAGCAAACCCAGTTTACAACATATTTGCAGATAATTGTGGAAACAGCCAAATTTGTTGCTGGTTTTTCTTGATATACGAGCACACAGCTCATATTGTATTCAACATTTGCTTATGAGTTGTATAATTTGTGTAACGTTTTTGAAGATCAGGGAGTGGAATCGTCTTTTGATGCGGAAATGCTTTATTCGTTGTCAACCCGACCGAAGGGAGAGAGCTCGGAAAGGTCATTTAAAACCATTTACAGCCTCGACGTAAAAAACTAAGAGATTTCTCCCTTTGGTCGAAATTATAACAAATTAAAAGTAAATTTGTTGATGAACCCTTTTTCTTATTGATAGAACTATTAGTATCAAAAAGCGTTAGTACCCAGATCAGGTCTTTTTGCGTGGGAGAAGCATTCCGCCACCCATTTCCTGGGCTTCACGTCGTTCTGCTTCCATCTTCTTTCTGCGTTCCCTGTCATTAATAAGTTCTTCAAAACGTTTTTTTTCAAGAGCTTTGAGCATAGCTGTTTCTTCGGTGATACTGCCATCTTTTACCAGGTTGACAAGATAATCATCCATGGTGATCATACCTTCTTTTTTGGCAGTTTGTATGAGTCCGTTGAGTTTCACACTTTCGCCCGCTCTTATAATTCCGGGCAGAGAAGATGCGTATAGAAGAATTTCAAATGCTGCTACTCTTCCTTTTTCATCTGTGGTTCGAAGAAGTTGCTGGGAAACGACTCCCTGAAGGGAGTTTGCAAGAACCGAACGTATCTGATTTTTCTTTTTTTGCGGGAAAACGTCAACTATTCGGTCGATGGTTTTTGCTGCACTGTTCGTGTGAAGGGTTCCAAATACAAGAATACCCATTTCAGCTGCGGAACAAGCCAGTTCAATTGTTTCACGGTCACGCATTTCGCCGACAAGAATAACGTTGGCATCGCTTTTCATTGCAGCGGAAAGGCCGTTTGAAAAGGATTCGGTGTGGGTGCCGACTTCGCGGTGAATTATCAGCGAGCTTTTGTTTGGATGAACGAATTCGAGTGGTTCTTCAATAGTAACTATTTTTCGGCTTGTTGTTTCGTTGATGTGGTTAATTATTGCTGCAAGAGTTGTGGATTTGCCGCTGCCAGTCGGACCGGTTACAAGAACCAGCCCTGACTTGAGTTTTGCGAAACTTTTCAGAACTTCCGGTGTTTTTAATTCATCAAGAGACAGAATTTTGGTCGGAATTACCCTGAAAACGGCACCTGCTCCGTCAAAGTGTCGATAATAGTTTGCTCTGAAGCGTGCCTGGTTTCCCATTGCGTAGGCAAAATCGACATCACCTGCTTTTTTGAATCTGCTCCATGAATCGGGCGGGCAGATTTCAGAAAGAATTTTTTCAATATATTCGTTTGATAAAACTGCTTTTCCTTCAAGTTCCAGAATTTCGCCATGACATCTGATTTTGGGTTTCTGACCCTGCTTCAGATGCATATCTGAGCCGCCCCTGGAAATCATTTCAACAAAATATTGATCAATTTCAGCCATTTTTATAGACCTTCCTTTGGAAGGAATTTCATGAATTCACGTTTGGAATCTGCCCTGAGATAGGCCTCTTCTCCGCTGATAACGCCTGATTCGGCAAGCATTCTGAGAGACTGGTCCATGGTAACCATTCCCGATGATTTGCCAAGTGTCATAACCGATGCGAGCTGATGTATTCCTTCTTTTCTTATCATGTTTGAAACGGCAGTAGTGACTATCATAACCTCGTAAGCAGGAACGACGCCTGTTCCGTCTTTTCTTGGTATGAGTTGCTGGCAGATTATGCCTCTGAGTGATTCTGAAAGCATATTTTGAAGCATTGACTGTTCTTCGGGTGCGAATGAATCGGTTATTCGACTCACAGTTCTAGCAGCGCTGACGGTATTCATTGTCCCAAAGACCAGATGACCTGTTTCAGCCGCTGAGATAGCAAGCTGGATAGTGTCAAGATCGCGAAGTTCGCTGACGACAATAATGTCAGGGTCTTCGCGGAGAGCACCTTTCAGTGCTGAATGCTGTGATGCGGTATGGCAGCCGATTTCACGCTGAGAAATCTGGCAGTTCGATGGTTCATATACAATTTCCACAGGTCTTTCAATTGTGATTATGTGGTCTTTTCGCGTCTGATTAATCATTTCCACCAGGGTGGCAAGAGTGCTGGTTTTTCCGCTTCCCGACGGACCAGTTATCAGGACAAGACCCTGTGCCCATTTAATAAGACCTTTGCATGATTGAGGCATGCCGGTTTCATCGAAGGTCTGTATGACCCATGGAATAATTCTCGCTGTAATGTTGATTCCGGAAAGATGTTTCATTAAAGTAACTCTGAAGCGTCCGGCACCTTTAATAACAACAACAACTTCAAGGTCTCCGTGCTTGTTGAATTCCCTGACTTTTTCCATGTCAATACCGCTTTTCCCAATGAGTTGAAGAATCTTCTCGTGAGTAAAAGGTTCGGTTGTGGCTGCTTTAAGCAATCCGAACTGGCGGTACAATATCGGTTTTCCCGGGGAAAGATGAATATCAGAAGCTCTGATGGTTCTTCCCCAGACAAGAATTTGGTCCAGGCTGTTTTCTATTCCAGGCTGTTGTGGAGTCTGAGTTGCGAAAGGTTTCAGATGTTCAGCAAGAGCCCCGCGGCCAGAAGAGCCGATATACTTTTCCGGTAATGCTATCAGGTTCTCTTCTGGTTTTTCAGATTCACTGGTAATCGCCGAAGTTTTCTGAGAATCTGGCAAAGATTTTGGTGGAACTGTTTTCAGCGGTTCAGGTGTTGATTTTTGTTGTTGTTTCGTTTTGGAGTCTTCAACAGAATCGTCGAGTACTTTTTCGAAAGTATTAAGAGTTTCACTTTGAATCTGAGCATTTGAGCCAAGTTTTGTGAGTAATGCTTCTGCTTCAGTGATTCCCTTTTCTTTAAAAATCTGAAGTGTGCTTAGTGCGCCATTTTTAACATTAAGATCGTCTGATTCAAGCAGTTTTTCAAGAATTTCGATATTTTCCGCAGCAGGAAAAAAGCGAAGCGTGAAGGCGGCAGACGCCTTCATTCCAATCGAATCTGATTCGGCCATGTCTTTAATCACTTTAATTGTGTTAACCAGGCCTAGGTTTTTTATTACCATTATGGAATTTGCCCGAACGCGGTTATCAGGGTCTTCCAGAAGCTTGAGAATCTGAGGATATGCTTCGGTTGTGCCAAGAAGACCCGCCGCTTCAACGGCATTGGCGCGAATTCTGGGATTTTCACTTTGCAGATAGTTTTTCAGATATCGAAAGCTTGTAATATCGCCAGTCTTTCCTATTGCAACTATAAGGGATGCAATTACTGCTGTGTCGGTTTCTTTTTCAAGTTGTTCGATCAGGAGCGGGTGAGCCTGTTTTATTCCATTGTTGATGATGTGCTGAATAACGGAAAGTTTTCCCTTTTCCGGACCTGAAAGATATTCCCGAATTTTGTCCAGGCTGGTCTTGTTAATAATGTCTTTGTTTTCTACCGAGCCTTGCTTTTCCTTCAGAAGATTAAATGCTCTTTTGGCAAGAAAGCGAATATCAACATTCGGATCATTTTCGGCTATACGGCTGATTGTTGCAACATTTTCCGGCGTCGGATTCTTGAAAAGAATCGACAAAGCCTGTTTCCGTTCATTTTCATCGTTTGATTTTAACAGTTCCTGAAACTCTTTCATGTAACCGAACCTTTCAATTAATGAAGATTATATTAACTGATATTATTCATGACCGCAAGAAAAATTGTTGAAAAATTGAACAATTATTAATTGGGATTTTTATAAACTCAAGATTATAGATAGAAAAAGGAAAGACTTAGTATGCAAAACCTTAAGTAAGGGGTCATCTTGAGCAAATGTGAGAGATCTTATATATGCGAGATTTTTCCCTTCGGTCGAAATGACATAATAGAAAAATAAAATTTGCTGTACTTTAGAGTGAACAGATTCAGGTTTGTTTATAATGCAAATTTTCAAGGACATTTGCGAAGGGGAATAGTTATAGCAGCTCAGCTTTCGCCAGGATTTTTTCGACAATATCACGGGCGTCTTTTCCCATCAGGTTTTCACCTTTGATGAGACAGGCGAAAGAATAGGTGTTGTTGTTCGTTTTCACATATCCGACAAACCATCCGAGATTGTACCCGCCTCTGCCATTAAATTCAGATGCTGTACCAGTTTTGCCGTAAAAGGTACCTCTATCTGTACATTTTACAAGCATTATCTCTTTCAACAGATTTCCAGACTTTTCTGAACATGGAATTTTGCCGGTGACCAGTTTGGTTATTAGCTCTGCCTGCTCTAGTGCTGAAATAAGAATCGATTTCTTCCAGACTGTTGGAAGCCAGAAGTTGTCGATTCCTGATGAAATATCTCTGTCGCCATAATGAATTTTCTCAAGCCATTTCTTCATTTTGTCCGAACCGATATTCCGGGCGAGGTTTTTAAAGGCAGGAACACAAGAGGCTTTGAATGCTTCTTTCAGAGTAAGATCCTTGTTCCAGTCACTAATTGAATAGGTTTGTCCATCCCATTTCCAGAAAAGCTCATCTGGTGAAGAAATTATTCCGGATTCAAACCCGAGAAGAGCATTCCAAATTTTGAATGTTGAACATGGCGGAAGAGGTATTGAGGCTGCTTCCGGGTTGAAAATGATTTTCTTTCCAGTGCTGCAGTCTATGAACACACAAGTGCCTTTTTGCTGAACAAAAGCTTCACTGATTAGTTTTTCAGTAACAGGAAACTCAGCAAGTACAATTGAAGAAAAGGAAAAAAAACAAAAAACGCTCAGGGAGATTATTTGAACAATTTTTTTCATAAAATGGCCTCTGAATAATGATTAAATAACTGTTTTTCATACGAGACACGTACCGGCGAGCAGATATTACTTTTCTGTAACTGCAACAGATGAAACAGCTTTTACAACTGTTTTTACAAATTCATAATCTTCATCGCTTGCTTTAAGAAACGTTGGAAAAGGGAATACTTCTAAAGTTCCTGAAGCAAGGCTTGTTTGCATAGTATTAATTTTCAGAAGAGCTTCAAGGAATTTTTCTCTGAGATTTTCCGGACAATCCTGGCGGCAGACAATTACATCTGAAGGAACTTCATCTGTTTTCCCTAAAATGACAATTTTTTCTTCCTGTATTGCTTTCTGTTTAGTTTTTAAAGCTTGTTCCAGGCACACTCCGAGGTCTATTTTCTTTTCAATAACAGCTTGAAGTACCTTGTCATGACTTTCCAGAAATTTTACGGAAGAACAGTCTTTATGAGGGTTGATGCCCAGCCTTTTAAGCACGTAAAGAGGATAAATATATCCGCTTGCAGAATTCGGATCAACAAAAGCAATTGATCTGCCTTTTACATCATTTACTCCATAAACTTTGCTGTTGGCATAAGTTATAAATACTCCACGATAAGATGTTTGTGAGGCAAATTGTGCCTTTGCAACAGCCATGAGCTTATCCTGTTTTTGTCTGGAAACAAATGCAGTGGGGCTGATCCATGCGAAGTCTATGTTATCTCTGACGAGCGCATCCAGAACTTTAGAATAAGTTTTGGCAGAAACGAGTCTGACTTCTTTAACTCCTGATTCTTTCTTGATAAATCTTGATAATCTGACTGCCTGATCCATCATTTCTTTAACACTGCGATAAGGAATTCTACCGATGCGAATCGTCTTTTCCTCAAGTTTTATCGACGGTCTGGGTTTAACTTTGTTTTCAACAACAGCAGGGCTCTGTTGATTTCCATCTGCATTACCGTAATATCCATCTGAACTGCCATCGTATCCGCCAGCTTCAGAATTTCCGCCTGAAGTGCTGTCGTAAGCTCCAGTGTCATATCCACCGTCTGAGCTGCTGTCGTAAGCACCGGTGTCATAGCCTCCGCCCGAGCTGCTGTCGTAAGTGCCGGTGTCATACCCAGTGCCTGAGCTGCTATCGTAAGGTCCGGCATCAGAACTTCCGTTGTAGCTGCTGTCGTAAGCGCCGGTGTCGTAGCCTCCGCTGGAGCTGCTATCGTAAATACTGGTGTCAGAACCTCCGCTGGTGCTGCTGTCATAAGTGCCCGTATCAGAACCTCCGCTGGAGCTGCTGTCGTAGGTGCCGGTATCAGAACCTCCGCTGGAGCTGTTGTCGTAGGTGCCAGTATCAGAACCTCCACCTGAGCTGCTGTCATAGCCGCTATTAACGGAATCATTTCCGTAATTGCCTTCTCCTCCGGCATTCTGTTCAACTGGACTGGCATTTGCGTCTGATGGAGCATCATCCTGACTCCATACCGGAAATGCCATCTGAAAGCAACACAGGCATAAGAAGCTGAGAACTGCTGATTTAATGCTTTTGTATTTCACAAAATCCAATTGTTGCATGATCTGGTTTCCCCCTGGAAAAACATAAACAGAAATTTTATTGGTAGTTCAGATGTAAATAATTAAGTGATTCTATCAAAAGCAACTACTTTTTGCCATACAAAAGCACATTAATTTTTGTTATGAATTTGCCTTTGCGAGTTCAATCGAAATTTGACACTAAAAATTTTGGCTGTTATAATGAAGGTTAATGATAGCGCTATGGAGGCGGTCAGATTGTTTATGAAACTATTCAGTAATATTAACTGCTGTTTTGCTGTATTGCTTTTCGCTCTGACGCTTTCAGCAGGAACTGTTTTTTCTGATCAAAATGTATACATTCTTCCGGCAAGTATTCTACTTACAATAGAAAAGAGCCCGAACGACAATATTTGTGTTGGTACAATTGAAAGCCGTTTTGGAAATCTGAAGTCACTGGAAATATTTATTGACTCGTCACCTGATATAAAAGCTGTCACTCCTTCACAGAAACTTGAGTTTCTGGCCGAAAAATCAAAACACTCTCTGAATATTGAAATAGTGAAAAATCAAGTCCGGAATGCTTCGGCAACAGCTCGCAGTGAGCTTGGTTCATGGATAAAAATGAGAGTATCTTATATTCCAGATTTTGATGCATTGTTTTCTGCATCTTTGAATCCAGCATCATATCCGAACACAATTGAAAGAGAGCGTCTGCAGAAAATAATTGAAGAAAACCGAAAAAAATCAGAGCCATATACTGATGCAGTAAGAATTTTTCTGGATTAAACAAAAGATAATGAGTACTATCTTAGTACAGCAAATCATAATAAAGGGGTAATTATGCAATGTCATTTCGACCGAAGGGAGAAATCTTGCATTTATGGGATCTCTCACATTCGTTCGAGATGACAGTCTAACCAAAAGTTAACGTGCAAATTTGACTCCTTATTTAAAATTTTGCGTACTTAGCCATGAATTGTACAAGGGAGAATGAAATGAAAAAAGTATGTGGTTCCAGGTGTTTTATCATTTCCTTATTGATGTTCATTCCTCTGTTCGTGCCTTCCATGGCTGGTGCATCAGATTTTCTGGCTTCATCGTTTTATCAGTGTATAAAAGAATTTGGCCCGGAAGAAGTACTAATGAAAAAAGTAGGACCAGGCGAAGTTTTGAAGTACGCAGATGATGGAAAAAACGCGTATATTCTAAAAAAAGTTCAGATAAAGGATGAGAACCATCTCATTCAGTTGATGGGGTCTGATTCTGAGAGTAAATTAACAGATGGTCAGCGTGGGCTTCTTGAAACATACCGTTTTTCCAGAAGTCCGGAGTATTCAAACTTCAGTACTTATTTTTCTTCAGTAGATGTCAAAATTAATCTTGTACTCAGTGACATAACCGGATTTGAAGACATTCGCAAGTATCCTGATGTAAAAGAGACATTCTGGCCCTCAATTATAAAAGATTCATCTAACGCCAAACAAATTCATTCAACCATGAATATCAGTTCAGTACCGTACATAGGTGGGGGAAGCTCTACTGGTGAAAATATGAAAAAGGCTTTTGCCCATGAATTCGGGCATGGTATTGATATGACCAGACGCGAAAGCGGCGGTTACGGTCCTGATGAAGACCATTATGCAAACGAAATAATCCAACCCAGAAGTGCATTTACAGAAGGATTTGCAAATTTTATTACGATTCACTTTTTTCCCGATAAAATTTCTTATTATAAAGGCGTAATTAATGAACTCTGGAAAGAAGAGGACAAGGGAAAATACAAAAGAGTTACAGTGAATGATATGGAAGATCCGACACAGCTGTTGCAGGTTGAAGGCGTCAATGCACTTATTCTGGCTGATATTTCAAAAGAATTGCCAAACGGCATTGGCCTGATAATGCAGAGTTTCACCAGACACAATTCTTCAAATACAACTATGATGAGCTTCCTGAAGAAATTAGTGGCTGATTTTCCCGTTCATGCTGCCGTTATTGCGGAAATACTGGACAGACACACATCGGGGCGTCTATTGAATAGCGAAATCAGAACAATTCTTGGTTCATCTCCGGGAGTAGAAGGATACCTTGCAAAAAGGAAAGATCCTTTAAGAAAGAGCAAATCACCGGATGTTACGGTAAAGAAACCAGAGCCATCAGAGGTGCAAAAACCGCCTCCTGTACCTTCACCAAAAGTTGTCCCCGGTAAAAGTGTGTATGTCTGGAAAGATGCACAAGGAAGAAAGCATTTCAGCGACAGACCACCTGAACCAGGCATCGAATATGAAATGCGCTTCACCACACCGGTTGAAGTGAAATCTTCAGATACGAATCCTTTCGCCGAATAAAAACCTGCCTTTTATTGCCGAAACTGCTGCGAATAGATGACTTTCATCAAACTTTCACACTTCAACAGCAGCGATGAAGTCGTTTTCGATTTCAATAAATGCTTTAACGACAAGTGGATCAAAATGTTTTTCGCTGTCGCTGATTATTATTTCGCGTGCTTTTTCATGAGAAAAGGCTGGTTTGTAAACTCTTTTTGTTCTTAATGCATCATAAACATCTGCTACAGCAACAATTCTTGCGCAAAGCGGAATTCCTTCTCTGGAAAGTCCGTCGGGGTATCCGCTTCCATTCCACTTTTCATGGTGTGACCTTGCGATGGAAATTCCCATGTGAATAAAGGTGTTTCTGGTATATGTTTTTAATACTTCTTCCATTGTGTTTGAGCCGATTATTGTGTGCTTTTTAATAATTTCAAATTCTGCAGGTGTTACCTTACCGGGTTTTAGAAGTACAATATCTGGTATTCCAACCTTCCCAATATCGTGTAAAGGACTTGTATTAGAAAGGTTTTCAATGAATGACAAATCAATCTGCTTCTGAAGAGCAGATTCACTTAATCTAATTGCAAGCATCTTACAATATTTCCGAACTCTTATCAGATGAGTACCTGTATCGTCATCCCTGTATTCTGCGAGTTTCGCCAGAGCAAAAATAGTTGCCATCTGAGAGCTTGAAATTTCTTTAACCTGCTCTTTGACAAGTTCCTCAAGGTGAAAGTTATGTTTTTCAAGTTCACGCTGGAGGTGATGAACTTTAAGATGCGTGTTGGAACGGGCATTTACTTCTTCAAATTGAAAGGGCTTCGTTATGTAATCCACGCCACCGGCAGTCAATGCTTTAACAATATCTTTGGTATCATTTAAAGCGCTGATAAAAATGATCGGAACATCTTTCAATTTACTGTTTTCTTTTAATTTCCGGCAAACTTCGTAGCCATCCATTTCCGGCATCATAATGTCCAGCAAAATTATATCAGGTATTTCTTTTTCAGCGGCCTGCAATGCAAGTTTTCCACTTGGAACAGGTCTCACCTTAAAACCCCTTCCCTTAAGCATTTCACACAGGACTTTAAGATTTGCGGGTGTGTCGTCAACAATAAGAACATTGGGTACATATTGATCGAAAATGTCAGGAATTTTCATTATTTTTCACCAATTTTTCTAACATTCTGTTCAGAGCCTCATAGTCGTAGTTCTGAGCGAGTATCGTGAGTTGTTTTGATAATTCTGAATTCTCTGGACTTATGCTTGCGATTAGTTCAAGAAGGTTGTCTAAATTCGCACTGGAAACAGCATCCTGCATCTGCAACAGTAAATTATCCGGTAATTTTATCGTAGAATCATTTTCTGATGGATATCTATTCAGAGTTTCCGGCAAAACAGCGGGTAAAATCTCTTCATCATCATAAATGTATTTAACTCCAAGAATTTTTCCTATTTCCTGAAACAATTCACATTCCCGAAACGGTTTGCGAATATAACCCTGCATGCTGAGCAGTTCTATTTTGCTGCGTTCGTCCTCAAATGGGCTTGCAGTTATTGCAACAATTGGAGTTTTTTTTCCGTTTTCAAGAGCTTGAATACATCGTGTTGCTTCGTAGCCGTCCATGACAGGCATTCGCATATCCATCAGGATAAGATGCGGCTTCCATGCTTCAAATTTGACGATAGCTTCTTTACCATTAACCGCTTCATTGGTTTCAAATCCAACCATTCTAAGAAGTACTACAACTACTTTCAAATTCTCTTCCTTGTCGTCAACAACTAATATGCGATAAGGTTCGTGACCTTTTTCAATTCCGATTACCCGCTTTGCAGGTTTTTCCTCAATTGCCTCGCTGTTTCCTTCTTTTATGTCCACGTGGAATAAAAACAGCGATCCTTTGCCGATTTCACTTTTTGCGCTGATATCGCCACCCATCAGATGGATGAACTTTCGACTAAGTACAAGACCAAGTCCTGTTCCGGTTCCGGTTTTAATTCCAATGCTGGTTTGTTCAAAAGCTTTAAAGAGTTTACTCATTTCCTGTTCTGGAATTCCCGGACCGGTGTCCTCAATTTCGACAACCATGCGATTTTTTTCCACATTCTCTTTATCAATGCGGACACGCACGGTAACTCCGCCTTCTTCAGTAAACTTCACTGCATTTCCAATCAGATTGATGAAAACCTGCCTAAGTTTACCTTCGTCAATTATCACATAGCGCGGGAGATCGCCCTGGGTTTCAAAGATGAACTGAAGGTGTTTTGACTGAGCACGTTCTTTGAAAATGATCTGAATATCCTGAAACATTGAGTGGAGGTCTACATTTGTTGGATTTAAAACAATTCGACCTGCTTCAATTTTTGATAATTCGAGAATGTCATTGATTAAAGATAGCAGGTGTTCACTGGCGCGAATGATAAAAAAATTATACTCTTTTTGCGAGACGGTTAGCAGCGGATCACGTTTCATAAGTTGTGAAAAGCCAATGATTGCATTCAGTGGCGTTCTGATTTCATGACTCATGTTTGCCAGAAAAGCGCTTTTGGAAAAATTTGCTGATTCAGCCGCCTCTTTTGCTGCTTTATGATCACTTTCCTGTTGATTCCGGATGATAATCTTCCAGAGACCATCCATGTACAATTGTAATTGAAGTGTATCGTTATCATCATAAGGCTCATTTTTGTTTTCAACTCCGCATACAGCGACGATTTCATCTTTATCTAACACTGGAACGCTCATGTGTCGGAATAATGGGATGTGGCCATCAGGAAGCCGGTTTTCAGGAAGGTTCCGAAAATCGTTATGAATCACAGGCTTTCTCAGATAAATGCAATCAGACCAGACTCCTGCTGATTCAAGAGAATATTGACTGTCCTGAGAAAGTTTACATTCGTTAAACATTTCTTTTGACCATGTGTAAAGTGTCAGCATAGACTTTTTCTGGTTGAAAAAGTGGAAATAGCCAACTTTGCTGCCCGTAAGTTCAATAACTTTTTTCAGGGCATATTCGACCATATCCCTTGTACCATCTATTTTAATCTGACTTAATTCGTAAAGAGACTTCAAACGAGCTTCATTGAGGCGCAGCACTGACTCTATCAGTTTACGATTTTTAATATCTTCCTTAAGTTTTTTTGTCAGAAGTACTCTTTCAAGATGCACAGTAATGCGTGCAAGGAACTCTTCCTTGATGAAGGGTTTTAATATATAATCAGTTGCTCCGGATTTAAACAGGCTCAGAAACATGAAATTGTCATCAACATTTGCCAGTACAATTACGGGAATATCTGCCAGTTTGAGATCTTTCCTGATTTTTTCGCACAACTTATCGCTGTCCATTTTTTGTACCATAAAGTTGGTAATAACTATATCTATTTCATCAGGACGATTAGTAATGATATCATAGGCGGAAGCTCCATCTGAAGCCTCAATGACAGCAAGCCCTTCCCTTTTTAATATTGATACAATGATAGAGCGGTCGATCTGATTATCATCTATTGCTATTGCCGATAATTCCTTAAATCTTTCATCTGGAATCAGAATTTTATTAACAGCAGCCAGAAGTTCGCCTTCTTTAAATGGTTTGCTGATAAAATCCGTTGCTCCAAGATGGAATCCAAGTCTTCTGTCATTTAAAGTGTCCTTTGAAGTTACAAAAATTACTGAAATTTTCTCTCCATTGCTTTTTATTGCATAATGAGGGGAATTTTTATCATAAAGCTTTTTGCATATATCAAAACCGTTCATATCAGGCATATCCACATCAAGAGTGATGAGATCAGGCATAAGTTTGGGAACTTTCATAAGTGCTGATAAACCATTAATTGCTTCAAACACAGTATAATTTCCAAGTTCAAGCTCACTGCGTATCGTCTTTCTCGTTGATAGAGATGACGACACCACAAGAATTTTCGTTGATTTATAAGGCAAATTACGCTCCTGTTAATGCAATTTTCCTGATAATATAAACTTTTCTGCATTCTCAAAAGACTCTAACATGAATTTTCATTTTGAAATGAACATTATTCAAATAAGTGACTATTTTCGTTCATATCAAAGCTCATTGATAAATTTTTGTTGTTTGCGATATAAACAGGCATATTTTCAGTGCTTTTCGTTGGAATACCAATAGGATTTCAATGCGTTTTTATAAAAAACTGGAAAGACTTTATTATTCTTTAATATGAGTATTAATTAATCATAGAATAACCTTTATTACTGGTATTTTTGATTATGTTATGATTTTTATCTGGAAAAAAGGGACTGAAATAAAAAACTTGTATTATTTCTAGGAACAAAATTTTAATTTCAAATATTCTCTGTTAACTGGGTTCGATTATGAAAGAATTTTATTACCTAAAACAGGATACATTACAAAGAATATTTTTCATTTATTGAATAAAAACCGTTGAAAAATAGTTACTTCTAACTGTTTTCCAGGTATAAATAAAGGATATTATTTTATGTGCTTTGCCAGTTATATATATTTTTGGTCGAATTTTTTTCAGAGCTGCGCCGTTATGAAGATTCAGGTCAGGTAATATATTTACAAAGCTCTCCTGGTCTAACTAATATCAGTTCTTCTGAAAAGAAGTTGTGTATTACATCTTAAGTTTTAACTATTTTTTTAGTTAATTCTCACGATTTTGTATTTTTCTGGTTAATGCTAATAATAATTAGATATCGCTCATAATAATGGATTAGCCTGGTCGAACTTGTTGCGGAGAGCACAAAGTGCTCGACCGCGGGGAGTGAGCTGGTCGAACTTGTTGCGGAGAGCACAAAGTGCTCGACCGCGGGGAGTGAGCCGGTCGAACTTGTTGCGGAGAGCACAAAGTGCTCGACCGCGGGGAGTGAGCCGGTCGAACTTGTTGCGGAGAGCACA
>JADFZL010000035.1 GCA_015232575.1 Candidatus Rifleibacteriota bacterium
ATGCATCAATGCCCAAAACACCTGATTTGAAATAACCAGATATCGTATTTTGCATTGATACAGCCATGCTTCTGAAGCTTATTGCAAATTGTCTTTGCGCCTCTGCAACCCTTGCGGCTTCTTCAGCTGCAACCGTTGCTGCTCTTTCCGCTTCCGCTGCCGCCTGTTCTGCAGCCCTTGCTGCTTCTTCCTGAGCGGCTTTCTGCTTGTTCATCTGCTCGGTCTGCAATTGCAAGGCGTTCTGTTGGGCTGTCCAATATGCGTTATTTACCGTTTGCCATTGCCCGAAAAGAGTTGTGCGCTGCTCCATGGAAATACTTGTATCCTGAATCTGCAAAGCAATTTCATCCATGATGCTTTGAAATTCGCCCATCTGGTCAGTGATGATTTCCAGAAGGGTTTTCCCTGCAATGGTTATTTCTGACTGAAGTTTCCCGGCTGCAATCTGTTTGTTGATCTCAAATTGCATATTTGCTGAGGTGGAAAGCCCCTGCATCATCAGTTGAGTATCCATGTAGTTTTGAAAATTATACCCAGACATTTTTGCGCCGTTTGCCAAAGTAACATTAGCGCCAGTGCCCATTGTAGGATTTTTTACATAAGCGTTTGTTCTGTCTGCTACGTTATAATTTCCGAAGACATATTCTTTCCCAGGTGCCAACATCGAAAGTGGGTTAGACGAAGTGAAATTAAGCCAATCGCTGACACGCCCGCTGAAAGCTTGCCATATTTGTTGGTTTATTTGTTCTATTTCAAGTCTTGTAGCATTTTTTTGATCGAACCCCGTGCTTAATGTCATAGGCATTTTTTCAAGCGCCTGATTAAGGTCTTGCAGTCGCATTTCTAATGCCGTAAGAGGCTCATTCAATCCAGTCATCGAAATCCAGAATTGCCGATCTTTTATTTGTCGGCTGATCTCTTCGGAAAGCTTCTTGAATGCTTCAAGGCTCTCATTGGCTTTGGTTGCATCAAGTTCGTAAGTTCTGGTTTTCTTAGAAAAAATACCATCGCCGGAATCATTCCAGCTAAGTTCTGCTCCGTAGAATTTTAATTTTCTTAACTTTTCGACACTATCAGCATCAGCGCCAGCAGTGCTATAGAGCATTTCCCACCTGTCTGATATAGCTTGTGAAACGCGAGAGTTTATATCATTCCCTTGCGCGATTCTTTCTTCACCATGCTGGACGGTTCCGCCGAATAATCTTCCCGGCTGAGAAAGAAATGCCATGCCTGCCGTGGCAAGGAAAGCAGGATTTGTAAACGAAGACATGAAGCCTGATAAACCGCTTGCCCCCGCTGCTGTATTGGCAAGTCGATATTCAGGATTCAGCAAATAACTTAAAGGCGCCATCATATCAGCGCCCAATCCCAGCCCGCCGAAACCACCGCCCCTTATAAGCGAAAGTGGATTAAAACCGCCGCCGCCTGCTGAAACACCTGAACCGCTCGGAAGTTTATAACTTGTTCCTGAGCCGCCGACATAGCTTAATATATTTCCGCCGCCACCACTGAAAATAGACTGTGTAAGCATTCCTGAAAACGCTGCAATTGCCTGTCTACGAAGAGCATTCCCGAATGATTCAAGGAAATTTCCGCCGTTAAGCCCCTCATTTAAACCTGCTTCAAAGGCGTCTGCAATACTGAGTGAGAATTCTTTGGTTTTCTCTTCTTTGAATTTTACTTTGTCCAGTTCATCCTGGATGTCTTTTTCAAAATCGAATAAGTCTTCATCGTCAAGAAGATCAATGCCTTCTTCAATAGCATCCGTGAAATCTTCTGTGATGCCTTTGGCTTCATCTCGTATTTTCTCAAGCTCTTCTTGAAGTTTTTGGGTTGTTTTAATAACCTTTTCAGGGTCAAACAAATTTGCAAAGCCTGAGCCCATTCCCGGGAAACTTGCTTCCAAGACAACACCGCTTGCATCAATTGCACGTTGGTAAAATTTATCAGCTTCTCTCTGAACCCCGGAATAAGCGTCAAAAAGATCCTGCACTTTCTTCTTATGTTTATCTGTAGCAATACCAGCAGATTCGTGCATGTCAGCAAATTTTGCTTTCTGTTCATCAATAGCTTTTCGTTGTTTATTATGATCTTCCGTGCGCTTCTCTCCGCCTTCACGGAGAATTTTGTTTTCCTGTTCGATAATTTTTTCTTTTTCGTTTTCAAGTGCAATAATCTGTTTCTGAATCTCTATTTCGTTTTTTAAAATATTAATCCTGTTTGCACTTGCTATATTCTTAATTCCTTCTCCTATTCCGTAGGCTTGTTCTAACTCGTTTTTAAGGTTTTCTATTTTTCTTACGGCATCACCAATAATTCTTTTGTTGACACCCACAGTCCCTGAGATTATTCCATAATCTGCAAGAGATTCGTTGATTTCCTGTTTCCTTTTTGATAGCTCTCCAAGTTGACCGGCCTGACCGTGGAATTGAACAAGCTTTTTTAATGCTTCTGTCTCCGCGTCTGTTCTCAATATCCATTGATCGAACCATTCAATGCCACCTTCCAGAAATGGTATTAAAGAACTGTTTCCAAAATCGACAAATCTAGTTAATGATGGCAAAAGTTTTTCAGTGAAAGAATTATTCAAATCGACAATTGAAGCGTCGAATCGTTCAATTTGATCTGCGGTCGAATCACCAGCTCCGGAAAGACGATCTAATTCTTCAGTTCCCTGTTCGAGAACCGTCTTTAATAAATCAACTCGCTTCCCGAGTAAAGCAGCCTTATCGCCTGCCTTCCCGAACGAATCAGGGAGCAAGCCCAATGAAAGCAAAGATTTGGACGTGCCTTTTCCGATTGCTTCTACTATTTCATTGAAAGTATCGTTGACGCTTTTTCCAAACTGGTCCCCTTTTGCCGCTGCAATCTGGTAGAGCTTGCCTATTGTTTCAGCGTCTGAGCTGATTCCAAGTTGCATAGCTTTCGTTGCACCACGCATGATATCTAATTCGGAAACAAGACCACCAGAGGCCTTTTTAATATCTTTGACCATTCCGTCAGCGTAAATTCCAAAAGAAGCTGCATAAGACTGAAAGTTTTGTTTCGCTTCCGAAAAGTCAGCGGCTTCACGGGCAAAATCTAAAGCGCCTTTTACTGCCTTCAGGCCCTTTTCAATTAGCTCGATTGAGTTGTTGAACGCTTCTGAATAGTCGCGCCATTTTTTTAAAGATTCACCGGCTTCATTTGAGGCTTTCTGAAGATCAAGCATGGCGTTGCCAGTCTTTGTTAATACATCTATCGCACCGTTTTCATTCGCCAAGACTTCTATTCTTGTTTCATTCATAACTTGCCTTTTTAATGAATTTTTACTATCATTTAAATATGAGTGAAAAAATTTATTACTGTCCGAAATGCAAGACAAAAGAGACATTCACGCCTGAGCTGGGTGGAAGTTTTCTTTTAGAATTCAGCCTATGGTTCGTCTCTATACTGTTTTTTCTTGTTCACCCAGGGCTTTGGTTGATAGCATTAATCTATACTTTATGCCGGTCTATTCCATCTGCTCAGATATGCAACAAATGCAATTACAGAATTTCAACTGAATATAAAAACAAAGCTTACGATTAAGCTTATTTCTTTTCGAGAGAATCTAAAAATTTAATTCGATCTTCTTTTGTTGTTAGAGGTAAGCCTTCTTTTTTTTCTGGTTTTTTATAAAACCCGTAAACCAAATCAGCAATCCCAGGTGTTTCAGTTATTGAATCAAGTGCGCTTTTATAATCCTCATAATCCCAACTTCTTACTTCACCTGGGCTTTTAGAAAACTCCCGGCAAACCTTCAGTAAGATTTGCCGAGGGGAAAATGTTTCTACCGCCCTTTTTCCGGCAGGGCATTGATAGGGTCTGCTTCTAATTTTGGCAGGAAAACTTTTCTTTCCAGCCATACCCGGGTAATCAATTTTATTTGGTCAAGGTCGAACTTTTCACAAATGTCTGACTGTGTAAACTGAACTTCATTTGGAACTGGATTCAGGATGATTTCAAGAAGAGAAACTTCGTCGTTAATCATTTCCTGAAGACTCTTTGTTTTTTCTTCTGATTTTTTCAGCTCAACAAGCTGCTGATACTTTTCAATCTGATACAACGTGCATCTTAAGGGGATTTTCTTCCCTGAAACCGCAATAGAAATGTCATTTAACTTGTTGATTTCGAGCCAATTTCCTGTAAGCATTGATTTTCCTCCGTTTGATTGTCGATATATTATTCAACCCCGAACATGGGGATTGATACGAGACTACTGAGAACTACCTACTACCCATACTTTGTATATTGTTGAAGAACCGGCGCTGTTTGCAATGGTCAGAAGATCAGCGGTATCTGCTGTTACTGCCCATCCGCTCAGAGGAGCAACGATTGTCATGACACCGGAAGGCGGAACGGTTATTCCACCACCTGAAGGATTAAATATAGGAATTTCGGTTGTGTCAGATCCGATTGTCAGTGTCATAGATGCACTGGTGTTTTCAACGGTAATTGATTTTATTCTTGCGAATGTAAGAGTGTTTCCGAATGAATCAGTCAGAGTTCCTGCAAAATCAAGGTTTTCTGATGCTGCGGTTGTTAACGTCCTCGATGCGTGATAAACCAAATCCGCAACCTGGGTTGTTCCAGATCCATTCGAAAAGGTTTTATTGATGCCATATCCGACTTCATCTTTTGCCGTGGAAAGACCAACAGCAGAAGTATGAGTGCTGGAAATTGTTATCTGCGTCGAAGAGGTAAGAGCTCCGAAGACAGGGAAGAACGCCAATAGAAGCGAAACAATAAGTAAAGCGCCTACGAAAACGGTTTTTTTGAAATTCATAATTTCTCCTTATTTGTTGATATTTTTTTATAGTGGTAGACTCATCAACCCCGAATATGGGGATTGAAACTACGCGAAAGTCAGGGTGACGTTGTCACCCCCGGTATTTTCAAGGGTCTGTCCAGTAAGCGAAAAGACAACCATTCCATCGCTGTTCTGAGGGTCTACCCCGCCATCAACACAGAATTTCGGGAAAGCCAAGGTAACAATATTTCCCGCAACTGTGCCAATTGTTACATCAATTGCCTCTTCAACGCGGTCTTCGAAATTTCCGAACCATGCTTTTGTTGCTTCAACGGTAGCTTCAACAGTCGCCGAAAGTTTGGGATCTCTTCCGGTAATTGAAATACTTTTTATGCCTTCCGGAGAGTTGACATCTCTGCGGTCGATAAGAACATTGCCACTCTGGAATGACAGAGCTGAAACCACTGCATCGTTAAAGCTTCCAAATGACATTCCGGCATTCTCAACAACAACTGGTTCTGAAGACTGAAATACCTGATCGGTTGGGAGAGCTGCATCTGCTTCAGCCAGGAAACGTCCACGCATGTTGAAAACGATTAGAGGCAATTCGCCGGGATTTGCAGTTATTGAAACGTTTCCCATACATCCAACGGCTTTTCTTACTCTGCCATCATAGTAAAAATAGATAGTTGCAGCTTTCATCGAGCTAGATGTGCTTTCGGGAGTGTAAACAACACTTGTTCCGGAATTGATTGCCTCAGCAAAACCGCATGCCTGAAGAAGTGGACTGATTTCAGGAGGAGTTCCAGCCGCACCGGACCCTTTCAGATTGCACGTAACTGAAAAGTTGATAAGCTTTCTGCCAATTCTTGTTTTGGCTGAAGAAAGAGAACGCCTTACCTCAGCAAGAGAAAGCGGAGAAAAATCAAGTCTCGCGTCTACCGGGCTGCATTTAATTGAATTCGAAGCCGCTGTCGGTGACGAATCTGAACCGACAGTAGCTTCAACTTTTGCAACCAGAAGTTGATTGTTTGTTAACATGTTGCACTCCTTATTTTTGATCTCATATTTACGATAATCTTGAAGCTGACCTGATTAGATATGTCCATACTGCTTCATAGAATGGATGCTGATAACTGTCTGTCATTGAAGGTTCCTGAGTTCCTGGAATCCCTTTGGAGTTAAATCGTTTTGTTACAGCTTTCTCAACCATCAGAGCAAATTCATCTACCAGGTTTATTCCCGTGTATTCTTCAACTTGTCCGGTAACAATTATTTCATTGCACTCAATTGAACATGCCACGTCAAGCGCATGAACAATATAAGCCTGTGCCGGTTCTCGATATCTGACTCCGGTTCCGATGCAAATCATTGGAGTATTTTTTTCCATTTCCGGAGGGTTCTTTGGATCTATACCGATGAATATTTTCGGAATCCTTCCGAAGTTTTCCTGACACCAGGAATTTATTGCAGAATTTCCGTTCAATGCTGCTTTAACTTCTGACAGTGCTGTTTTTAAAGTGCTCATGCTGCTTCTCTATCCGGTGCCATTGGACCGCCCTTGAACGAAGGCATAAATCTACCGAGAAACTTTTCATTGAAGTGTGTGATGATCTGATCTTTAATTGCATTATAAACAGGTTGAAACCATGGCCTTGCAGGTGTGGTAAGCGTATTTGCTCCTGTCGGAAAACCAATTGCAAAGAAAAAGCGTCTCATTCTTTCGGTTATCTGAGTTGTGTAACCGGCAGCCTGTTGTTTCATTATGTTTTCAAGCTGTGAATTCGGTTCGCCTTCACCTTCGTTTTTGTAAAAACCTATCGTTGCTTTCCCGATGTGAGCATCTATTCTTGATCTGACAAAATTTATGAGTTTTTTAAAAGGTGCACGGAGTTCGTTTGTAAAGTTACCTTTGTTTTTTTTCTTGTAAACTCTATCGTTTGCATCGAAAGCACGACCAGCAAGCTCTGTAAGTCTTTTACTGCGCTTTGCATATCCTTTTTCTTTAATTCTAATTTGTCTACGTAGTTCAGCTTGTCGAACTCTGCTGAAAACCGAAGTAGCTTCTTTTGCCCCAGCTACACCGCGTCTATTTATAAGAAATTGGGCAAAATGGAAGGCTTCTTTTCTTGCACCTTCGCCAACCTTAGCGTTTTCTTGATAAAATGCATCTGAATTTTTGAATTGAGAAGCTTTTCGGGTATGATACTTTGCAATCAAACTTGTAAACGGGCTTTGCTTTGGTTGAATCTTTCTTCCAAAATCTCGAACTTTGTTTCTGATCATTTTTGCAGTCGAAGCAAGAGCATACTCACGCGCACGCAGGAACGCCGCCCCCGCATTTGCAAACCGTTTTGCAGCTTCAATAAATCCGACTGATTTTAAATTCAGAACTGGTAACATCAGTGTTTCCTTGTTCGAGTGTTTTTTACTGCTGACATTGAAATGGTTAGAAAATCAGAACTGATCTCATCCAGTAATTCCCATTCCTCATCACCAGATGAGCCTGCTATTATTTTCTCATGTGTTTTTGGAGTCGATATTTCTGATTTCTTCATTTTGACAGTTCCAACTGATGCGGGCATATTTCCCCGGGCCATGTCCTGAAGTGAATTGCCTCTTTCGATTATTACGACAACAGGCTTTGAATCTCCGGTTAACGGTTGATATACTGCGTTTTCCGCAAATTCATCAGGGTTGAAAACAACTTCCAAATCAAGTTCAAGCTGTTCTCTGAATGTGACCATTTTTATTCTCCAGGCTGCTCGTCAGATCTGAAATACCACTTTCAAATGACAGCACACGGGATGTGTGCTGTTTCGCACGGAGGATATCTGATGATGGGTTAACGTGCTATTATTGTTGCCGTTGCTGCAGCGGCATTACCGATCAAGTATATCGAAGGCGTAGTCGTTGCCACCTCAAACCATGGCGACAATGAACCACTCGCAACCGATGGGTAAGTTGTTCCAGAAGCAACACCAGCCGGACCGTAATTAATATCTGAACCAGCTTGGACATAGAAAGCAATCTGTTTCGTTCCAGCTGGCAATGTTCCAACGGCTACAGCAGAATCAGCAGGAACGCTAACTTCAGGTGTGACAACTGTTAAGAATCCGTTCCCGGCATTCGTCTGAATATGACCTGAAGAAATTGTATCTACAGTATCAACCGAAGTTACGTTTGCAACGTCCGTTACGGAAGCTACTGTTGTAACATTGTCTACGGTATCAACCGAGGTTACATTGGCAATCTCGGCGATTGTTCCGCCAACAGGCTTTACCGGGTTAATCTGTGCCGAAAGAACCGACACACATGAAATCAGAATTGTTATCAGGAAGAGTTTTATACGTTTCATTTGTTTACCTCGACTCAAATTTGACAGTGCCGGTATCCGTAGCAACTGCTGTGCGAAGAATCAGATAAATATGGGGAATTCTACCGGCCAGGTTATCAAACTCTTTCATCGTGCCTTCCGGAATGTAAAGATTGCTTGTTGTGCTGCTGACTCCGGAATAGCCGTAATTGATGTCTCCACTGACAGCATAAATAGACAAATTTGAAGTATCGGCAGGCATTGTTGGAACTCTTGTTGCCTGAGAAGCTACAACTGTCATAGTGTCAGTTGCCATAGCCTTAAATCCGACTGTGGCATTAACATCAGCCCTGGCTTTGGGAGCAACACTGAACAACAGAGCGAACGCAAGTAATGCAATTACAAGTTTTTTCATTTGCTTCCTCCTAAAGTTCTTATGCAGTAACGGTTACATTGCTGAACAGATAACCGCACTCGGTGCTGACAAACTCTTCGCCAAGGTGATGTCTGAATCTGTAAATATCAGCTCTGATCTTTTCTTCGCGATATTGCTCGGTGATCAGAATTTGTGGAGAGTCTCCTGTCCACAGGAATGTTCTTCCGACTGATGGAGTCTTCAAGTCACGTCCCGCTGCAACGATACCGAGGAATGCATAGGATGATGACCAGATATCAGCGAGAACCGAATCCTGACCTTTGGCTTTTGTGTCATACAAACCACCAGGAACAACAACTTCTACGCCAAGATAAGCAGACAACAGGGCTATTTGTTGATCAATAGGCAACACCTGAGCGGCAATTTGATATTTGCAAGCATCAACAAAATTTCTGTTGTTCAGCAAATTTGTAAGCACTGTTTCATTTACAACCAGAACGTTTGGTCTCATTCCAACCAATTTTCTTATAACTTCCGAAGCGATTTGAATATCCTTCTTGGGATCGGCATTCTTGATGTCGCTCCACTCAACAGCTAAGGCATGCGGCGTGAAGTTTGTTTCGTTGAAAATCATATCAGCAACGCGTTTTTCGCGGCTTCTCAGCAACTGGTCGACACCGCGCATTGTAGCGACTTCTTCAGCGTCAAAGAATCTCTGATACAATTTTCTTTCGCCGTCGTCGATTGCTTCTTCCCAGCCATGTTCTTTACATGTGTAATCGTCAGACTCAAACCCGGCCCCTGATCGCTTGTATTCTGAAAGGAAGTTTCTTTTGGTGTCATACAGCTTCAAAAAAGTTTCCTTAGAAATAACCGGATACTCTCCTGTCGCTTCCCCGACTTCAAGAATAGGAAGAATACGGTCTGCAATGAAACCTCTCATTGAACCTGTAATCTCAAACTGATATGCCAAAGCACCAAGATCAGCTCTCGGAACTGTTACGCCATTATTTGGTTTAAATCCCATAATTGTTCACCGTCCTTTCTTATTCAGAGACAACAGTTGTTTTTCCGTCGTTATACGGAAGAACTTCGATAATGTCGCCATCAGCAGTAGCTGCTTTGAGTGCAATTCCAACACGTCTGTATGTTGCTGCGGCTGTCGGAAGAGCCTGAACCTTACCAGCGGCTGCGGCATACACGTCAGCACCGGCAGAGATTACACCAGCGGCGGTCATTTCAATCGGTCCACCACACAGATGATCGACTGTAACGTATTCCGTTGATGCTGCATCGTTCAGAATTACGCCAACCGGATCATCTGTCGCGGTCGCCGTATTGTGAATAATGTTTGCACCGGAAAATTTTCCAAGGCGATTTCTGATAACAGTGGCACCAGCCAAATAGGTTTTCGGTTCCATGTTATGCTCCTTTCTCTGATCTCAGGTTTTCAACGTATTTCGCATGCAAGTTCGGAAAAGATCTTGCAATCTCACGCACTGCATCAGCTTTGTTCTTTCCCTGGGCAACAAGCTTTTCTACTTCACCCATGAAAGTTTTCTCGTTGCCTGAGTCGCTGGGTGTCTGACGACCGACAGAAGCGGGGGCACTTGAAGCCATTGCCTGAAGCCCGTCTGCTTTTTTCTTCTTTTCGATCTGGTAGAAGGTTTTGAAAACATCACTTGCAGACGTTCCTTTGATGATTGCCTCGGTGGTTGCGTGCTTGTCACCTTCAGCAGAAAGAATTTCAGTGACTCTTTCGCGTTCTGCGTTTGTTGCATCTTCCTTCGCTTTCTCAATTGAAGAAGCATTACTTTGCTTGCCCTCTTCGAGAATCTGCGCAAAAAGATCAGGATGTTTTTCTTTGAGAGTTTTGTAATCCATTTTGGTTACGCTCCTTATATGAAGATTTTCCAGGGCAGATTCCCTGGTAGATATTGAATCAACAAGCCCTATTAAAAGAGCTTTTTTCCCGATAAAGTCTTTACCGTCTGCCATTTGCAGGGCTCTTTCAACACTTACACCCCTATTCCTGGCCACGCCTTCGACAAACATTGAATAATAAGTATCAACCATACTTTGAAGATATTCCCGGCCCTCATCTGACAATGGTTTTTCGTCTGATGCAATTCTTTTATATTTGCCGGCTGAAATCTGAGTTCTTACAACGCCTTTTTGAGCGTCTTTCGCCGATACATCATAATGTGTCATTGCAACACCGATTGACCCGATGATTGCAGTATCAGTCGCAATTATCTTATCAGCCGCTGAGCCTATCCAATACGCTGCACTTGCTATCATTCCATCAGTAAAAGCAGTTATTGGTTTTTTTCCGCGGTTTTCGAAAATAAAGTCTGAAAGTTCTTTCGTTCCTTCAACAGATCCACCAGGTGAATCGATATCCAGAAAGATTGATGATACCTTCGGATTATCCAGAGCCGACTGGATCTTCAAGCGGAGTATTTCAGCACTTGTTCCGCCGGAAAAATCGTCAAGCATATTGGCTCTTTTTGATATTGTCCCAAAGATGGGTATTATTGCAGTTCCTTTTTCGGTAACGGTGTAATTGTCTTCCGATTTAAGGCCGTTTTTCACAGGTTTAACAATCTGAAAATCGTTCTCTTTACCTTCCAGTCTTGTCGTGATAAAGATTTCAATTTCCTGAAGTTTTGCCGGATGTAAAGCCCAGGCTTTATTTTGTATCAGGTTCAACATTTTTTGTTTCTCCCGCACTTTCTGTTTTTTCCGAAGGAAGAATTCCAGCTTCTAATTCCAGAGGACGTTCACGTTTTCGCTGTGCAAGTGTTTCCTGCCAATCGCGCCCTTGTGCTGCGTTTTCCTCTGCCAAAGTTGATAACCCTGAATCGATAGCAAGCCGAGAAGCTTCGACTTCTTTTACTGGATCAACCCAGCCCCAACCATTACCTAACCAGATGCCCCGGCAATATTCGCTTCTATACGTGTAAAAATCACGAACATTAAATAGATCTTTAAGAAAAGCTTCTTCAAGGACAAATTCGGAGACCGGTTGATTAAATTTTTGAACAAACCATGTGCGCCAGAAAGAAAACATTCGCCTTCCTTCAAGTAATGCTGCCCTGGCACTTGAATAATTTGTTTTTGAAAAGTCTTTTAATACAAGTTCGTAAGGAAGGCCCAAAGCAGCGCCTATCATTCGAAGAGAAGTTTCAACGAACGGCTGAAATGTAATTCCAGGTCTATTCGGATCAAATGGAACTACTTCTTCATCCTCGGCTGCATAATGCACCATTCCAGGTTTAAATTCCTGAAGTTTTGATGTTTTCCCGTTGTCGCTTACTTCAGTTCCAAATGAATTGTATTGTGCTGCGATATTCGGATTTGTTTTTTTGGTGAAAATCAGCGCCAGACATGCCGTAACCCTTGCCGCTACCACTTCGGCATCAAGATATCTTGCCAGATTCCGAAAATAACTTATAACTGGAGCAAAGAACGGAATTCCTCTTAACTGGCCAGGTCGTTTTGTTGGAAAAATGTGTAATACTTTTGGCCTGCCGTAGCTGTCACGCGCATCAATTATTTCAAATTCCTGAGAGTTTGGCTTTTTGAAGTGGTATCTTATCGGTTGTCCACGTGAGCCTAATTCAATTCCCTGCTCCAGACTTCCTGCAATGTCCATTCCCTTTGATTCAAGTCTGTCTGCTTCAACAAGTTCCAGGACACGATTATAAGAACGCCATGGCTCAGTTGCCCAACCAGGAAGAGCAATTATTTCACCATCTTCAATTATTTTCCGGAAAGCAAGCCATTGAATCTCTTCGAAAGTTAAAATATTCGCCGAATCTGCATGTTTTGAGAACTCAGTAATAGCTGTTTCAGCTTGATTTCTATATTCTTCAGCCTTGGATTCACTTATTCCAAGAACTTCTGCACGTATTTTCGATTGAAATCTTAATCCAGATCCTACGACATTAACATTCAGGGTATCGGTTATACCCGCGCCAATTGGTTCATTTCGGTTAATATCGCGTGATCTATTGCGTAATTCTTTTAATTCCCAGGTCGTAGGTGTGATATTGCCATTTCCGACGATCCAGTCTGAATGATTGCCGGTCCGTGAAGATCCTGCAAAATCTCTGTATGTATTGAAAGCGTGTCTATATGCTTTTCTTTCCAAAGCCCATTTCGGAGAAAAAGCCAATACAACCTTATCTACCAGGTTGTTAAATTTTTTCAGCGTTTTTTCGTTTATGTCGAAAAGCATTAAAACCTCGCAATATTTGTTGATCCGCCTGAAGCTGCACTTTGAATTGTGGCAATGTCAGCGTTTATTCTATTTAATTCATCTCTGATTTCTTTTAGATTGGCTCTTACCACGCCGAATTGGCCGGTAGAAACTGACTGACTCTTCAATGCAGCTTTTTCGGCTGCCAGATAAGCCGCTTTTCGTTCCAAAAGTTCTTCAAGAGTTTCCATATTTTTACCTTTCTGCGCAAAGGAAAAGGCCGTCCAAGGTTCCGGCCCCGGACGGCCATGTTGCTTTGCTAAAATCTGTGATCAGCAGATTCTTATATTAATATAAACTTAAATTATTTAAATGTAAAGTAATCTGGTATTTTACCAGATCGCTTTTTTAATATTCGATACTTTTAAATCTCAAACCGCACTTCTGACATACATGATATCTTATTCTATCACCCGCTTTTCGATATACTTGAGCACGACAACTATTGCAAACCGGACAAGAAGCCCCCTGCCCTTCCTTGTATTTCGAAGTTGATTCTTGAATCGCAAGAATGATGTCTGATAGCAAAGAAATGTCTATTCCGTTAAAAAAATCCTTTGTTGCAGGCTTCATTTATTCCATCCCGAAAGATCACCTATCCAACCAGTGGATGATAATTCATCAGAGGGAGCTTTTCTTTGTGACTCTTCGATCTGCTTCGGTTCTATTTTCCTTAAAGCCTGAATTCCACCTAAAAGAGTGTGATCAACCATCGCACGCGCCATAACTTCACAATCAAGATAGTGATTGTCTTTGTTCCCGCGACATACCCACTCTTCAAAGCCTTTTTCGTTGCGTATTTTCTCTTCAGCAACAATTTGCCTGGCATAGTCATGTCCGGTTTCTGAATGAAGATATCCACCACCTGGAACCTGTTCACGCGCTAATCTTAAATGATAGTGGTAAGCATCCTTCAGTTTGTTTGTGTCCATTGAGACAATCTGTAAACCACAAGGACGACCAGCCGGGGTTTTATCTATAGGAGCGCCTATTTTTATTAAGCCTTCAAGTGATTCAGGAGATCCTTTTGAACCCCAGAACATTGCTCCTCTGCCACGTCCGTTTCTGCGCAACCACAAATAAACCTCCTCTGTAGTTAAATTTCCACTGTCTCTTTTTCCGCCTGCGATATCTACCATGCCGCGCCAAATTCTCATATAACCGATTTCTTTTTGATTCCTTGAACTAATGAGACTTGGCGGGGTAACTATGGGAAAATTAGTGTCAAATGCTATTTTCTCAATCTCAAGCCAACTACTGGCAAACCCGTAACAGACCAACCAACTGGTAAAATCTCTTGCCCAGGCCCGGACCAGATACCAGAAACCAACTTTCTGAACATCGACGCTCATCGTAAGAGCAATAGCAGGCCCAGGAACATACCATGGTTTTAATGCGCACTTCGCTGCAAGTATGCTTTTCTCTTCTGGCACTTCAATTCTGATTGCCCAGGCTTCGGCAAGCGCCGAGTTTACAAATGATTTCAAATCATCAGGGTTATCCTTGCAGTTCAACCAGTCCTGAACCATTACTTCGAGATTTCCACCCGGAAAAAGCGAATAAATACGGTTCAAATGAAAGCCGATTTTTCGTTTTTTGGCTTTTCCTTCACTTCTTGGAACCATCTTTCCGCGTTCTACAGCAATGTTTTTCTCAACATTTGTCCACAATTTTTCACAATTGCCACACTGATAACGCGCTGTTTCCGGGTCATTGTCTTGAAATACAACCATTCCCGTCGTTTTTTCTTCCCCTGCTTCATCTCTGAATGTCTTTTTCTGCCAGCGCAAAGGTTGAAAGAATCCACAGTGCGGACATGGAACATGCCAATCATAAACAACATCACATTTTTCGAGCTCTTTCAAAATGTTGCCCGTTTCATGCGTCGGAGTTGAGCACTTTATGATTTTCTTATTGGCAAAAGTCTCGGTTCTTTGTTCCAGTCTGTGAAGAGTAGAACCTTCAGCGCCGATAACACCATAACCAGGCTTGTCGATCTCATCCAGGAACATATACCTGATCGATCTCGATGCCGTTTGAGCAATTGATGAAGCCCAACCCATCAAAATATAAAAACTGTTTTTCAATCTGATACTGTTTTTATTAAACTTCGCCTCTATTATGTTTTCAGTCAATACTGGAATAGATCGAAACATCGGTCTTATATTTGTTTCTGACCTTTCTTCAGATGTATTCTGATCAGCAAAAAACATCATTGATGGTCCTGGATCTTGAGCCGCTGCAAAAGCAATCATATTTTCGAGAGTGGTAGTTTTACTAATCTGGGCAGAAGAACAAATGACGATTTCTGTTATTTTCTTGTCGCCAAAAGCTTCAAGAATCGGACGCATGAAAGGAGTTCTGGATAACCTGAGCTTTCCACTTTCCGAGCTTGTTGCAAGCGGCAACTCCCGGAACCGCTCAACCCAATCGCAGACTGAAATTTTTTCCGGTGGTGCGAAAGTCGAACATTCTTCTGGCCAGAAAATCATTTTTTATTACCCTTTGTGATTGCCTTTTTTTCTACCGGCTTTGGAGTAAATCTCCCATTTCGGCTGTAAGTGTCTAAAAGCAACCAGGTTTCTTTTTCAATAATGTCTCCCATTTCTTCCTGATTTTTTCCTTCCAGAACTGGGGGAAGTCTGACTTCAAGTGAACGCAATCCGGCTTTTATTTCCCCAACTCTGCCAACCCACTCTTGAAGTATCTCTGATTTGGGAAAAAGATTTTCCTTCTCCTTGTCAACCTTCAACCGTTCGCTTTCAGCTTTGGCCATCCAGTATTGACGCTTGGCTTGCAGCAATGTCTCGTCTCGATCTTCTTCATTGGAGCCAATATTATCTTGCCACCAGGGAAAAACGACCTGCAGGTCATATACGCCGTATTTTACTTTGGGCATTCCTTTGGCGCACCAGTCTGAAATACATTTTCTCGTTACTCCAAACAGACTAGAAAGCTCATCAGTGCTGAAATGAAACCGCTCCATGGTTATTGCTCCTTAGTTATTTTGCATTGCAAAATGTAACTGTAACATGTGTTTTTTTTACCTCACGTAGTCGAGAAACGCGCTCTTTCGACCCCTGCACGAAAGCCCCCCCGGAAGGACCCGCCAATTTTTCAGCACCTTCAAAAGCGTGATTTGATGCGCATTTGAGGCACACAACAAAACGCTGTATTCATGAGGGTTTCAACTCTCGGCACGATGATTTTCAACCCGTGACATTTTGTCACGACTTCATTTCTTTTTGCAGCATGCTAAGACGATGCTTCTCGGCAAGTATCATCATCTTGATAGCAACGTTTGCACAGTCGCATGCCTCATGCTGAATCTTGGCTGGGTTCTGGTCCGCTTCTTTCCGGAAGATCTGTTCCTGAAGTTCGTGGAGTTCTTCGAGTAGCAAACCAAGGCCTTCGTGATATGAGTTATAAGGCTTCGGGTGCTTGATATTCGATTCTTCATATCTTGCGACCAGTAATTCAATAGCGTGGTTCAGGTGTGCTGGTTCGTGCATTTGCAAAAGGGTCCTTTCTGGTAGTAGGTTTTTCCAGTTTAATGGCCTCGATCTCCTCGAGCAGAATTTTCCTCAAAGCTATTCTGTTATTGATTCTTTCAGTCTTAGTCATGGAAAATCTGACATCACAAACAGCCCTTGCCCATCCTTTGCGAACTTCACAAAAGAAGAGGAGTTCATTGTCTTTTTTCTTCAGAAGTTTGCATCTGCGACACTGCTCTGATAGTTTTCTCCACTTTCGTAATGTTGTCATCTTTATCTTTCCATTCGCTGCACTGGTTAGCCCAGCTTGGCACTTCCATCAGACATCCGGGTTTCCAAAACATGCATTCAAGACATTTCGGGGTTATTGGTTGCTCCATTGCTGCCCTCCGGATTATGAAATACAGTATGCTCTCTGCCGAATGTGTCTTTTATTGTCTGCGTATAGTGCTTGTATATCCTGCATTGATCGCATACTTTCAGCCCTTCGATTCTATAGAATTCACCCTGTTTGATTACCGTGCCTGCGTTGATGCACTTCATCACCTTGCCGAAGCGGTTTGCCATGATGATGCAATGCTCGCCGGATATGTAACCGTTCTCGCGTGCGATAAGCCACGGTGGTTTATTGGTGATCTGGCCGCATTCAGGGCAGTGGTATTCAATCGCTTCGCGCATCTTCTTGCACATCAATACCGAAAGACGATCCATCTAAAAACGTAAAAAAAATTGTTAGGTGCCGCAGGGTTATTTCGATGCCGCTCGCAAAACGAACATAAATTGCGCCTTTTGCAATGACAAATGCTAATATCTCATGTGGCTCTTTTGTATGATTAATGATCTTCTTTCCTATCTGCTCGCTCAATTCGTCCAGACTAAAAGGCCTAATCACATCCCTCTCCCTTTGTCCATTGTTACTTTTTCCAGATCTTCTTCGGGAATTCTTGTTATTTCGATTCCTTTGTATCTTATGCCAATTCCCCAATACTTTTGAAACACCTTGCATATTGAGCCTTCTGGAATGAACTTGCCTCCATTGCTTTCATGCAGTCTTTTCGTTCGAACGAAGTCGCCAACTTTGATTTTATCTTTCATTTTTCAGACTCCCTGATCATTGCATCAGCGAAATTAAAAGCTGATTTTGCTACCTCTGCGAAATCACATTCTTTGATAATGCATTTATTTCCTGCTAATCCGGCCAAAGCGAACGCAGCAAAGAAATCTCGACGTGAGATCACATTAGGAAGCGTTGGATTAGCGTTTATTTGAGCGGTCTCGGGAGTATGTTCAACTTTTGTTGAGTCTTCCAATAAGGCAAGTTTCTCTTTCAGACAGTCTTTACAAATTTTAACTGGATAGCATACAGGATTGCATACGAAGGAATTATTTATTAAAATTGTGGTTATGAAAGTAGAAGGTTTTTCTTCATTGCATACGCTACATTTTCGTGTAAACAAAAAACCAGCCTCTTTTTCGACGGGCTGTTTATCGTTTGTATTCATGTTCTCAGGCTCCTTTTAAAATAGGTGCCTGATTATCTGTCTGGACGAAATAATTATATCACTGAAATTTCTTCCTTGCAACGAAAAACTCCCAAAAATGAAGAAGCCCCGTCTTGCAGATCCAGAAGGCGGGTTTTTGCTTTTCCGGAATAGTTACGATTCACTTACGATTTGATGACGTGATCTTAAACATTGAATTGGTAAGGGTTTGATCAGAAATTAGAAATTAATGTTACGATCTCAAAATATGTAATACTATTATCGGATAGATTACAAATGTTGTATTGATCATGCTTTCTCCATTTGTTACGATATTACGATTTAAAACCTGTTTTTATATACTTGCATGTATTTTTTTTTTATTACTGTTTTTTTATTTTTTTTGATCAGTTGTTTAAATAGTAAAACAAATCGTAACATCGTAACAAACAAAAGGAAAACAGCTTAAACAAATAAAAAGAAACGTTACGATTGTAAATATATATTTCGTAACGTTTCGTAACATCGGCTTTTAATAATAACTACACTTCGTAACAATAGCTTATGTTGTGCTTTTTACAATGTCAAAACCTCGAACTACTTTACCTGCATCTCGACCATTTCGCTCTTGAATAATCATCCCAGAATTAGAACAGTAGTATTTCAGCCAGGTAGTAAACTTATAGTTTGAGAATCTATCCCTGGAAACTCGATCATGACTTTTCTCAAAGTCTTCAGAATACCGAAGAAAGTCTTGCATCAATTCATCTCTGCTATACCATCGCATCTTTTCATTATTCAGATTGCCATTCAACTTGAAGAAAAATTCAGACCATTCATAAAAATCAATGTGCGTCTTCTGAATGATCTTTCTTTTCAGCAGATTTATCGGCTCTGGAATTATAAGACCCTTCTGGAGATACAACTGAACACACCTGAGCATGAAATCATCAAATCTTGCCCACTCTTTCTCATCCCATTCATCAAAAAAAAGTCTTCCAAATTCGTCCCTGGGTGAATAGCTTTTTGAGAAATAAGGGGCAATTTCATATTCAGCTTTTCTTCCATCAGCAGAACCACCTTCAGCAGATATCATGTAATTCGTTGTAACGCATATTTTTGGCGCTTCTTCGAAGGGGATTATGAATTTCTTCTCTCTTTTGCATTCAACTTCAATGCCTTCTGTTATCGCATGAAATAAGGATTCAAAATCAAAGTCCTTTCTTACGTCATCAAAGCAAACAAATTCAGTTGATCGAGTAATGTTCTGGAAGGAAAATATTTCATCCGTTTTAAACCTTTTTCCATCAATGTTTAAATTGTTTCTGAATTTTCCTATTGCCGTTGCCGTAATACTTTTACCAGATCTTCCCTCACAAGTTTCGGATACCTTTTCATCAACCAAAATGATAGCCTTGGCATTGGCTCTGTCTTTGTGCCTGTGAAGCGAATAACCAATAGCTGTTTTTAATGCCGTTATTCTTTTTTCAGCTTCTCCACAAATTAAGTCGATAAATCGTTCATAGTCACCAACAATACCATCAGCCGGAATAAATTTGCGTCCTCTTATCCATGATTTCCAAACGTATTTTTCATTCATTTTTCCATATTCGGAAAAAGTAATCTCTGATGCTGTAACCTCAACAATTCCATTGGAGTAATAAAAATAAGCTGATTGCCTGGTATCTCGATGCAATTGAAATTCTTTATCAGGCAGTTTTTTTAATTGAGATTCAGAAATATGTTTGAAGCCAGGTGAAGAAAACTTTTCTTCAAGGTCTTTTCTGGTAAAGTTTTCAGTAATAAGATCCGGAAGTCTCTTTATGTATTTAAGAGCTGTATCATAAGCTTCTTCTGAGGATGTTTCATCAATAATGTTTTTATCCACTCTCAAGAGAGTTGAGATATGCGACTGATCAAAATATGATCTGGTGAAGCCTTTTTCGTGAAGATATTCCAGGAGTTTAACAGAATCAATACTTAAAACTTTTTTGGTCCCTTTTTTTTCTTCAAAATAGAAATCATGTTCGACTGTTTTCGTCTGGTTGAACTGCGAACGTTTTGTTTCAATATCTTTCAGTAAGTCTTTCGATTTAACCTTGAAACTCTTTGCCATAGACTCTATGAGCGCCTTGTATTGGCTTTCAGCGACCTCTACATCTTTCGTAATCGCAAAAGCTCTGATTATTTCGGACAGATACTCAGGTTTAAGTTTTGAAACAAAAGTGTCTTGCAGCTTCAAATTTTCAAGAGCTTTTCCAGGATCATCGACAGAAGTTAAGTAATCGTCAATACCTTTTCCGGTATTCCATTCAACGATATAAACGATGGCACCTT
>JADFZL010000036.1 GCA_015232575.1 Candidatus Rifleibacteriota bacterium
ACCCAAGAACCACGAGATAGACAGCGTTTCAGGACTTGTTGATTCTCCGCTTGGGCCTCTGAATGTCAATCTTTCCAGCAAGGGCAACTTGAGAATTAGCGTTAAAAAAGGTTTTGTTCTGACCGTGGATTGTCTGAAATGGATTCTTGGCTTAGCGAAAGACAGCTCAGGAGAGAGTGTTCAGGATGATTCAGAACTACCAGCAAAAGACATTTCCGAAGATCGTTTACATGAAACAATAAAGAAAGCCGCAGGTGCACTCAAAAAAGCTGCTGGCAGAAGTGGAATAACAATTACTACTTCTTCAGACTCAATAAAAATTAAAGCCCCTGATTAAATTTCCGCGCCTGTGGCTATTGGAAAGCACCCCTTGGATAAGATCCATGGGTAAACGTAGGTTCGAATCCTGCCTGGCGCTTTGAACCTGATTGTCTGTCTGGTCGCAGTAATCAGGGAGAAAAATTAAAGTAACATAGGAGAACATCAATGGAAAACAATCAAATGATCCCTGTTCAGGAAGTGGAAGCTTTGAAAAAACAAATCGCCATTCTGGAACACAAAAACCTTGCCAGGCTTGGTGATGGTGCAATGTTCTGGATTGAAGAAGGAAATCAGAAAAAACGCGGATTTAAAGCAAAAGTTGATTTAAGTTTCCCGAATCAGTGGTGCATGATTGGCGATAAAGGAATGATCTGCGGTGAAGGTTACGATAAAGCTAATCAATACGCCGGTATTGAGATTGTCCGGCCAAAAACAGTTATTGCTCAGGACGGTCAGGAAGTTTGCAATCCGTATTTTGAAAGAGACAAAAACGGAGCTCTTCTTTCAATATTCATTCGCGGCATCGGAATTGGATATGCTCCGACAGGAAGCCTTGCAATTGTTGATCAAACTGTTTTTGTTAATCTGAACACCCTGCTTGTTCAAGAAATTCAGGCAAAACTCAAATATAATCCTTCAATTGCATCCCTGGGATCGTTTGGTGAAAAACCTGCAGAAATTACTTATTTTGAAACTAGGTGGAACAAACAGGAAAGACGTAAAGATATCCTCGGGGAAAAAACGATTCAGACAAAAGGTGCATGGCACTTTCTTCCTCTTCATGGTGAAATCGGTTATTGGGTAAATTTGACCCATCCGGATATTCAGGAAGCCTTCGGAGGATTTACACAGAAACAGAGATTTCTCGAAAGAACAGCAACAACGGTTCTGAAAAGGCTCATACTTTCTTCCCATCCCGCCATTGCAACCAAATCCCCAATTATTACCAGTAAAGAAGAGGGTAAAGAAAAAGCTTATATCTTTGTTTATGGCTACCGCGCAGAGGATGGAGATGCAAAGAAAAAGCGTGAGGACCTGGAAAATCTTGCAAATAAACTGGCCAGAGGTCAGGCTTCAGCAGATATGACAATTATCAACCAGGAAACCGCAGATATTATTCAGGAAGCCGAAATTCTTGAACCAACTTTGGTGGCTGATCCTTCTGAAATTCCTCCTGAAATGGATGAAAATCTTGATGATTCAGATAAAAATCAGGTAAGCGAAAATGCAAAACCAGAGGAAAATATCGAAAACAAAAAAGATAATCAACCTGGCTTGCTGAAACAACTCGAAATACTTCTTCAGACAAAAGAAGCTCAACCTGCTGCAATGAAAGTCCGTAAGGAAATGAATGTTTCATTTACAGGATTAAGAACTGCTCCGGAAGAAACAGTTATTGAATTTATTAATCGTGTTCAGGAGGCCATGGCAGCATGATCAGCAAAATTCATCTGCGAAACGTAAAAGGTATTACTGGAAGTTTCGAGCTGGGCAAGATAACAAATATATTCGGTCCAAATGGTTCAGGAAAAAGCGCGATTCTTGAAGCTATTAAAATCGGATTAACTGGCTTTACTGATTTGGGAAAAACTGCTGGAAAAACATTTCAGCATTCGAGTGAAGAAACAATGGAAATCACACTTGAATCTGATGATGGACAAACGCTGACAAGGCGTTTTGAAAAATCTTCAACTGGTGCGAAACAAACTATTTCACTTAACGGAAAAGTAATTTCTGAAAAAGAATTGATATTACCAGAAAGTCTTTCATTTCCAGTTGAATCAATCCACACTGGAGAATTCCTAAATCTTTCTGGAGACAAACGAGCTGATTTTATTTTTTCTGCTCTTCCTTCGAAATTTAATTCAATAAGCCCCGAACAGATTGAACAGAAATTTTCTTTTTTCAAAACAGAAACTAATTTCAGCGATCTTCTTTCAATTCTGAAAGAAAAACGAAGTGAAAAGGAAAAAGAAATTAAGCTGTGTTTGGCAAATATTCAGAAGCTTACCGGTGAGATGGGCGAATCTCCTTCAGGAAACCTTTCTGAATGGGAAGAAAAGAAGAAAAAAGCCTGCATCGATCTTGAAAAAATTGTTTCTGAAATAAGCTCAAATCACGAAAAATCAAAGCTTTCCGGAAAGAAGGCTGAACAAATTGCACGTCTTCGTAAAACTATTTCAGACGCTGATGTGAAGATTCTGAATTCTGAAAAAAAGATTCAGATGCTTATCAATTCCATAAAAGAGATTGAGCATTATAAATCTTCAAAAGAACTTCAGATAGAAATAAATGCAATATCAAGAAAAATTGCTGAAGAATCAATTACAAAGACAGATCTTGAAAAAAAGGTGAAAATCCTTAATGAAAAGGGCTGTTGTCCATTTTGTGACGCTCTGGCTTCTAATCTCGAAAATTCTATTGATTCCTGGGAATTGAAGATATTTAACCTTTCAACTTCGATTGATGAAAATAAAGCTATCTTTGCAGATCTTGACTCAAAAATGCAAAAAGCAACAGAGGCCGAAAAAGCTGAACAACAGAATGTCATTAATTCAAATTCTCTGAAATGCGAAAAAGAGGCCTTGAAGTTTTATCAGGAAGCTCAGATTAAAGCTCAGAACGAACTCGAAGAAATCAACAGCGATAATGAAGAGACTCCGGTATCAATTGAAATTCTTCAAGGCCAGGCTGATGGATTGAGAATTCAAATCAGTGAAGCTGAAAATAACATTAAGAAATTTGTCGCCATACAGTCAGTCAGAAACCGGAAAAGTGAATCTGAAAAAGAACGCATGATCCTCGAAAATGATCTTAATTCTATTGAAGAAGCCATTAAACGTGTCAAATCAATTCGGGATGAAAAACTTACTTCAATAACAAAAGGGCTTCGGAAGTCTTTTGATATTATGGTTTTTGAGGCATTTAAAAAGAATGCTTTTTTACGTTTGGTTAATAACGAAAAGCCATGTTTTGAATTTGGATTTATAAGAAATAATAAGGAAATCTCTTTTGATACTCTTTCTGGCGGCGAAAGATCTGTAATGATGGCTGCATTGGTTTCCTGTCTGCAAATTGTAAAATCAAAAAAAATAGGTGTTGGATTATTTGAATTAGCTGAGGCTGATTCAAGTAGTTTTCAAGGTCTTATTAAAGGTGCCAATGAAATTGGTTTTGAGCAGGTAATAGTTGCTTCCTGTCACGGCAAGTCAATTGAAAATGCGACAAATATCGACATGGGGGTTGAGGCATGAATCCGACCTTGTCACAGCAAAAAGCAATCAACAGCAACTCACCGTCCATTCTGGTAATTGCTGGTGCAGGTTCCGGAAAGACCGCTACAACAATAGCCAGAATTGAAAGATTGATTCTGCAGGAAAAAGTTAATCCGAAATCAATACTCTGCTTAACTTTCACGCGAAAAGCCGCTCTTGAAATAAAAGAGCGTTTATCAAAGAAAATAGATAAATACAAAGTTCGGCAAATATGGGCAGGAACTTTCCACGCAATATGTTACCGGATTCTGATGCAGTGGGGTTCTCAAATTGGATATCAAGCCTCTCTGGGCCAAAAAATTACCGTTATTACTCCGGAAGAATCCGAGATACTGTTAAAGGAAATAATCAAGGCTTACTGCTATAAGAGCACTTTAAAATCTGTTACAGACGCAAAAAACGAACTTGCACACGATGGAAAAGAGCCTGAAAATGAAGATATAAAAAGAATTCTGGCCGAATATAATAACCGTCTGAAAGAATGCAATGCCGTTGATTTTGATCAACTTTTACTCGAGGTGCAAAAACTTTTTCAGAAGTGTCCGGAAGCGCTTGAACATTACAGAACAAGATTTGAGCATATATTCGTTGATGAATATCAGGACACAGATCGAATTCAATATAATCTCCATGAAATACTCCAGCCTCGAAATCTCTTTTGTGTCGGCGATTCAGACCAGGCAATTTACGGCTGGAGAGGTGCCAACGTAAATATCATTCTGAATTTTGAAAAAGATCATCCTGGAGCTGAAGTAATAAAACTCGAAGAATGTTTCAGATGCGCTGATCTGATCGTTAATCATGCCAATAACCTTATCAGAAATAACTCCTGTCGTATTGAGAAAAATCTGATCGGTGCAACTGGAAGAGAAGGAGTATTTGAAGTTTGCGGAAATTCATCTCCGGAATACATTGCTGAATATCTTTGCGAATACATGTCTTTCGAACATCCCTCACAGGTTGCAGTAATTGCCAGAACTCACAGAACCCTTGAAGCAATTGAAAAAGCTTGCAATGAATTTAATCTTGAAGTTCTGAGAGTCGGAAAAACAACTGCAGAAATAGAGCAGGATCCTTCATTTCAATTTTTCAGGGCTTATTTGCGATTACTGACAAATCCGAAAGATAATATTGCCTTTTTGACGGCCAATAAGATCGGCTTTAAATTTGATTTGAATGAAGTCTGGCAGAAAGCAAATGAAGAAGGTTGCAGTTGGTTTGAAGGAATTGAGGTTGCAAAAATTAAACGCTCTTATCAGGATTATTCAGTTGATAAAGTATACAGCGATATGATTAATTCATTTCCGGAATTGAAAATCAGTCAGGAAGTTTCTGATTATCTTAAGATCAATTTTCCGGGAATGGATGCTTCCGACTGGCTGGAAGAATATCAACTCCGGGATCACCAGCTTGAACTTGAAAATAATCCCAGAGACAAAATAACACTTATCACCGCCCATGCAGCAAAAGGTCTTGAGTGGGACAATGTTCTTATCGTTGATTTCGATGAAAAAAAGTTTCCTTCTTCTTTTGCCTTGAAAAGCGGTAATCTCGAAGAAGAGCGCAGACTTGCTTATGTTGCTTTTACCCGTGCCAGAAACAGGCTGCTGATATTCTCAAATGAGAGTCTTTCAAAAGTTCCAAGTAGATTTATTGTCGAATCTCAGGATTTACCGTTTTCTTGATGCTCCTATTCCGAGCGAGGAAACCCGCTCCTTTTTAAAATCTGAAAGGAAATAATCATGATTAATATGAAATTCAGAATTCAGGATCACCCGGAACTTTATGCACTTGCAAAGGAATGGGGAGAAAAAGCAAATAAATACGGTGACAAAGGAAGTTGTGTCAGAGGTGCCGGATTTTCCTTTAAATGGAAGGGAAAGACGGCTTTTCTTTCGCCAATTTGTCACACACAAGGTTCTTTGTCCTGGGAACATTGCAAAGAAGAAATCGAATCGAAACTCAAAGAACTCGGTGCAACTGATATAGATTACAAATGGGGCATGATGGACTGAAAAGTAGTTCAGCAGGATAATTAAGGAAAAATAATGGCCAGAATAAGAACGATAAAACCTGAGTTTTGGGATGACGAAAGAATTGCAAAACTTCCTTTTCAGGCCAGACTTCTCTTTATAGGAACCTGGAATTACTCTGATGACTTTGGAATAGTCAAAGCAAATGCCGTATGGCTGAAGTCAAAAATCTTCCCTTTCGATGATACGTTACGCGCCCTTGACGTGCAGAAATGGCTAAATGCGCTAGTGGAAGCCCGGATGTTAATACCTCTTGTATTCGAAAACGAGAGCTATTACAAGATCCGCACTTTCCGTGCCCACCAACTCATTAACCGTCCCGGGAAGCGAACAATTCCGGAAGCTGAAGAAAATAGACTTCTTTCAGAATATAACATTCCAAAATCGACTGATGAATACCAGGAAAACTACTCAGAGAACGATCACGAAATCATCACGGACGACTCACGGAATATTCACGGAGGATTCACTGAACGTTCAGTGAATGATCACGGAATAATCACGGAACGTTCACAACCGGAAAGGAAAGGAAAGGAAAGGAAAGGAAAGGATAGTAATAAATCTTCTTGTCCGAAAAATAAATTTTCGGACGCGCAGAAAATTTTTGCAGAAGATATGTTTTCCAAAATTAAGCTGATTGCGCCACATTTAAAAGCTAAAGTGGAAAGCTGGGCCAACGAAATACGCCTTATCGAAGAACAGGACCACATTCCACTTAATCGCATTAAAGATATTTTTGAATGGGCACATGCTGATAGTTTCTGGAAAACGAACATTCTTTCACCTGCTTCATTGCGGCGAAATATCCCAAGACTTGAAGCAAAAATGCTTAGTGATACCCAAAGATTCAAAGAAGAAATTTACGAATCACCGCCGGAATTAACCGACGAACAAAGAGCTAAAGCACTTGCAAATACCCCCAAATTAACCCTTTAAGAAAGGAGAAAATTCGGTGAACCAAAAAAGCTTTTATGATTTTGGAATTCAAATACCTGCAGGTAAAAGTGGCGAAATAAAAACGATTTGCCCTCAATGCTCACCTGGTCGCAAAAAGAAAAATTATCCATGTCTGAATGTTAATACAGAAAAAGGAATCTGGCATTGTTGGCATTGTGAATGGTCCGGAAGTTTGAAAGATGGCGTTTACAATAAACCGGAACCAGTCAGAAAAACTCCGGTTTACTCAAAGCCTAAATTTACTGCTCAATTAAATATTTCTGATAAATGGTCCTCCTGGCTTATCAAAAGAGGAATCAGTTTTAACACCATGAAGAGAAACAAGATTTTTTCCGGTCCGGTTTATATGCCACAAATCGAAGGAGAATCTGATTGCATAATATTTCCATATTATCGGAACGGCGAATTGATTAATTCCAAATATCGTGATATTGAAAAGAATTTTCGTATGCACTCAGGTGCAGAGCGTATTTTATATGGTTACGACGATATTTCTGAAACAGTAATCTGGGTTGAAGGCGAAATAGACAAACTTTCAATGGAAGAAGCCGGATTCAAAAATTGTGTTTCTGTACCGGATGGAGCACCCGCACCAAACACTAAAGACTTTTCCAGAAAATTTACATTTCTTGAAAATGCAATGGAAAAATTAAATAGCGTTAAACGTCACATCCTTGCAGTTGATAACGACCTTCCGGGTAAAACCCTTGAAAGCGAATTAGTTCGTCGCCTTGGGCCGGAAAAATGCTTTCTCGTGCATTTTCCGAGCGGATGTAAAGATTCGAATGAAGTTTTATTGAAATATGGCAAGGAAGAACTGAGAAGCATTATTGAAAACTGCCGTTCTTATCCAATTGAGGGAGTTTTTGCCGCTGAAGATTGTTATGAAGATGTAGTGAATACTTATATCAGCGGAGTGCAAAAGGGCCTTTCAACAGGTTTTGAAAACGTTGACGAATTTTATTCTGTTCGACCTGGTGAATGGACTGTTATAACTGGAATGCCAGGATCTGGTAAATCAGAATGGCTGGATCAGCTGACCGTAAATCTTGCACTCAGTTCTGACTGGAAAATAGGAGTTTGTTCACCTGAAAATCAGCCTATCAAAGAGCACATAATCAAACTGGTCGAGAAATTAATCGGAAAACCTTTCGGAGATGGACGTCGTGAAAGACTATCGATCGAAGAGCTGAACAGCGCCATTGCATGGTTAAACGAACACTATTTTTTTATTCTTCCGGAAAGAATTACACTTGATAACATAATGGAGCGTGCTAAATCTCTAATTCACAGCAAGGGAATAAACGGTTTAATCATTGATCCCTGGAATGAAGTTGAAGCCGTAAAACCTTCAAATATGAACGAAACTGAGTATATATCTCAATGCCTCGCAAAAATACGAAGATTTGCCAGGGAAAACATGATTCATCTGTGGATTGTTGCACACCCCGTTAAATTGCAGAAAGATCAGAAAAGCGGAAAGTTCCCAGTGCCGGATCTTTACGATATTTCCGGGTCTGCTCATTGGAGGAATAAAGCTGATAACGGAATTGTTGTTCACAGGGAATTTCAAGCCACTGCAGTTGATATCTGGATAAAAAAAGTAAGGTTTAAAGCAGTCGGAAAAGTCGGGAAAGCAAGCCTTAATTACGACATCCCGACAGGAAGATATTTTATACCGTAAGGAGAAAAAGCGTGGAAAACCCAATTGAACACTCTATTGAATCTTCAATAAATTTACTTTTGAAGCTTGTGCCTCATGAAGTCGAGCGAACTGAAAATAACGGGCAGTTTCAATTGCAAGCTGCTTATCTGAAATTACAGGCTGACTGTGCAATTTTCAGAAATAACCTGATTCAGACCAGAAAAAGACCTGGGAAAATATTTATTACACTGGAAGCACGGAAAAAATTCATCGCAGGAGAAGTTTTATGAAAAAGATTATCGGAATTGACCCAGGCCAACAGGGAGGAATTGCTATTTTTGAAGAAGACGAAATGAAAACAATGGCCATGCCGCTTATTGGCAAAGAAATTGATATTGCAAAAATCAGAGAATATATTTTTTCTTCAGCAAAACCCGATAAGGCGGTAATTGAAAAAGTTCATGCTATGCCAAAACAAGGCGTTTCATCAACTTTTACTTTTGGAAAAGGATATGGTGAATTAATCGGACTGCTCAAAGCCTTTGGCATTCCTTATATCGAAGTAAGCCCCATGCAATGGAAAAAGAAGGTTTTGTCAGGCATAGACTGGAAAAAAAGAAAAGGAAGCATCATGCGAATATGTCATGAAAGCCTACCCAGATATCGAACTTATGCCAGGAAGAAAGAAGAAACCACACGATGGCATTGCAGACGCAGTTTGCCTGGCTGAATATGGATTAAATAGAAACTGATAAGAAGCAAAACCCCCGCCTTGTGATTTCGCATTAGCACGACGAGGGTTTCTTATTTTTTTTCCCGCCATTTATTTATCTGTCTTCATAGGCCATTGTAAGACTAACTTGTTATCTCACATTGAAATTTATTTGACAATGAGTTACTCGTTTGTTAACATTATTCCTCAATGTGTATAATTTGCGTTAGGCAATGAAAATGAATCTTAACTTCTCTCCCAAAGTAAGAGTCAAAAATTCCATTTTATTTTTAAACGAAACACCATTTGTCTCCCACGAAATCATAAAATTAATAGGAAGCGGCGTGAACGGAGTCGTTTTTCTGGCCAAAAATAAATTTCTAAATCGAGAGGAGGCTGTTAAGGTATGGGTTAAGCTAAAGCCGATCGATAAGAGGGACAAATTAAAGCAAGGAATTTTAGAGGCGCAAAAGATGGCGGCTGCAAATAAGATTTACGCGGTCCAGATTTATTTTTTAACCGTAATAGAAGATATGCCAGTTGCAACTATGGAGTATATACCGGGTGTAAACTTAAAACATTTCTTTTTAAACGAATGTAAAGGAATTCCAACACCGCTTTCAAAAAAAGAATTAATTTTTGAAATAGCGCGTCTCTATTTGAATGCCATTGACGCAACCTCAACCGACAATAGCTTGCATGGAGATCCCCACCTGTCAAATGTTCTAATATTCGTGGATGAACGGGGTGATGCTCGAATCAAGCTTTGCGATTTTGGAACCTCGGTTTTTGCTCGAAAAAACTTTTCAGCTGAGCGTCATTGGAGAATTGTCGAAACTTGCATTCTCGAAATGACAAAGACCTTTAAATATTTCAATTTCGCGAAAGGAAAACTTGCACAATTTAAAAAAATGCTTTCTGGGCCAATGCCTCAGAACATTGTAGGACCACTACAAGACTATTTACAATGTATTGAAATGGAGTTTTTTGAGTGATTCAGTTTTTCATGCTGAGAATTCCTCAATTAAAATATTTGCCTAACAAGGCGTTCGTCCTCGCGATGGCTTATCACCACCACCCAACCGAACTGTCGCACGCTAACGAATGAGGCGTTATGCCAATTTGCATGGAGCATATATGAAGATAAAGTATCAACAAAAATTTCACTCCGTAGGGCAAGGTCTATTTTATTCAAGTTCATTATCCTCAACTGCCAATAATTTATCAATAAATATAATATTTGATTGTGGTTCAGAAAATGTCAAGCAAATAGATGATCAAGTCTATGCTTACAATAATACAATTATTGATGTTTTGACCATTTCTCATCTTCATTATGACCATGTGTCAGGTTTAGAGAGTTTGCTGAGGAAAAATAAAGTAAATACAGTAATTCTTCCTTATCTATTTCCAGAAGAAAGATTATTATTTATGATGTGTAATTCTAAAAGACCAAAATGGTATTTGGATTTTTTGAATAATCCATATTCTTATTTAGTCAACAAGGGCAACGTTGAAAAAGTTGTGATAATAAATGGGGACGATGAAAATAGTGATTACTCAATCAATATGCCGGAATTACATCAGATAAATGAAAATGAAATCAGTGAGAAAAAAATTGATATTTATCTTGAAAGAGAAAGCGACAATACAAAAGAAGATGTTGGAAAACGTGAAGATATAAAATTCGGCGATAAATTGCATTTATATAAAGACAAGGGATATGTCCTAATTTCAAATGTTTTTCTTTCATTTTTTTATTATAAAATTAAGCCTTTAAAAATAGATGCCTTTAAAAAAGAAATAAGTAATATTAAAATAGATGACTTATTGAGTAGACTAAAAGAAAATGATAGTCGGGAATTAATCAAAAATGCTTATAAAATTATTAGTAGCGATTTAAATTGTACATCGTTATCCGCCTATCAAGGTTTAATACTTCAGAATAATAAACATAGGCATTATTGTATTATTGATGGTAGTGAGTTTTTGCCAAATATATTTTTTGATGATATGTTTTGTCGTATGGTTGCTGACTTTTCTGACCTACATTTTCACGTAGAGCATCGAAAAGATTGCGAAAATAAAATTTATTGTAGGAGAATCTGTGAATGTTGCTATTCTAGCTATTGTTCTAAAGTCCTAGGAACGCTTTTATTAGGTGATATAAAATTAGATTATAAAGATAAAAAGCAAAAAGAACTTTTTACTCATTTTAAAAATCTTCTTCCATCAGTCAAATGGATTCAATTATCTCATCACGGGGCAGATAATGGTTGGAATGACAACTTGATAGATAGTATTTCTAAAAATTCGATATATTTATCATCTCATGGAGAAAAAAATAGATATCAGCACCCACATAAAAAGGTACTCTTGAAATTAGCTGAAAAAAATAGAAAATATATTTCGGTTACTGAAAAAAAAGACTATAATTGTGAATTTAGTTTTGATATTTGAGCCGAAGGGTAAGTTTTCCGAAGAAAGTTCTGTGATTTCTTTTATCAATTTTAGCGTGTGCCCGCCGCAATGTTTTTGTTTTACCCTCGGCTTTTGAAGCGTTTGTGAACAATTGAATATAAGCAATAAAAGCGTGATAGAAGCGTGACTCTCAGTGGCGTTAGAACCTAAAAGGAGAATACCATGCGTATCGTAAAAATCGAGGTCGAAAAACTTTTTGGAATATTCAACCACGTCATTCCGTTTTTCCAGGAGGACCGAATTACAATTATTCATGGTCCAAACGGTGTTGGAAAAACCATGATCCTGAAAATGTTAAAATCCCTCTTCAATTTGAATTTCAGTATTTTCCAGAAAATTCCTTTTAAAGCATTTCAGGTTTCTTTCAGCGACAACACCCATCTTAGAATTGAGAAGGAATTAGGTGGGTCACAAGAAAACCCAACCGAAAAGATACAGTTAATCCATTCCGAAAGAGGTATTGAACCTTTTAACCTTTCTTCAAAGGTGCGCCGAATTGGCCCTCAAATGCTTCGTTCTATTGAAGCAAACATTCCGGGAATTGTTCGCATTGGCCAAAATCAATGGATCAATACGAATTCCAATAGGGTATTTTCACCTTCCGAAATGATTGACCATTACGAAGATTTCCTTTCCCAACATTCCCCTGAAAGGGTCCGTGAGCACTTCCCAGAATGGTTGAAGAATATTCAAGGGTGTCTATCTTTGGGATTTATTTCGACTGACCGCCTTTACATTCCAAAAAGCCGCTCAAGAGCAAGGAATCGCTTTGAAGAGAACGAAAACCTTTCATACTCGGTTTTAGAATATTCCCAAGAATTAGCAAGGTCAATTAGTGAAAATCTTGCTAGGTCATACCAATTCTCATCCAATTTAGACAACTCTTTTCCAATACGTCTTTTAAGGACCATTGAGAACCCGCAATCATCAGCCTCTGAAGAGGCAATTCGAGCTGATTTAAAATCTCTTGAAAACAAAAGAGAGCGCCTCTCATCTGCGGGCTTGTTGAACACTGAAAAGGATCGTTTCAACGTTTTTGACCATGCTTTTAATGATCTGACCAAGAACGTTCTCGCAGTTTACCTAGAAGATACAAAGAAAAAACTTGATTTCTTTAATGAAATATTGGAGAAGATTGAGCTTTTCCAGAAAATCATCGGAAAACGCTTTAAATATAAATCCATGAGAATTACCCGAAATGAGGGGTTGATTTTCAAGACGGATGCAAATCTCATTTTGTCTCCAGATTGCCTTTCTTCTGGTGAACAGCATGAATTGGTTTTAATTTATGAACTCCTCTTTAAGGTGAAGCCAAATTCCCTAATTCTTATCGATGAACCGGAAATTTCTTTGCATATTGAATGGCAAAAGGAATTCTTGAGTGACCTTTCTGAAATTACAAAAGTTTCCAACATTGAGGCTTTAATTGCAACTCACTCGCCGGACATCATTAATGACCGCTGGGATTTAACAATTGATCTTGGAGTACCTCAAAATGAGTAAATATGGGAATACAATGAAGGATCACATTACCATTGACCGGGCATTCAATTCGACTTTAATGCTTAGGAAGACGCGCCCAGGGACAATTCTCATTCTGGAAGGGGATACAGATGCTCGCTTCTTTCGTAACTTGATTGAACCGACTAGGTGCCAAATTGTGATTTCGCATTCAAAGGATAACGCAATAAAAGTCCTCAATAAGTTGATTCAAAATAAAATCCCAGGGATTCTCGCCATTGTTGACAATGATTATTGGGTCGTTGAAAACAAGGTAATAAGTGATCCAAATTTGATTCCCTATGACTTCCATGATTTTGAAATCCTGCAATTACTTTCTCCAGCCTTTCCAAAGTACATGGCCGAAGTGATTCCTGCAGATCAGCTTGCCAAGTGCGAACAGGTCTCTCAAGGTTTATTGAAGGCGGTTTTTCAATTAGGTGTGCAAATTGGTTTTGTTCGCTGGGTAAATGATCATTTCCAGTTCTATTTTTCTTTCGAAAACTTGCCATATCAAGACTTTTGCGATTTTGCGAATCTTACGGTCGATTTTTCGAAGTTGCTGAAGATTCTTTTTCAATTGCCAAACAAATGTCAAAAGTCTAAGGACGAGGTAAGGGCAGAAATTGAATCCAAAATGAGTGGCTCTCATGACCCAAGGTATGTTTGCCAGGGCCATGATTGCATGCAATTGTTAAAACATATTGCCCCAATTATAGCTAATAAATACTGCGGAAGAGAAGTTGGGCAAACCATATTTGAGAAATTAAGACATGATAACTCTGAAAGAGGAATTCGATTGGCTTATGAATACAAACATTTCCAAGCAACCGATATTCATAAATTAATTCAAGAATGGGAGAAACGAAATTCTTATCAAGTCTTAAGATAAAAGGGTTCTAACTCGCTTTTCTATAACAAGAAAAGGCAATCGCTCACGTGATGGGAGAAAAGCTTATTTTGTTTAAATATGGCAATTTGATTCGAGGGGTAGGTTTATCGAAGAAAGTGTTTTGATTCCTTTTATTTCCGTTTTGCTATTTGTTTTTTTCATTTACATAAAGAGCTTCGAAGAATCCTTATTGCTAATAATCAGGACAAACTTTCTCTAAAAAGCAAAACCCCCCACAATGCATCCTGCACAGCGGGGGTTCTTTTTCGGTTGAATTTTGTATGCTATTTAGTATATCATCTGCGTTAGAAATAGATTCTTTCTTTTTTCGTGTAAAATTATGTTGGAGATCGTTATGGAACAAAAGTCAAATGCAATTTTTCGTGCCGAAAAACTCTATAAGAATTCACGAGAAAAATTCGGGTATTTACTTAGAGAAACTATTTCAAATTCAATACACGCAGCTTTTATACGTCATAAACGCGAAAATGATTCGTATATTCCTCAAATATCGATTAAAATTAAATCTGAAGACAAAAAGGCCAGCATTGAAATTCATGATAATGGTGACGGTTTTAACAAAACTAACAGTGAATGTTTTGTCTCCTTAGATTCAATAAATAAGGATAAAGAAAGGTTAAATCTTCATCCAATGGGGCAAGGAAGGCTTGCGATTCTTTTCTTTGCAAGTTCAGCTTTTTTCGACTCGACTTACAAGGGTTTGCAGGGAGATCTTGAGCGAATAAGATTTCCTTATCCGACAGAAACAAAATTACAGGGATCTCTATTTGATATTATTGGAGATTACCTTGAAAAAAAAACTGAAATTTCTGATACTGGAACTATATTAAAAATGGATTTTTCCAGTAACAAACACAGTAGATATACAACCTTTTTTAAAAAGCATGATGATGAAGATAAAATAAAAGATTGGTTAATTCAAAATTTCTTTCCATTCTTTATGAATATGGAAAATTTAGACCTTTCTGTGAATTTTGATGGAGTTAAATTTACCATTTCCAAAAAAATTATTGAGGACGGGATTAAGAACGTTCCATTTTCTGTTGAGTTCCCAAAAAATAATTCTGAAAAGATTGATTTCAAACTTTGGCTTTTAAAAAAACAGAGCTCTCCAAAATCAAAAATAAAAGTAACATGCTTTGCCAGGCAGTTAATGGCAGATTTGGATAGTGGCAGTATTGAGTATGAGATTGACTTACCTGAAGCTTATGAATGGTTTCTGACTTCTGATTACTTTGATCAAAGAGTTAATCAAACAGGCGATAAAATAGAAACATCAGAAGATGATATTAGTGCAATTCAGACTGCCATGAAAAAGGCTCTCGACAATCATTTTTCAGCTGAAATCAATAAAAACCGCAAGGAAACACAAGAAAATATTAAATCAGTGAAAGAAAACTATCATTCTATAGGTGTTTTTATTGACGAACCCTCTTTGATGATTTCAAACAAAGTATTAAAAAAGCCAGATATTATTTCACAGGGCATTGACAATAAGGGCAAAGTTGAAAAAAATTATTGGACAAATAATGGTTCAATGGTTGAAGACACTGATAAGCTTATAAACTCAAGCCTCCATGTCTATGTTGAACATCGAAGTCGGGTGTTAAAAGATTTTCAGGATTTGTTAAAAAAGTATAGTGAAAATGGTGAAAATAAAAATGAAGCTGAAGATAAAATTCATGAACTTTTCTTAAAAAGAGGGGAAAATCTTCAAAAATCTCAAAATATTAATCATCTTCATAATCTTTGGATTCTTGATGACAAATATACAATCTTTTCTGAATCATTCAAAGGAACTAGCTTTAAACCAGGAAAAAGTGTTGCAGATATATGTATATGGTTTGATGATCCAGAAAAGATCAAGGAGCTTCTTATTCTTGAATTAAAATCAACAACAAAAGCTCATAATGCCGGAGACAAATATGAAAGTATGGTAGCTCAAGTAAAAAGGTATGCTTCGGAATTTTACAAAAACCCAGGAAAGCATTTGAATTGGGATGTTGATACAGATAAAATTTTGTATGTTGCTTTTATTCTTGCAAGAAAAACTGATATATATAGAGAATTGAATTCAAATAATACAAGTGGAGCACATCGTAAGATTCCATACCTTGAATCGTCGTTTTTCTTTCCAGATGAGAGATTTTCAGTTGGTGATTCAAACTCTGCTCCCAAAGATATACAGATTCGAATTGAGATGTATTCTTACGAAGACATACTCAGTTTAGCCCAGAATCGGAATACTGTTTTCTTTAAACTGCTTAAAGGAGAATTCAAAACTGAAAGTAGTAAGGAATAATAGACCGTGATCCATTTTAGGAATCAATCGTTTTGCAAACTTGCAAGACGGGGTGTAAATGGCAAGTAAAATTCCCAGTTTCCCCGGAAATTAATTTTCCCAGTTGAAAAATGGGGAAAAATGATTATTAATGCTCCTTTCGTGAGATTCGATATGATTTTCCATCGAGATTAAAAATTCTTGCATGATGAAGTAAACGATCCAGCATGGCCGTAGTCATTACTTCGTCACCCATCATTTCCGACCAACAGTCAAACCCCTTATTGGACGTAATTATAATTGAGGCTTTTTCATATAATTCGCTTATCAGATTGAAAAATAGATTTGCGCCCCTCCTTTCTATTGGTGTATAGCCAATTTCATCGATTATCACCAGGTCAGATTTCATAATTCGATTTATTCTAAACTGTGAAAGCCGCTGTATTTCAGATGTCTGAAGTAATTTTAAAAGGTTGGTCATCCTTTCAAAACAGACAGTATAACCAGCTTTTACTGCCATTACTCCTGTTGCAATTGCCAAGTGGGTCTTTCCAAGTCCAGGCGGTCCGAAAAACAAAAGATTTTCATGATTATCTAACCACCTGAAATCCTTTATCTGTTCTACATCCTTTTTGGAAAAACCACCCAAGTTTTCAAATTGATAGTCTTCAATTTTTTTTAGTGTTGGAAAATGAGCTCCTGAAAGGTTTCTGAACAGCTTTTTCTCAGATCTGGCTTTCAATTCAGCATCAAGTAATTCATAAAGATAGCACGAATAAGACATTGAAGTGCTTTCAGCTTTATGTGTAACTTCTTCCATGAGTGTT
>JADFZL010000037.1 GCA_015232575.1 Candidatus Rifleibacteriota bacterium
TCTTTCGATAAAACAATTTTCGGTTTCATGCTAACAAATGGCATTCTTTTCCTCCGAAAAATCGATTATTCCATTGTAGCACATCTGATTCCAAATAGGAAGCTTATCTAGCGAACATTATACTAGTATGTGTTTTAATGTATTTTATGAACACACATATTTAGAAATTATCATTTGAAAATTTTGTTTCAGTTGCGCGAACAGCATTTTCCGCTGCTTCTGTTGTCAGGAGAAAGTCCAGCATTGAGTTTTCTCTGTCCGATATTCTTATGAGTGCTTTGATGCGTCCTGTGTTTCATCATAAGGAAAACAGAGCAGATGCGCATTTATGTATTTCAGTATAGCCTATCATATTTTTACAATCAGTAGAATGGCAGTTAAGGCAGGAAAGTATTTCAAGCTCCTGATCCATAGTAAGAAAAATCTTATCGACACATCAAAGAATGACATTGGAATATACCGAAAAAGCAGGAGAAGTTCTCCAGAGAACTACTTTACGGTTATCAAACACGCCCAAACCTGAGCAGAAGAAAATTTACAAGGTTTTGAAAATTCGGGAGTCGATTCTTCCAAGAAAATAAATCACATATAAATCAGTAGTAACGAAAAAAAAGATAAAAATGATACTTTATCAACATTTCAACAGCGATTCTCGGTGAGTTGTTATAATTGTTTTTGGAAGCCAATTCTATGTTGTTCGGAAACGATCATTTTTTCGGTTTCTTTAGCAGTAAAAATCCCTATTAATAATCGTTTGCAAGAAAACTCACCGAGAATTGCTGTCCGTGAAACCAAATGATTGAAAAGTTTTACGCTGCGTGGTAGAATAAAAGCTGGAATTCAGTGGTTACTTATGGTGTATGGTTCACAATATAGAAAAGAAAGCTAATGTGGGCTCTAACTGATGGAGTAAGGGGGCACAGGTACTTAACTCTATATAATAATATTCTCTTGCTGCTGGAAAAATAATTAAAATTGAAAATGTCCAAAAAACTGTTTTTTGCTTTAAAAAAGCACTTTTTTGACAGTCTCGTTATCAACAAACCTAAAACACAACACATAGATAAAGAATGTTAAGAAAATTAAGTTTAGATCAAACAAAAATATACGAACAGACAATCGCTACTTATGAGATAGCAAAAATGCTTGTCTCTTTCATAAAAGGACAAAGCCATTATCTTTCAGTCGGTGCTGAGCAAGGTGATGTAGATACATGGGATGATCTTGTGATCCAAGATAAGGCTAATCACAATATTCATATTCAAATAAAAAGACAAAATACGGACTTTAGTGAGGATAGTTGCATTCGAGACACCTATACTCAACACAATGGAACAGTTAAATTAAGAGATTTGTCTACAATTGATAAATCAATGAAAGCATTAGCAGAATGGATTCATAATCATGTAAATGATTTAAAATCCAAGGAGTTTCATATTGAGTTACCAACGTCTAATATTCAATTTAAGAAAGGACTGACTGTTAGACACTTTAAAGAGTTAATAGAGGTTCATTATAAGCCTGATGTAACAACATCTCAAGGTTTAGAACAATTAGCTAACTTAAACTCAAAAGTAAAAGATATTTATTATTGGTTGACTACTTGGTGCTCTTTTAGTGACTGGGATCATATATTAAAATTGCTTTCTGTAATAAAAATAAAAGATTCCGGGACTGAAACAGATATTGAGGCTAGAACAAACGATTTACTTAGCGAGGTTTTCTCTAGTAATAGTGTTGATTCTGTTAAATTGAATATAAAATCCTATATAAGTGCGAATACCACCTTTACAGGCGCTATACAACCTAGAAATTTGCTTTACAACTTAAAAGAATATTTAAAGCCCAATGTTGGAGCTTGGACACAATATTCTAAAGATGGAAGCTTTTGGAATATTTCAGGAATAAATGACATGGAGACAAATCAGGATATAGAAAGACCTTCTATAGTAGTTCCACAGATATGGGGTAGTAATTTGTCCCAAGGCTTAAAAGTCAATTTCGAACCAATAAGTGGATGCAAAATTACTGATTCACTCTTAAGAATGATAATTCATCAATCAGGGACTTCTAATGCTCATTGTCAAAATAAAGATAGAATAAAATCTACCATAGATCATAGTATTGGCCAAACATTAGGCATTTCACAGAATGATACGGATAATATTTCAATTGTAGAGAATACTGAAATATATACTAGTAGCGAATTTCGTCGATTAATAAATCGATCAGATAGTGATAACTGCTCATGTGAATTGGAAAAAGCTATGAATATTGAAACTTGGAAAAAAGTTTCAGATTTATTAGATGGAAAGATTTACATAATGGAAAATAAATCATCAACTTCTCTAAGAGATAAGCTTGAAGAAAGATGGGTTATTTGGCGTGACCAATTAAAAGACAATCATAAGGCTATCGGTATTTTGTTTAAAAGTATGTTACATCCAGTAGCAGAAGGACAAAGTATTAAAGGAACATTTAGAGTTGGCCCTAAGACTGCTGAAATGCTTAGTGAAAGTTTATTCTTACTGTTGATAATCTCCATATCATTAGACCCAGATAACGCAGGGAATTGGAATACTATTTCAACAAAATACAATATGGTTTCAATCGGATTAAAATATTGGAGTGGAAAAGCTGAATCAATAAGAGGAGTTCGGAATATTGACGAGGACGGTATTATAATCGCTGGTCGAGAGAGAGCGAATGTTATTATCTTTTCAAATGTTAATAGTTCTCCAAATGAATTAATGGACGATCTTATTGATAACTCAAATGAACTTGAAACTAATACTATAGCTTCTGGTAAAACGCCAGAATTAGTAATAAGCAATTGTAAAAAGTTGAGGAAATTAATTAATCAGGGGGATTTTGCTAAAGTTCAAGAGTATATACAGGGTGAATTGAAAAATACTGATACAACTATTGAAAATAGCATAAGAGAAGCGACAGAATGAAACTAAATGAGATTTTAGATTATATTGATGTAGTGATTCAAGATCGTTTTGTCAAAGATAAAGACATTGATAAATCAAACCATTTATTAGAGTTAGGCAGCAATGATTTGACTAAATCAATTGTTCGCTTGAAACGTATAAATCGACCAAACTTAAATATCTATAGAACTCTTTTGTTGGTTGAAGCTAATAAGCTAGACAGGTTGAAAGAAATATTACATTGGACAGCGGCTGTTAAGAATAGTCTTACTAATCCTGAAACTTCTGATTTATATCTTATTATTGTTTCCGAAGATAATATTTATACTTGCGCTGAAAGTATGTGTATTGAAGCGACTGAGCAATTTTGTAAAAAATATGTTCAAAGAGAATCTGAAAAACCTGCCGAGTTAATAAGACGGACAAATCTTGCTATTATAAGTAGTCTAAGTAGTGATGTTATTCAGTCTGATCCTGTTGATAACGCATTACGAGAAACGGAAAAAAGTCAAACTTGGTTTGATTCGAATATGCAAAAAAAGTGGAGACAGGCTTTTGAGTCAGAAGAGAGCGGTAACGAACTATTGGATCTATTAAAATGAAAAATTTACATTTAAACAAGATCTCTATAAGTAATGCTCGTCGTTTTTCAAAAGATGTTGAAATTGATTTTGGGAAAGGTGCAACTATTATACTAGCACCTAATGGAACAGGTAAAACTACAATATTTGAGGCGATAGAACTAGCATTAACAGGAACTTTAGAAAGTAGATTAGGAGATCCCCCTAATGCCTTGATCAGAGATGGAAAACAAGAGTTAGATATTAGACTCGATTTTGATGATGGTTTATTCTGTGGAGTTTCTTTTAGACATGGAAATCCTCCAATTCTAAATGGTGATCGTTCCAGAGTATTTGGTGATAAAATTCCCTCTGCTCCATATCTTTTAGGATTAACACACATTCTTGATCAAAGAGGTAAAGGTTGGTTTGTAACGTCTGATGAAAATGGTGCAGGGGATAAACTTGATAAATTATCAATTGGGCAAGGATTAAATAAAATAGCCAGTAAAAGAACAAGCTTAACTAGAGTTGTAAATCAAGAAATCGATAAATTGAATAATTTATTCACGGATAAAACTGAAATACAAAAACAGTTTTCTGATTTAGTAGAAGTTCGTAATTCAGCTTCATTTGAATATAAATTAATGCCTCTTGAAGATATTTATCAATTAATCAATGATGCTCATCTATTAATTAATGATAGTGATTCAGAAGTTGAGTTAAAACAAGACAAGCTAACCTTGTTTTTGGAAAAGACGAAAGTGTCACTCAATAATGAAATTAATAATATTTCAAACAAAAAAATAAAATTTTCATCGGTCGAGATTAAGCTAGAAACTTACAAAAACAACTGTGGTATTATCGAAATAAGAGAGAATGAGCTAAAAACGAGCGATCTAAGATCCAAAGAATTCAATGAAAAATTAGTTGAATGCAAGCAAAAAATCGATACTGATGATAAGATTAAAAACGAGTTGCATGACAGATTAAAGAATATTGAGTTCTTGCAAGATAAGATAACTTTGTTAGGTGATAAGAAAAAACAATGTTTAACTGAAATAGAAACTCTTGAACGTTTAAAAAGAATGTTTGAGAATCAACAAGCTAAATTTGATTCATCCAATAAGCAATTAAATAGTGTATTAAAATTAATCAAAGAACATGAGGTAATCGACTCTGAAATAAATCAAGTATCAAAAAAACAAGAAGAGATTCTCGAGTTAAACCCTCAGCTAGACGAATGGAAGCGTTTATCAGGCCTAATATTAAATATTTCAGAAGATATTATCCCAAATTATGAAAAAGAAAAAGTAAAGCTTTCAGAAAATTTAGCTGGAGTTGTCAAAGAAGTTGCAGATATTGATATTCAAATCAAGAATACAAATCAATCAATAAAACAATACGAAGAAGGCGCAAATGTTATTCTAAATTCAGTTACTAGCATTTCTAAACATCTGCCAGACAATCAAGAGGCGTGTCCAGTTTGTAATACAAGTTTTTCACCAAAAGAACTTCAGAATCAAATTAAAATTGCTCTTGAATCAATGGACCCTGCTGCTCATAATTTGACCCAAACCGTTAAAGAATTGGAAAAAATATATAAAGAGCTGAATGATAAACGAACAGGTAACATTTCAAAAATCAAAGAACTAGAGAATAATATTTCTCAGCAAAATATCAAATTAAATGAAGCTAATGAAAAATTAGCTGCTATAATGAAAGCTTTTCCTAATTGTAGTGATATAAAAAAGGCACAAGAATTTATTTCATCTACTATAGATGAGCTTAAAGATAGCCTAAAAATATTGGACGAAAAGAAGAAAGTTATAACAGAAAAACCTTCAGAACGTTTTGTTATAGATCTTCGTATTGAAAACGGGAAAGTTAAAGTCGATTTTGAGAAGTGTGAGAGCGAACTTAAAGTAAAACAATTGGACATAAAAAAGCTATTTGATACGATTAGCGGATTAGAAGAGCAAACAAAAGAAATTGATTCATCTAAGTTTTCAGAAGTAAAAGAAACATTAACTAAAGACATTTTATCTAAAAATATTTTGTTGAATGACAATACAAAAGAAAGAGATGATTTAATTCGTAAATTAGAAAATCTTAAGCAAGAGTATAATAAAGCAAATTCTCATTTACTCGAATTAAAGTCTCATCAAAGTAAAATTGAGACAGAATGGAGTGAATTGGGACTTCAAAATAAGCCAGACTTAACTGAATTTAAAGATACAAAAGATAAAATCGAAAATTTACAAAGAAAGTGTAGTTCTTCATTAACTAAATTAAATGAGGTAGAACAACAGTTAGTAACTTGGCAAAAGGCTACACAATTTATAGAACTTGACAAGAAAGTTAAATCTGAGAGTGGTGAAAATTCAGAGGAAGAGCACCTTAACAATCTAAAAAAAGATGTATCAGAAAGCAAACAGAAACTTGAAAAAATGAAGATAAAGCAAGCGACTATTAACTCTTTTTTCAATAATGTTGCCTCTGAACTACAGCAAGTAAATAAATACGTTGAAAATATAAATCAACCTTGGAATGAATTGCTAAACAGAATTATTGTTAACTCCCTTTTCTCAACCGGAGATTTATTAACATCAAGCACTTATCGAAATAGACCTAGAGCAGCAGTGGGAGCTATTTTAAATGGCAATAATATTCCAGTTAATCAAATTGCAAGTGAAGCACAGCTAACAGACCTGCAACTGACTTTTATGTTGGCTATGGCAAAACAACATCATTGGACACCATGGCGTGCATTACTATTGGATGATCCGACACAGCATCATGATTTAGTACACGCGTCATCTGTTTTCGATTTATTACGTGATTACATCTCAGATTTAGATTTTCAAGTGTTGCTTTCAACTCATGATAGTCAGCAAGTAAACTTCTTTAGGAGGAAGCTTGAAAATGATGGTATCGATAATAAGGTTTATAGATTAAAAGTTAGTGGTGACGGAGTTTTCGCGGATTAATTATAGAAGGTCAGATGATAACAAAATCCCTTGGGAAATTCGTAAATCATTCTTTCGATTTTTCAAGAGATTCTTCTGTCTCCTCTCTCGAAACCCAACACCCAATTTTCCGTGAAAACATAAAGTAATTCAGACTAGAATCATCCCAACCCATCTTTTCAAGTTCCGGGACTATCCTTCCAACGTTTGCAGAACAAAAATCCTTTTCTAGCTCCTCGGGAATTGCTTTTGGGTAAAGATTGATAATAGCAGAATCCATTGATACAAAGCCCGCCTTAACCATTGCACAAAGCTGTTCTGGATGACCATATTCGCTTCTTCCTCGGGCAACTATTGCCGGAAAAGAATCTCCAAGCACTGATGTCAATGAAATATAGGCAGTAAGAACTGATGTCCCAATCCTCGATGATTTGCGGAAATCTCTTAAGGTGCACCAGTGTTCCCAAACTTTTCCACCTTCTCTTGGGTCACTTTCATACATATCGTAATCTTGCCTTCTTGAAAGATTGAAACGCTTTGGCGGGTCAATAACATTCCTTGCCGAAATTCGGCCATTCGAATTCCCCTCGACAAACCCCAGAATTTTTGCATTTGAGGTGATTTTTCTGCCATCAGCTGAGTCCAAACGCCAATTTTTAACCATCCCAGAAGCTTGGAAGCTAACCGAAGAATAATACTCATCTTTCTTCGAATCATACGAAATTTCAAGCCAAAGGAACTTTCCTTCAATGGTTTTTGCAACACCGCCGGCTGAAACTAGGTGGCAAGAGCTATGCCAAGCTCCATAATCAAAGTCGCCTGGATCACCTGGACCAAGAAGCTCGCCTGAAATCAAATCACGATCAAGCCACAGTTTTCTCAGCAGTTCAACATTTTCTGCAGAATTAACCAAATTCCCAGAATCCAACACTTCAAAACCAATACTTCCTCGCTTCAAACTCTACCTCCTTGTCTTGCCATTTCTTTCCAAGTGGTCCTTCCAAGCATTCTTTATTCTTTCAGGAGAACTATCTATTGGCAGGCCTAAAAATCCAGCATCAAGTGCGCACTGAGCCTTAAGAATCTCACTAAAATTTGGCTTCTTTCTCTGCGTTAAGGCTATGTCCCTAGTTTCATCTCTTACAGGAATTTCAATGGAAACTGCGCTTGTAACAAAGATTCCAAAGACCTGAGCTTTGCCAAAATGGTAAGCCTGCTCCCGTGTAATTCCACCTGCCCATAGGATTTTTATTCCAAACTCTTTCCCAACTGAATTGATCTCTTTAACATCTTCAATTTGAAAAATACCGTCTTCATCATCGTCTGAATTCTTTAAAATCCGCATCTTTTTTGCTTTTTCTACAGTATCGATTAGAACTACTTTTGTGCCAAGTTTTCCAACCATTTTCAGCCAGTCGCAAGCACCTTGCTTTTGACTTCTTTTCATTGGATTTCTAATGCTTTTGTTCTTTGTGTAAACTACCTTGTCTCCTATTGATTCAACATCTACGTAAAAAACCGGCGCAGGTGTCCAGTCTTTGAACCATTGCTGGATTTGTTCAACTACATGGGAAGATTCATTAAACGTTAATGGATACAATCCATATTTTCCAAGTTCAAGTCCAAATATCTTTGCGGAATTTAATCCTTGCCAAATGTGACGGGCGATTGTTTCTGTATCAACATAATTAAACGGCCGGAGTGTTTTTATTCCCTTAGAATTAGCATAATCAAATAGCATTACAAAATCTTGAGCACAAAAATATTGAAGCATGCCTGGCATTGATACTCGCTCTGCGGAAGCCAATCTTGGCATACCCGTTATCGCAACTTCCTTTATCTCTGCTTTCTTCGCTAAATCCATTCCTTTTTTTGCGGTATTCTTTCGTGTCAAGCGCATGTTTTTTGTCACTCGTTCATCAATATTGACAAGCAAGCCAAGAGATAAATGAGGAGAGTTTTCTTTCATCCACTCCTTTAGACCATTTAACACAAAGATCCTATCTTCCTCTACTTGATCCTGAAATTTGAATTCGACAAGGATTGTCCTTGAAACCTTACTATTCAGAAAAGGCTGGATCAGTTTTTTCAGACTCCACAAAGAAGCCCTTAAGCTCTGCATTGCTGTTTTATTCAAACCCGGAATAAACAATGGTGGGATTGTCTTAAAGTATCTTTGGTTTACTCTTGAACCTACATTCATTGAATTTAATATTTTTCCCGAACATTCCTGCCTAATTGTTTGAAGTTCATCTGGGCCAGCCACAACTTCACCAATAGCAACTAATCTCTCTGCATCAAGATCAATTCCCAATTCTTGTGGTGTGTGATTTTTCAAAGCCTTGGCCTTGGGAGATGAAAAGGCTGCTCTAACAATGTCTTTTGCGGAAGAGCCATCATCACTGATCCCAAAAAAGGGACCAAACCGTTCAGAATCATAATCTTTTAATGACCATGGTTCATTGGAGGATTTATTTTGAAGAGATTCACTTTTAGGCAAAGTTATTAACCCAGCGGGCTTTCTTTTGTTCTTTGTCTTCATTTAAATAGTTCTTTTCTGCAACAATCTTGTTTTTTTCTTGGAATCTTTCACAGTTATTTTCTCACATTCCCTTGCGTTAAGAATTGAAAAAGAATCTTCTAACAGAATCCATACTTTCAGTTAGTTTTCCGATCCACTTTTGTCAATGTGACTTTGTAATCAAAAGCTTCAAGCCTTTCTTTGACATTTTTTAGTGTTACTTTACTAAAGAACGGCAAAGACAAAGACTTTGATTTTTTCTGAATGATAAAAAATGCAACTTCATACTTTGATCCCTGAGGCTTTATTTCGGGAATTTTCGACCTCAGTATTGGCGAAAGTTTATTCCTTACCTGTTTTCTAAATTTTGAATCTCGAATAAATAACTCGCCCGACACAGCTCCTTGAGAAAAGAGGTGACTCAATGTTGATGAGCCACTATACGGTTTAACGTGAATGAGGTGGTTTTGAGGCGTGAAAACATCACAAAATTCGATTTTACTATTCCCGCCACCAAACTGAATATTCTTTCTGTCCATTACGAAAGCTCCAGAAATGTGCTTTGCAAGATGTTTGTTATAGTCTTTCTCAACCCAATTCTTTTCGCAGTCTATCTTTAGGCATGATGAGCTGGGAATTTTTTGAACAATGGAATCAACCTCTGAAACAAAATCGTTGTCAATCTTATACCATGAACCGTTGTTCAAAATGTAAGTTGCTCCATTATCCTCAATTTCCGCATAAATACACTTGAACAAAGACCACTTCACCAACTCTACATCAGAGCTTCCTGAAATTAATGAAACTGAAGCATGTTTCAATTTTTCAACAGTTAAATCATCAAGGTCTACAAGATAATCGGCGTAACTTTCAAAATCCAGTTCGGCAAGTAAATCTCTTCTGGTATCTTTTCCATACCTAAAACCGCCGAAGTCTTTCCAGTCAATGATTTCAGGGGGGGCAAGCCATTTCTTATCAAAGTTTTTCCCTTTAATTTCTTCAACTAATATTTTCTGCAAATCTACAATTTTGGCTTTATCGCGTTCCTCGGTAATATTGTCAACCCAAGGAAAATCTTTTTTGTAGGTAGTTTCTTCGGATTTCTCCAAATACATTTGCAAAAGATTCGGCACTCCCTTCAAATCAATTCTGACATTTGAAAATAGAGCATCAATGCCCGCAAGTTTGGTTCCCAAAGAAGAATCCTTTGGAATTCCATCAACTGCTCTTAGCAGGTCTCTTTCAACATTTAAACCAAAATCTGTTATCTCGGACTTTTGACTTCCTTGCTCTCGAACATGTCTAGGAAGCCCTTCGAATACTTGCCGATCAATGCTTCGAATTTCTTTTGGATCAATACAGTTCAACGCAACTTTTAACCCAAACCTGGTTTCATAGTAAAGCGGCTGTAATAAAGATCTTCCATGACCAAATGTTAAGGCAAACAACCGCTTTTTCACAGGCACCAGAAAAACCGCCGAAGAATGCGCGTTGAAAATCGGCATTTTTTCAGGGTCAATCTTATCTTCGAAGAATTTCAGCCAATTTGGTTTCTTGTCAGTTGATTTCAAATAATAGAATGTTCCCAGCTTTTTCCCAGAAAGTGAAATTTCAAGTTTTTCCAAATCCTTATTTGGATCAAGTAAGCTTGTCTCAGAAACATCTTCCTTTGCCAAAAAAACGGACAAAGGCCATAGTGGAAGTTCAACCTTCGAATCTTTCTTTTCCTTCTTTGGTTTTTTCAAAGTTTTGCCATTGCCTATTTATCTACTTCCTATTCTTCGGCGGATATAGATCATCGTCATGGCTGTCAGATTTGGCAACCTTTCCGTCCTTATTCTGGATGATCAAATCAACGCCTGGTTTTTCTTATCTCTCGGTCATTCTTTACGGCATCAACTATGGTATTTGCATGTGTCAAAGCTTGTTTTCCCCACTTTTCTTCACATCTAAACCACCTTTATCCTTCTTTGGAACCACATGATGTTGATTCTTACTCACCTTTCGATCTCCCAATTATTACTCTTGGGCCGAGAATGTTGAAATTATACCTCAAAATTTACCTAATGTAAACGCTGGAATGGAAAAGTAATAATGGATAAAAAATTAAGCAGCATTTTTCAAAACACCGTTTGAAAAACATCTCATATTTTTTGCCAGTGCATCCAAGTCGAATTTTGCCCTTGTAAAGTGCTGCGGAAATGAAATTCTTCCCGCAGACAACGCAAAAAGTTATCCCTGAAAACGGTCGATTTGAACTTGAAGTTCGACGTTTTGACATGGATACTTTTTGTGAGTCCAGGACGTTCTTGGATTTTATTGAACAACTCTTCGTCTACGATCGGCGGGAAAACGTTGTCAAACTCCAACGATTTCTCGCTCTGGTTTGTTTACAGGTAAACTGCTTTGCCGATGTAATCACGATTTCTAAAGAACCTCGAAATGGTTGAGTGTGTCTAGTGTTTTGCTTTCCTTGGCGATGCAGAAATCAGTTTTAATTTCTCAATCAAGCCAAGGTAGGTTTTACCTTCAGCGTAAAGCTTAAACATTTAGCGAACCGCTTTTGCTTCCTTTTCGTTGATTTCGAGTTTTGTTCTATATACACGGATTGCCTCGTCAAAAACTTTTGCGCATTTCCACCCGTAAGGTGGCTCCCCGCAACGCCAAAAACCTCTTTTTAACGTCGTGATTAATCCAGAAGGAATTTCACTTCCCAGGTTCCTTGAAAAAAATCTATTGTAGCCAATGGAATTAGTTAACGCAAGTTCACCGGCGGGCGTTTGTAAGTCAAACGGTTCATGGATGGAAACGATTTTTATTCCCATGTCTAATAACTGGTAGATTCTGGCAAGAGCAATATGTGCTTTTTCACGCGATAATCTGTCGAATTTCCTGACAAGGACAATATCAAACTTTTTTTTGTAGCGTCCTTTAACAGTTTTTGACCGGTCATCTGTCTTTCCCGACTTTGCCTTTCTGCATAGGCAAGGCACTTGTTATGCTGCGTTTGGATTGTCGCTTCGTTTTGGTTTTCTGAAGAGAACCTTGCGTATATTGCAACTTGGGGAATAAAATGACCTCCAACAAAAAAGATTGGATGAGTTTTATTTTAGCAGATTTTGAAGAAAAGCGCTACTCGATTGATTTTTTTTTGACTTACCCTTGACCGAATTTCGATTTTTCAGTATAATTTAATTAGCACTCGCAGACCAAGAGTGCTAATTAAATTTAAGTTTGGAGTAGAAAAATGCCTCGTAAAGAACATCACGTGGTAAAAAACACCGAGAAGGGTCGATGGGACGTAAAGAGAGAGCACGCACAAAGAGTATCTGCTCACGCTGAAACAAAAGCTGAGGCAATTAGTAAGGCAAGAGAGATTTCAAAAAACCAAGAAACTGAATTAGTAATTCATAATAAAGACGGAAAGATTTCCAATTCGGATTCACACGGAAAAGATCCCTGTCCACCGAAGGACAAGAGATAGTAGTTTTTTTTTATGACAACAAAGTGCTTATTCCCAGAACAATTTACAATCTTCACCAAACTATTAAAAAATAGAATTATTCAGATTAGGCGACCTACGATAGAAGAAAATGTAAGATTAGAGACATATTCGGAAGGTAGGTTAAAGGGGACAATTGCCAATTTTGATTCGGGGAAGAGGATTCTGACAGTATCTTCCGGAATTCCTAACGACAATTCATTTGATGAGGTCTTATTTACTCCAGATGGAATTTTCCTTCCAACGGAATCAGATTACAATAAAAGCAAGAATAGGGTGAGATGGCAGAAACCGTCTCCACTAAATGTCGAATCATTTGCTCAGGAGGACTGGAATAACCTTTGTTTGGAAGTAAGGAGAAGCTGGGAGAATCAGTTTTCTTTTGTCGAAGAAGTTAGAGAGAAGGAAGCAGTTGTTTCCAGGGGGTTACGACCACCCCAGATCGGAGCCCTATATGCAACCCTTGCTCATTGGAAGGTTTCAAGCGAAGCCGGTACGGTTGTTCTTCCAACCGGGACTGGAAAAACTGAGACAATGCTTGCTTTGCTCGCTCATCAACGATTTGAAAGGTTGTTGGTTATCGTACCAACCGACACTCTTCGGGACCAAATTTCAAGAAAATTCTTATCTTTCGGTTTGTTAAAATATTTTGGTGTCATTGGTGAAAGTTCAAAGTTCCCAATTGTCGGGATAATTGAGCATCGATTCCAGAACAAAAACGATGTACAACGTTTTTTTTCATGTTGTAATGTTGTCGTTTCAACAATGGCAGTAATAAGCAGATGCAGTGAAGAAGTTCAGAAAGCCATTGGAGAATTTTCCAGCCATCTCTTTATTGACGAAGCACACCATATCAAAGCCCCAACTTGGGAAAAGTTTAGAAATTTCTTCTCCAGTAAAACAATCCTTCAATTTACTGCCACTCCATTTAGAGCAGACAAGAAAAAAATTGACGGGAAGATCATTTTTAACTATCCGCTCCATAAATCTCAGAAAGAAGGCTATTTTAAAAAGATTGAATTTTGGCCAATTCATGAATTTAACCCTTTGAAAGAGGATGAAGAGATTGCAACTCGAGCAATAGAAAGGCTCGAAAATGATTTGGCAAATGGGTTTGATCACATCATTCTTGCCCGTGCAGATAAAATTTCACGCGCAGAAAAATTATTGGCGGTCTACAAGACCCTTTGCATAAAATTTAACCCCCAGCTATTTCATTCCAAGAAAAGGCATTTTGAAAAACGAACCTCAATGGAACTTCTAAATAGCAGGGAGTCAAGAGTAATTATATGCGTGGACATGTTTGGCGAGGGGTTTGATTTCCCTCAGCTGAAAATTGCTGCGTTTCACGACCTTCACAAGGGGCTCGGAATTACGCTTCAATTTGTTGGGCGATTTACTCGAACGTCTGGCAATATTGGAAATGCCTCAGTGATAGCAAATGTTGAAAATGTAAGTGTAGATGAGTCAATAAAAGAGCTTTACGCCGAAGATTCAGATTGGAATTCAATTCTTAGATTTATAAGTGAAAAAACAAGCGATAAGCTAGTATAACGTTCGCTAATTAACATCCCAATATTTAGTGTACCACTCCCCATCAAAATCGGTGTACCGCATCTATGGTAATTCATTCATCTTATACTTCCAATTGAAAATTTTAGGATTTTCATTT
>JADFZL010000038.1 GCA_015232575.1 Candidatus Rifleibacteriota bacterium
CAACGCTCGGAAGACTTGGAGGAACAAGGGTTATTTGCATATTCCTTGCCAATGCTGCTGTCATCTGAACCATTAGCGATAATGGAACTAAAAGAGGAGTTAGCTGGCTTAAATAACCACCGAGAGCTGATTTACCTTCACTAATTGCTACTTCAAATTTTCGGAAACTATCGGCAGTGCTATCTACCATACCGCCCATTTCTGAAAGCTGTTTTGAGCCTTCTTCAATTGTCAGAATGGCAAGTTGAGCAACCTTTTCCGCTTCGCTCATTCCCCGGGTCATCTTTTCGAAAGATGCAGGAATACGAATTCCAAGGTTATCAAGAATTAATGGAGAGGTTCGGCCAATACCAATTACAATATCTTCAAATGCTTTGGCTGTATCTGAGCCAAAAAGACGTGCTTTGTTACGTGCTATCTCCAATAGCTTTGCAAGTTGATCACCGTCTTTTGTTACCCCCAAGGACATGGCTTTTGAGGCACTTTGTATAAGCTGAAATTCGCTTATTGTGCCGCCAGAGGCCCTTTTTAATTTTTCAAGTATTGCATTTGAATCGACACCGATAGAACGTGCGTAAGAGGAAAACGCCTGTCGTGTTTCCTCCACGCTTGCCCCGAAAGCTGCCATTTCCAAAGTCCATTTTGCAACGCCTCCGACTCTGTTCAGTATATCCATAGCCTGATTAACGCCCGTGGACAGTTTGAAAAAGGAATCGGTTAAATCACCAATATCTTTTTTTGTCTTGCTGGCATCAGCGCCCGCCTTCTTAATTCCTGCGCCTGCTGCCTCGGCTCCCGATTGTGCTTTTTTCCCTGATTCGGAAACACGCTTAAAACCTTCGCTGACTGCATTCGTTCCGGTTTCAGCATCCTTTCCAGAAGTCTTTACGCGCTTAAAACTTTCAGAGACGGCATCAACGCCCTTTATTGCAGCGCTGCCATCTGCTTTGATTATCAGGGTAACTTCACGATCGCTTACGCTTGGCATAGTTTTTTGCTTCCTCTATTGCTTGGATACGTTGAGGCCCTTCACCCAATAAAATTGTCTTGGGTTTCGGCTTCAGGAAAGCCAGATAGAACCCCTCGGAAATGTCAGGCACTTCAGAAACTTCTTTGTGAATATCGATGAAATCCCAGTAATCCATCATTCTGATTTCAGCAGGTGTTTTATGAAGCGCCCGTGCCACCTTTACAACAATTCGCCTGAAAGACTTATCTTTATCAGACGAATTATTGCTTCTATTGGTTTTTACTTCTCTCCGAGGGCAAGAAGAGGGTCGCCTTCACGCAAGGCTTTCGGCCTTAGAACCTTTCGGTCAACCCATTCTTCACCCATGATTCTGAGCTTGTCAATATCAAGAAGCTTCTGAATCTTTTCCTGCGTATAATCAAGCTGCCCTTCAATCGGGTTCAGTATGATTTCAGCAAGTTCGAGAGCATCAAGGGAAATCTTTTTCAGGCCTTTTACAAAGCCCATAGGTGCCCCGTCTGCTTCCTTATTGCTATTCTTTTCAAGGAATGCTGTGTATGAATTCATCTGATGGACAGTGTTTTTAAGTTCAATCGCCTTTCCATCAATTACTACAAAAAGAAGGTTTCCAGGCCGAGAAAAAATCCAGTCGTTTTTCATTATATCTATGCTCCTTAGCTGAATTGAATCAGGTAATTGTCATCGCCGCTGTTTTTAAGCAGCTTTCCAGAAATGGTATAAGCAAGAATTCCACTGTCATCGAGAACTTCTATTGCATCAGCACAGGCCTTTGGAGCTGTTACAGTAACAATATTGCCCGCTGATGTTCCAAGTGTTGCGTCAAGCGCTTCCTCTGTTCTTGCCCGCATATTTGCCCAGAATGGATGTGTTGCTTCAAGTTCTGCTTCAATGCGTGCGCTGAATTTCGGAGAACGTGCAGCGATAAACCAGCCTTTTAAACCTTTGGCTGAATTAACATCAAGACGCTTCTGAACACTGTTTTCAGAACTGATTGTGAAGCCGCGAATTACTGCATCATTGAAACTTCCGAATGAAAATCCAATGCTGCCAACTTCAACGGGAATTGTTGTCTGATAAACTGCATCGCTCGGGACTGCTGCATCAGATACGCCGCCGAATTTTCCTGTAATCTGGAAGGAAATATCAGCATAACCACCCGCATTTTCTGTGATTGTGAAATTACCTTTGCAGGCATTAGCTTTCCAGAGAAGACCGCCCTTGTAAAGATAGATTGTGGCTGTTGAAAACGTTCCTGTGGACGCTGTGGGAGCATATTGAACATTTGCATCATCATTAACGGTTTCAGTTAATCCACATGCCTTCAAAAGAGGCGCTATTTCCGGAGGTAAATCATTTGTTCCGCTGCCTTTAAGCTCGCAACGAATGGTCATGTCCATTATTTCTTGACCAATCAATGTTTTTACGTCGGAAATATCGCTATTAACAACAAGACGCTGCAATTGTTCGAAGGAATAGCCCGGCGTTACATCGGCACAGGCCACGGCATTTCCAGCGGCGGTCGGTATCGGGTCGGTTCCCTCTACAACTTCAGTTTTTGCCAGTAAGACCTGGCTTCTATTCATTAACATTTTTCACCTCCGTTAATAAGAAGTGCCGAGAACGAGAATTTTATATACAGTAGTTGAACCGGCTGAATTTGCAATGGTAAGCAGGTCAGCCGAAGTGTCAGTAACTGCCCAGCCCGACAAAGGAGCAATCAAAGTAATTGCACCACCAGGAGGAACTGTTACACCTCCACCCGCCGGGCTGAATATTGGCAATGCTGTTGTATCGCTGCCAATGGTAATAGTCATCGATGTGCTGGTATTCTCAATTGTTATAGCCTTTATTCTTGCGAAATTCAGGGTGTTTCCAAAGGCGTCTTCAAGGGTTCCATAGAAATCAAGGTTTTCTGATTGCCCGGAAGTAAGCGAGCGGGAGGCATGATAAACAAGGTCGGCGACCTGCGTTGTGCCAGAGCCGTTACCGAAAGACTTGTTGATGGTAAAACTTGCCCGGTCTTCAACTGTTGAAAGGCCGATTGCTGAAGTATGAATTGTGCTAACACTTGTCTGAACCGTTGAAGTCAATGCAGCATTAACCGGAATCGCTGCCAGAGCCATTGCAATAACCAAAAAAAATATAATGGTAATTTTTTTCACTGTATTTTCTCCTTTAAAGTGGTAAGTATGTTTTAACGCTGAATTCCAATATGTAAGTAACTATGCCATTTGAATAACCGCCGAAAGCTCTGCGATCACAACTGAACTTTCCGAGGTCAGATATGTCAAGATTGCTTCCGTGAATGAGGTCGCGAACTGCGTCGATAATTTGGTAGACATCCCTCAGGGCTTCTTTGCGCCCAACAAGGTTTTTCGCAAGAACCGCCACTGTAAAAGCAATATTTCTGACAGCCCTTGGCTTATTTCCTGAATCAGAATCGCCTGTAAACAATACCAGCGCCGCCGGGTAATTCATCTGTGCTGGTCTGTCATCACGTCCAACGCTACCGACGTATTTGAATTCAGCAATGGTTCTGATTTTATCAATCAGAGCATCTTCAATGATGTATGTGGGTGTTGCTTTCATCAGAATTTATTCAGTATTGAATCTGCAAATTCTTCCATGCCGTTTTTATCCGTGAGAAACATCCCCTGGTCGGTGTTTGCATTGCCCGTATCCAGTTTGATTATGCCGCGTTGGATGCTAATCAGATCAGCTCTTGCCATTTTGTTATTCTCAGCAACTGTTTCCGGAATACCCTCAGAATCACCTGCAAAGCGACGCAGATACAGTTTATAAATAACGAGGCTGATGCAAAGACCTTTGATTATTACCGGCACAGTCGCCAGAGGGAGGTCATAAACCCCCCTCAAAAAACCATCTATGAATTCACTTGCATCTGAAATGGCTGCTGTTACCCTGCTGTTGTTAATAGTAGGTGTTTCATCGTCGTTGCTCAAAGCAATAATGTCTTCTTCCGGCATTCGATCAATTAAATCAGATACAGTGCAGTAAGCAGCCATATTCATTATTTCTCCAGTATGTAAACGCTTGTCGAAGCTGTGGCACCACGGAAATATAATGCAGGGGTTCTAGTGGCAACGTCGAATTCAACGTAGGTTTCAGCGTCGATATGAAAGGGATAAGTTGCTGCCGGGATAGTAGAATTTCCGAAGTTTACCTGGCTGTCATAAGCACCGACCAGAATTGAACGGGTATAAGTTGCAAGGGTTCCGATAGCAACAGCCGTCGAAGTTCCGACGTCAATTGTCTGTGTTGCGATAAAATAGGAAAACGGCACATTCTGTGTTGGAAGCGGATATCTTTCACCGATTCGCGTTTCGATACCCTCTTCATCAAGACCGTGTCGCCATTTGATGATGGCATCAGAACAAAATGCCGAGTTAGTGAAAATGAAAAGCAACAAAAGCAGCGCAATGATTTTCTTCATGATCGCCTCCTTCTTTCTTATGGCAGAACTTTTGCGTAAACAATACATTCTGGCTTGAAAAGAACCGGAAGTGGTCTTGCTTCAACTTTAATCCAACGCCCTGAAGGATCTTCCACTTTCCATGACTTCGAGAAAAACATTGATGCGGCCAACCCTGAACCCACACCATTCGGAGCATCAAGATCAACTACCGGTGCATAAAGCTCAGCAGCGTTTTCTCTGTCTATTCCGATCAGGACAAAATACTTGGACGGGATAAAGTCGTATCTGATGCCGTTGAGAATGTAACTTCCGTTATATTCAATAAGATCCACTCCGGCCAGGTGAACTATTCTTCCGTTTTCGGCCAGCTGGCTTCCGCTGGTGTATTTCAGAAGATCAAGAACTTTTGGATGATTCAGAAGTGCATCCATAACATCAGTGGCAACAAATGCCGCCAGTCTTCCGACTGTGTTTACCGATTGCTTTATTAGTTTTACCCAGCCCCGGATATCTTTTATTGGATCTGATTCAGAATCAGTCCAGAGTTTTTTGCCTTCCAGGACAGGCTTTTGAGTTTCGCTGAAGTTATAATCAACGAGGACTTTGCCGTCGACATCAACAACCTGACCACCAAGAGCTTTTGCAGCCATGAATTCGCGTGTTCTGTCGATTTTGCCTTTCATATCGAGCTGTTCTTCAGCGATTTTCGCAGCAAGAAGCTGTGGTCTGTCCTGTTCACCAAAGGCCCGCAGGTTATCGAACATTGCAGCCGTAACCATGCGTTTTTCAGCGAATCTGGGAGCTTCACATATTACATTTGAACGTCCGATGAGATTTGAAATAGAAGCGCTATCAGTAACTTTCAGGTTTTTCAACAGGGTTTCATTTCCTGAAATGATGTCCCATGCTAAACGCGAGGAAAGCTCCATTTTCTTTCTTGAAAATACCGTATCAAGAATAAGTGATGTGCCAGTTTTGATCTTGTTTACTGCTTCAGTAAGAACGCGAATTTTGAAAAGATTATCCATTTTTCACCTCAGCCTTATAATGATTTGAAATAGACGCCTTTTGCTTCAAGAGCAAGTTTTCCTGCGTCATCGAGGCCGGTCATGTTGTCTTCTACGTAGACACCGGCAAATCCGACAATACCCTCTGTATCGCCTGAAGATGCATTAACGTCTTCAAGCATCACGCCGACGGGAGTTCTGCGGCCATCGTCTGTACCGTCTGCATCGTAAGCGAGGAATTTTCCGGAAGAAGTTTGCCTGGCGACAATTGTTCCTGCACTAAGATTCTGGCCGGAAAGAATGGTTTGGGAAAGTCTTACCGGACCGTATGAATCATCAGCAATAAGAGCGGCAAAAGCAAGTGATGTGGAAGTAACCCCGAGTGTTCCGACCATTATTTAACCTCCTTTTCGTTAACGCTGCCAGCAATCATTTCAGCGAGTTTTGTGTCCTCTGCAAAATTGGCAGGTCTGGCTTCAGCTTTCACGACAAACTGTTTCAGCAATTCATTCTCTGAAAAGCTGGAAATGAAATCAGTAAACCATTTTGAAAGAGAGAGCTTCTGACCTTCAGCAAACTCATAGACTTCAGTTTTGTCAGCAAGTGCATTCATGAAATCTACGATTCCGTTTGCTTTCCATGTCGGGAGCATTCTCCCTTCAGCGATCATCTTATCAACTAAAGTTTCTATTTCACGCTTCCTTGAAGCTTTTGAAGCCTCTGCAAATGATGATTGAAGCTTGTCATTTTCCTGTTGAAGCTGATTATTCTTTGCCTGTTCAGCTTTCAGTTGCACCTGTAGTTCTTCAATTGTCATGCTGTTTTCCTCCTGGATGTAATTTTCTTCATAGTTAAACGGGGATTCCTTTCCTTCATCAGAAAAAGAAAAATCTGCAAGTCCTTTGATTGCCGGAGGCTGTGCGCCGAGAAATCCGACATGTCGAAGTGTTCCGTCAGGGTAAAGCGAAATTGAGCGTTTCTTGTAAAGGCCCTGTTTTACAGCTTCTGCAAATTGTGGAACTACCTGTCTGAATTTTGCCAGCAATGAAGTGCCCTGGCGCCGGAGTGATTCAACCCAGCCAAACGCAGGAGCATTGTCTTTCGGATGTCCGATAACAACCGGGGATTCGTGTTTTGCCGGGTCATACTTTTTTACGATATTATCGAGGTCACCTTCTGACCATGTTTTGACTCTGCCTTCGCTGTCTGTATGCGTTCCGGCTTTGAATATTTCACACCATTTGTCCACTTTAAGCCTCCTTTTTATCAAGCATATAATGAAAGCTGTAAAATGGTTAAGTTAAAGCGCTTTAAAAAAGTGCTTTAAAAAAGTGCTGACAAAAGTCTTTCTGAAAGCGAAAAAGCCGCCCATTTAAGGCGGCCTTGTAAAAAAAAAGAGGGAAATAAGCTATTTTGTTATGTCAGCAATATAATTCAACAGATGTTCCTTTATCTGATCAAGATCCTGGTTCTGCACAACCAGAAACGGCCTTGCAGGAATCGTTATTTTGTAAGCCTTGCTCATTGTCTGCATGAAGAAAACATTTTTGTGCTTTTTGCCTGCAAACATCCAGAGATTCGGATGGTTCTTCTGTTTCATTGTAGCGCCTGATTTGGTTCTTCGAAATGCTATATCTCTTTGTCGTGCAGGTATATCAAGGGTTCCTCCGAACTGATGAATAGCTGCATAAACGACGTTTGTTCCGATTTTAACCTGGTCTCTGGTTGCTTTTGCTTCGATCGAAGCAGCAAGCCTTCCGGTGTCTTTGAGAATATTACCGGGGAACCTGCTTTTGCGTTTTGCCTTGATTGTGCTGGCTTTCAATGGTTCCCACTTATTTGAACCGCCTTCCCATGAGCCAGCAGAAGAATACCTTCCGCCCTGTTCGAAGTTTTCATCAACAGACGTGCGTATAATCTCTCCTATAACCTGCATAATAGGCTTGAGATTTGATACTTTGCCCTTTATCTGCTGTAGTAGCTGCTGAACGGAGGCGTCATTAACGATGATGGTCATATTTTCATTCATTTGTTTGCTCCTTTAGGAAATATCAGTTTTTGCTTCCGGTTTTACCAGAACAACTGACTTTGGAAGAAGTGCTTCAAGTGTTGTCTGTTTATGCCTGGCAAGCTCTTCAAGATGTTTTGCGCCAGCTTCACCTGGGTTGTAATCCCATCCAACATCGGGTTTTTCGTTGGGCATCCCGTCGAGATGTGTGTCTCTGATCTTATCTATAAGCCCCATTTTTTCAATCTCATATTCAGACAATGAGCGTATTCTGCACCTGCAATTATAACCTGCAGGCGGATACCATTTATTCCAGATAGGGTCGTCGTGGCGGTAAATTCTGCCGTGCATTGCTGCATGTGCTGGCCTGGTAGCTTTGTCAAGAATTGCTATGTATTGCCAGTATGGACGCGCTCCGGCTGTATCTTTTAAGGCTTTGTAACGCCCGGCCATATATGAAGTCTGAATGTTTGTTCGGAAGATTGTTTCAAGCCGCCACGCTGAGCCAAGCTGCACAGGCTTGTTTCCGTTTCTCATTGGCTGATTGTCATCTCGCGGAACATCAGCAGGTAAACGCTTACCCCACCAGCCCTTTGTTTGTAGAACCGGAACAAGATTATCCTGAAATGTTTTCAGAGTCGTTCCTTCTTTGATTGCCTTCTCAACTTCATTTCGAATGTCCCTGAGAATATCAAATTTCATGCACTTTGCTATCGTGAAAGCCTTTGCGTGTGCTTCCCTCAGCATGTCATTCCACGACCAGGTAATCTTATAACCCTTGGATTCAAAAAGCTTGATAGCCTCTTCCGGCGGTAATTTAAAAGCATCAAGCAAAAGAGCAGAGTCATCTTCAGACGGCTCTGCAAAGTTTTTCGAACTAATGTGATCCTGAAAGAAGTTCCTGAGAGAAGCGTGCATTTTACTTTCCTTTGGCCGCGCTGAGCCTGCCGTAAACATCAGATACGAAAATAGCTCTTGCCATAGTTTCTTCAAGTTGATCTGTGTTCATATCAGGGTAAATCTCGGTTATTTTCCCGATTACCTCTTCATAGGAAGCGCCCTTTTCAATCATTCCAATAACAGGCTTTAATGCTTTGTCAGTAAAATTTGTTAGTTTCCCGGACGGAATGGAATTGATGAATTTGTCTATCGCTTCCTGGTCCGGAAAATTCGCTTCTGAGAAATTCTGGCCGGGAAATTGCCTGTTATTTTGAGGTATCTGTGTTGCCTGTTTCTTTGTTATCTTGATATCGCCATCCATGAAGCCGTATTTCCGAACAAAGTATTCTTTCGAAAACTCCAGCCCGACATCAGACAAAGTCTTATCGCGCTGTGCAAGCTCTGTATTTGTTTCTTCCGGGTATTTCCAGACAAACCTCGGAGAAAGCGCGGAGGAGTCGTTTACTTGGCAGTAAATCCATGCCAGGCTATCGAAGAAATTCTTAACCATTGCCTGATCGCTTTTGTTGTATGCTTCAAGAATCTCTTTATGAACTGTTCCAAGCGCCTGAGTTCCGCGATCTCCTACTTCGGTGGTAAGTGTCTGGCCAAGAATGACTTTCGATATTTCGGAGTCCATTGCTGTTTTAAAGCGCTCGTATGCATCTGTGGTGCCTCCGACATTGCCTTGAATGACATCTACCTCAGAGCCTTCCGGAATAACTGCCACGGCGTTCTGAACCATCTTACGAAGGTTATTGAACATTTCTGTCGATTGATTCATATTCGGAGTTTTGCCAACCAGGAAGATCCCCGCGAACTTCTCAAGAAAGCGGACCCAGAATTTTAATCCGCCGCGCTTGAAATAAACTGGCCAGAAACATCTTGAAAGCAACCGGTTTCCGAATGGATTATCAAATGTGGAGTTATTCCTTGCAAGCAGAAACTTCCCTGGCGGGAGCGGTAATCCGCTGATGGGTGCTTTCTGTGAAAGGAAGACAGGGGTATTGTTATTGTCAAACGAAAACCACCTGAAAGGCAAAGGTCTCAGACCGTTAATGCGAAACATTCCGCCTGACGCTTTCCACATAATCTCTACCGGGACAAACCCGTAGAAAATGGCATCCAGTAGCTGTGACATTATCTCGCGCAATTCCAGATTTTCCATGTCTTCGACAAAGGCTGAGTGAATACGCTTTGACCTGACATCCGGATCTTTATCTTTAATACTGCCTGGTGTGAAATCACATTCGACAGAAAGAGTCCCGTTTTTCCGTGTCTGAGCTACAGATGTAAGATGAGAATCCGCCATCAGACTTTCAAGTATCTCAGCACTTTCCTCCATTTTTGACAGAACCGGGTCAGGGTCAGGAAGCAGGCCAAGGAATGAATAAAAATCCCATGCCTCCTCACGCCTGGCAAACACTGGAAGCATTTCAGAGCCATTAATGGAAGCTGATATTGCTTCTTTTTCCGATATAAAAACTTTTTCTGATTCAGCTATTGGTGTAACCATTATCAATACCTCGCAAACATTGAATTTGTTTCTAACTCATTTCCTGCAACTACAGTAAAATCTAATTGATTATCTTTCAGATACTGCAACGCCTGTGATGTGGAATCCACCTGGTCGTCATTTGCAGCAAGCGGAAAAGTGGATAATTCAACCTCATAATCAATAAGCCATGGAGCAGTTTCCGGAAGCCATATCTTTTCTGCTTCCATAAGCGGGGAAACCGAGGACATCCGGACGATTTTATCGTTATGTGGTTCTATGGCAATAACCGGAATTCGGGTGTTTCTTCTCAAATCCTGAATAAGGCTTTGCCCGCTGCCCTTATCTTCTATTAAGACAACGGAGGGGTTCCATTTCGAAGCACAGTTCTTGGCAGCATGTTTTAAATCGGGATACTCAAGCCTCTTGCGGAAAACATCTATCAGATACCAGCCGTTAAAAGTTTCTCCCCATGTTGTGCAGACGCAATAATCGTTCAATTCTTTCGCTTTGTTAGCTGTATCCCATGATTGAATTATTCTGAAAAAGCGAGGTGCAATCAGATACCTGGTATTATTAAACCAGGACATCTTTATTATTCCGCCGTCATCAAGCATGGGCTTTTGCATATATAAGGCTGCCCAATCACGCGATCCGGACGCCTGTTTTAATGACATCAGAATTTTGAGAGAGAATCCTTCCGGCCATAAAGCTTCCCCATTTACATTGATTGCTGGAAGTGATAATACTTCCCAGTTTTCGTGTTGATGTTCTTTCAGGAGCCACCCTGCAAGATCATCGTTGTGCCAGCGCGTCTGTATGAGAATTATTGCTGTACCAATTGGCTCCGGTTCAATTCTGTTTCTGATGCTTGATGTATAGTAATTTCTGATGCTTCTGCGTTTTGCTTCGCTGTCAGCTTCCTCGCGTGATTTAATTGGATCATCAATAATAATGATATTTCCACCTCGTCCGGTGGCAGTGCCACCAAATCCGGTGGCATAATAGGCACCATTTGAAATCGTGTGCAGCCTTGTTTTGCTTTTCGAATCAGTCCTCAATTCTGATTTAGGAAAAAACGTCCGATGAGCCGAATTTTGTAGGTTTCCTTTAACTCCGCTGCCGAAATCTTCTGCGATGGTTTCATTGTATGAGAAGGTAAATACTTTTCTTTCAGGATGCAATCCAAGATACCAGGACGGAAAAAATATTGTGCACAGCAGGCTTTTCCCGTGTCGCGGTGGCATGAATATCATCAGACGTTTGCATTCTCCGCGCTCAACGGCCATAAGTTTACTTGCAATTAACCTGTGGTGATCTCCCACACGGTAATTGGGCATTAACCCGATTACATAGGAAATCAGATTCATTCTGGCCCATACAGCCGGATTGATTATATTATTATTCGCTTTTCTGAGCATTTGTCCGGATAAATTCCTCGGCCATCTTTCTGGCCTGCGATTCACTTACATCTTCAACAGCAATGGGTTTTCCATCAATGCCAGTATGCTCAGTAACAGTCTTATCACTCTGCTTCAGGATGTTTTTGCCCAGAAATATCAGCATTGCAACATTACCTTTTTCTGCAGCCCGCCACTGGAGGGTTCTTAGTTTTATTTTTCCGTTTTGCCTCCCTTTTGTAAGAAATTCGGAAAAACGTTTTCTGATAGTGCCCTCATCGACTCCGAAAAAAGCTGCAATTTCGGTATTCGTTGCCCCAAGTCGTGCAAGGGTTTCAACCTGGACGGGGTCAATGGCTATTTTTTTTCGTGGCATTTTCGATCTCCTCAAATGTTTTGCCGTCACTTTCAAGGATTGCCTGTTTCCCGGTGAAATTCTGCCATCTTCTTATTATGACATCGCAATATTGAGGGTTAAGCTCCATTGCAAAGCAACAGCGTCCAGATTGTTCCGATGCAATAATAGTTGTTCCACTTCCACAAAATGGTTCAAAAACTGCCTGACCAGGTGAAGTGTTATTCTCAATAGGTCGTTTCATACACTCAACGGGTTTTTGAGTTGAATGAATAGTTCTTTCCTTGTCGCCCTCGTTATCTCCTTCTATAAAGCCATTTTTCGACTGAATTTCCCAAACCGTATCCTGTTTTCTGTCACCATTCCAGTTGTGCTTGGAATTCTTCTTCACTGCATACCAGCAAGGTTCATGTCGCCAGTGATAATCACCACGGCTTAAAACAAAGTGTGGTTTAACCCAGATAATCTGAGAAATTATTTTGAAATCACATTTTTGTAATGATTCTGCGACTTCTTTGGAGAAAATCCCTGCATGCCAAACATACGCCACCGGGCAATCAACCAGAGAAAAAACATTGCTCCAATCTACTATTGAATCATTTTCAACCTTCCCAAGCGCATGTCTTTTTGAACCGTCATATTTTACACGCCATTTTGCGTCATAATTAACACCGTAAGGTGGATCAGTTACCATCAGAGTTGGCTTGATTTTCCCCAGGAGCTTTTTGACATTTTCAGCTACAGAAGCGTCACCACATAAAAGACGGTGATTATCAAGTAACCAGACATTACCAGGCTGATTTATGATAACTGATTGTTTTTCCGGAACATCATCCGGGTCAGTCAATCCGGCATTGTTTTCTTTGAAAAGCTCAAGGAGTTCTTTTTCGCTGAAACCTGACAGCTCCAGGTCAAAATCAGCATCTTTCAGTGCTTCAAGCTCAAGCAAAAGCATCTCCTGATCCCATCCGGCATTTAATGCAATCTTATTATCAGCAATGATGTATGCGCGTTTCTGGTTTTCGCTCAGGTGGCTCAGAATTATGCATGGAACTGTATCAATATTGAGCTTTCTTGCCGCCATAACACGGCCATGACCGGCAATAATTCCACCGCCTTCGTCAATCAATACCGGGTTATTGAAGCCAAATTCCCGGATACTGGCAGCAATCTGTGCCACTTGTTCATCAGAATGTGTCCGGGAATTACGTGCATACGGAATCAGCTGTTTAAGCGGGAGTTTCTGAAATTTGATTTCTGGTTTCACGGTTTCTCTCCTTTGTTTACTTTTCAAAAATAATTCCGTAAATCCTTTGCCTGGTGAGCTTGTATTTCTTACTTAGGGAATCAAGAGTAAGACCAGTGTCATAGTCGTTTTTAATTGCTGAAGCTCTTTCTTTTGCTTCATCGTAGATTCCCTTGGGAAAATAGATCTGAAGACCTCCAAAGTGATCTTTCATCCAAGAAATGAATTCAGCAGACAGGCTTTTTACATCAACATCAGACAACCCGTGCCGGAACATAATTTCAGAAAGCTTATCCTCGACGCTTTGTGTAAGTTCCGGTATTTTCTTCAGATCAACAGGAATTTTTTTTGTGTCTTTTCGGCTCAAGATTGTTCTCCTTATGCTTTCAGTTGTGATTCAATGAGAATATTCTGTTTGAACAAAGTCGCCAACTTTGATTTTATCTTTCATTCTTCAGACTTCTTGATCATTGCATCAGCAAATCCAAAAGCAAAAATAGCAAAGCCATCTGGAGGAAGATCGTCATACCTCTTATTTGCGAGAATCCCGCTTAAAGCGAACGCAGCAAAGAAATCTCGACGTGAGATCTCTGAGGAAATGGTTAATGGAATTTGTCTGAAAAACGATCTGGAATTAGGAAAACCAGCCTCTTGCTCGACGGGCTGTTTATCGTTTGTATTCATGTTCTCAGGCTCCTTTTGAAATAGGTGCCTGATTATCTGTCTGGTCGAAGATGATTATAGCAGATTATTAATTTTTTTCAAGAAGTATTGTTTAACATTTGTGTTAAAGACATTGCTCTTTCTTAACACTTATGTTAATATTGTCTTATGAACAGTAATCAATTCAAAAACTGGTTAGCAAAACAAGGATGCACTTTCGAGGCAAAGAGAAGTGGTTCTGGACATTTAATTGTGCGTCTTAACGATAAAAAATCAGAATTACCGATGCAT
>JADFZL010000039.1 GCA_015232575.1 Candidatus Rifleibacteriota bacterium
TCTTGATAATCTTGATTGCATCATGGATGCGCACATTCTAATTGGTTAGAGCATTCTGTCGCAAGACATTTTTCAATAATCAGGGAAAACTTTCAATAATCATGCTATAATTTCTCAGTCTCGAAAGACAACATATTCTTAATTCAGAGTTCCTGACATCTTGAAGACAACGGGTTTTTGGATCATACTTATCTAATATTTTTTTAATTTGTTTGTCCAAGCAGGTTTTGCATATACGGAATAGAATTTCTGTTTTTTACCATCTCGATTCCGAAATACTATTTTGAGTCGGTTTTCCTTCGTTTGCCATTCTTGAAAAAAATTACCATTCGGATTTGATTTTGATACCTGACCCCTTTTCTAAAAGGTCAAATTTCTCTTGTCATTTCCCGAAAAATTCCATATAATCACTGACATCGTTGAAATTTTCTCTTTTTAGGGAAGGAAGAGCCACCAATTGAACCGGTCCTTCGAAATCGAAAATAAGCAAACTCCTATCTTATTGTTTGGGTGAATGTAATGAAAAGGTTTTTTATTATTTGCCTGCTGCTCTTGGTTGTATTGTTATCAGCATTGTTTCGTTCAAGATGGATTAAAAATCATCAATATTCTTATTCTTATTCTTATTCTGATTTTAAAGTATCACCAGTCAATATTTTTCGAAAACCAGGCTCGGATTTTCCAGCAACCTCCTCGGCAACTCTGGGCGATAGTTTACTCATGCACTTCGTAAAAATTCCATCCGGTTCATTTGTGATGGGAAGATCAGACTCAGACAAAGTTCTAAGAGATGAGGAATTACCCTGCCACACAGTAAGTATTCCTAATTCTTTTTACATGGGTAAACACGAAGTCACTCAAGCACAGTTCATGAAGCTGATGGGATACAATCCATCCTTTTTTGTTGCTACTCAAACCTTATTTGCAGATAAGGGAGGAACATACTCTGATACATCCAACCTTCCCGTCGAACAGGTTACCTGGTATGAGGCCGTTGAGTTTTGCAACAGGTTGAGCGAATCGCAGGGGCTGAAGTGCGTGTATAACATAGATAAAAAAACCATTGATCCAAATAATCATAGTGGGGGTGATACAATTAAATGGCTTATCACGCCGGACTGGAATGCAAACGGCTTCCGCCTTCCCACAGAAGCTGAGTGGGAGTATGCCTGTCGCGCCGGAACAAAGACAAGTTATTATTGGAGCGATACTTATGATATTTCAGAAGCGATTGAGTATTGCTGGTTCTATAACAACAGCAACCCTACCGGCTGGATAGAACCGCATGCAGCCAAAGGCGGAAGTCAGCCTGTTGGAATGAAACGCCCCAACCAATGGGGTCTTCACGATATGGTTGGGAATGTGTGGGAATGGTGTTGGGACTGGTTCAGCCCGATTTCTTATTCTAAAAGCCCCTCTGAATATCCAACTGGTCCCCTGCGTGGAATCAAGCGTGTTATGCGTGGCAGCGCGTTCTACTACAGATGTACCAACCAAGATTTCATGCGTTCTGCAAATCGGGAAAAACATCATCAGCATTTTCCATACTTCCTATTCGGCTTCCGAGTTTGCAGAATCCCCTGAAAAAATCCGACAATGCCTTTATTATTTGAGTATGACTGCTGTGACTTTTCAATAGCTTCAGACCTTTTTCTGCCTGGTTTTCTGCATGCAACGAAATCTCCTGAAGTCAGGATTGCTGTATGTAAATTGCCATATTGCCTGGAAAATGCATCTACTATAGGCTTCAGAGTGCAGTGTAATTCGTCGGAATTCCTTATCAATATAGATGAAGTCGCCCGTTATCTAGTGCGCAATGGCAGCGAGATTCTGATAGAACCGTATTCAAGGACAGAGATGTCTTCAGTTGTTGCTTTTCTTCTTTCTACAGTTATAGGCATACTACTCTTGCAGCGCGATTTTTTGGTGTTAAACGGAGGTGTTTTCAGCCTTAACAATCTTGGGAATGCATTTGTCGGACATCCAATGACTGGAAAATCCTCTTTGATGCTCTCGTTTTTCCGCAATCATAAGACAGTTCATTATTCCGACGATCTCTGCGCATTAAAGGAAGATTCTTCTGGAAAAATTTCCGCATGGCAAATTTCAACATGTCTCTCCTTGTGGGAAAGCACTCTAATCAAAGTTGGTCTATCTACAGAAGCGCTTGATCCGGTTAGAATGAATGTTCAGAAATATTTCCTGGCAATTACCTCCCGAAAAATCGATCCGGTTAGTATTCACAGAATAACCGAACTAAATACATCTACTGATGATTTATCGATGGAAACACCTGATGAAAAAGATTCACTTGCTCTTCTTTTGAGAAATACTTTTCAGATACGTTTTTTAAGCGGAATGAAAATCAGAGAAAAGCTATTTTATAAATCATTAAAATTAGTTCAACAGTCGGAATTCAACATCATAAAAAGAAATTTTAACCTGGTATCAGAGAAAGAATTATTCAATTTCCTGGAAAAAAGGACACTATATGAAAACCGATGAGGTCCCAGAAGAAAATAAGTTTTTTCCTTTTTTCTTAAGATTGTCTCTTTGGACTTCTTTACCTGGATAATTTCAACGAATATGCCTATAGTTTCGGAAAAGTATTGTATAATATTTAAAATATTATACAATATATTAACGAGGGTACATTGTCTGGAACAGAACGTATGAGATCAATTGTGTGGCTCGCCTCTTATCCAAAATCTGGAAACACCTGGCTGCGAATATTTCTGGAAAACCTGCTTTCAGCTTCAGAAACAGCTTGCAGCATCAACAACCTTTCCGCAACCCACATGAGCTGTTCACTTGATCTTTTCCTAAATGAATGTCCCTGGAATATCTCATTAATGACTCAAGATGAAATAGATAACCTTCGTCCGAAAATATATTCAAATATTTCTCAGCAAAGTAAAGATTTAAAATTTTTCAAGACACACTCTGGATATTTTTATAACACATCAGGAAAACCTGTTTTCCCTGATGAGGCTACTAGAAGCGCAATTTACCTTGTCAGGAATCCCATAGACATTTGCATATCCTATGCGTATCACCGTGGACACATAGACTTTGATAGTATCATCAAAGATATGGGAAATCCTGAAGCCTGTCTTTTCAGCATTCCCGGGACTTCTTCCAGACAACTCCGACAGAAAATCTTAAGTTGGAGCATGAACGTAAAAAGCTGGATATCAGAAAAGAGTTTTCCTGTCTTGGTACTTCGCTATGAAGACATTTTAAACAACCCGCACGATAGTTTTTCCAAGGTGGTAAATCATCTAAAACTTGAAAAAAATAAGGATGCTATTCAAAAAGCAATAAAAAATTCTTCTTTTGAAGAACTGCAAAGACAAGAGCACCTGTATTCATTCAAAGAAAAACCAGGAAAAGCCCAAGCTTTTTTCAGAGCAGCCAAAAAGGGGGAGGGACGTGCCACCCTTTCCAGCAAACAGATAGAAACAATAATTTCCGATCACGGAAATGTCATGTCTGAATTCGATTATCTGTAAGGAAATAATTATGAGTATACTTAAATACGATCTGGAACCCGGAGCCTGTGAAAACCGCAGGGTTCATGTAAGTGAAAAATTTGATCTGCCTCTGAATTTTGATGTTCCGGTTTTTGACGACCCACTGCCTTATGTCCCGGAAATTGATTCTGATTATTTTTTTGATACAGAAGCTCTTACCGCGCTTCTGATAGGGTTTGCCCTCAACAGAAAAATACTCCTGCATGGACTTCACGGAGTTGGAAAATCAACTCACATTGAGCAGGTTGCAGCACGTCTTGGCTGGCCATGTCTGCGCCTTAATCTTGACAGCCAGATGACCCGAATGGATCTGATTGGGAAAGACAGAATTCGCCTGAGTAATGGATTACAGATAACAGACTTCCAGGACGGAATATTGTCATGGGCTGTTCAGAGACCTGTTGCTCTAGTACTTGACGAATATGATGCTGCCAGGCCGGAGGTTCTGTTTATTTTTCAGAGAATACTTGAAAACAATGGCAAACTAATATTGCCAGATGGAGCAAAAGTAATCAATCCACACACATGCTTCAGGCTTTTTGCAACAGCAAATACTCTGGGAATGGGTGACTCAACAGGGATTTATCACGGAACACATCCGTTAAATCAGGGACAACTGGATAGATGGAATCTTGTCTCTGAGCTGCGTTATCTTGATCGGAAACGAGAAGTAGAGCTGGTGACAGCAAAGATTTCTGCTTCTGCCAACAGAGATAAGCAAAAAACAATTGAAGCGATGGTTTTATTTGCAGGATTAACAAGAGAAGGCTTTCAGTCAGGCGATGTTACTACCATTATGTCACCCCGCGGAGTAATTACATGGGCTGAAAACTGGATAATCTTAAGCGACATTGTACTATCCTTCAAATTGAGTTTTTTTAATCGTTGTGACCATTCGGAACGTCAGGTTTTTTCAGAGTATTTTCAGCGTGCATTTGGAATTGATCTGTAATAGAATTCTGAAATGAGCAACGATAAGCATGAACAGAATGAATTCGAATGGCAGGTAGCCAACAAAGCTGCAGGAAATGCTCTTTTACATATCACATCTGCTTCCGTCATAAAAAACAACAAAGGAATGAAAATTCATTCTGAAGAACTTTTCAGGAATGTTGAAGCACCCTTTCTCAAATGGAAACAACTCTGGATAAAAAACAGTGACTCTAATTTTTCTAAAACAAAGAGAATTGAGGAATTCCGCTTTGAGACCGATGCTAAACTCGCTTTGATTAGTTTTCATGATCCGGATTGCCAGAAATTATTGCTTTCTGGAACTGATAATGCAGAGTCCTATTTCATTGAATTACTTGAACCTTTGAGATGTCAGCGTCTTGCAATAGCTCTTTCTGCCGGAACAGAAGTCAACATTCTCGGATTGTGGCGGAAAATACTGACAGTGATTTCACCCCATCAAAAACCTTTTATTGAAGATGTAACCTCTGCCCTGCTTTCAACATATCCCCATCAAAAAGCTCCTGTAAGGTTAACGGACAGCGAGTTCTCTGCACTTGCAGCGGCACTTAATGATCAATTGGCTTTCGGCAGCATCTTGAAGCTCTTTTCACGAAAATGGTATCACTTTCTGCCAAATAGATATGAACCTGCCACTTCATTTAAACCCAATGTAATGCCTGAAAAAAATGACGTCCGGGATCAGATAAAATCTATCGTTAAAACTTCATCTGATGAGTGCCAATACCAGAAAAAGCTGATAGAAAAGCTGTCAGTTTCAGAAAAATATCATGTATTCCGGAAAACAGACGACCGCATTATACGACCGGAAGCATTGGTGACGACGAGTAAAATGAAATCGCTCTGGAAAGAGTTCTGCAGAAAATCTACCGTGTCTGACCATACTGCACGGCTTGCAGCTCGCCTCAGAAATCTGCTTCCCGGCATCAATGCAAGCAGAATCGAATTTGAACAGGAAGAGGGCTGGCCTCACCCTGAATTACTTTCACGAATGATCGTCAGCCCCGAATTCACAAGAGTTTTTCAGAAAGCAAATCAGTCTAGTTCTCCTCTGACAGCTTTCTGCATTTTAATAGACTGTTCTGGCTCAATGAAGGGTAACGCGATGTTCATTGCAGCCCACTGTATCAACTGGCTTATCAGAGTTCTTGAAGGTGCAAATATGACAGTTCTTCTTCAAGGCTTTACAACAGGATCGAAAGGCGACGGGCCATCACTGAAAGCCTGGCACGATTCAGGCTCATCGAGGAATCCGGGAAGAGTGAATGAAACACTGCATCTGGTTTTCAAAACCGATTACGAACTCTGGAGATATTCCTGCCACCGCCTTGGAGCACTTTTTGAACCTTCCTGGCAAAAAGAGAATATTGACGGGGAAGCGCTGGCGTGGGCATCGGCTGGTCTTCTACAGCGTCCAGAGAAACGCAAAATACTGTTTGTCATATCAGATGGAGCTCCATTTGACCATAATACCACAGCGCATAATCCGAAGGGTTATCTTGAAGAGCATCTTCACACCGTAGTTTCAAGAATTTCGCGAACCCCGGTTGAACTGGCTGCAATCGGTTTGAATTATAATATCCACCGATATTATCCGAATGCTGTCCGCATAAGCAAACCAGAAGAACTTGATACAACATTGTTTTCTTTTGTTGAAGAAATCATTCTGAGACAAAAAGCTGAAAACAGAAAAAGGAGCAGTCAGTGAAAGTGTTCCGGTTTTTTGATTTTGTTATTGCATCGGAAATCAGCATCCCATATTTATCTGAAACAGATGGCAAACCTGATGTACATATACATTTCAGCAAATTCCCCTTCAATGATTCTTTAGCTGGAGAAAAAGGCGGCAATGGCTTGTGGGGAAGGGCAAACAATAATTCTTTCGAATTCAGAGCCAACGGTATCGCAAGGTATCTTGTGCACAAAGGAACAGAAATTCTCATTGATCCATTTCCACAGGCAGATAAAAACAAAGTCAGAGGTCTCTTAACAGGAATTGTCATTGCTGCATTGCTACATCAGCGGGGTTTTGTCGTACTTCACGGAGGAGCAGTAAATTTTGGGAACACTGGAATGCTTTTTCTGGGCGAATCAGGAGCAGGCAAATCCAGCCTTGTATCATATATTCAGACGCACGGTGCAATGGTTCTCTCTGATGAATTATGCATTCTGAAGAAAGACATAAACGGAATAATCATGACATGGCCAGTATTGCCTCATTTTATGCTTTGTGAAGACGCCATCCAGCGACAGAGAATTAAAGCAAATAAGATTCAGCCAGGAGATGAGAAATTTCGAATATCAGCAGATAGTTTTTCTGAAGTGCCGATATCAATTTCCCGGATTGCAGTATTACAAAAGTCGTCTGCCGGCTTGTCATGGCGATTACCAGGTGAAATTGAAAAGCTGAAACTTATACTGAGAAATTTGTATCTTCGCGCTTTCCTGAATGACATGGATGAAGTTAAATCCCAAATTATAAAATTCTCTATTGATCTTCTTAATCAGGCTGATTTACGCGTTGTTTACAGACCCTTCGAATCGCTTGATGAAAAAGATTTTCTCCGGAAAATTGAAGAAAGTTTTGAGTATTGTTCATGAGCAATTTCGGCGCACTTATTTACTTTGACGGTCAGCCTGTTTCACGCAGAGACATTGAGCGAATGTCTCAAGCTCTTATAACAAACAGAAAATATCAGCCACGAATCAGAATATATGGTTCCATCGCGGTGGTTCATAGTCTTAATCCATTCTGTCCAGAAGATCTGCATGAACGTCAGCCTTATTCAGATCAGGATTTACGCTACATTTTTCTGGCAGATGCTAGACTCGATAACAGAGAAGAACTTCTGAAAGAATTTGAAATCGACCAGAAAATCGCCCCAGAAATTGCAGATGGCAAACTGATAGTAGAAGCATTCAAAAGATGGGGAAGGAAAACGCCTGAAAAAATATACGGTGACTACGCCTTTCTGGTCTGGGATAACCTGGAAAAAACTATTTTCGGCGCATGTGATCCGATGGGTTTTCGAACCATGCTGTATTTCTGGAAGCCTCCTTTTTTAGCCTTATCAACTATTTTGAGAGGGTTACATGCTCTTCCCCAGATACCAAAAAATACTGACCGCAATTCAATGATAGATTATTTGGCACTTCGTCCCCTTAAAATCGGTAAGACCCTCTATGAAGAAATTGAAAGAGTACCTGCAGGATATACACTCTCTGCAAGTGCAAAAAGCCGACAAATCAATCGCCACTGGTACCTGGACGGAAGAAATGAAATCAGACTTTCCGACGATAAAGCATATCGTGAAGCATTCATGGATTTATTTACCAGGGCAGTCCGTTCAAGACTTCGGGCAATCGGCCCTGTCGGAATTTCGATGAGCGGTGGACTTGATTCATCATCTGTTGGTGCGCTGGCGGCTGCCGAACTGGCTGAAAAAAATCAGATGCTCACTGCATTTACGCTTGTTCATCGCAGAACTTTTGATCCAGGAGTTATTCCTGAACGAATTGATCCAGAATATGCGTATGTGGAAGAAATGTGTAAAAGATATACCAACATCAGGCCCATCTATCTTCCCGGAAAGAATCAGAAAATCCTGGATGAACTTGAAGCAGATTTTGAATCGGCTGGAATAATGCCTCACAGCATTGTATTTCAGCGCCGTCACAGAACCATGTTTCCTGAAGTGCAGTCACGTGGAATTCGAGTACTGCTCAATGGCTATAATGGAAACACTTCCATGTCCTATTCAGGCTCAGATTCAATATTCCCTTTGTTTTTCAAGGGTTTCTGGAAAAAAGCCTTTCAAGGAATCCGTGCACTTCAGCCACTGAGCCGCAGATCATTCAGACAACTGTTTTTTAACCTCATCATCCGCCCTTTCTATCCTGAAACGCTGGACTTCCTTATTAACTCTGTTTTTCCAGATAAAAGAACGCATGTCAGAAAGACTTTCGGAATAAAAGCATCCGATTACCGCAATTCAGATGGAAAGTTTTCTCTGAATGCCATAAAGGATTACTTTGGTGAATTATTGACACGAATGGACCCGAACTTTGCCCGGAAACGCATGTTTATCGACGGAATAAACAACAACATAGGAGACTTATGGAATACTACACGTGCTACATGGCAAATAGAAGAACGCGACCCCACATCAGACCAGAAACTTGTCGAATTTTGCCTGTCAATACCAATGGATCAGTATCTAAGAAAAGGTTCAAACCGGTTTTTGCTTCGCAATGCAATGAAAAACATTTTGCCTGAAACAATAGTGAACCGTACTTCTGTCGGAGTAAGAGAACCGGATCTGGCAGAACGTTTCAACGAAGTTCAGGAAGATATACTCGTGCGCTTCCAAAAAATCAGAGACAGAAACCTTCTGAGTTTCCTGGATTATGATCAACTTCAAAAAATGCTCAGCATACCCGATTCAAATTTGAGAAAAGACAGCTTAGAATCAGCAAGATACGCTATGAGAGCAGTAACAATGGGAGAATTTACAGAATGGCTATCAGGTTCCAATGATTAGAAATATCCAGTTAACAGGTTCCGCAATCTTCCGGACCGAAGCTGGACTCCTTCGTGCATGGCGAATCAACAGTGCCACAAACAGGCGTGTTTTTTGTTTCTGAAACAAAAAGCACGTCTATCCGCGGGGTATTCCAAGGTTTTTTTCCCGTCACATGTTCTTTAATCTCTTTAGACAACACAAACGATCCTCCTCCATAATGGATGCGAACGATGGTATATCAATCAGATAATCTTTGTCAATAACTATCTTAGACATCTATTACTACAAAATGAACTTTTTCTGGCATTTATGAGACAACATACTCCCAAGCAAAAGCCAAAATCACTCGTATTTAAGTATGCCTCCAAAAGCGAGATTTGGCTCCTTCGCCACAATTAGATAAATATGGAGACAAGAAATAAGACATCAAGAAACAAAAACAGGAATCCCATAGCTATCTTCCCCGCAACAACGTCTTTCCTGCTCCATTCAATCAGCCTGAACTTGTCAATCCCTGAATATACCGCCATGAAAACAACAATCAACGGAATAATAAACATTACATTATAGAGCACAAGAAAGAAAAGCCATTTCCCCGCGAAGGAGTTTTTCGCAAGCAATGCCATAGTCGGAATATAAACCTGGCCGGTGCAGGCAGCTTCCAGAAACGTTACAATGACCCCTGTTACAAAAATTCCCGGAAGAAACCACCGGGATTGAAGTCCAGACTTCAAAAGCCTATGAATCATATTTTTTAGGGGTGCGGGCAATTTCAGCTTTACGTCCTTCTCATCACGGGATTTTTCATACTTCCATGCATCAACGAAAGAAATGACCGCCAGAAAAAACAAAAGAAAAGCCAGTGACAACTCCAGGGCAAACCTCAGATATTCCAAACCTGTGAAAAAACGAATAAAGCGAAAGATCCCCAGGCCGAGTGCGAGATAAGAAAGAAAACATGCTAAACAATATACTGAACCGACTGCAAGCAGCCTGCTCCCTGAAACACCGGACACCATAAGCAAGCTCGTCAGAAATATCAAAGTGGAAAATACGCAGGGATTCAGCCCGTCTATAAGTCCACCAAAAATCACCGCAGGATAAGAGATATTCTCAAATCTTCTTGTCAGCACCACTTCCGCATTGTTTATTTCTTCAGCAGTGGGAAATCTGGTCGCGGACTTTTTTTCATGTGCCAGAACTTGAGCGAGCACGTTTTCAATTTCCGCAACTGCATTCTTCCCAAGAAGGAAGGCATCAGACACGAAAACAGCTGGAACAGTTGTAGCTCCTTCTTCAATAGCATACAAGATGCGATATGCCTCATAGAGGATTCTTTCATTATTTCCAGATATGTCATGATATGTTATTGAAATCCCGTCCCCATATTTCCTTTTTGAATCGATAAGAACACTTTTCAGCCTTGTGCAATATTTGCACCCCGCCCTCACGAAAACCTGAACCTTGAGGCATTTATCATCGGAATCACCTTTGTTGAAAGCCTTTCCGATAGATTCATCAGTCAACCCGAGCACATAATCCCCTTTTCCAAGCAGACAATGGGATGATGAGGACAACTCATCAAAAGATCCGTCGGCATTCGCACCTATCGCAACTACACGATTGTCTTGTCCATTACACATTTTTGAAGCCGCAATAATTGCAAGATCTCCTCCATATCCCTTTCCGCCGACAAAAACAGCATTTCCCTGAATATTCGAAGTGGTCTGAATCTTATCTGAGAAACGCAATCCAGCAAGAGGTCTTTTGTCTATACTCGCCAGAATAACAGCACAACTTAATCCAATAAGAAGACTACTGATAAAATAGAACACTTTTTTTTTCATACGTTTTTATGCCCCGCTATTGGATCAATGAATCTCTTTATAAAATGAAACCAATCGAACACAACTTTCACACAAGATGAATGCAGCCATTGTTCAGAAGTCACTTCTATTTTTTAAGAGTCACTACAAGCTTAAGCTAAATTTTCCGCCAATATCTTGTTATAAATGATGTTATATGCAATTTTTCAAATATGCTTTTTTGTTCAAACTCTATTGTATCAGTCATTCTCATACACTGCATTTTTCCCAGGCGATTATATAATATTCTGGGAATGGAAAACAATATAATTTTTGCTTCTGAACCGATTGTTGACAATACGCTGCTGCTAAATATAATAGAAGATATACATTATTAATACCTTATTCAACATCCTACTTCTCACAGTCACCATGCAAGATTGTCAAGTGGGCAATCTTGCTTCTGTTTGGCAGACCTGTATTCTTATCGCTAGAAGTGCATACAAAAAAATTTCGTAGAAATTATTGGTGTGCCCAGAATGAAGCAACAACTCCACCGATTCCCTGCGAAAGCAGGATTGAAGGAATAACGTCTGACAAAGGATAGCTCAAAGCAATAAGCATCGGGC
>JADFZL010000003.1:0-557612 GCA_015232575.1 Candidatus Rifleibacteriota bacterium
GGATCGATTGCGGAAATATACAATTTAATTGCAATATTGGAATTGGGACTGGTTGTTTTTGTGGCACTGGCTTAACAATTGCTGGTTGTGGTTGGGCAACTTGCTTTTATAATACATCTTCAAAGTCGATTAAGTGTGATTACACCGATATAAATATCCTTTGCAACATTGAAAAAATGTGTATACAGGCTTGGAAGCGTATCGGCTCGAATGAATGGGGAATCGGTCCTTATGCAGAAGAAGTATCTTCCATGCTCGGACTTGGAACGCCACAATTCATACCTTCACTCGACGGCGTTGCTTTGCGGGCTATTCAGGAGCTTTCCTGTAAGAACAAATCGCTTGAAGAAAGAATCAAACTTCTGGAAGAAAAATTAGCGGCGTAAACGCAACGTTTATGATATAATTTATACATAAAATATTTAAACATAAAATAAATTACATGGAGGCGTTAAAATGGCACTTAGAAAGACTATTCTGAGATCTGAAAATCGTGTTGGTGGATTGTTTTCAAACGGTTATTTCCGCATTCTGGAATCAAATGTTGACCGCAGAAACAACAAATGGAGAATCCGCGTCGGTGGCTTCGCAGATGAAGAGGCGCGGCGTTTGGCTTCTAACCAGCCGAATATGATGGGCGAAGACCAGCGTATTGTTTCTGACAAATGGTATGAAGCGCCTGTAACAAACAGCACTTCTATTGCTGACGCTTATGCTTATCTGAAAACACAGCCAGACTTTGCCACCGCTGCTGATGTTCTTGAAGAAGGGCAGGAAGCATAATGAGAAAAATTCTTTTCAGAACAAATGGCGGACTTGGAAAACAGATCATGGCGACTGCAATTGCAGCACAGATCAAGAAACAGTATCCTGATTCGGTGTTGCATGTTGTAACATCTTACCCTGAAGCCTTCGCACATCTTGATTGTGTAGACAAGTATTTTCCCGGCAATCCACAGCCTTACTTTTACGATGAACACAAGGACTTTGAAATCCTTGATGCTGAACCGTATACCGATCTTGAATACCGTCAAGGTAAGATGCACCTGGTTGATGTCTGGTGCAAGAAACTTGGCCTGAATTTCCCGCAAGAAAAGCGCGGATACATTAACCTTACTTCTGGTGAAAAGGGAATGGCTGCAAAAATGCTCGGCAATATCCCGCAAGATAAACCGATCATTGCTTTCCAGTTCAGGGGCGGAACAAGTTACTATGACCCTAACGCAGCAAATGACCCGTTACGCGCAAAGCAGACACGCGACCTTGATATCGAAACCGCTCAGAAGGTTGTTAATGCTCTTATCGCTAAGGGCTGCATCATTCTTCAGATTGGCTTACCCACTGAACCAAAATTGCAGAATGTTTTAAACCTCGACCCGAATAACGTTATTAACCCGCGTTTACTTTTTGCGCTTCTTGATCGTTGTCAGGGGCTTCTTGCAATTGATTCATTCGCGGCTCATGCGTGGGCAGCTCTCGGAAGAAAAGACAGCGCTGTCATTCTTTGGGGCGGCACGAATCCGACAAATCTTTCTTATGCAGGGCACAGCGCCTTAACATCAGAAAAAGGGAAAGATTGTCCGATGCTGCATTGTAATCGACCAGAAACCTTTGTTGGCGACTTCGTAGGAAATAACCAGCCGTGGGCATGTCCGAGAAATGGCATCTGCATGAAATTCGACCCGGTTATGATCGTTGAAGCCGTTATTGGTTCCATCGCTGACAGCGTGAAGGACAAGAAGTAATGTCGAAACAATGCGGAATGGGCATAAACAAAGATGATGCAATGGCTGAATCTATCAAAAAACTGTTTGCCGAAAATAGATTCAGCCGTATAATCGAATGCGGAACATTCAACGGATTAGGTTCAACATCGCGTTTCTGTGAGCAAATAAAAGATAATCCTATCCCGTTCTTTTCAATCGAAGTGAATACTTTTTATTATGCCATGGCACATCAGAATTTGCGCAAAGCTGGATTAAAGAACCTTGTAACGCTAATCAACGGGCTTTCAGTTCCAAGAAATCTTCTCCCGAAAAAAGAAGAAATCGACTTATCAATTGCTTATTCTGACTTCATGAACGCTGAAGACCCGAAACAGCCTTACCTCGACGAAGTAGATTTCAATGTTCTTGATGACGTTCTTGGAGAATTATATCAGACGGATTATGAGCAAGAAAACGAATTACTCTTTCTCGACAGCGCCGGGCACATGGGCTGGATTGAATTTCAGTATGCAATATCTCTGGCCAGAAAGAACAAAACTATTATTCTTGACGACACCAATCACATTAAGCATTTCAAATCAATGCAGCACATCAGGCAACACCCGAAAATATTCACTATCATTGAAGAGAATCCAGACAGGCACGGTTTTGCAATAATAAAGTATCATCCGGAGCAAACAAAATGATAAAGTCAGTTTTTCTTCTTTCGCTTGTTTTGACAATACCGCTTTTGGTTAATCCTTCAGAAGCAAACTGGAGCGGTATTTATCTTTCTATTTACGGGAACTGGGTATTTTTGTTGTTAGTTCTTTATGCAAGCTGGTTCTTTATTGAAAGAATCAGACATGAAAAGATGAAAGCCTTTTTCGGACTTCGGAATAATACCGTAACGGCGGTAATCGGATTGGTTGAAACACCAGAGGACAGAGGTAAAAAGATTCCACTGGTTTCTTTCAATGAATTCAAAATAGCACTTTCCATCGGTGAAATCTTTTCCTTCAAGCTATCTCAGCTTGGCGATAATCCTCCTGGCTGGTTAAGCCAGATCGTATTTAATCCAATTGAGTATAAAATAGCATTTTCGGAATATCTGAAGAATGATTGTAGCACAATCCTTTTTGGAACAAGGCAATTTAATAAAACTGCTGAACTTGTAGAACGTTCCTTAAATTCATTGATTCAAACAGATGTAAACGGTAATGATGAAGCATTTTTCTTCGTAGGCGGAAACAAATACACGGATCTTAATCATTCATTTGTTCAAAGAATCCGGCTCAAAAATGGAGGCTTTGTTTTTCAAATCGCAGGGAATTCGGATGAATCAACGTCTGCTGCAAGTATTTATCTGAAAAGAAACTGGATGAAACTCTTAGAAATACATGGTGCAGAAAATGACTTTGCTGTAATTCTGAAAAATACTCCCGGTAATATTTTTGAGTGTGAAAAATTGGCTGCTGTAATGCCTTGAGGTGAAAGAATGAATGTTGTTCTGATGAAAACAAAATCGGATTGTGAAATTGCTGCTATAGCAACGGCTTGCTCTGTCAGTTATGATAGGGCGAAGAAAGCAATCGCCTGGAAAGATTTGCCAGGTGAGCTTGAAAATCCGATTTATGGCAATCCGGAAAATCTTTATCTGGCGCTTATAAAGCTGGGATTCTGGAAAAAGAATATTGTACTTTCTGATCTTCTTTCCGGAAAGGCAACGCCAGGGAAAACCATAGTTCTGATTCACAAGCCTACAAATCCGATTTCTCAACAACATTGGGTTGTCTGGGCCGGAAAAAACGACAAAGGTAAACATTTATTTTACTGGGGCGATTCTGAAAAGCCAGTAACGGTATCGGAAAAATCATTATCTGATTACTACTGCAAAGGCTGGCCAAATTGCGCTTTTGAAGTTTATAAAGCGTCGATATGGCAGTTACTTTGGCAAAAGTTTTTAAGATTATTCGAATAAACAATTTAAAGGAGGCTGACATGCTGGAAATCCTTTCAATTTCGTTTTGTGCACTATTTGCAACCTGGATTCGTCTGGAACTATGGTAAGGGACTAACCAATGACAACGTTTCTTGCAGCACTTGATAAATACTTGATACAGCAGTTTTTAAACAATACACCATCATTAATTTTGCTCATGATAGCAGTTATTTGTCTCGCTGTTATTGTGACTATGCGGGTAAACAAGGCTATCAACAAAGAAGGCGAACAAAACAGCAGAATTGAAATCGTTGAGAAACAGCAGCATAAATCAGAACAGGTTATTTCGGCCTGTCCATGCATAAGTAAAGAAAATGCAACATGGCTGCAAGATAAAGAAAGAAATGGCGGAAAGCCACCGGAAGCGGTGAAATGTCCATTTCAGAAAGGAACTGCATGAAATCAAAACATTTCAGACTTGAAGAGTTTTTCAGTAAAGATTTTTTCAATAAATGGCACAAAAAGCCAAATTACCTATGGGGATTGTTGGATTCAAGATTGCTTATTTCGTGTGAAAGATTGCGCGAAAGATACGGTGTCTGCAAAATTAATGATTGGATTTTTGGCGGTCACTTCAAAGCATCTGGGTTCAGAGAAGACGAATGCCGTATTGGTGCTGAATTGTCACAACATAGATTCGGGAGAGCTGCGGATCTGAAATTTGAAGGTGTTACTCCGGAAGAAATCAGAAAAGACATGCGCAAGAAAGCTTCAATGAATCCTGATATGACAACATTTCAACTTATAACTTGCGTTGAAGATGGAACTGATACCTGGCTTCATATAGACGTAAGAAACCATGACTGCGATGGTATTCTCTGGATTCCGAAAACTAAGTAAAAAAAAGGAGGCAGTATGCAGGAAATTCTTAATGAAGTAATAAAGGTTGTAATAATCGTTATGATTCCAATTGTAGGTAAAATTCTTAACATTCTTGTTGGGAAACTTATTGAATGGGTTGAAAGCAAAACCCACAATGAAAATCTGAAAACCCTCGAACATGAAGCAGGTGAGGTTATTCTTGCCGTCGAAGGAAATATTGTATCAGGAGCAAGAAAAGCGTTTTCTGATGGTAAGATAACTCAGCAGGAACTTGAAGACATTTACATTGACGCGAAGCATATTGCGACAAATCAAATTAAAGAAAGACTTAAAACTTTTCCGGGGATTTTTGCTGCAAGTGTCGAAGGCAAACTAACCGATCTGGTTGAAGCTCAGCTAATTAAGCAGAAAACAATTGGAGCAATCGTAAACCCTCGGCCAGCCCAGTCATCACCGGCAGCATAAAGCAAGATGGTGGAAGTCTCGGATTAAAAACCCGTGATGCCTGGGCAAGGCTAAACATCGGAAATCACAAACCCGAATTTGAGATAGGATTCAGCAAGCAGTTTTAAGAGTTCAAAAATACCTCCATGTTCTCCCCTGGTGAAATCCGGGGGAGTTTTAATTTTCGGAAAAAGTAATCTATTATTTCGGAGTGTGTTAGAGAAAATGTTAGAAGTGATTTTACGTGCTCTTGAAACCTGCATCTGATCTAAAAAATAGAATGCGCCTATCTGGACTCGAACCAGAGGCCCCAGGATTAGGAATCCTGTGCTCTATCCACCTGAGCTATAGGCGCACTAACGTCAAACATAATACTTGTTTTTTCGTTGATGGTCAAGTATATTTTAAACTTCCAGACGAAGAATATTGCTTACATTGTTAAATAGAAGTTCAGGAAAATAAAAAACTTGCAGGGAGAAATATAATGGTAGAAAACACTTCACAGGAAGAGAAAATAATAATCATCGGGTCAGGGCCTTCCGGATTAACAGCAGCAATTTATGCGGCAAGAGCTGGATTGTCCCCTCTGTTGATAGAGGGCTTCCAATCTGGGGGGCAACCAGGCGGACAGCTTATGACAACTACAGAGGTCGAAAATTTTCCAGGTTTTGAAAATGGAATAATGGGACCTGAACTGATTGAAAGAATAAAGGCACAGGCACAGCGATTTCAAACTCGTTTTGTTTCGGAAGATATTGAAAAAGTCGATTTTACTTCTAAACCATTCTCACTTTTCAGCGGAAGCAAAACATGGAAAACTCATTGCCTGATTATTGCCACTGGCGCTTCAGCAAACATTCTTGATCATCCGGCTGTGAAAAAATACTGGGGCAAAGGAATCTCAGCCTGCGCAACCTGTGACGGTGCCCTTCCTGTATTTCGCAATAAACCTATCTGCGTAATCGGTGGTGGTGACTCAGCCATTGAGGAAGCACAATTCCTTTCGAGATTTGCTTCGAGAATCTATCTGATTCATCGCCGGGATAAATTTCGTGCAAGTAAGGCAATGCAGGATAAGCTTTTAAGCAACAGTAAAATTGAGGCAGTTTTTGATTCAGTAATAGAAGATATTTCAGGCAGTAACTTTGTTGAAATCGTGAAAGTAAAGAATGTCAACACCGGCCAGATAACTGAAATTCAGGCAAAGGGTATATTCATGGCAATCGGACACACCCCGAATACAGCATTCCTGAATAATTCGCTTGAACTCGACGAAAAGAAATATATCCGCGTTAAACACCCCACAACAGCTACTTCTGTTGATGGAGTGTTTGCATGCGGAGATGTTACAGATCCACGTTACCGACAGGCAATTTCAGCCGCCGGTTCCGGGTGCTGTGCCGCGCTTGATGCAGAAAAATGGCTCAGCGAAAAGGGAATTGAATAAAGATCAATAAGTGAAGAATAAAAGGTCTGAATATAATTTATTTCTCTTCTTATACTTTTATTCAGACCTTGATAAATTCCCAGCTGAAGAAGCGAAAAAAGATCATTATTTGAAATCAGACTCTGGTATGAATAATTATCAGAGCGATTTTTAATGAACACATCCGAAATCCTTTCAGGAATTTCAAGTAAAAGATAATTTTCCAGATGTTTAAAAATCACTTCATCCAGTGAAAGTTGTGGAGCAAGTTCGGTAATTATGCCTCTCAAAGTGAAAAAACTTTTTCTGAACCAGAGTAGTTCGCCGGGAAATGAACAGCCTCCAAGAGCGAGTTTATCGATTATTATCATCGTTTTTTCCATGAAAGAAGATGATTTGTCTTTTTGTACAACAGAAAAAGCCTGTGCCGTTTTTTCCTGAAGCATTTTCTTTACGCATAAAGAATCACAATCATTTGCCAGTGAAAGTGCCGCTTTTGTGATGCGGTTTTCGTCATGTGTCAGAATTCCAAGAGCAATCTGAAGAATACCACATCTTTGATCTTTTTTAAGATATCCGGTTTGGCTCCAGTCAAGTAGATATATTTGCTTTCCGTCTTTTTTCTGCTGAATAAAAATGTTTCCTGCATGAGGATCACCATGAAATAATGCTCTTTCGTTTGTAGAAAAAATTACTTTTCCAAAAAGATTCCAGAAAAGTTCTTCAGCAAAAAACGACGCTTCAGAATCAGATAGAGAGTCTCTGTCTATTTTTTTTCCGTTGATTTTCTCCATTGCAGTAACTTTTTCAGTTGAAAATGGAAGAAGCTTTGGCACTTTAACTGAAGAATTACTATCAAAAAAGATACTTGCACTTTTAAGGTTTTTCTGTTCAACTGTTAGATCAACTTCAGATAAAAGAGAGGTTTTAATCTCATCAAAAACTTCCCTGTAATGAAAATCTGACAGAGGATAATTGGACCTGTTTTCATCGAAAAAATCTGTCAGCTGGTCAATTAAGATTATTTCTTCGCTGAGAAATTGCGTCACACCGGGCTTAACCGTCTTAAATACTCCTTCAGATAATCCAAAGCCGGAATTTTGAAATGTGAAAGCCGTTACCACGCCGACACTCGCCTCTGCAAGAGGTTTTTCGTCAATGATAAATTCAACAGAATTATTTCGATTCATCTGCATTTGAGAAAGAATAAAATCTCTGGGCGAGGAAGTATCTGGTACAGAAGATTCCAGCTTCATCAGCCATTTTCGAAAAGAAATATCAATATTGGAATTGCGGGCAATAATCTGTCCAAGTTTGTGGATAGTTGGGAGCGAAAAGGCTATTAAAATAAGCCTTTCACCTGCTTCAACTTTCTGATCAAGCAACATTTGATCAATTAGTATGTATTTAAGGCGATCTTCAGATATTTTCTCAAGAATAAATGAAATTCCGTCGATTGCAATTTGTCTGAAATCAGAATAAACATCCGGAATCAGATCTTTTACTCCGGCAATTTCTACAAGCTCTTTTGATATCTGCTTACGAAATACTTTTAAATCATTTCCGGCAAGCAAATCATAAAGAAAGGCTTTTCTGCCGGGGATATCCATTTTATTCATCTGTGGATAAAAAGCAGAGACAGCAGAATAGCGCTCACGCGGAGGAATAGCAAGAATGAGTTCAAACATAAGTACCCCCTGAGTAAAGATTTGTCAGAAGAATTCGATATCGTCAGGTTTCTTAATCTGCTCCTGAATTCTTTTTGCCAGTTCTTCTTCCTCGGGTGTAACTTCAAACTTAATTTTCGCAGGTATTCGCTTTACAAAAACATCGAACGAATCTGTATGAAAGAAAATTCTTCTTGTAAAGCTGCCGCCAGTATTCTGCGAAATGAGTGGAATTTTTTCAACCTGTAAATAATTTAGAACAAAATCAACATTTTTCATTCCAGTACTACTCGACAGTGATGCAGTCGCCAGAACGTGACCACCGCCAAATATTTTTGCCTTTAGACATGTTCGAACACCACCGCGCCTGGTTATTTCATTTATAAGTCTTTCCATCGCGCTTATTCCATAACAGGAGTTTTCATCGTATGCAAAAATATCAGCTTTCCCGGGCAGGAGAATATGATTCATTCCTGCAACTTTGTGAACCGGGTCAAAAAGGCACGCTGAAACACATGAACCAAGAACCGTCTGCAAAACAACCGGTTTGGAAGTAGCGTAAAAGTCACCAATGGTGACATGTACGACTTCTTTATCCTGCGGTGAAGCAGTGTCTCTTGTAATCATTAAAAGGTCTCCGATTCTAAAAATTCTTATTATAACGTTCTTCGATTGGAAAGGCAATTAATTTTTGTTGCCGGAAATTGATATTTTTTTAAAAATAATTTCTTTTTTTATGTAAAATTTTGCATTGCAAAATCAAATGTTTGATAGTATAATCCGTACGAATAACGACCTGTTAAAAATGATAAATTAAATTAACTGGTAATATTCATATAAATCAGGGACAGGAGAAGGATATGCAGGAACTACAAAACATGGTCGAACACAAAGAAGGCTTCAAGAATATTCTGGTTCTCAACTGCGGCAGTTCTTCGCTGAAATATGAGGTTTACAAAATGCCCCATCGCCAAAGTCTTGGAAAAGGATTGATAGAGAGAATTGGCGAAAAAGTTGGAAAGCTTGTTCAAACAACAGACAAGGGCGAAATCAGACTCGAACGTCCTATTCCAGATCATGGGGTAGCTATGGAAATCATGGCTAAGGCAGTCGTTGACCCCGAAAAGGGAATTTTGTACAGCCTGAGCATGATTGATGGTATAGGCCACAGGGTTGTACATGGAGGAGAGAAATATTCTTCTTCTGTTCAAATTGACGCAGATGTTATTCGTGCCCTTGAAGAAAATATTGAACTCGCTCCGCTTCATAACCCGCCGAATCTGACCGGAATAAGAGAATCTCAGAGATTGTTCCCCGGTTTGAGGCAGGTAGGTGTTTTCGATACAGCATTTCATCAGACAATGCCGCCAGCTGCATATCTTTATGGAATTCCCAGAGAATTTTACGATAAATACAGAATTAGACGCTACGGATTTCACGGCACCAGCCACAGATTTGTATCTGCGAGAGCCATGGAACTTTTGAAGCGAAATCCCGAAAATACGAATGTTATTACGTGTCATCTTGGAAATGGTGCTTCAATAACCGCAATTGAAGCAGGGAAATCAATTGATACTTCAATGGGTTTTACCCCGCTTGAAGGACTTATGATGGGAACTCGCAGCGGTGACATCGACCCGGCGATCATTCCGTTTCTTGAGGAAAGAGGCTACTCCTCAAAAGAAGTTTTGAATATCCTCAATAAAAAGAGTGGACTTCTTGGAATGTCAGGAATATCCAATGATCTCAGGGATATTGAGAAAGCGGCTGAAGAAGGCAATCAACGCGCAGTTGAAGCTTTGGACGTTTATGCACAGAAAGTAAGAAAATATATTGCAGCATATTGTGCTGATCTAGTCAAAGTTGATGCGATAATATTTACCGGCGGAATAGGACAAAACGGCTTTAAAATGCGCGAAAGAATATGTCATCGCCTTGAAAATATCGGCATTGTAATGGATTACGAGGAGAACCGCAAGAATCAGTCCAAGGAAGGTGCGGTATCAATGAAATATTCCCCGATAACCATTCTTATTATACCTACAAATGAAGAACTTCAGATTGCAATGGACGTATTCGAGATCCTCTTTAAACCAACAGATGCCATGAAACGGCGTTCCACAGACGTATATTTCTGATTAATCTGAGGGGGCCTCAAGTGCCCCCTCTGCAAAATCTGATGCATATTTTTCAAAAGTCTGATTCAAAATACTGACTTTTGCAGATTCCTATTTTTTTTCGAATTCTTCATTCAGGCTCTGGAGAACATTCCGGTAACCTGTTTCGAGATTATCAACAATATCAAACCCCTTTTTTCTTTCCTCCCTGTCAGAATTTCTGCTGACAACACGATATACAACAATATAATCATATAGCGCCTGTCTTAATTTGCTGAGATTTTCCATAACACTTTTTCTTTTTTCCGGAGAATGCTTATATCGGGAATATTTCTCCAGTGCTTCTACATGCATCAGAAAAGAGTTCTCCAGGTCCATCTTAACTCCGGAAGCATCATCGTAGTCGTTCGGAATCTTATTTGAAAGACCGTCTAACACTCTTGCCAGCACGAATATGCTATTTGTGTGATCCTTTATCAGGCGAACTTGAAGAATTGTTTCACGAATTTCGCTTGCATATTTCCCCGCCTGACTTTCCATGCCTTCCGAAACGGAAGTCTTTGCTGAACCAGTTTCAGCTGTCTGCGAAAATATTGGGGAAACAAGAAACAGATTGATCACAACCACAAATGTTACCAATTTACTCATACAATTACTTTCTCCTTGTTTGATTCTAATAAGTTAAATCATTTCCATTAGATACGAAGAAAATCAGCGATTTGTTCCAGAAAAATTTCTAAAATTAATTCAATTACTATGGAAAAACCTGCTGAATCTCTTTCCAGAAAAGAGATTTATGCTTCTTCAATGATTTCCTGTAATTGGAAAAATAATAATCCATATTAAACAAATGCCTCAAAATCTTATGAAAACTCACTTTTTCTCAGAAGTGTAAAATATGTATTTGCATATTATCAGAGTTTGTGATATTTTCTTCAGTCATCTTTGCTGATAACACTGAAAAATGAAAATAAACCAGGTAGAAAAAGGCAGAATCTGATGTTTAAATCTGAACTACAAGCCAAAATAAATGAATTATTTGATAATGGTGAATTTTCCGCTCAAGTTGAAGTTGAATCTCGCCGATGGTTCTCAAGGATGTTGAAATACTTCAGACAAAGCAAGGAGGCAGGTGCCGCAGCTATGAACCATGACAACGGGATTCACTTTATCGGAATTGGTGGTATCGGGATGAGCGGTTTAGCTCAGATCCTTATTGAAAAAGGATTTGCCGTATCCGGTTCTGATATCCGGGAAAACGCACAGACAAGAAAACTTGCTGCAATGGGAGCAGAAATTTATTTCGGTCACAGTAGTCAATGCCTGCCTGAAAGCGTGAAAAGGGTAGTTGTTTCTACAGCAATAGAAAGTGATAATGTTGAGCTTCAAGAAGCGCGCAGAAGAAATCTGGCTATATTTCACAGATCTGATCTTCTTGCAGAATTATTTAATAATTTAAAATTCGGAATCGCAGTGAGTGGTTGCCACGGAAAAACTACTGTTACTTCGATTCTTTCAACTATCTTTTCCGAATCTGCAATGGACCCAACCTGCGTTGTTGGCGGGAATGTCCAGGCTCTTCAGGGGAATGCACGCAACGGACATTCTGAATATCTTATCGCCGAAGCAGATGAAAGCGATGCGACATTTTTAAAATATTTTCCACATACATCTATTATTACAAACATAGACAATGATCACATGGATCACTACTCAAGCCTGGACGCAATTGTAAAGGCTTTTGAGGTTTTTGCAAGTCACAATGATCCGGATGGCAGTATTTTTATCTGCCAGGATGATCCCATCGTCAGAAACATTGCCCTTCCAGAAGATAGAAGAATTGTAACTTATGGAATTGATAATCCGGCTGATTATATGGCTGAAGATATTAAGCTTTTTCCATTCGGTTCATTTTTTCGCCTGAAAATCGGTGGAGTTGACAAAGGTATGTTGGAGCTTGCTCTTCCGGGAAAGCACAATGTTCTCAATGCACTTCCCGCCGTAGCAATAGCCCTGGAAGCAGGAATTTCCTTAGATCAGATACAGGACGCATTGAAAAAATTTCATGGCGCTGGCAGACGATTTGAATTAAAGGGAAATTTCCACGGAATAACAGTAATTGATGATTACGGTCATCATCCAAATGAAATCCGTGCAACACTTGCTGCAGCAAAATCACTGGCAGCAAAAAGAGTAATGGTTGTTTTTCAACCTCACAGATACACTAGAACTCAATTACTTTGCAGCGAATTTGGAAGATGTTTTGAAGACTGTGACAGACTTTTCCTGACTGATATTTATCCGGCTTCTGAAAAGGCAATTGAAGGTGTCTCCAGCAAATTGATTCTCGACCACATGCCAGTTGCACAACGCAGAAAAGTGAAAATGGTTAAGTCTACAAATGAAGCTCTCTATCAATTAATGGAAACTCTTGAAGATGGTGATGTCGTTTTCACACTTGGCGCCGGAGATGTTACTCAACTTGGTCCGGTTCTCATTGATGCAATGAAAAGCAGATCTGAGCTTTCTGCAGCACGTGCTGTATAAGGAAGAAAAAGCTATTTACTGAGCATTGATTTATAGAAATTTATATAAAATAAATTCCCCTCGATGACATTCGGGGGGAGTTTATTTTATATATGGCTTTGACATTATCTCATTAAAATGGTATTTTCAAGGCAAATTTCGGAGATGAATATGAAAAAAATACCAACAATTGCAATTATTGGCAGACCTAATGTAGGCAAGTCTTCCCTGTTAAACCGCATTATCGGCAAGAGACATGCTATTGTAGATCCTACACCCGGAGTAACAAGAGATAGAAACTACGCTTCAGCGGAATGGAACGGAAGAAAGTTCTTTGTCATTGATACAGGAGGCCTTGATCCTGAAAACAAATCTTCCATACAGAAAGCAATAACCGAACAGGTTGATTTTTCGCTTGAAGAAGCAGATGCAATGATTCTTCTGGTAGATGCTCAAACTGGACTTCATGACACAGACAAAGAAATTCTTGATCTGCTGAGAAAGAGATCCTGTGGCAAAAAGATATATGTTGCCATAAACAAACTTGATAATCCAACACGTGAAGATCAAATTTATGAATTTTATTCACTTGGAGTTGAGAAGCTTTTCCCGCTTTCTGCTGTTCATGGCCATGGTGTTGCAGATATCATGGATGAAATCGTTGAACAATTTCCCAGGAATCTTTCTGAGCATGGCTCTGAAGAAGATATTCCATACGAAAGCAGAATCGCAATCGTTGGAAAACCAAACGTAGGTAAATCTTCTCTCTTCAACAAGCTCGTCGGACAGAATAGATCGATTGTTGACGACGTTGCTGGCACCACAAGAGACTCTATTAATTTCACAATTGAACGCGAAGGAAAACTTTATCCTTTTGTTGACACAGCAGGCCTGAGACGACCCGCTAGAAATAAAGATTCCGTAGAACTTTTTTCGGTCTTCAGAACCCTTGAAACGATAAGACGTTCTGATATTGCTGTAATAATGCTTGATGCTGAAGCAGCTGAAATAACTGAACAGGACAAGAGAATTGTATCAAATATAATTGATGCTGGTTCTGGATGTGCAATAGTCTGGAACAAATGGGATCTTCCGGAAAAAACGCCTCGACTCTGGGATGAAATTCTCAAGAAGACTCGTCAGGAACTGCCTTTAATCGATTTTGCTCCAGCTATATCGATTTCTGCAAAAACTGGCAAACGTGTTGATGACCTCTTTGAACTTCTCGACATTATCAGGGAAAATGGTAAAAAGCGTGCATCAATTCAAAGGCTGAACGAAATTCTCTTTGAGGCTGTAACAATACAACCACCGCCATCATTTCAGGGAAGAGCACTCAGACTTTCAAATTTGAGACAACTTGACGGGCCTGGAATCGTTTTCAAAATAAATTGTTCTGAGCCAAAAGGACTGCATTTTTCCTATCAGAGATTTATCATGAATCTTATCAGGAAGGAGTTTGTGTTTGAAGGTTGGCCGATAAGACTTATTGTGCATGGTACCGGAAAAGCAAATGTTAAAAAATGATTTCATTTTCTAATTCGATAATAGCGCTTGTTCTTGGATATTTTCTCGGTTCAATTCCGTCTGCTCACTGGCTTGCTAAATATTATTACGGAATAAATATTTTTGAGCATGGCAGCGGAAACATGGGAGCAACAAACATTTACAGAGTGCTTGGCAGCAGACCTTTTGCTATAACTCTGATGCTGGATATAATAAAAGGTTTTCTTGCAGTTTTGTTTATATCCAGGCTTCCTCATCCTGCGGAAATTGATATTCCAATTAAAATAATCGCCGGTTCTGCTGCAGTTGCGGGCCACACGCTTTCATTCTGGGTAAATTTCAGAGGCGGAAAAGGCGTTGCAACTGCACTTGGAGTATTTCTCGGAATAGCACCTATTTCGAGCATTTGTGCAATGTTTGTCTTTCTATTAGTTCTTGTTCCATCGGGATACGTTTCTCTTTCATCAATGGTCTCAGCATCTTCGATGCCTTTTTTTATCATGTATTTTCATGAAGGCGGAGCTAATTGGTATCTTCCGCTTGCAATATTTTCATCTTTTGTTGCTGTGTTTCTGATAATAAAACACAAAAATAACATTATGAAAATTCTATCTGGAAAAGAACTTTCGCTGAGAAACAAACCATCGCCATCTTCCGACCCAGTACCCGACCCGACTGAAAATAAAATGGTGAAATGATATTGTAAACTCATCGAATGCAGCCAAGCAGGAAGTGGGAAGGGCACGAGCCCCTTCTAAAGAAAGCGTATCTTAATGCGGCGAAGCGGAGAGTGCAAAGCACTCGACCGCGGGGAGTGAGGTGGTCGAACTTGTTCGACCGCCGAGAGGGGGCGCGTGCCCCCTCTAAAAAAAGCATCTTAATGTGGCGAAGCGGAGAGTGCAAAGCACTCGACCGCGGGGAGTGAGGTGGTCGAACTTGTTCGACCGCCGAGAGGGGGCGCGTGCCCCCTCTAAAAATGAGGTTTTTATGAAATTTTCGGTTATTGGGGCTGGTGCCTGGGGAACGACTCTTGCGAATATTCTGGCTGAAAATGGCAACAAAGTAATATTATGGGCAAGGGAACCCGAAATTGAACAGTCAGTAAACAATCATCATAGAAATTGTATTTTCTTACGTGAAAAAGTATTGCATTCAGATCTTTTTGCCACAACATCAATAAAAGATGCTGTTAATTCATCGGAAATACTTGTTTTCGCTGTTCCTTCTGCTCATTTGAGAAATGTTGCCACTGATTGTCTCAAGCATGTAAATTCATCACTGAAAGGTGTAATGAATGCAGCAAAAGGTCTTGAACCAGTCTCAGGAAAAAGACTTTCAGAAATTCTCTGTGAAATTATGAATGTTCGAGAATCATCATCAGAAGATCGAATTGCAGTTCTGTCTGGTCCGAATCTTGCGCCTGAAATTGCATCGGAAAAAATTGCATCTACAGTTATCGCTTCTCCGTGCAGCGATTTAAGTAGAATTCTTCAGGAAAGCTTTTCTTCTCCCAGGTTCAGAGTTTACCGTCATTCAGACAGAACAGGTGTTGAACTTGGTGGCACACTGAAAAATGTTTTTGCGATTGGTGCAGGAATTCTTGAGGGACTTGAACTGGGAGATAATGCAAGAGCGGCATATTTAACGCGTTCACTTCATGAAATGACAAGACTTGGCGTTTGTCTGGGTGGAAAAAATACAACTTTTTACGGTTTAAGTGGACTTGGTGATCTTATGGCAACAGCAATGTCGCCTATTTCAAGAAATCATAGAATTGGGAGAGCGATTGCAGAAGGCAGATTGTCGCAATTTCAGAGTGATTTTGCACTCCAGGCAGTCGAAGGAGTTGAAACAGCAAGAATGGCGCTTGAATGGGGAAAAAAACTAACTATTCAACTTCCAATTACCGAAGAAATATGCAGGGTACTTTTTGAAAACAAACCTCCCGTCGAAGCTGCGCGTGATTTAATGACACGCTCACTGAAAGATGAGGGGGAATGAAGAAATGATATGACTTCGGGAGACAAAATATGAAAAATTTCATCCAAAAAATTGCTGCAGCTACAATACTGCTTTTATTCCTCGCATTCGTTTTCTTCGGAATAAAAAAGTTGCAGCCACCTGTTGTAAAAACATCTGAAATTGAAAAAACGGAGGTTCCAAAAGTGCTTCCCCCACAAGAAAAGAGTGAAGTGAAATCTGTCGAAATTGTTTTCAATTACAACAAACAGGAATACAAATACCCTGATCAGCCAATCCTTGAAATAAAAAAAAGTGAAAACAATTTAGTCAGCTCTTCAGTAAGAAAAGAACTGGTTTCAAGTCTTCTGGAGAAACTACCAGATCTTGCTCAGCCGAAAACCTTTGAGAATGAAGTTAAGCCATTTTCAAAAAAATCTTCTGCCTACGAGTTTGTAAGCCGAGAGAATGAAAATTTTCTGATTGACAAGGAAGCAACAGCAATCGCAATCGAAAAAGCTGTTTCTGAAGAACCATCCAAAAGCACCTTCAACGTTACTCCAGTTGTGAAAAGTGCAAATCCTGAAATTGGATTCGAGGCAGAGCGACTAAAAAGAGGCTTCAAGACAGATCTTTCGTTATTTTCAACATCACATCCAGAGCATGCTGACGATACTGGCAGAAATATAAATCTCGCAATTGCAGCAGCAAAAATAGATGGTCTTGTTTTAAAACCAGGTGAAGAATTTAATTTTGATAAAATAGTCGGTCCAAGAATAAAAAAGAATGGTTTCAGAATGGCAGGTGTGATCTCTCAGGGAAGATTGATTCAAGGACTTGGCGGCGGGATCTGTCAGGTGTCAACTACAGTTTACAGAGCAGCTTTGCTTGCTAATCTTAAAATTACCGAGCGTCATAATCATTCAATTTACGAGGGAATTCCATACGCAGATCGCGGTCTTGATTCTGCCATATCAATGGGAAGTAAAAATCTGAGATTTATCAACTCACTTTCTACGCCGATTTTGATGTCCTGCACTTCAGGAAATGGAACGGTTCATATCGCATTTTATGGAACCCATAAACCGTTTGACAAAGTAGAAGTCCGGACAGAAAAGGAAGTATCTCATCCCTTCCCGATAAAAACTACCAGAAATCCTAAAGAAGCCAGACCGGGTGTAACTGGCTATACAATTGAATCTTACAGAGTTGTAACAAGCGGTGACAAGGAAATTACTGAAAAACTTGGACAAGATCATTATCTTATGTTTCCGCAGGTTGTAACTGCAAGTAATTGAAATGAGTAGAAAAATAATGAATTTGCAAAATAGCAATTGTAAAAAACCAGAGGAAGCAAATATTACGGCTGTTGTGTTGCTGATTCACTTTCTGATGTTTTTTCTGCTGTTCCTTCCAACTCATTCTTCTGCAGATTCATTTGAACATGCAAATTCACTTACTGTTGGCTACGAAGGCAAGGGTGAACTTGAATTTATGGCTCCCGAAGACCTTCTCATCGGCAAAGACGGCGAAATAATTATTGCTGATCATAAGAATAATCGGGTTCAGATTTTAAACAGCGATTTTACTTTTCGAAAATTTATTCGAATTGCATCTTCTACCCCTGGTATTGCATCTCTAGTCGCCAAACTCGAAATGGACAGCGATGGAAAGCCTAAGCCAAAGGGGAAGGCCGCTGTCACACCTCCTACCAAAAAATCAGGCAGAGGAAAATCAGACGAAGAGACTGCCAGCGGCGGAATTCTTCTTGACAGACCGGTTGGTCTTGCCTTCAGCAAAGATGGAAATCTGCTGGTTTCTTCGTATGGAAAACATTGTGTTTTCGTATTCAAATATCCACAGGGAATTTTAATTGACATCATTGGAAATAAAGGTAGAAAACAGGGAACCTTTGATGGGCCTATGGATATTGATGTAAGCTCTGATGGATATTTAGCTGTTGCGGATTCAAACAACAGAAGAGTTCAGATTTTTTCTCCAGAGGGAAAATTTCACAAAGAAATTTATTATAAAGAACAGACCAAGAAAGCCGGTTTGAGGGCAATCGCCCCACGCGGTGTCTGCTGGGCTGCCTCTGGACAACTTCTTGTGTCTTATCCGACTTTCAGCCAGGTTACATCGTGGGATAAAGAAGGTAAACTTCTCTGGAGATACGGATCTCAAGGTTCAAAGAAAGGTGAACTTTACGAACCTTCATTCATTACGACGACTCCAGGTGATAATGTTCTAATTTCTGACAGCAGAAATCATAGAATTGTTGAAATCACCTCAGCCGGAGTATTTGTGAAAAATTATCCGATTTCTCGCGGAAGCGCTCCGGGAAGACTCTGGTGGCCACGGGGCCTCGCACTTTCAACTGTTGAAGAGTCTGCTCTTATTGTGTCCGAACAAAGCAACAATCGCATCCAGATAATGAGGCCCGGAAAAGCTTCAAGAATATTGAAAGAAGCACGGTTACTCACTGAAAAGGATCGCTGGGATGAAGCGATGTCCAAGATTGAACAGGTGCTGAACCTGCAACCAGACAACAGTGAAGCACGAGCACTCTTATCTGCCATTCTTCACAATTTTGGCGATAAAGCATTTCAAAATAACGAATTTGAAAAATCAGAAGTATTTTACAGAAGAATTCTTCTCTACAACCCAAATGACCCGGATGTATCAAGAAAACTGGATTTAATTTTCTGGGCTGCAAATAAGGGCTTGATCATGAGAGCAGTTTTTGGCATAATAGCACTTATTGCAGGCTTACTTCTTTACTGGGTTGTCAAGTCAAGCCTGAGCCGTTTAATATTCGGTTCATGACAGGAGTTCATAACATTGTCTCAACAAAATATCAGAAATTTCTGTATTATTGCACACATTGATCATGGTAAATCTACTTTGGCCGACCGGCTGATAGAATTTACACAGACCGTCAGTAAACGTGAAATGCGCGATCAGATCCTTGATTCCATGGATCTCGAACGCGAAAGAGGTATTACCATAAAAGCTCAGTCAGTTAAGATGAATTATCGCACAGATAAGGGCGATTATATTTATAATCTGATTGACACGCCAGGGCACGTTGATTTTTCCTACGAAGTATCCCGTGCCATTGCAGCTTGCGAAGGAGCGCTTCTTGTCGTAGATGCCAGCCAGGGCGTTGAAGCTCAGACTATGGCAAATGTTAATCTGGCACTTGCTCATAATCTGACAATCATCCCGGTTATCAATAAAATCGACCTTCCAGCAGCTGATCCTGAAAAAACAAAGAAAGAAATTGAAAATCTTATCGGAATTGATTGTTCAGATGCTCTTCTTGTTTCGGCAAAAGAAGGTGTCGGAGTCAAAGAATTGCTTGAGGCAGTTCATGACAGAATTCCTCCGCCTTCTGGTGAAGAAAATGCCCCATTCAGAGCACTTGTTTATGATGCTAAATATGATTCATACAAGGGAGTTGTCGTTTATTTCAGAGTATTCGACGGGAAAATCAATGTCGGAACAAAAGTAAAATTCCTTGCCACCGGATCAGTTTTTGAAATTATTGAAACAGGAATATTCAATCCAAAACCTGTTCAGCAGAAAGAAATATCGACCGGTTGCGTTGGTTATTTGTGTGCAACAATTAAAGAAATGGGACACGTAAGGATCGGTGATACGATTGTCCACTACGAATCAAAAAACATTACTCCAATTCCAGGCTTTAAAGAAGCAAAACAGATGGTCTTCTGCGGATTGTATCCTGTTGAAGCTAATGACTTTGGTGAACTGAGAAATGCGCTTGAAAAGCTTCTGCTCAATGACTCAAGTATTCATTATGTTCCAGAAAATTCTGTTGCACTTGGATTTGGCTTCAGATGCGGATTCCTTGGCCTTCTTCACATGGAGATTGTTCAGGAAAGACTCGAAAGGGAATATGGCCTGAATCTTGTAACAACTGCTCCAAACGTAGTCTATCAGATTCAGATGAAAGATGGAACTGAGTTCGAGATTGATTCCCCGTCGAAATTGCCAGATCCAATCAAAATAGAAGAAATTCGTGAACCTTTCGTTACGACAACAATGTTTCTTCCAAAAGATTACATCGGAACCGTTATGAGTTTGTGCACAGACCGCCGTGGATCAATGAAACACATGGAATATATCTCAGAACAGCGTGTTTCCATTTCCTTCGATTTGCCACTCTCTGAAATAATCGTTGATTTCTACGACAAACTCAAAGGAAGAACCAAAGGTTATGCATCTCTTGACTATGAACATATCGGCTATCGGGCATCTGAAATTACAAGAGTAGATATTCTTGTAAATGCTGAGCCGGTAGACGCATTATCATTTCTCTGCCATCGTGAGACTGCCGAAAGAAGAGGCAGAAGTGTAATAGAAAAACTCAGAAAGCTTATCCCGAGGCATCAGTTCCAGATTCCGCTTCAGGCAGCAATCGGTGCAAAAATCATTGCCCGTGAAAATATCGCGCCATATAGAAAAGACGTACTTGCTAAATGTTATGGTGGAGATATTACTCGAAAAAGAAAACTTCTTGAAAAACAGAAAGAAGGAAAGCTCCGCATGAAAATGGTAGGAAGAGTTGAAATACCGCAGGAAGCTTTCATGGCTGTTTTAAGTAATGAAGACGAATAGTGGCGCTTTACACCGTAAAGAAGCAACTTCAAAATAATTCGGGGGAAATCGTAGACGCGGCATATTGCCGCGTTTGTCTTAAGTGGCTGGAAGCCGCTTCTACTTTTTTTCCACGCTTTATAGAGTAAATGCGGAAAAAAATAATAAATTAATTGAACCAAATTCTAGTTTGTGCGTAATATATATTATAGTAAAAATTTTGCAGGGGGGTGAATTTAATGAAACTCAGGATAGTTTCGGTTTTTGTTTTTTCATTCTTTATGTTTGCCGCGATTCCTGTGTTATTCTCTGCCGGAAGTGAACCAATGAAAATTGTTGGTCCTAACGGTGAAGACATTACTGGTACAGTAAATAAGCTTATGGAAGATAATCCAAATGTTGCCAGGGAATTTTCCCGCGTTTTTAACGAAGCCAATAAGACTGCCGGTGCACAGGGCAGTTCAGGCACTTCTACAAATGCTTCAGGAACAGAGCTTTCCATAAGATGGACCATTAAAATCGATCAAAATGGTAAAGCTTATATGATTGATGAAAATAATCCTGAAACAACGCAGCAGTTTCCCATCGGCGGTGGTTCAAGAATGCTTAATTCCTGTACGATGAGAAAGATCAATTCAGCTGGAAGCAACGATGGCGATTCAGCTATGGGAAGCTCCGGCATTGTAAATCTTCCCAATGCCAGTAATGGTTTTTCCTCGTCTGGCCTTTTGAACAATGGAAACAATCAGGGAGCCAATTCATCAGCTGGTTTTGGAAATAATTCAGGTTATTCTGTCACCACAAGCTCAAACAAAGTTGATGTTCAGGTCCAGGATGTCACTCCGCCAAGATTAAGTGTTAATATTGAAGCCCTCGACGGACGCTCAGGTTCTCTTCTCGAAATTAAAGATACTGTTGCACACCAACCATTGGTCAAAATTCCTGCTGATTCAAACCCGAATGATTTCTACAAGAACAACTCTATTTCACCTTACGATTTTCAGGCTCTTGCAGCAAAAGGTCTCTTGAATCCAAAACAGAAAACCGTCAGCGTTCAAGGCACTGTTTTCAGTTATAATGGTTCCTTCACCGAAAAGAAAGATAACGTTACAAGTTTACCAGATGCTGAATGGCAGAAAGTTACTTTTCCTGTTGAACCAGGCCAGTTGACAAACGTTAAGGGAATCTTTATTCCTGAAGATGTGAGAATCAAATTTTCTGCAGCTGCAACAGATGAAGACGAAGATTACGATGAAATTAAAGCTGAAGAGGGAAAGACTCTGAATCCGTACAATACCTCAACAAATAACATTGGTAATGCCTACAAAGACTTTATGAAGGCACCCAAAGATCCTTCCTCAGAGCCAAGTTATGCGGTTCAGCCCCAGAATGGTACGATACTTTTCCCTGGAATCAAAAAAGACTCTTTAAAATGGAAAATAATTGAAAAAACACCAACCGGAGAACAGGACTACGCCGTTCCGGAAGATCCAAAATCTCCATTTTCTGTTCTTTTCAGAGTTGCAGATCCGATTACTGATGAAAATGTAAACCCTGAAGATGCCAGATACTTTTTGATTGCTGAAGTGGCCGACACAAATGGAAATGAGACATCCGTGAAGTTGCCTATCTGGGTCACAAAAGTATCAACCGGTTACCAGACAATAGAACAGAAATCCAATCGTTCAAACTGAATTCAATGAGCATTTTTAAGACCAATTAACTGATTAATGAATTTTTTAAAATTCAAAGTAAGTCTAAGATTGAAAAAAGGGACATGGCTTCGTTTACGTGTTCATTCGAAGCCATGTCCCTTTTGTTTTGGAGAGAAATTTACACTTCTATGTAAGGAAAAAATTCTATGACAATTAAAAGAACTAAGTCTTTCCTGGCACTCACCATTGCGTCAATTTTTTGTTGTACACCAGTTGCATTTTCTGCTGATGCAATAGATATCCAATCTCCGCCACCTCAGATAATTGCTTCTTTTGGTATCTTTGATATCAACGAAGGAGCAACTGTTGAGGGAGTTTCTCAAAATCCTCTACTTCCTATGTCCATTGTCGATTCCAGCGGAGAAGCAATAAATGAAAGAATCGCAATTCTTGAAGATTCTCCTCACGAAATACGTGCTGTATCTGAAATTTTCCTTGATGAATTTCCGGAAAAGATTTGCCCGGATGCTGAGTGGACTCAGCCAGCCGGAGTAACCTGGGTAATGGATGATTTGCAGACAAAAACTTCACAGGTTGCTGATTCAACAAATCAGAGACTTGTTTCAGGTTTGAAAAATCCAGGAGAGTTTCTTCTTTCATGCTTTGTAGACCGCAATTATAAGTTTAAACAGAAAGGTCAGGAATATAATCTAACTGCTCTTTCAAGCAGAGGAATCGGATTCTTTGTTGCAGACATTACACCGCCAGAATTCGATCTTATAATTAATGATAAAGAACAGCGCAAAACAGTTATTTCATTTAAAGAATCTCCGCCCAATCAACCTTATGGAAAAAAGACCTATGATATTACTTTTCTCGGGCAGCACTTTTCGCCAGGATACAAGGAAATGAAGTCAGGTGTTTTGAGAGGTCAGCTTGACCTCAAAAACAATGTTGATTTGACCGATTTTGAAAAATTTCCACAACTGTATTTTCAGAAAGAAGTTCAGTTTCTGTTGAAAGTGCAGGCTCAGGACAACTTCAAAGTTGACAGTACAAGCTGGGAAATAGTTGATCAGGCAGGAAGAGCTCTTTTCGGCCAGAATCCTGATAATATAATGTTTCCAACAGACAGAGTATTCATTGGCCGTCAGTATCTGCTTGTCAAAAGCACAGATAAAGCTCAGAACTTCATTGAATTAAAAATACCACTCAGAATAGGTGTCGAAAAAGAATAGTCGAACTTTATTTTCTCGAAAGATTCTCTTAATACAAAAACGCGGCTTATCGCCGCGTTTTTGTATTAAGATTTTGTTTCCGATGTATTCTCAGTATCATTTCTTCTGAGAAGTCCTGACGGGTTGCCCCTCAGAAGGTCGTTTATCTTTCCGAAAATTACTTCAATTCCGGCTACATTAGTGACGCCTTGTGGGATAACAATATCAGCGAAATAGCGCGAAGGTTGTACCATATTTATTGCTGCATCTCTGACAGTGCGTTCATACTGTTCAACAATGCTTTTTACCGTTCTTCCACGTTCAATATGGTCTCTTTTCAGCCTTCGTATGAAAGCTAGATCAAGTGGAACATCGATATATAATCTCAGATCAAAAAGGGGCATCAATTCAGGAATACAAAAAATCAGAAGTCCTTCAATAACAAGAATCGGATGAGGTGAAATTTTAACTGTTTCACTGGAGCGGTCCGATACTTTAAAATTGTAAATTGGTCTGTAAATGTCTCTTCCATTCTGTAATTCATTGATATGGGTTATCAAAAGGTTTGTTTCAAGGGCATCAGGATGATCGTAGTTGTGTATTTCCGGACGATTTTGTTTGGCATGATAGTACATATCATGTTCAAGTACTGCAACTTTTCCCGGAAATTTTTCACCTAGAATTCTTGAAACACTGCTCTTACCCGAACCTGACAGTCCTGATACTCCAATTATGAACATTTGTATTCCTTTCAAAGAAGATACGATCATAAAGCACGAACATACTAACCGCCATAAAGCTTCTGGTCAACTATTTTTTTTATTTCAACACGTAACTTCTCAATAATCAGGGGCAGATCGTTAGCTAATTCAACAGTGCCAGCAGATTAATACTTTTTTCTTTCATTATTCAATCAAAAGAAATATAATCAGAAAATGCTGAAAGCCGGATTTAAATCAAGCTTATCAAATCTTAATGATGGAGGGAAAACCATGCCTGAAAACTCTTCGCGCGAGAGAGATCTTGTTCTTGCGCCGAACGAATTTGCATTTATCTCAGACCAGACAAAAGGCAATATCAATGTTTACGTGGGACCATATAAAACCAGCCTCGCAAACACTGATCAGCCCGTTATTTTTAACGACGAAAGCAAGCGTTTTGAAAGATGCCATCTTGAACAGGCAATTCAAGTTTTTGCAACTGCTCCTGAGGGATGGTATGTAATTCTGAAGAACCCATGCAAAGATTCAGTACAGCCAAAAACTGGAACAGTAAACAATCTTGCCGAATTGAAAATAGGCAAAAAAGTTAACCTTCCCGGACCTTTATTTTTTGCGCTCTGGCCTGGACAGATGTCGAGAATTCTTCAGGGTCATCACCTTCATTCAAATCAATATCTTATTGTTCGGGTGTATGACGAAGAAGCTGCCAGAGAAAACTGGAAAAAAGCTGTTGTTAAAAGACAAGTTACAATCGGAAGCGATGCAGAAAGTAATTCTGATATCGACGTTTCTGATGTTACTCTTGGAAAACTGCTTGCCATTAAGGGTACAGAAGTGTCCTTTTACATTCCCTCTACGGGCATTGAAGTTGTACGTGACGAACAGGGGAACTATGTACGCGAAGCGGTAAGTCTTGAAAGGCTTGAATACTGTATCCTTCTGGATGAAGATGGAAACAAGAGATATATTCAGGGTCCTGCAGTTGTTTTCCCGCGGCCATCAGAAATGTTTGTAGAAAAAAATGGATCAAGAAAATTCAAGGCAATTGAACTAAACGAAATAAGTGGTTTGTACATCAAAGTTATTGCTCCATATAAAGAAAACGGAAAAGAGTACAAAGTCGGTGAAGAAATATTCCTGACTGGAAAAGATCAGATGATCTACTCGCCCCGCCCTGAGCACGCAATAATAAAGTATGGCGATCATGAAATTCATTATGCGGCTGCAATTCCGGCTGGTGAAGGAAGATACGTTCTAAACCGCAAGACAGGAAAGATCACGCTTTTCAAAGGACCGATGATGCTCCTTCCTGACCCGCGTGAAGAAGTTATTGTCAGAAGAATTCTTGAACAGAAGCACGCCGAATTGTGGTTCCCGGGGAATGCTGATGCCGTTGATTACAACAGAAGGCTCAAACAACTCACCGCGGCAAGAGATGAAGAATATCTTTCAGAAAATGATGCACGAATTTCTCTTACTTCAGTAAAAAAGGAAGAAACAGTTAAACGCGATGATAAACGATCTCTTCCAGGGGATGACTTCGTCAGATCAAGCAGATATACTCCTCCAAGAACAATAACGCTCGACACAAAATACGAAGGCGCTGTTTCAATAGATGTCTGGACAGGTTATGCCGTACTTGTCGTCAGCAGAACTGGAGAGCGAAAAGTTCTTGTTGGTCCGATTACATACCTTCTTGAATATGATGAATCTCTTGAATCAATGGTAATGTCCACTGGAACACCCAAGTCAGATACACAGTTGTTAAAAACTGCCTATTTGCGGGTCTTGCACAACAAAGTATCCGATCTTGTAACTGCTGAAACAAAAGATTTATGCAAAGTGGATGTTCAGATTTCATATCGTGTTAATTTTGAAGGAGAGCCTGGAACATGGTTCAATGTCGAAAATTATGTTAAGTTTCTTTGCGAACATACCAGATCACTTATCAGGAATTCCATAAAAGGATATGGAATTGAACAGTTTTACGCAAGTTCTATAAAAATTATCCGGGACACCATTTTAGGCTTATCTGGCGAAGATGGAAAGCGTCCGGGAAGAATATTTAAAGAAAATGGCATGCGAATCTACGATGTCGAAGTTCTGGATGTAAAAATTGGCGATAATTCCATATCAAGTCTGCTTTTCCAGGCCCAGCATGAAATTGTAAAGCAGGCGGTGCTTGTTACATCAGAAACCCGACGACTTGAAACGATTCAGCAGACCGAAGAAATTAAACGTTCAATTTCGGTCACCATGGCAAAAACAAAACAGCAGGAAGAGGAAATTAAGCGACTTCTGACGTCTGCTGCAGCGATAACGCGTCAGGAAGAATCTGAGATAACACTGAAGGATCTTACCAAACAGCTTGAAATATCTCTTGAAAAGTTAAGGTCAGAAATTGAATTGAAAAAAGCAAACCTTGATTCAGAACTGGTCGCACAGGATGCCTTGACTCGAATTGAAGAATCGCAGCAGATGAGAATACGTCATAAACAGGAACTTCAGATTGAAATGGAACAGAAGAAACTGGAACAGCGAATTCTTGAACTGAAGGCAGAAGTTGAATCGGTTGTAGAAAAGGCAAAAGCTGTTTCTCCGGATTTAATTGCTGCTATGCAGGCATTCGGTGATCGTGCGCTTGCTGAAAAAATGGCTGAAACCATGTCTCCACTTGCAATACTTGGCGGAAAGAGCCTTTCGGATGTATTTTCCCAATTGCTCAAGGGAACTCCAGTCGAAAAAGTATTAAAACTGGCGGAAAAAACCGAACTGATAAAAAAATAATCCTATCTACTCAATAATTGATGGTTTCCCGTAAGGAATTACTTGACCATCGATGGTTATCTTTTACCTGTAGGGGCGCGATTTATCGCGCCCCCTTTAACAGCCAGAAATGACAGCAATGAACTGGAAGTTTTCCCTAATTATTGGTTAGCTACGATTTTATCTAATAAATTGTTTTCTGAAACCTTTTTTTCCTTTATTGGTAATATAAGTTATTAGTTGAGAAATAACCTGTGAATCGAATGAAAATTTACTCTGGAGATGATGTATGAGAAAAATCAATCTTTTTCAAGAATATAGCCGAAGATATGAGATAGCCTTGGTTTTCACCCTGATTGCATTCTTATCATCAAGCATTTCCCTTCTTGCCAGAAGTCCTTATGCCGAAGATTCCAGAGTTCAAATAAAAATTAACGGTGCAGCAGGATATCCTCAGTCGCCATCTTATGGAAACGACATAATCAGAGAAACCCCAACTGTTATTCAGATAAATGCCGGATCAGGTTCACCGGTTCCGTTAATTATGATTCAGGGAAATTTTTCTGATATTCAGATCGTCACACAGGTTCCACAGAATTTTGAAGAAAAAAGACAGAGTGGACAGCAATCTCTTGACGGGCTTACGGCTTTGCAGAGCGAAATCAATATTCTGATAAGAACTTCCGCACCAGTACAGGTTAACATTAATATCAACGCATCTTCAACCTTATCGTCGCCATCTATAACCGTATCACCTGATCAGGAAGTTCCGGTTGAAACTCAGACACAGCCAGCACCTTCAAATGAACAGTCTTTAAGAGAAACCTTTCAGCAATTGAAAGCTGCTATTAGTGGCAAAAAACTTGAAGAAGCCGCAAAACTTCTGGAACAGGTAACTTCTCCGATTCTCAATAATTCATATTACACAGCGGTCTTCAGCAATGAACTTGGACAAGTTAAAGATTTGTATCAAAAAGCTCTTGAGAATGAAATAAGATATGGAAGTACAAGACTTCTAAGCAAACTTGAATCCGGTCAAACCACAGCAAGTATTATTGATACAATGTTGTGGACGAAAAAATGGATGGACGCACTGAAAAAAGTATCTCAGAATGAAAATTCACCGGCTTTAAGATTGGGAAATAATGCTTTTTATCAGTGCCTCTGGAACCAGATTACCTATGGAACCCAAAAAGTTCTGGCAAGAAAGAATGCCGGTGAAACATGGGAACAGGCCAAAGCAAGCGTTGCCTGGACACAGACATGGATTGATCTTGCAGTTAGAGTAGGTATAGGCCAGGGCGAGGCCTGGTTTGAAAATGCAAAAAAAGTGTTGAATGAAACGTGGCCACGTCCAGTTACTCCACCTGCGCCTCCGGTAGTTAATCCACCAGCGTCTGGAAGAACCTGGCAGCATCCGTGTCCGGAAGGTGTTGCGTCACCATATTCAGGAGACGATGGCTGTGACTTTCATGCAACAAGAGGAACATCTGTTTATTCTTCAAGAGACGGATGGATAGTATACAATGACCCAAGCGGACATTCTCGTCAGGAAACCTCAAGTGATGACACAGGTGCGATAAGAATTCGACACAGCGATGGAAAGCATACATGGTATGCCCATATGTCAGGCAGAGAAACTCAGTACACCGCAGGGGAGTTTGTTCCTGCTGGAACCAAAATCGGCAGAGTTGGAATAGCCAATTCGGTGTCTCATCTACATTTCAGCATATTCTACTCAGCAGGCGGCGATGCCGGTGGATTCATGGGACCATTTGAAATTGCCAACATGTTCCGGAATCGCTGAAAACTATTGCTCTAAAAACAGTATTTTCTCAATAATTCCAAGTCAATCGTAGATGCGGCTCGACGCCGCTTCGACTCAGTCGCTATCAGAACGACGCATTCTTTCTGGACGAAAAATTCTTGTCCAGATGCTGAATCTTGAAAAATAATTCGAGTTAAGCTCCGGCGAATCAGGTTCCCACTTTTTCACTGGTTTTGGGGCACTGAGAAGAAGTGTCTTCTTTGCTGGAATAAGGTTCTCAAGGTTTTCATTGAATTCCAGTTTTGTCATAAGGTTCTGAAAACGATTTTCGAGGGTTTCCATTTTTCGACAAACGTTTTTCAAAAGTGTCTGATTTGCTACCAGAATTTGAGTTATGTCAATGGCGGCTTCGTCATTGTTTATCTGTACAAGATCATAGTTCTTTTTGTTTTTCCCCGAAACATTTTTTTTATCTCTGAGTTCATTTTTCATCTGCGTCTCCTTTTCACTTGTCCTGCAATCTTTATGATCGACCATTTATTGATTTTTTTTTATCTTGATTCATTATTTTATTTCATGATAACCTTCAACAGTGTATATTATAGCAATTTTCATTTATGAAGCTCTTTTGAAATAGATTTTTCAACTATTTAGTTTAAGGGTGAAAGCGGAGGCAGTATCTAATGAATAAAATTGTAATTCCACTTATTCTTGTAATTTTTCTTGCGGGAGTAATGTTTATTTTTATGATTCCCAAAAGACCAGCAAAACCAACAAAAACAACTCCGGTAAAAATCACTCCTGCAGAGACAAAACTGTCTGAAGATTCTCATTTAACGAAGATGAGCAAAAAGGTTTCTGCTGTAATAGAATCTGGTGATTATGTTGCTGCGATGAAGGAGCTGTCAACGTATAAGAAATATGATAAATCACCCGAGTTCATGGCTTTGGAAGGGTTAATCTACGCAGGAATGAAAAACTTCCAGATGGCTAGACTGAGTTTTGAAAACTCTCTGAAGCTGAAAAATGATCCGGTCATTCTTTATTCTCTGGCACGAATCCTTGACACAACCGGAGATATTGAAAACGCAAATCGTTTATATTATGAACTTGCAAAAATCCCACTTCCGCCAACAACTATGAAGAATGTTCGCATGGGTTGTGCAAATACAGACTTACAGCTGGGAAAAACAGAGAATGCCGAAAAGATCTTTTTGAAAGTATTGAGTGAACATGCAGATTGCCTTGAAGCATATCTTGGACTTTTCAGTACAATGCAAATAACTGGAAACGTCAGAAAATTGTCTGAAATTCGCATTGATGGTGATATTAATTTTTCAAGAAATTTTGAATATGTGTTTAATCTGGGAAAGCTTTACTATAATTCCGGAAATATGCTGGAGGCAAAACAATGCTTTTCTGATGCAGCCAGCATTAATCCTGAAAATTCCACACCCTACTATTATCTATACAGAATATTAAGGCAGTCAAAACAAATTCCTGAAGCAGTTAAAGAAATGGAAAAATTTCATGCAAGAAATTCTATTCTTCCATATATATTGTTCCAGGCTGCAATTGATGCAAGAAATGAAAAGAAAATGTCCACCGCAATGAAATTTTATTCTTCTTCAACCTTGCGGGATCTTTCTCTTCTCGGCAAAGACGATGAAGGAACTTTTAAAGATATTGAAAAATTTGTTTCTACCTCAGGATCAGCAGAAGAAAAGGCATACTTTGAGGTGTTCAATCTTTTTGTCAACGGTGATGTTGAAGGGGCAAAGAAATCGCTTATTACTGCAAAAAATATTATAAATGCTGCAAACTTCAAGGAAGATCTTGATAAAATTGAGTATGAGTTGTATAAAAAAACTGCGAAAGAAGAACAATATAACTCGTATCAGAGTGAACAGAAAAAAATTCAGGAAAATGCTCTTGGAAGATTGAAAGCCATGATTCTGGCAAGAAAGGCTGTTGCCGGTGACATTGGCAAAACGGACAAACTTGATGAATTGAAAACAAAAGCCTTGAATAATCCGAATGATGATAAACTTCAGTATGAAACAGCCCTGGAGCTTGCGAAAGCTGGTGACAGAGAAGGCGCTAAAATTTTCTTCAGACAGGCAATTGTTGCCAATCCAGCTTCTTATGAACCATATTATTCACTCGGTAAAATTGCCAAAAGCGAGGGAAATATCGTAGAAGCAATATCCCACCTTGAACAGGCAGTTAAAACAACCCCGCAAAGCAGCCAGGCTCACTCTTATCTCGCCTCTCTTCTTCTTGAAAATGGGTATTCCGATATAGCCGTTTCAACAGCAGAAAAAGCACTCTCAGTGAACCCGGGAAACAGCGAAGCACGCGTTGTAATTGCCCGAATGCATTTCCAGAAAGGCGATAAGGAACAGGCACTTAAACAAGTAAATCTTGCTTTAAAATTTGATACCGACCCGGAGAGGAAAGCGGAACTTGAAAATTTGAAAAAACAGTTTTCAGCCAAATAACAGCACATTTCTATTACACAGCAACTGATCCGCGATTCAGAATTGACAGATTCTTCCGAATTTGTTAAGCTGACTTATTATTTTGTCCAGGGAGACTATTGTGACTGAATGGGATAACCTGCTTAAATTGCACAATCTTGACATGGAAATCGACCGGGTAACCAAATTGATTACCAAAGAGAATCATCGTACAGAAAAACTTCGCCATGATATTAATAAAGAGATTGAGCAACTGCTGAAAAATGATTCGACAATGAAAGAGGTTAATCTCAAAAAAAAGAAGTCAGAAACTGAACTTAATGAGATTAACGAGAAAATTTCTTCTGCTGATTTGAAACTGAAAAGCCCCGGGCTCTCGCCAAACGTCTATATGTCGCTAAGTCGGGAAATTGAAAGTTTACGTTCAAAGATTCCAGCTCTTGAAAATACAATCCTTACCGATATGGAAAAAGCTGAAAGTCTCAAGAAAGAGATTTCTTCGGCCAAAAAGCTCACAGATGGAAGAAAACTTCAATTTGCTGATGTAAAAAAAGAAGTTATGGAATCTGTTTCCAAATTAAAAAAAGAAGAAGACCTTTTAAGAACGCAAAGGAATCAGTTAGCGCTGAACCTTAAAGGGTATGCTTACGAAGTTTATGAAAAACTGCGACTGACTAAAAAGGGAAAAGTTATTTTCGACCTTGATAAGCCCGGATGTCCGTCATGTGGTTTGAAACTGCCAGGTGGTGTGATTTCTATCATGATGTCTTCCGGTACACTTGAAACATGTCCAAACTGCGGAATATTTCTTCATTGGACAGGCATTTCCGACGGAGTTGTTTCCTGAGTTTGAAAAAGTATATATTTTTTATTATCATATTTTTCTTATCTTCTATTTCCGCTTCTGTCTATGCTCAGACAGTTGCTTTTCCCGCTTCAGATATTCCACCTGAAACGATTGCACGATACATTCAGGATGAACTGAATCTTGTTAAACCTGCGATTAAAAATGAAATTGCACTTGTCGCAAAAGAAATAGAAGAAACACTTACAATCAGAGTTCTGATAAAAACAGAGTATATTGACAATCCTGATAAGTCATCTGAAAAAGTTGAAGCCTTCTTCTCTGACTGGATTCGCTCCATAGGACTTGAAAAAAGAGGAATTCTTTTTATCGCACTTGTACCACGAAATTCTCTTCAGGGAATGTTTTTTATTCGTGTCGGAATTGGATTGAAATATCTTATAACCCGCGAAATGGGAGAACGTATTCTTAACAGGGTAATTCTTCCGTTCAATCTTGAAAACAATGATGGAAAAGGTTTTCTTGAGGGCATTCTTGCCATCAAGAATATGTTGATTGATGAACTCAAGTTAAACCCTCCTTCAACAGGCAAGTCTGGTTGGTCTTTCACTATTTCCGGTTTTTTCTGGCATTCAAAGGAAATTGTTCTTGCGCTTATTCTAGCGATCTTTCTGGGATATTTCTTTTTCTTCATCGAACGCTGTCCCAAATGCAATGGTCTTTTGCGCATATCAAGTGAGATGCTTAAGGAACCGGAAGCTGATTCGCCTGGTTTGAAGAGAAAAAACTATATCTGTGATTCATGTGGTTTTAATCGAAGAAAGAAACAGACTGTTTATTCATCAAATTTTCAGGGATTCTTTCAATGGATATTGGGGAAAAGCCAAAATTTCAAGGTCACTTCCACAGAACCTCCGATTGAAATAAAAAAAAATCAATCAGATGATGGACATTCACCACCAGAGTGAAGTAGAATACACAAGCAGGGTGGTTGGATGGTCGCGCCTGTCTTCAGTAATGTTTGGCAGGTGAGGAAAGTCCGGGCTCCACAGGGCAAGGGCGCTGGATAACGTCCAGGCTTCGTAAGGGAAACCTTGCGGGGACGGAGAGTGCAACAGAAAATATACCGCCTGTTGTCTGCAGCAATGCAGATATCAGGTAAGGGTGAAATGGTGCGGCAAGAGCGCACCGGGTTATCAGTGATGATATACCCTGGAAAACCCCGCCTGGAGCAAGATCAAACAGGGGGAGGGGTAGCCCGCCCCGTTAAATTGAAAACCCCGGGATGGTCGCTTGAGGTTGCAGGTAACTGCAGTCCCAGACAGATGACCGTCGCCTCTCACGAGGAACAGAACCCGGCTTACAGGCCACTCTGCTTATTTACTTACAACGATGCGCATGGTTTTTAATTTTTATCAAAGCGTCAAGAGTTGGTTTTATCAATGATTTGTTAAATTTTATCGGAGGCAATTATGAAAAAAGCACTGATGATTGTTTTTTTTCTTTTTCTTCTTTCTCCGCTCTGGGCAATTTATTGCCAGAATTGCGGAACCGCAATTGCAAATGATTCAAAATTTTGTTCGCAATGCGGAAAACCGCTAACTGCAGATACTTCCACAAATCAGCCTCTTCCTGTTGCGGAAAACAACAGCGATGTTTCATCATTTAATTATGATTCAGTAAATAATTTTGAATCAACTCTTGCATCTTCAAATCACTCAGCTTCGATCAGAAATACATCAGGAAGTTGGTATGAAGCTCGGGAAAATTTGAAAAAAGCCGGAAATTCCCATAACAGCTTTAATCCTGTAATGAAAAAATTGCATAATCTTTATCAGAAAAAGTATGATTTGCTTGAAGGTTATCATGCTATCTGGGTGGAGTCAGAAAGAAATCCTTCGAGAACTGATCTTTTATCCCGAAAGGAAAAAATCAGACACCAGATTTCTCAGACCAATGAAATAATAAGGGTATTGAATGAGAATAGGAATGATCCGGGAATTTTATCAAGAATTGAGGATATGGAAAAAGGTGCAGAAAAAACCAATGTTGAATATATTGTAACATCACCATACCTTCAGCTTGATGCACACAGAATTCCAAAGAATCAACCTCTCTGGGTAATGGAACTGAAAAATGGCTCTGCAAAAGTAATGCACATGGGAAATATCGGTTTCGGTTCTCCGGTAACAGCCTGGATTTCCATCTATGATCTTGAAAAAAGAACAAGTTGGCGTGCTGACGTTTATCAGACAAGCTATGCCCCATATTTTATGCCGACAACCGTTATAATAGAAAAAGAGCCCCCGCCATCAACAGTTGTTGTTTATGAAGACTGCTGGGGACGCCATCGTTATCCTTCCCATTTTGACATGCATTTTGACTGGGGTTTCGGTAACAGAAGCCACAGAAGTCCAAGAAGCCATAAAGGCAATTCTTCAGGTCACAAAGGCGGTTCTTCAAACCACAAAAGGCACTGATTTATCTTTTACCATACAAATTCAAAGCAATTTTAAATTCTATTTATTAATTGCAACAGAAAGAAACACACGCGTCACTCAGAGCTGATTTCACGGTGACGAATGTGTTCCTTTTTTTTCCTGCAATATACTGTTAGACTGCCTCTGGGAATGATAATCATGAAAACATATCGGAGGTAGTGATTTTTTATGCGTAAATCGCCTGTTTCTTTTTCAATATTGGTTTCATTTGTGTTGATTTCATTGTGTGGCTGGACAATTGAAAATCCATCTGAGAGATGGATTGTAAAGTTCCGATCTGACAGAACAAATTTGGTTCGAAGCTCTGAAAGCACCAGTCAACTTATTAAGCGTTTGCAGAGTGATCTTGTACAAAACGTAAGAAAATTATCTGAAGCCAGAGCATTTTCAGAAAGAAATGTTTCTAATTCGACTGAATACCTCTGGGCAGCAAATTCAATCGCGCTCACTGTTTCATCAGATCAGATAAAAGAAATATCTTCACTCGAAAATGTTGAAGCTGTTTTTCCGGTTCGATATCGAAAGTATTTGCCCGATATGCCTGTTTCGAAGTCTGATAAAAGGCCTCAAGCACCAAAACATTGGGGTGTTGCAAAGATTAAAGCTCCTGAAGTCTGGAGTAACTATAAGGTTGATGGAAGTGGAATAATCGTAGGACATATTGATTCTGGAGTTGATGGAAAGCATCCAATGTTGGCGGGTAAGGTAATTGCTTTCAAAGACTTCACCAATGAAGCAACACAGGAAGCTTATGATGATCACGGGCACGGCACACACACTGCCGGAACTATCTGCGCATCAGATGGTTATGGCGTTGCACCAGGCGCAAAAATTGTTTCAGCAAAGGCTTTTACAAAAGAAGGTAATACCAGCACAGAAATACTGATCAGGGCAATGCAGTGGATGCTTGATCCTGATGGAAATCCGGAAACAAATGATGCTCCAAGAATTGTAAGTAATTCCTGGGGAAGTCAGCCTGATGAAGATGATGCAGCATTTTATGCAGTGGTTGAAAATTGGGTATCAGCAGGAATTCTTCCAGTTTTTGCAGCAGGAAATATGCCTTTTGGAGTCACTAAAGTCGTGGATACTCCCGCAAGGTTTAAAATTTCCTGGGCGGTGGGTGCAACAAAAACGAATGATGGAATCACATCGTTCAGTTGTCAGGGGCCATCAGAGTGGAACGGCGAGACTTATGTAAAACCAGATATTTCTGCTCCTGGTGATACAATTATTTCATGTAAGGTTGGTGGTGGAGTAAAAGAATGGAGCGGAACATCAATGTCCTGTCCTCATGTTGCCGGTGTCGCGGCTCTCATGCTTCAGGCAAATCCGAAATTGACAATTCCTGAGATCAGAGAAATTGCTGAAAAAACTTCCATTGACAAAGAAGAACCCGGCAAGGACAACGCTTATGGTTCCGGAAGAATTGACGCTTTTGCATGTATTTCTGAAGTTGTTGCAAAAGCTCCGGTAGCAAATTTATTCGAAGGTTATATGATGGCGCTCGAAGCAGAAAAGTCTTATCAGATGCTTTCTAATTCATCTCCTTTGGCCGCGCCAATGGCGAAATATATAATCGAAAAATCAAGAAATCTTGATGAAGGCGAATTCATCTCACTAAAGCACCTGTTCATAAACGATTCTCTAAAATATTCAATTCTAAAACAAGCAGAAACAGCCAGAAATTTCCTGAAAATCTATGATGAAATTCACTGATTAAGTGACAACAATAAACCTGTTTTATTAAATACATCAAGCCATGATAAAAAACTCATTCCAGCCCTCTCCCCGAACTTCCTTGGGAGAGGCGTGGAATGATGGTTACACCAGGTTTACTATCCATCAGATCAGACCCAAAAACAATTTGAAAAAGCATCTTGAAATTCAAATGAATTTATGCTATCCTTTATTCTGCCTGCCGGGGTGGTGAAATTGGCAAACACGTAAGATTCAGGATCTTATGCCCTCACGGGTTTAGGGGTTCAAGTCCCCTCCTCGGCACTGGAACTCGGAATAAAGCTGACAAAGCAAGTTTCCGAGTTTTGTTTTTTTAGCGTGCAATGGTTTTGCAGTAAAAAAGGTGAAAAATATGATGAGTGATTCATTCAATTGCTTTTCTGGAAAATCAAAAAAAAGAACTTCATTCAATGTGCCATATTACTTCATCAACTCCTGTGGTACTTGGCGGAGCTCTAGTTGTACCAATTGGATATCTTAACAGGCAAAAAATATTGCTGAAAGCTCTGATAAATACTGAAAGACTGTAGACCCTGCTGCAAGAAGTCATATTGAACAGCTTGCCATGATTGCAGTAAGACAATCCGAAGAAAATCATGCCTGCAAAGTTGTTGATATAAGTGCATAAAAATGCGGATTATTACATCATAACCGCCGGTTCTAGTCAAATTTAATAAGTATCTCTCAAAGTCTCTGGACGAAAAACTCTCAAAAAAAATTACTACCCATGTTCCTATTAGCTTTACTCCCTTTTATCAACCATACTTAGCCATTTTAGCCATTGAAAGCAATTCTGTTGAGACCTATCTTCAACGTTTGGATTCAACCAGATTCGGAATAGGCAAAGAAATTCATTCTGTTCTTATCTTCCCGAAATACTTTATTGGTAAAGCTTTTGATTTGGGTTACAAATGGTATGCTGAAATATCAAAAGAACGAGAGGAGAAGCGACTAGCTAACTTCGCTCCAATGAGAAATTTGGCTATTGAAAATAAGTACAAGTACTTTGATTGCTATTGCGGACAATTTACCTCAGGTTGTCTACTCATGCTCTCAAGCAGAATTGGAGAATAACGAGACTGGAAGAGAAATTATTCTCGATAATAGTGCGATTCAAGCTATCGAAATGAGATAGTATGATCAGACCTGGAGTCTGGTATCTTTTCCGGCAACTAACAACTTGTTGTCTTAGCTCTGATGACAATCTTCACAGCAGCAACAATGAGCCACCTGTTGGCTATGCTAAAACTTATAAAATCACCCGAATAATTCCTCAGTGGTCTTTGCATCAAGAACTCTGTCACATAGACTATCAAAATCTTCATCGGTATACGATTCTATCTGGAAAAGAAACCTTTCTTTTGCTGTTTCACCAAACTTTTTATCAATTAGCCTTGAGAGAATTTTCCTTCTTTCTTCTGCCATTCCCTTAGCTATTCCTTCAGCAATGCCCTCAACTTTACCCTCGGCCTTCCATTGAACAGGCCATTGAGCAATTGTTTCTTCCAACATACGTTTTACCTCCTCCAGATCACTTATGTTTACCAAATCTTTGTTGGGAATACGGTCTTTAAATACCCTTCCGAACCAATGTGTAAATGCTCTTCTAAGAGAATCTTGTGATGGTGAAGAAAGCCATTTTGACAGATGACTCACAATTTCAATCATCTCTGCAACTGTACGACTTTTTTCAAAGCGCACCAGTGCTGCAACAAAGTTCTTAAGATCAACTAACTCTGAATCAGCTATTGCGCCCTCATCAAGAAGCAGATACGACAACTTCGGACGGTATTTTTCCAAACCACGGGGTGTCTGACAAATCAGGTTAAATACATCAATTTCAGCATTCCAGCGCGTAGAACCGTTATAAATAACCACCGGAAGAACAGGTGGCAGTTTGTCGCCGTATTGAATCAGTTTCGCCTGAATTATGTCCTGATAAAGCAATGCAACATAGCCCATTATTCTTACTGCCATGTAGCAGTCGATTGTCGATTGAAATTCAAGCAGCAGGTATATATACAACCAGTTCTCTTTCCAGCGAACGCGCCAGATTAAATCATCACGACGATCACGATAACAATCAGTAACGTGCTCCGCAGGGAAGGGTTCCAGGGTAGAAAAATCAAGCTGACTAACCCAGTCCTCGTGGACAAATCCACGAAGAAGGTCTTCAACCATCTCTTTGTGAGAGAAAAGCTTCTTATACGAATGGTCCTGATTGGTCATATTCTCATCTTAATCGAAATAATTAGACAATGCAACATGATATTTTCTGAACCATTTTAGTGACAAAGATGAAATACTTGTCTCATATCACATTAGCACAGCAGAGGTCAGTAAAGTTTTTTACTCCACACTGCATTCGAATAAAAGCAATCGGGTACTCTTTGATTATGTATGGTTTTGTTCTTGCCGAGTCCTCGGCACTTATATAATGAAAGCCCGCTATATTAGCGGGCTTTCGTGCTATTCAGTAGCAGGTGGGGGCGGTTTGTGATACACTAATCCTCACTAATGCTGATTTTATACTGGCTGCAAATTCATTAAGACGAGTCCCTCTTCAGCACTGGCCAATTTACATTAAGAAATCAATAGAATTTTTTGAGGTATGATATGGATTATCCTTTTGAGGTAAAGCCTCTTTCCATGGATGATGGAGGTGGTTTTTTGATTACCTTCCCGGACTTCTCTGATTGTTTTTCAGATGGTGAAACTGTCGAGGAGGCAATCAAAAACGGTGAGGATGCTCTTCAAGCTACCATTAAAACTTTGAAAGAATTCAATTTTCCTATTCCTCAGCCCGGCTCTGGTGGATTTTCAGGAAAGTTCGTCCAACGAATACCACGAACTCTTCATCAGAAACATGCAATTAAAGCAAAAGTGAGAGAGTGAGCTTGAATACTCTTGTTACAGCTCTTTTGGCAGAAAGCATTGGAAGGCTTGAGATTGGCAGCCGTAAGTAAGCCTTACAGCAATTTTTTGTATACTTCAGGGTCATCAATTGCTTCCTGATACCATTTCATATTTCTCATTGATGGTGAAACTAAAACTGCCTCGTAATGCGTTGTTTTTCCATTGACTGTTTTTGCTGGAAGATTTTTGTAATGTTCTCTCTGATCACCTTCCACCATGCGCAATCTGGTTTTCTTTTTGTCTTCAGATACTGTATAGACTAACGTCTCAATTTTCATTTTGGTTTTCCTTGTGTTGTTTTGCCTGAAAGAGATTGAAAGAGTTTTTTCATGATATCTGAATCGCTTTTTTCTGCTAAATCAAGAGCTGTTTCTTTAAAGCGGTTCTGTATTTTGCAGTCTGCGCCAGCTTTTAGCAGGATCTCAGCGATTTCAATTTTTCTGTTTCTGACAGCGAAATGAAGTGCAGTATCGCCTTCTTCGTTGGCAACGTTAACGTCTGCACCTTGAGATATCAGGCGCATCAGCAGATCTTTCTGTCCTTTTTCAGCTGCCTGAATAAGCAATTGAAGTTTGAGTTTCGGCTGCTCGTCTGAAGCAGCGGTTCCTGTAATTGTTTCAGAAGCAGTTATGGTTTCAGCTATTGCACTGTTGGATGCAGTTGAAGTAGCGGAAGCATCTGATGCATCAGATGCCGGTTTTGAAGTAGAAGTATTATCAGTCTGTTTAGTCGAAGTATTCTGTACAACCATGGTTTCAGTAGAAGCAGTGTTGGAATTACTTTTTCTTTTCCCGGTTTGATCAATATGAGCATGTTCATTGAGAGAAAGGTTGAACATGTTTCCAACTAATGGTTTTACATTTACTATGCCGGACTTAACTTCAATGGCTGTTTCTTTATCATCTGAAAAAGCAATTTTAAAAGATGAATTTGATGCCACAATACTTGCATTAAGAGTTTTAACCTCAAAGTTCTCATTAAGCTTTTGAATAGAAACATCAATTTCACCTTTTTCGATCGAAACAAACCTTTCAGCAATTTCAAACCCGGTGTTGTTTACTTTGATATCAATTTTATTGTCTACCAAAATGTGTCCATAACCCTGGCATCTTAAGTGTGCGGGTTTACTGGAAATATTGTGCTCTTTCTGTTCAAGTTTTACTTTTTCAGAGAAAAATGTTCCAGCAATAATTGCATACTTTACAGGTTGCGGCTTTATTTCAATTGTAGAGCTTTCAATGGCTGGTGCACTTAAATATCTGAAACTAATAACAGCACCAGCAAGGAAGATCGAAATAGCAGTGAAAATGATGAGCGGTTGAATCCAGTTATTTCCTGTTGCAGGCTGTTGAATAATATCAGCAACCCTTTTGTCTGGCTGCAGGGGCGAAAGAGTCGTTTTAATTTCCTTAAAATAGCCGGTCAATTCAGAGTCAATTCTGGAAAGTCTTTTAAAGAATGCTGAACAGCTTTCACATCTTTGGATGTGTTCAAGATCTTCTGATGCAGGCGCAGGAGATCCGTTGTTATCTGTCATTCTGGCAGCAATATCCTTGCGTTTTTCGCATTTCATCTTTCTTTCCTCGTTTTTTGTGAGCGTGTAAAAGGAATCAACTGTTAGAATCCGCGTCTTCAAGAAGCTCTGCAATTCTTATGCGAGCCTGATGAAGGTCACTTCTTACTGTTCCATCCGGAAGATTCATTATCCTTCCTATTTCCTGTGAATTAAATTCCCAGAAGTAAAACATGAATACAATTTCCCTTTGTCGCTCAGGCAATTTTTCTAGTGCTTCACCAATAATAAGTTTTTTTAAACTTGCATTCTCATTACCTTCATGAGAAATTTCATTGTTCAACGTCAGAGTCTGATTTTTTTTCGGATACTTTCTCAGATGATCAAGAACAACATTCCTCAGGATTGCCATCAACCAGTTCTTAAAGTTACTATCTGGTCTTAACCTCTGAACATTCTGAAATACCTTGATGAATGCTTCCTGTGTAAGATCTTCAGCTGAATGCGAATCAATGCCCCAACTTGAACGAACATAATACCTGCATAAACCTGAATATCGATCCATCAGGAGTTTAAAGACATCTTTCTGTCCCGAAAGGAATTTATTGATTAATTCCATATCATCGGATGCCATTAATAATAACTCCATTTTCTTTATTATTGTTGAAAAAAGTTGTATACTGGAAAGTTAATTTATTTTCTATCACGTAAGAGACTATTTTAGCAACGAAGAAAAAAAAATATTTTTTTTCAACAGTTTGTTTTTTTTCTTCGTTTTAAGATTTACAGTTTTCAAAAAATATTTTTTTTGGAGGAAGTATGCGCAAGGTTTTAATGGGAATGGTTGGTTTCTTTTTTTGTGTATCGCTTTGTTGTTACGGAACTTCGTTGGCAAATTCTGATGAAACTCTTGGCCGCGAATTGGAATTTTCCAAGGCAGCGGGAAGTTTCTGGGCATTGAATGATCTGTTGCTCAAATCAGAATGCGCTGATCAGAAGGTTTCTACTCAGAGCAAGTATGAAGCAGAGTTGAAAAATTACAATGATTCCATTGATAGACTCAGTAAAAAGCTTCTTGCGAGCTGGAATTCAAATGATGGATTCCTTGCCGATTTCAGCAATTTCTACAAGTCTCTTCCGGTAGAAGCCAGAAAAGCTTTCTATCCTGCAATTGAACCTCTCAGAAATGAGATTATTCTCAATTCATTTGAGAATTCGGCTGAAATGAATCGCCTTCGCGAATATTTTCCCGGCTACGGATATTCTGAACCCGGTTATAAATATCGCAAGGGAAGAGAAATTGAACGTGAAGCAAAAGGTACTACATGGCAGGATGAAGAACAGACTGTTTCTTCCAATATGAACATTAACCTTACTGTAACACTTGATGTTTTGAACATTCTCAATCATTGGCTTAAGCTTGGAAATATTGCAAATCTCGTTGTTCACAAACAGTTCCAGACCACCTATAACGGGGCTCCGATGTTTGTGTTTAACGTTTCCTTTTCTCTCATGAAAACAATGGTAACAAAGAGAAAAAGAAAATATGAAGTTAATAAAATCTGGTTCGAACTTCATAAGTCAAAAACTGCATGGGGAACCGACGGTGAGTGGGAACTCTGTGGAAAAACTTATGAAATCATCCAGGATCCGACTGGTGACGAATTTGTAAGCCAGATCGAAACTAACACCACAACCCCCCAATAATTTGTTGGAAAGACTTGCATGGACACGGTCATAAGGTCGTGTCCATGTAATCTGAATTCACCTCCTGTTGTGTAGTTGCACTTTTCCGACATGCAATTGCATTAACCTAATCAATTCTTTTTTGTCGCGCACCTGCTGTTGAAAATTCTTTAAGCAATTTGAGATGCATCATCGCTGAATTTAATTCCTGGAATTATGATTTATTAAATTAAGCCGTTTTCTGGCGGTGTTCTACGATCACTTTTTGTGACACCATACATTCTTTTGCGGCAGCAAATAATTGATCCCTTTCAGTAAAGCTGGTTTCTCTGCCAATTTTACGAGCTGTAAAGTTGGTTGTTTTACATAATGGAGGCGTTTGTGAAAAAAAATAGAATAAAAATTTTCATTTTTATTTCTCTGGTTATAATAATATCAGCAATATCCTCGCAGTTGGATGCTTCACAAAAGCATTTGACGATGATGATTTATATGAATGCTGACAATAACCTTGACCCGTATGGTCAGGAAAACCTCAAGCAGATGGCCGAAGTTGGAAGCAATGAATATTTCAATGTTGTGGTTCTGTGCGACAGAAGAAATGCTCCAGCTTCACTTATATATGTTGAAAAGAACAATCTTCGTGTTCTGAAGAACCTCGGAGAAATTGACATGGGCAGCTATCAGACCCTTGTCACTTTTGCACGAGAAACGATTGCAGCTTTCCCTGCAGAAAAATACGTACTTGAAATCTGGAATCACGGTTCCGGGTGGCGTAATTCTCCGGAAAACCCTTCTTACAGGGGAATTTCCTATGATGAAGCTTCCAACACCCACATAAAGACTGAAGAGCTGGATACCGCTCTTGGCATGATTAATCAGTATCTTGGTAGAAAACTTGATGTTCTTATGTATGACGCGTGTCTTATGCAAATGGCAGAGGTTGCATGTATCATTAAAGGAAAAGCAGACCTGATCGTTGGTTCAGAAGATAACGTTCCAGGAAGAGGTTTTCCCTATAATAAGATTCTTGGAAATTACATTCCTAATATGAGCATGTTGGAATTCAGTGCAATGGTTGCCCGAACTTACGTATTAAGCATTATGACCGGACCAGACCAGTACGCACCGGCAACCCTTTCGGTTCTTGACGGAAACAAAATTGATGTTATACAGCAGGCTCTTGAATCATTCTGCAGTATTGTCATTAAGGGAAACTACGGAATGCAGGTCAGAGAAGCTCTCAGAAGAACTCAAAAGTTTACTGTTCCTGACCATCGTGATCTCAGGCACTTTCTCATCAATCTCAAGAAACAACCAATTGATATGAATCTTTTCCAGGCGATTGAGAAGCTTGAAAGTGCTTGTTCTCAGGTTATTCTTGTGAATGAATTTAATAATAATTTCATGGCTATGGCAGGTGGAATTGCTGTTTACTTCCCTGATATTGCAACGGATTACAAAGTAAATTACGACAATGCCGCTTTTTCAAAAATTTCGAACTGGGATGACATGGTTCGTGATTCTTATCGAAAAGCTGGCGTAAGAGATATCGTAATTTCTGCATTGAATGGTGATATGGATTTACTGAAAAACTTCGTTGCTGATCAGAAATCAAAATCAGAAAAAAATGCCGCATTTGATTGTGAATTTTGCAATCTTCTTGCTGATCAGTTGAATTATGAAGCCTTCTGCGAAAATTCAGCTGCTAGTTCTGTTAAATTTGAAATTGCACGTTTTGCATGTGAATTGAAAGGAATGATCAGGTAAAAAAATGAGAATAAAATTATTTGTACTTTCAGTATTATTTGTATTGTCAGTTTCTATTTCAGCTTTTGGTGTTGGAAATTCCGATAGAAAAATTGATCCGGATACCAGAATAATAGATGCATTTCTCTCTAGCTACAGAAGCACCGGAAATATTGAGTCCATTTCACTTCAGGATTACGGGAAAAGATTTTCCAGCATTCGCGGAGAATTGAGCGAGTCTATTTCAATTGACCCTGAAAAGGCAGCATTGAATTATGTTTATCAGATGCCAGAAGTTTTTAATCTTCCAGTAAGTTGCAGAAACTGGGAAATTAAAACTGAAAAGATTAACGACGGAAAAGCCAACCATGTTGTACTATCAATGTCACTTAATGGTGTCAAGACTTTTCAAAATACAGTTGAATTTCACTTCTGTTCAGACAATGTAATCAGATTAATTAACGGATCTTTTTCCCCATTGGATGAAGTAATATCAGAAACAACAATCACACCAGAAAAAGCTGTTGAACTCGCTGCTTCATACATCGGAATTTCCGATTTGAAAACATTGCGTATTCCAGCCGCCTGTGAAAATGTATATTTTGTAAATGATAAAAAAGCATGCAGTTCATGGTTTGTTAAACTTGCCTCACGTGAACCGCTCGGAGATTTTGAAGTTGTTGTTAATGCTCAGAATGGCGAAAAACTCTTCCTGGTTAATCAGATGAATTTTGCAGGAATAACCGGAAAAGGTTCAGTGTATGTAACTAATCCGAAACATTGCCAGCCGACGACTGAAGATCTTCCATATTTAACCGGAAATACTCTTACAGGTCCTTACTGTCAGATTATAAATGGACGCGGAAGTGTTTCTACCAGCAGCAATGGTGAATATATATTTGATATCACAAACACTCATTTTGATGAAGCCAATGCATATTATCACATAAACAAAATTCACGATTTCTTTAAAGTAATGGGTTTCAATAATAATGACAGATCTTTGAAAACAGTTGTACATTTTTCTGAAAATCCTGATAGAGCATACTACAGCCCGCAGGAAGATAAAGTAGTTTTCGGTGATGGCGTTAAATATGCTGATTTTGCAATGGAAGAAGCTATTATTTATCACGAATATGCTCATGGTACTTTGAGAAAAATTCTCAACATCAATCATTCAGGAGAATCAGGTGCTATTAATGAAGGCCAGGCTGATTATTTCGCATGCACCATCAGCAATGATCCAATCGTCGGTGAATGGGGAAATTCAAAGGCAGGCAGCTATTTCAGAAAAATAGAGAACGTTCTTCATTACCCTGAAGCTCTTGTTTATGAAGTTCATGCAGATGGAAGAATCTGGGGCGGATGTCTCTGGGATCTCAGAAAAGTCCTTGGTGCTGAAGTAGCTGATGTTCTGATTCATAAGAGCATTTTCTTCATCAAAATTGATTATGCTACTTTCTTTGACGCATATAATGCAATTCTGGCAGCAGATAAAGCCCATTTCGGCGGACAATATGAATCGCAGATTATTTCAGTATTTCAGAAGCGCGGAATCACAAAACCCCGTTCGGATTGTGTCGCATATAATTCCGAAGAACTTGCTTCAATGAAGAAATTTGCTGTTGTTCATGGTGATTAATATGAGCTGAATTTTGCATGTAATCTCATTTTTGGAAAGCAAATTGAGATTACATGCAAATGAAGTGCAAGCTGGGTGTTTATTAAAGTTATACGTAATTTGTTCAATCGACGTATTAATTGGGACCATTGTTAAATCAGAGAACTTTTATCAAGTATAATGCTGTAAAACGTCCTGGAGGAAATTAATGAAAAAAAATATAAATATTATTAAGATGATTTTAATTCTGCTGGCGGCGTTCGTCTGCCAGACGCAAATCCTTTCAGCTATTCCATACAATGCTGGTATTTATGTGGTAGATCTTGATATTTACAATAAAAATATGTTGTTGATTCCGTCAGCCTATGCAAAATGCAGCTTAAAGGATGATGTTATAAAGGTAAAAGTGCTGGCCCCCGGATATGAAACCAAGAAATTTGAAATTGCTGCCGGTGGTGGACAGACTTATTTCAAAAGAGATGTTGTACTTGAAGATATTCGAAAACAGATTGTAGTTTACAGTTTTATTGGTGAACCCATAAAATCGGCTTATTATGATGATCGACAATTCGGATATAGCCCGAACGACTATGGGCTGAGTGTTTATGTTCCTAAAAAAGCATGGCCGAAACCTTCTGACACGGGTATTAAAATAATTGAAGATGTCTGGGGTTCACAGATTAATTATACGTGTAAAATTTCTTCTGAGATGTCAGACTTTCACGAAGCCAAGTTGACTATTCCGAGAGGCTATCTCATGACATCTGGAAAAAGGCTTTTGGTAATGATTGACACCTCTGGTTCTATTCCTGATAATGAGGACGAACCAGAATTGGATGACACAGAAATTGCACGAAGTGTTCAGATGATAAAAATCGCTGAAAATGAACTTATGAATTCAAAAGATTTTTCTTCAGAAATTTTTTCAGAAAATCTTTTTAATAAGATTGGTTATAAACGATTGCTTCAATATTCCCAAAATGGTGGTGACTTGACTGATCATCTCCGAAAAAAAGTTAAAGATGCAGAAAGGTTTAATTCTCTTCATAACGAGTAATTTTTACAAGCCCATTAAAATCATCCCTTTTATCCTGAATGTCGTGATTTACGACATTCGGGATTTTTTAATGATTTGTAGTGAAAGACCATCTGAAATTCTTTGTTAATAATTGGCAATACGTGGTTTAGAATCAGATACCACCTAAAATTGAAAATTTTATGATGCACTAATTTCAATAAATATGCTATCCTCTTTTTTTATGTTAAAGAAATTTTTTTCAGGGGGAAAGTATGTCCAGTTGTCCAAATCAGAATAAAAACATGAAGTCGTGTAATTGTACTTACGAACCATGCTCAAGAAAAGGTTTGTGTTGCGAATGTATTTCATATCACCGAAGAAGCGGTGAACTTCCGGCGTGCTATTTTTCACCCCAGGGTGAGAAAACATTCGATAGAAGTATCGACAACTACCTGAAACATCGCGGAAAATAAGTATTGATACTATTGTAAAAGGATAAAATAAATGAAGTTTTCGAAAACCTTGTTGCTGTCGGTGATTTTTGTTTTTATTTTGTTGACTGCAGTAAATGCTGATGAAAGAGGAAATGAATATAAAGTATGGTTTGATTCGTTCCTGGCAAAATTTCAGGACTCGTTTACACCTCCAAATTCAGTGCAGAAAGAGGAGCTTGATGATTTGCTGAGAATAAAACCTGCATATAATTCCGGAATTTATTATAATCTCTGGTTTGTACAATGCTTCTGTATGTATGTTGAAGAAACCTCAATAACTTTATCGGCTGGTGAAATTGAGAAATTCAAATATGTTTTTTCTGCAATGCCGCAAACAGACGGTAGTGAACAGTATTACACCTTTTATCTTGATTATATTCTGAAAAATCTTGATGAATTTATGCCTGTTTTGAGCGATGCAGAGATTGCTTTTCTTGCATATTTTATCAAAGCAAAACCTTCTTCAACAGGAGCTGATTACCAGACATGGCTGAAAGCTTACATGGAGCTGAAAGAAAGTTATGGTTCAAGTTTGTCTGAAGACGAAAAGAAAGCTCTTAAATTTTTAAATGATATCAAACCAGTTGAAAATGGTGGATCTGATGATGTTTTATTTAAAGTTAAAAGGGAAACTCTGTTGAAAATCAGAAATATGATTCAGAATCAGCAGCCAAATTCTGCCATTGAAGAAATTAACCGAATTCTTTATCAAAACGGGAACTGAATTTTTAACCACGGATTACACGGATTATCACTTTGAAGAATATGTATCAACTCAATATTTTGGGGCAATTCGAACAACGCGGCATTTTGCCGCGTTGTTCGCAAACTGCTGGAATCCGCTTTTACTTTTCTTTGAAACAAGTTATTGAGTAGGTACTGGAATATATAATTATTATGTTTAACAAGTTTACGTAATTACACACATTATTCTTGTTACTATTATAGGAGTCTTTTGGATAGAAATGGATATTACAAAATATATTCTGGCATTACAGCACTTGATGGCGATGTTTGGCGCAACAGTTCTTGTACCAATACTTACCGGACTAAATCCTTCAGTCGCTCTTGTCAGCGCAGGAATCGGAACTTTAATATTCCACTATTGCACTTCATATAAAGTTCCGGTATTCCTCGGTTCGAGTTTTGCTTTTATTCCAGTAATTATAACGGTTAAGGAAATTTACAAAAATGATTTGACATACGCACAGGGTGGAATCGTTATTGCAGGATTTCTATATGTGCTTTTTGCTTTCTTTATTGTAAAATTCGGAACAGAAAGAACAAAGAGTTTTTTTCCTGCACATGTTACTGGACCAATGATTGTAGTAATCGGTTTAAAATTAGTACCGGTGGCTTTGGGAATGTACTCACAGAACTATATTCTTGCAACAACAACCTTCACCGTTGCGATACTGATTAACTTTTTTGCCAGGGGTTTTCTCAGGCAATTGTCAATAATTATCGCGGTTTTTACAGGTTATGTGTTGGCTTTATCAATGAATTTAGTTGACACAAGCATGATAACTAATGCTGCCTTTTTTTCGCTGCCTCCATTTTCATTTCCAAAATTTGATATGGGAGCGATTATTATCATTGCCCCGGTAGTTATAGCAGTTTTCATGGAGCATATTGGCGATATTACTACAAATGGTGCTGTTGTTGGGGCTGATTTTATTAAAGATCCAGGGTTAGACAAGACTCTGATGGGTGATGGTCTGGCAACTATGGCAGCAGGTTTTATTGGCGGTCCAGCCAATACAACTTATGCTGAAAATACGGGTTTGCTTGCAATGACAAAAAATTATAATCCGGCGATTTTAAGAATAACAGCAATATTTGCTATCCTTCTGGGCCTTGTTTCAAAATTTGGATACATTATGCAGAGTATTCCAGCACCTGTAATGGGCGGAATAAGCTTGATACTCTTCAGTATGATTTCTATCATTGGTGTAAAAACAATAAAAAACAGCGATTCCAAAATGAATATGCAAAATATTATTGTCATGGCAACAATTCTGATTATTGGTCTTGGTTCGGAATTTATTGAAAAAAAACTTGGATTCTGCCCTGGCATAGTCGTAAATGAAAATATTAAAATTACGGGTTTAAGTTTTGCAGCATTTCTGGGAGTGGCATTAAATAAAGCGTTTTCCTCATTTACTACTGCTACTGTTACGAATTCGTAATTTTATTGCTGGTCCGAGAAAGTTTATTTTTTCGGGGATGTTTCTTGAATTGCAGGAATGCAAATAAATTTTATCTGGATTATCCTGAGAATATATTTTCAATTGGCACTCCTGCATTCTTTCAGCAATTTGATTTTCATTGTTCAGTTTATCAATAGGGATTTTTTGAGTATTAATTAATTGTCCCGAAGAGTTTATTGTCTCTGCAGAAATTGAAATATTTTCAATCTTTTTTTCGACTCCAAATAAGATTGATTCAATGTACATATCCTTATTCTTGCTTATGTTTTTTATGAAATCATTTAATTGAAGATTTATTTCCAAACTGGAAGTCTCACAAATAATCACACCATCCTGATTTTTCATAAACCCTTCCCGACAGGATAGTGAGTTTATGGGAATACTTTCTGTAATTCCTTTGCAGGAAGCACTTTTTTGGTAAATACGGTAGGGTTGAGCACCAAATTGGGTAACTTCGTAACTTGTTTTTATGAGTTCATAGCCTTCGTTTATCTGAAGGCTATGAGGAATAAAGCCAAGAAATGTTATCCATTCTGGTTTATGTTTTTCAGCTATTTTTTCAGTGTTCAACTGGAGATTTGTCGCTTCACGTGAATTTAAACCTGAATAATCAATACAATATCTTTCTGATTCACGAGCTATAAATCCATGACCTGTCATAAGTTTGTCTTTGTGATGGCTGTTGTTTCTTACAAATCTCCCAATTGAAATTAATTCAGTGATTGAATTTTCAAGTAGACATAACCTTATGTAGGACTGATCTAAGACAAATGGTATTTGAAAAACGGTTAATGTCGAAATTAATAAAAATTGTGGCAGAAATTTTTGCTCTTTAAAAAGCTTTTTAAATAATTGAAAGGCGAGAAGAAGAATTTGAATATTAATAAGCAGTTCAGGAAATGCGTAATACCAGCTCATCTGTTCATGCGGATTATAAAAACAGTATAAAGCCAGATATCCGATTAGACAAAACATGAAAGAAAGATTTTCAATTATTATAAAAATTCGTTCTTTTCGAAAAGCATAAATATTGCACAAAAGTAAAAATAATAATAGGAATAAAGAGTCCTTTATCAGCAGAAAGTGATTTAAAAACGGAAACAAAGTGTTTGAAGGGTGGGGGTGGAAAAATAATTTTGAATATACCGTCTGAGGAATTGGGCTTCCAAAAATGAAAAAGCAAATAATTATCCAGACGCCCAGGAATGAAAAATTCCATTTGAAAAGAGTTTGCAGCCCATTTTTAAGTTCAATTCTTTCATTTTCAAAGTAATCAATTAGAAGGAAAAGTAGCACACAAATAATGAATACTGGTACCGAGTCAAGTTTTGAAATAATTGAAATTGCCCCGGAAATGCATAAGAGTGGAAAATTTCTTTTTAGTAGAAATACAAATTGAGAAAGCATTATTCCGATGTGTAAAGAAGTTTCAAGCCCCTGCTTGACATTTATTATCAAATCGGTTGTACAAAAATACAGCCATGCTGCTCCAAATATTGGAATGAAATAGCCTTCAGAGTGAAATCGCAAAATCTGAATTATCACAAGAATAAGAATTATTGATCCGATGAAATTGCTTGCAAACAGTGAATTCAATGGACTCAAGAGGCCGGAAAATGTTAAAAGACCGGCAGAAATTCCGTGAATGAATCCTGAAATTCCAAAAATAGGGCCGTCTTCAATGTTGTATGTGTAAAAGTAACCTTTCTGGAAATTATCCATATATTTAAGAATAATTCCACCGTCATCCAGAATTAGTGAAGTAGGCCAAATGGCGAAAAATATAGTCGATAAAATTATTGACCAGAGCAGATCGTAGAGAAAATGTGATTTAAGAATTTCCATTTTTTTATGCAATTTTTTAAAACTCATTATTTGAGGTACTTGAAGAATGTAACAAATATAGAATATAATACCATATTATGAATATTATTTTTGAAACTGGATTTTGGTCTTTAAATCATGATTCTCTTGAAATAGACCTTCGGGAGATTAGTTCTGCGGCAGAAAATGCTTTTAACGAAGAAAGAATACCATTTTCCAGAATAAGAGCATGGTTGAGTTCCTTCAGGCTTTCTTTATACGTTGAGGGTGTTCCAGCCTGTCAATCTGATTTTTTTACTGAAATAAAGGGGCCAAAGGCAAAATTTGCCTACGACATTAATCATAATCTTACCCCGGCAGCAAGAGGATTTGCTTTATCTCAGAACTGTGATCCATCAGCCCTTGTTTCCAGGGAAATAGATGGTGAGAAATACCTTGTAGCAAGAAAAACAGTTAAAGGACGCTCTGTAGCTGAGCTTCTTGCGAAAATATTTCCCGTAGTGCTTTCTCAGATTTCCTGGAAGCGAAAGCCATGGGCACAAAACATGATTCTTCCGCAACCACCCGCCTATATCACGGCGGTCTTCGGATCTGAAATTATTCCGCTGACCATTGATGAAGTCCGCTCTGGAAGAGAGATTTTTATCAGAAACAGGCGTGAGCTGAAAAAAGTATCATTGGAATCTGCTGATGACTTTCTAAAAAACATTTCAGATGAAGGATTTCCAGCGGAGCCAAAGGATCGTCAGAAGATATTCGAATCAAAAATGCAGTCGCTGGTTGATAAAAACCATCTCCTGGAAAAAAATACAGACTCTTTTCGCAACATAGGTTTTTATTATGAAAGACCATCATTTTTTTCTTTCAAGCTTCCCGAAGATAAATGTTGTTGTGTTGCTGCAATTTGTCCTGGAGAGTTTCCGAAGATGGTATATCTTGAAACTAACAAAGGGAAACAGATTTCAGATTCTATCGTGCCATTTGAGGGAACAGACCCTTCTGAAAAAGAGCTTGCCGCGCGTGCTTTTCTTTTGCAGAAAAGATATGAATGTCTTTCTGAAACAATAAATCGGAGTTTTATTTCAAACCGGGCTCATTATTCTGAAAAATTAAAAGTCCTGCCATCGGCTTTATTGAATGGCTCCTTGTTTGATGAAAAAACAGATCTGGAAAATATTCTTGAAAGAATTGCCGGAAGAACATCTTTGCTTTTTGGTCAGGTAAAAGAGTTGAGTGATTTTGTTGAAGCCTACTTTTTTCTCAAAGCTTTTCCTGAGTCGGAATGCATTTTAAAGAATCCCGATTTGAAAATCTATCTGTTCGAAAAGTATGATTTTTTAAAAATCCTTTCTGATAATATTTTAAACTGTTTTACTTTTTCCGAAAACACTGTCTTTACTGGCTTAACAGACCGTGAGCACTTTTTAATCATGGGAATAATGTTGCAGAGACTTTTCTTTGTTTCTTCCAGAAAGAAAAGAGAGCGTTATGCGGAAGCTTTGTTTGATTTATTTTTTGAAAAAACATTACCTGGTGATTTTTTGCCCTTTTTCGAGCAGTCTTCTGAACATTTTGATGAGTTAGAACTCTGGATGTCTATATTTTTTAAAAAGCTTGCCCTAAAATCAGAAATCTTAAACCAATCTGTATCATTCAGGAAGATAAGAAATTCTAATGCAATTCAGTTATTGAATTTTTTCTCCAGACGTTCAGATTTTCAATCAAAATATTACCCATTCATTCGGGATTTGACTAAAAATATTAATAGTCATTTGGCACCGGTAACTGAAATAAGCCCTGAAACATCAGATCACACAGCAAAAATAACCGAAGTAACCGATGCTTCAGATTTTGACAGAGTTACATTTTTATTATCGCTTGAAAAAGAGATTGAAAAGGATGATGGAGAAATAATAAGTGTACTTGACTGGCTGATATTTAACAAAGCCAGAATAACCGCACTGCTTGCGGAAAAAGAAACAGATTCCAAAATTCTTTTAAAAGTTTTGGATTTGCTGTGCAAGTTCAATTTATAAATTTTTTATAAATATTTCTTGCCCCCGCAGACTGATTCATGGTAAATCCTTAACGAAATATGAACCACCAATGGTTTCAAGGAGGAAGTGACTTATTCATGAACAAGCCAGAAGAAGGTATTTCGCAGCCGCCATCGCATTCGACATTCCAGGAATCACGTTCGGTATATCCACTTTTGCCGCTTAGAGATGTCGTGGTTTTTCCATTTATGGTGGTTCCGCTGTTTGTTGGACGGAAAAAGTCTATTCGTTCGATAGAAGAGGCAATGTTGCGTGATCGCAAGATTGTTCTCTGTGCACAGAAACAGGCAAAAACGGATGATCCTGACGTCACCGAACTTTATGAAACCGGTACAATCGCTGAAATACTTCAGCTGCTCAAACTGCCCGATGGAATACTGAAAATTCTGGTTGAAGGTACCACCAGAGTTAAAATTACCAAGTTTGGGAAAAGAGAAGACTTCTTTGAAGGCGAAACAGAAGAAGTAACTGCGACTGACGAAAAGAGCATTGAAACTCAGGCTCTTATGAGAAATGTCATAGGATTTTTTGAACAGTACATTAAATTAAATAAGAAAATTCCTCTCGAAGTAATAATGGTAGCAAATAATGTTGAAGAACCAGGTCGTCTTGCTGACATTATTACTGCTCACCTGACTTTGAAAGTTGAAGAAAAACAGGAAATTCTTGAAGCATTTGATCCAAAAGCAAGACTGAACAAGATTGCAAGCATTCTCAATCGTGAACTTGAAATAATGATGGTTGAGAAAAAGATTCGCGGCCAGGTTCGCAAGCAGATGGAGCAGATACAGAAAGAGTATTACCTTCGCGAGCAGATGAAAGCCATTCAAAAGGAACTTGGCGAAGGTGAAGATAGAATTGAAGAAATGGAAGAGCTTAAAAAGGCTATTGCAAAAGCAAAAATGCCTGAAGAAGCTCGTGAAAAAGCTGAAAAAGAGTTGTCTAAATTAAGTAAAATGCCGCCGGGTTCAGCAGAAGCGACCGTGTCAAGAAATTATGTTGACTGGCTTATTTCGCTGCCATGGGCGAAATCCACCAAAGATAAAATTGAAATTGACAAGGCAGAAATCATTCTTGATGAAGATCATTATGGTTTGAAAAAAGTCAAAGAGAGAATTCTTGAGTTTCTTGCTGTCTGCAAGCTCAAAAAATCACTGAAAGGACCAATTCTTTGTCTAATTGGGCCTCCCGGTGTAGGTAAAACATCTCTCGGACGTTCTATCGCACGTTCCATGAATAGAAAATTCGCCCGTATTTCTCTCGGTGGAATGCGTGATGAAGCTGAAATACGAGGACACAGAAGAACATATATCGGTGCTTTGCCAGGTCGAATTATTCAGGCTTTGAGAGATTGTGGAACAAGAAATCCGGTTATTCTTCTTGATGAAATTGATAAAATGGGAAATGATTTCAGAGGCGATCCGGGTTCTGCATTGCTTGAGGTTCTTGATCCAGAACAAAACTCAACATTTTCAGATCATTTCATTGCAACTCCGTTTGATTTATCAAAAGTTCTTTTTCTGACAACTGCAAATGTTCCGCACAGTATTCCGCCGGCTTTGAAAGATCGTCTGGAAATTGTTTTCCTGCCAGGGTATACAGAAGAAGAAAAAGTTGAAATTGCAAAAAGATATCTTCTTCCCAAGCAGAAGGAAGCCAATGGAATAGATAAAAATAAAATCGTGTTTGAAGATGAAAGTGTTCGTCAGATCATCAGACAATATACAAGAGAATCCGGCGTCAGAAGTCTTGAACGTGAAATCGCTGCAGTAAGCCGGAAAATTGCGCGCAAACTTATTTCCGTAAGCAAACCTTCTGCAGAAGAAATTTCTGTTACTCCAGAGTCTCTGAAGGGCTATCTTGGAGTTGCCAAATTTCATTCAGATAAGAAGGAAGAAAAACACGAAATTGGAATTGCCACCGGACTTGCCTGGACAGAGGTTGGAGGAGCTATTCTTCCGATTGAAGTCGTTATTATGCCAGGGCGCGGAAAAATTACGCTCACTGGAAGCCTGGGAAATGTAATGAAAGAATCAGCAATGGCTGGAATTTCATATCTTCGTTCTCATGCTGAAGAATTGAGAATGCGTCCGATTAATTATGATAAAATTGATCTGCATATTCATTTCCCTGAAGGCGGAGTTCCGAAAGATGGTCCGTCAGCAGGTATTACAATTGCTACTGCAATTTATTCTGCATTGAACGAAGTTCCTATCAACAAAGATTTTGCAATGACCGGAGAAATTACACTCAGAGGAAAGGTTTTGCCCGTTGGTGGAATAAAAGAGAAACTTCTGGCAGCGCACAGACATGGAATTACAAATATTATTCTTTCGGTTGATAACGAGAAAGACCTTGAGGAAATTCCGGAAGAAATTAGAAATAATCTGACCATAAGTAAAGTCAGGAATGCCTCTGAGGTTCTTAAACTAGCTCTGGTTGGTGAACCAAAGCAGACCCCGCTTGTACTGAAGGGGTATACAGAAAAGAAAAAAAACGATAAAGATATGTCGTCAGAAAAGGATTCAGAAGATGACGCTTAAAATTACTTCAGCAGTTTTTGCAGCCTGTGCTGCTTCAAAAGAGGGAATGCCTCCTCCCGGAAAGCCTATTATTGCCCTCGTAGGCAGATCAAATGTTGGGAAGTCCTCGCTGGTAAACAAACTTACCGGAAGGCGTGAATTTGCAAAAACAAGTGCAACACCTGGGAAAACTCTAACAATCAATTATTATTTGATTAATGAGGCTTTTTATATTGTCGATTTGCCGGGATATGGTTATTCAAAGGTGTCAAGGCTGACAAAAGAAAAAGTTCAGAAAATGATTGATGATTTTTTTGCTACTGCTTCACCTGTTCAGGCAATAATTCAGATCATGGATGTCAGACATCCTCCTTCTACAATGGACATACAGATGTACCACTGGATAAACGATTCGGGGTACAGGTATATTCCCATTCTCACGAAAATTGATAAACTCACAAATAATGATCTCACGAAACAGATAAAGCTAATTTCTGCGAAGCTTGGATTATCTTATCCGTTGACCTTTTCTGCCAAATCAGGGTTTGGAAAAAATGAGCTTCTGGATGCGCTTCACATGGCGTTGAATAATCTTGAAGCTCCAAAACAGAGCCCAGCTCAGGCAAAACAGCCCAAAAAAGCCTCTGGACAACCGCAACCTCCAAATCAGAAGCAAAATCGTAATCCAAATCAAAACCCAAATCAGCGTTCTAATCAGAATCAGAATCGCACAAAGAACACTGGACAGCCACAAAACCAAAATCGACCACAAGGTCAAAGGCAGAGCCAGGCTAAAGAGCAGAACGCTGCTCCTGCTCATGAACAATCTCAACAAAAGCCTTTGGTTGCAGTGAGTGGGGAAAAAAGCACACAAAGTCCGACACAGGATCAACCTCAGGTTCAAAGCCAGGCGCAAAATCAGGTTCAGAATCAGGTTCAGAGTGAAAATCAAAATCAGAAATTACCGCAGAAGCCGACCTCACAAGGTGAAAAAGGTGCTCCGGTTGTTTCTCCTCAGAGAAATCAGGAAGTTAGAACAAATCAGAACCAGAATCGAAATCAGAAGCAAAGGCAGAATTTCAGAACAAATCATACTCAAAAACCCAACCAGATGAACAAGGCTAATACCAGCCAGCAAACAGGTGACTCTGCGTCACCTAAGGCGCCAAATGCACCATCCCAAGCTCCAAATACACCTTCTCAGGCTCCAAAGCCCGCGAAGCATTTTAATAAAAATCGGCCCAGACCGTCAAATCAAACAAATGTAAGGAATTGAGAGATGAGGAAATTCATTGTTATTCATTCACTTTTTGCGTTTGTTCTCGGCGTTAGCATCTTTTTTCAGATTTTCAGCATATCCTCAGTTTATGCTGGTTCTTCTGCAAAGGAAATAGCTTCAACTATCAATAAAGCTGTTGAAAATTACCAGAATTACCCGGAGCTTTCTGAATCTCTTTTTCAGAAAGCTTTTTGTGACTCGCTTTCTTTGATAAATCCATCCAATAAATCTTCAGTTCGTGAACTTGGGTTTTATCTGGCTTCAAGATGTTTGCATCCGTCACTTTTTACAGAGCTGCCCTTTATTTCAGAAACTTATTTAAAGTTGTTTCCAAAAGGAGCATACCGGATACAGGTTCTTGTTAACAAGGCACTTCTTGATTACGCCTGTGGAAGGCAAATTGAAGGCAGGGCGGCACTTGAACTTGCTGAAAAATACTCAGGAAAAGCAGGAAAAAAACAATTGCTTTCTCTGGAGTTACATGGCTTGCTTTCTTCCGGAAACTTTAAATCATCCGGATCTTTGCTTGACCGACTTGCAAAAGTCTCGAAAGGAAATACCAGATTTCGTAGAGATAGAGCACGTTATAAAAAGGGTTCAGAGGAATTTAAGAAAGTTCGGAAAAACCTTCAGAAAAACTCATCTGATAATGAAAGTGTAATAAGAGAACTGAGAGATCAGCTTGAAAAGAACTATTTTGCTCCTGATGCTCCAGAATCAGCACTTTTGCTTATGACAAAGGAAGATTCTCTTTCTCCGCGCATTAATGGTGTTGAAGTTCGCCTGTTTGATCTGACCAGAATAAATTCAAATTATCTGCATGCTCTTCAGAGAATTTCCAGACTTGAAGCCCTATTGAGAAATTATCCTGAAGCAGAGCCTGAAATAGCCGGTAAAGCAGTGATTCAACTTCATCTTACCTATCTAGTCGAAATGAACGATCCGGTAAGATCAGGATTCTGGCTTGAGAAGCTCTCGAAAATTCCAGGTTATTCTGAGCGATATCGAATTGAAAAAGCTCTGGCAGTACTTTTAAATTCCGAATTAGGAACAAATGTTCTTGAGCAGTTGAAAACCCTTTGCGATTTGAAAAAATACTTTCCCTACGATAATGGCTATTTGCCTAGAATCGAGTACAGTAATGCAGTAAGCTGGTTTCTCTCAGCTTCTTTAATGGATAAAGCAGATCCAGCGCTGAATGCAAAGATAAAAGATCTTCCTTCAGATAATTCAGATAAATTTCTATTTTTTCTTGCAAACAATTCCAAAACCGATGCTTTAAAGGAATTTGAATCGATAAAGCCCACTCTTGAAAACTCTGAAATTGCTCTGGTAGAATCACTTCTTTTTCCCGTTTACGAGCAGAATGATGAGGGAAAGCGCCTTCTGACTATTGCAACACTTCTTGCCAGAAAATTTCCAAAACAGGCTGTAGATATTCTTGTGAAGGTCATTGAGCCTGTTCCGGTAAAATTGTATTATCAGCACGCTTTTGCGTTGCTTGCTGAAATCTATAAGTCACAGGGTAATGTTGCCGAAGCGCAGAATGTCTGGTCAAAACTTCGAAAATATTTTCCCGGAAGTTGCTGGCTTAAATAAAGCTATTTATTAGGGCAGTGAAATATTGCAGGAGAATTCTCGTATGACGTTTGTGAAAATTAGTAAAAGATATTTGTTTCTGGTACTTGTTGCGGGTTTCATTTTGTCAACTTCAGCAGCTTTCTCTTCGAAAAGGCTGCAGTCTTATTCTGGCATTTTCCCTTCTGATGCAGTTCCTGAAACCCAATATTCGTATCTTTTGCTGATAGACAACCCGTGCAGAGTAAAATTTTCCTTTCGTGATAAAGAAGGTAAGGAGCTGAAGAAGGTAAAGCTTATTGAAGTAAACCTTTCTTCAAAAAACTCTGGAAATATTGCCAACATGTCGGGCATTACCGAGGCAGATCTTTCAGAACCTGGAATTTATGAATTAAAGGTTGCTCCGATTGCGGCACCTGATAGCGCAAAGCCTGAGATTCGTTTTTCTCTGGATGTTGATCAAATTGCAGAAATATCGGGTACATCATCTGTACCTTCAGAAAGTGCTTCCTCATTGCCAACATCCACTCAGGCCAGCTCTTCTGAGCCTCCTTCGATAAAAATATCGCCCGTTGTATCTGTTAAACCCGATGTCGTGCCTGATACGATTGTTAGTTCTGCCCCGGCGCCAATTGCCTCAGAGCCTGTTGCCTCTGTTAATACTTCTGTATCAACAGAATCGTCATCTTTAGCAGATCAAAATGGACTTAAAGCATCTGCTGATCAGAATAACGTTGTTTCAGAGAAAACATCCTCTGCTTTTTCAGTTTTGAGTCATTATCCGCCCGAAGGCGCCTTTATTGATCCATATAAGCCTGTCGAAATTACTTTTGATCGTCCATTGCAAGAAGGTCTTTCTCTGGAATCAATTATTAAAGTTTTTCGGAAAGGCAGTGGAAATGTCAGTTATCCTCTTCAGGGAACTGTTTTTCAATCATCTGACTCGACCCTGAGTTTTATTCCAAAGCGTTTTTCATCGGGTGTTGTTTATTATGTTGAAGTTTTCAATACTGATGAGAAAAAAATTATTTCGACTTTTTCCTTTAGAACTATTCCGAGGGTTAACATTGAAATAAAAAAAGCAGATGATGGTCTTGAAATTGATCTGAACTGGCCTTTGAATCCTGAATTTCTTACGAATGAAACTGGACAGGTCACAAGGCTTATTAACTCAAAACTGAGTATTTCTGGCCTTGAGGGTGAAATATTAGCTTTTGAAATGAACCAGTCTACTCCACCTATTGTTGCTGGTGATGGTTATACGTGCCAGGGACGCCCGTTCGGTCTGAATGTATTTATCTCTTCAGAGAAACTTGGAAAATTTTCTTCTCCATTCGTTGCTTCTCTAAAAGCAGATCTGTCAGGAAGGCCTGATATGACTGAAGTTGCGCGTGCCCAGTTGATGCTGAAAGATGGTGGTGCGGTTGCCATCTCCAGTATCGCTTCTTCAAGTATTACTGTGCCGGTTTCGTCTTCTGTTCAGGAAATAATAAGTTCAAGTCAGCCACCCGCATCTTTACCTATTACGATTAATACTGCTTCAGCTGCCTCTGTCGAAGGCATGACAGACACTGGTATCGAAAACACTCAAGCGGAAGAAATTCAGGAAGTCAAGCAGGCACCAGTTAAACCCATTTCACCGCCAGCAGCTGATGCACAGGTTGTTTTTGAAAAAACAGTGACACTGAATGATCAGGTTACTGGAAATATTTTCAGCTGGCCCAGACACCTAACTTTTGCATCCGATGGTTCTCTTTGGATGGTTGACAGCCAGAGTAGAAAAGTCTTTCAGTTGAATGATGAAGGCAAACTCATGAAATCATTTGGCAAAAAAGGAAAGACTCCGGGAGCTCTCGGATTTCCAATCTTTATTGCTGTCTCAGGTGGTGAAGTCTTTGTTTCTGATACGTCTGCCCATACAGTTCATGTTTATGATTGTGATGGAATATTTCAGAGGAAAATTGGAACATGGGGAACAAATCCAGGACAAATGGATCTTCCGCATGGTCTGAAGTCAACAGAAAGCGATCTTTGGGTAACAGACAGGGGAAATAAAACTGTCACCGTTTTTTCAAAAAAAGGTGATTTTAAGAAAATATTTTCCAAAAAAGGTGATCTGCCGGGTTTTGTTTCTTCACCTGTTGACATAAAAATTGGCTCGCAGGGCATCTGGATTCTTGAAAGTCCGCGTGGAAAGCTTCAGTTATTTTCTGATACTGGAAAATTTATAGGTGGTTTTGTTGTTGGTACAAGAGACGCGTCCGCACTTGATATTGATCCGTGGGGGAACCTGTGGGTTGTTGATTCTGAAGGCGGAAATGTTCTTAAATTGAGTAATGAAGGAAAAGTGCTTTCGAAAATTGCTTCTCCAAATCCATCTATGAAATGGATTCCCACAGCTGTTTCAGTTCGGGAAGACGGACTAATTGCTGTCTCAGACGGCCAGGCCAAATCTGTGCATTTTTTCAGAATCCAGTAATTAACTGAGTTTTATCTCATAAATGGTCCAGGAGAAACAAACTATGTTTCTGATGCGCATTGGAAGATGCTCAGCTAGTTTTTTTGTTGCCGTATTTTTTGCCTTTTTTATTATTTGTACTCCATTGTTTTCCCAGATTTCCAAATTCAGAATAACAGAAATATCCGGGGATGTTTCTGTTGAAAAAGACGGAAAACTGGAAAAGCTTTCATCAGATACCTTTAATTGTTCTTCCAGCACGAAAATACTTACCGGCAGCAATTCGCTGGTTTATTTTTCAAATGATTCCGGAATTGAAATAAAGATTAAAGATGATAGTTGTATTATTTTGTCAGCTTCAGGCGAATTAACAATTGATTCTGGAATTGTTGGTGTCAGAGCTAGGCCAGATCTTAGTTTACCCAAAGATTCTTCTTTTTCAATAGTGACGAAACATTTAAAATCAGTGTTAAAAGAAGGCATTATCGCTGTAAAAACAGGTAAAATTCTTTCTCAACTGGCTGTTTTGAAAGGATGGACTCTTGTTTCAACGGTAAACAATGAACATTCCCTTGTTAAACAGAAAGAAGAAGTTGCAGCCGGTGAATATGAACTTTCTCAGAAATATCTTTCTACCGACGAGCTTTTTTATGCTTTCTACTGGAAGTAATACAAGGCTTAATCAGTGAAATCACTTTCTCCAAGGTTCTTTGTAAAAATATAAATGCTTTTTGATACCGGAATCTCATTTTCTTTTTTTATTGCCGAAAAAACAATATGGTATGTTCCAGGTATCTGGACGGTCAGGTAGGTATTTGGGTTTGACACGCTGATCTGTTGAAGCACTCTTCCAGATTCGGATCTTATTTCAAACTGATATGTTGAAGCCATATTAACTGGTTCTGAAGTTATTGAAAGAACTCTGCTTTCCGCATTCCATTGCAGAATCGGCCTGTTGGGAAATTTCGGAATCACTGCCCAGTTTATGTTGTTTTCTAATTCACGGGTTTCTCCGCCTGTGACGTATTTCAGGTAATATTTTTTTGAACTCAGTGAATACTGATCTGAAAATATTATTCTTTCATATCCCCCAAGCATGATTTGTTCTTCAAGTCCGGATCCCTGAATCATTGATCCAGGATTATCCTCAATCCAGCCACCTGTAACTGCTGGTCCACCAGCAAATGCATATATTCCATCCAATGTTTCAGCACCAGATTCATATACTTGCACAGGTATAAGATAAGCCTGAATTTCTGAATAATTCACGGCACCAGTTCCAGATGCACTTCCGCCGCATCCAGTAATGAATAACACGGTAGAAACCATAATAATTCCAAGCATTAATGAAATATTGTGAAAATAAATTCGCATATAGTCTATTCTCCTGTTGAAAAATTTCGTAAAGAAAAATATAATCATTCTATCAGAAATGTATCTTGATAATATCGAAAATCTAATTATTTTTCCAGGAAATATTGTAATGAACCCAATAGAATTCAAAATACAGCACAAAGCACAAAGCACTCGACCGCGGAGAGCGGGCGGTGGCCACATGCCCCGGTAAATTAATAGTTTTTATCAGAGAGCATTGTTATTAATACAACTGAAGCTTGATTAATGCGTATAGCGGAGAGCGCAAAGCGCTCGACCGCGGGGAGTGAGAGGGTCGAACTTGTTCGACCCTTGAGAGGGGGCGCGTGCCCCCTCTAAAAAAGGAGCCGATATGAGAATAATTCATTCTCTTGAAGGGAAATCATGGAGCGGCGGACAGCAGCAGGCTTTGTTTCTTGCCAGAGGCATGAAAAATCTTGGTCATCAAATTCTTCTGGTTTCTCATCACGGAGGTGAATTAGCAGAGATTGCGCGGAATGATGGCATTGAAGTTATAGAACACGACTTCAGAAGTGAGGCGAGTCCAATATCAATTTTCAAACTAAATAAAATCTTTAATTCCTTTAAACCTGACATTGTAAATGTTCATCGTGCTTGGGCTCATACTCAATGGCTTATGGTTTCTCTGTTAAACCGGTTCAGAGGACTTATCGTTACCAGGCGGGTTTTGTTCAAGCCTGATACGAATCCTTTAAGTCTTGTAAAGTATCGTTCTTCGGGGGTTAGAAGCTTTATTGCTGTCAGCGATGCAGTTTCGGAACGGTTGAAAGGGCAGGGGGTTTCTCCGGGAAAAATCAAAGTCATTTATTCTGCAACTGATACCGATAGATTTAATCCCGCAAATCTTGAATCTCTGACGTTGCCGCTTCCATTTGACAGAAATCTTCCTTATATACTATTCGTGGGAAACTACAGTCATAACAAGGGTCATCATCTTGTTGCACAAGCATTCTCTTCAGTTTCATCCAAATTTGAAAACCTTCAACTTGTTATTGCTGGGCATTTTACCGATTCAGAAAAACTTGCGGATGAAATATCCAGATCGTCTAATAATAATCGCATACATGTGTTAGGTTTTCGAAAAGATGTCCCTGCGCTCATGAGCAAAGCTTCTCTTTACATTAACGCATCATATCAGGAAGGATTTTCTGGAACTATCAGAGAAGCTCTCAGCATGGGTCTTCCAGTCGTTGCATCTGATATTCCTGCTAATCTCGAAGCAGGGAGACACGCAAAAATATTCTTTTTCCGATCAGGTGATAAAAGTTCCCTTTCCGAGGCCATTACAACTTTCTTTTCAAGTGATATCAATGCTTCTTTTAAGGAAGAACTAAGAAGATCCGCAGAAAAGGTTTTTGGAATAAAAAATATGGTTGAATGTACATTGAATTATTATCAGCATCAGGTTAATAATAATGCCTGAAAGATCAATTCCTGTACTCTATTATCACAGAATCGGAACATCTGATTCAGAGCACCTTAGCACTTCAGCTGCCATGTTTGAGAAGCAAATGCGTTTCATGCATTCTCATGGATATAAAACCATTGGCCTTGATAAGCTTTTAGGCATTTGTTCCGGCAGGGATTCGTGTTCAGAAAAGTATTTTATGATTACTTTTGACGATGGTTTCTATGATAACCTTGCAAACGCCCATGAAATCCTGAATAAATTTTCCTTCAAAGGGATTGTCTTTGCCTGTTCTGGCCTTGTAAGACCAGAAAATCAGCGACCATCGACTGAAATATCATTTAACGAAGCACACAAAAATACCAGAAAGGGTGATTTTTCAGCATTTTTGTCCGAAAAAGAAATTTCGGAAATGTATAAAAGTGGTGTATGGGATTTTTATTCGCATACGCATAGCCACAATCAGGTTTTTACTAGTTCAAAAATTGTATCAGTCTTTCCTGATAAAGAAGATCACTGGGGCATTATTTCTGCTTATAATGCATCTTCAGACAATGTGTCGAATGAATTAGTTTCATTAATGAAGAATAAGGCGTCTCTGCCAGTTTTTGAAAGAAAGCCTGGATTGCTGGCAGAAGCATTTTTTCCGAAAATTTCGGAAATTTCAAAATCTTTTTCATCTAATTCTTCCGAAAAAATCTTTTCTCTCTTGAATACTAAAATTGATGAAAAGCGTTACTTTTTCCGTGAAACCAATGAAGATTACTTTTCACGTGTAAATAATGAACTTACTTGTTCGCGAAATTTTTTCAAAAAGTATCACTCTTCAAAGTCAGATTCCATCTGCTGGCCATGGGGAAAATATCATTTCATGCTTACCGAAATGGCTGATAAAGCTGGTTTTGATAGTGCGTTTTCAACAAAATCTGGAGCAAATTCATTCGGCACAAATCCTTTTGAAATTTGCAGATTTCCAGTAAAAAAAAATTCCCTTTTTCGTTTTTCAATTGGAATATTGTTAAGAAGCTATTGTTTATCAGCTAAACTTTATGGTTTTTTTCATGGAAAAATTTGAATAAACTATGCTGCATAATGACTTGATCGGTGATATAATTAATTGATGATAATTTCACCAGAAGATATTATCCGTAAAGCACAGAAGTTTCTTAAAGAGGGAAATAAGCCGCAAAGCGCATTTACAGCTCTTGGTATGGCTTATTTCGAAAAAGGTCTGCTTGATAAAGCGGTATTTTATTATTCGAAAGCGCTTGAAAGTGATTCTCAGTTTGCTCCAGCCTATGCCGGTCTTGGAATAGTATTTGGAAAAAAAGGTCTTGTTAAAGAATCAGTATTTAATTTAAAAGAAGCAATCAAACTCTCGCCCAATTGTGCTCTTCTTTACAATTGGCTTGCAGATGCATATTTTGATCAGGGTAAAATAGAGGATGCAATTCGTGAATATTCCAAGGCAACAGAACTGGATTCTCTCGATTCAAATGCTCACAATGATTTGGCAGACGCCTATCGTATTAAAGGTGATTTCCAAAGTGCGCTGAATTATTACAGGAAGACCCTTGAAATTGATCCAGACGATTCAAATGCAAAAATAGAAATGGCACAGGTCCTGATTCAGATGAAAGAATGTGAAGAGGCAAAAAAAATTCTAAACTCAGTTATTAACGATCACCCATTATCCGAAGACTGCAGAACCAGTAAGGTTATTCTGGCATCACTCCTTATACGAGAAGGTGACTATCCGGCTGCCAGAAATCTTTTGACTGAAATCAGTGATTGTTTCCCATTTAATCCGACCATTCATTTTCATCTAGCCTTGTGTCAGATTATTCTTGAAGAGCCTCAAAAAGCGATGGAGAATTTAAATAAAACCCTTGATCTTGACCCGAATCATGCCAGAGCACGCAGATTGATTCAACAAATAAGTGTAAAAAGGAAATAGAATATGCAATATTCTATACAGAAAAAACATTCCGGAATGATACTCCTGATAGTAATTGGATGCCTCGTTTTTACAACTATCGTTTTTTCTTCAATGATTAACAGAGTGAGGCATGAAAGTGGTCTTACAGCAAGAAACTCAATAAATGAAGATCTTTATCAGCTTGCGCTTGCCATTGGCAGGCTTACTGTGCGTAAGTTGTCAAAAGAAATTCAGAATAAAAATGTTGATCAGAAAGATATTTACGACGCCATTTTTAATGGCACGCCGGTAAAAGACAAGGCATATACCAGTATTGATTATCTTGATGTAATGGCTAAACTTCGTACTCGTTACATTGATCTGAAATCAGAGGTTACCCTGTCTGTAGAATTTGATCCTCAGGGTTTTAACACCACATCAACAACTCCTGGAACTACTTCAATTCCAGATTTGACTCAGCCTACCCTGGAAAGAAAAGGTTCTATTACAGTTAAAGTAACTGTTACTGCAAAAAAACATAAAAAAAGCTGTAAACTGATTAAGCAGTTTTTTGTAGTCAGGCTTTTGCCAGCACCATTTCATAAGTTTACATTGTATTGTACTTACGGAGCTGATCTGAAGCAGTCTGAAGTTAACAGACTTCAAAAATTTGCCGACGATGGAAAACTTTCTGATGCCGATCCTCCACTGGTTCTTTTTAACAGACCAATCGATCTCTCAAAAGGTGAATTTGATTTTACAAATCTTTCATCTTTCCGAGGTAATTTTAAACCAAAAGACCTCCCGCAATCAGGTTGGGTTTATCTTGGCGGAGATGGTCAGTCGAAAATCAGCAGTTCTAACCCTGACAAATACCTTGTACTGAATATCTGTTCTGGAGAAAAAAGTGGTGGAACTATTTCACAGAAGTATTTTGGTGAAGCGTTTCATTTTTTCTATGAAGATGGCTCCAAGGGATGGCTTGGTACACCAGAGTGGAGCACATGGATGGCTTCAACAAAACCAACTTTAAACGGAAAAATGATTATGACGTTTGTTGATTATGGTTTATATGAAGACATGTTTACAAATAAAACGGCTTTTAATGGACAGCCTCTTTTTACTTATGCGCTTGAAGTCTATAAAACATCAAGTAATCCGGTTTTTCAGGGTCAGGTCTGGGACAAGACTAATGCGCTTCATTTATTTGGAGTTCCAACTGCGGTAACACCAACACTTGTTTTTGGTCAGGTCAAACGCAGATATATGCGGACTTTTGCCTTCTATTTTGCGGATATTTCAAAAGTATATCCGATCAGATGGGATATGGCTGTCAGATATTGGGCTCCAAGTGCGGCAGATTCATTTTATAACAAGGAATTATTGCCCTATTTGACTGCAAGAGGCTCTTCAATGGCGAATCCACCACTGAATGCTGATGTTGACGATCTTTTAAGTAAAATTTCTTACAAAAACTTTGGTATTCCGGATACTGGCAACAGAAGCCCAATAGGTCCCAACTTTAATCAGCATGAATCATACATGGAGGCTTTGAAAAACATAGCAAGTCCTGATGATCCGACTAAAACCGTTGAAAGCTTGCTGCCTGATGTCATGTCAAATTATCCGAAAGATAAAATCGGCAAAAAAGATTTTCAGTTTTCCAACGATAAGCAGTTGCTTTATAACGGCCGAATCGATAGTCTGGCAAATTTCCCTACGAACTATCTTGGCCCAAAAATCAGCTATTTTATCAAAGAACCATCTAAAACACTTAATATTGTCAGCCCAACAGCATCAAACATTGAACCGCCGTATCAGTTCCTCTTAGATAAGCAGATTTTATCAGCAGATCCATCCGGAAATCGGCTTATAATGTATCTTGACCAGATAATTAAAGTAGAGGGAGATATAAATATTAAATATCCAATACGTGTTCAGCGTGGTGGAATAATAATCTGTGATGGAAAAATTACTCTCTATGAACCAATACACAGTCTTTTCAAAGCTGATACAAGCATTAAACTGAATAATGATGATTATGGTCTTGTAACCCTTATTGCAAAAGGTGGAATAGTAATAAATTCTAAAAGTTTCAAGGAAAAACTTCCTAATGAAGTTTACCCTGAAGTTCATGCAATCATGATAAGCCTTAATAGCGGAACTGGAAATATTGAAGTCGATGGTCCTGTGCATATAAAGGGCGCGGTAGCAATCGACCGGCTTGATCGTCCGACAGGCAACAATCTTCTGGCCAAAGGTGGAATCATAGAATGGGGGTTTGATCCAGCTGAATTTGTTTCGGGTGATCCGATTGATTCCAAGAGCTATTATGGCTTTGCAATGGGTCCGCGCGATTACGAAATTGTTGAAAGTGAATAAATCATAGCTTTCAGATAATTATATTTCCCTTTTTAAACTTGAATTTTCTGATAATAAAAAAAACTTATTCTGGGGACAACGGTATTAATAAATGAGTACAGATTCAATTAATGAAGACAAGAATCTTATTCTGAAGATACTTGACGGTGAAGGCTCTTTGTACTCTGTTATTGTAACAAAGTATGAAAGGCTGGTTTATAGTTATCTTCTTCCGCAGCTGAGAACATTGCAGGAAGTAGAAGATCTTTCTCAGGAAACATTTCTTAAGGCCTACAGGCATCTTGGATCATTTGATGTAGAGAAGAAATTTTCTTCATGGTTGATGAAAATAGCCAAAAACCTGCTTATAGACTATAACAGGAAGAAATCATTACTACCAAATACAAATAATACAACAGAAAATTATGAAGATAGTTCGGAAAAATTCAAAAACTCAGAAACTTTTTCCCCTTATCAACGTATAGAATTAAAAGAGGAGTTCAAGTCTACTTTCAAAGATATACTTTTGTTACCGGAAGAAATTCGTATTCCTTTCCTTCTAAGGGTTATCCAGGAACTTAGTTACGAAGAAATCGCTGAAATACTTGATATACCCCTGCAGACGGTGAAAAATCGTATTTTTAAAGCTCGACAGGCTTTAAAGGAAAAGAGGAAAAGCAATCATGAAATGTAATCTTGATGAAAAGCTTTATCGATTTCATGATGGCGACCTTTCTTCACAGGAAGGTGCTGAATTTCAGAACCATCTCGGAAAATGCAATTTCTGCCAGAAAGAACTCTACGAAATCCAGGAACAGGAAAGACAGTTCAGGGAAGTTGTTGCGAGAGTTTTTCCCTCCGGGCAAATGGCTGACTCTGTCATGAGGCGCATAGCTCAGGAGATGCCGATGTTGTACCCAACACCCAGAAAGTCTTTTGACTGGTTCCAATGGTTTAAATTTCTGGTTCCAGCCATGGCGCTGGTTTTTGGAATGCTTGTTTTCAATAATTTATCTCAAAAACACGTATTTGCTGTGCCCAGGTCATTTATCTCGATAGAATCATTGAGAAATGACTGTCAATTGAATGGATCACATTTTTCCAAAGGTGATCAGAAAGTCTCTGAATTAAATAAAGAATTTGATTTCGAGGGAATTCTTGAATTTGCAATAACCCGCGGAATCGCGAAAAGTCCTGATGCAAGCTGTTATGGCGATTTTGAATCTGTTGAGAAGCTTCAGAAAATTACAATAGATGGAAATGGAAAATTTAAGCTTTTTTCTGATTCCCTGGTCTGGGTAAGCGGTGATGCTGAACTTGATTTCAAATTAACGAAACCAATCATTGTCAAAGCTGGAAATGCTGATTTTGAAATTACCGGGACGAGGTTGAAAATTTCCGGATCTTCTGAAAATGATCTTTCTGTGACCCTTATTGAAGGTACAGTGTTATGGACAGTTGCAAATGAAAAAAAATCTGGTATACTTATTAAAGGGATTCCTTTGAAAAGAAAGGGTGATTCATGGAGTTATAGTTTTACCAGCCCCTCTTCACAGCCTTCTTCTTTGAACTCGTCACCTTCGAATTTTCCTGAAACGCCCAAATATGAACCAGGGGAAATAACCGGCACATCTGTAAAAGATAATCCATTTGAAGAAAATGATGTTGCACCAGATTTTAAAAACAAGGATATGAAATGAAGTTTTCAGGTAGAATAGCATTTTCGATGATTGAGTTACTTGTTGCCATTTTATTTATTTCTTTTGCCTTTCTTCCGATTTATAATCTTTTCAGGTTTGGGCAAAGGGGCACTTGGAGTAACGAAAAAGAAATTATTGCAACGAACTATGCAGGTGATCTGATAAATTTTATGAAGGAACTTAATGTAACGAGTCTTGATAAAATATTTCTCCCAGATGCAGAATCCAAAGAGTTGAAAATGACAGAGCAGGAGTTTAAAGGTCGTTTAAGCAAGATTAAATTGGCGCCGCCAGTATCTACTGTGGTTGATCCGACACAATTTGTTCGATCGGTTACAGTTCAGAAATTTGATGGAAGGCCAAAATCGTCGAGTGTTATCGGAACAGTTGTTGGATGGGTGAAAGAGCTATGGAACAAAAGAGTTGGTGTTCAACATTATCTGGTAACTGTCACTGTTGACTATCACAAGGAAGGGATGAGCATGGGGCAGGATATTGTTACGCTGTCAACACTTGTAATGGAATAAGGAAATGGTTTTCAGAAAAAGGGCTTTTACTTTAATAGAAGTGATTTCGCTATTTATCATCGTGACTATGGTCATGGGGGTTTTGTACAAGATATTTTCTGGAACATGGATGAACTTTTTTAAGACTCAAACCAAATTGACGAATTTGCGTTCAGCCTGTTTACTTCTGGAATATCTGAAACATGATATCAGGTTATCAGACAGAACAGGTGATTATAAGTTAGCTACACAGCCATGGGATTTCAACTTTTCGATCCGGGATTCAAAGGGAAATTTGAAAAAGGTGATTTATGACTTTGATGGCAAGGTTATAAAAAGAAATGAAGGCGGTGGAGCGAAGATAATAAGTCAGGCAAAAGTTGCAAAGTTCGATATGGCAACTACAGCAATTGGAAGCCAAACGTGCTTAAACATCATAATTGAGGTTGATGCAGAAAAAGGCGAAGTTGCTGAAGCCAATAGAACAAATTCTTCAAAAGGGAATAAAATGACTCTTTCGGCGAGCCTCTTTCCACCGTTTTTGCAGAAGAGCAGCATGGATAAGGAAGAGGAATATTGGTATAATGCCAGAAAATAGAATTCAGGGGGTGAAGGGATGTTAGGAGCTGAGAAAAAGTTTGTTGCCTGTCTTTCTCTGGTTGTTGTTTTTTCTATTTTTATTGGAATTCCAGCATGGGCCATGAAAGTACATATCATGGTGGCCGGTGATACCCTCTGGGAGCTATCTCAGCTGTACTACGGAGAGCCAACACTTTATCAAGTTTTTCTTAAAGTCAACCGTATTACCAATCCGCGTACAATTCCTATCGGAACGCGTATTAAAGTGCCAGGTTTTGACCAAATGAAAAAGCTTGCTGCGATGGTAGACCCTAAGGAGATTGATGATTATATCAGTAAGCTTAACGGAGAGCAGGCATCTCAAGATACCTCTGGAAATACCTCGGGTTCTGGAAATTCAGGAAATACCTCCCAAGGTAGTAGTTCTATGAAGCAAGTAGACAGAAGTGGTATGAGTTTCCGGAAAGTTCTTGAGGGACCAGAAACATCTGCAAGCTTGGCAACTGTTTCCAGTTTTATTAAAGAATAATTATTGTTGTGCAATCAAAAGCTCTGCCGGAGCAAAGAATAAATATGTTGCTCCGGCAGAGCTTTTGATTTGGTGCGTTCCTGAAATATGTAGTTTTTTGTAACTGATGTGCAGTCATTTCCCCCAAATAATTGAGCAGTTACACTGTTTCTTTGAATATCTTCTTGACATTGTACAATAAAAGAGCTATAAGTATTAAGTTATGCTGTTTTTTTCCGACCTATTGTATGAGTGGTAAGTATTAATTATGTATTGAGTATCGGTTTATTTAGTATCAGTAATTGTATATTGTTTTTCTGTTCTTTGTTTATCAGGTATTTAGTTTTAGAGTATCGGTGTTATAAGATCATAAGGAGTATTGAGTATGAAGAAAAGTCTGTACCGGTATTATTTTTCAGTATCTGTTTTTTCAGTTTTTATTATACTTTTTTCCTTGCCAGTTTCGGCAGAAAAAAGCCTCGTCCGATTCGACAATCTCACTCAGGACCAAATTGCTTTTTTTCATGAAAACGGCTTTGATGTCCCCAAAACAGGCAGAGATTATGTTGAAGTTGTTGTTGATTATTCCGATGAATCGCTCAACGGAAGCAAATTACCAGGAAAAAGCAGTGTAATTATACCCGACCTTGATGAATATGTTTCCAATATTTTGTCAAGTCAAACCAGAGAAAGAGCCTATTTCTCATTCGAAACTATGACCGCACGTCTCCAGGAGTGGTCAGAACAATACAGCGAAATTGCATCGCTTTCTTCCATTGGCAAATCATGCGAAGGAAGAGACATCTGGGCGCTGAAAATCAGCGACAACCCTAAAGTTGACGAGAAAGAGCCATCTGCACTCATCGTTGGCGGTACACATGCCCGTGAGTGGATATCAGTTGAAGTTCCAATGGAGTCAATAAAAAGGCTTCTTGAAAGTTATGGAAAAGATGAAAAACTCACCTCTCTTGTAAATGACAGGGAAATCTGGTTTGTTCCAATGCTTAATCCAGACGGACTTGTTTTTTCTCAGACAAAGAGTAAATACTGGCGAAAAAACCGAAGAAAAATTGATTCATCATCTGCTTATGGGGTCGATTTAAATCGCAACTACGGCTATAAATGGGGCGAATCTGGTGCAAGCACATCCCCGTCAGCAGACACTTACATGGGAACAGCTCCCTTTTCTGAACCTGAAACTTGTGCAATTAAAGCCCTTACAGCAAGAGAACATTTCCAGGCAAGTATTTCGTTCCACAGTTATTCTGAATTGATTTTATATCCATACAGTTACGCCAAAAATATTTCCTGCCCGGATAATACAACATTTGTTAAATTGTCAGGCGAGATGGCAAAATTTAATTCTTATACCCCTCAAAACAGTGCTGATCTTTATCCAGCTGCTGGTGAATCAGATGATTTTATATATTCAGAACACAAAACTCTTGCTTTTACTTTCGAGCTTGCTACAACTTTTATTCCTGCTGTTACCCAGATTGAAAACATCTGCAATCAAAATGTCCCGGCAGTTTTTCACCTCATCGAGAAAGCCGGAACTTATGCTCTTACCACACCAAGCGGAGATATAGATATTTGCAGAAATCTTGATTCAAAAACAGCTTTTCAGGCGCTTTGCGATGGAAAAGAGTTGTCTGAATCGTTGCCATTCGAATTGAAATATCTTTGCCAGGAAAGAATGAGTGTAATAGAAGACAGACTTGCCTCTCTTTCCGCTGATTCCTCTTCAGACTTCAGTGAATCGTTGCAGGCAGTCATTTCAGAATCTGCAGGCTTTGAAAGCCTCAAGAAAAAAATCTCAGACTCCAGGAAATTTGCATCATTACACAGATAAAGAAAAGGCTTCGTAAAACACCACTAATAGCTTTGCAGTGAAAGTGAAATCCTCTCTCAAATTATTATTTTGAGGGAGGATTTCATTTTTTTGTCTTTTGTGATAAGCTGACGAAGTAATACGCTTCCCGAAAAGTTATTTGGTGTATTTCTACTGTGTGTATTATTATTTCGGGGTTGTTAGATATACTCAACGGGAGATGATCAACACATGAAGAGTGTATTTTCAGAAAAACATTATCGTGATTTTCTGAAACCAAGGCGAGATCTATGGGAAGAGGTTTATTCTTCTCAGACAGACCATAAGCGATGGAGCAGATACTATCACAAGCGCCTGGAATCAGTTTTTGCTTTTCTTGTTCCACCAGGGCAAAAAGTACTCGAGCTTGGATGTGGAGAGGGCGATTTATTAAATTCTGTCAGACCATCATTTGGTGTCGGAATTGATTTTTCTCAGAATGCAATAAACAAAGCAAAGAAAAAGCACCACAATCTTTCATTTGTAGTTGCTAACGTTGAGCGTTTGCCTGTAAAAGGTACTTTTGATTATATCATCGTATCAGATATTCTTAACGACCTCTGGGATATAGAAAAACTCTTCAGAGCCTGTAGAAAGCTTTGTTCAAGAGATACAAGAATAATCATCAACTGCTACAGCAGGTTATGGCAGATTCCGCTTATGATTGCAAGAAAATTTGGATTGGCCCAGCCGCTGATGAATCAGAACTGGGTTACATCAGAAGATGTTCAGAATCTTCTATACCTTTCAGAATTTGAAACAATTCGAACCTGGAGCGAAGTTCTCTGTCCTCTCGAAATGAATAAAGCCTCACATTTTTTAAATTCATTTCTTGTCAGAATGCCTTTTTTCAACCAGGGAGCTTTAACAAATTTTGTTATTGCAAGACCCCATTTTTCATCAGAAATATCGAGTTGTGAGAAGCCTTCAGTTTCAATTCTTATTCCTGCACGAAATGAAGCTGGAAATATCCGCGAAATACTTGAAAGAACTCCTAACCTTGGAAGCAGTACTGAAATCATTTTTGTTGAAGGAAATTCTACCGACGAGACATATTCAACTATTGAGAAGGAAATCAGCAATTTTCCAGGTAGAAAAATTCTATTATTTAAACAAACCGGAAAGGGAAAGGGTGATGCTGTCAGACTTGGCTTCTCAAAAGCCTCCGGAGATATTCTAATGATACTTGATGCCGATATGACGGTTGCTCCTGAAGACTTGCCAAGGTTCTATGAAGCACTTGTTTCTGGTAAAGGTGATTTTATCAATGGTATCAGGCTTGTTTATCCTATGGAAAACAATGCAATGAGATTTTTTAACCTTATCGGCAATAAATTTTTCAGCATGGCTTTTTCTGCGATATTAGGGCAGAACATCAAGGATACGCTTTGTGGAACAAAGGTGCTTTGGCGAAAAGATTATGAAAAAATTTCATCAAATCGTTCATTCTTTGGCGATTTTGACCCATTTGGCGATTTTGACTTGCTTTTTGGAGCGGCAAAATTGAATTTGAAAATTATTGACATGCCAATCAGATATAAAGAACGAAAATATGGTGAGACAAATATTGAGCGCTGGAAGCATGGTTGGATGCTGTTGCAGATGGTTATCTTTGCTGCACGTAAACTTAAATTCAGGTAAAATTCAGGTAAACCTCAATTTACAATTGGTGAATTAATATAGAGCAGTAAAGAGCAGTTTAAAAGAGGACAGAAATTTGCGATCACCTCAAAAAAGTGCAGATACCAGGTCTCTTTCAACAGAATATTCCTTTATTCAGAAAGTGAAAGAATACCTGGAACATCCGCTTACACGCGGAAAATCGATTGACGATCCTTCCACTTCTGAGTTGCGCAAAGAAATTATCAAAAGTAAACCCTTTCTTTATTCGCTGTATCGTGAGTGGTACAAATTATTGATCAATAGCCTTCCTGAAATAAACGGTAAGATTCTTGAACTCGGTTCCGGGGGAGGGTTTTTGGCAGAATTGATTCCGGATTTGATTGCATCGGACATTATTTTTCTTAATAAACTGTCTCTTATATGTGATGCCAGGTCTCTTCCTTTTGTAGGTGATTCATTTAAAGCAATTGTAATGGTAAATGTTCTTCATCATATACCATGTATTGATAGTTTTTTTAAATCAGCATCAAGAGTTTTAAAACGTGGTGGAAGAATAATAATGATTGAGCCATGGTTGACAAAAACATCCAAATTGATATACAAAAACATGCATCATGAATTGTTTGATGAGAAGCAAAAAGCGTGGCAGCTTTCCACAGATTCACCGCTTTCTTCTGCAAATGGTGCTCTTCCATGGATAGTTCTGCAGAGAGATATAAGAAAGTTTGAAGCGCTTTTTTCTGAATTTAAAATATTAAAAATTCACAAGATGATGCCGCTTTCATATTTATTATCAGGTGGTGTATCAATGCGATCTCTTATTCCGGGCTTTTTATATTCTCCCATAAGATTTATTGAAAATATTCTTGAAAAGAATTTTACCAGCACTGGCATGTTTGCATTGGCAATACTGGAAAAGAACGCTGAGTCTGGCAAATTCGTTCAGCGAAATATTAGAAAACAATAAAATTTAGAGAATAAATATGATTTTAGATAATTCTACAAATGATTTTGAATATCTCCGAATTTCTCTGACAGATCGATGTAATCTCAGATGTTTGTACTGTATGCCTCCTGGTGGTGTAAAGAAGATATCTCACTCAAGCATTATCAGTTACGAAGAAATTCTGAAAATTGTCAGAGCTTCTGTTAAAAATGGTGTTTTCAGAGTCAGAGTGACTGGTGGTGAGCCGCTGGTGCGAAAAGGTGTTGAGAATTTTATTTCACGATTACGTGAAATTCCGGAAATAAAAGACCTTTCGCTTACAACTAACGGAGTTTTCCTTATGGAGAAGGCATCTGATTTGGTATCATCAGGATTGATGAGAGTAAATATAAGCCTTGATTCGCTGAATCCTGATACGTATAAAAAGATTACCAGGTGTGGTGAATTGAGTGAAGTATTGATTGGAATATTCAGAGCTCTGGAAGTTGGTTTGAATCCGGTTAAAATTAATGTTGTACTTATTCCGGGAATGAATGATTCTGAGATCCTTGACTTTGCTGATTTTGCTTTCAAGAATTCTGTTCACGTTCGATTTATCGAAAAAATGCCTTTTGCCGGAAGCAATAAAAACGATTTTATAAGCCAATCTGAAATTATAAATACAATAAGTACCAAATATTTTCTTTTTCCTGAAAGCAATTATATTGGTGGTGGACCAGCCAAGTTGTTCTCCATCGAAAATGGCAGAGGGAAGATCGGCTTTATAAGTTCACATACTCAACCTTTCTGCAGCACATGCAAGAGATTGCGGCTTTCTGCAGAAGGTTTTCTCATGCCTTGTCTTGATGCTCGCTCTGGTGTTTTTACCAGAGGTAAAACAGAAGAAGAATTAACTGGAATTATCAGAGAACTTGGAATTCAGAAAAGATATCTGTCTAAAAAATGTGCAGAGTTTCATGATGCGGGATGCTTTTCTCTCTCATCAATTGGCGGTTAGTTTTTACATGGAGAAAAATATGACTAATGACAAAACTGGTTTATATTCAGTTGGAATTGATCTTGGCGGTACCAAGATTGCTGTCGGTCTTTGTTCTGAAGGAATCATCAGAAAAAAAGTGCTTAAACCAACAAATGCTGAAAAAGGTCCTATCGAAGTCATTAAAGTTATGTCAGATGCCGTTAAAGAAGCATGTGAAGGAGTTCCGGCTGAAAAAATTTCCGGAGTTGGCGTTGGAGCAGCTGGTCAGATAGATGCTGTAACAGGTAAAGTGATATACGCCCCGAACTTAGGATGGGAAAATGTTCATCTGGCAGAAGTTCTGAAAAAAAATCTTTCCATGAATATTAAAGTAACGAATGATGTCAGAGCTGCTACCATTGCTGAATTATATTATGGCGCGGGAAAAGGCTTGACTGATTTTCTTAATATTTTTGTCGGAACTGGCATTGGTTCAGGATTTGTAATTAATGGTAAAATTATTGAGGGAGTTACAAACACTGCCGGCGAAATTGGACATACTTGCCTTGACCCCGAAGGTCCACTTTGCGGATGTGGCAAGCAAGGCTGCTTCGAAGCTTTCTCATCTGGAAGGGCAATTGAAAATTTCGTTAAAAGCAAACTTTTGTATGGCTATAAAAGTGAAATAATGAAACTTGCCGATGAAAATCTGAATAAAGTTTCATGCAGAATTATCGGCCAGGCTGCCAGAAATGGTGATTCTCTGGCACTTTCTTCGCTTGAAAGGGCTGGCATGTATATTGGACTTGTCATTGCAAACATACATACAATGTTGAATCCGCAAACGGTCATTCTGGGCGGTGGAGTAATGGGATTAAAGGAGTTCATCGTTCCGGCAATAGAAAAGGCTGTAGAGAAATTTGTGCTTCCGGTTTCGAAAAGAGACAATTTCTTTACTATGGCTCTCTGCGAAAATGATGCCGGAATTCTTGGCAGTGCTGCGCTCTTTATCTGACAGACATTCAGGAGCAATAATGAAGCCAATAAGGCCCTGTATTTTTAATGGTTCAGCAGAAAAACTTCCAAATCCGTTCCTGCCATTGGAAGATGGCTTAAGGCTTATTTCTTTTCTTGTACAGACAGCACGAAATTTTCCTTCATTACTACTTGCTTTTTCTGCAAAAAAAGGTGCAAGATCTGCTTCATGGGAAATAGCTGAATTCTTTGCCCAGCTTGGTTTGAATGTTTTTATTTCCAAAAATCCAGTTCCAATAAGCGCTTTGTCACTTTCTCTTATTAAGAGAAATATTCCAATGGGTGTTTATATTGATTGTGATAAGAATGATAACTGGACGATCTTTCCTATTGGCGTAAATGGTGGTCCGGCGCTTATTTCCTCAGATAATACTTATCCTCTGATCGAAAAACTTCCTTTCTCAGGCGTGGTAGGTGAAACCGATCTTATCGAAGTTTATGTAAAGTCCCTTGAATGCTTGACTGATCTTTCATATATTACTGAATCGTATATAAAAGAACTGGTTTTCCCTTTTTCAGCAGTGATGGAAAAAATTAAGGAAAATGTTTGTTTTAAAAATCTTTCTTCCGATAATTTAAAAGGAATGACTGCTATTGTCAGCAATGATGGACAGATTCTTGAATTATTTCTTCCAAATGGAGAAAAAGTTTCTGACGAGACAATAATTAAAGTTCTTGCAAATTATCTAATCGGGGTTAGGGAAAGCCGCGGTACAGTTTTTATTTCCTCGAAAAATTCTGAGGATATTAAATTCAATGGATTATCAATTAAGAATGCAGAGATTCAAAGGGTGGGGGACGACACAGTAGAATTAGCCCATAGAAGTGGCTACAGCGACCTTCTCATAGGTTGTTGTCCTCCCGGACATTTTATTCATCAAGGTCATACACCCTTTGGAGATGGCCTTTTAACTCTTTTTTATCTCCTTGAAGCCTGGGATTGGGAAGAATCGAATCTTCCATAATAATTAAAAATATAGTATAATTAGCCTGAAGCAATCTTTTCAATAAACTGAGAATGATATTCTTTTATTTTACGCACTGAACAAGCAAAAAAGCGTCTCCTGAGGAACAAAAATGAAATCTCTTTCCCTGAAAGATGGTCGAACTGTCACTATAAAATCTGCAGGACATGAAGATATTGATCAGATAATGAAGCTTTATGATCGGGTATATTCGGGCAGTTACCCTTTAAAGGATGTCACAGATCCACAACAGATAAAAAAAAGGATTGAAGACACCAATTATTTCTGGCCCCTTGCATATCATGGGAAGGATTTAATCGCTTCTGTACTTTTTACCGTTGATCAGGTTAACAAACTTGGGAAAGTCTATGCTGCAGTTGTGAGAGACGATTTCCGCGGTCACGATGTCATGCATGAGGTTTCAACGCTTGGCATTGAAAGACTTACTAAAATAACCAGATCCTGCGATGTTATATACGGAACCGCCCGAACAGTTTCACTTGCCCCACAGGTTATTCTTGAACATCTGGGTTTTCTTCCCATGGGTGTTTTTCCGAATGTCAGAAAAGTTCAGTCATTTGAAACTCATGGTCTTGAAATCTATTTCAGGGAAGATTCCCTGAAGCTTCGAAAAAAACAGCCCCAGCTTGTGCCAGAAGTCAGGGAATTTTATCACATAGTACAATCAATCATTCATCTTGAAGACTTTAAGGAGATAATCCTTCCAGTTTTTGACCCAAAGGATATGGGCAGTCCAATTAATTTTATTATAAATCATGACGAAGCTGACGTTCATCAGAAATTTGAATTATATCAAAACAAAGATTATATGGAAAAAGTTTTTTTTCCATTTGCAGAGCCAAATATGCTTTTTGTATCTGAAAATGGTGACGCAGAAATTTTTGTTAACCTATGTGAGACAGACGGCAATGGAACAATTTTAGGTTATAGAATTCAAAACACCGATTTGAGAAGAGTTCTGTTGTGGTTTTGCGAGGCTGCTTCAAAAGAAAAAATGAGGTATCTTGAACTTCTTGTAAATGCTTACAAGCCAGAGCTTCAAAGAATTGCCCTAGATGCTAAATTTCTTCCATGTGCATATTTTCCGGCAGCAAAAATGAATGAAAACGGTGAGCGCGAAGATTACGTAGTATTTTCAAGGTCGTTTGAAAGTCTTGATTTTATGGATATGAAACTTGGACAGACAAATCGCAGATTTCTTGATGCGTTTATGAAGTGCTGGTATGAAATGCTGCTGAGATGCCAACCCAGCTTTGATGGCGAGGAGTGGCGAATTGTCTGAGGCAATTAAGCGTTTTCCCTTATCTGAAAAACTGTTCAGTAATCCCATGGCGTTTCAGCATGATTCGCTATCAGACATTCTTTTTGAAAATTCAATGAAAGAAGCGCTTATCTGGCATTACCTGAATTGTCGGGGTTTTGCTGCTTTCATGTCTATTCAGGGCTTTAATTCGCTTAAATCACTTGATTCAATAGATAAATGCGAGAAGATTCCACCGCTTTTTGTAAATGTATTTAAGGAATTCAGATTAATTTCAATTCCCGAAGAAAAAATTAAACTTGAGTTGACATCATCTGGAACCGGAGGGAAAAAAAGCGCTGTTGTTCTTGATGAAATCTCATATAACAGAATTCTGAAAGCTGTATCGGGAGTATTTTCAAGCCTTGGATTAAGAAATGACGAAGAAGAAGTAAACTATATCTGTTTCGCTTATGATCCGAAATATGCTGCAGACAAAGGAACAACTTTTTCTGATAAACAGCTTACTTATTTGACAAAACGAAAAGATGTGTATTACGCCATAAGATGGAATAAAGAAAAGTCTGATTTCGAATTCAACCCTGACCAGACTGTAAAAAAACTTTTAAAATTCTCTGTTGACGGTCCTGTCAGATTACTTGGTTTTCCGGCGTATTTGTGGCAGATATGTGAAATACTTGAAAAGAAGGGAATTCGCCTTCATTTAGGCGACCGCTCTTTTATAATTACAGGCGGTGGCTGGAAAGTTTTCAAAAACAGGGAAGTCCGCAAAGAAGTTTTCAAAGAAAAAATCGAAGAGATTCTTGGCATTCCACAAAAGAATATCCGTGACAGCTATGGACTTGTTGAACATGGAATACCTTATCTTGAGTGTGAGCACGGACGAATGCATGTTCCCATATATTCAAGAGCGCGGGTGGTTGATCCTGAGACTTTATTTCCGTTCCCCGATGGAACAGAGGGTTTGCTTCATCTTATGACACCATTCCTGACAAGTTATCCTTCATTATCTGTTCTTACTACCGATAAAGCGATATTAGAAAATAATTGTCCATGCGGTCTGGCTGGAAAAACTCTAAAAATAACTGGTAGAGCTGGTTTGTCGAAAAATAAGGGGTGTGCAATTTCAGCACTGGAATATATAAAAAAATATGACGGAAAATAATAAATACTACATTTTTGGTGAGTCTGTACCAGTTGAAAATCTTGATTTCAGATTGATTTTATCTTTTATTAAAAAAGCGTCAGATCTTAAAAACATTTTTTCTCAAACTCCGATTGAGCGAATTCTTGATGTTTTGGAAAAAGTTTCAAAAATATGGTCTGATAAAGAGCATCCCTTTGTAAAAAAAGCCCTTCAACTACTTCCGGAAATGATTGGTTTCAGCCGGGAAATGGTATTGCTGGGAATTGAAGCTGTCTCAGAAATATGTTGCAGAACAAATCTTGAAAAACGGCTGGATTGCGAACTTGGCAACAGAAAATACACAGACTCATGGGTGTATGATGAAAAAAGAGGCATTGAATTAAAAACGGTTCCGCATGGAGTTCTGCTCCATATCTCAGCGGGAAATGTCTTTGTTGGTGCTATTGACAGTCTCATTTCCGGAATTGTCACTAAAAATGTGAATATTCTTAAAATGAGCAGTGCTGACACTCTTTTTCCTGTTCTTTTTCTTGAAAGCATTCGGGAATCAGACCCTGAAAATATTATCTGGCCATTTCAATGTCTTATCAACTGGCGTGGTGGTGACTCTGATTTTGAAGAAATTCTTTTTGATTCTTCTCTGACAGTTGTTTTCTGGGGTGGCAAAGAAGCGCTTAAATCGATAAGAGCGAAGTGTGGTGAAAATATCAGATTTGTTGAAAATGGTCCAAGATTTTCTTTTGCTGTTGGAGATGGAAATTACCTGAAATATTTTTCTACCGATTCTTTTATAAGGGGCCTTGCAAAAGACATTTCAACCTGGGATCAGCATGCCTGTTCATCACCTCATCTTGTTTATCTGTTAAACTCAGATGAAAAAACAACAGATAGTTTTATTGAAAATCTTTTCAATGAAATGAAATTCTTTTCAGAAAATCTTCCTCAGGGAAAACTTGACTTTGACCAGAAGGTTGAGATTCGCAAAATTCGCTCAATTGCTGAGATGAGTTCGGTATATGATTCAACAAAGCTTTTCTGTCCGGATGATTTCTCTTTTTCAATTATACGTGAGCCGAAAAAGGAATTCAGAATTTCAAGTCTGAACAGAGTCATTTATGTTAAAAACCTTGATTCTGCAGCCGAATTGAAAGAATTTATTTTTCCTTTATCTGCATATCTTCAGACTGTCGGAATATGTCTTTCCCCTGAATTACGTCACGAAGTTACAGAAATTCTGGAAAAGCTTGGAGTAAAGCGTTTCACCGAATGGGGTGGGATGTCATCAGGAAAAACGGGAGCTCCTCATGAAGGTTCTTTCTTTCTTACAAAATTGGTTGATTTCATTGTAAGGGAGCCTTCTGATTTTAACAGCTATAAACTCGAAGATTTATTTCGTGAGTTAAAAAAGTCGCCGTATTATGCAAAAATATTGAATGAAATACCGCCTGGTTTGCCGGTTCACGAAGTATTATCGAGATTTCCCGTAATGACAAGAGATATCTTTTATCGAATTTCTCCACCGACATCCACCGAAATATTAACTGGACCGCTTGCCGACGCCTATGTCTTTGCCTCTGGCGGTACAACAGGAACTCCGAAATATGCATTTTATTCTAACCAGGAATTTCTCTTCACTGCCCAGAAACAGGCTTTTATTTTTTCAAAAGCTGGAATGGAAAGCACTGATAGAACGGCAAATCTTTTTCTGGCAGGGAATCTCTGGATGAGCTACACGATAGTTAATCGTGCCATTGAGCTTATAGGATGCCTGAATTTGCCAGTAGCTGCAAATTCAAGCATTGAAAACATTTTCCAATATCTGGAATCTCTCAAAGCTTCTGTAGTTGTAGGTTTGCCATCAATGATTGTGCGGCTGGCAGAAGAGGCAAAAAAGAGAAATATATCTCTGAAAATAAAGAAAATATTTTATGCTGGTGAACACATGCATCCGGCAATGAAAGAGTTTTTGAAAGAAGTCTTTCAAGCTGAAATAATAAATTCAGCAGGCTATGCCTGTGTTGACACCGGGGCAATTGGATATCAATGCCGCTTCCTCACCGGATCTCAACACCATGTTCTTGATGACTTGCAGTATGTTGAAATTTTAGATGAAAATCAGAAACCTGTTGGCGTTGATTTCCCAGGTGAGATTATTGTTACAAATCTTTATCGTCAGTTAATGCCGATTGTGAGGTATAAGACCGGAGACCTTGGAAAATGGATTGAAAACACAGGCTGTCAATGTGGCTGTGTCGGAAGAACTTTTGAACTTCTCGGACGATGTGATGATCTTATGGTTATCGGAGGGATAACGCTTCTGCCGGGCGATGTTGCGAAAGTATTGGCACCCTTCCCGGAAGCACTTTGTTTTCAGATTTCAGCCAGAAAAAATAATCAGAAAGATGTTCTTATTCTTAAAATTGAATCAGAAAAATATATTTCAGAAAAACTGATTATTCAGTCCATGCACAATAATTCGTTTAAGTTGAAAGAAGCAATTGATGAGAATTGGCTTGAAATTGACATTCAAATGTTAAAACCCGGCTCAATTGAGCGCAATTCAAGAACGGGTAAAGTTCGCCAGGTGATTGACGATAGAAGTAAAGTGTGATTTTTAAAATTTATTGTTGCAAAGTATTGAGTTCTATGCGTATAATTCTTGTTAAATAAACCGAAACCAACCGGAGGAAAGCTGATGCAACTGGTGGAATATTTCAAGGAAAACTTGATCCTTCTTGATTTTGCTGCAAAAAATAAGGACGAAGCGCTTGAAGCAATGGTCAAAACGTTTGAGGCAGCGGGCGGCGTTGAAGATGTCAATGGATTGCGAACTGCATTAATTGAACGAGAAAAACTGGGCACGACCGGAATTGGCGGAGGTATTGCGATTCCTCATGCCAGATGTGCTGCAGTTAAGGAAATAATTGTTGGTTTCTTTCGATCCAAGGAAGGAATCCAATTTCAGGCAATAGATAACTTGCCGGTTAACATGATATTTTTGCTGGTTGCTCCAATTGCATCTGGCGGAGCATATTTGAAACTGCTTGCAAAAGTTTCACGACTTTTCCGATCTGATGAATTCAGAAATTCACTTATGGAAGCCAAAACACCGGCAGAAGTGATGGAAATTATCAAGCAGAGCGAGTAAGGTGTTTAAAAATATCAGGCTTTCATTTTCAGTACTTCAATTTCCGGTTGTTTTTTTCTTTTTTTCTTTGTGCCTGATTTTTTCACCTGATATCTGCGACGCCAAGAGTGAAGAAAAAGGTACTGCAAGCAGACTCGATAAGGCTTCAGCGAAGAAAAAGAGAGAAATAGGCCGTGATAAGAAAGCCAAAAAGAAAGGTGACAAATCTGAGAAAGATGATTCAAAGAAGTCAGAAAAAACTGACGATGAAGAAAATCTCTTTTTAAAAGAAAAAGAAGAAACTCAGAGTTATCTTCCAGATTTGTTTCGCTGTCCAGAGTGTGGTTACGAGCAGGATGAAGCTGGAACTTGCCCAGATCATTCTGAAGTTGAGCTGATTAATGTAAGGTCAAAAGGCAAAAATCCTCTCGAACCACAGGAATATGATGGAAATGAAGACATCCTGGTTGATGTTCAGCTTGATGATCTTCAATTCAAGAAGAAAGCTCCTGAAGCCGCCCCTGCCAATTAGTCCGAAAAAAAAATCAGGATATGCATAATGGACTAAGAATGGCCGTTTTCTTTTTTTAGAATCCGAGTTACCACGTTTTGCATTTCCTGAATGGTATAGGGTTTCGGGAGAATACCTTTGAAACCATAAGCTTTAAAGTTTGCCATTACGGGATCGTCAGCATACCCGCTGGAAACTATTACCCGTGTCTTCGGATCTATTGAGAGAATTTCCTTGATGGCTTCTTTTCCCCCAATTCCGCCCGGAACGGTCAAGTCCATGATTATGACGGAAAATGCTTTCCCTTCATCAATAGCCTGTTTAAACTTATTTATCACTTCTCTTCCATCACTTGCGGTTTCCGCCATGTATCCTATTTTCCTCAGCATATTTGAACCAAGGTTGCGTATCATTTCTTCGTCATCCATCAATAGTATTCTGGCAATTTGATTTATTGTGCAACTTTCAGATGAAAGTTCCTGTTCTGATGATGATTTATTTGAATCTGAAGTGGGAAGATAAACAGTAAAGGTCGCTCCCTGGCCAAGTTTAGATTCTACTGTTATTGTTCCTTCGTGTTTATTTATTATTGAGTGAGAAGTCGCAAGGCCAAGACCACTACCACATTTTTTTGTTGTGAAATACGGGTCGAATATCTGGTCAAGATTTTTCTGATCTATTCCGGGTCCTTCGTCTTTTATGGTAATTTTGATGTAGTTTCCCGTGGAAAGGTTGAGCAGAGAATTTTCTTCGATTTTTATATTTTCCAGAGTCACATACAAACGCCCGCCATTAGGCATGGCTTGTTTGGCATTGATAGTGATATTGGAAAGTACCTGTTGAATTTGTCCCTTGTCCACTTTGGTTGACCAAAGATCTTCTGGCTGCTTAAAAATCAGCATTACATTACTTCCTGAAAGGTCGAAGCGCACAGTTTCCTCAACGAGACTTCCAATACGGATGTTTTCTTTGACAGGTTCTCCACCTTTTGCAAATGTAAGTAATTGTTTCGTAAGAGACGTAGCCCGATCCATGGATTTTTCTGCATTTTCAAGAAAGCTAAATGCGGGATGTTCAGGGGAAATCTCTATTTTTGCCAGGGAAATATTTCCATACATTCCAGTCAGGAAATTGTTGAAATCATGAGCAATTCCGCCGGCCAAATTGCCGACACTTTGAAGTTTCTGAATTTTAAGGCGTTCCTCTTCGATTCGCTTTCGTTCGGTTATATCACGCACGATGGCCCACATATAGATTCCCAGGCCTTGTGTATCACGCAATAAAAAGGTCTTCAGTTCAACCGGGAAAACCGTTCCATCTTTTTTAATGTATTCTTTCTGATAAACATCGGAATAACCTCTAACAAGAATTTGCGTTTCTACAAGTTTTTTTTCAAGTTCATGCCAATGTTTAGGTGTTATATCCTGATAAGTGAGAGAAAGCGCTTCTTCTCTTGTATAGCCAATCAAATCAAGAAAGGATTTGTTTAAATCAACAATTTTTCCCGACATGGTTGTCTGTACAAAACAATCATTCATACTTTCATGGAGACGACGATACTTGATTTCACTTTCCCGCAACACATCTTCTGCCGAATAGCGTTTTTCCAGGAACTGCGTAATAACATAACCGGCCAGGAAACCTGAGTTTATAATGACTACCAGGGCTGTTATTTCATACGGTGAAATGTGAAAAAAAGTTGAAAAAGAAAAATCTTCTTCCAGAAAAATCCTGTTGAAGGCCAATAATAAAAAACAGACAGCAAAAGAACTCAGTATGGTAGCTATAAAAATAAGACCATTGTTTCTGGTCTCGGGTTTAACAGAAAATCCCAGCCTCGATTGAACTTCAGGAGTCAGGAGAATAAATGCGGAAAACAGTGTCATAAAATACATGATCACCGGACTTTTGAAGGCAATTCCACTGATGATCGTTGACGGCATGGAAATCTGAGAAAGAGGTGCCCATGAAGGCGGATTGTAAGAAAAAGCTACGGGATAGAAGAAATAAATCATCGCTGCGTAAAAAAAAGAAAAGGGAATCTGAACGATGAGAGGATTGTTCCATATACTCTGACAAATCTTGCGCTTTCTGGCGAAGTATCCCTGCCAGATGTAGAACATTAGATAACCCAGAGAAGTTACAACATTTGCCCATCCGTTATTTGACCAAATAAAAAAAGGGAATAAAGCACCAAGTCCAATGGTTCCAGCTATGAAACCATATTTTTCACCATAGGCCAATGAAGCTATTAGAGGAAAGGCCTGTGACCAAACTATTGAGATCGAAAACTTTCCCTGAGCGAAATGAAGCGAATAGAAGGCACCACAAAAACCCATCAGCCCAAGAAAAAAAGAAACAGCCGTCTTTTTTAGTGTCGAAGGTGCTTGATCAAAGTCTGTTCTTGAAAAGGATTTTTCACTTGTTTGATTCAATATCAGGTAGTCCGGTCCTTCCGCATTCCATCTAACCCATAACAACTCAAATTTTCCAGGACAACTTCGGAACAACGCTTGTATAAATTCCTATCCCTGACAAAGAAACTCAGGGTGATCAAGATGGCGGCGAATAAGTCGTTCTACAATTACCTTGATAAGAAAATTGAATAATATAATTACTATATAGCACACTAATAATTTCTTGACAATATTTTTTGATTCTTTATAATCCAAGTTGAAGCATCAAGATCTGTGATACTCCGTTTCTTACGATATTGAATATCAACTTCCCTTTTGGAGTAATCTTTTCCATTACCTTTGAGAAAGTTTGTACATTTCCGGTTGGAAATCCGTTTATTTCACGAATTATATCTCCTGGTTGAAGACCGATGCTTGCAGCAAGTGTCCGGCTCTTGATTGCAGTTATTACAACGCCTTCGATTAATGGTATTCCATAGTATTCGCACAATTCTTCGCTGACATTTTGTACAACGACTCCAAGAAAATTCTTTTCGGATTTTTCAACATTTCTGGCAGGTGTGAAATCTTGTACAGACACTTTTACGGTTGAGGTCTTTCCTTTTCTTCTTACTTCAAGCAGCATAAATTCCCCTTCGCTGCGTTTGTTCTGCTGTTCCATAAATTCAGAAACTTTACTTAGCTTCTTCCCATCAGCTGAAAGCAGGACATCGCCGGGAGATATTCCACTCTTCATACCTGTACTGTTTTCTTTAACTTCTGTTACCAGCAATCCTTCCATTGGAATCTGTAAGTACTCAGCAAGAGCTTCATTTAATTCCTGAACAGATATTCCAGTGCCTGTTTGTCTGACAGTACCGAATGACAGCAGATCTTTAATAATTTTTTTCGCCGAACTAACTGGAATGGCAAAACCTATGCCTTGTCCATAAGGAATAATAGCTGTATTAATTCCGATTACTTCACCATTTGTACTTAGAAGCGGCCCGCCAGAATTGCCCGGATTAATTGAAGCGTCTGTCTGAATGAAGTTTCTGAAAGTGCGATTTCTGTCGATTGATAATTCTCTTCCTTTGGCTGAAATGACTCCAGCAGTGACGGTTATTCCAAGTCCAAATGGATTTCCAATTGCAGCGACCCATTCACCAACTCTGATTTTATCTGAGTCACCAAGAACGGCATAAGGAAAACTTTCAGTTGATTCGATTTTCAAAACAGCCAGGTCACTCTCTTTGTCCTGTCCAACCACAGATGCTTTGTATTTTTTTCCATCCTGGAGTGTAACCTGAATTTCATCGGCATCTGAAATTACGTGTTGATTTGTCAGAAGGTTGCCGGTGGCGTCAATAATTACACCTGAACCACTGCCGCGCTTTGGAATAACATTGTTTCTGAATGAATCAGATTCGCTGTCAAAAAAATGTTCGAAAAGACGGTCAAAAAATGGATCCTGAAAACCCTGAAAACGCCTGGTTCTGACATATTGTACTGATTCGATTGATACTACAGCCGGACTCACCTTTTCAGCAACATCAGCAATAAGTGACGTTCCAAAAAGGTCAGCCGGGGCAGAATAAATTTGCGAGGAAAAGACAAAGACTATTAATATGCTGGTTAAAATGAGCTTTTTAATCATATTATTACTCCGGAATAAAATTGTGTCAGGCTATTGGTTAGATCTGCTGAATCTTACCACAGCTCCTTCTATTTTCTTTCTCGAATTTTGCTGGGCTTCTGGATGCATTCGGTTAAAGAAGTCAAGCTTTTTTCTGAAATCTGAAATTTCCTGAGTAGTAAGTGTGACAAGTTCAGATGACTCAGTTAAAAGACTATCTGATACTTTCTCTTTCAAAACAGGGTGCTTGGAAGAATTAGAAGAACTGCTGATAGACTTTGCCATCAGTGCCTTACTTTTATGAAAATCGGTCGAAATCCCATCGCGACTTCCTGAAAATCCGGCAAAAAATATCAATGCTATACCGGCAGTTGCAAAACCGTATTCAAGGGGCTTCAGCAATCTGTCAAAAATTGATTCAGGAATCGAATCATTTTCTTTTTCTATTTCTTCTGTTGTTTGAATATTTGCTGAAATCAGGCTGGCAAGTATTTCTGGAGTATCTACCGGTGAAATTTCAGTAATGGCGTGATTAATTTCACAACGAACTTTCAGAACTTCCCTGCAACTCTGGCAATGTTGAACATGTGCTGAAATAGACAAATCAAAGCATTGTTCAATATTTTCTATATCATCTGGTTCATTCTCTTCAAGCCAGTCGAGTAATCGATTACACTTCATACGCTGTACCTCTTCTTATAAAAACTTTCCAGTGATTCATGAAGCAAACGCCTTCCGCGATTAATTCGTGACTTAACAGTACCTTCTTTCAGATCAAGCACTTCTGCAATCTGGTCAATACTCATTCCTTCAATATCTTTAAGTACAAGTGGGAGTTTATAGACTTCGGGGAGTTTTGATATTTTTTCTTTTACTACCTCCTGTGCTTCGGCTTTTTTTTCTCTGTCAATAAGAATTTCTTCAGGACCCGGGTTAGAAGGCGACGAAAACCAGTCAAGAAAATATTGAATTATAGATTTATTTTTTTTACTTTTCTCTGCTGCCAACGAAGAACATGTGTTTGCAGTAATCTTGAGCAGCCACGTTTTGAGAGATGATCGACCTTCAAAACCTTTGAGTGCTCTGAACGCTTTTACAAAAACTTCCTGAGACACATCCATTGCATCTTCCTGATTGTTGAAATACCTGTAAGCCAATCTATAGACGTGCTGCTGGTATTTTTGCACAATCTGGTCAAAAGCTTTTGCGTTCCCATTTTTCGCAGATTCAAGAACTTCCAGTTCATTCAGCATATCCTGACCGTTTTTATCTTTTATTGAATTAGACAATTGATTATTTTGAAAAGTTCCCATTTTTTTTTACCAGACGAAAAAAGGAATTGTAACGGAATGTTTTGTTGTTTTTCCAGGTGAAACGTGTATCTGAAATGTTTTTGATTTCCATTTAATGTCTCTGGAAATGAATCCTTCACAGAAACATTTGACAGTAATGAAATGATAACCCGGCGGAAGAGGAATTTTTTGAAAGCAGAATTTCCTCATGCGAAAAAGCTCTAATACGCCGGGGTCACCTTTATTCAGGCATGCCAGAGGGTCATCTGACGCCCATATTTCAGTTCTTATAGCCATTTTTGAAAAGTTATTAACCGTTTTTTCGAGAAGAGTGTCTACTGTTACTTCAAAGTATCCCAGATTACAATCGTCGTTGGAAATAGGCGAATTTTTATCAGCGTCCCCGACATTTGAGATCACGGGCGCCAGAGAGCCGACCGCAGCCGATAATCCTGAATTTATCAGGTCAGAGATTGGATTATTTATTTCTTCAGATGCAGAAAGAATTGAAGAAGAAAATGTCAGAGCAAGAATAATCAAATAAACAAAAGTTTTGACAGACACGATTATGAAAGAAACTGCCTTTTAAGTGATGATTTACTGAGGCTTTCAACACTTGCCGGACCCAGAATATAAAGATCTTTTTCATTCATGAGATTCACAACTTCTCTTTTCTTCAGAATATGTCCGTCAGATGATTTTAGAACTTTTACTGTTGGTCTTAACACACTTTTCGAATTTGACTTTATGACGAGGGCAACAGAGTTATTATTTAAATGAACGAGGCTGCCTGATGGAAAAAGAGAGAATCTCCTGATAAAGGCTTTGAGAACTGTCGGATTAAAGTGGGTTTCTACCTGACTCAGAATGCTTTTTATTGCTGTATAAGGTGGCATTGCATTTCGATATGGACGGTCTGTTGTGAGAGCATCATAGACATCTGCAATCGCTGTAATTCTTGAAAACAGTGATATTTCGTCACCTTTCAGGTTATGTGGATAACCATGCCCTCCGTGCTTTTCATGATGCTGTAATGAAATTTGTTTGACAATTTCCGGAAAATTCTGTGACATTGAAAGGATTTCGTATCCAAGATTTGAATGGCTCTTAATAAGATTGAATTCGCTGTCAGTGAGTTTTCCATCTTTATTGATAATTTCGAGTGGAATCTTAAGTTTTCCAATGTCATGCATCATTGCGCCAAGCGCAAGGTTTAATAGACTTTCCTCGTTTAGACCAAGCTCCTGACCAATTATTACAGCCAGAGTGGAAACGTTTATATTGTGAGTGAATGTATAGTCGTCAAAAGATTTTATGTCCAGCAGATTAGTAACGGCATCGGGATGCCTTGTAATGTCATAAACAAATTTTTCTGCAATGTTACGCGCAGCAGAAGCATTAATTTCGAGTCCATTCTGAATGTTCGAAATAACACCGCTCATTACTTCAAATGCTTCGATGTGATTCCGCTTATCGATTACAACTTCTTCGTCCTGAATGAAATTTTTTATTTCAGGAAAACTTCCGCTGAGGATTTCAAGGGAATCAGCTGTTCCAGCTACGTTTTCAGAGTCTTCGATATCGGTGATCTGGAAATTAGTTAAAAGGAAATCACGGGAATCGGCCGTTCTAAGAAAAAGATCTTTTCTTATCAGAAGTGCTTCCACATCATACATGCACTCAAGTCCCTTCATTACAAAACTTGAGCCGCTTGCATTGCTCTGAAGAGTTGCAGAAGGAACCCATGCAAAGCTGGCGCATGTTCCAATCATTGAATAACCGGTAAAAATTGAAACACCTTCAATTGTCAGAGATTCCAGAATTTCCATAAGACCACCTTTCCGCGGCTAGTATATCAGGTAATCGGTGAATGTGTCAAAGCCATAATCTGATGTTTTTTAAGCATTATCAAGTTTCTATATCAATGTTGATTGAAGAATTCCAATTCTTAATGACATTACATTATTGATTCAAGTGAATTCAAAATATACAAAATATGATAATTGTGATAACATATTTTTTGAAATCTTTTCATGTACAATGATTGTAATAATGAATTCGAGGGAAGTCGAAATGAATGATTTGATGACAATAATTGAATGGTGGGTTGTACCAATTCTTCTTTTTTATTATCTTCTTTTTCTTTTGTTTTTCACTCCGCCTGAAAATGCAAATGAATTAATAAAAGTGTCATCAAAATACGGAAAAAGTGCCGGTTTTGTAATTCTTGCTTTTTTTATTATCAGTCGAAAATCTTCACAAGATGTTTTTTCTTTTCAGATTCCATCGTATCAGTTCGAATATTTTTCTACTTTTGCTGCTACTTTGATAGGTTTTCTATTATTTTTCTCGTTCAGAAAGTTTCAGGAAACAAGACTGATGGGATTAATTTCTTTTATTCTGACTTCTGCTGTTACAATAACGATTTATTGTTACTTCTTTATCAATGAAACTCGTAGTACAATAGTTTTCTGGGCGCTGGGAATAACCCTTGGAAATATGCTTAAGAAAATGACCTTCCCAGAAGTCGATACAGTTAAATAGGACTTTTTCTGCAATTTGCATAAGTATTTTGTTGATGTTATAGTAGAATAATCGGTTTTTCTAATAATTTTCTAAAAATTGGAGGGATTGGATGAAAAGAAGCGTTTCCTTTAAACTGTTGGTTTGTTTTTTTCTGGTCATTTCGTTCATGGCAGGTGCTGAACCCAGTGCTTTTGTTAATGATCCACGCGATTTACAATTGATTGATTTGGCTGGAGTCGCCAAATATCTTGAAAAAGACCTTGATCTCGACAAGGGCATTGTTGATCTTATCGGCAAGGAAGTAATTAACAGCAAGTTCAGACAGGCTGGAATTCCTGATCCTGCAAAAGAAAGCCTGAGCTATGGAATCGTAGCGCGTGAAGGTTCCACAGAAAATCTAAGTTTAGTTTTCATTCTCAAGGGAAACGTTGACCAGGCAAAATTTCTGAAATTTGCAGAAAAGCGCTATCAGAAATATTTTGAAACACTTAAATCTCAGAATATTATTGATAAAGAGAAATATTCCTGTACTATCAATATTGGCGAGAAAAGTGCGAGACTTTTTCCATTTGCTTTCAGAAATAGTGAGGCAGTCGTATTAAGCTTCAATGATTATACGCTCATTGCAACAGTCCCCCAGGGCGATTATTCTATTTTAAATGATACAATTGCCGTTCTTGAAGGGAAGGTTCAGAAAAATTCAAAGCAACCTGAGCGTTTTGCATTCCTTGCAGCTTTTTCACCAATTCCACAGGAACGTGAAGAGATTCTCAATTTCGAAAACAGATATGAAGGATTTGCAGCTCGTACAAAAAAAAGATTTTCAAAAATTATTAATCCACAGAAATTTGAAGACACCGTTTCACATGAAAATCTCGAAAAGAATCTGAAATCAGCTTTGTCGAAAATTGAGCGTTTCTCTTATGAAGTTTCATCAAGCCGCAAGGGTGAAGGCTTTGCTTATGAAATTAACCTTCTTTTCAAGTGCTCAGAAAAAAAACAAGCGTCAAAACTTCGCGAAATGTTTCTGGAATGGCTGCTTAATAACTCTGAAAAGAATGTTTCCACCCAGGATCTTGCTTCATTACGCAAGAATAAAGTTCTTGTACAGGATAACACATGCATATATCAAATTCGTCTTGGTTCATCAGACGAAGAGCAGTGGCAGTTCTCATCAACTCTCATTTCACTCATGTTTCAGGACAGAAGATTTCACAGTATTTTCAAGGGATAGTATATTTTTAAACGTGTAATACAATAAAAGCCTGCTTCTTGCAGGCTTTTATTGTATATCGCACGCTTTTGAAAAAAAATCAGTTTGTTTCGAATGTTTTTTCCCTGAACATACGATCCTTAGTGTAACTTCCCAGATGTCGTGCATAATAGTTGTATCCAAGATTTGCCGGAATGGCAACCGGAAGCAGGCATCTTGAAAGAGAAAGACGTTTGAAGACAGAGCGAAGCGAATAGCTTTTCTGCCAGGCGTATATCAGTCCTTCCTGAAGTTGATCCGGAGTCATATTTTTTGGGCGGAAAACAACATGCTCAGCATCAAACAGTGACCAGTCCCGCTCAATGATTCTTCCCTCCGATTCCAGTTCCCGGAACACTTCGGTTCCTGGAAACGGTGTTATCACTGAAAACTGTGGAAGGTCGATATTTGTTTCATATATAAATTCAACAGTTTTCTTGAATACGTCTATTGAGTCAACATCCAGACCAAAAACAAAACAGGCCTGAATTCCAATTCCATATTCATGAAAACGCTTGACTGCATCACGATATTTCGAAACCTGATTAAACCCCTTTTTTACAAAGGTAAGAGCGTTTTGTGAAACAGATTCAAATCCGATAAGAAGGCCTTTGCATCCGCTTTCAGCAAGAGTTTTCAACAGGACTTCATCGTGTGCTACATCAATTGTAGCGCAGCCAACCCACCATTTTTTAAAAGGTGTAATTGCCTGAAATAATTTGACTGCATAATTTCTATCGCAGGTAAGGCTTGGGTCAAGAAAACACAATTCAGAGCCTTCAAGTGTACTTATTTCTTCAACTATGTCGCTTATCGGGCGGACGTAGTACTTGTTATTCCATGCGCGTGCAACAGCGCAGAATGAGCATTTATGAGCACAACCGCGCGTTGCTTCTATTGAATTTACTGTTATGTATTTTTTTCGATCAAATATTGATCTGTCGGGAATCGGAGTTTTAGAAACAGAAAGGTCAAATGAGCTGCTCATTCGATAAAATGGTTTAAGACACCCATTTTTGAAATCTCTGAGGGCTTGTGGCCAGCTTTCTTCTGCAAGACCAGCAATAACACAGTCTGCATGCAGTTTAGCTTCATCAGGCATAAGAGTTGGATGAATACCGCCAATTATTACTGTTTTTCCATTTTTTCTGAAATGGTCGGCCATTGAATAGGCACGCAGTGCCGTTCCTGTCATGGCACTTATTCCCACGAGGTCTGCATCTGAATAATCTTCCGGGTTCCAGACATCTGCTCCTTCGTCAATTACCTGAACAGATGCATTAATATCTTTGGGAATCAACGCAACCAGAGTTGCAAGTGTCAAAGGTGCATATCTGAGTGATCTGGCGTATGTTCCCGCGCCCGCACGATGAATCGGACCGTGTGGAAGAATAAGTAAAATCTTCATAGAAAGAATATTTCCTGTCACTTAAAAAACATTGTCTGAATTTATGAATATCCTACATTATTCCCGCATATTTTTCAATACATATAAGGCTCTGTTTTTCAATTGATAATATGTGTACAATTTCCCCAGAGCTTTTCTAAATACGCAAAATCTTAAATAAGGGGGCGTTAAAGAATAAACTGATCATTTCAGGATTTTATTTGAAAATAATCATTAACGTACCCTCAATTACAGAGAGAAGTAACGCTGATAGTTCGGTACCCTCGAAATAATCATGTTGTTTCTTAACGACTCCTAAGGGGGCAAATTTGCGTGTTAACTTTTGGGTGAGCTGTCAACTCGAACGAATGTGAGAGATTTCTGAAAGTGCGAGATTTCTCCCTTCGGTCGAAATGACATACATAAATGGCTCCTTTATTAAGATTTGTAGTATTAAGAGACAAAATAATTTTATATGCTGCTTCAAAACATCATCATTTCAGGTTTTCAGCGGTGAGTATTACATGAAATTGAATGAATGAAAAAAGTATGTAATAAAACATTGAAAACAAACGTATTGGTAATTCAGTGTGCGGAAAAAGTGTCAAGTTTTCATGGCAATACTTCTGCGAAAAAAATCTGGAGGAAAGGTTCTTATGCGAAGTTTTGGTCGTTTTGCTTTGGTTTTAACAGCCGTGGCTTTTATTTCTTCTGTCAGTTGGGGTTCTGACAGTGTTTCGAATCGCTGGATTGTAAAGTTCCGAGCTAAGAGTACAATTTCAAAAGTGAAATTCGGAAAACCATCACAGATTATCAGTTATCTGCAGAGTGAATTGGCAGAAAACATTGAAAAAACAGGAAATCGTGATTTATTCAGAAACACATCACCTCTCTGGATATCGAATGCAATAGCAATTACTTCGAATCCTGATGAAATCAAGCGTATTTCTTCAATGGAAAATGTTGAATCTGTTTTTCCTGTGGAATACAGAAAATGGATCTCTGATGAACCTGTTACAAAAAAATCTATAAGAGAAGTCCAGTGGGGAGTGGCAAAGGTCCGTGCTAATGAGGTTTGGCAAAAATTCAGTGTTGATGGCAGCGGAGTTGTTGTTGGGCATCTTGATACTGGAGTCGATGGAAAACATCCTGCACTTGCCGGAAAGATTCTGAAATTTAAAGATTTCATTTCTTCTTCAACTGAGCCCATAGATGAAAACGGCCATGGAAGCCATACGGCCGGAACAATATGCGGATCTGAAGGCGTTGGTGTGGCACCTGGTGCAAGGCTTGTTTCTGCCAGGATATTTGATAACTTCGGCGGAGGAACAGAAGAAGGTATTCTTAAAGCCATGCAATGGGTAATGGATCCGGATGAAAATCCTGAAACAAATGATTTTCCGCGTCTGGTAAGTAATTCATGGGGTGGCGATACTCCCAACAAGAAGCTCTTTTACGATGCAGTCCAGAGTTGGGTTGCACTCGGAATGTTACCGGTGTTCTCAGCTGGAAACTCAGGACCAAAAGGTAAAGTCGGAGTTCCTGGTGCATTTCCAAATACATGGGCCATAGGTTCCACAACTGACAAAGATACTCTTTCCCGCTTCAGCAGTATTGGCCCGTCAACATGGGAAGGTGTAACTTATACAAAGCCAGACGTTACCGCGCCAGGAAGTGAAATCTATTCCTGCGATATGAATGGCAAATACTCATATAAAAGCGGAACATCAATGGCGTGTCCTCACGTATCCGGACTTGTCGCAATGATGCTTCAGGTTAACCCGGCACTTACTATTTCAGAAATCCGTGAAATTGTTGAATCAACGGTAATAGATATTGGTGAGAAGGGAAAGGACATTAAATTTGGTTCAGGAAGAATTGATGCTTTTGCCTGTATTGAAAAAATTCTACCACAGACGCCGGTTGAAAATGTCGTGCAGGGATATAAAATGTCGCTTGAAATTGAGTCTTGGCTTAATAAAGATTCAAGAGTTTCACCACTCGCCGGGCCAATGGCAAATTACCTGATTGAGAGAATCAGACTAATAGATGATAGCGAATTTGCAGTATTAAAAAACTTGTATTTTAATGATGAAGCTGTTTCGGAAGTATTCAAACAGATTAATTCAGCTAGAAAGTTTAACAGTCTGCAACATTGATTGTTTATCGGCGAGCGCTTGGTTAATCAAGCGTTCGCCATTATTTTAAATGCCTGGCAGGCATCTACAGTTTTCCATTCTTTTGTAGAAGTTGTTTAAGATTACATATCTGCTTTTCAGTATTATCGCAGTGAAGTGTTTGTATTCCAAGCTCAGATGCGGCATTCACATATTCAAAAATATCATCAAGATAGAGAATCTGTTCTGGACTTCCGCCAAATTTGTTTATTGCATCAAGAAAAATTTCGCGCTGCGGTTTGCGATAGCCGATTTCAAAAGACAGAGTTACCTGATCAAATAAGGGAAAAATGGTATTAACTGAAATCTCTGACTCGTAATGTAGAATGTTCGTATTTGAAAGAAGTCCGACATGAAATTTCTTTTCTTTCAGAGATCGGATAAGAGATGTGGTTTCAGTTATTGGGGTGAAATAATCACAAAACGCCCATTTTAACCATTTTCGCTCGAATCTTTTCCCGAGAATTTTTTCTATTTCTGTTAACAGATCATCTCCGCCAATTTTACCTGATTCAAACTGGTTCGAAAGTCCTCCAGGATGAAAAAAAATTTCGCTGAATTCCTTCCACTTACTTTGATCTTCGCCTATGATTCGATTAAAAACCACGCTGTTATCAAATCTTGAAATAACGTTGCCATAGTCAAAGAGAAATAGTTGTATCTTTTCTGTATTTATTCTGCTTGCAATCATTATTTACTCCAATATATTCCGTATTAAGAGTTCACATCTTCTGCAAATATGTTTAATGTTTCTGATAGAGTGTTCAGTTTCTTTTTCAGATATTGAACAGAGTCGCATTCAAATTGACTCTGGCCATTTTCTTCAATTTCTTTTAGTCGGTTGGAAATCAACTTTTTTGCTTTTACAATTGCCCTGACAAGAAATGAAAAATTCAGCGGTTTGTCTTTCTTTTGGGAAATCTTTTTCCCGGCGATTGCCTTTTTGGGTGATTCTTTAATTGCAGGTGCTTCAGAAGGTATTATTACGGAAACAGACACGCCGACCTGAGCATTCTTTATTCTGTTCAAAGGAATTTCAATCATACCAGAATTGTCTTCTGGTTGTACAATGGCAATTGTTTCCCGGATTTCTAATATTTTTCCCTTAATTCTGGATATTTTCATTTATACATTACTCCGATAATTATTCATTAAAACTATGCTTAATGGAAATTCAACAGCCTTCTGATATATAGTTAAATCTAGCACAATATTTTTTACTTTTCAAATATTGAGAGATTTGATTATAATTAGCCCGAATGAATTTTGCCGTGATAAATGATGATTATTATTCAGGGAGAGAAATTTGAAAAAATTAAGACACTTATTGATATCAGCTATTTTTGCCATATTTCTTCTGGTATTTCCTTATATAATTCAAGCTGAAACCATTGTAGCGAAAGAAAATTCCCCTGGAAAGACAGATAATTCTGTTGAAAGTTTTAAAAGAGAAAGTAAAGAAAATCTCGTGAATATGGACATTATTGAACAACTTTTCATTCAATCTGGTGATGACCAGGAAAAATTCGAGTTGCTGCTTTCCGGATGTGATTTTACGAATATTGAATTTTCTCAGTTGTACTCTTTTTTGTCCAGGCCAGTTAATATTCCGGAAAAATATCTTAATAAAGCACCTAATCTTGAAATTCGCAAACTGAAATGTTCTGACAACATTGAAAGACCATTCATTGTCGGAATTCCAAGCATTAATGGTACAGAAAGCTTTCCATTGATTATTTTTCTGCATGGCGGAGTTTCATGGGAAGAAAAAAATGGTGAGCATTTGATGGAAGAGGCTGAAGAGAATGTTTTCTGGAAACACGCGAAAGAAAAGAAATGTTTTTTTCTTTACCCATTTGCACAGGATGGTGCTACGTGGTGGGACAAACGCGGAATGGAGAACATTTCGAGGCAAATCAAAATTTTGAAGAAGGATTTTAATATTGATGATAAACGTGTCTGGCTTGGAGGAGTATCAGACGGAGGTTCTGGCACCTTCATTCAGGCAATGTTGAAACCGCAGGATTATGCCGCATGTTTTTCCCTGATCGGCCATCCCGGACTTGGAAACATCGAAGGTGGGCTTCCAACATATCTTACAAATCTTTCGAATATACCATCTTTTGTAATAAATACAACAGATGATAATTTTTATCCATCTTCCAGGATGATAAAAATTCTTGAAGTTGCAAAGAAATGCGGAGCTGACATATTATTCCGGGAATTACCCGGCGGTCATGATACTAATTTTCTGCTGCAGGAAAGCCTGAAAATTATTGATTTTCTTGAATCGAATGTGAGAAATAATTTTCCCTCAAGGATAAATTTCGAAACTTCCGATCTTGATTACGGAAAATTCTTATGGTTGAAAATTGAATCTCTGGACCCTTTTCAGAGGAAAGATTGGCATAAAGAAAATAATGCAATTCTTCCAGATGAAAAAGTTGAAATGCGCTGGATAATAGAATCTGATTTTTCAAAAGGCGGAGCTTCAATAAAGCGCATATTTATTGATACAATACCATCAGCACTAGGCTTGAGAAGCGGAGATATTATTCAGAAAATTGATGAAGTACAAATTACATCCAAACAGGTGTTTGACGAAATTATTTCAAAACTCCGCAGAGGAAGGGACATTCAGCTTGATATTCTCAGAGATGGAAAATCAGAAAAAATTCTGTCCAGGTTTCCCCAGCCTGTATGGAAATATGTTTTCCAGTATGATTCTCCATCTGGTATAGTACATGCCGAATGCATTGGTAACAAGATTGAACTGAAATCTTCAGGTGTTGCTTCTCTCAGCATATTTGTACATCCTGACCAGTTTGACATTTCCCGAAAAATATCTGTTTATTCATCTGGAGAGCAGGTTTTTAATGATTATGTGTATCCCGATAAATCATTTATGTTAAGAAACTTTTTTCGTAACTATGATAAAAGCTTGATTTATATAAATAAGATTTCACTTCAAATAAAATCTAAACCAGAGCCTTTTTAAGTGATAAAAGTAATTTTCCCATTGATTCTGGCTTTGCTTAGTGCTTTTTGGGCATATTCTGACTTTTCAGAAAATACTCTGCTCATATTAACATTTCACGGTGTTACCGATAATCCGCAGCTTCCATGGGAAATTTCATATTTAAAGTTGAAAGATTGTGTTGATAAATTCGAAAATTCAGGATACAGGCATATTTCGCCCGATTTGGTCGAAAAATGGCTTTCTGGAGAAGATCGCAAGGGGAGATTCATTTTCATCACATTTGATGATGGTTTAAAGTCATCTTATCATGCAATGAAAATGTTATATTCAGAAAAGCAGATTTTCTCGGGAATTTTTCTAATCACAGATTTTATTGGAAAGCCCGGTTATGTTTCAACGGAAGATATTCTTGAACTGAACTCATCAGGTTTTCATATTTTTCTCCACGGAAAATCACATGATTCACCGCAGAAGTTGGAAAAGATGAAACTGGTTTCTGACTTAAAGTATGCGTCAAAATTTCTGAGTGAATTAGCGTCTACTTCTTTTCGAAGCTGGTATGCATATCCGTATGGTGAATATAATGAAGCATCTGTTGATGCAGTAAAGCTATCAGGTTTGAGATATGCTTTTACGATAGATGGAGACAGCATATCGGCACCTCAATCTAACCTTCTTTTGGTGCCAAGAGTTATGTATCTTAAAGCACCAGAAGATTCTTCAGAGTCTGTTTTTCATGACTGGCTTCCTCCAGATAATATTCGCACTGGATATTTAAAAATTCTTATATCTTTATTTCTTCTGATGTTTTCTGCATTTTCATTCCTGAAAAGAGGCTCTGACAAACAATAATTAAATAATTTATCAATAATACTGCAGTCATGATATTTTGACAATTATCAGTTATTATGCGAAAATTGTCACCGTTAAATTCATCCACAGGAGACCAAATTGTGAAAATCTCTAATCCGCTTGTTTTTAAAGAATATGATATCAGAGGTGTTGTAAAAAAGGATTTGCCCGGCGATCTGGTTTTTGCTATCGGAAAAGCATTTGCAAAGTATGTTTTTGAAAAAAAAGGTAATAAATATCCGAAAATGGCTATTGGTAGAGATGTAAGACTTTCAAGCCCCGATCTTTTCAATCATATCAGCAATGCTTTTATTGAAAGCGGTGTAGAAGTAATAGATCTTGGAATTTGTCCAACACCTCTTGTATATTTTTCATTGTTTCATCTTCCTGTTGATGGAGCTGTAATGATAACCGGAAGCCATAATCCGGCTGAGTTCAATGGTTTTAAACTTTGTCACAGTAAAACAACTCTTTTTGGAAAACAGATTCAGGAAATTCGTGAAAGAATTGAAAAAGAAGATTACATAAGTGGCAACGGAAAACTTGAAAAGTTCGATATAATTTCCGCATACAATGAATATCAGAAGAAACGTCACAGTAACCTGAAACAAGGTAATCAGAACCTTTCAGTAGTAGTAGATTCGGGAAATGGTACAGCATCGACAGTTGTTCCTCCGCTTTTAAGAGATCTCGGGTGCCGTGTCACTGAACTTTTCTGTACTCTTGATGGAAATTTTCCAAATCATCATCCGGATCCAACCATTCCTGAAAATCTCCAGGCACTTATCGAACGTGTCAGAAGCGAGAAAGCAGATCTTGGAATAGCCTTCGATGGAGATGCCGACCGACTTGGCGTTGTCGATGAAAATGGCAGAATTCTTTGGGGCGATGAAATTATGGTTGTTCTTGCAAAAGACATATTGAAAAGGCATCCCGGTGCCTCTATTATTGGCGAAGTAAAATGCAGTCAGAGAATGTACGATGCAATAAACTCATCAGGCGGAAAAGCTATGATGTGGAAGACAGGACATTCATTGATCAAGAATAAAATGAAAGAGGAAAAAGCTTTACTGGCTGGCGAAATGAGCGGACACCTCTTTTTTGCAGAAGATTATTTCGGCTATGATGATGCGGTTCATGCAGCGCTTGAAGTTTTGAGAATTCTTTCAGATCACAAGGCAAATAAAGGAAAAGGGCTTTCTGAACTTCTGTACGGTCTTCCGGATGTGATTGCTACTCCAGAAATCAGAATTGACTGTGATGATACAAAAAAATTTGAGATTGTCAGCAAAGTTTCAGAATATATGTCAAATCACTTGAAACAACGGCTGACACCAGTAATAAAAAGTATAAACTGTATCGATGGTGTCAGAGCAGAATTTGAAAAAGGCTGGGGGCTGGTAAGGGCATCCAACACTCAACCAATACTCGTATCAAGATTCGAAGCAATCGCTTCATCAGAACTTGAATCGTATAAAGCACTTTTCAATAAAGCAATCGAATTAGCAAAGGTGTCAAATAAATAAGTGTTAAAAGCATTTTCCCTCTCCCTTGTTAACCACAGAGAGAGGGAAAATGTCACGATTTATTGAGTTGTTGATGCATTATCTCGGAGGTAGCGGAATTGTGCCTGCGCTGCGTGGGTTGATGTAACTTCCGTTTCTTTTGATGCCCATGTGAAGATGCGGACCGGTAGTCCATTGACCAGTATTGTCTGATTTCGCGATTTCCTGACCCATATTAACTCTCTGACCTTCCCTTGCCGAAGTAGATTGAAGATGACAATATACTGATTCCAGACCATTGTCGTATCTTACTTTAATGAATCTTCCACCTCCGCTTTCGTAGCCGACATCCGAAACAACACCGTCTCCAAGAGCGTTAAGTCTTGTACCTGAATTTATTGGAAGATCTATTCCGTAATGGTAGTCGTGTCCGAAAAGATCTCTAGGACCAAACTCTGATGATACTCTTGACGGCATTGGCGTACAAGGAGCAGCTCCAAATCTTCCTCTGCCGGCAGTTACCGGGTTGGCATTGGAAGCTGGTGAAGAGTTGGGATTGCGAACCGGGCTTCTGGTGGCCGGAGTGTTCGGAGTGGTAACATAGTTCTTGTGAACATACGCAAATCCATCGTTAAATTTGATTTTATACCATTCGCCTTCTGTGGCGACAATTTCAACCTTTGCCCCGTTTTCAAGTTTTCCGCTGATTTCACCCCATGCAGTTTTTCGAACATTGAGATATGTGTTAACTTCAACCATACCTTGAATAATCTGAGCTGGTGCGGGATTATTATTGCCGGTTAAGTCTGAAGATGGATTTGTACTTGCGTTTTCCGGAAGATCAAGAATCCAGCCAGGGTATATCAGATTCGGATTATTGGACAAAGATGGATACTTACTCTTGTTGAGTTGTACAAGCTCGGGGTATCTGCTTCCAGAGCCAAGAACACTCTTGGCGATTTTCCAGAGGGTGTCCCCGGGTTGAACAGTGTATGTTCGACCTGAACTGACTGGACTTTGAATTGGATTAACCGGCGCCTGAATTGTCGATGAGGAAATACTAACAGGGGCCGAAGATGTTAATGGAATAACAGCAGTTACTGGGGGAGATATCGGAGGCAGTGTTATGGTTATTGTTACTGAAGAATTGTTTACTGGATTTGTTTGGATTATGGTTGAAACGGAAGCATTTCCGACCTTTATTGAGACGCTTACATTGTTTTCAGATACTGGTGAAGTTCTGCAGAATGCTATTTGAGAAACAAAAAGAAATACAAAAAGTGAATAAAAAGGTGATTTTTTCATTACCTGCCTCGCATTCTTAAGTAAGTTACAAAACTTTCTCAAGCTATTTCACTCAAAAAGTTTTGTTTTTGCTGTCATTTCGACCTAAGGGAGAAATTTCGTGTCTTCTTCTTGAAAAAGCATTATATTTGACCCTGCGGATATCTCTCCCAAATACTTCACATTCCATTTTTGTGAAAATGAGCTTGTTTCCTGACTCTTTCGCAAGAAATCAATATTAATTCTTAGTTAGAATCTGTAATATACAAGGCTATAATATTTTTCAGTAACTTCAAATGCAATTATCTTTCCCTGTGGTGAAACGACTCTGTGTCTTGGTAAATCTGGTGAAATAACTGTTTTTGGGTTAATAAAGTCTATTGATGAGAGAATTTTTCCTTCAGGGGATACTTTGAAAAATTTGTTGAAATGAATAATACCATCGTTATCGCATGCGGTAATTTCAACATATATGTTCCATAGTGCGTCTGTTCCAAGTATTTTTCTGTTCACAATGTGTACATCTTTTGCTGTTGAAGTACCAATGCTGAATGATGCAATCTGAATTTCTGCAGCCGGTGATGCACAGCTGGACTTAAACAGAGATGCGCTGGTATCGTTTTCTCCTCTTATTCCATAAGGTAGCCCATTGATGTCAGAGTAAACGGAAAGGTCTTTCTGACCCTGATACAGATCAATTATTTCACCCGACGGATTAAATCGGAAAAGCCCACCTTTTATGAGGTTTTTTACTAGAACGTTTCCTCTTTTGTCTCTTCCAATGCAAAGCGAATCATTTAATCCCTCTATTTCCACAATAGTCTCTCCAGCGTTTGAAATACGCTTTACCAAGCCATCGAAGGCTGAATATACGTAAAAACCGTTTTGTGGAGCCTGGGCAAAATCTGCAATCAGAGTTATCTTTTCATCTGTTGCTGTTGCAAGTTGAATTTTTGAAACAAGTGAACCATTTTTAGAAAAAAGTTTAAGCTTTCCGGCAATTGAATCCAGTATCCAGGCAGATTCATTTTCAAGAACCATAAATGAGTAGGGAATTCCGTTTGTTATGCGGTCAACGTCCTGTATGTATCCACATACTTCTGATTCGCCTTCTCCGAAAGGAATTTTCATTAGCAATTCCGGAACCTGAGCTGAGGAAGCAAGAGGAGCAATGTATCTCTGCTGATTTGTCATGGTAACTGATATTTTGTCATCTGCTGAAGCAAAACCACAATTAAAAAGACAGAGAAGAAACATTACGGAAACTGATATGCGTTGAGAACCGGAATTAAACATATTCCCTCCAGATGGATATAATATTTTAGTTGTATTTCAATAGATGATATGGACATAATTATTTTCCTGGAAGTGGCAAACCAGATACACTTCTTGGATCAACATTAGCACCATTTTTCTTCATGCCCATGTGCAAATGCGCGCCAGTTGTCCATTCGCCAGTGTTGTCAGAGGCTGCAATCTGTTCGCCCATTGAAACTCTTCTTGGCGGGGAAACAAGACTTCTCTGAAGATGACAGCAGAATTGTTCGTAACCATTGTCATATCTGATGCGAACAAAATTTCCGCCGCCTGATTCGAAACCTGAATCTATAACAGTCCCATCGCCAAGGGCATTCAACCTTGTTCCATTAGGTACCGGAAGATCAATTCCATTGTGAAAGCTGTGTCCGAAAAGAGCTCTTGGTCCAAATTCAGAGGATGTACTTGAAGGCATGGGTGTGCAGGGTGGGGCACCAAATCTTCCCGATGAATTTCCCGCTGGAGAAGCAGGTGTTTCTTCTGATACTGTATCATATCCACCGGAAGAGTTTTTCCTTCGAACCGGAACTCTGCCTGCTGGTTTATCTGGTGTTTCTACGTAATTTTGATGAATTAATGCTACTCCACCGTCATATTCTATCTGATACCAGTCATCGTACGTTCCGATAATATTCACAGTGTCGCTTTCCTGAAAAGAACCTATTATTTCGCCCCAGGCGCTTTTTCGAATGTTCAGTGATGTTGGGACTCTGACTTTTCCAGCTATTACCCGACCGCCGTCTCCCATGCCATTTCCACGAGATATTTGAGAAGAAGCTCCAGAGGGCTTGGCATCAGTTGAAACTCCAAGGTCATGAGAGTTTAGCGTGGAATCCATGTCCAGTTTTTCTTCAGAAAATGCGTGCAGCATAAAAACGCATCCGTAAACCATTAAAAATATTATCCAGACAAATATGCCTTTACTCATTTTCCCCTCCTGAATCATTATTGCCTTCAATTTTAACATATCTTACCGACTTTTCTATAATAGGTTTCAAAATTCTTTTTTTTTTGATGAAAATTTGATAGAATTGGGAATTACAGTCACCCGGAGGGAAAAATGAGAATTCTTGTAACAGGCGGAGCAGGCTTCATCGGCTCACATCTTACAGATAAACTTGTAAGTATGGGGCATAAAGTTCTTGTAGTTGATAATTTTATTACTGGTCGTCGCGAAAATCTTGAGAAGCACATTGGCAAAGACGACGTTGCGATTATCGAACATGACATCTCCAAGCCTGTGTATTTCGGAGAAAAAATAGATCGGATCTTTCATCTGGCATCACCCGCCAGCCCAATAGATTATCAGAAGCATCCGATTCCGACTCTTAAAGTTGGAGGGCTCGGAACACATAACGCTCTTGGAATTGCAAAATTTCACAAAGCCCGGATTTTAATATCTTCAACCTCAGAAGTCTACGGCGACCCAGAAGAGCATCCACAGAAAGAAACTTACTGGGGGCATGTAAACCCGGTTGGCGAAAGAAGCTGTTATGATGAATCAAAAAGATTTGCTGAAGCCCTGATGATGGCATATCACAGGTGTCACGGTGTTGATACGAGAATAGCACGAATATTTAACACCTATGGTCCAAGGATGCGCCTGAATGATGGTCGGGTGGTGCCGGCGTTTGTTTCTCAAATGCTTCGAAATGAAAAATTGACTGTGTTCGGTGATGGTTCGCAAACCAGGTCTTTCTGTTACGTTTCTGATATGGTTGATGGCCTTATTGCTCTTATGGAAAAAGGTGATAATCTTCCCGTTAACATTGGTAATCCACAGGAAATCACGATCCTTGAGTTTGCCCGGAGAATTTCCGAAATCGCACAGATTAAATCAGAAATCAATTTCCAGCCGCTTCCGGCAGATGACCCGAAGAGAAGGCGCCCCGATATTACCAGGGCAAAAACAATTCTTGGATGGGAGCCGAAAAAAAGCCTCGAAGAAGGTTTGAAAGAAACAATCTCTTGGGCAAAGTCCTTGAACAGGATTTGAAAATATGCATAATGATATTTCCAGAATATTAATTTCCAATGACCAGATAAAAGAACGTATTAAATCAATCGGTGAACAGATTACTTTCGACTATTCCGGTGAAGAACTTGTAGTAGTGTGTATTTTAAAGGGAGCTTTCATCTTCGGGGCAGATCTGTGCAGGGAAATTAACCTTCCGCTGAAATTCGAATTCATGTCGATAAGTTCTTATGGCAACGCCACCACAAGTTCCGGAATTGTAAGAATAATCAAGGATTTGAACGAAAGCATTGAAGGAAAAAACGTTCTAATCGTTGAAGATATTATTGATACTGGCTTGACAGTAAGCTATCTAGCTTCTTTATTGACAGCCAGAAAACCCAAATCATTAAAAATCTGTTCCCTTTGCAGCAAGCCTCAATGCCATAAAACTGAGGTTAAAATTGATTATTTCGGTTTCGAATTGCCAAGTGAGTTTGTTGTTGGCTATGGACTTGATTTCAGGGATCTTTATCGGAATCTGCCTTACATTGGAGTTTTGAAGTCTGATATTTATACCAGATTTCTTGAAAATTAAGAAATAATGGATATTAAGAACACCGAATTATTCGGGCAAATATGAAACAATAAGAAAAATAAAGAAAATTATGAAAACTTTTAAAGAATTTACTTTTGATAGCTTGCATTGTTTAAGATATGTTCTTGGTCCGCTTGATGTAAACACTTATCTTGTGTATGACAATGACACAAAAGACGCAATTATCGTTGATCCGGCATGGTATTCTGATTCCCTTCTCGGCGAGATTTCAAGCAGGCAGGTTAACCTTAAGGGAATTTTTCTCACTCACGGTCACTGCGACCATATTGTTGATATTGACACATTCAGAAAAAATTTCAATTTGAATGTACATATATCTGCTGAAGATTCAAAAATGCTGGAAGATGCCACTTTGAATCTGTCATTTTTTATCGGACAGGAAGCAATTTTTTCTCCAGCTGAGAAGTTACTGAAATCTGGAGATAAATTTTCAGTCGGAAAAAACGAATTTGAGGCAGTTCTTGTTCCGGGTCACACACCCGGTGGGATGATTTTTGTATTTGAAAAATTTATTCTGAGCGGTGATACAATATTTGCCGGAGGAATCGGCAGGTCAGATTTTCCGGGAGGAAATCACAAACAGCTTGTAAATGCTATCAAAAAAAACATTCTTAATTCTGAAAGAGACAAAACATTATTTCCCGGCCATGGCCCCGAATCTACTATACAAACAGAAAAACTGTCCAACCCATTTTTAGATGGGTAAAGCAAGACAAGATTTTGTCTGCAGATTATACAGATTACGCAGATTTTGAATCTTCTCAATAATCAGGGCTTTGGTATTTGTTTTTCGGGAATTGTTATTGAATAATTAAAATTTGACACAGCCTGTCTTATAGTGCTAAGATACTATGATTTTTTTAGTTGACTTATCTTATTAACTTCTGCATTGAAAGGAAAACAAATCTTGAATCTTGAATTTGATGAAAGAGACAAAGAGTTGTTGGCCTGCTGGCAGGATTTTGCCAAAAATGGTCTGAACAGAATAACTGCTTCGTTAGAAACTGAATCTGCAATAACATCAGATTCGCTTCAGGTGCTCAGGGAAGCCGGTCTTCTAAAGTATTTTCTTCCGAAAAACCTCGGGGGAGAGGAACTTGGCTTTACTTCTCTCGCACTGCTTCTTGAGGAAATAGGACAGATTTCTCCAATTACCGCACTTTTGATTGCAAATCAGGTGATACTCGGTATAAGAGGCTTCCTCAGATATTCGAATGACTCTCAGCGTGAAAAATTTGCAGTTGACGCAGCAAATTTTGAAAATATTGTTTCGCTTGCGGTTTCCGAAAATAACGCTGGAAGCGACTTATCACTGATAAGCACTTCCTATTTTGATAAAACCGATAAATTCGTAATTTCCGGAAAAAAGGCTTTTGTAAATTTTGCCTGTATTGCAAAATCGGTGCTTGTTCTCGCAAAGAAAGATTTGCCGGATCAGGGATCTGAAGTATCTATGCTTGCTCTCGCATTGCCAACCGATAAGGTAAAATTCAGCCCTTCTCTTCCAACTCTCGGTATGAATGGAATGTGTGCTTCGGAAGTAGATCTTTCCGAGGCAGAGGTTTCAAAATCATCAATTTTTGGTGCCACGGGATGCGGAATTGACGTTTTTAATCGTTTAATGAAAGAATTCAGAATCTGTATTGCGGCCATTGCAACCGGAATTGCCCAGGGGTCTTTCAACCAGGCTGTAAATTATGCAAAAACCCGGAAGCAGTTTGGGAAGCCAATCGGTTCATTTCAGGGCCTTCAGTGGAGATTTTCTGACCATGCCACCAGAATTGATGCCTCCAGATTACATGTCTGGAAAGCTATTGAAGAAGTTTCCGAAAAGATCTTTTCAGGTCGTAATTCCGCTATGGCAAAAATTTATTCAACCGAAACTGCCTGCATGGTAACTGATTTTGCACTTCAGGTTCTTGGAAGTTCAGGCTATGTAAAGGGTTCGCTGAGTGAAAAACTTTTCAGGGACAGCAGGTTTCTGAGAATGAGTTATGGCTCGTCAGAAAGATTAAAAGACTTTTTGACCGATTATTTGTAAATTTTTATCGCCAGGTAGAACAGATGAATATTATTGTAACCGTTAAACAGGTTCCGGATACAAATGATGTCAGAATTGATCCGGAAACAGGAACTTTGATCAGAGAAGGCGTCCCCAGTATCGTCAACCCCGAAGATCGACATGCAGTTGAAATGGCTGTAGAGCTGCGTGAACGCATCGGCTCAGGAAAAGTGACCGTTATTTCAATGGGTCCGCCGCAGGCCGAAGTGGCTTTGCGCGAAGTCCTGGCTATGGGTGCCGATGAAGCGATTTTATTGTCCGACCGGGCTTTTGCAGGTGCTGATACTCTTGCAACTGCATACACGCTTATGCTTGCAGTTCGGAAACTCGGAAAATATGATCTTATAATTTGTGGCAGACAGGCTATTGATGGTGACACTGCACAGGTTGGACCGCAATTGGCAGAATTTCTCGGAATTCCGCAGATTACTTATGCTCTTGATGTTGAAATTGTTGAAGGAAAACTGAGAGCACTTCGTCAGCTTGATGACGGCACTCAAACTCTTGAAACTCCTTTGCCCGCTCTTTTAACGTGCATCAAGGAATCAAATACGCCGCGTATTCCGACCCTTAAAGGCTGCATAACAGCTTATAGACACAAGACTGTTCAGGTCTGGAATGCTTCTTATGTTCAGGCACCTGCTGAATCAATTGGTCTTAAGGGTTCACCAACTCAGGTTAGACGCACTTTTCAGCCGCCTTCACGTGGTGAAGGACTTGTATTAACTGGTGACGTTTCTGACAGTGTTAATACTGTGATTGGAAAATTAAGAGAAAAGGGTCTATTTTAGGGAGCAGATAATGGCAATCGAAATCTCCAGAGAAAAATGTGTAGGATGCGGGCTTTGTCTAAAGGCTTGCCCCTACGATGCAATAGATCTTACAGAGCGCAAAGCTTCGCTCAACGAAAAATGTGTGCATTGCGGAAGCTGTGTTGACAGTTGTAAATTTGCAGCGATTCTTTCTGTTTCAGATGGCACTCAGAAAAGAGATCTATCGGATTTTAAGGGCATTGCTGTTTTCGCAGAAAGAAAAGGCAACGACCTGGCAAAGGTTACGCTTGAACTTCTCGGTTGTGGAAGGGCACTGGCTGACAAACTTGGCGTTCCGCTCAAAGCGGTTCTTCCATGCGGCAGCGCTGCCGATATGCCCCTGAAAATGATTGGATATGGTGCAGATGAAGTTATCGTTGTAGAACATGATGAACTCAATGATTACAGAACAGCACCCTATACCAGAGCATGCGTTTCTGTACTTGCAGATATAAAGCCGGAGATATTTCTCATCGGAGCCACACCGCAGGGAAGAGATTTGGCCCCGCGTGTTGCAAACAGGCTTCGCACTGGATTGACCGCCGACTGTACATCATTGGCAATAGAAGACAATACCGGGTTGCTGATGCAGACCAGACCAGCTTTTGGTGGGAATGTCATGGCAACAATAGTATGTCCTAATCATCGCCCTCAGATGTCTACCGTTCGGCCGGGCGTAATGAAATCAATTAAGTTCGATCAGGCAAGAAAAGGAATTGTCAGAACACTTCCTGTGACATTCAAACCCGTCGATTTGAATGTGCTGATTCTTGAGGTTGTTAATGATACTTGCAGAAAGATTGATATTTCTGAAGCTTCAATAATTGTTGCCGGTGGCAGAGGTGTTGGAAATCCTGCTGGATTCAGAATGATTGAAGAACTTGCATCATCTCTTGGCGGCCAGGTTGGAGCATCAAGAGCTGCAGTTGAATCAGGCTGGATAAGCCACGATCATCAGGTTGGACAGACAGGTAAATCTGTCAGCCCGAAACTTTATATCGCCTGCGGAATAAGCGGTGCTATTCAGCATCTCGCTGGTATTTCAGGTGCAGACTGCATTATTGCTATCAATAAAGACCCGGAATCACCAATGGTAAAAGCAGCTGATTATGCAATAATTGGTGATCTGAACCAGGTTGTGCCATCATTTACAAAAGAAATCAATAGAATTCGCAAGGAGTCTCAAGGTGATAGAATTTAAACTTACTCCGGAACAGGAGCTTATAAGAGCCTCTGCACGCGAATTTGCCGCTAAACACATTGCTCCTTATGCAGCTGAATTAGATGAAAAACAGGAATTCTCATGGGAAATAGCCCGAAAGATGTCTGAACAAGGTTATTTCGGGATTACAGCCCCTGTAGAATATGGCGGTGCAGGTGCAGATACCCTTACATATTGTCTGATTATTGAGGAAATATCGCGGGCCTGCGCCGGGCATGGTGTTACCATGTCTCTGACAAATTCTCTTGTCGCTCATCCAATTGCAACTTATGGCTCTGAAGAGATAAAACAGAAGTATCTTGTACCACTTTCTTCCGGAAAAAAGCTTGGATGCTTTGCATTGACAGAACCAAACGCCGGATCAGATTCAGCTAACCAGGAAACAATAGCAGTTCCAGACGGTGACAGTTGGATATTAAATGGCAGCAAGATATTTATTTCTAATGGCGGTGTTGCTGACTTTGCTGTAGTAATTGCATCTACAAATAAAAAAGCCAGAATACGCGGTTTGACGGCTTTTATTGTCGATAAAGATTCACCTGGTTTTTCTGTTGGTGTGAAGGAAAATAAGCTTGGAATACGTTCTTCAAATACCTGTGAATTGGTATTTCAAAATTGCAGAATTCCCAAAGAAAATATTCTTTCAACACCGGGAAGAGGCTTCAGAATTGCAATGGACACTCTTGACGGCGGAAGAATCGGCGTTGGGGCTCAGGCAGTTGGAATTGCTGAAGCAGCCTATCAGGCTTCACTGAAATACGCGCATGAAAGAAAACAGTTCGGCAGCTCAATTATCCACTTTCAGGGAATTGCCCACAAGCTTGTAGAAATGAAAACTGAGATTGAAACTGCCAGATTACTGACCTGGAAAGCTGCATGGCTGAAAGATAATAAAAAGCGATTTGCAAAAGATGCTGCCATGGCAAAACTGTATGGTTCAGAAATGTCGACAAAAGTCTGCCACCAGGCAATCCAGATTCATGGCGGATATGGTTTCATTAAAGACTATCCGGTTGAGAGATATTACCGCGATGCCAGAATTACTGAAATTTATGAAGGTACCAGCGAAGTACAGAGAATGGTTATTGCCTCTTATGTTCTGGGCGTTTGATATATTTTTCTGGAGAGAGAAATGATTGAGACTGAAAATTTTTTCGATACTCTGTTAGAGCGATCAAAGTGGAAAAGCGTTGTCAGGCTTGCTGTACCTGTTGCACAGGACGAAGCATGTGCTTCAGCTATAATTAAGGCCGTTAAAGCCGAAATTATTGAAGCTATATTGATTGGAAATCCAGTAGAACTCAAGAATTTCTATTCGGAAATTCTTGATTGCAGCGGTGTAAAGATCATATCGTCCATGGAACCTGAGGAAGCTTGTAAAAAGGCTGTTGAACTTGTAAGAAATGATGAAGCTGATCTGCTGATGAAGGGACTTGTATCAACTTCTACAATATTAAAGGCAGTTCTGAATTCGCAGACTGGAATTAAGAGAAATCCTCTTCTTTCGCATCTCGCATTCTTTGAACTGAGAAACTACCCCGGCTTGAAACTTCTCACTGATGCTGCAATCAATATTGCTCCAGATGCTGATGCTCTTGGAAAGATTGCCGCAAATGCTGTTGAAGCATATAAAAATCTTACCGGAAAAACCCCGAAAGTAGCACTTCTTTCAGCAAATGAAAAAGTATCTGAAAAAGTATCAAGTACTGTTTTAGCAAAAACAGTATCAGAGAAAATGAGTAGTTTTGAAGGCGCTGTTATTTCCGGACCCGTGTCACTTGATCTTGCAATCAGCCCCGAATCAGTAAAAATTAAAAAATTCACCGGAAGCATTCAGGGCGATGCTGATATTCTGGTCGCACCCAGAATCGAAACCGGGAATGTTTTGTATAAATCTCTTCAGTATTTTGCCAGGGCAAAAATGGGCGGTGTCGTTTTTGGTGCAAAATGTCCTGTTGTTCTTACCTCAAGATCTGATAGCAATGAAACAAAATTGAATTCACTTTTGCTCGGAATAAGTCTTTTAAGATCAAAAACCGGACCAAGCAAATGACCTCTGAGATAGCTGTTCCAAATGTTAATCTTGAAGTGTCTTTTGCAAAAGGGCACATCCCGGAATTACTTCGAAAGCTTGAAATTTTTACCGGTATACCTCTTTCTCTGAGATCAAATTCCGGAGAAGTAGTTTGTAAAACTGACTATTTCTCCGGTCCATGCTCATTAATCAGAGGCACTGATGTTGGGCGCGAACGTTGCAGAAAAACATATCATAATATCGAAGAGAAACTTTTTCGACGGAAAGTGCCTTATATTAATGTTTGTTATGCAGGCTTTCTGATTTTTGCTGTTCCTCTCGAACTTCGTGGTGAAATGATTGGAACATTGCTTGGTTCACAGATTCTTCCCCAGACTTATTCAGGAAAATCTGAAATATCTGGTGCATTTGGAAATCTCCTTGAATCAATTGGAATTAAAGATAACAACTATTTTTATGAAAGCATTATGAAAGTCAAAATTCTTGAACCAGATTTTCAAAGAATTAGTTTTATGCAGTTGCTCAATAAGATCGGAGAAAACTTTGTTGAAATGGCATTCAGCGAAAAAACCTGGCCAGTGTTTTATAAAGAAATCAAAGATGACCTGAAGTCATTTGGAAACGTCTGACAATGCTAAACTCTTATTGAACCTTATTGATGTCCAGAAAAATATAAAAATATAGATCTAAAAAATACTAATATGAGAATCTTTAAAGTAATTAAAATGATGAGGAATTGATTACTATGGAAAAATTATTTAAAAACGCCAGGATTCTATCTCCTGACTTTTCCATTATTGAGGGGAGTATTTTTGTAACCGGGGAAAAAATTTCAGCCATTTATAAAAAAGGTGAAGAACCATCAACAAAAATTGAACATGTTGTTGACCTTGATGGCAAAATCGCTTTTCCTGCATTGATTAACTCACATGATCACCTGTATGACACCTACTGGCCGCCCTTCGCTGATTTAAAATTCAATAACTGGTATGACTGGGAGCAGGCTTATCAGGATACAGAAAACTTTAAACTCAAACAGAAACTTTCGGCAGCAGACATGTACGCGCTTGGAATGTTCAAAAATGTTTTCAATGCGACCTGCCTGGTTGTTGATCATTTTCCTTCTGATATCGCTGCAACTTTTTACAACAAATCTCTCATTTCATTGCTGAACCACTTCTTTCTCGCCCATTCAGCTTCTACAAAAGCCCCTGAATGGGGAGCTGGTTTAAAGGAAGAATTCAGAAGATCACGTGGAGTGCTTCCATTTATACTGCACGTTGAAGAGGGTTTTGATTCGGAAGTTTCTCAGGAAGTCGAGACTCTGCACCGAGTCGGTGTATTAGCAGATAACACCGTACTTGTTAATGGTGTAGGACTTTCATCTTCTGACCTGGAGATGATTGCTTCAAAAAACGCTTCGGTTGTATGGTGTCCTGTTTCGAACACGACAGTTTTTGGAAAAGATACACCAGTTGAAAAGATTCTGGACATGGGCATCAGATGCTCCATAGGCACAGATTGTACTTTAAAAGGTTCTGGTGGATTGTTTGACGATATTCGCCGGGCGCGTGAAGTTTTGTCTTCCATGAATCTGAAAACTAACCCCGATCAGGCAGTTATTCAGATGGTAACATCTTCTCCAGCAGATATTTTTAAAATAAAATCAGAGCGCGGAGTTCTTTCCGAAGGAAAATATGCTGACCTGCTGATTTTTGAAGATACAGATTCAAATCCTTTTGAAAGTTTTTTCAATCTTTCACCTTCGAAAATATCTCTCTTCCTTCATAAGGGAAGCCTCGTATACGGAAACGAGGATTACCGATCGCTATGCCTGCTTGACTTTGAGTACTACTCAGAAATCTCTGTTGAAGGAAGGCCTAAAATCATCTGGGGTCACCCAATGCAACTTCTTTCCAGAATAAATCATAAACTTGGACAAGAAGTTTCTTTCCCATTTTTCCCCGTTTCAGATTAAACCTAAATTTTTCATTAAATCTCAATTTTAAACAGCAAATTGAGATTTAATGAAAAATAGTGAAAGCTGCTTTTTCATAAACAGAAATAGGATATTTTCAGCAACAGACGTAATGAAAAAGTAGAAGCGGATTCCAGACATTTAAGATAAATGCGGCAAGATGCCGAGTATACTGATGTACCTCGAATTATTCAGAAGATACTTGTTCGACAAAATGGAGAAAATTAAAATGGCAATCAGTAGAATTAAAAATTATGATTGGAAACCGCTCATTGTAGAAAAACTTGACAATGGAATTACTGTTATTGTCAAAGAAGACCATGTGTATCCGCTTGCGGTTTCAGATGTCTGGTTTCGTGTTGGCAGTCGCAACGAGGACGAAAAGAACAATGGTATTGCACATTTTCTTGAACATATTCTTTTTAAAGGTACCACATCTCGCGGACCCGGACAAATAGCCAGAGAAATTGAATGTTTTGGCGGGCGCACCAATGCTGGAACTTCAAACGATTTCACTCATTATTATATTTCCTGCGAAAGCAGACACATTGAAAAGGCAATTGAAATTCATGCTGATGTATTTAAGAATTCTCTCCTCGACCAGAAAGCAATTGATGAAGAAAGAACTGTCATTCTTGAAGAAATAAAACGCTCAGATGATAATCCCAGTAGTAGAATCTTTGAAACTCTCTTTTCTTCAGCGTTTCCGGGTCATCCATATTCAAGACGGACTCTTGGTACAAGGGTGAATATTGATTCCGGAATTAAACGGGACGATATCGTTTCTTTTTTTCAAAAATGGTACACCCCGTCGAATATGTATATAATTGTTTCGGGCGATGTTGACAGTAAAAGAATCATTGAATATCTACGGGGCTTATACAGCGATTTCAACAGACAGGGTTTTTTATTGCCAGATCAAAAATTTTCAGGTTGTTTTACTCCTGAAATCATAAGAAATCGGATGGATGTCAACAAAGATTACATGCTGATGGCTTTTCCAACAGTTCCTGCTTCAAATTGGCAGGAAAGTCTGATGCTTGATCTCTTCGGAGTCATAATGGGGCAGGGGCGTTCAAGCAGGTTATCAATGGAACTCAGGGAACGCAGGAATATAGTAACAAGCGTCGGAGCCGGACAAATTTCAATGCTGGATGCCGGTTTATTTCTTGTGAAAACAGAGTTTGACTCTGCAAATGAGAAAGCAGTCTCAGAATGTATTAACAAACAGTTGTCCACCATTTTAAATGATGGAGTAAACATTGATGAATTAAATAAAGCAAAAGAATATCTTGCGGGAATTTACTGGAAATCAATTGAAACTTGTGAAGGAAAAGCCGAAACACTTGGTTCTGCCTGCGTGAAGAACTTTCTTGAAAGAGAATTTGATTACCTTGAAAGAATCTGGGCAGTATCAGCAGAATCTGTTCTTGAAGTTGTACGTAAATACATTAACACCGAAAAATCTCTGATAAGTCTTGTCAGTCCGGCTTCTTCCATGAAAACTTCCAGTTTGAAGGAAAATGTCGGGAAATATGATTTTTCAAATGGTACAAGAATTGTACATCGTCAGGTTAAAGGTACTGGGCTGGTTGGAATTTGTATTTCTGTCGATGCTGGATCACGCAATGAAGCTCCTGGTTTTTCAGGATTAGCTAATTATACAGCAGAAATGCTTGTTAAAGGAACTAAGAATAGAGATGGTCAGAAAATACTCTGGGAACTGGAAAATCTTGGCGCAGGATTTTCACCTGTTGTAGAACCAGACCTTGTAAAATTTATCTGTACAGTTCCTGAAAGTTCGTTTTCAGACACATTTGAATTGTTTTTTGATATTATTCAAAATCCTTCATTTTCAGATGAATGTTTCGGGAAAGAGAAGATTAAAATTCTAACCCAGCTGAAGTCCGTTGCAGACAATTCATTTGAAAACACCTGGAGAATTCTCAATAAAGCGCTTTATGGGGTTCATCCGTATTCTCACTATCAGCTTGGAGAGTCATCAGATGTTGAAAATATCAACGTCGAAAGCCTCAAGAATTTTCATCGGAGCTACTTCACTCCTTCAAGCACTGTAATTGGTTTAACTGGAGACATTTCTTCTTCCGCAGCAATTGATATTACAGACAAATTCTTTGGACTGCTTAAAAGAAGCCCTCGGTTATCAAAAGATTCTATATGTAAAGTTCCCCAGGATTTTCCAGTTCGTGAAAAATTTGAAAGATATTACGACAGAAAAGACAGGGGGCAGACTGTTCTTGCAATTGGCTGGCATGGGGCAAGGTTTTCAGACCCTGATTACTGGCAATTAAAGGTTCTCAGCACAATTCTAGGTGCAGGAATGTCATCAAGGCTCTTTGATGTTGTCAGAAACAAAAAGGGACTGGCATATTCCATTTCCTGTGTTTTTCCAACTCGAATAGACAAAGGAATATTTGCAATAATAGCTGGCACTGATCCGAGGACCGAAAATCAGGTCGTAGAAGCTGCAATGAATGAAATTAAGTTTATTCAAAATGGCGAAATCTCAGATGAAGAAATTGAACGTGCAAAGAACTTTATCAATGGTCAGTTTCTTCTTTCACATGGAAGCACTTCTGGTCTGGCCCAATACCTTGCCTGGTTTGAACTTATCGGCGCCGGATTCGAATTCGACAGAAATTTTTCCGAAAATATCCGCAAAGTTACTAAAACTCAAATTCAGGAAGCCGCAGCAAAATACCTGAATCCCCAAAGAGCAGCCTTAGCAGTTACAGGACCTGCATTGCCCTAATGCATTGCCCTAATTTCATAAAATATTCTATCTAATAATCTATAAAAAGAGAAACCCTCACCATTGAAGAAATCAATGGTGAGGGTTTTCTGTCCAATGATTATTGAGTAGATAAATCATCTAATCACAAATTTGAATCTTGAAAATCTGCGCAATCTGCGTAATCTGCGGACAAAAATCTTTTCTTTCAAAACAAAAAGGGGGGCATTTGCCCCCTTTTTATAGATAAAACAAACAGCGTATTTTTACTGTGCTACCGTAATAGGAACAATATCAACCCATCTGCGGTTTCTGCGCTGATCAAACTTCACCATTCCGGCTGCAAGTGCGAAAAGAGTATCATCTTTTCCAATTCCGACATTTCTTCCCGGATTGATAGGTGTTCCTCTTTGTCTTACGAGGACATTTCCAGCTTTAACTACCTGACCATCAAACCTTTTAACGCCAAGGTGCTTGGGATTACTGTCCCGACCATTAACTGCTGAACCTGCACTCTTTTTTGATGCCATATCAGACCCCTTTCTCCAAATTACTTTTCAAGTGAAAGAAAACCGGGATACTCACAGGCAAGTCTTTCAAAACCATACCTGAAGACATCTGAGATCAATTTTAAATGTTTCGATTCCCTGTTTTCGACTAATACGTTAACGTTACACTCACCGCCACTGATATGACCGGTGATCTTGGCATGAAGCTCCTTTTCCAGACCTCCGAGAAAAGTCAGAACAAGGGACGATACACCTGCACATACAGGGTCGCTTCCTTTTTCTGAATGTCCCGAATGACCCTCGACAATAAATCTTAAAGAATTATCCGAGGGGTCAGGAAAACAAACTCTGACCAATTAAGCTTTGATCTCTTCGATCTGGATAGCAGTAAAGTCCTGCCTGTGACCATATTTCCGACGGTAATTGGTCTTGTTTTTGTATTTCATACCAACAAGTTTTGCACCTCTACCGTGTGATACGACCCTGGCTTTGACATCTACACCTGAAAGGTATGGCTGTCCGATTTGAACTTTCTGTCCATCATTAAGAAGGAGAACCTTCTCAACGCTGAAAAGATCATTTGCTTCGCGTTCCATTTTCTCACAACGAATTTTTGAACCTTTTTCCACGGAAAACTGTTTTCCGCATACTTCTATGATTGCGTACATTGTACTTACCCCCTGAATATTAACCGTTAGAAAGTCTAATCTATCACAAGAATCTTATTATGTCAAGGTTTATGAGTAAATATTTCGTTTTTTTTCGGCAACTTCACAACTATTTTCAATAGGATAGTCCATTGAAAAGCCCAATTAGAGGCTTATTATAAGTTGAATTTAATTTTTGTAAAATATTAATAATATAGGATTTAGAATCGAAGGTTTGTGATATAATTATCTCCTGTTGTTATAAAAAAATAGTGGGCAAATGGAGCGAATATTCATGCCTGAAAAACATGCACGGGTTGGGGCAGTAATGCTTACCTGGAATCAACGGGAAATGACGCTTGCCGGACTTGAATCACTTTCAAAACTTCATTCTCCTGTACCTGAAATTCTACTGGTCGATAATGGCAGCTTTGATGGAACAATTGATGCAGTAAAAGAACGTTTTCCACAGGTGAAAATTCTGGGGTTGCCTGAAAATATAGGATTCTGCGCTGCAAACAATCGTGGTGCAGATCTTTTGCTGAAAAATCCGGAAATTGAATATATTATCTTTCTGAATAATGATATCGAAATAGCTCCAAATGCAATAAATCTCCTGACACGTTTTATGGATTCCCGTCCGGAAGCCGCTGTATGCGGGCCTCTGATATACTATCATGAACCTTCTGACATAATTTGGGCAGCAGGTGGAAAGATTTACTCAGATCTAATGTGGTTTCCTCCGAATTTGCGAGGGAAGAAGAATCCGGGACTGAGAAAGCCACGACAGGTTGATTATATTCATGGCTGTTCAATCATGCTAAGGCGCTCTGCAATCCAGGAACACGGTCTTTTTGATGAAAGGCTCTTTATTTACCACGATGAAATTGATTTATGCCATCGTTTAAAATTGGCCGGGAATGAAATATGGCTGATTCCTGAAAGTGTATTGTTCCACAAGGTATCTCTTGCCGTCGGCCAGCATAGTCCGATGATGATATATTACACAGCTCGGAATAAAATTCTTTTCTGGGCAAAACATGGAAAAATTTCAGACCTTCCGAAATTCTATGCTTTTCATCTTCTAAAATTGATCAGAATATTTTCTAAAGTCCGTAATATCTGGGCTTATCCAGCTCTCTTCAAAGCACTGTTTGATGCCGTAACATCACGATTTGGCAAAGGGCACCTTGAAAATCGTCCAAAAACAAAATAATGATATTTGATATTGACCTCGATAAATTTAAAAGAAGCCTCGGATTACGGGAATTATTTCTTAAAACTATTTTGCCGTTGAAATATCCGATAATTCTTAATATTGAACCAACTAATCGATGCAATCTCTCTTGTACATTCTGTCCAAGAAAAATCAGTAAAAGGAAACTTGCAGATATTCAATGGATTGATTTCGAGAAAATAGCTCAGGAAGCAGCAGACAATGGACCTATCTACAAAATATTTCTTCAGAAAGATGGCGAACCATTGCTTCATCCGAAAATAGTTGAGATGGTTCAATGTCTTAAATCTCTTAATTCCGCGCGCAATGTTACTATAATTTCGAATGGTACACTTCTCAATGGCGATCTTTTCACATCTCTGGCAAAAGCCGGATTGAATGACATCATCATCAGTGTTGATGCGGTTGATGCCAGGTCCTATTCAGAATTAAAAGGCAGAGATTGTTACCATACAGTAAAAAAGAATCTTGAAGAGGCTGCCAGAATAAAGAATATTTCAGGCTTTAAAGGTCCGCGTATAAAAGCCAGAATGGTTGAGAGAAAAGGTCATGAAATTGAAAAAGAAGTTTTTTCTCAAATCTGGTCAGGTATTGCTGATTCGGTTGATATCACCCCTTTCCACACCTGGATGAATTCAGTTGAAGATCAACGGACCTATACTTCCAGTATTGAAAGGTATCCCTGTTCGCTTTTATGGTACACCGGAATAATTAATGCAGATTTGTCAGTTTCTCCCTGTTGTATTGATTATAACTGTGCAGGAGTAATTGGAAGCCTTGAACATAGTAATTTCTATTCAGTCTGGAACGGGCGTGAATTCAATAATCTGAGAAGAAACCATTTGTTTTCAGAATATTCGAATACAAGGATTTGTGGTTCCTGCCAATATTGGCTAATAAAAGAAAATCTCGGGAAATGGTTTAGAAGAAAATACAGAATTCAGAAGGCATCAGGAAGGTAAATACATGAATACTCCCCGAATAGCTTTTGTCAACCCGCCCTTTCTTCCAAGGTATTCAAGAGGGCAGCGATCCCCAGCCGTGACCAGAAGTGGCACATTGTATTATCCAATGTGGCTTGCCTATTCTGCAGCTCACGCCCAGAGACTCGGTTGTGATTACACTTTGATTGATTCGCCAGCATCTTCTTTGTCTTTTGAGGAAACTATTAAAAAAATTCGGGAATTCGCACCTGATTTAACAATTATTGAAGCAGCGACACCAAGTGTCCTTTCAGACCTGAATTTTGCTTTACGCATTAAGAATGAGAGAATTTCACCGTATGTTGTTGCAGCCGGAACTCATGTCTCAGCATTGCCCGAAGAAGCTTTTCAGTTTGCTCCCGAGCTTGATGCTGTCATAGTAGGTGAATACGAGATTCCTCTGGAAGAAATTGTTAATGCACTTCGGAAAGGTTCTGATTTTGAAAATCTTGAAGGTGTTTCAACAAAAAAACGTCCGGTTATTACGCGCAGTCGATATTTCGAAAACTTAGATGAACGCCCCTTTGTTTCGGAAATTTACAAAAAATTTCTTCCAATTGATGAATATTTTAATCCAAATGCACATCATCCGATGGTTGCAATCATCACCGGACGAGGTTGTCCGCACTTCTGCTCTTTTTGTGTTTTTCCACAGACGCTGACCGGAAGAAGATATCGAAAGCGCTCTGTTTCTTCTGTAATTTCCGAATTCTGTTGGATTTCCGAAAATCTTCCACAGGTAAAAGGGATATTTATCGAAGATGATACCTTTACTGCTGATAGAAATCGTGTTGAAGATTTCTGCCGTGAACTTGCCAGGATCAATCTTCCAGTTACATGGTCAGCGAATGCAAGAGCGGATGTTGAATCAGAGACAATTCAACTTATGAAAAAATCGAATCTTCGTGCTTTATGTGTCGGCTTTGAAAGCGGAAATCAGGAAATCCTTGAAAAAATCGGGAAGGGAATTTCCCTTGAACGCATGAGAAAATTTGCCGAAGATTCGCGCAGCGCTGGAATTCACGTTCATGGCTGCTTTATAGCCGGGTTGCCTGGTGAAACACGCTTAACTCTTCATAAGACTCTGCAATTTGCCCTTTCACTTCCGCTTGACACTGCACAATTTTATCCGCTTATGGTTTACCCAGGTACTAGAGCTTATGATTATGCAAAACAGAATGATCTGATTGCAGTTAAAACCTACCGTGAATGGCTTTCACCCGAGGGACTTCACCGATGTGTTGTTAAGACAGATGATTTCTCTCCTGAACAACTTGTTCGTTTCTGTAATTTTGCCAGACGAAGGTTTTATTTGAGAAAGTCATATCTTTTTGAAATGCTCAAAAGAGTTATAACAAAGCCAGATGAGCGTCACAGGGCAATTCTTTCTGCCAGAACATTTCTGAAACACCTGTTGAAAGACTGATGATGAACAATAAAAATGTCTATGCATCTGTCGTAATTCCTGTCTATAACAGGGCTGATCTTCTTGAAAAGTGTTTAATTGCATTGAGTCAGCAGAAGACTTCCTTTTCCCACGAAGTTATTGTTGTTGATGATTGCTCTGTTGAAGATTTGTCAAACGTCAGATACAACTTTGAAAAAGGGGATCTTAAGATAACGTGGCTAAGACTTCCTGAAAATTCAGGTCCGGCAGTTGCACGGAATGCCGGAATAAAGGTTGCTGAAGGAGAAATCATAGTTTTTACAGACTCTGATTGTGTTCCAATTGATTCCTGGCTTCAGAAAATGCTTGTACCTTTTTCTGATGCTGCTGTGTCAGGGGTAAAAGGTTCATATAAAACAACTCAGACAGACACCTGGGCAAGACTTTCCCAGGTCGAATTCGAAGAACGTTTCGATTTGCTGGATGCTGCTTCCAGCGTAGATTTCGTAGATACTTATTCAGGAGCATTCAGAAAAAAGCACCTTATTGAAACAGGCGGCTTCGATACTTCTTTTCCAAAAGCAGATAATGAAGACGTTGAATTGTCTTTCAGAATCAAGGCTCTTGCCGGAAATTCTGGCGGAAAATTTGTATTTGTAAGAGACGCAGTTGTTTTTCATCGCCACCGCGAAGGTTTCTGGAACTATTTCAGACTGAAATTTAATCGTGGCTACTGGCGAAGTAAAGTATATGAAAAACACCCAAAAATGGCTGGAAAAGAAAGCTATACTCCGGCAACCCTGAAGATTCAGTTCTTGCTTATTGTACTATTGCCATTTTTGTTTGTACTGCCCATAAAAAAAAGAAATTCGTCTGCAGTAATATTTTCTTTATGGCTTGCTTCATGTCATAACATGTTTTTTAATGCATACAACAAAAATAATCAAGATCTGATTCCAGCAATTCCATTTTTTACAGCAGCAAGAGCAATTGCAATACTTTCCGGAATGTTGTACTCATTCCTTTCATCAGTAAACCATGTCTTACCAGTGAAGATAAAGTGCTGATAAGACATTAGCATAATAAAGGGGTCATTAAACAATGTCATTTCGACGAAAAGGAGAAATCCCGCAGTGATGAGACCCTCACATTCGTTCGAGATGACAGTCCAACATAAAGTTAACATGACAATTTGTCTTCTTATCTAATTAGAAGCAAAGAAGTTCTTATAATAAAAACAGGGAACGAGTTTTAATCGTTCCCTGTTTTTATTATCAAAAGTGCTACTTGATGCTTTTTCGGCCGGTTTTGCTTCTTTCTTTGGCTTTTTTCAGTCTGTCAAGTGCTGCCTTTACTGCTGGCGAATCAACCGAATTTTCACCCAGTGCTTTGTTGTATGCTTTGAATGCTTCGAAATATTCTTCTTCTGCTGAAATCATATCCTGTCCTGCTCCGGTTACAGGCGTATCTAAAAGAGGGCTCTGATTATTTTTTGAATCATCAAGAGTCATAAACTTAGTTTCAGAAGGAGCAATTGTTGTTACGCCATCGCCATCAGCATAGTTGGCAGAAAGAGTGCTGTTCATGCCTGTGGTACTTTCAGACGGCTGTGAACTTGGGGAAAGACCGGCAAAATCTTCGTCAAATGAGAAGATATTTTTGAAGACTCTTGAAAAGAAACTCTTAATCGATGTCCAGAAAGAGCCTGAAAAAACGCTTCCGTTGCTTCCTGTGCCACCTGAATTAGCACGTGAATTTATGTAGTTGTACATGTCCTGATTAACAACATTTGATCCGTTATTCACATAATTGAGCAGTTCAGATTGTGAAATCTTCCCTTTGCTGTTACTGTCAAGAATTTGTGCAAGTCTTACCTGGTCCTGGGGATACATTGAAAGATAGCCTTTGCAGAAATCTTTCAGACTGTTATGAGGACCTGAGTAAGTTATTGAGTTAAATACTTTTGTCTTGCCATCGCCGCCATTCTGAAAAAGGTCATTTATTACCTTGGCATTGAACAACTCATTTCTGGACATTTCTTCAAAAGATTTTGCCTGAAGGAAATTCAGAACAGAATTATCATTTATGTTAAGAGAGAATATCATTCCATTGTTTTTGTTGGCAGCAAAGGCATTAGCCCAACCTTCTACCCAGGCTGTCTTGTTATTGGGAAGTATTTCATCCATGTAATGGGCATTATCAGAACCATAGTCAAGTCCGGAAAAATTATATGAACTCGGGTAAGCATTCAACATGGCAACATGGCCAAGTTCGTGAAGGAAAATGAATTTCTTACTTTCGGGAGTTGTGTATTGGGTAACGTGTTTGTACAAAGTTATATTATAACCACTTGTATTTTTTGAAGATGTGGAAATCGAGTTTTTATCACTGATGGTTAAATTTAACGGCAGAGCCAGAGATGAAGATACATCCAGGGTGTAACCAAGAAGAGTTTTGTTGCCGACCGGTTGATTGAGATAATCTCTCCATGGACTTCCCACGGGGAGATCATTGACTGATGTAATCTGATATTTCTGCGATCCTATCTGATTTCCGTAATAGTCATAGATTGCTTTTTCATAGAACAGGTTCAGAGGTGCAGAATGGGCAATTGTACAAACAGAAACCAGAACAAGCATCAAAACCCATATTTTATTCAATACAGCCACATTTTTCATAATTCACCTCTTTTCATGCCGAATACACTTATTATAATCAACAGAAAAAAAAACGTCTACAAAAATACTTTAAAAAAATAACTAAATATTTAACTTTTCTATGACGATGAATAACGTGAGATAAAAGATTTATTTCGAAAGGAGGTGAAAAAACATTGAATAATCAGGTAAATAGTCAAATTCAAAATGATTTGTCCGGTTTTTTCGCAGTACAATCAAAGGGTTTATCCGGCAATTCATCAAGTGGGCAGTCAGGAAGTGCGTTTGCCTCGTTTTTCAAAACTTTCATCAGTGCACAGAATACCACAGACGATTCTACCAAAGCAAAAGTAGCTTCAATGCAGCGTTTTTCCGCAATTCAGCCGGCACAGATTTCACTGTTTCAGAAAAGTATATCTAATCAGAGGCCTGTTTCTGAAGTGAAGCAGTATTCAGAAAAAAAATCTGATTCATTGAACTCTGATTTGAAGACATTCAAGGAAAAAATTGCATCTCAGATCAATGCTTCTCGTAAAAACAGTCCAAGAAGCTCGGTGGTAAAGGCTTTTTCAAATAATGATAAAACTGAAAGCTTGAAAAAAGATGACGTTCAAAGTGCAGAAAGTAAAGATTCAGCACAAAAATCAGGTGTCAGAAAAGATATTCAATTGCAGGAGAAAGTTTCTGATAATAAACAAGCAGAAAAATCTCCTGAATCAGAAAATAATCAGACAGATGAGAACAAAATAGTCAAAAGTTCAGAAGAGCTTAATTCTTCAGGAAGTTCCATTAATTCTGGAAATAGCGTCTCTTCATCTGAGAATCAATCTGATGAAAACCTTGAAGACCCTGAGAGCAAGAATGCAAAAGAGTCTCCTGATACTGTGACGGAAGATGAAAAAGTTATTTTTTCGTTACTGAAAGATGAGGTTATTAGTTCAAATACCGATGAAGATTACTTCGGTGCAGAAAATCTGTATGAAAAGCTGATTACTGATATAGATAACGAAAAATTAAAACTGGAACTTGAAAAAATCAAGACCATGCTTCCTGATATGAATCTTGATAATTCTGAAAAGCTCTCTATTCTTACCAGATTGACACTTGATGAAAATGTGGCAAAAACTGAGAAAACCGTTTCTGATGCTCTTAAATCGGTTGCGAAAAATCTTTCAGAAAATTCAGAAAAATCAAATTCCGGCAAGCTTTTTAAATCTGAATTAACAGTAAAGGAAGTTAAAAGTTCCGATTCTGAAGAGGTTAAAACTCAGAAAGTTCCTGCTGAATTGACTGAATCTGCAATCTCAAAAGTGCCAGATGAAAGCTCAGAAAAAAAAGTGGTTTCGGTTGACACCAAACAACAGGATTCAGTTGATGTTGAAGCAAGTCTGAAAAAAGTTTCTGCTGAATCTGAAATGGTATCAAAAAATCGAACCATCTCTTCAGATGAAAAGGTTGTCAAAGAACTTGATTCAATAGCGGATACCAGTATTGAGAATAAAGCTAAGACTGAAAATTCACAGAGCGATTTAGAAAAGAACCTGCAGAACCTTCAGAAAGAGAATTCGGCTGAAAGTAACTCTGATAAAATTAACCTTTCAGAATTGAAATTAAATTCGGCTGAAAATAATCGTAATGATAAACGTGATGAAAACGCTAAAACTGACGCAACTGGAAAACAAATATCAGAAGTGAATTCAGAGTCGTCTGATGAAAGTTCTTCCAAAAAAATAACTTCAGAAGTCACTTTCAATGATGAATCAGGAAACCAGCAGCCTAAGTTAAGCAAAAGTGAAAGACACCAGGAAAAGGTTAGTTCAGAGCATTTGAATCAGGTTAATTTGTCGGCAAATACAGATCAGGTGAAGGCGAATCAGACTTCTTCCGTTACATTGGGTTTATTTCAGGGCGAATTAGCAAATACCGAAAGCGAAATTTCATCTGAACTGACTCAAAAAGAGAGTTCCTCTCAGGTAAAATCTGAAAAGAGCGCTATTGAAAACAGTCTGAAAAACACGAAGATTCAGTTTGAAGGCAAGCCATCAGATTTGAAAAACGGTCCAAATAATCAAAATGAATCATCTAACGGTCAGGGAAACATGAATTCTCAAACTTCATCGCTGAATGCCTTAGGTGCTAAGCCTTCTGAAGGTGGAGATACTGTAAGGTCAGCAATAATGAATCAGATGATTGAAAAAATTCAGATGGTTCAGGATCTGCAAAATGTGAAAACTCTTACCGTTAATTTGCGTCCCGAAATACTTGGAAAAGTTGATATACACCTTACATCCAGAGATGGGATAGTAAATGCAAGAATAGTTGCAGAAAGTGCCATGGTTAAAGAGCACCTGGAAGCGTTGGTTCCTCAGATTAAAAACACTCTGACTGATCAGGGTATTAATCTTAACAATATATCGGTGGATGTTTTTGCAAAACCTTCCGATGGTCGAAATAAGGGAAGTTTTTCGAAAAATCCGAATAAGGAACCCAGGCTCAGCGGTATCGGCGGAACAAAATTGGCCAGAAATATACTGAAAACAGATGAACTTGAAAGTGGCCAGGAAAATGAGCTTGAGAAAACGGGTCAGACTAAAAAAGGAATAGATTTAAAAATCTAGGAGGTAAAAAATGGCACTTGAGATTACTGATGTAAAACCCCTGGGAACTTCTGGAGTCAAAGGAACACCTAAGCGTGAGCTTGATCAGGATGCCTTTTTGACATTGCTTACAAAGCAACTTCAGAATCAGGATCCGATGAAACCGATGGATAATATGGATTTTGTCGGACAGATGGCACAGCTCTCCTCGCTTGATCAGACAGCCAAATTGAATACAAATATGACCAAACTTCTTAATCAGTCAGCTTCCAGCTATAAACTTCAGGCGATGTCTCTGCTGGGCAAAGCGGTTGTAGCACAGCCGGCCGGAAGTCCTGATCCGATTTCGAACAAGGTCGATTCGGTGATGTTCGAAGATGGCGAAGCGATATTCCAGGTTGGTGGTCAAGATCTGAAACTCGATGAAATTGTTATGGTGAGCTGATTAAACAGTTTAGTTTACTTACGAAAGGACGGTGATCAAGAAAAACAGATATTTCGGATTATGAATAATTTACAGGAAAAAATGAATGATTACACGCCAGCTTATAAACCAGATTTCCGGGCAGGGTATTGTTTCCCGGGGCGAAAACAAAACTAATAAGAGTGCAGTCAATGCTTTAAATGGACAGATTTTCGGAAATATACTGCAGAAATCTCTGGTTTCAAATCGCAGCGGGTTAAATATCAGTGCTCATGCAGACAAACGAATCGCAGAACGAAACATGGATTTTTCCAGTGATGTTCAAAAAGTATTAAATGATGCAGTGAATGAACTTCAGGCAAAGGGGGCAAAAGAGTCGCTGATACTGACAAAAGGTGGTGCTTTTCTTGTTAATGTTCCATCCAGAACACTTATTACAGCAATTACACCCGATGAGATGCACGACAAAATTATTACTCAGATTGACAGTGTAAGTATTAAAACCCAGTAAGAGTGACTGAAAAAAATGTCAGATGGCGATTACTAAAAAGAAATATATGAGAATAAGGCAAACAAAAAGTCCAGTGATTTACAACTGAAAAGTTCTTTAAAAAGTTATTCCATAAGGAGCAGACTAAGGTTCAATAGTTTCTCAAAGCGGAGGCAGACGATATTAAGGGCCGGACCCATAGAAAAGGGGAAGCCTGGATCACCCGAACGACAGACGGTGATCACCTTGAGCAACTTTTTTGAACCAAAAAAGTTACGCTTTCAGGGGGAAACACATGATGTGCTTTTCCCCCTGGGGGTTTTCCGCTCGACCTGGACAGGTTGAGCCGGCATACGGTTTAAGGGAATAAACCGGAAGCCTGAAGGCGACTATGCCGCAAGGACAGGGTATCAATATGATGAGATCTCTTTTCACAGGTGTTTCAGGCCTTAAGCAGCACCAGATTCGAATGGATGTGCTTGGAAACAATATAGCAAACGTTAACACACTGGCATTTAAAAAAGGTCGAGCTTTGTTTCAGGATCTTATGTCACAGACAGTGAGACATTCACAGCAATCAATGGGAAATATCGGTGGAACGAATCCTCAACAGATAGGACTTGGAGTAAGGCTTGGCGCAATCGACACCCTCATGGATCAGGGCGCAATTGAAGGAACTGGTAAAAGTACTGACCTTGCTATTGAAGGTAACGGCTTTTTCGTAATAAAAAACGGATATGGCACCTACTCGTATACCCGTGATGGAAACCTTTCAGTTAACCCGAACTATGATTTAGTTGGAAGTAATACTGGTTTTAAAATGCAGGGTTGGCTTGCAACTCAGGATCAGGCGACAGGTGAACTCTCAATCAAACAGAATGCTGTAAATCCTTATGATTTGAATCTTACCAAATATCTGAAAAAAATGGCTCATAAGACCACAAATATCTCTTATGCCTCAAATCTTGACAGCTCTTCTGCTGAACGCGATGTAAAAATGGGCATGGAAAAGTTGGTTTTCAAAGATACCACCGGGGAATTTCAGAATCTCCAGGTTAAATTCAAAAAAATCGATGCACAGCATTGGGTCTGGAGTGCCACTGACGATACTGAAGGAAACGTGGCAAACGGAAGCATTACCACAGATGCCGAAGGCAAAGTTATTGATACAACCGTTGAACCGATGGGTATTGGTGCAACAGTAGGAAAGCCTTACTTTACTTACGATCCTGATGGAACACCACTTCCGGCAACAGCAACAACTCTCATGAACAGCATGGGAAACACGGGTGATGGTTTTGCATCTGGAATTCAGGTCGATGGAACTGAGATCAAAGATGAAACAATAAAAGTAGTTTTTGACGGTGGTGATGCTGATCACGCAAATTCGTACCGTGTTGTCGGTTCAGAACGTGGATTCATTGGTTCTGGCGTCATAGCCGGATCTCCAGCTAAGGCTGATGGCGTGGGAAACAAGCAGTTGGTTCTTGCAAACTGGACACCGGCAGCAACAGCATTCGATGTAGTTTTTCAGCGGGAAAGATATTCTGGTGATACTACTCCAGAGAACATTACAGCTACAATTCAATTCAATGCAGGACAACTGGTTGATGGAGTTGCAGAGACTAACAAATCGTTTACAACTTCAGCAATTATTGACAGAATGAATACTTCTTTAAAAGACAATGGTATACCGGCAACTGCATATTACGACTCTGTTCTTGGACAAATTTCAATATCAACAAATGCAACCGGAAGTAACCGCACCCTTCAGGTCTTAAATAGATCAGGACAGATTTCTGACCTGGGATTTACCCAGGATATTACAACTCAGGGAACTGGCATCTCTGCACCTGAGGCATGGGCTGAACTTCCAAATGAATTGAGTTCAAACCCATTTATCAGTTTCAATCCAACGTTTTCCTTCACAATTACCGACAAAGATGGAAGATCAGCTGCAGTAACATTTGATGCATCTGTTGGCGGCGTTGTTCAGACATACAATAAGAGTGATGTTCTGTCAAAAATTAATACTGCTCTGAGAAGTAACGATGTCAAGATTTCTGCTGAATTAATTGATTCCAACAATGATACTGAACCAGATCGCCTTGTACTTGTTGGGACCGACAAAGGTGCCGGAGAAAAAATTATTATATCAGGCGATCAGGCTACATTGCTTGCAAAACTTGGATTCAGGCCTAACACTGCTGCTGGTACAACATTCCAGGCATATACCGGAACTCCAGGCGTTGCATCATTCAGTCAGGGCGGAGTTGACTTTACATTAACAGAAGGCAGTATACCCTGGAAGCCAAATGATTCAATGGAAATGACCACAACCGCACAGAAGGGACAGGCTGAATCGGTTAACGTTTATGTTCCGACAGTCGATCAGGACACTCTTAATTTCAAAACTACTGTTAATACACCACTTGGCCCTGAAACATTCACTATTACTGGTGCTGTCGAAAGAGGGGCAATTCATGACACAAGTATCAGAGTTTTTGATACACTTGGAAACGATCATGAGCTGGTCACTTCCTGGGAACATACTAATACTGAAACTAAAGAATGGGCTTATAAAATCACCTATTCTGAAGATGATCCCGAAATTACTGCCTGGCTCAAAGATCCTGCAAATGGTGTTGTTGATCCCGAAGATCCGACTGCAGATGATCTTGAACGTGCAAATGATGCATTGATTACCGAACGAAAAGGTACAATTTATTTTGGTACAAACGGAAAGATAGATCTTGGAAAATCAAATATTCCTGATATCCAATTTACTCCAAAGGGAAGCGATAAAATAAGTGTTTCTCTTGATATGGCACTTGCTACCCAGTATAGTTCAGCCTTTACAACCGCTGCCAGAGAGCAGGATGGTTATGAAATGGGAATGCTTGAGTCTGTAAGTTTTGAATCAGACGGAACAATCAGAGGTATTTATTCAAACGGACAAAAGCATCCAATCGGAAGAGTCGCACTTGCAACCTTTCAGAATTCATCGGGACTTGAAAAAACCGGAAAAAATCTTTACAATTCCTCTCCCAACTCCGGAACTCCTCTTATTGGTCAGGCGGGCTCTGGCGAACGCGGAACAGTGGTTCCTTCATCTCTCGAAATGAGCAATGTCGATATCGCGGAAGAATTCACGAACCTTATCATTACCCAGAGAGCATTCCAGGCTAACTCCAGAATTATTACCACATCAGACGAAATTCTCCAGGAACTTGTAAACCTGAAACGTTAATAGTTAATGGTATTTAAATATAGAGCCAGACCATTACTTTGGTCTGGCTCTGTGGCATAAAAAAATGATAAAAGTTACCAGATATAACGGAAGTCAAGTTTTCATAAACGCGGAATTGATTCAGTCAGTTGAAGCAATTCCAGATTCTCTTATTACTCTGATAAATGGAAAAACTCTTATGGTAAAGGAAAATCTTAAATCTGTTATCAGAAAGATTATCCGGTACAGAAAAAAAATTGCACACGTACCAGCTTACCCACCTTCGAAATCACACATTGATAAGGTCGAAGAGGAGTGCATTCCCGAAAAAAAGTAGTTATTTGAATGTTCCAACTTTTTTGCTGTCGTGAAGATTTCTCACATTCGTTCGAGATGACATAGAATAGTCACTGGTGTGGATCAGTTTTTCTCTTTCTTTTTCCATCTCTTTTTTCTCAGAGTCTCCGCGTTTCAGCGTGAGGCTTCTCTTCTTTTCTTTCTCATCGAATGCCGTTAACAAGGTTTTCAGATCGGAAGTTTGTATTTTTCAATCTTTGTGCGTAGCGTATTTCTGGTAATACCAAGAAAAATAGCTGTCTGCACCTGATTGTTTTTATTCATAGTAAGCGCCTGCATAAGCAATTCCCGTTCGATTATTCCCATAATTTTTTCGTGAGCTTCACCGGGTGATTGCTGTAAAAGCACTTCCCTTACAAATGACGAAACCTGGTTCTGAATGGAATTCTGCACCGCAGTATTGCCTTCAGGGGCAGGACCAATCATTTTTGTGTGTTCATGTGTTGTAGGAGTTTCTTCTTTCTTTTCCTGGTCGAAATTTGAAATATTCGGTGATGGTTTTACGAAAAGAGAATGGTGAAAAACTCTTCGGGGGGAAGTTATTATTTCCGGCGGAAGATCTTCGGCCATTATCACCTGATCCCGGCTTAATGTATAAGCCTGATCAACAGAGTTCTTAAGCTCGCGGACGTTTCCGGGCCATGAATATGAAGACAGAAGTTTTATTGCTTCATCAGAAAGCTGTTTGGGCGGACCTTTTCGATTTCCAGACAGTTGTGCCATAAAGTAATTAGCAAGGACCGGTATATCTTCAACTCTGTTACGAAGAGGTGGCAATCTGATTTCTATTACTTTTATTCTGTGGAAAAGGTCGTCCCGGAATCTGTTTTCCTGAATATATTTGCGTAAATCTTTGTTTGTCGCTGCAATAATTCTGACATCAACTTTGATTTTGCGACTTCCACCGACCCTGACAATTTCTCTCTCTTCGAGTACTCTAAGAAGGTTTGCCTGCATTTCAAGGCTCATGTCACCAAGTTCATCTAAAAAAAGCGTTCCGCCCTGGGAAAGTTCGAATACGCCTGCTTTAGAATTCTGTGCACCAGTAAAGGCACCCTTTTCATATCCAAAAAGCTCTGATTCCATGAGACTCTCAGCTACTGCTGTACAATTTATTGCCCAGAAAGGTTTCGATGACCGATTTGAATTATTGTGAATTGCCTGAGCAACAAGTTCTTTTCCTGAGCCAGATTCACCTGTTATCAGTACTGTAACGTCTTCAGCTGAAACTTTTCCGATGAGCTTGTAAACTTCCTGCATTGCCGGACTGTTTCCGATTAAACCGCCTGCTTTTAAAACGGCTGAAGGTTCAGTAAGCTCATTTCTTGTTGTATTTCTTGCATGTAAACCTCTTGCAATAAGAGCAAGACAATCGTCTATATTAAAAGGCTTTGAGAGAAAATCATAAGCTCCAAATTTCATTGCAGTGACGGTTGTTTCCATATCGCTGTAGGCTGTCATCACAATTACTTGAGCATTTGGATCAATTTCACGGATTTTCTTAAGCACGGTAATGCCGTCCATTTCAGGCATTCGAATATCCAGAAGTGTAATATCTGGCTTGAATGAAGAAAAAAGTGCCAGGCCTCTCAAGCCTGTCTCTGCAAGACCAACCTGATAACCGGCTCTCTGGAGTGCTCTCTCAAAAGCCCATCTTACGCTGTGTTCATCATCAATTACAAGTATCTTTGCGTTCAAGAATTCTTTTCCTCCTGATCTTCTTCAAGTAAATCATTTTTATCATCGCTCTCTTCGTTTGCCTCGAATTCGTCTTCTGAAAAGGACGTGCTTCCGCGGCGGTTAATATTATCAAGCGGGTCAAAAATTCTGTCACCATATAGAAATATTATTTTGTAATCTGGCTGTTTTTTATTTATTTCCCGGATAATCATCTGCTTGACATCATCGACAGAGTATCTCAGAGAAAGGTGAAAAAGAAGAAGGTTTTTTACTCTTCCTTTTTGAGCTGTTTCCATAACTTCAGAAAGTATTGAATGCTGCTGAAAATTTCTTTCATCGTCGTCGGGGTGAAGATATGTGCTTTCATGGCAGAGAAGGAGACTGTCTTTGAACATGTTATGGTCTATCGGACGTGAATCTCCACCATACGTGAAAATTATCTGTTCAAAAGATTCAGATACGTTGTCCTTGCCTGAACTCCATATTGCTTTATTTATTTCTTCCTGAGATTTTCCGACAAATTCTGCTTTCAATCTGCGTCTGAATTCGACTATGTTATATCCCAGACTGAGCTGTTTATGAGAATGCATCGTTCGGAAAGTCTTGATAAAAGTCTTTCCACGCTTCTGGTCAAGTTCAATTTTTTCTTCAACGTCAAGCGGTTTCCATTTCAAATTGAAAGAAAGTTCGCTCTGAGTAAGAGAAAGATAGTTCTGAACCCTTTCTATGAGAATATTGTTTTTTGGATAATAAATATCCAGGCCGGCCGTTTGGTCGCCAGCTCCGAGATTTCTTATGTTTACAAGGTTTACAAGTCCAGCTATGTGGTCAATATGTCCGTGTGATAAAAATATCTTTCTTATTCCAAATACCCTGTTAAGAAGGCTGGTAGCAACGCCTTCTCCAGCATCGAATAACAGATTGAAACGTCGAAGGTATATCCATGTAGAAAACAGTGCCCGGGAAAACCCTTTAAAAGGTTCCTGCATTGGAAGAATTAATCGGCTCATCAGATTTCCTTGAAAGCAGTCGGATTTTTTACTTTGGATAGTGCAACATCGTAAGAGATTATTCCTTTTTGATATAAATCTTTGAGACATTTGTCCATTGATATCATTCCATGCTCTGAACCTGTTTGGATAAATGTATCAATCTGACTCAGTTTGTTTTCTCTGATCAGCCTTCTTACTGCTGGTGTGGCAATCAGGATTTCATAAGCAAGAACACGACCTTTCTTCTCAACATTTGGAAGAAGTTGCTGACAGACAATTCCCTGAAGAGAACTTGCAAGCTGAACCCTTATCTGATCCTGTTGATGAGGCGGGAATACATCAACTATTCTGTCGATAGTCTGTTGGGAGTCATTTGTATGAAGAGTTGTAATTACAAGATGACCCGTTTCAGCAGCAGTTATTGCAGTAGAAATAGTCTCAAGATCGCGCATTTCTCCCACTACAATGATATCGGGATCTTGTCTGAGAACATGTCTCAAAGCAATATTAAAACTGTGTGTATCTGAATAAACCTCCCGTTGAAGTATAACCGATTTCTTGTGCTGGTGCAAATATTCTATTGGGTCTTCGACAGTAATAATTCTGCAGCGCCGTTCCTGGTTGATCTGATCAACCATTGAATTAAGAGTCGTTGTTTTACCCGAACCAGTCGGACCAGTGACAAGTACCAGACCGTTTGGCCTGCGAACAATTTCAAGAGCAGCTTCAGGCAGTCCGAGCTGAGTAATTGAAAGAACTTCTGGTGAGACAATTCTGAATGAAGCTTCGGTATAATTTCTTTCTTTAAATATGTTTACTCTGAATCGTCCAATTTCTTTGAGAGTAAATGAGAAGTCGAGTTCCCAGTCTTTTTCAAATTTTACTATCTGATCAGTATTTAATGCTGAGTAGACCAATGTCTGACAGGTTTCCTGATCAAGATTGTCGAAAGGCAGAGCAATAATTTCGCCGTTAATTCTGGCCATTGGAGGTAATCCGACTGAAAGGTGCAGATCAGAAGCGTGTCGCTCCTGACAATGCTTTAATAATTTATCAAGACTTAAAGTTAAAAACATAATTATCTTTTTCCTGTATTTAAATTGAATAAGACTTATTTGAAAAAGCTTATTCGGTATCAATTTTTAAGTAGGTTTTTAATTCTTTCTGGCGGCCATGCTATTTCATCAACACGCATTATATTAGAAATATTAATAGACAATGGCTTTCCATTAAAGAGAATACCTATTGAATCACTGGCTATCTTAACAGGATCCTCTATTGATTTGAACGACTCAGCAACTTTTCCAGAAATTTTGATTTTGTTGTTCGTATGCATTATTGCAGTAATTGATTCATCTTCAAATGGAATTTTTCCATTGACAAAAAGTGTTTTGTCTTTTATTTGCATTAAATCATTTTCAACCGCACAAACTCTCTCTATATTATAATTCCAAATAACTATGCTTCCGGGTTTTAGATCATTTTTTGCAGGATTATGCGTGATTAATATGGTATCGTAAGGTTGTATCAGCGGTGAATAATAATCAGCAAATATTCTCTCTGCACGACGGTTGCCGGTACCGAGGATTGTCAATATGTGCAGCTGAAAAAAAATTACCGTTACAAGCATTGCCGCAAATATAGGATAACTGATGAGGGAAAAAGCGCCTGCTTTCTTTAACGGCTGAGTATAGACATCAAAATATATAAAAAAGAGAAAGATTGCTGCGCCAATAAAAATATATTGGCTGAAAGGTGAATATATATAATAATACCCATAAAATGCTGTAAATGCTGTAACTACGAGCGCTGACGCACCTTTAACCTTCTGGCCGAGCACAAGGTGTCCAAGTCCGGGGCATAGAAAAGATAAAAATAGCACTTGCAGTGCTGTATTTCTTAAAGTATCGGGTATTTTGGATGTGACGGTATTAGAAGATAGTTTTTGAACGAAATTCTGCCACTTCAGCGAAATATTCGAAATAAAATTCCTATCCTTCTTTCGAGGCGGCTCAAAATCCATTACATCACTGTTTTTAGTGTTGCGAAAACCACACAACGGGCATAACAGTGTGTCTGAACGAATTACATTACCGCATTTTGTACAATTAATACTTGTTCGCCACCTTTCTTCACCGGATGTATTAAAACAAGGTCATTTTTTAATTTAATGGTATAGGAATTTTCATTTTAGTTATGCGTGCTTCCTAAAATCATAATATGAATTCAAACTGTCTTGTAACGATTTCAGATTCATTGTTTTCCAGGGTGCATTACCGTATTTTATGCTGTCATTTCGACCGAAGGTAGAAATCTCGTCTTTTCTATTTGATCTCTCCCTTCGGTCGAGATGACAATAAATAGTCCGCCCGGAGGGCGTTAATTTAACAGCCAGTAGAGTTGATAATTTAATAGATTATTTGTCAATATTTTGTTTTTACAGTATTGTCAATTGTTACCGGGTTATAATATTCACTCGAAAACTTTTTTTCCTTAACTTTTCCGCTTAAGAGCTCCTGAAACATTTTCATATAATCATCGCAGGCCTTTCCGAAGCCTTCCAGCGTGATATTTACCTGCCCATCAGGAGCTATTGTAACTTGTATTTCTTCCTTCTTTGGCATATCGTTCTCCTTTAACTCTTTCAGTTTAATTGTTTTCTAACCTTCGGTTTAGAAATGTTCATAATCATTTGACAAAAAGACCCTTGACCCAACTGAAAACTTTTGAAAAAAGACTCTTGTTTATTGCTCTGCAATAAGCATCATTATATTTTTTATTTACCGGCGCAAGTTTGTTTGCGCGTGAAAAAGATTCTTCGGCGGCAGAATGCAGGTTTAGTCTGTTCTGAATAACACCAAGCAGATAATATATTTCTGGTAAATCCGATTTTTTTGACAGAGCTTTCTGTAAGACCGGAATTGCTTTCTCGAATAATGGGGTGTTACTGTAACTCTGGGCAATTTTAAAGAATACCAGCCAGTCGTTTGGCAACAATTCAATTGCTTTCATCATGCAGAATTCGGCATTATTGCCTTTCGTAAGTGCAATAATTTCACCTCTTGCGATCCATGAAAACCATGAAACATTATCATTTTTCATTGCTCCATCAGAAAAAGCCATGGCATCTTTGAGATTAGCATCTCTTGCTGATGCAAGTGCCCTTGCTGAAATAATATTCGCGCTTTTTGGAAATAACTTATTTGCTTTTATTGACCAGGTAAGTGCTTCAGGAATTTCTTCAAGATCAAGAAGGCAGAGAAGCTGTCCAAACCAGGCTTCCTCAATATTTGGATCTATTCCAAGAACTTTTGAATAGTATTTCAAAGCTCTTTCATATTCAAGTTTCCGGTAGTTCTCATCTGCAAGACGTAGAACATGCCCGGGATTTGTTAAATCAACTCCGGCCGTTTCAGAATTTCCAGGAAGCTTGTCAAATCCATCTGTTTTCCTGTTTTCCGGAGAATCAAATTCCAGCCACTTGAATCTGCTCAAACTTTTTCACCTGCCATTCGATCTATAACATTCATATCCTGATCAAAAAATCCAAATCCAAAATCACAAATCTTTTGACACTGTAGCAACGTTACTGAAGAAAAGATATATCTCACGCAGAGATGCAGAGGCACAGAGAAAAGCAGAGGGAAAATCGTGTTATTTTTATATCTGCTTAGCAACATTGCTACAATCTCAATCTCTTATCCCTTATCTTACAATCTTAAATCTTACAATCCAAAATCTTACAATCCAAAATCTCTTAATCTTGAAGCTTGAAAATCTGCGTAATCTGCGGACAAAAATCTTTTCTCGTCTCGTCTTTTCTTTTAATCCTATTTCCAGCGGCTTACCGTAAGCCGAATTGTTTTATCCTCAGAAACTTCTTCTTTTGTAACCGCAAAGCCTTTTCTTTTCATTTCGGCTGTAATTTTCTGGTAAGCATACTGTTGGGCTATTCCATTGAGAAGATTCTTTCCGAGGAATTCAAGTTCAGCCTCACTTTTATTTACCCCATTGACCCGCATTTGGCAGTCACCTCTGCCCGTCTTTTCAAATACAACTGAAAAGCCGTTTCCCTGAAAACAAACACTTTCGCCCTCATCAATTGTGTCTGCCAGAGCGTAATTCGAAGACAATGGAATCTCAGCTTCGCATTCCGAATTGACCTCAGTCATTTGATCACTGCCGACACGACTCATTCCATAGGCTATTCCGGCGACCGTTGCAGCAGCAACAAAGGCGGGCCAGCCGACTATTACCGGCACCATAACTACAAATCCTGACATAGTATCCTCCTTTTATATCTCAAGTGCACGATGAGTGCCAATACGCTGAAAACCGTGCTGTCCAGCTGATGCAGGTCTTGCTCTTTCCATTGCCCAGTTTCTCAATTCATCAATTTCTTCTTTCATTGTTTTTGAAAGAGGGAATGTTTCTTCGAGAGCGCTTATTATATATTCGGAATTCAGTTCATTGCCCGAATTGAAAGCTTCGTAAAGAGCAGACGATATCGCCTCTTCAATTTCTGAGCCAGAAAAGCCCTCAGAAGCCTTTGCAAGGTCTTCCATATTGAAATTTCCCGGGTTTCTGCTTTTCTTTTTTATATGAATTTCAAAAATCTTTTTTCTTTCTTCAGAATTTGGAAGGTCAACAAAGAAAATGTCATCAAATCTTCCTTTTCTGAATAACTCAGGTGGCAAATCTTTTATTCTGTTCGAGGTAGCAATTACAAAAACCGGAGAAGTTTTTTCCTGAAGCCAGGTAATAAATGTTCCAAAAACACGGCTTCCGACGCCACTGTCGCCCTGACCACCTGACTGCATGCCAGAAAAGGCTTTCTCGATTTCATCTATCCAGAGTATTGCCGGAGCTACTGATTCAGCTGTTTTTATTGCACGTCTTACATTTTCTTCACTTGAACCGACCAGACTTGAAAAAATTCGCCCCATGTCAAGTTTTAGAAGCGGAACATTCCAGAGACTGCTTATTGCCTTGGCTACAAGACTTTTGCCACATCCCTGTACACCCAGAAGTAATATTCCCTTTGGCGGAGTGCATCCGAAGGCTCTGGCCTTTTCGGAAAAAGCATGAGATCGCTTCAGCAGCCAGTCTTTAAGGTTTTCAAGACCGCCAACATTGCTTATTGCTTCTGTTGTTGGATAATATTCAAGAATGCCGCTTTTTTTGATTATCTGTTCTTTTTCGCTGTGTATGGCCTTTAGATCTTCTCCGTCCAGACGTCGCCTGGAGATCAAAGTTCTGGCGAGAACATTTTCAATCTCATTTAGAGTCAGACCCTGACAGGCTTTTGCAAGTTTTTCAAGCTCAATTGGATTAAGGTTTATTTTTACCTGAGGATTATTTTTTACAAGACCTATCATTTCATCAATCTTATTTGATACTTCGGCAGGTGTCGGGAAACCGAATTCAGCTACTGTTATTTCTTTTTCCAGTTCGCAGGGAATTTTAAGTATTGGTGAAATAATTATAAGCGTTCTTGGACTATCCCTCAAAAATGAGGCCAATTCACGCATTCTTCGTATAATTGATACGTTGTCAAGATATGGGTGGTAATCCTTAAAAATATAAATGGCATTTTCAAGACTTTCGAATATTCCTTCGATAGCTTCCTGTGGGTCGCGTGTTGATTGCGATATATTCTTTTTGCTCTGAAAGTCTGTTCCGTAAGGAAGCAATCCACGGGTGATTGACCATGTATAACATTTCTTGTTCTGAGCCCTCGATAATTGGAAAATAAGTTTTTCGATTCTCTCTTCTTCATGAGAAACAATGTAAAGAATTGGATACTTGGCTCTTATGAGAACATCAATATTTGAATAAAATCCGGAATTCATTACCGGTTCTTTTTCAGGTAATGGGGTTGGATTTTGATTTGGTTTACTTTTTGTTGGATTGCTTTCTGCGGACATCGGCTTTCCTCATTTCCATTGTGTTTACTCTATATACATTCTAACTTTTTTACTGATAAAAAGTAAAGTTGAGTTTTGCATATTTTAAATCTCAAAAATATTCCCAAAAAAAAACCCCCGGATTTTGAAAACCGGGGGCAAAGTGAGAGGATCTTTTGAGAGGAATCGGTACCTCACGGAAACCGCGAGGTAAATATAGCAATACTTCAAATGAATACGTAAATCTCGAATAAATTCGAGGTATTCACGAAGTAAAATTTCAAAGACCGATGTAATTATATAAGCAATTTGCGTGCCAACATAAAACAACCATTTTCAGCCATTTCCAATAGTGTAAAAAAAATGCACACGTGCAAAAAATGCACGCGATTATATGACCGACAAAGGAACTGAAAGCAGTGATGACAAACGCTTTCCAAGTAGTTCGAGCTTTTTTAACTCACTTGTACCAGATGAATTGATTGGAATAATTTCGCCTTTAACTGTTTCCAGAGAAAGAATGAAATAATCGTTCTTCCCAGAGATAATAAGCTTTTTAATGCTTTTTATGTATAATACAAGTCTTGCATTTGTTTTGATATATCCTTTAAAGCCGCATATATCGTTTATTATTATCTGGTCATCAGCGGGGTTATATTCAATAACAGGGTAAAATCCGTAATGAATCATCATTGGAATAACAAGTTCTTTCAGGAAATACCTTATAAAAAAGAAAATAAGGAGCATTGATACACCAAAAACAATCAATACCGGTGTTGCGGTTTTGTTCTGATGCAGGAAGAAAATGGTTGCAAGTGTTGGAATTCCACAACAAATCAAGAGAATCAGTTCTGTTGATTTGCTGATAGAATGGTCTGTCAGTGGAATCTTCTGAGAAATCTTTGCCAGCAGTTCTTTATTCAAAAGAATTTTCCTGTGTAGTTTTAAGTATCTTCCCAATAATTCAGGGCAACTGCATTTTTTATTCATCTGCATTGCTCAGTTGGCAAATATCTGATAGATTAGAGCCTGCAAGATTCGTTGATTATAGCATTTTTTTCCAAATTGAACTATCAGGAATATTAGCAGTGCAGGACAAACAGGGGCGACCGCGTCTGAAAAGGTTATCTTATGATCGTTTGATGAAACGGATACGTTTGCCAGGATTATTTGCAGAAGAATCCATCTGGAGGAATTTATGACAGCAGATGTAATATTGATCGGTTTGAATACCAGGCACACTCATTGTAGTCTATCCCTGGCCTTGTTGCAGGCTTTCTGGGAAAAAGATCCTTCGAATCCGAGAATAGAACGAATTGATTTTGATTTGAATCAGGGAAACGATTCGATTATTCAGAATATTGTTCTGAAAAAGCCCCGGTTGCTTGGTTTTTCTGTATATATATGGAATCTTATTTCCGCTGCAGCAATAAGCGGTTCAGTTAAAGCAGCTCTTCCTGATGTTAAAATTATTTTTGGAGGTCCGGAAGTCTCATTTGATTCAGAAAGAATTTTTTCATTGGCTCCCTGGGTTGACCTCATAGTCAACGGGGAAGGGGAAGAAACTTTTTCTGAGATACTTTCTTCTTTTTTTGCAGATAAGTCAATGTTTGATGGAATTGCAGGTACTTCAGTTTTCAGAAATGGACAGTTGATACAAAATCCTCAAAGGAAGCTTATTTCGGACCTTGATTCTTTACCTTCAGCATTTTCGGCTGGATATTATGGAACAGGAAAAGGTTTTACGTATTACGAAGCCTCACGTGGATGTCCTTTTAAATGTGCATATTGTTTAAGTTCAGTATTGGGTCCGGTAAGGAATTTTTCACTTCAGAGAGTTAAAGACGATCTTGACTGGTTTTTCCAGTCAGATTATTCTCAGGTTCGTTTTGCTGATCGGACATTCAATCTTGATAATCAAAGAGCTGAGAATATTGTCAAATACATTCTCGAGAAAAATTATAAAAAAATCTGTTTCCATTTTGAGTTGAAACCGGAAATTCTTACTGATTCATTTATCGAATTGCTTGGACATGCAGACCCCGGTTTATTTCATCTCGAAATCGGTGTTCAGAGCACCAATCCCGAATCACTTGAAGCTGTATCAAGAAAAAGTGATCCTCAGAAACTGGCAGAAAGAATTCAATGTTTGAGAGACAGAACAAAGTGCCATGTTCATCTGGATTTACTTGCCGGTTTGCCGGGTGAAAATTTTGAACTTTTCAAAAAAACTTTAAATGATGCACATTCCTGGAAAGTTAGTACTATTCAGGTTGGATTAGTAAAAGTGTTAAAGGGAACTGCACTTGAAAATTCTGTAAGGGATGGATCACTTTCTGTTGCGCCTTTTCCGCCGTATTCCGTTCAGAGGAGTAAATGGCTCACTTCAGAGGAAATAATTCGAATTCAGGATATCGGAAAGCTGGTTGAAGGTATTGGAAACTCTGAAAGGTATAATTTAAGTCTGAATTTTATCTGTAATTTCCTTTTCAAATCTGACTGGGCTGAATTTTATGATTCTCTTGCGTTTTTCTGGAGAAAAACCGGAAAGCAGTTTTTTGCACTGAGTCCGGAAAATATTAAAAAGGCATTGAGTGAACATCTCAGTGAGGTGTCAAAAGATTCTGACATTACTTGTGCCGCCGATTCGCTTTTAACACATGAATTGCGTTTAATTCAGAAAGTTCCGGCAGGAAAAGCCGGACCAGTGCCGATTGTTCCTAATCTTTCCGGCCGTCCGCTTGTGAAAAAAACGAATGGTTATAAAACATTCTGGTACAATGTTGATGTTCAGGAACTAATAGAATGTAACAAAATAGCAATTTTACCATCTCCAGTTGTTTATCACTACCAGACAGATCTTTCGCTTCCTCCTGACAGCAGTATGTATTTTCTTCCGATTGAGGATCGTTTTTTAATGGCACTTGCAGATCAGGTTGATACTGTTGATACCATTTGTGAGATCTGGAATCAGCAGAAACGCGCATCCAGAAGTTCTGATTTTTTTCTAAACTCTCTGGACAAACTTATTGAAAAAGGTTTACTATCTAAGCGATAGTGTTATTCAGTCCGGTCGTTGAGCAAATTAGAAACATGGTTAAACCCTGAAATTCTTGCCAACGGCAGAGAGCACAAAATGCTCGACTGCAGGGAGTGATAGAGTTGTCCTATTGTTTATTCATCTGATAGAACTTGAGGGGAGAGCACAAAGTCCTCGACCACGGGGAGTGAGACGGATATACTATTGCTTATATGTCCGATAGCACTTCAGCGGAGAGCACAAAGTGCTCGACCGCGGGGAGTGAGACGGTCGAACTTGTTCGACCGGCGAGAGGGGGCGCGTGCCCCCTCTCTAAAAAGCAGGGGGTCAGAAAATGCCTTTTTATTCATATCGTGCAAAAAACGTTGAACAATCTTGCCAAAATTGTGCAGAGGAGTTCGATTGCTTTCAGAAAATTAATGAAATGCCGGTTGAAACATGTCCGGAGTGTGGAAATCAAGTTGTGAGAATTATGCATGCAACTCCAACCGTTAAAGACAGTTCAGAAAAGAAAACTTTGTCAGATGATAACCTGAAAAAACACGGGTTCAAAAAATTTGTAAATCGTGGACATGGCAAGGGTTATGACGAGGTTGTCTGAATAATTCCGGAAAAAATATCTTTTAGAGGTTTATCTTGCCAGGTAATTCTGGAACTTTCTCCTGCTAAAATTTTCAGACTTCTTAGAATGGGTTCTGAAATCAGGATTATTGTACCAATGTCGGAAAAAAAATCTGTCGGTACTGCCAGAACTTTGCTGGTTGATTGGCTGCGAAATGAAGCTTCTGTGCATTTAAATAGTCGTGTGAAATATTTCTCCGAAAGAATGGTTATCAGATATAATCAGGTTGTTATTAAAGACACCAGAAGCCGCTGGGGAAGTTGTTCAGGCAAGGGAAACATTAATTTCAACTGGCGGATAATAATGGCTCCGGAAGAAGTAATTGATTATATTGTAATTCATGAACTTGCACATATTACCAATATGGATCATTCAAAATCTTTCTGGAACGTGGTAAAAAATTACTGTGCTGAATATAAAAACCACCAGATGTGGCTGAGGGTTAATGGTGAAAAACTGTTTTTTGTCTGACGAAAACCACAAAACCCCGATCAGAAAAATGATTCTGACCGGGAATATAGTGAATAATACCAATTCTATATAGCTCGTTCATTCAGTTTTCTGTAGGGGCTTGATTTATCAAGCCCTGGCTGGCCCACGAGTTATTGGGATTGGTATCACCGGTTAGGCTGAAAGTTGATTTGTAAACCTTTTTTCCAGTTTAAGGATTCTGAAGACGCTTTTTATGTCTTCGGAAGCTCCGATAACTGAAACACGACCGCCTGATTTTTTCATCAAATTACCTGTCGAAACGAGCAGATCAATTCCGTTTGAATCAAAAATCTTAACCCTCTCAAGGTCGAAAACAATCTCTTTTGCAGATTCAGCAAGCAATGGTTGGATTGCAGATCTGAGATGAGTAATGTTGCTTGCATTAATATTCTCAGATAATTTTACTATTGTTTTGCCTTCCTCTTTACTAATTTCGTAAAGCCGTTCCATGGTGTCCTCCAATTATTACATTTAGTTCTTTCTACTTTTAGAAAACTATAGCCCCCATAATACCGAAAAAAAAAGAATAAGTTTTTAAAAAAAATAATATTTTTCTAGCTAAAGAGGACGCACGATCGAGCACCTTGTGCTTCCCATCTACTAGAAAGCCTCTAAGCGTTAACCATATTTTAAATTCGCATAAAAAAAAAATAAAAAAAGAAAATTCCAATACTATCGAGTTAGTTAAAATGTAAAATACATAAACAAACAAGTGATTATTCAATAAATGTAACGACAGAATAAACAAAGCAATATTCATGCCATTGTTTTTTCAACTCAATTAGACATTCATTAGAAAAACATTTATAATCAGCGAAAACAGTCTGGAGAAATGATTATGATTAAAAGCTTTAAAGGTAAAAAGCCTGAAATAAGTAATTCTGCATTTATTGCAGAGAATTCTGTTATTATTGGTGACGTTAAGATCGGCGATAATGCAAGCATCTGGTATGGGGTAACTTTAAGAGGAGATATCAACCGAATTGTCGTGGGCAATGGTACAAACATTCAGGAAGGAACTGTTGTCCATGTTGATAAATGTGTTCCCGGTAAAGATGGACATGGGAATACCATAATTGGAAATAATGTAACAATAGGTCATGGCGCAATTATTCACGCATGTGAAATCGGTGATAACAGTCTAATTGGCATGAGTGCAACCGTTCTTTCGGGCGCAAAAATTTCAGAAAATTCCCTGGTAGCTGCTGGAAGCCTTGTGAGAGAGGGACAAGAATTCCCACCCGGTGCTTTCATTGCTGGAAACCCGGCAATTCAGAAAAAATGTCTTTCGCCAGAACAGATAAATAAGCTCAAGGAGTCTGCTGAGAACTATTCCATTTTGGCGGCTGAATATCTGAAAGCTGGAAATTAATTTGCAGCTCGGCGTGAATAGCTGATACAACTTAATAGGATAATAGTCGATTTATATATGCTCAGTGGCTTCCAGGCGCTTGCGAACAATGCCGAAAGATTCCGAGTCTACGAATTGTCCTGAAATATTGAGTTGATACGTCGATTTTATAAAGATTGCTGAAAAAACGCCATCAATATGTCAGATTTTCTTCACTTTTACTTGTTCGAATTTTCCTTTATTCATACTTAATTTCTTACTGGGATAGGTTTTTGAAGGTAAATTCATACTCTGGCAGAAAAATTGCGAGTATTCTTCTGTATAAAAAAAGTAAAGGAGAATATAGTATGAATGGTATTTTGAAGTCTTTGTTTGCAGCAGCGATAATGTTTTCTTTTAATTCAACAGTTGATGTTTCAGCAGCTCCAGTTAAAAAAACCGTTGCAATTGACGGAACTCACATAGTAAACAAGAGAGTTGAAAAACTTGTAAAAAAAGTTAAGCGTCAGACAAAAAAAGAGTATGCCGCTAAGCACAGAGCCCCGGAACCTGAAAAAAAGATATACAAACTTGGTGACGAAGAATCTTTCTGGGCAACAAATGTAAAAGAAAATAAACAGTATCAGTTAAAAGCTACACTCAAAGCAATTGGTCCAAACAGCTATATTTTTCTGGAAAATGGCAAGTCAGTTTCAGATGCAGACCTGAAAAGAATCAGCGATGATTTTGAAAATAAGGTATATAAAACTAATGTTAAGTATTTTGGAGCCGAATGGAATCCTGGAATTGACAATGATGTAAGAATGACTCTTCTTCTGCTTGATATTCAGGATAATTTTTCACCGGAAGGCGATCAGGGTTATGTAGGTGGTTACTTTTTTGCTGGTGATGAATTTCTCCAGTCTGATATTCCAGCTGACGTAGATGTAAAGAGTAATGAACGTGAGATGCTCTATCTCGATATTTATCCATCAGATCCAACCAGCGGAGATTATCTTGCAGTAGTTGCTCATGAACATCAGCACATGGTTCACTTTGCACACGATCCGAATGAATTTACATGGTTGAACGAAGGTTGTTCGATGATATCAATGTATCTGAATGGCTACGGGCATCAATCACAGATTAAAAGTTTCATGGAACAGCCCGATGTAAGTCTTACAGCGTGGTCTGATAAAAGTTCAATTGCAAATTATGGTATCAACTATCTGTTCAATTTTTATCTTCTTGAAAGATTCCTCAAAACCGATGCATCGAGAGTTGATTTTTATACTAACCATGTAGACAACAAGCTTCAGGGCGTTGATTCGTTTGATGAGAAACTCAAAAAATCTTTTGGAACAGACTTTCAGAAATTTTTTACAGAGTTCGCAGTAACAAATTTTGTAAACAATCCAAAACTTGGAAATGGTGAATTTTCATATACTGATTCAGCATTAAATAAATTTAAACTGCCGGTTTGCAAGCATGTAAAGGCTTTTCCTGCAGAGATTACCGAACAGGTATACCTCTGGAGTGCTGATGGAATTAAAGTTGATCTTTCGACAGCAAAGAGTTCTTTGAAAATAGAATTTGCAGGTTCTTACGCAGCTTTTACAGAAGGAAAGCATATTGCTTATGAAGTAATTGCAGTTTTAACTGACTCCCGCGATAGAACCACTCCTGAAATGAAAAAAATCACCCTTGCTCCATCTGCAGATAAAAAAATTCAGTCAGGCGCTCTTGATCTGGTTCTGGATGGAAAGTTTGATACAATGACTATAGTTGTAAGTGCACAGGCTCCAATGGGAATTCCAGATGCGGCTTATGCAAAGGCTCCAGCGATTCCATACGCGATTGAAATTAAAGATGCCGGAACTCAGATTGCTAGAAGCGAAAATTCTGTTGTCAGTGTGTCAGCTCTTGTCAGCGATTACGAAAATGCTGCAGCATCTCTTAACAGCAGCAATGAAGAAATTCAGCTTCAAGCTTATAATACTCTTGAAAGTGTGACTTATGAACTCAGTCGCAGTGTAACAGCAGATTGCGAAATTAGAAGCACAAAATCAATTGATGAAATTATCGAAGCAGTTGAAAAAGCAGAATCAAAAGAATCTTTGAAGCCACTTGTTAAGAAAATAGTTGATGTCTTAAATAATAAAAATCTTCAGGATAACCTCAAGATCGAAGACAAAATCCAGACATTGAAATCACTGTAAATAATTAATTCTCTCAATAAAAAAACCGCCGATAGGCGGTTTTTTTATTGAGAGAATCTTGCATTAGAAATTAACGAGGGTTATTACGGCAAAACAATAATAAAGTGGTCATTTTACTTTTGCTCTCTCCCCGGAGTTGCAGCGGGAGAGTGTCGTGGTTAGTTGCATTGAAGAACACTGAACATATCAATCATTATGAAAATCAGTAAGTCTGAAAATTCTAGGTGAATTATTTCTGTTTTTGTATTATTGATGACCGAAAGCTTGAAATATACTTTTGTGCCCGAATTGCTTCGTTCGAGCCTGGAAATTGTTTAATAACTTCACGGAGGTAATGAATAGCGTCGGTGGCAGCATTTGAGAGACCAGAAATCTGTTTTGCTCTTGAATAATATATTTCAGCGATAGCGAAGAGGGTTTCGGGGCTTTTGGCAATATTATTTGCCTTAAAGAGATATTTGGTCGCCAGACCGAGATTTCCAGTTTCTTTTGCTTCAAGGCCTTTTGAAATTAATTCATTTACATTCGTAGGAATTTCAATCTTTGTTTCTGAGGAATTTTTGACTATATCTGAATTTTCATTGCCTGCTTTTTTTATATTCTGAAACGTTTTTATCTGAGGTTTTTCAATAGTAGTTTTTCCGTCTACCAAAGTCAATTTAAGCGAGTTTTCGAGATTCTTTTTCCATTCTTCAATTTTTTTTATGCGAGCTCGTGTAAGAGCTTTCTTTTCTTCTGAGATATCAGAGGAAACATATTTGTTGAGTCCAATTAAGGCCTTTGAAAAGTCACCCATAAGAGCAAGATAAACAGAGTGATAGAAAAGAGAATCAGGTTGATTGTTTGACATAGCTACAGAATAATAATTCAGACCTGTTTTTATTATTCCCTGATCAATTCCGTCCAGGAAATCAGGGTCCAGGTCTGCACATTCAATAAATTTCGGGAAGGCTATTTCAAATTTTCCAAGAGATTTGTCTTTAAGGACTTCAAGAAACAGTTCTCTTGCCTTTTTCTGGTCTGCATTTAAATAAGCTGATTTATTGCGCTTTTCGAGAGCTATTTTTACTTCGAGCAGTTCAATTTTGAATGAAAGTGATGGATAATTAGGAAGAATATTTTTGACTTTTTTAAATGTGTCAAGAGATTCATCAAGTCTGTTGATTTTTTCGAGAAGTGTTCCCATGGCATATAGAATTTTGGGGTCATTGGGAAATTTTGTCAACCCTTCAGAAAGAGTGTTAATGGCATCTTGCAGGTTGTTTTTTGCTTCGTCACGTGCTTTAGTCAGAAAAGTGTCAGGACCTGTTCCTGGTTTCGCTGCATAAGTAAAGTTTAAATCGGAGAACTGAGAAAAAAGAATACAGCCAGCAAGAAAAATAAAGCGTTTTTTCATAGGAATGCTCCAGAACTCTATTTTATATCTTTCTTTTTATTTCGACTTGTTTTTCAATGTATTCGATTCGATCCTGATTGCTGTCGCGTTCGTCAAAGGCGTATCCCATGACTTTAATTGTAGCTGTTTCTCTTGTTAAGCCAAGATCTGTATCAGTATTGGTATAAAAAGATGAAATTGAGAAACTGCTGACCTCGTATCTCCAGGGGTGGGGGCCTGACGTTAGTTCCTTGAAACTCCAGGGCATTGATGCGGAATTAAGATCTGAACGAAACATTTCAAGAGCTTGCGGATAAAAATTAGTTGGTGTTGTATCAGTTGCAATCAGACTATTTCCACGTGGGTTAAAAAATGGGCATACACCTCTGTAGAGTGATGATGCAGCATAGGCATCACGCGGAAGAATGCGAAGCTTCAGCAATGCATGCTGAATTCCTCCCATAGCCATGTAATATGCTTTTTTCTGAGTGTGTGAAGCCAGTGACTGTTTTTTCACTCTTGATCTGAAAGTCGAAAGAGTAAAAAGAAATGTCATAAAAATCACGCAGAAAAGGAGTGTTAATGGAACAGCCATTCCATTTTTCGAAGAAGAATTTCGCTCTGTCATAATCGCGCTTTCCTCGTATAAAGATAGATAGGGTGGCGATCATAGTCTTTCACATCTGCTCCGTGAGGTTTCCAGCGAACGGTCAGTTTGATATCCTTCAGGTCGACATCAGAAGGAGATGATAGTTTTTCTTTATCGAGTTGGTATATCGATCTGCTTGTGTCAGCGACAATTATAGCGGATAGAGTGCTTATTTGCTCAATTCCGTTGAGGCATGGTGGATGGTAATCAATTCTGGGTACAACAAAATTATACGCTGATGATGCCTGACTGACTTCATTCACCTCCACTTTATAAAGAATATCTGTAAATTTAAGCGTAATAGTGACATCTGTCGGGCTTGCAATATTGGAATCAGTAAAATCCATTTTCATGAGAATTGTGTCCATAATGTCGCAGGCAAATTGCATTGCTTCTGATTCACTTCTTTCATATTTTGTACTTTTTGATGATGTGGTAAGCATATCAACAATTGGAAGGAGCGCTGCACCCATAATTAAAACTGCAATCATAATTTCAACAAGTGTTACGGCAGATGTTGCTTTTATCACAGGTGACCTCCCTGCTGGAATTCAACTTCGAAAGGAGCTTCTATTTTTTCGATTACCCTTGTTTCGGGATATTTGGGACTCTGGGCTTCAATTTTAAGTTCAACGAAATTCCTCATATTTACAGCCAGAAGAGTTTGATCAGTAACAGGTAATATCCGCAAATCAATTTTAAATGGATCTTCGCATATAACCTGGGATACTTCTCCGATTAATGAAGGATCTCCAGATACAAATGATCTTCTGTAGACAAGCTTCTTATTTTTTACTTCAAGATAACCTTCCATAATCAGAGGATCTTTTGCCGGCTCGCCAATAATATCTTTTGAACCGGGAAGGCACATGAAAAATCTCAACAAAGGGGTATTGTTGCTGCAATTTGTAAGAGAAAAAGGATTTCCTGCATGATAAAGCTTTTTAGGTCTGTCATCTCCGAATGGTTCTGTTCCGCGCTGGGAAACAATTGAAGGAATGGAAACCTTATTGAGTTCCTGACGCAAAAAATCAAGTCCGATTCTCATTTTATTTGTTGTTTGTGCAACCCACATTCCCCGTTCATTTACCCTTCGGAAGTGCATAAAAAGATCATATAACCCGGAAAGAAGCATAACAAGAACAAGAGCCGCAATAATTATCTCTACGAGTGTAAAAGCATCTTTTGAAGAAAAAGTTTTTTTACTCTTCAATTGCTAGAACCCTTTCTCTTTCATATAATCTTCCATCGTTTTGCCTTCTTTTTTGAGTTTTTCATTCAATTTTTCCTGACCAGGCAACTCGCCACGTTTTTGTTTTTCGAGAAGATTTTTCTTTATTTCTTCGAGAACTTCTTCACGTTCTTCCTGAGTCGTGGCATTTTCGAGTTTGTCTCTTGCCTCTGTTATCATTGAATCAATCTTTTCTTTTTCTTCGGTGCCAAGTTTTTCGGTCTGGCTTCCGATGAGTTCTTCAAGATCTTTCTGTGTAAATTCACCAGCTTCAATTGTATCAAGGAGTTTATCTTTGGAAGATCTATTGAGATAATCGAATTTATGTGTGATAATGAACTCTTCGTTTGAATCAGCAATGTAATCAAGAGCTCGCATGTAAACTTCGGCTGCTTTGTCTTTCAGGTTAGAGCTTTCATAAAGGAAAGCAAGTTGTAACATAGGTTCTTTGTTCCAGTCTTTTCCCTGGAGCGAACTTTGCAGAGCTTCTTCATAAATCTTCATCGCCTGTTTCAGTTCTTCATAGTTTTTATATCTGAGTGTCGGATTCAGGCGAAATGCCTGGAACAAAGTAACCGCCAGTTTTAATCTCTGCTTTGAATCTTGATTTTTGAGATAAGTGTTAAACTTTTCCTCACCTTTTTGATTAAACTTTTCCTGTAAATTTTTTACCTTCTTTTTATAGTCTTTTAATTTCTGGTTGTATTCCTCACCCTTTTCAGTGGAAGGTCTTGATCTGGCTACTATTTCAAAGTTTTCTTTAGCCTGAAGATAGTCTTCGAGTCTGGTAAGAATCTGTGCAAATACATATCTGAAAACGGCATTGTCAGGCTCTTTTTTGATGGCCTCAAGCATAAGTTTGCTTGCCTTTTCAAGATCATTTGCCTTGAAGGCTTCTTCTGCCTGTTTCATAAGTTCAGATGCTTCCTGATTTGTCCCCTTAGCTGAAACAGGCAGAAAACTACCTGAAAGTAGAATTACAGCAGACAGAAAAATAATTACAATGCAGCTTTTCGATTTCATAGGCTTTACCTTTTATGACGTTGATCTTCGAGAGTTCTGATAATTTCCATGTTTGGACTCCATATTCTGAAATGCACCTTCAAAGTTCTGTTATTTGGAATTGTTACTTTATCTGAAGCTTCGAGTTTAATTGAACATTCTTCCCCGTCATCGTTAGGATTTGGGAAAGTATATTCTCTCCAGTAAAATTTATCAACTGGAACAACTCCGCCAGAAGGATAGGTTGGAGTATCCATCAAAGTAATCATTGATGTGACTTTTCCGTTATCATCTTTAAATTTCGAGTCTGAGGTTAGTTTTACGGAAACTCCGCATGGGAAACTCGAGTCGGTATTTTTGAATGCGTTGATGTTGTCCCATGTCCAATAGCGGAAAACCAGCGGAATTTTTGAATCATGGTGAAATGCTGTTTTGTTTGCGGCAACGGTATCACCGCCATTCCAGTAATTCGGGGGTTTTATTTCTGAAATTGTCAAATTAGTTTCTGGAACGGCAAAAAGCCAGGGTCTGAAGAATCCCTTTTCCACATTATCCTGAGTTGGAAAATAACCTGTTTCCTGATCGGCAGTTAATAGATAATTAAAGAGCCACTGGCTATCAGAATATTGAGTATCCTGATCTGTATAAGACTTCATTCCAATGTTTGAATCAGTAGCAATGACAACAGAAGCTGTTCTGGCCTGGGTAAAGGCTTCCCAATATTTAGGCGACTGGCCTTCACCAGCAAACAGGTTTCCATACAAAGTTGCTTTGTGAATCTTTGTATTCAGTATTTCAAGAGCGATATTAGGCTTTCCTTCATCGACAAGTGAACTCAGAAACATAAACTCACCCCAGTTTCCTGCAGGTGAAGTGTAAGTAAGTCTTCCGCCTTTAACTGGCAGGGTACTCGTCGGAGCATTTAGGTTTCCTGTTGGCTGTGTCCACGAGCTGACAAAGTTGTCTGGAAGGTCAACTCCTGAAAAAGTCAGAGAGGCTATTGCAAGAACATTATCAGCACTTGGAGTCTGGTTACCTGAACCGTCAGTTACAGTTGGAAACATTTTGATCGCTTTTGCGCTCCATGGGTAGAAGTGTATTCCATCAGAAAAGACCGGTGTTCCATCGGTTGGCAAGGTTGCCGGAGCTGTAAAATTTCCACGGGCGGCATCGCCGAATGGAAGTATATAATTATCTGATGTTTGTGCGAAATTGTATCCCATTGGCTCATTTAAATCGGAAAGAGGGACTTCAAATTCAATTGAGGAATGTCCTTCCCATGTTTCGTCGGCTGCGGAATATAAATCTTTTAGACTAGAAACCGGTGCTCCATTCCTGTCAAGAATTTTTGGCACGGCTTTCGAAGGATCTACTGAAATATTTTTCCAGACAAATCGCTGCGCCGGAACAACGGTAACACCGAGTAAAGAAGGAAAAGGAGAATTTTCATTGCTGCTGCCTTTTAAACCAACATAAACAGGTACACATACGTTATAAGTGAAAGTTGCTCCGATTAATGGTGTTTCACCAGGTGGCCAAAAACCTTCATCAGAAGGGATTAGATATCTTGCAAATTCACTATTTTTGTTATTGCCACTTTTTCGTTCCCCTGCCTCAAATATTTCAAGAGTTTCAAGAGATTTAGTTCCCATAATATCACTATTATATTTCAATTTGTTTGAATCATTTGTCGAGAGCAAAGGGTTATTGTCTAGGACTTTGAATTTGATCTTATCTGCTGTGGAACTCTGGGCAAGGGTCTTACCGGTTGCCCCTTTGATTTCGCCGGTTGTTGCGACCCATGAAAAGGAAGCGGGTGGTTGGGTATCTACTACAGTTACATAAACAATGGTATTGCGTCCGGGAGAAGAATACCCAATTGCAGGATATGAACCACGGACAAAAATTCCGCCGACGTCATAGTCGTTTTCATCAAGTGACCATTCATAATAGTCATCCAGGTTTGTTGTTGCCGATGAAATCTGTGTCAATTCTGGTTTTAGTTTTCTTGTTCCTTCAATCCAGACCCACACCCAGTCAGAGTAAGACTCCAGGTTTGTCTGGCAATCTACTTTCCAATAGTCGGGGGCTGTAGGAGTATTGAAGTTTACACTTACAAAGGTAGATGCTTTATTAATCTGTGTCGAAGAAGCAGGCGGAGTAATAAAAAAATTTGTATTGTAGACACCAGAACTATACCAAGTTGGATTTCCCTGGCAAGCGATGTAGCAGGATGCTAAAATGATCTTCTCTTTTTCTGCAATTGGCCCTTTTGAATAGTTAGGGTTTGAACCAATATCTTTAAATGCGCGAGTGACAGGGGCGGCCCCTATATCTTTTTTTGTGCCAATTGCCAGAGGTGTTAAAATCTTTTCTTTAAGCCAGGCCTCCAGTGCGCTCTTGTGACTTGGTTTTGATGCGGTAAAAGAAGTAGTCTCTGGTACATAGGAGAGAACATCTCCACCAAAATCAGGGGTGGCAGGGGTACTTAGTATTTTATCAAATACCGCTTCAACGTTTAATCCTGGAATTTTAGCATTGATCTGAGGGATGATAAAAGCCTTATTTTGTTGCCACGAATAGCCAAGCATATTACGCGCAGTTTTTTCGTCATATTCCAATGACCAGTTTGCATTTACAGCCGGACCTGTGCCCGATTCGTCTACGACGACCATGCAGCTTGGACTCTGCTCTGCATTAAGCGGAAATATTCTAAAAGTTGGTTCCCCTGGAGGACCGGATCCAGGATCGTAATCACCACGGCCATTTCCTGTTATTGTCCAGGTTGGTTTAGGAGCATCAGCAAAGGTAGTTGCGTACTGGTTTTTTGCCTCACCTTCTTCCCAAAAAATAGGTCGAGGAGGATCAATAGGGATAGCGCTTTGAATAAGACCTTCAAAAACTACCTTTGTACCGCATGGTACAACAAGGAATTTCATGTCGTTCTCATCCCATGCCTTGAAGAATTTCCCGCCAGCAAAGGGCGTATTTTCAAGATCCGCTGGAAGTGTTGTTTTTTCTGAACTTCCAATAGGTCCTGATCCATTTGGATAACTTATTACACCAGTGATAGGATCCTGGGGACCCTTACCATCACATGCAAAAAGGTGGGAACTGGCAACCAGCAAAAAAGCTATAAGCAGATGAAAAAAATATTTCATATCTCCCTCCCCAATTTCTTTTTTCACTTTAAAACATCGTTTCAAAAACACTTGTAAGATGATATTTCAGTCACTATTAAAAAGGATCTTTTCATTCTTCTACAAAAAACACTTTTCTATTATCAGTATATCACTTTCTTCAAAAAATGAGTATACGAAATCTCCTAATGATTTGTAAAGAAAGTCTGAAGTGAAATTAAAAAAAGGCCGGGAATATTAGAATTATTGTTCGAAGGGCAATATTGGCAAGCATTCCGGCGACAAGGTCATCCATTACAATGCCAGTACCACCTTCATAGCTTTCAAAAAGGTTGATTGGAAAAAATTTCAGGATATCAAAAATTCGAAAAAGGATAAAAGCAGCCAGATAGACTGCAAAATTGACTTTCCAGATAAAGAGCAGAGTTGCCCACATTCCGACAATTTCATCGACAATTACAAACGATGGATCTTCTATTCTGCTTATCTGCTGAGCCCTTTCGGCAAGTGCAATAGAAATGATTGTAGTTATGGAAAAAAGAAGGATTTGTATGTACCAGCTGAACTCGCTGGTAAGATAAAATGCCAGCAAACCCCACAGGCTTCCAAAAGTTGCAGGAACAACAGGCATGTAGCCAATGCCAAGGCCCGACGACAGAAGATAGACTGTCTTGTTTGCGCTGGAGCTATTCGTCCAGGAGATGCCAATTTTTTTTGAAGTAGTCATAGCCTGATAGTACTGTTATTACAACAGATATGTAAAGGAGAATTGTAAGAATATTAGAATAATACGGATAAAAACTTCCCTTGAATTCTGTCAGGTTATACGTTTCTATAATCACTTTGAATGATATAAAAACGAGAGTGGTAATAATTGAAACCATCTGTGCGGTAGTTTTCCATTTTCCGAATGAACTTGCTTCGATAGGCATTCCTTTGGGAATACCTATCAATCGCAGACCAGTAACTGCGAATTCCCGTGCAATGATTATAGCAGCACACCACGCTGGAATATGCGATATAAATCTGTATTCAACAAGTACAATAAGTGCTGTACTGACAAGAAGCTTGTCGGCAATCGGGTCTATGAACTTTCCGAAATTTGTTACTTCCTGATAATAGCGTGCAAGCATGCCATCGTAATAGTCGGTAATAGCCGCGATAATGAAAATAGCTGTGGCACTTACTTTTCCCCAGTCAGAAATCAGTTTTTCCCCGTTCCAGGTGAAGGAAATTACAAAGATGGGAATGGCACATACTCTAAAAAGGGTTAGCTTTGTTGCAAGAGTCATTCTTCTTTTTCCGCATAGAGGTCGTAGGAATCGGCTTTTGTTATTCGTACAGTGCAAAAATCGCCGGGCAATAATTCTCCATCGTGAGGAAAACTGGTTTCAAGATCAATTTCGGGTGAGTCGCCGTGGGTGCGTCCGAATACCTGGTCATTTTCAATTCTGTCAACGATTACTTCATATTTCTTTCCGACCATTTTCTGATTTATCTCGTTTGCAATAAGCCCCTGTAAAGTCATCAATTCATCAAGGCGATTCTTTCTTGTTGGATTAGGTACTTTAGGGCTGATTTTATATGCAGGGGTGCCTTCTTCAGGGGAATAGGGGAATGCGCCGAGACGATCGAATGGTTTTCTCTCGATGTAATTGATTAATTCTTCAAAATCAGCTCTGGTTTCACCGGGAAACCCTACTATGAGAGTCGTGCGAAGAGTTCCAGCAGGATAATTTTTGCGAATGTGCGAAACTATTTGAGTCAGCTGTTTTTTTGTTACGCCGCGATTCATAAGGGTTAGAATTCGTTCTGAAACATGCTGAAAAGGTATATCAAAATATTGAAGAACCTTTGGTATAGAGAAAAGTTCATCAATTATTGCCGGAGTAAGTCTTTTTGGATGCAGATACTGCAGGCGTATCCATTTAATGCGGCTGATTGTCGAAATTTCCTTCAGAAGTTCAGGCAGAAGATACTTTGCATTGTTGTCTCTGCCGTAATTTGTTGTGTCCTGGGCAACAACAATAAGTTCTCTTGCGCCTGTATCAGCTAATTCCTGAGCTTCCTTAATAAGATTATCAATTGAAAAGGATTTAAATGGTCCTCTGATGTCGGGAATGGCGCAATAGGCACATCTGTTATCGCAACCTTCTGCTATTTTAAGAAAACCGACATGAGGCAAAGTCAGATATCTTCGTTTTGGCGAACAGCTGTGCTTCTGCTTCTGCGGTTTTAATATTGTATCCAGTTCAGAGCCGGTAAAGAAAGTGAAAATATGATCAATCTCTGGAATTTCAGTCTGAATAGTATCAAAATATCGTTTAATAAGGCATCCAAAAACGATGACTTTCATCTCTGGATTATCTTTTTTCAATTCAACGACTTTCATTATCTTTTCAAGTGATTCTTCTTTTGCGTCGCGAATGAATCCACAGGTGTTGATAAGGACAAAATCAGACTTATTTATTTCCTGAGAATACGAATAACCTTTCGATATCAGGTCAGCAATCAGCTTTTCTGAATCGACAGTATTTTTAGGACATCCAAGTGATATAAGGTGAAATTTCATCAGTAGAAGGATATACGTTTCTTAAAATATATGCAAGTATTTTTGAGTAGTTGAATCTGTTATTTAATTTGTTGTTTCGTGTCTGAATCTTCTGATCTTTTGCCTTTTGCGATTTCTTCAGCAACTGATGACCAGTTGATTCTAGATAAAGATTCAGTAAATTCCTTGTCCGTGGTTAGTTTTCTGACTTTTGGATGAGCGAGAAGGTTTGCGATTTTTCCATCTTTTATAAGCATTTGAATTTCCTGATCGTTTCGAAGATCAGAAATTGTATTGTTATTCAAGAGAGGGGAAAATTCATTTTTTAATTTCTGAGTATCAATTTTTTGGAAGTCTATTCCATTTTTGCAGTCCATGGCAATCTTAATAATTGGCATAGGATCTACATCTAATCCAGGAATTTTTGATGGAATCATAAAGTTGCTGATTTTCATGGCAGTTGAATTATCATTTCCACCGATGCTTTTATTTGATGGCATAATAGAAATAATAACCAGAAAAATTATACTTATTACAATTCCTTCCAGGATACCAAGTAAACCACCAGAAATTTTATGAAAAGCAAGCGGTGGTTTTCGATATATTTTCATAGATGGAATGATAAAGCCTGCTATGGTATAAAGCGGAAAAAAGATAAGGTAAAAGCCTGCTATCTGACCCGCCATTCCTTCCAAGTGAATCAGCGAACCTGCCTGAGCCCTGAAAATAAGGGCTATTGCGACTGAACCTAATATTCTTGTAAGAAAAAAAACTTCACGAATTATACCATTCAGATAACCCAGGATTGCAAAAAGAAGAATCGTTAACAGAGTAAAAAGGTCAGACCATGATGAAAAAGTAATGTTTTTTGAGGAAAACATATCTACTGTCATGGTAATAATAGCCAGTAAATAGGCTGTAATAATGAGTGGTTTTAAAAGAAATTTGAAGAAACCTTCGGTTTCAGGCGGAGGTGTATCAATAATTCTGACTATGGATGCGGCAGTCTGTGCAGCATTTTGTTTTATTTCGTTTTCCGGTACTGTTTGATTACTCAAAATATATTAACCCTCACCCTTGCCCTTCGCATGCGTTAACTTAAAGTAGGCAAAATCTTAAATAATGAGACAAACTTTTTATTAACTTTGTGGTAGATTGTCATCTCGAGCGAATGTGAGATATCTCAATAATGCGAGCTTTCTTCCTTCGGTCGAAATGACAAAATCGGAATTCTGATGCTTAAGTTAACGCACATGTCAGTAAATTTTCAACTTAAAAAGCTGATAATATCCTTATAAGTAACGAATACAAGCATTGTCAGAAGAAAGATCATTCCCAGGAAGTGAATTTTTTCTTCCCATTCAGGTGTGATAATAAGTTTTGTTCCGATTATTGAATTGATGAATCCAAGAATGACTTCCAGAAGGACGAATACAATTCTTCCGCCGTCAAGAACGGGGAAGGGGAACAGGTTAATGAGGCCAATATTTATTGAAAGAAGTGCTGTCAGTGAAAGCAGATCAGCTAACCCTTTGTGAGCCTGTTGTTTAATCATGTGCATTATTTTCACCGGACCCGCAAAATCAGCTTCTGTTTCACCAAAAATCATTCCGGCGATTCCCATAACTGTCTGCATGATTATTGCCCCAGTTCTTTCGAATGCTTTGCTTAAGGCTTTTCCTGATGAAAGTGATTTGAAATCATAGATATTAGGAGCAAGAGAAACGCCAATTTTCCCTGTTCCTTCTGAACCGGCAGGAGTTACAGGAATTTTCAGGTTTTCTCTGCTGTAAATCAGGTAATTTCCGTTGTTATGTGACGTTGAACCCTGAATAAGACCTCCGCCAAATCCAGGTCTTGGAATTGGATGGTCGCGTATTACATCGAGAATAATCTCTTTTCCGCCATGTTTCTGTACTACAGAAATTCCTTCGCTCCACTCTTCAAGCTTGACACCGGCTACGGCAGTAATAATGTCACCTTTTTTAATTCCGGCAAGTTCTGCAGGTTTTCCTTTGGAAAGATCAAGTACGGCCATATTGGAAAGAGGGCCGCCTGAAACGGTAAAAATGATAAAATAAAGAACCACTGCCCAGAAAAGATTCATAATTGAACCGGCAGCGAGAACAAGAACTTTAACCCATCTTGATTTTGACGGATAACCTCTAGGGTCAGTTGGATCAAGGAGCGGAATTACATCGTCGGGATCTGGTTCTGGCTGAGGTTCTGTGGTCGGTTTTGCTTCAGGATTCTCACTCTGTTTCTGGGCTTCATCTGAAGGTTTTTCTTCTTCTTCCGGAGCATCCATGCCGGCAAGGCGAACAAAACCACCAAGTGGGAAGGGCCTTAATGAATAAAGAGTTTCACCCCATCTGAATTTCAGAAGTCGATTTCCAAAACCGATTGCAAATTCTATTACCCAAATTCCGGTTAACTTTGCTGTTATGTAATGACCGAATTCATGTACCAGGGCAATACTTCCAAGAACAAAGCAAATTGATAAAAAAGTAGTAATAATCATTAAAATAATTGTCATTCCAGTTTATCCAATCTTTATTGATAATTAATATGAGTGAAGTTTGAGAGAAGGGTTAATCAGAGCGCCAGATACAAATATGCAATCGGAGCAACAAAAATAAGGCTGTCGATACGGTCGAGAATACCACCGTGAGCGCCGAGAATAGTTCCAGAGTCCTTTATTCCTGCTTCCCGCTTAAGAACAGATTCGAACAGATCAGACAACTGTCCGAAAATTCCAATTGAGATTCCCAGACTTATGGCTTTGTTTATTCCGAGTGGGAGAAATCTCGTTTTGGAAAGGAGGAAAACTGTAAGAATCACTGCAAACAGGCCGCCAACACTGCCGGAAATTGTCTTTTTCGGACTTATTTTTGGAGCTAGTGCCGGACCTCTGAATGTCATTCCTACTGCGTATGCCCCGGTATCAAGTGCCCAGACAGCAGCCAGGACAGCAAAAAGTACTTCACCGCCTTTAATATGGCCGAGAATCAGAAAAAAGGACAGGCAAAAGGGTATGTACAAAATATTTACCATTCCGAGCGAAAACCTTTTATAGCCATTTTCATTAAAACCTTTCAGAACAATCATAGAGCCAAGTGCCATTACAGAAATTCCAGCTGAAACAGCAAGGCCTTTTTCAAGCCAGAGTGCACTTGCTAACATGATTATTGTACCAAGAAAAAATTCCGGATATGGCGATGATTTCTGGTCTGTTGAAAACATTCTGTACAATTCAAATTGTCCGATCAGTGAAACAATGAGAAGCAATGTGAATCTGAAATAGTCTCCGGCTGTCAGAAAAAAGTAAACAGCTGGAATACCTATGAGAGCTATTATTATACGTGAAATCATTTACTTGCCAGCCTTAATCTGTTCACTTGTTTTTCCGAAACGCCTTTCTCTTTTCTGATAGCTGCTGACCGCAGTCAGGAACTGAATTTCATCAAAATCGGGCCAGTTAACATCGGTAAAATAGAATTCTGAATATGCTGATTCCCACAGGAGGAAATTGCTTATGCGCATTTCTCCGCTTGTTCTGATAATCAGATCAGGGTCTGGAATGTGAGGTGCGTAGAGCATTTCAGCAACCAGTTTTTCGTCTATTTTCTCTGGTGGAATTTTCTGTTCGGCGATTTTTTTTAATGCATCAATAATTTCTGCTCTGCCGCCGTAATTAATACAGAGATTGAGCATTGTTCCGGTATTATTGGCCATTAACTCTCTTGATTTTCTGGCTTCTTCGATAATTTCAGCAGCTAATCCTTCTTTTCTTCCCATCATGTTAAAACGGAAGCCTTCATCGTGAAGTTCCTGGCGCTCACGGGCAATATATGTGCGAATGAGGCGCATCAGAGCGGAAACTTCAAAGCTTGGTCTGGTCCAGTTTTCGGAAGAAAAAACGAAGAGACTTATACAGCCGACTCCAATTTTATCAGCAATTCGGACAATTTTTTTTACATTCTTTGCGCCTGCCTGATGGCCGCGTATTCTGGAGAGACCCTGAGATTTAGCCCATCTTCCGTTTCCATCCATGATTATGCCGATGTGACGGGGGACTGAAGAAACATTAATTTCCTTGATCAGTGTTTCAATTTCCTGTGGATACAGAATGGCCGAACGAGTTGCTTGTTGCTTCACCTTATTGTCCGGATCCCTTCACAATGGCTTCCACGGGGCAAACATCTTCGCATTCTCCGCAATTGTTGCATTTAGAGGTAATTATGAAAGGTTCGCCTTCTTTAATGGCGTTCTGTGGACAAATTGACAAGCAACTGCCGCAGCCCATGCAGTCTTCAGTGATCTTGTACATAACTACCGTCCCAGTATTTCTTTTTCTTTTGCTTCAAGCAAATGATTGATTTTTTCAATGAAACTGTCGGTAATTTTCTGAACGCGATCGGTGGTTTTTTTGCATTCGTCCTGAGTAATTTCACTCTTTTTTTCAAGAGCTTTGAGCGCGTCATTTGCCTCGCGGCGGACGTTTCTGATTGCGACTCTAAATTCTTCAGCTTTTTTCTTGCATGATTTTACGAGATCATTACGGCGCTCTTCAGTAAGTGGCGGTATGGGAAGGCGGATGAGTTGTCCGTCATTCATCGGATTAAGTCCGAGGTCTGATTTTTGAATGGCTTTCTCGATTTCACCAAGAAGGTTCTTTTCCCATGGTTGAATTATTATGGTTTTTGCATCTGGTGCTGAAACGGAGGCAACATGATGCAGCGCGGTATCTGTTCCATAATAGTTTACTACTATTCTGTCTAACAATGACGGTGTTGCTCTCGAAGTCCGCATTGTAGAATATTCTTTTCTCAGGACTTCTACTGACTGTTCCATTTTGGTTTCAGATTCTTTAACAATTTTTTCAAGAGACATAAAATTCCTCCGGGCATTTTAGTATTTCAGGCATTTATATTAATCAAAATTTATTTACGAATCAGCTTCGGGCTCGATAAATCAAGCCCCTACAAAAGCATGATGAACAAATTTTGCAGAATTGGTAGTATATTATCATTTTTCGACAAATTTGCAACCATATAAAGGTTTATTTTATTATTTTTCAATAGACTCGAGTGCCGATCTTGTCACCGATACAGGCTTTTAATAAATTTCCTCTTTCGGCGAGTGAAGTAACAATTAATGGCAGCTTGTTTTCACGGCATAAAGCAATTGCCATTAAATCCATAACGCCAAGTTGTTTGTCAAGAACTTCACTGTAGGTTATGGTTTCAAACTTTTTTGCATCAGGATTTTTTTCGGGATCTGAATCATACACTCCGTCGACTTTTGTTGCTTTGATAAGTACGTCGCAACCTGTTTCAATTGCACGGAGGGCAGCTGCGGTATCAGTGCTGAAGAAAGGATTTCCTGTTCCGCCTGCGAAAAAACAGACATATCCATCAGAAACAGCTTTTCTGACATTATCAATCTGGTAGGATTCACAGATTCCCGGCATTGCAACTGCAGAGAAAACGCGTGTTTTAACATGTTTTTCGAGATGGTCTGCGAAACATATTGCGTTCATTACGGTTGCGAGCATTCCTATATAATCACCATGAAATCTTTTAAGTGCTGGAAGGGCGTTTCTACCGCCCCTGAAAAGATTTCCTCCGCCAAGAACAACTGATGGAGTGATTTTCTTCTCAACGAGTTCGGCAATCATTTCAGAAAAATTTTCAAGACTTGACTTGTCGAAACCGGTTCCTGAATCACCGCCAAGCATTTCCCCGGAAAGTTTTACCAGAGGTTTGGAAAATTGAAATTTTTTATTCATTGCATAAAAATACGCCGGGCTGTGAGCCCGGCTTATTATCCTTTATCAGATTATGCGCAACTTTCGCAGCAGCAACAGGATTTTTCTTCGGTTTTTTCTTCAGTAGGCTGAGAAGATTTTTCACCAACATTCCAGCGATTGAAAGCAACTATTTTCACAGTAGTTCCAATCTTTTTGGCTGTTTCTTCTGCGATAGCATTGATATTTTTGCTGTCGTCTTTGATATATAGCTGTTCGAGGAGGCAGGAATCTTTGTAAAATTTATCAATTCTGCCTTCAACGATTTTCTGAAGGATGTTTTCGGGTTTGCTTGCATTTTTCGGATCGTTTTTGATCTGTCCGAGAACTACGTCTCTTTCTCTTTCAACAATCTTTGCAGGAACATCTGTTCTTCCGACGAATTCAGGTTTCATGGCAGCGATCTGAAGAGCGACATTGTGTGAGAAATCAATCAGATCAGTGCTCTTTGCAGCTTCAGCAGTTCCACATTCAACGATGGTTGATACGGCAAGAGCGCCATCACCATGGATATAACTGTCGATGATACCATGTTTTCCCTGAGGAATTGTGAGGTGTGCAAAACGGCCGATTGCGATGTTTTCACCGATTTTGGCAATAAGATTTTTTCTAACTTCTTCGACCTTGTGTCCGTCGGGAAGTGTAACAGTTTCGAGTTTGGAAATTTCTGTCACTTCTGGATGAGCAAGTAAATATTTTGAAAGTGAATTGCACAGATCAATAAAAAGTTCATTTTTTGCAACAAAATCAGTTTCACAGTTAACTTCAAGGATTACACCATTTCTTCTGTCGGGTGTGAGAGTGATTGAAACCAATCCCTGGGAAACTGCTCTGCCAGATTTTTTGTCTGCTGAAGCGAGACCCTTTTTTCTGAGAAAATCGACGGCTTCTTCAATATTTCCATTGCAGGAAGTAAGTGCTTCTTTGCACTTCATCATGCCAGCACCAGTTTTATCACGGAGTTCACGCACCATTTCAGCGGAGATTATCATATATTTTTCACCTTCATAAAAATTTAATTTTTTATTTACAAATAAACATTACCCTGCCTGTAACGGCAGGGTAATATGTTTGTAACTGCCCACCGTCTTGAAATCAATAACTCGACGGAAATACCTAACGCATACTCAGCAGTTTTACAGAACTGAAATTGCGCTGGAATTCCAAAAGTATTGATTGAAAATATTGTAGATCAGACTATTCGATTACGATTTTATCCTGCATTTCATCAGCCAGATTTGCTTCCTTTTTAGAAGGAACAGTTTCCATTTTTTCAACGGCATCCTTTAACTGGCCAACTTCTTCAACCTGAGTCTGAACATCTGAGAAGGATTTTCCTTCAAGTGCCTCAAGTACTGAATCTGCGACAAGACTTGCAACCAGCTTAACAGCTCTGATAGCGTCATCGTTGCCTGGAATTACGTAGTCAATCTGATCCGGGTCGCAGTTTGTATCAACTACTGCTACGATCGGAATACCGACTTTGCGGGCTTCTGCTACAGCGATAGCTTCCTTGTGGGGATCAATAATGAAGAGTGCGCTGGGCATTCCCTTCATATTCTTAATTCCGCCAAGGCTCTTTTCAAGTTTTTCGCGTTCTTTTCTCATAGAGGCGGCTTCTTTTTTCGGATAAGACTCGATTTTGCCGCTGTCAATAAGATCGTCAAGTTCTTTAAGTCTTTGAATTCTCTTCTGAATGGTGACGTGGTTGGTCAACATTCCTCCGAGCCATCTGTAATTTACATAAAACATGTTGCAGCGCTGGGCTTCGGCTTTGATGATATCTTGTGCCTGACGCTTAGTGGAAACCATAAGAATGGGTTTTCCATCTCTCACAACACTTTTAATAAATTCACATGCTTCATCCAGAAGTTTTGTTGTCTTCTGAAGATCAATAATATAGATGCCATTACGGCTGGTAAAGATGTATTTTGCCATTTTGGGATTCCAACGCCGAGTTTGGTGCCCAAAATGAACACCAGCCTCAAGTAGGCTTTTCATTGAAACCAGTGCCATTTCCTTTGTACCTCCAAGTATTTTATTTTTCCGTTCCAAGACGTGGGCGGACATTTATTCTACAGTATAATCTTAATTCCGTCAAGTAAACACGCTAATTTAAATAATATTTTTTTTATCTTTCGACTGAAATTATCTTCTAGAGCCATGTTCAGTTATTCATTAACGATAAATTCTGACGAAATAATTATTGGAAAATCATAAATATTTATTTGTTTTGAAAATTTCTGGAAAAGAATTATACTACATATTACATTTTTACGAAAGTATAATTTATTAGTACATGAATTTTTATTCTGGCATGCGTGATAAAGTATGTTTAGACGTTAAAATGGTTTCAAGCAGCGTAGAGCGCAAGGTGCTCGATCGCAGGGAGTAAGCCGGTCGAACTTGTTCGACCGGCGAGAGGGGGTGCGTGCCCTCTCTCCAAAAAATCAGGAGCTGAAATATGAATCTTGCAATGTTAACTGATTTGTACCAATTTTCCATGTTGTATGGTTATCATTTGAGTGGAACTGATCGCAAAATGGCAAATTTTGATGTCTTTTTCCGGCGGCATCCGTTTAATGGCGGATTTGCCGTTTTTGCTGGATTAGCCGATCTTCTTGCAGCGCTTCAGAATTTTCATTTTTCTGATTCAGATCTTGAATATATTAAAAGTCTGGGGTTGAAAGATGCTGGCTTTATCGAGAAGTTAAAGAATTTTCATTTTTCAGGTGATATCTTTTCCTTTCCAGAAGGAAGCATCTGTTTTCCTGGCGAGCCGCTTATGAGATTTTCAGGACCATTGTTTGAAGTTCAGTTGCTTGAAACGCTTGTTCTGAACATTATAAATTTTCAAACACTGATAGCCACTAAATCAGCCCGCATTTTTGAGGCATCAGGTAAAAGCGCAGTTGTTGAATTTGGATTGCGCCGTTCGCATGGTCCGGATGGTGGACTATCAGCTTCAAGAGCAGCATATATCGGTGGATGTGTAGCAACTTCAAATGTTCTTGCCGGACAGAAATATGGAATTCCTGTCAAAGGAACAATGGCGCATTCCTGGATTATGTCATTTCCGAATGAATTAATTTCATTCAGAGAGTATGCAAAAGCTTTTCCAGATTCATCTGTTTTTCTGGTTGACACATACAACACATTAGCTGATGGTGTTCCAAACGCAATAACCGTAGGACTGGAAATGAAAAAACACGGTCACACGCTCAAAGGAATCAGACTTGATTCAGGCGATCTTGCATATTTAAGTGTTGAAGCCAGAAAAATGCTTGATGAAGCAGGATTGACTGAAACAAAAATTCTTGCAAGTAACGATCTTGATGAGTGGATAGTTGATGCGTTAAGGCATGAAGGTGCAAAAATTGATATATGGGGAATCGGCACAAAACTGGTAACTGGTTCACCTGATTCCGCGCTGGGTGGAGTTTTTAAATTGTCGGCAATTGAGAATGAAGATGGAGTGATTATTCCAAAAATAAAAGTTTCCCAGAATGAAGAAAAAACGACTAATCCCGGATTGAAGAGCGTATATCGTGTTTACGACACGTCCGGCATGATGACTGGAGATATAATCTGCCTGGCAGATGAGATTCCAACAGATGAATCTTTTAAACTTGCCATACATCCTCTTAATGAATATAAATTTTTCCGTGTAACTCCTGAATATTCAATTAAGGCGATGATGAAAAAGGTTTTTTCAAATGGAGTAATCGTTGATGGAACTGAAAAACTTTCCGATATAAGGAATAGAGTGTTAGGAGAGCTGGAGAAACTTCATTCAAGTCACAAGCGACTCGTTAATCCGCATTATTATAAAGTTTCACTTTCTCAGAAATTATTCAGATTACGAAAGTCCCTGCTTGAAAAGGGATTAAATATCCAAAAAGAATAATTCTCACAGGAAATCATTGTTAAGCTTGAAGAACTGTTATATAATTACACGACTTAATTACAGCTTGAAATGTTTTTGTTTCTTATTAAAAATTCGAAAGTGATGTTCAGATAACTAATGATTGAAGAAATCTTAATAAGTTTACAGGATAAACTAAGATCTGGGGATTATCTTGATAATGAGACTGCAGTTGATAAGCTTAGTTCTCTGTTGCAGTCTCAGAATGCTGAAAAACAGAGAAAAATTATTGCCACTCTTTTGCCTTCAGCGCTTTCATCAAAATTTGAAAATATTCAGAAGAAGACGATTCAGGTCGTTTTTAATTATCCATCGATATTGAAAGATGTTTTGCCTTCATTGAGGTTGTCTTCTGATTCAACTGTTCGATTCTGGTCACATTTCATGCTCATTGAGCTTGGGTTTCTTTCTCAGGATGAATTGATTGATATTGTAAATAGTCGTGAAAGCGATGAAATTCGAAAACTTGTACTTGAATCTCTCGCAAAAAAGCCTGATAAAACAATCATTTTAACTGTTCTGGAAAAGATCAGTGATCCGAGCTGGGTTATCAGAAAACAATCAAAAAAAATACTCATTCAGCAGGGCGATTCAATTTATCAGATAATTCAGGAATATTTTCTTTCATGTCCCAGCAGACAGAAATATGAATGTATAAAGATAATTCCTCTGATACTCAAGGATAAAGCAGTTCTTCTATTTAAAAAAATGCTTGAATCTGATAAGAATGGTCAGGTGAAACCATATATCTGTGCCGGGTTGGGAGAAATCCGTAATGAAGAAACTCAAAACATTTTGCTTGGGCTGCTTGAAGATCCTTCACTCCTTGTAAGAGAAGAGGCTGTTAAAGCACTGTCAAACTGGGGAAGAGAGATTGTAAGACCTCTTTTTTCAATTATGTCAACCGCGCCCCAGGATCTGATGGCAACGACGATGTCTTTGATGGGAAGAGTTCTTCAGCTGGATGTTGTTAAGGAATTGAAAGATTTCTTCGGACATCTTAACCAGGAAATGAAATTTTTTATGCTTACTGCTATTGCTGAAGTAAGAAATCAGGCAATTGTTCATGAACTCCTGGATTTTCTCAGAGATGAATCTGTTTTCATTCAGGAATATTCGATTAAAATTCTTGTCAGGCTTGGTGTTCATGCTATTGATCCGCTGCTTGCCCAGATAGATCAGGAAGACGAAAAACTTGTAATTCCTGTTCTTAAAGTTGTTGGGGAAATAGGTTCTAAAGATGCTTTACGACCCCTTCTTTTTCTGATAGATAACAGCAAGAATCCACTTGTTAGAACATGTGCAGTAGAGGCGATTTCAAAACTTCAGAAATTTGAGCTTATTGCCGGGCTGCTATTGTTAAAACTTGATGACAAAGACTTGACAATTCGGCACACAATCATTGAAAACCTTTCAAAACATGAAAGAAGTGCTTTTATCAAAGATCTTCTTGTTTGTACAATGGATAGAAATACTGACGTTGCACTTGGGTCAAGAGAAATTCTCAGACGCCGTGATTATCCGGGCGTTCCGGGTTTTCTTATTCTTTATGAAGGTGCGACTGATTTTGAAAAAGATAAGATTGTTTCCATGGTGTCAAAATTATCAGACGATCAGATTGATTCTGTCCTGCGAAAGGAAAAGATCCAGATAGACAGCTTTAATCCTGAAAACGTTGAAACACGCGTGCTGAGTAGAAAATATAATAAAGAGAATATTACCGATATCAAGGAACTTTTGTATTATCTGCATGAAGAAGGCGGATCAGATCTACATCTCAGCATCGGTTTGCCACCAAGTATAAGAATTCATGGTGAACTGGTAAGAACAACTTTTGAAAATATTACTCCTGAAAAGAGCCGGTATCTGATTTTTTCTCTGCTCAATGAAGCGCAGAAGCTCGCTTTTTCTGAACGCATGGAAATCGATTTTTCATTTGAAATACTTGACTGTGCAAGATTCAGAGCCAATATTTTTACGCAAAAAAATGGTGTTGCCGGTGTATTTAGAATTATTCCCAATACAATTCCAAATTTTGAAGCTCTCTCACTTGATCGTGAAATTATGGCCAAAGTCTGCAATCACAGGTCTGGTCTGATATTGGTTACCGGATCAACTGGTTCAGGAAAATCTACAACTTTGGCCGCAATGATTGATCACATCAATCGTACAAGATATGATCACATAATTACAATTGAAGATCCTATCGAATTTGTCCATCCTCACAAACGTTGCGTTGTTTCTCAGAGAGAACTTGGCAGTCATACTCATAATTTCTCAAATGCTCTGCGCAGTGCATTGCGTGAAGATCCCGACGTTATTCTCGTCGGGGAAATGCGTGACCTTGAAACAATGCATCTGGCAATATCAGCAGCAGAAACAGGACATCTTGTTTTTTCAACTCTTCATACTATTAATGCTTACGAGTCTATTAACCGCGTTCTTGGCTCGTTTCCGGGGGATCAGCAGGAAACTGTAAGAATGCAACTCGCCGGAACTCTCAGGGCGATTCTTTCCCAGAGACTTATTCCAGCTTATCTTTCTGCTGGACGCGTTCTTGCTTATGAAGTACTGATTGCATCAACACCAGTAAGACGCTGTATAAAGGAAGCAAAGATTGATCAGATTATTTCTGTCATGCAGACTGGTCGGGCAGATGGCATGATAACCATGGATGCCTGTCTTGAAGACCTGGTCATTCGCAAGAGAATTACTTTCGACGATGGTCTGAAATATGCCGAAGACAAGAAAACCTTTGAAGTAAAGGTACAGGAAAGACTTGGATTGCGAGCGAAGAGTAAAAGCGATTCACCGCCAGCCGCACAGGCAGCACAAAACCAGCCACCGGGCGTTGCAAAGCCTGTAAAGTCAGAATCGCCACAGGTAAAGGGCAAAGGTCACTGATAAGTGCTATTCAAATAAGGAAATGTTTTTCGGTCGGTCTATTACATGAATTTATTCTATGAGTCTTTTATAGGTATGTAATACTCAGCCGTGCCTGTGCAAAATTCGCACATTTCATCAGTTTTGTTCTTTGCAAGAAATGATTCTTCACATTTGTTGCAAACTTGTGCGGGCAGTATTGGCGGTTTGCCAAACGTTTTTACATTGACTTTCTCTGTTCTGAACAGCTCACGTCCGATAGTTTTGAATTCCTTCTTGATAAGTGCACCAGAAGCTTTTCTGAGTTCCATATTCGTTTCAACTTCAATGGCTCTTTTTCGATTAAAAAAATTATGTATTTCGGGAGTTTTTTCTTTGTTGATTTTTGAAAGATCGACAGAAACTCTCACTCCTCTACCGTCTTTTCGGTCGTAAAGTGTGACTGCAAATCGTCCAAGATTTGTCAGAGCTTGCAGGTATTTATTACCGGTTGTGCAGCCAACCATTATCTGCACAACATCTACAAGGCACGCGGAGGTTTCAACCACTGCGAGAATTTTATCATGAACTTTTCCAAGAAGATCAAGTGCACAATCAACCATTTCAACCCCGATTTCAAGCCCTGGCGCGTCCTTTGTATGAAATTCAGTAATTCTTCTGAAAAATTTGTCTTTTTCTGCTTCTGTATACATTAGAATCCCCTTTAGCATAATTTTCACATTTTGTTAAAGCCAAGCTTATATCGTATAATCGTATCTACTCAATTTTTACTCAATATTGTATTAGAAATCTCTTTTTTTGTCCAATGCAAAAACTTTTTTTTATCGTCAATGCCAATGAGCTTAGTACGCAAAACCTTATATAAGGGGGCATATTTGCGTGTTAACTATTATGTGAGCTGTCATCTCGAACGAATGTGAGAGATCTCCGCAAGTGCGAGATTTCTCCCTTCGGTCGAAATGACACATATAAATGACCCCTTAATTAAGATTTACTGTACACAGATCGAATTAGAGACTTCCAAATATCATTCCGCAGAGAGTTGAAAAAATAACCACCAGCAGCAGATAAACCGCTGCTTTTTCTTTCCCTGCAATTGATGACAGTGCCAGTATGCTTGGAAGACTTACTGACGGGCCTGCCAAAAGAAGAGCTAGTGCGGGTCCCTTGTGCATTCCCCATCGCACGAACAAATCAACAACATTAACTCCGACAATTGAACCAAAGTAAAGTATTGCGCCGATAAATGAAGAAACCAGGTTTGCCATCAGAGTATTGGTTTTCATATAGCTAAGATGGTCAACAACTGCCGGAGCACCACCAAAGAAAAAACCGGAGTAAAATATACCGAGAAAGACCATTGGAAGTATCTCGGTAGCCTGCCTCCAGGTTTTTTTCAGCCATTTTTGAGTTTCATCAAGAGTAAACCATTTTCGCAAAACAAAAAGTACAAGAATTATTTCGAGAGTAAGCATCAGAATTTTTCCTGCGAACGCTGCTGCTTGTAATGCTGCATCTGGTGTCATGGATGAAAAAAAACCAGCGGGTATGATGTTCGAAGATATGAACGAGAGTGCATCTGTTGAGGAAATCATTACAATAATCAGAAGACCGAAAAAAGTCCAATCCTGAAGTGGTGTTCTCTGATTTTTCTTCGTATTTTCAGGGAGAGCCTGAGCTAAATCAGATTTTCTGTAAATATATCCGATTATCAGTCCAATTGCTATCGAACAGAAGAACACTGATAAGATTCTAGCCCAAAGCATTGCATAGGGCAATACCTTCCAGGTATAAATCAGAGAAATAAGGTTTATTGCAGGCGAAGCGTAGAGGAAAGTAAATGCAACTCCAAGTCCGGCACCGCTCTGATATATGCTCATGAAAATGGGAAGAATTCCGCATGAGCAAACTGTCAGAACGCCACCAGCGATTGCTGCAAGCGGATATGAGATATATCTGGATGTATCCCTGCCAAGTGTTTTTATTACTGTTTCTTTTGAAAAAAAAGTAGAAATGGCCGAAGCTACAAAAAAAGCCGGAATCATAGCGGAGACAAGATGAGTTGAAAGGAACTCTATTAGATCTTTTGAGCCTGCAATCGAAGCGGCTGCAAAAAAGTTTGTGGAAGACGGAGTGCCAGAGTAGATAAACCATCGATATATGAAAGCAGCCACGAGTCCAATCCAGCCGAAGAGCAGAACACTTTTTTCCAGATTGCTTTTTGGAGCTCTTCCGCCTTTATTTTTCTTTTCGCTGACAGGAGTCTCACAAGATGGAATTTCAATTCCAGACATTTTTTTGCTCCCTGATAAAAGTATTTTTGATTTCGATATGAAATATTATTTGGTTATAAAAGTATTTTTCATTATTGAATAAAGTTCGCGAACTCTTTCAAACTCGACATTCGCTCTAAGCAATACTCGTTCGTTTAAGAGGTTTTTCCTGAATTCATTCATAAGGTCTGAATGTCTATTTGACAAAACTTGAAAAATAACGGCTGAAGGTGATGCTGAGGCTGATTTGACTTCTTCCAGCAATACAGAAAATTCACTTGAAAAACGTTGTACTTTCTGTAAATTAATTTTTGGGGAATCTGGTGACTGTAATTTGGCTTCGAGCAAAACTTCTGAAGGTCTTAAGCTTAGAAGAACCAGTTCTGCATGTGCTACTGACTGTTTAAAAGGATCATTATAAGCAATACAGACAATATAATTCATCTGTGCCACAATTTTTTCGAGCAGGAAGTGGGCTGATTCAAATTCACCTTTTTCAATATTTTCGGATATTTTTCCAAGTTTCTCAGTCATCACATTGAATTCAGAAGACCACAACTCCTTGTTGATTGAGGCTGATGCTGGCTTTTTTGAATGTGCGGAATTAAAATTCACCCACTTTTTCATTGCTTTTCTTACCTCTTGCATCGCCAGTTCAGCATTTTTATTTTTGATAACGGCTGCTGAATTTTTCAGGATAAGTGAAATTTCAAGAGCTTCCCTGGCAAATCTTTCAATTGGACCATCGCCGTTTATAACTGAAATAACAGATACATCGCACGTAAGCGCAGTTTGAATCTGAAAGGTGAGAAGCAATAAATAAACAGCAAGATAAGGTTTTATTTTCATTTCACTCCATCTTCCCGTAACTCAATATAATTTCCGGGTAAAGTAAGACAAATATTTCAGCAATAAAACCAACCGGAAAATCGCTATATTTTTATCGAAAATAGCACCTATTTCTTAATAAAACAAGTTTTTTTTCAATAAACGTCGAACAGATTGTTGTTGCAAAATTGCGGCATCAGCGATTGAAGGAAGGAGGGCACGTCGATGTTATGGATATGTTGTATACACTCAATGAATAATGGAAATGCAAAAGCGGCTTTCAGCCGTTTAAGAAAAACACAGCAGGCCGCTGCGTCTAGGAGTTGTCTCACATTATTGGGACAATATTCGATCTTAAGTAAATGACAGAGCGGGTTAAGATGAGGGTGGATTTGTTGGGCACATCCGGTCGGAAAAAGCAATGAGTCTAAAAATGCTTGACAGTGGGAAGATCCTGTGCTGTATCTCTTCCTGAGTTAACCGGATAAGCATTTTCTACAAATATATATCAATTAAAAAAACAAATTGATATATATTTGTAAACTAAATTGCATGCAATAAACACTGGATCTCTATTTGCTTTCCAAAATAGAGATCCACTTGAAAAATTCATGTATTAAGGAACTTTTCTACTGCCGTGAAATTTGGTTCGACTGGTTTTGGAAGGTCAAACAGAGATAAAGCGGAATCAATATCTTTTAATCCGTTTCCAGTTATTAGTACTACAACAGATTCGTCAGGTGAAATCTTTTTTGATTTTGAATATTTTGTGTATCCGGCGAAAGCTGTTGCAGCAGCAGGTTCGGCAAATACTCCTGATTGTTTCGGAAGATTGAGAATTGCCTGTTTAATTTCATCATCTGTAACAGAGATACAATCTCCTTTGCTTTCATTGAGTGCGCGAAGTGCTTTCAGTCTGTTACGCGGAATTCCAACTGCAATTGAGTCGGCGATAGTATCAGGATTCTGAGCTTTGAATTCACCGCTCTTGAAAGCTATTTCCATGGGATTGCATCCTGCTGCCTGAACGGCAATTATCTGTGGTAGACGATCTGAAATTCCAAGCTGCATTAGATCATAAAAACCTTTGTATATGGCTGAAGTTATACAACCGTCTCCGAGTGAGACAAAAATTTTATCCGGAACCTTGTAGCCAAGTTGTTCCCATATTTCATATCCTACTGTTTTTTTTCCTTCAACAAGGTATGGATTATATCCGCAATTGCGGTTATAGTAGCCGTATTTTTCAGATGTTTCAATAGAAAGTTCGAATGCACGATCGTATGTATCATCAACTATAACTGTTTTTGCTCCGTAGAGAAGAAGCTGCGCTATCTTGGCTTTAGGAGCTCTTTTGGGAACAAAGATGTATGCAGGAACACCAAGCGAAGCAGCGAATCCAGCCAGTGAACTTGCAGCATTTCCGGTGGATGCACAACAAACAGCTTTTGCACCAGCTTCAAGTGCTTTTGAAATTCCTACTGCGGATGCGCGGTCTTTCAGTGAAGCTGTTGGGTTGCGTCCTTCATCTTTAATATATACTTTTCTCAGTCCAAATTCTTTTTCAGCATTTTTTAAATGGTAAAGCGGTGTCATACCGACTGACAGTGGCGATATTGGCGTATAAGAATTCAGAGGAAGCAAAGATCTGTACCGCCAGAGAGTTGCTTCTGAATTTTTCTTCAGATCATCAATCTTAAAATTGATCTTTGAATAATCGTACAACACATCAAGTATTCCTTCTGAACCGCACTTTTTGCAGACAAGCAGATTTGGTTCAGGTGAATATTCCATTGAACATTTCATACATTTGAGTGATTTTATGGTTGACACAGTGTTCTCCTAATATTTTGGCAGTTATTTAAGTGGTTTAATTCTGTTAAAAGCTTACTGAGTGGTCTATAGCAAGCAAATGGTTCTTGATATCCCATTTATCGCCAGCTTTCTTGTATTCCCGGGCAAAATAAATTTCAAGTGATTCATTCTTTTTTGTTTTGAATTTGAGTCCAATTCCGGGAAGAGTTGCATTGAACATAAATTTGTCAATATCATAATAGAGTTTGTTAAGTAACATAACCGATATTTTATTCTTTTTTGTCGGAATATAAATTCTTACTCTGTTTGCATAGCGATGTTTTAAGTATCTGTTTTCGAATTGTCTGTACTCATAGCGATGTCTTATTTCATAATTTGCTTTTCCAATTTTGTTAAAATACTCAAGATTCATGTGATAACGATGTTCCGATGGAGCTCCTGTATTTGTTGATCCTAACTGAATGTGTCGATATCTTGGGGTCAAAACCCATCTTTTGCCGATCTTTTTGCTGATTCCAACGTCAACACTGTACTGATCCTGGTCGGCAAACGATTCATCAGATTTTCCGGCCAGCTCCATTTTAAATGACATTGTATTGTTAATTTTGTATGAGAATTTCTCTGTTAACTGAAGTTTGTCATCAGAAGCTCCGAACAGATTGCAGTTAATGATTACCAGCATGCAAATCAGAAATGTAATCTTTGTTTTCATATAAACCTTTCTGTTAATAATGATATGGTGTGATAAAATTAATCTTTCTTATGCAGGACTGCACCTTTTCTCCTGGAAATGGGCTGCAAGGATGAAATGATTTGGATGTGTCTGAATTTCTCCGCCACTGTCGCGTAGATCTGTTTCGAGTAATCTGATAGTTTCAATATAAAAAAGTCTTCCTTCGATAGTGACATTTTTTATCTGATAGAATTCCAGCGAAAATCCGGCCCAGATGTCGAATAGATAACGCTTTGCCGGAACAATCAGGACTCCTAATACCAGCAGCATTCCTACCCATAACAATGTTCCTGCTGCCGAGGCAACCATGTCCAGGGCAAAAAGTGTAGTTACAAGTACAATTCCAATTCTTGCCTGATAGTTCATTGATGGTTTTTTATTCAAATCAGTAGAGGAAAATTCTTCAGAATTAGAAATATAATTTATAGCTGCCCATCCAATTGAAATTGCAATTATGGACGTAAATAGATTGATTCCGAGGCTCCAGACAGAGGAAACGGCTGAAAGTGTCATTTTCATATTAAATGTTTCTGCGAATGAAAGGAAAACAAGCAGGAAAGTAAAGCAGAAAATGATTGATCCGATTGCTTTCGCTATGGTATCTGCAAAAGATTCACCGCGAAAATCCTGATTTTTAAACATTGACTCAATTTTTTCGATAAAAAAAGCGTTTCGGAAAATTCCCATAATGTTTTTTGCCAGTAAATTTCCGCAGAAAAACGCCAGTCCGGCCAGTATTGCTACTGTCCATACACGGCCCAGAGTTTCAAAAAGCATTCCTGCAATGTTTTTATTTTTATGAACGTTGGCAATCCAGGATGCAGCAAGAAACCAGACTGTTCCTGAAAGTAAAATTCCTATATAATCAGAAGCGCCTTTTTGATTTTTGTCTTCAACTTTAGAAAAATCAAAAGGGCTGTTGAAATGTTCGTTTATTCCAAGTTCTGTCAATTTAGAAGTGCTGAAAATTGAAACCAGTTTACCAGACACGAAAGCGATAACAAGAATCAAAAAATCAAAAAGAATAAGCTTCATATCTTCAGGAACTTGTTTCCAGAATGCTAATAGACTTGCCATAGGACACCCCTTCACAACGAAAATTATTTCAGGAAAGTAGATAAAACAGCCTTTTACATACATGAATCAGGAATAACGTAAGATAAATGAATTTCATGAAAATTGTCAAATATTAAGTTGCCAGTTTCAGAGAAAACGCCCTTAATTGCCTGAATTGAAGAAGGAAAGCGACCTTTTTAACGTGATCTTTACTACCCCACCGTCCATTCCCTTAATTGCTGGTTTTATCTTGACATTTTTGGAAAAATTCATTAGAGTTTTTATATGTTTATACTGTTCCCTAATTTATTTGTTGGGACAGCTGGTTGGTATTGCTGATTTTGATTGTGGGGCAGTATTGGTTCAGGGCATAACGGTTAGAGCCGGAGGATGAAAATGGAGGAAGGCAAATGTTGACTTTGAACAAATGTAGCAGGACTTTGCTGGCTGGGATTTTGGTCTTGGTATTTGTTGCTTCTCAAACTATTGCTTGGGGCGCAACTCGCGAAGAACTGATGGATAAATTCTGGAAACTTGATCAGACCTCTCAGTCCATTATGAAAGAAATATCAGCTTTGGCTGATAGGTACAAGACGGTCAAGGTATTCAGTGTCAGCGGGGACGAGATCTTCCATAACCTTCTCAAAAAGGGTTACAAGGTTGCCATCATGGTGCGCGACCTTAAAAAGGAGACGCTTGGAGAGGCAAATACTGCTGAAATGCACGACCAGTTTGCCCAGATTTGTGAGAAGAAACAACTGACCGATGATCAATTATTTCGAGTTCTGATCAGTACCCTGTCACATCTGGTCATTTATGAATATGTTAGTTTTCATTATCACCTTGCCACCATGGATGAAACCCTCATTAAACGGATGAATGAAACTAATGTCTATGGCAGTACCGGGCATTTTGACCGTATTCAGAAGGCCTGGCTGTCCATCAATGCCCGACAACAATTTGCCAAGGCTCTCGAACTTATCCACAATTCATCTGCTCAGCTTGACAGAATGCAGACAAATGGTGCTTTCTATCTGAGCGCTCTTCGGAAAAGGCTGGACACTTACCTTGTAGATGAACTTCGCAAATCGAGTGGCAGTTGGAACTGTCTTGGCGACTATGTGCTTGCTGCCAAGGATTTGCTGGCCAATCGAAATCGCAAACATCTGAACTGGATGGAATATCAGCTTTCCAGGGTTTTTGGCAATGCTGTCGGTGCCATAAATATCCAGAAATTTATGAGCAATATTCCCGCTGAAGAAATGCAGCGCTTAAAAGATAAAGTTCTTAAGCCGGGTGATGTGATTCTTGAAAAGACTTCCGGAGCAATCACCGACAAATTTATTCGTGGTCATTTTGGTCATGTTGCCGTATATTTTGGCCGCCCGGATCAGCTTAAAGGGATTACCCTTTCCAATGGAACACCACTCCTGGAAACAGATGTGGTTAAGCGTTACCTCAAACGCATTGAAGATGGAGAGACCACAGTTGAAGCCATTCGCCCCGGTACCAACCTTGCGGATATCTCAGAGTGGACTGTTACCGATCTTGCCATACTGCGCCCGACTTCTTATCCAAAAGACAAAATTGGGGATGCCCTCTATCGATTGATCAACTACGTGGGTACCGTTTATGATTTTGCTTTTGATGTCAACACGGCCTCCATTGTAGTTTGCTCCGAAACTCCTTACCAAGTCTTCAAAGGGATCAACTTTCGCACTGCCAGATCGGCAGGACGTTACACGATATCTCCTGATGATGTGGCGGTATTGGCCGGTCCGGAGTCTTCTACTTCCAATCGTCCTTTCCAGCTGATTTATTTCAATCATGAAACCAAACCGGTTCCCAGAAATGAAATGATGGGACTATATATCAAGTTGCTTGAGATTGAAAAAAGCCGATACAACGACGTTCCAAAAAACAATCACGATTATAGCAGCCTAAAATAATCTCAGGCCATAGTTTTAGAAACTTTGAGAAGATTGGAAAAAGATCAAAATGGTTATATAAGAAATGCCGCTAGTGATTCTCTGAATAAAAAGTAATTCATTAGATTTACCTGCCAAAACATAAAATAAACTCCATCTGAGCAAGTCCTCAGGGGAGTTTATTTTATTTGCACTGGTTGCTGATCTTACAATTTTTATCTACTCAATAACCTGGGGCAATTAAAAGTAGACTCGGCTTTCAGCTGCGAATTACCCCGAAATATTTAGTAGATACCATTTTTACTCTAATGGTTATTAAATCATAAAGCGATAATTCATTCTATTGATGACACTTTGTAATAACTTTGCATCATTTCTAAACGGAAATGCGCTTGCCTGAAGGGCCGCGGTGAGGGAGGCCCCATTCTGTAACACCTGCCATGGCTTCTTCATTCAGAATCGGACCTTCAATGCATAACCGGATACCATTTCCATCAAGACAGCATTGTCCGCAGATTCCTATGCCGCATTTCATGTATCTTTCAAATGATAATTGAACCGGAATTTGATGTTCTTTTGCAATTTGTCTGACAGCAAGAAGCATTGGTTCGGGCCCTGAGCCATATATTACTGAAGGTTTCTTTTGGAGAAGCATCTCTTTAAGAGGCTCTGTTGCGATTCCTGATTTTCCGTAGGAACCGTCTTGAGTCATCGGATACCAGAATTCCTTTTCATTCATTTCATTTCGGAATGGGATATCATCTCGAGTTTTTGCTGCGGCGATCCATTTGAAATTAAAATTATTCTTTTTCAGGATTTGTGCAAGATATTTCAGCGGCGCGTTTCCACAGCCACCTCCGACGATTATTGAGTTATCAGAGAGCTGAAATGTATTTCCGAACGGGCCGCGAACTCCAAGCCAGTCATTCTTTTTTAGCTGCATCATAGCATTTGTGAATTTCCCGATTGCTTTTACTGTGATTTCAATTCCAGATGCGTTTGTACCAGATATTGCAAAAGGTTTTTCATCGACTCCGGGAATCCATATCATTACAAATTGTCCGGCATTTGCCTGTAATTGTACCGGAAGGAAAAAACTTTTCAGCGTGTCTGAATGTTGATAAATGTCAGAAATTTTCCAGGTCTGCATTGTTTCAGGCATGGGCTTTCCCCTTTAAATCAAAGATATTTGAAAGTTCATTGGTAGTGGCATATTCTGCGAGTTTTTTGTTAATCTGGGAAAAAATATCAAGGCCGTTTTTATGAATTCCTGAACCTATTCCGATTGCTGAAGCACCAGCAAGAATAAGCTGAATTGCATCCTCAGATGATGATACTCCGCCTGTGGCTATGATCGGAATTTTTACTGCAGAAAAGATTTCATACACGGCTTTAACGGTAAGAGGAAAGATTGATGGACCGCTGACTCCGCCGAATTTGTTTGAGAGAACAGGATTTCTGGAATTTATGTCAATGAGCATTCCGGGACCAACTGTGTTTATTGCTGTAATTGCGTCGGCTCCGGAAGCTTCGCAGCATTTTGCCGTTTCGCTCAGAGAGGCGCATTGAAGCGAAAGTTTCACAGAGACTGGAATTTTTCCTGATTTGGATTTTACTGTTTTTGTGATCTTTTCAAGTTCTTTGATATCAGAAACAAATGGGCGGCCGAATTCTGATGCGACATTCGGGCATGAGACATTCAGTTCAATAAGTGCAATACCAGAAGGTTTCTGCGAGATTTTTTCAGCAACAATTCCAAATTCTTCGACGGTTTTTCCGAAGATAGATGCAAAAATAGAAGTCCTGGGTGCAACTGAAGTGAATTCAGTAATTTCTTTCAACATTTCTTCGTATCCTGGGTTAGAGAGGCCAACGGCGTTCAGGTAACCGTGTTCATACGGAATAATTGCAGGGCAGGGGTGACCTTTTCTTTCTTCGATGCTGAAAGACTTTGTTGTTACGGCTCCGGCACCGGATTCAGAGACTCTCCGCATGCTGGATGCGGAAAGTCCCATAATTCCAGAGGCAAGAACCAGCGGCGATGACATTGTAAAACCGCACAGTGATGCAGAAATTTTCTCAGCCATTTTTATGGAAGTGCTGCCTCAAGCTCAGCGCGGGAAAAATGTCTTTCGCAGTAATTGCAGCCATAAGTAAGTGGTTCTCTTTCGAGAAGGTGAAAACATGTGTTGATGCTTTTTTCAAAGTTTGTAATACATGATGGATTAGGACACTTCAGCACCTTGTCAACAAGTTCCGGAACATCAAGAACGATCTTTTTTTCAACTGCAAAATTTTCAATTCTTTTAATTGTGACACCAGGACAAATAAGCGAAAGATGTTGAAGAAAACTTGGCGGCAACTCTTTTATCTGAAATTTAAGCAGATCTTTCCGACCAAGCCGCTTGCTGAGGTAATTCATTCCAAGTGAAATAATAATAGTCGATAATTCTTCATGACGGTGGGCAATTTCAAGAATTTTGACTCCATAACCCGATGGAATATGGTCGATGACGATTCCATTTTCAATTTTAGGAATTAGAAGTACATTTGCGTTATTATGATTATCAGTCATGTTAAGCTCCTATGTGATGAAGAAGTAGTGCCTGTCGCATGGTGAGACCGTATCCGACCTGTGGAAAATATCCGGCATAAGGTGTTGAATCGATTTCAGGTGAAATTTCATTGACTCGAGGCAGTGGATGCAGAATTTTCAAAGTGCTTTTTGCACCTTTAAGGATGTTGTGATCAATTTTGTATGAATCTTTTACTTTTTCATACTCCATGGGGTCTGGAAATCTTTCACGCTGAATTCTTGTCATGTAAACTATATCACACTCAATAATTGCCTGTTTGAGATCAACTGTTTCAACGCATTTGAAAGATTTTGTGTTGGAAGCTGTTTTAACGTATTCTGGCATTTTTAACGTATCTGGAGATACAAACATGAATTCGATTCCATCAAATTTCGAAAGGGCATGTACAAGTGAATGTACCGTTCTGGAGTATTTGAGATCACCAGCCAGAGCTATTTTAAGCCCTGAAATCCGTCCAAAAAATCTGCTGATAGTGTACAGGTCGAGAAGAGTCTGCGTTGGATGCTGGTTAGCTCCGTCTCCGGCATTAATAACCGGAAGGCGGCTCACTTCGGCCGAAAGTCTTGCTGCGCCTTCCCTCGGATGTCTTATTACGATTGCGTCGCAATACTGTTCGACAGTTTTGATTGTGTCAGCGAGAGATTCTCCCTTTGCTGTGGATGTTGAGACAACGTCAGAAAAACCAATGACGTTTCCGCCAAGTCTCAGCATTGCAGCTTCAAAGCTTAATCTAGTTCTTGTACTTGGTTCGAAAAATAGTACTCCGAGAATTTTTCCTGCCAGCATTTTCGCTTTATCTTTGAGCGGAATCTGCTCTATTTTTTCAGCATAATTAAGGTAGTCGTTAATGTTTTTAATACTCAAATCATCAATTGAAATAAGGTCTTTTTTCATAGTATTTCCTGAAGCTCCCTTTTGGTTTTTTCAAGCCATTGTACAGGTTCTTTGCTTTCGAGAAGGCTTCTTCCAACGATCAGATAATGTTTTTTGATAGATGGAAAATCAGCAGGATTTCCGCCCTGTTTTCCGAAGCCGGGTGAATAGAATTCCGAATTGGAAGGAAATTGAACCTTTTTGATAAGGTTTTCAACTATTTCACCTTTGGTAAGTGGCACTACGAAAGAAGTTACACCGCTTTCAACTGCTGACGAATACATTTTTTCAACAGCCGAATCTTTAATGAATCCGCCTTCAGATTCAAGATATGATTTATGCGTCATTACACCGCCAACTATTACTTTCAATGACTCAGCCTTTATTGCTTCAATCCATGATTTTTCAGTGAGCGGGCCGGCTTGCGGAAAAATGATAACTTCGTTAATTCCGGATTTTGACATAACGCTTGCATAGAGTTCTCCAGTGTCTGGAATATCTGTTCCTGCTTTCTGGTGATCGTAAATAACAGGCTTATCTGAGTATTTTCGTATAATTTCAACAGCTTTTGGCAGCCCGTAAGTTAAGCCAAGTGAAAATCCAAGTTTATAACCATAAATGAATGGATGTTTTCCTGTTTCGCGGATGAGTACTTCTAATTTTGAAATGTCCTGAAAGTCTAGTGCCGGAATGATCATTACCTGTTTTTTCATGTTACTTTCTCCTGATATATTTTCGGGTTTGAGCTGGTCGTGATATGTTCAATGTATTGATTCATGTTATTTCGACCGAAGGGAGAAATCTGGCATTTTCTACGTCGAGATGACAACGAATCATGATTTCTACAACAAAAAGACGGTTCCACCCAAATCTTAATTGTTAATAAACCGTCTGATGATTTCAGATCTTGGATCAGACTTTGATTCAAGATATTCAATTATTGAATGAACGGTTATCAGAGACTTGTACTCAAAATTAATCTTAGTATTTCTGGCGGTGCGGTCAACTATGACAAGATTTCTGATCTTTGTACAACCAAAAGTTTTATTCAGGTGATTAATCGCTTCTTCTTTTGTTTTTCCGTTTGTCATTACATCGTCTATTATGACTATTTCATCGTTTTTTGTGGGAAGTTTTCCGATGTAATTTCCGCCTTCACCGTGATCTTTTGATTCTTTGCGGTCATACAGAACTGGAATGTCTTTCTGAAAAAGGTTCCAGAGTGAGATTGATGCAGATGTGGCAAGAGTTATTCCTTTATAGGCGGGTCCGAATAAAATTGTTGCATCGGGAAAAAAGTCTAATAAAGCATTTGCAAGAAAGTTTCCCATTGTGGAAGATTCCTTACCGGTTTTAATCTGTCCAAGGTCAATAAAAAAAGGGGAGGAAACACCAGATTTCAGTGTAAACTCCCCAAATTTTAGAGCGCCAGAATCAATCAGCAGTTGTACAACTTCACAGGGATTGACAGTTTTCATAAACCTCCTTTGAATTGTTGAAATTCAGCCATTTTTCTTTACATAACGAGACTGTTCCGTTTACGATTGCAGTATCAACCTTCCATGGAAACGAAAATTTCTGCCATGGGTTATAGCCAGCTTTTGTAACAATAGTTGCGGATTTATCGCCAGGAATGGTTTTCTTGTACAAGACAAGATCAGCAAAATTTCCGATTTTTATACCATCGCGATCTTTTATTGAATAATGCTTTGCAGAATTGCTGCATGCAAGTTCAATTAATTTTGATATTCCGATTAATTTTTCTTCGTAAAGCTTTAAAAGAAGCGATCCGAAAGATTCTATTCCCGGAACTCCGGAAGGTGGGGCAGGGGACTGTTTTTCTTCGGGTGAATGCGGTGCATGGTCGCTTCCTATGAATTGAATGCTTCCATCATTGATTGCAGCAAGTAAAGCCAGGCGGTCTGTTTCTTCTCTGATTGGCGGATTCACCTGAAGCATTCCAAAAGATTTCATAACATCATCTTGTGTAAAGAATAAATAATGGGGCGCAGTTTCAGCAGCAACTGACACGCCTTTCTTTCTCATTTTGCTTAACCAGTCAAGTTCTTCAATGGTCGAAACATGCAGAAGAATGATTTCAGGAAGGGGTGATGACGGATTTTTTTCTGAAAAGATTTTTAGTGCATGTTCAATTCTTGAAAGTCCGGAAAGAATTGCTGTTCGCGGACGTTTTTCGTGGTGGGGGCAATTTTCCTGTGATAAAAAATAATCTTCATCTTCAACATGAAAAGTGAAGCGATTGTAGTTTTCAAAAAGTTCTGCAAGTTCGTTTGCTGACTTAACGACCTTTGAGCCGCCTGCTGCAGAGAAGAAAATCTTTATTGAAGCATACTTGGCGTTTTTATAATTTCCGGGAAGAACGTGCAATCCCCAGTTTACCAGTGAGTATTTCTGAAAAAGTTTGTTTTTAATACAGAAAACCTCCCCGTTATTGCAGGGAGGTTTATTATTCGGCATATCCAGAACGGTAGTAACACCACCGTATAAAGCGGCCCGCGAGCCGTTTTTAATTCCTTCTTTGTAAAACTGACCCGGTTGTCGGAAATGAACATGCGGGTCAATGCACCCAGGCATTAGAAGCTTGTCAGAAGCATCAATAGTTGAGGAAAACTGCCAGGAATTATTGACTTCTGGCGAAATGTCAGCGATTCTGCAATTTTTTACGAGAATATTCCCGCGAAGAACTGAGTTTGATATATCTAACCAGCTTGCATTCTTAATCAACATTCATTTGAATCCTGAAAATCAATTACCTCAAAATTGCCGATAATTATAACATCCAATGATATTTAATGCAACGTTTTTCAGCCAGTAAAAAAAGGGCACTGTAGCAATGTTGCTGAAAAATGAATATATCTCACGCAGAGACGCTCGTATTTTTTTTAATTGTATCTGCTCAGCAACATTGCTACAGTGTCAAAAAAAGTGTTTTAATTTCATATTTTTTAATTGCCATCTTTCTCAGGCTGAGTATTTATGATTTTGCCGGCAATTACCCATCAGAATTCTTTGAAATATGCATTAATAGAATATTGTTCTTAAAAAACATTTGCGAAAATCATTATCTGAAAACCATTTATTTATAATGGTCTTGAGACTATTGGATAATTGTGGTGGTTTTGTCTGCGTAAGTTTCTGACGCTGGTAATTTTCTATTCTGAATGTTATTCTTCAGTAAGAACTTTCAAGGATAATATGAATATTTATAAAAGGAACTTGAAGTTAAAGGGCGATAAATGATGGACTTATTTGTTCGGATTCTGATCACAATCGTTTTGTTTTTTTCTTCTGTGTTGATTCTGGAACCTCTCATTTATAGTGGTATGAGTACTCCACAGGGAAAAAATACTGATACAAAAGCTGTAATGAGTAATTTGAAGTGCGCGTTAATAAACTTCAAGCATGATCTGGGGCGGTATCCATTTGATGGGGAATCGTTGACTGAGATTGGAGTAAATGCTGCAAATGATGTTTTTCTTGGGTTGAAACCAAATGAGAACATTCTGATCACTTTGAAGCAATTTCAAAAAATAGACCGCAATCAAATTATGGGGCTTGATTTTGATAGATTCGTAAAACTCTGGAAAGGACCTTACCTTGACTTTCCTTATGATGATTTGATGTTAGATGCTTGGGGCACAAAAATTCGGTATTGCTGTTTTGCCAACACTCTTTGTTTGCATTCCGCCGGGGCAGATAAAACATTCGATCTCATTGTGAAAGTATTTTCTTCAAATTACGAGGGAGACGATATTTTGCTGAAAATTGACAAGTTTACTATCCCAAACTCAGATCAATAGCGTTAGTTTCTGTTTATTATTTTCAGTATTCGTCGGAAGTAATTTCGCATATCACTTCGTTTATCAAAATTAGTATGAATAATATTCATACTAAACATGAAATCTATGAATTTGATTCTTGATGTGTGATGATGGCATTATATTCCTGATCAAATATTCAGCAGAAACTCAGTAAAGATATGTAATCTGCAAAAATAAATCAGGAGAAAAGTTTATGAATAATATTTTTAAAAAGTTTCCATTTACTATTACATTGAATGGCGGGTTTTCTGGTTCATGGTTTGCCAGCGGCGCAAAAAGCAGTGGATATTCGCCGGTTGATGGAAGAGTGCTTCCGGAAGTTACTGTAAATACTTCTGATGATCTCGGAAGAATCGTAACACAATGTCATGAAACATTCCCTGTCTGGAGAAAAGTTCCTGCACCAGCACGCGGGCAGATAGTCAGAGAATATGGTGAAGAAATACGGAAATACAAAGAACCTCTTGCACAGATAATAACTATGGAAATGGGCAAACCCATGAGAGAAAGTCTTGGCGAAGTTCAGGAAGTCATTGATATATGCGATTTTGCTGTTGGCTTGAGCAGGCAGATTGGTGGTCCGTCGCTTCCAAGTGAAAGAAAATCACATCGAATGTTCGAACAGTGGCATCCGCTTGGTACAATTGGAGTAATAAGTGCTTTTAATTTTCCGATGGCTGTATGGGCATGGAACATGGCTATCGGAATGATTTGCGGAAATACGGTTCTCTGGAAACCTTCTTCGAAAACTCCGATCTGCGCAATTGTTCTCACTCGAATTATGGAAGAAATTCTAAGAAAGAATAATCTTCCGACTGCAATATGCAGTCTGGTAACAGGTTCTGGCGCTGCAATTGGAAACATGATCAGCTCGGATGAACGCATCTCTATGGTTTCCTATACAGGATCAACAAATATTGGTCGGCAGCTTGGAAAAATTGTACAGGAAAGATTTGGAAAACTCATACTTGAACTTGGCGGAAACAACGCTTCGATCGTTACCTCTAATGCAGATATTGACATAGCTCTTCGCTCAATTTACTTTGGGGCACTTGGTACGGCTGGGCAGCGTTGTACAAGTACTCGCAGAGTAATAATTCATGAAAAGATTTATGATCAGCTTCTTTCGAAACTTACTGATACATATCGAAAGGTCAAAATCGGAGATCCTTTTGAATCAAAGAATTTTCTTGGACCCCTGGTTGACCGTTCTGCTGTAAAAGCTATGCAGAATGCGCTCGTGCAGGTTCGAAAAGAAGGCGGAAAGATACTTTATGGCGGGGAAAAACTTTCTGAAAAAGGCGGTTGTTATATTACACCGGCAATTGTTGTAGTATCTGGTAATCTTCCTGTTGTAAAAGAAGAAACTTTTGCTCCGATACTTTACGTGATGAAATTCCGCGAACTGGATGAAGCTATTTCTATTCACAATGATGTTCCACAAGGTCTCAGCAGTTCAATTATTACAAATAATATCTGCGAAAGCGAAAGATTCATATCAGAATGTGGCAGTGACTGTGGCATAGCAAATGTAAATACAACAACAAACGGGGCAGAAATTGGCGGTGCCTTCGGCGGCGAAAAAGCAACAGGCGGAGGCCGTGAAAGCGGATCAGATTCCTGGAAGGGATATATGAGACGCCAGACTTGTACAATCAACTACAGCGGAACAATAGAGCTTGCTCAGGGCATTCAACTGGATTTTTGAAGTGTTTTTTCTGAAAGGAATTAATAATGAATTCTACGTCTCCGCTCAAAGACCGGAATAACTTTGTAGCTATTTGAGCGGATAAATTTTGTACAAATCTAAGGAATTGTTAAGATGCAAGATGATTATTTCGAGGTTACCGAACTATCAGTGCTACTTCTCTCTGAATTATGGGTATGTTAATGATTATTTTTTTTAAAATTCTGAAATGATAAGTTTATTCTTTAACGATTCCTAATAATCGGCAATACATTGAATATGGCCGTTTCCAAGTTTCAAAGTTAGTTTCTTAAGAAGCAGATTTTAACGAGAGATATGGCATTTCTGACTTTTTTCAATATTATAAACTCGTATTTTTCGGAAATTACTTTTTCCCCTATGCCTGGGATTTTTCCAGACAGATTTTGCAAATATCCAGCAAGTGTTTCATAGTTTTTATCTTTGGGTATTGGCGCAGGAAGAAATTGATTAATTTTTTCAATTGATGCAGATCCCAACGCAGAAAAAATGTTATCGGTAATCTTGTTTAAGATGCATGAATCAGAATCTGAATCTGATTCATCGTGAATCTCACCAACCAGTTCTTCAAGAATATCCTCCATGGTGATAATACCCTCAAAACTGCCAAATTCATTCACAACAATTGCCATATGTTGACGATTCTTTTGAAATTCCCGAAGAAGTTCACCGATTTTCTTTGATTCAGGAATAAAGAGGCTTGGTCGCAAAATATCCTTTAAGTTTATGTTTTCAGACTTTCGCAGAGCGATTAATAGATCTTTTAAATATATAATTCCAATAATATTATCAGAATTGTTTTCAAAACACGGTATTCTTGAATAACCCTCTTCAATTACTTTTTCAATTTTACTCTTCTCGGTTTCGTTGATGTTAATTGATAAAACATTAAACCGTGGGATCATTATTTGTCTTGCACTTTGATCTGAGAATTTAAAAGCATTATTAATTATATCAAGCGCTTCCGAATTAACCACTCCACCCTTTGCACCTTCCTGTACCAGATATTTCAACTCTTCACTGCTGTGGAATTCTGATTCATGAGAGGCGGAAATTCCCAATTTTCCCAGCAATATAGTGGCAATTCCATTTAATGTCCAAATAAAAGGTTTAAAGAGAATAAAGAAGAAGTGCAGGGGATAAACAACCGACAAAGTTGTTTTTTCCGAGCGCTGTATTGCAATTGATTTTGGTGCCAGCTCTCCAAATACTATGTGCAGAATTGTAATAATGGAAAATGACAATGGTAATGCAATAGCGTGAGCAATTTTGGGAGAAATCTCCAAGCCAAAAGATTGCATGGCACTTACAATGATTTTGGATACTACTGGTTCTCCAATCCAGCCCAAGCCCAGACTTGCCAGAGTAATTCCAAGTTGAGTTGCAGCCAGGTATGAGTCCAAATGTAGAATCACATGTTTTCCAAGAATTGCAAATCTGTTTCCTTGTTGAGCTTTAACCTCCAATTGTGAAGCCCGAACCTTTACAATAGCAAACTCGGCGGCAACAAAAAAACCATTCAGTAAGACTAAAAATAGGGTGAAAAATATTTCAACAGTTATGCTCATTATATTTATGCTCCGTTAATGTGCCATTGCAATAACAGGCTCGTCAGAAAGTGTATGCTATGTTTAATCCAATTGATAATGCGTCTTTCAAAGATTCATCAGTTCCGGGGTTGGCGATCCATTGACAGTCTGGCTGGAGTATCAGATTTTCAGATACAGGGATCTCCCATGTGGCTTCGAGAGCTGTTTCATGGTCGTCGTGACTGATTCCTGAAAGTTGTTCGAGTTTCATCCAGTGGCTCCCATTTGTGGCCCTTGCGATGCCAAGACCGAGCCGGTCTTTTTTCTTTAATATATTTGTACAATACGCCCCTGCGGTAAGCATTGACTCTACCTGATTTATGTGGGGATTTGCAAATCCCATGCGTATAAATGCGGAAATCCTGCGGTCTGCGTTTCTTTTGCCCTGCCAGAGACGTTTTGAACATATCATGTAGAAACCCTGATTATTTTTGTTTTTCACAGCATTGCCTGTCGAATCTAATTCGATGAGATCGTCAAATTTTGATGTGTATTTCCAGCCACCGAGGGCAATTTTAAAAAGCGGAGTCTTTTCATCGTCATTTCCGCCTCTGTGAATTCCTGTCTCTGCTGTCATTAGAATTCCGTCTTCTTTTTTCAGAATAATGTGTGTGCCATTGTGATTTTCAGGGTCTCCGGGACAGCCATCGTATATGCCAGTCTGAAAGTAGAAACCATTTTTTCGTTCTTTTTTATAGCGAAGTCCAAGCGATGATACCGGAAATATTGACGGACCGTTATTCCCTGTCTGGGCAATTTCATAACCCATTCCGAAAGATGAATTAAGAAACAGCCAGCCGACTACTGTACAGTCGAATTCAGAATTCAGATCCTGTAGACCGAATCTGATGTTTCCGCCGTTTTTATCGGTATCTTTTTCCACCCATGCTTCCATAAAAGTATTTTTATCGGGTGAGTCAATATATGAAATTCCCTGAAGATCGCCTGTGTGATCTGACGGACAGCCGCCTTGCAGAGTAAGATTGTTGATGTAGAATCGGTAATCATTTCCAAATTTTCCGGAATATTCAAGTTTGAGCATGGATGGTGTTTCAGTTTTATGATCAATTCCGCCATGTTTGCTGTGAAAAATGTGAGTCATGAATTGACCTGAAAAGCCACCCTTTTTCTCATCTTCCGGAGATTTCAATGTCTCGACAGATGGCTCTAAAGGCGATGTAGAAGAAGCATTCTGGGAAAAAACAGGCGCTGTCAAAACAATAATTAAAAAAAATAAATTACAAACAAATCTCATAGATCTTCTCCTGATGAAAATATTTTTAAATGAATTAATCCCCGAATTCGGAGGGTTTGATTTTTGATAGATAATCGGTCAGCAGACGGTGTTTTCTATTTGCTGATTTTTTTTCTTTCTGATAAAGGCAAAAACAATCTTCTGGCAGTGCCAGTTTTGGAAATATTTCCTTTAAAAGACCATCATTCAACTCTTTCATTATGCTGTATTTTGGAAGAAGCGCAATTCCGATTCCTTCAACGGCTGCTGTGATCATTCCCCGCACGTGATTTACAGCAATAATCTGGCTCAGGGTGGGTCTTGATTCATGCGGCAAACTTGAAAGAAAATGTTCCCACCATTTCCCGTCTTTATCGAGAGAAAGAATTGGAGCAGATTCCAGAAAAGATAAGGTTTTTGATTCTACTGATAACAGAAGTTCAGGGCTGATAACAAGTACATATTTTTCACGGAAAAGCGGTGTTCGCGAGATGCCTTTTATTCGATGCTCATTGCAATCAATTATAACATCAAGTTCATCACGAATAAGTGGATTAATCAAATCATGGCTCATGAGAAAATCTATTTCCATTCCTGGATTTTTTTCCATAAAAGGTTTTATATGTTTCATAAGGATTGTGCAGCCAAATTCTACATTTGATCCAAGACGTAAATATCCTTTTCCTTTTTCCTGAAGCATTTTTATGGAATCTGTTGCATCTTCAAGTGAATAGAATGAATTTTCACATGCCTGGTATAGTTGCTTTCCAGCCTCAGTTAGCTTCAGAGACTTGCCTCTCCTTATAAAAAGCAGAGTGCCCATGAAAGTTTCGATCTTCCTGACCGAATGACTTACAGCAGACTGTGAAATGCAAAGCCGCTCTGCAGCAGAAGAAAATCCGCCAGTTTGAGCGACTGCAAAAAAAGGCCGCAACGGTGGAATATCAAAAACAGGAGAATTTGAAGTAAGATTCTTTTTCATCAATATGTTGAATACACAGAATTAAATAAAGTGAAGAAAATCAGCGGTATTATAACATGCAACCGATTAAATATGAAAAAATGCCGAATAATTTTTCGTCCAAAAAGATTGATATTCATATTTTAAAAAGGTAAAATAAAAGGAAGATTAGTTTAAATTTTTTGGAAATAAATACAGGAGAGACATTAATGGATATTCAAACTTACAAAAAGACACTTGAATTAGCTATAAAGAATGAGATTGAAGCAGCTGAATTTTATCAGGGAGTTGCAGAAAAGACGAAAGATTCCAATGTGAAATCTATTTTTTCAGAATTAGCCGGGGAAGAACGTAAACACCGCACTCAACTTGAAAACTTTCTTAAATCTGGCGAGAAAATTCTGAAAATAAACCCTGTTGAAGACTACAAATTTTCAGAAACGCTCGAAAGCCCGAAATTGTCTCTGCAGATGAAACCGGCTGATGCTATTGCTCTGGCGATGAAAAAAGAAGAAGAAGCCATGAATATGTACAAGAAGTTTGCAGGTTCATGTGTAGACAAAGAACAGAAAGAAATTTTTGAAAGTCTTTCCCGTATGGAGCAGACCCACAAAACGCGCTTAGAAGGAATATATACTGACATAGCATTCCCGGAAGCCTGGTAACTCCCCCTTAACCTCATTGCCATGAACTTAAGAATTTTGTCCCATGCTGAAATAATGTTTTGTACTAACAATCAAAATTAATTCGTGCCTTATTCGGGCTTGATAAATCAAGCCCCTACTGAACCTAGGATGAACGAATTATGCGGAATGCTGAATTCCTAATTACGCAAAATCTTAAATGAAGGGGACAAATTTGAGTGTTAACTTTTGGGTGCCTCTCGTCTCGAACGAACGTGATAGATCTCCGTAATTGGGGAATTTCCCCTTAATTAAAATTTGCAGTAATAAGTTAATGGCAACGACCCTTACCTTATTCAAGGCATAACCATGGACAGGGTAAGGGTTGTCGTTTTATGAAACGATGATTTTTTTCCCACCAGAATGCAGGACTTTGCCGACTATTGAATTTGTTACTTGTTTTTGGGAAAGCAAGTTGATAAGTAGTGGCAATTCCGATTCAGGAAGGGAAATCAGCAATCCTCCGGATGTCTGAGGATCGAACAATACATCTATCATATCCAGAGCAATCCCTGGATGAAAATCAATCATTCCCTGGCGGTATTTTTTATTGCGGTATGCACCGCCAGGTACCATTCCCATCTGTGCATATTCCAGAGCCTCAGGAATTATGGGAAGCGAAGAAGAATCTATTTCGACCGTCACATCTGAATTTTCAACCATTTCAGCAAGATGCCCCAAAAATCCAAACCCTGTTATATCTGTACATGCATTTGCTGAAACCTGCATCATTGCATGTGATGCTTCTCTGTTAAGAGTTATCATAATTGTTTCTGCAGTCTTTATTGCTTCGGCAGAAGCCAGATCTGCTTTGAGGGCGGTATTTATGATACCGGTGCCGAGTGGTTTTGTCAGTACAAGTGAATCACCCGGCTTCATTCCGGAATTTCGAAGAAACTTGTCCGGATGAACAATTCCGGTGACAGAAAGACCGTATTTTATTTCTTTGTCGGTAATGCTGTGGCCTCCGACAAGTGAAACCTGAGTTTCATTCAGAACGGCCAGACCACCTTTAATGATTTCACGAAGAACGCTCAAATCCAGTCCATCAGATGGAAATGCCACTAGATTCATTGCTGTGACAGGTTTGCCGCCCATTGCGTAGACATCGCTTAAAGCATTTGCAGCAGCAATTTTTCCGAAGGTAAATGGATCGTCAACAATTGGTGTGAAAAAATCTACCGTTTGTACAAGAGCTATTTCATTTGTAAGCTTAAAGATTCCAGCATCTTCATTGCCTTTGAAGTCAGCAAGAGTCTGCGGGCTTTTATAATACACAAGTCCGCACAGAGCTTTATCCAGCAACTCTGGATTCAACTTAGCTGCTCAACCGGCAGCGGTAGCCATGCTTGTAAGTCTAATAATGTTTTTTTCGTTCATTGTATTATCCTTATTATGATATTGTACATCTGATGAAATAAAATAAGTTTGAGAACCCTTACCGCCAAAAATAATTTAATTGTATATGAATTTCCATTTTAGTTATGCGTGTTTCCGAAAATGATAACATCAATTCAAACGGCCTTGTAACGATTTCATATTCGTTGTTTTCCAGGGTGCATTACCGTATTTTCTACTTATTCTAACCTTTCGGATATCTCTACCTTCGGTCGAGATGACAATAAATAGTTCGCCTGGAGGGCGATAATTTAAACATTCCAGACATGAATTTCTTCGAATTCAACATTGTTATTATTAAAAATTGCTAATGAAGCTTCTTTGTTTTTTGAATCTATGCAAATGGCAACTCCGCAATCAGAGCTGAATTCTCTAGGTGTTGGAATAGTTTCGAATGATATGCCAACCGATTTAAGAGCTTTTTCAGCTTTTAATGCAAAATAACTTGAATAAAATGTGAAAACAATTTTCACTTTTTGAAAATCCAACTTTCATTTTTTTGCATGTGATTTTACTTTGCTTTTTTAATTTGTGATCTCATGCAAGCATTCAGGCAAAGATAATCGATTTTAAGGATTCAATAAAGAAAATAATATTTTCTTTCGTTGTGAAAAAGCCTGGGCTTAATCGTACTGTTCCGCCTGGATAGGTACCTGTAGTTTTGTGTGCCAGTGGAGAACAATGAAGACCAGTTCTCGTCATAATCGAAAATTCTTTATCTAGTTTATGTCCGATTGTTGAAGAATTGATTCCGACAACATTAAAGGAAATTGTACCAGTTCTGTCAGCGGAATTATCTGGTCCGTATACTTTTACTTCTTTGATTTCAGAAAGCATATCCAAAGTTAATTTTGCAAGAGAAATTTCATGTTCATGGATATTTTCAATGCCGATTTCGTTAATAAAATTTACTCCGGCAGCAAGACCAGCGATTCCCGGGGTATTTGGAGTTCCACTTTCGAGACTGTCAGGAAGAAACTCAGGTTGAACTTCAAGTTCAGAATTGCTTCCCGTTCCGCCTTGTAAAAGAGATTCTAATTGTATGTTTTTTCCAATACAGATTCCGCCGATACCCTGTGGGCCAAGCATTGATTTGTGACCTGTAAACGTAAGAATGTCGATAAAATCTTTTTCTATATGAATCGGAATTAGTCCGGCAGTTTGAGCTGAATCAACCATGAAAGTGATATTTTTTTTTCTGCAGAAAGCGCCAATCATCTTCAGAGGTTGTAATGCTCCGGTAACATTCGAGGCGTGTGAAACGACGAGAAGCTTTGTTTTTTCAGAAATTTCATTCAAAAAAGATTCATCAGAAAGAATTCCGAATTTATTTGCCTTGAGAACGTTGATTTTGATTCCGATTTTTTGCTCAAGATTTCTGAGCGGACGCATGACCGAATTATGTTCAAGTCCTGATACTGAAACGCTATCGCCTGCATTCAACAATCCTTTTAAGGCAATATTTATTGCGTGCGTAGCATTTGAAGTAAAAACAAGACGCTGCGAATCTGATAATCCGAAAAATGAAGCCAGTTGCTCTCTTGCATTAAAAATAAGTCTTGCTGCATCAAGCGACATGGCGTGTCCTGACCGACCCGGGTTCCCACCGGTTTGTTGCATGCACCTGCACACAGCATCAATTACAGCTGGAGGTTTCGGCCAGGACGTAGCGGAATTATCAAGATAAACTAAGTTCATTGTATAGGAATTTTCATAATATGAATTCAACCCCTTGTAACGATTTCAGATTCATTGTCTTCCAGAGTGCATTACTGCATTTTGCTGTCATTTCGACCGAAGGGAGAAATCTCGTATTTTCTACCTGATCTGACCTTTCGGAGATATCTCTCTTTGGTCGAGATGACAAAAATAGTCCGCTAGAATGGCGTTAATTTCACTGATTTTTCAGGAGAAGTTTGAAAGTGTCGTCTGATGAATCAAGCATTTCAACTTTCCAACCTTCTTTATTGGACATTCTGGAAACATTCTCAACGGCTGCTTCTGAATCAACAATTACTTCAATTTCGCCCGTTTTCATTTCTCTGATTTTTTTCAGGGTTATGAGTACTGGTTGTGGGCAGGAAAGCCCTCTGGCATCAATTAATTCAGGCATTTTTTCCTCCTGTAGATTTTTCTCTCATGAATAACCCGATAATAAGACAGAATACAAGACCTGCAATAACTGCAGTGGAGCCATTCTTTCCCAAACCATCGGGTGAACTTGCAAGCATGAAGTTATGAGAAAACGCTGCACCAGTAATCAATCCAAATGAAAATACTGCCGCATCGCCGTCACCTTCACCTGACAGAAACAACTGTCTTCCGGGACATCCACCTGCAAGGCAGAACGCAAATCCGGAAAGAACCATTCCAAGAAAGTTCCACAAAGAATCGACGTGGGCAATTGGCTGTCCAGACATTCCCGGGTTAAACTTTCCAATCACAAGATTGAATATGAAAGCAGCAGCTACTAATGACAATATTCCAGAAAATAGGTGGAACTGTTTGAACAAAATTAAATCTCTTATGGCACCCACTGTACAAAATCTGCTTCTCTGTGCAAGAAAGCCAATCAGCAAGCCAGCTGCAATTGAAAAATATAACGGCGCATGCATTGAGCCGGGTCCTTTAAGACTGTAAAAGATAAAACCGCTGCTTTCTTTATCTGCAATTTGAGGATTCATGAAAAGTGCTGCCAGCAAAAGAACCATAAGACCAGGCATTATCAACCCTGTCGGAAAAGACGTTTTTTCTGATCTTCCAAGTGTGTATCCGCTTCTCAAAAATAAAGTGCCTGCAAAGACGCCGGTAAAGAGTCCGAGGAAACCAATAACAGCGTTAAGATCACCTGCCGATATTCGCAGAAGAGCTCGCCATGGGCAGCCTAAAAATACAAGTGCTCCGATCATCGCGAAAACTCCAAGCATGAATCGAACCAAAGGGCTTGAGCCGCCTCTCGGCTTGAATTCAGAAAACAAAAGTGCCGAAAGAAAAGATCCCAGTACAAAACCTGGTATTTCAGGCCTTATGTATTGTACAAGGGCAGCCTTGTGCAATCCAAGCGCACCGGTTACGTCCCGTAGAAAGCATGCAACGCAGACACCCATGTTTCCAGGGTTTCCCATTTTCTGAAGAAAAACCGCTGTTAATCCAATAATAGCACCAACAACGATAATTCCAGTACTCGACGAAAAAAAATTCTTCTTCAACTTCTATTCCTCCTGTTTTGGTTTGTTGATATTCGTTTTCAAAAACCTGAAATCGCCGTCTCTTCTGGTCAAACCTTCAGCATCAAAGTGTGCAAGCAGCAGCAGAGAAATCTTTCTATTTCCATTAACTAAATCTCTGAAATCACTGACTTTTATGCCTTCTTTTTGTCCAGAAAGCTTTTCAATCAGTTTATTTCTGCAAGCACTAACAACCGAGGAATGAACATAACTGTCTTCGATTTTAATTATTTTTCCGGAAGAGACAAAGTGATGAAGTATTGCTTTCAGTTCTTTTTCAGCAATATTTTCTTTGTCAGCCAGAGATTGTATTTGGCTTGAGAGCGGGGTTTGCATTCCGCATTCCAGGAAGTAATTTTCCATCACCCGAACATTTTTTGCTGTTTTTGGATCAACCTTTCCTGTGTCATCAGCTGCAAACCATGTTTTTGAAGATTCACGAAGTTTTTCTTTTTCAACAAGACCATTTAATATAGCCAGAAGGATCTCATCTGAAGATGATTTCTTTTCGAGCTTTAGTGTACTTCTTATTTCATCAATGTTAATTCCTTTTTCAGAAAGCGGATTTCTCTTTCTGAAATCTTTAACTGCGGTTAAAATTCCGTTTCTGATATTTTCAAGACATATCTGTGAAACCAGCACCGGAGAGTCTTTTGTGTCGTATCGTACAATTCCTCTTAAAATTCTACTGTCTACTAACCTTAAAATACTATCAATGGAAATATTCAGCTTTTCTGCAATTTCCCTTACCATCATGGGCTTAAGTGATTTTCTTACTTCAAGTGATATAAGTTCAGAAAGTTTATTTTTTGCAACGAGTTCAAGTTCATTAATTAGTTTTTCAGGTCTTCGCCTGTGATGAAGCGGGGCAGCATCAATTATTTCTCCGCCGCCAATGGTTAAATCACAGGACGAATTTCGTATTACAAATTTATCTCCATGTTGAAGGTAGATCGGCGTTTCAAAATGAATTTGTACAAGTGCAGATTCGCCGGTAGTAATTCTATTTTTGTTTATCAGGTGAATTTTTACCTGATGTTCGTAAGTACCGGTGTGAAAAATTACCTTTGACCAGATTCCAAGTTCACACTTTTTGGCGTACACATTTAATTTCGCATCTGCAATGAGCGCATTTTTCAGTATTCTGTCTGATATTATCAGTCCGCGAGAAAATTCAGCTTTTTCAAGTCCGACAAGATTTATTGAAGCTCTGTCGCCAGCTTGAACTGCATGAACTTCCTCGCCATGTCTTTCCATTCTTCTGACTCTGAGTTCGCGCGGATTCTGGGACAAAAGAAATACATTGTTTTCCTTTTCAATTTTTCCGCCGATTACTGTTCCGGTTACAATTGTTCCGAAACCGCTTTTGCTGAATATCCGGTCAATGTACATGCGGAAAATGCCCTCAGGTGAACGGCTTTCGGAAGCTGAATAAATTTTCTGGATGGTATCTTTAAGTTCTGCAATTCCCTGACCGGTTTTTGCAGAGACTTTAATAATGGGGGAATCTTTCAGGAAAGAGTTACTAAGTAAATCAATAACATCAATTTCGCAGAGTTCAAGGAGTTCGTCATCTACCAGATCTGATTTGGTAAGTAAAACAATGCCTTTTTTTATTCCTAGGATTTCCATGATCTGGAGGTGTTCGATGGTCTGAGGCATTACGCTGCTGTCGGCAGCTATGACAAGTAGAACAAAGTCAATACCTGCTGCACCGCTGACCATTGTATGGATAAAATCACGGTGCCCTGGTACATCAATGATTCCGATTTTTCCGTCATCGGGCATTGGAAGGCTTGCAAAGCCAAGGTGAATGGTGATTCCGCGCTCTTTTTCTTCTTTGTGCGTATCGCACTCAATGCCAGTGAGAGCCTTGATTAATGCTGTTTTTCCATGATCGACGTGACCCGCCGTTCCCATAATGAGGTGTTTCACGTCCGCCACCTCTCGAAAACGGCTTTTTCGATGATTGATGCGATATATGGAATATCGTCCTCGTCGATTGTAAGTACATCAAAAACCAGTTCGCCCTGCCTGAGTATTCCCAGTATAGGCTTTTCAACGTTGAGAAGGTTGTGAAAAACGCGCGTTGCAAAGTCAGAGCGTTTCTGTTGAGACTTTTCTGACGAAGAAATTACAACGCCGAAACTTTTAATTTCAAGGTCGGGAAGGGTGCCACCGCCGCATTTTCCGGTAGTTTCAATTATTTCGGAAGAAATATTTTTTTCCTGCAGTTTATCATACAACAGTTTGGCTTTCTGATGGAGCTGTTTGTCGGTAGAATTCAGCATGGCAAATAGAGGAAGATTTTCTGCTATTTTCTTTTCATCCAGATAACACCTGGCAACGCTTGTCAATGTAGTAATGGTAAGCTTACAGACTCGTAAAGCCCGCATCAGCGGAGCTTTACTTAATCTACCAACCAGATCTTTCCGTCCGCAGATTATTCCGGATTGCGGTCCACCGAAAAGTTTGTCGCCGCTGAAGAGAACCAGGTCAACTCCGCTTGATAAGGCGGACTTTACATCGGGTTCATTTGAAAGCGGTATATTTTCCGGCTTGTACAAGAGTCCCGAACCGATATCATAAACGACAATCATTCCCCTTTTTTTTGCAAGTTCGACAAGATCATCAAGTGACACTTCTTCAGTGAAACCATTGATCGAATAATTCGATTTATGCGCCTTAAATAAAATTTTTGTGTCGGCGGTAATAGCATTTTCATAGTCAGAAATTCGTGTTCTGTTTGTTGTTCCGACTTCAATCATTTTTGCGCCTGAAGTTCCCATGATATCAGGAATTCTGAATGAACCGCCTATTTCTATTAATTCACCGCGTGAAACAATGACTTCTTTATTTTTTGCAAGAGTACTTAGAGTTAATATGAGTCCGGCAGCGTTATTATTTACCACCAGAGCTTCTTCTGCGCCGGTAATATACTTTAGAATGGAATTAACATGTACGCTTCGGCTTCCACGGGTACCAGTTTCAAGATTCAATTCAAGGTTGGAATATCCGGACAGTGTTTCTGTGAGTTCTTCAAATATTCTTTTCCCGATAGGTGCTCGGCCAAGGTTTGTATGAATCAGAATTCCGGTAGCATTTATAACCCTGCGCAGAGAAGGACTGGATATATCTTTCGATACCTTTATAGCTTCTTCGATAATTTCATCTGAGCCTGGAACATCATCAAACTGATCATCAAGAATGCTTTTTCTAAGGGAATCAAGTGTTGAACGAAGCGAATGTTTAATTGTTTCAGAACCATATAAAGCGACTGCCGCAGATATTTTTTCATCCTGCAGAAGCTTATCAACGCCCGGAATCAATCGGAGTTTCTCTTTCATATTTTCCTGAAAATAATTAAATGCAGTCAATTATTGAATGATTGCATTTCAATAAAAATCATCAGAGAGGGCAGGAATCGAACCTGCCACAGACGGTATTATCCGCCCGCTACTGGTTTTGAAGACCAGCTGAAACACCAGTCCCGTCCTCTCCATGCTTGTCTGTTAAGCGGACAAAATACTAAATGAAAAGAAACAAAAAGTCAACGAGTATTTTAATAATGAATTGAAAGCTGAATCATGGATTATTATTCTGCGTGAATAAATGTTATCAATTCATCGGCGTGATGAAGTTCTTTTCCCGAAGCATCATAGACTCTGAATCCATCGGTATAAATGGGTGCACCCGATTTGTCAAGGTCAAACCATAGCACATGGTTTCCAACAGTTTCCTCTGTACCATCTGGCAATAATTTCTTCAGTTTCCACTCACGACTCACAGCCACTTGTCTACCTTCTTTTTTTGCGACTTCGAGAGTGTTTACGAGTTGTCCATGAATGATTTTATTTGAAATATCAATTTCCTGAGATTCCGCACCACCGGCGGTCATAAGTGGTTTTTTGCCAAAAATCAAGGAGAAAAGATTCAAAAAACCGAAGATTGCGACAACAATTCGATACGGGAACATAATAAGATCTTTCAGTATCTCAATGAAATTAGCTGGTTCCCCGGGTTTTTTATGCGGACGTTCAATATAGTACAAATTGTTGAGGTGGTCTCCTTTAGGAAGCAGATAATCAATGTCAGGATGCTCTTTGATCGGCTTTATATCACCATTTGCAGTATTCAACATATAAATGGCGCAGGACGAACTACTTACAACATGTCCTTCGGGAGAGCGGGCAAGTCCGGATGTCTGATAATAGATGTAAGAGCCTTGAACCCAAGGATTCTCATCAATACAGTCCCCGGAAGTAATCACCCTGACATCTTTTCCTTCTTCGTTCATTTTAATCAGATGAATTGAAGCGTCACGATTTACTTGCGTCGTGATTATCTTATTGTCTTCCTGAAGAAAAAATCCGTGAGGATCAAACTCTTCGCGATGAAACAGCCGAATCTCCTTATTTTCCCTGGTATCAAAGTAAAAAAGGCCCCGTGCTTTGCTCATTGCTAAAATGTAATACAGGCGTTCTCCAGATTTCCAACAGGCTCTGAATTGAGGGCGACTGGAAGAAAATTGTTGCTGTCTGGCTCCCCACAAAAGGGACCTTGATACCAAAGCTTCCCCTTCTGAAGCTTCACCAGAAGCCTTCCATGACTGTTTCTCCCATTGCTTTTTCTCAATTTCTGCTTTTTCAATTGCGAAAGAGCTCAGAATCTCAGTATCGCTAGAATTCAGAATTTGAAAAAGGGAATTGTTTTTGATTACATACATGATTTACAACCTGACATTGAAATTGTTTTTTTCGAACCATCCAATTTGTGGTTTTCCCTCCCAAAAAAAAGACAACATGGGTCTTTAAAGAAAAAACTGTGATTGTAAATAAATTTTCAAAAAAGACAATTGCTGTTGCGCTCATCAGCTAACGGTTGACATCTATTTTCATACCTTCCTTGCTTTACTTCGAAATTTGGGTGTTAGAAGCGGGATTAAGCATCGTAAAGCCCTATTCACAGATTCTGAATCCGGAAAATAGGTTAGAATATCTGGTTCAATAATTACTGCTCCTTCCTTTGGAAGCACCTCTTTTAAAACAGTAATACCGTCAGCCTCATGAACAGTTATAGTATAACCAGCTTGCATGGCTCTATGATGCTTGCCACGCACTCCACCTGTAAAATCATATTCATCGCGGATTTTTGTATCCTCTATTTCCGTCATTTAAATACTCCTTTCTTCATAAAATCTTCGCTCTGATGGGGTTGCCTTACGGCAACTGATGATGCGTATTTGCGACTTGCGTTCAGTATAAACTACGACCAGCACGCGATTTTTGTCAGAGTCACCGATGTCAATAAGTCGCTGCTCAACTTCCGAGTGATCAGGATCGGTCATCGTTATTGAAAAAGGATCAAGAAAGACCGTGGTCGCTTCATCAAAACCAACCCCGTGCTTTTTGAGATTCTTTTTGGCCTTTTCTCCATCCCATTCAAAGTTAATTTTCATATCAATACCTTAAAATTTTTCGGCTTTATTTCTTAATTGGAGCATCTGACAAAGCGGTCTATCCTTTTTACCAATGGGCCATAATCCTAAATTCTGATTCAAGATTTATTTTAATATTATAATCCTGGTGGAAAAAAGAATCAAGCAACTTGTTGTGAGACGCGAGCAAACGGAGCGACCTGTTGTATGAATACGGCTCTTTGGTCTCCAACCCTGGAACAATTGAAAGATGCTTATCATTGAAGGTGTATATTTAAACTCCGAGTCCAAAAACTGAGATTGAAATTTTCTGGACAAGAAGTTATACTATCGACGATCTGACCAACCTAAAGGTATTTTCCTGCCACTGAAATCAGCTTCGTTCAACAAAAGCTAATAGTTAGCCTATCCGATGAAGTTTACGAATGTAGTTTAATAAAAGGAGGTTAGTATGCCAAATGAAGCTAAAGTCTATCAACAGGATTTGATCAAGGAGATCAAATCTATTCCTCCAGAATATTTTCCCAATCTGTTACAAATGATTCGGATTTTTCGAGAAACTGCATTTTTCAACTCATTATCTCAAAAAAAAACAAGCATTAAACAAAATCGGTATCCATTGAGAGGTCTCCCATTTAAATATTTTGAACCAATGGAAGCCGTTGCCATTGATGATTGGGAGACACTTTTAGATCGTACTTGACGTGATACCAGGTGAAAAAAAACATATGTAAAACGTAAAGTAACTGGACTAGCGTTTCTGTGAATGAACAAGCGCCTGTGATGAAATGATCATTCACAATGGTCGGAAAGTTTTGAAAATGAAAATTATTTTGGCTCTTTCTGGTACAATTCATGGGTATTTTGCTGGTCTTCTTTCAACAGTGCTTTTTTTTGTATATCTTAAGAAGAAGGTTGAGCCGGTTGCGTTTATTATGGGACTTATGACAATAGCGCTCGTATACGGTTTTTGCTTTGTAATTTCCTTCGCTCTTGTTAAAGGCGGAAGCAGTCTATTTGGTTTTCAAAGCATGAATAATCAGGAGATTTTAAAATATACGGGTTGTTTTTTTCTTCCGGTGTGTTGCATTTTCAGCATCTACATTCATTTTTTTGGTAAGTAATCATCAGTTAGTTCCAGAGCCAACCTTTTTTTTCCCAAAGCTCGTGCATGAAATCCTGCCAGGGATAGATGCGAATGTTTTCTTCTTCTAAATGTCGGCAATGTGGTTCACAGGAAACTACAATCAGCTTCTTGACGACTTGTTCGGAACCCAGCTTTTTGAGACCATCTAAGTGGCGATTTGTAATTCGTTCGCTCGCTTTTACTTCGATACCCCAGCGTTTGCCTACGATGAAGTCCACTTCAACTTCACCTTTTTCAGTGCGCCAGAGACCGATTTCTGTCTGAGGTTCGAAATAGTCTAAAAAAGCACGTAATTCTAAAAAAATGAAGTGTTCAAAAAAAGATCCGAAATCAGAACTTGCTGGAACAATTTTTTCCAATCTGCGCAGGAATCTTACGACTCCCATGTCAGAAAGATAAAACTTCGAAGAACCAGCAGATTTCCGTTTGACTGAGGCACGAAATGGTTGCAATTCAAAGCCCAGCATAGTGTCTTTGAGAATCTGAAAATAGTTACTCACGGTTTGTCGGTTTATGCCAGTATCGCTTGCAATTGATGAATAATTCAATATTTGCCCATTGCAGGAAGCTGCAACCTCCAAAAATCGTGCAAATGATGGTAGATTTCTTACAAGTCCTTCTGCAGCAATTTCCTCGGTAAGATATTGTCCGACGTATGATGCAAGATCTTCATCCGGTAAGCGTGAAAGATAGTGTGGCGGAAGAGTGCCATTGTGAATTGCGTGTTTCAGATCAAAATTGGGTAGTTCAGAACACGAGAATCCATGTAAATGACGCATTCTCGCACGTCCACCCAACAGATTAGAACCCGCTCGCTTTAGTTTGCGAGCGCTGGAACCAGACATTATAAATCTTGTATTCTTATTCTCAATCAGCCAGTGAATTTCATCCAGAAGTTCCGGAATTTTCTGTATTTCGTCAATAATTACCAGGCCGCTTTCGTTATTCGATGCCGCGAGACGCTCTCTAAGAAGAGTTGGGTTCCGCTGGAATTCAAGAAATTCTGCCCGATCAAGTAAATCAACGAATAAAACAGGCTTTTCGCTCAGTTGATGTTTAAGAAAAGATGATTTACCTGCTTGTCGCGGTGCAAAAAGAAAACAAGACCTGTCAAAAATAAGATCATCAATATTCAAGGATCTTTTATAATAGGTTTTATTATTATTTCCCATTCTTTCTCCGTAAATATTAACATCATTTATGCAATCTATGTTAGCGCTTTTTCCGAAAAAATGCTAACATAAATGTTAAAATAGTTAAAAAAAATAACAATTTATGTTAATCTTTTGATTGCAAGTGTTTGTTAAATTTGGATTATCAATGTAAGTTTGCATTTTTACAGAGTTCCATGAGGGACTTTTGACTTTCCTGAAAAAGGATGATAAATTTTTTAGAAGAGCGTTAGGCTTTTCTGTATAATAATTTATTGTAAAAGAAATCATCAGAAAAAGGACATTATTATGAAATACGGTGCTAGAAACAAAATTGAGGCTAAAGTAAAGACGATTCAAAAAGGAGATATTATGTCTCTGGTCAAGTTTGACAATATTTCGGCGGCTGAAATGGCTTCTGTTCTCACAACCGAATCTGTTGAATACATGAATTTAAAGCCAGGCGACAAGATTGAGCTGGTAATAAAAGCAATTCATGTATTGCCAGTAAAAGAATAGCATGGCAAAAACCGTTGATGCACGCGGATTAGCTTGTCCTCAGCCCGTTCTTCTGGCGAAAAAAGCCATTGAGGAAAATGAGGAAGTCAAAATTCTTGTTGACAACGAGACAGCGGTTGAAAACATCCTCAGAATTGCTGCCAAAATGAACTGCAAGGTTCAAGTGAGTGAATCGCAGGGAAACACTCGGGAAGTAATGATAAAACGATCAACTGAAACATCTGTTTCAGTTATTGCTGAATCTGAAAAAGCGTGTATTGCAGATTCTGTGAAAAACAAGCGTAAGGTAGTGATTGTTTTGTCAGATAATTGTATGGGTAGGGGCGACGATCAATTAGGGGATATTCTGATTCGAAGTTTTCTGCATACGATTTCAGAAATGTCTGTTAAACCAGCAAAGATAATATGCTACAATGCAGGTGTAAAGCTCGCAGCAAAGGGTTCGTCCGTAATTGATGACCTTCGCCGACTGTCGGAAGTTGGGGTAGAAATTCTTGTTTGCGGAACCTGCGTTAAATTTTATGATATTGCCGATCAGATTGGTGTGGGGATTATTTCAAATATGTATGATATTGCTGATTCTCTAACAAATGCAGATCATGTCCTCAAACCTTGACTTGCACGATGATGCTTTTGTCGTGTTTCTATTTCAGTCTATTACCAGCACTTTAAAAGCAGAAAAGATTCTCAAAAATACAAATATACCACATAAGCTGATTCCAGTTCCGCGCCATTTAAGTTCTGATTGCGGTGTATGTCTCCGAATAGACAAGAATCAAAGAGAAAATGTAATCCTAGTCTTAAAAGGTTTTGTTGAGTGGGAAAAAGAAGAAGTTCTCTAAGAGCGTTTGAAACATATCTTAAACAAAAACGCACAGGAATGAAACCTATTTCGTGTGCGTTTTTGTTTTAATGAAAAATGCTACGCTTTTTCCAGTTTACATGCGCAGACTTTGAATTCCGGGATCTTTGCTTCCGGGTCGAGTGCATTTATGGTCAGTTTATTGGCAGGGGCCTCTGAAAAATGGAAAGGCACAAAAGCCGTACCCTTGGGAATTCGATCTGTTACGAAAGCTTTTGTTGTTATGTTTCCTCTGCGTGTTGTGACTTTTATGTTATCACTGTTAGATATTCCCAGACCTTTGGCATCTTCGACTGAAATCATTACGTGTGGACCTGCGAGATTATTCAGTCCCTCGGATTTTCTTGTCATGGTTCCGGTGTGGAAGTGCTGTAGAACTCTTCCTGTTGTAAGATAAACCGGATAATCATTGTCAGGTATTTCTGCGGGGTTTTTGAATGGAATCGGAAACATTGCACCTTTGCCCCTGGTAAATTTTCCAATATGCAAAACAGGGGTTCCCGGATGCTCTTTTGTTGGACATGGCCAATGCAGGCCATTTCCAGCAAGCCGTCTGTAATCCATTCCTGCGTAGCTTGGAGTGCACTTTGCTAATTCATTAAAAATATCTTCTGCTGAGTTATATTTCCAATTGTGACCCATTTTATTGGCCAGAAGTTGATGAATCTGCCAGTCATCCTTTGCTTCTCCGGGTGGCTCAACAGCCTTATATAATACTTGTACCCTTCTTTCTGTGTTGGTAAATGTACCAAGCTTTTCCGGCCACGTGGTAGCAGGAAGTACAACATGTGCAAGTTTTGCTGTTTCTGTAAGGAAAATATCTTGTACAACAAGAAAATCAAGTTTATTAAGACCAGCTTCGACATGATGAAGATCAGGGTCACTAAGCATTGGATTTTCACCCATGATGTAGAAAGCCTTCATTTCACCGTTGTAAGCTTTGTCGATTGCTGTTGTAAGGGTCAATCCGTTTTCGGCACTAAGTTGACAACCCCAGAATTTTTCAAATTTTTCTTTAATTTCGGGAAGGATAACTTTTTGATACCCTGTGTAAACAACAGGCAAAGCTCCAACATCGCAGGCGCCCTGGACATTTGATTGTCCTCGGAGAGGGTTAACTCCTCCGCCAATTTTTCCCATATTACCACAAAGCATTTGGAGGTTTGCACACGATTTTACATTATCCACACCTGTGGTATGTTGCGTAATACCCATAGAATAGTATATTGCAGCTGTACCTGCTTTTCCAAACATCTGAGCAATTGCCTCAAGAGTTTTTGCAGGAATGCCAGAAATCTGTTCGACATACTCTGGAGAATATTTTTCAACCTCTGCTTTCAGTGCTTCATATCCTTCACATCTTTCGGCAATAAATTCTTTGTCTTCCCAACCGTTCTTTATGATGACATTCATAATTCCGTTAAGAACCGCAACATCTGTCCCAGGTCTTTGTGAAGCGTATATTTTTGCATAATTTGCCATTTTTATTCGTTTGGGATCAATAACAATTATCTTCATTCCATCTTTTGCTGCTTTTTTGAGACGCGCACCAATAACCGGGTGTGTTTCGGAGGTATCTGAGCCGATAATAAGTGCAACATCACTTCTACCTATTCCAGCATAATCATTTGTCATTGCACCCGAACCAAAAGATAATGCCAGACCGGCAACTGTTGATGCATGGCACAATCGGGCACAATGATCAACATTGTTTGTACCGATTACGGTTCTGATGAATTTTTGAAAAGTATAGTTTTCTTCATTCGTTACTTTAGCGGATGAAAAGCCCATTATTGAGTTTGCACCATTCTTTTGCTTAATATCAGTTAGCCTCGTTGCAATTATATCAAGAGCTTCATCCCAGGAGGCTTTTCTGAATGATCCGTCGTCAGTTTTGATCAGTGGAGTTGTCAATCTATCCTTATGATCAACAAAATCGTAGCCAAAACGTCCCTTTACACACAGCATACCGTTGTTAGACGGTGAGCCTTCCAAACCATTTACACGAACGATTTTGTTCTGTTTTGCATCAACATGAATTTCCATCTGACATCCAACACCGCAATAAGGGCAGACGCTGACGACTTTTTTTGTGTCCCAGTAACGCGCCATTCCTTTGGCTTTATTTTCTGTTATTGCACCCACGGGACAAATTTGAGAACATTCACCACACTGAACACAACTAGAATCACCCATTTTCTTGTCGTCATCAAAAATGACTTCTGTTCTGTGTCCCCTGTATCCAAAATTCAAAACATCGTTTGTAACAGTATTTTGACAGGCAGAAACACATCTTCCACAAGCGATGCATTTGTTGCGATTAACCTGAAGAAATTCGGAACTATCATCAATATTCGGTTCAAAATCTGCATAATTCAGTGATGGCTTTTCAATGCCGAGATAATAAGCCGCATCCTGAAGTTCGCACTTTCCATTTTGCTGGCAGGCGATACAATCATGCGTTCCATTCGAAAGTAGAAGATCAATAACAAGTTTCTGCCCTTCCAAAGCTTTTTGTGATTTTGTCTGAATATTCATTCCTTCTTTAACAATCACAGAGCAGGATGTCTGAAGTCCTTTCATTCCTTCAACTTCCACGACACATGCACGACATTTCCCTGCAACGCCCACCTTTTCGTGATAGCATAGAGAGGGAATATAAACTCCGTTTTTTCTTGCTGCCAGAAGAATGGTTTGTCCATCTTCAACATTCAGTTTTTTTCCATTAATGAAAATTTGCATAAATTCCTCCAGTATTGTTATTTAATAATGAAAAAAGACAAAACGGCATTAAGCATGCAGTTTTGTCTTTAAATTTTTTTGACAAAAAAGAACTACAAATACGAAAAAGTATTACTTTTTGTTTATTGGCGAGACCCGCCGTTTCGATAAGGTGATTCATAGCTTACACCTTATAAAAACAGCATTTTTCAAGAACAACCTTACATTATTATTATGAAACATTTATATTGTACACAGAACAAAAGATTGAAGACATTAAAGTTACCAGCGCAGAGGAGAGGTAACCGGTAATGATCTTTCCAATTTATTGTTGTCGCCTGCTTTACTAAGTTAAAACCTCTTATTAACTGAAATCTCTTTAATAGAATCGCAATTTTCATATTGTATAAACAGATTCAAAAGTGTATGTACGAATTTTATAACCCGAATTTACGGAAAAGTCAAATTATCTGATCATCTTTTCATGCAATTCGTATTACCACATTCCCTGTTACAGGTATCATTGATTCATCAAATAATTCAATCTGGAAAAAACTTTTTATAAACCTATCATGTAGTTCGTCAGATTGTGCCTGAGACCGCGTTAGAAGAAGATTGTTGTACTCTACGGCTGAAAAGGTATTCTAAATAACCCATGATGATAGAAACTCTGAATAAAAAATTAAGCATTTAATTGAAAAAAACACAGGAAGTGCTTTCCTTCCTGTGTTTTTTAAACTAATGGCTAATGAAAATACTATGCTTTTTCCAGTTTACATGCGCAGACCTTGTATTCCGGTATTTTTGCTTCCGGATCAAGTGCGTTAATGGTTAGTTTGTTGGCAGGAGCTTCGATGAAGTGGAAAGGCATAAAAGCAGTTCCTTTAGGAATTCGCTTTGTAACGAAAGCCTTAGTGGTAACGCTGCCGCGGCGGGTTGTTACTTTAACGGTTCCACTGTTTGAAACGCCTAGTTCAACGGCATCTTCTACTGAAATCATTACATGAGGTCCGGCAAGATTATTCAATCCTTCGGATTTTCTTGTCATGGTTCCGGTGTGGAAGTGCTGTAGAATTCTTCCGGTTGTCAGATAAACCGGATAGTCTTTGTCGGGTAATTCAGCGGGATCTTTGAATGGAATTGGGAATAATGTCCCTTTTCCCTTGGTGAATTTACCAATATGAAGAACAGGAGTACCAGGGTGTTCTTTTGTTGGACATGGCCAATGCAGACCTTTTCCTTCAAGTCTTTTGTAATCTAATCCGGCATAGCTCGGAGTGCATTTGGTCAATTCATCAAAGATATCTTCTGCGGTATTATATTTCCAGTTGTGACCCATTTTATTGGCCAGAAGTTGATGAATCTGCCAGTCATCTTTTGCTTCCCCGGGTGGTTCAACGGCTTTGTGCAACAATTGTACACGGCGTTCAGTATTAGTGAAGGTACCAAGTTTTTCGGGCCATGTACTGGCAGGAAGTACAACATGTGCCATTTTAGCTGTTTCCGTAAGGAAAATGTCTTCGACAACCAGGAAATCAAGCTTTTTGAGGGCTTCTTCAACATGGTGAAGATCTGGATCACTCAGCATCGGATTTTCACCCATAATGTAGAATGACTTTACTTCTCCCTTGCCAGCTTTGTCTATGGCAACTGTAAGCGTTAATCCATTTTCAGCACTGAGCTGACAACCCCAGAACTTTTCGAACTTTTCCTTGATTTCAGGAAGTGTAACTTTCTGATAAGCAGTGTAAACGACTGGAAGTCCGCCAACGTCACATGCGCCCTGGACGTTTGACTGTCCACGCAGCGGATTAACACCACCACCAACTTTACCCATATTGCCACAAATCATTTGCAGATTTGCACAAGATTTAACATTGTCAACACCAGTGGTGTGCTGGGTAATGCCCATTGCGTAATAAATCGCTGCTGACTTTGCTTTTCCAAACATTTCTGCAATTGCTTCGAGGGTTTTTGCCGGGATACCAGAAATCTTCTCAACGTGCTCAGGAGTGTATTTTTCTACTTCTGCTTTCAACGCTTCAAAACCTTCACATCTTTCAGCGATGAATTCTTTGTCTTCCCAGCCATTCTTGATGATTACATGCATAATTCCGTTAAGAACAGCAACATCTGTACCTGGTCTCTGAGCGGCATAGATTTTGGCGTAATCTGCCATTTTAATTTGTTTGGGATCAATAACAATTATTTTCAACCCATGTTTTGATGCCTTTTTCAAGCGGGCAGCAATTACCGGATGGGCTTCAGATGTATCGGAACCAATTATTAGAGCAACTTCACTTTTACCAACTCCTGCGATATCATTTGTCATAGCTCCAGAACCAAAAGATGCGGCCAGACCGGCCACAGTGGAGCTGTGTCATAATCGCGCACAGTGATCGACGTTATTCGTCCCTATCACTGTGCGAAAGAACTTTTGAAAAGTGTAGTTTTCTTCGTTTGTAACTTTTGCTGAAGAAAAACCCATTAAAGAATTTGGACCATGTTTTTGTTTAATTTCAGAAAACTTTGTCGCTACTAATTCAATTGCTTCATCCCATGAAGCTTTTCTGAAAGAGCCATCATTGTTTCTGATTAAAGGTGTAGTAAGTCTTTCCTTGTGATCTACAAAGTCATATCCAAAGCGGCCTTTTACACAAAGCATACCGTAATTGGATGGGGCGCTTTCAACGCCGTTGACCCGGACAATCTTGTTGATTTTCCGGTCGACATGAATTTCCATCTGGCAACCTACACCACAATAAGGACAAACTGAAGTCACTTTGTCAGTTTCCCAGTAACGCGCCATTCCTTTTGCTTTTTTCTCAGTTATTGCGCCAACTGGACAAATCTGAGAACATTCACCACACTGGACACAGGTGGAATCACCCATCTTCTTGTCATCATCAAAAATGACTTCAGTGTTGTGTCCTCTGTAACCAAAATTCAAAACATCGTTTGTAACAGTATTCTGACATGCAGAAACGCATCTTCCACAAGCGATGCACTTGTTTCGATCGACCTGAATAAATTCTGAGCTGTCATCAAGATTCGGTTCAAAATCAGCATAGTTCAATGAAGGTTTTTCAATGCCAAGATAATATGCGGCATCCTGAAGTTCGCACTTGCCGTTTTGCTGACAGGCAATACAATCGTGCGTTCCATTAGAAAGCAGAAGATCAATAACAAGTTTCTGACCATCCACAGCTTTCTGGGATCTCGTCTGAATCTTCATTCCCTCTTTCACAATTACTGAACAGGATGTCTGAAGACCTTTCATCCCTTCAACCTCTACTACGCAGGCTCGGCATTTCCCTGCCACGCCAACCTTCTCATGGTAACAAAGAGAAGGAATATAAATTCCATTTTTCCTTGCGGCCTGAAGAATGGTTTGCCCTTCTTCAGCCTGCAATTGCTTGTCATTGATGGTAATTAGCATCAATCCCTCCTTTGAAGAATTTTCAAAAATTCACCTGTAAGTTATAAAATCAATATTTACCAGCTTAAAGAATAATTCTAACGCAATTTCGACATCGATCACCTGTTCGCTTAGGATATACAGCCTGTCAGATCAGATTTCGAAAGAGCATATTTAAAAAATACTGACCTTGTGTTAAAAGAACCGCTATCTGAATTATCGACTGCAAAATTATAATCTTGTGGTACATTTATATTGAAAAGTATTTTTTCCCAGTCCATGTCAGAATTGCGAGCATCATATTCTTTGACTGAAACTTCAGAAAAAATAGACCTGATTGAAAACAATCCTGCACTTATAGCTTTATGCGTTGCAGGGAGACAATTCGTTGAATAAAGCGAAAACAATGGATTCAAACCACCGATAGTTCTTGGAATCACAACATCCATTTTTTCAGAAATACTCAGAAGAAAGGACGCAGCAGATTCTGAAATAAATGGCATGTCACAACCTGCAAGAAGAGCATAATCAGTATTTACATGATCAAGCCCGGTCATAAGCCCTCCCAGAGGTCCAGTGCAGAGGCGATCTTCAATGAAGTTAAAACCATCATTTTCTGGAAACTTTTCTCCTTCTGGAAAGCCAACAATATGAACTCTCTGGGTAAAACAGGCAAGTTTCTTTGCGACATATAACCACATAGGAAAGCCTTGCCAGGACAGGAACTGTTTTTTTCTCCCCATTCTGATACTTTGTCCACCGACAAGCAAAAGTGCTTCAATTGGCAATCGGCAGTTTTTTTCATTTGTATCAGTCACTTGTTTTGTCCATCACTTTAATATTTCGAGTTACAGAAAATTCTAACATAATCAATAATTAGTGTCAAAAAAGAACCCGGAGCTCATGAAACGCGCCATGAATGTGTATAAACGTTGAACCGTTCTCCTCTTGTAAAACCAATGGTAGTAAGATTAAGTGAATCAGCAAGCTGCAATGCTCCGGAAGTTGGTGCTGAAGGAGAAATTAGTATGGGAAATTTACCTCTGACCGCTTTTGTAACAATTTCTGTGCTGATTCTTCCTGTTTCCAGCATTATCGCTTTTGAATCTGATGGCCATCTGTTTTGCAGTTGCCACCCCAGAACCTTATCAACAGCATTGTGTCTGCCTATATCATCACAGACGAAAAGAATGTTATCGTTTTCAGCAATGGCAGCTGAGTGAACTCCGCCCGTTTTCCTGAAAGTAGATGATGCATTCTGAAGTTTTTTAACCAGTGAAAGAACTACATCTGAAGATATTCTTACATCAGATTCTATTTTCTGAAAAAATTTTGAATATATCGGAGAAACGGTAGTTAAACATCTACCACAGCCTGTTGCGACAGATCGTACTGAATTAAAAAGATTTCCCTGTAAGCCTTCTTTCAGTATAATCTCAATCGAATTTGTCCGTTCGGAATAATTAACACTGTTAACGTCGCTCAAATTTTCTATTATACATTCACTGAAAAGAAATCCCAGTGCAAGCTGTTCTATGTAAGTCGGATTATATATAAGACGTGCAATTTCATTTCCGTTTACAAAAACAGCTAAAATACTTTCTTTTATTATCAGATCATCAATTTGAGAAAATTTTCCATTTTCAAATTTTTTTGCCTGATAATTCTCTATTGCAAATTCACTGCATTTTTCAACCATTACATGAAGCCCTTGTCGTTAAGGTTTTCCCCTCTCAAGCTGCCTAATGGTGAGCTTTCTTGAGAGGGGAATGTGAAAATACTTATTTAATCAATGCTTCAAATTCATGTCTGAACTTTTGGACCATCGCTTCGATTGGCATTGCAAAAGCATCACCAAGCGGACATAGAGTAAGCCCTTTTATTTTTCCGCACATTTTTAGAATTGTGTCAATATCAGACTTTGAGCCGTTACCATGAAGAATTCTCTTGATAAGAGCTTTTACTGTGCTGGAACCTTCGCGACATGGTGTGCATTGACCGCAGGATTCGTGTGCATAGAATTCAATAGTGCGATATGCAACTTCGGGAATCGAAACAGTATCATTAATAACCATGATTCCGCCAGAACCAAGCATTGTTCCTGCCTTCTGGCAACTGTCATAATCCATCTTCAATTCGTTAATTTCGGAAGCAGTCAAGATCGGTACAGAAAGACCACCAACGATTACACCTTTAATTTTGCCTTTTACTCCGCCTGCTGCATCAAGAATTTTCTTAAGCGGTGTTCCAAGTGGGAATTCAAATGCTCCCGGTTTATTTACATGGCCACTTACACCATAAATTTTGGGGCCGTAATTACCGACAGTTCCGATCTTTTTGAATTCATCTGCGCCTTTTTCAATGATAACCGGTACCAGAGCCAAAGATTCGACATTGTTGATAATGGTTGGACATCCATATAGGCCCTGAATTGCAGGGAAAGGTGGCTTGAGTCTTGGATTTCCACGATTTCCTTCAAGGGATTCCATAAGCGCGGTTTCATCACCACAAACATAAGATCCTGCGCCTTTGTGAACTATAATTTCAACGTGCTTCAATAATCCGGCATCTTTTGCCTGTTTAACTGCTTTTTCAAGAATATCGGCTATCCACCTGAATTCGCCACGTATGTATATGAAAGATTTTTTTGAACCTATAGCGTATGCTGATATAGCGATGCCTTCAATAAGAAGATGCGGATCATATTCCATTATCTGTCGATCTTTGAATGTGCCCGGCTCTCCTTCATCTGCGTTGCAAATCAAATAAACTGGTTTTGTGTTATTCTTTGGAAGAAAGCTCCATTTCAAGCCTGTCGGAAAACCTGCTCCACCTCGACCTCTAAGCTGTGCATCTTTTACCATGGAAACAATTTCAGCGGGTTCAATCGTCAGGGCTTTTTTCAAAGCCTCATATCCGCCATTTTTTTGATATACAGCCAAGTCAGTTGCTTTCTTATTTCCGCGATTTTTAAGAAGGACATTACATTCAGATGCAAAAACCGATTCATCAACCTTTTCAGGGACTTTTCCCTTCCTGAGTTCTGCGATGATTTTATCAATTTTTTCGGTTGTCATGTTTTCATAGTAGATATCATTGATTTGTACAACCGGGCATGTCCCGCATGAGCCCAAATCCTGAACTTCTGTCAAAGTAAAAAGTCCGTCAGAAGTTGTTTCTCCGGGTTTTATTCCAAGTGAAGTCTTGAGGTGATTTAAGATTTTGTCGGAACCAGCCAGAAATGCAGGAATGTTGACATCAACCTGAATATGAAATTTTCCGATTGGTTTGGTATTAAACATTGTGTAAAAAGTGGCAACCCCAAACGCTTTTCCTTCTGTAACGCCAATCTGGGTTGCAACTTCCTGTATCATTTCAGCTGACAGATGATTTCCGTTATCTCTCTGTGCAAGATCTAAAGCCGGTATCAATGCAGAAATACGGCTTGGGTAGCTATTTGCAATTGAATCTATCTTTTCTCTAACGCTTGTATTCATCAAGAATATTCTCCTGTTAAAATTCTGCCAATTCGAAAAAAAAGAACAAAGTTAAACCCATTGATTTTCATTCACCACTCAGCATAATAATAATGAAAATAACTTTGTGAAATTTATCATAAATTGGATATTTTTTCTATCAGTTTCTTACATATTATTTTTTTTCCCGATATATCCCTTATATTTTTATTGACAAATACAAATGTTTCGTGTGAAAATACAAAAATAATACCATTCAGCAAAAATGATTGAAAACAGTGAAAATGCCTTTTGCACAATTATTTTTAGGTGATATCAGCACCTGAGAAAAAGTGCGAATTTCGTTTTTGTTTTTTGAAATAAAAGAAAACACAAAAAGGAGTTTTGCAGGTATGGGAAAAAAAATTCTTCTTGTTGATGACGATGTTGATTTTGTAAACCTGAACAGAGAAATACTTGAAAATGCGGGTTATTCCGTTTCTTTTGCATATAATGGTGAAGAAGGTATGAAGGCAATTAAAGCTTCAAAACCAGATCTTCTCGTTCTAGATGTAATGATGACAACAATAGTTGAGGGATTTGATTTTGCAGATAAACTTCAGGAAATCCCGGAATTCAAAGATATTCCTGTCATTATGCTGACCGGAATGACAAAAACTCCTCAATTCCCCGAAAGTTTCCAGAAAGTCCTCGGAAGAACATGGACAGCTGCTGCATATCTTGAAAAACCAGTGAAACCAGAAAAACTTGTCAGTGAAGTTAAGAAAATCCTGGGTTGATTTTTTAACAGAATACCTGGTATTTTTTGTAAGACTCTCAGCCTTAGCTTTGGCTGAGAGTTTTTATTTGCTCGAAATTTCTCGGTTTTCTGGCAGAACGAAAGTCAATCGAAAAATACCTGTTTTTTTCCAAAGAGTGGCAATTCATTAACTTCTTAATTGTCCAAGAGTGCTTTTAGCAGTGATAACATACCGAGATCCCATTTTCTCCGAACTATCTGTTGGATGCTAAATTTATTAGAAGCAGCATGATTAGTGGCATAGATTTTGTGATTGTGTTTCTAAAAACCATAAGTCTTAGAAAGAAATGAACCAATAAATACCAATACTAACTATTCCTAACCAAAAGTACTTGAAATTTATATAGCCTTGGCATATAATCCTTATGATGTTTTAATAAAATATCGTATTCAAACCATGAGGAATATATGCATAAAAAAGTCATTTTTCAGGTTTTATGTCTTTCTTTGTTAAATAATCGTTTTAATTCTTACTACAAACCCCCAAAACAAAATATTGCAGCCCTTTCATTGACGTTTTTCATTAATTTCTGTTTTTTTATGTTGTCACCGTCTTTTGCTGATCAACCCGATGAGAGAAATCTAAACACACGACGACATCACTCTGCAAGCGCATCTGCTTCAGAAATATCAAATTTTGGAAAATCTGAAAAAAGCGATTATTGTGTTGTACTTGAATTTAATAGCAGCGAAATTGCATCCTTTTCAGCAGACGATCTTGATAAATTTCCCAGGAAAACTTTTGAATGCCCAGAGGCTGGTAAATCTCTGTGTGGATCATCATTAAAGGGAATTCTATCTTCAGCCGGAATCAAAGAATTTAAAGAAGTTACAATAAGCGGTTTTTCAAAAGGCAGAATGTTCACTGCTGAAATCACTCTTAAATCTGAAGAGATCGATGAAAATGTAATTCTTGCATTAAGTAACAGAAGAACGGCAAAACTTGCAAGTCCTAAAATTCCATTCAAGAACTGGATAATTGACGTGGAGAGGATTTCGGTCAAATGAGCGAAATAGTCTATATTGGGGTTGATGATACCGATGTTCTGGGAAGCCCTGGAACTGGAAAGATCGCCAGGGGAATTGCGGAAATGCTTTTTGAGAAAGGTTTGGCGAAATCGCTTGGCGTAAGTCGTCATCAGCTTCTCGTCGATCCGAGGGTTAAATACACTTCGCATAACAGTTGCAAAGGAATTGCAGTAATTACAGATAACTTTCCCGTTGTGCTGGTAAAACCATGTTCTGATTATATTAAAGACCATTTTCAGCCGGGTTCAGATCCGGGTCTGTGTATATGCTCTGAAAAAAATATTACACCAGAGATACTTGCATACTCAGTAAAAGCCGAGACTGAATTCATTCAGAAAGACGAGGCTTACACATTAGTTTCCGGAAAGGATATTTTCCTCACAGAGCTTGGCGGTGACGGTGGTGGAGTGATCGGAGCTCTTGCCGCTGTTGGTTTGCGGGCTGGCGGAAACAATGGCAGACTTGTTGACATCAGAGGAGTGCGGGACATTTCTGGAAAAATTTCTGTGATGGAAATAAAATTCAGAACTGATATTGTCGCTGTCTCTGATATTGATGGAAACGAACTTTCTAACTTAGAAATAGTTGAAAGCCTTTCTTGGATACGCCCAAATCTTGTTAATGGAAAGCCAGTGCTGAAGGTAATACTTTCAGAAGAGTTGACAAACGTAGAAGGCAAAAGAATCTGGATTCCGGCTGAAAGAGAAATGAAAATGACAAAAGGAGATAAAAATGAGTAAAAAAACCAGAGCTATTTCTATTTCGGAAGTAATTTTCGAAGAAGCAAAAGATTTCAATACCAAAACATATCACTTATTTGTGATTGTTGCTGGTCTTATTGTATCAGGGTTGGTTACTGCTTTTGCAAAAAAATTGACGTTCCATCTTGGCATACCTGGCCACAGCGCTATTTTATGGCTTGGTTCAATGATTGCTTGCCGGAACATAATCGGAAATAAAGGTGCTGGGACGCTTATCGGAATCAGCACAGCACTATGGGGTGTTCCGATGGGACTGAACAATGCAGTAATATATAACATTGGTTTGTACGGCGCTGCTGGTATTGTTCTGGACCTCATTGCAATGGTTCCGCAGATTAATACTTCTAAGGTCACCAGTGCAGTACTTTCTGGAATAGCTGCACACGCAATGAAATTCTGCTTTTTAGTTTGCAGCACTCTCAGCAGCACAGTGATAAAGAAATTTGTATTATTTGGATTCCTTCAGTCGGCTTTTCTGCATGTATTTTTTGGCGCTATCGCAGGCCTTACAGGAATATTAGGGTATTCAATTTTCCAACAACTTTTTCAAAAGAAAAGAACGTCTGATCAATAATTAGTAGGAAGTCGTATACGAAGCATCCTGCCGCGTTTGTCTTAAGCGGCTGGAAGTCGCTTCTACTTTTGTATGCAAAATCATAAATATGTGGGCAAATTTGCATGTTACTGAGAGATCTCATAAATGCATGATTTCTCCTTTCGGTCGAAATGACATAGTTATGGCTCCTTTATTATGATTTGCTGTGCTAGTTTTTGCATTATATGACATCGGCGCCTTAATTTATTGGCAGATAGGGCAAGGTTGAGAAAAAATTATTGAGGCGAAACTTTGTAAGTATTGTTTTAAAAATTATAATATTCAAGGTTAATTAAGGAGAAAGTTAATGTTTCGGGTCATTCTTGTTTCAATTTTTTCAGTTTTTATTGTATTTCCGGGAATTCTTTCAGCGGCAGATGAAGAAAATTATTCCGGGCGTTACACTCTGGACGAAATAGTTATAGAAGAAAGTCGTCCGGAACTCGAAAGCAATGGCAGAATGAGAACGATTTATTCTGAAGAATTGCGCGAAAGAGGAGTGAGGACTCTGGATGAAGCGCTTAAACTGATTCCTGGCCTGCTTATAAGAACAGGTGCCGGTGGAGTTCCAAGAATTGATATCCGCGGATACAAAGCCAGGCATGTTCTGCTTCTTCTGGACGGCGTTTCCTTAAATTCAACTTATGACGGACAGCTTGATCCGAGAATTATTCCAGTTGAGATTATTAAAAAAATTAAAGTCACCTACGGAAGCGGATCTTCACAATATGGTTCAGGTGCACTTGGTGGAGTAATTAACATAATTACCAGGCGTGGTGAAGCCAAAAATGAAGTTCGATTACAGGAAGAAGTCGGAACTGGACTTAAACACTATGGAAGTTTCAATGCTTCGGGCAAAGATGGCGACTTCGATTATTTCCTTGGAGTAACCAATAAGCAGCGTGATGGCCTGGAACTTTCTGATTCGTTTTCACCAACAAATGCTGAAAATGGTGGAAAACGTGAAAACAGCGATTTCAGGAACTCTTCTCTCTTTCTTCGAATTGGATTAACTCCGTCTGAAAAATGGCAGTGGGGCTTAACTCTGGCCCGAATGACCTCTGACTACGGGTTATCACCATTAACTATTGATAACAGCTCTGATATTTTTGCAAACAAAATCAAATATGAGAGAGTTGATAATTCTGACAGTCATATCTTTCAGCTTACAACTTCTTATGATTGCGCTGGTCCATGGGAGTTCAGATTGTGGTTTTTTCAGAATTCTCAGATAGAGGAAACCAACGGCTACGACAACGCAAAATATGAAGGTATGTCTGACCCGGCAATAAAAGGTACATATCATCAGGGTTCAAAGGTTCTTATTCGTGGCGGAACAGTTCAGGCTGACAGAGCTATGGGAAATGACAGCTATCTTACAGTAAGTCTTTCGACAAAACATGATGAATGGAATGCTGCTGGAAAAATCAGAGACGTTCAGGTAAATTCAAGTCTTCTTGGAAGTATCATGTCCGCAGGCGGTAAAGGCACTGGTGGCGGAAGCGGCGGTGGCGGTGGAAGTTCAGGAACTGGAGCAGACGACGGTTCAAGTGGTATGACGGGAACGACTGGAACCACGGAAACTACAGATGGAGATTCTGTCTCAGGAACTGATACTGGTGTAACTACTGAAAGCTCGAATACTGGTACAGATACATCTTCTGGCACAGGCACTGGTGGCGGCGGTGGAAAAGGAACCGGAGCTGGAACAGAAAAAAACACAGTAAAACAGTATGATATTCGCAACTTTGAAAACATTCAAAGCCAGGAAATAAATACTCTTGCTCTGGAATATAACTGCAAACCGATAGATAAATTGAACCTTTCCGTTAGCGGCAATTTGTGCAATGCCAGCAGTGATAAGCGTGATGATGAATCTCAAGGTGAATTCAGCCTTGGTTTTTCACGTGATCTTTCTGAAAAAACCCTTCTTCATGGAGTATTGGCACGCAAGATAAGATTTCCCACTGTTCAGCAGTTGTATGATGAAACAGGTGGCAATCTGAATCTTAAAACGGAATGCTCAATGAACTACGAACTCGGAGTATTGCATGAAATGTTCAAAAACAGCCGTTTCGGCGTTACATTATTTCAGAGTGCTGTTGATAATTACATTGAAAAACAAGATAGTACAAGTAGATATGAAAATTTCGACGAATATCTGTTTAAAGGTGTTGAGTTTTCCCTGAATCATAAATTTAATTCACCATTAACTCTTGAGACAACGCTTTCACTTATGGACTCAGAAGATCAAACTTCAAACAGCGGTCGTGATGAACTTCAATACAGACCCAAAGTGAAATGTACTCTTTCAGGTACTTATAATTTCCACAATGGAAGTCTTGTACATCTCGAAATGCTTCATCTGAACGGACAGCACTATTATTCGCGCACATTGCCGCTTCAAAAGGCGTCTTTAAATAATATTACTGTTACAAATTTGCGCGTATCTAAACCGATCAGATATTACAGTCTGGTTATCTATGCCGGAGCTGATAACGTTTTCGATCAGAATTACGAAACTGCATACGGAGTTCCGGCTGCCGGAAGATTCGCTTACACAGGAATTCAGGCAACTTTCTGATTTTTTTGATTGTGCAAAAATAATATTTCCTCACACAACCCTCTCTGCTGAAAATAAAAAGGGTAGGGAAGTGTGAGGTTTTTCTACTTCAGCGATTGCGGTTTCCAGGAAATACTGCCCATTGTAGAATAGTCGTATCCTGCAAATTTTCCTGATTGATTGTTCAGAGAAGCCGGGTCGAAGAAATTAATGAGTTCCCGTATTTTATGGGTTTCCCAGAGATCAACAGGAATGATCATATCAAAGGGTTCATTGAATACTGGAATGTAATGAAGGTTGAGAATTTCTGCTACGTGTCGAATTCCAAATGATGCATCAGCTTCCTCTGAACATACTTTCGACCCTGCAGAAATGTGTGATTGAGCTTCAATACAATTTTGTCTGTCATCAACCACAAGCCCATTCTCTTTCATAAGAAAATCTATCAGAATACGAGTGCCAGAACCTTTGTTGCGAGTGGCGAATTTCAGCTTGCGATCAAATATATCTTTGAAATTCTTAATTTTATGAGGATTATCCGGAGGAAGAAAAAGTCCCTGCTCTCGTGTAAATAATTTTAATACAACGAATTCTTCCCGATTCAGATAACGGTCAAGATACCAGTGCGAATGCTTTCCCTCAAGATCAAGAATATGAACACAGCAAACAGCAGCCCGACCCATTTTAAGCAACTGTAAACCGTTTATGCTTCCTACTGAAGCATAAAAAACGGTGTTTTTGGACGTTTTATTGTAATTATCAATAATGACTTTAAGTAAAACATCATCGCTTCCTGCAATTAGAATATTCTGTTCGGAAGCCGTATTTTCACGGATCCAGCGATCTATTATCTCTCTGCTGAAAACCAGTTTTCCTCCAATTCTTGTAAACGGAATTTCATTATCTTTGACTAATTGATAGACCTTTTTCTCATTTATGTTCAGATAAGAAGCAATGTCTTTTGCAGAAAGAATCTCCATCATTTTCCCCCTTCAGTCGGAATACTGCTTTATTAGAACTTATCCTATCAGTCATGACCTGTATTTTCAAGTATTTAGTTGATGCTATATCTGTTAATTCTGCATTAATCATTTTTCTATTTGTTTTTAATCAGCGGAATTAGTGGAAAATCAAAAATAGTGGTATAATGTGAGCCATTAACCACATGTTTTATGAATTTATTAACAAATAAAAGATTTTATAAATGAGAGGTTTTATGATTATGAGAAAGAATATATTCTTTTTTCTTTTTCTTTTATTGCTCCCTATTACATGTTTGATTATTTTGGGTTGTAGTGGCGGTGGCAGTGATGCAACCGGAGTCGGAGGTTTAAATACGGTTGGTCCAGTTGAGGAAGGACCGATTGTACAACGCTTAAATTTTTTTGCTAAAGACTTAGCTGAAGGAAATTTAATAGCTGCACAGTCTCATTTCTCTCCAACCTTTCGTTCAAATTCCTCTGGACAATTGCAGTCTCTTGCTGTTTACGACTTTGGAAGGAAAATTGGATCAAGTACTGATAACACCTTATTTCTCTTTGAAATCGCACCTGGTGGAATAACTCAGCTTTCCACTGTTGATGCTACTGTCAAAGCCAATTTTATAATGAATGATTCCACCCGGATCGTGCTGGTCTTTCAGATGATAAAGCATTACGGTGATTGGCTGATTGACGATATAAAAGTAACGATTTCTTCGGGTGAAAGTTTTCCTGCCAGCACTTTTTTTCCTATTCAATCTGGCGATTACTGGAAATTTCAGATAAGCGATTCGAGAATAGGCGAAATTCGAGATTTTACAATTACTGTTTCTTCGGAATCACGCGTTATTGATGGCAAAAGAGTTGTGTATCTGGAATGTTCATCAGCTGTAAGGCAATCTGTCGGGGTTTCTTCGAGAGCATCTATTCTCAATCCTGGTGGAATTAACCGTTTAACATGGGGTTTCTCAAATGACGGTGGTTTGTGGAATTATGGTGCCCTTTCTGATTCATCCTATTCATTCAATGATGGAAAACCTCTGAAAATTCTTGACGAGCAATTCAGAGCCGGAGATATCGCAACCTGGACTGTCAGTGAAAAATTCGGGAACCTTGTTTATACAAAACAAATCGTAATACAGGTTAAACAGCCAGTACTAATTAATTCAGTATTTGGTTCAGTTAAGGCTTTAACAATACGCTTTGTATGGCACTATCTAAATGGTATGTCACCTGATGGTGTTTTGGCAGGCGGAGAAGAATGGTATTTACGTGAGAATTTTGGACTTATCGGCTTTATGGAGTTTGATCCCGATTCAGGAGAAAGCTTGACTAAATCTGAATGTGTAGATGTGAAGATTGATGGAGTTGTCCAGAATCAAGTTGCGATGGTTCTCATGAAAACTACACTTCCTGAAAGCATTTCTGGACAATCTTATTCAAACCCCTTCACAGTAATAGGCGGTGTACCGCCGTTTTCTTTCCGGATTGCATCTGGAACCCTTCCTGATGGTATAACCCTGCTTGACTCAGGTGTTCTTTCCGGAATTCCGCTTTCAGGAGGAAAATATAACATTTCTATAAATGTAACAGATTCATCTGGACTCTCTGATTATGAAGATTTCGAACTCTCGGTAATACCAATGAAAATATCCTGTGTTCTTCCATTGACAGCATTTCTGAGTGAGAGTTGGAACCAGAAACTAACAGTGGTAGGTGGTGTTCAGCCTGTTACCTGGAAAATTTCCTCTGGAGCACTTCCGACTGGTTTAAAGATAGTTCAGCCTGATATTATATCTGGTATCATTACAGCTACGGGGACATTTGAATTTACCTTGAAAGCTTCTGATGCAAATAGTTTTGCAGTTGAAAAAGAATATACTGTCCAGGTAAGCGATGACCTGGTCATTACTGCTGAGATTCCCTCTTCAGTGACTGTAAATTCCCTTATAAATGGTAAGTATATTTCTTCTGGCGGAAATCCTCCATATTTTTACAGCATCCAGGAAGGAACTCTTCCAAAAGGTGTTGTTTTGTCTAATGCCGGTGTTTTGTCAGGAATTCCTGTTGAAAGTGGAATTTTCAACTTTGTTGTGAGGGTTTTGGATTCCAAAGACAGGACAGCTCAAACTACATCTATTCTTAAAGTTCAATCACCTGAAGAAAATTCCCTTATTATTTCGACATCTTCTATCGCTCAGCAGACCAACATTTTTGCGTCTTTCACTGCATCTTTATCAGCAAGTGGAGCGGCGGGAGGATTGCATTGGGAAAAGTTGTCTGGTAATATTCCGCCAGGCATGACTCTTCTGCCAAATGGCTCTCTTACGGGTGTTCCAACGAGCGTTGGCTCATATTCGTTTGTTGTCAAAGCAACTGATTCACTTGGAAAATCTGGAACTGCAGAAATTAAATTAAATGTGGTTAACGATTTAAACGTAATAGCGTCAATTCCGACAACTGGCCAGGTAAACTCTTCTTTTTCAGGTTCGTTTAATGCCAGTGGTGGATTTCCGCCTTATTTGTTTCACATTTCAAGCGGAAATCTTCCGTCTGGACTAGCTTTGAGTGCAGATGGTAAGATTTCAGGTACTCTTACGGCCGAGGGCAATTATACATTTTCAGTTACAGTAACTGATTCAAAAGGTTTATTAGCAATTAATAATGCTTCAGTACAAGTTATTCCGGCTAATCCAGCACCTGTTCCCAATCCTGATCCTGTACCTGAGGCTACTTTTTCAATCGTTATTTCATCAGTAATTCCAACCGCAAATCTTTGTGCAACGTACAGCGCAAATCTGCAATTCCTGAATGGTTCAGCTCCAATTTCTTCGACAATTTCTTCAGGAAGCCTGCCGGATGGAATAACTCTTTCCGATAACTGCTTATCTGGTATTCCGATTACTTCTGGAACATATTTCTTTGAAATTATTGCTTCAGATACTCTTGGAAAAATTGCCACCGCTACTTTTTCAATTCAGGTTAGTAACTCTACTAATCCAAATCCTCCCATAATTTCAATAGCAGCAACTTTGAGTAACACCCCGGAGAATCCAACGAATCAGACAACCGCATCAATAACAGTAGGCGGAATAGACGTTGTAAAGTATTCTTACAGTCTTAACGATGGAACATGGAGCCCTGAAACACCCATTTCAACTATTTTGAATCTGACAAATCTCACATCTTCCGAACATTATCTTGAAGTAATCGGTATAGATGCACTTGGCAATATGCAAAGTAAAGAATCAGCAACAACATTCACCTGGACCATTGATACAACTGCAAAAGTTGCAGTATTAAGTAATAAGCCTGCAAATCCGACGAATATAGCTTCAACAGCAATAACAGTTGGTGGAACAGGCGTTGTAAAGTATTCTTACAGCCTCGACAATGGTACATGGAGTCCTGAAACACCAATTTCCACGGTAGTGAATCTATCAAGTCTCGCTTCCGGTGAACATTCACTGAAAGTAATCGGCATAGATGCCATTGGAAATATACAAAGTAAGGAATCAGCGACAACATTCACCTGGACCATAGATACAGCTGCAAAAGTTGCAGTATTAAACAATAAGCCGGCTAATCCGACAAATCAGACATCCGTATCAATAGCAGTCGGCGGAACAGGTGTTGTAAAGTATTCGTACAGTCTCGACAATAGCACATGGAGCCCTGAAATTCCCGTCTCCACACCCTTGGATCTTTCTGGTCTGTCGTCCTCAGAACATTCTCTGAAAGTTATCGGTATAGACGCTCTTGGTAACATCCAAAGTAAAGAATCATCAACCTCATTTATCTGGACTATCGACACGGCAGCAAAATTAGCGGTATTAAGCAATATGCCCAGTAATATTACAAAGCAGACATCCGTAGAAATATCTGTAGGTGGAACGGGCGTTGTAAGGTATTCTTACAGCCTTGACAATGGCACTTGGAGCGCAGAAATTCCGGTTTCTACTTTATTAAGCTTGACAAACCTTGCACATGGAAATCATAAGCTTCTTGTTTTGGGTATAGACGAGTTAAATAATTGGCAATCACAAAGTAATCCAACCAATTTTGAATGGAAAATTGATACCGTTCAGCCAGCGGTTGTTTTATCTGATGACCATGATGATTCAATTGTTTGTGATTCAGACATGGTAACAATAACCGGAACGTTTGCTGATACAGATGAAATAGATGAAGTGAATCCTCCGACAATTTCAATCGGCAATATTATAACTGGCGCAGCCATGGATAAAACAGATAATCTTCACTGGACTTACGTTTGGAATGTACCAACTGCTAATAATGGAAATCATGCAGTATCAGTCAATGCAAAAGATAGATCAGGAAATTCTTGTACCGCTGCTACTGGCAGGATCTTATACACCATAGACAATAACCTTCCAGCGTCTCCCATAATCAATGCTAATGCCATTAATGAGAATTTGTCCGGGCGCGGCAATAAAAAGGACACTATAAACACCAAACTGAAATCAGATTTTAGTAACTTCAAAGTAAACATAGCAAATACAAATCCCGGAAACAAAGCTGGAACATTGTTTATTAAATTGACCGATTCTGCTTTACCATCTCATAGTTATACCACTTCAGGGGAAGCAATTTCAGAAAACGCTCCGGCCGCAGATATCGGAAAATTTTCTCCAAATGCTCTGAATAATTTTGCTGATGGCGACCTGAACATTGAAGCCTGGATTATTGATGCGGTTGGAAATGAATCGAACCATACTATAGTGAAAAAAACATCGGCGTTAAGTACTACACCTCCAGTAGTTACTGCACCAACGAACATTCCACAAAAGCTGAAAAAGGGCGATGTTTCTACATCAACAGTTCGTTCGTCGAAGCCTGGAAATATCTACCTCATCAGGAAAGGTGAAACTGCAATTATTCAGGCTGAGATTGACGTTGCAATTGCATCCTGGAAGGCTTTTTTAGGAAAAGCAGATGCGTCACCAAATGTTCCTTATACCATCGTCATTCCACCTGATTTGCTTTCCGGAGTATATGATATTATCGCTGTGGATGATGTTGGAAATGTTTCATCGACTGCGAATGGCTGGTTGACCGTTGATGGAGATGTCTTTTGAATGATTTCGTATCTGCTCAATGATGCGAAGCTCTGTATAATAGCGCCTTACGGTTAGTACCGCAAATCTTAATAAAGTGGTCATTAAACAATGTCATTTCGACCGAAGGAAGAAATCTCGCATTATGAGATTTCTTACGTTCATTCGAGATGACAGCCCGCCCCAAGGTTAATACGCAAATTTGTCCAATTATTTACTATTTTGTTTATTTAGTGCGTTTCAAATTCCAATTTTTTTGGCTGTTAGTGTAGTACAGAAATCGATGGATAATTGGCGCAACGAATTGCCCACTTATACACAGATTTATTAAGTAAAATTTATTAAGTAAAAAAAAGAACGCATCTATGCGCTTTTTTATAAAACAAACCTGCGGAAGTATATCTTCCGCAGGTTTGTTTTATAAGAATAAAATATTGGTTATTCGTTCAAGCTAACTACCACTGGCGCATCGCCAGTTGGTTCGTTTATAAGTTCGTAAGTCTGACCACAGACTTCCCATGGTCCTGTGTTTCCCCAGCCGTTATCTTTGGCTCTCGAGAGTTCAAACCATGTTTTGATAATTTCATATCGGCGGGAAGTTTTGGTAAATATCTTTTTTCCAACAACAAATGACACTTTGAATACAATTGTTGGAACACCATTTACGTTAGATGTAATCTGGCCTTTTTCCTGAAGGTTGCTGATTTTTCCCTGTGCAAACATTTGTCTGAGAAGGTTGAGAATGTCGAGAGTAACATTCAGTTCTACTGTGAAACTGGATACATAAGTTTCTTCTGTGTCCTGACTGAAAAAACCCTTGGATTCTCTTGAAACTTCTCTGCCCTTGCGATATTTGTATCCTGGTTCAGTGTATCCATAACCAGGAAAATATTCACGGAATTCCTCTTCTGAAAGTGGCAATCTTGCATTCGAATTTCCAGCCATTCCAGACATGAAAATATCTGATTTAAAAGTTCCAAGGGCTTTGTACAAAGCCTGTCTGGAAATAGCGTCCATTGATTTGTAAATAGCGCTTACCAGCTGAATAGCTTCTCTACCAGGTTCATCGACAAGTGAAACGAGTGTTTTTCCGAGATCGACACTCTGTTTGTCAAATACCTGCATTGCAACAATATATTTTTCCATATTTTCTGTAGTTGGGTTTCCGGCATAATTTTCGTAGGTCTCACAGACGACCCATCGTTGATGGAAAATCTGAAAAACTCTTTTTTGAAGCCCAAAATGCTTACTGTTTGGAGCCAGTCCATCAAAAGAAAGTTCTGATGCAACGGCTGCCTGAAGACAAAAGAATAAACCTATAATAAAAGCTACCCGATAAAGTTTCATACTCTAGTACTCCTTACATAATCAAATATGGGTATTATCATCATGATAATTGTACTTAATGGCTTTTTCAATGGCTGCATTAGATACAAGTTGTGATTGCTTCGAATCGGCCTGGATTAACGAGTAGGCAGAGATAATTCCTCAGTTGTTTCATAAATTATGCAAACCAGAATATTGCCGTTTTAAAAAACTGTAAAAATCTATAAAAAAGCTCTCTTTTCAACTGAAGATAATAATTATAATGACAAAAATATGCTAATAATTTATAATCCGCCTCGAAGACAATTCAAAAATTAAAGTTCAAGAGAAATCCAGAATGAACGTAAATCAATCAGATGATAATTACAGCTCTGAATCAGGCGATGGCTTTCAAATCCTTTATCAGGACGAATGGTATGTTGCAATTCATAAACCTTCTAAATGGCTTGTTCATCCTACAAAAATTTCACCAGAAGGAAGAAGAATCATATTGCCGGTTCTCCGCAATCAGCTTGGTCAGCGCATTTTCCCTGTCCATCGCCTTGACTGCGGAACATCAGGGGTTATTGTTTTTGCATTAAGCTCTGAGGCAGCCGGAGAACTATCTGCTAAGTTTGAAAAACGTGAAGTAGACAAAACCTATCTGGCAGTGGTCAGAGGATGGTTGTCTCCAACAGAAGGATCAATTGACAGGGATCTTGCCCCTGAACCAGGTAAATCAGTTCAAAAAGCTGTCACGAATTATAGTACAATAGCTCAAATTGAATTGCCTGTTGCAGTCCACCCTCATTCTACAAGTCGTTATTCTTTGCTGGAAGCCAAACCATACACAGGTCGACGTCAACAGATTCGACGCCATTTTTCCGGAATATCACATCCGATTATTGGTGACACATCACATGGAGATCAACGCCACAACCGTGTTTTTAAAGAAATGTACCAATCAGAAAGTCTTTTATTAATGGCAATTGAAATAAGTTTTATTCACCCATTTCTGAACAGGCTTTTGATTATTTCAAGTCCCCCAGATTTGGCAACAAACACAATTCTGAAGAAAGCTTTCAGATGTGATAATTATCTTGATAAGCGCTTTTCTGATGCAAAATTCGTTTTTTCTAACTAATTCAGCGCATTAATGAGAATGAGCCGATATAAACGGCTGATTATTTAATAGAGACAATAATTCGTTGAAAATCCAGACAGATCTATTCCTGTTATAAAGTCATTTCCATAGTTTCCGTCTTGAAAAAAAAACTTTATGATGTTACTCTGAGTTGTTGTAAAGTCCAATTTTCCCGGGTGATATAGTTGAACGATGAGATTCTGAAAAAAATATCAACTGTTCTGGAACAGCCTGACGAGTATTTTTCTCATACTGGCGCCCTGTTTTTTCTTGGTTATATTAATGAACAACCTGATTTTTTTACTGTTGTTTCGTCACGTCGCAGGCGCAGTAAAGTTATTGATAACACTCAGATACACTTTGTATTTTTCCCAAAGACAAAAATTCATCATATAAACAGAATTGAATACAGTGGCGTTCAAATCAGCGTTTCGAATCTTGAGAAATCGCTTTGTGACATTTTTGATTATATGGAATTCTCACCGGTTATTGAAAAAATTGTTGAACTTGTTGCTAAACTTCCTCTTAATGTCAACGAACTTTTGAATATGGCGAAGTTTTCTGATTCTGCCCTGAAAAGAATTTCATTTGTACTCGGACTTACCGGAAAAATTTGTTCAGCAGATCTTCCCTTTGATGAAATGACACGCGCACCAGTGTTTTTATGTACAAGAGAAAAAGAATCTGAACAAATCTGGGACAAAAGATTTTTTCTTAAATACCCTTTGAAAATTCTTTCGACAGGTCTATCACCAGCCGAAACTGAATTAGACAGTGGTCTTTTTGAATGGCTCGAATTGTGGTCTTTTGAATTCTTCAGGCAGTATTTTTTCGATAAAAAGTATTGTCCAATTCGTGGAGAACCTTCTTCTGAAAATCTTATTACCGAATTTACCGGAGAATTCATTTCACATCTAACACCCGAAGAGCTTGAAACATTGCTGGAATCGCAGATCGATTTGTTCTATGAGAAGCAGCTTATTCAAAGGAAACGAGTTTATCCGATATTTTTTAATCGATTTTTACAGTCGAATTTTCATTTACTTAATCATCGAAAAGATGAAATCATTCATTTTGTCCGAAAAAATTTGTTTTCTAATGATTTAAAGCGCTGTGAAAACTCACTTTACATTGCCTCAGTTTTTAAAATGGAAAAAGAACTTCTGGAATGTCTCAATCACCGTGGTTATGAACTTCTGAACTGTGGCAGGGACCGCATTGTCAAGAAAGTAATTGAGGATTTGAGAAAAAGACAATTTGATCTTCCATTTCTTTTATATACGATAGCTGCAAGAATTTATGCCAATCAGGGACGCTATGATGATGCAATAACAATCCTTGAAGAAGGAAAAATTAAATTTGAAAAGCTTGAAGATTCCTGGCTTGCTTTGGGTGAAATAGCTTATGCTTCTGCTAATCTTTACAGGATGATGCTCAAATTTGAGACTGCTTTTTCGCAACTATTTATTGCAAAAGAGTGTTTTACACAGAAAAACGATATTCGCGGTCTTGGAATGGTCGAATCTTCTATCGGTAGTTTGTACTTCGTAAGAGGAAATCCTTTAGAAGCCCGTGAACACTATCTGAAATCTCTTACTATGATGAAAAAGATCGGAAACCGAGCTGCTCAGGCTGCAATTATCGGAAATCTGGGTATTATTGAATATGATTCAGGAAGATATGACAGAGCTAATAACCTTCTATTGAGAGCAATTTCGCTGCAGAAATCTTCGAAAAATAATTTGAGCCTGAGCAATCTTATGCTTACCAGGGGAAAAACCCTGCTGCAGATGGGTTATCTTAACCGGGCTTTCAGACTTCTCAAGGAAACATACAGATTAAAGCAGGAAATCAGCCATTTACCAGGATTACATGAAACTTATGCTTTTCTTGGATGGGTCTGTGAGTTGCTCGGAAATAAGGCCGCATCAGTATCCTGGTGGAATCTTGTACCGGACGATACAAAGGTGGCAAATGATCCAAGAGTGTTCTATATGGTTAAAACTCTGCGCGGTTTTATGAAAATCTTTTCCGGAAATCTTACTGAAGCGCAAAATCATTTTGAAAACCTCAGAAAAATATCTCTCGAAATGGATTTACCACCACTTGGAACCGAAGCAGCAATTTTTGGAATTCTACTTAACCGGGTAAGATTGAGAAATTCGTTTTCAGATATTTCATACGATTTTCCTTATAAACAGCTATCCAAAAAGACCGAATATCAGACAGCATGTTCACAACGCGCATTAAATGCAATTCTAACTGAATTGTCAAAACCCTCGTCCGAAATTGACAACCTCATTGTTACTAATTCAATTCAACAGTTTCTTGAAAATAGTGCCTATGATGTATTCTGGGGATTCTATGCTGAAAAACTCATTTTTTTGAATCTCGAACCTGCAAAGAAATTCCTTCGCATTCATTTCATAAAAAGTTCAAAATATATTCTTGACCACTATAAAAAAGTAATTCCGGGATTCGCGAAAATACTAACTGGCATTTCGAAATATACCACAGATGAAGTTGCAGTACAAGGTCAATCCAATGCAGATTTGCAGATTAGTAAAGAAGAAAAAGATAATACGATATTATTTAATTGCGAAACCGGAAAATTGTCATATAGAAATTATTCTCAGATAATTAAACCCGGATCAATTCCCAACAGGATTTTTTCAAATCTGATACTCGCTTTTCCAAATTCAATAGAAATTGGGGATCTGTTTCAATCTGTCTGGGGATTCGAATTTGATTCTGAGTCTGACCCACCGGCTGTAAAAAGTTCTCTATCACGACTAAGAAAAATTGTTGCCTCGGTTAATAACGGAATAAAGATAAAGGTAAAGGGAATTTCTTCTTCGAAAGGCAAAATAGCTGTTAAATTTCCATGCCGATGGTACGCAAATATGTAATCCACCTTTTAATCTTTTATTTGCGGGTAAATATAATTGAATTGTGGTAATTATATTTGTTTTTTTTTCCATGTCATGGTAATTTAAAAAAAATATTGCTGGAGGAGAAAAGAATGAATTTAATCGAAAAGTTGCCAGAGTTACCGCTTTTTCAGGATTTTTCAAGAGACGAAATCAAAACTCTCGCCGGATTAATGCAAGTTATTGAGGCAAAAGAAAAAGAAGTAATTTTTGATGAAAAATCTCCCACTTCGGCTGTATATTTTATTTTATCCGGGCGTGTAAGTATATATAAAATGCTTCACGGCGCGGCAAATTTTTTGACAATTCTTGAAAAGGGTGATCTTTTTGGAGAGGTAGCTTTTGTTGATCAAAAAGCCAGATCTGCGAGTGCATCGGCACTTGATGATGTAAAACTTGCAAAGTTTGCTTATGAGCATTTTGAAGTTATTCAGAAACAGGCACCGGTCGTCGGAATGAAACTGGTCGTTCTTCTCATGCGTGAACTGGCAAGAAAATTCCGTGCTGTAAATGCAGGACTTGATCTGAAATCACTTGAACATACAATTAATGAACTTATTGTCATGAAACAGCAGGTTAAAGTAACAACTTCTGATACAGAATATATCTGTTCTATTTTGTATTTTGACCGTGTTTCAAATAATCCATTTCTGAAAATCGATTATAAGAGTCAAACAATTCTCCTGCCGTTTTCACAGATAAAATCGATCATTCTTCCTAATCAATATGGAAAATTCTAAGCCATCATAAAATGTCAGAAAATCGCCTTTACGAACTTTTAAAGTTGACTTATGAACATAAGGCATCTGATCTCCATCTCAAAGTTGGACAGAGTCCAGCGGTCAGAATAGATGGTTCCGTTGCTTATGTTGATGGAATTAAGTTTTCCCGTCGTGATTTTGATGGAATTCTTGAGTCACTTCTTTTGCCTGATCAGATAGCTGAATTCAATGATACCTGCGAACTCGATTTTGCTTATGCTCTTGAGGGCGTATGCAGATTCAGAGTTAATCTTTATAAAGATATCAACGGAATTGGAGCGGCTTTCAGAATTATTCCGCAGAAAATTCTTACTTTCGACGAAGTCGGATTGCCTGCAGCAGGGCAGAAACTCATTGAACAGCCGAACGGACTTATTCTTGTAACAGGTCCGACAGGTGCAGGAAAAACATCAACGCTTGCGGCGTTTATAAACTATGTTAATTCGCATGCAAAAAGACATATTGTTACTCTTGAAGACCCGGTTGAGTACCAGTTTGATGATGAAATGTGCATTATTAATCAACGCCAGATTGGTATTGACTGTCCAAGTTTTTATGATGGGCTTCTGACAGTCCTTCGCCAGGACCCTGACATTATTGTAGTCGGAGAAATGCGCGAGCCTCGCACAATAGCTCTAACGCTCAATGCAGCAGAAACAGGAAAACTTGTACTTTCCACTCTTCATACTACATCGGCTGTTCAGACAGCAGAGAGAATAATAAATGTCTTCCCTGAAAATCAACAGAATCAGGTGCTGCATCAGCTTTCCATGGTTCTGCGCGGTGTCATTTCGCAGACACTGCTTCCTAAAAGAGGCGGCGGACGAGTTGCAGCGTTCGAAGTACTTTTGAATACTTCGGCTGTACGTGCAATAATAGCTGAGGGAAAGATACATCTGCTGCCGTCGGTTCTTGAGACCAGCAGCGAAGTTGGAATGGTTACGCTTGAGACATCCATGCTCAATCTGATTAAAAGCGGCCTGGTCAATCCGGAAGATGCCATGGCACTGGCACCGAACCCTGTTCTGATGAGGAAAATGCTCGATGGAATCACGGAATAAATATTTAAGAATTTATAACCTTTTCGAAGTTGCGGTAACGAAAAAAGCATCAGATTTGCATTTGAAAGCCGGCAGTCCGCCAGTTCTCAGAATTGGAGGGCGCCTCGAAATGCTGAACGAAGAACCTTTAACCGCACAGGAAATGCCAAATCTCTTTCTGCCGGTTCTGGAAGTTGGCTGTCAGGGAAGCCTGCGATTTAAGCACGAAGCTAATTTCATCATACCGTATGAAAAAAAATGGAGAATAAGAGCGTGTATTTACCGTCAGCGTGGCGCATTGTCAGGGGCTTTTAGATTTATTCCCAATAAAATTCCTTCAGTTGATTCGCTTTCACTTCCCCCTAAGCTCAAAGAAATGGCTCTCAGACCCCGCGGAATCTTCCTTGTGACCGGACCTGCAAACTCGGGAAAATCACATACGCTTGCCGCAATGGTAAATGAAATCAATCGAAATTCATGTCGCCATGTTATTACAATTGAAGATCCGATAGAGTTTGTACATTTGCCAAAACGTTCTATTTTTACTCAACGTGAAATAGGAAGTACTACAAAAAGTTATCATGCTTCGCTCATGCACGCTCTACGTCAGGACCCTGACGTAATTCTCGTTGGGGAAATGAGAGATCTTGAAACCATCGAAATGGCTCTTACTGCGGCAGAAACAGGGCATCTTGTACTTTCCACACTTCACACAGTCGGCGCCGTAGAAACTGTTGACCGAATTGTGAATGTATTTCCCGGGCACAGACAGGATGAAATTCGAGCTATGCTTTCTCTTTCGCTTAACGGGCTTATTTCGCAGATACTTCTTCCGGGAAAAAAGAAAAATGAGCGCGTTATGGCTTATGAATTCATGGTACCCAATTCTGCAATGAGAAATCTTATTCGTGAAAAGAAAACTAATCAGCTAAAATCGGCACTGATGCTTGCCCGAAAAGACGGCTGTATTACATTGAAAGACAACCTGAGTGAACTTGTAACTGACGGTCGGGTTGATCCAAAACTTGTTAACAATATTCTCAAGGAGATCGTAGAATGATTCAGCAGCATGAAGAAATCGAACCTTTTCGGCTGATCAAAGCCGGAAGAAGGCTTTTAAAGCCCGCTTCAGAAATAATGTTTTCGTTTCTTCAGAATGCATCAGAAGAAACAAAGTTTCAGGCTGCCATAAATATCGGTAAAATTGGAGATCCGGTTTCGCAGGAAATTCTTTCAGAATTTCTGGATTTATTCCCCGACAGGCCTGAACCTATAACTGCGATTGGTTTTTTAAAGGACAGTTCGCCCGTTCCAAAACTTATTAAGCTTCTCTCAACGCAGGATTACCAATTCAAAGAAGAAATTGTACGAGTTCTCGGAGAGATTGCCGATCCGCAGGCTGAAGCAACTTTGAAAGAGCTGCTTCACGATGTTGAACGCATGGTGCGTTATTATGCTGCATGGGCGCTTTACCGGCTTGGCGGAAGAGATGTTGTACAAAGTCTCTGTTCACTTCTTTCAGATCCCGATGAGTGGATCGTAGTAAATGCTCTTGAAATCTTATCAAGATTGAAAGATCCTGAAGCAATTCCTTCGCTTGTTGGACAATACAAAATTGCGAGAGATCCAAGATTAAAAGCGATTATCATTTCATCCCTCGGAGCATTTGCTGACGGGCATCTGCTTCCTATTTTCGAGGAAGGGTTGAAATCTTTTGATTTTCGAATTCAGGCAAACGCTGTAGAAGCAATTTCCAATCTTAAAATATCTCCGCTTGAAGTTAAACGGAAGATAAAAAAGTTTATTTCACATTCAAATAATCGTCTGAGAGCCAACACTGCTATTGCAATCTTTCGCTCTGATCCGGCAAAAGCTCTTCAGGAAGTTGAAGAAATGATTTTGAGCAATGACCTTCCGACACGAAGATCAGCGGCCTATGTTCTTTCAAAAGTTAATCTGGAAAAACGCAGTGAGCTGATTGGAAGACTGCTTGCCGACTCAGCATTCGGTGTGCGAAAAATGGCATTAAAAGCCGCTCTGTCTTTGTCTTCCGAAGTAGGAACAGGTCGAATTATCCCACTTCTCAAAGATAAAAATCAGTGGGTCAGAAAAGAAGCAGTAGATTGTTCAAGGAAAATTGATGATATTGATCCGATACCATTTATTGATGCTTTCAAAAGTGAAAACTCGCCGCCCGTTCTGGAAAGCATGCTGGATTTATTTGTTGAAAGAAGAGTAAAAGCATCTGTTCCGCTTATTCTTGCCAAAATCAAGGGAAAGCCAGAAGAAGGTCTTGCTAAACTGTTGTACTCACTCGGAAAACTTAATGCAAAAGATGAGCTTCTCGAAGCAGGGAAATTTTTTGCGGCAGACGATCTCAACGTCATGAAAGAGTATTACATTGCGCTTCTGTTTAATGGTGAAATGGGTGTTTTTCAAACCGTGACAGATTTTCTTGCAGGCAGAAAACGCGAAGATGACCGAATTGCCGCAATGAATCTGGTCGGTGACATAGGGTTGTTTTTGAGAAATACAGAAAATTTTTCTGGAATTCTGTCACAGGCGCTTTTCCTGGAAGCAAAAAAGGACATGGCAGATATTGTTGAATTTGCTGAGCCTGAAGTTGTTTCACCTTCAACAATGTCCGTAGAAAAAGGCATTGAATTGTTTTCTGCCGGTAAGTTCAAAGAAGCTGAGAAATATTTTATTTCTCTTCTGAAAAACAATCCGCTTGATTCAGAGGCATTATTCCATTTTTCAAATACTCTTATTAAACTGGGAAAATACCCTGAAGCTGTTCAGAATCTCGATAATCTTATTCATATTATGCCCAGTCATTTTTCAGGAAGGCTTCTCATCGGGCAGTTGTACTTTCAGCTTAGAAACTGGGACAAACTTGTTGAAGAATATGAAAAGTTGAAGCTTCAGATTCCGGAAACGGAAAAAAAGTCTGTAAGTCAGGTCTATGGTGCTCTGGGTCTGGCATATTTCAATCAGAAAAGATATCAGAAAGCCGTTGAAAATCTCAAAAAAGCTCTTGAAATCAATCCATCTGATATGAGTTCTTCCTACCATCTGGCTCTTGCATTTATAAGCCTGAAACAAAACGATTCAGCTTTAAAAATCCTGAAAAAGCTTAAAAGCAGCCTGCCACCCGACAGCCGCATTCTAAAAAATGTCGAAGATCTCCTCATAAAGCTCGAAGAAGAAAGCTAACCGCAAAATTCAATCTTGTCTCTTGTCTGTAAATCCTAATCCACGAACTGCTTTAAATCGTAAATCTCATTCAATCTTTCTTGTATTTAAATCTTAATCCGCGAACATCTATTAATCCTAAATCTCATTCAATCTTCACTCTTGTCTTTAATCTTAATCCACGAAATCTGCGAAATCTGCGAAATCTGCGGACAGCTTTCAATCTTGAATCTTTAATCTCAAATTGGAATAATCAGTAGTTAGAGCGACTCATGAAAGTACAGTTTTCTCTTCTCTTGCGATAATCACGACTGTGAAGTCATCTGGTTGGGGCTTCTTTGACAATGTATGTTCATGATTATCAAGATAGTCATCACAGGCTATTTCTATAGGTAATGGTTTTCTTGAAGCAAGGTAATCCTGGAATTTTTCAAACTGGTCTTCGTTGATTTCTATATGCATAGACTCTACAAGTCCGTCAGTGTACAACACAATTCTTCCGCCCGGTTCGAGTGAAAATGATTTTGGAAACAAGCGTAATTTCTCTTTCGAGCCTAACGGGAATCCCCCTGCTTCAATCATTTGAATCTTACCATTCTTTTCAATATGAAATGGAAATGGGTGACCGCCATTATAAACAGAAACTTCGTTTGTTTGCGAATCTATCCAGACAAAAGTTGCAGTCATAAGAAGCTGTTTGTGGAAATTCTGAAGAATTGTTTTATTCAGAATAGAAATTACCTCGCCAGGTTTTTCGCCAGCCTGAGTTCTTTCCTGAACAACTCCTTTTGCCATTGCCATTACAAGAGCAGCAGGAACGCCGTGTCCGGTAACATCTCCGATCAGAACAAGCAGATAGCGGTTTTCGACCGTAAGATAGTCAAAGTAGTCGCCTCCAAGCTGGCTGGCCGGTCGCGATTTTCCAAAAACAGAATATTCACCGATTTTAAGAACATTTGCAGGGAACAATTGTGACTGTACTTCTTTTGCAACACTGACTTCATAAAGGCTTTCAAGCATGTGATTAAACATTTTTGTCAGATTGCCAAGCTCATCTGCTTCGAATACAGGAAGTTCAAATCGATATTCTCTTCTTTCAATAGCTTGTACGCCACCAGAAAGATTATCAATTGGTTTAAGCAGTTTCTGAGAGAGTAAAATGCCCAGAAATACGCTTATTGAAATACAAATTACAGCAAATCCAATTAATAATCGTCTTGTCCTGAGGATTCCTGCATTAATTTTAGAGTCATCCTGCAGAGCTATCAGTGAACACGATTTCATGTCTTTCGGTTTAATTCCGGTATAGAATAGTGTTTTCGAAGACGTAAAATCTTTTCGGTTAATTGTTGTACGCAAGAGTTCAATCCATTGCCCAATAAAATGAACCGCATTCGGAAATTCTCTGGAGGTAGAAGCTTTCCAGCTATTATCAGAGCTTAAAGCAAACACTTTCATACCTTTTGGAATAGCTTTTTTTGTTTTTACAAGGTTTTCCACATATATTTTTTCGACCTCATTTATCAGCCAATGCATTTCAATAAGATGAGTTACTTTTTTCTGATTGTTATATAAAGGCTTCAGATAAATCCAGGAACGGTTGTTTGAGAACTGATAATCTTGAAGTTTTCCAAGTCCTCCTACAAGAAGGGAAATTATGTTTACTCCACCAAAAGAGCTTAAAAGTTCTGCTTTTAAAGCAGTTTTGAGGTTATCAGGTTCATTGTTCAAGTATGATGCAAGCGTCTTCATTACCTCACCCGAAGTTTTCGATCCTCTGGAGTTACTGATATCATTACCTTTTCCATCGAAACAAAACTCAAATTTTCCACTTGCATTGTAAACGCTTAATCGATCAACTTGCATTTTTATTCCAAAAGATTTGAGTTTATTTTTTGCTGAAATTAAATCGTGTGTAATCAGTTGATCAAAGATTTTTATTGATTTATTTATCTTATTTTGAAATTTGTATCTCAAAACAGGAAAATTTGAATCAATGTGTCTGAGCGTACGTTCTGCCTTTTCAAGACTTTTATTTATCTGAAAATCATATTCTTTATCAAGATAGTCCCAGCCGATTGAAAAAATTACCAGCAAAGGCAGCAAGCTGGCGTAAAAGAAAAGAATCATCAAGCGCCATTTAATTGAAAAATAGGTTTTTTCTCTGCCGAAATTAATAATTGCCGAAACTGATATTAAAAAGGCAAAAAGAATAGTTGCGAAAACAGAAAGAATAATTCGGTAACGAAAAGTTTGATTAAAAATGTCTGTATTAAATGAAACCCACAGTATTGAAGAGCTTTTCAACCTGGAAAAAGACATAAGTGTATTTTGAAATCGAAAAGATGTATTTGGATTTTTCTCAATCAGTTTAAGTGCTTTTGCTAATGGTCCTGAAGATGTTACTGTATCACTGATAGCAGATAAACCAACACTTACTGAAGCATTCTGTTTTGTACTCTGAAAGAATTTGATTTTATCTTTGACTGCCATTTCAGTCCAGTCCTGGGGTGTGTTAAAATGAACAAAAACACCACCATTGCTGGAAATAGAGTAAAAGAACCAGTGATTCTTTTCTTGATCGTTAACTTTTAATACCTCTTGAGAATACTTTGGAAACCTATCGGGTGATGTATCTTGACCGATATAAGATTTCAGAAATTTCCAGTCCTTTTCAAAGGGCTCAGGATTGTTTAACGTTTTTTCACATAAGTCTTTGTATAACGTCTTCAAGACGAATTTTGGAGGATTGGACTCTGAAACTTCAGGAATTACTTCACCTCTGGAATTTACTGCGTAAATAGTACAAACATCTGGAAAACGAGATTTTATGTCATTTTTTGCTTTTGCAGAAAACAAATATTTTCCATGAAATATTTGTTCTGAAAATTTTTGAAAAACAAATTCGAGATAGTCTAAAGTATCTTCCCGTTTTCTTAAGTTGAGAAGAATCTTTTCCTGAAGAAGAAAACTTGATTCTAAGGATTTTTTTTCCAGATCATCAAATCTTGTCCTTAATCCATAGACTGCAAGCATAATGGGTAATGCAAAAAAAATTAATGCAGAAAAACACCAGAGAATTCGTTTTTTTAGAGTAGGAAAAATCATTCCGTCAGGGAACCTGAATGTCCAGACATTGTCCTCGAATTTGCTCTGATTCGTTAATTCTGTACGGAAGGTAACTTATTTTCAATTTTGTACCAACTGGTACATTTTTAAAAAATATGCCCGGTTTAGGAGAGAGAAAATATATTTTGCCGTCTGTTCCTTTAAGGCTCAGCCAGTCTCGGTTGACTTCCAGCACCTCACCAGTTATATATTGTACAACAGATATCAGTTGATTTCCTAATAGTCTCCCCTCAGGGGTTTTTACCGCTGGAATTAATAGAAAAAGCTGATATCCAAACGCTACCAAAGCAATATACAAAAATATCTTTGAGTTTTCCGAAAAAAAATATTTTACTTGAGGAAGTAAACTTTCAACATAATTGTAAAAGCTTTTTTGAACAGATTCTTTCGAAAGAGTTTTAACGCTGTAATCTGCAGGTGGTGTCTTTTTTCTTGCTTCGGCTTCTTGGAAACGTTTTTCAAGGATTTCCTCTGATTCTTTCCAGGTTGCGATTGATATCTGCTGGGTTTGATGAAGAATAGTATAGTTTTCCATACGGGTGTTATAAACTTTTTTTGCATCATCAAGATTCGATTTATTTATTAAATGCTTTTCCAGAGAGTAAAGAACAAAAAGGTTTTCTGAATCCGGATTAGAATTGAAAAAAAACAGGGCAGTGGAAAAAGGTTCTGCAGAGTCACAAACCCTCAGATAATCATATAAAATGTCTCTGATTGCAACAAAATCAAAATGAATCAAGCAAATCAGAGCTGCTTTATGAGAATCTATATCTCGTTTATTAAGCATTGCTCTTACAGATGACAATGCCTGTTGCTTGTCTCTTGAGTTAAGAATCTTTATAGCAGTACCTTTTACTCTTGGAAGATCGCTCTGAAGAAATTTTCCGAGAAAGGGAAAAAGCCAGTCAAAATCGTATTCTCCAAGGTATTCCATGGCTGAAATTGCCAGTTGTTGATTTTTGGATTGTACAACATCTCTTGCTACCGCAACATGTTCCTTCAATTTAAGGCGTATTGCTGTCTTAAGCGCGATTGCCTGTAAATCAGGAAGGCTCTTCTGGTCTGTCAGGATATTTTTCAAAATTTGTAATTCATCTTGATTTGCACCTTTTGACCATGAAACTATTTTTCGCGCTTTTTCATCATGTGACAGATTATTAAAATCAGTAGGTTTTTCCTCAAGGGGTTTCTGGTCAGGGGCTTTTTGGTCATTTTCAAAGCACCCGGAAATATATTCACGCGCTTTATCTGATATTTGCCATTGAAGAGCTTCAGTAAGGATCTCTTTTACTAATGGGTCGTCTTTTTTTTCTTTAACCCATGAATCAACTTCAAGAAGCGCACTTGAATCGCTGTCAAAAGAAGAAAGTAATTCTCTCAGCCAGAAAACAATTTTGCGCCGTTTAATCCAGTGTTTAAGGCGCTCATAATACTCAGAAAACGAATCCCCCAATATTCCTGATTTTTCTATGTTAATACAGCAGTTTTTTAGAAGTACCTGAAGAATCTTTTTCTTATTTTCAGAAGAAGATTCTAAAATTTCCCATAATCTAAATGGCATTTCAGGGTCAGGGTTGTTTTCTATTAGAACTCCGAATCTTAAAAGCACTTCAGTATCATCAACCATCGCCAGAGCGCGCAGAACCATTGGTTTTATGCTTGAGAAAGGGAAAAATATTGAATTTTGGATTCCGGCAATAATAGATTCGGTTAGTCCGCTTTCAAGCAAAAGTCCGAGATGGTTCAATGCTTCTTCATTATCTATTTTTGACAATCCAATTATCGCCAGAGTGCGGATTCTCAGTTCGTGGTGAACAAGTAATTTAGGAAGATCACGCCGGAGACTTTCAGGGGCTTTTTTTATCAGAAGTTCTATTGTTGCCATTCTGAGGGAAAGCGATTCGGCGATAAGATGTCTGGAAGCAAGTCTCAACGCATCAACAGGAAAAACATTTATAAAAGTTCTAAAGAGTGAAACAAGAACAGCAGGGTCTTTTTCTGACTTTAAAAGATGGGGGAGTTCAGAAGAAAACTCTTTGAGCTGCTCTGGTTTTATTGAATCCATGAGTAAAACTTTGCTACGACTATCTGCATTTTCAAAGCGCAGAAGGAATTCTTCTCTGGTAAGTATCCCTTTATCGGCTTTGCCAGAACAGCGTTTTTCAATGAGGAGAAATGCAAGTTCAAGCTGTCTGAGGCACTCTGAGTCTTTTTCTACCTCTTTACGGGAAGAAAGAAGCTCAAGGAACTTTGAGGAAGGAGGTTCCTGAATAATATTCTCAATTGCCTGAAGTCTTATTGATTTGTCCTTAGACCATAATTCCATTTTCAGCGCTTGGTCAGCCATTCTCATTTTTCCCGCAAGATTATATTAAACGTTCCCAGATAGTTTATCATATTTTTTTTGAAGATAACAACAATCTTTTTTGTACTGAATAAAGCATATAATTAAGGTTTGAATATGATGCAACAACTTAAAATCGAAGACTATTGAAGGCAATATCAGTAAACATAGTTTTCTTGTTGAAAATTATGTTTTTTTGACACTGTGGTAAATTCGCTGAATCAAGTAATTCCCTTTATCGATTGGGTATTATCATGTTCTGTCTATTATTACGAAAAAACAGATTGGAAGTTAATGTGCTCATTATGTTGCATAAGACAAGAATTTCCTTTTGAAAAATAACTTGATTATGATATCATGAAAATAATTAGCAGATTAATTATTGTATTAATTTGATGCATGCAGTTTCTATCGTAAAAACAGGAGATATTTTGATGGACAGTTTCAAAATTGCCGAAAGTGAATTGAATGGTATTTCAATATTAACCTTTGATGGATACTGTGCAAAAGAGGGCGGAGCTGCTCTCAAAGATAAAACACACGAAATTTTGCAGAAAGAGAAATGTCGAATAATACTTGATTTCACCAAATGCTCAATTATAAGCAGTCCTGGAATTGCTGCGATTCTTGAAGTAGTTATGGAAGTTATTGACGATTGCAAGGGAGAACTATGCATCGTAGGACTGGACAAATCCAAGAAGCATTTTCTTCAGATGACCGGCGTTATTCCACTGGCCAAAACTGCTGCAACTGTAGAAGAAGCTTGTGTGCTGGTTAAAACAAAGAGTTAAAAATAACCTGTGAAAAATATTTTGAATTTTTTAAAAATATTCTTAAATTTGTAATATTTAAGAATTCTTAACCGTTATATTACTGAAAACAAAATTAAGGAGGCAGTCATGAAAAAGTTGATGCGTTTTTTTGTAGTGGTTGTACTAACTTCAACCTTGGCTCTTAATCTTACCGGCTGTGCCCAGTTAATGCTTCTTGCTCCGTTAATTCAGGCCATAGGTACAACAGTTGCTGGTATAGGATGCATCATGGCAGCAACCGGTGATTCGAGAGGTGCAAAACTTCAACAGGCGGGCGCAGGAATGTCTCTGACTGCTGGTGGAGCAATGGCTGTAAATAATGCCTATACTAATCTAACAACCACTTCTGCAAAGCCAGTTGGCGCTGCTGTTGTCGTTCCGACGGTCACCGGAGATCCTGATAGTAATAATGTGACCTACGGAGGCACTGCTACCGTAGTTTCATCCTCAAATCCCACGACCTCTAATGCTAACTCAGCAAACTCTTTTACTGGTCAAGGCCTCCGAGCGCCAGCAAACGCTTTTGGCACTTCGTATGGCAACACCACCCCAAATAGTACTTTCGTTTCTGGAGAAAATAATTTAACACCGGTTGTCACTCCGTCGAATACTCCTTCTTCATTGCCGACTTCCTCTTTTACTGGTCAAGGCCTCAATCCTTCAAACAGTGGTATTGGACTTAATCCTTCAAATAGTGGTCAAGGTCTACGTGCACCAGCAAATGCTTTTGGCAGTTCGCTTGGGAATACCACCCCAAATAGTACTTTCGTTTCTGGAGAAAATAATTTAACACCGGAAGTCACTCCTTCGAATACTCCTTCTCCATTGCCGACTCCCTCTAATAGTGGACAAGGACTCAACCCTTCAAACAATGGTCTTGGTCTCAATCCATCATACAATGGTCTGGGCCTTAATTTACCAGCAAATGCTTTAGGCACTTTAAGGTCTGAGCCAATTGCGCAATTATCCGCGATTGTAACTCCCTCAATAAATCAAACTGTCCAACAGGGAGATTTATTCGGAAATGGTGCTGCCAGAATAGCTGAATCATTTACCAGAGCAGCAAATGCAGGAAATATTACTGCACAGGATTTTGTACGAACTGCAACTTCCCTGAACCAGGTAAGAACTATCCTGTCAGGAAAATATAAGCCAAATTCCTCTGGCAACGGACTATGAAACTATAAGCAATTTAACTGGTCCTGGGGTCTTTAATATCAACGCTCATTGAAAGATTACTATTCTTTACCATCTAAAAACGTAAGCGTTCCAGTTTCATTATAAACAGGGACTCATCGGTGTATTTTCTTACAGCAGAAGCAAATTCGGGGAATAGATTATGCAGGACCAGGAAATAATTGAAGCAGTAATAGGTGGACAGAAACAGCCCTTTAAGATCCTTGTAGATAAGTATCTTCCGATGGTCAGGGCTTTTTTTCGTTCGATGGGCGTTCCAACAGAACTGATAGACGATACTATACAGGAAACGTTTATTAAAGTATATTTGAACCTTAATAAATATCGTCCTGTTCGCCCTTTTTCTGCTTGGCTTCTGCGAGTTGCCCGTAACACAATGATCGACAATATTCGAAAGACTCAGAATCACAGAAATCTTGAGCATGAACTTTCAAAAACTTGTAAAACTATAACTACTTCAATTGAACCATCTGTACAATCCGAAGAATCAGATTATCAGTATCTGCTTGAGAATCTTAGCGATTCGGACAAATTATTAATTGAACTCAGATTACTACAAAAACTTTCGTTTCAGGAAATTTCCGAAATTTTGGAAGTTACCGAAAATTCACTCAGAGTAAGAATTCATCGCCTTCTTCAAAAGATGCGCAGAGATATCGAGTCTGTAGAACGGAGCGTGCAATGAACGGAACATGCGAAAAATTAACTGAAAATCTTATCGATGGAAATAGCCTTTCCACGCAGGATCTTCATCATGTTGAAAACTGTCTTCATTGCAAAACCGCTAAACAGAATGTTCTCTATCTGTGCAGTCAGAAAACTCTTTTCAATCAAGAGACTTCTGGTCTGGCAGACAAGATCTTCAAAGTTGTCGAAAACCTTGATTCACCATTTCAGCCACAAATTCAAAAACCGAGATTATTCTGGAGATATATAGTTTTACTTCCAGCTCTGATAGCCGCTGTTATTTCATTTTTTTATTTCAAAGACTCTTCAGGCACAACAATTCCTGAAAGAAAATTAATCCTGCCAATGAATAATTACGCCCTACTTCCAGACGGCTCACAATACCGCGTTAAAAGTCTTTCGGAGTGTGAAATAAACGAAAGAAGTTTCCAATTGTACAAAGGTGCAGTTGAATTTATTGTAAAATCTGATAAAAAGGGATTTCAAGTTAAAACCCCACTGGGAGAAATACGCGTGATTGGAACTAATTTCATTGTCAATGTGGATACTTCTAAATTAAAGGTTGATGTAAATTCCGGGAAAGTAATGTTAATCGAAAGAAGCGGCGCTATGTCAGTTGTTTCTGCTGGTGAATCTTATACAGCTCGTGCCTCTGACGACAAGAATATACCTTCACATTTATCTTCTTCTCCTTCATCAGCATTTGCATCTGGAACGGCTTCATCTTCCTCAACCGCATCCGGGATAATATTTGAATCCGGTGCTGATGTTGACTTTCCCACATCAAAATGATATCAATAGAAAAAATCGCAAAATGAAAAATATAATGAAAACATCTGGATTTGTTTCTTATCTATTTATTTTCTTTCTAATGTTTCTTTCTATTCTTGCTATTTCTTTTCACAGAAGTTCGCAACAACAGAAACAAAGCTCTTTTAAATTCCAGCAGAATGACAATGCCAGAATCATTTTGGATGGTGCTTTGGAAGAAGCTTATGCATGGTTTTTCAAGGAAACCTCCTCCCCTGGTTCTCCCGCCGGACAATGGCTTATTTCCAGAAGCACTTCCAGATTTGATATTCCCCTCGAAGTAACAGCAAACCAGGCAAATTCAATGATCAGAGGCGGATTCTCATCTGCGCTGTCTGCATCGGCAAGGTTAATCGACTTCAGATCAAATGATGTAACCGGTGCTCCTTATTCACCGCCATCTGGAGCTGATGGCGGGGGTACTGTCGAGATAAAAGTGCGTCTTTCAATTCAGAAAAGCAGCTTTTTAACTAGTCCGTTTGATATGGTTCTAACCGGAATAAAACATGTTGAATACAAAGTGGTAAGCATGGTTTCACCTCGAGATAATTCTGCTCAGCGCACCGCCTATTCTCAATGTTTTCCTCTCGATTACGCACTCTTCGTCAGAAATGGTCTTGAAGAATTTCGCAAAACCAATGGGTTTTCACTTAACAATGAAAAAAAAAAATTGGTTGTAGATCAGAATTCTTTGTCTCCTGAAAAACGGGGAAAAATTTATTTTGGAGAGACCGACCCACAGAAACAAGCGACAGGATTGCGTAATTCACCACCAATTGATAATTTTGTTTTTCTTAATGTCCCCCAATCCTTCGAAAGCCTGGTGCCGCCATGTTCGCAAACACAGCAAATTGGACATGATGACGTTATAGCCTTGTTTCCATGGCTGAACGACACACTCTTCAATACTCTGAAACAACAGGAAAGTGCTATAAGGTCAGCCCGTTTCGAAAACCTGAAGGGAACTTTTCATATTCAGACTCACCCGCTTCCAAAGACTCGTTATGCTTCTGGAACAGAAGAATATGAAAAAACAATGGTATATTTAATCGCTAAACAACTTTTCGGCGCAGATGGAGTATATCCAGCCGAATCAGGTTATTTTCTGCTTGGTGAGAATCCTGATTTTGCCACTGACATGACTAATGCCGGTTCAATTCTTGAAGGCGCAATAAGAAAAAGATTTTTATATCTTGTATATCTTACTTTAGATTTTTCAGAAGCAAGGGTTGTGGGCAGATATAAGGTACCATTTGGAACAAGAGGCTTTTCTGAGGACATTCCCCAGGAAATGAAAGATAAATTTAGAGAGATGCAAAAAGCCGTCTTGTGTATTGATCTTCCAGAAGATACCAGCAACATTCCAGACCCCAATTTAAAGAGATTTTTACAAAACTTGCCTCAGGTTGCAGCAAGATTCCCCCAGGTTTCACTTAAGTCAAGATTTGATACGAATTTCCTGTATGGCGGTGGTCAAGAGGATAATGTTCAAACTCCTCCAGCTAAATCTTCTTTTGTTTCACCTAAATTCTACAATATCATGGGTACCCAGGTTGATGTACATCGTACAGGTTTAGAAGGTTTCCGCCCTTTTAATTTCTTTTCTCTGTGGTACAGGAAACAGGTTCCGATAGAACGATTGCCTGAAATAGACCTTTTCAATTTTGGAGATTGCACAATCAATGCTCGAGGCATTGTCCATCTCCTCGGGAACCTTGAAATTTCGGCAGCAGGCGGTGGCGACTGGAAAATTAAAGGGCAGGGCGTTCTGATTGCTGACAATTTTAAAATTACTACCGGAATTCAGAAATCCTCACCGAATGACTTGTTGGTATTATACACAAGAAAGGGTAGAATCGTTGTTGACACAGATAGGCCCGTTGAAGCCGTTCTAGTCGCAACCAATGACGATGAAAACGGTGCAATATTAGCCCAGAGGCCATTAAAGCTAAAAGGAGGTCTGATCTGCGATTACCTGGATTCTACCAGATGGTGCGACGGAAAGCATGTAATTGAATACGATCCATTATTAAAAAGCCGCACAGATTATCAGTATCAGATATGTCTTACGCGCTGGACAAATTTCTTTCGGATATTTGAAGAATAATACATGAAAATAATTCATTTTCCATGGACTAAGATTATTATTTTCTGATTCTGTGATAACTTATGTTTTCAAACTTTGCATTAATGGAATCAAAATTTAGGAGTCAAAAATGCTGAAAGCGATACGTTTTTTTTCTGTGATTCTGATAACTGTTACATTGGCTCTGAATGTTTCGGGCTGTGGGGTGCCTGATATTTCTCAGGGAATTGATTCCATGGGCGGTGCATTAGGTGGTATAGAAAATATCTTTTCATCTTTTGATAATGAGCAAGCAGGCGTTGGAGTGTCTGTTGCCAGTCAGCCAGAAATTTGTATGGATCCTGCCTTCACCAGCGCGTCTATTTCATTGGATGACCTTCAAAGAACTACTTCAGCTCAAACAAGTGACTCTTCAGATATTGTTCCAACAGTTACCGGAGATCCTGACCAAAGTCTTGTTTCAACAGTCAACACTTACCCCGTATCACCTGATTCAATCGTTACCACTGATATTGCGCCACTGCCCGAAATTGTAAGTACTTCAATAAATCAAACAGCTCAACAAGGGGATTTGTTTGGAGATGGTGCTGTTAGAATAGCTGACTCAATTGTTAGCGCTGCAGATTCAGGCAATAACACAGCACAATCTGTAGTAAAAACTGCAACATCCCTGGATGAGTTTATTGGTACCCTGACTGGCGATGATCAAGCAAATTCCTGTACTCCTGATTCTGTCCAGATAACTAATGATGTTCAGATAACTAATGATGTTCAGCCGATTTCGGATCAAAAATCTCAAATTCTTACGGATTACGGAATACAAATAACAAGCGATGGATTGTCTGCTTCTGACAAAAAGCTATCTTTGATTGTTGATACTTTAAATAAACTTCCGGAAAGCTTCATATCTCATACAACTAAGATGAATTTCACCAATGAATTGCCTCACCTTGACGCTTTCTACGATATGGATGTGCCAAGAGAAATATTTTTCACACCTAAAAGTAATAATCATAGCGATGCGCAATTTCAATGGGCTGTCGTCCACGAAATGGCCCATTCATTCGAAGCAGATAAAACAGGCCTTATTGATGATTATGGAAGAGTATTCTGGCCAGCAGGACTTGGCTATCAAAAACCTGCATTACCTGCAACTTTCGAATTACCGGCTTCAAGGGCATACAACGCACATGAAGATTTTGCAGAAGCAATGGCGATGTATTTTTTGGATAAAGAACAATTGAAAATTAAATACCCGAAGCGTTTTGAATTTATTGAAAGGCAAGTAATGAATTCCAACTGAAAAATGCACATTTCTACGAGACTCTCAACCCATTCCTTCTCCCACGCTGACCGCGGGTAAAGGGTGGAAATTGGAACTTTTCAATGGCGTTGATACAAGGTGTTTGATTTTTGCTGAAAAGTAGCACAGGTTGTCTGACAAATTTATTTCGGATGTCTGAAGAATGAAACATAAAATTAGAGCATTTTCATTGATTGAAGTATTGATCGCAGTTGTATTTCTTTCAACAATTATTGTTGGAATTGTAAACATGAATTATATGTCGAATAGAAGTTCCATGGATTCCTATTATGAATTTCTGGCAATGCAGCTTGCAGAGGAGCCCATAGAAATATTTCGAATCTTTGGTTATACATGGCTTTCGACTTATGGAACAAGTCATTCTATTCCAGAATATCCGCTTGATATGTGGAAACCTGTTGAATCAGGAAATATGAGTGGTGTACAATACCCACCGGAAGCGCTACTTTTTAAAAGAAAAATTTCTTTAAGACCTTTAACCGGAAGGGTAAAAGGAATCAGAATAAAAGTACAAGTTGCTCCCCGCGAACAAAGCACAGCGAAGATATGGCTCTCTCAAAGCGATGTTTCAATGGAAGCAATTGTATGTGAGACACCAAAATGAGAAAAAAATCAGCATTTACATTGATGGAAATAATGGTTGTTGCAATTATTTCAATTATTATACTTGTTCCGTCTTACAGAGTTTTTATGAGTTCCTCCAGATCCTCAATTAAGGGATTAAAACATATTGATCTTGTTATGGAAGGGCGTCGATTAATCAAGCAAATCAAATATGATTTAAAATCAGCTTGTACAGTTTTACCGCTTTCATCCGTTCAATATTCATTCTTTGACCTAATTGCTGTTTCTGGTGGTTCTGGCTCATCGCTTGCCGGAACATCGTTTACTTTTCTTTCATTTCCTCTGCATGGAGATCTGAATCAGGCTGTTTCAGCCGGTTCCACAAGCGGGTTTTCAATTAAATGTGCCAATGAAGTTACCTATAAACTTGAATCCGGAGCTCCGGGAAGTTCACTGCTTGTACTCAAGCGAGAGGAAAAGGTACATCCGAAGCTTGGCGGTGGAACATTATCAAGAGTATTGTCAAAGAGAGTTAACTTTTTCTCAATCAGACCTGTTGAAATACAAACAACAAATGGCAGAAATCAGTGGTTTTGTAATATTACACTTCAGCTTGCTGATGCGCAAAACCTGGATGATCTGAATAATTTACCGCCAAATACTCTTATTCAGAGTCGTCAGAAAGGCATTATGATTGTTGACTTTTTTGATGTTGTCTGCCCACTCTTTTTTGCGGAAATCTGGAACCAGTGCCTATCAAATCGAAACTGGCAGACTCTAATTCAAGCCCCTTGATTTTCTCCGGGCCAGTTTTTCAGTATTACATCTGTTAATCTGTGTGCTGCAAAAACAAATGGTACAGCAGCAATTATATCTATTACATAATGGTATCTGAGATAAATTGTCGAACAGAACATTATGAATACATATAAAATTGCGAATGGAAAAATCCGGGGACGATATTCCCTTAGATAAAGTGCGACCAGAAGCACCAAACCGACATGCATTGATGGAAAGCAGTCGTGGCTGACTTTGAAATCCATTATGTAAAGAAGATTATGGCTGATAGTTTCCCCGCGAAGATCCTTTGTGAATTTTCCCGAAAAATATTTTTCAGGTCCAACCGCTGGAAAAATGATGTAACTGACAACACCCATAAGTATCAAAATCAAATATCCCATCATCATGCGCCGAAAAGGTTTGTACTCTTGTTTTAAATAAAAATACAGAGCCACACCCGGGAAATATATGAGATACGAAAAGTAAATAATACTTAGAAAATCAGTTAATAACGGGAAAATATATGCTTCCAGAACAAATGCCGGCTGGGTTCCGAAGAGCCAGTTGTCTATGGCTGCAAGTTGTGAATCAACACAATTTGGATTTACTTTCAGAATAAGGTTTGAATAAAGCGAATAATAGCACGCGCTGAGCAGAATAAAAGGAAGCCAGTCGTGAAATATTTGAAGAAATGGTTTCAAAAATGAGCTGATCAGGTGTGAAAGTGTTGCCGGTTCAGTGTTTTTTTCGTTGATCATGAGTGATTGCAATAGTGCTCTGAGAAGTAGAACCATAAAGGGCAACAGCATAAACATTACATCATGTGGACCAAGCGAAAATGATTTGAACAACTGCGTGGAAAAAACCAGCAGAAGAATGCCTGAAGTAACAATTCCAGCCATTACAGATTCAGGTCTGAAAGATAATATGTAATTCAGAAATTTTCGAATCATTGAATAAACCCGAAACGTTTGCCCATGCGGGAATAACGTTTTTTCCAGAAAGAAGGCATGTTTTCACTGAAATATTGCTGAAACAGTTTTTTTGCTTCTGAAATGTTGCCTTCGAGAGCAAGAATTGAAAGCATTATAAGTGCCTGGTCAAAGTTCTCGACAGGGGTTTGCCTGATCGGAGAATATAGACGAAGTGCTTCGTTAAGATTACCTTTGTCCAGTTGGATAATCGAAAATATTCTGACAATCTGCATTCGATATTCACCGTTCTCAGAAGCTTTTTCCAGCAGCGGAATCGCTTTTAACGGCTCATCTTTGAGAAAGAAATAAAGCCCTTCATGGAATTGTTCAAATAGCGCGGCTGAGCCTCTTTCTCGCTGTGTCTCCCGCAGAAGTGCCAGACCCGCTTTTTCCTGATTCAGGAAGAGAAGCACTACTCCAAGCTTGCCGCGGATTTCAATATTTTTCCAGTGACTCAGAGAATCAGCAAAAAGATTTGCTGCACTGGCGAAATTTTCGTTTTCAAAAGCCTGATTACCATAATAATAGTACAAACGACTTAAACTGTGTTTGATGCAGCAGTATGTACTCGCAAGCGAAAAAATGGTAAATAATGTTGCAATGAGAACTGTTTGGGTAGAAAAATCTCTGTTTCTAAGTAAAAAACGCCAGATTTTTCCACAAATAACACTTGAAATAACAACCAGTAAAAATTTGGCTGCCTCAGCAATAAAAAGGTTTACCAAACCAATATAATTCCCAATGTCTTCCATTCTTATACTTCAAACTATCGCAGAATTGAAATTCGAAATCATCCAATGAGTGTAAGCTATCCCAATTGCATCAGCCTGGTTATCATCAATTTTCGAAAGATTAAACTCGCGCTCAATAATATCAATAACATCATTTTTTTTGGCGCGCCCTGAGCCGGTTACTGCAAGCTTCATTTTTGCAGGCGGATAAAAGAAAACTTTTGCTCCGGACAATTCGGCACACAAAAGCGCCACTCCACGTAATTCGCCAAGTGAAATAGGTGTTCTGGGGGAAGTGACAACTGGAAGAAAAACATCTTCTATTGCTATTTCAACATTAGAATATTTTCCGAGCAGATCTGTAAGAAGTGTGTTAAGCGTAACCAGCCTTTTTCCAGAGGGTCCACCGAGTTTAACAGAACCGGAATAAAGTATTTTTCGGCTTTCTTTCAATAAAACACATATCCCTGTTCTTTCAGCCAGGTCAAGGCCTATTATAACATCAGAATTTGTGTTCACGGGCGTCTATCCGGATCAGGAAATAGTATCACAGATAAACCACCCAATATTCCTGCACCAACACCAGCTGCAAGGGTCTGACTCACCCCGAAGTGATCTGCCAGCATTAATACAGGGAATAAAACAAACATCAGTAATGCACGCTTTTTTTCAAATGTTTTCACGGTTTGATAATACCATAACCAACTTTTTCCGGACAAGTCTTTTCGAGGCAAACAAAAATTATATTATCTGTAGTTCCGAATATACTCAATACGCAAAATCTTTAACCACTAATGTGTTGGCTTAGGATAAACTGTCAAAAGATAATACGACCTCGTTACTAAGATTTTATGAAATTTATCCCGGCATTTTAGGTGGGCGATTCCATAAACTGTTTTTCAGAACCTCAACCAGCCTTTCCATTTCCAGAGGTTTTGGAAGGAAATCATTTACTCCGGCAGCCAAAGCTGCTTTGCGTTCTTCCTCCAAAACACCCGCAGTCAAGGCAATTACCGGAATTTTTGCGATGTCTTCGTTCGTGTCTCTGCGAATTTCGCGGGTGGCTGTCAGACCATCCATAACAGGCATCTGAACATCCATCAGAACTACATCAAACCTGTCAGGACCGGAGCGCAGAATTTGCAGTGCCTGTTGCCCATCTGCGGCCAGAACAGTTGTGGCACCCTGGCGTTGAAGAAAGCGATCAAGCATGAACAAGTTCATGCGATTGTCGTCGACCGCTAACACTTTCAGCCCTATTAATTGCGGGCCTTGCGGTTTTGCAGTTTCAGGTTCCTTCGCGACAACGTTCACTGATGATTGATTGCGAGATATTCGTTTCAAAGGTACTTCAAACCAGAAGACACTTCCTTCTCCCTGTTTACTGGTTGCTCCGATTTGTCCGCCCATCAATTCGACAAGTTTTTTGCTTATTGATAACCCAAGCCCGGTACCGCCAAAACGACGGGTTGTACTTGCATCAGCCTGAGTAAAAGCTTGAAAGAGTTTTGATAAGTTTTCAGCGGAGATACCAAGACCTGTATCAGAAACTTCAAAGCGTAATCTTGCCTTCGATTCTGTTATTTCCTGGGGAATGATACGGATATCAACATGTCCTTGCTCAGTAAATTTGATTGCATTATTAACAAGATTGAGTAATACCTGTTTAAGTCGCAGAGAATCACCAATAAATTCTCCCGTCAGTTCCTGCTGAGGGTGAATAGTTAAGTTCAAACCCTTTTTGCGAGCAAGAACTGAAGAAAGGTTTGCTACTTGAGTCAATAAAGACGTAAGATCAAACGGGTGTTGCTCAATTTTTATCTGACCTGCCTCAATTTTTGCGGAATCAAGAATATCATTGATAATATGCATCAAACCTTCGCCAGCACTGTTTATTTTATTCAGAATGTCGTGCTGATCTGGATTAAGGGGTGTATGTTCGAGTATATTAGTCAAACCAAGAATTGCGTTCATCGGGGTTCGAATTTCATGACTCATGTTGGCTAAGAATTCACTTTTAGCTTTACTGGCCTGCAAAAGTTGTGCAGTGCGTTCTGCAACTTTCTGTTCAAGCGTTGCATTGGCTTCGCGTATAATCTGTTCCGCCTGTTTGCGTTCAGTTATATCTCTTGCTGCAGCAAATACACCGGCAATTTCGCCTGAGTCATCTCTGTACACGCTGGCGTTGTAAAGTACATCAGTAATATGACCGTCAGCATGTCTGATAGCAAGAGGATAATCTGTAACGTATCCTTCTGAAAATACTTTCAGATATCCGGTACGAGCTTGTTCAGGTTCAGTGAAATATTCGGAAAAGTCTCTGCCGATAAGCTGATCACGGCTGAAACCGGTGACTTTCTCTGTAGCAGCGTTTGCATCAAGTATTCTACCTTCTCGGCTAATGGTAACCAGCGGATCAAGACTGGCTTCAATGAGTCGTCTGGAATAATTGGAAATTGCCCGCAACTCATTTTCAGCATTCTTGCGTTGAGTAATTTCCTGCCTCAACTCTTCTGTTTTCGCGGACAACTCGCTGGTACGCTCTGAAACACGTTTTTCCAGTTCTGTATTAAGCATAAGTATTTCCCGTGCAGCATTTTTGCGCTCGGTTAGATCTCTTATAAATCCAATAAGTGTTTGTGATTGTAGATCTGAAAGAATGCTGACTTCCACATCGATAATTCGATTATCTTTGGTGCGATGTTGAGTATCAATCAAACCACTACCATCAGTCACAATTTTGTTAATCTGATTGGTTAAACGTTCATCAGTAAAACCGACATCAATTTCAGAAATATTCATTGTCAGAAGTTCTTCACGGGAAAATCCACTCATTTTAACAGTAGTCTCGTTAACATCCAGAATTTTTCCAGAAACAGAATCTATTATCATTAAAGCGTCTTTAGTTACTCGCAGTACTTTCGAATAGCGTTCCGTTGCAAGTTTTTGAGCTTGATCAAGTTCAGATAAAAGCTGGCGCGTTTCTGACAACCACCCGACAACGCTGTTTTCTTTTCCAGCAATTGATTTACTGTTCGGAGAAAAATCACCATGTCCCAATTTTACGATTTGAGAATGGATTTCCTCTGGAGAATCTCCAAGAATTTCCTTCAAGTTCGAATAGGATTTCCAAAGCAAGATTATGACAATAAGAGCAAAAACAACAAATAATATTCTGAAAATTATTGCACTAAGTTTTGCTGATCGAACCAGATTAAGTGTTCGTTTATCAAGAATGTCAGATAATTCATGAAGAGGCTTCATGATATTTGCCTTGGCTATATTATATGAAGAATCATGAAGCATGGCACGGGCTTTGTTAAGATTAATTTCTCGCTCTGGACCTGTGGTTTCAACCAATTTCATTGCTTCAAATTCCGTAGTGGTAAGCTCGTCAGAATTTGCTTTGGACTCTGAAAGTTTTTTGAATTCAGCTTCTTCAAATTCAGCTTGTTTCATCAGCTCAAGAAGAGGAACAGCCTGTCCGCTTGCGATACTATGTGGCATTTGTCCGGCAATGACAAGATCCCAGTAGATGTTCTGATAATCTTGTGGTCTGGGTATCTTCCCATCACGAATTTCAAGTATGTGCTGATAGTATTTTTTGTAAGTTGGATCGCCAGTCAATACGTAAAGTCGCGCCATTCGGGTAAGGTCGTCTGACGATTGTCGCAACTCATCTGCAAACTGAATCGAAACGAGTCGTAGTTCATAGGCTCGATCAATTGCCTTTTCAGCATTAACATATACAGCAAAAGAAACCGCTAATCCGATAAGCAGGAAAACGGCAATGGCAAATATTCCACCATATCTAACAGTTAAAGCGAATCTCATAAAAGATTTTCAGTCATTATTTTCAATTTTTTTTTAATCTAACATGTATTTCAATCGAATGTCAAAAAAAACCGCCCACTCTCAAATGAAAGCAGGCGGCAGATGAACTTAATTATTTATAATCAGACCCAGCCACGAAGTTTGCAGGCTTCTGCAACTCTCTGAATGGCGATCATGTAGGCTGCATCTCTCATATACTCTTTTCTTTCGCGAGCAAGAGCTGATGTTTTGTGATAAGCATCTGTCATCTTCTGATCAAGTTTAGTGAGAACTTCTTCTTTGGTCCAGAAATAGTTCATATTGCACTGAACTTGTTCGAAATATGAGCAGGTGACTCCACCGGCGTTAGCAAGGAAATCGGGTATAATGAAAATGCCACGTTTTTTGATGATTTCATCGGCTTCTGGTGTTGTCGGACCATTGGCGCCTTCGATGATGATCTTAACATTGGCATGCATTTTTGGTGCTGTTTCTGCAGTGATCTGATTTTCGATTGCTGCCGGAACCAGTACTTCGACATCCTGTTCAAGCCAGGCATTTCCTGGAAGGATTTCATAGCCGAGTTCTTTTGCTTTATCTTTGCTGATTCCGCCGAAACGGTCAGTGATTCGAACGAGTTCATCAGGATCAACTCCGTCAGCTTTTTTGTAGGAGTATGACTTCTGATCAGCCTGATCCCAGCAGGATACGCAAACCGGTTTTCCGCCAAGCTCTCTGTATAACTTGATAGCATACTGGGAGACATTGCCGAAACCCTGGAATGATGCACGTGTGTACTTAATGTTGATTCCCATTTCCTTGAGAGCTTCACGCATTACATATACAACACCATAACCTGTGGCTTCAGTTCTTCCAAGTGATCCACCCACGCCCAGAGGTTTTCCGGTAATGAAACCGGGGAATTTTCCACCGTGGATTTTTTCGAATTCATCAAGCATCCAGATCATGTGCTGGCCACTGGTCATTACGTCCGGTGCCGGGACATCCTGGAAAGGTCCAACGTTCTTTGCGACCTGTCTGATCCAGCCGCGGCAAATGCCTTCCTGTTCTCTCTGTGAGAGGTGATGCGGATCACAAATTACTCCACCTTTTCCGCCGCCAAGAGGGATGTCCACAACTGAACATTTCCAGGTCATCCACATTGCTAAAGCTCTGACAGTGTCAACTGTTTCGTGTGGGTGAAAACGAATTCCGCCTTTGCATGGTCCACGAGCATCGTTATGCTGTACTCTGAAACCTCTGAAAATCTTTACAGTACCGTCATCCATCTTAACCGGAATATTAAAATGATATTCACGATCTGGATTTCTGAGCAGATCTTTGGTGCCGTCGTCAAGCCCGAGCTTTGCAGCAACTGAATCGAATTGAGTCTGAGCCATCTTGAAAGCGTTGAATGATTCCTTTCCCATTACACGGTCTCCTTAATTTTTCAGAAAATATTTCGAGTTCATTCTCGATTTGCAACAAGATAACACCAATTAAATCTTTTGACAAGACAAAGTTGAATAAACCTGTTAAAAAAATTACAAACTTTTCCGGCAACTCGATTATTGAAGAAATATACAAGCTGTGATATTTTAACAACCTGATAGTTAAAGCGCACTTCCCTCAAGGAAAGGAGATAATTTAATGAACACACAGGAATTCGAAAAATTCTACGCTGGTCTGGGGATCAACTGCACTGAACAGGGGCAACTGATTCCTCTTCTTCAGCGGACACAGGATAGATATGGCTATATTCCAAAGCCCGCAATTACCTTTCTCAGCACTATTACGAATATTCCGGAAAGCGAAATATTCGGTGTAATAACTTTTTATAAACAATTCCGTATTAAGCCTCTCGGAAAAAATCTCATTCGTTTATGCGACGGGACAGCATGCCACGTAAATGATGCCAAGACTCTGCTTAATATTGTGCAGGAGGAACTGAACCTTAAAGATGATGATACTACTGAAGACGGATTGTTCACTCTCACACCAGTTGCGTGTCTTGGCTGCTGCAGCCTTGCGCCTGTAATTATGGTTAACAACGATACCTACGGAAGACTCACTCCACAGAAATTACGAAAAATTCTGAACACATATAAGAAAAACAATTCAAATCAGGAGGTTCAGAAATGAAAAAAATTATTATTGGTACCGGAACATGCGGAATTGCTGCCGGTGCAGACAAGGTTCTTGAAAAATTTCAAATTTTACTTGACAAATCCAAAACAGACCAAATACAAATTTCTGAAACTGGCTGCATAGGAATGTGTTATTCAGAAGTTCTCGTAGAACTCTCTATCGACGGAACTTCCTGGCTTTACGGCAACGTTACTCCCGAAAAAGCTGAAAAAATCTTCGAGCAGCATATCAAACAAAATAATCCTGTTAATGAATTTCTTGTCCTGAAAAATTTCGAAACCGGACAGGAATTTGATTTCATGAAAAAGCAGAAACGCATTGTTCTTCGTAATTGCGGACGCATTGATCCGCTTTCGATGGATCAATATATTGCTCATGATGGTTATAAAGCTCTTGAAAAAGTCCTGAAAGAAATGTCTCCCGAACAGGTTGTTACATTAGTAACAGAATCTGGACTACGCGGACGAGGCGGCGCCGGATTTTCCACCGGACAGAAGTGGAAATTCGCAATGCAATCGCCCGGGCCGGAAAAATATGTCGTCTGCAACGCAGATGAAGGTGATCCTGGCGCTTTCATGGACAGAAGTGTCCTCGAAGGTGACCCGCATTCTATTCTTGAAGGGATGATGGTTTGTGGATATGCAATCGGAGCTTCACATGGCTACATCTACTGCCGCGCTGAATATCCAAAAGCCATAGAAAATCTCAAAAAAGCAATCAGTGACGCAAAGAAAAAGGGAATGCTCGGCAGCAAAATTCTTGGAACAGACTTTTCATTCGAGGTAAAAATTAAAGAAGGCGCTGGCGCATTCGTTTGCGGCGAAGAAACCGCCCTTATTGCTTCTATTGAAGGCAAGCGCGGAATGCCCAGGCTCAGGCCTCCATACCCTGCTGTTAAGGGCCTCTGGGGCAAACCAACAAACATTAACAACGTCGAAACTTTTGCAAATATTCCATGGATCATTTTAAATGGCGCAAAGCCATTTGCAGATATGGGAATCGGAAAAAGCCGTGGTACAAAAGTCTTTGCAATGGCCGGAAAAGTTCGTCGCTCAGGACTGGTCGAAGTTCCAATGGGAATAACTATCAATGAAATTATTTTTGATGTATGCGGCGGAATATTAAATAACCGGAAATTCAAAGCTGTTCAGATGGGCGGTCCCTCAGGCGGGTGCATTCCAGCCGAACTCGGTACAACTCAGATTGATTACGAACAGATTAACAAAACCGGCGCAATCATGGGCTCAGGCGGCATGATCGTTCTGGATGAAACAACCTGTATGGTTGAAATGGCGAGATTCTTTCTCGAATTTACTCAGCTTGAATCATGCGGAAAGTGCACCAGTTGCAGACTAGGAACGCTCAGAATGCTTGAAATTCTTCAAAGAATTACAGAAGGAAAGGGCAGGGAAGATGATATCGATAAACTCACTGAACTCGGCGAACAGATTCGTTCAACCGCATTGTGCGGCCTCGGACAGACTGCCCCAAATCCAGTTCTGACAACAATCAAATATTTCCGGAATGAATTCGAAGCTCACATAAAAGATAAAAAATGCCCAGCACACTCGTGCGCTGGACTTGTTAATTATGTTGTTGATAAGAAAAAGTGCGTTGGATGTACTCTTTGTGCAAAAAATTGTCCGGTTAATGCCATAAAAGGCGAGGTTAAGAAACCTCACGTTATTGATACAGTTAAATGTGTCAAATGCGGAAAATGTGTGACCGTGTGTAATTTTAACGCAGTAAGCAAAGATTGAAAGGAACCGAAAATGCAAAAAGAAATGCAGAAGAATAATTCAATCACCATAAAAATTGATGGCAAAAATTTTACTACAACGCCTGGAAAGACAATCCTTCAAGTAGCCAGAGATAACGGAATTGAAATTCCAACCTTATGTTATGATTCCAGACTGAATCCTTACGGCTCATGCCTTTTGTGCGTAGTCGAAGTGGAAGGTGCACCGAAACTATTACTTTCGTGTGCAACTGAAGTGCGCGAGGGAATGATTATTCAGACTCAGAATGAAAAGATCAGACGCGCAAGAAAAACGGCTCTCGATCTTCTTCTTTCTAACCATTTTGCCGATTGCCGTGGAAATTGCTATGAAAAATGCCCTGCTAATGTTGATGTCCAGGGCTATCTTGCACATGCCGCATCGGGAAATTACGCCGAAGCACTTGAACTCATAATGAAGACAAATCCGCTGCCGCTTGTTTGCGGAAGAGTCTGCGTAAGATACTGTGAAGCCAACTGCAGAAGACAGAACGTAGAATCTTCAGTGGCTGTGAACTTTATCAAACGCTATATTGCTGATCTTGAGAAAGATAAACTTCCAAAACCGGCTGCCACTAAAAAAACCGGAAAAAAAGTTGCGGTCATTGGTGGTGGTCCATCTGGTTTAACTGCCGCTTATTTTCTCGCTAAACAGGGACATTCGGTGAAGATTATTGATGCCCAGCCATATCTTGGCGGAATGATCAGATGGGGCATTCCTGATTACAGACTTCCACGCGAAACTCTGGATAAAGAAATTGCTTATATCACCTCACACGGCATTGAAACCGAATTGAACAAGAAACTCGGCACTGATTTTACGATTGACAATCTCAAAACTCAGGGATTTGAAGCCATTTATCTTGCACTCGGAGCCTGGAAAGCAAAGAAAATGGGTGTTAAAAACGAAGAAACCGAAGGCGTCTGGGGCGGAATTAACTTCCTCGAAAGAGTAAAAAAAGAAGGAGCTCCGAAACTTGAAGGGCATGTGGTAGTTGTTGGCGGCGGAAATACTGCTGTAGACGCCGCTAGAACCGCAGTCAGATGCGGACCATCAAAAGTCAGCATTTTGTACAGACGCACACGCGAAGAAATGCCGGCCGACGATGTTGAAATCGAAGATGCACTCGCTGAAGGCGTTGAAATAAAATATCTTGTTGCCCCACTTGAAATCGTCTCAGAAAATGGAAAAGTCTCTGCCATAAAATGCCAGCAGATGAAACTTGGAGATCCTGATGCAAGCGGGAGAAGGAAACCTGTAGCTGTCGAAGGCTCAGAAACACATATCGCATGTTCAGTAATTATTGCCGCAATTGGGCAGGATTGCGACCCGGGCAATCTTTCGAATAAATCTTATGGCGAAATAAAACTTACCAAATGGGGTACAATTGTTGTCGATGACAAAACTCTGGCATCAGAAGCTAAGGGTATTTTCGCAGGCGGCGATATTGTTACTGGCCCGCTTGCAGCTATTGATGCCATTGGCGCCGGAAGAAGAGCCGCTGAAGTAATTGGTGAGTACTTAGTAACCGGAAAAGTACAATCAAAGCCGACAGAATTCCTGAGTAAGAAACAAAATCTTGATGAAATTCCACCATCGTGGTTCGAAAAAGTACAAAAGATCGAACGAGCAAAAATGCGTCAGACTGAAGTTTCATGCCGTGTTAAATGCTTTGACGAAGTAGATATTGGAATTTCCCCCGATCAGGTTAAATCAGAAACATCAAAATGCATGTCCTGCGGATGCTCAAGCGTTTTTACATGCGATTTGAAAAAATACGCGGGTGAATATAACGTTGAACAGCAGAAATTCAAGGGAAAAGCGAAAAAACTTGAAGTTGATACCCGTCATCCTGATATCTCAATTGATCCGAACAAATGCATTCTTTGCGGAAGATGCGTAAGACTGTGTGGTGAAATTATCGGCGCAAGCGCACTTGGGTTTGTTAACCGCGGATTTGAAACCATTGTAAAACCGGCTCTTGACAAGCCGCTTCAGGATACAACATGCGTTTCATGCGGAAACTGCATAGAAACATGTCCAACAGGTGCTATTGATTACCACCTTCCATTCGAAAAACCAGGTCCCTGGATGACTGTTCCGAAAGAATCAGTCTGCAATTTCTGCGGAGTTGGCTGCGAAGTGGTTTTTAACAAAGCTTCCAATAAAACATGGTACGTATCTTCAAAGATGAAAGACAGTTTTACTCCGGGGTTAGTCTGCTCAAAGGGAAGATTCGCCCATTCTTTCATTCGCGACTCAAAGCGTATTTTATCTGCCAGAACCTTTGAAAACGGTAATCTGCACACAAAGTCAATAGACGAGGCTTCTTCGGAAGTATCTGATGCAATCAGAAGTATTATTAAAAAGAACGGCAGTTCTGGAATAGCAGTTCTCGTTTCTCCAAAGTCAACAAACGAAGAAATTGCGATAATAAGAGAAATAGCGAAAAAAGCAGGAATAAAAAACATTGGCAGTCTTGACGTTGACAAAGGAATGATTGACGCATACAAAGTTGTACAAAGCAAGAAACCACTGGTTTCTGTCGATGATATTGAAAGTGCAGACTACATAATTGTTTCTGGTTTCAATGTCGACGAAACTAATCCGGTTGTGGCATTCAGAATCAGACAGGCAATTCTCAATCAGAAAAAGCTGATTTTCATTGGAAGTAAACGAAACAGATTATCAGATATTTCCGAATTGTTTATCAATCTTGATGAAGCAAAAATACCTGATATCTTTTCTGCAATACTGAAAAAAGTTCTGGTCTCCAGAAATTCATCACCGTGTTCCAGTTGTATTGAAAAAACCTTTATTTCATCACTTCCTGAATTTAAGAGTGTAATAGATAAAACTGGAATTTCCGCTGAAAATCTCCAAAGATTGTCAGATATTATTTCAGATAAATCCAAGAATGTTGTCTTTGTTTCTCATTTGGCATCTGAAATACCATCGCTTGCAAATCAGATCAGATCAATTGTTAATCTCCTTGATTCTTCTTCCAGAACATCAAAAAAGTATAATGGACTTCTTCTGACCGGTCAGCACTCCAATCTCATGGGATTTTTGGACATTAACAAAACAATAGTTCCATCAGAAGAGCTTTACAATATCATTAACAGCGGAAAAGTTCAGTGCCTGCTGAGCTATGGAGAGAATTTCGGAAAAGTTAACGTTCAGTATAAAATAGTATTTGATGCCCTTGAAACTGATTCAACTGCTACCTCACAGCTTGTTATTCCATATTTGCCTTATTCTGAAAATAACGGGTCAGTTACATCAATGGATAATGTCATAAGAAAATTTGTGAACGTATTCCAAACGGATAACAAAAAAAGTAATTTTGAACTTCTAGGTCTGGTTTATACTTATCTTAACAGTGAAAAACTTTCTTTCGAAGGAATAAGAAAATTGCTTGCTGAAGAAATACCAGGTTATTCACAAATAACAGACCCAGATTTAATGAAAATCAGAATAAGACCAGATTCTGCACACGAATGCGGATTAAAAGTTCTGGATCAGGAAAAACCTGCAAATAGCAAACATCACAGAGAATTATGTTCTCTTGATAAATATTCTGGAACTATAAAATAAAAGACACTGTTATGAAAATAGCCACTTGGTAATGGGTAGTGCGTGTTCTGTTGTCAAAACGAGCGAAGAGAGAGAGCCCGCCGAAGGGTCGGCAGATTTCTTTCTTCGGTCGTTTTGACAGCACAATACCAGGCACTTGTCCTGAATTATTGAGCAGTTCTTGATTTAAGCGAATTTGGCGTGTCAAATAAAATCGAATAATTGATTTTGTTGAGTAATTATTGAATTTTGTGTTAGTATCTGCACAGGTTCAAAATTGTCAGAATTGAGCCAGCCGTACAAATTCGGCTGTAATCACTATAAAGTACAAATATGGAGGGCGGCATGAAATACCCCGGTTTTTTTGTTCTGATCTGTTTCCTTTGCATTTCTGATATTCAATTGAATGCTCAGGATGAAAAAAAAGAAGGGGTGGTTACTGGAAGCTATATTCAAATCAGAAAAAACCCCGCTTTTTCAGCTGGTATCATTGGAAAGAAGCTTCGAGGCGATAAATATACAATTTTAGCTGAAGAAGATGGATGGTACAGAGTACAGTTTACAAATGGTGATGAGGGCTGGATTTTTGGGAAATCAAACAGAAAATTGCCAGCTTCTTCTACTGAAGAAAACGAAGAGAGTGTTGACAAAAAAGATGCATCTAAGGAATCGAAGGATGCAAAAGATGAAAAAGATTCAAAGAAAGATTCATCCAAATCAAAAGACTCTTCAAAAAAAGACTCAAAGCATTCTGAAAAAAGTTCTACTGCCTCTGGAACCGGCAGCATTGCACGAACTACAAAGAAAACAGACACTCCTGCAAAAAAAGACGTAACTTCAAAATCAGTCCCTGAAATGGTAAAGTCTTCGAAAACTGCTGAAGAGTATTACAACGAAGCAATTGAATATTTCGATAAAAAGCGCTATTCAGAAGCTTATGAAGCAAATAAAAATGCTCTTGATAAGGCTCCAAAAAATGCTGAAATTCTAAACAATTGTGCAAACTGTTTATTTAAATTAGATCGAATCGAAGAAGCAATTGAAAAATGGAAAGAAGCGCTTCAATTATCACCAAAATCTGCAAAAATCTGCAATAATATTGGCGTTGCTTATTATCAACTGGATGACAACTCCAGAGCTATTGAATATTACAAGAAGGCAATTCTTTTTGAACCTAAATTTGCTGATCCATATTACAATATCGCATCAGTTTACGGTTTTAAAGGAGACTTTCAGGAAGCTCTTAAACATTACCAGAAATATGTCGAATTCAAACCTGATGAAACCATGAAGCGCCTTACTGAAGAGAGAATTGATTATTGCAAAAAGCAAATCGCTCTTGCACCAAAAAAGAACGTTTCCAAGAAAAAAAAGTAATTGTGGTTATAGACAGAAGAACTCGATTTCTCTCTTCGGTCGAAATGACAGCAAAATGCTTATCTAATCAATAAATTGTGGGAATAAGTAGAAAAGGCAAGACGCCGCATCTACAGACTGCATAGAATTATTGAGAAGATACCAAATACTACCTCTTTTCAATAAAACACCCTGTTTCTTTAAGACCCAAACAAACAGTCGTGTAAAAACATAATAGCAAAAGGAAGCAAAATAAATGAAAATTTCTTTTCATGGCGCTGCTGGCTGTGTAACCGGATCATGTCATCTTATAAAAACTGACAAAACGGCGTTTCTCGTCGATTGTGGGATGTTTCAAGGCTCAAAGGCAGTAAAGGAAAACAACTACAGCGAATTTCCTTTTAAACCTTCTGAAATAGATTTTGTACTTCTTACCCACGCACACATAGACCATTCCGGATTGCTTCCCAAGCTTGTAAAAAAAGGGTTCAAAGGTAAGATTTACGCAACAAATCCTACTGTTGATCTTGCCGCTTTTCTTTTGCCCGATTCAGCAAGGATTCAGGAATCAGAATGTATTCTGAAAAATCGCAGAGGAGAAAGAAAAGGACTTGAACCAATTCAGCCAATTTACGATGAAAAAGACGCTGAGAAAGCCATTTCTCTTTTCAGAGGAGTAAATCTGAATCAGAAAATTATGATTACAGATGAAATAACTGCAACATATCAAAATGCCGGTCACATATTCGGATCAGCATTCATCGAAATTGAAATACGCGAAAATAGTAAAACCACAAAAATTGTTTTTTCCGGCGACATCGGCTCACTTGATCATCCAATCGTCAAAGACCCTGAAATGTTTTCGAATACAGATTTCCTTGTAATCGAATCTACCTATGGCGATCGCATACGTAAAGATGAATCAAATGAACAGCGTTTAATCGAACTCGCTGCGGTTGTTAATTCGGCACTGAAAAAGGGCGGTAATCTTATTATTCCGGCGTTTGCACTTGAAAGAAGCCAGGATCTGATGCACGATCTATTAATTCTTATTGATCGGAAGTCAATTCCAGATGCAAAAATTGTAATAGATTCACCCCTTGCAATAAATGCAACTAAAGTATTTGCAAAATATCCTGAATATTTTGATGAAGACGCAACTAAACTTTTGAAAAACCAGGGATCGCTTTTCAGCAGTGATCGGTTTCGTTTTACCGCCGATGCAAACGAATCAAAGGAATTAAACAATTCACGCGGTACAATTATTCTTTCTGCGAGTGGTATGTGTGATGCAGGGCGGATAAAGCATCACCTCAAACATAATCTCTGGAAAAAAGAAGCTACAATTCTTTTTGTTGGTTTTCAGGCAGAAGGAACTCTAGGAAGACTATTACTTGATGGTGCAAAAAGCGTAAGAATTCATGGCGAGGAAGTGCGCGTAGAAGCTACTATAACAAAAATTCCCGGCTACTCAGGGCACGCCGACCAGAATGGATTAATCGACTGGCTGAAGAATGTTAAAGAAATACCTGGTACAGTATTTGTTGTACATGGTGAAGATTCAGCAAGAGCAGAACTCGCAAAATGTATTACAGCTAAGTATGGCTTCAAATGCGAAGTACCACTTATGAATTCTGTTTTTGATCTGGTAAAGGGAAAACCGTCGCTCTCTGAAACTCCTGTTGCTACGATTTTACAGCCGGTTAAAACTTCCGGGAAGGATTCATTCAATCTCTATGCAGAATTCTCTCTCAAACTTGCTGAAAAAATGCGTTCTATTCAGGATGAATCATCACGCACCGAAATGCTGCAGAAACTGCTTTCAATTATTTAATAATATAATTTTGCAAATAGTCTCAGTTTTGTACAACAAATAGAGGTTATTTGCAGGGAAATTGAGTGTTTGTTTTTTCTAAAGGAAAATCGTATCTACTCAAGAAATTGTTACGTCTAAGATCTGCCCCGAACCATTGAGAAGATACAGAAATCTTAAAATTATGCACTGAATGAAAATAGCCGATCGGTAGTGTGAAAATACGTAATCCGTTGTCAACCCGAAGGTTAAGTAGATTTGATACTCGGCACTTGCCCCGAATTATTGAGCAGTTACATAATTTCAGCGAATTTGCTACAGTGTCAGGAAATCTTAAAAAAAATGGCTTATTATTTGGTAAGGGTGAGGGGCTTTTAACCACTGTTTTTTGAGTGAATATTAGAAATCTTTGAATACAAAGTGGAGTGTTGAATGAATAAAAAGTTTCTGTTTTGTCTGGTTTTCCTGCTTTTCTCTGCCTTTGAATGCTATTGTTCAGGCGAATCTGCTACTGATGTTTCAAATGCAGAAAATAAATCAAAAAAAGTAATATTTGTCAGCATTTTACCTCAGAAATATCTTGTAGACAGAATTGTAGAAGATAAATTTAATGTTGAAGTCATGGTTGGACCCGGACAATCAATGCACACTTTTGATCCGGTCCCCAGGCAGCTGACGCTTCTTTCTAAAGCCGATGCCTATTTCATGGCGGGAATTCCATTTGAAAAAAACCTTGTTGCAAAACTTAAAAGTATTTTCAATATTAAATTTTTCGATTCAAGAAAAGGAATAAAATTTCTGAAAAATGAATTTGGCCATATTTGCGATTCCCATGGTCACATGACAGATCCTGAACACGAAAACGAACATGCAGATAATCAAAAAACACCCGTAGAGACAAGTGATTCACTTGTCTCTAAAACAGGCCATGCGGACCCCGTTGATTCTGCAGACCCTCATTACTGGCTTGACCCTGCTAATGCAAAAATGATTTCTTTAAACGTTACCGAATCTCTTTCTGCATCCTTTCCGGAATTCGCAGAATCTTTCAGGAAAAATTTCGAAATTCTTTCCAGCGAACTTGATAAACTTGACACAGAAATTGCCGCAAAACTGCTGCCAGTAAAAGGTAAGTCATTCTTTGTATTTCACCCTGCTTATGGCTACTTTGCCGCAAAATATCAGATGAATCAGATTCCGGTTGAATTTGAAGGCAAAGAGCCAAGTCCAAGACAGCTTACCGATATTATCAGAAAAGCTAAGGCAGAAAAAGCAACAACAATATTTGTACAACCTCAATTCTCACCCAGAGCCGCAAATACAATTGCAGATACAATTGGAGCATCAATTACAGAAATTGATCCTCTTGCCTACAATTATTTTGACAATATGAAAATTATTGCTGAAAAGCTCTCTAAATAGACTAATGGACAAGGTAATTGAATTCAAAGAAGTGTTTTTTTCTTATCAAAAAAATCCTGTATTGCATAATGTTAATTTGTCTGTACGTGAAAAAGATTTTACCTGCCTTGTCGGTCCGAATGGCGGTGGAAAGACAACTATTCTTAAACTTGTACTTGGACTTATTCACCCGAATTCAGGTACCATATCAATATTCGGAAGTAAGCCATCAAAGGTTTCTTCAATGTTAGGTTATGTTCCCCAGCACGCAAAATACGATGCGCGTTTCCCTGTCAATGTTCTTGATGTTGTTCTCATGGGGTGCCTCGGTCCATCAAGAATATGGGGAAAATATTCCAGAGAAGACAGGGAAAATGCAAAAAAAACACTTGAAGACGTTGGAATGGCTGACTTTCAGACCCGCCAGTTCTCAGAACTGTCCGGCGGACAGAGACAGCGGGTTCTGGTTGCAAGAGCACTTGTTTCAGAACCAAAGCTGCTATTACTTGACGAACCAACCGCAAACATTGATATCCACGGTTCCGAATATCTATATGACATGCTTCAGAAATTAAATAACCGCATGACAATAGTCATGGTATCACATGACCTTGGATTCGTTTCTCAATATGTTAAAAGCGTTATCTGTATCAGAGGTGAGGCTGTTGTTCATCCGACAAGCCAGATTACCGGTGATACAATTAAGGAAATGTACGGTGTTGACATTAGACTTATAAGACATGATCACAATTGTTCATGCAAGGAAGACTCTCATTGATTACATTTTTTTATGATCTTCTGGAAATGCCATTTCTGCAGTATGCAATAATTGGTTCATTGCTTTCAAGCCTTGCCTGCGGAATAGTAGGCAGCTTTGTTGTGGTAAAGAGAATTTCATACATTGCTGCCGGAATTTCGCATTGCATTCTTGGAGGAATGGGCGCTGCAAGATATTTGCAGGTAGTCCATGGTTTAACATGGTGCAAACCTGTCTTTGGAGCAATACTTTCTGCTATTGCTGCTGCTCTGGCAATTGGCTGGGTTAGTTTGAAGACAAAAGAGCGTGAAGACACTGCAATCAGTGCATTATGGGCTGTCGGAATGGCAACCGGGGTAATATTTATTTCGCGCACTCCCGGATACAACGAAGACCTTATGAGTTATTTATTCGGAAATATCATGATGATTTCAATGTCCGATATTTATACCATCATAATTCTTGATGTAATAATTCTTGTTATTTGTTTCCTGTTTTACCATCAGTTTGTTGCTGTCTGTTTTGACGAGGAATTTTCGCAGATTCGCGGACTGAATGTTCAGTTTTATTACTATCTTCTTCTTTGTCTTACGGCAATAACTGTTGTACTTCTTACCACAGTGGTGGGAATAATTCTTGTCATTGCATTATTAACTCTTCCTGTAGCTGTTGCTTCCAGATTCTCAAGTACTCTGAGACAATTAATGGTATATTCTGTCTTTCTGTGTGCGTTTTTCACAGTTTTCGGTATAGCAGTAAGTTACAGTCCGAATCTTCCGGCGAGCTCAACAACTGTTGTAATTGCAGGAATAACATACCTTGTTTCAAGTCTGGTTTCATTTTCCAAACAATCCTGATTCGGAATCTTTTTCAATGTATTTTTATGTCAACTCACTAATTCGTTTGAAATAGGGGATTATACAGGGGGAAGGGAATGTTCAAGTGTGTGAATTGCATGTTAATGCTCTCGTTTATAGTTTTTTCGTGTGTTCTTTTTGCAGATGAAGTTTACAAATCTCCACCGAAACGCATTTCTGAAATTATCGTTTCTCCGCCAACTCCCATACTTTCTTTGAGTCCGGCTGGTGGTTACGCACTTGTAATCGATTATCGCACACAACTTACCATGGAAGAACTGGCAAAACCCTTTCTGCGGCTTGCCGGAATAAGATTTCATGCAGATACGAACTCAACCCGGAGAACGTCTTTTATCACAGCTGTTAAATCGCTGTCTTTAAATAATGGCAAGTTGACAGATATTCAGCTTGATCCTGATTCAAAATATGGACAACCAACCTGGTCGCCCGATGGGAAAAAAATTGCAATTTCAAAAATTACTGATTCCGCAATAGAAGTTTGGGTTTATGACCCGTTTGAAGGCACTGGAGACATGTTAACCGACTTTCCCGTGAACAACATTCTCATGCCAGCATACCAGTGGGACAGAGATTCAAAACATCTTTTTATTCCTTCAGTGCCAGATAACCGCAAAGAGCCACCTGAAAAAGCCGAAACACCATCCGGACCATTTGTTCAGGAATCATCTGGCAGAATTTCCAAATTAAGAACATATCAGGATCTTATTCAGACAGATTTTGACGAAAAACTTTTTGCATATTATGCACAATCTGAAATTAAAAAAATCAATATTGAGACCAAAGAAATAATCAAGTTGGGAAATCCTGATTATTACTCATCTTTAACCGTCTCTCCTGACAGAAAATATATCCTTGTACAAAAATTGAAACGGCCATTTTCAAAAATAGTCCCGGCAGAGCTATTTGCACACTCCTGGGAAATATTTGATTCCACCGGAGTTTCACTGAAGACAATTGCTGATCTTCCTGCAGCTGAGCAGCTTCCAATTCAGGGTGTAATCACGGGCCCGCGTGGACTGGAATGGCAACAACTGGCTTCTTCAACACTTATATGGGTGGAAGCACTTGATGGAGGCGATCCGAATAACAAAGCTGATTTCCGCGACAGAATACTAAAAATATCAGAGCCTTTTACAGATTCTCCAGCTGAGCTTCTGAAACTGCCTCAGCGATATGCAGGTTTAACCTGGCTTGATATTTCCAGCAAAATGCTTGTTTCTGATTATGACAGAGATACACAGTGGATTCGAACATGGCTTTTGGATGTTAATCAACCACAAAGTGCTTCTGATGCGCCTTTGATTTTCAGTCGTGCTGTAAATGATGATTACGGAGATCCAGGAAACCCTGTAATGAAATCTTTACCAGATGGGCAGGAAGTTGCCATTGCCAGCGGAAATTCTCTATTCATGGCCGGAAGAGGCGCGACTCCATCTGGATTCAGACCATTTTTAAACCAGTTTGATCTTTCAGATAAAACAGTTAAACAACTTTTCAGGGCTGCAACAGATACCTTTGAAATTTTTGAGGGATTTGCAGACGAAAAAAGAAATGCAATTATTACAAAAAGAGAAAGTCCAGCTCTTTCACCTAACTATTATCTCAGACCGCTTAAAGAAAACATATTTGAAAACCCGGTTGCTGTTACTCATTTCCCTGACCCGGCTCAGGAACTTACAAAAATTAGAAAAGAGCTTCTGACCTACAAACGCAGCGATGGTATACCACTCTCTGGCACACTTTATTACCCGGTTGATTATGTAGAAAATACAAAAGTTCCTGTTGTAGTATGGGCTTATCCGCTTGAATACACATCTCCAAAAACCGCTGGACAGGTTAGAACCACCTCAAACCGCTTTACCAAACCCGAAGGAGATTCAATACTTTTTCTTCTTCTGCACGGTTATGCCGTGCTCTACAGAGCTGAAATACCTGTTGTCGGTGATCCGAAAACAGCAAATGATACATTTATAGAGCAGATAACAGATGGTGCAAAGGCCGCCGTTGATAAACTTATTGAAAAAGGAATTGCTGATCCTGAAAGAATAGGCGTTTCAGGACATTCTTATGGAGCTTTCATGACAGCGAATCTGCTTGCACACACCAATCTCTTTGCAGCAGGCGTAGCACGAAGTGGAGCATATAACAGAACCCTTACACCATTCGGTTTTCAGGGTGAGCGTCGCTCATTCTGGGAAGCAACTGATGTCTACACACGGCTTTCGCCATTTACACATGCTAATAAAATAAACGAACCGCTCTTATTGATTCATGGTGAAATGGACGACAATTCAGGAACTTTTCCAATGCAGAGTGAAAGACTTTTTTCAGCAGTACAGGGACATGGCGGAACAGTTCGACTTGTTGTTCTGCCTTACGAAAGTCATGGATACTCCGCTAGAGAGTCCAATCTGCATGTGGTTGCAGAAACAATTGAATGGTTTGACAAGTATCTTGTAAAGAAAAAATAAATTTCTGCCGAAAGAGTCTGCGAAAGAAATAATTATTGGAGGAATGCGATGCTGTCGATGGGAAATTTTTTCAGTTTCTTTGGCGGACTTTGTTCTGGAATGTTACTTACATTTACAACCTGGTTTTTTTTACTCAGGAGAGAACCTGTCTTATTAAGAAAGGATACTCCCAGAGATCTTTCGCATTTTGGCCGAAAAGGCAAGTTTCCAAGAAGATAAATATTTTTTCTAAAAATACTTTGAAAAACGCCTGAAAGGGCGTTATTTTATTATATACTGTTTAGAACAACTTTATTAGAATAATATAAGGACTTGCTTTGATTAAACCAGTTATTCAAACGCCGAAAACCATCGAAGATAAAATTCTGTTCTTTTTTCAGAGCGGAAATATCAACGATGGATTTGACCTGTTTAAAAAGAATTTCGGTGCAGCAAATCCGCCAGATGAAAGCCTCGTTGTTGGAATATTTAAAGAACTGCAGTTAAATAGAGCTGTTCAGCATTCTTATGATTTTATCAAAGATGTAAATGAATGGCTTCCTGGCAAAGAAAGAATAATGAGGGCTCTCGAAATTGCATCCAATGCACTTTTCGAAGAGAAACTCAAATCGGGTCACGATATTCTAAAAAAAGCTGAAGTAATTGCTAATGAATTTACTAAAATGAATTCAACTGGCGCTGTTGGCCAGGAAAAACTCAGAGAAGAAAACGAAAGAGTTTTCAAACAGCTTGTAGAATCCGGGCTCGCTTTTTTTTATGAAGCTATTAAAATACACCCTGAAGATATACGCACTCTAAAGAGAATAAATTTCTGCCTTGAGCAGCTTGGAAAAACTGAAGAAGCCGAAAAAGTTTTTCAAAAAATTACTGACTTTGAAAATGCACAAATTGAACAAGCCGCCGAAACTATTAAAGAAGCAGAAACAAAAGTAGAGTCAGAAGAGGAAAAAGAGCTTCGCAGAGCAGAAGAATTAAAAGTAGAATTCCAGAAGATTAAAGAGCTGAACGCTGCAGGAAAAATCAGTGAACTTCTTCCGGAATTAAAAAGTTTTCTGCTGAGAGAACCCAATTATCAGGAAGCACGCGTCCTTCTTGCACAGATATACCTTGATAAAAAAGAATTTCATCTTGCTCAGAGAAGCCTTGAATGGGCCCTTCATGTTGATCCGAGATATCTTCCGGCCGTAGAACTTCATAGAAAGTTTCTGGATACTAAACTTGGTCTTCTTAAAAGAGGCATTGATCAATTTCTTTCTAAAGCTCTTCAATTAGGCGTATATCATGGCAAGCCCTGGTTTCTGAAAGCCGTAAGCTGCCTCACACAGGCATTGGAAATAGCTCCTAACGACATAGTGCTTCTCGACAACATTCATCTGTGCTACTCATATCTTCAGATGCATTCTGATGCACATCAAATTCTTGGAAGAATAAGAGTTGCTGCTCCAGATTTCAAACCCACCTGGGAAAAGGAAAAGGAAAAATCATATTGTTTTCTTGCTGGGTATGCTTATCATAATGATAATTCCTCTCTTGAAATATTCAGAAGATTTCGCCGGGAATATCTCTTAAATACTGCAATTGGAAGACGGGTCAACACTTTCTATTGTAGAAATTCCATTGTACTGATTGCCTTTGCAGAAAGATTTAAAATTCCTGAAATTCTGTTTAGATTTCTACTTTTTCCAATTAAAACTCTCTTCAGGACAATATAAATTATGAACAGTGAAACAATAAAAAAAATTCTGGGTATTACTTCAACTATCCCAATAGAAATTCCCATAGCGGCTGGAAGAATAGTTGCCGATCTCAATAATCTATTTATTAATTCTCAGTCTTCCGAAAAATATCTTAAATTTGCTGAAGAAGCTGGTTATCCAAGAACCTGTTGCGCCTGGATAAAAGGAATTTATGGCTATGTACATATTGAACAGCCCGGAGGTATGATTTTTGTTACAGGTGGTGATTGTTCAAACACTCAGGCAATGCTTGAAACACTTATACCCGAACTCAGGGAGATCTTCATCTTTGCATATCCTTATCCGCCAGACAAAGCCGCATTAAAAATTGAAATGGAACGATTGTGCGCAGAAATGGGAATTTCATTGAAGCAGGCTGAAGAGACTGGAAAAAGGCTTTCAATAATAAGAAAGCTCTTAAAAGAACTCGATATATTGACCTGGGAAGATGAGCTTGTATCAGGATTTGAAAATTTTCAATGGCTTGTTTCTTCAAGTGATTTCAATTCCAGCCCTGATCTGTTCGAATCTGAACTCAGGCTATTTCTTGATAGAGTAAAGAAGCGCAATAGCAGATTTTCCAGAATAAGACTTGGATTAATTGGAATTCCACCCGTTTTTTCCGATTTCCACGATGTTGTTGAAAGCCTCGGAGCAAAGATCGTTTTAAACGAAATTCCAAGACAGTTTGCAATGCTTGATACCGAACTTGACCTTGTTACCAGATACCATAAATTCACGTATCCGTATGGCGTCTGGCCAAGAATTAAAGACATTGCCGGAGAAATTGAAAAGAGAAAAATTAATGGTCTTATTCATTACACCCAATCTTTTTGCCACCGTCAGATACATGATGTCCTGATAAGACGTGAATTGAAAATTCCAGTACTGACAATTGAAGGTGAAAATCCATCAAAAATCGATCAGCGAACCAAACTTCGCATAGAAAGCTTTCTTGAAATGCTTGATAATGCCACAGAAAAAATATGAAACAAGTCTTTTATATTTTATTACTTGAAATTTTCATTTTTTTCCCCTGTCAGAATGCATATTCTCAGGCAAAATCTGAAAACCTCGATAATAAACAGTTCAAAATCGGATTACTTAGAGATCATGAAATTTCAACACTTAGAATGCAGGCAACGGCAGGAAACTGGAACCTCACTTGTACAAGATTCGCTTCTCAAAACGCATCGGGTACGTCAACAACTGACGTTCTTCAGATAGAACTTCCGGAAGGGGAAGACGCAACAATTCAAACAGTTTCCAGCGGAATATTCATTAAAACGTCAAACCTTGGTGAAATCAGAGGATACTTTTCCAAAATTGAAGCATCAGATGGATGGCTTCTCAATCTTGATCTTCCTAATATTCCTGATTTCCTTACCGGCGGTGGTCTTGAAATCTTTTTTTCCCGGGGTAATGTTCTTATAAATAACAATCTTCGCTTATATGAATATTTATGTTCGGTTGTCTCACAAATGCAAACATGCGAACCAGAGGCGCTTAAAGCTCAGATTATCGCTGTAAGAACCTTTTGCATGGCAACTAAATCGTTTCCCAGGCACGCAACTGAATCATTTGATCTCTGCAGCACCGATCACTGTATGAGTTACATCGGAAAAGGAGACGACAGGGAACTGGTAGATGTTCTAATCGCAGATCAAAAAAACAGGGTTATGCTTCATCAGGGAAAATATTTTTTTCCAATGACTACGCATACATGCTCCGGGCGCCTCTCAAGCATAAAAGAAGTATTTGGAAAAGAAGATACAATTCATATTTCTCAGGATGACCGTATCGACAGTAAAAGTGCCGAAAATTGCATGCACAGCCCTTTTTTCAACTGGATCAGAGAAATATCCGAAAAGGATATGACAGCTTTCCTTTCCGACGTTTTTTCGACTAATCCAAGAACAACAATAAACGAGTGGATACCACTTTCAAGCGATCAGTCCGGAAGAATCAATGTCTTCAGAATAAAAGGAAAAATAGACAGACCTGTTCCAAATCCGCCGCTTCTGATTGACAGCGTTGCCTCCGGAACCGATTTTTTTGAAAAAGCTTCTCAGTGGTTTGGACAAAACGCCTTCCCAAGTCTTCGTTTTACAGTAGAATCTTTGACTCAAACAAATATCATTACCGGCAAAGGTAAAGGGCATGGCGCAGGCATGTGTTTAATCGGAGCAGATGGCATGGCAAAAAGAGGCTTCAAATTCAACGAAATTCTCAATTTTTACTACAAAAACATCACTTTTTCCCCAGCAGTAGTACAAACACCAAATCCAGCCGCAACATCAGAAAAAAATAATCCCAGCAACCCTCCTTCACCTAACATAAACCCGCATTAATCCAGTCATTTGACCAATATTATTGCTCAATCGCTTTTTCGATATTCTGAATTGCCTCATGAATTCTGGCAATGTCTGCATGCATTGTATTAAGATCAAAATTGACAGGACGATTTATATTGTACAATAAATTCTTTATCTCCGTCTGTACAACGTCTATCCGTTGAATAAGCGACTGTTTAACATAATCTGTTGCATATTCAATTTCGCTGAATACAGACTTTTTAATTTTATCTTTAACTTCCGTAAGCTTTTCTTCCGCAACAGTCGCAGAGAGGAGATAATCTTTTATTGAACGTTGATTTGTTATAATCTGGCTTGCCAAATAAACTGCGCCTGCAAAAAGTCCAATATTAATTCCGAAAAATATGGCTGCAAGGTATGCGAAATTCAATGAGAAAATCACTTTCGACGGAAGATTCGATAAATCGTATTCTATTTCGAATTTTCTTTCTTCAAGAAATGCTCGTTCATCAATTATCGCAGAAAATTCTTTTCCAAGCTCTGAATACAGGAGATCAAAAGTAATTTTCATTTTATTCGTAAGATATTCGTACAATTCTTTTAATCGTGAATTAACTTCAGATGGATCACGTGAAAGTCTGTTTATGGAAGCTAATGAATTAATAACAGAGTTAATCTTGTCCGAAAAGTGACTTTTCAGGCTGTCTTCAGTTTGCTGTATGCGCAGCTCTGCACGCTTGAGAGACTCGCGCAATTTCCGAATTTTCTCCGAATTTTCACTGAACAGTTTTTTTGCATGACTTTCTTCAGAAGAGTGAGTGTTTTCAATACTCTTAACTGCTTTTTGAATTCGAAGCAGATTCTTCCTGAGAAAATGCTGAACTCGTTTCCTGGTCTCTTGATTTCTTTCGGTGTGGCTATATGTAATTATTTTCTTCCACAAATCCCTGTTTCCAGAGGCAAGTGATTTCATCTTGTCATCTGCTGATTTTGTTGCAAATCCAATATTTTTAAGATGTGTTCCGCCATCTACAGGAGTTTGAATCAATGCAGAGGTTAAAAGCAATTCAATTTCAGAAATCGGTTGATACAATTCCTGACCAATCAGTGAATTAAGATTTGAATAGCTTTTGTTAACCGACTCAACAATAGCTTTTTTTGTTTCAGAAAAAAGTTCCTCATGTTCAGATTCTTCAATCTCATCCATTCGGTTCAGAACAAAAATAATTTTTTTAAGATCAGCCGCCAGCAGTTTTTCTTCAATAAATGTTTTTTCTGATTCAGAAAACGGCTTTAGAGCAGAGATAACAAACACAATTATTTCAGAAGATGGAATCACTCCATATACAATTTCTGCACGTGATTTTGATAAATCATTGATTCCGGGTGAATCAATGAGGTTGAAGCTTTTTGGAACTGACGGATGCCTGATTTCAATTTTTTCCAGTTTTTCCAGTTTTGCCGGGTCGGTAATGAGATTTCGAAATGACTGCCAGTCAAATTTTTCATCAGGCATGCCAAATCCTGATTTTTCATTTTTTCCCGGATCAAGTTTAATTGCTTCTTTTTCACCAAGGGCTTTAATGCGAATTTGAAATGGACCGTTTTCAAGAAACGTCAAGATTGCAGTAGTCGGAGTAACTCCGGTTGGAAGAAGGTCTTCGCCAAGTCCGGAATTAATCAGAGATGATTTCCCGGCATTAAATTCACCGACAAAAAGCACACTCGGCAACTGTTCTGAAGCCTGTTGAAGTGAAAATTCCGGCAATTTCAGCAGAAGCTTTGCTGACATGCTTTTAAGTTCATCGTATATTCTTTTTGAATTTTCAAAGAATTCTTTCATTATTTGTCCTCGTAAGCCTTGTTCACAATATATTTTCCATCATGATTATCAATAATAAGATGATCACCGGGATTAACAAGTTTTTCGATAAGTCCTTCAGCAACAGATTCTTCAATTTTATGAATTTCCCGTTTCATTGGTCTTGCTCCGAATTGTGGATCGAAACCCTTTTCTACAGAATATTTTAGGCCATTTTCATTCAGTATATAATCTATGTTTTTCTGCTCTTTCATCCTGTTGGAGCTTTCTGTTACAAGCTTTTTCATGATGGAAGCCAATTCCTCTTTTGTAAATGGAGAAAATGGTACAACATGTTCAATTCGATTTATGATCTCGGGTCTTACACTCTTTTTTACTTCTTCTATAACTTTTTCCTGAATAACTTTAAATTTTTCATCAAAATCTTTCTGCTCAAGTCCCTGGTAATGAGAGGTTCCTGAGTTACTTGTAATAATGATGAGGGCGTCTTTGAAAGAAGCTGCATTGCCTTTCATATCTTTAACTGTTCCTTCATCAAGCATTTGAAGAAAAATATCAAAGAGTTTTGGATTTGCTTTCTCAATTTCATCGAATAAAACTACTGAAAAAGGATTTCTGTTCATGAGTTTGAAAAGAAGCCCGTCTTCTTCACTGCCAACATAACCCGGTGGTGATCCAATAAGGCGTGCAACAGTATGTTCAGCATAGAATTCAGACATATCGAACCTTATCAACTTTTTTTCATCGCCAAAAAAATACTTTGCAATTGTTTTTGCAGTTTCTGTTTTACCTGATCCCGATGGACCAAGAAAAAGAAATGAACCAACTGGTTTATTGGGTTTTCTCAGACCGGCACTCAGCATCTTTAAAGCCCCTAGAATAGCATCTCTGGCACGGTTCTGGCCAATGATTGATTTTTCAAAACCCTCTTTTAGTGCGTTGAATCTTTTTCCAACATCGTCGTATGAGCCCTCTCCGACAATTGCTCCGGTCTTTTTGGCAATTATTGAAGCAATGTCTGCTTCAGTCAGCGAAATACCAAAAAAATCTGTCTTTTCCTTATCCCATTCATCAAGACATTCCTGAGTCTCTTTCAGACTGAAACTTTCAAGAGTTGAAATTTCTTTCTTGAGAATTGAAAGCAGCGGTTCAAAAGTTGCCGGTCTCTTGAATTCGGCCTGTGAGAAACGTTTTTCTGATATTGCTTCCTTAAGAACATCAATTGCCTTATCTGGAAAATAGCGGTCTTTAATGAAATTATCCGACATTTCAATAATTTTATCTATCGTTTTCTCTGGTACAACAATATTTTGCTTTGATCCAAATTTTTTTGCAAGTCGATTTAAAAGTTCTTTCAGCTCATCAATTGAAGGTTCATCAATTCGAATTTTTACGAATCTTCTTGCAAGTGCCGGATCAGTCTCTTCGAAGAATCTTTTGAATTCAGGCTCTGTTGTGGCGCCGATGAGGGTAATGTCGCCTCTGGCGAGATGAGGTTTCAGATAACTGACAAAATCAAAAAGATATGCTTTTTTTGTTTCTGCAAGCTGATGAATTTCATCTATAAAAAGAATTGAATTTTTCTGTTCAAGCAGTTCATTGATAATCTTTTCTACACGCTCTTCAAGTTGTCCACGATACATTGTTCCAGATGCAACAGCTGTCAGATCAAGTTGGAAAAGGCGTTTTTTGTAAATCTGCGGTGGAACATCAGAAGAAATTATTCTTTGTGCAAGCCCTTCAACAATGCATGTTTTCCCAACTCCGGCAGGTCCTACAACTGCAATATTATTCTTTCCTTCTGTACATAAGATTTCTATAATTTTCTGAATTTCTTCTTTTCTACCAATAAGCGGTTCAAGCAGCCCCTGTGCAGCAAGACTTGTCAAATCGCGTCCAAATTCTGTCAACATTTATTTTCTCCAGTCGTTGATAAGAATTAATTTAATTTTTACCATGTCATCTCGAACTAAATACTGCAAACATTAACTAAGTACAGCAAATCTTAGTAAAGGGATCATTAAACAATCTCATTTCGACCGAAGGGAGAAATCTCGCATTTATTAGATCTCTCAGATTCTTTCGAGATGACAGCCACCCAAAAGTTAACAGGCAAATTTGTCCCATTATTTAAGATTTTGCATACTTAGAACTTGTTGCGTAAATAACGAAATTGAATATTTATGATTAGATTTAAACGTTAAAAGTTCCTTTGCAGGCCATTTTAAATATTTGTACTTTGAGCAGATTTGGAATTGTGTAACAGGCTCCTTATTTTTGTTTTTGCGTAATAATGAATTTTTCACCCATTTCGATTCTATCAATTGCCGCTGGATGACTGTAAAGCCAGAAAACTCTGAAAGGGTGGGGGAGAAGTTCTGATTTGTTGTCCTTTGCAAGCCTTATCTCGGCATCAATAAAAGCTTTCTTTAATCCGGTTAATTCAAGTGATTTCAAATCAGCTTGACGTTCAAAATTCTGACTAATTTGCGCTTCAATCGGAGCAAAGAAAAGCGAAAAAACTGTAAAAATTATATACGTGAAAGGAATATTCTGAGCCGAATGAAGCTCTTTTAAGCAGAACAATTTTTCATTCTGCAGAAAAGGAAAGGCATACCAGAGAAAAATGCACGCAGCAATTGAGCCAAGAAATCCGAAGGAAATACCCTTGAAAACATGGTCATGAAGCCAGTGACCAGCTTCATGGGCAAATATCAGAGATGTTTCATCTTCAGTATGATTTTTTATAAGATTGTCGTACAACACAATTCTTTTCTGCGAAAATAAGCCTGAAAAATATGCATTTGTATGCTTCGAATATTTGCTTTCATCAACTTCATAAATACCTTCAACTGATATTCCGGATTTATCAGCAATTTTGAGTATTTTCTCCTTAAGCGTTCCTTCAGAGAGCGGTTTTTGTGTGTAAAAGATTGGAGTAATTATGTATGGCGCCAGAATAGACATGAAAATTCCAAAACAAGTTGTACCAATAGGAACAATAATTGGCCAGTGGCGCTGAAAAGTTTTAAAAAACCACAAAACCATCATTAATGAAACTGTTTCAATTATCAGCGAAACAGCAAAAGATTTCATATATCTGATAAACCACCCCACGGAAGTCTGATTTGAAAATCCAAATTCAGTTTCACTTATGTGGCCGAGGTAATAATCAAATGGAAGTGATATTAAATGAAGAAAGATCGAAAAACCAATAATAAAAAGTGTATTGGAAAGCCAGAAGCTATCTTTACCTGCTATTTCGGATATCTTTGAAGAAAATTGTTCGATAATTCCGAACTTCATCATTACAAGCAAAAGAGCAACTGTAAAAAAAGGAAGAAGCATTCTTGAGTAGAATCCCCTTAAAGCATAAATTCTACCTGTTTTTACATCATCTTCTGTAAAATATTTCAGAACTTTTTCACGCGCTTCAGGTTGCTGATTACCATTTATTGATAATGTCATAAGAGTAATCCTGAGAATTACCCAAACCACAATTATACCCCAGAAAAGTTTTTCCATAAAAGTCTCCTTTTTAGAGGGGTCGCGTGCCCCCTCTCGCCGGTCGAACAAGTTCGACCGGCTCACTCCCCGCGGTCGAGCGCCTTGCGCTCTCCTTCAGAGAAGTGATAAGCGCCTTCTCGCACCGTCGAACAAGTTCGACCGGCTCACTCCCCGCGGTCGAGCGCCTTGCGCTCTCCTTTAGAGAAGTGATAAGCGCCTTCTCGCACCGTCGAACAAGTTCGACCGGCTCACTCCCCGCGGTCGAGCGCCTTGCGCTCTCCTTCAGAGAAGTGATAAGCGCCTTCTCGCACCGTCGAACAAGTTCGACCGGCTCACTCCCCGCGGTCGAGCGCCTTGCGCTCTCCTTCAGAGAAGTGATAAGTGCCTTCTCGCACCATCGAACAAGTCCGACCGGCTCACTCCCCGCGGTCGAGCGCCTTGCGCTCTCCTTTAGAGAGAAATTATAAAACTCGCATACTTTGCAAGATAATTTGCTTGTTTTTTTTTATAAAATAAGATATTTTCAAGAACGCTATGGCAAAGGAAGAAATCCCGGTTAGAAAAAATATCGACTGCAGACAATGCAGTTACTTTTTCGTCACCTGGCTTAAGAATACCCCTTTCGGATGCAGAGGACACGGCTTCCATTCCGCGAGAATACCTTCACAGGTCGTATTTGCAAGTTCAGGCTGCGATTGTCTTTTGTTTACACAGAAATCGACTCTTCGGAATAAACTGTAGTAACTACTACTGTTGGCGATTGTGCATAATCATAGGCTGTCCAGTTGATTCAACGACATTCAGCCAGAACATGCTTTCAGGGTCCAGAGTCTTTCTTCCGTCAATCGCAATGTTTATGGGAATATGAGTAAACTGATTGTTCCAGATTCCCACCATTATACCCGTTTTTCCAGCCATTCCGGCGTGTACTGCATTTTGAGCAAGTTGAGTACAGTAGATACTGTCCGAAGGAAGAGCTTTCGCGCTTCTGATAAGATAACTCGGATCAAGATAACGGACATTAACAGGGAAACCGGTTTTTTTAAAGTGCTTTGAGATTTCATCTTTCATAAAGACACCGATGTCGCCCAATTTTACATTTCCAGAAGCATCTTTTCCGCTCTGAGTGACATATTCCTGTCCAGCACCTTCGGCTATCGCAATTACTGCGTGAGATCTTCTTCTAAGCCTTTTTTCAAGATGATGAAACAAACCATTCTCTCCGTCAAGGTCAAAAACCAGTTCGGGAATCAGACAGAAATTTACTTCCTGTGAAGCCAGAGCTGCATTTGCCGCGATGTACCCTGATTGTCTGCCCATCAGCTTAACAAGACCAACTCCATTTTGGAAACCTTTTGCCTCAACATGCGCAACCCGAATTGATTCAACAGCAATAGAAAAAGCTGTCTCAAACCCAAAAGTCTTTTCAATGAATTCTATGTCATTGTCAATAGTCTTTGGAATGGCAATGACGGAGATCTTTAAACCGCGTTTATTAATTTCCTCTGTGATGTCATTTGCACCTCGAAGGGTGCCATCACCGCCAATGCAAAAGAGAATATTTATATTATATTCGATTAAATGGTCTACAATTTTCGAAGTGTCCTGTGGTCCCCGGGATGTTCCCAGGATTGAACCGCCTTTTTCATGAATGTCAGCAACAGCATCTGGATCCAACATCATCGGCGGAATCTCATTTTCTTTAACCAGCCCAGCATAACCATATTTGAAACCATATATGGTTTTAACACCATACCAATACGATAACTGCATCACAAGACCTCTGATAACATCATTGATTCCCGGACACAGACCACCACATGAAACAATTCCGGCTTTACACCTTGATGGATCAAAATATAGCATTTCTCTTGGACCGGCTTTTTCAAATGACAAAGGGTCTCTGCCAGAAGATACACATTCGCGAACTTCCTTAAGAGAAATGTTTACAAGAATTCTTTCATCGTTTGGAACATAATTTGCAATCTGATCATCATCAACTTTAGAAAGATTAAGCGGAGAAACAAACTCTGGTTTGCCAAGTTCCCGTATTACGAAGTCTTTTTGTTCATGTTTCATAATAATTCCTTAAAAATTGTATTTTATTCGCTGTTTTATTTTTCAATTATAATACCACAAGCTTGTTTCACTTTGAAGAAGTTAAGTCGACTTTGATTTTCTGGAAAATAAAAACGGAGGCGATATTCTGCCCCCGGTTTTTTTTAACTTCTATGATGCAAAATTATTTGCAATGTTCTTTTTTGAAGGTTTCAAGAATGGTTTTAAGTGTTGGATGGCCAATTTCCTGAAGTTCATAATTGACTCTGAGCATTGGTTTTTTAACTTTCAGAATCTTGGTCAGGTCAATGGGTGTTGCGGAAATAACGAGATCGCAATCTACAGCATTGATAGTCTTTTCAAGATCGGCGACCTGTTTTTTACCATAACCGAGAGCTGGAAGAATTGGTCCCATTTCGGGATATTTCTGGTTAGCTTCGATAAGTGTTCCAACAAAATATTCTTTTGGATCAACGACTTCGGCAGCGCCGTATCTCTGTGCGGCAACCATTCCAGCTCCATAAGTCATTTCGCCGTGGGTCAATGTTGGACCGTCTTCGATAACGAGTACTCTTTTTCCACGAATCTGATCGCCATCATCGACGAAAATCGGGCTTGCTGCGTGAACGATTGTAGCTTTGGGATTCATTCTCATGACATTCTCGCGTACAGTCTGCAAATCATCTGGATAACATGTATCAATCTTGTTCAGAACGATAACATCGGCCAGATAAATGTTTGTTTCGCCGGGATGATATGACTGCTCATGGTTCGGTCTGTGCGGATCTGCGACAACAATCTGAAGATCTGATTTGTAGAACGGAAGGTCATTGTTTCCGCCGTCCCAGACGATTACATCAGCTTCTTTTTCAGCTTCTTTAATAATCACGCCGTAATCTACTCCCGAGAAGATTACTGCACCCATATCAATGTGTGGTTCATACTCTTCACGTTCTTCGATTGTGCATTTATGCTTTTCAAGATCTTTATATGATGCAAAACGCTGGCAGATTTGTTCTTCGAGATCTCCGTAGGGCATCGGATGGCGGATGGAAACAACTTTTAATCCCATTGCCTTGAGGTTTTTTACAACACAACGGGTTGTCTGAGATTTTCCAGAGCCGGTTCTGACTGCGCAGATTGATACTACCGGAACTTTTGCCTTGATAGCAGTCTGATTGTATCCAAGCATTTTAAAAGTGGCACCAGCAGCAATTACTTTACTGGCATGATGCATTACATATTCATGAGGAACATCGCTGTAAGAAAAAACGACTTCGTCAATTTTATCTTTTTTAATGATGTCAAGTAATTCACTCTCAGCCTTGATGGGAATACCTTTGGGATAATTCTTTCCGGCAAGACTTGGAGGATAAAGCCTTCCTTCAATGTCAGGAATCTGAGTTGCAGTAAAAGCAACAACTTGATAATTGGGATTATCGCGGTAAACTAGATTAAAATTGTGGAAATCGCGACCAGCTGCACCCATGATAACTGTTTTGATAGTTGAGGACATTGTAATTTCCTTTCCAAATAAAATATATTTGTAAGAAGAAATTGCCGAAAAACAGCATTCTTCAGATTACCTCAATGATGACCGCACGAACCGCAGGAATGCGTAGAACAGCTTCCACAACCGGAAGATGAACCGTGAGAAGATGAATAATCAGGTGAACTGTCTGAGGAACTGCTGCCTCTGGCAAAACTCGAAACTTTCTTTCTTACATTGCCGCTGCTGCAGTCAGGGCATGTCACCTGGGAATGATCTGCCTTCAAAGATAGAAGCAGATCAAAGTCTTTTTTACAACTCGTACAATTAAATTCATAGATTGGCATAAAAACCTCCTGATGAGTAAATCATGCAGTAGAAAACATTTCTCGAATGTTGGCATGCTATCACGCAACAGGAAACTAGTCAACACATCCTGACCATTTTTTTGATTTTTTTTAATATTACTTATTTCGCTTTTATGGCGAATATCATTATATCGTCTTTCGCGCTGGAACGGCCTGAGAAAGCTATCGCTTTTCTATAAATATTGTCTACCATTATCTGAACAGGATTATTAAGTTCTTCCTTAACAAACCTCTCAAATCCGGAAAATTCAAGCATCTCATTCTTTTCATTCATTAATTCGGTAACTCCGTCAGTAAACAGAAAAAGTGTTTCTCCATCATTCAGACAAACCTTTCTTTCAATGTAACAGTCAGATTTTATCTGTTTGGAATGAAAGAAACCCAGTGGCTGACCGCCTTCAACTGTTTTAATCAGTTCCCCGGTTTTGCTGAATAAGGCAATAGATTCCGGAGCAGCGTTAATATAGCAAAACTCTTTGTTGTTTGAGTCAAGCATTCCATATATTGCACTTACAAATTTTCCATCGGGAAAGCCGTTAAGAAGTCTGTCATTCAATAATAATACTTTCTCAGCAGAATTTCCCAAAACCTGAAATGAATCTGAAGCAAGTGCTTTTAACATTGACATCAGCAGTGCTCCAGCAACACCGTGACCGCTAATATCAGCAAAAAACAGACCCAGAAACTCGCTGTTAGAATATTCATAAAAATCATAAAAATCACCACCAATGGAATAGCAAGGGGTGAAATTTATTCCAATTTCAAAACCACTTATATGTGGAATACGATCTGGTAACAAAGACCGTTGAACATTCTGCGCAATCTCCAGTTCTTTGCGGGTTTCCGCATCGCGTCTCTCAAGTTCTTCAGTTGCATCTTTCAGGTTCAGCTGAGTCATAACTCTTGCAATAAGAATTTCAAAGTCAATCGGTTTGGTTACATAATCATTCGCACCCAGCGAGAGAGCCTGTACAATATCATCACTTTCATCTTTTGCAGTAGCCATTATTATTGGCAGTTTTCCAGGAGAATATTCTTTTCGAAGGATTTGCAGCAATTCAATGCCATCAATTCCCGGCATCATTACGTCAAGAATTATCAAATCGATTTTCTGAGTGTTGACAAATTCAATTGCATGATTTGCATCAGCTGCAGCAAGTGCATTAAATCCCCTTTTTGATAGTCTACGAAACAAAATATCTCTGTTTATTTCCTGATCATCAACAATTAATATTGTTTTCATGAATTCCCCGCAAAAGATAAATTAAGTAAAATCATATTTTCAGAACATCAATAATATTTTATTAATTGATAAAATTCAAGAATTATTAACTATTTTAAGAATAAAATATATGTTTATATGGTCAATCTTTGATCAGAAAAACAGCTCTTAACTGTAAATCTAGAAGGTGTTATTTTGTAGAAGCTCTATTAATGATGGTCTTCGACTGTTGGCATTGTTCTTGCTTTCAAGTAAGTAAGAAAGTTCTAAGCAAAGGAGAAATAATTATGTTAGATCAGACTATTATTGTATGGTTTCAGCGCTGGCTTATTAACACCAGACATTCTGAAATGACACTTCACGATGATGAATATGACGAAATACACGAACCTGTAAACAATGAAGAAATGCTGGCAGAAAAAATACCTTCGTAAATTGAATGAGGAATTTCAGAATGAAGATGAAGTTTTTGGCAGAATGCTTTTGTGATCACTAAACGCCGCCTATATAGGCGGCGTTAACTTTTGAAGAAAACTTATTTTTTTTTCCGGTTTGTCGAAGGATATATAAAGAAGATCTTCAAAAGGCAGGCAAAAGCAATGGAAATCCAAAGTTATGTCAAATTGGACATTACAAAACCGGAAAAATCAGTAATTTCAAATTATGAAAAGGTTTCTATTCCGGAAAAAGTCCCAGGTGATCCGCTGGCAACAATAAGAAATGCAAGAGAGTCGAAAATGGCTGCTCTAATCAGTAAAGAGCCGTTTTCTGAGATACAGAACGTATTAAGAGAAGCAAACATGCTTGAAGAGACTGCAAAAGCAGAATATTTAAGAAAGAAAATGGCTGACATGGATGTATACGGAGAAGATGGAAAGCGAGCAAACCAGATAAATGCTTCTATTTTGAATTATCTGGTATGAGAAATTAATATTGACAAAAAAAGAGGCCGGAGCCTCTTTTTTTTATGTCGTTAATAATAATACTGTTTATGGAAAACCTTCAGATCGCTTTAATGATCAGTGTTTAGCTCTTTTTGCAAGTTCACGGTCAATCATGAAAAGTCCTGATGGCATTTGTGCAACCATACTGATCTGGTCAATAATAGTTGTAATGTTTCCTTCTTCTTCAACTTGCTCTTTAACATACCAATCAAGGAAAGTTCTGGTTGCGTGATCTTTCATTTCAAAGGCAAGATCTGAAAGTTTATTAATGGATGAAGTAATGTGTCTCTCGTGCTTTAGAACTTCTTCTACAGCTGCCTGAGGACTTTTCCATTCGCGGGGCGGTTCAGCAATTGCTTTAAATATTGCTCTTGCATTTCTGTCCTGGAGATAACTGATAATCTTCATTCCGTGTCCGAGTTCTTCGTCTGCCTGAATTCTGAGCCATGAGGCAAATCCGGGGAGCTTATTATCCTGATAATATTCCGCCATCGCCATGTAAAGGTAAGCAGAATAGAATTCCTCATTAATCTGAGAATTCAACGCATCGACCATTTTTTCTGTCAACATGCAAGTCCTCCTGAAAATAATTTTTATTGATTTTGAAAACAGTAAATTATACTATATGAAAAGAAATTATGCAAATTGTTGATTTATTCATCATAACATTTAATGGGTAAAACAGATGAGAATAGTAGCTAATATATTGTTAACGATTGTCCTTTGCGGACTCATATACAACTATGCCCATAAAATGCGCAGAGATATCAAATTAAGAGATTATGGAAAAGATATTAAGGCTACCATACTGGACTGTGATGAAAGAAAAGACAAATACTATGCCAAGATAGAGTACAAAATTGGCAAAAATGTTCATACTAAATTCATTTACATCACAAAAGAAAAGCCCATTAAAATCAAAGATTCAGTAAATTTACGATACCTTCCTGAAAACCCTGCTATTGTCGAAGTGAATTTTGATCCGAATAGAGTAGCCGGAAGCATGAATTATTTTTGGTTCTTTGTGGTATTTTATTTCATAATCCGTACAACGAAACTGATGGTTGACAGCTGCCGACCAAACGACTAGCCTTTCTGAGCAACGGTTTTACCTCAATATTCAGAAACCATCTTTCGCGAAAAGCAATGTACCATTTTCCTCCAAATCAGCCATATAGTGAGTTTTATTCAATGGCCTGGAGCTTCTTTATCAATTTCTTTTGTAATCTCGTTACCTTCGAACTGCATTATAAGTTTGAAAAACTTGCGAAATACAGTAGTGTTGATGAGAATTTCAGATCAATTTCAAAAATAAAAATAATTTTTCATTAAAAAAATTTGACTTGAGAGGCACACTCAAGTATAATGCACTGTCATTATTGATGCACAAAGAAGCGGGAGTCGCTGTCAATGAAAAGTCATTACAACTTCAAAATTGGTGTAGTACTGTTTTTACTGGTTCTTTCCTTTCTTTTTACGTTTCCCTCTAGCCCTCAGTGGGAAGGTTTTTTTGGCGCGTTGTCTCTTGATGAGCAGCAGGCAGTTCCAGAAGCTATGCTGGAATACGGCTTGTCGGAAGACAACAAGGATGGCCTTTTAAAATTAAAGGCTAATCCGGCATCTGCAGTTCTGGCTAAGCTTGACTCGATGAATCAGCAGAATGTTCTGAATAACATTGCAAGTGTTGTTCGGAAGAAGCTCATCGAAGCAGGAGCCGAAGCAAAGGTTGTTAATCCGGACTATTCGAATAGAGTTATACCTATAAGAGTAACCGGTATTAAAGATGAAGAGCTGAGAAAGCTTGTACGTAAAGCACGGCTTTATGCTACTCTTCCTACATTTTTGGGTTCCTTTTTCCCCAAATCGAAGATCACCCTTGGACTCGATCTTAAGGGCGGAATCGACCTAGTTTATCAGGTTGATACTTCAACTGTTGCTGAAGGTGATTCGATTTCTGACGCAGTAAAGAGATCGGTTGAAATAATCCGTAACAGAATTGACATGTTCGGTGTTGCCGAGCCAAGCATTAAAGAGCAGGAAGGACATCGAATTAGAATCCAGCTGCCTGGCATGAAAGAACCTGAGAGAGTTAAAAATCTCATTCAATCAACTGCCATGCTCAAATTTCACATTGTGAAAGATCAGGCAATGTCAGCTGATCAATTGTCCGTTGATCCATCATCCGAGATTCTTTTGCCTGAATCAGGCAAATCAGGTGAACCGGGAAAATGGTATAAACTTAAAAAAGAGCCTGATGTTACTGGACGTGATCTGAAGTATGCCCAGGTCTCATTCGATGAGATGGGTGCACCGATGGTTCACATTTCCTTTAACATGGAAGGTGCAACAAAGTTTGCACAGGTAACCGGTCAGCATATCCATGAGCAGCTTGCAATTGTTCTTGATGGAAAAGTCCATAGTGCCCCAACCATTCAGGCAAGAATTACTGGTGGTCTCGCACAGATTACCGGTCACTTCAGCCTCGAAGAAGCACAGAATCTGGCCATCGTCCTACGCGCTGGCGCACTTCCGGCAAGCCTTATTCTTCTTGAATCAAGAGTCGTCGGTCCCACCCTTGGTCAGGAATCAATAGACGCTGGAAAAAGAGCTGGTTTGGCTGGAATCTTTATCGTAGCAATTTACATGATTTTCTTTTATAGATTCTGCGGATTTCTGGCTGATATGGCAGTTCTTTTCAATACTCTGCTGGTTTTCTCATGTCTTGTATTTTTCGGTGGAACACTTACACTGCCCGGCATAGCTGGTTTAATATTGTCTGTCGGTATGGCCGTTGATGCAAACATAATTATATTTGAACGAATCAAAGAAGAACTTCGAACTGGAAAGACTGTTCGGGCCTCAATCGAAGCCGGTTTCGACCGTGCCTTGTCCTGTATTATTGACTCGAACGTAACTACTATTCTTACCGTTTGTTTGTTGTATTTCTTCGGTTCTGGACCAATTAGAGGTTTTGCAACAACTCTTGGTATTGGTCTTGTTGCCAACGTATTTACAGCAATTATTTGTGTTAAACTTGCCCTGGATCTCATCTACAGCCGGACTAAAGCGGCTACACTCAGTATTTGATCCCGGCTAAATTCACCAAAGATACAGAGGAATAATATGAAGTTCGATTTCATGGGAAACAGGTTCAAAGCATTTGCCTTGTCAGGCACCCTAATAGTTATTTCGTTAGTTATGGTTCTTGTTCTCGGATTAAATTATGGTATCGATTTCAAAGGCGGAAACCTCATTCAAATAAGGTTCCAGGATACCATGGATGAATTCAAGATCAGAGAAGCATTTGGAAAAATGGGGCAGTTTTATTTTACCCCTGCACAGCTTATTATTCAGGCTGTAGATGGTGGTCAGGGTCGTGAATTTATTATTCAGTATCCTGCTGCACCATCTGACGAAGAAAAATACGCAAAACAGTATACCGACATCCTCAGAGAACTGAAGAAGGTTGCACCGTTTAACGATGATTCTCTCCAGACTTCAAATATCGGACCGACTGTTGGTTCCGAAATGAAGAATCAGGCGATGATAGCTGCTTTCCTTTCAGTTATCGGCATTCTCCTTTATCTCGCCTGGAGATTCGAAAACCAGTCGGCTGCCGGTGCAGTTCTTGCGATTTTGCATGATTTGTTCATTATTCTTGGCTTCATTGCCATTACTCGCATCGAATTCGATGTTACAGTTCTGGCTGCCGTTTTGACAATGCTTGGATACTCAGTCAACGACTCCATCGTTGTTCTGGATCGCGTCAGAGAAAACAGACGTCTTATGAAGGACAAGAATTTGACCGAGATGATTAATGATTCAATTAATCAAACACTTGGAAGAACAATTAATACCTCTCTTACAACTCTGTTTACCCTTGTAGCTCTTATTGTTTTTGGTGGAGCATCAATAAAGGGTTTTGCAGTTGTCCTGACAGTAGGAATAATTGTTGGAACGTATTCTTCGATTTTTGTTGCTTCTCCACTGTTGATCCATCTTGCTCCAGCCAAGAAAAAAGCTGATAAACGCTAGATATAAAAAAAGACCCGCTTCGGCGGGTTTTTTTATATCTGAAAACAGTTGTGGAAAACCGAACTATGTGGAAATGAAAATATGAAAGCTGTCGTTCAAAGAGTTGAATCAGTTGTTCTGTGTGTAGATGGAAAAGAAATATCCAGCATTTCTGAAGGACTTATCTGCTACCTTGGTGTTGCTAAAGGAGATACTGAAGAAGAATTGCTCTGGATGGTCAAAAAAGTATCAGGTCTGCGCATATTTCCTGATTCTGAAGGAAAGATGAATCTTTCGGCAATTGACCTTGGATTAAGCATACTCGTAGTTTCGCAGTTTACACTTCTTGGTGATATAAAGCGCGGTTTCAGACCAGGCTTTTCTGATGCAGAAATTCCAGAAAAAGCGAACTCAATGTATTTAAAATTCATAGAACTGCTGAAACTTGCTGGAATTAAAAGTGTTAAGGGTGGCGTATTTGGCGCAGATATGACAATAAACCAGATTAACAGAGGGCCCGTAACAATCATTCTTGATTCAAGAGAGTAAATCGGGATCAAACAATTTTCTCTGAATATTCCTGAGAAATAATAACTTAGATTTTTTATTCCCCAGTTTGCCTTTTCCGGTTTCTCTTATTTCAACAAGCTTGAGAATTTTGAAAAATTCTTCCTTATTTACAAGAAAAATATAAGGCGGATTACACGACAACTCGGCTGCAATTTCTTTCAGCATCTCACCATCAGACTTTTCAATGCCTTTTGAAATAATAATCTGATGAATAATTTCCAGCTCACGTGGCTTTAAAACAGCTTTTTTTCGCAGTGATTTTGGAATCTGAATCCAGTCAAGTTGATATGCTACAAGAATCATGAAAAGGATTGCAAGTGTAAGAAGAGTAAAAATAACAAAATAAGGCTCAAACCATGCAGGTGAGAAATGCGCCTTCATGCCATTAACAAATTCTTCGTAACTCATTACTTCTTTTATTGGCATATTTAAATTATTCTGAAACTGATTTCCGTGATATATTTTTTTATTTCCGCTGAATTGTCTCTTCGCAATTGCGGAATATATGGCTTTAACAGATCAGGTTGAATCTTACCAATTGCCCGCACTGCATTCAATCTTATCATATCGTTTAGATCCCGGATAAAAGGCATTATAAGGTTTACATAATCCTGGGCCCTGATTTCACCCAAAACCCAGAGCGCGCTGGCCCTCATGCCGTTATCTTTGAGAGAGAGCATTTTTCTAATCACCGGCATTATATCAATCTGTCCGATTTGCCAGGCTGCAAGAGCTGCATTTGCACGAATTCTATTATTTGAATCTTCAAGAAATGGCAGTACAATCGACAAGGCTTCTTCTCTGCCAATACTGATTACAGCCTCAATTGTGTTTGCTCTTACTCGTTCATCAGGGTCGTTCAGAAATTCTACGAGTCTGCTTAACAACTGGTGATTTCCAATTATTCCGAGTGTCTTAACAATTGCAGCGCGAACTTTTTTGGAAGGGTCCTTCATGGCTGACAAAAGAGCATCTGTTCCACGATCGCTGACCTGAAGGTTTTCCATAATTAATACTGCACGCAGCCGGGTTTCTGGATCAAGTGATCGTAACTCTGTTATCAAATGATCAACAAAGTTTCCGTCCAGTTTGGATATTGCCGCACCGGCGAGTTTTCTGATTTCCGGAGCAAGATTCTTAAAATTCTGAATGTATTTTGCCTGTGTCAACCGTGCAATTTCTCTTAACGCAAAATATCTGACTTCTTCTGCCGGATGATTAACCGCACGGGCAAGTTTTGAAGAAAAAGACTGAGACGCTGAAAGAGATTTTAAACCGCTCAAAGCCATTATTACAACATTTGCAGCCGGATCAACACATGCGTCGTCAAGTATTGATTCCAGCTTTGGATGTTTGTGGCTTATTGCCAGACTAATTGCAAGTTCCCGAATTCGTGAATCCGGGTCGGAAGTTTTTTCTTCAATAATTTTCAATATGTCAAAGTTCGTTTCAGAAATCAGTTGGAGCACAGAAAGTCTTGTCTCTGCATTCTCATCATTAAGAAGATCATAAACGCTGAAAGATGGGAAAGGCTTCATCAGAAGTTTTCGAAAACTATCCCTGTCTTCTTTTGAAAAATATTCGATACAGTGTACAAGCGGCTTGAATATTTCAGCATGAGGAAGCTTGGAGAGAGCTTTAATATATGTTTCTGCAAGTGATGGATCAGATTTTACTGATGAATAAACAAGATCAGACTTTTGTTCCGCAGGAAGTGAAATGATGTTTTTTATTGTCTCAGCATGCGCATATTCAAGCAGTTTTGGCAATGATGGAAGCATAGAATTAATGTTATTGCCTCCAACAGAAAACAAAAGTTTTCCAAAATCAGCAAGAACTTCAGAATGGCTTTCAACAGATATGTGCTGATGCAATTCTTCAACCCAAATTTCAATCTGTTCTTTCAGAAAAGTTCTATTTGTTTCTTCTGGATCAGCTATTCTTCTATTCGTATTTTGTGCAAGGCTGATTAAATTATCAACAACAAGTGACCTGATCTGAGGTGATGGATCATCCATCAATACCAGTGCTGGTAAAAACATCGTCGGGTCCATTTTTCGCAGTATCTTTGTAACAAAATCTGTTCTGATTTCGCGTTTTGTAATACCAGAAGCCGCATGTATCAGGTGAGATCTTGTATCAGATCGATTAAGAAGAATATCTTCGACAAGTTTCAAGATGTTTTTCGACGGATTAATCCGCAGCGCATCTGATACAGGTTTTATCAGTTCTTCCGTCGTGTATTCCGAAAGTGTCCGACGAATTTTAACCTGAATTGACGAGCCTCCGGTTTCCAGAAGTTCAAGGAAAAATGGAATAAAATCAGGGCGGTAGAATTTGACTATATTCTGAAATTGAAATTTCTTTAATTCCAGATCACTGCTGAGAAACATTTCTCTGGCTTTAGAAAAATAACCAGTTTCTTCAAGAAGCGATACAATTTCAAAATACATCTGGCTATTGTGATCATCTGGAACAGATCTGATAAGTGCTCCAGTGGCTGAATCTTGAAAACAGTTCACAATGCCTTCATGAACAGTTCTTCGAAGCTCAAGATCGCTGTTTTCAAGCATCGGAATAAGAATTTCGAGTGCACTTTGAGATTGCATATTCAGAAGTGCGCCAACTGCAGCTCTTACATTCTCTGAATCAGGCGAGGAAAGAAAACGTTTAATAAATTCAATACCTTCTTCGATTTTCCTGAGACCAATAATTTCAAGAAGAGCATTTGCATTCACTGATTTTTCAGGATCCATGGTTCGCATGCAGCTTATAATTAGTGCGTTAAGTTCCGGATCATCTGATTTTAAAAGTTTTTCAATGGAAGCCTTTCTTTCTGCCATGCTTCCTTCAAGAAGCTGCGAAAGGAGATCTGAAGAACTTTCGGTAGAATTAAATGGCCAGATCATTGTGTAGGTCTTGCCGCTACTGAAAGACTTAATATGTCATTGATTTCTTTTCTTACTCCTTCATCAGGGTCAAATCTGAGGGGCCTGATGTAAGGTGCTAATGAATACGGGTCAGAAAGCTTTCCGAGACTTTTAATTATGTTTCTTCTCACATCTGCGTCAGCATCTTTCAAGTTCTGAAGAAGAATAGTAATAAATCTCGGATCTTTGATTTCGCCAAGAGCAAATGCAACAGACGCTCTCATCCATTTATTTTTGTCCTGGAACATTTCCATAATTGTTTGATATATCTGATAATATCCAAGTTTCCAGAGAGTCATCAATGCATTTGCTCTGACACGATTATTTCTGTCGCGTAGAAATGGTAGAATTATATCAACCATTGAAAGATCGCCAACAAATGCAAGTGCTTCAACAGCATTCGCCCTGACACGATCATTCGGATCATTGATGTAATTCATCAACATGTTGGCAACGGCGGGTCCGCCAATTTTGCCAAGTCCCATTATTACAATTGCTCTGACGTAAGGGTCGGGGTCCTGAATAGCAACAATCAGCGGTGTTTTTACTTCCGGGGTGAGGTAATCACCCAGAACCTCAAGGACCTGTGCTGCCATTGCTCGTGCTTTGCCATCAGGGTCAGAGAGCTTTTCTGCCATTTCATTCATAAAACCCGGGTCCATCTTCAATAACGAAAGCCCGACAGCAAGTTTTGATTCCGGAGTCATTTTTCCAAAGCCGCGAAGGTATTTTCGTTTTGTAATTACGGCTATTGCACTTCTTGCATAGTCTTTTATTATGGAATTGTAACTTCCGAGAAGGGAACTCAGCGCACCTGTTACTTTTGGATGATCGCTTTCACGAATTATTGCAATGGTCTTAATAACAATATTTTGATCTGGGTCTTTAAGGAATTCTAGAATTACAGGAATACTTTGATCTTCAGTGTAATGCGGCAGACGAAGTAGTTCAATAATTGTTGATCTGACAAGTGTATCAGGGTCATGAATCTTTTCTTTGAGAATTGTAAAAGCATTACCTATACCACTTTCGCCAATTACCTGAAGCAACCGACACCTTAAATTTGGATCATTGTGCTGCAATGCCTCGTCTACCATGTTTTTCAACCGGGGATCCATCATGAGGGCTAGAATATCGTTCTGCAAAGTCGGTGAAAGGGAAAGGAATTTTTCAAGTAAGAGCTTATTCAATACGTCAATAATGAATGTTTCTGTCGGATTGCTCAACAATGCCATCGATGTCAGACATGTATCACTTTTAGCGTGGCAACACCCGGCAACAAGGAGTTCTTTGCGATCTTCTACGTCAAGAGCGCGTATGAAAGTGTAAAGTGACATTTCAGCATATTTCTGAAGACTGGATAAATTCCTGAGAATAAGTTCAAAGTGAAACTTTCCCATTCGTAAGAGACTTTCTGCCAATGGAACTATAAAATGCTGAAGATTGTCATTAAAACAGCGTTCTATTGGGATGACCATTGCATCAATTTCTTTGATGAATTCTTCTGTCTGAAGTGATTTTTTATCTCTCTTTTCAACTTCAAGACAATAATTCCGGGCTATTCCGCATATCGCATCCAGTGCAAGTTGTGGAATTCCCTTAGCTTTATCCTGAAGCGAAGAAAAAAGATAAGGATAAGATTTTAAATCAAGCAGCTGCTGAAGCATCATCAGCAACTTATGCTTGAAAGCCATAGGTTTACGTTCGAATGAATCAAAAAGAGTTTTATAAAATTCATCACCATGGGCACGTAGAAGCTTGAGTAGACCATACCAGACGCCGGATTCAATTGACGGCAAATTCTTAACACACTGTTCCATGAAAATTGGATCTTTAATTTTTTCAGCATGCCGCATGAACTCAAGCTGAAGAGGCTTTTTCTCTTCTTTTTTCTGCTCGCTGGTTTCTTCTTTAAGAATATCAAAAAAAATCGGGTATAATCTGGGATTTTGCAATTGTACAATGCTATTCAGGTAAAGAAGCTTATCTTTTGAAGAATATTCAGTCCATTTTGAAATGAGTCTTTCAATGATTCCTGATCTATCAATTGAATAATTGATAACTGAACGTATTCCCTGATCTGTGGTAACACAGAGCACATCAACAAATGGCTGAAGATTTGCTTCGGATATTTCCGAAAAAACCTCTTTGAATGCTTCTCTTAGCAATGGATCCTGATAAGACAGAAGTTTTATTATTTCCTTGATGTCCGCAGGTGAAAGAGAAACTCTTTTATGAGCTAATATTTCAAGAATTTTCAGTCTGAGATCGAGGGAATCTGTTTCTTCAAATTTTGTGCACAAAAATTGTACACTATTGTGATCTAGTGTGCTTTCAATATCCTTCTGTGCCTGGGAAGCAAGCTTTCTGTCTGGAGAACTCATATCCAAAAAGGATTGCGTTAAATCAAAAGGCTTTGAATTCAACCAGCCCATGGTTTCACTCCCTCATTATTTTCTATAATCATTCTTTATTCAATACAGTAAGATTATCAAAACATGCTATCACTTTCAAGAATATTTATTCGGCTAAATTTGGAATATACTTTCTAATAATATTAATTAAAATGAAGCCGATTTCAATTAATATTATTAATGGCAGGGAAACAAGGATCTGAGAAAAAACATCCGGCGGTGAAAGAATTGCACCAATGATAAACGCGCCGAGAACGGTTATTTTTCTATTCTTTTTCATCCTCTCAACTGGAAAAAGGCCAAGAAGATCAAGAAATATCATCAAAAGAGGCGCCTGGAAGACAATTCCAATAAGTGTCAGAAAAAGTATTGAAAAATCCACATAGGAAGAATAGGAAAAAACTGCGATGAAATTGTCTCCCATACCTGTAAGTAGAAATTTTATTGAGACTGGCAATAGAAATAAATAACAAAATGCTGAACCGAAAATAAAGCAGAGCATTGATGGAATGATTAGAATATTAGCAATATTTTTTTCGCGCGGCTTCAGCCCGGGCTCGACAAATTTCCAGGAGTGCCAAAGAAAAAATGGAGTGGAGAAAGCCAGAGAACAATAAAAAGCCAGCTTCATTGAAGTAAAAAAGGTCTCTGTGACTGACAAAGCAGCTAACTTTACATCAGGCTTGCAGCTTTTAAGAGGTTTTATCAACTGGGATGCAAAAAAATCAGAGTAATTCCAGGAAATAAAAAAAAATGCCGTAAAAACTATGAAACAAAGTATGACACGATACCTTATTTCTTCAAGGTGCTCAGTAATCGGCGCTTCTTTATTTTCTGTAATCTTAGTGTTATCTGAAGTCAAAAGTTGGTTCCTGGTTAAATACCGTGCATATTACAGACTGAAACTGATCCAATCTTCCAATTCAGTCTGGAACTGCTGTAAATTTCTTCCCGTTGCTTCCTCAACCGCGTTGTCTACATTGCTTCCCTTGCTGAGAGATGTCAAAAGATCATCCATGCCCTGTGTTCCCCAGCGATCATAAAGGAATCTTATTGCAAGATAACATTGGAGATAACCGTTCAGGATACTAGCGTTGGAGTCTGATCTTGAAGGGGAAAGGTTGATTGTAGAAATCGAATCATATTTTTTTTCTTCTTTCAATTTTGCAAGAAGGGCTTCATACCGTGGATATAGAATTGTGGGATCACCATTCGCTGCTTGCATCTCTGATCTTACTGCTGCTCCTTCGTGTATCCATGTGGGGCAATTCTGAGAAGTACGAATGTTAATTAAAACATGTGTTAACTCGTGCGCAAATATTGCTTTAATGTTGGCTGGGTCTGAATACCCCTGTTCAAGCGGAACAAGAATTTTTATTCCCTGGGCAAGTGCACCAACCCATTTGTTTGCCTGATTTACACTGTAAAAATCGTCTGTTCTGAAAAAGATCACATGTATTTTTGTATCGGGTTTGCATTGAATGTCATCACTGACCTGGTCATATACATTCTCAAGAATCTCGGTTGTAAGCTGACCAATGTCTTTCTGAGAATCTCCGGCGTAATATACAATAAATCTCTGATTTTCATCCTGAGTAGAATTCTCGGTTGAAGCCAGCTGTTCTTTTGCTTTGTTAATAAGCGATTGTACAGAATTCTGCTCCTGCCCATTCGATGTCAGAGTAATCGCTTCTTCCCAGTGTTCAATCGCAGAAGAAAAATCTTTGTTATCAAAATAAGCTAAGCCAAGACAATACTGGATATAAAAATCTTTTGGCTTAATTTTGCGGGCTTTTTCGAAAGTTGAAATTGCTTCTTCAAGTTTAAGAGAATAATAATAACATTGCCCCAATTGTATGAGACAATCGATATATTCTGGATTAAGATTTGCAGCTAATTCAAAATGATAAATTGCTTCTTCATAACTTTTTTCGCCCAGATAGGCATTTCCCCAATAATACTGGGCTTCGTGGCTTTCCGGGAAAAGCTCAACTGCTTCCTGAAAGCAATTTGAACGCTCACTTATTTTTTCAGCAGGATTTGTTGCAAGTTTTATAAGCTCTTCATAGAGCTTTGCCTTTATTTCTATGTTATTTGGATCTTTTTTGAGAATTTTTCTTAATGCTTCAAGCTTGTCGTCTGAATTTTGAATCAGACTGGAATTACCAGCAGATGCAAAAGGGGTACAGAGAGGTGAAAATGACAGAAAAATGATTCCGGATATTACTGCATAAAAGAGGTTTTTAGGTTTCATATTTTTCCCCCTTTTTTAAATATAACATTTATTACCATTTCTTTCAAGGAATCAAGCGTAAACACTAGGCAATGTTTATCGCATGTAACTATTTTCAATAAAAATTGATATCACGAAGATTCTGATTTCGAATAAAAATTAAAATAGTCAGAATTCTTAAGTTTAACATTCGCCTGAAAGGCTTACTGCACAATACTCTTGAACCAATAAAAAATAATTAAAAAAAATGCTTGCATTTTGAAAGCTGATATAGTATACTCTTTTTCACGCAGTTGGGGCCTATAGCTCAGCGGTAGAGCAGCCGGCTCATAACCGGCTGGTCGCAGGTTCGATCCCTGCTGGGCCCATGAAAACCGCGCGTCGCATGCCCCCATCGTCTAGGGGCCTAGGACACAGCCCTTTCAAGGCTGCGACGGGGGTTCGAATCCCCCTGGGGGCGTATGAAAAATAACCCGGATAAAACCGGGTTATTTTGTTTTAGGTGATTAGTCAAACTCTGGAAACAACACGGGCGGTAATTCAACTTATGAGATCGATAATCCATTTTTTCAGAATCACTCGATATTGTTTTTTTATACATTTTGTAGTTATTTTTTCTTTTGTTGGATGCCAACTTGAGGCCCAGAGAGATTTTTCGGTCAGTGGAAAATATGGTGCAATATCCGCTGGTCATCCACTTGCGGTTAATGCTGCCAAAAAAATACTTGAAAGAGGCGGAAATGCCGTTGATGCTGCAATTTGTGCAGCTTTTGTGCTTGGAGTATGTGATTTGTCAAATTCCGGGCTTGGCGGAGACGGATTTGCACTTTTGAGACTTCCCAATGGGAAAATCGAATCATGGGATGGTTCAATAAAAAGACCATCATACTATTTCCAAAAGAATAATGCCGGAAATGTAAATAAATTCAAGTCTGATAATAAATCAGAGATTGCCTCAGAAATCGGCCTCCCAACTATTCCAGCTCTTTTAATTGAAATGAAAAAGAATTATTCCAATCGCTCCCTTGTTGAGTTAATGTGGCCTGCCATTAAATTTGCACGCTACGGTTTTCAAGTCAGTCCTTATCTTGAACATACGCTCGGAAGAGGCTTAACGATTTTCAAAGATAATACTGCAATGCATCTTTATTCAAAGAATTTTAGAGCATATCGTGTTGGTGAAAAACTCGTTCAAAAAAATCTCGCGAATACCCTTGAAGAAATGGCAATTGATGAAGGATATTCTTTTTATCATGGGAAAAGCGCAAAGGTTATTATAGATGATTTAAAAAAGCGCGGTTCCAGGTATGAATTATCCGATCTTTTGAATTATAAACCTGAAAAAAAAGATCCAATTGCACTCGAATTCTCTGACTACAAAGTAATTGGAGTACCGCCGCCTTCATCTTCAATTGTATCCATGTATCTTTTGAAAGATCTAGTCACATCTCAATACTACCCTGATTCCGATGCAGGAATGTTCAAAGAAATTGAATCAATGGGCAATCATTTGAATCTCAAGTATTTTTACCTTCCAGCATGTGTAAGTAATATCAATCTTTATTCATCAATAGCAGAAAGAGCCAAATTCTTCCGAAAAAAGAAAACTGTAAAACAATTTGAAGGAAATAACACCACTCATCTTTGTGTCTGGGATAAAAGTGGAATGATTGTTTCGATGACTCTTACTCTTGGGAATCATTTTGGATCAAAAGATTTCTGTCCGCTTGGATTTTTTTACAACAATCAACTTAAACATTTCTGGAAGGGGTTTTCGGCCGAATACCCCGACAATTACCCTGAGTCAATGGGTCCTGTTTCCGCAAAATCACCAATAATCATTCTTAAAAAGAATGAGCCAATAATTGCTGCTGGTGGTGCCGGAAGTGATAAAATTGTTGCAAACACATCGATCATTCTTGCGTCAATATTAATGGGTTCTGATCCACTTAAAGCAGTTCATCGTCCAAGAATCTTTGCTGATTTCTCTGGAAAAATTATTTTCGAATGGTTTCCAGACATCATTGATTTTCTCAACCGGAATTCACGTTTGTTTAAAAATACTGAAATAATGGCCTCCGGCAGTGACTTTTTTGGACTCATCTCACTTATTGTAAAAAAATCGAGCAATCTTCTAACCGCCGTTGGCGACTTTCGGCGTGATGGCTCTGCTTCTGCGCTGCGAAATGATCCAGATAAGCCCAGAAAGTTTTTAGTAGAAGTAATCTTATCTAAAAAAGGCGGCTTTAAATCAGTTGAACTTCCTGATTTGAATTGTTTTCCCCGACAAACCAGCAATGGCTGGAAACATTATTCAGCAGATATTTCCAACAGCTCATCTTCTACGACTCATGTAAATTTTCTGGATGACATTGATATTACAAGGTTTACGACAGAAGTTGTCATAGACAGAAATAGTTCTTCACACAAAAATGCTCCTGAAAATCAAGCTCCCCAGATTAAGAAAACTACTTTGAAGGGGAAAGAAAAAGAGTTTTTTGATAAAATTCCAGCTTCTCTCAGTGGTGAAAAACTTCTTGAATGGCTGATGATTGAAATTGGTTTAAAAATTCCATATCAATCAGAACCTGGTACTATGACCGGCGAAGAATTGCTCGTCTCAGGTAAAGGTGACTGCTCGGGAAAAGCCCGTTTAATTGTTGATATTCTACAGGCAAAGGGCATTCCTGCAAGATTAGTTGGCGGAGTAATCCTTCGCAAAGGAACTATTGAAAAAACGCATGTGTGGAATGAAGCTTATATTGATGGAAAGTGGTTGTCATTCTGCACTGTTAATAATGTTTTTGGGGAAATTCCGCTAAACTGGCTTATTCTTAGATATGGCGATAGAAAATCTTTTCCCGGAGTAAGTAAACCAATTTTTCGCGTAAAAGAAACCACTCAGACACAACTTCCTGTCGAAGAAAAGGAATAGAAAAATGGATCGAAAATTGCATCTGCGTTTAGTTTCAAATAAGGATAGAATTGAAATTCCATGGATAATCTGTCATATTTGCGATTGTGAAATAATTGATACCGAACCATATTTTGATGTTAAACTTGAGATTATTTCAGGAAAAACCAGGGTACTTGACCATACAAAAACCTTGCCTCAAATCGAAGAGGACATCGCTATTCTTACCGATGAACTTGAAAACAAAACATCCAAAGAACTCGAAGAGGAAGTCAGACTTGAAAGAAGGTTCTGCGTTTGCCCGGAATGCCGAAAAAAAGTCCTGAAAATGCTTGATTGCGAATAAGCGACTTGGGAGTATATTATGTATGACCTTGTTATAAAAGATGGTGTCATAAAAGATGGATTTTCTACCTATGAAGCTGATATTGCCATAGAAGGTGAAAGAATTGGCGCTATTGGAAGCAATTTGACCGGTAGAAAAGAAATATCAGCGAATGGAAAATGGATCATTCCGGGTGCGGTTGATGTTCATACGCATTTTTCTCTTCCTTTTGCTTCAGCAGTTTCTTCCGATGATTTTTATACTGGAACAAGAGCTGCGATTGCAGGCGGTGTAACTACGATCATTGATTTCACATCTCAACAGGGTGATGAAGGACTTAAAACAAGCTTTGAAAGACGATTGAAATTTGCTGAAGAAAAAGCCGTTATAGATTATTCATTCCATTCGTGTATCGGAAAATTCTCAAAAGCAGTGGAAGATGACTTGCAATGGGCATCAGACAATGGTTTAACGAGCCTGAAAATTTTCAGCGCATACAAAAAAGCCGGGTTAATGATGGACGACGGGAAGATTTTCGAACTACTTGAGAAATCATCCAAATATGGAATTCTTATTACTGTTCATGCTGAAAGCGGAGATTTAATCGAAAATCTCATTGAGCGGGAAGCTGCGAAAGGCAATACAGGAATTATCGGGCATATTTTTTCGAGGCCTGAATTTACTGAAACCGAAGCTGTTTCGCGATTAATTACACTGGCATTATCTGCCAATTCTTCGCTTTATATTGTCCATCTTTCGTCAGGAAAATCTGCCGAATTGGTTATGACAATGAAAAAGAATAATCCCGAAAAGGCAGGCAAAATCCTTGTCGAAACTTGTCCGCAGTATCTTTTTCTTGATGATAGAATTTTCAATCAGCCGAATCCACATTTTTTCGCATGTTGCCCGCCTGTAAGACCAGCGGAAAGTAAGGAGAACATTTTTTCAGCAATTAAATCCGGTGCTATTAATGTTCTTGCAACTGATCACTGTCCATTTCGCAGCGAAGCAAAGAATACCTGGAAAAATGACTTCCGGAATATACCAATGGGGCTGCCTGGTGTTGAAACACTCGTACCACTTATTCTGGGCACCGCTGGACTAACTGGCATGTCTGCCGACAGAGCCATCAGACTTTTTTCGGTGAATCCGGCAAAAATTTTCGGACTATATCCTGAAAAGGGCTCTTTACTTCCTGGCGCTGACGCAGATATAGTTATCTTTGATCCAACAAAAAAACGTACAATTTCAGCAACTAATCTCCACATGAATATAGACTATTCACCTTATGAAGGTTTTGAATTGACTGGTTTTCCCGACATAACTATCTCAAGAGGTGAAATAGTCTATCTATATGGACGATTTTTCGATCAAATTGGAAGAGGAAGATTTTTGCGGAGAAAGAAATTCGCTTCTCCGGTGTTATTTTGATTTCAGAACACAATTTTCGAGGTGATTTCTGTCTGAATCTGATATTTTCAGATTCTTCTCATATTGTGCAATTATCTTTCTGCAGGATGGACACACACCCTGTGCGGCAATTCTGTAAAGAGCAACCAGTTCCTGAACAGACATGTTGTTCACCTCCTTGGCTGTAATTACATCCTCTACTTGTATTATCGGCATAAATCAGCTAAAACCTTAATTCTTTTTGATGATTTTTATTGCCACAGGACTGGCATTGCATACCGCAACACAGGCACCGCAGCCGGAGCATTTTTCAACAGAAATAACTGGTGGTAATGTTGGTTGTGAAAATCTTATCGCATTAAATTTGCCCGGACAGGCAACTGAACACGCAATACACGATATCTGCTGCATTCTAAGGCAACTTTCACCTGAAATCACAGCTGTTCCAATTTTTTCAATTTTATCGGGCTGGAAAACAAGTGCAGATGAATCACAGGCAACAGAACATGGTTGATCGCTGCAGAATCTGCAGTAATTTCCACCAATGTTTATAACCGGAGTTCCGAAATCAAGACTGCCAATCTGATCTAATAATTTAATCGCAGAATATTGACACGCTTTAACACATTTTCCACAATGTGTGCATTTAGAAAGAAATTCGTCTTCCGGAATTGCTCCTGGAGGACGAATTCTGTCTGGAAAAGTATTTTCAATGTCATCAAGAGTCTCTGAAAAGATCCCCGCAAAAAAACCAAAAATCTGCTTTGCAGAAGATGTAAGAAACTCTTTTCTTGTAACCGTTTTATTATTTTTCAATAACTACTCTGTTATTCTGACTTTTAATTTTTACATGTCGAATACGAGATTAATTGTAAGAATTATAGTTAAAACCAGTGCCAATGCTATTTGTCCGTCGATCATATCCATCTCCTGAAATAATTTCTATAAAACCACACATCTTTTTCTTCGACAAATATTGAAGATTTTCTGAGCACGTAAATAATTTTGAATGACAGAAAATTCTCATTATTTATAACTGCAACAATGTTTGCAAACAAAACTACAACTCTGTTATAATATTCTGGAATTGAATTGGTTCGTGGTTTAAGTTTATTCAGGGTTATTAATAAATGATTCAGGCAAAAGTGAAATGAGAAAAAAGATTATTTTATTTCAGATGGTTTTTTTTCTGTTTTTTTGTTCTGCATCTTTATGGGGGAATTCATGGCTGATCTATAATAAAGCCTCTGGTTTTCCTGATAATAGAGTTCTATCCTGGGCAGTTTTTAAAAATCAAATGGCTGTTGGCACTGGAAAAGGTGCTGCTCTTTACGATGGCGATTCATGCATTTGGAAAACCATCATTTTTCCTGAATCATTAACAGATGTAGAAGTCAAAGATCTTCAATTCGATGATAACGGAATTCTATGGCTGGCTACTCAAAAAGGTTTGTTGTCCTTCAAATCAGGAAAATTCGAAATTTATGATATGTCAGATGGTCTTCCAAATGTAGATTGTGAAAGACTTCAATACATTGAGAATCAGATTTTCGTCGGCTGTTTTGGCGGATTTATTGCGAAGGCTTTCGCACCAAATAGTGGCCGTACTTCTTTTGTTGCGGTGAATTCCCGTTCAAACGATCCTAATAATTTATTGAACATCAAGTCAACTGGAATATCGGGGCTCGCGCTCAAGTCTGCAAGCTCCGGGTGGTTTTCCACAAAAGGATCTGGGTTATACGAGATGAGAGGAGCAAACTCTTATGAACTTGATGTAAGTTCTGGTCTGGCCTCTGACTGGGTTGAAGCAATATGGGCCTTTTCTGAAAAAGCAAATGACGAAAAAATTATAGCTGCCACTTCAAATGGTCTGAGTATGATTCAAAACGGCAAAGTCGTTACAGAAAATGCTTTTCCTCAAAATGCAGTTTGGTTGACTGCAGTTGTTGCTATTAAGAAAAAGCAGGACCAGGATAAAGTAAGATTCTCTGAAACAAACCTTCGTATTCTTTCTGAATTTACGAATGACCGCTCGCTCTGGGTTGGCACAAAATCCAACGGATTGTGGCGCTTTGAAGATTCTGAATGGACACAATACACAACAGAAAACAGCCAATTGCCATCAGATTGCATAACCCGTTTATACAAGGTTGGAGCCAGAATCGTTGTTTGTACAGACCAGGGAATGGCTATTATATCTCTGGGCGGACATTCCTACGACCATTATAAAAATACCGGTTATGGAAGCAAGAATTTTAAAACTTTCTTTGCTTTTCCTCAGGTTAAACGAGTCAGAAAAATTGTTATGGGTAAAGATTTATGGATATCACACGGAGGCGGGCTATCAAGATTTATTGGAGCATCGGGTGTTTACAGTGATATGATGGAAGGTAAACCCGACACATCAGGATCCATGGAAATAGCTACTATAAAAGATGAACAAGAGACAGAATTTGCCGGTTCTTCTGCGCCCGTAATTTCTGGTGGCGAACGAATGTGGCAAATATTTCACAAAGACAATGATTCTATTTTTTCAAATGATATTACAGATATGACACTTGATAAAAGTGGCTATTTATGGCTTATTTTTGAAAAGAAATATTTGTGTCGCATGAGAATGATTGCATCGCAAAATGAAAGGAACAAAGGATTCCTTGAGGATAAACCAATATGGGAGTTTATCGGAGAAGTAGCTAATATTTCAGCCCTTGGAGATCAATTGCGTCCATCACTTGAACTTTCACCGGGTGAAGATAATAAGAAAGAAATAATAGAAAAATATTTCAAACAGGGTACTAAAGGTTTTTTTGCATCCGGACAGACCAATGGTTATACTCAGCCCTGGCCTGATTCAACAGAATTGTCCTGTTTATGGTTAGATAAAAAATCTGGTGCAATTTATGTTGGCACAAATGGTGCTGGAATTTATATTCTTGAAAATCCGGATTCACTTGTTGAGAATTTAAAAGATCCTTTTTCGTGGAGAGAACTTGGCTCGAAAGAATTGCTTCCAGCTGGCAAAATTGTTGGGTTCGCATATTTTCAGGCATACGGTGAAGCATCTAAACTGGCGGTTCTTGATTTGAATGATCTTTACCTTTTTGACGGTGAGGTGTTCAGCAAATTTGATTTAAACGCCAGAAGAGATTATACATGCATTCTTCAGGATGATAATGGCTCACTCTGGGTGGGCGCCAGGACTGGACTTTTCTGTATAAAACAGGATAAAACAATTCTTTCATATACAAAAACAAATGCTGGCTTCCAATCTGATTATGTAACTTCGCTTGCATTAAATCCAAAAAAGAGCGGGTTGCTTGATCTCTGGGTTGGAACAGAAGATAAAGGCGGCGGTGATGATAAAGGCATGGACGCGCGAGATAAATTTTATTATAAAAAACCGCCCGGATCAACCAGCCGAACATCGGCTTGAGGACCAAGCACGAACGGCCCGTGTGGCCCAGATGGGAGCCCGTCCGGTGGCTCTGGAATACTTGAATTGGTTCTCGACCAGTATATTGATGATCCGATGAATCCGGTTGAAACCGATCTGGATGGCGGATCGCTCAGTAACTTTGACGGTCTTATATGGGACACGTGGAAAGTACCAGGTATTACCTGCCTGACAAGTGATGGCGACTATTTATGGATTGGAACTTTTTTACGGGTGAGAAGGTTTTTTATCTCATTATTCTGAGTACGCAAAATCTTAAATATGGAAATAAATTGGCGTGTTAGTTGGGCTGTCATCTCGAATAAATGTGAGACCTCATAAATGCGAGATTTCTCCCTTCGGTCGAAATGACATTGTTTAATGACGCCTTTATTAAGATTTGTTGTACTAAGCTATAATCAATTAACCCACGAATTGAGATTTTCATTTGTTTATATGTATACTAATGTTCTATCGCGAGCAGTCTGATAACAGCGGAGAGCAAAAAGCCAATGTTCCATCGCGAGCAGTCTGATAACAGCGGAGAGCACACAGTGCTCAACCGCGGGGAGTGAGGCGGTCGAACTTGTTCGACCGACGAGAGGGGGCGCGTGCCCCCTCTCTAAAAAGGAGTCACTTGTGAATGAAACACCGAGGTCTGGTCGTTTACATATTGCATTATTCGGCAGAAGAAATGTTGGAAAATCAAGTATTATCAATGCCATCACCAATCAGGATATAGCTGTTGTCTCTGCTGTAAAGGGAACGACTACTGATCCGGTTTTCAAAGCCATGGAACTTCTACCGATAGGTCCGGTTGTTATTATTGACACAGCAGGCCTCGATGACGAAGGTGAACTTGGAGAACTTCGCAGAAAAAAAACCCTTGAGGTTCTTCGAAAAACAGATCTCGCGCTAATTATATTAGATCCATCTTCCGGTGTAACAGAGTTCGACTTGTTAATTTCCAAACAGGTGAAAGAAAGAAAAATTCCAGTTCTGGGAATTTTAAATAAAACTGATCTGCTCAAGATTGATGACATTGCTAAAAAGAAATATGAAGAATCTCTGGGAATCAAGCTTATTCCCGTATCTGCAACGAAGAAAGAGGGCATTCTGGAATTAAAAGAAGCGATAATACAAATCGCTCCTTCTGGTGAAGAGCCCAAACTGCTTGGCGATCTTATTTCAGCAGGGGATTTTGTTGTTCTGGTTATTCCAATAGATAAAGCAGCACCGAAAGGACGCTTAATTCTTCCTCAGCAGCAAGCTGTGCGCGATGTTCTTGACAGTGGTGCAATTGCAATAGTTACAAAAGAAACTGACCTGAAAGAGACACTGAAAAACCTTGGAAAGCGTCCAACGCTTGTAGTAACCGATTCTCAGGCATTTGGCTCTGTATCAGCTGACACACCCGAGGATATTGCACTGACTTCCTTTTCAATTTTAATGGCACGTCAAAAAGGTGATCTGAAAGAACTTTGCAGAGGTGCTGAGATAATCGAAAAATTAAAAGACGGCGACAAGGTTCTGATTGCAGAAGCATGCACGCATCATCAGCAATGTGATGACATTGGACGTTTCAAAATTCCAAGATGGCTGAATGAAAACACAGGTAAAAAACTTCTTCTTGAATATACGACAGGAACGCAATTTCCTGAAAACCTCAAAGATTATTCTCTTATAATTCATTGCGGCGGCTGCATGTTAAACAGACGGGAAATGATGTATCGAATATCACAGGCCCAGGTCAAAGAGATTCCAATTGTTAATTATGGTGTTTTAATTGCCTATTTCCACGGAATATTAGATCGAGCTATGTCACCGTTTTCACTTTCCGTTATCAAGGGGCCAGGAAATGGTGAAGGTTGAGCCTTTTCCATAGGTAGAGGCAATTTCGAGTCGGGCGTGGTTCAATTCAAGAAGCCTGTTTACGATTGACATTCCCAGCCCTGTTCCGGAAATCGCTATCGTTTCAGCATTTTTTACCCTGAAGAATTCTTCACCAAGATGCTTCAGGTTCTGCTCGGAAATGCCTATTCCAGTGTCTGCAACTGATATTCGCCAGAATCCGTCGGCGGTGAATGATTTGATTATGACAGTTCCATTTTCTCTGTTGTACTTGATGGCATTTGAAATTAAATTGGTAAAGATCTGAGTAATTTCACCTTTGTCAGCAATTACTTTGAATGGATTCTCTGCTTCGGAAGGCAGGGAAAAATCAAATGAAATTCCACGTTTTTCTGCATCAGCTTTAAGAAATTCAACAGTGTCAAGAACAACGGGAAGAGGAAAGACTCCTTCAAGTTGTCTGTCAATGCGCCCTTGTTCCATTCTTGAAATATCAAGAAGATCTCTTATCAGCTTTTGGAGCATTTCAGCGCGATTTTTACATCGCTCAATCTTCTGTCTGTATTTTTCGAGTTCAGGACTGAAATCGTTCAGCACCAGGTCGAGATAGCCTTCAATTGCAGCGACAGGAGCTTTGAGCTCATGAGCTACGACAGAAACAAAACGGGATTTTGCTTTTTCAAGATCTTTCATTGGAGTAATATCAGAAAACACAAGAACGATCCCTCGCATGTGAGAATTATTGTCTTCCAGAGATGAATCTGGCTTTTCGACTTGGGATTCGTTTATTCTTGCCGCGTTCATAAGAAAAGTCTTATTCCGGTTTGGATCACTAATTTCAGTTGAAACAGCGGTAATGCCAGGTTTTTCTGAAAAAGTCTGAATTATCTTATTCAATTCCTCATTTATTGAGGGAAGTATCAGAACTTCATTCAGAGGTTTTCCTGAAGGGTCAACTTCATCTTTCAGAAAAAATCTGGCAGCCGGATTAAAAAGCATAAGATCAAGATTTCTGTTTACAACCATCATCGGGTCGCCCATTGCATTGACGATGGTTTTTGTGCGGCTTTGCTCGTCAGCAAGATCTTTCAGAGAACGTTCCCGTTCTAATTGAAGATTCCTTGTGTGTTTGAGAAGATTTCGTTTTTCAAGAGCACGTCCGGTAACAATCTTTAATTCAGAGGGTGTGAATGGCTTTGGAACATAATCATAAGCCCCGGTCTGAATAGCTTTCACTGCTGTTTCAAATGATGCATAACCAGTTATCATAACGATAACAACATCCGGATCACGTTTTTTAAGTTCAGGAATAACGCTGAGACCATCCAGCCCAGGCATCATGAGGTCGAGAAAAACGATATCAGTTGGCTTTTTCTCGAAAGCTTCAAGTGCTTTAAGACCATTTTCTACTGTGACAACTTCGAAACCAAGTGAAGTAAGAATTTTTTCGCACCCAACTCTGATTGACATTTCGTCATCAGCAACAAGAATTCTGTCTGGATTTTTCCTGTCAATCATGTTTATTCGAAGGCTCCCCAAGTAATCTGTGAATTTTGGCAAGGAAATCTTCAGCTCTAATGGGCTTCTCAGCAAAATCATCTGCTTTTATCCACTCGCGCGCAGAATTGCTCTTCAGATCGAATGGAAGATTTTTAGCCCTATTTACGCCAGTGAGCATAAGAATTGGAGTCCTGGCCAGATGGGGTGTTTTCTTAACATTATGACAGAAAGTAAATCCAGAGTCGTCTTTTTCCATCATCAGGTCGCAGACTATTAAATCTGGTTTTTCTGAACCATTTTTCAATGATTCAAGAGCATCTGCAGAGGTGTACTTTGCAGTTACAGTGAATCCGTCTTTTTCAAGGATTTCTTTGTGAATTGATGAAAAATCCAGGTCATCATCTACAATTAAAATTTTTCTGGACATAAATTTCTCCATTTTAATTATTTAATAAAGTCATTTATTCTGTTTATCAGAACTTTTGCTGAAAATGGTTTTTCAAGGGAAGCAGAAACAGGCCACGATTTTCTGAATAACTGATGAAATTTCTCAGGAAAATGAGGACTTTCAGTCATTGAAGAAACAAGTATTATTGGAATTTCGGCAGTCTTTTCATCATTTTTTAATCTTGATGCAAAGTCAAATCCTTCTGTTATTGAATTCATCATCATGTCAAGAATAATAAGATCAAACTTATCTTCTGAAATCTTTTTCAAAGCATCTTCTGTATTTATAACGCATACAGGCAAAAAACCTGCACCGACAAGTATCTCTTCGGTAATTTTCAGAAAATCCGAATCATCATCTACAACCAATATTTTCTTCATTTCATCCATAAAAGGCTTATTTTCCTCTTACCTTACGCCTCTGAACATTGTATTTTTCGCAAAACTATCGAGCAGATTGTCTTCAAACTCTTGTTCAGCCGGAAGAAGAACAGTAAAAGTCGTACCTTTTGATACCGCACTCTGAACTGTAATTCCGCCACGATGCATTTTAATTATACCATAAGAAATTGCGAGCCCGAGCCCTGTTCCTTTTCCAATACCCTTTGTGGTGAAAAATGGTGTAAAGAGTTTTGTCAGAAATTCTTCTGAAATCCCTGTTCCAGTGTCTGCAAAATTTATTTCAGCCTGCTGAGAAGCACTGATATACCTGGTTGTAACGCTTAAAGTTCCACCATCAGGCATTGCTTCAACTGCGTTGTGAATTATATTTGTAAAAGCCTGCCTGACCTGCACCGGATCAAGCATAAGACGCGGAAGAGATTTATCAAAGTGAGTCACAAAAATTATATTATTTGGAGCAGAACGTTTTTCAATTTCGAGAATTTCCGATAAAAGTTCTTCAACTGCAATTTTTGACTTTTGAAGCTTGCTTTGACGGGCAAAATTCAGAAGTCCTCTGACAATGTTTCTGCAGCGTGTAGCTTCTTTGACAATAACTTCAATTTCCTCAGGAACACCGCCTTCTTTCTGCTGTTCGCGTAAACGCTCCAGAAGGAGGTTTGAGAATAAAAGAATACCACCCAGCGGGTTATTAAGTTCATGTGCTACGCCAGCAGAAAGCTGTCCAAGTGATGCAAGTTTTTCACTTTGAACAAGCTCATCCTGAGCTTTTTTTAACTCATCGTGTGATATTCTCAGCTCTCCTACAGATTTTTCAAGTTGCTTGATTATTTCCGGAAGGCACATTTCCGGTTCAGCAAAGCCATTCAGAACGGCTCTCGCTTTTTCGCGACAGGTAGGATATCCGCAGGCACCGCAATTCAGTTCATCTTCAGGTGAAAATTTTCCGAATAATTGCATTACTTCAATTATTTCTTCTTCAATTGGCTCAGCAACCTTGCGCCTTTTGTCATGGAATTTTCTGTGCAGATCAACTTCAGGAAGAGAAGAAGGATTGAGATGTCTGCTTTCTCCGACGAGATCGATGATGCGCTTTCTTTTTTCCAGGAAGGGAAGGGGAGAATCGATTTCAACTCCATCAATACATCCACGGCAATATAGAATGTCAATTATCTCCTGCTTCGGAATTGAAACCTTGAAATTTCGAAGAAATTCCATTGTTTCATGATAACCTTCAATAATGGCGATCCTTGGATCAAGAATATCAGTGCCTATATTTCCGGTTTTCAGAATTCCGCCCATAAGAGGAAAAACCCGACCTTCCCCAGGATAAGGAGGATCAAAAGGAGTTCCGGGCAATTGGGAAGAAACAATACCTTTATCTTTATAAAGCTTTTTCACTTCACGAAATGTAAGAACGTGATTAACTAATCCGACAACCTCCGGATCACGAATTTCAGCTTTTTTTGCAATACAGGGTCCTACAAAAACCATATATGCATCTTTATATCCAGGCAGACTTCGAAGATAGCGTGCCAGTGCTAAAACAGGCGATACCACAGGTGCCAGATGTTCTATCAGCTCAGGAAAATGTTTTTCTATAAGACCAACAACAACAGGGCAGGGGCTTGTAATAATTGGCTTTTTTATTGCCGGATCAGCAAGAAGGCGCTTGGATTCACGTCCTATAAGTTCAGCACCGTAGGCAACTTCAACAACGTTTGTAAAACCAAGCAATCTGAAAGATTCTACAACCTGTTTTGGAGTAGATTCATAAAAACTGGCCGGGAAACTCGGTGCAATCAGTGCAAATGAAGTTTGCTCAACAGCAAGTCTGTTCATAACAGCAGAAGTTGAATCCTCAACTTCCTTTGCCTTCTGATTGCACACACGAACGCAGGTTCCACACGATACGCAGAAATCTTCCAGAACCTTTGCTTCTCCGGCTTCGACACATATCGCCTTGACCGGGCAGTTCCGAACACAGGTGTAACATCTTTTACACCTTCCGCTGACCCCTTTTACAACACCCATATCTTATGCATTTTCCTTGCGAACATTGTAATGAGTATGAAGATATTTATGTGATACCTCTGAATTCGGAGCTTTCAGGAATTCTTTGTAAATGCTCTGAATGGAAGGATTCTCATGAGAACGCCTGAAAGTTGATTTTTTATCAATTCCATAAATTTTTGCCAGACGTTTCTTCAAGGCTTCAGGGTCCGAAAGAACCGGTTGTCCGCCGCCATTGAGACATCCTCCTGGACAGGCCATGATTTCTATGAAATGATAATCGGCTTCTTTTGCTGCTACCTTTTCAAGCAGAATTCTTGCGTTTTTCAGACCAGATGCAATGGCAATCTTAACTTTAAGGTCTCCGACCGGAATCACCGCTTCCTTGATTCCCTCGAACCCTCTAACTGATTCGATATCAACGTTTTCGAGTTCATTTCCGGTAATAAGGTGATAAGCGGTTCTCAAAGCTGCTTCGCATACACCGCCGGTGGCTGCAAAAATTGCACCCGCTCCGGTTGAATCGCCAAGCGGATTATCAAATGGCCGATCTTTGCAAAGTTTGAGATCAAGATCAAAAGAAGTAAACAATCTTGCGCACTCTCTTGTAGTCAATACTGTATCAACATCGCGCAAGCCGTCCACTTCCATTTCAGGACGCTGAGCTTCGAACTTTTTGGCTGTGCATGGCATAATCGAAACAACATGAACCTTCTTTGGATCAACTCCGATTTTCTTTGCCCAGAAACTTTTTATCATTGCGCCCTGCATCTGTTGCGGTGATTTACAGGTAGAAAGATTTGGAAGAAATTGCGGGAAAAAATGCTCAATGAACTTTATCCAGCCTGGGCTACATGAAGTTATCATTGGAAGAACGCCATTGTTCTTAACTCTAGCAACAAGTTCGCTTCCTTCTTCCATAATCGTTAAATCAGCAGCAAAATTTGTATCAAACACATAATCAAAACCGATTTGCCTGAGACCATCAACAAGCTTTCCGGCAACATTTTCGGCGTCCAGTCCGAATAGTTCACCGAGTGCAACTCTTATAGCCGGTGCAACCTGTGCAACGACGACTTTTTCAGGATCACTAAGAACATCAACAACTTCCTTGATGGAATAATTTTCTGAAAGAGCGCCTGTCGGACAAACTTTTATGCATTGTCCGCAATTTACGCATGTTGTGTTGGCAAGGTCTTCATTAAACGCTGGAAGAATCATGGTTTCGAATCCGCGTTTTGTAAAGTCAATGGCGCCGATTCCCTGAATTTCTTCGCATACGCGGACGCATCTTCCACAAATGATGCACTTGTTCGGATCGCGCACAAGCGAAGGTGAAGTTGCATCAGTATGATAGTGGCGTTTCAGCTTATATTGCGGTTTAGGTTCAATGTTCAGCTGCATTGAAAGCTTCTGCAGCTCGCATGTAAGATTTTTATTGCATGTAAGACAATCTTGCGGATGGTTTGCAATCAGGAGTTCAACGATCATCTTCCTTGCTTCTCTGATACGTTCAGTGTTTGTCCTGATAACCATTCCATCAGACAATGGATAAGAGCAGGATGGAATGAGCCCGCGTGTTTTTTCAACTTCAACAACGCAGATTCTGCAGCTTCCAGAGGGTTGAAGGCCTTTCAGGTGGCAGAGAGTCGGAACATCAATTCCAGCCTTCTGACATGCTTCCAGAATTGTCAGACCGTTATCGAATTCATATTTTTTATCATTAATAGTAACATTCAGCATTATAGAACTCCTTTACTCGAAATAAACCGCTTTGAAGGGGCAAACATCATTGCAGACACCACATTTAACACACTTGTCTTTTATAATGTAATGCGCATGTTTGAGTTCACCGACAATAGCATCATTCGGACACTTCTTTTTGCAGATCGAACAACCTTTGCAGTTTTCCGGATTAATTTTAAATGTCAGCAGTGACTTACATTTTCCAGCTGGACATTTTCTGTCATAAATATGCGCTTCGTATTCGTCCTTGAAGTATCTGAGTGTTGATAGAATAGGATTTGGAGCAGTTTGCCCAAGTCCGCATGCAGCGGTATCTCTTATGAGCTCGCATGTTTTCTTCAGTTCTATCGCGGATTTAAATCTTTCGAGAGTCATGCTTCCCTTTTCAGATTCAGCAGATTGAATGAAAGTGTCAAGCATTTCCTGAAGTCTTGTAATTCCTTCTCTGCATGGAATGCACTTGCCGCATGATTCGGTTCTGGTAAAATTGATGAAAAATCTTGCCACATCGACCATACATGTCTGATCGTCAAGAACTACAAGTCCACCGGAACCCATCATTGCACCAGCTTCAATAAGAGAATCATAATCAATCGGAGTTTCAAGCAATATGGCTGGAAGGCATCCGCCGGAAGGTCCGCCTATCTGAGCGGCTTTGAACTTTCTGTCGTTAAGTATTCCACCGCCGACATCGAAAATAATTTCACGAAGTGTGATTCCCATCGGAACCTCGATCAAACCGGAAAGAACCACTTTCCCTGTCAGAGCAAATACTTTGGTTCCCTTGGATTTTGCGGTTCCAATTGAAGCGAACCACTTTCCGCCTTCAATCATTATTTCAGCAACATTTGCAAACGTTTCGACATTGTTGATAACGGTCGGTTTTCCGAAAACGCCTGATACTGCAGGAAACGGAGGCCTTGGACGTGGCATTCCGCGTTTTCCTTCGATGCTGGCGATCAAAGCAGTCTCTTCACCGCAGACAAAAGCTCCGGCGCCCATTTTTATTGTAATGTCAAAATTAAAATCAGAACCAAGAACATTCTTTCCGATAATTCCATATTCCCGAGCCTGAGCGATGGCTCTGTTAAGTCTTTCTATGGCAAGCGGATACTCTGCGCGGCAGTAAATATAGCCGTGATTGGCTCCAATAGCATAGCCGCCTATCATCATTCCCTCAATTGCCCGATGCGGATCACCTTCCAGGACAGATCTGTCCATGAATGCGCCCGGATCACCTTCATCAGCGTTCATTATAATATATTTCTGAGGGTTTTTCTGATTCAATGCAAATTCCCATTTTTTTCCAGTCGGAAATCCGCCGCCGCCACGACCGCGAAGACCCGAGACAAGAATTTCATCAACAACTTCCCTTGAAGTCATTTTCAGAGATTTTGCCAGACCCTTGTAGCCACCTTTTGCAAGATACTCATCAATCGAATCCGGATCAATGTTTCCGCAATTTTTCAATACAATGCGTTTCTGCTTCTTAAAAAATGGCAGATCTTTAAAAAGCGGAACCTTTGACATTTCATCTGGAATATCAAAAGTCTGTGCATCTGGATACGATTCCGAAATTCCAAGCACGATATCTTCAGGTATTTTGCCATTTTTAATATAATTATCAATTATCGAATCAATTGCTTTGAGGTCTACATTCTTAAAAGAAATGCGCGGTTTTCCCGGTAGCTTCACATCTACCATAACTTCACATTGACAATAGCCAATGCAACCTGTTTTCTTTATTTCAGCAGTAAAATCACCTTTTTTCAATCTTTCCTGAAGCCTGTCCCAGATTTTCTGACCGCCCGAGGCTAGACCACATGTTCCCATTCCCACAAAGATTCTTGGGTTTGTCTGACCGCTGAAAAGATTATTTTTATGATATTCGCTGATCTTTCCAGAAATCAGTTCATCAATTTTAATTTTTTGAATGCTATCCATTACTTTGCCTCCTTAATTACCGCCTCAGAATTCTTTTCAGAAAGGCCACAGGTGGCAGAAAACTCTTTCAGAATCCGTGGAACGTCTTTGGTGATAAGCCTGCCGTGAAATACACCATCAATGGTAATTACCGGAGCAATAGAACAGCTTCCCAGACATGCAACTACATCCAGAGAAAAAAGATTATCTTTCGTTGTTTGCCCGGCTTTTACTGACAGCTCTGATTCGAAGGCACGAAGGATCTGGTCTGAACCACGAACGTGACAGGCTGTTCCGCGGCAAACCTGAATGATGTGTTTTCCAGGTGGAGTGAGCTTAAACTGATTGTAAAAAGTCGCTACTCCGAAAACTTTACTTGCCGGAATTCCAACGTGTTGTGCAATTTGTATCATGGAATCACGGGAAAGATAAGTCAATCTTTCCTGAGTTGCCTGAAGTATCGGAATCAGATACTCTCTCTTGCCAGCAGAAAACCTTGTCAGAACTTCAGAGACGATTGGGTCACGGAACTGATTTTCTGCAGATGCATTGCCACAATTACACTTCGCAGTCATATTTCCCTCCAGAACCAGATAATTCGACGAATTTAAGTTTATTGTTAATTTCTTATAAAAATATTATACCAGAAAAGGAAAAATTTCACAAGCATTGTGATGTAATTTTACAAATATTTTAAAAGTGACTCATTCAGGTTCCGGATAATCGGAGGTACATTCCAGATAAAATATCTGTACCAGATGTGTGTCCGGTGTTCAAAGCTGAAAGTATTTCTTTCTTTTGAAGAAAACCTGAAACAATCATGTCTGCAAGTTTCTCAAATATTAGAGAAGATTTCCCCGAATGGGCAAATATGACCTGCCAATAGGAGACTTCAGTGGTTTTTCTTCTCAGAATTTCAAAAAAATTATTGCTTAGGCAAATCAGCTTGTTTTTCATTCGAAAGTCAACCAGCATTATTCCAACGCAAAAATCATCCCATGCTGGCGTTAGACCTTCACCCGAGCCAAAATGTGCCATATATTCCATCAAGTTAACAGTAGATTTATTTTGAATCTTTTTGGAGATATCGGCAATATACTCAGAAAATACACTTTGTTTATCTGAAAATATTGATTCACATATTTCAGAATGTTTTCCAAAACAGCGTATATACCTGGCTAGAACTTCAGAAGTCTTCTGAAAATTAAAAGTTTCAGAATGATCAGGCAATTCGGAAATAGCAATAAATTCTTTTGCTAGTGTATATCTGAAAATATCAGTGAAATTTTTTCTTCTGTCTGGATTTAAAATTTCAGCAATATAATTTCTATCAGATGAAAGGGTCAGGAAATTCCCTGAAAATTGAACTCTGCTGCCCTTGTGTATTAATTCCGGCAAACAAGATAACCTAACGCTCAAAGGATGCATTCTGTCTGTGTGAGTTGTAAAATGCAACAGGAATCCATTTTCCATAGCAGCATCAAATGAATTCTGAAATATCGCGCAGACATGCCCCTGAAGTATCATGCCAGTTTTGAGAAGAGAATCAGACCTGAAATTGAATTCGTTCATTCGTATTTTTTGATTTGAATAAATATAACTATATGAGGAAAAGCAACTGGCAGAAAAGTCTTTTTCTGCCAGTTGCTTTATCAGGGTTTAAATTCAGTGAATGCTATTTTCCCTTGTTGACGAGTTCGCGCAATTCTTTTCCTGGCGAGAACTTTGCAACTTTTTTTGCCGGGATATTAATGGGCTGTTTGGTTTTTGGATTAACGCCTTTTCTTGCAGCTCTTTTTACTGAATAGAAAGAACCAAAGCCAACCAACTGAACTTTGTCGTTTTTCTTGAGGGTGTCTTTTACTGCTTCAACAAAAGCTTTCAACACAGACTCAGACTCAAGATTTGTAATCTCGGCCTTTTTTGCAACTGACTTTAATAATTCCTGCTTATTCACGGTAAACCTCCTGAATATTTTTGTGATGGAAGACTTTTTATCATATTTAGAGCTTGTTCGCAAGTCTCAATTTTAAATTTTTTACGAAAAACACCTCTAAATTCAAACCCGATCGAAAAAAATCTTTACGAAAAGCCAAACAGATGCTACCATTTACTTGTTTTACAAATGAGTAAAGAAAAAATAATAAATAATTTCAGAGTTGTTAAAATTTGCACAAAAATTATAAAATCAATAGAAGGGGTTAATTTATGATCAAAGAAAAAATCTGGGTCGGTCTATTTCTGGTGTTGGTTTTAATTCTGCTAAAATGCACAATCGGCTACTCCGAAGAAAAAATCAAAGTCAATGTTTTTGCAACTGTCTCTGCTCCGATTATTCAACAGGTTGAAGAAGCTGGTCGAATCCTCATGCAGGAAGAAAAAATCGAAACCTTCTCTGCAAAAGGTTATCAGATTCATTGTACATTGTATATGACAAGTTATTCACCTGATAAACTCAGCCAAATTAAAACTTTTGTAGCTTCTTTCGCACAGAATGTCAGAAGTTTTGATGTAAAATCACTCGGAATCTCAAAAACTTCAAATAACTGGCTTTTTATTAACCTTGAGAGAAACAGCAATCTGCAGAAATTGTCAGACGAAATTGTAAAAGAACTTTCCTCTCTAAGATTGCCAAGTCAGGTAGTTCCCGACTGGGCAAAAGATGACCCTGAAAAAGTTGAATACATATCAAAATATGGAAGTCCGAATGTTTTCAAACTTTTCAACCCCCATCTGACACTCCTTGCGCAAACAGACCAGACAATTATCGATAGATTCCTTGAAAAACACAAAGAGAATCAATCTCTTAAAAAAACCATTGATGGTCAGATAACTGGAATAGGCTACGGATATGCTGATGGAGCAGGACAAATTAAAGAACCGATCGAAATATTCCAATTTAAATAATAAGGCACTTAAAATTATATTATTTTGAAAGAGTTATCTCGTCTGGAAGGTCAAGATTTCCCGGTTCGTATTTTTTCAGGATTTCCGAGATAACTTTGTTTGTGTCAATTCCATCAAACTTTGCCTGATAATTCAGAATTATTCTGTGATTAAGAACATGTGAGCAGACAAAATTCACATCTTCAAATCCAACTGTGGCCCTTTGATTAAATAGAGCTTCTGCCCTTGCTGCTTCAGCAATTGCTATTGCAGCACGTGGCGATGCACCGTGTGAAACATTTCTCTTGACACCTTCGGTCGAATGTTTATCTGATGGGTGAGTTGCTGAAACAATTCTGGAAATGTATGAAGCGACTGGTTTTGGAAGAAAAATTCTTTCGTGGATTTCAAAAAGTTGTTTCAGTTCATCGGCAGAGAGCCTGAATTCAGGTGTGGGAGTGTCGCCGCGTCTTCTTTCTGAAATTATCTGCTCAAGAACTTTTGCGTCTGCTGTGCCAACTTGTAATTTGAACATGAATCTGTCGAGCTGAGCTTCCGGCAATGGATAAGTTCCCTCCATTTCGATTGGGTTTTGTGAAGCAAGAACAAAAAATGGAATCGGTAACTGTCTGGTTTTACCAATCAGGGTAACACATCTTTCCTGCATGGCTTCGAGTAAAGCAGACTGCGTTTTAGGTGATGCACGGTTAATTTCGTCTGCCAGAATCAGATTTGAAAAAATTGGCCCGGATTGAAAAACCATTTCCCTCGTGCCATCAGATTTTTCCTGAAGGATATGCGTTCCAAGAATATCGCCTGGCATCAAATCTGGTGTAAACTGAATTCTGCTTCCCTGAAGCTGAAAAAGTTGGCAGAGAATTTTGATCAGTGCTGTTTTTCCAACTCCCGGAACACCTTCGAATAAAATATGACCGCGGCTGAGAATTCCGATAATTACCAACCGATGCAGAACTGGTCTGCCAAGCATTGCTCTGTCTAGTTCTCGGGTAAGTTTCATCAAAAGTTGATGAGCTGAATCAATTTCCGCCGGTGGAATTAGTCCAAGATTCAATTTTGCTTCACTCATATTTTCCATCCTGTCAGATTTAATCAATTTTTCACCTGTTTCTAAAATCCATGGCTTACTCAATTTCCTCGCTGAGATAATACCAGAAATTTCATTCAAAGATAATATTTTATAAAAACAATTGCTAAAGAAAATCTGAAACGTTAATATATCAAAAAAATTAATCAAAGGGATAATTATGATTCAAAACAACAAAACCCGTTTTAAATTTATTATTCTTATGCTTTTCTCCGTCTGTATTTCTACGTGCTTTGCCGCAGATACGATTACTGCAAAGTCAAAGGCTGACAGCCTTCCTGCAGTTCAGTTTGAGAAATATTCTCTTCCAAACGGTGTTCAGGTCATTCTGCATATCGACCGAAAACTTCCAATCGTTCATGTTAATCAATGGTTCCACGTTGGTTCTATGAATGAAAAACCTGGTAAAACTGGATTTGCTCATGTTTTTGAACATATCATGTTTCAAGGTTCCAAAAATGCTCCTGGTGAATATTTCACTTACGTTGAAAAAGCCGGAGCAAACCTTAGAGAGGGCGGAGTAAACGGTACAACTGGAAATGATCGTACCAATTATTTTGCAACAGTTCCATCCGGAAACCTGGAATACCTTTTGTGGCTTGAATCAGATCGACTTGCAACACTGATTGAAGATCTTGATCAAAAAAAGTTAGACAATCAGAGAGATGTGGTCCGGAATGAAAGACGCATGGGAATTGACAATGCTCCTTATGGTCGGCTGAGAGAAATACTTCCTGAAAATCTTTTTCCACCATCCCATCCTTATTCATGGCCTGTTATAGGCTCGCATGAAGATTTAAAAAATGCCTCTCTTGAAGATGTAAAAGATTTTTTCAAGACTTATTACACACCAAATAATCTATCACTGGTTCTTGCCGGTGATTTTAACCCTGAAGAAGCAAAAAAGCTTATTGCGAAATATTACGGTTCACTCCAACCCGGACCAGCACTCGCCAGACCCAAAAAGAATATTCCTTTCCTTTCTGAGGAAAAAATAGTTGAAGTCAACGACCGTGTTCCGCAGACAAGAATAATAATGGCCTGGCCAACTCCGGCTTATTTTGATAAAGATGATGCTGAACTTGATGTTGCAGGGCTTATTTTATCAGATGGACTTTCATCAAGGCTCGTCAAATCACTGGTTTATGAAAAACAGCTTTGTTCATCAATTGGAGCATACCAGAACGGCACAGAAATCGCAGGGTATTTCCTGGTAGATGCACTTTTGAGAAAAGACGCTGATTATCGTGAAGTAGAAAAAGAAATCTCGCGAATAATTGCGGAACTGGCTTCCAATGAACCTTCAAAAGAAGAATTGGACAGAATTCTTACCAAAATGGAGTTCTCTTTTATCTCCAATCTTGAAAGAATTGGCGGTTTTGGTGGAAAATCAGATCTTTTGAATAGATACAATGTCTACTTCGGAAACCCTGATAAATTCAAGGAAGATTTTCTCCGCTATCAGAATATGACACCAGAAGATGTTAAGAAAGCCACTGAAAAACATCTTAACACCAATCGCAGACTTGTTATCAGGTTCCTGCCTGAATCATCCGGAAGACCTGCAAAAGAAGAATTTGACCGCGCCAAAGCACCTGAACTTGGCAATGACAAAGATTTTGAAGCTCCTGTTCCTAAGAGAGCAATTCTTGCAAATGGACTTGAAGTTGTTGTAATAGAAAGAAATGAACTTCCAAAAGTAGCAGTTGTTCTCTCTTCGAGAGCAGGAAGTGTTATGGAATCAATAGAAAAATCCGGACTGGCAAACCTTGTATCTTCAGTCATGAAGAAGGGTTCACCAGCAAGAAGCGCAATTCTACTAGACGAGCAATTCTCAAATCTCGGAACTTCACTTGATGTTGCCTGCGCCCGTGAAAACGCTTATGTCTCTTTTGAAATTCTTAAAAGGAACCTTGAACCAGCCCTGGAAATAGTTTCTGACATCGTTAAGAATCCGGCCTTTCTTGATGAAGAAATCGAAAGAGAGAGAAAGTTGATCACAGATTCGATAGCCCAGCAGGAAAATGATCCACCTGGACTTTCTGCCAGATTGACTTCTGTCATGATCTTCGGAAAAGAACATCCTTATGGACACCCAATTGCAGGTTTTCTCGACACTCTTAAGGGAATTAAGCGCGAAGAGCTGAGTGAATTCCATAAGAAATTCTGGGTTGCAAGTTCATCAACACTTATTTTTGCCGGACAAGTTTCTCTTGATGAAGCAACGAAAATTGCAGAAAAATATTTCGCCGATTGGAATGCCGGAAATATTTCAAAGATTGATTTCCCCCAACCAAAACCATTCGAATTCAAAAAGATTTATGTAGTCGATAAGCAGGACGCTGCACAAACGCATGTCGCACAGATTCTTCCAGGACCAGACCGCTTTGATGCTGATTATTATCCTCTGACTATGGTCGATTCGATCTGGGGAAGCGGTGGTTTCTGCAACAGACTTACACTGAATCTCCGCGAAAACAAAGGCTTTACTTACAGAGTCAGGTCAGGAATGTACAATGGAAAAGTAACAGGTTTCTGGAACGCCAACGGTTTAATGCAGGGCGACAAAACAAAGGAAGCCCTTATTGAATTTATTTCAGAACTTGAAGGAATTGCCGGAAAAAAAGCAATTTCCGATGAAGAATTCAATCTTTCAAGAGATAAACGCTTGAAAAGCTTCTCTCAGGGATTTGAAACTCTTTCTTCACTTGTTGGAAAATATTCTGAACTCGTTAACCTTTCTCTTCCTCTGGATGAATACAACAGGGAATACAAAGTTTATAAAAATATGAGTCTTGATAAGGTTAAGGAATCTGCATCAAAATGGGCTGTTCCTGAAAAATCATTCTTCCTTCTGGTCGGTGATTATAAAAAGATTGAAAAAGGTCTTAATGAACTTAATTTCGGCGATGTAATCCTGATTGATAAAGATGGAAAGCCGGTAGAAAAGAAGTAATACTATTTAATGGAAATGCGGGCGTCTCGCCTGCATTTCCAAATTTGATGATACCACGTTTTGTAGATTGCTTTACGACGTTTTGGATTATATAAAAGTATATTGATCTTGAGGAAAAAAATGAGCAAAAAATATTTTCTTACACTTCTGGTAGCAGTAATACTCCTGATATCTTTTTCCAGTATGATTTCTGCAGAGCAGGAAAAGAAGTTGAAAGCCGGTTTTATTTATGTTGGGCCGGTTGGTGATTATGGCTGGAGCAATGCTCATGATGCAGCAAGAAAACAACTTGAGAAAAAATACCCATGGCTTACAACCATGTTCGTAGAATCAATTCCTGAAGGCGATTGCCTGCGTGTAATCAATCGACTGATTCGTGAAGAAAACTGCGACGTAGTTTTTACTACCAGTTATGGATACATGAACGATACAGCCAAAGCTGCCAAGCAGTTTACTGATAAGATTTTCCTGCACTGTGCAGGTTATAAGCGCGACACAAATCTTGGTACCTATTTCGCAGAATTGTACCAGGCTTATTATATTAACGGGCTTATGGCCGGTGCACTTACAAAATCTGACAAAATTGGATATATTGCAGCACAGCCAATTCCAGAAGTTATTAGACACATAAATGCCTTCGCACTTGGAATAAAAGAAATTAATCCAAAAGCTAAAGTGAAGGTAAAATGGCTATTTTCATGGTATGATCCCGGAAAAGCAAAAGAAGCAGCAGAATCTTTAATCGGAGAAGGTTGTGATGCACTTGCGTTCACAGAAGACTCACCAGCGGTAATTCAAGTCGGTGAAGAGTATACAAAAAAAGGGAAGCCTGTTTACACATTTGCCCACTACAGCCCGATGCAAAACTTTGGAGAAACGTCGTGTGTTTCAGGCCAACTTGTTGATTGGGAGCCGATGTATTCAGATATTCTTTCCAAGATTTATCTCAAAACATGGAAATCTGAAGATTACTGGTGGTTGTACAAAGAAAAGTCCGTTCTTGTAAGCGGAGACGGAAAAGAAGTCATGAACCCGAAATTTGTCGATACTTTCAAGAAAATCGAACTTACCGACAGTATTATCGGCAAGATAAATCTTTATGACCTTATTTTGAAAAGAATTGAGCAGATGTCCGAGCCGACAGTCATCTTTGAACCATTTACCGGACCTGTAAAAGACCAGACCGGCGCTGAAAGACTGAAGTCAGGCGAACGCGCATCACATCAGACACTCTGGACAATGGACTGGTTCGCCGAAAACATTGAAGGAACAATTCCAAAATAAAAAAATACGAGACTGTAGCTATATTGCTGAACAGATATAAAGAAACACGAGCGTCTCTGCGTGAGATATATTTTTTCTTCAGCAACGTTGCTGCAGTGTCAAAAATACTTGAATTATGATGCTTTGATGGAAGTTTAACATGATACAGAAACTTGAAATGATCAATATTTGCAGGAGTTTTCCGGGAATTCTTGCGAGTGACAATGTTTCTCTGACGATAAAAAGTGGCGAGATTCTCGGACTTCTGGGCGAAAACGGAGCCGGAAAGTCCACTTTGATGAACATTCTGTATGGGTTGATTACCCCGGATTCAGGCGAAATAAAAATTGACGGAAAAAATGTTTTCTTTTCGTCTTCGCGAGACGCAATAAAAGCCCGAATCGGAATGGTCCATCAGCATTTCATGTTAATTCCGAATCATACTGTAGCAGAAAATCTTGCGCTTATTGATCCACAATCATCATTTTTTTTCCCTGCATCTGGTATCAGAAAAAGAATTGAAAAACTTGCTGAAACATTCGGACTAAAAATTAATCCTGATGCATATATCTGGCAGCTTTCAGCAGGTGAACAGCAGCGCGTTGAAATTATCAAAACGCTTCTTACGGGTGCTGAGGTAATTATTCTTGATGAACCAACCTCTGTCTTAACACCCACCGAAGCTTCAGAACTTATTTCCATAGTAAAAAAGATGGCTTCTGATGGACATTCAATAATATTGATAACACACAAACTCGATGAAATAATTTCTTGTGCAAACCGTTTTGTAGTTATGAGACAGGGAAAGAAAACAGGTGAACTTGATAACACCAACGTCGATAAGAGTACTTTAGCAAAATTGATGGTAGGTCAGGATATAGAGTTTCCAGCATCGAAAAATACTGCATCTTCAGGTGAAATTCTTTTTGATGTACAAAATCTTAATGTTCAAAGTGACATGTCTTTACCAGCAGTAAAAAACATTTCTTTTGCAATTCTAAAAGGTGAAATACTTGGAATTGCAGGCGTATCAGGGAACGGGCAGAAAGAGCTTGTACAAGCTTTAACTGGTTTACGTAAAATTCAGAGCGGTGAAGTCTTTTTTTCAGGAAAAAGAATCACTGATTTTTCTCCCAGAGCCATTTATCAAAAAGGTATTGCACATATTCCGGAAGACAGATTTCGATATGGTGTTTCAGGGAATTTAACACTTAATGAAAACGCTGTCTTGAACAAATACTTCAAGAAAGATAATTCATGGTTTGGCTTTCTGAAAAACAGCAATATCAGAAAACATGCTGAATCAATTGTATCAGATTACAATGTTGCAGCATCTTCAACTGATGTTTCCATAAAAAACCTGTCAGGCGGAAATGTTCAGAAATTCATTGTTGGCAGAGAGCTTAAAGAAGATCCCCAATTGCTTCTGGCTGTTCATCCGACTTATGGCGTTGATATTGGAGCTTCGAATTACATCAGAAACGAATTCCTCAAACATCGCGAAAAAGGCAGGGCAATTCTGCTGGTTTCAGAAGATCTCGAAGAATTGTTTCAGATTGCAGATCGAGTTGCAGTTATCTATCGTGGAGAGTTCAAAAAAATCCTAAAAACTTCTGAAACTTCCGTTGCTGAAATTGGTCAAATCATGACAGGAGCTTGATTAGACAAAAATGCTTGGATTCGCAGTTGAACTTCAAAAAAGAAAATCAATATCAATATTCCGCACAGCGATGATTGAGCTTACGGCACTTGTTCTGGCGACAATCCTTATTGCAGGACTTTTCTGGCTAAAGGGAATTTCACCTTTTTCGGCATTCGAAAAGATTCTCAAGGGCTCTTTCGGCAGCAGAATGGGAATAGAAGAAACAATTACAAAATCAATTCCATTGATTCTGTGTGCTGTTGGGCTTTCAATTGCATTCAAAAGCAGGTTTTACAATATTGGCGCCGAAGGTCAACTTTTGATGGGATCAACAGCGACATGCTTCGTTGCACTTTTTATCTCAGAAAAGTTGCCTGGCTGGCTTGTATTTCCAGCTCTGTATCTTTCAGGGTTTGCTGCAGGTGCCATATGGGGATTAATTCCGGCTTTTTTATACGTAAAATGGAAAGTCAACGAGGTAATATCATCTCTCATGCTGAATTATATTGCCATTGAACTTGTACAATACCTGATATATGGTCCTTTAAAAGGATCTTCTCAAATGGGTTTTCCAGTTTCAGACGATTTCCCGACTGTTGCTGTGCTTCCACTTTATGGTTATTCGAGAATTCATTACTATACTCTTATTTTCGGCGTTATTCTTTCTGCCGCAGCATGGTTTTTACTTAATTATACTACTTCGGGTTTTGAAATAAAAGTAAGCGGCGATAATCCAAATGCAGCAAGGTATTCAGGAATGAATTCATCCAGGGTCGTTTTTATGGTAATGCTTATCAGCGGCGGATTATCAGGCATTGCTGGAACGGGTGAAATTTCGGGCATACATCAGCATTTAACATATCCATGGACAATATCTTCAGGATTTGGCTTTACCGCAATAATTGTTGCCTGGTTAGCAAGGCTTAACCCGCTGATGGTCATTCCAGCATCCGTTTTTTTTGGTGGAATTCTTGTTGGCGGTGATGTTATTCAGACCTCTCTGAATCTGCCATCTGCAACGGTTAGTGTTTTCAATTCAATTATTCTGGTTTTCCTTATTGCCGGAGACGTTTTTATTGAATATGACCTGAAGTTCAGTAGAAAGCTGAGAGTCTGAAATGGGTGAAAACATAGAATTTATCACATCTATTGTCATCAGGGCAATCGTGGCTGGCACTCCGCTTTTCATAGGCACACTTGGAAACATAATAACCGAACGTTCGGGAATTATGAATCTCGGTGTCGAAGGCATGATGGCGGTTGGTGCTATTTCGGGATTTGCAGCAGCGATGTATTCGGGCAGCCCCTGGATTGGTCTTGCCGCTGCATGTTTTTCAGGAATGACACTTGCTTTTCTGCATGCTCTTATTAGTGTAAAACTTAGAGCGAATCAGGTTGTTTCAGGTCTTGCAATGACAATGCTCGGACTCGGTCTGAGCAGCCTTGCAGGAAAAACATACGTCGGAATACCTCTGAAATGCGCTTTTTCAACTTATGCCATACCGTTGCTTTCTGATATCCCAGTTGTTGGCAATGTTTTTTTTAACCGGGATCCGGTTTTCTATCTGGTAATTATTCTTGCACTTCTAACATGGTTTACTCTATACTATACAAAACTTGGTATTGAAATTCGTTCTGCAGGCGAAAATCCGCTTGCATCTGAAACCATGGGTGTAAATGTTGAGAGAATAAGAACAGGATGCACCTGCATTGGTGGTGCCTTTGCTGGAATGGCAGGTGGTTATCTTTCGCTTGTTTACCTTCCCACATGGATCGAGGGAATGACTTCTGGAAGAGGTTGGATCATAGTCGCTCTGACTATTTTTTCCTTCTGGAATCCTTTTCGGGCAATAATTGGTGCTTACACATTTGGAGCAATATTTGTTCTTCAGTATTTCTTTCAGTCGAAGGGAATTTCGCCTAATCTTCTTCTAATGTTTCCATATATTGCCACACTTGTTGCAATGGTTATTGCTTCTTCCGGTGCAGCAGAGCAAAAAATCTGTGCCCCGGCAGCTCTGGGAATTCCTTATTTCAAGAATGAAAAATAATTTTCAGGAAACAAAAACAGGAAAAGGCTAGACAAGGCTGGCAAGAATTTTTGACTTAATAAAGAAAAGACAAAAAAAGACAAGACATGAAAAGATTTTTTTTCCGCAGATTACGCAGATTTTTAGGATTTCGGATTCAAGATTCGAGATTTAGGATTAGGATTCAAGATTTAGATTTGAGAATTGAGATTTTGAATTTTGGATGGTTTGAAATTATTCGGGTGGATTATTAATATTATGGTTGGAAAGGATTTATGATTAGATTCAATTTTTACAGTGTGAAAAAAATTACTTAGGAGAATAGTATGGCTTCGTTAAACATGCTTTTTATTACACTTTTGATTTTTGTTCTGTCTTCGATGAACTGTCTGAACGCAAAACCTGAAATTAATACAGTTTCAGGGTATCGGACAGAAGTATTGGAAAACGGTTTGAACGTTTTTGTCAAAGAACTTCCATCGGCACCTGTTGTAGCAATTAATGTCTGGACGCATGTTGGTTCAAGGAATGAAGGTCAGGGAGAAGAAGGATATTCGCATTTTATTGAGCATCTTCTTTTTAAAGGTACGAAAACCCGCGGGGTAGGGGATATTGACAAGGAAATTAAGAAGCTCGGTGCTACTAATAATGCATTTACAGCAACAGATTTTACCTGCCTGCACGTCTTTGGAGCAAAAGATCACTTTGAAAAACTGCTTGAATTGCAGATTGATGCAGCATTTAACAGTGTATTTGACGAAACAGAGTTTACAAAAGAACTTCAGGTCGTTCTCGAAGAACTTCGCATGGATAACGATGATCCCGAATCAAGAATTTACCATGAAACTCAGAAAAGTGCATATAAAAACCACTCTTACCGAAATCCAGTTATCGGTTATAAGGAATCACTTGAAGGCGCCACTCGTGAGAAGGTTTTCAATTACTACAAGAAATTCTATGTTCCGGGAAATATGTGGATAGTTGTCGTTGGTGATGTAAAAACCGAACAAGTTATCGAAAAAGTTCGGGCTCTTACTTCAACAATCGCAAGCGGACCGATTCCAGACCAAATTATAAAAGGTGAAACACCACAGGAAAAACGCCGTGAATCAAGAATCACCGGAGACATTCAGCAGGTTTATCTGAACCTGGCCTGGCATGCGCCCGGCATATCTAATCCTGATAATTTTGCCATGGATGTCATTTCAATAATGATGGGACGCGGAAGATCATCGAGATTGTACAAAACTCTTGTGGAAGTTGAAGGACTTGCAAGCGACCTCAGAGCCGTCTATTATACATCAGAAGACCCTTCGTTATTTTATGTTTCGGCGCAATGTAAACCTTCAATGAAGCTTCAATTGAAAGAACGGGTTCTTGAAATGTTTGAAGAACTCAAAAACGATCCAATTATCCCCAATGAAAGCAAATCTTCAAAGAGTAAAAAACCCGTAATATCAATACTGGATGAAATTGAGAAAGCAAAACAGCAGTTAATTGCATCAACAATATTTGACAGAGAAACAGCTGAATCTCAGGCTCAGAACTATGGTCAGTATGCAATTCTCGGAAAACTTGAAGATGCTGATGCCTATATTTCCCAGATTAAAAAAGTTAAATTTGAAGATGTTCAGAGGGTTGCGCGACAATATTTTACAGACAGCACTTTAAACGTTGTGACCTATGAACCAGCATCAGTTGTAAAAACTTCCAAACCTGAAATGATAACGCTTGAGAACGGACTAAAACTCGTCCTTTATCCGAATCATTCGTCTCCAGTTGTTGGGATGACTATTAACATTGATGCGGGCGGACTTCGCGAAGGAAAAAATGAAGCTGGAGTTGCTAATATAACCGCAGCGACTCTGTTAAAAGGAACAGAAGCCAAGAGTGCAGACGAAATAGCCTCAGAATTCGAATCAATGGGTACCAGTGTTTCTTGCAAGGCGCAAAAAAGTCTCGCTACGCTTAAAATGAAATGCATTTCAGATAAATTTCTTCCATCTATGCAGATTTTATCTGAATGTCTCTCAGCTCCTTCATTCCCCGAAAATGAAGTATCACGGGAGAAAGAAAAATCTCTTGAGGCATTGAAAGAACAAGATGACGATTTGTTTTATTTCACATATTTCAAAGCTCTTGAAGCTGTTTTCCCCGACAGCCCACTTGGCTATTCACCTCTCGGTCAGACAAAAACCCTCAAACAGATTCAGGCTGAAGATGTAAAAAAGTTTTACAAGAAATATTACACTGGCTCAAACATGGTTGTAGCAATAGTCGGCGATTTTTACACAGAAGACATTAAAGACATTCTTTTAAAGATATTCTCAGAAATTCCATCAGGAAAATCTTCTGAGCTGAAAGAAGCAAAGCCTGCAGTAATAACTACTCCTGCTGAAATTGTACATCAGAAGAATCGCGAGCAGGCACAAATAGTGGTTCTTTTCCCAACTTTCCAGCGAAACAGTCCCTTCTCACCACCTATGGAAATTATCAAATGCATTCTTTCCGGAAGCATGTATTCAAGGCTTTTCATTAATCTGCGCGATCGTGAATCACTTGCTTATGCAGTCTGGGCAACCCAAGTCGGAGCAACAAACGGCGGGTATTTTTTTGCAACAATTAGTACAGCGGCAGGCAATCTTGAAAAAGCACGATCCAGATTGATTGAAGAACTCAGACTGTTCAGGGAAAAAGGCTTTACCAATGAAGAATTTGAAGACGCAAAATCATATCTTGTCGGACAATACGCACTAAATCTGGTTGATTTTCTGTCATTATCAGATGCCATGGCAACAGACGAATTCTTCGGTCAGGGATTCGATTATTACACAAAATATCCAGAAATAATAAATGATCTGACCGTTGAAGACGTAAAAGAAGCTTCAGAAAAATATCTTCTTCCAGAAAAATCTTACACCGTGGCCATTACCAAACCCTGAAGGGCTGATATAGATAACTTATTTGTAGATTCTGCACTGCAACTTGATCGTTTCGACATTGCTCAGCACTAAATGGTCTGCCTTACAATGTCGGAATAGTCGAAGTAACAATAGTATACTTAACTATTACAACAGAACTATTTGACAGGAGAAATAAAGATGGATTTATTTGTAAAAAATGCAAGGTATTTCTGGGGTGGCGGCGATGAGCCTTTGAAAGAGAATGTGTCAATTTTGATAAAAGGTTCAAAGATTTCTGCTGTTGGAACGGCTGAATCGCTTGCAAAATCAGCGGTAAACGCAAAAACCGTATCGGGCGAAAACTTGATCGTAATTCCCGGACTTGTTAATACACATCATCATTTTTATCAGACCTTAACTCGGAACCTTCCCGTTGTTCAGAATGCGGAGCTTTTTGAATGGCTTGTTAATCTTTATCCAATCTGGGCAAATTTTACTCCGGACGATTTTCATCTTTCGACAACTATTGCCGCACTGGAATTGCTCGAAAGTGGTTGTACAACATCTGTCGATCATTCATATCTTGTTCCGCACGAACAGTCGCAGATATATTCACGTCAGATTGAAGCCGCAACACGTGCCGGACTTAGATTCCACCTCTGCCGTGGAAGTATGTCCAGATCAAAAAAAGATGGCGGTCTTCCACCCGATACAGTTGTTCAGAAAGAAGATGTTATACTGAAAGAAACTGATGAGCTGGTATCGGCTTTCCATCAACCTGGTGATGGTGGAATGGTAAGAATTGTCGTTGCTCCGTGTTCACCGTTTTCTGTAACGCCTGAATTAATGATGGAATCAAAGAAGTATGCCGATTCAAAAGGATTATTAACTCATACACACCTCGCAGAAACAAAAGATGAAGAAGATTATTGCCTGAAAGTTTATGGCTGTCGTCCATTTGAATTGATGGAAAAATACAACTGGATGGACACAAATTCATTTTTTGCACATTCAATCCATTTTTCTGAAGCTGAAGTGGAAAGAATGGGACGCGTAAAATCAGGTGTTGCACATTGTCCAACAAGTAATATGCGCCTCGGATCAGGAATTGCGCCAATTGTTGAAATGAATAAAGCTGGTGTAAAAGTCGGACTCGCCGTTGATGGCTCAGCAAGCAACGATTGTTCAAATATGATGCTCGAAGTAAGACAAAGCCTTCTTTTACAGCGCGTTTTGAAAGGTGCAAAAGTAATCTCAGCAGTCGATTCCCTGAAAATGGGAACAATAGGCGGTGCAAGAGTCCTGGGACGCAATGACATTGGTTTTCTCAAAGAAGGTTATGAAGCAGATCTTGTTGGATTTCCACTAAACCGTCTCAGACAGGCCGGTTCAATAAGTGATCCTCTGGCAGCTCTTGTCTTCTGTTCAGCTGACAAGGTAGACCTCTCAATTGTGCACGGTGAATTACTTATCAATAGAGGAAAGTTTACCCGCTTTTCAGAGGAAGAAATTGAAGAATTAATGGTAAAACAAAACGAAAGATCTTTAAAACTCAGCAAAATGCTCTAGATCAGCTGTATTTTCCACCTAAGGGATAGATCTATGAATGGTTAGCAGATTTATCCCTTAGGTCGAAATGACAGCAAAATACAAAGCACTTGCCTCGAATTATTGAGCAATTACATAATTTCAGCGAATTTGCCATATTTATCAAATTTAATAAAAAAATAAATAAAAAAGCGTACAATATGTTTACATTTTTATTTTTTTTCGTTACACTTAAAGAACAAATTTTAACTTACATAGGAGGAATGATTTAATGCGAAAAAGTTTTTGTACGTTCTTGGCATTATCTGCAATGTTTTGCAGTCAGGTTTTTGCTGCCCCGGTTGGAATCACCGTCAAAGCCACAAAGGGCTTTAACAGCGATTTTGAAGTGAATGTTCCCAAAGTGGATATTGGCAAAAAAGACGTTCTTGGCAAATCTGCTGTAACAGTTAAGATTCCCGGTGCTGGTGTTACTTTTGAAAAAGATGCCCCAGAGCTTCCATTTCTGAGCGGACTTGTAATGGTTGACCCAATGGGTAAACCACAGGTTTCTTTTGAAAAAGGCGAACCCGAAGAAATTAAACTTGAGAATCCTGTTGCACCAAGCAAGGGAAATTTCACAAGAGACGTTGATCCTGAATCAGTTGCATATTCTTTCGGTTCAACTTACTCAAAAGATGCATGGTATCCTTCTGATTCTGAACTCGTTCAGATTGAGTCTCCGTTTATTTTCAGAGATGTAAGAGGCGTAAGACTTGTTGTTCACCCAGTACAGTATAATCCTGTAAAAAACATGCTCAGAATTTACAAGAATTTTTCTGTGCAGATAACAAAAGGTGATAACGACACAAGAAACACTCTTCCAAAAAGCAAAATCAGTAAAGTTTTCGAGCCGATTTACAAAAATGTCTTCCTGAACTTCAGCAACATCTCAACACGCCTTCCGAGACTTGATGAAAATGGAAAACTTCTTGTTATCTGCTACGATGCATTTGTTCCGGCAATCGAACCATTTATCGCATGGAAGACCAAATGCGGAATCACTGTAAAGCTTGTAAAAACAAGCGAAGTAGCTGCAAAAAATCCCGAAACTCCTCCAGTAACTCCAGCCACACCAGCTAGAGACGGCGAAACAGTTGCTCCGGTGACTGCCAACCAGATTAAAACCTTCATTCAGCAGGAATATGACCTTGGCGGACTCACTCACATCATGCTTATCGGTGATGCTGAACAGGTCCCAACACTTAAAGGTGTCCGCGAGAGTGCAGATTCTGATCCATGCTATACAAAACTCGCAGGAAATGATCACGTTCCTGATGCTATTATCAGCCGATTATCTGCTGCTACAAATGATGAAGTTGCATATCAGGTTGCCAAATTCATTAACTACGAACAATTTCCGGAAACCGGCGAAAATGCTTCATGGTATTCAGCCGCTATGGGTATCGCAAGCGATCAGGGTACACCTAAAGATTATGAAAGAGCCGAATGGCTTAGAAATGCTCTGATGAACATTGCTTCTCCAGCAATTGATCCTCAGACACCACCAGCTGAAGGAAACGGCGAGTCAGAAGTAAAATCATCAAGAAGACTTGTTTTTGCTTCTTGTGACAAGATTTATGATCCAAGTGGAAAAAAAGCAATGGTTGCCGAAGGCATTAACAAGGGAAGAAGCCTTATTAACTACATCGGCCATGGAAGCAATTCAATGTGGGTATCAACCGGTTTCAACAACACCGATTGCGGAAATCTTGCCAATGGCTGGAGACTTCCGATTGTATGGAGCGTTGCGTGTGTTAATGGTCAGTTTGTTGGAAGAACATGTTTCAGTGAAGCTTTCCAGAAAGCCGGAAGTATCGAAAAACCAGCAGGTTCAGTTGTTATGTATGGCGCCACAACTAACATGGAGTGGGTACCACCATGCATTGTACAGTCTGAAATCAACAACAACTATACAATAAACGAACTTTACAAGACCGCTGGCGGCCTTGCAATGAACGGAATCATGAAAGGTCTTGAAGAATACGGAACCGATCCGAAGAAGAGCGGCGTCATGATGTTTGAACAATGGCATCTTTTCGGAGATGGAACACTTCTTGTTCGTTTTGCTCCTCCAGCAAGCGTTACCCTTCAGACTTCAATCACCAAAGAATCAGGAAGAACAGCGGTTGTTGCAAATGTAGTAAATGCTGAAAGAAACCCGATTTCCGGTGCAAGAGTTACAGTTTATACTGCAGACCATTCAAAAGTTATTACTTCAGTTTCCAACGACGAAGGAAAAGCAGTTCTTAATGTTCCGGAAGATTTCGGAGCAGAAGCATTCGTTACAATAGTTGGACCAAATCTTATTCCAGTAGTTGATCAGAAAATCCAGCTCTGATTTAGATTCAATAAAAAAGCCCTTCGCTTAGCGAAGGGCTTTTTTATTGAATAGAGAAAACCCACAACAACAAGCAAGATTTCTCCATTTGGTCGAAATGACAGCAAATTTGTAACGTCTTGCCGGCACTTATTTTCTGAAGTCGAAGATTTCTCCGTCTATTACAAGCATTTCAAGTCTGGAACGAATGTCGAGAGGGGTACCGGAGAAAAGCGCGATGTCACCATCGTATCCTTTCTTGATCTGACCAATCCGATGATCGAGTCCCAAAATTTTCGCAGGATTTTCAGTAATGCATTCGAGAGCACGTCTTTCATCAAGACCGAACTGAACTGCCATGGCAGCAGCAATGCGAAGTGTCTCAACTGGTAATCCAGGATAATCACATGTCAAAGCGACATTCACCTTTGCGTCAAGAAGAATAGTGGCACTTTCGAATATCTTTTCTGACAATTCTGATTTGAAATCTGGTATTAGAATCGGACCCAGAACAACTGGAATATTCTTTTTGGCAAGAAGATCAGCAACTTTATAAGCCTCAACTGCATGCTCAAGAATTATTTTCAAATTGAACTCTTCTGCAATTCTTACAGCAGTCATAATATCTTCAAGTCTCTGGGCATGTGCCCTCATGGGCACCTTTCCCTCAAGAAGAGGTATAAGAGCCTCAATGTCTATACATCGGTCTTTCAGCCCTTTTTTGGAATTTTTCTGATCGAGATAATCCTGTGCTTTCATAAGATTTTCGCGAATCAGAGCGACTATTCCCATACGTGTCTGGGGAAATTTTCCATTAAGTTTCTGTTGTTTTTTAGGAACTTCACCAAAAGAAAACTTTATTCCGGCCTGTTCAACAATCAAGCCAACATCAGCTGAGTTGCCATAAGTTTTCATTATAGAACAGAGCCCGGAAATCGGGTTCATAGATCCTGGACAGACCATGCAACATGAAATTCCGGCTGCACGTGCATCGCTGAGAACCTTTGACCGCATTTTAAGCCCATCAAGCGGACGTATATGAGGAGTAATCGAAATGAATCTCTCGTCTATATCAGATTCTTCGAGATCTCTGCCTACGTCCGTAAGCGTCAAATGCGTGTGTGCATCAATAAGGCCCGGAACAAGATACTTCTTCTGGGCATCAACAATAACATCGGCTGTTTTATGTATTTTAGAACCAACAGCAGCAATTTTTCCCTTTTCAATCAGAACTTTCTGATTGGGAAAAAATGCCCCACCTAAATAGACTCTCACATTATCGAAAAGAATAGACATCTGGTCGACCTTTCGAATTACAAAACTTTTTTCCCCTCAATATAAACAGCCTCAACTTTTGACCTGACATCAAGAGGGTGACCGTTCCAGATTACAATATCAGCATCCAAACCCTGTTCTAATCTGCCAAGACGTTTGTCGAGGCCTAAAATCAGAGCAGGATATTCAGAAATTACCTTTATAGCTCGATCTTCGTCAAGCCCGTGTCTGACACACATCGCAGCACTTACACTGAGAGCTTCTATCGGCATGACTGGGTGATCAGTGGTCAGGGCTACGCAGCAGCCTTCATCAAGCAGAACTCTTATTGTATCGAATGTTTTGTTCTTAAGCTCAGGTTTTCCACGGGTAGACAATGTCGGACCCACGACAGCCTTTGCTTTCCATCGTCCGAGTTCTTTTCCAATGAGATGACCTTCTGTACAATGATCTATGACTAAATCCAGATTAAATTCCTGGGCAATTCGATAAGCTGTTATAATATCATCAGCTAGGTGTGCGTGCGCTCTTGCCTGAACTTTTCCTTCAATCAACGGTATCAGCGCTTCAAGTTTGATTTCTCTCTCTTTGAAATCTTTTCCCTTCTTTTTCTTCAGGTAATCCTGGGCTTTCATTAGCCATTCACGTATAACCGCCGCCGTGCCCATTCTCGTAGATGGGAACTGCTTCTGGTCCCCGTAATTTCTTTTCGGATTTTCGCCGAACGCCAGCTTAATGCCGGCAAATTCTCTTATTGAAGCTTCTTCGATAGTAGAACCCACTGGTTTTACAATGCAGACCTGTCCGCCAATCGGGTTTGTAGAACCTGGAGTTACCATCATTGTTGTAATTCCACCACAAAGTGCATCTTTGAACGCACGGTCACGCATCTTAATTGCATCATAAGCCCGAACTTGCGGAGTGACAAGACCGTAAGATTCATTGGTATCGGAATCAAGCCAACCTAAGCCTTCCTCTTCGAGACCGATGTGGGTATGTGCATCAATAAAACCCGGAAGAATGTACTTCCCATCACAATCTATTCTGACTTTTTCGCCAGTTGGTTGTTCATCATCGCGGGAGCTTTTTTCATCTTTGCTCTTTACTGCTTTTTGTTTTTTGACTTTTGTTGAAACAAGAGATACGTCTGAGATTCTGCCTGAATTAACTGTCATAGTACCAAGTTGCTGAAATTTTCCCTGAAAAAAAACCATTCCCTTTTCGAAAACCAGTGGCATGAATAATTCCCCCTTCGGTCTTACATCCATCTCATAAATAAATTCGCGCAATTATACTTCCAAATTCAATATTTTTCAAGAAAAATATTCTTCAAACAACGAAATATCCAAAACTCCACTAAAATCTATTGAAAAAATACTCTTAATGTAGTATTTTCAGATTGCATTATTTTTAATTGAGTCATCTGTTGACAATATGTTTTTATGCTTGATTTATAATGTCTTTATCGGGTTCGGGAGGAAACAGAACACTATGAGTTTTAACAGTCGAACTGGATCTGGAATAGTCTTGCTTTTCATCTTTATCGCAGGATTAGCATTTATTTATTTCGGATATAACTGGTACATCGAAAATTATTTTATCTCTCTTCACGATGGAAAAATGGTAAGATATCTTGAAATTCCTCCTTTTGCAAAACGCCTTACCCCAAAATCCGATGAACTTTCAGGTAAATGTAATCTTGAAATCAAAGTTACCGCCGATCAGGCCGTAAGCTTTATAGACTCAATGTGTAAACGCAAGGGTTTTGCATTCTGGAAATTGCCTGATGGATTTAAAATTGAATTACGCAAGGGTTATATCATTAACAGCGTAATCACCGGTAACACAATGAAATTTACCTGGGAACCTCTTATTCAATCAAAACCCACGCAAAATAAGAAATAAGATCCTTTATGAAAAAAGCTGATTTCGTTCACCTGCACCTGCATAGCCACTATAGCCTGCTTGACGGAGCTTCTACTGTTGAGTCTATTCTTGATGCTGCCAAAAGATATAACATGCCCTCAATTGCCATTACAGACCATGGTACAATGTTCGGTGCTGTAGAATTTTATCAGGCTGCAAATAAGAAGGGAATCAAACCCATTCTTGGATTTGAAGCCTATCTGACTTTAAAAAGCAGGTTAGATCGAACTGAAAAAAAGGGTGGTAAAATGTATCACCTGGTACTTCTGGCTAAAGACATTCAGGGTTTTAAAAATCTCATGAAATTGTCTTCGCTGGGCTTTACTGAAGGATTCCATCAAAAACCAAGAATTGATATTGAATTGCTCGAAAAATACAATGCTGGAATAATAGCCATGGGAGCGTGTCTGGCAGGTGAGATACCCCAGAAACTTCTTGCTGACGATTTTGCGTCAGCAGTTGAAGCTGCAAGGCGTTACCAGAACATCTTTGGTAGAGATAATTTTTACCTTGAACTTCAGAATCACGGCATAGAAGAGCAAATTACCCTTATTCCAAAACTCGTAGAACTGGCAAGAACTTGTGAAATTCCTCTTGTGGCAACCAACGACGCACATTATACAAACCAGGAAGACTGGGAAGCTCATGACGCAATGCTTTGTCTTCAGACAGATACCGTTCTGAGCAACCCAAACAGATGGCGATTTGGAACCCACGAATTTTACATTAAATCACCCGAAGCCATGTCCGCAATTTTTTCTGAATTCCCGGATTCGATTTCAAACACTCTGGCTGTGGCTGAAAAATGCAATGTTCAGCTCTCTCTGGGTAAAAATATCCTTCCCGTATTTCAAGTGCCAGACGGAATGAATTCTGCTGATTACCTGGAAAGTCTATGCCGAAAAGCTCTTCCAGGAAGATATCCGAACCCGGATGAAGTCGTTTTAAAAAGGCTTGATTTTGAACTTTCAGTTGTTTCAAAAATGGGATTCTGTGACTATTTCCTCATCGTCTGGGATTTCATAAGACACGCAGTGGAAATCGGCGTTCCAGTAGGCCCGGGAAGAGGTTCTGCAGCTGGTAGTATCGTAGCTTATCTTCTCGGAATCACTGATATTGATCCGCTGAAATATGGGCTCCTCTTTGAAAGATTCCTTAACCCTGAACGCATAAGTATGCCCGATATTGATATCGACTTCTCAGACGAAGGCAGAAGCCGCATTATTCAATATGTAGAAGAAAAATATGGCAGAGACAAGGTTTGTCAGATAGCTACATTCAATTGTATCCTGGCAAAACTTGCCATTCGTGATATCGGCAGAGTTATGGAAATTCCACTGTCTGAAGTTAACAGAATCGCAAAACTTGTTCCGGACGGACCTGGCGTTCACCTGAAAAAAGTGGTCAAAGAAGTTAAAGAACTCAAAGCAATTGCAGATGGCGAAGAGCAACCTGAATTTCAGAAACTTCTGAAAATTGCCGGAACAGTGGACGGATTAGTCAGACATACCGGAATTCACGCTGCCGGAGTAGTAATTTCACGTGATCCTCTTGTTGAAGTTGTTCCAATGTTTCGTGATAAAAGCGGTGCGATTATTTCTCAATTTGAAAAGAATTCTGTTGAAAAGATTGGACTGCTCAAAATGGACTTTCTCGGTCTGAAAACACTTTCTGTAATTGAAAGAGCACTTACATTTATTGAACAGGTACATAAGCACCGTCCAGACCTCAGAACAATTCCAATAGACGATAAGGAAACCTACGATCTTCTAAGTAAGGGCCTGACGCTCGGAGTCTTCCAGCTAGAATCCTCGGGAATGCGTGGCTTGATTACGAAACTGAAGCCATCAGTCTTTGAGGATGTAATCGCGCTTCTTGCCATGTACCGTCCTGGTCCGCTTGGCTCAGGGATGGTCGATGACTTCGTCGAAAGAAAGCACGGAAGGAAATCTCTGGAATATCCGCACCCTGATCTCGAACCAATTCTTAAAGACACTTACGGCGTATTCCTGTATCAGGAACAATGCATGCAGACTGCTAACGTATTAGCCGGATTCAGCATGAGTCAGGCAGATGCGCTCCGCAAGGCTATGGCAAAGAAAATAGCTGAAGACATGGAAAAAATGGGGAAACTCTTCGTTGAGGGTTCTGTCAAAAGAGGAATTCCACAGGAAAAAGCTCAAGGCATTTTCGATCTCATGGCAAGTTTTGCCGAATATGGATTTAACAAATCCCATTCTGCGGCGTATGCAGTCGTAACATACCGTACTGCATGGCTTAAAACTCATTATCCCGTTGAATTCATGGCTGCACTAATGTCATCAGAATTAAATGATATCGATAAAATAAGTGAATACATTGTTGAATCAAGAACTCTTGGAATTCCGATTCAACCGCCCGATATCAACAGCAGCCAGAAATTATTTTCAGTCGAAAACAAAGCAATTCGCTATGGACTTGCAGCTATAAAAAATGTAGGTGAAATTGCCATAGATTCAGTTCTTGAATCGAGAAATACTGCTGGTTTGTATAAAAGCATGTCTGATTTTACCCGCCGGGTTGATACAAGAACGGTTAACAGCAGAGTTATTGAGTCGCTTGTAAAAGCAGGCGCCATGGATTGTTTCAAGCTTTTCAGAAGCCAGATGATGGCAATGATAGACAACTGTCTTAAATCTGGGCAGCAACTTCAAAAGGAAAAACAAAGCGGCCAGATGAGTCTATTTGATCTTTTTTCCGATGATTCAGAAATTCAATCGCTTGATGAACAGAAACCACCTGATATTCCCGAACTTAAAGAAACTGAGCGGCTTACTTTTGAAAAAGAAGTCCTGGGTTTTTATTTATCCGGAAGCCCATTTCAGGAAGTATCGCCAGTCGCAAAACTTTTTTCAAATTGCACCCTGAAATCACTTAAAGAAGCTCAGGCGGGAAGCATTTACCGCGTATCAGGGATACTGACAAACTTAAAGAAGCACACTACAAAAAAAGGTGATACAATGGCGTTCATTACAATTGAAGATGATACTTCCTCAATTGACATATCAGTATTTCCAAATCTTTACACCAAATGCGCTTTAAAAATGGTACCCGATAAACCACTTTTCATGATAGTAAAAACAGATGAATTCCTTGATGAAATCAAACTGAACTGTGAAGACATTTTTTCAATGGATGACCTTAACTCCGATGATTTTACAAGGCTATTGCTTACAATTCCTGGTGATTCAGCAGAAAAAGCAAAATATCAGGAGTTGAAATCGCTGTTTAAAAAATACCCGGGAAAATGTTCATTCAAAATTAAAATTACCACCAGAGAGGGCGAACAAGTGACTATTAAACCTCCAGAAAGTTTAAGAGTTGATTTTTCAGGTTCTTTTGTTTCGGAATGGGAAAAAATCTGCAAAAAGGGAAGTGTTATTGTACAGTTTCCAAATGCAGAAAAAAACGTCCGACAAAATGGTTATGGCTTTTCCAAGAAAAAATATGAACAAAATTAAAATAAATCTCTTCGGCCTCATTTTTCTTGTAATCTTTCTTTTGTCGCATAATTTTTCTTATTCAGCCGAACTTGATGAAGTCTACAAACTTTCAGGATCATATCAGGTCATTAATAAACCAGGATTGAGAATCTATTTTCCAACACGTTGTTTTCCTGTAATTGGAAGAATTGCATCAAGTTTTGCTCAAATACGAGAGCAGGTTGGAAAAGCATTTGGAAGATGGCCTAACGATGCCCCTGTTTCAATCATTATTTCAGATTTTGACGACCGCGACTCCGGATCTGCCGACTCAACTTTCGATCTCATTACACTTTCACTATTTGAAGAAACTGATTCATTATCCACACGCTCCTATTCACTTGAACAGAAATTTGCCATTCGTTTATCACAAATAATGATCCTTAGAGAACTTGGTCCATCTAAGCGTGCATTAAAAAGAAGAATTGGAATTCTTACAACCCCCGGTTGGTTTTTAGAAGGACTCGCAATGCATAAAGCCTTTCCAATTGACCCCGTTCACAAAACTCAGATTCTTCAAATGGCAAAATCAGGTAAAATTTATTCAATTGATGAACTTGATACAATCAACGATCAGGGAGAATTTGAAAAAGACCGAATGCGTTTTCAAGCGCGTCACATGATTGATTTCTGGACAAAAAAAGCCGGTGATAAGGCTTCTCTCGATTTCCTTCACATACTCGGAAAGCATCCCACTGATTTTGCTGTTGCCTTTAATAAAGCCTTCAAAATGTCATTCAATAATGCAGTTCAGGACTACAAGGAATATCTTAAAGAACTTAGTCATCAGAAAAAATGTTCCGCTTATTCAGAACCAGAAATAAAACCGCTCAATAATGAGGGTGAATATTTACAGTCCTTTGTAAAACTTAATGATGGAACCAAAGTTTATGTTTCCTCAAGACGCTATTTCCAGGAAGTATATGACCTCTATATTGAAAAAAATGGAAAAAAAACACGTCCCGTATTAAAAAATGTTCACCCAAGATTATTATTAGATGAGAAAAATCAGACAGTATACATTGGGCGCTATTATGTCACACTTCAACGGAAGAAAAAACTTGTATTGTGGGCTGTTCCATTTCATGGAAAGCCTTTTTTGTGCATACCGGAGGAAGGATCATATAAGCCTTTTGCTGTAAAGGACGGTAGACTATTCTTCCTGAACGCCGGCAGTGGACAGGTAAGAGTTCTTTCTATTGATCCAAAACTTGGTAAACATTCCACGAGAATAGAACTTCTCTTCCCGGAAGGCCTTATTCCATTGGATATTGTTATTAATGCTGACAAAAAGTTTCTAGTACTTACGAGAGAAAAATATGATTCACTGCTTGTCGAATATTCTGTACCAGAAACTCCAGAAAGCTTTTCAACAAAAGTATTGCTTCGTTACCCGGGCGTTATCAGAACAATTAAGCATTTTGACAATAGAATCTGGTTTTCCGCAGAAGATGAACTTCAAACTCCACAACTATTCAGTCTTGAAGAATCGAACCTTCGATTTCAACAGATTTCAAAAATATGCGGCGGAGTATGGGACTTTTACAAATCTCAAGATCATTTTTCAGTAGTAACATTAAAATCTTCTGGTTTTAAACTTGCTGAAATACCCCTTACAACAACAAACGATTGTTCCACTGAAACACTCGTTTTATCAGAAAACAGTTTACAAAAAGTAAATAATATTCCAACACAGAAAACTCTATTAAATCAAAATGCTATTGAGCAAAATTCTGAGCAACAAATTAATCCTTTTAATCCTGAGCAGCAAAAGACTCTTTCTTTGCATCAAGATGACTCATCTTCCGTGCTTCCTGCAATGGGAAATACTGTTTTTTCGCTGAATTCAAGTGACAATAATTTTTGTTATATTGATCCTCCGTTTGAAGAATGTAAAAGATATATTCCTGAATTCAAAAAATCATACTACCTTCCCAGAATTAACAAAGATGAAGAGGGCCCTGTTTTTGGAGTTTACAGCTACATGTCTGACCGCCTGGATAGAAATCGCCTCATTTTCTCTCCGACCTACGGATTCAGAAGTGGTAATTTTGGATTCCTCGTCGATTGGATGAAACGCGTGGATCTTTTTCAAACTGGCATAACTATTCAGGATAAAGCCATTCAAAAAAGTTATTTATCCAACACATATTTTGAAAAATCTCAGACTTTTGACATTCATGCAAGATATCCATTTACACTCTCTTCTTATGTTTCTTTTGGATTGAATCTTTCAAGCCGCAAAATCGCAAAATATCCTGATAAAGGAGATGCGCCTTCAACTGGAAATGACAATTCAATTTATGTCAGATATGATAAACGTGCAATCAGAACTCAACCATTTCACGAATTATTTCCCCGGAAGGGGCGTGAAATTGCTTCTTATTTCCGAAAAGGAGTTGAATTGTTTAATGGAGAAATGTCCTATGATTCATTTTCCCTTCGATGGAATGAATACATACCAATAAAAGATGATCTCGTGTTTACAATTCGAGCCTGGGCAGCAGAAGACAAAAAAAAGGCTGCAATAAAAAGACCTGACGATCTATCTCTCGGCGGTTCAGATTTTCTTCGCGGCTTTAAAAGCTCAGTCCGTTATGGCGACTCACTGAGGGCATGTTCTTTTCACCTCGGTTCTCCATTAGGTTTTCAAATACCAACTCCAAAAAAGTGGTTGAATAATGAAATATTAGTTGCTGAGATTTTCTATGAAAGAGGCGATGTCCATTCAAGAGACAGAAGTTTTGACTTCCTTGAAGATTGCGGAATTGAATTTAAAGCAAAATCGCTGCTTTTCAGACAAATTCCTTTTTCATTCAGAATTGGCACTGCCTGGCCAGTAAACAGCTCAGAGCGGCATTCATACTGGTTAGTTGATTTCTCATCTATTACTGGAATTGTTCAATGATACGGTATAAACCAACAATTCGAAGCATTTACCATTTAACTCGTTGTCATGATGAAATAGATGATTATTAACCACGAACGAACACAGATGGGCATGAATTGAGTTTACTGCAAATTTATTATGAAAATAAGAAATTATAAACTATCTTTTTTTGTTCTGGCAAATTTCGTTCTCTTCTCCTCAATCTTGATAGGGAGAACCCCAAAACAGCTTGATTTTCTGAAGCCTGCAGTAAGAGATCTTTGTGAAAGTTTTGGAAACTTGCTTGTGCACGGGGAAGAGCTGGCTGAAAATAACAATTCTCAGTCAGATCTTCGAATCATAAAAATTCCTGGAGCAACAGGCATTTATCTGGCTTCAAATTCTTTTCAGATTACGCCATACACCTGGACTTCTCAAAACGGGCTTCTACAGGCATATTATGATTTTCAAAAAGAAAACAACCACGTTCTTGCAGCAATAAACGGGACATTTTTTTCTCCAACTCATTTGCTGGGACCAATTATTGTCAACGGATTAAGCCCAGCGGGCATTAAACAACTTATATCGAAACATTCAAGGTGTTTCATTGCAGTTTATGAAAATTCCGACACAAAAACAAGATGGGTTCTGGGTGAAACATCTGCCAGTTCCAGGAAAATTCTTTCTAATCAAGGAAAAGACCTTGTTTTCAACAGATTTATCAATTCGAATGAAAAACTCCTTCATTTAATCGGGGGAGGTGGTTGGATTATCAGAAACGGAAAGAACGTACACCTTGAATCATACACCCGTCAAAAACTTAATTTCAGAAAAGTTGATCAGGATAATAGACATTCGGTAATTGCCATGGACAAATCTGACGGTCTTTATCTTATGGTATTCGATCATGGACAAAACCTTAATGCTGTTGCAGAAAAACTTTTAAACAAAGACCTCTTTTCCGGAGTAACCGATGCAATATTTCTCGACGGAGGTTCTTCTTCAGCAATTGTACTAAACGGAAATTACCTTGTACAACCACTTTATTTTTTTGACAAATCAAGATTTTCAGCTCTTATGGCAATTAAGCGCTGATAAAACAAAATTCCTTCGAATCCTGTCGTTCAGGGCTCAAAGGAATTCTGAAACAAAACAATCTGAGTTTATAAACGCTATTAAAACACTCTTATACTCTTCTACGTAATCATAGAAAATGGGTGAATTTTCATTACTTATTTTTAAGAATTACTGCAGTCAAAGGAGGAACCTTATAGTCTCCGCTGGCAGTGCCAAGTTTACCAGAATCGTCAACTTCCTCTCCATTGCAGACAATCACCCAGGGATTAGCATCAGGAAGTTTGTAATGGAACCACTCAGAGGAATCTGAATTCATAAGTACAATAAAATCAGTCTTTCCAAAGAGCCTGTAACCCAATGCTTTATGATTTGCCGGAAGAGACCATTCAATTGCCTTATCATTCATCGGAGCATCATGTCTGAAATTTGTATATGTTTTTCTGAGGGCAATCAAACCACGATAGAAGTCAAATATATCACGATTCTTTTTTTTGTCAGAATAATTAAGCCAATTTATATCATTATCCTGATCATAGGAGTTGTTATTTCCCTTTTTAGACTTCATGTATTCCTGACCTGAATGAATCATTGGAATTCCCTGAGCTGTCAACAAAGCCACTGCACCAAGTTTTATGCGGTTTTTGTCTTTAAAGAGATCAAATACTGTCGCACCATCATGGCACTCAATATAGTTAACACTTTCAGTCGGTTTCGCAGCCCACCAGAAGCAACTTCCTGCAAGGACGGTCAACAAATCGTTACGATTTGGTTCACCACCCATAAAACCACGAACTTTTTCTCTGAAATCATCGTTCCATTTGCCAAGCTTGGTATTTTTGAAATCGCCTTTGCCCCATTGATTTCTTTCCCAGTCGGCTGCCCATGGTTCTCCAACCAGAATTACGTGCGGCGGCAATTCGCGAATAATTGCTGACATGGTTTCCTTATCAATGATGGTTCCAAGATCGAATCTGAAACCGTCTACATGGTATTCATTAACCCAGTATTTCAGACTGTCAAGTATATACTTCCGGGTCATTGGGTTATCAGATCTGAATTCGTTTCCACAGCCGGTTCCATTCATATAGTATTTTTTATCTGGAGTTAATCTGTAATAACCGGCATTATCAAGCCCCTTGAAGTTGATGGGAATACCTTTTTCGTTTCCTTCTGTAGTGTGATTATAGACAACATCCATTATTACGGCGATACCTGCATTATGAAATCCATTTACAAGTTGCTTGAATTCCTTTACTGCTGCACCATTTTTTGCACTGGCATAAGAACATTCCGGAGCGAAGAAATGGCTTGTCATGTACCCCCAGTAATTTGGATGCCCAGCGAAATTATTATCAAATTCATGGCATGGAAGCAATTCTACAGCGTTCACACCAAGTTCCTGAATATGTCCAAGAATTCTGTCACTTCCCTTGCCTTCAAGCATTCCCAGGTATTTACCACGATTCTTCTCAGATACACCTGAAGAACTGTGCGAGGTTAGATCTTTTACATGCAGTTCATAAATTACCAGATCTTTAGCCGCCGGAGTTACAAAGCCTTTGTCTGTCCACTGAAAGTCTGTTTGTAAAATTATGCTTTTTCCATCATGATCAACATTTGCGAGGGCACATGGATCAGACAAAAGTCTTTTTGCATCAAAAAGAAATCCATCACCCTTCGGACCATCAGCAAGAAAACCATAATATTTACCATAAAGCTCTCCATCAACTGAAGCGCTCCAGATGCCCTGCTGATCTTTTACCATTCGATGCCCCTGTCCGGTTTTATCTTCCGGTTTTTCAAAAATTACAAGTGCAATTTCTGTAGCATCAGGGGAATAAACTGAAAAATGCGTCTTGCCATTTGAAACAGAAAATCCAAGTCTGTCATTTCTAACAGATGGTCTGGAGGTAATTCGATTGGTAGAAAAACTGATCTTCTTCATTGCAGAAACTGAAGGCGCATTCTTCATGCGATCCTCAATTTTTTTCTGGAATTCAGATAAGAATTGTACTTGTCTGCCAAAGTCGATATTTTCAGTCTGGGAAAGATATTTTATTCTTTCTGAAAGATAAAGAATTGAAATTTTGACCGTTTTAGCACCAACAGAAGAATTTCCTCTGTTTGAAAAAGCAACGATCTCTCTGATTGCGGAATCTATTTCCTGCGGGTCAGACAGTTTAAAAATGTAATTCTTCATTTCCGAAGAAGTTCTTACTGATTGAACTTCCCGCGATGACAACTCCATTAATGCCGATAAAGAAGAAGCTGCTGGAAGCAGGTTCGTGAACCAGAAGAGGTTCAATAACAGCAGAAACACGAAGCAAATGCCTGGAAATTCTGAACGTTTTTTGTTAATCATCAATAATTTCCTCCGATAGAAAAATTGGAGTATTTTTCAATTATACCATTAAATTTTCTTTTATGTAAGAGGATTTTCTCTCAAAAAAAGCAAATAAATAAAGCCACAGTATGTGGTAAAATTATGGAAAATATAACCACATAGTACAAAATTCGACTTTTGAAATCACTTATTCAGATGTCAAAAGTTTATAAAAAACGTTCAGTCCCTTTTCGATTGTACTTTCATCGGGGAGAAATCCAGGGTTATGTAAACCAACCTGAGGTTTGCCAGGAGTTCGACAACCTAGCCAGAACAGTAGGGAAGGGTATTTAAGCGAAATAAATCCGAAGTCTTCGCCGGTAAATTTCATCTCTGCCAGATCTACTTTCACTTTGCATGAAAGTTTATTGAACAGCCCTTCATCCACAATTACTTCCGGATATTTGGAACCAGTTGTCTGATTGTATTCCAAGCCATTTTCAAGGGCTATTCTTTTTCCCGTATCATTTATTTTTCCAACAAGCTCTTCAGTTTTTTTGAAGCTCTCAGTTCTTACCGTTCCAAATAGCGAACATTTATCTGGTACAGCATTTCGAACTGATCCGCCTTCTATTTTACCAAATCTCGCAACAAAACCTTTCTGTGGTTTGCTGTAAAGGTCATCGACCAGCTTAATAGCTCCTGCAATTGCATCTCTTCCCTGGTTATAGAAAGCCACATGAGAAGACCTTCCAGTGAACACTGAATTGATTTCGAAGGAAGATGCAAAAAGAAGTCCGGGTTTTGTAGCTACAATTCCGACCTCATATTCATCTGTTACATGAAGTGCCCAGGCTTCTGAAATATTGTATTCTACGAGATCTTCAAGCGCCATTTCAGCGCCACCGCCGCCTTCTTCTGCAGGTTGGAAAAGAAATATCGCATTTGTCTCAAGATTATTTTGCTTCACTTTTTCGGCTAATCCCAGGAGTATGGTGGAATGAACATCATGTCCGCAGGCGTGCATGAATCCAGGATGTTTTGAGCAAAATTCGACTCCGGTTTCTTCTCTTACGGGCAGTGCGTCAATGTCAGCTCGGAACAATTTATATGGAACGTTTCTTGAAGCACCATTCCATATTACTATCAGCCCTGTAGTTACTGTTTTTTTATATTTCAAGCCAATTTCATCAAGTTTATTCATCAAATATGCCTGTGTTTTGGTTTCAGAATAAGCAATCTCAGGAATCTGATGAAGATCTTTCCAGACTTTTAATAAATTCATATATTTCTCCTGACAATTATTAGAATTAAACAGAATTTCGGGGTAACTAATATTTTGTAGATGGTACAATATTTGCGATAAAAAATATATAAGAATATTGAGAAAAGTTCCGATAATAAGATACAGGAAAATAGGTATCGGGAGAAAAAAGTTATGGAATTCTACAGGAAACGAAATACCAACGGTGAAGTAATCCTGAAGAATTATTTTCGGGACTTAAGGAGATGCCCTCCCTTGAGTCGCAGGGAAGAAGAAATTCTTGTCGGAAAATTCAAGAAGGGCGATGTCAACGCGGCAAGGAGACTTATAATCTCGAACCTCCGGTTCGTAGTGTCGATAGCCAAAAGATATCAGTTCATAAACGAAGTTCCATTCGAAGACTTGATTGCTGTTGGAAATTTCGGGTTGATACATGCAGCCAGACAATTTGATGAAACGCGTAAAGTAAGATTCATTTCTTATGCCGTGTGGTGGATACGACAGGCAATAATTCAAACTATTTCAATGTATTCACATAATATAAGAGTTCCGCTTAATAAAGTTCATCAACACTTAAAAATTAAGAAATTTGAAGAAATATTAACCAAAAAGCTTAACAGAAAGCCAAGCCTTAATGAGCTTGCCTCGGAAGCTGGAATGAGAGTCGATGCTCTCAAAAAATTCTTCTCAGAAATACCGAGTGTTATTTCTCTTGATACGACACCTGTTGATGTAGAAGAAGACCTTTATTTAAGAGATGTTGTACCTGACATAGAATCAGATCCTGAGTTTATTACAGAAAAGGATTCACTTATTGAAGAAATTCAATCTGTAATGAGTTCATTATCCGAGAAAGAAAGAATTGTAATTAAACATCGCTTTGGTTTCCATCACACAAAAGAACGCACACTTGAAGAAATCGGAAGACTTCTTAATTTAACCAGAGAAAGAGTCCGTCAGATAGAGCAGCAGGCAATTCAAAAACTCAAACATCCGTCAAGATCAGATCGACTCAAAATATTCCTGCTTACTAAATAATTAAGAATAGTTGATAGTATAATCAAAAAGTTAGATGATACGGGCTTGATAAATCAAGCCCCTGCAACCAGGCAGTTTGTGTGAAGTAATCGCCAGAGGATCGGAAGTGTTATATAAAAATGCATTGATGCGTTCCTATTTTTTCGCGAAAAAGTGCGGAAATTTGAATATATGCTGTCGAAAAATTTAAGGACGACTCAATAAGATACGTTATGTCGGAAACCAGAGATGACTTTGTAATTGATCAACACTAAGAGGACTTAATAAAACTATTTCCGCCATCTTTTGCAATAGACCCGGCAGAGAGGGCGAAATGGATAGTATGGATCCCTTCAGATTTGCCTCGGCTTTCCATACCAACTCTTAGTACAGCAAATCTTAATAAAGGGTCATTAAACAATGTCATTTCGACCGAAGGGAGAAATCTCGCATTTATGTGATCTCTCACATTCTTTCGAGATGACAACCACCCAAAGGCTAACAAGCAAATTTGTCCCCTTATTTAAGATTTTGCGTACTTAAGCTTCAAAAAGTCGCACACCAGCATTAGTTGTGAGATTTTTCACAACCAATGCTGGTGCAATTTCGCCACATCTAAATCTGCAGATAGCAAAAAAAGGAGCATTGAACGGTTCAGAGACGTTCACATGCCCCAATCGGTTTCAGGAGAGGATTCTAACGGATTGCTTGAGTTCAATTGAAATGCTTCCTTCGAAAACATCAGAATATTTCAAAACTTCCTCTTTTGCTGCATAACATTTCCTTGTATTTTCTGAAAAAACTCCTATGAAAATTCTGTCACCAGTACTGACAGCATGCCTCTTAGCAAGGTCGATCAGAGAAAGTGAAAAACGCCCATTTTTATTTATTTTACCGGTAATTTCCCCTTCTTTGCGTCCATTTCCTTCTTGAAATTTATTGATATTCCTTACCAGAACATATAAATCTTTAGATTCAACCTCTTCTCCCGGAATAAATGATCCATAGACATTAAAAAAAGGTATACCTCCATTTATCGGAACAAAGACCTTCTTAAGACGTTTTGATTTTGAAGTAATAACCTTTATTTTCTTGGATTCTGACTGAGCTGACTGAAAATGCTTTTTAATCGAATCATTCATTTTATCAATCACACTTGAGATTGCTTCGAAATGACCTGTTAGAAAATCGCTCTGAGCCGATTTTCTATTTACCTGTTGAAGGGAAGTTTTGTCAGCTCTCATAATTTTTTCGAGTGTAAATAATACTCTCTTCACTTTCACAGGAATTTTTTCGCTTTGAAGTACATGGTTGTGTTTATTTTCTCTCATTTTTTTCCTCCGCCTGGGAATCCATTTCCTGAAGCATATTCAGAGCCATTTTCAACCCGTTTATCTTTCCACGGAGATAATCTTTTTCCTCGTTAGTAGAACTCTTTGCAAAAAGGAGTTTGCTTTCTTCTGAAAGCTCAATAATTTTTTGCTTCAGAGTTTTCATAATTTTATCTCCTGGTAAAAAATATTTGTATTCTGTTTGATATTTTAATACAAAGCAAAATGTGTTCCAGGATTGTGATGAGCCCTAATTCAAAGGTTCTTACAGTAAAAAAGGGAATAATTCCCTTTGCCGCAAGGGAATTATTCCCTTTTTGTATCAGATGAGTTTAATAGTAAAAATAATGGAAAACAAATTTTTGCCACAAAAAACTCTCTTAATTAATCAAGTGAGTTCAAAATTCAGATAAGTGTGGCATAAATGTAACAATTCAGTAAATTTTACCTGAATTTTATACCTCAAAAAGACGATTAATCTGAAATTGGAAAACTAAAAATAAATTTATAGAAATATTTAAAAAAATTTGATATAATCGCCTGCAAAAATCAAGCTATTGGCTTGTTTCTTGCTAAGTTCTGTTTAAAGTACAAAAAGTTTTCCGCTTTTTAGATAAGTACTAAAAGATGAGAGAAATTCCCTCTGGAGGACGAGAGAGATGTTAAAAATTTTAAGTGCTCCAAGTGAGAGTGATGATGGGTTTCCCGGTGGATTTATTGATTCAGGGACTCTTTTGCCTGATATTTCTGGATTGATAAGTTTTACAACGAATCTCCTGGATAAAACGGTTAAAGTTACAAAGGCTGAAAACTGTGCAATTATTGATGCTGACGGGAAAAAATATCTTGATGCTTTTTCAGCCTCGGGCGGAGTTTCAGTTGGTCACTCAAACCCTTTTGTAAATGAAGCTGCCCACAGACAGATTGATTTATTCAGCAGTTCATCAAAATTATATCAGACAAAATCTGTTGAGAAATTTCAAATAGCGATTCAGAAATATCTTCCAAAAAATGTCAACAAATATCATTATCTAAACTCTGGTTCAGAAGCAGTTGACTTTTCATGTCAGGCATTGCGGGCATATACCGGGAAAAAGATTATTATTTCTTTTTCAGAGAGTTGCCATGGTTCAACGCATATTGCAAAATCGATTAGCGGACTTGAAAATTTTCAGAATCCTTCTTTCAAAGATCCTGATGTCTTCTTTTATAAAGTTAAGACATGCAGAAATTGCCCCGAGAAAATTTACAAAAAAGCAGCCCAAAGGATTCCAGGACTCGAAATAGAATGCATAATAAACTGCATTAAATCAATAGAAGATTTCCTGGAAAAGAACAGAATTAATTGCGCTGGAATTGTTATTGAAACGATAATGCCAAATGGCGGAATGATAATTCCATCAAAAGGTTTTTTCTCCAGGTTGAATTCAATTTGCAGTAAATGGAATCTTCCAATTGTTGTAAGCGAAGTTAACTCGGGAAATGGAAGATGCGGCAAGGACTTGTTTGCATTTGAAGAATTTGGAATCAAACCCTCAATGGTCTGTCTTGGAAACAGCATAACAAACGGATTTCCATTTGGAGTTACAATCGCAACTCAAGAAATCTCAGATTCCATCTCAGACATAAAATCGTTTTTGTATTCGGGTGGAAACCCCGTTTCCTGCGCTGCAGCTACCGCAACACTCAATTATATTGAAAATAATAACCTCTTAAAAAAGGCAAAATTTGTTGGAGAATTTATTCAAGAGGAACTTGAAAAACGCTTACAGTGTTTTCAAGCCTTTGTCGACGTAAGAGGAAAAGGTTTAATGATAGGCGTTGAAACCGAAAGCTCTGAGTTTACAGAAAAAATTATCGAATTTGCACGTCGAAATTTCCTTCTGATCGGAATTGGGGGCAGAAGCAGAAATGTCATAAGAATTGAACCACCTTTAACTTTTTCTGCAAAAATGGCAAACACTCTTATTTCTATACTTGAATCGGGATTTAAACAATTCAGTCATACAAAAAATTGATTATCTGTATTATAATGCAATTGTATTTATACTTGAAAGTTGAGTAATTAATGAACCAGAAATTTGAAAACTTACAGGAACTCTTACGTGAACGTCGAAGTATCAGAAGTTTTTCAAAAGTTCCCGTTGATCCAAAAATCATTGAAGCAATTTTCGATTCAGTCAGATTCTCTCCAACACCTACCAACAGATTGTGTTACAGATTCATGGCACTTTCCGATCCGCTTGTAATCGACAGCATCAGACAGGAAGTCCTTTCAGCAAGTGGAAAAATAGCAGAAAAGCTGGACGAGGAAAGGGCAAAATCATTTCTCGAATATGCACAATGGTTCAGTTTCTTTAACAAAGCTCCAATCGTGATTTTTGGCTTTTTCAGGCTTTTCTCATCAAGATTCCCCGCTCCGAATATGAATAACGATTCTCTTGAGGGAGTAGCTGAACTTCAGGCATTTGGGGGCGCAATGCATGCACTTCTTCTTGGACTTGAAGCCCAGGGCCTCTCTGCATGCTGGATGAGCGGACCATTGATTGCTGAAGAACAAATTCTTTCAAAACTTAAGATTGAAAAGCCGTGGCGCCTCGGATCACTTTTACCAATTGGATATTCTGATACAAAACCGGCAATACCAAAAAAACCGGAACTTTCAACTGTATTTCAGTGGTGGAGTTAATCACGACACTCTTACAACATTCCATTTTCTCTGAAGCTGAAATATCCGGCACTTTCGCGGCCAATGATAATGTGATCCAGAAGCCTGATTTCTACTGCCTTTGTGGCATCGCTTATAGCCTCTGTGACCATTTTGTCTGCTGTTGATGGTTTTATTGAACCTGTCGGGTGATTATGTGAGATAATCAAACCGGTTGCGTGGTTAAGAAGAGCGTGCCGAATTATTTTCCTCGGATACACGGCAGTCTGCTCTTCAACCCCTCTGGAAATGATTTCGTCCCCGATAATTCTGTTAGAGTGATCAAGATAGATTACTCTGAATTCTTCTTCATTAAGATTCGACATTACTGCGGTCAGATATTCAACCACGTCTTTCGCGTCCCGCACAAGCTTCTTCTCACCAAAAGCCTTCTTTTTTACAATCAACTGAGACAATTCACGCAAAAAGCAAATCACTCTTGAGGCACTCGGGCCTATTCCTTTGGTCTGTTCAAGGCCTTTTCTGTCAACAGAAAAAACTCCTGGCAAATCGCCATGCTTTTTCAGAAGCTCCTTAGCCAGAGGTTTTGTATCAATTCGCGGAATCGCCAGCATAAGAACATACTCCAGAATTTCATGTTCAGAAAATGCCGAAAGCCCGGAAAGATCAAACCGGTCTCTCAATCTGCTGCGATGATCAGAATTGATATTATCTTTATCCATAACAACCCTTATTATCTGTTCTATATTTAAGCTGATTTATTCACTCTTTATATCTCAAGCAATTTCAAAGCAATAATAAACAATATCACAGCACCAACCATTTCAACACGTTTTCCGAATTTCGTATTCAATTTCCCGCCAAGTTTTATTCCGATGAATGTCATTATTCCAGCGACGATTCCAATGCAGAAAGATGGAAAAAGAAGATTGCTTTTTGCAACTCCCATGCTGAAGCCAATTCCCAGAGCATCTATGCTTGTAGCGAGAGAAAGCATAACAAGAGACCAACCGCGTGTCGGATCTATAGTAGTCTCCTCTTCATCTTCAGAAGACAGGCTTTCTTTAAACATTTTTATTGAAACGCCAGCAAGAAGAGCAAAAGCAATCCAGTGATCGAATTTTTCAATATATTTCAAAATCGAACTTCCTAATGACCATCCGATAATCGGCATCAGAAATTGAAATAATCCAAAATGGAACCATAATCTGAACGACGCACGGAAGTCCAGACCCCTTGTACCCAGAGCTAATCCAACCGCAAAAGCATCACATCCGAGTGCAAAAGCAATTCCTAAAATCATTACCAGTGAATTCAAAATCATTTTTAAACTCCAAAATGCTTTCCAATAAAAATATTTTTCACAACTTATCATGACCTCTTGATGCTGTCAATTAAAGAATTTTAGAAACCACTTTAAGGTAATATTTCTCAATACGTCAGAATGTATCAATCATTTTAAGACAATTTCAGAAAATTTTACCAACAAAACAGCTGAAATGTTCGTTTAGAGAGAATACTTGATAGTAGAGCTAATTTAATAAAATAGTATTTTTTTCCAGTAACAAACAGCCGGAAAAATTCGTATAGGTATTTCAAAACATCAAAGGGGAAGAGATTATAATGAGTATCAAGTCGTGTCTTAACAAGCTGTGTTTTATTTTTCTGATCAGCATTTTTCTTTGTCCGGAAGTAACTTTTGCCAGCGGAATTCCATGCAATCCTCTGGAAGACCTGGAAGAAGTTTTCCTTTTACCTCAATGGGATAAAATTCCCTATAAAAATCAACAGGAATCGAAAGAGAGAATTGAAGAAGTAAACAAGCTCTCTCCCACTTTGAATTGGCGCTACAGTAAATATCAGCCAGTTTTTGCGTGTATTTCCTTTGCAGCAGCAACAGTCTGTGACTGGTGGGCAATTCAGTATGGCTGGAAACATGGTTCTTATACCAACTTCTTCAATGGAAAAGTTGAGAGTGGTTTCAATCCGCGCGTTCTGGAGGCCGAATACGTTAACCTCGGCAAAAAGAATCCTGTAACCTATCCAATTATTCCATTCGATCTTGTTCACAAAACGTGGGTACCAGCAACAACCAGGGGAATTGCGCATATTCTTGCTTCATATACTGACAAAATTGTTACTGATCCAATTCTTCCAAATGAAAAATGGGAAATAAAAGCAGGCATGTACCCAATTGAAGAAAAGTGGATATTTAATAAAAGACTGAACTTCAAAAATAATGATGACTTTACCTTTTATATGATAAGGGCTCTGCATCACTATGGTATTATTTATACGATGCTTGAATACATCGGAAAATTAAACATTATACCAGGCACGCACTGCGTTTCAATCATCGGTTATGGAAAAACAAAAGATAAAGGCGAAACGGTATTTATTATACATGATAATTATGGCAACAATCCCAAAGACTACAAAGGCGAAGACGGAAAACCTGCATACCGTTATGCTGATGCAAGAGCCATTGAATCAGTGATATCTTTTCTGCACAAACCTGTTGTCAGAATTTTACCTGAAGGAAATGATTATCAGATATTCTTTCAAAATGCTGGCGGACAACCAATTAAAATACTTAGAGCCTCATATTACAGCGATTCCCTGGGAAAAGAAATGAAACTTGACCCTGAAAATTGTGTTATTCAAAAAAGTGTCATCACAGATAACAAAATTAAAGTATACGTGGAAGCCGAATTTTATATGAGTGATTTTGGAAAAGGTTATTGGCTTGATGTTTTTATACCCTAGTACACAATAGTTTAAATTATCGCCCTTCGGGCGGACTATTTATTGTCAATGATACGCATCGTTATTAAAATTGTGAAAGTCTGACTTGAAAACCCGCATCAGACCAATATCGATTTTTTCCATTTTGCAAAATCTTAATAATTATGCATACCGTTGTTTATTGTCATCTCGACCGAAGGGAGAGATCTCCGAAAGGTTAGATCAAGTAGAAAATACGAGATTTCTCCCTTCGGTCGAAATGACATAATAGAAATTCTTAGTTAGTCTTTCTCTTGCGGATTTTCTAAAAATCCTGTAAAATTCGTTATACACATTTATACAGGAGTAAAAAAATGAAAAAAGTTCCCATTATTCTTTTATTTGCAGCGATGTTTTGCCTTTCCTGCCCGTCAGCTTATGCATTGAATGATTGGACAGTAGCGATGTATTTCGTTGCTGACGATACTGAATCTGATGCAATGGTTAAATCCCATATTAATGCAATAAACGAACTTGCAGCACTTGGCAATCGTCCAAATGAGTATGAGATGGTTGTTCTTTTCGATCGTCCAAAGGAAGGTGCATGGAGATTTTCTTTTGAAGGCGGCAAGGTAAAAGTTGATTCGAAACTTGGTAGAACAAACATGGGATCTCCTTATACGCTCTGGGAATTCCTGAAATACGTAACCCAGAAACATCCGGCAAAGCATTATGCTCTGATAATTGCGGGACACGGCAGCGGAATTTTTTCCTGGCGTGGTACAGGTGGTGTAAATGATTCAATGCCCGGTTCAGTAAACTTCGACCCGGATCGTTTTGTTGGCTATGATGACACAGACAAAGATTGTTTAACCGTTTTTGAAGTTCAGGCTGTTATCGAAGCCTTTTCCCAGAAATTGAACGCAGGAAAACGTCTCGATCTGCTCTCATTCGATTCATGCATGCCAGGTTCAATCGAGGCACTCTGTCAGCTTTCCAGATGTTCAGATGTTATCGTTTCAAGTCCGGAAACCACATGGATCGGCGGAGTTCCATACAGCAAAATTCTCAGAACACTCGCAGCAAACACAAAAGTTACATCTGAAGAACTTGGCAGCCTGTTTGCGAAAAGCTACGTTGATAAAGGTTTGAATCTCTCATCGCGCGGTGATGTTAGCGGTGTTTACCGTCCGGCCAGGGCTGAAAAGCTTGTTGCAGCATTTGATCTGTTCTCAATTGAATTACTTAATGCATACAGAACCGGCAATAAAACTTCCTTCAAAAATTTGATTAAATATGGAGATAATGACCGATACTGGGATATCGGAAGAATACTTACTTCAATTGTTTCAGGAAACACTGATTTGAGTACGTTTTCCAATGCCAGTGTGATCAAGCAGACTGCAAGTGATGTTCTTGATGCAGTAAAAGAGTCAAGAGTTACAGTCTGGTACAGTGGAAAATACGCTGATAACAAAGTAGCGGGTCTCTCACTTGCCTGGCCTGTTAAAGATGAATATTCCAAGTGGCGTCCGTTTTATAAAGCTCTTGCGTTGTCCCAGATGACACATTGGGATGAATTTCTTGACGCTTTTCACGGAATAAACCGCTGATTTTAGACCTTAAGCAAAACAACCAGATTAACCAGATCTGGTTGTTTTGCTTTAGGTAAAGTATTCAGTTGACATTTGATGGCTGCTCTCTTAAAATTACAAACCTATGGCAGAAAGAGAAAATATAGAGTTATTCCGAAACTCAGGCATTACTAAGAGAATCGTCATCACATCATTGCTGGTTGTGATGCTGCCCGTTCTCATACTTGGTTCGATTAAAGTTTTTTCTATTGAAGCAAATTCCAAAGTAGTTATTTTCCTTGGAAACGTTTTTCTTCTCGTGGGGCTGCTCTCTGCATTTTTCATCAGCCGTTCAATAGTCAAACCGATCGAAAAAATAAGAAAAAAAATCTCACTTTTCATAAGTAAGAGACAAGTGCAGAGTTTTACCGATTCAGGCGAAGACGAGCTTTCAGAGCTATCTTTCGATCTTCAGAAAGTATTTGAAATCTGGAACACTGAAATAGGTAAAATTGTAAGGAAACAAAAGGAAAGAACTGAGGAAACAGTCAAAGTTGTATCTGCTCAGAATCAGTATGAAACTCAGCTTATTCTGACACGATCATGTCTTTTGATTGCACAGAAACTCAATACAAGTTTCGATTTTCAGACAAATCTGAAAACGATTCTTGATGAAGCGGTAAAAACCCTTAATATTCAATGGGCATCTGTGCTTCTTGTTAACAGAGACACTCTTGAAATGAGCGTAGTTTGCGTCAGAGGCATTGAACAGTCGCTTCTTGACGACCTTGCTGAAGATCATTATCCTTCGGTTAAGCTTAAACCCAACGAAGGATTATCAGGAATGGTCATTAAAGAAGGAGTTCCGCTGATTGCAAACAAAGGATTCAGAGATCCGCGCTATAAAACTTTTTCTGAATTCCGCGCCAAAGATGAAAAAATAGCAAGCATTCTGTGCGCCCCGATAAAAGGTGCCGATGGAAGCACTCTTGGCGTAATAAATTTCATCAATCGAATTAATCCTCCGTTTTTCAGAAATGAAGATATTCCATACGCACTGGACCTTTGCACCCTCGCAAGCCTTGTCATTGAAAGAAACAAACTATATGATTCACTTTTCACAGATGAGGTAACCGGGCTGCTTGGCTACAGAGTCTGGCGATCTTTTTTCATTGAAGAAGCTGCTCGTGCCGCCAGATATTCACAAACTCTGTCTGTTGCAATTGTTGAAATTGATAAATTCAACAGCCTCATAGAAAAAACTTCTCCCGATTTTGGGATTCAGATTTCTCAGGAAATTGGTAAAGCAGTTAAAAGATGCCTGAGAGATATAGACCTCGGAAGCAGAGTCAAAGAAAGATACTACCTCCTACTTCCAAACACAGACTCGTCAGGATCAGTGTTCCTGATAGGCAGATTAAAGGAATTAGTTGAAAATTCATCATTTTCTTTTAAAGATAACACTTACAAAGTCAAATTATCCGCAGGAATAGCCTCGTTTCCTGAATCGGGAGCTGATCCAAAAAATCTTTCCGAATTTGCTCTTTCCACACTTAGTAAAATTCGGAAATCTGCTCAGGCAAGGGCAGCAGTATACGAAAAAAATACGTAGGCATTGAAAGGAAAAATTTATGAAAAAGAATTCATTTTATATTACCACTCCAATTTATTATGCAAATGCTGATCTTCACATCGGACACGCTTTTACAACTCTTGCTGCAGACACAGCCACACGTTATCAGAAAGCACTTGGAAATGAAGCTTTTTTCCTGACCGGATCAGATGAACATGGTCAAAAAGTTGAACAAGCCGCAAAACTTCGGGGAATTTCACCAAAACAGCACACCGATGAAATGGTTGAAAAGTTCATTTCGCTCTGGAAAAAACTTGATATTAAATATGACAAATTTGTAAGAACCACAGATGATTATCATGCAAAAACAGTTCAGCACGTCCTCACACTGCTTCATGAAAAAGGGCACATTTACGAAGACAAGTATCAGGGATGGTATTGTACCCCTTGCGAAAGATTCTGGACAGAAAAAGAAGTTCCGGAAAAGGTATGCCCTGATTGCAAAAGACCTGTTGAAACAATCGAAGAGAAAAATTATTTTTTCAGAATGTCAACATTTCAAAATCAGTTAATTGAATATATCAAAAATAATCCGAACTTCATCAGGCCAGAATCAAGAATGAACGAAGTTCTCGGATTCCTGAATCAGCCACTCGCAGATTTGTGCATTTCAAGACCTAAAAAACGCCTTTCATGGGGAATAGAAATTCCGTTTGATAGAGATTACGTTACTTATGTCTGGTTTGACGCGCTTACAAACTACATCAGCGCAGCCGGGTATCCGCATGACATGAATCATTTCAACAAATACTGGCCAGCATCATTCCACCTCATCGGAAAAGACATATTGACAACCCACTCTGTATACTGGTCTACAATGCTTATGGCACTTGGTCTTCCGCTTCCGGAATGCATCTTCGCCCATGGCTGGTGGGTGTTAAGCGGTGGAAAAATGTCTAAATCTGTTGGAAATGTTGTTGATCCACTTACACTGGTTGATAAATACGGGCTTGACTCATTTAGATTCTTCCTTTTCCGCGAAATGGTCTTCGGAGCGGACGCGGCTTTCTCTGAAGAATCTTTCGTATACAGATACAACGCAGACCTTGCAAATGATTTCGGCAACCTTCTTCAAAGGATTCTTCCACTTGTACATCGCTATAGAAACGGAGTATTTCATAAACCACAGAAAATACACTTTTCCCAGACTGAAGAGGTAATTTCTATTGTGAATTCTCTGAAATCAACTTACTTTTCAGCAATGAACGGTCTTCAGTTTCACGATGCTCTGGCTAAAATATGGGAATTAATCACACGTTTGAACAAATATGTTGATGAACTTGCTCCGTGGTCGCTTGCCAAAGCTGAAAAAACCGATGAGCTTGATGAAGTTTTTTATACTATAGGCGAAGGAATTCGCATTGTTGCGCATCTGGTAAACCCGTTCATGCCTCATAAAGCTCCTGAATTTCTTAGACAAATCGGTCTTTCTGAAACTTTTCAGCCTCTTTTATCTCTTGAATGGGGACAACTGCCTGATGCAACTCTCTGCAGACAACCTGAGCCGATCTTTCCGAGAATTGACACTCCACGCATTGAAAATCTTAAAACAGATAAAAATCAGAAAGCAGCTTCTGCCGAAACATCGAAAGTTTCTGCCGAAAAAGTTGAAAAAGCCTCTGTGAGCACTGCCCCTGCAGCACCATCAAGTGATTCTTCAGCCGCAGAGGAAGCTCTGATTGAATACGAGGATTTTATGAAGACACACTTATGTGTAGCGGAAGTAATTACGGCAGAAAAAGTTGAAAAAGCTGACAAACTTCTTAAATTATCCGTCAGAATTGGAGAAGAAACACGCAGTCTGGTGGCTGGAATAGCCCTTCATTATAAGCCCGAAGATCTTATTGGAAAACAGGTTGTAATGGTTAAAAATCTGAAACCAGCCAAAATTCGCGGTGTAGTATCACACGGAATGATTCTCGCGGCAGGAACTCCAGACGGAGGACTGGCACTTGTCACACCTTCAAAACCATCGGTCTGTGGTGTACGTGTTAAATAGATGACTGAATACATTGAATTTTCTTTTCCAGACAGGGGAATATGCCCTGATATTACGGATATTCTATGAGCGGACTTCCCCTTGTTGATGTGCACGCTCACTTACAGGATGAATCTTATTCTGCAGGTGAGCTTGATGCTATTATTGCAGATATTCAGAGTTCTTCCATGTATGCGGTTGTCAACTGCGGAAGCGACCTTGTTTCCAGTCAAAAAGCAGTAGAGCTTTCTGACAGGCATTCAAAGCTATGGGCAATGGCGGGCTTTCATCCACATGATGCGAAAAAATGGACAGATGATTCATTATCTCAAATCGCTAAAATGATTGAACACCCGAAAGTGCTTGGCATCGGCGAAATAGGCCTTGATTATCACTACGATTTTTCACCGCGGGACGAACAGATTGATGTTTTTTCCAAACAGTGGATATTTGCTGCGGAAAAGCAACTTCCTGTCGAAGTTCACGTCAGAAAAGCTTATGAAGACTTCTGGAAAGTAACAAAAAATCTTCCTGAGAACCCAAAAGTGATTCTGCACTGCTTTTCCGGCGGAATTGAAGAAGCCAGAAAAGCAGTTGAACTTGGATACAGCATTTCAATCGGTGGTGTAATTACTTTTCCGAAAAGTAACTCTGTACGTGAAATAATTCAGACTATTCCCATCGAAAGAATTCATCTTGAAACAGATTGCCCTTATCTCGCCCCAGTGCCGCTCAGGGGAAAGAAAAATGATCCGACAAAATTGAGATATGCATTTGAAACTCTATGCAGTCTCAAAGAAATGAACGAAGCAGAGTTAGCAGAGCAGTTGAAAAAAAATGCTGAAAACTTTTTCGGAAAGAAATTTTCCTAATTATAGAAAATTTTAACAAAGGGGCCATTTATACTATATCAATTTGACCGAAGGGAGAAATCTAGCACTTACCGAGATCTCTCACATTCGTTCGAGATGACGGCCCACCCAAAAGTTAACAGTGAATTTGGCCCCTTTTTTATAGATTGTTATATTAATGAAGTCGTAAAACCTGATTGCCGGGAGTTAAAAAATCATGGAAACACATAATATTTCATTTAACCGAACTCACAGTTATGAAATTTTCCTCGGAAACGATATTTTTCCGCGAATAGCTGGCAAAATATCACGAATGGGATATTCAAAAAAATGTGTCATCATCACGAATGAGATTGTCGCTAAGTGGTATCTAGAGCCCATTACATCTGATTTTCGAAGCAGGGGATACGAAATATTCAGTATTATACTGCCAGACGGCGAAGAGCATAAAAATCTCAATACCGTCCAATCTATTTATAATCAGTTCCACACATTCAAAATCGACCGAAACTCACCGATTGTAACACTTGGCGGCGGAGTTATCGGCGACATGGGTGGTTTCTGTGCTGCAACCTGGCTCAGAGGTATACCGTATATTCAGATACCAACAACACTTCTCGCGATGGTTGATGCGTCAATTGGCGGAAAAGTCGGAGTCAATCTTTCAACCTCGAAAAATCTTATTGGCGCCTTCTATCAGCCAATGCTTGTTGGAATAGACATCTCTGTTCTCAGAACTCTTCCCCTTACCCAATTATCCTACGGAGTGGTTGAAGCCGTTAAGCATGCCATGATAGCTGATCCGGCATATTTTAAATTTATTATGAAAAACCGTTCAGAAATTAAAAACCGTGAACCGGCACTCATGCAGAGACTCATAAGAAGATCACTAAATATAAAGAAGGCAATTGTAGAGAAAGATGAACTTGATAAAGGCAGCCGTGCCCTGTTAAATTTCGGTCATACATTTGGACATGCTCTTGAGGGGCTCGGCGAATATCGAAGATATCACCATGGCGAAGCTGTAGGACTCGGAATGCTTATGGCAATCAACCTTTCAAAGCGTCTCGGTAAGCTCAAAGAAGACTATTCGGACAAGTTGAAGGAATTTCTTGTCGATTTTAATCTTCCAATAAAAATTCCCCTAGAATACTCTGCGCAGGATATACTTGATAAGATGCAGTCAGATAAAAAACGAAATAAAAACGAAATTAATATGATTATTCCAACATACATGGGCTCTGTTGAAAAACTGGCTGTAAGCATGGATGATCTTCCGCATTTGCTGGGGGATGTAATCAGTTTAATGAAATAAAAAATCCAGTATTACAGGAGATTCTGAAAATGTTTACACAAAATGCAATGAAAGTTCTTTCCAGAAGATATTTAATCAAAGATGCTGATGGAAAGCCTTCTGAATCAGTATCTGATCTTTTCCGGCGTGTTGCAAAAACCATAGCATCTGTTGAAAGAAGTTTTCCCAAGTCTTCTTACACAGCAGAGCAGATGGAAGATATCTTTTTCGGAATGATGACTGAACTGGAATTCATGCCAAACAGCCCAACTTTAATGAATGCCGGTAGAGAACTTGGACAGCTTTCTGCATGTTTTGTGTTGCCTATCGAAGATTCAATGGATGGAATATTTGAATCTATCAAGAATGCTGCATTAATTCACAAGTCTGGTGGTGGAACCGGTTTCAGTTTTTCGAGACTGAGACCGGCAAATGACATTGTTGCAAGTACAAACGGGGTCAGCTCCGGACCAGTATCATTCATGAAAGTTTTTAATATCGCTACTGAAACAATCAAGCAGGGTGGCACACGACGTGGTGCAAACATGGGTATTCTCAGGGTTGATCATCCGGATATCATGGATTTCATTAATTCAAAGACAGATAACGATGCACTTACAAATTTCAATATTTCAGTTGGAATAACAACAGCTTTCATGGACGCTGTCTCCAAAGGTGAAGAATATTCATTGATTAATCCGCGAACCGGCAAAGAAGCAGGAAAGCTGAATGCCAGTGAAGTTTTTCAGCAGATTATTGAAAATTCCTGGAAAAACGGCGAACCTGGAATTATTTTCCTTGATCGCCTGAATAAAGATAACCCAACTCCACAGGCAGGTCAGATTGAATCAACCAACCCGTGTGGCGAGCAACCTCTATTGCCTTTTGAATCATGTAATCTTGGCTCAATCAACCTTGCAAAATTTGCTGCTCCACCTGACAGCATTCATCGAATAGATCATGAAAGGCTGAAAAAGGCAGTTAAATTTGCAATCAGATTTCTGGATAATGTTATTGAAGCAAATCGCTATCCAATTCCCGATATCGACAAAATGACAAAGTCCAACAGAAAAATAGGCCTTGGAATCATGGGCTGGGCTGATTTACTTATTAAGCTGAATGTGCCCTATAATTCAGAAGAAGCTCTTGGAATTGCTGAAGAACTGATGGCATTTCTTTCCAGAGAGGCATGGGCAGCATCGGCTGAACTTGCAGCAGAAAGAGGGCAATTCCCGAACTTCCCCGGATCAGCCCTGGAAATGCGCGGAACAGGACCTGTAAGAAATGCAACTGTGACAACTATTGCCCCAACTGGTACAATAAGCATTATTGCAAATTGTTCAAGCGGTATCGAACCACTGTTTGCCGTTGCTTATGAAAAGCACGTTCTTGATGGAGAGAAGCTTATCGAAGTAAACCCTTTATTTCTGGAGCGTGCACAGGCGGATGGCATTCTCACTGAAGGCCTGCTTACCAAAATTGCCGCGAATGGTACATTGGCACATATCAATGAAATTCCGGGAAATATTAAAAAAGTGTTTGTCTGTTCTCATGATATTTCTCCGGAATGGCACATCAGAATGCAGGCAGCTTTTCAGAAAAACACTGATAATGCCGTAAGTAAAACCGTAAACTTCCCATCGACAGCAACAAAAAAAGACGTGGAGAGAGTTTTCATGCTTGCTCACACACTTGGATGCAAAGGAGTAACGGTTTATCGAGACGGCTCAAGAAACGAACAGGTACTGAATATCGGAGGAAAGCACGAAAAATCAATCAGTCCAAGGCCAAGACCAGAAATAACAACAGGGACAACCGAGCGGGTAAAAATCGGATGCGGAAACTTGTATGTGACGGTAAATGCTGATGAGAATGGAATTTGTGAAATATTTACCAGTCTGGGGCGGGGTGGGGGATGTCCTTCGCAATCTGAAGCCACAGCCCGTCTTGTATCAATGGCTTTGCGTGCCGGAATAAACGTGGAAGAGCTTATTGCCCAGCTAAAGGGAATCAGATGTCTTTCGACCCTGAAAAGAGGAAACGGCGGCTCTGGTTCACGCGTTTTATCATGTCCTGATGCCATTGGAAGAGCTATCGAACGTTATTATCTTGGCAAAGGAAAATCAGAAAATTTAAATGACTCGGCCAAACAATCATCAGAAAGAAAAATTGATAATTCAAGAGCGTGGGTATCAGATAACGAAAATTATGACCGAATTTGCCCCGACTGCGGTGAACAGCTTAAACACGAAGGCGGATGCGTTATCTGCGCTGATTGCGGCTATTCAAAGTGTGGCTAAGTATGTAAAACCTTTAATAAAGGGACGAATTTGCGTATTAACTTTTGGGTGGGCTGTCATCTCGAACGAATGTAAGAGATCGCCATAAATGCGAGAATTCTCCCTTCGGCCGAAATGACTTAATATAAATGACCCCCTTAATAAAGATTTTCTGTACTATGGGTAAAGGTTTAAATGATTTCAAAAGAACTTTTTCAAAAACTTGAAAATATTCGAACTTCGATCAATCTTGAGGAAGAAATCGATCACGATCCGATTTTTTTTCCAAGGCTTTTCATGCAAAAAAAAGCTTCAAAAGAAGAAATTGAAGCAATTGCACTTTTCTCGGCATCTCTTTCTTATGGAAAAGTCGATCTTTTTATGCGCGTTATTCAGAATATTCTTGAACAGTGCGATTATAAATTCCTGAAATTGATTACCCGTGAGATTGAAATCAATAAGTGGCCTGCATATCGGCTCAGCACTTCAGATGAAATAAGAACATTCGCATATTCAATTGGAAATATTATTAAAAATGATATAGGAATCAATAAATCCTTTATTAAAGGTTTTTCCAGAAACAAATCTGTTCAGGAAGGGTTTATTTCTCTGAGAAATGCTCTTATTTCAGGAATTTCTGAAAACAAAATTACCCGCGGATTATCTCATTTGATGCCAGATCCTGAGAAGGGTGGGGCCCAGAAACGATGGTCAATGTTTCTCAGATGGCTGGCAAGACCAAACGACGGTCTTGACCTGGGGCTCTGGAATGTTCCTGAACCAGCTTACCTGGTAATTCCAGTAGATAGACATATTGGAAAAATCTGCAGATCACTCGGACTGACAAAAAGAACTTCCGATGACTGGAAAACTGCTTTGGAAATAACTGAATCACTAAAAAGCATTTCTCCTGATGACCCATTAAAATATGACTTTTCTCTTTGCCATCTAGGTATTTCAAAAAAATGCGACCACGGAAAATCGTCTGATAAATGTATTTCCTGTGAGCTGAAAAACTTTTGCATCCTTTAACGTTGAAATATCATTCTTCATCATCAATGATATTGCTTGCAAGACGTAGAAGTTGAGAGGTTATTATCAAGTGGTGTTTTATGGCAGAACGCTGGTTGATACTGAATCGAACGCGATCTCTCATAACCTGAAAAGTGATGTGGGCTCCTCTATCTGCAAAGGATTCTATATCACTTACTGCCAGAATTGGTTTTTCATCTATTAGAGCCAGTAAATGCATAAACTGCGATTCGTCTGTCCTGGCAATAAAAAGGATGTGACAGGCTGGTAACGAGCTTCCTTCTTCAATAAATCGAATTTCAATTTTATGTCCCTTGATTTTTCCTTTGCGGGCAAGGTTTTTCAGGTAGGAACCAAATGGATCTTTTCCGGCGATTGCAATTATGAATGGATCTTCAGAGGAAGAAAAAATAGAATCTGGCCAGTCAACAAATTCAGGAAACTTGATCAGCATTTCAGCTTTAACCTGGTATTCCGGGTATTTTTCAATACATTCTGCCCGAAAGGGAGCTTCAAGAAATAATAACAAAGAGATGATGCACGCAAAATAATATCCCTTGCTCAAGAAAGTATGTTTCAGGCTAACTGTAAATTTTATAATATAATTAGGCATTTGTAATTTGCTTATCCAGAGCGTAACGAATCTTTGCTGACAATTCGGCCTGAAGAAAAGGTTTTTGAAGAAAAGCAAGTGCTCCCTGGTCAAGTAGCTTTTGGGTTTCACCTTCTACGCTGTACCCTGAGATAAGAATGACTTTTACGCCCGGTTTCAGAAGTTTCAAGGCATTGTATGTTTCCCGACCGGACATTTTTGGCATCACCATGTCAAGAATTACGAGATCAAATTTATCTGGTGCCAGGCGGAAAACCTCTAGAGCATCGGCTCCATCGGCACATGTCACTACCTGATATCCTAAAGATTGAAGAATTTTGCGGGTAGCTTCACGAATACTTTCTTCATCATCAACAAGAAGAATACATTCAGAGCCTCTGTTGGTTATTGTTACTTTTTCAGAGCTATTATCAAGGCTTGCAACAAGGCATACTGGAATTAAGATGCGAAATGTTGTTCCAATACCTATTTTACTGAAGACGCTGATTGTTCCATTGTGATTCTTGATAGCTCCATAAACAGCAGCCAAACCCAGCCCTGTTCCCTTACCCGATTCCTTGGTGGTAAAAAAAGGTTCGAAAATGTGAGATTGAACCTCTTTACTCATGCCGGTTCCGGTGTCTGAAATTGATAATTGAAGATAAGAACCAGGTGAAAGCTCAAGTCGTTGTGATTCTGTGCGAATAGTAAGCATGGATGTGGTAAATATCATTTCTCCGCCTTCAGGCATCGCATCACGCGCATTAATAGAAAGATTCAGCAGCGCATTTTGGAGTTGGGTTGGATCGCCAATGACAACCGGATGTTCGCATTCCAGATGCTTGGTAATTTGAATTCTTCGATCGATACTATGCTGAAGGAGAGTTATTGTTTCCTCAATAAGCTTATGCACATTAACTGGCCTGGCAATTATCTTCCCTTTCCTGGCAAAAGCAAGAAGTTGCTTTGTCAGCTCCGACGACCTGAGACCAATCTGAACAATATTTTGCGCAAGAATCAGAATTTCAGGATCAGTTACCTGACTGATTATCAATTCTGCACTTCCAAGAATTCCTGTTAATTGATTATTGAAATCGTGTGCAACCCCGCCTGCCAACTGGCCAATAGCTTCCATTTTTTCGCTTTGCCTGAGACGTTCTTCAAGAACTATTCTATCCGTTATTTCAATAAGAACCCCAAGAATACCAATCAATTGTCCGTTTTCATCCCTAAGAGGTGCTTTGTTTATATCAAACCAGGCCTGAGTGCCATCAAGGTGACGCAACATTTCAACCGAATGAATTTCGGGCACATCTGAGATCATAATTTGTTGGTCGCGTTTACGCACTGAATCAGCTTCCGTTTTCAGCCATGGAAGATCGTAATCTGTTTTTCCTACAATATTTCTTGGTGTTTCTATTCCAGCAGTTTTAGAAAAAACACGATTGACCCAGACATAATTTAAGTTCTGATCCTTGAGATAAACACAGGCTGGAATATTGTCAGTGACAAGTTGCAACAAACGCTTGGCTCTTTCAATTTCCCGCATACGATGTTCAAGAGAGTCAGCCATAAGATTTACATTCCGGCACAATTCAACTATTTCTCCGCCAGCGTCTGTTACATTGACACGAACCGCAAGATCACCTCCTGTTATCTGCTGAACTTTATCAACAAGATGAAGAATTGGAGTAGAAATCCAGCGTTGAAGAGTCAGTGCCATAAAATAAGCCAGAATCAGAGCAAAGATCATAAAGACGCCAAGGATTCTTATTCGTGTGTCGAGCATTTTCTTGAAAGCTAAAGTCGAAGCAACAAGACGTAATGTCCCATAAGGTTTTCCACGAAAAACCATCGGTTGAAAGACTTCCAGGTGATCATTGGAATATTTTGTCAGAGTGTTTACAACTTCATCCAATTTTATTGCCTGGGAAGAATTCTTTTCACCCGATCTTGCGCAGTAAGCGAAAAGAAATCCTTCAAGGTCGTATATTTGAACCTCTAGAATGTCTGGAAGCTCAAAAAGCTTTGAAAGGTTTTGTTCCGCCTCTTTCTTGTAGTTGAAGGCAAGATCGCTAACATTGTATTCAGCGGCCATTTTAGCCAACATTATTGTTTGATTTTCCAAACTGAGAAGGGAATAACGACTGTCTATCATCGTAACCGTTGCAAAATAAATAAAGAGAGCAACGAAAGCCACAATGACAATCACAAACGTCAATTTTGAACTGATTGACATGCAGAGTATTCTCTCACAAAAAAAAGCTTTTTCTTACAACTTGTTCTCAAAAATTCTCAAAATAATGAAAAACTATTACAAAAGCTGTATTAATAATTTAAGCTGATTTATATTTATATCATGAATCAAACGAATAACCAATTACATTTTTTCGTGAAATATTTCACAAAAAAAGAAAACAAAGATTTTCGTATGACAGATCTCCTGTATTTACACTAATTTAACACTTGATTTTACTGTCAATAATTATTATACGTCAACAATTATTTTATTGACATTATTAAAAATAGAAATTACACTTCCATACGTTGATAAACCAGACAACAATAATTGAATAGTCATTATACAAAATCAATCGATAATCCATATTTAAATCGGAATGTACATCCAGGTTTTACTAATTTATAAAGTAGAAGAAGATACTGAAAATGGTTCTATTGACTTTACTAGCTCCATGTATTGCAGTTTTTGCGGCTTTGATAGCGCTTGTCACTTCTTCCTTTCCAAGGCTTTGCTCAGCTTTGTCTGCCCTGGCAGCAATTCTTATTTCCGCAGTTGGAATCATACCAGTTCTCAGCGTATTAGCAGGAAATTCCGACGTAATATTTGCTGCACCATGGGAAATTCCCTACGGTTCTCTTGCAATTCGTCTTGATGCACTTTCTGCATTTTTTCTGTTACCAGTTTTCTGCTTAGGTTCTTTAACCGCCCTTTACGGTTCAAAATACCTTCTCCATTCGCAGGAAAAGATAAACGTAGGTTTTGCCTGGTTCTGTTTTCACATTCTTTTTGCAAGCATGATTATAGTAATTCTTGCCGGAAACGGGTTGCTTTTCCTTCTGGCATGGGAATTGACAGTGGTTTCATCATTTTTTCTCGTCGTCCTTGAAAGTTCAGAAGAGAAAAACCGGCAAGCTGGCTGGATTTATCTTACTGCCTCTCATTTCGGAACTTCTTTTCTTATAGTTTTATTCCTTATTGCAGCTAGAGAATCAGGTTCGATGGATTTTTCGGCGTTTTCGAAACTTGCTCAATCCGCCCCTGAACTAAAGGGATTTCTTTTTCTTCTTGCAGTGCTTGGATTTGGAACAAAAGCAGGTTTTATTCCCTTCCACGTATGGCTTCCTGAAGCTCATCCAGCAGCACCAAGCCACGTGTCTGCACTCATGTCGGGCGTTATGATCAAAACCGGAATTTATGGCCTGGTCAGAATACTGTTTTACCTGGGCACACCATCGCTCTGGTGGGGCTGGCTTTTACTGACCATTGGCATTGTATCTGGAATTGCCGGTGTTCTTTTTGCTATTTCTCAACACGATATCAAAAGGCTTCTCGCTTATTCCAGTGTCGAGAACATTGGAATAATGGCGATTGGCTTTGGACTTGGCTTGATTGGACTAAATCAGGGAAACACAGCTGTTGCAATACTGAGCTTTTCAGGTGGAGTGTTGCATGTATTAAATCATGCAGTATTCAAGGGATTGCTTTTTCTTGGTGCTGGTGCAGTTATTCAACAGACTGGTACCCGCGAAATTGATCGTATGGGCGGTCTATTAAAACGTATGCCATGGACAGGCACTTCGTTTCTCATCGGTTGCCTTTCTATAAGCGGACTTCCCCCTTTTAACGGCTTTGTGAGTGAATTTTTAATCTATTTTGCTGCACTTCTGGCAATTTTAAGCGGCTCTGCATATCTTGCAGGACCAGGCTTTCTTGTTATAGTAGCGCTTTCACTTATAGGTGGCCTTGCTGCAGCATGCTTTACAAAAGCATTCAGCATAATCTTTCTTGGCAGTCCCCGCAGCACACAAACGTCTGAACCACATGATGCTGTATGGGAAATGAAAATCCCAATGGTAATACTTGCTTCCCTCTGCGCCCTGATAGCCGTTTTTTCGCCAGTTTTTCTGAAAATTCTTCACCGTATTTTTCTGTTATATCCGGAATTAGCACTAAAAGCCAGCGTTGAAGCTGATCTGAATCAGGCAACGCTCCCGCTTAAAGTTATAATAGGCTGTTCATTTCTTCTGACTGCATTAATCGCGCTGATATACACTTACAGAAATAAAATCCTTTCCGGACGCAAAGTTGACAAATCAGTAACATGGGACTGTGGCTATTCTCTACCATCTGTTTCCATGCAATATACTGGCTCATCATTCGCTCAGCCTCTGACAGAACTTTTTTATCCGATATTGAGATCTGAAAATCATTTGACCCATATCAAAGATTACTTCCCCAGAAAGGCATCTTTTTTAAGTCGCACATCTGATGTTTTTCTGAAGTCATTTTTTACTCCGCTATTCAACATTGTATCTTATTTACTGCATAAACTGACAACGTTTCAAAGCGGAATTGTACAGAATTACATAGGCTATATTTCTGTAACACTGGCAGTTTTACTTGTCTTGGGACTCTTGTAGATATGGCAACGATTCTTCACCCACTTTTTGCTTTGCTTCTTGCACCAATGATTCTTGGTATAATCACAAAAGTCAAGGCTATATTTGCCGGACGACAGGGACCTCCAATTGTTCAGCCATATTACGATATTATAAAGTTTATTCAAAAGGGTTCAGTGTTCAGCAATACAACAACCTGGCTCTTCGGATTGGGGCCTTCGCTGGGTCTTGCTGTAATGCCGATATGCTTAATGTTTCTACCTCTTGGAAACCTTGATCCTGCCATTTCTTTTCAGGGTGATTTTGTTTTTGTAATATATCTGCTGGCTCTGGCACGCTTTTTCACTGTTCTCGCAGCTATGGATACCGGAAGCGCATTTGAGGGAATGGGGTCGAGTCGGGAGATGGGATTTTCTGCTCTTGCAGAACCAGCGCTTCTGTTCGCTCTAGCGACTCTGGCACGAAAAACCGGGAGCCTTTCGATGAGTGGTCTGATTTCTGGAATATCTCCAGACCTATGGCAAAATAATTCGGCCACGCTCGTGCTTGTTCTCATTGGTTTATTCCTTGTTTTTCTTGCAGAAAACTCGCGAATTCCGGTTGACGACCCGACTACACATCTTGAACTCACAATGATTCATGAGGTAATGGTTCTCGACCACAGCGGTGTCGATTTTGGAATCATTGAATATGCAGCATCACTCAAGATGTGGATTCTTGGAATAATAATTGCTGCAATAGCCGTTCCGATAAGAACCGGATATTTTATTATTGACACCTCAGCCATGCTTGCAGCACTTGTTCTTCTGGCAATCTTAGTTGGAATAATCGAATCAACCATGTCGCGCTTAAGGCTTCTTCAGATACCGCATCTGCTTGTAGGCGCCTGTCTCTTATCTGTAGTGGGATTTTTGATTCACTGATTACTGTTCTTGAAAATTAGGAAAAAAATGAATGTCTGATCTGCTTATTATTCTTGTGGTTTTAACAAATCTAAGGCTTATGGCAACTGGTCGAATCCATGTAATGATTACCTGGGTAGCAATTCAGGGGGCCGTCATGGGTGCATTTGCACTGCATTCCCGATGGTCTCATCTTTCGCTTGATGTACTTATTATAGGAATTGTTGCTCTAATCCTGAAAGGTTATGTTTTTCCCAAGCTTCTTTATCGTGTCACAAAAGTTTTTCACTCTGGAAGGGAATCAGAACCCTACGCTGGTTACATAACATCCATGCTTATTGGAGCAGGTGCCCTGGCTGTTTCAATTTGGCTGGGAAAGCGCCTTCCAATTCCGGGAAATGATACCTCTCAGCTTTTGGTTCCGGCAACGTTGTTTTCTATTTTTTGTGGACAGTTTCTTATTGTTGAACGAAAGCTAGCCATTTCACAGGTTGTTGGTTTCCTTGTAATGGAAAATGCTGCTTTCATGATCGGTGTCGGAACGTTGTACTATGCTCCGTTTCTTGTTGAAATAGGAGTATTGCTTGATATGCTTGTTGCAGTTCTTCTTTTGAGTGTGTTGATAAACGATATAAATCGTGTCTTCCACCATATCGACACACATCTGTTGACACGTCTTCGCGGATAACATCGTATGAATCACCAACTTCTTTTATCTGCCCTTGTCCTTGTGCCATTTGCTGCGGGCATTATTTCTCAGATATTTTCAACTCCAGGAAGAATGCTTTACACATCAACTTTTGGTGTCCTGATTACAGCAGTTATTGGATGTTTTACCCTTCACGAAACGTACTTAAACGGTTCTATTTTCGGCTTTTCAAAATGGCTCTTTATGGATGCCCTCTCAGCATATCATCTTTCGGTTTTGTTGATCATCTACGTTTTAAGTTCGTTGTTCTCATTAAGATACTTTGACCATGAATTGAAAGAAAAGAATTTTCGTCTTGTACAAGCCAGGTTATTTGCCGGTCTATGGTCTCCCTCTCTTGGAGCGATGATCCTTGTTCTTGTTTCAAACAACATGGGAATCATGTGGGTTGCCATGGAAACAACCACTCTTATGACAACATTCCTTATCTGTATTCATCTTACCAGAGATTCTCTCGAAGCAATGTGGAAATATCTTCTGATATGTTCAGTCGGCATTGCTTTTGCTTTCATGGGAACACTTCTTTTAAGGCTTTCTGCAAAAGATCTTGGCTTGAATCCAAACGAAGCTTTACTCTGGACGAACTTGCTTGCCAACGCAAAGTCGCTTGTTCCAGCACTTGTAAAAGCTGCGTTTATCTTCGCAATCGTTGGCTATGGAACAAAAGCCGGACTTGCACCAATGCACACATGGCTCCCTGATGCCCACAGCAAGGCACCGGCTCCCGTATCTGCCGTTTTTTCTGGTTTCATGCTGAACACTGCCCTATACTGCATTATGAGATTCATTCCAATCACTGAAACTGCAACAGGCGGCACCGGATGGTCCCTGAGATTTCTGATTGGATTCGGGCTTTTTTCTATAACTCTTTCTTCTGCTTTTATCCTTTATCAGCATGACCTTAAACGTCTTCTTGCCTACTGCAGCCTCGAACACCTTGGAATCATAGCTTTGGGAATCGGAATTGGAGATGGCGGAACATTTGCGGCCCTATTCCATACATTCAATCACTCTCTCTGCAAGTCGCTCTCATTTTTTGCGGCAGGACGTCTTGGACAAATTTATCAGACTCACGACATGGAAAAAATGACCGGTTCTATAAGAGTATCTCCAGTATGGGGAATAGGAATATTTGCCAGCATTCTTGCCCTGATCGGACTTCCTCCGTTCAGCATTTTTATGAGCGAATTTCAATTGCTTAAAGCGGCTGTAGATAAGGGACAAATCGGCGTGGTTATTCTTTTCATCCTTGGAACAGGAATAGTATTCACTTCTGTATTGAAACACATTCTTCCTATAGCCTGGGGAGAGCCAACTGAAAAAAAATCTCATTCGCCGGATCTTTTTTCCTCTAGCATCATTGATATCTTTCTGGTTGTTGTACCCCTTGCAACACTTGTTGTTCTGGGCATCTGGATGCCGGAACCATTCCAGGCAATTCTTACCAGAAGCGCTGGAATAATACAGAATGTCCAGATTATCGGGAGCTTCAAATGAATCCAATGATAATGCCTTTTTCAAATGTTCCCTTATTACCGTTTGAAAATTTTCGAAATGAAATACTTAATTCAGTGAATAAGGGCGCAAGAATTGGGTCATTCTTCGGAATTGAACTTGAGAATACTTCCTCTCAACCAATTAGAATAATTGCAGTGCTGTTAGATGACCAACACGGCACAATCGAAGTTTTGTCCGCGAACCCCGGTGAAAGTTATCCGGCACTAACACCAGAATGCCCTCAAGCCCACATGTTCGAAAGGGAACTAGCTGAGCAGTATGGAGTAATTCCTGACGGCCATCCATGGCTCAGACCAGCTCGTTTTCACCCATCATTCCGCAAAAATACTGACAAAGCAGTCCAGCAGAAGACTGATCTCATTGGAGTAGCAGACTTTTTTCGAATTGATGGCGAAGAAATTCATGAAGTGGCAGTTGGGCCGGTTCATGCTGGTGTTATCGAACCCGGACACTTCAGGTTTCAATGCCATGGTGAAAAAGTCTTCCACCTTGAAATTTCACTTGGCTATCAACACCGTGGAATAGAAAAAGCACTGATGGGTGGGCCGGGAAAGCGCTCTATCTATCAAATCGAAACTCTTGCAGGCGATACAACAATCGGACACACAATTGCATATTGTCAAATAATTGAGTCCCTGAAAAGATTGAATGTGCCAGAACGTGGACATGCTCTCAGAGCTGTTGCACTTGAGCTTGAACGGTTTGCTAATCATACTGGTGATCTGGGCGCACTGGCAGGCGATGTCGGCTTTCTTCCAACTTCAGCTTTTTGTGGAAGAATTCGGGGCGACTTTCTTAACATGACAGCTCTTTTATGCGGAAGCAGACTGGGTCGGGGATTTGTCAGACCTGGTGGAACCGCCTTTGACATTGATACAGTTGAAAGACTTGAAAAAATGTCCGAATCCCTGAAAAAAGCCGAAAAAGACACCAATGTGGCAATTCAGCTCATCTGGGATTCTTCAGCAATTATGTCCCGCTTTGAAACCACAGGTACAGTAAAACATGCAGCAGGTATCTCACTCGGGTTAGTAGGTCCCGCCGCGCGTGCATGCGGAAATGAGATAGATGTCCGACAAAATTTCCCGTTCGGACAATATCTATCAACAAAAATATTGCCTGGATATCTCTCAAAATCTGGAATCGGAATTGGAGATGTTGCTGCTAGAGCATACATACGCGGGCTGGAAATTCAAAATTCCTTTATTTTTCTAAAGGAACTTTTGCCAAAATTACCTTCTGGAAATACACTTTCATCTGATTGCAAAGGACCCGAAGCAAATCAACAACTTGCTGCAAACTCACTTGTTGTTTCGCTTGTTGAAGGATGGCGCGGGGAAATATGTCATACGGCTATTACAGATTCCCGTGGGCAGTTCATACGATATAAAGTTGTCGATCCTTCGTTCCACAATTGGATTGGCCTTGGTCTTGCCATGAGAAATCAGGCAATATCTGATTTTCCACTCTGTAACAAGAGCTTTAATCTTTCATATTGCGGGTTTGATTTGTGATACAAAAAAAGGAAATTTAAGATACTTTAAATTATGCTGAATATTTTATCTGCACGATTTCAACAAGGCTTCAGAACAATAAAATACCCTGATGCTCCGCCGACTATTCCTGATAGATTACGCGGGCTTCCAGTCATAAGGAATGGTATCTGCAAAAATGGCTGCGAGGAATGCAAAAATTCATGCCCGACTGCTGCAATAACCTGCCACGAAGGCATTAAAATTGATCTTGGACGCTGTATTTTCTGCAATTCATGCGTAGAAGCATGTCCAACCGAGGCGCTGCGTTTTTCAAATGATCACCGCCTCTCTGTAAGCAATCGCGCTGATGCAATAGCTGACAGCAAAGGTATAAAACTGGCTGCACAGTTGGAAGAAAAAATGAGGCTTCTGTTCGGCCGGTCGCTGAACTTCCGTCAAGTCAGCGCAGGCGGCTGCAATGGATGCGAAGTCGATATTAACGTTCTCACAACGGTTGTATTCGACTTGAGCAGATTCGGAATCAAGATAGTAGCTTCACCCCGACACGCAGACGGAATAATAATAACAGGTCCGGTAACAGAAAACATGAAACTGGCGCTGATGAAAACATACGAAGCTGTCCCGTCACCAAAGCTGGTAATAGCAGTCGGAGCGTGTGCAATCAGCGGAGGAATATTCCGCGATCACCCCGAACAACACAACGGAGCCAGCGACATTCTTCCCGTTGATCTTTTTATCCCAGGCTGCCCACCTCACCCAGTAACAATTCTCGATGGACTACTGCGCCTGATCGGAAAAATCTGATGTTTAAAAATGCGCTTCTTGAATCGGAATCAGACTCAAAAAGCGCATTTCTTGCGATTTCTAAGCGTTACTTTGCGGATTTTACAGCAGCCAAAGCTTTCTCGTAGTCAGGATGCTGGGTTACCTCTTTTACGACTTCCTTATAAACAATTTTTCCTGATGAATCAACAACAAATACGGATCTTGCAATCAGGCGCAATTCCTTAATGTGCAAGCCCCAGGCTGTTGCGAAATTCATTTCTTTGTAATCTGAAAGAGTTGTAACAGACTTAGCATCAGCATTTCCGCACCAGCGAGCCTGAGCGAAGGGCAGATCGGCTGAAATTGCGTAAATAGAAACACCTTTCAAAGAAGAAGCTTCTTTGTTGAACCTTTTTACCTGTAAATCACAAACTGGCGTATCAAGCGATGGAACTGTTGTAAATACTCTTACGCCTTTAGTCTGAGATGAACTAAATGGTTTCAGGTCATTTCCTGCAAGTGTAAATTCGGGAATCACCTGTCCCAGTTCAAGCTCTTTTCCTATCAAAGTAAGCGGATTCCCCTGAAAAGTTACTGCTGCGCTACGTTCCATTATTGTTTCTCCTGTTCGATAATTTAATTTTGAAATATCACAAAAACTATAATCTTATTCTTCAAGACATGTCAAGTTTGCAGAGCCGATTTTAACAAACATCCGCTAAATTGGCCGCCATCAGCAATTAGTCATTGTCACCTCGACCAAAGTGAGAGAAATAAGCACAAACAACACCCATTGTTTTCAAGAAAACCAATTCTTTTCATTTTGCATGTAATCTCAATTTGACCTTCAAAATTGAGATTACATGCAAAATTTAGTTTTAATTTGAAGGGTAAAAATGCTATCATAATTTCGATGAAAATATTGGATATCATTTTCAAGAAAAAACCAGACTCCCTGATCGTCTACCAGGAAATAGCGCTTGCACTGCGCGGTGGAATGGATATTTACAGAGCAATTGAATCTGCTTACGACAACTCACTGGATAAAACTCTTGACAGGGCACTGATAACCATTCTTAAAGCAATAGAGGAAGGCAGAAGCATCTCCGATGCATTCAAAACAACAGAATGCAAGGCTTTTCCTGACTGGTTCAAACTTATTCTTTCGTCAGAATCGTTATCAGATATGGAAAAGGGCTCGTTACTTGAGCTGAAGATAAATGCAGAAAAAGCCGAACAAAGAAATCCAGGTAATCTTCAATCCACTTATTTTACAGTAGTGTTTTGCATAATTCTCTTATTGATAGGGATTATATATATCTTTGTTTTTCCACAATTTGTTGAAATTTTTTATTCTACCCGCGTTAAAAGTGAATTTGTTGAAATTATGAAATTTTTCGGTGGTCATAAAAGGTCGTTAAAGGTTCCAGGATTTTTTCTAATCGCAATTACAATATTTTTTTTGATACCCTGGAAGAAAATTCATAATTTGTTGATTAATAAAGATTCCTTTTTTAATGAATTGTACGCTTTTTTTCCCATTTTTGCAGAGAACAAAAGCGAACGTTTAATTGAATTCGCGCCATTTCTTTCCAACCCATTAATAATGCCCAATGCGCACCTTTTTTTCAAGGACATCTTTTCAGGAGACTGCAATCCTGAAGTTCTCACATCAAAGATTGGAAAGAAAATGAAAGAAAAAGGACTTGATCCACTTCTCTGTTGGTGCTTTACTGCGTGCGTTTTAGATTCATCTCAGAAAAAGATCAATCTGGATTACTTTTTACAACTTTTGCAAACCCGTTCTGATGGAAGAATTTACAGGATAAATAGGGTAATCGAGTGTGTACTGTATATATTACTGAGTCTGCCGGTTGCTTTTACAGCAATTCTTGTTTTTGTTATTCAGATACTCCTGATTCAAAATTCAGGATGGGGATAATAAACCATGAATAAAACAGAATCAGCTAAATGCTCCGATCTGATTATATTCGCTGAAACGCTTAGGCTGGCACATGAAAGCAAAGTCGGACTGAACCGTTTTCTGGAAGAAATTTCTGGAAGCATTACTGGAACAAATGTTGAAAGCTGGATAAGAACAATTTCCGAAAAACTTCAACAAGGATGCTCATTCAAGGAAGCAGCTACAGGTATATCTGGAATGGACCCGGTTCTGTCTGGCTTACTTGGCAGCGAAAACGAAATGGTTTTATCAAAAAACCTTGCTGCATATTCACGAAACCTGATAAAGCTCGCAGAATTTCACGAGAAAATCAAAAATGCACTTTTTTATCCATTTATAATCTTATTATTCTCGTTTGGAGCGCTCTTAATAGTAAATTTCATTTTTTGGCCGTCATTTGCGTCATCACTAAAAGGAAACCCTGCAATTCCGACAATTACAAAAATTGTTTTCTTTGTTGATATGGTAAATTTTCCATTATCTGCCGTTTTTCTTGTCGCAGTAATTTCTCTCCTGGCTGGGGCAGGGTGGTTTCTGTTTTTTTCAAGTGCTTCAGTCATTCAGAATTCTTTTATTACTGATTTCTTTTTTTTCAAAAGTTTCTTTCAAAATGAATTAAAAGCACGGATAACAGGTGATATAGGTATATTTCTTGAAAGCGGGATGTCTCTCCCTGACGCCTTGACTTTTTCTACAAATTATTCAGCTTCAGGCAGTTTTTCATCTGAACTGACTAACGCCGCTGAAAACCTTAAATCAGGAATGGAACCAGCGGAAAGTTTCAGAAATGCGACTTTCCTGAATTCATTTCAGGAAATTCTCAATAAAAAAACTTCCGAAATATCTCCAGAGGTTTTCTACTCTCTCAGAGATCTTTATTTTAAACAGGCGATATTAAATTCTGACAGATTAACTCAGCTTGCTTTTCCTGTAATGATGGTAATTTGCGGAATAATGACAATGCTTTTATGTCTTGGAATATATGGGAACTGTGCTATTTTAGCAGGGAATTATCAATGATAACAACGTTATGTAAACACAATAAATATTCAAAGTCAAGAAAGAATTCTGGAATGAGCTTAATTGAACTTCTTATTTCAGCGACAATTCTAGGATTATTTTTCTACTCAGCTTTTTTCTTGTCTCTAATCCAGAACAAGGCAATAGAACAGATGACACAAAATAATCTTGCTATTTTTCTCATGAAAAGTCTGATTAACAAAATCACACATGGAAAAACTGAGTATCAGGCTTCAAAAGAAGAGTTTCTCAAAAAGCTGCACAACGAGTTTCCCGACTCAGAGAGAGTTTCGATCGTAATTTCTGAAAAGGAAAGATATTTTGCGGAAAATCCCGTGCTTGAAACAGAAGAAAATAATATTGAATCTCCTGAAGTGACAACGATAATAGTAGAAATCATTCAAAAAACAGAATCTAATTCAAAAAGAGTCTTATGCGGAGAAATACCACTTGAATAAATCTTCTGGATTTACCTTAATTGAACTGATGATTATCGTAGCTATCACTGCCATAATAATAAACAATATTCATAAGACTTGTTGTCAGTTAAAAGCAATATATGAAATGCAATCTCAGAACATCAATGAGCAGGAATCGCTTGCTGATGTCTATAAATTATTTGAGAGTATTTCCAGCAACGCCGAATCATATCAGATTGTTTCTGAAAATTCCATGATTATTAATGCCACAGAATCAATTCATCTGCGAATCAGCAGCGATGGAAAACAAATTACTTTTGATAGAAATGGCTCAAAAAGGAATTTTTCATTCTATAAAGCGCGTTTTCATGGAATCAAAGAATTAGAAAAGAATATTATCAGAATCAATGCAATAATTAACCAATATAGTTTTCCCTTAATTTTGAAGTTTTCTAAGAAAGGGTAGGGCAATGCAGAAAAAACCATCAAACCGTGCCGGAATTTCAATCTTCCTTATGGTGCTCTTCATAATTACAATCGGCTCCGGATATTTATTGAACAGAACTCTTGAAATTTCAAGAGTATTCAGAAAACAAAAAGCACTTATTAAAGATCCATCAGACATGATCAAGAGAGATTTTACTTTAAAAGCTCGCTGAATAGCCGAACTTTGAACTCAAAACGAAAATGTTAATTCATTAAATTCTCCCAAGACTCCGGCAGAAAGAATCTGTATTACGATTTTTTCTGCCAGAGTAAAAGCATCAAGAAGAATCATCCTATTTTGTTTGTTGGTGCCTCAGTATGTTTTGGGAAAAGATGCAATGGCTGGAAAAAATATTCGGCTATCATCGTTGGAATAACAGCGCTTGCAATAACTACCGCAACCAGAAAAGAATATTGTTCTTGTGTGATTATTTTGTTTGACAAACCATAGAGTGCTGAAATAGTTCCGAAGGTAAGGCCGGTTGACATCAGAAGAGTGTAATAACAGCGCTCACTTTTTTCCTTTCTGTAAATAGATATCACAGGAAAAAGACCAACTATTTTTGATAAAACCTTCCCTAAAAATAAAAATATAAACACCTTTGGAGCGGAAAGAATTGCTGGCAGGGAAACAAAGGTCCCAGCACGCAAGAAATATATGGGGGTAAAAAAACCGACTGTAAGAGTTCTGAAACGACGCAACCAAAAAGCGTCCTCCGCAGAAAAGCTGGCAAGAACTATTCCCATTATATAAGCGGGAAGAACAGCTTCACTTCCTGACCACAAGGCCAACGCGCTTAAACCAAATAGTATCATAACAGCCCATTTTGTTCTGATAGCTGCGGTACGATTACCATAGACAAGTGTCATCCAACGGCTTACAGAAGGCAATAAAATCATAACAAGAGCAGTAATGGAAACAAAAATTACTGTTTTGAAAGTAAAAGGCGAGAAAATCAGCCCCAGGGCGATAACAGTGCCCAGGTCATTAATAAAGCATGAGCCAAGAATACCCTTTCCATAATCAGTCTTATTCAAGCCTGTTTCAAGCATAACTGCATAAACAACAGCCATTGATGTTGTAGACAAGGCAACTCCGCACAAAAGGCTTGCTTGTGAATCCCAATTAAGAAGAAATTTGGCTACAGCAGCACATCCAAGGAATGGAGCAAAAAACCCAATAATTCCGACTACTGAGACTTCAGAAATTTTCCTTCTGAGTACCTTAGGCTCAAGTTCAGTCCCAGCAAGAAAAGTCAACAAAACCGCCCCTGAAGATGCTACAAATTTAAGCCAGTCGGAGTTAATTGCGAGATGATCTAAAAAACCAAAACAACCAGCACAATAGGCAAAAACTGTTCCAATACAAATCTCAACTAAGGCAGACGAAATTTTGACGTGAAACGAAACAACCGCAGCTAACACAGCCAAAGTAAACCAAACGAAAGAAACCAGAAAAATACTTTCCACGAATAGAGTCCTCCATGTATTAAATAAACCGCAGCCAAAAAAAGAAACGCCTAGCTAAACCCCAGCCGAAGATGAACTCGCTAGGAGTCATCAGCCTAATTCCAGGCATTTTAATAGGGGGACTCCATCCCCGTGCAGCAAGAATATTATCATAAATCTATTGAATTTTCAAGCAGAAATAGGTCGGCTATCACGGTGAATTTGTTCTTTAACGAACATCCGCTTAAATCAAGAAAATGTGACTAATTGCCATAACGAAGAATTCAGTTTCAAAAGGTGCAAATTCATGAGAACAAATTTATCGTGGGTCCTCTATAGAATAACCGCTTATAGCTAGTAATCTTGGTATAATTCTGTAGATTTTCAATCATTTTCAGATTTGAAAAATGTGATTGTTGCGTGTATGAGCATTATAAGACAACCATGTTTTATTGATGATTTTCATAAAGTCTTGATAATAAAGGGCTTTGCAAAAAAAAAGTGCAAAATCCGATTAATTATAATAAAAAAAACAAGTTGCGAAAAAAATTACAATGTATTATAATCGCACAGCTCAAGAGAGTTTTAGGAAGTGAATTCTTCTCAAAACCGGCTGGGTTATTAAAACAAAGAATGAGGAGTGTTATGACTGATCAAAATGTTTCATCTCAACCCGTAACGAATCGATGGGTAGTTGCTATTATGGGTACCCTTTTGCAATTATGTTTAGGCACTGTGTATGCTTGGAGTTATTTTCAAAAGCCGCTTTGCGAAACTTATGGCTGGAGCAATACTCAAGTCGCATGGGCATTCAGTACTGCTATCTGTTTTCTAGGTCTCGCCGCTGCGTGGGGTGGCATTAACTTGGCCAAGATAGGCCCGAAAAAGCTCGCAATGGGCGGTGGCTTTCTTTTCGGCGTGGGATATCTACTTGGCGCTCTCGCTCTTCACACTCAATCGCTGGTATTACTCTATGTCGGCTACGGAATGATTGGTGGCTCTGGTCTGGGGCTTGGTTACGTTACACCCGTTGCGACTGCGGCGAAGTGGTTTCCAGATAAAAAAGGGTTTATCACTGGAATGGTAATTATGGGTTTTGGACTTGGTGCGCTTCTCATGTCAAAGTTTTTTGCTCCAATCCTGATGGATTACACAAACAAAAATCTTGTACAGGTTTTTGCATACCTTGGCGTGATATTTCTCATCCTTACTATCCCAATTGGGTCATTTATTGTGAATCCACCGGCTGGATACGTGCCTGCTGGCTATACACCGCCTCCCGCAGCCGTAAATGCTTCTGGTGAGACAATCGAAGAAGTTATACACCCAACGATGACATATATAGCATCTGGAAAATTCTTGATGATGTGGCTGATTTTCTTTTGCAATATCACCGCTGGAATTATCCTAATCGGCTTCCAATCACCACTTCTGCAAGACTTATATATTAAGAATTATCCAGAATATAGTGAAGTAAAAATTCTTCGTGAAAAAGAGAAACAAGAGAAACTCCTTTCTGCTACTCCAATTGCAAACACAACAGCGCAGGGAGCTTCTGATACTTCAGTTGTAGCTGCACAACCAACTGCACAGCCTATGACCCAGGAAGAAAAAGATCGGCTTGCAAATCTAGTTAAAACACTTGCCGCATTTGGAGCAACGCTAATCGGTATTACTTCGTTATTTAACGGAATTGGAAGATTTTTCTGGGGTGGTTTGTCAGACAAAATAGGAAGAATACAAGCATTCAGAGCGCTTATGGGCACACAAGTATTTGTTTTTATCGCTTTAGTATATGTCAATAATCCGTGGCTTTTTGGGTTGTTATTCTGCTACATACTGCTTTGTTACGGTGGAGGTTTTGGTACAATGCCTTCGTTTGTATTGGACGTATATGGGGCAAAATTGATGGCAACAGTCTATGGAGTGATACTGACCGCTTGGTCGATGGGCGGAATTGCTGGGCCACAAGTTGCCGCACTTATTAAAGACAAATTTCCAGCAAATGCAACAGAATACACATTCTATGCAGCAAGTGCAATCCTTGCGATAGGATTCCTGGTATCTCTTACGCTTTCTAATGAAAAGTTTGCCATTGCAAAACCTGCAACAACAGCATAACTAGAGTAAAAAAAGCACCTTCAGCACCAAAATGCTGAAGGTGCTTTTTTTACTCTTTATTTACTTTGGTTTACATAATATATATTATCAGACGTTGCAATTCTTGAAAAGAGGGGGCCTTAGTATGCAAATCTTAAATAAGATGTCAAATTTGCGTGTTAACTTTGTTGTGGGCTGTCATCTCGAACGAATGTGAGAGATCTCATTATGCGAGATTTCTCCCTTCGGTCGAAATGACATGATAGAAATTTTATTTTTAAATAATTGTATAAAATATTTATTATGTTTGGCCGATAAAAAAAATATGGATAACATTGTAATTGAAAAAAATGACCCACAGTCTCAGTTTGAGCATGGCATTGCGTGCCTGTTCGGTGAAGGTGTTCCAGTAAATATCCCGGGAGGAATTCAGCTCATGAAAAATGCTGCTGAAAAGGGTCACGTAAAGGCTCAGTTTAACCTGGGAATGTTTTACCAGCACGGAATGAATGTCGTTAAGAATTTGTCAGACGCTTTCCAGTGGTATTTCATGGCCGCTGACCAGGATTTCGAACTAGCGCAACTTAACCTTGGAAGCCTTCTCGAAGAAGGGCTGACGGAAAAACCAGATTATCAGGAAGCTCTTAAGTGGTATAAACTGGCTGCTGATAAGGGTAATTCCATTGCCCAGTTCAATATCGGCAATCTTTACATGGATGGACGAGGTGTTTCACAGGATTTTAATACAGCATTCCAATGGTATTCAAAAGCTGCAGAAAAAAACCATCCACAAGCACTTTTCAATCTTGGATTCATGTATGATAACGGCAAAGGCGTAATACAGAATTTTGATAAAGCTGCGTTCTATTATCTTGCCGCTGCTGAAGCAGGCGTGATCGAAGCATTTCTGAACCTTGGTGTGCTTCACTTTGAAGGAAAAGGAATTGAAGCGAATCCTAAAGAAGCCTATAAATGGTATCACATTGCTTTGTTATCCGGATTCGGCGAAGTTGCTGCCAAAAACAGACAGTTAGCCGCCGCCCACATGAAATTTGATGAAATTTCCCAGATGCAGTCTCAAGCCCGCGAATGGCTTAAACTCCACAAAAAACGCTGAATAATCAACAATTTCGCAGATTCTCTTGTTTCAAAAGGGATATCCGGATTCAATTTATCTATAGCGTCACGCAAGCGGGTAACCAATATTACCTCATTATATTGTCTTTCCGGGTGCTCACCGTCAGGAGAAATATCGGTACCGGGAATATAAGAATTGAAAGTAGCTAATGGCAATTTGTTCTATTTCATTTTCACTTATGAGATTCATTTCTTGCCCTCAATCTGCTTTATTTCTTTATCAAAATCGCTTTCAAAAAGCTTATCTTGAATAATTCTGTATTTTTCAAATTCACTTTCGGCAAATGATTTGGCAATCTCTTGCGTAACTTTTCCCGGATTATCCAAAATCTCTTTTTCATTAAATTGCAAAAAAGCATTAAGTTTTTTTGCCCAATCTTCCATTGTCATCGGAATACCTCGTTCAGCCTGACTTTCAGCATAGTCGAGATACATTGTTACAAAACGATCTAATGATTTTATTTCTTTTTCTGTCAGATAGTTTTTAGCTACGATAACATCTGTTTTGATGATCTTCCCACTTGGAGCGTTTTTCCATGTTGTCAAACCCATTCGATCTTTTTTACTGTCAGCCCTTTTAATAATTATTTCGGCGGCAGTATGACCGTGAATGGCAAAATGCAATTTGTTTTGTACAGTAGCAAAGAATGTTTTTGTAACCACTGCGTCTTTATTATAATCCATTGCTGTGGCATAAATATCGGTGATTTTTTGATAGAATTTTCGCTCACTAGCCCGGATTTCCCGGATTTCGGAAAGAAGATCATCAAAATACTCTTTATTCAAGAAAGAGCCATTTTTCAATCGCTCTTTATCCAGCACATAGCCACGTATTGCAAAATCCCGCAATATTCCGGTTGCCCATTGCCTGAATTGGGTAGCTCTCACTGAATTGATGCGGTAGCCGGTTGCTATAATTGCGTCCAGATTATAGTGTTTTGTTTTGTAATTTTTACCATCAGAAGCAGTTACCGAGAAATCCTCGGTAACTGAATTTTCTTCCAGTTCCCGCTCCTTAAAAATATTTTTTAAGTGCAAGGAAATATTGTCAGTTGAACAACTGAACAATTCGGCCATCATCTTTTGTGAAAGCCAGATAGTCTCTTTTACAAACCGAACTTCAATACCGTTTTCTCCCGTCTGCGAAGTGAATATTAGAAATTCGGCTGTACTATTACGGATTTGAAGTTTTTTATATGGCATGAGTATTTCTCGTTTGTTTGTTCTCGTCGTCGGCAGTTGCTTTTATATTGGAAATAACTGAACCTCCGTTAAATATGAATTTGGCATGGATTTTTTCAAAAAATAAATCCCCCAACTGATTCCAATCTGGAAACCCAGAACTTGACGTTCCAATTGGCTCCGCATTCTTGCTGAATCCAGCACCAACCATCACCGCTGCATGATCCGACCAAAGCCTTTCTGCAATTTCATTTAAGAATGGTTGGATGTTTTCTGGAACGTCATTTGTATTACTCATGCTTCACCCCTTTGATTCTTTTTAAAATTAGGTTACACCAAATTCAGACAATTTGTTCCAGACCGTCATTACCTATTGTGAAAAACTGCACTGATGATTGAAGAATTATCTTTTTTGTTTCGGGAATCTCTTTTCTTTCAAGCTGAACATGTACTATTACACTCAGACCACTCTTTATAAGATGATCCTCGATTCCCATCTGCTTTATCCTTTCAACAGCGCCGACAGCATCTGATGAATGAAATGTGGCAAAAGCAGTTTGGCCAGCTAACCCGCATTGCAGACATTCCCGAAGCGACTGAATATCTCGAATCTCACCCAGAGCAATAACGTCCGGGTCTTGTCTGAGAAGATGTTTGAATGAATCTGACATTCCCATACCAATTTCAGAATTGAGATTCGACTGGCAGATATCTGAAATTCTAGCTTCAACCGGGTCTTCAATCGATGCAATTCGTCTTCTGACTCCATCAGGACTTCGTGCAAGTTCTGACAGGCTGGCATAAAGCGTTGTTGTTTTACCGCTTCCAATTGGACCTACAATAAGAAAAAGCCCTTTATTGTTCTGAATCATCTTTCGCCAGAGTTTTATTGAATCTTCACACCAGCCAAGGGATTCAAACGTGGAAAAAGATAATGCCTTGATGAACCTCAGCGAAACTCTTTCTCCCTGAATAGTCGGGAAAACAGAAAATCGAATATCAAGATCACCGGTTTTTCCAGTCCAGGAGCCCTGTTGTGGAACACCTGCAATGTGTGATTTACATCCTGAAAGGTATTTCAATCGTGACACGATAGCCTTATGATGTTTTTTTTGATAAGTTCCGACAACTGTAAGCTCAGCTTTGCTGCGAATTGAAATCGATACACTTTCTACCTGAGGCTCAAGGTGAATGTCAGTTGCATCAAACGTTGCAGCCGCAGTCTGTAAAAGCTCAACAGCTCGAATATAAGGATTTGATTTCCAATTAATTATCCTGTTGAATAAATCAATGAACTCCTGAACAGCCTGAAAATTGTGCCCATGCTCTTTCCAGTAGATGTTTTCATGATAAAGTTCATTGATATATTTTGAAAGTACTTCCCCACCCGATTCAGGTAATTTTAATAATGATTCATTTTCAGAAACAACGAAAAGAATTTTATTTCTGCCTTTTTCCTCAACATGCTTACAATCACTGAAAACAATAGTTTCCCTTTTCCGATGATTGATAATTTCAATGGATTCAGCATTAATTTTGAATGGACAGAGTCCATGAAATATTTTATCAAGCACTCCGGGCTTGAATTCATAAGGCAAAGTAATTTCTGTTATATCCATTTTTATTATTTTTCAATAAAACTGTTTAATTTTATTTCGATATCTGATATATTTTGTTTATGGTTAAATTATATCAGATATATTCAGAATGTAAAAATAGAAAATTTTACCTGGCATTTCCACTGCAGATTGCATGCAGATTGCTCGGACGAGAAGATCGCTTCTGTCCAATAGACAAACTCTGTCAGAAAACAGATCAATTTGGTATTCCAGCGTTATATGCAATAACGTTTGCAGCGCTTCTTATGTCTGCTGCACTCACTTTCTGGGTGTTGAAATTCCTCAGACTCAATAGAATTCTCAATTTTGTCTTTCGATTTTTCTACCCGGTAATAAACTTTTGCATCAGTGTCGTTTTATTTATTGTCTCTGTATTGAATCGAATTGCTGGTGAAGAGTGACAGAACTATTTTCAAATTTTCATGGAAGAGATTTTCCTGATTATTCTGAAGATTCGTTTAATTCAATGCTTGTCGAATCCGGAAGAATAATTCAGACCGGATATGATCTTCAAAAAAAATCTGAGTTTTCAGGACTTCCCAGAAATGATCTGAAAGGGAAATTCCTTTTTCCGGCGTTCTGTGATGCTCATACCCATTTTCTGCAAACTGGCCTGACTGAACTCGGGACAGATCTTTCATCATGCCGTTCTATTTCAGACATGTCGGAAATGCTTTCTGAAGCTGCAAAGAAAAACAGCAGCGACTGGATACTTGCCTGGAATCTTGATGAAACAACATTTAAAGAGAAGCGTTTTCCCACTCTCACTGAATTGAACAAAGCTGTCTCCGATAAACATCTCTGGATTTCACGCGTCGATCTTCATTCTGCGCTTGTCAACAATAAAGCATTGAAATGGGCCCAGGAAAAAATATCTGACCTTCAGACAGACATTTCGGCAGACACTTTAAGAATCTGGAAACAGTCATTTCTTCAACTTTCAGGAATGCTTATTTCAAGTCTTGGGAAAGATTTTATTCTGCATGCACTTGAAAAATCCAGAAAAAAGTGTATTGAAAACGGAGTCACTTTTGTCCACGCGCTTGAAGGTGGCGCTGGTATTAATTTTGACGTAGTTGAAATCGTCGCTGATTTTCTTGAATCAGACAGGTTTTCAGGTACAATCTACCATCAATCTACAAATCCTGAGCTTGTGCTGAAACGCCACTGGAATAAAATCGGAGGCTGTCTGATGGTTGACGGATCATTTGGGTCACGCTCTGCTGCATTGAATGAGCCATACACCGATGATCCATCAAATTCCGGAGAGATCTACCTTTCTTCGGAAATCATAGAAAATCTGCTTGAAATGTGTTCTGAAAAAAATCTGCAATTATCGCTGCATTGCATCGGAGACCGTGCAATTAAACATCTTCTTTCTATTCACAGCAAAGCACGAAATAAATTAGCTTCCCCTGCCCTTCCCCATAGAATTGAGCATTTTGAAATGCCTGACAGTCAATCATTGGATATAGCAGCCGAATGTGGATTGTACATTTGCGTACAACCTGCTTTTGAAACACTCTGGGGTGGAAAAGGCAAAATGTATGAAAAACGCCTCGGGCCTGAAAGAACTCGCTTGACAAATCCATTTAAAAGTATGCTTAAAGCAGGTTTAAAAATTGCGGCAGGATCTGATTCTCCTGTAACAACGTTTAACCCGTTTCAGGGAATATATGGTTTTTTAAACCACCCGACCCCAACTGAGAGAATATCATTGAATGATGCTCTCACAGCCTATATTTTGCATCCGCACCATTTTTACGGCAATAAAACAGATCGTGGAATGCTTAAAGCTGGCTATAAAGCTGACTTTAATCTTTTTCAGGAAGATATCTTTTTAATCAGCACTAACGAATTGATGACAACAAAGCCTTATCAGACCTTTATTTCCGGGAAATACGCCACAATTGGAGATATGCTATGAAAATTACAAGTTCGACCCGAAATTTTGTTTGTGTTTTGTTTCTGAGTTTTGTTTTTTCGACCTTTTCTGTAAATCAGATACGCGCATCCATATCTTCAATTCCCCTTCAAACAGACAAATCCTCTACAGTAGAGGAATTGGTTGTAATTGTAGATTCTTTTCTCAATCCACTTGAAAAATCAGATGCAACTGGATCTTTGAAAATTCTTTTCGATATTCTTCCGGTTGGAAGTGAAACTCAGGAAAACATTAAACTGGATATTCAGGTTTTAACAGAAAAGCTAGGATTCCCTTTGTCGCATGAATTCGTTGGTTACAGAACTCTCGGCAATTGCCAGCGATATATTCTTATTTATTTTCTTTCATATCATGAAAAAATGCCAGTCGCATGGGAATTTACTTTTTATCGCCCTGTAGCAGGTGGAAAGTGGCAGATGAATCTTTTCCGATTTAATTCTGATGAGATTTTTGAATTTATCTCGATACCTAAAATTCACTTTGAAAGCATTATTAATTCTCTGTCTGGAACTCAACCAAAATAAATAGACAGCAATATCAAGATAAAAAATAAAAGTTAAAAGCTGTCCGCAGATTTCACAGATTATGCAGATTAAGATTTAAATTAACACCTATTTATTGTCATCTCGACCGAAGGGAGAGATCTCTGAAAGCTTAGATAAAGTAGAAAATACGAGAAAATTATCCCTACAACTACGCAGTTATCCCTGTTTCTTATTAATGAATCGTAAAGACCTGATCCTTGTAGAAAGAGCAGAAGTGACCATTGACGATGAAGCCTTATTTTCGATAGTATGACTGTGTGTGGAGAATTAAAAAATAATATTTTCAGGAGGGAACCATGTTTAAACGTTTTCTGTGTGCTTTCTGTCTTTTTCTTTTTCTTTCCGGTCCAGCATTATTTGCTGCTGATACCCCTGAACAATCATCGATATCAGCCGTTTCTGCCGATCAACTTCAGAATATTTTGAACGATAACCTGAAAGCTGGAGCATCATTTGGTGATCCAATTAATGTCAATGGTTTGACTATTATTCCGGTTGTTGCGCGAGGACTGGCTTTCGGAATTGGAAATAACCTGAAAACTGAAGAAGCAAAAAATTCTGTTGGAAAACCAGGCGAAAAAAACAAGTTTGTTGAGGGAGAAAAATCTTTTTGCGGTGGTATCGGATTTGTAAGACCAATCTCTCTTATTATCATTACCAAAGACGGTGAAATCCGTGTTCAGAGTCTGCAGATGAGTTTTCTCGTTGATCTCGCAGAAAAAGTTTTTCCATATATAAAAGACATTGTTGAGAAAAGAATGGAAATGTTTCAAATGCGGATGCATAATCCACCCCCGCCACCACCTGCAAAGCCACCTCTGAAGTAATCCATAAAAAAGATACCGGGTCGAAATCGTAACTGACTTCGACCCGGTATTTTTTTTTAATTAAGTGATTCTCGGAGACTGTAGCAATGTAGCTTTTCTCTCTGTTTTTCGACAAACGTCAAATTTGCGTGTTTAATTTGGGGCATTGCGGATCTGATATAAGCGAGATTTCTCCCTTTGGTCGAAATGACATAAATTTTATTCTGGGATGGTGTCTGAAGTTTACAGCATGAGTGTCTGGGTGGAAAGATATTACTGCAGCTTCATAACGGAACAGCTCAGGCTGGCTGTGTCTGGTGATTCGTAAGCAATCACAACTTCTGAGCTGGGCCAATTTGACGGAATTTCAAGAATAAGGAATGCCATGGCATTTTCAGAAATCGAGGCTTCAAATTTTTCATTTGGAGAAATTCTGGTAGTTGTTGAAGCAAGATTAAAGCCCATGTCAACATGGTATTTATTTATTGAGGTAACTTTTTCGATGTTGCTGATAAGCTTTTTATGCGATTCGCAGAAAAGCGCCACTGACCAGTCCTGGAACATCCGGTAAAAACCTCCGTAAGCGGAAAAAACCTGGTTAACATTGTTCAATCCGACTGAATCTGTCTGAACGAGCTTTCTGATTGATGCGCCACCGCCCCGCTCATAAAGATAATGAGCAAAAAGTCCTGCGGCACCATAATATCTGAGATCCCAGGAAAAACCTGTCAAAGCAGTATTTTTAACTGTTTTAATATAATCATTAAATCTATCTTCCCCTGCCCGATCACCTGTAAGTATTCTGTAACGGGCTTCAACTCCAACAGATAGTGCCTCATCAAGCCACACTTCTTCAGACTGAAATCCTTTTGAATGACGATAAGAAAAATTGACCAGATGCTGAAATTCATGGGAAATAGTTTCAAGGGCAACTTTCCGCCATTCAATGCCATTAAACTGAGAATATGGCGTAAAAATAACAAACATATCTCTGTTGTTGCTCTGCGCCCCTCCTTCAAGATGAAGGGTGTCAAAAAGTCCAGCAAAACCAAGTCTTGAATACATCGGAGAAAAGAAAATGGTTAACTTTCCATCGTTGTCAACATCCAGTGGTTGGGCGTAATCTGAAGTAAGAAGAGGGTAAATTGTTGAATCAAACTTACTCTGCAAATCATTCAGATCTTCATCGGTAATTTTATACTGACCGCTGACAGCACTTAAATCATTATATGAATCCGGATCAACAAATATTTTACAATATTCACCAATCCGCCGAAGAATGCCTTTTCGTTTTGTATACTGATCTCCTCCACCGGACACGCTTTTGCTGTATGCCCAGAATTCAACTTCATCGCCAACTTTTTCAAGAGAGGCTAATGTCGAAAGTCTTCTGGAAGTATTTAATCTTGCATCCGGATTATTCAAAAGAGATTGTCTTTTCAAAAACATTTCCTGATCTGCAGAAGATTGTGAAGGAAAAAAATTATCAGTCAGAACTGAATCATTTTCTGAAACACTCATAATAGAAGCAAGCGTTTTACCTCCGCCACCATTGCCCAGCACTCGATATTTGCCTTTCAAAGTAGTTAATGTAGAAAAAACAATACCATATTTTGAGTTTGGTACAACAGATTGGAGTTTTACAACATTGGGTTTCCCGCTTGTCATTCCAAGATCAGAAGCAGCACCAGAATCGACAAGTGAGGCAGTACGAATAATAGTATTCGGATTAGCAAGAATATCGTCTATTACTGATCCTCCCGAGTCATCAATGCTTCCACCGCCACCGCCTCCGCCGCCACAACCGACCAGCGAAAACATGAGCATCATTAATAAAAAAAATTGCGTTCTAATCTTCATAAAAACCCTTCTTAAAATATTCAATTCAAACTAATGAGAAATAGATAAACAGAAACCTGATATAAAACCTAATCCGAGGTTTGTTTTATTAAAGGTTTATACCTAAAGACATTATCTTAAAAGATTTTTTTTCTTTTGCAAAGTTTACAATAATTCGGACATCTGATTTTTCAAATTTTGCAGAATATGCAATCATTGGATAATCACCAGCAGGAACACTTCCATCTTTATTCAGTTTTTTAGAGATGTATTTACCATATAAATTAAGATGGGAATTAAGAAAATGCGTAAAATTGTATTCTGTACAATTTATTTTTACTGTATCCGAAAAATCAGAAAAATATACTTCATAGTTAGCAGAGTTATAGCCCGAAAGAGCCTTTTCAACAATAGCATCAAATATTGAATACCTCTCTTCAATATTTTCGAATGGTGGTACATCAACAATCTCTGTTGAATCTACTTCAGCTGTTCCCGTTGATGGTTTTGAAATATTCTCAGGAATCGAACCTATTTCAGAATATGAAATTTCCGCAGTTTCGGATGCAGTATAAGGTTCGCCAGATACCACTGTTTCTGAAGAAATTCCTACTGCAGACAACGCCTGTAGTGATTCATTATTCTCGCTGGCAGGTTTCGATTCCTTGATTGACAATGCCTCTGAAGATACCACTGGATTTAAGTTCAAGTTACCGGATTCCCGGTAACTTAAACTTGCCCCTTGCGAAATAAGGTTATAAATGTTTGTCGAATCAGGAGACGTGGCAACATTTATGAAAACAGGGGCAGTCGAAACTTGCCCGAAAGAACTACCCGAAATAGACAACAATAGAACTAATAACAAAATTCTTGAAAAATAGTAATACACTTTTTAATCCTTTTTAAAATGACAATTATTCACTCGCTACGCTCAGTTTAACAAGTTTTGCATTTATTCCATTTATAAGAGAAAGTTTTCTCATAAGTTCATCGTGCTTTTCTTCATCACCAACTAATTCCAAAATAAGCAGACCGTTGTCAGAGCACTTTTCAAGAACACCGTCATGGATACCAAGGCGTGTTTTGATCAGACAACCCCAGCCAGTAAGAATTTTCTGAACGCTTACAGCTGATTCCTTTCTGTTTCCAATGAGAATTATCATGACAGTCTTTGACATATAATACCTCCAAAAGATTTATCTTAATCTATAATATCATCTATCAATAAATAAATCCACTTTAAGAATATTAAGAAAAAAGTACAGCAAATCAGCCCAACCCAAAGTTAACACGCCAATTTGTCTCCGTTATTGCGGTTTTGCAGATGCATACTATTCCGGGCGCAATGAATTGCACCCCTACACATGACACCATCTGTGATTTGATTTAATAAGATTTGAAAACATATACCATTTAGATTGAGTTGAAAAAAAACACCCTTCGGAAACTGTGATTGATTTCAATAGAAGCGAATCTACCACAGTATCTGAAGGGAATCAGATTTGAAAAGTCTTTGGCAATGGGTATTTTCTGGTAATCAGGGGACAATATATTTTTCGACGGTAAAGTTTCCCTTGTCTGCAATGTAAAGATTTCCTGAATAGTCAGAAGCAATTCCGGAAGGATTTCTGAATTTGCCATTTTCGCTTCCAAATACACCCCACCGAACGATGAACGTTCCATCAGTCGAAAATTTCTGAATACGGCTATTTCCCAATTCGGTAACGTAAATATAATTTGAACGGTCAATCGCAATTCCTGTTGGGTTGTTAAACTGGCCATTTCCTGAACCAGCGGTACCCCAGCGTGATACAAATACTCCCTCGCTGGAAAACTTCTGAATGGAGCTGTTTTTCTGATCTACAACGTAAACATTTCCATAAGTATCCAGTGCAAGATGTTTTGGTGTGTCAAACTGACCATTACCCTGTCCGAAACTTCCCCATTTAAAGAGAAATTCTCCGCTGGAAGAAAATTTCTGAATGCGGTTGTTTCCTGAATCAGCAACGTACATATTGCTCTGTTTGTCAAATGCAATTGATGAAGGATTCAGGAATTGCCCATCATTGCTGCCCTGAGTTCCCCATTTTTTTATAAAACTGCCTTCAGGAGTAAACTTCTGAACCCGATGATTTCCAGTGTCGGCAACATAGACATCACCTGCACCATCAAGAGCGATATAAGAAGGTGTCTGAAACTGTCCGTCACTATTTCCTGTTGTACCCCATGCAGCCAAGAGAATTCCTGCAGATGAAAATTTCTGAACACGATTTTTTTCGGAATCAACGACAAAAATATTCTTCGAGGAATCAAGGCAAACACTTTCTGGTGTCAGCAAACGTCCATTTCCCCCGCCCCTATTGCCCCAGGATTGCTGGTAGACACCATCTGAGGAAAATTTCTGTATACGACTATTTGTTGCATCAACCACCAGAACGTTTCCAGCGGAATCTCCTGAAATGAGATATGGTGAATTAAACTGTCCATCGCTATTTCCAGATGTACCCCATTTTGAAATGAAACTTCCGTCTGTATTCATTTTCTGAACACGATAGTTTTCCAGATCAGAAACATAGACCTTATCTGAGCGATCTATCATGATTGCAGAAGGTTTCTTGAATTGAAGATCTCCGGTTCCATAGCTTCCCCATTTAGCAAGGAAATCTCCTGATGCTGAAAACTTTTGAACCCTGTGGTTATTTTTTTCTATAACATAGACGCAATCGGAAGAATCTATGGCTACTCCCATGGGGTAATTCATCTGCCCATCTGCAGAACCTGTTGTTCCCCACTTGGCAATGAAGGTTCCATCTGAAGAGAACTTCTGAATTCGATTATTTCCTGAATCAGCTACGTAGATATCTCCTGATTCGCTTATTACCAATGAGTACGGGTTCTGAAACTGTCCATCATCAGTACCTTGACTGCCCCATTTTGACAAGAATGCTCCGTTGGATGAAAATTTTTGAATTCTGTGATTTCCACTGTCTGCAACAAGGATGTTCCCCTGAGAATCTATTGCAATTCCTCCGGGATACTGAAACTGACCGTCTGCAGTGCCTTTAGTTCCCCACTTTAAAAGAATTGCTCCACCGGGAGAAAATTTATAAATGAAGCTGCTACCCTGATTTGACACATAAATATTGTCTGAAAGATCAACCGCTATACCTCTCGGATCTTCAAATCTGATTCTGTCACCTTGCCACCAGCCGGTTTTATCGCCTCCAAGGTGGGAGAAAAATTGATGTGAAGATGAAGAGCCAAATACCCATGACTCCGATGTTCCTTCAGAAAATACGTTTCCAGAGACATCGTAAATGCCGCCAGAGTTTAGTTTTATCATGTAGATACCGGGATTACCAGTAACAGAAGACAAATCTACGGAATACTGTGAGTCAGAGATTTTTGTCACATTCAAATGATTAATATTTACCTGTATTTCGTCACGTGTAAGAGTAAGATCTGAGACGTCGAAGTTGATTATCGGTTCAGAGAAAATGAAATTTACTGCTCCAACAGGCGATACACGTGGATTCGGAATAACTTTTTCGATAACACAGGTTGGACAGACAATGTCAAAAAAGGTATTCCAGGAAGTGCCTGTCCAGATAAGTGCACGTTTCTGAGTTGTATCAAAATATGCCCAGTTCAACTCTGGATTTGCCGGAGAATCGCTTCGGGTTCCAAGCCATGTGATTCCGGCACCGGCATTTCCCTGTGGTCCTGCAGAGCCGTCCTGAACAAGAATATCCCAACTGTTTCCGGACCAGATATATGTTTTACCAAGAACCTGATTATAATATGCCCAATTAAACTGTGGATCAGAAGGATGTTCGGAAAGATTTCCCTTCCAGACAATTGAAATACCAGCAATTCCTGAAGTACCAGCCGGCCCGGTATTTCCGTCAAGCCCCGACTGGCCTGTTTCTCCGGTTGCGCCTGTAGCGCCAGTAGCACCGGTAGCACCTGTTGCACCGGTAGCGCCGGTTGAACCAGTGGGACCGACCGGACCAGTAGGACCCATAGGGCCCTGTGGACCTACTGGTCCTTCGGCTCCGATCAAGCCATCCTGTGAAAGAATCTGCCAGACCTTTCCGTCCCAGATGAAAGCTCTGCCTTCAGTGGAATTGTAATATGCAGCATTAATAACCGGATTAGACGGATGATTTTCAAGTGTACCACACCATGAAATTCCAACTCCATTCTCGCCACGCAGACCTGTTGTACCCGTTGCGCCTGCAATACCGATTGTACCTGTTGCTCCTGTTGCTCCTGTTGCTCCCGTTGCTCCCGTTGCTCCGTCTGTGCCATCAATTGCCATTACATTCCATTTTCCATTATAGTAAATGAAAGCTTTGCCTTCGGCAATGTTGTAATATCCCCAGTTGTTCAGAGGATTGGAAGGAGGTTTTGTCAAAGAACCCTTCCATACGATTCCGGAAAAAGCAACATCTTCAACTGAAAGCGCAACATTTGGAACGGTGGTAGTTTTTTTTGAAACGGATTTAATTTTTCCGAGCTGATAAGCTTTCAAACCTGGAGCAAGAAACGAAATGGTATACGTTCCTGCAGGAACTCCCTTGATTGAATAATTTCCGGATTTGTCTGCAAATGCAACGAATGAAGTTCCTGTAAGAAAAATCATGACATTTGTGTTTGTGGTATAGTTTGCTGGTACGGTTACTGTGCCTTTAATTTCACCTGTTTCCTGAAGTTTAATATATAAATTCTGAAGTTCCTCTATTGAAGCAAGATTAAGCTTAATTTCCTCTTTTATCGCAGATGCTTTTTCTCCGCTTTTTGCAATAAGGTTATACACTCCGGAAAGCACGTTTTTAAATTCGAAACAACCGTTTGAATCTGTTACAGCAGTATACTGCAATCCACCGGTATTTGAAAGAATCGATGAATGAACAGAGGAAACAATCGGAACACCGGCATTGACCGGTATTACATCAGCATCTGGCGGAACAAGCGAAACATTTATTCCTGCAAGGCTTTCATCGTCGTTGAGAGCTTCAACCTGTCCTCTGACTATTCCTAACATTTCAGGATTTTCAGACATCTGGTTCCCCCCACCGGAACCCTTGAAGCAACCAGAAGAAAAAGCAAGAATAAAAAGAAAAGGAAGCAACAGTACCGCCAGGCGGAATTTTCTCTGCATGTTATTATCCCCAATTATTTTTTTTTGACTGACTCGCTTTTCTCTAAAAAAGTTGAGTCACCATAACTGTGTATCAATTTTGTACAGAAAAAGCAAGCAATATATTATTGTACTTTTGTTTTTCGAGGAAAATAATATAGGAAATTTCGATAAGATGTCTTAGGAATCAATGAAAAATCATTTAAAATCTGAAAGACTTGATGAAAATGAACTGTGTTCAAGGATTTCCAGAGCCTGTCTCAGAAGCTGTCTGGCTCGTTCACGGCTGATTTCATATCTTCTTCCAATCTCAGCCAGAGATATCTCTTCTTCCTTAAAGCCATAAAAAAGTTCGACTATATCTTTTAATCTCTCAGGAAGGGAATCCAGGGCTTTTCTGCACTCTTCTTTTTTTGCATTTTCCAGAATCTGTTCTTCAGGGGAAAGATTTTTTTTGTCGGCAAGGTAGTATTCCATTGTGTCGCCATCTTCATCCTGAGAGGCAACTTTTGATTCAATTGAAATTGGAGATTCTGTGAGTGCGATTACCCGAAGAATTTTTTCTTCTGCCATTCCGAGCAAGATAGAGAGCTCAGAAAGACTTGGTGCCCTTCCGAGGAAGGTTTCCTGTTCTGAAATAACTCTTCTGATTTTGTTAGCTATTATCAAAAGGTGATGGGGTACGATAATTCCCCTGCCCTGCTCTCTGAGCGCTTTTTGCATATAGTGTTTGACCCAGTATGCTGCATAAGTTGAAAATTTGTATCCAAGGGAATAGTCGAATTTCGATATCGCTTTTATCAATCCAAGATTGCCTTCCTGAATAAGGTCGAGAATGTTAAGACCTTTATTGGAAAAACCCGTTGCAATTCTTACAACCAGCTTCAAATTAGCCATCAAGAATAATTCAGAAGCCTTTTTATCTCCGGCAAGTTTTTTTGCCAGTTCCATTTCCTGGTCTTTTGTAAAAGGTTTTTTGGAAATTTCGTTGAGATAAATTTCAATAATTCCCTCACGATTAATTCTTTCTGATTTTTCGTGAGATATTCTTTTCTGATTTATCACATCAGCAAAAAGCTCTTCCGTGATAATGCCCATTTCCCAGCCATGTTTATAGCGACATTGATCACAGTGAAGATCACACTTTGTTATTCTGACTTTTTCTGAAACTTCCCGACGTTCGAAAAACTTGAAACAGCGAATTATTTTCTGCTGTCTGACAGGGCATTCAAGATTTTCACATTTGGTAAGTTCCCAACAGAAGCGAACTTCCGGAACATTTTTGAAGAATTCGTCGATTTCTTTATTGCCTGAAAGAGGAACATCTGCCGCAGGAAGAAACTTCAGCGATGTCTCTTTTTCCGGTAAAAGCGCCGCAGTTTCTGGCAATTCATCAGAAGGGAAAACTTCCTCGGTTATCAGCCCTATTTCCCAACCCATTCTGTAATGGCAGGTTGAACATGGCTCATAAGGGCATTCTTCGTGAGTTGGCTCACGTCCAAAAGATGTCTGGAAATATTCCCAACACTGCCTTATCTGTCCGATTCTGACAGGGCAGTCGATTTTATTACAATTTAAAGCGCGAAAGCAATACATCCTGTTAGTTTACATTTCCTCATAAAAAAAAACAAAGAAAAAATAAAATAAATAATTATTCTTTGTCAAATGGCGAAATTGGAACTATCCAGATTCCAAAAAGAGTTGTAAAAGCACCAATAACACCGACAATTCCAAGAGACTCACCCATGAATACAAGACCTGCCAGAACTCCGGCAACAGGTTGAATGTTAATTGTGATTGCCATATCTGATGCAGGCATTTTCATAAGAATTTTATTCCAGAGACCATAGCCAACAGCCGTGCAGAGAACTCCGAGAAACAATATAGCAAGTATAACACCAATGTTTATCTGAATTTGAGCTCCATTGTATGTTTCATAGAGTACAATCGGCATAATAAGAACAGAAGCGATTATACAACCCCATGCGGTAGATTTAAAAGGACCGATCTTTTTAGCAAGAGGTTTGTTCATAACACAATAAGCACTTCCAAGAAGTAATGAGAGAATAACCAGAAAATCACCAAGAGTTTGGCCGCCGGTGGATAGTTCATTAATAATCTGATTGTAATCTTTTCCATCAAAAACAAGCAGAAGCGTACCAGTAAAACTTACAAATAAGCCGAGAAGGGTGCGCTTTTTAACTGGCTCTCCAAGAAAGATAATTGCAAGCAAAATCATAAATACTGGTTCAAGAGTCATTTCGACAGAGGCCTTGAGTGAAGTAGTCAACCTGACTCCATGGTAGTGTACAATAAAACCTACTGAAATTCCCAGTCCATAGACCAACGCAAGTTCAATAAAATTTCGTTTTGAAATTCTGATCTGATTGAATATTCTTTTGATTAGAGACTGTTGAGGGTTTTGTTCGGAAGAAATCAGGGAAGATAATGTTTCTTTTGATGAAGATAGATAGTTCTTTTCAGCAAGAAAAAGCAGAAGAAAGCCGCCAAGAAGGAATCTTGTCATCGAAAGAAACGCGGGAGTAACGTAAGTCAAAACCCACTTGGACACGGCATAACTTCCGCCCCAGATGACATTCATAATCACCAGAAGCCCGAAAGCTTTTCGATTAGTCATATTGCTGGCCGAACAAGTTCGACCAGCTCATTCCCCGCGGTCGAGCACTTTGTGCTCTCCGCTGTAAAAAAAAACTTCATCGTTTGATCACTTCCTAATCTGCATAAAAAAGAACATTGCTGACTAATAAAAAAATTGATTCGTATTATCCGAATTCTCCAGTGTCTTTGGGGTGGTTGTCAGGAATCATTGGAGCAGTCTGAATCTCTTCCTCTTCTTCAGTAATTTTTAAAAAAAGATTTTCAAGAGTTGGATCACCACTTTTCAAAGTATCCTTGAGATAGTCAAGTGTTCCCATGATGGCAACCTGACCGCGATTGATTATTCCAATGCGGTCACAAAGGTCTTCTGCTACTGAAAGAGTGTGAGTCGTTAAAAAGATAGTTTTTCCGCGTTTGACCAGGTCTTTAAAGAAATCTTTTACTATGCGGACGCTTTTCGGATCAAGTCCGACCATTGGCTCATCAACAATAATAACATCTGGATCGTGCATGAGAGACGCAGTCATGGCAACTTTCTGCTTCATTCCATGTGAAAAACTTTCAATAAGTTCATTCCGCCAGTCCCATAAACTGAACATCTTAAGCATTTCTTCGCCATTTTTTTTGCACTTATCAGGCGGAACAGAATAGAGCCCGGATACAAAATCAAAATATTCAAGCGGAGTAAGTTTTTCATAAAGATAAGGTCTGTCGGGAATATATCCTGTGCAGGATTTAGCTTTCTGAGATTCAGTAAGAATGTCATTCCCACGAATTTTTACTGTTCCGCTGGATGGTTTGATAATTCCAACCATTATCCTGATTAAAGTTGTTTTACCGGCACCGTTAGGCCCAAGGAAACCAAATAATTCCCCTCTGTTGATTTCCAGGTCAATTCCCTTGAGTGCCGAGAATGCACCATAATCCTTCTTTACCTGAGAAAGGCTTATTGCTGAATCATTCTGGTTCATATTTTTCTATAGCCTCTTTTCCTTTTCTGAGAGGAATTATTGTCCATAATACTGTACACAAAATCAGCAGAATAAAAGAAAGCGAAATATACATTGGCCCCTTAAAACCATGTATTGGCCAAAATTTGATAAAAAAGAATCTGTACATCGGATAGACTTCACAAATAAGCAGATTGAGAATAAAAACTCCGCTCATAAGCATATAAACAACTCCACCGAAAGAACCCGCTATTTTCAGCGGATTATCTGCATCGAATCTGGCATAGATTGCCCCGACCCCAATTGCCAGAGATGTCGTAACTATAGCCATAAGTATCACATTGAAAAAACTCAACACTCTCAGTATCGGGTTAGTTACTTCAAACAGCCAGTTTGAAACGCCGCAGAGAACAATGCTCATGAGAATGTTTGGCCATAGATATAAAAAGAATTTCATCATCAGAAGCCGAGAGGGTGCGAGCGGGGATGCTTTAACTGCCCAGAATGCTTTCCCTTCGATACTTACAGATGGAAAAACAAATCTCATGGACATTCCAGCAACAATAAAGCCGATAAATGGCCCATTAAAATAGACCATACTGTCAAATATTTCGCCTGAGTACAAGGCTGGAATATCTTTCAGCGGCATAATGTACAAATTGTATCCGTAGACAAAAATTATCGCGAGCATCATGAAAAGCTGTGAAAAGATTGCGGGATCTCTGAAAAAGACTGTAATTTCTTTCGAAAGGACAACTCTAACGTCATCCGAAAAGTATTTCAAAGGGGAAATAAAGATTTTTCGAGCAATTTCAAGCCCTCTTACCTGATTTTCCACGGCTTCAAGTGATTTTTGCCAGCTTTTAAGATAAAACATCCATGCAGTTACGCCAAGAATAAAAATAGTAGCAGCGCAAAAGGCAAACAATGGAGCAATATTTGAAAAAGACTCATAGTAATTTCCGTTAAACAGACTGAGAGAGGCGTTTTTCAGCCATGAAGAAGGGAAAAATGTAAGGAATGAGGTTTTCAACTCCAGAATGTAATTCGAAACAGATGAAAAGTGTTTTGGATTTAAAAGCTTTTCAGGTTCAAGAAAACGAAAGAAGAAAATCAGACCTGCAAGCATTGCAGCAGAAAGGAATTGAAAGACCTTTTTCATCTGTCTTATTGGAAATAATGTTCCAAGAATAATTGCTGAGAGAGACCCCAGAAGATTTGGAACCAGCATATAGACAAAAAGAAACAGTGGAAAAATAAAATATACTGCAACAGGTGACTTGGAAGCCGTTATGAAGGCGAAAAAGACTGGAAGAAATGCAATCATTGCCATCCAGGAACTTTCAATGATCATCAGGATGAATCTCGACCAGAAGATTCTTATCGCCGAAACCGGCGTTACAAAAAGCAGCTTTAATTCTTCGTCAAGGTAAAATACTGAAAAAGATGAAACTATACTGCTGAAAAACAGCATGAACATGAGCGACAAATAAATCATTTCAAGAAGTTTTGCAGCAATTAGTTTTCCGATAATCGGACCCATCAGAGAACCAAGCATCGGCGCCCGATACACAAAATCCAGGAATTTGTACAATCCAAAATATACAAGCCCGAGAATAAGTATGCCAAGGAATATCAAAAAATACAGCAACAAACCCTTGCGTTGCCGGAATACTTTTGCAAACCTTAAGAAAGATGGTTTAATTAAATTCATAATAATCTTCTTTTCAAGAATTCAACCCTGATATACACTTTGTTTTTGAATGAACCCACTGAAGCAGCTTCATATTTGACTGCTGATTTGTAAAAAGTTTTCACCAGACAATTGTACTGTAATCGGGACCAGATTGTCGAGGAATGTTATATACGTATTTTCCGTCTTTATTTTTCTTCAATAAACCCAGCGTCTCGGCCCTTTCAACGGGTGACTGAACATCATCAACACCTGAAACTATTTTGTGAAGGTGCAATATTGAATCAGCATCGGCTTCAAAGTTAAAATAATTTTTCCCAATAATTGAAGTCTTTGCCTGCCAGCGTATATGATCGTATATTTGAGATATTACCCGCAGATGGTCAAATGCCATTTCAGGAAGTGAGTTAACAGGGAACCAGCGTGCCTCTGCCGCATCATCACCGCCTTTTGGCGCAAGAAATGTTGAATTAACTAATACTCCGAAGACCTGTGTAATCGTCCTGGAACGAGGATCTCTTCCAGGTTCACCGCAGGTGAATACAGGTGAAAGATCAAGATTCTCAAGCCCGGTTTCCTCGCACAGTTCTCTTGCAGAGCCTGTTTTCAAGGTCTCATCCATTTCAAGAAATCCGCCCGGCAACGCCCATTTTCCTTCAAACGGATTGTGTTTTCTCTGAATAAGAAGAATGCTCAATTTTGATTCAATAATCGTAAGAACCGCTGCATCCAATGTAAAAGAGGGTCTTGGAAAATCATAAGTATATGCCATTTGCCTGTTTGCTCCAAAATTTTCTTTACTGTCAAATTTTCTCAAGTAGGTTGTCAACAAGATAAAAATCTATATTTCCACAAATTCCATCGTCTTCGTATTTCATAGCAGGAAAAATTCGTGCCCATTGAAGGGTGTCAGTAATTTCAACACTGTATTCATTCAGGTCCTCAGAAATTTCAGCAGATGAATCAACAAGAAAAGACGACGCCTCGTCTTTTGTCAGCTCAGAAAGATATGCTTCAGTTTTTTCAGTATCACTCAGATCACGATCATGTTCAAATATTGTTGTGAAAACATTGCTGACATAGCTTACCCTTTTCCCAGGAACAACTCTTAGAAAATATTCAGAAAGCAGATCAAGCGAAATATCTTTAGCGGGTTTGAGAATATGAATTCCTTTCTTTTTGGAACTTTCAATAAGACGATTCCATATTTTATCAGAAAAAACCCGCTTTTTTGTATTTCCTGAAAGATAAAATACAATATCGAACTTTTTTTCCTGCCATTTTTTCAAAATCCTTTTCCAGGCAATATAAGAGAATGGACAACCAAATTCAAATGCATATTTCAGTTCTTTCTTCATACGTTGTGTTCTCCGCATTTATCAGATTTCTTCGAAGTTTATCAATGGCATTTGGAATTTCGATTTGTGAATGTTAAAGAACATTAATGCTTTATTAAAAAATACTATTTAAAGGGCTTACGATGAATAATTATAACAGGGAATTGATTTTATGCAAAGAAAAAAAAGCTGACTTTTACTCACCAGACTGTTTTTTCGGAGAAAATAGAAGAAAAAGTGCAGGAAGCAATAGAAGATCGCCAATCACACCGATAACAACAATCAAAGCGCCGATGCCGCCAAAAAATTTAAATGGCTTAAAATCACTCAGAAGAAATATTGCGTTTCCCAAGCCAAGAAGAATACTTGAATATATAACCGGACAAAAAAGTTCATCAATTACTTTTATTACCCTTCGAATGTGATTTTTATTCTTCGTCTGCTGAAAGAATGTCATTATATGAAGTGTATCATCAACAACAAGTCCGCTCAATACACATCCGACAACAAGGGTTGACGAATTAACAGGCAATCCGAAAAAATCAGCTATCATATAGGCTATAAGAATTGGAAAGAAATTTACAATCAAAGAAAACAAAGAATATGCCGCACTTCCAAAAGCAAGGTAAAATGCAAGTACAATAAGAATGAGAGCAAATACAAAGGAGATTACAACATTTTCGAGAATAATGCGTTGTGTAACAGCATTTAAATATGCCTCACCAGTGATTCCAACGGTCCATGAAGATGGAAGAATATTATGAGAAATTTCCAGAATTTTATCTGAGATTTTAAGAATTTCAAAATCATCAGTTGTTTTTATACCGATTCTTACGTCCAGAGAGTCATTTTTTCGTGAAATGAAGTGATCACCAATTCCTAAATCAGTGGTGAACTCTAATATCGTGGCAATAAGACTATCTGAAGATGGAATTCCCATATCCGGAGAAAAATTCTGAGAAAAGTTTTTGATCAGATCAACACATGAAAAGACTCCATTCACATTATTCACTTTCAGAATTTCATTTTGAAGTCCTTCGATAGTTTTCATTATTTCTGCACTGCAGAAATCGTTTATTCTGAGAATAAGATGAAGTTCATAAGGGCCCCTGAACTTATCTTTTACGAAATTATACGCTTGAATCAAAGTTTCATTTTCCGAAAAAGAATCTTCAAGCGAGTTTCGCTTCTCAAAGTGGGGGATTCTCAGAATACAGAAAATCAGTAGTATTATTGAAACAGCAACTATTTTTACACTGCTTCCAAACACCAGTTTTTTAATAAATTTTCTCAAACCTCTGAATCGATTTTTTCCAGCAGTTATTTGAAAATTTATTGGCTGGTACAATTTAAAAAAAGAAAAAACAAGTCCAAATGTTACTATATAAGAGAAAAAGCAGGCTAACGAGGTATAGATGGAGAAAAGCTGAATATTTTCAGATGGATTTCCAGAAAGAGCGAAGAACCCTACAAGAGTTGTTAAAGTATTAACAAGGCAGGGTCTAAGCAGCTTTCTGAAAAGTTTTTCGTGAAAAGCAGGATAATCTTCCTTTGAAACACTTTCGTTTAAAAAGAAACTGACAATGAAAATGATCTCGTTCAAAGATACTATAAGAGCAAAAGGAATGATTGGTCCGGTAAATAGATTTACCTTGTTACCATTCAGAAAATATACCGCAAAGGTGTAAACTGTTGGAATTGCGACAGAGGAAAGTATCAGAAAAAGAATAACAGTATCACGAAAAAAGAAATAACCGAGAATTGTACAGACAATGAAGCTGAGGGTTATGAAAAGACGGTTATTTTCAGCAATGCATTCAAAAAAACGGTCTTTGAAGTACATGTATCCAAAAACATGGTATTTCTGATTTTTAAAGAATTCCAGAAGCAGTTTTTTTACTTTCGCGCAGAGCTTTGCAGGCGCATCGGGGATTTTTGAATCAGGTGATACGATAACAGAAAAAGCTTTTAAATCTTCAGATACCAGGCGCTTTTTAAAAAATGAATCTTCTCTCAAAAGATCTTTCAGATCAACAATTTTATAAGGTCTGAGATAATTTTCGAATTCAGTTGCGTCATTAATTTTCTTTAATCCATCAAGAATTGAAAACACTTTTCCTGTTTCAGGAATGTTTTCCAGCTCAATAACGAGACGATGCAGTTTTACAAGTTCACTCTTCTCGAAAGAAGATATTTCCCATGAAATCATGAGATTACGTTCTTCGGCAAAATTCTTTTTAAAATTATCGTACAATTTCAACTGTTTATTATCAGGAACAATTGATTCGAACTCATTTTCAGATTGAATGTCAGAAAAAGCTGAGAAACTGAAAATAAACAATAATATTAATACCGAAATAACATACTTCGGAGATTTCGAAACAGCAGAATATGATAAATCTGCCAGTGATTTAAAAATAGACTCTTTCATAGGGGTTGCATTATATCAAATTGTTGAATTGATGAAAATAGAAAAAACCAGCGGAGATTGAGCCCGCTGGTTTACCTGAGATATGATAAAGAGCTTCTCAGCCACCGCCGAGAGCTTCTTTAATCTTTTCCATAAATGATTTCCCGCCATTCCCTACAGATGAAGAGGCGGTGTCCATTTCTTCTTTAGCAAGTTCAAGAAGCAGTTCCCTCTGACGTTCGGTAAGATTCACCGGGGTCTTAACAAAAACTCTTACAAGCTGGTCACCCTCAGCACCGGTATGTGATTTTACTCCATAGCCTCTTAAACGGAATACTTTTCCGGTTTGAGTGCCGGGTGGAACATTAATTTTTATGCTTCCCTTAAGAGTTGGAACTTCAACATCACCGCCAAGAGCTGCTATTGGGAAGGAAATATCCTTAATGCAGACAATGTCATCCTGTACGCGTTCAAAGATCTGGTGTTTTTCAACGTAGAGTACAACATACAGATTGCCCGCATTACCGCCTTTGTCGCCATATTCACCGAGACCATTAAGCTTCAGCTTGCTGCCGGTTTCAACACCTGGCGGAATTGATACATCAATTTTTTCTGATTTTTGAACTTTTCCTGAACCATGACAATCACCGCATGGTTTTTCAATGAATTCCCCTACCCCACGGCATTGATGACATGGCTGCTGTATGGAGAAAAATCCTTTTGAAAATGTCAATGTTCCCCGTCCATGGCACGTTGGACAGGTTTTTTTACCAGTACCAGGTGCTGCACCAGAACCTGAACATGTTTTACAGGGATGTCCCCTTTTAAGTTCAACAGTTTTTTTACAACCAAAAACAGATTCTTCAAAGGAAATAGTCAAATCATAACGAAGATCTGCACCACGTCTGGGACCATTTTGAGATCTTCCGCTACCGCCACCAAAAAGATCACCGAAGATTTCCCCGAAAATACCCCCGACATTCATAAAGTCAGATGGATCCATGTTCTGATATCCATTTCCCTGACCATCTAGCCCGGAGTGTCCATATTGATCATAGATTGAACGCTTTTTCGGGTCAAGCAGAACCTGACAGGCTTCGTTGATTTCTTTGAATTTCTCCGTTGCATCAGGATTATTCGGGTTTAAATCTGGATGAAATTTTTTGGCAAGTGCCCGGTAAGCTTTCTTAATTTCATTTTCGTCGGCATTTTTTTGAACGCCCAATATTTCGTAATAGTCACTCTTTGGCATTTTCTACTCCGGATGGGAAAAAAATAATGATCCAACAGGCTGTCGCAATGGACAGCCTGTTGAAAGAATTGATAACAAGCCTAAAGAATTATTCAGCTTTTTTGAATTCTGCTTCAACTACATTCTCTTCCTTCTGCGCACCGGATGATGCTCCGGAAGCAGCTTCAGGACCGCCAGCAGCTGCATTTTGCTGCGGAGCGTTTTTATAAATGGCTTCACCCATCTTTTGTGCAACCTGCTGAAGTTCTTCATAATATTTCTTTATATCGTCGTGATTATTGTCGGCAAGAGCTTTCTTAAGGTCAGCAACTTTATTTTCGATAGGACTCTTTATGTCGGCTGGAACTTTGTCAGCAAGTTCACGAAGAGTTTTTTCTGTTCCATAGACGAGACTTTCAGCCGAATTGCGGGCCTCAGTCTGTTCCCTTACTTTCAGATCTTCACCTGCGTGACGTTCAGCTTCTTTTACCATTCTTTCAATTTCTTCCTTATTCAGACCAGAAGAGCTGGTAATGGTAATTTTCTGTTCTTTGCCTGTTCCAAGATCTTTTGCATTTACGTGTACAATACCGTTAGCATCAATATCAAAAGTAACTTCAATTTGAGGCGTGCCTCTTGGCGCGGGTGGAATTCCGCTGAGATCAAAACGTCCGAGTGTTTTGTTCGCAGTGGCCATTGGACGTTCGCCCTGAAGAACATGTACTGAAACGGCAGGCTGATTATCAGTTGCAGTCGAAAAAACCTGGCTTTTTCTTGTCGGGATAGTCGTATTGCGTGGAATAAGAACGGTCATAACTCCACCCATCGGTCCGCCAAGTGTTTCGATTCCAAGAGAGAGCGGTGTAACATCAAGAAGAAGAACATCTTTAACGTCTCCGCCAAGGACACCTGCCTGAATTGCAGCTCCCATTGCAACACATTCCATCGGATCAACGCCACGTTCGGCTTCTTTTCCAAAATGCTCACGGAGCAATTTCTGAACGACTGGCATTCTTGTCGGACCACCAACCATAATTATGTGTTCAATCTGATTTTTGTTGATATGAGCATCTTTTATTGCATTGTCAAGAGGCGTGCGACATCTCTGAATAAGCGGATCAACAAGCTCTTCGAGTTTGGCTCTTGAAAAACTCATTACAAGATGTTTGGGTCCCTGGTCTGCTGTGGCTGTGATGAATGGAAGATTAATATCAGTTGTAGTTGTCGTTGACAATTCAATCTTTGCCTTTTCAGCAGCTTCGCGGAGACGCATCATGGCCATTGAATCTTTCGAAAGATCAAGACCTTCTTTTTGTTTGAAATCATTGATTATGTAATCAAGAATGGCGCGATCCATGTCAGTTCCACCGAGTTGGGTATCGCCATTTGTTGAAATTACTTCGAATGTACCATTATCCATTTCGAGAATGGTTACATCAAGAGTTCCGCCGCCGAGGTCAAAAACCAGAATTTTTTTCTGACCTGTTTTTCCAAGACCGTAAGCCAGAGCAGCAGCGGTTGGTTCATTTATAATGCGTTTTACTTCTATTCCGGCGATTTGTCCGGCATCTTTAGTTGCCTGTCTTTGTGCATCATCGAAATAGGCCGGAACGGTAATGACTGCTTCAGTTACTTTTTCATTCAAAAAAGCTTCAGCATCACGTTTAATTTTCTGAAGAATACAAGCCGAAACTTCCTGGGGAGTATATTCTTTGTCATCAATTTTTACTTTGAAACTGGTTCCCATTTTCCGCTTGATTGCCATTACGGTTCTGTCAGGATTTGTTGCAGCCTGCCTTCTTGCAGGTTCACCAATCAGGCGCTGCCCGTCTTTCGACCAGGCAACAACGCTCGGAAAAGCTTTTCCACCTATCGATACACCTTCAGCACTCGGAATTATTACCGGCTTTCCGCCTTCAATAACCGCAGCGGCTGAATTTGAAGTTCCAAGGTCAATTCCTATGGTTCGTCCCATTTCTGTCCTCCTTAGACATTAGAAAAAATAGTATAACTAAGTAATGCAGCTTTAAATATCAATTAATATCAAATAATTCACTTCTGATTAATACACACTTTTGCAGTTCTGAGAACTTTTTCCCTGAAAAGATAACCTTTTTCATATTCCTGAAGAACAACATCATCTTCAACATCTGGATTAGTCTGTTTACCAAGGGCTTCATGAAGATTCGGGTCGAACTTGGAACCTTTAGCTACAATTGGTTTCAGACCTTCCTTTTCGAGAATATCACTGAATTGAATATACAGCATTTCAAATCCATCAAGTATTTTCTTTTCAACACTTGCCTGTGCCATTTTACTGATTGCAGATTCAAAGGAATCAAGAACTGGCAGAATTTTCTTTACAACATACTCTGCACCATTCGATGCAGCCGACCGAACCTGAATTTCAGTTCGCTTTGTCAGATTGTCATAGTCTGCCAGAGCACGCAGACAACGGTTATTTTTTTCATGAAGCTCTTTTTTCGCTTCTTCAAGTTCGGCTGACAATTTTTTTACAAGATCCTCAGGTTTATTTTCAGGTTTGGTCTCCTGATCAGCTGTTTTTTCAGAATCAACCCCTGCTGCTGTTTCATTAGCCAATGGTTCTGGTGTTTTACTTTCAACGCCATCTAATTCTTTATTCTTATTTTCCACTTCTAATTCTTTTTCAGTTTCCGCCATTTTGCCTTATCCTTATTTGACATAATTCAATTGAGAAAAGCTTTAAAAAGTTCTCCAAGATTTAACAATACTGAAAAAACAAGAGCACATAATATATCATATATTTAATGAATGTTCACGTATTCAATTCAACACAATTTCAGGAATTTTCCGGCAAAAGAATGCTGACAGCTGTATATACAAAGAGGGATTTCATATAATCAATTGCAAAGTATTATGGGTTCTTCTGAAAATAAGAACCGTTAAAAAGCATGCTTATTGTTTTCGAAATATTAACAAGTGTGCCTACTACTCTTGAGTAATCCATTCTCATGGGACCTATCAGCCCAATTCTTCCGTATGAATTATTCGGACCCTTATACCTGGCAGTGACAACCGCAAGATCTGAAACAGCAAGCCCTGAATCAGAGCCAAGTTTTACAGTTATATCGTCACCTTTCTCAAGACTTTCAGCGAGAATATCAAGCAATGACTCCTTTTTTTCAAGAAGTTCAACAAGATTCTTCATTTTATCCTGATCTTTAAATTCGCGTGATTCAAAGAAACGGGCGAAACCTTCAAGAAATACTTCATTACCAGATGGATTACGAACTGCATCCTTTATCTGGGTGGTAAGAAAAGAAAGAACCGAATTAAATTTGCTTATTATCTGGTGTGATTTTTTGAAAAGATCGCCTTCGATATTAATAAGGTCTCTATTGCATATTTCTGCATTCAGAAAATTAGAAAGTCTCTGAATATCATCTTCAGTTGCTTCGGCAGAAATAGGAATTACGTGTTCGGTGAAATTTCCGGAATGATCAATAAGAACAAGTAAAATTTTATCTTCGAGAAGTCTTATAATTTGTGCGCGTTTAACCTGAGTTTCGCACTTTTTTGGAGGCAACGCTACGCCAGTGAGCTTTGTAAAATCAGATGCAAGCTTAATCGCTGATCTCAAAAAAACATTATTATCGTGTTGTTTTTCTTCGAATTTTTTTGCAAGTGAAGCTATTATAGTTTCTTCAATTTGTGATAGTCGTTCAAACTCAAGAAGGCAATTCACGTAAAATCGGTAACCCAGTTCAGTTGGAATTCTTCCAGCGGAGGTGTGAGGGGAAGTTAATAATCCCATTGATTCAAGGTCAGCCATTTCATTTCTTATTGTTGCAGGTGAACAGCCGAGAGAGCTGAATTTAGAGATAGTCCGCGAGCCAACTGGTAGACCAGTGGAAATAAAAGAGCCGCAGACTTCTTTAAGAACAAGCTTCTGCCTTTCGTTTATCAGCGGAAATTGGTTTACTGACATTGTTACCTCAAACCGCCCCGACATGAAATGCCGGGGCGGAATTATTTACTTTAGTTAATTAATAGTCCATATCCATGTTTGGCATGGCTGGAGTATTTGATTTCTTTTCAGGAGCTTCGGCAACAAGGACTTCTGTGGTCAGAAGGATTGAAGCGATTGAAGAAGCATTCTGAAGTGCTGAGCGGGTAACCTTGGCTGGATCAATGACGCCGTTTCTGAACATATCGCAATAGTCGTTCTTAACAACATCGAAGCCCCATCCCGGAGTCTTCTTTTCGTTGATCTTTTCCATGATTACTGATGGTTCGAGACCGGCATTTGTAAGGATATAGCGGATAGGAGCCTGGAGGGCTTTTCTCACGATATCGACGCCGACTTTTTCTTCGCCCTGAACTTTAAGGGTATCAAGAACGTGGATGCAGTTAAGATAGGTAACGCCGCCGCCAGCGACAACGCCTTCTTCTACTGCTGCTCTTGTTGCAGAGAGAGCATCTTCTACGCGGGTCTTTCTTTCTTTCATTTCGGTTTCAGTTGCTGCACCGACTTTGATTACTGCGACGCCGCCAGAAAGCTTTGCAAGTCTTTCCTGAAGTTTTTCTTTGTCATAAGAGCTGGTGCTCATGTCGATTTCAGTGCGAATCTGGTTGATTCTTGCCTTAATGTCGGCAGTTTTTCCAGCGCCTTCGATGATGGTGGTTTTCTCTTTTGATATGACGACCTTCTTAGCCTGTCCAAGATGTTCGAGGGTTGTCTTCTCAAGTTTGAGACCCATATCTTCGCTGATTTTCTTTCCATTTGTGAGGACAGCGAGATCTTCGAGCATTGCTTTTCTGCGATCGCCGAATCCAGGAGCTTTAATTGCTACGCAGTTGAATGTTCCGCGGAGTTTGTTCACGACGAGAGTGGCAAGTCCTTCGCCTTCGACGTCTTCAGCAATGATGAGAAGGGGCTTGTTGACCTGTACAATCTTCTCAAGAAGAGGAAGAATGTCTTTAATTGTGTTGATCTTGCTTTCGGTGATCAGAATGTATGGATTCTCAAGAACGGCTTCCATTCTTTCCTGGTCAGTAACCATGTAGGGACTGATGTAGCCTTTGTCGAATTCCATTCCATCGACGAAATCAAGTGTTGTGTCGAAGCTTTTTGCTTCTTCAACAGTGATTACGCCGTCTTTTCCGACTTTATCCATTGCTTCGGCGATAACTTTGCCGATTTCCGGATCACGTGCAGAAATTGTTGCGACCTGTGCAACGCTGTCTTTGTTATCATCAACTTTTTTAGCAAGTTTTTTGATTTCATTAACAACTGCAGTTACTGCATATTCGATTCCGCGTTTTACGAAACCAGGATTTGTTCCGGCTGTAACGTTTTTGAAACCTTCATGAACGATTGCCTGAGCAAGAACTGTAGCAGTTGTGGTTCCGTCACCGGCGACATCGTTGGTCTTTGAAGCGACTTCTTTTACAAGCTGAGCGCCCATATTTTCGAAATGATCTTCAACTTCGATTTCTTTGGCAATGGTTACGCCGTCGTTAGTAACGGTCGGGCTTCCAAATTTCTTGTCAAGAATCGCATAACAACCCTTGGGTCCAAGGGTAGCACGCACTGCATTAGCAACAATATCAACACCTTTTTCAAGTGATCTTCTGGCATCTTCCCAATAACGAAGTTGTTTAGCTGACATAATAGATAATTCTCCTTCTTATATTCTTATTTGCTTGTAAAAAAAATTAGTTAACGATGGCGAGAATATCTTCTTCACGGAGAATAAGATAATTTCTGTCATCAATCTTGATTTCTGTTCCAGAATATTTAGAAAAAATAACCTTCTGGTCTTTTCTTACTTCTGGAGCAACTCTTGTTCCGTTATCGGTAACTTTGCCAGGTCCTACGGCAACGACTGTTCCCTCGATGGGTTTTTCTTTTGACGCTGTATCAGGAAGGATTACTCCGCCTTTTGTCTTCTCAACTGCTTCTTTCGGATAAACTATTACGCGATCATTCAGTGGTGTTAAGTTCATTTTAATTTCCTCCAAATAATATTTTTATTAATTACCCCGCCCGCATGAGCGGGGTTTGTTACAATTCCAAGGTTTCCCGGACCGGAATTACATCATTCCGCCCATGCCACCCATTCCACCCATACCGCCCATTCCGCCCATGCCACCCATTCCGCCCATTCCCGGATGAGGCATTGCAGAAGCTTTTTTGTCTTCCGGAGCTTCAACAACAAGAACTTCTGTGGTCAGAAGAATTGATGCAATTGATGAAGCATTCTGAAGAGCTGAGCGTGTAACCTTAGCTGGATCAATGATTCCGGCTTTGAACATATCGGTATATTCGTTCTTCATTACATCGTAGCCATAAGCTGTCTGATTCTTGGTCTGAATCTTTTCGATGATTACTGAAGGTTCGAGTCCGGCGTTGTTGAGAATGTAAGTTACCGGCTTAATCAAAGCTTTTCTTACAATTTCGATTCCCTGAAGTTCATCGCCTTCAGCTTTGAGACCGTCGAGAGCTCTGAGAGCATTGATGTAGGTGATTCCGCCGCCAGCGACGACGCCTTCTTCAACTGCTGCTCTTGTTGCTGAAAGAGCATCTTCAACGCGGGTCTTTCTTTCTTTCATTGCTGTCTCGGTTGCTGCACCGACTTTGATTACGGCTACGCCACCAGAAAGCTTTGCAAGTCTTTCCTGAAGTTTTTCTTTGTCATAGTTGCTTGTGCTGAGTTCGATTTCTTTTTTGATCTGAGAAATTCTTGCTTTGATTTCTGTTGCTTTTCCAGCGCCATCAACGATTGTTGTTTTTTCTTTGGTTACAACAATTTTCTTAGCCTGGCCAAGGTGTTCAATAGTGGCGTTCTCAAGCTTGAGACCGATATCTTCGCTGATCTTCTTAGCATTTGTAAGAATTGCGATATCTTCGAGCATAGCTTTTCTTCTGTCGCCGAATGCCGGTGCTTTAACTGCTACGCAGTTGAATGTTCCGCGAAGTCTGTTTACTACGAGAGTTGCGAGCGCTTCGCCTTCGACTTCTTCAGCAATGATCATCAGGGGCTTGTTAATCTGAACGATCTTTTCGAGCAGTGGGAGAATATCTTTGATATTTGTAAGCTTGCTTTCAGTTACGAGAATGTAGGGATTCTCAAGAACGGCTTCCATTCTTTCATGGTTGGTAACCATATAGGGGCTGACATAACCCTTATCAAATTCCATACCATCAACGAAATCAAGTGTAGTATCGAAACTTTTTGCTTCTTCGACTGTAATGACGCCATCTTTTCCGACTTTGTCCATTGCTTCGGCAATAATTTTTCCGATTTCGTTATCACGTGCTGAAATTGTGGCAACCTGTGCAACGCTGTCTTTATTATCATCAATCTTTTTTGAAAGTTTGCGGATTTCATCAGTTACAGCTTTAACAGCTCTTTCGATTCCGCGCTTCAGATAAAGGGGAGAAGCTCCGGCTGTTGTCATTTTGAAGCCTTCGTGTGCAATTGCCTGAGCAAGCACAGTGGCTGTTGTAGTTCCGTCGCCGGCAACGTCATTGGTTTTTGATGCAACTTCTTTTACAAGCTGAACACCAAGATTTTCAAAACGATTGGCAACTTCAATTTCTTTTGCAATCATAACGCCGTCGTTAGTGACGGTCGGGCTTCCAAAAGATTTTTGAAGAACGGCATAACAACCTTTTGGTCCAAGGGTTGATCTGACTGCGTTTGCTACGATGTCAACACCCTTTTCGAGTGAACGACGGGCTTCATCTCCAAAACTAAGCATTTTGTGGGCCATTTATTCAGTACTCCTTTTAAAATTAAATTTTCTTTATTATTATTGAATAGCGAGAAGGTCTTCGTCTTTGATGATAAGGAGTTTCTTTCCTTCGATCTCAATTTCGTTTCCTGACCATTCTGAGAACAATACTTTATCGCCCTTCTTAACCTGCATCGGAATAGTTTTTCCATTGCGGTCAACTCTTCCTGTGCCTACTGCGATAACTCTTCCTTCATGCGGCTTCTCTTTTGAAGCTGTATCCGGCAGAATGATTCCGCCTTTGGTCTTCTGCTCTGCCTCCATGATTTCAAGGAGAACACGATTTCTGGTTGGTGTAACATTAATATCCATTTTTATGCTATTTCCTCCTGTTTCGAAATTAGCACTCTTCAACGGTGACTGCTAACAGTGTTAGTTTTTACACTATTTTTGGAAATAATCAAAATTTGATTTTGTAAGAATTTACTAATATTTTAGCATAAATCTTTCAATTTCTTTCTCAACCTATCGATTTATGACAAAATCAAATATTATTTTTTGTACTCAACTTTTTTTGAATAATTAGTTCAACAAGCGTGGCACCCCAGCTACCGGCTGTTTCAGGTGCAAGAGAGTATGATTTAACAAATGAGATTTTTGAAAGAACCGAATGAACTGTGCGTCTGAGATTCCCAATTCCTTTTCCGTGAATAATCCGGACGCTGAGAATGTTTTTTTCAAGGCATGCGGTAAGATAATCTTCGACAAGGTATTTCACCTCAGAAGGTCGAAAAGTATGCAGATCAAGAACTCCATTAACAGGAATTTCTACTGGCGATAGATCATCAGTATGATCAATTGTTTCAATATTATCATTCATGACATGAATATATCATTATCGATGAAAAAAATCTGAGATTCTTTCTAAACTGAAAATCCGAAAATGGTAAAAAATGCTGATTATTATGATTCACATTCAAAAGTCAAACAACTCCAAATTATTTCAAAAAAATTCGTAAAACTAACAATTAGAAACGCTTTTTAATTAAAACATTACGACTATTCCGCACGGCATTGCAGAATAGTCTTGACTTTTTTGCAATGCCATGCAATAATTTTGTTATGGAACGATATCTGTCTTCATTTGTTAAGAAAGATCTTGAGAAGAAAATGGTCTTTATTACCGGCCCAAGGCAGGTAGGTAAAACATTTTTCTCAAAGCAGATCGGGCGTGAATATAAACGAACGGTCTATTTGAACCAGGATGATCTTTCTGATTCTGCAATTATTCGACAACGCTCATGGCCATTAAATACCGAACTCATTATTCTTGACGAAATTCACAAAATGAAAAACTGGAAAACTTTTCTTAAGGGAACATTTGATACGCATTGTGAGTTTCAGTCTTTTCTTGTAACTGGCAGCGCCAGACTCGATACTTTCAGACAATCGGGCGAATCGCTTGCCGGAAGATATTACCACTATCGACTGCATCCATTTTCAGTAAAAGAGCTTTCGAATACACTACCAGCTTATGAGGCGCTTTCATCACTGATTCGCTTTGGTGGATTTCCTGAGCCTTTTCTATCTGCTTCCGAAGATGAGGGAAACCGCTGGAGGAAACAGTATTATAACGATCTTATTCGTGAAGATATACTGGATTTCAGCAGGATCGGAGAAATTCGAGCTTTGAAGCTTCTGCTTGAAATGTTAAGAAAAAGGGTCGGTTCGCCACTCTCTTATTCTTCGCTGGCTCAGGATCTACAAATAGCACCGAACACTGTAAAAAAGTATCTGGATATTCTTGAAAGCCTTTATATAATATTTACAATAAGGCCATTTCATAAAAATATTGCACGTTCACTGCTGAAGGAACCAAAAATATATTTTTATGACAGCGGATATGTGGATGGTGATGACGGAATAAAACTTGAGAATACAGTTGCAACTTGCCTTATGAAGCACGTTCATTTTCTACAGGATTCAAAAGGAAAAGAAATCGCGCTTCATTATATTCGCACAAAAGACGGCAAAGAGATTGATTTTGCACTTTCAAAAAACGACATTCTTACGCACTTTTTAGAGGTAAAATTGTCTGACACGCAGCTCAGCAGAACTCTGAAATATTTCAGAGACCTTTATCCTGCGGTTAAACCATTTCAATTGGTTCACAATATACGAAATCCAATTGAAATCGACAATATTTCAATCGTAAGTGCCGGAAATTGGCTGTCAGAATTATTGGCTTAATCCGTGATGAACAAAGGCTATGCAGACATTTATATTCAGCCGAATACTGATATTCCCTGACATGTGTCCTACACATTTTCTGGTTAAACTCAAATACTTGACCAATGCATAACAAAAAGAAAGATTGCTTTTTCACGATCATAAAATTTCATTAAAAGAACCTCAGTTATAATAACTGAGGTTCTTTTAACTTACATACAAAGTCAATAGTTTAACCTTTTAGAATTTGAGTTTCGAGGCATTGGAAATCAACGCGGAAATAGCGTTTTTGATAACCAGGGGATCGAATGCGCGGTTTTCTGCGATAAGTTCCCGTACTGCAGAAAGGTGTGAATTTCCTGCTTTATCAAAATAAGATTGCATTGCTGCGCCCTGATGTGAGACAGCGACAAGAATAAAATATTCCTGTTCTGTGATGGCAAGATTAAGTTTCTTAAAATTCCTGAGAATTGTCTGGAAAAACGCAAGTACTTCATGCATTCCGTTGAGTTGAGCCATAACAGCTTTGTCTTTTCCTGCTTTTTTTTCAATTGCAGCAGAGAATAGTTCAAATTTTCTAATCACGTTGTTCAGAAGGTCTATGTTCGTTTCAAGTGAGTAACAAGCATCACCAGCTACATCCTGCATGATTCTAAACTTTTCATTCAGAACTGCTGCAGTGTTATGGATCGCAAGTTGATTAACTTCGGCTAAATATGCATCAAATGCATTGACAAACTCATTGGAATTATTGACCACGGTATCTACCATACCCGGAACTTTTGCGGCAAGATTTTTGCAGTCCTCGAGATGCTCAATCCAGATATCGACTACTGGGTTATGCATTGGAACCCGGTCGTTCAAAGTGATTTGAGAAAAGTTAAAATTAAGGGAATCACCTGTGCGGTCAAGGCCACAGTTACGAAGCTTCGCACTGCCTCTGTAAGCCGGAAGTGTAGAAAGGTAATCCCTTACTGTTTTGTCAATAGCTGTTGCAAGGTCTGTTTTGGCTTTAAAATGGGCTTTCTGAATAGAGGCTTCAAATCCAAGTCCAGCCTTTCGATATTGCTCCCGTGATTGTTTTGGGTCGCAATATACAGATTTTATCTTATTATTGTAGTCAGAGGTAACAGCCTTGTCAAACTTGCCAATTTCCTGGAAGATTAAGTTTCTTACTCTGCGGCAGGCTTCGGTGAAATTTTCCCTGGTAATATCTCTGGGTAAATTTATGCATGCAGCAGCGCGCTCATTGTTGATAAGGAAGGGATAAGTATTGTAATCCCAAGAGAGAGTGATATAAGTATTAAACAAATCTGCATCCGGATTGCCGACATCCTGTTTAAATAGAGCGATTCTTTCCAAAGCAGCTTTGTGTAATCTTTTGGAATCACGTCCGCTGTCTGACCAACTGGCGAAAAAGCCTGGTGCCGGAGGAAGAAAAACACTTCCAACTTGCAGTGAAACTTCAAAATGCAGTTTTTCAACTATTCTGTCTGTTTTTGCAACAGTTTTTATTACATTGTCTGCTGCCGACTGAATATCAGAAGTAAGCAGACCAATAACTTTTTTGTAACCTGAGTTCAGATTTTCAATGGCAGTTGTCATGGCTTTTTCCTGATCTGCTACTTTGCTTTTACCTGCCGCAGCTGTGAGGGCTTTGTAACAGGTTTTCAGCAAATCATCAATCTGTCTTTTCGTTTTTGATAACTGCTCGGCGTAAGCTGTTTTCAACTTTTCTTCAAGAATGGGAGTCCATTCTTTTTGAGTTTCACCGTCATAGAGCACTGTTCTTATGTAAACTTTACTTTCATTTGCCGGCGGTTTAACAGGGTTGTTCGGATCATTTGGATTTGATGTGACAAGTTGTTCAGGATAAATTCTTTCTGTTCGGTGTTCATTTTCTGACCAAGGCCGAACATGGTCCACTCCACTGAAAAACGCTTCAACAGGTGCGATGAAGCTGAAAATAAATAGCGCTAAAACGGATACAGAAACCAGATAAGACTTGCAGTGTTTCATTAGTCATTCCTCAAATTGTTGAATTTAAATGTGCTTTATCAGCAAGTATAATTATCTGAATACATCATTTCATATTTAAAGTCAAACAGCTTGCAGTGTAAGAAAAAAATTGCCCAATAAAGTATAACAATTAACGAAAAATGCCTGGTAGTAGAAGTGAGTTAAAATTTTTCCCTCAGGATGGTTAGAAATTGACACTTTGCGGATATCTTCAATATGCAAAATATTCAGAAAATGATATACTTATATCGGGAGTAGCTGACAAGCAATTCAATTATTCGAAAGTACTGAAGAAACATGCTTAAAGACTGGATTGATGAAGAAACCCTGAAAAGAATTGATTCAGGGGATGTTAAAATGCTGTTTATCGGATTGGTTCTTTTGCTTGTACCGGTTGTATTTTTCATTCTTTATATTCTCAACCAGGGACCGAAGAGTTTTGGTACTGACAGTGCTCAAAGGCAGCTTATGAGAAGAAATTCTGTTTTTAATTTTTCGCCTCAGGTAACTTCATCGACCGGAAGCACTGCAAAGCCTACTTCCAAGCCTGCTCCCGACAGTGACTTCTTTCCATCACCAAAGGAAATAAATCGTGAGCTTGAAGCTGCAATGAAGAAACTTGAGCAGACAGAGCCCATCAAAATTAACATTCCCGGATTACCCGAAGAAAAAAGACTGTCGCTCGAAGCAGATCTGAATCCTAATTATCGTCGTGGATGCGCAATGCTTGAGACAAACAATCTTGCAGAATCAGAACAAGCATTCATAAGAGCACTTGAGAGTGCCAATAACAATGTTTTTCTGCAAGTTTATTCTCTTGGCGGCCTGATGGAAGTTTATAGCCGTCAGGGAAACAAAAAAGATTTTGAAGAAGTTTTCGAAAGATACATGAATGCTGTTGCAACGCTTCCAGGAGGCCTTGCAGCGGATCTTCCGCTGGTCATGAAAAACACCGTTGCACTTCTAAAACAATTCAAGGATCTTGATTTATCGAAGGTTGACCCGGCATTATTGGCACCTTTAAATATTGACAAAAATCGAATGCAGGAAGCTGCTCATCAGAGCCTTGAAAATTTTCCAGAAAAAATACTTCTCCAGAGCCCGGGAGGTTAAATGTGAACAAGCAGAATGCAGGAAACGCCTTCATTATTGTAATCTGTCTGCTGGGGATAATTTTCGTAGCTGCAACTTTCTTTCTTCGCGGGACCATTGAAGAAGGAAGACATACGCAGCTTTCAACTACGGGAATTCAGGCAAACTGTCTTGCAGACGCTGCGCTTGAAAGGGCTATGAATATTATTGCCAGTGGAATAAATGATTTAAATTCTTTTTCAAAAACATCCGGGAAGCCTGATTCACCAGCAGTTCAGCTGAGATTGCCTCTGAAAAAGGGATCAGCAAATTCAGCAGTCCTTGGAAAATCTGAAGAACTTGGAAGCGACGAACAGCTTGAATTAACAGACAACATCAAAACTGAAATTATTCTTACAAAAGAAGATCTGCTTGCTGACGGAAAAGAGCTCGAAGACCTTGTCAAGTTTATGACGCGCGGCAAAGCAAAAGAATGGGACGTTGTCGTAAAAATAGCTCCGGCAAAAGCATTTCGCTTTTCACCAGGCAAAAGCTACCCTGATTTCAAAGTTCCCGGAGTTGAAATTCCGTGGGATGTGGTAGATGAAGTAAAGTTGTTTCTGGAAGGAAAAGGCTATTCATTCATGTCATTAAAGCTGCCTGACAGCTTCTCATGGCTTTATATTGAAATTCCTGTCAATATAATGGGATTCAATATTGTCAACATTAACGTCACTTCCTTCATAAGCCAGGTTCTTCCTTCCGGTATACTTGGCAACAATACGAATGGGTCTCCCAGAACGCTTGCTCAAGTGACAAGCATTGATTTCCTTGTAAATTATCTTTTCAACACGGTCCTCTATCCAGGAAGAAACCCGCCAGTTTATCCACTGACAATAAAGTTCAACAATAGTATTTTTCCGAAAAGCGTTTCTGATTTATGGCCCGACGGAGTAAGCTTAAGTAATACTGTTTCTGATGACCAGCAGTATCTTGAAAAATACGGTGAAATGAAAATCTTCTGCGAGGCTTCTATTACAAGTGCGGATGGAGTTAACACCAGAAGGCGCATTGAAGCTGTGAAGGAGTTCAAAGTAATAGATATTGAACCTCCCGCACCCATGTACAGCTTTTTCATTTCAAATCTGAAAAATGAAAGTATTCTTTTTAACAGCGTAGGAGACGATTTTTACGTAAACAGCTACGACTACGGCGGCATTTTTTCAAAAGTTAAAAGTGTCTTCACCGGCGGATCAAGCGACTTAACTCAGGCAGAACTTGAAGATCGCGAATTTCCGGGACTTGTTAGGGTCAATTACGCAAATCCTTTTAATAATCCGCTTCTGGTTAATGTTTCAATGATCGGAGATTTATCAAGCGATCAGGCAAATCCGAACGAATTTGGAAATGCCAGGTTAAACAACCTTCTCAAAGGCACAGAAGTTTTGATGATGGTGGATTCCAGATCTAGATTTGCAATAGCCGGTGGAAAATATAATATCAATGCTGAATTCTCTAATCCAGCGCCCAGCAACAACAACCCAGTTCCACCAGGTATGGGCGGCGGCACCCCGGGAAACAATAATCCACCACCTGAACCAGTAAATCGTCCCGGACTGAGATTTCAGGGATCGGGAAACCTCGGAGTTAATCCGGATATGCTCGCGACTCTAAAAGCAATTGTCGGCCCTGGAGAATTAAATCTTATTCCAAACGTTTCAAGAATGAGTGCAAGTGTTATTTCCCTGGCTGCAACTCTTGTTGCAAGGCCAATCGGAACATTTGTAAAAGATGAACTTGGACAAAATTACCTGAGAATGGCAAACTGTTTCCAGAAGTGGGAAATGCCCTATATGGGCACCCCAAATTCTATTTATCCTATTCCAACCCCGGGGACAGGAAACAACAAGACACACCTTTTTGGCGCGGGCGGCTTGTTTCCACCCATGACAAGAGAGATAGAAGGACTTGTATGCAAGCAATACCGGCAATGGAATATGTGTATTGTCGGCATGGCGCCTCAGGATCGACTTCCCCTCCTTCCATTTCCTCCTTATGTTGTTCCGCCCCCGCCACTCGTAATTCCAATATGGTATGCTGACAATATCCAGACAAAGTATGATTTCAATCTTGATATTCTCAAAGCCCTTGATAAGAACAACAACCGTGTAAAGAAAGCCAGAGCTTATGATCCATCAAAAATTGTTAACATGCCAGCTAATTTGTATACAAACGAGCAATATGCCAAGAAGGCAACCTATTTTTACCAGACTGAAGCCGATTTTCTAAGCGATATTCCAAATCGTCTGACAGAAGTTGGCGGAAAGAAAGTATTTGTACTTAATGGAATTTCATACATTGCAGGCTCACTTGGCACGATTTCTGATCCTTTTTGCCCCAAAGACGATAACGGTCAGAAAATTGACACTCTGTATGTCGTCGGCAAAGGAATGATTGCCTGTGCAGGAAACCTCTATCTTGGATGTGATATAAAGGCTCTTGACAAGTCGCTTGATGACCGGACCGTCTTCACGCTGATGGTTCGAAACGGTGGCTTGCTGGTTATGCCCCCATCGGGAAAGGTCAACAGAACCATAGAGGGCTCACTTTACACCGATAAAGGCTTGTATGTATCCCAGGACTCTACGGTTCATATAATAGGAAACTGGGTTACAAACGCCTTTAACAAAGGTGCAATGATGGGAAAAGTTACAGTGGACTACGTTTCATCAAGAGTTCGTTCTTCGCTCGGAAGTTTGCATCCAGACAGGGGTAAATTTGAACCACGAAGATATCATGTTTCGATAAGTCCGGTGTGGTCTTCCTGGAGGTCGTTTTGAGGAAAATGGCTATTATTCGAAAATCTGCAATGTCACTGCTTGAAGTTGTTCTTGCCGCAGTTATTATTTGTCTTGCTTTTCTTCCCATACTTCGGGTTGTAGATTTTGGCTCAGTTTCAACAGTAAAAGTCAATACCTATTCGAAAGCAGCAAGATTGGCGCAGGAACTTATTGAAGAATGCAAACATGTTCCTTTCAAAGTTTATCAGAACAATCCAAATTATAAAAACCTTGCAGATAATGTTTACGAAATAGTTCAGCAGGATTATTACAGAAAAACGATGAAAAGTATTGAAGAATTCATGGAACAGAACAAACAATCTCTGAAAGATTTTGGCTACGATGCCAGGTTGAAGGTAAAAAGAAATAATCTAAATCAGATAAAGGAAATATGGTTTGAAGTTGAGATAAAATGGCGGGAACGCGGCAAAAAAGATGAGATCGCTCAACAGGAATTACGAGTCAGAGCAGGAAACGCAATGTACAATTCAGAGGCAATGTGATTTTTGATCTCAAGATAAAAGAAAAACTGTCCGCAGATTGCGCAGATTAAGAATTAGAGATGAGATTTAATGACAAAACCAGAATTATTGGTTTGTGGTCTTGAGTTTTGGAGCAGATTCACGAAAGTTGGGAGATATTTTATGCGGATTTTTGATAAAAAAAGGTTCGGATTTACATTAGTAGAAATAATGGTTGCAATTGTTTTAGGATCTTTTGTACTTGGTGTAGCTTTTGCTCTCTGGAGCCGTGTAACAAGAGAAGTAACACGCTCTGCAACACGCCAGGTTCTTCAGCATCAGCTTAGAATGTCCATGGACACCCTTTCCAGAGATTTGAAAGCCATTAAATCCGGAACACTGAAAGCTCCTGCTGACAAGCAAAGTCCTGATGGAAGCAAAGCATATCTTGAATTTGAACGCTTTACCGAACTTGAAAATGGAAAACTAGCCGAAAAGACAACTCAAAAGGTAGTTTATGAGCTGACAGGGTCTCTTCTTACAAGAACTTCCGGAAATGAGAAAAAAATCCTGAGTGCAAATATTTTGTCCCTCGAAATGTCGAAAGGCGTTGATAAAAACACTCTTCTCACAACAAATCTTGAAACAACCAATCCTGACCATGAAATGGCTCTAAATGCGCGTATCGATATCAGTATAACAGGACAGAAGGTTGTTCCCGGAACCAAAATTTATGAATATCACGTTGAAAGAACTTCTGTTGTTATGCGTGATGAATACCAGAAGACTGTCAATAAGAATTTTCTTTCAACCGATCAGGTTTCTCAACTTGGTCAGGGAAAAGTCTCGAATACAGATCCAAATTCTTCTTATTTTACGTCTGCCGGACTATTCACAGAAGAACAACTTGCAAATCTTACTCTCAGTCAGCTTAACAGTCTGGATTCCTCTCAAAAAAATCTCCTTGAACAGGCAGAAAAAAACCTGACTGACCTGAATTCAAATATTGGCGCAGTCAATACTGGTGGCGGATGGTTCAGCGATGTAAACCTCGGATGGTTCGGACGCTATGGAAATACTGATGTTCAAAGTGCGAATGATTTGAAATCAGCAATCGAAGGAGCAACTACTCAGGCAGCTCTTAACAGCGCACTAGACAAAGCTCAGGAATATCTTAAAAGCAAAGAAGCCTCTTTCATTTCTTCGACGTTTTCTTCAAAATTTCCTTCTGAAGCCTCTGTTTCAGCACTCAGAGACAGCGATGATAAAGCAAAAAGAGATGAATATGAAAAATATAAAAAAGCTTATGATCTTCTTGTCCAGGATCGAGCAATGGAAGGAGCTTATCAGAAAATGATTAATTCCAGTCCCCCGCCGAACCCTGTACCACCCCCCCCTGAGTCAGCCGTTGCAAGAGCAACAGCAGTACCAGAAAAAAGTTCAGATTATGCTGAAACAGAAGAACAGTTTCAACAGAGAGTCAAAGATGCTTCAGATCTGAAGGCAATATGCGATGCTGGGAAACAAAGCCTTACATGGATGGGAAATCCGGGGGAGGAAACTACTGAAATACAGGCATATCAGGCAACAAAAATGTTGTATAATTATGGCCAATCTAAAAATCAGTTGCTGGGAATGAGGGACGATGCCAGCAAAAATCTCGAATTGATTACCAAGGCAAAGACTGGAAAAAGCTGATTAACAAACGATAATGATTGAGACAAGACAAGAAAAGACAAGACAAGATTTTTTTACCACGGAAAACACGGAATGCACGGATTTTCATGATTTGAGATTTGAGAATTATGATTTAGATAAATGACAGCAAGATTATGGATTATTAAGAGAATTAGTGCAGATTTTTTAGGAATAATGAATGTTATTGAACTTGTAACCCACAGGAGGTTATGTTTTGAGCATTGTGACAAAGACTGGTGATAATGGTTTGACGTCTCTTCTTGGCGGATCAAGAGTCGAAAAAGACCATCCGCGGGTTGAGGCTTATGGAACAATAGATGAACTCAATTGTTTTCTTGGACTCGCGAAGAATTTTGTTCAAAAAAAGAATGCTGATATTATTGAAGAAATCCAGAAACACTTGTTTATAGTGTCTGCCATGCTAGCTTCCCCAGAAGAGAAGACCACTTATTCAATATCGCATCAGCAAATTGAATTTCTTGAAAAATATATTTTTTCGACAGAAAAGTCTATCAGCCTGAACTCTTTTATTGTTCCGGGATCAAATATTGCATCTGCTTATCTTGATGTAAGCCGCACAGTATCAAGACGAGCAGAACGAAGAGTAACAACATTAAGAAAAAATAATTCAGTTTCTGAGTCACTTATGATATACTTGAACAGGTTGTCTGACGCACTTTTTCTTATGGCGCGCTCTGAATGTGTTTCTTATAAAGAAAATGTTGCTCAGATTGCGTGATTTTGAATTCCATAGGGAATTCCGGATGTAAATGAGGAATAATAAATGAAAAAGATTGTAGCTGCTGCTGTTCAATTTCATTCTGAAGCCATGGCAGTGGACAGAAATATGGAATGTGCACACAAACTTCTTGTTGAATGCAAAAGTTTATCAAATGCTCAGTTGATGGTTCTTCCCGAAAGTTTTACTACAGGTTTTACTCCGCGCGGCGATGCAGTTGATCTGTGGAAGGCAGTTGACACAATTCCGGGAAGATTAACAGATGAAGGTATAAAATGGGCAAAAGAGCTTAATGCTTATATCGTTTTTCCCACCTATGAGCGTGGAAAAAAAGAAGGCACTGTTTTCAACAGTGCAGCACTGATAGGCCCGACTGGCATTTTAGGGGTGTATCGGAAGACTCATCCCTTCCCAACAGAAAGAAAAGAAGCCGGTGGCTGGACAACTCCCGGTTCAAGATCTTGTTGTGTTGAAACTGAAATAGGAAAAATTGGAATAGTAATCTGTTATGATGGCGATTTCCCAGAGCTGGCAAGAGTAACAACTCTTAAAGGAGCAGAAATTATCTGCCGTCCATCAGCATTCATGAGAACTTATGACCACTGGGAATTAACAAATCGCGCAAGGGCTTATGACAATCATGTCTACTGGATAGCATCAAACGCTGTTGGACCTGATGCCAGCGGTGCGTATTTCTTCGGATCATCAATGATTGTTCACCCCAGCGGATTTAAAATTGCACAGGCACGTGCTTCAGATGAATTTATCTGGGCAGAACTCGACCCTGATCCAATAAGGACAATTACTCCGAATACCTGTGCAGCACAGACTTTTGATCACCTTGAAGATAGAAATATTTCTGCATATTCAGGTATACTCAAGCAGGGAAAATCTTCTTTTGATCCTGCAAAAAGAATTCCTTTCGTGAAATGGAGATAGAATAATGCCCGGACCCCTTAATGGAATAAGAGTAATAGATTTAACAAGAGTCCTCGCCGGACCATACTGCACAATGATGCTCGCCGACCTTGGCGCAGAAATAATTAAAATTGAACGTCCCGAAACCGGTGACGATTCAAGAGCGTTCGGTCCATTTTTAAATGGGCACAGTGCTTATTTCATGAGTATCAACCGTGGCAAAAAAAGTATGACTCTTAATCTTAAGAATCCGGAAGCTAAAAAGATTTTCATGCAACTGGTCGAAAAAGCTGATGTAGTCGTTGAAAACTTTAAGCCTGGTGTAATGAAAAAACTCGGAATCGACTATAAAGCTCTTTCGGGCATCAACAATCGCCTTGTTTTTGCTTCATCTACAGGCTTCGGGCAGACGGGCCCCTATACATCAAGACCGGCTTATGATCTTATTATCCAGGGAATGGGCGGAATGATGAGTATTACCGGTCCATCGGCAGATCAGCCTTCGAAAGTCGGAAGTTCAATTGCGGATATTATTTCAGGCATGTTCACCGCGTTTGGAATCGTAAATGCTTTGTATGCAAGAGAAAAAACGGGTAAAGGACAAGCAATCGATGTTGCAATGCTTGATTCGATGATTGCTGTACTTGAAAATGCCATTGTCAGATTCTCTACCACAAATGAAGCACCAGTACCAATTGGCAACAGACATCCTTCTATTGCGCCATTTTCATCATTTTCAACATCAGATGGATTAATAAACATTGCCATTGGAAACGATGATTTGTGGAAGAAATTCTGTGAGCTCATAGGAAAAGCTGAATTATCAGACGATTCGAGGTTTAAAGGCAACGCAGAACGTGTTAAGAACTGGTACCAGTTATTTGAAATTCTTAAAGCAGTTTTTGTTACAAAAAAGACTGACGAATGGCTTGAACTTTTCCAGAAAAATGACATTCCAAGCGGACCAATAAATGATGTTAAGAAGATTTTTGCCGACCCTCAGGTAAAAGCCCGTGAAATGCTTCTTGAGCTTATTCATCCAATTGCAGGAAAAATAACCGTACCGGGAAACCCTGTGAAATTTTCCGAGACTCCGGCAAAAGTTGCATCAACATCGCCTCTCCTTGGCGAGCACACCGACGAAATTCTTTCAGGAATCTTGAAAATGTCTTCTGAAGAAATTGCAGCAATGAAAAAAAGCGGGGCAATTTAGATTTTTATCTTACCTTTTCAGTCAGAAAGACCATAAACTGCTCAAGAATATTGTTTTTTACAAGAAATTCCCAGAGTTCCTGTTCGCCTGGATTATTGCCTATTTCAAGTTTTTTCTCGTTATCGTAACTCATGAACGGGAACATATCAAGAAAACGTGAAGAATTTTTGCTTATTAGTATTGGGCGGTTAATCTGAACATCAAATCCAAGACTTTCAAGTTGTCGCGGATCAACAAATTCGGGGGCAGGTTTCCAGAAATTAATAAACCGAATCTGATCTCCTGATGCGCATTTGATGAGAAGAGAATTGCTTTTGATGCATTCAATATGACCAACAAGTTTTTCCATATCTGCAAGTGCTGGTTGTAAGAGAGAATCTGCCATCTCGGGATGTTGTTCAAGAAAAGAAAATCCTTCTTTTAATGAGATTATCTCGCCAAAAAGATTTTCTTCAACGTCTTTAGTTACATTACGCGCAATGACAGCAGGAAACAAGTCACCTTCGTTTTCCGGTTCGGGAAATACAGGTGCAAGTTCAGAAATCAGCTTGATAACATCAACTTTATTGATACCATCGGAAAGTGATCTAAAACAGATGTAATTCAACTGCTGTGATTTCTTTCCAAAAGCAAAATAATAAGCAATGAATGAGCATGCAAGCAACTTGCATATTTTCAAATAACATTCTTTAACTCTGTATAGAACAAGCACTGGATCATTCTGAAGCTTTTCTGCCCGAAGAATGCCTGCGACAGAAAATGGCAATGCTTTAACAAGTGAATTCAAGCCGGGAGAAAGAATTTCAAGCGAAATAGATTCTACCTGAGGTTTGTTTTCTTTTCCGAGTTGCTCAATAAGTACGCCTGCTTCGCTGCAGCCTCGTTTTGAAAGTATATAAAGAGCATGTCTGCATAATTCTGCCGTTTCGGAATCACGGTGATTAAAATGTGTCGAAATTGTTGTTAAAAGATCTTCCCCAATGAAAACATGCAAAAGATTGGCTGCAGTTCTATTTTCTTCGAGAGAATCTGATTTCAGCATGGTATCGAGACTTTCAGTCAACCATCTGCGATCGACTTTTCCGGCAAGCTGAAAGGCTCTCATTTTCACGACAGGCGAAGGATCATCAAGTGATTTCAGGATAACAGGTAGAATGGCACCGGAGATAATATTCATGTATCCATCAAGAGCATTGATCCGCAAGTTTTCATTCTTTGAAGATGCAAATTGCTCAAGAAAACTCAGATTTTTCATATCTGGGTTCGATTTCAAAATTTCAGATATTAAAACAAGCGCTTCAGTATTTTTTTCATGAGTACAGAATCTGTCTATTAGTGGGGGAATTTTTTTGGATTTTCTTCCTATAAGTCCTCGCAGACCAAGAAGGCGTCTTTCAAGATCAGGATGGGAAAGAAATGACTCAAGTTTTTCCACCTCAACCTGCCCGGAAAATTTTGAAAAATTCTGGAGTTTTTTAAGAACCTGAAGAGTCAGAGCCTGAAGCTGAGCGTTGTTTTCTCTTCCAAGATAATCCTCGAGAAGAGGCTTTGCCTCGACAATAGATTCGTTAAAAATCAACGCCAGAGCATGTTTTCTAATAGCGGAATTTGGTTGTTCAAGTGCCTTTTGCAGTTCAATCAAAGAGATCTTCTTACTCATTTTTGATTTATCCAATCATTTCTTATAGGAAAAAGATTTAAGTTATAAATCTATCGTTTAAAAATTAATTTACTTTCATCTAAAAATACCAGAATTTTACCGGAAAGAAAAGTATGAAATATTAAAATTAATCTAAATAATATCACAAATGCTGAATTTACATCCTGATAGGAGTGTTGGGGCTTAAAAAATAAACAGAACAAAAAAATTAATAAAAAACAGGAGGAAATGTATTAAAAATTATGATAAGATACTTAAAAATTATTCCTGAGGTATTTTTCTGGATTATCAACCCAGCGATTATTTTTGAATCAGGAAATCATTTAAACACAGAACTGGTCATCAGAATTGAGGGGATAAAGATGGAAATTGCTTACAAAAATGTTCTATTTTGTGAAGATATCAGACAGGAAATTGGTGGAAGAGTAAGCCTGATGGGAATATTAGGCTCGACAATTTACGTCCAATATTTTCCAGTGCTTTTTCCCAAATTCTGTCTTTTTGTTGAATGGGGAGAAATCCTCGGTAAGCATACTGTTCACCTCAATATCATTCCTCCCGCTGGAGTTTCGCTTCCGGCAGTTAAGCCTTCAGCGGAAATTCGTGGGCAACCAGGAGTAATAGCAAGATCAATGATTGTGCTGAATAGTTTTGTCTTTCCTTCCCAAGGTACATATTTCTTTGAATTTTATAAAGGAACTGACAAAATAGGCAGAGAAAAGATGACAATTGAAAAATACGAAGCTCCCGCTGGTATGGCAAATTGAAAAATTCGACAAGGGTGTTAGAAATGAATCAAAATCCAGAAGAAGAGTTTGCAAACCTGCTGGAAAAATCCGAAAAAGAACCAGGTGGATATCTTCAGGAAATTGCCAAAAATGTTCATGCCTCGCCTGATAAGTATTTTCCATTGCTTGTTTCTGCACTTGACAATAATCCCGTCACCATGACACCAGTCTTAAACGAACTCTTTTCTGGACATCTGAATAAATTAGTATCTAAGCTCGTATTCCCGTTATTAAATGATACTAATTTGCAAAATCGTTTTATCTGGGCATCGAATTTTCTTTCTGAAAATTACTCTGATGGTGCGGCAAAACATCTAATTAATGCACTTTCGGACACAAAGAAAAATATAGTACTTGCGGCAGTGAAAGCCCTTGCTGCCTTAAGAGATGCTGATTCGATAAGAGCGTTAAAAGATTTCTTTATTAATTCCACTGATGAGGTTCAGTTATCGGCTTCCATCCGCTATCTTCTCCCGATCTCAGACAGGATTTCTCCCGAATTTATTCAGAACTTTGATCGTTATCCGGTCAACAGACAGATCTGGATAATGAAGTTTCTGTCTGAATCCAAGGTCAGCGAAGCATTTCAAATTTATGTAAAATCTCTCAGAGAAGAACCGCTTATTCTTGGAATTTTCGCCGTTGCAGGTCTCGGAAATATTGGCGAGGAAAGATGCGTTGAAATCCTCGCAAACGTGCTGAGCCATAAAGAATGGTTTCTCCGAAAAAGAGCAGCAGATGCCCTTGGAATGTGTCATTTTCCTTCATCAGTGCCACACCTTGTAAATGCCCTTACTGATTCTTCCATTCAAATCAGGACTTCGGCCGTCGAAAGTTTATCGAAAATTGGAAACCTGAATCTTGATTGTCTGATAGATGGACTTAAAAACGGAGACCACAACCAGAAAGTTGGCCTGATTAAAGCTTTTGGTCAGATAAAAAGCTCAAAACTAGTTGAACCTCTTATTAACATTCTTTCTAACCGTTCAACACTTTTCTTTTCTATTGATGCTCTCGGTGACATTGGCGACCAGCGTGCAGTAAAACACCTCATGCCGTTTCTGAAAGATGAGGAATGGTTTAACAGACTGAACGCACTTGAAGCTCTCGGTAAAATAAGGCCACCTGATATCATTGAAACAGCAAAAAAGTGCCTGGAAGACCCCAACGATATGGTTAGAAATTCAGCTCAGAGAATAATTCAGCAGAAAAACTGAGTATCAGCCAAATATTACTTTTCTTGCATTGAGCAGTATGATCAGTTTTCCATGAAGTTTGCCTACGCCGCTTAAGTATTCTACGTCAACACTTTCTGAAACCTTTGAAGGTTCTTCAATAGAATTTTGCGGAAGTCTTATTACTTCATGTACGCCATCAACAAGAAAGCCTACTTTGACTTTTTCTGCTTCAAAGTGAAGAATAACAATCTGATCGGTTGCTACGCGCTGTTTTCTGTCTATTTTCAAACGATGTCTCAAGTTAATAACCGGAACTATTTCGCCGCGCATATTTATTACTCCTTCAATAAATGAAGGTGCTTTTGGGACTCTTGTTATGGGAAGAAGGTTAATAATTCCCTCAACCTGCGAAATGTCAAAAGCATAAATTTCTCCCGCCATTTTAAAACTTACAAGCTGAACAAGCTCAATTGTTTCTCTATGATTTTCACGATTCTTCGCCTCGTCCATTTCAGAAAAAATACCTTCATATTTTTTGGGTGATTTACTCTGGAATTTGCTTAAATCCAGCTCTTTGGCTTCGGGAGTTTGTGCAGGCTGCACATTTTCCTGTTGGCGTTGGCCATATACAGGAGCCGAAGATGCTGTTGAAGCAACCGCTCCCTGAGAAAAATTCTGTTGCGGTGGAGCAATTGGCTGAAGGCTCTCAGTGCTGGTTTGCGGACGCTGAGGCATCTGCTGCTGTCTTATTCTGGTTTGAGCCTGTTGTGTCGGCTGGGCAGGTTTTGGTGGAGGAACAGGGGTTGAAACCTGTGGAGGCGGTTCTGGCACTTGAGGTTTAGGTGGGGCGGCCGATGGAGCATTCTCAGAAGCTTCATGGTGCCCTGATTTTATTGACTCCGGAGAAAAGAATTCGACATGACAATCTTCTATTTCACAAATTTCCTTCACCGCGTCAGATATTTCAGAAGTTTGCTTATCTGAAAGAATTATCATCTGGAAAGATCGGTCAAACTTTTCGTTTTCAAGATCTTTCTGATCGGGAATTGATTTGACGATCTCACATTTAAGGCCATCAAGAGCTCTGATTATCATGAAAACTCTCGGACCTTTCAGAAGACAATCAGCAACAAGTTTTACATCAAGTAATGCAGTGTGAAGATTTCTATGCTGAGCTTCTAATAAGCCACCAAGCTCATATTCACTGAACTCAAAATCTTTTATTCCCTGAAGAAAAGCAGATAAAGGTTGATTCGACGGAACACTACTATTGGAAGTTCTTGATTCTGAGGTTTTGACAGATGCAGAAACCTGCCCCTGAGTTGACGAATCAAAAAGAGATTTGAGTTTTTCAAGAATTTCGGTAAGTTCAATTCCTGAATCACCGCCGGAAATACTATCATTAACCAGGCTTCGCAATACATCAAAAGTTTCAAAAAGAACATCAATAACACGCGAATCAACCCCGCGCTTTCCTGTTCTCAGAAGATCAAGAATGTTTTCCATCTCATGGGTAAGGTGTGCAATCTTTTCATAACCCATTGTAGCAGACATGCCTTTGAGCGTGTGGGCAGCACGAAAGATTTCTCCGGTTGCTTCTTTATTCTCAGGATTCTGCTCAAGTGCAAGAAGCATTTTATCCATAAGATCAAGGTTTTCTCTTGATCCATCGATATATGCACCCATGAATTGATTCAGATCAATATCCAAAATTTTTCTCGACTTTTTTAGAGGGGGCACGCGCCCCCTCTCGGCGGTCGAACAAGTTCGACCACCTTCACTCCCCGCGGTCGAGCACTTTGTGCTCTCCGCTTTCGCGATGACTACGTTTTATTCGGTGGCTGGCACCTTATTTTACCTTGCTTCTGGGGCACGCGCCCCACCTTCACTCCCCGCGGTCGAGCACTTTGTGCTCTCCGCTTTCGCGATGACTACGTTTTATTCGGTGGCTGGCACCTTATTTTACCTTGCTTCTGGGGCACGCGCCCCACCTTCACTCCCCGCGGTCGAGCACTTTGTGCTCTCCGCTTTTGCGGTGACTACGTTTTATTCGGTGGCTTGCACCTTATTTTACCTTGCTTCTGGGGCACGCGCCCCACCTTCACTCCCCGCGGTCGAGCACTTTGTGCTCTCCGCTTTCGCGATGACTACGTTTTATACGTAGACCTTACAACTTATTATACCATTTTTGCCTGCGGCGGGCATTTTATCTTGTCCGTTGATGAGAAAACTATGATTTTACTATGCATGGGTCTTTATTACCAGCGAGTTTGCAGAAACGCTGGAATATCAAGAATCAATGCGATGCTTCCGTCTCCGCGCATAGTTGCACCCATGAGGCCGGGCAGACCTCCAAGAAGATTTCCAAGTGATTTAATAACGATTTCCTGCTGTCCAAGAAGTTCATCGACCATAAAACCTGCACGCTTCTCACCTGAAGAACAAACAACAATTGATATCTCTTCGGTTTTTTCCTTTTCATCTGGAATCTTTGGCACATCCAGATAATTTCGAAGTCTGATTATCGGCAGAACTTCGCCTCTGAGAAGAGTGACTTCCTGGTGTTGAACAATATTTATGTCAGCTGATGTTATATCCATTGTCTCCTGAACCGAACCAAGAGGAATTGCGTATGTTTCATTTCCCAACTTAACCATCAAAGCCTGTAGAATAGCCAGTGTGAGCGGAAGTTTAATAAAGACACGTGAGCCTTCGCCAACTTTTGATTCGATGTCCAACTGACCACCAAGTTCATCAAGTTTAGTCTTTACAGCATCCATACCAACACCACGTCCTGAAATATCACTGACAACAGTATTGGTTGAAAAACCCGGAAGAAATATAATTTTTGTAATTTCTTCAACAGGCATACGATCAATCTGCTCCTGAGTAAATAGACCTTTTCTTACTGCTGACGCACCTACAATTTTTGGATCAATTCCTTTTCCATCGTCACGAACTTCTATGATGACATGATTCCCTTCATGACGTGCTGTCAGCGTTATAGTCCCTGTCTCAGATTTCCCTTTTGAAACCCTTTCAGCCGGCTCTTCAATGCCGTGATCTATTGAATTTCTTATCAGATGAACCATCGGATCACCAATTTCATCAATAACCGTACGATCCATTTCTGTTTCCTTGCCCTCAAGAATAAGATCAATCTTTTTATTCAACTTTTTGGAAAGATCTCTGACCATTCTTGGAAATCGATCAAAAACCTGCTCGATAGGAACCATTCGGACTTGCATTACAACATTCTGCAATGAAAGACTTATCTGAGAAATTCTCGTCAATGCTTCGTTCAGATCTTTCAACCGATGAGCAGCTCCAATGTCAGCTAGTCTGGTTCTATTTATAACCAGCTCGCCAACGAGATTCATCAATTCGTCAAGTCGACGCATATCAACCCTGACGGTCTGATTTCCCTTTTTTTCTGTAGATTGAACTTTTTTCGAAGGATCAGCAGCAGCCGATAAAGCAACAGCAGCACCCGGTGAAGAAACGGGAGTAGAAGATGATCCTGAAGATTTTCCAGCAATACCACCAGAGGAAGGCGATTGCGGCATCGTATCAGCGTGAGCTGAGGAACCTCCACCCGATGCCTGAGCAGCTGGTTTAGAAGGTAAACGCTGGGAAGAAGATTGTAAAGACTGCGCTCTGGAAGAACCTGAATCACTGGAAGAACCCATTGATGGCCTGGAAGGACTTCCAGATGATGGTTTCAAGCTTTCAAGCGCCAACGGAGTAACTTCAACACTCTCGATTTCAGAAATCTGTTCAATTACCTGTTTAACATTTTCTGCTTTTCCAGGAGTGACAAGGATCATGCTGAATGAAAGCTCAAATTTTTCCTGCTCAAGATCTTTTGTATCTGGAACAGATTTGATAATATCACAGCCTATTTCTTCAAGATTCTTTACGATCATGAAGGCACGCGGAGCTTTCAGAAGGCAATCGGGGGCAAGACTGACAAACAGCAGGAAAACGCTCAGATTTTGTTTCTTGGCTTCCTTGAGAACCTGAATTTCATACTCATTAAGAGGAAAATCAAGCTTGTCAATGGATTTTGTTGTGTCTGCTTCAGCTGCAGAACCGCCATAACCTGATGAAGAGTGCCCTGAAGAAGTTTCCTTTTCAGAAGAAGAAGTTTTTGCAGGTGCACCGGTAAGAGCATGAAGCTTGCCTATAACAATATTTACATCAATATTTGAATCATTTGATGCAATAGTATCGTTTACAAGTACTCTGAGAACATCAAATGTTTCAAAAAGAACATCAACGATTTCTGTTGTTACGGAAAACTGCTTGTTCCTCAGTTTATCGAGGATATTTTCCATTTCATGGGTAAGATGGGCAACCTTTTCGAAGCCCATTGTAGCTGACATACCTTTCAAAGTATGGGCAGCACGAAAAATTTCTCCCACAGCCTCTATATTTCCCGGGTCATTTTCGAGGCTCAGGAGCATCTTATCCATCAAATCGAGGTTCTCTTTCGAACCATCGATATACATTCCCATGTATTGGGAAAGATCAATATCCACTTTTTACCCTGTTATTCTGTATATGAGAAGACATTTTAAACCATTCCTGTCGAAAATGCATAACTAAATTGACATTTTTTTTCTACCTATTCAATTTTTCGTCCAATAATGGCGAAAGATTACGAATTTTTTTGAACATTTGCCAATTTATAAATTTTTATCGGTATCTCTTTTCCTCGAATTTGTTTTTCTTCAATAAACTCCCATTGGTATTTTTTATCAGATGAATCCTTAATTATCTCAGTAGCAATTATGTCAGTGTTGTATTCCTTGTTAAGAGCTTCTAATCTTGATGTTGAATTAACTACATCGCCGATTACAGTATACTCAAGTCTTTTCTCGGAACCGATGTTACCCATGATAGCAATTCCTGAATTCATGGCGATTCCGACTTTCAATGGGAACGCTTCAGACAATTTTTTCCTTATTTTCAATGATGCATCGACCATGGATTCAACATAGAATTCCGACTCAACCGGAGCATTAAAAACAGCTATTAACCCATCACCGAGGTATTTATCGACCAGACCACCATTTTCATAAATAATATCAGTCATAATTTTGAAATAGCGATTCAGAAAGACTACCACTTCTTCGGGATCACGATTTTCTGAGTAATTTGTAAAACCGCGAATATCTGCAAACATAATACCTACTTCCCTCTTCTGACCATGAATAATGCTATCTGGTGGGTATGAAAGAAGAGTCTCAAGAATCTTTTCGTTGACATATTTTCCAAAAAGATTGCGAATTCTGTTTTTCTCTCTGGAAATTTCAATCCATCTGTAGGTGAGATTTATTGTTCCGGAAAAACCAAAAAAAATACAAGGTGTTGCCCACAGCAGCAAAAAAGAATTACTGAAAAGGAAAACTGATGCCAGAGTCCATGAAACTGCCAGAATAAAATGAGCAACCGATGCAACCGCAGTCGATAAAAATCCGAAAAGTAAAAAGTATATCAATAATAACATTAAAAGAAGCTTATATTTACTGATTTCAAAAGGTTTTCGCAGAAAATTATCAGTATTGATATTTTCTATAATATTTGCGTGGATTTCTATTCCGGGCATGTACCCGAAACCCGGAGCAATTTTCATGTCCTCTATCAGCCAAATCCCCAACAAAACGATCTTTCCGGCAAAAATTCTTTTAAATTCATCTGGATTTTCGCGGGCGGCAATGATTGAATCCTTCAAAGAAATTTTCTTGAAGGTCTCCTGCGTGCCATAATAATTTATGTGTGCTGATTTAGTTTCAGAAACTCCAGACAATGGCTTTCCTGATAACTGGATCTTTCTTTCGCTATCAACTGACAAATTTGAATTGGAATTCAAAGCAATCGAAAGATCAGAGGAAAAATATGCTTTATTAGTTGCAGAATCAGAAGTCATAAGAATTGATCTTCTGATTCTGTGGTCAGAGTCTGGCTCTACATTCAAAAAGCCGAGTTGTGATTCAGGAATTATAGAAATAAAAGTGCGATCCAGTTTGAGTTTTCGCGCTTCCTGATAAGCATACCCAAGAATGACTCTTAGCGAACTTTTCACTGATTTAATAAGTGACTGCCTAAAAGGCAACGCAAAACCGAGGCTTTTAAGAAGCCTTGACTCTATCGAAGAATTACATTTCTGAAAAACCTCAGAAACATGTTCTCTTATTACTTCATCAGGAATTGTATCATAAGAAATGTCAAAAAAAACTGTTTTTGCAGATGCTTTTATGAGTGAATCTATTAATTCTGCAAAAATTGGAAGAAAAGTAAAAAAGGGCCTTTTTGCCCACTCCATTGTCTCGCCGTCTATTCCAATGATAATAATATTATCAGAAGGTTTTCGAATACCGCGAATGATAAACCTCTGATCAATCGACCAGTTTTCGAGATCATCCATAAACGGGAAAAGAGCAGTAAAAGCAATCGCAATTATCCCGAAAACAATTTTTATTTTCATAAATTTGTACGTTTTTATTTTATCTATCACAAACTGTACAATTTATCAACACTCCTGTATTAGATTCAAAAAGGAAATTAACAGAAATTGATAAAAATACTTGACCAAATGCAGGAAAAATTGCATACTCTCTGCATAAATTTTTTCAACAGGAGAGAAACATGTCCAAACTAGTCGGAAATGTTCTTATTGCTCAGGGTGGCGGGCCAACCGCGGTTATCAATCAGAGCCTCGTCGGAGCAGTTCTCGAATCCAGAAAGTTCCCTGAAGTTGACCGTGTTTACGGAGCTCTTCACGGCGTTAAAGGAATTATCCAGGAAGATTTCATTGACCTGACACAGGCAACGACGCATAATCTTGAAAAAGTAGCCTGCACACCAAGTTCTGCATTGCTTTCAACGAGAGATAAACCAGATGCAGAATATTGTCACAAAATCTTTAAAATCTGCATGAAACACAATGTCAGATATTTTTTCTACATTGGCGGCAATGATTCAGCTGATGCAGTAAGAATAGTTAATAATAATTCTCAGGAAGCAAATTATGAACTCCGCTGCATACATATCCCGAAAACAATCGATAACGATCTGAGAGTTACAGACCATTGCCCGGGTTTCGGCTCGGCTGCAAGATTTGTTTCGCTGGCATTTGCCGGAATCAATCTTGATAACCGTTCTCTGCCCGGAGTATACATTGGCATAGTAATGGGCAGACATGCAGGTTTTCTTACCGGCGCATCTGTCTTTGCAAGAAAATATGAAGATGACGGACCGCATCTGATTTACCTTCCGGAAAGGACCTTCAGAAAAGAACAGTTCCTTAAAGACGTTGACGATGTTTATAAGAAATACGGCAGATGCATAATCGCTGTTTCTGAGGGAATCGTTGGCGAAGACGGAAAACCCATTATTTCTCAGCTTACCGGTAATAAAGAAAAAGATGCCCACGGCAACGTTCAGCTTTCGGGAACAGGAGCTCTTGGCGATCTGCTGGCAGACCTCATTAGAGACCAATTGAAAATCAAACGTGTAAGATCAGACACATTCGGTTATCTTCAGCGCTCATTTGTCGGAATCGTATCTGAGGTTGACCAGGCTGAAGCACGCGAAGTCGGAGAAAAAGCTGCTCAATTCGCTGTCTGGAACAACGTCGATGGTTCTGTTGCAATAAAAAGAACTGGCGATTATTCAGTTGATTATTTCCTTACTCCGCTTGAAACTGTTGCCAGAGAAACGAAATCTATGCCGGATAATTTCATAACACCATTTGGAACCGATGTAACAGAAGATTTCAAAGTCTATGCTAGACCATTACTTGGACAAATGCCTGACTATGAAAGACTTATGGCACCTGTGGTCATCAAAAAGTGAAAGAGCAGAGAAAAGAAAATGTTGTACTGAAGGTTGAAAAAATCAGTTCTCTGGGAAAAGGCGAAATTTACTTTGACAACTGTCAATTTTATCTTGACGGCGCCTTTCCCGGAGATTCGGTTGAATTCACCTATAATGAAGAGCAGGATAAATATCTTCCTTCAAAAATAAATCCCGAATCCCCTGACAGAATCAAGTCTGATTGCGCGTATTTCGGCCCCTGTCAGGGGTGTGATTTAATTGAAATTTCTGAAAAAGCCCGTCAAAAGCTTAAAGCATCAATACTTAAAGACACGATCAGCAGATTCTGCGGCTCGGAAAATTTCAAACTTCACCCTTTTCAGGCTTCGCCCAAAAATATTCGTTTTTTAAGCAGAGTCAGAATTCACCGTGGAAAAAAAGGAAACCGCACTGAATCGGGTTTTCTTCCTTCTTCTGACATTGGACCTCTTGCCATTACCGAAGACGATAGACAAATTCATGATGGAGTTGTTCCGGTAAACTCATGCGCACTTCTCGTAAAACCTTTATTAAAGAGACTTGTAGCTGCAAGAAGAGCCTTGTCTGAAACTCCATTTCCGGTAGAGGCTTTTTATCTGGCAGCTTCTCCTGTTGATGAAGACTCAGTTTCCGGACATCTCATAATGAGCGAAAAAGCAAGATTGTCGCAGGCAAAGGAACATGTTGAAAAAATGATGCGACTTGTTCAGCTCAAAGGAATAAGTTTTGGAAGACCTGATAAGCCTGTTGAAGGGGTTTGCGGAGATCTGAAACTTAATGGCCTCATAGCCCCCGGAGTACAAGGCGGGCCCTATGGCTACGAACCTTCTTTCTTCTGTCAGGGAAATGTTGAACAGAACGAATCAATGATCAAATGGATACTCAAATTTGCAGAAGTTTCTCAGGACATGAAAGTTGTTGAAGGTTATGCCGGAGCTGGTAATTTTTCTATACCTTTAGCGTTGGCAGGTGCATTGTTAGATGCTTATGAGAGCCATCCCGGAGCATTCCGAATGGGTATGAAAAACATTATCACTTCGGGGCAGGAAAAGCGAATAAATCTTTATCAGGCAGATGCGGGCAAAGTTCTATCAAAAGTTGCCTATTCTCCGGATATATTGCTTGTTGATCCGCCGAGAAGCGGATTATATCAAACTGCAGAAATTCTTGAAAAACTGAAACCGAAGAAAATATTGTATGTTTCGTGCAACATGAATTCTCTTTCAAAAAATGGCAGAACGATCATTGACAAAGGCTATGCTTTATCGGATGCCGTCGGTTTTGACTTTTTTCCAAGAACGCATCACGTTGAAGCTTTGCTGTGTTTTGTAAGAAAATAAAAATACTATTATTGCTATCTTAAGGAGACACAACCGTGGAGAATATTGAAAAAAAATGTTTCAAAATTGATAATTTTCATTTTGAGGAAGCTAATGTCAGCCTTCCGATACAAGTAGGTTATGAAACCTATGGCAAACTCAATTCTGAAAAGAACAATACGATAATGCTCTGCCACTATTTTACTGGAAATTCTCATGCCGCAGGCAAATATGCTCCGACAGATGCAGCTCCCGGTTGGTGGGATGCCATAATAGGCCCAGGAAAAGCAATTGATACTGATAAATTTTTTGTTATCTGTGCTGATTCTATATGCAATATCAACTTTAATAATCCAAAAGTCTACACAACAGGTCCCGGCACGATAAATCCGAAAACTGGAAAGCCATACGCAATGGATTTTCCGATTTTCACCCTTAACGACGTTGTGAAGTCACATAAAATGCTCCTGGACAACCTTGGAATTTCTTCGCTGAAGGCTGTAATAGGTCCATCAATGGGTGGTCTTCAGAGCTTTATCTGGGGGAAATATTATCCTGATGTTGTACAAAAGGTTGTTTCCGTTTTTGCAACTCCAATGATGCGCCCATGGACGCTTATGGTTCCGAATCAACTCGCAATTGATTCCATAACCCTTGACCCGGATTGGAATGGTGGCAATTATTATGGTGGAAAAGTCCCAAATACCGGGCTCCTGCTTGCTTTTAAAGTTCTGCTCATGGCAACCAGAACTGATGAATGGGCAGAATTAAATTTCGGTCGAAGAATCGTGGAAGATGGCCCTAGTCCGTACAAATCACTCGATGGCAAGTTTCTTGTACAGCACGAAGTCGAAAAAATAGTACTTGGCAGAATGCAGTTTTTTGATCCGAACGGTTTCCTGTATATTGCCAAGGCAAATACATTATTTGATCTGAGAAGCGGAAATGAATCATTGAAAGATGCTCTTTCAGCCATTAAGGCCCCTACCCTGATGGTAATCGACGAATCAGATCTCTTATTCACCCGCGGACAGGCAGAAGAAGCACTTAAATATCTTCCCAAAGCCGAAATGCATTGCTACAACAGCCATAACGGGCACCTGTCGTGCATATTCGAAACTGGATATTTTGGCGAAAAACTAAAATCATTTCTCGGATAAAACTAAAGTACAGCTAATCTTAATAAAGGGGGCATTTTTTTGCCCCCTCTCACCAGGCTCGCAGGGGCGAAGAATGGGCGCATACGCGTTAAATCAAGGGAGGTTGTCATCTCGAACGAATGTGAGAGTTCTCATAAAAGCAAGATTTCTCCCTTTGGTCGAAATGACAGCACAGAAAAGAGTTATAGATCGTTCTTGCCAAATTCTTTCCCGTTCATAATGTATGTTTTAATAAATTCGTAACGATCGGGGAAGTTGCTTTGCAGCCAGGGACCGTCTGACCAGTATTTTTTAACAGACTCAGCCATATCTTCGACAACTGCTGAGTTTCCATAGTCTGTTACTGAAGGAGTATTGGGGCTGAACCAGCCCCAGAATTTGTCTTTCCACTTTTGTGTAATATCGCGATGCTTCATTTGAAAACAATGTGTCATTTCGTGGATGAAAATTTCGTCAAGGCAACCAGAATTTGCACCGATATCAGTAAGATGTATAACTGGCGGAGGTGAATCCATGTCAACCCATCCGGCTGCTTTTTTGCTCTTTATGCCAACCTCATCTCTTCTTATTTCACTTGTACAACTGGTAAAGGACGGTGGAAGTTTTGAAATAAGCGCAGAAAAAACATAAAGCTCATATTCACGCGACCAATCTCTGTTGCCTGCAAGAACTCTGATATTCTTGATTCTTTCAATATACTTTTTCTGAGCATCCAAACCACTGTACATATCTGGTGGCTGTGCGCTTGTCAGAGAATTCGCATTTACGATGACAGAATTTTTCTCATCGTAGGGCTGAGCAGATACAATAAATATATAAAAAACACGATTTTCTCTCTGCTTTTCTCTGTGCCTCTGTGCCTCTGCGTCTCTGCGTGAGATATATCTTTTCAAAAAACCAGCAAATAAATCGGTAGCGCGCTTTGTGCTCTTCGCTTTTTATTATAATTCCTGTTTGTTGAAATGCGAAAAGCACAGGTAAATTGAAAAATCAGGATGTCAGTTTTTTTGCTATCTTTGCAACGTATTCTGCCTGATGGCGTGCGCCTTCCAGTTCAATTTCACTTGGCATTCTGCTACCATCATGGCCAGCTATCACTGATGCGCCATAAGGGGAGCATCCGTTTACTGTTTCAGCACCTGACAGGCCTTTATATGAAAATGGCAATCCGGCAATAAGCATTCCGTGATGAAGCAAAGTAATATGGAAGCTGAGAATAGTCGATTCCTGCCCGGCATGTTGTGTATTGGAACTTGTGATAACGCTTCCAACTTTTCCTATCAATGAACCTTTTGCCCAGAGTTGGCCTGTTGCATCAAGAAATTGTTTCATCTGTCCACACATATTACCAAACCTGGTTGGAGTAGCAAATATAATCGCATCAGCCTTTGCCAGCTCTTCAACTTCACAGACAGGTATGTGTTCCTGAAGTTTTTTTGTTTCAACTGCTCCCATTTTTTGAAGCACTTCTAAAGATAATGTCTCCGGAACTCTCCGTAAAACGGCTTCTGCACCTGGTATTCTCTTAACGCCTTCTGCTGCGGCCTCTGCCAGTTTAAAAATGTGCCCATACATCGAATAATAAACAATTAATACTTTCATTCATTTCACCTCTCAGAAAATTTTAAAGCAAAAAAAGTATAATACAAAAATTCTTTTAATGCTATAGAAATCAGGAGCTTCAGAATTATCTCTGAAATCAAAAAAACTATAGCTTGCCATGGCAGATTTGTTTTGACTCGTAAGAAACTTTTGTTTATAATAAAAAAGCTCCATAATGGTGAAAAGAATAAAAAGTACAGACAACTTTTAAATTTTCTTTTACAACCTTCGTGCTTACAGGTTAATAAGGCAACCTTTTCAACAGTTTTCTTGTACAATCAAAGTTATTATGCTACTGTTTTGACATTGTACTATATTATAAATAAACATATCAACAAAAGGAAAGAGAGCATGAAACATTTATTGGTTTTTTCCCTGTTTTTATTTTCATCGGTTTGTTTTGCACAAATTTCGGAAAACCCTTTTTTTAAGGAATGGGATACCCCGCCATTTTCTGAAATAAAAAATGAGCATTATCTTCCGGCGTTTGAAGAAGGAATAAAGCTGCATAAGGCTGAAATAGAAAAGATTACTGAAAACAAAGAAAACCCGGATTTCAAAAATACTATTGAAGCTCTTGAAAAAAGCGGTGAGTTGCTCATAAAAGTCAGAAGAGTTTTCGACAATCTTAATGCAGCTAACTCAAATCCGGAAATGGAAGAAATTGCAAAGAAATCTACAGTTATGATTTCCAAACATTTTGATGATATCTATCTTAATGAAAAATTGTACAAAAGAATTGATTCTATTTACCAGAAAAAGGCAGATTTGCCACTGACAATTGAGCAGAAAACTGTTCTGGAAAACTATCACCTTGATTTTACACGAGGCGGCGCAAACCTTTCTCCTGAAGGAAAAGAAGAGCTGCGGATAATCAATGAAAAGCTTTCCAGTATTACTTTAAACTATGGTGAGAACGTCAGAAAAGAGAATAGCAAATTTGAACTTCTGATTGATAAGAAAGAAGATCTTGCTGGTCTTCCTGAATCAATGGTTCAGGAAGCTTCTGAAAAAGCGGCAGCAAAGAAAAATCAGGGAAAATGGCTTTTTACAATCGATAAACCCACTTTGCTTCCATTCCTGCAGTCTTCTTCCATGCGTACTCTTCGAGAACAAATGTACAAGGCATATATTAATCGCGGCAATAACAATGATAATCTTGACAACAAAAAGCTATTATCGGAAATCGTTTCCCTTCGAGTTAAGAAAGCTCAGCTTCTGGGATACAAAAATTATTCCGAGTTTGTCATAAAGAGAAAAATGGCAAAAACTACCGATAAAGTATATGAATTACTCAATAAAATATGGAAACCTTCCATCGCTCGGGTAAATCAGGAAGTCGCTGATATGCAAAAAATCATCGATAAAGAAGGCGGAAAATTTAAACTTGAGCCCTGGGACTGGTGGTTCTACGCTGAAAAGGTAAAAAAAGAAAAATATGATCTTGATGAAGAGATGATAAGACCATACTTTAAACTTGAAAATGTTATTGACGGAGCATTCGCTTTAGCCAATAAGCTTTATGGAATAAAATTCGAAGAGAGAAAAGATATCCAGGTCTACCATTCAGACGTAAGAGTTTTTGAAGTAAAAGAAGCTGATGGAAAACATATCGGAATTTTATATACCGACTATTTTCCACGAGATGGGAAACAAAGTGGAGCGTGGTGCGAGATCTTTCGTAATCAAACTAACATTGACGGAAAGTTTGTCCCACCAGTATTGTACAATGTCGGAAATTTTTCCAAGCCAACATCTGAGAAACCTGCCCTTTTAAGTAAAGACGAAGTCGAAACGCTGTTTCACGAATTCGGACATGCGTTGCATACACTCTTTCAGAATGTCCATTACCCGAATGCAACTGTTGTTCCAGCAGATTTTGCTGAGCTCCCTTCTCAGATCATGGAAAATTGGTCATTCGAGCCGGAAGTGCTTAAATTCTATGCAAAACATTACAAAACCGGTGAGATAATTCCAGATGAACTGGTTAAGAAAATTAAAGAATCCAAGCGCTTTAATCAGGGATTTGTTACTACTGAATATATCGCTGCATCTCTATTAGATCTGGATTTACACTCAATCAGTGATTCAAAAGAAATAGATGTCGCTGTTTTCGAAAAAGAATCGTTAGCAAAAATGGGATTGCCTTCTGAACTGAGCCCTCGTTACATGGTCACCAATTTTATTCACATTGCCGCCTGGGGATATGAAGCAGGTTATTACAGCTATTTATGGTCAGCAGTATTAGATTCAGACGCATTTGAGGCATTCAAAGAAAAAGGTCTTTTTGACAAAGAACTCGCTGAATCATTTAGAAAAAATATTCTGGAAAAAGCCGGCAGTGAAGATTTCGAGTCTATGTACAAAGCATTCAGAGGCAGAGAGGCAAAGATTGACGCCCTGCTCAATAAACGCGGTCTGAATTAAAACCAGAAGTTCAAATTTACCTGTTTTTAAAGGAAAAATCGTATCGACTCAGTAAATGGTGGAATGAAAAAGTAGAAGTAACTTTATAATAAAGCACAGAAACGTTCCGGTTTTCATAGAACCCTCACCCCAACCCTCTCCCACGATGGCTGCGGGGCGAGGGAGAAAATTGGAATTCTTTAATGATCGTTGATATATTGAGTAAATGCGAAAAATCGTTCAGTGAACGTTGATATACATAAAGGAGGCCCGATTTAATCGGATTTTAACATGAAGATAAACACACTTTCAGCTCTTGTACTATTTCTTTTCTTTGCCCATAGCCAGTCAGTATCAGCAGCATCGCCTGCTATTCTTGATGAAGCTTTCAAAGTTAATACAAAAAAAATATCCGTTTATACTACTGCAGCCAGTACAACACAAAGGTTGTCACTGACGGGTTTTCTAAACTTTTCAACACTTGAGCAGCCTAAAGAAACACAAATCTGCGTTTTTGTCGATCCGGGAAAGAAATTTCAAACCTTCATGGGAATTGGTGGAGCACTTACAGATGCATCTGCTGAAACCTTTGCAAAACTGCCGGAATTAAAACAGAGAGAATTTCTGAGAGCCTATTTTGACACCAGACATGGCATTGGATACACTTTAGCGAGAACAAACATTCACAGTTGTGATTTTTCAAGTGGAAGTTACACTTATGTTAAAAATGGCGATAAAACACTGAAATCATTCAGTATTGATCATGATTTGAAATTCCGTGTTCCTTTTATAAAAAAAGCTATTGAAGCTGCTGGCGGCAATCTGCCCTTGTTTGCAAGTCCATGGAGTCCTCCCGCTTACATGAAAGACAATAATAACATGCTTCAGGGGGGAAAATTGAAACCAGAATATTATCAGATCTGGGCCGATTACTATGTAAAGTTTATCAGAGCCTATGAAAATGAAGGAATTCCTGTCTGGGGTTTAACAGTTCAAAACGAGCCAATGGCAACACAAAGGTGGGAATCCTGCATTTACACAGCATCTGAAGAACGGGACTTTCTGAAAAACTATCTGGGACCGACACTTGAAAAAGCTGGACTGAGTGATAAAAAAATAATCGTCTGGGACCACAATCGTGATCTTATGTATCAGAGAGCGAATGTCATTTTCGATGATCCGGAGGCTTCGAAGTATGCCTGGGGAATGGGATTTCACTGGTATGAAGACTGGAGCGGCGGTCAACAGATGTATTGCAATGTCGGTCTTGTAAACAAGGTCTATCCTGATAAAAATCTTATATTTACTGAAGGTTGTGCAGAAAGTTTCAACGCAGAGCGTTATTATTCCTGGGGACTCGGTGAAGAATACGGCCGTTCGATGATACATGATTTCAACAATGGTACAGTTGCATGGACAGACTGGAATATTCTGCTTGACGAAACTGGTGGACCGAATCATGTTAATAATTTCTGTTTTGCTCCAGTGCACGCAGATACAAAAACTGGCCAGTTAATTTACACAAATTCATATTATTACATTGGACATTTTTCGAAATTTATCCGTCCTGGTGCACGACGAATTTTGGCAGCAGCAAGCCGCAGTCAACTTTTATCAACAGCATTTATGAATGAAGACGGAAAAATTGCTGTGGTCGTAATGAATCAGAGCGATCAGGAAGTCATCTACAATTTATGCGTTGGAAGCAATGCCGCCGAGGTAAAAAGTCCTGCACGCTCAATTCAGACAATTACTTTTTAGAGGGGGCACGCGCCCCCTCTCGCGTGTCGAACAAGTTCGACCCGCTCACTCCCCGCGCTCGAGCACTTTGTGCTCTCGGGGGGCACGCGCCCCCTCTCGCGTGTCGAACAAGTTCGACCCGCTCACTCCCCGCGCTCGAGCACTTTGTGCTCTCGGGGGGCACGCGCCCCCTCTCGCGTGTCGAACAAGTTCGACCCGCTCACTCCCCGCGCTCGAGCACTTTGTGCTCTCGGGGGGCATATTTCGGTATTATAAATTGTAATCCATGGTACGCAAAATCTTAAATATGGTATCAAATTGGCGTTTAAACTTTTTGATGGGCTGTCATCTCGAACGAATGTAAGAGATCCATAAATGCGAGATTTCTCACTTCGCTCGAAATGACAGCTAAAATATTACCTTATTTTCCTGAATGCACGCCCGGAAAACAATGAACCTGAATCATTACAAGACAATTTGAATTCATATTATGGTTTTAGAAAAACGCATAACTAGCTTGAAAATTCCTGTACAATCAAGATACAGTAGAATGGAGAAAATATGTTTTTTACTTCAGTACAATATCATTTTGATTCGGCACATCTTCTGAGAAATTACAAGGGGAAATGTGCAAGTCTTCATGGTCACAGATTCAATGTTTCTGCAACATTTGCTTTCTCAGAACTGGATGAACTTGGCATATCAACAGATTTCGGTATTCTGAAAAGCAATCTCAAGAGCATTGCTGACTCACTTGACCATTGTTTTCTGAACGAAAAACCGCCTTTTGACAAATTGAATCCAACTGCAGAAAACCTTTCAATGTATTTCTTCCAGGAACTCAAAAAGACTCTGACAAAAGGAAAAATAACAAAAGTAACAATTTACGAAAGTCCAACAGCCTGGGTCGAATACACTGAATGATGGGGCATTTTCATCCTCAGACTTGCCGTCACTGCCGTCAAGATAAAAGACAAATACTGTCCGCAGATTACGCAGATTTCGCAGATTAAGAGAAAATAAAAGAGTTAAAGGAATTAAATTCAGCAGACTTAATCATTCAAGAACAAAACCATCAAGCCAAATCTGCTTTTCTGGGGGAATCAAAGAGATAACTGAAATGGAAATTGCTTTCACTTTCTGTTGTACATCTGGTGCAAGCTTAATACTAAACCTTAATCCAGTGGATTCCCAGAGGTTGATTTTTGTAGTGAATTCGCTTTCAAGGAAGGGTTTTTCGATAACAGGTTTTCCATTTTCATCAATAAAAAACATTCGAAGTTTAGACTTTATAGAATCTGTTCCGGAAAAATGCCATGAAATTTGAAAATCTGTCTTTCCGACTAGATTTGCCATTGACAATGGAAAAAACTCAAAAGACGTTTCCTTTGTCTCCTTGTTATTCGAAGGAAGAAGAGAAAGTGAGGCATATCCAGTCTTGAATTTATCAAGGCTTCTCTGAACAACTAATGGATTACCCGAAACACCCCGAGGAAGGCCATTTTGCCCTTCGTATTCAAAATCTCCATCTTTAACCAGATTTACACGATCTTTTGTCGCTGCTCTTTTAAGGCGAAGCTCATCAAACCAGATTTCTCCTTTTGAGAGAGGACCATTCTGAAGAAGTATCTTAATATATGCTGTTTCAGGAGGAAAATTCACAGATTTACTGCCACCGGCATGCAAAAGGCCAAAAACTGGCATCCAGGTCTTGCTTATAGGTTGTTGAAAAGTTATTGGCCAGACATAACCTTTCAATTTCTTCTTTTTATCATATATTTCTGCACCAATATTTCCCTGTTGAGTACCATCTGATGATTTCATACTTCCAGATAACTCATATTTTTCAGAAGGATTTATCTGTATAAAATCAGAATTTACCCTGACTACACGCATTTTATTATCAGAAGACAGCCTGATTGAAGATTTTCCGGTCGCAGATGTGCTGTTATCTTTTGAAACATCACCGCTTTGCACGAACCACGAGTCGGGAATTTTAGTTTTGCTGATATCACTCTCAAAAGATGGATTCTGAAGCAGGTTTTCTCTTACTTCTGCAAGAATATTCAGAGAAAGAGAGAAATCCTTCTGCTCCGGGACACTATATTTTGCTAGGCCCTTTCTCGCACTGTCAACACGCTCCTGTGAGGGTGGATGTGTTGAAAGATATTTTCCTATCCCAGTGTCTCCCTTGCCAAATTTTTGTACAAATTTCTCCCAGAGTAATACCTGTCCACCTGGATTATACCCAGATTCAAACATTCGCTGCTGACCAAGTGCATCGGCTTCAACCTCATGTTCGCGCGAGAACCTGAGAGAGGTAAGAGCACCTACAACCTGACCCCATGTTTCCCTGTCTCTGCCACTTTTAACAGCCTTCTGCAGAAGAAGTTGAAAAGCTGCGCTGGTGCGAAGCATTTGAAGTGAGTGACGTCTTTCTGAGTGTGCAAGCTCATGTGCAAGTACTGCCGCAAGCTCGTCATCTGAACTTACAAAATTCAGCATTCCTTTATAAATGAAAATGCTTCCGCCGGGTATTGCAAAAGCATTTACATCATTTCCCTGAAGAACAGTAATATTATAATTGAATCCGCGTTCTCTGAAATTAGCTTTTACTCTGTCAAATACACTATGAACCCAGCGATTGATTTCAGGATTTTTCTCTTTTTTGCTGGTAAGATTGATAAACCACTTGGTTTCTTCGCCAAATCTTTTTTCGGCCTTAACGTCACCAGCCAGCCAGAGCATCATATTGATTTCCTGGTATTTGGTGTATGCACGGAAGATATCGTTCAAAATATTTCCAGCAAAACAACTCGGAAGAAAATTACAATAAAGAAATGCAAATACAAAAAGAATCGATCGTTTATTCATTTAATAAAACCTCAACTTCTAATGCATGGTGTTTGAAAAAAGTGAAGAGAGGAAGAAATCGCTTCGGGCAATTTTGAGATCATCAGGAACCGTTTGTCCATCAGTGATATAGCTCAGAGGTTTCTCGGTCTTCATGAGAAGTGCTAAGAGAGGTCCAATTGAGTTAGTATCATCCACTTTAGTGAACACAAAACCATCATAACCAATCATTGAAAATCTCTTTTCCATCTCCAGAAGGTCACTGAATTTGGATGTTGCATCAAGTACAAGGAATTTTTTTGAATCCTGGAAGCACGAAATCAGCTTCTTCATTTCAGTAAAATCCTTGTGATCCTTTTGCCCGCGTCCTGCTGTATCAACGAGAATAATGTCTTTATTCTTATGCTTTTCCATGGCTGGCTTAATTTCATCATATTCAAAAAGGATTTCAAATGCTGTTCCCATTATCTGGGCATATTGACATAGCTGATCGGTGGCTCCGATGCGATATGTATCGAGAGTAAAGATTGCTACTGATCTGGTATTCATTACATCAAGAGCGAAAGCTGCTGCAAGTTTGGCAAGAGTTGTGGTTTTGCCAACACCTGTAGGGCCCATTAATACGATAGTCAGAGGACCTTCTGTCTTTTTTTCTTTCGGCAGTTCAAGAAATTTCAGTTTTTTAAGCAGGTATTTCCTTATTTCAGGAATACCCGTTGAATTGGACTGAAGAAGTTCAGAAGGTACCGTTTTCGATAATTCCAGTAAAAGTTCTTCCTGAATTGTCACTGGAGTATCAATTTCCACAAGTCTGTTTCTCAAAGTCTCAAGCGCTTCTGGAAGAGCTGTTCTTTTCCTGGGTTTTTCAACCTGTTCACCAAAGATTTTCTTCAAATCAGCGAGCATAGCATTCAACTCGGAGATTTTGCTCTCCACTTTGTCAACCCTGTCATTTGAATGAAAATCCTGCTGACTTTGCGATAATGTAGAAAGTTTTGATGAGTTGCTGTACTCAGATTCTAAATCTTTTACATCTAATCGGTTTAAATCTCTGACACGAACAATTTCATCAAGCGCCCTTTCAAGGGCACTGGAACACTCATCTGCCATTTTCATTCCCGGGTTGACTTCAGGTTCTGGCTTCTTTTGAATTGGAATTTTTTGAACTGGTGGCTCAGATTTTTTCTTCTGATCACGTAAGATTCCTGTGGAATAGCCTGGTTTAATGGGAATATCAGGAACTGCCGGAACTGGAGGAGGCATAACCGGCTTATGAATCTCTGGAATTTTTACGCCAGTAACATCTTCCGACAATACTGGTCTGGAGGGAGCTGCTGAACGAATCTGCTTCTCTTCTTCAGACCGTAAAGCTGCAACTGTTATTTCAATCATTTCCTGAGTAAATATTCCACCCCAGGACTTTTTCTGAATAGGTTTGCTTGAAATAACGCTGATATTATCTCCCATTGCATTCTTGGCCTGCATCAGGGCGTCAAAATATGTATCCCCAATAAATTTAGATAATCTGGGTGCTGATAATTTGCCGGGCAAGTAGAATCCCCTCCTTGTTCAACCAGTCAAGCTTTATCCCAATTCCACAGTTGAGATAAGCGTTCGATAAACCCATCTATTCCCTTACTCTCAAGTTCTTCCGGTGCCTGTTCATTAAAGGCATTTGATACAATGTAACGTATCTGAAGTGCTGCAGGAGACATCGGTGAAAACAACATAAGCGGAGTCTGCTGCCTGACAGATAGATACATATATTTGTCCTGTGGTACAAAACCCATCTGTTGTACCCTGAACTTTAAAAAATCCCAAGCGACAGTCTGAAGGCGATTCAATATAAAACCTGCTTCTTCCTGACTTTCGACCCTGTTGACGAGCACCCACAAATTTGCATCGTTTCTCTGTTGACTCACGACCTTGATTAATCCATACGCATCTGCGAGAGCTGTCGGCTCTGGTGTTGTAACAACAACTATCTGATCTGCGGCCAGACAGAAAGATATTACATTCTGGGAAATCCCGGCACCAGTGTCAATGAGGAAGTAATCAGCCTTATCTTCGAGAAGCTTCATTTCTCTGAAAAGAATCTTTGAAGCTTCTGGATTCAATTGCGCCAGTTCACTGATCCCTGAGCCTCCAGCGATAATCTGAACACCAGAAGGCCCTGTTACAATTATTTCTTCAAGAGTACATGAACCATTTATCACTTCAGTAATATTTTTTTTTGGACGAACACCGAAAATAACGTCGATATTCGCTAATCCAAGGTCTGCATCAAGAACAATAACTCTTCGGCCTGCCTGTGCAAGACAAATTGCCATATTGGCAACCAGATTTGTCTTCCCTACCCCACCCTTGCCGGAGGCAACTGTTATTACTCTTGCTGTTTTTTTACCCGGAAGTTTCGGGCGTCTTCCTTCTAAACGCTTGAACAGAAAAGGTTGTATGCTTTTCTTTGACTCAGCAACAATTGAGTCAATAGGTTTAACAATCTGTTCTGTCATCGGTTTCCGCTACCACTCTTAAAAAGGATTTCGGAAATTTTAAGGAAAAAACCCCCACCATCTCTTAGATAAGAATCTACCATCTGAAGGTGTCTCAGGTCAAGTGCCAGAAACTGACTTGCAACGCGTCTCAGTCTTTCGAAGATTGCCTTCTCAAAAGGATTCTCAACAAAATTTTCATCAAAAATAATAATTGGATAAAAAAATTTCGAATAGTGCAACAGCTTGATTATCTTGTATGGAAAAGCAATTTCACTGACATCGGTTGAAGTAAAAACGTATGCCGAATCAGAAGAGTGTAATAATGGATTTTCAGGAATTATTTCAGATTCATGGCATGTAATCCACAGTTCATCGCAATTAAAAAATAGTTTGAGAAAGGAAGAAAGAAACGAATGCCTGGACTCATTGGACAAATTATACAGATTCAGGTACTCATCAATTCTAGGCACGACCCTTACTGTTAATCCGCCGGGCAATTCAATATTTTCAACTGTTGAGCCAATGAATTCGGATTTTTCAACAGGAACTGAATCTCTCTCTGTTAAAAGCTTTGCCTGATCGCAAATAAACACAGATTTTCCGGTAGAAAACAGTTTTGCCAGGTACCGAAGAAGAGTTTTTTTTTCGGGAAGCAACTTTTCGGGGAAAAGTATCATTCTGGTTAACGGTGGCGGAGACTTTAAAATAAGTGAAAGAGAATCTTCGATAACTCCCGGGTTAAGTGTATCGAATGCCTTCCGCAAGCGCCTGAGATTTTGTGCCTGATCAGCCATATTCTATGGGGTCGGTCGAACAAGTTCGAGCGAGGGACCATGCCTTGCTTGCAATTACCATTAAAGTGTTACCAGTCCTACGGATTGAAGTTGAACTGAAGACGGAATTTCGTTATATCCAAGAACTACCAATCGTGGAGCCATTCTCTCTGTGTTACGTTTAAGGCTCAGCCTCAAAGGTGCCGCACAAATAAGAATTGCGGTCTTGCCAAGAGCGCCTACTTCTTCGATTTTTTCTCTCAGTTTGTTTAAAAAGTCCGAAGCGAATTGTGGCTCAAGCGCAAGCTGCATGCTTCCATCAATTTTCTGAAGTGATGAAGAAAGTGTCTGTTCAAGGTGCGGATCAAGAGAAATAACCGAAAGCATTCCGTTCTCATCCAGGAGACTCTTACATATATGCCTTGAAAGACCCTGACGTGTTATCTCTGTAAGCATATCTATATCTGTAATACCTTTGCAATCAGCAAGTGCTTCAAGAATGGTTACCATGTTCCTGATTGAAACATTTTCCTTCAGAAGGTTTTGAAGAACACGTAAAAGAAGTGAATTACTGACAATATTTGGAATAACTTCTTCCACGATAAGCGGATAAGTGGCTTTAACACTTTCAATGAGTGACTGAAGCTCCTGCCGGCCCAGGATTTCGTTGGCATTTTTCCTGATAATTTCTGTCAGGTGTGTTGCAATGACCGTAGATGGATCTACAACTGTGTATCCGGCCATTTCAGCACGTTCGCGCATTGCCTGACTTATCCAGACGGCTGGAAGTCCGAAGGCTGGTTCGCGAACTTCAATGCCTGTAACTGGCGTAGTTACAGTTCCGGGATCCATTGCCAGATACTGGTCGGCAATAATTTCATTGCGGTCTATTTCAACACCTTTTATTTTTATCAGATAGGTTGAAGGTGGAAGCTGTATGTTATCTCTTATTCTTATCGGGGGCACGACAAGTCCGAGGTCAATCGCCATCTGTCGGCGTATCAGGGTGATTCTATTAAGAAGATCTCCGCCCTGATTTACATCTACGAGTGGAATAAGATTATAGCCGATTTCAATTTCAAGCGAATCAATCGTCAGCAGGGAAGAAACGTCTTCAGGTTTGTTTGTAGCTTTTTCTTCTTCAGTTTTACGTGATTCTTCCTCAACAACTTTTGCTTCCTCTTCGTTCGACTTCATAATATAAGATAATGTTCCAAAAAGTGCTGAAAGGAAAATAAAACTCAATTTAGGAAGTCCGGGAATCAATGCGAGAAATCCAAGAAGGAATGATGAAAGCCCAAGAATTTTCGGATTGGTAAAAAGCTGATCTGAAAGTTCAAGTCCAAGGTTTGTATTTGAACTGGCTCTTGTAACAATAATACCAGTAGCCGTAGAAATCAGAAGTGCCGGAATCTGCGTTACCAATCCGTCACCAACTGTATATAAAGCGTAAAAACGCATCGCTTCAAGCGCCGGTTCACCGCGTTGAATAACTCCAATAGCAATACCACCAATAATATTGATAATTGTAATAATTATTCCGGCAGTAACATCCCCCTGAACGAATTTACTGGCACCGTCCATGGAACCGAAATAATCTGCTTCGCGTTGAATCTTAATACGACGATCTTTTGCCTCTTCATTTGTAATTAGACCCGCATTAAGATCGGCATCTATTGCCATCTGTTTTCCGGGCATTGCATCAAGGGTAAAGCGTGCAGCAACTTCAGCAACACGGCCAGCACCCTTTGTAATAACCATGAATTGAATAATCATGAGAATGGCAAAGATAACAATACCAATTATGTAGTTTCCGCCTATGACGAAATTGCCGAATGCCTCAATAATGCTTATCTGATTTCCATTTCCGGAAAGAATAATTCTTGTTGTGCTGACATTCAGAGACAATCTGAAGAGTGTCGTGATAAGCAGAAGGCTCGGGAACACTGAAAACTCAAGTGCTTCCTTTACGTAGAGTGAAAGAAGAAGAATTCCGAGCGAAACAGCTATGTTCGCAGAAAGCATAATGTCCAGCAGAGCGGTGGGCACGGGCACAATCATCATAATGACCATCGACACAAGCGCCAATGCAAAAAGTATATCCCGATTTTTCAGAAATTCTGCAAACGGAATAACATTTAATACTGAATTAGTGGTTTTTGCTTCTGCCATTTTTGTGTATCACCCGTGCATAGAATAAACCAGATTTTCCACTAAAGGTAAAGAGATTTTTTTTATTATTATTAATATTTTTATCCGCGCATCTTGTAAACCTGTGCGAGAAGCTCTGCAACAGTTGCCCACAATTCCTGCGGGATTTCATCGCCGATATCGGATTTTTCAAATAAAGAGCGTGCAAGTGGTTTATTTTCGATAATCGGGATATTATTTTCCTTAGCAATTTCTTTTATCTTCTGAGCAATTAATCCTGCACCCATGGCAACAATCTTTGGCACCGGCGCTTCCTGTTCATCATATTTCAATGCAACAGCAATATGTGTAGGGTTGGTAACAACAACCGTAGCCTTCGGGACTTCTGCCATCATTTTTTGAGTTGCGAGTTTTCTCTGTCTTTCTTTGATTTTCTGCTTGACTTTTGGATCTCCTTCCATCTGCTTATATTCTTCCTTAATTTCTTCCTTGGACATTTTTATGTTTTCTTCGTATCGCCAGTTTTGAAAATACCAGTCAGCGATTGCGATAAACAGAAAGAAAAGAATAATCTTCATAGCCATGTCAAAGGCTATTGTAGAGAAAAGAGATAAACTCTGAACAGGGTCAAGTTGTACAAATCTGATAAGAGTAGGCATTTTGTCCCTCAAAGTTGAGTAAGGAACATATCCGATGATACCTATTTTGAACAGTGCTCTCACAAGTTCACCAATTGAATTCCATGACATAAGATTGCCAAGATTCGAAAATGGATTAAATTTATCTAAATCAAAAGCAAAAATCCTTTCAACAGAAAACATAAAACCAATTTGTGCAAGATTAATTCCAACAGCAGTTATTATAACCATCAGAAGCATTGGAACCAGGCATTTGAGAGAATTAAGCAGCATGCCATTAATCAGTATGCTCGTCTGTGGAACATCCAGCGTAAAATGTATTGCACTTTCAAGGACGTATTTCATATAGTTCAGCATGATTGCAATTATTGTATTTCCGTAAAATTTCAGAACGAGAAGAGAAACAAGAAGAATCGCTACTGAAGAGGCATCGACAGATTTTGGAACATTGCCTTTATTTCTTTCGTCTTCGCGTCTTTTGCCAGTGGCAGGCTCAGTTTTGTCACCAGCAAACAATTGAAGATCGAACGGAATTTCCGCCAGAACAAGACGCTTGGAATCTGCCTCAGGAAACGGCTTCAATCGCATTATTTCTCAACTACTTAACAGGCGCCATAAGGCTCATTAAAGTGCTTACATCACCAAACACTTTTTGAATCAGAACTTTAACAAGATCAGAAACGTATGGAAAAAGTACAATCATCATGAAATATCCCATTGCAATCTTTACTGCAAAGCCAATTTCAAATACACTCATTCTGGGAACTGTGCGAGCGATGATTCCAAGAGCCAGATCAGTAAGAATTACAGCGCATATCATGGGCATTGCGACCTGAAGTCCCAGCCAGAAAATTCCGGAAGTCAGTTTAACAATATGTTCAACCATGGTTCCCCTGAAAACCATCTGATTAATCGGAATAACATCGAAACTTTCCATCAGAACCTTTGTCAGAATAGTATGTCCCTCAAGCATGAGAAACATTAAAATCGAAAAAAGTTGCAGCAATTCGGCAAGAACCGCCTGTGAAGCGCTTGATTCGGGATTAGCCACCTGAACAAAGGAAAGCCCTATCTGCATACCAGCCAGGGCACCCGCAAATTTAAGCGCTTCAATCGAAACAATTACGACAAAACCCATTATCAAACCGACCGTAAGCTCTTTCATTGCCATGAATCCATAGCCGATAATCGGCATTTCAGGAAGACTTTGTGTCATTACCAGATGCGGAAGAATTATAATCACCATAAACACCGATAATCCAGCTTTTGTGCGGTTTGGAACAGTTCTTTCGCCAAATCCAGGAAGATTAATAAAAAAGCCTGATATTCTGATCAGGGAAATAACAAATAGTCCAACATATTTTAGAAGCAGTTCTTCAGACATCAATGCGCAAATTGTGGCAGATTGGTTAGAATGCGAACAGTAAATTCAACAATCTTGTTTAATATCCAGCTTCCCATAAGAAAAATAGTGACAACAGTAGCAAGAAGCTTGGGAACAAAAGCCAGACTCTGATCCTGAATTGATGTTACAGTCTGAATGATACTTGTAGTAATACCCACAAACATTCCAATTCCCATAATGGGAGCTGAAATAATTAATGTCATGTAAAGTGTTTCATTTAAAACCTGGATAATCGTTACTTCGTTCATACACTACCTCCAAAACTTTGAACCAGAGCTCTTATAACAAGATTCCAGCCATCAACCATTACGAAAAGAAGTATTTTAAAAGGTAAAGAAATCATAACAGGCGGAAGCATCATCATTCCCATGGACATAAGAATACTTGCTATTACAAGATCTATCAGAAGAAATGGAAGAAATATTATTACGCCCATCTGAAAAGCAGTACGTATTTCGCTTGTAATAAAAGCCGGAATAAGAGCTGATGAAGAAAATTCGTCTCTGGACTTTGGTTTTGAGCCGCTTTCAATACTTGCAAAAAGTGCCAGATCGGCTTTTCTTGTGTGTGTAAACATGAAATGCCTCAAAGGTTTCATCGCATTTTCCAGCGCCTGGAATTCATTAATTTCCTTTTTCATGTATGGTTGATATGCTTCATCATGAATTTTTGTCATTACCGGCGACATAGTATAAAATGTCAAAAATAGTGCAAGTCCGATAAGAATCTGGTTGCTGGGTTCCTGCTGCGTGGTCAGAGCTCTTCTGACAAAATTCAGAACTATTACAATTCGCGTAAAACTGGTAAGCATAATTAATATTGAAGGCGCAAGGCTCAGAATGGTCAGCAAAAGCAGAATCTGAAACGATGTTCCAAGCTGACCGCGATCTTTTGACGGGTCTATCTCAAAGCGAATTCTGGGAATCGGAAATGGAGTTTCTGCCGATTCAATTCTTTCAATCTTTGTCGGTTGGGAAACGGCAATATTAGCTTTGGGAGATGTTCCGGAAGCTTTCTGCGCAGAAGCAGTCTGCACAGAAAACATCAAAAACAGTATTGCACAAACTGCGTATCTGATGATAAAAAAAAACTTGTATTTTTTTGAAAAATTCATACTTAAAGTTATAAACTAAAAGAATAAAGTTTTCAATAGTTTTTTATTCATGCCGGGGCACAAGGCATAAATATTGCAGGTGATCTCAATCTTGAACTGAAAATTGAAACCACATGCAAAAAAGTAAAAGTAAATTTTTCACAAAAATTATGACCAGCATATTACAACTCGCTGATATCAACTCAGTATTTCGAATCAATTCTCAGACGCGGCAAGTTATTAAGTAGATGCATTTGCTGTGTTTCAGAGTGTGTTTATTTGAGATTTTCCGGGTTAAGATTCGAAAGTTCAGGAAGAACAAACTTTCCGTCTTTTCTAATCAGAACGTCATCAAACCAGACTTCACCGCCGCCGCATTCAGAAGTTTGGATGAGAATGATATCCCAATGAATGCTGGACTTATTTGATTCTTTTGAATCTGAATATGCGTTACCAATGGCAAGATGAAGACTTCCGGATATTTTTTCATCGAACAAAATACTTTTTACCGGTTTTTCTATGTAAGGATTCACTCCAAGTGCAAATTCACCAAGGAATCTTGAACCCAGATCAGTGTCGAGAATAGAATTGAGTTTGGCAGTGTCATTTGAAGTAGCACGAACTATTTTTCCTTTCTCAAATTCCAGTCTTACACGATCAAATAGTGTGCCACCATAAGGTGATACGGCATTGAAAGTAATGAAACCATTTGCAGAATCTTTTACCGGGGTTGTAAATACCTCTCCGTCAGGAATATTTCCTTTACCTCTACACGGTATTACTTTCTGATTTTTTATTGATAACGTTAAATCTGTATCCGAAGCAATAATTCTGATTTTGTCTGTTTTGCGCATCAATTCAGCAAGTGGCTTCATTGCCTCTCCCATTTTTGCGTAATCAAGATTGCATACTTTGTAAAAAAAATTCCTGTAGCCCTCTGTAGACATATTTGCAAATTGAGCTGAAGCATAATTTGGAAATTTAACTCTCACCCAGTTTTTTTTCAAACGTTCTGTAGTAACCGCATGATAATAAATATTTTCAAACATTTGAGTCTTTTCGTTTGGAATGTCTGATTCTTCCATTGGATTTCGGCTGGCATGCAGAAGAACAACTGCATCCATTGCCTTCATCTGAAGAAGATCGAATTCAGCCATAAGTTTCAACTGATCAGTGGCGCACTGCATGACAATTTCCCGATCAATTTCTGCATTTGAAATTTTCACAAATGGATAACCACCAACACGAAAAGCTTCTTTGACAATAGCCTGAACAAGCGGCGCTGCATCCTCATCTGTATCAATGAGGATTTTCTGTCCAGGCTTCAGTTCACAGGAGTAATTCACAATGGTTTCTGCAAGCTTAAGCATTCGCGGATCACCAAGCGCCTCTGATGCTGCTTTTGATGACAAAGACTCTGAAGCAATCTGAGAGAATAATTTTTCAGACGAAAATTGAAGAAATAAAATCATTAAAATCAACTGAAATAAAAACTTTTTCATTTTGTAGCCTCGTTTTATTTTTTTTCAAAAGTCCTGATCAATATTTCCTATAAAATAATAAGCGAGAATTATAACACCATTTACAGAAGAGCGCATTCTGAATTTTACATTTATCATCCAGCAATTTTCCGTACTATATTATTGATAAATATTTGAAATTAAGGTATCTTTTTCTTATATTTGAAATGCCTGATGTTCTGTAAACTTGGAAATATTTAACGGTGAAATTACCCGGGAAGAACTTAAAATATTCGTTAAGGGTGACGAACAAATGATTGTCAAAGACGGGAAACCATTACTGCTCATAGTGGATGACACCCCCGAGAACATCGATGTTCTCCGCGGAATACTCAGCTCAGAATACCGGCTGAAAATTGCTGTCAACGGCGAAAAAGCCCTGAGAATTCTTTCCGGAAGTGACAAGCCAGACCTTGTCATTCTTGATATTATGATGCCTGAAATCGATGGCTTCGAAGTCTGCAGACGAATCAAATCAGATCCGGCAACCGCAGGAATTCCAGTAATCTTTGTCACAGCAAAGGATCAGGTTTTCGATGAAACACGCGGATTTGCTGCTGGTGCAGTAGATTATCTGACAAAGCCAGTTATACCCGAGATTGTCGTGGCGCGCGTCAAGACACATGTTGAACTTAAACTCGCACGTGAAGAAATTGAACGCAACAACGCGATTCTTGAAGAGAGAGTAAAAGAAAGAACTTCCGAAATAGCTCTGACCCAGGATGTAACAATTCAGTGTCTTGCAGCCCTTGCTGAAACGAGAGACACCGAGACAGGAAGACACATTCTCAGAACTCAGCAATATATGAAAATTCTTGCAGAGGCTGCATCAAAACGTGATAAATTTTCATCCATTCTTACTCCGCCAGTTGTTGAACTTCTTTATAAATCCGCAGCACTTCATGACATTGGCAAAGTTGGAATTCCTGACAGAGTTCTCCTCAAGCCCGGCAAACTCTCTCCGGAAGAATTTGAAGAAATGAAAAAACATGCACAGCTTGGTGCTGATGCCATTCAAAAAGCTGAAGAAGTCTTCGGATCAGTTAACAAATCTTCGTTTCTCAGATATGCAAGAGAAATTGCCGCAACTCACCAGGAAAAATGGGACGGAACAGGTTATCCAAATGGTCTGAAAGGTGATAAAATTCCTCTGTCAGGAAGACTCATGGCCATTGCAGATGTTTATGATGCTCTTATTTCAAAGAGATGTTACAAAAAACCCCTTACCCACAAGGATGCAGTCCGAATAATATCTGAAGAAAAAGAAAAACATTTTGACCCTGATCTGATAGATTGTTTTCTCGAAGTATCAAATGAGTTTGCTAAAATTGCGATTTCCCTGAATGATCCAGAATAGATTTTTAGCTTAATAATGTGCAACGGTACAAGGATATAATATGAATGTTTCAATATTTTCAATAATTCCGAATTATGTATTTGTATTTTTTCTTGCTATTCTCATAATTCTTTTCTGGGTATGGAATATGCGACTGCGTGCCGAATTCGAACGAACCAGGCACATGGAAAAGGAAATTCGCGAACGGGAAGAATATTATCGAACTGTTTTTGCAAATGCCGGTGTAGGTATACTTAGAGTTGATACCAAGGCAAGAATAGTTGAAGCCAACGAAGCTTTTCTTGAATTTATCGGATACTCGCTTACTGAATTACAAAGTCTATCTCCGTTCGAAATCGTTCATCCTGAAGATCGCGATATGATGAAAGCAAGCGCCATAAAGCACGTTTCCGGAGAAATTCCCAGCTACAGAATTGAGCGTCGGTATATCAGAAAAGATGGTACTCTGAGATGGGCTGATGTACGTACAAGCGCAGTAAGAAGCCGAGATGGCGCCTTTCAGGCGTTCATTACTATTGTTGCAGACATTACCGAAAAAAAGCAGTCTGAAATAATGTATCATGAAGCTCAGCAGAAAATGAATGAAATCACCGAAAAGCTTGGCGCAGTTGTTTTCCAGCTCAGAAAAAATCAGGATTCAACGAAAGTATTTACATTTATCAACGAAGAAGTACAACTGATTTCGGGGCTCGACAGAAATAAAATTCTTTCCGACTCATCGCTGTTTTTTAACAGAATCACTGAAGATGACGTTTCCAAGGTTGAAGATGAAATGAACAATTCTTCAAGAAAACTCGAAACCTGGACATGTGACTTTCGGATTCATCATACTGATGGCAGCATCAGATGGCTTTCTGGAAAGGCTGTTCCAAGAAGAGAAACAGATGGTGCTATTTTATGGAATGGATATTTCAGCGACAACACCGAGCGCAGGAATCTTGACCAGAAATTCCGGGCAATTTTCGACTCATCGTCCGACTCATATTTTCTGACCGACTCACACGGACGTGTACTTGACTGCAATGTTACCGCGGTTCGCGCATACAACGCCTCAAGCAGAGAAGAAATAATCACGCTGGGACCTTTGTACTATTCTCCCGAATATCAGCCCGATGGCGAGCGTTCATTTGAAAAGTTTTCAAATAAAATTTCTGAGACACTGAAATCCGGCCGAAGCAACTTTGAGTGGACCCATCGGGTTCATGGAAATGAAATGCCGGTCGAAATAACTCTCATCCGCCTTGATCTGGGAAATCCGCCGATAATTTTATCAGTAGTTCATGACTTGACTGAAAGAAAAAAAGCAGAAGCTGAAATAGTTGAGAGCAAAAATTTCCTCAGAGGCGTAATTAATAACAGCTTTGCAGTCATCTGCGCCAAAGATCTTGATGGAAAATATCTTCTGATCAATCCAAGATGGACCGACATTCTTAATATCCCAGAAGATAAAATAATTGGAAAAACCGATTTTGACGTTTTTCCAGCCCTGCAGGCAGAATCTTACAGACAAAATGACCTGCGCGTAATACAGACAAAGCTTCCACTGACCGTTGAAGAAAAAGCTCAGATTAATAACGAAACAAGATATTTTCTTGCTGCAAAATTTCCGATTCTGGATACCGAAGGCAACCCAAAAGCAGTCTGCGGAATTTCTACAGACATCACCGACATCAAAAAGACCGAAGAAGAGCTTAAAAAAGCCCGCCTGGTTGCTGATGATGCCAATCGTGCAAAAAGCCAGTTTCTCGCTAACATGAGCCATGAAATCAGAACTCCGATGAATGCAATAATGGGAATGACATACCTCACCCTTCAAACAGATCTCAAACCGCGTCAACGTGAGTATCTGACCAAAATAAATACCGCTGCCAAAAGCCTGCTCGGCATAATTAATGACATTCTGGATTTTTCAAAAATAGAAGTCGGAAAGTTGTCAATTGAGCATATTGAGTTTGATCTTGAACGCGTTGTTGAAAACGTTGGTGGAATGATTTCCATGAAAGCACAGGAAAAAGAACTGGAAATTCTTTTTGCAATGGCTCCCGATGTGCCAAGAATGTTGATTGGAGACCCATTGCGCCTAGAACAGATCCTTGTTAATCTTTCCAATAATGCTGTCAAGTTTACCCAGAAAGGCGAAGTAGTAATTGAAATCAAGCCTTCGAAAATTGAAAACAACAAAATTACCCTTCAATTCCAGATTCGAGACACTGGAATCGGCATGACAGAAGAAGTTATTGGAAGGTTATTCAAACCTTTTACCCAGGCAGATGGCAGTACAACAAGAAAATTCGGGGGCACTGGTCTCGGACTTTCGATCTGCAAACACCTTGTTGAAATGATGGGCGGTGAAATTAAGGCTCACAGCACTCCGGGACACGGAAGCAACTTTGCCTTTACCGCTGTTTTTGGAATTTCCTTACAGAACCCTGTTGTAATGCCAACTCCAGATTTGCGAAAATTGAGAGTCCTGATTGTGGACGATAACGACAGTTCAAGGGAATATCTCAGAAACGTTCTGGAATCACTTTCATTCGAAATCGTGGAAGCATCAAACGGGCTTGAAGCAATTGAACTCCTGACAAAGACCGCTGCAGCTTCTCCAGTTGAACTGGTAATCATGGACTGGAAAATGCCTGGAATTGATGGAATTGAAGCCTCAAGGCGCATCAGGGAAATGCAACTTCCCGGAAAGATTCCAACAATTATCATGGTCACAGCTTTTGGACGCGATGACGCAATGCAGAGCGCTTCTGATGTAAATATAGACGATTTTCTAGTTAAGCCGGTAACTCCATCAACAATATTTGATTCCGTCATGAGAGTATTCAAAAAAGAGAGCCCGGAACGACGTCCGGAGATTGATTTAGAAAAACAAACATCGCAGGATTTGTCGAGTCTAAGAGGAAAACGTATACTTCTCGTTGAAGATAATGAGATAAACAGAGACGTTGCCGCTGATATTCTTGAACGATCAGGAATGATCGTTAAATCTGCGTCAGACGGAAGTGAAGCTCTTACGATCCTTGATCAGAATGAATTCGACATTGTTCTGATGGACTGCCAGATGCCCGTAATGGATGGTTATGAATGCACGAGAAGAATCAGAATGATTAGCAAGTATGCATCTCTTCCAATCATTGCCATGACAGCAAATGTTGTGTCGGGCGACCGTGAAAAATGTATAGAAATTGGAATGAATGACCATGTTCCAAAACCAATTGACCCCGATTTTCTTTTTGCTGCGCTTAAGAAGTGGTCAAAAACGCAGTGCCTGACAGCACCTGATTATTCTAAAATTAGCGGGTTGGACAGCAAAACTGCATTAAAAAGGCTTTCTGGAAACCACAAACTGTTTCTGGAAATGCTTCTGAAGTTTGCTGATCGAATCAAAACTTTTTATGAAACAAATCTGACGCTTCTAAATGATTCACAAGACGAATCTGCGGTTAAGCAGGCTGCAATGAACTGTCACTCTCTAAAAGGCTCCGCTGGCAACATCGGCGCAATGGACATATACAAATTAGCTTCAAATGCCGAAGAAAGCCTTGCCAAAAATGACATTATTCAGGCTAAGAATGTTCTTGAATCATTAAAACCTCACCTTGAATCGATGGTAAAAGGCATAATTCAGTTAAAAGGCGATCTCAAAGATAATGACATTCAGGACACCACAGAACCTGTTATAGATCATGACAAACTGCAAAAAATGTTTTCTGACTTTATCAAACGCCTTTCAGAAGACGATAGTGAAGCCATTTCCTGCTTTGAGTCATTAAAACCGCATTTGCCTCAATCAACCTGTGCTGATCACATTTCACGAATCGAAAAAACACTATCAAGATATGCATTCGAAGAGGCTGCATCGCTGGCAAAGAACATGGCCGAAATACTTAATATTAAACCTTGCTGAGCATTGCTTTGTTCGGGCTTGATTTATCAAGCCCCCCACAGAAACGCAATGAGCGGTTATTGTAGAATTGTTAATATTGAGTCGGTGTGGTAATTCTTTTCATTAGTGTTGTCAAAGTGTCGATTTTTGTACAAGGGATATTGGTTTTTCGAGATGATTTGTCTCAAGAAGATCACTATCACAAAAGAGAGACGCTGTTAATCCGTCTGCACTGATTTTTCCATCGTTCATTATTATTGTACGTTCACACAATTCTATTACCATTTCAAGATCGTGGGTGGCAATAATTTTTGTCTGGGGCATTTTTTTCAGAAGATTGATAAGATTTCTTCTTGATTTCGGATCAAGATTGGAAGTCGGTTCATCAAGAACAATAATTTCCGGTTCCATGGATAGAACCGAAGCAATTGCAGCAAGCTTTTTCTGACCCTCTGAAAGTCGAAAAACCTGTTTATTTGTCAGATGTGAAATTCGAACCTGTTCAATTGCTCCGAGAGTCCTGTTTTTGACCTCTTCAGCAGAAAAACCGAGATTTATTGGTCCAAATGCAACATCATCGAACACTGTTGGCATAAAAAGCTGATCATCAGAGTTCTGAAAAACCATTCCAACTTTACGCCGAACTAAGTTTAAATTGTTCTGAAGTACATTAGTGCCACAAATAGCAACAGTTCCTGTTTTCGGAAAAAAAGTTCCATTCAGATGCATGAGTAAAGTAGATTTTCCTGCCCCATTCCCGCCCACCAAAGCAAGCGACTCCCCGGAATTTGCATGAAAAGCAACTCCTGATAGAGCCAATGTTCCATCAGGATAGGCATAAGAAAGATTTTCAATTTCAATTACACAGAAATTCATAAGTCTAATCCTTTCAGGAACCGTTAAAAACAACGCACCCATTCATTATTAGTCGCTTCTCTACTGTTAATTGATGGTTACACCCTTTCCGAAAGAAGTCGATTTATTTGGGATGAACAGGTGTGAGAATAAAACTTCCCAGTAATAATGATAAGTTATTAAATCTCATGATAATAAATAAAACAGAAAATATCAGAAAAAAAAACGCAGCACCAGGGCTGAATGATTTATTTATGGATAGTTGAAATTGTCCTGAAAAACCACGTGCAAGCATTGCTCTGTGAATGCGTGTCGCTCTATCTGCTGATCGAAGAAGAAGATTGCCTATAAGCGATGTCCAGACTTTCAAATTCAATGGCGAGTCTGAAAAAGTTCGCAGACGAGCTGCCCGAAACATGCGGGAAGCTTCATCAATCAGCAGAATAAGATATCTGTAAACAAATAGAAGTTGTACTACAAAAATTTCAGGCACCCGAAAAATTCTCAGAGAGTTGCAGGTTTCGTAGAATCCGGTGGTAGCAATCAATGCAAAAGACGCAGAAATAGTCAGAATCGATTTAAGAAAAATCGATAAAAAAGAGATCCAGCCTCTGGAAATATTTATTGTTCCGACTTTGCAAAATATTTCCCTGTCGAAAACCGGATTCATGATTCCCAGCATGAGGATAAAAGGCAAGATAAAAACTAATCTTTTCAGAAAATACTCTGCAGGCAGATTTCCAAAAAGAAAAAGAAATACCGGATAAATAAAAAATGGTACCATTGCTGAAACTTCGTATCTGTTGAATGAGATAACAGTCATTAGAAAAACAAAAGTAGTTAGAAGTTTTGCTCTTGGATCAAGCCTGTGAACAATGGTTTTCTGGTCAGCAAGAATATCAAGATAACTCAGGTTAAATCTTGCCGATTCGCTTAACATATATTTACTCTGTACTTTCCTCGATAGATTGATTCGGTACAAGAGAAAAAGATTTTCTGTTTACTATTTTCCCAAACAAAACCATTAATAAAACTATAGATAATCCGCCAGCCAGACCTGAGATACTTGTACCGGCATTCACTTCAGGCCACGCTTCGACTGCAGTATTTTCAGTATTTTGGCTGATTCTGAATTTATAATCCGGAAATAATGCTAATTTACTTTGAATTGCCGCGAGAAATGAGTAAACTGGTTTATCGGGAACATTAAGCTCTTCTTTACCGGAAACTCGCATGGTTGACCATTCCAGACCGTCTGGAGCTGATGATGCGAACCAGGAAAGAACTGCACCGGTAAATATTGCAGCAAAAGCAGTCATATAAAGTATTTTTCTTACTGACCACGATCTGGAAGATGAACTTTTCAGTTCGCCTGAAAGCAATTCGGGTCTGTTTTTCCAGACAAAGCTTACAACCGATGATGTTGCAAGGCCTTCAACGATTCCAATGGCGAAGTGAATGGGCTGCATAAGCAAGAGAAAATGAAAAAATGGCAATTCGGAAACTTCTGATGAGTAAGTTTGCATAACCACAGCAAATGCGCCAAATTGAAGTGCCACAATTGATGCAACAACAGATGCAGCATTGATGCGACCCTGGGAAATATCTGCTGAATCATTAGAAATAAGCTTTTGAAAAATAAATGGATATGCAACATAGCATGGGATAACAGCAAGATTAAAAATGTTGCATCCAAGGGCAAGCAAGCCTCCATCTGCAAACATGAATGCCTGAATAAAAAGAACTGAAGCCATGGTAACAGCAGCAGCATGTTTTCCAAGAAGTGCAGCCAATATCAGGCCGCCGCCGAGATGCCCGCTGGAACCTGTTCCAGGAATGCTGAAGTTTATCATCTGCGCAGCAAAAATAAATGCTCCAAGAATGCCCATCAAAGGAGCTTTCATATCATCTGAAGCCACGCTGACCTTTCGCGATGCATAGACAACAAATCCAGCGCTTACGGCACAGAAAGTCATGCCAACTGCCGGTGAAACAAGAGCATCAGCCATGTGCATAAAGAATTCTCCATCAGAATTACAAAGTTCTATTATCTAAATAGAAACCGTGTTACGTTTTTTATTTTCGTAGCAAGTATATCTTAATTTCATTCTTTTTAAAAGATTAATTTCCATGAAAATTTTTCATTCATGCATTGCTTTTTTTCAAAAAAATCTTTACAATTGATAGAACGCTTTACCTATAGACAGTTTTTTTAAAAGGAAAGGAAATAGTATGAGAAAGTTTTTCAGAGTATTGAGTACCATTTGTTTTTTGTCGATTTTTGCGCTTTGTACCATGTCGGCGGCTTTAGCTCAGGCAGGCGATATTGCCCGAATTAAACTTGTTGACAACAACCACATTCCGCAGAAAGTTGTTGTTGTTATGACTTCAGGTACAAATCAATTCTGCAGAGATTTATTCGCAACAATCAAGTTAATCAATGAAACTGGCAGTCTGCCTGCAGAAGAAACAGTAAAAATGCATGTTATCAAGGGAAGTTCTTCTCTTGATGTGGTAAAAACACTTGGCATTTCTACTGAAGATGCTAAGAAATATCTTGAAATTAACGAAAAGTTTTCTTCTTATGACATCTGGGCACAGGATTGCATGGAACTTTGCAGCGCAATAGATGTTAATGGCAGCGTCTTCCCGGCAGTTTTTGATTCGAACCGCGGACGTGGTCTTGGTGCTCTTCCAAAAGTTCTCTCTGAAATGTGGCAGCTGAAATATTTCAAGAACCCATCGGGAAGCCAGGCACACGGCGACTACGGCGGAAATCTTGAAGTTGTTCCGAATGAAGACATTATGGTTGCCGGAGATACGATTACGGCTTCCTGCAAAGCATACTTTGAAAAAATGGGTTATGCCGGACGTTTGTTCACACCAGACACAAAATGGCTCAATGTCGGACACATTGACGAATACCTTAATTATATTCCAACACTTAATGCTCCAAACGGTTATTCAATTGTAAAAGCAGACCCGGCTTACGCACTTGATCTCGTTGAATATGCAAGCGATGAAGATTTTGCAAAGCTTGAATCAAGTGACAGATCCTTTCTTCTGAAAGTTCGTGCAGCACTCAAAGCTCAGAGAAGTGATCCGTCTGCTGCCAAGGGAACATCAGAAGGAGATTTCATCGAACTGAATCTGAAAATCGCAGAAATCATAGAGAAAAATGTCGGTGAACTGAAAAGCTTTATTACGACCGTTAATAACAAAGAAAATAGTAGATTTGGTGAAGTTGCATGGCCGTGTCTATATCAGGGTTATAATCCAGCAAATCCTTCATCATGCCACGCATTCCTCCCTGGAGTTGTTAACCTGACAGTTCTCCGCGATCATCTTCTTGTTCCGGCAACTTATTTCCCGCCATTCGACAAAATCGTAGAATCAAGATTCAGAGCTCAGGGAAACAAAGTTCATTTCATTGATGATAGCCCTTACCACAGCGCAATGGGCGAAATACACTGCGGAACAAATGTTATTCGATCGCTTGACAAACTTGTATTTACAAAATCACAAATTTCAAGAGTAAACGAAGTTAAAAATGTATTTGAAAAAGTACACAAAGAATAAATTATCCTGTTTATGATTTAACCTGAATTTTGCATGCCATCTCAATTTTGAACACCAAATTGAGATGGCATGCAAATTCGTGAAAGTTGGTTTCAAAGGGTCAGGCATCAGTTTAATGCAAAATTTAGGTTTAAGATTAAACCTTTATCTGCCGAAATGAAAGTATGTGCTTAATAATTGAACAGTGGCAGGTTTAGTATCAGTTCAAAAGAAATTATTTTATCACAAAAATTATCAGGAGAAATGAATGACTATCAAACGTGTTGCAGTAGCAGGTGCGGGCACAATGGGTCAAGGGCTCGCTCAGACAATTGCCAGATCTGGTCTTGAAGTTCTTTTAATCGACAGCGATGAAAGTCTTGTAAAGAAAGCTATTGAAAAAATCGGTTTTTCAATGAATGCTGAAATTGCACGCTGGGGCCTTACCGAAAGTGAAAAACGTGCGATTCTCTCCAGAATTACTACTACAACGAAACTGGAAGAAGCAAAATCTTGTCAAATAGTTATTGAGACAATTCCTGAAAAGATTTGTATGAAAAAGGAGATTTTTTCAAAACTTGATCAGATTTGTCCGCCGGAAACCGTACTGATTACAAATACTGCGACTCTTTCTGTAACCGAAATTGCCGCTGCTGCAAAAAATCAATCCAGAATCATCGGTGTTCATTTTCTCAATCCGGTCCCCAAAACTTCTATAGCTGAACTTGTTCGTGGAAGACTGACATCTGATTCCGTTTTCGAAACAACAAAACGGTTCCTCAAGATGATTGAGAAAACCCCTGTACATGTTTTCGAATGCCCTGGTTATATAACAACAAGAATCACCCTTCCGATGATAAATGAAGCAATACGGGTACTTGCAGAAGGTATCGCTCCGTGTGCAGATATAGACAATACAATGAAGCTTGGAATCGGGTTAAACATGGGTCCGCTTTCTCTCGCAGACATCATTGGGCTTGACACAATCGTCTCCTGGATGGAAAATCTTCATACTGAAACCGGCGAAATGACTTATGTTCCAGCAAAACTCCTCAGGAAAATGGTCAGACTCGGCTGGTATGGAGCAAAAAGCGGCAGAGGCTTCTACCGATACGATTCAGAAGGAAGAAGAATCGAAAACAGTGGCGTATCACCTTGCGAATTGTCTATGAACACCAGCAGCACTATTACTCAGGAGCAGAAAAAATGAATATTTTAGTCCTAAATTGCGGATCTTCATCAATTAAGTATCAGCTTTTTGACATGCGGAATAAAAGTGTTCTTGCAAAAGGACTTGTTCACAGAGTTGGAATGAATGGCTCTAAAATTGATCATAGAAAAGGCGACAAGGGCGATAAATTTACTGTCAATGAAGAAGTTATCGACCACAAAGATGGAATAAAAAAAGTTTTGAATCTTCTTATCTGTAAAGAAAAAGGAGTGCTTTCTTCCCTTGATGAAATCAAAGCAGTTGGACACAGAGTCGTTCACGGCGGCGAAAAATTTGCCGGAAGCGTTCTGATTGACGAAGATGTACTTTCTGCGGTCCGCGATTGTATCGGATTTGCACCTCTTCATAATCCACCCAATCTTAAAGGTATTGAAGCAGTAACTGAACTCATGCCCACTGTTAAACAATCGGCAGTTTTTGATACTGCATTCCACCAGACAATGCCGCAAAAGGCTTATTTATATGCTCTTCCATACATGTTTTACGAGAAGGAAAAAATTCGCCGATACGGGTTTCATGGTACAAGTCACAGATTTGTTTCGAAGCGTGCTGCAGAAATGCTGAAAATCCCTTATGAAAGAGCCAAGATTATAACCTGTCATCTTGGAAATGGCTGTTCAATAGCTGCAGTAGACGGCGGAGTATCAGTTGACACATCAATGGGACACACGCCACTCGAAGGTCTTGTAATGGGTACAAGATGCGGCGACATTGATCCTGCAATTATTCTCTTCATCATGAAAAAATACGAATTATCTCCGAATGAGATTGATAACCTTCTGAACAAGCATTCCGGAGTCCAGGGATTAAGTGGCGAATCAAACGATCTGCGTGATCTTGAAGAAGGCTGGCCGAACAGAAGTGAAAAGGCAAACATGGCCCTTGATGTATATTCTTACCGGATAAGAAAATATATCGGTTCATATATGGCTGTAATGAATGGCTGCAACGCAATCGCTTTCACAGCCGGTGTCGGGGAAAATTCACCAATCGTAAGAAGTATTGTATGTAAAGAGCTTGATTTCCTCGGAGTAAAAATTGATTATGATTTGAACGAAAAGACCTGGCGCGGTGTTGAAGGCGATATTTCAACTCCTGATGCCAAAGTCAGAACACTTGTAGTTGGAACAAATGAAGAGCTTGTTATCGCTGAAGACACACTTGATCTGATTCAGGGCAGACTGCATCCGAAAACCGGAAAACCAGTCTGATAAGCAGGTAAATCTTTCTTAATCTGAATAAAAAACACATCATTGCCACTTCGAAGTTCGAAAGCAATGATGTGTTTTTTTCTTGCTGCAAAGGTGCAGAATAATTTTAGATTCTCGGACCCGATTGAAAGACTTCAGGAGTTACCCTGTCTGCAAACTGTTTGAAGTTTTCAGTAAATTGTACAGCAAGCTGTCTGGCAGTTTTATCGTACAATGATTTGTCTTCCCATGTCTGTTTCGGCTTGAGAATTTCAGGTGGAACTCCGGGGCAGTAATCCGGAACAGATACACCAAAAACCGGATCAGGAACAAAGGATACTTTCCCGAGCGAACCGTTCAATGCTGCTGTAAGAAGTGCCCTGGTATAAGATATTTTCATCCGTTTACCAACTCCGTACTGTCCACCGCTCCAGCCGGTATTTACAAGCCAGAGTGTTGTACCATGCTTTTTCATCGCTTTTCCAAGCATTTCAGCATATTGGAAGGGATGAAGCATCAGAAAGGGCGCTCCGAAACAGGCTGAAAAAGTGGAAGTAGGCGCAGTTATTCCCGCTTCAGTTCCGGCCAATTTTGCAGTATAACCTGAAAGAAAATGGTACATAGCCTGATCAGGTGTCAGTCTGGAAATTGGTGGAAGAACCCCAAATGCATCTGCCGCGAGGAAAAATACATTCTTCGGATGACCACCGACTCCTGCCAATACGCAGTTGTCAATGTACGTAACCGGATAAGTAGCTCTTGTATTTTCTGTAATACTCTCATCGTCGAAATCAGGTACTCGCTGCTCATTCATAACCACGTTTTCGAGAACTGAACCAAATCTAATAGCATTATAAATCTGAGGTTCATTTTCTCTTGACAATTTAATACATTTTGCGTAGCAGCCACCCTCGAAATTAAAGATTCCCTGATCGCTCCAGCCATGTTCGTCATCACCGATCAATCTTCTGGTTGGATCTGCTGACAAGGTTGTTTTCCCTGTTCCGGAAAGACCGAAAAATAGAGCTGTATCTCCTTCAGGGCCTACATTAGCAGAGCAATGCATTGGAAAAACATTCTTTTTTGGCAGCAGATAATTCATTACCGAAAAAATACTTTTCTTTATCTCGCCTGCATAATGAGTTCCGCCAATCAAAATAACTTTTTCAGAAAAATTAACTACTACAAAAACTCCTGAAGCCAGGCCAAGTGCTTTAAAATCAGGTGCCATGAGCCCACAAACATTCAAGACGGTAAAATCAGGCTTATCTGACAAAACATCGTTCTTTCCTGGCTTTATAAAAAGCGTACCAGCAAAGAGTGCGTGCCAGGCTTTTTCAGCAACAACTTTTACCTGAAGACGATAAGCAGGATCAGCCCCGGCATAGCCATCAAAAACAAAAACATCTCTACCTTGAAGATATGCACGTGCAAGATTCATGATGTGCTCCCAGGAATCAACTGGAAGCGGCTTGTTAACAGAACCCCACCAGATATCTTTTGTTTCAGCTGTCTGAACGGAAAATTTATCAACAGGTGAACGTCCGCAGCGCAGACCTGTTTTCACCACAAGAGCACCGTTTTCTGCCAAGGTACCCTCACCTCTGTTTAATGCTTTTTCAACAAGAAGCGAAGCTGGAAGGTTTGTGTAAACACTGTTGAGTCCCCCAAGTCTGAGGGGAGTAGATGATAAATCGTAGCTCAAGTTAATCACTCCTTTTCCTTATTTTTATTTGGCATTTTTGCATGCCTTTTTTTTACAGTTTACTCCTCTGTTAATATTATGGCAAGAAAATACCACCTAAATTTTGCAGGTAATCTGAATATTGGAAAGCAAATTGAGAATACGTGCAAAAAAAGTAAAAGTTGGCTTTTAACTGTTGGGTAAATGCAGATTTAGAGTTTATGCATTATGACTTGTCAGTTAATTTCAAGGCTTGCTTTCTTAAGATAATCGCTCATTTCGCGCTCACCTGAAAAAAAAGCTTTTTCTGCCGGAGTTTGTCCGAGATTATTTTTAATATTAAGATCAGCTCCATGTTTCAGCAGAAAATTCACTATATCAAGATAACCCTTTTCGGAAGCTTCATGCAAAGGTGTATTTCCATCACGGGCTTTTCTATTAATTTCACTTCCTCTTTCTATCAAAAGTTTGAGGACTTCCAAAGTTCCAAATCTGGCAGCCCAGTGCACTGGAAGAGTTCCGTCTGTATCTTCTGGCTCAAGAAGCGCACCATTGTCAAGCAGCACTTGTACGGCAGCTTCTCTGCCTCCCTCAACGCACTTGTGGATCAGAAAACTTCCTGAATAATCCTGGGAATTAACATCAGCTCCTTTAGAAATGAGAAACTGCATAACCTCTGTCCGTCCTGCTTGAGCTGCCCGAAACAAAGGAGTATAACCCAGTTGATCCTTGTAATTGACATCTGCTCCATGTTCGACAAGTTTTTTTACAATGTTCATATAACCCATATATGAAGCTTCTGAAAGAGCTGTCCAGCCATCAGTTGTCATTGCGTCAACCTGTGCTTTCCTGGAAATAAGATACTCAACAATCTCATCAGAACCAGAAAAAGCTGCCTGGTGTAATGCGGTCCAGCCTCTTCCATCCTGAGTATCAACAGGAACACCGCTTTCAAGAACGGAAATAACCTTCTGGAGATTTTTCTTTTTTACAGCTTTCATGAAATCTGTAATATAATTCTCAAAATCCAGGCTGGCATTTTCTTTCTGCATTTCCTCTGTTAAAAGAGATTTTTCTGTACAATAAGAAAATACCGTTATAGAAAGAAAGAAGAAAAACAAACAACCTGAAGCCTTTTTGCAAAAAAGCTCTGAAATGGTTTTCAATTTATTATTATCCATATAGATAATAATAAATGCTTTCTGAATATTTTGCAAAGGAAAATTTTCATTCCTGATTTGCCTGCTAAAAGGCCATTTTCAAGCAACTATTAGAAAAAGTATTGATTCGATCCACACAATATGTTGACCGTGGAAAAAGATTGTGCTACAAACAATATAATGTATAAAATAATAAATACTATTTTTTCTGTTTCGCTGCTTTTCTTCATTTCGATCTCGTTAAGCCTTCGTGCTGGTCCGTATGACGATTACCTTAAAACAGGCCGGGATCACCTTAACCTTTTTCATTACAAGGAAGCCTGCGATTTTTTCAAAAAAGCGGTTGAAGTAAATCCTTCAAAAGCTGAAGCTTACTACTTTCTTGGAATAACACAGAGAAAACTCAATAACATTGATGTTGCAATAACAAGCTTAGAAAAAGCACTTGCCATTGATTCAAGCGATCTCGACACGCAAAAAGCGCTTGCAGGTATTTATATCAAGCTTGCAAAAGATTTCAGAGAATCAAATAATCGTGGCGAAATGTTGAAATTCCTCAAGAAATCAATATATGCTTATCCACAGAATACTTCAGGTGCTGTTACTCTTTTTGATATGCTTGCCAGAGAGCAAAAGTGGGATGAAATTATTTCACTTGCTGAAAGATTTAAAAAACTAAATAAAGATGCTATTGATGCCGGCGATGACAAGAATCTTCAAATTTCCCTGACCTGGATTGCTCAAGCTTTTTTTGAAACGAAACAGATGGGAAAAGCCAGAGAGTTTGTCCGGGCAGCTGGAATGATCAGAAATCCTAATGACCACCTTGCGCGTCTGCAGAAATCTCTTCCTGAAGAAACTAAGATTGTGACTGAATCGTTTGCAGTTGAAGCGAAAGAACTTATTAACAAAGGTGATTTAAAGAATGCTCTCGAAAAACTCAAACTTGCACAGTCAGCAAACCCTGATGACATGGAAGTTAAGGGGCTTCTCGAAAAGACTCAGGATAAAATTGACCTGAATTCATATCTTCAGAAAGCTGAAGAATCAGAAAAAGCCGGAAATTTCCCTGAAGCTCTTGAAAATTTAAATCGCGCAATTGGGCTGGATGAAGAAAACGCCACACTCCGCAAAAAGGCTGAAGAACTGAATAATAAACTTGACGCAGCTGAAAAAATCAAAGCTCAAAAACGTAACGCAGAATTAGCTGAAAAAAAAGCTGTTTACGACCGGGAGAAAAAACTTAATTCCCTTCTGAAAGCAGCGAAAGAAAATGAAACAAGAGGTTCTTTTGATTCGGCTAAAATCATTTATGAACAAGCGCTGCAAATGGCACCAGAAAGAAAAGACATCCAGGTTCTTCTTGATGCAACTGTTGAAAATTCCCGTAAAATGAGCGATAGAATTGAAAAAATTGGCAAGAATCTTTCGCTCGCAAGCAAAATGATTTCTGAAGAAAAACATGATGAAGCTTTTGCACTTCTGAAAGATGCGCTCGAAGAAAAACTTGCCTCAAAAACCCAGATTTATCCACTGATTATCGAAACTGCGATAAAGCTGAATTTACTTGACCAGGCAGAGATGTACTCTGACAAATATTCTGATCTGGCATCTACCTCGCCGCAACTTAAATATTACAAAGCATTAATTGCTTTTAAAAATGAAAAATACCCCGAAGCCGGTGAACTGCTTTCTGCAATTCCCAAAACGTTTAATGATCACTCAGGCGAAATCTCTTCCATGAAATGGACAGTCAGCTATCATAAGTACAAGTATGGGCTGTATCTATTTATTCTTATCTTCGGCTGGAAAGTCGTTTTCTGGATAATAAGCGAAATTAAATCGGTATTAAAATCCAGTAGAATTGCAAAACTGGAATCGCTGTTAAGCAATGGAAAATACGATCAGGCAATATCAATAATCGAAAGCTGCCTGAATAACAACGAAGAAATACCTAACAGAAAAGCGGTTATAACATCGCTTTCAGACGCTTATCTCAAAGTTAACCGCCCTCATGATGCTAAAGAAAAAGCGCTTGAAGTTCTTGCAAAAGATCCGAAAAATGCCGTTGCAAGCAGAGTGCTTGGAGAGGCATCCTTTCAATTGGCTGATACCTCCAGCGAAGGCATTGAGAGAATTACAAGCCTTCTGAAAATTGATGAAAACAGAAAAGATGTAATCGGATTTCTGACAAACTATTACAAAAGCAACAATTATGACAGTAAACAGGCTACCGACATCTATCACAAATACCTGATCCTGTTTCCAGATGATGCTGACACACTATTATATCTTGCCGAAATATATCTTAAAAGATCCTATTTCAGTAGTACAAGCCAGAAGATTTTTGAAAAGGCTTCAAAATATTCTCCCGATAAACCTGAATTTCTACATTCTTATGCTCAATGCCTAATTCAGTCTGGTAAAAAGGATGAAGGCGAAAAAGTTATGGAAGCCGGAGCAAAAAAATGGCCTGACAGCAGTTTTTTTGTCGCCAGAAAATTTCAGACTGAAACAACCTCCTCGCAAAAAATTGCATTAAAACCAAATAAAATATCTCTCAAAACACCAACCACGACATATGAAGATTCCGATGCCGGTGACTCTCCTGCAATTGCCTTTAAAATGCCGACAAATCAGGCAAAAAAACCATCAGCAGGCGAGGGAATATTATGCAAGAACTGCAATACTGAAAACAACACACGCGAATACTACTGTACAAAATGCGGAAAACCTTTAGCCTGATAATTAAATAGGGTGCAAATACTGTCATCTCGAAAGAATGTGAGAGATCTCGGTCAATGCTAGATTTCTCTCTTCGGTCGAAATGACATAATAGAAATGCCCCCTTTGTTAAAATTTGCTGTGCTAAGTAAACTCTATAAATCATAAAAGCAGGGGCGGCTAATCGGTCGTCCCTGCTTTTATGATTATGTAATACTTTTTAAATTATGTACAATATCTTAAATCTGACCTCTGATTGAGAGTGAGGCAAAATAGCTTTTGAATTCGTGAAACGTTTCGTAGTTCATCCATGGAAGAGCGGACGTCGAGAGCGAAGGTTCAAGAGTGTTTCCCGGCTTGAATTCCTGTAGTACAAAACTTTTTGCACCAAGTGATTTCATTTCGTCTGCCATGAGAAAAAGCTGCGATTTATCTAGAAGATCCGGATGAACAGTCGATCGAAATTCGTAAGGTATTCCACTGGAAATAAGTGTTTTGGCACTTTCACGGGCCGACATACCATCTCCGGTTTTTGAAACTCTCCAATAGCTTTTAAACGGAGCTTTTATATCCATTGCAACAAAATCAACCAGATTCTGACTCAAAACATCAGAAAGAACATCCGGAAAACAGCCATTCGTGTGAAGTGCTATTTCCAGTTTCAAAGTTCTGAGTTCTTTTAATGCTTCTGCCAGCCTCGGGTAAATTGTCGGTTCTCCACCACTGAGAACTACTCCTTCAAGGAAACCATCACGCGTTCTCAGAAAATTCATTACTGTTTCCCACGGAATATCTTTCGTGGTGGAGTCACAATCAACCAGCTCCGGATTATGGCAATAGGCACAGCGGAGGTTGCAACCTTTGAGAAAGATTACAGCCGCAAGTTTTCCTGGAAAATCAATTGTAGTGAATGGCTGAATCCCGCCAACTCGGAGAAATGATGTCATATTTTGAATTCCTGTCAGGAAGCAACAGTCTGAGCAAGTTCTTCAGGTTTGTATACTACCCGTTCTTTGAATTCACTTTTTTTGCCTACATTAAACTGTGACACTGGTCTGTAATAACCCATAACACGGCTCCAGACCTCACATTTCTGACGTTGTTCAACTGTAAGAACAGGTTGTACAAATGCCTCATCCGGATTTGATTTTTCCCAGATTCCACGAAGCTCAGCAAATTTCTCTTCATCACATGACGGACAGAAATGCTTTTCCCCGCGTATATAGCCATGTTTCGGGCAGATTGAAAAAGTCGGAGTTACGGTAATATATGGAAGTCTGAATTTTTCAAGGCACTTTTTTACAAGCTTTTTGCACGAACCGGCAGTCGGAATCCGTTCGCCAAGGAACAAATGCATGACAGTCCCGCCGGTATACATGGGCTGAAGTTTTTCCTGATGTTGCATTGTTTCAAAAATATCACCTGTAAAACCAGCAGGCAACTGAGTTGAATTTGTATAATACGGACCACTTTCAGGGCCTGACTGAAGAATATCTGGAAATCGCTTCTGATCTTCTTTTGCAAATCTGTAAGTTGCGCCCTCAGCCGGAGTAGCTTCAAGGTTATATAAATTACCAGTTTCAACCTGAAAACGTACAAGTCTTTCTCTGATTCGACCCAGAATACGCTGTGCAAACTCGACGCCTTCGGGAGTGGTAATGTCAGTCGAATTTTTCGTAAAATTCCTGATACATTCATTCATTCCATTGATTCCAATTGTTGAAAAATGGTTGCGCAGAGTTCCGAGAAATCTCTTTGTGAATGGAAACAACCCGCCTTCGATAAGTCTTCCAATGACTTTTCTTTTGAGCTCAAGGCTTTTCTGTGCAAGATCAAGCAGCTCGTCGAGTTTTCCCTCAAGAACATCAGCGTTTCCGGAATACAAATACCCTAATCTTGCGAGATTTACTGTAACTACGCCAATAGAGCCAGTCTGTTCAGCAGAGCCAAACAAGCCATTGCCACGCTTCAAAAGTTCCCGGAGATCAAGTTGAAGTCTGCAGCACATTGATCTGACCATCTGCGGAGAAAGATCTGAGTTTATGAAATTCTGAAAATATGGAAGGCCATATTTTGCTGTCATTTCAAAGAGGAGATCGCAGTTCGGATGATTCCAATCGAAATCTTTGGTAATATTGTAAGTTGGAATCGGGAAAGTAAAAGCTCTGCCGCGGTTGTCCCCGGCCATCATTACTTCAAGAAATGCCTTATTAATAAGATTCATCTCTTCTTCAAGATCGCCATAAGTATAATCAACTGTTTTTCCGGCAATCATGGGATTTTTGTCTTTGAGATCTTCAGGACATACCCAATCAAAAGTCAAATTTGTAAAAGGTGTTTGAGTGCCCCATCTTGACGGAACATTCAGATTGTAGACAAATTCCTGAATTCCCTGAAGAATTTCGTCATAAGAAAGCTTATCTTCTCTGATGTAAGGCGCGAGGTATGTATCAAAAGAACTGAATGCCTGTGCACCAGCCCATTCATTCTGAAGAGTTCCGAGGAAATTTATCATCTGCCCCAGGGCGCTTGAGAAATGCTTTGGAGGCCCGGCTTCAACTTTTCCGGATACTCCGTTGAATCCTTCCTGAAGAAGGACTCTCAAAGACCATCCAGCGCAGTATCCAGACAGCATATCAAGATCGTGAATGTGAATATCACCATTTCTATGAGCTTCACCAATTTCAGGCGGATAAATATGAGAAAGCCAGTAATTTGCTACTACCTTGCCTGCCACATTGAGAATAAGGCCACCGAGGGAATAGCCCTGATTGGCATTAGCATTGACACGCCAGTCCTGTTGTCCAAGATATTCATTTATTGAACTGATTACATCAACAAATGTCTTTTTCCCTTCGCGCATCTGCTTATGCTGTTCACGATAGAGGATATATGATCTGTTGGTAGTGAAGTAATTATTTGCAATAAGTACATGTTCCACCACGTCCTGAATTGTCTCAATCTTGGGATTACCACTGTGGTGGCGGTGAGAGAGGATGTTCATGACCTGTGATGTCATCTGGGCTGCTTCGCCTGGCCCAAACTCATGGGTAGCATTTCCTGCGCGCTCAATAGCAGATCTGATCTTTTCAACATTAAACGGAACTATTGTTCCATCACGTCTTTCAACAAAAGCCAGCTGTCGTCCCTGATTCATATATTCCCTCCCCCGAAATCAAAAGTTAAATTACATATTTTTGCCAAAACAAAGAAAACCCGGAATTAGATAATAAACAGGCAGCACAAAAAGAAACCACTAAAATTATGCCTGGGAATATTCACCTGAAAAAAAATAAATTCTATTTGGTACAATTTATTTTTTTGTTTGTTGGTTTGTGGAAGTGCATTAAATCATTTTCTGTTTTGTTTGTCAAATTCGCTTTAAAACCTGAAAACCAGCACCAGCAGATAACTTTTTCAACTCCCCGAAATCGCATACCATGGAAAACACAAAAAAAACGCTGAATTTAATTATTTTCGTATTTTCACAAAAAAACCTGAAAGACTGCTTCCAATAATACCTTGCTGGCAAGCATCCGTGCATAGGCATCAATACAGGGAATTCAATGTTTGGCAGGCAAATCAACATATATAATATAAAAACCCTTTTCACATTCCGCAAGATTAATGATTAGTATAGCAAACCTCAATACAATTAAAAGTTAAGCTCCAGAATTTCTATTCTGTCATTTCGACCTAAATAAAGCAAATTTTAATAAAAGAGTCATTAATTAATGTCATTTCGACCAAAGGGAGAAATCTAGCATTTATGGAGATCTCTCACATTCGTTCGAGATGACAGCTCACCCCAAAATGAACACGCAAATTCGGTCGAGTGAGTATGTTAACTGATTATGCAAAATGATTTTATTTTTCCCTTCTAAAAATCCATGTTATTCCGTGTATTCCATGGTTAAAAATCAGTTTCATTTAGTTATCAGGCTGGTACAAAGAATTTACCGGTCTGGTATTTTTTTGTAGTCGGCATGTTACCATTTGGAAGGGTGTTTATTGTACCAAGAATGCTTATAATCGATTCGATTTTATTTTTATCATTAATTACCGGAATACAGGTTACCTTGAGCTCATAGGCATAGGAGTCTCCAATGATATCAAGAGGAAGTGCATAAGGCCATTCTGTACAACTCGATTTGAATGTAAGATATTCTTTCAATTCGCGCGGTAAAGGAGTGCTGGGGACTTCGGCCTCAAATATCTCATCCCATTTAAGTCGAAACAGCTCAAGAGCCTCCCTGTTTGCAAAAGCAATCTTATTTTTGGAATTAGTAAGAAAAATTGGAACTCTGATAAAATTGACTATCGCGCTGAATCTGCGTTTTTCGAGTTGAATGTGTTCTATTTTCAATTTATCTCTGATAAGGATATTATCAGCCATAAGGTTAACTGCCTTGAAAATCTGCCCAATTTCATCGTCTGCATCATTTCTTACAGGAATCTCATAATCGCCATCTTTCAATCTTCCGATTACTTCCTTCAATCGTCTTACAGGCAATTTTATTCTCTGGGAAAAGAAAAACGACATTATCAATCCGATAATTACGGTAAGCATTGCAATAACAGCTATTCTGCCCTGAGCAGTTCTATTTATTGCATCAATGCTGCTTTTGTGCTCAGTCAAAACATTTACCCTTGATTCCCTCAAATCGTTAATAAGGGAATTGAAAGATTTTTCAAAGTCAAGAAAGTAAGTGCTTTTTTCAAAGGCAGGCCGTTTGGAATATATTTGAATTTTTTTTAAACAGTCTGTTATTTCTGACGCAATTTTAGTATCAATTTTGTTCAATAATTCTGGAGTTACATTTTTTAATTCATTGAGAAACTCTGAAACAGAGGCAATTTCCGCTACAGAAAGTTCGATGTTATCATCTGTAGAAAACTTCTTTTCAACGCTTCGATAAATATCTTCAGTTTTTGAAAAGATTTCTATACTGTTTTTCAGGGTATTATGAAAATCACTGTTGAGAGCGTGTATCTGATAAACTGAAAGAAAACCTATAAAAATGATGGCAATAATTGAAAATGCCGTACCGATCTTATATCGGAGAGACATCGAAAGCCTCATCATAGATGGTTCTCCTGTTCAATAACTTTTGAAAGATCTTCAATTCGCTGATTTGATCCAACAAGAACAAGAATGTCATCTTGTCGGATTTTTTGATCAGGAGAGGGCAGATCGTTCAATTCAATTCTTGTTGTATTTTCACCATTTTCGCTTATATCGGGAATTTTCCGTTTGACTGCAATCACGTTTACTCCGTATGCCGCGCGCAAATTCAGTTCCTTAAGAGTTTTGCCGATAAAATCCTGTCTCGGAGTCATTTCAACAAGTGAATGTCCCGATGAAAGTGTAATATTTTCATGAATATGCGGAGCAATAAGTTTTTTGGCAATTTGTTCACCCATACTTTCTTCGAGAATAAAGACCTCATGGGCGCCAACTTCCGTCAAAATCTGTGCCTGCATTTTTGTAACAGCACGTGACATAATTCTGTGAACGCCAAGTCTTCTCAGGATCGCCGTTGTGAGAATGCTGATTTCAATTTTTTCTCCAATTGCAACTACTGCAACATCAACATCCTGAATACCGAGGTTGCGAAGCGCCAGTTCATCAGTACAATCAGCAATAGCAATATGTGAAACATGTTCTTTCAGTCTTTCGACTGCATCTTTGTCACTGTCTACTGCTATTACATCTCCTCCCCTGGCAAATAGTGCCTGAGCTAATTTAGACCCAAACCGCCCTAAACCTAACACTGCATATTCCATAATAGTTCCTCAGAAAAACTGAATTTTTGCTTAACCTATTAATATTCTTCCGGCCGGGTAACATACTTCGCCCTGCTGTGAAGTATTAATAAATGAAAGAGCCCACGTGAGAGGGCCAATTCTTCCAATATACATTAACAGAATAAGAAATAACTGACTTGCCGGCTGAAGTGAAGATGTTATACCTGTCGAAAGTCCAACGGTAGCAAATGCCGAAACAACTTCGAAAAGAATTGAAATCATAGGCTTATCTTCAATAACGAGAAGACATAGAGTAAAACCAGCAACCAGACATCCAGAAATACCTGTAATCAAAAATGCTTTCAGGACCGTATCTCTTGAAAGGCTTCTTCCAAAAACATGAACTTCATTTTCACTTTTGAGCTGCGCAATAAAAGTTAATACCATTGCAGCAAAAGTGGTAGTTTTTATGCCGCCTCCTGTTGAACCCGGAGAAGCTCCGATAAACATCAATATTATTATCAGAAAAAGTGATGCTGGTTTCATTAAACCTGCGTCTATCGTATTAAAACCGGCTGTTCTGGCTGTAACCGACTTAAAAAAGGAAGCCATCAGCTTTTCTGAAAGACTCAGACCTGACATTGCAGTACCATTTATTTCGAGAATGAATATACCTAAACCGCCAACAAGAATTAAGCAGATAGTTGTAATAACTACCAGATTAAAATGAATATCCGGAGCAGCTTTTCTTTTTCCTCTTAACAATGCCGGAAAAACAGGAATTACCGTGAAACCTAATCCGCCACATATTATCAGAGACATAATTGTAAGATTGACAACCGGATCTTTCGCAAAAGACATCAGGTTATCCGGAAAAAGAGCAAAACCTGCATTGCAGAAAGCTGAAACAGAATGAAAAAAGCCCAGATATACCGCTCTCGCTAAACCACAATTCAGCAGAACAAAAAATCTGTAAGCAAGGATCGTTGCACCGGTAAGTTCTATGGCAAAAGTCCAGAAAAAAATAGCACGCAAACTTTCAAACATGCTTTCTGCATCAGAAACATCGAGTGCATTCTGAAATAGACTTTTTTGTCCGATTGCAAACTTTCTTCCGAGTATTATCATTACACCAGCCGAAAGTGCCATTATCCCGATTCCACCAACCTGAATCAAAGCAACAATAACTAATTGTCCAAAAAAAGTATAATAAGTACCGGGGTCTATGACATTCAACCCTGTCACACAAACGGCTGAAGTAGATGTAAACAAAGCCGTTATGAAAGAAGGTTTAGATGAGGAAGTCATGGATACAGGTAATAGAAGCAGAAGAGTACCAAGAAGAATAACACCGAGAAAACCCAGGGCAATCAATCTTGACGGGCGTTCTGTCATTGCATTTGCGAGATGTGCCAGGGTGTTTTTTTCAATATATGATCTGAAAAATACAGTAGCTTCCCTGAGCAATATCACCTGGGCAGGGTGAACTGTTCCATAGGTAAGTATCATAAGGGGTAAGTACAGAATGAGATCGAAAAAGCAGTCTTTAAGAAAACCCAGATATGTCAGCGAAGCAAAAAAAGAAAAGAAAATATATACAAAGTAAACAACTGCTGACGGAACAATTAAAAATGTACTGGAAGACTGAAACCAATTTTCTGTCTGAAAAAATGGGTTCAGAAAAACCATAAAAAAACCATAAAAAGCCAGAATCTTCATCAGAAGATGGCTTCCAGATAAAAGCTTACTCAATAATACTATTCCTCCACCCCATGTACCACAGTCAATTGTGGGTCATAAAATACCACAAACAAAAGAAAGATGCAAAATGATATTTTCCACAAACAGAGTGATTTCAATTCTGGTCAGGCATCAGGTAGTCGAAACTGATTTTTAACCACGGAATACACGGAATAACACGGATTTTTAAAAGGAGAAAATAAAATCATTGTACATAATCAGTTAACATACTCACACAACAATCTTTTACTTGTACAATGCAACAGCAAAAACGGATGATTATATTGAACTTGTGCGTTCGTAAGTATTTAATACGCATGTAGGGGCGCAATTCATTGCGCCCCTAAGAGTAGAAATAATTACCGCTCAGTTTCTGGATGACACGATCGTCCAAAACAACAAATAAGTCCTTTCCGCGATTGCAAAAACCGCCGCAAAATGAATAGCACAAGCGGTTCTGCGCACACAGAAAAATGCTGTTACTTCAGCAGCAATGCTTTTTTATCAGCGTGTTTTTTGTCTGGTTTTAACAAGAAGATCAGAAGCTTCTTTTGGACTGTTAAACTTGCTGATTATATCGAGACATTCTTCTTCACATGCAACAAAATCTCCGGCCTGAAAATATGCTTTTGCCAGTTCAATCTTGCCTCTGGGGCTCGCTGTAATGGTTCGTGAAACCTGACGGAGTTTTTCTAGTCCGATTTCGGATTCGCCACCGTAATAGCATGCTTTAAAATAACCCACTGCTGAATCCAGGTCGTCTGATTTGTGCTGAAGAGCAGATTCGAAAGCCTCTTTTGCTTTTGTATATTTTGAGTTTGAGAGAGCATTTTCGCCAAGCATTTTCCAGGCGGGCCAGAATTTCGGGTCTTTTTCAACTGCCTGTCTGAGAAGATTTCTTCCTTCAACCTGATTGTCGATTGCAAAATTCTTTTTTGCTTCTTCGAAAATCGGTTTTGCTGGTGAATCTTTTTCAGAAGTAACATCTGTTTTCTTTGCAACTATTGATTTTGTTTCATTACCAACTTTAGCTTCTGATGGCATTTTTCCTGCTGGTTCTGAATTCAGCAAACTCAATTTTGCACGAATAATATCTGCCAATTTAAGGGCTTCACCAGCCGGATTTTCGCCCAGCGCTGATAATGCACGTGTTAAAAGTGCAATTTGAGCTGCTTTATTATTTACAAGACCGTCTGCCTTGTCCATAAATTTTTTGGCGAGAGTTATTCCAGATGCAGAGGTCTTTTCATCTGCTCCTTCAACATTCCCGGCATCGGCTGCTGATACTTCTGAAGTTTCTGAAGTTCCTGCTGCAGAAAGCGGAGATGTAAGCTTTCCGGCTACTGTCAAAGAAACAATATCTTTTCCTGTTCTCTGAAGGTCATCCAGGAAAAGCTGGACAGAGACATCTCCAAACTTTGCTCCACCAAGGTACTCGCCCTTTTCCATTGATTTTTTTACTTCAATTGAGGGAACATTTATAGAAACAGGATTTCCATTCTGACTAACAATAATGTTAAAACCTATTTCCTTCAAAGATGGATTTTTTCCATCAGTTTTCCACTTTTCAATAAATTCAATCTGATAATCTACCTTGGCTCCTTTAACAACAAGAGGCTTGTCCATGGGTTGGATTGTCAATGGATGAGGATCGAATGAAATTGAACGCTGAAATTCATGCAGAACATTCTCAGGAACTCTCGTTGCTGCGGCGCCTTTGGCATTTGACGAATCAACTTCGTCCGGCAGAGGTTCTTTATTAGAATTTACGGCTTTCTTTGAAGAAGCCGCTTTTTTTGAGCCAGCCTTCTTTTTAGCCTTGGCCTCTGCGATATCTGCGCAGCCAGAGAGAGCAAAAATCAAAAAAATTGATAAAAACTTTTTCATATTATCTCCTGAAAAAGATTATTTATTTTCTACTTTGCCGCCATTTTCAGCGCAAAGTGGTTTACCTTTGTTTCCATCGATAGTGTTATCTCCTGAAACTATCGCAACACTACCGTTGTCAGTGGCATGAACACCATGTCTGCCATTTTTTGAAATCGTATTTCCGCTAATTTGAGACGGAGTACCGCCCTGCATCGCCATAATTCCTGACCAGCTGTTATTAACAAGTATGTTGTTCGAAAGAACTCCCCTGCCCTGCTGATAAACCAGAATACCGTTTTCTCCGCTTGCTTTAACTGTGTTTCCCCGGATCGTCGGTGAAGAACCATCCTTTATTCCAATTCCCGATCTTGTTGCTCCGGTAATCGTATTTCCTTCTGCAGTTCCTGAACCGCCAGAAGTAAACCAAATTCCGTATACTCCCTGACTTTGAATATTATTACCGGAAATTTTGGGACTACCGCCCTTTACAGCTATTCCCATGCCTTTCGAGGAAGAAATGGTGTTTCCGGTTATCGCAGGGCTTCCTGCTGAAACTTCTACTACTCCAGGCCAGTCGGGCCCCTTTGCGTCACTGGAACTCTCGATAATGCAGCTTTTCAGTGAAGGCGAACCGCCACTGATCTCAACTGCGCTTAATGAGCTTTTTCCCGAATATTTTATTTTCAGATTAGAAACATTCGCGCTTCCGGAAAGAGTCAAAGGCGCTCCGTCTGAGGCTTCAATTACGATTGAAGCCTTATCGCCTTCGCCCTGAAGTGTGACAGCTTTTGAAATCGAAAGCTTACCCTTATAAACTCCTGGCTTTATCTTTATAACTGCACCAGCCTGAGCTTTTGCGATTGCTGCTGAAATATCTGACTCACCGCCAGGACCAACGAATATAATTCCATCATCAGGTTTCGGAGGCTTCGGTGGCTCTGGCTGAGGTTTCGGCGGCTCTGGCTGGGGCGTCGGTGCAACAGGTTCAGGAGTCGGAGCAATAAGCGATTTCACAGTCTTCAAACCCGTAATGGCCCGAGAAGAAGCTGCATCAACAACTAATGCAAAATTAAATAATTTTTCAGCATCTCCATAAGCTTTATTCGAGGCATACTCATCGGCAATATCAGAAAGCAGCTCAGACGCCTTCTTTTTGAATTCAGATGCTTTTACAGTATCCTTCTTTTTTTCGAGTTCAGCAATTAATTCTGCAATCTGCTTATAGTTTTTCTCAACTTTTTCCGGAGAAACAAGTGATTCAAGTTTTTCTGCAATTTCATTTACTGAAGAATCGGGTGAAGGCAGAGGCTCTGTTATAGAAGATATATCGGCTTGAGTTTGTTTGATTTTCTCTTCAAAAGATTTTTTCAGATCAATAATTCCCTGATCTTTTTTCATTTCCTGAAAAGAAGTAATCAGTGAATCAAGGCATGCTATGCCCTTTTCCGGAGATTGTTTTCCCAATTCCTTTGCTTTTTCAACATACTTGCCACGAATGGCTTTGAGCATTTCATCATGCTTTTCCTTCTCTTCGATGCCGAGCAGGTCCTTCAGGTTTGCAGCAAGCTCTTTTGGTGGTTTTTCAGATGGTACAAAACCTGAAACTCGTTTGTCAAGTGATTCAATAAAAGTCTTTTTCAGAGCAGCTTTTTTCTCTTCAAGTCGCTGATTAAGTTCAACTCTTTCAGGAGATTTTTCAGGATAAATTGCCAAAGCCTTGTTAAAAAGAGGTAATTTTGAGGAAATTTCTGACACAGTATCAGCTGACAATAGGATTTTTTCGACAACCTGTTTTCTGATTTCGTTTGCTGCTGCTGCCTCGCCAATCCCTTCAAGCTGAATGAACAATTTAGCCAGTTCGGCCAGATTTTTTTCTTTCAACATACCTTTTTTCGGCAAAAGTTTTTTTGCTGAATCAAGCAATTTTTTCTTCTGTTCAGGGTCTGGCTTATTTGGGTCTATAACAGGAGTAAGAGAGGCAATTTTCTCTTTGACTTCCTTGATTTCAGCTTCCAGTTCAGGAGTTGCAGTAGCAATTTTCTTACAAAAATTTAAAACTTTTTCAGATTCCTTAAGGGATTCCAGCAGATTCTTATCTTTTAAATTCATTGCTGCAGAGTGATATTTATCATAAAGAACAGACAACTTCTGCTTCTCAACATCCGGAAGGGATAAATCTTTCGCGATTTTTTTTATTTCATTGACAACTGAACCAGGATCTATCTGTGTTTGTGTCTGTGAAATCTTGTCGTCAAGCGTTTTAAGAGCATTATCGATTTTTGATTTCTTTTCCTTAATCTGTTTTTCGAAAGACAATATTTTCGCTGAAATCTTACTGTTTTCAGGTAAAACGTCCTTTGCCTTGTTCAAAATATTCAAACCTGATTCCTGATTAATCGAAAACTGACTTTCAGCTTCAGACAAAAACATTTTTTCAATTTTCCCGGATAACACTGTTATCTTGTCAGTTGCATCAAGAGTCTTTAATTCAGCAAGAAAAGATTTTAATGCATTTGAATCTGCTAATGCTGCTCCTTTTGCTATTTCTGCTTCGATATTTGCAGATGCAGAAGCAATCTTTTCAGATTTTTCCTGTTGAGATTTTTCTTTATTAATTGTGGTTTCGAAAGCTGCAATTTCTACAGAAATTTTGGTGCTTTCAGGCAACACTTCCTTTGCTTTGTACAAAATGCTGAGTCCGGCTTGCTTATTGGTCAAAAACTGGCTATCTGCTGCAGACAAAAAGAACTTCTCTAATTTCTCTGAAAAAGTCAATACTTTATCATTAGCCTCAAGAGTCTTTAACTCAGCAAGAAAGGTTTTTAATGCATTTGAATCTGCTAATGCTGCACCTTTTGCTATTTCTGTTTCGATATTTGTACAAATAGATGCTATCTTTTCAGATTTCTGCTTCTTTTCAAGTTCAACACGATCTTTTTCTTTTTGAAGTTCAGCTTCTTTCTGTTTCTCAATCTCTATCTTCTTTTCAAGCTCTTTCTGCTTTTCGAGTTCATTTTGTCTATCAAGTTCTTTTTGCCTCTCAATTTCTCTCTGTTTTTCCAATTCTTTCTGTTTCTCAAGCTCTCTCTGGGCTTCAAGTTCCTTCTGCTTTTTCAGCTCTTCTTCTTTCTGTTTTAAATCAACAGCTTCACTTGAAATAACAGCAGGCACTGAAGGAGATGAAATATCTGTATCGGTTTCAACGTGAGTTAAAGTTGTATCTGATGCAATTTTGGAAGTGGAAGTACCAGTGTTTGGCAAGGTTGGAACCGGAGGAATATTAATCGTACTCTTTCCCGAGAAATGGTAGTATCCAATTCCACCGCAGAGTGCAACAACTGTTGCAACCGCAAGCCATTTCCCTCCGGATGTTTGTTTCTGTTCAGCATCAGCAACATCAAAGATTTGGCTTATGCTGGCATATTTCTGACTGTATTTTCGCCGACGCATTGATTTTGTTGTATCACTGTCAACGGCATCATTCACGGCAATGGAATCAAGAGCTGAAATAAGTTCCTGAATTGTCGGCCTGGCTTCAGGGTCTTTATCAAGCATTCTTTTAACAAGTGGAATCAGTCCGGCAATAATTTCATTGTCAGGCAATGCAACCATCGGAAGCGTGGCCTGAACATGCTTCATTGCAATTGCAATTTCCGGATTTTCGCCTTTCTGCGCGTCATACGGCGGTGAACCGTAAATAAGTTCCCAGAAAATAATTCCTGCAGAATATACATCTGATTTGGCGGTGAGTTCTTTGGCGCCCATACATTGTTCGGGCGACATGTAATGCGGTGTCCCAAGAGTCATTCCGGTTTTGGTGGTAGACTTGGCAGTCCGGGCAATTCCGAAATCAAACAGCTTGACCAGCCCGTTTCGCGTAACCATTATGTTACTTGGTTTCAGATCACGATGAATTATGCCCTTTTCATGACAAGCCTGAATTCCTTCGAAAACCTGAAGCATGATTGGAAGAATTCTAAGTTTATCATTCAACAGAGATGATTTGAGTTTTGAAAGCGGCGCTCCATCAATGTATTCCATAACCAGGAACGGCTTGTTCGACTTACGCTCTTTCGAAGAAGCATAAATATTTACAACATTCGGATGCCCGACAGTCGCAAGCAATTGTCCTTCACGGATAAATCTTTCAACGAGGGAATCATCTTTAAGACATTCATCATGAAGTGTTTTAATTGCAACAATACGATTCAAACTTGTATCGGTAGCACGAAAGACTTTTCCCATGCCGCCTTCACCGATTACACTTTCAATTCTGTAGATATCTCCGATGAGATTCTCATCATCGACCGAAGACGGCTCACCGGATTTCTTTTTCGCAGCCAGTTCTCTCTTGAGAATTTCAAGAATATCAGGGATAGAAGGACGCTCAAGCGGCTTTTTCGAAAGCATCTTCCTGAGCAGTTCTTTGAAAGGCTTTGCATTCTCTTCTTTATCAAGAAGATCAAGCGGAGGTGGCTCAGTAATATGCTTGATTGCTATTGACAGAGACGGATCATCTGCACCTTTTTCGACATCAAAAGGCAAACCGCCAGTCAAAAATTCCCAGAAAAGAACACCGATTGAATATACATCTGAAGCCGATGAAATATCACTTTTACCCTGACATTGCTCCGGGGACATGTAATGCGGAGTTCCCATTGCAATGCCGGTTCTTGTAACTTTTTTCGGCCCGGCTTTGGCAATACCGAAATCGACAATTTTCAGTCGACCTTCACGGTTTACAAGAATGTTTGCTGGTTTAATATCGCGGTGAATAATGCCTTTGTTGTGACAGGAATGGATACCTTCAAAAAGAGTGATCATCTTTTCAAGAAGGTTCTCGATATCTTTTCTCAGATCATCTTTGAATTTATCAAGACTCTGTCCGTCAACCAGTTCCATTACCAGAAATGGAAGTTTCAGTGATTCATCAATTTCAGATGAAAAAATTGTGATTACAGCCGGATGGTGTATCGTAGCAAGAATTTTTCCTTCATTGAGGAAACGACTCTTCAGATCTTCATCTTCGGCAGCATCATAAGCGAGAAATTTAATAGCTACCTCGCGCCCGAGATTCTCGTCAAGTGCTTTAAAGACCTGACCCATACCACCAGCGCCAAGTTTGCTTATTATTTTATAATGTCTTCCGACAATCTGATCTTTTTGAATCATTGGCATAATTTACGATAATGAAAGTTCTTCGTCAAGTTATTATAATTTTATGATAAAATATTATTTATGAAAAATAATGATCAAAATGAAAATCAAATAAATACCATTCAGCTGGAAATTGAAAAACGAAGACTGGAACACGAATCTGGCCGAAAATATGTTCGCCTGCTGAGACGATTACTGCGCAACTTATTTGCAGTTGCGGCGATCATTGCATTCATTCTCGGTGCCAACTTCCTTTTTCAGTTCTATCGCCTGAATAATGAACTTATAGAAGGACCTTTTATCGACACACTTCTTAAAAGGATAACCAGGGAAAAAGCCGTCGTAAGCTATTCAAAGTCAGGAAGCCTGATGGAAGGAATCGACCTTTCGGACGTTTCTCTGAGAAATCCTCTGTTTAAAGAAGGCGGCGTATTTTTAACCGCCCGCAGAATTACACTTAACTATTCGCTGAAAGATGTATTCTTCGGAAAATTGATTCTGCAGGAATTGAAAATAACTGATCCGGCAATATCACTGACAAAAGATCAATCAGGAAGATATGTCTGGGACTTTTCTGATGAACATGTTTCTGAAAAACCAAAAGAACAATCAACAGAAAAGAGAGAGAAAATCCGTCCGGAAGAGCTCGCAGATTCATATCTGCAAAATATTGAAATAAAACAGCTGTCAATTATTGCGCCAAAACCCGGTGAAATTATTCCTGAAAAAATTCTGACAGGAATTTTAAAAATTCCCACATCAACTTGGCAAATTTCCGGGATAGATCTTCATCTGAGAAAGTTTCCAAAAATTGAATTTACAGACCATATTCTTCAAGTAAGCGCTCCAGATAAACCACGCTTCGCCACAATTCAGATAAGCAGACTTAAAAAGTCAGGAGACATAAGTCTGATCGCAGATATCCTTTCCAAAAACTATATTTTTTCCATCCAGAATCGAGATGAAAACAATAAATTCATCCAGATCTTTGATGGACGAAAAAAAGATAATCTGAATCTGAACTTTTTCTGGAAAATGAGAGCAGAAAATCTTTTCACAAGAGTTACAGGTTTTAATGGAAAAATAAAACTGGATGATTTTGAAATTATTAACAATCTGCTCCCGCAAGGAAGCCATGTCCACGGAAGATTTTTCCTTGAATCTTCTGCTGATAACCCACAACAGTCGATCCTTGATTCAAAAATTTCTGCGTCACTTTCTTCTGCCTCAGTAAATATCTCAGAAACAGTTAATATCTCAGATATACGTGCAAACGGCACTCTGAAGGATAAAATATTCAAATTTACTGACATTTCAGCTAGAATGGCATCGCTCACAGCCAATGCCTCTGGGAACATTAATTTCACAGACTTTGACAACCCTGAATCGCTTTTCGAAACAGATTTATCTGGTGAAAAAATACGGTTTTCAATGAAAAGCAGTAAAATCGACTCAGCAAGCAGAAGACTCAACGCCTCACTGGAACGTGATACTGGCAATCTCAACTTCTCTTTTGTTCATCCAGTACAAAAGAAAATTCAACAAATCAGAGATTTCAACATACAGATGAAATTGCTTCCAGATAAGGCATTCTCAACTTTGCTTCCCATGAAGATAATTCCGGTTGAAAAAGCAGAGAAAATACAGAGGTGGCTTGAAGAGGTTGATATAATGGGCCCTCTCGCGGTCAGCGGATATTTTGAAAGCTTCAGAAATATTGAGAATGCCACGGCTACAATATTTTTCGAAAATACAATGCTTGTAAATAAAAAATCCAGAGCTGATTCGCTCTTTCTGAACGGTCAGGCATCACTTGCAAGCGGAACAATGGAAATAAAAAATATCATTATGAAGTTCGCCGAATTGAACTTTTTAATCGACGGCTCACTTTCATTCAACAGATTAAATAAAACTCTTGATGAATACAAACTCTTACTCACTGGCGAACTCCCGGGATCAAAAGATTTTTCTGTTTCTCAAAGCAAAATTCAGAACACTCTAGGCTTGAAAAAGCCTCTGGCATTCGATTCAATACACATCAAAGGTAAAAAGCTTCTGGAAGCCATTTTTGATTCGAAAAATTCTGTAAATAAAATAAGCCTGTCCGCTGATTACATTAAGCTCAAGCAGAAGAAAAAAACCTGGCTCATAAGCGCTCTCAGCGCACATGCTGATACATCCGGACAACTTTTCAGACCAGGTACAAAAATACACGATCTGACAACAGACATTTCATGCGATTTTTTTGGAATTCCTGTCTCTGCATCGGCATCTGTTGATATTTCAGGAAAAAACATCAAAAGTCTTGCCATTCAATCCAGAGGAAAAAACATACAAAAAGTTCTTGACAGTCTGTCAGAATTTGATCAAATTAGAAGTGTTATCCAAAAGTATAATTTTTCGGCAAAAGGCGAGTATAATATTTCACTCAAAGGGAAAGGAACTCTGAACAGACCGAATCTCGAAGGGAAAGCCTCTTCAGAAAAAATTCAGATCAATGCTGTTGATGCTGAAGCGGTGTTTCCATTCAGCCTTTCACTTGCAACAGACCTCGAAGGAAAATACTCCAGTCAGATTTCAGTATCATCTGGCATGTTAAAATACAAAACTCTTGAGCTGCCCCTTGAAAAGTTCAACTGCGCGATTTCTTATGGCCGGGAAAAGTCAGCGAAAGCGCAGAGCATAAATTTATCAGCATCTGGTGCAGTTCTTGGAAATTCAATTGATCTGAAAACTGATTATTCACCAAAAACCGGTTATCTTAACAGTCTGAAAGCCGAAATTAAATCAACTGACATAGGAAGAACTGCGAAACAAGCCGTAAATATTGCAAAAATTAACCTGCCTTTCGACCTTTCCGGACCTTTCAAAGCTAATGTTTCAGCCAAAGGTCCACAGGGTGGAATTGCCGCTGATGGAAAAATTTCCATTTCTAAATTGAAGCTGACAGTTCCGCTGACTTCGCCATCAAAAGGGAAATATCCTCTTTCTCTCGACGATATTTCAGGAAGCATCGCTTTCAGCGGAAAAGAGAAACAATCTTTTCAGATTGAATCTGAATCAATTACAGGCAAAATCCTTGATGCAGTTGTCTCATTATCAGGCCAGGCAAGGATGGACAAATCTGGAAATTCGTACATCACAAACCTTAACGGCATGAATTTGACCTTAGATGGTTTATCTGTCGCAAAACTAAAATCTGAACTTGAACAGAAGCTTATTTCCGCTGAAAAGCTCAAATGTTTTAAAGATGTCGATGGAAAAATGAAGGGAAGTTTAAAATTAAGCGGACAGAAAAACCGATATTCCGCAACCGGAGAAGTTGAACTGATCAATGGCAAAATGGGCTATACAAGCATTCCCGACTTAATTGAAGGCATTAATGGAAAAGTCATTCTGTCACAAAATTCTGAAAAAGGTAAACCCTTCATTGAAATAAAGAATTTCACCTCAAAGTTCAGAAAAGCTTCTCTTTCGATTCCTTACGGCAAAGTCTTTGATCCGCTGGGACAATGTTCTTTTTCTGTCGAAGCCGCGACCAGCAACGTTTTTCCACAGGATATGATGGCTCTTTTGAGCGGTTTGAAACTGCCAAAAGTTACCTTTGGCGGAAATGGCAGCCTGAGCGGTGAAATGAAAGCAGTGGGAACCATCGATAAACCTGAATTGTCGTTCGGCTTACAGGGCGGAGATTTTCTTGTGAACTACAGTTCCGATGGAAACAGTTATCAGATTCCAATCGGGAAATCATCTATCAAATTGTTCTTCGACCCGTTCAGCGGAAAAGCGAATTTTTCAAATTCGGAAGTTGGATTATTAAACGGAAAAATTCAGTTTTCAAATGCAACCGGAAAAATCAAAAATGGCTTTCCTGAAGAATTCTCTATCACGGGAATGTTTGATTCCATTGATCTGAAATCATTTTCTCAAAATGATGAAGCAAAGGTCAGAGGTGTATTAGGCGGAAAATTCAAGGCTGTTACAGAAAAAGGCGGAAAAAAAGATCTTGAAATCAATCTTGAATGCAAGAACCTCGGAATAGAGAAAATGCCTCTTGACAAAGCAATGATAGATAAAATAGGCCTGGATTTCCTTGAAGACCCGGAATTTAAAACGGGCGAACTGAACTTCTTTCTGTCTTCAGAGGGCGATATAGCTGAAAAGGGACGCTTAAGAGTTGCAGACGCTCTCTTTGCCGGACCAGACCTCAGAATTGAATTAGGTGAAAGTGCTTTTGATCCGCAACAGCTTGATCTGCATGGAAAAATATTTCTTAATCCACAGCCCTTGAGAAAAACAAAGCTCGGAAAAAAACTTGGAAAATTTTCCAAAGTCATTCAGGATCAGAAAACTGGAATTCCTTTCGTGGATATTTCAGTTTCAGGAAAATGGAATCAACCGGCACTTCTGGCAAAATCAATCGAAAAGAATACCATGAAAAGGGGAAAAAGAAACTTTATCCGAAGCATTTTCGGCGGAAGCAGAGCCCACAAAGCAAGCGTCGAAGAGCTAAAAGCCTGGTTTCCTGGCTGGGAACCATAATACGCAAGATGAAGAGACCTTTTTTAACCACGGAATTACACGGAAATTCACGGAAGCAGAAAACCATAAAAATGGGGTAAAAAACTTGGCAAGAACAGAATATCAGAAAAATAGATTGAGTAACATAGTTTCGTTAAATTTACTTTTTTGTACAATATTATTGAGCATTTTGTGCTCTGTTTCTCTCTCGGCCGCAGAGTTGCGATTGCCAGACACATCTGATCCGCGTTCTATGTTTGTTGCGGAGGTGGCATTCAAGTCTGATGAAAAAACAAAAGTAACCATAGAATTTGATGCAACTCAGATTCAATTTCTTGGCGCAGTAATACCCTCGCCTGATGTACAAGCTGATGGAAATAAAATTGAAGTATCTAACAGCGACGGACAGCAAAAAACCACAGGTCTGAAATTTCTGCATTTTGGTGACAAAACGCAAACAAGTCTGTTATTATTTTCTGACAATAAAAGAATAGCTTCAAAAATAGTAAATTTTCACATAACTGAATCAAAAGGTTCGTACAATATTCACCTTCTGATTGCAGCAATTGTTTTTTTCATAATAGGAATGCTCTTCTGGAAAACCCAGAAAAAGAATGTTAATCTAATGTCTACCCGCTCACTATATATGAATTATGAAGAAATTCAGAAACTCGGCAAACTTACAAAAAAAGCTAACGATAACGATGAGAGTAAAACCAATTCTGAACCACAGAAACCAGTAAAACAGGAAAAAATCGAAGAACCACCGATCTTTCAGAAGAAAGATGAAAATGAATCTGAAGAAAAAAGCTCGACTATAAGAACTGGAATGTCTGCAATAAATAAAAATTTCTCGCATCCTGCAACTGATAAAAAACCTGCTGAAGCAGATATTACAGCAGTTAAAAAACATCCTCCGGCAGATGACTCAACAATGAAAAGTCCTTTCCAGGCAATAAATGACAAAAGATTGTCAGATCATAACAAAGAAAATGAAGACATTCAGACCAAATCTGAATCAAAATCAGAGTCTAAGTCTATACCTGACTCTGAGCTTAAGCCTGAATTGAAATCTGAAACAATTTCAGAAAAACATGGTAATCAGGATGAAGTTCTGAAGATTCCACTGGACAATAGTAAAACTATAAAAAAAGATATTTCAACAGATATTACAAGAAACATTCCTGAAAGCTCACCAGAAATCAATCCAACTGATATCACAAAAGATATGGCAATAAATCAACAGGAGACAAATTCACAGAAAAATATTCAAAAAGAAAATACCAATGATTTTAAGACAAAAAAAATATCCGGAATCGTTTCCACTCCGTCGGGTATCTCAAATATTCATATTATCATTGCTGATTCTCAGGGAAAAAAGTATGAATGTTCCAGTCGGGAAATAACTATTGGACGTGCAAAAAATAGCGGTATCATCATGACTGCAAGCGAAATAAGCAGAAATCATGCGTGTGTTAGACTTCTGGATGGAAACCCTGTACTTATACCAATTTCAGAGAGCAATATTACAGAAATTAATGGTACAAAAATTAACACTCCTTCACCAGTTAAGGTAAATGATATCTTATCCTTTGGAGGAAAAGAATTTACGGTAGTCTTATTGACTATTGAGAAATAATCCCTGCCTGAGGCGAAAGAAAAATGAAAGAAATTACACTTTCTGAATTTTCAGAAATAATCTCAAAGATAGATTTTTCAAAATCTTCGAATGAATTTATCCCGCAATTGCTGAGCGGCATATCTGGTCTTATTCCCTCCAGTATCACAGCATTAGTAAAAATTGAAACAATGAATATAACCTGTTCAGACAAGGATAAAGTCGCCCTTGTTGAAGATACATGTAAACTATTGTACAAGAAATTTAATAGTTACACCGAAAAGATCCTGATTACCGATCCTTCACAGCTTTTTACTGATGTCATTCCTGATAATATCTCAAACAAAGATTCTTGTTGTCAAAAAATGTTTTCGGAAAATCAGATAAATACCATTGGCTATTTTCCATTTAAAAAGAATGGGTCAGGAATTGCTGCGCTTCTGATTTTCTGCAACATTCCTCAAGACCTTGAAAAACAAATTAATGACATTGCAAACTCTTTTCTTCCATATTTTTTTCTTACTTCCAGGAAAGAAAATATTTCTGAAGAGCTGCAGGCAAAACTCGACAGTAGCGAGACCAAATATCAACTTCTTGTAGACGAACTTGAACAGAAAATATTCTATAAAGACCCTGATTCTGTATACATTTCATGCAATAGGGCCTATGCCAATGTACTCGGAATTACTCCGGAAGAGATTACCGGAAAGACCGACTTAGATTTCTATCCGCATGAACTGGCTGAAAAATACCGCTCTGATGACAAATTAATTATGTCCGGCAAGAAAACGCGCGTGCTTGAAGAAAAATACGTGGAAAAAGGAAAAGAATACTGGGTATACACAACAAAAACGCCAATATTTGATCATACAGGTAAAAATCTCGGAATTCTTGGAATGTTTTACGATATTACTGAGAAAAAACTTCTCGAAGAACAGACCAAAAACCTTAATCAACAACTGGAAATTAAAGTCGCTGAGAGAACTGCACAGCTTGAATCTATTAACAGGGAACTTGAAGCTTTCTGTTATTCGGTATCACATGACCTGAGAACGCCTCTTCGCGGCATTGACGGGCTTTCACTTGCGTTAGTCGAAGATTTCGAGGAATATCTTCCTTCTGAAGCTAAAGATTTGCTGAGACGCATCAGAAGCGGAACCCAAAGGATGGGGCAACTGATCGACGATCTTTTGAAGCTCTCACGAATAACTCGTGCCGGTCTTGAAAAAAAGCACTTCGATTTGAGCAAAACTGTTCACGAGGTAATCACTTATCTTCGCGATGCATCGCCTGAAAGAGACGTTCAATTCATCATCAGGCCATCGATCAAAGTCTTTGCCGACCCGGATCTGCTTAGAGTGGTTATTGAAAATCTTCTGGAAAATTCCTGGAAATTTACTTCGAGAAGGAAAAATGCGCTGATTGAATTTGGAATTATCGAAAAAGATGGTGAACGCATTTATTTTGTACAAGACAATGGTGTTGGATTTGATATGGCTTATGTCGGCAAATTGTTCGGCACATTTCAGAGATTGCATGGAATAAACGAATTTGAAGGAAATGGCGTGGGTCTTGCGACAGTTCAGAGAATAATAAACCGCCACGGCGGAAGAGTCTGGGCAGAGGGAACCCCTTCAAAAGGTGCGGCATTTTATTTTACCCTTGCATAAAAGAAAGATTTCAGATAGATTTTTAAAGCTTGACGATTCCAGGAGAAAAGAAAAGAAAAGAAAAGACAAGACAAGAAAAGAAAAGACAGGATTTTTTTACGCAGATTACGCAGATTTTTAGGGTTTTAGATTCTGATTTATGATTTATGATTATTCGATTTGGATATGGATGGTTCGTGGGGGGTTGGAATGATTGGGAAGGTTGTGATTGGAGAATTTTTGAGATGATATTTTTTTCTTTCTTTTGAGGAATAAATGCTTTATTATGTTATAAGTGTTTGAATCTGTTTATATTTTGGAAATTAAAATAGAGATTATTAAGAATAAGGTCGTGTGAGTATGCTAACTGATTCTGCACAATGGTTTTATTTTCCCCTTTAAAAATCTGTGTTATTCCGTGTACTCCGTAGTTAAAAATCAGTTTCTTTTTGTTTATCAGTTAAACGCTTGCATTACCCAAATAATTTGTATCAGGAGAAAAAAAACCGATGGCGAAAAAAATAATTTTGCTCGTAGAAGATAATCCAGACGATGAAATGCTGACTTTAAGAGCTTTTAAGAAGAAAAAAATTGAATACGATATTATCGTAGCACATGATGGAGCTGAAGCGCTCGATTTTTTCTCGGGAAAAGGCATATTTGAAGGCCGGGATGTAAAACAGTTGCCTTCGATCATTCTACTTGATCTCAAGCTTCCAAAAGTTGACGGACTTGAAGTACTTAAGCACCTTCGGGCAAATGAAGCGACAAAATTAGTACCAGTGATCATTCTGACAACTTCATCAGAACAGCAGGATATACTAAGCAGCTATAATCTCGGCGGAAACAGCTTTATACGCAAGCCGGTCGATTTTGACAAATTTATTTATGCTGTAGAACAAATCGGGCTTTACTGGCTGTTTTTGAACGAGCCACCGGTATCTGATTCCTCCACAAAAGGATAATAAGAAATGCTCAATGTTTTAATGGTTGAAGATTGCGAAGACGATTCCATACTTATTAAGCGCGTCCTTGAAAAGGGCGGTTTTTCACCCATGTTATTTGAAAGAGTAGATACAAGAGAAGAATACATCTCTGCGCTCGAAAAACATACCTGGGATGTTGTAATTGCTGATTTTTCAATGCCGAATTTCAGCGGACTTGAAGCAATTGCAATACTCAAGCTCAAGAGATTTGATATTCCATTCATTCTTGTTTCGGGTGTAATCGGCGAAGAAACCGCTGTTGAAGCGATGCGTGCCGGTGCTCACGATTATATTCTCAAAAATAAACTTACCAGACTTATTCCCGCCATCGAAAGAGAAATAAGGGAAGTCAAAATCAGACGGGAAAAAAAACACGCCGAAGAAGCACTGAAAGAAGAGCAGAAGCGCTACAGAGAGTTATTTGAAAACTCTCCGGTATCTCTCTGGGAAGAAGATCGTTCACTTGTTAAAGATTTCTTCAATCAATTAAACGAAAAGGGAATAACCGACTTCAGAAAATACTTTCGCGATAATCCTTCTGAAATCAACGAAGCAATATCCAGAGTTCGTGTATTGAGAACAAATGTTACTTCCCTGAGACTCTTTGAGGCCAGTAATTTCAGAGATCTTTTTGAAAAACTCAGCGGAATTTTTGAATCAACTTCTAATGCGTTGGTAACAGAAGAGATGATTTCACTTGCCGAAGGATGCATGTCTTTTCAGGGCGAAAAATCTATTACCACGCTCCAGGGGAAAAAAAAGAACATTGCTTTCCAGCTTCGTGTCCTCTCCGGATTCGAAAAAACTCTGGGAAGAGTGCTCGTTTCTTTTATTGATCTGACCGACAGAAAGCTTATGGAAACAGAACTTTTGAAAGCTAAAGAAGCCGCAGAATCTGCAAACCGCGCAAAAGATCAGTTCCTTGCAAATATGACACACGAACTGAGAACTCCGCTTAACCCGGTTATCGGCTTCACTGAACTTCTGCTTGAAATGGAGCCGACTTCCGATCAGCGCGAATATCTTGAAATAATTAAAAAGCGCAGCTATGACCTTCTGGCTGTAATCGACGACCTTCTTGAATTCTCTCAGATGGAGTCTTCAAGTTCAGTCTTAAAAGCCGAAATTTTTGATCTGAAACAACTGATTGTTGATTCCATACAGAGAATTAATCCTTTCGCAAGTGCAAAAGGCCTTTCAATTGAATGGAAGATGGAAAACGACGTTCCAACAAAACTTATCGGTGATCCGGTTCATATAAAACAGATAATTAACAATTTGCTGTCCAATGCTGTTAAATTCAGCGAAAATGGTGATATTTCAATAGACGTAACAATAGACAGCACCCAGAAAGTGACAAGAAAAAATTTCACAAACCTGCATATTTCAGTAAAAGACAAAGGAATTGGAATCTCAAAAGAAAAAATTGACCAGATTTTCTCTCCATTTTCGCAGGTTGACAACTCAATTACACGAAAATTCGGCGGAACCGGCCTTGGATTAGCGATAGTAAGAAGGCTCGTTGAATCAATGAACGGAAACATAACTGTCGAAAGTGAAATTGGAGTTGGAAGCACTTTTAATATCGTTCTGGGTTTTGATTTGCCTGATTCGAAGAGTTTTCCGTATCTCGACAATAAAACTGTTCAGAAAACTTCTGGTACTGATCGAGTTCTGAAAGTACTGGTTGTCGAAGATGAGCCTTCAAATCGCCATCTTGCAGTGTCGCTGCTGAAAAAACATAATCATGATGTTCATTATGTTGAAGATGGAAAAAAAGCTCTTGAATGCATCGAAGCAGAGAGATACGATCTTGTACTTATGGACATTCAATTACCGGAAATGGATGGAGTTGCTGCAACAAAGCGCATCCGCGAACTTGATGTAATCAACGGCAGACACACTCCGATTGTTGCTCTGACAGCTTATGCAAGCGAATTCGACCGCGACAGATTCATGAAGGCAGGAATGGACGATTTCCTTGCAAAACCAATTAACAGAGACGAGTTTTTCAAAGTTCTCAAAAATTATTCATCTAAATGAGATCAAAATGGTTGGAAATAAAATATAATCCAGTGATGAAATATGTCTGATATATTAAAACCTTTGAGATTGCTTATCGTCGATGATTCCGAAGACGACGCAGTTCTTCTCTCAATGACATTCCAGAGAACCAACAAGTGGAAACTTGAGACAGAAAGAGTCGATAACCGGGAATCTCTGCTTTACGCTCTTGAAAACAAATCCTGGGATTTCATAATTGCAGATTATTCCATTCCGGGTTTCAGCGGCATGGAAGCGCTTGCTCTGCTGAAATATAAAGCTCTGGATATTCCATTTATTCTAGTTTCCGGAACCGTAAGTGAAGGAACTGCCATTGAAGCAATGAAAGCAGGCGCCCACGATGTTGTGCTCAAAGAAAACCTCGCCAGACTTATTCCGGCAGTTGAACGTGAATTACGCGAAGCCTCTGTAAGAAATGAAAAGAGAAAAACCCAGGAGGCACTCCTGGAAGAGCAGGAAAAATTCCAGGTGCTTTTTGAATCTGCACCGGCATCAATAATTGAGATTGACTGTACAAGACTGCGTGAGTATCTTAACGGACTGAAAACCAGTTCAGTTTCTGATCTGAAAAGATATTTTCAGGAACAGCCTGAAGCTGTAAAACATGCTTTTTCACGTTTGCGAATTGCGAATCTTAACCGTGCCGCCCTGTCACTTTTTGAATCAGCAAGCATTTCTCAGATATCCAGCCACCTGATTCAACTTGTTCCGATGGATTCCTGGAATGCAATTGAAGAATTTATTATTGCCTTTTCCGAAAAAAACAAAGGTTACGAAGGGGAATCTAATCTTCTTACAATAACAGGCAGACAGAAGATTGTGGCATATCAATGGCAGACTTTTCCAGTATCGAAATTCAAAGGCGAAGAGATACTGCTTTCAATTGTTGATCTGACAGACAGAAAACTTTTTGAAGCAATAAACAAATCAAGAGCAGAATTAGAGGCTGCAAGCAGAACCAAAGACAGGTTTCTTGCAAATATTATTCACGAGCTCAGGAATCCATTAAATCCAATAATTGGTTTCACAGAGCTTCTTTTCGAAACCGATCTGAACAAAGTTCAGAAAAGCTACATTCAGATTATCAACCAGAGATCAAAAGATCTCATGGATCTCATTAATGAGCTGCTCGAATTTTCAAAAATAGAAGCAGGGGAAATGAGAATTTTTCCAACCGTTATCGAACCCGAAGCTTTAATGCGGGAAGTATATCAGACAATGGCTCCTACAGCTGAGCGAAAAGGGCTCAAACTGTTGTTGAGCATTGAAGAAGGTTTACCTGGAAAAATTTTTGCTGACCCTCTCAGGCTTAAACAGATTCTGATGAATCTTCTTTCAAATTCTCTGAAATTTACACACGAAGGATCAATTGAAATCAGAATCGAGAAAAATCTTCCTCAGCCATCTTCAATGAGTGACACGATAACTCTCAGGTTCTCGGTCAAAGACACAGGAATAGGCATTCCTCAGGAAAAACATGAACGCATATTTCTTCCTTTTGTACAAGCCTCTGATTCTACTGCTCAAAAATATGGTGGAACAGGTCTGGGACTGCCAATTGTAAAAAGATTGATTGAGTTAATGCGCGGAAACATCTGGTTTACCAGTGATGCAGGAAAAGGATCAACCTTTTTCTTTACTGTAACCGCAGGAATTCCGGATATTGAAGCTGAACTGCCAAACAAGGTAATTGAACCTTTTGTGGTAAAACAAACACATATAAATGAAAATGCTTCTGAAAATCATATTCTTGTCGTCGAAGACGAAGCTTCAAACAGACTTCTTGTGGTTTCTCTTCTTAAAAAAGTTAATTATATTATTACCGCAGTTGGTTCTGCAGTTGAAGCCATTGAAAAATTCAAATCAGAAAAATTCGACCTTATCTTGATGGATATTCAACTTCCAGACATCGATGGAATGGAAGTAACACGAAGAATGAGAGCGTTGGAAAAGGAAAGAAACGACGGAAATTATACCCCAATACTCGCGCTTTCAGCATACACTCTCGAAAAAGAGCAGAAAAAATTTCTTGAATCCGGCATGGATGGCTGCGTCAACAAACCCATCAACAGAGTAGATTTTTTCAACAAAATAACTGAAACTATTAACAAATTTCCCGTAAAAAAGAGCGAACCGGCTTCTTGAAAAACCGACTTTCACTTTTCAGCGCTTATTCTCAATTTATAGACACTGTAACAACGTTGCTGAAGAAAGGATATATCTCACGCAGAGGCACAGAGAAAAACAGGGAGAAAATCGTGTTTTCTATTTGCTCAGCAATGTTGCTACAATCTCAATTTGTATTACATAATTGAGAATAGTGATAAAATCCGATGGTGTCTTATAATAACTTACTTTGTCAAACCTTTTAAAAACGATGAGGGGTTATTCTTACCCGTAGGGGCGTGATTTATCACGCCCGCTCGAACTGTTTCTAACAATATGACCGTAACCCATGTTGACTTTTCTTCCGATTTCGCCAACCCACCCTTCTATGCATTTTGTACATTTTAATGCGTTATCGTTCAGGCAGATCTTATTCGGATACAATTCGTAACTGGCGCGGTTTTCAACGGGTGAAACATTGGGCATGAGAACATTTGCACCTGCCATCAGTGCCATTTTTCTACCTTCCGGGTGAATGCTTCCCATTGCGGTAGTTGCAGGAATGTAAGAATCAGGAAGATACAATCTTATCAGAGCAAGAAATGTAATTGTAGTTTCAATGTCACCGCCTTTTTCATTTCCCAGCGGCGTATCAGGATGCGGAATAAACGGCCCTATTCCAATCATTTCCGGATCAAGATCAATAAGATATTTCAAATCAGAGTACAACACTGCATGACTCTGCCCGGGAATACCGATTAATATTCCTGAACCTGTTTGAAAACCAGCGTTTTTTATGTCTTTGAGACAATGATCCCTGTCTTCCCAGCGCGAGTCAGGATGCAGCTCACCGAATATTACAGGATCAGATGTTTCAATTCGCAGAAGATATCGGTCAGCACCTGCATTTTTAAATTTCCGCAGTGATTCAGCCGGCCATTCGCCTGTTGAAAGAGAGAGAGCACAATCAAAACCGCTTTTAATGCGATCTATAATGCTTAATAAAGTGTTCTCGTCGAAGAATTTGTCTTCTCCGGCCTGCAGAACAAATGATCTGAAACCGATTTCATAAGCATATTTAACCGTATTCAATATTTCATCAGCAGTCATTCTGAAACGTTTCAGTTTTCTATTGTAGCTGGAGATTCCACAATAATTGCATGCACATGAACAATAATTACTGAATTCAATCAAACCACGAAGAAACACATCGTCTCCGACATGCTTTCTTCTGGTTTCATCAGCCATCTTCAGCAATTCATTTCTGTACCGGGAAAAAGAATCAGAAAAAATGGTTTCAAATTCGCTCAAATCTGGAAGAATTCTCTGCCCGACTTTTTTCAGTATACTTTCAGCAATTTCAGCTTGCAATGCATTCATTTGTATTTCCTTATTTACTCAGTACATCAAATCACGTTGTCCTGATTTAATTCGCGACAACTTTTCAATAAGACTTTTTTTATTCTCATTTTCTTCTAATACGCTTAGTTGCTCAGAAATAGTCTTCTCAGCAGCTTTTCGTGTCTGAGGTGAAGCATAGTCTTCAACATATTCCTGAAGAGTAAGAATTGCATTCATTGAACAATAACTTCCAATGTGCTTTTCCTTTGCCATATCCTGAAATACTTCTCCAGTTCTGCCTTTTCGGTAACAACCTGTGCAGAAACTCGGAATAAAACCTGAAAGACAAGCGTGGTATATCATTTCATCAAGAGATCTCTGATCGTGAACTTCAAACTGGGCGCCATCTAATTCTTTGACTTTGGATGATTTCTCTTCAGAATAACCGCCCGGATTAGTAATCGAACCTGCAGAAAGCTGTGAAACTCCGACATCAAGAAGCCGATTGCGCATAACCTGATTTTCTCTTGTCGAAAGAATAATTCCTGTATATGGAACAGCAAGTCTTAGAATTGCTGTTATCTTAATAAAATCAGTGTCATTAACAAGAAACGGTGAAACTTTTGAAATATCAGAACCTTCAGCAGATTCAAGCCTTGGAATAGAAATGGTATGAGGCCCGATACCGAATCTGTCTTCAAGGAACTTTACATGTTGAAGCAAAGCGAGTACCTCAAATTTCACATCGTACAGTCCAAACAGAAAGCCCATGCCAAAATCGTCTATTCCTGCTTCAATACAACGGTCAAAGACATGAATTCTGTTGTCATAATCGCTCTTTGAACCGCGCAGATGCATTTCGGAATATGTATCCCGATGATATGTTTCCTGAAAACATTGATATGTTCCAATACCAGCACGTTTAAGAATTCTGAAATCCTCGACACTCATCGGAGCAACATTTACATTCACTCTTCGAATCTGCCCGTTCAGATGTTTTATTGAATAAATTGTCTCAATCTGACCTGCAAGGGTTGAAGCGCTCAGAAGTGGATCTTCAGCCGCGACCATGAGAATGCGTTTGTGACCCATATTAATAAGTGCTTCAGTATCTCTTTTTATCTCATCGTTTGTCAGGCGCTTTCTTGAAATACCCAGAGTCGTTTTAAAACCACAGTATTTGCATTCGTTCGAGCAGTAACTTGAAGTATAAAGCGGCGCAAATAGTACAATGCGTTTTCCGTATATCGCCTCTTTCACCTTAACAGCGGCTGCTGTCAATTTATTTATAAGGTTTTCGTCAGTAACGTTAAGCAGAAAAGCAACTTCTTCAAATGAAATACCGCTCATTTTCAAAGATTTCTGTATGATTTCGTCAAATTTCCGCAAATCATTTCCGGAATTTCTTTTGATTGTATCGTTAATAACAGTTTCGTTAACAATATTGGATGTTTTCATTTTTACTCCAGGCATTCAACTTATTTCTCCCCAGCGGCAATTTTTCAATTACCACGAGTTATTGAATATACTTCTTTCGCAACAATTTCTTCAGCAGAAAATTTTCCTGACAGGAGCTTTTCGAACAAAGCATTCGTCTATATCAGGTTTGCCATCGCAGAATTGAATCATATCTTTTACCTCTCCAAAATCGGCACAGGTTGTTTCACTGAAGCCGTTTTTTATCTGCCGTCTGGAACTGGCAAAAAGACAGGAACTTTCTCCAGAACATCCAAACATTTCAAATACATGAATTCTTCCATCTGACTGATAATCAGAAATGCGATTAAAAACCTCTCTGACATTTTTCAACCCTGAAGAAAAGTGAAAAACTATTTTCTGGCCGTTCACAGATATTTCACTGGAAAACATTTCACCGCTACAGCATTTATCAAGAAAATTATTATCAAACAAAGCTCTTGTATCTACAGATGCTGATTCCCGTTTAAACTGAAGCGCAATTTTCTGGGAAATGTGCAAAGATGGAATTTTACCTCCTGCATTATCAAAGTCTGAAGTGCAATTCTTATCTAATATAATTCCAAAGCGACTGAGGAGTGTACAAAATTCCTGATCTGAAATGAAATGATCAATAAATAAATGATTGTTATCAATTCTCTCAGAAAAACAACTTGAAAAAGAGAAAACAACTTTTACTGGCTGTTTTACTGACTTGGAATTCGGTTTATCCATATTTTTAACTATTTCAGACATAAGTGCAGATGAAGATTTCAAAGAAGAAAAGAATGACAGCATTTCAGGGAAAAAATTTTCTGTAAATTTTACAACTGCCGGACAGACTGAAGAAAATATTAACCCTGAGGACTTTGGAATCATACTTTTCAGATGCTGAAAAATGTTCCAGGCTTCCATATTTGAAGCCGTTTCAGACGAATAAACTTTTTTAAATCCAAGCCTGCGCAGCACATAAACAATCGAAGAAATTGAAAAATCATATAATTTGTTATCCAGAGAAAAATGCGGTGAAATAATGGCAATTTTTTGAGTCTCTGAAGATTTTTGAATTACCCTGCATATTTCATCAATATTATTTCTGATCATTACTCCGCCAGTTGGACAAACTCGAAAACATTCACCACAGCCTGTGCATGGCGAAACATTCGGAAACGCCGGTTCCACGCGAAAATCTTTGCCCCGCCCTGACAAGCTTATAGATCCGACGCTCTGCAATTCAGAGCAAACAGAGACACATCGACCGCACAGAACACATTTTCCTGGATCTCTAATAAAAACAGAATTATTCTCCTCAAGCATATCTGTTTTTTTCTTCTGAAGAGAAAACGAAGCATTTTTAAGCCCCGTCTGTGATGACAATTTGATCAGCTCACATTTATCTGATGCTGCACAGGTTGGACAGGACAACTGATGGGTAGAGAAAATCAACTGAAGTATCATTCTGCGCGTATTTTGAATATCAGGCGTGGAAGTCCTGACAAGCATACCATCCCATACTCTGGTCGAACAGGCTGGATAATAAACGTTTTCACCTTCAATTTCAACAATGCATAATCTGCACGACGATCCTGAAAAAACATTTCCATTTCCGCAACTGCAAAGAGTCGGAATTGATATTCCGCATAGTCGTGCAGCTTCAAGAATCGTGAGATCCTTCGAAACCTGAACGTGATTGCCGTCTATTGTTACTTCCAGCATTGTTTTACGCTGCACTCCTGACGAAGAAAATGTTTTTCCATTTCAGTCGGAAAATATTCGATCAGACTGTTTACAAGAAGGGCAATTCTGCGGCCTGTATCACACCTTGAAGTCATTTTAAGCAGAGAAGCAATCTCTGAAATGTGTTTTATCGAATATGAATAAGATTTATATTGTACATCATAAACCGGTTTTTTATTGCAGTTTGAAAAGAAATCAACAAGATACCTGGTTCCTTCGCGGCATGGAATACAGAATCCGCATGATTCGCCAGATAAAAAATTCAGAATTTTCGATGCAATTGCAACTGGACAATTTTTTTCAGAATAAAAGTACAATGCGCCGCTTCCTTCAAAAATCTTTGAAGTCAGAGAACTGCAATGTTTTATTGGAAATATTCCAGAACCGTAACCAGCCGGAATTACACCTGAGATTTTCTCAAAATCTATCTCTCCTGAACATTTTGCAATAATTTCTTCAATATTTGTACCATAATAGAATTCATATATTCCAGGGCTTTTGACAGCGCCGCTGACTGAAAGAATTTTTGTACCAGGGTTTTCAGGATCGCCCTGACTTCTGTACCATTCAGGTCCTTTTCGAAGAATTAAAGGAATCTGAATAAGCGTATCAAGATTCATCACGAGAACCGGCTTACCCAGAAGGCTTCTATCAGATGGAGAAATGTAGTTTGCAGAATAACCTTTTCTGGCAACTGCCTGACGCCCTGAGATCTGATCAACAGCCAGTACCGGATCGCCAAAATTACATAATCCACCAGAAAATATGAATTCAAAATCTATATCAGATAATTTCATTTTCTGATTAAAATCACTGTCAGAAAGCAATATATTCAGGGAAGATCTGACAGACTCTGCTACTTCCTTCTGCCACGGATTAAATAAAAATACTGCTACTTTCGCTGAAGTTGCTTCCAGAACTGCTAAGACAGCTTCAAAAACAGCAAAGATTGCATTTTGTAATAGATATGTGTCCCTGAAACAACCAGGTTCAACATTATCCGCAAGTACAAGTACCATTTTTCCAGGGTCAGAGACTTTTGAAAAAAAATCGAGTTTCAGACCCGTTGGAAATAAGCTTTTATCACGCTCTTTCAGGTTTGAACTTTTTATAATGTCAATTATTTTACGGGAAGACTCATCAAGACCACCTTTGTTTCGATAGTCAGAAAAATCACAAGCATTGTACTCTTTAATATAATTCAATATTGACATTTCGTTCAATTCTACCAGCAATCATATTTTCGGAGGTGGACCAGAGCAAATCATCTTCAGGCATACTGCGCGGCAGGCCTTCGCTGAATTATCTTTTCCTGACATTTGAATATTGTGAGAGAATGATTTCCAGTTTTCTTTTATCAATGCCGGTTATAATTTTTCCATTCAACTCGATTGAAGGTCCTTCGTGACACTTCCCAAGACAGCAAACTTTTTCGGCTGATAAATTTCCTGCCCACACAACTGATTTTTCAGGAGTACCAATCTTTTTTACTGCATATTCAAAAATATCCTCAGCATCTTTCATTGAACATGAAAGCCCAGTACAACACCGAATAATATTTTTAGCTTTCGGGCGGGAAGAGAAATATGAATAGAAACTCATATCTGTCTTCAATTGGGGTTTTGAGATATTGTATTTTTCACAAATCATCGACAGAACCGGCTCAGGAATATATCCGAGGAATTCCTGAACTTCGTGAAACGATTTCAAAACAGCAAATCGACTTCCCTCGTTTCTGCAGATAATTTCATCTATCTTTTCTATTTTATTCATCTTTTTTAGAGAGGGGGCACGCGCCCCCTCTCGCCAGTCGAACAAGTTCGACTGGCTCACTCCCCTCGGTCGAGCACTTTGTGCTCTCCGCTTTGCCTATGATAACGCGTTTTCATGCTTGCCGAACGAGCTCGACTTGATCACTACCCGCGGTCGAGCACTTTGTGCTCTCCGCTTTGCCTATGATAACGCGTTTTCATGCTTGCCGAACGAGCTCGACTTGATCACTACCCGCGGTCGAGCACTTTGTGCTCTCCGCTTTGCCTATGATAACGCGTTTTCATGCTTGCCGAACGAGTTCGACTTGATCAATACCCGCAGTCGAGCACTTTGTGCTCTCCGCTTTGCTTATGATAATGCGTTTTCATGCTTGCTGAACTGGTTCGACTTACGAACTACTGTAAACTTGCTATTTAAACATTCGACGGTTTTCACATTATTTGTGAAATATAGCACATGGTATGTTAAAGGTCAACAAATAATTCTTAAAATCAGCGTTCGAAGAAGAAAATTTTTGGTTAATTCGCTGAAAGCTATTCTGCTACATCAGATACAGGGGTAGGCACAAGCCCGTGCGTTTTTGGTTTAACAACTACTTTTCTGGTCAATTTGCTATTTGGACGCTTTTCATTATTGCTCGCGGCACGATTGAATGTTTCACTGGCACATTCCGGGTTCAGATAACCATATTCCAGATAAGCAAGATATTTTCCATAAGCTCTGAAGTATTCTTTATATTTCGCCTGAACAAGATCTTTATTTCCATCTCTTCGAGCTTTAACGAACTTCTGAAAAGCCTCCAGATATTTTTCCGTCAAATCTTCATATTTTGATTTTTCCTTAACTGGCCATTTTATTGAAAGTGTTGGTTTTGGGGGTTTTGGCATTGGATCTGCTGGATCGTTTGCTGGATTGGCAGGCGGCCGATCATCATCATCATCCCTGTTACTGTTTGCAGAATTTGATCTGGGAATTGCCACGCAGAATAAAGTTTGGAAAAAAAACGCTGTTAAAATAAAATATATTTTTAATTTCATTGCTTCCCTCCTTATTTACCATGAAAAAAATTCGCATTTAATTTATTTCTCATTTATATTATAACAAAGACCTGATAAAAGTGTATTGAAGTATCAAGAAAAAGTTCACAATCCAAAAAAAATCAGGTCTTTCACGAATCAAGTTCTGAATAACCACCACACTTCTGAATAGTAAAACAGTAACTCACTTTTACAACAACTGCATTCATAGTTGCTAAATCAGCAAAACTGCAAAAGTCAACAATGATTTGATGCAGGTTTAAATCAAACTTTCACTATCTTAACAACGGCGAATAGCATTGTTTAGAACCCAACGGTAATTATTTCATATTTTCTGTCTTTAAGAATCGGAACGTACAATGATTGCCAGTTTGTCTTGATTTTGGAAGGTAGTTTACTCGTTTTTGTTAAAAGAAAAGTCTCATACTCACTATCTGTTCTTTCCTGTTCAAATTTTCGATTTTCATCAAATTCCGCAAGATCAGCCCCACGTCCATTCATAGTTGCCTCACAATGAGCGGCATTCGAAATATCGACTTTGTCATTGGTTCCCCAGAATTCTCTGGAAATAACTACATTTGGATCAGGAGAAGTCACTGGATCTCTTGGAAATTGTTCGCAGGAAACAATATAGGAATAACTAACTCTTTCAGAAAGTGATTGAGCAAAAAGCATATAATTTTTCTGGTTCAAAAAACCAGTTCCCATAGGTGAAATCAACAAACCAAAATAAATACTTCGAATCTGTCCGTTGACTGCTGTTGCTGAGGCGTTATCCATTAGTTTAGCTATTCCAAGCTCAAGTGCCGCCCATGCAGTTGACTCTATCGCAGCATGCTCCTGGAAATGAAGAGACTGCCTTATCTGTGAACCTGATATTATTGCCAGAAATCCAACCATAATTGCAACTATTACGGATATTGCAACAGCAACATAAATCGCCATACCCTTCCTGTTAATCATTTTCCAGCCTCACTGCATCAATCTGATGAACACCATCTGTGGAAAGATATATCGAAACAAGTTTCTGGTCATCTCCAATTGCAGTAAATGAAGCCGAAGCAATTTGAACTCCTACTGGCTTTGGACTTATATATGGATCACCAGTATCATAAGGAATCATACACCGCCTAATTTCCTTCTTGACCTCATCGTGGTAATAACAGATAATATTTCCCTTGAAATTCTTGAAAATCATCACTGAATCAGATTTTGGTGAATGATCAGAATTCACTACCGGCCAGATAATCTGTCTTGAAAATCTCAGTTCGTTAAGCATCCTTGAAAATGCCAAACGAGTATTTTCGCGAATTTCAACAATGCGGGTTATCCGATTCTGCATTTGTTTCTGTGTATAGAACCAGGTTGCAACAATCCCAAGAATAATAGTCAGAATACCAGCACCGACCAGCATCTCAACAAAACTGAAAGCTGATTTATCGGTAATACGTCGCTTCATGATATTATTTTTCATATTTCATTTAGTCTAATATGCATCTACCCAATAACTCAAGTTAACCCAACATCCATATTTCATAATGCGGTGTTCTATTACCTGTCACAGATATAAAACTCCCTCTGATAAACAAGATTCAGTGAGCTTTCGACCCATTTAACTGATATCAGAACACTTTTATAAGTTGAAAAAGTGCTCACTTCAAGCGAATATTTAAAAGAATATGTTTTGAAGAATTTATATAATTCCTTCGCACTCGAAGAAGTGACAAAAACCTCACTGGTGCTTGAATTTCCATAATTAAACAAAGGATTAAAAATATAATCGGTTGGACCATCTGCAATCGGGCAATCGACTACATCAATAATATCATTATAAGGAAAACCTTTGAGATGCTGTGAAATTTTATGAACCAGCGAAACCGCAACGCTCAGATTCTGGCTCTTCTGTACAGCCCTTCCGCTGTTACCAAACAGGGTAATAATCGGAACAAGGCATGCAGCAAGGATTCCGACTGCAAAAATTACTTCCAGAAATGAAAAACCTTTTTTCTCATTCATTATTTAATATCTTTATCCAATATTTCTAAATAGTCAAGAAAAATCGGATTTTCTGGATATCTGGAAAGAAGCTCCTCAATTTTTGCCTTCGATTTTTTAAATTCTCCAAGCTTGTGAAGCAATTTTGCATACTGAAAAACATATTCGGGATTATTTTTGCTCAGATTGTAAGTCTGCTCATATTCATAAAGTGCCTGTTCGAATTCGTTTTTCTGTTCGAAAAGCTTTGCCTGGATAAAATGTAAAAAAGCTGAGTCAGGAAACATCTTCAAGGATTCTATAAGATGTTTATCGAGTCCACCGTAGTCCTGAAGGGAAAAAAGACATTGCGCAGCTTTTTCTCGTGCGCCTTTATGCTCCGGGCAAATGGAAAGTGCAGCCTTATAATATGAAAGCGCTTCTGAGTAACTTGAATTGTTCCTGTAAAATTCTCCTGTTCTGAATTCGCGGTCTGCCATCATAAAACTTTGAGTGATAACTCGTTTTGATACTGCACTCACCAGATAATTAGATCTTCCTGACGAGGTCTCTGAAGAAAATTCATTTATCTGAGATGTTGTAACGTATAAAGAGTGCAAAGACCATAATAGAATGATAAATGACAGGATTAGAAAAAAATACGGTAGATTAGATAAACTAAAAAAATTCCTTATAGAGAAACTTTCAAGATTTTTGGAAATTATTGTTCCTTCGCCTTCAGAAAGAAGTGATTTCTTTTTATCTGAAAGAACTTCTGTGTGTGACTTTAAGTCTGGTCTTACCGGCAAAAGTTCCTTTTTACTATCCAGAATTCTCAGAAAGTCATTAATTCGCTTCTTTGATTCCTCAGGAATGTCTTTCACTTTTAAACGCCAGCCTGCAAGCACATCTTCCCAGAAAATTCTTGGAAGAAGAATTGAAAGATTTATCAGATCATTTTCGGAAAATGATTTACTGATAATAAGCTCAAACAACTTTTCCGGACCAACATTCAAAGAAAGACGCGCAAGTAAATAAGCCGCTTTTCCTGCAATCAGTGGCTCAGAATGAAGAAATGCTTCAAGAATCTTTGCAGACAGTATATTAGGAATTTTTTCCAAACCGGGTAAAACACTGTCAATCTGTTGAACAGCAGTTTTGTCAATAAGATAACCGCATAGCTTCTGTCGTTCTGAAAAATCTTCAGAGAGAATAAATGGTACAATGATAAGAATATCCGGAGTCAGCGACAATGACAACTTTTTCAAGATATCTTCGCCAGACAGCGCGCTTTCAACAAGCATTTTCCTTGTCTGAAGAAACGAAGGGCGCGAAAATATCTGCCCTTGTTCACTATCAAGCTTTTTTATCTTTTCAACCGCATCACGGATGTTAAACACGCTCTTCCTCTTTTGTGAAAAAGTGTCATAAAAATTTTGAAAACTCTACCATCATTTACTTGACAAGTTTAATGTTGAATGGTAATTATTGCAAGTTCAAAAGAAATTATTTAAAGGAAAATGTCATGAGTCAGGAAGAAAGCATAAAATTAATTGTTACCGGTATTGGAACACGTGAAATCCATAGAGGTACCACACTTCTGGAAGTTGCAAAATCATTTGAAGATAAATCTGGATTGCCTTTCCTTTGTGCAAAAGTTGATAACGATATCAGAGGGCTGGATTTCAAACCAGAAATGGATTGCACTGTTGAGTTTCTTGACTATCGCCACAAAGCCGCACAGGAGTGCTACAGAAGAAGCATAACATTTGTAATTGCCAGAGCTGTGCTTGAATTGTACAGAAATGCACGCCTTGTAATAGGTCACTCAATTGGAAATGGCTACTACTACGATTTTTCAACAGATGTTCCAGTGTCAGATACGATTCTCAGTTATATCCATGAAAAAATGCGTACAATTATTTCCAAAGATGAACCTTTTGAAAAACGACAACTGACAAGAGCTGAAGCTGTTGCACTCTTTAAAAAAGAAGGTTATCCTGAAAAAGCACGTCTGGTACAAAACCTCAATAGTGATACAGTTGAAGTAATATCATGCTGGAAATATCTTGACATAAATTTCGGGCCCGTTGTTCCTTCAACCGGCTTTCTTGAAGTCTTTGAACTGAAACAATACGGCAGTGGATTTGTTCTTCTTTTCCCATCACCTGCAAATCCAAAAATTGCATCTGAAATTAAAGATCAGCCGAAAATATTCTCTGTTTACCGTGAAAGCAAAGAATGGGGAAAAATTCTTGAAGTCACAAATGTTGGCCGTTTCAACCAGAAGATTCAGGATGGAACAGTTTCTGATTTCATAAAAACGGCAGAAGCTCTTCACGAAAAAAAGATTGCACTGATCGCAGATGAGATATCACGTCGTAAAACAGTAAGAATTGCGCTGATCGCCGGACCTTCAAGTTCCGGAAAGACAACATTCAGCAAAAGACTCTGCATTCAACTGCGTGTAAACGGCTTACGGCCTGTTGCACTTTCGCTTGATAACTATTTCCTTGATCGCGCACACACACCGCGTGATGAAGACGGAAATTATGATTTTGAAGATATTCATGCCCTTGATCTTGAATTATTCAACCACCATCTGAATGAATTGCTGAAAGGCAGAGAAATTCATGTTCCGAAATTTGATTTTTCAACTGGACAAAGAAAAGGTGAAGGTACTCCACTGAGAATCAACCAGGATCAGATCGTAATAATTGAAGGTATTCACGGTCTGAATGACGAGTTGACGCATTCAGTTCCGGCTCAGTACAAGTTTAAAATTTATATATCAGCATTAACTCAGCTTGTAATAGATGACTACAACCGAATATCAACAACAGATACCCGTCTGATTCGCAGAACTGTAAGAGATCAGAAATATCGAAGCTATAATGCACACGACACTATTTCAAGATGGCCATCAGTAAGAAGAGGCGAAGAAAGAAATATTTTCCCGTTCCAGGAAGGCGCTGACATGGTTTTCAACTCTGCTCTACCCTATGAACTCTCAATTCTCAAACCTGTCATGGAGCCACTGCTCATGGACATTCAACCTGATGCTGCCACATATAGTGAGGCGCGCAGGTTATTAAGATTCCTTGCACTCTTCAAACCCCTGGATCCCAAAGAAGTTCCGCCAACTTCAATTTTACGTGAATTTATTGGAGACAGTTCATTCCACTATTAATTGATTTGTCGTATCAGCAAAAACGTCTGAGAATAATGATCTCAGACGTTTTTTATTGTTTGTTATTTTTTTAATCAGGCAGCGGCAGACTGAAGTTTTTTACCATAGGCGTAAAGACCGCCTTCCTGGTAGATATCCATCTGAACTTTTGTAAATGGCTCAAGTTTCGCTGTGAAATTTTTTGTTTTGTTTCTTATTTCGCTCTTTTCAAGATCGACTTCAACCAGGTCACCATTTGAAAATGCAAGAGCTCCATTTGAATTGGCAAAACCTTCTCTGCAGAGAATCGGCATACCGCTGTTAATTGCATTTCGCTTATATATTGCTCCAAATGATTCAGCAACAAGACAAGATACTCCAAGTGCTGTAAAGCAATCTACTGCCTGCTGTCTTGAGCTGCCTGCTCCGAAATTTTTTCCAAGAATGAGAATATCACCCTTGCCAGCTTTTTTCGGAAAATCTTCCCAGCCCTGAAGATTTCCAAATGCATGCTGTCCCATTTTGGAAATGTCTGTAATTGCAAGATGTGCATTGTGAAAAATCATATCAGTATCTATATTGTCAACAAGCTTTCCATCTGCTTCTGTTATAACCCATGCTTTTCCAGAAAATACCGTTTGTTTTTTTCCGTTCATATTTGATTATCCTTTTTTCCTAATTTAGCCCTTCAGCCGATGTCTCGTGGATCAGTGATTTTGCCGGTAAGTGCTGATGCGGCTGCTGTCAGTGGGCTTGCAAGATATGTGTCGCCGTCACCCTGTTTTCCCTTGAAATTGCGATTGCTTGTGCTGATCTGAACTTCGCCTTTTCCGGTCATGCCGATCTGACCTGATGCACAACCACCGCATCCAGGGCTTGTGATAATGAAACCTGCATCAAAAAGGGTCTGAAATACTCCAGTTTTGAGCATTTCAGAAAATACTTCACGAGTTGCCGGAACGACCTTTGCCATAACGTGCGATGCGATTTTTCGCCCTTTAACCAGATTGGCTGCCATTTCAAAATCTTCGAATCTGCCGTTGGTGCACGATCCGATGAAAACAGAATCTACTTTTCGGCCAGCAACTTCACGAACGGTTTTTACGTTTTCCGGGCTGTATGGACATGCAGCAAGCGGTTCAAGGCCGTTGACATCAATGGTAATTGTCTTAACATAATTCGCACCAGAATCAGCGAATATCTTTTCACACTTCTTTCCAGAACGTGCAGAAAGGTAAGAGAGTATCTTTTCATTCGGAGTAATGAAGGAAATAATGGCTCCCATTTCTGTAGCCATACTCGCCAGGGTTATTCTTCCGGCAAGATCAAGATTATTTATTGCTTCGCCCTCATATTCCATTGAAAGACCAAGAGCGCCGTTTGAACCGAGTTCTTTAAGAATTCTCAGAGTCAGGTCCTTTGCAGTAACCGGATGAGAATAATTCCCCTTAACGATAACCTTCATCGAATGAGGAATTTCAAACCATGTTTTTCCTGTTCTGAATGCAAACGCAATATCCTGATCACCCATTCCCTGCCCAAATGAGCCTACCGCGCCAAGAATATTCAGATGACTGTCGGTCCCGACTATTGTCGTGGCAGGCAACGCCTGACCTTCTTCTATTGCTATGTGAGAACCGATTCCACGGTTCACATCAAAGACTTTGAGATTATGCTTTTCAGCAAATTTTCGACAAGTCTGCTGATTGTTGGCATAAGGAATATTATTTGCCGGAACATTACAATCAAATGTAAAACAAGTCTTTGATGTATCAGCTACAGTCTGCTCAGGATAATTCTCATTAAAATTTTTAACGACATTTGCTCCACCGAAATCTCTCGCTGAACGAACATCAAGATCAATCCAGATGATGCTTCCCGGAACAACCGGTTCCGTTGAATGCATCGCCATTACCTTTTCTACAATTGTTTTTCCCATATTCTTTCCTTTCTATAATAACATTTCTGAATATTTTCAAAAGCTCAAATCAACAAAATCGTCTTTCTTTTTCTCTTTTTCTGCAGACGCCGGATCAGCTATTTTTGGCGGCGGACTGTTCTTTATTTTCTGCTTTAAAGTGTCTTCTGGTTTTGCTGGTGAAAAAAGATTCCCACCCGGGAAATCGCCTTTTGTCGCGGATGCAACAGAAATTCCTGATGCAGGAGTCTCTGAAGATGATTTAGGCTGTTTAACTTTCTTCTCAGATTTTCCATTTTTTCCCGATGAAAGAACTATTTCTTCAAAACGAAAATCCTTTCCTCCCATATCGGAAAACAAATGCATGGGCATGAGAAGAGATTCTTTCCGATCTTTATTCCCGATTCTTAAAACATGAATATCGCCTGGAATCTTCTGCAGCATTACCAGCAGATAACTTCCCTGTGAAAATCCGCCGGTAAGTTTGCGTTCAAGGTCAATAACAAGATAACTCGCCGGGCCTCTATTGAAAAACTTCACAGCTTTCTTCGGAGTATAGTCGAAAAAATTTTGTCCGGAAGACCAGAAAAATACCATGCATTTGTCAAAACTGAAATGCGGCATAGGCTCGGAAGGTTTATGCTCTTTCCAGAATTTTTCAAATTCCGGCATTGTCTTCAAAAGCAAAAATGATCGATCACCCTTGTACTGACTGTCGGTTCCACAAAACTGCTCATAAATATCAAAATACTTGTTTGTTGATTTCGCTGACAGCGACAGCAAGGAAATAAAAATAAACAATAAAGCTATTGAAAAATGTCTTTTGCTCATATTTCAATTCCACCAACTGAAATGACCCGTAATTGTGAACTCGAAGAGAATATCTTCCAGCGTAGTACCATTTCCAATATTATGATAAATGGCATATCTTCGCGTTCCAGCAACAAAAACATTCGAAACCACGCCAATATGATCAAGATTTCCTGGCAACTTCCATGTTACAAGATCGCCTGGCAAATAATCAGCTTCAACATCAGAATTTTTCTTTACCATATTTTTACGTTTCAAAAAAGTAACTATGTTTGGAACTCTTCGATGATCTATGTTTGTATCAGGCTTTTTTAAATTCCACTTTCGCGGATATTCCTGAAAATTTTTCTTCATATCTTCGTGAATCAGCTTCTGCAAATCTATGTTTATGGCTCTGAAAGCACGTATAACCACATCAGTACAAACTCCCCTGGAAATATCTACATCACCCATAGGATAATCAAGTTTTACATACGCCGGGTCATAATATCTGGTAAGCTCTGTCTGCAATCTGCAATTTTCGAGTAATTTCAAAATATCAGAATTATCAGACAAATCCTGGGCCAAAAGCTCTGTCTTGAATAACACCATAGAAAGAAAAAATGTACAGACAGCAAATCTTCTAATCATATTAAAACTTATGACTGAAAAATTAAGTTTTCGGCTCATAATCTTTCAGTCTAGTACAATTCGCAAATATTGTCAAGTCATATCAGTATGGGATCAATTCACCACTGCACAGTGCATGGAATAAGGCAATTATTGTTTATTTTGACTTTGTTGATAAATGATGATAAATTATTGCGGTAAACACTATCCTAACCATAAAAAGTTGGAAGTCATACATATATTTTGCATAGATAACCTTTCGGGAGAAATTTATGAATAATAAGTTGTCTGTTTATTTTGTTGCAGTATTAATTTTTGTCTCATGCAGTGCTTCTGCACAATTAAGTGTCCCAGTCAGTTATGATCTTGGAAATGGAAAAAAGATTGACGGAACAATCACTGGTGGCTCAATATGCGATCCTGAGGGTTTTGCATTTATTCCGGAAAAAGCTACTGCTACGATGATATTTTCTTATGAATCAGTAGACAATATTTCAAAACTTTCTATTGATCCGTCAGGCAATGTTTCTGCTGTAATATCGATGAAAAATGGCAAATCTTACAAATCCATCTCCAATGTTGGTGACACAGAACCGATAATTGTACTTCAGGACGAATCTCCCGACAATGGAAAAACTCCTGGAAAAGCCAGAAAATTCATGAAAACCGGATTCAGAGGAATTCCACTTATTGAAGTTGACGCCGCCTTAACACCTGAAGTAGATTTCAATGCAATAAAAGGTCTTACCCAGCAGTTTATGAAAGCATTAGACTCTGAAAATCTTGACCAGGCAGTCGAATTCCACAACAAAATCGGTGAATTGCTTGAAAATAATGAATCAACAAGTGTTGATGGTCCAGAATCTGAAGTTAAATAATACATAACCCTGAATGAGCAAAGCAGAAAAATCACTAACCAGGTTCCATGAAATATATGTTTCTTCAACTTTTCCTGATTTCAAAGCCGAAAGGAGATTGCTTGAGAGGCAGTTATTTCCACAGATTCGCAATTACTGTGAAAAACGCGGGATAATATTCAATTGGGTCGATTTTCGAAGCGGACTGGAAAACGAAAAAGTCGAATCTTCCCTCTTGAAAATAATGCTCGAACGCATCAGAACGCCTCATACATTTTTTTCGGGAATGGTGGGTTTTCGCTATGGTCTGATTCCTCAATCTATTGCCGATGAAATACTCGACAGAGAACCATGGCTCGCCAGACATCCGCAGTGTTCCATCAATGAAATCGAATACCTTGCATTTCTGCTCGACGAAGAAATGGACAACTCGAAATGCAGTTTGTTTTTTCGAAGCGAAGCTATTATTAATAGTTTGTCCAGCACTGAAAAAGAAATATACACAGAAAGTATTCCCGACCAATCAACCAACACCCTTTCTCAAAGAGGTTCAGAAGAACATTTCAAAAATCGGCAGGAAAAACTTTCAAAATTCAAAGAAACTATCCAGAAAGCCAACCAGCTTGCAGGTGAATTTGAAAATCTTCAGGAATTTGGAGATAAATTCCTCTCCAGAGCAATAGAACAAATAAACCGCTTTTTCCCAAAATCTATTGGTCTCAGAAATTCTTATTCAGACGCTGAACCCCATTTCATGAACGTATTTGAGCATGAATTCAGCGATCAGGAAAATGAACTGGAAAAAAGTTCATTTAATAATCTCGCAAGAAATAATTATTTTAACCTCCTTGATTCAATTATTGACAACGAAACTGGTCCGTTTTGTATTCATGGCGAAAAAGGGTCAGGTAAAACGTCTATTATCAGAACCTGGACTGCAAGAAAGCGCTTCAAAAGCCCTGAAGTTCCAATCTTCTATCACAGCTTTTCAGAAACTGACCAGCTTGATTCACAAATACGTGCATGGAACTGTCTTTTTAATAAATTCAGTAATTTTGCTGAATTCAGACATCCGATTTCAAACTGGAATGAATTAAAAAATGAAATACCCGGTTTCTTGAAAAAATTCGCCGATAATTCCGGACTGATAATAATTTTCGACAATATGAACCACCTTCCCCCACCGGAAAACCATATTCAACAGATGTTTGTTCCTCCAAAAACTGATAAAGTTAAAATGATATTCATTACCACATCAGAAAGATTGCCCGGCACTTTCTCTGACACAAATCTGAAGGAAATCGAAATTCGAAAACTGAATACTGCTGAGGCCAGAGGCATTACAAAGAAATTCCTCAGAGAGCGCAAGATATCACTTGATCAACAGATGATTGAAAAGCTTACGACTGTTGCGCCCACTACCGATGTCTGCTTCCTCTCATCAATGCTGGAAAGTATTTCTGAAAACCACAATCTCGTAAGAGTAAATCGCAGCATAGTAAGATGCGTCGAAAAAAATTCACTGGATGAGCTTTTCAATGACTATCTTCAGGAACTTGAAGAAATTATTGGAAATGTTGGCTCTGAAAGACTGAAATTTGCATTTTCGTATATTTTTGAGTCAAGGCGTGGAATATCAGAACTTGAGCTTCGCGAACTGATTTCGTTATCTGATGCCCTTCCCAGACCCGAATTCTGGTATCCATTTGTAAGGGAACTCAGACGCCATCTTAAAGTTTCATCAGGTCTTTTCAGATTCGGGCAAAACTACTTCCGGGCATTTTTTCAAAAAGCTTATCTTTCTGACCCGGCCTTCAAAAATCTTGTCAGACAGCAGCTCGGTGATTATTTCATCGCCCGCGAACCATCACCCAGAACAACAAGTGAAGCCCTGTTTCAGTTCAAAAAACTGGAAGCATGGGAAAAGATTTATGAAACTCTCTCCAACCCGGCATTTTTTTCAGTTATTTACGCTTATGATCCGCTTGAAGTAATCGAACTCTGGAAACAGATCGAAGACAATTCCTCTTTTAAAATAACTGACGCATATTTACAATATCTCTACACTGAAGAAAAACCTTCAATGGAACTTGCTTTCGTTTCAGAAATGCTTTCAGCAACCGGACACTGCAATGAAGCTGTTACATTGATGAGAAAGCTTTATGAGAAAAACAAATCATCAGAAAACGCCTCAATAGCTTTTCAAATAACAATACGCCAGACCTCAGATCTTATGAAAAGCGAAAAGTATTCAGACGCGCTTTATGCAATTGACAAATTTTTAAGCGATTTTCCCGATTCCAGCTCTGAGGTCAATATGGCTGAGCTTTTTCTCATGAAGGGTCGATGCCTGCTGAAAACTGGTAATACTGGTGAAGCAGAAAACCTTATACAACAATCTTCGGAAATCTTTTCAAAAAGATTCCGACACTCAAGGATTATTGAAGTAAGTCGCACCCTCGCTGAACTTTACCAGAACAAGGGTGATTACACAAATTCTCTTAAACAGTACAAAGCTCTTGAAGAAGCAGCATCAATGACTGACTCAAAGCTTATCCTGGCAGAAGCATTGTATGGCCAGGCGACTATACAAAAGCTCCACGGCGAACTTGACTCTTCACTTGCCCTGCTTGGAAAACTTAAAACTCTGTCCCAGTGTAATAACTTCAATCAATGGCTTGTGGGTTGTCTGAATCTTCTGGCCGCAATATTCAGAGCTCGCGGAAACATGAAAGCATCATTTGTACATTACCGTGAAGCCGAAGAAATATGCAGAAGCATTAATGACCAAACCGGTCTTCAAATTGCGCTTGGCGGACAGGCATTAATTTTTAAAGCTCGCGGAGAACTGGATACAGCCCTGAAACTTTTCCAGGAACAGGAAAGAATCTGCCGCGAACTTCAGATCATTGACGGAATGCAAATTGCATTATCAGGGCAGGCTGCAATATTAAGAGACCGCGGACAGCTTGATGACGCTATGACATTCTTTAAACAGGCTGAAAAAATATGCCGCAAAGAATCAAACTGGGAAGGGCTTCAGAGAATTCTCTGCAATATTGCCATGGTTCACCGCGACAAAGGCGAGCTGGACGAAGCAATAATCATACTCCGGGAAGGTGAAAAACTCTGCAACCAGTATGGCTTAAAACTTTGCCGGCAAAGAACACTTGAAAGCCTCGCACTTGTACTGAAAAGCCGTGGCGATCTCGACGGTGCCTTCGCCCTTCTTAAAGAACAGGAAAAAATATGCAGAGAACTTGGTGTACTGATCGGGCTCCAGGTGGCACTTGGAAATCAGGCTCATATTCTGCACTTCAGAGGCGATTACGATCAGGCAATGGAAATGTTTTCTGAACAGGAAAGAATCTGCCGCCAACTCGGATTAAAAGACCGCCTTCAGGCGGCATTAAACGGTCAGGCTGTTATTCTGCGCGCCAGAGGTGAAATTGAAAAAGCAACTGTTTTATTGCAGGAACAGGAAAACATTTGCCTTGAACTTGGCTTGAAAGCAGGTCTTCAGATTTGCTATTACAATCAGGGAATTATCAACCTTGTACGCGGAAATTTGAGTGCAGCTTACGAACTCTTCAAAAAACAGGAAAAAATATGCATTGACGCTGGTTATCAGGAAGGACTTCAGGCTTCGCTGGGCAGCCAGGCAGTAATTCTCAGAAACAGAGGCGATCTGAACGGTGCTGCTGCTCTCTTCACTCGTCAGGAAAAGATATGCAGGGATTCGGGATATAAAGAAGGGCTTCAAATCTCTCTCTGCGGAAAAGCTGTAATTTTTGCGGCCCACGGCAATCTGATTGAAGCACTTGATTATCTCGAAGAAGGAGAAAAAATCTGCCGGGAAATGTCTCACAAAGAGGGCCTTCAGAGAATTCTCTGCGTTAAAGCTTCAATTTTTCAATCCCAGGGAAATCTTGATTCAGCATTCAAATTGCTTAAGGAAGCTGAAAAAATTTGCCGGAGTCTTGATCATAAATCAGGACTGCAGCGTGTTCTTGAGAATGAAGCATCTTTGCTCATCAGCCAGAAAAAATATGACGAAGCACTTGTACTTCTCAGAGAGCAGGAAGAAATATGCCGGAACATCGGAATAAAAGCTGGTTTACAGGCAAGCCTCGGACAAATCGCCATGATTTATCAGGAAAAGGGAGATATTGATTCTTCGCTGCACTTCCTGAAAGAACAGGAAATGCTCTGCAGATCAATCGGCCTGCACGCACCACTTGCAAAGAATCTGACACAACAGGCTTTAATTCTTTCCCAGAAAAAAAACAGCACAGAAGAAGCGCTTTTTTTCATCTCAGAAGGCTATAAAATAGCTTCAGAACACGGATTAGCCTCACTTGCAACATATATTAAATCGGTTCTTGATGGAATTAAAAACGAGATTGATACTGCAAGTAAAAAGATTCGTGAAATTGATGAATTGAAAAAAGATGAAAAACGAAGAATTTGAACTTCAATTATCTGATTTCCGAAAAAAACTCTCTTTCTGGATTTTTTTAAGAAACTTTCTTTTTTCTATTACCCTGTGGGGCTTTTCATGCGGCATTCTGGTGTATGTGTTAAAATTTCTTCGAATTTTTGACAATTCATCAGCTCTTAATTTTTACTTATTTTCAACTATTTGTCTGCTTGTACCATCAATAATTGCATCAAATTATTATTCGCCTGACAAAAGAAAAATTCTTGAGTACCTTGATTCAATAAATCAGTCAGGTGGAATTTTGATGTCCGAATCAGAAGAAGGCTCTGAAGAATGGCGTAGTCGCCTGAATAAAATGATTTTTCCGGAAATATCCATTTCAATGTCCCTGAAAAAGTCTTCTATTCTTGCCCTTTCAATTACTTTCGGGTTCCTGGCAGCTTATATTCCAGTTTTTTCACATTCTGAAATTTCTGATAAAAAGATAAGTATTGTTGGCGAAATAGACCAGATGAAAAACAGAATTGAATCACTACAGGAAGCCGAAATAATCAAACCATCACAATCTGAGAAGCTCCTTGAAAGACTTGATGAACTTAAGTCGAAAGAGAAAGGAACTGACATCCCGGATATTCTTGAAGCACTCGATAACCTTCAGCAAAGCTTATCAAAGCTCGCAGATGAAGGTATCAAAAGCAAAATGGCTGATCTGAAACGCGATCTGAATACACAATCCGCCCTTGAATCTGCAATGAAAAACAAAGATTCAAAACAGTTCACTCTTCCGCCTGACTTTCCATCACTTGAAAAGATGATGGAGAATGCAAGCGGAACAATAAAACCCGGAATTCCAGGTAAAGGAATAGAGGGTCTCTCAAGAAGCGACATCGCAAGCCTTGCAGAAAAGCTTGACAGTGAAATGGAAAAACAGCTGCGCCAGTTGATGAAGCTTACAAAAAGCGGTTTCCTTGATTCAGAAGCACTTGAAAAACTTCAAAAGATGAAACTTCAGAAAATAGACCTCAAAGATTTAATTAAGGCACTTTCTGAATCTAAATCTGGATGTAACTCAAAAAATGCCTCTGAAGCGGTGTTGATTTCCGTGCCTGTTTCCGGAGGCGACAAAGATAACAAACCCGGAAGCGGTGGATTGGGGAGAGGAAGAGGAGACGCTGAACTCCACCTTGGAGAATCTGTAAAAGATGAAGGAAAAAAATTCACAAATCAGGTTGTTCCACCGTCATACTTTGACCCGGGAAAAGCTGAACTGGTCGGATACGCAATTTCAGCTCCGACAAAAAACACAGAGGTTGTACCTGCAGAAAAAGGTAATCTCAATACACAATCAAAAGATGGCGGTACAGCAGTAAATCGTGATATACTTCCCAGGCACCGCAGAGCTGTAAAGGAATATTTCAGAAGAGAATAGTACGCAAAATACTAAATAAAGGAGCATTTACGTGTTAACTTTTGGGTGGGCTGTCATCTCGAACGAATGTGAGAGATCTCCGTAAATGCGAGATTTCTTCCTTCGGTCGATATGACATATTATAATAGACCCCTTTACAAGGATTTGCTGTAATAGAATACGGGAAGAGTTTAATTTTTTCATGGATTACACACTTACAAATTCAAATTTTTCGATAGACTATAAAGCCGCCTTAAACGAGCGACAGCTTGAAGCCGTATTTTGCATGGAAGGTCCCCTACTCTGCATCGCAGGCGCCGGATCAGGTAAAACCCGTACCCTAGTTTATCGTGTAGCCAGAATGATAGAATCTGGAATCTCGCCCTCTTCGATTATTCTGCTCACATTCACAAGAAAAGCCGCAAAAGAAATGATTACCCGCGCCTCTGAACTGGCAGGTGACATAATTCATTCAATTTCAGGCGGAACCTATCATTCATTTGCATATCAATTCCTGAGAAAATTTGGTTCAACAATCGGGCTGCCGGAAAATTTTTCAATAATGGATGAAGCAGACTCACTGAGCCTGATAAACCTTATACGGACAGAAGCTGAAACTCAGGAAGGCGAAACCAGATTCCCCACAAAAAATACACTGAAAACAACGCTTAGCGCATCAATCAACCGCGGAAAAACTTATCAGGAGGCAATTAATTCTGAAATTCCGCAATTCGCGGAGCATACTGAAGCAATTATCAATATATTCAACGCCTATAATGATTTTAAAAATAAAAATGGAATGTTTGACTTCGATGATCTGCTGACCATTTTCATCAGATTGCTCGAAGAAAATTCTGAAGCAGTAAATATTGTTCACAGCAGATACAAATATTTGCTTGTTGATGAATATCAGGATACAAACATTCTGCAGGCAAAAATTACACGGCTTCTGGCAAGAGAAAGCAGAAATGTAATGGCAACCGGAGATGACTTTCAAAGTATTTATTCATTCCGAGGTGCTGATTTTCATAATATTCTCAGTTTTCCGGAAATATTTCCCGGAACTAAAATTATTAAACTTGAAGAGAATTATCGAAGCGGAAACGACATTCTTCAGGCTACAAACCGCCTTATGACACATGCAGCGGCATCTTTTCAAAAAACACTTTTCACAAAAAAGAAAATTGGTGAAAAACCCGTACTTGTAACTTGTAAGAGCGAAGATCAGCAATCAAGATTTGTAGTTCAACGAATTCAGGAACTGAGACTTCAGGGAATTCCTCTTTCAGATGTCGTAGTTCTTTTCAGATCAGGCTTTCACGCTTATCAGCTTGAGCTGGAATTGAAAAAACAGAATATTCCATATCAGAAATGGGGCGGATTCAAATTCTTCGAAGCAGCCCATATAAAAGACATTCTCGCACATCTGAGGCTGCTCATCAATACAAGAGACCAGGTTTCATGGAGCCGTGCCCTATCTCTTGTCGAAGGAGTCGGAACAAAAACAATCAGAAATTTTCTTGAAACTCTCTCGCAATCAGATTCCAATGAAACCAGCGAATTGCTCGCAGAAATTCGGGTTTCAGCACGATCAAAAGCCGGAATTTCTGCCCTGAATGAACTATTGAATAAACTCCTTCAACTGGTTCGAAAAAATGACCCGTCTTCTCTGATTAACCTAATTTCTGATTACTATGGTCCAATTCTTAAAAAGAAATACGACGATTTTCCGAAAAGAATGAAAGACCTCGACCAGCTATCAATAATTGCCTCTAAATATCAGGACGTTGAAACTTTTCTAGCTGATCTGGCACTTGAACCGCCTGCCAAAAGTATAAATGACAATCTTGCCGCAGACGAAAGCATCAATGGAAGCCCAAATGAAAGCCTTGTTATCTCGACGATTCATTCTGCAAAAGGTCTCGAATGGAACACGGTGTTTATTATTTTTGCAATAGAAGGAAGGTTCCCGCCAAATTATTCTCTTGAAGACCCCGAAGCAATCGAAGAAGAGCGTAGACTTATGTATGTCGCAATGACACGCGCCAAAGAACGTCTGTATATTACCTGTCCAACAACATGCTGGGACCCGGTCACCCACACTGTTTTTTCAGAACCTTCGCGCTTTGTATTAGAAATCGGAGACAGATTTTTTCAGAAATGGAATCTTCGTGAAGCTTGACAGGCGATGCTTCATTTGATAAGCTTCAGAAGTATTTTTTTAATATTCGAATTTACAGTATGAAAATTTTTTGATTTATTAACAGAATTTTGCTTTTCGATAAGGATGAATAATGCTCAGAACACTGACGTGGATCGCAATCCTTCTTATCTGCACACTTGCAGCGCTGGTTATTAATGATCAGGCGTCGGTTCCATCGAAATATCTCCATGTTCTTTACACTTCAAATTTACGCGGACAGATAAAACCATTTTCAGGAGAACTGGGCGACTACAACTGGATCAACGCCGGTGGATTTGCCTATATAAAAGGTTTTGCTGATAACTATCTCAAAGAAAATAATATTACCCACGACTCGCTGTTAATACTTGACACCGGAGATTCGCTCTTTGGTTCTGCAGAATCGTCGCTTACCATGGGAAAAGCCGTGTTCGACCTCATGGAAAAAATTCCATATAATGCGATATCTGTTGGAAATCTTGAATTTGAACTGGGAATAGAAACATTACGGTCCTTTGCTGAAAGGAAAACAATTCCTTTTCTCGCCTGTAACTATCGGGATCTGAAATCGCTTCTGGAAAACACTTTCACTCAGGGAAAAATTTTTGAAAAATGCGGAACAAAAATAGGAGTTATTGGACTGGGCCACGCTGAAATTTCAAAACATACCAAAAGAGAAAACCTTCTTGAACTTGAAATTACAGACATGAAAGCTTCTGTAGCAAAAGCCGCATTGAATCTTAAATCTCAGGGCGCTGAACTTATTATTCTTCTATCGCATCACCCGAAATTGACTGACCAGGAACAAGTCCGCACACTCTTCCCGGACGTTGACATTGTAATTGGCGATCTTATCATCAATACAACCAGAAAGAATGATTCAGAAAATATCATTATTGAAAAACCATATATTTGTCCTTCACCATTTTCACGCGGTGCAGGAATCGGAGTCCTCAAAGTTCCTTTTCTAAGTGGCTCTGCCAAACCAGAAATGTCCAAATCATACACACGAATAATTGACACCGAAATCGTTAAACCATCACAAATGTTCACTGAAGAAGTGAGCAAAATAGAATCAAAAGTTGATACACTTCTGGAAGAAATAATCGCTAATGCCGAAGGTGATTTCAAAAGAGCTTTCAATGAAGAATCTTCCGTCGGAAACCTCATTGCAGACGCATACAGGGACGCAGCACAATCTTCGGTCGCCTTTCAGAATTCAGGTGGAATCAAAGCTTCGATTTCATCGGGTCCAATTTCATTGCGAGACCTGTATGATTTGCTTCCATTTGAAAATAACATTGTAAAAATAGACATGCGTGGCTGGGAAATTGAAAACCTTCTTGAAGATTCGCTCACAGATTCAAATTCTTTCCTTCAGTCTTCAGGAATCGACTGCACCTGGTCAAGTCAGAATCCGGAAGGATTTAGAATTATACAGCTTGTGATAAACCAGGAACCAATAGAATGGAACAATGTTTACTCTGTAGCAATGACCGACTACATGCTTGAGAACCTTGTTACTGCTTCAAATTCACAAAATCGCAGTTCGCCAATTGTTGTAGGCACCGTAAGAGAAGCTCTGAAAAAATATCTGAAATCGAAAGAAACCATCTCACCTTCGACTGAAAGAAGGTTTGAAGATATTGGAAATCAGGATCAAATATTAACAGAGCAGGCTCTCGGAATTGAACTCGCATCATTGTCCGTTCCTCTAAATCTTACTGGAACAATTGAATCTCCCATGGCCTGTTACATTGCAGAGATGGTCCGTCAGGAGACAGATTCTGATTTTGCATTCATCGACCAGAAAATTTTTAACCAGCGCAATTCCCCTGTTGAAAGTATTTCCGCATCGCTCGCCCTTGAAATATTTAATCAGGCACCTGGAATTGAAATTGCAGAAATACCGGGAAATGTAATTAAAAACTTCCTGGAAGCTTCAATCGAAGAAAAGAAACCAGTTCTTTCATTCGCCGGTTTTTCAATCGAAATACATGAAAAAAACCGCGTAAAGATTTTCCCATGGGAAGGCGATTTTGAAGCTGAAAAGATTTACAAAGTAGCATTCCCGACAGGTTTTATATCTTTGTTTGATTCCCTGAAGGAAATTAAAACAAAGAAAGTTTATCAGGACATTCGAAGGGTCTTTTTAACTGGAGTTCGGAGAAAAAATGGAAAAGTTGAATCAAGAAGAGCAATCTACTAGTTATTTTTCACCAGGTTTGAGATTCAAAATCCTCATTCTGTTCATTGTCGTTCTCGTTATTCCGCTTGGAATACTGATGATAGTTTCGACAAATCGAGCTGAAGAAGCGGCCCAAAACGACTTTACCAGACGTCTTATCTATTCAGGCGGGCTTTTTAAAACAACTCTTGAAGATAAAATCGAATGGCTGAGAATCAGAGCAAAAACTATCGCTGATTTTGATTTCTACACTCTTGCAAAAGAAGGATTTGTAGCTTCTGATATAGAAAAACTCATGCAATCTGAACTCGTCAAATCAGATCTCGAATTTGTCGGACTGGTTCAAAACGGTTCAAACCTTATGCAGGCCGAAGGCAATCTACCTCCGACACAGTCAAAACTGCTTCCGTCACTATGTTTCGGACCTCTCTCTGCAAATCTGTATGTTCTTGAAAATGACATCTGGATATTCGCTTCCGCTGAAATCACAAAATTCAGAGAAGGCGGAAAATTCCACATCCTGCTCGCTTCAAAGCTTCCCAAAGATTTTGCCGATTCATTTAAAAGACTCACCGAAGCAGAATTTTCGGTTATTTATTCCGGAAAAAGAATACTTACCACATTAATGAACAATGTGAATCACCGCATGACAGGCACGACACTTCAAAATCCCGAAAGTACTTCCGGAACTTTTGAAATAAACGGAAAAAGATTCAATTACGTCCGCGAAGAAGCCATTACCTGCAAAATTTCAGAACCCATATTCTTTGAAATAGCTCTTCCAGCATCTGAAATTCAATTGCTTGGAAAACAGATTGCTGCTGACTTCACAGTTTTTGGAATTTTTGGAATTGTTCTTGCTATAATAACAGGTTTCATTCTTTCTATGCACATTGGAAAACCTTTAAATGAGCTTGCTGCAACAACTACCCAGATTGCTGCAGGAAAATATGATGTACAATTGAAGAGCGAGCGTACCGACGAAATCGGACTACTCTGCAGAAATTTCGATTCAATGGTTAACAGCATCGAAAGTGAAAGAAAGCTGAAAGAAGGAAAAATGCGTGAACTCTCAACACTTTTTGAAATAAGCAACGCAGTAAACTTCCTCACAGATTCAGTTGAACTTCTTAAATTCGTATTGACAAAAGCTATAGACATTTTTCACGCTGAGCGTGGCTCAATAATGCTTCTAGACGATGTTACAGATGAACTTGTAATTAAAGTCGCATTCGGCGGAAGATATCGGCTCGCTTCAAGCACTCCGATAAAGCTTGGCAATGGAATCTGCGGGCTTGTCGCCAAAGAAGGAACAGGGCGTATCTGTAATCAGGGCTTCAAAGACAGCGAATTCAAAAATTTCGGAAGCCTGATTCCAGTCGAAGACATCAAATCGCTTCTGGTATGTCCTCTGAAATTTAAAGAAGGCACTATCGGAGTAATAAACATTGTTAATAAACATGATGGCAGCGGATTTAACGAAGCAGACCTTTCACTTCTGAATCTCATTTCCTCTCAGGCTGCAATTACCATTGAAAATAACAAGCTTTATGAACTCTCTATTACCGATGGACTGACCAGATTATATGTTCACCGCTATTTCATGGCAAAGATTTCTGAAGAACTTCTCAGGGCACGCCGATACGGTCTGAAACTTTCACTGATAATGATTGATATCGATAATTTCAAGCAATTCAACGATATTTACGGCCACCAGACTGGCGATCAGGTATTACAAACTGTTTCACTTGCAATACGCGACACTATTAGAACAGGAATAGACGTGCCGTGCAGATATGGTGGTGAAGAAATGGCAGTCATTCTTCCGGAAACCCGCAGCGAAGAAGCTTACAAAACAGCTGAACGTATACGCGAAACTATAGCTTCGCTTTCAATTACGCATCCAACCAGCACTATCAAGGTCACATGCAGCCTCGGCATTGCATCATATCCACTTGATGCAAACGACCGAGATTCGCTGATTACTGCTGCAGACAAAGCTATGTATTTCAGCAAACGCTCCGGAAAAAACTGCTCCACGATAGCCTCTGAAATGGATAAAGCGTAACCACAACTACTCGGTATCTCTCAGAAATGTTTGTTTTCCCTTTTTTGCAGGAAGAATTCGCCAAGCTCAAAGTCCAGCTCTGTGTCGATATCGAGTGAACGTTCTGTTGGCATCACAAACCCTGTGCTGTCAACCGTTTCAAAGCTATTGTTCTTTATAAAAAACTGACATTCAGAAATATATATTGCACCATTCTGAAGATAGCCTCTCTCCTCACTTCCCGAAGAGTTCAAAACCAAATTACCGAAATAGGGCAACGCTTTCCCCTTTTCATTAATTCTGAACATCCAACTCGGGGGCTTATTCATCTCAAAAACCGAAAAACATGCTGGTGCTTTTTGAGACAAACAATGCAAAAGTGCATTATCTATATCTTCTGCAAGGCGCAACGGAGAAGTCGGTTGAAGAAGAACGACATAATCATACTTCTGCTGGTAAAAATCGATAGCATGTAATACAGGCGCTGTTCCTGGCGTATCATCTGCTGCCAGTTCTGGTGGCCTTTCAAAAGGGACTTCACAGCCATATTCACGAGCTGTTCTATGAATTTCTTTATCTTCAGAGGACAAAATAAGCCTGTCAATGAACTTTGACTTTTTTGCTTCAAGAATTGTCCAGCCAATCAATGGCTTTCCAGCAATTATTCGGATGTTTTTACCTGGAACTCTTCTTGAACCTCCACGCGCCGGAATTATAGCCAGAACAGATTTTCCCTCAATCATTTACACATGCCTTCAAAATCCTTCAAATTATTCAAAATTATTCACAATTTTTCACAATTTTTCATCAATCTTTTTCACTTGAAAGCATATTCTGGTACAACCGGTATTTTTTCTGATAATCAGCCAGCGCATCAAGGGTCTCAATTGTTTGAGGGCCTTTTTTTCTCAACATCTGAACATATTTTTCATAGGAATCAAGATAATCCTGATGAGCCTGCTCAAGCGCATTTTTTACAATAGCGCCCTTAACAGAAAGATTCAAATCAGCTGGCGAAGTGGCAATTAGAAGTTTGTTTACCTTTGGAAGAGCTGGAGAACGCTTTTCGTCTTTGCAGCCGTTGAGCTGAAAAACAAATGATACAAGCAAAAAAACATACACTGTTCTAATGAATATTTTCAATTTAAGTCCCCCCGTCTTTTGATAATATCTAAAAAAAAGCATAATTGTCAATCTAAACTCCACGGGAAATCTGAACTTTCTTCGAAATTCAGAACAGATTTTTGAGAAAATGAGATTTTTTTGCTATAATACTTTCTATGCAAAATACAAATAATTCGCTGGAAATAAACTCCAATTTCTTTTACAGAGCGGCCTTTCTGTTGTTTTTTATTCCTTTGATGGCTGCTGCAGGAATCTTTTCAGGATGCAATCTTGATACTTCACCTGTTCCAAAGCAGGTAATGGGTGCAACTGAAATCAAGCCAGAATATTTCTCACTTGATTTTGACGGAAGGGGTTACATAAATGGAGTATTTTTTCCACCCTGGGATCAGAATAAAATGGAATACCCTATTAGTTATGTCGGGTCATGGACAACAGTTCCAAGTTTGAGAGAATATAAAAATTATACCCGATTCATGCTGGTTTCCTCTAACCCGGGAGATTACGTTCAAGTGGTAGGAACTTTTTCAAGAGTTGTTTTCGGATTCCATCTTGGGGAAATGGTCCGAGATGTCGGAGTAGTAAATTTTGACATAGACGGAAAACCACTTGAAACATTCTCCCTGGATAAGATTGATTCAAACGGAGAACGCATTCTTGACTGTGTTATTAATACGGGAAAATTGACGGTGGCAACAATCACAATGAAAGTAGAAAGAGGTACAGTTGCAATCGCAAATTACCTCCTGGTATTGTATCACCCCACGCTAGTCAAATAGAAATCAGCTTTTCTTATGCTTGGCAGCTCCTGTCTGAAACCTTTTCCTGGCCTCTTCGATATTTGAAGCAATATCCGCATAAAAAAGAATTCCGACCATTTCAAACACTTTGACGTTTAACTCAGTCAAACCAGACAAAAGAACCCGTCCATTTTTCAGATCAACAATTTCTTCAGTTGTATTGAGAATTGCTGCAACCGCAGGACTGCTTATGGCTTTTGTCATTCCGAAATCAATTATAAAGTCAAGACTACCCTCATCGAGGGCTGCTTTTGCAAGCCGTTCAATCTCTTTTCCAGAATCTTCACCCAATGGACAATTCGAGCGTATAATCAAAATTCCGTCAACTTTTTCAAAAGTAATCCCAGTAACATTGCTTTTTAACATTTTTTTCCCTCAATCTAAAATTTGAAAAGATTCTTCAACCCACTTTCAAGTTTTTTTATTTCATTTTTTATTGCTTTCTGTGGGGTAACTTTTTCTTCTGGCTTCTGTTCTACCGGTTTTTGCGCTTCAGGCTTCTGTTCCACTGGCATTGTTTGTCCGGAAGGCTGCTCAGGAACCTGTGTATTCTGAGGCTTTTTCTGTTTAATCCCTAGCTGTTCAAAAAGTTTCTGAGTCACTGCTTCAACCGCTGCATCTTTTGTAGATTTAACGTTTTCAGAAGCCGATGCCGAACCCGAAGGCTGTGCCGGAACTACTTCAGGCTTTTTCTTTGAAATACCCAGCAAATTGCCAATCTGATCATTCAGTTTATCCTGAAGTTGCTCTTTTGCAGCATTCTCCAATAATTTCTGATAATTCAAATCTATTTTCGGATTAAAAGCACTTCCCCGTATCTTCGCCGGCAAATCAAGAGATGCAGACTTTCCAACCAGCTTTTTCAACAGACTGCTAGACTGACATGCTGAATTAGCAATTGAAAGGTTCACAACACCATCAATCGAAGTATCAAGCCCAACCTTGCCCTTGAAAGAAAACGTTCCATACTGAGATTTCATAACAAGATCATCGGAACTAAACTTGCCATTTTTTACAGTGAAAAAACCTTTTGACTCAGAAATTTTTCCCTGCGAAAGATTTGTAGCCTGCAAAATCTTGAATATATCAGACATCACAGGTGGACTTTTATAAGAACCATTTTTCAAATCAGAGGTAAGATCACCATCAATTGAATCAAGCCCCAGCGATGAAAAAGAAAGTTTCGATGAAAAATTCAGATTCCCTTCCAACTCATTTTTTAAACGGGTATTTTTGCTGAGAAATTCCTGCACAGCAAGATTGCTGCCACTTGTATTAAAAACAAACCTGATCGGCTTTTCAAGCAGAAAGATCTTACCCGAAGTCAATATTTTTCCTGAGAAAAAGTTTCCCGAGGCTTTCTTGATATCCAGAACACCCTGCGTAAAAGCAAAATCAGCTTTCAAATCAGTGTAAGGGAACGCAAATTTCCACACTTCTGTTGAAACAGGCGCTTCAAGCGAACCTGAAGGAAAAGTTGCAGAGCCATCGACCTTTATTTTTTCCAGCGGACCGCTTATCTTGCCCTGACCTTCACCATTTCCAGTGATTGAGTAGCCTGTATCTTTCAGAAAAAACGATGCAGTATCTGTTAGATTCAAAGGTTTAATGGAATAAGTCAAAGCAGTCGAAAATGCTGAGAAATCAGAAACTTTCCCCGAAATCTGAATGCTGGAACTTCCCCAATCAGCATTTAACTGTTTTGTAGAAAACGAATCATTGTCAAAATCAATCTTACCATTAATTTTACTGAGAATCCTGAATATCGCTGGATGAAAGAAATCAGCAGATGAAATTATCGCATTCCCCTTGATTTCAGGAAGCGAAGCCTTTCCTTTTATAGAAAGAGTCATATCCGCCTGCCCCTTGAGATCAATTTCGGAAGGGAAATCAGAGACAGCTGTCTGAAGAATAGCTCGAACCTCTTTAAGATCCATTTTGTCAATCGTTGCTGCTGCCAAAATTATTGGGTTTACATAATCTGTTACTTTTCCCTCGACCGTAAAAGTACCCTTACCTATCTTTCCGGATGCGCTCTGAACTGTGACGCCCTTCTTATCTACTGCACCAGAAAGCTGCATTCCATTTACATCAATTTTATATTTTGGAATCGAAATTCCAAGATTATCTGATTGAATGTTTAAAACAGGAGAAATCTTTGAAATTGAACCCGTTATCTTTGTCTCAGCAGAAATTTTTCCGGAAAATTTGCTGTCCTTGCCCAGAAATGCAATTTTATCGCCCGCGAATGAATATATCTTGCCAAAATCAATATCCGCAACGCCCGTAATATTCAGCTTGGGATCCTTCGAATTCAAAATGTGCCCGGAAATAGTAAGAGGAATTCCAAGAGCAGAAACTACAAGTTTCTCGAATTCTGCTTTGCCCTTTTCTTTGCCCAGATCATGAAGTTTTATTGTTACATTTTTAATTTTCACATCACTTACAGGTTTCAGATCTTTAAACTCAAGATAATCAGATTCAAGGATTCCCGAGAGAGAAATATCCAGCTTTCTTCCAGATATTTTTCCGATATATGAAACTTTTCCTGATGGAATATAAGGAAGATAATCAACTGGAACATGCTCCTTCGCAATCTTCATAATATTTTCACATGTCGCCCTGATAATAACTTTTGCATCAAGAAGTTTTTCTGTAAATAAATACTCAAAATTGCTTATATTTACATCATTCCCGGAAAATTGAAATTTTGCATCTGCGAATGTAATCGAACTTGAGTTAATTTTAAGCAAAGTCGAAAACTTTTCCATCGAAACTGGCATCGATGGATGAGCCAAAGTCATATTATCAACTTTAAATTCCGTTTTGAAACCAGTCTTCTCTTTATCATTGATTAGAAGTTCCAGTTTTCCGGAAATTTTTCCCTGCTTCAGATCAAGCTTTGAAAGGCTTTCATTTTCAGACAGTTCAAATATTTTTTTCAATTCCTGTGAGCTCATTGGAGCTATTGCAAGAGAAGCATACAAACCAAGAGGCGAAAATGAAGTAAAATACAGATTTCCTGAAATAACTTCCTTCCCTGAATCTTTAATTACAAGCTTTTCAAGAGAAAGTTTTCCAGATAATTTATTATTCGGAATTGCTTCGGCCGTTGCTTTATTCATACCAAGGTCAAAAGAAAGTTTTCCAGACGGATTATAACTAACAGCAGAATCAATTGAAATGCTTTCAGAAAAAGGAGAAATGATTTTTTTATTAGTTATTTCGGAAAGCCTAATTAAATCAGGCTTATTAACAGAAATATTACCAGAAAAAGCGAAATCTGACTTTAATTCTCCGTTCAGATTTAACTTTTCAATCAGATTTTCAATTTTGGCAACAACAAGCACTTCTTTCCCGCTCTTAAGCATGGAATCACTCAAAGAAGCTTTTTCAATGAAACAATTAAATTTTTCATTATCCTTGCCTGAAAAGATTTCTGCACTTAAATTATTCAATAAGATGTTTCTGAAAGGCAAAGAATTCAGGAAATCACTTCCAGTTGCCTGTTCTTGGCTGGAAGCATTCTCGGGCATAACAAAGACTTTATTGTCAGCCAGAACTATTGCTCCAGAGGAATTTCTTAAAAGTTTCAGACTTCCCTCATCGATTGAAATACTGCTGAATGAAACTTTCCCAGAAAAGATTTCAGACCAGTTCGGAGCAAGTTTAAGGTTCTTAATACGAAGAGATGATTTCCCACCAGCATTAACATTAACTTCGGAAACAAGTGCATTGGGAAAATCAAACTGTATTCCCTTGACTTCCAGAGGTAAATCAGCGTGCTGTTTTATGACGCCCTGAAGAAAACCAGAAATATTTTCTTCGGTTAAATATGCCTTCAACGTAAAAAACGCTACAGCAACCGAGACAATAAGAAAAACCGGAATTACAAAAAATACAATGCTGAGAAAACCTGGCTTTTTGTCTTTCCTTGCGATTTCTTCCCGTTCAATACTCTCTTTAGTGTTTATATCATCTTGCATTTGTTCAGCTCCTGAAGTAAAACTTCCTGATAATATCAAACAAATCACAATATAACAAGAGCTATTTTCCAGCCTGCCTCAACAACTCGTGAGAAATTTTCTCTGTGCCTCTGCGTCTCTGCGTGAGATATATCTTTTCTTCAGCAACATTACTACAGTCTCGAAAACAATTGAAGAATCAGTCTTCTGGAGAGGCTGTTTTTCTTTTTACATCCTGCACAAATTCTTTCCAGTTCATTTCGAAGGGCTTATATTCCGGTTTTTCTCCTTTTGTAGCAAGCTTTGTTATTATTGTTTCTCGCTCCTCAGAAGGCGGATGAGTAAAAAATATCGAAATTTTTTTCTGAATAATACTTTCATCTTTTGCCAGGCGTTTGAAAAAAGCTGGAAATTTCATCGGATCAATACGCGCATTCATCAGCATTTCCACTGCGCCCGAATCTGCTTCGCGCTCATTTTCGCGGCTGTATGAAAGTTCGGAAAGCTTCGCTCCGAAATCTCTGAACAAGATTTCCAGCCCGCCGAGGTCGCCAAAAACAAGTGAAAACAATATTCCTATACCTGCGCTTTTTAAAATAGATTTTGTCCCATGTCTTTTGTGCGCATGCTGAATCTCGTGCGCCAGAATACCGGCAAGTTCTTCAGGATTTTCGATCTTATGCAGAAGTCCTGTAAAGACTACTACGTGGCCACCAGGTGCCGCCATTGCATTCATTACCGGCACATCAACCAGATAAAGTTTATACTCGAACGGAGAATCTTTTACACCAGATAAAACCCGCTTCCAGATGTGCGAAACTCCATCAAATACTGGCCCTGAGGTTATCTGCTTATGTCCCTTTATAAATTCTGATATTGTAATTTCACCCAGTTTGTTTTCCAGACTGACCGGAATATGTGAAAGTGATTTTTCTACCAGGTAATCCATGCCCGAAAAAAGAAAATATATAAGGGCAAGAAAAATAACAACTACGCTGACACTGGAAACAGTCGATGAAAACCGCTTTTTCTGACCCTGGAATTTAAGTGAGGATGCTGTTTTCCTTATTGCAGGGTTTCCAGATGTTGCAAGAAAGTCTATAAACCTTTCATCGCCTGTCTGAAGATAATATTTTTCACCATTCTCAGAAACACTTTCAATAACTGTCGAAAGGCTGTCAAAGCCGCCGCGCGTAATTCTGGCTCTCTCAAAAGGAATTTCAACCGTTTCATGTCCTTCTGTTTCAACCATGAAAGAGTATGATGAAACTTCAACCATCGCAGCACAACTCGTCTTAGGGCTCCACGGAGCAAAAAATTCAAATTTATATTTCATATAAACACCTTGGATTCATTGTCAATGAGCAAACATACTCATTTAGTTTATTATATGACAATACGCCATATTTTTCTACAATAATTCATACCACACACTAATTGATTTCAAAGATTGAGACGAAGTAATTGATAAGATGCATAATGAGCATCTCTTCAATAGTTCTGTGTGTTTAACCTCTATCCGGCGTTACCGTGGGAGAAGGTAAGTGCATACAAGTGAACTGTTGGCAAGTGCGTTATATCAAACTTTGATTGAGGGCAATAATGAATTTAACAAAGTTACGTTTTTCATATTCGAATTCAAAATTATTAAAAAACTTTCTGATGATCAACGCTTCAATAATTCTGCTTATTTTGTCGGCCGGGTGCGTTAATAAAGGAAACCTTCAGTTTGTCGAAGTTCCGGCTGCCGAAGAATACCTCATCACCGGAAGCATTCTACTTTCTGAACCTGTTGAAAGCGATCTGCTCGGTTCTTTGAAACTACCATCTGCTGATCTTATAACTAATCCAAATTTTGAAAAATTTACTGTGTTCGTAAATAACGATCAAAAGACAAGTTCAATGGTACAAAAAGACGGATCATTCACCTTGAAAAAAGTTCCATTTTCAGAAAAGATGGTTCTGAATGCAGTATCTGGAAAAATTGCATTAAAAAAGCGCCTTACACCCGATGATTTGAGAAAAACTGACCTCAGTAAAACAACAATAAATATTGATTCGACGACAAAAGCACTTATCTGGGAAAAGGCATTCCAGAGTGGCAAAAATCTTTCGATGGCAGATATTACTGCAAGAGAATACCAAAGTTTACTGGATAAACTTTATACAGCTATTAAACTCAGCCTCCAACTGCCTCTGAAAAGTGTTTCGACGTATAACCTTGACACAGCAATGGTTCAAAATCCTGCTCTGGAAGCAGCTCAAGCTATTCTTTCAAGAGAAAAAACTCTCGTTGAAGCATATTCAGTATTGCAGAACATCGTTTTGAGAAAAGACATAAACCTTCTCAGGCACTATATTTCATACGATTTCGGAAACGACTGGGATTCAAATGCAAACTACTCTGATCTTCTTTCTCAATTCACGATCTATTTTGAAAGAAATGATTTCACAATTGCTTCATACACTATTCATCAGATGGAATTCATGCCCGATTTCAAAGCGAGAGTAAGAGTCAGTTTCCAGGCATCAGGAACAGACAGGTATTCGGCCCTTCCTGTTTCTTCGCCACTCTTTACCTGCGATGTTCTATGGCGTCTTGAGGGAACAATGTGGAAGATCTACAGGAATTTTCCATATAAATTGAGTGATCCGACTCAACTTGGCGCCGATTCAAGATGGGGTGAAATTTCTTCAGCACACGCCGCTCTTCAGCATGCCTGCTCACGAGAAGTAATTGCGAGTCTTTCCGAACATATTTCAGAAAATTTCGGCAATGACTGGGACGTCTACAGCACAAAAAATGAATTAATTGAAACTGCCCAGGACAGATTCAACAATAATGACATAAAAATTGCGTCATACACAATTAAAAGCATTGAATTTATCGGAAGCGATCTTGCGAAAGTGCGCTGTGCCGGTCAGGTAAGAGTAATCAGTCACATACTCGGAATAGACATCGACTGGGGAAAAATCGACGCTGTCATAACCTGGAAAAGAGAATCTACTGGCTGGAAGCTCTTCCGCAATCTTCCCTACAAACTTCATCACCCAAAAGCAATCTACTGATTCTAACAACACTTCCTCAACCTTTACTTTAAAACCTCCTATGAACTCGTTTCCTGAATAATCAAGCTTACCCTGGATCTTTCCAAATGCAAATTCACTGGTTGAAATGACTTTTCAGCAGCCCGTTGAATTATTTCAGGAGTTTATGATATTATCCTTCATCATGGAAAAAGATGACTTTTCAGTTTCAAAAAAATTTATTGTTATTTCTCTGATTTTCACAATTTATAAGCTGTTTCTTGCTTATCAGCTTGATTTAACACCCGACGAAGCTTATTACTGGGAATTCTCCAGACGGCTTGATCTTTCGTATTATGATCATCCGCCAATGGTCGGGTATATGATTTTTATTTCAAGACTTATTTTTGGTGATACCAACTTTGGAGTCAGAATATTTTCCTGCTTGACTACTCTTCTGGTTTCATACTTGATCTATATCCTGGGAAAAAAATTAGCAGGCGAGAATGCCGGTCTTGGAGCCACTTTCATTTTTCAATCCTCAGCTTCAGGCATGGCTATCGGCTTCATCATGACTCCGGATACACCTTTGAGTCTCTTCTGGGCACTTGGAATTATTCTGGCTCTCAAGGTTTATCAAACCGACAGACCTGTCTGGTGGATACTTCTGGGCGCAACGGTCGGCGCTGGTGGCCTTGCTAAATATAACATGATTTTTTTCGGATTTGGAGTGCTGCTTGTACTATTTTCTTTTTCCGACCTGAGAAATAAATTATTAAGCAGAAATATTGTCGTTTCATTAATTTTTGTATTTTTATTTTTACTTCCAGTGTTTATCTGGAACGCTCAAAACGACTGGATTTCCTTCAAATTTCAATTGAATCATGGTTTCAAATCAACTAATCGCGCTATGATACATAATATTGGTGAGTTCATAGGCGGACAGATGGCAACAGTTGGTCCGGTGGTATTCTGTCTTTCAGTTTTCTACATAGTTTCATCTCTTTTAAATGGATACAAAAACCGGAATATTTTCCTTTTCTCAATGGGCGGCTTTGCTTTTCCAATTTTAGTATTCTTTTTCTATTCCGGATTGAACTCCAAGGTTGAGGCAAATTGGCCTCAGATGGCATATCTGACAGGCATTCCTCTGGCAGCAACATATATTTTCCAAAATCCGATTTCATGGAAGCGTGTCATATTATGCGTTTTACCAACTTCATTCATTGGAATTCTCGCATCCATACACGTTCAGACACTCATTCTTCCGGTCCGCCCTGATTACGATATTTCCTCCCGACTCCACGGATGGCAGGAAATGGGAAAAATGATACGTGAAGCTGTTGAAAAACTTGATAATCCTTTTGTAATTGTTCAGGGAAACACTCTCACATCCCTCACCGGATTTTACGGAAAAATAGACAAAGACCGAATTGTCGAAATACATTTAAAAAACAACTGGAAATTCTGGTGCAGGAATTTTTCTCTTCCCATTGGTGCAAATGCTGTTTATATAGACGAAAATAACTGGTCATGCCTGAATGAACAAATCCCTTTCTTTGAAAAAAAAGGGAATGCTTCAGTTTGCGAAATATTTTACGCCGGAAAGAAACTTCGTACAATAAATATTACCCCGCTGATAAATCACAAAGGCGGTTTTGCTCCAAAACCTCAGCAATAGACAACTGTATCGACCTTCATACATCACGCTAGAATGTTGGATACTCTTTTTCATAATTTGATTGTGTATATATGTTAACTGATTCTGAACAATGATTTTTTTCCCATAAATAATCCGTGTTTTCCGTGTTTTCCGTGGTTAAAAATCAGTTTTTTTTGTTTCTCAGTTAAATGCTCACACTACCCAAAATTTGATTGAAAATTTCCGTTTCACCGAAAAATATGCAGAAAGGGTTTTTTGTTTCCAGAAATTGTGATAGAATCTTTTCCTAAAAGGGAATGATTGAAAAAAAAATATCATATTGAATAATGCATTCAAATCAAGGAGGAAATAGTGAGTAAAAATTTTTTTGAAATGTTGTTGTCTATCAGGCGTTCCGCTGGTTCGGCCAGAACAACTGGTCTTGATGATTCAACTCTGAAGGAATTACTTTCCTGGAATGCTGATCTTGGAAAAGCAATTGAATCCGCAGTATCAGCAAAATCTCAGTTGATGCCACAATACGAGCAATACTTTAAAATGGAAGAAGCTGAGTTATGTAAACATCTTCAGGAAAAAATTCTGAATTTTTATCCAACACATGGCATTAATCCGTATGTTCCGCTGGGTGGATATGGTTCATGGATTATTACAACTCACGGCGCCGTTTTGCATGACTCTGGCGGTTATGGAATGCTTGGACTCGGCCATGCACCGGAAAAAGTCCTGGAAGCAATGAACAAGCCCTATGTAATGGCAAATGTGATGACGCCTTCCCTGAGCCAGAAAAATCTTACCGACCGACTTGTAAAAGAAATAGGACGAAAAACGGGAAAATGTCCATTTTCCAAATTCGTCTTCTTGAATAGTGGCTCCGAATCAGTTACTTTTACCTGTCGCGTAACAGACATTCACGCCAGAAAAATGACAGATCCGGGTGCCAGACACGCGGGTAAAAAAGTAGCAAAACTTGCAATTATTGAAAGCTTTCACGGACGGACTGAAGGTCCGGCAAGACTCTCACATTCCACCAGACCGGCCTATACCAAACATCTTGCTTCATTTCGCGACTCAGACAACATGGTTTTCGTTCCGGTAAATGACATTCAGGCACTTAAAAACGCTTTCAGCAAAGCCGACCAGGATGGCGTTTTCTTCGAAGCTATTTTTGTTGAACCAGTCATGGGAGAAGGAGTTCCCGGACTTGCCATTACAAGATCATTCTATGATGAAGCCAGAAAACTAGCCAATCAAATGGAATCATTACTCATAGTAGACTCAATTCAAGCCGCGCTCCGTGCACAGGCATGTCTAAGTATCATTGATTATAATGGATTCGAAAACTGTGAACCACCCGATATGGAAACCTATTCGAAAGCATTGAACGCCGGACAATATCCACTCTCAGTTGTTGCAATGCGTTCCGAAATATCAGAAAAATACATTCAGGGGCTGTATGGAAACACAATGACCACCAATCCACGTGCAATGGAAGTTGCCTGCACAGTTCTTGATTCAATAACAGAAGAAACTCGTGCAAACATACACGCCCGTGGAAAAGAGTTCCTTGATAAATTCAACAAACTCAATGACGAATTTCCCGGAGCCGTTGAAAAAGTTGTTGGTACAGGTCTTATGGTTTGCATTATGCTCAATCCAAAACAATATCGCGTTACCGGCAAAGACGGATTCGAGGAATACCTGCGGATTCATGGAATTGAAATGATTCATGGAAGCGATTATGGACTCAGATTTACCCCATCGTTCAACATTACCAGCAAAGAAATTGATCTGATAGTGGAATACGTCAAACGCGGTCTTAAAGAACTTCCAGCCAGAAACAGCACTTATAAATAACGTTAAACAGATTTACAGCAGAACTCAAAGTGCAAACGCTCTGTATCGACTCCAAGATACAGAGCGTTTGTCAACTACAGAAGGTTTGAAAGAATTGATTTTTCGAAAAATCTACTCGCTGTTGATGCTGCTTACAAGAGCTCATTTTTTCCAAAACAGTGAATCTTCTAACGAAAGTTGCTAATATTTTTTCAACAAACATTCGATAAGAAGGCATGAACATACCTGCTCAACAATTTTGTCCGGATTCAAATTTGAGTTTTGTATTGAACAGGTATAATTTTCTCATCTTCTAAAGAGGAAAGAAACATGAACTACTTACGATATTCAGCAGATGAAATCAGGCGAATTCTTCAGCTTTCAGAAAATGGTCTCAAAGATTTTTTCACCAGAAATCGTGATTTCGTGGAAATTGAAAGAGAAGCAGGAACAAAAGAATCGTTTGTAATCAAAAAAAACGACTTTGACAAACTAATGCTTCTTCGGGTTGCAGAAATCTCCAGCTTATCAGAGAAAGAACAGAAATTACGCAATCTTTCTGAAAAAGACAAAAACAGCATCACAAAAATCGAACTGAAAAGCATTATCAGTATTCTTGAAAAAATCACAGATGAAATGAAGGACATGGAAAACATCATTAATAACATGGGAAACAGATATGGCAAACTTTTAACTCATCACCTAGAACAGCAGAAACATTACCGAATACTCGAAAATGAGCTTGAATTGGTTAAAGTCAAACAGAATCTCATGTCAAAAAAACTTACTGATTACGAATCTTACGATGATGAACAAGAAACTTACCGTGTGTTACATTAATCTCCCGAAAAAAAACACCTGAGCCCTATCAAATCTTTTGCATTAGAGAGCTCAGGTGTGTTTGTATTTTTTAGAGAAAGCCTTTAAGGGCTTTCTCTTATTGTTTTTTACCTGGTATTAGTTGCCTTTTTTTGATTGTAATACACGTTTTGAGCATTGCGAAGTTCTGGTAAAAGTTTCGCAGCTCCATCCTGATCGCCCTTTTGAAGCAACTGATTATATCTGTCATACAAGGTCTTATAGTTTAAGTATGAAGTGTGAACCGGATCATTCGAACCAGAAACCGTCGTATTCGGAACCTGTACTGTCGAAACATTCGGATTACCAACAACGGTATTCTGATTAGAGTTATTCTGTCCTGCTCTTCCTACAGAAACCTGACCACCAGTGTAGTTAGCAGCCGGGTTATAACCAACCGGCACAGCAACTGTATTTGAACCTTGCGAAACTTGAGCATTGCCCCTTCCAGATAGCGCCTGCCCAAGCATCATACCAAGGTATCCACCCGCCATACCGCCGATGATTGCACCAAATGGTGGGAATATTGCAGCACCAAGCATCATACCGGCAGTCGAGCCAACACCCTGGGCAGCAACAGTAAGCCAGTCAATATTTTTAAAAGCTTTTGAAATTGAAAATTTTCCTTTAGAAAGATCACCACCGAGTGAAGATCCTACCTGAGAACCAACTATTGAACCAAAAGTTGGAGCAAGAGCAGATAAGAAACCGCCGACAACAGGAACTGAAGTTAGAAAAGGTGCAAAGAACGAACCTGCAGCAGCACCAACAACTGAAGCAACAGTTCCACCAACAAATTCAGCAGAACAAACAGTTTGCAGGGCTTTTTTAGCACTTGGCTTTTCTCCACGAGCCATTTGATTGACAAAGTCAATTCCGACCGTTATTCCAGCAGAAAGAAGAAGGTTATTGGGAGAAAAACCGGACTTCAAACTCGCTTTTACGTTTGCAATTCCCAAATTTGCCTTATTTTGCCCCCATTGATAGCCAGCCTGAGCCTTTGCAGCCGCAAATCCCTTATTATCCATTTTAGGATTCGGTGTCTGAGCACCATCTGGATCACCGGGAACTGGTGCTGGAACCGGAGCACCGTCGGGATCGCTTGGAACTGGTGCTGGAACCGGAGCACCGTCGGGATCGCTTGGAACTGGTGCTGGAATCGGAGCACCGTCGGGATCGCTTGGAACTGGCGCTGGAATCGGCGCAGGCGTTTGAGCAGGCGAATTATTTTGATTGTGATTTGGTTTTACATTAGGTACCGATGCACTTTTATTACTGGATGGAAGACCTATTATTTCTGAGCCATCCATATCTCCGGGAATACCGCTTCCAGAGTAACTACTCGACTGCGAAGTTGTAGGTTTCGGAGTTGAAATGATCGCTTCATCCATGTCTCCAGGAATACCGCTTCCAGAATAACCACTTGTTTTCGGAGTTGTTGGTTTCGGAGTCGAAATAATCGCTTCATCCATGTCTCCAGGAATGCCGCTTCCAGAATAACCACTTGTTTTCGGAGTTGTTGGCTTCGGAGTCGAAAGAGCCATTTCCTCCATGTCACCAGGGACTCCGCTGCCATAATAGCCAGTTT
>JADFZL010000003.1:557621-558177 GCA_015232575.1 Candidatus Rifleibacteriota bacterium
CGATGAGGGAAGTCTGAAACTTTTAAGAAATTCCTCTGGAGCAATAGTTCTGGCTGATTTGAAGGAAGACTGACAAGCTCCATATCGCCCGGAACTCCAATGCCATAGTAACCTTCAACAGTATTCGCAGAAGGCGAATTAGCTGTTACATTCTGTGGATTTGCAGTATTTCTGGTATTATTAACTTTACTCGCTGCAGGTTTTGCCTTAGCAGCAGAATTAACCCTCGAAGAAGTATTTGTTCTTGTAACATTGCCTGAGCTACCCGCAGCGGGATTAGTTCCGACAGTTTGAGAGTTTATATTTGGTACAGGAGTCTCTCTAAGTTGGCCTGTCATGACAAGTCGAGTATAAACTGACTTTTCAAGAGCAACCGGCCGGTCATTTATATACCTGACAAGGTAATCTACCTGCTTCGTACCCTGCATTACCGAAACCCATTGCCCTTCTGTCACGTTATAAATCTCATTACTTATTTTTAACCTGACAATTCTTACCGAAGAGGAGTCCAGGGCAATAAGCGGATGAACAAATAAAGCAACCATAACTACAAACG
>JADFZL010000040.1 GCA_015232575.1 Candidatus Rifleibacteriota bacterium
ATGCATTGGTAATTCTGATTTTTTATCGTTAAGACGCACAATTAAATGTCCAGAACCACTTCTCTTTGCCTCGAAAGTGCATCCTTGTTTTGCTAACCAGTTTTTGAATTGATTACTGTTCATAAGAACATATTAACAGATGTGTTAATTAACGTCAAGGAAATATTAACACTTCTGTTAAAGTAAAATTATTTTAAATTATATTTTTTTGTGTTATAATCATTCTCGAACAGACAGATAATCAGGCACCTATTTTAAAAGGAGCCTGAACAAATGAATACAAACGATAAACAGCCCGTCGAAGAAGAGGCTGGTTTTGTTGTTTCGTCCGATCTGCTTCCACAACCGAAAAACATCGCTGCCGCATTTGCGGCAGCGACTTTAAATTACGTTTGTTTATTGTTTTTTGCAGCATTGAAGAGGTCATCAATGGATTTATCTTCCCATAAATGGCTTTGCCATTCGGTGTAGTCGAAGGGTTCGCGTTTGATGAGCATGATGAACTTTTCAGCGTCAACAAGGCCCAATGTGTTTCTCAGGGTTTTCATGCCTTCGCTTTTAATCATGGTGTCACTTTTACCGAATATTTTTTCGACAATTTCACGAAGAGAAATGCGCCTATCAACATTAACAGCTCTTCGAAGCTTTTCAAGTGTGAAAAACTCTTTTGGCTTATCAAGAATATTATTTTCTATGAATGCCAGCAATTCATCCCATTTTCCTGATTCTGCCTGTTCTTTCAATACCGGATCTTCGGCAATCGTCTTTTCGAATTTTTCGAAATACATTCGGTCAATCTTCATTCCATCAGGACCTACTGATGCATGGTTCAATCTTGCAATATTGTCTTGTATGTGACTGGTGAACGAATATAAACCCTGTGGTGTGTTGAACGCCTGCGGTTTGAATTCAAGTGCCTGCGACGTATCTTGCGAAGGAAGCTTCAGGACTTCATCGTAATTAAACTCCTCTTCGAAATATTCGCAATTTGCAAAAAAATCGAAGAGTTTGAAGTGTTCTTTCTGTTTTTCTCCGAGTTGGCTTTTCATTGACAAATCGGTCAATTCTTCGGTGAAGTCGTGTTTTCTAGTACCACGTCCCTTTATCTGTATGAAATCAGTCGGCGAAAAAATTGGACGCATCAGGCAAAGATTCAGAATATCCTGACAGTCATAGCCTGTTGTCATCATTCCAACTGTAACACAAACGCGGGACTTGCATGTTTTATATGCCGGAATGAAATTTCCTGTACCGGAAAGCCTGTTGTTGGTAAAGCTTATTGTATACTGCTGTGCGTCCTGAACTCTTGAGGTAATCTGTATGGCAAAGTCAGAATTATATTTTCCCGGAAACATCTTATGGGCTTCTTCGTTCATGATCTGGGTAATTTTTGCTGCGTGATTCTGTGACACGCAGAAAATTACTGTCTTTCCTTTTTCACCGCTTATCGGGTCTAGCAGAGCATTTTCCAGAAAGGAGCGGCAGAAAGTTCTGTTGGTATTATCGGAGAAGAACTTTTTTTCGAAGTCTTTCTTAATGAAAATTTCTTCAACTTCTTCGCCTTGTTCATTTTCTGCGGTGATAGAGTACCCTTCATCGGAAAGAAGCTGCGTAGTTATATCTGTTCTAGCATCTACTACAATTGGATTTACAAGGTACTTTTCGTTTACACCATCAATCAGAGAATATCGGAAAGTTGGCAGCCCATCTTCGCATCCGAAGGTTTTATAGGAATCCAGGAGAAGACGCCTTTCAAGTTCGCGTGGGTCATTTTCTCCCAGTTCAGTAGTATCGACATGCTTCAGATAGTCCTTGGGTGTGGCTGTCAGACCAAGTTTATAACCGATAAAATATTCGAACACTGCCCGGCTGTTGCCGCCAATGCTGCGATGTGCTTCGTCAGAAATCACCAGGTCAAAATCATCTGGAGCAAAAAGTCTTTTGTACCGATTTTTTGAGAGAAATGTCTGAATTGTTGAGACAACAATTTCAGCTTTTCTCCAGTCGTCACGATTTTCTTTGTATATGACTGTCTGATAATCGTTTTTCAGATGTTGTACAAATGCCTTGTATGCCTGGTCTTCGAGTTCAAGTCTATCAACAAGAAATAAGCATCTTCTTGCATTAACACTTCTCAGAAATAGTTTGATAACCGCTGCTGAAACTAAAGTTTTGCCAGTTCCGGTTGCCATTTCGAACAGAAATCTGTCTTTACCATTTTTTACTGAATTTTGTAATGCCTGAACAGCTTTGATTTGATATTTACGCAGAAAACGCAATTTATTTTTTTCGACGAATGTTTTGCTGGTTTTCTGATTCTGATATTCCGGGTCTGTTTTGTATTCTGGCTTTTGGGTTAACACGATATAGTCATCTGAGATTCGTTCATTTATCAGTGTTTGTTTGTCAGGTTTGAACCTGGAATATCCGGCGGTTGTTTCCGGAGAGGGGAATCGACTGATTATGTGCGGATTTCCCCGTTCAAGATCCCAGAAATAGTGAATATTTCCATTTGACAGGATTATGAATCTGCAATTCTGGGAAAGCGCATATTTTCTTGCCTGTTCTTTTCCGATGAGAGGGTTTTTATCTTCTGCTTTTGCTTCCAGAACGATGAAAGGAAAGCCATTTGCATCAAGTAAAAGGAAATCAATGTATCCCTTTTCAGTTTTTTCAAAATCTTCACCAAGTTCATTTATATTGGTAACAGTAAGTTTGACATTGTTCTCCAGAAGTATGTTTGCCTTACTTTTTGGGGAATCAAAAAAACTCCAGCCAGCCTCTTCAAGAAGTTTGTTAATTTTTATTCTTGCTTTAGCTTCTTTTTCAGACATGATATTCCTTTCCAGTTTAAACGGCTAATCAGGCCGCTAACTTCAAAGCTCTGATAACGATGAAGTCACTTTTATATACCATGTATTCGAAGTATTTACAATTAAACATGTATAAATTTATCAGATTTCCTGATTGTTGCACTTCGTTTTATCCTTAGCTCTGAGACTGCATCTTGCTGCATTACATCTCAAGTCGGGTGATTATTTTGCTTCAAATGAAAAAATAGGTTATAATGATTCTGAAGAAATTAACTTTTTAACAGGAAATTTGGAAAACAGTTGAAACGGAATACTGTTGCTTTTTTGGGCGGATGAATAATCGATTTTTTTCAGAAGGGGCAAATTGTGGAAGCCATTGAGCTTAATTTGCAAATCAATGAGAATGGTGAGGTTCATCTTCCAAAGAAATATCAGCGTCTTTTTGGCAAGCAAGCAAAATTGTTGCTTCTTTTGCCTGATAAGTCTGAGTCCTTACACAAGCGGAGGTGTCCTGGTAGTGCAAAGGGTATCCTTGAGATTGTTTCAGAAGACGATGAACATTTGGATGATTTCAGAGAATATATGCCATGAATTTATTGCTTGATACTCAGGCACTTAATGATTAATGTGAAATTGAGCTCGGAGAATAATATATGCAGAAATTGAAAATTATTATTGAAAGACATGCCGACGGTTATGTTGCTTATCCTATCGGAATAAGGGGTACTTGCGTTGGGCAAGGTGACACGTATGAAGAAGCTTTAAGCGATCTCCAATCAGCATTAAAGTTTCATGAGGAGACTTTTGGATAAGAATCGCTGCAGGATAACGAAGAAATACTTGAAGCGTTTATTACAGAGGCTGTCGCATGAAGTTACCTGTCGATGCCCCCTTTAGCAAAGGTAATTAAGGCATTGAAATCACTTGATTTTTCTATTGTTCGCGAAGGAAACCATATTTGTATGATCAGAAACAATATTGATGGTGCTTTGTTGAATGTGTATAGGCCGGTGTATTTCTTGTTTCTGGGGATGTTGTGTATCGCTGTCTTCCCGAAGAGTTTCTTCCATTTTGTACTGTGTCCCTGTGCGTTCAGGTAGTCTATCAGCTTTCCGTATCCATAGCCGTTGAGGTACATCGAAAATATGTTTCGTACTATTTCTGCCTCACTTTCATTGATAATGTATTTCTTGGTGTTAACATCTACTGAAAATCCGAGTGGTGGCTTTCCTCCAAGATGTTTGCTGCAAGTGCGCTTTGAGTCATTCCTTTCCGAACTTCTCTGGCAAGATTCATTGAATAGAATTCACTCGTTCCTTCAATGACTGATTCGAGAATTATTGATTCTGGTGATTCGTCAAGACGTTCCAGAACGCTGACGAGTTTAACATTGCATTTCTTCAGATGGAATTTATAGTGTAGTGATTCATACCTGTTTCTGCTGAATCTGTCGAGTTTATGGACTAATACAGTCTGGAAAAGTCCTTTCTTTGCATCTTCCATGAGTCTCAGAAATTCTTTTCTTTTTGTTGAGCTTGTTCCTGAGCATGCATGGTCAGCATAGTATTCTTTAATAACGTATCCTTCACGAGCAGCATATTCATTTATCATACGAATTTGAGCTTCAATGCTTTCTTCCCGCTGATTTGCTGATGAATATCTTACATATCCTACTGCAATTTTCTGCACTATACTTACCTCCTTAATTGATATTGACCATCAGTACTACGGTCATTTTTATAATATATATTCGAACTATCCCTTAGATACAGGCTCAGGGATTGTTCGAAAAGGAAAATTTTTTGGCTTTAAAACACACAAATCAAAGTCAAATTTTCTTGACGAATCATGGATAATACTGTACCGTTAGGTTTTGAAGAATGCGGTTTGAGGAGATATGGAAATGGCAGATAAGGGAAGCTCAAAGACTAATGGCAAGAAGATACCTGTTTGGGCAGACTATAAATTTGATACTTCTACTTATGTGATTCTTTCTTCAAGTGTGAGAAGAGAAGCTGATACTGGTCGATTGGTGAAGGTTCAGAAAAAATGAAAAAATATCGTTTTCCGATAATCATTGAGCATGATAATGATGGTTATTTTGTATATGTTCCAGCACTTCAAGGCTGTTATACCCAGGGCGATACTTATGAGGAAGCCATGGAAAACATTCGAGAAGCTATTAGAGGGCACATTGCAATTGGTTGTCGGACTTGTTTCCTCAAGTAGATATTTCTGTATGAGCAAACTTCCGAGGCTTGCGACTGCTGAATTAATCTGATTTTTGTTGAAATCAGAAGGATGGAAGAGTTATGAATAGAACAATCACAATAGATTTTCCGGTAGAGGTTTTTTCTGCACTCAGAAAAGCACCCAAGGACTTTATACGTGAACTGCGTCTTGCCGCTGCTATTCACTGGTATCAGCAGGGAAATATATCGGGGAGCAAAGCTGGTGAAGTTGCGGGAATGACAAGATTACAATTCCTTGATGAATTGGCAAAACGCAAAATTGATGTTTTTTCTGTAGACATGGAACAGCTTCAGGAAGAAATTGACCGTGCAGGAGGGCATTGTGCCGGAAAAATACAAACTTCATGAATGTGATAATATTCCTCCAATCGGAATTCAAATCCTGTATTCAAAGGACAATATAGGCAGAAAGGCTATGACCTGGCGATTGATTATTTGTCGCGAAGCAACAGAAGAAGACCTTGATGAAAATACCTACCTTGAAGAGATTGGTGAAACCCTTTGGGAAACATCTTTGGAAATAACTCATTGCCCCTTTTGCGGAAAGTATTTACTTGAAAGCAAAGATAAAGTTTACGAGGATCACGGAAGATTTTCCCATGTTGATTACTCAGGATGGTCTGCAAAAAGGCAATAGCTGTATAGTCGAAATAACTGTTTATTCAATGGATAGCAAGGTTTTCTGATGTGAAATACAAATGGAAGAGAATCTGGAGCCTGAGGAATTAGTCAGGTTTGGTAGTGATGGTTTTGCTACCGATGATATCAAAATCAATGTAGAGCAAATCTTCAGGCAGATATCGCCGCATACAGAATTGAAGACGATATGATCAAGAGAAAGAAGTTACAGATGGACACAGATGGACACGGCTTGATTCGAGATATTCGGGAAATCATCTCGCAGGCACGTTCTCTCACTCGTCGTAGTGTCAATTCTTTGCAGGTCATTTCTAATTATCTGATAGGAATGCGTATTGTCGTTGAGGAGCAAAGAGGCTTTGAACGGGCGGAATACGGAAAAGAAACAATGAAGTTGTTGGCCAGGGAACTTACAGAAGAGTTCGGAAGAGGCTATTCTCTCAGTAATGTGAAGAACATGCGCCAGTTTTACTTGACCTACGCGCCAATCCTTGAGGGAAAAAGCCAAACACTGTCTGGCTTTTTTGAAAAACATCAGATTGGCCAGACACTGTCTGACCAATCTCCCATAGAAAAATCCCAGAAAGTGTCTCAGAAATTGGATATAACTCAAATAACGCAAAAACTGTCTGTCCAATTGCCGTTGAGTTGGTCGCATTATCTGTTTTTGATGGGGATATCGAACTCTGATGAACGCCGTTTTTATGAGATTGAATCAATCAATACAGGCTGGTCACTTCGTGAACTGAAGAGACAGTTTAACTCCAGCCTTTATGAACGGTTTGCTTTGAGCAAAGATAAAGATGGAATAAAAAAACTGTCCGAACAAGGGCATCTGATAGAAAAACATGACGATGTGATAAAAGATCCGCTGGTACTGGAATTTCTCGGATTTGAAGAGTCTCATCGCTATTCAGAAACTGAGCTGGAAACGGCCATTATTGATAAACTTGAACATTTCCTGCTGGAGCTTGGTAAGGGATTTCTTTTTGAGGCACGGCAGAAACGCTTTTCTTTTGATGAAGAGCATTTTTATGTAGACCTTGTTTTTTACAATCGACTGCTTCGCTGTTATGTAATTATAGATCTGAAAATCGGTGAACTGAAACATCAGGATCTAGGACAAATGCAGATGTATGTCAACTACTTCGATCGCTATGTGAAACTGAAGGACGAGCTACCAACAATTGGAATTGTGCTCTGTAAAAAGAAGAAAGATACACTGGTGGAAATCACCCTGCCAGAGGGTTCAAATATTCACGCAGCCAAATATCAAACCTACCTGCCCGATAAAGAAACACTGAAAAAGCAATTGGAAGATGCACAAGCTGAATGGGAAGCTACTCATAAGGATAAGGGAGAGCGTCAGTGAACTCAAGTTTAAGAAACAAGCATCACCAGATGCAGGCTGTTGATTCTGTTATTGATTGTTTCAAGGGACAGCCAAACACAACAGGTAGCAGAGAAGTTATTTATGATTAACCGGAGCTTGTTACACAATTAAACCAACTCATTGCATTGAATGATGAAAAACATGTTTTTTCGCATTTGGAATCTCTACTGATATCAATTTATGCTGCGATAAAGCTTCAAATTTCATAAGTTTTTAATCTTTCCGTGAAGCTGTCATTCGGGGTATCTCTACGAAAGAAATGACATCTGGAGTTTCTTTCTTGCCTTCCAGAGAGTTGTACATCAGGAAATTCACCGCAAGATAACCACAAAGCAAAATCCTCGTCTGGTGAGTTTGTCACTGGACGAGGATTTGTTGCATGGAGGTGGCGGGAATCGAAAACCCCATCAAATGGCACAAACACAGCGTTAAAGGCTGTCTCGCTAACCACTGCATATCATTAAATATCATATTCTGGCAGAAATCACCCACAAAATGACTGCATAGGAAACCATGATTGACACAGACTTTCAAAAAACGCCTTTTTTAGATTTTCTTTCTCGTTAATAATGACACTTTTTCCAAAATTTCCTGAATTTCGTCTGCAAGAAAAATGTTTGTTATTGTCTGTGAAGAATAATTTTTAAAAACTCCAGAATAATCAGAAACAATACGATCTTTCTTAATTAGTTTAAGCTTATATCCTATTTCATTTATCAGCTTATTACTTTTTGTAGTCAGCAAAAAATCAATTAATTTTTCATGCGAATTCTCGCCTTTTGAGGTAGTGAAATTTAAGTGCTTTTCAGCAAACTCACGACAAGAGTTAAAAGAAGCATAATAGGCTCTGCTTACAGCGGTTCTGAATTTTGCTTCTTCTGAAGGAATTAATTTGTCATCCATCGTAAGATATTTTGAAATATCTAAATAATCTTGCCAATTAAAGGTCATTGATGCTCCACATGAAAAAAAACGTTTTTAAACCATATAGAATTTTGAAGAGATAAGAAATCTTTCCAGAACTCATTCATTTTTACAACAGCCTCTTTGGGCTTCATTGTTATTTCGATTAATGCCATAAGAGCACTTTCCCCTGATTCTGGATCATCAAATATTTCCAACCTTACGACTGGCTTAGAGAATATCTTATCCAAAAAAGGCTTAGCTTCTTTTAAAATAGAAAATATGATTGTTCGAGAACTCAGATAATCTCGAACTTCTTTTTTATTAGGTATCGAATACATTTTCTCAAGCTCCTCAAATCTACTGTCAAAATAATCAGGATAACAATACTGCTGAGAAAAATCACTCATTGCCCCTGATAATTTATTCCCGCTGTTTATTATACCTCCAGATATGTTATGTTGGGCAAGAATCATGATCTTTTCTCAATAGTATTCTTTTGCATTTCGGCAATTATATTACGAAGATTGTTGCTTAGTTCAATAGCTGCTTGATGAGAAAGAATTATTTTGCACATAGATGTTGCAGAAATTTCTTTTTTGCCGTCAACAAGATCAACCATCGCTTCAATAGTGTCAACCTGGGAAAACTCAATTCCAACCTCATATTGATTAAAAGCAATTGTATTTTGATTCGCGTAAACAGATTTAATAGATTCTCTTCCCTTCGTTATTATCTTAGGTGAAAAAGTTTCTGTCATCATTATTTCCTTCTTATTTTTCTTTTAAAATTTATCAGCCAGAAGCATAACTACTTTGCCAATTATGTTTATCGGGTCACTTTCCCCTGCTTGCATTTTGGGAATTGAGAACGTGAGAGGTTTATACTTGGGATTGTCCGGGCGGAGGATAATATTCTCATTATCCTTGAAAAAACGTTTTAAAGTTACTTCTCCATAACAGTTTACACGACAAACAACGATATCATCATCATTCGGCTGAGCAGTAATGTCTACCAGGATAACATCTCTGTTGTGAAATCTTGGTTCCATTGAATCACCTATAACACGAAAGGCCCTGTGATTCTTTGGGTTGTAGCGAGCCGCACAAATCATTATCTCACCATCAAATTCCGTAACCGCATCAATGGGTATTCCTGCAGGAACTTTAGCAATAATGGGAATTTTCACCCATCCTTCCGGCACATCAGGGTCATCGTCGATAAGACGGGATACTGGAACGCCCAGAGCTGAGGCGATTTTTTTCAGGGTGTCAATATCGGGTTCATTTTTCCCTTGCGTCCACAGATTTACTGCTGTTCTTGTAACGTCCAGTTGGCGTGACAATTCCGACTGAGAAATATTCTTTTCAGCTAGTAAAGCTTTCAAACGATACCCTAAAGTCATAGAATTCCCTCGTTATCGAATCAATAACGCGACTTGACTTTTGTTGTCGAAACGATTGCAATGTAACCACAACAACGTAAAAAACAATAACCACGCTTTTTATGAATGTAACCCAAAATTGAGGAAAAATCAATGAATGACTTAGAAGGCAAAGAAAAATATCTAAAAGCCAAAGAAATTGCTTCTATCCTGAGAATGGATAGGACAGCAGTTTATAAACTGCCTCTGCCTTGGATAAAAATCGGATTGAGAAAAATTTGGCTTGTAGAGAAAGAAGATTTTGAAAAATTCATACGTGATCGAAAAAAGGAGTCGTCTGATGAGCTGCCAAGCAAAAATTAAGAAAATCAACCGCATCGCTTTAAATACGAAGCCTTATCTGACACAGCAAGAGGCAGCGGCATTGCTTTCATGTTCTCTAACAATGCTTCGAAAAATGCCTCTTCCCTGGACACCTATATTCCCCGGCTGCAAAAAACTTATTTTGTGTCGGAAGGATATTGATGAATATTTTGACACACAAAGAGTTCGGGAACCTGATTTTGAGGGGTAATGAAGGTCTCAATCCTCGTTAGTTGGGTTGAAGTAATCAGCGGCTGGAAAGGATAAATCATGAACAGAACTAAACTTGAGAGAGGGCTTGCACAAGCCCTTATCCGGGCAATAAAAGCAGGAGATTCTGCAAAGCGTGATCGAGTTTACGAGGTATATCGAAAATTCATGGTTGCAGGTGTTAGAAAGTTAGTTACGACGGCTGACTTTGGTTGCTCTGGTCAAGCGTAAGGAGATACGAAATGTCATTAGATGAAATTCACGTTAACGGTTCTTCGATCTCGTTCAGTTGCCTGGTTTCAAAAACTGACTCTGTGGGAGATTTATTTAAAGTAATGATGGCAGAGGATCAGCAGTTTTCACTTGATCCGGAACGCGCCGGATTTCACGATTGTGAATCAGACGGTGAGATTATCAGAGGTTTTTTCTCCGTTGTCATTCCTTTTGAAGTTGAACATCTTACAGACGGGATTATGACTAAATCGCTTCTTAAGAGAATAGAAAGCTGCGAATTTATTCTTCTGAAAGATATGACCTTTGCAACTGGCAAAA
>JADFZL010000041.1 GCA_015232575.1 Candidatus Rifleibacteriota bacterium
TAAAGTGTACCCTAAAGTCAAGACTAAAAACCACTAAATTTAAGGTGGATAATTTTCAAACCCACTTGTACATACTCGCCAGACACGACAACTCTTGTACTTTCCCTTCATAATCTTCTAACCAACAATTTAACTAACCAGGTTGTACTTCACGCATTTTTTCTTGTCTCCTCTTTGTACTTAGGTTAGAATGGTTGTGTCTGGAAGGAGGATAGGGCTACGTTGGAAAGCAACCCGAGCACCTTGCAGACCTCAGTGAATGGGCAGGGCGACCTGCCTTTTCCTATTTCACGCCCATTCACTAGAACAAAAGCGTTAAATTCTAGGGGTTTGGGGACAAAGTCCCCATCTTAAAAGAGTTTTATCATCCTTGCTTTTGCTGTTTAAAGTGAATCTCCATTGGTGTTTTGTAATTTAACGATTGATGAAGCCTTTCCTCGTTATAAAATGACAGGTAATTCCCAATTCCTGTGGTAGCCTCCTTTACCTTACTATAATTCTTCAAATACACATCTTCATACTTAAGACTCCTCCAAAGTCTTTCTACAAAGATATTATCCAACGCTCTTCCTTTTGAATCCATGCTGATCTTTATTTTTTGCTTTTCAAGTATCGAAGTAAATTCTCTTGATGTAAACTGACACCCTTGATCCGAGTTGAATATCTCAGGCTCTCCAAAACACAATGCTTTTTCAAGACATTCAGTACAAAATGCGACATCCAAACTATTCGAAAGCTTCCAGGAAATTACATATCTGCTATACCAATCCATTATTGCAGTTAAATACATAAATCCCTTCTCCATGCGGATATATGTAATATCTGTACTCCAGACTTGGTTGGGTCTTGTTATTTCAATCCCAGAAAGCAGATATGGATATTTTTTCGCCTCCTTGTTTGACTTTGAAAGATTCGGTTTGGGATATATCGCACATATACCCATTTTTCTCAGCAAACGTTTTATTCTTTTATGATTAACAAGGTATCCTGTCCTAATAGCTAACGCCGTCATTCTCCTGATCCCATAAAACGGCATTTTTGTGAATGTTTCATCAAGAAAATTCATTATCGCCATGTTCAAAACTGTTTCTAGTGCAGGCTTGTAGTAAAGTGTGCTTTTGTTGAGTCCGATTAATTCACATTGCCGGCCAACTGGGATTTCAATAAAATCTCGATCAATCAGCAGAATCTTTTTTTTAACGGGATAATCCAGATTTTTTTTTCAGCCAGTCAAGCTCAACTTCGAGCTGACCGATTTTTTTGTATAGCTCAGCCTGGATAAATTCAAACTCCTTTTCTTTGTTTGCTTTTTTCCCTTTAAAAGCGTCTTTCAAAAATTCGATAGCTTCTTTTTTCCACTGCCCAACCTGATTTGGGTGAACTCCTTCATGTGATGCTATTTCACTAATTGTTGAACTTTCTTTAATGGCTTCTAAAGCAACTTTAGATTTAAAATCTGGACTATGACTTTTTCTAATACTACCCATTGTTCTTTCTCTTTTCCAATTTTTTGCATTATTTTACCACCTTAATCATCAGTCCAGTTTTCGGGGTACATTATACAATGACAACTCCAAAATAAAAGAACGAATTGAAATGGCAACAAAGAAAAACTTTTCTGATTTTGGCATAATTACAACACCCGACACTTGGAAAACAAAAGGAATTATATTCGAGACAAAAGAGGGTGACAAATATAAACTGTGGTTTACAAGTTTAAAGGGATTTGAACCAAAAGAGATTTTTTTGGGTAACAATATTTGGGAATTTGGAATCGAGAAAAATGTTCTATGGCGCTCAGATAAATTGTCACGTTTTTGCTCACATAAATTGACACGCTCATTCTCAAAGGTTTCTAAACAATCATTTTTAGATCGCTGAAAAGAGAAAAACACTTTGCAGATGCTTTTCGTGATTTGCAAAGCGTTGAAGAATTATTGCGGAATTAATTTTTTGGCTATATGCCTGAGTTTGCTTTTCCTGCTATTGATTTCATATTGAAATATCTCTTGATTTTGTCTGTAATAACTTGTTCCAATCATGCTTTTCTGGTCTCAATCTTTTTATTGCCAGATATATTGAGCCTGAGCACGAAAATCTATGAATGTACCAATTTTGCATTTTCAATTTGCTGTAATGAGTATTGATTAACTCAAATTCTATTAAGACCGCCGGAGAATCATAGTTTCCGCTTTTCTTCCGTATAAAGTATCTCTGAAAAAGAATAAAACCGCTGCAAAATTAATTGCAACAAGAAAAAAAACGAAGATTGATCGCAATAGCCGATTAAAAATCTATCTCCCTTTCATGATATGACTTCCTGTGCTCTCGAATTGCCGCATAGTATGCCGTGAGATTGTGCCTGAGTGCACTCGCCATTACTACAATTGAATTTGCAATGTTCTCTTCTACTCCATCGTCAATATCCGGATCTTCTGACCATGGATGACAAATTGATGGGTTTTGTGACTCCAGAATGCTTATCGTTGCCAGAAGACTTGCATCAAGCGCGAATAGAGTTGGTATTTCTGGAGTAATACACATTTCGTCCTTTGTAAGACTGTCTGCTACTTGCATTAGTGTCGAACATGTTTTCATGATTAAATCATCTCCCTTTAATCTTAATTCGCTTGTTTCGCAATTCTTGAATTAGAGCTTTTTATCTATTTGGACAATATTCTTTCAGATTGCTGGCTGTTTGGGCCTCAAACTGACACAGCCTTTCATGTTTATTACATAACTACTTTCGGTAAGCCTGTCAATCAGTGCAGCCGTTAATTGTTCACTTTTCAAAAAAGATGCCCACTCGCTGAACCCGATGTTTGATGTGACAATAGTTGATTTTTTTCTGTGCCGTTTATGCATAAGTGTGAAAAATAAACCCACCTGGGACGCCTCTACTTCTACGTATCCCACCTCATCAATCAAAAGACAGTCATAAGAAGAAAATTTCTTTATAACTTCGTTCTCCGAATTGTCAGCAATTGCTTTATAGAGTTCTTCAATTAATTCCGGAAACATTATAAACTTCCCTGTGTATCCACGATTAATGGCCTGAATAAGAAAAGACGTTGCCAAACCACTTTTACCCGAACCGGTGGGACCCATCCATATTACATTCTGGTGATTCTTTACGTAGTCAAATGAATCGTAAATATTCATAATCTTTTTTTTATCAAGCTTTGGCTGTTTTTCAAATGGAAACGTTTCTATAGCATACTTTTCCGGTATTTTTGCTTTAATCAGCCTCAATTTCAAAGAGTTTTCCTGCTTTATCTGGAATTCATCATCAATTATACTTTCAAGAAATTTGGTGTATGACAATTCATTCTTTTGTGCCATTTCAAGGTGATAGTCCCATTTTGTAATCAGCTCCGATAAACGGAGATATTTCAACTTCTCTTTGAGCTCACTCTTCATCTGGTTCCTCCATTATCTCATCGTAAAACGATAAATCAACTTCGTCCGAAAATTTACCCTCAAGGTAAGATTCTCTGGATTCAAAGTCCTGATCTATATGTACAATTGGCAAATCATGTTTACATTTCATCATTTTTACGGCAATTCTTTCAAGAATCTCCTGCTTCGTATTACGATATTTGAGGGCTCTTTCAACACTTTTTCTGAAAACCTTATCACCAATATTTCGATACAAACCATAAAGTTTTCTAATTGCCATGTGCTTTTGAGTCTCACCTGATTTGAGAACAAGATCCAGATATTCAGATACTTCAATACTCAGATTTCTCAAAATGCCTTCTTCACGAGTTGTCGGTTTTTTGCGGTTATGTGGCTGATAGCCAGGTTTTGACAAACAACCGATCGGCAGAATTTTTTCATTTTTTAAATCAACTGATGGTATTTCATACTCCCCAAGAAGCTCACGATTAAGATAAACCTGCAACTTTTTGTCATACAGAAAAACTTTTACTTCTCCTCTTCCAGTACCAGGAATCCAGTAAAAGTTTCCATTAACGCTGATGTAACCATATTGATCAATTATTCTTTGCAATGATATGTATGGCGCTAAAACATCTGCCAATTTTGTCATATAACTTTTTTCATGCTCAAAAGCTTTTGCCGGGATGATATCTGTTTTTGCAATCTGTTGATGGAACATTTTTACTGTTGCCCATTCAAAAGCCTTTTGATTAAGGTCATCAAAACTTTCAAATGTCCGTCCAGGCAAAAAATTTGTTTCTGTGGTCCAAAAGCTTCTTTCGACTCCTGCTTTTCTGTTTGAATGCCTTAATTCGTGACACACAAATGCAAAACCATACTGTTTTGAGAACTGTTCCATCTCTGGTACAATTGCAGCATTTTTTCCAGTTCCACTTTTTATCAAGCGTGCCAGATTGGTGTTATCAATAATGCAAATTTTGTTTGAATAGCCAAAGAACATTAAAGCTTCATGAATAAAGCATTTCATCTGAAATCGAGTGAAATTACGATAAAACTTCAAAAATTTTACCTTGGAATAACGCATGTAAATAATGCTGGCAACTACTTTTGTACTTTTTCCGCCGACCTTTATTGTGTAAGTAGTTGTATCATGATGCATTTCAGCCCCAGGCTCATCAGGAAACTGTTCACAGCGTTCTTTTTGTGGTTTGCTTATTTGATAATCTCTCAGCAACCTTGTCAGAGTTGAATAGCCTACTTCAGTATTATTTTCATCCTTCAGTTTTTCATGCATCCTTTGAGCGTAACCTTTACATTCATTGTGAAGCATTTTTAACAATTCTTTTGAAATGTGAATTTTGTCTTTTCTTGGAATATCCGGCATTACACCTTTTTGATCAATAATTTTCTGAACAGTTGTTGTGCTCATGCCACATCTGGAAGCAATTTCTCGAATTGACATCCCAACTTCTTTGTACAACGAAAAAACAAAACTACGCTCTTGCGGATTTTTCATAGAAATCACCTATTTTCCTCAAAAATTCACCGGAAGAATCTACAATATCTTTGCTTGTTATATTTGCCAAAGCAAGAAAAGAACTTGAACTTAATCGTTTATCCTGAATTTTAAAGATAATACGTCTCATGTATCGTAATACCGATTCCAGCTCCCTGAGAGCTGTCTGCTCTAATTCAGAACACCCAGCTGTTTTTTCCGCGTTTTCTTTAATGCGCTCCAGTCCCCACATAATATTTCCCTCTTTCATTTGTGTACGAAAATCATCATTGCCGTTAAAATAGCCACAGACAAGAATTTCAATATCTCTAATGCTCAAATTTTTTCCGGACACAAGGGAAACAAACTCATCAATTTCAGTTCTCGCTATTTTGTTTATACGCATAAACTGACGAATATTGTACATATATGCATAAGCCGGAAATCTTCCCTCAAGTATTTCAGATAAAACAAAATCGCTCATTTCCTTTACGATAGACGTTCTTACGCTTACCCATGCTTTGCTTTTTTCGAGTTGATCAGCAATTTCAGAGTTAGCCATCTTTTGAACGTTGATTAAATGATCTATTAATTTTGCCTGTTCAAGAATACTGAGACTTTTGACATTGGAAGTTCTCAAAAGCTCAATGACTCCGTTTGCTTCTTCGTCGCTGAGTGAAGAGTATGGAATAATTTCAATCTTCAAGCTTTTTGCGCAGCGATATCGCTTGAATCCGTCCAACAAAATGCGCCTTCCGTTTGAGTTTACTCCCTGTAATGGTTCCTGAATTCCAATTTTCCGGATTGATGATAACAGTTTGTTCTCCGTAAAATTTGATTTCAATCGACAGCCCTGGTAAGTTAAATCTAAACTTGAAATTTCAATTTGCTCGACCATAAAAACTTCCTTTACGATGAATTCAGATTAGAATATTCATCATAATAAACCTTGGATTCATCAGCGTCTAGGGGGCGTTGTCTCTGTATTTTTTCCAGAATACGTTCGATCTCTTCTGTTGAAATCTGACGACCTTCGATCAAAGTGATTAAAGCTTTCAGATAAGATGTGATTACATTCTGGCTTTTTCCGAAAACATTTTCATCTGCGAAAAGGGACTTGCCATCAAGATTCTCGACAGATACTGATATACTGAATTCTGTTGGAGTTGCAGGATTAATCAGATATCGCTTCTGATTTGCGATTCTCTTTTTCTCTTTACCTTCCCTATTAGTATAAAATCGACGACTTCGATTATTTGCATTTTGTTGGCGTAAAAATTCTCTGCATCCGAAACAACAGTTTAGATCTTTTCTTCCGGCATTTGACGGGTGAGTGATGAAGGGAATACTACAGCGTTTACATATAACCAGGCAGTTTTCCAGAGTCGGTGTATTTGCTACAATCAATGAAATTATTCTCAAATAGTCCTTTCCCAGAGAGGTATTCATTAATTCTGCTGCCCAATTTTCTTTGAGGCTGAATGAAGCTGAAACAGCCAGAATACTAGCAATGAAAAGCTCGCTAAGAGCGCTTATTTCTGTGGGAATTCCCTTTTCATTCTCAGTCATTCCACAATATTCAGCAAAATAATTTTTGCTGAATATTGTGATTATTTTTGTTAGAATGTGGTAGATTGAATTGCGCATCCTACTTGTTTTTTTTATTTTTGAAGATAAATAAAAATAACCTGGATGCGCTTTTTTTTGAACAAAATTTTAATATTTTTTGCCAGGAAGAATAACAACCCGAAATCTTTTTTGGCAAAATAAGATCAACTCTTTTTCAGAGAAGGTTTTGGATGGTCTTAATCATTGAAATTGTTGCTGATAAAAGATTGACAAGTGATGCCGGTTTGGAACATTGATTAATAAAGGGAACCGCAAGATAAGCTCAAAAGTGTGTCAATTTATCTGAGTATAAGTGTGTCAATTCTGCTGAGCGCTATAGTGTTGGTGTTTTATTTGACGGGGACTTGTTTGGCTCTAAAAACAAGATCTTTTATCGAACAGATAACTTTAATTGTTGTGCTACAAGCATTGAATTAAATGACGTTGACGGTGAAATAAAAGAAATATTTGATTGGTGGCATTTTATAAATGGTGATCGTGCTAATACTTTTCGAGAAAAAGAGGTCGACTTCCAATTTGTTTCTGAAAATGCTTCTTGGACATACATTTCATATTGTTCTCGCAAAGAGACAGGAAAGGAAATAAGGTTAGCAATGCCAACAGAACATTTTGAGTCTTATGTTTTTTGCAATGCGAACAATGTCAATATACGAGAAAATTACGAGAAAGACTATACAAAACATAAAGTGATAGGACAAATATTCAAAGGGGATATATTAAAGGTTTTAGAAAAAAAAGATGGCTGGACTAAAATTCATACTTGTGAGCTGAATTTAAATGAAAAAGAAAAGGAAATAACTGGGTGGGTTCTTGGTAAGTATTTACAACAAGTTCCACCAATTCAGGCAACTGAAAAAAAAATAGAGACAACAAAAGAAAATGGAAAAAGCTCTTACCAGGTTGTTAAATTCAATGAAACATTGAAAAAAGCAAAACAGGGTGACATAAACGCGCAACTTTTGATTGGTAGTATGTATTACAAAAGTGAGGTTGTAAAACAGAGTTACAAAGAGTCTTTTAATTGGGTAAAAAAAGCAGCGAACCAAGGCAATACATTTGCACAATGTTTAATCAGCTCTATGTATTACAAGGGTGAAGGGGTAGAACAAAGTTATAATGAGGCTTTCAAGTGGGCAAAAAAAGCAGCAGATCAAGACGATGCAATCGCACAATATTTGATTGGTAATATGTATGCCAATGGTATAGGCGTAACTCAAAATAGCACCGAGGCTTTAAAATGGATAAAAAAGGCAGCAGATAAAGGCAATGCAGAAGCCATTAATGCACTTCGCTTAATTTCGGAACAAACCCAAAATTAGACGCTGGGCAAAA
>JADFZL010000042.1 GCA_015232575.1 Candidatus Rifleibacteriota bacterium
TTCCTTTAATGAAAAAATATAAAACTAAATGGTTTACAAAATGGAGTCATAAAAAATCTATTGCAGATAAGGCTTTACTTGATGGAATCGTATTAGTTGAGTCTGGAGGTAGCGGTGTTAGTCTTGGTAGTGGACTCTATAAAATCAGGTTGGCTGGACAGAGTAAGGGTAAAAGCGGTGGATACAGAACTCTTCTAATATATAAAAAAGAACATATCGCAATTTACATATATGGCTTTAATAAAAGTGAACAGGATAATATTAATGATAAGGAGTTGAAGATGTATAAGCAGTTAGCAGATACATTTCTAAGCCTGTCAATAGCTGATATTAATAAAGCGGTTCAAGCAGGAGAATTGATTGAATTGGAGGTATAAAAAATGAGAAGATCAATGCGAAACTCATTAAAAGAAACTGTTCAAGGCTTAATAAATATAGGAGTCAGCACTAAGTTTACTAAAGATGAATTGAATGAGATAGGTGTTATTAATTCTCATGTAGATATAACTCCTAATAAAATTAGAAATATTAGAAAAAGTATAAATGTCACGCAGACGGTATTTGCACAACTTCTAAATGTCAGTGTCTCTTCTATTAGAAAATGGGAGTCTGGTACACAAAAACCTACAGGCTCTACTCAGGTCTTACTTGAACTATTATCAAAATCCCCACAGGCTCTTAATTTTAGAATTAACAGATAAGGAATAGCTCTTAATAGTTAATTTATTTCTTATGCAACTATTAAACTAACTATATCAAAGCAACACTTTTTTGAATAAATTCTGAGAGCCTTGACAGGCGGGGTTCTTGAAGTTTTGTTCATAGTTAGTAATAGACAAAAATAACTATTGGGTGGGTGCTGCTGATTCTCTCAAACTCTTTGTCCTTTTCTATCTTTGAAGCCTCTAAATTTTGTTGACATTGTTTGCAGTTTGTAAGAAATCTTTGTGGTATGGATTTCAGCTTGTTAGTTATGCTCTGATAAGTTGGAATTTAGGGCGTTATTAGGGAAAGGTTTCCTTGATAATAGGGAATTTAAGGGATTATTAGGTCAAAAATACCTGATAATCAATGGTTAGAAATAATACTAAAGGAAGTTTGCATCGAATAAAACATGTCTGAACATTTTCTTAACCTGCGAACCGAAGGTTGTTCGGTTTGCCCAATTTGATCAAAATCATCAGTCAGTTAAACCCAAATTTAAAGAGGAGTTTTTTTATGTTAAACAACAACTACACATCAATCGTAAACCTTGACTTCCAGTACGCACATAGGTTTATGAACTGGCCGAGAGAAGCAAAGCACCTTCACGGGCACTCAGGTCTTTTAACGATTGAACTTGAAGACACTGTAGACCCAGTAACTGGATTTGCACACGCTTGCAAAGATGGATTCAAAAAAGCGTGGGAAGTTTGTGACCATTTCCACCACGCGACACTATTTCAAGAAGGTGACCCGCTTCTTGACGCGGTTATTGCTGTATACAAAAAGGAAGGCATTACTAACAACCCAGAGCATTGTGTTCCGCTTAAAAAGATAGACCACGCACTTGCTTGGTCATACCCGGAATACAGAATAGTTGTGACCAAAAAAGTTTCTACTTGTGAGAATCTTTGCGAGCTTTTCTACGAGCTTCTTAAAAACAAGATGCCAATCAAAAAAATTACCTTCCGCTCATCTTCTATGAACGCAGCAACGAAAGAATTTAAGTAAGAAAAGCCATTTTTAATAAGTCGCTCCACCTGACGCCCGATGCGGGCTCAGGTGATCTCAATCGTTATGTAACATAGACTTATGGGAAATTAGGAATGAGAAACAAATTTCTTGGAACTGGACAGCAAGGATTTAACCCAATACGCAAAATTCGTGTGGCCATACGTGGTGTACACTATGCAGTGATATTTGATTTCGCTGTTGCATACAAGATAGTATTATCATGTTTTATTTTAGCAGGTTGCTTTTATTACCGCCAGTGGTTTGATTTTAGTTTGGTGTTGGTTTCAACAGGTTTAATGCTCGTCGCGGAAATGTTTAACACGACAATTGAGGCACTCTGTGATTTTATAGAGCCTAATGAAAATGAAAAAATAGGAATTGTGAAGGATATCTCAGCATCGGCTGCGGGAATTAGCATATTAGTCTGGTTTGTAATTCTAATTATTGAAGCGATACGTATGTTTCAAATAGCAAAATAGATTCTAAAATGACGGATAAAAGATATGACCCAATTCGGAGGGACACGATACTAAATTTTAGCCGACTGAGCAATGGTTTCAAGGGAAATTGCATATATCGGAGAAAAGTACAACAGAGAAAATTGCTCAGAGAGAGAAATCTGGGGCTTAATGGAATCAATAAAATGGGATAAATAAAAAAATGAAAACCATGCCGTTTATTAAAAAGTGATGACTTGATTCTCAATAGTGTATTTTCAAAGTCTCAAGACGTTGTCAAAGAATCTGCAATCGGATAGAAAATAATTATGCTGGATTTTTTAAAAAAATTTGAACGATTCGTCATTATGGGACTTATTGGCATGATGGTCATCGTTGTGATTCTGTCAACTATCGAACTATGTTGGATCATCATTAAGGATATCGTCTCTCAACCTGTTTTTCTACTTGAAATTGATGAATTAATGGAAATTTTTGGCTTTTTTCTGTTGGTTTTAATAGGTATCGAGTTATTGGAGACGATTAAGGCTTATATGATTCAGGGAGTAGTTCATGTTGAGATTGTACTTGAAGTGGCTTTGATCGCAATCGCGAGAAAGATAATAATATTAGATATTGCTAAGTATGATGGCTTGAAATTACTCAGCCTTGCAGCTTTAATTCTAACCGTGTCAATCGGTTTTTTTATAGTAAAGCGTTTTAAATGTGAAAAATAATTTGAACCTGAAATGATAACTGCTTTAACTCGTTATTAGTTATATGGTTTGAATAAATTATGGTAAGAATTTAATGCATTAACAATTTAAGGAAGATCGTTTATGGAAGATTTGAGAAATCAAAAGTATTGGAGTCCGTATGTCGCAGGAGCATGTGCCGGACTTGTTTTGGTGTTTTCGGTTTGGATTACCGGCAACTATTTTGGTGCTTCTACTTCATTTGTGAGATCTGCCGGATTGATTGAAAAAATTTTCAGTGCTGAACGTGTTTCTCAAATAGAATATTTCACAAAAACAACCCCCAAAATTGATTGGCAGTGGATGTTTGTAATCGGTGTTCTATTTGGCTCCCTAATCGCTGCCAAGATGTCCGGAACATTCAAAGCACAAGCTATTCCCGACATGTGGCAGGAAAAATTCGGACAGAACGTTATTTTAAGAGCTATAGTCGCTTTTATCGGCGGCACAGTGGCAATGTTCGGAGCCCGTCTTGCCGACGGCTGACCATCCGGTCACGGTCTGAGCGGTCTGGCTCAACTGGCTGTAAGCGGCTTTATTGCACTATTTTGTTTTTTTATCGGCGGCATGATCAGCGCGAATATTTTGTACATGGGAGGTAAAAAACAATGAACCAACTCGTTTACGGACTTATCACCGGTATTCTTTTCGGTTTTTTTCTGCAACGCGGGCAGGTTTTGCGATATGACAAGCAAATCGGAGCGTTGCGATTTATGGATATGACGATAGTAAAATTCATGCTCACTGCTATCTTTGTCGGCACGGTGGGAATTTATCTGCTTTATGATCTCGGTCTTGTTAAGCTGTCAATAAAACCAACGATCATGGGTGCCACCATTGTAGGCGGATTGATTTTCGGAATCGGTTGGGGGCTGTTGGGCTATTGCCCGGGTACATCCATCGGTGCCATAGGTGAAGGTCGTTGGGACGGTCTATGGGGCGTTCTCGGAATGCTTGCCGGAGCGGCTTTGTATGCGGAGGCTTATCCTTTGATGAAACAAACCTTGCTGACATGGGGAGACCTTGGCAAGATTACATTACCTGGGGTGTTTGGCGTAAATCATTGGTTTGTTATTCCTGTTTTTGTTCTTTCCGGTGTCGGATTGTTCATATTCTTTGAGAAAAGAAAGCTTTAGTCAGGCAGTCATCTCATGAGCGTTATCTCCTATAAAAACTCGGGTTTGTCCTGACCGTTTTATTTGCAGGTCATAGCATAGTAGATTAGATGTGCTGTTGACATTTCAGGTTTTATTCCAACAAAGCATAGCTGGGAGTCAAGGATTGTAGTTTATTCCAAAGCCTACATAGAACAGGATGGCTGTTATGATTAGCTTCTCTATTGTTTCTCTTTTAACATCTTCCTTACAACCCATTTTTCGAGGCTGATAATTAAGAATATCGCCGAGCCGGTAGCCAAAGAAAGCAACAATCCTCTACTATCAAGCGAAGCAGTACCAAACACTTTTTGCATAAATGGCGTGTAAATAAACAAGGCTTGTAAAATTAAAATTGCACCTATACCCCAAAAGATAAATACATTGCTAAAAATGCCAATTTTTAGCAATGTATCTTTTAGTGACCTACTATTTATTAAATAAAATATCTGGAAAAATATGATAAATGTTACTGCTATAGTTTGTGATCGTGCCAATGCATCTGCTTGTGCCATACCAGAAGCCAATGAGTCGGCGTATTCCCAACTAAAAAGTACTATGGCACCCAATGTCATTAGTATCGAAACGAAAAACACCCTGAAAGTTACAAATCTGTTAAAAAGTGCTTCTTTTGGTTTGCGAGGTGGACGATGCATCACATTAGGCTCTTTTACTTCGAACGCTAACGGTAATGCCAAGGCAATAGCAGCAACTAAGTTTATCCATAATAGTTGCGTAGGCAACATAGGAAGCAATAAAACTTTAGTTACCGGATCAAAAGGAAAGAACATAATACCATAAATAAGTATAAATGCTAAACCTAAATTTGTTGGTAATAGAAAGGCAAGCGATTTAAGCAGATTGTCGTATACCCTGCGACCTTCTTCAACAGCAGCTGCAATACTCGAAAAATTATCATCGGCAAGTACAATGTCCGACGATTCTTTTGAAACCGACGTGCCGGTGATTCCCATAGCTATACCCACATTCGATTGTTTGAGTGAAGGCGCATCGTTAACTCCGTCGCCGGTCATAGCAACAATCTCGTTGTTTTTTTGTAATGCTTTTACTAAACGTAGTTTGTGCTCAGGGGCAACGCGTGCATATATATTTGTATTTTGAATGGTTTTATCCAATTCATTATCGTCCATTGTCGACAAAGCAGCTCCGGTTACAACATTTCCATTTTTCGATAGCCCCAATTCCATACCTATGGCACGAGCCGTTGCATGGTGGTCGCCTGTAATCATTTTTACCGTTATTCCGGCATTATGACAAGCTTTTATGGCTTCAATAGCTTCTGTGCGAGGTGGGTCTATCATTCCAATCAGACCAATAAACTCAAATCCGCTTTCAACATCATCATTAGATATGTCGTTGCTATTGCTTGGTGATTTTTGAGCAATGGCAAGTACACGCATCCCTTTTGAGCCGAGTAATTCAATGTGAGCAATGATCTTTTTTACATCTAAACTAATGCCTCCAATATGCTCCAAGCAACGTTTTATTACAACTTCAGGAGCTCCTTTTAGAATAATAGTGTCGTTGAGGGTAGCCATGTATTGTTTTTCGGAATCGAATGGTATCACGTCTTTTCTTGGAATTTCTTGACGTAAACCATCAATGGAAATAGCCGCTTTTGCTGCTGCCACAACCAATGCCACTTCGGTAGGGTCGCCCGAAATGCTATAATTATTTCCATCGTAAATAACATTGGCATCACTACAAAGTACTGCTTTTTTCAACAAAAGCTGCATTTCATCTGGCAAAGCCGAAATTTCAGCACCATTTTGTTTGAATGTTCCGGCTTTATAGTAACCAACTCCGGTAACCTGAATATTGTGGTTGTAGTTCCAAAGTTCATTTACAGTCATTTCGTTGCGGGTAAGTGTGCCTGTTTTGTCAGAGCAAATTACGGTGGTGCTTCCCAAGGTTTCCACTGCAGGAAGTTTGCGAATAATGGCTTTTCGTTTTGCCATGCGTTGCACACCAATAGCAAGAGCAATGGTAACTACGGCAGGAAGTCCTTCGGGAATAGCCCCTACAGCCAAAGCAATAGCGAAAATCAAACTTTCTTTAAGTGCATTGAATAACAGTACACCTTGCCCCAAAGCACGGAAAGTACCAATTATCATAATCACAGCCGTAATAGCTACTATACCTATAGTTAGGTATTTGCCAATTACTCCCAGCTTTTTAGTAAGCGGTGTGTCTAAATCTACAGCTTCGTTTAACATATCGGATATTTTACCAAGCTGGGTATTCATGCCTGTACCCACAACTACTGCGGTAGCTGTACCCGTAACAACCAATGTGCCACTGAAAACCATACATTTTCTGTCGCCAATTACAGCATCTAAGTTAACCGCATCGATGTTTTTTTGTGAAGGGACAGATTCGCCGGTAAGTGCAGCTTCTTCCACTTGCAGGTTTTTTTGCTGTATTATTCTCATGTCGGCTGGGATACGGTCGCCGGCAGCTACCTGAACAATGTCGCCGGGTACAATTTCCGAAACAGGTATGGTTATCACATTTCCATCGCGAATTACGGTAGCGTTTTCTGGAACCATGCTGCTGAGTGCTTCAATCGCTTTTCCGGCTTTGTATTCCTGTATAAAGCCAATCATTGAGTTTACAACAACAACAGCGAGCACAACCATTCCGTCGGTTATTTTACCTAAAGCAGTAGCCAGTGTACTTGAACCAATAAGCACCCAAATCAATGGATTGTTGATTTGTCGCCATAGTACTTTTAAAACGCCATCTTTGCTTTTTCTTTTAAGTTTGTTGGGTCCGTACTTCAAAAGTCTATTTTTGACTTCTTCCGATTTTAGTCCATTTAAAGAACTTTCGAAATTATTCAGAACCTCTTTGTAATCAATGGCATGCCATTGTTCGTTTCCGTTTTTTGTCATAATATATTATTTATTATTGATTTAATGTTTTTATTATTCATTTGTCAAAAATTTCATTTACTTATAATCTTATCTGACATCAACTTCTGTTTAGAAAATAATAGCTTGCATTAAGTAAAGTAGCAAAAGCAACCCATAATAAATATGGTATATTAATATATGCAGCTATAGGTTTAATTTTGTAAAATAAAACGAGCATAATAATAATGTTTATCCATAGCAAAATAATTTCAATCAAAGCAAGACCAATCATATTAAAATAGAAAAATATAAAACTCCAGCTAAAGTTAAGAATTAGCTGTAACAGAAAGATTAAAATCGCAAGATTACGTTCTTTGCTTGAATGTTGTTTCCAAATCAGAAATAAAGAAATACTCAAAAGTATGTATAGTGTAGTCCAAACCGGAGCAAATATCCAATTGGGCGGGTTGAATGAAGGTCTATTCAGAGTTTCGTACCATTCCGGCACTGCATCTGCTGTAAATAAACCCGCAATTGCCCCTAAGCCTAAAGGCAATGCTATAGATGCTAATAATTTAAAAAAAAATTGCGATTTATTCATAATTTCATCTTACCTTGTTTTATTATCAAGACACTGATGACCCGTTCTCATTCATAATATTGCAGACAGAATAAGCTTGAAAATTCCCGATTTACATACTGGAAAAGTAAATTATCCCAAAACTATTTTCCAGTGGAATTTGTAGATGTCTGTGCAGATTTCATCCCGGGGGTCTAAGTCC
>JADFZL010000043.1 GCA_015232575.1 Candidatus Rifleibacteriota bacterium
AACAATTTTTAAAAGAATTTTGGGATTAATTGCCGGTCGTCCGGTTTTATCATTGCAATATTTTTCATGAAATGGTGATAAATCGAGGCGATTTTCAATCAATTCCTGAATAGCAAATTCAAGGGTTTCGTACATATCTGATCTTCGAGTGATACCGGAATCATGAGACGCTGTCTGTAATCGTAAGATTTAAAACGAGCCATAAGCCACCTCGCAAACTGAATGGAAGCATTGTAGCATAATCACAGTAAAAGTACAACAATAAAACGATGATATTGCCAAATGTACTTTACTCTATTTCGGCTTTTCCGACAGTCTGAATGCCCAGGATAAGCTGCCCCCCGAGGGAGTCTGCTTCATCCGTTTGTTGGCTGATGCCTGCTCAACCACTGACAACTTAGCAAAAGGCAGCGTATCCTGGGCATTGGCTGTCGCAAGGCGACAGCCAACAAGTTATTATGTAGTTTCTCGAATATTTTCATATACTAAAAGCAATGCAACGAATATTTCGGCATAGCCAACCAAAAACGCTTTACCAATCAATGTAAACAGCCTATATACTAAAAAAACTTTAGTATATTGTTCCTTCTGTAACGTTATATCAAAAAGAAATATGAACCAATCTTACTCACAAAGAGTTTGAATTGAATTATGCACACATTAAACGCCTTCCCTTAGGCTGAGGAACCGGGTCGCCAAATTCTTTTGCAGCATCAATCCACAGTCGAATTGCGTCGTTGACATTTTTCAGGGCACTTTCAGGAGCTGAGCCATGAGCCATGAGCCATGAGCCATACAGCCAGGCAATTCTGGAACTTCAGCTATGAAAGTACTGTCTTCATCACTCCAATACAACAGGATTTCATACTTATACATCAATTCCTCCTAATTTGTATTTAATGAAAACCTGTCGAACTTGGCGAACCTGATATGGTTTGGCATGAGCCCCATCATGTTGAAGATTAACCTTCTCTTCAGTCCCGGCTTTACGAAAAATGTGATGTGAGCCACTAATGCGCATTTCAAATCCCATTTTTTTCAATAGGTCCATAGTTCATCAAATTTTATATTCGCATCCGACATACCACTTAAAATAGTTAAAAGTAGTTTTTTTACTTTACTCATGAAAAGGTCATTTCCTCAATCACTTGCCCTCAAGGAATGTTTCCTTGTAAGAATTTCAATTTCAAGTTCAACTGAAAGGACAGTCTATCATATTAGATCTAAAATCTGAAGCAAAAAGCAGAATTCCTTTTTTTGCTATGCAATCAGGAAAAATATCATGACTTTCACCGTAGCGTTTTGTCCAGAGCTTCGATTTAAAGAGCTAACACGGAACTAACCCGCTTGTCGGGTTCAGTGACTGGTTGTCGGTATGCTATGGCTGTTGTCCCTTGCTATTGTCAAACTCACAAGAACCCCTTGCCCAGCGAATCTCTTGAAATTGATCCAAATCCCAAAACCGGATAGGGCGAACCTGATCAGGCCATGGTTCCCGACCGCAAAGATTAAATTCATTGCGCAAATAATCTGCCAAGTCGAACCCATATTGGATAATATCCGTCTGATGAACGGAGAACACCGGGTTGCCAGGCAAATTCGGCTCGTCAGGAATCATACGGTGTCCGTAAATCGGGATCAGCTTGGGGGCAGATGCAATCAGTCCGTCTGCAATAAGTAACGCTTCCTCTATCGATTTAGGTCGCTTCCCCCAATTATCCAGCCAAAAATCATTGTACTCAACGTCGAAAATAATACCCTTGCGAGGGGCATCCAGCCAATCACGCAGAAGTAGCTCGTTACCCGTGCGCCAGTTCGGAAACCTTGGGCCTTGCGGAAGGGCTGTTTGGAGGAATGCCCGTAGGTCGGGAGGAAACCGTATGTTGAACTTGGCTTCCGTGGCTTGAACTTCCGAGTCAGTCAATCCGACATCGAAGCCAACTCGATGCACCTGGGATTCGAGTGTTATCAACCCGAATTGATATGGGACGCCTCTTAATTGATTCACCAAGTCCTGCCAAATGTTATTTTCCATATTTGCTCACTTTAAGTCGGTGGGGGGCGCCCGGCAAAACTGCGTAAGTCTTCGTGTGGCGCTGCCAGATGAAAGTTGCGCGAAATGTCTGGAGACAGGTAAAGCGCTTTGATAGGGTTATTCATGGGTTGAAAACATCCGCCACGGAAAATTTCCTATCCATCTATTACGGGTTCACCCCCTGTCCTAAAACAAAATAAAATCGATCAACCACTGCTGGGAAAACCTATCCCTGCGAGAGATGAAACACTCTTTGGAATACAGAAAAAAGTTTGATCATCAAACACAACTTAATTAGCTTGAAAAAACAACTCCAACGCTATTTAATAAGACAAAAGTAAATTTTTGACAATATGTTTCGCTTCTGTTTTTGTCGAATAACAACCCTGTTTGGGGTAATGTTATATCTAATGACGTTGATGCTAGTCGTGCCTGTTGAATTGGAACAACGATTTTTGTAATGGAAAACGGAATCAATTTCAAGTTTCACACGCAAAAGAGGCAATGAAAAGCCGTTTTGAGCTTTAGCAAAAAGTTGGATTTTTTGTCATGAGTCACCACAATCATTGACTAATTGACCATAACAATAACGAAAGTAAAACCTGCCAGGTCTGATCATTTTTATTTCCAGCATTTTTCTGTATTCAAATTCTTGAGTATGGCTTTTCGATTTCCAATCTCGGAACAATAGACAGATGCTTCTCATTGAAGGTAAAAATTGGAACACCGAGTCCAACTGCTGTTTCACCGATAAGAATATCTGCAATACTTGAGCCATGACTGAGACGGGCCATCGCAAAGGTTTTCACCGCCCTTCTGTAATCCCCGGAAGTTGGCCAAAAGAGGGGAAACGGTTCAAACATTTTCTTTATTCGCTGCATTTGTAATCTATTTTCAGCCCCATCCATCAATTCGAACAACGAAAAACCTGATATTGCCAACGGAGTCTTCATTCCGAGAGATTCAAGCCATGCGATTGCAGGTGGATATTGACGTTGAACATCTATTAGAACATCGGTGTCAACGAAGATCACTATTGAGATCCTTCGATACCCAAGACTTATCTCTAAGTTCTCGAGCAAATTCAAGATTGTCGTCAATATCGATCCTATTCTTCCAGATACCAACCAAGCCAGATTTCAGTAGTTCTTCAACAGTCATTGTTTTAAGCATTTGCTCTTCAACCTTTTTTTTGCTGAGTCTGGGCATTAATCCCTCCATTGTTTTCCAATTAATTCAAATTTTATCTTAAGGAAAAGTATACAGCAGTTTGTCCTTCTCCTGATGATGGAAATTTGGAACTTATTGCAGAAAGATCGCAATTAAATTTCCAAGTATGTTACTATCCATCTGTTGCGAACAACATCTTGGTTGAAGCGCCTTCTTTCTATTATACACGCCTTAGTCTACTGATACATTTTTCTAAAACCTAGGTAAATGATACGCTTTTTTTTTTGTGCATGCAATCCTTTCGCATACTAAATCTTAAAAACCATCCAACCTTCTTCGCTAAAACAAAATAAAAAAAGCCTGTTACATATCATCCGCTAGGACTTACCCTATTCTGAGTTGAAGGCAACCATCCATTTTTAGCACAATTTTTCCAAGTCCGCCAACATCATCCGCCCAACACTGAAATCACAAGCCCAATCCAAACCGGCGCGGAAATGCTATCGTCAAGAGATCCGCCTCCGTGCTATAAGGTTAACGCGGAGGTAACCTGCGAGCGTAAGCGAAACAGGTTGACCGACTAGTTGTCGTCATACCGCCCTTGAAATCTCCTCCCACGGGAAAGCAGCCTCCAAAAGCGCATCCAGACATCAATCTCCTGATCTCTCGGAAAAAACGCTGATATCCATCGCCAACATAACCATCCAACCGAAAAAACACTTTCGCTTGTTATTCGCCTTTCGATTGCCTATACTTGTCCGAATCATGAAAAACGCTCCAGAAGTCTATTGTCCGCGAAATCCGACGATATCCGCTATTTTGGAACCTTTGTCGGTCACGTCCCTCAGCCTTTGTAGCCCCCGAAGAAGGTTCCCACAATACGATTCTTTTCGATCGAGTATATCAGCTCGAATCCGCCATCCATTACATCGGGTTCGGTGACCCATAGCAGGAAGTATTCGCCGACCTTCCTGGTTGCATAGACTTTGCCTTTGGATTTAAAATCCTTGTTGCGGCAGACTTTGACGTATCCATCGATGGCTGTAAAGACTTCTGCGGGAAGGCTGGCGACGCTTTTTTCGTCCTTCGAATTTGGGTGGATCATCGTTTTGGGGTCACCATCGGCAAGCGGAAGACCCAGTCGGGTCCGCTGCTCGGCGGTCATATTGTCGTCAGTCTGGGTCCACCCGACAACAGTAAGTGAAAGAAACAGAAACAAACAAACTGTGAACTTGATATTCATAATCTTCCTCCCTTGCAACCTGAAGTTGAGCCTGTATGAACAACAAATCAAACGATTGAATACCCGATATTGAATGGCAGGAATCATCAGAGTCAGGTTCAACGACTGGTTGGCACTATCAATGACTGAAAACAACGGCTACGGAAAATAAACCATCCATGAGCGTGCATCCAAGCCTCTTTGCCCTAAACTCATCTTTCCCAGAACCTTCGCGATCAATCATCCGGTACGTGCTGCCATCCTCTGTATCATTCCCAGATCGCGGATTGGCTTGAAGGAAATCATTTTTTGCTTTTTCAGGGTATCCAAACCCAAGCTTTTTCCGAAAGACCGGGTGAGGTGAAGTCCTTGAAGAGTGAGCGCTTTTCTCCAGGAAGACCTTTTAAGAATGTTTCACTGACAAGGATTCCGGAACCGCTGCTCTTTTCGAGGAATCGCTTGAACCTGAAGGCGCGATTCACATTCGGGCCGATGCAGGTAAAGGAGATCCGTATTGAAGACTCTCCGATGATGCCGGAATGAACCATTCCGGAGGAGACTCCGGCACAGAATGAGAAATCGGTTTTTCTCTCTTCATTGAACACCTTCAATTGAGAAAATACTTCCTGAATGGCCAAAAAACAGCCTTCTGGTTCCTGTCCATGAAAGATCGAGAAAATCTCGTCTCCCAATAGGTTGTCGATCATCCCTTGATTCTTTGAAACCGGACTGATCATCAACTTTATGAGATCGCATAGATATGCAATAACATCCTTTTCAGACATACCGGAATAGTACCGATCCAAGTTCGCCACCCCCAGGACAAGAACTGTTCCATCGGCCACACTCCATTTCGGCTCATCTGGAGATCCTGAACCGGTGGTTTCCTGAACGGCCTTCTGCGTAGAATCTGATACGAATCTGGACAGATGCTTCCCTTCTTCGAGCATTTGAATCTTCCTTTTTAATTCATTACACTCATGACATGGAAACAGCCCTTTCAGAAAATCGAACATATCGTACCTCTACTTTACCGAAATTACCTATCGAATACTTATGAAATAAGGATTCTTGGTTTCTTCAAGAGTTGTTGAGCAAAACTTTTGAAATCCTCCGCCCCGGAAAATATCCCATCCATCGATAGCGAATTTTCATGGACTGTGCAACCATCCTATCGAAAAACCGCTCCTCCCATGATAGCGTATCCAACCATCTTTGGCATAAACAAGTGTCCATCTGACATTGCTATGTTTCATCCGGTGCGAATTACCGCTATCCTTCGCCGAAGGCATTATTCCAAAACCAAACCATAAGAAAAACTCCGCTACCTCGATATCCATTCGAGCGGCCCTTATCCACTCGCCGAAAGCACTATCCCCCCCAACAAAAACCGATGTCGCCAAACGACTTGGCGCTGAACGGACAAGTTATTATGTAGTTTCTCGAATATTTTCATATACTAAAAGCAATGCAACGAATATTTCGGCATAGCCAACCAAAAACGCTTTACCAATCAATGTAAACAGCCTATATACTAAAAAAACTTTAGTATATTGTTCCTTCTGTAACGTTATATCAAAAAGAAATATGAACCAATCTTACTCACAAAGAGTTTGAATTGAATTATGCACACATTAAACGCCTTCCCTTAGGCTGAGGAACCGGGTCGCCAAATTCTTTTGCAGCATCAATCCACAGTCGAATTGCGTCGTTGACATTTTTCAGGGCACTTTCAGGAGCTGAGCCATGAGCCATGAGCCATGAGCCATACAGCCAGGCAATTCTGGAACTTCAGCTATGAAAGTACTGTCTTCATCACTCCAATACAACAGGATTTCATACTTATACATCAATTCCTCCTAATTTGTATTTAATGAAAACCTGTCGAACTTGGCGAACCTGATATGGTTTGGCATGAGCCCCATCATGTTGAAGATTAACCTTCTTTTCAGTCCCGGCTTTACGAAAAATGTGATGTGAGCCACTAATGCGCATTTCAAATCCCATTTTTTTCAATAGGTCCATAGTTCATCAAATTTTATATTCGCATCCGACATACCACTTAAAATAGTTAAAAGTAGTTTTTTTACTTTACTCATGAAAAGGTCATTTCCTCAATCACTTGCCCTCAAGGAATGTTTCCTTGTAAGAATTTCAATTTCAAGTTCAACTGAAAGGACAGTCTATCATATTAGATCTAAAATCTGAAGCAAAAAGCAGAATTCCTTTTTTTGCTATCCAATCAGGAAAAATATCATGACTTTCACCGTAGCGTTTTGTCCAGAGCTTCGATTTAAAGAGCTAACGCGGAGTTCACCTGCGAAGTCAGGTGCAACCGTCTTGTTGGCACTGTCCTTGGCTTGAAAACATCTGCCAGAAAAAATCCCCACCCCAACCGCGCATCCAATTTCCCTCGTCAAAAAACTTACTTCACCGAGAAACCACATTCCACCGCTCTAAAACAAATCAGACTTTTGGCCCGAGGAACCATCCGCGTTTGAGCAGAGCGATGGAGTGACTGCTTGGCGACATCCATGTCTGAAAACATCCCATCTTCCGAGTGAGCATCCAGAGTGCTTTGCCAAAAAGAACTCCTTGAAGAAGCACTAATCACTTGTCTGCACATCCATCTAACCAAGCAAAATCCTAACCCTGATCGCGTGTCCGATGGCCAGCTTTTTCAAGAGGAACCCGGCAAGCTTGTGAGCTCAAGGATTTCCTGTCACGCTCGGAAACAGTTGTTCATTCTGAAAGTCTAACAATCCAGAAATCATTTTTTCCATGATTTCTGGAAAATGGCCCATCTTTGGAGAATGTACCACCTGAAAGAATATAACCTCCATTCCTCGTTTTTACGAGGCAAGAAAGATAATCGTCCTCCAATCCTCCCAAACAAATCTGATCAACGAGATTCCCATTTTCGTCGATCTTTCCCACCCAGGCATCATTCTTTCCATTATTTCCTTTCACGTCTCCATCATTTGACCGGGTTTCACCCAGGAAAACGAAATGACCATCGTCAGTCTGAATGATTTTTTTCATTGAATCCTCATCCGATCCGCCATATTTTTTCTCCCAGATAGTTTCTCCCTCGC
>JADFZL010000044.1 GCA_015232575.1 Candidatus Rifleibacteriota bacterium
CCTCGGACATACGATTGTACATCAACGCTAAACAAGCTTCTTTTTCTTCATCGCGTGAGCGATTGCATTTATCCCCGCGTGAGCGGATGCAGTTTCTTAACGCGTGAGCGTTTCAGATTCGAACGCAACGGCTTCAGTGGGTCGCCGAGCGTTTTGCTGCGAGGGTACCGGGGCGCTTTGGGCGCAATTTTTGCGGTTTTTTTCGCAAAAATTGTGACCAGCCCCGGCGATCCGCTGAAAGCCCCGGTTCGAAATGCATTTAATGCTTTTTTTGCTTTTTTCCCGCGTGAGCGGATATGCTTTTTCTCATCGCGTGAGCGATTGCCTTTAAACCCGCGTGAGCGAATATCTTTTTTCCATCGCGTGAGCGATTGCTTTTAAATCCGCGCGAGCGGATACGCTTTTTAATAGGTCGAAAGTTGTGCTAACCAATTGCCGAGCGCTTTTCCGCATGAGAATCTGGTCGCTTTACATGTGATTTTTGCTGTTTTTTGCAAAAATCAAGCGCAGTCCCGACAGTAGGGTTAAGTGTTCGCTCGATATTTGCTTGATTAGATTTCAAAGGGTATTTCGTTGGATTTTCAAAATTATCGATTTCTAAGTCAATGTCTAAAATTGGCCAATATAGGTGATCCCCGTGCAATAATTGCACGTTTTGTACATCATTAATCTTTTGTTCTTTGAAATATGGAAATTCTTCAAAATCGATAAAATACTCTTTTTCTTTTATTATGAGCCATATCCCCCATGGAGTTATGTTTTCAACTCTTATTGAAGTGTTCTTTCCAAGCTTTGATGATTTCATTCTGTTTTTTCTCAACAATCTTTTGAATTTCTCTTAATTGCTTTTCGTTTAGACCTTTATACATTGCTAAAGAAATTATTGGCTCAAGCCAAAACTTTGCTTCACCCTTTTCACAAGTAATATGAACATGAATACGAGATTCTTCGTTTGAAAGGAAATAAAAGCGATAACTTTTTTCACGAAACACTGTAGGACTCATTTTTTAATTTCTCATTTCGCAGTAATAATGAAAATAATTTTACCATATTATTTTTTATAAAGTATTGTTTCAACTCGGAAAGATGATAAATGTCTCACTTAAAATTATTTGCATAGATAAACGCTATTAAGAAAATAAGTGCTATTAGAACAAAAAATTTCGGGATATCTTCCTTTTTCTTAATTAGAAACCCAAACAAATAGCGCCTAATAAATGATATATTATCTTTAGTATTATCCGACTTTACATTGGACTCTGAGGCACTTTCATAATACTCTGTGGCAGCGTTTTCTAATATCTCTTTTGTCACTTCCAAGATTTCTTCATTTCCAGGTAATCTAACAAATTGTCTCTTTGAAGTAATATCGATTAAAATGGGTTTAATAAGAGAATATGAAAACGCTTTTTTATTGGTAGAAGCATACATTTCACGCAATTGTTCTCCTAAGTCTTCTTTCTGAACAATCTTTTCAACGCTATCTAAATTCTCTTCTTCAGACAGCATGTAATCAAATGCAAGTTGATTAAATGCTTTTTCTATTTCCTTTATCATTTTTTTTTCATCATCTTCAATTAATCTGTCCAAAATTGACTTAGTTAATTTGTGGACAACCACGCTGGAAAAAGAAGCACATATTATCGCGCCCGCAATTCCGCCAACACCAGTTCCAATTATTGGAATTGCAGAACCAATTGTTGCGCCAGCTGCTGCACCAGCATACCACCCTCCAGCACTACCCACAACGTCAATGGACAATATCGAAACATTTTTAAATGCCTGCTGCCGAGAAATTTTGCCACGAATTAACCGCCAAAAGTCAACTACTGAAAAAATCGTAATATAAACTACACTTGAGATAACTTGTCCACGTAATAACTTTGAAACATTTGACATGGCCGCAGCTCCATGTATCCCATTTTTCCCGACTCTCATGGAATTCGCAATTAAAGCGGAGACTTTAGGACCCATGTTGAATACCATGAATTCCGTAACAGTTCTTAGAGATACTTCGAAACCAGTTCGACCCAGTTGTGCGGCAATAATACTTGTAATCCAACTTGTCCCGCCAATTTTTATTCCAACACAACAAGCTTGCTCAAGAGCATCATAAAACTTTTCTCCTCTCCAAAGCAAGTTTGCTAAAGTTATTAATGCAGAAATTCCAAAAGCCGTTTTTGCTAGTTTGATCCCATATTTAGCATCATATACAAAAGATTGAATTGTACAAGATTTGGCGATGTTTTTTGCCTGTTCATATGTTATCGCTCCTTTTTTAATCAAATCTTTTGCTTTCTCTGGATCAACAAACCCAGGAATTTTTCCCTTCTTGATTTTATCTTGCATTGATTGAATGGCAGATTCATATTTATCTGACGGAACTTCTATCAACATTGGTGTTCCATCGCTTGCTATATACCTAAATTTTCCGTTTTCATCAAAACACTCATTTATGCATTTACTACCAGTTTTACAATATTTTGTTTGAATTTCAAAACCATCTACTAGTCTGTCTGCACCATTCTTCTGATTATTTACCCCGGTATGATAGGCATTTTTTCCTGAAAGCAAATCATTTAAATGATTTGCTTTTTCGCCAGCAAAACCATGACCTGTATTACCTCTGAGAGGTAAATTTTCCACATAGTTTTCAGCACTTTCCCTTATTCCAAAAGATTGCCCTAATGAGTTGTAAATAGTTAACAATTTTTTGTGACAGTTTTTTTCCCAAATTTCACAATCTTTTGAGCAAAATATTCCCAGTTCATTATCAAAATGTTTTCCAACTATTTTGTTTCCGCAAAAATCGCAATATTCTTCCTCTTCGATTAATTTTACGTTTGTTACAATACTCATAATTGATGTCTCCCTGTTTGTAGTGAGTACTTAAATTAATTGAACGTCTGGCTCATGGGGGCAAGACAGCGGATAACGAGACTTACAGGTGATTATCCGCACATTGTTTTGCGTCCCCTGCAGAAGATTGTTATTGCTCAATTCGATTATTCTTATTAAATAAGGCGACTCCAGTATAGGGCATTCTCAAGTAAGTGCCAATTCTTTTTAAATTCATTTTTCTCTTTGGCAATTCGTGACTTTATAACGCCACTATCACCTATTATTCCTGCAAATGTGACCGTTCAGGTGGTGCTGGCGATTCGCCATTGCAAGGACGAACGTTTCTTGTCGTCGAGTCTGCACATCTCAGTTAGGTTCCTTGTGATTCAGGGAATCTTGCATCATTTGACATTCTTAACCATGGCATTCTACCTAAGCGAGCCCAGTCTATCGCGCCTGCGAGTTGTGCCAAGGCTGCACCGAATCCTACACCAGTTTTTTCAAGGACTTGATAGCCGGTTGTAACCTCGGGAATATAATGAAGAGAAGGTATGTTTTTTCCATCATCTTTGCGATGAGCCGGACTTAAGTAATTGTCCGGGCCAGCTACAATTAGGTCAGGTGAATAAAGACTTCGCTTCATACAATTAAGTCGTGCACGAAGAAAGGTATTTGCATCGCCAGAATTTGTTGCCCGTGACTTTCCATTGATTCCAGCTGAATATCGGCTTAGAATCATCCCAAAAACCGGATTCCGGTATTTCGGCCAGTCCTGAACCGCTGGGTGCAATACCTTATTGCATTCGACATGGATCAACTTGATAAATGCTAACTGGCTCGCGCTGCGAGCAAAGTTCCTTAACAGCCTCTATTTGCTCAACAGCCTTAATGAAATTGTTTGCGTCAAGGGTGTACTTCGCCTCAATGTATGCATAGATCGCCTCAATAGGAACCATGTCTTTCTTGTCAAAAGCTCTATTTGTTACTGTGCGTAGGGTCGGAAAACGCTCTTTGTCGTAGATGATTATGTCATCACCTGCGGTAACGCCTCCGGCAGAAACTGCAAACCCTCTACAAATTCCAAACTTGCTTGGCAAAAAGCCACTAAGAATCTCGCATATGGCGACCTCAAATTCTTGGCCTAGATCGAAGTTGAACTGCACCGAAATATCATCAAGCCTCTTCTCAAATGCTTGTTGTAGGCTGCTTATGTAGTTTTTATATATATACATAGAGCTAGACTCCTTGTAAATCTAACGTTATACTAACCAGCTGCCGAGCGTATTGAACGCGGTTTTTGGCGTTTTTCGTAAAAACCGCTTTCAGCGCAGAAAGCCCGGCTGAGTAAAGAGTTTTATACTTATACAATGGCTTTAACATCTTTATGGGTGATTAAAAAAGAATCCTGTTTCTCTTCTGTTATCAACTCTTTTACAATTTCGTTATGATACTCCGCAAGCCAAGAGTATTTTGCTGATATTTTCGAAAGATCTTTGAATTTTGAAGCATTTTCTATTATTAATTCTCTATGCAAAGACAGAAAGGAACAGTAGTCATCGAAATCATCTATTTCAGTGTTGATAGCTTTCAAGTAATCGATAAAGTAAATCCCATCGGAAGATTTTCTAATCAAATTTTTTATATAACTCCAATCAGTAATAATGTCATGATTGGCAGATTTTAATAAAGAAGTAGTCAGATATATTTCGATTATTTTGGGGTCAATAATTATCCTGGGATAGACTGAAACATCTCTTTCTAATTCATAGGCCTTTATTAAACCTGGCCCAAAAAACAAATTGTCTTTATGAATGATGTGCCCAATGGTCATAACACCCCTGACAAATACTTTTTGGCTCTGAAGTAAGGCAACTTGAAGGTAAATCATTTCTATTAGCTCATGGAAAAAAATTCCCCATGGTTGTTTTTTGTTTAACTTACTTTGAATTTTGGTAGAAATTATTACTGTATCAGAAAAATTTGAAAATTGTTTTCCAAACATTTCTTGTTCATCTTCTTTAACTTTTGATTTATTTCTAAATTTTGTGAGAAGTTCCCATATGGATAAAGCCGAACTATTTTTTACCATTTCTTTGAAACCGAGGATATCAAAATATACTATTATTGATTGATCATACACTATTGTCATTTTGACCTCCCAAATTTCTAATGCAAAGGTGTTCAGCGATTCTCTAAAAGCCAAGTTTTCATGTTTTTGTTTAAATGTCTTTGTTTTTAAGGCATCTCGCTTTTTACTTTTTTTACTATTTTCTTTTTGATTTTACAAGCAATATTTAACACATTTCATTGTGGAGAACAAGTTTTTTATATCACAGCAGTGACTGTTTTTTCCCGCGGGTGAGCGCATATTTTTTTCTCATCGCGTGAGCGATTGCTTTTAATCCCGCGTGAGCGGATATGCTTTTAAGTTTCGAACGCACATTGGACACATTGGGAAATAACAATAACAAATTAATAAAATATTGTTAAAAAATTCATAGTGTGAGATAATTAATTAGTTTAAATTGATTGAGGTTGGAAATGCCTTTAAATGATG
>JADFZL010000045.1 GCA_015232575.1 Candidatus Rifleibacteriota bacterium
TGTTATTGGCATTGATACTGGCGTTGTCGGTGGAACAAGAAACCCGGCAATAATTTTATCAGAATTGCTGACCACCGCTGAAACAGGTATTGGGGGCTGGGGGCTGGGCGTTCCTGTTGCTGAATTAGACATGGATGCTTTTACTCAAGCGGCGACAGACTGCACAACAAACGGTTTATACATCGACGGCGCTTTGAATGAAAAGAAGAAAGCTTCCTACTGGATAGATCAAATCTGCAAGGCTTGCCGTGGCGAATTCAAAAAGAATCCTACGAATGGAAAATGGGCGCTTTACATCCACAAGGATACAGCAAGCGTTCACACCTATGATTTAAGCAATATGAAATTGATTCAGATCGGCAAAGGCAATAAACAGAACCGAAAGAATCACGTAACAATCAATTACAGGTATCAGCCTGCAAACGCGACATTTACCGGAACACAGATCAGGGAAGATAACGATTCGATTGCTCAGATTGGCAAGAACCAATTCAGGGGCGATTTACAACTTGTCCGAGATCATACAACAGCCGGGAAAATTGCTGACTACCTGCTGAACTATGACAAGTATTCCGAAAATAGAATCAAGTTTGAAACGAACGAGCTCCCGGCAGGCGGGCTTGAGGGCGGCAATGTAATTACCATTAACCGGCCAGACTTATCATTGAATAACGCCTTGTATCAGGTTTCGGAAATAACAAAGGGTGAACTTTATACCATTGATGCAAAGAGTTATTCTGCTGATATATTTTCCAATGCGGCACTATCAACGAATAACGACCCTGATTTCGATGTTCCGGTTGGAACGGTAAACCCTCCGGGCGATGCATCGGGGCTGGAGCTTACTTCAGGCGTTCGAATTGATGCAGACGGAACGGCGGTTGCTTACATCGACGGAACATTTACGCCACCATCAGGAGTGTTTCTATTCGCAAACGTTTCCTGGGGTGAAGGCGCGAATCCTGCAACATGGACAGAAATCGGAAACACACGCGACGGAAGTTTCAGACTTTCCCCGGTAAAGCACAATCAGGCGTATTCGTTCAAGATAATTTCCTATAATCAAAGCGGGGCAAGCGACCCGATTACCGCAACGATCACGACCAGCGTTGATACTACCGTTCCGGCGACTCCGACGATAACCGCAATCGCTTCTTTGAATGCAGTGATTCTTAATCTGGACGTTTCCCCATGGCCTGCAAACTTTTCACACTTCATTCTGAAACGCGCAAAGGAAGACGGCTCAGGCGAAACGATCATTGATGCAAATTTCAGATCGAAAACTTTTACTGACAACGATTCTGTTATTCTCGCAGATTACACAACGAAATATAAATACGCTGTAAAGGCAGTCACACGCGCAGGTGTAGAAAGCGCTTCATATTCATCATGGTCAGATGCAGTTGTAGCAATTCAGGTGAACTCGAAAGACATTGCTGTGAACGCCATAACAGCCGAAAAGGTTGCTGCGAATGCAGTTCAGGCATGTCATATCACTGCCTGCACAATTCAGACCTGTCATATTTCTGCCTGCCAGATCATAGCAAAAGATTTCCGAACATGCTGCAACACCGGAAATGGCACAGTATCAGGCGTTCTCTTTAACTCAAGCGGTATACAGGCATGGAACGGCGCAACAAAAACCGTTGATATTGACGCCTCCGGAAACGTAACAGTTGTCGGGACGATGTGTGCGGCTTGTGGTTCAATTGGTGGCTGGACAATAAATGCTACGAATTTAAAATCAACAAAAGATTTAAGTGTTGTTGGTTTATATTGTTGTGGTTCAGTTGGACATTATATCTCAGACGGTGGTGATACAAATTCAGGTGAATGGCTTGGACATATATATAACAACTGTGCATGGAGTGGTAGATATGGTCTTGCCGTAACCAGAGGTTGTGAAGTTTATATTTTTAGAGCGGATACTGACGCAAATGGTGAAAATTCTTGTGCCCAAATTGCAGGATGGGATTTCAACGCAGCATGTATTTACAAGGGCAACTTAGTATTAAATAGTTCAGGTAGTATTACAGGTTGTTACGCTGCATGTTCAACTGGATGGTGTATCTCATGTGATGGTGCAGCAGAGTTTAACAATGTAACAGTTCGTGGAACAGTATGTGCATGTGCAGGTTGTTTTACGGGAACTATTACAAGTTGTGCAGGTAGTATTGGTGGTTGGTGTGTAACTGCTGATAATATATGTAGAGTTAATGGTAATGGTAAAATATCCATTGGTGATGTTGTTACCGGATATGGTCCATCTATAATGATACTCGGCGATTCAACCTGTTATAACACTGGTGTATTTCTGGGTAGATGTATTGTTGGAATCGAAGGATGGCTTAGTAGAACAGGTTTATCAATCCGGGCTGCAAATAATGACTTATTTAAAGTATATTCGTGTGATGATGGTTCTGGGCTGTGTGCCCAAATTGCAGGCTGGGATTTCAACGCCGCATGTATCTACAAATGCAATCTCACCCTGAATTCAAACGGTTCAATGATCGGTATCGGGGGTGGAAATTGCGTTATAGTCTCTTCTTCAGGAATATCAGGTCATGACGCTGTATTAGGGACTACCTTTTGTATTCCTACTAATGGGTGCAGACCTACCTTTTCAAGTGGCGAAATTTCATATACATTTTTTTACGTCCAGTGTAATGCAGCGATCATAACCGAGCCGGGCGCGTTATGCAGCAAGGCAGGCGTGTTAATCAACCCTGACGGTATATTTGCAAGCGACTGCACAACTGCTTGTCCGGCAACTGCAAAAGTCAGAATCAGCAATGATGGAACCATGTATCTCGGTGATAAACTATGTTGGGACGGTAGCGCACTGAAGATCACAGGTGATGTATGTGCTACAAATGGGACATTTACTGGAACAGTTAATGCAGGATGTGGATGTATTGCAGGGTGGAATGTAACCTGTGAGGGTATTTGTAAGATAATAAATGTAGGTGCTTATAACAAATTGATTAATATTATGTCAAATTTTAGTGCAAATCCTACAATTATAGTTGCTGGAAATGACAGTGGTTCCACTTATCATACATTCGGTGGTGATCTTTTCAATGGTTCGTGGTTAAGTAATCGTTGGGGTCTTGTATTACGAGTAGATTCACAAAATTTACTCCAAGTTCACGCTTGTCCAGACGGTAGTTGTCAATGTGCCCAAATTGCAGGATGGGATTTCAATGCAGCATGTATTTACAAGGGCAACTTAGTATTAAATAGTTCAGGTAGTATTACAGGGAATTATACATGTGGTTCATGTGGCTGGTGTATAAGCTGTGACGGGAATGTAGAGTTTAATAATGCTACCGTGCGTGGAACATTCTACAACGGCAATGCAAATAGTTATATATGTAGTTGTGGTGCGTGTCTAGTATCGTTTACTTCATCGTTGTGTGAATGGGGGTTGGATGAATTTAATGGCACTGGGATTTTAAACAACTCCAGTATTCATTTACAAGCCAGATGTATGCCGAGTGGAACAAAATGTAGTGGAATGATATTAAATCCTATATATTTGCAATTATACTGTTCAACTCTAGGTTCACCAACAACATACATTGAGAATAATTTAATAAGAATGGGATCTGGTTTGGCCTATTTTTGTATTAATCGTTGTGGTCTTTATAGTGCTTCAAATATATATTTATATTCGGCTGAATGTATTATTAATACAGCTCCAACACACATTTGCAGCACCCTTACAATGTGCAGCGGAAATATTGCACTGAATGGAAATTGGTTATCAGGCGATGGTGGAAACGAAGGTGTTACGGTTGATGCAAGTGGTCTTGTATGCACCAGTAGTTCTGTTAATTTAAACACTGAATCGTGGTTGAATGGAAAAGATGTAGCAGGTAATTATAGAAATTTAATAAGAGCCAGAGGTATGGGTTATTCTTCAACAACTTATCCCGGCGTTCATATTGGGGAAGAGGGGAATCATATTGCATTATTCATTGATCCAGGAAGTGTTTGTGGTGGTAGTTTTGCAGGAACAAATAGCGAAATTTTCTTACCGAAAATCACATATATATTACAGCAAAATTCAGCCGGCACGGATTGGATTAATCCGGCGATCAGGATCGATTGCGGAAATATACAATTTAATTGCAATATTGGAATTGGGACTGGTTGTTTTTGTGGCACTGGCTTAACAATTGCTGGTTGTGGTTGGGCAACTTGCTTTTATAATACATCTTCAAAGTCAATAAAATGTGATTACACCGATATAAATATCCTTTGCAATATTGAGAAAATGTGTATACAGGCTTGGAAGCGCATCGGCTCGAATGAATGGGGAATTGGACCTTATGCAGAAGAAGTATCTTCCATGCTGGGACTTGGAACGCCACAATTCATACCTTCACTCGACGGCGTTGCCTTACGCGCAATACAGGAACTTTCATGCCTGAATAAAGGCTTGACGTGTTGTATTTCTTCCCTTGAAAGCAGACTTGCAGCTCTGGAAAAACTTGCTGCGTAAACGCAACGTTTATGATATACTTTATACGTAAAATATTTAAACATAAAATAAATTACATGGAGGCGTTAAAATGGCACTGAAAATGATTATTGAAAGAATTAAAAACCGTGTTGGTGGTTATTTCCCGAATGGTTATTTCCGCATTCTGGAATCGAACGTTGACCGCAGAAACAACAAATGGAGAATCCGCGTCGGTGGTTTCGCAGATGAAGAAGCAAGGCGCTTGGCTTCTAACCAGCCGAATATGATGGGTGACGACCAGCGTATTATTTCTGACAAATGGTATGAAGCGCCTGTAACAAACAGCACTTCTATTGCTGATGCTTATGCTTACCTGAAATCTCATGCTGACTTTGCCACCGCTGCTGATGTTCTCGAAGAAGGGCAGGAAGCATAATGAGAAAAATTCTATTTCGCACAAATGGCGGACTTGGAAAACAGATCATGGCGACTGCAATTGCAGCACAGATCAAGAAACAGTATCCTGATTCGGTGTTGCATGTTGTAACATCTTACCCTGAAGCCTTCGCACACCTGGATTGTGTAGACAAATATTTTCCCGGCAATCCACAGC
>JADFZL010000046.1 GCA_015232575.1 Candidatus Rifleibacteriota bacterium
TGTATTCGCCTGCAACGATAAGCTGATCGACATAAACTTTATCCAGATAATACTTTATTCTTTTGCCAAAAAATTCTTGCTCTCCGACTTGCAATTCGACATCAAACCATCTGCCATCTTCTCCCCGGGCTTTTACGTCAAGAACATTGCTTTTTCCTTTTATGTAGGAAGCTAAATTATAAGGATTTTTAATTTCCAGCGTTTTGACCTGTTCATGTGCCGGAAGCACAGAATTTATGAATCCTCTTAAAATTTCTTTGTTCTCTTCAGAACCAAATAATTTTCGGAAGGCAATATCAATTTTTGGATTCAATCTGATCACTTTTAAAAACCCTCCATCTCAAATTTCTCACTATCAGTATATCACAAGCATACCACATTTGAAATCTCACGTTTTGAAGTAAAAACGGGCAAATTCGCTTGTAATGAGCACCTGCCCGTTTTGCCTAGCTAATGTCAAAGAAGGGGACTTTAATTTTAAGTCATTTTTGTTGAAAAATATTAAGAGCTACTGTAAAAAATTCAGTGATTTCTTTTAGTGGTATGCTGCTGTTTTTTTCCCCATATCAGGTTTTTTTGTGATTGATTTTTGTGAAGAGTTTGAGTCTTCAAATTTTTCAGAAAGAATCTTGTTTGTTGGGGGAAAAAAATGCCTTATAAAATTTATTCAGGGTCTATAAATGCTTGTGAACCTTTTCTGGTCGAAGTTGAAATTGATATTGCCGGCGGACTTCCGGGATTTTTAATAGTTGGTCTGCCTGACGCGGCTGTAAATGAGTCTCGTGAAAGAGTGAGAGCGGCGATTAAAAATACCGGAATTGATCTTCCGCCAAGAAAGATAATCATCAATCTTGCACCGGCTGATATGAAAAAGGAAGGTTCAAGTCTTGATCTTCCGGTTGCAGTAGCACTTTTGACTGCGCTTGAAAGAATTCCAGCATTTTTTTCGAAAGAGCTTCTTTTCTTTGGCGAAATGTCATTGGATGGAGCTTTGAAGCATACGAAAAGTGTTCTTCCGGTTACTATTCTGGCAAAAGAAAAAGGATTCAGAGGGATTGTAATTCCTATGGCGAACTATGCTGAAGCGGCTTCAATTCCTGGAATTTCCGTTTATGCCTTCAACAACATCAGAGATATTATTTCTGAATTTAATTCAGATTCAGCTTTACCGATTAAGCCTGAAAAGGCGAATTCAGATTCTAACGAAATTATTCAGGCCAGCATTCCTGCCATCGATTTTTCCGAAATCAGGGGGCATCTTCATGCCAAGAGAGCTTTTGAGATAGCTGCCTCGGGCGGTCACAATCTTCTGATGTTGTGGTTATCATGCTAAACGATGGAAAAACATGAGTTCAAATGAGGATAAATTGGTAATCATGTTGCTCATACCAGTAAGAAGCTTCTCTCAATTTGAAATACAATCTTGAGAAGACTTTCGTAGCCAAATGTTGTTGAATAACCTCTTATTCATAAGTATTTTCTATGGTGAAAAAAATCAAGGTCTTTTTCAGATTGGACCCTAAAAGATTCACGAGTTATGAAAATTGACAATGATAGCTTTTTGAATAGACTGAATTTCTAAAGTCAAGATAAAATCTTTTGACGATTTAATAAGATTTTCAATTGAAAGTGGACTATCAATATTCATTCCTATAAAAAAGCATAAAGATTTCTCAGGTACAATAGTGAGAAAGAAAAAACAATCTATTTTCTGATAATATCCTGTGTATTCAAAAATAGTAAAAGCGAAATCCGAAAAAATATTTATGGAAATATCCTCAAAAGCCTTTTTAATACTAAATGGGTAATTCTGCCTGAAATTGGCTTCATTTGACATACTGTTTAATGGTTTGTAAATTCAAAAGGAAGCTGACTCGTCGCTAAAGTTATGAAACTATTTTTTATTCAAACTGATTTAGTTGTCATCTCGAAATTTTCTCTATTTCCTCTTTTGTTAATTTTGTGTATTTAATAATCTTTTCGATGCTTTCCCCGTCTCTCAGCATTTCAAGTGCGATTTCAACTTCTCTCTCTTGCTTGCCTTCGTGCTTGCCTTCAATCTTGCCTTCAATTTTGCCCTCAATCTTGCCCTTTTCTATTCCCTTTGCTTCGGCTGTTCTAAGCTCTTCCAGGGTGTCGAGCCGCTTCTTTTCTTCGGTTTCGTAAATTTCTCTTTCATCGCCATTCAAATACATGATATCAAGTTTTTCGATTGCATTTTTAATATTTTCGTCTAGCGCAAGCTCTGGAGGTATTTTATCTTTGCTGTACTCATGAGCTTTATTCAAAAATGTTATCCATCTATCGAGGGTTGTTTGAAGATCTTTCAATTCCTTGCCAAATTTCTTCAATTCAATGAAATATATGTCACTCAAATTTAGCACATCATAAGTTTCATTGGTTTCGATATCCTTGTAGGTCAACCCTCTGAAATGTCTTTTGTCATTAAAATAGTTGAAATCAAGTATTGCGATACCTATGACCTTTTTTAAAGTGCTGTATTCGCCAGCAACGATAAGCTGATCGACATAAACTTTATCCAGATAATACTTTATTCTTTTGCCAAAAAATTCTTGCTCTCCGACTTGCAATTCGACATCAAACCATCTGCCATCTTCTCCCCGAGCTTTTACGTCAAGAACATTGCTTTTTCCTTTTATGTAGGAAGCTAAATTATAAGGATTTTTTATTTCCAGCGTTTTGACCTGTTCATTTGCCGGAAGTACCGAATTTATGAAGCCTCTTAAAATTTCTTTATTCTCTTCAGAACCAAATAATTTTCGGAAGGTAATATCAATTTTTGGATTTAATCTTATCACTTTTAAAAACCCTCCATCTCAAATTTCTTACTATCAGTATATCACAAGCATATCACATTTGAAATCTCAAGTTTTGAAGACAAAACGGGCAGATTCGCTTTTCATGAGCATCTGCCCGTTTTGTCTAGCTAATGTCAAATAAGGGGACTTTAATTTTAATTCATTTTTATTGAAAAATATTAAGAGCTACTGTAACTTGACTGTACCAATTGAACTTTTTGCGCTTTATTCACCAACGTTTTGTTTTAACAATTAGACACCTTTTAAATCTTTTTTGTGATTTTGCATGATAGAACTTGGCTTCAGATGACCTCTTCAAACGTTTTGTCGCTTTTTTTGCCAGCAATTCGAAATCTCTTGTACCAGGTCGGATCAGCTCGTCCATCAACCATACTATAATTGATACTGTTAGAGGGGGAAAAAAATTACTCTTTTTGATTTTTTCCTTCTCCAGAAAACACATTGCTAACATAGTCATCGTCATATGATGATGCCATCCTAACCAAGAACGCACCTCATAATGGTCCATTCCCAAATCGCTTTTACCTCGTTGGAAGCACTCCTCCACCGTGTGCTTTCGACTCCAATCTTGAAGTAACCTGCGTAATGAACCCTTTTTCGTTTCATTTATGAGCAGCATATTTTACTTCTCCCGTACTTTTCTCTTTTTTTACCACGAGTATTTCTTCACGCCAGGTATTATCCTCACGGTGGGTTATAACTCGTGTCATCATGCCCTCCAATAACAAAACCCCTCTGCTGGTATCACGAATATCAAATTTTTTCCAAGCAGATGGTCTCGCTTCAAGAGCCCATTTTTCTGGAGTGGTAGGAGCAGGAATCAAAAAATTACCTTTATAAACCCTGATTTCAAGGTTTTTGGGAATGTCTAACAGGTAGTTCTCTTTTTCCCTTCTTAGATAATCTCTGAAATCTCCGCAGCGACCAAATTCTGAATCTGCCAATATAATTGAATGTGGCAATTGGGAAGGGCATTTATCAAGCATTTCAATAGCTATCTCCCACTTTTTTTTGAACTGAATATCTGGCGGAACATGGCACTCCCTACGTTTATCGTCGTTCTCAGCCCATTCTTGGGGCAAATATAGCTGTGCATCAACAATACATGAGCCATTTGGAGAAGCGTAACTCACAAAACACCCCACTTGGCAGTTATCAGTTTTCCCTTCTACACCACACCATTGTCTTTTTACGCCAACGGAGTGATTGCCTTGTTTAGGAAACGCAGACGGATCAAAAACCAATACCCCACCGGGATGTCCCAGTATCGTCTTCAATTCCTGAAGCATTTTTCTTCGAACATCATCATCATTCCACAGATATGTTCCAACGAACCTCTGAAAGCATTTTCTGTCCTTTTCAAAAATTTCTGCAATTGGCTCTGCGCTTTTCCGGGGAATATTTGTAATTAGCCCTTAATGTATTGACACCCAGTCTCTCTGGATTCACTTCTTTGTCCGAAATCACTTTTAAACCCCAACAAAAAACCATCCAAAGTCTTCAATTAGACCACGGATCTGAGAAACGGAAACTCTTACATCCGGAGGAAAGAGAAGAAGCACCTCTTCTGTTCATATTTAGCCCCCTCAGATTATACTCTCAGGATAAATATATGGAATTCCCGCTAAAAGTACAGAAAAATTCTAAGGGGACAGTTAAGTTAGATAGTAAGAGTAAGAAAAATTCAAAACATCGGTTTTGTAAAATGAAGGAGGCATAAATGAAACATATCTAGTATAACGTTCGCTAATTAACATCCCAATATTTAGTGTACCACTCCCCATCAAAATCGGTGTACCGCATCTATGGTAATTCATTCATCTTATACTTCCAATTGAAAATTTTAGGATTTTCATTT
>JADFZL010000047.1 GCA_015232575.1 Candidatus Rifleibacteriota bacterium
AATAAGCTGATGAATATATTTTCTTTCTTGGTGCGTCTGGTGCATATACAAGCCATGAACGCGCCACCGTTCCCAAATCTTCGTATATTACCGCCATTGTCCACGCCAGAGACAATGCTTCTATTTCCGCCAGAGTGCCTTCCATTGCAGCGATAAATACATGTCTCGGTATTCCACGCGGAGTTTTTGAAAAAGAGCCGCCGTCAGAAACGAACACCGTTGAAGCCTTAATCAATTGCACATCCCAGCCGCCAACAATAATACTCTGGCTTGTTCCAAAGATCAGATTTCCGACCATCGGGTAAGTTCCCAAACTGTCCAGAACCTGCCACGGAATAAGAATTCTCAACCAGCGATAATTGAAAGCGGTTAAATCAAACCAGCCTTTTCTATTGCTGATATCATCAAGGGCAAGCGTTACATCTTCATCATAAGACGGGTCAGCCCATGAATCAGAAGCGTTCCCCTGAATTTTACAGGTCGCAAAATTGCAGTTATTCAGGAAAAGTGCTGTTAAACTTTTCGCCGCGCCGAAATCTACTTTCAGCCATTCATCTGTATCAGAAGCAAATATTGAACCCTTCCAGCGTTTACCGGGGTCGAGATTAACCACATTCGACGCCGCATAACCTGACGCCGCTGAGGATGCTGTTAAAGTGGTAAGTGTATCAAAGCTTGTCAGAATCTTCATTATTTACCCCCAGAACGCCGAATTGATATTCGATGAAACAAAAGTATCTATAATCTTTGCAAGTTCAGGGTCTGCCCCGTTCATTGCGTTTTTAAGCTGTGTTACCAATTTCTGATAGTTAGGGTTGCCCGGATTCATTATGATGATCTGCTGTCCGTTCGTGCGCTCGCGCTGTTCTCCGACGAAGGTAAGCATATTTGAAAGGATGTCTGAACGAAGCTGGCTTTGTTTGTCGGAAATCTTCTTCTGTTCTTCCATCTCCATATTCAATTGTTCCATTTTCGAATCATAATAAGCTTGATTAACCTGTTGCCAGTATTGGAAATATGTTTGCCGCTCTTCAATGGTTTTCGCCGAATCGTTGATCTGCTTTTCGATTTCCGCCATGAGATCACTGTAAGATGAAATACGGTCTGAAATGATCTCGCTGTATGTTTCGCCGTCGAAAAGTAATTCAGATTTACTTTTACCGTCGGCAAGCTGCTTTTGCATATCGAATTCCATTTGAGATTGCTTCTTTGAAGCTGACATATTAGAAAACATGTTAAACAAAGAATAGTTGTCGTCTGTCAGTGAAAGACCGCCTGTCGCAAAATAGCTGGCATTCTGCCCGCCCGCAACCTGCATGGCATATTCAAGAAGCGATGTCGGAGCTTTCCATTTATTGGGAGCCATTGAAGCGCCCTCTAATGCCCACGGGTTAGAAGCTATATCGCTGATTATTGAGCCGGTATTCATTACCGGGCTTTTTACGTTAGCCAATTGCTTTGTAAGCTGCATAAGCTGAAGTGTCAGTTCTGCTGCGGCCTGACTAAAAGTATTGTTAGCCACACCGCCAATTTGAGTAGACAAAGAATTATTCGGGTCAGTCATCGGAACAATCGAACCGAACTGAGCCATTGATTTATTGATTTCTGCAATTTGATATTCAAGAGATCCGGTTTTATTTCCGTAGAAATCCATGTAATTCGATTTGAATTCAAAGGCCCGCTTTTGATTCTCCATCGAATTAACGGCATCCATAAGAGCATATTCGTGTTGTTCATAACTAAGCTCTTTTTCAGCCTGGCTCATATTCGGACTGTTGGAAACGTTGAGTATTCCGGTTTTCAGTCTTTCTAAGTGCTGGAATGTCGATAAATCAATACCCAAAACACCTGATTTGAAATAACCAGATATCGTATTTTGCATTGATACAGCCATGCTTCTAAAGCTTATTGCAAATTGTCTTTGCGCCTCTGCAACCCTTGCTGCTTCTTCCTGCGCGGCTTTCTGTTTGTTCATCTGCTCGGTCTGCAATTGCAAAGCGTTCTGTTGGGCTGTCCAGTAGGCGTTATTTACCGTTTGCCATTGCCCGAAAAGGGTCGTGCGCTGCTCCATGGTGATACTTGTATCCTGAATCTGCAATGCAATTTCATCCATGATGCTTTGAAATTCACCCATCTGGTCAGTGATGATTTCCAGAAGGGTTTTCCCTGCAATCGTTATTTCTGACTGAAGTTTTCCGGCTGCAATCTGTTTGTTGATTTCGAATTGCATATTTGCAGAAGTGGAAAGCCCCTGCATCATTAACCGGGTATCGAATAAATTTTGTGAATATGGGTCGTTAAGAGACTGGAAAGCCCCGTCACGAATGGAACCTCTTATATTGGAAGGCATCTGCGAAACGCCCGACGGGTTATTCAAATAGTAGTTTGTGCGGTCAACGGTATTGAAATTGTTCAGCCCCGGCGCTAACATTGACAACGGATTTGACGTGGTAAAATTTAACCAGTCGCTTATACGCCCACTGAAAGCCTGCTGCATTTGCTGGGTTAATTGTGCAATTTCAATTTTCGCTGCATTTGCACTATCAGCATCAAGAATTTTTCTATCTAATGCCTCACGCAAATCAGATAACCGCATTTCCAAGGCTGTAAGCGGCTCACTCAATCCGGTCATTGAAATCCAGAATTGTCGATCTTTTATTTGTCTGGTAATTTCTTCGGAAAGCTTCTTGAACGCCTCAAGGCTCTCATTGGCTTTTGTTGCATCTAATGCATAAGTTCTGGTTTTCTTCGAAAATATTCCATCGCCGGAATCTTCCCAGGTGTAATTTGCCTTCGAGAATTCCATCTTTCTTAACTGCTCAATGCTTCCAGCATCCGCGCCGATAGATTGAGTAAGAAGCGCCACCCCGTCAGAAATAGCTTGAGCCACGCGAGAATTAATATCATTCGCTTGTCCGATTGCTTCTGTGCCGTTCTGTTTCGTTGCTCCAAATAATCCGCCCTCACCGAAAAGACGATCAACAGCAAAAGAAGTTATCATGGAAGTTCCGAGCAATTGAGTTAAATTGCCGGTTTGAAGAGTGCCGCTTTTCCAGAGTGGCCCAACATTGAATAAATTGCTTAACGGATTACTGTTACTGGCTTTATTGGTCGATGTTCCAATGTTGGGGACAGGAATACCGCCATTCATGGAAAACGACAGCCCTGAAGACATTGTGCTGTTGCCCAGGTTGAAAACGCCACCGCCAAGCCCGAATATCTGCGATGTTACAGAAGCAGAAAAGGCCCTGATAACTTGCTGCTTGAGGGAATTGCCGAACGATTCAAAGAAGTCTCCGCCGGTCATTCCGTCGTAAAGACCCTGTTCGAATGCGTCTGCAACGTTTATTTGAAGCTTATAATGAAGATTATTCAGATCGTTGAGCCATCTATCATTTTCAGATTGTGCCCATTGATCTTGAAGATCTTTTAGTTGCGTTTTCTGACTCGGTTTTCTTGTTATTGCTGAATAAAAACTATCAACCCAATCTTCTACAGACCCGAAAAGTTTTTCGGCAAAAGACTCAGGGGTTATCGCTGTTTCAATAGCATTGTAATAACGTTCTCCAAGAATGGACTTTGCAAAGCCCTTGTAAGAATCCTTCAGTTCATTGAGCTTCTTTATTTCTTCATCAAGCACATCATTAATGTCATCATTTATTTTCTTTATATCTTCATCTAAATCCAGATCATCAAATCCATCATTTAGAATATCCAAAAAAGCGAATGTGTCTTTTTCAAGATCTTTTGCAGCTCTTTTTGCATCTTCTGAAATTTTTTTCAGTTCTGCCTGTTTTTTCTTCTCCAATTTAATTTGTTCTGAATTGGTTTTCTCAACTGCATTAAGTTGCTTGAGAGCATCATTCATCACGTCGTTTATATCAATAGGCTTATTGGCTTCAACGTCACCTATTTTTTTTAATTCTTCATTAACTCTTTTCAGTTCCTTTTTTAATTCTTCAAGATTCGAAGTTGGAATCTTCAACATCACTGGAATTTTGATTCCTTCTTTTCCTACGGGACTAACAATTTCCGATAAATCAGCACTCCCGATCTTGTTTTTTTTAAAAGGATCGCCTTCAAGTAATTTAATTTGATTCTGAAGCTCAGATGCTTGCTTTTTCAGCTTATCAG
>JADFZL010000048.1 GCA_015232575.1 Candidatus Rifleibacteriota bacterium
ACTGCGCAAGGATCAGGAACCGATGCTCTGCCAGAAAAAAGCCTTGCAGCAATGATGACAGAATTTATGTTGCTCAAAGAGTCAAAGGGTGCCCGGAGCAGCAAGCGTAATCCTGGAAACAGCTCTGGCGTTTTGAGCAAAAATATGCTGGGCGGAGTTGTTGGAAACGCACTCGAATGGTATGATTTCGCGATTTTTGGATATCTTGCACCCGTTATGGGGGAAAATTTTTTCCCTTCCAGTAACCCTGTGAATTCCCTCATTGGCGCATTCAGCGTTTTTGCGTCAGCATTTATAGCAAGACCTCTCGGCGGAATACTTTTGGGCTATATTGGCGACCGATTAGGACGTAAGCAAGCGCTTCAGCTTTCCGTGATGATGATGGCTGTTCCTACATTCCTTGTGGGAATTTTACCCACTTATGCAACAATCGGGATATTTGCCCCGATACTTCTTTTTCTTCTGCGTGTAATACAGGGACTTTCTGTTGGTGGCGAGCTGATCGGATCAATAACCTTTGTTGCAGAGAATGCTCCGCCTTCACGACAGGGCTTTTTCGGCAGCTGGGCTTCCGCAAGTTGTTATTTGGGAATGATGATGGGTTCGTTGACTGCAATATTGCTTAATTCGTTTCTTGGAGAGAAGGCTTTGGCAGTATGGGCATGGCGTTTACCATTTCTTTCAGGGATAATTATTGCTCTGGTTGCCCTCTGGATGCGCAGGGAACTTACTGAAACACCTGTATTTGAGGAAATGAAAGCCGAGGGTCATCTTGGTGCTAATCCGCTTGGGGAGGCTGTGAGACGCTTTCCCGGCAGTATTTTACTCGCCTTGATGTTAAGCATCCTTGATGGCGGCGGATTCTACATTCTGTTCCTCTGGTGGCCCACCTATTTGTGCAATCTTGTCCACCCGCATATACCTTATGTTGCGGCACTCAGTACTTCGTCGCTGTTACTTTTGATTATTCTGATCCCATTTGCTGGAGAGCTTTCCGATAGATTGGGGCGAAGAAATCTTCTTCTCTGGAGTTCAGCCGGTATGATGATATTTTCCTGGCCGCTCTTTATGTTTGCCTCTCAGGGCGGATTTATGCCGGTTTTTTTGGCCCAATTTTGCTTTACCGCATTGATGGCGCTTTTCCTCGGATCAATTCCGGCGGCACTGGTTGGTTTGTTCCCGCCACGTTTTCGTTTCAGTGCGATTGGCATTGCTTTTAATGTTTCAATGTGTATTTTTGGTGGAACTGCGCCGCTTATTACCACATGGCTCATTAAGCATTATAATACTGTTTCTGCCCCGGCGTTATATCTTGTTTTTCTTGCCTTTTTAACTTTCCAGGCAGCTCTCAGTCTTCCGAAATCAGAAAAAACAGTGCTTCATATTTAGTCTGATCAAACCACCAGCAACGATTTTTTGTTATCTCGATCGAAGGCAGGGATCTTCTCTATTATCAAGATGCTTTTATTCTTGTTTGTGTTACAGCATTGCTCTCTGAGTATTGAGATTTCTTCCCTCGATTGAAATGATAGCGACATCAGTCGCCTCAGGCTTTCCATGATAAATGTGCTGCAACGGTTCCGAAAGTCAGTTGTTTGAAAGCCACTTTCCTGAAACCGGCTTCGCTTAACAAATCGGCGAGCTCATTCGGGTTATAAAAGGCTTTCATTGAGGAAGCAAGATAGCGGTAAGGAGCAGGCGAACCAGAAAACCAGGCACCAACGTTCGGAACTACAGTTTCCACAAAAAAGTGTAAAAGTTCATTAATAATTTTATTCTCTGGCTGTGATGTCTCGAGATTCAAAAAACGCCCACCTGGCTTTATAACCCGCTGGATTTCGCTGAAGCACCTGATAAGATCAGTTCTGTTTGAATGAAGGTTGCGAGTTGCGAAGGAAAGTGTAACAAGATCAAATGTCGCATCAGGAAAAGGAAGTTGCTTGACGTCTGCAAGACAACGTTGAATTGAACATGTGTTTGGTTGAGGTTTGATGTGGCTTAACATCTGAGAAGAAAAGTCCAGTGCGACAATTTCTGTATCATTCCTGGCTTTTTCTGCAAGATTTAACGTCATCTTTCCTGTTCCGGCGCATACATCAAGCCATTTTTGCTGAGTTGTTGCGGAAGTTTTCGTTTTTGAAGAGGGAAGGGCTAATTTCAGGGCCATTTTTCGCCAGTAGAAATCAAGTCCCAAAGTACAAAGCGAATTAACGAAATCATAAGTAGAGGAAATTTCGCTGAAGAATTGTCTTATAGCTTTGGTTGATATTGAAACCGGCGTTTTTTCAACGGACATGGCTGAAACCTTCTTTCGAATACCCGTTGTTGGAGTTATTCCTGGAAAACCTTTTGTAAATCGATAATCAATCCAGGTAAAACTTGCACGGGTGCTTTGGCATTTCCAATATAAATTCGCTTTTGTACATATTTCTCAAGATTATTCAAATCAAAAACCTGAACTACTCTGTCGCCTGGGAAAACTACCCAGTATTCAGGAACTTTATGCAATTCATATAAATTTTTCTTATGAATCAGATCTTTTTCGCTTGTTGATGGTGAAATAATTTCAACAACCCAGTCAGGAGCTCCACGACAACCTTTCTCATCAAGCTTTGTTTCGTCGCATACTACTACCAGATCTGGTTGGACAACAGTCTCTATTTCTTCGTCGGGTTCGTTTCTTCTTGGCAACCTGACATCAAAAGGTGCAAAATAAGCTTTGCATTGCTTCCCTTCAAGAAAGGCAGCTACCAATTTGCTTAAGTTCCAGAGAATTTCCTGGTGTCTTCTGGAGGGTGCTGGAGACATGTCAAATATTTGTCCGTCAATAACTTCCCAGCGTTCATTTTCGGGGAAGTTTAACAGATCTTTGTATGTATAATATTCTTTAAGGGTTTTTTCAGCAGATCCCGTATTCATTCATTTCACTCTCCTTGTCTGTTCGCAACTTGCAGTCTGCGCTAATCTTGTTGCAGTAACTCCGACATAATTGTCCAGGCTATGAAAGAATATCAAATTTCTCTGATATTGTCTATGATTATCAGAATTGGATTTACTTACAGAAGTGTTTTCATGAAATATTCATGTCGTTTTACTGCGTATAATAACTTTGAAACGTTAGAGGCGTTATTTTGAAGCGAAGACTAAAAAAAATGAAAAATCTTTGAACGATGCAATTCAAAAAAAAGACATTAGCAGGTTGAAAAAATGATGAAAAAGGCGAATAGATTCATTCTTTATTTTGGCTTGTATCTATTATGACTTTCTATGACAAGCGTATTATGTTGAATGAAAAAAAAGAAAAGAAAAATAAAAAAACATATTGACATCGGTTTTCACTTATGATAAACTCTTTTTCACCTTCAAGCGAAGTCGCGAGGGTACCGCTCAAGAGACAGTGAAAGCGCTGAATCAAAGCAAGTTTCAAGAGCGTCTGATAATTGAAAATAAGATCGGAAGAACAAAGAAATAAGAAGCCAGGTGGGCTTCAACCGAGCGTAAGCTTGGTGGAGGCTCTTTGAGTTCATGTTCTTCATGAAATGAAAATATCTC
>JADFZL010000049.1 GCA_015232575.1 Candidatus Rifleibacteriota bacterium
GTTGGATCTCGAAGAAGCTGTAGCTGCTAATGCGTTAAATTGGCCAGCAGGAATAATGTGAGGAAAAGTATGGCAAAAATAGAAGGATTCAGAATTAAAAACTTCAGGTCCTTGAAGGACGCCACTCTTGGCCGGTTGTGGAGCAACAGGCTGATTCTCTTACGCCCATGACTGCGGTCATAGGGAAAAATGGTGTTGGGAAAAGCACATTATTTGATGCATTCGGTTTTTTAGCAGATTTCCAATGAATGTTACCAATCCTTCAGTAAGCGAAATTAAAGGTTGGGCTTATTCGGATGAGGAATGGCCTCATGCTGAGTGGGATTTGTTTCTATCTTGGACCAAAGAAATTGATCTATTTATTGAGTTGGCAATAGATCCACAATGCCCAAAGCGTATATTTTTCCTTCATATGCTCTATTATTTGGTTGGCACAACGTTTAATGAACCGTCCAAGACTGATAAGCTTGATCGTATAAAGCTCTATGCGCAAAAAGGTTCTGGAGTTGTTCACGCTGACATTCAAGCTTGGGTAGCTAATGTTCAGGACTTGCTAAAAGGCAGGGTCAAGTATAACTATGACAATTGGCGTGCCGGAGCATTTGCAGGATACAAATTCACATAACAAGTCGTTCAAGCAGAGCCGCTGACGCGGCCCGCTTAACTACAGCACTCAAGGGAGAATGAATGGAAACAAATGAAGGGCGGGTATATTTCGCTTTGGATGGTGATGATTTCGAGCCAGATTCGTTAACCGAGTTCTTGGGAATTGAGCCGACAGCGATTATGCGAAAAGGTTCAAAAATACCTGGAAAGCTACCTGCAAGGAGTTCTTGGGAATTTTCTACTGTAAATGTGGTTAATGAAAATATTAATGTTTTCGATATGGCAGCATCAATAATTGAGAAGCTTGAGCCAAAAAAAGATATTATTATTAAAGCTATCGAAAAATTTAATTTGGTTTCTCGGTTAGAAGTCGTGCTGTGGTTTTCAATGAATGAGGAATGTTCAACACCAGCTATAGGTTTTGAGGCAGCCACTATAAGGTTTTTATCTGAAGTGGGAGCATGCGTTGATGTTGACACATACAAACACTAGAGCTAATTTCACTGGATGTTTTGGACTTCGCTTCGCTCCGCCAAAACACAAGTGAATTCGACCGTTCGAAATATTAAAAGCAAAAGCATCTGCTCACGCGGGAGTGATTTTCAACTTGTACAAAGGTATATTCTCATCGTTGAAGGCCGATGAAAGTGGAAGATTTTTTAGGATTGCATCGAAAACTGAAAGTCTTTATAATTATTGTGTTATTTTCGGAGGAAGATTTTTTCTTCGGTTGTGATGGTTTTTCTTGGACAAAAGCATTTGTTTTGCACGATTATTTTCGGAAAAATTCTCAGGTAAGGATATTCCGCAAAGCTTATGAACAGTGAGTTTTCGAAAAAGAATGATGATCATTTTATCAAAGCCCTGAATTCGCAAGTGAACCATGCGTTGGCTTATGAGTGCTTCTGTAGCAATGCTCATTTCAGTGTTAAGTTCCGCCAACAAACTGATCTGGGAAGTGCGCTCCTCATAAATACTGAGTGTTAGCTCTAGAAAGTAAACAGTTACCTTGTATTTTCAAAAGGAATTTATGGAGTTCGAGGTAGAACACTCACCCCGGGTATTGTCTAAATCCCATTGGAGGCATTCGAATGAATAAGAATAAGGGGTTTGTCCCACGTGGGAAAAAAGAGATATCCATTGTCCGATCCTCGGCTGCTGAATATCTGACTTTTGTCGCGGCAAGCGGTAAGGGAGGCATTGAGGCGATTTATGCAGATGAAAATATCTGGCTGACTCAAAAAATGATGGGCGTTCTCTATGATGTCGAGACGCATACCATTAATTATCATCTGAAGAAGGTGTTTTTCGAAAGTGAATTGGAAGAGAATGCAGTTATTCGAAATTTTCGAATAACTGCCGCAGACGATAAAATTTACAATACCAGACACTACAATCTTTCGGCCATTATCGCTGTAGGCTACAAGGTAAACTCTGAACGTGCCGTGCAATTTCGCAAATGGGCGACAACGATTATTCAGGAGTTCACCATCAAAGGCTATTCAATGGATGATGAACGTCTAAAGAACGACGGTTCTATCCTTGGAAAACAATATTTTGAAGAGCAATTGCAGCGTATCCGAGAGATTCGTCTGAGTGAGCGTAAGTTCTATCAGAAAATTACCGATATCTATGCTACGTCCGTTGATTATGATATAACAGCTCAAACTACGAAGCGCTTTTTTGCGACAGTACAAAACAAGTTGCATTGGGCTATTCATGGTCGGACGGCTGCGGAAGTGATCGTAGATCGTGCGGATCACAAAAAAGATAATATGGGGCTGACAACCTGGAAAGATGCTCCAAAAGGTAAAATTCAAAAGTATGATGTCAGTGTGGCCAAAAACTATCTGACCGAAAATGAAATGGCACAATTGCAGCGATTGGTTGCTGCCTATTTAGACGTTGCAGAAGATATGGCAATGCGGCAAATCCCGATGACGATGCAGGACTGGGAGAAACGCCTCAACCGCTTCATTGCAGCGACAGACCGAGAAATCCTGCAAGACGCCGGAAAAGTCACAGCGGAAATTGCCAAAGCCCACGCCGAAAGTGAATTTGAAAAATACCGGATTATTCAGGATCGTCTCTTTGAAAGTGACTTCGATCGGATAATCAAGCAGTTGGAACAGAAAAATGAGGATAAAGAATAGATATTTTCAGGCATGAAACCAGAGGCATCCGTGCTTGATTCCAACAAGTAGAGCGAGAGTGTTCAATGGCAGGAGTGTTTTCCATGTCGCATGTTTTTAAACGGAGGATTCGCCAACTTGTCGGTGAACCTGACTCCCTTCGGTCGCAGGTTACCTCCTTGTTG
>JADFZL010000004.1 GCA_015232575.1 Candidatus Rifleibacteriota bacterium
ATATTGCTGATCGAACAAGTCCGACTGGCTTACTAACTGCGAAGAGCACTTTGTGCTCTTCGCTTTTTAGAGTTCAGAGTGCTTCTCAAGGGAGTTCAGACGACAGCTTCTCAATCAGAATGCTGGCGTTTGCGTTGATCTCTGTGCCGCCAGCCAATGTCTGCAGAGTTACCGCAGCGGTTGAGGAGTGGTTTCTCAACGTGAAAACATCGCCCCCAGCTGCTGTTATGAGAACCTGGCCGCTGTTTGGTTGTGTTCCAGCCCCGGAGCCGTAGATTGCTCCGGCAACCGGTGCACCATTTATATACAAAGCGAATTGATTTGGTTCTACTCCCGCCACTATCCAAGTCACCTTATAATTGCCAGCGCTACTGACAACAATCACCGCCGTTCCAGGGGCATGTATGATGCCGCCAATCATCGTGCCGTTGTTACTGAAAGTTACGTCGGCTTGGAGAGGAACGACTTGAGCGCTTAGATTGTAGATATATGCGAAGTCAGTCAACCCGCCACCGGTTGCTCCGGTTTGACCAGTTGTTCCCTGGGCTCCTGTTGCACCAGTATTTCCGGTATTGCCGGTTGTTCCCTGGGCTCCGGTTGCACCAGTATTTCCGGTATTGCCAGTTGTTCCCTGGGCTCCGGTTGCACCAGTATTTCCGGTATTGCCGGTTGTTCCCTGGGCTCCGGTTGCACCAGTATTTCCGGTATTGCCGGTTGTTCCCTGGGCTCCAGTCTCACCAGTATTTCCCTGAATACCCTGCGCACCAGTGTTTCCTGTGGCTCCGGTTATTGAATTTCCATCTTGACTGAGAATCTGCCAAGTCGTTCCATCAAACAGATAAGATTTTTTATCTGTGGTATTATAATAAGCCCAGTTCAAACTTGGGCTGCTTGGGGCACTTGAAAGGGTTCCCTTCCAGAGGATTCCAATGCCGTTTGCACCGGTTGCGCCTGTGGCGCCGGTTGCACCGTCAATGGCTAATATTTGCCAATTTGTACCATCAAAAATGTAGGATTTTTTGTCGGTAGTATTGTAATATCCCCAATTTTTCTGTGGGCTCTGAAGAGATGAATCTGAACTTGACGAAAAGCTTCCTTTCCAGAGAATGCTATACCCTGAGAAAAACAATTCGTCCTTTGCCAAGGTAATACTTGTCGTAATCGCGTTCATTTGTCCAGCAGCAACGATTACTGAAGGAGTGTTTGTCGATTTAAGACTCGGATAAAAAGCACTGAGAAAATAACTTCCAACCGGGACGCCAGAAATTACAAAGGCACCCTGATCATCGGAGAATGCGGCAAATGAAGTTCCTTTTATATAGGCAATTACTCCAGATTTTCCGACGCCATCCAAAAGGATTTTGCCACTTACTTCGCCGGTGGGATTCAACTTTACTTCACCAAGATTGACTGTGTTAGCCAATAATGAGACTTCCACATTTCCGACTACTGCGCTTTCAAATCTGCTTCTTTGTGCAACCAGGTTATAGGTGCCGGTTGCAACATTCTCAAATATGAAACCACCATTTTCATCGGTGATAGTTTCATAATAAGACCTTTGCAGATCCATTCTTATAGCACTGCGGATATTGTAAATCTCGGGGGGACCATCAGCGTCTACGGGGAAAAGATAAACCTGAACATCCTTCAGGCTTCCAGTTCCAGAAATTTTTCCGCTGAGAGCTGCGCCGCCACTTTGGGAGTAAGTCATGGCGCCCATCGGGTTTTCAGAGCCGCCTCCACCTCCACCGCACGCAACGAAAAACAGAAGAGAACAAACTGAGAGAAGAAAACAAAAGTATTTCATTCTGTCGATCCTTTATAATTTTTTTAAATTCACTCGAACTTTTTGATATTGTTCTCGATTAACTTAAAGAACTTGCAAAAGTGGTGCTTTCAAGGTCCTTTCTATATGAACTTCCAGAGACAAAGTTAATCTGTCCCACTATTGAGTTTTTTAACGTAATTTGCGAAATATTGAACTAATCATTCGTAATTACAACATTTGGAATAGATTTGTACTCATAACTACCTCTCATTATGACGACCGTGTAATTTCCAGGATCAATGTCATTAATTTCGAAGGCACCATCTGACAAGGAAATCGTCCTGTAGTTTGTACCGTTGAGTCCGACAACAGCCCCGGAGATCGGAAGACCGGTCACGAGATCAATCAGCGTCCCAAAAATTCTACCTTTTCCGGTTTTTAAGAGAGGAATAACTCTGATTTTTACCGAGGCAGTTGAACTTAATCCCTTGGAATCTGTGACTTTACAGAAGCATTCAGCCGATTCAATACCAAAAGGAGCGGTCCATGCAGTTTCAGAAGAGATGGTTGATGAAAATTGCCCCTTGGTAGACGACCACAAAAATGACACTGTATCACCAGGATTCGGGTCTGTTGCAACGGCTTTCAAAACCAACGAATTTCCTTCGTAGACGCTCTGAAACCAGAGATCCTGAATCTCCGTTGAAGATCCAATAATTTTAACTTCCGGTGGGAAGTTTTTTAACTCTAGTTGAGTGGAAAAACTTCCTGTTTCTGACTCAGCTTCATTTTCTGCCCTGTCTTTTGCAACAACTCTGAAATAATATTGTTTTCCTGCTTCCAGGTTTTTTATTACAGCCTGGTTTTCAAGGGAAAAGTCAGTGGAATAAAATGAAAAAAAGTCAAGTGTGGAAGTCGGACCATATTTAATTTTACCGATGGTGGGCTCATTTGTTTTCCACGAAATAGAAACAGAGTCGGTTCCCGTTTTTCCAGCAGAAATATCAGAAATTACAGGTTTTGTTGTATCTGGAACCTGGATCAGAAAGTCCCGTGTATAGCCAGTTTGTCCAGCGCTGTTTGTTGAAGCCGCACGAAAGTGATAAGTTTGTCCTTCAATAAGATTGCTTACAGATACAAGTTGTGTGGTGGAAAATGTAGCCGTAACCTCTGTTCTTTTTCCGTAATCAAAAGTTTCACCATATTCAATATATGATCTCGCCTGCTGATCGGTCGTCCAGTTGAAGTTTACTTTTCCGTTTAAAGGGTGAGTATTAACAAAATCAAAAAGGTTTGGTGCTCCTGGTACAAGTGTCAGGAAACTTCCTTCGAAAGAACCGACTTTTTCCTTTTCATCTTTTACAGTAATTTTGAAAAAATACTCTTTACCGGGCAGAAGGTTTGCCAGATTCACGGTATGGTAGGAATTGTTCGTGGCGGAATAGTTTTGCGTTTCACCGTAGCTTTTTGTAAGACCATATTCAATTTGTCGTTTACATTTCTTTTCGGTTACCCATGAAATTTGTGCGGAACTTGTTGATGGTATTACTTTCAAGTTGGAAATTTCAGGAAGTTCAGCGTCCGGAATTGAAAACATTGAATCCGAGGTATTTGCCGAATTTCCTGCGACATCCACAGCGAGAGCCCTCAGATGATAGGTCTCGCCTGGAACAAAACCTGAGATTTCAAATTCCTGATAAGTTGTCAAAGCAGCTTTCAGGTTAGTAACAAACCCATACTTAACCGTCTGACCATACTGAACCATTCCAAGTGTGGGTTCGTTTGTATTCCATGACACCTTAAGTGTGTCTAATCCAACAAGTTCAATATTAAATTCACTTATAACAGGAGGTTGTTTGTCAAGGGAAGGCAGTGTCTGAAAAACGCGATTTCCAGAGACAACCTCAGTTTTATCATTAGCAAAATCAGGTCTTGCTTTTACTCGATAATGGTAGGTGACAGATGCAACCAGACCGGTAATAGTCACAGAATGATTTTTTGTCAGCGTTGAATCAAGGATGGAACTGTTTGAATAAATGTTTGCCGGTCCATATTCAACCTGGGAAGTTGTGTTCTGATCGGTTGTCCAGGAAATCACAGCAGAGTTTTCTGTTATCGAAGAAACTGTTATATTTTCAATTTTTGCCATAAGTATTATATTTGAAGCGATCTTGGAAAGCTCTTCCCCTCTGAATTCAAGAACTTTGATCAGGGAAATTACCATGTTATCTGTGGATTTATTTAACACTTCATTAATTGAATTAATTACAGTCTGCACCATTTCCGGACTTTTTTTCGCATCTTCAACTGTAAAGGTTGTACCTTGTTTTTCTGCTTCAATTTTTCCGGCTTCATAAATCTTGAAAATGGCTATCGATTCTGCGTCAATTACAACACGGGTTTGATTAATCTGAGACAAAGAAGAGGTGCCGGAACCGGTGGATTGTACAATAGCAGTTTTCTCAACGAATGTAAGCAGACTTACTTTTTGGGAACTTGAAGCAGTATCAGTATTGGTGGACACTAATTCAAAATAAATTTTCTTGAGCATTATTTCAGTTTTTAAAACAAGATCTGTTGCGTTAGAAAATTGTGAAAAGGTAAAAGTGCCATCAGTAGGGCTTATATCAGATTTATCAAGAATTTTTCCGTTGATATCCCTGAGAACAGCAAAATAATTCAGGCTGAGAACCAGAAGTTTCCTTTTTTCATTGGCTTTCAATACTTTTGCTGTTGGAAGCTCAGATTTCAAAATATTTGCAATCGGTGCTTCTTCGCTGACATTTTCCCCGGGAACCTGAAAGCTTGGATCTGTCCTGTCGATGAGGTTTTCAATATCAACAGTTTCCAATAGATGTTGAGAAATAATTCCTTCAATTATGTTACCGCTTGGGGTTTCAGGAGTGATTGGATTGTATCCAACGATTTCTCCGGCATAATTTCCATCCCCAACACGACAACCTGATGCAAAAATCAGGGAAAAACATACAACCGTAATAAAAGCCAAAATTAATTTACTTTTCATTTCCATTCATCCAATTCTGGAGATTTTGAGGTATTTTAACATAATTAAGTGTTGTTGAGAAATATTTTTTATCTGCTCAACACGAGGAATAGGATACTACTTTGCATTCAGCAGGTTCAGGACAAACACTTGAAAGAAATGAAAAAACTGAAAAAAATGAAAGAAGAAGCACGTGTTAATTAGTTTGCCATTATCAGTAGAGATCCGTTTCCCAGAACCATCGACGGAATAAAACTGTTTTACTTTGCGACTTTCTCGAACAACTTTGGCCAGTGTTAGATTATGTAATTACTTGCAGTAAAAATAGTCTGATTGTATCTACTCAATAATAAGGGGCATTTCCCCTCTCTATCAGCCGTCAGCTTGGGAGAGCGCCGGGGTGAGGGTCTAATTTTTTGATAACCCCGACTTATTGAGAAGATAGGTCTGATTGATAAATAAATATTACGATGATGAGTATTGCTTCGTATATAAAGTGTAAAGAATAAAGATCATGGAGGGAAAAAATGAAAAATAAGACAATGTTGTTTGTGATGTTTCTTGTAGTGATCCTAAACATTTTTTCGGTTGTCAGCGCTGAAGGGAAAGGATACTACTTTTCTTTCAGCAGGGGCAAGTTTTCAGATAATGCCTCTCAGCAGCAACTTGGCAAATCTATGATCGAAATGGTTGGCAATGCAGCGAGAGCCTTGAATACACTGACAATGAAGGAACTGTTTGACATTCCACCGGCTGATGTGCCAGTTGTGAGCCCTCAGATAATAAAAAGTGAGTTGGCTGGATATTCTGGAATGTTGGCTGGAAGCGATACAATGATAATCTATTCGCATTCGCACGGAGTGTTGAAAGGATTGCTTCTTTACCCTGATGTTTATACCTGGGAAGATTTTGCTTCTGACATATTGAATCTGCCAGCTAAAAATGTCATTGTTCTTCCCATGTCATGTCATTCAGGAGCTTTGGTGAATCTGCTAAAGACTGATCCGTACAATTCACGCTGGAAAAATCGCAAATCTCAGGGGCGGAACTTTCTTGTTGTAACCCCTGTAAGTGCAGACCAGATTTCGGGCCCGGCATTGATTGATGGCAAAAAACAAAACTCATTTTCCTACGCTGTTACTAAAGCCCTGAGCGGTGAAGCAGACACTTCGGCAGACGGCAAGACCACTTTTAAAGAATTTGCGGAATATATTATTGCGGTTTCCCGGGAAAAAAGCCAGACACCGAAATTTGAACCGCAGATTGCCGGAAGTTATGACGATAATCAGATTCTGCTTCCGCTGAATTCCGCGGCTCAAACAGATGTTTCGTCTTCTGATAATACTGTTGTTCAAGCAACGGATACTGGTACAATTAGCGATGCCGCTGACAAATACTTGCGGCCACTAGTTGACCAGACCGGAAAAAATGGTACTCCTGCGCTCGTCTGCGGTATTGTAACAGGAAAAGGCAATAAAGTTTTCAGCTATGGAACAACAACAATTGGCTCATCAATAAAACCAGGAGAAAACACTTTTTTCAATATTGGGTCAGTGACAAAGTTGTTTGCAGGAATTATTCTGGCAAATGCTGTCGTTAATGGAAAAATGCCGCTTGATGCTTTTGCCAGCAAATTTATGCCGTCAGCAATGAAAATATCTCCAAGAGTTACTCTGAAGCATCTGGTAACTCATTATTCAGGTTATCCAAGTTATCCAAAAAATATGAAAGCCTTCCGAGACTTTGATAACGATGGGAAAAATGATTCAGACAGTTTTTATCCGGCAAAAAATTATTCTCCTGACCTTCTTTCGAGTTATTTGAAAAACGCACAACCTGAATCAATTCCCGGGGAAAAATACGAGTATTCAAACCTGGGCATTGGTCTTCTCAGTATAGCACTGAAGAATTGTTTAAATTATAGTGATTTCGACGAAATGCTGGAAAAAGAATTAACCGAAAAACTTAAGATGAATGACACCGGTTTTAATAGTCCGTCATTTGTAAAGAAAACCACCAACAGAAGAGCCATTGGATATGCATTCAGAAACAATGAAGTCGTTGCGCTTCCTCTGGCCGACATGGGAGTTCTTGCATTTGGGGGTGAAGGCATAAGTACTGTAAGTGACATGATGACTCTCTTGAAAGTAATGTGCGGAATTCAACAGAATGAACTTTCAAAAGCAGCTAAGGAAGTTGAAAAACCTCTGGCAGAAGAGAATTCAGAACGAATGATTGGTTATACAGTTGATATTCGTGAATCAGCTTTTGGAGGAAAAATTTATTCGAAAAGCGGAGCAACAGCCGGAACAGCTTCATTAGTAATGTGGCGGCATAATCCTGAAGTTGGTCTTGTAATTTTCACAAATCGCGGATCATTCCAGACAATTGCAACCGCAAGCCTTGATCTATTTGAAAAAACCACCGAAATTCTTCTTGCTGATAATCAGGCAACCGGTACAAATATTGTTTCTCCTGAGTCAGTTGCACGTAAACTATTTCAGGAGTACCTTGGAAGGAATCCAATTCAGGGGGAAATTAATGCAATCATAATTAAGGCCGGCCATTCAACAGACTCTGAAGTTTATCTGAATCTGATCAGGCAAATGCCGGAATATCTTATCAGGAAAAAAATTCTCAGCATCTTCAGAAATATTTCCCCTGACGGAAAAGCCCCTCTCATTTTGAAAATTCAAAACGCTGCAATGAAGGTTAATCCTCCATTATCGCCACTATTAATTGATTTCGCAACGCGTTTCAAAGAAGTTGCAATTTCGGTATTACAGAACGAAGAATACTATAGGCCCCAATATCATCAGATTGTTAAAAGATGGTTCCTGAGCAGCAGTTCAGGAGAAATGAATATTGCATTACTGAGCTATTGGATAAGAGAAATTTACGAAGCTGAACAGAAGGGAATTCCTCTGGCAAACGTAAGACAGAGATTTATGAGAGAACACAGTTCTGCTGTTCGTTTGCCTGCAAGCGCTGGAGGGGGAATGTAAAAAAAATCTTACAAAAAGTTTTTGTTTGTCCAATGTATTGTAGATTTGCATCTTGACAAGAGGTATTAAAAGTTGGTATTGTTCCATACTTCATAATTTTGAGGATAAAAATGAGCAAAGATAACCCTGAAAATTCCGGGAATTCTGTTAATGGCATTATTGATATCATCCGTTTCATGTCTCAAACCGATTTGAACGAGCTTGAAGTTGAATCTCAAGACTTCAAACTTTCTCTTCGCAGAAATGAAAGGCAGGAAACCATATCAAATGTAGTTTCTGTGCCAGCTTCTCCTGTTCATGTTAAAGAAAACAGGCCAATTCAGAAAGCAGTTGTTTCTTCTGTGCCGGCAGCACCGGAAAAGAAACCTGAAGTTGAAATATACCACAAAGTCGTATCGCCCATGGTTGGAACTTTTTATCGGGCGCCTTCGCCTGTTGCGCCGCCTTATACCAAGGAAGGTGACAAAATCACGGCAGGACAGCCGGTTTGCATTGTTGAAGCCATGAAACTGATGAATGAAATCAAATCAGATGTTTCAGGGAGAGTTGTGAAAGTTATCGCTGAAAACGGACAGATTGTTGAAAAAGGCTCAGTATTATTCCTTGTTGATACAACTTCTTAATACCTCATATTAATAAAAACTAAGTACAGCAAATCATAATAAAGGAGCCAGAAACTATGTCATTTCGACCGAAGGGAGAAATCTTGCATTTATGAGATCTCTCAGATTAGTTCGAGATGACAGCACACCACAAAGTTAACACGCAAATTTGCCCCCTTATTTAATATTTTGCGTACTTAGCAAGCGTGGCTTCAATTAAAAGATTTAAAGAAAGACAGGTGAAATAGTTTGCAAAAAATTCTCAGAAAACTTGTTAAAAAACTTGTCAAAAAGCTTGGTAAGAAGATTGTAAAAAAAATCACTGAGAAGCGCTGAAAGGCATTTAATTGAAATATATACTCTGAAGGTAAAAGGATATGGTTGAAAAATTTGATCTGATTATTGTTGGTGCCGGACCGGGCGGATATCCGCTTGCATTGAGAGCCGCAAGAAATGGCATGAAGACGGCTCTTATTGAACGTGATGAAGCAGGCGGAACATGCCTTAACTGGGGCTGCATTCCGACAAAAGCTTTACTTGCATCTGCAAAAATGTTTCACAAAATGAAGCATGCTTCAGAATTTGGCATAAAAGCAGAAACCCTTTCTTTTGACTGGACAAAAATTCAGGCTCGGAAAAATGATATTGTTCAGAAGCTCCGCACCGGAATCATCAGGCTTCTCGAAAAAGCTGGTGTTACCTTTGTCAGAGGCGATGCACGTCTTAAAAGCAATAATCATGTTATTGTAAATAGTGCAACAGAATGGCAGGGAACAGCAGAAAAAATATGTCTTGCGGTCGGGTCAGTTCCGTTTGTACCAGAGAATTATAAAAATGATAGAAATGTTTTCTGGAGCAGCGACGAAGCCCTTTCTGCTGAGAATATTCCAGAAACTCTGCTTATAATAGGCGGCGGCGTAATCGGCCTTGAACTTGGACAGGTCTATGCTGAATTTGGCTCAAAGGTTACTATTGTCGAAATGATGCCTCAGATACTTCCAGGGCTTGACACTGCCACAGCAAAGAGGCTTCTGCCAGTTTTCAAAAAGGGCGGACTCGAAATAATTACCGGCCAGAGAGCCGAAAATTTGTGCAAAGTATCTGATAATGAAGTAAAAGCAGAAATTAACGGAACACCAAGATCGTTTGCAAAAGCTCTGCTGGCAATCGGCAGAAAACCGAACCTTTCTGTATTTGAAAACTCCGGAATTCTTCCTGAAATGAAGGGAAACTTTATTGCCGTAAACAGCGATTTTCAGACCAGCATTCCCGGAATTTATGCAATAGGTGACTGTGTCCCGGGGCCGATGCTCGCACACAAAGCGAGTCACGACGCAGCGGTTCTGGCTGCAAAATTTCATGGCGAAAAGAAAAGTGCTGATTACAGCGCAATTCCAGCCTGTGTTTATACATTTCCTGAAATTGCATGGGTCGGAAAATCTGAAGAACAGTTGAATTCAGAAGGAATTAAATATAAAACCGGCAGATTTCAGTTTTCTGCAAATGGTAAAGCAATGACATCCGGAGAAGCAGACGGACAGATAAAAGTCCTCGCATCCGAAGATCAGAAAGTTCTTGGCACGGTCATCTGGGGTCCGGAAGCTTCTAATCTTCTTTCAGAGGCCACCATGGCTATGGCACTGAACATTCCGGCTCATGAAATTCCCGAAATCATTCATCCGCATCCGACTCTCTGTGAAGCAGTTGCGGAGGCATTTGAAAATCTTCTTGGAACAGGTGTTCACGGATAAAATGCAGAGAACAGGCTTTTTAAATCTGCCTTCATGGCACAAACAGTTAAAATCTTTACTTTCGGAATATGAAAAAGGAGATTTGCTGTTTGCGCCTGTTTTGAATGCTGAAGATTCAGATCAATGCTGGCGTTCACTTGAATCTGATGATTTTTTTGCATCCGTTGACACCGGTATAGCATTTCATTCGGTTTCAGGAAGGCTTCCGACAAATGTTGTTACTTCTGACAGCGAATTTGCAGTAAAACTGATTTCTGAAAAGCTTGCTGACCGTGTAGGCTACAGAGCTGCACTTGGAGCAATTCAGCCTGCGCTTGATCTGAAATATTCTTTTCCGGGAAATTTTATTCCCGGAAAAATTCTTGCACTGTGCGATGGACAGGCAAATGCGCTTCTTCTTGAAATGGAGAAGCGTTTCTGCACTCTTGACGAGGCTTTAAGCGAAATTCAGTGGAAAGGTCTTGCTAACCAGACTCCATTAAAGTCTGTTCATGGAATTCTTCTGAAAGAAAGAATTCTGCTTCTTGCGTGGCATTTTTACAGATATTTTCCAGAATCTAAGAATCTTCAAACTTCCGGATTAAAGGCCATTCAGCCTGAAGACATGAAGTTCGTCAGGGAGTTGGGTGCCTGCATTCGCCTTGCCGGCAGGCTTGAATTCAGAAACAATGTATTGAAAGTGCGTATTTCCCCGGTTTTATTACATGATTCTCATCCACTTGCCAAAACGACCAGAAATGCCGAAGGAATATTACTGGCTGATGAAAAAAACGAGCACATTTGTATTGGACAGATTGAAGAAAATGTTTCCAGGATGAATGGCATAATAAAAGATCTTACAGAAATCAGAAAGGGGGAAACGCGAAAAAATGAAGCTGGAACAGATGAAGAAATCAGTTTTTCTGATGAAAACTTTGAATCAAAGTATTACCTGCGTTTCTCTCTTGAAAATTTTTCCTCAACACTGTCTCAGATTGCATCGGCTTTTTCCCATTTTGAGATACAGCTGGAGCGGGTTATTCAGCCGCGACTGCTTCCAGAACTGCCAGAACAGTTAATATTCGTTACAGCAAAAACAGAAGAATCCCTGCTGAAAAAAGCATTAAGGGAAATTGATACGAATGTCAGGCTTGCTGCCCTTCGTTCGTGTCACGAAATTGAAGGAAGTTTGGATCAGAACTGAAATGTTTGAACCTGGTGATGTCCTTGTCCAGAAGTATGGCGGATCGTCAGTAGCAACCCCGGAAAGAATTATTAAAGTTGCAGAGCGCATAAGCGAGTTTGCAAAATCCGGAAAAAGAGTTGCAGTCGTGGTGTCAGCAATGGGTGATACTACGGATGATCTCATCAAGCTTATGCATGCCATTGATCGTGATCCTGATCTGCGTGAACTTGACCAGCTCATGGCCACCGGTGAAATGGTCAGTGCTTCGCTGCTGGCATCTGCGTTGAGGAAAATTGGTGTAAATGCCAGATCTTTCAATGCTTTCAATCTTCAGATAGAAACTGATGGAAAATTTTCTTCTGCAGAAGTTTTGAAATTTAGAAATGTCAGAAGCATTTCTGAATTCCTCAAACCCGGATCTGTGGCTGTAGTGGCCGGTTTTCAGGGAATATCTCAGGCTGGTGACCTGACTACTCTTGGCAGAGGCGGTTCTGATATAACTGCAGTTGCGCTTGCATCTGAACTTGGTCAGAAAGTATGTGAAAAGCTTACTGATGAAAATGGCATATATTCGGCTGATCCGAGAGAAATTCATAATCCGGTTAAAATATGGCACCTGAATTACGACGAAATGAAGACCCTTTCAGTATTTGGAAACGGAATTCTTCATCCGAGAGCAATCGATTTTGCGAGGAAATACGATATCAGAATTCACGTCAGATCAAGCTTTACATCAGAAGAAGGAAGTATCATCGGACCTCTTGGCGATGAATCAATTCCTCTCAAAAGTATTTCCTGTGAGAAAAAACAGGCAGTTGTATCAATTGAAAATGTTTCCAGAGTTTTGGAAAATAGCGATAATGTTTTGCCGTTAACATTAAATGAGCTTAGAAAAGTTAATGAAAATAGAAATGACCTTCGCTTTGCTTTCAGGTTTGCAGATGCATTTGAAGTAATGCCGCACCTCTGGCAGAAAGCAGTTCAGCTTTACGCTGAGGACCTGATTTTTAATGCAGATCTTTCAATGTTTTCAGTTGTAGGATGTGGAATAAGCAATTCTACAAAATATGCTGCAAAAATTAATGAAGCGCTCTCTGAAAATGGAATTGAGACGATTATTTCAGGTTGTTGCAATCTGCGCTATACCGTCGCTGTTCCGTCATGTTCCAGCAGCAGAACCATGGAAATTCTTCATAAAACACTTGTTGCCCTGAATGATGAGAAATGAGCAACAACAAGTGAAATATTACAAACTTTTTTTTATCCTGTTTTTCTTCATTTTTTCAGATTTAAATACAGCATTTTGTTTCGATGTTCCAGAAATGGATACTCAGAATTCGCCGGTTGAGGTAATCGGTGATTATCTTGAATACAGAACCAAAGCAAATCAGGTGGTCACAAAAGGGCGTTCCTTCATCACTTTCAAGGATATGAAAATCAAGGCTGATACAATTCAGTCCAACACAAAAACTGAAGATATTTTTGCTTATGGAAGCGTCGAATTCTGGAAAGGATACGATAAAACAACCGGCGATTTCCTCGTTTACAACATGAAAACAGGAAAAGGCTGGATGCGCAACGCTACTGTTGAAAAAAATCGCAACTTCTTCAAGGCCAAGGAAATATTCGTCAGTCCGGCATTAACCATTGCAAAAGAATTGATGCAGACAACGTGCGATAATCACGAACATCCGCATTACAGGCTTACGGCAAACGAAATTGAAACAGTTCCTCATTACTTTATGACTATCGAAGGTCTTGCAGCCAGATGGGGCGGAAAAAAAGTTTACAGTCGCGGATATGAAAAATCATCTCTTGTCCAGAAAGAGAAATTCTTTAATACAAAACAGGGATTATCTCAGATAGACGGATTTTTCCTGAAATTCAATACAGATCTCACTGTGCGTGAAGGAATGACTGGGACCTTCAATTATGACTTCTTTTCCAAACGCGGACAGGGCGTAGGTCTGAGCGGTTCTTATGGACAAGCCGGAGGAAAAAGCGGCGGAACGTTTTCAATGTACAATCTGCAGGAAACTCTGCGGAATCATTCCAACATGCAGATGAACCTTTCCTACAATCAGAGATTCGATTCCGGAGATGCACTGACGACCAATTTTGCATATACCGGAGATAAAGCCGGAGAAAATGCCGAAAACCAGGATTTGAACGTCCAGATGAACATGACTACCCGGGTAAAATCAGTTTCAATGAATATTTCCGGAAGCAAACATGTCGATCTTGACGGAAGCAGATATAAAAACGATAACGGATATCAGATTCTTAATCGTATGCCCGAAATTACATTCAATCTTCCGGCTTATACGTTTCCCTTTGTGAACATTGGAACAAATATTTCAGGAATGTATGGAAAATACGAGGAAGGCACGCCAGATAAGCTGAAAAATACTGATAAAAAAGACGTCCGCTCGAGTTTTACAATTCCTCCGCTGAAGCTGGGAACAAGATTTGATATGACACCATCATATAATCTTGAGAAAAACTGGTATAGCGAAGGCACTGAACGGGAAACCGGTACAACTATGATGCGTGCAGCACATAAATTTTCTGCTAGTACAAATCTTGAATTGAATTACAATCTTTCTACGCAGAAAGGTAAGTCGCCTTTCAGGTTTGATTCTTCGACTATGACAGACATGCTCTCTACACGCCTCAGACTGGGCGAGGGAACATGGTCGCTCAACCCGATTAACTTCAATTATAACAGAGTAACAGGCCGCATGGAACAGATCTACTGGGACTATTCGGTCAGATCTAAGCAAACTTCTTATCACAACTGGGAATTTTTCTTAAGACGTGATTACATTGCTGATCCGCTGCCGTTTTCACGAATGGCTTTTGCAAGAATGATTCCAGGAAATATGAATATACGCTACAGATTTGCTTCAAATCTCTGGTCTTTTGATACAAGTCTTACTTATCCGCATACTTATCGCAGAGTTACAAATACGTCTTTCAACTACCGAACAACTATCAGACCGCTCTGGCAGATCAATACAAATGGAAATTACAACCATCTTACCGGAAAATTCGGCCCGCTAAGTCTTGGATTAATAAGAGACCTTCATTGCTGGGAAGCCCGCGCTGAATACAACCATGACCGCAAGGAATTCTGGATCGAGTTCTATATGAAGTCTTACCCGGACAGCACTGGAAGATTCAGATATGGTGCCGATACGAACAGACTGGAAGCAAAACTTGCGGCATTTGATCAAATGACCCAGAGATACGACCAGTACAACCGCTAACCGCGACAAGAAAAGACAAGATTTTTGTCCGCAGATTACGCAGATTATGCAGATTTTCAAGCTTTAAGCTTAAAGAAGATAAAGAGATTAAAAAGATTAAAGGAGATTGTAGTAATGTTGCTGAGCAGATATAAAAAACACGATTTTCTCTCAGTTTTTCTCTGTGCCTCTGCGTGAGATATATCTTTTCTTCAGCAGCGTGCTACAGTGTCGATTAAAGGGCACTGGGGTGTGAAATAAATCATCCATATCTCATCTTTAATCTTAATCTGCGAAATCTGTGTAATCTGCGGATAGCTTTTTCTTTTATCTTGAATCTTGAATCTTTACATCAATTTAAGAAAATGTTGATTTTATTTCGTGCCGATTGGTGGATATGGTTGCGACGATGGCGTCGAAGATGTCTGGTCGGGCGGAGTTGCGGATGCATCAGCAGATTTCTTTTTATCATCTGGAATAAGCGGTGGATATGGCTGCGTACTCTGCGTTGAACCGTGGGTATGTGCATCGCCGCAGGCGCCGTCAAATCTTTCCTCGCCTTCTTCTTTTATCAGAACAAGTTCTTCTGAATCAGGGCTCTTCTCAAACCACTGATCAATTCTCTTTTCAAAAGCTTTCAGAAATGCATCAACGCAAATTGGATCAAACTGCCTTCCAGAGAATTTCTTAAGTTCTTCAAGAGCAACATCAATACTGAGCCCTTTTCGATAAGGTCGGTTGGAAGTCATTGCATCAAAAGCGTCAGCAACGCAGATTATTCGGCCTATAAGAGGAATTTCTTCTGCTTTGAGATGCGCAGGATATCCGCGTCCATCAAAATATTCGTGGTGGTGAAGAACTCCAGGTATTTTATCTGCAAGAAAATCAACCGGCTTGAGAATTTCTGCACCAATTACCGGATGCCGCTTGATCATTGTATATTCTTCGTCCGTCAGGCGTTCAGGTTTTCCGATAATGCTGTCTTTTATTCCGATTTTTCCAACGTCATGAAGAAGTCCGGCATATTTGATATTTTCAATCTCTTTCTTTTCCAGAAGCATTTCTTCTGCTATTGCAACAGAATAATTTGTAACACGTCTTGAATGACCGTGAGTATAAGGATCTTTGGCGTCTATAGCCGTTGCCAGAACGTCAACCGTAGAAAGATAAACGTTTTGAATGTATTTGTACAATCCGGCAATGTTTTCATATAGTCTGGCATTGTCAATTGCTGATACAGCCTGGTTTGCAACAGCCTGCAGCATTTCAACATCGTGTTCATTGAATGGAATATCGCCGGTGCGGTTTAATACCTGAAGAACGCCGACAACTTCATCTTTCAGACACATTGGAACGCAAATCATTGACTTTGTTATGAAGCCTGAATTCTTGTCGGCCTGTTTAAAAAACCTTGGATCAGTCGATGTATCAGGGACAATAACAGGTTTATTTTCTTTTGCACACCATCCCGAAAGGCCGGTTCCCATGGGAAGCCTTATTTCCTTGAGCTTGGCACCAACTTTCGCATCTCCCTGAACTATGTGAAAATATAGTTCGTTTGTTACCTTATCAACAAGATAAACGGTTGAAGTCTCACAGCGCATTACTTTTGTTGCCATTCCCATGATTTTGTTGAGAAGTTGGTTAAGATCAAGAGTTGAGGATATTGCTTCACCAACTTGCAGCAAGGTTGTAAGCTCTGCCATTTGAAGCTTGATAAGCTCAATTTCCATGAATCTGGAAATTGCGTCGCCTGCCATATCACGGAAAATAGGCAAATATTGCGCGCTTTCACCGGAATCAGAACCGTGAGTAAGTATCATAGCGCCAAACGATGACTCAGCAGGTCCTATTGGAACAAATGAATACGGAGTTCCATTTCTGGATTCAACTTCTTCGCGGCTGATCGGAAGAGAATTTATTTTGGCATCGGCAAACTTTTTGCACATTGATGCGAGGAAATTAGCATCACACCCATCATTGAATCTTACTCGCGCAGTTTTTATTGCGGCATCATAAAATATCAGCGCAAATCCTCTTTTCCCTGATAATTGATATGCCGTTTTACTTAAAATGGCAAGAAGAGCATCAGTGTCATTGCCGTGCGCAAGAATAGACTTCTGAGCTTCGTAGAAGACCCGAATGGTCTCAAGATTTAAATTTTCGGCACTAGACAACCTTTTGCTCCAGATATTTCCTGAAATCAATTACTTCTTTCAAAAGTAAATCCCTAAAATGTGTTCCAGTAAATTTATACCACAAGTATAACAAAAAGACACGATTCAAATGAAAGATTACAAAAAATATTTTACCATGATCTCAATATTTTTTCAGCTTTCTTTTTAAAGTAAACAAGAATATGCCGAAAACAGCTGCTTATAACCTACAGAAAGGTTTGTGAAAAAAATCGCATAAAGTTTTTCAGCGAAGAAGAACATATATTCTGTGTATCAACATTGATGAGAAGAGAGTTTCAGAAAATATTTTTCCCATAGATTTTATTATAACATACTCCCCGAAATTTTCAGATCAGATATTCCTTTTTTTTCATCAAGTGAAAAAGACAAATATTCGGAAATGATTTTCCCTGTCGGAGGCGTGTATTCTATGTGATTTTTTTCGTGGAATTTTTGCCACCAGTCTTCCGGATTCCATCCACAAATGTTCTTTTCACATCCGATTGTACCGATGTCTAGCGCAAAAAATCTTTCCGGAGATTTCTCAAGCAGATTAGCTGAATTTCCCATTCCCACTCCTGTAATAAATATTCGGTGCGGCAAATTTCCCAAATACCATGCGATAGCTTTTTTCAATGGAATGTCTGTTCCGGAGATGAAAACGAAAATTGGATAGTCATCCTGTTTTGATCCAATCCAATTAACAAAAACCTTTACCGGATCATCTGAAGGCTGGCGATCATTTGGAGTTGAAAGAGCGGCAATCCAGAACTTTGTTCCTTCATGCTCATGCAGAACTGCGCCTGCTCCTGGTGCTTTTCCAGGTAAATTCAGCGGTCTGACGAACATCTGCGGGTAACTGTTCAAATAATCTCGTACAGCAGATCTTATTACGGCGTTTTCTCCGAGAATAACTGCATTTAACCCAGAATCAAACAAACTATCAAAGAAACCTTTTATATCAGGCTCTGTTAAAAGAATTTTATTTAGAAAAACAGTTATGAACGGAGAACCGGAACTGCGCAATCTCTTTAACCAGGCGCGAAGTGTTCCATAAGGAAGTTGGTGAAGTAATTCACTTAAAAAAAGGAAGTCAGCCATATTCAGGAATTATAGCACATCAGTATAATGCATTCCAACTGAAAAAAAGTGTTTTCTCAATTATGTCATTCACTTCATAAAGTGAGTGAATTTCTTTATTATCCTGATAACCCAGCTCCAGGGAATTGTATTTGTCTAATCTCTTTTCCAGCGACGTTTTCCAGAGATGTTCCACACGGGAAGAATAGAATAAATTTTCATAATCAAGAAAATCCCAGTCATTCCATTCTGTTTTGAGGTGGAAGATAAAACTGTCTGTCAGGAGATAGAAAAAATCAAGAGCTGCGTAAAAATGGTCTGAATCAGAATAAAAAATGCGCGGAAAGCCATATCTGATCTGTGACTCCTTCAAAAATAAATTTATTCCGGTGCTGTCCTGAAAATAATCGCTCTCCCAGGTTAATGAATTGATTCTGAAATCCTGTTCTTTTCTGTTTACGTGTCCATATTGCTCATTTGAAAATACACATGAATGAAGAATTCTTTTCCTGGGTGAGTTTGTCAATCCAAGTGTAAATCTGTTGAAACTGTGGTCAAAAAGATAATGCTGTTCACTTTCCCGACTGTGCTTTCTCTGATACCAGGTATCTTCAAGAATCAGATCTGTCTGGAAATTTATCTGATAATTTCCCGAAAAAGTCAGTGATGGCTGGTAATATCCATTGTCTATCTGAGTTCTTTTTCTGGTTCGTACATCACTTGTTAGTCTCAGGGAAATATCGCCGTGTATCGGCTCAGCAAGATATTTTGCCTTTTCATCAAGATCATTCGGATTTCTCGACCAGTTGGTGTAGTAATCAACTGCTTTTCCAGTATTCATTCCAGTTGGAGTTTTTCGAAAAGTTGACCGGTTGCCGCGCACGGAACTGCCGACTGGCCTGTAGTTAAATTTTTCTGGAACCAGAGTGAAAATATTTAATATGAACGCGCCTTCCTGATAGTCTAACGATCTGTCATTCGGAAACAACCGCTCTTCGTAACCACCTTCAGCTATTATTCCTGAATTGTTGTTAATGCGATGGTTGAAGGAAGCTTTTCCTATATTTGAGTCGAAATCATACCAGTTATCAAGAGGGAGTCTGTAGATGTTGTTCAACCAGGCGATTTCAAGAACATCTCTGCTTCCGATTGCCTGACCGAATTTTGCAGAAAAGAAATGATCTGTTAAGCGGTATTTGCGGGTATCAGTTGAAAAGGAGTAATAATCTTCTGACTTGAACGCCTGAACATTAACATTTTCATGGAAATCGATATAGTTGCTTTCAGAAAAATCATATTTTAGTCTCAAATCAAACTTGTTTTCACTTCCGGCAAAACTTTTATCGTATTCTAATTTCTTCGTATTCCATGTTCCGGTTGCATTCGGATAAAACAATTCTCCGTAATTTCTGTAAGTGCTTTCTGTTATTGTTTTTGATTCATAATCTACTTTAAAATCAGCTTTTCCAGCATTTGTCCTTGCAGGGAACAGATAGCAGGCTGACAAACACACAACCATAAAAAAGAAATAAAATCGTAATTTCATTTTGCTGCTTTCTGATTAATAAATTAATTGCCGATAACATCATTCATATTCGAAAGTACACAATGCCCTGCAAAGAGGTTGATATGCATCATAAAATGTGTTTGACCGGCGAGAGGGGGCGTGTGCCCCCTCTAAAAAATATGCCTCTCTAAAAAATATCGTCTTGCTCTTCATCTTTGTCCGGTCCAAAAGGAGAATGATTTGAATCGAAAAGCGGATACCTTTCCTTGATGAAAGCAATGAAATCAAGAAGAGAAGCGGAATAATCACTCCAGACTGGTTTCCATTCAGAATTCTTCATACTCCCTCCTGCACTGAAATGAAAATTAATACTATCGTTACAATACAAACCTAGAATTTAACCAGCTTTCAGAGTCGACAATGCTTTTTCAACACATTCGACTTCTTCAAGTGGAACAGGGTTTTTCAGATAATTTCGCAGAATTTCTTCTGCTCCCTTGAGATTCTGCTCAGCGATTGCAGATATAGCGCTTTTCCTGATCAGTTGTTCCGGATCATTGAGCAAGCCTTTCAAGATAGTCTGTGCCCATGGAAACTTGATTGATTTAAGTACGAATACGGCTGAATCCCTCATGGGAACCTGAGAATCCTCAGCCATAAGCTTAATATTCTTGTCTGCCTGGGGAATCTTCCACTTATGAAGTGCCTTGAGGGCGTTTCCTCTTATTCGGTTGTCAGTATCATTAATAAAAATCATAAGGTGATTTATTGCTTCCGAATCATCATTTGTTTCGAGTGCTTCTATTGCGTTGGCACGAGTTCTTGAATTCTGGTGAGACAGAAATTTAATAAGTACTGGAGTAAGCAATCTTGATTTGAGATTTCCAATGAATTTTAACACTGTTGACAAAGTCTGTGGTGGAAGGTTTCTTTCAAGATATGTTTTCCAAACGGGAACTTCTGCCGCTGAAGACTGCTTGATCAGCGCTTGAATTAAATCAAACGATACCTCATCTGGAAGCTCTGAAATCCTGTCTGCAAGAGGAGTAATATTCTCTTTACTTTCGACTTCACTCTTAATTCCAGAAGGAACTTTGTCAGAAACCTTTTTAGGAGTTTCAAATTCGATGCCAGCTGCCACATAGAACTTCCGGCATTTTATTCCGACCTCTCTGACATGATTTCTGGCTTTTTCAGCCCAATATCTGTCAGGAGATTTTCCTTCAGTAATTATTTCAGTGAGAACTTTTTCAATCAGCTCAAAACCCTGCGAACTGAAGTTTCCACGCTCAATGAGTTTTCCCATCTCAGTAATTCGGCCATCACCCTTAGCTTTTCCAATTCTTTCCAGAGTAAGCTTTTCTTCTTCTGCGAGTTCCTTATCTACATCAGAAAAAATGCTGTTGAAGGAAACCTGAACATCTGTTTTTTTGTTTATCAGTCTTGAAATAAACTCTTCTTCAAATCTTCCCGCTGCAATATATCCTTTACATATTTTCTGAAATACACTTTCTGATTTGGAAATTTCCCATAACCGCATGAGAAGATTCAGTGTCTCCTGAGCAAATTCAGCCGAAGGACGCCCGAGATAGGCATCTTTGAGCAATTCAACCATTGCAGAATCATCTGGAAACTCTTCAAGATATCTTTTCAAAACCACGTCAAACGAGTAGCGAATATTCTTGCTTTCTTTGACATAATCTCCAAATTGCTTCAGAGTGTCTTTGTCATGGCTGTGAATCAGACAAAACCCTGCAACCGTCTCTGCCTGCCTGGCATTCCATGATTTTTGCTGCAGGTAATGCCTGCCCAGCATTTCTGTTGCTAACTTGTTTTTCGGGGAGAGATCAAGAAGCGTCAGAGAATATCTCTCCGCTTTTGGAAAGTTCTTTGATTTAAAAGCAGCTTCAGTGAGCATTTCAAGATGGGCAATTCTTTCATCTTTTTCAAGAAATACTCCAAGCTTTTTTTCAAGTCTTGCCAATGCACGCGCTGGAAATTTGTTCATCAAAAACCTGATAAAATGCATGTCCAGCATTTCGAGGAATCCAAAAAATACAGTAAAAAGGAAACCAACAACAGTTATTCCGATCAAAATCAGAACGGCTGTCATTATTCTGCGTTTTGTTTTCTGTTCAAAAGTTTTTCTGGCTAGAACAAGCGTTGGGTGCTTGGGAGAAACTGATGCAGCCAGATCCATATACTTTAGAGCTTCTTTTTCATTGCTTTTCTTTATAGCTTCAAGTGCCTGTATCATTTGTCCCCAGAATGATTTTGGATTCTGTAAAAGAAGCATTTTTGCCTGTTCAGAAACATTCTCTGAAGGAATACGGTCTAAAAAGTAATCGCACGCGAATGACATCTCAAGGAGTTTCAAACTGTATTTTTCATTTTCTGAAAAATGCGGATTCTGATTAAGACAAACTCTTAAGGCGCCCCAGTCTTCTTTTTCGAAAAGCTCCAGTGCAGTTTTCCACTTCTCTGCAACACTTCCCTTGGATAGACGCAGATGATGCTCAATTGATAAGAGCCGTTGTTTTTGATCGCGGGTTGCACTATTCATTGCAATGAGCTTTTTAATTATTTCAGACTCAGTCGCCAGATCTCGCTCTGACTCAGCTTTTTGTAACTTCTGGTTCAATTCGATAACAATAGCATCATTTGGTGAAGATAATTTTGGTTCATTTACTGTTTCGGGAGGTGGCTGCTGCAAATCAGCAGGTTTTTGAGGAAGGGTTTCCGCAGGCAAAACCCCGGTTGTTGAAGAGTTAAATCCAACCATCTGCGGGGTTTCCAGATTAACCGTAGAAGATCCAGTTTTTGCAGGTATATTGGTGACTACATTTGCTGAAACAGATGCTGTAGCTGTTGCAGGAGAATCTGGAATATTTTCTGGCGTTTTTGCCGGAGAGACTGCAGGTTTCACTTTTTCTGTTTTACTTGTTTTAGCGGAAGTCTTTGTAGTCTTTCCTTTCTTAGAGGTTTTCTTTGCAGCTTCTAATTCGGCTCCAGAATAAAAAAATACAAGACAAAAAGCCGCCAATGCAGCTTTTGCAATTGCTTGAAAATAAAAACGTTTTAATTTTGTCATTCAAAAAAGTCCCCTTTTTTTGATGCTCCCATCTATATTGTAATCGGTAAAACAGGATTTATTATGAATTAATTTTTCACAGGCTGTCATAATATTAAAAAAAAATCATTTTCACTGATTGAAATTTTATTTTGTTATGACGATGAACTGACGGAAGACTAAACTAAAATGATCTCTCTGGGGAATTCTAACTCATAGTAAAAACGCTGGGACATAAATTAATTTTCAGGAGATTGCCGCTTGTCGCGCTTTATTGAATTCAATCAGAAGCTTTATTTCCGTTTCTGTCAGTTATCAGCGGCAATTTTAATGATACTGGTGGCAGAATTGTTTTTTTGTCCGGAAATAATATATGCAGGAATCAAACAGGAAAATAAGATTGAACGGGAAGAGAAGAATACGAGTTCTGATTTCTCTTTCTACAGGGAAAAATCTGTACAATCAGTAATTTATACTCATACAACGCCATTTCTTCGCAATGAATTCAATTTCAGACATGTTTCTTACAAGTTTATTCCAGCGCCATGGTTTTTTCTTCCCGCACCCGAACAGCACACTACTTCTAATCAGCTTTGGCAGGCATCTTTCAGCGGATATAATCTTACAGCTCCAATAGAATTCAAGGTTGGAAGAATATGGGCTGGAAACGAAACCTACAGGCCTGTAGACGGAGGATTCTTCGAATATAAGTGGGGTAACAGACTTTCATCAAACTTTCTTGTCGGAAAATCAGCTGCTGTAGATAATACTGCCAATCTATCTTATCCTGCAGTGTTTGAGGGACAGTTGCGATATCGCTTTAATGAAAATGCTTTTCTCACGGCGGGAACCGGCCAGAGACAGGATAATTCTCATTCTATAGTGCAGATGGGCTATTCCATGGATGTTTTCAGGGTTATTGGCGAGTATAAAACTCATCAGGCATCAGAAACTTGGGGACTGAATCTGCATTACTTTACTTCACGCAAAATGGATCTAATTGGCAGTTATCGGCTTGAAGAAGGGCATGGTGTTAAGAATGGCAATATGCGTGCACTTCTTGGCTATGATATGGGGAAAGTATATCTGGAGGGCGGAACAGGTCTAAAATTTGAACCCGGACAACTTAGAAAGGAGAACAACAGCTACTACGAAAGTTCTATTACCTGGGGGCAGCCTAATCTAGGATTAGATGGAATCACTCTCGGATATCTCTTCGAACGTGGAAATGCCTCTGCAGCGCGTACGATCACTGGAACAGCAGAAAAGAGAGTTTCAAAGCAGACAAGAATAATTGTTGATTTATCAAACACAAGATTTGAAGACAGCGGAGAAAGTCTGCAGAATATAGATAGTCGTCTCTGGAGGAAAGTTGAATGGGGATTCTATGAACTTTCGTTCGGATTTATCACCGGTTCAACTGTTGAATCACTCCAGAAAGAAGCAAAAATTAGAGCAAGTATGGAATTTTAAATAAATTATTTTCTTGTCTTTACTGTTAAAAATTGGTTAAATGTTCTTAACACATAAAATTGGAGTCGAGAGAGAAATATGTTTACTGATAAGCTTAGTCTTGAAAATCTTTCATTTCCTTCTGAAAAAATTGCTATTACATGGCATTCTGGAGAAGGTGTCTGGAAAGACATTACTTATGGTGAATTCCGAACTCAGGTTGACAAGATGTCTGCTTTGCTTCGTGAAAAAGGCATTGGTCGGAAAAATTCAGTAATATTCCTTGGTGAGAACCATCCTTTCTGGCTCCAGGCTTTTTTTGCACATATTAAGAATTCATCTGTCGTTATTCCGGTAGATGGTTCTGTTACCGACGAGAGACTGCTTGATATAGTAGCTCTTTCCGGAGCATCTGGAATTTTTGCAAGCCCGCTGCAACAGGCAAGACTCGAAAAAATCTGGAACAGGTTTCCGGAAAAATTTGCTATTTTCAGAAATGAACTGGAACCATGGCTTGAAAAAAATGGAAAAGCCGTTGAGCCGGCTAGTGTGCCCGATGGAACAGCGGCGATATTTTTCACTTCAGGTACAACCGGGCAGCCCAAGGGAATAGTTCTTTCAGAAAAAGCTCTGGCTGCATCAATTGTAATAGGTACAGGACTTGGAAATATTGGTTCTTCTGATATCATGTTGACTTTACTTCCGTTTACTCACGTATACGGAATGGTCGATGCCGGATTTGTTCCGCTTGCAACTGGTGCAAGAAACATTCTGATGTCTTCCTTTAATCCGATGGAAGTTTTTCAGGTGATTTCAAAATTCAGAGTGAATTTCTTAAATGTGGTTCCAAGACTTGCTGAAGTTATTCTTGCCGTTCTCACGCAGAGTGACAGTAAATTAGCAGGCTTGAACCTTTTTGTTGGCGGTGCATCATGTAAGCCAGATGTAATACGAATGCTTCGAAAGCGTGGCATAAAGACTTCCTTCGGGTTTGGAATGACCGAAACCGCGGGTGGAATACTCGCCAATGAAGGAGAACCGGCTGAATCGGTCGGAATTCCTCCGGAGGACATCGAAATAAAAATCGACAACCAGAGCGATGGATTTGGTGAAATACTTATTAAATCACCAACAATGCTGACCTGCGTTCTTAACAACGAGGAAGAAACAAAAAAAATCTTTCATAATGGCTTTTTGAAAACCGGTGATCTTGGAATGATTGATTCAAACGGTTATGTTCACATTAAAGGACGCCTGAAAGACGTAATTGTATGCGGCGGCGGAATGAATGTATATCCCGATGAGCTTGAGGCAAGGCTTGAATTGTCACCATTCGTTGAGGAATATTCCGTGACGGTTATGAAAGAGGACGGTTATGAATTTCCAATGCTTGTTGTTAAGCCGCGTGCAGCCTTTTTTAAAGATAGACCAACTCTGGACATTCAGGAATATATTTCAGAGCAGGTAAAAAAACAGATTTCAAGATGGGCTGAATGGGAAAGATTCAGAAAGATTATGATTTCTGAGAAGCCTCTTCCAAGGTCTTTCAACCAGAAAGTCCAGAGACACGTTCTTTCAGCAATGTTTTCCCGAGACAATGAAGAAATTGCACTTTCTGAAAATAAACAAAAAACGGCTTCAGATAACAGTTCTTTAAATAAATATTTTGAAAAAACTGTGAAATTCCTTGCGCATTTCCTTTCCAAAAAACATGAGCAAGCGTTTTTGAAAGCATCCCTTAACGATTTCCCCCAACTGGACTCTCTCGGAAAAATAGCTTTGCTTGCCGCTTTTGAAAACCGCTTCAAGATCAGAATACCTGGAATTCAGATTGAAAATGAAAGCAGTATTGAAAATACAGCGTTTCTTCTTTCTAAATATCTCGAAAACAATGCTGGAACTTCAGCCGTTGAAACAGATAAAGATGTAAACTTTCTTCCGCCGGAAAGAGATAATTCAAAAGATGCCGTTTCGGCAAGGCTTGATTTCCTGAAAGACTTATCTGGTGATGAACTTGAAGAATTTTCGCCGCCGGTTGCTGCATCGCATCTGACCGGAAACATCGAAGGTTTTATCGGTTATGCACAGATCCCAACGGGAATTGCCGGACCATTGCTTGTAAATGGAGACCATGCGAAAGGTGAATTTTACCTTCCTCTTTCCACGACAGAAGGCGCACTTGTTTCATCAGTTTCAAGAGGCGCAAAATTGCTTACTTCAGCCGGAGGAGTAAACGTAAAAATCATTTCTGATGGAGTCATACGGTCTCCTATTTTTATGTTCAACTCGTTGGGTGATATGATCAAATTTAAAGAATGGTTCGAAAATTCTTTAGATAAAATTAAATCTGTGGCAGCAAGTACTACACGCCACGGACGGCTGAAGGAAGTAGAAATGCTTCCGCTTGGGACTTCGCTTGCAATTAGAATGGTGTATTACAGCGGAGATGCTTCGGGACAGAACATGTGTACTATTGCGACTCAGAAAGTACTTGACTATGTTGCAGCAGAATATAAAGGTCCAATGACCGACTTATTTCTTGAATGCAATATTTCAGGTGACAAAAAGATTAATGCGTTTAATTTTATCCGGGGTCGCGGAAAGAAAGTCATTGCTGAGGCGCGTATTCCGGGAATACATATCGAAGATATACTTCACACAACACCTGAAAGAATGGTTAAAAACTGGGAAATGTCCGTTCTTGGAAGTTTCCAGGCACACTCTTTCGGAATTCAGGCACACTATTCGAACCTGTTGACCGCATTGTATCTGGCAACCGGCCAGGATGCAGCCTGCTCAGCAGAGTCGTCAGCCGGAATAACGCATCTTTCATTGTCAGGAAGCGATCTTAAAGCAAGTGTTACTGTCCCCGGAATAATGGTAGCCACGGTTGGAGGAGGGACACGCCTTGCCACTCAGCAGGCATGTCTGAGAATACTCGGGTGCACCGGAGAAGGAAAAGCAGGAAAGCTTGCAGAAATTACAGCAGCAGGAATACTTGCAGCCGAACTTTCACTGATTGGTGCAATGGCAGCCGGCGATTTCTCCAGTGCACATGCCAAATACGGAAGAAAGTAAAGTATGAAAGTCATATTCGTTACCTCAAGTGTTACTTATGTGAAAGATAATTATCTTTCACTTTTCAACAAACTCTTCACCGGACTTGAAAAACTGCCTGATGTACATCCTGTTGCACTCGGAGTCCTTCAGGTGCCAAAACCGTACCTTTTGAAAAATATTTTCGGCCTAATTGCACTTGGCGCCCCTGACGTAGGTCTTACGCTTATGCGCAATCTGGCTTCTTCATGTGTGAATGATCCGAGAATACAGCTGGCATCTGCGCGCGGAATGAAAGTCCTCAAACCGGGAAATGTAAATTCTCCAGATTCGTTGAAGGAAATCGCAGCGCTTTCTCCTGATCTGATTGTAAATATCCGAACCAGAAACATATATCGCGATGAAATTCTGAAACTCCCTAAAATAGCATGTATAAACATTCACCACGGACTTCTTCCTGATCACCGCGGTACCATGTGCGATTTGTGGGCCTGGGTTGAGGGACGCCCTGTCGGATTTACAATTCACAAAATGAATGCAAAGATCGATGACGGCGAGATTCTTTACCGAAAGGAAATTCCGGTGAAGAACGTGAAATCATATATCGAAATACCATTTATCTCGAGTCAGTACGAGGCGGATGGTCTTTTAATGTGCATCGAAAAGTTTTTACAAAATAGCAACTGGAAGGGTTTTCCAAACTCAAAATCAGGAGTTCCGCATACCAGAAATCCGTCTTTTTCAAAAATTAGTGAATGGCGAAAGATGGGACTGAAACTGTAATTATAGGAGAAAAAAATGACTGTACCTAAAGTAAAAACCAGCGATCTTAAGCTTGGAAATATACGTGTGGAATATCTTGATATTGGCGAAGGCAAACCTGTTTTTTTCCTTCACGGTAATCCCGGAATGAAGGAAGAATGGGAAGCTCTTTCTGTTGCTTTGGCTCAGGAAGGTTTCAGAAGCGTAGTTCCAGATAGAATCGGGCATGGAAAATCAGATCCGATCCTTTTCAGCACTGATGATCCGGAGAGAACAACAGATATTTACCATGAATTGATAAAGAAAACCTGTTCCGGACAGGCATATCTCGTTGGATACTCTTTTGGCTGCTTTCTGGCACTCCGAATTGCAGAAAAATATCCCAAGGCAGTTTCAGGGCTGGGGCTCATAGCCCCATTCATTTTTCCAAGAGATCTGCAGGAAAAACCATCTTCCATGCCCAAACTGGCAAAAATTCCAGTAATTGGTGATCTTTTAGGATTGCTTGTACCATTTCTGGCAAAAGGAAAAATGAAAGAACACATTGAACGCGTCTTCCAGCCACAAAAGCCTGGAGAAGATATAATGAGGAAGTCGCTTGAGCAATATTCAACATTCAAGTCCGTCATCGCCGCGATGAACGATAAAAACGAAATGATTGCTGCAAACCAGGAATTGATTGCACAGCTTCCATCAATAAAAAAGCGTGTAATAGTTATCGGTGGCAGCAATGATGCAGTATGTGGGTCAGATGAACACATAAACCGAATTGCAGAATCAATAAGCGGTGCTGAAAAACGAATCATTCAAAACGGCGGACATGGAATAATCTTTTCTCATGTACGAGAAATATCTGAAATGATTGCATCTCACATAAAAAAGGACTGAATATCTGATATTGATACTGCGATTTTTATCCCCTGCCAGGTTTTTCAGTATTACAGACATGCGAATCGATAAGAATTAATGTTGTTTCGTTATAATAAAAATACCTGCCCCCTTTCTCTGGCTTTATGCTGGAAGAGGGGGCAGGTATTTTTATTGATCAATGATTTGTTTGCTGGAGGCTTTTAATTCGAAACTATGAGGTCTAACAGAGAAATATAGCGCGATGCGATCCAGGAACTTTCCTGGATTGATTGAAATTCAAGGATTGGTCTTATTGTTAGAAGAATTTCGCGCCATTTTCTTTGTTCTTCAACTGGCTTGATTCTGAGAAACTGCAGAAGTTTGTGAATAGTTCTGTATTCATCCTTCTTTGTTTCTTTTGCTATGTTTTCACGCAGCCAGTACAATAGATCTTCATAGTAAACACTGCCTTCTTTGAGGCATCTGTTGATTCTTTTGAATTTTATTATTACGTATTTTGAATGCAGGTATTTTAAACCAACATTTACGCTGATTGCCGCTGTCCTTGATACAATAACACCAAGCAACGCACCCATTGCCACATTTCCAATTACTGGAATTGGCAATGTTGCCATTGCAACAGATGAAATAACTGCGCCCTGGGTGGCCGAGGTTACAATAAAGCAGGCAAAACTTATTCCCAGCTTTATCGAAAAGTCTAATACCTCATCAATGGAAATATTTCCTAAGAGTCTTTCTCTGCTTATAGTACCTGTTTCAATTATTTCGTCCACAGAGCTGGATGTTGCTTTGCCGGTAACCAGTTTGATGCATTTTGGAAAAAGTTTTTTTATCAAATTCTGAATCGGTTGCAGCTGAATAGACTGTAAAAACATGTCAGCAGAATAATAAGTCAGTGCACTTATGCTGAGGTTTATGCCGGCAAGGCTTGCGGTCTTAATAGCCTCGCCAATGTCCACTTCAAGGTTGAGTTTAAAATTCAGTCTGCTGGATTTACTGTCAACTGGTTCAAGCGAAGGAGAATACTTTACGAAACCGCGAAAGTCCTTTCTTGGCGGCAGGGGAAAATCCTGTGAAAGATATTTTTCAGCTTTTTTGGAAAGTCCTTTTCCTGAAAAAACCTTGTACCCAACTATAACAAAATCCATTTTTTTATAGCCGGGTCTGAAAGACGATGAAGCAACAAAAGCATGAAAATTGCCCATGGAAGACATACTCAAAGTCTGGGCAACTTTTTTGATGGTCAATTCTATTATCAGACCTGTTTTGTGCAGAACGGTTTTAATCTTTGAAGAAGAATAATCAAGCTCAATCGGAGTAATATCGTCATTTGCTATTGCGGATTCTTCTTCGGTAAGCGCTTCATTAAAGTCAATTGTCTGCGCTGAAATAATAGAAGCATGGGAAAACATTGTACAGACAAAAAGGATGACAATGAAGAAAAATCTGCCACTTATGCGAATATTCCGGTTTACAATTTCACTTGTTTTCATGAATGTTTTTCCTTATACGGGGCACATTCCAGTTATGAAAATTATTGCTGATCTGTCGATTTAAGGCAGATCAGCAATATTGAAATATTACTTCGATTCGGTTGTTTTTGCCTGGTTTTTCAGAGTATTGTAATTATCAGTAGCTTTCTGCAAATCTGCCTGCATTTTCTTTGCACCTGCCTGGTCGCCCTGTTCAACAAGTCTGTTGTAATTAAGATAAGTTTCATAATACTTTCGTTCTGCATCCCGTAAAGTGCCTATAACCGGCGTTGTTCCGCGAGGGATGTCAGTTGATACCGGCGTCATTCCACCCTGCCAGGTTCCCGGACCATAAATTCCAAGGTTTTGTCCCTGACCAATGCTTATTGCCTGAGGATTTTCGTTGATAAAACTGTTTCCGGTTCCAACCATCGAACCTCTGTGAAATACAACATCAGATATCCATTTTGCAACTTTTCCACCGATGATACCGCCAACGATACCTCCGATGATCGGCCCAAGTATTGGAATTGGTGCGCCAATTGCCATACCTATCGTCGAACCGATTGAAGAACCTGCCAGATCAATATAGTCAACCGATTTGATTGCTTTTACAAGGTCAAATCTGTTTCCCTTTGCGTCAGCACCAAGCGAAGCTCCGATTTGTGAACCACCCATACTTGTAAATACCGGAATAAATGCACCAACCATGGCTCCGATGGGTCCCGGGATGAAAGTCTTAACAACACTTGACACAACCTGACCACCTGCTGCGCCCAGAGCACCACCAACGACTGAACCGGCGAATTCAATTGTTGCTACCTGTCTTGCTGCCTGCTGCAAAGATGGACGCTGTCCATTGATCATCTGCAGAGCCAGGTTTGTTCCAACTGCAACAGTTGTAGTAACTGCAAGATTTGAAAGTGAAAAACTATTTTTTAACGATTGTCCTGCGTTTGCTACACCTTCATCAAGGCCCTTGCTGAGTTTTCCGCTGAAATTATCAGCATATTGAGGCGTTTCTGCCTCCATCATCATGTAGCCTTCAGTGTCTTTCTTTACCTGTTTGCCTTTTGAAAGGCTGGAGTTGCTGTCGTCTTTCTTCATTAACCCGACTTTTTGAGCAACTGAAGCAATCTTTGCACGAATAACACTGATAATGCGCTGAAGAGTAGATTTAATAGCATCAATAATTGATTTAAGTTTCGATACTGCAACATTGCCGGCGCCATCCATGGGCATTTTGCCTGATTCAATTCCAAGTTTATTCAGACCAAGTCCGAGTTCTCCCTCGAAAGTCATATCAGGGGTAACGCCATTTGCGGCATTCCATTGACCGACCTGAGATTTGTAATTCTGTACACCACCATCAAGAGTGCTTTTTGCATTTCCCAGAATTGCTTTAATTCTCTGGCTTATGTTCATTGTATCCATATTTGATGGAGCAACTTGATTGTACAAAGGACGCGCTACGTCGTCAATCTGTGCCAGAGCTCTTTCAATGGATGTAAGATTGTGTGATAAAGTATTAACGTGTGGAAGCGACGACAGATCAATCTGGCTTCCTGCTTGAGATTGAGTTTGAAATTTCGACGAAACGCTGTATGCATCCTGTGCATGAACAGCAAACGTTGAAATGACAAACATGATCAGAGTCAGAATTGTTATTTTTTTTGAAATATTTCTGCTAAACATTTTCCCTACCCCCGTACAATTCATCTTTTCCCAAAACTTAGCTTGTATGAAGCAACCCTATACTTTTCAATTATATGAGTTGAAACGAAACTCGTCAATTGATTTGTTTATATTTCTTCACTTTTAAAATAATCCTGAACCATAAGAATATTTCTCATTGAAAAAACTGGTCAGTTGTATTAATGTTAATGGTTTTCAAAATTCTGTTATAGATAACAAATAATTCAAGGAGACATGTATGAAAAAACGACTTGTGTATTTTTTCCAGATCATGCTTGCATTAAACGTGCTTGCAACGACTGACCTGGAGGCTGCGGAACGTTCAGAAGTACCGGAGAAATACAAGTGGAACACTGCCGATCTTTTTCCGACCGAAGAAGCATGGAGCAACAAGGCAAAAGACATTGCAGCGCGTATTCCCAAATTGGCCGATTTTCAGGGGAAACTTGGCACCGACGCTGCCGGATTCTTTGCAGCTCTGGATACAATAATGGCTCTGGATAATGAACTTTCCCGGCTGATGACCTATGCCAGCATGAGAAGCGATGAAGATACGCGCGCCGGAAAACCCCGTGAAATGGAACAGACCGCAAAAGATCTGGCCGTAAAGTTTACTTCGACTACTTCCTTCATGCGCCCTGAAATTATCGCTCTTGGTGAAGCTAAAGTCATGGGGTTTGTAAATGAGGAAAAGAAACTTCTACCTTATAAACCCTGGCTTGAAGACATTCTGCGCTATATTCCACATACACTTTCTGTTGCAGAAGAAAAAATTGCTGCCCAGGCTCTCATGATGGCTGATGCTTCAGAGAATGCATACAGCATTTTTACGAATGCCGATCTGCCTTACCCGGAAGTTACACTTTCTGACGGCACCAAAGTTCGCATTGATGCTTCGGCTTATGGAAATTACCGTGCTTCTCCAAATCGCGAAGACAGAATAAAAGTGTTCCAGACGTTCTGGACAGAGTACAAGAAGTTTGAACGAACCCTTGGCACAACACTTTATGGCCAGATCAAAGCGCATATTTTCAACAAAGAAATCCGCAAATATAACAGTTGTCTCGAAGCTGCACTTTTTGATTCGAATGTTTCGCAGACTGTTTACAAACAGTTAATCGCCGATGTTCATGCAAATCTTCCAACTCTGCACAGATATCTTAAACTTCGCAAGAAAATGATGGGCCTGGAAAAGCTTGGATACGAAGATCTTTATGCACCTATCGTGAAGGAAGTGGATTTGAAATACACTCCTGAAGAATCAATAAAACTGGTCATGGAAGCATGTGCTCCTCTTGGAAAGGATTACCTCACCGACCTGCAGATGAGTTTTGATAAGCGCTGGGTAGATTTTCTTCCAACAACTGGAAAAAAATCAGGCGCCTACAGTACTGGAGTTTATGGTGTACATCCTTACCAGCTTCAGAACTTCACAGGACAATATGACGAAGTTTCCACCGTGGCACACGAGTCAGGTCACTCTATGCATACCTATCTTTCTGATAAGAACCAGCCCTACGTGACCCATGACTACAAAATCTTCGTGGCTGAAGTAGCATCGACACTGAATGAAAATTTCCTTCTGGATTACATGCTTAAAAATACCAAGAACAATGATGTCAAGCTCTTCCTGCTTGGCTCTTACCTTGACAGACTTCGCACCACACTTTTCAGACAGACTTTGTTTGCTGAATTTGAAATGTTGATCCATGAAATCGCTGAAAAGGGCGACCCTTTGACCGGTGAAAAACTTACAGAACTCTATCTGAGTCTGCTTAAGAAATACTACGGCCATGAAGCCGGCGAATGCAATATTGACGATCTTTATGGAATTGAGTGGGCGTTTATTCCTCACTTCTATTACAATTTCTATGTCTACCAATATGCCACCAGCATTACAGCTTCATCACTCATCGCCGACAAAATTCGCGCCGAAGCTCCGGCAGTAACTGCTCGTGATTCTTATCTGAAGATGCTTTCTTCCGGTTGTTCTAAATATCCGATTGATCTTCTGAAAGACGCTGGCGTCGATATGACAACTTCAGCTCCGTTCAACGCTGCAATGAAGCAAATGAACACTATCATGGACGAAATGGAAAAAATTCTGGCCGAAAACACCAAAAAGTAAAAGAATCTTTTTTGTAATATCAAAAAGTCTGTATCAGATGGACCACCGCAATTGGTGGTCCATCTGATTTTATGAAGCCTTACTGTTAAATCCTTAAAAGGCGCTTGTCATGTTTTACGTTTTGTGATAACAAGGTAAAAACAGATCGGATTTATAGATGAAAAGAGAGTTTTCTTCATGGTATAAGAAATATTAAAATACTTGATCAACTTTCTAAAATTTTTGATGTATGCAAATGGCAGGGAAAAATTTTATTTTGATGTGGAGGTTTATATGTATAAATCTTTTCTTACTATTTTTCTGGTGGCAGTGGTAGTTTTGATTTCCACGCCACTCTTTTCAACTCAGATTCTTTACATTGCTCCTGACGGATTGACCATGAAATTGTCTCTCCAGAGCGATCCGGCGAAACAAGATCTGGTCCTGCTCACAGGAAATGTTGAGGGTAACCTTGGAAATATCAGTAGTATTACCATGCAGTTTTTCGGCTCTCCTGGAATTACGGTGGAACCAGCTTCAGCTTCTATTCCGCGAATTTCAAAAGGTGAAGCCGTTAAATTCGAAATCAGGGTAAAGGGCTTGGCTGAGCTTTCTGGAAAGGCAACTTCGTGGGTAAAGATGCGTGCAGATTATGTTCCAGATTATAAAACTTTAATTGAGCAGGTTAAAAACGATGAACAGGAATATCCTGACCAATATGCACGTCAGGATCTTCTTCAGGGCATTATGGAAGGGCAGGAAAAAACTGAAACAATTTCTCAGGTAATTGGGTACCTGCTTTCGACCAACGAATCAAAAGATCGCTAAAGGAGCTGAATCATGAAATTAAGAAGTCGCATTTTAAAGCTCATTTTTGTCTTTTCATACTGCCTCCTTTGCTGTCCTTTGCTTTTTGCCGGCGAAGTTAAGTTTGAAATTGTAAAACTTCTAAAAGTTCTTGGTTACAAATACGTTAAAGGCGAGGAAAACTGGCAGGATAAAATAGAAATAGGGGTTGGCGATTCGGAAAGATATTTGACCGAAAAATTTCAATACTCAAGTCGTGATGAAGTTGAAAAGCTCTTTAGAGAATGGTCGGGTGGTGAACTTACCAAAGAACAGAAAAAGACTCTTGAAGTGATCGATTGCGTAAAAGGCGAAATGATAAAAAGTCTTATGGCTCTGGGGAAAAAAAACCTGGGTAAAGATGATTGCGACATTGTCGTGAAAATATTTGACACATCTCTGGTTGAAAACGAAAGGGGAAAAGATAAAGTATTAAAAGAATTCTGGCCGTGTTTCTCCAGAAACACCAGCAGTATTACCATTCCTACTGCTTATTTTGCTACTAAGAAGTATCCTGGAACAGTGCTTGTACATGAACTTGCTCACTCGGTAGATAAAGCTGTACATGAAGATAATGCTTACGGGCCTGATGGTTCTCACAGTGTTAATGAGATTACCAAGCCGATAGCAGCATTCAAAGAGGGCTGGGCTATATATAACGCATATGATGCTTTTCCCGGCGATTATGGAATTCCCTTCAATCTCAAGGAAGATGGAGTGAAAATCGAATCTGCTGATAAAGGAAAATACGATAACTACGCTGGAGAAAAAGTCACTGGAAAAGAAATTCTCTGTGTCGAGGGTGTCAATGCCAAGATTATGCAGCAAATTGCATCTGAATACGGCCGGGAAAAACTTGAAAAAGCTTTTCTCGAATGCAATTCAAAAGGGACCACCATCAAGAATCTTTTTTCAAGTTTTGTAAAACTTAATCCCGATTCAACAAAGAAAGTATTCGAGATACTGGATAAAGAAACATTAGGAATTCTTAAAGACAGTGAAATAACAGAAATTTTAGGAGATGGAAAAACAGTAAAGAGCCTTTTATCTGCCCGCAAACAATCTCCACTAAGCAGGGAAGCATCTGATAGAATTCAGTCCTTCATAGAAGATTATCAGAAAACTTTGAAAAATCTCATGGCACAACCCCAGCCTCTTTCTGAAGAAGATGCAAAGATGCTTCAAAAGTATAAAAGATTAATAGCAGGGGAGATTGATCGTTTTAAGTCCAGTATTGCCGAAATACAAAAGATTACCCGTAACAAAAAAGCTATGGCTGAATTTTCCCCGGCACGGCAAGCTGAATTAAAGGCGGATGCTAACTCGTTTAAGGAAATTTCTAAAAAGCAAAACGAATTTATGGAAACTTTTGAAAAATTTATGAAAGTCAGCGACAATAATAACCAGATGATTAAAAATAATGGTGTTGATGACTCCAATATTAACACCACCCAACCAGAAGCACAGGAGCAGCCTGCTGAAGGCACTTCCGAAAAGGGGCTTTTTGGAAATTAGGACATTAGGAGAAATTTTATGTTTAGAAAATTGTACAAGAGTCTAAACGGTTTGATGTTTGTGTTTGTGCTTCTCATGTCGTCGTTTCTTGGTGCTGCTGACAGAACAAACACATATCTTTTACCGAATGAAGATGAAGGTTATGCCGGATACTGCCAAATTCATGCAGATGGTTCTTTTGCAATCTATCCGAATTCAGGGGGTGAAATAAAGGGAACAGGTGGAAGCAGTGCACTAAACCAGGCAATAAAGGATAATGGACTGCCGCCAAAAAAAGGTGGGTCTGTTGATCCACGTTTTTTTACGCTACCTCCGGGCAATTACGACCTCGGAAGGGGAAAGTTAGAATACAAGGAAAATGGAGATATAACTATAAAGTTAAAGAGTGGAATCTCCGTTACCAGTTCAGGAGGTGGATTGAGTTTGGCTGCGCTGGCTCTGAATAATTATTTGACCTTTCCAGACTTGACAGAAGAAATAATGGGAAGTGCTGACAAGGGTTTGTTGCCTGCGTCTCAAAAATTCCCACTTTCTGGAACGACTTCTCCTGATTCAACAGGCGGCGAAAGAAATGAGCTCAAAAATCCCAGCAACCCGAAAGTTGAAGTAACGGTTACTTCAATTGCTGATGATCAGAAAGTTTCCCATAAAGAAACTACAGTTCAAACAAATCAGCCTGTGGTTGTTCCACCTCAACTTGGAGCGGAAACTGGCACCTCGGCGCAAGAAAAGAAAGACGACAAGCTCAGCAAGCTGAGACCGCCAAGTTCCCAGTAATTGGTGACAGTTAGGTCAAGTCTATGAGGTTTTTTCGTTAGGACTGATTGAGTTGTTACTGAAAAACTTTATTTCAATTTGGAGGATTGCATGAATAAATCTATTCTTTTTATTTCTCTGTTTGCAGTGGTTGTTTTGATTGCTGTTCCTGTCTATTCAAGTCAGATTCTTTACGTCGCTCCCGATGGGCTGAATATGAAATTGTCTCTGCAAAGTGACCCGGGAAAACAAGATCTCGTTCTCCTTACCGGAAAAGTGGAAGGCAATCTTGGAAATATCAGCAATATTTCAATGCAATTTTTCGCTTCTCCGGGAATTACGGTAGAACCAGCTTCAGCGACTATTTTCAGTATTTCAAAAGGCGAAGTGGTCAAGTTTGAAATCAGGGTTAAGGGTCTCGCTGAGCTTGCAGGAAAGGCAACTTCCTGGGTAAAGATGCGTGCCAATTACCTTCCGGATTATAAAGCTTTAATTGAACAGGTTAAAAACGATGAACAGGAATTTCCTGACCAGTATGCACGTCAGGATCTTCTTCAGGGCATTATGGAAGGGCAGGAAAAAACTGAAACAATTTCTCAGGTAATTGGGTACCTGCTTTCGACCAACGAATCAAAAAACCGGTAAAGGAGCAGAATCATGAAATTCGGAAATCATATTTTCAAGCTCATTTTTATTTTTTCATACTGCTTACTTTGCAGCCAATCGCTTTTTGCCGGTGAAGTGAAGTTCGAAATTGTAAGACTTTTGAAGAAAGTTGATTCAAAATACCTGAAGACGCCAGGAGAAGAGATTTCACAGGGGCGCTCGGAAAGATATCTGAGCGAAACTTTTCAATGCTCCAGCAAGGATGAGGTTGAGAAACTCCTGAAAGAATGGTCAGGAGGAGAACTTGATAATGCCCAGAAAAAGATTGTTGAGATGGTGGGATATGGTAAAGATAAATTGACTACAGATCTTATGACTTTGGGGAAAAAAAACAAGGGAAAAGATGACCGTGACATCATTGTGAAAATTTATGATTCATCTCTGGTTGAAAATGAATTAGGAAAAAAGTTTTTTATGAAAGAATTCTGGCCAAGTTCTTCTGGAGATACAATAAAGTTTCCTATTGCCTATGTCAGCAGCGTTGGCGGTAACCCCAGCAAAATTCTAGTGCATGAACTTTCCCACGCAATAGATAATAACCGGCGTGAAAGTGGCTCTTACGGTCCAGATGGTGACCATTCTCCGAGCGAGATTACCATGCCACGCTCAGCATTCGTAGAGGGCTGGGCTGAATATAATACGCTCTATGCTTTCCCCGGAAAGGATGGTGATGCATCCAAAGGCTTTGAAACAGTTCTCAATGCTGGAGTAAGAATTGAATCAAGTAAAGGAAAATATGATAAATATTCCGCGGAAAAAGTGACTGGAGAAGAAATTCTCAGTACTGAAGGTGTCAATGCTTTGATTCTTCACAAAATTTCAGCAGAATTTGGTCGGAAAAAACTGGAAAAGGCTTTTTTAGACTCCAACTCAAAGAAAACGACTATCGGTGACTTTCTTTCAAGTTTTGTAAAACTCTATCCAGATTCGTTAAAAAAAGTTTTCAACATCCTGAATAAAGAAACATTTGGTATTCTCAGCGACAGTAAAATTACAGAAATTCTAGGAGATGGAAAAACTGTTGAAACTTTTTTAAAGAATAGGAAACAGCCCGCTTTCAGCAGAAATGCATCTGAAAAGATCCTGGTTTCAATCAGCGAAGACAGGAATACTATCAAAACCATTATGGAGAAACCTCAGCCTATCTCTGATTCTGATAAAGACACACTTCAAAAAGCTAAAGAGCAATTGGCAAAAAAAATGGCAGATTATGAAACCTGCGTTTCTGGAATAATTGAGTTAATGCAAAACAAAGAAGCCCTTAAAGAATATTCTCCTTCACGGGATGCTGAGCTTCGGAGTTATGAGGTATCCGCCAGCGGGAATATCAAAAAACAAAAGAAATTTATGGATTCGGTTGACAATTTTTTGTTAGAGAACGAGAAAAATAACCTGCCAATTTCAAAAATAGATGTTGATGATTCCAATATTAACACCACACAACCGGAAGGTCAGGAACAGCCTGTCGAAGGAACTTCCGAAAAAGGGCTCTTTGGAAATTAGTTTTTCATCATTCGGCCCCTGTAAGGCTTACACTGGAATTTTTATCATCGATAGCCAGAATATAGGCTTTTTCGGCAGCGGGGCTGCATGGGTTGAAATATGGGTTGTACTGAATAGTTCCTCCGTGTTTAAAGTTTTCCATGGTTGAAGGTTTAGAGGTGGAATGATCTGGAGTGAGTTCGAATACTGCCATTCCGCCTCTGATATCCAGTTTGTTGGTGTTGGATGAGCCTGTTCCTGTTGTTGCCAGCACTCTGCCGCCCACCCCGGGAGATTCAGTTGTACCTTTGCTCAAGGCAACGAGATATGCGTTGATTTCTGTGTTGGGTGGTACATAAATGTTGCCGTCAAGAGCGATAATTGAGAATAAATGCCTGGAAACTCCATCAACTACATCACTACTGGTTATGCCACCTTTAAACATAATGCTTTTCCGCTCAAGAATAAGAATTCCAGATTTATTCAACTTGATGGGTTTGTCGATTACAATTTCTGAATCTGTTCCCTGTCGAAGAATCAAATAGATGCCTGGACGGTTAAACTCATATCCTACAAGGCTTCCTCCGCTGAAAACCTTTGAAAAAACTCGGGAACCGAGGATTTCCATCTGTTGGGCATGGTCATTGATTCCAGAAAGATCAATTATTTGGGTAACACGAGGATACAAGCCCTTTTGAACTGTAGAATTGAAAGGAAATGAACCGAAGTTGAGTTTTCGAAGGTCTCCGAAAAAGATTGTTTCTTCGTTATCAACAGAGGGAAGTATCGAACCGGAGCGGCTCTTAGAAAGCTGAATGTTCGTTACGGGAAGGTGGCAGGGCGGATTTTCTGAATTTAAAGAGTTCAAACCAGGAATTGCCTGCGATTTTCCTGGAAGCATCCCAATGCCACCAGTGCGACTTTTTGAGTTGTTCAAGTCGGGTAATATTCCATAACCCATCAGGTCAAAAATCATATTCAGGGCAACGCCCACCATAGGTGCCGATCCATGAACAGGAGCCCACCATCGGGGTCTGATGCTTCGCAGTTTTTCAAATCCAGGTTTCGGCTCTCCAGTAGAGGTCTGGAAAATATCAGCATTTTTTGCAGCCCCCGTCAAAGCAGGAATTGTTTTGACAGGAGCGTCAGGGTCGTAGGTTGAAGAATCTTGACCGACCAGTATGCCCTTCTTGTTAGCGTCGTTAGTTAACATATAATACTGAAGAAATTCAGCATAAGCCGGTCCTGCTACCAGTGTACGGGAAGGTCTGAACCTGATTCCAAAAGGCAAAACCCATGAAGAGGACATGTCGTCTGCGGTGATTGCTGTTCCGTCTGGTTTTACCCAAAGATTGTGTGTCCGCACTCCGGAATTGTTCGTATCAGAAAGGGTCGCATCAAATGTGAAAAAACCCTGCAATTTAGTGTGAACTTGATAAGGACCGCCTATTGGAGTCGGAGTTTTCAGAAGATCCGGGTCGGAAATCGGGTAGGGAAAGTTTCCTACGATTCCACCGCCGACCTGCGTCGGAAAGCTCAAATAGGTATGACCACCTATGCCACTGTTTCCAGTCATTCCGGGGTCGGGAAGAAAACCCGATGGAATGCGAACATGAACCGGACCGTTGAGAGCGGTCGGATTTCTTCCGGAGGCTGTGGTAGGGCACATTCCAAGAAAAACCCATCCACGGGTTTGAAGATCTTTCGTTGCATCCTGCAATGGGAGACCTCCGGAAAGATTTACTGTGTCAGTTCCGTTTATGCAGACGAGTGGACGAAAGCTTGGTGCGCTGTAACTTTCTGAATTAAAGACGGTACGATCATCCCATGAACCATCGAATTGATTGCGAACAGTATTATAAGACTGCGGACCCGGATTAAAAATTGAGAAAAGCGTAAACCGGCACCATGGCCCTGAAATCATATTTACTATTTTGAACTGCCGACTGATGTTTGCCTGTCTGGTTAAGCCCCGAAAACTGACCTTACATGATAGCGTAAGCATTCCACGTCTTTCTACCGCGTCGAATCCGGCCGCAAGGTTATCAGGGTCAGACGGATCTTTGAGCCTTTCCATATTGGTAAAGGAAAGCCCCATCTCTTCAACTCTTGGGATGAATTTTCCGTATGAATAGCTTTTTATAACCTTTTGATAATCACCCGCCACCCTGCTCATAAGGTTGTTTGGATCACGTGGAGTGCCATTGATATCTGTCTTACCGCTTATAAGATTGAGCGTTTTCGCGTCTACTGGCTTGAAAAGGCTGAGTGCTTGAGCCTGAAGTGTTTCTCTTACAGACGGATCCTGTTGATTGATGACTTCTGCCAGGAAATATCCGCCGTTCATTGCCAGGGTTGACGTGACTTCGCTGATAGTACCGTGGTGAAGAAGAAGATTCTGAGAACGCATGATATTATTGTAAGCTAGAATGATTCCTATCAGGAACATCAGTACAAGGAAAACAACTCCTAATACCATTCCATTGCGCCGGTTCGATTTATAATTATTTCGGAGAGAATTTTTATGCACTGCAGATTCCTTGTACTTTTTGAATATTTTCAGACTCAAATTTCACAAGCTGTTTTCACCAGAAAATTATATCACGACCAAAGAGAAAAATTAACTAAAATACCATTTTTTTTCAACGGTACGCATAATTATTAAGATTTTGAAAATGGAAAAAAACGATATTGGTTTGATGCGGGTTTTCAAGTCAGATTTTCACAGCCTTAATAACGATGCGTATCATTGTTTTGTTTTGATCATTTTTTTCCCTTTTGATAACTTGAATTTCGCACATTCTGTCGGTCGAAATGGCAAAATCGGAATTCTGGAGAATATGTTAACGCATATGATCCGGCCCTCTCCTGCGGCGAAGGTGTGAAAAAATACCCTTTTTTTGGAAAAAGTGACCCTCGTAAGCCTCATCAGCAGAGAGTCGATTTCTTGAAAATCAATTATTTCACGGCTTCGTCGCGGATACGTGGGGAGCGAATAAAAGGTAATATGCCCCCCTTTATTAAGATTTGCTTAACTTAGATTTTGTTTTAAATTAGCAAAAATTTATGATAGAATGATCTAACTTCAGGCTTTCTGAAGTTTCTGAAATTGCCAGGAAAAATCTATTTTATCTGCTGTGTCTTGACTGAGAGTTAAAATATGCAGAAGACCTGGTGGATAATTTTGAAAGGTTTTCGTGAATAAATTTCCTCGTTTTGGGTTCTCCCTTGTAGAGATTGTCGTGGCATTGTTTGTCATGGGGTTGGCTGTTGCTCCGATTATGGGACTGATGAGTCAGACAAATATTGATTCCACAGCTTCAATGTATGAAGTTCTTGCTGGAAACTATGCGACCGAACTTGGCGAGCAGCTTCTTGATCTTTCTCTGAACCGTTCTCAACCTCGTTTTAAACAGATTGAAGCGGATACCCACCAATCCATTAAAGACCTCCTTGAAGGACTGAACGAGAGTCTTTCAGATACTTCTGTAACTAATCCAAGGGCTGTTTTTCTCCCAACCAGCAAAATTGGAATAATGGTTTCTCCACTGGATCCGGCTTTTACAAAGCGGAAAATAACTGTTGAACCCGTTACCGGACTGACGTATTCGGTCATGTATGGTGAGTGCTATCGTGTTCTTATTCAGCTTGCATGGCGTCTTCAGGGAGAATCGACTGCATTGCCGGCAAAGCACTCCCACGAAGCAATGATCCTTATCAGAAAGGATTAAATAAGAGCTTTCTATGCATCAGTCTCTTCGAGCTGTTCATTCAGATATTAATGTCAGGAATTCTTCTGGTTTTACAATGATTGAACTCGTTGTCGCGACGGTCATTGGAGTTATCATAATGGGCAGCGTCTACATGTTGATGACCACAGGAATGCGCCAGACTACAAAAGGACGTGACCTTCTTGACGCCATTCGTGAAGCGCATCAATTGTTTTCTTTTATCCGCAGAGATATGCTTGCTTCTGTTGTTTTGCAGGCACCTTCCTTGACAGATCCCTTGTATTCGGTAACCCTGGATGTAAATGATACTGACATGCCTCCTATGACCGGAACCAACTATGTGAGCACATTGGTTTTTGGCTTTTCGAATGCTACTGCCACATACCAGTTAAAGACTGATTCAAAAGGGTACAATTACATTCAGAGAACTCTTGTTTCTGGGAGTGGTGGTCCCTCTGCGGAAAACCACCAGTTTGCTGTTCGCCGGATGAAGTCATTTCGAGCTTTGGTGGTCCGAAAAAAACACAATACCGCTCAAGGGAAATCACCTTTTAATACGCGGCATCTTTTTTTTCAGATTATCCTCCAATCAGATTCCACCCAGAAAAATCTGTCGCAGAAAGAAGTTGTACTTACTTCGTTTTTCACTCCTTCGAATGTCGTCATTTCTGACTGGAATGCCTGGTAGAGACGCCTTCCAGTTTCTGATACTCAATCACCTCAAAGAACGTTTTTTTCCCCTGAGCAGAGGAAATCACCTTTGAAAAAGTTGAAAGATCTGGATTAAACATGTAATTCTCCTGTAAATAAATTTTGAGAAAGAACCCCTCTGTTTTTAACCCAATAGAAAAAAATGTACAATCAATGGTTGGTCAAATACCAATAAACTTGTTCTCCCGGAAACATTAAAAAACTCTCCAGATATTTTCGGTCTGGAGAGTTTTTTATATTAAGGTTTTTTTGCTACTCTAACCTGGCTTACCTTTCAAAATGAGAAACTGTTACAGTTTTTCTCAATGATTATTTTTCAAAAAGTGCGTTGAATGAATTAACCATATCAGGGAAGTTGGGTCCAGGGACATCAACAATGTTGAGGTTACGTATGTAATCGAGTCTACCGGAAGCTTTGTCGAAGGTAAATCTTACACGGTTATGCAAAAACATTGGCTGCATTATTACATTCATCTTGTTGGTACATTCATCGAAGGTTTTAAACTTGTCGCTGATCTGGGATCGAAGAATTGAATTTCTTTCACGAAAATACAAGATACGACGAATGGCTTCTTTAAGAGTCAGAGGTGCTGGAGGGCTGTATACAAGTACGTACAATTTCCCGAAGAATATTTTTGCACTTGCCAAATGGCGTCTGGTTCCGGAGTCGTCTTTTTGCAACATGCTGACCTTTGCAGCCGAAAAAGCATAGAACATTTTTTGCGAGACTTCTATCTGGGCATACTGAAACCGTACTTTCATCATTTTAGACATCACATTTTCCACGAGGCTTTGAATTTCGGCTTTATCGCTTAAATTTTCAACAAGTGGAAACAATTGATTGCATGATTGACATATTTCGCCGATCAACTTCATTGATTCTTGATCTATGGGCTGTGCATGGCAAATAATCGGAATAATCAGCAAGGCAAGAATTAACAATTTTTTTATTTGAATTTTCATAAATTTCTCCTTTGAAGTTTCGTTTTGATTCTAACTTGGCTTACTCTGCAAAATATGGAATTGTTACATGGAGAATAAATAAGAATGTTACCGTGAAAATGAGCTGTTCAATTTTACTTGACTGTGAATTTATTCTAGTGCTAGTATTTTTTGTCAATTTTATGAGGGTAGAAGATAAATATCTGATGAAAGTTTTCAATCTCATTCTGTTCATTTATTTTTTATCTGTATTTTCAGTATTCGCGGAAAATACAGCTCAGGTTGTTGAATCTGAAATAAAAACTTATCGTGTTGCTGTAATCAAAGATTTTCCTCCTTTGTACATGGTTGGCATTTCTGGAAAACCTTACGGATTTGCTATTGATATTCTTGAGAGCATAGCCAGAAAAAAGAAATTCAATATTGAATATGTTATTACAGAAAATTGGGGCTCAGCAGCAGAACTTGTAAGAAATTCCGAAGTTGATTTTGTACCAGGATATGGAATTACAGCAAGCCGTCAAAAAGAATTCCTTTTTTCTGCTGAAATAGAGAATATGCCGGTGAGTTGCTTTGTAAAAAAGAAAGAAACCCGTATATTGAAAATAGATGATCTCAAAAATCCTTCTTTTAAAACAGCAGTAATTCAAAATAGTGCTGCTTATACTGAATTGACTGAGCGTGGTGGTTTTTTCATCAGGCAGAAGAATAATATAGACGATGGATTGAATGCTTTATTAGCGGGTGAAGTCGATGCTTTCATTTTTCCTGAACCTGTTCTTTTGAAAAAAGTACAGGATATGGGAATTGAAGATCTTATAGCAATTGTTGATAGTCCTCTCATTTACCTTAAACGTGGCTATCTTTTTAGAAAAACAGACACCAAACTGCTTGAAATGTTTAACGCTGAAATATCCAACATTGTTAAATCGCAGGAATATTCACAAATTTATCACAAATGGTATGGTACCCCTGAACACTTCTGGACAATTAAAAAAGTCGCTTTCTTAATGCTGGCAGTTTTTTCCGTATTATCAATTCTATTCATTCTTTGGAAAAATTATTCTGTAGGCGTTATTAATGAAAAACTCCTCAGAAGTGAAGAAAATCTCCGTATTACACTTGATTCGATTGGAGACGCGGTAATATCTACTGATACTGCCGGTTTTATCACTCGAATGAATCCCATTGCAGAAAAACTTACCGGCTGGAGTTTGGCAGATGCTGTTGGGAAACCACTTTCTGAAGTATTTAGAATTGTTAATTCCACTACTCGTCAGGTAGCACCCAATCCTGTTGAACATGTTCTTTCTTCTGGTGAGATTGTTGGACTTGCAAATCATACAGCGCTTATTTCAAAAAGCGGCGCTGAATTCCAGATTGCCGATTCAGGTGCACCCATAAAAAACGCTTCAGGGGAAGTTGTTGGAGTTGTAATGGTATTCCGTGATGTAACAGAGGAATATAATGCTGTAACAGCTTTTAAGGCAGAACGCGAGCGATTTATAAATGTCCTGAAAGGAACCAATGTTGGAACCTGGGAATGGAATATTCAAACAGGGGAGATTCTTTTTAACGATCGCTGGGCTGAAATGCTTGGATACAAGCTGGAAGAGCTTTTACCAACGACTATAGTTACAGTAGATCATCTGTTGTACCCTGATGACGCAAAAGCGGTCAATGCCCTTATTGAAAAGCATTTTCAAGGCGAATTGAATTCTTTTGAGTGCGAAGTCCGCATGAAGCACAAAAATGGTACATGGATATGGGTTTTGAGCAAAGGGTGCGTTATATCCAGAGCTCCTGATGGCAAGCCGTTGACGATGTATGGTACACAGCAGAACATTAATGAGCGCAAGCTCGCTGAAAAAGAAAAAGAGAAACTTCAGGAGCAGCTTCTGCAATCGCAGAAGATGGAATCAATAGGCAGGCTTGCTGGTGGTGTCGCGCACGATTTCAATAATATGCTCAGTATAATTCTTGGACATGTTGACCTGGCTATGATTGAAAAAGAATTTTCCCAGAACAGTATTGAACAGATAAGATCTGCGGCATTGCGCTCCGCTGATCTTACGAAACAGCTTCTGACATTTGCCCGCAAACAGGCTATTCAGCCGAAAGTTCTAAATCTGAACAGTGTAATATCGAATATGCTGGATATGCTTCGTAAGTTGATTGGAGAAAACATTAAGATTGAATGGAATCCAACAGAAGATCTGGGTTCTGTAAAAATTGACAGTACACAGGTTGAGCAGATACTGGCAAATCTTTGCATAAATTCCCGTGACGCAATAACCAGAAATGGGAATATTATCATCAGAACGGCAAATGCTGATTTCGATACTTCCTCTGGAGGGAAAAATACCTCAAATTCTCTTCATTCCGGAATGTATGTTATGTTGTCTTTGTCCGATAATGGTTGTGGAATGGACAAAGAAACACTTTCCCATTTATTTGAACCGTTTTTTACGACGAAAGAGCTTGGCAAAGGTACCGGGCTTGGGTTATCGACTGTTTATGGAGCAGTTGAACAGAATGGTGGTTTTATAAACGTATACAGTGAGCCCGACTTGGGAACTACTTTCAAATTATATTTTCCACGACACGACATTTCAGAGAGCATAACATCTGAAAATATTCCCTCAGAAAAAACTTCATCTGTCAGCGGAACTCTTTTATTGGTAGAAGACGAACTTGTACTTGCCCAAATGGCTGAAAAAATGCTGAAAATCGGTGGATATAATGTTATCACGACAACATCAGCAGAAGAAGCGCTTCAGGTAATTCAGGAACATAAAGGGAAGATCGACATCATGCTTACTGACGTTGTGATGCCGGGAATGAATGGCTATGAGCTCTATTTGCAGGTTAAAGAATTATATCCGGACATTCAATGTCTCTTCATGTCAGGACATACGTCTGATGTTCTTTCCAGGCAGGGGATTGTGGAAGAGGGTTTAAACTTCATCCAGAAGCCATTCTCAATGAAAGGTTTGATTGCAGCCCTCGGTAATCTGCATGCTGGGTAAAGTTTCTTATTGATTATTGAGCCGTCCTTTGGAAAACCTGCTGAACAGCCTTCCTAAAAACACAAACATTACAATACCAATTGTTATCATTTCAGTTATTCCGCCGAAGAAATATATTCCCCAGCCGCGGAATTTTGAAATAAACCAGAATGCTATACTGCAAAATATTAAAAGTACAATAAAATCGGCTATTGAATGAATAATGGTTAATTCAGTGAGGGGAAAGATAAGTTTTATGAAAAAAAGACTCCCGGCAAGACAGAGTGGACCGGAAGCAACAAGCATCGCATCAGCCTGAATAAGGTTTGCAGAAAAAAATCTGTGTGCAATAAAGAGAATGATTGTTTCTAAAATAAAGAAAAGCAGGGATGCTCCAATAACGAAATTTGCGACAAAACGCCCATCACGATCAGTTTTTCCTCTTTTTCCAATTGCCGCAAAAACTGCTCCGACAATCGGAAAAATGATTGCCACGGCAAATATTACAGTTTTATAAACAAAAACAGCTCTCATAAAAGCAATAAAGGTGTCACCGATAGTCATTCTGATTCTCCAGCATCTGCACTCAAGTTTTATCCTGAATTAGATTTATCAACTTTAAAGCATTATTGGTTGAAATCTGATAATATCATTTAATGATTGATAATTCAAATTGCTGAATTCAGTAGATGTTGCATTTTAATAAATATTCAGTCATAATATTATCCGGAAAAGATTCATATCTAATCAGAAGCGAGGTTTGGAAATCAGTGAACATATTCGTATGTGATCAGATACCTCTGGAGCCTTTCTATCAAAGACTTTCAGAGGAAAAGAATTTTAAGATATGTCATTTTGTCAGAGAAAAGAGAAGCTGGGGCGATAATACCTCAGCGGGCGTGTATATTATTCATGAGAAATCTCTGAATCATGAATATCTTGGATTGCTCGAAATATTCTTTGTTTCTGCTGAGTCCAGGCCTGTAATAATTATTGGTGACAATATTGCACAGGATTACATTGAATCTCTCTTTGAGAATCGTGCGTTTCTTCACTTTACTACCCCGGTCGATGTCAACAAACTGATCGAAGCAATTGATGAACTGACAAAAAATGCGGCCGATTTTGGAAGAAAAAGAGTCGAAAAGGAACTTTCCAAAGCTCAAAAGCAGATCGAAGATCTATACCAGATTGGAATAGCACTTTCTTCTGAAAAAGATCACAATCGCCTTCTGGAGCTCATTCTTTCGAAGAGCCGTGAAATTGCCGGTGCAGATGCCGGAAGCCTTTATCTGGTGGAATCTGAGAATAATCTGCGCTTCAAGTTGTCTCAGAATAGCTCACTAGACTGGCAGGTGAATGAAAATCTTCTGATTCCAATAAATGAAAAAAGCATTGCCGGGCAGGCGGCCCAAAGCGGTGAGCCCATAAATCTTCTTGACGCATATTTCATTCCTCCAAGTTTTTCATTCACATTTAACAGAACTTATGATGAAAAAACCGGATACAGAACGAAATCAATGCTCGCTGTACCAATGAAAAATCAGGTTGGCGAAATTACAGGTGTAATTCAACTTATTAATAAAAGAAAAGATTTTGAAACTCACAGGCGTGGAGAGCCCTTGAGGGAAGAGAACATTATTCCGTTTAACCGGAAAGACCTTGACCTTTTGAGCTCTCTGACCTCTCAGGCGTCAATCGCTCTTGAAAATTCAAGGTTGTATCAGGATATTAAAAATCTCTTTGAGGGTTTTGTCAAAGCATCGGTTGTTGCAATAGAATCAAGAGACCCAACAACATTTGGTCACTCAGAAAGAGTCGCTCTTCTTACGGTTGCTTTTGCAGAAAAAATTGACCGCATTTCTGATGGCCCGTTTGCATCAGTTAACTTTGAAAAAAATGATCTTGTACAAATACGATATGCTTCTTTGTTGCACGATTTCGGAAAAGTTGGAGTAAGAGAGGAAATTCTCGTAAAAGCAAGAAAACTTTTTCCACTTGAACTGGAACAGTTGAAGAGCCGTTTTAAATACATAAGAAAGAGTATTGAAGCAGATCATTATCATCACTGCCTTGATTGCGCATTGAAAGATGGAGTAGAAAAGTTCAGACTGATTCAGCCGATTCTTGATCTGAGATATTCTGAAAAGCAAAGCGAGCTTGATGAAATACTTCAATTCCTTATCAGATCAAACGAACCGACCGTTCTTGAAGAAGGTAATTTCAACAGATTGCTTGACATTGCAAAAATGAAATATTCAGATTTTGATGGTCAGACCACAGACTATCTTACAGAAAGAGAAACTCACGTACTATCCATAAGAAAAGGTTCTCTTTCAGAGGCCGAAAGAATCGAAATTGAATCACACGTTACTCACACGTTTAATTTTCTTACAAAAATTCCATGGACAAAAAACCTTGGGCGAATACCTGAAATTGCTTATGCACATCATGAAAAGCTTAATGGCAGGGGATATCCGAATCATCTCGAAAATCTTTCTATCCCGATTGAATCGAAGCTAATGACTATATGTGATATTTTTGATGCTCTTACAGCTCAGGACAGGCCCTATAAAAAAGCACTTCCGCTTGAAAAAGCTCTTGATATAATGTACACTGAGGTGAATCATGGTCTCCTGTCTAAAGAGCTTCTGGATATTTTTGTAACCAACAGGCTTTACAGGGTAATTGAAGGAAAAACTTTTAAACCCTGAACCTTATGAAGAAAATATTGTTCAGAGTAGTTTATCAGGCCGTTTTTGGATGTCTGTTCATTTTTTCTGCTTTTCTTATTCCGATAATAAAAGGATTTTCAAGAAGAATCAGGGATGGATTGAAAAATTATCTGGGTTTTTTACCTGTTCTCTTTTCTGGGAATACTGTCTGGTTTCACTCGGTATCGCTTGGCGAAAGTCTTGTTTCCTTCTCCGTTGCAGAGACACTGAAAGAAAGATTTCCAGAATTGATTCTGACTTTTACTTCGACCCACCCTGATTGTCTTAAGCTTGCGAAGAAAAAGAATTTTTTTTCAGCTTCAGCATATCTTCCACTGGATTTTTTTCCGTTTTTAACTAAAGCATTAAACAACTGGAAGCCACGCTTGGTGCTCATCTCAGAAACTGATTTCTGGCCGGAGTTTATCTGGCAGTGCAAACACCGTGGAATTCCTGTTTTTCTTATAAATGGCAGAATAAGCACGAAGCATGAAAAGGCTTTTTCTTCATTTCGATCACTGGGTGAAAATGTTTTTGACTCGTTTCAATTGCTTATGGTACAACGGGATGAGGATCGGAAAAGATTGATTAACATGGGTGCATCACCTTCAAAGATTGTCATAAGCGGTAACATAAAAGCTGATATTAAAATAAAAATAGATAATACAGTCCTTGATGAAATGAAAAGATGGGTCGGAAACAGTAAAATAATGGTGATTGGGTCCCTGCATCCGATGGAATTGGAAATTCTTTTTCAGTCATTAATCAGATTGATTCAAAATTATGGTCTTAAGATAATTATTGCGCCAAGAGAAATTAAAAATGCGGAAATCTGGTACAGGAAATTTTCTGAAAATGGAATCATGTGTGTTTTACGGACTTCATTAAGCGATGACAGGGCCGGACAGGTAATGATTCTGAATACAGTTGGCGAACTTGCTTCTATTTATTCGCTTGCTGATTTTGCTTTTATTGGTGGTACACTTTCCAGAGAAGTTGGTGGACATAACCCATTTGAAATTCTTTACTTCGGAAAGCCTTTGATGATGGGTCCTTTCAGCCGCAATTTCAATGATCTGGCCGTTTCTCTTCAAGATTTGGGTGCTTGTCTGACAGTATCCAATTCAGAAGAATTCGAAAAGAATGTATGCCGTTTGATTTCAGATGATTCTTTTGCTCAAAAAATCGGGTTGGCTGGCAAATCAGTGTTTTCAGCCAATAGGGGAGCAATGCAGAAAACCCTGGAAGAAATAAGTAAAATTATATGAATTACATCGGCTATCTGATATGGGGTTTTTCGATTGGCTGGATGAGCGGTTTGATGGGCCTTGGAGGCGGTGTCTTTGTTATTCCTACGCTGATGTTTCTATTTGGAATGACTCAGCATCAGGCGCAAGGTACAAGTGTTGCGATGATGCTTCCACCGATTGGTCTGCTGGCAGCCCTGCAATATTATAAAGAGGGTCATGTAGTTATTCCAGTGGCAATTTTCGGGGCAATCGGTTTTTTTATCGGAGGTCATTTCGGTGCTGGAACTGCTGTACATCTCAGTGATTCAGTTCTGAGAAAAATTTTTGGTACAATTATGGTTGTTATGGGAATAAAAATGCTTTTTTCCCGATGATTTTTTAAAAAAATTTAAACTTTTACTTTTTTTTCTGGTATATTGTAAAGTGACTGTGAAACGCCATGGAAATTTATATCGTTGATTCAGAGAAAAAGAAGTGTATTACCAAATATTGAGAGGTTTTTACTGATGATTAAGAAATAATCTGTTTTTCCTCTTGACTGTTTTAAAAAAATCCTTACAATTTAGGTACTTATCTTTTCTTCGTAGAAAAGAACAAAATAGTAAAATTTATTTATAAATTATTACAGGAGGTCTTGACCAATGAAGGTAAGATCATTACTGGGAATCGTTCTTCTTGTTTCGTTTATTGCGGGTGGTGCCGCGTGGGCGTTCCATGACTATCGTGATCTCCAGATGGCCAACTCAATGAGAGATCGTGGTGACTTCTATGGTGCCAGAGGACTTTATTACAGAATTGCTACGGATTATTCAACTTCAGACAGTATTCGCAGGGAAGCCGGTTATTTCGTGGGCTTCTGCAATGTCAGACTTAACGATCACTGGGCAGCAATCAAAGATTTCAATTGGTTCCTCAAAAATTTTGACAATGGTAATCCTGCTTTTATTGCTGATGCAATCTTTGTTCTTGGAAGAACTTTCGAAGTTGTGAACGATTACATTGCTGCCAAAAGATGCTATTATGATTGCGCAAGACGTTTCCCCTATTCTGAATTTTCTGCAAAATCAAAAGACAGACTCAGAATGATGGGCGAGTATATCAATTTCTCAGTTTCTTCAATGAATATGGCTGATTCCAATGGTGAAGCAGCTGTTGAAGGTTCTGCTGATTCAACACAGAAAGTTCAGATTGGCGCAGCCTCTAAGAACGATCCATTCGCAGGTTTCGAAATTGACCAGGCAAAAGTTAACCGTGTAAACAAATTCCTCATGTCAGTTGAAAAAATGGAAAATGTTGACGCTGCGGTTCGCGAACTTGCACCAGAAGATGGTCGCCTCGAAGTAGTTAAAAAAGGTCTTTCTTCACTCAAGGAAAAAAATAAATTCAATAATTTGCACGATGCAAAGTAATTAGGAACTGATTTTTTAAAATAATCAAGGAGGAATACTATGCGCCGTTTGTATGTAATTGTTCTTGCTTCGGTTGTTCTGCTCGGAGGTCTTCCGATTAATGCAGCACCGAGCCCATTCGAAGAGAACAACACAAAAATAAATCTTAACCAACAGGTTTCGGCCACATCCGGAACAACACAGGATCCAAATGCTATTTCCCCGCAGTCGGTTGATCAGTTGCTTGTTCAAGTTTCTGCCGGCAATGCCCTTTCTGGCCAATACGGCGGAAATCATGTAATCAAACATGCTATTATCAAAGGTTCTGTCTTTCTGAAAGACGAAACCGGCGGTGATTATGAGCGCGTAAGACTTATTGACAGAATCTTTTCGCAGCATGGCTGCAAGTTGACAAAACAGCAGAAAAATCCGAAGGAATCAGGCAACTTCTTCAACAAGAAAAGATGGATGGAAGCTACTTACGAATTTGAGGGTAAAGATTATGTAGTTACTGCAATTATTGGTTACTACTCAGGCAAAAAACTTGCCGACGTTTCCCCCGAATCTATTCCAACAGAGCCAGACCTTGCTGAAGCAGTAGCTCTTGAAAAAAGAGCAGCCGAAGATGAAAAAGCCATTCTTGCATGGGAATTTGAACTTGACAAACTGATTGTTGAGCTTCCACAGAAGGGCGCTTTTGATTTCAGTGGCAAGAACAGAATTAAGGCCAGAATGGAAGAAATCAACAATACCCTTATTCCAAATAAGATGAGTGCTATTGCCCAGGCGAAACAGCAGGCTGTCAGTAAGCTTAACGCGCTTGCAGTGAGCTATCAGAACAAGGGTGATTATGCTCAGGCACTTGCTTACTATAAACTTCAGGGAATTAATGATAACGCGACCAGAATTAACGCAGGCGATTGTTATCAGGCACTGCAATCTTATGATTCAGCTATTGCAATGTATTCAGCTGTCAGTCCACAGACTGAAACCTCGGTTCTTAAGGTGGCAGATTGCAGACACGCTCAGGGTAAAGATGCTGAAGCCGCAGCAAAACTTATGGAAGTCTTGCAGAGTTTCAACAACTCAACCGAAGAGCAGGCTGCTCTAAGAAAGATCGACGAATGGGGTATTCTCACCAGTCAGCCAGCCCTTGCACCTCAAATCAGCGATATTTACCTGCGGAAAGCATTCATAAATGCTGGAAATACCTCTGCAGCAGCAGCTGCCGCAGCTGATTACAAACGCGCTTGTGAGTTGAAAGCAGCTGGAAATGGTGCTGAAGGCTCCAGACAGATTGTCGCCGGATACCAGGCTGCAGTAAACAAAGATAACCAGGATATTAATAACGCACGAATCGCCGCTGACAGCCGATTCAACAGGGAACGCGAAAATGCAAGAATTTCTCTTGTGTCAGCAGAACGCAATTACGACAATGCTATGATAAGAGCTCGTGTTCAGTACAACGAAGAAGTTCGTTCCGTTGAGTCAAGACTCAGCTCAGCACGTTCAAGACTTTCTTATCTTCAGAGTCATCCTCCTGTGACACCTCCCAGCACTGGTGGAACTGATCCATACGGTGGTTCAACCAAGCCTTCAACTGGTGGTTCCTCAACTGATCCATACGGCGGCTCGACCAAGCCTTCAACCGGTGGCTCCTCTACAGATCCATACGGCGGATCAAGCAAGCCTTCAAACAGCGGTTCAAGCACAGATCCATATAATGCCGGGACAGACCCATATTCAGGTTCTAGTGGAACAGACCCGTATTCAGGCGGAACCGGTGGTTCTTATGAATATCAGCTTTCCCAGGCACGTGCAGAAGTTTCAAGGCTTGAGAGAGAATTAAGTTCACTCAGATATGATCAGGCTGGTTACATTGCCAGAAGAACAGCAATTGAGGGTGCAGCGCTTCAGAATGCACAGAGCAATTACAGAAGATACGATCTCAGCAAAAAAGATGCGTATATCGAAAACGACAGCGCAGTTTCAGCTGCAAGAAGCAATCTTGCATCTCACCAGCGTGCGCTTTCTACAACTCAAAGACTGGCTGCTGCAAACGGTTTCTGATCGTCAGAAAAATCTAATAACCCAGTTCAGTTTTGTTGAACTGACTTAAAAAAAATCAGGTGCTCAAATGGGCGCCTGATTTTTTTTCGGCATTCAGAACTTAACTAAATCTGCATAAGAAAAAATACGTTGAATATGAGAAAGAACTTGTATTATACTTTGAAAGTTGAAAGTGCAAGTCTGGCTGCGGTATAATTCAAGTTAATTCGTGGGGAAAACGTGATGAACCGAGTGTCTAATTGGTAAAATTAATTTTTGGAAGGGAGTTTTCTTTTATGCTGAAAAACGTGTTTATATCGATTCTGATGGTCTTACTTCTTGTCTCGGGGGGAAGCGCAATGATTCAAACTCTTCCAATTGACGAACTGGCTGGAATGTCCGATCTTATTGCAATTGCAAAGCTGAAAGAAACAAAGAAAGCTTCTGCAACTCCTGAAGGTTTTCAGATGCTCGAAAATACAATTATTATTGAAGAAGTATTGAAAGGCAGCGAAAAACCAGGCTATGAAGCTGTTTTTTCCACAATTGAAAATATGGAAGATAATCCTGTTATAAGAACTGAAGGCAAGTTCATTATTTTTCTAACAAAAAATGCCTCTCAGACCTGGAATCTGACAAATATGGTGCAGGGCTACTGGCCGATTCTTGATGAAGGAAAATTTGCCGGAATGGGTCTTCGTTATGATATGCCAACCCTTAAAAAAGCAATTGAAGGCAAAAAATAATGTCTAAAGGTGCTATTTTTGATATGGATGGCGTGCTTGCTGATACAGAGCCCGCCTATATTGAAGTAAACAGAAGATTTCTGACTGCATGCGGTGTTGATTTTTCAAAACTTGACTATTCAGAATTTATTGGAATATCAGCACCGCTCATGTGGGGGCGCCTGAAAGAAAGGTATTCGCTGCCACAAACTGTTGAGTGGCTTATAGCAAATGAACATGACTCTTTTAATAAATATGTTCAGGCATTCGATTCCCTTCCACATTTTACGGGCATTGATAAACTTCTGAACAGGCTTTCAGAACAGAATTACCGGATATCCATCGCTTCATCGTCATTCAGAAAGAATGTTGATCTGGTTTTGAATAAAACCGGATTAAGAAAATATTTTCATGAAATAGTCAGCGGAGAAGAAGTTGTAAACGGAAAACCCGCACCAGATATTTTTCTTCTGGCGGCAAAAAAACTCAATTTGTCTCCGTCTGAGTGTTTTGTAATCGAAGATTCCAATAATGGCCTGAGGGGTGCCATCGGTGCAGGAATGAAATGCATCGGTTTCAGAAATCCCACATCGGGAAATCAGGATTTATCTGCAGCAACTTTTCTCATAGACGATTTCAGCGATTCTGTAATAGAAAAAATTATATCTTTTCAATAACTCGTTGTAAAAAAGACAAGACAAGAGTTTTTTCCGCAGATTACGCAGATTTTCAAGATCAAGATCAAGATTGTAAGATCTTGATTTTGGATTTTAGATTCAAGATTTGATGTATGAGATTTTTTGGATTAGGAAGAGATTGTGACAGTGTTGCAGAACAGATACAATTATTGGATAACAATGCGTGCATAGGCACTTCTGAAAATGTAGAATCTGTTTTTCTCTGTTTTTTTCCGCGCCTCTGCGTCTCTGCGTGAGATCGTTCTTTTCTTCTGATAAGATTTTTTCTTCATGCTTTGCTGCCTTTTTGCCGAAATACTAACTGAATAGGATTCTTTTTTTGCTTGGTTTTCAAGAAAAGGCAGGAGTAAAGACATGAGGAGAAGTAGCATATTTCGTGTGCTGATTTTTTTGGTGTATCTGTTGAGTTTACAGGTTCACCTTCTGGCGGGTATTGAAAATTTAAAATGTACCATTACCGAACCAGCAGATACCGTCGGAAAGAAATTTAATTCTGGTGTAAGTGTTAAGTTGAATGCCAGTTGGGCAGGGGTAGCTACGCCTCCTTTTTCTGCGAGCTTTTTTTCCTCATCCGGGGCAGCGTCAAACGCACTTGGAACAACCGTTACAAGTGGAAACAGCGCTGATTTTGTCACAACTGGCTCATCATTGGGCGCTGGGCAGAAGGGCTTCAAAGTAGAAGTTTATGAGACCTCAATACCAAATGCCACAATGTTGTCAGCAGCTTCTGACAAGAATATCGAAATCGACCTTATTCCACCTGCAATTACCGTTTCTCTTGATAACGGCTCTGTCTTTTCCCCGGGTACTGGTTTTAATGTAGTAAAATTCACCGTTAGATCAAGCAAAAATGTTCAAGGTGTTCCTGATGTTACTATTTCTCCGGAAATTGCAGGTGCTTCGCCTGCTCCCGACGGAACGCCTACCGAAACAACTTTCAGATATACTCTTCAGCTTCCAACAAATGTTGTTGCAGGTGCTTATTCAATAAGAGCAGTCTGCAAAGATACGACTCTTCCTCTCGATACAGCTAACTCCGGAAGCGGACAGACAGGTTTTACTGTAAAAAGCGATGGTCCTCAACCACCGACTGTAACCGTTTCAGAACCAGTTTCTCCAATACAGCAAAAAAACTTTGTGGTGAAAGGGAAAATTACTAATGGAATGGTGAAACTTTCACTTCACGAAGGTGCTACGAAGATATCAGATGCCGTCATTAACGGACTTGACTGGACTGCCACCGTTGCCAGCACTACTGAGGGTGAGCACAGATACACTGCAAGGGGTGCTGATGCTCTTGGGAACGTTTCCCCGGATTCTGCTGAAATCATCGTAAAGGTAGATATTACTCCACCTGCACGCGGAGTTCTTGTACAGCCGCAAAGTCCGACATCATCAGCAAAAATAAACATATCTGGAACATCTGCTGTTGATGCACTGAACAACGGAGTAAATTCTCCACCCGTTAAAGTTGGGCTGTATGCTATGGACGGGACAGAGATTGGTTCTGTTTCAGCAAATCTCGATGGATCGTTTACCTTTCTGAATGTGAATCTCTCTGATGGTGATAACCTGTTTTATGTAGTTACAGAAGATTCTGCTAATGGTCCTCCGGGAAACAGATCGACACCTTCTGTGCCTATAAGAGTTTTCCGTGACAATTCAGGTTCAACCGTTGCAACAGTTTTGATCGGATCATCCCAACTTGCATCTCAGCCAATTCCTTTAAGCGCAGACACCTGGCTGACAGCAGGAAATTACGGAGTTAAGATTGATTTTACGAAGGATATGGACGCCTCGTCTAAAACTGCAATTTCCTACACACCTTTGAATGGAACTGAGCAGGTAAGCAATAACGGCTCCTGGATAGCATCAAGATCATTTTCGGGCATTATTACCATTCCAGGCGGACAATCTGCAGTTTACGATGGTCTGGCACCGGAACTGAAAATTTCTGCTGCAAAAGACATTGCAGGGAATGTAATGGCTCCACATACTATCCCGACTCCGTTTAATATTGATACTAACCCGCCCGTGACTGTAATGGATTCAATGGATACTTTATTTGTTGCAAGTGGAGCTACTTCAGTTACTATCAAGGGTTCCTCAAGCGATGCCGGCTCTGGTGTTGGTTATGTTGAAATTGCCTGGCAGCTATATTCAGGCGGAACAATTTCTTCACAGTCTGTTCCGATTTTTAATGGCGCGAATGCTTCCTGGACAGCTACCTGGGACGTTTCTACCCTTCCCGCCGGATATTACAAATTGTGGGCTATCGCTGCAGATCGTTCCAAACCAAATCCTAACAGGGAAGCTATGATTCCAACAGGATTCAGGCTTGTTGCAGTTGACAGAGATGCGCCTTTAGTAACACGCGTGAGTATTGATGACCTTATTAAAGATATTAATGACATGTATACCGGCACGACAGTGCCAGTTATTGCTTCGTCTGTGACAAAGCTCACCGCTGTTTTCTCAGATACCAGCGGTTGGGGAATTGATTTTTCCAGAACTGTGTTTACACTTGTACATCAAGGAAGCAGCACAAATATCGCTGGAAATTATGCCAACAACGGAACAGATACAATGTTTTTCACTTTTCCGCAGTTATCGCAGGCTGGAACATACACAGTATCAGTGAATCCGTTTGATAAAGCTGGAAATTCCATGCCACTTGTAGCAACAAGAACATTTGTTATCGACAACGGCGGACCCGTGGGAGTAAATTTTGAGCCTGTTGCAGGCATTTATGCTAATAATACCAATCCCGCAATTGCCACAGATCAGGTCTGGGCTTTTATTGATGACCGTGAGGCTGATTATTCAAGTTCGACAATAGAGGTTGTCTATAATGGAAACACCACTGGACTTCAATTAAAGAGTGCCTCAACGACAGCCCTGGTCTGGGATTTCACCGGAGATTCTGCTACTCATACTTCCGATCAGAGCATCGATGGAAGATATAACATTACCGTAGTTCCATGGGATATTTTCGGAAATCGTGGAAATGCAGTAAATTCACACTTCTTCCTTGATACACGGGCTCCGGTTGTTACCCAGGCTGACCCAGCGTCTTCATCCTGGAATGGTTTGTCGATGAGAACAATAAAAGCCGGTGTTTCAGATGCTCCAAAGGATCATGTTACTTATGGCGGAGCAGCAGTTGCCAAAGATGCATCATGGCAGAATTCAAATGGCAGCGGAATCAATCAGTCTTCTGCATCATTCAGCGCAAATGTTGAGTTTCTCAGTAAAACTCTGCCTGGCGGGTTTTCTTCTGCTAACATGATGGAAATTACCATGCCAGCTATAGCAGTGGCAGATACTAATCCACCTGGATGGGGCACAATTACTGCAAATATCAAATTAGATGATAATGTAAACAGTCTCAGAGCTAACACTGCTTCATACACGTGGAATTTATTCATGGATTACATGAGACCTGTAATGACTTTTTCAAAACCTCTTTCAAGCGGAAAATATTGTAAGAATAGTATCAATATTGGCGGTTCTGCAAGCGACAGAGGAGCTGCAACAAGTAATCTCTACGTTCAAAAGGTTGAAGTTTCCAAGGACCAGACAACTTACAATGCAGCAGACTTTGCGATGGGAAAAATCGGCAGCTGGACCTATAAAATGGATATTTCTGAAATGACTGACGGTGCACATAAGTTCTATGGAAGGGCTTATGACAGAGGCAACAATATGTCAAACCCAGATAATGCTTATGCTGATGCCGGTGTTGAAACAGTTGTTACATTTACTGTCGATAGAACTCCACCAGCACCACCGACTCCGATTATTCCACTTAGTGACAGTATTACAAACAATCGTGGACAGCGATTTAAATGGAACAAAGTAACAGATGGTGATCAGTATCTGTTTCAGGTTGCTGATGATGCAAGTTTTAATAATGTTATCAATAACCTTATACAGAGCGGAGATGCCAGCTATACTGGTCTTCTCGGTCAGGTCACTTATCTTCCTGAAGCATCTTTTTCTGTGCCCAAAGACGGAACATTCTATTGGAGAGTTGCTTCCGTTGAACTTTGCAATGATGGTTATAACATCAGCAGTTTTTCAACAACAATGAGGTTTACAGTCGATACAGTCAAGCCAAAAATTCTTGAAGTGCAGCCGACACCATCGACTGGCAACAAGATCACAACCGGCATGGTAACATTTACTGTCCGGTTCAGCGAAGCCATGGATACAACAATTCTTCCGACGGTTTCTATTACATCAGCCGGCGGTCAGCTCATGCTTATAGAGACAGTAACTTTCAAAGATAATACCTGGACGGGCACAACCGTAATTCCAAAAGATACAAGTGCATTGTATGATGGATTGGCTGTGATTCAGGTAACCAACGCCAAGGATCTCGCCACAAACCAGATGGAAAATGATTCGACAAACACAGTTGTAATCAATACTGGTCCTGCTTTTGAAACAAAATTGTTTTCAAATCCGGCTCATGAGTATGAAATTATGATTGTGACAAGATCAAGCGAAGCTCTTCAGGCGCCTCCAACATGTTCTGTTACACAGGGCGGAGAGAAGGTGCCGGTTGTAATGAACTTTCTGAAAGAAAAGTTCTATACCGGAGGCTATCGAATTGATCCAGAGCATTCTGGCAAGGCTTATATTGATATCAGCGGCAGCGATTTGTACGGTATGACTGGCAAAGGTTCTGTTGAATTCAACGTTGCCGGGGTAGATCTGGAAACAAGTATAAGATGGATTTCTGAGGATGCAGCGAGCGAATTGCTTATTGGCTCGGGAACATTCAGAAACAAAGCTTCTATTTACATGCTTCCCAAAACAGGAAGTGATGCTGTTAACCCGCTGGCATCGAAAAAAGCTTCTGTAAAACGTGCATCTGCTGTTAAAGATTTGTCAGAACTTTCAAAGGAAGAGCTGGTTGAATTAAAAGCACTCGAAGAACTTGGGCCTTCCTCGGTAAAAGTCTCGAGAAAGATGCGTTTTACTACAAATTACGAGATTCCAGCGGAAATGAATATTGATCCAAAGCGTGTTGGAATTTATCGATACTCTTCAAATGGCTGGACTTACTGCAAGAGCGAAATGAAAGGCAACAAAGTCTCTGCCGAACTTGATGGGCTTGGTAAGCTTTCGTTAATGGCAGATCTCAAGGCACCCGTAATGGCTTCCATTTTCCCGTCACAGGGAGAACGGCTTGAAGATGCCGATTTTACAATTGAAGGTAAGATTTCTGATAAAGGTGCAGGTTTGCTTCTTGAATCGGTAAAGATAAGCATTGATGGGAATCAGGTTTCTGATGTTACAGTCGAAGAAGACGGAACTTTCAGATATGCGCCCAGAAAGACACTTCCAAAAGGTGATCATGTTCTTGAAATAACTGCAAGTGACAAGGCTGGAAATCAGATTGTTACATCAATTACCTTCGTAGCGCCTGGTCCGTTTGCAATTGAAGATTTGAAAGCTTATCCAAATCCTGCAAGAGGCGATGCAATGTGGTTTGCATACAATTTTGGGCAGAGAGCTGAGGAAATCAAGCTGAAAATCTATGATGTAGCCGGACACGAAGTCACTTCCTTTGAGACGTTTGATTTTAACGCGCTTTCGACCGGAAAACTTAAATGGGATTTAAGAAACGATGACGGAAAGAGAGTTGCTAACGGAGTGTATCTTTATAAAATTGAAGCCATCAAAAATGGGCAGAAGATCAAAAGCCGCGGAAAACTGGCGGTTTTGAGATAGTCTTATGGAGACAGAAAAAATGGAAAAGAAAAACTTAATATTTGTCTTTCTGGTTCCGGTGTTAATGATGCTGAACGGATGTGGTGGTGGTGTTGCCGGCGAAGGCAGCAATGACTATCCGCAAACCAGCGGCACGACAATTATCAGGGCGAATTCTTTCAATGATAAGGGCTGGGACCTGATTTCAAAAGCTCAGTATCAAAGTGCAATAACCTCTTTTAATCAGGTGCTGGCAGATAATCCGACAGCCCAGGAAGCCTGTGAGGCAAACTCAGGGCTTGGATGGGCACGTGGTCGAATAGGCACTATGAAGGACGGTATGGAGTGGTTTGCAAAAGCAGTTGATGGTTCCAATGATGCAAAAGTTGGACTGGCTGCTGCTTATGTTCAGTTGGGTTCAAAAAGTGATCTCGAAAAAGCTGTTGATTTGCTCTATACAAAGCTAGGTGGAGAAAATCCGCACTTTCATTATACCACCTCAAGACCTACCGGTGTAAGCGATGCCGAATGTCATGCTCTTCTAGCTTTTGCGTTTGCTGGAATCGGAAAAAACGATGAAGCGACAATTCAGCTTGATTATGCAAAGGAATTGAATCCAAATTGGCAGAATACAACAATTGACCAGATAAACAATGTCGTAGAATTCCTTAATAAATAATATTGCTGTCATTTCGACTAAATTTGACCTTTCGGAGATCTCTCATTCTTTTGGTCACTTAATCTGCGTAATCTGTGTAATCTGCGGACAGCTTTTAATCTTTAATCTTGAAATCTTGTAATCTTTACCTTCTGCGGTAACGTGGGGGTGTATTTTTTCCTTCATGCTTTAGCTCTTTTTTGTCGAAATATGAACGAATAGAAATATTTTTTCGCTCGTTTTTCAAGAAAAACAGGAGTAAAGACATGAGGAGACAATGGTTTTGTGTGCTGATTTTTCTGGCGGTGTTTCTGCTGGGTTGTCAGGCGCACCTGATAGCTGATATACAGGGACTGAAATTATTAGTTTCTGATCCCGCAGATCCGCTTGGAAAGAAATTTAATGGCGGTCAAACTATTAGACTCAACGCGAGTTGGGAAGGAGGAACGGTTGCTACTCCTCCTTTTTCGATCAGTTTTTATTCTGGTTCAACAAAGCTTGATACATCTAACCAGTCTTCAACATCAAAGGAATTTACAGTAACTGCCTCAACTTTAGGGAACGGTCTGAAAAATTTCAAAGTTGAAGTTATTGAAACAGCTGTTCAAAATGCGGTTATGAAATCAGCAGATTCTGACAAATCAGTTGATGTTGACCTCACTCCGCCCACAGTCGAAGTTATACTTGATAATGGAACTGTATTTTCACCTAATCCCGGATTTAATTTAGTCAAATTTACCGTAAAATCAAGTAAGAATGTTCAGGGAAGTCCTGATGTTACGGTTACTCCGACAATTACCGGAGTTACAATTACTCCAGATGGAACACCCACCGAAAAGACTTTCAAATATAATCTGCAGCTTCCCGCAGGTGTTACTGCCAGCGATTATTCCATAAAAGCAGTTGCCAGAGATACGACTCTTCCTTCCGGTACAGAAAACTCTGGAAATGGACAGGCAGTTTTTACCGTTAAAAGTGAAGGTCCGCTAACTCCCACAATAAATGTTTCTGAACCAGCTTCTCCAGTTTTGCAGAAAAGTTTTTCCCTGAAAGGAAAAACAACTGCTGGAATGACAAAAATTACCGTTTACGAGGGAGCTACCGAGATTGTTCTGGGGACAATTACCGGGACTGACTGGACCGCTACCGTTCCAGTTGATAAAGCTACCGAGGGCGAGCATAAATACACTGTAAAAGGTCTTGATGCTCTGGGTAACCTGTCTCCGGCATCATCGGAATTCACCGTTAAGGTAGATGCTTCCGCCCCCGATCAGGGCGTTCTTGTTGCACCAACTGGTTCTACCTCAGCAGCAAAGATTAAACTGAACGGAACATCTGCTATTGATCCTCTGAAAAACGGTGTTAATTCTCCTCCGGTAAAAGTTGGTCTTTATAAAATGGGCGGAAGTCAAATTGCCTCAGTTACTGCTACTGTCGACGGAGCTTTTTCGTTTAACGATGTAAGTCTGGTCGAAGGTGAGAATTTTTTCTATGTTATTACAGAAGATTCAGCAAACGGTCCCCCGGGAAATAAATCAAATCCATCGACTCAGATAAAAGTCGTTCGCGATAATTCCCTTACACCTACTATTACTGTTTCCCAACCAGCATCTCCAGTTCAGCAGAAAAGTTTTTCGCTGAAAGGGAAAATAACCACTGGAATGACAAAAATTACAGTTTATGAAGGCGCCACAGAGATTTCACAGGGAACTATAAGCGGGAGTGACTGGAACGCTTTTGTGCCTAATGTGAACGAGGGCGAGCACAAATACATTGTAAAAGGCATCGATGCTCTCGGTAACGAATCTCCTCCATCGCCGGAATTTATCGTAAAGGTAGATGTAACTGCACCTGCTGCTGGCGTTCTTGTACAACCGCAGAGCCCGACTTCGGCCACAAAGATTAATATAACCGGAACTTCTGCTGTCGATAATGTGAATAACGGTGTCAATTCTCCACCGGTTAAAGTTGCTTTGTACAAAATGGGCGGAAGTGAAATCGCCACAGTTGCTGCAGCTGTTGATGGAACGTTTTCATTCTCTGATGTAGATATTGTAGATGGCGATAATTTCTTCTATGTTGTTACAGAAGATTCAGCTAATGGTCCTCCGGGAAATAAATCAAACCCGTCAGCTCAGATAAAAGTAGTTCGCGATACTACCGCGCCAAGTGTCGGTTCTGTTCTCATTGGTTCTTCGCAGCTTGCTACTCAGCCTCTTCCTTTGAGTGAAACAAATCCTCTGGGCACCGGTTCCTATGGAATTCAGATTGATTTTTCCAAAGATATGGATGCAACAGTTAATCCATCGGTTTCTTATACTCCTTTGAACGGAACTGAGCAGGTCAGCACGACTGGTACCTGGATAGCATCAAAAACTTTTTTAGCTTCAATAAGTATTCCATCGGGGCAATCTGCTACTTTTGATGGTATTGCAAAAGAGCTGAAAATTTCTGGTGCGAAAGACACTGCTGGAACTGTAATGAGTCCATATACCCTTACAAATCCATTTAAAATAGTCACTACACCTCCAGTACCACCAATAACGCCGACAACACCTATTGTGGGTTTAAAGTGCACCATTACTGAACCTGCAGATACCGTTGGAAAAAAATATAATGCTGGTGTCAGTGTTAAGCTTAACACAAGCTGGACTTCAGGGGGCACACCTCCTTTTTCTGCAAGTTTTTTCGCTTTGTCCGGGGCTGCGGCAAATTCACTTGGAACAGCTATTTCAAGTACCAACTCGGCAGACTTTGTAACTACCGGGGCGAAATTGGGTGCTGGACAGAAAGGTTTCAAAGTTGATGTCTTGGAAACGGCTATTCCGAATATTCCGATGGTATCAGCTACTTCCGACAAGAATATTGAAATTGATATTACTGCGCCTGTAATCACAATTACTCTTGATAATGGCTCTACATTTTCTCCGAGTGCTGGATTTAACGTGGTGAAATTCACGGTAAAATCAAGCAAGGGCGTTCAGGGAGTACCAGATATTTCTATTTCTCCTGAAATTGCGGGAGCTGCACCAGCTCCGGATGGAACGCCTACTGAAACGAATTTTAAATATACCCTTCAACTTCCAGCCACTGTTGTTGCGGGCGGATATACAATAAAGGCAGTTTGTAAAGATACAACCCTTCCTCTTGAAACGGCAAACTCCGGCACCGGTCAGATTGGTTTCAGTGTAAACGGTAATGGACCTCAGCCGACAACAGTCATAATATCTGAACCAGCTTCTCCGGTTCAGCAGAAAAACTTTTCTCTGAAAGGGAAAATTTCCAACGGAATGACAGCAATTTCGGTTTTTGAGAATGGCGCAAAAGTAGCTGATGGTGTAATAAACGGCCCTGACTGGAGCGCCAGTCTAGCCAATGCCCCTGAAGGCTTACACAGATACACTGTGAGAGGCACAGATGCTCTCGGAAATTTATCTCCTGAATCTGCTGAAATCATAGTAAAAGTAGATCTGACTTCGCCAACCCGCGGCGTCCTGGTTCAGCCGCAAAGTCCAACGTCGTCAGATAAAATCAGCATAACCGGAACATCGGCTCTTGATCCGTTGAATAACGGAGTAAATTCGCCTCCGGTTAAAGTTGGTCTGTATTCAATGAGTGGTACAGAAATGGGTTCTGTTACAGCCAATCTTGACGGCACGTTTACTTTTCTCAATGTAAACCTGGCTGATGGCGATAACGTTTTCTATGTTATTACAGAAGATTCAGCAAACGGGCCTCCTGGAAACAGATCTAATCCGTCTGCTCCGATAAAAATCATTCGCGATAATGCAGGGTCGAATATCGCTGCTGTTTTGATTGGTTCTCCAAAACTTGCAACCCAGCCTCTTCCAATTGTTGGAGATACCTGGCTTTCAGCCGGAAGCTATGGCATTCAGGTCGATTTTTCAAAGGAAATGGATTCCTCGATAAAACCTGTAATTTCTTATACGCCTCTGAATGGAATTATACAGGTAAGTAATAATGGCTCCTGGGTTGCATCGAGAACGTTTTCATGCACTATTACCATTCCAGGCGGACAGTCTGCCGCTTATGACGGAATGGCAATAGAACTGAAAATCTCCGCAGCAAAAGACATTGCAGGAACTGTAATGGCTGCGTATACTGTTTCAAATCCTTTCAGAATCGATACAAAGTCGCCCGTTACTGTAATGGATTCAATGGCTCCAATATTAGTGGCAAGCGGAGTTACTTCAGTAAATATCAAAGGTTCATCCAGCGATTCCGGCTCTGGAGTCGGTTATGTCGAAATTGCCTGGCAGAATAAGGCAGGCGGAGCAATTTCATCGCAGACTGTTCCGATTTTCAATGGAGCTAACGCTTCATGGACGACTTATTGGGATGTATCGGCTCTTTCCGAAGGATACTACAAATTGTGGGCAGTAGCAGCAGACAGAGCAGAGCCTAATCCAAATAAAGAAGCAATGTACCCGACTGGTTTCAGGCTTGTCGCCGTTGACCGTGATATGCCGACAGTAAACCGCGTGAGTCTGAATGATATTCTTAAAGATATTAACGACATGTATTCCGGCACCACAGTGCCTGTAATAGCTTCCTCTGTGACAAAGCTCATTGCAGTTTTTTCAGATCCCAGCGGCTGGGGAATTGATTTTTCGAGGTCGCTGTTTACACTTATGCATGAAGAAAGTGGTACAAATATTACCGGGAATTACACAAACAACGGAACTGATACAATGTATTTCACTTTTCCGAAGTTGACACTGAGTGGAACATACACCGTTTCAGTAAATCCGATGGATAAATCTGGTAATGCCATGCCGCTTGTTGCAACAAGAACATTTATAATTGATAACGGCGGACCTTCGACAGTCACTTTCCAGCCGATTTCCGGAGCTTATGCCAACAATACTAATCCGGCAATAGCATTAGATCAGCTGTGGGCCTTCATTGATGACCCTGAGGCTGATTATATAAATTCAACAATTGCCGTGGCTTATAATGGAATGAAAACCGGGGCTCAGATAAATGGCGCATCCACAACAGCCCTGATCTGGGATTTCACCGGAAATACTGCTACTCATACGGCTGATCAGAGCATTGATGGAAGATATAACCTGACTGTTGTACCACGTGACACTTTCGGAAATACTGGAAATACTGTTAAATCGCACTTCTTCCTTGATACACAGGCTCCGGTTGTAACTAATGCTGAACCAGCGTCATCATCGTGGTGCGGTTTGGCTATGACGAATATAAAAGCAGGCGTTTCAGATGCTCCAAATGATCAGGTTACCTATAGGGGTGCTGCAATTGCCAAAGATGCATCATGGCAGAATTCCGAAGGAAGTGGACTGAAATATTCCACAGCGTCTTTTACTGCAAATGTTGAATTTATGAGTAAAATAATGCCTGGCGCGTTTTCCTCAAACAACATGATGGAAATAAATATGCCCGCTATATCTGTATCTGATCCTGCTGCTGCAGGCTGGGGAACAATTACGGCAAATCTTAAAATTGATGATAATGTAAACAGCCTTAACCCCAACAGTGCATCTTATTCATGGCGTATTTTCATGGATTACATGAGACCTTTAATGACTTTTTCCAAGCCGCTTTCCAGTGGAAAATACTGCCGGAAAACCCTTGATCTGGGCGGTTCTGCTTCTGACAGGGGAAGAGACGACAGAAACATCTATGTTCAAAAAGTCGAGTTTTCAAAAGATCAGGCAACCTATATTCAGGCAGATTTTGCAATGGGAAAAATCGGCAGTTGGACTTATAATAAACTGGATATTTCTGAAATGACAGATGGGCCGCATAAACTCTATGGAAGAGCCTACGATCGTGGTTTCAACATGTCCAACCCTGATAATGCGTTTGCTGATTCCGGCGTTGAAACAGTTGTTACATTTACTGTTGACAGAACACCACCAGAAGCACCAACTGCGATTCTTCCGCTGAATGAAAGTATTACAAATAATCGCGGGCAGCGATTCAAATGGAATAAAGTAACCGATGGCGATCAGTATTTATTTCAGATTGCTGACGATGTAAACTTCAACAATGTTCTCAATAATCTCATTCAGCCTGGCGATGCTACATATTCAGGACTTCTGGGCCAGGTAACTTACCTTCCCGAAGCATCTTTTTCTGTTGCGAAAGATGGAACATTCTACTGGAGAGTTGCTGCAATTGAGGTATGTAATGATGGTTTCAATATAAGCGCTTTCTCGCCGACCATGCGTTTTATTGCTGACACAGTAAAGCCGAAGATTCTTGGAGTGCAGCCGACGCCATCGACAGGCAACAAGATTACGACTGGCATGGTAACATTTACTGTAAGATTCACTGAAACGATGGATACAACAGTTATTCCGACGGTTTCACTTACATCTGCGGGTGGGCAGCTTATGCTTATTGAGACAGTTTCGTTCAAAGACAACACCTGGACAGGTACAACAGTAATTCCGAAAGATACGAGTGCGCTATACGATGGACTGGCTGTGCTTCAGGTGACAAATGCCAAGGATCTCGCCACAAACCAGATGGAAAACGATACGTCCAGTACGGTTGTTATCAACACCGGTCCAGCGTTTGAAACAAAATTGTTTTCCAACCCGGCACATGAATTCGAAATAATGATTGTTACAAGATCAAGCGAAGCGCTTCAGGCTCCTCCAACGTGTTCAGTTACACAGGGAGCAGAAAAGGTGCCAGTGGTAATGAACTTTTTGAAAGAAAAGTTTTATACCGGCGGCTATCGAATTGATCCAGAACGTTCTGGTAAGGCTTTCATTGATATCAGCGGAAGCGATATTTATGGTATGACCGGCAGAGGTTCTGTTGAATTCAACGTTGCCGGAGTAGATCAGGAATCAAGCATCAGATGGGTTTCTGAAGATGCAGCCAGTGAATTACTTATCGGTTCGGGAACATTCAGGAAAAAGGCTTCTATTTACATGCTTCCGGGAACGGGAAGTGAAGAAGAAAATCCGATGGTATCAAAGAAAGCGTCGGTAAAGCGTGCTTCTGCGATTAAAGATTCATCAGAACTTTCTAAGGAAGAACTGATTGAAATTAAAAAACTTGAAGAATTTGGACCATCTTCTCTTAAAGTCTCAAGGAAAATGCGTTATAGCACCAATTACGAGATTCCATCGGGAATAAATATTGATCCTGAGAAAGTTGGAATCTATCGATATTCTTCTGGTGGGTGGACTCACTGCAAGAGTATCGTTAAAGGAAACAAAATATCAGCTGAACTTGATGGGCTCGGAAAGCTCGCATTGATGGCAGATCTCAAAGCTCCGGTAATGGCTTCGATATTTCCTTCTAATGGTGAGCGCCTTGAAGATGCCGATTTCACAATCGAAGGTAAGATTTCTGATAAAGGCGCAGGGTTGCTTCTTGAATCGGTTAAGATCAGCATTGACGGAAATCAGGTTACTGATGTTACCGTAGAAGAAGATGGAAGCTTCAGATATGTGCCTCGTAAAACACTTCCAAAGGGAGATCATGTTCTGGAAATCTCTGCAAGCGATAAAGCAGGAAACCAGATTGTTACATCAATTACCTTTGTAGCACCCGGACCGTTTGCTATTGAAGATCTGAAGGCTTATCCGAACCCGGCGAGAGGTGATGCGATATATTTTGCATACAACTTTGGACAGAAAGCAGAAGAAATCAGGCTGAAAATCTATGATACAGCCGGACAACAGGTAACTTCCTTTGATACTTTTGACTTCGACAAACTCTCGTCAGGGAAACTCAAGTGGGACTTGAGAAATGACGATGGTAAGAAGGTGGCAAATGGAGTTTATCTTTATAAAATTGAAGCCATCAAAAATGGTCAGAAAATAAAAAGTCGTGGAAAACTGGCAGTTTTGAGATAGTTTTATGGAGACAGACAAAATGCAGAGAAAACAGAAAAAAGTGCAGAAAAAAGGGCTATTTGTTCTCATTTTTATTCCGGTAATGATGATGCTGAGCGGGTGCGGTGGAGGTGTTGCCGGCGAAGGTGGAAACCAGTATCCACAGACCAGCGGCACAACAATTGTCAGGGCAAATTCTTTCAATGATGAAGGCTGGGACCTCATTTCAAAAGGTCAGTATCAGAGTGCAATAGCGCTTTTTAATCAGGTTCTTGCAGATAATCCGACAGCTCAGGAAGCCTGCGAGGCGAATTCGGGTCTCGGGTGGGCACGCGGTCGGATAGGAAGTCTGAAAGATGGCATGGAATGGTTTGCAAAAGCTGTTGATGGCTCAAACGATGCAAAAGTTGGTATGGCTGCTGCTTATATTCAGATGGGTTCGAAAAGCGATCTGGAAAACGCCGTTGATTTGCTCTACACGAAACTCGGAGGAGAAAATCCGCACTTTCATTATACCACTTCGAGAGCTACCGGAGTAAGCGATGCAGAATGTCATGCTCTTCTTGCTTTTGCGTTTGCCGGAATCGGAAGGAGCGATGATGCAACCATTCAGCTTGATTATGCAAAGGAATTGAATCCAAACTGGCAGTCAACGACGATTGAACAAATTAACAATGTCGTCGATTTCCTGAATAAATGAGCATCTGTTTATTACTTTTCTCCAGCTCATCTCTCGGGCTCCATCTACCCGGAATCTCCGTGGGAGAGGGTTGGGGTGAAGGTCTCAATAACATTTGGAAATGGTACAAGTGATGAAAAAACATAATCAAAGTATGGAAATAAGGTTTATTATGCTGCTGGCGCTTGCCGGGGCTTTATTTGGATTTACCGGATGTTTGAATTCTTCTGCCCCGAAACTTGGTGCTGTAAGCGGGAAAGTCTTCGATTCAAACGGTCATATTCTGCAGGGAGCAAAAGTAGAAATATACGGCGCAGATCACATTGTACTGACTGACGAGCTTGGAAGATACTATATTGGCAGCGTAGAGCCCGGTGCAAAGCGCGTAGTTGCTACATGGAACGGCAGATCTGTCATCGTGAATGTTGAAATTCCGCGTGGTGCAACTCTTGAAAATACAGATATTACATTTACAACTGTAGATCAGCTTCCACCAATCATTTCAGATGTCTCAGTTGCAGCGGTTGCTGAAACATATTCAGTAATAACCTGGAAAACAGATGAGCCCGCTGATTCAGTAATAGACTACGCTACCGGGCCGATCGGGCTTGGAACTTTTACAATGAAGTATACCGATTCGGCGCTGGTTTTTGACCATGTTGCAACTCTTTCACATCTGATTCCCAATGTTATATGGCATTTCAGAGTGCGTTCAAGAGATTATTTCGCCAACGAGGGAGTTTCTTCTGAATATCAGTTCAGTACTCCTGGCGGCGCTCCACCTGAGGTTCCGCTTGATTTTGCTTTGAGTGCGCCATCCGAAATGGAACGTGTAAAAGCCACATGGCGAAGTTTTATTGCTACTGATTCCGATTTAAAGGGTTACAATCTTTATCGCTCTGATTCCAGAAGTGGGCCGTTTGCGAGGGTTAATGCCGACCCGATACCTCTGGCGGCAGATGCTTCCGGAACAGTGGCAACCTTTACAACTTATACAGACGGCGGTTTGAAAATAGGATGGAAATACTATTATTACCTTAAGGCTGTCGATATTGCAATGAATGAAAGTGCTCCAACAAATACGCTTTCAATTGTGACGCCGGGAAGTCTTGCTGAAAACCGTGTATGGAAAGCAGTTGAAAGTCCATATATTCTTCAGGGAGACTTAAGAGTGCGCGGTGGAGCAATACTCACTGTTGAACCGGGCGTGGAAGTTAAATTCAGTACAAAAGATTCTCTTCCCGATTCAAATGGTGCAACAATGTCTGAACTTATTGTTCAGGGTGCTCTTATGGCTGTTGGAAATCCTGAGAACCGTATTATATTCACTTCGGCTGAAACTTTTCCCAAAAAAGGCTGCTGGGGCGGTTTAAAATTTCTCTCAACTATCGAGCCTGAAAATCAGCTTAAATACATTACTTTGCTGTTTGCTGACACAGGTGTAAGAAGTGAAGGTTCTGCACCGGCGATAGAAAACTCTGAATTCGGTCTTTGTGTGGTCGGCCTGGACATCGGGTTGTCAACGGCTTTGAACCCGAGGTATAATGTTGTTCGGGATTGCGATATCGGTCTTGTTTCTGCTAATTCAAACATTAGAAACAATCTGTTTATTGACAATCAGGTTGGTGCCGCACTTCTCGGCGCTGATTCCTTTGAACACAACACAGTTGACTGTCTTGTCGGACTTGAGGTTCCTTTCGGAACTCCGGTGATAAAAAACAATATCATTTCATATATCGGTAATGGTCAGGGGTTATACGGTATCAATCAGACTGCGACAACCGCAACTCCAACAATTTCCTACAATGACATTTTTGGATTTGCAATTCCGACAAATGGTCTCACAGTTGCGACCGGGCCGGGAAATATAGCAAGTGACCCGCTGTTTCTCGGCGGTATGCCTTATGATTATCACCTTCAGACCGTCGCAGCAGGATACGCCTCAGATTCGCCTTGTCTGACCGCTGGTGAAAATCAGGTACAGCAAGGCAGATACGGCCCGTAATATCCAGCAATTTGAATAAAAAGTCTATTTCAATGGCTCTCTTGCAGCGTCAGGCAGCAGAGAGTCCTTTTGCTTTTCTTTTCATGTCTTTACTCTCGCGAGAATTTTTCAGAGCAGAGTTGATGCTTTTTGTTTCGCTGTATGGTATCATCTTTGCGAATGTATTTTTTGATGCAGATAAAGCTGTCTGTGTTGAGAGATTCATATTCTAACAATGGATTTACTACGCCTTTAAATGAAAAGTGATAAAATTTTTATAATTTTTCTCGTAATATCTTGTCTTTTTTTGCCTGATGTTCTTAAGGCAGCTAAAAAGAAAGATAAAACAAAACCGGTTTCTGAAAAAAAGATAGCTTCTGATGACAAAAAACCGGTTCTGCCAGAAAAAAAAGAACCTGAGCAGCCGCCGGAGAAAACGACTGAAAAAGTTCCTGCTGAAACAGTTGCTCATGAATTTGCACCAGTACAGAAGCTTCTTGATGAAAATCAGGAAGATAAAGCTATTGAAAAAATCAGAATTATTCTGAATCCTGATTCATCATCTCAAACAAGACAGATCGCTGCTGACATCCTTTTTTCAAGAACTTTGAGATTGAAGGAGTTGAACAGCTCTAATACGGACTCTGAAATTAATAAAAAAATTCTTTTGCTGCTTGCAGAATCACGTGACATTGAACCAGATTCTCCTGGCAGATGGCAGAAGGTTATTGAGGAGCTGATAATTCAGAAAGCCAACGATTCACTTATTCTTTCAGAAGCGGATGCCTTTCTTCTGAAACACGGAGACAATCTGATTAAGGAGCCTCAACAGGTAAATAAAAAAACACTGGAAGCTCTTCAAAAACTTTATAACAATTATGGTATGGAACTTCAGGAATTTCAGATTCTCGAGATTCTTGCATGCTTTCCAGATGCAGATAAGGTAACTATTTCCAATGCAAATTTTTCTCATGAAAAATTACTTAAAAGACGCCAGGAATTTGCTGAAAGAATAAAATTTCTGATTGAATACGGAAGTCTGGAAGAAGCAGAAAAACTTATGCAGAGCCTGAAGCGGCTTGATCCGAAGGCTCCTCTGCAGAAATATGCAATTCGCCTTGAACAGGCGAAACAGCTGAAAAAACTGTTGCATGAAGCATACGTTTCATTGAGATCTGGAAATATTTCTGGAGCAATAAGCATTTCCCAGAGCGTTCTGAAGATTGATCCTGAGAATTTTACTGCAAAAGAATATATCAGACGCGCAGAAGAGAGGCGCGGAGAACAGAAAACCAGCGGTAAATCCGGGATTGACCGACTTACAATGATGAAGCGCGATTTAAACCTTCAGCTTCAGCGTGCTGAAAAGACTGAAAATCTGTCTGAAATTCTTAAAATTCTGAAAGAGCTCGATATAGAAGGTGTTAGCACCTCTGAGCAGCGTTTAAGAATGGGCGTGGTTGAATCAGAAATTCTGGGGTCCCGTCTTTTGATAAATGAGCGATGGAACGAGGCCCAGAAGGTTTTTAAAGAAAACGACTGGAAGAAACTTCTGAAAATTCTTAATAGAAATCCATTTTTGTCTGAATCGCCAGAACGCCTTGCCAAATACTGGGAAATGAAGCTGATGTGCGAGTCATATCAGGGAATTAAAGAAGAACACGAACTGCTTGAATCAGCAAAAAAACTTGAAAGTATCTTCCCAAAAAGTTTCTGGGTAAGATTTCTCAGGCTAAAAATAGCCATGGACAAAATGCAGTACAAAGAAGCAGCCGAGCTGTATAAATCAGCTGCTGAAATAGATGCGGCGAACCCGATTCTTTCAGAATATAAAAGAATTCTCTGGCTTCAGGAACATGGCTGGAAGTTTATTCCAGTTCTGGGGTTGATCTTTTTCTATTTTCTTGGAAGGATGATTCCGGTTTTTTTTGTCTGGTATGAGGAATTTGTGTGGTTCGTAATGTCATGGCTTGCTCCCAGATTTCCGAAGTTTGCTTTGAACAGGCTTGAAGCCCGTTTTGGCACTGTAAGAGATTCTGAAAAAGTGAAATTTTTCGAGGCTCTTGTTACGGCAGCGTTCAGGTCAGGTGAGATTCAGAAAGCCCGGAGATATTCAGACATTCTTTCTGAAAGTTCTCCCGGGAATCCTGTTATTCTGAAAGAAGGTGGGCAGCATTTACTGTCTCTTGCAAAGCCTGACCTCGGACAGTTGAATCAGCTTATTGACTTTGCTCTTTCAGAGAGTAATAACAGGCAAACTATAGAAAAAGTCGGAAAGCTAATAATCAGAAATAAATTGATCAATGCAGAAGCCGTAAAGGTTCTGAAGCTTTATGTTGCTGCTTTTCCAGAAGATAAAGATTGTATTCTCTTTCTTGGAGAGGCTTTTGGAAGCATAAGTCCGACTCAGGTTGGGCGTGATGGTCTTGAATTAATGGAAAAAGCTTATAGATTCAATGGTTCTGATGAACTTGGTGAACGTATTTTTACAGTCAAACTTGCCTGCGGGCTGATTGACGGGAGCGTAAATTTTCTGATCGAAGCCAGGCAGTCAGGACGTCGATTTCAGGCTTTACAAGCTCTTGAGAAGCTGGAAACAGAAATTGATAATGTAATTTCGCAGGTTAAACAGAGTTTACAGGCAATGGATCGTGAAAAAACTATGGATGCACTCGCATCAGTTGGCGAAATGAGGTTTCTAAACGACAGACAGAAATCTCAATTGTTTGATTTGCTTGAGCCTGTTATTCGCGAAGAAGATGCTTCTATAAGATATAAAGCACAAAAAATCAGAGATCATGTCAGAGAAATTGCGTCAAAATCAGAGGGAATAAAGGAAAAGATTCTGAATATCATGATACCGGAATCAATAGAATCTAACCCTGAAGATTCTGCCTCCTTTGTTTTACCTGATTCTCAACTAGCTTCTGAAAAATTAATTCCATCTGAAGCCTCTGCGCCTGGTGTTGCATTGATTAAATCTGAGTCTGATAATTCTGATATTTCTGGCGATGCGAAACTTTTGTCTGATTCTCAAGAAGATTTCAGAAAAGAACCAGAGCAGGTGTCAGAGGCAGAGTCCGAAACAGAAACAGAAACAGAAACAGAAACAGAGACAGAAACAGAAACAATGCAAAATCCAGAACCTGAGCCAGTTACGCTGTCTGCGGGATTGGTTTTTTCTGAAGATTCAACCGCTGAGGAAAAAATTGATTCTGAAATTACATCAGATAATAGTTTGGATGTTTCAAAGATTTCCACAAAAAGTGATGAACCTTTATCAGAAAATCTTTTCAAAGACCTGGATGATTATTCACCAGCGCCGGAAGTTTCTGAGGAGATAATTCAGAAAATAGAGAGGTATAAGAATATGGGTCAAAACAACAGCTTTTTTGCAGAGCTTTCAAAAATTACTTCAGAACTTGATAAGAAAGAAGCCGTTGACGACAACGTGAAAGTCTGGGAGAAACCGACTGTCGAGGCTAAAATAGCTCTTTTCGATTTATCTGATCTTAGTTCTTCTGCTGGATTACCATCTTTGGAAGCCACCGCAGCACCTTCAGCAGTAGTGGATAAGGCTTCGCAAAAACCTGAAGACAGGGAAGATGAAGACAGTAAATCTCTCAGCTCAATAAAAAAAGATATTAAGACAATTGCACAAGTGCAGGCTGATTCTCAGAGTTCTCAACTGAAACAAGCTTCGGCGCTAGTTTTCCCTGATCTGAAATTCCCCGAAGATCATGAGGGGCCAACTGTTTTACCTGATGTTTCACGCGAAACTACGAAATCGAAATCATCTGAACTTACCAGAATTATTGAAATGAATAAAGCGGTTGAAACTAATAAAGAACCTGTGAAAAATGATTTAAACTCATGCAATTCAGATGTTGCAGCAGATATTTCAGTTCTGGGAGCATCTCCGGATTTGGCGAAAGTTGATCTTTTAATTGCAAATTCCAGAGAAGAAGACATTCCTGCGTGGGCAGCCTATTTGAATTCTCCAATTTCACTCAATACTTTGCAATATGTCCTTAGAAAGCTTGGAACAATGAAGTTGCAGAAGCTAACTCCGGTTCTTGTTGGCTTCATTGGACATCCGGTTCAGAGGGTCAAAGCAAATCTTATTGAGGGAATGGAGTTTAACAGTGATCCATCCGTTATTCCAGTTCTGACAGGTTTTCTGAATGATTCAGACAATAGAATCAGAGCAAATGCAATAAAAGCCCTGAAAAGCTTTGGCTTTAATTCTATTTTTGAAGAAATCAAAAGTATGGTTGACGACAAGCGTGTCAACATGCGGGATTCTTCTATTTTTCTTTTAAAAGACATTAAAAATTCAGAATCGACAAAGCTACTTGAAAAATTGCTATATGATGTTGATCCGTTCGTCCGAAAAAATGCAATAAAGGCTATGGCACAGCAGGGACTTCAGGAGAATATCGAAATATTGAAGAAATATCAGCACATTACCAATGACCAGGAAGAAAAAGAGCTCATTACAAAGGCAGTTGACTACATTTCAAAAAGAAATCCGGTAATTGAATAGCTCTGTTATTCGGCTTACGAAAATCGCCGGAAGAACTTGTTTGAGGTAGAGTTATGCACGACCCCCTTTCGAAAAGAGTCTTTTACCGATTGAAAACTTTTTCTTTGATGAACTGGTATCTCAGAGGGTTTAATACTCGAAGAATTTCTGGCTCTGATACGAATCTGGCAACGGATTCTGCCATGTCTTCATAGAGATTGGAGTTTCCGTAGTCGCTTACTGATGGAGGTTCGGGCATCCCTTTTTTCCAGAATAAGTTTTGCCACTCTGTTTCAAGCTTTTGATGAGCCATGAAATAACAGTGCGCGAACTCGTGTACAAGAGTTTGCTTGAATGTGATAGGGTCTCTCAGTGAAATATTGTAGAGATAAATAAAAACGTCCTTGTTTTCTATTCTTCCATCAGACCAGGTAAGAGTTTTAAACTCAGCGCGCCCTCCAACAAGCGGACCCTGGGTTGAACGGCCTTCTCTAATAAGTAATTCAGGCCATATTGTAAAATATTTCGGAAGAGAAGATAAAACCTGATATGTATATTCAAGCGCTTCCTTTGTCCATTTTGTGCCATCAATACCATCAAGAAGTCTTAGATCAAATTCATTTTCTATCTTTGCACGTAATTGTTCCTCTGAATCACACAGAACAGAGTGAAAGCTTGTTTCCTTCACACTTACACAGGCAGAAGCAAAAGATCCGGAGCTGGAAGGGTTAATAATTGAAGGAGACATAGTTTCTTCAACAAATGGCGATTCAGCAAAAACAACCATTGCAAAAGAAAAAAAAACTATGATAATCATTTGAAAAATATGCTTTTTCACTTGAGACTCCAAATTAGCAAATTCCGCATTAATCAAACAAATATTCAACAAACGTGTAACCAATTATGATAAAAATTGTATGTCTGGCTTGTTAACATTTGTATTCAGGAGCATAATACAATAAGTCTACTTATTAAAAGGAATTCTGTCAATCTTATTGCTTTCTTATAAGGCAAATTGTTATTATCCACAAAATATTGAGAATATTCAAACGCGTTTCGTTATGAAAATGAGTGATCTATGCAAACGTCTGTTGAAAGTATGAAAAAATAATCCGGAGAAAACTATGACACAGGAAAAACTTGTTTTGATTCTGGGGAATGGAATTGCAGGTACTACAGCAGCTTTTACAGCTCGAGATTCAGGATTTGCTGGCAGGATAATTCTGACATCGGAAGAGCCCCATCCGGTGTATTTTCGACCGCGTCTGCCTGAGCTTCTGAACGGAGAAACTACCTTCGAAAAAATTATAATGACCGATTCCGCAAAACATTCTCAGAAGAATATTGAATTGCTTCTCAACAAAAAGGCTGTAAAAATTGATGTTGGGAATAAAAGTGTTCTTTTTTCAGACGGAGAAAAAATTGTATATGACAAACTTGTTATTGCGACAGGATGTCAGGTGAACATTCCCAAAATTAAGGGTTTGAGTGAAATAAACGACTGTTTTGCTTTAAGGGACGCTTCTGATGCGGACAAGATCTTTAATGCAGCAAAGGGAAAGCATAAGTTTGTTTGTATTGGAGGTGGCGTTCTCGGTCTTGAAGCAGCATATCATATAATAAAACTTGGACTTAAAGCTGAAATACTTGAGTGTGCACCCAGGTTGATGCCACGGCAGCTTGATGAAAGAGGAGCTTCGATTCTGAAGAAATGCCTCGAGGAAAAAGGATTTGTATTTTCTCTCGGAGCTGAAATAAACGAAATATCCCGTGCTGAAAGAGGCTTATATGTCCATCTTGCCGAATCTGATAAAGTTTCAGGGGATTTTCTGCTTCTTTCGACAGGTGTGTCTCCGCGCAGAGAGTTGCTAAGCGGAACTGACATCCGTATTGAGCGTGGAATCACTGTGGATGAAAATGCACAAACCAGCGTGAAAGATATTTATTCTGCTGGAGATAACGTTCAGTTTAATGGAAAGACCTGGGGAACATGGATTGCAGCAAGATTTTGGGGAATCAGGGCAGGGAACCATATTGCCGGAAAGGATTTACCATTTAAATTGCCCTCTGAAAGCTTCAGACTGAAAATTACTGGCATAGATCTTCTAAGCGTTGGCGAAGCGGATCTTGAAAATCAATTGTCAGGAAAAAATGATTTTGTTTCGCATATAATCGAAGATTCACCCGAAGAAGGAAAATACGCAAAAATTACCACAGAAAAAGGATTGGTTAAAGGTGCAATTCTGCTTGGCTCATATCCATTTGTCAGAAATGTTGAAAAGGCCGTGCAGGACAACCTTCAATTGGAAAAACTTGTCGAAATTTCAGGAATAAAAATCAAATCGTCTCACTGAAAACAAAACAAGAGAGAGGTGTGTTTCCCTCTCTCTTATCTTATAATCTTGTTTGATAAACAGTATTACTATTAGCAGAAAGAATCGCTAACAACGGAGAGCCAAAAGCGCTCTACCGCAATAAGTGTATAATTAAAGCGTTTGGTAAACGGTATTACTATTAACAGAACTAATCGCCGACAACGAAGAGTCCAAAATGCTCAATTGCAATAAGTGCTCAATATTGCGTTTGATAAACAGTATTACTATTAGCCACAAGAACCGCTAACAACGGAGAGCCAAAAGCACTCTACCGCAATAAGTGTTTAATTAAAGCGTTTGATAAACAGTATTACTATTAGCCGCAAAGACCGCCGCAAGCGGAGAGCACAAAGTGCTCGACCGCGGGGAGTGAGATGGTCGAACTTGTTCGACCGTCGAGAGGGGGCGCGTGCCCCCTCTAAACTAAAAGAGTGTTCCGCCGCCGCTGCCGTCTGGATCTGAGAAGCCGCTTCCGGAGCTGCTGCCTGAGCCGCCGCATCCGCCGCCGTCATTTGTGCTGTCGGGACCATCGTCATTGCTTCCGCTGTTGCCGCCGGTTCCATCAGGCCCATCATCAGTGTCGCCACTATCAGGCATACTTCCGGTGGAACTGTCTTTCCAGAGCCATGAATCTGAAACAGAGGCTTTGTCCCATGATGTCATATTACCTGTGCCGTCATAATAACCCTTATTGGCAAATGAGGCATTGGCTCCAAAACACATTGCACATAATACAGCTATCGAAATACTCTTATTGATTAAATTCATTTTTTTTCTCCTGTTCAAATGTAGATGTTTTAGTAAAAGCAAAAACAATGCCAATCATTAAAAACCTCAGATTAACGGATTTTGAATGGAAAATTTGCTGGTATTCCAATAAAATTTCAAGAGAATTGCCAAACAATTGGCAATTATCAGCTGAAAAATTGAATTTCAAAAGTATCAGCTCAAAAATTCGGAGGAATTACAACCTTATCAATAGCATCAAAATCTCGCGTTTATCTCACATTCGTTCGGGATGACTACCCTTAAGTTAACGCATTTGGAGGTGAAGGGTGAGGATTCATTGACAAATAAAAAAACTCTCTCTTGTACAGAGAGAGTTAAGATATTAAAACCGAGGGGGGATGGGTTTGTCAGCTATTTTCGGGAACTACTATAAACAGCGGAGAACCTTCTCGTATTACAACAAAAACAGAGCTTTTCTTTTTTGAATCGCCTGAATTCAGTGCATTTTTGAGCGATTCCTCGTCTTTAACAGTTTCGCCATTCACCTGTGTAATTACGTCCTGCTCAAGCAGACCGCCTTTTTCAGCAGGAGATCCTGATTCAACTTCAGTTACCAGCAGACCGTTTTTCTCTTCATCTATTCTGAGTTTCTTCTTCATCTCTGGTGTAAGAGGCTTAAATGAAAATCCAAGTTTTTTTGGGGAATTTGCTGATTCGTCGCCTTCAGGTGTTTCTGCTGCTGATTCTTCAATATCATCAGAGTCTCTTAAGCCAAAGCTCTTTGGCATCTTTTCAAGTTTAACTGGAATCTCTTTTTCAGAGCCATTTCTGAGAATCTTGACCTTTATCTGAACACCGACGGCTTTGCTGAGCACATATTTCTGAACTTCGTTTGAATTATTCAATTCCTTTCCATCAATTGATTTGATGATATCCATCTGTTTCAGACCTGCTTTTGCGGCAGGTGTATCCGGATTGATTTCCATGATCACGGTTCCTTTTTTGTCCGGCAGCCCGAAGTGTTCGGCAAGTTCTGGTGTTACCGGAGCCATTGTAATTCCAATGTAAGGTCTTTCCACTGAACCTGTTTCAGTAATCTGAGTAGAAACTCGTTTTGCCATATTTGAAGGAATTGAAAAGCCTATTCCGGCACCAGGTGCAGCAAATATTAGGGTGTTGATGCCAATCACGTTTCCATCAAGATCCACCAGCGGACCACCAGAGTTTCCAGGATTAATTCCCGCATCTGTCTGAATAAAATCTTCAATTGGAGAAGCTCCGATGCCTGATCTTCCAACCGCACTCACGACGCCTACGGTAACGGTTTGTTCCAGGCCCATTGGATTCCCAATGGCAATAGCCCACTGTCCAACTTCGACTTTCTCGGAATCTGCAAACGATGCCGCCTGTAAAGGCGTTTTCGATTCAACTTTTATTACAGCCAGATCGGTTTGAGGATCCCTTCCAACAATGGTGGCTTTAAGTTCGCGGCCATCAGACAATTTTACAGTTATGTTTGATGCACCTTTTACAACGTGGTTGTTTGTCAGAATAATTCCCTTCGGATCTACTACTACGCCTGATCCTGCTGCTTCTGATTTGAAGGGTGATTGCGGCATTTTGAATTTTTTTCCCTTTGAATTTGGAGCTTCTTTGAAAAATTTCTTAAAAAGATCACCGAAGGGTGTTCCTTCTGGTGCAGAGAATGGATCACCATTAAACTGCATACTTCCTGAATCTTGTTCAGATCTCTCAACACGAATATTTACAACACTTGGTTTAAGAGATTTGGCGACATCAATAAAACTTTTTTGAATATCACGCGCGGCATCTGATGCTAATGCATGCAATGAATCAGTAAACAACACTGAAAACATCATTAGAGCAAGAAATGTTCCGGAAAAAAACAATTTTTTTACTTTCATTCTGATTTACCTCCAGTAAAATTTGCTTTCGAATTATTTGACCCGGATGACGAAAAAAAGTTCCAGAATTGTATGCTGTTTGCACGGGAATTTTTGAGAAGATTCAGATATTGCTTGAAAAATATCAATTATTGGTATATCTTAACCTGCATTCAAATTACTAATAATCTGGAGGGTATCATGAGACCTATATTATCTTTGATGGTTGTACTGATGGTTTTTGCGTTTGCCTGCACTGCTTTTGCTCAAGATGAAATTGATAATCCGATGTATCAGAAGTGGGCAACTTTTAAAGTTGGAACCGCTGCAAAATACAAACAAGTTACTGAAGCTGCAGGAAATAAGACTGAGAGCGAGATTGTTTACACTCTTGTTGAATTGACACCTGAAAAAGCTGTTGTTGAAATGAGTGGCTCAATGGTTATTATGGGAAACAAAACAGAAATGCCCAAAACAAAAATGGAACATATGGCCAAGGTTAAAAAAATTGAAATGCCAGCTCAGGTAGCGACTGAGACAGTCGAAGCAGCAAAGCCAAAAGTAAGCGAAGAAGAAGTCGAAGTTCCAGCAGGAAAAATTAAATGCAGTCTGACCGAAACTGAAGCAAAAGTTGGTGAAGGAGCTGTTTATTCCAAAATCTGGAGCAGCGACGAAGTTCCTGGAACTATGGTTAAAATGACTTCTACCATGGAAAAACCAATAAAATCTGACACAAGCATCACCTTGATTGAAGTTATCAAGCCCTGATTTCTAAATAGTTTTCAGATTTACATAAAAACACCGGTGATCATCATCCAATGCATGATCACCGGTGTTTTTATACAGACAGTAATCAGAAATTTGACATTTTCACGGGAAAATGAGACAATTAAGGTCTAATTTTGGTTTATTGTGAATATTTTAAAGGAGTTACTAAATGCAAAAGAACAATTGTTGTTCAGGAACAGAAATGCAGAAGGATGGGCAGACAATGGCAACCACAAGACCGGCTTTTAAAGTTAAAGACATAGAATTGTGGCAGTTGGGAAGAAAAGAGATCGATATGGCTGAGCATGAAATGCCCGGTCTCATGGCAATCCGTGAAAAGTATGGAAAGCAGAAGCCACTTAAAGGTGCAAAAATAACAGGTTCTCTGCACATGACCGTGCAGACAGCTGTTCTCATAGAAACCCTTGCAGATCTTGGCGCAGACGTCAGATGGTGTTCATGTAATATTTTTTCAACTCAGGACAGCGCTGCAGCAGCAATCGCAAAGCGTGGAATTCCGGTTTTTGCATGGAAGGGTGAATCACTTGCTGATTATTGGTGGTGCACCTATGAAGCTCTTACCTGGCCGGATGGCAGTGGCCCGACACTCATCGTTGATGACGGCGGAGACGCTACTCTCATGATTCATCTTGGCTACCAGGCTGAAAAGAATGCAAAAGTTCTTGATAAACAAGCAGGCGGAGAAGATGAAGCTGAATTGCTTGTCTTCATGAAAAAACTTCTTAATGAAAATCCCGGCAAATGGGCAAAAGTGGTTCCGGAAATTCGCGGTGTAAGCGAAGAAACAACTACTGGCGTTCACAGATTGTACAAGATGATGGAAGAAAAATCACTTCTTTTCCCGGCAGTAAATGTGAATGACTCTGTTACAAAGTCAAAGTTCGACAATCTTTACGGATGCAGGGAAAGCCTTGTTGATGGAATTAAGCGTGCTACAGACGTTATGGTTGCCGGAAAACACACTGTTGTATGCGGTTATGGTGATGTTGGAAAAGGTTGTGCTCAGAGTCTGAAGAATTTCGGCGCCAGAGTAACCGTCACTGAAATTGACCCGATCTGTGCTTTACAGGCTTGTATGGCTGGTTACAATGTCAACACCGTTGAAGATACTCTTGGAAACGCAGACATTTATGTAACAACAACCGGAAACTGCCGCGTAATTACCGCCGAGCAAATGTCAAAAATGAAAGATCAGGCGATTGTATGCAATATCGGACATTTCGACAATGAAATTGAAATGGCTGAACTTGAAAAATTTCCTGGAATTAAGAGAGTTAACATAAAGCCTCAGGTTGATAAATACATTTTCCCTGATGGTCACTGCGTTTACGTTCTTGCAGAAGGAAGACTTGTGAATCTTGGATGCGCAAGAGGACATCCGAGCTTTGTAATGAGCACTTCGTTCAGCAATCAGACACTTGCACAGATTGATCTCTGGACTAAAAAACACGACATCAGTGTTTACACCCTTCCGAAAAAACTTGATGAGGAAGTTGCCAAACTGCATCTTGATAAACTAGGCGCAAAGCTCACAAAGCTTACTAAAGCACAGGCAGAATATATTGGCGTTCCGCTTGAAGGACCGTATAAATCGGATATGTACAGATACTGATCTGAAAAGATTGATTGCTTTTCAGTTTTAATAAAGCCCCCCTTTCATTCGGTTTTCCGATGACCCGGGGGCTGTTTTTGTTGCCTGAGCATTAAATAAACAGGCATAGTAACGTTCCGGTTTTCTGATTGAGAACCCTCTCCAGCCCTCTCCAACGATGGCGAAGCAGGAGAAAAATTTGGGATTTTTCAATGAGTGTTGATATATTATGTCAACGTACCCGCCATCACCGTAGAAGAGGGTCGTGAGAGAAATCTGGCATTTAATGAGATCTCTCACATTTGTTCGAGATGACAGTTTACCACTTAAAGTGGTTTCTATGTCTTTGTATATTTTAAGAGGAGAATGCCGTGATGAATCGCATTAGTTGCAACATATTGTTCTTAATGGTTGTTGTGTTTCTGGTATTTGCTGGCAACGCATGCATTGCTGGCTCAGCTTATGACCCGCTTGCAATAGCTGCTGGTTGGAAACCAGAGACGCTTGATCTGACTGTTTTAGATGCTCAACGGAATCGGGAAATTCCATTACATATTTACCTCCCGCTGATAAATGCTTCTGCTCCGGTTGTTCTGTTCAGCCATGGGTTGGGCGGATCATGTGAGGGAAATACTTATCTTGGAAACCACTGGTCTGGCCGCGGTTATCTTACCGTGTTTCTTCAGCATCCGGGAAGTGATACTTCTGTTTGGAAAGATAAACCATTAAATCAGCGCATGGATGCGATGAAAGAGGCAGCTGACGGCCAGAATTTCATGGCACGTGTGAAAGATGTTTCTGTGGTACTCGATCAGCTTGATCAGTGGAACAAAACAGAGAAACATGTTTTGTTCGGGCGTCTGGATCTCAGCCGGGTTGGGATGTCAGGTCATTCCTTCGGTGCGGTTACTACACAGGCAGTAAGCGGACAAAGCTTTTTGCGCGGCAGAGTTGCTTTGACTGATCCGCGGATTAAAGCGGCCATAATGTTCAGTCCGAGCTGCCCGCGACGTGGCGATGCAAAACGAGCTTTTGGCGATGTGAAAATCCCGTGGATGCTTATGACGGGCACGAAAGACATCAGTCAGATTGGCGGAGCTGATCTGCAATCACGTCTTGGCGTGTTTCCGGCTTTGCCTGAGGGTGGAAAGTATGAGCTGGTTCTTTTTGAAGCCGAACACTCAGCATTTTCCGAATCTAAGCTGGGGTTAGGGATAAGAAAGCGAAATCCGAATCACCATAAGGTTATACTAGCTCTTAGTACAGCATTCTGGGATTACTGGCTGTGCGAATATAATCATGCAAAAACCTGGCTGGATGGAACTGGTCCGGATTCTCTGCTTGAAAAGAACGACCGCTGGCAGAAGAAATAGCTGTTCGATTTTCCTCTGTGTCTCAGAGGCATCCAGAATACTTCGAGCAGACATGAATGGAAAAAGCATTACCAGCAGTAGTCCTCTCATTTGTTGAACAGGAATTCGACATCTGAATACACGGAAAATTGCATTTATCAGAGAATTAGAGTCAACTTTACTCATAAGGTGCCTCCTGTAATTATAATAGGTGGCACCTTTCTTATGCGGTCCGGATGGACTTCTGAATAGTAATTGACTCTAAAAATATCTTCCTGTCAAATCTTCGTTCCTTGTTGGAAAGATGAGTGAGGATTTTTTTTGAAAAAAGGGAAGATTCTGTTATACCGATGAGCCGAAAATACTATAACTAACAATAAGGCCCTCTCCCACGGAAACTCCAAGGGAGAGGGCGGAAGAAATAATTTGCCCTCTTTACTAAAATTTAATTCAGGCTATGAGCCTCTTCGAATTTTGTTTTAGTTTTGAAGTTTTGGATGTTTTTTTGAACTATTTCAAGTGCTTTGTCCTGTTCAGTAAGATTGGAAAGGGTTTCTTCGACATTCTCCATATTCTGAACGGCATTAATGAAGTTATTTACGCGTTCAACTCTTTTTGTATCAACCGTGAACATACTATATGCGCTATTGGCGGATCGTTGAGTTGTTATTCGGTCAGGAATGTTCGAGGAATATTCCAGAGGTAGTTGAGGTGGGATATTGATAAGACGTTCCCTTGATAATTTTGCAAAGTTATCATAGGGAAATCTCTCGATACAGTCCATGTAAGCCCTTCTGGCTCGCGGCAAGTCTGATACCACTTCGTATGTGCGTCCGAGATCATACAGACAAACTGGTACAAATCGATAATTTTCGTTGTCGAATTCAGCAAGAAAAATTTGATAATCCAGAATTGCACGCCAGAATTCATTTAGTCGGACACTGCAGAAACCAATGAAAAAACTTGCTTCCCTTCTAATTTCTTTGTTTGTGAAAAAGTCGTTTGTGATTCGAATATAAATGTCACGGGCAGCAAAATAGCTTCCATTATCACGATAATACGCTGCTTGTTCAAGATCTTTAGTTCCGTAAGCCCAAAGCGAGCTTCCAGCCATAACGACCAATAAAACGGTTAACAATAGAAAAGATCTATTTTTCAAAATAAGCCTCCTGGTAATGTTTTATCGGTTCTCCAACAAATGAACCTTATTCAAGCTGGCAAGATCCATGCCAGATGCCAAGAGGTTTTGAATTGGAGCTTTTGCGATATTTTCACAGAATATTGTCAGAAAATCGGCAGAATATTGTTGAATTTCTGACAATTTATCTGAACGCAGACGTCCAATTCAAACAAAGATTCAGTTCGAATCTCCGTTATGAAAATGGTGGTTTAATATTCCCGAACCCTCTTCCGCGATGACTGCAGGTCGAGGGGTGTCATCCCCAGAATGCGCCAAAAAGCATTTTCGATATTGTTGCAAGAATGATGACTAGGGAAACAAAAACAGCGTTTTTTATTCCCATGATCTGGTTGATGACAAGCATATTCGGAAGCGACAACGTATATTTTTTGGGGACGTGAATGCTTATCTAAAATCTTTGTTGATGAGCCAGTTGGTGATTTTGATGGGTAATTGCTGAAAAAAATTGAAAATACTTCACTCGCGAATAACCTTTGTGGTATTATGACTGCCTATGCAATATTATTTCATCGTTCCAGTTTATTTGACAGGGGTATTTCTCGTCTCTTACTCTGTAGTAAGGGTCATGCTTTCTGTTTTTGATTTTTTCAACTTTTTCTGGGACTGGTGGGACAAGAAGCGAAGAGAGATTCCGTGGTTGTTTGTTTTTGAAATTCTGATCATAGGAGCCTTTATATACTACATCGTATACTGGGAGCTTTCAGGAGCACCTGACCCCCAGCTCAATAAGTATCACGGAAATTCATGGTTTTTCGGCTTTCTCAGCCGATAAATTCTCTATTATTTCTCACCCACTTTGTAAACAGATAAATCCAGTTAGTTGGTAATTTCCATTTTTTTATTTTGTTTAGAGCACGATAAAACCGATATTAAAGAAGCTTGTTTAAAGAAGCAGGAAAATAATAATAAAGGAAAGGGAATATGAGAAAAAAATTACTTGAAGTTTTACCCGAATTCAATGAGATCAAAAATGCTGAATTGAGAGACAAGACAATCAATGCTTTTATCATGGCCATGGAAAAAGGTGGATGGCAGCCAGAGGATCTTCCGAAAATTCCTTTTACGCTTCTGATCAAAGACACTAAAATTTCCTTACTTGATCATATTCGGGTTGTTACCAGAATATGCATCGGAATGGCTGATGCAATAACTCCGGTTTTAACCAATCGTCTTCCAATTGATCGCGATATTCTGATTTCAGGTGCGATTCTGCATGACGTTGGAAAACTTCTTGAGTATAAGTTTGATGGTACAGGCTATACAAAGAGTGATTCAGGAAAATTGCTGCGTCATCCTTTCAGCGGTATCCAGATTTCAACTCTTGCCGGATTACCTGATTCGGTAAGCCATATAATCGCAAATCACAGTCACGAAGGTGATCACGGAAAGCGTACAACGGAAGGTATTTTACTGCATCACGCAGATTTCACAGCATTCGAACCGCTGAAACCATAAAGAATTTAAATCAAATCAAGGAGGAAGAAAATGGGCAAAACAATGGCAGAAAAAATTCTCGCCCGTGCTGCGAAGACAAGAGATGTTTCTCCTGGCGATCTTCTCGATGTTTATCCAGATGTGGCAATGTCTCATGAAAACTCGGGGCTTGTTTCAAAAGTATTCAAGTCCATTGGAGTGAATAAACTGTACGACGCTGACAGAATTGTGATTATTTTCGATCACAGGGTTCCCGCTGAGTCGGCTAAGACCGCCGAAGGTCAGAAAAATGTCCGCGAATTTGTCAAAGCTTATGGAATAAAAAATTTCTACGATTTTAATGTTGGAATTTGTCATCAGGTCCTTCCGGAGAAAGGTTTTTGCAGACCTGGTGAAGTTCTTGTTGGAACAGATTCGCATACAACAACACATGGTGCTTTCGGAACATTCAGCACCGGCATCGGGGCTACAGAAATGGCAGCGGTCTGGGCGACAGGAAAGCTCTGGATGATGGTTCCGGAATCGCTTAAGGTTACAACCAAAGGCAGTTTCAAGCCCGGAGTATATGCCAAGGATTTGATTCTGTACATCATCGGAAAGCTGAAAGCTGACGGTGCAGATTATAAATCAGTTGAATTCTATGGCGATGCAATTTCCCAGATGACAGTAGCTTCAAGAATGGTTCTTACGAACCTTTCCATGGAAATGGGTGCAAAAGCAGCCATGATAGCTCCTGATAAAACAACTCTTGATTATGTGAAAAGTGTTACAAACAAGCAGTTCGAAGTTGTTACTTCAGATGCAGATGCAAAATATTCTCAGGAAATCGAAATAGACTTGTCCTCGCTTGTTCCGCAGGTTGCCTGTCCGCATGCTGTTGATAATGTAAAGCCTGTAACAGAACTTCAGGGAACAAAAGTCCACCAGGCATTGCTTGGCTCTTGTACAAACGGTCGTCTTGAAGATCTTGAAATTGGTGCAAGAATTCTTGCTGGAAGAAAAGTTAATCCAGATGTCAGATTGATTGTAATTCCGGCTTCATGGAACGTTTATCGCGAAGCTATGGACAAAGGAATATTGCGCACATACATTGATGCAGGTGCTGTAATTGTTAATCCCGGATGCGGTCCATGTCTTGGAGCTCACCAGGGACTGCTTGCACCGGGTGAAAGATGCATCAGTTCAACGAATAGAAACTTCAAGGGAAGAATGGGTTCGACAGAGGCAGAGGTTTATCTTGCTTCGCCTGCGGTCGTTGTAAGTTCAGCAGTTGCTGGCTCAATCACTGTTCCGGAGGTCAGATAATGAACGTCTTCAAGGGAAAAGTTTTTAAATATGGCAATGATGTTAATACAGATGTAATTTTTCCGGGCAGATATCTCAATATCTTTGAGCCGTCAGAAATGGCGAAACATGCAATGGAAGATCTGGATAAAGATTTTGTTAAGAATCTTGCTTCGGGTGACATTGTTGTTGCAGGAAAATATTTCGGCTGCGGTTCGTCACGTGAGCAGGCTGCAACCTGTCTGAAGGCTGCTGGCGTATCGGTTGTCATAGCAGAAAGCTTTGCAAGAATTTTCTACAGAAATGCGATAAATCTTGGACTTGCAATTATGGTCTGCCCTGAAATAACCAATGTTGCGAATGCTGGCGATCAGCTTGAAGTCGAACCGGAAAAAGGTCTGATCAAAAATATTACTCGTGGAACAACAGCTCAGGCAAAGCCTCTTCCACCCTTCATTCTTGAAATTCTCGGCAACGGTGGCCTCATCCCACATCTTCAAAAATCAATGAAAAAGTAATATGAGACCCTGATGGTAATATTCATAAATATATGGTGATACGGCAGCACTTAAAGTGCGTTATACACTTCAAAAAAGATTCGGTGAAAACGTTCTACATTAAATGCGTTATACACTTCAAAAGCGGAGGGCACAAAGTGCCCGACCGCGGGGAGTGAAGGTGGTCGAACTTGTTCGACCGCCGAGAGGGGGCGCGTGCCCCCTCTAAAAAAGATTCGGTGAAAGCGTTCTACACTAAATGCGTTATGCGCTTCAAAAGCGGAGGGCACAAAGTGCCCGATCGCGGGGAGTGAAGGTGGTCGAACTTGTTCGACCGCCGAGAGGGGGCGCGTGCCCCCTCTAAAAAAGATTCGGTGAAAACGTTCTACATTAAATGCGTTATACACTTCAAAAGCGGAGGGCACAAAGTGCCCGACCGCGGGGAGTGAAGGTGGTCGAACTTGTTCGACCGCCGAGAGGGGGCGCGTGCCCCCTCTAAAAAAGATTCGGTGAAAGCGTTCTACACTAAATGCGTTATGCGCTTCAAAAGCGGAGGGCACAAAGTGCCCGACCGCGGGGAGTGAAGGTGGTCGAACTTGTTCGACCGCCGAGAGGGGGCGCGTGCCCCCTCTAAAAAAAGAAAGGAAATGATTAGAACAATGGCAAAATATAAGATAGCGTGGCTTCCGGGCGATGGAGTTGGAATTGATGTAATGAATGCAGCGAAAACAGTACTTGATTCGCTCAATTTTGATGCTGAATATATACATGGCGATATTGGCTGGGAATTCTGGTGTAAAGAGGGAAATCCTCTGCCAGAGCGCACTATTAAGATTCTGAAGGAAACCGATTGCGCGCTTTTTGGTGCAATAACATCAAAAAACAAATCAGAAGCAGATAAAGAGCTTTTACCCCAGCTTCAGAACAAAGGTCTTGTTTATTCTTCACCGATTGTTACCATGAGACAGATGTTTGATCTTTATTCATGTGTAAGACCGTGCAAAGCTTTTCCCGGAAATCCGCTGAACTACAAGGAAAACATTGACATCACTGTTTATCGCGAAAATACAGAAGGTCTGTATGCAGGTGTTGAGTTCTGCCCAATTCCGGAAGATCTTCGCGCCAGCCTTGAGAAGAATAACAAGAAGATGGCTCGCTTCAATAAGTTTCCGGCAGATGAAGTTGCGTTGTCAACAAGAATAATGACTCGCAAAGGTTGCGAAAGAATCATCCGCAAAGCGTTTGATTTTGCCAGAGCGAATAAAAAGAAATCTGTAACACTGGTTGAAAAACCCAACGTTCTCAGAGAAACCGGCGGAATGATGCTTGCAGCAATGAAGCGCGTTGCAGCAGAATATCCGGAAATCGAATGGAGCGAAGGAAATATCGACGCTATGTGCATGTGGTTGCTCAAAAACCCTGATAGATACCACGTTCTTGTTGCTGAAAACATGTTCGGGGATATTATTTCTGATCTCTGCGCTCAGCTCGTTGGTGGACTTGGTTTTGCTTACAGCGGAAACATGGGCGATAAATACGCTGTTTTCGAACCTACACATGGTTCAGCACCAAAATATGCCGGACAGAACAAAGTCAATCCGCTTGCAACAATACTTGCGGCAATGATGATGATTGAATGGCTTGGTGAAAAAGAGAAAGCAGCAAAAATTTATAAGGCTATCACACTTATTATTAAAGAAGGAACTGCGAAAACATACGACATGGGCGGTTCAACAACGACCAGCGGTATGGCCGATGCGGTTGTTAATGCCCTGAAAAGGGTTTGAGGATGATTAAATGACGAGAAATGCCAAGGACAAAAATTGCCTTCCGAAAATAGTTACTTCTCTACCTGGTCCGAAAGCTAAGGCGCTTATTGCAAAAGATAAGCAGTATATTTCTTCGAGTTATACACGCGGCGCTCCTGTAGTTGCACATCGAGCTTATGGCGCAATGATCGAAGATCCTGATGGAAATCGCTTTCTGGATTTCTCTGCCGGTATTGCGGTAAATTCAACAGGACACTGTCATCCGAATGTGGTTCAGGCAATCACTGAACAGGCTTCAAATCTTATTCACATGTCAGGGACAGACTTCTATTACGAACCTCAGATCAGGCTTGCAGAAACTCTTGCTAGAATTGCTCCGGGAAAATCACCGAAAAAGATATTCTTCTGTAACAGCGGAACTGAAGCCATTGAGGCAAGCATGAAACTTGCCCGCTATTACACAAAGCGTCCACGTTTTATTGCTTTTCAGGGCGCCTTTCACGGTCGAACATTCGGCGGAATGTCTCTTTCGTGTAGTAAGGTTGTTCACAAAAAATATTTTGCACCACTACTTGGACAGATTGATCACATCCCTTATGCAAACTGCACAAGGTGTATGTACAACCTGACGTATCCAAAATGTGAAATGCACTGTGTTCGAATTATTGAAGAATATTACTTCAAACACGTTATTCCACCCGAAGAGGTTGCAGCAATAGTCGTTGAAGCCATTCAGGGCGAAGGCGGATACGTTGTTCCACCTCCCGAATTTCATCAGTCATTGAAAAAACTTGCAGAAAAATACAAAATATTGTATGTGGTTGACGAAGTTCAGTCTGGAATGGGCCGGACAGGTAAGATGTTTGCCATTGAACATTGGGGAATTGAGCCTGATATACTTGCCTCAGCAAAGGGCATTGCATCTGGATTGCCTCTGGGGGCAATAATTGCCAGAGCCGATGTTATGAACTGGGAACCCGGCACTCATGCAAGTACATTCGGGGGAAATCCTGTAGCGTGTGCTGCTGCAAATGCCACAATTCAGCTTCTCGAATCTGAGTTGATGGATAATGCAAAGAAAATGGGCGATATTCTGATCAAAGCCTTCCGTCAGCTTATGAAGAAATATACTGTCATTGGCGATGTAAGAGGCCATGGATTAATGATTGGCATTGAATTCGTTAAAGACCGCCGGACAATGGAGCAGGATCCGAAGCTTCGTGATGCAGTCGTGGATGAAGCTTATAAATATGGACTCATTCTGCTGGGCTGCGGGTACAATACTCTTCGTTTATGTCCGCCACTTGTAGTAAATCGTGAACAATGCGAGTTTGTAATTGAAACGATTACCAGGTGTCTTGAAACATTAGTATTACCTGTGAAACATCAGTAAACCTCTCTTTTTCAGACGCGAACCCAAAAAAGGTTCGCGTCTGTTTTTTTACCTGAAATCTGATGTTTCGGGACATTGTAGCAAATTCACTGAAATTATGGAACTGCTCAATAATTCAGACTTGTGCTTGGTATTTTGCTGTCATTTCGACCGAAGGGAAAAATTGCTAACCCGGAGATTTCTCAATTCGGTCGAGTTGACAAGGGATCACGTATTTTCACATTATTGATCGGCTATTTTTATACAGTGTTTGTTTCAGTTACATATTGCGGGGTTTGTACTGTTCGAAGCTCTTCTTGTCGAAAGCACGTCTGTATGCTTCTTCCGGAACTATTCTCCGCGATTTAACGAGATCCATCAAAGCTTGATCCATTGTCTGCATTCCAATCTGCTTGCTTGTCTGAAGGATTGAAATGAGCTGAAATGTTTTGTTTTCACGGATAAGATTTGCGACTGCCGGCGTATTTACAAGAATTTCAACTGCTACGACGCGGGAACTGCCATCAGCAGTAGGAATAAGCTGTTGCGCAATAATTCCCTGAAGTGCCTCTGCAAGCTGAGTTCTTATCTGATCCTGCTGGTGTGATGGAAAGACATCGACTACTCTGTCCACTGTTTGAGGGGCTGATGGTGTGTGAAGAGTTGCAAAAACAAGATGTCCTGTCTCAGCTGCTGTTACGGCAAGAGAAATAGTTTCATAATCGCGCATTTCACCAACAAGGATTACATCCGGATCTTCTCGCAAGGCTGCTCTAAGAGCATTGGAAAAAGATTTTGTACTTCCACCTACTTCTCTCTGATTGATAATGCATTTTTTATGCGGATGAACAAATTCGATAGGATCTTCAATTGTCAGAATGTGCTCCTGGCGTTCGTCATTTATCAGATCAATCATTGCTGCCAGAGTAGTAGATTTTCCTGAACCTGTCGGGCCAGTAACAAGAACAAGCCCCTTGTTTCTGCGTGCCAGACTCGCCAGAATAGGTGGCAGATTAAGACTCTGAAGAGTTTTTATCGCATTTGGAATTACCCTGAATACTCCGCCTATTCCAAGACGGTTCTGGAAAATATTGCATCTGAACCTAGATACGCCAAAAATTTCATAGGAGATATCGAGCTCCCAGTCTCTTTCGAATCTGGCTCTCTGCTCATTTGTCAAAAATTCAAAAATAAGTTTTTGCGCGTAAGTATTTGTTAATGCTGGCAAATCAGTTGGCCACAGCTTTCCCTGAAGGCGCATCACTGGTGGTGAACCAACCGTAAGATGCAGATCTGAACCCTTTTTTTGAACAATCAGTGCCAACAGATCGTTGATTGAATATTCGTCCTGATTTTTAGAAACCTGAGGCTGTCTGGGTGTTGCCATGCGAAATTCTGACTGTGGCGGGAAGCCGGTTGGCGCAGATTGAGGTCCTCGCGGAGGCTGGAGCGGTTGTCCCGGAGGTTGTTGTGCGGGATGCTGGTGCAATGCTGGTTGTTGTGGATTATGCTGCTGTGGATTCGAGGGCGCAGCAGGCTGACCTGGCTGAACTGGCTGATTTGCAGGTCTAGCCGGAAAGCCGGTTGATGCTGGCGGAGCAGAGGGCCTTGGAGGTGTTAAAGTCGGTGGCTTAGGCTGCTGCGGTGCTGCGGGCTGTGGTGATGCCGGTTGTGAATCACCAGCTGCTTTGTCTGGGTTTTCGCCGCTGAATAATTTTCCAAAAAAACTTTCATTTTCACTCATATTTAATCTTCTACTTAAATTTTGCAATCCACAAATGCAATGACTCTAAAACCCTCATTTATCGTATAATAAGCCAAAATTCAGGTTCATTATTAAAAATACCTCTGAAATTCATCAATGGAAGTCTCTCCCTTTGCAACAAGTGCAAGAGTCTGGTCTTCAAGACTTTCAACGTCATTTTTGCGGGCGAACTGTGAAATTGCCTGATAATTTTGCTTTTGAATCATCATTTGCCGCAATACTGCTGAGTTTGGAAGGAACTCAAAAAGCATTTTGCGACCAGAATAACCTGTTCCCTGGCATCCTTCGCAACCCTGTGGAGAATATGGCTGGGGTGAATCATTAAATGGACGCATTCTGTCGATTAACGCAGGATCACAATCGGCAGGTTTTCGGCAGACAGGGCATAATTTGCGTACAAGACGCATCGAAAGGAAACCACAAAGTGAAGTAGCGGTTACTACCATGTCTTCAGACAGATCATAAAGTTTACAGACGCTGCTTGAAACATCATGCGCAAGAAATGATGTCAACACAGTTTTTCCGCCAAGCGATGCGAATGCGATATCAAGTGCAGTTTTTGAGTCATCAAGATAATCAACATAAATCAGATCAGCATCAAGGCGTAATGCTACGTCCAGACCCTGTCTCATTGACATTACCGAATTTTTTCCTATCTGAATCTGAGTCATCCCGGGAAATGAAACATGCACCGGATCTTCGATTGTGACGATTTTATATTTCTCAATATCATAGCTGTTGAGGAGGTAATAGCTCATAGTAGTTCGCCCTGATTCCCTTGGACCAGATATGTACAATACACCATGATTTGATCTTATAAAAGAAGCAAGTTTTTTAAGATTCTCGTCTTCAGATTGAAGAATGGTCTTTGCAAGATTGCTCGAATCGGTGATTGAAAGAATTACCATTTCTCCGTTTACTGTCGGGTAAAAAATCGACTGGACATTAAGAGAACGTCCTGAAACTGACACGCGGAAATGCCCGACGCTGAAACCGCTCTTTTCGGTTTGTCCGGGGGCGATCTGTGAAAGTGTTTTCAGTTTTGCAAGAATTTCGCTGTGTAATTTAAGCGGAACTTCAAGTTTCCTTACAAGTGTCGAACATATTCTAAACCTTATTACAACGCCTTTTTCGGACGGTTCAAAATGTATTTTCTCGACCTTGTTAATTATAGCCTGTCCAAGGATATAGTTAATGACTTTTTCCGGAGATTCCATTCCTTTGGGGATGGCTTTGCCATGAGAGTCAGGTACTTCTTCAGTCTCATCTTCGCTGCAGACTTTTCCTACTGATTCAGAATCGCCAAAAAGTGCTTTGTATGTTTGTTCAAAGTCGAAATTTGTGCAGATTGAAATGGAAATTTCAAATCCGGTCTGGCTTGCAAGCATATCAATAACATCAGTGTCGAGCGGATCGACCATGCAGATGCTCAGCTGCTTTCCGCTTTTATAAAGCGGAATAATTTTACGTTCCTTTATGTATTCAATTGAAACAAGCTCAAGAACTGACTTGTCAACAATTTCAGAACTGAGGTGAATAAAAGAAACGTTCAACTGATTCCCGAGCGCCCAGATAATATCCTGCTCGGTGACGATGCCCATTTCAATCAGAGCCTGACCAAGCTTAACTCCATTTGATTTCTGATAAGCCAGTGCCTGTGATAACTGCTCCTGAGTAATCAGGCTGCAGTCAATAAGCAAATCTCCAAGTCTTCTTTTTGTCTGATTCATAGGTCTCTTCTTTTAGCAAAATTAAACATTTGAAAAAAAAATCGCTGCTTCATTTTGAATGAAGCAGCGTTAAATTGTCAAGCTTACTTTTTAGTATTTTTGCCGGTTGGAGTTTTGGTTGTTTTTGCTACTGGTTTAGCAGGTGCTTTTGCAGTATTTACAACTTCTCTGAGTTCTTTTCCAGGAACGAACTTAGCTACTTCGGTGGCTGGAATCTGAATGGGTTCTTTTGTTCTCGGATTTACTCCGGTTCTTTCTTTTCTGGTAGCAACCTTGAAAGAACCAAATCCAACCAATTTCACTTCTTCTTTTTTAGACAAAGTGCCTTTGATTATTTCGAGAGTAGTCTCGAGTGCTTCTGACGCCTGTGCTTGTGTAAGCTGAGTTTTTCTGGAAATTTCACGAACTAGTTCAAGTTTCTTCACTTGATGGATCCTCCTGAATAAGTATTGAAAAGGTTGACCTAAGCTTAACAGACATGAAATGGCTTGTCAATGGATATTTTGATTTTTTTAAATTTTTTTTATCTTTTTCTTCAGATCAGGTAACATTTCTTCTTGAATTTCCCTCTGTTATGCTCATTAATACAGCGTTTCATGACTTGTCTCCTATGTTGTTATGGAGCGCCACTTTGAATGGATTTCTAAATAATTGAAATAACAGAACCGTCTGATTTGCAGATTTTCTTCTTCAGAAGAAGAGTGATTCCTTCCTGATACAAATTTTTGATTTTAGCCGAAGGTCTTTTGAAACCGTTTACTACAGCTGCTTCTCGAAGAAGAATTTCAACCGGAAGGCCAATTGCAGATTTCAGGACTTCACAAATAGCAGAAGCGCGTTCTTCTATGCAGATTGTTTCCGGGGCGCGGAATTGCTGATCTTCATCAGAATAACAGCGGGCTGGTGGAAGTTTCTCAAAATCGTTGTTGAATTGCCAGACGAATGGCGGCAGATACACCCATTTTTCAGCATTAGACGGATCGGTAAGAATTGCAACTACTTCCTGATTTATTCTGTCAGTAAATCTCCCGATTTCAAATGCTTCCATGATGCGGCGTGCGAGAAGTTCCTGGTGAATCGGTCCTTCCTTTTGAATAATCTGAACGGCAAGAGATATTGTTTTGTCAAGATATCTCCGTTGTCCAAAGGCTTCACTTCTTCCAATTCTTGGCACCGGAAACCTCTGATACGATGGAACAGTGCGCTTTTTCTGCGATGCAGGTTCTGGTTCAGAATTCTCCTCAGAAGATATTGTACTGATATCATTGTTTTCAAAAAAATCGCTTTTCTCATCTTCCGAAACAGGGTCTATTTCAAAATTTCGCCCAATTGGAGCGATACTGTCATTTTTTTCACATTCTTCAATTACTTTTAGAATCTTTCTAATTTGAGCATCTGGAGCAATAAGCCATTCAGGACTCCAGATTCGAAGAACCTGCCACCCGAGACTTTCAAGAACTTCACCACGAAGTCTTTCTCTGTCACGGGCTGTTAGACCGGAAGCGTAATATTCACTGTCAAGTTCGATTCCAAGAACATACTTGTCAATATCTTTCTTTGATGATTTGACCCCGATATCAACGCGATATTCAGAAAAACCTACTGACAGGTCGCATTTCCAGCCGGCTTTTCCGATTCGTTCAGCAATTTCTGTCGCAATAGAGTCTGTTCTCATTTTAAATCTGTTATCAGATTCTGGCTGTACAATTGAATTATTCGTTTGGTAATCTGACTTGCCAGAAGTTTTAGAAGTGTTTGCAGCGACAAATTTCAGAAAGCTTTTGAAACATTCAACTCCCTTAGATCTTGTTCGCGACAGATCAAGCATTTCCGGACGGAGAGAAGTTATCAGTTCAAGCTTGAAACGTGCTCTGGTAATAGCAACGTTTAATCTCCGCTCTCCGCCTTCTCTGTTTAAGGGACCGAAATTCAGACTTACACTGCCTTCAGAGTCTGGACCATAAGTTGTTGAAAAAATTATAATATCGCGTTCGTCACCTTGTACATTTTCCAGATTCTTAACAAAAACTGGCTCAGGAACACGTGAAGAGAAAAATACTTCCAGGGCTGGTTTTTTGATTCGAATTTCTTCAAGCAGGTCTTCAATAAGAGTCTGCTGAGCCTGGTTAAAAGTTACAATTCCAATAGAAAAATGGCTGGTGGATGAATTTTCAAGCAATTCACAAACTCTCGAAACGGTTTTTTCTGCTTCAATACGATTAGTCCGTGATTTTCCTCTGTCAAATATTCCAGAAACAAACTTCAGTGCGACACCCATTTCATTTCGCTTTTCTGAAGCCGGAAAGGTCACCAGTTTTCCATCATAAAAATTCTTGTTACTGAATGCAATAAGACTTTCATCGCGGCTTCGATAGTGCCATTTCAGCATTATTGATGGAACTCCTGAAGCCGTGCATTCATCAAGAATACTTTCGAGATCATGTATCAGCAGTTCTTCTGCTACAGAACCTGAGTATTGTTCTCCATCGTGTGAAACATTGAAAAATGATGTAGGCGGAAGCTGTCTGCTGTCACCAACTATCACAGTCTGTTTTGCTCTTGCGACTGCACCAATTGAGTCGTAGGGAGTTATCTGCGAAGCTTCGTCAAATATTACAAGATCAAATATTTCAAGAGTTGGCGGCAAAAACTGCGCAACAGAAAGCGGAGACATCATGAAACAGGGTTTCAGTTTTCCAACAAGATTGGGAATTCTTTCGAAAAGCTTTCTTATTGGAAGGTTATTACGCTTCTTTTTTGCTTCCTTGAGAAGTATTCCAACTTCAGATGAATCATGAACTGCTCCGAATCTGCTGGGTCTCAAGGCTGATGTTGTCGCGAGAACCTTTTCTGCACCGCATGATATGACAAGGCGATCGTTTGTCTGGAATTCTTCGAGAATCAGATCACCCTTTGAACCCTGGAATTTTTTCAGAAGACTCTCGTCATAATACTTTTCAAATCTCGCATTGAAAAAACTTTTCTCATAAACTTTAACCAGATCAGATGCGTTGACTTTGCCTGTAAAATATGCAGAAGTAATGAATCCGAGCCCAATTCCTTCTGCTTCAAGGCAAAGGGAAATAAATGTTGTCCATGGACGAACAGAGTGTATGTTATCAGCCCAGCCTGCGAGGGAAGACCAGAGGAGTGAAGACGATGGAAAAGCGTTTTCAGAACCAAATTTTTTCAACCGGTCAATTTTCAATTCCAGACAAAGCTTTTCAAACAGTGATAGAAAATCCTTCAGTGCTTCACGAAGAGGCTTGGCTGACAGAGATAATTTCTTCGTCAATTCTTCAGTCGGGAAGTCGAGCATTCTTATGTTCAGATCCTCTGACTCTGATTTCCATGCTCTGCAGAATGATACAAGATTTCCAATAAAAGAAGGATCAATTTTTTCTCCATCTGTTTCTGAGCCAAATGTTTCATTGAGAAAAATCTCTTCCTTTTTTAAATATGAGTCTAATAGCTTGATTTTAAATACATTTTCCAGATCATCGATGATTTCCGGAATTGAGGGCAATTGTACATTTGAATGTGCAGATATCTCTGAAAAAGTCTCCCGCAGGTTCCACCACCTAATTATAAAGAACTTGTCCTGGTTTTCACGAAGAACTTTGAGCAGTTTCTCAATATTATTAAGCCCCAGAATTGATTCGCTGTATTTGGTGCGAAGGCGCCCAAAGCGGTCTGCTCTTTCCATCGCTAACGAATGAATTTTGTCGAATCGTTTTAATACAGGCTTCAATTCTGTTTTTCGACACAATTTTCCGGCATATTCCGGAACTCCGGATTCAATTAAATCAAGAATGCGCGAAATTTTCAGAACTTCTTCAAATGAAAAGGCTCTTTTTTCCTCAACGGTCTGGGAAATGCTGTGTATAATTGATAGTAATTTTTCCAGAGAGGTTCTGGTCTGGCCGATGCGTTCTTCTATCTGTCTGACAAGTGATGGACTCCAGTTATCAAGGTTGCTTCCCCACCATGGATGTTCAGAAATCAGACCATCAGTCCATTCTAGCTCATTTATCACTCCGAAAATCTTGACAAGACATTCAATTCTTTTCGAGTGTTGAGAAAATGTAACTTCAAGTGGGTTCTCTTTTGAAAATGGAATGAGTGGAATTTCTTTCAGAACATTCATCTTTAAAAAAGTCTGATAATTGGATATTTCGAGGCAATCCGGTATGTGAAGAAAGTCGGAATATGCATTGAGTTTGCTTTTGTTTTTGTCTGCTTTTTCGCATGCAATGCCGAATTCTTTTGGAATAACGCATGGATGTATTTCCATGACTCTTGCCAGTTCAACGGCAACTTCACGCTTACCAGCTTTTGCTCCGTGAATTTCAAGAATCAGATCACGCAGACCCAACTTTTTGAGCCTGTCAGCAACAACTTCAAGCGCCGCTTTCTTTTCTGAAACAAACAGCACTTTTTTTCCGGATGCAATAAAATCGGCAATAATATTGGCAATAGTCTGTGATTTACCTGTACCCGGCGGACCCTGAAGTACAAAGTTGTGTCCGTTTCTGGCTGCTTCAATAGCGCATAGTTGGCTTCCATCAGCTGAAAGAACAAGATTTGAATCTATTGAAGGTTTTTCTCTGTCAAGAATTCTGACATCAGGAAATTGAATATTGCTGAAAGTGTCACCAATTCCACCATTCAGCAGATGGCTGAGAAGCGGGTTCTTTAAAAGATGCTGGTAATTCGAGTCAAGATCATACCACATCAGGAATTTACTGAACGAAAAAAATGTCAGAACAGCCTTTTTAATGATTGAAAATCCCGGATTTCTCAATATCTGATGTTGTACAAATTCAAAAACGGTTTCAATGTCGATGCCATTATCGTCTTCTGGAAGGGTGTTTAATTGGGAAAAATCCATGCCATATAAAAATCTGAGCTTTTCAGAAAGAGTTTCATTGAATCGGGGTTCTTCGTCTTTAATTTTGATTGAATATCTGCCCTTCATGTCATTTCTGATGATATCTACAGGGTAAAGAATAATTGGAGCAAGTCTGTCTGAATTGGAATCGGGTTCACGCCAGTTGAGAAAACCAAGTGCAAGAAAAAGTGTGCTTGTGCCGGTTTCTTCCTGTTCTGACCGGAAATATCTGTACAATTCGCGAAGTCTCAGAATGAATTTTTCACGCGGAAGATTTGTCAGAATTTTTCCTGCTGCAAGAAGATTATTGCGTTGTGCAGCTTTGAATTCGTCAATGCCTCTTCCAGCCATTGCTTCCTTCGTTCTCGGGTCGCCCGGATCGACGGAAATTTCAGGTTCCAGAAGAATTTCGTCACCGGAGGAAAGAATGTCTTCTATTTTTGAGATATCAAGATCTTCAAACATAAGGCAGCGGCTCTTTGTTTCTCTGAAATTCAGAAGGCGATTCCGCATTGAAAGGTCAAGCAGTTTTTCTTTCCATTTATCAATTCTTGTGTTTTTTCTGGATTCAGGTTGATCAGAAGAATTCAGAGCAGGGTTTTCCCGGGATTGCTCTGTATATTGATCTTGTGTCTGCTGTTGCATTTTAACATTTACAGATTTTCCTTCAAAAGTGCTGTTTGCAGACAATTCTGCCGGATAAGTGCTGTTGCTTCTAACTGGCAGAGGAAGAATTCCGGCAAGTCTGGCAGATCTTACATCTATTGCAATAGAGATGCCAGTTTCTGCTATCTGCTTATCGACGATAGTACATGCTTCTTTGAAATCGATATCTGATTCAGATATCGATGCTGATGAATCAAAGGCAATGATATCACCACTTTGAATCAGTTTTGAAATCGTTTCAGAATCGTCTGTTACTGTCACCTGAAAATGATCATTTACAGCCCATACTGCCGGGACAGCATGATCGGGAAACATAAGTATTACCGGATTAAATCCCATCTGTTCCAGGGCAGCAGCCATCATTACCGTAATATCAAGGCAAGTGCCGGTGCGTGATTTGATAATTTCCTCGGGAAAGCGAATCTTCTGTCCGGTCTTTTCATAAGATGCAGGCGGAAGGGAATAGGTAATGGAATATTTCCGGGGAACAAGATAAAGCGCCTGAACTATTTCTCTGACTCTGTCGCGGCTTGTTTTGTCGTAACCTGAGAATGCTGCACTTTTTCCATTTTCCAGAAGTACTTCTTTTGTTTTCATTAATACATCAGAAATTGCCGGATCATTCGGAAGTACAAAAGATACGCCAATTTCCTGAAAACGCGAGCGGTCCCACTCGTTGTATGCGAGAATATCTACTGGAAAACTTCTGGAAATCAATAACTTCTCATTCTGAAAGATTTTCGCAGTAATAGACGACTTTTCTCGTTCGCGCACTCTCATGAGTTCTTCGCGTTTGAATTTCAAATCAGCTTTAATATCGTCGAGCAGTTCATCGGGTTTTATGTCGCGCAGATGAATTTCATTAATAGCTGATAAATCTTCGTTAATATAGAGGTGAATCTGAAGATTGACAAAAATGTCAGGTGAATTGTTTTTGAGGCGTATATTGCTGACAACTGGAATTCCGTTGTATTCCATTGCCCATGATACAGTTCTGGAATATTCGATATCCAATTGAAGTGGGAAATTTGAATTCCTGTCTATTTCGAAGCATCGAAGAAGGTATTTTTCGCCTGCAAATTCTATCCAGGCCTTTTTCAAATCTTCGTTTTCGTGATCGAATGTACCAGAAAGTTTTACGAAGAAATCTTCTTCTGAAAGATTTTCCATTGTTGCATACACTTTGCATGCTTTTTTACATGCTTCAATAAGGGCATTGCTGTTCGAAATTGAAGTAATACAGTTAATAATTTTTTTATCTGAAAGTTTTGTGGCGAATTTACCGGAAAAACCAGAAAGATAGGCAATGAGGCTTTCAGCGACAATGTGTGCCGGAACAGATGGTATTTGAAGAAGTCTTTGTCCGGTGCTTTGATAGCAGTCTGTTTCTGCTTTCAGAAGAACATTTTCGGAAATTACTCTTGTGTTTGCATCAAAAACTTCAAATTTATCTGAGTTTTGAGATTTAATTTTCAGTAAAGCCAGGTCTGTCAGAATTTCGATTCTTCTTGCGAGAATCAGCCTCCAGAGAAGCTGATACGATGCAATTTCCGACAGTCCGTCTATTTGCGATGCCATTTTTTCTCTTCCCGAATTTCTTTTCCCCGTGCGTTTAACTCTTTTATCTGAGCTTTAATAAATTTTTTCATTTTTGCCTTGTACTCTTTTTCACCCGGGTTTTTTGCCGGATATGAATCCCAGAAATTCAGATTTGATTCGGCTGAAGCTTTGATCTTTTTCAGCTCAGCAAGCGCTTTATCGTATTCCCCGTGGTTTCTGAATTCATCAAGTCTGCTTTCATATTTCTGAAGAGATTCGCCCTGTGACATTCTTGATGTCAGGTCGCTGATCTGGGATTCCATTTCCCATTTGCTGAGGTGTCCGGCTTTTGAAAGTTCTTTTGTATAATAGATTGCAGCTCCGAGATCACCTTTTTCGATGTACAATTCTTTTAAACCTTCAAGCGCTGTTTTGTCTTTTCGGTCTTTCGATAAAAGTGCGTGAAGTGCATTTGCCCGGGTATCTTCTGAATCGCTTTCCGATGCACTCAACAGTTGATCGCGATTTTTCTGCTCTATTTCATTTTTAATTTCTGCTGATTCATTTTTAGCCTGTTCGCCCCATTCATCAGAACGTCTGGAAATTCTTCCGAAGAAGTCGAGAGCGTTATTCAGGTCATCCCTCTCACGATATATTTTTCCAGCTTTGAATGCTGCTTTTGAATCTTGAAACAGGTTCCAGCACTTGCTGTAGGTGCTTAGAGCTTTGTTCATTTCAGAGGCGTTTTCATAAAGCTCAGCAAGTTCAAGGTATCCGGTTTTTTTATCTGAAGAGGTATTTATTGCTTTCTTATATTCAGATGCGGCTTCTTCAACTCTTCCGGCCTGAGAAAATGCGCGGGCGAGGTCGTATCCGACGAGACCTGCAACATTCACATCTTTTCTACCAAGTTTTTTTGCTTTTGAATATGCCTCTGAAGCTTCGAGCGGTTTTCCGAGAAGATCACAGGCTTTACCGAGAAGCCAGAGAGTTTCAACGTCTCTGCTGTCAAGCATTTCGGCTTTCTTCAGATTTGAAAGTGCTTCAACAGGATTTCCAAGGTCAATTTGTATTCGTGCCAGTTCGCGGAGGGTTGCCGGGTTTTCAGGGTCAAGTTGGGCTGATTTTGAAAGCATTTCCAGTGCTTTGTTCTTATTCCCTTCTGCAAGGGCTTTTTGTCCCATATAGGATAATGCTTTTGGATTTTCCGGTTCAAGTGTAAGAATTTTTTTTAGAAAGTTGTCTGTTTCTTCATCTGCTTCACCGGCTATCATGGTTATATCAACCAGTTTCAGCATAATATCAGTGGAATCCGGAAAGAATGAAAGGGCAGTACGGAGATTTTCTTCTGCATCGCCGTACTGGCCGGTTTCAAAACACATTATTCCAAGGTAATAGAAAGCATTTCCGTCATTAGAATTTTTTCGAATATATGATTTGACGCTGGATATTACTTTCTCTTTCTGTGCCGGAGTTCCAAGTTCAAAATTACGCCAGGATTCGTCGATAAAAGACGCCTGAGAAGGTTTTGAGCGGGCAGATGAACGTTTAGTTTTTTCTGCCGCTGAAGCTACCGGGTAAAGCACGGCTGATAGTAAAATAGAAGCAGAAAAACATAAAATCATTAACTTTCGTTCCATGAATAAGTACCTCCTTGCCAACCCAGGCATCTTTTTTCGTTTCCCGGTCAATTATTTTGCAGCCGCAGCAGCTCTGTCTTCAGCAGCCTGTTTGTTCACACCGTCGATCCATTTCTTTCCAAGAATCAGACCTGCTGGTGAAATACATGCGAATACCGCATAAATAAGCCAGAGAGTTCCGCTGTCCTGGGCGCCACTTTCAGGAATGAATTTGTTAAGCATGAAACCTGAATAAAGTCCGGTTGTGAATTTTGCAAGAAACCAGGGAATTCCGGCTAAACCCATATATGCACCGATTCTGCCTGGAGGAGCAATTTCGGCAACGTACTCAAGAAATCTTGATGACCAGACTGCTTCGCCGAGTGAAAAAATGATAACATAAGTAAGAAGAGCAGTCAGATTAGGCCCGGGAACAAGAATAAAGGTTGTTACAGCAGAAACTGCTGTTCCGATAATCATCATTTTTATAACGCTGACTTTTCTTGTCATGGCAGCAATAAGGGGAACAAAAATTACGATTATAAGCGGATTCAGGGCGTTTATCCATTCAAATTTTGCACTGACTTCCTGAGGGAACGCTCTGAAAACATAATCTGGCATTGTGAGAAACTGGTGAGCGAAAAGAGTTCTTACTGGAAGCAGAATGAAAATGAAGAACATGAAGCGTTTGTCGAGAAACGGAAGATCAGCGATCTTTTCTTTCCAGCTTTTATTCTGCTCTTCTGCGTGATTTTCGCAGTCTGTAACAACGCGCTGAGTTTCTTCAACGTGTTTTGTAAACATGAGCAGGTGTACAAGAAGCATTATTCCGGTAATTACCATACAAACCTTGAATACGCCGTCGATTCCCCAGCCGAGTCCCATGATTTTTGTTGCACCAATGTTCAGAAAAGGTTCATCTGTTCTTACAAATGGTGACATGAAATTCTCTGCTACAATTCCAAGATTCATTATTGCGTAAAGTATGCTGTAGCCAATTGTAGCAGTTCTCGGATCAGTGTATTCCTTTGTGCCGGCATACAGAGCAGGCTGAAGAACACCAGAACCTATTGCCATGAATAACAGGCCCGCCCAGGCAATTGCCCACGCCGGGGTTGAAGGAACGCTCTGAACTTCAGCCAGCGTTTTTCCGACAGAAAGAACAGCTTTGTCGCTGAAAGCTGAGGAAGCTATAAGAAAAATTCTTCCAAGAAGAAGAAATCCGACTGAAAAAGTGATAGCTTTTCTTACTCCAAGCTTGTCAGAAATAAATCCGCCGCCGAACATGAAGAGCGTTACCAGACCGGTAAAAGTCGAAACACTCATGCTAGTAACAGTATCCGGCATTCCAATACGGGTGCCGAGAAATCTTGTGAGAAGCGTCAGAATTCCAAAATAAGCGATTCCATCACCAAAATTTACCATATTTACAAGCCAGAAACCTCTAGATGCTCCGAATAGGATTTTTAGCGTTTCAAGCAGTGACAGATCTTTTTTTTCCTCAACACCAGTTTCCATTGTTTACCTCATTATCTTTATCTGATTTAATTGTGCATGCAGAATAGAAACATATACGCATTCCTGAAAAAATGCACGCAGCATTATAAGCACAATGCAGTATTTCATTCAAGCCCTTATTTATTAAAACTTGAAAGTTGGTTTTTCATGAAACGAAATCTCAAAAAATTAACTTATTATCAGATGTTCTAATACAGAGCCACGAATTAATATAGAACAGAAAAATTCGTTGTGGAATAGTCCTATTGTTATTGAATCAGCTATAATTTGTTCTAAGACGTTTTGATTTTTTTAATTACTCTTCGAAAATATGTTAAAATGACAATGATTCATTTCTTACAATATAGTATTTTTTGATTGCGGAGGTGCTTTGTGGACGCAGAGATTAAAGAATTTATTCAGCGATGCTCCTCGGAGAAAGTCATTCCAGAAGCGATCTTTTCTGATTATTTCAATTATCTGATAACTGGAAATATAGATAAATGTTTCAATATAGTTGATGGGCTTCTTAAAGGGAAAGTAGATGTTAAAATAATTTACGACTCTATTTTTCGAAGGTCGCTATATCAGATTGGCTCAATGTGGGAGAAAAATCTCTGTTCGGTGTCAACTGAGCATCTGGCAACTGCTATTACAGAGAGAATGCTGTCTCTTGCGTATCCTTACATATTTTCGGAAAAAAAAGTGGGCAGGAAAATAATTGTATCATGCGTAGAAGGTGAATATCACCAGATTGGTGCAAAAATGGTTGCCGACATTTTCGAAATGAATCATTGGGATTCAATCTTTCTTGGTGCGAATACGCCTGCTGACGATTTAATCAAGTATATTCAAGCATCAAGTCCTGATTTTGTGGGACTTTCTTTAAGTATATATTTTAATCTTCCAATATTGAATGAAACAATCAGAAAGATTCGTGAGCTTTTTCCTGAAACACCTGTAATTGCAGGAGGTCAGGGTTTAAGAGGTGCCTTCGTTGAAATTGCACGTTTAAAAGAACAATACTCAGTAACATACCTGGAATCCCTTGATGCAATTGAAGAGCATATTAAAAGTTATGATAAACAGCAATAATTTTCTTCAGTCCTTTCTATCTGATTATCTTTTGAAAAAGGCTCCGATTCTTTTCTTTATATTTTCGACTGATGGAAAAATTATTGAAACAAATGACTATGTACAAAAAAAATTGGGGAGAGATTTAAAAAATTTCAGAGACCTTTTTGTTGATTTTACTATTCCAGAAGATTTTTCAGAGTTACTTGCAAAGCACTCACTGGAAAAGGGTTATTCGGTCAAAACTCTTTCGGGTCAGCCTGTAACTTTTTATTTTGACTTTAAAAGATTTGAAGATTGTTTTTTTGCAGTTGCAAATAGGAATATTGATGAACTTGAGGCTGCGCAGACCTCTATCTTCAGATTAAATAGCGAGTATTCCAATTTGACAAGGGAATTGTACAGAAAAAACAATGAATTGAAACAGCTAGATGAAATGAAAAATCGCCTTCTCGGGATTGCTGCACATGATTTGAGAAATCCACTAAGCGTAATAATGGGATATTCTGAGCTTCTCATTGACAATCTTGCATCAGACCCCGAAGGCATGGGATATCTGTCTGAAATCAAAAAATGCACTGATTTTCAGATGCGGCTTATTTCAGATATCCTGGATTTTTCTAAAATCGAGGCCGGAAAAATAGATCTGAAGCTTGAATATCTTGATGTTTTAAATGTTCTTGAAGAAAACTTGAGGCTTCACAGACTTTTGAGTAAGAAAAAATCCATAGATATTGAAATGGAAAAAGATGAAAACATTCCAAAAACTTTCCTGGATCCCTTGAGGATTGCACAGGTTCTTAATAATCTGGTTTCAAATGCAATAAAATATTCTTATGAAGCTACGAAGATTTTTGTAAAGGTGTTTTGCAAAAAGTCTGACATTCAAATTTCCATAGTTGATCATGGTCAGGGAATTCCAGCAAACGAACTTGATCTTTTGTTTAAACCTTTCAGCAGAACATCTGTTAAGCCCACAAAAGGGGAAATGTCTACCGGATTAGGTTTGGCTATTGCCAGAAAAATAGTTCTTGAGCATCATGGAAAAATCTGGGCAGAAAGTACACTTGGAATAGGCTCTGTTTTTTCATTCACACTGCCAGTTATTTCCAGTTAGATTGGAAGAGTTGATAGAAAAGTGTTCAGATCAGGAAAAATTAAATAAATTTTAAAACAGGAGAATAAACGTGACAAAGGAATGTTTATTTGCCAGGGCTTCTACAATTAAACTGCCGAGTTTGCAGGCGGCAACAACTTATGATAACAAATCTGAGGCATTAGTTGCAAAAATCAATCAATTAATGACTCAGCGGGAGGATCTTGAGAGGCTCATCGGAAAAGGCAATTCTCAGATGATGGAAGATAACCATAGAAATCACGCCCGATTTATGAACTCTATTTTCAGACACTACGATGCAGGTGTTTTTGTAGACACCATTCTGTGGGTCTTTCGGGCATATCGCACCCACGGTTTCAATCTTTCTTACTGGCCAGCACAGCTTGATACCTGGGTTCAGATTATGAAAAGCGAATTGCCAGAGGAAATATTTAAAGAACTTTATCCCTTCTACGAATTTATGATTGTTAATCAGCCAGCATTTGCAGAGCTCAGTGATGGTTTTGTTGCAGACGCAAAAATTGGACATCATAGTTAACCAATGCCTTGTGGCTCTATTAAAAAAATCTGGAGGTATTAAATGAAAAGAAAATTGAGACTGGTAGCTTTTGCTGTAATGCTTTCCTTTACAGCTGTAAATATTTCCGGCTGCGCAATTGCTGCAATTCTGCCAATCATTCAGGCAATCGGAACTATTCTTGGCGGGGTTAGCACAATTATTACAGCTGTTAAGGGAACTGGTGGAGGCTCCAGCTCCAGCGGAGGTATTACTGTTAGCAACACTGGAACAGGTACAGGCACAGTCATTGGCACTGGTGTCGGAACAGGAACAGGAACCGGAACAGTAACAGTAACAGTAACAGGAACAGGAACAGGAACAGGAACTGGAACTGGAACTGGAACTGGCACTGGTACCGCTGCAAGCGATTCAGTTGGAGCTGGCGGAGGGGACCCCGATACCACCGGCTCGTCAGGCGATTCAAGCAATACGGGCAGCACGGCTGGTTGGAATGACCGCTAGCAATACGTGCAAATTTAAACTGCATTGCTTATAATTGTGTACTTTCGCACTATTTTGAAAAAAAACTGTTTATTAATGAGAGTTTATGAAGGTCGAATATAAATTATTCCGGTCTATGGAAAGTTTACGAATTTGAAAATGTGCGAAAGTCCACTAAAGATGAACTTACATAAAAACGTTTTACGTTCAGGATTTGTTTCTTATATTTTTCTTTTTATTGTAATGTTTATCTCTATTCTGTCGATTCAGTTTCATAAAATGGCTGAACAGGGGAGACAAATCGCTTTTCGCTCAAAACAGACTGAAGTTGCCCGTCAGATAGTTGAAGGTGCCCTGGAAGAAGCATATTCATGGTTTAACAGGGAAACTGCTGATCCGAAGTCCGCTGCGTCACAATGGTTGATTTCCAGGAAAACCGACTTACTTTCCATTCCACTGAAGGTTTCTGCGGATGAAGCAAAAAACATGGTCAGAGCAAATGTTTCACCAGAATTGACAGCTTTTGCCAGACTGGTCGAGTATCGTACAAATGATGTTTCCGGAGCTCCTTATAGTTCATCAGATGGAAAAGATTGTATTGGTACTGTTGAATTCGGAGTTAAGCTTATTCTGAACCTTTCCAATTCACCATCCGGAAAAGCTGTTATGAGTTTCAAAGGTGTTCGCCACAACGAATATCAACTTGCAAGCATTGTATCCCCAAGAGATAATTCCACGCAGAGGAGCTCTTATTCACAATGTTTTCTTCTTGATTATGTATTATTTGTACGAAATGGCCTTGATGAATTCAGAAAGTACAATTCTTTTTCTTTGAATAATGAAAAAAAACGTATCATCATAGAACAGAAAAGCCTGCCTGCAGACAAGCGTGGAAAGATATACATTGGTGAGACCGATCCACAGAAATCTGCAACCGGGCAATTGACTAATCCACCGGTTGAAAATTATGTTTTTCTGAATGTTCCTGAATCGCTTCAGAAGCTTATTCCTCCATGCTCTCTGACACAGGCGATAACACACGATGAAGTCCTTTCCTTATACCCAGATCTTAATGATAAGCTTCTTGCAGAATTGAAGCGTGCGGAAAGCGCTGTGAAATCAGCACATTTTGAAAATCTGAAAGGCATTTTTGAAATTAAAACAATTCCGCTTCCAAAAAAAGAATATGTTTCAGATACCGATATGTGGGAAAAGAATATGAGCTTTTTACTTTCAAAGCAATTTTCCGGCGCTGAAACTGTTTTTCCTCCAGAGTCAGGACATTTCTTTCTTGGCGAAGATCCTGAGTTCGCGGGTAATCCAGATAATGCTAAAAGTATTCTGGAAGGAGCAATTCGAAAAAGATTCCTCTATCTTGTTCACTTCCGAATTGATTTTTCTAATGCAAGGGTTGTTGGTAAAGCGAAAAAAGGACCAATTTCAAAGAGTTTCAATGAAGCTATTCCAGCCAATGCTCAGAAAGATTTTCAGAAAGCTGAAAAGTTTGTTCCATGCATTCCTTTGCCAACGGATCTTTCAACTATAAATAACGATCAGAATCTCGAAAGATTTCTACGCATTCTTCCCACGATTGATCAGAAATATCCTCAAGTTTCGCTTATCTCAAGATATGATTCCAGTTTTTCTTATGGCGGAAGTGGTGAGGACGTTCAGAAACCACCACAGAAAGCGCAGTTTGTACAACCAAAATTTTACAATTCCAAAGGACAGATCATAGATGTTCACCGCAGAGGCGCTGAAGGTTTCCGTCCGTTTAATTTCTTTTCATTATGGAGCAGAAAAAGTTTTCCGGTAGATGAACTCCAGAAGATCAATTTTTTGAGTCCAGACGAAGGATTAATTAAACCTCGCGGAATAATTCATTGTAAAGGGCCCTTCAATCTTTCTCCGAATGGCTCTGGTCAATGGAAGATCAAAGGGCAGGGTGTCATAATAGCTGATAGTTTCAACATAGCAGCTGGAATAACAAAAAGTGGTCCGGATGATCTGCTTGTAATGTTTACACGTAAAGGATCTATCAGAATAGATACAGATAAGCGTCTAGAGGTTGTACTTATGGCGATTAATGATAATGAAAATGGCTCAATACTTGTTCAGAAGCCGTTAAATCTTAAAGGTGCTCTTATCTGCGATCTGCTCGAAACTTACAGATGGGCAGACGGAAATCATCAGATTGAATATGATCCGATTTTGAAAAGTACTACAGATTATCAATATCAGATTTGCCTTTCTCCATGGACAAATTTTGTAAAGATGTCAGAAGAATGAAAATTAAAAATAGAGCTTTTTCGATGGTGGAAGTATTGATTGCTATTATATTTCTCGCCACAGTGATCGTTGGAATAACAAATGTTACTTTTATGGCCAGTAAAAGTTCGATGGATGCGTATTATGAATTACTTGCGCTTCAACTGGCGCAGGAACCAATAGAAATATTCAGAACTTTTGGTTACATGTGGTTATCAACATATTCGACTCATACTCTACCTGCTTATCCTCTTGATACCTGGAATCCGGTTTCATCACCAGCGATTGGTGGAATTCAATATCCGCCCGAAGCATCTCTTTTTCAGCGGAAAATTACACTGAAACCCATTACTGGAGCAATAAATGCGGTAAAAGTCAAAGTTCAGATTGCCCCAAAAGAACTCAGCCGTGTTAAAATATGGCTTTCACAGAGTGACATCTCTGTTGAAGCTTTGATTTGTGAAAAGCCATGATAATTGAATTAGAAGAAATAATGACAGCAAAATACTGCCTCTTTGTGAGAATGCACAGTGTTCTTTATTAAGAAAATTAAAAACATCAAAAAGCGATACTACCCTTTTGAACTTAAATTGTTTGATAGGCGCATAAATCTTTCAAGCACTGGATTTTCTTTGCCTGAAATTCTAGTTGTTGCGATGCTCGGAGTAATGCTTGCTGTGCCTGGATATAGAATTTTCAGGGGTTCATCTCAGGCTTCGTTACAGGGAATTCAGCAACTGGATATGGTTTCTGAGGGGCGTATGATAATAAGATTACTTCATAATGATTTGAAAACAGCATGCATTGCTCTTTCAGAAAAGGATACCCAGTATAGTTTTGTTGATTATGTTAAAGCTACCGGTGTTGGTGGTACTTCAATTGCTGGAACGGTATATAAGTTTCTTTCATTTTCTTCTCATGTAAGTCCAGATGATGCGGCATCAGCACGTTCTACTTCCGGGCTGGGCATTAAATGTGCCAATGAAATTTCCTATTCAATAAAACAGTCAGAAAAACCCGATATGCCATTTTATATTTTAACCCGTACTGAAAAAGTTCATCCGAAGCTTGGTGGAGAAACAAAAGAACGGATTTTATCCAGACGCGTAAATTTTTTCAGTATTCAGGCAGTTGAATTGCAGACGACAGAGGGAAAAAATCAGTGGTTTTTCAACATTACCCTTCAGCTTGCAGAAGCCAGAAATCCTGCGAATTTGAAAAATTTGTCTAAAAATGGCCCTGTTTTGAATATGCAAAGCGGGATGATGATAACAGACTTTTTTGATGTGGTTTGTCCAACAATGTTCGCATCAATGTGGAATCGTAATTATGCAAACAGAAACTGGCATACCCTCATTCAAGCTCCTTAATACAGCAACTCTTAATAAAGGGGTCATTAAACAATGTATGAGATCTCTCACATTCGTTCGAGATGGCAGCCCACCACGAAGTAAGTTAACACGCAAATTTGCCACCCTGTTTAAGGTTTTGTGTATTTAGTCAGTGGTTTTATTTAATGACATTCAGATTGATACATTGGGCTCTTATTGAGCCATTTTCAGTGATTCTGAAGGGAACACAGTTGACTTTGATTTTTGTGCCGGGATTGTATTTCGCAAATAAAGTTCCAGCAGCAGGTTGAAGAAGGTAAGTTTTTCCATCCTGAGCATTCAAAATAATTCCGCCGGTTTCGCTTTGAACTACATTACCTTCGGTAGTCAACAATGAAGAAAAAACCTGACTTCCAATAGTTTTTTGAGCCGGGGTTATACTCGCGGGTGTTATTGCATAAAAATACATCGCTGCGATAATAAGAATTGAGCCGAACGAAAACTTTGGATATTTTGAAAATGAATCTGCTGCAAGATAGTAAATTTCTGAAGCAGCCTGTTTGATGTATTGAGAAAAGTCTGTTTCCGGTGCTTCCTTTGTAAGAGCCTTTACGCTGTATGGGGCAGGTGTCTTCCGCTTACTTTCTTCGTCTTCCAGGAGGCGCATTTTTAGGGAAGACTCTGAGTTTTCCCAGTTAATGGAAGGTATCTGCTGAGTGCTTTTCAGAAATTCAAAATTTTCCCGCCTTGTTTGTACAATCGTCTGAGAAAATGTTATCTGATTATTAATGAGAAGTTTCTTTTCAAGTTGTGCAAGTAGAAAAAGATTTTCCGGATCAGGATTTGCTTTGAAGAAAAAAAGAGCAGCTTCAAAAAGTTTGTCAGAAGTGCAATTTTTTATAAATTCAAAAAGCAGTTGGCGAACTGCAATGAAGTCAAAATGAATAAGGCATGCCAACGCTTTTTCGGCTGATTCCTGATTTTGTTTAAAAAGCATTGTCCTGATTGCAGAAATGCTCTGTTTCAGATCTACTTTTGTAAGAACTTTAATTGCGGCACTTTTTATTCTTATGTTTTCACTTTGAAGAATGGAACCCAAGAATGGAAAAAACCAGTCAAAGTCAAATTCTCCTAAATATTCAACTGCTGCCTGAGCAAGTTGAGGGGTTCTGGATTTGAAATTTTGCCTTGCACAATCAACATATCCGTTGTCTTCAAAACGCTTTGCCGTCTTTAATATAATAGCATGAATATCAGAATGTTCATGCTTATCAAGTGAAATCTTTTGCAGAAATGCTTTATGTTTTTTGAACAAATCAGCTGATAAGCCAGCAATATTTCTGATTTTTTCTTCATGTACCAATTCTGGAAAATCTATTTCAAAGCTCCCTGTCCGCCGAGGTTCTGTTTCGGAAGATGCTTCGGAAGTTTTGTTAGTGAAATTTTCTTCAGCATTTTTTTGAATATTTCCTTCACTCTTTTCGACCTTTTCTTGGGGCTCTGAATCAATATCTTTACTCAGTAAGAAATCCTGAATTGCAGAAGAAGCTTTTGAGGAGATAGACCATTTCAGGGCTTCCTGAAGCGTTTCTCTTAAAAGCAAATTTTTAAGTTTTTCATTTATCTGAAAGTTCTCTTTAATAAATTCAATCTCTTCATTGTCCAGAGATGAAATAAGCTCTCTAACCCACTGAACAGCACCTCTTTTTTTTATCCACTTTTTAAGAGTTTCGAAATATTTCTGATAATCATTCCCGAGTATCTGAGCCTTTTCAATATTCCGGCAACTGTTCTGAAGAATTTCCTGAAGTATTTCGCGTTTTGTACCAGATGTTTTTTCAAGTAACTCCCAGATTCTGAATGGTACTTCCAGGTCGGGATTATTTTCGATAAAAATTCCTATCCGGGATAAAATGTCCGGGTCTTGTGCAAGGGATAAAGTTTTCAGAAAGATTGGCTTGACGCGGTCAAACGGAAGAAAAAGTGAAATCTGCAGTGCTGCAATGACCACATTTGGATCACTGGTTTCCAACAGGAGCTCAAGATGACGCAGGGCTTCCTCCAGATCAATCTGAGCAAGTCCTCGTATGGCAAGAGAACGTATTCTAGGGTCCTGGTGAATAAGAAAACGCGGCAGATCACGTTTCAAGACATCCGGAGCTTTGGATACCAGCAATTCCAGAACGGCCAGACGCATGAACAGATGATTGCACCGTAAATATAAAAGCAGATCCTTTAAAAAAGCATTTGGGAAAAAATTACCGAATGTACGTACAACAGCCAGATTTATGCTCATGTCGCCATCTGGATTAAGTAATTTTAGTGCAATTTCAGCTAGTGATTTAACTCTATTGGTTTTCAGAGAGCTTAGTAAAAGCAGTTTTTCATTGTTTTCTGCCTGATAAAATTTTTCTAAAAAGTCTTTATCTGAAAGATTTTCTGTTATATCTGAGCCCTTAATACGTTCACAAATAATTGCTATTGCATGTTCAAGCATAACCAGACATTCAGAATCGTCTTCTACTGATTTTCGTTTTTTCAGCAGATCAATTATCTCTGGCGAGTTTGATTCTCTGATGATCTTTTCAATTGCATAAAGTCTGAATGACCTGACTGGAGCATCTAGTTCCTCCAGTATCGACTTTGCAATTTTATTTTCCGTCATTGGATTAATCCTTTATTGATTCTGCATGCCGGCAAAATTTTTTTTCAAAACAGCACTAACGTAAAAATATCACAAACAGGCCGAATAATTCTATCACAACAGATAATCTCTAACAATATCAAACCTGAATGAAACTTAAACAATAAAATCATCTACTCATTAATCAGTGGTTTAAGAACCCTCGCTTTTTTCCTATCTCGTGGCATCGCCTGGGAGAGGGAAAATTATACGAATTATTGAGTTTATAACAAGAAAAACAGTTGAGGTTGAGAATAAAAAAAGGTAGAATGAGAAGGGTTTTATGGTTTGGACAAATTTTTCCCCGATCTGGAGAAAGCGTATGGATAATTTTAAAATAAGTTTTAGTGACTGTTTCGGGTTTCCGGTCATTTCGTTCGAGGGATATTGTTCGAACGATGGTGGAAAAGCGCTTTCAAATAAAGTCAGAGAAATTCTCAAACAGTCTAAGAACAGGATCGTTCTCGATTTCAGCAGGTGTACCATAATTAGTAGTCCGGGAATGGCTGCTTTGCTGGATACTGCCATGGAAATAGTTGAGGATTTTCAGGGAAAATGTTGCATTGCAGGTCTCGATCAACCTAAAAAACAGTTTTTACAGATGGCTGGTATTATACCTATTCTGGATACTGCCGAAACAATAGAAGAAGCCTGTAAACAAGTCAAAGTCTGAGTGAAAAGAAGAATCTTCTGGGTTGCTTCACTCTTGATTTTTTTTGCCCTGCCGCTTTTGCTGGCAATCTACGGCTATGGCACGCGTCTTGACGAAATTGACGAGCTTTCAAACGAGAAAACTTTTGCACTTCAGGAACGGATTTTACTTGGCCTGAGGAAAAATGAGGACACCCACAATTGTATTGATTTATTAATCAGAGAATTGTTCTCCTTGTTGAGAACTGATAAGGGGCGTTTAATTAAGGGTGTTGGGGAAGTAAAGAGGCGTTTTCCCGGAATAATAAGTGTCTATGCTGTCAATAAAGATGGCGAACTGATAAAAGAAGCGTCTGAGCCTGATTCACCCAAATATATTCTGAAAACACTTTATCAGAATTGCATGAAGACCCTTGGCGGCAATAATTCGCTTGAAAAGGTGTGGCCGCAGGTTCGGGCATTTATTGGAAGGGAAGCTGTTCCTGAAGCTTTCAGAGACAAAAGAAACGTCATCTGTGAAGTTAATCCAGGAAAATCGAAACACTGGTTTTCTTTCAACATTGGCAGTAATGGAGCGGTTTTTGCTCACATTGACGAGTGCGAGGGCTGGTCTGATCTTGGAATGAAAGACCGGATTCGCTCATATCTGAGAAAAAAAGGTAACCATTTTTTTCAGGTTGGAATTACTGCGCCAGGAGACAGTTTTCCCAGTGCCCCTGTTTCATTTGCAATATTACAGCATCAGAAGAATTCACGATCATCGTTTCTCTTTCAAAACAGTACTATTTATGTTAACAGATTAAAATCATCCTCATTTCTCTGGATAGCTTTTCAAAAGGGTGTCTTTTACGAAACCAGCTTTCATAGACTTCTTTCGGCTGTATTTGGCACACTTCTTTTTGCATTTCTCGCATATATTTCTGCAAAAATTCATTTTGGAAATCAATATTTCTTCTTTTCAATCAGATGGCGTCTGATATCATTGTTTTTTTATGCAAGTCTGCTTCCATTGCTGATAATCTTCTCGGTTGGATGGGATTACATGAAAAAAGAATATAATGCGAAAATGGCAGAATGCTTCGAAAAGGCTGAACAGTCACTTCGAACAATCGATCTTCATTTTCCATTGTTAAGAATGACTATTCAGAATAACCTTAACAGAGGGCTTGGAGATGTCAAATACTCCTCTCCTGATGAAATTTCCAGAACTCACAGGACTTTGTCTTTTCTATGCAAAAGATATAAGGCTAATTCGCTGGTTTTGTACAATAGAAAGGGCCAGAGCGAATTCTGGTCGCGCGGAGTAGCACATTCGAATCCTATGGATAAAGGTGGAAAAGCTTTTGGTGAACTTATTCAGGCTGCTATCCCTTATTTGAATAATGAAGAAGCTGATTTAAAAACAACTTTGAAGGCAGACTTCTTTCAGGCATTTGGAGGATTTAATCTGGTAGCCATTCTGGCGAACGGAATTGGTAAAATGGAAGAGTTTCAATTTACACGTAAGCGAGCCTGGTTGTACTTTAAAGCATTTTACAATGATATGAAAAAAGTGACGCATATACTGGGTTTTACCTGGGATAGAGATGACCTTGAAAAGGAATATATTGCGAGACAAACCAGCCGGAGGAAATATATTCCACCAGGAATAAATGTAATTGCACTTGGAACAGTCAAAGAATGGAATGTTACACCTTCTGAACGTTTGTTGCCTGTGGCCAGATCTCTTGCAACCTGGATAGAACTGTGGCAGGGTACAATTAATAGAAAAGTTTTCAGAAAGAAAAATACTATCTTTTTTACCGGAATAAAGCCCAAAGAGCTAAAGAGTTGTATTCTTATTGCGGTACAGAATGATTTCGAGATTTTGCAGAGAATAGGCAGAATGAGACGTTCACTATATGTTTTTGCGGTCATCTGCATAATAATAAGCGTTTTTCTAGGTCTTGTACTTTCTCAGAAAATTCTTAACCCGATTGAGAATCTATCACAGGGAGTAATTTCTGTTCAGAATAAGCAGTTTCAGTTCCGGGTTCCGGTTCTTGAAACAGACGAACTTGGAAATTTAACTGAAATGTTTAATCAGATGGTGGAAAACCTTTATGAAGTTGATATGGCTCAGGAAGTGCAGAGCCAGCTTTTTCCGGCACAATCGCTTCAACTTGGTGAATATCTTGTTTTTGGAAAGACTTTGTCTGCAAGCCAACTTGGTGGAGATTATTTCGATTATCTTTCAATTTCGAATCGTTATATTTTCGTTCTTATCGGTGACGTAACCGGACACGGTGTTCCTGCCGCACTTGTAATGGCTATGGCAAAAGGTATTGTTGAGGAAAAAGCATCTGCTGGTGCCGATTTATCAGAAGTAATTACAATTCTTAATGCTACAATGTACAAGACATTGAAAAGAAAGCGTCTTATGACAGCTAATTTTTTCTGTATTGATACAATATCTCATGAATGCAGGTTTTTTAACTGCGGGCATCCCTTTCCTTTTCTTATGAGTTCTAATGGCGATATTAACATGATAGAAGGCTCTGGCGTAGCACTTGGAGTCAGGGAAAAAATTCGCCTTACACCTGTTTCGTTTACTTTGAATAAAGGTGAGAGAATTATCATGTACACCGATGGTCTTGTAGAATCAATTCCGGCAACAAAAGAAGCCAGCAGTTATGAACAGTTCAGGAAATATTTATCAAGTCGCCCTTGTTTACCTGCAGAACCAGCTTGCAATGATTATCTCAATCATCACAGACAGACTTTATCCGGAGAGCCCCTGCCGGATGACTTCACATTTGTACTGATCGAGCATGTATGAAATTAAGCTTTCAATTCGTGCTCGTGTTTAGATAATACAAGAAAATAAATTGAAAGCAGCATGGTTCCTACGCCTTGTATTTGACAAACTTTTGCTGGTCCGACGTAATCTCCGAGAAAACCGAAAACCAGATAGGCAATGGGGAAGGAAAAGCTTATCAGAGCCTGCATCATTGCGAAAAATTTTCCTTTGATATCTGCTGGTACAACTCTTTGAAAAAGCGCAATGAATTTTACATTGTTATTTCCCATTGAAATGCCAGCTATCAGCATCATTGTTCCATAAAAAAACGAATTAACAAATATTCCCGATAAGAACATGCAGAATCCAAAAATAAATATACTTGCCGCTCCAAGTTTGAGAATGTTTTTAATGAAATTAATAAAGCCGGCTGTGAATGTTCCAATGATTAATCCGACCCATAGACATGCTTCAAGAGCTCCGAGTGTTGAAGCGGGGGCATTAAGTGCCATTTTTGTGTACAATGGCATGATAACAAGAATTGGTGTGACAAAAAAGTTTGTCATTCCAAAACCAACGAGAATTTTTCCAAGGAGAGGAAAGAATTTGAAAAAATTAAAACCTGTAGCCATTCTTTCCCTTTCACTTGAAGAAGATGTCTTATTTTCAGCAGATTCCGGAGATGTATCAGCCGAAGGCTTTATTAAAGGACGGAACTCAATAAAAGATTCCAGAAAAGAAGCTGTTCCATAAGTCATACAATTAAGAAGAGTTACATATTGAATTCCCAGCATCTCAATTAATGCAGCACCAGCAACTGCACCGGTAAAACTCGCAAGATACTGAGTTGATGACTGAAATGCAACAGCCTGCTCCATATCGTTTTCATCAACTATTTCTGGAAGCGCTTTGGAAATTGTAGGGTTAAAAAAAGTTTCGACCAGTGCGGTAAGAATACCGACAACAAAAATACCTTTAATCCCAATTACTGAATACTTAAGTGCAAAGAAAACTCCAAGCATAAGGCTGCTGCAGATAAAGTCAGAATTGACTATTATTTTTTTGCTGGAGCTGCGATCGATGAATCTTCCGGCAAATTTAACCAGAAGTATTGACGGCAAAGCCCCTAATACCATGAAGAAACCAAGCGCTTTTCCGCCGTTTTCTCCCATTTGAGAGAGAATCCACCACGCTACAGCAAGCTGGTACATTTTTGCACCCGCTTGATTGCAAATTTGTCCAAGCCATAAGAGAAAGAAATTGCTGTTACGTAAAATCAGCCATTTCTTTTTTTCGACGGTTTCAGCATTAGAGCTTTTATCTGTACTATTTTCATTCATACATTTTCCTTATTAGTTTTCAGTTCACGGATTAAGTAAAAGCTCATTGATCTGATTATGCGATTGTCTGGTATTTTAACTCAACTGATATTGAGTGTCAAATTCGTATTTTGCCTAATTATATAGAGGAACTATGCACTGTTTGACAAATTTCAGTATAATTCATACAATGAAAGCATAATCTTGAAGATGGCAGTAGAAGTTTCAGAATCTGACAGAGAGGTCAAAAAAATGAAGGTGTTTCGCAGGGAAATTTTTGCAATATTATTGTTTTTAAGCTTGTTTTCAGTAATGTCTTTGTTTGCAGAGCCGCTGCAGAATGATCTATTCGTTGTATTGCGTCCAGATGGAATTATGGGCGGCTCCTTTACACATGGTACTTTTAAAGTTGCAGACAGTGCGGACGCCGAGTGTTCTGCTATTTATGATTGTCTGAAGAATTCTCCTGAATTAAAAAAAGTCTTTGAAATGTATCGCGACAGTCAAACAGGCGGTGACCCGAATAAAAAAGCTTTGCCACTTAATCTTGTTGTACAGAAAAAAGGGTTGATGCTTATGAATTCTTTCTCCGGATACATAACCACCTATGGCAAGGATGGAAAGCTTAATACAGATTACCAGTACGTATGTCCAAAAATTGATATTCCATTATCATCCGATAATTTTGCAGTTGATCCGAAAAAGCTTTCTGATCCTTCTGCCAGAATGGAATTCATGAATGGAATAGCTCACGAAACGGCACATGCGATAATGAAACAGACTTATGGATATATTCCCAAAGGTTTAAATCCATTCGCTGCTTTTGGGCATTGGCAGGGGCAAATGTCAACAAATCAGCTTGCATTTACTGAGGGATATGCCGAGTTTATGGGTGCACATTTTTCAGGAGATTCTCTTGACGATTCGACTTTATGGCGTAAGGAAATGGGTGACAATACCGTTCAATATCCAAAAACACGTGAAGAAAATATGAAGACTGAAGGAGTTGTAGCATCAATATTCTGGGATATTGCAAAACTTCCTGATGGTTTTAATAAAATACACAGGGTCTTGAAGGAGAAAAAGCCCTGGACAATTGAATGCATGGTAAAAGACTTCAAGGAAATGTTTCCATCAGATGCAGCGGCGATAGACGCAATTATGGATGAAAATCTTACGCCTGTTAAAGATTCTATTATTGGTTGCTGGCTGGAAATCAAAAATATGCGTGCACAAATTGAAAACCTCGAAAAAGAAATTGCCGCAACTGGTAATCCAATTACAAAAACTTCGAAATTTATCGACCTTCAGAAGGCAAAAGGGAATTACAGAAACCTTCTGAATCGGTATATAAGCATTTACGGCTACACGGAGGAAGTTTTGACTTCTGCCACTCGTCCGGTTTCGACAAGGCAAACTGGTATCAATTCAGGAGCTGTAAATGTAATATCTTCAGGAACAAGTCCATTCTCTGAATGATGTGTAATTAGCATCGTTCGTCGATTATTCCTTTTAATTTACCGGTTCTTGGATTGCGTGAAAGCTCGCCTGGCTTGAATATTTTTACTTCGAGCCTGGCGAGCGTTTTTGATGTAAGCCTGTCAATTATTACCGGGCAGTCTTCAAGAATGGTGTTTCTGATTTTTTCAGAAAGCGATTCCACAGAAAGTTCAGAACCAGAACTTGATTCAATTTCAATTCTGACGGTTACTATATCTCCTTCAGTGCTTGAGGAACCGGCCACTTGTACAGCAGAAGCGTCATATTTTTCCACCGACCTGGAGATATCTGAAAGTTTTATGTTCATCAGCCCTATGCATAAAACATCGTCTGCTCTGCCAAGATATTCAATGATTCTCTGAGTGCGTCCGCAGGAGCACTTTTCAGGAATGATGCGTCCCAGGTCGCCAATTTCATATCTTATAAGTGGAGCAGCGTATTTAAGCAGACTTGTAATAAGAATTCGACCGCTTTCTCCATCCGGAACTCTCTTTCCCGATTCATCAACGATTTCAATAAAGTTGAAATCATCATTAACGTGGTGTTTTCTTCCAGTAAGATGCCCACATTGAAAGGCAATCTGTCCACCGTCGTTTGCGCCGATGATTGATGCAATATTCTTAATTTTAAGTTCCTTGACAAGCCATTCGCGATCAACACTGCTTAGCGGTTCACCGGCATAAAGGTATTTTTCAAGAAAAAAACCAGGCTCAATTGTCTTGAGTGCTCTTAAGAAGGGCATGATGAGTGATGGTACGCCTTGTATTGCATTCAATTTAAATGTTTTCCATACTTTTAAAAATACTTCCGGTTTAACATTTCTGCCAAATGCAAAGTTGGTAACGCCCATTCTGACATTTATATGATCAAACGAAACGAAGCTTCCATAAAGGTCTCCGCTCAGAAAACAGTTTGCCAGGCGATCTTTCGGTCTTATTCCAGTGGCTCTGAACAATCTGACGGCGTTTGAGATCATTTGCTCCCAGTCGTGTCCGTCGTAAATGGAAAACTTGGGTTCGCCGGTTGAACCGCCGCTTCTTGAAACATATCCGCCGGTGATTTCGCCTGTGAGCAGGCCGGTTCCACCTGGCGGAAGATTACTTTCCATGTCACTTCTGGTCAGAACAGGAATTTTTTCAAGGTCATCAACCGAATCAATTATTAATCCAGCAAATCTGGTGCGGTAAAACTCTGATTTCGAAGCCTTTTCAATAAGAATTCGCAATCTTGAATCGAGAATTTTCTTTCTATCTGAGGAAGTCATGAAGTCGATTGGCTCAAAATCTTCGCTCCAGGATTTGCTTCTTGTTACTGCGATATTTACATACTGCGATAAGTCATAAGCTCCATCGTGCGGGTCATCAATTTCTCCACCAGCCATTTGTCCAATGTCTGTTATTCTGACGGCGCCGGAAGCTGCAAATTTGGCCGTCAGAGGAATTCTTTCATCAAATGCGCATGAAATGCCTGCAGTTTGAACATATCCGCGCAGAGACTCGACTCCGGAAATTATTTCATCAACTGATTCGAATGGTACAACTCTGATCGTTCTGTGAAGCGGTGATGGTTCAATTGTTTTGTCGAAGTCCAGAAGAACTGTCCAGGCAAGGTTTTCTTTTGATTCATGAAGTCCGCCGCACTTTTTAAAAGATGCAATTTCGAAAACATCACGCAGTTTTCTTATCTCAACAGCGTTTTCAATGGGCAGGGTTCCGGCCGGAAGAGTTTTTTCGCGTTTTTCAAGTGCTATTGCAAGCTCTGCAGCAATCTTTTCGGCATTTGCTGTTTTTTGTACAAAACAAATCTGCGGAGCAGTACAAGCATTTTGATCCCAGATTGAGATTTCTTCTGCAAGTTTTTCTGCATGAAAGGCGTATGAATGTTGGTATTCATCAGATGATCTGCAAATATTTTCTTTCCCGGTGACGTCAGACTGAGAGACATTCGGTGCGGCTTTTGCGTGGCACTGACTGTTGTATTCTTCTGGAACTTTCTTGAGTGCTGATTCGGTAATTACTGCCAGACTGATTTTTGGCCCGAAAAGAATGAGTCTGGTTCTGGCTGAAAGGTTTTCTCTGTAAGATTTAACTGCATTTTCGCCGCCCCACACAACTATGCCGTCAACGCGTTTTTTGAATTCAGATATTACATCTGACTGGCTGCTTGAGTAGTCAATTACGCAGATAGAATTAGAAATAACTTTATCAGAATCAACTTCACAGAGGCTATCTAACAATACCGGCAGAAAAGTTTTTTCTTCAGATGGCATTTTTAAAATGTTGACATTGCCGGTTATCAGGCCTTCGATCAGTGAGCCGGCACCAGCAAGGAATACATTTCCGCTGCAGATATGAAGGATGGTTCCAAGGGGATGCCAGGAAAGTGCTGTTCCGGTGTGTGAATTATATTTAAGTTCCCCTGCCCGCGGAATATTTCGCATTTCAGTAGTAAGTTTCTTTTGAAGAAGTTCAGAATTGAAGAGATATTGAAGCTGCTCCAAGCCTTGCTCAATCATCTGATAAGAAAAACCGGTAATGCCAGGAAGAATTTCAAGAAGTTTTTTTCTGCCATGGTACTCTTTATTGCTCCAGAGTGTACCAAGTCGGTCAATTAATGAAAAAAGTTTGTCAGCAGGATATTCGCTGATTTTATAACGCATTTCTTCTGCTTTATTGCATATTTCAATTACATCTTCTGTTGAAAGGTTGACCGAAGAATCCTTCCATTCACCGAAAATATATCTTTGTTTATGGTTGTGCATTTGTTTAACTGCTGCTGTATTTTGCGAGGGAGTAGAATTGATGCTGTTCATACTTTTCTCCGAACAATTTCTGCTGCGGTAAGTGCGCAGCCCTTGTGCTTCGACACACCACCTCTGCCTGCGATAACGAAAGTTGGAGAATTCCAGCCACATGGGCAGGGTTCTGATTCTATGAAGCCCATGTCAGTTGATAAAACTGAAAGGTTTGGCATGATTGCGTTGAATGGTGTTATCAGCTCGATTAAACCTGTTTCTCCGGGCGGAAGCATTGCCATTGTTATTGGATTTCGTATATAAATTCGGTTATACACCGGGACATGAAAATGATGTTTTGCACATTCAATGTATGGCGAACTGTGTTCTGCCATTCCATAACCATCCCGAATGTTTTCAACTGGTATACCCAGAGCTTTCGAAGCTTTCTGCCGGAAATAATCCCGGGGAACTTTCTTATCATCTGCGGCTTTCCAGCCGCCTCCGGTAAGCATATAGCTGTCTGATGGAAGATGAATGCCACCGGTTTTTTCAAGTTCTTCGACAAGTTCGTAGATAAAACTTGTAATACCAAGTATTCTGACAGGTTTTCCAATATCGATATATGATCTGAGCTTTGCATGAGCTTTTTGAATATCGAATTCCCAGCTGTCGTTTTTTCCTTTTTTAATCGCAAAAAAAGTTTCGTCGGCTGGTGCAAATCTCTGCTGATTTCGAAGAGTGAAAGCTATTCCAAGATCTTTGGCTTCTTCTGGATCATAAACCATCATCATGTAATTTGTTGATTTTTTGGAAATCAAACCTTCCTGGCGCCAGAGTTCTTCGAGCATTGCCTGTACCCGTGCAAGACTTTTTTCATCAAACCAGATTCTTGTTTTCTGACCTCTTGTACCTGAAGATGTCAGCTTTAATACAGCATCTGATTCAGGAAGCGAATTTAACAGATAATATTTCATTGCGGTTACACCAACGTGAGGAATTTTTGAAATGAGATTCTCGATTGGTGAATTAAAAAATGAATTTATATTCGACTTTGAATAAAATTGTGAAAGTGTTTTTTTGTCAGAAGAAGTATTCTTCAAAGAAGATGGGACAAAAGAATGTTTCTTGTACAATTCGCATATTTCCGGACAGTGTTTCTGGTGAAAGTCTGCCATTTCACTGCATGCGTTGAGAAAAAGTTCTGATTTTTCGATTGTCCAGTTCAGAGGGTCTTGTATTCGGCATATCTTTTCTGTTTCAATCAAATTAAACATTCTGACGGATCCTTTGTGTATTTTAGATATGGGGCCTGCACTTTGTGCTTAAATACAAGGCCTTTAAGTTTCTTGTACAACAAAAATGTGAATTGATGTTCAAATCTTTCATTTTTTGCTGGGTCGATTTTTTTTACCTTCTCTTTGGGTATTGAGATTTCTCCCATTGGTCAAAATGACAGCTTTGGAAAAAGGTTTCAGACAGCATTCAAATTACTTCCCAGATAGCGCGGACGGAACGTTCGTGCTATCTGGGAAAAATATATTTATCTATTCAATTACGCAGATTGAATCTGGGGCTCTTACCAGCAGAGCGACTGATTCGAAGACTCTGAAAAGGTGGTTCATGTTTACCGGGCCCAGGAAGCTGGTGTTAATGTCGGTTCCGATTGCAAGAACTGCGTTGTGGGTGCCGGTTGCGATAACTACGCCTTTATTGCCGTGAATTGCATTGGTAAAGTGGATTCCGCCTTTCATAAGGTTTTTCATCTGGTCAAGAATAAGCTGACCGCATTGTCCGATAGGGCGGATGGTCTGGCCGAAAAGTTTTGAGCTGAGAACCATGGCGTAGGGGCCATAATGACCTGCAGCGCTCAATGTTTCAACGGCTTTAACTGTGTCGGCAAGCGCGGCACCAGCGTCTTCCCATTTCTGAAGTTGGACTTTCAGGCTGTTTGGGGTATTCAGGAGTCCGATTGTGTTGAAGGCATTGCTTCCGTTAAAAACAATTTCATCTTCCTGAATTGCTACAAATCTGGCTGCTATTGCTGCCGAAGCGGTATCAAATGGCAGTCCGATTTTTCTTGCTGATTCAATTTCGCGCCAGTTGAGCTTGAAATCCTGGTAAATCATTGGAAATACAGCTCTTGCGCGGGAAGTAGCTTCAACAACATTTTCAGAATTATTTCCGCTTAAATCAACGCAGGCTTGTTTCTGTCCGTTAAAAACGGTGTAGGGAAGCTCAGATACTCCAGAGCCGAGGGGTCCTGTGAGATTCAGGACTTTTCTTCCAACGAGAAGGTGAGCGGCTGTCTGGATGACAGTCTGATCGATCTGTGACCACTCTGATTCATTCAAGGGTGCCGAGTTTCTATCAAGATATTCCATATTATTATTCTCCCAGTTTTTTTGAAAAGTGTTATATCAACGTTTATTGAATGGTTCGTATTTTCGCTGTTTTGCGAAAAACAGGAACTTATCAATGCGCAGTTTTATTTTCAGTTCTTGCCAAAAAGGTTGCCGACTGTAAGATTCTCGTCTCTTTCAGCGGTTTTTTCGGAAGCTGCTGCCGCTGTTGCCGAAGTGGTGTGATCTTCTTCAAATTTCTGTCTTTGAATTTGATCAATTCTGTTAATAAGATGTGTTATTTCGGCTACATGTTCTTTTTCGTCGTCTCTGATGTGTTCGAGAAGGTGTTTGATTTCAGGAATATCAATGTTTTCGATATGTTCCTGATATTGATTGATTGCCTCAAGTTCGCCAACGAGGTCTTTTCTGAGGAAAACAAGAGCTTTTTCCAGTGACGGAAGTGGAAGTGTCTGTGCCTGTTTTGATTGATCGTATGCCATAATTTTTCGCTTCATTTCAGAAATATTTAATGCAATTGTTCACGCGGATACCACACAATCTTTCTGAAACGATGCCATTTCTCCTTTTTGAAAATGTGCATTCAAACCTTACCTATTTTACACTATTTTATTTATAATTTCATCTTATTATAGAATTGCTATTGCCCAATGATAACTTCTGTTTTTTCGCTGATTGATATGTGTGCAGGGATGCAATTCATTGCGTCCGGAAAATACGTTGGATTTTTGTTCAAGCTGGCGTATAAGCCTCTACGGGTAATAATAGCACACTGCTTAAAATGACATCACTGGCAGCACTCATTTTATGGTTCCTTGAATATTAAAAAGAAACCCCGTAAACGGAGTTTTCCGGTTACGGGGTGTCACGTTGAGTGTATTAGATCAGGGTGTAGAAACTCTTGTTGGAGTTAGTTGGTAGGTGCTATTGGTGTTATTGCCTATTTGGTAATGGCCACCATAACCCCAAGCATAAAGAGTTCCGTCATATTTCAGTGCATAACCAGTGAAATCATTAGCTGCGATGGCAACAATACTTGTTAATCCGGTTACTTGAATAGGAACTAGAGAATTGTTGGTGGAATTATTGCCTAGTTGTCCATAATTATTATAACCCCAGGCATAGACTGTTCCATCATTCTTAAGTGCATATCCTGTGTATCTTCCGGCAGCAATGGCAACAATATCAGATAATCCAGTTGCCTGAACAGGAACGAGAGACTTCGTAGTGGTTCCATTTCCCACTTGTCCATAAGCGTTATAGCCCCAGGCATAAACCTTTCCATCAGATTTAATGGCATAGCCCGTGTATCCGCCCCCAGCAACATCAACTACTCCTGATGTCATTCCGGTTACCTGAACAGGAACAAGAGGAATCGTTGTGGTACCATTCCCTACAGAACCTTCATAATTATATCCCCAGGAAAAAAGAGCACCAGCGTTGGTTATTGCGTATCCGTTATGGTACCCGGCAGCAATTTTCTTGACTCCAGATGTTAATCCGGTTACCTGGACTGGTAAGAGAGAGCCTGTGTTGGTACCATTTCCTAATTCTGTACCATAAAAGGGAAGTCCCCAGGCAACGACTGAACCGTTGGTTTTCAGTGCGTATGCTTGCCATGCACCTGCTGCTACTGAAGCCACACCTGAAGTCAAACCAGTTACCTGAACAGGAGTGTTAGAAAGCGCGGTCGAGTTATTTCCGAGTTGTCCATATTCATTGTTACCCCAGGCAACCAGTGAGCCATCAGTCTTTACTGCGTAGGTAGAAGAATACTTTGAACTAATGGAGACTACGTCTTTTGCCAGTGCGGTAATTCGAACGGGAATACTACTACTCGTTAATCCGCTGTTACCAAGACCTTCATTATTTCTTCCCCATGCCAGAACATTTCCGGCATTGGTAAGGGCATAAACTGCATACAGGCCGCCAGTAATTCTGGGGGTAATTCCTGTTACTGTCTGGTCTGATGTTTGAACTCTGTTGCCTGAAGCATCTATTGCGATTGGAGCAAAGTGCAGTGTTGTTCCAGTTGTCAGGCCGGTGAGGGAATCTACGAGATGGCTCTTGGAATAGACGGTGGTAATTGTTGAAGTGCTTACATAATTTGTCGTCGGTCCATAAGCTAATTGAGACAGAGCATCTTCGTTGGTTGACCAACTCACACCCCAATTTGTTCCCATGGAACCTGCAAAACCAATGTCAAAGATTGTTGGAGCTGTTGAATCGCTGCCGCCGCCAGATGCTCCGGAAGCGCCGGTTGATCCAGTAGCGCCAGTTGCTCCGGTGACGCCCGTAGCTCCTGTAGCTCCAGTAACTCCAGCTGGCCCTGTAGAACCGCTAGCACCAGTGCCACCAGTTTGACCTGTAGCTCCAGTTGCACCTGTAGAACCGGTTCTTCCTGTAGCGCCAGTTGTTCCGGTTGAACCAGTAGCTCCAGTAACGCCTGTAACACCAGTAATGCCAGTAACACCCTGGGGACCCGTATATCCAGTTGCTCCGGTTGGTCCTGTATTTCCGGTGTTTCCCGTAACACCGGTTGGTCCGGTTGCGCCAGTAAGTGCAAATGATGTTCCCCAGTTTTCGTATGATTTCGGACCCCATAATACCATGGTGGTTGTATTCAGGTAGAAATCACCATTTGTTCCGGTGTAAGAGTTTGGATCGGTAGTTCCATTGAGTACTGAAAGCCCTCTTGAACCGGTCGAGCCAGTGACGCCTGTTGAACCAGTCACTCCGGTCGGACCAATTGCTCCGGTCGAGCCAGTAGGACCTGTTGCGCCAATAAGGGAGTAACCTGAAAATCCCCAGCTACCATAAGATTTTGGACCCCACAATGTCTGTGTAGTTGTGTTGATAAAGAAGTCGCCATCTATGCCGTCATACATGTTTGGACTATTTGATCCGCTGAGTACAGCAGCGCCTCTTGGGCCTGTAGAACCTGTAACTCCAGTGGCTCCAGTGGGTCCGGTCATTCCGGTAGGACCTGTAAGTGCGTAGCCTGAAGCCGGCCATGTGCCATTCGCTTTCGGGCCCCACATTGTCATGGTGGATGTATTGAGGTAGAAATCGCCGTTTACGCCCACATGGCTTGCAGGATTAGCGACACCGCTTAATACAGTTGAGCCGGCTATACCCTGTTGTCCCTGTGGTCCCATTGGCCCGACCATGCTTACGCCAGCAACTGGCCATAAACTTGAAGCTTTGGGACCAAAGAGCATATTAGTCGCGGTGTTGATGTAGAAGTCACCATCAACTCCAACCTGACTTGTCGGATTAGTTGTACCATTAAGAACAGCTCTGCTTGCGATAACAGTTGGCCCAGTCGGACCAACAGGTCCAGTGGTGCCTGTTACGCCCTGTATACCTTGAGCACCTGCTGCACCGGTTACGCCAGTCGCTCCGGTAGCTCCAGTAGTGCCTGTTGCACCGGTAGAACCTGTCGCACCTGTAACTCCTTGAGAACCAGTTGTGCCGGTGGTTCCTGTATGGCCGGTTGTACCAGTGGCTCCAGTAACGCCCTGAATTCCCTGAGCACCAGTTGTGCCCGTATTTCCAGTGGAACCGGTAGGACCGGTATTTCCGGTTGCACCAGTTGTGCCCGGAAGACCTGCAGAACCTGCTACTCCAGTAGCGCCAGTTGAACCTGTAGCTCCGGTTGATCCAGTGGCACCGGTATTACCGGTAGTTCCTCTTGGACCTACAAGAAGAGTGCTTGCACCCGGCCAGTTTCCATTGGCTTTCGGACCCCAGAAGGTCATGGTTGTTGTATTGAGGTAGAAATCACCATTGGAGCCATTCAGAGAAGTTGGATCAATTGTACCGCTCAGCACTGTCGCGCCATTATTACCTTGTGGTCCCATTGGTCCTACCATATTTACGCCAGCTACTGGCCATGCACCTGATGCTTTTGGTCCAAAGAGCTTGTTTGTTGCAGTGTTAATATAAAAATCACCGTCTACGCCGTCAGCATTAGTTGGATCTATTACCCCATTAAGTACAGCTCTTGCTGCAATTACAGTCTGTCCTGTTGCGCCCGTAGCACCTGTTATACCGGGAGTTCCGGCAGGTCCGACGAGAGTAACGCCGCTTCCGGGCCAGTTTTCGTTAGCTTTTGGGCCCCAGAGGGTCATATTGCTGATATTAATGTAAAAATCGCCATTAGAACCAATTGAAGAGTCTGGAACAGAAGTGCCGCTGAGAATTGATGTGCCTGCTAAGCCTCGTTCACCAGCAGCACCAGTAGCACCGGTAACTCCGGCAATTCCCTGCAATCCGATTGCACCGGTGGATCCAGTAGCGCCAGTGGAACCTGTTGTTCCGTTGATTCCATTAGTTCCATTGGTTCCGTTTGTTCCGGCAAGGCCCTGAATTCCAGTAGCCCCTGTGGGGCCAACGATTGCTATGCCGCTTACAGGCCAGTTTCCGTTGGCTTTCGGACCCCAGAGTGTCATGGTAGTGGTATTGAGGTAAAAATCCCCGTTAGAGCCAGTTGATGCAGATGGATTTCCAGTCCCGTTCAGGACGCTTGCTCCGGCTTGTCCTGCTGCGCCTGCAATGCCTTGCGGTCCCTGTTGTCCCTGAGGGCCAGTAGTACCGGTAGTGCCAACCTGTCCGGCAACTCCAGTGGCACCAGTTGCTCCGGTGGCACCGTCATTAACAAGAACCTGCCAGGATGATCCGTCAAAAATATATGATCTTTTATCTGTAATATTGTAATAAGCCCAGTTTTTCACTGGGTTCTGAAGTGCTGAATCTGAAGAGGAAGAAAATGAGCCTTTCCATATTACGGCTATGCCAGCGTAAAATGAGTCGTCACGTACAAGAACTATATCACCGGAAATCTGTGCCAACTGTCCGGCAATAACATTTACGCCGGGAGAATTCGACGCTTTCAGCCCGGGGTAAAATGCTGTGAGGTAGCGCATTCCTGTCGGAACGCCGGAAATAACGAAACTTCCCTGGTCATCGCTCATTCCGACAAAAGAGGTTCCCTTTATGTAAATGATTACGCCGGGTTTGCCAGCTCCGTTGTATGTAACTGTTCCCTGAATGTTTCCGCTTGGAGAAAGCTTAATCTCGCCAAGATTCACCGTTGATGCTGCTGCAATTGCTGCCACGACAACGTTTTCGACAACAGCACATTCAGTTCCGCTTTTCTGAGCAATAAGATTATATGTTCCGGATGGGATATTGGCGAAGACAAAGTCGCCAGTTTCGTTTGTCAGGGTTTCATAGTATGGTTGCTGAACATCCATTCTTAAAGCTGCGCTTATGAACTTGACTTCTGGTACATCTGCGTCAGACGGGAAAAGAAAAACAGGAATACTTACCACATTTTCTCCTGCAATTCTTCCACGCAACAACCCGCCTGTTTCACCTGTTAAACCCGGGGAAAGTGGATTAATTCCGCTTCCGCCCCCGCCGCCTCCACCACACGCGACAAACAAAAACATTGATAGCGCCAGAATAGAAAAAATAACTTTCTTAATCACCCTGAACCCTCCGTAAATTAATTCACTGTGAAATCTGTTAATTAACAAATATATAACAGACATAAAAAAACATTTTCCCAAAGATAATTTTCCAGGAAAACCATATAGAAGGAAATGTACGCTTTATAATAAAGCCATTGTAAGACGGGTATTATATTCTGTTGAATAAGATATTTGCAACTATTTAAACAATGTTTAAAAAAATAATGGCACTGTAGCAAAGTAGCCGAAATTCTGTAACTGCGAAATAATTTTGGGCGGGTGCCTGGAATTTTGCTGTCATTTCGACCGAAGGGAGAAATCTGTTAATCCCTCGGAGTTCTCTCCCTTTGGTCGAGATGACAATGGATTGCATATTTTCCATATTAGTCGATTGGCAATTTTCATACAGTTTCAAAAGTTTTCAAAATTCACCGGCTAGCTCGCTACAGTGCCAAAATAACAATCCTTATTATTACCATCTGACTGTTAAACCGGCGCCAAGCCGTTGATCCCATCCGAATTCCCGATAGGTTCTTAAATTTTTTGTGTATTGAAATTCAATGACCGAATTTGCTGATGGTGCGAGTCTTATACCGGCAATAATATCCATTGAATCTTTGTCGTCGCCGCCCTGGACTTCACCAGCAAGTTCACCAATTAAAGTCCCGTGTTCTGTAGCCTGATAGGCCAATCCGAGACGGTATATGAATCTTTCATTTTCGCCTTTTGAGTCGAGAACGGCTCCCAGTTCAAGATTTCCAACTGCGTAATCTGTCTCTTTTGTTGTAACACAACCGAAGAGTTTCAATTCGTCATCTCTTTTGGAAGTTGGCCACATTGTATCCGGATCACCTGTTGTGGCCTCGATTACGGCGCCATAAGCAAATCTGTAATATGATTTATCCGGAAGATAAGTGGCTTTCCAGGCAAGTTTCATGTTGCCAAGTCCTTCATTATCATCAGCAGTTCTGCCATATTGTCTTGGAGCTGCAAGAGAAAAGGAATGAACCGGTACAGTAACTGCCCACTCCGCCCATTCGCCGATAAAATTCAGACTGAGAAGAAGATTGTTTATCGTTCCTTCTTCGCCACTGTAAAATGCTCTTCCTCTTTTGGAAGTTATATCTACATAATTGAATCTGACACCGGAGAACATGCGTTTTGGTCTTACGCGGTCAGCCGTTTCCGAAACAAATAATCCAACAAGCCCGTCCTCATTTAACGCCTGTCTTGGCGTTTCAGGCAGCAGGCGGCTTGTTTCACCTTTTGGCCGATCTGCTGTGCCAAGAGTGAAAATTTCATATCCGTCGAAATCTGTTTTTCCGGTGAATTTTGATTTTGCTTCATAATTTGTTTTAATAAGGGGCTGGAATTGAGCCTCAAGGGGCATTTGAAAAGCGAATAATATAATCATAATTGAAAGACAAAGAATGATTCTTTTGTGTTTGTATAATATTGATTTTTTCATAATTTTTCGATGTAAGCTTTAACAGATTTTAAATGAGGAAAGTCAGGAGAAGCCGTTTCCAGTTCGGCAAGTTTTGCCCTGGCTTGATTTTTGTAGGAAGTTACATTGCTTGTGGAATATAGCATTACATAAGTCTGAATCTGGTAAAAAATATGCTCAACTCTCTCTGGAGCGAGAGTGCGCACGGCGGCGAATTCGCTCAGGGCTTCAGGAAGTCTTCCAGTGAACATATAAATCATGCCAAGCTGAGAATGCGCTTCGATTTCCTGTGGACTGGAATCAAGAACTCGTTTCCATGCTGCTTCAGATTTTGCGTAAAGATGAAAATCTTTGTCAGTTTTAAACGCGGGACCCGTTTTTTTCCATTGTTCAACAGCTTCTGTGGGATGCCCGCCGAGCCAGTACAGGTTGCCAAGTCCTTGTTTGCCAAACGGGTGATTCGGGTGGTAAACGGCGGCCTGACCAAAGTAATCAAAAGCATTTTTAAAGTTTCCCATAATTGTGTGAAGGTATCCAAGGTTTAGAAGTACATCAAGATTTTTCGGGGAACTTGAGAAAGCTTTTTCGAATTCTCCGAGAGCCTGGCTCAGGAAACCTTTTGTGGCAGCCTCAATTCCCTTCTTAAGGTTATCGTCTGACGGATCTGGTTGTCTTGTTTTTGGCCGATTTCTGATATCATATTTTGAAGACATTGTTGGCGGCGGTGGTGGATACACCTTATCTATAACCCTGAAAGATTTAATCTGATTAAGCAGTGCGCTTTTTTCACTCGAACTCATCTGAGAACTGGTGAATCTTGCAGAGCTGGCATCAGACGCCGACTCTGAAGGCGGCAGAGCAGCCGGGAACGATTCAAGGCTCTTGCGAACCTGGATTTTTTCATTTGCGGTCAGTCTTGCCCATCTTATTGGCTGTGCTTTTCTTCCATCAACAATTTCGCGGCGCAGTCTTTCTCCATTTTTGTCATTATCTGAGTTCTGAAGCATCAATTCTTTTTGCCTCATTGCATCTTCATAAGAAGGCGATCTCATCGGTTCTGCAAGTCTGGAAATTTCCCAGAGTTTCTTTCTTGCAAGTCTTCTTATGCTTGATTCTGCCGGTGCAATTGTATAAACTTTTTCAAACGCGTCCCGCGCTGGTCTGAAGCGCTTTAGGCGAATTCTCGCCATTCCGAGAAGTGAAAGTGCTTTCAGATGGCGACCCTTAATTCTGAGGGAAGCAAGTGAATGGCTTTCAGCAGATTCAAACCGTCCGTCTTCATAAGCAATAAGACCGAGATAATACGGTGGTTCGGGATCTTTCGGATTGAGTGCCTGTGCGGCAACAAAAGCTCTCATGGCTTCTTCGCGTCTGCCTGTTTTGTGGGCCATGATGCCCATATTGAACTGAAGAAGGTAATGGTTTGGATTAATTTTCAGCGCAGTTGTCCAGACTCTCATTGCCGGTTGGTACAATCCTTCGTCAGCATACATCTGACCAAGTTCGTAGTATGGTTCAAATGCCGATGGATTAAGCTTCTGGCACTTCAGATAAAGTTCCTTGGCGCGTGAAACAAGAAAGTTCTGACGGTGTTCGCGTGCCTTTTTAAGCAATTTTGCAATTGGTGCCGGATGTTTAATATCGGGAATCGGAATATCGGTATTTCTCTCTGATGCAATTTTAAATTTGTTCTGGAGGTCAGAAACGATAGAAAACATCACTTCCTTTTGAGGAAGCGATTTCTTAAGATTATCAAGAACTTCGAGTGCTTCGGGAATTTTTCCCATTTTAGCAAGGGTAATTCCTCTGAATAGAACTGCCTTTACATGATCTGGTTTTGAAGTAATAACAGTTTCAAAAGCCTTTAATGCTGAAGGGAAGTTCCCTGTGAGATAGTATGCCAGACCAAGGTTGTACCTTGCAAGAAGGTATCCCGGATTCAGTTTTACTGCTTCTGAAAGATGTTCAATTGAATTATCCAGTTCGCCTTTTTTGAACCAGATCCAGCCAAGCGTATGTCTGAATTCAGAACGTGCCGGCTGCATTTCGACCGCTCTTTGAGCGTTCTTTAACGCTAAATCAATGTCTTTCCCCTTTAATACGCTTATATATGCCTGATTTGCAAGGGCTTCTGCGTTGTTTGGGTCAAGTCTTAATGCGTCGTTAAATGATGAAAGTGCATCAGTAAGCCTGCCCTGTTCTGAATAAAGCCTTCCCAGTATTGAATGAATCTGTACTAGGTGCGGGTGATGACCGCGCAGAGCTTTCAATTTTACGACAGCTTCGGGAATATTTCCGATATCAATCAACTCTCTGATTTCACGCATTACGGGGAAAAGTTCTTCCCATTCTGATTCAGACTTTCTTCCTTCAAGTCCTGGCATTTCCTTAAGGCGTCTGTCAACGAGAGTAGCTGATCTTTCTCTGGCGGAAGCTAAAGTGCCGGGAAATGTTTTTTTCACACTTGTCATATCAATTGATCTGCTGAGCATGCTTTTGAGTGCCGCAACTGCGGTTTTAGCTTCTTCACTGTTTGGCGGAGCGCTTTTAAGGAGTTCTCTGATTTCACGCTGTGCCGAAGGAAAATCTCTGATTTTTTCGAACAGCATGGCTTTTGCGTATCGTGCCTGCCTGAGATCACTCTGGTAATCAAGTGCTTTGTTTACTGCATCAAAAGACGAGCTGACATCACTTACTTTCAACGAAGCAATTGAAATGCCGAGCCAGCTCATTGCAAGGCGCCTGCCGATTTCCCGGGCTTTTGATTCTTCAGCAACGGCTTCGTCAGATTTTCCCTGATCAAGAAGCTTTTTTGCATTCAGTTTTAATTCCCGGAAAACATTTTCACCAAGGAGAATTGCCTTTTCAAAAGCTTGTGCAGATTCGTTGTATTGTTTCAACTGAAGATTAACTCTGCCGAGGTGATAGTAAGTTTCCATCGGCTCTGAATCAAGCTTTGCAGCAAGCAGAAGAACCTTTCTCGCGTTTTTGAAATCGCCTTTTCGAAGGCTTAGAATTCCAAGCAGATATTGTGCCTGGGCGAGATTCTTCTTAAGGGCAGCCATTTTTCTGGCTGTTGTCATTGCTTTGTCGTTAAGTTCAGCTCGTTTCTGCTGATAAAGCTCCTGTTTCAGTTCTGCCAGACGCTGTGCAATAACTCTTGAGAGTTTTTCTGAAAAATCTTCAGCTTCTTCAAAGTTTTTCTGGCTGTAGCTCATTTCTGAAAGATTAAAGAGAGCTCTCGGATGAGCTGGATTCTTCTTAACACATTCCTTGAAAGCCAGATAGGCGTCACTTCTGTTGCCCATCATTTTTTCGCAGTAACCCAAAAGATAGTATGTTTCTGCGTCACCGGGATATTTTCTTATTGCACGCTGAAATCTTGTTCTTGCTTCGGAATACATTTTGTTTACAAGATAAGTTGTTCCTTCGGCGATATCAGCGTCTGAGTTTTTTTTTGCTTCTTTTGCTGTTTCAGTTTTTTCCTGAACTGCTTTTCTGCGGGCATTTCCTTCAATAGAAAGTATCATGATATCGTAAGCCCGCTGGCGTTGTGGATGTTCTTTGGGTGCTTTTTCAAGACACTTGCGTGAAAGGGCTATTGCTTTGTCATATTCCTGCTCAGAATAATATTTTTCAAGAACGTCAAAAGGGTTTTTTCCTGAATTATCGTTTAAGCCGCTGATATTCGCATAAACACAGGAAAAATTTATAAACAGAATGAACAGGACTATAAAGAAATTTTTTGACAGCATAATTCTGCTATCGGCAATTCCATTGAATGGGTTTAATACAGTTACGAGGTATTCTGGAGTTCTATTAATTCAGGGTGTCAGAATAAGAAGTGTTTATAAGTAGTGCAACGACTTCCGGAGTGTCACATCTGAATGTGTGTGAATCGCCATTAGGCACTTGAAAAATTTGCAGGCAGTTCTCAGAAAGACATGTCTGGCTGATTTCCAGAAAAGGGACAGAAATACTTGAGTCTGCGGTGGAATAGAAAATCCTTTGCGTTGTTACAGCCAGTTTTCCGGGTTTCCCTGAAAGAGAAGAATTTCGAATGTTAAAAATTGCAGTGAAGGCAATTAGTTCGTTTTCAAACGGAAAAAACAGTTTTTCACCTATCGGGTCGGACATCTGAACAATTTCACAACTGCATGAATAAAGAACTCTCTCTTCGTTTTCCAGTGGGAAAAACGCTTCAAATGCTGAATTTTCTATGCTGTTTAATTTTGCCAGTGATGTTTTAATACGTTGAATTTCAATTTCAGACAGATCTGTGTCGAGAGTCTGTTTAATCTTTTCAAGCAATTCATTAAAAGTGTTTTCACGCTCTTTAGACGGTCGTGATTCACCTGACTCAATTTCAGAAGGAAGAGAAAAATTGAGAGAAGAAAGCTGTTTAATAATGGGTGATGATTGATCTGGCCTGTTGAGATTCTTTCTTCTTGATCGATGCCAGCTTTTAATCAGGCGACGGAAGAAAATAAAGCATATAACGCTGATGATAACAACCAAAAGCGCGTATCCTCCCCCCCAGAGAAGAAAATCAAGGGGAGAGGCCGTCTGCAGAAGTTCTCGAAACCATTTCAGATCAGGAATATGATTTCTCCAATCCTTCGACTATTGCTGCCCACAGGCATTCTGTTCCTTCAAGCCCTGTGGATAATCTGACAAGTCCATTTTTTATACCACGCTCTTCACGATCTTTTTCCGGTATTCCTGAGTGCGTCATAGAAGCCGGATGCTGAATGTATGATATTGCAGAACCAAGGCTCACAGCAAGTTCCATTGGCGTTGTGTAACTGGCAAAGTAATTCATAAGATTGCTTGCCGGATCAAAGCCACCTTTCAGCTCAAAACTGATAATTCCACCAGATTTCCGCATTTGCTTTTTTGCAAGTTCGTATTGCGGATGTGAGGGTAAACCGGGATACCATACCCGTTCAACTTTGTCAATCTTTTCAAGTCTTTTTGCAAGTTCGAGGGCTGTATCACATATTCTTTCCATACGAACGTGCAAAGTCTGTATGCCTTGTGTATTAAGCCATGAATCAAACGGGCTGGGGGTGGGTCCGTGATCTTTAAAAACCGGGAAAAGATGCTCGCTGACAAATTTCCATGGCCCGTTTACTACTCCGGCGACAGATGTCGAATGACCGTTAACATACTTTGTCATACTCTGAATAACAATGTCTGCGCCCAGTCTGAACGGTTGCTGCAGATATGGAGTGGCAAAAGTGTTATCAACGATTAAGGGAATCTGATAGCTTTCAGCAAGTTTTGAAATAGCGCTAATATCGGAAATGTACAGCGTGGGGTTGTCTGGCGTTTCAAGGAAAATCATCGCAGGATTTTTCGCTTCAGACAATGCGTTTTTTACGCTTTCAGGATTTGTGGTATCAACAAATTTGACTGATACGCCAAATTTCTCAAGAGATCTGAAAAATGAATCGGTGCAACCGTAAACACCGCCGCTGATAATTGTGTCACCAGATTTAACCAGTGCAAATGTTGTACAGGTAATTGCTGCCATTCCGGAAGCAAAAACCAGTGTTCCGATAGTCGGCTTTTTTTCATCAGCAGCTAATGCAGCATCTATAATATGCTGACAATCAAGTTTAAAAAGAACTTTTTCCAGATGTTCGCTTGTTGGATTTCCAAGCCTTGTATAAATTCTTGCGTAAGGTTTTTCACCGCTTTGCGATAGTCCGAGAAATCTGTCTGCGCCGTCTTTTACGTTTCGGAAACTGAAAGTAGATTTTTGTACAATATTCGGAAGCCCTATTCCAACAGCAATTTCTGCAAAACGATCTGCATCGGCAAATACCTGATCTGTTCTGGCGTAACGATTTTTTCGATCAAGCCACTCCTGATACCATGAATAAACCATTCTTTTCCTCCATACTCTATTTTTATGTAACCAAATTTTTTACTTAAGAGAGCTTTTCGCAGCAACGATATCTCTTACCATTACTTCTGCATCTTTTGCAAGTTTACTGCCCGGATCAAGCTGAATTACCTTGTTAAATGCTTCGATAGCCCTGTCAAATGAATCAATAGTACCGGCAAGCCCCTTGTCTGTCATTGCAAGTCCAAGATGATAGTGAAATTTGGGTTCGTTTGGATTACTTTTAATGGCAATTTTGAATTTTTCTACAGCGTCATCCAGACGGCCTTTCTTGTAAAAATCGTAGCCTTCCGCGTCAAATCCTTCGGCTGTATTTGCGCCTTCCGGTGGAGCAGTAAGCGGGACGTCCGTATTCTGACCTGGATTCTGATTTGCAGCCTGATTTTTTGCCGCAGCTTTTGCTTGTGCCTCGGTTTCTTCTCTTTTCTTATTTGCACTATCTTCACGTTCTTTTTGAGCAATTCTTACACGTTCTTTTTCAAACGCGAGGAATTTATCAAATTCAAGAAATACAAGTGAAAGCAATTCCTTGTATGGTTTAGTTGTATTCCTTATCGGCTCCAGAAGCTCGATTGCTCTCGCTGTGTCGCCTCCGATAAAAGAAATCATTCCCATGTAAAAATGATTGTCTTCGTTGCTCGGATCTGCTTCAAGTCTGGGTTTGAAATATTTATCACCTTCACTCAGAATGTTGTGGTCCTCAAGGGAAGCAAGTGATCTGTCGGCCATTACAAGTTCGAAATACTTCAGTAATCCTTTTGGAAGACCATTTACAGACCATTCATCGAACGCTGCTGCAAGAGGGCCGTCATCTTTTACATGAAAAGCTTCAATCTCTGGCATTGACGCTGCTGCAGGCGGTTTTTCGGCAACTGCCGGCTTCTGGGTATTTGAGGATATCAAAGGATCATCAGATAGCGTCAGTGCACTGCCAGATTCATCAAGTGACGGTTCAGGCAATGTTTTCCTTGTGACTTTTTCTTCTGGTACAACAAATCCGAACTTTCTTGAAACTGGTTTCTGCCCGAGTAAAGTGATGGTTTCAAAAATTACCGGGTCAGGTTCCTTTTTCTGTTTAGCTTTTTTGGGCGCATCAACGGCAAAAATTCCCTTTAATTCTTTGAGTCTCGGATTGGAAGGAGCCTGCTTTGATACTTTTTCAAATAAATCCCTTGCTTTCTGAATCTTTTTTCTGTCGGCATAAACTTTAATTAACCAGATTTGTGCGTCAATGTTCGATGGGTCAACGAGCAGGACGTTTTCAAATTCAACTTCTGCACTGACGAGGTCTCTGTTTTTATAGAGAGTTTCGCCGCTCTTCAAAAAATCAAGTACATCAGAATTGTCCGAAGCGTGAACTCCTGAAACCAGGAATGAAATCAAAACACATAGAAAAAAAGATGCAGGTACGCGATTAATTGCCATAATTAAAAACTTATTTCGGAACCCAGGATCGCCATTTTTATCTGTGTTCTTGAATTTGTCGGGAAGACATGCAACTGCTTATCAGTGTAGTTAATTCCACCGGCTGCGATCATTTCAAGGTATCCATCGCCATCAAGGTCTGCAAATGTAAGTGGGGCAATAGATTTTCCAATAAATTTCGGATAACCGGCAATCGGTTGGCCAGTGCGATCAACAACCATTACATAGCCAGCCTGAGATCCGGTTCCATTCGGATTCCAGGCGGTGAAAGCTATATCAAGGGTTCCGTTTCCATCGACGTCTACTATCTGAGGGGCAGAGTAGATCGAATGGCCTGTTTTATATGGGAAGCCTGGAAGAGATTTTCCGTCTCTGTCAAGAACGTTGATTTGCCCGTCAGCCTGGGAAAGAATAAACTGAAGTTTTCCATTTCCGTACAAATCGGCAACTTTTGGCGAGCAGTGCGCACCATCAGTAAGGTTAACTGTCTGAAGTAAATTGCCTTTTGATGACCATACCAAAAGGTTTTTTTCGGGTGTAGTTGTGAAAACTTCTTTATTGCCGTCACCGTCAAGGTCAGCTGAGGATACTTCGAAGGGCCACTCCTGATTTGGAACTGTTGACTGAGGCCATCCGTAATTGTTGCATCCGTTTTTATTGAAAACAGAGACCTTACCGTTGTCGTCTTTGCAGATGACTTCCTTGCCGCCGTCACCGTCAAGGTCTGCAAGTGTAATTCTCGAAGATACCTTTGTAGACATGGGAACTTCCCATAAGAGACTTCCGGAACTGTCGATTCTTAAAACCTTTCCCGACCTTGAACCGACCAGAATACTCAATTGTCCGTTTCCTTCCACATCTCCGATTTCTGGTGAAGAAAGCTGGATTGTTCCGCGTGTATCAACTTTCCAGAGCTCTTTGCCAAAAGAATTTAATCCATAAACTTTACCGTCATAGGAACCGACGACAACTTCCTTATTTCCGTCTCCGTCAAGGTCTGCAACATTTACTTCCGCCAGAATCGGCCCGCCAGTCTGCTTTGGCCAGAGTCCGCCCATGATTTCCGTTCCTTTGGCGGAAAAAACATGAACCTGTCCATCGGTTGCACCGAAGATAAGGTCTTTTTTCCCGTCTCCGTCGAGATCTTCGAACACTTTAACCTGTGAATATATATCGCCGGTAATTTTGGATGAAAATCCCTTAAATTGCGAACCAGATTGAGCATTCATATATGATGCCGTCAATATAAATATAAGAAAAAGAAACCCTGGTTTCCCGAATTTTTTCATCACAGCCTCCTGTTCTGTCAAACCACTTTGTTGTGAGCCTCTGAAGTGGTCTCAGCAGCAAAAAAACATTCCAAAAAATTCTTTCTTCTGGTATTATTATAACATAAAATTGGGAGTTCTTATTGCCAGTCGGCCTTCTCTAATACTGTACGCCGGTTCTGATTACTTTCAGCAGAGTGTTTATTCTGGCTTTTGTGGAAGTTTGTTTAACTTCACCTGTGCTTTTAATCTGCCAGATGTCGTAATATCCGATCTGAACTTTATTTTTAAAGTATGGAATATTTTGAAACTTTTTCTCATCAACTGAATATGGGGCGACAGAATCCACGCTGTATCTTCCTTCTCCGAAATCAATGGAATATTCTTTGTCTGTGCCGCTTACAGTGAATTTTCCCGGAGTATAGGAAACATCAAAGTTCCCGAATCTGTACTGGTTCATAATATTTACCAGGACTTTTTCGACACCAGCCTGTGCCAGAGCTCTCGCCTTGATTCTGTGCGCCTCTTTCATGATCATGTCTGTACTCATTCTCGAAACGCTCCAGTAAAAAAGTCCGAGAACTGCAAGTATCAACAGAAGAATCAGGGAAACAACAGAAATGAAAGCAGATTCGGGTGATATTTTCCGATGAAAGCTGCGATTTTCTTTAAACATTTTACAGATCGTTCCTCAAAAATTCAGATAAATTAATTTAGTACACAAAATCTTTAATAAGGGGAAGATTTGTGTGTGGGCTGTCATCTCGAACGAATGTGAGAGATCTCATAAATTGGCATAATGACTCCTTTATACTGATTGCTGATGCACATTTGCAAAAAATCCCTGAATTATTCAGAAGAGGTTTTTTTGGGTTTGAATTTTACATAAACCAGGTCTGTATCAAGCGATACTGCGAATGCAAGATTCAAATTAAGTTTTGGATTGTTTTCATCGGTAATTACCATTGATACGCCGATTTCTTTAATATCCCGCTCATTGTTTCTGAAGTGAAGCTCTGAGACGCGGTCATAAACAACCATTTTTGTTTTTTTCCCGTTTCGGTCTTCAACTTCACGCATGAGTATGCCCTTGAATTTTTCCTTTTTGTCTGTTGTTTCCAGATACAATCTGACTTTTGTGAACTCACCAATGTTTGAAAAAACTGTGTGAATCATTGTCAGAGTTTCTCCGCCGTTGGAATTGTCGCCATCAAGATCATCGATTTCAACAGTATTCGGGAAGAATTCGCCGCCTTTTTCTCCCTTGAACCAGATATTATATTTTTCATCCATTTCGAGAATTGGATTAATATTTTTAATATCAGTGAAAACCTGCTTCATTGCAAGCTGTACTTTCTGGTTGAATTCCATGTGCTGCTGCCCCCAGCGCCATGTTGATAGATTGCTTCTTATGATTACGATCAGCACTATTCCGAGAAGTGATACAATAACCGTGGTGATCATAAGTTCTACCAGGGTGAACGCGCTTTTTTTCATAGACTAATACCTGGTAGCAGTTTTCAACTCAAAACTGCTCGTTCTGGCGCGATAGGTGAGAATTCTTGTTGTTCTTGGGAAATTGTTTTCTACCCAGTTTAATTTAACAATAATCTGAATCAGGTTTGTCTCGTTGATGCCCGTTCCCAGGACGGTGTGACCTGGAGCATGGTCTATTTCAAGGGTTCCGGAGGCAAGATATTTTTTTGCAAAAAACTCCGGAATAGTGAACTGCGGATATTTTTCATCAGGAATGTTGATGCTGAGAGGTATATTATCCCAGATGAAAGAATCGCTTTTCGCCCTGTCCAGAATGTTTTGTGCTGCAATCGTTGCTTCGAGTATCAAACCGCCTTTTTCGACAGTCCTGGACCCTGACATGAACAAAGAAAGCACCGGAATAACTCCTGCACCAATTATTATTACTGCCAGCATTACCTCAACAAGTGTAAAACCCTTATAAATGTTTCTGACAATTCTTTTCAAGTATCACCTCTAAAAGTAATTTCCAGCATCTTTAAACACAGCAAACCTTTAATTCTCTCTCTAAAATAGCATTTATCTCTATTGCGCAGCAACGCCTACTGGGAGAAGTGTCATGGCCCGAATATCTTTAATGGTTTTTGCACCATTCTTAATTGATTCAACAATAGTCGATTCAGTGACCTTCATGCAATAGCAAATCATTGAATCGTCCTTCATACTTCACCTTCCCTGACGTTTTCTGTCTTCAACATCTGGAGAAACATAGTTTTTTTCGTGCTGTTCAAATGTTTCAAGGTATGTAATCGCTGCTTTGGCGTTTTCTGATACCGGGGAATTTGGATACTTTTCGACGAGTTTCTTGTATGCCTGCAGTGCCATGTGGTTTGATTTATTGCGAAAGTGAATTTGTGCAATGCGGTATTCTGCAAGACTAGCTTCATCTGTGCCGGGGTATCGGTTAACTATATCCTCGAAAGTCGAAAGTGCTTCGTTAAGCTGATCTTTTTCAAGTTGTTCTATTCCGTTTGTGTATTGCCTATTGAATTCGGCATTCATCGCGGAAACTGGATTCTTGCTGCTGGAAGAATCTTTCTGATTCTTCCATGGCAGATAATCAATTTTTCCCGGACTGGAATTTTGTGATGAAGAAGTTTTCTGGCTTGCAGGAGACTTCATTACCTTAGCTCCGGTAAATGTTTCGCTTCCTGCAAGCTCAAAATTTTCTTCTGGCACAACTTTTTCTTTTTTTCCACATCCGGCTGTTTGAAAAAGCGTCACGGCCAGTAAGCAAAGCAGAAAAATCGCTGACAGTTTCTCTATTTTCATCTTTATCTTCTGCCAGTGGAATCAGCAGAGATGGGAAGAAATTACTTTTGCAATTCCCGTAACCAGAAATTTTATTTCTTTCTCGTCTGGACCTTCTGCCATAACTCTGACAAGATTTTCTGTCCCGGATGGGCGCACAAGGACTCTTCCGCGGCCATTCAAGCGGTCTTCGGCAAGTTTAATTTCATCCTGAATTGGAGTAATTCCCTCGAATATCTTTGTTTTAACAGGGATATTTACCAGAACCTGCGGAAGTTTACTCATTACTTCGCTCAATTCTTTCAGGGACGAACCGGTTTCACGCATTATTTTCAACAGAAAGCATGCAGTTAAAAGCCCATCGCCAGTTGTTGAGTAATCAGAGAAAATTATGTGCCCAGACTGTTCACCGCCGATAATAGTTCTGGTCTTCTGCATTTCTTCCAGAACGAAACGGTCTCCAACTCTGGTTTTATGAATCTTTATATCAAGGTGTTTCATCGCAATATCAAGCCCGAGATTGCTCATGACAGTAGTAACCATGGAGTTTCCTGCCAATTTGTCTCTTGTTTTCAGATATCGTGCGACGATGGCAAGAATAAAATCTCCATCGACTATTTCACCATTTGAAGTAACTGCAATTACTCTGTCAGCGTCTCCGTCGAAGGCGAATCCGGCGTCGAAGTGTTCGCGCTTCATCATCTCAATCAATGTTGAGGGGTGAGTAGAGCCGCAGTCCTTATTAATATTAATTCCGTCCGGAGTAATTCCAATTGAATCAACGCTGAAACCGAGGTCAGAGAAAAACTTTGTTGCCCATGGTGAAAGTGCCCCATTTGAGCAGTCAAGGGCAATTTTCATTCTCTTTTTTGACGTGGTATCTTTCAGGAGCTTTTTAAGGTGCTCAAGCCAGCATTTTACCGGGGTTTCATCTCGGCCAATAAGTCCGATTTTTTCATTTGTCGGAATATCCTGTTTCGCATTGGAAGTAAGGTCGGCTTCAATTGCGTCTTCGATTAAATCGGGAATCTTATAACCGTCGGCGCTGAAAATCTTTATTCCGTTGTCATAAAAAGGATTGTGTGAGGCGCTTATTACTATTCCGCCCAATCCCTGTCTTTCGCGGGTGATATAAGCAACTGCCGGAGTAGGAACTACTCCCAGAAGCTTAACATCTGCTCCCATTGATGCAACGCCAGCGGCTACAGCGTATTCCAGCATATCGCCTGAGCGTCGTGTATCTTTTCCAATGAATATTGGCCTATTCTGCTTTTTATGATTAAGCAAAAGATGCTTCGTTCCAATCTGGGCAATTTTAAATGCGTTGTCGCCGGTTAGTGGATAGCAGTTTGCTTTTGCTCGTACTCCGTCAGTGCCGAATAATCGTCCCATTAAAATAACCTCCCAAAAAAAACTAGTTGCGGCAACAAGTATACCACAGAGTTACTTTTTTCGCATTTGTTGAAGTAGAAAAACTTTATAAAATATTTACGTGAAAGGGTTGACGCTTTTTTGTACTGCTTTTATAATTGAGACATAACGAGCAATGGTTAAGGGTAAAAAAAAATTCAATCTCGAAGCCTGTATGATTTTATCCGTTCCCTGTTAGCAACTTTCCTTCAGGAGGTGTTAAAAAAATAAACAGAGAAGTCAGATATGTGGTATACTTACAAGATTGAGTTTATTATGTCCCTTTTGGAATTGAGGAGGAGTTAGATATGAAAATAAATAGAAGATTACTTAGAATGGTAGCTTCCCTTCTTTCTGTGATTATGTTGTTCTCTGCATTTGGAGCTACATTCAGAGCTGAAGCCGGATTGTTTTCGAAAATTAAGGAAACTGTAACCAAGCATCCTCTTGCTACAGTTGCTGTTGCAGGCGGAGCTATTCTTGCCGCACCATATATTGCTTCTGCGCTTGGTGCAGCTACCGGTGTGGCGGTTGTTGGTAAAGCAGGTGCTGTAGCCGCTGTAGCTGGTGCAGGTTCAGGTCTGCTTGGTATTGGTGCAGCTATATGGGGTGGAGTTGTTGCAGCAGGCGGATTTGTGGTTGGCGCACTTGGTGCTTTCGGCGCTGGAATTGCAAGCATGTTTACTGGAATTGCGGGCTGGATTGCAGGTATCTTCGCAAGTCCATTGTTTATACCGGCATTAGTGGTTGTTGGATGTGCAGTAGCAGCTTACTTTCTCTGGAAAAAATACAGGCGTCAGACGCAGGATATTTCCAATGGAAGCAATCTTCCGACAGTGTCAACATCTGTGGGTGTTCCATCCGGGAACACAACTGTGACTGCAAACCAGGGCGCAAATCCTTATGCAACACAGTTGGTGCCAATGACATCCCAGGAACTTCCCGTTACAAATTCTACTACTCCCCAGACACCGGCAGCGGATGCAACTCCTGTAACTCCGGCGGCAGATACTTCAAAACCAGCAACTGGTGCAGTTAACACATCAGATGCACTGAAAACAGCACATTCAGATTATATCAAAGCTTACAATGCATATATTTCTCTTGTTACAAATATTGGTGGCTCTGAAAATCCTGATGAAGAACTCAGAACAAATATGAGACGCTCAGATGTACAAAACGCACTGACAGCATACAGGGAATCATATAACAAGTACATCACTATGCTGCGCCAGAGCAATGCACAGTAAGAAAAAATCTCTACAATAGCTTTTTGAACGCCCCGGTTGATCCGGGGCTTTATTTTTCAAAAATATCTGCCAATTTTATTGATTTATTATTTATCTTGTGTTAAACTCAATAGCTACATGTTGTTCCTTTGGAGGTAATTTATGTCAAGAGTTTGTATGGTTTGCGATAGAGGCCCGCAGATGGGCTTTCAGTTGAGCCATTCTCACCGCAGAAGCAAAAGACGCTGGAGCATTAATCTTCAGCGTAAAAGAGTTCGCTTCAATGGAAAGATCGTAAGGGGTTATGTCTGTACCCGCTGCCTTGGAAGTGATAAAGTACAACCAAACGTTTGATGCAGATAAACGATTTTTCAAACTGCGACTCCGAAAACAGCTTTTTGAGATTTTCGGAGTCGTTGTTTTTTTAGGCAGAAATAAATGAGGGATGCTTTTTTCGAATATAGTTTCCAAGAAGAAAGAAAATTATTCCTTCCGGGATAATGTGTCCGCAGTTGTAAATAAAGCTTGCATAAAAAGCAGTCTGAATCGTGTCACCACTTTTTGAAAAGAACACTACTCCTGCGATAGTATGGCAGAGAAGCCGTGGTATTGTTCCAGAAACAATGCTGAAAAAAACATTTTTTCCTGATGTCCATCTGAAAAAACCTGACAACCCTATTGAGCCACATGCAATTGGATAATCCAGAAGAAATTGCAGCGGATGGACAATGAATGGTGTTCTGATGAGCGATAGAAATCCAAATATTATTCCTCCGGTAATTCCAGCTTTGAAACCATTTCGAACAGCAAGAAGAATCAGGGGAAACGACGCCATGGAAACCGATCCACCAACTGGAAGCTGAAAAAGTTTGAAATTTCCCAGCACAATCGCGAGTGCAATAAGGATGCCGATTTCTGTGATAATTGAAATACTCTGAAGATTTTTTTTCATGAAAAGTTTATTAAGTACAGTAAATCTTAATAAAGGAGTAATAAACTATTTCAGGAGATCTCTCACATTCGTTCGAGAGGACAGCCCACCACAAAGTTAACATGCAAGTTTGCCACCTTATTTAAGAGTTTGCGTAATAAGTTAATGACATTTAGAAAAAAAATCAACACAAAAAAACCGGGTCGATCATTATTAATGATTGCCCGGTTTTTTATTCAGGGAAGTCTGTTATTTGGCAGGTTTGGGGGCAATAGTCTCATTCCCGGCTTTTTTCCAGCCATCAAGACCATCGGGCATTTTCTGGACATTTGTATATCCGAGGGTTTGAAGGTGTTTCAAAAGATTCATGCTTGCCGGGCACTCAACATTGCTGCAATAGGTTACGATTTCGGCATCTTTTGCCGGTATTACAGCTGCAATTTCTTCAGCAGTTGATTTATCGCTGAGGCTGATTGCACCAGGGATACGGACGCCATCGTCATATTTGCCGGTTCGGGCATCAAGAATGAAAACGGGTTTCTTTTCCTTAATCATGGTTTGAACCTGTTCAACAGTGACTGTTTTTACATCGCCGTGATTTGCTTCGGGAACTGCGATTGCTGGCGGAGTCTTGTCGGTGGCAGAAGGCAGAACGGCATTTTTGTCATCTTTAATGCATGTCGGGCAACTTGCGCAACTTCCATCTTTTTTGCATGTCGGGCAACTTGCGCAACTTCCATCTTTTTTGCATTCTTTGGTTTTGCAGCAATCTTTGTTTTTGCAGTTTGCCCCTGATTTGCATGAAGCGCAATCAGCCATTTTTGGGCAATTTGCGCATGCTGCAGAAACGTCTTTTTTTGGTTCAGCTGCACATGAAGGGCAGGAATCGGGTGCTGGTGCAGGTGCTGCAGATACATTTGCTGCATCTGATGCACTTGATGATGGGCACGCACCGTCATTGCTGCTCATGCATGAAGCGCAGTCGGCATCGGATGTATCACACTGGGCAATCGCAAAAACCGGGAACAGAAGAAGTGCTGAAACAGCAAAAAGAACTAAACGTCTAAACATTAATTAACCTCCAGAGTTATTATTAATAAAAGCTTTATTAACAGATGGATTATACATTATTTCCATTCAAAATGTAAACCTAACTATTCCAGAACTCTTTTGCGCCACTTAAAACGAATTGAACACCCAGTCCTGCAAGCAGAAGACCCATTATTCGGGTAACAATTTTCAGACCAATCTGACCGAGAATTTTCATCAGTCTTGTTGAATTGGTGAGAATTATCCATGAGGCAAACATGGTAAGAATTACTGCAAATGCTACAATTCCCATTTCTAAATAATCTTTTGAGTTTGCTCCAAGAAGAGCGACTGTAGAAATAGCTCCTGGACCTGAAAGAAGCGGAATTGCCAGAGGCGTGACGGTAATATCCGCTTTTTCAAAGCTTTCCTGTTTTTCTTCAGGTGATTGAGGTTTTGTGCTTTCCCTTGACTGCAATGTTTCAAGAGCTGTGCTCAGAAGAAGAAGGCCCCCCGCAACTTTGAAGGCAGCAGCCGATACTCCGAAAAAATTAAAAACCCAGTTTCCCGTAAATGTAAAAACCAGAAGCACACAGCAGGCAATTGCTGACGCCTGAAGCGCCATTCTCTTGCGTGATTCGTTTGTATCGTTTGGAGTTATCGCAATAAAAATGGGTGCAGTTGCAAATGGATCGACTATTGCGAGAATCGTGGCAAAATGAGACAGAAGAAGCGCCAGTAAAGATGTTGACATGTTTTCTCCGAAGTTTGGTGTAGAAGCTGATGACAAAATCAAATTGGAAATGTATAATATCAGAAGTCGTTCGAATTGTAAATTGAGTGAAACCAGTGCACAACGTATTCCTTTAATTATTCTGTCATTTCGACCAAAGAGAGAGAAATGCTGGTTCCGGTCTGTTTTGAGGTAATGCCGCGATTTTAGTACGGCAGCCTTGGGAAAAGAAATTATGAAATGGTGCCTGGAGAAGAAAAACAATCTGGTTGTCGCCATTGATGCTGAGATATAGAACCAGAGCTATGGTTGAGTTTGAATGGTCGAGATGATAACGAATGCGTACGTTGAAAATATCAATACCGAGGTCAGGATATATAAAGGTGGATTGATGGGAAGAAGTCTGATAATAATTTTCGCGGCAGTACCATTGTCTCTCTTGGCAGGGATATGGATGTATTTCGAAAATGGTACAATATGGGGAATTCGTGGCGGAATTTTGACTTTTATTTTTCTTGCTGTACTCGCAGGCTTAAATCTTTTCTTTCAGAAAAAGATTTCTTTGCTTGACGTTATTTTGCCGGTTCCGGTTGCTGCGATCTGGAGTCTTGCTTTATCATTCTTTTCATTCGGTGCAACAGTTTTTTCAGCGCCAACCTGTATAGGTGCAGCATTCTGTCTTTCTTTCTGCCTCTGGAAATTTCGTGAAGCAGAAAACACAAACTGGCTGATACTTCCTGTAGTTTGTTTTCTGTATGAAATGTTACCGGTAAATATTCCTGGGCCGTTTGATGATTACTTTGCATTTGGGGGAGCAGTCACTTCTGTGGTAATTCTTTCGATAATCGGACCACAAGTTAAGGCACTCCCTGAAATACTTGGTGTAAAATCCAATGATAGTCAGCAGTTTCCCGAAAATATAAAAAAGATAAATTGAAAAAGATTAAATTCATGGCAGATCGAGAAAATTAATAATATGAGCGTATTTGTTGATAAAACCTATAATCTTGCTGAGTATCGAAAATGTGAGACTATTTTCAAGCAATTTTCTCTTATAGAAAAAATAATTCTTGAAATTCATTCAATCAAGGCCGGAAGATTAGCTTTTGATGATCTTATTCTGGTTATTCAAGGCGTGAAGAATTTTCTTCCAAAATCATCCAGACGTGAAATAGAAGACATTTTATCTGGAATGTTAAAGCATGGTTTTCTGAAGATTTCGGGTGCATACTCAAATACAAACCCCCTTATTGATGCCATTGCCGTAAGATCTGCGGTTGAGAATTCCCGTATGGAGACTTTTCTTCGAATTCTTGTAAGAATTTCTCCGAACTATTTTCCTGCAAATCCTTACGAATCTTATCTTGCAATGCGAAACAGCTTTTTTCTCCAGAATGAAGCAGAATTTGATGAACTTGCTGAAAATTATTTTGCTTTTCTGAAAAAAGATAAGTTTTTTTTCAGTGACCCGGTTGAAGAATATTTTCATAATCCTTTTGTTCCAGAGTGGTATTCAGGGCTTGAATTAAAATGGCAAATGAAACTTTCTGAGCTGTTTTTTTCAAGGTCAATTCTTTTCCTGAGACCTTTTAATGATTTTTTTGAATTTCTTATTGAAGGCTATAAAAGCAATAAGCTGACATTAACTGCAGAAGCAAAGAGTAAAGCTCTTACTAACCTCATCTTTCGAGCAAAACAGGCGCAGGCAGATGAATTGGCAATGATGGGTGCGCATCAGTTGCCAGAAGTTGCGGCAGTATTACGTTTGATTCATGGCTATTTTCCACAGGCGTTGAAATTGTACAAAGAGTCGTCCTTGAGTTTTTTGCTTCATTCAAAAACGTCGGAATTCGACTTTTCAATTTTTCCGATTCTCTTGTATCCGGTTTGCATGTTTAAAAGTGAGAGCTCTGAGGACAAACTAGAGTCGATTAATGCTTGTACTTTGGCTGCAAAAAAGATAAAAAAATTCAAGAACTATTTTCTTCTGCTTAAAGATTTTCTTACGGCAAAAATAGACAATTCATCTATGGAGTTAATCGTTTCTGAAAGGTTGATGGTACAATATAATAGTCCTCTTGAAGAGTTCTTCTGCTGGCTTGTTTTTTATTGGGCAAGAGGACCAAAGTCAGAAAGCAGATTCGCTTTAAATGACACAATTTTGAGAAGGGCTTCCGATTCGGGATATTTCTGGATCGTTTCTCAAATGTGTTATCTGCAGGAAATTATTTCCGGAAAGCAGCCCAGGTTTTCCGAACAACAGAAAATTGTTTATGAACAACCCAGATACCCACTTACTGCACTTTTTCAGGCAGATGAACCGTGGGTAGTACAACTGAGAAAAATAAGAGATATTATTCCAAAGACAGCTGAAACAACGAAACCTTCACGAATTGTCTGGTACATTTCTCCGGGTGATGAAAGTTTCAGTTATTCGTATATTACACTTTCAGTGAAAGAGCAGAAAAGAAAGCTCAACGGATCATGGACATCAGGTAAGCAGATACCCATTAACAATTATGTGTCAAGCAGGCACGAGTTTCCTTCTCATTATACAGATCAGGATAAAAAGGCTTTTTCGGCATTAGCAGAAAGGGATGGATTTTTTTACTTCTCCCAGCAGGAAAGCAATGCCAGTGCAATTTCACAGCTTGTTAATCACCCTCTTGTATTTAATGGAAATATTCCTGAATTGAAATTAGATGTTGTACGTGAGCAGCCATATTTAGTGATTGAGAAAAATGACGATAATCTTACTCTTTTTCCAAGACCCGAAAACAGGAAGTCTTCGAAAAGAATTGTACGTTTTGATTCTCCTTCGAAGGTTGTTGTGTGCGAATTCACTGAGCCTCAACTGAAATTGTGGGCGACTATTGGTGAGAAAGCCATTTTTCCGCTTTCTGCTTCTGATCAGCTTCTTCAGACAGCTTCTGAAATATCCACAGTTGTATCGGTACATTCAGATCTTGATTCATCAAGTTTTTCTGATGCCGAGACTGTTGAATGTGATAAAAGGCTTCGTGTCCTTCTGAAGCCTCAGGGCGAAGGGCTCTGGGTAAAATTTGCATTCAGACCTTTCGGTGACTCTGGCGCATATCTGCGTCCAGGCGAGGGAGGAAGAGAGATTTTCTTTGACGATTCCGGAAAAAAGCTTCATGTATCGCGTGATCTGAAGTGGGAAAAGGCTTATGTAAAAAGTATCATTGATGAGTTTCCAATGCTTGAATGTCTTGAACATTCATCGTTTGAAGAAGTATTTGATCAGCCTGAAGATGCTTATGAGATGATGCTTTTTCTGGAAGGCAAGAAAGATGAAATTCAAATTGAATGGCCTGCCGGCAAAAAATTCGGACAGGTTTTTTCTGCATCTTTTGAAAGCCTCAAACTTAAACTTAGAAGTGAAAATGAGTGGTTTTCGGTTGATGGCGAATTAAAAGTCAGCGAAGATTTAGTTCTTTCATATTCGAATCTCCTGGAACTGCTTGAAAACAGCAGAGGACGATTTATACCACTCTCAGACGGAAAATTTCTTGCCTTGTCAAAGGAACTGAAACAGAAACTAGTTGATCTTCAGGCAATCAGTGAGGAAAAAGCCGGGCAGACAAAGGTCCATCGCCTTGCAGCATTAAGTTTGTCTGATATTCTTTCTGATGTTCCGAATGTTCATTTTTCAGACGAATGGAGAAAGACCATTTCTCTGTTCCGTGAAGCTTCTGATAAATTGTTCAAACTTCCGACGACACTTCAGGCTGAACTTCGCGATTATCAGCTGGATGCTTTTCAGTGGTTGTGTAGAATGGCACATTGCCAGGTCGGTGCATGCCTTGCTGATGATATGGGGCTTGGAAAAACAATTGAGGCGCTGGCTTTGATTCTTCACCGGGCTGAAGAAGGTCCTACTCTTGTTGTAGCGCCGACTTCTGTTACAATCAACTGGCTGAGCGAAGTAACACGATTTGCTCCAACTCTTAACCCGACTATTTTTGGCCCGGGCGATAGAAAAGCTCAAATTGAAGCGTTGAAGCCATTCGATCTGCTCATCTGCAGTTATGACCTTCTGCAGCGCGAAATAGATCTTATTCAACCTGTTAAATGGTCAACGCTGATTCTTGACGAAGCCCAGGCTGTTAAGAATATGACCACACAGCGCTCTCAGGCAGTAATGACTCTTCAGAGCGACTTCCGTATGATAATGACTGGAACTCCGATAGAAAACCATCTCGGCGAACTCTGGAACCTTTTCAGATTTATTAATCCGGGACTTCTTGGTTCATGGGATTCTTTCTGCCAGAAATACGCTGTTCCGATACAGAAGTTTGAATCTAAGCCCGCACTTTACAGGCTGAAAAAACTTGTACAATTCTTTATTCTGCGGCGTACTAAAAGTCAGGTATTGCTTGAGTTGCCTTCCAGAACTGAAATGACTCTTCAGGTCGAACTCAGCGATAGGGAAGCGGCATTGTATGAGGCAATGCGAATCAACGCAATGAACAAATTGAGTAAGGATGCCAGCATAGCAGGACATAAACACATTCAGATTCTCGCAGAATTGATGAAGCTGAGACGCCTTTGCTGCAATCCGAAGTTGATAGACCATGAAACAACAATTCCCAGCTCAAAGCTTTCTATCCTTGAGGATCTGATAACAGAGCTGCTTGAAAACAAGCATAAGGCACTTATTTTCAGTCAGTTTGTTGATCATCTTTCGATTGTAAGGGAAATGCTTGAGAAAAAAGGAATTACATATCAGTATCTTGACGGTTCAACACTTTCAAAAGAAAGAAAAAAGGCTGTTGATTCGTTCCAGGCTGGAATAGGTGATTTTTTTCTGATCAGCCTTAAAGCCGGCGGAGTTGGATTAAATCTGACTGCTGCCGATTATGTAATTCACCTTGACCCATGGTGGAACCCGGCTGTAGAAAATCAGGCATCAGACAGAGCACATAGAATTGGGCAAACACGTCCTGTAACCATTTACAGGCTTATTACAAAGAATACCATTGAAGAAAAAATAGTAAAGCTTCATCAGAAAAAGAAAGATCTTGCAGATGGTCTTCTCGACGGAAGTGGCATAGGAAGCAAGATTTCAGTAGAAGAACTAATGGATCTGCTCCGGTGATTGAATTTCTATCAGGTAGTACCCTTTTTTGATGTTTATAGTTTTTTCAATAGTGAACACGGTGCATTCTTGCAAGGGGGTAGTATTTTGCTGTCAATTCGTCCGAAGGGAGAAATCTCGTATTTTCTACTTGATCTAACTTTTCGGAGATCTCTCCCTTCGGTCGAGATGACAATAAGTAGTCCGCCCGAAAGGCGATAATTGTTTTTTTATTTGGATTAGGAGATGTTTTAAGCATGAAAATACTTGTTGCGAACCCGCCCTGGCGGAAGGGAAATAAATATGGAATTCGCTCTGGATGCAGATTCCCTTATCTGACTGATGAGCTGGGTCGGGAAGGAGTTCCTTTGTGGATTCCTTTTCCATTTACTCCGGCGCAGGCATCGGCTCTGCTTAAGAAAAATGACTTTGATGCTCAGTTCTGGGATTGTATTGCCGAAGGCGAAACTCTTGAAGGCTTCATTGCCAGAGTAGAAAAATATAAACCTGATTTATATATTCAGGAAGTTGTGACGCCAAGCCTTCCGTATGACCGGGAAGTTTTTCGAAAAATTCGGGAAGTTCTGCCTGGCTCTTTTCTTGTTGTTGCAGGTTCGATGGTGACAAGCGAAGGAGCTGCTCTTCTTGAAAAAGTTCCATTTTTCGATGCCGGACTGACGTATGAATGGGAAGAAACCGCTCTTGAGCTTGCAGAAAGGCTTTCATCCGGGAAGTCACTTAATGGAATGCCTGGTCTGATTCACCGGACTGGAACAGGAATAATCACTGAAAAACGGCGTCCGGCGCCTGACTTGAATGCTCTACCATGGTCAGATCGTACAAGTCTTCCAATGCTTCGGTACAACGATGATTTTGCATTTCTTCCGGTGCCGAATGTTCAGTTTTACACCAGCCGCGGTTGTCCATATCGATGCATTTTCTGCGATTGGATAAATACACGATATGGCGATAGGACAGTCAGATTCAGAAATCCGACAGATATCGCAGATGAAGTCGAGTATTGCATGAAAAAATGGCCTTTTAAGGCATATTATTTTGATGACGATACTTTTAATCTTAAGAAAAGCCATGTGCTGAGCCTTTCAGAAGAGTTGCGCCGGAAAAACATTAATAAGCCGTGGGCTGCCATGTGCCGTGCAGACCTTTTCGATGCCGAAACGCTTGCTGAATGCAGGAAATCAGGTTTGTTCGCGGTTAAATACGGCGTTGAATCTGCTGATAAGGCTATTCTGAAGACTATCAAAAAAGAGCTTTCCATTGAAAAATGTGAAGAAAATATCATTTTGACAAAGCAACATGGAATAAAAGTTCATCTTACAATAGTGATAGGATTGCCCGGAGAGACCGAAAGCAGCATAAGAAAGACCTGGAAATTCCTGAAAAAAGTTAAGCCCGATTACTTGCAGTTTTCAATTGCTACGCCTTATCCGGGAACTGAACTTTATGCCCTTGCACTTGATAACAAATGGATTGAAGCACAGGATTTCAGTGATTTTAATGCTGATTCACAGGCAGCAATGAAGACAAATTCTCTATCCCGCGAGAGAATTGAAGAATGGGTAAGGAAGCTGAATCTATGGAGAATAGGAATGCAATTTATCAACAATCCAATTGATTGTATTAAACTTTATTCCAGAAAAGCCATCAGTAGCCCGAAAAAAATATTTAATATTGCTTCAAATCTTTTAAATCGATAGAATACTAAATCCAGTTGCTTGAATAACACGTTAGAAATTATGGGCACGTGCGCTAACTTAGGGGAAAGTTGTCATCTCAAATGAATGTGAGAGATCTCATAAATGCAAGATTTCTCCCTTCGGTCGGAAATGACAGAACTGAGATTCTGTAGCTTAAGTTAACGTGTAAGGTGGATTAGGGCGAGGGCTCTTTAATCACTGATTTTTGAGATTGTAGTAATGTTGCTGAGCAGATAAAAAAAACACGATTTTCTCTCTGTTTTTCTCTGTGCCTCGGTGTCTTTGCGTGAGATTTATCTTTTCTTCAGCAACGTTGCTACAGTGTAGATTTTTGAGTAGAATAAGTAAAATGGAAAAGAAACTGACAGGGGTGGGGTGATGAAAAAAAATATTGAAAAAATTTTGTCGGGAATTCTTGGAATAGCTTCTGCGATTCCAGGTTATGCTCAGATGAGTGATAATGTGCCAAAAATTCCCGTTCCGGTGCAGGGCATAACAGAGCAGTCTGTGCCAAAGCCGCCTGATAAGGAAGAAATATTACAGTCTCTGAGAGATCTGAACCGTACTCCTGAGAAAATTGAGATACGTTCTGCAATGTGCTACGATATGGTACAGGCGCCTGAAACCGTTGATTTCGCATGTCCGGATTGCGGGAAGAACAATTCTTATAGTCGCGATACATTTCCGGGAGAAGTATCGATGGCATTGTCTCAACTTTTACGTCTGGAACAGACTCCATTCAAAATAAAGACAAATGCAAAAGCGTTTTGTACAATCTGTGGAAACGGCCGACCCAAAGAGCTCATTATGTCGCTGGACTGCGTGGGCTGCAGAACAAAACTTGGCTGGAAAATATCAGAAAAAGAAGAAATTCAGAGGATTCACATCTTTTTCAGGAGTTTTCCTATCACTTATTTTGATGAAATGACTGACACAGGTTTTGAGGGAAATTCCAATACCGAAAAACTTCGCTCAATTGCTTCTTATGTTTATTCAAGACTTTTTTGTCCCGATTGCCAGAAACGCAATCCAGTTGATATGCAAAGCGACCTTGAGAATAAGAAATGAAAATAACTTATTAAATATGATTAAAAACATGGACATGAGTTTGAGTATGGAAAAAATGAGTAAAAATTATCTTGTACTTTTCTGGTTATTGATTTATTTGTTCTCTTTTCCATTACATCTTTTTTCGGCATCTACAATGATGACAAATGGAACATGGTGTAGCGCAGTTTCTCTTGGCCTTGTACAGGCAGAAATAGATGGTAAGCCTATGATGGTTGTTCTTCCGAGGCTTGAGTTTAATTCAGAGGTAAATCCTGCAGAATTGCTTGAAAAGCTTAAAACACTCGTAAAAAAACAGGACGCAATATTTCATTTGTATCATGATGGTTTAGGCAAACCGAAACGTGAGGGAATGAAATTCTTTGCCTCTGATGTTTTTCTGAGAAAATTGAAAATGACTTACAGTGGTGCTTTGAGGGCATGGGGTTATTCGTTTAAAGTAAGTAAAAAGGCTCCATTTGAAGAACCTGATTATTTGAGGGATCTTGAGAGTGGTGCATTTGTAAGTTCGGCGAATTCAAGAATGAGTGCTTCTGCATCAGCAGCAGCTGCAAAGGCTTCTGCGAAAACATCTGAATCAGTCAGAACATCATGGGATGTTATGCCGGCGGGAGTTTTGCCGCCATCTGTCAGGAAAATGAAAGATGAAATTGCAGCACGTATTGCAGCGGTGAAGAGCCGTCCATATAAATTTGAAAAGCCGAAGGTGGATACAGTTCGCTGGGCATCAGGAAAAATGGGTTTGCTGTCAGCCGATGGATCAATAACTAATGCGTCTGTTGAAGGGCGAAAGCTGAATCTTAAAATCGATTGCCCCGAAAATGCAGAATGGTTGAAGGAAGAGATGGCAAAATCTATTAATGAAGCTCGTTGTGAATTCATTTTTCATCGAGACTGCAATGGAAGAGAAGTTAAGGTTTCTGACAAATATCTGCTTGCAGATATTTACTTCACTGATTCAGCAAAAACCTGGCAGGAATGGGTCGAAGAGACTGGTAATTCCCTGAGCGGAAAATTGACTGTACCGGGCGCTGCTACGGCACCAGTTGTTCTTGATATTAAGGTTGTCGATGGCGTCTGGTGCGGAATGTTAACACCTGTGCTCATGAAAGTAAAATTCGAAGCAAATGATTATGGACTCAACAGTGAGGAAATCATAAGATTTCCCGGATTGAAATTGAAAAGCGATGCCGTTTTTGCAGATGTTTCCAGAAAATTTAATTCTATTACATCAGCAAATCCTGTCAAAATATCAATCCTGGTATCACCTGACGGAAAGCCATACACCGAATTCGACCAGAAAAGAGCTTCGGTAATCTGGTTTACGCAAAAGAATCAGAGCCTCCAGTCTATTATTGACAAGGGTTTATAATTTTCCCGGGCTCAACGAAGAATAGAAAAGAATTTTTGCTTTTGTCAGATCTCTCACATTCGTTCGAGATGACAACTAATTAATTGCATTCCAAATCAAAAGAGGGGGCGAACGGTAAATAAATTACCTGCGTTGGAATGGCTGAAAAAATTTTCTTCAGACAAATATCCGTTATCTGTAACGACTTATTGGAATTTCAAAATACCAGACAATGAATCCCATAACAGAAATTAATATTATTCCCAGCAGAATATTTTCGAAGGTTTGTTTGTCTGTTGACATAGGATTTTCTTCACTTCCGAAATCTTCAATTTTATCCCAGTCTGGATTTTTGTTCCTTTCTCCTTTGTATAAGCTTGGTTCTTCAGGTTTCTTTTTTTTCGGATTTTCCAGAAACTTACTTCGATCAGAGCTGAATCCCATAGTTCCTCTTTTCAGATGAATTTTATGTTACCATTCAAACATAGAAAATTGTATTCTTGAAATATTTTGGGGATGTATTACTAAACAGAGAAAAAAGCCGAGAGGATTTCTTCGGCTTTTTCTGCGGTTAGTCCGTTAATCTGAATTCGTTTTGATTTGGAGGATTCTCCCCCAAGTATAATTACAGCTTTTTTTGGTACTGAAAATGCCTTTGCAAGAAACTCAACAATTTCTTTATTTGCCTTTCCGTCTACCGGCGGGGCTTTAATTTTGATCTTACAGTTTTCTCCAAGAAGTTCGCTGATTTCATTTTTTGAAGATCTTGGTACAACATGAACTGAAAGTATGATTCCGCCGGAGAAAGATTTAATGCATGGCAAAGGCATGAATTTATTTCCGATTTATGAAGCAAGAACAGGTGGTTGCTGTGAGGAAGTTACATTCTGAGGAATTACTGTGGCAGTCTGTGGCGGAGTCGCTGTTGGCGGCTTGATTATCGATATCGGATCGTCACTTATCATTGCCATATATGATTCGAGTACAGTTTTTAATTCAACTTTGAGCATGCGCTTCTGTCTTTTCAGATCTCGAATTTCTTTTGTAACATTTTCCATTTCGCCCCTGGCTTCGTCGAGAATTCTCTCAGACTGAATTTCAGCTTCTCTCAGGATAAGTTCAGCTTCACGCTCAGCATTGTTTTTTAGATCGCCAGATGCTTTTTGCGCGGAAATAAGAGTCTGCTTGAGGGTCTTTTCAAGTTCAAGGTAGTCTTTTATCTGAAGAGAAAGCCGTTCAGACTGTTCTTTGAGAACTTTATTTTCAGCATAAAGTGCTTCATATTCTCTTCCGACTTTTTTTAGAAATTCATTTACCTCAACGTCATCAAGACCACCGATTTTCTTTCTTGAAAATTCGTGTTGATAGATGTCAAGTGGTGTTATTCGCATACTCTGTTCTCCTTACTTTCTTTCCATTAGTACGATACGGTTAGTATTGGTACCAAGAACGTTATTTTTCACGTTAAAGCAATTTGCAAGTTTAGTAAATTCCTGGCTCTGAACATATATTTCTCTTATGGAAAATTGTCCGGCGTTGTATTTCTTTTCGCTGATAAGTTTTACAAGAACTTCGTCCAGATTTAGAAGTTTACTCTGATACCTCACTTCCCCGACTTCCATTGCTACTACACCACCGGATTTCACAACGCGATGAAGTTCTGTCAGTGTGTCGGAAATAAACTGCATCCACTCATCAAGAGAAGGCGTTTGTACAATCTTACCGTTGAGAGTAGTTTTTTCAATTCCGCAGAACCATGTTTCAAGCCAGCCATCAGCAATATAGTCAACCTGATTAAGAAATGGCGGGGAAGTAACGATAAGATCAACGCTTCCACTTTTCCATTTGCTCATGTCGCGTGAATCAGATGTTGTGAGAAGAGACTTTTTTGCGGCTTTTCTCATCATTTCAAATTCGCCGTCTTTAAGTACCAGTCGTCCTTTTTTGAGGATTCTGCTTTTAATATCACGGTAATCAGGCTCTACACCACGTGTTTTATTTATTTTTGCCTGGTTTGATTTGGGAATTGAAATTTGTGGAAATGAATATGCTGAAAAGAAGCCCGCCGAATGGCCATGAAGTCTGGAAATAGCAATAAGTTCAATAAAGCGGTCAACATCATCGCGGTTTTCTTTAAGGTAATCTTTCAGGTTAAGAATTTCCCTGTATGTATCGGGATGATAAAACATTGAAAGGTCTTCTTCGTTTGCAAGTTTTCTCGGGCGTTCGAAATTAATTTCGTTTAATCTGCCTTCAAGTTCTTCTTCGGTAATAGGATTTAACTTCGGATATGTCAGTCTTTCAGACAATGGATTTGCATCATTGCTGAGTGCACGTCTTCCGAGGAGAACTGATTGCAGCGCGGTTGTACCGCGTCCTCCGAATGGATCGCCAACGATATCACCCGGATCAGAAAATTTCTTGATAAAGAAATCTGGAAGCTCTGGTTTGAAAGAGCCTCTATAGGAAACAGCGTAGTGCAGAGAGTGCATCTGTCTCTGTTTTGCGGTCCAGAATTCATCGAAAATTCGGGGAATTGCATTGGAATTGAATTCCTGTGAACTTGGCTGTGTAATTTTTCTGGGAAGTCCTGAATTTCTGCTTTTGGGTGGAGAAAAGGGTAAAATCTGGGCTGCCATATTGCCTCCGGTAATTTCTTTTTTTTTACAGGAAGGTTATCGGCGTTCTGCTTTAAAACCATTACAGTTATCCTCGGAAGTTTTTAATGATTATGGAACTGCCTATCAATAGACAGTTTTAAGCTATTGCACTGTTTTTTAGATATCAAGTACCCCAAATATAAACAATGCAATATTTTACATTTTATAACTTCTCTTCTTTTATTTATTTCTAAAATGGTTTAGAATTGCGAAAAGAAAATCGGAGCGCGCCGGTCGAACTTGTTCGACTGTCGGCAGGTAGCAGATGCGGCCTCGTTTCAGACGGAGCGCACAAAGTGCTCGACCGCGGGGAGTGAGCCGGTCGAACTTGTTCGACCGGCGGCAGGCAGCAGATGCGGCCTCGTTTCAGACGGAGCGCACAAAGTGCTCGACCGCGGGGAGTGAGCCGGTCGAACTTGTTCGACCGGCGGCAGGCAGCAGATGCGGCCTCGTTTCAGACGGAGCGCACAAAGTGCGCGACCGCGGGGAGTGAGACGGTCGAACTTGTTCGACCGGCGAGAGGGGGCGCGTGCCCCCTCTCTAAAAAGGAGCTAATATGATTAATGAATTTTATGATGAGCTTAGGAGTAGTCTTGAATCTGGACGCAGATTCGTGTTGTGTACCGTTATCGAGGCTGATGGCAGCAGTCCGGGGAAACCGGGAAATCTGATGATTGTTTTTGAAGATGGAACAACCTGCGGGACCATTGGCGGTGGTGTTAACGAAGAGAAAGTTCGTCTTGAATCAGTTGAGATTCTTAGTACTACTTTGCAGACTCGAGTAGTAACATTCAATCTTTCCAACCCCGTCAATGGACCAGAGCCGATCTGCGGTGGCGCGATGAAGGTTTTTCTTCAGGTAATGCAAAAAAGACCTGCATTGGCAATATTTGGCGCCGGGCATATAGGAAATGCTCTCGCAAAAATAGCGCATTTAAGCAATTTCAGAGTTTCGATTGTTGATGAAAGACCTGAATATCTTTCCAGAGAACGTCTTCTTGATGGAATAGAGACAATTTGCTGTAAATATGAGGAATCTTTTTCCAAAATTCACATAGACTCAGAAACAGCGATTGTTATTGTTACACCGGGGCATAAAAATGATCTTTCTGTCCTGAAAGAGTCTCTGAAAACCGCTTCATCATACATTGGAATGATTGGTTCAGCCAGAAAAGTGGCCGAAAATAAAAAGGTCCTTATTGAGGATGGCGTTGATCCGCTTCGCATCGACAGTATTTTTGCACCGATAGGAATATATCTGGGCGGAAATTCTCCTCAGGAAATTGCGGTATCAATTCTTGCTCAGATTATTGCTTTCAGAAATGGCTTATCAGCAAGATTTGATAAATCATTCTTTTCATCAGCGACAAATTCTGTTAAAATGTAAATAATACAAATGAGCTCACAGAAAATAACATATTCATACAAGGTAATTTTGCCTTACTCCGAAACCTCTAATCCGCGGAAGCTTTTCAAAATTGAATACACGGTTGAAGCAGATAACCGTGAAAACGCAATTGCTGAAGCGGAGAGACAGTTTTTCGGATATCTTCAGTATGATATGGCTTCCTGGGTTCGAACGCTTGACAGAGAGCAGATTCGAGTCTGGAAGCTTTCGCCGGATCTTCCACAGACATCACAGTCTATTGATGAATTATGTCAAAGGCTTGAAAGCAGCGATCTTGATATTCTATATCAATCACTTCGGGCAATCGGCGAAATTCAGGATTCCACTGCCAGTTCGAGAATAATAAAGCTTCTTTCTCACCCTGATGAAGAGATTGCTGCGCTTGCAGCAGATACATTGGGCAGAATCGGAGACCCCGGAAATGTCCAGACTTTGATTTCTTTCTTCAAACCAGCAACTAACCCCAGATTGAAAGCTTCAATTCTTTCATCTCTCGGAAAAATCGCCGGTCAGGCAGATCCGATTCAGGATCTTCTTGCATCCGCCCTCGGAGATTCAGACTCCAGAGTTCGCGCCAACGCTGTGGAAGTAATTGAAGAACTTTTTCTTCCCAGGCATACACGCCTTCTTCTGCCGATGCTTGCAGATGAAGATAATCGTGTACGCGCAAATGTGCTTAAAGCGCTCTGGCAATGCCACAATCGTCTTTCACTTGTAACAACTCTTAATGACATGCTTGAAAACCATAATCCATGGATGCGCGCTTCAGCGGCATTTGTACTTGAACATATAGACATTGAAAACCGGGTTAATAAGCTGAGTAAACTTCTTAGCGATCCTGACCCTGTTGTTGTTTCATCGGCATGGCGTGCAGTGTGCAACATTAATGAGCTTGAATGTATGAATTACTGGATTGAGTACATAATAAAATATCCGGAAAAGCAGTCGCACGAAATTGTTGGGAAGATTGTAAATTTCGGATCAGAAGCGTTAAAATATCTTTATACTTTTCAGAAAAATCAGAAGATTAAACACGACATTCTTGAGAGAATTATTGAGCGCATCGAAGACGAAATCTATCTTAAGGAAGGTCTGATAAGCTGGCTGAAAGCTAAGTCCCGAAGATTTTCCGGAGAATGATCTTAGGTTTTTTTGCTATGTTCCCTAATTCGGGATAATCTCCCTCGCCCTGGTATTACCGTCACTGCCATGAACTTAAGAAAATCTCCATCGTAACGATTTTTGTCATCTCGACCGAGGGGAGAGATCTCGCTCTTAAGTTCATGGCAATGGACCTCAATTAGTTGAATCAAGCGATGAGTGGACGTGTACTCTGATTTCGTCGATCAATTTTCTTGCTTCGCCAAGCATGTTTCTCAGATTTTCCTGAGTTTCTTTGATGTATTTTGCGTCATTAATTGAGCCCAAGTTTATTTTTGCGTTCATTGCGGCGCCTTCAAGAGCTGCATAAGCCTGTAATGATCCGCATGCCCAATCGGTAACAGTGTTTCTGTTAATTTTAGAAATTGAGCTTTTAAAAATTCTCAGAAGTTCAATTGTACGAACGCAGACTTCAAGAGGTGCTTCATTTGCTTTTTTAGAAGCATCTGACATTGCTGCTTTTCGGACATTCTTTTCAGCTTCGGTGTCTTTCGGTAAACCCATTGCTTCAAGAATTGCTTTACAGCCGGAAATATCTTTCTCGACAGCGTTCATAAGTTCTTTGTGCAAATTTGAAAATTTGTTTGCCAATTCAGTGTTTTCTTTATCGAACTCTGCGTATTTCTTTTTTCCGATTGTCAAGGTAAGAACCATTCTTCCGAGGGCTGCTCCAAGACTGCCTGATAGGGCAGAAACGCATCCACCGCCCGGGGCAAATGAATCTGATGCAACGGATTCATTGAATTCTTTTAAGGTCGTTGTTAATATTTTTTCGTTCATTTAATTTTCTCCATTATGATGACTATTTCTGAAACTCGTATTCCGACAATATCTTAACCCCGAGAGACGCGGCTTCTTCACGGGCAAGGTCTGTTACTATTGTTCCACGATTTATAATTATATTAGTGAGACTGTTGTGTGCCTCGAGAACGTCATCCCGTGTGATAACTTTTCTTGCGTCAGCGGGTGTTGTACGCAACATTGCTCTTTTTGATCTGATCAATTTTTTTACAGAATCAGCAAAATCATCCGGACTGAATCCTGAAACCAGGCCGCTTAGAACGGTGCTCCAATGATGTCTGTAAACCTTTTCAAGGTGCGGCGGCTGACTTGCGAACTTATTCATAACAGATATATCCATTAAAACAGGGATACTCAGTTCAATTGCTTTCCCAAAGAGGGTTGATGGAAAGCTGTCTCTTATGCCAAGTGCGAATTTTGCGAGAGAGTTCAGGCTTAAAGGGTAAACAGCTATAAGTCCAAACAGATTCAGTCTCTCAATAAGCTCTGGTGATTCATATTCAAGAAAAAAACGGCACTTCCCGGCAAAACTACTAACTATGCCAGTTTCCTGGGCTGATTTCGAGATTGCGATTTCCCACTGGGAAATTCCGGGGACGGCAAAAATATCTTCGAAAAACAGCTTCGAATTATCTTCCGGTTTGCAGACGATCAGTAAAGGCTTAATCAAATCTGATTCAAGAATTTCCATGGACATAAGAATAACCTTTTCAGGATCTTCAGTCAATTTTTTTTATCAATTTTTCTGCGAACTTTCACACTATTGCATAAAATGTTTATTAATGAGAGTTTGGGAAGATCGAACATAGAACAATTTTCTAAAATAGTTAAGACATCAAATTCGCGCATTCAGTAATAGCGATTACATATTTACATATTTTCAAATCTGAATTAAACTATCAGCGTTCAAGGGTTACTTTTCAATTTGTGAAACAAATAAATTATAGAGGATAAAATGATGATTTTTACCAGAATTTTAATGAGCTGCTTACTCCTTAATTTTCTTGTTATTGCTGAATTATGCGGTGCAGAAAATCGCATACTTTTTTCCGGAAAGATTAACAATGTCTGGGATATTTATACCTGCAACACTGATGGTGAAGATGTTAAGGCCGTAACTGATACATTACTTCCTGAGGGAAATCCGATCTTCTGGCACAGAAAAAACCTGGTTCTCTCTTCTTTTATGAATGATGAAGGAAGATTTGGAATTCAGGCAATAGATTTATCAGGAAAAATTGTCTGGTCATATTCTGAAAAAGACTGTTCAATAGGATGGCCCTGCCCGTCACCATTTGACGATAGGATTCTTGCTGTATGCGAAGCTTCAGATGCTTCCGTCCGCCCGGGAGTAATAAATTTTCCGGAGAAAAAGTTTGATGTTTTTTTTGAAAATGAGAATTATACATCAGGCGGACAGATGGCATGGATTGATTCTGAAAACATCCTTGTAACCAGGACTTTTCGGCGGAATGCAATTTTTTCGGAAACAGTACGCGAGGTGCGGAACAGTTCTACATCTGGTAATCTTATCTCTGGAAGGTATTTACTTGAAAGTTTTATGACAGATCGATCAGAATCTTCTGATATCCTAACGAGAAGCATTACCGGTAACGATGAAAAAGTTCTTGTTTCTGGCGGAAGAAACTGGTTGCCGTGCTCGAATCCAACAAATGGAGGATCGCCTTTCTTTTTTACAAGACGAGTAGGGCAGATCAGTTCAATTTTCTCATTGTTCAAAGACAATTCAAATGTCTGGAACTATGAAAATGTTACTAATTCGCGAATCTACGATTGGCAGCCTTCTATTTCGCCAGATGGCAGTCAGCTGATTTTCCTGTCACTCAGAGATGGAAATTTTAGAATAATACTCAGGGAAATTGCTGAAAACAGTGAAAGAGAGATTGTTCTGAAAGGTTTTGAGCAGATTTTCCATCCGACGATTATTTCCACCACAAGTCGCTTTTGAAAAGGATGAGGTGTTGCATTTTTAAGTAATCAGATTTATTATTCAGCAGCCGAAATATTTTACAAAATTGGAGAGTTCAATAATGATATATTCTAATGTTTTTGAGGATCCGAATAAATTTAGTTTTGATATTCAATCGCTTGGGAAGTGCTCAGTTGATTCTCCTGTTCGTGGAAGGCAGTTTATCGAAGATGACGAGGAAATATCTTTTCCCAGTCAGGTGAAGAACATAAACATTCTCCAGAAAAAAGCAGAAAAATTTCCCGCTTTTCAGAAAGCCGGTCCCAGAAAAAAAATCTTTCATGATCCCGCATGGAGCCATGCTGCAATTATTACCTGCGGCGGTTTGTGCCCTGGATTAAACAATGTTATTAAAGGTTTGGTTAATGTCTTGTACTATGACTACAATGTCAAAAGTATCTTTGGCGTGCGCTATGGGTACCAGGGACTTGTTCCAAAATATGGGTACTCGCCGCTTCATCTTAACCCTGAAGTTGTTGACAGTATTCATGCTGTCGGCGGAACAATTCTCGGTTCCTCAAGAGGCAATCAGGGCGAAGTTGAAATGGTTGATACTCTTGATAGAATGAATATAAATCTCCTTTTCTGTATCGGTGGAGATGGTACATTACGTGGAGCAAGTGATATTGTAACTGAAATTACACGCCGAAAAAGGGCGATCAGTGTTATCGGAATTCCGAAAACAATTGACAACGATCTGAGTTTCATTGAGAAAACCTTTGGCTATGAAACTGCCGTTCACAGCTCATTTGAAATAATTACATCAGCTCATAACGAGGCAATTGGTGCCTACAACGGAATAGGTATAGTAAAACTCATGGGGCGAGATTCTGGCTTCATTGCGGCCTCCGCAAGCTTATCCAACTCGGCTGTTGATTTTTGTCTTGTACCAGAGGTTGATTTTACTCTTGATGGAGAAAATGGCCTGTTTCGGGCTCTCGAGAGAAAACTGGACAAATTTCATCATGCGGTTATTGTTGTCGCTGAAGGAGCAGGGCAGAATCTTTTCAAAGGTCTTGAAACAAGAAAAGATGCCTCAGGAAACATCTTGAAAAATGATATCGGAGTATTTCTCAAAGATGAAATTTCCTCGTATTTTAAGCGCATTGGAAAAGAATCTTCGGTAAAATATTTTGACCCGAGTTATATTATTCGAAGTGTTGCGGCAATTTCGTCAGATTCAATTTTCTGTTATCTTCTGGCGGAAAATGCTGTACATGCTGGTATGGCAGGCAAAACAAACATGGTGATTGGCCACTGGAACAACTATTTTACACATGTACCAATTTCCCTGGCGACCCATGAACGTAGAAAAATAGACCTTGATGGTGCCCTCTGGAAGGGAGTTCTGAGCTCAACGCGCCAGAATGATTATTTTTCAGTATGATTGTTGATGTGAGGCTAGTCTGAAAAGATTATTTTATCCGGGGAAAATTGGAACTGATCTCTTCAGTCTGGCATGGCCACTGTTGCTGCAGTCTGCCGCATATTCGATGTTGGGAATTGTTGACCGGATAATGGTTGGACAATTGGCAGAAAACGCTATTTCTGCAGTTGGTATCGGCGGGCAGATTATTTTTTTTATTGTTACACTTGCCGGAGCAATAGCTTCGGCTATTTCCATACTTGCGGCTCAGTACAACGGTGCTAAAGATTCCCATGGAATGGCTGTTCTTGCGGGTAGTGGAATGGTCATAATTTCTTTTTGCTCAGTTGTTTTTGGTGTGTTCCTTTTTTATTCAGCTTTTCCGCTTGCTTTGTGGCTTTCAAATGGCAATCAGAAGATTGCACAATTGAGTTCCGAATATATTAAAATTGTCTCGCTGTCTACGCCGCAAGTTTTGCTGACTTTTGCAATCGTCGGAATAATGCGTTCATTGAAAGATACGAAAACTCCTTTGATATCTTCAATGACTGCATTATTACTTAATACGGGGCTTAATTATCTGCTGATTAACGGAAATTTGGGCTTTCCTGCGCTTGGAGTTGCTGGAGCTGCTTTGGCAACAAGCATTTCCCAGACAGTGAGTTTTTTCATAGCACTGCATTTTTTTCAGAATCGCAACTTCTCTGATTATTCATTTAAACTGAGACATATTTTCTTAACAAATCTGAATCTGAGTAAAAAAATTCTGAGAATTACTATTCCAATAGCTCTTGACGCGCTTTTCTGGCAGGCAGCATCAATTACTTACACGCGGGTCATAAGTCAGGCTGAGAAAGAGGCGCTTCCAGCGTATTTTATTTATCTTGGGTTAAGGAGCATGGGTTATATTCCGATCGGTTCACTTGGAACGGCTGCAGCAACGCTCGTTGGAAGAAACCTTGGTGCGGGAAATCCGGTGAGGACAGATATGATAATCAGGCAGGCATTTAAATTCTGTCTGATGTCGGCTTTTGTTATGTCTGTATTGTACAATATGCTATCGGGATTTTATCTTGATTATTTCTCTGTTGAACCTGGAGTCAGGAACCTGGCGATATCGCTCATTCGATATTTTTCTGTTGTCATATTTTTTGAAAGTATTATCGTACTTATGGCAGGAACATTGAGAGCCGGTGGTGATGCGTTTGCAGTCAGTTGTATTACTTTCTCTACATTCTGGTTAATTGGTATTCCCGGAGCATGGTTTTTCGGAGTTTACATGAGTCTTGGAATGAAAGGCTGTTTCATTGGAATTGCTCTTGAGTCCGTCTTCAAGGCCATTTTATTCAGCTGGCGCCAGAAATCTGGCAACTGGGCGCACAATCTTGTGGAGTAAATTCGATTTCATTGATTTATCTTGAATTTTTCAGTATAAATAATATAAAATAAAATTTGCCCGAAGATGCAGAGAAAAGACAAGAAAAGGCAAGAAAAGAAAGGATTCTTTTTCCGCAGATTACGCAGATTTTTAAGAGACAAGACTTTGAGCAGATTTTTTTTGATTTTTGATTTGAGATTAAGTAGTATTAGTTGATATTTATGCAATAGACTGAAAATGTTTTCTCAAATAATGATGATCTCGATGATCGAACTTGTTCGCCCAGCGAGATGTAGCAGAAGTGTCCCGGAAGGTGATTGGAGAGCACAAAGTGCTCGACCGCGGGGAGAGTATGGTCTAGTAAGCAATCGGAGAGCACAAAGTGCTCGACCGCGGGGAGTGAGACGGTCGAACTTGTTCGACCGTCGAGAGGGGGCGCGTGCCCCCTCTCTAAAAAGTGAGGGTTGGTTGAAAAGGAAGATCCGAATAGATGAGTTGGTTGTAGAGCGTGGATTGGCGCAGGATATTGTCCAGGCAAGAGCTCTAATAATGGCTGGAGATGTTTATACTGACAGCCGAACTCTTGATAAAGCCGGAGAAAGCGTTCCTGGGGATATTTCAGTATTTTTGAAGAAGACCTCCTGTCCGTATGTTTCATGGGGTGGAATGAAGCTGCGTGCAGCATTGGACTATTTTTCTTTTGACCCGACGGGAATGTGCTGCCTTGATATTGGGGCATCAACCGGTGGATTCTGTGATGTTCTGCTCAAGTCATCAGTAAAGCATATTACTGCACTTGATGTTGCGTATGGAATAATTGCTCTGAAAATACGTTCAGACCCGAGAGTTCGAATGGTCGAAAAAACTAATTTCAGGCAGTTGCCTGATGATTTCTTTTCTGAAAAATTTGATCTAATTGTTGCAGATGTCTCTTTCATTTCCCTGAAAAAGATACTTCCAAAAGCAGGAATTTTTCTGAAAGATAATGGTACCATTCTTGCACTCATCAAACCGCAATTTGAGGCAGCGCAAGAAAAGGTTGAGCCAGGCGGAGTTGTTTCTAACCGCAAAGTACATGAAGAGATTGTTACAGACCTTTCCGAATGTATTAAAGCATCAGGAATATATCTGAAAGATTTTTTCCCTTTGCCATTTTTTCATGCACAAAAAAACGTTGAATATTTTTCTCAGTGGAACAAAACACCATTTGAAATTCAGTCCAGTACAATTGCAGAAAAATGCCATTTATGATATTAAAAAAGTAAACCAAGGATAACGCAAAATGCTCGACTGCTGCGCAAATTTGCGTGTTAAATTTGGGTTGGCATCTCGAACGAATGTGAGAGATATAATAGACGCGAGATTTCTCCCTTCGGTCGAAATGACAGAATCGGAATTCGAAGCTTTAGTTTCGTTATACGCGATTGCGGGGGTGAGCAGGTCGAACTTATTTGACGGCAATTAAAGAGCACAAAGTGCTCGACCGCGGGGTGAGCAGGTAGAACTTGTTCGACCTGCGAGAGGGGGCGCGTGCCCCCTCTCTAAAAGGAGGATTTTATGTTAACGTCGGTTGCACATAAGAGAGTTTATCAACCCGGAAATTCAGAAACGCTTTCAAAGGATAATTCACATTATCTTACTCGCGTGATGAGGTTGAAACCCGGTGATCACTTTCAGATTGTCGATGGTGAGGGCGAAGAAGTTGATGCCATTCTTGGTGAAAGTGGCGCAATTGAAATAAGATCCCGCAAAAGACCTGATCGTGAAATATCTTATGAAATACGTCTTTTTCCAGCGCTTACAAAAGGTGATAGAATTGAAAATCTTATTGAAAAAGCAGTAGAACTGGGCGCGCTGAGAATTTCTCCGCTGATTACAGAAAGGTGTGTTGTCGGAATACCATCGGCAAATAAAATTGAGAGATGGCGGAAAATAGCAATTTCTGCAATGTTGCAATGCGGAGGCTGTGTGCTTCCAGTTATTGATGAGCCGATAAAGACATCTGAAATTCCAGTTCCTTATGAAAACACCATTTCTGTAATTCTTCACGAAGTTCCGCTTGCGGTTTCTCTCAATAAACTTCCGGAAATAAAACACAGGCTTTATATTGCATCTGGCCCGGAAGGTGGCTTCTCAGACAAAGAAGTCGAAGATTTTCAGGGAAAAGGCTGGCAGCCAGTGTGGCTGGGCAAGCGTCTTTTCAAGGCAGACACCGCACCAATTTGCGCACTTTCCGCAATTCTGATGAAGTAATAAATATCGGAGAGCGCAAAACTGTGAATAAATCTCAAGCCGAAATAGTACAAGAGAAAGTATTGTGTGCGCTGCTTGTGCTCTAACCGTAGTTGTGGTATTAAACTTGATAACTTATCCCACACTCAGGAAAACACAAAATGAAAGTTCAAAGCTAAAGCCTGGATTGACCACAGCAAAACCAAAAATGGATACGAAATTAATTTCACCAAGTATTTCTATGAGTTTAAGCCTCTAAGAGCATTGGCAGACATTAAAGCTGATATTCTTGTTCAGGAAAAAAAGACTCTGGAAACTGAAAAAGCTGTGCTGGAATAATTTTAACCGGAGATTTGCTAATGGATAACACATACGAATTGTTTTCGCCATGCTATAAAGGTAAGCGTTTTGAATCGCACCGCTTTCCAGTTGAGCTGGCTGAAGATCTTTTAATACTTAAAAAGATGACTATTGAGATGGCAAAAGATATTTATCTAAAGGAAAATCCGAATAGAAAGCGCATCCCCAAAAATTTTACGAATGGTATTTCCATAGAGCTGGAAAACATAGAATCAGGCAGCACGGTTCTCAGACTGGTGCTGATAACAATTTTGACGACTTTGGTTCCAGACGGAAATCAGCAGTGCTTTATGCGGGCACCGGAGAAAATTATAAAGGTTATTGAAGCAGCTCACCTTGATAAAGAGCTCAAAGGGTTGGTTCCGGCTGCTGTCTTAGACTGTTTTAGTCTGTTCGGTAACAATTTGCAGGATGATGAGCAAATAATATTTGGCGATAAAGAAATTTCTCAGGCCATTTATAACAAAGAAAGCCGAAAAAGATTGCTGCTTGCAGCTTCTAAATCCAGGCAATATACCGACCAATGTGAGCTGAGGGGAAAAATTATTGCTTTGGATAAAGATAGAAAGACCTTTGAAATACAGCTCTTTAATGGACAGAAAATAAAAGGAAAATATAATATTTCTGATTTAGAAACATTGCAGGAAGCTTTTGTAAATTTAGAGAAAAACCAGAAAATCTGGTTGAAAGCCGTTGCTGTTTTTAATGCTGATGATAAGTTGCAAAACATTGAAACCATAGAAGAATCAAGTTTGTTAGAACTATTGGATGTACAAGCCAGACTGGAAGAGTTGGCAGCTTTGCCTGATGGTTGGTTGGATGGTGAACAGGGTGGATCTTTAGACTCAAAAGCTCTTAAATGGTTGGGTACAACATTTGAAAATAGTTTTAACAGCGAAAAGTTGCCACTGCCGGCGGCCTTTCCTACTCCTGATGGCAATGTTCAGTTTGAATGGAGTCTTAATGAAAATGAAATAACTTTAGAAGTTGATTTAATAACAAAAAAGGCGGCTTTTTATGCGATTAATACTAACAATCATGAAGAAGAAACCGCAGAGCTGGATTTGAATTCAAGTGATGGATGGAATAATTTGAACCATAGAATACAGGCTTTTCATGGATAATAATACACTGCTTTTACGGCAAGTACATCCTTCATGGGTGGTTGGAGACACTATTTCACAACAGGCGTTTTCTTCGCAAACTTTTAAGCCTACCCCAAAAGATGAAGGTCTGTTATCCGTTTACAATGGAAACCAATTTGATGCGAATTCAGCCTACGATCATTACATTAATGAACAGAAGCTGCAAAGTGCTGGAGTAGTAGCGGTAACTCATGAAGAATGCAGCAGTGTGCCAGTACCAGTATTGGAAGATAATCTTCCATTTGCGGGTCATTGCAGTATAGATTATCGTGAGTTAAGTGGAAGTGCTGTTAAGAAGACGGCCGCCTTGTTGAAGAGCTTTGCACAAGTCAGGGGCTGGCTTTATAAAAGGGAAGATTGAAAGACAAAGCATTTTGTACGACAAAGATGCTGTACAAAGTGTGCATGAGTATTTTGGTCTGCCCAGAATGTTGTTTGAAGGTTAATACTGTTTAACCAAACAAATGGTTGCTGATTTTTTTTGAAGTGGATTCATCTACAATAGATCGTTGTCTTGAAAAAATATTCTGACGAATTAATGCATAACGGATGCATTTTATGTAAGGAGAAATAGCTTGCAGACTTCAAGTTACAGTTTGGTCACCTTATTGATAAGGTGACCAAAACGACTCGGCTTGGCTTATTCAATTTCCACTCATTTCAAAATTTTGCCATGCTGCCCTTTGTGATAATATAATGTGAGACAAATTATTTCCGAGTTTTGTGTCTATAAGTACGAGTGTGGAGAAAGAGGAAAAATGCAAGGATTTAAGTATTCCTTCAAATGGAGTGATTATGATCAATCAAATACTGATAGAACCGAGTAATCAGACATTTGCCGAATTGATGGGTAACAGTGCCAGATATACTGTTCCTTGTTTTCAGAGGGATTATTCATGGGAACAGGAACAGTGGGAAGACCTCTGGAATGACATTGTTGAGCTTAAAGAAGAGGGCAGCCATTACATGGGCTATGTGGTGCTTCAGCAGAAAGAGAAGCACTTATATGAAATAATCGACGGACAGCAACGATTTGTTACTTTGACCATGATTATTCTGGTTTCCATGGCTCAATTAAGAAAAATAATTGTAAATGGAATTGATGTTGAAAACAATGATGAGCGGCTTCAGGAAATAGAAAAAAGATTTATCGGAACAAAAAATCTCATTACACTGAATGTTGATAGCAGATTGACACTGAACAGAAATAACAACAGTTTTTTTAAAGGAATCTGTGCCAATCTGGAGCCTTCCAACCCAAGGGGAATCACAAAAACAAATAATCTTTTGCGTAAAGTATTTGAATTCTTTGCATCCAAAATCAATTATACTGACGGTAAAAAAATAGCTGAATTCATTGAATTTTATACGTCTTCACTTATCTTTACCAAAATTGTTGTTCAAGACAGCCTCAACGCCTATAAAGTATTTGAAACGCTTAACGCTAGAGGAGTAATGCTTTCTACTCCCGATTTGATAAAGAATTATCTCTTTTCGGTTGTTACAAAAGGCAATACCTTTTCTGATGCCGATCTTGATGATATGGACGAACGCTGGAGCACAATCGTAACCCAACTTGGAGAGCAGAATTTTACAGACTTTGTTCGCTATTTATATAACTCCCGGTTTCAGCATACCACAAAAAAAGACTTGTTTAAGTCGGTTCGAGAGCAGTATTCCACACCCAAAAAAGCGGGAGCCTATCTGAAATCATTGGAAGTGAATGCACCGCTTTATGCTTCGCTATTAACTCCCTATGAAGAATGGTGGAATTCTGTTGATGGCGAATACAAAAAGGCTATTCCCTTTCTTGAGGGGTTAGTACTCTTTTCTATTCAACAACCCCTGGTTGTATTATTGGCGGCCTTTTCGAAATTCACTGCTCAGGAATTTGTTCTACTTGCAAAGTATCTTTTTATTCTTTCTGTAAGGTACAACATCATCTGTAATGACTCACCTAATGAGCAGGAAAAAAAATACAATAAAATGGCTGTTAGAATCTCAACTGATGAGTATAAAAGAGCAAGCCATGTAAAAAATGGCGAAGAATTTAAACTTCTCTACCCAAGCGATGAAAGATTTCATAGTTCATTTCAGTTTTATAAAATACCCAGCCGTAGGTCATCCAGAAAGATCAGATTTTTGTTGGCCCAGATAGAAATTCAAAACGGTAGAGAAATTGATTTTGAGAAAGCAACACTGGAACATGTTTGCCCATATAATCCTGACTCTAATTGGCATAAAGCTTTTGGTGAAGGAATAAAGGATGTTTCAGACAGGCTTGGCAATATGGTTTTGCTTGATAGGGATGAATTAAAAAGAGCTGGTTTTCTTGAAAAAAAGAAAGCGTATCAGGAAAGTGGTAATCGACTCGCTCTGGAAGTCTCAAAATATCAGGAATGGACCTTGGCTTCAGTCAATAAATACCAGGAATGGCTTGCTTCTCAAGCTGTGAAAACATGGAGGGTTGATTGATTGGAGAGCACAAAGTGCTCGACCGCGGGGAGTGAGATGGTCGAACTTGTTCGACCGTCGGAAGGCAGCACACGCGGCCTCGTTGAAAATCGGAGAGCACAAAGTGCTCGACCGCGGGGAGTGAGACGGTCGAACTTGTTCGACCGTCGGAAGGCAGCACACGCGGCCTCGTTGAAAATCGGAGAGCACAAAGTGCTCGACCGCGGGGAGTGAGATGGTCGAACTTGTTCGACCGTCGGAAGGCAGCACACGCGGCCTCGTTGAAAATCGGAGAGCACAAAGTGCTCGACCGCGGGGAGTGAGACGGTCGAACTTGTTCGACCGTCGAGAGGGGGCGCGTGCCCCCTCTCTAAAAAGGAGACGCAATTGTACAAGTTTTTTATCCATTCGTTTGGGTGTAAGGTAAGTCAGTATGATGGTGATCGGCTTTCTCAGCTTTTATTAGACTTAGGTTTCGAAAAGTCTGATGACGCTGCAGATTCCGATTTGATAATAATAAATGGGTGCGCTGTAACTGGCCGGGCATCGCAGAAGGCCAGACAGGCACTACGTTCTGCTAAACGCAAAAATCCTTCTGCAATTGCCGTTATTACGGGCTGTGAAGCAAAACGAGCGGGCATCCAGGATGATGATTCATACACCGAATATGAATCGCTTGATTCTTCAATTTCAGAAAATTCACTTAAAGAATGGCTTGCTGAAAAAGGATTTCAACAGAAAGATGTATCGTTTGCGTCAAGTCACTTGAATATGCCCGTTTCAGAACGTACAAGAGCCTTTCTGAAACTTCAGGATGGTTGTTCTCATTACTGCACTTATTGTATTGTTCCTTATCTTCGGGGAGACGAATATTCTAAAAAGCCTTCCGAGGCAGTAAGCGAAGCCAGACTCATTGCAGAATCAGGAAGGCATGAGATTGTTCTTACCGGAATACATCTCGGAAAATACTTGTACGATCTTCCTGCACTGATAAGAGAGATTGAAAAGATTGATGGAATTGAAAGGGTAAGATTGAGTTCAATTGAGCCACTGGAAATAAAAGATGAAATAATATCATGGATGGCCGAATCATCTCATTCTTGTCATCATCTGCATATTCCACTTCAATCGGGTTGCAGCAAGATATTGACGCGTATGAACAGACCTTATAATACCAGTGAATTCGAAAAAATTATCAATAGAATAAGAAAAGTTATGCCCGATATTGCTATTTCTACCGATCTTATTGTTGGCTTTCCAGGCGAAACAGAAGATGAATTCAACGAAACAGTTGAATTTGTGAGAAAAATGAAGTTTTCAAAAATTCACATTTTCAAATATTCAATAAGACCCGGAACACCAGCGGCAAAGTATCCAGGACAGCTTCCAAACGAAATCAAACAGGCTCGATCAAAAGTCATTGAACAAGTCTGGAAGGAAAGCAGTGCCGAATTTCACAGAAAATTTATTGGAAAACAGCTTGAAGTGCTGTGGGAATTCAAAGATAATGGCAACTGGGAAGGCTTTTCACGTGAATATATCCGGTGCCTGATTTCCGAAAAGCTTGTTGAAGGCGACATTTCAAATACTTTATCCAGAGTAACTGTTAATGAAGTTGACAGTGAGGGTGCAATGGTAGTTTTGAAGAATTCCTGTGAGGGTTTATAATTTTTCTATTTATGTTTCCGGATTGCTGTATGCTTCAGCACTTCTTTCGCAAAACCTTTTATTAACGTGATTAATTTGTAAACACTTCTCAATAACCAGGGGTAACTTTTTAATTGGATTCCTTATTCCGATGTCATCTCCACCGAAGGGAGAGATCTTCTACGCACGGCTTGAGATTTCTCCCTTCGGTCGAAATGACAGCAATGAGCTGGTAGTTTCCCCGAATTATTGAGAAGAAACGTAATTTACTTATTGCTTTCTGGTGGTCTGACTGCAAACTGTGGTTTCCAGCCGCTGTAGTAACCTGATATTGAGTGAATTGTTCCTTTTTTTGTGCTGGAACTGTTTGATATAGCTTTTCGACCATCAACGGCGACTCCCACGTGTGAGCTGGGTCCCCAGAATATTACGTCGCCAGCGCGTACCTCAGAAATTGAGGTTTTTTTCCATCCAAATTCAGTCATCAATCTTGCCATAAGACCTCTTGCACTTGTTTCCATCCAATTGTTCGGAACAAGGTTTGCACTTCTCAGAATCAAAGATACAAACCAGGCGCAAGCTAAATTACCACCAGATGGGCCTTTTCTGGTATTGTATCCCAGAAATTTCTTTGCTGAAGAAACAAGCGTTCTTGCTTTGCTGCTTTTGGCAGAAGTTGTTTTAGTCTCTTTTTCTTTCTGAGAGGAAGGTTTCATTGACTTTGTATTCATCTTGCTTGCGTTAATTTCTATATGATCTGATTTGATTTCTCTTACCGATGGTAATGTTTTGATTTTTGGAATGTCTCTTATATGAACCATATATTCTTCATTAAATGGACCCACATTGTCAAATGCCTCAAGAGAATAACTTAAAACCGAAAGAATGAATGTAAACAGTATAACAAAAATGATACCTGATTTATTCTTTTTCATAAGTTTCTCCGATCGTTAAAATTTTCTCTTCCATCAGAGGCGTGTCTTTATAATTTTTATCAGATTATTTTTACTATCTAAAACAAATACGTTGCAAACGCCTGAAATGTAACAAAATTATTAAAATAAAAAAGTAATCAGCACCAGCAGCCATAATTCAGGTGATAGAAGGAAAGTTCAACACATTGTCGCTTTTGTGCGTTTTTAGTGTCAATTATGCTGAATATATTTACAAATAGAGATTTACCATAATAGATAATTGGAGCGGTTTTTATGAAATATAGCAGATTAGTTCTTAAGAATGCATTTCAGATAGTTATTATTGCCGTTTTTCTTGCGGCTTTTCCGGCGAATTGTGCAGTCTACTCACCGACACAGGTTTCAGGTGAACATTGCACGCAGGCAACACCTTTGGCAAGGGCATCGCAGGTTGCCATGGATGGCCTCACCGGCGACCCGGAAGTTCTGCACGGTGTTGATTTAGCTGTGTTTACTCATGACGGCAATGCTGTTTCTAGTCTCCGTGGTTGCATTTCAGTTCCGCTGAATGGTAAACTTGAAGTTGCCGCCAGGGAATGGCTTGCAGCTCATTCTGATATATTCAATCTTCCTTCCAGGAGAAATTCGGCAGTATCACAGCTTGAATTGCAGTCTGAAGGTGGCGCAACACATGTTTTATACGGGATGAGTATAGATGGAATTCCTGTCTATGGGGCACTTGTAGATCTTCATGTCGGGGGCGACCGCCGGGTTATGCTTGCAAACGGCTCGTTTCCGACGATTGGTGAGGTTACAAATCAGCAAGCCATTAGTGGTGAAATGGCAAGTGAAATCGCAATGAAAATTCTTGATGGAAAGGGTGTTCGTGGGGAGTTTGAGACAAGACAGGTTGTCTTTCCGGAAAAAGACGGAACTGGACGGATTGCATGGTTTGTACAACTTCCTCTCGCAGAACCACTGGGTGACTGGGAAATCGTCATTGACGCCGAGACTGGAAAGGAGCTCTCCCGAAGAAACCAGATGATGTTCAAAACCCTTTTTGCAGGAAACAGCGAGTTGTCTGTCAGCGCAAGTTTGAGCCGTGAGAGTCCCAATGGCAAGGGATCGGTCTTTCTTGCGCATCCACTGATTTCTTCGGCCACGGTCGAGCCACTTTATTATCTGGCATCGTCAAGCCTTGAAGGAAATTTCTCAATTGTCAGAAATGACGCAGGGCCCTCAGCATACAATGCTGAGAACACACACATATATCTTCCCGAAGATACACATTTTGACGAGGTGAACGTCTATTACCACATGAATGCGATGCACGATTTTTTCAAGTCGATGGGCTTTGCACGGCTTGACTGGCCAATGCTGTCAAGTGTTCATTATGACATTAACTACGACAATGCCGGATACAGCCCTATCACCAACTCTTTCTTTTTTGGCGATGGAAAAAAATATAACGCATTTTCCAAAGAGGAATCAATCATCTATCACGAATATAGTCATGCTGCACTTCAGGCAATAAAATATCTTCCGTATTTCAGCGAGGCTGGTGCAATGAATGAAGGACAGGCCGATTATTTTGCCTGTTCCTTCTCAAACGATCCTCTGGTCGGTGAATACGTGACGAACAAGATGGGCAAGCCCTGCCTGCGCAATCTCACCGACAATGTTCATTACCCGGAAAATATTACCGGTGAAGTACACGAAGACGGAAGAATCTGGGGTTGTACTCTCTGGGATTTGAGAATAGCTCTTGGTTCTTGCACCAGTGATATTCTTGTACACAAAAGTTTCTTTTTTCTCAAGGCCGATTCCCCGAAATTCATCGATGGGATGAACGCCATATTGGCTGCAGATCAAAGCCTCTTTGCAGGCGCAAACAAAACCGTCATCGAAGAAGTATTCAAAAAACGCGGTATATCTGTAACCGTCAGTGCCCCGGCATTCAGAGGCGACGAACTTCGCTCAATCGCCAGATCCGAAAGCCTCCATAATTTCAGACAATAAAACATTAGATGAAGGTTCATCAAGAAACAATTAAAGCAGCTATTGTTAACATGTAACTAGAAAAAGTGCTTATACTAAAAAATTGTTATAAAAATATTAAATTATAGATAGCATTCATTATTACCCAGCGAAGAAGATAGATTTGCAAACAACCTATTGCAAGAATAATCAGAAGTAAAATGTATTCCTTTTCTAAAAGGGTCAAAATAATATAAAGCAAGTTGATTGTGCAAAATACGAGTATTTCAATCAATAAGATTGCTATTACTCCAAGAGCCTCCCACCCATAAGTTGGTTTCATGGTAATATACATTCTGAATATCCATAAAGCGTCTATTAAAAGCAATGTCAAAACGCGATACCAGTGAATCTTTGGAATTGGAGGAACAGAAGTTATTTCTAATTCTTTATCTATAAATGGAATTTTCATGAATTTATTTTTATGGCTGAAAGTATATTGGCAGAGAGTCTGGGGTGTTTCTGGGTAGTCTGTCGGTGAGTTCTTTTGGTGGTCGATAGTTGTCGGGGGTTAGAATTGCAGCTACAGCGGCCATTGGTACCATTGTTTCGAAAACGGTAAATTCGTTCTGCTGTGGTACTATATATGGGTGAACGTAAACTCTTCGCATGATTGGGAAGACTGGTTCTATGCGCTCTTTGATGATGTCGATCATTGCTTTTTCCCAGTTTCCGGTTTTTTCGATCAGGTTAATTTCGGCCTGGCCACCGTTGCGATCAAGCATTGTCGGAAGCATTGATAAATTAGCTCCTGAAAAAAAGTCCGAGACTGATGGGTGTCCGCCGTCAATTATTCCGAAAAGGTTTTTATAGGCCGGGTGGGCAATTCCCATCGAAAAAGTGAATGGCACGAAGCCGGGGTACGGCTCTAAAAATTGATCCTTTTCAGACATGATATGCTGAAGAATCACAGGAAACACTGAACCTACACCGGTAATCATTGATCTTCCCATTTCATTGCAGCCTAATTCCCAGTCCATGCCCATTACGGCGGCATCGTAATATTTCTTTTCACCTGTCATACGCCATACGATAAGAGGAAACTGTGCTCTTTTTCCAGCGTGTATTGATCCCCAGGATATATGCGGATAATACGGATGATCGGGACTTCTCCAAAGCGTTCTATAAGCGTGTTCTGATTGTCCTGTCAGAAAAACGTCTGCCTCTTTCTTCGCAAGGTCAAGTAGAAACTTATTGCCTTCTGCAGTAAAGATTTCCGGGTGTAAAAGCGGTGATACAAATGAAAAAGAAGGTATGTCATCAGGAAGCGCTTTTTCAAAAAGCTCCCTGAGACTTGAATCTGCAATGGCAACTTTTCGGTATTCATCGTCTTTAGTTGCAAGAAAAAGCTGAATTGCAGCAAGAATCTTAAATGGATTCAACTTGCGCCCTCTGATTCCGGGAAGATCATCGTTCTGGTCGAAGAAAACTGTCTTTTTTTCCATTTCATAAGTAATTCCGCGAATTGAATTTACCGGACTCAAGCTCCATGAAAAGGCTTTCTTTGCTGATTCCATAAGCTCAGAAGATTTTTTGCTGTCATATTTTTCGATGAGTCTGCCAGCATAAGCCGCAGCACAGGAATATTGCAGGGAAGAGTTGCGTTCAGGCAGTGAAATGAAGAAAGGTGATTCATCTTCATCGGGCAGGCAATCATGCCTTGGATGCGATGTCTGTTCTGCCCATCCGCAGATTCCGCCTTCGGGTGTCTGGGTTTTTCTGAAAAAATCAATCGTAACAAGCGCTTCATCAAGAATGTCGGGAATGCCATTGTCCGATTCAGGTATTTTCAGCTGCCCGTCAGTGAACTTCTCAGGATACAGTTCGAATGCGGCACACAAATCAAAAGATGCCCACACATGTGAAATGCGGCGGTCGTAGTCCGCTGCATCGTGCCATCCGCCGGTCAGCCCGGAAACGACTTCGTGCGATCTACTGCTTTTTACTGCATCGAATGGCCCGATTTTTACAGGTTCACCTGTCGAGTTGCGAAAACCTCTGGTTATGAGCCCGCCAGATGCGGGATTGTCATATTTGTCATTGTGATACCAATTATTGAGATACCTGGGAAGTTCTGGAGGAAAGCCGCCGCGAAATGTTTTCAGATGACAGGCTTTTCTTGTCCAGTTTGAAAACGGCGGCTTGATCTCTATTCCGCAGCGCTGGGCGTAAATACCTTTCATCAGCGTAAAAAAGACATCTCCGTAAATATTTTCAGAAATTCTGAATGGCCATGATCGTCCGAGACCGGGAATAACAATGCAGTAATTGCCCTCAGCAGTGAATTCTGAGAAGTCCAACTGGTATACGTCTTCTCCGGAAATAGGAAGATTTTTGTACCTCTGTCTTGCTTCGCTTGCCCTGAAAGCTATTTTGCCGCTGAACAGCGGTTCTCCGGAGATCTTTCCACCGATCAGTCCGTCAGTTATTCCAGGAATTGCTGCAGCAGGTGCATCAGCAGTTGTCCCGACAGTTGTTCCAGGAGGCGTTTCGTCAGCCGCTCCATTAGTTGTTACATTCGATTTTGAGAGAGTTTTTTCTTGTTTTTTTGTGCATGGTTTTTCACTTGGAACCCAGTTATAAATGTGAAACTGAGTGCCATCAAGTTTCGAAAAATCAACTGCGCCCATTGCTCCGGCCCACATTCCAAGATAAGCAAATTTCGGTGTTTTACCGGTAAGATAACCAGCCTGATTAACTTTTATTGACCAGCAGACTGTAGAATGATCATCGAAAAGAATTCTTCTGGAAATTTCATCGCCAGCTTCAATTCTTAAAGGTTTTCCTGAAAGAATTGGCGATTGAAGTCTCATGAATACATAGTCTGCAATTCTGGGAAGCCCGATGGTTGCCGGAGGTGAAGGGAAATCATGGTCGCTTTCCGGAAATGCATCAATGCTCTGAGGCCAGTATGTTACGATTTCCGGATTCTTACCGTTGATTTTCCAGTAGTTCCAGTCTTCAAGTCTTTTGATATAGTCGCATCGATAATCAATCCATGTTGACAGAACCTGATAAAAAGACCTCTTTTCCCTGAGCCAGTCAGGAATTATTTTATACTGACTTTTCAGACTGGAAAAAAAGCCCGGAGAATATTTCTTATTTCGCAGCGAAATAATCTGGCTTGTTGAGTCCAGTACAACACATATTATTTTGTCTGATAAAACTCTGATATCTATTACCTGCGGTTTCAGAATATCCTGAGATTCATCTTGTGCAGCACAAAACGATACTACAAAAAACATTCCTATGAATAGAAGAGAAAATTGAAAGATATTTATAGGTTTATTCATATTTGTGTAACTTATCTAATTTGCCTTTGTTGAAATCAATTTTAGAGTTCTTTACGCTTCTATTCATAGTAACATGTTAGATCTTAAGCTGTCAAAAGCGGCTTTTTGATATATCAATCATATTTGAGATGGCGTCAGTGCTTATTTCAACAACGCGTTCAAAGTTTGACATTCAAAATATAACATGTTAGCCTTGAATTAACGATATTACGATTTTGCTATTGTTGGTTTGTTTCGCTTGGAAAACGGAATTGAATGAGGAGCCTGAAATGCTTAGAGAGATCATAAGACCACAATCTGAAATATATTCTTTACGTATTCCCAAAGAATATTTAAATCAGGATGTTGAGATCCTTGTACTACCATTTTCTTATCCAAAAACAGAAGAGTCATCAACAAAAAGCGATATTGTAAAGGCTACTGCTGGGTTGTTAAAGGACAAGAACATTGATCCTGTGAAATGGCAAAATGAAATCAGGGAAGAATGGGATGACAGATAATGAATTCCTGATTGATTCAAATATTATTATCTATCATTTAAATGGTGATGCTATTGCTACAAATTTTTTAGAAAGAAACCTTGAAATTTCTGCAATATCACAAATCACATACATAGAGGTGTTGTCTTTTGGCTATAGCTCGGCTGCTGAGGAGAGTCAGGTTGATGAATTGTTAAAACAGTTTACAGTCTATGATATTAACCATGACATTTCAAAACAAGCATTAATAAACAGGAAAATAAAAAAAATTAAGCTTCCCGATAATCTAATTGTTTCGACAGCACAGGTTCATGGGTTGACACTTGTTACGAGAAACATCAAAGACTTTAATCATTTTGAGGTAAAAGTAATAAATCCTTTTGCACTGACCCTCGATAATGCAAAAATGGGCTAAGTGCGTGCTAAGAGATTGTGGATTTCATAATTTTCAAAAAGACATTGCTGATTGCTTAATTCTGATCACAGTTTCTTTATTTCCCTTAAATTCGAGTAGAGGGGCGTGCAAGCCCCTCTCTGGAAGAGTCTCTTTTTGGGGTATGGAAATATATAGCACTATAGCAAGTCTGCTGGATTAAATAAATGTCCCTTTGACTAGTATTTCGCCATTTCTAACCATTGTTTTGCCAAGTGCGATTACTGAATCGATGTAAAGGTCTTTTTTGTCGAGTAGTACAATGTCTGCGTCCCTTCCTTCTCTTATGTAACCTTTTGATGAGAGTTTCAGAATATCAGCCGGATTTGAAGTTATTGTTCTCAGGGCGGTTGATAAATCTATGGATTCCTGAAAGTGTGCGTCTCTTACTTCAGGAAAAAGTGATGAGCATGAACCTACCGTAAGGCCCTTGAGATTGCCTTTTTCGTCAAAAAGCGGAAGGCTTCCCTGACCGTCTGATGTAAATGTAATATTTTTTGGACTTACTCCGCTCTGAAGCAGAATTTTGAGGGCTTTGCTGCATTTGACTTCGCCCTCTTCAAGAAATTCTTTTGTTGTACTTGTTGTAAAATCAACATATCCACCTTTCCTGGCGTATTCGATGCCTTTTTCGAAAAGATCTTTGTTTCTCCCGATATGAGTTGGTACAAATTGTGAATATGGAATTTCTGTAGTATTAATGATTTCTTCGAGAAAATTTAGCATTCTTTTTCCATCACCAAGATGAAGGTTCACAACTCCAGCTTTTCCGGAAAGAATTCCACCGACTCTTGCCGCACCGGCTATCTTTGCAAAATCTTGTACTGTTGGCTGGGAAGACCTGTGATCTGACATTGCAATTTCGCCAACTCCGATGATTTTATCGATCAGAATTAAATCGTCTTCTATTGTACCAGTAATGGTTCTTACAGGTACCTGATAAGAACCGGTGTAAATAAATGTGCTTACACCTTCTTCCTCAAGGCCTCTGGCTTTTGCAAGCAGGCTTTTCATTGATCTTGTTATACCGTCTGTTCCGAGGCATCCAACTACTGTTGTAACTCCCGCAGTTGTGATGTCAGTCAGTCTAATTTCAGGAGTTCTTGTTTTATAGCCGCCTTCGCCGCCGCCTCCCAATATATGAACATGTGAGTCGATGAATCCGGGTACAACATATTTGCCGGTTGCATCAATAACTTCGACCGGTGCAAAATTTGTCGAAACGTCGATATTGTCAGCGATGTGGGCAATTTTTCCAGCAGCCAATAGTACATCTTTTTTTCCGAGAAAGTCAGGTGAGAATACTTCGCCGTTTTTGATAAGTTTTAACAATTTTTTATTCCTCCAATTATTATTTATTACCTGTAAGTAATCAAATTGTAATACAACAATTGCATCTTCTCAATAATCAGGGGTAACTTTTTATTTGTAACTGCTTATTCTCATGTCATCTCGACCGAAGGGAGAGATCTCCGCAGGTTTTGAGATTTCTCCATTCGGTCGAAATGACAGCAATAAGCTGTAAGTTTCCCCAAATTATTGAGTAGTCACCAACAATTCTACAAAATTTGGTGGTGTCCTGCGTAATTCTTTGTTCAAGCAAGCTTTCTGTCAGCTTTCTTTGCGAGAAATGCTATGCAATCCATGAATTTTCCGTAGATTTCCTCGATTTCTGAATTACTTTTTTCATTGGTTCTGAAGCGCAGGTCAATTGCAATTTGAATCGGTTGAAAATCGTATTCCCAGGTCTTTGCTGCAACAATAATTATTTCTTTACGCGGAACAATTTTATTAAATTGAAGGAAGAACATAATTCTAAGCACTTCACGAACTTCCCTTGCAAAATCAAACAATGGCGCTAATAGGAAAGCACCGTTTCTGGAGAGAAAGTTCCTGCGAAGTTTAAGCATTACCGTTCTGATTTCTTCCTCGCATTTTAAACGCAGATATTCATTATCAATTTTAATCCCGGAAAGTAAATCTGTACCAGCAAGTAATATTCCATCTTCCTTTATTGAAAAGATTTTCCCCGGAAATACATCTAGAGAATTCTGCAGCTCCTCGTTTGTAAGAAGAAATGTTGAAATGTTATCTCTGCGCCCTTTTGATATGACATCAAGACAATTTCTCAAAATGCTGATATCTATTTTTTGCATGACTGAAAAAATGTTGATATTGCTTATTCCCTCTTTAAAGTCGTCTCTGACGGCACTGCCATAGATATATAGCGCGATAAGATTCTGCTGCATACATTCCGTGATTCCTTTGCAGAAATCGCAAATAGACTTCTTTTTTGCATCAGAAACACTCAAAGTTTTAATCTTTTCGATAAACATATTTTCCTCCATTATCTATGAGTCAAGTTTCTCTAGGCCGCCATCAGTAACGATTCGCAGTTGCCTCGACCTTTCGTTGTCATACCGACCTTTCTTTGTCATTTCCTTGCCGCCCAATCCAGCAACCGGGGTCAGGTGAGTATTTTCCGGGATTTACTGCATAAGATATGCATCTTGCTCCACCGGCACAGTGAATCTTGTAACGGCAATGTTCACAGTTTGTTCCTGCAATATCTTTGCTGCTTAGACTCATAATATTAATGCCATTTTTTCTTATATTACTGAGTGGTTCAGTGAAAATATTTCCAATCGCTACCGGATACCTGCGACATGGGAATACTGTTCCATCGGGCATTAAAGCAAGTAATCTCTTCGCCGCGGTGCATTTGTAGGGTGGCAATTCTGCATAGTGAAACTGAAGTGCACGTCGCATGGAAACAGTTGTTTTGGTGAACCAGGATTTTTGCAGTCGCATTTTCTCATTTCTCATGATCCTGAAAAAATCCTCGGTTTCCATTTCACTAAGTGTCTGCATGTTGTTTGATTCTGCATTTCCAATTGGAACAATTCTGTCTGCCCAAACCTTGTTCACACCAATTGATGATGACGCTTTTACCACAGCGGGAAAAGTCTGATAGTTCTTTCTATTTGCTGTAAATGAAACCATAGAAAAAATGTTGTTCTTTCTCAAAATTTCAAGGCCTTTTAAGGATTTATTAAAACTGCCTTTTCCGCGTATCTGGTCATGAATTTCTTCGTCCCCGTCAATGCTGACTTGTACAAATCTGATATTTCTTCTTTTTAAAAATACTGCTACTTCATTGTCGATAAGGGTACCATTGCATAATATGCCAAAGTTGATCCAATCTGAACAGGCTGATATTTTCTCAATCAATTTAGGAAAATAGCTCACGTAAAAAGGTTCACCGCCTGTTATATTTAACTGAATCCTGTCACTTCGCGCAAAGTTGATATCTGGTGAATTATTTAAACACTCTTTGAAAGAATTCAAAACTGATTCAATCTGCATTTCCGAAAGATCAATTCTGGGGATATTTTCCTGATAGCAATGTACACAATTCAAATTACATTTTTCCGTTATGTGCCATTGAAATAAGAACTTCATCCGCCGCAACCACCACACCCGCCGCCACATCCTCCACCGCATCCACCGCCACAACCGCTGCTGCATCCGCCACTTCCGGAATCGCCTCCGGAGGTCTTTTCGACAGCAGGGTAAGCCTCGCGGAATGTATCAATTCCCGACCAGTCGTTCATGGCAGCAAATCCAAACAAAGCCACAGCAAAAGTTGGATTTGTATCAATGGGATTTTCTTTCTCAATATTAACATGTTTCAGCCACTGGTAATGTTTTTCAACTTCTGCAAGATATTCTGTGCCCAGACTTGTTATTCTTTTTTCCGGATGATTAATAGCAATTAATGCGACTATTGAAGTCAGCAAAAGAAACACCAGTATTTCTACTGGTTTATTGTTGATTAACCCAAGCACAAGTTTGGTTCCGCCAAAACTCGCCAATAATCCAAGTGCAACAAAAAATTTTATCCTGCGCGCGACAATCTGCACTGGTGTTGCGAGCAAGTTATCTCTTAAGAGTTGTACACGTTCCGGATTCATGGCATGTTCAATCTTTTCCACCAGATAAGGATCTTTGAGAATGAACAGCGGGGGCGAAGGCTCAATTTTGTCCAAAACTGCATATTCGACTCTTTCAAGTGGCGTGGCGATTTCCCCGGATTTCCGATCGACAATGCAGTCATTTCCCGTTTTTTTTATTACAAGCAATTCAAGCCAGTAAAGTCTGAACAACACTGCCTTTAAAACCATTTGTGCGCCTTCTTTGAGGTAAGCAAGGCTATAAGGATCATATTTTGTATTTGCGGGCATTTGCAATCCGGATGTTCCATCATGATTCATCCATATTCTGGTCAAAAGAATGACTACCACGGCAAACACGCCGTAATAATAGATGAAAACCGGACCGGGGATCTGACGAATTGTTTCTAACATGCTTTTCCCCTTACTTCTAAGTATGCAAGACCGTTTTTCCATTTCCGATTCATTGCTATTCTCTTTTTGGAAAGTTGATAAATAAACTAATTTTATATATCACATTCAGGTTATTGAGTAAAGAGCGCATCTGATGAGTGGCATTATAACTTGTTTTTTATCCTCCTTTGTGTTAATAAGTGGTGAGACATAATTTTCCCGAGTTTAGTGTCCGATATGATCACAATCAGGAAAAATAGAAGGAGAAATTATTATGAAAAAATATGCCCTCTGTTTGTTGTTTGCATTAGCTGTTTCGCCTTCTGATGCTGAATTGAAACCAGCATCCAATATTACCGGACCGGCAAGGTCACAAATGGAAGCTGATAAGCAGTGGTCTTCAGTTATTGAAATGCTGGGTAAGGAGAATTTGTCAAAGGTTGCTTACGAAAAAATGATTGCTCTTGTTGACCAGCTTGTTGATGCTGAAGCAAATGATGCAGATGGTTTGAATGTTGCCATGCACGCCTCTGCGCTGGGTAATCTTGCCATGCTGGAACACATTGATTTACGTTCTCACTCTCTTTTGCTTCAAAAACATCCGAGGACCGGTCTGAACGTACTTCATTTTGCAGGTCAGGCAAAGGGTAACAAGGGTTCGGCAATTATTAACTGGTTTTTCAAAAAATATCCTTCTGAAGCTTTGAATTTGGTTAACACCCGTGCCTTGAATTCAAACGGTAAGGGAAATGGGCACACTGTTGTCATGGAAGCCGTTTTCACAAAGCGAATTGATACTGTCAATACCCTTCTTGCTCTTGCCTCGAACGGTATTCAAATCGATTTCTCAACCCCGGCTATCACTGGTTGGGGTCCGAAAACGATTGCTGAACGCGAGAAACTTTCTGTTGCTGCACTTCTTCCTGATTGTGATGTTCCGGCTGATAAGCGTGTTGCATGGGGAATAGAGCAGGATCGAATCTATCTGGAGGCTATTTCAGACAAAGAATTGTACGAAACAGAGAAAAATGGAATATTATTTCTTAAGCTTTTAAGCGAGGGAAAAGTCTCTGAGTCTCTTCAAATGGTCGCGGATTCAAAGGTATCAATTAATGGTAGATACGGCAGAATGCAGGGAACAGCACTTGGCACTGTCACAACTCCAAGTTCTAACAGAACTGCTGAAGAAGTTGCTCAGCAAACAAAGTTAGTGCTTGAGGCAGGTGCAGATCCACGCGTTGCAGAGGGCAGTCTTATGTTTGTACATGGAGCATTTCGTTCGGCAGTCTTCGGATTTACAGGGGCTCTGAAGCACATAATGGACAAGGTAGAAAAAGATCATGGGAAAAATGGTCTGGTCAATCTCTTAAACACAAGTGGCCCGGAAAATGGTGTCACAATGGGATTGGATGCAGCTTGGCGGAGACGCGCCGATGTGCTGAAACTCTGGCTTGACCGTGGCGGAAACCCTTCAATAACTTCTTTTGCCGGTGAAAACATACTTGAAGCAATTGAAGAATGGCAAACCGAATCAAAAAATAACACCGCCATTACTCCTCCTCCTCAAGACCTGATCGATCAGATCCAAAAAAAATTGTTCAAATAAGACCCTCGCCACAACCCTGGCGGTGAAATCATCCCTTTATTAAGGCTTTCTGTGGTAAGGGCTTGCGCATAAATAGCTTAAGCATTTTTTTCATAACATTACAACTTATGCTTGAATTCAAATCTTTTCAGACATTTTTCGTTTTGAAAATGATCATGTTATGATCGATTGATAGCCGGGAACAGTTGGTTTGAAAGAACCTTGTATCAACTGTTCCCTGAGTATTGTCGCTGGACAAACGTATACTTTTTCTTTCCACTATTTATTGAGTAGTGGACTTTCGCACATTTTTGAAAAACTGCTTATTAATGAGACTTTATAAAAGACAAGCGAAAAACTGATATGGTCTATGAAAAGCTCATGAATACTGAATTGACTCTTTGCGATTCTGAAAATGTGCGAAAGTCCACGAGTAGATACATCAAATTTTTTACAAATAAAAAAAATATATAACAAGGTTCATTGACATATAAGCTACTTTGTGTTACATTGTAGTTGTAGTCACCTAATACTAGGCAATAATAATTTAAGGTGCATTAGTGGATAAGTTTGATTGTGTAGATGTTTTGACCAGGAGAAAATATATGGTAGACAGTGTTGCACTTAAAGACCAGAAGGTAAAACAATTCCGAAAGGGAATTCTGGAACTGGCTATTCTGAAAATCATCAGCGGTAAAGAATGTTATGGTTACCACATCATTGAAACGCTGAAGGATAATGGCCTTCAGATAACTGAAGGAACAGTCTATCCAATTCTTTCACGACTGAAGGATGATGAGACTATTTCATATCGCTGGGAAGAATCCAACAAAGGACCGCCAAGGAAATATTATTTCATAACGGACAAAGGAATCGAATTACTTAAAATGTTGACAATTGAGTGGCAATCGATAAATAAAACACTTCAAAGAATTATGGAGAACGGAAATGAAAAACCTTGAAGGGATATTTAATTTTACAAAAGAAGCGTTATATTCTGGCGAGTCTTTTTTCCGGGAACTCAAAGCTGAGGGGGAAAGACAAAAAATTAATTCGCTATCTCTTCAGGAAATATGCGAATCACTTGAAGAGCATTTGAGTTTTGCTTTGCGTGAAGAACTTGATAAACGACGAATTACTCTGGTTGATGCTCAATTGATGACAGAGTTGATTTGCTCGCTTGGTAGCCCGGAAGAAATTCTCGAAGGGCTTCCTAAAGATGATTCTGAATTTGTGAAGTCGCCGATGGCTTGCACTGCCGTAGATGTTCACCAAGAAACACCAACAGAAACAGCCAATGGTAAAATCGAACACACAACTGATTATTTCAACAGATTTCGTAAAAAGCAGCTTTGCAGATCAACCAAAAATACCTGGTTATTTGGAATTTGTGGCGGTCTCGGTGAATATTTCGGAATTCCACCAATCATTTTAAGGCTTATATTCATATTTCCGCCGCTTTTTCCAATGTCAATTCTGTTTTTCTATATTCCGCTGATTTTCTTACTTCCTCTTGATACTGATTCAGTGTCGAATAATAGAATGCAGCGTGCAGAAGGCTGTCTTATCAGGGGATTACGTTATTCTTTCTCTCTATTTATGGCAATCATTGTATATTTTCCGTTGGCAATAGTATCAATTTTATTTGCAGGTACAGGATTTATTAAAATATTGTTTGAATCAGGGCTTACACAGGAGTACTACTTATTTGCAAATCTGATGAACTTTCCGGGTTTTCTTTCAGGTACATTGAATATCATCATTGGACTCTCGTTTTGTGCTCTGTTTTCGCATCTGATGATAGCTTCCATTTCAGGACGAGCAATTCTTACCATAAACACAAAAAACCTTCTCTTATTTGCTGCAATCTCTGGAATTATTGTTCAATCATTGCTTCTGTTGGCCGCAAAGACACAAACATGGTCTAAAAGCAATACTTCCGAAAAGTTTTCATTCAATGCTTCCTTGATAAGGGAAATCTACATAGAAGATAAAGTGCTATATCCAAGGTTAAATAAGAATCTGATAGAAATTACCGGAGACCCTGATACCGCAACAATCACAATAGATATTGTCCGGGAAGCTCGCGGAAAAAACACCTCTGACGCTGAAGAAGCACTTCAAAGCATCAGTGTGTTGCCTGTGATTGAATCTGGAGTATTGACAATTCCACTTCTGGTTAATGCATCAGAATGGTGGTTTTATAAATATCCGGAAGTTCGGATAACAGTGAGGATTCCAGATAAACAGACGATAGCGATTAAGACAGTTGGAAAGTTTATCAATGGAAATCTCAGAATTAGAAGATTGAATTCCTCGCTATCCCTGAACAATGACATTTTATCAGCAGGACTGGAAGATATATCAAGCAGTGATTTAAATATTTCCAACAATATTGGTTCAATTGAAATGAATAATATTAATGCAGACAAATTAAAACTGATATCGAATATCGGATCATTCGACATCAGAAACAGCAAGGGGTCATCTGCAATAATTGAAACCAACATCGGAAGTGTTGAAATGAAAAACATTGAATATGATAATCTTAAAATCGAAACTCAGATGGGGCAGATTATTCTGGATGATTATTATGGAAGGCGACTGAAGGGACATTCCGATCTTGGGACGATACAGGCAAGAATCAACAGATGTGGCCCTGATTCTGAATATATTCTCACAAGTAATATCGGGCAGGTCGAATTAATTCTTCCAGAAGATGCATCGCCAGAGTATTCTCTTCAAAATAATCTCGGACATATTGAGAATGATTTCGAGAACACTTCTCCAGCAGTTGGTTCCCCTAAGGTTACTCTCAAATCAAGTCTCGGACAGTTAAGTCTGATAACCTCTGAAACACGCAGCAGAAGAAAGAAATTCAATAGGCAGGATAAAATGCAGATTAAAACAAACATCAAAAATAAGCTAATATCACCAGAAAAGCCCTACCAATTTGACAAATCTGCCAGTGAACCAGGACAATTCTAATTATTTCCGAATAAGGAAGTCTGAACAAAATTCAGACTTCCCGGAGGTAAATTCCCCAAAAATGTAAATTTTACTTTCGCAAGCCAGTAGAGTTGATTTCAAAGTTGTGTATCAATGAGTTTAATGCCAATAATATAGCTTTATATTGTATTTCTAACAGTGCATTCCCGAATAAAAGTTAATGTGAAACACGTTGATCCTTAAAATTGGTCGCTATCAGTAAAGATTCGTGTGCATCACGATTGCAATGTGTCTTCGTTACCTGGGGCCGTCGTTGTCATCGACATCCGTTCTCACATTGATCTTCTTGTCTATCTCGACCGAGGGGAGAGATCTCCGAAAGTAAGCAGATTTCTCCCTTCGGTTGAAATGACAGCAAGATATCAAGCGCTTTCCCTAAATTATCGAGCAGTTAAATAATATTAGCAAATTTGCTACAGAGTCTATTTTTTCACGTCAAATTAACGTTTACAAAAAATATGACTCCTCTTGCACGGCTGTTTTATGAGCATCAGCAACAGTTCCAGCATCGAATACGATGCTTTCAAGTCTTTGCAACGTTTTTCAACAGCACTTTTCTTCTAAAGAAATCTGCAAAGATAATTTCAGATTATCGAGAATTCAACAATTTGGAGAAAAATGATGAATAGGTACAACTATGTTATCGTCGTCAGTGTTTTATTCCTGTTTTCCCTGGCTCCTGCTTTTCCGGCAAATTTAACGTCACTTCCGGGCATTGAAGACTTCTTTATTGACAAAGATTCAGCATTGTTTGAGCCCGCTGAATCTGGAAGGGTGCATGTAAGTGCAAGAATATACGTAAAAAAAAATAGCAACTTGCTTCTGGCCGTGAATTTAAAGTTCTCCTTTCTAATGAATTTATTTCCGAAAATATGTTGTGGAAAATCACTTGATTCAAACTGTGTGTTCCCATTCTGGAAAGAATACGGCGATTTGTATAAATCAGTATTGCTTTTTGCAGACGCGGAAGATCTTTTCCCTGAATGTTTTAAAAACATTGTCACCAGGAAGGATGAAATTGCATCGTAAAACATCTTAGCAACCGGAACTTCCCAGTATTTATTTCGTAGCTGTAGCAATCTTGCTGATCAAATCCAATTAATCGATAAAACAAAATAGGCGCAACTAAAAATGTAAAATCTGTTTTTCGCCGATAACATTGCTTCACTGACAAAAATTGCCATCTTTTCAATAGCACAAAATCTACGACTTTCACTGAATTCTTGAGAAAATTACAAAATTGTTATTATTGAGCTTGTTGATTTCTTGAAAACTATTTTCCCAGATGGTAAACTGAACCCCATCAAAAATGATACGTATTTACTCAATAATCATTGGATAAAGAGCAGTTTGCATTGCCTTGTCTTAGTTAACGCCGAAAAGAGGGCAAAACAGAATGAATTATTTGGAGATACGATAATGCGATGTTCGCAAAAAATAATTGGGGAAATACAGAAGAAATTTTCTGTGAAAGGTAAAAGGTAAAAAACGGTTATGAAGAGTCGTTTTAATTTTCATCCACTTGTAATGATTTTTTCGATGGTAATTATTGTTGCCGTTATGACATGGATTATTCCGGGCGGTGAGTATGAACGCAAACAGGTAAACGGAAAAACTCAGGTTGTGTCGAATTCCTTCAAGCAGATCGAAGGGCGTCCTCAGGGCATAGGGGCAATAATGACCGCTCCGGTAAAGGGTTTCACCAAGGCAGCGGAAATAATTGTGTTTCTGCTGGTTATCGGCGGCGCATTCATGGTAGTACAGAAGACAGAAGCCATTAATGCATGTTTGCAGCGAGTTGCAGAGATCTTTGCACAGCGCCCGCATCTTCAGAAATTTTTTATTCCGGTAACAATGACATTATTCTCTCTGGGCGGCTCAATTTTTGGAATGTGCGAGGAAGTAATTCCTTTTATTCCCATTTTTATTCCGCTTGCCATGTCACTCGGATACGATTCACTTGTTGGAGTTGCGATTCCGTTTCTTGGTGCCGCTGCCGGATTCGCCGGTTCAACTTTGAATCCTTTTACTGTGGGTATTGCCCTTAAAATATGTGAATTACCGTATAATACCGGACTTGGTTACAGGATTTTTGTCTGGATCATCAGCACTGTATTTACTATTGCATTTGTAATGTGGTACGCTGCGAAGATCAAACGTAACCCTGAAACCAGCGCTGTTTATGAAATTGATCAGGCAAGGCCGTGGTTCAAGAATAAACAGGCAATGTCAGATAAATCTCAATCTGTACAAGATGTACAGCGAGAAGAATCATTCGGGGAAAATCAGGCAAACTCTGGAACAATTCTTACAAAAGCGCATATCATAATTATGAGTTTGTTTGCTCTGACAATGGTTGTGCTTGTAGTTGGAATTCTTAAATATGAGTGGTTCATTATTGAAATAGCCGGATTATTTTTCTCGCTTGGTATTCTTGCCGGAATAGTTGGTGGAATGTCTGCCTCTGAAATTGCAGATTCCTTCAAGGAAGGCGCAAAAGACATGGTCGGAGTGGCACTTATAATTGCATGCGCCAAATCACTTCTGGTAATAGCAGAAGACGGAAAAATAATCGATACAATGTTGTACCACATGGGAAATTCCATTTCTCATTTGCCAAAGATTCTTGCCGCTCAGGGAATGTTCGTTACTCAGAGCATCCTGAATTTCTTCATTCACTCCGGAAGCGGACAGGCTGCTCTGACAATGCCTGTCATGGGACCTCTGGCAGACGTTCTCGGAATGACCCGTTTTACAGCAGTCCTTGCCTTTCAGTTTGGCGAAGGCTGGATCAACCCGGCGTTGCCAACTTCCGGAGTGACAATGGGAATTCTCGGACTTGCAGGAATTCCGTATGAAAAATGGTTCAGGTGGCTGTTGCCAATGCAGATATTCTTCTTCATTGTCGCACTGCTCCTTTTGATTCCTCCGGTATTACTTCAGTGGTAATTTGAGAACCTTCAACAAAGCCGTATCTACTCAAAACGCCTGATACGTTGTCATCTCGACCAAAGGGAGAGATCGCCGCAGTTCCAGCAGATTTCTCGCTTCGGTCGAAATGACAGCAAAATACCAGGTACTTGCCCCGAATTATTGAGCAGATACGTAAGCCTTTATGTAAAACCTTAGTAAGGCAAATCTTAATAAAGGGGTCATTAAACAATGTCATTTCGACCGAAGGGAGAAATCTCGCATTTATGAGATCTCTCACATTCGTTCGAGATGACAGCCCAACCGAAATTAACAAGCAAATATGTCCCCCTATTTAAGATTTTGTGTACTTAGCAAAAAAGACAGCCGTCTGGCTGTCTTTTTTGTATAATGTACATTACTGCGAATAAAGTGTTATTATTTACATTCCGCCACTTGAATCTGTGCCTGTGGTTGTTCCTGAATCGGTTCCAGTTCCTGTGCCAGTATCAGTTGTGGCAGCGGCTCCGGTATCGGTTGAAGAACCTGTGTCACCGGCTGGTTGGGTTAAATCTTTTGGTTCTGCTCTGAGTGAGATGGTTTTTCTTGTGTCAAATTTTCTTACAACAAAATCTTTCTGGGCAACGCTTGTTGCTCCGTTAAAGATTTCAACAGAATATTTTACTCCTCTTGGAACATAGATTGCACTGGACTTTCCAACAATTGTTCCATCTTTCAGAGTTGTTCCTGATAATACTCCGTCACCATAACTTGAACCGTTCGCATCTACCAGTTTATAAGAGCATCCCCATGCTGGAAGTGGCTTGAAAGAAACGGTTACAAGACATTGCGTTGCTGAACCGGTAGTGTCGCCTGTATTCATCTTGGTAAAAGTGAAAAGAACTCTTTTGCCGGTTTGAAATTCAGCTGTTGCCCGCATATTAGTGTTGCTGGCGCCGATAATGCGGTTGGTATTAAGAATTTCACCAAAATCGCCAGTCTGATCGATTGTACCATTTCCGTTTTTATCATGTTCAATGCGGATATTGAATTTTTTCGATTTTACAAGGGTGAATGGACCAGCTTTTCCGGCAGAATCCGTTACAAGGAGTGTTTGAGCTCCAGCCTGAGAGACTTTAACTTCTTTTCCAGCAAGGAATGCGCCATCGAATTTCACGAAAATGTTCAGTTCACCGGTGTCCTGAGCGAAAGCCGAGAGTGACGCAAGAACTAACATAGCCAGTACGGATAACAGACGTGCAGTTGATTGAATTTTCATAATTCTCTCCTTTAATAATTTTTTATTTACCGCAGGATTAAGATTATAAAGCTTTGTTAACCTCCTGTCATTTACCATTAATTTTCATTTTCACATTATATACGAAAACGACCTGAAAAATGTAATAAAATAGTTCAACAATTTATTCGCGTGTGATTTCTGGCATGATAAATAAAGCCTTACAGAATCAAAGGGGGGCACTCCCGAAAAGAGGTTGTATCAACCTGTCATTTCGACCGAAGGGAGAAATCTCGTATTTTCTACTCAATCTAATCTTTCGGAGATCTCTCTCTTCGGTCGAGATGACAATAAATAGTCCGCCAGGAGAGAGATAATTGAAATCTTTTACTCTTGTACATAAACATGAACATAAACATAAACTCAAACTCAAACTCAAACTCAAACTCAAACTCAAACTCAAACTCAAACTCAAACTCAAACTCAAACTCAAACTCAAACTCAAACTCAAACTCAAACTTAATCTTAATCTTAATCTTAATCTGCGTAATCTGCGGACAGCTTTTTCTCTTATCTTGAAATTGCCTTAACGTCTGGTTGACGAATCAAGTGTTGCGCAGGCAAGAGGCAGATAAGTGCTTTTTGGGAAAAGTGATTTCATCAGATCGGTGATTTTTCTTGCTTCTTCGAAGTTGTCCATCTCCGATAAAATTCTGATGATGTAGTAAAGAGCACTTTCCCTGACCGCGCTATTAGACGAATTTTCAAAAACGTGTTTGAAACCGCTGTAAGCTTCTGTTGAAAGCCCCATTGCATATTGAGTATAAGCATTCAGAAAATTAAGCCTGTCTCTGGGAATTTGCGAGGAATCAGCTCTGACTCGCTTTAAAATAGTATAGGCGCCTTCAGTGTTGCGTTCCTGAATAAAACATTCTGCAAGCAGATATGCAGCTCTGCAATAGTCACGCTCATCAAGACCTTCGTTTATTGCCTCTTCAAGTGCAAGTCTGGCAGAGAGAAACTCATTCTGTTCAAAGAATCTGATGCCTCTTGCAAGATTTTCGCGGGCTGCAAGAGGTCTGCTGTTGGCAATTAACGTTCGTGCGATGAAATCCCTGGCATATATATTCATTGCCTCTTCTGTGAGACCGTTGAATGAGGCCGAGAGTTCCCTTTTAACATTTCCTGTACTGATAAGTTTGTTTATAAAATTGTGAAGCGCCTTGTCGCCGTAATTATGAAGCAGAAACTGAATTTTAAGATAGTTTTCAACATATTTTTCAAGAGAAATAGGGTTCCCGTCATTGTTCTCATCTTCGTTCCCGATGAAAGCCAGATTTACTCCGCGTTTAAGAAGTGCTTTTATACGTGCAAGTCCCTGATCAGCCGCATGAACTGCTGTGCCTTCCTTGACCCACATTGGAAGGGAATCGTAATTCTCAATTCCCATCATATCAGCCATAACTGCATGTGTCAGTTCGTGTGTCATTTCTTCTAGCAATGTAGCCTGGCCGGTGATCAGGAATTCAAGGTCAAGATAGATATAATGAACAAGTCCACTTTTGTCCAGTATTGATTTTCTTTTTCCTCTTAAACGCAAGCCGTTGTGAGTAAGATGATCAGAGAAAATAACTATGGTCTTAATTTTTTCAGGAATTGGAATTCCGAGAGACATATTTATTTTTCGCATTGATTCCTGATAGACATACGGAAGGTCAGCCAGAGTTTTCTGATATCCGGAATTCGCTCTGTATTTGCCGCTGTATGATGTATCAATGCTTAAAAGAGCAGGTAATTGATTAGTTGAGAGAAAAAGAAGCAGAAATGCCAGAAGAACAACTCCCGGATAAAACACCGGAAATGCTTTACCATAGAATCTACTCGATACTTTCATTCTTTTTCCAACCTTAACTTTCTTATTGCGCATATCCCTCATCCCAACCATTTCCCACAGCTACTTCGGTGAGAGTGAGCAAAAGGAAATATTGTGCCATTAACTCACGTCATTTCGACCGAAGAGAGAAATCTGCTTGTCATCCGGAGATCTCTCTTTTTGTTTGAGACGACAACGAAACAGACGTTTCTACATTACCTTTTCCATTCCACCATTTATTGAGTAGATATTCGCTCTGGATGACATTTTATACTGGTTCAATTCCCGCATAATTTCGTCGAGCTTATTTGCCAGACTCAGGCGATATATTTTTCATGTGTTCACGTATTTTTCCGGCTAGTTTAGTATTTTTTTCCTTTTCGGCAGATTTCAGTAAAGGCACAAGCATTTTGTCCGGACTGTCAATTATTCCTGCAGAAGAAGCTATGACGATATAATGGAACTCTATTTCCGGGTTATCCTGGGAATTTTTTCTCGCTTCAATGATTTCTGTGAGAGCTTCATTTTTGAAACCATTCTTGTAATAAGCCCAGGCGAGTGTATCTTTGATAAAAGGCGTATTTGGAACAATTTCATTTGCTTTTTTTGCCATGCTCAAAGCTTTCTGCTTTTCCATGTCGCATTCGAGAAGGGTAAAGGCAAGATTGTTCAGAATCGATGCATTTCCAGGCTCAATTTCCAGCATTTTTCTGTATGCGAATATTGATTTTTCGGATAAATCCATTTTCATGGCAATTTCAGCGAATCTGGCCAGGACAAGCATTTCTTTTGGTTTCAGCGAAACAGCTTGTGATGCAAGTTCAAGCGCTGTAATCATGTTGCCTGCATTTTCTTCGGCCATGCTGAGAGAAGTCATGTACAAGGGGTTTTGAGGTGAAAGTTTATTTGCTGAGTGAAGATCTTCAAGTGCGCTTTTCAATGCATCGGTGTTTCCGGAAATACTGAGTGCAAGATTTATTGATCCGCGGAAATAAAGTGCCTGGTGAGAACTCGGATTAGCCTTCAACGCAGCTTCGAAAGAGGAAAGTGCCTTCCTGGCCATTCCGCCATTCAGAAACATTTTTCCAGATGCAACTTTTCTCTGTTCGACAGAAATGACAGATGCAACCCAGATGTACAAAATTACGAAAACCAGTGCAATCAACTGAGGTGCTTTTTTTTCATAAAAGGTTGGAGTTTGCCCCGCCGAAGCTCTTCTGTCGCATGCTGCAAGAGCAATTGAACCAAGTAGAAATGCCGGCAGGAAGAACGAAAAAACCAGGCCCAGCCGGAAAGTTGATGCAGCAGTAAAATCAAACTGGCTGATTTTTTCCTGTCCGATCATTTCAAAAATCGGATAAGAAAGAATTTCTGAAAAGACATAGAATAAAACTCCCATTACTCCGCATTTCCAGGGCGTGTAACCGGCTATCGGTTGTGCACTGCTTCTTAAAAGCGACCAGTAAAGAGTTAAAAATACGATATAGAGCATTGCAACAAACATTCCGAAGTCGATTCCGCCGTTAAGCGGGTTGTGATGCTGCAGGTCGGCAAAAATTGCAATTGCAAAAATAATCAGTGCAGCAGGAGTTGCCAACATCAGCCGCATCGGATTATTGATCAGATGCGTTTCTTGTTTCAACTCCTGCTTCAACTCCTGATTTGAGTCAGGATTTAATTCAGGTTCAGAAAATTGTTTGTCGTCCGTCATTTATCCACCTTCGTGAAGTTCGCCAAGAAATGATTTTTGCATAAGCGATTCAACTGTTTTCAGGTCATTTGTCTGTCCAAGTACCCACATCAGTTTTGCAAAAGTAGTTTCAGGGGTCATATCAATTGCCGGAATTGCTCCGGCATCAAGAGCTGCTCTTCCAACCTGGTATAATTCCATTTCTGTTGAACCGAAAAGACATTGAGTACATATAACTATCGGAACACCACTTTCAACGGTTCTTTGAATGACTGGTACAAGTGAACGTCCCTCGGTTGGAATGTTTCCGGCTCCATAACCTTCCAGTACTATTCCAGAATGTTTTTCGGCAAGAAATGTTATTATATCGGGGTTCATTCCTGGATAAACCGGTATCATTGCGACTGATTCATTTAAAAAAGGCTGAAAAAGCGGTTTGCGCCGTGAGCGAACACGCCGGTTTGGTTCGAGCCTTATCGATAGTCCTATTGTGCCCAGTGGTGGAACATTCGCAGAAGTGAATGCCTGCAGATCAAATGCAGATGTCTTTTTTGCACGTGTTGCTTTGATTATGAGACTTCCAAAAACGACAACCGGTTCTGCCAGGTCTGATATTGCAACTCTGAAAGCATTTATAAGATTCGCCCGGCCGTCTGAACCTGTTTCTTCAAGAGGCACCTGTGATCCGGTGAATACTACGGGTTTGTCTGTTTCCTGGATCATGAATGAAATTGCTGCGGCAGTGTATGAAAGTGTGTCAGTTCCGTGTGTTACAACGAAACCATCGTAGTCATTCCAGCGTTCATACAGAGCTTTCGCAATTTCCGGCCAGAGCGATGGCAGGATATTGCTTGAATCAGTATTGGCAAGCGGCAGAAAATCCATTTCAGCAAGTTGCGCTATTTCCGGAATCCGCTGAATAATCGAGTCAGCAGCCGAACACGGTACCAGGCCTTTTTCCGGGTCAGTTACCATGGTAATTGTTCCACCAGTTGTCAGTAATAGAATTCGTGGTTTTGTACCAGATTTCATTTTATCATCCCGCTTATCAAAAGTGCACTAAAACTTTCTTTCTCCGCGTCTCCGCGTCTCTGCGTCTCCGCGTGATCACTTTCTTGCTGTCTTTCTCTTGCTTCTCACGCAGTGACGCGCGTCTTCATTCATCAGAATTTATATTCAAGTCCGAAGTTAATGTCTTTTTCCCTTGCAATATCATCGACTCTCAACTGCAGAATCAGACCTGGTTTGAATATATATGCACTAGTAAATCTTACTTTTGGATCGCGAGTATCAATGAAATCAACACTGTAACTGATGTTGTCTGCCCATCTGTAATCCACACCAAGTCCAACTTTTGATGAAATTACTCCACCGCGTTTTATCAGTTTTGATTGCGCGTCTCTTGCAAGCATAAGATTGAATAACGGGTCGCCGCCAATATCTTCCACGCCCAGTCTGTAAAAGTTATTTTCATTGGGGTAGATGTCAAGCATCAGATCAGAGAAGAATACGTCGTCTTCCTTGTTATATCTAAGCAGATACTTGAAGTCAATTCTTGTCTGCTTGATGTTCACAAAGACTTTGTCTACTGCCTGAGCTATTTTGTGAGCATCATCAAGACTTGTTTTGATCTTCTTTCTTATATCCTTTTCAATGATTATTTCCTTAACTTCGTTTGTAATCTCTTTGGCATTATCACTGGCTTTTTTGAGAGATTCAACTGAAGCTTTCATATTATCAGTCATTTTATTGTCGCGATTCAATTCTTCAATCAGTTTGTCAATTCTACTTGAGACCTGTTTGATGTTATTCAGCATTTCTCTGATTGTTGTTTTATTTTCAGTGGAAATATCATTCAGATTCTTTCCGAAATTCCTCAGATTGATAATCAATTCTCTTATATTTTCACGACTTTTTCCAATTTCATCGTCAACGTTTGCCATTACATTATCAAGATGTGCAACGATACTGTCAATGCGTGTTTTTACAGATTCTATCATTTCCTTGATGTTTTCTGAACTCAGTTCTGCATTTTTCAGGAAATTCTTGGCACTCTGTTTCATTTCCGGATCACCGATAACATCACGTGCAGATGAGACAAGCCCCTTTAAACGTTTCAACAACTCATTTCCCTGCTCAAACAGCTCTTCCATTCGGGTCGGGTCTGTACCGGTAACTTCGCGGTCACGCTGTACATAAGGAGCGGTATAATCACGCGTTGGAATAATTTCCAGAAATTTTTCACCCATGAGACCTGATGCACCAATTGTAAATGTGCTTCCCATGCGTATAAGGTGCTGCGCATCTTTAATGTAGCAGTGAACACGCACCTTGTCGTCGATTATTTCAATTTTTTCAACTTTTCCTATTTTAACGCCTGACATCAGTACAGACGAGCCAGGAGTCAGTCCGTTGACTGAATAGAATGTCACCTTGAACCTGTACCCGGCTTCCCGGAAGCCAATGTCTCCAATGACAAATACCATGTATGCCAGAAGCAGCAGTGCAAAAAATGTAATTATTCCAACTTTTACTGAAGAGCTCATTGTTTCTCCTTATTGTTACAGAAGCGTCATTGGTCCCCGGGCTTCGCCTTTAATAAACTGCTGGACGAGGGGATTCTGTGAATTTATAATTTCATCCTTGGTTCCTATTGCAACAATTTCTCCGCCGTAATGCAAAGCCATTCTGTCACATATTCTGTATGCCGAATTCAGATCATGGGTTACAACAATAGATGTAACTCCAAGGCGCTTTTTCAGGCTAAGGTTCAATTCATCAATTGCACAAGTCATGATTGGGTCCAGTCCGGTTGTTGGTTCGTCATACAGTATTATTTCAGGTTCCATTGCAATTGCTCGTGCCAGGCCAACTCTTTTTCTCATTCCGCCAGAGAGCTCTGATGGCATGAGATGGTTTGACCCAGGCATTCCTACCCATTCAAGCTTTTCTGAAACAATATGATGAATCGCATTTGAATCAATCTGAGTGTGCTTTCTCAGGGCAAATGCAATATTTTCTTCAACTGTAAGCGAATCAAAGAGTGCAGCAGATTGAAACAGCATTCCCATGCGCATTCTAAGTGAATCAAGCCGACTCTGATTGAATTTGGTAATATCTTCCCCGTCAATCAGAATTTGTCCGGAATCTGGTTTAAGAAGTCCTATTATGTGTTTTAATAGAACACTTTTTCCACATCCGGATGGACCAAGAATTACAAGAGTCTCACCGTTGTAAATCTTCAGGTTGATTCCCTTGAGGACTTCTTTTGTCCCGAATTTTTTACAGATATTCGATATGATTATCATTCTAAGTATGTCGTATTGAAATTATTTATTCCAACAGTCAGAAAGTAATTAACTGCCAGAATCATCATGATTGCAAGAACGACTGCTCCTGTTGTGCTTTTTCCAACGCCCTCAGCTCCATTTTCAGTAGTAAAACCTTTATAGCATCCGATTATTCCAATTATTGCCCCGAATGCAACTGCTTTTAGAATTCCGCCCATCAGGTCACAGACTCTCAGATTCTGCAGAATCGAATCTCTGAAAGTGGAAAGAGTGAGCCCTATCTGATAAATCGCGACAATTGAGCCACCAATCATTCCAACGACATTTGTAAAAATAGTGAGAATCCCGAGCATGATAGTGCATCCGAGAAATCTTGGAACAACAAGATATTCAACCGGATTAGCAGCCATTGTTTCGAGAGCGTCAATCTGTTCTGTGATTTTCATGGTTCCAAGTTCTGCGGCAATAGAACTTCCCACACGCCCTGCAACTACGATTGCTGTTAAAATTGGCGCAAGTTCTCTTGCCATTGCCATGCTTACGACGCCGCCAACGTATCTCTGAGCACCAAGTTGTGCAAACTGATATCCAATTTGTACAACAAGAACTGCGCCGGTGGAAAAGCCTGTAATTGCAACCATCGGCAGCGAATCTACTCCAATTCTCGACATCTGATCAAGAAGGTTTTTATAGCTGAATTTTCCAGAGGTAATTCCATGCCACGTCCAATAGAGCGTTTGCATAAGAAGTATGCTCTGATTGCCGAGCATTTCCAGAAAATCTTTTGTCAATTGAGTCAGAAACATTTCAGTCCTCGCTCAGGGAAATTATTGTATCAACACTTCCGACAATTGCCCAGTTTGTGGGCATTGTGTGAAAGTCTTTGCCATTCAATTTTATCTTCTTTTCGAAGTCGTCTTCGCTTGATAGATAAAACATGAGATCAGAATTCTTTGGAGAATCGCTCCAGTCATTGATAATCTGTGCAAAATTTTCCCTGGGCAATTCTTCATTCTTTATGTCTTTGGAAGACTTCTGCGGTTTTCCTGATATTGGATCAGCAGTAGCTTCACCTTCTGACTCCTGATTTCGATTCGAAATTCCTGAAACGGTGAGCCTCAGATTTTCTTTGCCTATATCAGTTGGAATTGGCAGTTTTGCTTTCTGTACAAGACTTTTTTCCCGATAGGGGCGTAATGTTACCCATACTTCAAGGGTTCCACCCGGAGTCACTGAAGTGTTTTTTACTTCAACTTTTTCGATAGTCATTGTTTTGCGTTTCTTTTCAATTTCAATTCTCAGTGCAAGTTTTGTTGGAGTTACTTCTTCAATTTCATTTTCCAGGAGCATTTCAACAATTGAATTTACTTCTGATATTATTGAACTTACAATATCAGTTCTTGAGTAAAAAAGATTCTCTTTACGGCATGAATACTTGTTTCCTTTGTTATTTGAGCACTCCATTGTAATACCCAGAAGCGCTGTACCTTCTCCCGAACGGTCTATAACTCCTTCAATAGCCTGCAATACCGTTGATTCAAGAATTGTTCCCAACACACCAGGGTCTTTTACCACCTGAAAGTTTATTGATCTGTTTCGTTTGATGTCCTTGTCAATAACTTCCAGCTGAACAGGTATCATTTCCGGAAATCTGCCGAGCTCTCCGGCGATACCTTTTTCCCTGTCCTGAGTGATTATGCCGATAATGTCTGTTGGAGCGCCAACTTTAAAGGGCATCTGAACACTGGAAAAACAGTGATAAATGTGTGCCTGAGTCATCAGATATGAGACATTGCCTTTTTTAAGAAATGGATGTGCAAACGCAAGAATCTTTTTTCCGTCGCGGTAAGTAAGTGTTCCGAGAGTTGTCAGATTTATGTCGCCTCTGGCAAGCTGTACGCCGATGGCGATGCCGGGTTCAACTGAGTCAGATGATATGAGGGGCGTGCTTTGAGAAGTTTGTGTTGCGAAATTCTGAGGCGCAGAAGCTGTTTTCTGTTTGTTTACGGTTTGTTCAGTGACAACCTGAATCCCTCTTTTTCTGAAACGGCTTGTAAGAAGATCTGAAGCTCTTCCCCATAAACCTTGAACAACAGCCGGCGAAGAGGCTCTAACGAAGACCAGGTCATTATCTGATAATTTGAGATTCTCAACAATAGAATAATCCGGAACTTCCCAGATTGAATTTACATTTTTTCCGGCAAGTTCTACTTTCTGTTCACAGTTCCATTTAACCGGTTTATCGGGAAGTCTTGCCTGCAAAGGATAATCCCAGATTTCGAGCATTTCTTCTATCGGAGTGACAAGTCCTACTGTGTGGTCTGTCATTACCCAGCCCGAACTTAAGCCGCCAATTATTTTTCCGTTAACATAAATCGGACTGCCGCTCATGCCTGCTGCGATTCCACCAGCTTCAGAGATTACAGTTCCCGAAACCCTTACCAGGATTGACTTTCCTGTAATAAGTACATTTTCATTTATCTTGTTATTTACAAGAGTTCCCATAACTTCGACGTTAAAGGTCTCGATTTCCCGTCCTTGAATAACAGTTTTTCCGATCCCCTTCATTCCGGTTTTGACGTCTTTCAGCGGCATGATATCATCGTATGACAAAACCGCCGAATTCATGCATGAAAAGATCATCAGCAGAGAAGCGAATAATAAAGGCGTTTTACTTTTTTGTAATAATAAGAGCATTTGAAATAGGACGTTCCTTTCCGTCGGACGGTCGATTAACGATTTTTCCTCTTATGAACATTGAGGAAGATCCACCGCCGTCGAGATTCATTGCCTGCCGACCTCCCAGATCTGCTATATAAGCGGCAAGTTCATTTAATGTCATACCCTTGCTTCTTGACGATCTTCCGTCAACAACGATCAGAAGAATGTCACCGTCGCTTGTCTGAGCTACGGCTGTCCGGGGATGACGACCACTGCAGATAGATGAATCAAATTTTTCCTGACGCCCGGTAATTGAGATATTTCCGTCCAGAAGCAGTCTCGGACCACCGCAAATTGCGTGCATAATACGGTTCCATGGCTGACTTACACTGTAATCAAGGCGGATAACATCTCCGAGTCTGGCTTTCCTCAGAGAATCAGCTTTTTCTCCAGAGGCTGAAACAACAATTCCGTCAGGCGGAATCAGACTGTTTTCTCTGTTAATGGCAATTACTCGTTCCTGAGCCAGAATTAGTTCTACTCCATCGCCCGAAGTGAGCGTCCATTTTCCATACTCTGGTGTATAAATAATCAGTTTGTCTTCCTGTCTGGGTTGATTTATTCCATCAATTCCGACTTTAACTGAGTCAATAATAAAATTACCGCTGAAATCCGGATTCCCAAAAACCGGAAGATTGTCCTGTGTCATTCCGAATACTGACCGGTTGTAAAGCGGAGAACTGATCAGACGCTTATTAATTATCAGAGTTCCGATAGGGTCTCCCTTTGGAGGAACGAAGTACGTTGCGTTGATCGCTGCAAGAGCTGAATGCCGACGGGAGATAGATGACAGGACTTCCCTCTGACATATTCCTTCGTTGGCAAGCACTGGATAAAGTGACAAACCAGCTGCTTTTGGATCAAACTTAACAATAAATGCATCAGACAGACCACTGCCAGATTTTGGCCTGTCCTGAAAATACATCAGACCATCTTCAATGTAATCCGGATTTTCCAGTGGGAATGCATATTGACGATCTCTCAGCAGAATTTCAACTATTGGTAAATTTTCTGAGTTTGTTGCAATAAAAGCCTTTGAAATATACTGTTTCGGATACAAAATAACTTCAGAATACTTTGAAGATGTATAAACTCTGTATTTCTTAAGATTCTCATTCAGAATTTTCGAGCAATCAGCAGAAATTGATGCAAGCCTGGGATAAAGCTTGATTCTAAGCATTGAGGTTGTGTAGTTTACTATTTCCAGGTCGGGTGCTGATGAGAAGACCATCTGAAGCTTTTGTCCTGCAGAATGTTCAAATGTCTGACATTTTTGAAGTATTACCTGGCTATTTTCCTGCTCCTTCAGATATTCAATTTCTGTTGGAACTGTTTCATAAGAATTATTTACAGCAGTTTGTGTGCTGATAATGCTTTCCTGCATTGTCGGGTTGACAAGTTCATTCTTGTCTGAAAAAGTTGAATCAACCGAATGTTCTGGCTCTTCCTGTGTAAACACAGGTGCATCAACTGGCTCTGAACTCTTCAGGCTTGTCTCATGCAAAGATGACTGCTTGTGATATGCTCCTACCAGGAACATCTGTCCAAGCAGTAATAGAACAAAATAGTATTTCAACGAAGTTTTGATACCATTTCCCCCGGAAATAACAAATAATCAGAATAACCTTCAACTCCTATCTATCGGCATACTTTAACAAAACTGATTAAATAAAATGCGCAGTAAATTTTTCAAAATTTGCTGTGATTGAAATTTATAAAATTCTTCTTTTCAAAGTTCATTGAAAAATGTATCATCATATACGTTATTCGAAAATTGTCAGCGCAATACTGAAAATGATGAGGAGTGATCTTATCGGGATTAATTCTGGAAAACTGTTTATTATTGCGTTTTTTGTCTGGGGAAAAAAATGTTTATTCTGACGAATGCAGTTTATGTTATTTCTGGTCTGATTGCTCTTGTATACAGTGCTGATGTTCTTGTTGTAGGCGCTATTGGTGTGGCAACAATTTTCGGGTTGTCACCATTGTTGATTGGTTTAACCATTGTTGCACTGGGAACATCAATGCCTGAACTTATTGTGAGTCTACAGGCAAGTCTTCAGGGAAACTCAGGCATTGCGGTTGGAAATGTTGTCGGGTCGAATATAGCCAATATTGCTCTTATTCTTGGCATCACAGCTATGGTAACTCCGATAAAGTGTAATCCTGCAGCGATCAGCCGTGATCTTCCGATTACCATTGCAGTAAGTCTTATACTCTGGATTTTCTGTCTGAACAAAGAATTGTCAAGAATTGAATCTATCTTTTTTTTGATTATTCTAGTGGGCTACATTATTTATAGTTATCGGTCGTCTCTGGAAGAAAAAAAATCTGAAGGCTCAAATACTATTGAAAGTGACTCTATAAAAGAAACTTCTCCAAATGGAAAACCGCCAAGTTTTGCTGACAGTTCTTTTAAGATAATCATCGGACTTGTTGGTTTGATGATTGGCGCGAAATTGCTTATTGACGGAGCGGTAAATTTTGCAAAATTCCTGAACATTTCAGATGAAATAATCGGATTGACACTTGTTGCTGTTGGAACCTCTCTTCCGGAATTCTTTACCTCTTTTATTGCTGCATGGAAAGGCAATGCTGATATTGCAATCGGAAATATTGTAGGTTCAAACCTGCTTAACATTCTTGTTATTCTTGGCATCTGCGGAACAATTATTCCGCTTGGAATTTCTGATCACATGATTAAAGTAGACATTCCTGTCATGTTTGGAATTACGCTTCTGAGCCTTCCTTTCATGAGAACAGGCTTCGTTCTTTCGAAGCTGGAAGGATTTATTTTTCTCGTCATTTATTCGGTGTATACGTATATGCTTTTCTGAAGTCTATCTTGCAGATACTAAATAATAGTTATTTGCAGGTGCGTATTACGGGAATTTTACCGGGCGATTCGCTGATTTATGATTTGCAGGCGTGTCATCCGGAGATGGAAAGGTTTTTGAGAAGTTATGCAGTTCATTAAACCTGATTCTTTGATGTTTCTGAGCGGTTTTTTTCTCGCGCAGTCTGCATTCTTTTCCCTTTCATCGCTTCCTGAAAAATTCAGCAGAGTAAGTTGTTTTCTTATATTTATTGTTTCCTCCCTTCTTGCTATAAATTCATGGTTATTCATGTATGGAGCTTCATCAGGTGTTTTGAATATCATCTGGTGGGTTGCCTTTATTGCATTCCTTGAATTAATCAGGCGAAGGTATATTGAAACAGGTACATTCAAAAGTGAATTGTTGTTGCTTTTCTCAACGATCACTATCTTTTTCTCTGAAATAGTTTTTTCTGAAACACCCGGAATTATTTTAAGAGTGATTGCGACAGTGGTAATTTTCGTTACCATCTGGCGAAAACATGTTTTTCCAGATTACAGTTCTGTCCAGAAGCAGGTTTTTAAAAAGCATTCTATTATAGTTCTTTTGATAATGATTTCGCTTGCGGCTTTTCTCATGCCATGGACATCTCAAAAAAAATATGATTCCGTAAAGCGCAGGGAGCAACTTGGCAAGGCGATATCAATTGCTGCTTCAATTGATCCTGAATATGTTTCCAGACTTGATTTTACTTCTGCCGATAAGACAAATCCTGCTTTTAAGATAATCAGGGAAAGAATGGTTGCTTTTGGGCATTTCATTCATCAAAGAAGCATTTACAGCATGAAATTGATGGGCGGTCGTGTCTTCTTTGGCCCTGAAAACCTTGATGAATCAGATCCGATGGCTTCTCCTCCGGGTACAGAATACCGGGAAATACCACCAGAAGATCTTAAAGCGTTTAAAGATGGTAAACCGGCAGTTTTTGGTCCTGTAAAAGACGAGTATGGAACTTTCATTACTGCAGTGGCACCAATTCTGGACCCACTTACCGAAAAGGTCATGGTCCTTATTGGACTTGATATTCCCATTGACGACTGGAACAGGGAAATTGCAGAAGTAAGGCTTTTTCCGCTTTTATATCTTCTGGTGTTTTCACTTGTTCTGCAGACAGGAATAAACCTTTTCCTCTGGAGAAATAATTCGTTTTTTGTTGAAAAGGCGCATTATCAGCACTTTGCACTTATCCTGACTCTTCTTACAGGTGTTCTTGTCTCTATACTTGCGGGGTTTTACGCAGATTCCAACAACAAAGAGATACTGAAAGAGAAATTGGAAGATTTCAGTTCAAAGTATTATCAAATGTTGCGCAGTGAAGTAATTTCCCTCAGAGATGATTTTTTTTATGCTGCAAAAAAACTGAGTGAGAAGGAAACATTTACCAGTGAGGATTTTAAATACTTTGTTGAGCATTTTGCAGCCAGGAAGATTGTAAAATCGGTAGAAGTTCTGAAATATCTTAAAAAATCCGACAGAAGTGCTTATGAAGAATTGATGCGAAATTCAGGAAATCCTGATTTCACTATTTATGACACGGATAATTCTGAGCCGCAGCAGACAGATAACTCTGGAAATTTCCTGGTGGTGAGTAATTCGCTGAATTCATTAAGCAGTAAAAATAGAAATGGCCTGAATCTGATGGCAGATTTGAGCATGCGGGATCTCTTTAATTCCGATGAGAGAAAGAATTATTTATCAGGAAATTTTATGATGACCCTGGTAGACGAAATAATGCCTCTATCTTTATCGGAAAGAAATGTTCAAAATATTTTGGAATCGGGAATTGTTCTGATAAAAAAAATAACGGAAAGTCCTTCATTCCTTTCCTGTACAATAAGTCTGGATGGTCTTTTAAAAAGCGTTTTGTCAAAAAACTCAATTGATGATTCATCTATTTCATTCGAACTGGTTGATCTTGCTTCAAATGGCGAAGTAATTTCCCTCGCTGTTTACCCTGATAACGGAGTTTCATGGGTGTCGAAACAGTTTGAAAACGTTGAAAATGGATCTTCTGAAATGGTGAGCGTATTTCCATTCTTTCACCTGAATCATACCATGGCACTAATTGCGTTTCCGGGTGAAAACTTTTATAAATCTCCAGCACTTATGTCGCCACTTGGAATTATCTTTTCAGGACTCTTGCTGACGATTATTCTCCTTGTATTTTTCCATTTAAACTATCATCGATGTTTTAATGAATTTATTTCTGAAATTGAGACTCTGAAAATGATTCTTAATGCTATGCCCGATCCAATATTAATTCAGAGCCTCAATCAGAGAACCGTTTTTACAAATACTGCCGGAAATATTTTCATGCAGAAAGAGCCACTGATTGAGATGTCTGACAGATGCTTCAAAGAAGCATTGCACCTGATTATTTCTGAAAGAAAAGACATTGTTGAGTTCGATGAAGATCTTGAAAAAATGTCTTTGCATTTTGAGTTTCGTGGATTGCCGGTATATGACAATAAGGGCAGATTATCCCTTGTAATCTCCCTGATAAGAGATATTACAAGCCGCTTTCGCACAGATGAGGCATTGAGACATAGTATGCAGAAGTATAAGCTTCTGTTTACGGAAATGATGAACGGTTTTGCATTGCACGAGATTATCACAGATAAAGACGGAAAGCCCTGTGATTATCGTTTTCTTGAGGTGAACCCTGCTTTCGAAAAACTTACAAATCTCAAGGCGGAAAAACTATTGGGGAAAACAGTTCTTGAGGTTTTTCCAAAAACAGAGAAATACTGGATAGAAAACTATGGTAGTGTCGCATTAAAAGGTGAATCTGCCTATTTTGAACAATATTCCGGGACACTTGATAAAACATTTGAAGTAAGGGCTTTCTGTCCACGAAAAGGAGAATTCGCATGCATTGTTGATGATGTAACTATGAGAAAGCATGCAGAGCATAATCTGGCTAAGAGAGTCCATCTTCAGAAAGTCTTAATGGAAGTTGCCTCTGAATTTATTAACTGTCCGATTGAAAGGATTGTTGAAGTAATTCAGATCGCACTTTTAAGGGTTGGAAAGTTTGTTGGTGTGGACAGAGCGAAAGTGTATGATTATGATTTTTCCGATAACCTGGCCAGAAATACCTACGAATGGCGCGGTGACGGATCTTCCTGGAGGAAAAGCCAGAATATTCCCATTGATATTCTTTCTGAAGTGCTTTCCTGCCACCAGAAAGGGAAAACATGGTATTTTGCAGATGACAGGGAAAGCCCTGTTTCTGAGCAGCTGAAAGATTATTTTAGAAAAAATAATATTAAATCAATTATTACTTTGCCAAAAGTTTATCTTGAAAGTTGCTATGGTTTCATTTCCTTTGAAACTGATTCTTATATTAAAATCTGGGAAGACTATGAAATAGACTTTTTGAAGATTCTTGCAGAAATTATTATTAATGTTGAGAAGCGACGGCAATACGAAGATTCCCTTATTCAGGCACGTCAGTTAGCGGAATCAGCGACAAGGGCAAAAAATCTGTTTCTTGCTAATGTCAGTCATGAGATTCGAACACCCATGAATGGTGTAATAGGCATGACTTCAATTCTTGCAGATACACCTCTTACGACCAAACAACGTGAATTCCTTGATATAGTAAAATCCAGCAGCGAACATCTGTTGACTCTTTTGAATGATATTCTGGATGTTTCTAAAATTGAGGCAGAAAAAATCACTTTGGAAGCTATTGATTTTGATTTGAGAGTCTGCGTAGAAGATACACTTGACGCATTTGCACTCAAGGCAGATGAAAAGGGACTTGAGCTGATTTGTAATTTTGATCTGCCTTTTGATACGAGAGTTCGTGGAGATCCTGGGAGATTGAGGCAGATTTTGATTAATCTGCTTGGAAACGCGATAAAATTTACTTCTTCAGGTGAAGTTTCTCTTAGAGCATCAAAAACTTTCGAAATTGAAGAAAAAGCAACTTTCAGGTTTGAGATTCGCGATACGGGTATTGGAATTCCTTCTGAGACTGAATATGATTTATTTGAACCATTTACTCAGGTTGATTCATCAACAACCAGGAAATTTGGTGGAACAGGGCTTGGTTTGTGCATATCCAAAAAACTCTGCAAGCTCATGTCCGGAGAGATTGGCTACGAAAGCATACCTGAAGAAGGTTCCATGTTCTGGTTTACGGTTGTTCTTGATAAGCAGCCAGCAACAGTTGTTGAAAATAAGTATGTAAGACCCAGCCTCAAAGATAAAAAGTTTCTTATTGTTGACGATAACGATACTTGTCGTAAAGTCTTCTATAACTATCTTATTTCCTGGGGATGCAGATGTGAACTTGCAAATGATGGATTCCAGGCGATGGTGATGTTGGAAAAAGCTGCTGATGAGTCTGATCCGTTTGATGTAGTGCTTCTTGACTATCAGATGCCAGGCATGGATGGAATGGAAACAGGAGCTTCAATAAAGAAAAATCAGAAGCTTTCCTCCGCGCAGCTTATTGTTCTAACATCGCAAGCTCAGCGCGGCGATGGAGATCGGTTCCAGAAAGCAGGATTTTCCGGTTATCTTGGGAAACCGGTCAGAAAGCTTGAATTGAGAGATTGTATTGAAATCGTTCTTTCAGATTCTTTGTCTGGAAAAAAAGACTCGGAAAGGAAACTTGTCACGACACACCTTATTTCTGAAGAAAAAAAGCTTAACTCGAATATTTTGATTGCTGAAGACAATATCACAAACCAGAAAGTTGCTCTGGCAATTATGGAAAAGATAGGTTACAGAGCAGATATTGTTGAAAGTGGGGCTGAAGCACTACAAGCTCTTGAGAAAAAATCTTATGATCTTGTTCTCATGGATTGCCAGATGCCGGAAATGGATGGATACGAGGCTACACGAGCAATTCGGAGCGGAAAGTATGAAGTAAAGGATCCAGCTATTGTAGTTATCGCTATGACTGCGAATGCTCTTGAAGGCGACAGAGAAAAGTGTCTGGAATGTGGAATGAATGACTATATTTCCAAGCCACTTTTCCCTAAACAGCTTTTGGCAATTATTAAAAAGTGGCTTAAAGGATGATCTTCATTGAGATATCCATTGCAGGGGCAGAATGTGTAACTGCGCCAACAGATATGTAGTCAACGCCTGTTTCTGCCGCTTTGCGGACAGTTTCCAGCGTTATTCCACCAGACGCTTCAAGTGGAATTTTCGGGATTTTCCCTGATCCTGCTTCAACACACTGTTTCATTAAATCCGGTGGCATATTGTCAAGCATTATCATGTCGGGCATGGCTTCCAGGGCTTGTCTGAATTGGATAAAACTGCTGACTTCAACTTCAACTTTTACAGCCGGACCTGTTGATTTTCTTGCCTGCTGAATTGCCAGTCCGATATTTCCACCCATGGCAGTTATGTGGTTGTCTTTCAGCATAATCATGTCGTAGAGTCCGAAGCGATGATTTACGCCGCCGCCGTCTCTTACCGCTGCTTTTTCAAGTGCCCGCATTCCGGGAGTGGTTTTTCTGGTATCAAGAATTTTACAATTTGTACCGCTTACAGCTTGAACATATTTGTTTGTAAGAGTTGCAACGCCCGATAATCTCTGAAGAAGATTCAGCAGAGTCCTTTCAGAAGTCAGCAGAATTCCAACGGAAGCTTCTATTTTTGCAACAGAAGTTCCAGCGTGAATTTTTTCACCATCTCTGGCAGAAAAATTTATATGAAAAGAGTTTTTCCCTGCAACTTGCTGAAGAACCTTTTCAATAAGCCATAAACCGCTAATAATACCGTCTGTTTTGACAAGAACATTACCTGAAGCTTTTTTTGCGGCTGATTCAGAGAGTGAACAGACCGAAATGTCTCTTCCCGCAGGACCAAGGTCTTCAGACAATATCTCAGTTATGAAACTATCAATGTTACTCATAAAAGTACAACGTCTCCCTGTTGCTATTATAAATTCAAACAGTTTATCTTTTGATCTGCGGATCAACGTTGCGAAGCTTTTTCCGCTAATTTTTCTATCCGGTCGAGCAATTCCTGAGCTTTTTTTGAATCAGTTTCTGAATCAGGAGTTGCGTGCGCAATCTTGTACTTTAAAATTGATTTAATCTCAGAGAAACCGCCCGTGATGTCAGACGAATAATTCAAATTAGCTTTTCCAAAACTTTCAACAAAGACTATTGCTTCTTCAATGCGGCGATAGTTTCCATTTTTTGCGGCTTCGCACAGAATGGCGTTTAATTTCAGATTTAATCCGAGAAGTTTTTCCCTGCGGGATACTATTTCATATTCCGGAAGTCTTGATTCCATGCCGACAAGAGTTGTGTTCACGCGACGAATAAATTTCAGAAGTTCTTGAAAACTTTCATCGCTGGCCGGATCAAGAATTGAAATTGTCGGATGATATTCGAATGGCAGAAATTTCTTCGCTGTTCCGGCAGGTAAAGCAGAGCACAAAAGAGAATACTTTCCGGCAAGTTCTGGTAATTTCAGATTTTTAAATCTTATGACCAGCCAGGATTTTGGACCAAACCCCTGTATTGCTGCATTTCTGAGGAAAAACCCTTTTTGATTGAGTTCAACCTTTTCTGAAGCGGTGGTGTCTTTTCCGCATCTGATGATACTAATTTCCCCGATGCTTGTTCCGTCTGTCTTCCAGCGTGCAGGAAACTCAAAATGAAGATCTCTGATGCTTTTTCCGTTTCCAAATACTATCATTTCAGCTTCTTCAAGAACAGTCGAGGCAAAGGGAAAATCGCTGTAGTTTAAATGAGCAGAGGCAAATGTCGTTTTGGAAAAGAATCTGAAAAACTGATTTCGATATGCGAGCGCAGCTTCTTTGGAATATAGAATCACTATATTCTCGTCATTATTTCTGTTTCCGTTGCTGGAAGCGTTTTGGGAACCAAGTACTACAATGGGATTTTCTCCCATCGGATCAACAATAAATATTTTATGATGGAATTTTCCTTCGCCAGAGTAGATCAGTGCAGGAACTTCAGCTTCGGTCAGTTTTGAAAACTCACCGAATGGCCCGGTGCTGCGGTAAAGGATGCGGTCAAACACACCTTGTACTTTTACTCCGCTTTGATGTTTCTTTATAAGGATATCGCCAAGGTCATCAGCCGTAAATGCGAATTGCATGAATAATATCTCGCTTTTAGCATTTGTAAGTATTTCTGCAATTCTTCCATTTGGATTGTCTTCCGGAGCAAAGAAAACTTCAATTTTATCATCTCCGATTTTTGAAACTTGTGCAGTGCGATTTTTCGGAGAATTGATTCCAAAACTACGTTTATCAAACATCTCCTCAAACTCTTCGCTGAAAGTCTTTGCAAGATCAACCGAAGCAAGTATCACAGCACTGTTCGGATTTTTATACGAGCAAGTGTCAGTCAGATTATAGCTGCCTGTCCAGACCCTCGCGGAGTCAGAAATTGCAAACTTATTGTGCATGAGAGATGCACGTCCGTTATCATCTTTAACTTCTATGCCGGCGTCAACTAATCTTTTAACAAATGGATTCAATGCTCCTGAAGCAAGACCCGTACCGACTGTTTCAGGCTCCGGTTCATCTGTGTGGGGCGATTTCCCTTTGATGTACCTGTTTGGATCATAATAGTAATTATCATTGTCAACGACGATCCGAATTTTTACTCCACGTTGTTTTGCCTTTATAAGCGAATCGATTATATTATCAAGTCTGAATTCATAGAAAGCCATATCCAGAGTTTCTTTCGTCTGATTGACAAACCTGATAAACTTGTCATCAAGGCCGAAAGCCCTTTCGTCATCAGGCCCGAAGAATATCTGCACCGGTTTTTCTTCTGCAATACATGCAGAAGAAAGCTGAAACAGGTAAAAGGCTAATATTGTCAGCGAACATACTTTGTTTATGATCTTTATCATTCCAAAATCTCCTCAATACTCTTTACATTTAAGCCAGCCATTCCATCCCTCTACCCGGCGTTTCCGCATGAGAGGAAAACCAAGTTTCTGTGAAGATTAAAATAAACATATCTTCGTCTGTTAAGTATAGCAGATGCATGAATTTCCCGGAACATGAAAAAGCAACAAAAAAACTATGGTTTCTTCTTCAACAGATATTGAAAAATAAAAATCAGTATGGTATACTGGTCCGGAGTAAGAATGCGGGAATAACTCAGTTGGCAGAGTGCTAGCTTCCCAAGCTGGATGTCGCGGGTTCGACCCCCGTTTCCCGCTCTGCAAAATCCCCCTGAATCTGGCTCCAGATCAGGGGGATTTGCTTTCAGGGAAATAAGCCTGTGCACCATTTTGTGCACCAAGGTTGAAGATCACTGATTTAATGTTTTTTTGTAGGCGTCCAATATTTTTCATGAACTCATGAATAATCAATTCAGCCCTAATTACTCTCTATTATTTGCCAGTACCCTTCTTTCCTGCCGCCTACCCGACGCAAGAAACCTTCAAATTGGAGTTTCTGAATATTGCGTTGAACGGAACGTTCCGTGATGCCAATCTTCTCGGCCATCTCTGTAATAGTGATAGATGGATTTTCCCGACAGGCATCCAGAATTATACCCGACGTTTTCCCGACGTTTTCCCGACGTTTTCCCGACACGTTTTCGGAAACTGTCGCAAAATCATTCCCCCTGCTATTCGAAACAGCACTTTCGGAAGGCTCTGCCTTCAGCAGTTCAACCGCTACACCGCCGGACCGTTCAATGATGATTGGTTTTGGCAAACCAGCCTTTTTGCACGCTTTTGTAATTTTCTCAACGCCGCGAATCATGGCCTGATTCAGTCACGATCATTCGCATAAGAAGCATTAACTCACGAATTAAAAAACAACTATTTGCCCGAAGCATTATAAAGTTCACTTGCAGCGATGAAAACTAAATTATTTTAACAGCTCCTGAATTTTGTTCAGGCAGGTTCTGCAGTTGTCATGATCGCTCTGTTTTGCGTGTCTTTCTAGCTTTACTGCCAATTCGTAAATTTGGGTTATGCACAGATTACCCGATGTTCCTTTTAAACTGTGAGCCAGTTTAGACAGCCCTTCAAAATCATTTATTGAAAGAGCATCATTCAAATCATGCAATAATATGGGTAATTGCTTTACATAGATGGTATATAATTCCATTGCATCGCTTAAATCAAGTCCGGTGCTTTTAATAAATTTTTCAATGTTATTATCCATAAAATTAGAATGTTCACTGGAATTTTCAGGGAGTTTTGTCAGCTCTCCTATCTTTTTGAACATTAAATCAAAGTCTATGGGTTTGCTTATGTAGTCATCCATGCCAGACTCAAGGCACTTAATTCTGTCACTCTGCATGGCATTCGCTGTCAACGCAATAATTGTTGTACGCTTTTTATCAACCTCCAGTTCACGTATTTTAGATGTACATTCATACCCATCCATAATTGGCATCTGACAATCCATGAAAATTATATCATAAGTTTTTTCTGAAAAAGCTTTCAATGCATCTCTGCCATTTATTGCAACATCACAACTGATGCCCCTGTTTGTCAGCATCTTGGTAATTACTTTACGGTTTATTTCATTGTCTTCTACAAGTAAAATTCTGGGAATTATCTGTTTATAAGGCTCTCTCAGCTTTTCTGCTTTAACATGGTTTTCTTTTGTATTTTCTTTCTGGAGGCCAAATGCAATGGAAAGGCAACTAATTAATTCATCCCTTCTTACAGGTCTGGTCAAACATCCCGAAAACCCGTGTTTCATTGCTTTCTCGGGATTCTCCTTGTGCGTGGAAGAATTGATCAATATTAGCCTGATATCTTTTGCAACAGGTATTTCCTTCAATGTTGATGCAAATTCGAAACCGCTCATTCTCTGCATCTGGCTGTTAACAAGTGCAAGACTGATTCTGTTTTTTGTACTTGCGTTTGAAATAATTGTGGCAATAGCATTACCGACATCATCGGCTTCAAATACTGAAAGTCCAGTTCCCTGAAGATATGAAATGATAATTTTCCTGTTGTTAATATTATCATCAATAATCAGAATATTTCCGTCGGGAATTTGATCAAACAGTTGTTTCTGTTCTGATGCTCGTTTTGCTATCTTAAAATGCACATTGAAAAGAAACGTCGAACCTTTTCCCGGAATGCTTTTGACAGAGATTTCCCCATCCATCATTTTGACAAGTTCTTTGGATATTGCCAGCCCAAGACCGGTTCCACCATATTTTCTTGTTGTGGATGCATCTGCCTGAATAAAAGACTGAAAGAGTTTATGAATATCTATTTCCTGAATGCCGATTCCGGTATCTTTTATTTCAAACATGAGCATGACTGTATCATTCTCTTTTTCAACAGAATCAACAGAAACAGATACTTCACCTTTTTCAGTGAATTTCACCGCATTGCTGACAAGATTGTTCAGGATCTGTCTGAGTCTTGCTGAATCTCCGATAACTTCATCTGGAACATGATTATTAATGTTAATATAAAGTTCAATGTTTTTTGCTGAGGCTTTTGGCAGAAGAAGGTATACCGCGTCTTCTACAGCGGTTCTCAGATTGAAATTAATTTTTTCCATTGCAAGTTTGCCGGCTTCAATTTTGGAAAAGTCAAGAATGTCATTTATCAGATACAACAGTACTTCCGAGGCAGATTTTGCTTCACGGACATACTCCTTTTGTTCATAAGAGAGATTAGAGGTTTGAAGCAATTCAAGAAATCCAATTATGCCGTTCATTGGTGTTCTGATTTCATGGGACATATTTGCCAGGAATTGACTCTTTGCAATACTGGCGGCTTCTGCCTGCTCTTTAGATTTTTTCTGTTCCGTGATATCTGTCATAACAGTAAGGAAGGCTTTTTCCAGCTGGTTATCAATAATTTCTCCCGAAAAAAGACCATCTATGATCTGTCCGTCTTTTTTTCTAACTTTTAGTTCAATGTTTTTTATACAGCCTTTTTCATTCAATATTCTGGATATTTCAGCCTGTTTTTCATTTTCAGCATACAAATCAAGTTCGAAAACCGACTTGCCGATGATTTCATCTCTGGAATAACCAAGCTTTTCCAGAAAGGCAGTATTTACATCAATGAATCTTCTGTCGGAAATGCTGCTTACAGCCATCAATGCGGGGTTATTGTTAAATAATTTGCGGAATTTATCGAGCGCAGCCTGCTGTTTTGATAAATCTTTTGAAATACCATAAATGCAATCTATTCCGTTCCATTTTCCGAACCATATCCTTGTTTCAACAGGGACGTGACTGCCATCTTTTTTAAGCATCGGCAATGGACAAAAATCACGTTCTTTCCTGAACATCGCTTCAAAAATCTTTTCTGCTTCAGCTCTATCTTCTGGCGGGTGAATATCCAGAATTTGCATGTTGAGTAATTCTTTTGTTTCATAGCCAAGTTTTTCTGAAAGGGCTTTGTTGATATTGAGAATCTTTCCGGCAGGCGAAGCTACAACAAACATGTCGTCAATGGTATTGAAGAAATTATAAAAATTTTCCCTGCTTTCCTTTATTTCTTTTTCCGCCTCTAATTTATCAGTAATATCTTCAAAACATTCAATTCCACCTGTAATATTGCCATTTTCATCATATATTGCATCAACATTTTTTGAAATATGACGTATTTCACCCTTCTTATTTAATATTGTACATGCTCTATTTATTACCGGCTTGGCAACATCCTTTGCCAATAATCCGCATTTTCGTGTACAAGGTTCGCATGCAAAAAGCAGACATTCTTTGCCAATGACCTCATTCTCGGTATATCCTGTCAAAACTTCTGCTCTTTTATTAAAGCTGGTGACAATTCTATTGTTGTCAACAGTGTAAACAGCACTTGGAACCGTATTCAAGAGTTTTTCCAATGCTTCCTTCTGTTTTAAGAGTTTATTGTCAATGTTTTTTCTTTCGGTAATGTCCCGCGCTGTACCGACAAACCCAATGCATTCTCCGTTCAGATCATTTATTGGCATTGCGCTTGTTGTGTGCCAATACCATTTTCTGTTGACATGTCTGACCCGGTATTCAATGCCTTCATGGCGCTTTCCAGTTTCCAGTACTTTATGTAAAAATTCCAAGCAGTAGGGAAGATCATCCGGATGAACAAATTCCGTAAATGAATGTCCTGCTACTTCTGTTAGTGGATGCCCCAGAAGCTCTGTCCATGCTGGTGAAACGAATGTGAATATTCCTTTCGGTGAAAGTTTGTAGATAATATCGTAACTGTTGTCAATGAGAAAACGATACTTTTCTTCACTTTCTCTAAGCTCTTCTTCCTGGATTTTATAATCAGTAATGTCTCTGGCGGCAGCGTATAACAAATTTCCCTGAGGGTACGAACGCCATTCTATGAATTTATAAGAACCGTCTTTACACTTGTATCTGTTTACAAAATTTAAAACTTTCTCCTGAATGGAAAGCTTTTTCATGGCATCCAATGTGGAATCTAAGTCGTCCGGGTGTATTAGATCAAGGAATCTGCTATTTTCCAGTTCATCTCTGGTATAACCTAAAAGAGATTCCCATTCTCTGTTGACTTTAAGAAATTTTCCATCTAAGTTTGCTATGCACAATAAATCAAGGTTAACATCAAAAAAATTATTCAATTCAGACAACTGTTCTTTTTCTCTGGTAATATCAATAAAATAAGTAATAAAATAATATTTTTCCGGAGAATAGGCGTTTACTCTGTACCATTTCTTCAAAGGTTCAGAGTATTGTTCAAACTCACCTTTTTCTCTGGAAACAGCAATTTTTCCGTAATATTGAATCCAGTCGAATCTGTCGTTTTTAATATTGGGCAAAATTTCTGTTACTTTTTTCCCAATTATTTCAGACCGCTTAAGACCTGTGAAGGTTTCAAAAGCTGAATTCACCTCAATAAATTCATAGTCGCAGGGGACACTATTTTCATCCAGGATTATTTTATGGTATGCATAACCTGCAGGAGAGGTTTCTATTATCGTTCTATAGAAATTCAGAGTGTTTTCCATTATAGTGTTCCATCCAAGTGTTATTGAGGATTACGAATAAATAACATCACTTATTCTGTAATTATAGGAACATAGCGGTAATTATTTCAAGTTATATTTTTTTCCACAGGCGCTTTAATGAACAAAAAGTTCATCTTGTATTCAAATAAAGCTGCAATTGAAAGTAGTACTGTCGCTTCGGAATCAGCAATAGATAAATTGATCAGAAGTCATTAGTGCAGAAAACCCATCAGGATGCTGATTTTTGGCTCAATAATGTGGTGGGCGCTCCTGGATAAGTGAGGTGCCGGGATTGCTGTCGCCCTGTTCAGTCTGTTTTCTCATTTCCCGAATCTGGCGTTCGAGTATCATCAGACGCTTGTCCTGATCGATGACGACAGCGTTCAATTCATCGAGGAATTTGAATAGTTCAGCGTTGCGGCGCTGAAGTTCAATTATTTGATTATCTTTTTCGTTATTCATTTGTTTCTCCGCTTATACTGAGCTGTCAACATTTGCCCATCTTGAATCTTTACTTCTGACAATTAAGTGTAAACTTTCTGGTTTATATTTAATGTGAGTATGAGAACTGGTTAAACATAATAACAAATATTCTTCAAAGGTAAAACCTGTGTTACTCCGTGGAAATCAGTGTTGTTCGTGGTTAAAACAAACTTTTACGCCGATCTCTTATGAAGTAAGTTCAGATATTTCAGCATCTTCTGATTTTTCAACCTTGTTGTACGCAATTTTTACAATCTGTAATATTCTTTCTGCAGAAAAATACTTGTTAATGTTTAATCCGGGAATGTTTCCATATATGGAAAGTCTTTTTTCGCCGATATCTTCACCCAGTTCTTTCACCTCTTGTACAGTGCGGTTATTTGTGTCGTATTTTTCATAAATACGGGAAGAAAATTCGTGAAAATCAAACTTTTCAGCTAACTCTGTCCCCGGATAAATTGACACAGGAAAGAAGTTGCATTCATGCATGCCAAGACGCTTCAATTCTACTGCCAGATTTATTGTTTCAAGCATTTCTTCAGGGGTCTCATCAGGAAATCCAAGCATGAAAAAGCACTTAACCAGAATATTATACTCTGCAAGGTTTTTGACACTGAATTTCAATTTCTCGATATTCAGATATTTTTTAATTTTCTTCTGTCTTTCAGAGTTACCGGTTTCAACTCCGAGCCCAACGTAGTGGCAACCTGTATTTGAAAGTAATCTTATTTCTTCGAGTGAAAGTTGATCGGCTCTTCCAATGCAGCAGTATTTAATTTTCAGCTTTTCGATTTCAACAAAAAATTCACTGAGCCATCTTTTATCCGAAAAGAATGAATCATCCATAAACCCAATGTTGATCTCGGAATTGAGGTTTTTCTGATGTCTGATTTCTTCAATTACACGCTTGACAGAATTTCTACGAAGTTTGCCCGGCCATAAAACAGGAGTTGCGCAGAAAACACATTTAAACGGACAGCCTCTGGATGTTGTCAGAAATAGCCATACGGGCATATTTAAAGACTTTTGAAAATCATAGTATGCATTTGAATTTATCAGAGAAAAATCCAGAAATGGAAGAGAGTCGAGATCTGCAATCGGTTCCCTGAGGGAATTCTTCAGAATTTCTCCATTTTTGCAAAAAGCTATTCCGGGAATATTCTGAAGGTTTTTGGCGTCTGAACGGATAATTTCTTCAAGTGTAACTTCGCCTTCGCCAATAACACAAATATCAACACTTTTTTCAGAAGCAACATTTTCAGAAAGTGCTGTTACAAGCGGACCTCCGGCGATAACAATGCTGCATGGACAGATTTTTTTAAACTCGCGCGTTAGTTCCAGCGCAGTTTCTCTGGTTCCCTGATAAAAAGGCACACCCAGAAAACGTGGCTGAATTTCTGATAATTTATTTAATACCTGTGAGAATGTTATTTTTTCAGAAATTACATCAATAATGCTGCATTTAAAGCCTTTTGAATTAAGATGTGAAGCGAGATAAATAAGATTAAGGGGTGGCTTTATGTCGAGCCGGTCTTCCTGACCCCAGATAAGCGGTGGATTCACAAGTACAATATCGACTTCTTTCATCTTTGAACTCACTAACCAAATTTGTTTTTGTCAGCTCAGTGCAAATTTCACAGTATCATCGTTCAGAATTATCGTTTCTGATCAATAATCAAATTTTAGAAATACTTTTTCCAGATAAGATTCTCACCCCAGCTCTAATATTCGACAACGTCGGAGAGAGCGGGCAAAGTCTTCTGCAAATATAATCAGTTTTTTGTCAATCGCTGTGTCCATTAACACCTTTATTATACATTTTGATAAAGCATTTTGAAAGTAAAATCTGCAATATATATACACATTCTGAAACTAATGAGAAAGTACCTAATAGCCTCTGTATATGCCATTTCATTTGACTGATTGAAAAAATATCGGTATAATAAGTGCGATTATCTTCAAATTCGATGCAAACAGACACAATTTCCTTATAGAATGCACTTTGTTAAGTTGGTTAGGACATGATTAATAGATGAAAACCTTTCATATTGCTGCTATTGGTGCCTCTGCGGGTGGATTGAAAGCCCTGGAAGAGTTCTTTGACAAAATGCCTTCTGATAGCGAAAAATAGTTGTTTTTTCTGTGCACAATATTCTTAAAGATCCACCTCTCACAAGGCTTGATCTGGTTTGTTGCCGAAATCTGCTTATATACTTTCAGGCAGGTGTTCAGGAGCAAGTTATTTCTTTGTTTCACTCTGCCCTGAAAAAAGATGCAGTATTGTTTCTTGGAAAAAGTGAGGGCTTGGGGACAATCATCGGCGAATTTGATGTTCTTTCCAAGCAACACCGGTTTTTTCGAAAAATTCGCGATTCGAGGCTATCGATGGAAGTTCAATCGGCTATTTCAAAAAACATACAGTCTACTTTTCCTCAGTCGCCATGTGCTGTCAAGATACCGATTGATAAACATCTACTCTATGATTATGACATATTGCTGAAAAAACATATCCCACCCGGTGTAATTACTGATGAGAAACTGAATATTATTCATTATTTTGGCAATGTGTTTGAATATCTCAAGACTCCCGAAGGTCGTGCAGACCAGAATCTTCTTGCTATGGCTGATGGCAGTCTTCGTATTGCATTAAATTCGGCTTTTCAGCAAGCGGAAAAATCTTCTGCGGACATCGTAATCAGAAATGTAAAAATCAAGCGGGAAGATTCTGAATTTTTGATTAATCTAACGATTTCTCCGCTTTTTGATGAGAGAAACCCTGTCAGGCATTATCATGCATATTTTGACAAATTATTCCGCCAGGATCATCTTTCTGACAGCACCCAAAAAATAGAGTGCGGTGATTTTGACTCAGTGAAGCATTTAAGGCAGCATATTGAAAATCTTGAGCTTGAGTTGCATTCTACCCGCGAAAATCTTCAGGCAGCAGTTGAGGAAGTTCAGTCCAGCAATGAAGAGCTTCTAAGCACAAATGAAGAGCTGTTGGCCTCAAACGAAGAACTTCAAAGTACAAATGAAGAATTGCATTCTGTTAATGCTGAATTTGAAAGAAAAAATGTTGAGCTGAAACACCTTAATTCAGACCATGAAAATCTTCTTTCGAGCATGGAAACGGGTGTAATTTTTCTTGACCGCAATTTGCGTATACGAAAATACAACTCTTCGGCAGCTGTTTTTTTTAATCTTCTGCCGCAGGACATCGGCCGTCCGATAGATCACATTACATACAATCTTACCGACCATGACGGCCTGCTGAAATCAGTTAAGTCTGTGCTTTCTGTAACCTTACCGGCAGAAAAAGAAGAAAAAACACGGACTGGCAGATGGTTGTTGATAAAAATACTTCCATTTAGAAACGAGTCTGGACAAATTGAGGGAGTCGTAATTTCGTTTACTGATATTACTATCATCAAAGAAGCTGAACTTACAGTTAAAAGTCTGAATGAAGGGCTTGAGAAAAAGGTCGAAGAGCGTCTTAGAGAGCTGAATGCTGAAATTGAAGAAAGAAAAAAAATTGAAAGCCTTCTTGCAGCAAGCCGTGATCATTATCTTACAATTCTTGAAAATGCACCGGCATTGATCTGGCGCTCAGATGCAAATTCAAGCTGCGATTGGTTCAATACAACCTGGTTGAATTTTACAGGAAAAACGTTGCAGCAAGAGTCTGGAGAAGGTTGGGCATCTGGAGTTCATCCGGATGATCTTCAAGATTGTGTGAAAACATGGAAAAATGCTTTCAGCGCGAGAATTAAATTTGAAATGGAGTATCGTTTGAAGCATCACAGCCGAGAATATCGCTGGCTTCTTGATGTTGGATGCCCTTATGAAGATGTCACCGGTGAATTCGTTGGCTATATTGGCTATTGCTTTGATATTACCGATAGGAAAAAAACTGAAATAGAATTAAAGCGAAATCAGCAGAGGCTTGAGAGTCTTCTACGCGTTTCCCAGCACCCGTCAAAGAATACACAAGACCTACTGGATTGCGCACTTCACGAAGCCATTACTCTTACTGAAAGCAAGATTGGGTATATATATTTTTACGACGAAAACAGGCGGCTTTTCATACTGAACACCTGGTCAAAAGATGTTATGAAAGAATGTAGCGTTGTTAATCCGCAGACCTGCTACGAACTTGACAAAACTGGAGTATGGGGCGAAGCAGTGCGTCAGCGCAAACCTATCATGATAAATGACTTTGCTGCTGCAAATCCGCTTAAAAAAGGCTATCCGCAGGGGCATGTTGCTTTACACAGATATTTAACTCTTCCGGTTTTCGAAGACGGAAAAATAGTCTGCGTCGTTGCCGTAGCGAATAAAGATTCCGATTATAACCAGGCAGATGTTTTGCAGTTGACTTTGCTCCTTGAATCAGCCTGGCGTTTATCTGAACATCTCAGGGTTCAGGAGGAACTGAAGAAATCAAAAGAGGAAGCAGACTTGGCTAATAGAGCCAAGAGTGACTTCCTGGCTTCAATGAGTCATGAGATACGAACTCCGATGAATGGTATATTGAGCATGGCGGGCCTGCTTCTGGGCACACGGTTGGATTGCCAGCAGGGTGAGTATGTCAGAATAATTAACTCTTCTGGAAAAATGTTACTGACAATCATTAACGATGTTCTTGATTTTTCCAAAATTGAAGCGGGCAAAATGACTTTGGAGGCAACTGAGTTCTCTCTTATTATGTTAGTTGATGATTCAATTGAACTCCTCCGAAAGAGGGCAGAAGAAAAGAATCTGGAAATAATCAATGAATATCATGCTGAACTCGAGGATCTTTTCATTGGAGATGAAGTAAGAATCAGGCAAATTTTAATCAACCTGATAGGAAATGCAGTAAAATTTACTGAACAGGGACGTGTTACTGTCATAACAGAGCGATTATCGGCAGATTCAAATGGTGCTGTTGTAAAAATAACAGTAAAAGATACCGGAATCGGAATTCCTCAGGAAAAAATAAAAAATCTGTTTCAGAAGTTTTCTCAGTTGACATCACCAACCTCAAAAAGAGGCGAGGGAACTGGCTTGGGTCTTGCAATATGCAGGAATCTGACAAATATGATGGGCGGTGATTGTACGGTTGAAAGTATTCCAGGTGCGGGATCTTCTTTCATTGTAACTCTTCCGTTGCCCTATGCAGGCAAAAATAAATCATCAGCTATCGCGCAGAAGGAAACCACGGAAACAAGGGAAACGAGAGAAACCACGGAGAACACGGAAACTTGGGATACGAGAGAAACCACGGGAACCATGGGAAGCAGGGCGAGCAGAGAGAGTTTGAGTGTTCTTGTTGTAGATGATGTGGAGATTAATAGAACAATTATGAGTATGATGCTGAAAAAACTGAAAATTAAACATGAATGTGCTGATTCAGGCAGTGAAGCTGTTAAAAAGGCTTCGTCGCAATTTTATGACGTCATATTCATGGATTGCTTCATGCCGGATATCAGTGGATATGCTGCCACCGGAAAAATCAGGGAAATAGAGGCTAAAAATGGAAAACATTCTCTTATTGTTGCTCTTACAGCGAATGCTACGAAAAATGTCCGCGAAGAGTGCATCTCATCAGGAATGGATGATTGCCTCTTAAAACCGGTTCAGTTGGAAGAAATAAAAAAAATATTTGAACAAATTCCGGGTTCTTATGTGTAATTCCGTATAAAAATCAGTTTCTATTTTGCATACTTAGCAGTCGTTAAGAAACAACATGATTATTTCAACTATCAATATTACTTCTTTCTGGAATTATGGGTATGCTAATGATTATTTTTTTTAATCCTGAATAATCAGTATATTCTTTAGCCTCTCCTTAGAAGGTTAAACTTTTGTACAACGCTTTTTTCTGAAGGCGTTTCTGTTGAGCATTTCTGCCACTTCATCTTTACGGTAAGGTTTGCGAATGCTGTCGGTGAAACCGTATTCGACTGGTTTTGCTATTACAGGATCTTCGGAGTAGCCGCTTGATGCATAGACAGCTACATCGGGATAATTTTTCCTCAGCAGATCAAGTGTCTCTTTGCCACCTAAACCGCCGGGAATTGTCAAATCAAAAAAAGCACCATCAATTGGAGTGCCATTATTTGCAGCATCTTCAAACAATTTCAATGCTTCTTCGCCGTCTCTGGCTTCGAGAGTCGAATAACCCATCTTTTGAAGAATGGTGGCAAGAATGTCTCTGATGGATGGTTCATCGTCCAGAATCAGTATTTTGCCGGTTCCTTGATGCGAAGCCGATAGTTCAGATGCGACTTGTACACTTTCCTGGTTCGAAGCAGGAAGGAAAACATGGAATGTTGAACCTTTACCTGGAATTGTTTCAACTTCAATACAACCTTCGTGCTTTTGAATTATGGCACGTGATGTGGAAAGACCCAGGCCATGTCCTTTCTGTTTGGTTGTAAAGAAGGGGTCGAAGATGTGTTTCAGGACATCTGGTTGAATTCCAGTACCGGTATCGCTTACCGATATCCTGATATATCTTCCTGATTTCATAAGCATTTTTTCGCCCTCTTTCAGGACAATATTCTCTGCTGAAATGGCTATTCTTCCGCTATTGGGCATTGCCTGTTGTGCATTGATTATCAGATTGCCTATTACCTGTTCAATCTGATGACTGTCGAAATCAGCCATCCAGAGGTTTTTTGAAAGGTTATAGTCACATGCTATTTTCGAACCGGAGAGGGCAAAAGAAGCACTTTCCATGATAACAGGAGCCAATTCTGCGGTTTTTTTCAGTGGAACCCCCCCCTTGGAGAATGTGAGAAGTTGCTGTGTAAGATTTTTTGCACGGTTGAATGCTGTCATAACTTTCTCAAGATATTCTTCGACGCTCTTTTCTGTTGTAGATAGTTTTGCCAGATCTATATAACCGTAAATTCCAGCTAACATATTATTGAAATCATGGGCAATGCCACCTGCAAGTATTCCGAGAGAATTAAGTTTTTCTGTATGCTGAAGATGCTCAATCAGTTTTTGTTCTTCCGTCTGATCGTGAAAAGCAATAACTACGCCTATTGTGACGCTCTTTTTGTCAATTATTGGGGCGCTTCTGGTAGAAATAATGCGTTCAATTCCGTCCCGGGAAATCAGAAGGCAGTGTTTTGCATGTTCACAGATTTCGCTTATCGAAAGGGCTCTTTTAACAGGATCGTCGGAGGGCTGACGAGTATCTTTATTGATGATTTTAAAAACATCAGCCAGAGGTTTATTGATTGCCTCGCTTTGCTCGTAGCCAGTAAGGTTTTCGGCCATTTTATTCATCGTTAAGATATAGCCATTTGTATTGGTTGTAATTACTCCGTCGCCGATGCTGCGCAGAGTTACTGCGAGGCGCTCTTTCTCGGCTGCAAGTGCCATTTCTGCCTGCTTACGTTCAGTGATGTCGATTGTATAACCCGCCAGCAGATTTTTATTATCCTGAATAATGGGAAATTTTATTGTGGTGTAACTCCTGCCGTTCAGTTCCTCATCCACTTTCAATACTTTGCCATTTGAGACAACTGCCCAGTCGTCTTTTGTAATCTTCTCTGCAAAATCAGGCGGAAACAATTCATACATTGTTTTTCCGACCATTTTGCTGCCAGGGATGCCAATCATTTCCTGATAATTCTCACTTGCCTGAAGTACAAAGCACTTGGTTGAAGTTACTTCCTTAATGAAGGTGTAAATTGGTGAGTAGCTTATATACATTGAAAGTAGCTCATTTGCATTACGGAGCTTTTCTTCTGCCTGCTCCCGGCAGAGGCGCTTAACCATTAATGTTCCAAGAAGAGCTGTTCCCAGCGGACAAATGAGCATGACTGGCAATGTAATATTTGAAAGCACCTTTGTTGCAGTTTGCCATGGAAATGTCAGCATAAGGGCAAGCATGACCAGATGTACTACTACTCCGAAAACATAGAGCTCCCGCCATGAAAAATCTGCCGGGGGTTTGCGGCGAAGGTGTTGCCATGCAATACCAATTAATCCTGATGAAATGATAACGGAAACTCCGGTCCAGGTGCCCGCTCCGCCGTCTAAAAAACGATAAATTGCTGTCATCGTAATTGCTATTATGGCTGAAGCAGTTCCGAAAAAAAGTCCGGTTATACTTATCAAAACTGAGCGTGTGTCAAAGACAACGCCGGGAACAAAGGTCCATGGTGTCATCATTATGGAGAGGCCGATTATGCCAATTGCGAATCCGATAATAATTTGTTGAAGAAGTGACTGCCCGGTTCGCAAGCGGCTTGCCGCTAAGTCAAACAGGTAGGCAGCAGCAAGAAGCAGCGCTGCGTTTTGAATCAGGCCAAGTAATGATGCACTATTCATCTTTTTCTCTCACACTCAGGGCAAGGATAATCAACCCCACCGGAAAACCAGACTGTTTTTGCCCTGGAATTCAAATGCACATTATTTAAATACGCAAAAAAAACTTCACCCTAACACTTGCTGCCATGAACTTAAGGAATTCTGCCAGTGTAATCGTTGCACAAAAATGGTCGCTAAAAGTAACGATTCACAGTTATCTCGGCCGAATGGATAGATCTCCGTTCAATAAGTTAATGTCAGTGACCCCAGCCCTCGGAGCAAAAGGCAATAAGACCCCTTTATTATGGTTTGCTGTACTAAGGCCTGTAATTCGCAACATTGTCATTTTACAACGGAATATATGATTTTTCAATCATTGCCCTCTGGTAATTAAACATCTTCCTCTTCTACATTTTATCAGTTAAAGCTTTTTTGAATTCATCGAAGCCGATTTTGTCTATCAAAGCGCCGATTCTGACATGTGGACGGCCGTTTTTTCTGTAAAATTCAATGATTCTGTCGGCAATTGCCAGAGCTTCTTCATCTGAGAGATTTCTGACGAGTTCTTTTGAAAGTCTCGGAAGTGCCCCGCCGTTGCCCCCGACAAGCACCTGCCAGCCACCTGGAAGACCAACAAAGCCAAGATCCTTAATACAGGTTTCAGCGCACTGGTTTGGGCAGCCAGATACTCCGATTTTAAATTTGGAAGGCAGTTGCATTCCGTGATATTTTTCGTCCAGCTTCATTCCCAGAGGCAGACTGTCTTTTATTCCACGCTTGCAGAATGTTGTACCGGGACATGCTTTGACGCTTCTGACACAAAGGCCTACTGCTGCACCCTTTGACATTCCCAGTTCTTCCCAGATTTTATCGACATCTTCTTCTTTTATTCCTACTATGGCAATGCGGGCAGCGCTGGTAAGTTTCAGTGCCGGCGCATTGTACTTTTCCGCAACATCCGCAATTTTGCGTAAAGTAGCCGGAGAAATTACGCCACAAGGAATATGTGGAGCAACAGCATAAGTTTTTTTATCTCTTTGAATTATTACACCCTTATCGCCATCATTTAACATGGAAATTATCTCCTTTGAAAATACATTCGAACTAAATTTTCACCAGAAATCGTTATGAACAAATTATGTAGAGCTGCTATTATACATGCTATCGAAAAAAAAGAGAAACTATTTTGTCGCAAAATTCGGGAATGACTCAATGAGCCTCAATATAAATCTGCTAACCCTGCGGAGATTTCTCCATTGGTCGAAATGACAAAGGAAAGATTGTTTTCAGATAATATGCTGCCCCTGAGTATTGAGAATATTCGAAAAAACAGGGTAAATTTTACCGCAGTAGGGAAAATTTCCCTGAAAATGAAAGTGTTTCATAAACGAAAAATGTGCTATTCTTACAGTCACAGCCGAAAAAAAATACTATCTTTATGGAATGTGAATTGCGTATAATATTAAGGATTTCTTCAGAGAGATTTCAGGAGGATTGAAGATGACAAAAAACGTGCCTTTAAATAAAAAAACAGGCAGCATAATTATGGTCGGAATTTCGATGATTTTTATCGTTGGTCTGATTTCTCTGGTAGTCGATGTCGGTTTTATGTACAGCGAAAAGAAAAAAATAGAAACGGCTGCCAACGCAGGATTCAGGTCAGGCAGTGATTTTATGATGGAGTTGAGATCCAATGGCTATCTTATTGACTCCAGGGGCAAGGAGCTTGTCACTCAGAGAGTATTGGAAGTAGCCGCAGAAAACATGAATCTTGCTTCATCGGCGATTGCATCGGATAAAATTAAAGTTGAATTTTTTGATGAAAAGGAAAGTGGTCCCAGAGGGCTCAAGGTTACAGGAAGTTCAACTCAGGGCTTGTTTTTTGCAAATATTTTTGATTTCAAAAATTTCACCGTAACCGGGGGACGGGACAACGACACCAGCGGCGGCGGTGGAACAGGCTCCGGACCATGGTTCAACTCGTGCCCGCTCGGAGTTCCGAATGGTGTTATTGAAGATCTTTCTAAGAATATCTATCGTTACACACCTTTCCCGGCAACTCAATCTCCGCATCTGGTAGATCGCGAGCCGCCCAGTAATCCAAACAACCCAGATTACGACCCTGCAAACCCCGATTTTGCGGAAAATCACGGGGGTGATGATGAAAGCGACGATTACGAAGGTTTTGTACCAGGCGTCGAATATATTTTGAAACTGGGAAGTGGTGGTGGCGAATCGGCTACAACTGTTGTGGCAAAAATTCTTGTGCCAATGGTTCCACCCGGAAATAATAACAGGAAAACCACAGAAGACACTAAAGGACAAACGACCAATGATGCATATCTGAAAGCTTATGGCGTGGCATACTGGTGTCTCAAAATTGACGATAATGATACAGATTGCCATCTGCCTGTTGAATGGCTGCTTGGATATAAGGGTGGTGCGTTTCTGCTTCCGTGGGGCAATCCAAGCACTTCATTTGCAGAGCAGGACAATCAGGGGAAGATTCTGGCGACCAGATTGAAGGATCGTGGAATAAAATTCAGAATACTTGTACAAGGAAGCGGAAATGACCTTGCCAACAGGTGCGCATCAATTACTGCAAAACTGGCTGTTAACCCGGCTATTGACTCTACGTATCAGGAAATAACTGCGGGGGCGAGTATTCTGGAGGATCTATTTGAAGACGTAGGAGAGCATGTACTTTCTCTTGATGGAGAAACCGGAAAGCGCTTTAAAGTAGGCCTTTATTCGACACCGTCAGATAACGGAGCATTTTCTCAATTGCTTAAATTAGCCGAGATTCCTTATGGAAGCTACAGTCCGGCGAGAAATGATGCTTTTGCAAGCAGTAGTTGCAGTTATATTTATGACTCTGAGATTTGCAATGGGCAACTGACAGATTATAAATTTCTGTATCTGCACAACGAGGATTTTACCGGGTTTACAGGTGGTTGTCGTGATATCTGGGACACCTGTTATGATTATAACGAAAAAGAGAAGGCAACTGCAGGAGAATTTGTCAAGAATAACGCGTCAGATAGCCAGTTGTGTCCACACTGCACGTCATTTTATCATGTTACACCTGGAGGATGGGGATTTTCCGATTCTGACTCCAGATGCAAAGATTTCACTATCAAGAGGTCAAACTGCGAATTGCGGGACTTTTACGGCGGTCTTATAACAACCCTTGCAACATACACTATTCTTCTTAATCGACCATCAGAAGCTTATGCTAATGTTATTTATACTGTTGATCCGGGGAGTGCTGCGACTTTCTATCCGTCCACTATTGGCAGGAGTGGTTCTGATTTGACCTATTATTATAATCGTGGTGCAAGTTCAACGGCTTATCCGCTTGATCCAATTGCTCTTTCGGTTGGAAACTGGAATTTAAGGATTCCATTTCACACTTTCATACAGATTTTCCCTGATAGTCCAAATGGTTATATACGCATAAGAGTCAGGGATATTGAGCCTGGAATATGGCCTAATACACAATACAAGAGGTTCTGCGACAACTATGGATTAAGATGTGCAGAACGTCAGATTGGCAGCTCTTCATGGTTTGTTCGTGAAGCGAACGGTCTTCAGGGATCGGGAACTCCATACATTGATTTCTTTGCGACCAATGCCAATGGAGTGGCAGGCCAGCAATCGCTGAAAATGTGCAGATATGATGATCCTTACCGACCTCGTTGTCAATCTTTCAAGACAAGACGAGACACCGCAACCTCTCTTGGATTTACTGACGATTTCCCTTCAGGTTATGCAGATTACAATTCATATATTATTAATAAAAAGCTTTACGCCAGTGGCTCAAGGGTAATTCAGTCTCTTACCCCAACAGTTGTTCTTCCTGAAGAAAATGATTTTGTCAAATACCCCAACAGAGTACAAAAGATGAAATACAAAGTTGCCAGATTGATAAGGGACCATGTAGATAAAGGTGGACACCTGTTTTCACATGGCTTTTCACCGGAAACCCTTGACATGGCACTTTATCATGCAAGGCTCTATGAAAGATTATCTGCAACTCCTGACGCATCAATCAGGCCGGCAGGTGTGAGTATTCCTGCAACTGGTGATTATTCTGAATGTCTCGCTTTTCAGAATTTCCAAAACCGGTGTTTCTTCAATGCTAAGCTGAGTGAACAGTATTATTCCAGCATCAATGCACTTAACAGCAACGCATTTGTTCTTCAGGATTTGTATGACCCGCGATGTCAGACTCATGGCAGCATTAATCCGTTGGGTGGCGTCGGAGACACGAACAGTTACTTGATGAGTTTGTTGAAGTATCCGGAAACAAATCTGGGGACAGTCATTAATACTACTACCATTTCCGGCTACTGCAAAGGAGAGGTAAATGAGCATGGATCATTTACCTTCATGGGAGGAGATTCCTTTCAGAATCTTCAAGCTCAACGTCTTGCACTGAATAATGTTCTTCTTGGTGCTATTTCCGGAAAGACGGCAGCAGGAGAAGCAGGAGCAGCCGAGGAGACGCTTATTGGAAAAGGAAAGAGCAATTACGGCTGTCTTGATACAGACAATACCAGCGGGGGCGGTGCCAACGATTATCGTGACAGACTCTCCGGACTTTTAAACGATGCCGATCTGGATATTAACTATCGTGTCACAACAGAATCAGGAAACATGACAGGACCAACAGAGCAGGGGGTTGCGTCAAGAACATGGCATGACCTTTCCTGTTCAGACCCGAAATGTATGCCACAACACTGTCTGACCTGCGGAAGTGCAGCATGTAATCACACTCGGAATAATACGCTCTGTCCGGTTTACAATTCTACAGTTGGAACATTTACTCCGACAAACCCGCGCGCCAGAATAATTGTTCCGATAACAGATGTTCCACCACAGACCGCAAGTGACTCTCAGAATGCTTCTGCAACAACAATCTACGACCTTCAGGGAAACGATCATCCAGACGGTGCATATCTTCCCGAAGATTATAACTTTGTAAAATCACCTCGCATAATAGGTTTCGGTGAGTTTGAAGTACTGCCGCCCTGTTGCTTCACCCGAATTTACAATGATGTCAGCAGAAAAGGCTATAAGAGCTATCTTGGGCCAGCTCAGGTCGGTCAGTTAAGAGCTTTCTTCGTTAAATACATTATCAAACCCAACCCGGAAGCACTAAGGTAAACATGAAACTTCAAAACCTCCCGAATACACTTCGGGAGGTTTTTTGCAAACAGCGCTAAAGTTCACGTTGACATTAATTCAGAAAAAAATTATATTGACTGGAAGTTTGAAAGAAAAAGCGATCTGACAGAATTAAATAGACACATAAAATATCTTTTTTCAGTATAATTAGGTAAATGTATCTGCTAAGAGTTCTTAAAAAACGAATAAATTATGCTTTAATGGGGTTTTCGGTGAATAGAAAGGGATTGAATCTGCCTGAAGTACTTATAATGATTTTGTTGCTGTCAATTCTTTTCACGCTTGGAATCCTTTTTTCAGCACAGTTTAAATCAACCAAGAAGCTGAAAAACAAGGAAATTGCCATTGCGCTTGCACAGCAGGCCGTTGAAGTGTTGAGAGCGGCTCCGTTTTCACTAGTTGACGATGCAGATGCCGGGAATAACAGTGTTGAAGCAGATCTTAATACAGACAGTGGACCAACTGATCTGCTTGAGCCGCTTTACACTGCCGGAGCATTCAGTTATTCCAGAAAAGTAGAAGTTAAAACTGTTCCGATTGAATCGAAAGAAAAAAATGCCAAGAGTCCTTTGAAGCATGTCTCTGTTACAGTATCGTGGAAGTCGGCTGATGGACAGGATGAAGAAATCTCGCTTTCCACTGCAATTGCAGATCTGAATTAATGACAATGAAAAAAGACGAAAAGAAATACCACGGAATGAATAACATCGGAAAGAATAACATCGGAAAGAATAACATCGGAAAGAATAGTCAGGAAAAGATTAACCACGGAATACACGGAAGTCACGGAATTATTGGGGGTTGCGTGTCACGTGTGGCTCGAAAGTTGCCGGTTTTTATGAGAGATGCTTCGAAAAAAGCGTTTACTCTTATTGAGGTGCTGGTGGTTATTGTATTGATGGTTTTTATTCTTATGGTTGCCTACAAGGTGTTTTTCTCTCAGACGAGAATGATCCATGATTCAATGGAATTCATGAAAGTTAATGATGATTTCCGAAAAATAATAATGCGTCTTGGTAAGGATTTCCGAGAGGCAAATCATATTTCATATCCTGTCCTGACCAGGTGGGAAGACGCTCCGAATCAGCAAACTCCGGCTGCTGGCGGCGATGTTCTCAAGCTTATCAAGCAGGAAGTTGATCCGTTTGCAGTGTATTCAAAGACTCCAATTAAGAACTGGACCTTTGATAAGCCGTTTGATCTGGTTGTAAAGGTCAGAGAAATTGTTTATTCCCTCGAAAGAGACACCAACGCAAGGAATAAAAATGTTCCGAGATATAAGCTGATGAGAACTGAATATGTTGAGGAATTATCAAAACCTGGCATGAAAGTAAAGCAGGAGACCGAAGTAAGCGATTCTCTGCGTGAATTTACGGTTTTCAGAACTTTAAGAAAACCTATGAATGTTTCTAATGTGTCAAATAAGTCTGACCGCATTATTACGTCCATTCCTTCAAATGAAACAGGTTATGGCAGTGAACTTGTTTATGTACGTATTACACTTGAAAGACAACGGCCGTCAGAAAAGGGTCAGGTATATGACATTTCTCTCGGAACATGTTTTTACAAACGTGGAAAGGAAATCTTTCCGCATCAGTAAAAGATTAAAAGATGATGCAATGGATTATTATTTTTACTTGTAGGGGCGCGATTTATCGCGCCCGCAGTAATGAACCAGAGGGAATATTTTATGAACATAACTGAAAGCAACGATAAAATGGAACATTCCGAACGAAATTCGCGGTCGGGTGTTGGCTTTTTCATTTTGATTGCGCTTTCGGCTATTTTTGGAATAATGATCGTTATGATGCTGAGTGTTCATTCTAACCAGGTTCACTGGATGACAAAAAATGAAAAGGATTTTTTCAGCAATACTGTTGCTGAGGCTGCTTTGAATGTAGCATTAGGTGAATTGCAGATTAATCCAAGTTTTCGAACACATTACAAATTTGCCGGAACAGCATCAAAAACCCGCACATGGGAAGCCCCCGTGAAATCAGCTTATCCGATGTTTTCAAAAGCAGGCGATCTGGCTCTTTCCGGAATATCAAACGGAATATATTCGGGGCAGACGCGAAATGGAATGTTCAAATTTAAACTTGCTCCGATTTTTGGAAGTCGCGAAAACAGTAAAACCAAGTCTCTGAAAGAAGCTTCCATGTTTGCAAAGTGTGAAGTTGTAGCATGTGTCGGTTCGCATGGCAATGAAAAAGAAGATTCATACAGACGTATTACTGCAATACTTGAAAAACGCTGTCCGCTTTATGAATACCTGCTTTTTGATGGAGAAATGCTTGACCTCGGCTATGGTCCGTACAATAATCCAAATGAACTCAAAGGCGCACGCCTCTACGGTTATCAATGGATAACTTTTAACACAACAGGCGGAAGAGACCAGGGAAGCGATATTAAAGCAGCAGAGAAAATCGAAACTCCGGGAATGATAAGATCAATGCGGGAAACCAGAGTTGATTTTGTTGACAACACTTACGCGAAATTGAGTCCATCAAATGATTCAGGGAAGCCCGATAAATTTCAGTCATACTCAGGATACATTCTTGATGGAAATACAGGCGGAAAGCCTTATAAAGCTGCATATCTTTCGAAGGAAACATATCTGAAGAAAGTAACTTATCTCAGTAAATATAAAAAAGGCGGATTTATCGTGGAAAACGACACTTTTGAGGAATCAAAGTGGCGTAATCCCTATGATCCACAGAATCCGTATTTCGAAATCAATTTTGGAGAACCGAACTATCGTCAGAATGCCAGTTCATCATCGGAAGCTGATGATGAGGGTGAATCAGCTCCCAATGAAGAAGATGAGGACGAGAACTCGCCCAAGAAAGAAAAAAGCATGAATGCCAATGATCCCCCAATGGGTGGTGATGATGGCGGTTTAAACAGTGAACTTGCCAGAACGCGTGGTGCAAAGATGCTTATTTATTCAAAGGTGCCTCTCAGAATCTGGGGCTGCCCAGACCGTACAACAACGATTTTCTGCGAAAAAGATGTTGTTATCTGCGGCGATTTTAATCACACAGAGAACACGATTCAGGATTACCAGACAGCAGATTTTCTTGATTACAAAACTGCTCTGAAAAATGGAAGAGCAGGCAAAGACAGAGTTTATAATAAAGTTGGCGCGGCAATAATAAGTCTGGGAAGAATAATAATTGATTATAGCCGTCCGACACTTTTTGCAAAAAATGAAATCAGGCCTTATTTTTTTTACCAGTTTGGAATGTCACTTGGACCAAATGATGCGGGCGAAAAATATCTTCTTGAACAAGTCTGTCCGGTTGACCCATATAATCTAAAGGAAATCAATGGTGGAGGCTCATTAGACCCATCGGGTAGCATGGCCACTTTTAAGGTCATTAATGACTTTAATCAATACTCTGATACTTTTCAAGCATCCTCTCCCTATTATGTTGACAAGCTTGCAAGTCTTACAGATTTTTTAACTCCAATTAACGATGGACGGCCGCATTTTGGCATCCAAGATGAAAAAACGCGGAAAGAATTTATTTACGAGGTTATTACGCATATAAAAAATGGTGCAGGAACTGTTAAGCCTGAATCTCTGAAGGAAATATTTGACTTCGCCTGGAACGCAGCCATGGAGGAAGAGCAGAATTCCCCAAATGAAAACAGTGGCGCAATGGGTGTTATGAACGGACTTTTCGATGCCGCAGTGAAATTTACTAAAGATGAAAAGAACAGAGTTGGAATCCGACCACCGGAAATAACGATAAATGCTGCACTGGTAAGCTGTGTCAGAAGATCCTCACCCTGGAAGATCGGCTCTTCGAATCAGAAAGTCTTTGAAGAGATCGGAAACGTTGCCTGCGAGAACCCGAAAATGATTGAATATATAAAGTCTCCGAGGTTTATAATTCAAAGGGTTTTTGGTTCAGAAATTCGACTCGCTTCCGAAGAACCTGAATATTTCTTTAATGGCTCATATACCGGCAAAGCATTAGTCAGAAGAAGAATATGGGACAAATCCCTTGCCGGCGGAAAGTATCAGCCACCAGCATTGTTTTATACGCACGGTATTCTGTCAGTAAGAGACGAACTGATTACAAGAAAAGACTTCGATTCATTTTGATCGACATTTCTTCAGGGAATGGTTAAGTGAAATCACAATTTTACGAGATTTACTCGAAGTGGAAAGGAGAAATAAGACTATTCCTGTTCCTCTTTATTGTAATTGCACTATTGTCAATTCTTGGTAATCTCGACGGACTTGAAGTTAAATCACTTGATTTCAGGTTCCGTATGCGTCAGAATCTTCCGCCAAATAAAGATATTGTCATTCTTGCCATATCTGATGAATGCCTTGCCCAGACCGGCAGATGGCCCTGGCCTCGTCATTATCATGGAAAAGCCATTGAAATGCTTGCTCAGGCTGGTGCCAGAGCAGTTGTCTTTGATCTGATTTTTCAGGATGCGTCAGAAAGTGATCCGAGAGAAGATAAAAGTCTTATAGATGCCTGTGCAAGCTTCGGAAATGTGATTCTTCCAATACATCTTGTACCGGTAAAAATAATTAATCCGGAAACACTCGAATTATTTAATGATATCGAAATTTTCAAGCCATTCGCGGCTCTTGCTTCTGCGGCCAGGAACCTCGGATTTATTAACGTTGATTACCAGAACCTGAATGCAGACGGAATAATCAGAAGAGTTCCGCTTACTCTGAGGGCAAAGGACAAAATCTTTCCGGCTTTTGCTCTGGCAGTCGCAAAAACTGTAACCGCCGATAATTCAGAACTGATTACAGAAAATCCGCTCATGCTGAATAATTCCAGAATTCCAGTGAATTATCTTATCTGCGATGACAAAAACAGTTCATCGGAGTTTATTTCTGTAAAGCCGTCGTTTCTGGTAAATTACCAGGGCGAGGCGACTTCTGGAGCATTCGGAATTGTCTATTATTCAGATTTCCTGAATGGAATGCTCAGCACTGAGATTTTCAGGAATAAAATTGTATTAATCGGACCCACTGCTACAGGACTGGGAGATGTAAAACTGACGCCTTTTGGCGAAATGCCCGGAGTGATGATTCATGCAAACATCCTTCAGAACCTTCTTTCCGGAATATTTTTGCATCTTCCGGGACATTTTGTAGGACTTCTGGTACTATTTGCAACTGGACTTCTCGCGTTACTTACATTGTTTTATTTCAGCACATTTACTGGAATCCTTGTAATTGGAGGACTGATTGGGGCGTATAACGTTTCAGTGATAATAATGTTTTTAAAATTTCAGTATGTATTTGAAATGGTTGCTCCAACAATGTTTTCTGTTCTTCTTTTTACCTCAGGACGCTTTTATCAGATGTTCAATTCTTTGAAACAGGCTTATGAAGCAATCAAGGAGCAGAATATTGCTCTGGAGTGCAGTAATACTAAACTTGATCTCCAGGTTAAAGATCTTTCAGTGCTGAACGAAGTATCAAAGCGTTTTTCATCGCGCCTTTCCATGGATCTTCTTTCAATTGAAGTCATGAAAACATTTAAAGATCTCTGGACTGCCGATGCTTGTCTATTGCTGATAGCTGAAACTGATGAGTATCCACCAAAAGTTCTCGGGGCTCTTGAAATTGATGATGACGAAGCAAAGGCGCTTCTTTACGAGCCGGATGCTGCAAGATATATTAAACAGTTATACATCGAGAGAAAAATAATTTCTACTCCTGATGGACAGTGGTTTTCGTGTTATATGCCGCTAATGCTTGGCGACAGATTCTGGGGCGCTATGGCTCTTAAAGAACAGAATCCGAAGCCTGAAGTTTTTATTCAGAGAGAAAAATACTGCCAGACTCTTCTCGGAATAGCAGCGACAGCACTTGAAAATGCGCGATTGTACAATCTTGCTACAGTTGATAACCTTACGAGATTGTTTGTCAGACAATATTTTCAGATTCAACTGGAGCAGGAATTCAAGAGAGCCAGTAGATACGGGCATGATGTTTCACTTTTAATGACTGATATTGATCATTTCAAGAAGTTCAATGATACTTATGGGCATCAGCAGGGTGACATTGTTCTTCGCGAAGTTGCAGACAAGGTAAAAAAATCTCTGAGAGAAATTGATATTCCTTCCAGATACGGCGGAGAAGAGTTTTCATTGATTCTTCCGGAAACTGATATAGAAGGTGCGTTGACTGTTGCAGAAAGAATTAGAAAAAATGTAGAAACTCATTACGTAACCCGTTTCAGCGGAGGAGATCCGCTCAGGGTGACGATAAGCCTGGGGGTCTCTTCTTTCCGCAAACATAGTCCGGCGAGTACCGAAGAAATGATAAAATTCGCTGATGAAGGCTTGTATAAGGCCAAATCATCGGGCCGGAACAAAGTCGAAATGATTTGTTGACAGTATTGGTATGCTATGCTAGAATTTAAAGCCCATAAATTTGGGCAGTATTGTTTATCATGTTTTGTAGGGAGGCAGTTATGCAGTTAGTGGTCAGTGGCAAAAATTTTCACCTCTCGCCTGCTTTGAAGGATTATTCCGAGAAGAAACTCAGCTCGATCAAAAAGTATTTTGATCACATCATCGAAGTTGATGTTACACTTTCAGTCGATGAAACGCGTGATTCCGACGAAAGCAAGATTTGCGAAGTCACAGTATGGGCAAATGGAATAGTTTTACGTGCAAAAAAGGCCTCTGAGGATCTTTACGCATCCATCGACATGGTCGCGGATAAAATTGAACGCCAGATAAAGAAATACAAAGAGAAGCTTAAAGAAAAACCCAGAAGACAGAATTCCAAAGCAGACAAACAGGTCAGTCACAAGGTCATTTCCTTCAAGGAAGCCTTGCCGCTCGAAGATGAAGCTGCTTTGAATGCACAGAAACTTCCGAAAATTGTCAGAAGCGGAACGTTCGCGATGAAGCCGATGTTTGCAGATGAAGCTGCCGAGCAGCTTGGAATGCTTAAACAGGGTTTTTACGTATTTTCCAACGCTGAAACAAATCAGATCAATGTGATTTACAAGCGCAGCGACGGCAACTTTGGTTTGATCGAACCTGAATATTGACATCAGGTTGATTTCCTGCCGATCGTACAGGAGGAACTTTGGAACTTACCGAATTCATTTCCCCTCAGCTTATTAAACTCGAGTTATCGTCATCCAGGAAGGTTGACGCCATAAAAGAACTGATTGATTTACTCGATAAAGCGGGCTATGTTACTGATGCCGGGGCATTTTTAAAGTCAGTACTTGAAAGAGAGAAGGTTGGTTCGACTGGAATTGGAAAAGGCATTGCCATTCCCCATTCCCGAACCCAGACCGTCCGGGAAGTTGTGGTTGCCATTGGACGAGCTAAAGCAGGAATTGAGTTTGATTCTCTCGATAACAAGCCGGTTCAACTGATTTTTTTAATTGCCGCACCGATTGAGTCAGGCGGTCTTTATTTGAAGGCACTTGCCAGATTGTCGCGCCTTCTACGCTATCAGGAGTTCCGAACGGAACTCCTTGAAGCACAGACTGTTGAAGATATAGTAAAAATAATATCCGCAGAAGAAAAGTAGAACATACAATTAGTTGAAATAATCCTAATGGCGCGGCTCCCTTCAGGGATTGCCGCGCCTTTAACATAGAAAGGCAGATCGAAATGTTTGATTGGCTGGTTAATGCTTTCAGATGCATTTTTCCCGACTTCAATACCCGCGAGATATCTCGTCTGACAGAAATTTTGCACCTCGTCAATGCCGAAGCTGAGCGCTTCGAAAAAATGACAGACGAGGAACTTGCGAAAAGCACTCTGATTTTCAGAAAGAGGCTGTTTGAAGGAGAAACGCTCGAAGACATAAAAGTTGAGGCTTTTGCCGCAGTCAGGGAAGCATCAAAACGTGTTCTTCAGATGCGGCATTTTGATGTTCAGATTCTGGGCGGACTCGCACTGCATGAAGGCCGAATCATCGAAATGAAAACCGGCGAAGGAAAAACCCTTGTCGCAACTCTTCCCGTTTATCTCAATGCTCTTGAGCTCAACCCTGAATGGGTCGAACTTGCAGAGGAACAGAAGATAACCGAATTTGTTCCGATTATGGGAAAAAACGGAATCAGCGTTCCGGTTGGAAGAGGTGTAGTGCTGGTTACGGTTAATGATTATCTTGCCCGCCGCGACTCTGAATGGATGGGAAGAATCTATAAATTTCTCGGTCTCAGTGTTGGACTCAATGTTCACGGACTGGATGCCGAGGAAAAGCGCGATGCTTATGCTGCGGATATAACCTATGGTACAAACAATGAATTCGGATTCGATTACCTCAGGGATAACATGGCGCTTTCGCTTGCTGAATGCGTCCAGCGCCCTGAATATTACTATGCTATTGTCGATGAAGTCGATTCAATTCTTATAGATGAAGCCAGAACTCCGCTGATCATATCAGGACCAGCTGAGAAAGCTACACAGCTTTATTATATTTTCGCACGTGTTGTAAAAGAAATTCTCAAGCCGGATGTTGATTATATAATTGACGAAAAGCATCACGGTGTTTCCGTTACCGAAGAAGGTATCGAAAAGGTTGAAAAAGCACTTGGTGTCACAAATCTGTATGACAACAAGAATATCGACATGGTACATCATCTTCAGAATGCTCTGAAGGCGAAACATTTCTTCCATCGCGACAAAGAATACTGCGTAAGAGATCGCGAAGATGGAAAAGGCAAGGAAGTTCTTATTGTTGATGAATTTACCGGACGTCTGATGTTCGGAAGAAGATATTCTGATGGTCTGCATCAGGCTATTGAAGCTAAAGAAGGCGTTACAATTCAGCAGGAGAATCAAACCCTTGCTTCAATCACTTTCCAGAACTATTTCAGATTGTACAAGAAACTTGCCGGTATGACCGGAACAGCCGAGACCGAAGCAAAAGAATTCAAGGAAATCTATAATTGCGATGTAATCGTTGTTCCGCCGAATAAACCATGCGTAAGAATTGATCATTCAGATATTATTTACAAAACTCTGAAGGAAAAATTCGAAGCAATCGTTGAAATGATCGAGGAAGTGCACAAAGAACGTAAACAACCGCTTCTTGTAGGTACCATTTCAATCGAAAAGAGCGAAATTCTTGCTGAAATGCTCAGAAACAAAGGACTTACGCCGCAGGTTCTCAATGCAAAATACCACGAAAAAGAAGCTGAAATTGTTTCACAGGCAGGCCGGGAAGGCTGGATCACAATTGCTACGAACATGGCAGGCCGCGGAACAGATATTCTTCTGGGTGGTAACCCTGAAATGCTTGCTGCATCTGAATGCGGAAAAAGAGAAGGTCCTGAGTATGATGAATCTCTCAAAAAGTTCAGGCATCTCTGCAAAGAGGAAAAAGATCGCGTGCTTGCCTCGGGCGGCTTGTTCATCATAGGAACCGAGCGCCACGAAGCCCGCAGAATTGATAATCAGCTTCGAGGAAGAGCAGGAAGACAGGGAGATCCTGGTGCTACGCAGTTTTTCCTCTCTCTTGAAGATGATCTGATGAGACTTTTCGGTTCAGCTAATATGGCTTCATGGCTTGAACGATTCGGCTGGGAAGAAGGAACGCCAATCATTCATCCATGGATCAATAAATCTATTGAAAATGCTCAGAAGCGCGTAGAATCACACCATTTCGATATAAGAAAGCATGTCATTAAATATGATGATGTCATGAATCAGCAGAGAACTGTTGTTTATAAAGAGCGCAGAAAAGCTCTTGAACAGAACGATATTCACGATGATGTTCTTGGAATGGTTGATGAAACCCTTGACAGAATTATTACCAGAAATATCAGTCCTGAAGCAGACTCAGAAACCTGGGATTACGAGGCACTCTGCGCTGATTTGAAAAAAATCTTTCCAATTGAAGTTGAACCAGCTCAACTTGAAAAATATTCAGAAGAAGAATTGCGCGAAGAACTTGGAAAACTTATTGATGTGAAGCTTGAAGAAAAGCGCCGTGAAGTCGGTGAGGAAATTTTCCGCGAAATGGAAAAATTTCTGTTGCTTTCAAAGGTCGATGCCAAATGGAAAGATCACCTGCACAACATGGACAATCTTCAGGAAGGAATTCACCTTCGCTCATGGGGACAGCGCGATCCGCTAGTTGAATACAAACTTGAAGGCTTTGACATGTTCCAGGATATGATTCACACGATCAAGGAAGAAGTTTTATATCTTCTCTTCAGAATGAATTATACAATCAGTAATGAACAGGAAGAAGCTGTTGAAAAGCAGCAGGAACTTCAGTACAATAGAGGCGATGAGGTTGAAGTTAAACGCCCGAAAAAAGCCGCTGAAAAATCTGGAAGAAATGATTTGTGCCCGTGCGGAAGTGGCAAGAAATTCAAAAAGTGCTGCGGAATGAAATAGTAACCGTGGGGTAAGGCATACGCGCAAGGGATAAGTTGTTATCTCGAACGAATGTGTGAGATCTCAAAAATGCCGGCTTTCTCCCTTCGGTCGAAACGACAAAACCGGAATTTTGTAGCTGAAGCTAACGCTAACGCGCATGGTGGGCAAGGGTGAGGCTTAAATACGCAGGATGATAATAAGAATCTGATGATGACAGAACAAATGTCCAGGAAAAGTATGAAGAGCTTTATCAGGTGTTTCCGCAGATCAGGCAGAGGGTTGACGCTTCTGGAAGCCCTGGTGGCTCTCACGATTTTTTCTTCTATTCTTTTGCCGGTAAGCATGTTTCTTGTAGAATATCTGAAGGGAAGCAGCGAACTTGGTGAATCTCATCAGGTGATGAATCTTCTTGAGGAAAAAATGGAACTTGCTCTTACCAGGCCATTTGAAGCTTTCCCGGTTGGAACATTTACTGATAAACCGTTAATTCACGAAGGTCAGGAAGTGCTTGATCTTCGTCCGGCTCTGGTTGGGAGCGTGGAAGTAAACTTCTCACTGAAAGTCGAAATTGTTCCGCTTGAGTTTTCGGCGATTGCAGATGTGCAATCGGGAAAACTTGAAAGAACGATGGCAGATGAATCTATGAAAAAGTTTACACTCCAGGCTAAATGGGGAAAAAAGAAAGAACATTTTACAGATCTGATTGCATTCAGGGGGGATTTGTGAAATTATCAAGACGTGGTATAGCTCTGCCGCTTGTATTTGGAGCTCTTCTCTGCCTTTCGGCCTGGGTTGCATCTCTTTCCTTTACTATGACAAATTCAAGGCACAGATTTACAAAGGCAGTGAAGTTCAGACGTGCATATTTTCTTGCAAGATCTGCTTTGCAGCATTTCTTTTTGAAAATAAAAACGATGCAACGGTCATCGCCTGCGTCTGTAGCAGCGTTATATCACGCAAAACCTGAAGATTGGAAACTTCTGTCGAATGCTTTTCTTGAAGATATATCATTACCGGCAGACTTTGCTGGAGATACTAATGTGTCATATCGTATTGCCAGCTTTACAATAGATACCCAGGATGAAATCAGAGGCGAAATGTGTATTCAGATTGTCGCTGAAGGTACAGTAGACGGTGTGGGTGAAACGATAAAGCGTACATATAAAGTAACTCGCTGAAAAGGATAATTTTTGTCCGCAGATTAATATGAGAAAAGATTTAAGAAAAGAAAAGATAAAAGACTTTTGTCCGCAGATTTCGCAGATTACGCAGATTTCAAGATTGAAAGATTGAAAAGATTATAAGAGATTGTAGCAATGTTGATGAGCAGATATAAAAAGCCGATTTTCTCTCTGCTTTTCTCTGTGCCTCTGCGTCTCTGCGTGAGATATATCTTTTCTTAAGCATCATTGCTGCAGTATCGATTTAAGTGATTTAAGAGATTGTGTGGTGGTATTTTTTTTATAAATTCAGGAGGTGAAAAATGGATTTTGATATAGTTGAAAAAATCCGGGAAATGAAAACCCAAATCTCCGGTCTCGGAGACTATCTTTGACCTGCCCAGGCGCACTCGCGAAATAGAGACGCTTGAGAGGAAAACCCTTGAACCGAACTTCTGGAACGATCGGAAGTCCGCTCAGACAACGGCCCAGCGAATTGCTGACCTTAGAAGATCAATTGAAAATTATCAGTCTATTCAGAAAGAATCACAGGAAAGAGTAGAATTTCTGGAACTGGCAGAAGCTGAAGGCGATGATGTACTGTTTAAACAACTTGTACAGCAACTCGCCGAATTCCAGAAGAAGGTCGATGAAATCGAGCTTTCAACTTTCCTGTCTGAAGAATATGATGCATCTGATACTTACATTTCAATCAAACCAGGCGCCGGTGGTACAGAATCTTGTGACTGGTCGTCAATGCTTTATCGAATGTACCTTCGCTGGATTGAAAAATCTGGTTTTAAATATGAACTTATCGACCTTCAGGAAGAAGAGCAGGGCATCAAAGCTGCAACCCTACTTGTTAAAGGGAAATATGCCTACGGCTATTTGAAAGCTGAAAAAGGCGTACACAGACTTGTACGAATTTCTCCCTTTGATTCAAATTCCCGACGGCACACAAGCTTTTCAGCAGTTGATGTTACTCCGGTATTGCCTGATGATATTGATATTCAGATTCGCGAAGATGATATTAAACTTGATTTCTTCAGATCATCCGGAGCCGGCGGACAGCATGTTAATAAAACAAGTTCTGCTGTCAGAATAACACATCTTCCAACCGGATTTGTTGTCGCCTGTCAGGTTGAAAGAAGCCAGCATCAGAATCGTGAAGTCGCTCTTAAAATGCTTAAGGCAAAATTGTACAAGCTTCAGAAAGAGCAGATGGATAAAGAGCTTAAAGACATTCAGGGAGTTATGAAAGCGATTAACTTCGGAAGTCAAATCAGGTCTTATGTCTTTTGCCCATATACTCTTGTTAAAGATCTCAGAACCGGCGAACAGACCAGTGATGTTCATCGTGTCATGGATGGCGATATTGACAGATTTGTTTTTGCATATCTGAAGTGGCATGCTGCCGGCGAAAAACCCAGAAATGTTGCTGACAGCGAAGAAAGCGAATGATTAAAAAAACGTATCTTCTCAACAAATGGTGGAATGAAAAAGTAGAAGCGGCTTCCAGCCGCTTAAATAATGCGCGGCAAGTTGTCGCGTTTAGTGATTACCCTGTGTTAATGAGAAGATATGCGAAAAAGATTGGTGCTCGCGGAAGCGCGTTATTTGTATTGGTTTCGGTTGTTGGTATTTTATACCTCTTCGGAACAGTTTTTATCAAGTACATGTCCGCCGAACGCCATCAGACCGCACGCCATGGCGATTCTATTGTTGCCTGGTATATTGCCGAGGGTGCAATAGAAAAAGCCATGGTTAAAATGCGCGATATCTTTACTGAAACCCTTCTCAGCAAAGATCGTGAAATCAATGATCGCATTCTATCTCTGCTGGATGTTGACAGAGCAGAAAACTTCAAATTTAATATCGAAATCACTGATGGCGAGATAATAAAAGGTGGTAAAGCCAATGTTGTTGTTGAGGTAATGAACCTCAGAGTTACGCCGTTTAAAACTTATATCGACGAATACGAAGAAGTTCCGGAACAACTCAAAATATACCGCAAAGAATCACGCGATACCTATTCAGACAAAGCATTAGGCGGCTGGGAAGGTTTGCTGCGTTTCCATTCGACTGCAACTTACAAAAATGTCACAAGGAGAATTGAACTTGTACGAGACCTGAAAGTCAGTGATCTCACTCCGCCTGCCGAAAATTACACCCTTTTTGTGAGCGGTAAAAAAGATGAATATCTCAAGGAAGGCGAATTCAGAACACGCAACTGGAGCGTATTCCGTGAGATGAAGGAAATGATCGACAAGATCATCAAAGCAATTAACGATGCAGTACTTGCAACCTTCGGAAACAGCGCCGACAAGCTCTTTTGGGAGCCTAAATCTGCCAGTGCAATTTCTCTCGACGGAGACATGAAGGTACGAGTTCTGAAAGTCATCAGAAAAATGGTCATGCAGGTTTCTGACGTTAAAATTAAAGATTATGTTGATACAACAATTCAGAATCTTCACCCTTATTTATGGGGAAAAATAAGAACCAACGGGCGTTTACATGTTCATCTACCGTTCTTTGCAGCAGATGATATTATTAACTACTTTGAAGACAATTCAATTTTTTCTCACCAGAGACCTGAAATTGGTTATCTTTTCTGCAATAATCAGATTCACGACCCGTATCTCAGTAAATACACCTATTATGAGGGCGAAGTAATCAAATATTATCAGAAATTAAAACCGTATGTACTGGGAATAACTGAAACTCCATATCCAAGTTCCGATCCGTATACTATCAATACTAAGTTTGATTTTGTTTCCCGCTATCCACAGAAACTTCAGCCGCTTCAGCTTGACCGTATCGCGAAAAACGCTAAAGAATTTGGCCATGAAAATTACGAAGGCGATTACACTATCAAAGGAACTTATTCAAAACCTGCAAGTTGCTGGGGAATAATCTATTCTGAAGGAAATGTTTACATCGGTGGCCGCATAAGAGGCCAGGCAATGATCGTTTCAGAGGGGAATATTTTTATCACCGATGATGTAATACACGACAGTGCAGACTCATTTCTTTCGCTGGTGGCTCTGAAGGGCTGCGTCAAATTTGGACCGGGTGTCTCAAGCGCTAAAGTGGAAGCTGCTATTTATGCCAAAGAAAGCATCAAAGGCGGCGAGCAGATTTCCATTCTCGGAAACCTTGCAGTCGAAAACCTCAATCGCCAGGAAGGCGAAGACGGCGAACTTATAATGCCGAAGCGCGTATTCATTAACTACGATTCCAATCTCAAGAGCCAAACAGGTAACAACGTCTGTTTCAACGTCTCAGACCAAATAGTAACTTTCAGAGATTTCTAAAAAAAGGAAATTCTAATTCAGCACTCTTAAGCTGTTTGCTGAGGCCACATTTGACATTTGAAAATGCAGCTGTTAAGATTAAAGTGCTTAGATCAGATTAGCTCAGTGGTATTGAAAGGAAATAATCTATGAAACGATTTAGCAAAGTTGCAATATGTGTATTGCTTGCTGGTATTATTATCTTCTTTTCTAAAGCAAGCTTTGCAGTAAGTCTTACAACTCCGACAAAGTTGCTGATAACAGGACTGGATGACGCAACACTTCAGAATTTCAGTGATGCAATGAAAATATTGGCTGTTGAGCCTGATGTTTTATCAGAATGGGATAAATTTAATGAAGGTTATTGGTTTTCACAAAAGAATGAAAAATTCCATTCATGGATGCTGAGAGAACAGAATAAATTCGCTAGTGCGACAGAATTGATCAACAAGATCGGTGTATATATTGAGAACCACTTTAAGAGCTCTCCTGAAATTGAAATTGGCAAGGAATTACGACAATCATCAGCAAGACTTGTTGCGTTATGGAAAGAAAACACTTCTTGTTTGGATAGGATAAATCGAATTCCTAAAGGTATGTTCGGTTCTACTGCAAAAGCCAAGTTAGCTTTTCAATATAGAGATACAGGACTTCGTTCCAAATTGAAATCTGAAATTGCCAAACTTGCCGAATTTTTCAAAATTTTGAAGGTAATGAAAGAATTTGTTGATTGTCATGAAATAAATTCCTCGAAATAGCAAATCTTGAAAGGTTTTGTTATTGATTGTTGTATAAAATGATGCCGGCCAAAAAACCGGTTTTATTTTTGTCTGGAATATGTTATTGAGTTTTAGGATTATTAAACACAATACAGACTCAAGTTTTTCCTTCAAATTAATCCTTTCAGAAGATACGGCCTTCGAAGATTAGTCAATGTATTTGTAAGAAAATTTCTGTTGTCTAATTTGCCGAAATTTTAAATAAATTCAAGCGTGTTATTCAATTTGAGATTATCGGGCGTGCTTCTTCAGTTTGTACACAATTGAATTCAGTATCTGTTCAAAGGGAGGCGGCGTAAGCGAAAATTGACTTTTCCGCATTGATTTTGCCTTGATAAGACCAATGATTTGTGAATATGTATTTTTTGAAAGAATATTTTGAGTTTTGCTATCAGAAAAAATTGTTGTATAATGTGGAAATGAATATTGAGCAAAAAACAAGGAAAGAGGACTCTATTGAGTCTGCAACAAAGTCTTTAAGGCTTCTGGCTATTGAGAAAGTTATTCAGAATGGCAATGATTTGAATACACTTCAAGAGCTTGAGAATCGTCTTAAGGAAGAAGAAGATGAAGAGTGCAAATTCCTTTTGCAACATGCGGTAAAATTAGTCAGTCAGCGTCTTAAATCAACTGGTTCAAATAAAGCTGACGATTTGCATTCATCAGAGCTTTCAGCAGAAGAATTTACAACACAATGGCTGGTTTCAGAGGCAAGGCAGAAACTTGTTCTCTTGGATCAACTTGATAAACCTTTGCTCGAAAAATTGTCACAGCAAGCTCCTGAAATGCTGAAAAAGGAAAAGAATCCGGTTATTGCAGCAACTTTGATTAGAACTTTTACACCTTTGTGGCCCCGTGAACACCTTAAAATTATTGCAGATCATTTGTCGTCACCAAGTTTGTCTCTCAAACTTGCGGCTTTCGAAGCGCTGACTCAGATTTCACCCGAACTTCTTGTAACAAGTCTTCCTGCTCTATTGACGACCGACGATCTTCGAATGAGAGCTATTGCGATAAGGGCTCTCGCAAAACTTGGTCCGGAAGAAGCCATTTATTATTTCGAGCGTCAGCTTATGCAGGGGAACAGTTCTCAACGGGAAGCAGCCATTCAATATTCCTTTTACCTTCCGTTTGAAATGGCAAAGCCCATATTGCTGAGTTACATTTCGCTTGAAACAGACGCAGACCTTCTTGAACGTGTCGGAGCGATTCTTGCCGCTAATCCGGATATTCAAACTCCATTTCAATTGGTTCAAAGTATCGAAAATACGTCACAGACTTCCAAGAAAAATATTCTCAAAAAAATACTGGGAATTGTCATGGAAGATCTTCGGGCTTCTCAAATTCTTGGTGATAAATTTGCGGAATACCAGAAACGCCTTCAGGAATGGATTCGCAAACGTGGAGCGTTGCGATTTGCACAGGAATGCATAAATCGGCTGGAAAGCTCTTCCATTGATTCAGGTTTTGAAGCTTTTGTACTTAAGCAGATAACATTTCCTGAAGTAAAACTTGCTTTACAGGATGCTTTAACGTGGCCTGTTCAGGAGAATACGAAAACAATTCTGAAAAAATGGCTTGAAGATAAATCTGAAGCTAATTCACCGGCGATTCCAAATGTTTCTGCAAGTATTGAATCAGATTTTGAAAATCTTACACAGGATGGGAAAATAAGATTTATTGCCCGTTTATCATCTGAAGATGTATCTGCGAAACCTGACTTTATTTCAAGGCTCTGGGCAAATAAACAATTGCCTTTGGATTTGCGCACTGTAATTCTTCGAACAGCCGGAAGACTTAAGGTAAATCTGGACATGGAAACCGTGGAGCCGCTTGTAAACTCAACAGATGATAATCTTGCTTCTGCGGCGCTTGAATACATGGGTCTTATTGATCCGGAGCGTTTGTTTCCACGACTTGGAATTTATATGCAATCCTTCAGAACAAGATTGAAGGTTGTTGCTTTAAGCATTTTGAAACGCTTCGATCAGGAACAGGCTTTAAATACTCTGCAATTGCTTCTTCTCAGTGTAGATTTAGAAAAACAGAGAATGGCACTTGCGTCTCTTGTTTATTTTGATTTTCCTCTCGTGAGAACGATGCTTGCTGATTTTTTACGCCTGTGCAGCGATCCGCGTCTTTTCGAGGGAGCTCTTTGTCTTTTTGATGCAAATCCAGATCCAGACAATCTGTTTATACTTTTCAGTCTCGAAAAAGAACTTCCGATAAAATCTAAAGAGCTTAATGCATTACGCAGAAGGCAGGGAGAACAGTTATTGGCAGCCGAAGTTGTTAACCAGACTGATCTTTTAAGATGGGAAGTAGAGTATTCACGGCGTTGGGAGACAATTCAGAATACCAAACCAATTACCTCACCTCTAAAAGTCCGGAAAATAAATCAAATAAATGAAGAAGAAAGAGGTGTTGATGTTTCACCATGGCTTTGGAGAGTTGGCTTGCCAGTAATTATTCTGATGCTTATTCTTAATCTCATGGTTACTTTTCTTGTTCAACCTGCTGTTAAAACAGTACAGGAAAAAAAAGGCTATCCCATATTGGCTTCAAAGATGGAGATTAAAGGTTCGATTGTTGAAGTTGATAAAACGCGGGATTCGGTAATTCTTTTTGACAAAGAACTTGGAAGTTTTCTATTGCGGCCAGGTCAGGACAAATTCCCATTTCCAAACAAAGGCGATCGCGCAAAGGCCGTTGTTGTACCATATCGTAAAAATTCTCAGGGTGTAGTACTATGCAGAACTACAATGATACAATTAGAATGAAATTTGAAAAAGCGGGAGAAATGTCATGTCAACTTATACTATAACGACTGAAGAAGATCGCGGAGCAGCCATAATTTATGTTAAAGGTTATTTTAATGCCGAAGCATCAGTTGAAATTCTTGCCGCAGCTGACAATTTTCTCCGTCAGGATAAAGTGCGATTAATTCTTGATCTTGAAAAAACGACTGTTATCAATAGTCCGGGAGTTGCTGCGCTAATGGATTTACTTATCAAAGTTCAAACCGATTATAAAGGAACTTTAGTTCTTGCAGGATTAGACTCGAGAAAATCTTCTCTTCTTACTATGGCTGGCGTTCTTTCTCTTATTGATAGTGCAAAAGATCGTGAAGAAGCTATAAATATGCTGGCATCTTGATAATTAATTTTCAATTCAAATCTTCATTGTCAGGGTGTCCCATAAACATATTCTTTGAATCTTTCAAAACGTTTGTTTTTGGAACTGCATTTGTTTGTGAATTCATTTTGCTGTTTATTTCTGAACTGCCCTGATATGATGCAGCGATATTCTGAGATTTGCTTGTGCCAGAACCATCAGGCACAGCGATCAGGTTTGCAAAATCTTCGCTTGAAAATTTTCCAAGAGTAACTTCGTTAATAATTTTTATTATTCCATCTTTTGAATCTGGCTGGTTTTTCAATATTTCTCTTAAAAGTTCCGGGAGCAGCGGGTAACTTGGGTTAACTGCAGCAAAAGCCGGTTGAATCATTTTGTGATAACCATCTGGAAAATTTTTGCATATTCCAAGCAGTACCAATGCGACTACTCCCTCAATTTCAAGCTGACGCATTCCTGAAAGCGAACTTCTTTTAACAGATGTATATTTTCCTGCCTGAACAGGGTCTTCAATTTTGATGTTATCAATATTTTTCCAGACTTCAAGAGCTTTGCCTGGATTTTCAACAAGTTCATTGAAAACGGCCCAACCTTCAATAAAAGCGGTTTTCATGTTTAATGCTTCGTTCTTGAAGTGACGTCCATCTGGTCCATAATATCCACCACCAGGATACTGGTGAATTACATGTGAAATCTCGTGTGCAAGAAGATCAGAGCATTTGCCGCGGTCTCTTTCGTGGTGAAGATCGTTCAATCTAACACCAGTTCCGCCACATGGCCAGAAGTCGCTGATTAAAGTGTCCCGTGAAACGTTTGATTTTACACCGGAAGTTTCATAAATCTCAATTGGAATTATATTGTTATTTCTTTTTAGTTTTCCTGAATTTGCTTTATATGCAAAACTTAACCGATCTTTCATTGCGGAAGAATCTTTGCAGTCATAATAAGCCAGGACTGATTTTGCTGCATCAGAAAGTGATTTTTCTTTTCCATCTGGTGTAAGTTCCTGAATCAACTGCTCTCTGCTGTTTATTGGAATGGAAGAAATTACATAATTGCCTTCAACAGTGTATCCGGAAGGGATTGAGGAAAAATCAGATGTTGTACCAACAACCTTTTTAAGAGTATACTGAAGTTGTACCGATTCAGATGGATTCCCTGGCTGAAAACAGAATATTGCGGGATCAATCTTTCCTTTGCTGCAGCCAAGAACAAGGGGAATGTACAACACCAGTAGTGCTGCCAGAATTCTCTTTAAAACAAGACTTGAATTATTATTGTTTATCTTCGTATTCATCTTAATCTTCCCTCCAGAAACGTTAATTCAACACTGTCTTTGTACAATTTGCCTTCATTGTTGTCAGACTGTAAGTTTTGCAGAAGATTTGAACGGAGGCTGGAATTGCTGAAACTCTGATTTGTTTGGATTGCATTTATTAGTGCGTTGTAGTCAGGAAGATATTCCACCAGCATCATAACTCTATTTTTCTGAGATGCTTTCGAACTTTCATTTCTTTGAATTTTCGCCTGAAGCAGTTTTTTCTCGCCAGGTTTCAGAGAAGAGAATGTAAAATCAGAAGGTCTTATTTCTATATCCGGAGATGAGATAAAGCTTATTTTAATGTTTTTATTTTCTCCAACTATTCCAGACAGTTCTCCGGTTAAAACTGACCCTGATGCTACATACGCTGGAAGTCCGGACAGGCTCAGTTGAACAGCTTCAGGAACATGATAAACCATTGCATCGTCCTGCGAGTAAGCACAGACTCCAATAAAACTTAAAAACATTACTGCGAGGAATTTTGAAATCATATTCATATTATTTCTCCCTGATTTATTTATTGTTCGTTATATTCACATTACGAATCAGACAAAGTTTTATGTTGCACAAAATTGCTAAATGAATAAAAAAAACAACCCCGACTAATTTTGGCGCGGTATGAACGCGCTAAGATTAATCGGGGCTGATTTTTATAAATTACTTACTTAATTAATTGATTAATTAATTGGTATTAGTTCCTCTGATCAATTTCTCAATATTTTCTATCAACTCGATGATTTCCGGCTTGACTGGATCATTGTCTTTTATTGTTTCGGCTTTACTTCTCAATATTGTCAGCAAATTTATTGCCTCAATCATTTTATCGCAATGCTTTTGAAGAACTTCTGCTGATTTTGTTATGTGTTCACTTTTGGATTGAATTGCTCCGGCTTTTCCCTTGCATCCTGAATAATTATTTTTTTCCAGTTCACAGGTTGCATCAGATAGAGTCATTGAAACTGAGAAGAATTTCCCAAATTCCTTCTGAGCATCAGTTGAATACTTATCAAGATTCGGTGAATATATCTGAAAATTGGAATCTTTTTGCAGAATCTCATTTTGAGAAACGTCACCGACGCCAAAATTTCCAATTTTTTCAAAAATTTTCACAAGATTAACTATAAATCCAGAATTTACAAATATATTTCCATCAGATAAACCTTCAAGAGGAACACTCTTTTTTGATTCTTCGATTAAAGCAATAAAATATTTTACAGCATCTGCAGGATTTTTATTTTCCTGAGCCTGGAGCGCAAGCATGGCATAACACAGGCAGCTTCCTAACAATGCCTCTCGGCGCAGAGCCGGATCACTTAATGGCGCTTTTGCATAATTTTCGACTGCCTTAAGATAGTTGCCTTCGAAAAGACACTTGTTCGCTATTTTCAAACTGTTAGCTTCTTCAAGAATAGATGAATCAAAGGCGGCGCAAAGGGGTAGGGAGCTCAACAGAATCAAAAAAATAAATAGCAATAAAGAATGTTGGTACCTGGTTTTGGAAGTAGTCATATTTTGAATTCCTCCTTTTACTAATTATAACAGAGAAATTCATTTTCTGTTTAATTATCAGATGGAACCAATTCTAATCAACGTTTTGTGAGATAAGACAAAGTTAAAAAAAATTGAGTGATACAGAATAATCATAATTCGAAATGGGTATTATTAAAAAATTTTACTCAAACTGCCTTTGCATTCAGTACTACCGTAAAAATTCTGTTCTCTTATAAACAATCGTCCTTTGAAGATTACTGATGGATATGCTTGCAGATTCTCTGTGAACTTCACTCGTTCGTATTTCGTCATGATTACAGATAAAAACATTTGTTTTGAATTGCGCTGCAGCCATCTGTATGGTGCGCCCTGGGCGTTTTGTACATCCTCGCTGACATTTACTTTAACAATCTCAATTGTGACAGCATTGAGTTTTCGATGAATTCCGAATTTTTTATGTTGAAGTAAAATCTGAGTCGGTGTTAAGCCAGTTTCAAGTTCATAGTGGGGCTTGAGAATCTTGAATTCGACATCGCAACTGAGTTGTGCAAACTCTCCGAATGATGTGAAGACATTTGTGAGAAAGAGAACAGCAAGTAAGATAAGCCTGATTTTCCAATTCATAAATTTCCTCCGTATTGATTAATTTGATTTATTTGCTGCACACCTTACGAATGAATTATCTAAATTCGTTGCAACTGATATTGTAAAAATGTTCCTGAGTTTTCATAAATCTATTTTGAAACCATCATTTAAGCCATTATGCATTTTCAAAAAGAATTTTTTCAACAAATTATTAAATTTTCCTGCAACGGTAATAAACGATAGATTCGTAAGGCTTTCAAGAACGCTAATGAGGAGGAAAAATAATATGTTCAGGACTAATATCAATAGAATTCTTGCTTGCGTGGTACTGTTCGGATTCGTTTCCTTCGCGGCTCTCGCTGGAGGCGGTTCTTCGAATGGTTCAGAGCCTCTTTCAGATGCAAGAGAAGAATTGGCGTGGTTCAACACTCTTTCTGTTGTAAAAATATCTGATTTACAGACTGGTGATATTCTTATCAGAAAAGGATACTTTGCACGAACACCTGCAACAAAGGGGCAGGCATTTTTCAAGGAAAATAAATTTCCTGCAACAATAAATGTATCAAAAATTTCAAAACCACAATATTATAATTATGCTGGTACAAAACATTCGGCGCATGCGCTTATATACCTGGGAGGTGGTAGAATAGCCGATGCCGTTACTCATCCACTTGATTCTGATCCGAAGGGAAAGGGCGGAGTTTATTTGAGAGACCTTCTTACAAGTTTTTCGAATGAAAGATTCCTCGTTTTCAGACCGACCGGATTACACAAGGCAGAAAGAATAAGTGGCGCCATTGCTCTCGCATTCAAATGGGGTGTCCCAGTTGGACAAAATCCAAAAATTGGCTATTCTCAGATTGCCTGTGCAATGTCATTTTTTGGAGACTCTACAAAGTTTGGAAAAAATGCCAAGGGTAAAATCAAAGATTGGGTTATGGGTACAAAACTTCCTAAAGGTCTAATGTGTTCAGAATTTGTTGCATATTGTTACCAGAACTCATCATGGCCCATTCAGCTTGATTCACAATACACAGCAGTAATAAGACTTGAAGAATATCTGAAAAAATCCGCGCAGAATGTTCTCAAGGCAAATTCCGGAGAGCCCGAACATCCGCAATTTGCACTTACCGGTGGCCTCTATATTCAGGCAGCTGGAGCTGATATTCTGGCATATCGTGCAGGGAACTCCAGGCTTTCTCCACTGTGCATGCCGATGAATACGCAGAACTATAACATTGCTCCATCAACTATGAACATTTTACAGAACAGCGCCCCTATTACCGAAACACCAGAAGAGATGCAAATTCAACAGAGCAGTTATATTCCAAATCAATTAAAATCAGACGTAAATCCAGATTCAGAGTAACTTAACCAGACAAATTCGGGCTTGATAAATCAAGCCCCTGCGGAAAACATGATGAACGTATATTAAAAGCCCGTCAATCAATATTGACGGGCTTTTGACTAAATACCATAAGATTTATATTTTTCCTGCAACGAATTTGTATTTCCAGTTCGTATAGTAGGCAAATGCAAGTTTAAATGAAAATAAAGGAGAACAATATTATGTTTAACAAGAAAACAATTCGAATGGTAGCTTTCGTAGTTATGCTGGGAATGTTGTCTATAAGCCTGACTGGCTGCATTGGCGCTGCTGCATCGACAGTTATGGGAGCTGTATCAAGTGCAGTAGGTGCTCTTGGAAGTGGCATTGGAGCTGTTGGAAGCGGTTTGTGGAGCGGTCTTGGATCAGTGGGCAGTTTTCTTGGCGGCGGGCTTAGTTCAATGTGGAATGTTTTGAAAAGTGGATTCGGCTGGATTACAGGTTTATTTAAAACAGCCGCTCCGATAATTAAGCCTGTTACAGATGTTGTTGGTGGAACTGCTGGAGCTGCAATCAATGTTGTTGATTTAAAAGATAAGCTTTCGGGAAAAGACAAAGATCCAGTTAAACAAGATCAGAATCCAGATTCTGAAGATGGCAACGAAAATGCCTCTGATACTTCAAACGTTGGAAATTCTGAAAATGGAGCTTGAAAAAAAAACTGAAAGTGATTACTATTTGAAAGGATCCGGAAATAATATTAAGACTATCCAAATCACTCTCTTAAGGGAACTGAATGGTAACAAACCGTATTTCATCAGAGAAAACAAAAGTATCACCAGCAAGATCGGCATTGGACAAGGCTATTCCTTCATTGATCCCAATGATAAAGGCTCGCCGTCCAGAGGGAATTAATCCTCTGGTTTGCGGGTCTCTTCCGATTCTTAGAGATTTTTTCCGATACCTGGGAGCCCCTGAACATCAACTTGACGACCTGGCTCAGGATACTCTGGAAAAGGTTCTCAGCTCACTGGACAGTTATGATACACAGCGCCCTTATACAAGATGGCTATTGACAATAGCAAGGCATATACATATTGATAACTGGCGGAGTGAACGTGCCCGTGAACGTCGCGAAAACATGGTAAATGCGAATACTCCGGCATTTACAAGCTCAGAAGGAGAAACACTGGATCAGTTTGCTGTAGCTGATATATTGGGCAATCTTCCACCTGATGCGAAAATTCTTCTTGAATTACGTGTACTTCAGGAAATGTCGTTTGCTGAAATTGGTGAGTTAACCGGAGAAAAAGAAGTCACGGTTCGATCGCGCTTTTTTCGCCTGATGAGTAAATTGAGGGAAAACAAAACCAAAGGAGGGCAGGTATGAATTCCAGTGAGGAATGCCAGGCCTATGTGGATGAAATCTCTGGAACTGCACCGCTTTCACCGAAAGCTGTGGCTCATTTGGAAACGTGCCAGCCATGCCGCGAAATGAGGGAAATATGCGAATCCACAAAGAAAAAAAATTCTCTTTATAAACCGGCTTCAGAAGCAGCAGCTGCAATTATTATTGCAAACCTGATGGCAAAAGCGGCTGCCCCGGCATCAAGCGCTCCGTTCTGGACAAAACCTTTAAGTATGATAATTGCCGGAGTGGCAGTAGCAGGGGCTGTAACTTTTGCTACAATTCAAAAATTCGGAAGAACAAAAGATTCGAATCCTGGCGCTGCAGAAGCACCGAAAGAGTTAAATTCCAGGACTTCAAAAAATCAGGAAATTGCTACAAAGACAGAGAAGCTCAATTTTACTGCAACTTCAACCAACTCAGTCACAACAGATAATAGAACTATTATGGTAAATCCTGATATTGAGCCACAATGATAATCAGTAACCGCAAAATCCACCAAAGTGGAGTAGCGATGCTGTTTGCACTGGTAACAGTATCTGCTTTGGGGATTTTCGTTTTTATTTATAATAAAGTTTCAATGCAATCGCAGTTTCAGGCATATCGAGAAGAACAGAGTATTTTAATCAAACAGATATTAACTTCTGCAGCCGAAGAAGCTATTGTACAATTACAAAAAAAAACTGATTTTGATCAATTATATACTTCCCAGAATACTTCTTTCTATGAATGGCTTCTCGGAAAAAAGGATTCTGTGGATATTCCATTGCCTGAGACAGAGAAATTTGTCGATTCATCGGGTAATCTTAAATCCGGTCAGTCGCTTGTTATTACGGCAAAAGCGACACATCTTTTTCACAAAACCAACGACAGCAAAGGAACGCCATATTCTAAATTTTCTCTGGCCGATGGCTCAACCGTATTCGAACGTGTTGGTACTCTGAAGCTAGAAATACAAGCTTCAATAGCTGGTGCATATCTTTCGAAAAATACTATTCTTTCATTGGTGCGCTTTCATGACTTCAGGGTTGTTTCCATGGTCAGCCCGAGAGATTCCCAGGATAAACGAACTTGCTATGTGGGGAATTTTCCACTTGACTACGCTCTTCTTGTACGATATGCATACGATGAGCGAATTAAGACACCTTTGAACTTTAATCCGGATGTAAACATAATCATTGATCAGAAAAATGTAACACCCGGCAGAAGAGGAAAAGTATATCTGGGACATCCAGGTGGGAAATATGTTTCAGTAAATACGAACAAGTATACAAAAAAAGTCATTCCCCAGATATGTTACAATTTTCCAGCCGGGGAATTCTATCGTATAGGCTTACAGGACTGTATTCAACTGGATGACGTAATAGCTCAGAAAGAAAGCATTCTGTCTGGAATGGAAGGAATTTTTTATCATTCAAATGAGCCTGCAGTAAAGGACGTTGGAAATGCAACAGAAGGTGAAGTTCTTGAAGCCGAAAAGCTGGCCCGTTTTCGCATAACAAATGACAACGCACCTTCAGGTGCTATTTTTACCGGTCTTGACATACTTGGACGTGACGACAGTTTTTTATCAGATTCTTACAATGCAAAAGAAATTCTTGAAGGTGATATTCGCCAGCGCTTTTTTTATTTTTCACATTTTCGCTTTGATTTATCCAAATGCGATACAGTGAGCATGGGAGATCTTGAATCTCTGGCAACGGAAACATATCACCTGCCATGTATTCCATACGCGCCAGTAGGTGATGTTCATGCTGAGCAGCAGATGAAGGGATTTAAATTACTGGATGAAGAAAAACCGCATAACACGCCTCCACTTATTTCATTTTTTTCAGAGCAATTTCCCTATATGCCGAACATGGATCCTTTTGCTACACCGACCTTGAGCATTAAAGAGCCGGTTTTCCGTTCTGTTAATAACTTTTACGATATATCGTCCGTAGACAATTCTGGGGATAAAACTTTTCGACCTTATGGCCACTTTAATCTGTTTAATCAGACGGTAGCTGATTTAAGTGAGGCTGAGCGCATTGGAATATACGATCCACGGACACAAAGATTGCGCCTTCGTGGTATTGTGGCTATTAAAAAGTCTTTTATAATCGGGAATTCGAGTATTCCATATCTCACAATTGAGGGGCAGGGTGTTCTTGTCTGCACTGGCGGTGGAATAGATGTTTTTTCAGGGCTTCGAAAAAGACCCAATCATAATGATTTGTGCGTTCTTGTTGCAAGAAAAGGAAACATTACAGTACATACTTCTGAATTGATTGAAGCATCTTTAATATCGGTATCGAATAACACTGGAAATCCATTTCCAACAGGAGCGGTAATAGCAAAGAAGCCGCTGAATCTTCATGGAGCAATGGTTGTAGACATTCTTGATACCCAGAAATGGATTCCGGGTGAACATTATTTGCGTTATGATGAATATCTTAAACAATTTCAACCGGTTTTAGCGGTAAACTTTTCGCCGCGCATAACTTTCGAAAGAATTATGGAGTCTGAATTGTGATATATAAAAAGAGCAGGAAAAAAAGTGCTTTAACCATGATAGAAATTCTTATTGCGATGTTCATTCTGGGCTTGACTTTATTGTCTTTTCTGAGGGTTACACAATCAAGCAGACAGGGTGCGATGGACGCATATTATGAGTTTCTTGCGCAATCTCTGGCTTCAGAAGCACTTGAAGTCTTCAGAGGGATGGGCTATAAGTGGCTTACAAACTGCATGAACGGAACAGGAGCTATTAAGGAATTTCCTGCAGATGGTCAATTTCATGATGTTGAAGATATTAATCTGGCCGGAACTTCAAACATTTCCGGCGGATCAAATATTCCTTCAACTGTAAAACTGGATAGACCCGCAGAAGCTTCTCTCTTTCAGCGTTCGATCGAACTCAAACCTGTTGGTGGAATCAACGCTGTAAAAATAGAAGTGAGAATACGTCCAAAAACCATGAGTAATGTTGCTGTATGGCTTTCACGCAGCGAAATTAAAATGAGTGCGCTTGTATTTGAAATAAAACCATGAGAAAAGACGATTTCAAAGAATTTCATGGAGTGACATTGGTTGAGTTGCTGTTTGCTGCCAGTATACTTATTTTGTTGACGCTGCCTATTTTTAGAATATTGAGTTCCGGCATGCAGTCGTCGCTTTATGGGATGCTTCAGATAGAAACGACCAGTGAAGCAAGACGCATTCTTAAGCAGATTCACAGTGATCTGAAATTTATTACGTACAGAATAAGTTCAATTGACGAAACAGTAAATGTGAAACCTGAACAGCTTATTCGCTGGACTTCGGCTTCATCTCTTCCACAGGTATCATATCATTTCAATTCATTTTCCACCAAAGGTGAAATTAATGATGTTATAAATTTGCCGGCATCTTCCAATGACCCGGCTCGTGTTTATACGAGCCGCATTACATATTCGGTGGTTCCGAATAATGATCCGACCAGGCCATTTTTTCAACTTGTAAGAAAGGAAAAATTTCATCCGGATTCTCCACTATCCAAACAGTTCCCAAACGGCGTATGGGAGCATGTACTGAGCAAAAGAGTAAATACCTTTCAGATAAAGCTTGTTTCTTTTGAAGATCAGGATAAAGATAAACAATACTTTTTTCTTGTTGTACTTCAGCTGGTCGATAGCCTTAAAAGCAATTTCTCAGCCAGTATTGTTCCGGGAGATCAGCTTAAAGGAAAACAGACAGGGGTTATTCTGGCAGATTTTCACGATGTTGTATTTTCTGATGCGTTTACGCTTTACTGGCAGAATTCTTCAATTGTAAGAAACTGGTACAATATAGTTGAAGGGGAAGATCTCAGCTTAATTCCCGGAGTCGATCTTACCGAATAATTTAATAGCACAGGGTTTTTATTTTATTTATTTGCTGTCATTTCGACCGAAGGGAGAAACCTCGCATTTTCTATTTGATCTAACCTTTCGGAGATCTCTCCCTTCGGTCGAGATGACAATAAATAGTCCGCCAGGAGGGCCGATAATTTACAGGATTTCATTTGTCTGCAGGTGCTGGGGGGGATTTGCAAAAATTCTGAATTTTATTCACCTGCTCAAAAGTATCGCGAATTAGATTAAGCGATGGATATCTTTTGCAAAGTTCAGTTTTGTCTCCAATAAAAGTGCGCTCTTGTACAACATAACGTGCCATGATTGAATCATGCTTTTCACTGACAGACAAAAGATGTTCAAAAAACTTATCAACTGAGTCTTTTGAAAAAGGCTTTGTTGGGTGAACAAGGAGAATTCTGCATAAATCCATGACTTTCAACATGTTCATCTGACGTTTTCTGGAATCCTGGTATTTGGCCATGCCTTCTTCAAGAAGAAGTGCATAATGTGCCTGGGCTTGTACAATGTGACTTACGGTTATTGTGTTGAGGTCACGAAGCATTTTTAATGGTCTAGCAGCTGTGTGAGTGTTGTACCACAAATGATTTCCAAGATGGTTTAAATCAAAGTTGTTCATTACTAATTCTGCATCTTTGAGCAATGAGTGAGTCAGGTGAAATGTGAGTCTGGCAATTTCCATACTGCCGCTGGCAACATTTCTTGTCATTTCATATTGAGATTTATTAAAAACAGTTCCGGTAAATGAAGCCACAGCGTCTGCTGATGTGCTGACTGAAGCGACTAGCTGAAGAAAACCTGAAGAATTAAGAAGTGAATCAGAATATGCATAAAGACGCCCCAGAGATTGAATAGTAGCCGGATCGCCACCTTTGTCCGCTAATACTTCTGACAGAGTCATTGTCGGCTCACCAAAAAGAGAGACTGTAATTTCATTTTCAATTTCTTCGGGTGGAAGAACGAAAGGCTGTCTGGGTTGTTTCTGCGACAGAACTGATGCAAAAATACAGTTTGTCTTGTATTTTCCTGAGCTCTCTGAATTTTTCCAGGTGACTTCTACTTCGGTATCGTAAAGATTTCTGGCTGGATCATTAGATGTTACAGGGGCTTGTCTGGATGCTTTTGCAGAAACCTGAAAATTCTTTAGCTGCTTGAACAGCGGCTGCATTTTCTCGTCAATTACTCCTTCATCGCTGCTGTTAATAGAGCCCCAGGGCGGAACACGATCTTCAACGCGAGTGAAAAAAATGCTTCCGCCATTGACTACACTTCCTTCTGTCAGCGAACCGGAATCTATTCCCAGACTTGTAAAAGCATGCGGGTTAACAGCAATTTCCTGAGAAAGATCTTCCATTACTTTTTGACCGATCAGAATTGCCGAGAAATGCTCCGCACCAAACATAAGTTCCTTTTTTGCTGATCTCAGAGAAACAAATGCTCCGCCAGCAATAACTGCAACTATTCCCATGGCTATGAGAATCTCTACAATAGTAAAACCCGTTTTTTTTATGCGTTTCATCTAAGATCACCCATATTCATTACACCTACGTGGCTTAAAAATTCAAATGATTGCCGATCATTTGCCAATGTCAGATTAAACTGAACACTTACAGGGCTGATTCCTGTAAAGGCAACCCGCTCAACGCCATTTATTATTACTGAAAGATTTTCTTTGTGGAAATTTCCGTCTGGGGCATCAACGTATGAAATCAGTCGCATCAGGGTCTTTTTGAATTGTTTGGAACTCTGAATGTCATTGTCAGGATATACAATACAAACAAGATTTTTGATATCTTTGTAAACAAAGTATGGGAGAGTTTGTCCGGGCATAGGGAGAACTATTTCTGTTCCTTTTTTAACTTCAATGAAAAGTTTTTCAGCCGCTCTCAAAGCCTCTGTCTGTAAAGTAAGACGTCCGGTGAGATCACGTTGAAATGCTGATTGAAAATGACTGAATACTCTGAAACCAAGTGCGCTGAGAAAAGAAAGAAGGAACATGGCAACGATCAATTCAACGAGCGTTACGGCTTTATTTTTATTCATATTTTTTTGCATCTCATCACGGATAAAAAGCATCGCTTTCAGCTATCAGATGGGCTTCCGGGTCTGAAGTATCCAGACTCAATCTGAGCGTCTGACCTTTGAGAATTTGAAAAGAATAAGTTTTAGAATTTCCACTGTATGCCCCTCCTTCTAATTTTAAAGAATCGGGGTCTTCTATTCCTTTAAAATAAGCTGGATAGTAATACTTTCCGTCTTTTCTGTTCCAGAATAACAGAGGGTAGTTTTTACCGTTTTCAGGATTTTTAAAGAATATTTGTTTCCCATTCGGATCGTAAAGATTTACAATTATTTTGGCGATGTTGTACCGTCCCGTAATGCGTGGTTTTGGTTTGAATGTGACTTCACCATCCTTGAATGCAACCCTTTTGGCTGTACCTTCAACCAAAATTTCAACTGGACCTTTCGGACCTTTAATTATTTCATCCGGATCTGTAGTTGCAGGAGGCTTGGGAGAATTTTGCTTTGCCTGGGGTATGCCAAGAGTCGGAATTGAATACGAACCAACACCAGATACGTCTGGCAAGGGTGTTGAACCTGGAGCCCTGGCAGGAAATGCATTGACTAAATTTGGCAAATCAGGATTCTTGAAAATCTTTTCTACCTTCTCATCAGAAGGAGGTTTGTTGATAATACGCTCATCTAATAAGTCATCAATATTACTACTAATTGTTCCAGAACCTCCGGAGGGAAAATCAGATGGTTTTACAGGCGTAAAAAAAATTGTATAGCACCGGTTTGAAAGATCAAAAATATCATCATTATACTGGATTCGCCAGAAATAGCACTGTGTTTTGTTTGCCGCTCTTGTGCGGATATATATATCCAGTTGGAAAAACTTTCCCGGGGAATTCATTACAAATGAGTCATACTCTCCGCCAAGAATTTTTTGTCCAAAAAGACTTACTGGTGCCGTTTTGAATTCTCTCTCTTCCCATGGTTTTTCGTACAGGCTTGCCAGAATTTTAGCCTGAGCAGAGCAGGCAATTGAAAAGTGAATCTGAGCCTGGTTCAGATGGTCAATTTGAGTGAAATACGAGCGACTGACAAATGAATGAGTTGCAAGAAGTATTCCGAGAATTAAAGCAATGGCAATAACAAAAGGTATTGCCATTCCCCTTCTGAATGAAAAGCAGGACATCATTTGTCGTTATCTCCTCGCTTTAATTCTGGATGAAGCGGACCAATTTTCTATTTTTGCCAGAGTTTCAGTGAACCACCGTCAGGAGCAAGTTTGAGAAAATCATCAGGACTGAGAGGATTTTTTGATATTGTACTACCATCATAGGAAATATTGTACTTGTTGCCGGGCTCGAGTTGCATTTGTTTTGAAGAAGTTTCCAGATCAACTTTCCCTTCGGCGAGGTAAACTGTATTTCCTCCGTCAGGTTCAACCGATAAAATAAGAGTTGTTCCACGTATTCCAAGAGTTGACACTAAGGTTTTTACGATATAGCGTTCTTTTACTTTATGGAACTCCATTCTGAGTGAACCCTTGAATAGAATAACGCCCTGATCAAGGAACTGCATTTTTCCACCGGAATTAAGATTGAAAGCGTAGCCGTTATCACACTCTTTAAGTGGAAGAGCTGATGAAGCTGAATTTGTCAATAGATCTCTTACAACCATTGGAAAGCCTTTGGGAATAGAAAAATCTACTATTTTGCCTCTTCTTTCAAGTTGTACAGGTATTGGATCAAGGGAGTTCACAAAAAAACACTTTTTGCCCTGAGGCTCTGGAATTTTCAGAGATTCAGCAGGTGAAGTGCTTTCACTGCAACCTGAAAATCTCACCAATAATATGGAAAGAAGTACAAATAGAAAAAGTATTACCAACGCGTTACTTACAAACCCTGAAAGCTTTGGAGATATGCGAAGCTGGTTTTTTTCAGTCATATTTTTCTCCTGATTAACTCAAATAATTATAGCATGAATCAATCTTGATGTAAGTAACATTTAATACTTTATACAGCGAATCTTGAATGATTCTGTTGAAAGTATGCAAATCTGAATCCTCAGAAAGAGGCTATTTTATTGTAGAGATTCAGATTTGCAGAGAAATAGTTTAAAGTGACACCTAATATGTTTCGTGCAGTGTGTTAAACTTCACGTTCTCATCCATCAGAGCTTTAAGGCTTTTTGGGAGAACCTGAATCGCCTGAAGTTTTTCCTTTGGAATCGCATAATAGATAAATCGTGCAAGTGCAGTAACTGCTGCCAAACGCCAATCTACCATCAATTCTGCTGCAATAAGAATGTTCACCCATTTATTGATGTTTTTTTCCTGAACATTTTCAAAAGTGTCAATAACGATTGTAAAACAAGCACTCTCAGAAATGATTTCCGCCCTTGGAACAGAAAGACGAATGTCATAATATTCATCTAATTCGCTGATGCTGCAAGACTGCTTTATTGGAAGATTTTCAGTGGAATCAAAAACCTCAATTCCCTGAGTTTGTGGACGTGGCCAGTTGAGCTTTGGAAAATGAACATGAAATCCATACTCGTCAGCTTTGAATCCGTCTTGTGAAGTAGTTACAACAACAGAATGAAGTTTTCTGCCAACAAAATCCTGTATTATCCATGAAGCAGATACATCTTCAAGAATAATTTCGTGAGCGGACAATGAATTAATTCCATATAAAGAAATATTTACGGACTTCGATTTGTATCCTGGAGCCAGGGCTTTGATCGTAGCGGTCTGATTCTGAATAGTACACGACACTTTTGCATCAGGTATTATCAGCATTATCGAATTTCGAACTGTTATATCAAAGCAATATGGCCCTGCATTGACAGGAGTTGCTGAGACAGCCGAAAGATTCATGGAGAATATTGTCAGTAAAGCCGCAATAACAGCGAATCTGCTCCCGATGAAATTGTGAAATATTTTTATTCTGAAGAACGTTGAAATACGAATTATGTCCTGCCCTCTAATGAATATTAACAGGTATAGTAAATAGTATGATAAAAGCAAAAAGAATATCATTTTTATGCTCCTTATTAAATCTGATTATTGCTTTTGTTCAATAAAAACGGCAAACGTATGCAGTAATATTGTACTGTTTTGGGATATAAGCAGGTCGAACAGGTTCGACCTGCGAACAATTAACTGTCTGATAAAATACTATTGATTATTGTGGTTTAATCTCGTTAACAACCTGTTCTCCTGTAGATTCATGAACAATTGTAAATGTTTTACCGCACAACTGCCATGGACCAGACGACATAAAGAATGATGAAGCAGATTCCAGCTCAAACCATACTTTACAGACTTCAAATTTTCGTTTGACATTAGTTGACAAATTATTTGATGACTGAAAAGAGACCTTAACCGACATTACATTCGAACCATCGACGTTAACGGGGAACGGTTTTCCAATGGTAAGGTTCTTGATAAATCCTCCGGTAAGTAATGATTGAACCATTGACAGAAGATTTGTGTTGATAACCAGGTCAATATTAACGTTTGAACTATGATTCTGTTGTTCATCCTGCCAGTAGAAACCCTTTGATTCACGTTCAAGCTCACGTCCCCGGCGATATTTATATCCGCTTTTACTGTAGCCATAACCGGGATAATATTCACTCTGAGCAAAGTACAAACGATTCCCATCAACGATTCCTGAACTTCTGATGTCATTATAAATTGGTTTCAGCGCATCGCGACTATGATCATCAAGTAAGTTATAAACATTTTTGAATGCTTTGAATGGCTTTGTGTTGCCATTTTCATAAGAACTTACAATGTGCTTGATAAGTTCAGTGCGATCATTTTCCCATCTGTTGGTGGCTTTATCGTAATCATTGAGTTTATCCGGATCGCCACAGTGAGTAAGGTCAGAAATATGCCATGCCTGATTTAAAAGACTGAGAGTCTTTTTCTCTGTACAGATGTCTTCCGAAGTGTAAGGCTCAGCAAGTACAGGGGTAACACGTGACAGTAACATGAGTAACAAAACTAACAGAATATTTTTGGAGAAAGTCATCTTATCCATCCTTTTTTTCTGATTCTGATTTTCCATAGTTAACAATTTCCGTAATAACTGCAAAACTTTATTATTGTTTCTTTTTCGCTATATAAACACCTCCTGTATTTTCAAACTTCACCAACCTTACGCAGCACTTTTTGCTTTTGTTGCATGAAAAAAAAATCCTGATTCATGACATGTATTGTCAAAACAGGATATTTGGGTTGCTACAGGCTATTTATTCAGGAAGCAGAGTCTTTCTTGTTTCGCTCTATAACCAGAAAAGGAATATCTTTCAGGCATGAAAAGGACTCTAATATTGTTTCTACAGATATTTTACCGGTCGGAGGAACTGTTGACGCTGAGAGTTGATATGCTGAATCCATCGGAGAGACAATAATTATGTTCTCTTCCTCCAGGCATATTTTTGCATGATAGTATTGTACTGAAGGTGATAATCCGATAGGTCGCCCCTTTAACAGTTCAAGTTGCCGTACAGTTCTCTTCTTTTCTATTAACAAAGGTGATGGCCAACCAAAAAAATACATATTAACCATGTCGTCTTTCGGGGGAATCCATGAGATGGAAAGAGATAATGGAAAACATTCTTCAAAGCTTTTTCTCAAAACCATATTGAGAATTTCTACAATTTCCTCAACGGTTTTTGTTCCAATGGTTTGACTGAATATTGCTTTTGATACAGCCATAACCAAAGCTGCAGAAACTCCATCAGCAGAAGTTTTTCCCAAAACAGCCCAGACACCTTTTTCCGGTATTTCTCCATAATCAAGATAATATCCGTTTAAAGTATCTGACCATGGAAGCCGGCCAAAAATGCGTATGTATTGAGTAGCAAGCTCAGTCTGGGGAAATAACTTCTTTTGAACTATTGTACCCATATCTATTTCTTTCAGATACTCAAGAGTGCTGTTAATAGTTTGTCCGAGTTCTCCGAATTCATCATTTGCAAGAAGTGGTACACGCCATGATTTCTCTCTTTTTTTCAGAGCTTCAATTCCCTTGAAAATAATCTTCATTGGTATAAGAAAAATGTGTTTCAATGCCAGAAGAATAAACCAGGAATAAAGAATAACAAAGATTGTTATCGCCATGGTGAGCAATTGAATATTTCTGGTAAAGTCAATTAATGGTTTTAGTGGTACAAGTGCTATCAGAACGAAATCAGGAAGGAAGGCACATGGAATGACAAATGCCTGAAATGATTTTTTTCCAATTCTGAATTTTGCATTACGTGAAATGCGTGAGAACTTAACCTCTCTTGCAAAATCAATTAGAGCTGTATCTTTTGGAAACCATGATGGAATGAATTGCTTTGCTCCATCGAATGAGAATACTGCGAATGGTGTAATCAATGGAAATTTCTGTTTTTTTAGACGTTTTTCAAGAAAATCTTTCGCCATCTGGTGTGTTCGCTTACCCGCAATAACCAGAGCGAGTGGGTGGTCCTTTTTCGGGCATGGACTCCAGCAGAAAAAATGACTCTGGTCTCCAAACTCAATTTGATGAAGAGAATTTGGGTTATCAATGAAATTTGGAAAACCGGAATTGGAACTCTGAAAGGCCAGTCTGATGGAGCTTGCACCTGAAGATTCTATAACAACATTTTCATCTTTGATACGCTCTTTAAATTTTGTTTCTAAACATGCTCTGGAAAACTCGGTAAATAAAGTCTTCATGATACTGTGATTTTCACTTTCGTTCAAATCAAGCTTCATTTTTCCAGAAATGTCAACAGCATACAAAACGTTAAGATTCAATTTTTGAAACACGTTTTTAAGAGATTTCTGTATTCGTTCAAATGAAGATTCGTTTGCCTGTTTTTGTACAAACAGCTCGAATGTGCGTGTGAACTTTTTCTTCTCTTCAATGAAATCGCGATCAATGGAAGTCATCCAGCGGCGTGAGTCGTCAAGACTTTCAATTAACCTTGCTTTTCTTCCCTCTTCAGAGGCACGAAATGCCAGTAGCGAAAGAGTCAGCAAAGGCAATCCCAGAGTGAAAAAAAACAATCCGGCGATTTTATTTTCGATTGAAATGGGAAATTCCCAGTTTTTCATTTGCCAGACGATATGAAGCATCGTAAAAAAGATATTCACGATAAGGTAAAATGGCAGAAGTCTGTAAAAAATTGTTGGCTCAAGGGTTTTAAATTGACGTCCGGCAAAGCATGAAAAATCAGAAGTATGCACCGAGACCCAGCCGTTTGAATCTGGTGACAACCAGTTGTCCTGAACCGATAATTCCCTTTCTATTACATTGTATCCGGGGAAAGTGACATGTGGATTAAAAAATGAAACAGTTTTTTTATCAACGGGCATAAGAAACAGTTTCAGTTTTCTATTCAACCTGGTTTTCATAAGCATTGAAATCAATTTTTGCGAGGAAGGGGCTTGCCATGCAATAAAAATCATCCCGATTCCGCTTTTTGAATCTGTGTCCCAGAAGATTATTCCTGATTTTCCCTGTGAAGTGAAAGGAAAAGAGATTCCCCGACTGCTTTTGAGACGGCTTATCGAAAAATCCTCGCCAAAAAGGATTTTGAATCCTTTGAATGCTTTTTGAGAATCTTCCGGATAGTTCGGTTTTCCAATAACTGAGGAATGTGATTTGTAGGCATCTGCAAGGTAAGGCAACATTTTTTTTATCAGATTTTTCCCCTGAGATTTAAAACTGGCTGACATTGAGATATTTCCGCTTTTATCGAAAATATATGTATCAAAAGATACATCCCATTGTTTGGAATATCTTAAAAAGAAGTCCTCACTGAGAGACGTCTTTCTATCTTTTTTGAATGTTTTAGCTGCGAGATATCCAAAACATTTTTCGAGAAAAACAGTTGGAGTTCCGGAGTTAACTATTGTCTGGATATCGCTCTGGAGAAGAGAAAAAAAATGTTCTTTATGATTTTCGCTGAGCGTTTCATTATGAATATAAATTGTCAGGGCAAGAATAAGAAACGGAAACCAGCAAAACAGAATATTCCGTGAAACAAGACGCAGAAATTGGCTGAAAATACCAGCTTCCTCAAAAGTTGATATATTTTGTTCTTTATTCATAGACCTGTTTCTTTTTTACGACTCAAAATTACCGCAGTATAGTCATCAGGCTGAGCTATGCCAGTTGATTTACTTGGATGTTCGTTGACAATCTTGCCCGGCAGCTGATCTGCCGTAATATCTTTTAGTGTGTTCAAAAATTCCTGAAAAAGAATAAAACCATCAGGACCCGTATCTTCGCCTAAAGACTCAACTAAACCATCTGTATAAAAAAGAATTGATTCTCCTGGAAGCATATTAATTACAGTCGATTGAAAAGGATAGTTGCTTTTTACTCCAAGAGGTATTCCCGGGGGAATGGGGAACAACTGCCAGTTCCCCTTGGCGTCGCATCTGTAAGGATATGGATGACCGGCGCTTGTAAGTTTTGTTTCTCCGGTATAGGTGTCGAGAAAACATAAAATCATTGTGAAAAGGAGTGCCCGCTTTACGTTTGTCATTATTGCAAGATTAACTGCCGTGAGAATTTGCTCTGGTGTTGATTTTATTGAAAGCTGGTACACTACCGTAGCCTTGACAATACTTATCAGAAGAGCTGCAGGAACACCATGTCCAGTTGCGTCTCCAGCAATGACAAGAACATATCTTTCATCGATTGCAAAATAATCGAAATAGTCTCCACCAAGTTGAGTTGCAGGGATCGAACATCCAAGAATCATATATGGAGAGATTTCCAGCATTGAACTTGGCATAAGTTGTTCCTGAACAAGCTTAGCCATGTTTGCTTCCTGCGCATTGGCAGTTATTTCATTGAAAGCTTTACATATTTGGGCAAACTCTGGCTGTGAATCAATTGGCAGACGATATGAATAATTGCCTGTTTTAAGCGAAGTCAGTCCACGTGAAAGCCAGTCTATTGGCCTGAGGAATGAATCTGAGATGATATACGCTGTACCAAATGTGAAAACAAGAGCCATGAGTGCGCCAATAAGAAGAAGATCAGAAAGTTTGTTTAAATCACGTATAATTTCCGATTCCGGAAACAATATCAAAAACGATCGATCTTTCAGGTGATATCCGGGAAACCCTGCTGCCAAATACTCCTGACCCTGCCATTTGATCTTGGTTCTGACAGGATTTTTACCAAGTTCAATTTCATGCATGATCGTATGAAATCTTTCCGGAAGATCGTCATAATCTGGAATCCATGAATTTTTCCCTTCTTCTTTTACAATTATCTGAAAAATTCCGCGTCCAAATGTTCTCTTTTTCTTAATTTCACTGGATAAACAATCGTTTACGATTTTTGGCTGATAAGGTTGAATGAAAACGAATGCTGCAGATGCTGACGGGTCTTTGTAAACATCCCAGTACCATACGTCCTGTTTCTGAGAAAATCTTGAAATAACAGGAGTATCAGGCTTTTCAATCAGAGATGGAAAACCAGATTCCGGAAGTTCAAAAAGGCTTTGAACCATAAGATCTTTTCCTGAAGTATTACCTTTCAGTTGTTTTGTGCTTGATAGGCGATCCTGAAGCTTTTTTTCAATGCACATTTTTGCAAAAGTATCTGAAATTTGTCCAAATTTTTCGATATATTCTGTCTTGTACAAAGAAATCAAAAGCTGACCATCAAGTGAATAAAGAGCATACGTCATTATTTCTGATTTTGCCATCAATCCACGAAGGTCATCAAGAAGGCTTTTCTGATCAGATGAAATTCGAGGGTCATCCCGAATTTGTCTTAATTTCAAAACTTGTTTTTGTATCCAGCTGAAATATGATTCGTTTAAAGATCTGAAAATCTCTTCTGACTTGCGAAATACTTCCTCTGATCTGGCTTTACTTGTATCCCGATAAGACTTTGCTCCGAGAAAACCTATTCCGGATAACGGTATGAAAACCAGCAGGAAAAAAAGAAACAGAACTTTAATTCCAAGCGAAATGTATGGAGATCGGCCTGTCATCTTCCACCAGAATGCAAATTGCGAAATCAGCATAAAAAAGACCAGGTAGATAAAAATAAATATTGGTTTAAACTTTTGCCAGAAATTCAACGGAATAGTTTTACATGCAAAAAAAGTAAGATCTGGTGTGGGAAGATTGGTCCATATAACATCATCCAGTTGGTGGGTTGGTTCCGGCGAAAAACTTAATCTGTACTTATATTTTTTAAAATCATTAGACGAAGGACGCTTTCCGGCAGTGAAAATCTTTCCGGCATTATCTTTAATAATCATTGATAATCCGGGATTTTCAGCAATTTTACTCTGAATAATATCAATCCAGGCAGGAATCTTATTGAAAATTACTATGACACCACCAGGAAAATTTCCATCCCTGAAGTCCCAGTAAATGCCATTCTGGCCGTTCAGATTATCATATATCAGCATTTTCTGCCGACTGGCCGAAAGTTTTTTTAAATCAAAACCTTTATTAAAATACTCATCCAGATTGTCTTGTGTAATTTTATATTCAAAGTTTTTATATTCATCGTTTAAAGGGATTGCATTATCTTTTGTCAGATTTTGCCAAATGTAATTCATTAAGTTCTTTTTTTCCTGAGGAAGATTTTCCGGAAAAATTAATTTTCCCTCTGGAGCGAAAATGTATGCTGTAATTGAACATATTTCACTTTCAGCCTGTGATTTCAGGACCTTTTCTCTAACTGCATCCGGGGTAATGGTCCATGATACAATGTCCTGAATGAGATTTGACGCTTTTCTCAAAAGGTAGTGTGACGGATGACAGGAATATGTAAATTCCGCAAGTTCACGCTCAAAACTTGCGCGTACAGACAAATTTTCATTCTGTATCTGTGCTTCAAGAAAAAAAACACTGTATAATCCGAACAAAATCACCGGCCCGCCACAGCAGAGAAAATAAAAGGCTGTTAGCGGAAAATAGCTGTTATTTTTTGCATCAGACGAATCCATAATCACGCTTATCGTAGCATGTTAAAATTTGATACACAAGACACTTGTATATCAAAAAATAAAATAATAGAAAACCATTGCAACATTATGTTAAGTTTCCTACGTATAGCTATTGAAACATTACTAATAACGATATTTGTTCTAATTAGATTTTCGGATTTGATGAAAATTTCTCGGGGAGGCAAGCTATGAAACATTCAAAAACATTTGTAGGAATTCTTCTTCTAATGTTCTGGATGAATTCAACATTTATGGTTTTCGGGAAAAAACCACACGTTCGTGAATATCCGGTTGAACTTTATGAGGCATATAACTATAAGGGTTCTTTTATCGGTCTTAAAGAGGGCAAGCACTGTATTAAAAATACCGATTTCGATAACAAGGCATCTTCAATCTACATTGTTCCAGGGTATGAGGTAAAATTATATCGTTGGAAAGATGCAAGGGAAAACTCTGAAAACTACACCGTAACCCTCAAGGAGAGCGTTCCAAATTTAAAATCTGTTGACGGTAAGAATATGAATAATAAGACCAGCTATCTTGAAATCATAAAGCTGGATTCTGCTGATGATAAAAATGAAACAGATCAGAGTGGCAATGATACAGAAAATAGTAACAACACAAATACAGATACCTCTACAACAAATTCAAATGACCAACCGGACACCAATAATAGTTCGCCAGATAACAGCGGCAATAAATTTCCATTTCCAAGAAATGAAAAATATGCTGACGGTAGTATAATGCCCTCAGGTTCTGCAGATACACTTAACAAGCAGGTTACCGAGTTTTATGATAAATGGAAGGAACGTTATGTGGGAAGCTGGAAAGGGAATCTCAATTACGTAAAATTTAACGGCGACAATTTGAAAAAGGAGAAGATTTCAGTCTCTGAAGGCCATGGATACGGGATGATTATAATGGCAAGCATGGCAGGGTATGATCGAAATGCTAAGAGTCTTTTTGATGGCATGTTTCGCTGGTTTAAAAAATGCCCTAGTACAATTAATAAAAAATTGATGTCATGGTTGCAGTTGAAGGAAGGACCCGATGGCAAACAAAGTGATTCAGCCACAGATGGCGATCTCGATATTGCTTATGCTCTTCTTCTTGCTGACAAACAATGGGGAAGCAGTGGCGAAATAAATTATTCACAGGAAGCAGAAACACTTATCGCTGCAATAATGGAATCTGAAATTAACAAAAAGAGCTGGACTCCGCTTCTGGGTGACTGGGTTTCACCTGACGATAAAAAATATGGTGATTCAACACGTCCGTCTGACTTTATGGTTGCCAATTTCGAAGCTTTCATGAATTTCACGGGAAACAAAGACTGGGGAAAAGTTGTTGATGGATGCTATAAAGTGGTAACCACCATTCAGGAAAAACATGCTAAAAGTTCTGGCCTTGTTTCAGACTTTGTAGTTAATACTACGGGAAATATTGAGCCAGCACCGTCTGGTCTTCTTGAAGAATCTGATCCAAATTACTATTATAACTCATGTCGCGTTCCATGGCGCATTGGAACCGGTTATCTTGTCAGTGGTTCTCAGAAAGCAAAAGCAATACTGGACAAAATGAATGAATTTTTTAAGCGGAGTACTCAGGGAAATCCTGAAAAGCTGAAATCTGGTTATGCTCTCTCAGGCGAAGCGCTTCCTAAGTCAGATTATCTTTCAATGGCTTTTCTTGCTCCAATCGGAGTCAGCGCCATGTCTGGCAATGATCAGGAATGGTTGGATAAAATTTGGAAAAAAACTGTAGAGCAATCTCTTGATAACGAACAATATTTTGAAAATACAATCAAGATGATATGTATGATAATCATGTCGGGAAACTGGATGACTCCAGATGCAAAAAATCCCTGATGTACGGAAATGTAATTTATTTTTGCATAATGCAACATAATGTAATCTGTGTTACGTAAGGTGATTGAGTTTATAAATAAAACGAATCCAAGGAGGCCTGGTATGAAACGTTCGAAGATCTTAGTGCTTCTCTTTACTCTGACAGTATTCAACCTTTTTTCCTCAGTATCCTACGCAAAAAAGGGCTATCCGGTATATTTGTACCAACATAAAAATTATGAAGGAAAGTTCGTTGGATTCAACGAAGGCGAATACGACTTATCGGATGATTGGGTTAACAACAGAGCTTCGTCTATTTTTATCAAATCGGGATATGAAGTAAAGTTATTTAATAAAGAGAATTCAGAAAAGAAGAACAATGAGGTTACTCTTACAAAAAGTTCCCCAAGTCTCAAAGACATAAATGGCATAAATATGAATAATAAAACGAGTTTTATGCTGGTTAAAAAGCGTTCTTCCAAAGGCAGTGAAAATAATTCCGGCGGTACGAATCCGGAAAATTCTGATCCATCAAATGATAACAGCAATGCCAGTAATGCAAGTAATGCAAGTAATGCAAGTAACACAAGTAATACCAGCAGCAATTCAAACTTTGACAATAGTAGTACATCACAGGAAAGCCTTGTAAAACTTTCGAACGGAAAACTGACATACGGGCGATATAAAAATAGAGAAGATACACGAGAAGTGAATGTTGTACCAGACTTTTCTTTTGCCGGATACAAAGGAGGAGGAGTGGATCTTCCCAAGGTCGTTAAAACAGATGAGGTGGCGCCGTCAGGGAATGATTCAGAAAAAATTCAGAGTGTTATTGATGAAGTAAGTAAAAGAAGTGAAGGCGCAGACGGAATAAAGGGCGTAATTTTATTGAAAAAAGGAAAATATACCTTGAACAAGCCCTTAAGAATTTCTTCGAGCGGAGTTGTTCTTATAGGTGAAGGAGCTTTTGAAGGTGGTACAACTTTGCTTGCCAATTACAAAACTGTTGATCCTCTTCTTCTGATAAAAGGCAACTATAAGGCAAATACAGATAAAAAACATGCTCAGATAACCGATGACCTTGTTCCGGTTGGTACAAATAAAATTACCGTAGATGATGCGTCAGGATTTAAAGTTGGAGATGATGTTTATGTCGTTAAAACTCCCAATGATTCATGGATAAGAACTCTGGGAATGGCCATATACAAATGGGAACCGAATCGATATATCCAGGAAAATGATAGAAAGATTACTGCAGTAGAAGGAAATTCTATTACTATTGACATTCCGATTATTGATTCCATATACAAAGCGCACGGCGGTGGGTATGTTGCCAAGCTCAGTAAATCTGGTGTTGTACAAGACTGTGGCGTTGCGGATATCCAGTTTGATACTATCTTTAATGGTAATACTGATGAAAAACACTCCTGGTCAGCAATTCTGTTTGATGGTGTTGAAAATTCCTGGGTGAGAGATGTTGTTGCTCTTCATTTTGCCTATAGCTGTGTAACAATTGATATGAATTGCAAATTTAATACTGTTCAGGATTGTGCCCAGCTTGATCCGATTTCAGAAATCACAGGGATGCGAAGATATTCATTTGGTATCAATGGCGGAAGCTCCTGTAACCTGGTTCAGAGATGTTATGCAAGAGAGGGAAGGCATGACTTTGTTACAGGCTCTAATACAAATGGACCGAATGTGTTTCTTGATTGTTTTTCTGAAAACGCTCATGCTGATACTGGTCCACATCATCGCTGGGCTGCAGGACTTTTGTTTGATAATGTAAAGTCCCGTGAGGTGAATGCCCGAAATAGAGGGAAGTCTGGTAGTGGTCATGGATGGGCCGGTGCACAAGTATTATGCTGGAATTGCGAAGCTGAAACAATGGTCTTGGAAGCGCCTCCGTTGGCAATGAATTACTCTGTCGGTACCATAGCAAAGAGGGGCCGACCAATGGTTGAAGGTGAACCTGATGGAATTATTGAATCAAATGGTAAGCATGTAAGCCTTAGAAGTCTCTATATTGAGCAGTTAAGAAGTAGATTGGGAGACGAAGCGGTTGCTAAAATTACGACACCTGATCAATTAAAAGATACTATCTATTCTGAACTGAAGGCTAAGTATTCAAAAGTGAAATAATTCTTTTCCTCTTATTGAGCTCTCTCTGAAGGTTTGCACGCGATGAGAGAGCTCATTTTATTTATTCTTTTAAATCAACTCCTGCAGGAAGCGGAAGTCCGGATATGTTTGTGTACCAGTTACGTATTTTTCTGTGATTCTGCGAAAAAAGCGTAATTGCATCAGAATAAACCACATCGTGAAAATCTGCAAGTACAATGCCTGATTGTCTGCTGTTAAGAGCGGTTCCTGGCGTAACGACAGAAGGTAGGCTATCTTTCAGGCTATCGACAAGCTGGAGATTTACCAGAAAAAAGTATTGTTTGTTTTTTTCATGATCTTCAAATGAAATAAGTCTTATCTGAAAAGTGTTTATCTTTTTACTTAGAACATTTTCCCAGACTCCTCCGGGATACTCATTTGCCATTGTCGAACCGACTGGAAATCTTTCCTTCCTTATCAGTTTGAAGAAAGGTTTTGCAGGGTTAGTATCTGGAACAACGGAATAAGTCACCTGGCTCGTGTAAATATTGGCCAGACCGACCGTAGATACGGGTGCGATTTGAGAAATCTCACCTTTTGAAGGAAAAGTGTTAAATGTGTATGAAACAGTAGGAAATGATGCCGCTGACGACCATCTGACCTGCTTTTGTGGGTCAATAACAATCGCTTCATCAGGCTTAATGTTATAAGATAGCAGTTTTAGATCATTGTGAACCTGTTTAAGAATGCGTCTCGCTTCACTCATTGTTTCCAAATGAAGCATTCCATGAAATGAAGATTGCATGCCTGATTTCAGTATTAGTAAAACTGGATGCATCAGAAGGATAAAGATTGTTGTAGCAAAAACCAGTTCAACAATCGTTACCCCGCGAGTTTTTTCCGAAAAATTTCTTTTCATTGAATAATTTTCATAATTCCCAATAAATACGATACCAATTCTACCATTAATAGTCAGATTCTGAAATACGTTCAAAGGATATACGCGGCGAGTAATTTACACAAAAAACCGGTTCGCTTAATTGTTTTAAATATTCATCATACTCCAGGTAATGTTCTCCGACTTCCCAGTCCTTTGTTTTCAGGATATCTACGACGACCGCTCCTTTAAGATTTAACGGTCTTTTCGCTATTATTCTACCTTGCATTCTGTTCGTAAGATTTGAAGGTTTTTTCGATTCGTTGATTACTGAAATCAACGATGCTTCGATTAATTCTGATGTATGAACTGAAATTGCTCCTTCACGTGCTACCAGCACGCATAAATCATCAGAGTTCTGTCGTTTTTTTATTCCGGAAAGGATTTTTATTTCTCCATTTGCACAAATAAGAACGCCCTGCCCATGAATGGTAAGCGATTTTATCCTTGGGCTTCCAAGTGTGACAGCGTCATTAATCAACACAATACCGCTCAGATTGAGTATTCCATTAACTGGATCATAAATTCCCAGGCGTATTGCTTCATCCATGTTCTCAGCAAAAAGATTGAAAAGATTAAAATGATTATAAGGCCGAAAACATTTTGCTGTGGTATTTTCTGTTGAGTTAATCGGAGTATTGTTAACAGAAAAAAAAGAAGGGTAAACGATCTTCAGGGAAGGTGGAAAGAGTCCTGACAAATTTGCCTGATATGGGTACTCTTCACAGAAATCTGAAATCAGAGAGGAAACTCCAGAAGGTTTATCTGATTCGATTTCATCAAGTCCATTAAAAAAGTATTCCGCTTCAGCATCAATGTTTGGAACAGGACAAACAGGAACACATGGGAAACGATTTGCATAGGTTGCAAGTTGCGCTTTTTGATCATTTGTAGCTGTTGTGCAGTTGCTTGCGTCGAAATAAAAATGTACAAATGAGAAAAAACGCTGTCGGAGATCTCCCTCTATAATTTCTTTTGAATTATCCGGATCAGATAGAAAATTATGCTCGCGGCCCAATATGTCAAGGCCGGGAATAAAATTGCTTTGATCTGGTACAGTTGCTCTTGCGACATAACCGCGTGCAAGAAATTCTGTGTTTAAGATTGCATCGGTAGTTGATGAAGAAATATTTTTTTCTGCAGGCTCATTCTGACGCTCGAAAATTCCAACCAGACCTTTCAGATTATTTTCATCTTGACTGATGCGGTAGCTGAGTTTTGAACACTCATCCAGCTCTATTTTGTGAATTATCTGCGGCGGAAGATATGGTACAATGGCTTTTGTGTGTTCATTAGTGTTTATTGAAAGATAATTGCCTGAACTGGCAGTTTCTCCGAGGTAAACTTTTCCTCTGCGCTTTTTTCCGATGTGAGACTGTTTAATGATAATCCGAACTTCTCTGTTAATGTTGTCCGGAGAATTTATTCTTTCACTATATGCATTTCGTACAAGTAGAGCGTAATCGAGTGGAAAATTAGCTGCATAAAACGTTCGTCTGTCGTTCGAGTCGCGTGGACTGACCATTGATACTATTTTTAAATCATGATGTCGAATTATTGTACAAGATGGTTTCTTCGCCAGATAACCACCAAGAATTCTGGCTCTGACTTCAAGCTGATAAGTTCCAACACCTTCCTGAAACAATGAACCGTCAGGTGCTGTATATTTTAGATAAAGCTTTCCGGCATTATCGGTGTCTCTGAATAAAACGTGTCTGGCTGTGGCTTTTAACTCAAGTGATTGCCCGGTTTTAAGATAGGGCGATGCAATTTTTTCAGTTTCGGTAATGGGAATATCAACAGAACCATTTCGCTTGATTGCCCAATCATAATATTTATTGGGAGGTGCTGAGATATTTCCCCTGACAGTAAGTTTCTGCAGCTGGCATATTGCTTCTTCGGCAGCGGAATTAGCAACCTGTCGAAGCATTGAGAGCTGTTCTTCACGGTATGCCTGAAACTGAAGCTGCATTGAAAACTTATTGTACCAGAAGACAATTATTCCAAGCGAAACAACCGCAAGCAGGGCAAATAGCATTGCAATTCCCTGTTTGCGGCGATCTGTTATTCTATATTTCTCTAAAAGATTTTTGGTTGCCATTATAACGATATTAACCCTAAATTGTCAGAGATTCAACCTGATAGATGCCATTCTTCATTGATTAACATTATTGCCTTCGGGTGGATAACCTGCAAGTTCCTCGGAATTTGGATTAAGGTCAGTTCTTGGTGAGTCGGGTATCGTGTTTGATGTTGTCCCTGGATTTGAAACGGAAGTAGTATTTACTGCAGGAGTATTATAAGGGTTTGTTCCAACTACACCGCTTCCGGTATCAGGATTATTCTGGGCAGGTTGCGATGCCTGGCTGAAAAAACCTGAAATCCAGCTGAAACCACTTTTTACTCCTCCCCATATAGCGTCAAGACCGCCTATAAGCAGCTTTCCAAGCCCAGTAAGGCCGTTCCAAATTCCTGTTCCCAGGCTTTTCAGTGTGTCGCCAATGCCTCCAATAACTTGTTGCAGCGTATCTGTTCCAGAACAGCCGCTCAGATTTATCGATATGATTCCCAACAGAATAAAAAAAGCAAATATACGTATTATTCTCTTGTTAAGCATCTTTTTAATCCCTTTCTGTAATCTTACTATTCTATATATCACAATACGAAACAATTACAACGATTTGTTGCGAAATTCTATTAATTTTGACGTTTAAGCAATTCTGTTGAAAAAAGTATGAATAAACTTCCTAAAAGGGAATACCTGGAGAGAGAACTCTTTTGTGGTTCGGAAATTTTTTAAAGGAAAATTCTTGCACTTTTGTTCGCATATTCGTATTATTGGTTACAAGATATTGATCTTATTTCAAAGAGACGCCAAATCAGATAATTCCTGTGCAACTTATTCTTGTGTGTCTTGTTATGGGATTAAAATGGCAAGGTTTGTCAAATGTTATTAATGAAGGTAAAAGATGATTGAAAGCACAGAAATCAGCAAACAGGTTATCTGGCGTTGTCCTGTCTGCAATTGCTCTTTCATCGGTTCTGGTATTAATGCTGGGAACAGGTGCACAGCGTGTGATTTTACTGTAACTCAGAAATCTGGAATTCCGGTAATGGGCAGCTTTGATGAAACGTCTGGTCAGACCGGAATGAGCCGCATTCTGAGCGATTTTTTTTCATATCCTTTACTTTCACATTTGCGAACATTCCTGGAGCAACCTGCTCAGATTGATCTGAAGCCGTATATTGCCCGCCGTCAGGTGCTTGATGTTGGATGCGGCCCCAGCTATCGTCAGAAACATCTGTCTTTTGAGCCGAGTGAGGCTGCCGAGTTTGTTGGAATCGACTCTTTTATTCCCTTTCTGGCGAATGTCCGGAAAGAAAATCCAGAGACAAATCTGACATTTGCTCAAGCTTCACTTGATAAACTGCCATTTCCTGATCGTTCGTTTGATACGGTTTTAGCTTTATTCGTTCTGCACCACGTTCCCGGAAATCCTTTTAAACTTCTTGGTGAATTGGCAAGAGTTACCAGATCGCATCTGATTATTTTCGACCATGTACGTTCTGAACGAGGTCTGGCAAGATGTGTACAAGACCTTTACTGGCGCAATGTTGATGGAGGCTGCCGATATTTGACTTCCAGACAGTGGAGGGATTGTTTTTCACGGGCTGGCATGTCTATTCTTCTGGAAAATCGCTCAGGGCCATTTGGCCAGGTCACCCGTATGATTCTAAAACCAATGTCTTAATATCGTAAACCATAAATCGGTGTGAATTCAGCTGAAGTAAGGAATTAAAAAATGAAAAAGAATATAACTATATTTGTACTTATTGCATTTCTTTTTTCTCTGGATGTTTTTTGCCTTGCATTTCAGCCGGAGAAAGTCCATTCAACAAATCTCGCAGGAGAGTCTCTTCGAAAAAGTTTACTGCGGGAAATCGCAAAAACTATTCTGAGATCAGTTGAAATTACTCTTCAGGAAATGAAGCAGCCACTAATTGCCAGCCGTGTTTCTGAAATTCAGATTGAAAAGCTTTCTGATTCTTACTCTCTTAGAAAAATATCGGATTTTGTAGAAAGAATTGTCCAGAATGAGTGTGCGTCATCTTCCAAACTTCAAATTTCACCGGAAATAATAAGTACAGCTTTTGACTTAACCAGAAAGTTTCTGCGCCTTGATGAGCGATTGTTATCTGAAGAGTTTCCTTTTTCTGACTTTTCAACAGAAAAAAAGCCAGGATGTGATATATCAGCTTCATTTTCAAGTGAGATCGAAAATTTTAACTCATTTACATATTCTGTTGCCTGGAATGAAGTTGAAGAATACGTTGATTCGAGACTCGGTCCTCTTAAAGAATTGCTTAAGGAGTTTTCTTCTGAAGACATGGTTTTTCTGACAAATCTTCCTAAAGAGAAAGTAATTCCCGCTTTTTCGGGAATTGCCTCTGTTACACGCTTTATTATTCCACTTTCTTCTTATGGTAAAGAAATCAGTGTACTTTTTCAGAATGAAGGTAGAAAAATACTCTTGCTATCTGACTTTGACAGTCGCGCCTATCTTATTCATTTTGGTCTGCTGATAAGTCGATTTAGATTTAATAACAATTTTCATTATAAAATATTTGAACATATTGATTCTGAGCAACTTGAAAAGAGCTATTCTCAACTTATCGATTTTGCAGAGAAAAATTCAGATATTTTCAGGAATATTAATTCAATTGTTATTGGATATTCTGATGAATTCAAGTCTTCATGGGGAAAATACCTTCAAAATTCAGTTGTTCAGAACAAAAATGATCCGGAAAAGTGGGAAATTTCAGTTTATAAGTTTCCTGAAGGACAATCTGTTGGCGTTTTATCAGGAGATGTTGATTATTACGGAGAATCTCTTCGATTTCAGCTTGAAAAGCTGATTTCAAAATATCCGGTTCGCAGTATATTTTTTGGCGGTTCAGGTGGTTCACTTGTTCCGAGAGAACCTTACAGCATGTATTACCCGACAACATTAGAATCTCCCAATGGGTGCAGAACAAAGAATATCCTTACCGCGTCTGACGACGCAGGGAGTCATATCAGCATTGATTCTCCAATGTTTGAATCGCCGGGTGAGATTGCTAAAATGCAGTTAAGAGGCTGCTGTTCGATAGATATGGAAGCAGGGCACCTGGCGGAATTATCTCTGAAAGCAGGAACTGAAATAGGTGCAGCAATTCTTATTACTGACTTTCCGTATAAGTATGGCAGCATAGATTCATCACTGGCGAAACAGGATTTCTTTCGAAAAATTATTGCCAGGAAAGACTTTGTTAATAAAATTGAAAATTATGTCAGGAAAAATAAGACTTCTTTTTATCATCAGATTGAGGATGTATCAGGGAAATCAATCAAAGAAGTGAGCAGGATAAATCTTGAAAGACTTCGCAGGGAAGTCGGAGCCATTTCACCCCTTGAAAAAGACTTTGTTGATAAATTAAACTCTCTTCAGCACAGGATCGTGGTCAGAATGTCTCCGGGAAGACTTTTCTGGACATTAAAAGATGGAGCTTTGATGTCCAGCCGCCTTGTTCAGCTATGTAACATGAAGGCAGATCCCATTACTCCTGAAATAGAAAATCAGATATTTGGCGGATATGATTATATTTTTGCCGCATATACTTTTGATGCCGGAAAGAGCAATTATGGCGATGTTGCAGTTGTTCTAAAACCTGACTCTATACTTCACCGATCCTGGGGAACACGCTTTTCAGCGTGGCGGGTTGTGAATTTTTTCCCGGGAGCGCAGCTCGATGTACATAAGCAGAATGTTTTAAAAGAGGTTATTCACCCGCATCATTATTATGAAGTTCTTACTCTGAGAGCAATTTTAAGGTTCAGAAAGCTTTCGGAAGCAGAACACAAACTTATTAATGATACTCCAAAAGAAAAATGGCATCAGTTTTTGTTCCATCTTGGAATAGGCTACATTGAATTAAAGATAAAGACATACGTTTTGAGAAATGAAATTGAAAGAGTAATACTTCCTTCTCATGCACAGGGAGAAATTCCCGGAATGCTGAAAAAATATTCAATTCCGTTTACTTACTATACGCCAATTTCAATTGAAGAATAACATTTAATCTATCCTGAAGGATGCTGTATAACGTTACTGAAGAAAAGATATATTTCACGCAGAAACGCAGAGGCACAGAGAAAAAAGAGAGAAAATCGTGTTTTTTTTATCTCTGCTCAGCAACATTGCTACAGTCTTTTATGAAGTCAGATTGCTATTCATTACTAATTATTCATCGGGAGAATTTGCAGAAAATGCTTTCGTTTTTCAGCAGGGACTCTGAAAAATCAAAACTCATAAAATTACCAGGGTCGCCATTTCGTACAATCTTTGTCTTGTTGTCCTGACGCCAGGTGATTTTTGTAAAGGTCTTTATCAAATCGGGTGTCATCTGAGCGATTTCCAGCTCAAGTGTTTTTTCATCTATTACCTGAATTTTTGTAGCTTTGGCGAGATCCATTCTCAGGGCTTCGACAAATCTGCAGTATGTATGCCATCCTTTTGCTGCTTTGTCCTGCTTTTCGCCTTGAACCGATGATGACCTGAGGTAAAAAAAGACCTGATAAGCAAGAACAACAAGAATTGCCGCAACAACGATTGTTTCAAGAAGACTTATTCCCTTTTTCATCGAAACCATAAATTCCAATTCTCCAGAAGTTATATCGGACACATTAAGTACAATGTCAATCAGAATCCTCAGAAACGCTTACTTTTAACGTCCCTGAATTATTCCAGATGTGACCTTGAGGATCACCGCAATATTGGCATGGCTGGCCCTGAGACGAGTTATCGTATATGTCGTTGGCCATGAATTCCATTTCTCCGCTGTCTTGAGCTGTAAGTCTTTTCCCCGTTCCAATTGGAAATGGTTGTCCCGTGTTTCCTATTCTTCCGGCAAGAACCCCTGCAAGGCCGTCAGGAAGAGGACAGTAAGGCGATGGATGACCGGGAAGAGTTGAGGCGTAAGCGCTCAATGGCGAATCACTAAATATTCCGTTTCCGTCACACCAGCGTTCCTGAAGATGCATGGACCATTTACCAGATACTTCAACAAGATATTTTTTCCCCCGGACAAGATTGAATCCCGATTTCTGCCATACTTTTGCTGCGTCAATGTCCATTGAAAAAAGAAGATGCCCGGCTGAAACTTCGGTTCCGGTGTCAGCTGGCTGTGCGGTTGTAGGGATATTTGCAAAAACTTCAGAATTTACATGATTCGCGGAAGGCCGGGCTTCAGAAGACTGGTTTATTGCTGAGCGTTGAGGCAAAACTCTTTGCCCATTTTCGAGCCATTCGTAAATCCAGTTCCTGTCTTTGTTGTTTCTGCCATCGTATGGAGTGGAAATAATCTCTGAGATTGTACCAATGGAGCTGAAGCCGATCGTTACTATTACTCCTGAAGCATTTTGTGCTTTTGATGTAATAGAGAAAGGTAAAAAGGCGAGACAGGAAATGACTACTATTCTGCAAAACCACCTGCCATTTCGTGTGGCTGACAGCAACATATTAATCTCCTTTACTCTTCTATAATTCCTGATCAGGGTTGTAATACGCTTTTATGGTAAGAACAGACCTATTTTCACTCTGCCTCTTTATTACTACCTCAACCGCGATTTCATAGACCTTTCCCCACGGATTAGAAAATCTTTCAGCGGGAAGGTTCGGATTGTTTGCATAGCTTAAACGCAGTTTTCTGGAAAGGTTTTGATCAGAAGATGGCTGTTCAATTCCATATTTTTTTAAATCCTGTTCTTGTATTTCTGTCAATGGAAGCAGCTTAAATTTTTCTTCCGGAAGACACTTTACAGCTTCAACAGTTGAAAGTGCCAGGGACATTGATTTCAGTTCTGTCGCCGACTTGGATATTACCCGACGGGACTGTGACAAGAGATCAAAAATTGGTAATATTCCAAGTGAAAGAATAAGCAGGGCAATAACTATTTCCAGAAGAGTAATTCCCTTTTTCATTCTTTAAGGTCCTCAATGCGTCTGTTTAAAATTTCCTTCGAAAAGTTGAGTTTCCTGCTGTTATAAACGAGAAAAAAAATCATTTTGTTCCAGAATTGACAGATTATTTTATGGATTACTTGTTGTACTTGCTTGCAGAATGTCATTAGTCTGAATTCTAATTGACATGGATGCCGAAAGTCCGGGCTTGGGAAAGCCGGTCTCACTCAAAATTGTTAATGAAACTGAAAAGTATCCTCGTGCAATGTTGTCAGTTTTCTTAATGTCAGCAACTGAAAAAGTGCCAGTCAGTTTTTCATCACTTTTCTTATCCCTTTCGGTCAGGACGCGATTTTTTTCCTGATTTAGACGTTTTTCATAAAATCCCTTTTCGTTGATTTTGTACGATACTTTCTCTATTACATGCTCTCCGGAATCGTTTGTTCCGGTAATCTTTTCAACTTCAAGGGAGTCAGATGAGACAATAACTTTCTTTGCAGATCTGAGATCTTGTTTGAGTGATTCAATCAATGTTTCCGCAGATAAAATGAATCTGTTTCTTCGCCCCTGAATTGCCTCATCGGTTCTTGTTGAGCGCAACAAATCAGCAGTCATTGAAATAATGATGACAACAATCGTAACCGAAACAAGAACCTCAACTACTGAAACCCCTCTGGTTCTAACAGAAAAAAAATAAAGTATTCTCATGACCTTTTCAATTCATTTCCAACCCTGATATTGTCTGCACTTGAACTATTTTAACTTTCGTTTCATTAATAAGTCAACTCAAAGTTTTTTGTTGTTCTGGCACTTATTGTGTTTTCCATTTCTTCTTGCTGGCCATTTTTCAGGAATGCAGTTGCGGTATTCTCTTTAGAATCTATTCCAGAACTAAATAATCTGGCAAAATTAACAGTTCAGGGCAGGAAAAAGCGTTTGATGCACAAGTTTCCCATGGGTGATTCAGCGTAGTTGGCGGATGCAACATACGGTTTTCCGTTTCCGCGATCAAGGAATCGGTTCAGATGATTTGGCATATTGATCGGGGCAGACCCCTTGATACGGCCATCAAAAGCCACGCGTACAGCAACTGTACGTTTGTGATTCGGGTGACCCGGAGCGTGGTTTATGTAAGTCAATACACATTCCTGGCGGTCTTCATCGACCCATTGAAGTTCAGGATTGTAATGCAATGGTAAGGAAAGTTTGATTCGGACAGTCTGCTTCATTTGTGAAGTTGTTCCGACCAGAATCGATGCCTGCTCTTTTGAAGAAAACATAATTTGATAGAGCGTGCCGGTTTTGTCACCTACATCAAAGCCGCTCCATTCCCATTTTGTCTTTTTAATCACGCTTCCATCAGTAGAATTGATCTGAAAAATTGTTCCTGCACCTTTGTCTGCTAAAAAGACCTCGTTTGATTGTCCCAGCTCAACCCGAAAGGGTTGCTTGAATTCGGGTGATTTAATACGACGTACAATTTTTCCTGAAGAATCAAGCTGCAAAAGCGAAGATGACTTGAGGTCTATTGTCCACCAGCCGGAAATTGTGCTGTCAGAAGCTATAATTGGACTAATATCTTCGAAAATCATCTCTTCGGGGTTGTCAAGAATTCGGTGTTCACTGACAAATCCAGAAGTCTTATTAAACCGGAGAAGCTTTCCTCCGACGGAATCAATAATCCAGCAGTCTTCTCCTATTATTCTGAATGCACGAGGTCCATAGGGAATCGGAATCTGCAAGCCGGGGTGACTTTTCTGATTCACGAATGCCACCTTGCCAGGGTCACTGCCGTAGCTGGCAACGAAGTCCGCATTGACTGGCGGCAACAAAAATAAAAGCATAATCAGTGCTGTGAAAACAGCGGTTTTCAAAATCAATGTGGAATGTTGCTTGTTCATTTTTCTCAAACCTTTCGAAGGACTCTGCTGACCGGAAACGCTGTCGCAGAGTGAATAGACGGGCGTCTGGCATAGGAATCGTTACTCATGGCCTGAACACTGTTGCCGTTCTGCATGATGATACCGATGTGTGTATCAGGATCATCACATCCGTCTCCGCTGGTGTCATAGGTCGCCCATGTAATTACATCACCGCCCTGGTAAGGGGGAACAGTCACTTCGCTCCAGCCAAGCTCTTTCAGTTTCGGTATGGTAGATAAAACCGCAAGATCAATGTCTATCTGAATGCCGGCATTTTTCAGAGCTGTTGTTGCCACCTGTGCACAACCCAGCAAGCCGCCCTGAGTTGCCGGGGCGTAGGGGAATGAACCACTGCTGCTATATTGGTTGACCAGCGTTTGTGCAGCTTTTACGATGCTTTGTTGAGAACTTCCATCTCCTGCAACCTTGACCGGGGATTCTCCGGAATTTGTTGATGCTGTTGATACGGTTGATCCATTGCTTTGTCCGCGATATTCTTCTGAATCGATAATTGCCTGGCGAACGCTTTCAAGGGAATGTTCACCAGCTCGGATGGCTTCAAGCCATGTCTCTATGCCTTCGCGGTCTGGATTTCGACCGAGAAGCTCGCGATACCAGTCGCCTATCATTTTTTCATGAGAGTTGAGAATGCCGTCTCGCACGCTTTCCAATGTATGGGCGCCTGTCTGCAGGCCCGTTAACCAGGTGTCCAGACCATGCGGGTCGGGCTCACGTCCCAGGATTTCTTTATAAAGTGATCTGATGTAATTTATGCGAAACTGATTGGCAATATCCTGAATATGGCATTGCGAGGAATCATTATTGCCGGAGATGTTGTCATTGATATCCACATCATGTTCTTCAAGGGTTTTGAAAGGGTCTTCTCCCCGGACGTTTTGGGAGACAAAGGAAAAAATCAGGAACATTCCGATTAAGATGTGTTGCTTCATAGACTTTCCTCCTGTATGACCGATTTTTTCGCAGGGTAATAAAATAAATACTGCTATTCCAGATCGCATGTCAGAAATTAATTATCAAACATGCTGTAATAATAGAATCGAAAAAAAGAATGCATTTGTTCCAGAAATTTTATCGGAATTTTAGCATATCACCTTGTGGCAAGCCCGGGCAGCAATTTTTGGCTCGATGATAAAATTTTCGGTATAAACCCATGAAATCGATGAATATTATCGTGCCGATCATTTTCAGGGAGAAAAAAGAATTTTCCCATTTTGAAATTCTTGTAGTTTTAATAGTAATTCTGATAATATGATCAGAAGTCTTTAAAATGTTATTTAAGAAAAAGATGGACATAAATTGGAGGGCTTCCGGTTCGGGCATGATTTTATTTGCAATCTGAAAATAAATTAAAAAAAATATGGAACAAAACAGATTTTTTTTACGTATCTATTATTAAGAGCAACCTATGACAGAAAACTGCAGAATTTCAAATCAGTCAGACGAAAAGGTTGTTGAAGAATTCCAGAAAGGTTCTGGAAAAGCTTTCGAGTTAATATTCGACAAGTACTATTCGGGTATCGTTCGTTATATATCCTGTATGATTAATATTAAGGAAGAAGCCAGGGATATAGCGCAGGAAGTATTTCTGAAGGTTCATGGTGGATTGAGATCCTATAAAGCTTCAGGAGGTTTTAAAGCCTGGATACTGACAATTGCCCGGCGTACTACAATTGACCACTTGCGTAAGAAACATCCGGAAACCGCTACTGAGCTTTCGGTTATTGATTCGTGTCTTTCTAACTGTCAGCGTGTGCCTGACAATTTTGATTTTTCCGATGATTTGTTTATGTCTCTGAATCCGCTGCAGAGAGAAATTTTGAGTCTGAAGTTTGTTGAAGAACTGTCTTACCAGGAAATATCTGAAATCACAGGTCTTCCAGAGGGTAAACTGAGAAAAGTCGTATGTTTTACTCTGAAATCACTCAGGGAAAAGGAAATCAACAATGATATGCACAAAAATAACTGATTTCTTTGAGAAAAACGATGCCAGGTCTGTTTCCGAACTTCCTTTGGAACTCAGGAAACACGCCGAGAGCTGCCCTGACTGCATGGGTCATCTTTCATTTGTTGGCCAGTTGAAGAAGCAGGCAAGCCGTTTTGAGCCTTCTCAGAAAGAAATGGCTGAAGCAAAGGCAATTCTTTTCCAGAAAATTTCCAGACAGGCAACTTTCACAGAAAATCCACCCTCATCAAAGAATATTATTATCGTAATATCGACTGTTATTATTCTGGCAATCGGAGCAGCTTACTATCTGACAGGTTCACGTCTTCCCGAAAATCCTGGAAAATCTGATTCGGCAATTCAACCTCCTGTAAAGCAGCAGATATTCGTAAATTTAATTCCGGCAGTCCCTGGAAAAGCCATCAATTGTTCGGAAAAAGCAATTCTGGAATATCCCGATGGCGGAAAGATAAACATTAACGGACAGGCAAATATTGTTCTTGCTAAAAACGGTTTTGATGTGAAAGAAGGAAATTTTACCGCTGTCTTCAAACGTGGAACAAATGTGATAAAAATAAGAACGACAACAGTTGTTCTTGGAATAATAGGAACTACGGTTAATTTTCAGATCGCTTCAGGCTCAGGAAAAATAACTCTCATTGAGGGAGTTGTTGTTGCTGAAAGAATAATTGATGGCTATTCATTTACAATGAAAGCCGGTGATGTAATAGATGTTAAGAGTGGTATCGGAACTGCTGTTAAATCTGCAACAGTCAGTCAGCCAATCACGAAAACAGCTTCAGAGGCTCATTCAGGTGTTCGTTCAGATACAGGTTTGAATGTATTAACTGATGTGTTTACAAGTTCATCAACAGGAACTTTACATGAAAGTTCAGGAGAAACGCACATTTCATCTGGTACAGAGCTTGAAACAGCCCTTGACACAGGTCTTGAAACAGATGCTGACACAGGAACTGGAGTCGGGAGTGAATGTATTACCGGAACTTCAGAAGTTGCTGATCCTGAAAACATTTTCAACTCGCTGCCCGGGCAAGGTGAAACCTCACAAGATTCCAAATCTCACGATTAACACCTGTTGCTGGAATTGTGCATATTAAGGAGACATGCATCAGGTATGCACAAAACAAAAGAAAAAGGATTTCCCTCAAGAGGGGGAATGGCTTTATTTCTTGTAATGGGTTTCCTTTTTTTTATTGCTATCGTCGCTTTTTATCTTCATTCATTTTCACGCCACCAGATGTCTCAGACCAGGTTTCTGAGCAATGCTGAAGTTGCATTCGTAGCAGCAGAGTTCGGTGCCAGGGAAGCATGCATGCTGGTTCAGAAAACAGCAGATTTCATAAACAGTACTGACCCTCTTACATATCCGAAAAAAGATCGTGTTCCGGTTGTACTGAAAACCTTTTTTGATGCTTTTTTTAACAGCAGAGCGCAACTCAAGAACAACCTTTCCTCGATTGATCTCAACCTGAGCAACATGCCTGTTAATTCTATGTTGAGCGATTATGCGCCTAAACTTAAACTCCGGGTGAATATCAAGTTGAAAAATCCGGCTCCGCTTCTCGAAGGAACGATAATTCCAGGAGTTTGCGAGCCTTTTTCGGAAACCCGTGGAAGATTTGTCATTGATTCAAAATCTGAATATTATGGAACAGAAAGAAGAGTAATGACAACTTTCGAGGCAAGATCAATAAACCTGACGACACCTGTTATTGGAAGATTTGTACTATCTGTTGTTAAAGGTGATGGAAATCTTAACCCTCTCTCTGAATCGCTTGCTCCTCTTCCTGTTAATCAGAAATATTCGCCCTTTCCTCCGGTGTTTCAAACAAATGACACTATTTTTCCCTTAGTTGTTAATGGCGGCAATACAATAACTGATAAAAACAAGACCCGTAACGAAACAGCGACTTTTTTTAATTCCCAGGGCTGGGTATATCTCGGGGTTCCATTTGGTACAAAACCTGAATTCTGGACTGCAGGCGTTGCTCAGCCTGCCGGGGAATATGGGGATGGGTTCCTGATGACGGGAACTCAGGCGTATTTCTTTCCCATTGAACAGGGTTCTCCAAGGCTGGGACAGACTAACAATGGAATATCATTGTGGAAAGACTTTCAGACTGTTGCTTTTATTGGTCCGACGCACAAAGAAGGTAAAGAAAAAATCAGGAAATATATTCTTGCGAAATCACCGGATAATGATTTCGGGATTTCGTGTCTTAAACTTATGGGAACAGCGTCTGAACCAAGTCCAAATCTGATATTCGGGAAAGCGTATCGCCATTATAATCTTGAACAGGGATTCCGCCCTGTTCCCAAGGATGGAAAAACCAGCAGCGTTGCTCTTATTCCATACGTTGCCCCGGAGGACTACTCTAAAAGCAGCATGGGAGTGCCTGGCATGGGACGGAATGTAGCACAGGCATATCGCGACACATGCCAGGGATATTCCGGATTCGAGCAGGCAATGACAAAAACTGTAATTGCGCCTGTTAATGAAGGAATTGCTTTTTACTTCGACAAAAATTCAGGAGCGAATTTTAAGCCTGTTTTTGAATCAGGCAATATTCCAAAACTTGGCAGAAACCTGAATTATCAGGCAGATTCACCAGCAAATTTTCTTCTGGATATTCAGCAGAAATTCTTTCGCAATAATGAATGTATTTATGATGGAGGACTTAATCAGGTTCTTCCAAATATTAAAGACCTTGTTTCTGCAAGATCTGCCAGAAGCTTTTTAAATAGCTCAGAATTTAAACTGTTTCTTGAAAATTTTTTAAAGCGTGGGAAACAGGTGACAGGTTCATACCTTATTAAAGGACCATTTACGTGGACTTCTGAATTCAATCAGCTTGCCATTGGCGGAGTGGTTATCATCGCAGAATCAGATATTACAATTCAAAGTTCTGTCCGACCACAGGCTCAGCCACAGAACTCAGATGCCAGAGATCACACTGTTTCGCTTGTTTCGCTGAACGGTGACATTGTAATCTCAACTGATAGCCCTGTTGATGCAGCATTAATTGCCCTCAAAGGAACACTCAGACTTTCACAGCCATGTAAAATTGAAATAAAAGGACTTCTCGCAGTTGCAAATCTGAATCTGAATCAATTCCATAATAAATTCAAAAAGTCCATAACTTATGATTCGCGTTTCGATTGGGCAGACGAAGAGACTTTCACAAAAAATGTCCGATTGTCTCTCGAAGATCAACCACTTCTCTTCCAGGTTAAATCAAATTGACACAATTCTGGGTAAGATTCAGCTGTACGGTATTTTGCAAATAAAAAACGTCAATAGTATGTGAAATGCAAAATCATTCAGATGTTTTTTTTTCCTGGAACAAAATCAGAATATTATACGTTTCTATATTAGAAGAGAAGTAAAAAATAAAATATGAAGGATGTGGGCTTATGGAACGGAAAATAAGAAAAATTGGCGTGTTTATATTGGTTTATCTGACATTTGCTTCAATGCTTATTTCTGCTCCGTTTGGAGACGATCAGGTTCAACCCTTCATTGATCAAACGAGTATGATTCCTGTAATAGATAATTCTTCGTCAAATGTTCCTTCCGGAAAGATTGTACATCTTGTCCAATCTGGCGAGACACTTGCAGAAATATCTGCAAAATATTTTGGAAGTCTGTTAAATTTTTCTGATCTTGTTGATTTGAACAGGGAAAAATATCCTCAATTGCTTAAAAATCCAGATTTCATATTCCCAGGCTGGAAAATAGAAATATCGACGAATAATCTTTTTCCAAAATCATCTCGTAGCGCATCAACATACGATATCAATGCTGAATTGGATGCTTTCTACCGGAAAAGACCAGACGTTCTGAAAAACATGAGTGACTGGACAGGGAAAACAGATAAGGTCTGGATTCTTATGAAATGGCTTGAAATAACTCATGAACGTGGGTTGGCATATTATGATGCAATGAGAATAATCTCCCGGATTTCTCCCGTCAAGTTCCTGGAAATCCGTCCTGATATTGCTGAAAGTGTAAAAGCATCATCAGGAATTACTGAACCGGCCGAAGTTCTTAAAAAATGGCTCAGATGGACAACGGAAAATTCTGTATATACATTCATGGCCCGTGTTATTCTTGTAGTAAGCGGTGTATATGTTCCGGTTATTCCAGTGATAGATAACAACTCAGCAGCAGTTCCTGCACCGATAACTCCTACTCCGACAACTCCAACTCCTACACCTACACCTACACCTACACCTACACCAGCACTTCCGCCGGTTAACACAAATCCTTCTACCGAGCTGCCTGGGCAAAACCCAGAAAGACCGGCCAATCCAAATTCTCCGAGATCAATTGAAAATCTTCCGAGACCATCGAATGATAACGGCTGGGGAATTCACTGGTTTCCGACACTTGGTTCATCAAGACAGGTTGTAGACAAATATCTTTCCGAGTGCGAACAGATGGGAATTCGCTGGATTGTTTTTCTGAATATTGCCACTGAGATCAGTGATGCAAATGATTACCTGATAACAGAGATGAAAACTCGCGGAATGATGCCGGTTATGAGACTTTATTCCAGAACGGTATCACTTGATTGGGAAAAAGTAGCACAGGTTGTCAGACATAATGTAAATCTTGGTGTTTATTATTTCCAGATATACAATGAGCCTAATCTGAAGTGTGAATGGGAAGGCGGCTCAATTGATCTTCCGAAGTTTGTTGATCTCTGGATCAAGGGAGCAGATACGATTCTTGCGAATGGCGGATTCCCGGCATTTTCACCGATGTGTGGTAATGGTGAAGACGGACGCACTGAAATAGAATTTATCCAGGAATGTATGAATCAAATCGAAAGACGTGGACGCCTTGCTTTACTGAAACGCTGCTGGTTATCGATTCACAACCAGACCTGGCAGGCTGTCGATTATGAAGATGACAGCAACTGTTTCAAAAAGTTCAAGTTTGTTGATCAATATATTCGAAACAGAATTGGAACAAGATTGCCTGTTATTGCTACAGAAGGCGGTTTTCAGACCGGTGGAAACGAATCTGTGAATCTTCGTCACAGTAAATTCAACATGGATTATTACAACTACATGCTCAATGCGGAAAGCTATTTCCTTGCTCAATGCAGCTGGATTCTCGGCAATTCAGTAGGCGGCGGAACTGATCCGTCCTGGGAAAGCGCAAGCTGGTTCAGAAACGGTTACACCATGCCAATAGTGAACGAAATGAAAAAAGCCCCCAAAATGCTGAGAAACAGATAATCCTTAATGCTGAACCTTTAATAACAGATGAGAAACAGCCATCTGAAGCATCATCTTTAAGGCTTCCATTTGCAAATAATCAAGGAAAATGGCAATTATTGCTTATGTCCGGAGTTGTCGACTGCCTCTTTTGATAACCCATCTCATTTTCATTCTTCCACACGGTTTAGATTTCTAAACCGTGTGGCTTTTTTTTCGTTATAAACAATTATAAAAAATGAAGAGGCAATCTAAAATGTTCGAAAGTTCACTTAATCATATTTCTGAAAAAAGTGGAAACAATTTTTTCAAATATGCCGATTATCAATAGGATTGCATAAATTGTTTCTGCTTTACGGGAGATAACAGGAATGAAAAGGGCTTTGTTACAGCAGGTCTGGCTGAGTATTCTGCTTTTCGCTTTATTTCTGCTGAACACTTCTGCTGTTTTTGCTGCTCCAAGAATTACTACTCCGTCATTGAGCTACACTGAAGCTGTTGGAGTCGGGGCAGCAAATATTACTGAAAAAGTAACAATTCAGTGTATTGCAACTGATGATGCTGGCATTGCTTTTGATCCGCCTGCTCCGTATGTTGATCTTTCGCCGCTTGGCGGCGAAGCTCTCAAGCAGATGAATAAAGAATCTGGAAGCCTTTATAAAATAGAGCACACTCTTGCCGAAGGATCTATAAATAATTCCCAGATTTCGCTTACAATACAGGCACGAAACAGCGTTGGTGACGTAATTTCTGCAACTACAAACACCATTCTTGTAGACAATGCAATGCCTACAGCTCCCGGCGGAGCGCAGTTCAGGAAAAACGGTGTGATTTCAAATTCACCGCTTGCACAGGGCGATACATTCGGATTTGAAATAACTGATACCAAATTTCAGAGTTCTCCGGCCAATACAACTTGCCAGGTAAATCTTTCACCAGTTGGAATGGCATCAAACTATCAGTTGACACACAATGGCGGCGGAAACTTCCGCGTAGATAGTATTGCTGCACCTGCAAATGTCGATATCACCACCGATTTCGTGGTTACTCTGACAGACCCGTACACACAATGGAAGGAATATCGCACGCCTTCCGTATCAATTGATACTATTCTGCCTGTGTTTAATGCGGCAAGCGTTCAGATTGTTTCAGGTAATGCAGTTGCCCGACCGGGCGATGTAATAAGAATAACTGCAACTCTGGCAGCAGCCGATGGAGATACTCTTACAGCCTCGCAGAGCAATCTTCTCAGCTCTAATCCGCCGTTGAGTTCGCCTGTAAATATGACCCTTTCCGGCACGACCTGGACCCTGGAAGTAACGTTGAATAAACAGACGCTGAAATCAACTGCGCTTCCTATTGATATTCTTGCACGTGATAACGCAGGAAACACCGCAACCAGACGGGTTTATGTTCCAGTAGATCTTGATCCGCCTGATTTCAACTTGCCTGCGGCTTTTGTCTATTCACCTGATAAGCGGTTTGTCTACGGTAGCGTTGCATCAATTTCTGATAATCTGCGTTTTATTGCAACAATTACAAATAACATAGAAGATATACTCAATGTGACGGTTGATTTAAGCACTATTGGCGGGCTGGCGTCTCATCCGATGCCAATGATGAGCTCAGCCGGAAATCAGCAGTCTTTTGAAGGATGGTCACAAATTTCCTCGGGAAGCATCGAAAATATTACGCCTGGCCGCACTTTCACCGTTACAGCAGTTGATCAGTCCGGAAATAAAGTCTGGCAGATGACCACACCGCCGATATACATTGACAATCTTCCACCAACTGTCACCGCTGCGGCACTTGTTCGAAGCGGTGGCGGAACAAATGTAAAAGTCGGAGATCAGATTTCAATAAGCTGTCAGGTGGCCAACATTGACAGTACTGCCATGCCATGGCTCGATCTCAGACAGATCGGCGGACTTGGTTCTGCTACTCTGAATGACATGGGCAGCGGAGTATTTGCAGCAACTTTTACGGTGCAGGCTCCTGTCAGTGGCATCCAGCCAATTGACGGAACAGCCGGATTTACGATAAATGTTTTTGACGATGTTTATAATAAAGCTCAGGCGAATACCGGTCAGTTGACATTTGATAATGAAGCTCCGATCGTTGCATCTGCCACCTGGTCAGTCATTCCGGAAATTACTCCTTCACATCCATACGTAAAAATTGGCGATGCACTCACATTAAAAGTGCAGCTCGTGCTTCCAGTGAAGGGAATTCGTGATAATGAAATTGCTGCTGTTAACCTGACAACAGTTGGTGGTCTCGTAAATCAGTCAATGACCTACGATGGAATAGCGACTTTCACTTATACCTTCCAGGTTTCATCTGGAACATTGAATAGTGGAGCCATTTTCCCTGTTACAGTTACTGATGATTTTTCTAACTCGGTTTCTGCACAGATAAACATTCCAAATTTTGACAATGACCCGCCGAACCCTGGTGCAATGACTTTTACCGGCAAAGACACCGCTGATCTTTCTGGTGTCGTAAATCTATATGACAATCTGAATTACGAAATTCCTCTTACACTTGATTTTCCAGACGACCATCGCGACGCAATAATTGATCTGACGCAGGTTGGCGGAAGCCAGACCGCAAAAATGTCTTTCAATGGTTCTGGATATTCTCTGAATATGCAGGCTACAACTACGGCAACTAATATCGAACAATGGAATTACACGTTCAAAGCTGATATTTATGACAAAGCCGGAAACTATGTCACTGTCACAAACGGTGTACATACGGTAGACTGCTGGCCTCCGAAAATTCTTTCTGTCACAGTTGACTCAAAGAAGGTTTCTATCGGCCAGAATCTCGCAATTCATGTTTACACCGCAGAAGAAGACAGCGGCATGCCATATATTGATCTTTCATCTATCGGGAAGTCATCAATGGAATACATGACCTCTTCAGCGTCTGCTCACTGGTATGACATCATTGTTCCGGTTGCTACAGGAACAATTAACAATGTTTCAAGATTTTTCAGCGTTTCAATAAAAGATAACGCCGGAAATGTCGCGGCATCAATTACTCCGGTGTTTGAAATAGACAACGTTCCGCCGCAGATTTCAGGCAATCTTACCGTCTCCTGGAACGATAATCCTGCCGACGGAAAGATTAAGGCCGGCGATTTCATATCATTCGGAATCGTTGTCTCTGACGCTTCATCCAATATTGGAAGTGCGACTATCAATCTTTCAGCTATCGGAAGATCTTCTGCAACACCTATGGCGTATAATGGAAGCGGTTTTACACTTGCCACTTCTGCTGCTTACACAAATCTGGATATCTCAAATCACGTCTTTCAGGCAATTGTTACCGACTCAAACGGAAACAGAATCTTCGTTAATTCTGATACAATTTCGGCAATTGATTGCCAGCAGCCTGAAATAAGCAATTCGGGCATTGAAATTTCAAAAAATAACGGTGATAACCCTTTTGCGACAGTTGCAAATATCAATGATGTAATTACTGTCTATTCAACTCTCACTAATGCAGCAGACGCGAAGGCTACAGCGACTGTTCTTCTTGCAGGGAACCAGCTTGCAGCTGCTTCAATGACATTCTCAACTGCAAAGAACCGTTATGAAGCCAGTTTTATCGTTCCGTCGAGCAGCGGTTCATGGGGAAGCCTGGACCGAGTTTCGCTGGAATATTCAGTCTCTGCAAAAGATGACGCCGAAAACTACGCTGCGCCTGCTTCTGGCGTATCTTCGTTCATAGTTGATAACACAGCACCATCTATTTCGCTGATTGAATGGCGTCTTACACCAGATCTGCCAGATGCTTTCCCGGTAATAAATGTTGGCTCTGGAACAACTGTTGATCTTCTTCACGTAAGTGCATCGCTTGCTAATACTGAGCCTGTAAGCACTGCGTTTCTTAATCTTTCGTCTTTCCCGGGCGCACCTTCGAATTATCCACTTTCTGTCTCAGAAAATAACGCATACACTTCCAGCGGAATCGCGATGAATTCATACGCCGCGACTGATTCTGCTGATGCATCGTTTACTATTACCATTCGCGACCAGGCGGGAAACAGCGTCGTTTCAACGCAGTCATTCAGAATCGACACCAAACGCCCGCAGATAACTCAGGCAAAATTCAATGGAGCGCTTCTGAACGTAATATTTCATGAAGCAATTCGAGACCTTGATATTTCAAAATTTGAAATCTGTGGAAGTGATACTTCCGGACTTGCGACCTATACACCTTTTATCGATGGCGATAATCTGAGCGTGTGGTTCGACAGTTTCGACTGGACTCTTTCGCTTGAGCATCAGAAAATCATTTCTCAGTGGGCATCTACATCGCTTTATATCAAGGTCGTCGCCCTGGATTCGCCTCCCTTGAGAGATCTTAATGGCAACTGGGGAATGGGATATCAGGCTTATCCGCTTAAAATTACAGATTCAGCTTGGCGTGAGCCTCCGCGCATAACATCAATGTCGCTGTCTTCCAAATGGCCGCAGCCGTCGTCTGTAAGCGTTGACTTCGTTTTCAATAAGCAGATGGACAGCACAACTCTCATTGCGTCAAATGGCGTGCTTTTGTACAAGCCGGTAGGCTTCGATTTCCTGAGTGTGGATTACACTTCCGGGTATGTTTTTCAGCCTTATGACACATTTACATGGATAGATTCGACTAGATTGCGTGTTACGTTGTGCGAAAACGGCGCTGCATGGGTAGCGAAAAAACTCGGCAGCGGAACAACTCCGTTGTATTTTGCAACAAGAACTTCTTCTGCAGCATTTGTAAAAGATCTCGTCGGAAAGCCGATGCAGTCTGTTCAGACTACTTCTCCGGTTTCGTGTGCTGTGACACGCCCATACACCGGCAATACTCAGCCTCCGTATGGCTATTATGTGGAAAGTGCTGCACTTAAGCCAATATTAAATCTCAGCACAGGAATTCTGCATGTTACAACTTCAGACCGAACTTTGTTGTACAAAGACGACTTCAAGACTCTTGATGCCATACTTCCTGAAATGGGAATGCCTGTTCCGACTTTCAGTAAAAGGGCAACTTCATTTCATTCGAAAATTGAAATTCACGATCTTGACAAAAATGTGTACAAGACTCTGACTTTTGATCCGCTGCAGATGGGGCAGAACCCTGAATTGTCAAGCACCACAGTTTCAATACAGCTTACTGCTGACGACATTAAAAACGTATTCAGCCTGTTTTCTGCAAATATAACTCCAGTCTGGGGCCTGAAAGTCTATTCAGGAGCGTTGAGCAACTGGTGGGGACAGCCGAATATCGCTTATCTTCCGACAGAACATCCGGGCGACCTTACAATTATTCCAGCGGTAACACCGCCTGCGAGCCTTACCGCATGTTCAATTTCTGATTTCCCTCCGGTCAAAAATCACGCAGCCGGAGAAATGACTTTCGAATGCGAAGTATTGCCGCCAACTGTTAATCTGGCTCCTGTTCCGATAAGTCTGGCGTCACCGCAGGCAAAAATTCTCAGAACCGATGATTTTTCAACAATTACCACAGGAGTTTTCAAAGGCTGGAGCACACGCACAGTTGATGGAACAACCCGTTATGTGGCAAAATTCGTAAACGATGCGGCTTTTCCGGCATCGCTTGCGCTTGTTTCAAGCATTACTGCACAGATTGAATTGTCTGGTGTTAGGGATATATTCGGAACCGCTATGCCTCAGGCGGTATCATACTTTGTACATAATATTGCCGCAAAGAGAGATACTGTCGAAGGCGGTTTTACAACGGCATCGACCACACTTCTGTTTGACCTGAAGCTTCCTGAGGTTCTATCTGTAACTCCGGCATCAAACATCGGACGCACAGAAGCTAATGCGATTAGTTTCACAGCGCTTTTCTCTGAAAACATGGATTCAATTGGATCAAATCCGGTTATGGTTATTGCAACCAGTGGCGTCGAGATTCCATGCACATTTATAAGATGGCAGGACAGCCGCAGCGCTGTTTTTTCAAACACTGTTGCTGTAACTGATCAGCATCCAAATGGAAAATGGTATTTCAGAGTTTCTCAGGCTCAGGACACAGCCGGAAACACAATGGCAACAGCCGAATTTCCAGTTGAAGTAAGAACGCGGCCACCTGAAATTTCCTCAATTTCTATTAAAACCATTCAGAGAACTGTATCTGAAGCAATCTTGACAGATCAGCCGCTGAGTTTGAATGTTCCGCCAGGTTACGCGACATTCAACATTACTTATTCGAAAAGACCCGTTCGTGATCTTCCTCATGTGCTTAAATTCTATGATAAAGACAATAACTATCTTGGAAATTCTACAATAGAGCTTCTTTCGGGAACCTCTGCTGTTGCGACTTTCACGTCGGCATCACTTCTTTCATCTTCTTCGCCTGATTTATATTCTGAAATAATTATTAAAGCTTCAGATCAGGCAGGAAATGAGACAGACAATATTAAATCGTGGCTTATAGACGGTGTTTCACCGACTTTATCTGATATGCAGCTGACTGGTGTGGCAACTTCTTCTGGAAACTTGTACTGGTTCAGCCCGTTGGTTCAGGTTAATGCTTATGCAAATTTGTACACTTCCAGTTCAAATGATACAATGCGGCTTACTGCCAGCCTTGTTACAGGCGGTGCCACAACAACCTGGGCACTTACGTCGAATGGCTCAACTCTGAGAAGCACAACATTCGGAAACGAACTAGAAGAAGGCAGATACGTCATTTCAGCGGTTGATCAGGCCGGAAATATTGTCAATGGCGTGGCATCAAAGACTCTGATTGTCGATAAGACTTCTCCAACTGTGCTTTCGATTACTCCAGATATTGCCATAGGTTCAAACGAGCCTGGAAAGGTCACTTTCAAAGTGACTTATTCTGAACGCATGGACCCGGGAGTTGTTCCGGTGCTTGAACTTGCAACCACTTCACCGCAATATGCCGCTCTTACAACTAATTTTACCGGTTGGGTATCAACCTCCAATGCTACCACTGCGGTATTTGTAAACGCTGTGGCAATTGATGACACTTTTCCGACCGGATACTATCAGTACAATTCACATACTGGCTGTGACTTAGCACGCAATTCACAGACTCCCTCAACTGACATTTCAGTAAAAGTAGAAGCCCAGGGACCTGTTGCCGAGATGAAGATTCTGACAACTCAGCCGGCGCTGTATGAAGGCGTCCTTGAGGGAAACCCGTTCAGCCCGCTTGTAAGCAGCGGCGGATCAGCGACTCTTCTGTTGAATTACACAAGTTCGCTTGACCATACTCCGCATTCACTTATTGTTTTCGATGCAGATTCTCAGATTGTTGCAACCCTTTCTGTGCCGCTGGCGACTGTCGCTGAGGTCCTTTTCCCGAATGTTTCAGGCGCCTGGAAAAACGGGAAATATCCGTCAACAGGTAAGGGCCCAGTGAATTACTGGTTCAGACTTACTGACAGACTTGGAAATATTTCGTCAGTTCAGCAGGGACCGCTTGTTTATGACTCAAAGGCTCCTGTAATAAGTTCTTTCAAGTTTGACGACAACGGTCATGGAATTACAGTAGACGGTGTCAGGCACTATTCGCCAGCTTTTGGTCCGGCAAGTATGACAATTTTTACAGATGCAACTGATACGCTTAAACTTGTTGTTGCATCCGGAACATTTCCGCCGGAAATGGTCGCTTTTACAAATTACGACACTCTTCACGTGCTTAAATTTGGTGACGCGCTTTCAGATTGCGTTGCCACATTTTCTATTGCTGATCTTGCCGGAAACCCGGGAAGCGGCAATGGTGCATCACTTAGAGTAAAGGTTGACCGAACTGCCCCGAAAGTCGTTGCAGCTTCTCCAACTATTCCGATTGGAATAACTGAAATCAGAGAGGGAATTTTTGACATCACATTCAGCGAAGACATGAATCCGGCTTATGCACCAAAATTATCGCTATCGACCGGGTCATATATCATCAATCTGTCTCCGGTAACAGAGTACCAGAACGGCTGGATCAGCTCAACAACATGTCGTTTTACAAATCTTGCAAGAATATACAATTATGCCATTTCGACATATACATACAACGTCTCAGACGGCTATGATCTGGCAGGAAATAAAAATACTGCGACAACAACATTCAAACTCTGGATAAATTCTCAGGATATGGCTTATTCTGCCATATTAAAGACACAACAGACAAAAATCAGCTCTTACACATGGCTTATAAATCAGCCGTTCAGCCCCCTTGTAAACCCGAGCTACGGGTTCCTCAGCGTTTCTTACGTTAAGGGCCCTTACGGAATACCGCATCGGGTGCTTGTTTACGATTCTTCTGAATCGCAGGTTGCAACAATGCCTTTGAATCCGGTTGGAAAAACTGGTACAACAACTGTAAATCTGACATTCTTCGGAATGACCGCCCCCGCACCAGCAACCGGGCCGGTTCAGTACTCAATAAAAATCGAAGATACACAGGGAAATATTGCGCCGTCATCGTTGAAAATTACTTATGATGCAGTTCCGGCGTTGATAAGCCAGTTTTCTATAACCGGTCAGTCTTCGGCAACAACTTCTGTTGCGTATTTCAATCCTGAAAAGGGAACAAAGCTTGGATTGTCGCTTCTCTCAGATTCAACCGACCAGCAGAGAATGGCATTCAGCAATCGAACTTCTACTTCAACCATTACGCTTCAGAGAAGCGGAACAGCTCATTATGCCTCGCTTGACGCTGCATTTCTATCGAAAACAGCATTCCCGGATGGCGAATACACTATGACTCCCGTTGATCTTGCGGGAAATATTCCGGCCGGACCTGGTGTTACAAAAGTTCTCATTCTCGACAGAAAATCTCCGGAAGTTACTGACGCATTGTTTGAACCCGCTGGAATCTGGCGGACTATGGCAACTGGTCAGGCTGCAATTACAGTTACATTTGACGAAAAAATGAACAAACTGGCGTCGTATTCTCCGCAATTGTTCATTGCCACCAGCTCAGGAAACATTCCATTTAAATTTGTATCATGGATAAACGACTGGCAGGCACGTTTTGTCAGCGATGCTGCTATTCCAAACACTTGTCCGCAGGGTGAGTGGCTTGTTTACATCACCGGCCAGGACCTTACCGGAAACAGTTCTTCAATAATCTGGAAAAATAAAGTCACAATAAAATCACGCGGTCTTAAAATTGCCTCTTATGAAGCAAAATCCTGGCAACTGACGACATCAGAATTGCCATATCCGCAGGGAATGCTCATTGACCGGCCATTCAGCACTCAGGTTTGGCCTAATACTGCGACACTTACTTTGAAGCTTTCAGAAATTCCCGAAGCTGGAGCGCTTCCTGCAAAATTGTACTTCTTCCAGAATGGTGTAGAAAAAGTGTCCTACGAACTCGCAGTTGTCGGAGACACGGCAACATTCATCTGGAATAATTCGCAGGGGCCCCTGACAACTGCTGCAACTGATTATACGATTGTTGTGAAAGACAATTTCGGAAATCAGTCGCTTGAAACATACCTCTGGAAAGCTGATCCAAAAGCTCCAACTGTGAATTTCAAAAGCATCAATGGCGGAATTCTGAACACTACGGAAGGTGTGACATATTTCAGTACAGGCATTCACAGCAGCCTGAGCGCTGCATTCGAAGTCGGAGGCGAAGAATTTCCGCCTTTGATGAGATTCAGACATGCAAATGGAACTGCTACTGGTACAGTTGCTATGACAGCTTCAGGGAATGGCGCATATAGCGGTCAATTCTCTGGATACAGTTCCGGAAGAGTTGCACTTCCTGATGGAACGTGGTATCTTGATATCGCAGACACAGCTGGAAATATAGGAATTCCGGAGACCGGAAAAAAATCCAGCGCGATTGTGATCATGGATAACACTGCGCCGCAGCTGTCGGCTATTACACTTTCAGTAAATGGTGTACAAACGAACAGGTTCTCGCCATCAGCTGGAACTCTTGAAATTAGTTATGATACGCCAGAAACCATTTCATCGACCGGAATATTTTATGCGGAAGTAAGAACCGATACAAACGTGTTTGTTAAGAAACTGCCGCTGAACTTATCAAACGGAAGTATTACAAGCACCTGGGATGGAACCGGCGCTGATGGCAAAAAAGTTCTTGAAGGTTCGTACAGGGTGTATGCATCAGATTTCACAGGCAACCGTTCATCGCTGTTTTCAACTGTGTTTGCCGTAACTTCAGTTTTCAAAGTTAATGGAATATCACAGGTTAATTCGAAGTCAATAGATGTGATCTTTTCGCACCCGGTTGCAGAAGATTCAGTCGCCAATGCGGTATTTACGTTTTCTCCAAATGGCTTCAATTCAATATCTCAGGAACTTCATTCAGCCAATCGCATGCGCTTTACGTGTGATAAAGCTTTTTCAAATGGCGTAACTTATACTGTCAGCATAGATTCTGAATCGCTGAGAAGTGTTGATGGAGCGCCATTGAGTGTTGAATACAATTCTTCATCATTTGTTGCAGATACCAGAGGACCGCTTATTGCGTCAGTCACATTCGACGGGGCTGTCGGAGCACGCGAATTCTGTGTTTCATTCGATGAAAGAGTTGAATCTGAGAGTGCGCAGAAAACTTCCTCTTACAAACTTTTGAAGGGATATACGCAGATTCCGATTACCGCAGCAGTATTGAAGTCTGACAGCGCATCGGTATTACTGACTTCATCAGAAGATCTTTCAGACAAAATGATTTATTCCATTGTTGCATTGAGCGTTTCAGACGCTCTTGGAAATCTTTGTGATCCTGCGCTGGCGAGTCAGAGTTTCAAAGGCAGGGATGTAACTCCGCCTGAGCTTTCTGTCGCAGTATTTTCGAATCCGGCTAATGAAAATGATGTCATGGTTGCAGTAAAAACTAATGAGCCTTTGAAACAAGCTCCTGAAGCTGAAATAACAATGGGTTCCTCTTCACCCTCAAAAGTTACTATGAATCCAGGGTCTTCTCAGAATACATACATGTGCGGTATTTCACTTCCAATAGACGCTTCAGGTTTCGTTGCCATAAAAATCAAAGCCTCTGATCTGGCGGGAAATCAGGGAACTGCAATGACTTCATTTACAAGTGCCGCAGTGACAGCTTCCACCAGACAGCTCGCGGCAATGTCGCCAGATGAACTGCTTGCAGTCAATTTCCCCACCGGAACACTGAAAGCCGGAATGCGTGTTTCCATTATCCCGCAGTCATTTGAAACTTCTTCGGGAAGCATTAATTTACCCGGACCAGGTGTTTCTGGTTCTCTGAGAACCCTTGCCAGTGCATTTGCAATGAATCGTGAGGTTTCTTCTTCGGTCATTTCTCAGATCGAATTAAATCAGATAAACGGTGCTTATGAAATTGGAATCAAGGGCGGAAAGCCTGCGAAAGCTTTCCAGATTAAAGCATCTCTGCCATCAGGTGCTCCGGCTGGAAACTGGGGAATTTACGTATTAAACAGAACCAATGAGTGGAAATGGATTTCAAGAGTTGTACAAAGCAGCAGTGTGAAAGCACGTGCTAAGGCTGCAAAAAGGAATTCTGTTAACAATAACGCTGAATATTCAGTAAGCATCAATGCGAGTGAATCTTGTACAATAGCTCTTCTGAATGATGCCATCAAACCTCAGATTTCTAATCTGGAATCTGAAGCAACAGAAGCCTTGTCAATGAAGTGCAGTGTTGCGGTAGATTCAAAAGAATACAACACTGATCGCCCCAAATTCAGCGGCACTGCGAGTGATTATGGCTCGGGCATAGATTATTCCAGTCTGGTTGCTGTAATTGATGGTAACGAAGAATCTGTTACAGAATTCAGTGAAAGCGGTGAATTTGTGTATACTCCAAAAGTTCCTCTTACTGCCGGTAATCACGAAATATATTTCAGGGTAAGCGATCTCGCCGGAAATCAGGGTCAGACTTCTAAAGTTCGATTTTCGATCAGGATTCCGTTGTCTATAGGTGAAATTGTTGCTTATCCAAACCCGGCAAGAACCAGGTCGGTATTTAGAATTACCGCCAACCGGGGCGATCTCGATGCAGACCCGATTAATCTTTCTTTGTATGATTCAGCTGGTCATGAGGTTACTAATCTCGAATTTCCGAAAATATCAAGGGAAACGTCTTCGAATGCAGACAGATATATTTACGAATTTACATGGGATTTACGAAACGATAACGGAAGAAAAGTTTCGAATGGTGTCTATTTCGCGAAGATATCCATTCCAGATCCTGAAAATTCCGATAAAAAAATACGTAAAACCTGCAAAATAGCAGTCGTAAAATAACTTGGGCGCATACCCGAGAAAAAGCGGCACTGTAGCAATGTTGCTGAAGAAAGATATATCTCACGCAGAGACGCAGAGGCACAGAGAAAAAACAGAGAGAAAATCGTGTTTTTTTTCTGCTCAGCAAAATAGCTACAGTCTACATTTTGCTGTTATTTCGACCGTAAGGGAGAAATCTGCTGACCCCATTTCTAAGTACGCAAAATCTTAAATAATGGGACATATTTGCATGTTAACTTTGGGGTGAGCTGTCATCTCGAACGAATGTGAGAGATCTACGTAATGCGAGATTTCTCCCTTTGGTCGAAATGACAGCGAATCTTAATCTGCGAAATCTGCGTAATCTGCGGACAGCTTTTCTCTTTTCTCTTTTTCCTCATTTCTTTTTTTTCTTTGGAAGGCAGAAAAAAGATGTAATATTTTTGTTGAAAAGTTTTGAAATATTGATTATCCTGTAGCAAAACTCATAAAGAGAGTGTGTCATGGAAATTGAGGTATTTCAGCTTCCGAGAGGTGGAACTTTAATCAAGACTCCTGAAGGGAATCTTCAGGTTGGGGCGACTCCTGAGACTATAAAAGACACTTTGAGCCTTATTGGTGAAGTACCTGAGACCATTATTCTGCCAAATCGTCTTTTCAGCAGTGAACGGGGTGTTTCTCTTGCAGATGTTGAATTTCCTGCTTATTATAATTTTTTTGTCAAGAAACGCCCTCTGCGAATTATTGGACAGCCTCATCAGCTGGAAACCATTTTGAATGTTCTTCACGAGGCCCTGTTCGGACCCCGCGAATACCAGCTTGCAAGAGAGTATCCGTTTGGAATAAGCCGTGAACTCATCCCTGATATCCTCGCTGAGACTCACTATCTTGCTCCAAAAGATAAAAATGGCGATGTGCTTTCCCTCTCGTCTATTGCCACTGCCATTCCGTGGGCAAACAGTAACAGAATGCCTTTTGGGAAATTGACTCTCGAAAGATCACCACGAGGAAGCCTTCGAATTTACGAAGGTGATTCACTTCTTTCCGAAATTCCACTTGATGTAACTTTTGGTGGAAACCGTATTTTTCAGGAAAAGAAAGTACCATTTGAACCTCCGATATTTGGAATAACGATAATCGGCTCCGGACATGGTTTTGATCCAAAAGAAATGACTTCTGGCTTTATTATCTGGGTTAATAAAAAGGGAATCCTTATTGATCCACCAGTCGATTCAACTCTCTGGCTAAAAGCAATGGATATAAACCCGCGTCTTATTGAAGACTGCATTTTAACACATTGCCACGCTGACCATGACTCTGGAATTCTTCAGAAGTTGCTTGAGGAAAAAAAGATTCATCTTTACACCACAGAGACAATCATGGAAAGCTTTGTTAGGAAATATCAGGCTCTGACAGGATTATCTCATCAGTCTTTCATGAACCTGTTTCATTTCCATCCGGTTACTTTGCAGGTTACCAGTCGAATCAATGGTGCTGAATTCAGATTTTTCTATACTTTGCATTCTATTCCAACTATTGGCTTTGAGGTATATTATCAGGGAAAAAGTCTGGTCTATTCGTCAGACTCTCTTTATGATCCGGTTACAGCCAGAAAGTTGTATGATCAGTCAATTGTAAATCGTTACAGAATGATTGAACTCATAAATTTTCCCTGGCATCACACCGTGATTCTGCACGAAGCTGGCATTCCTCCGATTCATACACCGATAAAGCATCTTGCAGAACTTCCCGAACCAGTTAAAGAGCGATTGTATCTGATTCATGTTTCCGAAAGAGACATTCCGGCAAATTCACATCTGAAAAAAGCTCCGGCCGGCCCTGATTCGACGATTTCGATAGCAGTTTCTCCGCCAGCTTCAAATGAGGCTATGGAGTATCTTGACGTTCTTAATCACATTGATCTGTTCAGCGACCTGCCAATCGAAAAAGCAAGGGAATTTCTCACCCTTGTCAAACCGCAGGAAATAAAGAAGGGCGAAATATTTATTAAGAAAGATACCATTGGCGACCGTTTTTATATGGTCGTAAAGGGGCGGGCAACGGTAATCAGGGAAGATGCAGTCATCAAAACTTATTCAGACAATGATTACATTGGAGAAACCTCAATGATATTAAATGCTCCGAGGAACGCCGATGTCGTTGCTGAAACTGATCTGACCGTTCTGGTCATGGATAAATATGACTTTCTGTACTTTATCAGAGGCACGGAAATTGCTCGTCAGATGAAGGTTATTGCAGAAAACAGAGAGTATAATACATGGGCGCTTTTTAATGAAACGCCTGTTTTGAAAGCCTTAACACCAACGCAGAGAACGCACCTTCAGGGAATTATGACACGTATAGAAATTCCCAAAGGAAAAGAATTTGTTCGCGAAGGTTCTGAGCGTTCAGCATTTTACCTGCTGGACAGCGGCACTGTCATTCTGTCCAAACATGGGAGAACCCTTGCCAAGGGAATAAGAGGCTCTTTTTTCATTAAGATTTTTTCGCATGCTTCGCGTGGAAAGAACAGATTTGCACTTTCTGCAGTGTCTGATTGTGTTGCGTATTCAATTGATGTCATGGATATGTATCACTTCCTTGAAAGGAATCCGGGAGTGTTTTTGAATCTGCGTGAAACTAAAATAAAAAATTTAATTGTACAATCATTAATGGAAAAAACTGATGATTGAAAAATTCCAGGCTGCAATGCTCGGGTTTGCTATCGGCGACGCACTTGCAGCTCCGATTGAAGACACTGTCAGAGAGCCGCCTTCTCAATTCGAACCGGTGACTTTTTACGTAAAGCCTGCTCCTTCTCATCCGCTGGCACATCTGTCGCCCGGACAATATTCAGATGAAACCCAAACCATGCTGCTTGTTGCCAGAAGTCTTGTTGAGCAGAGGTCCTTCAGCATTGAAGATCTCGCAGCAAGATTTGCCGACTGGTATCAGAATCAAAAACTCAGATCAATGTGGCGTTTCCCTGGCAATACAACTTATAAGGCTGCCCGTAAGCTTGCTTCCGGTGTGCACTGGACTCTATCAGGTTTTCCATCGGCAGGGGTCGGGGGCGTTGTAAGAACACTTCCACTTGGGCTTGTATTTTTTCGATCTCCGGTATTTTTAAAGAACGCTATTGAGCAGAGTTGTAAACTCAGTCACACTGATCCACGAGTTTATGGAGCTTCCCAGGCTTATGCAGCATGCATAAGAATAGGGCTTGAAAGTGGTGATCCGGCACCGGATATAGTTGTTGCGGCTGCTATTGATCGGGCACAGAGCTACCATCCGGAGATACTGAGAAAGCTTAAACTTGTTAAAGATGCCCTGAAAATGGATGAAAAGCTTGCGATAGACACTATTGGAAACACCGGATTCTGTCTTGACTCGCTTGCGTGCGGAATGTACATGTTTTTAAAATCACCGCGCAATTTTGATGAAATGATCGTTTCTGCTGCAAATTCCGGTGGAGATTCTGATGCCATAGCTGCAATTGCGGGATCACTTTTCGGGGCGTTCAATGGTCTCGGCAAGATTTCCGAAAAATGGCTGCATCAACTGGAGGGAGCAGAAGAAATCAAGCGTATGTCCTGCGATCTCTTCCGCCTGACAGAGAAAAGGAAGTAATTCAATGACTTCTAATGCAAATAATGATTTTACACATATTGACTCCGCAGGCAGAGCAAAGATGGTCGATGTCAGCAGTAAAATTGCTACTTTCAGGCGTGCTGTCGCTTATGGAGTTATTAAGACAGGGAAAAACGCATATTCAAAGCTTGTCGAAAATTCCCTGGCAAAAGGTGATGCATTCGCAGTTTCGAGAATTGCTGGAATAATGGCGGCTAAAAAGACAAGTGAACTTATTCCGCTTACTCATCCGCTCGGATTAAACAGCGTTCATGTGCATTTCGCACCAATTGCAGATGACAGGATTGCCGTATTTTCAGATGTGCGCACAGATGATCGCACCGGCGTCGAAATGGAGGCAATGACTTCTGTTTCTGTTGCCATGCTCAACCTGTATGACATGGTCAAAGCCGTTGAGAAAGGCGCTGAAATTATTACCACAAAACTTCTATTTAAAGATGGTGGTAAGAGCGGCAGATACACTGCTGAAGGAGTTGAAATCGGAAAAATTGAGAAGTTGGCAATCAGTCCGGGGAAAGGTACTCCAAAGGAACCGATTGACAAATGTCAGCTTATTACTGAATTTGGATTGAAAGACGATGCCCATGCTGGAAAATGGCATCGGCAGGTTTCTCTGCTTGCCATCGAAAGCGTTGAAAAAATGCGAAGTAAAGGACTGGATGTAACTTTTGGATCATTCGCAGAAAACATTTGTACATCCGGATTAACTCTCTATGAGCTTCCAATTGGTTCTCTCATGCTTGTCGGCGAAGGTACAATAATGCAGATCACACAGATCGGCAAGGAATGTCATACAAAATGCGCTGTTTATCATCGTGCCGGCGATTGCGTCATGCCACGCGAAGGCATCTTCACCAGAGTTCTTACAGGTGGCGAAGTCTCAACCGGCGACCAGATAATCGTAATCCGCACTTAACAGTCTCGCCCCCGATTCTCAATAATTCAATAGTATTGGAATTTTCGGTTTAGTTCTGCTGGTTTCCGAAAAGAGGTTGTACTTTGCTGTCATTTCGACCAAAGGGAGAAATCTGCTTTTTCTACTTGAGATAGCAACTATATTTAACCCTCCGGAGATCTCTCCCTTTGGTCGAGATGACAATGAATCAAGTGTAATAATGCTTTTTCAATCATAAATGCTTTTCTCTGTGTCTCTTTTTCTCTGCGTCTCCGCGTCTCTGCGTGAAAAATTTCTTCGCTGTTTCTTAATACAGGAAATCAAGTCCGAGAGACATCTTGTTCATTGTCTGTCCGGGTTCGTAATAGCGTTCCCAGATACTTTCGTTGTAAGCAGCCTGCCATTCGCTGAGAAACCACGCAAATTCATAAGAGAAGTATCCGCGAACCCATGGAGCAAATCTGAACGATGTTTTGAAGTCCCAGCCGCCTTCATATAGGTCGCTGGTGTTATATGCATACAGCGACTCACTGTCTAAATACAGGCGTCTTTCGCCATACCAGCCGCCAAGATTGAACTTCAGTCTTCTTTCCGGAACAAAAGTTAATCCAGCTCTGTAAGAATCAACTTTATCGGGTGTTCTGGCACGGAGTGCAGAGCCTTCCAGAGCTGTCCGGGTTATTCCGCCGCCCAGAGTGAATTTTTCACTTATATGAAAATCGGCGGAAAAATCATATTGCCTTGCTGATATTCCATTGTATGATGAACTGTCTGTTTCGAATCCCAATGTCCATTTCGGACTATACTTGTACCAGACTCTAATACCATAAGGCTTGCTGCTTTCACAGAAAGAATCATTACTTCTCAGACTTAAAATGAAGAACTGAGCGGTTACATCTGACCTGAAATCGTATTTAATTTTTGCTGCAAGCATGTCCTCTGAAAAATTGTAACTTCCGGGAATCTTGTCTTTTACACGTGTGTGCGAACGCTTTATAACGCCGAGGAATGAATCGGTGTGAACTTCGAGGGCATAACTGTCAATAATTCTCTTTCCCTGATAACCGCCGCAATCAATCAGAGTAGACGAAGTCTGACCATCATAAGTGTAAAAGTAAGTAGCATAATCAATGCCTTTTCTGGCATCCTCATTGTATTTGTCGACCTTTAGCGCCTGCTTGAATGAAAGCAACGCGTTGTCACGCCGTCCGGTTTTCATGTAAGCAATGCCTTTTAAAACCTGCATTTCAGCCACATCAGGATATATTGAAAAAATGCTTATGGCATCTTCATATCTTTCCGTTTCAAAGTAGAGTCTTGCGATTCTTTTGTCCAGTTCAGGGCTGAGCGACTCAGATTTAATGACATTTCTCTCTGATAGCTTCTTCTTTTTCTCGATAATTTCTGAAAGTTTTTTATCTGAAATTATTCCGTCATCATCGGCATTCAGCTCCGTACCAGAGCTGTTTTTAAAGAGACTTAAAACTCTTTCAGCATCTGAATACAATTTACCATCAAGATAGCAGTCAGCAGCTTTTAACCAATTATATTCAGTGTTGGAATTTGCTGCCAGAGCTTCGTATTGTCGTGCTGACTTCTGGAATAACCTTATTGCAGCCTCTTCCCTGGAAGTGGCAAAATAAACTTTTGCAAGTCTGCGCGAGATTTCTTCATCCTGAGGCTGCATCAATCGAAGAAGAACTTCTGCTTTATGGAAATTTCCTCCATCAATATATGAATCAACGGCAGCCATATTTTCCTTTTGAGGATGCTTTGAATGTTGTGCTGCAAGTTCATAGTATTTTGCCGCGTTAAGATGTGACTTTGCAGCAGCATATAAGTCTGCTATTTTAACTACTGAATCATAAGAATTCATTGAATTTGGCATCTTTGAAAGGGCGTCTGCTGCCAGAAGGTGTTTTCCGTTTTTTTCGTAAAGATCTGCAAGCTGAAGATTTTTCTTCAGTAGATTCTTTTCATCAAATAATCCTGCATTTATCTGTTTTGTAACAGATTTTTCATCGTGCTTATTAAGACTTTTCAGTATTTCTTTAATTTCATTGTTCTCCGGAAATGCCTCAGCGGCAAGTAAAAGGTATTTCTTTGCCTGATTAAGGTCACCCGTTTTATGAAATGATAATCCAAGCCCGAGAATGGCTTCTGGTGAATCATAGGCAGCTGAATAATGCTTAATAGCGCTTTTATATCTTCGGTTCTGATATTCAATATTACCCATTGCAATTGTAGCAGTAGCATTTCCCGGATCACGTGTCAATATCGCATGAATAGTCTGTTTTGCATTGCTGTATTCTTTCATGGCAATCAAAGTAAGCATTTTTCCATACCAGCCGTCGAGAGAAGCTGGTTGATTGCGTGTTGCAATGTCATACCAGTATCTTGCGTCGGAATAGTTTCCTGCCAGATACTGCTGTCTGCCAAGGGCTTTGATGATATTGCAGTTTTCCGGATTTTTTTTCAGATGATCTGAAAGTGCTTTTACTGCATCTTTATGAAGTTTAATGTTTTCATACAAATTAACTGCGAGCATGAGGCGTTTTTCGTATTCAGCATCATCTCTGTCTGTATTTACCATTCTGTCGGCCAGAATCTTTGTATGAACCCATTTTAACGGCAAATTATAATATCTTGAAAGACTAACCAGAGCTTCACGCTCATTCGGGTTTTTCTCAAGCCTGGCAAGCATTTCAGCTTCAGATAAGGCAATCGCCAAACCCGGTATCAGAAATATCAGAAACAGTAAAAATACTCTCTGTTTCAGTTTGAATAGCAGAGTCAAGGACATCATATCAGTATTTTTCCACCGTTTATTTCCAGGTTGTTACCTTTTTAACAGTTAAATTATGACAAGTTCCAGAGGTTTTCGGCACAATAGAGGTTTTTGTTAATAAAAAAATCAGAGACGTTGCCGTCTCTGATTTTTTTAATTAAGAAAGAGGGTAATCCCTCTTAAAAATCATTTATTGCAAAAGGCGGAAATACTGTAATCCATCTGCGTCTGCAACAATTATCCAGTAATGAGACAGTGATTGCGGATAACCATTTTTTGTGTAAAGTGCAACCGCTGTCGGATTCTTTAGCCTTCCAACGTAGTCAAGCTGACCGGGGTTTCCTGAAGATATAGAATGTATCGGAGTGTTTGTATAGTATGTATTGAATACATTCAGACAATTGTTTTCACTTTCAGCAACAAGGAACTGACTGCTTGAATCTGGAACATCTACAAGGAAGTTTTGCAGCCAGAGCAGCGAAACCTTGGAATTTATGTTTGCGGGTGCTGCTGCCTGGAAATAAGAACTTCCACCGTTATCCTTTGTTATCACACCGTTTCCGTCGATGTTAAGGCGATATAATCCTCCATCAAGGCCGACAACAGCCATCTCATTTGTTTCAAATGTGGCATCCATGGCAACTATTGGCATTGCAAGAGCGCTTGATGCTGTTATCTGGTCGAAATCACCCGGAATGGTATTGACATTGCTGAGATCAGAAATAACATAAGCAGTGCTTGCTGAGTCAGGTCCAACCTGGAAATATTCAAAGAACCTTCCGCTTGGAATATTTGAAAGATCTGTTGCTGTCGGCTCACCAGCGTCATACGGTGGGCCATCAGGCAAATATGATCCATCAAGGAACTGCTCCGATAATTTCAGCACTCCGCTCTGGTTATATATTACTTTCAAAACATTGCTTGCTGCCCACATATCTCTGAACGATGCTCCTGACAATGATGAGAACCACGATGTCGGTGAAGAAGTTGCAACAGTAAGATTCAGTGTGCCACCAATCAATGTTTCATCAATCGGAAAGGATTTTACTTCATTTGACATGATCAGATATAATCTGTTGGCTGTATCGTCTGCAAGCATTTTTATCGGAGAGGCGTTCGCCACACCCAGAATATTCTGCCATGACTTGAACTTAACGAAGTTCAGATGATTTCCCAAAGGCTCTGGAACTGGTGAAGAAACTCTCTGCAGATCTCTGCTGACAATACCTTTCATATGAAGTTCAAGAGTGCTGCAATTCGGATCAAAAGAGCCTGCCGGGAAAGTGAGAGTTGCAATATTCGGAGTTAGCGGGGAATAGGTTATATCCGATGGGCTAATATTGACAATATTTACGGATGTAATGTCAGATTTCAACCGTTGAACTTCCATAAGAGTTGCAGATGCGTTATTAACAGATGGTCCTTCGACATTAACCGGATCTCCGTTTAAATCGGTGAAAGCAACTTCTATCGTAGTCGAGTTGATAAAACGCGGTTTTGCTCTCAGCATTTGGGGCGGGTCTGGTAACACATACCACACAAACCACCTTGTTCCAAGGCGACCGGTTGAAGGCTCTACTGCACGCAGCTGGAAAGTGTAGCTTCCAACGTTTGAAGGTATACCTGTAAGCTTTGATGCAACCGGATCTATTGACATACCTGTTGGCAGCGCGCCATTTACTAAAGACCACTGAAGTGTGTCGGTTGAATTGAATACATCAAGCGGAACATCCGTTTGTGAAGCAGCCTTTGCAATAAACAATGGGGGAGTTCTGATTATAAGCCCATTCTGAACATCAATAGTGTAGGATCTGCTGCCAACCAGGCTGTTTTGATCAGACACGACAATATTGAAGGTGTATGTGCCAGTTGCTGTCGGCGTTCCAGAAAATACACCAGTACCGGCAATCAGGTTGAGTCCAGATGGAATTGCGCCATTAAAGCCCCACAAATAAGGCTCTACACCACCGCTTGCAATCATTGTCTGTGAAAATGATGTTCCCAGAAATAAAACCTGCGGTAACGGTGTTGGAATGATTATTTTTGGCACTATCTGCAGCGGAATATTCTGCATTATTGCTGTACGATTGTTTGAATCAGTTACAGTAACAGAAAATGTATACGAACCGGTTGCAGTAGTTTTTCCAGTTAATCCGCCGTCAGAAGCAATAGTGAGGCCCGCTGGCAGCGTTCCACCTGATTGCGAGAACGTATATGGAGGCAATCCGCCGCTTGCGGTGAAAGAGCCCACAACATTGACAAATGCATCCCAGGTTTGCGGAACATTGGCATTGGATATTGTCAGTTCGGGAAGAACCTGAATAGTAACATCAGACTGTCCGGTTATACCAGTGCTGTCAGATGCAACAACTGTAAACGTATATGTTCCTATGTTTGTTGGTATTCCGCTTAGAACACCGGTTTGAGAAAACGTCATACCACCTGGAAGTGTTCCCGATGCAAGAAGCCATGTATATGGAGGAGTTCCGCCACCGGCAGAGAAAGTCGCACTTGTACTGGCGTTCTGATACATATAATCAGAAACAACTGTTAATAAGAGTACTGACGAAGGACTTACGTAGACAGAATACTGAGAAGAGACTTTAGTAATGCTGTTTCCATCTACAACTTTCACTACGAAAGTGTACGTTCCAACTGTTGAAGGGGCGCCTGTTATGCTTCCATTCTGCGCAAGAGTTAATCCTGTGGGTAAGGCTCCTGAGTTCAAACTGAATACATACGGTGCTGTCCCTCCAGTGGCTGAAAAGGAGCTTGTTACGTTCAGACCTGCCTGCAAGGTTGAAGCCAGAGAAGAAGTAATAACTAAGTCAGCCGGGACTGTGATTGAATATTCAGAAGAGAGCTTGCTTCTGCCATCTTTGTCTTCAAGTTTAACAACAAACTTGTATGTTCCTGCTGCTGAAGGTGTTCCGGATACAGTTCCATCCTGTGCAAGTGTCAGACCTGTTGGTAAAGCTCCTGAACTCAAACTGAATTTGTAACCAGCTGCACCACCCGATGCAGAGAAAGAACCTGTTACAGCAACACCTGACTGCATTGTTGAAGCCAGTGATGAAGAGATTGAAAGTTCGTTCAGTACAACAACCGTAACGTTTGAATTTCCTGTCAGACCAGCATTATCTGTTGCCTGAACAGAGAACGTATAAGTTCCGGGAGTTGTTGGAATTCCACCTAGAACACCAGTTTGAGAGAATGTGATTCCAGTGGGAAGTGATCCTGTGGATTTCCATGTATATGGCGAAGTTCCACCTGAGACTGTAAGAGTCACAGATTCGGTTGCGCTCGGATACATGTAGATAGTCTGGGAAGTGCCAGCTATTGTAAGAACGGCAGTTGAAGTGACTGAGACAATGATTGAGTGTTCAATTTTTCTGCTGTTTTTGTCAGTGATGTAAATCTTCAGTGTATGAGTTGCAATTTTGTCAGGCTTACCGCTCAACAGACCATTACCAGAAGAATCTGCCGAAATTTTAATCCACTCAGGCTTGCCCTCAGTTGCGAATTCATAAGCATAAGGTTTTTCACCGCCCGATGTAGTTATAAGACCTGTCAGCTCACCATTTAAGGCAACTGCAAAACTTGCATTAGAGGCAGCACTAAGGTTCTGCAATACAACAATAGAATAAGTTGCGAGTTCTGATGTGTCTGCGACTGTTCCCTTAACAGTGAATCTGAAAGTTCCGGATTTAGTGTAGGTTCCGCCTAATCGGCCTGACTCAAGTTTGATTCCATCAGGAAGCGCGCCATCGGAAATACTCCATGTTACTGAAGCAGTCGTGCCTTTTACAGTCAGAGGAACAGAAATATTTTCATTGACATACCCGAGTGCAGGAACTTCTGCAGCAAAGGTAAATGGTGCAATTGTTATTGAGAAATCTTCTGTATCTGAATGTCCGGCCGCGTCAACAGCCTTTACCGTAAATGAAAATACTCCACCTGCTGTCGGTGTTCCTGAAATGATTCCGGTTGAAGTCGCAAGAGCCAGTCCGGTGGGAAGTTTACCCTGTGAAATGCTGTAGTAATAGGGCAGGGTTCCGCCGCTCACTAAAAGAGGATAAGAATATGCTTCACCCGGTTTTCCTGCAGGTAAACTACCGTTGTTTACCATTATTGTACTTGAAACCTGAGAAACGTTATTAACTTTCGCTTCGTAACAGTCAGATTTTGAACGTTCCTGATTTGTTATCGGGTCATATTCAGAAAATCCTACCAGTCCAAAGCCTTTCTTTAAAAACCATTTTTCAGCACCGGAGGTTATTCCGTCAGGCGACCTTCCATCAATATATTTCCAGATGAATACGATTGGAAACAGGTTTTCCTGCCCAAAAGCAGTTTCACCAACACCGGGTGACATAACCTGCATGGTAAGAGTTTTAGAATAGGCAACGCCTGAGAAACTTTCGTTGACTGTCCAGGTTGCCATGTCGCCAACTCTGAAGTTTTCTTCAAGCAGTTTTAATGGTTGACCATTATTGAATATATATGAACTACCGGGAGTTGTACCGTAATTGTAAAGTCCACCCTTATTTGAGAATCTCCATGAAATTCTAGATAATCCCGGAGGTGCGAGCAGGGAAGATTTGACATTTGAAAGCTGATTCGATATTGTCTCAAATGTATATACGGGCCTGCCGTCGATTACTTCGGTTGCAGATGAAACAACAATTGTAATTTCCCTTTTGCTGCCTGTCTGTGAATCTACAGAATTATATTTCCAGAAATCACCACTCTGAATCGGAAAATATGACTGAAGGTCATAGCTTTGTCCAGTGGAAATCACCACTTGAATGTCATCTATATACCAGTCATTTTCCTGTTTCAGCATTTTGAAATTCAGATCAATTCTGGTTGCATTGGTCATTATATAATATGCTTTCACGCTTGCATCAACAGAAGACTGTGTGACTATTCCATCAGATGGAATTATAAAGGCGTAAGAAGCGTTGTCTTGTGTGTCACCGATGTTTTTTCCGAAATCCCAGATTGTCAGGACTTCTGAATTTCCTGAAGTTGTGCTTGAATAAAGATTAGCAGAAAAATAGGATTGTGCCTCAGCTATGTTTCCTGTTGATATAGCCTTAACAAACATGTTCAGACGCAGCGAAATCTGTCCGCTGTCAGCTGCAGAAACTGGGTTCATGCTTTGCGAACCGCCGCCGCCTCCGCCGCCGCAGCCCCATAGTAAGAGCCCGGAAAGCCCGATCAAAAATACAGTATAAAAAAATTTCTTATTCATAATCATTAAATCCCCTCTAGAACTGATATTCCAGAGAACCGATGAATTCTGTTATATCCATCGGTTGTCTGAAATTCCACAACAATTCCTGCGATCTCGGATCAAAGTCTCTGTAGAAGGTTTCTTCCTTCGAGGCAGAAAAATTGAGAGAAAGATCTTTTCTCAGATTGTAGCGAGCTTTTGCCAGGAGTACAGTTTGGTTCTTGCTGGTCCAGTCAAAAGATGCAGTATCGAAATCAATATAACTGAAGTTTCTTCTTCCAGCTTCAATCTGACAATCAAATTTCTTTGGTCGATTATAAGAAGCCTGAATAGCTGAAATAAAATACTTGAAATCAGGGAAAACCGCTGCCTGATATCCTCTGTTGAGATATTCATTTTTCCAGCTCAAGTCAACACGGTTGTTTATTTTCCATGTAGGTTTCAGGCCAATCATATTTTCTCTGAAGTCAAGAGCATCACCCTGAACTGATCCGCGTTTGTGATAACTATCTTCAAATTTGACCTTGAAGTGCTTTGAATATTTCTTTTCAAGCATTACGCCATACTGGTTATTCACATGAGCTTTGGCGCGCATATTTTCTGAGTTGTATGTGTAGGTGTGCTCAAGTCTACCTCTTGTGTCTTTGTCGATGGTTACTTTTGCAGTTGTTTTGAGTTTCTTCTGGGAATAGCCTCTCAGATAATCGCTTGGATAACCTCTTTCCTGATATTCATCTTCGAAAACCCAGGTGAAAGTCTTGCTTACAGGCAGATCATATCTGAAGCGGAAGTAGTTGTCCCAGTAGGTTGTTCTGAAGAGGTTAACCGCTTCAGAGCCGTAAATTCGCTTTTCATAAGTATTAGAAACACTGATATCACTCTTGTTGCCTTCGAATGAACGGTTGTACTCAAGGTCATAAAGGCGGCCAGTGTAATCAAGCATTGAAGAATTATCATAAGATCTTGAATTTTCAAGCCATTCTGAAAACAACGTTCCATTTTGAATGAAATATGTCATCTGTGACTGGAAATTCAGTTGCTTGAAATCTGATCGTTCATAATTTGGATAGGCTCTGGTATTAATTCCGACGTTGAAAAGTCTTTCATATCGGCCATCTTTTCTGTTCCAGAAGAGTTCTGCGAGATTGTCGCGGTAATCTTTCTGATCGTTCTGAGGATACCAGATATAATGGAGAGTATCTTTCAGCGCCACTGAAGTTTTTGGAGAGTGACTGTGCAGCCAGTTGAAGGTAAGAACGTTCTCTTTAACAAGCTCATTGCGTTCACGTTCAAGATATTTGTTATCGAGAATAAACTTGTTTTTGGCATCATTCTGGTAATTGAGTGTCAGTCTGCTTTGCCTGAGATTGTTCGGAAGAACAGTATCAGTAGACTTGTACATTTCATTGCGATTTCTAAGATCAAGCTTGAATGTACCAGATATTTTTGCTCTTCCAAACGAAGACTTCTCTTTTTTGTCGGTCGCCAGCTGCAAATCAGGAACAACGCTAGCGGCTGAAGTTGCTGTTTCCGTTTTCGTCCCGGTTGCGTTGTCAGTGGCGACTTGTTTTTCAGATTGCTTTTCAAGCGAATTATCAGAAACCGCTGATTCTGTTGTTGGTAATTCAGGAACAATTGGCTGAGCGGCACTGCTTACTGTAGCAGGCTCACCAGACATTTCCTGAGGAGTTGTTTCCTGCTGCTTCTTAGATTCCTCGGATTTGGTTTCCTGTGCGGGTTTTTCCTGAACTTTCTGGTGTTCATCTTCACGATTTTCAAAATTGTTCAGGAAAAAATCACGACAATTACGATAAAGATCATCAAGCCGGCTGAATCCGTCCATTAATGCGGCTCTGTCGGCCGGGCTTGAATCCTGGCTCATTTTGTACAAATCTTCCAGCAGATCGTATCTCTTCTGAATAAAATCATACACATCACGTGCGTCAGAAGTAATTTGAACGCCCTGAGTGCTTTCAAGAGAAATTTTCTCGTTCTTTATTTTACGATCCATGCCTTCAAGTTTTCTTAACCCATCACTGAAATCTGGTTCATAACGCCTGAAGGCTTCAAGTGATCTTTCTGTCATTGGGGAAAGCGAATAAGCGCTTGCGCAGAGCGAGGCAAAGAAGATCACTGCGATAACATTAAATATAATACTTTTTTTTCTTTTCATCTTTTGAATTCTCCTGGCTCAGGCTATTTTATAAAGCGGCCAAGCTGGCTTTCCAGGTCTTTAAGCTGCGTCTGAAGTTCTTCTGCGGCAAGACCAAGCTGCTGGTATGTATCTACGATTCGATTGTATGAATTCTTCAGTTCTTCCTGCTCTGCAGTGGCATATTTCTGACCGGCTGCTTTTTTCATGAGAGATTCATAAAGTCTCTGTGCGTTATTAAACATTCTCTTGGATTTGCTGAAATTGTTAAGAATACTGAGCGAATTGCGGAGTCTTACTTCAGGTTGTGCACTGCTCATGCTGCTGTTATAAGAATCTATTTCTGCTCTGAGATTGACAATTGAGGCTGAGAGAACGTCGTCAATCTGCTGCATTTCAGTAAGAACTGCAGGTTCTACCGGTACTACTGCAAGGTCACGCAGAAGTTTTGAAATCTGGCTCTGATAGCTTGAAATTGTCTTAACAAGATCCTGGGCTGCTTTATCACTTGAGTTAGCATCAAGATACGTCTGAACTTCTGAAGCCTGTTCAGAAAGTTCTTTCAATGCATTATTTCCTGAATCAATGGCATCTGTAAACCATGACTGTGTAAGTCCGCCGCCACCTGATCCCTGGAGTTCTCTGGAAATTCTTTCAAATTCGCCCCATGTTGCAGCAACGCGACTCGAAAGATCTGTTATTTCACTGCTGGTACCACTGCTTGAAGCTTTCTTAAATGTCGATTTCGCGAATTTTGCCACTTCACTCTGGAAACCCTGAAGTACCTTGCGGGCATCAGTTACCAGTTTTGAATAGGCAGAAACCTGAGATTTCTGATCGGCTGTTAATCCAGCTTTTTCACGGGCGCTGTCAATTCTTGTCTGTAGTACAGAAAGTGCTTTCATATCTTCGCCGACCGATTCTACAAATCTTTCGCAATCTTTCTGGAAAGAAGCCGAATCTTCTGTTTTTACATTGTCAGACGCTGAAAGTGTTTTAAATGTATCCTGAATTGATTTGAAAGCTTCGCCATGTCTGTTTTGAATCTGGGAAACGGCATCCGGCACATCATCCAGGCCAAGTGCTACGGTTTCCTGCTGAGTTGTAGCTGCTTTTTTGAAGTTGTACTTCATCATCTTTCCGAGTTCGCTCTGAACACCCTGAAGAGCTTTTTTAACATCGGTTATCATCTTCATGTAGTTGGAACAAAGTGCTTTCTTCGAGGCGGGAAGGTTGCCTGCTGCAAGCAGTTTGTCTACTTTACCCTGCATGCTGTTTATGATAAGTGAGTCTTCCATCAGTGTTCCGGCAAGGCGCTCAGCGTCTTTCTTGAACCCTTGAACGTCATCTTCTGTTGGTGCTGTTGCTGCTGCAAGTGCGGAAAAAGAATCTTTGATTCCTTTGAACTTTTCACCGAGATTCTGCTGTATTTGTCTTATAGTGTCGGGAATTTCGTTCAATTCAATTGAATCACCCATTTTAGAAAGGTCTTCTTTCCATTCATCGTTAGCTTTCTGAAGGTCGATTTCCTGCTTTTCAGTCTTTCCGCCAGTTTTTACGACTACAGATTCACCTTCTTTAATGGTCATGGTTTCACGGGTTTCATTAATTATAATGCTGGCAATACCGCGAAGAACGGTCAGTCTGTCTTCAGTTCTTGACTTATTTGTTTCGCAGGTAATGTTCGTTCCTTTAATACCTGCGACAGCCTGACTCATTTTGACTTCCATGGTTCCGCCAGCTGCCATCTTCTTAACGTTGACCCATATTTTTCCCTTTACCAGGTCAACTTTACTGTCCTGGTCGGGTGGAGTAGCAATAATTATTTCTGATTCAGCTTTAAGCAGAAAGGTTGACATATCTGCAAAACTGAGAATTGCTGTTGAATCTTCACCTGTTTCAACGTGGTCATTCACGCTGATAACAGTTTGAAGTTTTGCAAATTTTTTAGCATCCTCATTTCCGTCTGGAAATAGCTGTACTTCGCCATTAAGAGTCGAAAATCTCACTCCAGAATCGTCGGCGAAAACCGGACAAAGAAAACAAAGCATAACAAGAAACAGAAAAAAACGTTTCATCTCTCACTCCTTGAAAAACAGTCTTAGCATACCAAAGCGCTAAAATTTACCACCAAACAATCAATTAGTCAACAAAAAACACCGTTAAACGATCGATTCACCAATAATTTCTGGCTCTTACAGCAAAAATTGCAGCTATTTTTTTTCCAAAAATTACTGGCAATCAGGAAAAATCTCAACAAATCAAAATGTACAAATTCATACCCGAAGAATATTATCCAATTTTGGAAAAAAATCAATAAAAAAATTGACCCGCGAAAAAAAGCAAATGCCGAAGCACTTCGCAAAGGTCGAAGCGAATTCAGTATTTTTAATGGGTCTAAACTCGGGAGAATCTTTATCTTGAAAATCTGCGCAATCTGCGTAATCTGCGGAAAAAATCTTTTCTGGTCTTGTCTTGTCTGTTATTTCTTTTCTTTCTGCGGATTGTTGAGCAGATTTAGTTGAAAAGTATTTTCAGAAAGAAATGAAACGTCAGATAATGTATTCTATTCCCTGAATTTTAACTTTCGATTGTGCCCCGATTCTGCGGATAATATTTGCGGCAAGAAAGTTTCCTATTTTCAGACAAAGCTCAAGCGGCAGTTCTTTGAAGAGGCCATAGAAAAAACCAGCCTGAAAATTGTCTCCAGCACCGTTTGTGTCACGTACATCCTCAACTTTGAATGCTTCAACTTTTGTAGTACCCTTGGGTGTATAAGCGATTGCACCCTTCTCGCCGAGTTTTACAATGGCAAGATCAGAGTAATTTAAAAGTTTGCTGTAATCATCACCATTGCACAAAGTTGTTGCTTCGTCTTCATTTGCGAATAAAACATCTACGCCCGGTTCTAGGAATTCCAGAAGTTTTGACCTGATGGAATTTATTACGAAGCTGTCCGCGAGATCAAATGAAATGCGCGTTCCAACTTTTCTGGCGGTTTCATATGCATATCTGGTCGCTTTATTAATTGGATAATCTCCACGAAGTTCATAGGCTGAAAAGTGGAGAAACTCAGAATCGGCAATAAGACTGTGCAGAATTTCGTAAGGGTAAAGTTTTTTTGTGACACCGAAATCAAGACCGAAAGTCCTCTGGGCATCGGGACTTATAAGTGTGTAACAGAGACCCGATCTTCCGCGCTTAATTGTTACATAAGGGTCAATATCATTTTCACGAAGATTGTTGATATAAGCGTATCCAAAATCATCGTTACCGACACAGCCTATGAACGCACACGAAAGTCCCAGGTTGCTGGCTCCGTAAATAACATTAGTTGGCGATCCTCCCGGTGAAACCGTTGGAAGGTGTCGTTCAGCAAGTTTCTGCAATTTACGGTGATTTTCAGCGTTGATTTCTATGCTGTTTCCCTTAATAAGAACCAGCTCAGAAAGTTCTTCATCCTGAACTTCGATTATGACATCTGTCAGGGCATCAGAAATGGCAGTAAGATGATACTTCTTACTGCTTTCGCAGGGAACTTGAAAATTTTTATTTATAAATTTCTCAGCTTTCATTGAAGAATGGTATTCGTTTTGTAAAAGAAAGTCAAGTAGAAATAGTTTGTAGACAGAAAATGATATTTTCGCTATTTCCTGGAAAATCAGGAGTGACAATAATTTCAGAAGAATTGTTTGATTGAACGTCACCAAACCCTGATGGAATAGCTGAATGCGCTTTGATTGATTCAAGGCTTGATGCAAAAACAAAAACTGATGGAGTTGAATAGTAATACAATTTTGAAATACTGCCGGAATCTTTTGACAGAAAAAGTTTCATTTCATCTTCGTGCCAGGCTGCTAATGCCCAGTTGCCAGAAAGATGAGAGCCGGCTTTTTCTTTCCACAGGTAATAGGCTTTCTTTGTCAGCTCTTCATCAGAAATTTCGGACTCAATTTCTGAAGGAATAGCCATATTTCGGCAGAGTGAGGATCTGTTGTGAAGTTTTGCGGTTGAAACAAACAGTATAGAATCGGCTCTGTTGTAGTCTGGCATTGAAATCGGAGCGACAACTTCAGAATCGGAATCCCTGAAAAAAGTGAATCCGAATGCAGCAAATTCTTTACGGTAGACACCGCCGCCATCTGGTTCTCTGTGGGCGATTGCGGAATACATTTTTCCAATATATTCTGAAGACGCAATAGTCTTGTCAAAATTTACAAAACCATATATTTCATTCATGTTAGTCTCTGGATTCCATTACTTAAATTTACCATTTACTTTTTCTGAGGCGATTCTGCAAAATAATGGGAAAAAAAGGTTGTTAATTGGAACATTCAAAAGTTTATATCCTTTTTGGAAATCACTATTTTTTAGAAGTTCATTGTCTCCGAGAAATGGACTTTCTGTTTTCAAATAATCATCCATCAGAAATGGCTTTGGCTGAAGCAAAGCACCACGTAATATAATTATATCAGGTTTTCTTGTCAGAACATATTCAGTATTAAATTTTTCGTGCCCGAATATCTTAAATCTGCCTTCTTTCAGAGGTGATTTCGCGATTGTACGATCAACTAATCCGAGCATATCAACTATTGGCCGTTTCGAAAAATAACCAATTTGACCTATTGGGTTTAATGCAATCAGGCAATCTTTAGTTGTGTTTTCCAGCAGCCAGTTTCCGATGTTTCTCCAGCATTCATTTCTGAAATTCTGTATCTCTCTCATTGAATGAAAATCAGAATAATAAAATGAAAAAAATGGTGAAAACATTATTGCAGAGGCAATAACTGAGTTTGTAATAAAGCTGCGGTTTTTATTGAAAGCATGTACCAGAAAAGGTGCTATAGCCGGCAGAATATGTACATAAAAACGGAAATATCCAAGACTGTTTCTTCCCAGGACAATGATATAAACGAGGTAAGAGAAACAGAAAATCATAATTCTTTTTTCAACGGGGCTTCGTTGTGAAAAAAATACTGCCGGAACAATCGCAAATAGCCATCCACCGGATTTAAGAAATGCAAAAAACTCATTTAAGCCATAAAAAACGCTTGTCTGAGCATTTGTTTTTGCATAAAAAGTGTTTGGCAGAGCATCACCGAAATAGATAAAGCGAATCGAAGTAATAGTAAAAATAATAATCAGCGAAAAAAGAATTCCCTGCAAAATTTCGCGTTGAAACCATCGTTCCTCTGTATTGAAGACTCCGGATAATTCATAAATTAATATGAAAAGCATGAATTCAGGACGTGTTAATGCGAGCAGAAAAATACAGATTCTTGAAATACTGGTCTTTTGCTTGAGAGAATAAAATACTAATAATGTCAGCAGAAAATTAACCAGCGGAACTTCAAGTCCACAGAGGCTCATTAAAAGGAAATCGGCATTGGCAACAAGAGTAAGAGTTGCCAGAAAAGCAAACCAGCTGTTATCCAACATCTTTTTTGCTGAAATGAAAACAAGAAATATAGATGAAATTATCAGGAGATAGCTTAGCAGGAGTGTTGAAGTTTCGATGTCTGTAAAGGCCAGTTTATTGAAAATTCCAATCAGAATGACCCAGAGAAAATTTGTTGTTCCTTCGACTTTATCATTCAGGTTGTAAACAAATCCATTGCCTGAAAATAAGTTTTCTGAATATCGGAATGAAATGAAAGCATCGTCAATGAACGAATCAAAAAACATGCTGGCACCGAAGGTATAAAAAACAAGAAGCAATAAAAGCAGCAGCCAGTCTTTCATTTCAAGTTTGTTCATAGATTCTGGAATTTCAGGTTAAAACTTACCTCTGGCTTTCAAGCTGTCTGCATTCTTGCCAGAACTTTTTTTGCCAGAATGTCAGGTTGAAATTTTGCTACAAAATCATTTGCCCCGACCATTTCAGCTTTGGACTGATTAGATTGATTACTCATGGAAGTGTGAAGAATAACATACAATCCGGCGAGTTGTGGTGTTTCACGCAGTTTTCTTGTGAATGAAAATCCGTCCATGCCGGGCATTTCAACGTCTGATATTACAACTCTGTATTTATCAATTTCAGACTTTCCCTGTTTTGCAACATTTGTAAGATGGTTGAATGCATCGTCGGCTGATTCCATTACCTCACATTCAAGTTTCAGATTTTTCATCAGGTCTCGAATTGCCATGCGGGCGGTTTTGGAATCATCTATTATCATTACTTTTGATTGAGTTGATTTAAGATTTTCTGCTTCTTTGACAATTTCAGCAGAAAGCTGCGTCTCGAATCCAATTACTTCTGCCAGAACTTTTTCAATATCCAGAAGCTGAATTGTATCGCCTGTATCGGTGTAAGCGACTGCTGTCAGGTAAGAACATGAGGCGATATATTTTGTCGGGCTTCTTATCTGATCCCAGGATCTGGTCAACAGTCGATCGGGATTGCAGATAAGGAAACCATGTATGGAATTATTGTAATCGCAGATTATTATGTAGCTGAGAGAGTTTTTGTAGTCTATTGGAGTCATTCCGAGCGACAGCCCGAGATCGATTACTGATACTCCTTTTCCTCTGAAATCTACAGTTCCAATGATTGAAGTGTGCGAATATGGTACTTTGCAGACATTAACAGGAGTTTCAATTACTTCAATAATCTTGAAAACATTTATTCCGTAGAGTTGCTGGTCTTTAAGTGAAAAAACAAGCATTTCCATCTGGTTGGAAAATGCGAGGCGCGACCTCTGATCTACTTCTTGAAGGGTATTATCCATTTTTTCTCCCCTGCTTATAATCTTCTCGTAGTATAGATTTCTAATCTAATCAAATAATCGAAACTTGTCAACTCAAATCAGACTTTTTCAGATAGTTTACTGAAAATAGTTCTTGTGGAATCCAACGATTGTACAAATTTCAATACGCATTTCGAATAATGCAGAAAGATTATAAAAGTTCAGGAAGCACAAGGATGCCTGAAGAATGGAGATTTAACTTCATTTGAGATACTCTTTTGGAACGGATTTTTTTATTTCATTCATATAATCAGGAAGAGTTTGAATGTAATTGAATACTTGTACTATCCCTTCGTGAGTTTTTCGAAAATTCTCCAGCGTTGAACACACTTCTAGCTCGGTGTTTAGATAATCGGAAAAATTTGGATAAACAGGTGAGTACCTGTTATGAAAATCTTTGAGATTTGTTTTGAGTAGATTCAGATGAAAGCGGGCTTCACTGTCGTCAATTATTTTAAGTGTTCCTATTTTCTGAATACTGATAATCTTTTTGAAAAAAACAGGTTCTTTTCTTCTTGGAATTAGCTTAGAAAAAGGAGGCTTGATAAGTGTCAGGAAGCTTTGTTCGGCAGCTGCGAGTGAAACAGAAACCTGAATGGCAGCATCAGAAATGCCGTCAAGTTCAGGTATGAGACCCCTTATTTTATTTGCCAGCGGAAGGCCAAGTAGAAGTGGATTGGAAAATGAATATTTGGTATTGCGGTCTATAATACTTTTCATGAAGTACAGATATGAACAAAGTGATACGGAGCGTATTTCGTACAGTTCTGCTATTTGTTTTTGCAGTTCTGTTGCTTTCAGGCTATTTTCAAGATCAAGGTTTCCCATTATTGGTTTTAGAAGTTTGTCCAGTACATCTATTTTGTCAGAAAATTTCTTGTCGTCAGCTTGCATCAGTCGAGATAAGAAGACCAGTCTTCCAAGTTCTGTGAGAGATTCAATCGAAGGACTATAGGTTCCATAAGAGTTTGTTGCAATATATTCTTCAAGTCCTTCCCCGAGAATAGATTCAATGGTGGTGATTGCCCCCTGTTGAATTTCGGCTTTTTTTTCATCTGAGATGAAAATCTTTGGAGGCTGCTTCAGCAAATCAACGCTGTTTCCGTAAACAAGTTGGGCAATGGTGTAGTCTTTTTCTCTGTTTTCACGCGAGAGCCAACGTACAGTGATGTTTATCTTCAACAAATTTGAAACGGCTTCTTTGGTAACCGGATCTTCAACAAACCGTGATGAAACCTGCAAAGTGAAATTTCTCAATTGACGATAAGTAGGTCCAGTAGCTATCGGATCTCCGGTATCAGTGTTTTCTAGTTTACTAAACCATGGGCTTTTACCATCAACAACTTGCAGTTCCTCACCTTCACCATTACGAATAAGTTCATCGAAAAAATACGGGTTGTCAGCCAGCTTGTTATTAATATCTTCAAGGACTTTCTGAGCGATAAACATGGCTGAAAAATGCTCATCGGTGAAAGTTGCTCCTCTTGCACCACTTTGAAGTGTGTAAAAAAGTGCTGCAAATGACATTACAAAAATAGCGATAGAAAAAAGAACTTCAAGGAGAGACACGGCGCGTTTATTCATATCAATGATCATATTTAATTAATCACTATTCCTCAATTTCATTTTGGACTTCGGCCAGAAATCGGTCGAAATATGAAGTTGAATAATAATTTTTTGAAGAGTAAAAACCGTAGTAATATTTGGAGATATTTCTCAGAGCTTTAATAAGTTTGCGAAACAGTTTGTTTGCTTCACTTACCTTTCTCCGTGTGAGTAGATTTTCAATTTGATTAATTACTTGTTCCACCCATTCAATAAGGACGTTTCTGAGGGAAAAGGTGCCTGTTATTACCCCAGATTGAATTGAGGTTTTTGTTGAAGTGCCGGTTGAGGTTTCAGATGAAGTGTTGGTTGATGTTTCAGTTGAAGTGCCGGTTGATGTTTCAGTTGAAGTGCTAGTTGAGGTTTCAGTCGAAGTGTTAGTTGATGTTTCAGTTGAAGTGCCGGTTGATGTTTCAATTGAAGTGCTTTCTGAAGTTCTGATTGCAGTGGAATAGGCAAAAATGCCGTTGAGAATTTCATAAATTCTCTTTCTGCTGCTTCCGTCAAGGGCTTTCAGATTTCCCTGAGTTTTAACGGGAAGATGAGTTGGAGGTGGAACAATTTGCAATGCGTCAAGAGAAGACAGAACTTCTGAAAATTTTTCTTCCCATGGCTGTCTGGCAAATAGAAGGTTTTTCTTTCGTTTTTCGATTAGCTTGCTAATCTGATCTGACATCGGGTTGACACCTGAAGAACTGTTATCTTCAAATGATGCGGTGTATCCTGGAGTTATTGTGGAAAATCCCTTAAAAAGGAGGTCATCGTATCTTACCCGGTAAAACAGAAGTCTTTTTACGTTTTTATATTGACCATTAACCCAGATGTCTGCTGAAAAAGCTTCAGACGGAGTGTTTTCAATGTAATATGAGAAATAGCCTTTTTCAAAAACGAAATTTGTTTGTGAATCAGCATTTTCTTTGAACCATCTTTGTTCCCATGGTGAAGACATTATTCTTGCCAGGAGCATCTGATAGCCGGATTCTGCAATGGCTAACGCTCTGACATGAGCATCAGAATATTCAAGTTGAGAGCTCACTCCTCGAGAAAGTTGATGAATTGTGAATATGGAAGTGAATAATACGACAATTATGGCTATGACAACAGGAAAAGCTATTCCACTTCGAGACTTACTTTTTCCGATTGATATGAAATCCATAATGCTTCCTTCAACAGAATTTTCAGAGACTGTCATCCGATAACGCATTTTTCAGTCTGACAAAATTAACAAAGGAAAAAGAACTGCTTCCGTCGCGTAGTTGCGCTGAAATAAGGACTCCGTTATATCCATGGGCGGTAAAGGTCATCCTTTCGACGTTTCTTAAAATTTCCTTCGGAGCTGAGGTTTTGTTTGCTGAGATATCGTGGATTGAAGAGAAAAGTGTGAAAATGTCACGCTTTGTTCGTTCACTTACGCTTTCACTTTTTTTCAGGAAGATAAAATGCAGATTGTTCACGTAATCTCTCAAAACAATGTAGGGAAGACATTGTCCGGGTTGAGGACTCATAATTTCAATTCCTTCCTGCAGAACCCCAAAAATGCTGACAAGGCCGCGTCTGGCCTCCATTTGAAGAGACAGTTTCTGAGATGCAGTTACAACCTGTTTCCCAAAAAAGGAACGCAAAAAAACTATCATCATCGCCATAACAACGCTTAAAATCAGAGAAGTTATGATAAGCTCAACGAGCGTTATTGCTTTCCTGTTGGTTTTGTGGTGCATGATAACCAGCCGATAAAAAATTATACAATTTATCAATCACAAGCTCATCTTTTAACCTAACACCTATTTTCAGGTGAGTCAAGATATAAAAGATAATTTCAGCAATTCTCGGTGAGTTTTCTGGAATCCGATTAGTTCTATCAAAGCTCATTGAAAGATTTCTGTTTCTCAGAACAGCAAGTAGATAAAATTCGGGGAAAGTTCTTGGTATCTTGTTGTTATTTCGACCGAAGAGAGAAATCTGACAACCATTTTGAGATTTCTCCCTTTGGCCGAGATGACAACTGAACATAGCGATTCCCCCTGATTTTTGAGAAGACACAATATAATGTTTGAAATTTTGGAAAAACAGGCTCACAGTTTGATTAAAAGCTCTTCATACTTTTTGACATTTATTAGTTGAGGATGTAGTATAAAAGCGCGTGGCTTTTATTATTTCATTCGTTGGTGAAGCTTCTAACTATATAAAAATGCTGTTTTTGCATGAAAGTGTTCTGCATAAATGGTGTTTGTTTGATAATTCGTACATTAATAGGATGGCAATTTTTAATGAGAATAGATAAATTTCTTCAGTCAAGCGGGCTTATAAAACGGCGTGTTTTGGCCAACGAAGCGTGTAAACGTGGGCTTATTCTGGTTAACGGAGTTAAAGCAAAACCAACCCGTGAACTTACTGGAAATGAGAAAATCGAAATTCTTTTACCCCATCGTGAAACAGAAATATTGTTGTTAAAAAATTGTGAAATGAAAAGTATTCCAAAATTCAGACGTGATGAGTTCTTCAGAATAATCAGGGATGAGATTAAAGAGCATGAGCCAGAAGATCTTTTTGCTTTGCCCGAAGAGCAGTCTGAATAAAATGTATCTTTCCAATCATGCGAGGTTTTACAATAATTACGGCAATTGCCTGCTAAGGAGAAAAAAGTGAAATTAGTTATCTGGAGAGCATTTTTAGTTGTTCCGGTGTTATTTTTTGCAGTATGTGTGTTTGCAAAAGTTCCGGATATTAAAATAAAAGTTGCGGAATATGATAGTAAAATATCATTTTCAATGCCTGAAGGTGGAAAATGGAGCTTCGGAGATAAGTCTGGCCTTGCAAAAGCAAATGACAAATTTTTGCTTACTGCAAAATTGAAAAAGCCTTCCTGCAAAAAGTTTCATGTTATGGTTGAATCTGTACCGCTTCGTGATCAGGCAAAGCTTGAAGCAGCGCTTGCAAAATGGCGCTCCGGGAAACGTGCGGTAAACACTCTGACGATCGGAAAGATTACATACAGCGCTGATGGCGTGACTCCAGCCTATGACGGAAGAGTTCTTTATATCGGACAGGGGACTTTTGCAGATAGAGAAACGGCACAGAAATTGAGCGATCAACTGGCTGCTGAAAGCTGTTCTAATTGGATTTTCGAAGAAATTATAACTCTCTCAGCCGGTACAATGGAGCTGAAGAAAAACGGGAAAAAACTGCTTTCCGGTAATATCGCTCTGGAATTGTTTCCTGCAAAATCAGTCAGACTGGAAAATGTTGAGCATGCAAAAGGCTATTCCTGGCATGGATTCGAAACCAGAATATATGCAGGAAATATGAAATTTTCATGGGGGGGCCAGAACTTTGTGGATTGCATACTTACAACAGATATGGAGTCGCTTCTGGCGGGAGTTGTACCAGCTGAGATATCATCCAGAGCTGAGCCGGCCGCGCTTCAGGCTCAGGCAGTTGCTGCACGCGGTGAAATACTCGGAAAAATAGCGCTTTCTCACTATAATGAAGGTTTCGACTGCTGTGCTGAACAGCATTGTCAGGTATATAAAGGTGAGCGGTCTGAAACTGAAAGAATGCGAAGTGCAATTCTTCCAACACGCGGAATGCTTTTAAATGATTCCAGCGGAAGCATTGTAGATGCTGTTTACTCGGCAAATTGCGGCGGGCACACGGAATCGAATCATCTTGTGTGGACTTCCCAGCCAAACCCGATTCTCGAGGGAACCTGGGATACAGTTAACGCGTGTTCCCTTAATCTGACAAACGAAACAGATGTTGCATCATATATACGTTTCCCACCAGATTCGTTTTGTTCAGATAAAACAGTTGAGGGTGGCGATAAATTCAGATGGAGTAAATCTCTTGGTTCCTCTGAAATAAAGGATGTTGAAAAGAAGCTTCAGATTGGCAGAATAAAAGATTGTGGTGATGTTAAAAGGGGCCCGTCGGGAAGGATTTACAGCATAACTTTCAACGGTGAAAATGGAAACAAGACTGTTATCAAGGAACTTGCCATCAGAAAGTTGTTTGGGGGCTTGAGAAGCGCGTGTTTTATTGTCTCATGGAAGAAAGACGCCGAGGGCTATTTTTGCGGCGCAGAATTTATTGGAGCTGGCTGGGGGCATGGCGTTGGAATGTGCCAGTCAGGCGCACAGAGCATGGCAAAACGTGGCTTCAAGTTCAGTGAAATACTGTCTCACTATTTTCCGGGCAGCCTTCTCAAAAGGAAATACTGAACTGACTCAAAATTTATTCCACCCGGAAAGGCAGGAAAAATCGTGAATCTGAGTAAAAATCTTGAAAAAATAGTTCTGTTCTGGCTTGATTTAACCAAAGCCAATAATGATTATCTGAATGGTGATCGTTCCCCAGAAAATTTAAAAGTACTACTTGATACAAGGGAATTCGTTCTCGAACAGCTGATGAAGCATGAGAAGGAACTTGTTGATGCTTATGGAAAAGAAGCTTCTGGCGTTTCAGTCGATGTATGGAGCTATCTGAAATCTGAGCCTGAAAATTCCGAAAATGGCCTTGCATGGAGAAAAGCTCATGGAGCAATTCGTGCTCTTGTACAGTCTGACTATGATGTTTCTGATTATCTTACAAGCGCAAAAGAAGAACTTCGTAAATCAATAAAAGATGTTGCGAAGAATGCCTCTCTCATCAAGGGCTACGCACATAATTCACCTCTGGGAAGCTGTTTCTTTGACAAAGTAAAATAGCATCTTCTCAATAATTATGGGCTTTGTCATCTCGACCGAAGGGAGAGATCACCGAATGGTTAATAGATTTCTCCCTTCGGTCGAAATGACAGCACAATACCTGGCACTTGCTTCGAATTATTGAACAGTTACGTAAAATTGGACATTGTAGCAATGTTGCCGGAAAGATACAAAAAAAATATAAACATGCATAGACATTGCTAACATGTAGAATTCGTTCTCCCTCTGTTTTCTCTGCGTGAGATCAATCTTTTTTTCAGCTACTGTGCTACAGTGTCTAAAATTGTGAAAAAAGAGCAGACCACACTGGAAAGTGCGGTCTGCTCTTTTTGTTATTCGGTTTACTGCTTTTGTATTACTGACTTGTCATTGCCGGCAGGAGCGGATTAATATAAGTTGATTCCGGAGCAGGTTGGTTCGCAACATTTGGATTTAGAGCAGTTGTCGGGTCGGTAACAAGATTAAAACCGTTTTCCGGGTAAACATTCGGGTCGGTACTTGAGACCGCAATCTGTGCATCTGAGTCATTCATTGATTCATAAATTTCAGTAATTTTCTGGAATCCATCAAGCTCAGCATTAAGTTCAGAAAGAACTGTGTCTGGGTCCTTGATCTGCGTTTTCCAGAATAACCAGCCTTCGTCGTGAGTTGCACCAGCTTTTTCAGCTTTTTCCCGATAAGATTTAACCACGTTTTCGAATAACTGTGTAGATTTTCGAAGCTCTTCATAAGCGGGATAAAGTCCGGAGAACCAATCCATGCCAAGCATTCCCGAAGAACCTTTTATATCAAGGAAGGTTCCTTCTTTGAGATATTTTTTGATTGCATCATTTTTGAATTCAGATTCGAAATTGGCGAGAAGGTCCTTTTTTTCTTTCAGAAGTGAATCAAGCAGAGCCGATGTATCGCGAATCTGTTTTGCAAAAATACCAAGCGCAACTGTTTCGGCAGCCATTTGTCCGATTCCAAGCGGAAGAAATTGAATTTTCTGTTCAATATCGGCACGATAATTTGCTACGATAGTCTTGGGAGTTTTCAGTCCCCATTTATTATTCCATTGCCAGCCGAAAGCTTTGTTCAAATCATTGAAAACTAAGTCTATTTCATTGTCGGGTGCGTCACGATATGCCACCATGAGTTTTTCAAGTAATTCACGTGACTTTCTAATATTTGGAATAAAGTCTTTCTGAAGTCCTTTCAGTTGTTTGCTGGAACTTTTCATCGACTTGTCAACTTCTTCGTTGGCAATTTCAACCTGTTTTGTGAAGCAGTTCATTTCTTTTGTGCCAACTACGAAAGAGTCTGCCTGGAATGCTTCATCGAGCAGTTCGTCTGTCCAGAAAGCGGAATCAATTCCAACAAGCGGAATATAGTTGAAAGGTGACTGCTCAATTCTGACATTCAGAACATCATACAATCCGCCTTTCAGATTTTTTCCCATGAGATAGCCTTTATATTTCTTAATAAGTACGAAATCGGGGTTAAAATAAACCAGTTTTATATCGCTGTTTTTTACTTCTTTTTCCAGTCCGGAAGAATTAATTGCATTTCCGGCTGCCGTAACGTAAGTCATCGGATTAACTGCGTGGAGCACATCACCAAAAAAGCCGCGTTCTTTTTCTGCTTTAGCTTCCTGCTCGTTTGGTTTCCATGACATGAAATCTGCTTTCTTGCGCCATAATTCCTGAAGCCGGTTTATGTCAAAATCCGGAAGTCCGAAATCTGTCTGACTGTAATATGTCATCAGAACGCCTTGCTTTTCAAGAGCTTCAAACACTCCTTTGCCATTATCGTGAATGGCCTTTTCATCCTCGTTCTGAGGTGTCTGTTGTTTCAGGACATCACCGAAATTCTTTTCAGCCAGAACCAGTGAAGCACACTTTTCGTCAGGTTTGAGGCTTGATCTGTTATCGTAGAATGATTTAAACGCTGGATCTTTCTCATAGAGGAACCAGTATGAATTTTTATATGCTTCTTTCCATTTTTTGTTGTGGCTGCCAACGGCATTCATTATCTGAACAATCGCGAACCACGCAAGAGTACAAAGTGCAACTATCTGTCCGCCTGGTACAAACATGCAGATCAGGGCTGCAGAAGAAAGCAGAACGTATATGCCTGTGGAGACGGTATCCCAGGATGAAATTCTGCCGCCGTGTACGTCTGATGAAGTAGCAAGATGAACCGTATCCATGACCAGAGCTAGTACAACTAATCCTATGCCAATACTTCTTGCAACGCCTTTGAAATTGCTTATCGTCATTTTATGAGAGTTCGCGCCAGCATGACCGGTGATCTTTTTTACCCATCTAATGTATTGCTGGGTTTCCGAGAGTGTTTTGGAACCTTTTGCGAGGTGTGTTGTTGGTACAGCCATAAATTCGAGGAATTGAAAAGTGCGGGTTTTAGATAGAGTGTGCGCCGTTTTTGTCGACATTCTGGCAAAAGCGTTCAGCATATTTTTGCCTTTTGTCGGAATGTTGCCGGTTCCCATATATGCGAACAGCATGGCTGTCTTATTGGCTGCTCTTGCAATGGCTTTTCCAAATTTTGGAAGAAGATCGAATTCAGCAGCAACATGTGCAGCCTCACCTGTTCCGTGAATCTTATGGTAACTATGGTAAATTCCGGCGTAGAAGCCGTGCACATCTGCTTCGTGCGATCCCATCATCATGTAAGTGTTGGAGATCATTTGAAGCCAGTCAGCCCAGGCTTTTGCTTCGCACTCAATTTTTGCAGCCTCCGGGGTTGCAGCCTCATCCTTTGTCATGCCGCGCAGTTCAAGGAGGTATTCCAGATACTCAACTGGTGTCATGACCTCTTCCATTGGTACAGTTCCTTCTGTTGTTTTGGTAGAAACAACAGGGTTAAGGTCTGGTTTTCCTTCTTCTGCTCTCAGAATAGAAACAGCAAGAGGTTCAATGGCAATCCATAATGCCAGGACCATTATCAAAGGCCTGTAGCGACGCGGCAGTCTCATCATAACGACTATCCCCCTTATCGAATACTGTAATAATTCACACTAAGATAATAAATTGATTAGCTTTAACAACAACTTCATAATGCACGGCTTGCAAAAAACAAGATTGGTTATTCACTACAAATCAGACCATGTACTTTAAATATATCATTTAGAACTGCTCAACGCCAGAGTCATTTTTCTTCGGAAGGTATAACGCCCTATTAAATATTTGCTGCTCATGTTTTTTTACTTTGCCGTGGGAGCGGGTTCGGGTTGATTGTCTACGTTTGGGTCCAGTGCTTCTGTCGGGTTTGTAATAAGCTTGAATCCTTCAGAAGGGAAAATACTCAGGTTGGTACTTTTAACCGGAATCTTTATGTCTGGCAGCGTTAAAGATTCACATAATTCGGCCAACTGCTTCAGCTCATCAAGCTCGGCGTTTAATTCATTAAGAAGTGAATCGGGATCCTGAATAGTTGTTTTCCAGAATAACCATCCTGAATCATGGCTTGTACCTGCTGTTCCGGCACTGTTGCGATATTTTTCGACTTCAACTTCAAATAGTTGAGTGGCTTTTCTATATTCTTCATAAGCTGGATACATTCCAGAAAACCAATCCATTCCAAACATTTCGGAGGAGCCTTTAACATCAAGAAATGTGCCATTCTTCAGGAAGTTTTTGATGGCAGAATTTTTAAACATTGTATCAAATTTCTCGAGAAGAGATTTTTTTGTTTTCAGCATATCATCCATGAGTGCGGATGTGTCTCTAACGTGTTTGGCAAAAACAGCCCACACGACTGTCTCAACGGCCATCTGACCAGTGGTAAGAGGCAATAGCTGGAGTTTCTGTTCTATGTCAGGCTTAAATTTTTGTACTATGGTTTTAGGAGTTATATTTCCCCATTCGTTGTTCCATTGCCATCCAAAACAGCTTCGAAGTGATCTGAACTGACTTTTAAAATCCTGGTCGGGGTTGTCTCGAAATGAATTAAAGAGGAATTGAAGAGATTCCCGCATCTTTTTAAGATTGGGAAGAAAATTTTCCTGCAATCCCTTGAATTGCTCATCATATTTTTTCATGGCTTGCTCAGTTTCTGAGTTTGACATTTTTAATTGCCCTGCGAAAAAAATCATTTCTTTAGAGCCGACGATGAAGGAATCGGCAAGGAAGGACTCTGCAATTAGCTCTTCAGACCACGCTGCTGAATCTATTCCGACAAGGGGAATATAATTGAATGGAGATTGCTCAATTCTTACTCCGGCAATATCATAAATGCCGCCTTTGAGATTCTTTCCCATCAGATATCCCTTGTATTTTTTCAGCAGTACGAAATCAGGGTTGAAATATGGCAGTTTAATGTCGCTGTTTTTGATTTCATTTTCATAGCCTTTTGAAGAAATAGAATCGCTGATATTGGAAACATAGGTAAGCGGATTAACTGCGTGCAGAATATCCCCGAATGTTCCACGTTCTTTCTCTGCCTTGGATTCCTCTTCGTTGGGCTTCCAGGACATGTAGTCTGCCTTCTTTCTCCAGAGCTCCTGAAGGCGGTTGATGTCGTAGTCGGGCATATCAAAGCCGGTTTGACTGTAATATGTCATCAGTATTCCCTGCTTCTCAAGTGCTTCGTATACTCCCTGGCTGTTTGCGTGTATTAATTTTTCTGTTTCATCCTGCGGAGACTGATATTTGAGAACTTCTGCAAAATTTTTCTCTGCAACAATAAGTGAAGCGCATTTTTCATCAGGTTTAAGCTGTGCGCGGTTGTCGTAGAAGGATTTGAATGCTGGATCCTTTTCATAGAGGAACCAGTATGAATTTTTGTATGCTTCTTTCCATTTCTGATTGTGTGAAGCAATATAAGCAATAATTCTTGTAATAGCAATCCAGACCAGAATTGCTGCTGCAACTACAGCACCGCCTGGAACTGCCATACATAAAAGTGAAAGCGCGGATAATAAGACCCAGACTCCTGTTGAAACGTAGTCCCATGAGTTCATTCTTCCGCCTTCTCTGTCAGATGAAGTATAGAGATGCGCACCGTCAAGTATCAAACAGAAGACGGTCAGGCCTATTCCGATTGTTCTGGCGACACCTTTGTAGTTTTGAAGGACCTGGCTTTTATCGCTCCCGGAATTTCCGGTTACTCTTTTAACCCATCTGAAATACTGTTCAGTTTCAGTAAGTTTTTTCGCACCCTTAACGACATTGGTTGTTGGAACTGCAAGAAATTCCAGAAACTTAAAAGAGCGGCTTCTTGCGATTGCGAAGGAAAGTTTGCTGAGATTGTTTGCATAAGCTTTCAAAACAGTTCTGCCCTTTGAATGTAACTTACTTTCTTTCCCGAGAAATGCGAAAAAACCAACTGTTGCTTCCGCCGCGTCATCAAAAACTTCAAACAGTTTTATAGCGCCGCGATTCGCCTGAATTACAGCTTCAGCTTCAAGGAAAAGATCAATATTTGTGTGTGCGCCTGTATAAAAAGAATACACATCTGCTTCTGATGAACCCATCATCTGGTAAATGTTCATCAGCATCTGCATCCAGTCAGACATTGCTTTGGCTTCGCATGCAATTTTAGCTTTCTGAGGGTCGGCTGCTTCCTCAGGAGTTAATCCGCGAAGTTCAAGAAGGTATTCAAGATATTCAACGGCCGGCATGACTTCTTCCATTGGTACAACGCCACTTTTATCATGTTGTTTTATTGTGGGTGTCAGTACTGGCACTTTTTCCTCGGCCTGCAAAACAGAAACAGTGAAAGGCTCAATTGCCAGCCAGAGAGCAAAGATGATTACAAAAAACCTGTTTCGCTTTGCCATTCGCAACATATTATTCTCCGAATTTATGAAATAAATTCCCCGCAATCAGAAAACAATCGATTGCAACAAAATTCACCCGTTATATATTACCGTATAAAATGGAAAAAGTTACTAAATATTATAGGAATTTTCTTTTTTCCCGGTGTTTTGAATGTAAAGTGCTCATTGAACTTAATGAATCAAACTAAAATAAGTTGTCATCTCGAAGGAATGTGAGATATCTGATATAAGCGAGATTTCTCTCTTCGGTCGAAATGACATAATAGAAATATTAAAATTTGCTGTACTAAGCTTTTGTTTCAGGAATAAGGATGCTGATTGCAGTTCTTTCGGCCGGTGGAAGCTTTTCAATTGCTGCATTAAGATTAGGACCAGCCTGTTTTTCAACGAATCTGTGCAGGAATTCAAAAAACTGGTTTCTTTTTTCGCCTGCATTTAACTTTGAATATATTGTCGAAAATTCTGCGAGATCGTCTGGAAGCGATATATCAAGCAGGTAGTGAAAAAGAATATCGGCTGCATCAGCCGTGTGTTCGTCAAATTTTTCGAGCAGAAGTTTGATGCCATCACTTTTTGGCATGAGCATTGCGAATAGCCCGATAGCATTCAGGGAGATATCTTTTGCCGGACTTTGCCAGAGATTTTCAAGAGCTGCTGAATTTTTTTGATTGAAAAGAGCATAGAGTGCATTCATGCGTATTTCCGGAGTTTCGCTCTCGGAAAAAGCAATTGTTTTAAGATGTTCGCCTGTTTCATCAGCAGAAAAATTTCCAAGCGCAGTAACTGCAATCAGTCTTACTTCCGGAGCCGGGTCGTTCATCATCTGAAATATACGTTCAAGCGAATTTTTCTGCTTTATCGTACTTAGAGAATTGACGGCGGTTTGGCGTATCCATTTGTCCTGGCTTGCGAGAGCCTCTTGTACCATTGGTAGAAATGGCAAACCGAACTCGGAAAGGTCGATAACCTTCAAAAGTATGTGCCTTTCGTCCTGGGATAGTTCCTTCAAAGCGTCCTGAACTTCTTCTACTTCAACCTTAGATTTTCCCGCAGATTTGCTCTGCAGTTGAGAATTTCCCTCAGTAGAAAATGGATTCATGATAAGACGCAGAATTCCGTCCCCGCCAAGGTTTTTCAGTGCAAAAAGAATTGCTTCAATGAATTGAAAATTTTCGAATTTGTCAATCGCTTTTAGTGGCTGTCCGAGAGACTCAATAAGCTGGGGAATGCAGGAATATGTGTTACATTCAGTCAGAACTTCAATAGCTTTGGCTTTCCTGACGTAGTCAGTATCGTTGGTATTGAGAATGTTTCTGGCGAATTTTTGCAGAGAATCTGGAAGGCCCTTTTTTCTGTCAGTTGCAGCAAAAATGTCAGCAATAGTACAAAGCAGGTGTGCATGACAACTCTGATGAGACTTTTCAATTGTTGTGATTAATCTGGGAATAAGTTTTTTCCCATTTTCAGGGTGGAAATAGAAATAATCCTCAAGCTTTCTGGAAATTTCCTTTTGTACAAGCTCGGGTAGAGTTGGAAGAAAATGAAGAAGCATCGAAACTGATAAGCCTTTCAGCTCGATAATGTCGCAGATTTGTTCTGACAATGACGACAGAGCAACATCAACTTTCTTTGATGAAAGCGACTTAATGCGATCGGCACTTTTTTTTAATCTGCGTATTTTAGATGAAAGTTGCCGGATTTCCTCGTCTCTTGAAGTTTTCGACTCATTCGAAGTATTTAAGGTATTCAAATTATTTCTCCATTCCAGGTTCTGCTATTGAAGAACGCATCTCGTATAAGGCTGATCAAATGTGTTTGAGAAGCATATTGAGATTCAGGCGATCAATTTCGTTTTTGACTGTAATATCAAGCAGTTTTTTTGTTTCCATTTTCAATCTTTCAACTTGAGTGAAAGACATTACTTTTTTTAGAATCAGTGCAATGACTGCAGCGTGCAGGGAATCTCTTTCAATCGCTTTCTGCCATAACATCCAGAATTTTGCAATGCGATTTTTTGTCAGATGAATGATTGACAGATATGCCATAGCTTCAGGATTTTCAGGGTCTTTTTCGAGTATTGCAGTCAGTCTTTCAAATGCTGCCGCAAAATCGCGTGCGTAAAAGAAAGCTTTTGCAAAGAGCAATTCTTCTTCAATAAACTGGGGTTCGTATTCACCGATTTTGTTTAGAAATTTTCTTGCAGCTTCAAAGTTTCCGGATGAAAGGCTTAACTCTACTCTGGTAAGGTTTTCGCGAAGGCTTTCAATGCCATCATTGAATGCTGACCAGATTGGTTCTGCTTCTGCCGGAATTCCCTGAAGGATCATAAGTCTTGAAAACCATACTGCGGCTTCTTCGTCGTCCGGGGCGATTCTCAGGACTTTTTTCAGACTGTCGCTTCCGATATCGTATTTTCCAATTCGTATTGCAATGTAACCTCTCAAAAACAGTGCGTGAGGATTTTCGCGGTTCTTTTTAAAGGTAGCTTCAAGATTAACCCATGCTTCATTGAAGTTTTTTTCGAGAAGAAATAATTCTACAAGTGCAAGGGGCAGTTCTTCGTCAGATGCGAATTCCAGAATAGATTCCTGAAGAAATTCTTTTGCGACTGGAAGATTGCCGGCCATTGCGAGAGATTTTGCAAGGTTGATGCGGTGCTTTGAGCTTTCAGGAGCGCTTTTCTGAATTAAACTATACAGTTCAACTGCATCGTCGTAATATCTTCCCTGAAAATAGAGGTTGGCAAGCTCTTCGGCAATAAAGAAATCAGACGGATCCTTTTCATGAATATTCTTCATTTTCTGGATAGCGGCTTCATACACAATTGAACCGTCATACAGCGAATCGATTATATCGTAGACCTCTGTTTCGAATGGACTGGACTTTTCTACCAGGTCTGTCTGCGAGCTCTTGCTTTTCAACAATGGAAGCCGTTTGCTTATTTCATCCAGTTTTGCTTTGAAAAGTTTCTGTCCCGGATCAAGCGAAATGGCTCTTTTCAGGTGTGATACAGCCTCTTCTAACTGACCGCCCTCTACCATAAGGTCAACTGTTGTAAGGTGGAAACTCGGGTTTTTAGGATCTATCATCAGTGCTCTTTTAAGAGTTGTGAGTGCTTTGTCTTTAAGCTCAAGCGAAAGTTGGCATCTGAGAAGCCCTTCAATGGCGTCTGAGGAGTCAGGTGCAATTGCCACGGCACGTTTGAATACGTCCATTGCCTGTTCAAATTTTTCCATCTCTACAAGAGAATTTCCAATTGTGATAAATAAAGGCAAATCAGAGCCCAGGTCTTTGATTATAGGCAAGTATCTTTCTATGGCTTCACTTTTTCTGCCAAGAGTCATAAGTGACTGTGCGATTGACTTTTTGACTTCGATGTCATCAGGAATTACAGCTTCTGCTCTCAGAAAAACTTCAAGTGCTTTCTGTGTATTTTCACGATAAAGATAAGTCTTTCCAAGATTAAACAGCGCAAGAGGGTTCTCCGGGCTGATTTCCAGCACTCGTTGAAGAACGCTTATTGCTCTTTCTGTATAGCCTTTCTGAAGATAGGCTGCTCCAAGGTTTATAAGAGCATCAAAATTCTCAGGATCAGTCTCAAGAATTTTGGTATATTCTTCAATGGCAAAATCAAACTGTCCACGTTTCTGGTATTCAATACCCTTTTGAAATCTGTCAGCTATGTGGTTCATGTTTATCAGAATTCCTCTTCTCTGAGAGATTGTTTGGCGGCTTCGTGAAAGTTCCTTTCCTTCATCACTTTGTCATCCTTGTATTTCTGTATGTTTTCAATCATTGCATTATAATTTTCAACTTCCTGTGGGGCGCATTCTCTGAACTTTGAATATGCTTCGAAATATCTATAGAATATTCTTGAATTTATTCCGCCCATCTTGTTTTTTGCAATATAAATTTCAGATATTGGAATCATGAAATTGTCTTTTCCAAGTTCCCATTCGAGAAAAGGTGTCTCAAAATCGTTCAGGTAGTCACAGTAAAGGAAGAAGACCACGTAAGGGTCATAAAGAAGCCCGGCTACTTCGCCAAGGTCTTCTCTGACAGGGCGCCGTTTGCTGATTGCCCTTGGCAGACCTGCAGTTGCTATGAGTGGCACGTTTTCTTCTGCTGAAATGCTCTTCAGCTCAGAAGAAAGAAAGTTGCACTTTTCCTTGAATTCTCTTATTTCGTCTTTGAGATGTATTTTAAAAATTGGATCAATTAAAACTGCAACATCGCCGCCCTTTTCAAGTTTTGTGCGTTTTACGAGTTTTTTTATGTCGTCGAGGAAGATTCTTCCGTTTGATTCGTCAATAATGTAGAGTCTTTCCTTCATTGCAGTAACTTTTTTCAGACCTGCAAGGCGCTTCTGTTCAAGTCTGGCGTCACTGAGATATGGGTTTTTAACGTAATCTACTGCAACTTCAGCAGCCTGTGCGACGAGTTTTGAAATTACATCGTTTCTGTTCAGGTCAAGTGAGAAAAATATTACAGTCAGCTCCGGATTAAGTGTAACGAGTTCCCATGCAAACTGTGTCAGAAAGGTTGATTTTCCCATGCCGGCTCCGCCGGTAATGAGATAAAGTTCTTTCTGTATTCCCGCAATAATTTCCATGAGCTGAGGAAAACCAGTTTCATACCCAGGATATCCACGATTATTGGTTCGGGATGATTCGACAAGTTCAGACATTTCTTCTATCTGTATGTCAATGTTTTTTATGTAGCCGGTTGTCCCCTGAAGGAACACAGTGCGAAGATTCTGAATGCACGAACTGAGGGTATCAAAAATTTCGTTGTCCGGATTATAGACACTTTCAGAATATTTCAATAGAAGGCGCCGCGCCTGATTTCTGGTGTTTCTGTCGCGTATTCTGTCCAATACAGGTTCAATGTCATCAAGCATTGTTACGCCAGGCGTTGAAAACGGGGAAATGAATAGTTTATGTATTCTTTCTTTGCCGCCTGCAATATCCAGACGTGATACTTTCCCTTTTTTTGCTGATGAAAGCAGCTTTTGCAGATTCAGTGAATTGAGCATTCCTTCTTCAGAGATAATCTGAAGCATGGCTTCCAGGAGAACTTTATTGCCTTCGTCATTCTGAAAGTCAGAAGCAGAAAAGCGCTTTTCATTCAGCAGACGGCCAACTATTACAGGTTCAAATACGAGATTTGCAAGCACTATTTCTTCGTCCAGAAGGGCTTCTTCAATCATTTTATCATAAGATAGATAATCAATTTTTCTTTTAGCAGCCAAGGTTGCACTCCAGATGGCACAATTATTCTGTTGATTATACCATAATTTGGTTTTAGTGCGAGTCTTTCTCAAATATTTTGCGAAAAATTTCCTCGATTCTTCTCAAACGATGATTAACAGCTGATTTGCTCAAGACGGGCGACAATCTTTTTCCCAATTTTTCAATTGTATCATGCGGAAAATGCAGTCGCATTTCTGCAATTTGCCTAAGCGAATCAGAGAGAACAGACTGTTCGGTGTAATTCAGGAGAGATCTGATTTTGTTGCAGATTTCTTCAGAAGCTTTAACCTGTTTGTTAATGTTTGCCGTCTCGAAATTTACCTGCCTGTTAATGTCAGCAATCATAGTTCTGGTGGCAATAATATCTTCAAATGCCATGGCTTTTTCAAATAATTCAAGAGAGTTGAGGAATCTGGATATTTTTTTTCTGTTTTTCAGATAGAAAATAGATGAATTGTTTTTGATGAATTTTTTGAAGGTGATGTTCATGTTCCGGCAGCATCTTATGAACAATCTGGAAAGAAACTTGCTCTTTATGGTAATTTCAAGATGATACGCTTTTTTCGGATTCTGGATGTATCCGCTGCGAATGAAAAGGGTTTTTAAAAAAGTCGCCTGACAGTGTGACAAGGCAGCTGATTTTGCGTTGCGATTTCTTCTTCCCTTCAAGGTCTCAACGGGTATAGCTGTTTGTTTGAAATTCAGAAGAGTTTTAAAAAGCTTTGTGGGTGTTTCCAGAATGTTTTCTACTGAAGAGAAGCTGAGAAGAATTTTTTCAGTCTTAGTGAGAATTTTCTCAGGAAAATTATCTCTAAGCGATTTCGGAAGGGCTCTAAGGAAAAAATCAGTGAGCTCATTGGAGCTCTGCTGATGAAGCTTTTCAGCCTTCTTTCCGAAGAACATAACTGTAAAAATTTTCCGACAGCAGTCCATGCCTGGTATACTGTCGAGCAGTTCAAACTTAATTCTGTTGCTGTAGGACAATTTCATTATTTAATAATGCAACAATTCTGTTAGAAAGGCAAGATTTTGTCTTTGGATTTATAATGTCACCTGCGAATATAACCAAAGTGCGGGTGGAATGCCCGCACTTCCGGTAAAGTCTTATGGCAATTACATTGCTTCGTAGGCTTGTTCGCCGTGAAGAGCTTCGTCGAGACCTGTTTTCTCTTCTGCTTCCTGTATTTTTACAGGGGTTACTTTATTAATGACAATCAACATAAGATATGTAAAGACGAACGCATAGATTGAACTTACGAGAATAGCCATCAACTGAGTAGTAAAAAATGAGGAATTTCCGTATAGCAGGCCATCAGCACCCGCTGGATTCACAGCTTTGCTGGCAAATATTCCGAGCATAACTACTCCGATCATTCCACCTACGCCATGAACTCCCCATACATCTAGAGCATCGTCAAGCTTAAGGTAATTTTTCAAATATACGGCAAAATAGCAGACAACTCCAGATACAGTGCCGATTACCACTGCAGCGTTAAGAGTAACAAATCCGGCTGCAGGAGTAATTGTTGCAAGCCCCGCAACTGAACCGGTCAGCAGACCAAGAAATTTTGGTTTTCCTTCAAATACCCAGGCGACCAGCAACCAGGCAACACCGGCGAAAGAAGCTGCCACATCTGTATTTAGAAAAGCCTGAGCGGTAATACCATCCACCTTCAACTGGCTTCCAGCGTTAAAACCATACCATCCAAACCAAAGAAGACCTGTTCCGAGTGCAACCAGAGGAATGCTGTGAGGAAGCGGTTCTTTAACACTGCGGGAGCCAACAAACAGTACAGATGCCAGTGCCGCCATTCCTGCAATATTGTGAACTACAATACCACCTGCAAAATCAAGCACTCCAAGTTTGGCCAGGTAACCATTTCCCCAAATCATGTGAACGAAAGGAAAATATACCAGAAACAACCATGTAATCAGAAAAAGCAAATATGCTTTAAACGTAACACGATTGGCAAAAGCGCCAGTAATCAAAGCCGGAGTGATGATAGCAAACATCATCTGATACGATGCAAATACAAATTCGGGTATGGTCGGGCTGACAGCGCATGGAGTTGCCGCAGTTACTCCCCACATGAACGCCTTGCTGAAATCTCCGATGAAACCGCCCTCTCCACCGCTGAAACAAAGAGAATAGCCGCATACGTACCAGATAACCGTGGTTATACAGAGAGAGGCAAAACTCTGCATCATAACAGCCAAAACGTTTTTTCGACCAACGAGACCACCATAAAAAAAAGCAAGACCCGGAGTCATAAGCATGACCAGACTTGCTGAGACCAACATAAAACCAGTGTCACCAGTATTGAAATTCATGATATATTCCTTTCCCTGACCGTATTATTTATTTTCGGTCTTCTTATAAAACACAGTTGGAAAGGATAGCTTAATAATTCTGCATCGCCCATCAGGAAAAATCGGAAAGAAGGCTTCGAAATACCTTACTTTATCTAAAGGCTGGTCAAGCCTTCACGAATGGCATATTTGGTCAGTTCTGCAATCGAATGGATATTGAGTTTGTCCATTATTTGTTTGCGATGAGTCTCAATCGTTTTTACACTAATGTTCAGATGTCCAGCAATTTCCTTTGTTGAGCGTCCTTCAGCAAAAAGCTGAAGAATTTCTCTTTCACGTGGAGACAAAACCACAAATGCCGAAGAAGAACTTTCAGGTTGGAATTGAGATTGGGATTGCTTTATGAATTCACGAGCAAGCATATCAGAAATGGTCAAACTCAAAAAGATTTGATTGTTCATTACAGTTTTAATTGCCAGATGCAACTCTTCAAAAGCCGAGTCCTTAAGGAGATAGCCCTTAATTCCGATTTTGAGTGCCTCAAGAACAAAACGTCTGTCAGAATGCATCGAAAGGGCAATAATATTTTGATGTGGAAATTTCTGTAAAATCTGTCTGGAAGCTTCCAATCCGTTCAGGACCGGCATTGAAATGTCCATGATAATACAATCGGGCTGCAACTCACAAGCTCTCTCAAATGCTTGTGAGCCATCACAGGCCTCTCCAATAACTTTGAAACCTGGAAGTTTATCCAGAAGAGTTCGCAATCCTTCACGGACGATCTTATGATCATCAGCAATTATAACGGTATTTTCAGACATTTTATTTCCTCATAGTATTCAAAATCCACTCACTCAAAACCGCACTAACATTAACTTAAGAAGTAAATAAGTAGTCAAATTTGCGTGTTAACTTTTGCCTGAGCTGTCATCTCGAACGAATGTGAGAGATCTCTTAAATGCGAGATTTCTCCCTTCGGTTGAAATGACATTTTTTAATGACCCCTTTATTCGGATTTGATGTACTTAGTGAATTTACGATTTGCTGTCCCTGGCAATTAACGGCAAGATAATTTGAACATTGGTTCCCGAGCCGCACTGAGACTCGATTTTCATTTGTCCGCCAAAAAATCTGATACGCTCCTTCAGGCTGAATAATCCAAAACAGTTTTCTTTGATCAGGCGTTTTTTCAATAACATTTGGTTGAATCCGGCTCCCGCGTCTGAAACCCTGAGTTCCAGAGAAGTTTTGAACCAATGCAATTCTACCACTGCCGTTTTTACCTGAGCATGCTTGACAATGTTTGTGAGCAGTTCTCTGGTACCTTTGAACAGAGCTCCTTCAAGCTCTTCGGGAAGGCGAAACGGTGTACCAGATTGCCCGAGCTTAATTTGCAATCCGTATTTTTCACAAAATCTTTCTGACAGCCAGTCAATCGAAGCAAATAGTCCCAACTCGTAAAGAACTGGTGGGCAAATTTCGGATGTCAGATTTCTGGTGTACTTGATAATTTTATTCAATAATCCACTTAATTCGTCCACTCTGCCTTCCATGCCATAAAACATTGCTTCACCATGGAACTCCAGAAGCCGCATTTTCAACATTGAGAGAGCTTGTCCAAGATGGTCGTGGAGATCTTCAGCAATGGCTCTGCGCTCGCGTTCCTCGGTTCTAACAAGCTCAGAAACAAGTTTTTGAAGATCTTCCTTGTACTTTCGAATTTTGCGTTCAGCACGCTGACGTTCCAAAACCTCTGATTTTAATGACAGATTTATTTTCTCAAGCTGAACGGTACGGCGTTTGACTTGACATTCTAGACGTTGATTGCTTCTTTTCAGGGCTTGCCTGAATAAACGTCTGTCAAGAAAAGCCTTTATCATCTGAGCAACTGAATCAATCAACATCCGCTCTTCATTAAGAAATGGGCCTTCGTCGCTTTCAGGCATTTCTTTCAGGTATTTTACCTCAATTAACCCTTCTTTTTTTGAGAAGGTCTGGAAAGTTGCCGACTGAACAGCCTTTCCGTCAGCAAAATGTTTCGATGTGACAATTAATTTTCCATACGTCAAACGGGCTGATGTTATATCCGGATATTGCCAGGCAGAGGGCAGTAAATCTATAATGCGATGCAAAATATCTTTTACGCTGCCGCAATCAGTCTGTAAAACATTTGCCACCTGATGCAATGCGGTCAGCTCCTTAACACGCTCCTGAAGCTTCCAGAGAACATCGTTTTTTCCCGAAATTTCATTATTTAGAAGAACATCGTGAAAACTCACAGAAATAAGCTGCTGCAATTGTTTTCAAAATATGCCGGAAACAGTTGCATCCTTTCGGAAAGAATATAAAAATACCTTGTATTGTCCTGATACTATCTTGCGAGCATAATTTTTTCAAGATTTTTATTTTTTGTATTGTATCTTCTCAATAATTAGAGGCAAGTCGTACATACGGCAGCTTGCTGTGTTTGTCTTAATCGGCTGTAAGGCGCTTCTACAGTTTTCCCACTATTTATTTGATAGGTTCTTTGAATTTCATGTTTTAGATGAAGGATGATGCCTTGCAGAATCATGAATTTCGAGTTACTATTAATGAGTTACGTCAGAATTTCTGCATTAAGCTGATTGTAAGACTGGTGTATTCCTGATAAAAGTAGTTATTTGAATGATATAACTTTGCTGTCATTTCTACTGTAAGAAAGAAATCCTGGTGCTTGTCTAATTCGAGGTAACGCAAGCTGTCAGGGCCGCAGCAAGGGAACAGGAAATGAGATTCGGGTGAAATTTTTAAAATATGGGGATAAAAATGAATCGCAACTTAACACACATTTCGGCCATTGGCTCGTTTTCAAAATTATCCTTTTGTTATTTTTTTCTGCTGAGTTTTATGTTTTTTTCACTATTACAGGCGTCTTTTGCGTCTGATGAGAACTTCGCTCTTTCATCAACGCAGCAATCACATAATGGCAGGGCATTCGAATATGCAATTATTACAGCCGCCCGCTATGAGTCGCTTTTTCAGAATTTTGCCAACAGGAAAACCGAGAAAGGCATTCCGGCGAGAATTGTAACAACAGAGTGGATTTCATCTAGCTTCAAGGGGCGCGATCTTGCAGAAAAAATTCGCAATTTTATCAAATATGCAAAACTCGAATGGAATTTACGGTGGGTTTTGCTTGGCGGTGACACGAAGGACTCAGCTGGCGAACTAATTCCTGCACGGTATGCACGAACTAATTTCTATGGCGGGGAAGACATTCCAAGTGATTTGTACTTTTCAGATCTGGATGGTAGCTGGGATGACAATCAAAATGGCACCTTTGGGGAAATGAAAGATGGCCTGGAATTAGCCCCGGACATTTATGTCGGAAGAGTATCTGTTGCAAGTGAATCTGATATAATTACATTTTTAAAGAAACACGAAGAATACGAATCTGGACGGCAACTTTCACCTGACGAAAAACTTAAATATGCCTTTATAGCATCAGATTGGGACAACAGAACGCCAACCGAAAATGGATTCGAAGAAATTCTCAGAAAAATATTTCCAGCAAACTCACGAAAACCTGAAATATTCAAATATTACGACTCAAAAGGAACAACAGCAAAATCCCTTTTAACTTCCTTGAATCAGACTAATCCGGTCCTGGCATTTATCGGCGGTCATGGCTGGGATGAAGGTTTCCAGCTTGGAAAGAATACCTATTTTACGAAATCAGATGCGAATGCGCTCAGCAACTCTTTTCCGTTTGTTTATGTAACTCTTTCCTGCCTTACTAACAGATTCGACAGTTCAGTATCATTTACCGAGCATTTAATGCGAATTCCAACCGGAGGAGCAATTGCGTGCTGGGGATGCAGCAGACTTTCGTGGTATGTACAAGGGAGCGAGGGTGCTTATAACAATCTGTTCATGGCGGAAGATTTCCTTCAACAAATATTTAATTCCTCTCCAGAGAATGATAATAGGCTCGGCATGCAGATTGCCCGCTCACGTTCCAGATATCTTCCGGAAGCGAGAAAGTCTGACGGAATTTCTCGCTGGCTGATGCTGGCAATGAATTTGCTGGGCGACCCGGAGATGGCAATTTGGACATCTGCTCCGCGCAAAATTAGTATCACTGCAGCCCTCGATGAAAAGAGCAATATTGTTTCCGGAAAAATCAGCGATTTGAATAATAAAAACGTCTCTGGTGTATTTATTACTGTTTCCACATCCGGGAATTCAAATCTCAAAATTGTGGCAACAGGCAAAAATATTCCACCAACTTGCCAGGTTGTACAATGTGATAAACAAGCTGCAATTTATGCCCGTGCCTTTTCTGATAAATCAGGAAATTTTCGCATTGAGCTGAAGCCAAATCTTTCTGTTATTCTATCAAAGATAGAAGAATTATCAAGACTCGGCAAATCAATCATTTCGCTTGAAAAAAGGATTCAGAAACAACATGGAACAAAGTATTTTGAACCCTGGGTAAAAGAATACAATCTATTGAATGAATGGCGCACAAATACACGCCTTGAGGCTAGAAAGTATTTCATCAATCTTGTCGAAAAGAAGAACTTCGACGAAATAAATTCAGCATTGGAACTTCTTAAGAAAAGCTTGAAAGAGAACCCTGAGTCGCTTTATGAATACAGTTATCTTTTAAAATCTATCACCGATCGAATGAGATTTAATCTGGCACATCTGCAAAATGCTCCGGAAAGTATTGAAAAGAAGATTTTTGATGCTATCTTGAATCTTCAGCGGACAATAGCTTCGCAAACCCCTGAAGTGCCTTCAGAAGGGCAAATACATGTATCAACAACTCCTGCTAATGCCTTAGTTCTTATAAATGGCGTACCAAAAGGAAATTCCCCATTGAATGTGGCTTTAACAGAAGGAAATCACAATCTCACAGTTTTTCTGGATGGCTATAAAAAAATTGAGGAAACAGTAAATGTAGTTGCATCAAAAACGACTGGAAAAAACTATCAACTTGCTCATGATTTCTGCATAAGAGGGAAAGTAGTGCTTCTCAATTCTGGAGCAGCCATTAATGCCGAAATAGCGATCTCATCAATCCGTGATACTGCATCAAAAACTTCTATTACAACCCGAACTGATGCCAACGGAGAATTTGAATTTACAAACCTTCCTGCTGAAGAAATGGCAATTACCGTTGAGTATCCAAACTATTTGAAGCAGGACAAATGGCTTCCATTACATCTTAGAGATATGGGCGGGAAAAGAAATTTCAGGTTCGAGCTGCTGCCAGTGCGAACTATCTCGGTTGATAGATCAAAATTGGCTGATGAAACAGAAATTCGTTTTTTCCAAAAATACTCCAGGGAACAGCTTTTTAAGCAGATTGCAAAAGACAAGGAAGCAATTCAGATAGATTTTGCTAGTACAAGAGTCGTTTGTGCCCGTCCCGGTTATAATTTTTATGTATGGGAAAAAGAATTCTCACGTTTGAACTGGCCAAAATCGGACATAGTGATAAAGCCGGCATTTTCAAAAATTGAAGACATTCGATTCTCGTATGTTAATGCAGATGACGTTGATAACAAGAATGAATGGGAATTCAAGCACGTTGAGCTTAAAAAAAAAGATCCGAATGGAATATGGAGTGAAACACTTATTGCTACTGAAACAGTTGCGCGCATTTATGGATATTACTTCATTAATTATGCAAAAGACTATTCTAAGACCAACATCATGACAACAAGTTTCGACAAAAGATTTCCAATAATCGAAAAGGGTGGAATTTTGGTTAATGATATTCAATTATCAGCTTTACAAAATAAAAACATCGCTCTTGAATTTGACCCTCGTGTTATTCCCAATTATTTAACGACATCTGACGGAACTTCACTCGCCACAGGTATTTATATGACCGGGCAAAAGCAACCCTAACTTGTACAAAAGACTGCTTGCAATTTAAGAACAATGGCATTTATAGTACGCAATAATCAGGAAAATACTATACCCACTGTGATAAACTATGATACCGATGATTTTAACGATGAACTTGAAATGATTAGGAGAAAAAATGATGACAACTGAATTGTTATTAAGAATTCCGGAAGATATCCTGTATACTTTGAATGATACAAAGGTTGAGTTTATCAGAAAAATGAAGTTGTTTACAGCAATGGAACTGTATAAAATGCATAAACTTTCAATGGGAAAAGCATCAGAGCTGGCAGATATGAATAAAGTTGATTTCATGTTCGAACTCGGAAAATATGAAATTCCTGTGATAGACTATGATACCGATGATTTTAACGATGAACTTGAACGGGTAATGAAAAAGTGATTATTATTTCAGATATAATCTGTCTCGCTGGAATGATTAAATTGTCTCACCACTGGTGAGACAATTATACAAAACTCGCAATCTTATCATTCTTAAGCAGTTTTAATTTGTTTTTACGCTTTCGAAGAATCCTCTGTTACTTATCGATTGAATCTTGAATGCGGACTTTTTTAGAACACTGTTGGACAAGTATTGACAAAAATGGTAACTCTGTGATACATTAATGACTGACTGGTCAGTCATTAATTGTGTGATGTTGTACAAGCTGTTTTTATTGTGCGACAAATGTCGAAGGAGTTACTCATGGCGCGTCCTGCTTCTGATAAGCGAGGCAAAATAATTTCTGCTGCCACTAAATGTTTCAGCACTCAGAGTTTTCAGGATGTTAAGCTTGATAAAGTTGCTGAAGAAGCTGGTGTTGCAAAGGGAACAATCTATCTCTATTTTCGGAACAAGGAAGATTTGTTCTGTGAGTGTCTGATACATGACAATGCCGATAATTACCAGAGAGCCGAAGATATTATCTCTGAAAAAGCCACAGCATCAGTGCGCCTCAAGAAGCTTGTTGAATTGCAGGATGAAATTTATCAGAAGAAGGGCCCTCTTGTTCAGCAGATGATTCAAATGGCTCCCGCCCTTCCCATAAGCCCGGATGGCATGAAAATTCTTCACGATCATTTGCGGCGTATAATTGATCAGCATTCCCGACTGTTTCAGCAGGGAATTGATTCCGGCGAATTTTCCAGCCGGTTTTCTGCAGATCAGATGGCCGTTATTTTTGTTCAGATATTTGATCTGAAATTAAAATTTCAAATGTTTCACATTCAGCCCCTCACACCTGAGGATATTTTTGATTCACTGATAAAAATGTTTGACCAAACATAAGGAGTTTTTCCATGTCTCTTATTTTTCCACGCTATGTTTTACTGTTATTATGCCCGCTCCTGATATTTCCAATATCATCTGTCATGGCACAAACAGCCTCGTTAACAGCCCATGAAATCGTATCTTCAGATAAGATTTCTGATATCGCATCCTGCACTGGAAATCTGTGTGATCTCCATCTGGAGGAAGTTCTTCGCATGGCACTTGAACGCAATCGAACTGTAATCAGTTCCAGCCAGCAGGTAGAAGTTGCAGAAGGTCAGGTTGCGCAGGCTCGGTCAATAATTTCAACACGTCTGACAGGAAGATTCACGCAAACACGGCTCGACGATGTTGGAAGTGCGAACTTTGGCGGCAGAACTATTACCATGGGAAAAAAAGATGTACAAAAAGAATATGTTGAAGTTGCACAGCCAATCTTCATCGGCGGAAAAGACAAAGCTGCAATTGCTTCCGCGCGTCTCGGGCGATCAGCGGCAAAAGCGGGGCACACATTTACATCTCAGCAAGTGCTTCGCAAGACAATCATGACCTGGATGGCGTGGCTTTTTGCACGCGAGATCGAACAGGTCAGTCGTAAAGACCTTGAACTGGCACAATCGCACTACGATCTGCTTCAGGCCAGATTTCGCCAGAAGCAGGCCTCGAAATTCGAAGTTCTAAGGGCTGAAGTGCGACTGGCTCAAGCCCGAAGCAAACTCCGTCAGGAAAATAACAATGTCGATCTGGCCCGCCTCGATCTGTTAAATCTGCTTGCTCTTTCGCCCGATCTGCCCATTGGCACGAATGATCGTCTTATAATGCAGGAATTTCCAACAAACCTTGCCCAGGATGCATCAGAAGCAGTTAATCTCCGGGAAGATATACGTCTCAAACGCCTGGAAGCTCATATGGCCCTTCAGGGACTGCGATCTGCACGAGGTGAAAAGCAGCCGTCTTTAAATCTTTATGGTCAGATTGGAAGTGAGGACCCTTCATCAAAATCAGGCTTTGGAACGCTGGAGCGCAAGAGTTACTGGAACGCAGGATTAGCACTCGAAGTACCAATAGTAGATGGAGGCCAGCGCCACGGCAAGATTCAGGAAGCCACAGCAAGACTTAAAGTTGCCAGAAATTCCCTTCAGGAAACACTTGAAAAAGCGCAGATTGAAATACGTCAGGCTCTCTTAAGCCTGCAAACGGCACATGAAGTTGTTCTGGCACAGAAAGAAGCACTCAAACAGGCAGAAGAAGCTCTGCGCCTTGCCGGAGTCAAGTATTCGAATGGTCTGTTCACTCAGGTTGAGATGTTTGACGCTGAAAACGCTTTTCTTAATACCAATCTTCAGTATCTGCAAGCAGTTTTTGCTCATCATCAGGCCCGGGTTTCTTATCTCCTGGCAACTGGTAAGCTTGGGCGGGATTTGCTCGACCAGGCAATTGTACAATAAGGGAGTCATAAAATGCTTAAAAATTTATCCAGATTAATTACTTTTACTTTGATTGTACTACTGCTGGAATGTGCAACTGAACAAAAACTGAAACTTTTCAGCGGAAAAGCGCTTTGTGCAGCGGAAATAGCTTCACAATCGATTCCCGTTATAACTCAAAAAGTATCTACTGCTGAAATTCACCGGCAGCTTCTCACTTCCGGCGACATTCTTCCATTGCTTGGTGTAGATTTGTATCCGAAAATCAGCGGTCAGATCGTTCGCTTCGATGTCAGCGAAGGATCGCTTGTTAAAGAAGGAGACGTTGTTGCAGAGATTGATCACCGCATACAGGATACCCAGCTTGAGCAGGCCGAAGCAGCATTAAATGTTGCTCAAGCCTCGATTGATATGCAGGAAGTCATGGTAAAAACTGCAAAGTCTGGTTTAAATGTTGCCAAAGCACAGGCAGACGCTATACGGGCGCAGGTTACCAATCTTACAGCAAGCCGCGACCGCCTGGATAAGCTTCAAAAAGAAGGCGCTATTTCCCTTCAGCAGCTTGATGATGTTATCGCCCAGCACGATGCTGCACAAGCTCAGCTTGTTGCTGCGACATCGAATATTAATCAGGCAGAAGACAATATCCGTTCAAACCAGATGACACTTAAAATGAAACAGGCGCAGCTTATACAATCTAAAGCGAATCTTCATGCCGTACAGGTTCAGCGTGATGACGCATTCATAAAAGCCCCGTTCACTGGAGTAATTACGCGCCGAAACCTTGATCCGGGAGCCATGGCAAACCCCGGACAACCAATTCTGCGCCTTGAAAAAATGAATCAGGTTAAGGTAATAGGAACTCTGGTCGAAAAAAACCTTCTTTTGCTCGAAGAAGGTAAAACTGAAGCCAGAGTTCGTGTAGACACCCTTGAAAAGGAATTCACAGGCAAAGTGGCAAAAATATATCCAGCCATTGATTCTAAAACCCGTACAGGACAATTCGAAGTCATACTCGACAATCCTGATCTTACACTGCGTTCAGGAATGTTTACGCATATCAAACTTTTCCTGGAAACTGTTCAGGGCGCAGTTGTCATACCGCGTGATGCACTTCTGACACACAATGGTGATCGTGCAGCCATTCGTGTAACTTCCGATGGAATCGCAGAAAAGGTTCCGGTACACGTCGGAATAATTCAGGATGATCGTGTCGAAATTCTTGAAGGACTTAAAGCAGGCGACCAGATTATAACACAGGGCCTTGAGTTCATAAGAGCGGGCAGTCGCGTTAAAGCAATTTTGCAGGACAGCCAGCCATGAAGCTTTCAATCTTTGGAGTAAGGTGGCCTGTTACCACCTCAATGATTTTTCTTTCAATCGTCATTCTTGGTGGATTTGCCTGGACACAGGTTGGAATCGACCTGATGCCGGATTTTGAAATTCCGGCTATAACAATAATCACCTCTTACACCGGAGCTGGTCCGCAGGAAGTTGAATCGCGCATCACTGAACCAATCGAAGAAAGCGTTTCAACTGTACAAAATGTCGATGAGGTTACCTCTGCATCATTTGAGGGTGTATCTGCCGTAACAGTAAAATTCAACTGGGGAATCGACCTCGCAGAAGCAACAAACGACATTCGCGACAAACTTGATTTAGTTTCGAAGATGCTTCCGGATAAAGCAGAAAATCCAATGATTTTCAAATTCAACACTTCAATGATTCCGGTGGTTATATTGGGCGTCTCTGGTGAAGAGAGCTGGGAAAAACTTGACCGTATTGTGGACAAGAAGGTTATTGAGTCGCTCAAGCGCATTCCAGGCGTTGCCACAGCGATGGCCAGAGGCGGTGACAAGCGCGGAATCCTCTGCCACCTTAATCGCGAAAGAATGCAGGCTACCGGCTTGACAGGCAGACAAATTGTAGGTCTCATGTCGAATCAGAATCTTGATAATCCCGGCGGACACCTGCGCAGTGGTCAATTTGATTATCTCATCCGCACTCCTGAAGAATTCAGAAATATTGACGAGATTGGTTCTGTTGTACTTACCAAGAATTCGGGTATAGTGCGGCTGCGTGACGTTGCAGAAATTAAAGATGGATTTCTTGAAAGAACCGGCGACTTCCTTTTGAATGGCAAGAGAGCCGTCGGAATAATCGTGCAAAAGCAGTCTGGTGCAAACACAGTGAGCGTTTCAAAGGCAGTCATTGACGCAATTCCAGAAATTCAGGCTCAATTGCCATCAGACGTTAAAATTGAAGTTTTTTTCGACACTTCTGAATTCATTCGCAACACCATAAAAAACCTGTCTAATTCCGTCTTAATGGGCGGCCTGGTTGTATTTCTGGTAATTCTATTCTTTTTACGTGATTTCCGGGCAAGTTTAATAGTTTGTACAACAATCCCGACTTCTCTCATTATTACTTTCCTTCTCATGTATCTCGCCGGATACACAATTAACCAGATAACGCTCTCAAGTCTGGCAATAGCCATTGGAATGGTTGTTGACAATGCCATTGTAATTGTAGACAACATCAAGCGCTATCTTGAACGACGGGTGTCAGCACGCGAAAGTTCAATCTGGGGCTCAGTTGAAATGGGAACGTCTGTAATGGCTTCGACTTTGACAACAATTGTCATTTTTCTTCCCATAATATTTACAAGCGGAATCGCGCAGATCTTCTTTGGGCAACTGGCAATGATAATTATCATGGCCCTTACAGCCTCCCTGATTTCGGCTTTGATGCTTACTCCAATGCTTTGTTCAAGATTTCTGAAACCTGCTTCAAAGACTTCACAAAATACCAACAGTATACAATTATCCTCTGGGTTTTCATTTCTGGATTGGCTGGAAAACAAATATTCCAATTTCTTAACCCTGTTATTGCAACATCGCTTAAAGGTAATCTTCTTTATGGTTGCTTTGCTGGCAATCTCTATTGGATTTGCAAAAATGGTCGGTATTGAATTTATTCCGGAACAGGATCAGGGGCGTCTTGTACTGCGCTACGAAATGTCTACTGGAACCAGATATGAAATCACCGGACAGGTTGGTGAAAAAATCATGGAAATTATCAGGAAGAAAGTTCCTGAACTGCAATCGATGGTACTTCGATTCGGAAAAAGTGCAGACAGCATCGGCGCAGTAATAACGGGTTCCAAGGAAGGTTCTCATACCGGCCAGGTTGAACTTCGTCTGTCGCCAAAAGAATCACGAAAACGAAGTGTAAAGCAGGTTATCGAAGACATTCGCCCCGCGCTGGAAACAATACCAGGCGTTATCATTCGTTTTGACTCAGGCGACCCTCTCGGAAATATGATGGGCGCTGGCGGTGCAGGCTTTACTCTGAACCTATACGGACATGATCTGAAAACGGGTATGCTTTATGCACAGGAACTGGTAAAACTGCTGAGTGGCGTTAATGGCTTGAAAGATCTAGAAATAAGCCAGCAACTCGCTCAACCGGAACTTCAAGTTGTTGTTGACCGTGAAAAAGCCTCGAATCTTGGTCTGAACGTCACAGACATTGGCAAAACAGTCGAACTTTGTTTCAGCGGGGACGACACAGTAAAATATCGCGAGGGCGGCGAAGAATACGATATTGAAGTTCGATTACGTGAAGAAGACCGTATGAGTTTTGATGACCTTTCTCAGGTTCCCTTACAGAGTTCCACAGGTCAGGCTGTGCGCGTTGAAAATGTTGCCCGTATAAAACACGACTTCGGACCGACCCGTATCACACGAAATGAGCAGGAACGGTATATTCAGATTACAGGTCAGGTATATGGACGTGGTTCGGGCGATGTTGCAAAAGATGCAGAGCTATTAATCAATTCAGTGCCTCTTCCACCCGGCTTTTCGTGGAAGTTTGCAGGAAATGAACAGGAGCGCAGAAAATCATTTTTGCTCATGTTACAAGCTGCTGCGCTAGGCATGATACTTGTTTACATGGTTATGGCATCTCAATTCGAATCTCTGCTGGCACCATTTATCATTTTTCTCAGTGTTCCATTTGGGTTCATAGGTGCTGTACAAATTCTTGCTTTAACAGGTTATTCCATATCACTTGTCTCGCTTCTTGGATTTATTATTCTGATAGGAATTGTTGTAAACAATGGAATTGTACTTGTCAGTTACATAAACATACTTGTTCAGCGCCGAATTCCGCTGAACGATGCATTGGTTCAGGCAGGAAAAAGTCGACTTCGCCCTGTATTGTCAACCACTCTTACTACGATTCTTGGTATGGCTCCTATGGCTATGTCAAAAGGTGAAGGATCTGAAATATGGGTACCGCTTGCTTTAAGTGTCATCGGCGGCTTAGTTATCTCGACAATCATGACAATGCTGTTAATGCCGGTTTTGTATTCACTGTTCAGCAGAAGACTTCTTAAAACATTGAATGTGAAACGCGCTGATATTTGAAGCTTAAAAAAACCTTAAATTACTGGAGGGATTTCATGGAAATGCTGGTTATTGTCTGCAGCAGTACATTGCAGGATATGATGAATGACTTTCTTGAGAAAAGTGGTATCACTTCCTATACTAGAGTACCAGAAGTCATCGGAGCTGGATTGTGCGGTGGAAAACGTCTGAACGATGAAATATGGCCCGGAGTTAACACTCTATATCTTATAGCTCTGCAACCTGATAAGGCGGCAGGAATAAAAAACTGGGCACGCGAATACAGGCGCGAAGAAATACGCGAAGGGCTAAAAGTATTCTCGCTGAACGTGCAGGAAATAATCTGAAGAATGGTTAAGTCACTTACCCCAACCCTCTCCCACGGCGACGCCGGGGAGAGGGAGCAGGAAAAAACAGGACTTCTGATTTCGGGTTTGCTGGTTGCCACCGGCAACGATTCATTGTCTTCCTCATAATCAATCTGACACTTTTATTCTTGTTCGTGTAGCAGCGATGATCTCAATTACTGAGATTTCTCCCTTTGGTCGAAATGACAGAGTTTAGATTTATACCAGTTCGAGAACTTTCAGCCAGGTTTTAGATACATCTTCTGATATTTTAGCGGTTTTCAGGATTTCTGTACATGTAAATCTGGCTTCTTCAGGAAAAGTATCGAGGCGTTCAAGTGTTTCAATCGGGATTTCCCATTCACCAGGAAACACAATTCCCCTTTCAGACCTGTAAATAACAGTTTTTCCCTTTTCAAAGCAGAGAATAATATCTTTATATGCAATTCTTCCTGTAACAAGCCTGTCAACTGGAGCAATGAGAGAGAGAATGTGTGTATTATGCCTTCCAACATAAAGATATGGGCGGGAGCCTGGTGGTGCAAACGGGTATTCTTCGACTGGAGGTTGAGTTTCTTCGAGTGACTGGGCAAGTATTCTCGGCGCAAGATAAGCTGCAAGACGCTCAGAAGAGTTTCCTTCACGCAACTTCAGATACCCTCCCATGATCTGCTTATTCTGGTAAAGAATTTGAACCTTTGCTTCAATTGATTCGGAACCAATCCGCAAAACTCCTGAAAATTCGCCCTTTTCAGGGGAAAATGTTTTTGACAGATTTTCATCGTTCAAAAACGCAATTCCCTCTAGACTCAGGTTGGTAACCAGTAGTTTGTTGTTTCCGGGATTATCACACGAAAATATCATTTTTTCATCGTTTTCAGGAAAATATCTTTGAAAAAGTCTGCGCTCTTCTCTTTCCATGTTTTCAATGATTTTTCCACGCGCCGGTTCGGGAATTACTGAAGCTTCCATGATCGTTTGCCCGATTTTAAGAGTCTTCTGCGAAGGAGTATTGAAAAATGCAAATGCTGAAGCGTCGCCTCTACCAAAACCTGTCTTGGGCATTCCTTCACGGATTTTCCCGGTTTGTACTAGTTTTTTTTCTTCGTCCATTTTTATCAGATAATCAAGAAAATAGAATTCTACCTTAATTGGTTTGCCGGCATCGTTTTCCCAGATAAAAACCTGAGTATTTTCATCTCCTTGAAACCAGCGCATCTTCATAGCGCTTTCGTCTGTTTTAAGGGCACCGGCTGATATTTCATGAAGAGATTTTGCAAGAATTCTCGGCTTGAGGAAGTTACTTAAAATTTTCGAGTGGTTTGCAGAAAGGTCGACAAAAGAGCATCCGGCAAAATCAGTAGTCTGGTTTTTTAATACCAGTGTTACGTTTAATTTCACTGATCCGAGGACTACAGATGCAGCAAATTTTTCATCAGGCTTAATCACCGGAAAGGATTTATCGAGATTTCTATCTGCGGTTTTCTTTGTAAACCGTAACCCGCCAAAACTGAGGTCTAATAATTCATAAGGTCCTTTATCTGCAAAGAAAACCTTACCTTCAGGACACTCAAGTCTTGAATGGCGGCGACGATTTGATGCCGGTTTAGCCGGCACTTCCTGCTTTTTTTCTCCGCTGCCACTTATCCACTTTATCAGATCCTTAAAATTCATGAAATCACTCTCCCCGTTCCCACTCTGCATGCCATTCAAATGATTAATTTCGACCGTCCACTGGTTTTATTACTTCCCATATTGAATTATTATTTTCAGAATAAATCTTCTGGAATATAAAACGATTTGCTATTTCCTGTCGAGTTTTTTCGTCAACAACGACAAAAGTTTCAAAGGCTCTTTTGGAATACTTTTCCATCTGAGCTGCATCACTCACTGTTGGTCCAACGACCGTGAAATCATGTCTTTCAGATGATTCCCCAAGAATTCCCATGGTAATATCACCGTAGGAAATTCCAACGCCTGTTTTGATGGTAAACTGCCCTGCACTCTCCCTCTCTCTGTTCAGTTTCGACAGTGCATTAACCATGGCTAGTCCGGCCTGACAGGCTCTTTCAGCCGGGTTAGGTTTTCCGTGAACAGGCAGAAAGAGCGCCATGATAGCATCGCCAATGAATTTTTCAATTGTACCATCATGACTTTTAATAACTTCCTCCATTCTGGTGAAATGATTGTTCAGCATGTCAACAATTTCTTCAGGCGGAAGTTTTTCTGACATAGTTGTAAAACCACGTATGTCAGAAAACATGACAGCACCTTTAAGCCTTGTAACAGGCGGTTTATCGTTTGTTTTAATTGCTTCAACTGTCAGCTCTGAAAGGAATCTGCTCAGATATTCCTTCTGTTGAAGTCCTTCAGCCATGTGATTGAAGCTGCTGCACAGACGGCCAATTTCATCATCGGTCTGAACCTGAATAAAAGCTTTATAATCTCCCGCCTTGATTCGATTAATTCCTCTTTGCGTCTCATGAAGAGGTTTCAGATAAAAATCCTTGAAGAAAAGCCACATCATCAGAATTACAAGAAGCGGGTACAATGCCGGAGAAAAGGCATATAAGCGTGATGTCCGGGTTTTTAATTTTTCATTATCTGCTTCCAGAACCATTGCTGAATGCCCAAGATTTGGGATATAGCGTGAAATAGTGTTGTAATTAACACCACCTATCGTCAGCTTAGCTCTCAGATAGCCTTTTTCTTCCTCAGCCATTCGATGAAACAGATTCAGTAATCCAGGTTCAACAGACCCGCGTTCAGGAAAAATGTTATAGTTTTCAATAGAAGACTTCTCACAAAATGCATAATCAGAAAAACCAGATTTTGAGTGTATTTTTTCTTCAGATAAACTAATAATAGTCTTCTTTTTAATCCAGTGCGGAGTGAATCCAAAGAAAAAAACATAAGATGGTCTTGAATTTTTATCGAAACCAAGATGGCGATAAAGATATATCTGTTTATCCAGAATTTTATATATTTTCATAGAATTCTGTTCAAGCAGATATTCATACATTTTCTTTCGTCCAATAGATAGAAATAAAGATTCTATAAAAGTCTGAAAAGCATCTGCAGCCAGACTTGCTTTTTTATTTTCTGGCTCAGGAAGATTATAAGCAGACTTTTGAAGCATTAGCATAGCCTGAGAAAGCTTTTCTGAATCATCCAGATCATCTGTTGAAATAATTCTAAAAGAATCATCTTGTCCCATTGAGCTGATAATCTGACTTCCAAGCTTTGGTTCATACATTAGAAATGTTGAAAGACTGTTTTTATAGAGGGGCTGAAACAAATCATTTATTTCACCAGCTTCATACAATTTATAAGTAACTTTTCTTCCCTGCAAAGTTCCTTTCTGTGTTACATATTTTTTTAAAAAGAAATCCACCCAGGGATATTTCTGTAACTTTTCAAGAAAAACATTAATATTCCCCAGAATTTTACTGTCGAGCAAATATTCGTTTTTCTCAATAACGTCGAGCTTTTTATCAAGGCGGTCATTTTTTTCGAAGTCCTGTACAAAATTTTCAATTGAGGTTTTAGATGAAAAAACCTGAACAAGAGCGACAGCCGGAATAATTATCGCCATAAAAGCATAAACTAAAAATTTTGTCGCAAGACCTCTATTTCTGAAAAGATACTTTCTGCTGAAAAAATGTGCGGCCATTAGAATCGGAATAATGCTTGAGAAGGTAATAATATAATTCAGCAGACCCGAATCAGAACTACCATTCTGAGTGCTGCTCTGTCTCTGTCTGAGATTTGGCATTGGTTTGGCGCTGGCTTTTGCAATCCATTTCGGGTCTGAAAACGAAAGGCTTGGAACAAATACAAATACAGTACCCCGATAACCAAATCTTTTGGGAAGTTCTTGGAATTTCGAAAAATATTCCTTTTCTATTTCAGATGAATCATTCGGTGGAAAAATTCTGGCAATAAGTACAATACCTGGTTTCCCGCAAAATTCAGCATAAGAAAGTGAAACTCTATTCGCAAGCCTTGAATACATACCTTCTCCAAACAGAATTTTACTGAATTCTTGAATCTTTCCTGACAACAATGTTTTTTTTTCCAGCTTTATCCATTCTGCATTAAGCGAATAAATAAGTCTGAGGTATTTTGAAGGAAAATTTCTAGCGCCTGCATACTGAAAATCTGGTTTAAAGGCAATGGCCCGAAAATCAGAGGGCATTTCAGCTTCAAGTTCCCTTACAAAAGCTTTGAAAGTTATTGAAGATACAACAGTTTCCGGGTTTCTGAAAATATTGTTGAAACAGGTTAAAAGTCGTTCCCGGCATAAAACAAGCGGTTCAGTTCTGTCGCGCAATACCGGCTGCAGATTCCTTGCATCTGACAATTCATAGTCTGATCTTGATTTTTGTACAAACTCATTCAGTCTGTTTTGAAAAAAACAGGCTGAAAATCCAACAAAAAGCAGGAAAATAAAGATCAAATCGTAATAATATTTATTATTGTATGATCCCTTCATTCTTTTTCTCTGAGACTGAAAATTTTGATTTCACCGCTTCTTCCACGCACCGAAGATATCTCAACCTGTTCTGAGAAGAAATTTCCTGATGAGTTTGTGACGACATCCTGCGTTGCCAATATTACCGGAAAGCCCTTTGAGCCGGCTATTTTTTCAAGTCGAGCAGCAACATTTACCGTGTCACCTATTACTGTAAAATCAAGACGTCGAAGGAATGACCCGATCTTTCCTGCCAGAACTTCCCCATAGGAAATTCCTACACCGAATTTCAAAGGAAAAAGCTTTGCAAGTTTTCTGTTGCGTGACCATTTGTCCATTTCCATTTTTATCGCAAAAGCTGCAGCCATAGCACGATCAGTTGGTTTTGCTCCTGAAGCTGCATTCTCACGAAAAATGGCCATTGCCGTATCACCAATAAATTTATCAATTTCGCCGCCATTGCTTTTTACACTTTCCGTACATACTCCAAGAAAACGGCTCATAATAGACATTGCATTTTCGGGTGAAAGGTTTCTTTCAATAGCAGAAAAACCCCTTAAACCGCAGAACAGAACTGATAGACGCTGTTTTTCCACAGGTGCTACAGAATCTGATTTTTCCGTATCTTCAAGAAGTTCAGAATTCAAAAAGGATGACATTCTCTGTTTTTCCTGTAACCCTGTAAGCATCTCGTTGAATGATCTTCCAAGTTCACCAATCTCGTCCTCAGAATTAATTTCTGCATGTTTCGAATAATCACCTTTGTCAACCTTTTCCACTGCTCCGGTAAACTTGAGAAGTGGTACAAGATGTGAAGAAGAGAGATAGACAGCGGAAAATAATGCGCCGGTAAAAGCCAGAATAAAAAAACCGAAAGTAGATTTTACACCGTCTGTTACCGGATTTTTAAAATGCTCCAACGGCAAAAATACACCAAAATTTGTTTCAATCGATTTCAACGGTTTTGCTAATAAAATATAATCCCTGTCATTGACAGTTATCCTTCTAAACATCTGCTCGCCTGTTGAATTAACAAGATCGATAATTTTTCGAATTTGTACTTGCATCCCTGGAACATTTGAACTCATATATCCATTTATTCCGAAAAAGAAATTTTCAGATTTCACTCCAGTCTCGCTTTCAATGCGTCGAAGAACTTTTTTGACAAACTCTTTTCTCAACTGAGTTATGGTATAAGCTGTAAAGAGAAATGAATTTTTCTCAATTTGAAAATTGTCTAAAAACTTTGCACAAAATATTCCTGATGAAGATCCAAAACTGAAGGTCTGAAATTTACCAATAAATTTATATGCAACAGCTCTCGTGGTATTGCTAAGCATTTCTGACAAACCATCAGACTTTCCCAACTTTTTATACTTTATCTCAGATACAGGAAAATCTATTTTATTTAGTAATTCATAAACAAGGCTTGAAAAAAAAGTTCTGATTTCATGAGACCGCGCACTAAAATTAGGCGAAAAATGCTTAATACCTACAATTGATGTAAGATCTTCAATCAGTGGCACTCCATATTTTCTTACGAAAAGTGCATACATTAATCCGCTTGAGTATTCTTTTCTCAGAAAATTAAGTAGTGTTCTTCTTTCCTTGCCTTTTGCATTAGAAATTTCAATGATAATTTCCTGCATTTGCTTTTCTTTTTTTTGGAATTCCTCAGAAAGCATCTGTTCGAATATCATCAGCATATTTTCCAGTGAACTGTTTATTCCTTTTTTCTGGACCTGATATACATTTGTAAGAAAATTCAGCTGGTTGATCAACATCGCAGAAAGCGGCATTCCTGTCAAAAGTAGAATTCCCAAAATAAATTTGGTCTGAAGTGATCGTACAAGAGTTATTACGCCTAGCCCCTTAAGGGCAGTTATTATAGCCCATATAATTCCCAATGGATAAATAAGATCTAATAACAACCCACTTATTGATTCAGCAAAAGAAAGAAAAATATCCGGTTTTGCAACCCCTACAGCAAGCATTACGTCAGGATCGCTCGTTTTTAGTTGAGCAAGATAGAGTCTTTTTCCAATCTCAAATCTTGATTCTCCATTATTAAGCCTTTCAAGAAGAACAGGCATGAAACCCGGATTAATTGTCGAATAAATTTCTCCATTCGAAATTCTCATACAGGCAATCTGAATCAATTTATCAGATTTTTTGTCATCCAACTTTTCAAACCGCTCAACTGCACGAGCCATTTCCCAGTCCTTTTTCGATCGATCAAGCGGAAGTAGCACAATTAGGCTTCCTTGCATTTCAGCAGATTTCTTTTTACTGAAATGAAAAAACGAAAAAAGACTCAGATGATTTCTGAAAATGACTTTCTTCAGATGTAACGGTGGTCCTGAGCGCAACATTTCAATGGTTATTATATCACCAAAAAGAGTCTGGGATGCCTTCTCGGCAATTTTCAGCTCACTTTCTCTTTCAATTTTCTTCTGGGACAAAACGCCGAAGAAACTCTTCCACGCGCGCTTTCCGAGAACAGGTATTGTACCATCAGCTTCGGGAATTGGATTTCCATTCTTATCAAACCATATTAAAGTTGAAGATTTCGGAAAAACACTAAAAAAAAGTTTTCTGAAACGATCAAGATTTTTTTCCTCAAGTGGATATTTGTTCAGCAGGAATCCAACTCTTTCACGAAAGATTCGCAGCTTGCGTTCTGTAATGCGTAATACATCAAGATTTTGATCCAGAGAATTCAGGATTTCCCCTGCCTTTTCTTCCTGAATCTGTATTCTTGCATTTTTAAGAGAAGCATTCAGTTCTATCAGGAGGCTTTTAAAAAGCCATGCCGGAATGACGAAAGTTACAGAAAAGAAAAACAGCCAGAGAAAAAACATTCGAACATACTTTCCCTGAGCCAATTCCATAAATCCCATTTTAAACGTATCAACCTTAGAGTTATTCAGCATAGACCAATCTTATGAATTATGCAAAAATTCAAATTACAATTTTCCCGATTTCATAACTGACATAGTATGATTAATTTCATAATACTGTCAACCTGACTGCAATTATCCATCAGATTTGAAAAAAAGTTATGACATAATGTTATATCAACGCTCGTAGAAAAAGTCCAAATTTTTTCAATAAAAATAAGCCTTTTGGCATAACCCATCAATGCGCCCTTATTTACAAAGACATTTTATAATTTCTAATCTTGCAGGCACCACGTCTACGATCTGCCCTGAAATATTGAGAAGATACATAATTTCTTACAATATAAGCAATATATAAAAACTGTACTTTTTCAGAAAAGAATCAACAGATTGAAACTTTTTTACGTTTATAATAGAACAGAATTCTATTGTGCAAGTCATTTTTTGGCAGCGAATTGCGTTCTGAAAATTAGTTTCTTTATCTGGAGGCACTCGTGAAAAAAGTTTTATTTAAGGGAATGATTTTTTCTGTAATCTTTTTAGTTACTTTTTTAACCACATCTTTTTCTGCTCAGCCATCTGAAGAGCTCATAATATCCATAATTCAGGATTCCGTTCTTTCAGGAAATGTTGAAGAAGTAAGTTTTTCTGATGATGGCAGATCGATAAGAAGCATCCGTGGAGAGCTGTCGGAATCCTTCAGAGGCAATCTGGCAGATGCAGGGCGGGCTTATATTCTTAATCATAAAAGGCTGCTGGGAATTCCTTCCGATTTCACTTCTGAATCTCTTGTCGTTGTAAGAAATGATGAAGTAGACGGAGTTACACATTTGTCTTTCGGTTTTGAAATTGAGGGACTTAAAATATATCAGAATCAGATTGATTTACACATCAGCCGTGATGGAAAAATCCGTTTTCTAACAGGTTCTTTCCCCGCATTTAATGAAACTGTAAATCGTTCAAACATTTCAGATAAAGAAGCTCTTCGAATTGCACAGAATGCAATCGGAATCAAGAGAAATAAAGACACAGGAACTGTCACGAAGTATTTTGCTGTTCATAATGAAAAACTTGTTCCGGCACTTCTCGTAAGCGTCTCAGCACTTGAGCCGCTTGGTGACTACAATGTTCTCATCAATGGCAATGAAGGGACTGTTATTGACATTGAGAACGAAATGAAATTTTTCAACGGCGGAACCGGCAAAGGTTCTGTATATACTATTCATCCGCATAAAAGTTCAGTTACTGTTGAGCCGCTTCCTCACATGATCGACGGAACACTCAAAGGAAAATATGTTGAAGTTCTGAATGAAGATTTCCCTGCAGCGTCAAGCACTGATGGAACATTCATCTATGACCCGGAAGACACACATTTCGACGAAGTCAATGTCTATTATCACATTAACCGCATTCACGATTTCTTTTCTAAATATGGTTTTACAAAACTTGACCGTCCTCTTAAAGCAATGGTTCACAACGAAACCAAGTATGATTCAGCTTTCTACAGTCCGAAACACGATATTATCTGTTTCGGTGACGGAAATCGCTGCAATGACTTTGCTAAGGAAGATTCAGTAATTTACCACGAATATGCCCATGCAGTACTTCAGCACATAATTGTGCTTACTTACAAGCGTGAATCCGGAGCACTGAATGAAGGACAAGCTGATTATTTCGCGTGTTCTTTTACTGATGATGCAAAAATCGGTGAATATGTTGAATCTAAGACTTATTCAAGCTGTATTAGGAACATAGATAATCAGACACATTATCCCGAAGCGACTTACGGTGATGTTCACGTAATGAGCCTGGTCTGGAGCGCAAGTCTCTGGGATATCAGAAAAGCACTTGGTGCTGAAATCACCGACAAACTGGTTTTTAAAAGCCATTATTATCTGAAATCTCCCGATTGCAAATTTTTTGAAGGATATCAAGCTCTTCTGGCTGCCGATAAAGACCTTTTCGGTGGCGCAAACAAATCGCTTATCAGACAGATATTTATTAAACGCGGCATTGCAGACGAGTCATCAAACTACAACGTCCTTGATATGAACAAACTTTCACAAATTCAAAAGTTTTATCAAGTTCACAGCGAAATTAAATAACTAAGTATATTTTCTCTCCTTACTGCCGATGTCGGCAGTTTTTTTTTTCTTCAGTTGCCTCGTCTCAGCTCAGCAGAAGGATTATGTAACTTTTCACCAGCTGAGCGAAGTCGAAACCGCTGCTTTAGAATTCTGCATTTATCAGTCTTCTGTGAATGTGCCTGATTGTACTGCATAAGCAATTCACTATTGATAATATGAATTGCTTATGCTATAAAATTTATAGGGAACTTTATCGAATGAACTTATGTCTATTATTAAAATAGCAGATAATATAACTTGTTGGTGGTGTCCTACGATAAATTTTGGGGTTTTCCTCTGATTAATATGTGTTTAGGGGCTTTCTCTTCATATTATCTGTAAACTGTCCATCGTATAGCACAGGAGAATCAATAAATGAGGTTTTATTTGTACATACTCTTTTTGTTTATGACTTGCAGTTTCTGTTGTATGGCTGCAGACAGCAATCCTTTTGATGATATTGAAATCTCATCATCCACTGTCAAGTCCAACTTTTCCAAAAAAGGAAGTGTTGATTTTCTAAAAAAAGAAATTCTGACACAATTTTCTGCTGGTGAAAACGAAGGGTCTGACAAACCGTATTTCAGACAATCTTTTGGTTTTGAATATTTAAAACGTTTCAGCAATGATGTTTCAACTGTATCCTCTTTTAATATGCAGGGGCGGCTTGTTTACAGGAAAAACTTCATTCAGACCCCATCTGACATGGAAGGCCAGAATCGGGAAGACCTGTTTTTCGAGTATCATAATGCCTATCTTGATCTTTTTAATGCGTTAGATTCATTCCAGAATGAAAATTCCCGGAAGAAGAATCTCGGGCGCTTCAATGCACGAATTGGACGGTTCTACCTTCCATTCGGACTCAATCTTCAGACAGACACGCACGCGACTCTCATGCAGTTATCAAATGATCAGAACTTTGGTTTTGAAAGAGACTGGTATGGCGGTTTCTGGGGAAAGGTCAGCCCCAGTTTCAATTACGATCTCTATTACATGCTTGGTTCCGGTTATGAGCCGATATCGCATGATCAGAGAGGTCTTATTGGCAGCAGAGTGAGCCTTTCGAACCGCTATCTATTTGAAAATGGTATTGAGGGCGGCTTGTCAATCCTTTCCGGAGAACGCATATCAAAACATGCAGTTATGCGAAGTCCGGGAGTCTCAATGAGAGCAAAAAAAGACGTCGTCGAAACACTTCGTTATGGTGCAGATTTTCGTCTTACTAAAAGCGTAATTAATGGAACTGTTACTTATACGACGGAATTGAGTACAGGCAAAGATGAGGAAGATGATATTTTCACACAATTGTACCAGTTGGACTATCTGAAAAATTCGCGGCGCTGGGGATGCAGCCTTCAATATCGACGATTTGAACAGGATATCAATTTAATGACCGGTGTAATGATGCCCGAGAATATGAATTACGGAAAAGCAGATTCCTCTCTTATTGCCGAGTATTCGCGCTATTTCAGATATTCTCCGGGCAATGACAATCTTCACTGGGTAAAATTCAATGTCGAAAAACATCTTGAAAGAGTCATGGATAAAAAGAATACCATATTTTCAATTCAGTATTACAGATACTGGTGATTACACCGAATATTTGCTTATGATCCCAATTCTGAACAGCAAAATGAGATCATAAGCAAATAAAGTGAAAGTTGGGGTTCTGTGCCTTATTAATGGGTTTGTGAGGTTCTGAGAGTTTATACATTAGTGGATTGCAAATTTAGGCATCATTACAAAAATTCACTTCTCAAAGGAGAAACAATGTTAAGGAAAATGTACAACGCGCTTCTGTTGCTTTTTTTCGTTCTCGCCGTTCCATCTCAACTTCTTGCAGCGATTGGATGCACGTTGAATAACCCCGCACAGGACCTCAAATATCTTTTCCCGGATGTAACATCTTTCAAGGAAGAAATTAAAGAATTCCGCCACCTTTCTGATGGAAAAAATCTCTATGAAAACCTCAAAGTTCGCCTGGGAAGCGATCTAGACCCCGTGTATGAATCCTTTGACACGCCCTACACAGTATATTCTGTTTTTAAGAATAAAGAACTCATTGGACTTGTACATGGAGTTAACATTCCCGGACAGGGCGGTGTTATTCAGGTTTTTCTTTCAATTAGCCCATCCACAGGAGAGATAGTCAAATTCTTTTTCCAGCGTCTTGAAAGCTCCGAAGCGGGAAAACTTAAAAATAAAAATTTCCGTGAAATGTTTCACGGACTTACTCTTGCTGATTTTTACAAACATGATTATTTTGTTTCAGCCGAACCGGAAAACGATAACGACAAAATCGGAAATATAATTAAAAAGCAGTCCTCTGGTGGAAAAGATTTTTCTTCAACAATTCGTGGAATAAGAAAAAATCTGATTCTTCTTGATATATTTGTCTTTGAACGCAAGTTTGAAGTCTTTTTTCAACGAACCCAGGATTTGCTGAAAAAAAGCTCTGAGAAGAAATAACACTCTACGAAAAGTATATACTTAATAAACAGTGGAAAGAAAAAGTGCTTTAACCTGGAAACCAGGTCTATATGCAAAAAAAAGGGTTGTTTGGAATGTCGTCTCGACGTGGAAGATACCTGGTTTCTCACTTCGGTCGAAATGACGACAGAATAGCGAGCAGTCGCCACAAAAAATTAGCAGTTACCATTTTTTCAAGAAAACTGACCGGTCATTATCAAACAATGTCGAATGTCATTGAAAAATTTTAGGAGGTATTAAATTTATGAAAATAATAATATCGTTGTGTATCAGTATTCTTATTGCCGGTGGATTGTATTTTTACAGCATGCAGAAAAATGCTTCGTTCAGGCATTACGGTTCTGATTTTGTAAAACAGTCTCAGACACCGTTGAAAGATATTCTGGCAAATCCGGCGGCTTTTGCTTCAGAAACAATTCAGGTCAGCGGAACAATTGAACGACAGTGTCCCAGTTCCGGATGCTGGTTTTTCATAAAAGATGAAAGCGGCAACCAGTTGAGAGTTGAATTGGGACATCTCGGAATGAAATTTCCTCAGTCAAAAGGTAAAACAGCTGTTGTAGAAGGTCGTGTTCTTCCGTCTGCAAAATCTCTTGAACTTGTTGGAAATAATGTTGAATTCCGCTAGAAACAAAGAAAATAAATCATGACAATTACTTCATTAGCCAGCAAAAACCTCTTTCGAAGGCCTATTCGCACCGGACTGACAGTCCTGGGTATTGCCCTTGCAGTGGCAGTTGCAGTGAGCTTAACCGGTTTCAATGTCGGATATCGCAAATCAATCGATACCAGCATAGACAAACTTGGTTTTCAGATAATGATAATGGCCAAGGGTTGTCCGTATGAAGCAGCAACGATGATGCTCAAGGGTGGAACAGGGCTTTTATATCTTCCGGCTTCGACATACGATGAAGTTAGAAATGACCAGGATGTTGCTGCAATAACGCCTATTTTCATTGGAATTGCCCAGAAAGAAGCTTCCGGAATCAGAGATGATTCGGGGTCAGCATTTTCTATAATAAGCGGAGTCGAAAAAGACAGCTTTATGACAATGAAACCCTGGCTTTCTTTTACAGAAGGAACCGGTTATTCGGGCGGAAAATGGTTCGACCAGAATTCCACTGATGAAATTGTAATGGGATATGAAGTTGCTGAGTATGAACAGAGAAAAGTCGGAGACAAATATTTGATTTCTGTAACGCCACAGGGCAAAACAGAGGCTGTTCTGCATGAATTCAAAGTTGTCGGAATTCTGGACCGTACCGGAACACAGGATGACGGTACAATATTCATGCCAATGAAGCACGCAAGAACCATTTTTAACAGGCCCAGCGAGCTGACAATCGTCGGCTTGAAGCTGAAAGAATTTTCCGGATACAATCTCAGAGCCTTTGAACAGCGTTGGGCTAAATTGCCGGAAGTTCAGGTTGTTGGACTGCAGCAGGTGAAAACAACGCTTGTCAGCCTTGTAGAAACAGCCCAGACTATGATTGCAGCAGTTGCGATCATTGCAATAATTGTTGCTGTAATTGGTGTAATTAACTCAATTCTGATGAGTGTTTTCGAGCGAACAGGTGAAATCGGTATTATGAAAGCAATCGGCGCAGGCAGAAGCCAGATTTTTTCCATAATCTGGATCGAAACCATGATCTTATGCCTCTCAGGCGGAATTGTGGGCATTATAATCGCGTGGGCGGGTGCGGGAATGGTCGAACTTGCGATAAGATCACTTATTGATACCGGTACAAAAGGAAAAATGGTCACCATAACTTCCGGCATCATTTTTTATGCGCTTGCAGGTTCAGCAGTAACCGGGTGTTTCGCCGGATTATTTCCGGCATGGAGAGCGGCATCTATGAGGCCAGTAGAAGCAATAAGAGAAGGTGAATAATTATGAGCAACGAAACATCCAATGCAGCAAGTGCATCAAGTGAAGTAATTCTTGGCAAAGGCTTGAAAAGATATTATAAACGCGGAATCGAGACGGTTAAAGCTCTTGACGGAGTTGATATTTCAATAAAATCGGGTGAAATGGTTTCAATTCTGGGGCCATCGGGTTCGGGAAAAACCACTCTGATAAATCTTCTATCAGGACTTGATGCTCCAGACGAGGGATCATTATTCATTGGCGGAAAACAGGTTAATAATCTTAATGAAGATTCCCTGGTAAGCATAAGAAGAGGCATTATTGGCTTTATTTTTCAAAAATTTCATCTCATTCCAACGCTGTCAGTTGAAGAAAACATTGAGCTTCCGCTTATGTTTCTTGAACGAAGTGTAAACAAAGACCGAATTTCTGAAATTCTGAAACAGGTCGGACTTGAGGACCGACGTTCTCATTTGCCGCGCGAACTCTCAGGCGGACAGATGCAGCGTGTTGCAATTGCACGCGCTCTGATTGCCGATCCAAAAGTTCTGATCGCCGATGAACCAACCGGCAATCTCGACCGCGCCAATAGCGATTCAGTTTTTGCACTCTTCCGACAATTGAAAACCGTTCATAATCTGGCAATAGTAATAACAACACACAACCTGCACCTCGGTGGGCAAGCCGACCGCATAATCACCCTCGAAGACGGCAAAATAGCAGAGGAAGTTATTAACAAACAAGCTTTTTAGTACAACAGCTGAAACAATATTCTTCTTAACTTCGAGATTAAATTTCAGAGTTTTAATATAGCGTATTTTAAAGAAAATAATCACGCAGAGACGCCAAAGCTGTGGAAAAATACCCTTTTTAGCAAAAACTAACCCTTGTAAGCCTTATCAACAGCGAGTCATTTTTTTAAAAATCAACTATTTCACAGCTTCGCGGAAGCTCAGAGAAACAATAGGCACAGGAACAGTCGTTTATATTTCCTGGAGGGTAAAAGAAATTAGAATGTTGTCTTAAGCCTTTTTCTGAAGCTTTCATCTCAATGAGCTAAAATACACGTCATATTTTTCTTAACGCAATTTTAACAATATTCATTACGCAAAGTGCATGATAATTTGTTATATTTATCGTTGTTTTCATTTCCAGTTTTGGTTTGGAGGAATCATGCCGGCACATATTCTTGCTGTTGATGACGAAGAGGATATTCTCGAACTGGTTAAGTACAATCTTGAAAAAGAGTCTTTCAGAGTGACCTGCGTAACCTCTGCCGAGGAAGCAGTCAGAGCGTCGAAATTGCTCTGTCCGGATCTTATTCTTCTTGACATTATGCTGAGCGGAAATGACGGATTTTCAGTGACCCGGATTCTGAAAAGCAATCCTGATACATCGAAAATTCCGATAATTTTTCTTTCGGCAAAAGGTGATGAAATTGACATTGTAACAGGCCTTGAACTTGGTGCAGAAGATTACATTACAAAGCCATTCAGTCCCAAAGTTCTCATTGCCAGAGTAAGAGCTGTTCTGAGACGCAAACAGCCTGTTTCAACAGAGCATGAGGATTCGAGAATCAGAAAATATGAAGTTCTCATTTCGCCCGATCAGCATCTTGTACAAGTTGAAGATCAGGCGATAGAGCTTACAAATAGTGAATTCAAATTGCTTTTGCTCATGGTTCGCCGTTCCGGCGTAGTTTTCACACGAAATCAGATAATTAATTCTGTCAGAGGTGATGATTGTCCGGTCACTGACAGATCAGTTGATGTACACATCGCAAGTCTGCGGAAAAAGCTTGGTATAGCAGGAAAATACATCGAATCTGTAAGAGGAGTGGGCTACAGATTCAGTGAATAGCAGATGAAAATATTTCGAAAAACACTGGTCTGGAAACTTTATCCAGCCTTTCTTCTGATTTCGTTCTTTTCGCTTGTTGTGATCGCATTTTTTGCAGTAATTTCCACAAAGTCGTTTTATCTGCAAAGCTTGTCCGATTCACTAATTCAGCAATTGTCGATATTCGAAACACAAATCAATGAACTTGCTGAATCAGGGAAAACCGCTCATGTTGATAAATTCTGCAAGACGCTCAGTAGTAAAATTTCTACAAGAATTACCGTAATTCTTCCTTCAGGAAAGGTAATAGCAGATTCAGCAGAACCAGTAGAAAAAATGGCTAATCATCTCGGCCGCCCTGAAATAATAGATGCAACACAGGGAAAAACGGGAACAAATATAAGATTCAGCGAAACAACCGGCAAATATATGCTTTATGTTGCTGTTCCGGCAAAAATCAAAGACGGGTCTCTATTGATATTAAGAGCTTCAGTTGCCGTTTCTCAGTTTGAAAAATTGTTGAAATCATTTAATCAGGCAATCTTTTCTGCTGGAGTCCTTATATGCATATTTGTTGCATTATCAAGTTATTACATATACTGGCGTGTCGCAGCACCGCTGAATGAGATTACGAGCGGAGTAGAGCGGTTTACAAATGGCGAACTTGATAAGAAAATAATTGTTTCTGATTCAGGCGAAGCAGGAGATCTTGCAAAAGCTATCAATCAGATGGCAGAACAGTTGAATGACCGCATCAGATCAGCAATACGGCAAAGCAATGAAAAAGATACAATTCTGTCAAGCATGATTGAAGGTGTAATTGCTCTGGATAATAATAAGAAAGTATTCAGCATCAACAAAGCTGCTTTGAAAATGCTGAATGTTAAACGTGAGGAGGTAATGGGGAAAGCCGTAATTGAGTTTTTCCTTGATCCGGAATTGAATAGTTTTGTTAACAAAACTATGAGCTTGTCTGAACCTGTTGAAGAGTGCATTATTATCAGAGAGGGAATCAGAGACCGCTTTATTCAGGCTCACGGAGTAATTCTGAAAATTCCGGATGACAACAAAAATGGAGCTGTAATCGTTTTAAACGACGTAACAAGATTACGACATCTTGAAAATCTGCGCCGTGACTTCGTCGCGAATGTTTCACATGAGTTGAAAACTCCTATTACATCTATTAAGGGATTCGTTGAAACACTTCTGGAGGAGACAACGGAAAAGTCCGATAACTCTGTCAGATTTCTGAAAATTGTACAAAAGCATGCCGATCGAATGAATTCCATGATAGAGGACCTTCTTCTGTTGTCCAAAATAGAACAGGATGCTGAGAGATTTTCGCTCGAAACTCAAACAGTTCCTCTGGAAGAGATTCTCAATGACTCTATTCAGATGTGCATGATCAAATCTGAGGAAAAAAGAATTCGTATTGAACTTATTCAAACAGAAATTCTGCACGTCAATGTTAACGCTCAACTATTTTCACAGGCAATTGTAAATTTAATCGACAACGCAATAAAATACAGCGAACCTGGCAGCGATGTACGTGTCGAAGTATTGAAAGACAATGATTGCATTTTAGTTAAAGTCTGTGATTCAGGCTGTGGAATAGCACAGGAGCACCTCTCAAGACTGGGCGAAAGATTTTACCGCATTGACAAAGCCAGAAGCAGAAAACAGGGCGGAACAGGACTTGGTCTGGCAATTGTCAAACACATCATTGAGGCACATTCAGGCTCCATGTTCGTCGAAAGCACTCCGGGCAAGGGAAGCGTCTTTTCCATAATGGTACCTCAACTGCTACATAAGTAATATGTTTTCATGAAATCCGCTTCAAGATAACGAGAAACCTTATTCCATAGACAGTCTTATCAAATTCACAAACCCAGTATTCTTTTTGCGTCTATTTCAGTTATTCCTGATGAAATCATTTTTTTCAAAGCTTGATCCAGCCCCTCTTCTCTTCCTTCTTTTCTTCCTTCATCTTTGCCTTTTTCGAGTGCAGTACGAAGTTCTTCCTGGGCATCCATTCTCTTTTTTCTTTCGGATTCGTATATTTCCAACTCTTCTCTGGTAAAACTCATTTCATCAAGTTTTTTCGCAGCCATAACCATTTCTGAATCTCCGGCTATTTCCTGGGGAATTTCACCTTTCTCCAGGCGATGGGCTCTGTTCAGAAATGTAACCCATCTTTCCAGCAGGGTTCGTGATTCGCTCCAGTCTTTGTTAAATTTGCTCAGTTCAATAAAATACAACTGTTGATAACTCAGATTTTCATCATATTCATTTGTTTCGTTGTCTTTGTACACAAAATGTCTGGCATATCTTTCGTCGTAAAAATATTTGAAGTCAATCAGATGAATGCCAATGGTTTTATTCAGAAGACTGAATTGTTCAGCATTTTCCAGCTGATCAACATACATTTTTGATAAATAATATAATGCTCTTTTGCCATAAAAGCCCTGTTCACCTATTTGAAGTTCAATATCATACCACGTGCCATTTTCATCAACGGCTTTGATGTCAAGAATGCTGGTTTTTCCTCCAACATAAGTTGCAAGATTATACGGATTCTTAATGGTAAGATCTTTTATTGGTGATCTAAAATTTAAAATACTGTTTACGAGTGAAAGAAGAATCACTTTATTTTCTTCGCTTCCGAAGAGCTTTCTGAAAACAAGATCGATTTTTGGACTATATCTGATCATTTTACTTTCTCCTGAAAATTAGTGATTCACTTTACAGTTGTTTTGCTAATCAACTGAAACAGCCATGTTTAATCCTGCAATTTGACATATTTCATTCGTAATGAATTATGTTACCACATTCAGATTCCTTTGCAAAGATTTAATAGATGCTTCAGGTTTTTTGGGATGAATCTGGGAAGCTTGGTTGGTGGCGGACTATGATGCCTTCAACTAGATAGATTACGTCTTCAGCAATGTTTGAGGCATAATCGGCGATGCGTTCGAGATGGCGGCTTACAGAAAGGTATGAAAGCAGGCTGTCGATCTGATCGGGATGTTCTTTGCCTTTTTCTGCTACGTACAAGTACATCTGACGATTTATTTTGTCTACTTCATCATCTGAGTTGCGTACTCTTCTTGCGAGAGAAGTATCATATTTCATGAGTGATTCAAGGCTCTCGCGCAGCATTGCAAGAGAACGGTTCTGAATTTCTCCGAAGTTTATTGAAAGTTTGATTGCCTCACATTTGCTTAGAAAAAGTGCTCTTTCGGCAATATTCACAGCCAGATCACCAATTCTTTCAAGGTCAACATTAATTTTCAACGCTGCGATAATAAGGCGCAAGTCTATTGCAACAGGCTGGTGAAGAGCAAGAATTTTCAGACACTCTTCTTCGATTTCAACTTCTGCCTGGTCAATTTCAATATCAGAATCAATTATTAACTGTGCTTCTTCTATAGAAAGATTTTCAAGAGATTTAACAGCTCTGTGCACACGCGATTCAACCATTCCTGCCATTTCAAGAATTCTGGTTTTCAATTTCTCAATCTCATTGGAAAGATGTCTGGACATGTTTTTCTCCTGTCAGCCGAATCGACCGGTGATATAATCTTCTGTATGCTTATCGGAAGGCATGGTAAAAAGTTTTCCTGTTTCACCAAATTCAATAAGAGAACCTTCATAGAAAAAACCCGTATAGTCGGAAACACGCGCTGCCTGCTGCATGTTATGTGTAACAATGATTATCGTAATTTTTCTTCGAAGCTCATCAATCAGATCTTCAATTCTGGCACTCGAACGAGGGTCAAGTGCCGATGTGGGTTCGTCCATCAAGAGAATCTGTGGATCAACAGCAAGCGCTCTTGCCATGCAAAGTCTCTGCTGCTGTCCCCCGGAAAGGCCCATGGCATTACTTTTCAACCGGTCTTTGACTTCATCCCAGAGCGCTGCTCGTTTCAAGCTGCTTTCAATGATTTCATTCAGAATATCTTTTTCGCTTATTCCTTTTAACCGCGGACCATAGGCGACATTATCAAATATGCTTTTCGGAAATGGGTTTGGTTTCTGAAAAACCATTCCAATTCTCTGTCTCAAGGAAATTACGTCTGTTTCACCTGAATAAATATTTCTTCCTTCAAAATTGAGTTCACCCTTAACATTGACAGATGGAATCAAGTCATTCATTCTGTTAATTGCTCTGAGAAATGTACTTTTTCCGCAACCAGACGGGCCTATTATTGCGGTGACAATTTCTTTTGAAATATCAATTTCGACATTCTTTACGGCTTCATTCAAACCATAAAAAACCGAAAAATTCTTCGCGCTCAACTCTACATCTTTTTTTGGAATAGCGCTGCCGCTTTTAACTTGAAATTTTCGGTTGTCGGCTGAGTTTATGCTTCCCATTATTCATCCTTTCATCTTATTGAATGCTCTGTTTCGCAGGAATATTGCAATGCAATTCATCACCAGAACAATCATTATCAGCGTAAATACCATTCCATACTGAACATGACGTATCTGATCGACTTTCTGGTGTTCAGTTGCAAGGTTATATATGTTCCATGAAAGCGCGGGAGTAGGTTGCGAAAATACGTCCATGAGCCCCGGAGCTTCGCCAAGACTTACAGCAGCAGTAAATATAATCGGAGCTGTTTCACCGGCAGCTCTGCCCATGCTTATTATTATTCCGGTGAGAATTCCAGGCAATGCCGCTGGTAAAACAACGCTGACAATCATTTTCCACGGACTTGCGCCCAGACTTAACGCTGCCTCCCGGTATGTTTTCGGAACCGCAAGAATCGCTTCTTCAGATGCCCTTATTATGACTGGAAGAATTAACAAGCCCAGCGTTAGAGAACCTGCAAAAACACTTTTCGATTCAGAAATTTTCATGGTGTTAATGAAAAACGCAAGCCCGAAAAGACCAAACACTATGCTTGGAACTCCGGACAACGTACTTATTAATGTTCTTAGAAGGCTTGTAAGCCAATTCTGTCGTGCATATTCAGTAAGGTAAATCGCAGAAAGAATTCCAATCGGGACAGCGATAAGCATTGCCCCGACAGTTAGAAGAATTGTACCGGTAACTTCTGGTCCAATTCCTCCAAAAAAATGGCTGTCTTTTGAGGAATCGGTCAGGAAACGCCAGTAAAATACTATCTCAGGACGCATTATTTCATTAAAGTTCTTTTTGAGAAAAGGGAATGCAAAAGATAGTGCAGTTCCGGAAAACAGATCTGCACGTGGTTTCAAGATTTTATGACCCATCTTCGTCGGATTAGAATAATCGTATTCTTCGACGAACAAAATATTATTAAGTTTTTCCGATGCTTTGTCCCAGCGCGTTGTTCCATATCTGCACCTTGGAAGCTCTGGAATGCTCTCTCCGGGAAGAACACCAATCAGCTCACGTAATGATGTCTGAAAATCTGAATATGCTGATTTATACTCTCTCTTTTTGCTGGCAGGCATTTCAGAAAGTTCCTTTTCAAAAGCTTTCATCGCATCGAAAAGCGGCAGAAGTGCGTGCTTCTGGTCATTTATTTCCTGTTTAATGCTTTCCGAGTTTTCTCTTCTAAAGAGTTCATTTTGCACTCTTCTGAATTCAATGGTACCTTTAAAAATGAAAGCACCTATTCCAAGTGAAAAAATCGGATATAATATGATTATGATCATCATGAGAAGTGCCGCTGAAAGAATCAGACCAAGCGCGCTGAAAGATTTATCAAGTAGTTTTCTGGTATTCAGATTCATTTTATTCACCACCAACTTTTCTTCTGTTGCTTTTCGCAATCCATTCACATGCGATGTTCAGAGCGAATGAAATAAGCAGCATGCAACTTGCGAGTGCAAACAGTACATGATATCTCATTGAGCCGGAAACATGATCTGCTTCTCCCATGTCACCTGCTATTGTTGCGGTCATTGTACGTACAGGTTCAAGGAAGTTAAAGAAGGGTTCCGGAATTTTCGCTGAATTTCCCGATGCCATCCAGACAACCATTGTTTCACCCGCTGCACGCATAATTCCAAGAATTATTGCCGAGATGATACCCGGCGCAGCAGCAGGTATTACAACATACAGGATCGTTTCTGTCCGAGTTGCACCGAGCGCATAACTTCCTTCGCGTAGTTCCCTTCCGACTGCTTGCAGTGCATCTTCAGAAACACTTATGATTGTTGGCAAAATCATTATTCCAAGAATAAATGAAGCATTGAGAGCGTTTGTACCACTTGAAATTTTCACCAGAGACAACTTGTTGTACAAGGAATAAAACAATGCAGCTTCAGAACAAAGAAATATTGCTGTAACTATAATTTGAAATACTTTTGCAGAGTATTCACTTTTAAAAAGATGTGAAACTTTCCCGTCCAGGATGTCTCCAGCAACAATTATAACCATCCCAATCGGAAGACTCATCAGACTGAAGAAAATTGCGATAAGCTGGCCTCCATTTTCCTGCATAAGGGGCGCTATTACTATCAATGCGAAAAAACCATAAGCCACGGACGGAATAGCAGCGAGAATTTCGATCAGTGGCTTCAGCATCTGTCTTAATGTAAACGGAAGAACGTCACTGAGGCATACTGCTGTTGTTATTCCTGCTGGAATCGCAAAGATGCAGGCGCCTGCTGTTACCATGAAACTTCCAAAAAAGATCGAAGCTGCACCAAACTCAGCAGGTTCACGCGACGGAAACCATTGTACGGAGAAGAAAAATTCTTTCAGGTTTCCCTTCTGAAAAAAGATCAGAGCATCTTTAAGAATAAAAAAGAAAATGACAAAAACTGAAAATGCAGACAAAGCAGTTATTAAAAATAGAAATGAATGTCCAAGCCATTCAGAAATGCGTGACAACATGCATTTCCACCTGGGACGCATGATATCGCGCATGTCTGCTGAAGGATATCGCTTTTCAGTTTCTGTTTTCATTTACTTAATGTAATGAGTTACTGCGATGTAGCCGAGGCTTTCAATTATTTCCTGGCCCTTTTCTGTGAGATGAAGTGTGACAAACCGGAATATATCAGAACCCAGCCGGGGATATCCATTGGTAAACATAAACAACGGGCGTGCAATGGGATATTTTCCTTCAAGAATATTTTCTTTACTTGGATCAACGCCGTTAACCGGAAGTGACTTGACTGATTTGTCTATAAAGCCGAGTCCTACGTAACCAATTGCACCGGGAGTGCTTTGAATGCGCTGTCTGACTGCACCGTTTGAACCAACGTATTCGACTGAGCCTGTCATTTTTTGTTTTTTTAGAACCATATCTTCGAAAGCTTCGTAGGTTCCGCTGTTTGTATCCCGGCTTATTACAACAACTTTTTCATCAGGACCGCCGATTTCCTTCCAGTTTGCTACTTTTCCAAGATACAGTGAGGTAATTTCATCAATTGTAATATCTTTTTTCGGGTTCGCAGGATGTACAATCATTGCTATTCCATCCATGGCTACTACGTGCGGAACTGGTGTGACTTTTTTTTCTGCTGCCGCACTGATTTCTTCTGGCTTCATAAAACGAGACATATCAGCAATATCGCAGGTTCCATTAATAAGGCTTTTTGCACCGTTTCCTGAGCCTGACTCAGCCACCGATATTTTCAATTCAGGGTTTCTGCTCGTGAAATACTCAGAAAACGCTTTAGCAATAGGTCCAACAGTTGTTGAACCATCGACGGTAATTTTTGTCTCAGCTGCGCATACACACCTCTGGGGATTAGTACAACACAACATGAAAACAGCAGCGACATAAAACAGAACTTTGTTCATTTGATTTCTCCTCCAAGATAAAAGATATAAACTGTCCGCAGATTTTGCAGATTAATATTTAAATTTCCACAATGCTTGTTTTTATGACAGTGTAGAAAATTAGCCGATTTCTATTGCTGCTCAATAATTAGAAACAAGTGCTTGACGTTCTGCTGTCATTTCGACCGAAGGGAGAAATCTCGCATTTGTGAGATCTCTCACATTCGTTCGAGATAACAGTGAATCACGTATTTTCAGATTACCTAATGGCTACCTTCATACAGTGTCGTTTTTATTCAAGCAATAAATAATTCCCTGATTCAGGACATGTCGTTAGAATTTTGTTTGTACTTCCATTTGAAGACGTTTTAATTTGTAATTTCTATTATTCGTATCTTCATCAGAAATGTTTATGACATTATCAAAATACGAGGCCTTAAGAGTTACATTTTTCATTGTCTGGCGTTCAATGGAAAACCTGCGTCCTTTTCCATTTGTTCCGCCTCCCAAAGAGTCGGAATCAGTAATTGCACCAACAACTGCATCTTTTTCAAGCATTCGGTAATCATATTTAAAGGCGTAATCTCCTGGCTTGGATAGCTTTCCAACTGACACACCCAGTAGCCATCCTTTATTGTCATCAACTTCGGAGTCCAGGTTTTTAACTATGTTTCCAAATAGTGAAACAGGCATAACTCTTTTTACGGAACCTGCTTCCCAGGTTGTTTCAACAAAACATTCTGCCTCTTTGTAATCATAAATGTACAAATTGTCAGCGTTTTTTGTGTTTCCGTAATTTCTGTTTTCACCCTGCCAGTCAAACACCTGTCTTCCTTTTGTTCTGTTAAAACCATAGTAGCCGGCTCCAAACACGACATTGTGCTTTCTTTCATGGTTGGTATGCTTAAATGCGACCTGTCCGCCAAACATGTTTGAATCATTTGAATTGCGCCTTTCCATTAGTACAAAACCACCCAGAACGCTTGAAAAATTCCAGTCTCCATTTTTGTTTTCATATTTAACTGCGCCGCCTTCAAGCGTAAGATCGCGGTCCCAAAGCAAATCTGTTCCACCCGGGGCATGAAATGGAGTTTCGAATTTTCCGAGCATCAGCAACAATCCTTTGACATCTGAAGATCGGAAAACAAGTTGTCCGACATCTATAAATACGGGTTTCTTACTGGCTACATTTGTAAAAGTAAGATTTGTTGAAGTTGGATTTCCCTGCATTCCAACATTTCTATCTTCTGAAGTTGAGAATCTCACTTTGAAATCTGTATCTTTGTTAATGATTGTATCAAAACCAAGTCGCAGTCTTACACGCCATCTTCCATAGTTTTCCAGTGACGGAACCCAGCCCGGATAATAGATCTGGTCATACCTGACCCGGTAGTCTCCGGCGACTTTGGAACTATCTGTCCACGATTCACTCTTCTTTTCTCCGGCGTTCTCCTTCTTCGTTTCAACCCCTTTTACACTTCCATTTCCACTTGTGTTGTTGCTGTTGTTTTCACTGTAATTTTCACTGTTCTTCTCGGTGTTCTTTTCATTGGTTTTATTCGTGATTCCTTCGAAGATATTTCCGGTATCATTTCCGCTTCTTGCTTGTACAAGTCCAATTTCTTTTTGTTCAACTTTACTCTTTTCAAGTTCTTTTTCTGTTTCAAGCACTTTTACTCGATTCATTAATTCTTTTACCTGAGCCTTAAGTTCTTCAAGCGTAGATTCCGCAAACAATTGTACCGGAAATGCCATTAGAATAATTATTACCTTAAAAAGCACAATCAACTTGAAATTTTGAGTTTTAATTCTATTTTTATTATACAAAGATATGCCTCCTGATTTTTTTCTGTTCCGCAATCAATATGGCGCAGAATATAAACCAGAATTGTTAAGATTGTATTAAGGTTCGGTGAGGTTATTGTTATTTTCTCCTGCGGAAGGTGTGAAAAAAACCTTTTTAGGAAAAATGAACCCTTGTAAGTTGCATCAGCAGCGAAACGTTTTTTGTGAAAAATCAATTATTCCACAGCTTTGCGGCAGTTCCGGAAAAAGTTAGCAGGAAATAATTTGATCAATTTAGACAGTGAAGAATTGTTACTGAAGAAAAGTTATGACTCTTACAGTTGTTCAGAGCTGCAGGAAAAGCAGAGAAAACGGCTTTTCCATTTATTCAATGCATCTCTGAAACAATTCCCCCACATAACTGGATTTTTCCTCATTCTGAAAATATATTATTGAAGTTTTCGTGCTGGTTTCCTGCTTTTGGATGATTTTGATGCTGATGATTTATGTGCAAATGTAGCGTAGTTGTTATCGCAGTCGATGATGCGAAATTCTGTGTCGTTAACAAATACAAGAATGACAGACCGTAATACCGAGGCGCCTTCTGTAAGCGAATCGTAAAAGCGCTCGTCGCCTCTGTATTTTTTTATCTGTTCTTTTGCCTCAGTGATCTTTTTTTCAATCTGGCTCTCAGTAGCTTTTTTACCGAGGTATTTCACTTCAATAAGCCAGTTGTATTTGATAATGCCTGCCATATTGGCTGCACGCCTGAGAACGATGTCAGAATAACCGCGTTGCATTTCGCTTTCAGTGTAGATAAAATATGCCGCATCAAGTGAAAACAGTGCCAGCATGTAAAATTTGAATGAATGTTCATCCACGGGCGCAAAATCTCTGTTGGACATTGCTTTTACGACATTTTTGAAGGTATACTCAGTAAAGTCTTTTATTTCTCCTTTGCTGTGCATTAATTCAAATGTTTTGAGTAATTCGTAGTGATTCAGCGATGACCCGATGAATTCTTCGAATTTGCCTCTGATATACTCCCAGTAAAGTTTCCGTACAACATAATTCGGAATTGTCAGTTTTGTTAATCCGCTCGATGAATCGCATATAGTAAGAATGCCGAGATAGTACATCAGGGAAAAAAGAGAATTGATTTTAATCAGGTCGGGAAGTCTGAATCGGTCTTCAATCTGGCATAAAATTTGATTTTCCTTCAGGATTTCCATTACATAATCAAACATTTTCTGAGGTTCATTGCCGATTTTTGAAATGTAATCAAGTTTATTGAAATCTGTCTGCATATTTCTGTCAAGCATTTCGCGCGGGTAATCGCCTTTTTTCTGAAACTGATTGAGAAAAAAGAGCGTCATAGAAGGATTATAAATCTTTTTCGAAGCATCAGGACTGAAAATATAGCCATTGTAGTATTTTTTTATATCAGATAAAATTTCGTCCTGAGGTTTATCTGTATTTGTCGCCTCAATGACTGATGCCAGCATCTTTTTGACTTCATCTTCTGTGAACCCCGGCAACTCATTGAAATCTGATTCGAGTGAAATATTCGACAAAATATTTGCACCACTTGTCAGGTCATCAACTACAAGTGGACTGACGCCGGTAATAAAAATCCGGTCGATAACCCCGCCGTCTTTACCTGCATATATCTTGAGGTTTTTAAAGAAGGATTTGATATATCCATCGCCTGTAATGAGACTCTGGTAATCCCTCTCGCGGCGTGTGCTCCAGAGTTCATTTGAAAAATTGTCGTATTCGTCAATGAACAGATAGAGTTTGAACCCAGCTTCGGAAAGTTTAGTTAATATTGTTCCCAGAAGTGGTTCAACGAAATCTGCTTCAGATACCAGTTTTATTGTTTCCGAATCAAAATCAATCAAGTGTTTATAGCGGGAAATAAAATCCCTGATTCTTCCTCTGACTGATTCAAAAAAATTCTTCTGTATAATTTCAATACCCTGACTTACATCAATTCCGGAAAAATCAAGTTTTAGTACAAGATAGGAATTTCTGCAGGGAGTAGGGTTTTGATGAATGTAGAGCCCTTTGAAAAGCTTTTCGAATTTGTCTTTCATGGCAATGTCGTAATAAGATGCCATTGTATCAATAAAAAGGCTTTTTCCAAAGCGGCGTGGTCGAACAAAGAGCAAGTACTGTTCGTTCAGATTCTCAATTTTCTCGATATATTGCGTTCGATCAACATATAAGTAACCATCACTACGCAGCTTTTCAAAAGATGCTATTCCGTAGGGCAGCTTTTCCATTTCACTTTCTCCTGAAAATTAGTGATTCACTTCAAAGCTGCTTCTTTAACCAACTGAAACAGCCATGCTTAATATCGCACTTCTGATATAATTCATTCGAAACGAATAATGTTACCATATTCAAATTCTTTTGCAAAGATTTAATAGATGCCTTGACAGATACCTTATCAATAAGTGGAGTAAACTTGTATGAGCTCAACATTTTTCTGCTCCGGAATCAATATGGCGCAGAGTTATAAACCAGAATTATTCCTATTGTATTACGGTTCGATGAGGTTAATTTTATTTTCAGGCACACTGAAGAGTAAATTTCAAAAATAGTTCAACATTATTAATTTATTTTTCGTTTTCTCTTATTAGTTCCGGTTCAGTTTTTATAAAAAAAACGCCTATTCAGAGTTTATACACATCTGGAGGCCGGCTGGAACATAAGGAGAAAATGGGAATGAGGCTTTTTTCTGTATTGTTATGTGCAATTTTAGTTTTTTTCGCTTGTACTGAACTTCATGCAGGTGACCCCCGAAAGATTGTCAGAATTGATGGTCTTTCCAGCACAGAAGTTTCTTCTCTCGGAGCTCAAGGATATGACATTGCCAGAGCTGGAGAAGATTTCGCCGAAATAGTTGTCTCTCAGAATGAATTAAAGAAGCTGACAAAACTCCATTACAAAAAGTCAAAATTGACAGTACTAGTCGCTGACGTTGGCGCATATATTAACAAGGTTCTTGCCGATCAAACTCCCGGAGCAGAATATTATACGTACGAACGTCTGGTAGCGACATTGAATCAATGGGCTGAACAGTATCCAACAATTGCAAAATTGTACTCTATCGGAAAATCTTCCGAAGGGCGCGATATTCTTGCAATGAAGATTTCTGATAATCCGGATGTGAATGAATCAGAGCCAGCCGCTTTTATCAATGGCGGACATCACGCTCGAGAGTGGATATCCATCGAAACACCAATGGAGGCAATGAAACAGCTTCTCGAGGGTTACGGCAAAGATTCAAAGCTTACTCAGCTTGTAAATACAAGGGAAACATGGTTTATTCCGGTTGTAAACCCTGATGGATGGATATATTCACAGACCCAAAGCAAGTTCTGGCGGAAAAACCGCCGCCAGATCGACTCGGTAAATTTTGGAGTCGATCTAAACCGTAATTACAGCTATAAATGGGGAAATTCAGGCGCATCAGAGGACCCATCTGCTGATACTTATGCCGGACCAAACGCCTTCAGTGAACCTGAAACACAGGCAATTAAAGCACTTTGTGAACGCGAACGTTTTCAGACATGCCTTTCCTTTCACAGTTATTCCGAATTAAATCTTTATCCATTCAGCTATGCCAAGGCAGCCCCTAACCCTGACAAATCAAAGTTTCAATACCTTGCACAGGATATCGGTGAATTTAATCACTACATGCCCCAGAACAGCGCTGAACTTTATCCGGCAAGCGGCGTCATCGACGACTGGATTTATACCAGCTTTAAAACAATGGCCATCACAATAGAACTGGGTAAGACATTCATTCCACCAGCCAATCAAATTGCTGAAATAAATAAGCTCAACGTTCCAGCAGTGTTTTTAATGATGGAAAAAGCAGGCACTTACGGAATCACAACACCAGGCAATTTCTTCAATCCAGAGTCCTTGATGGAAACCCAAACTGGAATAGCAGCACTGGTCGATGGAGCTGATTTTTTGGATAGTCTTTCAACTGATCACCAACTTAAAACTATTGACAAATTGCAGAAAATCGGACTACGAGTTTCTGAATTGACTGCCCTAGAAATGCTAAGCGGCAACTCAACAACCTGGAATGTCCTTCAGGATTCTCCCTCCGCAAGCTTTGTTATTCCGTTAGTAAAAAATCGTTTGAAATTTGCTGAAATCCACGATAAATAGATTTCACTTGATTGCATATTTTCTGAAAGAGACTTTGAAATTCATTCTTTTAGAACGATTCCCTCAATATCTTTATTGACTGATCAGTGTAAACGCGCTTAGTTCCAAAGAAGCAACAGTATTTCAGGTTCATCTTCGGAAAAGAATTTAATACATTCAATTCGTTTGCTTAGAATTACTCCAAGTGCTAATTCAGCCTTGTTGTACAAGGCTGAATTAGAAAAGAATGAAATTCGGATATCCGAATCATCCAAGAAAAGAAATACCGGAAGAAATTAAATGGATAGGAGAAAATGGCTTTGATTCCGTATTTCTCTTCCTGGAGCCCGATTATTCCTGATTAAAGGCTTCCTGAAGTGCCGCGCACATTTCTGCATTCCTTTCCTTAAGGTAGGTTATTTCTTCTTCGGCGACCTTGCGATTTCCCCCGCGAAGAAAAACAAAACCGCGTTCCATGTGTATCGCATTGCTGTCTGGAAGTGCTTTGATGGCTTCGTTGCATGTATTCATTGCATTTTCATTATCCTGCATTGTTAAATAATTTCTGATTATAGTAATGTAGGCTTCTTCACACTTGGGATTCATGGAGATTGCTTTACGGCATAATTTAATGGCTTCTTCGGAAGACAGAGTGCGCTGAGCTTGTGTAACCAGGTATTTCGGATCATCCTTGCACTGTAACTCCTGCTCCTTTTCTGTAATACTTCGTGCAAGAGATTTGGTCAAAGATTCTGCCCGTTTGCTTTTTATTCCCGCGAGAATTGTCTGTTGTTTTCGTGCAGCCTCAAATTCTCCGAGCTCTTTGTGGGCGATCCCTATCATAAAAGCTGTCATGGGCTCTTCCGGAAACGCCGCAGCTTTCTTTTTGAGGTGAACGATGGCTTCCTTGTATTTTTCCTGCTGAAATAACATAATACCCATTTCTCCGTGGGCCTCAGGAAAATCAGCATTAATGGCAAAGAGGGTTTCAAATTCCCTGGTCGCTTCTTCGAATCGCTTGCCGGTGGCAAGTATTTTTGCAAGCATCAGCCTCGCTTCGAGAGATTTCGGATTGAATCGGAGCGACATACATACTGACTTTTCAGCGTTTGTCAAATGTTCCTGCTGAAGGATAGCTGCTTTAGTTTTTGAATTATCACCATTGAAGTTTGAACTTTTAGCATTGGTCATTGGAACTGCGACTTCCTTTGCGAGGTGAAGAAAGATTTCTCCCATTACAAGGCGAGCTTCGGCAGAGACTGGGAAGGCAGAAATTGTTTTCCTGAATATTTTTTCTGCTTCCTGAAAATATCCTTCCTTAATATATGCCAAACCAAGCTGATACTGAAGATTTGTATCGTCAATGTTCTTGGAGGCTGCCTCTTCAAGGATGGTGGATGAAGCAATTTTTTCAGGTTTTATGAAGGGGTCCCGGATTGGCTCTGAAGCGCTTCGCATTGTGCTGTGAGATGAGGGAAGCTGCGAAAGAAGTTCCTCCCCTTCTTCCCTGTTACCAAGGTCGAAAAGAATCTGGCATTGATTTGCTGCACCAGTGGGGTCTCCATTTTTCATAAGGGTCTTCCCAAGAAGACAACGGAATGAGGCATCATCGGGAGATATTATCAAAAGCCGTTTGAGAAAACCATCGGCGGCAGAAAAGTTTCCTGAATCAAAAGCCAGTTTTGCTGAATTCTGCAAAAGGGTAGGAGAATCGGGTTCGATCGAAAGCCCTTTGTTAAAGAGCTCCGTTGCTTCCTGTTGTCGCCCGAGATCTACGAGGAGGAGTCCCAGATTGTTGAGGACTTTGGTATCTTCAGGGGCGAGTTTGAGGGCCTCTTTCAGTTCTGTTTCAGCTTGTTCTTTTTTTCCCAGTATCCCGAGGGTTGTACCAAGATTTAAACGGAATTTCGGGCTTTTCGGCTGGAGGTGTACGGCTTTAGTGAATGCTTTTTCAGCCTCAGAATATTTCTTCAGGCGTTCATGTGCCATGCCAAGGTGATTCCAGGCTTCTGCGTAATCAGGTTTGAGTCGGATGGCTTCATTCAAATCAACTATTGATTCTGCATGATTTCCCTGTTCGAGCTTGACTCCGCCCAGCAGAAAAAAGGCTTCCGGATTTGCAGGATTTTCCTTTACAGCTTTTTTCAGGATATCTTTGCAATCCTTAAATTGACCGAGGTCTCCGAACATCCGGGCCTGCATAACCATGCCCTCTGCGTTGGCTTTTCTTTCCGGGGAAACCGCTTCTGGGGAATTGTCAGTGTTTATTTTTGTCTCGCCGATATTTTGTGTATTTGCCTGTGCATTTGTGTTTTTCATGGAGTTTAATTCTTCGATTGCTTTCGGAAAACCTCTCTCTGCCGCCATATTCAGCCATTTGGTTCCCTCTTTTTCATCAACCGGTATTCCCGTTCCCTTCAAATACATCACTCCCAGGAAATACGCTGCCTTGGCATCACCCTTTTCGGCAGATTCCTTCCACAGGATTTCAGCCTTTTTCATGTTTTTGGTGACTCCCTGTCCCTTGGCATACATTAGCCCGAGAATTGTCCTTGCAATTGTGTCGCCGTTATTTGCCAGCGGAAGCAGTTCTTTAAGAGCTGTTTGAAAATTTCCACTGGAATAGGCATTTTGAGCTTCATTCAGTCCTGCTGATATTGGCGGAACAAATACCAATAATGCAAAAAAAATCCATCTTGTCTTCATGTTTTCAGAACCTCCATACAATTTTGGCAAAAGCGTCAGCTTGATTTCTCTTATATGAAAGTGTATCACAGTGTAATAACATTCACTCTTTTTTTTGATCAGTAAGAATTGCATATTTTCTGAAAAAGACTTTGAAATTCATTCTTTCACAACGGGTACCCCAATATCTTTATTGACTGATCAGTGCAAGCACGCTTAGTTCAAAAGAAGCAACAGTATTTCCGGTTCATCTTCGGAAAAGAGTTTAATGCATTCAACGTGTTTGCTCTGATTATTTTTTTGGAACGTTTTGCAGAAATATTGTGTTAATATAGGTAGGGGAAAAAACTATTTGGAGGTTGTCACGATGAAAACTAAGAATGCAAATATTTTAAAAGCTTCTTCGATCACTCTTATGCTTCTATTCGTTGCTTGCCAAAGCTTTGCCTGGGGACCTCTTACGCACATGTATATAAATGATCAGGCTTATCAGAGAGCAGTTAAAAGCATGGGAGATTCTCTCTGTGTTACTTCTAATCTTTCCGGAATATTTTTTGGGACATCAGCCTCGCCAGATATTAAGCAGATTTCCGGCGAAGAATTCAATAGAAATTTCCACAACGATTTTGTTACCGTTGAAAAAATGATCGATTCTGCAAAAAGCAACAAGCGATTTGGCAAGGAAGATGTTGCAGCAGCACTTGGATGGGCTGCTCATTTGCACGCAGAGGTAAACACCACACATGGCGAAGGCGGCTATTCCAATAACAAATGTTGCGTTGCAGTCAATCCTTCAAGATGGGTTAATCATCAAATAAGCGAGTTAGCTCTTGATTTTATTACTTATCATAACAATAGAAACTCATTAATCAAACGAACTTTTTGTTTACCAGTAGGTTTGCTGGAATACTCCATGGCAGAAGAAAAAAAACTTGCCCCCGAGGCAAAAGCTATGTCAGCTGAAAAAATCAGAACTGCCGGAAATTCCTTCTTTCTTGCTGTTATGGGAAGTAGAATTCTCGCAGAATATTTGCACAATAACCGTCCTGGACTTATTGCTGAAATGGATGAATTTCACAGCGATCGAAGAACGCAAATTGAAAAAAGTGTTTCCTGTGTCCATGAAATGCTTAAAAATAAAGGAAAACAAGACTTCAGCAAGACTTTTTCGGGTTCATGTGATAACCCAAAAATCAGAATATCCCTGGAAGGCGATTTGACAAATAAATTCAGCATTTCATACCTTAAGACCCTTGTCGATGCAACCTTAAATGGAATTAATACCGGGGCAGCAGATGAGATTTTTGTACATCTTGGATATGGTTTTTCCTGTGGTTTTCTCTCTACACCTGTTTTGCGACCATTGTTCCTGAAAATGATTGAACGCATGTATTCCACGCACTCATCAGAATCCTCAACAAAATCTATTGTTTGCCGTTATATTGAAGGACTATTGATAAGAACCGATATGACGTATCCTGAAATTCTAGTATATGCCCGCGGTGAAACGCCAATAGACCAGTCTTTGAAAGCTATTCAGCAAGATCAATTTACTCAGGCCGGGTTAATCGCAGATGGAAGAAAGCCAGTTTCTTTTGATCAAGCACTCAAGGCTTGCAGTGTTTTAGAGTCAACATCATGGGATCTGACAATGGATAGCAAAGCTCAAACTCTTGAAAAAACTGCAAGAACACTTGCAAACGGAATTGTAGACTGTAAATTCGGCTCACCTGACATGCAGTCACGTGCTGTAAAACTTATCGCGTTATCAAAATCATTGCGTTCAAAAATCTTTGCATACCAGAACACTTTCAATCCAATTGATAAAGCAAAAGCCCTTCTGGCAATGCAGACTGCCTCAAAAACTCTGGCGAAAGAGTCACAATTTTGCTCGGATTTTGTACAATTGTTTTCTGAAATAGCCACAGATACACAGAAATTGGCAGAAAAACTTGCAGAAAACCAGAACGCTATTTTACAAAAGAACCAGGCGCTCGCACAGGCAAAAAAAGACTATGACGAATGCAGTTGGTGGAATGCAGTAAGAAAAGCAGAACTGGCAATGACTATCAAGAAATATGAATCAGAAATCATTGGATTGAACGCTTACAAAGCAGTTCTGACAAGTTACAATGTCTGGGTCGAGGCTCAGAGATCTTCCGCCCAGGTCACTCTTGAAGGAGAGCAACCTGCGGTCAGTAACACTGCAATCGATAATTTATCAAGCTCTGATGATTTAATGGACCAATAAAAAATCTATTCCATGCGAAACTGAAAATCTACGGAAGTACACGTTGACAGAAAGCTAAAATTTAATTATTCTGAGTAGATAGTGATATATAAAGTACTGTTCCGATGGAGGAATTTATGAAACAATTTGCGTTGATTTATGTTCTTCTCATTACATTTTTCACATTGTTTATTCCGGTTTCAGGTTTCGCTTTGAATGAATGGACCGTTATTGTCTATCTTTGTGGTGATGACAATAAGGACGCATCATTGGAAGAGAATCATCGAAAAGATCTCGAAGAAATGGCTCGTGCAAGTTCAAAGCCCGGTCTTGAGGTTGTAGTACAGGCAGATCGCGGAACTAAAATTTCTGAGTATCTGAAGCAGGCTTATGCTGATCCAAGCTATAGTGGTGCAAAACGTTACGTAGTCAAAAATAGCTCCTGGGAAACAGAAGCTCAACTTGGCGAAATTAATACCGGCTCTCCTTATGCCCTGTGGGATATGCTCAAGTGGGTGGCTGCAAAACACCCTGCAAAGCACTATTGTCTGATAATCAATGGACATGGCAGCGGCATTTACTCATGGCGCGGTGAAGGAAATGTATCAGCAGCAGTTCCAGGCGCAGTCAATTTCGATCCAAACCGTTTTGTAGCTTATGATTCGACAGATGATGACTGCCTTACAGTATTTGAAGTTCAGGCTGTACTCGAAGCATTCAGAGCTCGTTTAAACAGTGGACGCAAGGTTGACCTTATTGGTTTCGACGCATGCATGGCCGGAATGATTGAAGCGCTCTATCAACTTAAGGAATCATGTCAGGTCATGGTTGCAAATCCTTCGCTTACTCCGGGAACAGGGTTCGATTACGACGGCATTGTAAGCGCTCTGGGAAGGAATCTTGCAATGACTCCGGAACAACTTGCTGAAGTGATTACGAAAACATTCATTGATTCTGTTCATTCAAACACTGACCCTCAGATGCTTTCAGCGTGGAGAACTGATCGTGTTCAGGAACTTGTTTTTGCACTGAATAACCTCTCCATGGAAATGCTGAAAGCCATAAAACTAACCGGAAAAAAAGCCGGGCTTTCCAACATGACAACCTACGGCGGAAGCAATCTATACTGGGATATCGAAAGAATCCTGAGAGCTGTTCAGGATCGCAACACCAACTGGAATGGCGCGTCAAACGCTCAGGTTATAGTAAATCTCGCCGCAGAAGCTCAAGCTGCGTTAAAAGCCGCAAGAGTGTCAATGTGGTATGATGGTTCGTTCTCAGCAAACAAAGTCGGAGGACTTTCGATAGCATGGCCCGACCCAGACAAATACAAATCATACCGTAACTTCTATAAAGCTCTCGCTTTTTCAAAAACCACCAAATGGGATGAATTTCTCGATGCAAGAGAGCTTAATATTTCCGAATAAATCATAATCTTATCGCATTGGGAGTTAAGAAGAAATATAAGCGTTCACTCGTCTATGAAAGTGCTTTTAACAAACGATTTTTAGTTATTCATTGCATGAGGTTTTTTCAGAGACACTTTTGTAACGGTAAACAGGCAGAGTGAACGCTTACTAAGTACTGCAAATCTTGATTGAGGGGTCATTTATAACATGTCATGAGATCTCTCACATTCGTTCGAGATGACAACCATCCAAAAGTTAACACGCAAATTTGTCCCCTTATTTTAGATTTTTCGTAATAAGAAAGAAGGGAGTTATTATGAATAAGATTGTCAGTTCAATGCTGCTGGTTTTTCTTACCTTGTTTTCAATCATCAATCATATTTCACTTCAGGCAAGCCCTTTTGATGAAAGTGGTTCTCCGGTAATTGAAACAGTTCCAGCGAATGACTCTCAGTCTGCACCGGCTCCCATACCACAAAAACCCTTTACTCATCCTGAAAAAGATGAAGCATTTATTCACGGAACAGTTAAAGATTCCAGAACAAAACAACCAATCCCGGGAGCAATGATAGTTTTGCTTCAGCCTGATATTAATCCAAAGCAATGGATGGAAAACGGAAGCGACCGAAGTATTTTTGCAGTAGCGAGGTCAGGACAAGATGGCAGGTTTGTTCTCAACAGTGTTGTACCAGTCAATCAGAAATATCCAAGACTTGTTGCTGCAAGTGGTTACAGAGTCATCATTGACTTTGAATATTCCTTTGATAAAACTATTTACGACACAGACGTATATTACATGAATATTCTGCTTGAAAGATTAAAATAAAAGCACATGGTTTTTAAAAGTTCCCCCAACTCTCTACCAAGCTGACTGCTGGTAATGGGTTGGGGGAACTTTTAATGAGTGTTGATAAATATAATTTCAAGGCAAACCAGTATTTAAACCTAATTTTCCGAGAAAATTGTAACCATGTCGAATACTCTTAACTTTTTGCTAGTTTAGAAGCTACTATCGAAAAATCACTTTTTTTTCTTAGATCATTTCATCGTTACAAATGTAACTATGTTTTTAGTAGAAATCTATAGAAATATTCTAGCAAAGCTAATGATATTGCTTGTTTTCGAGAAACAAAGTTACAAAATTGCCGGGAAATCAAGTTTAAACAGATCCGTTTGTTCTGAGGATATTTTACATAACCGGAGCAAGAATGTCGTTATTCGCTTCCGGAAAGGATTCCGGTAAAGTGACCGCTCGTTCTGGTAGAAAGTACATCGCTCAGGGAAAATGAAATATGCGGTCACTTTCCACTGGAACAAGCGGTCACTTTCGATCGGAACGAGCGGTCAGATTAAATCAGAACGGACGGGCAGTTATTGCCGGAAAATGAACTTGCAGATTAATTCGAATTTGAACGGGGTAATACAACTGTCTTGCCAAGGGAATTCACGTAAATTGCATTACTCCCTTCCCATCTTTGAATTTTCAACGGGGCAACGTTGGTCATGAAAATAGGGGTGGGACCATTCCAGCATGCTATTGGCCGAGGATCTGAAGGCAAATAATTGTACCCGGTCGATGGGTCACAATATACCGGGTTAGACCCGTGCCAATAACCAATTGGCAGTGTAACTGGTGCTGAAAGAGTATTGTTCGTGTTTGATACGGAAGTTGCTGTTGAAAGCGAGTTAAACTTTGCTTCGGGGAATATTACTGTTTTGCCAATTGAATTCACGTAAATCGCCGTATTTCCTTCCCATCTTTGGATTTTCAAAGGTGCAACGTTGGTCATGAAAATAGGAGTGATACCGTTCCAACGTGCTATTGGCCGAGGATCTGAAGGCAAATAATTGAAGCCGGTTGATGGGTCACAATATACTGGGAGATTCCCAAACCAATAATCAATTGGCAGTATAACTGGCGCAGAAAGAGGATTGTTAGAGGTTGAGACGGAAGTTGCGGTTGAAAGCGAGTTAAACGTTGCTTCGGGGAATATTATTGTCTTGCCAATGGAATTCATGTAAATCGCCGTATTTCCTTCCCATCTTTGGATTTTCAAAGGGGCGACGTTGGTCATGAAAATAGGAGTGATACCGTTCCAACGTGCTATTGGCCGAGGATCTGATGTCATATAATGAAACCCGGTTGACGGGTCAACATAGATCGGGAGAGACCCTTGCCAATAACCGATTGGCAGTATAATCGGCGCTGAAAGAGCATAAGTTGAATTACTTTCAAAAGGCTTGATTTTTAAGACCCACCCACTGCGGATTAAAGAAGGGTTCTTAATAAGTGAGGGATATTTATCTTTATTCAAATTCACAATTTCCAAATATTTTGAACCATCGCCGAGATATTTTTTAGCCAGGCTGATGAGGTTATCACCCGGTTTAACATTGATTTCAAGAAATTCTTTAGAAATTTTGTTTGTTCCTGTTGTGACTTGGAGAGGTTTTTCTGAAACAATTGTCGCTGAAGCAGTTTCGGTCATGGAAAAATTTGAAATTCCGGAAGGGGCTGAAGGGTTCCAGTCAGCCGAAACAGAAGACAATTCAATCGAAAGAGGAATAGCGGCTTTCTTATTGAAACTTCTCATGTTTTCGGAGGTATCGCTCGATTGAATGGCGATTAGGTCCTCATCATCAAAGGGGCCTGCCAATACCGTAGAAAAGCTTATAATAGTGATTAGAGTTGCAACGTAAAGGCACTTGCAGAAAAGCTTGCTCTTCATAAATTTCCTCCAAAGTAAAAATTTTCTACATTCAGTTGTTTGCACTCAAGACATTCAAATTTGTTAAGCAGTGTTTACATCCAATCATTCTGTTCTCATAATAATTAATATTTTTCGAAACTTAACAGTGATCTATCTCGAAACAAAATTCTTCCTGGGAATGGCAGGTTTTTGTAATCTGAGCAAAATAAATGGATCGTTTGTCATGACCAGCGTCAATGAGTAACCTCCTTTTTTGTTCATTTAACTTGGCTTACCCCAAAAACATTTCTTTTGTTACAAAGAAAATACTATCCAGATTGTGATCTGTGACGATAAAGGCCGCTGGAAAGTTTTTACAGCTTTCTGCAAAGAAAACTATATATTTTTGAATAATGCACTTGTCCCCGCATCCTTAATGCTGAATACGAGGGAATAAAGATTGTTGTTTTAATGCTGAAATTCACGGTTTGCCCGTAAAAGAGAACAAACCGTGAATATTTATTTACTGGATAATAACCGTGACTACATATCCCTGAGTTGTTGAATCACCAGCTGTTACAGTGTAGGTCACTGGATTTGTAAAATCCTGCCCTATGCCTGTATTGGGAGATACGCTCGAACCTGTATGTGTTATGTTTGGTACCAGCATACTTACATTCGTTCCACTCGGAACTGTTAAAGTAATTGTTTTTGCTGATTCGTTAATGACGCCTGTTACCGAAGGAATCATAATGTTAAAAGCCGTGATAGCCTTCGCTGAACCCGACGCAACAACAACGGTTACCACATAAGCCTGTGTTGTCGAATCGTTTGCTGTAACGGTATATGTCACCGGATTTGTAAAATCCTGTGCTACGCCTGAATTTGGCGATATACTTGAACCAGACTGCATTATATTTGGCACCAATGCTGTTACATCCGTTCCATAAGGGACTGTCAAGGTAACGGTTTTTGCTGATTCGTTAATGACACCTGTTACTGAAGGAGTTGAAAAGTTAAAAGCCGTTATAGCTTTTTCAGAGTTCGATCCCATAGTTACTGTCACCAAGTATTCCTGGGTTGTTGAATCGCCTGCTGTTACAGTGTAGGTAACCGGAGTAAAAAAGTTCTGTGCTACCCCTGTGTTTGGTGAAATACTTGAACCGGTATGTGTTATGCTTGGCACAATCGAAGATAAGTTCGTTCCATTCGGAACAGTGAGGGAAATTGTTTTTGCTCCTTCGTCGATAACACCTGTTGCAGAAGGACTGGTAAAGTTAAATGCTGTAATAGACTTTGCAGAAGTGGAATTTACGGAAACCGTTACCACATAAGCCTGCGTTGTGGAATCAGCTGCTGTTACGGTATAGGTTACCGGATTGGTAAAATTCTGTGCAACTCCGGTGTTAGGTGAAATACTTGAACCTGTATGCGTTATACTTGGCACCAGCGCACTTACATCCGTTCCAGAAGGAACGTTCAGAGACACTGTCTTCGCTGACTCATTAACAACACCTGTTACTGACGGATTGTTAAAATTAAAAGCTGTGATAGCTTTTGCATCATTTGCAGTAACTGTAACTGTAACCACATATGCCTGAGTTGAGGAATCTCCTGCTGTTACGGTATAGGTTACGGGGCTTGTAAAGTCCTGGGATACACCTGTATTGGGTGATATACTCGAACCCGAATGAGTTATCGTTGGCACCAGGGCACTTACATCCGTTCCAAAAGGTACAGTAAGCGAAATGGTCTTTGCTGATTCGTTTATAACACCAGTAACCGAAGGGTTCGAAAAGTTAAAAGCTGTAATTGCCTTTGAAGTGTTCGAATTCAGAGTAACGGTAACCACATATTCCTGAGTTGAGGAATCGCCTGCTGTTACAGTATAAGTTACCGGACTTAAAAAGTTCTGTGCCACGCCTGTATCTGGCGAAATACCCGAACCTGTATGAGTAATTGTTGGCACAAGTGCGGTTACATTGGTTCCAGCTGGAACAGTCAATGAAATGGTCTTTGCTGACTCGTTAATAGTGCCTGTTGCTGCAGGATTTGTAAAGTTAAACGCTGTGATTGCTTTTGAAGTATTCGAATTCACCGTAACTGTGACCACGTAATTCTGAGTTGTCGAATCACCTGCTGTAACCGTATAAGTTACCGGATTTGTGAAGCTCTGGGCTACACCTGTATTGGGTGATATACTCGAACCTGTATGAGTTATGGATGGTACCAGCGCAGTGACATCTGTTCCATAAGCCACCGTCAAGGAGATAGTTTTTGCTCCTTCGTTAATTACACCTGTTACTGAAGGACTTGTAAAGTTAAATGCTGTTATTGCTTTTGCCGGATTCCCTGAAACCGTTACTGTGACAATATATGACTGAGTCGTTGAATCAGCGGCTGTTACCGTATAGGTTACGGGGTTTGTATAATTCTGAGCAACACCTGTATTCGGTGATATGCTTGAACCGGTGTGTGTTATGGTTGGAACCAGCCCTGTTACATCTGTTCCATAGGGAACAGTCAGTGCAATTGTTTTTGCCTCTTCATTTACAACTCCTGTTGTTGCAGGGCTTGCAAAGTTAAACGCGGTGATCGCTTTGGCCGAATTATCTGCCACTGTTACCGTAACCACATAAGCCTGTGTAGAGGAATCGCCTGCTGTTACGGTATAGGTTACCGGACTGGTAAAGTTTTGAGCTACGCCGGTGTTTGGTGATACGCTTGAGCCTGAATGCGTTATGGTTGGCACCAGGCCAGTTACATCTGTTCCAAAAGGAACAGTAAGAGCAATTGTCTTTGCCTCTTCATTTATTACCCCTGTTGCTGCAGGGCTCGTAAAGTTAAACGCGCTGATTGCTTTTGCTGAATTATCTGCAGCTGTTACAGTAACCACATAAGCCTGAGTTGTCGAATCGGCGGCTGTTACAGTATAAGTTACCGGATTTGTAAAATTCCGTGCCACACCTGTATTTGGAGATATACTTGAACCTGTGTGCGTTATAGATGGCACTAACGCAGTCACATTTGTACCATAAGGGACTGTCAGGGCAATGGTTTTTGCCCCTTCGTTTATTACACCCGTTACTGAAGGGCTTGAAAAGTTAAATGCGGTAATAGCTTTCGCCGGGTTTGCTGACACTGTTACTGTTACCACATAATTCTGTGTTGTCGTATCAGCAGCTGTTACGGTATAGGTTACCGGATTTGTAAAGTTCTGTGCCACGCCTGTATTTGGAGATATGCTTGAACCTGTGTGTGTTATGGATGGTACCAGCGCTGTCACATTTGTACCATAAGGAACGGTCAGGGCAATGGTCTTTGCCCCTTCATTAATTACACCTGTTACCGAAGGACTTGTAAAGTTAAAGGCTGTTACAGCCTTTGCCGGATTTGCTGACACCGTTACGGTAACCAAATAAGCCTGTGTTGATGAATTAGGGGCTGTTACCATATATGTTACCGGGTTTGTGAAATCCTGGGCTACGCCTGTGTCAGGCGAAACACTTGAACCCGTATGTGTAATAGAAGCCACTAAAGCAGTTACATTGGTTCCATAGGGCACGGTTAATGCAATGGTCTTTGCTCCTTCATCAATAACACCTGTTACAGAAGGAGTAATAAAGTTAAATGCTGTTATAGTTTTTGATGTCCCATCGGCCACTGTAACTGTGACCACGTAATCCTGTGTTGTTTCATCAGCAGCTGTAACTGTATATGTAACAGGGTTTGTAAAGTTTCGTGCTACACCTGTATTGGGTGATACGCTTGAACCTGTATGCGTTATGCTGGGCACCAGTGCGGTCACATTTGTTCCATAAGGAACCGTCAGGGCAATGGTCTTTGCTGATTCGTTAACCACACCTGTTACTGAAATATCTGCAAAGTTAAAAGCCGTGATAGCTTTTGCTGTGTTTGCTAAAACCGTAACTGTTACCACATAATCCTGTGTTGAAGAATCGGCGGCGGTTACTGTGTATGTTACAGGGCTTGTAAAGTTTTGTGCTGCGCCTGTGTTGGGAGATATGCTTGAACCAGTATGAGTTATACTTGGCACCAGGCCTGTGACGTCTGTTCCGAAAGGCACTGTCAATGTAACGGTCTTTGCTGATTCGTTGATTATACCTGTTACTGATAGGCTTGAAAAGTCAAACGCTGTAATAGCTTTTGCTGTGTTTGCTGAGATATTTACTGTCACTACATAAGCTTGTGTTGAGCTATTAGCGGCTGTAACCGTGTATGTTACGGGGCTTGTAAAGTTTTGAGCTACGCCTGAGTTCGGCGATATGCTTGAACCTGTGTGTGTTATACTTGGCACCAGGCCTGAAACGTCTGTTCCGAAGGGCACCGTCAGTGTTACAGTCTTTGCAGATTCGTTGATTACACCAGTTACCGAAAGATCGGCAAAGTTAAACGCTGTAATAGCTTTTGCAGTGTTTGCTGAGATATTTACTGTCACTACATAAGCTTGTGTTGAGCTATTAGCGGCTGTAACCGTGTATGTTACAGGGCTTGTAAAGTTTTGAGCTGCGCCTGAGTTCGGCGATATGCTTGAACCTGTATGTGTTATACTTGGCACCAGGCCTGTCACGTCTGTTCCGAAGGGCACCGTCAGTGTTACAGTCTTTGCTGATTCGTTGATTACACCAGTTACCGAAAGATCGGCAAAGTTAAAAGCTGTAATGGCTTTTGCTGTATTTGCTGAGATATTTACTGTCACTACATAAGCTTGTGTTGAGCTATTAGCGGCTGTAACCGTGTATGTTACAGGGCTTGTAAAGTTTTGAGCTACGCCTGAGTTCGGCGATATGCTTGAACCTGTATGTGTTATACTTGGCACCAGGCCTGTCACGTCTGTTCCGAAGGGCACCGTCAGTGTTACAGTCTTTGCTGATTCGTTGATTACACCAGTTACCGAAAGATCGGCAAAGTTAAACGCTGTAATAGCTTTTGCTGTGTTTGCTGAGATATTTACTGTCA
>JADFZL010000050.1:0-385 GCA_015232575.1 Candidatus Rifleibacteriota bacterium
CTGATATGGAAGACATTGTAACGCTTGTTGATGGCAGAAAAGAATTGGTTGATGAGATAAGAAATTCTGAATCTGAACTTCAGGAATATCTCCGAGATATTTTTCGAAAATGGCTTAAAGACAGAGATTTTTTAGGTTGTCTTGCCGGACACTCTACGGCTGGACCTGCAAACAAAGTTAGAACAGAAGGCGTAAAGAGAAGAATCTGTGAAATAGCGGAGGTTTGTTGATTTTTGTTAATTCAGAGATTCTGATTCTCAAAAGAAATGTTTTTTCTGCTCTGACTGCTCGTTTTATGCGTAAATGATAAAAAAAGTGTTTGCGGAAATACTGTGCTTTGTGGGTAAAGCTTGGATGTTGGTCTCTGGGAGCCCCCCAAAATTGG
>JADFZL010000050.1:518-2732 GCA_015232575.1 Candidatus Rifleibacteriota bacterium
AAGAATAAGGTAACACCCGCGCAGGTTTGCATAACATGCCTGTTATGTAAAGCCGACCCTGCCGGGCTCCCGGCAGAGGAGGCCGAGGGGGCGGGTTGGCAAGGGTAAAGTCTGATAACAAATTGTTATCAGACAGCGGGAAAAGCAAAGCACGTGCCAACAGGATGTTGGCGCGTGCTTTGCCCCGCGGTTTACCCGGTGCCCGAGTGTTTTTTACTCGGGCATGCCAACCCGCCCCCGAAGCCTGCGTGGGTGTGGTTAGTCAGAAGAGAGTTCGAAGGGGCTTGCCGTGACAAGTTCGAAGGAAGATGGACTCCGCGACTGTTCCGATGCGCCCCGGGCGGGCGGGGGGCTTTAATGCTTTTGGGCGCCTATCGGTCAGAGCTCTCTGGCCGAGGCGCTTCAAATAAAAAATCTATTGGATTGGAATTTGAGATGTGTTGTACAAGAAGGAGGGGGCGAAGGAAAAACTGAACGAGAGATGAAATTGAGATGGACACTGCATAAGCAAGTGTTTTCGTTCCAATATTCCTAAAAAATTCCAAAAGCAATGTGAGGAGATTTAATTCAAGGCTTCCTAGGATCACTGGTTGGGCGCTATCTATTTTGATGTTGATTTGGAGCAACAACGTGGGGGATTGCCCCCCACAGCCCTTTTATCAAGAATCGTAGCTCTACGTATATCCTATTTTTGTTTTTGTTGCACAAAGGGCATAGGATTTTTTGTAAAAAACTGCGGAAGAATCATTCCAGCCACCCCCAATATGTATGTATTCCAGAATACACGAATGCCAAAAAGCTCTAACAACAACATTATCGTGCCAAAAAGGACGGCCTGAACTACGAAAACATTGCAAGATCAATTGGCAATATCCTATCATAAAACGACATTTAATGCAAGTTTTTAACCCAAAACTTACTACCAAAGCATCAAGGAATCGAAATGGATTTAATGCAAAGCTTCCTGAACTCACTGGTTGAACAGGGCTTCAAAACCAGGTCTTTTTTACTATTTTCCAGAAAAAGGGACGGTACATAGCTTTTTGATGCGATTCAGGGCTTCAAGATTGAGATAGATACGGATTTTGAGAAAAATGATGCGGTTTTGTGAGTGCTGAACGCGCTGTGGAGACGCTGAAAAGGCTGAAAATGACGTTTAAGTCGATTTTCAGCCTTTGAAATTTTTAGAGATTGAGATCAGGGCTCAAATTCCCGAGGGTACGCTTATTTTTATTTATTCAAAAAATTCACTATTTCACCACTTTATTTTCGTACGACCCCTTAGCGGTATTTTTGTTTTACTTGTCACGCTTAATCAATTTTTTTAGGTAAAAACAAGCCCCTATTACCTGCTGCTTTCTCTGCCTCTTTCTGGTTACCATACAACCCTTTGTAATCAAAACTGTCATATTTGCTTACATAACAAGCAGCTACAAAAATGACATTATCAGAAGTCATTTCACCGCATAGTCTATCTTCAAGAATTTCAGGCATACCACCTTCTTCTTGTTTTCTTTCTTTTAAATAATACAATGCCTTGTCTCTTGTCGAAAAAACAGCCTCGGCCTGTTTTGTCCCATTATAGTTCGTAAGAATTACAAAAAGATTCATTCTTTTCCCCCACAAATTTAAACGATAAAATTTTTAGACGCAAATTGTAACGATGCAGCCTTGTTTTGCTATTGCAACCCAATCTTTACTTTTTTAAAAAAACAGGCATGATATATCGTGGATATTACATTTTTTTTTTGCTTATATCAATTGTTTTTTACATAAATAGTATCGGTATAAAGATATTAAAGCAATATTTGCCTTCAATAATGAAAATTTATTTAACACTTGGTAAATAGAATACTCAGTCCTTTGTTGATATTTCTCCAGATTTCAAAAACAGATAAACCGTCAGTTAGCAAAAAAATCAATGATGAAACCGTTAAATACTTGTTCAATTCATTCTGCATTTCTGCAACCCAAAGAATGATATGAAAATTCCCATGCCAGCGAGTAAAGTTTGATATACCGTGTAAATCTGGAGTGCCAAGTTAAAGCTAAAAGTGATACAATCCTGAAGAATGATAGAAAAAAGGGAAAAACCATATATGACAAAAAAGTGTCCTTAATGTGCAGAAACAATAGCGATAGAAGCAAAGATTGGGTTGCAATAGCAAAACAAGGCTGCATCGTTACAATTTGCGTCTAAAAATTTTATCGTTT
>JADFZL010000051.1 GCA_015232575.1 Candidatus Rifleibacteriota bacterium
CGGGAACCGAAGTATATCTTGTCCACAGCGGTTGGCGGAGCACTCCAGAATGGCAGAGTGCGCGCGAATGGCAACGCCAAGCCTGGACGATGGCCCTCGAAGGGCTCAAAAAGAAATTCACGAGATGATCTCTCCGGTGGATCTGCCATCTGCCTGGGGAAAAGGTTTTGTTACAGAAGCCGTTCAGGCGGTTCTTCAAATCGGATTTACAAAATATAGTCTGAGTGAAGTTCTGAAAAAGTCATGCAAAGAATCGGCATTACAAAGAAATATTCCACCGGATCATCGACTTTGTTTGCACGTATTGTACAAAACATCTAGTATTATAAACATCTCGGTATTATCCGATCAAATATGAGCAGTACCTTTTAAACGATCTTTCTTACTCTTATTTTAGATGTCGCTTTTAATGAGGACAAATCTCGAATAAGAAAGGATAATGCGCCAGAAAATATGGCGATTTTAAGGCATATTGCATTAAATATGTTAAAAAAGGAAAGTTCAGTGAAAAACGGAATAAAAGTAAAACGATCCAAAGCTGGCTGGGATAATAACTACTTGCTCAAAATAATCTTCAATTCAGAAGATTAAGTGCGTTTGCATGATAGATTTTGGCATTGACATATTCTGAAAAATCAAGGATAATAGGAAGTCAATGCTGATTTATTCGGGGCTTTTATGCGTCAGGATAGAGAATAATAACATCGCCGAAGTTCAATTGGGTGGAACTGCAACACTCTCCAATTCCAGATAGCTAACGCTTCCGGCATAGAAAACAATGATTTCACTCCAATAACACAATCTATAATCGTGCATGTTACTCTTTTGTGTGAATAATGCAAATTCATCAAGGTAGAGGGTTTATTATGAAAAGACTTTTGTTGATGGTCGTATTGTTGCTGATTTCAGACGGATCTTATGCCGGAGAGAAAAAAACTTCTTTCGGTAATGTTAAATCAAGATCGGACTTGATAATTACAGAATCAAAATGTCTCATAGACGCAGCAGGAAAGTCCTCTGAAGTTACTATTGAGGTAACTGAAGGTGTGGGTTCCCTTCAAATTGAAATACACGGCAATCATGAAGATTTCCCTATTGTTGAAGATTTTTTTCGTGTTGAAAAAGGAGTGATCAAAGAAACGCTGGTTACACCAAAGATCCCATCAGGAGCAGATGAGCGGCTGGTCAGAGCTGCGCAACAGTTTTCAGGAGCCGCTGGTCAGTTTTTGGGGAAAAACCGCTGCATGTGTCTTTTGAACCGTTACGCCTCGTTGGTAGTACCCAATAACCCGAATGTTAAATTGTCCCCCGGTACATGGAAACTACGTGTCAAAGACATGGGTGAAAACAAGCATGAAAGAGAGCTGCGAATTCGAACCATCCTAAGAACAAAATCAGTTAGCTTTGCAAGGAGAATTTTACCGGTACATTTTCATTTTTCCGGGGCGCGTGGATGGAGTGCCGAAAACTATTTGGATAATCAGGATTTTCAGGCTTATCTGAGTGAGCTGAAGAAGATTTTTCTGTCCGCCAACATTGATCTTCGGATTGATTCGGCGTACAATCTGAATTCTTCCACCGGAAACGCCGGTAATAAAATGATTATTGAAGACAATGACCAGCTATTTAACCTCCTGGAATCAGGTTCTGCCACATACGGACTTAAAATTTATCTGGTTGATGAACTAATGTACGGGGCTTCGGGAATTTCAGCCGGAATCGGAGGTCCAACCATATCATCCGAATTCAAAATGGGTGGCGTTGTAGCCACTCTTCCCGATTATGGTCACATAAATATGTTTGCGTCTGCATTGGCCCATGAAATGGGACATTACCTCGGTTTATTTCACATAAAAGAATATGGGACGGTTCTGCAAGACCAACTGTCTGACACAAATCCAGACGATGATCAGGGTGTTAATATTATGTCCGCACAAGGATCCAATGACCCATGGTCGACAAGATTGTTCAGCCCGCAACAAGCCCAAATAATGGCTCGTCACCCATTGGTCATGAGTTTGCCATCTCCAGAAGTCAAAAGATAACTCGTTAAGTTGTCCTAAAATTAAGGTACCCCTAAAATGGGATGAAGGGGCAACCTGCGGACCTCTTTTTATTATTCCGGCTTTGAAAGTGCACCCATCAACTCCATCAAATCTAATGTTCAGGTTTCCCATACTCCTAGATATTTCTATATAATCAGCTGCCCATGGATTTACAGTTGAAGATCTTGTTGTTCCCTTCGGGTATGCGTCAAAATAGCCCCTGCTATTTATTTGTTTCAGAATATGATAGTAAAAAAAATAGAGCGCCAGTTTTTGTTCTGGCGCTCTATTTTTTGAGAACTTGAGTTTTATACTGACGACAGTTTTTCTCTGAAAACATACTGTGGAAGTAAAGCTTTTTTCTCTTCTGGAGTAGATGCCGCAGGAAGATTTGTGAATAAATATCGCAAATATCTATATGGTTCTAACCCATTGGCTCTGGCTGTTTCAATAATAGAATACAATATTGCCAATGCATCAGCTCCATTCGGACAGCCTGCAAAAAGCCAATTTTTGCGACCCATGGCTATCGGTCTTATCTTG
>JADFZL010000052.1 GCA_015232575.1 Candidatus Rifleibacteriota bacterium
CGTTCCTTCTTGCATATTCCTTCTGAGAAATTCCCATTTGTTTCCATGAAAAAACATGCTTCTTCCAGAATTCAGAATTATGCGCAGGTTTTTCTGAAGTAATCATAAATAGTGTATCTCCTTGAAAATTTTGATACACTATTATTACTGAAGCTCTTCATGTAAAAAAGATGTGGCTGTTTTGACGCTTACAGTTCTGTGGCAAAAGTCTGGAACAAAATCATGACACCCTTCGGTTTAAATACTCGAGAACATTCTCTGAAAGCTATTCCCAAGTCGAGATTGGCCTTGAAAAATGAAAATGTAGTGTCCAAGGAAAACCGTTGGCTTGCTAGTCGCAACATGCTGTGGTAGCAACATTGCAGCGGAGTTTTTCCTGGGATGTTAGGCTTTAAGCCTGAAAAGAATCGTGAAGTAATCTTAGGAGTTGATAAGTCAGGGAGCCATGACTGCATGGCACTTAAATGCATTTTGAAAACTTATCTCCGAACTCTAGTTTGCACCTAACGCCCGCAAGCTGCAGGCGCATGGCGGCAAAACGGCGGGTCGAACTGCTCGGAAAAACAAATCATTGCGCGTCCTTCTACGAAAATATTGTCTGACAGGCATTTTGTATCTTCTTTAAATAATTTTTGACATTCTGATAAATTCTTTGCAAAAAATAATTCCACCAGTGTATAATTGCCTATGTATGATTCATAGCAGAGTTCATGGCCAAGTGCCAATTCAGGCGGTAGTTTCAAGTGATTTTCAGAGCACCGACCAAAGCGTTTCGTTGTTGGAATCTTTGAACCCCTGGACTTTGAAGGAGACAGCGTTACAATGCTTATAGCCAATCCGGTTTATGACAGTGTCTTCAGATTTCTGATGAATGACGAGAAAATTGCGAAGATTATCTTGTCTGCAATGCTCGACAAGGAGATCGCCGAGCTTGACTTTAAACCGACCGAAATTCCTGTGATTGACGATAAAATGCCAGTCAAATATTCTGTCTTCAGATTGGATTTTTCCGCCAAAATTAAAGCTGATGACGGCAGTCTTACTTCTGTTATTATCGAAATTCAAAAAGCCAAACTTCCAAACGACATATTGAGATTCAGGCGTTATCTTGCTTCTGCATATCGTTCTACAAATAACACATTCAAATTCAAACCACCGAAAAACAATTTGAAAGCAATCGAAAAAACAAAAGCTGAAGCTAAACCGAGAACTGTTGGTATTCCAATTTACCCTGTATATATTCTCGGACATCTGCTTGAAAATGCCAATGTGCCTGTGATAAGAGTTGATAGAAATTACATTGACGTAGCAACCGGTAAAACGATTACCGAAACTAATGAATTTATCGAGGGAATTACGCACAATGCCTTGGTTATCCAACTTCCAGCTTTAAAGAAAAAGCGGAGAAATTCTCTGGAAATGCTTCTGACACTCTTTGATCCATCTTTCGTAACTGATGACATTCACCTGCTTGATATAGATGAAAAAGACGTGCCAGAGAAGTACAAACCCGTATACAGAAAACTTCTTCAGGCTGCACAGACACCTGCTATCAAAAAGATGATGGATCAGGAAGACGAATATCTTGATTCCCTGATTGACCTCGAACATGAAATCGCTGAAGCAAAACAGGAAATAGCAGAAAAAAACAAGGTGCTTGCTGAAAAAGACAATGCGCTCGCTGAGAAAGACAAAATGATTGCCGAAATGTTGAGAAAACTTGAAGGCATGGCAAAATAAGCGAGATAAATTCTATGACAAAAGCGTACCCTTTCAGGAAGGATAGTTATCATCAGCCTTATCGAAGAGAAAACGGTTATCGAAAAGATTCTGAAACATCTGAATCTCTGGTTGGTGCAATCTCGAAGCCCACCACGCTCAATCAAAAAGCCAAGTTTGATTGATTCTTTTTTTTATCAATATAATTCCTTGACACTGATTAAATCTGAATGTTATAGATTCCAAGTGAGGCGTCGAACGTTAAACGCTATATTCCCAAAACTATATAATTACCTGCCGGTATTTCTTGGCGTAGTCATACAAAATCTCAAGGAGTTGAACCATGAAAAGCTTTTTCGCGCAGTGGTTGGCATTCTTCTTTTTTTTTCCCATGCTGGCGGTAATCGCCAACCCTACTTCCCGCGACATCAATGATCTTTCCTGGATTTCTGGTGCCTGGGAGATGCGTGAAGGCGATAAGGAAGTTTCGGAACAGTGGATGGTCCCTTCGGGAGGTATGATGATGGGCATGGGACGCACAGTTCAAAGCAGGAAAACCATTGAGTGGGAATTTTTGAAAATCGAACAGCGGGAAAATGGTGAGCTTTTTTTTGTCGCCAGCCCCTCTGGACAAAAAGTGGCGGCGTTTAAACTCGTGTTGTCTGGAAAATCTGAGGCTGTTTTCGAAAATCCGAAACACGATTTTCCTCAGCGGATCATCTATCGCCTTCAACCCG
>JADFZL010000053.1 GCA_015232575.1 Candidatus Rifleibacteriota bacterium
CAACAAGTTGCTCAATCTTCAGATTAAGCTCTTCGCCGGTCTTGTTGAGGTTTTCAAGCAGCTCTTTCTTCTCGGTGGTCAGCTGTTCGATTTGCTGATGAAGTTCATCGCCGGTTTTGCTGAGGTTTTCATGCAGTTCTTTTTTCTCTGCAGAAAGCAGTTCAATTTTCTTGTTGAGTTCTTCGCCTGTATTTATGAGGTTATCATGCAATTCATTCTTTTCAGAAGTAAGTTTTTCAATAAGAATATTAAGTTCAGTTATAGTTTTGCTGAATTTATTTTCAAGATCATTTTTCTCAGCAGATAACTTGCTGATTTCCTGATTGAGATTGCTTTCAGTTTCAGTGAGTCTGCTTTTTAATGCTTTCCGGTCATTTGAAGCATTTTCCATTTCCTGAAGGAGTTCAGATTCAGTTCTGGAAAGCTTTTCCTGCAATTCGTTTCTTTCAGCCGATAGCGCTTCAAGTTTTTGATTAAGTTCACCGCCAGTTTTATTGAGATTCTCGTGCAGCTCTTTTTTTTCAGCGGTCAGTTGCTCAATCTTCAGATTAAGATCTTCACTGGTCTTGCCAAGGTTCTCGTGCAGTTCTTTTTTCTCTGCAACAAGCTGCTCAATCTTCAGATTGAGCTCTTCGCCAGTCTTGTCGAGGTTTTCACGCAGTTCTTTTTTCTCTGCAACAAGCAGTTCAATTTTCTGATTAAGTTCTTCGCCGGTCTTGTTGAGATTCTCAATCAGCTCTTTTCTCTCGGCGGTCAGCTGTTCGATTTGCTGATGAAGTTCTTCTCCGGTTTTGCTGAGGTTTTCATGCAGCTCTTTTTTCTCGGCGGAAAGCAGCTCGATTTTCTGATTTAGCTCTTCACCTGTTTTTATGAGGTTCTCATGCAATTCTTTCTTTTCAGAGTTGAGCTTTTCTATCAGATGATTAAGTTCAGTTGTACTTTTGTTGAATTTACTCTCAAGATCGTTTTTCTCAGTAGATAAGTTGCTGATTTCCTGCTTGAGGTCGCTTTCAGTTTTGCTGAGCTGATTTTCAAGTGTTTTGCGCGCGTTTGAAGCATTCTCAATTTCCCGAAGTAATTTTGCTTCTGTTTTAGCAAGCTTTTCCTGAAGGTCGCTTCTCTCTATAGAAAGCGCACCAACTTTAAGATTTAATTCTCCGCCGGTTTTGTTGAGGCTCTCTTGCAGTTCCTTTTTTTCGGCGGTCAGTTGTTCGATTTTCTGGTTTAATTCTCCACCAGTCTTTTTAAGCCGTTCAAGCAATTCACTATTTTCGGAAGTAACTTTTCCCATTTCTTCCTGAAATTTTGCTTTATTTGCATTAATAACATCTTCTAATTCTTTTATCTGTAAGGAAAGAATCTCAACTTCCTTGTGTGATTCTGATTCAGATTTATTCAGATTGTTCAGAATTTCGTTTTTTTCAGTTGTTAATCTGTTTACTTCCTGAAGATGCTCTATTTCATTATTTTTTATCTTTTCAAGTAATTCCTGCTTTTCAACTGTCAGACGTTCTACATCAGAATGGCTGATTTCCAGGTCTTCTCTCATTTTTTTGAGACCGGTTAAAACGTTCTCCTTAACGGAGGTCAGAAATGCAGTTTGGTCCATTGTTTATCTCCTGAGAAGAATCTAATCGTCTGATTTTAAATCTGGACATCCAATGCTAATTTGATAAGTTCGAGCAGTTTTTTCGAGTCTTGCAGTTCTTTGTTGAGATCCTCAATTTCCTTCTTTTGTTTCTCAGCTTTTTTCTGGGAAGAAACAAATTTATTGATAAGCTCAATACTTCTCTCATCGTTGGCTTTTGTTGTTACCATTGAATTCTTTAAGGAAATTTTAGCTTTTTCAAGATCAGCTTGAGCGCTATCAAGCGATTTCTTCAGTTCATCGTTTTTCTGGGTAAGCTTACTAATTTCAGACTCAAACTCGCTGGACTGCTTTTTCTGCATCTCGCTGTTGCGCTCGGAAAGCATTTCTATTTCATTTCGAAAAAAACTTTGAGTTTCATTGAGCTTATTCTTAAGATCATTATTCTCGTTTCTAAGCTTTTCTATTTCATGATGAAGTGCGCTTTCATTTTTTTGATTTATGGATTCTGTATCCTGGAGTTTAGCAATAAGTTTTTCAACTTCGCGTCTGAAAAGAGTTTCTATTTCATTTCTGCTGTCTTGAAATTCTTTACTCTGAGTGGTTAATTTCTGGATTTTCTGATTGTAATAGTTTATTGCACGGGTCAGCTTTTCTTCTAAAATCTTTTTGTGTGAAGTAAGTTGATTTAACTGAGCTATTAGTCTGGATTTTGTTTCAACAAGTGTTTCTTCGAGTTCCCCTTTTTGAGTAAGAAGCATATCTATTTTT
>JADFZL010000054.1:0-1457 GCA_015232575.1 Candidatus Rifleibacteriota bacterium
GGCAAGTGTTTGGTGTCTTGCTGTCATTTCGATCGAAGGGAGAAATCTGCTGGAACTGCTATGGTATCGTATTTCCCATTAACCATTGGTTATTATCATACAGTGTTGTTCGATGAGCATCTTTATGCTGCATCTATGATTTGCAACAGCTAGAAATCATTTTCACCGACACCGAGTAACTTTGCAATCTCGGTTCGAGACATCCCACCTGCAAAAAGCTTTCGGGCCGACTCTAATAATCCCTGTTTGATGCCTTGCTCAATGCCCTGTTTGACACCTTGTTCAATGCCGTCCATTTTTCCAGAGGCGTAACTCGATAGAACCATACTCGCCTGGTAATGGAGGTCGTCCGAGTAGCGTTCATAAGCTTTTCGATCTTCATCTGATAACTTCAGGATATCAAGAATCTCCTTGGCTTCACGAAGACCTTTGGCACGGAAATCTTCCTTGATTTCTTCGTTTTTCAAAAAATAGACCCACTCATCAAGAGTGTTTTTGGCAACATCATCGAAAGTATTGACCTTGATCAGGTAATACTCTGGATAAAGCTGATAGGGGAATTTTTTATCGAACATCTGTGCCTGTTTCGAGGTGAGCAGGAGCTCATCTTGCAGATTCAGGCCGCGAAAGCTCGTCATACCATGATAAATGTAGTCTTTGCCCTGTCCGAGATCGAAATAGAGAATGCTGATGGAAATGACTTTGACTCTGTCCGCATAGGGTTGCCCTTCGACTATATGTTCAGTAACCGCTTTCGACGTCGAATAGAGAATTCTTTGCAGATAGTCGAATTCCTGCTCATACTGAACTTCGATTAAAATGACTTCCTCGTTGGAGGTTTTTGCTTTAAGATCAAGGCGGTTGAATTTGTCGAAACGCTCTTCCTGATTTGATTCACTTTCGAGGATTTCAACAATTCGAATTTCCTCTTTGAGAAGTTCGGAAAGAAATCCTTCGAGAACCTTAAAGTTGGCTTTGCTACGCAAAAGCCTTTTCATCGCCCAATCGAAACTCACTAACCGACGCTTCCCCATGATAAATCTCCCTTGAATCTAACTGTCTGATTGAACCATATTATCAGATTGCCATACTTTTTGCAAAAGCTTGATTCAGATACAATTTCCTCTTATGCACCTTTGTTTTCCTTCACTTAACTGCTGCGTAAATCTCTTTAAAGCTTTCTATGCCTGCTTGTAGATTCTCAATGATATCATTTGCCAGAACATCAGGATCAGGAAGATTATCTAAATCTGTCAGACTCTTGTCTTTAAGCCAGGTAATATCAAGACTGGTTTTGTCTCTTGCTGAAATGTCTTCGTAAAAAAAACGTCTCCAGCGTCCTTCCGGATTGGTTTCCGGATGCCAGGTTTCTTTTCTTTTGTTAATGTTTTCAGGTTTATAGCATTCGATAAAATCTTTCAGGTCTTCAACTTTTAATGGATTTTTTTTCAGGGTAA
>JADFZL010000054.1:1467-2009 GCA_015232575.1 Candidatus Rifleibacteriota bacterium
TTGGTTCTAAAATCATAAATCCAGATTTCTTTAGTCCAAGGCGTCTTTGATGCCGGATGGTTATCAAAAAACAGCACATTGGCTTTTACTCCCTGTTTATAAAAAACCCCGGTGGGCAGGCGCAATATGGTATGAAGGTTGGTTGTCTCCATTAATTTTTTTCGAACGGTTTCTCCGGCACCGCCTTCAAAAAGAACATTGTCAGGAAGAACAACAGCCGCATGACCATCTGACTTGAGCATTGTGCGGATATGCTGTACAAAGTTCAATTGTTTATTACTGGTGGTTACCCAGAAATCTTGCCGGTTGTAGGTAAGGTCTTCGGAGTCCTGTTCGCCTTCTTCATTGGTAAAGGTCATGCTGCTTTTTTTGCCGAAAGGCGGATTAGCAAGCACGTAATCGACACGCAATCCGGTATCGGAAATCAGGGCATCTGCAGGCGAGATAAAACTGTCGCTTTCAAAATCGCCGATGTTGTGAAGGAAAAGATTCATGAGCGCCATGCGGCGAGTACCAGGAACAATCTCGTTTCCATGGCAGGT
>JADFZL010000005.1:0-137523 GCA_015232575.1 Candidatus Rifleibacteriota bacterium
AATTTCACAAGTCCATCGGTAACAGGTGTAATAAACGAATCAGCGAAAACAGTTGCTCTTACGGCTCCATTCGGAACGAATGTTACTGCGCTGGTACCAACGATAACCCACACAGGCGCAAGCATTTCACCTAACACAGGCGTCGCACAGAACTTCACAAATCCTGTAACATACACTGTTACAGCTGCAGACGCCACCACACAACAATACGTCGTAACAGTAACAATCGCAGCAAACCCTGCGAAGGCAATTACAGCTTTTAACTTCACAAGCCCGTCAGTAACGGGTGTAGTAAACGAATCAGCGAAAACAGTTGCTCTAACAGTTCCATTCGGAACAACTGTAACCGCGCTGGTACCAACGATAACGCACACAGGCGCGAGCATTGCACCTAACACAGGCGTCGCACAGAACTTCACAAATCCTGTAACATACACTGTTACAGCAGCAGACGCCACCACACAACAATACGTCGTAACAGTAACAGTATCTCCAGAGACAACAAAAGCTATCACCGCATTTAATTTCAATGGCTTGGTGCCTCCTGTCACTGGAATGATTCATGAGGATGACAAAATCATAATTCTTAAAGTTCCATACAACACCTCATTCACAGGGCTTGTTCCAACAATTACCCATTCCGGAGCTTCAATCAGCCCGAACTCTGCTGTTGCCCAGAACTTCACGCCGGGAGAAGCGTTTACTTACACTGTCACGGCAGGAGATAGTACAACCCAAAACTATGCAGTAACTGTTTTCAAGACAGCAGAAAATTTTTTGCCACAAAATGCATACCTGAATATTCTTGAAAAGAATATTTACAGTGGTGCTCCATCAATGGAATACAGTATCAACGATGGAAGCAGTTATACAGCTTTTTCAAGTAATTCAGTAGTGAATGTTTCAACTTTGTCTGTTGGAAACAAAGTCTGGGTTCGTTCAAATAATGATGATTCTTCTAAAAAATATCTTGGTGAGGTGAAAGCCCTCAGTACCAGATCAGATTTGACAGACGTTGGAACCATTTACATCGGAACTGATAACTGGAACGATTTACCTTACGGAGCGGCCAACGATGTCATGAAGATAATGTACACGTTCAAAAACATTGGAGACACTGCCGGTTATAATGCTAATCACAAAATTCGATTTTATCTCTCAACTGATCGGGAAATTACCACATCCGATACCTTGCTTATAGATCACCCATATAACTTTAACTGCCCGGTTGGTACATGTAATGTCAGTGGTCTTGAATTTACCGTTCCTGCACTTTCAACTGGAAGATATTACATTGGCGCAATAATTGATGCCACAAATGTAGTAACAGAATTGAATGACGACAATAACACTACAAGGCCCGAAAATGTCGCAGAATTCGAAATAAAAGATGGCACTCCACTGGCTGTTAATGGTGCATTCAAGATTTATAATTCCTGGGGAACTACCAACAGTTTTGAAAACAAACACGACGGATGGTATTGGGTAACTTATCAAACAGTCAAAAAACAGGAAATGATGATCTATTACTATTATAATGACTTTTCTCAGGCATATAATCCAAGTGTTGTTGCTGTTTTTGAAATAAATCACCCGAAACGAAATGAGGCAAAAATTCTTATTGGTCTGGGTGACCCTGCTTCCCCATACATGGTTAAGGAACTTCAATCCAGGTTTAGTTCTACTTTGAAAAGTGGTGCAGTTGCATTTCCCAGTAATAAAATAGTTGTTGATATTTCTGAGTTTGCTGGAGCGATTAACGACTTCGACTTATTCCTGCGCGTTGAAAATTCCGGAAGCAATGCAGGAACAATCAACAATTTCTCGGTGGAATTCTATTACAATTACAATTACTCCAAATTCAAGAACATTGTCGGTGGTACAGACAGTATTCCGGCAAATGGCAATGTAAATGTCGTAGCAAGTACAAAAAATAGTCTTACCATGAATGAAGTTCAGCAGATTATCCCACTTCCACGATCTGCCCTGGCTGAAACTCAATTTAAGGAAGAATATCCGACAAATAACGAATTACAGAAGGATATTGAAAGCCATGGCGTTTATATTCCCGGAAAAAATTACAATAAAATCATTGATGGTCAGTTTGGAACCGGTTATCAACCACCAACGCTTGAACAGTGGCAAAGTATGAAAAAATTGCGAAGTGTACAATCGAATAATATGCGCGGTGGACAACCAACTTCAGTGGATCATTCAACCACCAAGTATTTCCCGCCTGTTGGTCATCAGGGAACAAAGGGTTCCTGCACTGCGTTTTCTGTTGCATATTATATTCATACGTTCAATGAAGCAAAAGAACACAACTGGGACCTTTCGGGAGCAGCATGGTCTGGCGGTTCAACCGGGGCACCAACGGTGGCTTACAGGAATAAAATCTTTTCTCCGGATTTTGTTTATCATCAAATCAATTCCGGTATTGACAGCGGCTCAAATAACCAGACAGCCATGTCATTACTTGAACGTTTGGGCGGTGCAACCTGGGAACAGATGCCATATAACCTATCGGATTATACCAGTTGGCCAAGCGAAGCAGCCTGGCGGGAAGCCTGCAAATATCGCGGTAACGCGCAAGGCAACCGCTACTGGAGCTATAATTCAACTGGATATTTCGTTGTTAAAACTGATTCCGACATTGATCTGCTGAAAACTCTCATAAGCTCAGGCTATTGTGTCAGCACATCAATAAAATCAGAAAGTCCGGGTTTGTACCAGCTTCTCGATGCCAACGATGTAGTTGACGATGGAACAACCGCAAAGATGGTAATTGATCACGCCCAGACAATCGTAGGCTACAAAGAAGGAGCCTCCTGGAATAAGGCCACTCCCGACAGTTGATTAATTTCAAGCCAATCTTCAGCTGCTGCTCGTTATTTCTGTTTTATAAAGGGCAGCAGCGAAAATATTCTTCTATTTCAACCCAAGGTACAATATTACCTTCTTTGAATTGACACACATTCAATGTTTGATAAGTTTGATTAATAAGTGTTAGAATCCTTCCATATAATATTGTCATCAAAAAGGAGATCTGTGTGGCAAAGCTCCCTCCATTAGTTTATCAGTTCCGTGTTTCACTCTTGGAAATTCAGCCCGAAATATGGAGAAGAATACAAGTTCCTTCAAATTATAATTTTTGGGACTTACATGTTGCAATTCAAGATGCAATGGGGTGGTTGGATTACCATTTGCACTCTTTTACACTCAAGAAGTTTCATGGAAATAAAATGCTGGAAATTGGTATTCATGGCGACGAATTTGAAGAAATTAAAGCAATTCCCTCCTGGAAGGCTGATATTGATTTTTTCCTGATCAATCCAGGACAGAAGATGACCTATTTGTATGACTTTGGCGACCATTGGAATCACGAAGTGCTTTTTGAAGGAATCCTGATGAAGGATCCTGCGCTTAAATACCCCATTTGCCTTGGCGGTGAAAGATCTTGTCCGCCTGAAGATTGCGGCAGTATTGATGGATATTATGAAATACTTGAGACATTAAAAAAGCCAGGAACACAAAAATATAAAGAAATTGCGTCATGGTTGGAAGGGCACGCAAAGAATTACTGGCCGTATGAACCTGAAACATTTCATCCGGAAAACGTTAAATTTGATAATCCCAAAAAACGGTTTAAAATTGCCTTCAGCAAAGAAAATTGTTAAACCATACCTGAAGAAATTTAGCTCATTATTTCTTATTTAAGATTTTGAGTAATAAGCGTACAAAATTAGAAGGAAAAAACAATGCGTGATTTTGCTCTGGAAGTTTATTTCTCCAAATGGGAATTTTCAGCCAGGTATCATATGACAGCATCGGATATTGAAAGCATGAAACTTTCCGAACTTCTGGCAATGGCCTCACCCGAAGACCGGGAAGCATTTGACCAGCAGTGGCTCGGATATACTGAAACCTATGGCAATCCACAACTTCGTGAAGAAATTGCAAAAACATACGATACAGCGGCAGCTTCGAATATATTATGTTTTGCAGGAGCAGAAGAAGGCATATATGTTGCAATGCGAATTCTTCTAAACAAAGAATCTCATGCAATTGTTGTTGTTCCCAATTATCAGGCGGCAGAAACGATTCCAATGGAAATTTGTGATGTGTCGGGGATTCCTCTGGATGCGGGAAACAACTGGTCTTTGGATATCAACCGTCTGAAGAGTCTTATCAGACCTAATACAAAGCTCATATCCATTAACTTTCCCAACAATCCAACCGGAGCAGTGCTTAAACACAGTGTTTTCCAGGAACTCATAGAAATTTGCAGGGAGAGAGGCATTTATCTGTTCAGTGATGAGGTCTATCGCCTGGTTGAACGGGATGCCTCCGTCCGACTCCCTCCGGTTGGCGATATTTATGAAAAAGGGCTTTCTCTCAATGTCATGTCCAAAGCATACGGTTTGTCCGGTCTCAGAATCGGATGGATTATGACCAGGGACACCGGACTTCTGCAAAAAATGGAACGGTATAAACATTATCTGTCCATCTGCAACTCCGCACCGAGTGAACGGCTCGCAATTATCGCACTTAAATCAAGGGAACGAATTCTGGAGCGGAACAGAGCACTTGTCAACACAAACGCTGAAAAACTGGAGGCATTTTTTAACGAATTTCATGAATTATTCGAATGGTACCGGCCCGATGGTGGATGTGTAGGCTTCCCACGTTACAAAGGACCTTTGGAAACAAATCAGTTCTGTGAAGATCTGGTAGAAAAAACAGGAATTCTTCTATTGCCTCCCAAAGTTTATCATTCAGAGTTGATGGAGACACCACAAGATCGTTTCCGAATCGGATTCGGGCGAGCAAACATTGAAGAAGGTTTGAGCGTTTTCAGAAATTATTTAAAAAATGCCTAAACCTGGTTGATGTTTCCACGGTTGCTAAAGTAAAAAATGATTTACGTGAATGGAAGCTTGGAAGGGTATTATTTGTTGCAGATGCCGGTATGAATTCTGAAGGCATATAGCGTTTTCCTTCCTGAAATCGAAAAAGTTTTTCACTGAGTTTTTTTGAATTCTCAAATGAATTTTAAAGAAACAAAAAAATTTGTCACATTTCAATTGTTTCGTAAGTTATATAAATTAGAGATTGTTCAAAATGCAAAATAAATAAAGCAGGAGGGACAACATGTTTCAGAAGAGCATTATAATGATGGTGTTTATGGTTCTCATGGCTTCGATAGGCTTAGAAAACCCATTCTGGGCCACTATTACCTCCATACCAGAATGGTGAAACTACACAGGTTACGTTACAGAACGTCGATGTGAAATGAACGGAATTACGACTGCAATTAAATAGCTTTTAAATAGCCGTTTAGTGTGAATTCATCAAATTCTTTGATAGTTTAATACGAAAATCAGGAGGGAAGTATATGATAAATCGAATTTCAATTAAACTGATTTCTATAGCAATAGCCATCAGTGGCTTGTTTACAACTATCGTATTAGCGAACCCATATACGGAAGATGGTTCAGTAAATGTTTCTGAGGTAGTTAAAGGAACTATCTGGATGCATGAAAACGTGGCATCAAGAAGTGGCGGATTGATGGCAAGTCTTATTGACGCAAAAACAGGAAACGATGTTATCGCCCTGGCAAGACATTCTGAGACTGAAAAATTACATGACGAAATATTAATTGAAGGGGCTAAGAAGGTTAAGGCGCTCGACGAAGTTGTAATGTTAGGGCATGAAGCTGCGGAATCACAAAACTCAGACAAAATCTTCATGATGGGCTTGGATAGATGTGTTGATGTTGAAGATATTATTCGTTTGTCCAAGCAATGTTCTGATAGCAAGAATTCGGATGAATTAATTAGACAAGGCGTCAGCAAAGCAGTGACAGCGAATGATTATCTCTCTCTGAGTTTGAATGCTGGGTTTGCAGGAACTGCTGACAATTTGCTTCTTATGGGAGCTTCCAAGTGCCGTAGCGTCTGGGAATTAGTGAACTTTTCCGAACATGCCAAGAGTAGATTAATTCATGACTCAATTTTGAGCCGAGGCACCCAAGTAGCTTCTTCCCAGGAAGAATTACATGAACTTGCAGATAAGTGTAATTATCAACACTATCGAGATAAAATATTGTCCACAAAAATTTCTTCTTAAAACTTCTTAACCATATAAAGGAAAAGCAAGAGAAGTTTGGAGATAGGTACAAAAACAACTACATTTTTGGGACGAGTTTCACTTGCCAACCCAGGAACACCAAGCTAGCCGATGCCTGATGATTCCGTAAGATGAAGATCATTGCCACCAACCATCCTTCGAACAGTACAACCACTTACATGATCTCCTTCGCTAGAAGGGGCGTCGGTAAAATTGTGTGTATGATGTAAATGGTAAGAATTTTACCAAAGTTAGGCATGACGATGTTAAAGCTGAATGGAAGTTAAATAACTTCTTCGAGGGCGACGCATTTGTCTTTACAGAAGACTACTGCCCATTTGCGCATGTTTTTAAATGATTTCAGTTCTTCTGATTTGGTATATTGTAATATTTGATTTTTGGCTTCTTCGAGTTTTTTAACACGAAGAGTGTCGTTGTAATCGGTTTTTGAAATGTACTTTAGTTCAATTATGGAATAGAATTCGGGTTTTCCGGCTGAGCCTTTTAATAAAACGATGTCAATGTAGCCATCTTCAACCGGATATTCGCTTTTTGCATAGTAAATCTTTGTTTCAAACAGGAATGTCAGCATTATTGCCTGTACAATTTTTTCATTGAATTTTATGAAGTCACGGTTGGAAAGGCGATGCAGCGTTTCTTCTGTGATATTAATCAGTTTGCTTATGGTTCCTTCAACTGCAATTTCTCTAATTACTTCAGAAACTTTTTCAGAATCAGTTTTGAAAGCCGCCGCTTCTTCGATTTTGCTTCGGAAAAAGCCAAAATACAGTTCTTTAATAACATAATTCGGAACATCAAGAAACGTTTCATCGCTTATCTTGTCATGCCTTTTAATGGTAAGAAAACCCATGTAAAAAAGCAATGATTTGAAGTCATTCAGTGTCATTGGCATTTCAAGGTTGAATTGATCAGTTATTATTGTCTGCTGCTCTTTTCCTTCAATGATATTATCCAGAACCTCCATGCGGTTGCTGTTGTAGCCGCCAATATTGAAAAGATTGCCGATTTTTCCATAATCGCTGACGACGTTTCGATCAAGCATATCTGATATTTCTTCTTTTCGCCTCTGAAGATAACTCAGATAATAAAGTACCATGTCACTGTTGAAAAGCTTTGTCGAAGACCTTTCATTAAAAAGATAACCATTGTAATACTGTTTCAGTTTCGGCAGTCGTTCGTTTAAAAATTCATCAGAGATGGTTTGTTTGTACAGATCAATAACTTCGTTTTCAGTAAAGCCCATCATTTCATTAAAATCATTGTCACGACTGTAATTTCTGGCAATGTTAAATCCGCTGGTCATGCTGTCAAGAGTAATCGGGCTAACACCTGTTATGAATATTCGATCAAGAATGCCGCTTGTTGTGGCTTCTTTAAGCATTTCATAAAATTTCCGTACAAAACCATTTTTACTTATAGATTCCTTGAAGAAATCAGGGTTAAAACCGAGCAGCTCGTTCGCAAAGTGATCATATTCGTCAATAAGAAGATATATTTTTCTATCAGATGAGTTGAACATTTTAATAAAAAAAGAATTTATCATTGAAGAGGCTTCTGAATTTTTCTCTATATCCATTTTCAAAGAATATCTAATCAGAAAACTTTCAATTCCGCCATAAACGTTATCATTGAAACCTTTGCGGGTACTTTCGGGTGTGTCTGTATTTATTCCGGAAAAGCTCATTCTCAATATATAATAGCTGTTATGAAGCGGCGTTGGGGTTTGTCCTATATCGAAATTTCCGAATAATTTCTGGAAAGATTCTGCATGGCGAATGTCGTAATAATATTCGAGCAGGGAAATAAAGAGACTTTTGCCAAATCTGCGCGGACGAAGGAAAACAATGTAATTTTCATTCAGATTTTCCAGCTTGCGAATGTATTCCGTCTTATCAACATAGACATAACCATCCTCAATAAGACTTTTATAATTGCTTCTGCCATAAGGAATGCGCTTCATAAATTCTCCCCTGGTATTTCTTTCTGCTCAATTATTATACCTCAACCAGAATGCTTTTTACAGTATTTATTAAGCAGATTTGATGCCGCTTTTCAAATCACACTTTCACAATCTTAACACAATTATGCGCCATTGTTTTACGGTACACATCATTGTATTTTTGCAGGGGCTTGATTTATCAAGCCCCGTTGATTTCAGTAAAAAATCCTTTTCAAGGAGCAATTTTACTGATATTATAGCATTATTACGGCGACACAATTGAAATAGAGAATGTCTAAAAGAATGTATTGCTTACATATTTGTTTACGCTTATTTTCGCCAGGAAGTTGTCATCTCGAACGAATGTGAGGGATCTCTCTTCTTAATTTCTTTATGGCAATGAAAGCATTTTTCGAAAGGCTGGTATTTATATTATGAGCAGCAGACTGGTTTATACAAGTGAAGACAAAAGAATCTGCCCTGAATGTGAAAAGCCGGTTGCATCGTGTGTCTGTAAGGCTAAAAGCAGTCAGCAGAAATGTGATGGCGATGGAATAATGAGAATTCGCCGGGAAACAAAGGGCAGAGGCGGAAAAACAGTTACCACTGTTTCCGGAGCAACGGGCACTTTTGACCAAATCAATGAAATCGCAAAGAAAATTAAAAAAGCCTGTGGTACTGGTGGTACTTTAAAAGATGGAATTATTGAAATACAAGGTGATCACCGTGATTTCATCGAAAAATTCCTCGTTCAACTTGGCTATAAAGTAAAGCTTGCCGGCGGCTGATTTTGCATTTTTTCAGAATATTTAGACAGTTGTTGAGAAGCCACTTTTCAATGGAGAATAACGATTTTCTGAGTTCTTTTTATCAGGGAAGACGGGTTGTCGGGGTCTGTAATTTTCAGTTTTGAAAAATATATGCCGTTGGCGACTTTTTTGCCGTCGTCGTTTCTGAGATCCCAGCGGATGTCGTAGATGTATCGGCCTGTTCCGGCAAAATTTTCGCGGCTTCTGGAAATCATGTCGAGAGTTCGTACAAGATGCCCGGCTGCATCGTAAATATTTACTTCAGCTTCAGCAGATCCGAGATCGCTTCGATTGCAACTGATTCTGAGAGTGGAAGCTTCTTTTGCAGGATTTGGAAATGTTGATATTTCTGAAATCTGCAGAGATGTTTTTATCTCGAATCGCATTACAGGAGACACCGCTTTATTACCAATATTATCTGTAGCTGAGAAAGATATTTCATGCCTTCCGCCGCATAGATTATTCAGAGGAACGAATTTGAATGTTCCATCAGAAGAAACGTTGCTGACTGTGAAATCAAACCCGTCGAGACGCGCTTTTAATGAATCAGGGCGCAATCCCGAACCAAAGTCACCAACATTTCCACAGATTGCTGGCCTGGAATCTGATAGCGGCTCATCATTAAGATTATTGCTGATGATTATTGCGGGAGGCGTTGTATCTCTCATTACCGCATAGATTCCGCCTGAAGATGCCGAGAAAGATCTCTTACCACCTGAAAGTCTCGAATCTACAAATTTCCACGAATCTCCATCAAGTCGAAACACACCGGTGTTATTGCATCCGGCAGCGGCGTAACTTGATGAGATTGAAATAGAATAATCTTTCAAACTATTTGCTTTTCCGATTGAAATTTCATACGCTTTTCCGCAGATTTCAAGTTCACCGACTGAAACAGCAGCAGATACTTCTTCGATAGTTTCCAATTCTGATGCAGAGACAATCTTAGAGATGATTTTTGAGGCAATTTTATCTGGTTTTGCTCTTAAAGTAGCTTTCGCAGGTGCAAATTTGCCTGATTTAATTTCTGATTCAAGGAATCTCCTCAATGGAAGAGCTTTTTTCAGAGATCTTGCGGAGGCTGAATAAGTCAATGAAGAAGATGAGTCTGACAGCTTTGACACGCCAAGCAAGTTTGAAGAGACAGATGAGACTTTATCTAAAGCTTTTGAACTGTCTGGAACAGACGAACCAGGAGAAACAACAGAGTAGTACAATTTTTGGGGAATTATTGTTACAATTGTATTTTTCGAAAAACTTCCCGATTCAAAGTTCAAAGAGCAGAATCCGTCAGAAGAATTGAGAGATGCTTTGATGCTGGCAGTAACAACCGCAGTAGAAAAATCCAGTTCTGCTGTTGCCGCGTTGCCAGACACATCAGCCCCGGAAGCCTTTATTTGAGCTGTTCCCGAATATGAAGAACTGAGGTGAATGCCGCCCATGTAATATCGGGGCCTGCTGCCGGCGGTCATTGTTACTGACATTTCAGAAGATCCACCCTGTTTGATCGTTACAGAAGGAACAGCCTGCAAATCTTCATTTGAAGTCACTACTATCATCAGGTCCGTTTCATTTCCCGGGTTAGAAAAAGCATTCAAATCAAGTACCGGCGGAGTTAAATCAAGTCCTTTGAATGTTTTTTCAGCTGACGTTCCCTGGCTGACATTCAATAATTTATCTTTGATTCCAATGGCAACTATTTTGTATGTATTTGCATCTGTTAGATTTTCTGAAGCACTTATCAACACAGATGAATTGTCTGATCTGAGCGAAGCACGTGTCAGGGAAACTTTCTTTGTACTATATGTCAAAGAATAATTTCCAGTGTCTTCGGCAGTTGCTTTATCAATTGGCTCATCAAAGTAAAGAATAAAATCTTTATTATTGGAAATTCCTTCGAATCCAACTCTTGAGACAACCGGACCACGGCTGTCAGAATTGAATGAACCTGAATTCTTTCCGCTCTGAAGAGTAAGACCATCAACAGAATAGAGAGTTCCTTGATTTATCAGAACTTTGAAAGAAACACCGTGTGTAAGTGAATCTGCCAGTTCAATTTTCATCTTTTTCGTTTCAGGCATCGAAATGTTGCTCACGGCTGGTCCCTGCGGATCAAAAGTTATAACAGCTCCGTAAACAGAGTTTGGATCAATTTCATAATTAAATGAAAACTCAAGCGATTTAGCAGACAATTGCTTTACTGATAAGACTTTGAAATCATTTTTAATTACCTGCACCTGAGCATACTGCTGATTTAAATTTCCCGTTATGTCCGATGCGTAAATTCGGTAATATCCATCGCTCACTGCTTTTCCATCTTCAGCGGTTCCATTCCATTCTGCACCAAAACCGCCATTGTCAGAGGAAACAAGTCGCAGAGTTTTTACAACGTTTCCAGAAGATGTTCTTATGGAAAGGTTCCAGATATTTCTGGGAAGCAATGATTCGCTGCTGTCAACCTGGATAACAAGTGGAGAAGCAGATGGCGCAAATCTGTTGCGAATTTCGCCGCCTACTTTCGTTGTGATAGTTGCAATACTCGGAGGAACGCTGTCAATCACGACAGTAATACTTGAAGTAATATTTGCAGGTGTTTTTCCTATATTTCCGGCTGCGTCAACTGAATCAAGCCAATATGTTCCATCTGGAAGAACACTTCCGGATGAACTCTTTCCGTTAAATGTGCCGCTCCACGAAGTGCCAGAGCCTGACAGTGTGTATGTCAGCGTTGCATTTCCACCCGTGAGCCTCATGCGCGCAGCTGAAGCTTCGCCTGAAATCTGCCATCCGCAAGTGATATTTCCGTGAATTGCCGGATTGAAATATCTGGCGCCGTCGCCTGAGTACAAGACACCGCCGTTTGATGTCACCGAACCAACGACCGGCGCAACCGAATCAATGCTCCAACTGCAGATATCGAACGACTCATTTCCAATTCCATCAGACAGCTTCAGGTCGTAAGTTGTCGGAACAGTCGGTTGTGGACCTTTCGAAGAATTCCAGACGAACTGCGATTTTCCATTGACCACGGAAATAGGATAAGATGCTACTGTAAACCCGTTCTGCATGAAATACAGATACACCGGAACCACCGGAACGCTGTTGTAATTTATGGTCAGAGTGGAAGCATTCGGCCAGACGTTCATGCTGAACGGAACGTTTCTGATAATTCCCTGCGGATAAAGTGATTCGGCTGTGGTTATCTGGTATGATTCAACGTAACATTCAGAAACGCCCGGCCCTGAAGATTTGATTGATATTGCCACGGGAAGTGTCGTAGACATTCTATTCTCAGCAAGATCAGAGGCCTGAACGTTTACATCCCAGTTTCCCTGGGGAATTCCGCCAACTATTGCTGATTCATTTACGAAAACCACTTCTCTGTCAGATTTCCATTCAGAAATAACGCATGTAATAATTGATGTGCCGCTCGACAGCGAAAGAGCTGGGGCGGCATTAACTGCCTGGTCAATCTTCTCATTGAATGTGAGAGTAAATAAAACCGAACCTGCTGAATTAGCCTTCAAAGGCGAAGAAGGCTCGCTTTTGAATGTCACAAGTGACGGGGCGACACGATCAACTGATATTCGCATAGTGCTTGCGGAGCCAGTTCCCATGTTTCCGGCGTCATCTGTGAAACTTATCAGATAGTCTGAATCAGAAAGCCCTGTAAATTCGCTCGCCGGAATCACGCCGGTATAATAATATGACGGTTTCGAAAGCTGATATGAACGAGTACCATTCTGTGTTGCAAGTGTTGCATAGAGCGTGTCTGCAGTGCTGGTGTTGACGCTGAAAGTAAGATCGCCTTTCTTTTGCGGATTGTACCAAACGCTTCCACCTTCTCTTGCAGCAAGGTTGTTCCATGATACTGAGTTGATTACAGGCTCAACAGCATCATAAACAACCGATTTAACGAAGTTACCAGTGCCGCCGAGATTATCTGCAATTTTTACATTGTAGTACAACGGCCCCTTCCTTCCCGGATTCTTAAAAAAGGCTGCATCGACAGTCGCCGTTCCAACATTTCCACTCATAAGAAGTGCAGATGTTGCAATCAGATTGTTCTGAGTGTCGAAAAGCCTTATTTCAGAAGGAATTCCGGGAGCACTGTTAAGTTTTTTCACCGAAAGAGAACCGGTGAAAGGCGGCACGAATGGACTGAAAGCCTTGTTTTCAAGCATTACGTCACTGATTGTCTGCTGACGTGTTCGAAGAACGACATTGTACTCAGACTCAGTCAGATTAACATTGACACCAAATTCATCGGAAGTTGTCTCAATGGCCGGGTTTCCGGCAAGATCTCTGCCGCCTTTAACAATGTACGAATATTTTCCCTGCGGAAAATCGGCAAGTGAATACTGATTTGTCAGACGGACAGTATTCGGCGATACCCATGCATCAGCCGGCAGACCGGCTGCTACCAGCGGAATTGCTATCTGGCCATTTACAAGTGAAACAGCAGGCAATTCGCTTTGTTTCATCGCTTCAGAGAAGGTGATTTCGAAATTGGCTGTATATGCCTGATAAGGAACAATTTCGGCATCAGGATTCACAGAAACTACGCGGGGGCTGGATGAATCGAATACAATAGAAACAGTGGAATTCTGCGCGATGTTTCCCGCAAGGTCAGCAATCGAGAGCGTAGCAACCGAATCTGCAACAAAACCATCGAAACGATACGAATGCTGATAACCATCTGCTGCCATTGAAAGAATTTCAGGAAGCATTGCTGTGGTAGAAGAAAGAACAAGCCTCTGAATGTCAGTTGAATCAGAATTATAATTCAGAATTGCTGATCCGGCTGCAGGCGAATAGTATTTTACTCCGTTTACTGTTGAGCCGCGGCCCGAATCGTCGAATGACATCGAAGAAACTACGGCAGAGCGGCTGTCGAAGGTTAGCTGTCCAGCGTAATTGGTCGAGATATTTCCCAGTTTATCAATGATTTTGAATTTGTACACAACCGGGCCGTTGTTTGCCAATGGATACTTTGAAGATACCCATTTTGAAGAATTCGACGGAAACACTGAATATGCCGGTGTTCCCCAGACAATGGGCAAAGTTGCAACCTGAGAATCTGATTCATCGAAAACCTGAAGATTCATAGGCATTACAGCTTGCGCTGAATCATCAAATGAGAGAGATACCGTTGCAGAACCGTCACCAACAGTATTGCTGAACGGCTGGTTGTAAAGTATTCCGGAAACAAGTCCCGGCTGCTTTGTTAAAATGTTGAAAGAAGGTGTCTGAGCATTCGACTGAATAAAGATTTGAATATTTGTTTCGATATTATCCTGTCCTGAAAGGTCTTTTGCACCCGCAACAAAATAAGTGTACGTCCCAATCGGAACATCTTTTATTGCCTGAGCATTTGTGAAGCGGCAAACTGTCTGTGAAAGCCAGGGTGAGGCTACTGGTGAAAGGGGAATCACAGTGGAATCTTTGCGCAGCGAAACAGCAGGAATAATAGAAGTCTGCATTTTTTCAGAAAATGTAATATCAAAGATTCCAGCTTCAGTTTCAATTGAACCAATAACTCCTGATGGAGAGATTGAAACCACAGCCGGAGGAGTGCGGTCGATTTTAATAGAAATGGTTGCGTAGGCACCGGTACAAGCATTTCCTGCCGGGTCTGCGAAAGTTATTGTCGCAACACTTTCCTGCATTGATCCGCCAAACAGCCCGTGATGCAAGATTCCATCAAATGAAGTTTGAAAAACTGTCGGAAGAACAACAGTTGAAGTCGAGCAGATAATTCTCAGCGCCTCGCTCTGATCAGTCTGTATTTGAATCGTTGCTGAACCGAAATTTGGAGAATAGTATCTGATTCCATTCAGAACCTGCCCTTTTCCGCCGTCGTTAAATATAACTGAGCTTACGGCAGAAGGCTTCGAATCATAAACAAGCGTTCCCAGAACTGAAGAGAGATTGCCAATACCATCTAAAATTTTCAGGGAATATGATACTGGTCCTGTTTTTACAGCCGGCACTTTTCCTGATGCCCAGTAAGTCTGGCTTGTGGAAAAGATTGCCCGAACCGGTGAAGTTGTAATAACAGCAAATGTGGCAACATTAACGTCTGACGTGTCATACGCAAGAAGTTTGTACGGCGGTGTCAGCACAGTATCAGCTGAGAATTCTATCATTACAGTCGCGGAAGATTGTCCGATTGCGTTGCTGAATGGCTGATTTTCGAAAAGCTGTGTTGAAATTCCGGGTTGCCGGGTCAAAACACGCAAAGCTGCATCAGGGCTTTTGGATTTGACGTAGACGCCCTTTGTACATGGAAGATTTTCGTTTCCGGCATAGTCTTTTGCGCCGCTGATCTGATATGAATATGTTGAAACGGGCAGTTCATTTATTGCCTCTGAGTTTGTCATACGGCACTTATACGCTGTTATCCAGCATTCTGGCTGAACCGGTTCAAGTGAAATTTTAACTTCTCCGCTTGAAATTTCGCCGGTTGGCTTGAGTTGGGTATTCATTTTTTCGTTGAAAGTGAATTCAAATATTCCAGCTCCAGCGGCGAGTTTTCCGATTGGCTGCGATGGAGAAACCGTCGAAACAGATGGTGAAGTCTTATCAATCAACATGTTCAATACAGGCTTCGAGCCTGCAGCCAAATTTCCGGCGGCATCAACAACATACAGAGTGCCTGCTGCTTCATCCCATGAAGCAGTGTCGATATCAGCGTAGTAATCAGACGATGTTTCACTGCCGGAAAGAATGAATGTTTCAGTTGATAAGCGCAGCGGAGGTCCGGTAACGATTCTGAGTGCATCGTTATCTTCTGTTGATATCGAAATGGCGGCTTTTCCGAGCAGCGGAGAGTGGTACCAGACTGTTTTTGAGAGGTCGGGTGAAAGTGTTGCGATTCCGCCGCCGTCGGCGATACTGAAAGCATTTACTGATGGAGATTTGGAATCGAAAACAAGAGTTTTCAGAACTCCGGAAAGATTTCCAAAATTATCGTACAATTTCAGATAGTAATTCAGAGGACCTGCGCCGCCGGATGGATATTTTCCTGATTCCCAATCTGATGAATCACCCGGAAATACAACATTTGCCGGGTTGGAATAAGGAACAGAAAGTGTTGCAACACCTGCACCGCTCTGTTCGCAGACAACCACCTTAAACGGAGCGGCAGAAAGAAGTTCCGGTAGAAAGTCGAGTTGCAGAGTGGCTTTTCCATTTCCAACAAGTGTGCTGAATGGTGTATCTGTAAGCGTTTCAGTTGTAATGGCCGGCTGTTTTGAGTAAATTGTGATCGTCGCCGAAGAGGTTGTTGAATGAATGTACAATTCTGCCGACCCCTGAATGTTGCCGAGACCAGCGTAGTCACGTGCTCCGCTGACGGCATAAGTGTATGTTCCGATTGGAAGGTTTTTAATTGCGTCTCGGTTTGTGAAACGGCAGGTATAAGGTGTTTGCCATGGATTAGTTACCGACTGCATTCGAATCACTGTGCCAGATCTTTCAAGTGTAACAGTTGGAATACCTGCTGATTGCATTGGTTCGCTGAAAGTGATATCAAAGAGGCATGTCATTGCTTCCCGAACGCCAATAGCAGAAGACGGCGATGCCAATGAAACCCGGGGTGGCGTTCGATCGACGCACAGAGTAAGCGACGCAGCAGCGCTGGTCGAAATATTTCCAGCTTTGTCTGCAAAATTAATTGTTCCAACACATTCACCTACATTTTCACCGAAGACTAACGAGTGAGACGTGTTGTTAGCGGTCATTGCAAAAAGTGCCGGAAGAACTCCGGTTGCAGATGCAAATACCATGCGGTGCGCGTCTGTACTGTCAGTCTGAACTATAATATTTGCCGAACCAAGTACGGGCGCATAATATCTTATTCCGGCAGAGGCAATGCCTCTGTTGCCGTCATTGAATGAAAGCGAATTTACGACTGTTGGCAATGTATCATAAACAATTGAACCAATATATGAAACTGAAATGTTTCCAAGCGCGTCACGAAGTTTGAACTGATACGTTGATGGCCCGGCGCCTGAACCTGGAGCATTTGATGCAGACCAATAAGCCGGGTCATTTGTAAATATGGAAATTCCGGGATTATCTGTGTTAACAGCAAAAGTCGCAACGTTTGCTCCGGCCGAGTTGTACACGAGCAGGTGATACGGATGGTTCAGCGGAGATGATCCGGTGTAGTTTATCTGTATTGAGGCTGCAGCTTCGCCGACGTCTGGGCTGAACGGATAATCGATAAATGTCTGGTCTGAAATGTAAGGCTGACGTGTCAGAACAGAAACATTTGCAGAAGTTCCCTTTGAATAGATATACACTTTGAAGTTAGACGCCAGATTCAGATTTCCGGCATAATCCTTTGCATTTGAAATCTGGTAGGTATAGTACGAAACCGGAAGCTCAGCAATCGGGTCAAGATTGGTCAGGCGGCAGGTATATGAACTGATCCAGCACGATGGTGCAGTTCCCTGAAGTCTGATCGAAACTGAACCGGAAGACAGCGTAACTGAAGGCGCAACAGATGTATTCATCGGTTCATTGAATCTGAATTCAAAATATCTGGTGCCGGGCAGCGCCGCGCCGATGGTTCCGGTCGGGCTTGCGTAGTTGACTGACGGTGATGTTCTATCAACTTTTACCGTGTATAACGGCTTTGTTCCAGATCCAGTATTTCCGGCCATATCGACAATCGAAAGAGTCGCAAGACATTCAGCAAGTGAGCCTCCGATAAGGGTCGAATGTGTTGTAGAATTTTTCGTCAGCGAAAACACGGATGGCAGAATCGAAGATGATGAAGAAACTATTAACCACTGATTATCTGTGGCATCAGTCTGGAAGGATACTGTTGCCGAGCCGTAAGCGGGTGCATAATAATGAATACCGTCAACAAACATTCCTCTTGAGTTGTCGTTGAATGTGATGAGATTTACCAACGCTGGTTTTGAATCATAAACAAGTGTTCCGGCAACATCTGACAAATTGTTCATTCCATCGATTACTCTGAAAGAATATGTCTGTGGACCAGTGTTTGCGCCCGGCATTTTTCCTGATGCCCAGTATGAAGGATTTATATAGAAATTCGCACGAACTGGCGATGTGGTAATTACAACAAAACTGGCTACATTAATATTTTCTGAATCGTAAGCAAGAAGTTTGTACGAGGTTCCAAGCACTGGAGCCGGTGTGAAGTCTATCATTACTGTTGCAGAAGATTCGCCGGCAGCAGCGCTGAATGGCTGATTTTCAAGCACCTGAGTTGAAATATTCGGCTGTTTTGTAAGAATGCGCGTCTGTACAATCGGGGTCTTCGAATTAATAGTTATCGTTTGAGTGCATGCCTGGTTAGTGTTTCCGGCGTAGTCTTTTCCGCCTGTGATCTTGTAGGAATACACTGAAACCGGCAATTCACTTATAGCTTCTGAGTTTGTCATCCGGCAGGTATATGCGTTTAGCCAGCACTCGGGTTGTACCGGAACAAGATGAATGATAACTGAACCGCTTGATAGTTCACCGGTCGGCTTAATCTGAGTATTCATTCTTTCGTTGAAAGTAAATTCGAATGTTCCCACTCCTGCACCGATTTTGCCAATTGGCAGTGAAGGATAAACAGAGGAAACAGCTGGTGAAGTTCGATCAATGATAATATTTACTTCAGAAGCAGTTCCGATGGCAAAATTGCCGGCAGCATCGGCAACTTTAAGACTGCCCGAAGCTTCTGTCCATGAAGAAGTATCTATTTCACCCGAATAGGTTGTTGTACCACCACCGCCCGAAAGGGCGAATGTTTCGGTAGCAGCTCTTAACGGCAGTCCGGTGACAATTCTGAGTGAATCAGATGCGTTCGTTGAAAGGGAAACAGTCGCTTTGCCCAGCAACGGAGAGTGGTATCTCACTGTTTTAGATAGATCGGGCGACAGTGTTGCAATACCACCACCATCAGAAATTGTGAAGGCGCTGATTGACGGAGATTTTGAATCAAAGACAAGTGTTTTCAGGCTTGTGGAAAGATTTCCGAAACTATCGTACAATTTCAGAGAATAATTCACAGGTCCGGTATTTGAGGCTGGAAACTTGCCTGATTTCCAGACTGCTGAAGATCCGGGAAATATTACGTTTGTCGGATTTCCAGCTGGAACAGAAAGAGTTGCGACAATTGCTCCGCCCGTTTCACATACAATCAGACTGAAAGGCGCAGCAGAAAGTATGTCAGGAGAAAACTCAAGCTGAATAGTCGCACTTCCATCGCCAACCACTGTGCTGAAAGGAGTGTCAACAAGTATGGAATTTGAAATCGTAGGTTGTTTTGTGAAAATTGTTACTGTGGAAGAAGAATTGGTTGAATAAACATATACTTCTTTTGTACTGGGAAGATTGTCAAGGCCAGCATAATCGCGTGCTCCGCTTACGAAATAAGTGTATGTTCCGATAGGAAGATCCTTAATTGGGTAGAGGTTGGTAAAACGGCATGTATAGAGCGATTTCCACGGATTTGTCACTGCCTGCATCTGAATTACTGTTCCGGATTTTTCAAGAGTAACAGCGGGAATTACTCCCTGCTGCATTGGTTCGCTGAAAGTAATGTCGAAAATTCCGGCAAAAGCTTCTTTTACACCAATCGGAAGAGAAGGCGAAGCAGTAACAACAGAAGGCTGTGTTTTATCGACCTTCAGTGAAAGCGATGCAGGAGAACCTGTGGAAATGTTTCCAGCAGTGTCAGCAAAAGTAATTGTTGCTACGCTTTCTGCCATGCTTCCACCGAAAATTACCTGGTGAGTGGTGTTGTTGGAAGTCATCGCAAAAAGTTCCGGAATAGCCGCGGGTACAGATGCAAATACAAGGCGGTGTGAATCTGTACTGTCGCTCTGAATCGTCAGTGTTGCCGAGCCATAAGCTGGCGCATAATACCGTATTCCGGCGGAGGCGATTCCTCTGCCGCTGTCGTTGAATGTAAGTGAGTTTACAACCGATGGCTTGCTGTCATAAACGATTGATCCGAGGTATGATGTCGAGATGTTTCCCAAATTATCTCGAAGTTTGAACTGATAAGTTACAGGGCCACTTCCCGAAACAGGCGAAGTTGATGTGGTCCAATAGGCTAGATTGTTCGGGAATGATGAAACGTTAATATTCGTTAAAGGAAATGTCGCAATATTTGTTCCGGTAGAGCTGTATACAAGGAGTTTATATGGCTGGTTCTGCGGCGTTGTTTCAAAATAGGTTATCTGTACAGTTGCCGACGGAACTCCTATGTCAGAGCTGAATGGAATGTCTGTATATATTGTGTTTCCCGTGAGAGCGGACTGCTTAGTAAGAATATGTATTTCCGGTTCAGGCGTTTCAGAGTTAATTTCCAGAGTAAAACTTTCAGAGGGATTCATAATATTTCCTGCCGCGTCGTAACCGCCAGAAACTTTGTATTTCCAGAATCCGCTTGGTGTGAAATTTGTGATGGCAGTTGCATTTGTAAAGCGTGCAGTCTGGCTGGAATTTGTCCACTCAGCAAAATTGAAGGCAATTGAATTTCCGCTGGTTGCAAGCTCAAGCACCGGGCGCAGTCCAGTTGATGTATCCATCACTTCATCAAACAATACATAGAATGACATCGTTCCAGCACCGGTCTGCCCAATTGGGCTGGCAGGTGTTGCTATCGAAGTAACTGCCGGAGGATCTGAATCAATTACCAAAGCAGCAGAAGCAGTATTGAAGCCTGTAGATACAGAATTATTTCTTGACGAAAGATCGAAAACATACGAACCGACAGCTGTAGTCATCGGATTATTGAACATATCCTTGACGTCTTCGATTGAGATTTTAGCAGGAATTTTTTCAAGATTCAGCGGAAGGTCTGAAGCTGTTTTAAATCTTGCAATTGTTCTGGGAAACACTTCGCCAGAAAGTTGCCTTGATGTCCAGCCAAGGAATGTTGATGTATCAAGAAGTGTGTCGTCCTGTTTCCGTAAAATTCCTTTGGGTGTTGTTGAAGCAATCGGAACCCATCCGCCGGCAAGCGCTCCGGGAGTAAGTTCAATTTCGTAGAACAGGTTCCCCGCCGCGTAATACTTGACTGGTGAAGGATCTGAAATGGCTATTGCAGAAAGCGAAGGTTGCTGAGTGGTAGCAGGAAATACAACCGTAACCTTTCCCGGATCAGATTCATACTGAGTGCTTGGCTGGTTCCACCAGTTGATAAATGAACCAGATTCAACTTTAAGACGCCATGTAGGAGTAGTGTTATTCCTGTATATGGCGAGGATGTTCTGTACATCAGAAGTCGTCAGTTCAAGTGTTACAATGTTTTTCGAAATACTCGGATTAACAGTAATATTGAGCGGTCTAAGCGTTAAAGATGTACTTGTAGCAGGAGAAACACCCAAATCATAAAGGGCAATTTGTCCGTGGAAAGCAGTTGCTCTGTTAACATAACTTGGAACCGGCATTCCCATTCTGGGAGGCGGGTCCTGACTGATAGTTTCAAAATCATTTGAGTACAGAAGAACCTCATCGGTAAAATTAAGAACCAGCGTGCCTGTGCTGCCTGAAATATCAAGTCGCGGCTCAAATCCACCGGAGTTCTTTATGTAGAAAGCGCTGTTGCCAGGCCTTGTCACTGTCGCAGTTAATGGGCTGTATGCTGAAACAGCTGACATAGGTTTGTCAAGTTCGTCTCTGATAAAGATCGAAGCCGAATTTCTTGTTGCAAATTTCAGTGTTTCAGCACCGTTAGCAAGTTTCTTCGCAATCCATTTTGCAGAGCCGCTTGAAACTTCAATATGAAGTTGTTTATTTTCTCCTCCAACCCATGAAAAACGTTCTATGAAATTGTTTGTTGCGTTATCAGCCGTTATTGACTGAAAAACATATCCGTAAGGATAACTTACTGCATCAAAATCTCTTGGAGTAACGAACAACACGCCCTCTGAGCGGTTCATGGTTGTTGGTTCGACCGATTTATTGAAAGCAAGGTCTATTGTGATTGAACTCGGCCAGGTGTGCGTCACGGTCATGGAAGTAATTCTCGGAGGTTCACGCCAGGTGAAGCTGGTGATATTTATCGGAAAGCGGTCATATTGATAGCTCCAGTTTCCACTGCGATCTTTGGCTGCGGAAGCTTCTTTTGCTTTAAGATAAAGAGTCTGTGATGCCCATGCCGCAAGGATTTTGCGTTCACTCAGTGTCAGGGCGAAATTGAAGACAGTTGCCGGATATGTCAGACCTGTTATGGTTCCGAGCGGTGTGAAAGTTGAAATTCCGGCTGTTGTACTTCCCCATACTTCAAACTTTGAAGAGTCGAACGAGTAGATATCTTCATCAAAAGTGACTGACAAGGTATTTCCGTCAAAGGTTGCAGCAGAAATCTGTGGACGTTTGGTATCAATATAAAATGACTGTGAGGATGTGCTCTGATTTCCGCCCAGATCTTTCAATGTAATTGAGAAAGTTGCCTGAGTCCAGTTTACCGAACCGTAATTTCCCAGAAGAATACCGGCTGTTGAACTGGCGTCTTTTCCAGTGTATGCGATGCTGTACTTTGCTGGCGCTCCGGGAAATTCTGACAGATTCAGGTATGCTTCAGAAATGTTTGTGTCGATTGAAGCTTTTGCCCAGAGCATATCAGGTGTTGTATCCGAACCCACATTGATAATCTTATCACCGCTGGCTGTAGTACTTGCGATATCCGGAAAAACTATCCATTGAAGACCGCTCATTACAGGAGCTGTGTTGTCAACGGTAAAAGCTCCCGTTCCGTTTAAGGTCGCGGAATTTCCAACATCGTCAGTTGCGCTGACAGTGAATGTAACAGCTGCTTCACTGAAACTTCCCCAGCCAGGTGCAGCCGGAACAGTGAAAGTTGCTTCATGTCGGTTTCGCGCTGCAACATACTGAAGTGAAAGTGTTTCAACAGTGCTTCCGCTTACTTTCAGAGTCGCGGTGGCCGTTGAATCAGCATAGTAGCTCATCGAGGCGTATATGGTCAGTACATCATTAATATTAGCTACGGTTGTACTTGCGTTATCAGCGTTTGTCTGAGAAATAGTTATTCCTGAGGTACCAAATACCGGAGGCTGACAATCTATTTTACTGATGACGTTTGAAAGTATCGGAACCTTATTTCCGTTGGTGTCATATACAAATGCCTGGAAAGAATAATTTTCATACTCGGTAGTGTTAGCGGTTGCAACAAATGCCAAAGAAAAGCCACCAGCAGTTACAGCCATAAGCGCAGCAGAACTTCCGCCGACTGCCGTCATATCGACTCTTGCTGAAGTGGCGCCAGTTGAATTAAACGCTAAAAAGACCGTATCCCCCAGTTTGATCTTGTCTGATGGATTAACAGTAAAGTCTGATGGAGCTGGAGGCGCGGTGTTGTCTACACTTATATTGCCAGTAGTCAAAGACGCTCTGTTGCCGGCGTCATCGACGATTGCAACTGTCCAATTAACAGACGCTGAAGCATAAGCCGTTACACTGCCGCCAGAAGTGGCTATTTCGAGAGAATAGTCCCAGAAATTAGCTACGGAAGAAGCTGTCATGTTTGTAGTTGCAGACAGTCCAAAGCTGGAAAGATTTATATATGGAATTCCGCCATCTTCCTCGGCTGTCTGAACGTGAAAATCAATATGTCTGCCTATTGTTGCAATAGATGTTGCTTCTCTTATGCTGGCAGTGAGATTAGACAGCTTTGGTGGCCAGCAGTCAGTTGGGTTCTGAGCGGTTTGGACATATTTCCTGTTTCCGGCTTTGTCAACAATATAAGCGGTGAATTTATAATAGTTGTCTTCAAGATTTTCGCCAGTAGCAGCTGCTGTACATGAAAAAGTATAGTTCGAACTTGAATAAGTCATTAACTGCTGGGCCGACCCGCCAACCCGACTCAGGTCTATTGTGCAATCGCCGTGATCATCAATGGCTTCGAGCGTTATCGGAATTGAGAAGCTGAGATTATCCGGAATATTCACGTGTGTAGTTAAGTCAGAGGTGTTTTTCCCTGTTATATCAATTGTTGAAGCGTCTGGCGGCTTGTTGTCAAAATTTGATATCGTAAGATTTTCGATGATGGAATTTGCAAGGTTATCAGTTATTGTCAGCGGAAAAACTGCTCCGTCGTTGAGTGTGCCAGTGGCTATTTTCCATGTGTATGTATAGGTTGCAATACCGTCATAAGTCAGTGTCTGATTTGTTGATCCGCCTGCGCTCGAAAGATTTGCAGTGACGGTTTCACCGTCGCGTGTTCCACTTACCGGAAGCTGGAGCTGAACTTTGAGTGTCAGATTGTCACCAACTCGTACATACGGATGTGCCACTGTGATGGCGGGATAAACAGACCAGCTTGCAGAAGCCAGGACAGGTATTTCATTGTCAAAGTTCAGTGAACCTGTATCTGCAACTATCACGTTGTTAACATCATCATAAACATTTATTGAAAAACCGGTAGAGCCGTCCAGAGGCTGATAACCCGTAGCCGGAGCCTGCACTGTGAACGTTGCGGCAAAATATCCGCTGCCGAAAGAATTCAATGTTGCAGATGCAAGTCCACCAATACGTCGCAGGTTTACCCACGCAGTTTCAGTGTTATCATAGTTTGTCAGCTGACAGGCAATTACAATTTGATCGCCTAATTTAACATTGCTTCCGCCGCCGCTTCTGGTGAGTGTTCTAGTTGAAAATGAAGGTCTGAAATTGTCAATGAATATTTGTGGTGTAGTCATTTCCCACACTTTATTCCGGGCCTCGTCAAATGCAGTTACAGTAAATGTGCGTCCTGGAGGAATATTATCAAGAGTTCCGGCAGGAATCTGAAACCACCCTTCGAATGTATCTACGCTTCCGAGGGAACTCAAAAACGGCATCGGATGAGACGCAACGCCGCCGATACTTGTAAGATCAACGGTTACGGTAAGCGTATCTGCAATGTTGTTGGTTATGTTGGCTCTGAAACGAAGATTGTCAGATATTGATGCAACGGTACCATAAGCAGTTGCAGAATCAGGTGAATAGATAACAACAGATGGAGCGGAAAAACTCGGCGGGTCAAGATCAATGGGAACAGTGACACGTCTTGTTGCGGTATTTCCAGCATTGTCACGAGCGACAATATCTATCGGAAGTGCATCGCTTTTAAGCTGCTGGGCACTGAGCGTAACGTCAAGAATCCAGTTGCCGCCAGATTGTACCATATTTGCCGCCGGAGAAAGCGCCGGAGTTGAATTCAAAGTTCCGCTATATGACGCTGTTAGTGTGTCTCCATCTGCAGCTGAAAGAGTTGCCGAGATTCTTATTACGTCTCCGGGGCGGGCTGTGGCATTTCCAGAAAGAACCTGAACACTTGCTGCACTGAAAGCAGGTAAAATGGTATCAAATGCAATCGAAGGCGTCTTGTACTCTTTTTTCTGGGTAAACGGATCAGTAAGTGTCAGCGTAAAATCGGTGGTAACATCAATGTTGGATGACAAAGCAATTCCGTCAACACGAAATACTCCACCGGAGCCAGTATAATTGACGGTGTAATTCGACGACAATCCGACCGCTGAAAGATTTACTTTGCATGTAGTTTCAGAAGGCGTTGACTGGAAATTTTCATCAGTTATTTCAAATCCAAAGGTGTTGCTGGGAATGATTGGTCCGGTCGAAGTAGCACCGTTTTTTCTGAACAGTGCACCAGCAGGTGCAGAAGGCAATACGTTATCAACTATGATCGGAAGCGTGTTTGCAGTAGTTGTTTGTGCATTTGCATTCCGTGCTGTTATTGTAAGAAATACACCGGCATTGTTCTGAACGCCTTCGGGAATCGTGTGAGTCAACCTATAAAGACTGCTAGTGCCTTCCCGGGTCATGACCTGTATTCCCAGCCCACCTAGAGGCGAGAGGTCTACGTAAGGTGCTATAGGGTCAAAAGTAACAGTATCAGTTGCAATACACTGGACCGTAACCACTTCAGTAATATTTGCTGCACCCGGACCCACAGTTTCTGCGTAGGTTAAAGTGGGGGAAGTTATTGTTGGCGCCGCAAAAGTGACATAAGTGTTAAGCAGAAACGCATAAATCAGCATAACACCAAGCCAGAAATGTCTGAGCAATGCCCTTTTCATTCTGATTATCTCCCACAAAACAGAAACAATTCACCCAATCGTATTGATAATCGGCATATTTGAATGATTCCAATAGAAAAAATCTCGAAAAAACCTATTAATAGAAAAGAGAAAAGAAAAGAAAAGAAAAGAAAAAGCTGTCCGCAGATTACGCAGATTTCGCAGATTAAGATTTAAAGATAAGATCTGAGAGATTACGAGGCTGAATGAATTCATATTGTTATTTTCGAAAACATGCACAACCAATTACCGTTCAATCTAAAATCCTAAATCTTGAGTCTTGAAAATCTGCATAATCTGCGTAATCTGCGGACAAAATCTTTTCTTGTCTTGTCTTGTCTTGTCTTTTTTTTGTTACTTGGGAGTTCTTTTGAATCTGAAGCTGGTTTGACATAATAAACGAGAGCGTGCTATCTTATGAATTATGAAAGCCATTAAAACAAAGACCTATCATGCCGCCGAAGGCAATGCCCCGGCTGAGGTGCGTGATTTGAAGTGTACTGTTTTTGAATTGCGTTCTGAACTGGAAAAGTGCCACATATCTGTAGAGAGCGCCGTTCAAGCCGCCAGGCGTGAAAGCGCTCAGGAGATTGCTCAGTTAAAAGCCACCATTGGCGAATTGCGCAATGAGCTTGAGCGGTCGAATATTCAGCGCGATGAAGACGTCCAGCGTGCACTTTCAAGCAATCAGGACGAAATTCGCCAGATTAAAATGGCTGCAGAGAGTTTGCGTTCCAAACTGGAAACGACACTTCTTGAAAAAGATGCCGCAGTACAAGCAGAACATGTGGCTTCCGCAGGGGAAATTCAGCAGCTCCGGGCAATGACGGCGACGCTGCGCGAAAAACTTGAAGCGGCAAAGTTTGAAAAAGAAAGAGCTGTTCAAGAGGAAAAACTCCGAGCAGATAGTGAAATCGCGCAATTGCATGGTACAATCCAGGCGATGCGCCTCGAAATGGAAATGTACAAAGCAGGCAAACATGGAAAATAAAAAAACTTCCAAAAGTGGCTCATTAGCGAATATCAGAGCCCAGAAAGCACGATTGCGCGAAGCGGAATTGCTTCTTGATATATCATGTAAGATGTCAGCCATGGATTCTCTCGACTCAGTGCTGAAAGTTCTTGTGGAAATGGCCACATCAGAACTGAATGCAGAACGCGGCACGCTGTTTCTCAACGACCCGAACACCCGCGAGTTGTACTCGCGTGTAGCGATGGGTAATTTCATGCGTGAAATCCGCATTCTCAACAACAACGGAATTGCCGGCTTCGTTTTCAATAAGGGAGAGGGGCTTATTGTTCCGGATGCCTACGCTGACCCTAGATTCAACAGGCATGTAGACGAGCAGACTGGCTTCGTTACCCGCAACATTCTGTGTGTGCCGATCAAAACGGCAAAAGGTGAAACCATCGCCGTAGCGCAAATTCTGAACAAGAAAAAAGGGAACTTCAATCGCAAAGACTTGCGATTATTCCAGGCAATGATGGAGCAGGGCTCACTGGCTTTGCAGAGCCTTCAATTTATCGAGCGAATGGAAAACATTCGTAAACAGGAATTGGAATTCATTAATATCGTTTCAGAAATGACCTCCGATATCAAGCTGGGCTCGCTTCTTCAGAAGGTTATGGGCGAGGCAACCCGCATGCTGAACGCTGAACGCTCGACACTATTTCTGCACGACGAGAAGACAGACGAATTGTGGTCAGAAGTTGGACAAGGACTGGCATCCGCTCAGATTCGGCTTCCCAGCCATGTCGGAATTGCAGGCGCAGTTTTCAAATCAAGTAAGACTATCAATATTCCTTATGCTTATGCTGACCTGCGTTTCAACCCATCTTTTGACAAGAAAACCGGATTTTTCACGCGTTCAATTCTGTGCGTGCCGGTTGTTAATAAATCCGGACGTACAATAGGTGTTACCCAGGTTCTTAACAAACGCGGAGGGCCGTTTTCTCAGGAAGATGAAGCCCGATTGCGTGCTTTCACCGCTCAGGTGTCGATTGCACTTGAAAACGCAAAGCTGTTTGCCGACGTTCAGGCGATGAAGAATTACAATGAAGCAATGCTTGAATCAATGTCCAACGGCCTTATAACTCTTGACGCCAACGGAAAGATAGTTACCTGCAACGCAGCCTGTTCGCGTATTCTGAAATTACCGGCAACTGCTATTCTGAATAAAAAAGATTCCGAATTTTTCTCAGGTGAAAACGAATGGGTGCTTGAAAAGCTTCGCCTGGTCACGGAAACCGGAAAACCGCAGACCTCTGTGGATGCTCCTTTGAAGGCTGGCGAGGAAAAATTGTCATTGAATTTGACTGTACAACCTTTGTTTAATATCGACCAGAAACGTATCGGATCAATGATTATTATCGAGGATATCAGCCATGAGAAACGCCTGAAATCAACCATGTCCAGGTACATGGACCCGTCTATAGCTGACCGTCTACTGGCTACCGGCGCGGAACTCCTGGGCGGAGTAAATGTCGAAAGTACAGTTTTATTCTCCGACATCCGCGGATTTACAACGCTGACCGAGCAACTGGGAGCGCCTGGTACCGTGGCATTATTGAACGAGTATTTTTCGCTTATGGTTGATTGCATCCAGCAGGAGAGCGGGATGCTCGACAAGTTCATAGGTGATGCCATTATGGCTGCATTCGGAATACCAGTTTCCCACGAGGATGATGCCGACCGTGCGGTGCGGGCTTCAATCGCCATGATGGTGACTCTCAACAAGTGGAACCGTCAACGCGCCTCCGAAGGGCGGCTTCCAGTTAACATCGGCATTGGTCTGAATACCGATATCGTCGTATCAGGCAACATTGGCTCAGCAAAACGAATGGATTTCACCATCATCGGCGACGGCGTGAATCTGGCTTCTCGCCTTGAATCAGCATGCAAACAGTACGGTGCCAAAATTCTCATAAGCGAATTTACTCTTCGTAAACTGAAAGGTACTTACCGGCAACGTGAGATCGATCTGGTCGTGGTTAAAGGAAAAACCCAGCCCGTAGCAATTCACGAGATACTTGCTTATCACACCCCGGAAAGTTTTCCCGGGCTTGGAGAATTGCTGGGAGTTTTTAAGGACGGCCTTGCCGCTTACCGCGCCCGAAAATGGGATGCTGCAATTCGCGCGTTCAACAATTGTCTCGCCATAAATCCAAACGATAAGCCCAGCAAACTCTACATAGATCGCGCCAACTTCCTTAAGCAGAATCCACCATCCGAAGACTGGTCAGGCGTATGGGTCATGGAGTCAAAATAAAATCTCCCTCTTGTCGTTTTCTAAAAAAGTAGTTAGAATTATAAGACTTGGAAATGAGAATGGAGAAAAAAATGAAGCGGAATAATTCGGTTTTTTCGCAAGGTCTTTTTTTTCTGGTGATTGGTTTCACAATGGTATTTATTCCTGTTTCGCATGCTGCAGCTCCTGCTCAGGATTCGAAACTGATAATTTCTGACCAGGTTGCTGAGAAAGATCTTTATGATATTATTTCCCGGCAGATTGATACTCTTGAGCTTCGATACCCAAAGGAACAGGCCTGTTTTTTCAAAATCAGAGAGGCTGTTAAATTGCTTTTGCCGCAGAACAGAAACTCTGTGAATTCCCTGGAAGATGTTTTTCTCAGCTTTTGTTCCCACCTCGAAGCCTTTGATAATCGTTACTCCGATGTTCACGCTGCAAGACTGGAAATCGAATCTGCTGCTGAAACACTTCTGCGGAAGGCTCAAATTGCTGCTTCCAGCAAACGTGCCCGCCCAAAAACAGGCTCAAGAAGGCCCGGAGCAGATCTCTATTCTGTTTGTTCAAGTTTGAAAGACGAAGCTCTTTCTGAAGAACTTATTCGTATTTGTGGAAATCAGGTTCCCCTTGGCTACAAAGGTGCTCGAACCGTAATATTTGAGACTCTCGATAATCACGATGGTATGGTAGAATGTATTTATACAGGCCGGAAAATTCAGACCAACCAGGAGCCCGACTCAAGTGATATGAATGTCGAACATTCGTGGCCGCAATCTCTGGGTGCTGTTGGAATTGCAAAATGTGACCTGCATCACCTGTTTCCAACCGATTCGAAAGCTAACAGCAAACGCAGCAGTTTCCCTTTCGGAATGGTTGATAAGCCGATATGGGAAGAAGGTGAAAGCCAGTTCGACGGTTCGAAGTTTGAAATTCGTCCATGTCAGCGCGGAAATACAGCACGCGGCATGTTTTACTTCTCTATTCGCTATAACAAGCGAATTCCAAACAATGAAGAAGCCGTTTTGCGTCAGTGGTTCAAGGAAGATCCCGTAGATGCAACCGAAAAGGCTCGCAACGACGCAATCGAAAAAATTCAGCACAATCGCAATCCGTTTATCGACCACCCGGAATTCGTAGATCAGATCAAGGATTTTTAGTATCTACTCAATAATTCGGGGAAACGACCACCTCATAAATCTAAACCCTGCGGAGATCTCTCACTTCGTTCGAGATGACATGGTAATAAGTAGTTTCAATTCAAAAGTTGTCCCTGATTATTGAGAAGATACATATTTTACCACGAATTATTGGGTGGAACCGTTATTTGATGTAATAGTTCATAATTTGCTGTCATCTCGACCAAAGGGAGAGATCTCCGAATGGTCGGCATAATTGTTATAATAATTTTAAAAAAACGTGATTTTTCCCTTCGGTCGAAATGACATAACAGAGTATTCTTTGTAGAATATACATCAAACAACGGTAATACCCGAATTATTGAGGTGGTACGATTTTCAATTACTTTTCAGGATTCCGGTTGAAGTTTTGTTGTTGGAATTATGCCGCTGAGCATCAGATGGTCAACTAGTACAAAAGCTGTCATTGATTCTGCGACTGGAGGGATTCTCGGGACGAAATTCATGTCGAATCGTCCGGAATATTTCACTGTTTTCTGCTTCTTTTCACGAATATCTACCGTTTTCTGCGGAATGAGAACAGTTGGGGTCGGCTTAACTGAAAGCTTTATCGTCAGATCATCTCCGGTTGATATTCCTCCGAGAATTCCGCCGCAACTGTTTGTTTCTGTAAAAATTTCTCCGTCTTTGTCAATATCGAAGCTGTCATTCAACTCGCTGCCTTTCATTGCTGAAACTTCTGTTCCGACGCCGAACTGAACGGCTTTTATACCGCCAATGGAAAACATTGCAGAAGAAAGATCAGCGTGCAGCTTTGCAAAAACCGGGCTGCCAGTACCGGCAGGTAATCCGCTTATTATAAGTTCAACCGCTCCGCCCGTTGAATCGCCGGTTTTTCCGATTTCAAGAGCTTTATCGCGGGCATTCTCCATCGATTTGGCATCAGTAACTTCTATTCCGGCCATTTCGATTATTCGGCTTTTAATTGAAACTCCGAACTTTTCGAGAATTTTCAGGGCAATTGCTCCAGCTGCCAGTCTGGCAATGCATTCCCGCCCCGAAGCTCTTGATCCGCCACGCCAGTCGGTGTGTCCAAAGCGTTTCAGCCACGTATAATCAGCATGGCCTGGCCTGAGAGTATCTCTTCCGCCGGAGTATGATTCGGGTCTTGCGTCGTTGTTCCAGATTATGATTGAAATCGGTGTTCCAATAGTCATCCCGTCGAACACTCCGGAAAGTATCTGAAACCGGTTTTTTTCCCCTCTTGGAGTACCAAGTTCCTGATCTGGTACATCAAGTTTAAGGCGGTTGAAAATATCATTGTCATCAACCGGCAATCGCGCCGGACAGCCATCTATTACTACGCCAAGCGCCGGACCATGCGACTCGCCCCACGTTGTAATCCGAAAAACCCGTCCAAAAGAATTCATATTATGAGTGTGTATGCGCCTTTATTTCGTCGAAAGTTTTTTCTGCGGCCTGAATTGTGCGATCAATTTCTTCCTGCTTGTGAGTTCCTGAAACAAATGCTGCTTCAAACTGCGATGGCGGCAGGTAAATTCCGTGTGACAGCATTCCCCTGAACCATTTTGCAAACTTTACGGTGTCAGATTTTTTTGCGTCTGAAAAATTTCTGACCTGATCTTTCGTGAAAAATAGTGTAAACATAGAACCTGAACGGTTAAGAGTAAGATCAAATCCTCTGTTTCTGCCCGCTTTCAAAAGTGATTCAGAAAGCTTTTCAGTAGTTGCAAGCAGGTTTGTGTAAAAATCAGGGTTATCGGCCAACTTCTTGAGAGCGGCAGTTCCAGCCGCCACTGCTATCGGGTTTCCCGATAGTGTGCCTGCCTGGTAAACGGGGCCGTCAGGAGCGATTCTGTTCATGATTTCGCGTTTTCCACCGTAGACTGCAAGAGGCAGTCCTCCGCCGACTACTTTTCCGAGGCATGTCAGGTCAGGCTCAATGCAAGCAAGCGTCTGAACACCTCCAAAACAGCTTCTGAAGCCGGTCATTACTTCATCGAAAATAAGAAGAGAGCCGTCTTCAAGTGTTTTTTCACGAATCATTTTAAGAAAGCCTTCAACTGGTTCGACAACTCCCATGTTTCCGCAGACCGGCTCAAGAATAACTGCTGCGATATGTCCACGGTGGGTTTTGAATGCCATGTCAAAAGCTTCGAAGTCATTAAATGGAATTGAAATAGTACAAGATGCAGTCTGAGGTGTAACTCCCGGACAATCTGGAATCCCTAACGTTGCAACACCTGATCCGGCAGATACCAGCAGTGAATCAGCATGTCCGTGATAACATCCCTCAAATTTAAGAATCAGAGTTCTGTTTGTATATCCGCGTGCAAGCCGTACAGCAGACATTGTTGCTTCCGTTCCCGATGACACAAAACGCATTTTTTCAATCGCGGGAAATGCTTTTACAATCAATTCAGCAAGTTGTGTTTCAGCAACTGTCGGAGCGCCGAATGAAGTGCCTTTCTCCGCAGCAGAAGTAATTGCTGAAATGATGTCTTTGTCTGCATGTCCAAGAATGAGCGGACCCCATGAGCCTACATAATCAACATAATGGTGCCCTTCAACATCGGTAATGCAGGGCCCCTTTCCGCTTACTATAAATGGCGGAACACCGCCAACCGCTTTAAAGGCTCTTACAGGGCTGTTTACTCCGCCCGGAAAATATTTTCTTGATTCATCAAGTGCACTCTGATTCGTAATGGATGAAATCATTTTTCAATTCTTTCCCGTTTCTTCAGTGTTATTGTACATAGTTGTTTTTTTCAATCGCTTAACAGTTTTATAAACTTTATACTCTTTTAAAGAGAATTTTTCGCTGTATTTTTGAATAAATTCATCAAGATGATCATCATTTTTTCCATGTATCATTGTAAAGAGGTTGTATGGCCACTCTGGCGGAACTTCACGTTCGTAGCAGTGTGTTATTTCAGAAAGAGCAGAAAAAGCCTGTCCGATTTCCTCAATTCTATCTCCGGAAACTTTCCAGCAGACTAAAGCTGCCGAATTATAGCCCATTCCGGTAGGTTCAATTGAAACTCCCATATACCTTATAAAACCTGTTTTAATAAGCGCTTCAATACGGGAAATGACTTCACCTTCATCGACACCGAGTTCTTTCGAAATTCGCAGAAATGGACGTCTTTCAAGTTTGATTTCCTGTTTGAGAATATTAATAAGATTCTGATTATCTTTTTCCATCGAACTCTCCTTTAATCAAGGTTAATCCTGACCTTGAATACTTTCTTTGTCGGGAAAAGAAGCATTCTGGAATTTTTAGAAATTTCCCGGATATCACTCAATATTTTTTCCTGAAGTTCTTTTGATTCTGTTACAAGAGTAAACCATAAGTTCGGAGAGCCATCTCTGAGGTAATTGTGGGAAATCTCAGGAATTTTTTCTATATGTGCAGAAAGCGTGTCTACCATTTCCGGCGAAACGTCCATTCCGGCAAGTACGCCTATTTTTCCAAGTTTTCCATGATCAAAAAAAGCTCCGAGACGTCTTATTACTCCAGATTGTTTCATCGATGCAAGCCTTGAAATTACAGACATTTCATCGATCCAGAGCATGTCTCCAATGCTTTTAAAGGGTTCCGGATCAAGCGGAAGACCATTCTTTAACATCCTGATTATTTCGTGATCCTTTTCGTCCATATTCATATCCTTTCCCGGAAAAATTATTTGCCACTCAAATACTGGCAATCCGGATCAGAAGCAAAAATGTTACCTCCACCTGCAAAAGCCTTTGCTCTGCATCCGCCGCATACCGTTTTGTAACCGCAAACTCCGCAATTGCCCTCAAGCAGCTCAACCTTTCTCAACGATTTCAGTATTTCAGACGAAGTGTATATTTCATCAAAAGGCAACTCACGCACATTTCCGGCGACAATATCAAAATACCCGCAAGGCTTCACTTCACCTGTTGATGAGATAAAGATAAAGCCATTTCCTGCCATACAGCTCCGCCCGCGAACTTTATTGCCAGCATCCGATTGCATAAGAACTCTCGAATACTGCGGAGCACATGTTACCTTTATCGGTATTTTTACATCTTTTATTGCAATCTCTGCCAGCCATTTTAATACTTTTTCTGTCTGTTGGGAAGAAATTTTCAGAGAATCGTTTCCACAGGCTCTTCCAGTTGGAACGGTGAAAAAAACATGCCACGAATCGGCGCCCCATTCGATTACTTTCTCAAGCATGAGGTTCAGCTTGTCCCAGTTGTGCGGCAGGACAGTTGTATTTACCTGAAAATCAATTCCGCGTTGTCTGATTCGCCTGAAAGCATCTACAGCTTCTCTGGTGGCCCCTTCCCTGCATGAGAAGTTGTCGTGAAGGTTCTCATCGTGGGAATGAATACTGAAACTGAATTTTGAAACACCGGATTTGATGAGCGAATCAAGTCTTTCTTCTGTCAGCAGAGAACCATCAGCAGTTGAAACTGCCGGAAAGTGTCCGGCTTTTACTGCTGCTGAGATAGCTTCTTCAAGATCTTTCCTGATCAACGGTTCTCCACCGCTGAAAATAATAATACATTTGCCAAGTTTGGAAGCATCAGAAAACACTTTAGAAATTTCTGGTACAGTAAGCTCATTGTTGCTTCTGTCAGCTGAAGATGATGCACGGCAATGCCTGCACGACAAAGTACATGCCCGCGTAGTTTCCCAGGCAATCACAATATCCGGTCTTTTCATCACATATCCTGTCTTTTACACTCGCCCGCCGTTCCCGTAAGAGTGGACACTGAAATGTATTTCACATTAAATCAGAGCCAGGTTGCTGCCTGCGGAGCGAAATATGACATTATCAGATCAGCTCCGGCGCGTTTAATAGAGGTCAATGTTTCAAGAATGACACTCTTTTCGTCTATCCAGCCGTTTGCGGCAGCGGCTTTTATCATGGAATATTCACCGGAAACCTGATAAGCGGCAATCGGGCATTGAAATGCATCACGCGCCATTCTTATCAGGTCAAGCGATGGAAGCGCAGGTTTAACCATCAGAATGTCTGCTCCTTCTTCGTAATCAAGGTTCAGTTCTATGAAGGCTTCCCTTGCGTTCGCAAAATCCATCTGGTATGAGCGTCTGTCGCCGAACTTCGGAGCAGAATCTGCTGCTTCTCTGAATGGTCCGTAGAATGAAGATGCAGATTTTACTGAATAGGACATTATCGGAACATCGCCGTATCCGTCTATATCCAATGCTGATCTGATTGCGGCAATTCTGCCATCCATCATATCTGATGGAGCAATGATATCAGCACCGGCTTTTGCGTGAGCAACAGCCATCTGACATAGATAGGTCAGCGTTTCATCATTCTGTATCTTCCCTGATGCATCTGGAATTCCACAATGGCCATGATCGGTATATGCGCATAGACAAACGTCGGTGATAATAAGTGCTTTCGGAAAACGGTGTCTGAGCATGCTCACAGCCTGCGGTATTACTCCATCGGGGTCATAAGCTGACGTTCCAAATTTATCTTTGTTTTCAGGAATTCCAAAAAGAAGGAAAGAAGAAACTCCATTATTTACAGCTTCTCCGACGGCTTCTGATACCTTCTCAACGGGCCAGCGCATCTGACCGGGCATTGCATTTATTGCAGAAGGTTCACTTATCCCTTCCTCAATGAAAATCGGATACACGAGGTTTCGGCGAAGCAGTTGCGTCTCTCTGAATGTTGTTCTGAATCTTTCATCTTTTCTTAATCTTCTCTGCCGTTTAATTGGGAAGAACATTTCAAACCCCCCGAAATATTATTTTACATATCACTGCAAGATTTCATACTAGTCTAACATTAATTTCTCTGTGTTTCCAGAAACTTTTCATTTTGCCGGCAATTAACCATCAAAATTCTATGAAACGTTCAGTGGCAATAACTTTCTTCATTAATAAACTAAGTGTGTTTTATTATAACTTTTGGTTTTTTTCCTGATTAATATGCATCTCGAAGCGCAGTACATTGCTGCCGAAATAATGCGGCTGTTTATTGTTCAAGCAGACGCGATAAATCGCTCCCCTACGAGAGAAAGATTACTTTCATTTCGGAATGTCATTGATGGTTAAAATAAATTTTTCCAGAATACTGGCAAAAATTTGTCATAACAAATAACAAAAAAACTGGCAATTTTTTACCAATCTTTCTCAAAAATACCCTTAAAAACCTGTATTTACGGGAATTCTTGTCGGGCTTGCTGCCTGGCATATTTCTTGCTTTGTACCAAACGGTCTGAAGAAAAATTGTCAGATACATTAAATGGAGTGATCAAATGAAAAGAAGGTTTTTTTCAGTTTTGCTCATGCTTGTTTTTTGTGCGTCAAGTGCTTTTGCATATTACACTTACCAGGATCTCCAGAGAGCCCACATGATAAGAGATCGCGGAGACTATTATGGAGCAAGAAATATTTACGACCAGATTTCCATGGATCGTACAGCAGACCGTGAAGTCAGGCGCGAAGCAGCTTATTTTATCGGTTTTTGCGATATAAGAACAAATAATCCGTGGCGTGCAATCGAAAGCTATCGCAATTTTCTTTCAAGATTTGACAATGAAAGCCTTCTTTTTGTTCCGGATGCTCTTTTTGTTCTCGGACGCACTTATGAAGATGTAAGAGACATTAATTCAGCAAGATTTTATTATAATGAATGTATAAGACGTTTCAGAGGAACAGAATATTCCAGAAAGTCTTTTGAAAGACTAAGAGTAATTGGTGGTGGAAATAATAATAACAACCCATATCCGCCAAATCACCCACCGCACAATAACCCGTATCCTCCGAGTTATCCGCCACATAATAATCCGCCGGTACCTCCGTCACATCCGAATTATCCACCGACCTATCCGAATTATCCGCCGAATTATCCACCTAATCAGCCGAATTATCCGGGTTACCCACCGTCACACAATGTACCGGGGCATCATAGCCACCATTTCTCACTTCAGACAATGGAAAATACAGCTGTAGTTACTTCAAGCAATCCATTTGACGGATTCGAACTCAGTCAGGACAGAATCAGCAAAGTAAACAACCTTGTTGATGCAGTAAAGAAGCTTGAAGGTGTTGACGCAGCAGTATCAGAACTTTCATCAGACGATCTCGAACTCGAAATTGTCCAGGAAGCTCTCAAGACTTTCAAAGACAAAGAAAAATTTGAATCACTTCACGAAGTTAAATAACCAATAGCAAGTCTGAACTAATTCAGAAATTTTCAGAGCTCCAGGCGGAGACTGCTCTACTCATATAGCCTGGAGCTCTGTTTTATTTCAGGAATCAGGGAAAATGTATTTCCTCATGATTGAGGATGAAGATTGTGAAGAGCATTCAGGGAATATGCACGAAATGCCGGAATAAATGCCGTGATTTGTCCAAAAATAATTATTGCAGGTAAAATCAGGATATCAAAAGAACAAAGATACATCGGGTCCAGAGACATTCCAGTTTCAGACTGAATAAGTCTTGTTCCGGAAAAAATCAGCATTCTTCCGAGAAAGATTCCCAGCAGCCCTCCAAAAGTGCTTATAAATAGTGATTCCGTCATAATAAGCCCGAACACCCAGCTTTTTGATGCCCCGAGACATCTTAGCAGTGCATAATCTCTTCGTCGCTCTCTTAATGCATTTATGAGAGAGACAAAAAGAAAGGCAGAAGAATTGAGAACCACCAGAATTGACAATCCAAGAAGCAGGTAGTCAATCCAGCCAATGATATTGAACAGCTGCGGCAATACCTCATTTGGAATTATTAACTGAGCTGCCGGATTCTTATTTAACATAAATTTCAGATCACGCACTCCCGGATGCATTATTCCACCTCTTATTTTTCGAATGCTCACAAGTGCACCCGAGATCTCACGTTTTTCCTTGTTAACAGCCATTTGTACAACAGAATTGTCGTGACCCTCAAGAGTGAAGAATTTTTCCAGGGGAACATAAATTGCTCTGTCGTGAGGAGTTCCGGTTCTAGCCATAATTCCAACAAAAACGAGTCGATCGTTTCTGTGAACCGAACCACCGATATTGACTCCACAAACCGGATTAAATGAATCGCCAGGTTTAATTCCAAGCTTTTTTGCTGCCTCCCAGCCGGCAACAGCTTCTTTCAGATTCTTTTCTGCAAATGCTCTACCCTGGCCCCCTGAATCGGAATCAAAATTGATATATTTTCCGGGAAGATACTCAAAATTATTAAAAAAACTTGAATCAATAGCGTTAACGCGAAATCCGCCGAAAGAATGGCCAGAACAAAACGGAATCACCCTTTCAACCACATTCTGGTTCTTTAATTCTTCAACAATGCGCCAGGGAACCTTTCCGGGCATTTCTTCAAGATGATATATTGAATTAAGTACAATTTGCAGAGGTGAGCCCTTTGGACCCAGCACTGCATCGACGCCCAGTCCAACGCGTGTAAAGTGAATATGAGTCTGATTCCTGAGTGATACCACCGTAACCATCAGGCTTACACCTAATGCAAGGCTGATAACAGAGGTAAGAGTTGATAAAAAGTGCTGACGTAAGCTTTTTATTACCAGCGAAATAAAATTCATAATTTTATCTCCTTCGTTTGCATTTCACTTTCGAAGGCTTTATTAATATCTCTTACTGCTATTGCTTTGGGAAATTTCCTGACAACATCCGGATCATGAGTAATAACAAGAATTGTACAGCCAGCGCGTCCGGACAGAGATAATATCAAGTCAATTATTTCGGCTGATCGTATTGGATCAAGCGCTCCCGTAGGCTCGTCGGCAAGGATCAGGGATGGTTTGTGCGCCAGTGCCCGCGCAACAGCAACCCGCTGCTGTTCTCCGGAAGAAAGCTGAAACGGGTAATGCGCAGAGCGTTTATTCAGACCGACTTCGTCCAGCAGATCCATTGCCCTTTGCTTATCTGAAGCACAACCGGAAAGAGTCATTCCCAGAAGAACGTTTTCAAGAGCAGTAAGCCCCTGAAGAAGATTATATGACTGAAATATGAATCCGATGTTTCTACCCCTGAATTTGTCTCGCTGATGTTCAGAAAGTAGATCCAGACGCTGCGATGCAACTTCAACTTCGCCGGAAGTCGGACAAAGCAATCCGCCGATAATGTTAAAAAGCGTAGTTTTTCCAGACCCGGAAGGGCCGTGAATAATGCACTGCTCACCACTTTCCACACAGAAATCCAAAACTCGCAGAATTTCCAGATCATAAGGCTGTTTTACCCGATATGAACAGTTTTTCAATTTTATAATACAAGCCATATTACAATCTCCCCCGCAGTGTATAGCAACAGACAATATTGATTTCTGAAGTCATTATCGCCATGAAATAGACTATATTTTGTTTGCATTTTTAAGAAATTCAGAGAATGATACTGCTTTCCCAATATATCGTAAAGCTCAAACAGATTAATCAAGAAAAAAGCCTTTGAAGCGCTTATCCTCATTAATATTAAGTTTCTTAACTCCGAAACTGATTCTCAAGAATCTTCCCTTGCTTGTATGGGAAATCCATGATAAGTTATACGGGAAGCCATTTACTGAAAGACAAAACCGAGCATCGTAAATTGCAGGATATTTATGTGAGGAATGTGTGCAAATATTATTATCAGTGATTTTTGTTTTTTTGACAGTTTTCAATTGTTCTGTTGCGACCGCTGAAAATGTAAAAATTAAGCCAGTAGAAGACTCTACCGGTCACTATTCGGTTGGAATTAATGATGATTCTCTGAAAGAGCATGATATCATTTCGTTTTCTCTTTTGAACAGATGGAATTACAACCGTGAAAACAACTCTGATGGTGCCCCTGAAGAGATTAAGAAACTGAACGGAAGTATTTTCAGCATTGCCGGTTTTATGTTTCCGCTTCAGGAAGGCGAAAAAATAAAGGCATTTTTGCTGATGGCTACAACTCAAACATGCTGCTATGGCCCACGTCCTCAATTTACTCAGTTTATGCTTGTCGAGTCTGAAAAACCTGTTGAATTTTCCAGAATAAGACCGGTGATTGTATCCGGAAAGTTTTTTCTTGAACCAAAACCTGATGACGGCTACATTTTCCGGATGGAATGTCATGATATTCAGCAGACTGAAATAACTGAAAACAATTTTTCGGAAAATATGTACAATGCCAGTGATGTACGTGATTTTGATTTTTCTCTTCTTGAGGGTTTAAAAAAATCTGTTCAGAATACCGAACTGGAGCGTATTGCACTTCCTGGTTCGATCTCTGCATTTGTCGGTCAACTTGTCTCAATGAAAGGAAATATTGTTTTTAAAAAAGATTCTGATTCAGAGCACGCCTTTGTTCTTGCGCGTTATCCGTGGGATGGCTGCTGCCAGGGCACTCCGCCTGATATTTTTACATCTGTCGAAGTGTTTCTGGCTTCTGATGTTCGATTGCCGCAAATCTGGCAGAAAAGCGGAGTTTTTGTCGGAAATCTTTCTGAAAATAATGTTGAAACCAGAAAAAAAACGGGTTTCTTTACGTTGAAAAATGCCATGGTAGCATCATTGAGCAACGAATATGATGGAGAAATTGTGCTTTTCCAAAACACGCTTCCAATTCACAATGCTGTGTCAAATAATGATAAAGGTGGAATCAGGCTGTTTTTCAGATCGGGGTACAATATCGATTCAAGGGATTCGTCAGGATTTTCACCGTTTCACTTTGCTGCTCAGTACAAAAACGAAGAAATGCTTTCTCTGCTTTACGATTTAAAGGCAGACATTCACGCTCTGAATAAGAATCACCAGACAGCACTTCATCTTGCTGCTGGCAATGGCAATGACGGAAATGTCTCATGGCTGATTGCAAAAAAATGTATGATAGATGCAATTGACAACAATGGCTTTACTCCTCTTACATGGGCTCTCGCTTTAGGCCATTCGCGTTCGGCGGAGCTTCTTCTCAATGCAGGAGCGAGACACGACATTCCAACAAAGCCCGGCGATTTTCCATGTCATCTGGCGATTAAATCACGTTTGCCCGCAATTCTTGATATTCTGAAAAAAAAGGGAGCTGATTTTTCAATCAGAACAGCAAGTGGTGAAACTTGTATGCAGCTTGCGGAAAGATTTAGAATGAAAGATCACTTGATCAGAGTAATTTCTGAATGATTCTGCGACTATTTTCAAAATCCTCAGCTGATCAACTTTCATAGACTGCGCTGCATAAGCACTTCAAAGACGTCAGTATCCAGCATTTAACAACAGTGCCAACATGCCCGCGGTTCAGGCCGTACGGGACATTTCAAACTGTTCACCAGATACTTCGCAGTTTAGCAGATGATACTGACAATATAAGTATTCGAAAATACACTAATCCTGGTAAAAAAATAATTACACTAAATGTAAACCTTTTTTTACTTTTTTGTATCGCTTTCAGTTCATCTTATCTATTTTCCGAATATTCAGAAATGGCACTAATTTTGCGAATATTTGTGTAGCCTCAAATTGGAACTGCTATATCTCTGAGTTTTTCCTATTCGAAACTATACAGTGACGATTAATAGTGCCAGCCGGCCGAATTATTATTTTGATACAATTCAAAATATGACTTTCTATGCTATTTTATGCTATACTGAATACGCAGAATCTTAAATATGCGGTCATATTTGCGTATTAACTTTGTGGTGGTCTGTCATCTCGAACGAATGTGAGAGATCTCATGACATAGTATATGACTACTTTATTATAATTTACTGTACTAAATGATTAAGATAAATAAGTTTTATATCTTAGCAAAATGTTCGGGTCGAACTTTTAGTCCTGGAAAAAAATCAGTGATGGGTGACATGAAGAAAGTTCTATACAAAAAAAAAGGCGTAACACTTATAGAAATAATGTTTTCGTTTATGATACTCGTTGTTGCGGTTCTGGCAGCGTGTGGAATGATTAATTTCGGACATAAGGGTACGAAAAAGGATTTCAGGAATGTCCGAGCCATACAAATATTAGAATCACGCATGAACCAGGTGCTGAAATTGTCCTTTAAAACGGTGAGTGATTCTTTTACCGGAACGAAAAAAACTTTTACAGCTTCCGCAACATCGCTGCCAGGAGTGGAATTGGGAATTGATGGTTCAGGGGAAGATGCAATAAATGTCTCAGCAGTCTTTGAAAGACAATCGGTGACTTTCGGTTATCGTCCTATCGATATAGCAAATCCGGCATACTCACCGACAGCAACTCAAACCTGGACTTTCCTTTCTGAGACAAGCACCGGAGGAGTCTTTACCGATAAAATGATAAGAGCTGAAATAATTACAAACTGGACAGAAGAAAAAAAGGTATCCCGGAAACTGAATGTCGTCACGTTTCTTGTAAATCTGGAGAACTGAGATCATGAAAACAAATCTTCAAAAAGTACTATCAATGATTTCGCTTCAGAGAAAAGGAATGGCACTTGTCATTGTGCTGACCTTCTCTATGGTTCTCATGGTACTTGGCTCAAGTTATATTTCTTCTTTTTCAAGCTACAAACAGAATAATCCAAAGCATTTATCAAAAATACAGGCTGATTTTTTTGCACAGGGTATTTCAAAACTTGCTTTGCTGAAGTTCAAAAAATTTCCTGCTGATTTTTACCATGCATATCTTTATGATATTGCAAGCAAAAAGAATCCAACAGTGGTTCCCAAACTGACTTCTCCAACGCCTCTTGAGGTTTTTCACAAGGAAAAGAGTAATGCATTACTTCAGGACAATTCTGGAATGAAAACAGGTGTCCCGGTGATTTATTATGACACAAAATTTTCACTTACAGCCACGAAAAACTACTCCTGCGATGCTCTCTTAATAAGCGTCACCGTCCAGATGAAAGATTCAAATCCGCAGGTATACGAAACGCTGGTTGAAGCCAGCAGAAGCAGGATTTTATGATTAACAGGCACTTTAAAGGCTATACTGTCATGGAAATTCTCATTGCAGCTTCATTGCTTGCAATGATAATAACTAGTCTGATTGGAATTTTCAGAAGCAGCAGCGACACCTTTAACGCAGGCAACTGGAGGCTTTCCACTCAGAAGAATGCGCAATCGTTCCTTAGAATTCTGCGCGAAAACATTGAAAAAGCAAATTATGCCATGTCAGTTTACCCGGGCGCCGTTATTTCTTCACATCCAACTCCAATATTTGTAAACGAAAAATGGTACAACACTTCCGCTCCATGTTCCGTCAATAAAACCGCTCTTTTTGCATCGATATCAACGACATATCGCGCACCGAATACAGCTCTTGGAATAAGCGAAGAATCCGGAAGGTGGTCAGCTGTAGTATTATCATGCAATGATGATTCACTTGAGTTAAGACGCACTGGAGACAGATCTTCAATCATAATGCCAACCGAATTCATATTTCCCGCCGGGAAGTTTGTTGAAGCGGGAAAAGAAGTAAATTTTTTTGCAAGATTGCAGGATGTTGACACTTTTTCGATTACTGAAAACCAGTCTAACGACGAGAAAACACTTATTTTCGATATTAAACTTGTCCGACGGGTTGGTGGAAAAAAAACGAATACTGTTCTAACAGAAAAGATGCAGGCTAAACTGCTTTCACGCGAAATTTCCATAAAAAAAATGACTAATTAATGGAGGTAAATGCCGGAATGTTTAAAAAAATTCCTGATAAAGCAGCAATCTTTGCTTTCTGCTTTATGACAGCGCTTAATCTTCAGGCACAACCAGCACTTGTTGTTGATACGCGCCTGATGCTGCTTGCGCACCCGCTCGTCCATCTCTTTGACCCATCTTCAAAGCGTTTCAGAAATACTCCATCTGAACCGGTTGATGAAGGTAATACAGGCGTTGAAAAGATCAGAAGTGAAGCAGAAAAAGTCGGTAAGCAACTTGAAGAACTTCCGCAAAAATATTCTGAAAAAATTGAGAATGCAAAATCTTCAAAAAAAGCTAAACTGATGAAGGAATTTCTGGAAAAGAAAGCTTATCTTGAAAATCATCTTGATTTGCTGATGAAGAGATCAAACGAAGCAATAAGCGTTCCCGGTCGTATTGGCATGACACCATATTCGTCGATACTTCCAACTGTTCAGCTGATTGCTCAGGAAATTCGCGAAACCACATCCAGGTTAAGTAAAAAGTACAATAGCGGCTGCGTGATTGATGTTTCTTCGCTTGCTCCGCTGAGTTCAGATCAAATACCTGACTCTCAATCAGATTTACTTAAAAAGAACATGCATTTTTCAATGAATACTGAACCGACAACCGCATCGGCGGAACTATTTTCATGGTTGGACACCGCAAAGAATTACTGGGCAAAAAGGAATTTCAAAATTATTGTGCCTGTATTGTACGGAGGAAAAGACGTTAGAATTGAAGCTGCAGAAATTATCGCAAAACGGAGTAGCAAATGACAAACACACGAATCAACATCCTTTTCAGATTTTTTATTTGTACTTTAGCGTTAACGACATTGAATATAACCTCGGTTATCGCAGAGCAATCTGGTAGCTGGGCAATTGCTGATATGAGACTTCTCATGGTTCTTCATCCACACTTTGGAAAATTTGACTATTCAGTTGGAAAATTTCTCCGTGAATCAGCGTTTAAAAAAGAGCGAGTGGAAGTACAACAGGAAATGAACAAAGCATGGGAAGAAATTCAACCTGAGATCCGCATTCTGATGACAAAACAGTCCAGATTGTTGAAAGAGCGGTTCGAAGTGATAAACAACTGTAACTCTGAATTAAACGTTCTGATTCAACAACCTGCGTCATCTTCAAAGCCTCTGGAAGTATACGATTTCACAGGGAAAGCATCTGCTTCTTCTGAACCGGAAACCTTCGATATCAATAAGAAAAATGGAAAAGCTCCTTCACAGGTTGAAATGGAGAAAATTGCTGTTGAAGCTCAGAAAAAGCTTCAACAGAAGCTTTCAGAGATAGATGAAAAGCTTGCTTTGGTTCAGGACGAATTTCAGTCAGCTCACGAAAGAGCTTTCTCTCCCCTTTATCTTACTGCATCAGAAACTGATTCAGTAATTTCTGAAGTTCTGAAAGAATTGTCGCAGCTTATATCTCAGGTTGCAGAGGAAAATAGCATAAAGACGGTTCTCGACACTTCTTACGCTGCTCCAGCGATAAAACCTTCAAAAGATATTTATTCCATACCTGTTCAGCAGGATGCAAGCGATCTCATTTCCTCAAATCTTTTTCATTCCTTTACAAACTGGGACAATTCAGTTAAAGGCTCTGTTCCAATGGCAGACGGGACATCGATGGATTATCAAACACATGTGGCACCTCACAGGCAACAGGAAAAACTTGATTCATTCCGCCACTATCTTGACTTTCATCCTTACCTTAACAGAAATATTTCGAGTTTTTCATCTGGCAATATTTTCCTTCTTGGTGGAAACGACATTACACCGCTTGTTGCACAGAAAATATTTGACAAATATCAGATTCCTGAAAATCTCAAAGCTTCGTTACTGCAGATAGTAAAAGAATACAAGGGACTCGAATCTCCACAGCGCATTTCTCTGCCTGTCCCTTTTGCACCACCGGTAAAAATTCAGGGAAACTAGCCTTTTAAAAAAATTATCAGGAGGTAATATGATGAAAATGCGACTGCTTGGTGTTCTGCTGTTTTTATCAGCATGTTTTATGATGACTTCCCCGGTCTGGTCGCTTCACCAGTTTTATGAACAGAATGGTGACTGTTATCTCCTGATAGGAGATGGACCCTGCCGCGGTGTATATGCACTGAACAACCTCACTGGCGGCTCAATACAGCGCCTGTACGATCCTCTGGATGCGTATGGTATTACTGCCAACCAGGTCTGGGATGGAAGCGCATGTCAGAAATATCTTTATACATTTGCCGGTGCTGATACTGGCTGGACATCGGTCACTGGTAACATTTCAAGGCAGGTTAATACGGTAGACTGGAAAAATGCCAAAGTGGGTTATGCCGGTGAACGAACTGATGAAAAAATAATAACCTGGTATCACTGCGGTACAGGTTTCAATTCTCCAACCGGAATTGGTCCTCACGGGCCAAACGACTATTGTACAGCACATTACATGTGGGGAATCTACGGGTATAACGGCGATTATCCATGTTACTGGAAACCATCAGCTGATCCGGCAGTACGCGGAAACTGCCTGATAGAAGTCGGCAAATATTATCACACTTTCATGCAGGTTTATGACTTCAGATCATGGGCTGGCGGCTGGACACACTGGGTTGCAAGAGAAAAAGTCGAAGCAAAATATCGTCTTATTGATCTTTACCGTTATCACATTAACAAATCATCCGGGCCAACGATACAACAGAGAGTCGCAGATGTAAAAACAGCAGAAAAGTCCTATATGGATAGAATTCACGAATGTCCGGACGGTTGCGTCAGATCTCAGACGAATATTCCATTACCCGGTTCAGAAATGCCTTACGTCGATTGCGTCTATTCTACAAGATTGAATAATGCTTATCTTTACAGACGCGAGCCGTCAAATAAATCTTACACACTCCTTGGTACAAACAGTTATTCAAAACTGGTTGGCGATCCTGCAAATCTTACTTCAAAATCAATCGGAATAAGTTCAAGAAACTCAACAGGTGACTACGTATATACAATAGGAAAAGACCTGATCAATGCATGGCTTAAGGAAGCAAACGCTCCGTTTACAATTAATCAGCTTGATGATGTTGCAGTTTCAGATCAATGGTGGCTGACCGGCGGTATCGTTTATGCACTTGATAAAAGTCAGAAAAAAGTGTACAAGTTTGTTCGTGACGAAATTGCAAACAAGCCTTCTATTCCGGAACAAATCATAGTTTACGATGGCTCGGTTGTCCCTGATTCCATCAATTCAGATGGTTTCGGAAATCTTTATCTGGTTAAAACCAAATACGAACCTGATAATCCGTCATCTTCATTTGCACCAGCCGATGCAAAATCTTATGTTAAACAGGTTGATTACCGTGGAAATGTAACATACAGAGCATATTTCGAGCAAAGCGTTTACAAGGCTGTAACCAAACGCGACTATTACTCAAAAACATATACAGATGTTCCCGGAAAAGTAAAACTTGGTACAAACTATTTCAGTCGCGATTTTAAATCTAATACCCCAACTGTATTGTCTTCCTGGTCATGGATTACCAGCCCAACACAATATGGATCCGTTGTTCAGACACAGTACAGAACAGAACTTGCTGTTATAAACAGCTCAACACCACCACAGGTCAGTGCTAAATCTGCTAACACTGACGTCAATGGGCCCCTTGTTTCAACTTCCACAGGTCTTCAAAAGGCGACACCTGACGCAGATGGATACCTTAAAGACACCGATGTTTACATATTCGCAGTAGAAAATGCGCCCTATTTTGACATAAACATGGTCAACGTCGGATCAACAGGAAAAGACCAGGATTCAGACAAACGCATCGGAGATTTCCCTTCCACCACGAAGAAAGCTTCAGTAAAATACTACTGGAAAGTTACACAGGTTAAAGATCTTTATGGAAGTGATGCCAACAAAACAATTCTCGATCTGGAAACAGCAAAATCTCCCAGCGAAAACTATCTGCTTCCGGTTAAACTCGGCGGTGGCGAATATCGCGTTGGCTGTAAAGTTGTATTTCAGTATTACGACTATGACAAATTGCCTCTCGGCGCCCTCTCTGACAAGAAAGAAACAGTTCTTTCAGCAGAAACAACAGGTAAAGGTGAAGACAGCAATAATTATTCATGGGAAACTATTAAAATCAAGCCTATTCCGCCTGTAAACTTTCCCGGTGGATGGTGCGTAGTAATGAGCGGAAGGCCTATGGGTGCATCAAAGTATGATTACAGGCCAATTCGTCCGACAGACAATCTGTATCCGCAATGTTCTTTAACAAACCAGTTTCCTCCCGGAGCAAAATTTGTTATTCCCGAAAAGATCAGCAACTGGTCAATGAAAATTCGTGAGTGCGATTTTAATGCAAGCAAGGGTGAAAATTATGACCGTATTGCAATGATGCTTAAAAGTACACCGCCAGATCCAAATGATCCGCGTATGGTCACTGGAACATTGAAATGGATGGACAAACCTAAGTTTACATGGACCTCTGATCTCAGACGCGGCGCAGAAGGCATTATCGGCGGACAGGTTATTGCGGAGTCTGAATATCTTAATCTTGGAGAGATGAGAACGCTGTTTCCGCTTCCTTCACAGCCCCGAAGCTATAAAGTCACTGTAAATGGCGGAAGAAGCTATGAATACAGAACTTTCATTCCAATTACATCTTACGTTGGTGGCGAACTGATGACCGAATATAAAGAAGTCATCATGCAGAAAGGTATTGATATCTATTCGGAATGTGAAGTTGTTGTGACTGATGAAACACTTCCTCAACTGGTTTTCAGCAACCCTTACAAACCAGACGAAGGTCTTAACGGGTTTTTCTTTTCAAGTGATCTTCTCTACGGAACAACCGGGGAAACACTCGAAAATGTTGAATCGCCGCCATCTCTGAATACGAAGTATCTGGAATTCGTAGTTGCCGACAATAATCCGATGGGAAATGACTCTGCCTCAGATAAGCCAGCATTGCTTACTTACGCGGACCCTTTCCATGTTGGTCTGGAAAAAAGATGCAAAGTTAACCATTCCGTACTTAACCGTCGTGCCAGATTTTACTATACAACTGCCAATCTCGGACCGGTTCCGCCTAAGTCGAATGCAAATCTGATGAACGAATATTCATCGAATCCCAATCAGGAAAATAAAGGCTATTTCAAAGTTGAACAGTCTGATATGACTCAGGCAAATTTCAACAAAACCTGGCTTCCAGCCAAGCAGTATAATAAAGCTTTTTCATACAGGTATTACAGAATTGCCGTTGAAGATCTTGAACATTTTTCAAGTTTAACTACCAGTACAACTTCCCCCGAAATGGATCTTCTCCATGCTAACAACAAAGCCGGGTACAAGAATCTTCAATTTGGGATTGAATGGACTGAATCATGTGGATTAGGGACTGAGACTTATTATATGGGAAACATAGTTATCAGAGACAATGACAGACCAAACCTGTTTGTACGAGTAAAAGAAGTCAAAAACCCTGACCTGGAATACCTGTTTCCAACAAATCTCAATAAAAATGCGATGCAGTTGTGGACTTACCTTGCCCGAGGTCAGACGGAAGAAAGTCACAACGGAATTCTCGACTGGAACTCTGCTGACATCCGCGGGATCAATCCGTCTTTCAAGATCAAAGTGGACAAACCTTTCACAAACAGTTTTATGACAGAAAATCTTGAAGGAGAATTCGAAACCGATGTTCCGCTCTTCTTCCTGGCTTCGCACTCGGATAACATAAAAAGCTCGTTGACAACCTTCCAGATAAAAGACAGCGGTGGAAACCTTTTTATCATGCCCGATATTCCGCCAAAAGCAACTATCAACACACTGTTCAGAAAACCTGACACATACAAACTTGAAGGTGAAGTCGTAGACAACGCGCTCGACTGGCCAAATGATCCGCTCAAACCAACAGTAGCAAGCTCTCTTCCAAACAAGAGAAAGATCAGCTGCACCTTCAAAATCTTTGCCACAAAGCTCGACATTCGCGTTCTCGACCGTACGATAAACGGCAAGTAATCGACAAAGATTATTAACAGGAAACAAAACTCCGGGTTATCACTGACACACGATAACCCGGAGTTTTTGTATTACACAGAAATACGGGAATTCTATCTGACAGATCATGAATGCATTTTATTGAGCAGAGTTCTAATTAAATATCAGGAATTAACAACGGCAACAAGATCTCCGTAGTCACTCTCCGAAAGCTCCGGCACATGCCAACCTTTTCTCTGGTCAGCCTGCTCCTGTTCTTCTTCCTGCAGCTTGTTTCCAACAATATTTTTTTTCATTTTTGTCTCCTAAAATAAATCTCAATAACCTTGTCTGAATATGTTCACACCGATAATACTAAGTACGCAAAATCTTAAATAAGGGGGCAAATTTGCGTGTTAACTTTCGGGTGGGCCGTCATCTCAAAACGAACGTGAGAGATCTCCATAAATGCTAGATTTCTCCCTTCGGTCGAAATGACATTGATTAATGACCCTTTTATTAAAATTTGCTGTACTAAGACATTTCCAGAATATTGCTCAGATTACCATAACCGATCTCTGAAAGCTCCGATAAATGCTAAGTTTTTCGGTGATTAATCTGATACTTGTCATCAGTTTGAATATTAGTCCTAATGCCACTTGAACTCATTTATATTTCTTACTGTAAGCATCTTTTGTATGATGCGACAGTTCAACAAGTCACCCCGGTGAACCTATCACTTCGCTCAAATTGCCGTAATCACTCTCCGAAAGCTCCGGCAAATGCCAGACTTTCCGTAGATCAATCTGTTCCTTTTCATCTATTTGAAGATTAGTTCCAATGCCACTTGAATTCATTTTTCTTTTCTCCTGGAAGCCTTTTTTCAGGCTGCGACAACTCAACAAGTCACACCGGTGAACCCATTATCACTTCGCTCAAATTGCCGTAGTCACTCTCCGAAAGCTCTGGCAAATGCCAGGCTTTCCGTGGATCAATCTGTTCCTTTTCTTCTGTTTGAACATTGGTTTTAATGTCATTTGTATTCAAAATTATATTCTCTCCAGCATTTTCAAGTATTTTTCAAGTATTTTGAATGAATTATGGCGGAGAACCACCAATTATCACATCGGTAAGATTCGCGTAATTACTCTCCGAAAGTTCCGGTACATGCCATGCCTTTCTGTTATCTGAGAATTCTTTCTCTTCATTTACTTTTCCGGAATTTGTTGCATTTGAATTCATTTTGATCCTCCAAGTATAAGAACCACTGTAGAAAAGATACAGCACGATATCATTATTCCCAATTCATGTCAATTATTTGTCACGGTAAATTTGTTCTCGTAAATTTTGCCTTTCATAAACGGAGTCTTTCCTTAATTTCAAATTGTCATTTTCCTGGATTAAAGCGGACATTTGTACAAGAATAAATTTACCGGGATTATTTGTAGTTCAAAACCAGACAACTAGTGTATAATCAAAAAAAGCGCTTGAGGTGTTGCACGAACCTTTCTTTGGACACCACCTGATAGAGCAAGGAAAGAAAATGAAACATATTTTGTATCAGAACATATTCAAATACTCCATTTCAATACTAATTGCACTCATTTTCATGCTCATCGGACTTTTACTTGAACCCCTGGCAATCCTTATCGGACTGTTTTTCTGGGGCACCATTCCCGAAAGTTTGTACAGCAACTTACTTTTGAATGATCTGACACTCTGGAAAAATAATCTGGAAGCAATTGCAAAAATTCAGTGGTCTGTTTCAATAATTGTAATAATTTTATCGCTTGCCGGCATATTAACTTTTGCTTTTCCTGCGATGGGTTATTATTTCAGAACTCGTTTCGAAATTGAGGTAAGAAGCCATATTATAAAATGTCTTCACAGCGTTGCACCTGATTTTCTGCAAAGGAAATATCATGGCGAGCTTCATCTGCTGATGACACATCAGGTTACCCAGGCCGGCCTTCTGGTATTCGAGTTTTCAAATATCACACCGAATCTCGTGGCAATTACCATGTACTTTTCTTTCGCATTTGTTTCTGATCCTGTTTTCGCATGTTTCTTTTTTTTCTTCATGTTTGCCGGAAGTCTTTTTGTACGATGGCTTCTGTCTGCAAACATCAGATCGGCAAATTCAGCAGCCTATCAGGGAATGAGCCAGATCGGCAGAGATTTTCATGAAATTCTCTCGGGAATGAATGTGATTCATCTTTTCGGACGTGAAAAGTGGAGCTATGAAAGAATAAGAAAATCTTTTGAAAAATATCGAAGGCATCATTTTCTCTCGAATCTCCTCGGAGGAATGGCAAGACCACTGATGATATTATCCACTCTTTTTCTATTCATGCTTTTCATAAATGTTACAGCATATTTCAAGTCTGAAAACTGCAATCAGGATTTTTTCATTAAACTTGGAATCTTTCTTGGAATTGCCCTGCGACTTCTTTATCCGGTCGCCACTCTGGGCTCATCACTTGGAACAATCTCCCAGAATATCCCCAACTGGAAAAACATTGATGCTTTTCTTGCATCTGCAAAAAAAACCTCTGTTTCAGAAGGAAATACATCACTGAGTGAACTATCAGACAGGATAATTTTCGAAAATATCTCTTTTGCTTATCCATCTCAAAACAAAAACATCCTTGAAAACCTTTCTCTGGAAATAAAGAAGAACGAGTTAACTGCAATTGTCGGTACATCAGGTTCTGGAAAAACTACCATTCTGAACATTCTATCGAGATTCTACGATTGTACAAGCGGAAGAATCATCGTTGACGGAAACGATCTGCGGAATATTTCAATTGAATCGTGGCGAAACAGATGTGCTTTTGTTCCCCAGGACGCTTTTCTTTTCCATGATACTCTCAGAGAAAATTTGTATTTTTCCACCCTGAATACAGATCAGAATCATCTTGAAAGAGCTCTGAAAGATGCACAGGCAAGCGGCATTCTTAAAGGACTTGAATCAGGTTTTGATACCGTTCTTCAGGAACGTGGAAAGCTTATTTCCGGTGGACAGCGACAGCGAATATGCCTTGCACGTGCCCTTCTCAGATCTCCGGATCTTCTGATTCTGGATGAAGCCACAAGTGAGCTGGATTCATCCACGGAAGAAGAAATTGCAAAAACAATCTGGAATTACAGCAGAAAAAAAGCTGTTCTGGTCGTCGCACATCGTCTTTCAACGGTCAGAATTGCAGATGTTATTTACGTCCTGAAAAACGGCAGAATTGTTGAAAAGGGCACCCACTCAGAACTTACAGCAAAAAAAGGCGAGTATTACAGACTCATGTCAGATCAGATTTCTACTCCCGAAAAGCAACCCGACCAAATCGGGTAATAAAGCCCACCCCAACTTCTCGATAAGTTATAAAACTCTATTTAAATGAACTTAACAATGATTTCTGATTGGTAATTGCCAAATAAACCGAGAATCATTGTACAACTGAAATGATTTTCTTTGCATGAAGAACTTCAAGATAACCCAGAACATCAGTTTCGCAGCGTTCCTGCGTAACTTTAAACTCTTTCACAAGTTCTCTGCATAAATCATCAATAGCAACAGGTTTTTCTATTCTATCCCAGATTGCACTTCCGATATTATCGAAATTATAATATTTACCCTGATCAACACTCATAAGAACAAGTTCATCGCCTATTTTCGCAAAACACAATTCCTCTGATCTGACTATTTTTGTTTTTACTGTTAATTTCATTTTTTGATTATTCTCCCTTTCTTTCAGGATTTTCAGCACAAAGAACTCTGATTATTATTGAAATGCTGTCTGGAGTTTTCAAGAATGTCATTTGCATATTTTTCTGTATGGCAAATATCTTCTGGAAGTACTACCTGATAAAATGGAATAAGGGTGGCAAAGTTCAGAAGTTCCTCAAAATATTTCCTTGAGAGATACTTTCTGAACACCCTTTCCATTAATATATGATGCGGAAGCATAATGCAGGCCTTTCCAGGCGAAAGCCTTGTTATAAGAGGTTCTGAAATACCTGTTTTCCGCTCAGTCAGAAAATAGGCAGCTCTTATCGGCACAATATCAGAACTTTCGGAATTACTCTTTCTATTCGGAATGTACCATCGTTTATCTTCGGGAAAATTTTCTGAGTAAATTCTGGGGGCACTTTCAACATCGAAATTCAGCGCCTTCAGCGACTGCGGATAAATCTTCAATCGCCCGAATCCTGGAAGAGTAGCTGCCTCACCATTGCGAATAATAAGGGGAGTCAGATCGTCATTTACAAATTTCCCGCCTGCTGAAAGCATTCCTGCACTCAGAGTTGATTTCCCGGCACCGGAATTCCCGGTTATCAGAATTCCTTGATTATTGAAACTGATGACATTTCCGTGAATAGAAGGAATTCCGCGCAGGTTAAAATAAATCATCAGCGGAATTCCCATAAGAAAAACAGACATATCCTTTTCGGCAATATCATGCTCACCAAAGCATGAAACCTCAAGTTTAAAAGCATTATTACTGAATCTGTATTCTATATAACCGGATTCCCGGATCTTCATGCAGAAGGTTCCATTATCGCCATCTGAAGACCACTCATACGACTCAATGGAAGATATTCGCGGTGTCAGCGGAAAATTTCCAGAAAATTTTATGGAAAGGTCAGGTTCAGAAACTACCGTGGATTCTTCAACAGACAGCGGAATTTCACTTTCGATATGGATTCCAAAAGCAAAATAGTGTCTTTTCTGTCTCATAATCAATTTTTACAGGGTTGAAAAGAAAACGATGCAACAACAGTAAATTTCTCTTTCCCGGTTTCACCCGTTATAATATCAGACCCACACTGCACCCAGGCATGTCCCTTTGTCTGCCTGCAATGTGAATCAGCCCCGAAATAGGTTATCATCGGATACCGGCGCCAGCCAAGCATCATTCTTGCGACAACCGCCTTATCAAGACAAACACCCCCAACAGGACTTATCTTAACAACTTTTTCTATCATCTTTCCGATTTCAACCAGTCTTGAAGGTGTTTTTCCCTTGCAATAAGGTATCAATTGTCCATTCTTTTCACCAAGAAACTTTCCTGCAAACCGAAAAGGAAGAAACAAAATCATGAACCTTGCGGCTGCAAGAAAAACAAGAATTTCTGGCACCCAGAGCTTTTCTCTCAAAGGTAGCATTAAGAATAGCCACAGAAGACGCACCATACGATAAACAAGTTTTACCGTTCTAACAATCTGCCTGAACAGAAAATTCCTTTTCACGTGTACAATCATCCAATATGGCATTTAACTTCAGCACACCCGCCCTTGCACATTCTCAATTAAAACATAACAGGATTTGCTTTTCATGCCGCTCATACTAACATATCAAATTTTATCTTTCAACGGTTTCGAACAGTATGCACAACTACAGCAAAACCGTTACAAATGAGTCATATTACTTACTGCTCTTTCTCTTCTACGTCGCTGCAGGTAAGAGTTGATGGGTGCTCCAAAAAATGGTAGTTTTTTTTTAATGTGGAATACCACAGGATGCATTAGCGAATTTCATATTACCTTTTTTGGGAAATGCATCCTTTGCTCTTTTCATTGCCTTCTTCTTACCCGGGTTTTCTTTGAATTTACCGGGTCTTTTGGAGAGAAAATCACTTCGTCTTCTGAAATTCCGATATTCTGGTATGCTTCACTGATGCTTGAATCGTAAGGGTTCTGCATATACAGTTCGTTGAGAATTGCGCGGGCTTCGGCCATTCTTCCCATTTGTATTGCTGCATCTGCTTTGCCGAGCTTGTACTCGATTCGTCCGGAATATTCCATTATCAGATCATCGAAGAAAATATATGCCTGCAGGAATCTGCCCTCATCAAGTGCATCCAGTGCATCCTGGAATCTTGAATCAAGTTCTTCGTCAATTTCAAGATCAACGCCTGCAAGATGAATAATATTAGGCTCAGGTGCCGATGCCAGCTCAGGCAGATAAACATTTACCTTTGAAAACATGTATGGCGGAAGCGGAGAAAACCAGGCACGTTTAAAGCTGATTGCTGACTGATAGGCACTTCTGGGAGATTTTTCAGGCAAAGGCGAAATATCAGGATTCAGCATTCCTCTTCTGTGCTCGTATTGCTCGAAGAGTTTCTGATAAGTTTTTACGAGAGGGTGACGCGGATTAACTGCTGAAGCAAGCCGGAACCAGCTCCGTGCCCTGGCTTTATTTCCGGCGCTTATTTCGATTCTTCCCAGAATTATAAGAGCTTCAACTTTTTCAGGAAAAGCCTTGTAAACAGATTCGGCTGCGGCAGCCGCTTCGGGAAGGCGATTGAGGCGAAGAAGCTCTTCCGCCTCATGCAATCCTGAGCTTAATTCTCCAGAGAATACGGGTACTACCGACAATAAAAGGCAAAAAATCAGATTCAGCCTGACCACGTCAAAGAACTTTTGAGAAGCCATCTTTTATCGCGACGGATCGCCAACTTCCCCCCAGTTCACGCTTTCAGGGGTTTCACTTGCTGATGGAGTTTCAGGAGATACGACAGGAGATGTGACAGGAGCGGTTTCATTCGGTTCCGGCACCTCAATTGGTTGTCCAGAGCCCGGAACAGAGCCTTTTTTGCGTTGTTCTATGTCAAAACTGTCTCCCTGAAGATAATCTTCAGGTGGCGGAAAATCTTCCTGACTATTGAACAGCGACTGATATGTCTGATTTGCCAGTAAAATAAACACCCCTGCAAGTATAAGAACTAAGGCCCATTTCCAAGTTTCATCTCCGGTCTTCATTATATCCCGCTCCCAATATTCTTAATGTATTATGCAGTATCTACTCATCAATTCTTAACAGCACAAATTATTTCGTAGATATTATTATTCATTTAACCTATCGACCTTTACAATGATTAATTGTATCAGGTGTTTTTCATCAATTACTAATAACGAAACGCATATTTGCTGAGATGTATCATTGATCATAAATACGGCAGTACAATCTCAACATTTCCTTCTGCAACTCCAGAATTGTTAAACTCCATGTTCAATAATCTAATCCCATGTAAGTTAAGCGATTGATCAAGAAAAGTCAAAAACTTTCCCCAATTTTCGAAATTTCCGAGCAATTTTATTTTTACCGGAAATACTTCAAGTCCTTTTCCATTTTCTGCTTCGTCTGTTTCATAGCCAATCGGCATACCATCTTCACCAATCATTGGCAGAGTTTCTGACGCAGTATCGGCAGAAGAGTCAGCCTTTTTCTCATCTTCAATCTTTTTTACAAATACAGGCAGAAAAAAAGTGTCAGCGACAACAATACCTGACCGGGAAGCAGAATCAAAGATTGAATTCAGAACAGCGTCTTCTTTTCCTGGAGAAAGTAATTTAAAAGCACGAAATTCTGAATTACTTTTCCGTGAAGAAAGTTTCTGAATTTCAGCCTTTAAATAAGGTTCCTTATCTCTGATTGTCTTGAGAGCCTGTTCTGAAGTGATATATTTATTTTCATCCGGAAGAATAATCAATTTGTACGCAATATAAAAAAGTGCCGGAAAGACAACAATAATCAGCATTATAGTCCTAAGTATCTTATTCATGGGAGTTTCCCCCGAAATTGAAATTCAATTTTCCCGGATTTTTTAACAGAACGATATTCGATTATTTTCTTTACCAGCTTAACATGAAGAATTTTTTCAATATAATTCAAAAGGAGACTTTCACTTTCTGAAGTACCTTCGAGAATAACAGTTTCGGAATCAATGACTGGCGGCAACTCAAGAGAATCATTCCCTTCCTGTTCTTTTTTCTTTTCTGACAAACCAGTTTCAGCAGAAAGATCAGGCTCTGGTTCCTTTGTAAAAAACGGCTCTGGTGATTTACATTCAGACGGAAGAATCTGAACACGTTTTAAAGAAATGCCCGAAGGTTTGCTTTTTGCAGCAAGCAAAAGGATTTTTGCACCGCTTAGCCGCTCTCTGTCATATATTTCAAGAATTTTCCGCGCACTTTCCGGAATTCCTCTGAAACGATCATTTTCCGCAAGCAAACTTTGATATTTCTCGCTGACTGCATTGATCGAATTTTCTGCCAATCGGATGTTTTCTTTCACCTGCGACAATTTAACAGAAATGGAATATTTCCAGAAAAAGACAGATACAATGAGAACTGTGGTGAAAATTGCTGCCAAAACACTCGGAACAACACGGGTAATGGTGTCAAAACGTTCTTTATCAGCCATTTTGCGATATGACTCAAGAAGATTGTCTGAGCCCAGATTTTCAAGCGCTCCCAGTATACCTATTGTGGCTGGAAGAAATGAATCTTTTTTACTTTCGTCCGGAAATACTGTTTTTACTGACAGGTTAAGTTTTTCAACTTTTCCCGGAAGAAAATAGCTTTTTGCATAATCAAAAAGTAGTTTGTTATTCGCACCGCCGCCATATATGTAGATTTCATCAATATTTCCAAGTTTCGTTCTTGCGCGGAAATAATCAAAACTGAAGCGGATCTTCTGTGCAAAAACTTCCATTTCAGAAGCGTCAGATACTTCAGCAAGTTCGCTGACTCCTGATGGAACCTGTCTGTAGAACTTTGGCTCATTTTCAGAAAAAATGTTTATGTGAGTTCCCTGATGTCCAATGTTTATAAACGAAAAAGCCGAAACCGATGCTTTTGGAAGCATATCCTTTGCTGCCAGAACAGAGAAAGCTTCGGGTATCAGTGAATCAGGTTTGATACCAGCGTTTTCAAAAATTGAAAGGAACAGTTTGAATCGTGACAATGGAATAACTGCAAGCGCAAAGCTCTTATTGTCAGTTTTTACGGGGCGCCATGAAAAAACGAACTGCTCGTTTTTGATATTTGGCGGAAGAAGTTTCTTCGCTTCCCAGAAAAGCATCTGTTCCAATTGATCTAACTGCGGAAGAGATGGAAATTCAAAGAACTTAATCAGAATTTCCCTATCGTGAAATATTGCAGTAATGCGTTTACACGAAGAAATGTTAACTTTTCGGGCCAATTCATCAAGTTTTCCAGAGAGGTATGCATAATATTCGCTGTCGCCGGGAAATTCTGACTGCGGCGAAAGCAAAACCTCCTCTGCTTTCACTATAGTGTCCTGAGCTGATTTTCGTTCAACTGTTACAGCTTTAATGGAATAACTTCCTATATCAACTCCGGCGTATAGCCCATCGCCAAAAGGTTTTTTCATGCTCCCTCCATAAAACTGCCTGCTTTTTCACGACCTGAAGCCGTTCTACTCACGTTTTTCCGTACAAGTTTTTTCTCAGCCTTAATTTTTCCACTTTCAATAACTGCGGCATTAGAAATAATATCAGAACCCAAAATTTTTACTTTTACTCGAACAATTTGTCTCTCTGAGACTTTGACTTCATAATCAAGCTCTGCGGAATCTGATCCAGTTCGAAATTTGGCAAGGCCTCTCTCAAGACCACCATCGGCTGCCTGAAAACAGATTGTTTCAAGCAGAAATGAACGCCCCGAATCAACTGCCAGACCCGACATTTCGATTGCTCCGAGGAGCAGAAACGAGGCAACAATCAACACAGTGAAAATAATAAAAATCGCAAAACCCTGTCTGACATTCTTTCTGTTTCTTTTTATTCTCTGCATCATCGTTTTTATATCTTCTTAATAATAATAAATACTCATTTTTCGGTTCTATTCCTGAAAAACATTACCGGCAACTCTTTCCCATTTTCCATAAGAAATGCTTTAATAAAAACAGATGATTCATTATAATTTCTGACAGTAACAGATGCAATTTTTACATTCAGATTAGCAGAATTTAATTTTTCGATAAAAATATCATCTATTATTTTTCCGGTTGAGGCAAGGGTTCTGAAGCTTCGGTATATTTCAGAGATGTCAGCATTTTTCCAGATTCTTTCTTTTGTAACGCGATATCTTTTTATCGACAGATCCAGAATCCTGAAAACCCCGGTACTGGCTATTCCAAGAAGAATTACTACCAGCATTGTTTCAATAAGAGTAAAACCGCAGTTTCTGCGATGTTTTTCCATTTTATTCAAGCCGTCTACTTTTCACTTGGGAACATAGAAAAATGATTCAAGAATAATTCGCTTCTTATCCTTCCTGACTTCACAGGCAATTCTTGCGACACTTTCCTTAAAATCTGCCAGACAGAAAATAGAAGACTTCCAGGGCTGCGAAAGGAGAAAGCGACCCGGAGAAGTAAAAGTTTTAAATTTCCGTTTCCCGGATTCCAGATCACATTTCAGCATTTCAAGCTCCCTTTCGGCGTATAAAGCTGCAAATACTTCAAATTCAGAAGAAGCCGAAAGTTCATCAGAAACCCCAAATCCGCTTACCATAGGAACAATAGCAACTGCTGACAACAGAATCGCAAGCAATACTTCAATAAGTGTAAAACCGGAAAATCTCTGGAAATTCATATTTTCTCAGTCAGTAATCATTTCCTTAAATTTATATTTCAGAAAATAATTATTGCCACTTTTGTCTATAATTGTAAAGCTTTTTGATGATATTCTTTCATTTCCAAGAAAAGCGCCGGCCGGAGAAAATACAATATCAGTAAGAACTTTAAGAGAATCGGTGGCGATAGAATTCGTTTCGAGAAAGAGGTTTGCTGAATCACTGGCAATAAGCTTTTTTCCTGTTTGAACCAATTTAAAAGTTATTCCCCGCATTCTTGCATGCGATTCACACGTATTTAAAAACAATCCCAGGGAATCTGACCTGGTTTTTATATGATAATCAGAAGAAACTCCTGACAGGAAAACTGAACCGGCAGATACAATTATTGAAATGACAATAATTGTAAGTAGTATCTCAAGAAATGAAAATCCTCTGGGCATCAGTTTTTCCCTGTAATATGGCTTCATTCTAAGTCTCAATCTAAATAGGCAAAATACTTAGATAGACTTCATAAAAACCCGTGTCCTTAACACCATTAAATGCAGACAGCTCGACTCCGTTCAATTACCGGCTGATAATGCCTGGATTCAGAACAGAGTCGAAATTATCACTGATAAGCGACGAATTATTCAGTATCTGCATTCACAGTTTCAGTAGGAAGAATCAAAAGAATCGCCGCGTTTACCTTTTGGAAGCTTTGTCGGTAAGACCGGTACATTCGGAGCTTCCGCAGCTGGTGTGTTCATCTGAGTTACCATATCCTGCCTCATTTTGTTCACATCGTTTGGATCAGCGGGAATTAAAGGAGTCAACTGAGGCTGATTTGAAACACCACTCATTGATGAATAGCCTGGTTGCATATCCTTTGGAAGTTCTTTAATCTGAGAAGGATCTATTCCCTGAAGCTGAGTTCTGAAAGCAGAACGCGCTAAATCCCAGGTGTAAACATCTGGTTCATAAAGATATGGAAGAAGAAGCCTTGGAAGGCCATGAACAAACTTTCTCTCTTCATGATTGTACACATCGTGCGAATTCTTTGCGTACAACGTTGCTTTAATCAGATATTCTGAGAAATATTGCCTCTCAAGAAGTACCCTGCTTGGAGTATCGGTAGCAGACGAAGCCTGAAACACCAGCAAAAGTGACACCGGAATAACACACAGTAACAGCTTTACAACATTAATTTTCATAAACACCTCCGCAAAGTATGCTGTTTGAGAAAATAATGTGTACAGAATATGATATTTTGTCAAGGAGAAAGAATAATTCAAATAATAATAAAACGTATCGCCTCATAAAATGGTGGAAAGAAAAAGTCGAAGCACCGTGTCTACGATCTTCAGAAAATTATTGAGAAGATACGAAAAATTCCCATGAAAAAAACGCCTCCCATTTGGGAGGCGTTTGGGGGGGGAGATGGGTTATTTTACTTCATGGAGAGATTCGAATTTTTGTTTTTCCTGATAGGTTTTAAGTGTATCTTTAACTACTTCAAGTTTGGAATCCTGTTCAGAAAGAGTTGATACTGCTTCTTCGACGCCTTCGAGTTTTTCTACTGCGCTGATGAGTGTATTAACACGAGAGATTCTGTTCTGGTCCATTGAGAAGTTAACGAATGGATCGCTTACTGATTTCTTTACTTCAGCTTTTACTGTTGCAGCTTCTGCTGTGTCAGCATTCTGGAGAGTCTGCATTGAATAATGGGGTCCTGGATAATATCCGCCACCCATAATTCTGAGTCTATCTCTTGCCTTTTCGGGGAATTCACCATATCCAAAACGGCGAATAACTTCATTGTAATAATATCTTGCATTTCCAAAATCTCTGACATCTTCATAAGTTCTGCCGAGAACAAAAAGTGCATCAGGTACGAAACGGGTATTACCATTATCAAATCTATTGAGGAAGTGTCTATAGCTGCTGATTGCACGCCACGGATCACTCAGACGGATATCACAGTAACCGATAAAATATGCTGCTTCACGCTTAACTTCACGATCGGTAAAAATATCACTTGAAATTCTCTCATATAAATTTCTGGCACCCCAGAAATCTCCACGATCTTTCATATAATTCGCATCCTGAAGATCACGATAACCATAAGCATAAGCGCTTGCAACGCTCAGAACCATAATTGCGATAACCGCTAGTGTTAATCTCTTTTTCATTGTACCCTCCAATTATTTTTTGTTAGATTTGAAAGATGCAATTATAAAAGCAAATAGCGTGCCAACTAAAAATTGTTGCAGAAAACAGCACAGGAGGGTCGTTTTAAATGACATGCAGAAAAATTCGTACAGAAGTCTGCTTAAAAAAAATCATATTATATGACAATTTTTCAGCTACCAATGTTTTAAACATCTACTTCAAATTTCTGTAGACTTTACAATTACTAATGTTTTGTGTATAATACAGCAGATTTATACACACAGGAGGAAATGGCATGAGAACTAATGTTGTGATTGATGACGATCTGATGGAATCAGCTCTCAAGGCTTCAAAGCTAAAAACCAAGAAAAGCGCCATCGAAGAAGGCTTGAAATTGCTGATTCTTATGAAAAGCCAGGAAAGGATTAAAGAATTTAGAGGAAAGCTAAACTGGATTGGTGATCTTGAAAAGATGCGGTCTGACAAATGATACTTATTGATTCATCCGTCTGGATTGATTATTTCAACGGTAGGAAAACGCACCAAACAAACTGGTTGGACAGTTCCCTTGGAAATATCCCGGTCATAATGGGAGATCTGATTCTGACAGAGGTTCTTCAGGGATTTAAAAGCGACAAGGAATTCGAAATTGCGAAAGATCTTCTGTTAAGTCTTCCTTTCATGGGAATGGGAGGACATGTTTTGGCTTTGGAAAGTGCAAAAAACTACCGAATCCTAAGGAAAAATGGTATTACCGTCCGGAAAACGATAGATGTCATCATAGGGACTTTTTGTATTTACAATCGGATTCCATTATTGCATGATGATAAAGATTTCGATCCGATGGTGGAACTTCTGGGATTGCTGACAGTTGTAAAATAACATTTTGAGAGAATCTGCGGACTGTAGAACTGCATGTTAAGCAAAAGCAGGTCAGGGATTTTCATTATTTTCAAAAAAGAAAAAAATGTTATAATATTTGTTGCAATATTATCAAAAATAGTGTACAGTGTCTGACCACTAATAAAAAAATTATCGGAAAGTGAATAAGTTTATCAGATTTCAAATGGGAAATACAGGCTCCGAAAGGGCGAATCAATTCGTTGTCGCAATAGACGGACCGGCGGGAGCTGGCAAAAGTACTGTAGCAAAACTTGCCGCTTCAAGACTTGGGTTCTCTTATCTTGATACTGGTGCGATGTATAGAGCTGTAACATACAAAGCTCTGCAGCAGCATCTTTCCTTTTCCGATAAATCAGCTCTTGCTTCCTGTGCTGCAAATTCCAAAATTGAATTTGAAGATACTGTCAATTGTTCTGCACCTCGTGTAAAACTTGACAGTCATGATGTCACAGACGCAATCCGGGATCCGGAAGTCAGTAGAAATGTCTCTGAAGTTGCCAGTGAACCTGAAGTAAGGTCGTGTATGACAAGCCTGCAGAGGGAAATCGGCAGCAGAGGGCGATGGGTTGTTGATGGCCGCGACATTGGAACGGTTGTCTTCCCCGAAGCTCAGGTAAAGATATTTTTAACGGCTTCGATCGAAGAAAGAGCAAAAAGAAGATTTGACGAACTTGTCAGCAAAGGCTATTCTCCAGTGCTTGAAGAGCTGATTTCTGAGATTGCCAAACGCGACGGGATTGATTCAAATCGTAAAACAGCTCCGCTTAAGCAGGCGGAAAACTCATATTATTTGGATACTACCAGCCTGACTATTGATCAGGTAGTAGATAAAATTTACGGTATCGTAACAGTCAAGAAAGGTCAACCCTGACGGAGGAACGTATGGAAGAAATTACCAATCAAAAAAATCTGAGTTCGGAAAGCTCACCCGGGTCAGATGCAGTGAACGAACAAACCATGACGATGGAAGAACTTGAAAAGGAGATGAGCGGGGAGTTCCATACGATCCGCAACGGCGCTATCGTCACCGGAACAGTCATCCGAATTGATCCGAATGGTATTTTTGTAGATGTCGGCTACAAAACTGATGGAGCAATCCCAGCCGACGAGTGTGGAGACGATGCAATCAAGGCGTTGAAGGAAGGCGACAAGATCAGAGTTTTTGTCAAGCGTATGGATGACGGAAACGGTCAGATCAGCCTTTCAGTGAAGCGTGCCAAGGAATTTGATTCCTGGGATACCCTTCAGAAAGCTTTCAAGAACAAGACTGCTGTCGAAGGCAAAATTGTTGAAAGAATTAAGGGCGGATACGATGTTGACGTAGGCGGAGTGCGTGTTTTCCTTCCGCAGAGTCAGTTGTCCCATGGCAGAAATGGCAAGGACAGCATCGGAAAAAGTTTCCCAATGCTTGTCACTGAATGTGACAGACGCAGAAAAAATGTCGTTGTTTCAGAGCGCTCTGTTGTTGAAACCGAACGTTCAAAGAAGCGCGACGAAATATTTGCCAGCTACAAGGTTGGCGAATTGATAAAAGGTGTTGTTTCAAGAATCGTTGAATACGGATGTTTTGTAGATCTCGGCGGCGGCGTCGAAGGTCTTATTCACCGCAACGATCTCAGCTGGTCAGTCATCGGAAATCCGAGAGAGATTGTACAGCCGGGACAGGAAATTGAAGCAAAGATTTTGAAAATTGACCAGGAAAAAGGCAAAATTGGACTTGGTCTCAAGCAGAAGCGCGATGATCCATGGGAAACAGTTGACCAGAGATATGAAGTCAACCGCAGATATGAAGGTAAAGTCAAAAACCTTATGGATTTCGGAGCATTTGTTGAACTCGAAGAAGGAGTCGAAGGACTTGTACACATTTCCGACCTCTCCTGGGCACGCAATATACGGCACCCCGGCGATGTAGTAAAATCCGGTGAGAAGCTTTGTGTTGTCGTAAAAGAAATTGATAAAAGCAAAAAACGCATTTCCCTTTCTTACAAAGACACTCTTGCCCATCCGTGGGATGGAATCGAAGCCAGATATCATGTTGGCGACGTAGTTAAGGGAAAAGTTAATAATATGACCGAATTCGGTGCCTTTATCGAAATAGAAGAAGGCATTGAAGGCCTGCTGCATGTTTCTGATATTGACTGGGTCAAGAAAGTTAATCATCCGAAAGATGTACTTGAAAAAGGTCAGGAAGTCAGTGTGAAGGTTATGAGCATTGATTCCAAAGCCAGAAGGCTTTCTCTCGGACTCAAGCAGACCACAGTAGATCCATGGGAAGTCCTTGACAGCACATTCAAGGTAGGCGATGTAGTAACCGGCGCCGTCAAGAATCTGGTTTCTTATGGAGCATTTGTTCAGCTTGTGAACGGTCTTGAAGGACTGCTCCACATATCAGAATTCTCCTGGCAGAACGATGTAAAAGATCCTTCCGAAGTATTGAAAGTTGGAGATCAGGTTACTGTCGTAATTTATGAACTCGATAAATCAAAACAGAAAATCGGCCTTTCACTCCGCAGAATCAATGATGATCCATGGAAGGGAATCGAAAAGAAATTCTCAACAAATTCCGTACAGACCGGCAAAGTCGTATCTGTTGACTCCAATGGAGTTGAAGTCGAAGTTGCATCTGGAATTCAGGGATTTGTACACATTTCTCAGATTGCTCAGGACAGAGTTCAGCACCCAGGCGAAATTCTTAAAGTTGGCGACACTGTTACCTTCAAAATTCTTGAACTCGATAGAAAGAACAGAAAGCTTAAACTCTCAATTAAAGAAGCCACAATGGACAGCGCAGCACGCGAACTTCAGAAATATCAGCGTGAATCTTCAACAGGTTTCTCCGATACAATCGGCGATCTGATGAGAGATAAACTCCAGGCTTTCAGAGATAAACTCAGTAACTGAAACTAAAACAAAATCTATATGTCAGTTGAATCACTCAACTTGCGCATATAGATTTTGAGTGTTATAATCTGGAAACTCAAATTAATCCTGTAAGGAGGGATTTGTTAAATGATCCACAAGATTGGAATTAACGGGTTCGGACGAATTGGGCGAATGGTTTTTCGTGCCATGTTGGCTGAGAAAGACTTTGAAGTAGTTGCAATTAATGATATTACTGACGCTAAAACGCTGGCTCACCTCCTGAAGTATGACTCAATTCATGGCCGACTTGCAGCCACAGTTGAGGCAAAAGAAGACAGCATTTTTGTAAACGGAAAACCCGTAAAGGTTTTTGCAAAAACTGATCCGGCAGAACTTCCCTGGAAAGATCTCGGAGTTGATTATGTTGTTGAATCAACCGGTATTTTTACAGTTAAATCTGACGGAGTAAATAAAAAAGGCAAAGTTGTTAAAGGCGCCGAGAATCACATCACCAAAGGCGGAGCGAAGAAAGTTATTATTACTGCTCCAGCAGAAGGCGAAGACCTCACCATCGTAATGGGCGTCAATGAAGATAAATATGTTGGCTCAAAGCATCACGTTCTCAGCAATGCTTCATGCACAACAAACTGCCTGGCACCGTTTGCAAAAATTATAAATGACAAGTGGGGCATTGAAAAAGGCCTCATGACAACAATTCATGCTTATACAAACGACCAGAAGGTACAGGATCTCCCGCACAGCGATCTCCGCCGCGCACGCGCAGCCGCAGTCTCCATGATTCCGACATCAACAGGCGCTGCCAAAGCAATCAGTCTTGTTATTCCGGAACTTAAGGGAAAACTCGACGGTTTCGCAATAAGAGTTCCAGTACCAAACGTTTCAGTCGTAGATTTGACCTGCTCCCTGAAGAAATCTGCTACAGCAGATGAAATTAATGCCGCTATCAAGGCAGCTTCAGAAGAACCAAGACTTAAAGGCATTCTCGGATACTCAGATGAACCACTCGTTTCGATCGATTACAACCATGATTCCCATTCATCAGTCGTTGATGGAAAATGTACAAAAGTCATTGATGGAAATCTTGTAAAGATCGTTGCATGGTATGACAACGAATGGGGATACAGTTCCAGAGTTGCCGACCTGATTCGGTATATTGCTTCCAAGTAAGGTATTGATTTACTTTGAAATGCGAAGAGCCTGCTTAACCGGCAGGCTCTTTTTTTCGAAAATTTGAGAATTATTTTTGAAAGGAGAATTAAATAATGTATAGAACAATTAAAGACATTCAGTTCAAAGGCAAGAAAACTCTCGTGAGAGTCGATTTCAACGTTCCCCTGGATAAAGAATTTAATATTACGGATGACACAAGAATCACTGCTGCGATTCCAACCCTTAAACACATTCTTGATCAGGGTGGAAGACTCATCGTGATGAGCCACCTTGGCAGACCCAAAGGCGGACCAGATGCTAAATACTCGCTGAAGCACGTTTTAAAGCGCCTTTCCGAATTGCTTAAGAAAAATGTTCTTTTCGCAAATGACTGTGTCGGTGAAGAAGCTTCCAAAATGGCCAAAAACCTCAAAGACGGCGAAGTTCTGCTTCTCGAAAACCTCCGCTTTCATGCAGAAGAAGAAAAGAACGATGCAGCATTCAGCAAAGCTCTTTCATCACTTGGCGACATCTATGTAAGCGATGCTTTTGGAACAGCACACAGAGCTCACGCATCAACAGCCGGAGTTGCTGAATATCTGCCTGCTTATGCCGGTTTCCTGATGGAAAAGGAAATTACTTACCTCAGCAAAGTGACTGATTCCCCTGAAAGACCGATGGTAGCAATCATGGGCGGTGCAAAAGTCAGCGACAAAATTCTTGTCATTGAAAATCTCCTGAAAAAAGTTGATTCGCTTCTTATCGGCGGCGGAATGGCATTTACATTCCTGAAAGCCATGGGATATGAAATCGGCAAATCTCTCTGCGAAAAAGAACAGCTTGATACTGCAAAGAAAATCATGGAAGCAGCAAAAAAAGCCGGAAAAGCCCTTATTCTGCCAATTGATGTTGTAACTGCAAAAGAAATCAAAGCTGGTGTTCCGGTCAGAACCATTCATGTTAAAGAAATTGCAGCAGACGAACTAGGTCTGGACATCGGGCCGAAGACCGTTGAACTTTTCAAAGCCGAACTTCTTAAAGCAAAAACCGTTCTCTGGAATGGTCCGATGGGAGTTTTTGAAACCGAGCCATTTGATCAAGGGACCAGAAAAGTTGCCGAAATTCTTACTTCACTGAAAGCCGTAACCGTCGTCGGCGGCGGCGATTCAGTTGCTGCTATTGAACAGATGGGCGCTGCTGAAAAGGTATCACACGTGTCAACCGGCGGCGGAGCGTGTCTCGAATATCTCGAAGGAAAGCTTCTTCCCGGAATTGAAATTTTTTCCCGCGATATAAAAAATATGGTCTGAGGAGATCGAAAAATGCCACGAAAGCCTTTAATTGCCGCGAACTGGAAAATGCATAAAACCAGCGCGGAAGTACGTTCTTTCATGTCGGCAGTCTGGCCGAAAGTTTCAGACATCACAGACCGCGAAATGCTTATTTGCCCGCCTTTTCCATATATTCCCCTGGTTGATGAACTTCGCAAGAGCACATCAATTCTTCTTGGCGCTCAAAACCTTTATTTTGAAGAAAAAGGCGCCTTCACAGGCGAAGTTTCCCCGCCAATGCTGAAAGACCTCGGTTGCGAATATGTCATTATTGGTCATTCCGAACGCCGTGGAATATTTGGTGAATCTGACGAATTGATCAATAGCAAAATGCATGCTGTCATTAAGTGCGGCATTATTCCGGTATTGTGCGTTGGCGAGCGCAAGGAAGAAAGAGAAAAGAACCTTACCGAGCAGATAATTCTGAAACAGCTCGAAAAGAATCTTAAAGATCTTCCCGAAACCGCTTTCGAAAAAATGGTAATCGCCTACGAACCGATATGGGCCATTGGAACCGGACTGAATGCAAGTACCAAAGATGCCCATGACGCAATTGCGCTTATCAGGGAATTCATCCACAGCAAGTATGGCGATAATTCAGCACAGAAAACCCGCATATTGTACGGTGGTTCAGTAAAACCCGAAAACATGAAAAGCTACATGGACCAGGAAGGCATCGACGGAGCACTCGTCGGCGGCGCCAGCCTTGATCCAGATTCATACTCAAAACTTGTAAAATACTGATCAATATCACCAACGTCAGATAGTATAACAAAATATAATTCTGATTATTCACACAGAGCCTGCTGCAGCAACGCACCAGGCTCTGTTTAATTATTGAGGAACCTCATTGTAGCAGATGTCAATTAAAGAGGGCATTCTTTTTTCACCCTCACTCTTCCCGCCGTCACCATCTTAGTACAGCAAATCGTAATAAAGGGGTCATTTATGTATGTCATTTCGACCGAAGGGAGAAATCTCGCAGTTATGAGATCTCTCACATTCGTTCGAGATGACAGTGTAAACAAAAGTTAATATGCAAATTTGACCCCTTATTTAAAAATTGGAGTACTTAGCCGGCTGGGATGAGGATCTTAATATAATATTTTTCAATGAATGGGAGCATTTATGACCGAAGCTGAAATGCTGTTGAATTTTCGTTTTTTATCGGAAGCTGTATCTGCGCTATTTTCATTGTTTCTGGGTATTTTCGTTCTCTGGAAGCGTTACGAAAAACCCATTGGACGAGTGATTGCCGGTATTGCTTTCGTATCTTTCTATTACAATGCTTTCCAGATACTTTTTCTCTTTTTTCCGCAAGTCTGGATTGTCCGACTCGGCTACGCGGGTGCAATAATGCTTATTCCAATATTGATAGAATTTCCGACTGTTGTACTCGAGGGAAAATATACACTTCCGCGTCATAGATACATAGCGCTGAGCCTGACCGCCTTTTTTCTGGCCGCTCTCCCGACCTCGTACATGTTCAGAGACACCCTTGATCCGCAGGCTTCCATACCATTAGCCCTTGGTGGACCCATGATGATCGTATATGCTTTTGCCAAGGGCGCTATTCTTCTCCGCATTTTCATCATCATGATACTCGCATATAAAAACAGTACAGATGATCTTCTGAAGAGGCGAATTCTTTTCATTCTCGTCGGAGAAGCTTTCTACGCACTTTGTTCGCTGCACGATGTCCTCCTTCGTCAGCAAATTTTCTGGGTCTTTGCTTTTCCAATAGTTGAGTGGGCAACTCTGTCCTTCATGCTCATCGTTGCTTATGCAACTCTGCGGTACCAATTGCTTGAAATGGATGTCTTTCTGAGCTATGGAATTTATTATTTTCTTCTGACAGTAGCAATTGCCGGTGTGTATAAGGTCGTAGAAAACTTTCTGGACAACAATTTGAAGCAGTTCATTTCACTTAATTCCTATTGGGGGCAGTTTCTCCCAGCTTTTGTTATTGCAATCCTGATTCAGGTTCTGCGAGACATGGTTATGCGCCTCATCGACCGCGTTTTCCTTACCGAAGAGCAACGCCAGTGGAAAATTCTTCGTTCTCCAGACATACGTTTCCTGTTTCTCGATCACCGACGCGACGAGCTCGTCGCCCTCCGCGACGAATTCAACCAGGTAATTGAATCTCTCGATAAAGAGCTTAGTTCTGACAAAATTCAAAAGAGATAGAAGAATTTATTCAGAAAATGTATAATGAAAACCAATTTCCTTTTGAAATAAGAGTTTGTAGTTGTTTGAAATATCATTGCAGCAAGATGAATAATGTGAAGGCGATATGATAAGCGAAGCAGAGACCAGAAAAGGTCTTATCGATAAAAAGCTCAAAAATGCTGGTTGGGATGTGAATAATCTGAGCCAGGTTTTACAGGAGTTTAATATTTCTGTTCCTTTACCGTATGGAGTCCAGGAGCCTCGAACGTCCTACGAAGGCCATCAATTCAGCGATTATGTATTATTAGGAAGAGACGCCAAACCTCTCGCAGTTATCGAAGCAAAAAAGACTTCCAGAGACGCTGCAATTGGCAGAGAACAGGCAAAACAGTACTGTTTCAATATTCAAAAGCAACATGGTGGAAAGCTTCCATTCTGCTTTTACACAAATGGCCTGGAAATACACTTCTGGGATCTTGATAATTATCCGCCCCGGAAAGTCATCAATTTTCCAACTCGCGACGATTTAGAGCGCTTCCAGTACATTCGGGAACATGGAAAACCTCTTGCCGACGAGCTGATTAACACAGATATTGCCGGAAGAGACTATCAGATTCGAGCCATTCGTGCTGTGATGGAAGGAATTGAAAAGAAGAAGCGAAACTTTCTTCTGGTAATGGCAACAGGAACAGGAAAAACGCGAACATGCATCGCCCTTGTTGACGCGCTCATGCGAGCCGGACGTGTTGAACGCATCCTATTTCTTGTTGATAGAATTGCTCTGCGTGAACAGGGGCTCTCGGCCTTCAAGGTGCATTTACCCAATGAGCCACGCTGGCCAAACCCCGGAGAAAAAAGCCTGTCAAAAGATCGACGCATCTATATTTCGACTTACCCGACAATGCTCAATATCATCAGAGATGAAAGCATCAACCTTTCGTCCCACTTTTTTGATTTGATTGTGGTTGATGAAAGCCATCGCTCAATATATAACGCTTACGGCGAAGTCCTCGACTATTTTAAAGCGATCAGCCTCGGACTGACAGCAACGCCGACAGACATAATTGATCACAATACCTTCAAGCTTTTTGAATGCGATAATGGCTTACCAACTTTTGCATACACGTATCAGGAAGCCGTTAGTAATAATCCGCCATATTTATGCACTTTTCAGGTGATGAAGATTCATACAACGTTTCAGGTTGATGGAATCAGCAAAAGAACAATCTCACTTGAAGATCAGAAGCGATTGATTCTCGAAGGAAAGGAAGTTTCAGAGATCAATTTTGAAGGCACCGAAATTGAAAAGAAAGTGATCAATAAGGGCACAAATACACGCATTGTCAAGGAATTCATGGAAGAGTGCATAAAAGATTCCAATGGCGTTCTTCCCGGAAAAACAATATTCTTTTGTATGTCAATGTCGCATTCAAGAAGAATAGAAGAGATTTTCAATGCACTTTATCCTGAGTATCATGGTGAACTGGCAAAAGTCCTCGTATCTGATGATCCGCGTGTTTACGGAAAAGGAGGCCTGCTGGACCAGTTTACAAATAACGACATGCCACGAGTTGCGCTGAGCGTCGATATGCTGGACACCGGAATTGACATCAGAGAACTGGTAAATCTTGTTTTTGCAAAACCTGTTTATTCGTATACAAAATTCTGGCAGATGATTGGCCGTGGGACAAGACTTTTAGAATCAGCGAAACTTAAACCATGGTGTACAGATAAAAACAAATTCCTAATTCTGGATTGCTGGGACAACTTTGAATATTTCAAACTCAATCCGAAAGGGAAAGAAGCAGCCGTTCAGATTCCGCTTCCTGTGCGTTTTGTTGGAATCAGACTTGATAAAATTGAAAAGGCAATAGACACCGGAAACTCAGCAATTGCAGATAAAGAGATCGTAAATCTACGGAAACAGATTCTGGAACTTCCTCGGAATTCTGTTGTTATACAAGAATCAGCGACGGATTTATTTAAAATCGAAGATGAAAATTTCTGGATAAAACTGACGCATAATAAAATTGAATATTTGCGCACTGCAATAAAGCCGCTTTTCAGAACTATTTCACAAACAGATTTTAAAGCAATGCGTTTTCAGAAAGATCTTCTGGAAACATCGCTTGCGAATCTTTCAGACGAAATAGAGAAGTACGAAGCATTAAGAGATGATATCATTGAAAAGATAGGTGAGCTTCCTTTGTCGGTGAATATTGTCGCCAGAGAGGAAACGATTATCAGACAGGCTCAGACAAACAGTTTCTGGGCAAATGCAACTGATAACACATTTGACGAACTCGCCGATAAGCTTTCCGGGCTGATGAAATATTGCGATGATCTTTCGGATAAGCCTGGCCCGGCTCAGTTAGATCTTTTAGATCCGTTGAAAACGAAAGAAATGATTGAGTTTGGTCCTGAACATTCAGCGGTGAGCGTTTCAAAATATCGCGAAATGGTTGAAAAGCTTATCCTTGAGCTGACCAAAAGTAACCCGATTTTACAAAAGATCAGAGATGGAAATGAAATTAGCGAAGCTGAGGCAGAAGACCTAGCTGCTCTTTTGAACGATGAGCATCCGCACATTACAGAAGATTTATTGAAAAATGTGTACAACAACCGGAAAGCTAAATTCTTTCAGTTTATTCGACACATTTTCGGACTCGAAATTCTGGAAAGTTTTCCCGATACGGTTACAAAAGCATTTGAACACTTTATACAAACTCACTCTAATCTTAATTCCCGGCAACTTGATTTTTTGAATCTGTTGAAAGATTTCACACTGAAGAAAGAAGTTGTACAAAAACGCGATCTGATTGAATCGCCATTTACCGTATTGCATCCGCAGGGAATCAGGGGCTTGTTTACTCCTGCAGAAATAAACGAAATTATATTACTCACACAAAGGCTGGCAGCATAATATGTTACAAAGCAATTCAGCACTCAAAAGTAAGATAGATCAACTCTGGAACAAATTCTGGAGCGGTGGAATATCAAATCCTCTTACTGCAATTGAACAAATTACATATCTTCTCTTCATGAAGCGGCTTGATGATCTTGACTTGAAGCGAATATCCGATGCGGAGTTTACCGGTGAATCATATATCTCCAAATTCGATGGAGAGTTTGTTATTCCGGGAACTGATCAGAAAGTAAAAAAGCAAACCCTTCGCTGGAGCCATTTCAAACGCATGTCTGCCGATGAAATGCTTTTACATGTACAGATGAAAGTATTTCCTTTTTTGAAAACGCTCAACGGCGATGAATCATCTTTTACCAATCACATGAAAAATGCAGTTTTTATTATTCCAAAACCTGCTCTGCTGGTAGAAGCGATGTCTACCATTGAAGAAATATTTGCAGAGATCGAAAAAGACACGCAGAACGGCGGACAAGCTTTTCAGGACATTCAGGGAGACGTCTATGAGATGCTTCTTTCAGAAATTGCCGCTGCCGGTAAAAACGGGCAGTTCAGAACGCCGCGTCACATAATAAAACTAATCGTGGAACTCGTTGAACCGCAACTGGGCAATCGAATTGCTGACCCCGCATGCGGAACCGGCGGCTTTCTGCTCGGTGCATATCAGTACATGGTAACTCAGCTTGATAAAAACAAAAAGAATCTCAAACCCGACGAAGATGGCTTTATTAGAAATTCCGTGAGCGGACTTCTTACTGAGAAAGTGAGCAGAATTCTGAATGACAGCCTGTACGGCTATGATATAGACGTTACAATGGTTCGACTCGGACTGATGAATCTGATGATGCATGGTGTAGATACTCCGCATATTGATTACAAAGACACGTTGAGTAAAGGCTTTACTGAATCCAATAAATATCAGGTCATTATGGCGAATCCGCCGTTTACCGGCAGCATTGACAAAGGTGACATAAACGAATCGCTCAAACTGGGAACAACGAAAACGGAGCTTCTGTTTGTCGAAAACATATTTAATCTGCTGAAAATGGGCGGCACAGCCGGAGTCATTGTTCCGCAGGGTGTTTTATTCGGAAGCGGCAAAGCCTTCGTCGAAGCCCGGAAAATACTCATTGAAAAAAGTGAATTAAAAGCTGTAATTTCAATGCCGAGCGGAGTATTTAAACCATACGCCGGAGTCAGTACAGCAATTTTAATCTTTTCAAAGGGCGGTGAAACCGAAAAGGTCTGGTTCTACGACATGCAAAGCGATGGCTACAGCCTCGACGACAAACGCTCAAAACTCGAAGGCTCCGGCGATTTGCAGGATATCGTAATGCAATACAAAAAACGCGACAAGCTCAAAGAAAGCAACCGAAAAGAGAAATTCTTCTTTGTACAAAAAGACCAGATCATCGCCGAAAACTACGATCTTAGCATGAGCAAATACAAAGAAGACGTTTTCGAAGAAATCACCTATGAAAAGCCCGATGCGATAGTTGCCAAACTCATGACCATGGAAGCAGAAATAAACTCCGAACTGAAAGAACTAAAGCAAATGTTTGCAGTAAGCGACAAACATGCATGAGACTGAAGTTTTAAAACAAGAAATTGACACATATTCAATAATGGACGCCGATATTATCTCAATTACTGCCAATTCTAAGGTGAAACCGTCTTTTGAAGGCGAAATAAGTGATTCGTTGTCATCTCGACCAAAGAAGAGAGATCGCAAAAGTGTTAGATAAAAACATGCGCTACCTCGAAGTAGAAGATGCCAGACTTCTCCCTTCGGTCGAATTGGCAGCAAAATACCACCTCTTTGCGAGAATGCACCATGTTCCTTATTGGTTAAACAGGTTTTAAACCCATCGAATCCGATTGGTTTAAAAAAAAATAGTTACTACGTCACAAAATATGAGGAAAAAATGCCTGGAGGAAATTAAAAATGAGGAAAAATTGTGAGAAGCAAATCCAATATTAAGTTGCACAAAGCTGTTTCCTCAATTGCGTCCGCACTGCGGACGCAATTCGATGCAAACTTTATGTTGGCGGCTAAAAGCTATTAATGAATTTTAGCTGAAAAAAGAGTTTGAAAGGTGCAATCATGAGCTTTAACTGGCAAATAGAAAAACTTATTAATATCTCTAACCCAAAACAATGGGCGAATTTACCGATTTCAAAGCTTCTACCATCGGGACATTCAGTGTATGGTGCAAATGGGATAATTGGTTTCTATTCAGAATACAATCACGAAAAGCCTGTAATAGCAATAACTTGCCGCGGAGCAACATGTGGCAATGTTTTAATTACAGAGCCAAAATCATACATCACCTCAAATGCAATGGTCCTAGATGATGTTGATGAAAGCAAATATTATTTAAAATTTTTGTTGTATGCACTTAAAAAACGCGGTTTTAAAGATATCATTAGTGGGACTGCACAGCCTCAAATAACAAGAACAGGCTTAGAAAAAATTCAAATCCCACTGCCGCCTCTTGATGAGCAAATACGTATTGCCAGTGTTCTAACCCGGGCAGAAAAACTGATTGCAAAACGCAAAGAGACCATCAAATCCCTTAACAAAGTCTTGAAGAGCACCTTTCTTGAAATGTTTGGTGATGCCAAAGGAACCTCAACTTTACTTGGCAGTGTTATTGAAGTACAAAACGGACAAGTTCATCCAAAGGACGCACCATATTCTGAAATGTACCATGTTGGTGGGGCAAATATTGAACCTGAAACAGGAGAACTTATAAATTTACAACTGGCTAAGTTTGAAAATTTAATTAGTGGAAAATATTTGTTTACTAGCGAACATATTCTTTATAGCAAAATACGCCCATATCTTAACAAGGTTGCTGTTCCTGATTTTACAGGAATTTGTAGTGCAGACATTTATCCAATTAAGCCAATCACTTCATTAATTAACAAACAATTTTTACGATTTCTTCTCATGACAAGGCAGTTTTTAGCATATGCAGATAACAACTCTGACAGAGCCAATATTCCGAAGATAAATCGGAAAGCACTGGCACTTTTTTCTTTTTCATTACCAACTATCTCCCTTCAGGCAGAATTTGCAGCAATTGCAGAAAAAGTTGAAGCCATCAAATCGAAATACACACAAAGTCTCACAGAACTGGAAAATCTTTATGGTTCGCTCAGTCAGCGTGCATTTAAAGGAGAACTGGACTTATCTAAAGTACCTTTGGCGAATCAAGTTTATGGGGAATAATTATGCTTAGTACCGCAAATCACAATAATGGAGTCATAAACCATGTCATTTCGACTGTAGGGAGAAATTTCGCTTTTGTGAGATCTCTCACATTCGTTCGAGATGACAGCTTATTTCGAAATTAACACGAGAATTTGACCTCTTATTTTTGAATTTGCGTACTTAGAGTGAAATGCAATTGAAAGCACGTTTTGTACAAGATTCCATAAAATTTCAAATTGCAATTTGAATTAGCAGTCAATTCTGTTACTATAAGTTTGTAAAAATGGAACATACATCGTAAGAAAAATGGGTATTAAATTGCCCTCAAGGGGAATGCTGATGACTACCTCTGACTTAATAAAACAGTTATTTTTATCCTTTAATGACAAGGATAGTGAATCCTTTTTTCAGGCTGCTCGAGAATATATCGAACATGAAAAGAGGAAAAAGCACATCATGGTTGCAAAAGAACTGGAAAAGGCTCTTTATGCCTCGAATGGTTCTAATGCTTCTTCTGAAAAGGGGAAACGTTTTAAAAACAACACGCCCATTCCAAGGGATACCGAGAAAGGGTTTCCGCTTCTCGAAATTCAACATTTCGATATCAATTTTGACAATCTGTTAATGTCTCAAGCAGAAAAACAACAATTGGTACAAATCATCAAGGAATTTAAAGATTCAGACATTTTTGCGACCTATAATCTCCAGAATAAAAGAAAGATTCTCTTGTGCGGCAAGCCCGGTACAGGCAAAACATTCACAGCACAGATAATCAGCTCCCTTCTGCAAATTCCTCTGGTTTATATCCGATTTGATTCAATTATTTCTTCATATCTTGGTGAAACAGCTTCAAATCTCAGAAAAGTATTTGATTTTATTGAAAGCGGAACCTGGATAGCTCTTTTCGACGAATTTGACATCATTGGTAAAAACAGAGACGACAATCATGAACACGGTGAAATAAAGCGAGTTGTTAATAATTTCCTTCAAATGCTTGATAACATAAAAGGAGACAGCATTTTATTCGCTGCTACCAATCATCAATATATGCTTGATCCGGCAATCTGGAGACGTTTTGACGATATTATATATTATGAACTTCCCGACGAGAATGTCAGAAAGGAATTATTCGAACTATATCTCAAACCGATCAAAAAAGATTCCGGTATTGATTTGCCAAAAGCTGTCAATATGACAAAGTCGCTTTCTCACGCTGATATCAAGATGATAACAGAAGAAGCAATGAAATTGTCAATCCTTGATTCAAGGCGTTGTCTTGAACAATGTGACATTGAAAACGCCATCAACAAATTTATCCGCAGAGAAAAGGTAAAAAATAATCAGATGGGAGATAATTAATGGAAGAATTCGCCCATTTGAGACTTCCTGTTTTCAGCAGCAATAGTAGACGAATAAAAGGTGGCGGAGGTTCTTTCATGCTCCCACCAGGAAGGAATAAATCAGACTTTGCACAAGAGGCAAAACAAAAAGCAAATTCGATCGCTAAATCATTCACATTAATTAAAAATAAATTTGCCGGTAAAATTATCCCTTCTTTAATTTATGAGATTGAAATAAATCAAAGTGTATCGCCTGAATCTTTTCAAGAAACTCTTTTATCCATGGGTATACAGGTTCTTTCAGTTGCTGAAAACAAAAAGGGATATTGGATTGTTTTTAGTGACGATGACACGTTAAGTCGTTTTAAATCAAAGCTTGCAACCTATGGCAGTGAAGAAGGACCAAAATACGATTTTTTTAATGCAATTGATTCCTTTCAGGATATTCCAAGAGAGAAAAAGATTGGAAAGAGCCTGAGAGAAAAGCCTTTAGAAGAAATCGCTGAGTTTATTGATATTGAATTATGGCGCATGACCGATCCACAAAAAAATGAATCGTTCATCAACGAGCTGAAAAGCATTTATTCCGAGAATGGACAATTTAGAATTACAGATACGCTCATATCAAAAACATTTGTACTTTTGCGGGTAAAGCTTACAGCAACCATATTTGAAGAAATCATTGAATTAAAGGAAATATCCAGAGCAGATCGTCCTTGTATTACACTATTCAACCCCCAGGATTATCTATGTCCGAATATTTCCAGTATAGAATTTGGTGAACCTGATGAATCTGCACACGGTATTCTGGTTATTGATTCGGGAATTATTTCAAATCATCCGATGCTGGAAAAATGTATCGGAGGGGAAGAAAACTTCCAGGAAGGAGAACCTCAAATTCAAGATACGGTTGGTCACGGCACCGCAGTGGCTGGTTGTGCAGCGTATGGCAATATTGAGAAATGTCTTGAAACAAAAAACTTTACGCCATCCAACTGGATTTTTTCAGCAAAAGTTATGTATGCCGAAAAGAACGAAATTGACGGTCAGGTTTCAGCAATATATGACCCTGAAAAACTTGTTGAAAATCAATTAAAAGATGCAGTCGAAAGCTTTCTGGATAACCCGGAATATCACATCAGAGTCGTAAATATTTCACTTGGGAATTCCAGGGAAATCTGGCACAAAGACTATTACAGGCAACTTCCCCTTGCAGCATTAATAGATGAACTGGCGTATAAATTTCCGAATGTAATTTTTGTTGTTTCAACTGGCAATCAACAGCCCACTCAGATCTATGACTCCATTGAAGAAATTACTTCAAATTACCCTAAATATTTAACAGACCATCCTGATTTCAAAATTATTAATCCTGCCACTTCCTCACTTGCTCTTACTGTTGGATCAATTGCAGGAAAAATTAGATCCCAGCAGGAAAAATACGGTTCTGAGCAAATAAAAACTGCCGTCGCGGGTGAAGGTCAGCCTTCACCATTTACCAGAACTGGATTCGGCATTAATGGTATGATCAAGCCTGAACTTGTCGAATATGGCGGAAATTTGATATTGTACAACCAGCATAACCGAGTCATCGAAGATAGAGGTGGAAAACTTCCCCTGTTAAATAATCATACAACGGGGAATATTGTCCAATTAGCTTGCGGGACAAGTTTTTCCGCACCCAAGGTAGCCCATCTTGCCAGTAGAATTGCAAATCGTTTTCCGCAAGGCTCAGGTAATTTTATTAAAAACATGCTGCTAATTGGTGCAGATTTTCCTTTTGTAGCAAGTAAAGGCTTTTATAAAACTTCCAAAGCACCTGAACTAAGTAATCTGAAAGTTTGCGGCTATGGATTGAGTAACTTTGAAAAAGCAATAAATTCCTACAACAACAGAGTTGTTCTTTGGGATGAAGGAAAAATAGCGTTAAATCAAGTAAAGGTTTACTCCATCAATCTTCCCGATATTTTCTTTTTAGAAAAGGGCAGAAAGAAAATTACCGTTGTTCTTACCTTTACACCTGAAACTCGTCTTACTCGTGGAGACAGTTATCTTGGAAACCGGATGGAATTTCATCTCTTTCACTCAAAAGATCCACAACTACTACTGGAAAAATACGGCTTATTCAACGAACAGGAAGAAGTTGAGGCAGATGAGGATCTAATGAAATATGAAATTGACTTATTTCCAGGAGCAAATATAAGAAAAGCAGGTTGTCATCAAAAAGCATGGGTAGAATACAAACGTCAGCCCAAAAGAATTCCATCAACACCAATATCTCTTATTTTGCTGAATTTCAACAAATGGATTCCTGACAAAAACAAGGTTCAGGACTATTGTATTTCAGTCATGTTTGAACATGAAAAAGATATTGAGTTGTACAATGAAATTCGGACAAATATTCAAACAAGGGTTCGGCTTTAAGATCATTATTGAAACATGAGATAATTGCTGATAAATACTTGGCTATAATCTTCGCAACAGACTGGCAATTGCTTGGAGGGTAATATGGCGCTCATACAGGGAATAAGAATTAAGAATTTTCGGGCTTTGAAGGATGTTACGCTTGGGAAGCTTTGGAATATGCAGAATGCTGAACCATTATCGCCAATGACTACTGTTATTGGCAAAAATGGGGCTGGAAAGAGTTCCCTGTTTGATGCTTTTGGTTTTTTGGCGGACTGTCTGAGATCGGGCGTGGAAGAAGCCTGTGATCTGCGTGGTCGTGGCGGTTTCCAGCGCATTATTTCTCAGGGTGTACAAGATGCTATTGAGTTTGAGGTCTATTACAAGGAAGATCGCAATGCGAGACCAATTACCTTTGAATTGGCAGTTAATATTGATTCCGGTGGGCGTCCATACGTTCAGCGAGAGAGACTCAGACAGCGTCGGAAAGGTCAGAACCATGGCTGGCCATTTTCTTTCCTTATTTTAAATGACGGAAAGGGTGCAGCATGGAAGGGAGAGTTGGACGGCAGTGAAATCAATGAAGAAAAAGATTCTCTCAACATTTTGGAATTTTTAAAATCTATTGAAGATAAAGACAAAGAAGAAAGTGATAAAATTGAAATTGTGGAGCTTGATGATCCGAGAAAACTTGGCATTGCGACACTGGGTTCACTTAAGCAACACCCTCGCATTTCTGCCTTCAGACGCTTCATCGAAGGATGGTACCTGAGTTACTTTGCTCCAGACGCTGCACGCAGTCTACCGATGGCCGGTCCACAGAAACATCTGAATATTCATGGCGACAATCTTGGCAATGTTGTACAATATATGGAGCGCGAGCATCCGAAAAAGTTTCAGTCAATCCTTGACCGCATTGCCGAAAAAATTCCCGGCATCCAAAAAATAGATACATCAAAGACTGCAGATGGTCGCCTGTTATTGCGCTTTAATGACAAAGGTTTCAAAGACCCATTCTATTCACAGCAAATGTCTGATGGCACATTGAAAGTTTTTGCATATCTCCTGCTTCTTGAAGACCCATCGCCTCCACCATTTTTTTGCATAGAAGAACCAGAAAACGGCCTTTATCATAAACTATTAGACTCTCTTGCAACGGAATTCCGCTTGCATGCCACCGGACAAAAAGGCGGTTCTCAGGTATTCATTACTACTCATCAGCCTTATTTCGTCGATGCCCTGTCACCAGAAGAAGTCTGGATACTGGAAAAAGGGGAAGACGGTTTTTCCACCATCAAGCGAGCCAGCGATGATCCAATCGTAAAAAATATGGTCGATGAGGGACTTCCCCTGGGCGGTCTCTGGTTTAGCGATTATCTGGACGCGAGGTAACTTTATGCACTTCGAAATCCTGGTTGAAGACCAATCCGGCAGAACGGCCCTGGAAATTCTGCTTCCGAAGATTATTGGTTTTGAACATACCTTTAAAATCCATCCATACAAAGGCATCGGGCATCTTCCTGGTAATATGAAAGACCCTCAGAATGCAAAAAACCGTATTTTACTTGAAAATCTTCCCAAACTGTTGAAAGGTTACGGGAAAACCTTCAAGAATTATCCAGAGGATTTTCGAGCTGCGGTTATACTTGTATGTGACCTTGATGACAAGTCTCTTGAGATATTTTTGCATGAATTGAACACGATTCTGAACAACTGTGAACACAGACCAGAAACTCGCTTTTGCATTGCAATTGAAGAAGGTGAAGCATGGTTCATGGGTGACTTGAAAGCAATTCGAAAAGCTTATCCAGAGGCCAGAGACGCTGTTCTGGAAACCTATGAAAATGACAGCATTTGTGGAACCTGGGAAAAGCTTGCTGATGCGGTTTACAAGGGTGGTGCCCCTGCACTGATAAAAAAAGGCTGGCAAGCAATTGGAGCAGAGAAAACAAAATGGGCAAAGGAAATTTCCCCTCACATGATCGTTGAAAACAACAATTCACCCAGTTTTTGCTACTTTTGCAAAAAGATCCATGAACTGACGGAACTTCAAGCTTATTGATGCATGCAAACTTATATTCCTCCTGAACCTGCACTTAAACACAGACCAAGTTTTACAATTTAAATACGAAATCCCTACAAAAAGGATACTTCATGAAAAACTTGTTTCGATTTTTGATTCTTCTGATCGGAATTATCGGGATTTTCATTACAACGGCAATGATGTTTTCGCCTGTTTTACGGAAATATACAGGCTTTGCATTCCTTAAACTCTTTATTAATCCTACGGTGGGGAAATGGGGGTTCATTGATCCTTCCGGGAAAATAGTCATTCCAACAAAGTTCTCTGCTGTTGGAAAATTTTCTGATGGATTGGCAGCATTTGGAGTTATTAATGGCAAAAATTACCTGTGGGGAGCAATGGATCGCACCGGAAAGATAATTCTTGAAGCAAAGTTCTATAAATTATCTGTATTTTCGAGTGGTCTGGCTGCTGTAAAATTTCGTGACAAAAACAGTGACCTTGCAAGCGCTTTTGTAGATAAAACAGGTAGAATAATTCTGGAAGGGAAATATTCTGATACAAGAACTTTTTCTGATGGAATGGCTCCTGTTATAAAAAATGACACCTGGGGTTATATTAACCCTCAGGGCGAGGAAGTTATTCCATGCCAGTATTCAGCAGTGGCACCTTTTTCTAACGGGTTTGCCATTGTCAAAACCGGAACGGACAGACCGACCTCTTCTGAAAAGCATACCTAGCATTGTATCGACAAGACTGGAAAACGAATCTTCTCCGTTCCGGCTGACAATCGCAGCTTTTTTTCTTCGGATATTGTAAATGAATTTGCTTTCAACCGGGCAATTCTCGATGGAAAAATCTACGACAGTACTTGAAAAAACATTCCATGCAAATACCATTTGAATTCAAACCGCTTTGTCAACAAGGTTGCCTGGGGACAGGAATTGGAAAATTCCTCCAAAAGGGATAATTATGTTGCAGAGATAATTGATATCGATGGAAAACATATTGCCACTGTTCCCCCTGTTTACGGAGTTCCGAATTTCAGTGAAAATCGCGGCGTCATAAGAAAAGACAGACTTTATTTCCCGGGATATGGTCTGATCGACAACCTGGGAAAAACAATCTGTCCTCCTGCATTCTGGCTCATAGATATCAGATTTTCTGAAAATCTCTGTCCAGCAATGACCTGGGGGAAATTCGGATTTATCAATGCAAACGGAGAATGGAAAATACCGCCACGTTATGTCTTCGCTTTGCCCTTTTCAGAAGGACTCGCAGCAGTCAATTCTCAAAAGTTGCTTACGAATTAAAAACTTTTCTTTCTATTTCCCGGTCTAATACCGTCAAATAGACGTTACTTAACAGGGACGACAAGTTTATAGCCTGCTCAAAATTGCAATTTGAGCAGGCTATAAACTATTTAATGTAATCTTCAGCACCCTGATAAACAGCTTCCAATTCTAAATCCGGACTTCTTGATTTGCCGATCAACTGTTTGCCTTTGGTGTAGCCCAATGTTACAAAAAAATTCAACAATAATTTTTCACTCTACTCCTGAACACAGCAAATTCCAATAAAGGGGACTAATTTGCGTGTTAACTTTTGGGTAAGCTGTTATCTCGAGCGAATGTGAGAGATCTAATAAAAGCGAGCATTCTCGCTTCGGTCGAAATGACATGGTAGAAATTCTTGAGCAGAAATGAACTTTTTTAAGATTTGCCAAATTTTTTGTAACAATTCAATGAATATCAAGGTAATTATAGTTAGATAGCAAAAAGAATCCGAAAGGAGAATTTTATGTTTAAACAAATATTAAGTGCTCTCTTTGTGTTTGTAATACATATTTCTCTGGTTAACGTTGCACATGCAGGTCCGTTTGAGGAAGATCAGGCTGTAAAGCTAAATGCAATGAAATCATCTGTTACAAAAAACTCGTTACTGACCCCTAAAAAATTTCACGTAGTAGGCTCAGGCGATTCCCTTTGGAAACTCGCAAGGAAATATCTTGGAAGTGGTACTAAATTTCAACAGATCATTGAGCTCAACAAAAATAAGTATCCTTCGCTTCGAAACAACCCGAATTTGATAATGAGTGGCTGGAAACTGGAAATTCCAGACAACACTAATCAGAATTCGCAAAATATGCCTGTTGTGACGGACAATTCAGCCCCTTTATCGGAAACGAATCTTGACCCCGAAAAAATCTATCAGGACGATTTAAAAACTGCTGGTGTCCCGAATCTTCTGCATGAAACACGTCTTCAATACGTGAGGTCTTTTCTCCAAGGGGCAAGTATCATGAAAGAAGCGGTAAAAGACCTTTCAATTCTTGAAATCAGAGAAGGAATCAAGAATATTTATATCCTTCAGAAACGTATTCATGATGCTCGTGTTCGCTTAGTCGAAAAAACGAAAGAGAAGGCCCGAAAAGTTGCAGGCGCTGTTGATAAAGCTACCGATTATGCAATTGAAAAGGCGAAAGAAGAAGCTGATGAAGCACTTTTGGCCCTTGTAAAGGCTTATGAAAATCTGAGAGTTGACTACTATACGGCGAAAAAAGTGGCAAAATTAGTGGCGAATAAGGTAAAGGAAAAATTACACATAATTACTGAAATCAAAGAGGAATTGAGACGTCTTCGCGCGGAAGCAATAGCTGAAGAGGATCAAAGAATTCAAAGGCTCCTCTCGCAGCAAAGGATTCTGGAGAATGAAATTAATGAGCATAGAATTCAACTTGATGCAGTGCAGTCTGCCCAAAACGCTCTTGAAAACTAAGGGAGTTGTCTCTCCCAGCAGTTGAATTCCGGAGTTCGGCAGACTACAAATAAATTGCGAACGCAATGCGTTCGCAATTTATTGTCTGAAGATGGAACTGAGTTCGGACAGGGGAATTGCTCTTGTTCCGGTGCCAAGGGAATAGGGTTCGGAAGTTCGGCAGACGACGAAGGATTTCCAGTGTGCGAATTCGGGAATATTTTTTTCAGAAGCTATTCGAACGACGTCGTTCATCCAGTGGGCATCGCTTTTGTCTGCTGATTCTTTCCATTTACACTCGATCAGCAAGGTGTGATTGCCTCCGAGACAGAGAAAATCGACCTCTTTCCCCTGAGAATCACGGTAAAACCAGAGCGATTTTGGTACCATGCTGAGAGCAATTGATTTGCGCATTTCAGCAAATACGAGAGTCTCCCAGATTGATCCTGTAAAAGGGGAACGCAAAATTTCATTTCCGGTTATTCCAAGAAGAAAACAAAGAAGCCCGGTATCGCAGAAATACAGCTTGGGAGTTTTCACGAGACGTTTGCCGAAATTTGCAAACCATGGTTCAAGTAATACAATTTGATTTGAAGCCTGCAAAACGCTCAACCATGATGCCACCGCTTTTGAACTCACTCCCACATCACAGCCAAGTGATGTTTTATCAAGTAACTGACCATTGCGTGCAGCACATGCTCTTATGAACCTTTCAAAATCACGCAAATTCGTAACCCCGAGAATTTGCCGGACATCTCTTTCAAGATATGTCGCAAGATAAGAAGAATAAAAAGCAGTCTCAGGGATATCTATAGCTCGCCATAATTCAGGAAAAGCTCCTCGTACAATCTGATGTTCCAAAGGGAATTTGCTGAGTCCCACTTCATTCAGTGACAAACCTTCCAGCTCAACTACTGCTACGCGTCCTGCCAAACTGTCGGAAACTTCTTTCATGAGCTCGAATTTCTGCGAACCCGTAAGAATGAATTGCCCCATGGCGTGACGATTGGCGTCAATCGCTCTTTTCAGATGTCGAAATAACTTTGGTGCATATTGGATTTCGTCAATAATGAGCGGTGCGGGATATCTTTTCAGAAAAGCCTCTGATTCCGTTTCAGCACTTTCTGCAGTACTTGGAAGATCAAGCGAAACATAGTTGTGTGAAGGAAAAGCGTTTCGCAAAAGAGTCGTTTTCCCTACTTGCCTTGCACCTGTTAAAACCACAGCAGGAAAGTGCTTCGCAAGACCAATGATGAATTTACTCATTTCTCTTTTTATATACATTGTTTTGCAATTATAATCTGCGAAGTCGGAATTGTCTACCAAAGATATCCATTTCAACAATCAAAGCTAATCCGCGCTCTATTCTAATTCGCGGTACCGGTTACTGGTCAGGGTTGTCGACATTGCCTTCGCCAGCCGGGGGTTGCTTTGCTTCAGATTCCCTTTGAAGAGCTGTCATTTCTTCTTCTGAAAGCTTTTCGACATGAGCGGTAAGAAAAGACAGCGCAGGATCTCTATAAAAGGCTATTTCAAGATAATCGTATTCGATGCCAATGTAAACACCTGAATCATCATTCCATTTCTGCCAGACAGAAGCTGGAATCGTGATTTTTTCGACGATTCCCTTGTTCCAGGTAAAGGCTTTCAACTTGTCTGGAGTCAGGAAAAATACATCAGGGCACTTTGTCGCTCTCTTCAAAACTGGTTTTGCCTTGTATTTCAAAGATTTCCCAGCTTCCCGAAGTTTCATGAATCTATCAAACTCTTCAGGATGCGCGCCTCTGTAAAGTGTCACGTCACCATTTTTGGCGGCGCAGTATCTCAACATTGCACTGAGAGTTTGCCCTTTTCGAAGAGTATATGATTTGCCAGTCCATTCAAACCATGGCTGATTCTTTGTTAAGTAGTAAAAGTTATCCGTGTTTCTTATATCGCCATTGAATTTTGAGCGATAATAACCTTCGGCGAAAACGTGACGATTGTACATGACAAAACCGCCACCGGCTTGAATTATTCGTGCTTTATTGTATATCGGACAAGGAATAATGCGGCTTTTGTTTATCAAGCCCGAAAAATCTATATATTCCAATTCACTTTTCAAATACTCTGCATAATTATTTTTGGAAAAATATTCCTGCAATTGAGCAGGTGTCTCAATCCATTTCAAATTTTGGGAAGGCGGATTAACAAAGGGCCATACAACTTCCATGAAATCGCTGACCGGAACTTTCAAAAGAATTTGTGCAATCTGCTCGGTTGCGACTTTACCCGCGCCCGGCTTCTTTACTTTAAGTTCCTTTAAATACGCGCCGGTCGGGTCAGCAGCCATCAAAGGCATTGTGGTAAATTGGGCAGCGAAAAACAGCGTCAAAATTACTATGAACTTTAAATTTCTGCGCTTCATTACAAAAATCCTTTCCCGGAAAATCGCAAACATATTTTATATCTTATCCGTCAATCGATGATCTTGTCAAGAAGGTGAAAAATTCTTGTCGCCCGGAATCACTTTATTTTTGTAACAATTCAATGTTTTTCAAGGTAAGTAAAGTTAGATAGCAAAAAAATCCGAAAGGAGAATTTTATGTTAAAACAAGTAATTGTTGAGTAGCACCAGTTTGTGTCAGATTTTATGTTAAAAGCTTTTGAAAAATCAATATCGTTAAATTTAATTAAGGAGCATTATTATGAAGAAATTCTGTTTCTTACTTGTATTGCTGTTCTCTAGTCTTATTCTTTCACCTGCCAGCTCATACGAAGTTCCCAAAACGCCGTTTATATCCGGAAAACTCACAGCCAAAGTTCTAGCAATGACAGCAGTAGAAAAGATGGCAATTGAAGGAGGAAAAATAAAGGATCTTTTCTTTATTAAAAGTCGGGTTGTCAAATCTGTCATACTGGAAATAGTAAACTGTAACATTAATGAAAATACTGAAAAAAAGTATCCGCATCTTTTGGCCTATTTGAATAGCAATGCAAAAGAACTGCCGGCAGAAATATGGGAGGATACCGAGGTGCGCAGGAATATGATGAAATATCGTAAGTCCAATGGTGAAGTTAAGGATGGTTTTATAATTACGGTTGAAGCAAATTTTTGGGTTGTTGAAAACCCCATAAATCCAAATGAAACTCCTTCTGTAATAATCTTCTTGAAAGATATGTCGGTAAAACCAGCAAAATAGTCTGTATGTGAAAGGTTTAAAGTTTTCTAATTGAATGTTACAACAAGGCACACTTTATGATTTTTAATAAAGCTGTGCCTTGTTTTTATGTAGAACGTAATTGTTTTGATGAGGCTTTTACTGATACTATAAGAAGGGGGTTCTTCATTTTCTGAGTTGTCAGTTGTTGTGCATATCACTTCAATAATTCTTGAAATCAGAGAAGGAATCAAGAATATTTATATCCTTCAGAAACGTATTCATGATGCTCGTGTTCGCTTAGTCGAAAAAATGAAAGAGAAGGCCCGAAAAGTTGCAGGCGCTGTTGATAAAGCTACCGATTATGCAATTTAAAAGGCAAAAGAAGAAGCTGATGAAGCACTTTGGGCCCTTGTAAAGGTTTATCAAAACCTGAGAGTTAACTATTTTGTTTATCAGCCCCGAAAAATCTATATTTTCCAATTCACTATTCAAATACTCTGCATAATTATTTTTGGAAAAATATTCCTGCAATTGAGCAGGTGTCTCAATCCATTTCAAATTTTGGGAAGGCGGATTAACAAAGGGTCATACAACTCAACAATATAGGAATATAGAGGTTTTGCTTTACCGGAAATACTTACTTATTGTTCTTATCTTTTCACAAAGTTTGGAAGCGGAAAGTGTAATTGAATGTTTCATTATTTCATGAAACTTTGAGTATAAAGGCGCGGCACGCAAAAGATCGGGATTGGTGTAAAGACTGTTTCTCGCCGGAAGCAGGTAGCGAGGGGCATTTCCAAATTCCGGAATCAGAAGCTTTGCGGTGAATTTCTCTGAATTGAAAAAACTGATCAGTTCAAGAGCGTCCCTGCGTTTCGCCGAATCTACTCCAGAACGTATTGTGAGAGCGTCAACCCGCGCCAATGGTTTCGAACCATTATCTGCCATTGGAGCAGAAACAACATCAATATCCCAGGCGCCAACAGGTTCGTTAATTTGTTTTGTGTCGTTAAAGACAAAAGAAAAAGATCCAACGGCGGCTTCGTCTGAGCTTATTCCATTGATAAATTCATCAACAACATAGTACATGTGTTCCGAGTATCCCAGCAAAGCGCGTGATTTTCGATGCGCGAAATGTTTTGCGTTACACTTGTCTGAATTGTCATCACCCGTTCGAAGAGCGCTCAGACGTTTTAGTGAATTGATTGCCAGTACATCAGGCGTTGGGCAAAATACGTGTTTCAGTGTTTTGTCCGGAGTTTGATAAATATCAAGCATTGCGTCAAGGTATTTTCCACCAATTGTGCTTCGTCCCTTCATATTGGCGAGTAGGCCCTGCCCTTTTGAAGGCGAATTTCCGATGATGAGTTCCAGGCCATTTAATGAAGTCAGTTTTTCAAACTTTTCATGGTCTGGATCGTCTTTTCTGAAGAAAATCAAGTCTCCGCAAAGCCAGTGCGGAACGCCATAAATTTTTCCATCAATCATTGAAGAGTCGCACGCAAATTGAAGAAACGTATCCTTTGGAGAAAGAACATCAGCCGGAAGTTCCTGGATCAATTTTTCATCTACCAAATCGCGAAGAAATATTGTGTCAACTTCAAAAACATCAGCTCGACTGGTTCTTACGGCTTCAAGAAGTTGTCCGCTGTAATATTCAACTCCCAATTCGACGTAGCGAAGATCAATATCAGGATGCAAATCTTCGAATTCAGTCTCAAGTTTCCAGTACATTTCTGCACTTTGGGGAACATAGGGATAAAGCGCAACTCGAAGCTGGCGGCGGCCTGTTGTTTGAATCGTGAAATATCTGCCAAAATATTGCCTTACTTCTTCCTGAGTAAGCTCAGTTTCATGAAGGTACCATGCTGTAGCGCGAAACAATTTGGAATCACCGCAAACAAGCCTTACCTCAAAGTTTGTAAAGGAAAATAATGGTTCCCCGTTTTTGTCGATCAGTTTAGCTGGATCAAAACCATCAAGATTAAACGCAAGAATTTTTTTCTGCGGAAATTTATCAACTGCATTTCTTACGGCAACTTCGACATTCTTTGTGGATTCTTCCGGTGATATCTTCCACCAATTCTCGTCTTTGGAAAGGTAGCCATGTTTTACAAAACCCTTAAAAGTGATCACTTTCCGCCCTAAAGATTCGGACAATTTTTGCGCGAACCGTTCCAGACTTGGCCCGGAAGTCGCATTTCTTCCATCAAAGCCTAACGCGATTATAGCAGCATCAGCAGGGGGAAGTTCATTACGTTGAAAAAAGGAAACCACAGAACAAGATGCCGTTAATTCTTTCGAAAAACTGGTCTGCAAAATATCTTCAGCATAAGCCAGCATTCCAAACATCAATGAAAGAATGATGAAAGCGAACAGACGGATTTTTTTCATGGCCAACCTTTCATTTCCATTTTACGAAGAGAATTGTTCGATCTTTATTATAGTTATTTTTCCAAAAGGAAATCAAACTAAAAGATGTTTATGACAATGCGTGATTTTTAGGAAGCATAAAAAATTTATAAGCTATTTCACTGTCAGGGGGGAACCCAGGTTCAGCTTTAAAACTTACTGGAGCCAATTTGCAGCAATTTTTGCCTTGACTTAATGGTAAACTGTCATCTCTAACAAATGTGAGAGATCTAATAACAGCGAGATTTCTCCCTTCGGTCGAAATGACATCTTCATTAAGGTTTGCTGTACTAAGTCTGAATAAAAGCAATTAAAAAACGCCTCAATAAACCACTGAGGCGTTTTTTAATTTTACTATCAGGGGGGAACTCGGGTTCAACTCTTAAAATTTACTGGAGCCGATTGCAGCAATCTTTGCCTTAACTTTAGGGTAATGTGCTGCGTTTACAAGCATTGTGACTTCGCTGAGATTACTCACAGACGTAGCACCAGCGTATATAATCCTGTCATGATTTTTTAGAGATTCACACTTCTCTGCCAACTGGATAAATTCGTACGGACCTCTTGCTTTCTTAATTCCAGCCATCAGGATTTCATCAGCAATTTCTTTATTCTGACAACTCCTGGCAAGAGTTATGTAATCAGGAATATTTGCAGTTAATGGGATCCCTTTTTTCAGAAGACTATCGCGAACGTACCAGTTCGAACAACTTTCAGCCAGAGAAATTAAGTCTTCCAAATAGATTACACTTGATTTACCAGTGCTTTTGATATAAATCTTATTTCCCTTAACATATATATTGTTCAGAATGATATTTACAGTTTCTTTACTTTTAGCGCTATCAGCCAATTTAATAACCTCAAGCGGCGATTTTGAATGTTTCACACCCGATTTGAGAAGCTCATCTCTGTTTTTCGGACTTGCATTTGCCAGCTCAATAACATCGTTTACGGAAGCTGCAACTTTCAAGGAATTATTTTCATCAAACGGATTAGCGCTAACGTGTCCAATCATTGCCAACGAAACCAAAATGACCAATACTGATAATCTTGCTGCTATTTTACTCATAACCATTCTCCTTCAGATTTATTTTCAGCTCTTAATTAGGCTTACCTGATAAATCATTTAATTGTTACAAGAATATAAATGAAATTATGAGAAATTGCATTGAATTCTCAAAGCTGAATGATTGCGCTTTCGAGTGATGTTGGAACTACAAACATGCTGAGATAGGAAGGACGGGCGGAAAGAAGGCTTGAGTAGTTGTCTGTCCATGGTGATTTCGAAACTGTTTCTGATGCAGGATTCTGAAATTGCCTTCTTTCAAGTCCGAGATCTTTTGCTTCTGCGTGTACAAGCGGTCCCAGATTAAATATTGTAATCGAAACATGAAAAAGAATCAGGCCAGCAGAACGCATCAGCCAGGCGTATTCAGAGAGTGCTTCCCGTGTCATGAGATGCACCAGAGCAGCGTAGGTGCTGAAGACACCAGTATCATTTCGTATACCGCATCTGAATTAGTCAGAAGATATCCTGCAAGAAGCGCTGCCTGAGAGAAAGCCTGCGTGACTGCCTACGTCAAAAAGCTGCCTCCAGAAAACGGAAGCAGCTTTTTTCCAACCCAGGGCTGAATCATGAAAAGCAAACTTGCACCAAGGTCCGCAATAAATGTAGATTATTGTTTGTCAATTATTTCTGAAAGGCGAGAATTTTAGCCTTAATTTCAGGATCGGTTGCAGCATCCGCAACTTCCTTAAAATTGAATTTAATGTAATTTTCGCGAATGTCCTTGCTGACTATGATATTGTGGAACCACAGCGCCCTTTTTAACAAAAACTTGTCACTGTTTATTGAATTACTCATTTGTTTTGCAACTTCAATTACCTCATCTGAATCGCAAGCCGGAGCTATAAAAAGAATAGCATCTTTTCCATCACTTGTATTGGCATTTTTTGCCAATTCGACATTATAGTTCCAATTGCAGGTTTTTTCGACAAAACTCATTAAAACTTTGTCCTTGTTTTTCGGATCAACAGCTAATTTGGAAAGCATGATGGCACCATCTACGCTACCAGGTCTATGCGAAAGAATGAATTCGTCTCTAAGATTAGGAGAGGCAACTTGTTTCACATAACCCGCAAAAATGTCATCATTGTAAAATGGGATGTCTAGCATATTTTTCAAAATCGCATCCCGGGTAGTCACATTACTTGCTAATTTTGACAACTTTATGATGTCGCCAGCTTGCGTCGGCAAATCTTGAGTTTTATTCCAAGGGAACTTCGGTTTAACACTCCATTTATATGGGGTATTTTTTATTCGGGATGCGTATTCAATGACACGCTTATCTTTATCGCTCTTGCTAAGACCTGGTTCCATAAGACTTATAATGAATTCGTCGATGGGAACTTTGTTTCCGACACCCACTTCAATGACGCTTACGCCTTCATACTTGATAGAAACATCATTGTTTTCTTCAGAAAACGGGTTTGCATATAACGAAGAGGGGCTCATCAGAGCAACGACACACAAAATTATTATAAACTGTTTCACATTTTTTCTCCTTGTTATTTTTTTGTAATCTTTAACAATAACTTACCCTGAAAAATAGTAAATTGTTACAAACAAAATAAATCATAATTCTTCCCGACTATTTTTCTCCGCGTCTCTGCTTGATCCCGTTATTTTTAAATCTGCTGGATAGACAAGAACTTCATGTATCCTAAATAAAATTAAAGCAATTAAAATACTGAGGAGGTTTATCTGTGCTTAATATTCAAGCTTTCAGATGATGTGGGAACGACAAACATGCTGAGATCGGGAGGCCAGGCGGAAAGAAGGCTTGAGTAGCTGTCTGTCCATGGTGTTTTTGGAAATGTTTTCGATGCAGGATTCCAGCCAGAGAGTCCGGAAAGATGGCGATTTATTGCGGAGAGCGATCCAACGGCTACCCAGCGCGTTGTTGCGGCACGTTCTATTGATTCGGCAGGATTCTGAATTTGTCTGCTCTCAAGTCCGAGATCTTTTGCTGCTGCGTGTACAAGCGGTGCCAGATTGAATGTTGTATTCGAAACATGGAAAAGAATCAGGCCATCCGAATGCATCAGCCTGCGATATTCAGAGAGTGCTTCCCGCGTCATGAGATGCACTGGAACAGCATCGCTGCTGAAAACATCCAGCATCAGCAGATCATAAACCGCATCTGGCTGATTTCGAAGAGTGAGCCTTCCATCACCTGTAAAAAAGCGTATTTCTGCTGGTGAGGATGCAATATATGTAAAATATCGCCTGGCAATTTCAACAACCGCCGGATCAAGTTCGAAGAAATCAATATGCTGACCTTTTTGAGCCCAGCCGGCAAGAACACCAGCGCCAAGACCTACAATTGCAGCATTTTTCCAGGTCGGGGAAGTTCGGTTAAAAAACCTGCCAATAGGAGTCTGCGGATGATAATAAAACAGCGGTCTTCCTTTATCTGGGCCTTTAAGCGATTCATGGCCATGAAACGTCGAACCGACACGAAAATATCGAATTCCATCAAGATCATAGATTCGGTATATTCCGTAATATGTACGCAGTACTGCGACCCGCGAACCTGGAGTAGCAATGAAATCATGAGCCCACAGGCATAATGCGATTATCGTGAAAATCAAAACCTGATTTCCACCAATCATTGAAGCTTCAAGCATCAGAATGAAAACATAGAATATCATTGCAATAACATTTATAAAAAGCAATCTGGGAAAGTCCGGCAGGAAGTGAAGTAATCCCCATGGAATCAGACCAAACAATAACACTATGTTAACTGCTTTCCTGAAAATTGCCTGTTCTGTGCTTTTCAAGCGCCAGGGTGGCCTGTTCCAGACAGCGCATGCAGTGAGAATAATTGCCAGCGGAAGCTCACCCATTCCATGAAACAAAAGGGGCGCACAGAAAGCAACAAATGAAGATCCTGCAACGCCTCCGGCAGCAAGAGTTAAGTAGAAGCCTGTTAGCTGCGCCGGATTTTCAGGAAGACGCCAGATAAGCGCCCCGTGAGCTAAAACATTTAGTACAAAAAGGGTCATAAGAAGTAATAAAGACTGCAGAATTGCACCCAGATTTATCTGCCAGTGAATCAAAAGTGTTGCTACCGTGGCAAAGGCAATTAAATAGCCGGCCCCGGATATCCATCTGAAAAGATCTATTGCGCCCGGACGAAAGACAAGAATGTAGCTTACAAGATAGATAATCAATGGCACTACCCAAAGCTGCGGCACAGGCGGAACATCAAGCGTCAGAGCGTTTGTTACAGCCGAAAGAGTAACCGTTCCCGCCATTGCAGGAATGAACCATTCCCAGTGAAACCATGATTCTGTTTTTGAAACATCAGATGCAACCGGTGCGTTCGTTGTCTGTTTTCCGAGATTCCATGGAGCGCATGCAATCATGAGCACTGCCCACAGATAAACACCATAACGCCAGATTTGCCAGATTGTTGTTGCCGGAAGAAAGACCTCAAAGGCAAGACAGTACAAAATGAGACCGGCAATTGAGCCGGCATTTGATGCTGAATAAAGATGCCACGGAGATTCTTCAAACGAATGTTCACGTGTCCACCATGATTGCAGCGTAACACTCGTTGTTGCGAGTGCGATGACGGGGATTCCTGTCAGTCTGATAAGAAGCCAGAATTGATCGACAGGACCATGAGGAGAAGAATATTCCTTCGGCAGACAACTCAGCAAATCTGCTGGCAATGAGGTTGCTGCAAATAGAGCAATTGCGCTGTACAAGGCTGCGTAAACGCGATTGATGCAATGTCCGGAAAGCAAATGAGTCAGAAGATATCCGGCAAGAAGCGCTGCCTGAAAGAAAGCCAGCGTGACTGCCCAAGTCATGAAGCTGCCTCCGGAAAAAGGAAGCATTACTTTTCCGACCCAGGGCTGAATCATGAAAAGCAATGCAGCACCAAGAGCCGCGGTAAATGTAGTTGTGCCTTTAACTAAGATGCAGATTCTCCAGAAGGCTTTTTCGTCTGAAAAGAGATTTGGCAGTAAGACCAACTGCTTTACAGGCTGAAGCATCAAGAGTTCCAGCAAACACGCCACCTGCTACCGGAATAAAACGAAAAAGGTTTATCAATCCCTGATTTCCAAACTTGGACAATAGAATAAAACCAACTTTCTGGTTAATACTCAGCAGAAGAGTGTTCGGAATAGACATGATAGCTCTTGATGTATACATGATTGTATATCTAACGCCGCTTTCTTTCAGCACTTCTTTGAAAGCGTCACCCAAAAGGCTGGCGACTACTAGCGTTCTGACAGTATCTCCATGCAGGTCGTGACCATAGATGGCCGCAATAGCACCCGCCAATCGCGCTTGAATCACCCAGGACGCAAGTATGGAAGAAGGAACTGAGGCAGGAAGAGTCATAAGGCCACCCAATCCGGTAATAAAACCAGTCGAAAAATTTTTGGATGCTTCCCAGTTAATAAGGGAAGAAACTCTTGCGTCGTTAGAGGAGTAACTGGCATCTTCAAGGTAATCATTCGCCAGTTCACCTGACGACTTAAATCTCGGAAGGCCATCAATCGCAGAATCAACAATCAAATTTACAAGCTGCAGGGCTTTATTTCCATCGTTCATAAGCATCTCCATAGCATTCAAAAGAAAATTCCTTTAGTGTTTGGGTTTTAGTGAACGTTCTCAATTCATCACTGAAAAGACCAAATTCGTCAATTTTCTCATTATAGACATTGATTGCGTCTTTATTCTCTTCAAGCCATTTCTCTCGTTTTTTTTGCTTAACAATCTCAGTTAATGCTGCTTCCAGAACTGATGAGATATTAATATTCAAGCTCCTGGCAATGATTAACAGTTCTGAATTAATAGTAAGATTAGCTGTTCTTTTGGGCATAGTCAACCTCAACAAATAATTCTATAACATGTATATGCGCATTCCATACAAATGTCAAGAGTATGCTCTGTTACGCAGCAAAACGGAACCAAATAGAGTCTGCTAGGAAATGACGATAAGTTCTTGACTTTTTCAGCAGGAACAATGTATTCTAGTTGTAGTACGTTGAGCGTGTTCTGCTTAGCAGAAAATCGTTTAATGATGGTAATTATCTGGTGATTTATGGTAATCTGAATTTATGGAATATTGAGTAAAGTTAAGGGGGAAAGTTTGTGAAAAAGTTTTTTGTTGTGTTGTCAGTGGTTTTTGTTTTGTGTGGATCAGCTTTTGCAGAGCAGATTGATTTTCCTGAAGCCAAAAGCAATGGTATTGGAATAGTATCTGAAAAGATGTCAGACCAGAGTAATCTGACCATTCGCATGAACTGTGGAATTGATAAACTTTATTATTACGATGCTGAAACTCCCAAAGGCCCTTTTACAGTCATTTATTCACCTGAATTCTACTTTGGTGGCGCTTATGGAGCACCACAACTGCCGGTAATTCAGAAACTTATTCAGATTCCTTTTGGCGCCGACTTCAAAGTCGAAGTAAAGGGATATGATTCAAAAGTTTATAATCTTGCCGATCACGGCATCAAAACACAAATTTTCCCCAGACAGCCTTCTGCACCAAAAGATGGTTCTGAAGTTCCTTTTGTCTATGAAAAATCTGCATACATCTCCAAAGGATTCAATGGCCAGCAACTAGCTTCCATCGAAGAATCAGGCGTTATGAGACATACACGTCTTGCCCTTCTGACAATTGCTCCGATCAAATATGATGCGGTTGAAAACAAGATTATGGTTTACAACAACATCGAATTTGAGATCGTCATGACCGGCGCAGACATGGAAAAAACAAAATCCAACTTCGAAACCTACTGGTCACCGGCTTTTGCCTGGCTCGATTCAATGATCACCGTTCCTCAGGCTCTCCAATTCAATAAAAGAAATGTCACTCAGAGTTATGTAATCGTTTCTGATCCGGCATTCAAAAATGAAATAGCTCCATTTGCTGAATGGAAAACCCAGAAAGGTTTCAAAGTTCATGTAGTTTATACCGATCAATTTGGAACTGGCGCTGCAATTCAAAATGGTCTGAAAACCTACATCCACAATATGTACAACAATCCAACAAGTGATATGCCAGCTCCCAGCTATGTTCTTTTCGTGGGCGACCATGAAAATATTCCAGCATTTAAAGGACAGACCGGAACCCACATCACTGATTTGTATTATGCAGCAGTAACTGCATCAGACACACTTCCTGACATACTTACAGGCCGCTTCTCAGCTCAAAACGCAGCTCAGTTGATACCTCAGATTGAAAAAACCATGGAATATGAAAAGGCTCAGTTTGCTGATCCATCATTTCTTGATGATGTCGTCCTGATTGCCGGCTGGGATTCAGGCTGGGCAAAAAGCCACGGCTGGCCACACATTAATTATGCAACCAAGTATTACATAAATCAGGAGAATGGTTTTAAAAACGTCAGCACATTCCTCTCTGCCGGTTCCTACCAGAATCAGACCGCAATAGTAGCTGCTGTCGCCAAAGGCGTATCATACGTTAATTACACCGCACACGGTTCTTCAACATCATGGGCAGATCCAAGTTTTACCATCAGCAACATCGAAAAGCTCGGAAACAAGGGAAAATATCCGTTCGTAGTCGGCAACTGCTGTCTCACCAACAAATTTGAAGTTGCAACATGTTTCGGCGAAGCATGGCTCAGAACTAAAGATGCAGGCGCAATCGGATACGTTGGCGGTTCGAACAACACTTACTGGGATGAAGATTTCTGGTGGGGCGTTGGTGTTCACGCAATTGTTAAACCAAATGAACAGGGCATTCCTCCGGCAAAAGAATCAACCGGACCAGGCGCTTTTGATGTACTGTTTGAAGGAACTGGCACAACAAATGCAGGTTTCATGACTGCCGGCAACCTCGCAGTTGAAGCATCAAGTTCAACTCGCAAAAAATATTACTGGGAAGTCTATCACCTCATGGGCGATCCAGCTCTGAAGACCTTTATGGGACAGCCTAAAAAATAACATTGCAATATAAATAAAGATAACGCCGTGCTTCTTAAGTAAGCACGGCGTTATCTTTTTCGGGTTGTACAAGCGTTTAAGTGACAAACAAATAGAACGCGCTGGCTTCAGCGGGTCGCCGAGCGAACGGATAAGGTTTTAAGTTTCGAACTTGAATTTTAAACACGGAATAACACGGATTTTTACTTTGATGAATATTTGAGTATTCTTATTGAGTAGATACGATATTTTTGACACAATGAATTCGTTATGTTATTCTTTGCTCGAAATATGAGTATTTAAAGCTATTTATTCACTTAATATGACTCAGGAATTATCACTTGGAAAATAAAGCATCCGGTTCTCACCCTTTCTGGACAGGTTTGGCTTTTCTCTTACTTTCACTCCTGCTTCTGAACCTTGGGTGGAGATATGTACAACAGATTGATCAGGAAAAGCAGCAGGGCATATTTCAGGAAGAAGTAAAACAAAAACTTGAAGCACTATCTTTCGAAGGTTCCTTCGATATCTATGCCGCCCGCCATGCCAGAAAACTCAGAAAGACATTTTCCGGAAAACTACCATCATTCAGTAACAATGCCAGAGATTCGCTGATCCTTAAAGATCTTGAAAGAACACAATCTCTGAAGGATTTTCCCGAACACGAAACCTGGGTGTTCTCTCAAAAAACGCATGATTCAGATAGTTTTGAAACCTTAATGCGTCCCGAAAACTCTGTGACGAGCAACAGAGGTGCTGCGATGGCATTTCAGGCGCTTCTTCAGGGTTTTCTTGCAAAGAAGAAAATAGATTCTTCACAGCAAAAGCTCATTGAATTTCTTTTTGGTCCGGTAATACCATTAAAAAATCTCGCCATTCGCAAAGGAATTCCAACACGAGTTATTTATCGAAATGTACATCACATATTTCTCTGGGAGTCTTTTAAATTCAGCAATGGAAAACAGGGTGGCTTTTTTCTTTTCTTTCCCGACCAGATTAATCTGCAGAAGTTTGCGCTCAAAACTGCTTCAGAATTTGCATCCAGGGGAACTTGCCTTACTGGTTATCTAAGAATTCATAAAACGCCTGTTCCCAGCATTTTTCCGCAGAAAATATCACGCCATCCCGAGTTGGCAAGCTGGATTGATTCCTGGAATAATCCAAAACCGATTACTGAACTCGAACAACATCCTCTGCCCTGGAATCAGCCGATTGGCGAGTGGATGCTTTTTACCCGCGTCATTACCGGTTCTTCACATCTGGCGTTTTTGCTTTCCCCGAAGAGTCCTGAATTATCAATGCCTTTCAAGATAAAAATATTGAATGCACTTTTCCTGTTCTTTGCCGCACTGGCAATACTGTTTTTGAGGAAACCTGATTCACGCTTTTTTTCTTCACTTCAATGGAGATTTGTATTTCTCTACGTTCCAGTTGCAACTTTGCCAATAACCATGGTCGTTCTTTGTACAAGATTTTATCTGAACAATCTTGAGTTTACACAAATTCAGGATTTGAGAGAAGAGCTTACACAAGCTCTGAATGTCTTTGATAAGCAGGTTGGAAAAACTTACAGGCGCTATCAAAGTCACCTGCGAAAACTTCAAAAACTTCCATCGCTGCACAGGCAGATTGAAAACCATGGTTTGAAGAATTCAGAAATTCTTTCTCTGTCTGCTGCACATTTAAAATCAATTAAACCTTCGTTTCCGTGGGCATCCATGTTTTTCGTTGATCCTTACGGAAACACACTTGCCACATACAGTTCCAATGCAAATCAAGATACGCTCGAAGGATTTGTAAAATTCAGCCGGGTCGGACAGTTGGAGGCATTACGCAAAATTTCCGGGAATTCATCAATTGAAAATGCAACTGATTCGACGCTGATAACAGAATGGGACCGGGCGCTGAAAAAAGCTTACGAAACTCTCGTCGGACTTCCCGTAGAACATGTATTTCTGCCAATCTGGGCTGGCGAATTCATTCAGATTTCTTTCGGAAGTTTCTCACTGATGGAATTCATTGATTACTTTGAGACTGCCAAAAGAACGCAAACGGGCTATTTTCTGACATGTTTCGAAGACCAGTTTGACAAGATTTTCTGCGCCGAAACACAAAAATTATGGCGCCAGCAATATCGTCGTTTTGCTTTTTCCGTGTACCAGAGAAATTATGATTATCTTGCCCCTCTGGTAAGAGAAAAAAAATCACGCAGCATGCATAGATTGGCTTTGTCAGCTTCAATTAGAAATGGTTTTATTCATAAGCTCAACTTGAAATCAAAAAGACTTGAAATTGCATTTCCATCAAAAAAACGTCCCGGAATCATTCTGATAGGAAGTGCTGATCTTCGGCCTATTCTCAAAGCACTTTCAATGAAAAATTTCCAGATGAATTTTCTGGTCTGTTTAAGCTTTATAAGCGTGATTGTTCTTCTGATATTAACTTCCCGGCGAATTATTCTACCTCTTTTTGAAATCCGGGAAGCTCTTCAAAAAGTGCGTGAAGGGAATTTGAGTCAGCGAATTCAACTTTGCCGCGATGATGAAATAGGTCTTCTGGGAAAATCCTTTAACAATATGATTCAAGGCGTACAGGCACGTGAAAGACTTGCGTCGCTGGTTTCTGAACAAACCCTGAAAAAGATTTCAGAAATGACCCGTAACGTTCCCTCTTCCGATGAACGAATCGAAGCAGTCAGTCTTGTGTCCGATATCAGAAACTTTACAACGATGTGCGAATTATACTCCGTACAAGACATTATTTCACTGCTGAATGAGCATTTTGAAAACATGTCAAGAATAATCCGCTCTCAGGAAGGTGATATCGACAAATTCATCGGAGATGCCATCGAAGCGGTTTTTCCTTGTACAACAGTAACCCGCGATATCGTTGTCGAAAAAGCAGTCAAAGCCGGGCTGGCAATGATTGAAGAAAATCGTCTTATAAATACACGAAGACTTGCAGCTGGACTGTTTCAATATAAGACCGGTGTTGGAATTTCCCTGGGGCACGTACAGATTGTACAACTCGGGGAAAGTGCCGGACGAACTGATGTGTCCATTCTGGGAGATTCTCCCAGAATCGCCGCCGAATGTGAGGCAGCAAGTAAAGCTAATCCGATCTTCCCGCTTGTCATGGATCAAAACGTTGCTGAAATAATACAAAGCATTCGAAGCGATTGGGGTTCATTGAAGAAATTACCAGACAAGAGTGAGTCGCACTATGTATTTTCCTCACCTCCGCCAGTTACTTCGATTTTTGACGATACCAAACCAGATTCCTCCTCTTCCCAAAAGGAAAACAAGCATTCTTCTTTCAATTCATCTGCATTATTCTTCGGTTCTTTTTCTGCCGAACAGGTATCTCTCACTGGATTCCTGTTTCTCGGATTAACTTTTGGAATTTGCTTCTGGAGCTTTTTTTCCGGGGAGAGAGAATATCGAAAGTCACTGGTTACGGAAGCACACAAATTTAACAAGGCTAATATTGAAACCCTGAAAAACCCATCCAGTAAAAAACATGCACTTGAAATTAAATTGCAGAAACTGGTTCAGAAACTCGGAAAATCATCTGGAGAAAACAGTCTGCCTCAATCACAAACCCTGATAACTAGCTTTGAAAATCAGATAAAACAGCAGATTTCATCATGGGGAATAACTCCAAGACTGGTAATGTTTCGATCACTTACTGATAGATCAACAGTTCCAGATTTTCTTCCAAATAATTCTGAAAAAAATCCGAAGGATTTCCGGCGGAAACTTTCAATATTACTTGATTCCTGCTTAAGTTCATATCATATCCTTTTTAACAGATATATTGGTCCAGAGGCATCGGTAACAGATTTTCTCGGAAAGCACCTGACAGGAAATGCCATATCAAGAGACTCCCGTGGTGTGCTGTCTTCTGTTACGCTGGCATCGAACAGTTTTCTGCTGTACTGGCAGCCGGTAATTTTCCCGAGAGCAATAGAAAGCCTTCAACCAACAAGCATGTCTGGTCACTTCTCGCAAAATCAGCAGAAGGATTACATTAAAGGGGCACTCTTATTGCTTTTCGATACAGATATTTCCACTTTTCAAACATCGCCGGAACAAGATGAATCATACCTCACTGATCGTACATGCAGCATAAGAATCTCACTTAAGGAACCGCCAGAAATACTGGAGAACAACAATTTTAACGCATTGATTAATTCTTGTCCGGAATTACCCTCTGGCACTTCCCGGGCAGCTATTAAAATGGCTTTCGACAACTCGGAAACTCATGGCGACTGGGTTATTGACCGGGAAATTACGTCAGATAGTGAGCCACAATTGATAATTTCGGCAAAACATCTTCAGCATGCCTCAATACTCTGGAGTCCTCTGAAGTACATCTTTTTTCCGCTGCTTATAATTCTTTCAACACTTGCTTTCATCAGCTGGTTCAGAATGAGTTTTACCGGTCAGGGTCCTGCCCGTTCGATAACCTGGCAAATCTTCGCCGGATTCCTCGCAACAGCGATTATTCCTCTTACGGCCATTTTTTCAATGATTTGCTTTCAGTCTGCGAGATGGGAAAGCATTCTTCATTCACAACAATACGAGCGCTTTCTATCTGACGTTGAGCAAATTGAGCTGCAAGCTTCTCTTCACCAGTTTGAAATTCCGGAATTTATTCATAAGACTCTTTATGAAAAAGTATTAAATCCTCTGTCTGCACAAACAGAAACTGCATCCGGTACAACAGTTGAATCAAAAAACCTGGAAATGCTTCTTTCTGCGGTTTACCCTGTATTATTTCAGGAAAAACCGGAACTGGGTCTGAATTCTATTATGGCAATAACTCCAAATCATGGCCGAAAACTTCTTAACAGGTATGGAGCTTTCAGCGAAAGCACTGATCCGATGAATCTGACACTTAGCTTCCTTGGAGAAGAGATTCTGAACTGCCTTTCCCAGGGAAAGACTGCAAAAAACTTTCCCGAAGAAAATGCTAAAACTCGTATCCAGAATGAGCTGACAGCTTCGTTCATTTTTGAAGTAATGCAATCATCTTTTGGTCCTGATGCCTTAACCGAGCTTATATTCGGCCAAGACAGAAATGTAAGGCTCTTCTGCAAACATACAATGGAAATTATTTCGCAGAAAGTTTATCCAAACTTGCAGAATCCTGAGGGGCTGGTTTATGTAAGCTATTCGCATTTCTGTCCAAACCATTCGGCAATAGGAAGAGTCCTCAATTCTTCCGAACGGCTGTGCAAAATATTTGCATCTCACTCTGACAACCCGTGTCATCCGGTAATTCCCGAAACCGGCGAAAAATGGCCATTCATAAGACTTCTGGCAATGGAAACCCTGTTTTCCAACTCTTCACGGGAAGCTATTTTCCTTGAAAATGGTGAACGTTTTAAAACTCACACTGTCAAAGGAAACAATATCCCGCAAATTATCTTTACAGGCGTTTCCAGAGAGAAAGAGATTCTTTTGCCAGCTTTTAATGGGTTCTGGAGTATATGGCTCGCAATTGCCATTTTTTCAGGCTTTCTGATTGTTCTGACCCGGTACAATTCCAGAGACATTCTGTTTCCAATTTTCGAGTTGAAACATGGAATGGGAGAGATTGAAAATGGAAATTATCTGACCAGAATATCTCTTAACCGTAATGACGAACTTTCTCAAATTGCAGACACGTTCAACGAAATGGCCGAAAAACTTCATGAACGACACATTCTATCACGAATGGTTTCGCAATCAGCTCAGACTGCCGTTTCAGAGGAAGCCACTGAAAAGACAGCAGCAATATTATACCTCGGAATACCTGACTTCGAAAAACTGCTTCACAGCCTTTCCACCGAAGACATGAGAAGTCGTTTAAATCAATGGATTTCCATCTCGTGCAGAGTGGTTAAAAACTCTGGCGGAGATGTCGATAAAATCCTCTCAGGAAAAATTCTTGCTGTCTTTTATCCGGAATTGTTACAAAATGACAATATTGATAATGCAATCGCCAGAGCAGTACAATGTTTCATTTCGCTCCGCAATGAACTTTCATTAACTGATTTGCCTGGTGTATGCGCTGGAGTTCATCACGGAGAAATAATAACCGGTTTTATGGGAAGCCGGGAAAGACGTGATTTCACTGTAATCGGTGACACAGTCAATCTCGCGGCAAGATGTTTCACTCTTGCTGAAACCCTCGGAGGCAACAAAGGAGTCATATCAAAAGATACTTCTCTTAAATTGCCTTCAACGATAAATGTCACCTCACTGGGACAACAAATAGTCAAGGGGAAAAATCATCCGGTAGAACTAATGGCCATAACGCTCTAGCACCTAAGCTCTGACTGCATCAAAGTCACTCAGACTTTGTGCAAACAAATTCCAACCGACAATATGCAACGAGAGTATATATGTCGAAACCTTCAGCTTCAGCGACATCCACCATTTTCGTTTTAACTGGATTCAAGCTAAGTCTCACCGATTCTGCAAACTTTTTGAACATCATCCGAAAAGATCTTGAAATTAAAAAAATAATTAAATTTTGGCACATTTCTTAAAAGATTTTTGTTTACTAATATTAGTATGGAAAAAAACTACAAAAATTTTTGAAATGGAGAATTTTATGAAACAAAACATTCTGTTGGGAATCCTCGTGGTACTGTTATTTTCGTTCGTCTCACTTTCCGAGTCATTTGCGCTTGTCGATGCGGCAAAAATCAAAAATATCAAGGAAAAAGTTGCCAACTTGGATCAGGTCTTAGTTCAAAAGGAAGAAGGCTTTGCTAAAAAGGCTAATGACCTTTTGACTTCAATTTTGAACTCATTACGCAATCTTTTCGAAGCAGATCTTGCAATTCGACTGGATGAATGCATCCGCTTGGCCGAAGTTGCTCAAACGAGCCTTCTTCAGCAGGATTATGATGACGCTTTAAAGAATATTAGAAACTTCCCTCTTCGATTGAATCTTTTGAATAACCCAACTTATGAGATTACAATTAAAGACACAAGGATGATATACACAGGGTTTCTACATGTTGATGAAAAGGCATCCTGGTTGGTTCAAGCACTTAAATACGCAAATCAAGATATCCTAACAGTTAGAGAAATTTCTAAAAGCAGTGGTGGAATTCCAACGAATATGCTTATTCGGCATGTAGCCAAATATCCAATTACTGGACCGATAAAAGAAATGATAAAGATCGAGTCTTTTAATCCGGGTTTGTGTTGGCCTGACACTTGTTTTCACAGCCTCCAGAAAAGAATCTTAAGTCTCAAAAACGAGGGAAACATCATTTTGAACCTTGTTCCAAAAGTTTTCGATAAAACTGGAGATCTTTTACGGTCCGATATTTATTATATGTCTGAAAGAGTATACTGGGAAGAATTGAAAAAACAGTACTAAATCAAAACGATAAAAAAAATAATCCAATCTACTTTTCAAGCTAAATTCTGAAATCAAATCCCAGTTATATTATCTTTCTGTTCTCAAAATTCAGACTTCATGTCGAGCTCAACATGAAGTCTGAATTTGTAAATACCAGCAATTGCCCAGCGGAAATCGCTGTTTAGCTCATCTCGATGCAATGGATAATTCCTGCTAAAAGAGACAAATACGCAAGCTGCAGGCTCGCGTTGATACTTCCCTTAAACTGCCTTCAACAATATATGTCACCTCACTGGGACAACAAATAGTCAAGGGGAAAAATCATCCGGTAGAACTAATGGCCATAACGCACTAACTTCTTAGCTCTGCCGTTAACTTAAGTTTATTTCCCTTTTCTTTTTCCTTTTCCTTTGCCCTTTCCTCTGCTTTTGCCTTTTCCGTTATTCTTGCATTTATATTGATCATTATCTTGATTCTTTCTTTCGCCGATTCCCTTGTGCTTTGACTTTTTATCGCAATGACTCACCCACTCACCTTTTTTCAATGCATGAAATTCAGGTGAACCTGGCTTTATTCCAAGACTTTTTGCAATAACGCCCCATCCGTTTCCAGAATTCCTTTTATATTCATCTGCAACAACAATAACCGGAATTCTAAGCTGACGTGACAATTCATAAGCAGTAAGAACATCCGATGGCAGCATTTTGTACAAAGACAACAAGTCATCAATTTCATTCGTTTTGGCGCCGTATTCTGCACCAACTCTGACTTTATATCCGGCAATGTCAACTTCTGCGTCAACATCAACGCCCTTTACTTTTACGGCAATGCTTTCCTTCAATTCTTTCCAGGCACTTTCCATTCCGTCCTTTGCTAAATCCAGTGTATTGCCAGAAAAACAAGTCACCGTAATTAAAACAAGAAAAGAAACAAATGCAACCAAACGAGCAACCATCAAACTTTTCATTTATTATTTCCTTAGTAGAATTTTCAATATCTTATCATACTTTCAGGTGCTCTAATTTGTAAATAGCAGCAATTGCCCATCAAATTCACCGTTTATTTCATCACCAAATGGCTTCGATCCAAAAACATTGCAAAAAGTGATCTTTTTTACAACGATACAAGACATTTTTCGAGACAATGGATAGTTCCTGCGAAAATAAGCAAAAACGCGAGCTGCTAGCTCGCGTTTTTGCTTGAAAACCAAATTCTATATCATGACACTATTTTAAATAATCTGAAACGCCTCTGATGAGTCTTTCGGCTGCTTTTGCCGGTGCAACAGGTGCCCATCCTTTAACTGATTCGTGATCTCCGTTGCCCCATCCGACAACTGCGAGAGTGACGTAATCATCAACGAAACTGTTTGAATTTGCAATATTTGATTTTAACTTGCTGCAAATAGCTTCAACAACACTGTCTTCAACATTGGTATTTAATCCGGCTTCTGCCATTGCATTCATGACGTGCATACGAATCTGGGGTTTGCTGGCAACCTGTGATGCGACACGCCTGTTGCTGTCAAGCATTTGCTTTGCCTGTGCGTAAACCTGCTGAGCAACTTTATCAACAACATAAGGGAATGAAGGTTTATCAACATAAACAGTTTCCCATCCCTGGAACAAATTTTCAAAAGTTTCTTTCAGTGAATTATTCAAAGATTGACGAGCTTTGCTAATATCACTACTGGACTGGGCCATTAAGAAAGAAGGGGAAAGGGTCAGGATAAACAGAACAAAAACGGCTAACATAATTTCTTTTTTCATATTTTTTCTCCGTAATCTTGTTAATTAATTTTATGAATATACTTAAAGCAAATATCATTCCATGTTCGAAAACATCTGGTGGAGTCTTTTATTCATGAAGCTTTTAATGGTATTCACGGAAATGGAAGTAAATGCAAAGAGTATGAAAAGTTGACTATTTTTCAACTATTTCTGCCAATAAATCAGCAAATACTGAGAATGGCATCAACAGAATGGATTTCAATTCTACGTTGACGTTAAGCTTTTGCGGTGCTACAATAATAAAAAATTACGATTAAATAGAAATTCTATTCACTGAGATGGGAGTACGAGAGGACATGAAAAATCTGCAGAAAGAAGTGGACATGGGTTTTACGAGAAAACATTTTCCGGCAGGTTCGCACATGTGTCTGATATATTCAGACGAAAAAGAACGACAAAATATTATTGGAAAATTTCTCAATAGTGGAGTAATTGGAAAAGAAAAAGTTTCTTATTTTGTAGATTCCATTACACCTGATGAAGTAATTAAATGGCTTATTAATACAGGAATAACTCCGCCGTCACTTGAAGAAATTTCGTTGCTTCCTGCCACCAAAATATATTGTCCAGACGGCACATTTGTACCGGAAACCATGTTAAATAACCTTCGCACATTCTATGATAACGCAAAAAAAGGTAATTATCAGAATGCACGCGTCAGCGGTGAAATGACCTGGGCGTTAAGAGGAATTCCGGGGTCTGATCGGCTTATGGAATACGAATCCATGATAAATGATGTACTTGTTACACATCCGGTAACAGCTGTTTGCCAGTATGATGTCACAAGATTCAGCGGGACAAGTATTCTTAACGTATTAAAAGTCCACCCGATGATGGTTGTTAAAGGACAGATCGTTCAAAATCCTTATTATATGAAAACAGATGACTTTATAAAGGAATTTTCTGCCGCGCGATGACAAAACAAATTGATCTTGGAATTATTGGAGAGATAGTTTCTGCAATTAGTATTATACATGTTTTTCCTTCAGAAGAATCAATCGGAGAATTCGTTGTATCTCGTCTGAAAAACATTCCAGGCTGTACAAATGCCGGAATTTGCTTCCGCGAAAAAATCCTTCCAACAGGTGATATTGCAGGAGATAAATGCTCCGAATGCGCTCTTTATCGAATGAGTCTTTCCAATCAAGAGGAATATTCCTGTCTGCTTGGAAAAAAGGAAGACATCACTGTTTATCCGCTCGAAACAATATCTTTGATTTATGGTTATATTATTCTTAAGATTACGGATAATGACAAATTCATGAAATATGAACCATTTATAAAAAATCTGGTCAATTCAACCGCCCTGTTAATAGAAAATCGCCGCCAGGAAAAAATGCTGAAAGAGTATAACTCCTCACTGGAGGAAGGTGTAGAAAAGCGCACCAGAGAGCTTCATGAAAGTGAAGAGCAACACAAGTTGATTCTTCAAACCGCAATGGATGGCTTCTGGTTATGTGACGGAACCGGTCGATTGCTTGAAGTTAATGAAACATATTGCCGATTAAGCGGCTACAGCATGGATGAACTTTTAACAAAGAAAATCTCAGATATTGATGTAATTGAAAGTCCTGCAGATACTGAAATCCACATTCAGAAGCTGATTAAACGCGGTGATGACAGATTTGAAACAAAACACCGTAGAAAAGATGGAAGCATTTTTGACGTTGAAATAAGCGTCCAGTATCGCCCGTATGACGGTGGCCGGTGTGTTGTTTTTATACGGGATATCTCTGAACTGAAGCGTTCTCAAATAGAGAATGCCAAACTTGAATCGCAGCTTCTTCACTCGCAAAAAATGGAACTGGTAGGCAGGCTGGCAGGTGGAATTGCTCATGATTTCAACAATATGCTGGGAGTAATTCTCGGAAATGCGGAACTGGCAATGCTGGAAGGAAATCTCTCACCGGAATTACTTGAAAAGCTTAATGAAATTTCCAGTACAGCCACCCGTTCGGCTGACCTGACCAAAAAGCTGCTTGCATTTGCCCGCAAACAGGCAATAGCACCTCAAATATTGAATCTTAATGATACCGTTTCAGAAATGTTGAAAATGCTGAAACGACTTATCAGCGAAAACACTGAACTAGTCTGGCAACAGGGCGAAAATCTCTGGCTCATAAATATGGATCCGGGTCAGGTTGACCAGATTCTTGTTAACCTTGTAGTAAACGCACAAGACGCGATATCCGGCCCTGGAAAAATAATAATTCAAGTTTGCAACTCAACTATAGATGACTATTTATGCTCCACTAAAGTTGGTTTCACCCCTGGAGAATATGTAAAGCTAACTGTTAGTGACACCGGTTGCGGCATGAATGAAGAAACGCTGGCTCATATTTTTGAGCCCTTCTTTACCACTAAACCAAAGGGAAAGGGCACGGGCCTTGGTCTGGCAACAGTGTATGGAATTATTAAACAGAACAATGGAGTCGTAAACGTTTACAGCGAGCCTGGGCATGGAACAAGTTTCAATATTTTTCTGCCACGGCATCAGGGAAATTTCGCAATTCAGAAAAAAGAAATGGCAAGAGAGCCCATGATACCGTGCTATGAAACAATACTCCTGGTTGAAGATGAGCTCGGACTTCTGAATATTACTTCGACAATACTTGAAAGTCATGGGTATAACATACTTTCAGCCTACTCACCAGAGGAAGCAATTCGAATTGCCAAAGAGTATACCGGCAACATACATCTCCTCGTAACAGATATTATAATGCCCGGAATGAACGGTCTGGAATTGTCAAAACAACTGATTTCAATCGTTCCACAACTCAAGTGTCTTTTCATGTCAGGATATTCAAACGAAACTATTGCCCCGAATGGAGCAATGAACGAGGGGCATTTCTTCCTTCAAAAACCATTCACACTGAAAGAACTGACCACCACTCTTCGGAAAATACTCGATAAGAGACCATAAAAGCCTCGCAATCTCGATATATCAATAAAAACTCATTGCAACATGATTATTTTCTGTTAAATAATTATTTTGTAACCTTTTTCCTTTCGAAAAGCATATACAAGTTAGAATAGAATTTTTAAAGAATTATGAAAGGAAGAAAATATGACTAAATCAAGATTTCTCCCCGGGATTGTATTGATTGCTTTCATCGTTCTTTTTGGAAATGCTGGATTTTTATATTCTGCCGATGCAAAAACAAAAATGGGTGAACGGAAAAATTCACATGAAAAACGAGCTAATAGAGACGATTCTTCCAGATCACAAAATGTGGATAAAGAATCGAAAGACTCTGATGAAGATAGCAGAAAAGCCGCAAAAAAACGAAGATGCAAAGACAAAAACAAAAATAGAAAAAATGGGAAAAATTCAGCTGGTCAGAACGACAAAAATACAGATAAAGACACAGACAAAGACGCTGATATGGACACAGATAAAGACAATAACGGAAGCTCATCTGACACAGATTCCGGAAACACAACCGGAACAAGTACTTCTGATGATGTTACTGTTTCAGCACCTACAGGAAATACAATGAATTTTAAAGGCTGGGGATGGACAAATAGAAAGCCGGAATTGAGCGTTCTTGTCGACTGTGATCAGGATCTTCTGGGACTTGATCAGGATGACTATGATGCCGATGAAATCACACAAATTAAAAAGAATGGGGCACGCAAGGTTGTATCTTATCTTTCAATTGGAGAAGTCGAAGATTGGCGCAGTTTTTTCGATCAGGCAAAACCGCTGATTCTGAGTGAAAATTCTGACTGGCCTGGCTGTTTCAAATTAAAATACTGGGATCCCCGATGGCTGGAAATTCTCAAAAAATCAATAGATCAAATACATGAAAAGGGTTTCGACGGATTGTATTTCGACGTTGTTGATGCATGGGAAGCAGATGTCGGCACACAGCAGCAGATGACCGATCTTCTTATTTCAGTTTGTCAATATATCCGGAGCAAGAATCCAAGTGCCATAATTATTTTTCAGAACAGCCACCGTCTGTTTGAAAGCCAGAAATTGAAAAATCTTGTCAGTGGAATAGTTCAGGAAGGCCTGTACGCAAGCTGGGATTCTGATTATACAATTCAAGGCGAAGAAAAAACTGCAAAAATCAATTGCTTCCTTGGCCTGCGCAAAGAGGGAAAATTTGTCGGATTACTTGAATATACAAGAGATTCAGAACAGATGGCTCAAATTCGACAGGAAGCGAGTAAACACGGATTCCTACCTTACTTCAGCGACAAGGAACTGGATACACTTTATCCATCAAAATAAGAATAAATTATCTTTATTATTTAGAAACAAAATTCAGAAAGGCATTCTGGATTTGTGTAATCTTGGCAACTCTTCCGGCGTGTCTTCCGGGTGCTGGCTCTGTGGCTATCCAGAGATCGACAATCTGTTTCATGAGTCCGGGACCAATGACCATGCTTCCAAGGGTAAGTACATTTGCGTGATTATGTTCGCGGCTGTTTTTTGCTGTGTACAAGTCATTACAGCAGGCTGCAAGAATTCCGGGCACTTTGTTTGCGGCCATACACGAACCGATTCCGGCGCCATCGATAATTATTCCAAGGCTGTCAGGTGTTCGAACAACTGAAGCAGCTACAAGAAATGCTATATCCGGATAATCAACAGGGTCCGGCGAATTCGCTCCGAAATCCTCAAAAGGAATTCCCTTCTCGGAAAGATGTTTCTTCAATTCAAGTTTAAGCTGGAAGCCGCCGTGATCAGAACCTATAAAAATTTTCTTCATAGTTTATTATACAATCTCTCTGAAAAGCTCTGGTGAAGGACGCGGAATCACCACGGCAAATACAATCTGTCCTTTTCCTTCGATAACATTTTTTCCAGCTTCAACTGCTGCTTCAACTGCTGCAACATCTCCGGTAAGAGTATAAAATGCCTTTCCGCCGATTGCCATTGCAACCCTGAGTTCACAAAGATCGACATTGGCTGCCTTTACGGATGCGTCAGCAGCCAGAATTGATGAAACAATGTCAAATGTTTCAACTATTCCCAGACTTTCAACTGCCTTGATCTGATTGGTTGCCGTCATTGCCGGGAAAACCTGTGGATGAAGGTTTGGAATTACAAGATCATTAACAATGAAACCCTTGGCAACACTGAGACCGGCAGCGACACTGGCTTCTACGGCAGCGACATCACCCCAGACTAGTGAAATATATTTCCCGGGGCATACAGTTCGGGCAAGAACAAGTTCAACATTTGCGGCCTTCAGCATGGCATCAGTTGTCTGATAACCCATGGCAATACTTGAAAGCTCTATCAGTCCAATTGCATTGCCGAAGTTTCTGGAATCTTTCGAAATACTGAATTTATCAATATTATTCATACTTTTCACCGTTACACTGCCGAAATTATTATTGAATCAGAATCTACCGACTCAATGCGTCCGGAAAGAGACGCATGAAGTGCAGCACCAAGCTTTCCACGTGGAATATCAGCAATCATCTGACCTGCAATTACTGAATCACCTGTTTTTACAACTGGTACAGCCGGAGCACCAATGTGCATTTTCAAGGGCAGTTTAACCCTGCGAATTTCGGGGCCACTGCTTGTATATGGAGCATCCTGCTCAAATTCTGTCAAACCAAGACGCTTAACAAGTTGGTGAATTGAAACTCTCCGAAATTGGCGCATTGGATGCACTGACGGTTTTCCCGGCCAGTCTTTCTGTTTGACACCATCTGCCAGATGAGTTGCCTTAGCCATCACAGCTATTTCACGCGGCGGAAGGTCTTCCGGACAGGCAAAAAGTGAACAGAGGCCACACTCACAACAGAAAATCGAGTCGCGCGAGAAACTGTTGGAATTGAAAACAGAAAGCTGAGCTGTTCTCATTGATTTATGCGGGCTGATTGGATAGCCAAGAAGATGTCTTGGACAAAGTTCTGTACAATCAGTACATTGATCGCAGCTTGATCTTGCAATTGAACGATTCTGTATGGGAGTTCTGAGCATTTTTCTCAGAAACGGATGCTTTTCAGGAAATACAAGCAATCCGCTGCATGTTTTCGATACAATGGCGTCGGGCGAAATAATTTTCCCCATCATCGGACCGCCGTCAATGATTACTTTTCCTGTCAGGTCAGCAACTCCGGCCCATGCAAGAGCTTCCTTCACTGAAGTACCTATTGGAACTTCAAGAGTACAAGGATTCGGGACGGCTCCGTTAATGGTGATAAACTTTTTAATAAACGGCTTCTGGCGGTAAACATTCAAAAGAGTCTCGACGTTGCTGACTACACAGCCAACATCCAGAGGTATTCCACCGAATGGAATCAGTTTGCCTGTAGCTTCATAAACAAGCTCATACTCATCGCCTGACGGATAAAAATCGCCAAGTCTGAGAATGCTGATTCTTGAATCATCGCACCGTGCCTCAACGTGGGAAAGCAAAGAAGAATACTTTTTCTTAATTCCCAGAAAAGCCTTTTCAGCGCCAGTCATGTCAAGAGCAAGTTTAATTCCCTCAAAAACCTGGCCGGTGAAGTGAAAAAGTATTTCCTTGTCTTTGTGAAGCAGTGGCTCACATTCGGCTGCATTTACAATGAGAGAGCCGATATTTTTCGCCGCAAGTTTAACATGAGTCGGAAAACCTGCACCGCCACATCCGGTGATTCCAAGTTCTGAAAGTTCGTTCTTTGAAACTGACATAATCAGACTATTCTGAAATGATCAACCAGCACGCAACGGCGCTGTCGGGTAAACGTCCGGGCAGATGTTAAACCTTCACCTGTTGGCGAGGCAATTGTAAAAGTGGTAAAACCTTCGCCACCGAAGCCTAATCCAGCGTAGGAAGGCCCATTTTTAACAAAAATTGAACAATTACATCTTGTTGCCATAAGATGGAGGTTATCAAGATTTTTGCTGTGCATAATGGCAGTATGATTATAGCCATGTTCTACTTTTACAGCAAGATCTACTGCAGAAAAAACATCTCTGACTCTGACAAAAGGTACAACAGGCATCAGAAGTTCTTCCAGAACGAATGGATGATCAGGAGCTGTTTCGCAGAGAATCATTCTTATGCTATCGGGAACACGCACGCCAATTGCATCAAGAATGAAGGAGGCATTTTTGCCGATAAATTTTCGATTTGGACCATGTGTTTTCGGGTCAAGTACAGTTTTTTCAAGTTGAGCTATTTCACGTGGAGAAGCTTCATAAGAACCGGCCTCTACAAGATATTTCTTCAGTTCATCAGCAACCTGTTCAACAACAATTATTTCCTTTTCGGCAATACAGAGAATGTTGTTGTCAAGAGTTGCACCCGAAACTATGTCGTGAGCAGCTTTTCTGAGATTAGCGGTTTCATCAACCACCACAGGCGGATTTCCAGGGCCTGCGGCAACATACTTTTTGCCTGATTTGGCAGCCGCTGCAACTACTGCAGGCCCGCCGGTTACGACAAGAAGTCTGACCTCCGGATGATTCATCAATGCCTGACCGGCTTCAATTGAGGGTTTTGCCACTCCGGTCATGAGATTCGCCGGACCGCCCGCTTCGATTACAGCATCATTCAATATTGATATCGCAAGCTGACTGACTTTTGCAGCAGCCGGATGAGGTCCGAAAACAACGGAATTTCCCGCTGCTATCATTCCAATGGAGTTGCATATAACTGTTTCAGAAGGATTTGTTGAAGGTGTTATTGCGCCGATGACGCCATAAGGAGCCTGCTCAACAACCGTCAAACCGTGGTCACCCGAATACGAAACTGGGTAAAGGTCTTCTAAGCCCGGGGTTTTGTTGATTGCAAGTTTATTCTTCTGAACTTTGTCTTCGATTCTTCCATAACCAGTTTCTTCAACGGCAACTCGAGAGAGTTCGTCAACTTTTTCAAGTGCCCGCCTGCGCATGTTATCAATCATAGCTTTACGCACAGAGAGCGGAAGGGTCATCAGCTTTTTCTGAGCTTCACGGGCTGATGCAATTGCTTCCTCGACGGTATTGAATATTCCCTTTGGGAGCGGTGCTGAAGTTTTCGACGACGATACCGATTCAGATAGAGTGCTTCCCTTTATTGTTCTGATTACTTCCTGAACGATAAAACTAATCTCTTCTTTTGAAACAGACATATTCCAATCCTTTTATTCAGATGCTGTCAGTTCGCTATTATCTGGATCTATCTTTATCCATGACCACCTGGTCAACAATTCCCACAATAGCGGCATCGACCGGACAATTCAGAGTCTTTTCCGTTAAACGAGCACTCGAGCCGTTTACCAGCAATATGGTTTCGGATGCACCTGATCCAACTGCATCAACTGCAATAACATGATTGCCCGTGGGTTTCTTCTCAATCGTAAGTTCTTCTACGACAAGAAACTTCAAACCCACAAGGCGCTCATCTTTTCGAGTGCAGACAACCGTTCCGCATACCCTGCCGAGATTCATTTATAAACTCACTCTGATTTCAGAGAACTCTTGTCTATTATTGGCATTATTTCATCAAGATTTGAATGCGGGCGTGGAATGACATGGACGCAAATAAGTTCGCCAATTTTCTTGGCTGCTGCTGCGCCTGCGTCAGTTGCGGCTTTTACTGCTGCAACATCGCCGCGTACAAAAGCGGTTACGTATCCGGCGCCAATCTGTTGCCAGCCTACCAGACGAACATTCGCTGCTTTAACCATAGCATCAGTTGCTTCAATAAGTGCTGTCAATCCCTTTGTTTCAATCATGCCCAGTGCTTCCTGCATGGTGTCCTCCATTATTGTAGTTAAATAAAATTACGCATATCAACGCGTGAATATCATATACCAGATAATTCTAAAACTCAAGCTGTCATTTAAACGTTCTGAAAATATTAAATAGTATATTTTCTCAGCGGATTACTTCTACCATTTCACCGTTTTTGAGTCCGGCTGAGTTTGCTTCATCTGTATCAAGATGGAAATCAAGCGCGAACTTGTCGCTGACTCTTATCAGAACATTGTTATAGACAATTGATCTTGGTCCGGAAGTCTTTACAGACACACGATCCATGTCTTTCAATCCAAATTTTTCTGCATCTTTGGTGTGCATGTGAATATGTCTTGCCGCAACGATTACGCCTTCATTCAGAATAACGCTGCCTTTGGGCCCCATGATTACGCATCCGGGTGTGCCCTTTGTGTCGCCTGAATCTCTCAAGGTTGGCTTAACGCCAATTGCAAAAGAGTCTGTCCAGGAAATTTCTATCTGCGTGGAAGGGCGTACTGGTCCGAGGATTCTGACTTTTTCCAGCATTCCTTTCGGGCCTGCAATCAGCACTGTCTCTTCTGCTGCAAACTGGCCAGGCTGCGAAAGGTTTTTCATATTCTTCATCTGATAACCTTTTCCGAAAAGAGTTTCAAGATCAGCCTGTGAAACATGAAGATGTCGATTGCTTATTCCGACTGACACCATTCCAGGGTGCATTCTTTCCTGAACATCAAGGTTCTTAAGTACTTCAGCCACAATTTGCTTTACGCGATTTTCATCAATCATTGTTATATTCCTTTCTTTTTAGAGAGGGGGCACGCGCCCCCTCTCGGGGGTCGAACAAGTCCGACCCCCTCACTCCCCGCGGTCGCGCACTTTGTGCGCTTCGCTGACGCTTTATTTAACCGGACTATTTTATGAATTATGCTTTTAACAAGCATTAAATGACACTTATCGATTGCTTAAGATTCCTTTTATTACTCCCCGCGGTCGCACCTCGCTGAAACTTAGGATAAAACACTTCATTTTGCGCATTGCTGGCGCTTCAAATAAAAAACTCTTTAATTCCGTGTATTCCGTGGTTAAAAATCATTTTCTGTTTGCTTTTAAGTTAAGCCCTTTTACCACTGTTTATCTTTGTTTTCAAATATTCGTTATAATCGTACAAGTGCGACAATTCAAGGTTGTTGTCTGAGCCCGACGCCCCTTCACGGAAAATCATTATATCACACCTTTTCTGGGTTTCAAGAGAAATTTTCGAAAAAATAAGCAGTCCATTTTTTGCCGCAGAAGAAAGAAATTCATTTAAAAGATCAGATGAATATCCAAAAGATCTTTCCGGCAATATTGCGCCTCTGAGACCGAAGTCTGCCAGCATTTCAATAGAAACTTCCCCGGTGAAAGCTCCCTTTTCTGCAGTAAAAACGCAGGGTGCGATGGTTCGCTTCAATATTGAAGGAAATGAGTCGGCTAATATTCCCCAATATAATGGCGGACAAACAAAAAGCATCGACGGATCAGAATGTGCGAGATCGTTAAATTGTTCAATCGCTGATTCAAGCTGGGAACGATTATTAATAGCAAACTTGACAAGGCTATAGCAATTCGGAAAATTTTCAACACGAATATTCAGTGAGTCCGCGATTTCCTGCGCCCATGGAGTTATGTGCTTTCCGGCGATATTAATGAATCTTGTTCCAGAAGATGAAGCAGAATAAATATCATCAGAAGTAATCATAGAATTAAATTTTTCAGAAGTTTTCTCTGTAGAAATTTGAAGGCCATTATCAAGCAGGCTTCTGCAATCTTCAGGAATTACTGGCTCAAGTTCAAGCTCAGCCTCAGGTTTTGTCTGGCGCCTGCGGCTGTTTGTAAGAACTGCTGCTTTAATATGTCGGTTTTTCAGAAGAGTTGCCAGTGATTCAAGAAAGGAAGAATCTCTAATGCCCAGCGAGAGCTTTCGCAGAAGTGAATCTGATGCGAAATCAATTACAACAGAAGAATATTTCAAGCTGTCAATCGCCATGAATGGAAAAAATTCAAAGCTTGTCAGAACGAAGTCTTCAGGTTGCAATGAGAACGGCTTGCACACAAGTTCTTCAGGTCGGATTTTATCGGATACAAAAATTATTCTGCGTAAACTGTTCAAAAATTCATCCCCAGATATTAAATAAAAATCAAACCAAAAGAGAAATACAAGAAACTTACACTAAATATTTGACAAAAACACAGTAACAGATTATTTTGTTTATGTTATACATAATCTGCCAAAAACCGTATAAAGAACTGACAATCGAACTGCTGAAAATTCAGCCGTTTTTAAAATATTATTGAAGCATTATTTGCACAATTTAACATAACTCTTTCACTCAGACAAATCTTTTTTTACGAAAATGAAGTTTTATGTTAAGCGGTAAGGATAAATATATATGGGGAAATCCACTGATTATTAATTGAGTATCGTAAGAATAATTTTGCAAGTCCTCCTTTCATGCAATGAGGGTACGGAAATTGCATATGTATTATCAGATCAAAAGAAAAGATCTTTACTGGTATAGGTAATTTAAAGTTCTACATAAAAATAAGAATTACGTTATAATTGGGGCGAATCATTGAATACAAGCAACTTTTGTTTGTACATGTCTGCCCTTGCCACGTAAATTGTGCGGAGGGGATAAATGAGTACGGATAATCTTAAAATTGAAAATGTGACCGAACAGATATTTTCTCACTTTACTTCTATTGACACCACAGAGTTTCGCTCAGCCTTCAATGAGTTATCTAAAAAATTTGATTTTCGCACACTTTCTTTCCTTTGCGATAAATTCTGTTGCAACACTGGAAACATTCAAAAGCGAATTCTTGCATTAATCGAATCAAATATTGCAAAAATTACTCCTGAGGGACTAAATGAGATATTGAATATTTATTCGGTAGCCTGGAAAGATAATGCTGAATGCTTTTTGAAAATTTTCTCTTCTTTTTCAGAAAAATATCTTCCGACAATAACTGCATTTATTGGAGCAAATGAAAATAAGGTTGAAATTCAACTGATTCAAAGAGCGCTTGACGAGAGTGGTCTTGTCGACAGGGAGATAAATAAATGGCTGAACTCGCCATACACACATAAAATAGTCAATCTCGAAAAACTTATTGGCATTCGTCATCCAAAAACCTATCCACACATATTGAACATTCTCAAAAAAGAAACCTCCAGGAATGAAGAAAAAAAGCTTCTTCAGTCCAAACTTTTTGACGTATTGAAAAATGTAAGAAATGTCCAACTTTCTGATTTCGTGCTTGAGCACATCGAGGAAATCGATAATCAGGCAATACCAGGAGTAATCGGAGCCTTCAGGTCTTATGGAGACGATTTTTTCACAAAGCTTTACGAATCGTCCAAAAAACTTGACGAAACAATCCTTTCGCGAATCGCTGAGTCGCTTGGTGAAATAGCAGATTTCAGATTGTCAAGATTTGCATTCGAGCTGCTGGCCGACAAATCAACTAAAGTACGAACTCTTGCTGCTGTAGCTATTGAAAAAATTGCCAAAAAACTCTGCGATGAAATAGATCCAGTACTGTGCAATCCTGATATGAAAAACAATATCAGAGAAAAAGTAAACTACTTTAAGAATCCGCTGCTTGAATACCTCAAACGCTCCAGAAAAGCAGCATTAAACCTTTCTATTGCAGTAGAACTTCTTTTCAAATTGGGACGAATTGAAGAGGAGGTCTTCGGAGAATGTTTTCCATTCCTGCTTGATCATGCAGAACTCTCACTCTTCACTTATCTTAAAGCGCTTGACGGGCTTGAAAGAAAAAAGAAAATTGTACTATGCTGGAATTCCGAAAAATCTGATAATACAGAAGCCATATTAAAATTTCTGAAGCAGCACGACAATGACAATGCAATAAGAGATGTTTTTGAGCAGCTCTTTGTAAGCGACCTTGAAAAGCTTCCTGATGCTGGAATTGAACCTTTTGTTGAATACATGTACAACACCCGCGGTAAAGATCTGATGATTCAGGCTTTGAACAACCTTGATGAAAAAACTTGTTGTAAGCTACTCAGCTATATTTCCAGAATAGCCAATTTCAGCGTTCTTCCGATTTTCTTTTCAAAGAAACATGATTCAAGTCCGGTGGTAAGAGCTTCAGTGTTGAAAGGACTTGAAAGATTTGCCTATAAATTTGATGAAGTCGATGAAAATCTATCTGATTTCATAATGGATTCCAATCCAAGAATTGCTCTTGAAGCGATAAAAATTGCAAAAAATGGCAATCATCCAAGTTTCATTATTAAACTTAATAAGCTGTTAACTTCAAATGTAGATCAATCGATCAGGCTAACGGCCTTTAACACAATGACTTACATTACACGCCGCAAACTTTTTACGAATTTTGATATGATATCACTCAGAAACAGAAGATCTATTGCTTTAACGCTGATGAAATCTGACGCTACGTTTCTGAATGATCTTTTCCAGGATTATTTGTTTGGTGATCCTGAAAAAAAGAGAATGGCAATAAAAGTTTTGAGCCTGATCTGGGACCAGATTACAATACACTCAGATATCGACATCCCTTCCAGTATTGCCGATGGTGACCCATTTATCAGAGCTACTTTTGCAAAGATTCTGACTCAGACTTCCAGACTCGAAGATAAAAAATATCTTTTCAATCTATTGAACGATACTGATAACCGCGTCATAGCAAATGCAATAGAAGGTCTGGCAAATGCGCGGGAGATCATTAATGATGACGTAATTTCCCGAATGCAGTCTCTGGTAGTCAACGGAAATAACCGCCTGAGAGCCAATTCCCTGATTACCCTCTGGAAACTCGGGATGCAGAATCTCGATTATTATCTTCTGGAAATGCTCTCTAACAGCAATAAATTATTCCAGACTTCTGGAATATACGCACTGGGAGAAATAAAAGAGGCAAAATTTCTGCCGGTTTTAATTAAATATCTGAGAAATAACGATGCTGATTTCAGAAGAAACGCCGTAGTCAGCCTTGGTAAATACAGCGAATTTCCTAATGTTGCCGAGTATGTGAAGCGGCTTGCCAATGACCCTGATGAAAAAGTTCAACTGGCAGTGAGCGAAGTACTTGCCACAACTCAGTCGATTAATGTCTCTTAAACAATTAATCCCAAGCCATGTTGCCATCTCGACCAAAGGGAGAGATCTCGTTTCTTAAATTCATCGCATAGGAATTTTCATTTTAGTTCTGCCTGTTTCCGAAAATAACAATATGAATTCATTCAGTCGCGTAATCTTTCAGATATTATCTTTAAATCTTAATCTGCAAAATCTGTGAAATCTGCGGACAGCTTTTGTCTTTTATCTTTTGGGAGGGATGTAAGAGGCTCTGATTGTCTTCTCCTTTCCTTTTACAAGGATATCTCCTATTATTTTGTTTCTATTCCAGGGAAAATTTTCAGGGAGATTTTTTTCAGACAGATATATAAATGAATCTTCAAGTACAATACCTCCTCCTGATTTGTCGGCAATATCAAGAAGTCTTGCTGCCTGATTAACTTTGTCTCCAATGACAGTATGTTCAAGCCTGACGGCTTCAGATCCGAGAATTCCCCCAAGAACTTTTCCTGAAGCCATGCCGATTGCAAGCGAATCATTTGAAAAGCCTGGAATAAGAGTAATCTTCTGTCTCATTTTTTCTGAGACATTCAGAGCTGCTATCCTTGCCGATTCAATGTTTCCAAAACGTTTTTCAGAAAAAACAGCCATTATTTTTTCACCGATGAATTTATCAATTTCTCCTCTTTTTTCGTAAATAATTGTAGACATTTCGGCGAGGAATCCGTTCAGGTCTTTGATCAGCTCCGCCGGAGTCAATCTGGCTTGCCGTTGTTTCATATTGCGTAATTGAGCAAAAAGAATCACAGCCTCAAATATCTGGCCATTTTTAGCAAGGAATTGTTCTTCATTTGAAACAGCTGTTTCCAGAACTGAATCAGAAACGAATCGACGGAGAATTCTGCCCTCCTGAACCCCCTGAGCCATCTGGTTGAACGACTTTGCAAGCTCTCCGAATTCATCACTGCTTTGAACTGCGAGACGAGCAGAAAAATCATGGTTCATGATTGCCCTGGTTTTTTGAGAGAGCGATAGAATCGGCGTTAAAAACTGTTTTGATACTGTTCTAGCAAGGTACAAGCCTAGAATTCCAACGAAAAGAAGAATGGTATACTGAAATTGTACCAGTAGAAAAATTGGGCGCAGAACATCATTAAGGGAGAGAATTCCAACAAGTGCATAACCGCTCAGAACATTTTCGGAAACAGCCATGAAAAGTTTGCGCTCAAGGCCTGTGCCCTCAATATTCCATGTGCTTTCCTTTATTTCTTTTGCTAAAAGAGTTAATTTTCGGAAAGATGTACTAGATGGCACAAACTGATCTTTAATTGGTGGTCTTTGCTGCTTTTCCCACGATGAGGGCGCAGGGAAAATGCCATAGCTGGGGGTGAGAATCCATCCCGGATATTTACTCCTTGAAATTGAAAACGAATGAGGGCTTTCGTATTCGTTCAGAACATGAAAAAGCAGGGAATTTGTCCAGAATTGCGCATAGATAACAGCTATTGGGACGTTCTTATCAGAAAGATGGAACCTGGATATAAATGTACGTGGAACATTGCCACTTTCTCCCACACTCACAATAGAAGCTGGAGAAAGATACATTTCTGAATTTGCATCTGCAGGAACAATTGTTCCAAGGAGAGTTTGAACTTCTTCACTCAAGAATTCTATTTTGGCAGCCGTTTTTGCTGATTTTTCAGAGGATGCTGAAATTGTTGAAGGAGGAGCAAGAGCCTTTAAAAAAAGATTCGCGCCAATTTCCAACATGCTTTTTGAGAGACCAATACTGCCTAAATGATAATTCCTGTGAACAAGCCCAATATTAACAAAGGTAAGTCCCTGAAAATTCAACGCATGTTCAAACTGAACCATCCGCGAATCATTAACGAAAATCGTGTTTGATGCAACTTCTTTCTGGACAAAGTTAGTCTTGAAAAAATTCTGACATTCTTTAGCAAACACCTTATAAGCAAAACCTAAAACTGCCCGGGCCCCTTCTGTGGTGTTGTGCAAGCGCTCCCGGAATTCCTGGTGGGATTCAAAAATTGTACGTCTGTATAATTCCCGGTGCGATTGATCAATAATGACAGCTGTTACAAAAAGTGCCGGGAAAAGAACAAATGAAAATGCTGTCAGCATCTGTCTGAGAAGGGGAAAGTTCAGTCTACTTAATAAACTTTGGCGATAAAAGAATACTGGAATTCCTCCGAAGACCCAGAGAACAGAAAAAAGAAAGGCTGAAATTAACACGAGTCTGTTCATTCCGCTTATTGCTGGCAAAGACTTTGCAATAAGTATTTCATAGGGAGCATTCCGCTGAATTACATCACCGGCAATGATCCACCCGTTTTTCTTTCTTAAAACTCTTCCAGTTGAAAGTGTTTCATTTGTAAAAGGTGGGAAATCTGGAGATCTTCTAAGAACTTTTTGATTTGATAAATTGCTGATTGATACCTCGAACCCCTCTTTTTTCATATTTTCAAACAGACAATCAATTGCAGTATTAACCTGAAGCGCTTCAATTGGAATAAATATCGCCAAACCGCCCTTAAATATTGAATCTGTGGTGAAAAGAGGGTTCCAATAAAACAACATTCGTTTTTTCTGAATTCTTATAGGAAATAAATTTCCAAGACCTTTGTACACACAGTCAAGGTAGTTTTGTTTTCCAATTTGAAAAGAGGCGTCAGGAAACAGTCTGGTAATAAATTCAATTTCTTTTGGATACAAATCTCTGTCTGAATTCGGGCTCAAAAGATGGCGTCCATATAAATAATCAAACATATCTTTAATTGTACTGTCAGGTAAAAATGGGCTCTTGATCAAAGGGTTTGAGGCAACGATTGTGACGGAAGCAGAATTTGATTCTAAAGGTGAAAGAACATACCAATATGCATCTGGGAATAGCTGGTTAATTGATTTTTCGGCACTTTGTATTGCTCCAACCTGATCTGCTTCAAGTTGCCGGGAAATACTTTCAAGAAATAGCGATGCCTGTAGCAAAGGGTTGAATCTGGCGTCCAGCGTTGGAATTATTTCTTTCATCTGGCTTTCGATATCTATTTCGGAATCTCTGGTAATAACATTGAGCCATGGTTGTAGAGTCAATGGCAAAATAATCAGAGGAATCAGCCAGAAAAGAAATGCAACACATGAAGACCACGAATGCCATGGAAACCAGCGAGGCTGGGAACTTTGAAGAGTGTTTGTCCGTTCTGATTCTTTTTTAATCTTTTTTTTGCTTGTCTTCAGTGGCGATGAATTATTTTCAAGAGAAAGGTCTATCTTGAGATCTGAAAGTTCCCATGCTTTCGATACACCACCCAGAGGAAGAAAATCGAACATTTCCTGAGTTTCGTCCTTCATTTTTTGAGAGACAATAATGTGGCTTTTTTGCCCTGATTTAGAAGCCGCTTCCAGCTCACTGGCTTTTTTTATAATTTCCCCAAGTACGATAAAATCCTGACGAACCTTTTCAGTACCCACTACGCCGACTATTGCCAAATCGCTCTCTATGCCAATGCCAATCTGATAAGTAAACAAGCCTTCAACGCTTCGTTCATGTACAATTTCCTTGAATTTTTCCATCATTCTGACTGCAGCTCGAACAGATGCGAACGCTGGTGAAAAAGTCTCCGATCTGCGTAAATCTTCATAAAATACTGCCTGAATGGCATCACCGACAAATCTGTCAATAAATCCGCCTTCATCTTTAATTATTGTTGCCATTGCATCCATGTGAAGGTTTAACAGAGAAAAGATTTCACGAGGTGGATGAATTTCTGTGAGCGTTGTAAAATCTCTAATGTCAGAACATAGAACCACTACTTTTTTTTCAATGCCATTAAGAGCCTCAGAATAATTTTCTGCTCCGAGTAGTTCCATGACCTGAGGAACAACAAACTTGCTTACTCTGCTGCGTTCTTCGAGCCAGCAAATCATCTTTTGCAGAGTTTTTCCTGCTTCGCCGAGCTCATCTTTTCGTGATTCCGTAACATGAATTTGAAAATTTTCCTGAGTAACCTGAAGAAGTGATCCGGTCATTTTTTGAATCGGTCGAGTTATTCTTTCTGCAAGAAATTGAATTGTTGCTATTGTCAGAATAATCAGTCCCAGCCATATTCCAAGCAATCTGATCAGAGCAGCATTGTATTCATCACGTATTGATTCAAGAGAAACCCTTCCAGCGATAATATAACCATGATATCTTCTGCTTGGAAAAGCATAAATCAGATCACCTCTGTCGTCACGGCGTTGAAAATATGTCTGGTTCATTGCCAGATAAGCATGTCTGATCAATGGTACATGAGCTGGTTTTCCCAGTTGATTGAACTTAAGTTCATTCAGGTTATTTCCGCATATCTGGAAAACTTGCAGATCAATTCCTTGATTTTCCAGTCTGAAAGCTGACTTTTTTTGTGCTTCTTCTATAGATGGTTTAAATAAAGGTGTTTCGTTCCAAATTGATACAATCTGGAATTTCACTGCATGGTTTTCTAACAGTTCCTGCTTTATCAGGGAATAATAATTTCCTCTGAGGTAAAAAGTATTTTTAGTTTCACCAAAATTTCCTGAGAGTGAACCGAGGCTGACAGAATTTGAATCATTTTCTTCAAGTTCATTTGCGGGATTATAACTGGTAAACTCTTCTTCGTATCCTTCCTGGAATACTTTTCGTGTAATTGTACGAAATCCCGAATAAACTTTTCTATCAAATTTTTCAAGAAGAAATTTTTTGGGACCAATAATAAAAAGGGCAGTGGGGGATACTTTGCCAAGAGTTAACCTTGAGAATAAATCATCCATGAAAGTTTTCTGACCAGCGGATTGAAATCGCAATTTCTCAAGTTTGTCAATGAGAAATCTATCATCACATGTCTTCCTCATAAGCTCGTTAAGATTTTCATTTATCTTATTGGCACTTGCTTCAAGTTGTTTTGTTTCAATTACAAGGTCTGTTTGCAGCTCGTATGTACGATTGGAAATAATATCTCCTGAAAGTCTCACCATTGCGCCAAGACTTAAAGCTGCTGGCATTCCGAGTAAACCGATAAACCAGAAAAAGAGCTGCCATTGTATTCCAAACTGCGGAAACGATTGAAACCAGACATGTTGCATGAAATAAAATATCCAGGAAAATATGACAATCAATCGTGCCAGAAACGAAAGATCCTCAATAAACTGGCGAGGTGCTTCAGGTGATTTACATACAAGAGCTCCCAGACTCCCCGCCAGGGGTGAAACCGGAAAAAAGAATGCCTGCCATATTCCTTTTTCCTCCAATGACTGAAGTTGATATAAGAAAGGAGCTCCAGTTCTAATTGACGGTGGACTTTGTGTTTTATCATTTAAAGGAATGATTTTTATGCGCTTCCCCCAACGTAAAAGCAGCTTTGGAATGCCGGACTTTTTAAGAGCTTCATGAACATTAACTTCAATTTTTTCTGGTTCACGCATCCCAGTTGGAAAGCTGAAAAAAGCGGGTTTGAAATGCGCTTCCTTCCAATTATTCAATGTGAGCAAAAGAGGTATTGTCTCAAATCCTTCGACAATTGGCTGAAAAACAACCATTGCTCCACGAAGAGTTCCACGGACAAAAAGAAAATCCCACAGAAGAATCCCGGGTGATCCCTTATAAATTACATGGAAAGCTTTTCCGCGATATTCCTGGCTGAATAGAGATGAAGAAACCGACTGCCCGAAACTTCTTTTTATCTGATTCTGCCAGCTTACAGAATCGAGATCTATACCTGAATCATCATTGCTTCTGACTTTAGAGCGATGGTTTTTTGCGATGGCTGTTGTCAGTCTTTCAAAAAAAGCAGAATCGCCCTGTTCGAGGTTTGCCTGTAAAACAAGCTGACCCTTCCGGTGAGTTATATCAGAGAAAAAGACTCCCCAGAACTTCGCACGAGGAAGTTCTGCAAAACTGGCTTTTGCAGCAGCCGAACCCATTGCTTCAGAAAATCCTGAAATAGTTTCAAGAGGCTTTCCTCCGTTTTGAAAAATCTCTCTTTTGAAACGTCTGCCAATCTCTTCGACCCAAAAGGAAATTTCAGTCTGCCGGCTTACTTTTTCAGCAAGAATTTTAAAGCGATTTTTCTGTGCCTGCATGATTTCAGACTTTTGCCGCTGATGCTCATTCGAAGCATCAAAGTGCAGTACAAGAAGCGGCAGAACAGACAGAATGAATGCCAAAGCTGTTCTGAACAGACTACTCATTGGTTCATTTGTCTCTACTCACTTAACATCAGGTACACTGAAATGCGTCTTTAATGTGCTCGATCAGGCAGTTTTTATCGTCGGAAATTTTTACCAGCGCAATTGCATCGAATCTACAGAAGTGCTTGCTGAATTCTGGATTTTTCATTAGAAAAAAACGAGCTGCAGAAATAATTTTCTTCTGTTTTCCCGGTGAAATGGTTTCAAAAGGGTGACCACAAACAGTTTCATTTTTGGATCTGACTTCGATAAAAACAAGATAATCTTTATCAAGTGCGATGATGTCGATTTCAGAAGTTTTTATCCGGAAATTTCGCTTGATTATTCTGTATCCAAGCATTTCCAGATGTTCTGCTGCAATATCCTCAGCTTTTTTTCCGGTTTCTACGGTTGTGAAATTTGATTTCATGATTCACATGTTCGCATTCTGATTCAGACGAAAGATGTGCGCCAGAACGGTAGCTACTGCTTCCCATAATTCAGCAGGAATCTCAACTCCAACTGGAATTTTTGCTAGAGATTCTGCCAATTCCTTCTCTTTCTGAACTGGAACATCAGAATTCCGCGCAATTTCAATAATCTTCTGGGCTATAAAGCCTCTTCCAGAAGCAACTACCTTCGGTAGATCGCCGCTCTCACCAAAGTTATATTTAATGGCAACAGCAACATCCTGCATGTTCTCAAGTTCTGGTAGAGTTTTGCTCATAATGATTCAGACCTTTAAATCAAACTTCTTTTTTAAAGCAGATTTTTTAATAGATATACCAGAAATTGATTCCGGAGATAAAAAGCTTCTTCGTACAGGAATATTTCCGGTAGAAAGTTTAATTATGTTCCATTCTGGTTTCTGAAGAGACTCTTTTAACACCGGAAATGACTGTTCAAGCAATTGTCGTACATTCTGATTTTCCGGCATAAAATGTGTCCAGAGTGAATCTTTAAATTTATTAAACATTACTTCAATTTTACCAAGATTTGGCGGATTCACAAGAACACGCACTGAAAATCCCATGTCATTTCTGTCACCGCCAGAGTAAAAAGCCTCCCCTTCAAGAGTGTCAGGAAGTTCTTTGTCGTCCCAGAAAATTGGCCACTGAAAGTACAAATTGCCTTCATCTGTTTCGCCCGGTTTGCGGCTTAATAATTCCTGAATAAGAAGATTTTCAATTGAATCGCTGCTGAATAAAGACTGTGTATCGAAAGTCTTCCCGGAAATAAACTCTGAAAGTTTTTTAAAAACAGTGCCTTCATTCCAATCTGATTTCATTTGTGATAAAGTATTTGAATCAGTATTTGCAAAGATTTTGTCAAATTTTAATGCGCCTGAAAAATACTTTTTTAAAAGCTGAAATGAAATACCGGGAAGATTACGGGAAAGTAAAAATAAAGCCGCTTCAAGATCAGCCGTTGTAATGTTTGCAGAACTTCCGGCTGTTGAAAAGAGAACCTTAAGTGCTTCAGCAGTCGCTTCGTTCAATGGCACTCCGAACGATTTCAGCATAGCCGTTGTTGCATTGCCATCAATTGTTCCGGGAAGCCCCGCTGCTTTGAGGAAATTCGCAGGCTTCATCGTTGCGGCCGATGAAAGTTCTGCACTTTCCGGTTCAACATTCATCGAAACTTTTCCCTGGGAAGTGCCATCATCAACGATTGTACCGAAAATATTCTGGCCTGAAGGGAACTTTCTTGTTGTCTGGATGAGTTGTCCGTTAAGAGCAATCAGAGAACCTTTTCCGTCAGAACTCACAACTCTTCCCTTGACAGACTGATTATTGGAAAATGTCCCGGAGGGAAGTTCGAGATCAATTCTCATGACTGATAAGAAATATTCTACGTTTCATCAACAGATTAACGCAGATGAAATTTTTAAGAAACACATACACACTCGAAATATCAGTATATTCAGTCATACAGCTCCGAAAAATCATAAATAAGGGGAAAAACATGCCCCCTTTATAGAAGTTTTTTTACTGGCTTGAAGGATTTTCTATGTACAGGCGAAACACCGATGTTTGCAAGTGCTTTAATATGTGATGGAGTGCCGTATCCTTTGTGACTTTTGAAATCATAGCCGGGATAAACGTTGTCAAGGTTTTCCATGAAAACATCTCTGGATTCCTTTGCGAGAATTGATGCAGCAGCAATTGAATTTGAAAGAGAATCGCCTTTTACAAGAGAGAGACTTGGTACTGTTATTTTCGGAAGTTTAATGAAATCAAGAAGCAAAAAGTCAGGATTTTTTTTCAATTTTTCAAAAGCCCTGTAAAAAGCAAGTCTGGTTGCTTCAAGAATATTCATTTCATCAATCTCGTGTGCTTCTGCTGATGAGATGCCGTAATCAATAGCCTTTTCGGTAATTTCAGTAAAAAGCCTCTGTCTCTGTTGTCTTGAGAGCTTTTTCGAATCATTCAATCCAGATAAATCATATTTTTCAGGTAAAACAACAAAAGCAGCAAAAACTGGCCCTGCCCAAGGCCCTCTGCCAGCTTCATCGCCTCCGGCAATTGCTCTGTAGCCCATATTTCTCATTTTTAATTCATATTCTTCTGTCGGAAAAGTCACAATTCTAATCCTTTTTCTCTTCGGCAATCAGCACATTCTCGCGAATAGAGGTGCTATTTTGCTTACTAAGCCATGAGATCCGTTCGGAGATTGTTTTTATAGTTTTTTCGCGCATCTGGCGATAGGTAATTGCTATTTTGGCACGAATTGTCTGGTCGCTTCTTTTGATATACATATCAACCGATTTAATAAAGGAAACCCTCATATTCCTTGCATCAGCAAGCACCGCCCTGGTCTGTTTCTCAATTTCCTGACGATTAGAAGAATCTGGAAATGTTATCTTTATAATTGAAATGGTTTCATCTGTTTTTAACTCCAGCTTGTTCATTGTTTGATTTAGGCCTTTTGCAAGGCTGACAACAGATTCCTTTTGAATGACCGCTTTGAAACAATCGTTCATTCTGTCGAAGGCCTCAAAAGAAAATGCCTCCATATCTTTCAGGGATGCCAGAAAATCTTGAGAACCCGGGAAAACCGAGGTCGGCAAGAAAACAACAAATAGAATGAGCAAAATAGATTTAATACGTCTCATATTTTTTTTTCAATTCCTTGAATAAGTATTTATTTAGTTCCATGCAGACACTTGTACAGATGTAAAAAACTTTAATTCATGACTTCAATGATCAAATAAAACAATTTCTGGCAACTGTAGGACAATTGCCAGAAGGCATTATTTCGAAACAGATGAAATTGATTTCAGGGTGGCATTGTCAAGATCTTCCCAGCCAAGCGGATGAAATAGATGCGTTTTTGTAAACATAATTGTGACACGATATTTCCTACCCGGTACAGCCTCTTCGTTTTTAAGTCTCAGCTTTTTATCAATATTAATATCAAGCTCTTTTGCATTTCTTTTGAGATGATCTTCAAGGAAACCTTTAAAATAGTCTTCAGAAATTTTTTCCTCAACTATTTTGTAATTAACTACTTCAGCAGTAATACGCGACAATAGTGGATTTACCGGGAATACAGACTTCTCAACTGCAAGAACTCGAATTTCCGCCTCTACGAGCATTATTGCCTTAACTTCAGATCGAAAGGCGAACAAGTGGTTATTAGAAAAAATGAAAAAAGAAAATACCAAAAAAAACAGTCCTGCGCACTTTATACTTTTCACGAGTTATTTCCTCTTAATAATTATGCTTTAATCCGAAGACCGGTACTTATCTATGCCTTTTTAATTAATCAAGAACTGACCTCTGATTTTTATTAACCGCCTCTAAAGATCACAAACGTTTTGATACAAAGATTATACCACATTGAAGCATTTCAATAAAGACAAAGAATAAATTCCGATCATCAAACTCATAGATGCAACTCGTAATGAAATGTTCCTTCAGAGCCCATACCTTGTATTTTCAAATGAAGCAAAGGCATCATTAAAACGAGCCGCAGCACTTGGAGAAAAAGTAATATTTCATACGAACAGTGACCCTTCCACTGATAACCTACAACGATTATTGCTCTGAACTAATTTTTCAAATCGTGAAAAAGTATGTATCTACGTTTCTAATTCTTTGCAAATGTTTCCACATTTCGGCCTGTAAAATAGCCATCTCGACATCTAAAGATCAACCAGACCCTTGTTTAAAGGAAGCAACATAAGAAAACAGCCCCACTGAACATTGACGCTTGCCACCAGTGGGCTCATACCTGATGTATCAGGCTGTGTAAATACGAAAGTCTGAGTTTTGTTGTCAGCAAAAAGAACATTGATAGTGATTTTTTCGCTGGGATTATTTGGACACATTCCCTGATAATGACTCAAAGTCTGAAATGTGTTCAAGATAGTATTCAGGAAAAATATCAGCCTTATACTTGAAAATAAATTCTCAGAGATATAACATAGTTTCGTGAAATGTATATTCAGCGAACCAGACAATTTTTTATGTAAAATGCAGAAAGGGATTATCATGAGCGATGAAAATAAAACAATTCATGAATTTGATTTCGAGTTAATCTGCGAGTATTATTCAAGCATAGAACGTCAGGGTCCGGGTAGCCCCGAGGTGACTCTCAAGGCATTGAGCTTTATAGAAAACCTGACTGCCGACTCCAGAATTGCTGATATAGGTTGTGGAACAGGCGGTCAGACGATGGTATTAGCGCGTCACACACCTGGGCACGTCACAGCAATTGACTTGTTTCCTTCTTTTATTAACTTATTCAACCTGAGTGCTGAAAAATTGAAGCTTCAAGACAGAGTAAAAGGTATCGTAGGTTCAATGGACAACCTGCCATTTCAAAATGAAGAGTTAGATTTGATCTGGTCAGAAGGCGCAATCTATAACATTGGTTTTGAACGCGGTTTGAAAGAATGGCATAAGTTTTTGAAAAAGGGTGCCTACATCGCAGTTTCGGAAGCATCATGGTTTACTAATGAGCGACCTGCCGAAATCGACAAGTTCTGGAACGATGCTTACCCCGAAATAGATACTGTTTCAAATAAAGTAGCACAAATGCAAAATGCCGGCTATATTCCCATGGCCACCTTTGTACTGCCCGAAAAGTGCTGGACTGAAAACTTTTATGTACCACAGGTTTCAGCGCAGATCGAATTTCTGAAAAAGTACAATGGAAACAAGAATGCCAAAGACCTGGTAATAAACCAACGCCATGAGGCTGAATTGTATTCCAGATTTAAAGACTTTTATGGTTATGTTTTCTATATCGGAAAAAAGATACCGCACAAGTCTGCGTGAAGTACATTAATGAAATCCTGTTATAAAAATTTGCATAGTTTACATCAAAAGTGCTGCTGATTGTTTTTTGATTTCTTCTGGCGAAATGTTATTAAATCTGATTTATTGGAAATACGATCAATTGAAAGCGAGGAAAATATGAATAATCTCGATATTATTTTCAACCGTCGAAGCATCAGGAAATTCGTTCCGGATAAACCTGTCTCTCAGGAAGATACAACAGATCTATTAAAAGCTGCAATGGCCGCACCATCAGCCGGGAATCAGCAACCATGGCATTTTATAATAATAACTGAAAAAGGTTTGATGGAAAAGATTCCAGAATTCAGTCCATACTCAGGAATGTGCCGCAATGCTCCTCTTGGAATTCTTGTCTGCGGCGATACTCTGCTGGAAAAATATCCTGGCTACTGGGTTCAGGACTGTTCAGCTGCTGTTCAGAATATCCTTCTTGCGGTTACGGCAAAAAAACTTGGTGCTGTATGGACAGGTGTTTATCCAAGTGAGGACCGTGTGACTGGTTTCAAAAAATTACTAAATCTTCCTGAAAAAGTTATTCCCCTGGCATTTCTTGTCATCGGACACCCGGCTGAAACTCCTGAAACACAGAATCGATTCAACGAAAGCAGAGTACATGTTAACAAATGGTGAAAGCGCTTTATGCATGCAAGACCTCTGAATGTGGTTTATAATGTTTCGTATCATCTCGTACAGCTGTCTTTATTAAAACTCAAATTAATCTGCAAAACTGCTTATTCTCATCCTTGTACAAGATCGTGAAATTTCAGAGGTCTTTTCTTGATAATGCGCCTTTTGAATTCAGGAAAAATAATCATATTAATCTGCTTGAAAGCGGTTGAAGCATCCAGCGGACTATTGGCATTCCCGCTTTTCTGGGAATTTATTTTTGCACCTTTCTGAATAAGTATTTCTGCTATTTATACATATCCTTTTCTAGCATCAATGTGCAGCGGAGTTTCGAAATCGGAATTCCGTGCGTTTGGGTTTGCCCTTGAGTTTAATAGAATTCTGACATTTTCAATATTCCCGGAATTAACAGCACAATGAATTGGCATCATAAACTCTTTGGACCATTCATGAACTTTTGCACCCCATATTGATGAGAAAGGATAAAATCTTACTGCTCTTATTTCGGCAGCCAGGTGAAGCGGAATATGTCCCATTTGTTGTTTTTGCCTCAATATTTGCTCCTGAGGACAACAAAAGTTCTACAACAGGCAATAATTCATCAGATTCCACAGTTCTGTGCAGAGGTATTAAATCCAGATAGCCTTTTAAATTCAAAGACGCCCTGCTTTCCGACAGAAGATATACAATTTCAATTTCCCCATTACTGACAGCAATATGAAGAGGTTTGGTTTTGTCAGAAGTGCGTGCGTTTACCTTTGCACCCTTCGCAAGAATACTTTGTACAATTCGAAGATTTGCTTTGTCTGAAACAGCACAGTGGCAAAAAAAATAATTACACAATTTGTGTAACAAAATCAATGGATATTTCGTATTCGTATAAAACACCAATTAAAAAGGAGACATTATGAAAAAACTTGTTTCATTACTCATTATTGTACTAAACTTTGCCGTTTTCAATTTCTCAACAGAAGCTGCCACAGCTTTTTATAAGTTTCATTCTTTATCAGAAAACTCTGCTATGCAGGAATTTAAAAAGAGTTTCGCTCAGATTGAAAATGAAACAGGTGCCAGATATCTTCTTCTGCATTTCGACAAAGATATCGTAGGAATTACCGCCAGGGTTTTCGTAGATGTCGAGCCAGAAAGACTTACCGCTGAATGGAAAAGACAGCTTACATTCTTCGGTGCTGCTCAGTTAAAAATCACTGCATACGTGTGGTTCAGCAGTTTTGTGAACATCGAAATGGATCCCAACGTTAATCGCAAGTACCTGGTTGAAAAGAACTTTCCTGCCGGCAGCTCCGTTTTCAATTATATCGAACAATGGAAACTTTTCACAGAAAGCTTTCCGATCCTCAATTGGGCTGACCAAAATCGCATAGAGCTTCCCACCAGACCTGGAGTCAACAGATGGAAATTCGACACAAAATATACAGTTGAACTTATCGGACAAATCGACCAGAAAGACTCAACCATGGTCAAAGAAACACTGAAAATCAAAATGTAGAATACACCTGTTTTTAATATCCCAATCAGGAAAAAGATTCTGCCGAACATTAAGTTCCGACAGAATCTTTTTCTTAATCAACTGATTGCAGAGAGACCTCGTCCACTTATTTACGTGTTATATAAAAAGGCATAGAAACGTTCCGGTTTTCAGATTAAGAACTCTCACCCCGACCCTCTCCCGCGCTACCGGCGGGGAGAGGGAGAAAACAGGAACTTTTCAATGAGCATTGATATAACTTTGGGGCTTGCTGTCATCTCGAACGAATGTGAGAGATCTGATAAAAGCGAGATTTTTCCCTTCGGTTGAAATGACATAATAGATTAAGGTTCGCCATACTTAGCATCAGCATTTTATACCGGGCGCAAGTAGTTCAATGCTGGAAAAGACTTTTATCTTCGCTTCCCTGAAGAGTTCGGACATATTTTCCAGGCAGTAAAGATTGTCTGTTACGAGATTTGTTATTCCGAATTTCTGAAGTTTTGCGCGGAAATAATCGCGATTTTTATCATACATTTCAACAGACTGCGCGTTTCCATTTTTCAGCTTGCCACCACAGCACAAGCCTTCCTGTGGGATTTCAGTTATTTTCTCTGCAAGGACTTTATTAAGAATCTTTTTTGATGCTGCACAATTAAAAACTCCGCTTAAAGCAAGACAGGAATCAAAATAAGCATATTTTCCATCAATTTTTTTGCTAAAATTGAATTCAAATCTTTCAAGGAAAGCAGAAACATGGATAATTTTTTTCAATGCTTCAATTTCCGATTCATTAAAATCAATAAGAATCTCTGTCAATTTTATTAAATAAAGAATATCCGGATTCATTATTAATATTTCAGATGCTGGGACCTTAGCTGCCTTGAGCAGGAATTGTACCACCCACGATATTCTTGTTGAAAGGTCACCTTCGAATCTTGAAGCTGCCGATAATTCAAAATGATCATCCAGGAAAACAGTTTCCTGTTTGAGAAAGTTCATAACACTCTTAATATTTTCTTTCCTGATCGCATTTGCAGCACTTGATTCACCTTGCATTGTACCAACAAAAAACACTGCATTGCCGCCCAATTCTGATCTTACAGCTTCTGCGGAATTTCTGAAATTTAAAGCAGATTCAATTTTTGCATATTCTTCTGCAAAAAGATATGGCTTGATTAAATCTGAAATAAACAGTGTTTCAACTTTATTTACACATGCTGAACGACAATTTGAGCAGGAAAAACAGTCAGAGAAGTTATTGGCAATATCATCTGACAAAGGCTTCAGAATTGAATCTTTGGAAGAACTCAACGCCTGAAGCAACGCCATTTTTCCACGCATGCCGCTAATTTCACTTTTCTTAACCCTGAACACAGGACAAGATGCATGGCAGGCACCGCACTTAACACAGTTGGAAATCTGCCGGTCCACCCACTCAACCAACTCTTCACGCTTCCTTAATCTCATCACAAGCTCCTTTTTTAGAGGGGGCACTTTTTTAGAGGGGGCACGCGCCCCCTCTCGGCGGTCGAACAAGTTCGACCACCTTCACTCCCCGCGGTCGCGCACTTTGTTTGCTCCGCTAATTCGCGATCGAAGGGGTTTCTTCACTCCCCGCGGTCGCGCACTTTGTTTGCTCCGCTAATTCGCGATCGGAGGGCTTCCTTCACTCCCCGCGGTCGCGCACTTTGTTTGCTCCGCTAATTCGCGATCGGAGGGCTTCCTTCACTCCCCGCGGTCGCGCACTTTGTTTGCTCCGCTAATTCGCGATCGGAGGGCTTCCTTCACTCCCCGCGGTCGCGCACTTTGTTTGCTCCGCTAATTCGCGATCGGAGGGCTTCCTTCACTCC
>JADFZL010000005.1:137623-400212 GCA_015232575.1 Candidatus Rifleibacteriota bacterium
CCGCGGTCGCGCACTTTGTTTGCTCCGCTAATTCGCGATCGGAGGGCTTCAGTTATTTAGGCAATAATCTTTGATAAAGAACCCTTGCCCTCTCATACAGTATATTTTCATATCTTCTCAATAACTCGGTGCAGATGGTAGACTCGGATTTATTGAGTAGATACATATTTATTCAAATTTAAAATCAGCTTTCTTCCGTGGTCTTCCGTGTTATTCCGTGGTTAAAATCAGTTTCTTCTGCTTTTCTGTTAAACCCTAAAGATTGAAGATTTTTCCGGGGTTTAGAATGTTGTTCGGATCAAATGTTTTTTTGATATTTCGCATGAGTTCGAGAGAAGTATTATCAATGTTTCCCGGAAGAAAGTCCATTTTTGCTGTCCCAATTCCATGTTCGCCGGAAATCGCTCCGCCAAGAGAATTTACCATTTCAAAGATTTCTCCAACAGCAACTTTCGCCCTTTTCACTTCCTGTGCATTATTGCCGTCATGCATTATGTTAACATGAATATTTCCATCTCCAATGTGGCCGAAACTGATTACCTTAACATTATTCCGTTCACCCGTTTCCCACAATCTGCGAATTGCCGTCGGAACATGTTTTCTTGGAACAACTATGTCTTCGTTAATTTTGGTGTTTCCATAAGCACGCATTGCTGGACTAGCTTTACGTCTTATTTCCCAGAGCTTTTCCTGTTCGTTTTTGTCATCTGCGAATTGTACAAGCTTTGCATGTTTTGAAAGAACACTTTCTGCAATTTTCCTTGATGCCACAGTTTCATCAGCACGTCCATCAATTTCAATCAGAAGAAGCGCTTCATGCTGAGTTGGAAGCCCGAATTTTGCAAAGTTTTCGACTGCCATAATTGTATTTTTATCCATGAATTCGACAGAACTAGGTACAATACCAGATTTCAAAATGAGATTCACTGTTTTTGCAGCATCAACGAGCTCTGAAAAGAATGCAAGAAAGAGAATCTTTTTCTCAGGCTTTGCAATAAGCTTAAGTCTGAACCCGGTAAATATGGCAAGAGTCCCTTCGCTTCCGACTAAAAGCTGCTTCAGATCATATCCGGCACGATTCTTATGAACTGCTTTTCCAGCAGAAAAAATATCTCCGCCACCCGTAATTCCGTCTATTACCATAACATAGTCACGAGTTACACCGTATTTCAGGCAATGGGGTCCACCGGCGTTTTCAGCAATATTGCCACCTATCGTACACGTCTTAAGTGACGCAGGATCAGGCGGATAATACAAGCCCCGGCTTTCAACGGCCTCATGAATATCACGCACAATTACGCCCGGCTCGACATAGACAGTCATGTCATCTTCGTCCAGATCGACAATTTTGTCGAATTGAAGCAGATCAACGACTGCGCCGCCTCTGACTCCAAGTGAGCCGCCAGAAAAACCCGTTCCTGCACCCCTTGGAATCAAGGGAATTTTCCAGACATTCGCTGCTTTCACTACTGCATGCAACTCTTCAATAGAAGAAGGTCGTACAACAAGATCGGGAAATACAAATTTATTTGTTGCATCATAAGCATGACAGATTCTTTCAGAAGCACCAGTTGAAACGGAACAGCGGCCAATTTCAGAAATAAAACGATCGTAATTTCTTTCAGGAAATTCTGTAGTATTTTTCATCTGTCTTTAGATTTCTCCGCAAAATCAATAAATTTTTGTGTCAGATCAAGAATCTGATCACCATACGCACCTTTCATGTGCAGCGAAACAGAATGAGGGTCCTGAGGGTTCAATATTATGCTGTGATAGAATTTATTTCTCACATCAAGAAAGGCAGACGCATTGAGAGCATTTTCGGGCTTAAATTCGAAACGCAGCCGATCCATTATTTTGGAAATCTTTGAAATGCCAACTCTTGAAGCCGAGATTCGTAACCGTGCAACTTTCACCAACCTGAGAGCTTCATCCGGAAGCTTTCCGAAACGGTCTTCTATTTCCCTTTTCAGAAGATCAAGCCCATCGGTGTCAAGACATCTTGATAATCTTGCATACATATCGATTCGGGAGTCTTCTTCTGAAATGTAATTTTTAGGAAACAATGCTGTAACGGGTATTTCGATTGCTGTATCAGGCGGCCTTTCCGACTTTTCCCCGCGAACATTTCTTACAGCTTCTTCCAGAAGTTCGATGTAATGGGCAAATCCGACAGAAGATATGTGTCCGCTCTGCAATTCGCCAAGAATTGATCCGGCGCCGCGAATCTGAAGATCACGAAGTGCTATTCGGAAGCCTGAACCAAGCGCAGTGTGCTCTTCGATTGTTGCGAGCCTCTCACGTGCGTCATTTGAAAGCGACTTCCCTTTTGAATAGAAAAAGTATGCCCATGCCTGCCTGCTGGATCTTCCAACTCTTCCGCGAAGCTGGTACATCTGAGCCAGACCAAGTCGCTCAGATTCGTCAACAATCAAGGTATTGACATTCGGAATATCCAGCCCGGATTCTATGATTGTCGTGGCAAGCAATATGTCATAATCGCCCCTGATAAAAGCCAGCATGCGGTCTTCAAGTTCTTTTTCATCCATCTGGCCGTGTCCGGTAATAATTCTTGCTTCCGGAACGAGATTGCTCAAAAATGCAAGTTTCTGCGGAAGCTTTTCAACGCGATTGTACACATAAAAAACTTGTCCGCCGCGCTTCAATTCATCAAGAATTGCCTTTTTTGTCCAGCCAGCATCAAAAGGGGCAACATACGTATTGATAGGCCTTCTCTCTTCAGGTGCGGTGTCTATCACGCTGATAGAACGAATTCCGGAAAGTGACATCTGCATCGTTCTTGGAATCGGAGTCGCAGTGAGAGTCAGGACATCCACATTTGTACGAATTGTCTTGAAAAGTTCTTTATGTTTAACACCAAAGCGCTGTTCTTCATCTATTATAACCAGTCCAAGATCTTTGAAAGACACATCTTTCGACAAAATCCGGTGTGTTCCGATGAGAATGTCGATTTCGCCTGATTTGGTTTTCTTAATATATTCCTTCTGCTGAGCCGGATTTACAAGTCTTGAAACACTGCCAATCCGCACGGAGAAATCCTTGAGGCGCGATGTGAAGGTGCGGGTGTGCTGAAATGCCAAAAGCGTAGTTGGAGCGAGTACGGCAACCTGTTTTCCATTGCACACTGCCTTAAATGCTGCTCTGAGAGCAACTTCAGTTTTTCCATAACCGACATCCCCACAGACAAGGCGGTCCATGGGCAGGCTTGATTCCATGTCTTCTTTAACAAAGTTGATTGCTTTGATCTGATCAGGAGTTTCACGGTATGGGAAAAGAGATTCCATTTTTTTCTGCATTTCATCATCTGGTGCAAATGAGAATCCGGAACTTGCGTGCCTCTTAGCATAAAGTGCAAGCAGATCGCGGGCAATCTGTTCAACGTTTTTCTGAACTTTGCGTTTCTGATTTTCCCAGACCTTGGAATTCAAACCGTGTATTGTCGGCCTGAAACCGTCCATTCCGATATATTTCTGAACCTTATGAACCTGATCAGTCGGAACATGCAGCCGGTCTGATCCAGCGTATTGTAGAATCAGGTATTCCCTTTCAATGCCAGCGGCTGACATGACATGAATTCCACGGTATTCAGCAATTCCATGATCGGTATGGACTACCAGATCGCCGGGAACAAGCTGTGAAAAGGGCAGCGGAGAAGAAGAAGCTCTCGGTTTTCCGCGCGTCTTTGTTTTTACAGCCGGTCCGAATATATCTTCCTCGCCGTAGACTGATACTTTATTTTCTCTTGAAATGAAGCCCTTTTTTGCTGATCCGTTGATGAGCAGAATTGAACCATGTCTTAAATCAAGCGGATCAGAAGACGAGTGAACTGGATATTTCCTTTCTCCAAGCAGACCTTTGATATTCTGAAACCTGTCAGAATCATCAATGGAAATTGCAAGAGCCCAGTTCTGATCTGCATAACTTCTGATTTCCTTCAAAAATGTTTCCCGCGATGGATCAAGAATTGACGGATGACTTTCAGCCGAGAGATTTACTCCGTTGTTGCCTTTAAATTCGGCCTCAGGAGCATCTCTGAAAGTATTAAAAGTCGAGAAATTCATTTTTTCAAGTGCGCCAATTACGTCATTTCTCGAAAAATAATACGAAGACGGCTGTGGAAGTACAGTCAAGTCCCAGAGTCCGCTGTAGAGGCGTTCCTGCGAAATAAGGAAGTTGTCAAGTTCAGCAATGCACTCCTGCGTGTTTTCCATCCACAGGTTGAATTTTGTCCAGTAATCCCAGATGAAGTACCTTCCTGGATATTTAAGTGCAAGCAATTCTCTGATATCTCTCGAATCAGGACACGACAAAAGTTTCTCTCTTCGCCTGAAAAGAACTTCCTGACGTGTTGGGTCAAATTCTTCGGCGCGTTTGTTTATTGCAAAATTGATTGAATTGATCTCTTCCGAAGAAAGAATTGTTTCGTTCACCGGAAAGATGTTCAGTTTTTCAATTTTATCGAGCGTTCTCTGAGTTTCAGGTGAAAATGTTTTTATGCTTTCGATTTCATCTCCGAAAAAATCAAGTCTTGCCGGAAAATCAGAGTTTGGAGGGAATACGTCTATTAATCCGCCTCTGATGGCAAAACTGCATGGTTCATTAACAACAGGTTCGCGCTTGTAGCCAAGAGAAACAAGCTTTCTGACGAATGATTCACGTGAAACAAACGACCCCGCAGAAAGGTTCAAGATGGCTTTCTTCCAGCGTTCAGGTGAAAAGAACCGCTCAGCCAGCGAAGAAACCGGAGCAATTACAAGTCCGCCGCCATTGTATTCAATTCCCATGACCGATAGACGATCACGCAATGACTCAGAATCGGCAGATGTCTGGTCGTAGACAGACTTTCTATCAGAAATAAAAAGCTTCAGCCGCGATTTTCCAGACTTCGACCAACTTAGGGTCTCATCATAAAGACGCCTCGCACGCTCGATAGATGGCGTAAGAAATAAATTGATTTCTGATTCAAGCGAAAGCCGGGAAAGCAAAATTGGAGCCAGAGAGCCCGTCATTCCGTAGAAATCTGTTCTGTCTGACGCTAGTAACTTTTCGAATATTTTTTCAAGTCCATTTTTTTTCACGGGCTGATTCTATCAAAATTCCTTGATCTGAGCAAACATTCCAAAAAAATAATTATCTTGATTATAAAAAAAAAATCAGCCATATTGTTACCAAATGTTTGTATGTGGAAAATTCGTATCTTCTCAATCAGGGTAACTTTTAAATTAGAACTACTTTTCTTACCATGTAATCTCGACCGAAGTAAGAGATCTCGCATTTGCAGTATTATTCAAAATTTTGTATACTTCGCAGATGCTTTCAGACGATTGAAATTGAAAATCTGAAAAAGAGACAAGAGATGAGTGAGAAATATCCATTTCGAAAATCTACGCAGATATAATTGATCGCGCTTTCCCGGGTCCTCTAAAAGGCCCCACCAACAAGTATAAAAAAAAACTCCTCGAAATTTTGAGAAGATACGCTATTTGTTTAATATTTTCTTTTCTAAATTGGATATAGTTTGAGTGATTTTTGTACAAGGTGCGGTGATAGTGTTTTCGCGGTTAAAAGAGAGATCTCCGCCATAAATCAATGCCCCGTTTCCATGTGCTTCGGGGAATAATGACTCAAAAAGTCTGATTCCTTTGAAGAAATCACCAGCAACAGTTGCGCCAGATTTTATTTCAATTGGGACAAGCTCTCGACCGTATTCTAAAACGAGATCAACCTCACTTCCTCTTGAATCTCTGAAGAAGAACATGTTTGCAGGTTTTCCCCGGTTAAATCGGAATTTCAGAGCCTCAATAACGACCAGATTTTCAAATAAATTACCTCGCAAAGGATCTCTGGATACCTGTTTCGTGTTTTCCAGACCCATAAGGCGACTTGCCAAACCGACATCAAAAAAATACAGCTTTGGTGCTTTGATAAGCCTCCTGGAGATATTTCTAAAAAAAGGAGGTAATAAAAATATAATATAACTGGCTTCCAGAAGGCTTATCCATGATCGAGCCGTGGTGTGAGAAATACCGGTATCACTTGCAAGACTTTGGAGGTTAAGCAACTGACCAATTCTTCCAGAGCAAAGCTTAAGAAATTTTTCAAATAAGTTGAGATCTTTTAAATTGATTAACTGCCTCAAATCACGCTCAACGTAAGTTTCAATATAGTCACCAAGAGCTTGCACCGGATCAAGTTTCTGATCATGAATTCTCGGATAAAATCCGGTTAAAATTAAGCGGTCAATATCAGCAGATGTTAAATCAATGTTAAGTTCAGAAACAGCAAATGGAAGGAGCTTCAAAAGAGCTGTCCTGCCTGCGAGAGATTGATTTACCCGGTTTGTAACTTCAAATTGCTGGCTTCCAGTAAGAATAAACATTCCATTTTTCTGTTTTTCATCGACAAGAGTCTGAATGTAAGAGAGAATTTCAGGCGCCCTCTGAATTTCATCAATAATAGCTCCTTCTGGAAATCCGGACAGAAAACCCCGTGGATCATTCTTGGAGAATTCTCTCGAATCAAGATTTTCCAGACTTACATAAGCTTTTTTAGGAAAAGCCATACGGCAAAGAGTGGTTTTACCACTTTGTCGCGGACCAGTTAATGTAACAACTGGATATTGCCGTGAAACCTCTTTAAGCCTTGTTTCAAGTATGCGTTTTATCATGTAAACCTCAAACCATTTTTTTTAAAAGAAATTAATAACTTCCTAATAACTCGGGGCATTGTTTTTGTCATACCGGCGAAAGCCGGTATCCAGAGTTTTTAATACAAATTTTTTCAACTACTCAATAATTTGTGGAAACTGCCAGCCCATTGCCGTCATTTCGGCAGAAGGGAGAAATCACAAACCCTGCGGAGATCTGTCCCTTCTGCCAAGATTACGTGGTAATAAGTAGTTCCAACTATAAAGTTACCCCTGATTATTGAGGTGATACGCAATTCTTTATACTTGACCACGGACATTCTGCACGCTATTGCGCGCGAAACAACCACAATCACAGTGGAGTTTCGATTGCAAATAATATTCCATGAATTTGTGAGTAGATTCGAATTGAGTATAAACTATTTTTGATGTAATCTGCAAGTTCAACTTTCAAATTGTTCAGTATTTTTTTCGTTTAATTGCGTCCCAAACAAAAATGTTTGCTATGAGCAGTTTTTCTATTTGCACCAATTACGCGCCGGTAGGGCGTAGTAAAACAATATAATCTTTTTAAGTCTCTGGGCAATGGAAATGAAAATCGTTCCTTTTTCTTCGATAAGTATCTGGATTGCCTTTGGAATGACCTACACAAGAGCTCACAGTTCCAGTGCGCAGGAAATGGAATCTTCTTTGAACTTTTCTCTCAAACCAGAATCATTCCATAAAACCATGATAGGTATTTTGCCATGAAGATCAATAAGCATGCTTCAATGAGATTTTATATGATTAGATTATTCTATTTTTTCAAGGGATTATTGCTTCCCCGAATAAAAAATTCAACTCTATCTCGATTTTTTACGTTTAGTATCCTGACAATAAGTAAGGAGTATCCAAAAATATGCGGAAATCACGTATTACTATCTCTTTTGCAGCTTTTATTGCTTTTGCCGCTTTGTGCGCTAGTCCTGTCTTTTCATTTGATGTTTCACCGACTCAATCGAAGGCAGTCGTTTCGAAAAAGAAGCAAGTTGTTTCATCAAAAAAACTGCTTTCTGAAATCGTTTCTGACGATTCGTTAAGAAGTAACATTGAAATGCTCGTCCTGACTGACGGTGGAGAAAGGCTTTCAAGTTTGCGCGGAAATTTGTCAGAACCATTTTCCGGAAACATGGAAACTGCCGCCAGAGATTATGTGCTTAATAATTCCAAACTTTTCAATTTGCCAGCTTCAACTTTAAATTCAGGAAATGATTTCCTGAAAACTGTTAGAAATGAGCAGATTAACGGTGTTTCTCACATATCATTTGCCTGGAACATAGACGGAGTTAATGTATATAATGCTCTTATTGAAATTCATATCGGCAAAAATGGTGTAGTACAACTTGCAAATGGCTCGTTTCCAACAATTAAAGAAGTTGCAAATAGCGTTTCTATTTCCAGCACAGAAGCTCTTGAAGCTGCTAAGAGTGCTGCTTCATTAAAAACTTTGCGTGGAAAAGCCAGAAGTGAACTGACATTATTCTGCGAATCTGAAAAAGCACGCTGGGCTTATGTTGTCAAGATTCCGGCAAGCGACCCACTGGGCGATTGGGAAATTCTCATTGACGCTGAAACCCGGCATGAAATTTCCAGACTGAACCAGATGAGATTTGCTTTCCGAGAAGGTCTTGAGGCTGAAGGCGTAGGTTCTGTTTATGTAAACCACCCGAGTGCCGGGCCAGTTGAAAATGTAAAACTGTATCACCTCACTTCAAATACATTGAAGGGAGAATACGCAAACGTAGTCAACGAAGACACTCCTTCGGGCATTAGCGAAACGCATGAACACATTTATGACCCGAATGATACGCATTTTGACGAAGCTAACGTTTATTTCTATATTTCCAATATTCACGATTATTTCTGGAGTCTTGGCTTCAGAAGAATGGAATTCCCAATGACGGCAATCGTTCATTATGGAACCAACTATGACAATGCCGGCTTCAGCATGTGGGAAGAAGCGCTGATTTTCGGAGATGGCGCAGTCAAGTTTTTTGACCTGGCCAAAGAAGAAACAGTAACTTATCACGAATACGGTCATGCACATCTTGCAGAGATTGTTTCTCTGAATTACTCGGCTGAATCAGGTGCCATGGATGAAGGACAGGCCGATTATTTCGCTTGTTCTCTTTCGAATGATCCGAAACTTGGCGAGTATGTCTGTGGAAAATCAGGGAAACCATGGCTCAGAAATCTTACCGACAAGCTCCATTATCCAGAAGACATCAAAAATGAAGTCCATCAGGACGGAAAAATCTGGGGCGCCACACTCTGGGATCTCAGAATTTCTCTCGGCGCAAAAATTACAGACCAGCTTGTTGAAAACAGCCTCTATTACCTGAAGAACGGTGGTCCAACTTTCATCGACGGATATAATTCGATTATGGAAGCTGATAGAGAGACATTCGGTGGTGCTCATTCCGATACAATCACTAAAATCTTTAATAATCGCGGAATCCTGAAAGCTCATGCCGAAGAAGTTTTTACACCTTCTGATTTAAAAACGATGGCAACCTTCAATCTATTGTACAAATAACACCAGAGGCCTATTTCTAACGTCATAATTCAAAACTCATGCAGTTTCTTCAAGGTTCAGGAAGAATCTGCATGAGTTTTGTTATTCGTCCCATGAACCATAAGATTCGTGTCAAAAAAGCACTTAGTACAGCAATCTTCATAAAGAGGTCATTAAACAATGCCATTTCGACCGAAGGGAGAAATCTCGCATTACGGGGGATCTCTCACATTCGTTCGAGTTGACAGCCCACTCCAAAGTTAACATGCAAATAAGTCCCATTATTTAAGATTTTGCGTATTTAATTCCTGTCATAAAGGTCTTCTCGTTCAAACTTGTTCAAATTCTACGGCAACATGTTGCCGATTATTTTCCGTGTGAATCTACCACCAGTTTCCAAGCGTGGGTTCTGGAGAGTCCGCAAAGAGACAATTCGTTTAGAAAAGTCTGTTTGTCATGTCAGTTGAAAAATGTTAGAATTTAAGAATTCCTGTTATTGCTCTGCAGTTAAAGAAATTACAAGAACTCGGATGGCTGAATAATCATGTCTGAACTGATACGTTTTGGTGTTTCCCTGCCGGAAGATCTGTTAAAAAAGTTTGATGAACATATTTCCAGAAACGGTTATTCGAACCGTTCAGAAGCGATGCGTGATCTCATACGCGAAGATCTTGTACATCAGCAATGGTCTCATGGAACAGAAGTCGCAGGTGCAATTACAGTCGTTTATGACCATCATCAGCGCGGACTGTTAAATAGAATCACTGCGCTTCAGCACGACTGGCAGCATCTAATTCTCTGCAGTCAGCATATTCACCTTGATCACCACAATTGCCTTGAAATTCTTGCAGTAAAAGGCCCTGCTGAAAATGTTTCAGCACTTGCAAACAGCTTGAAAGCAGTTAAGGGAATTAAGCACGCAACTCTAAACATGACAAGCACCGGTCATGGTATTGAGTAATTGTGATTGCACACAATTTTCTCTTGTCTTTTTTCAAAATACTCTTTAAAATTATTCCGTTTCGATGCAATTTTTTCTTTTGAGGACAAAATTGTATCAGCTTGATAATTCGGTGTAAATGCTTGTTGTCATTTCGACCGAATGGAGAAATCTGCTTTTTTACGCCGCAATAAAAACGTGATTTCTGTGATCTCTCAATTCGGTCGAGATGACAGTAAAGTACAAAGTTGCCCAAAATTGTTGGGCAATTACGCAAAATTGATAAAAAAAATCTCTTTCCGGGAGGGAAAAATCGCCAATGAACGTTTTTTTTGAAATCGGAAAAAAGCAAATTTCTATAATACCTTTTCTGATCTTTCTTCAACTGCTGTGGGTTAGTACCAGTACGGTCGCCGCCGTGCAGCCAGGCGAGACCCTGATATGGGGCACGGAATTCGATTCCCTCGACAAGTCCGATTGGTGGGCTACCAGGGGCAGCTGGGGAGACAAGTTCGGTGAAGGCAAACCCTACGATGCCACAGGCATCCTTGTAAAGAACGGGGAAGTAACCCTGCTGGCGGAGCGCACGAACGAAGTTGGAGTCCTGTATTCTCGCCCCATTGCCGTTCCCCGCGGGGCAGTCATTTTCCTGCGACGTCGGGTGAAAATCCATGCCGCCAACCGAAAATTCGGGGGAACCCTTGAAGTGTTCGCTTGCGAGTCTGGAGTCCCTTCCCCGGCGAAGCCGGACTTCAACCAGCGTCTTTTTGCAATCACCTACCAGAACATGGACTATGAGACCGATCTGAATTGCATAGCACTCCTGACAGGTTCCAATGTACCGAATGGCCCGGGAAAATATCAGGGCGGTCAGGCTCCGCTGATCCCCGGTCGGTGGGATGAATGGCTGGAGGAGGAAGTGTCCTACGACACTGGCAGCGGTGAGGTAACCTACCGTTTGCCTGGGATTGAACCACTGCGGGCGAAGGGTGTGCCCCTGGCTCAGCCCTGTATCAAGCTGCTCCAGCACCCATACGGCTGGGGAACCGGACACTACGTGACGATGGACTTCATCGAGATCTTCATTCGCGACGGAAAGGCGCCAGACTCCCCACCAATCGCTGACAACCGGCCGGGCAAAGACCTCCGGCCTCCAGTAGGAGATTCACCATCGCTCCCGGTGTCCGATGATCCCGCCATCCGCGACGAACAGGCCGGCATCGATCGGCTCCTCAAAGGCATGACGGCCGCTCTGGAAGCAAAGGATGCAGGTCGTGCGGCTGCCTTTTTTCGGCCCAAAGACCAGGAGGATATTCGCGAAGCCTTCATAAAACATCCGGAAGACATGGCCAAAAGTCTTCCCATCCTGACTGCGGCACAGCCTGAGTCCGTTTCTGGAACCTTTGCCCCGATGAGCGATGGGACTAATCGCCTGGCCACACTGGTTTCGAAAACGACAGACGGGATCGTCCGCCTTTCCCTGGTTAAGATTAATGAGAATTGGTTGTTTTCACTCAAGGGGGTAAAAAAATGAAACGCCTGCCGATTGCAATCCTGGCTTTATCTCTCGGTATTTTTTCTTTCTGGTCTTCAAGGCTCTGTGCCTGGGACAACGTGAAACCCCACACCCTCATAAACGAGTATGCGTGGAAACTCTACCATTCCTGGCAGACGGGTGAAAAATCGGATCCGGTTCATGGGATTCTCATCGACCGAACCTATCATGGAACAACCGTCAAGGATGGGGGAAACCAGGATAATGCTCTATTTGGTAACCGGCTTAGCCCGGTGTATGCGGGGACGGAATTGCAGGACGTAGATTGGACTCCGCAACGGTGGGTCATCCACGGAGGTTTTTCGGCGGATGTCCCCAACATCGATCGTGCTCGACGCCATTTCTGGGATCCCCTTGTCGGGCACGAATCTTTCAGTGACGGAAAATTGCGGGACGGAAATCCCTGGGTCGGGCTCTGCAGTGCATGGTTCTGGACCTTCTCACTAGGAAATGCTTATTCCTGGTCCAATGCGTTGAGATATTACGCCCAATCGATGGAAGGTGAAGCAGATGGGAAGCCCCTCACCGACGAAGAACGAAACGCGGCACTTGGAAAAGCCTTCAAGGCACTCGGGGAAACCCTCCACATGTATGCGGACATGGCTTGTCCCTCCCATGTCCGCGATGACAACCATCTTGCTGTCGGTGGCATAGGTGATCCCGATCCCATCGAAGCGTCGGTCGAAGAGGCGGCCGTGAAGATCGCCTGGTCAGAGAACACCAACGCCTGGCAGGGATTGATCCCTGACGGAGTGAAAATCCGGGGGGTCGATCCGGAGACATTGTTCGAAAACATCGCTCGGTTCACCAACCGATCGTTCCTGACCGACGACACGATCTACAGCCGAATTAGTCCAACCGTAAAGCCCCTTGTGGGAAAAGTCTACCAGTCCCCGCAACTCTGCAATCTTGAGCCTCCTGATGAGGACGGAGCTTTCTATACCTCCATCCCCATGGTCCCGTTTGGCAGCGGGGGATCCCCTTCCTCCGCCCGCATCCGCCTGGCGCGGAAGGCCAGCGCCTGGAACTGGAGTCGATGGCTGTGGCGCGTGTATGAAGTGCCTGGTGTCTACGGCAAGGAGCAGGCAAAGATCCTCATTCCCCTGGCCGTCCGGGCCGGAGCAGAAATGATCGGCATTTTCTTTCCCACTATGACTCTGACCACAAACGTGGTTCCGCAGCCGGCCCGAATCGACGAAAAAGGCCGCCGGGTCAAGGTCGAAGCGAAACTTATCCACGAATACGAAAAGGATCGCGGCTGGAAACTTTTGGGAGATCCTTTCCACATCCGTTTCTCCGGAAAGGGACGTCTGGTGCCCGTCCTACCAGATGGCAAAACTGCAGAACCCATACCTCTTACGTTTACCAGGGAAGTATGTTCCCAGATCGTCGTTCTGCCGCCCGAAGCGAAAGCACGGGTCGAGGTTGAGGCCGGTGGGCGCCTATTCGTCAGTGGGGACATGGCTCTTCCCCCCACGGAATTGGAAAATGTCCAGGTGAAGCCGAACAGCAAGCCAGATGGGAAAACTGGTCCCGCCTTGTGCAGTTGTGGTAAACCCCTTGGTCATCCTGGTCCGAGAGGAATCAGATGCAGGTTGGGCGACCGCGACGTGAGCACGAGCGGCGGGAAATAACCCCCTTGATAGGAACCTTTGTTTGCAAAATTCCTATAAAGACACTTATGATTTACTATATGAGGACGAAGACATAAAATCCAGTTTCATCGGTTATTTGACGAGCCCAAAAAACCGTGATCTGGTTATTTCAGCCCACCAAAAAATTTCTCAGGAATGGTGGAAAAATAGGAAAAATTAATATGTATATACACGCGATCATACAGGCGAGATTCAGTTCTGTCAGATTTCCTGGCAAGTCGCTTCACAACTTCAACGGGAAGCCATCTATCATGCTTCTTGTTGAAGCTTTGCGACAATGCAGGTATATTTCTGACATTGTAATTGCAACTTCAGATGAATTCTCTGATGATATAATAGCAGAAACTGGGAAGAAGAATGGTTGTTCAGTATTCAGGGGAAATCTGGCAAATGTTGCTTCCAGATTCTACGAGATATGTGCGTCTTCGACTTTCGACTACTTTATAAGGCTATGCGGCGACAGTCCGCTTTTTGACTATCATGGCATAGACAACATCTGTTCGGATTTCCCAGGAGAATACGAAATTGTTTCAACAGTTCCCAGTCTAACATTCCCTTCTGGAATGAACTTTGAAATTGTTAAGCGCACATTCTTTCTCGATGAATACGTAAATTTCACTTCAAGCGCTCATTTTGAGCATGTTACAAAGTATTTTTATGAAAACTCTGAAAAATTCAGGATATTTCCTGTAAAATCTGGCATCGAAAATTCCCGCCAATTCAAGTTCAGCTTTGATGATGAGAACGACAGAAAGAGAATTCAAGACGTTTTTGACCAGCTTGATAAACCTCATTATCAATATTCCCTGGAAGAAAAATGCAATATATTAAAAGCCAACCCAAGCGCACTTATGTGCAGCAATTTTTAATAATGGAGTCATATCCTATGTCATTTCGACCAAAGGGATAAATCCAGCATTTATGCGATCTCTCACCTTCGTTCGAGATGACAGCCCACCACAAAGTTAATATGCAATTTTGCCCCCTTATTTAAGATTTTGCATACTTAGTTTTTTATAATCAAGAGTTACCAAGGGTTTCAGGGAAATAGAAAATATTTTTTTTCCTTTGTAACAATTTCTTCTTTTTGGCGGTAAGCCTAATTGAAGTAGCAAAAAAAATACAAAGGAGAACTATATGAAAAAGTTGATCGCTCTTGTCATGGTATTGATGGCCCTTCTCGTGGTCAGTCCGTCTGCGTCAGCATGGGATGCAGCCTCTGGGTTCTCGGAAGTCTTCACTACTCACATATACCCATGGTACTTCTACGCTCCTGAAGATGCATCTCCAACTATTAACTTTGTTCTGTGGGGATACTATGATTCTCCAAAAAATGGAGTGGCTCGTACAACAGCTTCGTATCGGTTTGAATTTCCCAAAAGAGATAGCGATGACCCTGAAGGAATGAAGCCAATCATGGTTCGGCAGCTTGCAAATAACGAACTTCAGAATTATGAAATCAAATGGATCAAACCAGGAAACCTCTGGACCTTTATCAAAAGCGGCGGGAACATAACACCCTGGCAGCAGAATCCTAAAGATAAACTCGGAGTTTCAATTGAGTTCAAATTTGTTCGTGGCGATAAAACATACTCCACAACAATTGATATTCCATGCACCGGCGGAATATTATCTTTCGATGATGAAAACGGGCAGCTTCGCAGCACAATCAGAGGTTTGGTCTTCGGATTGACAGAAAAAGAAATGAAAAGCCGCAAAGTATATAATATTCTCACCAAAACCTATGTAAACACCGGCGATTGGAAAGTGAACGGAACGGTCATTAAGTAGATTAACATTGATTTAAATTCAATTAAGTTCATCGGAAAAAGGGGCAATTATATATTGCCCCTTTTTTTGCAAAAAACAGTCTTCTAAATGCCAAACATTCACCAATATCTAACTTGAAGAGAGCAAAAGCCTCTGAAATCCACAGTTTCAAGTTGGTACAGAAAATGCTAATATAAGTAAAACAAAAACAACCATCGCTTGACATACATCTGGAGGAAATTTCGAAAGGAAGACAGCATGTGTAAAGATAGCAATAAAAAATTCAGCACAAATGTAAATTTTTGTGATGGTGCACAGTCTAAAGGTCTCAATGTGAGGTTTACAAAGAGTTGCGATAATGATTGTTTATTCTGCATTGATAAGCTTGGAGCAAAAGATCTGGGAGAAAAAAGTACAAGTGAAATGGTAGAGTCCACTCTGAAAAGTGGCAGGAAAGAGATATTGATACTTGGCGGAGAGCCAATGCTGAGATTGCAACGTGTAAAGGATTACATTGTCGGAATAAGAAAGCATGTAGAAAAAATATACATCACCACAAGTCTTCCCTGGAATATGCAGCAGGATGTGGAGCTTACCAGTGAAGTGATGGAATTGATTGACTGCCTGAATGTCTCATTACAAAGCACTGATAACCAGGAAAATAATAAAGCTTTGCGGGCATCTAACAAGTATGACAGGATTGAATTTTTACAAACCCTGATACAAAAATATCCAAATAAAATAAGAATCAATCTCAATCTCATAAGTGGCTTCATAGACACTGCTGATAAACTGAGAGAGGCACTTGGATTTCTGAATAAAATTGGATGTACAGACGTTAAGATCGTTGAAATGCAAGATGCAACACCATTCTACGTTTCATTTGAAAAGATAATGAATGTAAAGTTTCCTTCTGCTTATTCCTACGGGTGCCATCAAGACATATCCGCTCATTTTCCCCTGAAAGGTACGAAAGTGCTTTTGAAAAGAAGTTGTTTTGTGATGAGTGAAAAAGTTAAAGCGAAGCCAATTGATTTATTTAAGGTTCTTTTGAAGTTTTTTAAAAGAGTAAAGGTTGAAAATCCCATCGTATATGAAAATGCTTGTGTGTACAATGGTTGGTTATAGTGAAAGGAGGTGAAAATATGATTAAGAAAATTTGTATTACTTTGTTAAAGCTTGCAAAAGCTGTCGGTTGCGGCGGAGGTTGCAGATAGTAATTAGCGCGAAGGGTTGATTATAAACAACCCTTCGAATTTTTCATTTTTGCAGCTACCTCAGCGATTGGTCAACTGCTGATATACGTGATTGTTTTGAATTAATTCCTGGTGTGTTCCGATGGCATGAATTCGGCCGTCGCACAAAACCATTATTCTATCGGCATTCTGGGCCGACGACAATCTGTGCGTAACGATTATGCTAGTCATATCCGGGAAAGATTGGTTCAGAACCTGCCAGAGTTGAAGCTCATTTTCAGCATCAAGACTTGAAGTGACATCGTCCATCAACAGCAGCTCAGGTTTTCCCGCCAAAGCTCTGGCAATCGAAAGCCTTTGTCTCTGGCCTCCCGAGAGGGTTACTCCTTTTTGTCCGACTTTCTCCTGATAGCTATTTGGAAAAGATCGAATTTCCTCATCAAATTGTGCTAATCTGGCACATTCTTCAACTTCTCCGGACGGCCGGTTTCGCCAGAAATCTATATTGGCAGCAATCGTTTCAGAAAAAACAACCGGTTCCTGCTGAATGTAACCGATTTTATCGCGAAGCGACTTTTTATCGAATTCTTCATTCGAAATTCCGTTAACTGAAAAGACGCCTTTATCTGGCGCAAGAATTCCTGCCACAAGGTTCAACAAAGTTGTCTTTCCGGAACCAATTTTTCCCACGATAGCGAGCTTTTCTCCTTTTCGAACAGAAAAATTCAAGTCCGATAACTCGAACGGAGTGGATTTTTCATCAGAGGAAGCCGCAATTGATTCGTTTGTAAGTTCCGAATTTGAGAGGTCTGAAAATCTGAAGGAAACGTCTTTAAATTCCAACTTTTCGAAATGTTCTATTTGGTGAGACCCTGTTTTTTCATCCCGCCAGTCTTTATTGCAATCTGCTATTTCTTCGAGACGATCAATAGATATGAAAGATTGAGCGAGTGTAACCAACATCATTGGAATATCTATCAACGGAGAGACTATCATTCCAAGGTAACTGAAAAAGGCGTAATATTCGCCAATCGTAAGTTGCCCCTTAACGACCATGATTCCACCAAAAAGAAGAACCAGAATCTGACCAAGGTAACTGAGAAACTGATAGAATATATTGAAAATTCCCTCAACCATTGCGACATCAATTTCGAGATCAATGCGACGATCCATTAATTGCCTGAAGATATTTATCTGCGACTCTTCGGCATTAAAGGATTTTAAAATTTTGATTCCCGAATATCCAGATTCAAGGAAATTGTTTGAGTCGGAAGTTCCCTCCTGAAGCTTTTTGAAGCGTTTTACAACGATGGGTTCAAACTTCACGAAAAACAAAACCATGAATGGAAGAGGAATGATCGCAAGAAGCGTCAGTTTCACGTTCAGCCAGAACATGCTGAAAAAGCAGAAAAATATAATACAGCTTGAATTAAACGCCCGAAATATACCTGAACAACAAAGCCACGAGAGGCCCGGCGGATAAGCTTGTACATCTGTCGTGAGACGCGTAACCATATCTCCGGTACGAAATTTGAGAAAAAATTTATGCCCCTTTTCGAGAATCTCGGCAAAATAAGCTTCTCTGAAAATGCGCTCAAAAATAAGATTCATTCGCCCTCTTAAAAATGGATATAAACCAGTGAACCATGATCCGATGCCTAATCCGAGGAATAGCAAGAGCAGTTTGTTGCGTACATTATATGCCTCGGCAAAGTCAATTTTACCAGCATTGTACAGCTTGAGATTTTCGGCCATGCCATCGATTATATACTTGAAAGTCAGCGGAAAAAGAACTGAAACAACGGTCGAAAGAATGGTCAGAACAAATAGAAGAAAAATCAGAAACCAGCGGTCTTTATAGTGGCTGATGATCCACTTCAGGTAATATATCCGCGCATGTTTAAGTTCCTTTTGGACTTGTTTCAAGGGGAAATCTCCTCTGCCAGCATTTCCATGACGAATTCCGGTGTATTCAACTGTTCGTTGCCGGTATCAGGAATTATTTTCTTCGCTTCGGAAACCGCCTGCAAAAGTGCCAGTTTGCAATATACTCCGTTCAACAACATCAGTTGATCGTGGTTTCCGGCCTCGATAATTCTTCCTTTATCAAAAACCAATATTTTGCTGGCATTGCAAATGGTCGACATCCGGTGAGCAATTATAAAGGCAGTTCTTCTTTCCATGAGTTTTTCCATGGATTTTTGCAGCATACGTTCAGTAATCACGTCAACGGAAGAAGTGGCTTCATCCAGAATAAGCAAATCAGGATTCCTCACCAGAGCACGGACGTAAGAAAGAAGCTGACGCTCTCCCTGAGAAAAGTTCGCACCCCGTTCTGCCATTATCGTTTGATATCCATCTTTCCGCGACATGATGAAATCATGAACTCCAATGATTTGAGAGGCTTTTATAACTTCTTCATCAGGAATATCTGGTGAAAATGCCTTCAAGTTTTCCATGATTGTACCAGGAAACAGGTAGACTTCCTGAAGAACCAGGCTGATACCACGTCTCCATTCTGAAATTTTGTAATTTTTTATATCATCGCCGTCGGCGCGAATAGCTCCGCTGGTCGGGTCATAAAAGCGCAGTAAAAGATTAATACAGGTGGTTTTACCTGATCCGGAAGCTCCAACAAGCGCAATGTGTTCACCGCGATTAACGGTAAAATTCACGTCGCGAAGTACCAGCTCATCCATATAAGCGAAATTCAAATTCTGGAATTCTATCAGTTCGATTGGCTGAAGTTTTCTGGCTATTTTCCCGTCATCCCGGACATCAGTCGGAGTGTCAAGAATTTCGAACACTCTCACCGCCGCTGCCAAAGAAGACTGAAGCTGTGCAATTACCTGCGAAATCTCTCTCAACGGATAATTGAATTGCCTCATCAGCTCAATGAACATGATTAAAGTTCCGAGTGTCATCTTCCCTTCGAAAATTTTTCCTGTACCATAATATAAGACCCCCAGCAAAAAGAGGGTTTCCGTGACAAATCCAAAAGTCGGCCAGAAAAAGACGCAATCAAGCTTCAGCGTCCACAATTCGATATCGTACTTTTCGATATTCATCTCAGCCAACTGCCTGGCAGCTTCTTTTTTTCTTCCATAAAGCTGAATAAGAGGAATGCCCTGAATGTATTCAGTCACATATCCAACCATTTCACTGTTTTTTTCCCTGACCCGCTTATAAATTGAGCGCATATATCCGGAATAATGGATTAAAACCACGGCAGTTACGGGAATAACTATACATACGCCCGCACCAAACCAGGGCTGTTCGCGAATCATTATGAAAATGATTCCAAAAAGCAAAATGACACTGGAAAAAATCTGCACAGTGGCAAAAGAGAAAAGGCCTTTCAGTTGATTGGTGTCAGATTCGGTCCGTGTAATAAGGTTTCCGACTTTTTGCCGATCAAAAAATCTCATGCCTTGATGAATAGCGTGAGAAAATAAATCACTTTTGATACCGGCGACAATTCTTGATCCAACTTTTGTTAAGAGCTGTATCTGAAAATAGCTGACTACCGCACCAACCAGCAGACAGCAAATAAACATCATTGAAGCTTTTATGGCATAGTCGACATTTCCGCTCGGAATGGCTTTGTCGATTATTTCACGAAGAATGATCGGCTGGACAAGTTTAACACCCGTGACCACAAGCACGGAAAGAATTGCCAGACTCATCAGATAAATATGCGGACGAAAAAACGGCAACAGCCGCCATATTACAGAGTATTTAATTTTAGGTTCCGATTGTTGTTCCATTTATTAATCATCTAATCTAATTGAATTGAATAGCAATTTTAATAAAAGTCATGCATGTTTCCGAAAATCAAAAAATGAAATCAGACTGCCTTGTAACGACTTCAGATTCATTGTTTCAAGGGTATATTTACGAAAAGTAGTGTACTTTGCTGTCATTTCGACCGAAGGGAGAAATCGCGCATTTACTGAGATCTCTCACATTCATTCGAGATGACAGCCACCCAAAAGTTAACACGCAATGCCCCATTATTTAGGATTTTGAGTGCTAAGAGCCCTGATAATTTAATTTTCGCCAGTTGATGCACGGTTACTATATCATATTTATAGTCGAAATCTCGATAGCTATTTTTCAATGGGTAATTGCTGATATTGAAAACTCTGCTTTAACATAGAACATTATTCAGTAGCGTAAAATAGAGGATAATAAAAAAAGGAGGAGGTTGATATGATTACCAGGATAAAATATTCTGTTTATTTAATGATTTTATTGAAAGCCAGGGAAAATGCGGTTAATTCTTGTATTTAAAAAATCCTGTGGTTTCGGGGGAATAATGATATTTTTTTCCATTGAAACTATTTCTGCTTATTAGTGTGGTGTGTGCATTTAAGCAATTGTCTAATTTCTGATGTCTAATTTTTGCTTGACTTTTTGGGGAATTCATACTAAAACAGGCTCCTGAATTTGAAATCATACTTATGAAAATAATTAGATGAAAATTACATTGAAAAAGAAAATACTGCTTGGAAATGGTGTTGCTTTGTTTTTAATGTTTGCAGTGATAATCTGGGCAATTGTCAACTTGATATCACTGGGAAAGGCAACAGATGAAATCTTAAGCGAGAACTATCGCAGTATTCTTGCTGCAGAAAACATGGTCGATGCCTTAGAACGTCTTGATAGTGCAATATTACTTGTTCTTCTAGGTGACAGAGAAAGAGGCAATTCTCAATTCAGAAATAATGATGCGGTGTTCATTGAATGGCTGTCACGCGCAAAAGATAATATTACAATACACGGAGAAGCAGAACTTGTCCAACTAATTGCTTCCCAATATTCGGATTTTCGCGGACTTTTCGCTCAGACGGAATTTAATAAAATTAATGTTGATTATTATCATGAGAAAATCTTTCCTCAGTTCGCGAAAATTCGCGAAAAATGTGTCGATCTCAGGACTATTAATGAGAAAACCATGTATTATGCGAGTAACAGAGCTGGAAATGTTGCTTCTCATGCAATTTGGACAACGTCAATTGTCGGGTTGTCCGCATTATTGATTGCCATTCTTTTCAGCGTTATCCTGGCAGAACGCATAGTCAAGCCAATTCATATTTTTATGGAGGCATCAAGAAAAATATCATCAGGGGATTATGTTGTAAGAGTTACAACTGAAACTGGCGATGAACTTGAAAGCCTGGCTGAGGAATTTAATTTGATGGCCTCCCGGCTTCACAGATATAATGAAATGAATATTGAGCAGATTATTTCTGAAAAAAATAAGGGAGAAGCTATTTTATCAAGCATTGAAGATGCTCTAATCGTTTTTAACGACAGCTTATTGGTAACAGCGATTAATCCTTCAGCACGAAATATACTCAAAATTACGTTTTCAGAGCCGCTATCAATGCATTGCAGAGATCTCCTGCCCAATTCGGATATTTGCGATGTTATTCATAAAACAGTTGAAACTGGTATACAGGTAGACATTCCTGCCGAGCAGAGTATTGTAACTTTTTCAGATTACGGTCAGACCCGCCACTATCTATTTTCAGTCACAATAATTCGTGGAAGGGATCGAAAGTTGTCTGGAATTGTTTTATTGCTGAGAGATATCTCAAAGATGAGAGAAGTTGAAAGATTGAAAAGTGAATTTATTCTGGCAGCGTCTCACGAATTGCGGACGCCTCTTACAAGTTTGGGTATGAGCGTTGATTTGTTGCTTGAACGTGTGGCAGATACTCTATCTGAGAGAGACCGCGGGCTTTTGGTAACTGCTCATGAAGAGACTCGTCGGATGAAATCTCTAGTAAATGATTTGCTTGACCTTTCAAAGATGGAGGCTGGAAAAATTGAAATGGAGTTTGATAATGTTACGATTGACTCCCTTTTTGAAAAGGTAAAATCAGTTTTCAAAAGTCAGGCAGAAATGAAAGAAATTAATATCATTACTGACAATACAGATGATTTACCTCAAGTTCGAGCCGATGCGAATAAAATTGCCTGGGTTCTGAGCAATCTAATTTCCAATGCGCTGAGATACGTCCGTCGGCAGGGTTACATCAGACTCATTGCTCAAAAAATTTCACTAAATGTTCATATTACCGTTCTGGATAACGGAATTGGAATTCCAGCTGAATTTCAGACTCGAATTTTTGAAAAATTTGCTCAGGTTAGAGGTCAGGAATCAGGTGGATCTGGTCTGGGGCTTGCGATATGCAGGGAAATAATAAGAGCGCATGGCGGATCAATATGGGTTGAATCTACACCTGGCAAAGGAAGCAGTTTTACATTTGTTTTACCTGTTGCCTGATCTGGATTGTACAATATGATTCAGGAGATGATTATGGAAAATAAATCGGTTCTTATCGTTGATGATGAAAAAAACATTTGTATTACCGTTTCACAAGCTATTGAAACGAATGAAGTCAGTGTTGATTACGCTGTTAACGGGGAAGAGGCGCTTCAGAAAATGTCTGAAAAGTTATATAATCTGGTTTTCCTTGATTTGAAAATGCCGGGTATGTCAGGGATTGAAGTGTTATTCAAAATAAAAGAAACATGGCCATCAGTCAAGGTAGTCATTGTCAGCGCACATGGAGACATTAAATCCGCCGTTGGAGCAATAAAGATTGGAGCATTGGATTTCATTCAAAAACCGTTCAGCCCGGAGGAAATACGAAGTATTACCTCTAAATATCTTTATGCCCGTCCTGAAAAGTCAGAGGTTTCTGAGAAAGCTGAAATTCCTGAGATGGATTATATTTCACTTATTAAGTGTTCCAGAAAGCTAATAAAAGATCGAAAATACTCTGAAGCGAGTGCAACTATTCGAAAAGCTATTGCACTTGACATAGGAAAACCTGATGGATACAACCTTTTAGGCGTATTATTTGAATTAAGGAATGACAAGATTGAAGCGATAAAATACTATCGTCTGGCTCTTGAAGTTGATCCAACCTTTCAGTCTGCACGCTCGAACCTGAGTAGAGCCACCTCATGGAACATGGATGGCGATGTTCAACTCGGATCTGATTGACCAGGAAGGTATTTCCACCCGATTTAAGAGGAAGACAAATGTTAAACAATAAGTATGTTGTAATTGCCGGATGTGGAAGACTGGGTTCATATCTGGCTGATCAATTAAGTCGCAACGGAAATTCAGTCGTGATAATTGATGTTAATGATGCAGCATTCAGTAATTTATCTCCTGATTTTAGTGGATTCAGATTAGAAGGCGATACAACCAGAATGGCAGTTCTGAATGACGCTAAGCTAAAACTTGCAGATATTCTGATTTCTGTCACACATGATGATAACATTAATCTCATGGTTGCGCAGATTGCCAGAAAACTGTTCAATGTTCCGCAGATTCTTGCAAGAGTGTTTGATTCAAAAAAGGGAGAAGTCTATGCAGATTCTGGAATTAAAATCATTTCTCCCGCTGCAATTGCTGCACAAATGTTTCTGAATGCTGTAGAAGCGCCTGTTAAGTAATGCTGAATTTGGTGGATCTACAAGATTAAGGCGACTGCCATCCATCCAACAAATCTGCTAATTGTGCATATTCTCCAGAAACAGGATGTCTGAAGTTAGGAAAGGTGTGTGAAATGAAGATAATCATTTGTGGAGGTGGTCAGGCTCTGTATTTTCTGAGTCGCAACTTCATTTCGAAGGGATATGAAGTTGCTATTGTTAATCAAAGCAGGGAAGAATGTATCCAGTTTGCCCGTCAGATCAGAGTGGGAATACTTTGCGGAGATGCAAGTAATGAAGATATTCTGCAACAAGCTGGTGCTATGGGAGCAGATGCTTTGCTTGCAATTACCCCGAAAGATCAGGACAATCTGGTTATATGCCAGTTGGCATCCCACAAATTCGGCATTCCAAGAACGGTAGCACTGGCTAATGATCCTGACAATGCAAAAGTGTTTGAAAAAATGGGTGTTTCGGCTTTTTCAACTACTCAAATTATCGGAAGCCTGATTGAACAGAGGGCATCGCTTGAACAGATCATAAATCTTCTGCCGATAGAAGAAGGAAAAGTCAATGTTACTGAAATTTTGCTTGATATAGATTCACCTGTTTCCGGAAAATTTCTGAAAGATATCGAACTTCCAGAGAATTCTTTGGTTGCGGTTGTTATTCGAAACAACATTTCGATTGTACCACGCGGTGGAAACGATTTGCAGGCGGGCGACAGAGTTGTATTGATTACTCTTTCAGAAAATCACGGGAAAGTCATGAAAATGTTTACCAGCAGAAAGAGCTTATATCATAAACATCAGAAGTAATACGGAAACGTTTGAATAAGGGTATTAAATAGACAAATGTAATTGCCTTTTGAATAGGAGTTTTTTGTGCGGGAAAAGGAATATCTTCAATCTCAATATTCTGCCATTTTTTCTTATACCGGAATAATTATATTTCTTGCGGGCGGAATAATGTTGTTTCCACTACTCATTTTGCGTTATTACCCAGATGAGTCAACACATGCTATTTCATTTCTCGTTCCGTCCGGAATTTTAATTTCGTGCGGTTTTGGGCTTTGGAGGAAGTTCAGGGTCTATACAGACACAACTCTTTCTGTACAGGAAGGTGGAATTATTGTTTTCCTGAGCTGGATAATAGTAGTAGTTTTTTCCGCACTTCCTTTTGTGACAATTCTTGATATTCCATTCTCAAGGGCATTGTTTGAATCTGTCAGTGGTTGGACCACCACTGGTCTTTCCATTGTTGATGTTACACGGGCTGAGAAAATTGTTCTCATCTGGCGAAGCATTACTCAATTCTTTGGAGGAGCCGGACTGGCAATTATCATGATGTCAGCTATTGTGGGCCCAACGGGCATTGGAATTTCAAGTGCTGAAGGAAGGAGCGATCAGCTAGTACCTCAGGTCAGGCAATCAGCTCGCCTGGTATTGATTATCTATGCCGGTTATGCCATTATCGGATCATTAGCATACTGGTTTGCCGGAATGACACTTTTTGATGCAATCAATCACTCTTTTGCGGCGGTTTCAACGGGAGGGTTTTCAACCCATCCCGAAAGCATTGGATATTGGAATTCTACGCTTATTGAAGCAATAACAATTCCACTGATGATTCTGGGAAATTTAAGTTTCGTAACAGCCTGGTACCTTCTGCGGGGGCAGTTCAGTGTTGTTATAAGAAATGGTGAAGTACAAGTAATGGCAGTCGCTATTCCCGTAGCCTCCTTTGCAGTATTCTTTCTAACTTGTCAGGCTGTTTATCCACAGATGGAAAAATCAATCAGAGTTGCAATATTTGAAACAATCTCAGCATTAACTACAACAGGTTTTTCAACGGTCAGTTATAATAACTGGAATTCTTTTGGAATCATTCTTTTGATCGGATTAATGTTAATTGGCGGGGGGACCTGCTCAACTGCAGGAGGCCTGAAACAATCCAGATTTTATCTTATGTTAAGAGTGTTTTATTGGTATTTGAAGCGATCTATGATGTCCCGCAATTCAATCGTTGAAAATTCAATCTGGGAAGGAAACAAAAAGATATTTATTGATGATAGAAAAATCCAGGAGGTATTTGTATTTGCTTTTCTATATTTTATAATATATTTTTTTGGTGTAATGCTTTTATGTTACAGTGGATTTTCTGTAAGTGACTCAATGTTTGAATTTGCCTCAGCAATCGGAACAGCCGGACTTACTATTGGCGTAACATCTGCTCAGATGCCCGATATTGCATTATGGGGACTTACTTTTGCAATGTTTCTTGGAAGACTGGAATTTTTTGTTGTGTTTATCAGCATCATTAAAATATTTAGAGATACTCGCAAAGTGGTAATGTGAGCATCTCTCCCTTCGGTCGAAATGACAGTAAAATATTTCCTCTTTGAGAGAATGCGACCATTTAGCGGAAGTACTCTTTGCAGTTGCCTTAGTACCGCAAATCTTAAATAAGGTGACAAATTGGCATGTTAACTTTTGGGGGGGCTGTCATCTCGAACGAATGTGAGAGATCTCCGTAAATGCGAGATTTCTCCCTTCGGTCGAAATGACAGCATTTAAATGATCCCTTAATTAAGATTTGCTATACTTATCTGCTGATATTGAAAACTCTGCTTTGACATAAAACATTATTTAGTGGTATAGAGTAGAGCATGACAAAAAAAGGAGAAAGTTGATATGATTACCAGGATTAAGTCTTCTATTTATTTAATGTTTTTAATGCTTAGTGTGACAACATGTTTCTGCTTTGCTGAAGAGAGAATTTTATTTATGGCGGGCGCAGCAGCACAGCCAGTAGTCGAAGATCTTGCAAAAGCCTTTGAAAAGAAAACCGGAATCAAAGTCGACACAAGCATTGGTGGATCAGGAATGCTGCTCTCTCAGATAAAACTTGCTAAAAAAGGTGATGTCTATTTTCCGGGATCAATTGACTTCATTGAAAAGGCAAAAAAAGAAGGACATATAGACGAATCAACAATAACTCCGATTGTATATCTCGTGCCCGCAATAAATGTACAACGTGGAAATCCACATAAAATTAATAAGCTTAAAGATTTATGCAAACCGGGTCTTAAAGTAGCAATAGCCCAGCCTGAAACTGTTTGTCTTGGTGTTTTCGCAGTTGAAATGGTAGAAAATCTCTTCAATCCTGAGGAGAAAAAAGCTTTTCGCAATAATCTGGTAACTTACACCGAAAGCTGCGAAAAAACGGCCAACATGATTTCTCTTAAAACTGCCGATGCTGTAATAGGTTGGAGTGTTTTCGAAAGCTGGAATCCCGACCTGATTGAAACAGTGAAACTTGATCCGTCTGAAATCATAAGAATAAGTTACCTGGCCGTTGCTGTAACGAAATATGCAGGCAATCCTGATTCTGCAAAGAAATTCATCGAATTTATGAAATCACCTGAAGGACTTGATTTTTTCAGAAAATTCAACTATTTTATTACACCTGAAGAAGCATTAAACTATGTCGGTGAAAAAAAACCTGTCGGTGGTATTCCATACAACGTACCAAAAGACTGGCTTGAGTAAACTCGGTCATTATGTTAAAAACGTTAACAATTTCAGCTTCGCTTATTGTCTTCGCGATTTATCTTGTTCTGGTAATAAGCCTTTTCGGGTTTATTAATCCAGAAAAGTTTGTGCAGACCTTAACATCTGAACGTGTTATTTTTTCTATAATACTCAGCTTGAAAGCTGCAATAATCTCAACTTTACTTTCAATTGCCCTGGCCGTTCCGTCGGGCTATTCGCTTTCCCGGTATGAATTTCCTGGAAAGCGAATAGTAGACACGCTTCTGGAGATTCCGCTTGTCGTAACTCCTGTTGCACTCGGAGCAATGTTGTTGATATTTTTTCAGACCCGCACTGGTGAATATATTCAGTCCACATTTCTATCTTTTGTTTTTGAATTTTCCGGGATCATTCTGGCACAATTTCTCACAACAGTCGGAATAGCAATTCGTACAATGAAAAACACATTTGATTCCATTTCTCCGCGATACGAAATGGTGGCATGTACACTTGGTGCAACCCCACTCAGAGCTTTTACAACAGTCACTCTTCCAATGGCAAAAACAGGTATACTGGCCGCTGCAATTCTTAGTTTCGCAAAATCAATCGGGGAATTTGGAGCCACAGTTATGCTCGCGGGCGCTATGCCCATGAAAACAGAGACTCTTCCCGTATCAATTTTTATGCGCCTTGGAAGCGCCGACATAGAAGGAATGACTTTAATGATTCTGATTCTTCTCTCTGTAGGGCTTTCCGTGCTGTTTATACTCCGATTCGTTCTGACAAGCGTTTATGATTGAATTCCAGGGAATAAATTCTACTGCCGGGTCATTTCGCCTTGTTGATATTTCCCTGGCAATTCCAAAAGGCGATTGCCATGTAATCGTCGGCCCGACAGGGGCCGGAAAAACCTGTCTTCTCGAAACACTTATCGGACTGCGAAAAATCACATCAGGAAGCATTCTTCTTCAAAACAATGAAATCTCAGGATTGCCGCCAAATGAACGTAAAATAGCTTTTGTACCACAAGACACCTGTCTATTTCCAAACATGACAGTTAAAGACAATATCTACTACGGTACAAGAGCTACAGGAATAAGTGATTCTTCTGCTGCACCTTTTATTGAACATCTTATTGAATTTCTGCGCATTGGTGAATTACTTGACAGGTGGCCAAAACATCTCAGCGGTGGAGAAAAACAGCGGGTGGCGCTTGCCCGGGCTCTTGCCACAAAGCCGCTTTTACTTGTACTCGATGAACCTTTTTCGGCAATAGACCATTCGTTCCGCGAAGACATACGAAGGTTGCTGAAAGACCTTCTTGAAGAATTCCACACCACAACACTCATCGTAACTCACGATCTCGACGAAGCATTCTTTCTCGGCAACAACATATCGGTTATGATGAATGGCCAGATTTTGCAAACGGGAAGCCGTGACGACATTTATTACTATCCAAAATCATATTTAACTGCTTCATTTTTCGGCATAAGAAACATATTTGAGGCAAAAGTACTTAAGAATATTCCTGAAGGTGGCACGCTTCTTCTCTGGGAAGATCTTCACGAAAAGTTGACAGTCCATTGCCGCTGCCGAAAAAAGAAGTTCGAAATCGGTCAGAAACTGTATTTTGGCATTCGTCCGGAAGCTATTTACATTCTCAGATCTTCAACAGACCAGGAAGAAAGAAACAACCTTTTTCCGGCAACCGTCACCAGGCTTTTCATGCGCGGAAAGATTCATACAGTACTTACAGAAATCGGCACTGAAAAGAAAGTTCAGGTGGAAATCGACATTCACGATGCAGCAGCCAGAAAAATTGGTCTTCACGAAAAAATGCCCCTTCACATTAATCTGAACCCGAAGTGGATCTTTCTTCTCACATCATAATTTGTACCATTGACGAAAGGAATTTAATAAATTGAAAAATAATAGAAACGTATATATTATTGCTGAAGCCGGTGTTAATCACAATGGCTCTGTCAGCAGGGCCGTCAAGATGGTTAAAGTTGCAGCGACTTATGGCGCAGATGCAATTAAATTCCAGACGTTTAAAGCCGATCGAATAGTAACAAGATCTGCTCCAAAAGCAGATTATCAGATCAATGCAGTCGGCAACACCGAGTCACAGTTCGAAATGATAAAAAACCTTGAACTCTCTCTTCACGATCATCTCGAAATTAAGGCAGCCTGCGATTCAATAGGAATAGAATTTTTGTCAACGCCATTTGATGTTGAAAGCGTGGATTTACTTGTAAACATTGTCGGAGTCTCACGTCTGAAAATTCCATCAGGCGAAATTACTAATCCAATGCTGCTTTTAAAAGCTGCACGAACAGGAAAGCCGCTTATAATTTCAACGGGAATGAGTACTCTTGGCGAAATAGAAGACGCACTCGGAGTTGTGGCATTCGGTTTATGCAAATTCGACCTTCCGCATTCCGAAAAGAATTTCAGAAAGGCATTTTTCTCAAAAGAAGGGCAGGAAGCACTTAAAGAAAAAGTTTCTCTACTGCATTGTACTACAGAATATCCGGCGGCATTTCAAGATACAAATCTTTTCGCAATGGATACAATTAGATCTGCATTCAATCTTCCAACGGGGCTCTCTGACCATACATCCGGAACGGCTGTTCCAATCGCTGCTGTTGCACGTGGAGCAGAGATAATAGAAAAACATTTTACACTCGACAAAAGCTTGCCTGGACCAGATCACAAAGCATCACTTGAGCCAGATGAGCTTCGCCAGATGGTTCTCTCGATAAAATCTGTCGAAAAAGCACTCGGAAATTCCAGCAAGATGCCGGTTGAAGCTGAATTAAAAAATCTTGCAATCGCAAGAAAAAGCCTTGTTGCACTCACCAGCATAAAAGAAGGTACTGCTTTCACACCTGAAAATCTTGGCGTAAAACGTCCCGGAACCGGCATTTCTCCAATGAAATACTGGGAATATCTCGGAAAGAAAGCACGCAGAGACTATTCAGAAGATGAATTAATCGAAAACACATAACTGCTCACTATTTCTGGTTTGAAAATTAATTTATTTTGTGAGTTGCACTTTGTAAAGGGACTTCAAAAAATGAAAACGATAAAATTCAGTTTATTCAATATTATTGAGTAGAGACGGAAGCACATCATGAAAGAGTGGAAATCAGGGAGAATCAGCCCCGAAATATCAATTCTCGAAACAATGAGGGTTATCGACGACTGCCTTCTGCAGATTGCGCTGATTGTAGACCCTCAGGATCGCCTTCTCGGAGTAATTAACGATGGCGATATCCGGCGTGCAATCGTCAGGGGAGTTCCTCTGAGTCAGCCGGTTAAGGATGTGATGATAAAAAAATTCACATTTGCACGTCCTGAAGATTCGAATGAAACCATTCTTCACCTTATGCACAGCAAGCAGCTACGGCAGATTCCGATTATTGATTCAGACGGACGTCTGATTGACCTGAAAATGCTCGATTTTATGCTTCAGGTACCACCTAAAGAAAACTGGGTTGTGCTTATGGCTGGCGGTCTTGGATACAGATTAAATTCCCTGACAAAAAACTGTCCAAAACCTCTTCTTGAAGTGGGCAAGAAACCCCTTTTGAAAACCACGATTGAAAATTTCATCGGTGCCGGATTCTCGAGATTCTTTATTTCCGTAAATTATATGGGAGAAAAGATTGAAGAATATTTTGGAAATGGCTCAACTCTGGGTGTTTCAATTGAATATCTGCGGGAAGACAAGAGACTCGGAACTGCCGGAGCGCTCAGTCTGCTGAAAAACCATCCGTCTTTGCCAATTATAGTCATGAACGGAGACATTTTAACGAGAATAAATTTCCAGCACCTGCTTGATTTTCATCTGGAGAAAAAATCAAAAGCCACAATGTGCACGCGAGAATATAGCATCCAGATTCCATACGGAGTTGTTAAAACTGACGGAACACGTCTCAGAGAAATAGAAGAGAAACCGGTAAATTCCTTCCTTGCAAATGCCGGAATATACGTTCTTGAACCGGAAACTGTGAAACTAGTTCCATCAAACACTTTTTTCGATATGCCCGATCTTTTCCGCGAAGTTATTCTCAGAGGCATGGAAACCCATGTTTTTCCGATTCGCGAATACTGGGTTGACATTGGACATATCGACGACTTTGAAAAAGCTAACGGCGAATATCTGTCATATTTTTAAAAGAAACGAAAACCCTCACCTTTGCCCTCAGTGCAATTAAATTAACGCCATTCGGTAGGTGGTTAATTATTGTCATCTCGACCGAAGAGAGAGAGATCTCCGAAAGGTTAGATCAAGTAGAAATGACAGCAAAAACGACCTCTTTTCAATAATGCACCCAAAGGAAACAATTAATCTGAAATCATTACTTTCTACAAGCCATTCTGGGAGCTTATTTTCAAAAATGTGCAAAAGTCAGCAAATCATTGCTTTTATTTTTCTGAAAAATTACGTATAATACATGCTCTGACTTTTATATCATGAGAAGTTGAATTTTTAACGGAGCAACAGATAAATGTATTTAAAATCCCTTGAATTAATGGGGTTCAAGAGCTTCGGAAGGAAAACTGTTTTCGAGTTCCAGCCCGGAGTCATAGCAATTATTGGCCCGAATGGCTCTGGCAAGAGCAATGTTTGTGATGCAATCAGATGGGTGCTGGGCGAACAGAGCGCCAGAGCTCTCAGAGGCACAAAGATGGCCGAAGTTATTTTCGCCGGAACCCCTGAAGTTAAGCCTGCGGCTTTTTCTCAGGTTAAACTTGTTCTTGACAACGAAGATCGCAAACTGCCGATTGAATTTTCTGAAATCAGCATCGGACGACAGCTTTTCAGGTCTGGCGAAAGCAATTACTTTTTCAACAGTTCAAAAACACTCCTGTCTGATATTCGGGAAATGCTCATGGATACCGGTATCGGAAAAGACGGATATTCCGTAATTGGTCAGGGAGATATTGACGATATCATCTTTCAGCGCATACAAAGCAGGCGCGTTCTTATCGAAGAAGCCGCCGGAATAACCAAATTCAAACATCGCAAAGCAAGCACTATTCAAAAACTTGATCACACAAGAGCAAATATTACACGCGTCCGCGATATTATTTCAGAAATTGAAATGCAGCTTGGTCCACTTTCTGAACAGGCCGAGAAAACACGCAAATATCAGGCGCTGTCCGTTGAAATCCGCGATCTTGAAATAGACCTGGTATTCTTTGATCTGCAGAAACTTTACGGCGAAAATGAAAACGTTGATTCAATGCGCAAAGGGTTGCAGTCGAAGTTAACAGAAATTCAGCTTTTCCTTGCTGACATCGAAAAACGAAAAGCTGTTATTCGTGAAAGTATTGCTGGAGTCGAAGAAGACCTCAGATCAAAACAGGATCTCGTCAAAAGAAACCGCGAAGAAATAGAATCTGCCAAAGGTGATATTTCTACTTTCCGCGAAGATATTAAATCAAAAGCAGCACGAAAACAGGCAATAACAGAAGAAATTGCAACGATAGAAACTCAGATAACAAATTCCGAGTCAGAAATCAAAGACGCAAGTGAGCGCCTGCGCGATGAAGAATCGCAGGAAATATCAATCACCGGACAAATGGCTGAAATAGAAGAAAACCTCAGCAAAGTTCAGGCAGAATTTGATTCTTTCCTGAAAGAAGCATCACAGGATAAAGTTTCTTCCTACGAAATTGCTACACGGATGAGCGATAAGCGAAACCTGATCAATACATGTCAGCAACAGCTCTTAATGATAAATCGCCAGCTTGAAAAATACGTTTCTGATGTTCAGAATCTTTCCGCGGTTTTCGAAAAATGTGACAGCGAAAGCAAGCGGATTCAGAGCGAAATTGACACGATGAAAGCCGAAATTGCTTCTGCAGAAAAATGTCTTGCAGAAGAGCAGGCTAAGCTTATAAAATCAGAGAAAGAACTTACCCGTACTGAAGACGATTACAACGGAACCGTTGATCAGATAAAAATCAATCAGGCACGTCGCAATCTGCTCGAAGATCTTAAAAATCGCGGTGACGGCGGACTTCTTCGCGGCGTGCGCGAAGCGATAGCCCTCCGAGATCAGGGAATGAGCGGCATCTTTGGAATGGTCGGCGACCTTGTCACTGTTCCGAAAGGTTACGAACTTGCTTTTGAAACAGCGCTCGGCGCCAGCATCCAAGACATAATCGTCAGAGATTCAGATATCGCACAGAAAGTCATCGGAATTCTCAAAGAGAAAAAAGCAGGCAGAGCGACTTTCCTTCCTCTCGACCTTCTTCAGTCTCAGCCGGTTTGTGATCGTCCAACATTCACCGGGTGCCTCGGAGTCGCGCTGGATCTCGTACAATTCGACCCGAAGTTTTACATGGCCATGAATCAGCTTCTCGGAAGAATTCTTATTTTTGATAAGCTTGAAAACGCCGTTGCATTTTCAAAATCCAGTAGAAATTATAATCGCATCGTCACACTTGATGGTGAAATTGTCAGATCATCCGGATCAATGACGGGCGGCTTTGATGGCGGCACTAAGGGCGCTGGAATTCTTTCAAGAAAACGCGAATTTGAAGAACTTGAAGAAAAAATTACTTCACTCATAGCCAGAGAAAAGAAACTCAAGGTTGTGATAAACAACCTGCGCAATGAAAGAAACACGCTGTCAACATCTGTTCATACCAGAAATGAATTCATTGCAAGACGCAGACAATCTCTCGAATTTTTTGTTCACACACTTGAGCGAACACTGAACGAACGCGCACAAAAGAAAACAGAGCTCGAACAGTTCACCGGTGACCGCGACGAACTCGACAGAGAGAAGCAGCGGCTTGAGCGTGTGGTAAAAGATACCAGGACAGACCTGGGTGAACTGGAAAATCAGAATTTAGAACTTTCCGCCAGACTACAGAATCAGGCCGGAAAGGAAGACACCATTCAAAGTCGTCTCAACAGCCTTCGTAGCCTTGCTTCCGAAGAAAAACTTAAACTTGTTCAAATTGCCGAACGCAAGAAGGCTCTCAGAAAGGAAATTGAATCTGCCGGAAAGAGAAAACTAGGAGTATCGGAAAGAAAAAAACGTGCGGAAGATGAAGTTGAAAAGCTTTCTGCTGAAGTAATTTTATCAGAAGAAAAAATCCAGATTATCGCAAAAACAATTTCAGATCTCGATGAAAAGAGAGTTGAGCTGGAAAAAGCTTATGAAGATGCGCAGAAATCATCGCGCGAAGCCGGGAAAGAGATTGAAAGTCTTGACCATGCTTATCAGAGCCGTTCTAAAATCGAAGATTCAACTAAAAATAAACTTGCCGAACTTGATATAAGATTTGCAGAAATCAGAACCCACATTAAAAACAAAGAAGACATTCTGGTGGGTGAATATGCAATTGATCTTAATTCGTTAAGCGGTACAAGAGTAAAATTCGAAAAGCGTGAAGATATCACTGAACTGCTTACGCGTCTGAAGTTTGACCGTGAGCGCCTGGAGCCAGTTAATCCGCTTGCAATCGAAGATTACGAAAAAACGAAAGAGCGGCATCAGTTTCTGACAAATCAGATCAATGACTTATCTGATGCTGCTAACTCTCTTGAACAGGTCATTGCAGAGATCGAAAAAATCTCTGCCGAGCGGTTCATGGAAACCTTTAAGCTCATCAGCCAGTCTTTTGGTGAAATTTTCCAGATTCTTTTTCCAACGGGCGAAGGCTCATTATGCCTCAGCGAACCGAATGATCCACTTAACAGCAATGTTGAAATCAAATGCAGACTGCCCGGAAAAAAACTTACAACAGTAGAACTTTTCTCAGGCGGTGAAAAAGCCTTAATTTCAATCGCGCTTCTTTTCAGCATTCTGCAGGTTAAACCGCCGGCATTCTGCGTTCTTGATGAAATTGAAGCATCGCTTGATGAAGCAAATGTGAAGAGATTCTGCAGACTTCTGAGATCATTTGCAGATAAAACACAATTTCTCGTTATCACGCACAATAAGGAAACCATGCAGGCAGTAGATGTAATTTATGGTATTACTCTAGAAAAGACAGGTGTTTCAAGACAGATTTCCATCAGACTCGAAGATCATGACAAGATAACAGAGTTCACAATAAGCAAAAACAAGCCTGTTCACCAATATCAGGAGGCAGCTTCATGAGCGATAACACTTCAGAAAAAATAGTCACAGATGTAAATAATGCAAATAATGTCAATATTAACATAAAAACAGATAATACAACTATCACAACGACTACAACTGTTCAAACTGAACCCTGGGATGAATCAAGAATGGTTGTATTTCTTATCGGATTCTGTCTTTTGATTGAATCAGGTTTGATTTATTACCAGGCTGGTACAAACCAGATTGTCGTAACATCGATTACCGGTGTTTCAGGTATACTTCTTCTGTTATTTGCCTGGCTTACTCCGATGGATGAAGACAGCGCAATCGAAACGTGGGATGACAGTCATTCCGGTGATGGTACAACTTCATCGCCATCCCGTTCAGGCGAATTGCTTGCCAGGCAGACTCTGCAACCCGGCTCTTCAACAGATACGATTTCAGCACAACCGCTTTCCGGAACACAGCCTCAGGTGACAGAACCATCTTCCGTTGCTCCATCGACTGTTCCTACAGCTGTTACTGCTGCGCCGCAGCCGTTCCAGCTTGAAGAAACTCAGCCTCTTTCATGGCTTGAAAGGCTTGCCAACGGATTAAAGAAAACCCGCAAATCATTTGTTGGAAGACTAAAAGAACTTGTACTTGGTAAAACAAAAATTGATCCGGAATTACACGAAGAACTTGAATCACTTCTTTTTGAAGCTGATGTAGGTGTAAAAACTGGACAGGAAGTGCTTAATCAATTGAAATTGCGTGTTGAGAAAGAGGAAATAAAAGACTCAAAAATCATTTTCAATATTATCCGTGATGAATTAAAGAAAAAGCTTACAACATTCAGTTTTGAACCTAATTTTAACAAAAATGGAATGACGGTTTTTCTGGTTATTGGTGTAAACGGCGTTGGAAAAACAACTACAATTGCAAAACTCGCACGTCATTACATAAAAGAAGGAAAAAAAGTCGTTCTTGCCGCTGGAGACACTTTCAGGGCTGCCGCGATTGAGCAGCTTTCCATCTGGGGAGAACGTGTCGGCGCAGAAGTAATCAAAGGCTCTGAGGGCGGAGATCCCGGAGCACTGGTATTTGACGCAATTCATGCCGCGAAGAAACGAAATGCCGATCTTTTAATCATTGACACCGCCGGCAGAATGCATGTCAAAGCAAACCTCATGGATGAATTGAAAAAGATCCGCAAGATTGCCGAAAAAGAATCTGACGGCGGACCGCACGAGATTTTCCTTGTACTTGATTCAACAACCGGTCAGAATGCAGTTCAGCAGGCAAAACTTTTTCACGAAGCAATTCCAATCTCAGCACTTGTAATGACCAAACTCGACGGCACAGCCAAAGGCGGAGTTGTTTTCGCAGTACAGGAACAGATCAGCGCCCCGGTAAAATTCATCGGAGTAGGCGAAAAGATGAGTGACCTGATGCCCTTCAACCCAGATCAATTCATCGAAGCCCTCTTCTCCGACGAAGAAAAATCCAAAAACAGCGACTACAAAGTTCTTTAAATCTTCCAATTCCTACCGATAAGGTTGCATCAGCGTTATCCTTGCTGAGCGCCTTGTTCATATTTATGATTTCGATTGTTTACAGCTAAAAGGAGCATTAACTATGGAACCCAGAATTCAAGAGATTTTCGAGGAATACCATATTCGTTCAGAAGCAGAGGCTAAAGTGTTGCAGAATCTTGTCTCTCTAACACCTGAAGAAATGCATCGCAGGATAGACGAGTTTCTGATCTGTGTTGGTCCGGCAACTGGTTCGCTTATCAACACAATCATTAAAGAATCAAAAGGACGTTCAATCCTTGAAGTTGGGACATCCTATGGTTACTCAACAATTTGGCTGGCTGAAGCAGCTCGGGAAACTGGTGGAAAAGTAACAACTCTCGAAATTCATCCGGGAAAAATAGAATTTGCACGTAAGAAGGTCGAAAAAGCCGGTCTTGGCGACTACGTTGATTTTCGTCAAGGCGATGCTCTGAGCATTATTCCAGAACTTTCGGGAAATTTCGATTTTGTTCTGCTAGATCTCTGGAAAGACTTGTACGTGCCATGTCTTAACTTGATTTATCCAAAGCTCAATCCTGGCGCCCTGATTGTTGCAGACAACATCATTCACCCTGAATCGGCCCGTAAAGACGCTCTTGAGTATCAGAAGAATATTCGTTCGCGAAAGGACATCACTTCTGTTCTGCTTCCAGTAGGCAGCGGAATTGAATTAAGCCGCTTCTGTTGAAAATTGCATAGGGAAAAAAATTATCATTCGCTGGCAATTGCATCAAGAGTAAATTTAGGTGTGATTATTTGTGCGTGTATCGACAGTGAACGTTCCTGCCGCTGGTGAAGGCGGAAATTCAAACGTTTTTGTTTTGTCTGTACTGGCATTGACACAGGTTATTACAGGCGGAACGTATCTTGTTGCGAAAATTGCACTGACTGAATTTGATCCGTTTACTCTTGGTTTGTTTCGATTTCTTCTTGCGGCAGCGATTTTTTTGCCGATACTGCATTTTTCATCCATTCTGAAATTGCCTGAAAGGGAAGACTGGACAAGTTTTTTTCTTATGGCCCTTCTTGCGGTGCCACTGAATCAAGGGTTATTCCTTTTTGGAATGAAATTTACATCTGCAGGCCATGGCGCGCTTCTATATGCAACAACACCGCTGCTTGTAATGCTTTTATCGTTCATGGGTGGAATGGAAGTTCTTAATTCCCGCAAAGTTACAGGTGTAATACTCGGATTTGCGGGAGTAGCAATCGTTTTGTCTGACAGAGAAAATTCAGGTGGTACCGCAACACTGACGGGCGATTTGCTTGTGTTTGGAGCAGTGCTGACATGGGCGCTCTATACTCTTGTCAACAAAAGAATACTGAAAAAATACTCACCAATTTTTGCGACCGGAATTTCGCTTTCTCTTGGAGCTTTGATATTTATTCCAATCGGAATTCCTTCATTACTTAACTTTGAAATCAGCCGCATATCGTCATCGGGAATGCTATCACTGTTGTACATGGCAATTCTGACATCTGTCTTTGCATACCTTATATGGTCATGGGCTCTGAAAAGCGTTGAAGCAACTAAAGTTTCAGTATTATCAAACCTTCAGCCAGCAGTAGCGAGCGCCCTGGCATGGATTTTTTTAAACGAACCGATAACTCTGAAATTTGTTCTGGGTTTCATAGTAATTTTATGCGGAGTCATACTAACCCAGCGAAGCTCTTAATCATTTTTAAGTGATTAAAAAATTCGCACATTTCTACTTATTACTTAAAGACTGCAGAAATGTGCGAAGCTTAAAAGAAAAATTCAGAGTAGTCCAGCGACTACCAGGGCGGCGATAAATACACCGACAAGACTTTCTCCGGCGATGAAGCCCGAACTTACCGGAACAACGAACTGTTCTGCTTTTTCAGGGTCTTTCTGTTCCATTTTTAATGCAATAAAAGCACCAAGGAACATTGAGATGGTATTGTACGCTGGCGTTGTGAACGCAAGCCCAAGACCGGCTGCTGATGGAATATATTTTTTGTATTTTGGAAAATATTTCTCGAGAAGTACAATAACAATTCCCAGAATTCCACCTACAAAAAGAGCAATCTGTGCAGTTGGATGCAACGTGCTGAAACCTTTTGCCATCAATTCTGCAACGCCTTTCCATGTTTGTGCACCAGGTGCCGGCCACTGATCGGTTCCAAGAAGATCTGCTGTTGGAATCAGAAGACGGTAAGCAGGAACAACAAAAAGCGATCCGGCCAGCACACCAAAGAACTGTGCCCAGAACTGTTTTTTCGGATCAGCTTTAAGAATGTAACCAGTCTTGAGATCGGTAAGAAGATCCGCCGAGTGAAGCCCTACTCCGCCGGTAACATTTGCTGTCATCAGGTTTGTCGTAGCATTTCCAGGGTCAAGTACTCCGAAGGTAATCTGAGTAATTTTTCCAAGGGCGCCTGTTGGAGTGGTATCTGTTTCGCCAGTTGCACGGCATGCAACAATAGCGATGAAGAAACCCATTATTATGGAAATCACTCCCATCCATATTTTAATTCCGAAAAGGAAATATTCAAGAAATACTACTATCGGCGACAGAATAAGCATTCCAATAAAAAACCAATTCATTGGAACTTCTGATGCTTCATCAGTCTTTTTTTCCGAATCTCCACCGAAACCTGTTGTTACGCTTTGAACAGCTCTCAGAACCGTTTTCCACTGGAATGCAAATGCCAGCAAACCACTGGTAAGAATCATTGCCGAACCAAACCAGACGCTCCATGCTACGATGTTTTTGTAACCAAGCTTCGCATCAATGATTCCGTTTGAGTACAACCATGGCGCAAGAATGGCATAATTTATTATCGCGCCAAGCAACATGCTCCATGCAGCTCTGAACCCCATGATTGCACCGGCTCCGAACATTATCAGACTTCCTTCAAGTGACAAAGTAAAATCTGATATCGGTCTGCCTGCGAGAGTCAAGCTGGAAAGTTTGATTTTTTCCGGAAGATTGAACGGCATCCAGGAAGCTTTAAGGTCTCTCAGCAATGCAACAACAGCGCCTGCAATTCCACCATAGGTGAGAATTGTTGCCTTGCTGCTGTCTTTAGATGCACTGCTATTTATTATTTCTTCCTTTGATGGATAAAGCGCTCTGAGCGTTTCAGCACATGCAATTCCTGTAGGGAACCTGAGTTGCTCATGATTAATCATCTGCTGTTTCATTGGAATAGCCATGACGACACCGAGCATTGCTATTGCAGATATCCAGAAAAACATGTGCCAGCCATCCATAGGCTGTCCGGTGATCATCATCAATGCCGGAATAGCGGCAATTGTACCGCCTCCAGTCATATAACCGGCAGCGCTTGCGACTGACTTGGCAGCATTATTTTCGAGAATTCCAAAATCAGTCTTGATCACTCCGATTTTATGTAGTGTTTTAAACAATGCAAATGCAAGAATAGCGGCAGTTATTGATACCCCAAGGCTCCATCCGGTTTTGAGAGCAACGTAAAGATTTGACAAACTCATGAAGCCACCAAGCAAAGCGCCTGTAATAACGGCTCTCAATGTCAACTGAGGCTGGTCAAAGTAACCAGGCGGAAATTCCGGACCGGTGCTTGTATTTTCTGATGAATTGCGTTCCATTTATTCTGCTCCGGTTCAGGCAATAATTTTATCAAACATTTTTGAGTCCAGCTTCATGATTACTTCGCAGACGAGCTCAATAGAGGCTTCGAAGTCTTTCAACGATAAGATTCCAACATGACTGTGCGCATATCTTACCGGTACTCCGATGACGATTGATGGTACACCATCTGCGTGAAGATGTGTAACCGCTGCATCTGTTCCACCGCTGTCACGAACTGCAATCTGATGAGGAATCTTTTTGGAAACAGCCGTGTTTTTGAAGAGATTGAAAAGTGCTGGTCTGGTTATCATTGTCGGGTCAAATGCTCTGATCTGCGGACCTTTTCCCATTGCTCCCTGTACGAATTCGGCACATCCAGGCAAATCATCTGTCGGAGGACCTTCAAGAATTATTGCAATGTCAGGTTTTGCAAGATTCACCATGGTTTTTGCGCCTCTTGTACCAACTTCTTCCTGAACTGTTCCGGCGGCGATAAGAGTATTCGGATGATTGTTCAATCTGCGCATGATTTCGATCATCATTGCAACACCGACTCTGTCGTCAAAAGCTTTTCCACTTACTGCATCCGGAGCAGCCATTCTTGTAAATTCAACTGCCGGAATAATCGGAAGTCCCGGTTCGATGCCCATTTCTAGAACTGTTGCCTTGTCTGTTGCGCCTACATCAATCACCATGCTCTTAGTTGCCATGATTTTTTCTTTATCAGCAGCCGAAAGATGGTGCGGCGGCATAGCTCCGATAACTCCCGGTACAACACCTTTTGCGGTGAGGATATTTACTCTGTGGGAAGGCAACACGTGTGCCCACCAGCCTCCAAGCGGAACAAATTTAACAAGTCCACCTTCCGTAATACCCTTAACCATGAGTGCAACTTCATCCATGTGTGCGGCAAGAAGAATTCTCGGTCCCTTTTTCGAACCTTCCTTCTCGACCATTATTCCACCATTTCTGTCGCGCTTAACTGTACCAAGTTTTCCAATAAGCTGCTCAATCTTTGATGCAACCTCTGATTCAAAACCCGGTGCCCCATTTAATTCAGAAAGCTCTTTTAAAAGCTTCAGAGAATCGTCTTTTCTAATTGTTGATTTTGCCATTTTTTCTTTCCTTTATTTTTTTACAGAATGATTATTTCTGATGATTTAATTTTCAGTGCTTATCAAAATCTTAACTATGGAGGCCAGCAAGGTAACTTTGATGTAGGTTGTCATCTCGAACGAATGTGAGAGATCTCCTTAAATGCGTGATTTCTCCCTCCGGTCGAAATGACATAGTTTAATAGCCCCTTTATTGAGATTTGCTTTACTTAGATATTATGCGCTTATGAGTACAATTCATTGCACCCGGAATAACACCTACTTTTCTTCTTCGGGAATTTTTCTTAATGGGATGTGATTCTTTTCAGCTACTGTTTTTCTGGATTCATATTCATAAATTGTACGTTGTTTTCCGTTGATTTCGATTATTTCTTTTGCCTGCATCTGAGCTCCCTGCCAGTTTTTCAGAGCTGACTTGCGTGAAAGAACTGTTCTCTGAACAAGTTGCCGCCTTATTCCGAGAGTTGGAAGTTCATTGAAAATAAGAATTTCGATTTCATCAATTTGTTCCGGCGAAGTCATTACAGACAGCTTATATCCGGGTCTGGACTTTTTCATGAAAATCGGACAGAAAGAAACATCGAGTGCGCCGGCATTCATAAGTTTTTCTGAAACATATCCCATAAGTTCACCGGTAACGTTATCCAGATTCGTTTCGAGAATGCCCACTCCTTCGATATCACGATTTGATGTTCCAGTTGCTGAATTTCCAAGAAAAGCCCGCAGAACGTTTGGAATGCCGAAGTTTGCACTTCCCGCACCGTATCCAATCTTCTGATAGGCCATTCCCTTCGGAAAACCGGGTTTTGCAGACAACCCTGCCAGAATCGCGGCACCAGTTGGCGTTGTCAGCTCTCCTGTAATGCCGGGTTCAGTAAATACCGGATAATTTTTGAGAAGTATGGCTGTTGCCGGAGCCGGAATCGGAAAAACTCCGTGTCTGCATCTGGTGAAACCGGTTCCAATATGTACCGGAGAAGTAAATACATTTGTAATACCCAGATCGTCAATGCAGATTGCCGTTCCAACGATATCTGCAATGCTGTCTCTGGCTCCAACTTCGTGGAAATGTACCTTATCAGGCGTAGAACCGTGGACTGAAGCTTCTGCAATTGCAAGCTGATGAAAAATTGATAGAGCTATTTCTTTTGCATTTTCTGAAATTGCTGATTTTTCAATTAGAAGTTTGATATCAGAAAAGCCTCTGTGCGGAAGCTGCTGACGTTTCTGTGAACCAGACCTGTGTTCACGGTGCCTGTGTAAATACGAGTGCTTTTCTGCATGAGCTGCCGCATCAACAGAATTATGCGCGTGATCGTGGTTATGCTGATGAGACTTCTCATGATCATGAGTGTGGCCGTGATCGTGATCGTGATTATGAGTATGAGTATGATTGTGCTGATGCTGGTGATTTTGTTCATGAGCATGTTCGTGAGTGTGATCGTGCTGATTACCATGAGCATGTTTATGTTCGTTATCATATTCGTGATCGTGATCATGTTCGTGTTCGTGTATATGATTGTGAACATGGGCATGCGCAGAATCATGCATTTGCTCGTGTCTGTGTTCATGTTCATGCTCATGCTCGTTGTCCTGACCATGCATGTGAACATTTTCGTGACTATGTTCATGGTTGTGGTCATGGTCATGGTCGTGGTCACGTTCCTGGCCATGGGCATGTTCATGAGTTTTATTGTCAGAGGCATAATAATCTTCATCATCACGCGAGTTAAAATATGTTGCTGAAATACTGTCTTTTAGACGTTTTTCAAGAATTATTTCAAGTTTTCCCTCTGGAAAATTTATGCTTTGAATGCCTTCTCTAAGTTTTTGGGCATCTGCTCCAAGGTCAACGAGTGATGCTACAGACATATTACCAGCAATGCCGGAAAAAGGGTCCCAGAAAAGTGTGGTCATCATTTACTCCGTTTTAATATTCTGATTGCAGCGACAGCGGCGCCAAAACCGTTGTCAATATTTGTCACAGTAACTCCGGCAGAACATGAATTCAGCATTCCGAGAAGCGCGGCTAAGCCGTGAAAAGAAGCGCCATAACCAACTGATGTCGGGACTGCAATAACCGGCGCCGAAACAAGCCCGCCAACAACACTTGGAAGAGCACCTTCCATGCCTGCAACAACGATAACAACTTCTGCATTTTTAATTTTATCAAGACAGTTAAAAAGCCTGTGAATTCCGGCAACGCCTACATCGTAAATCCGTTCAACTTCGGCTCCGCCAAATTCCAGTGTTATTGCAGCTTCTTCTGCAACTGAAATGTCAGATGTTCCAGCAGCAACAACAGCGGCTTTCCCAAGGCGAACATCAAATTTTTCCGGATACCATGCAAGTCCGGAATTCTTATCTGTACAGCACCCTGGAATTTCGCTCTTTAAAAGTGATATTGTTTTTTTGCTGCATCTTGTTGCAAGTGCGCAGCCTTTTGTTGAAACGAATTCATTGAATATATTCAGAACCTGCTTCGAAGTTTTGCCAGCTCCGAAAATAGCTTCAATAAATCCGGCCCTTTCCTCGCGCTCGAAGTCCGGTATTACTTCAGGTGTTGTCTTTTTCTTCATTTTCACATTCCAGAATTATTTTTTTACTAAGTACAGCAAACCTTGATAAAGGAGTCATTAAGCAATGTCATTTCGACCGAAGGGAGAAATCTCGCAGTTATGAAATCTCTCACATTCGTTCGAGATGACAGCCCAACCCAAAGTTAACACGCAATTTGTCCCATTATTTAAGTTTTTATGAACATAGCTTTTCAGTTCATCGAACCGGTCTTATATCCAGCAAGATCAAGTGTTACAAATTTGAATCCAAGATTCTTAATTTCTTCAACACAGCCCTTCATAAGCCCGGCAGCCTCTTCGATATTTTCAGGGGCGACCTCTATTCTAGCAATATCTTTATGATATCTCAATCTCAAATTTGTAAGCCCTGTATTTTTTAATATTTCCTCGCCGGCTTCTATTTTCCTCAAAAGCTCGTCTGTAATATGTGTCCCGACAGGAAATCTTGTTGCAAGACAAGGCTGAGGCGAACGGATCAGATCGCTTGCCTGCCAGAATCTGAGGGCATCAATAATCATTCTTTTATCAATTCCAGCTTCAACAAGTGGACTTTTAACTCCAAGTTCTTTCAGAGCACGTTTCCCCGGGCGATGATCATCAGCATCAGAAAGCTGCGTTCCATCACATAAAATCCACCCGGCAGGAAGGTTTTCCATGAGCATTGAGAAAATTGCCTTCTTGCAATGATAGCATCTTTCAGCTGGATTCTCTGAAATCAAGGGGTCCTGCAAAACAGAAATCTGTCTTTCTGAAAAGTGAAAGCCATATTTTTCGGAAATATTTCTGGCTCTTATTGATTCAGCTTTTGTAATAAGTTCAGAAACTACAAAATGAGTTTCAATGTTTCTGATTCCGGATTTCTTTGCTGCGAGAGCAAGGAAGGAACTGTCCATTCCTCCGGAAAAAGCGATTCTTATTCCCTCAAACTTCCGGAATATTTCAAAAAGTGATTTGATTTGAGCAACACACTTCTCGGGCAGATGATTTATTGACATAACATGTTTCCTAACCAATTTTAGAATGTATCAAACGTATCTTATTCTTGCCAGATATTTCTCCAAAAAGCAAGAACGAAATCATCAATTCCTTAACAATCTTATGAAACCTTCCGATAAGGAGCTTTAATTAGTCACACGACAACTGCATTTAAAGGAATATTGAATATATGATAAACAATCGAGATGGAATTATTTTTCTTGCTGTATTTCTTTTGCTTTCTATAATTCTGTCAGGATGTACAAATGCCAATTCCATTGTCAGCAACCCTGTTGCAACAAATGACACCCAATATTTGACCCAAACTGACACAGCGGCCTATTCCGGAACAGGAACCTCACTGGGCACAGAAACATACTTTTATCCGGGCACAGGAGCAGCGTCGAGTGGAAATACCCTTCTAAGTCAGAATCAGGCTCCGGTTATCTCTCTCAGAGCTTCTCAGAATGTCGTCGGTTTCAGCGGTGTTCTCACAGTAACGGCAGAAGCCATTGATCCTGATGGAGACCCGGTTTATTATTCCTGGTTCGCATCACAGGGAGTTTTTATTTCCCAGCTATCCAACACTGCAACATGGAAAGCCCCAGATCAGAACATTGAGACAGTCATATTGTGCAATGTTGAAGACCGTAAAGGCGGTTTTTCGACAGCCAAAGTTAATGTAAGCGTTGTTGGAGGCAGATCTTATCGCATTTCAGCATCCGTATCGCGAACTTCGTTAAACTCCGGCATTGAAGGGGAAGGACTGACAAGTGAATGGGCGCCTCTTTCACAGGCACGTGTATTATTATCTGCTCTGAATCAGGTTGCTATAACAGATCAGAATGGCATTGCTGAATTTAACCTTGATTCCGGCAACAAACTTGCAAGTTCAAGCGACGTTGTAATTCAATATGTTGACTGGGAAATCAAATACAAGACTGATTTTAAAAGCACCTCTCTTGTATGTTCCGATCAGCTTCAGTTTTACCCTGGATTTGATGGTGTAACAATCGCGATGGGAAAAGGCGACTCTTTTCAGAGTAAACGCGGCGGAATTGAAGTAAACGCCTTTGAGAACAATACCGGCTTGTCAAAAGCAATCAGTGAATTTTCTGTTACAGCCGGAACAGCAGAAGCGACTGGCAATGGCGGTCTCGCATTTTTCAGCTCCAGCCCTGGATATGGGCAGGTATCGCTTAGTATTGACAAGGACGGATATTCCAAGCTTTCGGGGGTAAGCATTCCTGTCAGCCTTGATGGTGTGACGCTTGTCAATTCATCACTGCTTCCGGCAAACAAGGTATCTTCAACCGAAGCATTCGTATCCTGGAGCAAACCATATCGCGGACAGAAAGCTGTTTCCATCGCCGGACCATTTGAAATCGGCTTTGGACAGGCAATGGAGCAGGCAACAATCTTTGATGATTTTCAGATGACCATTCAGGACACAACAGTTGGCTCATCTCTGGTTCTCAATGGTGCGTTAATGAAGGAAAAATTTACCCTGAAATGGTTGAGTCCATCTGTTTTAAACCTGATACCCAAAGATACTCTGAATCCACTGCGAAGATACAGTCTTCTTATTAATCGCTGGAATGCCCGGACACTAGATGGAAGACTTCTGAAAAGCTATTCTGGAATGTTTGGTACTTTCACTACAGACTCGGATGATTATCCTTCGATTTCTTCAGTCAGCCCAAAAAATGGTCAAAGCGCAATTTCGAGATCAGGACCATTCGAAATTCGATTTGACAGATCAATGAATCCAGCCACTTTAAAAACCAGTCTGGAAATTGAAATCAGTGATATGGAAAAGGGATCGAAAATTAAAATTAATGGAAATAATCTTGAAAGCGAATTTTCCGTTTTATGGAGAGAAAATAACACCCTTCTTTCTCTTGTACCAAGAAGAACACTTTCTGCAAATCGTTCATATATGATCAGACTGATCAACTGCGGGCTTAAATCCTCCACCGGAAAGCAGCTCGAAGGTTATACCCAACTCTGGAGCCAATTCACTACCGGAGAGCTTTAAAACAAAACCGAAGATAGTAAATTAATTTATTCTGCAATTTTTGACAGGTTGCTTGATGAAAGTGAAAAAATATGTTATATTTATTAGCACTCAACACCAAAGAGTGCTAATACATGGTAAGAGATAAACCTTTACCAGGAGGTCAGTATGCCTACTTACGGTTATTTATGCAATAGTTGCGGAAATAAATTTGAATCTTTTCATTCTATGAAATGCACTGATATCCAGCATTGTCCTACTTGCGGAGGTGAAGGAAAAAAACTTTTATCTGCTACATCAATAATTTTCAAGGGCTCCGGATTCTATTCTACAGATTACCGGGATTCCGGATATGTTGAAGCTGCCAAAAAAGATACTTCGAGTTCATCATCTGCCACGGGAACACCAGCAGCAACACCAGCAGCTGCAACACCGGCTAAAACTCCTACCGAGACTAAGTCAGCCAGTTCAACCTCCAAGACAGAATCTGCAGCAACGCCATCTGTTCCGGTTTCCTCAGCATCAGCTTCGACCCCAACCGCGGCTGCCGCCTGATAATTTATTTTTTCTGAAACAGCGACTTTGCTGAAAAAAGTACTGAGATTGTATAACAAATAGGTCGATAATAATGAATATGGTTATGCTATCGAGTAAAAAATAATTGTTTTATAAAGTCTGCTGATGATTAATTCTTCAATAGAAGACAATATTTCTGAAGGTTTAAAGAGCGTCGATTCTGATATTCGGCGCTCGTCTTTGTATTCGGCGCTGTCTGAAAAGCGTATCGATATAGCTGAACAGATAAGAAATTTTGCATTGTCCGAAAAAGATGAGTCCCTTGCAGAACTGGCTGTTCAGGTATATCTTCATATCAGTCAGTTTCCTCCTGATTTTACAAGAGAAGAAAAAATTTCAGCAAAAGTAAAAAGTAAAAATTCTTTCGCTGAATTAAATCAGGCTGACTGGAATTATCTAGAGAAAAACGCATCATTTCATCTGATAGAAGCTTTTTTAGATAACGTTTCAGCCAGATTTCCCTTCGAATCATATCTCTTTTTAAAATCACTGTTTTCGAACCCTGATCCGAGATTGCGTGAAAAGGTTTGTAAAAGAGCAGTTGAAACACTCGACGAAGAAATCTTCTCACATCTCATAGCGTCCGTAAACGATCCAGATGAAATTGTAAGGAATGCTGCCTTCGAAGCTGTTTTTTCAGCAGATAAAGAATTACTGAAAAAGAATATTGAAATTGCTTTAAACAGCAAAAACCCTGAGATAAGAAAGCTTATAAACACTTCAGAATATTTTTTAAAAAAACTGGACGATCTTAAAAAAGCTGAACCAGATATTTCAAATCAGCCAGCTACTACGGCTCAAGCTCCTGCTCCTGTCGCAGTTACCATATCTACGCCAACGCCTGTTCCGACAACAGCTCGCACGCAGACGCAGACACAGACTCAGAAACCAACACCAGCACAAACACCAGAACCTGTACAAAAAAAGTCACCAGCAAAACCAGATACACCTCCTCAGGTAATAACTTCAGCTTCAGCACAATCGCCTGCTCAGTCTTCAGCAACTGCATCAGCTTTGGCACAATCACCTGCTCAGCCTTTAATACCTGCTTCTACTTCTGCACAAACTCCCACTCATCCTTCAACAGCTGCTTCGATTCCTGCTTTCACTGATTCGAAAAATTCTCCTTCACTCTCCACCGCTCCTTTTTCACCTCCTCCTTTCTCGCCTTCTTCTCTTTCGCATCCTCTTTCTTCGAAAACGCCTTCTAAATTGCTTTCGGAGCCAGACTTAACAGGCACAGTTACCTCGTGCCTTAATTCGGGCTTGATAAATCAAGCCCCTACAGAAAACCCTACAGAAAATACAACGACTAAGTCTGAGATGAAAACAAAACATTCTCTGGTTGAAGTTTCCCCGGCAAATCTTTCTGATCCGATTTCAATCGAGCCCTTATGTTCTGACGATCGTTCATATTCAAAAATTCCTTTTCAAAAACAGGATCTCGCTCAAGAGCAAAAGCTTTCTCAAGGGCAAAAATTCTCTCAAGAACAGAAAATTCCCCAGGAACATAAGCCAGCTCAAGAGCAGAAAATTTCCCAGAGCCCTGCCAGCAATCTTGAACAGCCATCTGCTGCCAGGCAAATCAATAAAAACACTTCCAAAACACCTGCTTTTTCAGGAGTTGAAATTCCAGAAAGAAACGATACAGTTATCTCGCTGTCTTCACTTGATTCAGTGGTTCAGATTTTTCCGTCGTTTATCACATCACCACTCAGCAGGTTTCTGGCAGCAGAATCATTCGAAGATAAGCTCACCATGCTTAAATCAACCATTGAAAGTGTTGTAGGCTTTTTAAATTATTCGTTTGTTCAAAGTTACATTCATTTTGCTCCAAGATCGTCTTTCAATAACCAGGCGGTTAAGGAAATTCTTAATTCACATCTTCTCGGTCCGTCATGCATAAGAATTCTTCATCAGTTGGCACTTTCCATAAAAGACGCAAAGGGATGCAGCAATTTCTTTACTTTTCAGATGGCAAAGACTTTAAGCATTCCAACAGAAGATAACCCGCTTTTTGCCCTCAAAGATCTTTTTCAGATGACAACCGAAAATCAGCAGAAGAATATTGAATCCATTTCATCTGACTTTGGAAAAATTCTTGAGAAACTGCTTGTTTCGTGTATTCCGATTCTTGAAAATAAAATAATCCTCAGATTACCTCCAGGTGCCAGAGAACCGTTTATTGACCTCAGCGGTCCAAAGATGAAACCTCTGTCAATGGCTCATAAACCTCAAGCCGTGCTTCCAATGAGGCAACCCTGTGTTCTTTCAAAAGATCGCACCGCCTTTTTAAATCTTCATCCATACTTTCAATATGACGGAAAAGGTCTCAACTATACTGTCCCTTCACCCGAAACATGTGCTACACTCCTTCAAAGTCTCGAAATCAACTAAAGTACACAAAAACTTAAATACGAGGTCAAATTTGCGCGTTATATAAACAGGCATAGAAACACCCCAGCCCTATCCTACGCTGTGGGAGGGCAGAGAGATAAATTTGGAATTTTTCAATGAACGTTGATATAACTTTGGGGCAAGCCGCCAACTTGTAAGAATAAAAGAGATCTGACAAGGCGAGATTTCTCCCTTCGGTCGAAATGACATGGTAGAAATTATTAAGGCTTACTGTAATAAGGAAAGATTAAATTGGGCATTGAGACAATAGCGAAGGTCTTGATATTCAAATAGAAGGTACTGATATAATTAATATGAGAAAATTGTTCCCCTGGATTGTCAGAATTCTTTTGATTGCTCTGGCTGTTTTCGTTACTTCTTCTGCCTATTCATGGAGAAAGTGGGAATACGTAAACCCCGGTGACATTGAAATCAAAATAATTCCAAATAAGGCTGAAGTAATAGCCGGAGAAGATGCCGTTTTTACAATTCAGGTCAGAAATAAGACTGACAAGCCGGTTCAATTGGATTTCAGCACAGGACAGCGCTGGGATATGGCGGCATTTCACCAGGGAAATCAAATCTGGCGATGGTCAAACTTCCTGAAATGGGAAGAATCAAATAATTCAATTACTGTTTATCCCGATAAACCGCTGACTCAGGAAATGGTCTGGAAAACGAGAGATCGTCAGGGCGCACCTCTTCCAAAAGACGTATATCGCGTTCAGGGAATGGTAATGTGTTCTAACAGAAATCTCGTTTCAAATCTAGCTGATATAAGACTTCTTCCAAATCACCAGAAAGATCTTGAAACGATTAAAGTGCTTTTGTACAAGACCTTTGAAATTGAATTGCCGCGGTTTACCGGATACAGAAAGATTTACTGGAAAGTCGCCTATGATTATAATGACAATCGTATTGAACACATTGCTTCATTATCCGGAGAAAAAGCAATGACATACCAGTTCCGTGCTCTTCGTCCGGGACACGTTATTATGAGACTTTATGCCTTTCCGGAATACAAAAGCACAGAAGAAGCAATCGAAAGACGCAATGTAAGAATAGAAGTTACAAACTATGATTAATCAGATCAACCACCCTGGAGGAATAATGTGAGCGTTCAAAGCGGAAAAAAGACAATGGAGCAGTTGATGCTCGAAAAGAGGCTTTTAACAGAAGAACGTCTGGAGAAGGCAAAGAATATTCAGACCCAAACGCTTGAGCGCCTCGAAGATATTCTGCTTCGGCTCGGTTTCCTGAATGAAAAGGAAGTGCTTGATCTCTGGGCAGAAGTTCTAAATATTTCAGTTGTAGATCTTACAAACATTAAGGTTGACGCAAAAGTACTTTCAATGATTCCTGAGTATCAGGCAAAGCAGTATAAGGCAATTCCCCTGAAGAAGAATGGGCCAAGACTTGTTGTTGCAATGGCAGACCCGTTCGATATCATGGCAGTGGACATGATTGCCTTTCTTACTCAGTCAAAGCTTGACATTGTCATAGCTCCCAAGGCCCAGATTGATCTATCCGTCAAGCAGCTGTATTCCTGGGATGGATTTTCAGTAGCCGGAGAAGAAAACTTTGCTTTCCGCGAAGAAGGCGTAGAGCTTGCCCGCCGCACATCTGAAGAGGGCCCCGTAGTACAATTCCTGAATGCAGTTTTCAAACAAGCAATAAATAAACGTGCCTCAGATATTCACGTTGAGCCGAGAGAAGATATTCTTCTGATAAGATTCAGAATAGACGGAATTCTTCACGATTCGCTGACTGGCCCGAGAAGTCTGCTTGCGCCGCTGATAAGCCGAATCAAGATATTGTCCCACATGGATATAGCTGAACGCAGATTGCCTCAGGATGGCCGTCTGAAAGTTAAGATGGAAGAAAAGGAAATTGATTTCCGCGTTAGTACTGTTCCAAGTCTTATCGGTGAAAAAGCCGTTCTCAGACTATTGCAGAAAGAATCGGCATTCGATCTGGATAATCTCGGAATTCCGGTCAATGATCTTGATAAACTGAAACAGGCACTCGACGAACCTTATGGCATTGTACTGGTAACTGGTCCGACCGGGTCAGGAAAAACAACAACGCTCTTTGGAATGCTTAAATATTTCAACTCCTCTGAAATAAACATTTTCACGATTGAAGATCCGGTGGAATATCGAATTAATGGCATTACTCAGGTACAAGTAAATGAAAAAATCAATTTTTCATTCTCTGAAGGTCTTCGGGCAGCCCTGAGACAGGACCCCGATATCATTCTGGTAGGCGAAATTCGCGACCTTGAAACCGCAGATATTGCTTTCAGAGCATCTCTTACCGGTCACAAGGTTCTTTCGACGCTTCACACAAACAATGCGCCAGGTTCCATTAACCGCCTTATCAACATGGGAACCCCGGCATATCTTGTTACTGCCGCACTGAGAGTGGTTATGGGGCAGAAGCTTCTTCACAGGCTCTGTCCACATTGTAAAGTTGAATACCGGCCCTCACAGAAAACAATTCAGAGATTGAAACTGACTGCAGCAAAAGTAGCCTCAGGAAGATTTTTCAAGGGAACTGGCTGCCGCGAATGTAATTTAAGTGGAGCATTCGGCAGACTGGGTGTCTATGAAACCATGGTAATAAGCCCTTCAGTGCGCGATGCAATAATGGAAGGTGCCGATGAATCTACGATCAAGAGAATTGCAAGGCTGAACGGCATGAAAACCATGCGCGAAATGGGCCTTGAAAAAGCTTTTGCCGGTCTGACAACATTGGAAGAAGTGATGTTCGATACTCCGCCTGATGAAGAAATAAATACATCACAGTTGTCTCGCACACACTTTCAACAGCAGACTTACCAGCCTGGTGAAGTAAGAAGCCACAGTTCAGACATGCGCATAGATCCGAATGATCCGGTTATGAGAATGGTTCTGACAAAACTTGAAGATGAGTTTCTTTTCTTCAGTCCGGATGAACTTGCAAATCGTCTTCAAATGAGCGTCACACAGGTTCAGGAATGTCTCGGCCATCTGGGGCTCCGCCAGGATGCAGATTCATTTTATAGAAAGTTTGGGAAAATGCCATCAGAAATGAGCGACGATGAGATTGAACAATTACTGATAAAAATTAACGACAATCAGGGAAAGATTCCAGATTTCATATTTCAGGATCGTGATTCAGCGATAAGATTCACAAGAGTTGTAGTCGAAAAAGCAATTAAAACAATTCCGGAAGCAGTGTCAAATCCTGATTCAATTCCCAGGCTATTTTCGGAAGATTTCTGCCGTGAAAGCGGAATAGACCAGTTGTTTGAATACATTGGCGGAAGGCGCTTTGCTCTTCTTGAATCAGTATTCCCGGGAAAATTCAAACCGTGGCAGTTTGGAGAAACCGCTGAATGGCTTAAATCGGCAAAACCAGAAATACTTGCAAAAGAAGCTCTTGAATGGCTTATAACAACCAAACTCGGATGCGGCAGAAAAGACATTCCCAGTATGATTACAGCTGACATCTTCAAAGAAAACGATCTGGAAGAGCTCCTGAAGCTATTTAATGGCTCGGTGTACAATCTGGTTCATTCTGTTTTCCCTGATGATTTCAAACCCTGGCAGTTTCCTGACGAAGAATCTCTTCTCTGGTTCAGGGAGGATCGTTACAAAGTGGCTTCCCGTGCCACACACTGGCTGATTGAGGAAGTCATGAAACTTCAAATTGATGATATTCCGCAGAAGATTACTCTGAAAGACTTTCATCAGAATGGCCTCAGTAAACTGACTGATCTGTTCAATCAGAATGTTTATCTGATCATAGACAACGCATTTCCGGGAAAGTTCAATCCATGGGAATTTTCGGAACAACATGATTTATGGAAAAGCAGCGATGCTCTCAAAATTGCCGAAAACGCCGTTCACTGGCTCATTCAGGAACGTCTTCAGTGGAACGAAGATTCAGCAATCTCTCAGATTACACGCAGACACTTTATCAGCAACGGCCTCGGGTACATGCTTGGCTCACTTTTCAACCACTCTCCTTTGATGGCTCTTGAAAACGCTTTCCCAAAACTGAAATCGAACGAAATATTCAGCCGCACTCTGGTTGCATTCTCTCAGGAAATACGGGATTTGACGCTGAAATGGTTTTCCCTGGCAGAAAAAATTGCAGTAAGTCAATTTGGAAAAACGCGATTCAAAGTCTCTCTCTCAAACCTGAAAATTGCTCCAATTATTCCGGAAAATGAAAGAATTTATTTCAATTCATCCAACCAGATTGAGTATGTTCCACAGATAATTGTACCAAAACTGAGCGCTTACGACGATTTTTCCGACTTCGCCGGGCTTGTACCATGCTGTGACAAACTCGTCTACTGGATACTAACTGATGACAGAGCGCCCACTCACCTTCCGCCTCAGCACCCGAAAGTGAAACTTGTATTCAGTGATGCGATCTCATCAAGCCTTCGTGCAAAAGGTTTTCCTGACATGGTTGAGAAAATTCACCATATAAAAACTCAGTTTGATCGCCTTATTGACAGAAAGGCTCCGTCTGCTGGATAACAAATGAAAAACAATAGTACATCTAAAAACTGGACAGATCTAGTTATTGAAACACACTTCGAAAAGAACTTTCGTTTGCCGGTCTGGGCACTGATTCTTATTGCTGCACTATTGGCCGCTATTTCAGCGAAACTTCAAAAACTGCTGGGCAGAGATGGCTAGGATAATAAGCTCATTGAATCGTTCCTGAATTTTAAGGAGACACAGGCAAATTTTCGTGCTTCTTTTCCGCGAAAAACAGGAACGCATCAATGTACTTTTATATAGTTCAGCTTCTCATTAAATCAACGATAAATTTCCAAATCGGAAGACTTATTGTAGGGGCCGTTTCAACACTATTGTACACTTCAACTTTAAAATCACCTTTTCCTGAGAGGTCTGCACTTGTGAAAATGTAGTTTTTGCCATGTTTGGAATCCCATTGATCATTTACAGAAAATGCCAGCTCAAAATGGCGAATTCGTTCGGGTGCCTGATTGCCTTGATAGCTGAATGGGTAAAGAAAATAGGACGGAAGAGCTTCGCTCATGAAACCGGTTCCATTCCACTCCCGGTTCAACACAAGACGATGTTCGATTACTTTGCCGCTTTCAAGCACGACTCTCAGAAGAAGATTAACGGTCGAAAATTTTCCCAGAATACCTGTTTTCTTATATCCAACAACATATTGAGAACTCATGGAGCCACTTCTTACCAGGCCAAAAACAACAGAGCCGTCTTGTATAAAGAATGCTTTCTGGTGGCAATAGTCAGCAGGGAAATATGGTGAGTATTCTCCGGCAAACGCTGAACCAGCAGCTACACTTAACAAAACCAGCACCAGAATAATTAATCGGGTCTTCATAATATTTCTCCTATTGAATTTTTCCCCTTCCGGGATTATGCACAATTTCAAATGTTCCAGACAAAAATTTCTTATTTTTTTCGAATATTTCCTATACATATGAGACTTTGAATTGAAAAGGTTACAAAAATATTATCTGCCTAAAAAATGTGATAAACTGTTTTCATTGAAAAGCATTTAAATAAATGATTATTTCAAAGCTTACGGAACAAAACAGAACAATTTTTCGTATCTATTATTGAACTGAAAATTAATTAGAAGGTTTTAATAATTCTGAATCTCTGGAGGAATAAAATGAAGAATGTTAAATTTATATTTCTGTTTGCATTTGTAATTTTCCTGAATTCATCTTCGATTCTGTTCGCAGAAGCTGCACTGGAATTCTACTATCAGCAGATTCTTGAAGTGAGAACCGATCTTGCGACTCCCACTACTCCGATATCGATTATTCGATATAATGCTGAAATGGCAAAGGAGCAATACAATTTCCGAATTAACCCAACCGAAGGGGAAAAAATTATAAGATCGCCAACAAACAAAAATGTTTCTTATCGGGTCAATCGTGTGAAGGTAAAAGATGAGGAACAATTATTGGAATTGATGAGTGCAAAGGGTGATGAAAGCAAACTGACCAACGGACAAAAAGGATTGCTGGCGTCATACCGCTATTCATCATCTGCTGCAGCAAAAGAACGTCTGAAACTTTCTGATCGCAAGGTAATCAAGACAGTACTTTCAGATACTACCGGATTTGAGGATTCATCAAAATATCCAAATCTTGAACGTGATTTCTGGCCAATGTCATTGGGGAAAAGTTTTCAGTTGAGTTCAAAGTATTTTGATTCTCCAGATTTTGAGTCCATTGCAAAATCAAATCTCATACATGAGTTGTCACATACTCTTGATAAAAATCTTCCTATGGGCTTTGCTGAAGAAGCCATAACTAATTTTTTCAAGGATGGAACTTTTGTCTATGGCAAAGATGGAATGCACTCTTATGGTGATATAACCACTCCCAGAGTTGCTTTCATGGAAGGATGGTCCTGGTTTAATCAAATGATTGAGTTTAGAAAAGACCGCGATTTAGTATTTTCCTCAATAAAAACTCTCTCTAAGGAAAACCCCAAGACCGGCGATATAACATATTATAGCGCAACTGATTCCGCAATTTTAGGTTCTGATCTTTTAAATTGCGAGGGAGTTAATGCAAAAATTCTTTATCGGCTTGCAAATGAAGTTGCTAATGGCCGGGATAAAGTTAACAAAGCTTTCCTGGCAAGCAATTCAAAAAATCACACATTCAGAAGTTTTATCAAAAAGTTCATTGAACAGAATCTGGGAGATCTTGAACGGGTGAGAAAGATACTGGATGAAGAAACACATGGCAAACTTTCCAGAGATGAGCTGAACGATTTATTACGCTATACGCCACCAGTAGTTCCGGGACCGGTTGCTCTGCCACCAACAACTGAGGTTCCTCAACCTCCGACACAAACAACTTCACCCACTACAACACCAACTGCATGTCCGACGGCAGTTCCGACCTCTGTACCTGCAGAAAGCAGAGTTATTCAAAACCATTCAGAGCAGAGATCACCCGAAGAATTATTGCCAGGCTATATCGATGCTGATTGAACGATCTTTTTCCTCCATAACCGGTTACCTGCTATATTCTCAATAATTCAACACAGCAAATTCGCTGAAATTATGTAAGTGAGTGCTGTCATTTTTCAGATCTCTCACATTTGGTCGAAATGACAGCTTACTCCGCCCAATGTAACGCCTATAGTGGTCTGGGATAAGGATAATTATGCAGTATGAAGTGATTTTTCCTGAACCTGAAAAAATAGAAATTTAGTTGGAACAAACTGATGTTTATTTCCGTTTCTATTTGTAAATAAGCAATAAAATGGAAAAAGTTCAGGAAAAAAGGAGAAAAACTATGAGAAAGCATCTTATAACAGCAATTGCGATTATGATAATGTGTGTTTCTTACTCTGAAGCAGCAATGAACCTGAGTTCAACAATGTTCAAGCAAGGATTTGATGATGGTGTAAATTGGAGAAAAGAAAACAGGTTGTTCTCGCCCAGGTGCGGTGAAGGAATAAAGACAGAAGCAGACGCTGAAAAACATGTTGGTTTTATCTGTGGATGGGCAGATGTCGTGTCACCGAAATTGCCGGAGCTTCTCAGCGGCTTTTTCAACCAGATAAAAAATGATCCTCCGATGATTGAAGGTTTTATAAATGGCTTCACTTATCGAGCACGAAACACCTCTCTTTTCTTCGAATTTCCTTCAATAAAAAGAGAAATATCTGAAGAAATACTCGTAAGATTTGCTCTTGGATATCTTTTTGGAATGGAAGTCGTATCTACAATAAACTATGGCGGGGATCTGAATGAAACTTTCATAAACTTCAATATGCTTCTTCAACAGGACTACGCTCTGAGAGTTGGTTACCTTAAAGCCATGAAATCAAAAGGGACAAATCTCTGGGAAGCAACTAATTTCGCCTTTCTTCCCAAGGAAGCTTCTGACAAGCCAAGAGATGTTCAGCGTGCCTTCCAGCTTGGGTATATCTCCGGATGGTGGTTTATCGGTTCATCTTTTCAACGCAGACTGAATGAAGTTATCAGAGTAAGAAAACTCTCTGAACAGTATCAGGAAGGCTGGCTTGCAGGATATTGTCTTGCCCTCAGATTCCATGATGGATACAGTAAAAACTATTTAAAATGGGCAAAAGAACTTGCAAAGAAACATCCAGATTTCGGCGCTGGCTTCAAGAGCGGCTATCTCTTCTTTAATCCAAAAGCACAACAGAAAACAGAAGTATCCTTCCTTGATAAGCTTTATGAAACCGGCGGTCTTCCAGTTGCAGGTCCAGATGCTAACCCGGCTACAATTGATATTTCGAACGTTCTGTTTCACTATAGAATCGCAGCAATCTCAGCATTCTATCAAAACGATCAGAAACCGACAAAAAGAATGGAAGAACTAGAAAAATTGTATTTTGATCTTGTCAATCGTCAACTTGAAAATGGCTGCACAAGAGCAATATATAGCCTTATACAGGATGGAACCGCAGTTAAATCAGACAACGGCTGGGTATGGGAAAATGACAATAAAAATAAACGTCCTGAAGACAGAGTACTTATGAGAAATCTTGCAAAACAAAGCATTGTCATAATGAATTCTTTCCTTGCACACAACCCCAATGCCGATACACTTGGTCTTAAAAAGAAAATCGAAGTATTAAAAACCTTCTAGTACTAACAGCAATCAAAAGCCCTCTGAAAATTCAGAGGACTTTTTTATTAGGACACAACAACTCAAACAAGGTGTCAAATTTGCAATCATCCGCCACGCTCACGTGCAGCGTAGTCCATTACTCCCTCTTCAAAGCCGGGTTGCCCTGGTTTTGGAATCAATCCGAGGTCTACTTTTCCTCCAATGCTCATCTGTAACCGGCTATCGTTTATTCCATTAATGAGAAGAACCTGCCTGACCTTATATTCAACACTATTTTCAAATATTGATTTTATTTTTTCTTCACTTGGGTCATCCGTAAATGCTCCAACATTAGCTGTCAATTCCTCCTGCGTGATGTCACGACCAAGGTATTTCACATAAAAATCATTGAGAAGCGTTTTCATTTCCTCATCTGGTGTTACCCCGGTTCCAGTACCAGTGTCTGTTTGGGTATTAGCTCCCGTACCGGTGTTTTCAGGTGTAATACTCTGCGGCGGGGGCGGCGGGGGCGGTGGAGGAGGAGGCGGTGGAAACGAAGGAAATTCCGGAACTCCGGAATCACCGTTTACGGGGCGCGGAAATGAAGTATAGCCCGGATAAGACGGAACACCGGAAATTTGTGTTCCGGATGTTGCAAAATCCGGAACAGGCGCAGAACCGGGCGGAAGAGCTCCAAGGACTGAAATTATGTCGTTTACATTTCCAAGCGTGGAAATCAATGCGCCTTTGTTGTCAGCTGCAGGCTTATTCTGACGTCTCTTATCAAGAAGCTTATCAACCTTGTCTCCGTAGGTACCCGTGTTTCCGGTTGGATAATCAGAATTATCTATTGAAGAAAAGAAAACTGGAAATATTCGGTTTGAAATATCAAGAATATCATCGTTGTACTGAATCCTCCAGAAATAAAGTGAAGTGTGACCGGAAATTCTTGCTCGAACATAGATATCAGCCTGGTATTCCCTTCCCGGAGTGTTTTCAACATGGGAATCAAAAGTACCTTCAAACATTGCTGCCGAGTTTTCACTGGCAGGTGAATTTTTAAATGCCCTGTTGCTCCAGGAGGTACTGCTAATTTGTGCAATAATTCCCGAATAAGCAGAGTATGCAATCATAAATGCGGCCTGCCTTACATTCATGTGGCGTATCTGGTTTTTATAGTTTCTGTTTAAATTCGATATTATCGAAACAAAAAAAGTGATTGAGATGATCACCACAAAGAGCAGCGGATAAATAAATCCTGCAATAGAGAACCTGTTATTATTTTTCACTCTTCCGCCTCAATTTTCATCATAATTCGTATCGGGTACATTCCCAAAAAAGGTAGCATACAAACTATTACCTTTTTAAGAATGTACTTCATAAACTTGAATTAATGAAATCGTCTGTTGATTTCAATCTGACAAGCAATTCGTGAACTTTACCAAGAGTGGGATATTTATTAAACAAGACAGACTGATTGTCAATCCAGCTTGTCTCCTGTTTCAGATATCTTGTCATTGAAGGATTTCTGCCATCGCATATTTTTCGTATATTTTCCGCAAATGCTTTGAATTCAGCTTTTCCAGAAGGGAAATCAGGATGAACTGCAAATATTTTGTTGATATCAATCAGTCGCAAAATATGTCTGTACTGTCTTTTTGTTCCAATATTCCTTGAAATATCTGATTGAAGAAGATTTTCGCAGTTAATCTTTGACCAGTAAAGTGCAGAGTTGAAATTGCTGTGCAGTTGTTTGTATTCGAGCAAAACACCCTGCAGCCGGTTTTTGTAATACCATAGCTGGCTGCCGAAATGTGAAACATTAAAATTCGATTTAATTTCGTCCATAATTGGCTGAAGAGCGCAGATTAATTGAAAACTGGACTTTGCAATTTCATAGAATCCCCTGCCGAGACTTTCACAGATGCTTGCCAGCTCTGCATTGGGGTTGGAAGCAGCAATCTTACGTTTGTTTTCCAGGTCCTTGATTTCAGCCATTGTCTGGGTAAAAAAAGAGGAATTGAAATATGACTTACAGATACCATGCACTACTCCGAGTTTTTTTATGGTATCATAATTTCCGCCTTTTTCTGCAACAAGTTGAGAAAGTGTTTTCTCAGTCTCATTATAAAACACTATGGCAGTCTCTTTTTCCATATCCGCCTGGTTATACTTTAATTCCAGGTCAACCTGCTTTAAAACAGATGATGATGGAAAAAGGCATGCAATGTCGTAATTCCCTTTTCCGATGGCATTTTTCCAGTTGATTGAAACTTCAGCACGCGAAATTCCGGTGCTAACTTTCTGGCCTTTCAGTGAAAATGTTGTGTTTCGGAATTGACTGTACAAAGGCTGAATGTCGCTTCCGATTTTTCCATCAATAGCCGGATCAATGTTGAACCAGGGAGCTTTTGTATCATGCAGAAAAGAAAAGAAAATGGAATTCCCATCGACTATTCCAAAATTTGAGATTGTTGAACTTTCGATACCGAGGGTTTCAAAACCGTAGGGATTTGTTTGAATTTCCTGGCTGATATCTTCTGAAAGTTTCTGGGAAACAAGAAGAGCATTGAAATGCTCTGAGGTGAAGTGCAGTTCACGCTTGCCAGTTTGTACAAAATTAATATAAAAAGTTGCAATAACTGAGAAAATTAGAATTCCAAACATAATTTCCATGAGTGTAAATGCTTGAATATTCTTTTTCATTCAATATCACCAAGGTTCATGATTCCAATTTCTGTAATAAATTGAAATTCACCTTTTTCAGCAGCCAGAGTAGCATTCATTGTTACACTGCTGGGGGTTGTAGAAGTAAATGTGACGCTTTTTATTGAGCTGCAAACCAGCTTTTCATTTTTTCCCGAGTAGCCCCCGGAATAGTCGTGAGTATAAGAAATAAGCTTGAAAAGTTTTTTCTGGAATTTTTCGGAATTTCCTCTGTCGTCGATCAGATAGTACAGGCAAATATTGTTTACCAGATCCTTTGTAACAAGAAATGGAGTTGTTTCACCTGTCAGAGGTCTTATGATTTCACTACTGCTGCGAATCATATCAGAAATGTTATCCGCGGCTTTTCTTGCTTCCATCTGAATCATGAGTCTGTTTGATAAACCTGGCTCAGATGACCGTCTGAGGCTTGTGAGTGTTCGATAACCCATGAAAAACAAAATATTGGCAATTAAAAAAACCATTACCAGTTCAACAAGTGTGTAACCCAGCCGATTACGCTTAAGTAAATCAGTCATTTGCTGAATTTGCAAAAAATTCTCATGAAATTTCCCCAGATCTCATTTTCACACATTTGATCTTTTTTTCTCTTGACTGCAGGTAATATCAACCACTCAAAAACTGCAGCTAAATTATATAAACGAAAAAAAGATACATTTTGTTCCAGAAATTTTGACAATCTTTTACATATTTAAAACAATGTATCATTTTTACTGACAATGTTCCATATTGATTTCCAGTATTAATCCAGCCAACACTGAAAAAGAGTGAAATATTGTGGAATCTTATTTTCCCAGTGATTGAAATTATTATTAACTTCCTTCTGATGATTATTAGACAGTATTTAAGTTATCTTTTAATGATCAAACTTCCGTTTCTCATTATTCAAAGATTTATTAATAGGTTCCAGTAGAATTGATTCTGCTTTTTGATAAACTGAATACGACATTCCATTAGTGGAATGTCGTATTCATAAGGAATACAGTTAGTTCACAGGAGCCATTCATCAATAATTTGTAATAGAGAATTATGACGGGCAAGATCAAGGTGATTGAAGTACAGAATTTTTTTCTCAATAAGATTTGCTCCCATATTCAGGATATTATCTGTAAAAGTTGAACTCTCAAGTGGAATGAGGCCGTCGCCAGCGGGTGTGAATTTTTCCCATGGCATTGGAGTCAGTTTGTCTTCTTCGTATGTGATGTTCGGGCAATTTCCTGCCAATACGCACAGAGAAACATCCGGATTAATTCCTTTGCTTTCAAGTTTGTACATAAGTCTTTCGCCAGCATCAATTGCTTTCTCAATGCCTCTCGAAGACAGAAACGCTGTTGTTCCACCGTAATAAAGGGCTATCATTGTCTGATTAAAATCAGATGTGTTGCTGTCCAGACCAAGTGGAACGATATTTTCTTCTGCAAGATTATAGAGCAGCTGGCATTGCCCCGGAAATAAATTATCTCCGGACTCTGGAAAGATCGAATTTTTATTGGTCTTTTTCCAAAGTCCGTACACCAGAATCCTGTCGCAGGCAATTGGTGCATTAAGCATTACCGGCTTGGCGACTTTTTCAGCAGCAAGTGCAAGATTATAAACATAATATCTGAATGGAGTGTCTATACCACGCATGGCGGGTGCCACTGCAATATATGTTTTTACATCGCCGCGGTATTCTGTGAGAAATTTTTTCCTCGGGAAAAGACTTCTCGAACCAGAAAGGTATAATCTTGCCGCAATATTTCCCTTGGAATGTGCGATAAGTGAAACTTTGAAATCAGCATCATTCTCACGTTTCATGATTTGTCTGATCCTGGTAATGGCATCGGCAATCTGCTCAGATTGCATGAAGTTATCACCCTGACCATGAGCAAAAGTGACCGCAAAGACCGGATATCCAAGATTAGAAAGCCAGTATGCGAATCCACGTTCTTTCTCGGGAATTTCTGATATTTCTCCCTGAAAACATTTATGCCGTATATACGGGTGAATCCATGCTCTATTAGCATTATCGCTGGCTCCGTGTATTAAAAGCACCGGTATTTGCAGATTTCTTTTGTCATATCCTTCCGCACAGTGCAGAAGGAATTCACCAGAGTGAGGCGTAGAATCATTGCCAAACCATTTTTTCAAAATTGGGTCATTTCTTTCACCTTCGGGATGAAAGTTTTCTTGAACAAAGCCAGGGTGCGGATCTTTGTGTCGCTCGACTCTAGCCCAGAAATATGACTCTTCGCCAGTAAAAACCTCAAGGGGCACTCCAGTAAATAGTTCTGACGCACAAACCGAACCTGTCGTGAAAGAAGACAGAAAACAAATGAAACAAGAAAAAAAGACGTAAAGAACCGGTACTCTTTTTACCAACATGATTTTTGCTCCCAATCATTATCTTCAGATGTCAAAAAAATGAGAGTTAGACATTTGTTTGAATCTGTTTTTTTATTTTTTATTTTTATCTATTTGAAAGTTCTGAAAAATATTTGAAAGAAATAATAAGGCAACTTTAATTGCAACCCAATTAGACTCTGCCAAATGATTATAAAAAGAGAACACAAATCTCCTCTGATATGGTTTTAATAATTTTGATATTTTTGACAGTTAGGAACGAAAAAATTGATAATTTTGTTCCAGAAACTTATTTTTTTTTATTGCCAAACAAAAAACTCCAACACTGAAAACCTGGTAACAGTTGTTTTGTTTTAACAATTTGCCACCTTTTATTTTTTCTATTTATTTCAAAGAAAAATTAAAGTGCAACTTTTTACATATTCCTGTAATACAATCATCTTTCCCGATTGGTTGAAAAAAAGATTTAGTCTGATTTTTTCATCTGGAAGTCATGTAGAAGTTAAAATTGGGTTCATTCTGAAGCAGAAAGAAGCAGATTAGATATTTCTGCGTATGTTTTGATAGCTTCAGAAAAACCACAGGAATCATCGTTGATAATAATTTTTCTATTGAGGAAATCTGTAACTTCATCAAGACAAATTTTTAACTTTGAAGTTCGAATCGGTTTGTTTATAAATCTGCTGAAATTCCTGTATTTGGGATGAGAAGTTGAAATATCTGAAAAGGGTTTTAAACAAACAAGTTGAATATCCTTTAATTTATTAGAACTTTTTATTTTTTCAGCTAATTCACTGGCACTCATATTGGGCATTTCACTATCAATAAAAACAACATTAAATGATTCACTTCCGCTATGAATAAGGAATTCCAGTGCATTGACAGTATTAGACGCCTCGTAGACTTCTACTCCCCATGATTTTAGTTTTCTCCCGAGTGAAAGCCTGAAAACACTGCTATCATCGACAATGAGTGCCTTAACAGCAGAGTAATCTCTCTGCATGCATAAGTCCGGATTTAACTCACTATTTGCGAGCAATTTCGTATTAGAATCCAGGATTGAATCTTCTGATGACTTGATAAAATCTGCTGTAAACCAGAATTTTGTACCACTGCTTTCTTTGCTTTCAAATCCAATAGTACCATTCATTAATTTTACAATTTCTCTGGATATAGATAATTCAAGACCGGGAGCATTTTGATTTTTCTTTTTAAAACTTTTTGTCTGTGAAAAGGGTGTAAATAATGTATCATGACATTTCTTGGGAATCCCTACTCCAGTGTCGCTAACTTCAAATCTTAATGTAATTTTGTCAGAAGATTCATCTTCAACTTTAACCTGAATAGTAATTTCTCCTTTGTCAGTAGACTTAATTGCATTGTACGTCAAATTTGTAATAACTTGTTTCAACTTTATCGGATCACCAAAAACATGCTGTGGAACTTCCGATTCAATAAGCCAGTTGATTTCAAGATTCTTTTTCTGTACTATAACAGCGTACTCCTCGCAAATTTCTTCTATCAATTCGCAGATAGAAAAACTCTGGCTATCGAGTTTCAGAGTGCCTGAAAATAGGTATGAAAGCTCCATGGCTTTGTTTGATAAGGAAAGCAAATTTTCTGCACTGGAAAATGCTAACTTTAAAAATTCCTGCTGCTCTTTATTCTTATTGCTTTCTATAAGAATTTCCAGAATTCCAATGATTCCCATAATGGGAGAGCGGATATCGTGAATCATCGAACCGATTATCAGGCCTCTTTCTTTTTCCATCTTTTCAATCTTTTCCATTAGAATTTGAATGAATAACAAATTATACATAATTTCTTCTCCAAATATTCCCTCAATAAGATTCAGGTCACCACCAGTCTTTTTCAATTCGTGGATCCATAAATTCGCCTGTGTCACGGATTGCTATCAGGATTTCATCGCCTTGTGCCCGTCCGAAAGCTTCTCTGGCAGCAAGAGCAGGCAAAGAACGTCTTCCTTCTTTAACACATTTTATATAAAGATTAAGTAAGTCAGGATCAACGGCGACCTTTTCAAAATGAATAGCATAGCCATTAACAATGTTATCTTCGCGTGTGTATTTCAGGGTTATCTGACTTGATGAAGCATATAAAACTAATACCATTTTTCCACTGCCAATATCGTATCCGGAATCCGGAACACGTAAGATCTCGCCGGGAGATGTTTTCATGCCAAGCAGAGTTGCCTCCCACTTGGTTATCGGTTGCCCGCGGCTCATTGATCCCCAATCCCAGTCGTAAACACGATAAGTTGAAGAAAAAGCAGGAAGACGCGGCGGATCAAAAATTGTACGAAATTTTGGTGCCTGACTGTCTGTAGAACCACTAACATTTGCCAGACCTTTGTCCGCCGAGCATGATGTCCAGCCACGAATAGACAAATTGATATCCGGATGCTTGTCTGCCGGTCTATCTGATGCATTTCCGTTAATAGACAAAGTGGAAAAATTTCCCGAAACACTTCCAGAAATTGATGATGAGTTGGAATCTGGAATTGTTCCAGACGGAAATGTGTTGTTTGGAATGTCAGAACCTGTATTCTCGCCACCAGCTATTACTTGCTGAAACTTCAACAAGAAACAGGTATGAATAGTATGTTTGGGCAATTCAGGCGTTCCGAGCCCCATTCCTTCAATCTTATCACTGGGAAGACCGTCCATCCAGGCGGAATACGCTCCAAGAGTATTGTACATAGGAAAATTTGTCATGTATTCCGGTGCAGGCTTCTGGTCATTCCGAATTTTCTCACCATTAACAACTGGTTGAGAGCTCATTGCCCTTTCACCATTTTTGTCGAGAGGTTCAAAATATATCGCATGTCTGCCGCCTCCCTCTTTTTCATCCTGCCATTGCACATCAATCAGCTTCCAATATAACGTTCCAGCTTCAACATTTGCCCGTATAATCTTCACACCAAGCTTATCAAGTACTGATCCGTCTGATGAAACGACAGTAGAACTTCCTGTAGAATCTCTGTTGCTGTCAGAATTAGAGAGCCCGCTGAGAATCCGTCTGGCTTCATCATAATCAGCGTTTCGCTCTGTAGTAATTTTGACCCATTCACGCAGAATCCAGACTTTGTCAGATTTTCCAGACCAATTGCGAATATTTTCGTATACATCGGTTCGACGTGAAAGGAACGCCTCTACTTCAGCCATATCAGCATTTGCTGTGCAAGTAATTGCGCATACAAAAAGTAAAACAAATAATCCAGAAAGAGCATTAAAAATAGGTTTCATTTAAGATCCTCCCGTCAGTTCAGATTTCCTTAACTCCAAGATAATTATCCACATTATTGTCTGGCTATTAACTATCAACAACTCAGGATTGTCTCTCCAAACTGCATAGCCAGAGCTGCTTTTCCTGCATTATCTGCGCAATATGTATCATCTTCGGGAAACAGTAAGCGAAATACGCAGCAAGCTCATCTATATTTTCATGTTAATACATCCAAAACGTAATTTTGGTTGAAAAAAAGAAATTTTTCCAGATAATGGTTGAATAATTTATTCAACCGCCAATATTATTTGGTTGTATAATATTCTGACGGTGTAAAATTGGTGATACTTTTTTTGGAGGGTGATATGAAAAAATTAGGTATCTTTTTGATGTATATTTCTCTCTCAGTTTCTCTTTACGCGGCACAGCCATTGCTCCCCTGGGGTTCCGTAAATATTGGCAGTTGCCTCACAGAAGGAGAATTAAAAGAAGTAAATGGAGTCAATCAACCAAAACTCGCAGGGTGGTTCTTTTGTTCCGTTGCTTTGGGGCAAGCTTACGGAGCGGAAATACCTCTGAGCCATGCTGCCATTGCGCACTATGATGGAAATTCATGGACATACTCAACTCAAATAGGTGGCGGACAATCTGTTCCAGCACCTCAGGCAGACTTGGCAACCTGTAAAACCTGGTATTTTTATAAACTGGAAATTAGTTCTGGAATGGGAAAACCGTTGCTTACTGATGCAGAATTCCAGAGTCTTCTTGAAAGACTTGCATCCAACTATGCAAGGTACAACATTCCCTATAGTGTATATTGTGAAACATCTCCTGATGTTGATGGAACCTGTAACACATATGCAGCCTTTTTACTGGCTTTTCTTGGTAACACTGCCTCATGGCCAGTTGGACACGTTGGGGCAAGAAATATTTCAAGAGCACCAAAAAGCGGCGGTGGACCAGATTCAATATGGATATATCCCATGTCTACATCTCCCCTTTATCCTGTAGAACTGATAGTAGAATGACCTCCTGAAAACTCATAATTGTTATCTCTAGTGTTTCCAAGGGAACAGGGGCATACATGCTTGTACAGAGAGTTACTACCGCATGCCAGCAATTTGCAGCAATATCTGCTCACTTCAGTGTCTATGTGGCACAAAGCCCTGAAATGGTTGAATAACTTTTTTCAACCATTCGTATGATTATGTTGTATATTCATATAACTGAATTAATTCGTGAGACAATTTTATATATTAAAGCTCAAGTCTACCATCTTAATAAGATTGGGAGGTTTTTACATGAAATTCAAATGCCTGAGTTCCTTGTTTGTAGCACATTTTATTAATCTTTTCATTTGCTGCTCTCTTGTACAAGCTGCCGATGTCAGCATTTCTTCGAAGAAAGAGTATGGAAAAATTAATCTGGCACTCGGAATTGAACTAGATTCTTCGAGCGCGCCCGACCTCAACAATGCCGTGAGCTTGTTTCCAAATGGCGGGATAAGTATTGCCCTGCGAAACCCATCGCCCGCTGTAATAAGAAGTTCCGATTTTGCATCAATGAATTCAAAGGGATTTCGCTGGTGGTTTCGCTTTAGTGATACAGCACAAGCTCAGGCAACTCTTGCAGAATGTGCCAAAATCGCAAATTTGCAGGTAATTGTTGAAATTTCCAGAGACAAATTATCCAGAGACAGCCTTCAAACACTTAAACAACAGTTCCCTTTTGCAAGTATTCTTGCCAATGGTGGTACCGGATGGGACAGAAATCGTGCAAAAAATGCATTCAAAGACCTTCCGGTTCCAGCAATGAGTGGTTATATTTTTAACCTGAATGAAGCCCCTGAAAATGGTGAAATTTTTGGCGACGCAAAAGCTCTTTTTGACATATACTTTGATGCTGCTGGTGATATCAAGGGAAATTCCGGGATTTCTGTAAACTATCCATCAGGTTCGGCTCTGGGTGTAGCTTTTAGCACAAAGGGAAATGACCCGAAAACACGTATAGCGTTGTTAGCCGCATCAATCACAGGTGCATGCATTGTAAACGTTGCAAACCAAAAAGCCCCAATTAAGTATTTTTTACACCAGGCAAAAAGTGCTACTTCTTTTGAAAAACAGCTTGTTGTAAGTCTTGCCGGGCTCCTTTCGCAGAAACACTCAATTGTCTGGCCAATGGCAATCAAACAAAATGGAGATCCATGGGATAACACATTTTTCAAGAGCGAATCCAATGCCAAACCACTTGTAGGACTTGTTGCAAAAACTTCCGGTGCATATTTCCTGATGCTTGCAAACACCAGCCCTGATAATGTAAATCTGAAAATTCCTGTAAATCTGGCAAATTATACTATTCTATCAAGCGCCCGTGGCACTTCAAAGATTCCTGCCGGACAAGGTTCCCGCATTAGCTTTTTGCCTCATGAAACCATGATAATTTCATCGGATATACCAGTTACTCCCGTTCCACCAACTATAGCTTCGCCCTCCAATATTCCACCACAGGTAGATGTTCCGGTAAGTGGTGAGAATTATGCTCAGGCATGTGATTTTTACCGAAAGTCAAATGCAATTTTTTCCCAGACACTGGAGATTGTAAAAAAGATGAGCAATGCTTTTCTTGAACTTGCAAAACCCGAACAATCAAATCAAAAAAAAGCAGAGCTTAAAAAACTTATAATGCAACTGGAATACGACAAACGAAAACTTTATAACGAATTCAAAGTTATTTATGCTAAAGTACTATCAAAACTTCCTGAAGTCAAAACCCCGCTTACAGCTGCTCAAACCAAAGAGCTTGCATTATTGAAATCGACACTTAAACAAACTTACGATGCTTTAATTGCCGCTCAAAAAATATTCATGGAAATAGTAGCAAAACTTCCTGCTCACATGCTTGATATGAATCTTGATGACAATGTAGCAGCAGCTGGTGAAGCTGAGAAGTCTGTCAGGAATATGGAAGAGACAGGAATAGCCAGTGGAAATGCCCCGCAGATGCCGGATGAGCTTGCGACTCAAAGCAGTGAAATTAGTAACTTAAATGAGGCGCATTCAAACATATCTGATGTGCAGGAATCAGAACCAATAGATGAAAATGATTCAACTTCTCAAAATGAAATATTTGCTCCCAAGGCCGACTTCCCTACTGGAAATTAACCGATTAACCTTTTTCAACAACCCACCAATAAGATTTCCTGTATTCAGAAAGATAGAGCCCAATATAAATTTCATATCGGGCTCTATTTTTAAATTCCAACTCAATTGCATTATTATTTTTTTAAAGATACTCCTACTACGATGAAAGGTAAATGAAAGTCGTAGACATTGTTTCGAATATATGATAAACTTTTCGCTGATTGGTCACTGTTGGTCTATCTCTTACTGATATTCTCTTTTTGTTCTACATATTTCTTTAATTTTTTTTCAACCATTTTCCCTTCCCGGTTGTTTCTAATAATAAGCGTTAAGGATTAGAAAAAACTAACGAAAGAAGTGTGTATATGAAAAAAATCACTAATTTAATTTTCGTTTCTTTCCTTTTGTTTGTTCTTTCCGGTTCACTGTTTGCTGATGGCAATGTTGGTGAATTCGGTGCCCATAATGCCTTTGGAAAGGCGTTCAAGGCCTGCGGCAAAGAATGGCTTGTTGGTCCGGTTGGCTGGAGCTGGAAGGAAACTCAGGTTTGGATAAACAGCCTCAAAGCAGGATGGCGTTCTCCAACAATAGCTGAATTGAAAAAATTGTACAATGAAGTTGGAAAAATCTCTCCCATTAAAGAACATGGTGTTTGGGGTGAAAAATCAAAAGAACCCTCGTTTGTTTGGCGCTTCAACTTCAGCACAGGAAGCAAATACTCTTACAAAGCTACCTACAGGGCCATGAATTCCCTGGGTGTGGCAGTTCGATCCGGTAATACCACACCATAAGGAACGAGCGAAGCGAATACCGATTATCTTCAAGTATATACTACTTGCTTTTTATAAGGGGGACTCATGAAAATAATAATTATCTGGCAACTCAATACATCTGTTAGAAGATCAGTATTGCTTCTCTTTTTTTTCTGGATAATGGTCTCGGTCGTTCTGGCTCAGAATACTACGTCAGATATTGAGCCGACCGCTGCTGATGGACAAACCCTTTCCGGCCAGTCCAGGGAAACGATTTCTTCTTTTCTTAGCAGTTATGGTGACATGGCTGCCCAGAGATGGGTTGAGGAGCACAATCGAGAAATCGGTCAAGGAGCTCAAAAACCGCCTTCTAATCGAATAAAAGGGCATATACCAAGCTCCAACAGAGCTGCCGCACCCAGGGGTGTGACAGCTGGTGATGTTGCATCAGCATCAAACGTGAACAATCCCGCGACAATTAAATCACCTCAATCAGGAGAAGTTAGTGCAGCCGATGGACAGTCCCTTTCTGAGCAACCAAAGGAAGTAATGGAACTATTTCTGAAAACTTATGGTGACCAGGCCGCACAAAAATGGGCAGAAGAACACAATATTTCAATTGGACAACCCGCCGGAAATGTTATTAAGCCAGGTTCTGATTCACCACCACAAAATAGTTTTCCAGTCCCCGAAACACCGGCTCCGGTTTCTAATACAGTCGTAAATGGTGGCTTCTGGTCTATCTCTCCCACTGACAATGCCACGACAGGCGATATCGAACATTTAAAGGAACTTGGTGTCAAAACAGTTCGACTTAACCTGGAGAGAGGCCGTTCGCTGGATTCAGCGATTTCAGCTTATAACAATGCCGGAATTCAGGTTATGATACTGGTGTGTTATGATGCCTATGATGCCAATCCAATAGCTCGCCCTTCCGATGCTGATGAGAGAGTCTGGCCAAAATGGGAAGGATACCATTATGATCGCGACAAAGTTCTTGAAATGGTTGATCTTCTTAAGGTGGTAATTCCACATTACAGTAAAATGGGAGTTCGCTGCTGGGAAATCTGGAATGAACAGAATGCAGGATGGAAAATGGATCCGAATGTTTATGCTGAGTTGCTTGGTACTGTTTATGAAAAGTGTAAACTTACCGAAAAATGGGATCCCAATGCCTTTATCGTTTTCGGCGGATTAGACGCAACAATTACCGGAAGCGAGTGGAATGCAGGCACAAAAGCCTATCTTGATGCTTTTTACAAAAGCCCTCATTACAAATGGTTTAAGGCAAAGTATAAACGCTCTCCGTTTGATGCAATGGCATTCCATCCATACGGTTCAGATACTGCACAAAAACTGATTAAAAGTGTTAACAATGTTTGCCTGGCACCCATGAAAGCCAATGGCGACGGCTCTTTACCAATCTGGCTGACCGAAATTGGAGACTCAAGCCGTGACGACGAAGAACAGGCAAGAAAAATTGAGCTGCTTTGCCGGACAGCTTTCTCCATTCCCTCAATTAAACGCTTTTTCCTTTTCAAGTATTATTACGGCGGAGATGATCCAAACAGCTGGTTCAGCATTTCCCGCGATGGAAAAAAACGGACCGGATTTTACCGGTACAAACAAATGATCCAGCAGCTGGGTGACCGTTGAAGGTTGAGGAAAATATGAAAAATGATTCTTTTTGGAAAATAGTGGTTTTACCACTATTGGTGTTTTTTTTCCTGGTTGTGTTTGTCGGGTGCAATAATGGCAAGTCTACATCTTCGATTAGTCAAAAAAAGACAGGCACCATTTCTGAAAAAGAGTCAAAACAGAAAACTGTTGGAATGATTCGCGGCAATGGAAAACTTGTCAACGGCTCTAAAGTGGAAAACATCTCTCCAGACTTGCCGGGTATACAGTTACAAGCTGAAAGCCAGGTAATTCTTGACAGCGGCCAAACCTGCGAATTGTTTTTGTGCGACTCAGATCGTCCGTCAGAAGCGAAACGAAAGATAAACATTCGTGGTCCTGGAAAATATCGTATTGGAAATAACGAAATTTTTATTAGCAAAAATGGGGGAGTACTTGCATTTCATCTTAACGGCAAGGGTCTCAAAGTATCAATGCCCTGTGCTGTTTTAGGAATTCGCGGAACGGTTTTACATATCAAAGTCAGTGAAGGAAACGACCAGGTATGGGTTGAGCATGGCGAAATTGAATGGCAAAGTCGCGATGAAAAGGGCCTGTTGAAAACACATGAAGGTATAAAATTTTCCGAAAAAACCAGGGAAGGCTTGTCGCAATCACCTTTGGCTGTTTCAAGTTCTGATCCGGGTAATTCAAATACAAATTCGGAGACTCATTCATCAATGAGTACCAGCACGGACGTTGTAGTTCCCAGTGAAGCAAAAAATAGTTTTTAAATAGGAAAAGTTGTACCATAAGAAGCAAATACTTTCCGGAGTGATAATTTGCATAAATCAAATATCTGTTTTAATTTGGGAATTGCTACCCCTGTGACCTTGCTGGTCATGGCTTTGCTGTCAATCATTTTTCTCTCAAGCACTTTTTTAATCCGCAATTCCGAAGTAGTGGCTGTACATTACTATTCCAGCGAAGTAGCTCTGAATCTGGCTGAAGCCGGTGTAGAAGATGTTCTAAGCGCTTTACGTTTCGAAAGAGTTCCTGACGGGGTTCATGGCAGTGATTTTCGAAAATTCTACGACGATCTTTTGTCACAGCCACCGGATGGCAAATATAAGAGTCACTATGTTTATGTTCCAGGCAAACCAGTACAGGATGCAATAGCTGCTGTTAATTCACAAACCCGTCGCGGCGGGGTTTCTGCCAATCTGAAGATGAAATTAATTTTGTCCAACATGAAACCGATCAAGGGACTTCCCTGGGAAGCAGGTCTTTCTATGACTGACTCGGTTGAAAAACGTGCCATTCTGCAGATTCAGTCTATCGGCAACTGCTCTGGAGTTGAACGGGAAATGAACGTGATAAAAAATTTATCAGTTGTAAACGTCATTCATCCGCAATTAAGCAAATTCAGTCTTTTCATTGCACATCCTCCTGCTACGCCTGATATTTCAAATCTTCTGATGCAATCTGATAGCAATCCACTTGACTACACTATTTCAGTTATAGGTGGCCAGAGAGCTGCACCGATAGTAATTAATAATGGAGAAAGCACTAATCTTAAGACAAGCGGATTTTCAGCACTCTCAACAAACACCCTACTGCAGAATGCGTTGATATATCTTGGTGGAACATGGAAAGTAGGTGTAGCTGGCGGTGAAAGACAGAATCTGTGTTCAACTAGTGAGCGTTTTCTGCTGAGAATGGCAGCCTACAACATTACAGGGGTACTTAACTTGATCGGCTTGAACGAGAATCCCCAGATTACAAAAATTACTCAGCTTATGTTTGGATGCAAAGCCGACTTTATGCTGAAAGACCTTCAGGGAGCAGACAAAGTCTTTCCAATTGAAACTACAATGGCATACAAATTCAGTTCACTTGAACCCGATTTTGACATTTCCCGTCACAAAGGAAGTTTTGCATTTCGGCTCTTCGGAACCGCCGAAAAATACAGTCCAGCCATCGTTCTCGGAGACGTCGTCCGCCATTTTTTATTGCTTAACACAATGGATGGTTATTTTATTTCGGGAGGATCAAACAGCTTTACTGATGTTCCAGCCCCCTACATGCCTGAATGTTACCTGAAATATATGAAACGCCCCGACGCTTCTCCAAATAACCTTCCATCTTCAATGAACGATGAAACAAAAAATATTATCTGGAGTCTCCACGCTTTATTTAAAACAAATGACAGCGGTGAACTGGCAAAACTCAAACCTTATTATCGTGGTCAGATAATGAGCAGAGTTCAATATGAAAATGTAAATATGGCGCATGATTATGTTTTCAGCAATAAAGAGGCTTTTTCTTCTGGAAAAGTAATGCCAGCTCAAAATATTCCCGTTATTCCCGGAGATGGCGATTCATCAGCCGTTCGTGAGGCGATTGAAAAAAATCAGCATCCCATACTCAGAGTTACGCAATCTATCAGCAAGTGGAGCACTTCAGACGAACTGAAAAAAGCCGATGTCCAATTGAACGGCGCATCCGGACAACCAATTTTCAGGGGAAAACTCGAAGAGATTCGTGGTTTTGATGAATTGGTTGCCAGGGCAGTGGTAGATTTTTCAAGTGCCGCTGATTTCTGGAAAGTCTGCAGTATGGAAACTCCAGGTTCCAATGGAAAGAAGGTTCTTTATGTGCCGGGAGTGGCTCACGTTGTTGGAAGTCTGACAATTGACGCTGAGCTGCTTGTTAAAGGCGGCGGAATTATCGTTTGTGACGGTGACATTACAATTAATGCCTCTATACTTGACACCCCCGGTGAGCCTTTAACGCTTTGTTCCGGAAGAACCATCACCATTGGTACATCTCAACCGATCCATGCAGCTTTGATTGCTTTGCGTTCCACGGTTGGAATGCTTACTGCTGCATCAGATGTTTCCAGTTTCTCCATTTTCGGACATGTTGCCGCCTGGGATGCCAACTATCGTGAACTGACGAAGAATGATGGCAGAAAAAATTTGTCCTATCCAAAAGAGCAATTCGATGAAACCGTTGTACAAACCAGAGAACCTCATTTTCCCCATCGCATTATTCTGGCAGACAATCACAGAGTATTTTTCCGTGGTATTCAATGAAAAAAGCGTTTAACAATATGAATTTTTTAAGCAAGAATCCCGTTTGGCTCATATTCTTTCAGCTGCTGAGTTTAAGAAACACGGAGAAAACATAAAATTGTGAAAACTGATTACCAGACTGATAAATCTTTGTCAAATTGCCTCTCAGCTGACAATTTTCCAGTAAATGCTTTTCAGAAGCGGAGAAAGTTCAGAAGCAATGCTTTTACACTTGTGGAACTCTTGTTTGCCACGATGATTTCTGCACTGATTCTTGGTTTTGTTTACGGAATCTGGACGCGACTCATGTTCACAGCCTCTGGAATTAGCACAACTTCCCAGTATTATCGCTTGACAGCACTGGCAATAGAACAGCTTCGCATGGATTTCAAATCGGCACTGAGTGTTCGCCAGCTCGGATCTGAAACTATTATCATAAAACCATCAGCGAAAGACTGGCGTCAGGATGTTGAAGTTCGCTATTCCGTTGTTGCGTCTGGTACAACCTTGCTGCGTGCGGAAGGTGATACTCTTAAGCGATACGTGTTTTCCCAATTTGTGTCGAAGTCTGTTGAACGTCTTCGGTTGGAAGTCCGGAAAGGAATGTAACTATGAAAGTTAAAAATGTCCTTCTTTGTTTTTTACTGTATATGCAACTGTCAGCCTCTTTGACAGCCCTGAGTCCGGAGATAAACAACAGCGGCGATTCTGTGGAATGTACTATCGGAATTGCATCTTTTGGACAAATTCAGTTCAATACGTCTATTTCGGGAAATAAGGAAAAACCTGGAGTATCTTGGAGAACACCTGAAAACGATTCACCGCCGCCTGCTAATTCAGTGCTGGCACCAACGTTTTTTCCGATTCCGGGAATTGACATTGTTTCAAAAATTCCATCTTTTTCCGATCAGGCCAACGGAGCTTCAAATAATACCCCAAGGTCTTCCTGGGTGTTCACCGGTTCCAGCGGTCGACCCGGATCCTCCGAAGTTCCGTTTGAGAATAATCCAACAACAATGCTCAGCAATCTTTATAAAAAATGGCTGGGACGTGATGTGAATCCCGATGAAGTGTCCTCCGGACTGGATCTGTTTACACGATCGGGTATTACCCAGGCCGAGATTGACGCCATTTTTCAAAATTCAACTGAGTATAAGGTTCGCCAGGCTTTGCTTCAGGCTGGAATTGATAACCCGGCAAGACAAGGTGCAGCTGCAACAGCTGTGGATAATGGCACGATTCCGCGACCAGGACGTGATTTTAACACCGAAGTCGTTGACTTTGCCCAAGGCAGATGGCCATAATCATGAAAACCCTGAAGAATGGTCTTACCATTATTGAAATTCTGATCGCAGTTTTCATTCTTGCGGTTTTTTTGACACCCATGATCGTAAATTACGTCTTTTTAACCAGACAAAACCTTGACTTGAAATCACTTGTACTGGCAACAGCTCAGGCTTCAAACTGCCTTGAAAAAGCAAAGTCCCCGGGAGCCGATTTGCCTCCTCCCAAATTGGCACAGTCTGATACCAATGAAATCTATGGAAGTGTTAAAATTTCTGCCAATCCGCAGTTTGCTGACGCTTACGTCTCAGATGGAACAGTTCTTGCCGGTCGTTTAATTGGAATCAAAGTCGATTGGAACTCAGCCGGCAAAACTGATTCTGGAGCACACAAACTTGAACTTCACAGTGTGACTTATAAGCGCTGGAGATAATTCCTTCGGAAAATCCAGAAAAATATTTATAATAACAGACATTTTTTCAACACTTTTTTCAACCAATCAAGAAAGATGACTGTATTATAAATATATGAAAAAAAATCCAGAACAAATTGCTTCCGAAGGAGAAAAAATATGTTTAGTCATACACGAAAAATGATTTTACTTTTGGCACTGTTGATAATACCAGTTATGGCAGGAGCAGAGCCGTGGTCTTATCTTGTAAAAATGCAGAGTGCCGGAAAAGAAAAGAAGATAGAAGACTTTTCAGAATACAGCTCCCTTGAATCAATATGGCAATTCAGAGCAACGTATTCCAAGCAGCCACTTACCAAACAGATTCTTCTGTTGAAGGTTCCGTCATCAAAGGTTAGTGATTTTGTATCAAAAGGCTATACTCCAATTGCTAAATTGGCGATTTATATTGAAGTCAGCCGTGTTGGCTATTGCATGGGATGGCCTTCCGGTACAAATAAAAAATCTGCAAGGTTTGAACTCGATACAGAAAAAGCTCTTTATTTCTTCCGTTCGATGATGGTAATGCCATTTGAGACTCTTCAAAAAGAACCCTCTTCGTCTGACTTGTACAGACAGATTATTGCTTCCCCCCGACAGGACAATGGTTGGAAATTTAATTTTTATTGCCGCCTCGGAATCTTTTCACCCGTCATTATTTCTCAAATGGAAAAAGAGGTAGCAGCTTATCTGAACAAACCCGATTATAAAATCGATCTTCCGAAGAATGATCCTTTTCCCGTTCTGGAATACCGCCTGGAAAGTGCCTGGGTAAATAACACCAATCAGGGGCCAGCCAAATTTCAAACTCCAATGAATTTAGGAGACCTCTCACAGGCAGGCGCCTCTTTACGTGCAGGCATGGGGTTTGACCTGTGGGTAAAAGACGTTTCTTTTAACAAGTTTTCAGATAAAACAAAACCTTACGTCGAAAAAATTATCTGGAAGACTTCTGGACAATCTTTTATTGGAAACTACGAAAAAGACTCTTTCATGAAATATGCAGTTTCTCATCTGAAACTTGTAGATAAGTAATAAGGGAAAATTCAATATTTGGCTTTCGGTTGCTATAACAACTGAGAGCCAATTTTTTTTTCCAAATTTAATATATTCTTTTCCTCAACCGTTATCTTTTTTGGATTGTATTATATTTAGAAGATTCAAATTTTTGAAAAAATTATATGAAGAGATTGGAGAATCGAATATGAAAAACCTTTCTTGCTGGACCATTTTTTCAGTTGTAATTTGTTTTTCGATTTGTTCTGCCCTTTCTGGGCAGGAAAGGCTTATTCTACCGGAATGGAACACTTCATTAAGAAATGTGTTTGATTCCATCCAGGCTGGACCTAAAATCAAGACTCAGATAAGACTTCTTGTGAAAAATGAGGCCGCCTGGTATACACGCTGGAAAATGGTTGAAGAAGCCAGGGAAAGCATTGATACTACATATTTCATTATTAAAGATGATGTGTTCGGGTTATCATTTCTTGGTTTACTACGCACGAAGGCTCTGGAAGGAGTTAAAATCCGGCTTATGGTCGACTCCAGAACAACTGTCTGGGGTGGCTTTCTGACCGATAAACTTCAGGAATTAGCCGGACTCCCAAATGTACAAGTTAAATTTTATAACTCTGTTTCGAAGGAATTTTTCGCATTATTTAAAGATCTTAGAAACGTTATTGCTTCAAACCATGATAAAATTATCATTGTGGACAAAAAGCTGGCTATCATTGGCGGTAGAAATATTGCAGCAGATTATTTCGCAGGAAAAGGTGAATGCCCGATCGTGTATCGAGACACCGACATTTTGATGAATGGAGGGCATGTTGCAGAAAGATTAAAGTATGCTTTTGATGAAGAATGGATGTTATTGAAGAATTCTTTGTTAAAGCCAGATTCAATTAATTTCCATGATCAGAATCTTACACTTGATGTTGCATATCGTTCGATGAAGAAATATATGATGGGACAGGGCTTTGTTTCTCTTGACGATAAGAGTATTTCAGGGGAAGAAAAAAAGATTTTTGCGAAATTTAACAAGGAATTATCAACTTATAAGGAAATTTCCAGGTATTCAGATTTTAGAATTTTTAATAATGACCCGGTAAAAGAAGTGAAGATCCTGGACAAGCATTCCTGCGTGGGCGTGAGAAACGATATTTCCAGCAATTTAATAAAGTTTATTGATGCATCCAAAGAAGAGATTATTTTGCAGAGTCCTTATGTTGTTCTTTCGACTGAAGCAATAAATGCATTGCAACGCGCTTCTGAACGGGGAGTCAAAATAATTATTCATACTAATAGCGGAGCTTCAACAGACAATTTGATGACTCAGGCGTTTTTTTTAAACGACTGGAAAATGCTGCTGAGTAAGTGTCCAAAAATGCGCCTTCTTGTTGCCAGAGATAAAAACGACCGGTTGCATTCAAAAACGTTTGTATTTGACAAGCAACTTACAGTGATTGGATCGTTCAATCTTGATCCTCTAAGTGACCAGTGCAGCTCAGAAGTAGTAGGTGCAGTATCAGACCGAATTTTTGGACTAAACACAAGCCTGAAAATTGCAATAGATTTGAAAACTGCATTGGAATATAAAATTGAAATTGACTATGACACTGGCAAAGTTACTGTCGCCTTTGGGCCAGAAGTTCATGTCGATTCCGGCATAATGATGAAAATGAATTTATTGCGAAAGTTACAATGGTTGCGCCCCTTAATCTAAACTTGTGATTTCGAAAACTTTCTGATAACTTGCGAAAAATATGTGCCAAGCATCATTTCCCTGGCGAAAGCACAGCATATTATGTAAAAAATTCTTCAGCTGTGCGAAATGCACTTTGGCTGGCGGCAGATAATGTCAAAGAAATTCTATTCAACATTGAAAATTTACACAATGCTCACCCTCTCTTAATTATGAAAGTTCATTTGCAATCTCTTATATATTTTCTTGCCCATCAGAATGCTGAAGGTTTTGGAGGTGTCTGGGATGCAAAATACTGGACACGCACTTATTCTTTTTTCATTCGCCAGACTTGTATTGCAAAAGAGATTCTGGAAAGCGCTTTAATTAATCTTGGTGGCAATCTTCCAATCAATAGCTCAATTAGAGGCACCGTAAATAATTTGAATTCTCTGATAAATGAAAATTCTGGTGGTAGTGGTAATGCTGATTACTGGGAAAAGATCTGCATAGATTTAAGCAAGCAAATGAAAAATGTCTCCCAGAATCTTGTTGAGATATTTAATTCAATCTAATTCTACTTTAAATAAAACGGAACAAAGGTGTATTCTTGCACCTCTGTTCCGTTTTTTTGCCAATTGAAAAGGTTTTATAATTGATTAAATCTTCAGCAGCGACAATTATATTAAACTTTATTTCAACCAAAAGCCTTAGTTGCTGGTCTTAAATATAAAGGAGGGTTTTGCATAATTAATTATTTGAATACTTTGTTAACTGATCGGCTGTTAGTGTTATAGTTCCAAACGTTTGATGTTAAATATCTTTTGGAAAAATAAAACCGTAGACATTGTTCAAAAATTATGATAGCCTTTTTACATCAGAGGTTCGCTGGTGAAACAACTTTTTTTGGTTCAAGATCGCCAGTATACTGTTTTTTATTATAAGGTTTGTTATCATTTTTTGATAATTATGCAAATTTCTATAGTTTTGCATAGTCTAATGACAGTTCTTTACGGTTAAATTATGTCACAGAAACCAATAGATGACCTGGACGTGAAGGCCCTTATAAAACGAATAATTGAGGGTGAAACTGACCTCTTTCTGAGTTTGGTCAATCGTTTTTCTCCTTTGGCACATCACTTTTTTTTTAACCGTACTGGAAGAAATCTGGAAGCAACTCATGACCTGATGCAAGAGGCATTCACAAAGGCTTTTGTTAATTTGCACACTTTTCGGCTTGATGGATCCTTTTCAGCGTGGTTTATGACTATTTGCAGAAACCTGGCGATCAATCAGTTTCATCGTCGGAAACTTGAAGAGTATCACTTGCAGGATGATCGATGCGAGGAAAAAAATGGAGATTTTTCGAATGATCTGATAAAAAAAGAAGAAGTTCAGAAGGCAATGAGTCATCTTACTGATGTTCAACGTCAGGTTGTTGAGATGAAATATTTCTGGGATTTGAACTGCAAAGAAATAGGAAAAGCATTGAATATCCCGGAGGGTAGTATTAAAAGTCATTTGTTTTATGCCCGATTACGTCTTTTAGAAGTACTTGGGGAGAATTGAGTATGAAGAAAAACTGCCAACGCCTGGACTCTATGCTTCAACGCCTCATGACGGAGGATGTTGTCGGTTCTCCAACACCGGAAGATATTCGGCACAGTGAAAGTTGTGATGAATGCCGCGCAGCTATTAAAAATTTGCAAAAAATTGATTCCGTTTTTGACCGATACTATTCTGAAGTGCGAAGTGTAACGCCTCCATTTGTGTTCGACATGAAGGCAATTAAATCGCCCCCCAAACCACAGGAATCCGGGGAATCTTTCACCAGCACTCTTGTTCGTCTGATAAATAGTCTCATGACTCCGAAATTTGTTTTGACCTTTGCATGTCTTTCCATGATTGCAGTTGGAATTTTTCGAACTACTCTTAGAAATGTCAACGTATCTGATCCGGAAAAGGTGGAAGTAACCTCTACTGGATTAGAATTGGCAATGGTTAGCGGAACACAGGCAAAGATTATTTCGCCTGAGGGAACGTTCATTCCTCTCTCTGAGAAATCAGCTAGCCTTGCGAGCGGTTCACTGATTGAGCTTGCCGATGCTGGATCAATAGCTTCTATTGAATTTTCAAGTTCAGGCCGTGTTACTTTGAATGGAAAAGGGCTTGTACGAATCATTCCAAGAGGTTTTTCCGTTTCAGATGGTAATTTTACCGCTGATTTTGCCTCAAATAGTCCGGGATATACAGTGGAGGTTCCTGGTGCAGAGCTTTTGATCAGGGGAACGAAAATTAGTTTTCAACTTGTCAATGGTACAGGTAAATTGCAACTCCTTGAAGGTTCTGTCGCTGTTAAAAGCCAGACATCTTTTTCCTGGAAACAAAATGAAATTCTCCTGCTCACTTCCAATGGAATTATGCGTGAAGAGCCTGATGCAATCCAAACTCAGCCCCAGCCCCAGCCACAAACTCAACCAGGTGAAACCGAAAATATCTACAAAACTCCCGATTACTCAGACCCATCAGCCTCTTCCACTGTTCCTTCAACAATAAACAATTCTTTTCCGACTAACAAATAATAATCCTAGAGAAGGAGGTGATTTGAAAGTTTGCAGGGGTTGAAACTTTTAAATTCATATATCCAAAAAAAATATGAGCGGGGGTTAATAATGAAAAAAACTCAAAAAAAAAATACCATCAAACTGGTATTACTCGTTGGGCTGTTTTGCCTGATTTCATCAATGGAGCTTTTTTCGCAAACTCAGTGTAATAGTACAAGCGGGTTCGCAACTTTTGCCCAGCCGCTTAGTGCATCTTATCCGATCACCCCAATTGAATCCAGCCCACCTTTGGGAGTAAACACGATTACTTCAGGTGTTGTCCCTACTTTTACTTCTACTGGCAGTGACTCTTCAGCCTTTTCTTCGTCATTTCCTGCCCCATCAACTTCTCCCCAGTTTCTTGAAAAAATAGTCCAGGGTTTAAAAGAATCTCTTCCAGTTATCATACCTGACACAGGATTTGATGATGCGGAATACATGAGAATAGATAGAAATGATGACAACTGTATTATTATGGAATTGTACAAGGAAGCCCTCGAACTGAAGGGAAACGTTTCCGGAGGCTCGATAACTGATCTTGATGCGATTGAAGTGCTGCTGAAAAAAATGGCCACTATCAGTAAAGAGCGTGCTGCGCTCATGACCAGCGGAAGCGATAATTTTAATACAAAATGGGTTCGAAAGTTTCTTAAATACATTGACGCCATTTTTCTTGCCGGCCGCTACAATGCTGTTACGACCGCTCACTTACCGACAGGTGATTTGAAACACTCCAATGCTGGTTTCAAACACCCGGAAATTCCTTTTGGGGCTTCTGGTTTTTATGAAGAATATGATGATTTTGATGGAATGCAGTCAGTTCATTTTTTCTCTTATATACTAATGGCATACCATATTGGAGATGCCGCTCTAATTGCAATCTTTCAGCATGAATACCAAGCTTATTATAATGGTTCGGGCGGTTGTAGCTCACAGGATGTCTTTTGCGGATTATTGAGCTATGATATTGCCACAAAATTAAGCTATTGGGCAACAAGTGATGGTAAAAGTGGAATGAGTCCTCTTGACTTTGCAAATAACTTTAAGGACATTGTGGGAACGGTTAATCATTTTTCCAGTAATTGGCGACTCATAAACGCTTTTTATCCGGCAAAACCACCCAGAGGTACTGCTAAAGCACCTCCTCCTCTGCAAAAAGTAAGATATTCTTATGACGAAAATGGAATTTATACCCCTGACCCTTGCGCTCCTCAGGACAATTGCGGTCAGTAGAAACTAACTGATAAGTTATTGTGGGAGGTGATCATCAGATCGCCTCCCACAGTTTTTTATATCCAGGTTTCGTTATGGTTTATTTGTATTCCAGTCAAAAACATATTTCCACCAGTTTATCAGCTTGCCATCCATGCTTCCCTCATGATGAGGGATTCTTTTGAACCACCAGAGATGATGAAGACGAGTAATTGTTTCACTAATCTGCTTGTTATACTTATCAAAGTCCGTTTGCATGCCTCCCCAGTCCTGGTTAGAAATTTCTCTTTTTGTACCCTTTAAATGAGGGAAATTTATCAACCAATCATCGCAGGTAGACTCTACTACCTGAGTGTTTTTCCAGTAATCGTAATCCTCAAGCGAGTTGGGACCAAAATGGATATTTCCACATGCGGCTTCACCGGGATTTCTATTCTCATATCGTGTGAATTTTCCCCAGAGATGGTTGTCAGCTGGTTCCCATGAGCCATATACATATTTCAGAATTGACTCCGTTCTGTGGCCGAGGTCTTCCAGCATGCAATCAACATTTCTTTCATAGTTAAAACCATATACTACAAATGATTTGGAGCATTGATATGATTCAAGCACGGGCCCATTACACCATATTGAACCGCTTCCAACCATTCGTGTTTCATAAGTGCCCATCCAGGGATAACCGAACAACCAGACTTCATCAACATCCCCGCTCTCTACACGTTCTTTGACGTTAAACTTATTCAGGATTGCATCGTAGTCAAAATTTCTTCCACTGAGCTTTCTCTGAGACTCCAAATCCCAGTAGTACCCGCCGACCTTTTTGCCATTTCCTTCCCAGTATTTTATGAACTCCTCTTCTGTAAGAGGTGGGCTATTTGTATACGCCGGCCATTCTGGTGAATGTAAGGTCTCAGCAATTTCAAAATTTACTTGATTATATGTTGCCTCTTTGATGTCTGAGATGAATTTTGGAGCTAGTACTTCCGGATCATACAAATTATAATATTCGTGCAGCTTTTTCTTTCCCTTTGAATTAAGTATGGGATCAATAATAATGACAAGTGCTCTAAGGTTCTTTTTCCAATTTGTTTCATAAGTTCCGACTGGAATACCTGTCAAGGGAAGAATATTAACAATGACTTCGGTTTCCTTAGTATCTTTGTTTCCGAAGCGCAGACAATAACGATCAGTTTTTCCGTTGTAATTATCCCACATTGTGATCCAACCACCATCAAAGTATCCGGTTACATAATCTTTTTGTGAAACACAGTTTTTTGCACCCAGGAATTTCACCAATTGGATTGCTTCGGGAAGTGTAGATCGGCCTGTGCCTGAAAATTGAAAAAGATCTATTATGCGTAAAATAGTTGATTTTGTCAGCGGTCCTTTATTCAGGGTTGCGCGAAGGTCATCCAGTGATGAGATAATAATGTATATTCCTGCATTTTTTGTAATACCACCCTTTGTGTAAGAGCATGCCAGCACTGCTGTACCAGAAGAAATCGGTGCAGTATATGATTTACCATTCAAGGTTCCTGCTCCCATGACTTTTGTCCATTTCACGTCAAGAACTTTGCTAGGCGAACCAGTGGAAAAATTTGCTGTAACCACAATGTTTCCGAGATTGAATACCTTTCCGGTGATTAAGGATTTACTTGTTTCACTCAGAGTGATTGATACTAAGTCGCCAGAAGGTACAACAACCGGTTTTGCATTAATAAATTTGCGAATTGCGGATGGAAAAGAATTCGCATTAATATATACGTCGGGAATTTGGTTGGGAATACGTGAAGAATCATTGTTTTCGGCATTTGAAGGCTGCAAAGGTATCGAATTCTTCCCAACTGGAGAAAAGTTGAATATAGATGGTTTCATATATAATTTAGAGTCGACCGTAACTGATGATCTGTCGTTGAACGGATTCCTTTCTTCAGCGAAAGAAATTTGCGGAACCAGCAATACAGATACTATGAGAACTAACATCCAAATTTGTTTCACATTAACCCTCCATATTATTTTAATTATACAGTTTTTTTTGAAAACCATACAAATTCAAATTTTAATTTTTATCAGCAACTTAGAAAATAAGATACATCCAACTATCATGGATGGTTGAAAAATATTTCAACCATTTTCTTATTTTGACTGTATAATATTATTATCATTCGAATGTCGTAACAAATAAGTTTCCCGAAAGGTTTAACAAGAAATTCTGGAGTTTTTTTTGCTTGAATAAAATTTGTCTCGCGTATCAATGTGGAACACTTTTAATTTAGGAGGCTTGAACTATTATGCAAACAAATATGAGAGATTATTATTCAAATGCTTGTTTGATAGTGCTGGTTGTTTTTTGCACATGTGTTCAGCCTGGTCTTTTTGGCCAGCCAGAAGTGCAGGAATTGAGCCAAAAGGTTGATGAGTCATTCTGCGAATATCAGTCGGCCATTCATGATCCCAAGTGCTCTCAAGAAGAAATAAAAACTTTAGAAAAGAAATATTTACTTCTTAAAGCAGCTTTTGTTAAAGAAAGTTCGAAATCCATTAACTTTTCTTTTGTCAGCCAGCTTCCAATGAATGAATTAATTAGCCGAACCATTTCAAAGGTATTTTCAGATTCCCAAGTTGTAGAATCTGATATGGACATTGTTTTCCCTGAAACTGACGACAACTATCTGATGTTGCTTCAGGGTGAAAACTTCTGGGATCGAGTAATCAAGCAGATGAAAAACGCAAAAAGCTCTGTTCATGTACAAATGTTTGGCATGGAAGCAGATAAAACCGGATGGGAAATAGCTGAACTTTTATGTAAGAAAGCAAAATCAGGAATTGAAGTTCGTATCGTTGCTGACCGGATGGGTGCAAGGATGGCTGGTTTCAGAAATGTTTTCTCCAATACGGAAGAAGAAAAACTCTTCAAATTTTATAGTGATAATGGAGTACAAGTTGTTTTCTTTGATCAAATATCCAGAGGAACGACTTTTTCCAAGAAACTTGATTTTTATCACTTTGATCACCGGAAATCTTTTATTATCGATGGAGAAATTGCGTTTACTGGCGGTTATACACTTCAGAGACCATCGCGAGAAGAAAAGCATGACTTGATGATAAGAGCGCAAGGCTCTGTTGTCAATCAGATGCAGGCATCTTTTCTTTTGAGTTTCAGATACAACGGAGGAAAAATGCCTTCGCTGAGTCCAGAGGAAATCAAACGACGATATTTCCCTTTAAAGCCAAGCAGTGCAAAAATGCAGGCAAAATTAGAACTTAATGTTCCGCGTGGAAATCATAGTCTTTCAGATTCTTATATTAGAGAAATCGATTGCGCCAGGAATTACCTCTATATTATCAATCCTTATATTACCGACGATGATATGGTAAAACACATCTGCGCTGCCGCCAAACGCGGCGTAAATACAGTGCTGGTATTGCCAGGACAAGCAGAAAACAAATTAAACGATGCTAATACACGTTATCATTTCGAAGAGTTTTTATTATCTGGAGTAAAAATATATTTATATCAGGGTAAAAAAAATCTTGGGAAACTTCACGCCAAAGGTCTCATTCGCGACGATTCTTTTGCCTCGTTTGGTTCTTGCAACATGGATACCATGGCCCTGAGGCATAACTATGAGCAGAATATCACGTCTACAAATAACCTGTTTGTCAGACAGGTAAAAAATGAGCTTTTTGAGCGTGATTTTAAAGTCAGCCAACTTTTTGTACCGCCGGAGGGTTTCCTTGAAAAAGCAAAAATCAGACTGAAAGGCAAAGCAACACAAATTCTTGATCGCTGGGACTGATCCCTAGCGTATCCCTGCGGAAAGAATAGTAAAATATAACAAAATACTTCGATGCTTGATAGACGTTTTCTTTATACAAGATATTGTCGACGGATGACTTTCGGGAAGAGAATTATTTAACAGGTGATTAGGGTCTGTACAAGTTCCAGTCGAATATGTATTTCCACCAGTTGATTAAATTTCCATCCATAGTTCCTTCGTGATGGGGAAAGCGTTTAAACCACCAAATGTGGTGGTTGCGCATAGATGTTGCAATATTATCATAGGTAAACTTGGACTTGAGATCGCGAACACCGCCCCATTCATCGCAGGAAACCTTTCTTTTTGTTCCCTTCAGATGCGGAAAATTTGTCAGCCAATCGTCACAATCTGATTCGACCAATCTAGTGTTTCCCCAGTCATAATCAATTTCGGAATTAGGTGCAAAGTGAACATTTCCACACGCAGCAGCACCCGGATTGCGTTTTTCATAACGGCTGAACCGTGCCCAGAGATGCTTGTCGTCTGGCTTCCATGAGCCATAGGCATTTCTCAGCATTGATTCAGCACGATGACCGAGATCCTCCAGCATGCAATCAACGCCTCTTTCGTAATTAAAGCCGTAGACAACAAAAGATTTTGAACATTTGAAATTTTCAATAACTGCTCCATTACACCAGACAGCCCCAGTTCCAGCCATGCAGGTTTCCGAAGTTCCACTTTCGGGATAGGAAAACAGCCACACTTCGTCTACATCACCGCTTTCGACACGGCTCTTCACATTATGTTTATTCAACATCGCTACGTAATCATAATTTTTCAAGCCAAGTGGATTGGTTTTTCTCTCAAAAGTTTTATCGCCAATCTGGATTTTCTTTCCCTCCCAATATTGTACAAACTGATCTTCAGTCAGTGCTGGCTTGTCAGTATATGGCTGCCAGGTATCATCATGTAGAATTTCAGCTATCTCAAATTCCACCTGACCGTTTGTTGATTCTTTAATATCAGAAATAAATTCATTGGCCAGTTTTTGCGGGTCATTGAAGTAAAAATATTCGTGCAATCTTTTATTTCCCTTTGTTTGAAGTACAGGATCAACGATAATCACCAGGGCACGCAGGTTTATCGCCCAGTCTGTTGAAAACGAACCTTCCGGTACTCCAGTATATGTTTTATTCAATTTTTTATATACATTTTCAAGAAATTCGGCAGTGCTATAAATCCAGTTGAAACCAGGAAACTTGAAGATCTCCAAGAAATTTAATAAGGCAGATTTTGGCTCTGCATCCTTTTGTTGTTTTTGCAAAACCGCGCGAAGACTTTCAGGCGATACTATTGTAAGGTACAGTTCTGTATTTTTTGTTATTCCCCTGTCCGTAAAAGAACATGTCAGGACAGCATTTCCAAGATTTAATGGCGCAATATATCTTGTACCACTCACAATTCCAAGACCTGTTTTAATGGACCACACGACTTCAGATGAAATGTTGACGGTTCCATGGGAATATAAAGCAAAAACTGGCAGATTTACAAGATTCAACGTCCTGCGCGCAGCTATGGTAATTGAAGATTTTCCCAAGCTTATCGACTGCAGACTATTTGATCCTTCCTTTTCAGGCAATATGAAATTTTTATTCCTGGGAACTTTTGATTGGCCATATATGCCAGGAAGTGGCGGTAAAGCATCGGAGTTTTCAATAATGATCGGCAGTAGAGGAGAATTGGTTGCAGGCATTATCGGTGTTGAAGCAGGCGAAAAAATATAATGCGATCCGGTTGCTTCAGGAAAGACTTTCAAATCATCGAAGGGACTTTTCCTTTCGGCTGATAAGCTGTTAGAAATTAAAAAACAGCAAATTACCGCAAAAGAAATTACCAGATGCTTTACATTCACATTAATCCACATTTGCTTTCCCCCTTGTCTGCAGGAAGTCAACTGTTAATGTTCTTTAACCCCATTCTTAATAATAACAGAACTTTTGAAAAATTGAGACACTGTAAGAAATTTGCTGAAAAAAGGGAATAAAAGTAATCAGCTAATTTAATACAGTGTCAAAATTTATCCGTATTTGAAGTCATCTACTTACTATTTGGCTTCAATTATCATTTTCTCATATTTTTTTGCGCTTTCGCTATTTGTATTGCCCCAAAGACGGGTCAGTTTTTTGTCACTCCATTTCATATTTTTTGCAGCATCAATGTATGTGTAATTCAAAAGTGCATAAAGTGCAATGGCTCTATTATAAATGTATTCCGGAGGTGCATTTTCATAGTCATTCACCTGAGGAATGATTAGTTTTACAATGTAAAATGGGAATGCGTCAAATTGAGAAACAAATGCCATGTTCCAGACTCCGTAAAGATCAGCCCATTGTTTTGGATATGGAGCATAAAGCCAGATTGCCTTTTTGTCTGAAGACCACACTGTCGGCCCTTGTTCAGTGATCTTGTTTTTTGTTTCTTCGCCGGGATGTTGTCTTGCAAGGATTCTTCCGGCATCAACATTTCCAAAATTGCCTTTCGCAAAATCCATCGCAGTAGCTTCAAGGATATTTGCCGAAAGAAGATGATCTGAAAAAGCTGCTGGCAAAACTCCTGATTTATGATACTTCACAAATCTGTCTATTCCTGCTTCTACTGATTCCAACTTTACAAGAAGCGGAATATTTTTGAATAGTTTATAGTAACCGTCTTTTTTTCGATTTTCAACCCAGATCTTCTGACAAACCTCAATTAATCGCCAGTCATTACGCATTACTTTAGTCAGATTCTGCAGCGCCAGAGAAAAAGCAACCAGTTCTGGAAACAAAATATGACCCTCTTTTTCAATCATGTTGAATAGAACTGGAAAATTCTCATCCTTGGCTTTATTCAGAAAGTCCATGAGATAGTCGTTTTTTTCAGCATAATGTGCCATAAGATCAACAAATCTTTTTACTTGCTTTTCATCAAGATCCTGTGGGATGAGTTGATCTGAAACCTCTTCAAGTTCTTTTGCCAGCCACTTTCCAGAGTTGTTCATCAGGTTGAACTGAATGTACTGTCGTTTTATGCCGTTAGCAATCTGTTCAGAAGAAAAACCGTTAAGATGGCTATTTATTAACCTTGCAATCTTATTTGCCGGCGAATCCTTTTCCTGCCCAAATGCCTGAAAAACGGAAGACAAAAGGGTCATAAAGAACAACACTTTGAATAATTTTTTCATTTATCTTTCTCCTTAGTAGTTAATTAAATATTTCAAACGTATTTTTTTAACAACATTTAAATACAATCGAAAAAAGAAGATGGTTGAATTTTTTTTTCAACCATCGGTGATAATTATATGAATAAAATTTTTCTGGTGTGATCAAATAAGCCTAATTTGAATCGGTGTAGTCCCGCAAAAGACAAAAGTCAGAGCAGGAAAAACCGTGACTGAAGAAACTTCTGCCTGAACATCTCAGCTTTTTTGGATAAAGCTTGCAGCAACTTCACTTTTGCCTGAACAATATCTTCATTTTCCGGCTCCAGAGATTCCGCAGTTTTTTGAATTTTTTCTATCATCGCAAAATATTCATCAAACTCCTGGTAATTCCGGACATGCAAGTAACGCATAGAAGCGTTTTCGGAATCTCTGGTTCTGCTGCACATAGATTTTCCCTTTCAGAAATTAACAATGTTTTTCTCTCTACAATGATATGAACGTATAAAAACATCTGTTTGTTCCCAAATCTGAATTTTTTCCAAAAGGTTATAAAAAATAATGTACCAATTACGTTTTTGAAATATGGGTTGAGATTTTTTCAAAAGCTCGACAAACTAACGGTTATCATGAACCAAAGTAACAGATTGATAAGAAAATGCAGTATGGAATTTGTCAGAATATGCTGAGAGATTTAAAGCTGTCAAATTCTTCCAGAAGTTTTTCCATGAGCTCAGCTGCAAGCGGAAAGTTTTCTGCTTTTACAGCTTTTTCAATCTGAAGCGAGTAAGTCTTGATAGAAACGGCTTCAGCATTATTCGATGCTCCAATCAGAATTGATGCAGTTCTTTCGGCCATTTTTGCATCACTTTTTCTGATTGCTTCGCGAAGAACGTTTATCTGAATTCCACCAATCTTCAGAAACATTTTAATGATTTCTTTGAGCGCGTTTTCGTCGTTTCCAAGTCTTTTCAAGAGAGCATTTTTGTCGAAAAGAACTGGAGCGCTCTCTGGTACAGCTGTCGGTGCTGAAGATGCTGAGGTTGCAGCGACTTCAGAAGAAGCCGATGGCGTTGCGGCCTGAACATGAAGTTTGACAGCTTCGAAAATTCCACTCTTTGTAGGAATTTCTTTTGCCAATGGCTTCGTAACTGTTTTCAGGAAAGCCTCATCTATCGCCTCCATCAATAGTGCAACATCAACAGGTTTTTTAACAAAACCATTCATTCCTGAATCCTGAACTTTTCGCTTTGTATCAGGCGAATCATCAGGAGTTAAGCCAATAATAATAACATTTTTGTTTTTGATATTGGAGGCAGGGCTTCGAATGGCTTTAGCAGCTGAATATCCATCCATTTTCGGCATGTCGGAATCCATGAGTACAATGTCATATATCTGGGTTGAAAGCGAGTTTACTGCCTCATGTCCATTGAGAACAACGTCAATTGAATAATCAAAATCCCTGAGAAGATTCTTTTCAACCGTTTGAAGAATGGCTTCGTCTTCTGCAAGAAGAATTCTGAATCTTTTTGAAAACACTTTCTGATCAATAAGCGAAAGAGCTGTTTTTATGTTAACTGTTTTAGATTTCTTTTTCAGATAGAAAATCGCCGACAGACAATCAAAAAGATTAGTTATCGTAACAGGCTTCTTCAAATATGTTGAAAAACCAATTTTATCAAGATTTTCAAGATTTTCTTCTTTATTCGGATTTACGGTTTTTATAAGAACCGGTTCTGGAAAATCTTTTATAAGGGCATCATCTCTGATTTTTCTTGCTACGGCATCTACACCGACCCCGGGAAGCGTTCCTTCAAGGAAAACGATCTGAAATGGATCGGCATTTCCAACGGCTTCACGCATTTTCGGCAACGCAACAAATCCATTGGAAACATACTCAGCTCGACATTTCCATACCTGAAGCAAATGCCTCAGAGCCTGCCCGCGTTTTTCATTATGATCTATTATTAGAGCTTTTTTCTCTTTAAAATGCCTGGCTTTCTTACTTAAATCTAATTCTTCTGCTGCATCAACTTTAAACTGAAGGGTAAACCAAACGTTAGTACCGCTTCCAGTCTGACTTTCAATTGCAATCTGTCCGCCGAGAAGATCAACCAACCTTCTTGAAACGAGAATTCCAAGACCGCCATCTTCCGGAACCATGCTCTTCTGCTGACCAATCCAGGGCATACCCGAAAAGATCTTTTCAGTAAGAGATGCATCTATTCCCGAACCTGTGTCAACAATTTCACACCGAAGGGTCTTTTTCGTAGTATCCATTGTATCAAGAGAAATTTCAATTCGAATTTCTCCTTTGGAAGTAAATTTCACTGCATTCTTAACAAGATTGTACAATATCTGTCTGATATAATTTCTATCTGTTTTAATTGAAACAGGAACATCTTTTTCGATAAGTGTTATGAAATCAACATCTCTCTGATAGGTCTCATGCGCAAACATATCAGATAGTTCTTCTGCAACTTCCCGAATATCAAATGATTCCTCTGGAAAACCAGATTTTCCACTCATTATCGAGGAAAAATCTACAAGGTTATTCAGATACATCATCGCTTCAGATGAGCTTTTTCTAATAGTTCCAATCCAGTCGGTCTGCTCTTTGGAAAGAGCGCCTGTTCCAAAATTTTCAGCAAGTCCATTGATTTTTTCAATCGGAATTTTAATTTCACTGCCGATTTTTTCCAGAAAATCGCCACTGACTTCTGATGTAGAGTGAGACGATTTCTGATCTGACTGAACAACAACAGGGCCTTTAGGACTTGCTGCTGCACCAGCTTTCGGAAGAGTGTCAACTCTTTTAGATTTCTCTTCTAGTGCTTTCAAAAGCGTTACATCTTCATTATATCCGAGAAGGCATGGCGAATCTGCTCCCGCAACTGAAATTGGCGCCACAGAGGTCTGAAAAACCTTTTTCCGCCCAAGCGGATCTGTAATAATCTTTTCGGGCATCTGCTTCGGAGTGACGTTTTTGGTAATATCACCCGTTCCAGTTCTGAACTCAAAAAACGGCTGACTTTTCCATGGAAGAAGCGTAAATCCACGTTTATCGTCAAAATCATCTCTCATTCTATTCGAATCAAAAAACGTTTTATTGGCAAACAGGGTTTCGCCTTTTCCTGTTTTAACAAAAAGTTGATTAGGAAGAAATTCAATTATCTGCTTAATCATTTTTTCTGTGGACTGAAGGGACAACTCAGCCTTTTTTCTCAGCAATGCCCCGACAATAAGTGGTGCTAGGTGACGCATGAGTTGTACTGTGTCATTTTTCCATTCTACTTCAGCGGCAACAGATTCAAAACCGCAGAAACCAGCCAGGCGACTGTCGCATATCATTGGAACAAGAAAATACGATTTTGCTTCGCGCTTTTCAAAGTCTGCTTTATCAAGAGCGGCATCTGCAGGCAACGCCGAAATTTTGTTTACAACAACATTTTCATATTTTTTAAGTTTATTAACAGACCAGAGAATCTTATTTGGAGAAACTCTTTTCAGATTTGTAATTTCCGGAGGTGTTCCGGGGGAATACCATTCCATTGTACAATCCATGAGTGGTTCAAACTGATGAAACTGAAAAACATAGCCCCTGTCAGCTCTCGTTGCAGTACCAATATCTTTCAGGATCTTCAGAACACCAGCTTCCAGCTGCTCCTGTTTAATATTAAGAAGAATGGATGTAAATTCGGCAGCTAAAGCTTCCACTTTTGCTTTATCGCTGGGAGATAATTCTACTTCTGTTTTTCTGCTTTCGAGATCTCTAATCTGTAAATCCCGTGCCTCTATTTCTGATCTGAGGAAAGCAATTTCACTATCATTCTGAGAGCTCTGCGAGCTTTGTACATTCTGCAAGTTCTGCAACTCAGGCTTAGTCTGAGTTTCAGTTTTACTCTGCGTTTCGTTCTTGCTGTCACCTTTAAAAGACTGGAATATTTCCCAGAAAGTCAGTATTTTTTCATTTGCGGCATTTATATCATGTCTGAGATTATCATTTTCATCTTTTACAAACTGAATTTCAGAATCTTTGGATTGAATTGTGTTTTCGAGACTTTCAACTAAATTCCCTGTTATCGCGTCTTTTAATTTTGTACTTATATTCCTGGGAACTGAAACCTTTTTTTTCTCACCACCGATATATGAAAAGACACAAAAATCATCTGAAATATTTTTGAAAAACAAGTTCTGAGGAATCTGTTCACCTATAGCGATAAAAAGAAAACCTCCTGTATTCAAGGAGAAAGCAAAACGGTTAACAGCTTCGACCTGCTCTTCAGGATTAATTTTGCTTAATGAATCTCTGAAAATAATTACATCTACATCAAGAAAAGGCGGATCAATAAAAAGATTCTGCCTTGAAAATCTTACAGATTTAAGTATTTCCGGACGAAGCAAATAATTTTCGCCCCTGTCAATAAAATGCTTATCTCTTCGCTCTGCAGCCATGACCTTATCAATAGTCTTAGGAAAAATACCTTTACGGGCTTGTTTCAAAAGAAGACCATCAGGATCTGTGCCGAAAACCTGAAATGCAAACCCTCTGGCCGGATTAGCCTTCTGCGCTTCAATCAGTAGAATCGCAGCAGAAATAGCATCTTCACCTGTTCTGCACTCCGGAACCCAGATTCGGATGTTTTCTCCGGGCTTGAGTTTTTCAAAGATACCGCCAAGCACTTTTTTTTCAAATTCTTTCCAGGCTTCAAGATCCTTGAAAAGAAATTTCTCACTGCGTGGAGCAGTATTAGTGCTTTTCGGTTCAGGTGCCATCAGAAAATTCTCCTAACTGAAATAAATTCACAAAAAAACAGCTTTCTCATCAAAAAAAATACAATCTTACCAGTTATCGACAAAATATTATTATTTATTATTACAAAAAGTCTTAAATAAAGAGACAAAATAAGATTTTTCTCTAAAAAGTGCCCCGCAATTGTTGATGCAATTGCGGGGAACTTTTAGAAGAATGAAAATACCGGAGCCTCAGCGGACTTGAGACTGGGCATTTGCCACGCCGATATCCCTGAGAGTTTTAAGTAGTGAAGCGCTTTTATCAGCAATGGTAACTTCAATCTGCTGGGTTCCCATTTGAATGGTTCCACGTGTTGCAGTTGTTTTGGTGGCACCGGTTGTCGTCATTAATTCATTGAAAGAAGCTGGAGTCATACACACGATGGCTTTCAATGTTCCTTCAAGATCTACTTTTTCCCAGATCAGCTGTTCATTGTTTTCAATTAATCTTGATGCTGTAACTGTGTCAGTAAATGTCTTGTTGCGGGATGCTTCTGTTTGCTTTCCCCACATATCCCAGCAGTCTTCTTCCTTTTTGGTGGTTCTCAGGCTGGCTCCCGGAACTACGCCCATACAGTCAATGCCTGATGCACGCCACTCACCATATCGTTCAAGAAGGAATGCAGGGCTGAGAATGAGCTGAACTTTCGAATCGCTGCTTCCAACGCCATAACCCATGACACGCCACTCATTGTGCCGGGTTCCTACTGCTCTTGTATAAACGGCAAGTGCACCGCCGCCACGCTTATCGGCATCTCTTGAATATGAACCTTCGGGACCTTCTCTGTAATAAGCAGAGTTCACAAATTTTGCCTCAATTGCCATTTTGGCATAACTTGCCGCCAGTCCGTGTACCAGGCAAGCTGTTGTGTTAAGAGAAAATGACGATTGGGCAGATGTTGTAAATGGTGGAAGAATACCCTGACTGAATGGAGCGGTTGTTGGATCTGGAGCAGTTACTATTTTTTTTCCTTTTAACTGGCGAGGGGTAAATTTGATTACCTTTGCCGGCAGAAAAGTTGCTCCCATACAAAACAACAGACAAAGCACCAATGTTTTTCTCATGAAATTAATCTCCCTGTATCATTTTCATCCCTTTTTTCAAAAGGAAATTGATTTATTCTGTAAAGATATCATTCTCTAAAAAATATGTCAAAATTGAATATAATTTTCCAGCCATGATAGGCATTGCTTATTAACATATCTGATATTTCCATTGTGGCTGATTCACATAATACTGTCAAATAATCAGTGCATCTGCCTCTGCAGGATTCACGTGAAGTGTTTTCTGCTGTGTGTAATAAACTCTTCCGGGTAATCCGCCGGGTATCCGGTGAACATTTCCTGCCAGAGTTATATCAACAGCTACTTTGCTTGAATTCCCTGCAAAACTGAATCTGGCTGCAAGAACAGCAGCCCTGTGAGAATCAGCATCGGTCAATTTACCATCAAGTTTTTTTGCAATAACATGACATCCCGGAACATCAACTGCATGAGCCCACAAATCATTTTTCGCCGCAACCCCAAAAGTTATCAACTCATTATGCCTGCAATTTTTTCCGACATAAAAACGGCATCCGTCTATTTCATAAGTTGGCTTTATCAGACGTGCCTTCCGTGACTCACGCTGGTTGTTATCCTGTTTTTTCCTTGAATCCTGTTTCTTTCCAGAATCCTTTTTCTTTTCGGGAATTATGTTTTCAAGCTCTACTGGTGTTTCTGCTGTTTTAATATACCAGAGTTGCTCTTCGAGCCATTTTCTTTCGCTGCTGAGTTCTTCTATACGTTTTCTTGTTTCAATCGAACCACGTTTAGACTTTTTGTACAACTTATAATATCTCTCAGCGTTTTTTGATGGCGATAGTGTTCTCAGAAGGTCAATGGAAATTTCCTTTTCCGCTTCCCAGTCATATACTGAAACAGATAAAGTTCCCGGTTTGATATTGTTGATTACAGAAGTAATAAGATCACCAAGATGTTTGTGTCTGTCAGCATTCTGAAAAGATTCAAAACGGGCTTCTTCTTCCTCCAGCGCTTTTGATATTTTTTTCAACTTCATTTCATAACTGGAAGATGCTTTTATCCTGAGATTAATCAGTTTTTCATTCTTTTTGAATGAATCATGAATCCATGATAACCCTTCGTCAATGCATCCAAAAGATTTTTCATCACAGTCAGGTAAAAGATGAAGCAATCTGAAAGATGATTTTCCTTTTATTCCTGGCAGTTGTTTTTCAGATGCTCTTGATAAATAAAGATAAAATTTTTCTCCTCTGGATGCTTCTTCGAGAAGAGCAGAAAAAATTTCTGCTTTCCTTTCTGAATTTGGTTCAGAAGCGCGAAAGAAGAACTCCCGCGAAAAAGTTGGTGAAAAACCCAGAATATTCTTCTGAAGAAATGCAGGAGGTTTTGATAAAACTGTACCAAGTGTATCACCAGAAAGTGAAAATGGATCAAGCGTATCTTTTAAAACTGGAAAATAATAAGGTTTACCGGCAGAATTGTTCGGAGTATTGCGCTCAAGTTCGATTACGATTCCTTCAGAATCAAGGAGAAGAATGTTTCCCGTACGACCTGTAAACTCACAAATCAATTTGTACTCTATGAATTTTCCAAAGAATCCTTCCTTAACCACAAGTTGGAATTCAACAAGACGATCATATCCTCTGACACTGATTTTCCTTACCTTTGCATCATGCAGAAGTTTATCCAGCTGTACAGAGAATCGATGTTTCCTTTCCGGCTCTTCCCAGGAATCGGAAAGAACCATTCCCTGCTCACTTCCCGCCGAGAAAAGAAAGCAGCATCTGCAACCGTCTTTTTTTTTGAAAAGCAGACCAATGCCGCCACCCGGCAGATCAAACACTTTCGTTATGAATGATTTGCCCGATAATTCAGCAGAAAAATCTGCGGCTTGCTTTCTTAATACCCAGTAATCCATTATTTATGGTACAAGGTTCATGTCCCGCGCATTGCCTTCAAACTCAAGTTTTTCCGGATTTTTTTTCTCAGGGTCGAAAAGCCCTATTGTCATTGATCCGGCTTCGTTCTGCAGGCCAATCAGGAACTTATTTTCTACTGGAATTACGGGACCGAAAAAATCTTCTGATACTATTTCATTGATTGGAGTACGCTTTGTGCCATCCACAGATATTATGAAAGGTTTACGTTCAGTGTGTCCGTAAACGGCCGCAAAAAAAATTTTTCCATCATGGAAATAGCTAAGTGATGCTTTGAATCCTCTTGAATCTCCATTTTCGTCAAATCCGTCTGCTCCGCCTTCTATGCGGTGAATACTGCGATCAGATGTATTCAGGCGATAAATTGTTGAAGTCAGTATTCTTGGCGCGTTGAAATAATCAGAATATTCGGTCAGAGTGAAAATGATTGAATCGCTGCTTATCCATTGAGTGCGCGAAATTAATGATGTAAACTCTTCAGAAAACGGCGCTTCATAAACTTTTTCCTGCACCCTTTTTAATGGATCAAGAATAACAATCGCCATCGAGGAAACAGGCATTTCCATGTCAGGAGCATAAACTGCAGCTATTCTACTGCCATCAGGAGACCACGTCGGGTACGTATAATCTCCGGCTGCCGCTGCAATTTCAGTCCAGGTTGCATTCGATTCTGGAAACGGTACTTTATATAAAGTAAAACCGCCAACGTTATCAGAAACAAAAACCAGTGAATCGCCTGAGGGTGATACTACCGGATGCTTTTCATTGAATGGCGATTCAACAAGGGGCTCAGGCTTCATCTTTTCGGTGTCAAAAATCATTATGTCAGTCTGATCTGATTTCTCTGCAGTGAATACAACCTTTTTGCCAGCGAAACACGACAGGGAAACAATCTGAAATATAAAAACAAGCAATACCAGCTTTTTCATGTACTAACTCCGATTAATCATTTTTATCCACAGATTATGCAGATTAAACCCCAAAACTGATCGCCATCAGTAACGACTCGTTTCATCTCAACCATTCATCGTCATCTCAGCCGTTCGTCGTCATCCCGACCATTCGTTGTCATCTCGACCAAAGGGAGAGATCTCATAAATGCGAGATTTCTCCCTTCGGTCTAAATGACATGTCAAACAGACAGTTTCTCCAAATTGAAAATCCGCATCATTCCGAGATATTCCACGTAATTCCGTGGTAAAACCACTTACTTTTTCAGTTTTCGGTCAAGGCGATAGACTTTTGTTACTCCGCTGAGTCGCGAAAGTGACTTCAGCAGGCTGTCCAACTGATCTGTGTCGCGCAATTGAACTGCAAAATCAAGGACACCGGTCTTTTTCCTGGTTGTTTTTGCTTTTGCCGATGCAATATTTATTCCAAGCCCTGATATTATTCCAGTTATTGAATTCAGCATTCCCTGTCGGTCAGTTGTCTCAAGCCTGATTCTGGTAATATATGACGATTTTCCGTGCTCAAGTGGGATTCCCATATCCCAGTGTACATCGATCATTCGCCCGTCAGATTTTCCGAGAAGGTCTTTCAGGTTCGTACAATCTGATCTGTGAACTGTTACTCCACGTCCTCTGGTAATATAGCCTACAATTGGATCTCCAGGAATTGGACGACAGCATTTTGACACTTTAACAAGAGCAGAATCAATTCCGCCGCATATAATCTGTTCGCTGCGTTTTTCGCGCTCTGATTTATTTTTGGTGTGTGCCTGATGCGAAGCCGGAGTCGCAGTTTTATCAACAGGTTTTTCTGCCAGTTTTGGGAAAAGTTTATTTATTACCTGTTGTGCTTTAACTTCTCCAGCGCCAATTCCGGCAAATAATTCCTCTTTCGATGGAAATCCGAGATTTCGGACTTCTTCTTCGAAAGCACCAACATGTGTATGTTTTTCAGTTTCTTTATCTGCGCCGAGTCTGTTAAGAAGATCATAAAATTCTTTTTCACCCTGATGGATGTAATCCTGTTTGAATTCCTTCTTGAGCCAGGCGCGTATCTTCTTTTTAGCATTTGTACTTACAACAAACTTCAGCCAGTCCCTGCTTGGACCTTTCTGATTTTTGCTGGTAATAATTGATACAATGTCGCCATTCTGAAGCGAATATTCAAGCGGAACAAGCTGTCCATTGACTTTTCCGCCGATACATCTGTGTCCGACGTCTGTGTGAATTGCGTACGCAAAATCGACAGGAGTACTTCCTTTGGGAAGTTCTATTACGTCACCTTTTGGCGAAAAAACATAAACGTGATACTGAAACAGTTCTATTTTAACCGTTTCCATGAATTCGGACGCGTCTTTTACATCTTTGTACCAATCAATAAGATTTCGCAGCCACGAAAGTTTTTCCTTATAATCAGGGGTTGATTCACGGCCGAGCGATTCCTTGTAATCCCAGTGTGCTGCGATGCCTTCTTCGGCTATTTTCTGCATTTCCTCTGTTCTGATTTGAACTTCGAGAGGTTTTCCGTCAAAAATGACTGTGGTATGAAGCGACTGGTACATATTCGACTTTGGAACAGCAATATAGTCTTTAAATCGCCCCGGAATTGGTTTCCAGAACTTATGTACAATTCCGAGCGCAGCATAACAGTCTTTTACTGAACGTAGAACAACTCTAACGCCCAGAAGGTCATAAAGGCCGTCAAGAGCGATTCCATATTTCTGCATTTTGTTCCAGATCGAAAAGACCTGTTTCGGACGGCCGTAAATATTCGCATTAATATTTACGTCCTTAAGATGTGCGAGAATCTGTGACATTGCACTATCAAGTTTTTCCTCGCCTTCAAAGCCTTTACTGTTGAGAAAGTCGTTGATTTCCTTTACAGCATCAGGTCTCATAAATGAGAAGGAAAGATCTTCGAGCTGGGTTTTAATTTTGTTGATTCCGAGTCTGTGTGCAAGCGGGGCATAGATGTCCAGAGTTTCTTTTGCAACGTATTTCTGCTTGACCGGCGGAAGAAACTGAAGCGTCCGGAGATTATGAAGGCGGTCAGCGAGTTTGATGAGAATGACCCGGACATCATTGGTCATTGCAAATAGCATTTTCCTGAAGTTAACAGCCTGAGCAGCCGTAGCAGAAGAGAAGAACATCTTGTTCAATTTCGTTACGCCTTCAACGAGACGCGCCATCGTTGCTCCGAACTGAGATTCTATGTCAGCAAGGGTGGCAGCGGTGTCTTCTACCACATCGTGCAGAAGCGCAGCGCAGATTGAAGTTGAATCTAGCCGGAGCTCAGTAGCAACAATCATTGCAACTGCTTCGGGATGTACAAAATAACTTTCACCGGACGCACGGAACTGATCTTTGTGACATTCCTTTGCGAATTCATAAGCTTCTTTTATTCGGGTAAAATCAGCTTCCGGATTATATTCTTTTACTGCGGTAATCAATTCTTCGAGTGAAATGGCTATTCTCCTGTCTTCTTCGGCTCAAAGCTCATTGCAGCTTCTTCAGCATTTTTAAACACTCCAAAATGATGCGTAAACTGAGTTATCAGAAACACTTTTCTCATTTTGCTGTCAAGATTTGCGAGTTTGAGGTCACCGTTGTTCTGTCTGGTTATTTTCAGGCCGTGAACTAGCACGCCCATCCCGGCAGAACTCATGTATTTAAGGTTTGCCAGGTCAATAACAATACGGTTTTTTCCCTGATCAGACAATTCATTAATTTTTTCTCTAAAAATTTCACTGTTTTCGAAGGAAATTTCCCCGGAAATTTCTATTACTGTAACGTCATTTTCTGCTGACCTGGAATTTATCTGAAGAGTCATTTTAGTTCCTGCCCTGTTTGCATATTCACTATGTAACCACACTATTTCTGTCGAGATGAAAGGTAAGATATTCAAGTTCTACGGCCAGATCAACGTTATGAACGCATATTTCGTCAGTAGAAGGCAGCCTTACCGGTGCAAAATTCAGTACAGCAGTTATTCCTGACAAAAGAATATAGTCAAAAACTGAATTCAATTCTGTTGCAGGGACTGCAAGCATCAGAATTTCAATGTTAAGCCGTTTAACCGTTTCAGACAACTCGCTGATATGCTGAATCGCATTTTCGCCCAATACCTGACCGATAACACGCGGATCTTTGTCGAAAAGGGCAACAACCTTAAAATTGCGCTTTTCAAAACCTTTGTGCAACGCCAATGCGTGTCCAAGATGCCCACCGGCACCTACAATTCCGACCATTCGTCTTGTTTTCATACCAAGAATTTCGGCGAGATGGTCACGCAGTCTTGCAACATTATAGCCAACTCCTCTTCTTCCAAATTCGCCGAAATATGCGATATCTTTGCGAACCTGAGCTGGATTTAAGCCAAGCGGAGCAGCGAGCTCTCTTGAGGAAACCATTAATGTTCCAGCATCCTCAAGAGAATTTAGTGTCCTCAGATACATAGACAAACGCCTCACCGTAGCTCTTGGCGGTGTCCCTTTGTTGACCTCTTTATTTGTGTTCATTATGATTTCTGAAAGCCTCAAAGATCCTATACGGCAGAATACTCTTTATCGTTCTTTCTGATTTTTCCAGACTTAACAAGAGTTCTTATCGGATATATAAGTTTCTGATAAGTCAGGTTTCCGAGCGCCTCACCAATTTTTTCAAGTGTTGAAGCCGGATTCTTTCTTATGAAATCGAGAATCATTTTAGGATTTACAGACACTTTTTCTTTAATGTTGGAATTCAAGCCTCTCATGCGATGTTTAAGAAAATAAACTCCCTTTACTTCCTCAATAAAGCTTTTCTTAAGCAACTTTTCGAGAATCGGCTTAATTTCTTTCCGCCCTTTTTCAAAGTGCGAGCAAATGCTGGATATCTTTTCTCCGGCACGCTTTCCGTGCAAATACTTCATTACCTCTCTTGGCTCAACAGGTTTTTTCTCATCTTTGACTTTTTCTGCTTTAGCAGATACTTTCACTTTTGCAGACTTCTGAATTTTTTGCTTTTTTTCTGGTTTATCAGCACTGGAAGGTTTTGAAACAGATGATTTTTTCGATTTTTTGCCAGGTTTTTCTGATACAAGTTCAGCAAATAACTTGATTTCTCCTGAAAGAATTCCTTTCGCTAAGACAATAAAGGGTTCCAAATCAAGTTTTTTCATTTTGTTCTCCCTGAAATAATTTTCTTTCAATTAAAATAACATTATACATTCGATATATTCAAGAAAAAATAATCAAAAAGCAATCAAAAATAAAAAAAATACCGGCAATGTTGCCGGTACTCTTATTTAAAACGTATATTTTATAGCATCTACCCTATCCCGGGCGTTAAAGTTCTTTAACCACTGATATTGAGTAGATGCGAATCTCAAACTCTGAGAGCCTTTCCGGTATTATTTTCCAAGAGTTGCTACCATAACTGCTTTAATGGTATGCATTCTATTTTCTGCCTGATCGAATACTTTGGAATATCTGCTTTCGAAAACTTCTTCGCTGACTTCCATTGCGCCGATTTCTTTGGAATATTCGGTGTCATTGTTATGGAATGCCGGCAGACAATGCAGGAAAATCGGATTCTCTTTACCGGTTGCTTTAACCATATTCATATCAATCTGGTATGGTTTCAACAATTTAATTCTTGTCTGCATCTCGGCTTCTTCGCCCATGCTGGCCCACACATCTGTGTAGAGAACGTCGCAATCTTTTACGCCTTTTTTTACATCTTCGGTAAGGGTTATTTTTGCGCCGCTTTCTTTTGCAAATTTGTTTCCAAGCTCTACAATTTCATCTTCCGGGAAGAGAGATTTTGGAGCAACAATCCTGAAATCCATGCCCATTTTCGCAGCGCCGATAAGAAGTGTGTTTGCCATGTTATTGCGGCCATCGCCGATATAAGCAAAAGTAATTCCTTTGAGATGTCCGAACTGTTCCTGAACAGTCAGGAAATCTGCAAGAACCTGAGTTGGATGATATTTATCTGTCAAACCGTTCCATACCGGAACTCCGGCGTGTTTTGCAAGCCCAACAACTGTTTCGTGTTTGAATCCACGAAATTGTATGGCATCAAACATTCTTCCAAGAACTCTCGCGGTATCAGCAACGGTTTCTTTTTTTCCAAGCTGAATATCTGATTTACCAAGATATTCCGGATGAGCGCCTTCGTCAACACATGCAACAACAAATGCGCAGCGAGTGCGTGTCGATGGTTTTTCGAAAATCAGAGCAATATTTTTTCCATCAAGATTTTTAGGACGGATTCCAGAGCGCTTCATTCTCTTGAGCTCTGCCGAAAGATCAAGAAGATAGGAAATTTCTTCAGATGAATAATCATCAAGTGAAAGCAAGTGACGACCACGGAGGTTCATAATAGTATTCCTTTCGCAATTTTTTTTCCCGCATATCGCGGTTTATCTGCTCATTAATACAACTTTCTCAGAAAAAAAACAAGAGAATATGAGATAATGTATTCAAAACTTTCTTACTTCAGGGAACTTGAGGGCGATGCCTGATTAATTGTGAAACTTTCTACCTTTATGGCAGCCAGTGGGTGATCTTTATCCGGAGCTAACAATAGTCCCTTAACAGTGATTTCACTTGCTGCAAGAGCCTCAATTTCCGGAAGCAGATTTTTATCTTTAACCGGAAGAAGCTTGAATAATTCGGATCCTGCTTTAAGAATGACAGTATTGTATTTTTCACCATTTTCAGCTTTTTTTACTTCGATAATTCCGCTTTTTTCAACCGGCTCGCCCTTGGGGGCTTCGGCAAATACTCCAGTAACAACTGCAAAAACAGCAAAAATCACAACCAACAACAACGCTTTCTTCATTTCAAATCTCCTTTATAATGCTTTTATTCTTCAATTAACTGAAGGTTTCACAATTATACTATTTATTTTTTTTAAGTCAATTTTCTGAAGTTCTATAACTTCAATTGCTGCTCAGAATTTAAAAGCAATTTCTGAATCTATACCCTTTTAAATCTTCAAAGAAGAGCGTATGAATTCATTTTCACTTAGGATCCCTTTATCGCTTGACACAATCAGACAAATGTATTATTGTTTTCACTCATGGAACTGGACTGGCAAACACAAAGAGATCTTGAGCTCTTTCAGGGCTCAGCAGCGGAACAGTCAATCTTTGAGGTTCTTGATCGAACCCGTACAACTGACGGAAAAAGAGTCCTGCAAAAACGCTTTAAGAATCCACTTTACACTGTCTCCCTTATTCGTGAGACTCAGAATGTGGTCAGTTTCTTGTCTTCTGCGGTTCCAAATGTGACTTTCCCCTTTTCACAAAGCGACCTCGACAATTTTCAGCAATATCTGGACTCCACGTATCTTGTCATAACACCTGCAGAAGGTTTTTTTGGAAATTTTGCAGAGAAATTGTCTTCCATTCGAGATAAGGAATTCACGAATTTCATCAGGCAAAAACCATATTTTGCTCTTGAGTTTCTGATGAAGGCAGGAACATTTTATGACCTGCTGGACTTAGAATCTTGTCCAGAAATGCTTCGCAAAGACATTCAGTTTTTTCGTACTATAGTAGGATTTGGTGGATTTAATGAATTACTGATTGATCCCGTTTCAAATAAATTTCAAATTCATGATGGAATAAAATTGGACAATTTATTTCGTAAGGATCTCAAGAAGAGTCTTTTCCATCTTCTCGAGCGACTCATTGAGCTCGATGGCTTACTTTCCATGGCAAAAATCTCACACGAACGAGGCTTTGTCATGCCGGAATTCATAGAGGCAAATGGTCCTTTCGTTGAACTCCATGGTGTATATCACTTATTTGTCGAAAGTCCAATTAGAAATGATTTCGAAGTGAAGGAAGGAAAAAATATCCTGTTCTTAACAGGGCCAAATATGGCTGGCAAAACCACCTACATGAAGGCAGTTGCAATATCCCTTCTACTGGCTCACATCGGAATGGGCGTTCCAGCAATCAAAATGCGTCTCACTCTTTTCACGAGATTTTTTTGCAGTCTTAACGCCATGGATAACATCCGCGAGGGAGTAAGTAGTTTTTTTTCAGAAATTCGACGAGTCAAACAAATTCTGGAAGCCGCGCTGAATGAAGACCAGATGTTTGCCATTTTCGATGAGCTTTTCAAAGGAACCAACGTAAAAGATGCCCTCGACTGTTCGAATGTCGTAATCAACGGACTGGCCGGATTTTCCCGGCATGCTTTCATGGTTTCATCACATTTGCTGGAACTTCATGATCTTCTCTCTGACAGCCACAGAATTGACTTCTTCCATTTCAACGGCGAAGTACTCGAAGAAAAGATCAGCTTTGATTACCGGTTGAAGCCAGGTGTTTGCAGCCAGCGCCTTGGGTTCCAGATTCTTCAGCAGGAAGGAATACTCAAACTCCTTGGTGGGGACAATATAATTCAATCTGCCAAAGGCTTATAATCATTCCTGCGACTAACTTTTTGCGTCTAATTCGGCTATGCTCTGTTCCTGATTGCCACCATGCCCTTGTCAGTCAAACGATATTTTTGCAGTTTGCTGTTCGGTTTGTCGGGTACAGTCCTCTCAATCAAGCCTTTTATGATGAGAGGCTCTATATTACGCTTGAACGAGCGTGAATCACCGTTCATACCGATTTCAGAAAAAATTTCTCTGCGTGATAATGTATTGTATTCAAGTGCTTTCAGTATAGCGATGACAACATCGCTCAAATCAACTTGGTGGTTATCTTGGTGCTTTTCTTGTTGCGCAATCATTTCAAAAAGCGCCGCAAGAGTAAATTCGATAAACATGCCGGAATCGTTCGCTTTCCTTGCGTCCTGAATTGCTTGATAATATTGCGGTCTTTTTTGATGCAACACAGACTCCATTGATATCCAAGCAAGTGATGGAAATCTCGTGGAATATTTCACTATTTTGCTGGAAATAATTTCAGCTCCTTGAATGCTCAAGTATTATCAGCGCATTTCTTCGTCCGATGACTTAATTTTTCCATGAATACGCGTTGACAAAGACTTAATACTTCAGTAATATTCACAGTTAGGGTAGATAAAAAAGGAGAAATCAACATGGATCTGATGGCTTGTGGTACTCTTTGTAATGAGTGTCCCCATTTTGGAAAACAATGCGACGGATGTAAATCTGTGAAGGGTGCTCCGTGGTGGGCTGTTCAGCACATGCCTGGAAAAGTTTGCCCTATTTATGATTGCTCAGCCAACAAGATGAAATATAAGAATTGCGGCGCGTGTAAACAAGTGCCTTGCAAGACTTTCAGTGACCTTCGCGACCCAAGCATGACAGATCAGGAATTTTCTGAGCAGTTGAAAAAACGCCTGGAAAGACTTCAGGCAGATAATCAGCCCTCAAATTAGTTAAAATGCCTGTGCGGAAAGGGTTTTATGGACATATATACCAGAGAATTATCTCCCGAAGTTTGGTTGGATCTTGAGAAGCTTTTTGGCGCAAAGGGCGCTTGCGGTGGTTGCTGGTGCATGTCCTGGCGGATTCAAAAAGGTGTGAAATGGGATGAGTTTAAAGGTGAAAAAGCCCGTGAAGCCCAAAAAGAACTTGTTTTGAAGGGTGAGTCAAAAGGTATTCTGGCTTATCATGATTCTGAGCCAGTGGGATGGTTGTCTTTTGGAAAGCGCAGTGAATACGACAAATTGAATCGCGCGCCTTCTCTCGCTTGTGACGATTGCCAGGAAGTATGGTCTATTCCGTGCTTCTTTGTTCAAAGAAATTTCCGCAATAAAGGTGTTGCCACAAAAATGCTCCTCTCAGCTGTTGAAGCCATCGCAAAACATGGTGGAAAGATCATTGAGGGGTACCCATCCAAAAGCACCATGAAATCAAAACAACCTGACGCCTTTACCTGGACAGGATCAATGTCACTCTTTTTGAAAGCAGGTTTCTCAATTTCAGGCGATGAAAAACATTCTAAAATAAGAGTAAGAAAAATCGTTTAAAAACTAGCGCTCATATTTGATCGGGTAATACGGCGATGTCTATAATACTAGATGTTTTGCACAATACGTGCAAACAAAGTCGATGATCTGGTGGAATATTTGGATGTTGAAGTTCTCCGACCTTTGTCATACCGATTCTTTGCATGACTTTTTCAGAACTTCGCTCAGACTATATTTTGTAAATCCGATTTTACGAAACGCCTGAGCAACTTCTGTAACAAAACCGTTTCCCCAGGCAGAGTGCAAATCCACCGGGGAGATCATCTCGTGAATTTCTTTTTGAGCCCTTCGAGGGCCATCGTCCAGGCTTGGCGTTGCCATTCGCACGCGCTCTGCCATTCTGGAGTGCTCCGCCAACCGCTGTGGACAAGATATACTTCGGTTCCCGCACCTTGGGGAAGGAAGAACACCGCTACATGGGTCAGTGGGTCGGCATGGTTGGCGAAGGTCTTGAATTGTCTTGGGCTCCGCCAGTCGAAAGCGACCAGTTTTCCCGGAACGAGAGCTGTGATGCGGCAGTCAAGTGTGCTGTCATTTTCCGGGTCCTGGGGTGCCCAAAAAAGTTCGAAAGCCCCTCCCACGCGGGCTTCCACATGTGCCTTCGAAGTCAGCCAGCTTTCGAGTTCCTTTTCCACGGTAAAGAGCGCGAAAGCACTTTCGGGGGAGCAAGGAACGTACAATTTCAGAGTGAACATCTGGGACATTGGATTTCTCCTTTCGATGCTTATCGGAACAGGGGCGGTTCGCTTCATGCACAATTCGAATCCTTTCGTCTTGTCCAGGGATTCCACTCGCACAAAAAGACTTCCTTCGGGTTGAAGGCGATAGATGATCCGCTGAGGAAAATCGTGTTTCGGATTTTCGAAAACAGCCTCAGATTTTCCAGACAACACGAGTTTAAACGCCGCCACTTTTTGTCCAGAGGGGCTGGCGACAAAGAAAAGCTCACCATTTTCCCGCTGTTCGATTTTCAAAAATTCCCACTCAATAGTTTTCCTGCTTTGAACTGTGCGTCCCATGCCCATCATCATACCTCCCGAAGGGACCATCCACTGTTCCGAAACTTCCTTATCGCCTTCACACATCTCCCAGGCACCAGAAATCCAGGAAAGATCATTAATGTCGTGAGAAGTAGGGTTGGCAATTACCACCAGCATGGGAAAAAAAAAGAAGAATGCCAACCACTGCACGAAAAAGCTTTTCATGGTTCAGCTCCTTGAGATTTTGTATGACCACGTCAAGAGGTACCAGCAGGTTAATATATAATTTTAGGAATATATCGTTTAACGTTCGACGCCTCATTTGAAATGTATAACATTCAGATTTAATCAGAGTCAAGGAATTAAATTGATAAAAAAAAGAATTTTGAGAATGCACCAAAGCACTTACTTCTTTCTACTTTTTATTGATTTGATAACTTTTTGCAGATAAATATTTGTTTTTGAGATTTCGAAGTGAAAGAGCTTTCGTCGAATGAACCAAATTTATGTATTATCTGGAAATTGTTGTACTTTAGAAGAGCGTCCATTTCCAATGGAAAGAAGCAACGCATGTCGAGCTTTTCAATTCGTTCTTCGTTTCCGATCTTGAAATTCCATTTAACACGATTGACCTGTAATGCAGAGTCGTATTCACATTTTTCCTGAACAACCACTTCACGCCCGTCGTCCAGGTTGAATCTATAAGCTTCTTTAAAGGCTTTTTCCCTGTCTACCATGAAGTGAATGCTCGGATTAAATATGTCCAAAATAAAAATTCCATCAGGTTCCAGGTGATTTCTTACATTCGCGAAAATCAATTCAAGATCTTGCAGGGAATAAGTGTTCTGAAGTGAATTAAAGGGAATAAATATCACTGAAAATTTGCGTTTCAGACTGAAACTTCGCATATCTCCACATACAAATTCGATATCCAGATTTTCTTGCTTCGTTTTTTCGCGAGCCTTTTCGAGCATGGATTCAGCAATATCCAGCCCTGTAATTTTTATGCCGCTTTTATTCAGCTGGATTGTTAAACGACCTGTTCCGCAACATAATTCCAATACTGAACCTGGTTTTGAGACAAGCCATTTTTTATAGAAATCTAGGTCGAAAGAAAAATTGTTCATTTTGTCATAAATTTCACCTTCGTAAATAAAACTTCCAACTCCCAGCTCTGACATTTATTGTACCTGCCTTTCATTGTTATTCTGATACTCTGAGAGAAATGATCGACACCTATCAACTGTAAACACCGGCTCTGACTTTCCAGTGTTGGGCAATTCATCACGCCTTTAAACTGTTTCTCTGTCTGAATTTGTCATGCGCCTATAACTATTTGTTCCAGTTTTGTGAATAATTCAATTGTAATACCTTTTATCTGAAAAGCAAAACAATTCCTTAAATTATTATTGACTTTTTCCGCGGGTTAAACTATACTTATGTTAGTTATCAACAACTAACATAAGTAAGGCGCTTATGAAAACAATAGAACAAATCAAAACCACATAATATCGCGTGAAAGCTGAACCCTGTGAATAATCTTGCTGGAATACGAGGTAAACGATGCCACGAAAAATCAGTCCTGACCAAAACCGGAAAATGGAAATTCTCCTTGCCGCCCGCAATCTGGTGTTCTCCGAAGGAGTTACCAGGTTAACCATGCGCCGGGTTGGCGAAGCGGTCGATATCTCCGAACCGGCGGTTTATCGTCATTTCCAAAACAAGGAAGATCTCCTTCGGGCTTTGATCAATTTCATGTTCGAAGGGTGGGAAGAAAAACTGGTTGCTCTGAAAAATGAATCCAAACCGGCTTCCGAGAAGTTGATCAAACTCGGTAAAATCCATTTATCTCATCTCATCGACCATCAATTCAACCCGGTGTTACTTCTCTCAGAGGCAAATATTGCGGATCAACCCACTATCAACGCAACTCTCATAGACAAGAGTGATCGAATCGCTGCCGTCATGACCTCAATCTTAAAGGAAGGAATCGACTCGGGTGAATTTTCTGACAACCTGAACATAAGATCGGCGTCGTTGGCAATATTTGGTGTTCTTCAGGGAAGCCTTATTCGATGGACGCTCTCCAGATCAACAAAAGGTCTTTCATCAGATCTTGAAGGTGCTTTAAAACTTATTATCAAAGGGTTTTCATAGGCGCTTAATCGATCGGTTTTCGGTTCAAACACAACAAATCTTATAAAAAATGGAGAAGAATATGAAAAAAGAACAGAAACATTCTGACAGTACATCACCAGAAGAATTTGAAACCTTTCCTGCTGCCATGCCATTGGCTTTGGTTGAGTATGTCAAATACTCTCCCGGTTCGATTGTAAGTCGAACTCTTTTCAACACCGATAAGGGCAATCTCACACTGTTTGCTTTCGACAAAGGTCAGAATCTTTCAGAGCACACTGCTCCATTCAACGCCTATATTCAAGTTCTTGATGGAGAATCAGAAATCCTCATTGACAGAAAGCCTCACAAGGTAAAAACAGGGGAAATGATTCTCATGCCAGCCAATATTCCACATGCTGTAAAAGCAATATCGAAATTCAAGATGCTCCTGACCATGATCAAATCTGCATGAATCAGAGAATATTGCAGTCATAAGTGCTGAATAAATAAGGCTTTCGATGTATCTTCTCAAAAATCAGGTGTAATTTTTTAATTGTAGTTAATTATTCCCATGTCATCTCGGCCAAAGGGAGAGATCTCCGCAGGGTTTGGGATTTCTCCTTTTGGTCGAAATGACAGCAATGAGTTGGAAGTTTTCCCGAATTATTGAGAAGATACCTTCGAGGTTTACTGGAGATTTACTGGAGATTTACTGGAGGTTAACATGAGTTACAAAAAGAGTATTATGGGGGCATTAAAACTGATTTTAAAGTTGACTGTCCTGCTGGGAATTTTAGGTTTCGTTGTGTATCGTCTCCGGTTCGCTCCAGTAAAAGTCGAGTCAAAGGCAGTCGTCATGGGCCCTATCGTATCTGAAGTATTGGGAACAGGAACCCTGGAAGCCAGAATATCCGCGACAATCGGGCCAAGAATTCCCGGCATGATCACACAGGTTTTAGCTGACCAGGGCGATAAAATCACCAGGGGGCAGCTACTGGTCACTTTGTACGACGATGATTTGCGCCAACAGGTTGAAATTGCCAAAGCAGAACTGGCAGCAATGAAGGCAGGAATTGAGCGTGCCGGGGCAGAGATTGCAGCTTTTGAACCCCTCGTTGTAATGGCAAAGGCATCCTTTAAACGCTCTTCCGGATTACATTCCCAAAAAATAGTCAGCAATGAAGATTTAGACAATGCCACGCAACAACGCGATGTTGCCGAAGCGCAACTCAAGCGGGCTCGCCTCGCAAAAATCGAAATAGAGCAACAGGCGGCCAAAGCCCAGGAATCCCTGCGTTATTATCAGGAACGATTAGTTGATACGAAGATATCCAGCCCATTTGATGGTTTAGTAGTTCGCCGCCGGAAAGAACGGGGCGATGTGGTAGTTGCCGGTGGTGAGGTTTTGCAAATCATAGCTACCGATCAATTGTGGGTTTCAGCCTGGGTCGATGAAACCGCCATTGCTTCGATAGCTGTCGATCAAGCTGTTCGCGTCGTTTTCAGGTCGGCACCCGAAACGTCCTATATCGGTTCGGTGACGCGCATTGCTCCTTCTATTGATCGGGAAACTCGCGAATTCCTTGTTGATGTGACTGTCCGAAATCTTCCCAATACATGGGCGATCGGTCAGCGAGCGGAAGTCTTTATTCAGACCGCAAGAAAAGAGACTGCTCTGCTGGTTCCGCAACAATGCATCTCCTGGCAGAAGGGTCAGCCAGGTTTATTCGTTAATCACGCCGGTCACGCTGCCTGGCGCAATGTCACTGTTGGCCTGCGGGACGGTGAAAATGTCGAAATTGTCAAAGGTTTAGCTTCTGATGATGTAGTTATCTGGCTCGCCGATGCCAAAACCGCTCCTCTTACCGAAGGTCGGGCGGTCTTAAACGGGAGCGGTTTATGAATCTCGCAATTCGCGATATTCGCCACAACCTGGGCCGATTCATTCTTACAACTGTCGGTTTGGGGCTGCTGCTCATGACTGCTATGGGAATGGGCGGTATCTACCGCGGTCTGGTCGAAGATGCCATCCTTTTGATAGACCGGGTTGATGCTGATCTATGGGTAGTACAGAAAGACACCCGTGGCCCATTCGCCGAAGTCTCCCGAATTCCGGCTTCGATGGAAGACCGCATTCGGGCAGTTCCCGGCGTTATCGGCAGTAGAGCCTTTGTCTCGACTACCATCCAGCGGGAGCGAAATGGAAAGCCACTTCGCATCACAGTACAAGGCCTTTCGTGGCCTGAGGACAAGGGTCAGTGGTTACCGATTGTCGCCGGTCGGGCCTTGGGTAAAGCGCATTTTGAAATGCTAGCCGAGGAATCGCTGGGTCTTCCCATTGGAGCACAGGTAAAATTGGCAAAAGACATCTATACAGTAGTCGGCCACACTCGCGGCATGAGTTCGCCATCGGGTGATTCAATGGCATTCTTCACAGCACGGGATGCACAGGTCATTCAATTCGACCTTTCCGGAGAAGCTGTACGGCTGGAGCGCGCGGCTCGATATGGCCGGGCTGAGCGTCTTGAAATCGGACGCACACAACCAAACATCATCGAGCGAAGCCGCGGCGTGTCTTCTGCAATTCCAGCACTTGGCCCACCCTTGATCAGCGCAGTTCTAGTAAAGATCCGACCCGGAGTTGATCCTGAATCAGTGAGTGCTATCATCAGGCATTGGCCAGATGTTACAGTATATTCCTCGGACGACCAGCGTGATCTTCTGTTGAGCGGCACCGTAGATCGATCACGCAGGCAGATAGGATTGTTTCGAGTATTGCTTCTCGTCGTCTCAGGAATCATCATGGCACTGATTCTCTACACGCTTACCATTGACAAGCTTCATGACATCGCTCTTCTAAAACTGATGGGAGCACGCAACAGCGTCATCCTCGGATTAATCATGCAACAGGCGCTTTTTCTCGGAACTATTGGTCTGATGATTGCTTACCTTGTCGGACAGTGGGTTTTTCCGCTATTTCCACGTCGCGTGGTCATCATCACCGAAGATTTATGGTTACTGGCTGGAATCGTGACGGTAATTTCAATCGCCGCCAGTCTGCTTGGAATTTGGAAAGCGATGAGTGTAGAACCTAACGAGGTGCTGGCATGACAGAGAAACCGCAAAAAGGCGAAGCCGTGTTGGAAGCAGAAAACCTGACCATGATCTACGGATCAGGCCATACCGAAGTCACTGCGGTACGCGATGTCAACATGACCGTTGCACGCGGAGAAATCGTGGCATTACTCGGACCAAGCGGTGCGGGAAAATCGACTCTGCTGACACTCCTGGGCCTGATCAGAGCACCCACGCGGGGACGAATTGTCCTCCTTGGCACTCCAGTTTTCGAGAATAATGAAAGCCTGGTCGATGTACGCAGCTTTCGCCGTGAACACCTCGGTTTTGTCTTCCAGAAAGCAAATCTGATTCCCTTTTTAACGGCAGAAGAAAACATCCGCCTGGCGATGGAAATCAACGACCAACCTTCCCGGGTTTCAAAACAACGCGCCAGAGAACTACTCGAATATCTGGGAATCGGCGAACGCGGAGATCATCTGCCAACAACCCTTTCAGGCGGTGAACAACAACGCGTGGCAGTAGCCAGAGCCCTAGGCAACCATCCGGCTTTGATTCTGGCAGATGAACCAACCGCAGCTTTAGACAGCATCCGCGGACGACAGGTGATGGAATTGTTCCGCAAAGTGGCCCACGAACAAAACGCCGGTGTGATCGTGGTCACTCACGATCATCGAGCACTGGATGTTTTCGACCGTACTTTAGAAATGGAAGACGGCAAGCTGCGGGAAAACACCAGCACATCTACTTGAAACGGCTTTTTTCGCAAATACCACTTTTTCGTTATCACTGGTGATCAGAATTCCTTGTTATCCATGTCAGATTTTTTCAATTAAGTGTCACAAAAACAGCTACTTGAGGACATCTGATGGATTGATAAGGTAGAATTTCTCGGAAATGCTAATGGATGGATTCATGGAAATCCATTTCTGACGATAATTCGGACTTGCCCCTTCGAAGGTAACGTACAGAAAGGAACCGTCGTATTCAAGATCTTCTGCACCTGCTGGTAAATTAATTGTTTTGAGCCAATTTATACCTTCAGCAAGCACCCACCCCTCAGTGGTAAAAGTTTTTATATGCCCTGCAGGAGTAAATGAAATGCTCGTTGAAGGTTGGTTGAGGGGAGACCTGTAGAAAGCCAGTTTTGAATTTCTTGCACCGTACGAAATGCTGAGAGCAGCATACTTTCCGCAGATAGCCATTCCCTGAACCGATTCGCGGCAAAAGATCAGCCTGTCTGGTTTAAATGCTGTGCGGGTGGTATTTCCGTCCCGATAATTGTATTTTTGTGATGCAGTAGGCAACCCCTGATCATTCACCTTATAGCCAGCAATCCAGGTTTTCATATCGAAGGGATTCTTTGCATGATGCTTTACCGGCGCAAAATCGTCGCTGGAAGATTTCACAAAATCTCCAACCCACAAATGGATACCATCAAAACTGACAAAGCTGGCTTTACTGTCAACGTCAAAAATTCGATCGACAACAAGGTCAGTAGAAGGAATTCGCAGACTGGCTGAAATATCCGTATATTCTGATGAAACTTTTGCTGTTGAATCATTCATGAAATCAAGAATTTCCCGAAGTTTGAATCCATATAATCTGAAGCCGGAAGCCACCCAGACATAAGCCCCGGCTACCGTTACTCCGCCAGCATGGCCAGTATATGGCTGACCTTCGCTCTCATACAAGCCAAATCTACGCAAAGGCTTGCCACTGTTTATATCAACGACGACCAGTTGCGAAGGCTCATCAGTCTTCCCTGACACAGAATAATACGAAAGCAGAACATGCTTGTACGAAGTTAATTTGATCTGATCTGCTGCGGGGCTGATAACGTCATCTGGAAGGTAACAGACGCCCTGACATACAAACTCATGAGTGTCATGTCCGGGAATAATCGCCGATTTGCTGACAAACACCGGAAGAGTATCATTGGTAAATGCTTTATTCAATATTATGGAAAACTTACTGTAAATGCTCCTGGCATTTTTAATAAAGGAATCCCAGAAGCCTGTATCCTTGCTATCTCTGGCTGTGGAAACAACAGTCGGCGATATTGCAATCGTCTTATCGGAGAAAGGATTTTTTTCAGCCGAACTCTCTGCTGAAAAAAGAATTATGACTGCCAACAACAATCCACATAACTTTCTGGCTTTCATGAGCATTATCCTGTATTAATTTATAATTATTCTTCAACTATTTTTTTAATTCTTACTTGTTACGCAAAATATTAAATAAGGGGACAAATTGACAAATTACCTTTGAGTCCGGCTGTCATCCCGAACAAATGTGAGAGATCTCATAAATGCCCCCTTAATTAAGATTTGCTATACTTAGAATTAAGTAAAAGAGCATTAATGCGTTCCTGTTGTTTTCAAAAATAACGCAAATTTCACTATTCTGTAAAAACATGAAATTCTTCAATGAGCGTAACATATAACTGATCATCTTCATAATACTATTTGATGACACACTTTTCAATAAATTAACGCCCTCTGGGCGGGCTAAAAAATTTCTTACGCGAAGGTCATGAAGCAAAAGCGTTATTCGTTGTCATCTCGACCGTTAGGAGAGATCTCCAAAATTGGAAAGAGTATTAGGGGTCATTCTTTATTTAGCTGTTTTTCATTCCTGTAAGCATTCAGAAAATCTCCTGATCTGAAACCGCCCAGAAAGAAAGTTTTTCGCAATTGTTTTAAATATTCCTTGCTTACAAGCATTCTATGTCCATCTTTTATTGAAGCCAATTTCGAATTTTTATATTCCTTCGAGAGAATTCTTCCGATTTCAGGCGAAAACACAACATCCTCATTCCCTGAAATGATAAGGATTTCACCTTCATAAGAAGCTCGTTCAATGCGAAAACACTTACTTTCTATTTCACCGGAATCTCCGCCGGAAATAAATTCTGCAAGAACTTCCAGTGAAAATTCGTATAGCAGATTTATCGGTTTCCGGCCGGCTTTTGAATATCTTCTTAACTCTCCTCCAACCAGCTCCCACCATCTTACTTTAGCAGCAACTCCTGTTGGCAGGGACAGCAAATTCTTACAGATCATCAGATTGCACTGCGGATTAAACCAGAATTTCCAGTAATCCATACTTTTTCCGGCATTCAAGTCCTGTAACATCTGTAATTGTTTTGCCGGGCCATCGATACTGATTCTGGCAAGATTGTACAACAAATATGACAGTTCTGCCGAATTGGCTCTTTTCTTCTCAACAACCTGTTCATACTCACGAAATACTGATGAGTCATAATTTTCAAGATCGCGGCTATAGCTGATTTTATTGAGAGTGGAAAGGTCCGGAGCCCCCGTCACCTCAAGAATAGCCTTTGAAACGTTCCGGCCATATTTTGAAATGTACTGTTGCGCAAGCACTCCGGCCCCCGAGGCACCCAATAACATAATTTTTCCATCTGAATGGATCATGCCTTTCTTCAACATGTCTGCCCGAACAGCTTCAATATCCTCAATCTGCTGATCAGAACCGTAAAGATTCAAAGCTTCTTTATAGTTAATCCCTCCATCTTTTCGATAAACCTCAGGAAAAAGTGTTGGAGATTGTCCACGCACAAAAATCAGAACGTAAGAAAGTTCAGGCAGGAGATTTTCAAAAAGTGGAAAATACGGCTCAGTATCAACTAATTCCATCTGCCCGTCAGTCAAAAAGAAAATCACCTCATCACCAATTCGAAAATTCGGACTTAAAATGTAAAAACCCTTGAATTGTCCTCGGCTCTTATCATTATGATCAATTGGCAATGTCAGATAATGGTGCTTTTCATCGGGCGGCATTTCAGGATAATATCTGTCCATTCCCAATCTGGATGTTGGTACAACAAAAGCTGAATGTATAAAATATACGAGTATTATTCCCAGAAAGATTGTAAGTCCTAACAGGATTTTGCAGAATAGGAACAGATGTTTTTTTATTTTACAGATCAAGAAAAAGCCTCCATCTAAATTATGTTCAGGCGGGCGCGATAAATCGCGCCCCTACGAGTAAGAAACAGCTATTTATCAATGAGAAGCGACTTATTTTAAATCAGCTTCAGAACAATCAATCAGCATTTTTTGTTAACACTTCAAGAATTGTACCGCCCTGGACCGAGAAAAAAACTGGCTGATCGAGAGTTGCAACAAGACTGGACATGAAGCTTCTGACTCGATCTTTGCTGCGATTATCTTCATTTACGTGCGTTAACAGCTTGCAGTCAAAATCAAATTGAACTGCATTTTCATTAACCAATCTTGGAAAAAGCTTGATTTTAACATTTCCAAGACCATTTTCCCTTCCAGGTCCATCCTGCTTGATTTCAATTGATGCCTCACGCCCCGGAAGAGTAATTATTCGCGGGGACGCAATCAACTTAGCAACTTTTAGTCTTTCCGATTCTGACATCTTTTTGAAATCTTCGATCGAAACCGTTCCTGTTCCTATTTCCCATATTTTTGTGGAAATATTAAGCGGTTTATGAGGTTTATCCATTTTTTCAAGCAGATCACGTGCTTTCTCTACAGCTGACGGTTCGCCAAATAAGCCAATGGAATTATTTTCCCTCTCTTCAATCTGAACACCATTAATTTTTTCTCTTTGTACAAGCTCCATGGCATCACGCAGTTCCATAAACTTCGGCTGGAAGGTTGTCTTATCTTTTCTTCCAGTAACTAACGGCATATCAGAAAGTTTCATAACAAGAAAAACCTTGTCCTCTTTTTCAATATACAGGTCGTTTGATTTTGCAATCAGTCTCAAAGCTTCGCCTGGATCAATATCTTTAAGATTTATACTGACAGTTCCTCCGACATTTCTATGTAATACCATGTTAATTCCAGCTTTTTCAGCAATAAACTTCAACGCCGTTCGCAAATCAATATTCTGAAAGTCGCAACTGATATTCTTTGGATCGCCCGATATTGATTCTCCGGAAATTTCCTGCGGAACAACGATATAGATGTCTCCACTTTTTCTGATATCAAATTTTGCCACTCTGGAAAGAATTTTCAGAGCTTCGTCGAAATCCACAGACTGAAGGCTCATTGTAACACAATTTCGTGGAATTGATGAATCTACAACTATAGATTTTCCTGCTGCTGATGCCATCTGCCGCAATATGTCACTGATCATGGTGTCTTGAAAATCAATATTGATTGTTTCTGAAGAAGTATTGCCGCCAAAAATCAATCTCTTAAGTGATTCGACTTTTTCTTTCTGCCTTGAGCCAACAGCCTGTTTTTTAATCACCTCAAGCCGATTTTGCGCTGAAATGCGGTTATTATTCATCAGATCAAGACACGCCAGATGAAAACCAGCTTCACATGATATTTCTGCGTTACCGGATGAAGCAATCTTTTCAAGAACCAAAGCGGCAGATGATTTTTCCCCTTCAAGCCATAACATGGAAACAGCCCTCTCAAGGTCTTTTGCGGTAAGATTTTCTGATTGCCCGTAAACAGACGATATAACAGAAAAAGCCAGTACAAGTAAAATAAACTTTTTATACATATTTTCCTCCTGTTGAAAAAATTGGTATATTATTATTGTCGCTTACGAATGTATCAATCAAATTGCCGAAATGTAACAAATGTGTAACTTTTTTCAAATCATTTGTAATTGCTCACTAAGTAATGCAAACCTGCCTTTCTACTATGTCATTTCGACCGAAGGGAGAAATCTCGCTTATATCAATGCGCATTGAAATATTCTAAATGTTCCTATTTTCTCCCCTCCACGCTGCTGTGTGGGAGAAGGTAGGGGCGAGGGTTCTTAATCTGAAAACCGGAACGTTTCTATGCCTTTTTATATATATCAGATATCTCACATTCGTTCGAGATGACGTTGACCCCGTATTTAAACAACTAATTTAAGTCCAAGTCCTCTTATTGTTACAATGAATCTGGGCGGGTCCATGTCACCAATCTTTTTCCTGAGACGTGCAATATGTGCATCAATAGCTCTTGAATCTTCCAGTTCGTCAAATCCCCAGATTTTTTCAATCAATTGATCCCGGGAAATCACGATATTTCTATTTACAAACAGATATTCGAGAATAGACCATTCTGTTACTGTCAGAGTAAAAGCTTTTCCTGAACGTTCTATTTCGCGTGACCTGAAATTTACGCTGCATTCTCCGATCAGAATTTTGTCAGACGCCACTGGTTTTGTACCACCTCTTCTTAAAACGCCTCTGACACGGGCAAGAAGTTCTCTTATCCGGAATGGTTTCGTGACATAATCATCAGCTCCGGCATCAAGCGCCCTTATAACATCAATTTCGCGGTCTTTTACAGTACAGATAACTACCGGAGTCCAGATTCCCTTCGCGCGCAGTCTGGTGAGGAATGTTCCGCCATCGCCGTCGGGAAGATTCATGTCAAGTAGTACAATATCGACACCCGAATCAGGAAAATGAGATTCAGCTTCGGAAAGTCTACCAGCCTCTATTGTTTCATATCCATCAAACTGAAAATTATCTCGAATTGTTTCCCTGACACCGGTTTCATCTTCGATAATAAGTATTCTGGGCATTTTATCTTCCTTTTTTCTGGCAATTTTTTATCAAAATACTCTTATTTGAATACCATTATTTATAATCGTTTCGAGCTTAATGGGTAATTGCTGCCTCTATTCAGATTCCATTGAGTGATTACCGAAGCGCCTCCTCCCTGGCGGTTTTCAATCCTGAAAACGGATTTATGCGCCTCCAGAGATGCCTGCACAAGTGAAAGTCCGATACTTTTCCGAAGCGACTCCGTAACTTTCAAAAACCCCGGACCATTATCGCTTACTGTTATCTCGGTATTTTCTTCCTCAGGCAGAAATCGCGCTTTAATCTCAAGAGTTCTTCCATCAGCAGCATGGCGCAGGACATTTTCTATCAGATTTACAAAAACTCTTTCAAAAACATCCTGATCTGCAAAAATGTAAAGATCTGCTTTAATATCTACAATAATTTTCCACGATTCAAGTCGTGGTTTGAAACGCTCAATAAGCAAGTCAATCTGAGTTTTCAGATCAATCTCTTTCGGATGCAGAGTCAGAAAACCACCTCTGATGCGTGCAATCATCAGCATTGAATCAACCATTTCCAGTGATCTGTCCAGTTCTGAAATAATCCGGGAAAAATATCGTCTCTCCTGCTCTTTTGAAGAAATTCTTCCAAGCTGAAGAGTTTCAACCATAGCTCTTAATGATGCAAGAGGAGTTTTCAGATCGTGAGCAGCCTGCCGGTAAAACCATTCCTGCTCTTTAAATACATTTTTTTCCTGCTCACGATTCACAATAGCAACCAGAAGAACTGAAAAACCAGTTAATCCGATTGCAAGGGCAAATCCAAGAATGAGCAGCCAGAATATTTTTCGTCCGCTTCCCGATGTACCAATCCGTACAACTTTAACGCCGATTTCCGGATTCTCAGGAACATTTGCTGCGCCTGAAAAATCTGCCGGTACAAAACTGACTCTGAAGTCAGCCCCCGCGCTTTTTTCTGCTGCTGCAACCAGCCTGTCCTGCGCAATTGGCCATGGAATAATAAATCTCTGCCCTCCGCTGTAATATGAAAATGGAGGCCAGAGTTCCTTTGAAGAGTTTATGTCGAACCGTCCGGAATACCAGACATACAATATAGCCCTGTACCATGGAGAAATTTCAGATTTTATAATGGTTCCGGAGTCTTTTTGCAAATCCTCCTGAGACTGAAGCGGCTGAGGCTGTTCACCTGCTTTAATAAGCAACTTCAGTGCATTGTCGATTTTTCCGATTCTGATCAACCGTTCGCAGCATTTCAGAATCATTAGTGACTTCAGGGAAAATCCGCTTCCAAGCCTAAGATCAAGACCTTTATCAATATATTTGATCAGCCTGTTTTCCATTTCCTGAATCTGACTTTTTTCCCAGGCAATATTTATCAGCAGACATGTCCAGAATGGACGACGATCAATTTCGGCGTTTATTAACGATTCCCAGTAAATATTTTCAGCAGAATCTTTTGAAATAGCTGCTTTCAAAAGAATTTCCTTCTCTTCATCTACGGGAAAAGGTCTGGCATCCTGAAGCAGCGAAGTATCACGTGAAATTTTGATTTTCGGTGTGTTTGAAAACACCAAATGAGCGGAACCGACAATAGCCTTCAGAGCTTCATGAACACGCTCCGCAGCACGCTCAGTCTGCTTTTCCGCTTCTTCAAAAGCTTGTATTCCTATTGCCTGAAATGCAACCCACGCAAGTATTGCAAGAGAAAGAAAAGCAAAGCCAGCGGCAGCATAATACCATCGGCTTGCATGAACCCTGTCTTTATTTATTGGTGCCAAAGCCATTTTCAAGCTGTTCAACAAGATGCGAACGGTCTGAGTGAGCTTTATATGGTTCCGGCCAGAATTCAACGATTCCAGTGATTTTTCCAGCAGAAATTGTGAAGAAGGACAAAGCCCGGGCATGTTGAACACCATCGGTAACGCTTACATCCGAAACTGCATCACTGTCACCCGCCACAATTCTATTAATAGTAAAATGCCAGGGGCCATGAGAAGGATACTCGGAATTAATACGTGCAAAATTCTGCAAGCCATGAACTCGTTCCCCTGATTGCGGCCAGTCAAGAACAAAATTATCAGAAAGGACTTCCTGAACAGATTCAAAATTGTTCGAATCCATGAGCTGCCAGAATTTCAGTATAATTTCCTTTGATGTCATCCTTGTTCCTCTATTTGCTCAACGCTTCTCTGGTCTTGTCTGCCAGATCTTTTTTCGAAAATGGCTTCTGAATGAAATTCACGCCTTCGTACAACACACCTCTATTAACAATTACGTTCGCCGTGTACCCTGACATGAACAAGACCTTAAGCTTGGGAAAACTTTTTTGAATCTGCTTTGCCAAATCACGACCGTTTATCTCAGGCATGACTACGTCGGTAATAAGCAGATGAATGTTGCCGGAGTGCATGGAAGCAAGACCTATGGCTTCACTTGGAGTCCCGGCAGCAACAACAACATAGCCAAGATCTTCAAGCATTGTTTTTGTCAGTTTCAAAATCATTTCATCATCTTCTACCAGAAGAATAGTTTCACCTACTTGTACAATAGATTGAATCACATTATCTTTATTTTCAAGTAAATCTGTCTCCAGAGCAGTATATCGTGGCAGATAAATTCTGAAAGTTGCGCCCTGACCCGGCTCACTGTAAACATTTACAAAACCCCCGTTTTGTTTGACAATACCGTAGACAGTTGCCAAACCCAAACCTGTGCCTTTGCCCAATGCCTTGGTAGTAAAGAATGGCTCAAATAAATGCATCTGTGTTTCCCGATCAATACCACAACCATCATCACTTACAGACAGCATGACAAAATCACCTGGAATACAACTGATCAGATTGCCACAAGAAGATTCGTCAAATATTTTTCTGCCCGTTTCAATTGTGATATGCCCAACATCAGCTATAGCATCACGGGCGTTCACACAAAGGTTTGTCAAAACCTGGTCGAGTTGTGCAGAATCTATCTTAACTGTCCACAAGTCAGGCTCGGGATGCCAGACAAGTTTGATGTTTTCTCCGATCAACCGTTGCAGCATATTGAGCATCCCGTTTACAGCCTCATTTAAATCAATCGGCTTGGGAGAAATGGTTTGCTGTCGTGAAAAAGCCAGTAACTGACTGGTAATATCTGCTGAACGCCTCGCGGCTTTCAGAATTTCTTCAAGATCATGGTTCATAGTATTATCAGGACCACTTTTTTCAATAATTAATTCTGTATAACCAATAATTACGCTGAGCATGTTATTGAAGTCATGAGCCACACCCCCTGCCAATCGCCCCACAGATTCCATTTTCTGAGACTGTAGCAGTTTCTCATTGAGTTTTTCTTTCTCTTCCTCTGCTTTTTTGCGATCTGTTATGTCATTAAACAAACCCATCACAGCAACAATTTCACCCCTGTCATTTCTTATTGGCGTTTTGATGGTATGAATCCAATACGATCTTTCATTGGCAACATAGCTTTCCTCAAGATCAATTATAGTTCCCGAAGAAATAACTGCGTTATCATCAGCACGATATTTATCAGCAAGTTCCCGTGGATAAAAAGAATAGTCGTCCTTACCAACAAAATCAGCGGGGGAAAGGCCAAAATCAGCAGAGTAATTAGCATTAACAAACAGATATTTATGATCCCTGTCTTTCAGAAATATCCTCTGTGGAATATTTTCTACTAGCGCACGGTGTATTGCCTCAATCTTTTTTACCTTTTCTTCCTGACTTTTTCGATATAAACTGATAACCAATACAGATGAAATAAGTATAAGAAGAAAAATAATAATAGCAGTAACCCATGCGCGGTATTTTACCTCTGCCAGAATCTCGCTGGTATCCATTTTAGAAACAATTGACCAGTTTGATTGAGATATTAATTTTGAAACAGACAATACTTCTACTTCCCGATAGTCAAGACCAATAAACCGGCCGTAATTACCGATGACAGCTTGAACCGCCGGAAGATCGAGTTGAGTAAGGGGAAATTTCAGATTAAGAGCCGTGTTTTTTCTGTGTCTCAACTCATTCAGAAATACTACTGAATCACCATCGCGGCTTACAAGAAGGGTTTCACCCGTTCTGCTTGGAGTTGGCCATTTCTGAATTAAAGGAAACAGGAATTCAGCAGCATGACTCCGCAAAACAACAACTGCAATAATTTCTCCGCTGTTATTCTGAATTGGCTCCAGTACGTCTATATAGATATTGCCGTCAGGGGCTAAAAAAAGATCGCTCAGAAGACTTGTACATCCCTTAACAGCATCTTCGAATGCCTTCAGGGTAACCTTACCAACAAAAGTATCAGCATTATCGGAGAGAAGAATCTTACCTGACTTATCCAAAAAGAACGCATCTTCGTAAACAGTGCCTTTTCTATTAATACTCAACTGAACTTTAAGCTGATCTACTGCAGATTGATTCGCTGGTTCCAGAATTAATCGCTCAATTTCCATTCGTACCAGAGGACCAACTGCCGCCCTGTGTATATCTGCAAGCTTTTGTTTTCGCCATTCCTGAATAGAATCAACTTTAAGCTGTGCAATGGTAGTCAACTCAAGAAATTTCTCCTCGGTTATACGGTCAGCTTCATGACCATAATAGAAAATGCCTGTAAAGATGAGAAAAGTCGCTACCGAAGAAAGAAGAATAAGCCACTGCAGAGGAATAGAAGTTATTCCCGAAACACGTTTCATCTAAAATAATCCTTTTATCCAATTAAAACAAATATTCATATACCATTTTTCGAACCATTTCTGCAATGGAAAGACATGAAGTGAGTCCTGGGGATTCTATTCCAGTAAGATTAATAAAACCCTCAAGTCCTGATGCAGCCTCGTGGATAATCATAAAATCTCGAATACCTGTACCACACAATTTAGGTCTTATTCCTGCTAGATCAGGTTGAAATCGATGCAATTCCAATCCGTCTATCATTTTCGCGGCTGAATTGAAAAAGTTTACCGCTTTCCCCACATCAACATTATAATTCACAGAATCAACAAATTCAACATCTGGACCGAAACGTAAACGCCCTGAAAGATCAACCGTTGCATGAACACCTAATCCGGAGAGCCCTTCATGTGGTAATGGATATACCAGCATATTAACAGGCGATTTCCCCTGATATGAAAAATACGAGCCTTTACACAATCTGAGTTTGCTGTTATTCTTCAAAGGGTCAATTCCGAGAAGATTCTGAATATAATCTGTACCAAGACCTGAAGCATTTATGAAGACCCTGGACAAGATCTTAAAATCTTCACCAGTAACGCCAACTGTATATCCTTCAGGTGATTTGTTAAGATAATTAATTTCACGCCCGAAAACAAACATTACATTCCGCATCTTTGCCTGATTATGAAAGCAGGACATAAGGGAATGGGAATCAATAATTCCAGTTGAAGGGGAATATATTGCAGCAATGCCTTTAACGCATGGTTCAAGCTTTCTTACTTCGTTCCTGCCGATGATTTCTAAATCTGGCGCGTTATTAGAAATTCCCTTCTGATAAAAATTTTCAAGAGCTGGAATTTCAGAATTATCAAGTGCAACAATTAATTTTCCTGTCCGCCGATACGGAATTTGAAATTTCTTGCAGAAATCATAAAGAGCTCTTAACCCTTCAACACACAGGCGGGCTTTAAGAGAATCTTTCGGATAGTAAATTCCGGAGTGGATTACTTCACTGTTATGACTGCTTGTTTCCTGTCCATATTTATGGTTTTTCTCGATTAGAAGAATACTTCGATCTGGTAAATGTAAACTTAGCAAATAGGCAACAGCAAGCCCTATTACTCCGCCGCCGCCAATGGTAATATCTATCTTATCCATTCAGTTCTCCGCGATCCTCACCCTTGTCCTCAATAACAACGAAAAAGTGCCAACCCTAATTCTTCACGGGTCAGGAAGTCTGAAGTTGAAACATTTCAGAATGTATAATAAAAAAAGCCCCGAAAGGGGCTTTTTTTATTATACAAGTTTATCAAAGAATTACTTCAAGGAAACCTTTGCGCCGGCTTCTTCGAGTTTCTTCTTCATGCCTTCAGCGTCAGCTTTTGGCATTGCATCTTTTACGACTTTCGGTGCGCCATCAACAAGATCCTTGGCTTCTTTGAGTCCAAGGCCGGTCAATTCGCGAACGACTTTGATTACGTTGATTTTGTTAGCGCCTGAATTTTCGAGAACGACATCAAATTCAGTTTTTTCAACAGCTGCTGCTGCCGGGGCTGCTGCTGCCATCATTGCCATTGGAGCTGCTGCTGTTACGCCAAATTTGTCCTCGAGAGCCTTAACGAGTTCAGAAAGTTCAAGAACAGTCATCTTTTCGATTGTTTCCATAATTTGATCTTTAGTCATTGGTAATATCTCCTTAATAATTTTTTACGTATTTGAAATACTTGATCGGAATAACAATGATTCCAATCCGTTTATGTACAAGAATAAAGCAGTTTATGCTGCCTGAGGCTCTGATGAAGCCTTTTTGTCTTTGATTGCCTGAAGTGCATAAGCCAATTTGCGGATCGGACCCTGAACGACAGATACGAAATTGCGCATTGGTCCCTGCATAACAGAAAGCATCTGAGAAAGAATGATTTCGCGTGAGGGCAATTTTGAAAGTTTCTCAAGATCGCTGACGCTCAGTACTTTATCACCCAATAATCCACATTTAAACTTGAAAGCTTTGGTTTTGTCAGCGAAATCAAACAAAACCTTCACCGGTGCTACCGGATCAGAATAACCAAAAGTCAAGAGTGTCATACCTGACAGATGCTTACAAACAGCCTCATGCTTATGATTCTTCATAATGCGGCTTACAAGTGTATTTTTAACAACACGTGTCTCGTCGCCGACATTGCGAATGTTCTTGCGAAGAAGATTCATTTCTTCAACAGTGACGCCTTCACAATTCGAAAGAACAAGAACTTTTGCCCTATCTATCTTCTCAGTATACTCGGCCATGTACTTATTTTTTCCAGAATGATCGACCATAGAACTCACCTCCTTTTGAGATTTAACAAAAAAAAACTTTCGGTATTATAGCCGAAAGTTTTCTCTATTACTGCTTCTTTCGGTCTATGCAGGCAAGCTATGTGCTTTTTAACTTACGACCTGCGTTCTCTGACCATGATTAGCTTTTATATTGGAATTATATCGAAGCTTTTTCTACCTCAGTGCGAGCGAGATTTTCATCAATCATGAAGCCTGGGCCCATGGTCGAACTGATGGTAATTCCCTTGATATAAGTTCCCTTTGCTCCTGATGGTTTTGCTTTCAGAATTGCTGAAAACAAACAGGCAAAGTTTTCAGAAAGCTTTTTAGGTCCAAATGAAGCTTTTCCGATAATCGAATGGATTATGCCGGCTTTTTCGACGCGATATTGAACTTTACCGGATTTCAATTCCTGTACGACTTTACCGATGTCCATGGTAACCGTGCCAACTTTTGGGTTAGGCATAAGGTTTCTGGGACCAAGTATTCGGCCAAGTTTTCCGACGAATTTCATCATATCCGGGGTTGCAACGGCTGCATCAAAATCAGTCCAGCCTCCTTCGATCTTGGTGACCAAATCCTGGGCACCTACGAAGTCTGCTCCAGCTGCTTCGGCTTCTTTGGCTTTTTCGCCAGAAGCGAAAACTACAACACGGGTTGTTTTACCAATTCCGTGGGGAAGTACAACACTGTTTCTTAACTGCTGATCTGCGTACTTCGGATCAAGGCAGGTTCTGATTGCGACATCAATGGTCTCGTCAAATTTTGCATTGCTGCAAGCTTTGAGGTGATCAAATACCTCCGTAGAAGTGTAAAGCTTTGATGTTGAATGTTCGGCAACCAGTTTATTGAAACGCTTGGAGTGTTTCGGCATTTTGCATATCCTCCTTTCTTCAAAGATATAACTGCGAAAAAATATTATCCTTCAACTTCCATACCCATGCTTCGGGCTGTGCCACGAACCATGCTCATAGCTGCTTCAAGGCTTCCAGCGGTTAAATCGGACATTTTCTTCTGTGCGATTTCTTTAATCTGGGCAGCATTGACTTTTCCCTGTTTTGTTCTGCCAGTTGTAGGGGAACCCTTTTCAATCTTTGCAGCTTTTTTCAGGAGGAAAGCAACCGGAGGGGTCTTTGTGATAAAGGTGTAGGAACGGTCACTGTAAACTGTGATAACAACTGGAATAATTGCATCGCCTTCTTTTTGAGTTCTTGCGTTGAAGGTTTTGCAGAAATCCATGATGTTGACACCGTGCTGACCAAGTGCCGGACCAATCGGGGGTGCCGGATTTGCTTTTCCAGCGGGAACCTGTAACTTAACAAATGCGGTGATCTTCTTTGCCATGGTAAATCTCCTGTCTAGGCTTCTTCAAGTTGAATAAGATCAACTTCAATAGCCGTATCACGTCCAAAAATGAAAACCAAAACTTTGGCTTTTCGCTTTTCCTGATTAATTTCCTTAATGACACCAATGAAATCTGTGAATGGCCCGTCAACTATCTTAACGGTCTGACCTTCTGTGAAGCCCAGCGGTGTCATAGCTGCTGAGCGTTGCGGACCGAGGCCAGCCACTCTCAGAACGTTCTGAACTTCTCTGTCGTGAAGCGGAGTAGGTTTATCACCCAATCCAACAAACCCGGTTACCCCAGGTGTGTTCTTCACCACAGTCCATGTGTCGTCATCCATGTCCATCTGGACAAGCACATAACCCGGATAAATTTTGCGAGTCTGAGTAACACGCTCTCCGTCTTGTACCCGTTCCTGATTTTCAGTTGGAACAAGCACTTTGAATATGCGATCCTTCTTGCCCAGCAAGTCGGCCCGGTGTTCAAGATTTTTTTTAACCTTGTATTCTGAGCCTGAATGGGTATGAACTACGTACCACTTCGCTTTTGAAATATCAATCGACACGGGAACGCCTCTAAACCCTTCCGCTGACAATCAGCTTGAATATCTCTGATAAAACAACGTCCATAGCGCCGATAAAGACACCTATGCCAATAGACGAAAAAACGACAACCCACGTCGCCTGCTTGATCATTTCCAGTGTTGGCCAAACAACTCGGCCTTTATCTGGACGAACCTCGTTCCACACGTCACTCAAGTATTTTGTTAAATCTTTATAAAATATTCTTAGCTTTTCCATGCGCTCCCCACATTTTCCATTTGGGACTCAGCAGGCCAGGAGGGAATCGAACCCCCAACCCCCGGTTTTGGAGACCGGTGCTCTACCAATTGAGCTACTGGCCTAGGAAATTACTTCCCTTCTTTATGAGCAGTATGTTTCTTATCAAAAGAACAATACTTTTTCAGCTCAATCCTGTCAGGATCATTTCTCTTGTTTTTCATTGTAGTATAATTTTTTCGTTTACACACAGTGCAAACCAGGTTAATCTGCTCTCTCATACAACACCTCCAGATTTCGCAGAGATAGTTTCTTCGAAACTAAGGGGAGCCTTTCAGCTCCCCCGTGTTAATTACTCTTTTTCGGGAAGAATCTCAATTACTACTCCGGCGCCAACGGTGTGGCCACCTTCACGAATAGCAAATCTGAGTTCTTTTTCGCAGGCAATCGGAGTGATCAATTCGCAGATCAATTCGACGCGATCGCCGGGCATAACCATTTCTCTGCCTTCTGGAAGAGTTGCTACACCAGTAACGTCAGTGGTTCTGAAATAGAACTGTGGGCGATATCCGGTGAAAAATGGGGTGTGGCGTCCGCCTTCTTCTTTTGAAAGAATATAGACAGAACCTCTGAATCTCTTATGTGGATTAATGCTCTTGGGTTTAGCAAGGACCATTCCACGTTCAACATCGTTCTTATCAATACCACGAAGAAGAACACCAACGTTATCGCCTGCCTGACCTGAATCAAGAAGCTTTCTGAACATTTCAACGCCTGTGCAGACGGTTGGCTTTGGAGCGTCCATCAAACCGACGAGTTCAAGTGGCTCACCAACTTTTACGATTCCGCGTTCAACACGGCCGGTAACAACAGTTCCGCGACCTGTGATTGTGAAAACGTCTTCAATTGGAAGAAGGAAAGGCTTATCAAGAGCTCTCTGTGGCTCAGGAATATACTCATCAAGAGTCTTCAGCAGCTGGAGAATACAATCAGCAGCCGGGCCTTCTCCACCAGCTTCCATAGCTCTCAAGGCACTTCCGCGTACGATCGGTGTCTTGTCGCCAGGGAATTCATACTTATTAAGAAGATCGCGGACTTCGAGTTCTACGAGTTCAAGAAGTTCAGGATCATCAACCATGTCGCACTTGTTAAGAAATACGACGATATAAGGAACGCCGACCTGTCTTGCGAGAAGGACGTGTTCTTTTGTCTGTGGCATTGGGCCGTCAGCAGCTGAAACGACGAGAACTGCTCCGTCCATCTGGGCGGCGCCAGTAATCATGTTCTTGATATAATCTGCGTGTCCCGGACAATCCACATGGGCATAGTGACGCTTTTCTGACTCATACTCAACGTGACATGTATTGATTGTAATTCCGCGTGCTTTTTCTTCGGGTGCGGAGTCAATTTGATCATAAGCCAATGCTTTTCCGCGTCCAGCCTTGGCGGCTGAAAGCGTAATGGCCGATGTCAAAGTAGTCTTTCCATGGTCGATGTGACCGATTGTACCAACGTTAACGTGCGGCTTAGTTCTAACAAAAGATTCCTTAGCCATGTGGGCCTCCTGATAATTATTAACAGATAAATAATAAAAGCCCGCGACCAGGGTTGAACTGGTGACCTCTTGCTTACCATGCAAGTGCTCTACCGACTGAGCTACACGGGCAAACACAGTGGAGAGGGATGGATTCGAACCACCGTAGGCGCTAGCCAACAGATTTACAGTCTGCCCCCATTAGCCGCTCGGGCACCTCTCCAGAAAACATTAAATCTCAAGCCGACGATGGGACTCGAACCCGCAACCTGCTGATTACAAGTCAGCTGCTCTGCCAATTGAGCTACGTCGGCAAAAAACTTAATTCAACGAACTGTACTGCAATGGTAGGGCCTATTATAAGCGAAGTGTGTCATTATGTCAACTATTTTTTCTTTTTTTTTCATTTTTCTAAACATTCATTTTTTTAATACCTTATAAAATGGCTTCTACAGACATTCTTTCGCACTTATTTTCCGTGCACTTTTGTTTAGTTTTTTCAGAGAACTGTAAAATAAAATTTCACGCCAGTTTATTAATTTCTTGTCTTCTAAATCAGCAAAAGCCCGCTTAGACGGGCTTTTACATAAACTTTCACGATTGATTATGCAGATTATCCAAAATTCGATTTTCGCTGTATCTCGTACAATGCAACTGCAACGCTTACTGAAACGTTAAGTGAAGGTGTTTTACCCAGCATTGGAATAGAAATAGTCTGGTCGCATATTCCACGAATCTTTTCACCCAATCCAGCGTTTTCTCCACCGGCAACAAGTACTACCTTCGAAGGATACTCAACCTGATCATAACGTTTCTCAGATTTTTCACATAACCCGGTTACCTGATATCCTGCTTCTTTCATCTTTAAAAGGGCATCACTCAGATTTTTCACCTGCACCACCGGCAGATAAAAAGCCGCACCCTGAGATGTCGAAACAGCCCATTCAGTAACTTCCGCAGAGCGTCTCTCGGGAATTACTATTCCCTTTATACCTGCTGCTTCGGCAGTTCTTATTATTGCCCCGAGATTTCTTGGATCTTCAACGCAATTCAAAGCGCAAATAACACTTTTTTCATTCCCTGATTCTTTCTCTAAAAAAGAAGAAAGATCACTATATGTAAATTCCCGAATCAGACAGGCACATCCCTGGCATTTTCCACCACATTTGCCATCAAGTGCAGTTGAAGGAAGAAATTCCAATTTGGAATTCTTCTGTGCTGCAAGGGTTCTGATGTCATCAATCAAACCACCTGAAGCGTTTTCAGCAAGATATACACACGAAATTTTCTGATCAGATTTCAATGCATGAAAAACTTCATGGCGCCCTCTTACCCAAATTTGGCCCTCAGTTTTACTGGCTACCTGTTTGAAAGGCTTCGCATAAGCGGAAGGCTTTCCATGACCGTAAGGTTTTTTATAATCGGAAGTTTTATCACGATTGGTGGGTTTTTCGTGATCAACAGGTTTTTCATGATCTGGAAGCTTTTCACGATTGGAAGGCTTTTCATGACCAGAAAACTTTCCTTGTTTTGCCGGATTTTTACTTTCGCTGCTGCGCGGTTCTGTCTTTTTTACTGTATCACTCTTCTGCCGGTTCATTTCCATTAACTTTTTCTCCATTCATACACCATTCAATTAATTTATCAAGTCTTTCTGATTGTCCGGTCAGAAAGAGGTAACCAATCCATGCTTCAAACGCCGTACTTCTTGCGTATGCAACTTTATCAAAACCCGCACGCGGACGGCTTGGTAGCTTTGCGTTTCTCCAGCTTTTAAGCAATTCTGCTTCTTTCGGAGAAACATCATTAATAATACTTGAAAAAAACTCTGCCTGTTTAGACGCACACACAACAGCACTGGCAGTCTGATGACTTTCTCTCGCCGTTTCTGAACTAAACGACAGAGTTCTTAATCTGATTCCAAGTTCGAAAATACTGTCACCGATGTATGAAAGAGCGCGGGCGGAAAGCTTCTCGACTTCAGATTCCGCCCATGGAACATGAAAAGAAAAGTTCAGTTTTCCCTTCGCTGTTACGCTTTTCTCCACCGTACACCCTCTTTTGTATCTTCTATGATTATTCCTGCTTCTTTTGCACGATCACGTATCTTATCTGAGATATCAAAACGCTTTGATATCTTCATTTCTTTTCTTATTTCGAGCAGTAAATCCATTATCGGAGCGATGTCATGGCTTTCACTGGTGCTTTTATGCATCGGAATAATTCCGAGGACATCATTTCCCCAGATGGTAATTATTTTCAAAACTTCCGAAGCCGATGCCGGCGATAGTGATTTTGCCGAAGAAATGCGATTCACATCCGTAACAAAGTTATATATTAATGCGATGGCGCCCGGAGTATCAAGATCGTCATCAATAGCTTCGCCAATAGCTTTATCAGCTTTCAAACACATTTCCTGAATTTCCGGAAGAACTGTTCCGGAATCAGCGGACGAAGCCCCGACAATTGCTGACATTCCCGAATAAAGGGCTGAAAGACGGTTAAGGCCTGTGGCCGCAGCAATAATTGCTTCTTCAGTATAGTTTGCCGGAGACCGGTAATGTGTTGAAAGAATAAATGCGCGTAAAGCTTCAGGGGAATGTCTCGAAAGAAGCTCTGCACATGTTTTAAAGTTTCCGAGGGATTTTCCCATTTTTACACCGTCTACGGTTACCATATTGTGATGCACCCAGTAATTTACAAATGGTTTTCCTGTAAGCGATTCAGCCTGGGCAATTTCGCATTCGTGGTGCGGGAAAGAATTTTCGAGGCCGCCGCCGTGGATATCAATAGTTTCGCCGAGATATTTCATGCTCATAACGCTGCATTCAATGTGCCATCCGGGATAACCGGTACCCCATGGCGAATTCCAGAATAATACGTGATTTGGCTCAGCTTTTTTCCACAATGCAAAATCTCTGGGATCTCTCTTATCGCTTCTGGTTTCGATTCTTCCGCTTTCTTTCTGGTCTTCAAGGGTTCTGCCTGATAGTTTTCCGTAGCAGGAAAATTTATGAATATCATAATAGACATTACCATTAACCTCGTAGGCATATCCCTTTTCGATAAGTTTTTCGATAGCTTCGATCTGCTCTCCGATGTGTTGAGTTGCTCTGACATAGAAATTCGGATGGTTAATCTTCAGAGTTTCCATGTCCCGGAAATATTGAAACATCCATCTGTCAACAATTTCATAAGGATGTACACGGTCAATTTTTGCCTGTTTCTGTATCTTGTCTTCACCGGCATCAGCATCGTCAGTCAGGTGTCCGACGTCAGTAATATTCTGAACATATCTGACCTTATAACCTCTTGTTCGGAAATGCTTAACGAGAACATCAAAAGAAATATAACTCTTTGCATGTCCCAGGTGAGGAGGGCCATAAACAGTAGGTCCGCAGACATATATTCCAACATGCCCGGGCACAATAGGTTTAAATTCCTCTTTCTTTCTGGACATGGTATTATACAGTTGTATTGACATTTTCATTCTCCATAATTTTCTGGCAGTATTTCCAAATCGAACACCAATATTAGACAAGCACGGCATTATATCACATTCTTCAAAAACGCAAAAGAACCAACTCGCGAAAACAAACAATAGAAAGCAGATTCTATTATAATACTGAAAAACCTAGAACTTTGGAGATGTTTTCCTCTATTCTTTCAAAATCATCTTTCTCTATTTGCCCCAAGCTCTTTTGGATTCTATCTTTTTTTACAGTTTGAAGCACAGCAGTAGCCATCGAAGGGACTTTTAAACCAGCTTTTTCCCATCTTATTATCTCCGTATCTCCTTTGTGAATTAGCTTAATGTTGCTGGTAATGCCTGAAACAATAACTTCATTTCGGAACTTGTTGTATTCGTTATCGCTTAAAACTAAAGCGGGGCGCAATTTAATTCCAAATCCACTCGAAAAGACAACTTCGACAAGAACTACATCCCCGCGCTTAATTTTCGTCATAGATGGCGTCTTGATCATTATTCCAAAGTTCTTCAAGTGCTGAGCATGGATAGCTCATCAATGCATCAAGCTCTCGATCCTCAACTTCCCTGGAAATTTTTTCTCGAATAGATTCTAGGACAAAATCACGGACACTCTTCCCTGAAAGAGCCGCCACCGCTTTAACTCGGCGTCTTTCTTCAGGCGTTACATCAATACTGAGGCGCTCCCTTGTTCCAGACATATTTCTACCTCCCGATGCTCTAATCATCTCACAAATGTGACAATGTGGCAAGACTCAACAATACGTTATCTCGAAAAAAGGTGCTATATTGAAAGCAGTAGTGACCTTAACAAAAATTGGAACCCTTATTAAATCAGGATAAACGACCTCCAACTGACATTTCGCTAAGAATATGAGAGATTCCGCTTCCCGTTAGACCGCGGTCTGTATTTGCGAGTAATCTAAAAACCGGTTCAAGCTGTTGAGAGTTGAGGAGATTTTATCCATTCTGAATACCGTAATTTCGTTTTAATTCAGACTTTGATGTGATTTCTTCGTGGAGAACAAACAAAAACGCGACTCTTTCAGTTTCTGTTTTAAAATCAGTTTTACCGTAGGCAGCGTCAACAGCTTTGTCAAGGGAATGGTGGGCATCTAGCAAATCCGTTGGCATTGAGAGAGGATCATAGAGATCGGAAAGCGAGGAGGAAGAGTACTTGGCTCGAATTTTTAGCACCTCATTTCCAAATTTTTCAACGTTTGCAATTTTCTTGTCAGAGATAGTTCCAGGCCATGGAAAGTTATTATAAACAATGCTGTTCGAATATTGATAATCGCTCTTCATTCGGCCACAAACTTGACGCATCCATGCCATATGCATAGTAGAACTTAAAACACCGAAGTGAAAAAGGCTGGCATTTGGCACAACTTGTAAACTTCCGGTGGCAATATCATCAGCATCAAGATAGCCGATAGGTAAATAATTTCTTCGTTCCGAGGACACTTTCGGAATTGCCAGGTATCGAGTTTCGGGTTGCCTATTCTCAGTAAAAAGATAAGGTTTTGACGCCCACTCTTTCGTTCGATTTTTTTTGCTATTTTTTCGGGCTTCACTTACCTTGCTAACTCTTTCCATTACCAAAGGCATAGATTTTAGCTCATCTGGGGATATCCCAACGAGCCATAAGCAATAACGTATTTGATTGTTTATGAATTCATCTGAACCATAAACCCTTTTTATCCAGCGCTCTGATTGGGGTTGCTTGCTAATAAGGTTGTCCCTTTCATCTTGACATAAAAATAAAAATCCGTAATCCGTAGCTTCACTACCTTTGTTAATCTCCGGCACAGCAAAAATGGGTTTTGTTCTTTTCCGTAAAACGATATCGGGTGCATCAACAAGATATGGATTGATATTTTTGACTGAAATAAAATGTGGGTCACCTTTGATATCTTCATATTCATAAATTACTTTTGGAAAAATATTGTAAGAGGCGAAACCAACTATGACACAATGAACAGCTGCCTTTCCTTTCGATTCATTGTTCCATTGAAACGTTCGATGAGCAAAATTAATTTTAACCCCTTGATGAAGCATCCAGCTCCACAAAACCCCAACCTGCTCACCTTGGGTAATAGAGTTTGTGGAAACAAAAGCACATCGGATCTCCGTGCCTTTAATAAAATTGGCTGCTTTGACATACCATGCACAAACATAATCAAGTAATCCGCTCTGGTCAATTTCTTTGCAGACCGATTCAAAGTCTGCTTTTTGCTTTTTATCTTGTTCTTTTTTCCCAGCAAACGGAGGATTACCCATTATAAAAGTAAAGCTGTCACTTGGGAAAACAGATTTCCAGTCAAGAACAAGGGCATTATCGCAGAAAATCGTACCGGTCGCGACAAGTGGGATACGAGCAAAATAAAGCCCATATTCTTCTGAAACCATAGAGTTCATCTGGTGATCGATAAGCCAAAGGGCTACTTGCGCAAGTTGCGCTGGAAACTCTCCGATTTCGATTCCAAAAAATTGATCTACATCGACAAGTATCATAGAATGAACATCAAATATGAGTTGTTTATAGTCTTTTGAAGCACGCAAAACAGCAAGTTCTAGCAAACGAAGCTCACGATAAGCGATGACTAAAAAGTTGCCACAACCACAAGCGGGATCAATAAATTTCAACCTTCGAAGTTTTTTGTGAAAATCAAAAAGCTTATTTTTATTTGTTTTGATTTTTTCGAATTCAGCCCATAGACCATCAAGGAAGAGTGGTTTAATCAATTTTAAAATATTTTTTTCGCTCGTATAATGGGCCCCGAGGTTCCGTCGAGCTTCCTTATTCATTATCGATTGGAAAAGAGAACCAAAAATAGCTGGCGAAATTCTGCTCCAGTCAAGGGCACAACAATCTAAAAGTGTCTGCCTCATCACGCTGTCAAATCCAGCAGTTGGCAAAAGTTCTTCAAAAAGCTTTCCGTTTACGTAGGGGAAAGCGAACAATTGTTCATCAAGGTTTTTCAGGCGCTTGTCTATCGGAGTGTTTAGCACTTGAAAAACAGTGCTTAAATGCTGGCCGAGGTCAGAGCCGTCTTCGCATGTCCTTTCTTCTATATAAATTTGAAACTGCTGACGTTCAAAAATGCCAGTGTCTTCCGAAAAAAGGCAAAAGAGAAGGCGGACAAGGTACACTTCGAGCGGATGGCCCTCATAGCCAACCTCTTTCATTTGGTCATGTAACCTACCCATGCTTTCGGCTGCTTTAATATTTACGGGATCTTGATCCTTGAATATGTGTGTTTGGTACCCCGCAATAAAGCCAAAAAGAGCAACGTTTCTATGAAGATCTTTGAGTTCGAATTCGTTCTCGATTTTGTCTTCGAGATTATAAAGCCGCAACCGACTAAAATCGGAAACAAGGACATATTTTGGCAGATCTCGCTCTTTAATTCCTGGAAAATAATCGAGTGCCTGGGTATAGGCTTTTTCGAGACTTTTTCCTCGCGATTTGTGCTCAACAAGAAGAACGCCTTTCCAGAAAAGGTCTATAAAACCCAGTTTATCTCCAAATTTTTTTACGGGTTCTTCGAAACTCGCTAGTCGTTTCCGGGTAACTCCGAAAACATAAAAAAAACCGTCCCAAAAGGACTTTGCCTCAGAATCTTCTGAGGTTTCGTGCTCCCATTGTTTTGAAAATTCAAATGCACGGTATTTGATTTCGTTCCAGCTTAATGGCATGAGAAACCTCGCTTCAGATTTTTGGCCTGCAGTATTTTATACCACATTGAGACTGTACCAGCCAAGATTGATGCTTGGAAATCAAAGTTTGCTATCTAGGCTTCTTGTATTAAACAAATTTAATCATCCTATTGCGAATTCACCTCGAGAAATATCAATAACCCTTGGACAAAAGCCGTTGAGAAGGCTTTGATTCCTATTCAGAGGACAAGTTACAAGGCACAGAGTGACACCACAGTGTCTCGGGCGCAATATCAATATTTCCCGGCCAAACAACCGTTCCATATTGAATTGCTGCTTTAAAAAACAGCGGAGAGTTTTGGAGTTTCGTAAAAGGTTTTTGGTTGAAAAGTGGGTTCATGTTAAAAATTCGTCTCTCCCCGTTTTCAAATACAAGTTCTAAAGTCCAATCTTCTCGAGTCTTTACGCTTACGACATCTAAAAGTACATTCATAGTAATCTCCTATTTATTGAAGTGGGGGAATACGAAATAGTTCGTCACCGTTAACTGCAAGCTCCCAGTTAGCCAAAAGTTCATCCTTGTGAATATCAATCCAAACTTGTACCATCCTAAGCTGGCGCTGTGGAAAATCCCCGGCAAGAACGCTACCATCTTCAATTGATACCGCAGCCTTTTTTCCTTGATATCGAACATGAATATGCGGCGTATGATGCTGTTCGTTGTCTTTGAAGAAAATCAAAACTAAAATACCGTAGAACATTGATACCGTGGGCATTATATTCTCCTATCAATATCTTGCATCCAACAGACTTTACATTTTCCGAAAAATACGTCTATCCATCTGGCATAAAAAACATCTCATCTTTAAAATGCTAGCTCTGCAATCAAGACAACAACAATTAAATGAGATCATGGTTTCGCTTACGCTATCCTTATTCGTTTGAGATTGTCATCGGGGGCATCATTTTTTGCCCGAACTTATCGAAAAGTTACATTTTGAATGAGCAAGAAACTTTACTCGGTAAAATTTAATAAACTAAGTTGATGAACTTTGTGTGTATCACCTTTTCTAACAATAACTCTGTCTTTTGACATGGCACCTCCAATCAAAAAAGGAGAATTGGGAATATGCTGTTCAAAGTTTGCAAGCGCTTTGGAATAGTATTGAGTCGCGTAACAATAAGAACAATCGTGAAGACATGTTGAATAAGTCCCGATATCCACACTTTTTACACAACCACAAAATTCTCTTTGGTATTTATCTTTATCTATTTCAATATTATACCCAAGCATTTCTGATAGAAGTCTGTTATCGACACATTTACCATGAGCAATATTAAAACTGGACAAATCAAAAGATTCAGCGCAGGTTTCAAGAACTAAGGAATGTCTTGCTGCAATTTTAGAAAATTTCTGCGCCAAGTGCATTACGTTTTCAGATGAAAAGTCCTTTAATGAAAGGTAATTTGAATTAAATTTTGCAAATTTATATTTATCAAAAAAACTAACAATGCATTTTCTTGTGCTTTTTGCTAATTTCTCGGAAAGATATTCAAATTGCTCTTCGTGATAAGAAATAGATAAATCAGAACCATTTATTAAAATTGGGTCGTAACGCCAAAGAACTAAGTGACGACCAATTCTATTTGACAAATCTTGGAAAGTTTGAATCACTTCTTCTTTTGGTGGTAGATTTTTTTCTATATTCTTGCCATACGGGGTTAGCGTGAATTGAAAATAGTATTTAAACCTTTCAAGAAGAGCAATATTAGACAAAAAATTTGCTGGATTTTTGGTCCAGAAAATAAAACAATCAACATTCTCTGGCGTTAACTTGATTTCGCTGACTTGATGATAGTTCATCGGGTTTCTAACTTGTACATAACCGGCCTTTATTCGATTGAAAAACCACTCCGAATAAAAGGCTGGAATATCAGTTCTTCTGCTAACGCTTACGATCATACTCTTTAGCCTATATTAAGTTAAGTTACTAAATTTACGATTCAACAAAGTGTTCAAATTAATTTCTGTAGAGAAAATCAGATGAAAAAATCATTTAAGTATCGGAGTTCATTTGAATACATTTTCATACAAAAAAAAGACAGTTTTTGTAACAGTTGGGAGTGATGATTTGGGAAGTAAATCCGGAACTTCAAAAACGTTTTTATATTCTTCAATGGCTTCAAAATTATTGTTATAGGCTCCTTTGAGCTTAAAATAATATTGATACGATTTCTGAAAAATTGTTTTCATGTGATTGTGGAAAAAATCTCTGCCGAGTTTAAAATGGTTCACATCGTTGAAAACGACAAAACAGTTTTTTCCCCAAGCAGTCTTAATTTTTTCGGAAAACAATTTTAAAAATTCTTCGTGGCGACCGATATTCAAAAGAGTTGAAAAAAACTTATTCAAAAAAATAACATTATATTTAGACAAATCGATTTTAGGCAACTCATGAAAAACATCCGCAGTACAGAAATTGGAAGAAAATTTAGGGGGACGAAGTAACTCCCAATTCTTTTCTATGTCTATACCATGGTAATCTACTTTCCCTTTAATCAAATTGGTCACCAAGTATTTTTCAATAGCCAGAAGATCTGAGCCAAAACCACAACCAAGTGATAAAACATTAACTTGATTTTTGCCAAGATTTTTTATAAAAGGGTTCATATTTAAAAAGTGAAAAATCTCACTTGCATAAGAAGGTCCGTAATTCATAACATAATAACAGCTCTTTTTTATGCATGAATATGACTCTTTTTGGCCATAATACGTTGGTTGACAACATTCTCTGCAAGAACATTGTAAAGGCTCTCTGTCTTCATGGCAACAAGAAGTATTTTCAAAGATATCTCCGCTAATTTTAAGAATTTCTTTCATGGCAGCCCTATTAAAAAGCTATAATTGTTGAAATCCGAGTGTAGATACATTTAAAAGTAGCATTTATTGAGAATTGTCAAGCAGCTTTCTGATTGTACAAAAGCATTGTTTCTTCTCCAGAGGGTCGCGGCTTCGAAAAACAGCTGATCTAATATCAAGTCCCGCTTAAATCGTTGCATAATTGTATGAACTAGATGAAGATAAAAGTATTGGAATCCCAATATTAATAATTCCTTTTTGAATTGCCTGGTAGACCCTTAGAAAGCTTGGGATTGTATAAGGCCGCGTTTTTTTGACTACCTTTTTCTTAAATCCAAAAACCAAATTTGGCCTGGGAACATTAAAAGGAAATTTCTGAGTCAACCTAAACTTATGACAAGACAAAATCTGGAGCCGCTTTCGAACAGTGTTGAATATTGAATCGACCAACCAACCATCTAACCCCTTAAGCTGCTCAATGTCATCAACAAAAGGATAGTAACTCATAATCCCCTTAAATCGGATTTGCTTAATTCTTCCCCGCAAAAGGGCTGCTAAATATTTTTCAGATAGTGCTCCATATAAAAACCGTCTAATCATGTGAATAGCCGATAATAACGCATGGTCCATGTTATTTGCGGGGATCTTAATTGAACGAAAGGGTGTTCTAGAAATTGGCTGAATTAGTGTTGAGTATAGGATGTAGCTAATTCGCCCCTTTATCCTATCAACAGCCTTTTTCTTTATTGAAACTTTCTCAGGAGAAATTGTATAGCCCAAAAAGTCAAAGCCATTCACCTTTGGCTTGAATTCTGATGGAAAACCTTTCTTTGCAACGATGCTTACTCCATCAGACTTTTTTAAATTAATTTTAATTCCCGATTGCTTTGAAAAATCATAAATTATATCCACTGCTTGGCATATTTTTGTATAGTCAGTAGACCAAACAACTGTATCATCAGCATAGCGAGCAAATTTCAATCCGTTTTTTTCAAGGTTTTTGTCGAGCTCCCAGCATGCTAGGTTTGCCAGAAAAAGCGATATGGATGTACCCTGGGGAACTCCTTTGTTTCGTGGTTTCAGAAAAGCTTGGATTATATCCCGTTCGTTTCGTGAAATTGAAAATCCATTTTTGTTGAATTGTTCATAAAGATAATTGTGGTCTATTGAGCCAAAGAAATCCGAAAAATCAAATTCAGCTACAAAAAGTCTAGCTGATTCTTTTAATTCCAGAGATATGTCCTGAATCGCATAATGAGCATTCCTGTCATCTCGATATGCATAGGCAAATGAGCTAAAACGGTGTTTGTTCTTGGAAAGTAATTGGCCGTAAATTAGATTCGATACAGCTTGATCCGGAATTTGATAAATAGAAATCAAACGCTCCCCCCCGGTTGCCTTGGGAATTCTTTTCTCATAGGGTGTGTTTGGAAGATAAGTGCCTGAAACAATTTTTTTCGCAATAGATTTAGCTATTGCCTTTCTGTGTTTGAAAACGTAGAAAGGGTTAAACTTCCGATCCTCATCCCAATAGTCAGGAATTTTAATTAATTTCTTTGCCTGAGGATCTATGAAGTTTTTCTTCCTAATCCATTTTATATGAAGATCATTATGATAGCTCTGATATCGAAGGATTAGTTTTTCACATTCCCAGGAGATTCCTTGGGAAATTAATTCTTCAACTTTCATTGGACTCCAATCTCTTGAACGAAGCCCCCAGGACAATAGTCTGTGCGCATTGCGCACAGACCACCACGGTTAGACTCAAGGTAAAAGTAGGTTCTCCTTTGAATCTTATCTGACGACAAGACCTGCAATCGATAACATGATCGAACTGAGTTAACCGTTTGTCCCCTAGGGACTTGAAAGAAAAATATCAAAAAAATGTGAATAAGTCAAGATAAACCATCCAATATTTGTTTCTATTATTCTGTCGAATAGCATCTCATTTTGGTAAACATAGCGAAGTAATGAGAAGTTGATACTGGTGTAACAATTGAGTTGCCATTTACACACTTTTCGCTCTTTGGCGAAAATAGGGATTAATGAGAAATCCCAACACTTAAGTTACGAATTGATTCACTTAATCCATTATCGCCCTAGCTCCTCATATTTCGAGTAGGTCAACGCGCAGTTCACTTGGGGAGCCGGATCTTAGATCGAAATGACAGCAATTTATCGAAATTAAGTGGTTTAGCTGCTGTTCACACTGGTCTAAGCGCGGCTACAGTGCTTTGCCGCAGAGAAATATAACCTGCTATTAATCCTGCTGATATTCCGCCTGCAGATGAAAAAAATATTCCGGCAAAAACAATTGAAGGATAATAAATTATAAACTCGGAAATTTTTCTCATACCGAAAATAGTTTCAAAAGGAGCAAAGTAATACATCAATAACCCGGCGATACATCCGAAAAAACCGCCTGAAAATGAGGTTATTGATGATTCGAGAATGACTTGAATCATTACGTTTCGATCACTCCAGCCGATTGCTTTTAAGATTCCAAAATCACGCTGGCGTTCAATAACTGACGAAATCTGTGACTTTAAGGAAAACAGAAAAGTTCCGCCTCCGATTAATAAAATTAACAGCCAGACTGAATTGGAATTAATGCCCAGGGCTTTAATCGCAGGTTTGAAACAACTATATGTTGTACCAACGCTTCCATCCAGAAGTTTTTTCACATCTTCTATGGCCTGTAACTGAACTGTCGAGCTTTTAGCTTCGATGAGAAAAATGTTTGCGGAACCTTTCAGCGGCTGTTTCAGTCTTTTTCCAATAACTCTCTCAGCGTCTTCATAAGCCAGATAAATATCCGCCTTAACCGGCCTGATGCCCGGATCCACTATTGCAGCAATCGGAAATTCCTCACCTGAAATGGTAACTTTCATTCCTGTCTTCAATCCGTGAGACATGGCAAAACCAATTTCCAGCATTGCCGAGCCGCTTGCTTTCAAATATTCTCCAGATATTACATCGCTTTTTGCGCAACAGGTATTCCCAACCGCCGATTGATTCGCAAGATCAAATCCACCAATATTGTACATGAATCCACTGATTGGATTACGATAACGGAAAAGAAGAAATGGAGATGAATCTTTTACGCCGGGAAGATTTTTTATTTTTTCCGCATAATCTATTGGTACCAGACGGGAAACAACTGAATTAGCCGCAAAGCCTTCGTTGTCGGGGTCCAGAAGAAGGTCTGAAAGATATTTTGTATCGTCAGACTTCAACGGCACAAAACCCATAAAGTGAACTCCAGTTCGCTGAAGTATTTCCCCTTCAACATCGCGCGAAAAAAGCAGCAGATGGCCAATTCCAACCATCATCGAAACTACAAGGAAATATCCAAGGAAGTTTGAAACAGCTCTGGTCCTGTTCCTCGAAAATTCTCTCAATAAGCACGTCAGTGAATCATTCACAATTAAAATCTCAGAACTTTCTTAACATATCTGCAGGAGGCTCCCTGATTGCCAACATAACGGGAATGCCCCCTGAAACCACACCTGAAATGCAGGTCATGCAAAACCCCGCAATCAGAATAATCGGCGTTACATCGGAATTCCAGCCGGCATTGAAATTAATAACAAATTCAAAAGGCATCAGAATAATAAACAGAGCAGAAAGACAGCCTGAAATTCCTCCAGTCAGAGACTGTAACAATGATTCAGCAAGAATTTGACTGATAATGTTGGCGTCAGTCCAGCCGATTGCCCTCAGAATTCCAATATCGCGTCTGCGTTCCACAAGTAATGCCATTTGCGACTTCATTGAGAAAAGCATTGCGGTTATAAAAACAATTGCAACGAGCAACCACAGAGTCTTTTCATCAGCGCCCATTACTTTTGAGGCCTGAACAAAGCAATTGTAGGTATCTATCACACAACCCGGGAGAATTTTTTTCACTTCGTCCATGGCGATGTTGTGAGTTTCGGCGCTGGAAGCTTCGACAAGAATAATATTTGCTTCACTTGCTAATGGAGCAGTAAGTCTGTTACTGATAACGTTTTCTGCGTCTGCAAAAGTAAGATAAACTCCGGCTTTTGCTGGGCGAATTCCGGGGCGGAGAATTCCCTTAACAATAAAGTCTTTACCTGCCAGATTAATACTGGAACCTGGTTTCAAACCTGTTGAAACTGCAAAACTTTCTTCAAGAAGTACAAGGCCACGATCATTCGAAAGCAAAAATTCGCCACTTATAATGTCTGACTTCTGGATTGAATTGCCGCTGACTGAAATCACACTGGCCGGATCAAAACCTCCAATTAAAAATGTGAAACCAATTTGAGGGCTTTTTATTTTAAAGAGAAGAAAACCCGAAGCATCCTTAATCTCTGGAATTTTTTTGATTTTTTCCAGGATGTTTAACGGAAGAAGTTTTGTTCTTGAAGGGTCCGAAAAAAAACCTTCCTCCAGTGGTTTAAGTGGAATTTTGGTTGTCGAAGCAACAGGGCTCGATTCGATTCCTTCAGGCACATAGACAAGAAAATGGGTGCCAAGGTTGTTCAGGATTATATTCTTCGATTTTGCTGAAACAGTGAGCATATTAGCAAGAATAACCAATAACGCAACAGCAAAAAAATGTCCTGCAATATTGGCAAAGGTGCGTTCTTTTCTGCGAAAAGATTCTCTCTTGGCTGATTTCAATAACTCAAGCATGATTTAAGTTAATCTGGCCGTCTTTCATTTGAAAGATCTGATCTGCAAAAGATTCTGGAAAGTTTCCGTGGGTGGTGACAACAAGTGTAGCACCTCTGGTTTTTACTGGTACAAGCAGTTTCTCAATTATTTCATTTGCTGTTTCAGGGTCTACATCGCCCGTTGGTTCATCGGCCAGAATTAAGGTCGGATCGTTGGCAAGAGTTCTTGCAATTGCAACGCGCTGTTGCTGACCCACACTGAGCTCAGATGGAAGATTGTCCAGCCTGTCGCCCAGCCCAAGCTCTGTCAACAATGATTCTACTTTCTGCCTCCGAATTGATTCATCTATTCCTGAATGCATTAAAACAGCCTCAACGTTTTCAGCCGCTGTCCAGGAGCTGAGCAGATTGAAATTCTGAAAAATTATTCCAATTTTTTTTCTTCTTAAAAGTGCAAGTTCTTCATTTGAGAGGTTTTCAAAACCAATGCCTTCGAATGAAATAGACCCTGCTGAAGGTCGGTCCAGGCCGCCAAGAAGGCTTAAGAGTGTGGATTTGCCAACACCGCTGCGACCTTTTATTACTATTACTTTTCCACTTTCAAATGCAAAATTTATCTGATCAAAAACTTTTATTTCTTTGCCGTTCAGAAAAAAGCTTTTCTTTAAATCTTTTGCTTCCAGAACGTTTTTTTTAATATTATCTTCCATAAATCTTCCTCATTTCTGAATCATTAATTTTTCGTATATACTCACTCACCCTAACCCCCACTGCCCCATGAACTTAAGAAATCAGATCTATCCCGTCGATTGAGATTACAACAAATCCTTACTGATTCAGGTTTCCTTAAGTTTGTGACTGAGACCAATGAATTGAGTAGATACTTTTTTTGTTAGTTAGATGCGGCGCAGAGCTTCAGCCGGACTTTGCCTGGAAGCATGAAGAGCTGGAAAAAAACCTGCAATAGAGCCACCTGCCATTGCCAGCAATATTCCTGCCAACAAAACCATGGGTGAAATTGAAGGTTCTATGACCGTCTGCACTCCAAGAATTATTTTTACTGGAACAAAATATATAAAAAGAACTCCTGCCAGACATCCTGTTAACCCGCCAATAAGAGCCTGAAGAATCGCTTCAGTTAAAATCTGAATAACAATGTTTGCGTTTGTCCAGCCAATGGCTTTTAAAACGGCAATTTCATGCCTTCTTTCAATCACCGAAGTATATTGTGACTTCATTGACAGAAAAATAGCTGACAATCCAAGCGCAAGGGTTACAAGCCCTGCCGATCGTGCACTTATTCCAATTACTTCAGAAGCCGGACGATAACAGGCATAAGACGTAACAAGTCCGCTCTTTAAAATTTCCTTGATCTTTTCAATTGCCGCATCCTGTTTTAACGCAGACGCCACCTCAATTAATAAAATGTTCATTTCCTGAAAAAGGGGCGATCTTATACGGCGGTTAATTACTCTCTCAGCATCTTTGAAAGAAATGTAAACATCTGCTTTTGCCGGTCTGACTCCCGGATTCACGATTCCAATAACAGGAAAAGTCTCACCTGACAGTTTAATGAAGGAATAGCCAACTTTCAGATTCCTTGCTTTTGCATAACCTTCTTCAAGCAGAGCAACCCCGCTATCACCAGGATTAATGAAAGAACCGCTTGTCAGATCTCCGTTTGCACAACAGGTGGTACCAACAACCTGCTTATTTGACGGATCAAAGCCTCCAACTGTAAATAGATGTCCGTCGCTGGAATCTTTGATGCGGAATAAAAGATAGGGAGAAACATCTTTGAACAATTCAGGAAATTTTATTACCTCACTGGCAACTGAAAACGGAATAATTTTAGTTATTACACCATTCGCAATGAAACCTTCGTTTTTCAGATCAAACGGCTTTTTATTACATCCCAGACATTCTTTACACATCTCTTTGCAGCGGTCAGGAATTGTTCCGGATGCGATAAGAGCATTCATTTCAGCCGGAGTCAGCGAAGCCACTTCTGTACAACCCGGCAGGAAGGTCATGAAATGAACACCTGTTCCATTCAGAATAGAGTCTTCAACTGCATTTGAAAAAAACAGGATATTCAGCATTACCACCATTATTCCAACGGCAAGAAAAAAGCCAAAAACATTAGAAAGAAAACGGCCTTTCCTTCGCAAAAGCTCACGAAAAACGCATTTAAAAAGACTTTTCATCAATTATTCCTTATCTGGACACATTAAATTTCAATTGATAAAACTTTACGTCAAAAAATTCCTCCATAGGCGTTTTTAAAAAGGAAAAGCGAAAAAATGCTGCACCGCCCGTAAGAAAGTCAAAGTTTACAATTTGATCAAAATGATACTCGTTAATTATCTTGAGTTCTTCAACAAAAGGAATCTTTCCACTGCTTGCCATTGCAAGAACTCGAACAGTGGCAATTTCACGCCTGCCGGTTCTTACAAGCATAAAATTCTTATCAAAATCGTCGTAATCATTTGCTATCTGAAACATGAAGTCAAGCCAGATAATGCCGGAAGCACTGCTGGCAACGAGTGAAAGTGATGAACGATTCATTGGGATTTCATCTGAATACTCAAAATTTCTTTCTGGAAAAAAGTCGGAAATTGAGCATTTCAATGATTTTCTGGAGAAATCAGAAATTGGATTTTCTGTAAGGGAAACAATCCATGTCGGTTTTTTAAGTTCTGGATTCCTTTTACAGATTTCCTCAAAAAGCAAGTTAAACGATTCAACACTCATATCTGAATCACCAATAATGTTTTCACCTCTCCAATTGTGCAAAGAATCGTTGCACGCGAATATCGGAGATATTACAAATGCAAAAACTGAAAAAACAAATATTATCGCGTAGTACTTTCTCAACATATTAATCATCAGCCTGATCCACTTCAATCAAAAATGACCTGCAACATATTATATCAACTCTCATCGAAAAATTCCTATTTTCGCCTTTCACGATGAGAGTTTTAAATCAGAAAACAAGAAGGTTTCTATGTCTTTATGTATATCAAGGTGAAAATTCTTTAATTTCTATTCCTTTATTTGAAAGATTTGCTACCGTTTTTTCGGTCAGAGATGTAGCAGTAGGCCTGTCACCCTCGTATCTCACAAGAGTGAGTGTAATTTCTATTGAAGAAGCTTCTTTTACATCAGACGGAATTAAAGTTTTGACAGAAAGGCTTGCCACATCATTCAGCTCAATAGACAAATTTTTCAGATTATTCGAAGTATAATACGATGAAAACGTTGGATTAGGAACAGTTCCCTTCCACAGAGCAAAGTCATCTTTGTTTCCAGTTCTGATTAAAGTAATCACACGGTTTTTGTTCTTTTCAGAAGCAGATTTTTTTCCACAATAAAGCATAACACCTGACCATGATCCCATGGTTGCGGTGGTTCTCCCAAGTTCTGGAATTGGTGCAAGATAAGGTGTTGCGACAGAAAAGCTCATTACAGGTTCATTAACATCACTACATGATCCCCATTTTTCTTTGTACCTTTTATTTATCAGAATAGGCAGCGGATCACTTGCTATTTCGCCGGTAGCGAACATTCGCGAAACATAATTAGCATTTTCAACGAGCTCTCGGAGGTTTCCCATAAGCACCTGAGCCTTTTTCTGGCTGTCAAGGCGCCAAGTGCCAAGTTCCATGGATTTGCTTCCGCTCCTGAAGACAAGAAGAATTCCAGAAAGAAGCATCGCCATAATTCCGGCGCCCATGATTATTTCCACCATTGTAAAACCAATTTTGCGACTGAAATATATAGAGGGTCTCAAACACGTCTCCTTTTGGATTAGAACGTTAGAATTCTTGTTCTGCTTGCATTTACAACTGTTTTAGTAACATAATCGACAGCTTTTATAATACCTTTTTCATTTTTCGAACCAACAGTTAAGGATATTTCAACTACATCGCGATTATACTGATTATTATAAGCCATCATATAAGTAGTCGTATAACTTGCAATTGTTTTATCAAGAGGTTTCATAAGGCTTTGCATACTCATCAGCGGAGTATCTTTTGCGCCGATGAACGCCTCCATTGGTGAAGGCGAATACTTTATCAAGCCTGGAGTTTTCTTTTTCAGCTCAAGCTCATATTTATATGAGTGATAAAAATCGGTTGGAAGCATTTTGTACTTCAGCAGGGCAATTTTCTGCATCCCCTCGCCGAAATGAAAAACCTGAATTCTGCGAAGCATTACTGGGCTCATATTCCCACCACTTTGAAACCTTTTTATATACATTGTACCAAGAATAAAAAGTATTGTGGAAAACCCCAATACAATTACTATCGCCATTCCTCTTCTGCTCATTTTCTTTACATCCCCATATCAACTGAATAAGTAAGAGCATCAATCTGTTTACTTAAAGTGCTTCCAGGTTCAGTCCACGATACAACAACATAAATCCCGATAATTTTATCTGAAACGTTCAAATTTTTCACAGAATTTTCAAATATCCAGGTAAGAGGCTTCGTCGGGTCATAATTTGGAGAGGCTTGCAGATCGATTCTACGGTATGAGAAATCAAGGGTTTTTCTCTCAAGCGTTGCAGTAACAGTATATGCATATCCGCTTCTTGAAACACTTCCAAGATCAAGAGTTAAAGTATCATCTTTAAGAGTAACTTTTCCAGCAGTTGAAAGATCAAACAGTTTTTTATACGGAAGTCCCGCGATTCTATTCATTGTTTCATCAAGAATTTGAATCGCATTGGTGTATCGATGATCCTTCTGGGTTCCGGCGTGACCAAAGCCAATCATTCCAGCTATGGGCAATGAAGCCAATGCCAGAATCAGGGCAGCAATAAGGATTTCAATTAATGAAACCCCTTTTTCCCCGCGAAGGATCATCTATGCTCCTGATTTTTTATTCAATTTTTATGATTCTCTCCCATCGTAATAGATGAGAGAGAATCTGGCAAGCTACTACTTTGTACGAACATTGGAACGTTCAATTACATGAATATCCATACCTGTTTTATATACAGGGAAGGTGCAGTCCAGATCACGATAGTTTGGAGAAAGTTTTTTACCTTCCCAATCGAGAGCGTTATCACGAATTTTAATACGGATGTGGTAAATACCCGGAACAGTAAAACGCTCTGTTATCATCGGCTTTGTAGAGCTGGTAAGGTTGAAGAGTATGGCATCCTTCGGATCTGACAAAGTAAATGATTCTGTTGCTATTACTCCGGTGTTATCAAAAGAAACACATGAGAAACTTGCAATAACGTCTTCTTCCAGCTCAAACGGAAGAAGTTCATCTGTTGAAATAGTACTGGAAACGGTAGCCAGTTTAATTTTAATATATGGGTTGAAGCCGGCAATACTTCCTCCTGACCATTTTTCCAGACCATTTCTGACATTTTCTGAATCAGATGGAGGAAATGAAAGCTGTTTCCACATAACTTTCGATGACGACATGATATTAGTCGGTGCATGACCGATTGTGCGGTTTTTCATTTCTGATGCTTTTACAAACACATTTGGTCTGTCATTATCTCTGATAATAAGCTTTCCGAGACTTCCAAAAGACGCTTTCTGGCCAGCTGAATCCTGGCATTTGATACCATATTCGAGATCTTTGTAGCCAGCCGAATTATTGGCATAAGTCGGATCCATTTCAGGTAACCATACACCACCTGAATCTTTATAAAAATGAATAAGGTTATCTCTGTTTATCTGATAGCGAACGTATGAAAACGATCTGTTGTAATCACCAGGTGAAAGATAGCCAATTTTGGTCCCATTAAAATCTGCCTCAGTAAGAAGTGTTCTTATGAATTTATAACGGCTGTCAGTGCTCTTCACACTTGGAGATTGGGAAGTATAATGCCTGCAGATAACTTCATTCGCAGTCGACCAGCTTGGCGGAATTGCTCCGGCAAGAGCTGTTGAATATGTAAAAGTTCCAACCTGATTATTGACGTCATGAGAAACTTTCAATGAAAGATCCACAGCACCGAAAAACGGATCAGAATAAGATAGAACTGTAGCATCATTTCCCATTGGGTTGTTATCTGCGACAACATAATCAAGGACCGGAAGATTTCCGCTGGGTGGCGAATCAACATTTGCAAGGTTTTCACCTGTTGTACCATACATAATCGGCGAACTCTGAAAAATTGCTTTTGTCTGTGCGCCGCTTTTATAAGGATTAGCTAGAGTCATTGCCGGCGGAGTTGCGTCGATAACAATAACCTGACAATTATCAGAATTGATTTTCAGTGTACAATATTTGTCTGTCATTACCCAGTTAGTGATAAGTTTTCCGCCAATATATTTTACAACAGCAGTATATGTTTTCCAGGTATAAGTACGCTGCCCCTTAACTGACAGAGAATAGCTCTGAGGCTGAGATGGTGACGGGAAGAGTTCACGAAGTTCAGAAAGGTATATTTCAGGTCGTTTAGTAACAACCTGCTTGTCATAAATCATTTCCGAACCTCTTTTAAGATATGCAGACCAGGTAAACTGAAACTCATCAAGCCATTTCAGACTTCCAGTAACAAGCATCGGATCATTGGGTTTAGGAGGATTAGTCAACTGCATAAGGGCAATACGATCATAATTTTTATACAAATTATAATTGGATTCTCTGATCTTAAAAGCCCATTTTCCAGCGTGATCTTTTTCAACAGGGCTATCTGTTGCACTTAATTCTTTGATGACATATTTCGGGTTCGACGGAGTTTTATTGCTCTGATCACGATAAGGAGCAGTTTTTGCTGTAGTATCATCAGAAGCCGGCTGGAAAGTATAGCCACCGGCGGCGAGAGGCATACCGCTCATTATTATACCAGTTCCATCTATGGGAGGAGGCGGTGGAAAAACCTCAATCTTAATGCTTTCCCATGAATAATTTTCACCGAAAGATGATTTTGGCGGAGTTTCACCTTTTGCAATAGTATATGATGGTGTTAAAACAGTCTCTTTTTCATCTGACAAAGCACCAAGCGGAAGCTTGTCATAGTCATAATATTTGTACTTAACCATGATACCAACCCAGTATTCGCCTCCACCAAGTACAACCGGCAATATTGAACTTTCACTGGGAGATCCCTCTGATTCCATATCAATAATAACTGTTTGAGTGGCATTGCCCTCTCGGTCGACCACCTGAATTACCTTCCAATAATATTGTACAGTCGAACCTTTAATAGTAACAGGGAATGAGCCGATTCGTCCGTCTTTATCCTTGTCCTCACCAAGACTTCCGAGGTTAACACCGTTTGAATCTATTACTGGAGGATTCTCAAGTTCAAAGAAATACACTTCATTTTCACCAAATTTGTGTCCGGCTGCAGGAACAACAGTACTTCCGTTTTTGTCCTGAACAAGTGGCCCAACACAATCAGTAACTCCTGAATTGTCGGAAGACATTTTCGGTGGAGTAGCATTATTAAGTACAGCAAGTTCTGTTCTATACTTTGTCTGAACTGGTCCTACAATCTGAAGATAGCCTGTATCAACCCAGACCCATGTAGATGTTTTGTCTGGAGTAAGAGTTGCAAAATCCCTGGTATAAACGTTTGTTCCAAGTTTAACCCTTCCAGAAATTTTGCTAATTGAAGATGTGTAATAATCTCTCTTGTAGACAGTTTTATAAACGTTCTGATGCCAGTATCCACGCCATTTTTTATAAGATGGTTTTTCAAAGACAAGTTCATATTTAACAAAGTTTGAGGTGTCAAAGCTGTCTTTTGAAGTTGGCTCTATCTCAGTTTTAACAAGATACAAGTTTCCAAAACCATCTGTACCGATTGCATCGGGTGCGGTTCCTTCTGCAACATAAATCTGTTCCGGTAAAGAAACGTTGGTAACTGTTTCATCGCGGGTAAACTTATAAGCCATACCCTGAGTTTTGTCGTAAGCGTAGATTATTCCGCCCTTCTGCCACCACTGGTCTGATATTGCAAGATCAGTAAGTTCACTCAAGGTGTATGGCGCATTAGCTTTTTTCAGCCAGTTATTTATTTCCTGTTTGCCAAGTACATAAAGCCAGTCAGAAGTTTTGTCTCTTGAGCTTACTCCAAGTGAGCTTCCGGTTGTAACTTCACCGATGATTTTTGTTTTTGCGTCAGTTCCGGTTAAAAGATAATCTGTGCTTGACGGAGCTCTCCTGTAAAGATAAGTTTTTCCAATACTGGAAAAAACGCAATCCAGATAAGGCATTTCGCCGCCAGGCAGCGGAATACCATTCTGTTCGCCAATGCATCCATCATAGCATTCGCCCTTTTTATCGAGGGTTGACTTAACCTCGGTCTGAACAGTTGCAACATCTTTTGTCATGGTCGGACCCTTTTTGGTATTCACATTATAATTGTACAATTTCAAATTACGATGTTTTGCCATGACATTTTCACGGACAACCCAGTGAGCCCAGCCGCCCCACGTTCTCTGACCGCCTCTGCAACAGCATACATCTTTAAATGCATCAGGATCTTTTGGATACTCAACTGAGAGATTGTGCCAGCATCCGTAAGCCCATCTTGCCCAGAAATGCAGATCGTGAGCATGATAAAATTTTCCGGGCGGAATGTAATAATATCCGGATTTTCCGGGAACAGCTGATGGAATGTTACTGCATGGATAGCATGTACCACTATATTTGTAGCCGACAACAGAAGAATTGTGATTACCCTTCCCTGTAGCAGAATTACTTGGAGAACTGTGAAATCTGTGTATTGTCTCTTCGGGAACTTCTGTCGACTTATAAATCTTTGTACTGGTTGTCATGACCACCTTTCGTTCAAGTGGCTCAGTGACGGTTACCCATCCAGTATCAACTCCTGCGAATGTGAAAATATCCTTAAGACTTTTAGCTCCATCCCACTTCTGAAAAGCAGCCATTCCATAGGCATCAAGCGGATCATACAACCGCTCGACTGCTTTCCCGGTTAGATTGTTAAGTGCATAGACACCACGCAGACCAGCTACTGCGCCTTCTTCGCCAATCATAAGATAACATTCGCCATTCTGTTCATAAAAGGGGTGCAATGCGAATGAAACATGGCAAACAAAAACCGATGCCAGCAATAGAAAAATGAACACCTTCATATTTTTTTTCATTTGTCCCCCCTTTATTTCACTGGAGCTTTACCGCTAAGCCAACAGAAAAAACCATTACTCTTAAGATAATAGTACAACTTTATTTTGTTTCATTTAGAAAATTTTGATAGTAACTTTCTGGCATAGAACGGGTTGGATCTGTTTTAAATGAGTTTTTTTCGAAGTTCCGATATTCATTTATTACTGCCTGATAATTCTGCTTTGCCATCTCTGGAAGACGATACCTGTTAAAGATTTCGGTCGCCACATCAGCTGTTAAATCGATTCCTCCTGTTAGAATGGCTTTTCCGGGAGAAAAGTCAGCAAGATGTTGTGGAAGAAAAGATCTGTAATCTATAAGTTTTTTAAGATTCATCTTTCTCGATTCAAGCATTCCTCCAGCAATGTGGTCCGGAGTTAACTTCAGTGCTGCAGCATCTTTCATGTTCATGAGAGCTTTCGAAGTCTCATCGACTTCCCAGTTGGTCAGATTCTGGAATAAACTTCCCGAAATAAGATCTGGCGTTTCAGCCTGTGCCGGAACAGAAAAATATTTCTTTCCCTTTTTCAGAGGACGAGTGCCATAGCTATCGTCAATCACCAGCGAAATACCTTTTCTTTTTGAGACTTCGAGAATAATTTTCTGAATCTCGTTTCTGACATTATTCAACCATTTTTCCGTTTCAGCAGAGCTGTGGTAAATCGGTGCAAATGCAAGATCATTCGTCTGCTTTATACTTACAAGAATGTCTTCATGCTGTTTTTCGATGCTATCAAATTCGGCCTCATATTTATCTTCGTATTCTGAAATTAACCTGGATTTTTCACCTGGGGAATAGCCTTTCGCAAGTAGGTTCTGAATTGTTTCTTCACGTTTTTGAATCAGATCAAAACGTCTTTTAATTACTTCTGATTCTTTTCTGCGCAAAGTCGCCATTGCTTCTTTGATACCAGATTGTGACTTCTCTAATTCCTTCTGAAGCTGATCCGGGTTCTTTGATTTCGAAGTATCTTTGAGAAACAAGCCATTTACGTAATCATAACTTACCATCGAAGGGTGCAAAACCATTAGAAGGCGAAAATCCACCGTTCCGACTATATTTCCCTGCGAAAACAAAGAAGAAGGGAAAATAAAAACAATAACTGACAAAACGCATAACAACCTGAAAATGTTTTTAAAAGAGCTGGAATTCACTTTTTTCCCTCCGATGATAATGTTCTTATAAGGTCTACTGAGTCCTGTCTTGCATCAATACCCCCAATCACAATTGGGGACAACCCGGGCACCTTTTGCGACAATCTTGCTCTTGCATTATCAATCCAGTCTATAGCTGCTTTCCGGCTGCCAGTTCCGTGGTAGATGATATGAAGCAATGATTCTTTTAACAGAAGATAATCAATGTCCTCGCCATCTGAAGGAAAAAAACCAGAAATATCAAATACAATAGAGGTCTTGTGCCTTTCCTTCAAACTCATAACCACTTTCTGAATATCTCTAACGATAGTTCTTACCTGCGGAACAATAGAATAATCCGAGGTTTGTCCGGGATAATCAGAAGAAAAATAAGCGTTGTCAAACCTTGTCTTCAATTTAACAATCTCATTAGACAATGTCTTCTTCTTTTCCAGGAAACTGTCCTGAAAGTCTGAAAGATTTTCTGCTTCCGAGGAAACTTTTGAGTTGTCCTGCGGATTTTCAAGATCCTTTAATTGCTGCTCCTTTTTAAGAATAAGACTTGCCAATTCTTTTAAGCCATCCAAACCATCAACTGGCTCGGAAGTTGTACCTTTAAATCGTCTGGTATCAGGATCAAAAGACTTATATAAAGCATGCGCCTGTACTAGCAGCCTGGTATCGACAAAAACAATATCTGCAGCCAAACCTGTGCCAGAACAAAGAAAAGTTACTGACATGAAAAACATAAAACATCGTAAATACAAAATTCGCAATTTCATTTACAGACTTCTACCTCCCTGCCTTTTTTTAACCAGCCATCCAGACCTTCCTGGTAATCAATCAAATTAGAATATCCCATTTTCTTAAGCTTTTTAATGATTTCATAACGATTTTTTAATTCCAAATCGCAATCATACACAAGAATCATTCTATTTTTATCAGGCAAAAGCTTTTCTATTTCAGCTTCAGAAACATCATTATTCTGTATTCTGCAACTTCCAGGAATAATTCGTGCGGCAGTTTTTTCAAGGCTTGCGGCAAGAAGCACAATAGGAACCTTTGAATCAACGAGAGCCTCAAGGGTAGAAGTGTTAATCTGAGGCTCAACTACAGGTTCTTCTATTCTGTCAAAAGGTATAGCAGCAAAACTGGCAACAACTCCAGACATTCCTGATAACATAAAACTGGCAAGCTCAGAGCAGTATTTTCCTTCAAAAACACCATTGCAGGAAAATACCATTGATACTCTGAATAAGAAACACAATGTAATAAAAAGTGTTTTCTCAGCCAACATTTTTCCCCTTTATTATCATAAGATTTCATTCTATGTTATCAGAAATATCTTGTCAACAATGATTAAGCAAACATGCAAAAGTGTCAGAACAGTCATGGAAGCCCTATTTTAGTTCATTTAAAAAATTTACCTCCTGCAGAGGACGGTAGATAAACTGACATATATAATTATACAAGCAAGAACAGTACCCCCTTAACCATACTATCCACATATTTATAGGAAAGCTTTTACCAGAGAGTATAAAAATAATTTTTATCTATAATATGGGAAATGTAAAAACGTAATATTTTTTTTACAATCAATGTAATCTTTTTTTTACAGTTTGTCCCAAAAGAAACTGCAACTTCATTGCAGCCCAAACAGATAATTTCAAATAAATACCTGCGCAAATAATATGCAAAATAAATATTTCATGTTGAGTTACTAACAACTACATGAATTACTGCCGATAAAGCGAGTGAAGTGGAGGAATTCTATTGGCTTCTGAACATCGCGCTCGTGGTCTGGTTTTACTTAAACCATGCACAAGAAAACTGGTGGGTTATTTGTCTCACCAGGACTCGGTTTTGCGCGGTGAATCGGCAAGATCTCTTGGAAGACTTGGAGATGCAGAAGCTGTGTCTCCATTAATTGAAGCGCTCAAAAGAGAAAAGCAAGACGAACAAATGCCGCTTGCTCTTGCAGAAATCGGCCAGCTTTCTGCTCTAGAACCACTTTTAACAGCGTTTTCAGAAGCTGAAAGAGAAGGCAGACCAAATATCGCTCTTGCCCTTGGATCATTTCCTGACTCCAGAGTTGTCAACGCATTAACAAAAGCACTTAACGACCCTGACCCAAACGTCAGATTCAATGCAATTGCATCACTCGGAAAAATACGTGATTCAATGGCTGTCACACCTCTCATAAACTGTCTGAACGAATCAAATGAGTGGATATTTCTGAATATTGTTGATTCTCTCTCAAAAATAGCTGATCACAAAGCAAGTGGTCCGCTTTCGAATCTCTTCTTAAAAGAACCAGGAGAACGAAAGCGTGCCTGCATAATTTCTGCACTTGGAAGAATCCGTGACCCGTCAACCGCAAATATAGTAGTAAAAGCCTTACGGGATACAGATGACCGGGTAAAAGCCAATGCTGTTGAAGCTCTGGCAAAATTCAGATTTACCAGAGAAAGACTCGTTTCACACATTCAGGCCTTCCTGAAACATCCCAACCATCGTGTCAGAGGAAATGCAATAATTGCATTGTACGAATCGGGCGGATTCAACCCGAAAGTAATTTTCGCCGCCATGAAAAACGATCCTGACAAATGGATAAGAGCAACGCTTGGTCATGTCTTAAGTATAATTGATTATCCCGAATCAATTGATTTAATTGTTGATCTGCTTAAAGATGAAGACGGAGACGTCAGGAAAAACGCATCAAAAGCTTTGTACAAAAGAGCAGGACAGGAAGAAACAGAACTTCTTCTTTTTCTCCTGAAAGATCCATCACCTTTCGTACGACAACAAAGTGTTCAAACTCTTGGAAAAATAAGAGCGCGTGCTTCGATTTCCCATCTTCAGGAAATGTTTTACACTGAAAGAAATTTCAAAATCAGATCTTCAATCATCAGCACGCTTGGTGTCATTGGTGACACAGAAGCAATAAATGTACTTAAGTCAGCCTTCCGCGACAGAGATTCAAGAGTGAGGGCCAACGCTGTTGAAGCAATTGAAAAAATATGGGGAAGCGATTGTACAGACCTTCTCAAACAGATGCTTTCTGATCTCGACAATCGCGTAAAAGCAAATTCCGTAAAAGCCTTATTTAAAATGGGCGAAATATCTGTTGTAAAAATGCTTGAAGATATGCTTTCAGAGCAGGAAATATCAGCAAGAGTCTCTGCTGCTTATGCAATTGGACAAATTGGTCTCATGTTGAGAGAAATAGAAAAATCACCCGTTTACATGACTCTGAAAAGTGTTCTTGGAAACATGGATAATTCTAAAGGTAAAAATAAATCTGCCACAACAACGGAAAATAAAGAAAAATATTCAGTATATCCAGAAGATCAGGAATCTTTCAGAAATCTTTACCTTGAACAACATAATTCTGGAAAGTACAAAGACTCAATGGAGACTGCAAAAGCTTTTATTCAATCATGGCCGGAAGATATTTCAGCATGTCTTTTTCTGGCAAATCTCAATTTCCAGCTCAGCAAGTTTGACGAAGCAATCAACTACTTCAAAAGAACCATAGAGCTTGATCCATTCAATCTTCAGGCTTATGGCAATCTTGGAATATCATGTTACAAACTTGGCAGAACACAGGAAGCTATTCACTATTTCAAGCAATCACTGAAAATTCAACCCGATTTATTTGCTGTACATTTCAATCTTGCAAATCTTCTGCTTAAAGAAGATAAGCTTGACGAAGCTATTAAACATTATGAAATCGGAATAAAATTTGGAAATCCACCACCACGAATAAGAGCAAATCTTGGCTATGCATACCAGAAATCTGGCCTGTACGAACAGGCATTAATGCAATATGAAGCTTCAATAGAACAGGACCCGCACGATCCGGGTGTGTACTATAACTGGGGACTTATATTAATCAGACAGGGCAAAAAAGCGCAGGCAAAACAAATCCTGGCAAGGGCAATCCATTTGGTTCCACCTGGAGCACCTGGCCTGAAAGCAATAAAAGAACTCATTGAACGAACCAGTGATTAAATGACCTTAAACAGATTGTGGCGCAACAAAACGCTTTATTCTCTGAAATTCTTCGCTGAATGCAGAATCTTTTTTTATCATTGTTTCAATTTTATCAATGGAATGAATAACAGTGGTGTGGTCTCTGCCGCCAAAAGCAGCACCAATCTGACTAAGCGGAGAACTGGTCAAGACCTGCGCAAGCCTCATTGCAATCTGTCTGGGAAAAACAACGTTTGCCGCTCTTCTTTTGCTCGTCATTTCAGACTCTGGAATATCGAAGTATTCAGCTACTTTTTTCTGAATGTACTCTATGGTTATTTTCCCCGTTGGGTTCTCACGGAAAAAATCTTTAAGAACCTGATCAATCAATTCCCTGCTGATGTTCTTCTGTACAATTCCAGCATACGCAACCACTCTCAGAAAAGCTCCTTCAAGTTCTCTGATGTTGCTGTTAACATTCTGAGCAAGATACATTATGTATTCGTCAGGAACTTTCATGGACATCCGGGCTGCTGAAGTCTTTATTATCGCTGCACGCATCTCAAGATCGGGTGGTAGTACATCAGCAACGATACCCATCTCAAATCTTGAAACAAGCCTGTCTTCGAGATTATTAATTTTCTTCGGAGGAGAGTCTGACGAAAGAACGATCTGCTTTTTATTCTGAAACAATTCGTTAAAAGTATGAAAAAATTCCTCTATAACAGAACCTTTGCCCGCAAGAAATTGTACATCATCAATAAGAAGAATATCCTTTTTTCGAAACTTAGCTCTGAATTCATTTGCTTTTCTGTCTTTTATCGAATCAATAAACTCGTTTGTGAAAGCCTCTGATGACAGATATGCAACCTTCGCTTTCGGGTTACCAGCGATAATGTGCTGACCAACTGCCTGTAAGAGGTGCGTTTTTCCAAGGCCAACACCGCCATGAATAAACACCGGATTATATTTTGTTCCAGGTTCAGCACAAATTGCTTGACATATTGCATGTACAAACTGATTACTTTTTCCGACAATAAAACTGTCGAAAGTGTACTTTGCATTAAACATGAAGTCACCTTTCTGGTGACCAGAAGAGCTTTTTACCTGGCTAATCTGCTTTTCAGCAACAGGCGTCGGAGCATCAACATGCGCGACTGCTCCAGGCAAACCAGGCTGATAGGGCCTGACATCTTTCTGAAAAGTCTGAGGTTTAATTATAAAGCGAAAAGACATCTGTGGAGATATCTTGGTTAGAATCTTTTTCAGGACCATAGTATATTTACGTTCAACCCATTCCTTGCAGAAATCGTTTCTGGCTTCAAGAACCAGAGTATTCTCATCCATTTTTGACGGATGAATGGAATTAAGAAATATATCCATGCTGGTTTCGTTTACTTCACCTTTCAGCTCATCCGTAATTCTATTCCATACTTGATCCATGGCGTTCATGTTTAACCTCGCAGAAGTGAACCAATTTATGAAAAACATCCCGTTTTTCATAAAATTCGTTTTTTGGGGATTCCTAAAAATAGCAAAACTTTCGGCTTGAGACAAGCTATTTTTTACTTAATTTGTACACCAGTTTCTGATAATCAAATTTAGTTTTCTGTGGAAAACAATGTAAAAGTTGTGGAAAACCTGTAGAAAAGTCAAAACGGTGGAAACTGCGGGGATAACACATTTTTTTTCAACGTACTTTTACATATTCAAGAATACTTTTGTACCAGCTTTTCCTTTAGTTATACAGGTTTTCCACAGACCTACTACTAATTCTAAAAAGAGTACAGCTTTTTAGTAGTACTAACTAATAAGAAAATATTATGGTTTTTTACATTTTTTTTTTTCGTAGTTGAAAAGAATTATTTATTAAGTTATCATACCCCGCTGTAAAATCACAAATGATTATGAAGAAAAACTTTATGTTTCAAAACTTTACCCCGGCTTCAAGCGTTTTATCTGAAGCTATTGACGGTCTATTGACATCAAAAGATGATGCAGCACCTTACGGAAAAGCATCAAAGAATTCCTTTTTTTTCAATATGCTTGGAAAAGACATTGTTAAACTGGGCAAAGTATCTTACCGCTGGAAATCGATAGTAGGTCCTGAAACAGCTGAACACGTATTCCCATCGAAAATACGTGGAAAAACGCTATTTGTAACATGCTCAAACTCTCAATGGCTTTATACAATGGTTTTTCTGAAAATAAATATAATCGAAAAAATTAAATCCACTTTAAATATTGAATTTACCACCATCAAGGGAGACATTGGAAAAATAAAACCACCTGTTATTCAGCAAAATAGTGAAATAGATGATTTTTCAGACTGGCAGAATGAGCCGGTTCCTGATATTCCAAAAAAATTACCAGCTGAAACTCTGAATCGAATTCGTGAGTTAGCTGGTAAACTCTCTGTCAGAAGGAAATGGTTTGAAAAAAAGGGTTATCATCTATGCTGCAAATGCAATGCAACAATGATTTTGGGGAAAGAAGACACTTGTGCTGTCTGTCTTTTCAATGAAAAGCAGGAATTTCTTGTAAAAGTAAGAAGTGCCCTTTCAGAAGCACCCTGGATTAATTACGAGTGTGGAAGAATGATTTACACGGAATTATCAGCAAATGACTGGAAACAAATCCGCAGCGAATTGTATGTTGAATCTGTTAATGCTGCTGAAAATCTGGCAGCAAATATTGAATACCAGATGAAACATGCTGCTGAAGTTGATGCAATTGATATTGACTGCTTTAAACAGGAAATACAGCGAATGGTTTTGCTTTCTTCTGAAAACACACCAGAAAAACTTGATTTTGAGGACCCTTCTATTGTAGAGTTCTTTCCGGTAAAAGAATGGTGGTTTCTTTTACACCCGAATTTATTACCCGATGAAAATTCTGAAAACGGGTAGTATTTGACTTTCATTTTATGGAGCCGTTAAATGCTTATCCACTCAGGTAGTGGTCAATTCGTGAAATCTGATGACTGCATAATGTTTATTAATCTGCAGTCTGTTGATAAAGCATTGAAAGATAAAATACTTAAAGATATTGATTTGAATAGACATGATCAAATAAACAGTGCTGTTTTATTAAGGGACGGGAAATTTCTTGTGTCTAATTTTTCGTCTTATGTGTTAGCTGACAGAGAGTCAGTTGATAACATTTCTCAGGCTTTCTACAAAAAGCCAGGCTATTGAAGCCGCCCTGGAGGTAAAAATGCAGGAAAATAATGGTGAAATTCTGGAACAGAAAATTGATTCAGAGGTTGCTCCTCAGGATAACGCAGAAACTTTATCCGAAGATTATTCAGCGAAAAACATTCAAGTCCTGGAAGGGCTTGAAGCTGTCAGAAAACGCCCTGGTATGTACATTGGTGGGACTGGAGTAGACGGCCTTCACCACCTGGTCTGGGAAGTCGTCGATAACAGCATCGACGAAGTTCTGGGCGGACATGCTACGACAGTATATGTGACTATGCATGATAATGGCTCTGTTTCCGTCATGGACGATGGTCGCGGAATTCCGACTGATATTCATGAAGCTACTGGGAAACCTGCATTGGAAGTAATTCTTACCGTATTGCATTCAGGTGGAAAGTTTGATAAAAAAAGTTACAAGTTTTCTGGTGGTCTGCATGGAGTCGGACTTTCAGTTGTAAATGCCCTTTCTGAATGGCTTGAAGTAACAATATGGCGTGAAAACAACACTTATCAGCAGTATTTCAGACGTGGAATCCCTGTCGGACCGATGACTGTATCTGAAGGAGCCAGCAGACGCGGAACTAAAGTTGTGTTTATGCCCGATAGTGAAATATTCCATGCTACAGATTTCAGTTTTGAAATATTGTCTCGAAGACTGAGAGAGCTTGCATTCCTGAATTCCGGAGTAAAAATAGTTCTACGGCAGAAAAAGCTTCTTAAGTGCCACCTTTTTGAATACAAAGGCGGCATAAGCTCTTTCGTAGCATATCTTAACGAAACCAAAACACCGGTCATAAAAGATATTATCGCCTTCAAGAAAGTCAGAGACAGCGTGGAAATAGATGTGGCGATGTCTTACAATGACGGTTATTCAGAGCAGTTTTTTGCTTTTGTTAATAACATTAACACGATCGACGGTGGAACACACGTAATCGGCTTCAGATCTGCTTTGACAAAAGTATATAACGATTATCTCAAAAAAAATCCTTCACTGCTTGGTAAAGAAAAGGGCAAGGAAATTAAGATTTCAACTGAAGACGTCAGAGAAGGCCTTGTCGGAGTTTTATCAATAAAGGTTCCTGAACCTCAGTTTGAAGGTCAGACAAAAGGAAAACTCGGTAATCCGGAAGTCAGAAGTATTGTCGATCTTTGCATTTCTGAATACCTGACTGATTTTTTTGAGCAGAATCCGCTTATTATCAGACCGATAATGGATAAAATACTTACGGCATTTCGCGCCAGAGTTGCTGCTCAGAAGGCAAGAGAATTGACCAGAAGAAAAAATGCCCTTGAAGGCTCTTCATTGCCCGGAAAACTCGCAGACTGTTCTGAACGGGACCCGGTTTTGTGCGAATTATTCATCGTTGAGGGAGATTCAGCCGGTGGTTCAGCAAAACAGGGACGCGACAGAAGAATTCAGGCAATTCTTCCCCTGAGAGGAAAAATTCTGAATGTTGAAAAAACCAGAATCGAAAAAGTTCTTGGAAATGAACAGATTCAGGACCTTGTTTCAGCCGTTGGTACAAACATCGGGAAAGATGATTTTGATCTTGGAAAACTGAGATATCATAAAGTCGTAATAATGACAGATGCCGACGTTGACGGCTCACATATACGTACTCTGCTGATGACTTTCTTTTACAGATATATGCCTGAAATAATAGATAAAGGAAAACTTTTTGTCGCCCAGCCTCCATTATACAAAATTAAACGCGGAAAAGATGAAAGATACGCATACACAGATGAAGAAAAAGATAAGTATGTAACCGAAATGGGTGGCATGGAAGGCGTGTCTCTTCAGCGATACAAAGGTCTCGGTGAAATGAACCCTGATCAACTCTGGGAAACAACCATGAATCCCGAAAAACGTGTCTTGAAATTAGTTCAGGCACTTGATGCTCTTGAAGCAGACAGGCTGTTTTCTGTACTAATGGGAGACAAAGTTGAACCACGAAAGAATTTTATCATGCAGCACGCTAAGATGGTAAAAAATCTGGATGTTTGATGAAATTGAGGTTAAAAAATGCAGGATAATAACGAAAATAATAACGAGAATGTTAACGATACACCTATTCAGTCTGAAGAAGGCGCTACAATAAATACAGAGACTGCTTTAACGGCAGCTCCGCCTCCACCACCACCGCCGACTGATACCCACCTCAGAATTAATATCGAAGACGATATGAGGGATTCTTATATTGATTATGCTATGAGTGTAATCATTGGTCGTGCTTTGCCTGACGCAAGAGACGGGTTAAAACCTGTTCATCGCAGAATTCTATATGGAATGTATGACCAGGGCTTCACAAGCAAAAGAGCTTATGTAAAATCAGCCCGCACGGTCGGTGAAGTTCTTGGTAAATATCATCCGCATGGCGATCTTTCGGTTTATGATGCCCTGGTCAGAATGGCTCAGGATTTCAGCATGCGTGAACTTTTGATTGATGGTCACGGAAACTTTGGCTCAATCGACGGTGATTCGCCAGCGGCAATGAGGTATACCGAGTCAAGATTAAGCAAGCTTTCTGAAGAACTTCTACGTGATCTTGAAATGGAAACAGTTGACTGGACTCCGAATTTTGATGGTTCACTTCAGGAGCCGGTTGTTCTTCCTTCGAAGTTTCCAAATCTTCTTGTAAACGGATCTTATGGTATTGCTGTCGGTATGGCAACAAATATTCCACCGCATAATCTTGGTGAATTGATAAGCGGTATTCTCATGCTGATTGACAATCCAGAAGCAACTGTTGATGATCTGATGACTCATATCCATGGCCCAGACTTCCCCACAGGCGGGATAATAATGGGTCGGGAAGGCATTATATCTGCATACAAAACTGGTCGCGGTAGTATTCAGGTTCGTTCAGTTGTCAAATTGGAAGATTTTGCAAAAGGGCGTATCAGAATTGTTGTTACTGAAATTCCTTACCAGTTAAATAAATCAAAACTTGTTACTCAGATTGCAGACCTTATTAAAGAAAAGAAAGTCGATGGAATAACTGATTTACGTGACGAATCAAACCGTGAAGGCATAAGAATATGCATGGAGTTGAGAAAAGGTGTTAATACCGACGTCATTTTAAATCAATTGTACAGACACACTTCTCTGCAGACATCCTTTGGTGTAATAATGCTTGTACTTGTTGACAGCCGTCCAGTTGTTCTTGATTTGAAGAGACTTCTGGTCGTATATGTCGATCACTGCCGCGAGGTAATCAGAAGAAGAACAGCTTTTCAGTTGAAAAAAGCTGAAGAAAGAGCACATATCCTGGAAGGATTGACCATTGCTCTTGACAATCTTGACGCTGTAATCAAGCTTATTCGTGAGGCAGCTTCACCAGCAGAGGCAAAAGAAGGGCTTATTAAGAGCTTCATGCTCTCTGACAAGCAGGCACAGGCCATTCTGGATATGCGCTTGCAGAGATTGACCGGTCTTGAACGTGATAAAATTATTGCTGAATATCATGAAACTCTCGCATTAATTGAACGCTTGAAAGAAATTCTGGCATCAGACGTGAAGATCCGTGAAATTATTAAAACGGAATTGAAGGAAATTGGTGAAAAGTATTCCAACAAGCGCCTGACAGTTATCAGTCAAAGTGCTGCAGAAGATCTTGAGGCCGAAGATCTCATGCAGGAAACAGATATTATTATAACAATTACACGAAATGGTTATATTAAACGTACAACTCCTGAATCCTTCAGAGCTATTGCCCGTGGTGGAAAGGGAAGTACGGTAGGTGTTAAAGAAGACGACGTTGTTGAACATATTTACCAGATGACAACTCATTCTATTCTTCTTGTTTTCACAACTACCGGCAAAGCATACTGGCTCAAGGGTTATAAAATTCCTGAAGGCAGCAAGCAGGCCACCGGAAGAGCTATCGTAAATCTTCTTCAGTTGGGCGAAAACGAAAAAGTTACTGCACTGCTTCCAGTTAGAACATTTGATTCGACAAGACGCATTTTTATGGTCACGAAAAAAGGTGTTGTAAAGATTACTAATCTGAAAGAATTTTCCAGACTCGCTTCAAAAGGCAAAAGAGCACTTACAATTGATGAAGGTGATGAACTTGTTTCTGTAAAAACTATCAGAGGAAAAGAAGAAATCGTAATAGCAACCAAAAAGGGCTATGCAATAAGATTTCCCGAGTCTGAAGTAAGAACCATGGGATGCGCTGCCAGAGGCGTTAAAGGAATAACCTTCCGCGAATCAGACGATTATGTAATCGGTATGGAAGTCTTCAGCAGACTTGATGAAAATGCAATCGTCCCGCAGGTAGATGCAAACATTCAGACTATAAGTTCTGATACACCTTCCGACGGAAATTCTGTTGATTCTGAAGAAATTGCAATTGTACCAATGGATGAAGCAGATGTGGTCGAAGTTGAGGATGAAGTTGAAGAAATACCAGATGATCTCATCGGAGAATCTGCTGATACATCGGTAGAGCCTGGATCAGAAACACATACGCCGTTCCTTGGAAAATTGCTGACTGTTACTGAAATGGGTTATGGTAAGCAGACTGATATCAATAAGTATCGAACAACTCACCGTGGTGGAAAAGGTGTAAAAAACTTCAAAACCGGTGAAAAAGTCGGTGAAGTTCACAGCATAAAACGCATGTTTGAAGGTGATGAACTGATGATTGTCACGACAATCGGAAAAGTAATCAGATTCAATACAAATACACTTCGTTCAGTTAATCGCTTTACAATGGGTGTAAAATTGATGACTTTGGATCCCAATGACAGGGTTATTTCTGTTGCCAGAATACCGGCTAAGGAAGAAAAGGTGGATTGATTTGAGCGAAAATATTGAGAATTTGCCTCAAAAAAAAAGGAGAGTCAGATTTTCAACTGAAGTAATGTTTATTGTTTCAGTTGTTTTCTGCGTTTCCCTTTCTTTTATTTATCTTTCACGCTATTATTCAATCAGAAATTTGTTAAACAGGGAAGAAGAGCAGAAAGCAAGAATAGAAGAGCTTGAACGGGAAAATAGAAAGCTTAAAATGAATCTGGAAAATCTTTCTACTCCGGAAGGAATAGAAAGATTGGCCAGAGAAAGACTTGGATTAGTTAAGCCGGATGAAATAGTTGTTGTACCACTTAATGGAAACTCGGCGACTCATTCTCAGAATGTAACCTATGAGAACAAACAACCCAGATAATTTGCTTTCCTTTTTTTGTTTTTCGATGTATCTTTATAAAAAATCCTGTGAGGTATGAGCATGGCCAGAGGAGAAATTTTACTTGAAAGTGGAACTAATGAACTTGAAATAGCTGAATTCTTTCTCGGTGGGCAAAGCTATGGAATTAATGTTGCAAAAGTCAGAGAGATAGTTCTTTATAAATCTGACGCAGTCACAAAAATTGTTGGCTCATCAGAGTTTGTAATGGGTTCAATCATTTTTCGAGGTCATTCGATACCGCTTATAAACCTTCCTTCTTTTCTGAACATAACAGTATCGGCGAAAAATTCAAATATCAGACAGGTTGTGATTGTTACAGAATATAACAATACCATCAGGGCTTTTCTCGTAGATGGAGTATCACGTATTCACAGGATATCATGGAACCAGTTTATACCCATTCATCCAATTCTGGGAGCTCATTCATCATTCGTTGGCGGGTCATTTCATATTGAAAAACGTGAAATTCTGATACTTGACTTTGAATCAATTGCTGCAAATATCTTTAATGAACAGCGTCTTTATGATGCAAGCGCAGAAAACCTGTCTTCATTGCGAATCAGCAAAAGAGCAGACATTAAAATTCTCATGGCAGAAGATTCAAGAACTATCCAGGATTTATTAAGATTGAAACTTAAAGGTGCTGGAATTACTGAAGTCTTTTCCTTTGACGATGGTAAAAAAGCACTGGAGAAAATTGAAAAAATGGTTGAGGAATGCGATTCCTCCGGAACTCTGCTTAAGGAAAAACTCCATATTGTTATTACTGATATCGAAATGCCTGTAATGGATGGCTTGACATTATGTAAAGCGATTCGTAACAATCCTAAGACTTCCTATCTCCCGGTCATTGTTTTTTCGTCCATGATCAGCGAAGATATGACCAAAAAGTGTAAACAGGTTGGGGCAAGCGAATGCATTTCAAAACCTCAGATTGATTCGCTTATTACGGTTATTGATGATCTGTGTCTTAATAAAAATTAGAAATTATATTTATAAATAATGTGTCTAATAGTTCTTAATACAGCAATTCTTAATAAGGGGGAGTCATTTTGCTCTTTCGCACTAGATCCACAGTGGACGAAAATTGGGTATACGTGGAATGTGAGAGATCTCATAAATGTAAGATTTCTTCCTTCGGTCGAAATGACAAAGCTGGAATTCTCAAGTTTAAGTTAACTCACATGGAGTGTTGAGGGTATTGTCTGTAATTATGGACCAAAGAAGAGCAAAAAGTGCTCGACTGCGTGGATTGAGCCAGTCGGACTTGTTCGACCGGCTAGAGGGGGTGCGCTTGCTCCCTCTAATAAAAACGGCAAAGGAATTGAAATGAAAGTATTAATACAAAACGCTGTTAACCATATCAGGAAGTTGACTGATTTTTCTCCTCAGATTGCAGTTGTACTAGGTTCAGGGTTAGGTGCATTTGCAGATCAGATAACCATGGAAGCCTCAATTGATTATTCTGAAATTCCTGGATTTCCGGTTTCAACTGTAAAGGGTCACAAAGGTCGTCTCGTTCTTGGTAACTATGGCGGCCGAAAAATAGCAGTTATGCAGGGAAGATTTCACTATTATGAAGGCTATTCACTGAGCGAAGTGATTTTTCCTATTCGTGTACTCCGCTTTCTGGGTGCATCAGATCTTTTGATAACAAACGCATCAGGCGGTTTGAACAGAAACTACAGAGTTGGTGACCTCATGGTAATGTCAGACCACATCAACATGATGGGCGATAATCCGCTTCGTGGAAAAAACGATGACTCTATTGGCACGCGTTTTCCGCCAATGCAGGGCGCTTACACTAATGATCTGATTAATAAAGCAATTGAAATCGGAAGAAAAATTGGTGCTCCCGTTCAAAAAGGTGTTTATGTTGCAGTTCCAGGACCAAGTTATGAAACTGCCGCCGAATTGAGAGCGCTTAGACTTCTTGGTGCTGATGCGGTTGGCATGTCAACTGTTCCTGAGGTTATTGCAGCTAATCACTGTGGATACAAAAGAATCGCAGGAATAAGCTGCATAACCGATATGGCCACCGGAGAAGGTGCTGAAGATGTCAATCATGAAATGGTAGTTGCAGCAGCAGCGCAGGCACAGCCTGCTTTTCTCGGACTAATCAGAGGTCTGATAGAATACCTCTGAGAAATAATCGGAAGGGTTGTTTAAATGTTACATAAACTTGAAGCTGTTAATGAATTGTATCTTTCACTGACGGAAAAACTCTCAGATCCGAAGCTCCCCGGCAACCCTGCCGAATATCAGAAAACTGCAAAAAAGCGTGCAGAAATTGAGCCTGTACATAATGCGTATGAAGAATATTTAGTTCTGAAAAAACAACTTGATGATGCACGGGCAATGCTTCAAAATGAGTCTGCCTCTGACTTGAAAGAGCTCGCTCAGGAAGAAATCGACTCGCTGGAACCTGTTTTGCGCCAGAAGGAAAAAGATCTGAAATTTCTTCTTATTCCAAAAGACGCTGATGACAGCAAAAATACCATCGTCGAAGTACGCGCAGGCACAGGTGGTGAAGAAGCAGCTCTTTTTGCAGCGGTTCTGTACAGAATGTACACCAGATATGCAGAAAACAAAGGCTGGAAGTGTGAACTTCTGAGCATGAACGACACAGGAATCGGCGGTTTAAAAGAAGCAATTTTTTCAATAGATGGAAAAGATGTTTATGGACGCCTCAAGTATGAAAGTGGTGTTCACAGAGTTCAGAGAGTTCCAGTAACAGAAGCTTCCGGAAGAATTCACACTTCTGCAGCAACTGTTGCGGTTCTGCCCGAAGCTGAAGAAGTTGATGTTACTATTGACGAAAAAGACCTCAGAATTGATGTCTTCAGATCTTCAGGCCCCGGAGGACAGAGCGTTAATACAACCGATTCCGCTGTACGTGTTACTCACATTCCTACTGGTATTGTAATCAGTTGTCAGGATGAAAAAAGTCAGCATAAAAATAAAGCCAAAGCCCTTAGAATTCTCCGCGCACGTCTTCTCGACCAGGCAAAATCAGACCAGGAACGTTCAAGATCAGATTCCAGAAAAACCCAGGTCGGATCAGGAGACCGCTCAGAACGAATCAGAACCTACAATTTCCCTCAGCAGAGATTGACCGACCACAGAATCGGATTAACTCTGTACAAGCTCACAGACATCGTCGAAGGTAATCTTGACGAAGTAATCGACAGCCTCATCGAAGCAGACAACCTGAAAAAACTCGCAACTGAGTAATTTTAGTTGCCGTGCTGGAGGATTCTTATTTTAACTATAGGTGAAGTGTACAGAGATGCTGTTTTCAGATTTACTTCTGCTGGTGTTGATCAGCCCGATGTGAATGCCCGGATAATTATTTCAGAATGTCTCAGAATAAATTATGCTGATTTTTTTCTGAAAAAAGACTCGTTTCTTTCACTGGAAGAAAGAGGGAATATCGAATCTTTTGTGTTGAGACGAATTAAGCGCGAACCGCTTCAGTATATAATTGGTGAATGGCCGTTTCTTGATCTGATGTTGAAAGTAAGACCAGAAGCTTTGATTCCAAGGTCTGAAACAGAGCAGTGGACAGATTTTCTAATTGGCGAACTCAAAAAATATTTTCCATCCGGACAATTCAATTTTGCGGATATCGGCACAGGTACAGGTGCAATCGGACTTTCAATTGCAAAAAAGTATCCTGAATCAAGAGCTTTTCTTGTTGATGTTTCGATGAAAGCTCTTTCACTGGCAAAACATAATAGTCAAAATAATTCCGTTCTTCACCAAAACATCGCGTTTGTTCAATCAGATCTTTTATCTATTTTTAAAGATTCTTCACTTGATCTTATTGTTTCTAATCCGCCGTATATTCCTGAATCAGATATTTCAGGTCTGATGCCGGAAGTCAGAGATTTTGAACCTGGATTGGCTTTATCCGGAGGAAATACTGGTTTTGAAATTATCTTTCGTCTGATAACGCAAAGTGAAAGAGTTTTGAGAGCTGGTGGCAAATTTGTAATTGAGCATGGCTGGAATCAGAGAAATGAAATAATTCGATATTGCATGTCAACTTTTTTACCATTATACTGTGGCGTTGATTACGAAAATAAAGACAGGTTTATTATTCTGGAGAAAAAGCCTAAATGAGTAAAATAATTAAACTGAATGAACTCATAAATAATCAGGCGTGTTTTCTTGAAGTGGTAAAAAAGCTTAAAAGTGGTGGTATTCTTGCAATTCCCACAGATACGGTTTATGGTTTTGCTGTTGATTGTGAGAGTAAAATTGCAGTAGAACGACTTTACGAGATAAAAGGCCGTGACAAAGGAAAACCATTGATTTTATTTATCAGTTCAATCGAGCAGCTGTTCACTTTTTCCATTTTTCCATCGCCGCAAATTATGAAATTGTTGCGTAAATACTGGCCGGGAAAGTTGACAGGGGTTTTCCTCAACGCAAGTATAAAATTGAAAAATTTCAACTATCCGACGGTCGGTATAAGAATTCCGTGTCAACCAGAACTTCAGAACTTTCTTTCCAGATACCCTGGATTTTTCTTTACTACAAGCGCCAACAGGTCAGGAAAACCGGTCTGTACTACTTCGGAAGAAATTGAACGTGAATTTGGAAATGAAATTGATTATATTTTTACGAGTGATATTCCGACTGAAAATGAACCTTCAACAGTTGTCGATTTTTCTGTTGATCCACCGGAAATACTGAGAAAGGGAAAAATTATTCCTGATTTCGTATCTGGACAATAATTCTTTTCTTTTCTTAACTGTCGAAATAATTTCGCCGATTAAGTGTTATCGTAGTATAATAGACCATGTATTCAGAAAAATAGAATGAAAAACATAAATCTTCAGGTTAAGCTGATCATATTTGTTGTTCTGACCGCCATCATACCTGTATTGGCGGCCGATTATATTTTCTATAAATCAAGAAGTATTGCAAAAAAACAGGGCATGATAACTGCCATAGCAGAACTTCCCAAAATTGCCCAGACTAATGTTGAACTTGTTGATCAGATAACACGTCACCGGGCAGATCTTGATGAGCTTGCCCTGGAAATAAGCCGTCTCAGCTTTTATTGCTGGGCATACTTTATCGGATCTCTTATTTTTGTTGGGATGTCTGTCTCAAGTATCTGGGCTTTTCTTATACAGATCAATCTTCCTGTAAAAGACACGATTCTCAGGCTTACAAGCTTTACTAATGAAGATACTCCCGATGAGCTGGACATTTTTTCCTCTGCAAGATCTTTGGAAAAATTCCTTGTTCAGATTAAATCTCTTATGATTGAAATGAACTCCTTAACAAATGAGGTTTTACGTAAAGTTGAGCCTTTGACTGCAATGACAGCCTTTTCTGAAGGCACTGTCGGAAGAAATTTCTTTACTGATGTTCAGGAGATATCGCGGTCTTCCAATTATATTGCGAATACTCTTGAGTCTACTACAGCAAGTATTCAGGAAGTTTCGACTTCTGCTCAGACGATTGCAGACAGGTCGCAAAAAGCTGCTTCTAACAGTGAAGAGGCTTCCTCAATTGCTTCAGAAGGTCGAAAAGCCGTTGCTGTAACCATTGAAACCATGGAATCAATTCAGGAAGAAGTTTTAAATCTTGAAAGCGTCATTGAAGATCTGAATTCCGGAAGTAAACAGATTGGCGAAATTGTCAACACAATTACTAACATTGCCCACCAGACAAATCTTCTTGCTTTGAATGCTGCAATTGAAGCTGCCAGAGCCGGTGAACACGGTCAGGGATTTACCGTCGTTGCTGATGAAGTTAGAAAACTTGCTGAAGAGTCTGAAGATGCAGCAGATGACATAGGTAAAAAGGTTAAGGGAATGCTTGAAAAAACTACTATTGCCGTTCAGAGCATCAATCATGGTACTCAGCGTGTGGTAGAAGGTGTTAATGTTGCCAATCGGGCTGGTGAAAACCTTGTAAGTGTTGAATCATCAGTTGCCAGCGTAAATAAAATGATTCAGGAAATAAGTAAAGCCAGCAGTGAGCAGTCTGTCAATATCGAATCACTCAGACAAAGCATTGAAAGTATTTCCGGAGCAACGAAAATGGGCTCAGAGGGAACAAAAAGAGTTGCCTTGTCTGTGAATGAACAGCTGGAGCATATCAGAAATTATTCTGTTGTAGGAAAAGAACTTACTTCACTTCTTCAGTTGATGATATCAATGCTTGAAAAATACAATCTTCGCGATTGCTGAAAAAATCAACTGGACATATCATTTTTCTGATGCTATAATCCTCGTCTCTGTACTTTCAGTGTGAGAGAATATATTTTTTCCCCTTAAGGAGACGGCGTTATGGCCAAAGTGACTTTTATGTCGATGAGATGGCTCCGGATGCATTTGAAAGAAATTATCTGGACCACCGTGATAATGTTTGTGTTGTCCTGTTTTATTATAGGCTATGGCTCTTCCAGAGCTCAGAAGTCAGTTGAAGAAAAGCAGCGGAAGCATGAAGCCGATATGGCTAAAATGCAGGAAGAGGCTGAAAAAGTTCCTGACAATGTTAAAGAGAAATTCCCCCTTCCAGTTGTTCAGCTTTCGTATCCTTCTGGAACAGCTTCAGTTTCAAGAGTTATTGATCTGAAGAGTGTTTATAAACTTCTTGTTGAGAGCGAAGAATATAAACGTCTTGCCGCAGCTCCTGAAAATATTAAAGCTATTTTCAAACCCCAGTTGCTTGACCGTGCTGTGGAAAACCTTCTGGCACAAGCAATCATTGAAATTTATGCAAAAGCTACCGGAATTACCCCTCCAGTAAATGCTCAGCAGATTATTTCACGTGACAAAGCTCAGATTGGCCCGGAATTTGATAGACAACTCCGCAGAGAAGGCCTTTCAGAAACTCAATATGGTCAGAAAAGATATCAGGAAGAAACTCTCAGAGCTGTTTTCGAAAAAATTTCCCTTCCAATTCCTGCTGCAAGTGCAACTGATGAATTTTTGAAAAAGTATTACGAAGAGCACAAATTGCGTTATAAAAAAGATGATGAAGTCGTCCTGAAAAACCTTCTTATTACTCCTTCATCAATGCATGAAATTGCAAGCGCATCAGATGATGAAATCAGAAGACATTACGAAGAAAATCGCGCTTCATTTATGAGTTCTCAGAGATATTCCATCAGACATCTTGCTGTTAACCCGATGAAACCTGATTATCTTGCTAAAATGGAAATCAGCGAAACAGAAGCCAGTAAATATTTCTCTGAAAACATTGATAAATACAAAGAAAAAGAACAAGTACAGGCCAGACACATTCTTATCAGACCGAAAAGCAAATTTGACAAGAAACTGGACCATTTTTCAGTAAATCTCAGAGATTTCAAACTTGCGACTGCTTCAGAAAACGTTTCAGCAGGAAAACTTTATACTTTCGCTGTTTCGATTTCAGACATCAAAGCTGAATTTTCTCTCAAACACCAGGATTTTGCGCTTTTACTTGAGAATGGTAACACTATTTCCCCAACCGATGAAAGCTTGAGCAAGACCGAAAATCCTATTAAGCTTCCGAATACTGAAATTGCATCTTTTGTCAATGGAAACTGTGCTTTTATTGTTCCAGCAGATACTAACCCGAAGTCACTTACAATAAAAGACGGAAACACAACACACACATTTGAAATCGCCGCAGCTCACGACGAAGAGAAATCTTTTGCCGCAGCAGAGGAAGAAGCACAGAAAATTCTCAAGCGCATCAATGACGGTGCTGATTTTGCAAAGATGGCTGAAGAATATTCAGAAGATCCGGGCAGCAAAGAAAAAGGCGGAGATTTGGGAAAATTCGGCAAAGGCCAGATGGTTAAAGCTTTTGAAGATGTCGCATTTGCCGTTGGAAAAACAGGAGATGTCCGTGGTCCAGTCAAAACCCAATTCGGATGGCATCTTATTAAAGTTGAACAACATATTCCTGAATCAAGCAAATCTTTCGAATCAGTAAGAGATGAAATTATTCAGGTTCTTAAGAGACAGAAAGCTTCTCAGAAGGCAGAAGATGATATCGTCAGATATCGTGAATCAGTTTCGCTGAAAAGCCGCACATTTGCAGATCTTGCAAAAGAGCATTCTGATGCTCCTTCCAAAGCAAATGGCGGAAGACTTCCCATTTTCTTCAAAGGTGATCTGAATGAAAATGAAGCAGATAGAAAAGCCATTGAAGCAGAAATAGCTCAGGGTGGACAATTGAATTCAGATGTTGAAGAACAGGTTCTTTCATTGAAAAAGGGTCAGGTTTCTGAAGTAATCAGAATGGGCGAGTCTCTGCATATCTTCGAAATGGAAGATATTTATGAACCGGTACAACTTACTTTGAATGACTCTGTAAAAAGCAGAATTAAGAAAATAGTTGAAGAGAAGAAACAGAAGGAAGCCGCTAAAGCAAAAGCCGATGAAATCAAAAACAAAATTTCATCTGCAACTTTTGATACTGTTGCCAACGAAATTAATCCTCAGGGCGGGGCAACGGAACTTGGACCTCTTCCCTATTCTTCTAATCCAGGGTTTACATCATATTCTCTTTCATCAGCAGTTGGACAGCTTACCACAAACGGCAGATCTTATCTGAAAGGTGTTTCAGAAGCCCTGAAAAAAGCTTTTGATGAATGCAGAGCTGGAAATGATTCATGGAAAAATTCTGTAATCGGACCAGTTGAAACAGAACTTGGCTATCATTTTATTTTGGTTTCCAAAATTTCTCTTGACCAGTACCAGGCATTTGATGATGTGAAAGATCGTCTTAAGAAGCAGCTTACACAGGTTCCTGAAGCTGATGAAGTGAAAAAGGAATTCGACAAGAATGCTGACAAATTTGACAAGCCTGCAACACGCAAACTCAGACAGATTGTGTGTGCCGACGAAATCATTGCAGGTGAAGTCTATAAGAAGCTTCAGGAAGGCGAAGTTTTTGCGGTTCTTGCACAGCAATATTCAACCGACAGCACCAGATCAAACGGCGGACTTGTTGGATCTTTCAAAAAAGGCCAGCTTCCAGCTAATCTTGATGAAGAATTCTGGCGTTTGAAAAAAGGCGAATTTACCAAACCCATCAAAACAAATTACGGTCTGATTATTGCCACAATGGATGGCGACGAAGACGCCGGCAAAAAAGCCGAAATGACCGACGAAATTGCCGAGCAGATCAGAAAAAGAATCCGTTTTAACTACAAACAGCAGTTATTCGAAGAATTCCTCGAAGAACTTAAAAGAATCTGCAAGATCGAAAAGAACACCGATCTTCTCAGCATACTGTAAAAGTACCTGATGCAAAACGAGGGGAGCCAATGGCTTCCCTCGTTTTGTATGTGCGATAAACTTCTCTTGACAACACTGGTAACTTTGAAATGGAAGACACTGCAGCAGGATCGCTGAAATTATGTAGTTGCTATATATGGCTGCTCAATAATTTGGGGAAAGTGCCCTGTATTGTGTTGTCATTTCGACCGAAGGGAGAATTCTCGCAGTTATGACATCTCTCAATTTCCCATTTCCGATCGGCTATTTTCATTCAGTGTCAAATGGAAAGAAACTATTTTATCTGGTTTTGGAAATTATTTCTGTGAAAATTGATGCAACCTTTGTTGTGTTTTGCAAATTTTAAAAAGGGATCATTAAGCAATGCCATTTCGGCGGAATGGAGAAATCTCGCAGTTATGAAATCTCTCACACGTTTGGCTTATTTGAGTTTCAATCTGAAGCAGGTCCGGATGTAACTATTGACAGAAAACAACAATCGCGGAAAGAGAAGTTCAATGCAGTTGGATCTTCTGAAAAAAGATAGTAAACAGGTTATAGACAATCGGATATCCGGAGAAAATAGTCCAATATCGTCATAAACGAGTATGGGCGCGAATATTCGCGCCCATACATTACTGAGTGTGGTGACTGTATAGATTTTGTAGAAATTTACTTTTCTTTGCAGAGAGTTTTTTCTGTGGCTGTTTTTACAAAGTTTTCGATATGTGAATTAACAACCTGTGTATTTCTGCGATATTCTTCGTATGCTTTGTTAATTGTTTCTACGTATTTCTGATTTGCTTCAACAACCAGATTTTTCTGGATGTCGGTCATCTTTATGAGATTTTCGTTGAAGGTCATGAAGAAGCGAACAGCATTTTCCATCCCCTCGCGTGATAATCGTACCATCTGGTCCTGATCGAAGAGCTGATTCATTGTTGTCATAATTTAATCTCCTGTTATTTTCAAATTTAAAATTAAGTTCTTCAGAATTGATTTCCTGAAATTCTTTGTTAATTTTTGCTATTGGAAGCATAACTACCTCCCTGCACTGACCCCGCGGAATTTCATCTCACATAATTGAGATTTTTATTTTTCCTGGGTTTTCTCTTTTTTCGGAGCAGCTTTCTCAACCATATCGCGATAGAAGCTTTCAACGCGGCTGGTTATGATGCGATGATTCTTCTGATACTCTTCGTAGCTTCTGTTCAAAGATTCAAGACTTTTTTTGGTTGTCTCATTAATCGCATCTTTCTGAAGATCAGTCATTTTTACTATGTTCTCATTCAGAGTCATGTAAAATCTCAGAGAGTTTTCAATTCCCTCACGTGTAACTCTGATCATTTCATCCCGGTCGAAGTAATTAAGTAAATTTGTCATTTTTTTTCTCCTTTAAGAATCTATTTTTTTTGCACTGCGGATTTGTGATTGTTTTTTGTGATACCGCATTATGATTAAATAATAACACGTGACTTATTATAAGTCAATAAATATTTTGTGCAGTGCAAAATAAAATTCATTTTTTTGATGTAATTGCAGCTGAAACATCTGCAAAGAACGTCATAAACGACTGCAAAAACTTCTTGAAATCAAATAATATTAATTATGGTATCAATTTTAATTCAAGCAATGCCGATGGAATTCATACAAAAGAAGTTGTTTGCACTTTCCCTAAGGAGTTGCTTGTGTTCAGAAAATTGAAGCCCCGGCATTATTCGATTCTGGTATTGTGCGCTATAGTTGCAGTTGAAACGACCGCGATAACAGTTGACCGTGTTTTTGCAAAAAGCGAAACAACCGCTTATGAATTGAAAGCACCTTATAAGAATAACGCATTGATTGAGACATTCAGAAACGCTGAATCAAGAATTCCTTCTGCACCACTTTCTCTCAGAGCGAAAGAAAGTGTTCCTGCTAAGACTTCTTTTGAAGCCGAGTATGCGAAAGCAGTTGAAGCTGTCAAAGAAAACCGGCAGCTTGTTTCCAGGAATATTCCGGAAAAAAATACCTCTGAAAATCAGAGAATCGCAAAAGTTGATCCGGTGAAAATTCCGGCTCCTCAGATAGTTTATTCCCCACCAGAGCATTGGGTGAATTTTAAAGTTGCCAAAGGCGATAATCTTAACAGTATTGCTTCGAGATTCAATATTACCCCGAAGGATATTTTTGAAGCTAACGGAATTATTGACCATAAATCCCTGAAAGTTGGCCAGACAATTAAGATTCCGGCAAAAACAGGAAAAAAAGTATTCTACTATGTCAAGTCTGGTGATTCTTTGTCGAAAATAGCTTCCCGTTTTGGATTAAGCCTTTCGGAAATAGTCACACGCAATAAACTTGCTGGACACAGCCTTTCAGAGAACCAGAAAATTGAGATTCCGGTAAAGGCAAATGTAAAAACTGTTGAAGTTACCTCAAGCGAAAATTCTGCTTCTATAAGCCGCCTTGAAATGCTCGAAAAGGCGAGTAGAAATTCAGTCAACAGGAACCTTGAGATAATAAGAGTCGCTCCGATGACTGGTTCCCTTCAAACAGTAAGGAAACCTTCAATTACAATCGTAAAAAACTCAAATCCGGCTTTGCCGAGACTTTCGATTGAGAAAAAAGTGGCCCCTGCAGTAAAACCAGTCCTTCTTCCTGCACCAATTAAATCATATTCAGTATCACAGGCAAAAATCAGCACAAACAGAAAAATAGATCCGGCAACAAACACTACCGCAACAAATACTCCGGAAAAAAAGATTCTGACCTATACAGTTCAATCTGGTGATACTCTCAGCAAACTTGCAAAGAACCATGAGTCCAGCGTCAACGAGATTATGTCTCAGAACAGACTTTGCAGCACAGGTCTCATGCCCGGGCAAAAAATAAGTATTCCGGTTTCCAAGAAGTTTTTCAGAGTAACTCAGGTTACTACCCGCAGGAATCCGGCTGATGCAAAAGTCTTCCTTCCAGTTCGTGGAAGAATGACAGACGGTTATGGCTGGAGAAGACATCCGGTTTGGGGAAGAAGAATGTTTCATGCCGGAATTGATCTCGCTGCTGCACGTGGAACACCACTGTTTTCAACTATGGCAGGTACTGTAGTTTATGCTGGCTGGAGAGCCGGATACGGAAAACTGATAATTGTAAAACATGCCAATGGTTATTCAACAAGATATGGACACTGCAGTAATATCAGAGTTGCCGCCGGACAAATGGTAAGAGCCGGACATGTTATCGGTAACGTTGGTGCAACAGGAACTGCAACAGGAAATCATCTGCATTTTGAAGTCAGACGTTTCGGACAGACTTTGAATCCGGCAGTTGCACTCGGTCTGAGATCTCCAATTTCAAAGGTTTCTTCTGGCAGCAGAAAACACTTATCTAAACATGTAAAAAGAAGCAAAACCGGCAAAAGCAGAAACAGAAGATAAAAAATGTATCTGCTCAATAATTTAAAGCCAGGGGAAAGGGCGATGGTTCTTTAACCACTGGTTATTAAGTAGAAATGAATTAGTGACGTATAAAGTGCTCGAACGCTTGATTGAGGCGGTCAGGAATAATGGATAAACATTTCAGAAAAGCTGCTCTGTATTGGGCAGTTTTTCTGCTATTTAAAATAATTTTTCCAGAACCAGTATTTTCAAAACAATCACTTCCTGTTGTAGACTGGTCTGGGAAGGAAAATTTAAAGCAGATGCCGACAGCATCTGCAAATGGTGTTTATGATAATTTTAATCTGAAAAGAATTGATAAGCTGTTATTTGATCCATTAGAACAAAAAGTAGAAAAAACTGTTTCTTCTCCAAAAAATGCTTTGTCATCCCAGATGATATCGGCACACAAAATGAAACATGTTCCGCCATCACAGAGGACACAATTTGAACCTGGACCTTCCATTCCAATTTTAAACACTGTGGCTACAGATGAAGAAGACTTGAATTATGAAGAAGATGATAAGGCTTTTTCATCAAGAGTTTATACTGATACTGTCATTTACGGAAACTATGTATCAAAAAATCGCTTTCTTGCACCAAAAGATCAGGAAACTTTTTATGAAGAAAACCTCAGATACGAACTGTTTACTTCAAATCGCATGGGAGACAGCTTCACACTTGATTTTGATACAACCTGGACAAACGACAGAAGAGAATATCTTGAAGGTTTTACACTGAATCACTTCGCTGCAGAATCACTTACTCCAAAGTCAAGAGTGGCTGTTGGAAATGTTTTTCCTGAATTCTCCCAGTACAGTATAACAAACGAAATAATGGGTTTGTACGGCGAACAGAATTTTGAAAGCACTTCTTTTAAAGCGTTCACCGGATACAAGTCAATTGAAAAGCATGATCTCGATAATCCGCGTCAGGTAACAGGATTCAGGCTTTCTCACGAAAAGGATAACGCCGTAACACTCGGCGTAAACTTTGTAATGGTAAAGGATTCGCATGATTATCCATCGTTGGATTACGAGAAGCCTACCCTGAGAAACACTGTAATGTCTGGAGATGTGAAAATAAAACCTACGGATAATATTTTCCTTAAGGGTGAATATGCTACAAGCAATACTGAGTTTGACAGAAGATCAGGCAGCGATCCCCAGGATTCAGCAGCATACAGATTGTCTGCCGGATACGAACGCGAGAATTATAAAGCAGAAGCTGGCGTAGAAACAGCCGGAAGCACCTTTTTGACAGCAATGGGTGAAAGTCCGAGAGATGAAAAAGCGTTTTTCGGAAATATATATTATGAGTTGAATAGATACTTTGCGATAAAAAGTACTCTTAAAACTTCCAGAGACAATCTTGCCGGCTATAAAGACTATTCCGTTGTAAGAGAAATTCCGGACCTGACTTTTACTCTCAGACCCAGCGACTATTACAGTGATATGCGCGTTGATTTCACCTGGCAACCCATGCGCGAATATTCAGACGGAATCGCACTTCTCGATAGAAATAAGGATATGATCTGGGCTGAATTCAATCAGAAGGCTGGCGCAATGAGCTATTATGCCGGTTTGTCCGGATATCTCGATCGTGACCTGATAGATGACACAAACGATCGTGATTCAAATCGGCTGAACCTGAAACTGACCTGGGATCATGATAATCAGAGATCTTTGTATGGGCTTTTCAGTATTGAACAATTGTACTACAAGACTCTTGGCGGAAGCGATAAAACGACCATTTATGGACTGGGCGGCAAGTCTCAGTTTCATGAAGACCTGACTCTTCAGCTCGATTTTCTTCACGAGGCAAACTATATGAAGGAAACATCGCTTGATTCAGCACATGACCGCGTTACAATGAGTCTGATCAAGGAATATGTCGGACATTCGCGCTTTATTATTGAACTGCAGGGTGCAGATAACCGGTTTATGCTTTCAGGAAATTCTTATGTGGACATGAGCGGTAAAATTAGATATCAGAAATCGTTTTAAAGGGCGGAAATTATACAGATGCATATCTACGGGCTGAATATTAAAAAAGCGCTGACACACCAATGTTCAATAGAAGACCGGCGAAAGTCATTTTTTGAAAACATTTATCTACCAAGATTTCGAGCGCAAAGTGTAATTGCTGTGTTAATTGCTGCTTTTTCCTTTCTGATGACTGATAAATCGCTTTTTGCCGAGAGCTACGGGTTCAGACAGCCGCACTATTCGGTTATTTCTGATGATATGCTTGGAATTTCTTCTGAGAGTGCAAGTGTTAAATCGGTGCTAGTATCCGAAATAGCCGCAGTTTTTGTTGATGGTCCGGTTTATGTGAATCATCAGAGGGAAACCTTCTGGACAAGGCTCCCGGAAAGCAATTCTCTCCTGAACGGTGATGCGATAAAAACAGAAAACTTCGGATGGGCAGTTTTTTCAATTAATAACCGCGGACTTATTCTCGTCAGGCCATATTCAGAACTCATATTTTCATGTACTGAAGGTGTGGATAAGAAGTTTACAGTCTTGATGAAATCCGGATCAATTCTTGTTTCCTGTGAAGAAAATAACAATATTACCGTTGCCGGAGAAAATCTGAATTTCTGCCTGAAGTACGGCGATGCATCTTATGAATCAGACGGGAAATCACATACTTTATGTGCATTGAAATCTGAAGTTTATTATCGTTTGCCCGGTTCCAAAAGCAGCAAAACTCTCAGAGAAAGTTATTCTTTTCAGATTGGCAAAGATGGAATTGAGAAGAATCATTTTCAATTTAACACTTCGATAGAATATGAAAAATTCAGACGACTTAATGCGTATCTGAAAAGGGATATTAAATATCAGACTGACACATTCCTGATTAACGGGAAATTTGTAAGTTCAATGGAAACAGATTCAGAAGGCTTCAGAATAATCGATTCCGGCGACGGACCTGTTCCGAAAATGCTGAATCTGAGAATTAAAATAACACCTTATCCACTTCCCCAGGACAACTTTGAATTGTACATCAACAAAAAACTGATATATCTTTTAAAGGAAACCGGAAATGGTTTTTATCACGCAAACATAGTTCTGCCGGCTTTCCCCGAATTTGAGCTGAAAATTCACCATGTAAATTTTGAAGGAAAAAAAGAGCAGATATATTCCTGTTCATTTACTTTTCTGGGAAAGCAGCGGAAGAAAACCAGCATAAGAGATTTTTTCAACAGTCTTTCTGATGCTTTCTCAAGACGTGACAGTATTTTCATCAGAAACAGTATTTCGAGAGAATATCGCGATGGTTTTGGTAATTCTTATTTTGAATTTATTAGACATATTGAAAATTCACTGAGAGAGCATCGTGATATCAGAGTGACATTTCATCCGCACACATTTGAATTCAAAGATTCGCTGGCAAAAGTTAAGATGAATTATCGGCTTACTGCTCTTGGTGAAAACTGGGACTGGCGGTATGAAGATAAGGGTTCGGATATCATTTCGCTGATATATTCTGATGGAAAATGGCTTATTAAGGCGAAAGAAAAGGGAATGTTCTTTCAGAGAATTAAAGTGACACTTGATCTGCGCCTGGGAATTCTTAAAGGCAGAGTCACTGATGAATCCAGTAACAGGGCTGTTTCCGGAGTCAAGATCAGAATATTGAATACTTCGTTGCAGACAACATCTGACAGTATGGGAGATTACGTGTTTTACCACTTGCCGCCCGGAAAGTATGATCTTGAGATCTTCAAGAATGGATACGGCAAAATAGTTGTATCAAACGTTGAAGTAAAATCTACCGGACGGAATCTGAGATGATGAAAAAGCAATATATTTTCGTGTTTCTGGCTCTGACATGCTTCTTGCTCGGTGGCTGTGCTAATGATGGAAGTACTAGTTCTGTCGTTTCTGATCGGTCTGCGTATATAACCGGTGAATTTGAAACAACAGAAAATTCGATTGTGATAATACGCAATGTCTCTGGTGAAATATCTGTGCCGCTGCAGAAAGATGGAAAATTCTCTGTTGCGGTAAAACCGGGCATTTACAGCATTCTTCTTCAGGAAGAAAATGGAAAGCTTCAGCTTGTAAAAAAGGATGTACTTGTTGAGGATCTGTTTACAATAAGCAAACTCGACGTAAAACTTGTACCAGTTCCAATAATCGTTTCAGTTTCAGTTGCACAGGTTCTTGAAAACTCTGCTGTAATAGAATGGGAAACAGACATTGAGTCAGACGGCAGAGTAGATTATGGAACTGATGCAAGTTATGGTCAGACAAGCTTTACTGAGACAACTCTGAAAAAATTTCATAGAATTCAGATTTACAACCTTCAGCCAGGCAATCGCTATCATTTCAGAGTTGTTGCCTCTCGTCATTCGCTTGATTCAACCATAAATTATTCCGCAGACTACGAATTCACAACTTGATATAATTTGCTCTCAATTTGCCTGGTGGCATTTCCGAAAGAAGTTGTACTTTATTGTCATTTCGACCGAACGGAGAAATCTGAAATTTATCAGATCTCTCACGTTCGGTCGAGATGATTAAATAAAGGGGTCATTTAAAGGTTTTCAGAAAATAATAATCGGAGCGTTTAGATTTTACTGTCTGCCAGAAGTGCATTAAGTTGCTTGAGTTTTCTTCCGGCAAAACGATCATTTTTCTGATTCAACTGAAATTCAAGTACAGCCTTAACATCAGTGGCAGCAGCAGAAAGAGACTTTTTCTCTTCAACGGAAGCCTTTTTATATTCGTTAAGAAAAACATCTATCATTGTGTATGAATTGTTATCAAGGCTCTTTGTAAAATGCTCGCGAAACTGTTTTCGTGCTTTCTCGAAAAGCTTTGTTAAGAGAGCATTTGGACGCTCTGATGATTGAATCATCTTTCCAAACTTTTTCATCTTTAAAATCTGATGTTCAGTTGGAAGACGGTGAATTTTTGCGGTTGCCTGGCCAACAATGTATGAACCGATAAATCCACCGACAACAGTTCCCACCCCTGGAATTGGAACAAGAAATGTTCCGATTGCCCCTCCGAGTGAAACACCAGCATTTACTGCAATAGTCGAAGGGAATGATTTAATGAGTGTTAATACAAAAAATGCTGTAAATTCACCAGTTCCACGAGCAATGTTTAAAACCTTTTCCAGTGGTGTGTTCCCGGCAGAATCAATTCTTTTTTGAATCTCAGTGGTCAATTTCTGAAGATTATCTGGCGAAAACTCTGTAAGTGCTTTTCCAAGTGCTTCGGCAATTGGTCTTACATCCAGGCTGTCAATAAACTTCAATAGAGTCTGCCCTGCTGGAGTATAAGCCATATTCAATCCGGGAGTCGATTGTGCAAATTGAATCAGAATCTGATCAATAAAAAATATTAAGTCTCCTTCAACCGTACACTTCATTCCATTATCAATTCTATGGAAATCAGTCATATTAAGATCGAAAGGAATATATCCTTCTCCCGAAACATGATTATCACGTTTTCCCAGAAGCATTGCAACCGAATTAGCAACTTTCATCTCACCTGAAAAATCTATGTAAAGTCTGTGATATGGGGCATCATAAAATGCTCCGATTACTTCAAGTTTGCCTGAACCCGTTTTGTTCAGATGTTCAACAAAAGTTTCTATTTTTTTAATTAGAACCCTGGCAATAGTCTCCTGTAGACGCTCTAATTCAGGCGTAAAAAAACTTTCCCTCACTGCATCAGCACTGAAAGACGTTTGAGAAAGAAACAGAAAGCCAGATATCAAAACCAGATATGCCACTGATATAATATTCTTTTTCATTGTGTCCTCCAAAATTGATTATTATTAACCCTGATAATACTATATAAACCGAATAAAGTTTTCTTCAATTTCATTACGTCAGATACGTTAAATATTCCCTGAGAATCTTGTAATATGCATTCCTTGAGATTCATTGAATTTCTGAACAGCAATTGAAAACAATATCTTGAAGAATAATTTGAAAATTTATTACGTCAGCAATATCAGCCTGGAAAACAGAATGAAATTGACTGATAAGTTATCTTTACTGCAATTGTTCAACTTTATATGGAGCACGTATTTCGGGAAGTGATTCATTGATGATAGACATTTTTAAAAGCATTTTAGGAACCAGCACAGGCATTGTTAATTAATAAACTGTGGTATGCTTTACCCTAAGCGGCTGGAAGCAGCCGCTTTATTATTTTCCCTCAGGGCTCTGAGCAGACGCGACGAGAGGAAGCAAATACCGAATATGCTGTTTTATTGATTTGTACAGTATCACGACTCTAAACTTCTTTCAAAGTTGTCGTTTTGGCTTTTACAAATCAAAACTTTGAAGCGTCGATTAATATAAGAGGTGAAAATATACGAAAATCTTCAAAAAGATACTAATTTATTATTCCCAACAGGGTCATTTTTATCAAAGTTAGGCCGTGTTATTCCCAAATATGGCGAAGGCGAAGCCCCGAATTGTCAGCTTCTTTTCATGGCGGATGACATCAATTTCGGAACCTTGCGATTACCTGTCAAGCGACTTTTATACAATGATTTTACAGCTTTTCATTCAAGAATCGTTGAATTTTAATTTGCTTTTAAAGAAACTACTCTTTATAATTTGAAAGAAAATAAGGTTATGCTAGAATAACGGTCTGAATTGTTGTTTGTTATCATGAAGATTCCGTTTATACTGGAGAAATAACATGAAAAAAATTTCGGCACTGTTTTATCTTGCTTTCTTTTTCTTTGTCCTATTCTTCAATAGCCCTTTCCTCCTCGCTGCCGACCAATCTGTCGAGGGGATGGAGTATGTGGAAGTTTCCAACGAAAAGAACGTCCGCATCAAGTTTTCACGCTTAATCATGGGCACTGATCATCTGGCTCAGGAAGATTGGTTGGGCACGAGTTCCAGGAAGATCTCCGAGGACGATATCATTAAAGTCCTGGATGAAGCCGCAAGTCTTGGAATAAATCTCTTTGATACCGCTCCAATTTATGTTGGCGATATTGAAAACAAGCTTGGAAAATGGATGGCGTCATGGATGAAAAGAAACCCGGGAAAGCAAGTCTACGCTTTGTCAAAGGGCGGATTCCCTTTTGACCTGTACTGGTCCAAAAAGCTTCCGGATGGAATTAATTCCAACTGTTTGCAGGAAATGCTCAAGAGAAAAGAGTTTCTGGCAGAAGGGGATGATTCGCTGCCAAATGCCCCGACTGGAACATATGCAAGTCGTCTCTTTGGCTCCAAAGAACAAATCGAAGAAAGAGTGAGAAAAGAGATGGAGCATACAATTACAAATCTGGGAGTCCATCCCACGGTCTATCTTATGCATAGAGATGACGGTGATTTTATCAATTTTGAGCCGGTCAAGAGAAGTCAGACCTCAGTTAAAACAATAATGGAAGCCCTCAGTTCTGACCCCTTGCATGCTAAGTTCAGCTTTCTCGGCTGGTCAAACTGGAAACCTCATCGTATTACAAGATCTTTGAAGTTGGCGGAAAAGCTGCCTGATTTAGCCAAACCAGTTTTTAACAGTCCTTACTTTTCCCTTTTTGAAATGTCTGAAAGAGCTATTCATGCTGGAGGAGTACAAGTTACCCATGAAGACATGATGGATTCTAATTTTCTTAGGGGAATAAAGATCATGTCTTATTCTCCGTTGGGAGGCGCCAGCATTCTTGACAAACCTGAACCCTGTTGGGTTAATGCCAGAAAGGATGCCAGGAGAAAGTCCGGACAAGGCGATCCGTATTGGAAGAATGTCTATCATTCAATCTTTACTTGTGCAAACGAAGAGCGGTACAACCGGGTCGTGGACTTTACAAAAGAATTCAACGAGAAACATAAGACTTCCTATACCGTTGATCAGATGGTAAATGCCTATGTTCTGGCTCATCCCAGAACGGACTTCATGGTCATAGGTTCACTTAACGTGGAGCAACTTAGAAGAACTGTCGCTTCTCTTAAGCTATCCCGAATGCTTTCAGAACAAGACCTGGATTACCTCTATTATGGTAGAGAGTAATGCTTTTAATTGTGAAAGCGAGGTTGTTTTTTTTCATTTAAAATAAACAATTTTATGCATCATCATCAAACATCTTCAATTGAAATAATCCTGGGAGCTGGATGATTTTTGGGTGCATAATGGTTATGGAGCCCTTTGAAGACTGGGCAATGGTTGGCGAGCACCTGCACTGAAAGAATTCCAAGCCTTGAATTGCGTAGAAATACCTTTGGATGGCAAATTGGTACAGCGCCAGCGACATGATCGTCATCTCGGCGTTGGCAGTCCGCAACCGAAGGTGATGCAAATATTTTGTCCACTCGATAATCGTTTATCAATTAATCATGGGTTTGTTGCTTAATTCTATTCAGATTTAACGCCAGCTCTTTCCAGAATTTCATTTGGAACATAAGGTTCGTTTTCGAAAAAATCCTTGTTGTAACCTTTTGTCAGTGCCCAACGGTGTAACCAGGAAATTCCGCCGGGTCCAATAAAGGTTTCTGGAAGAGCATAAGCTTCGTCTTTTAAGACTGAGTCAAGACTGACAAAGCAATATCCGCGTTTAATAAGCATTTCAAGCAAGGCTGGCAAATGGTCGGCGTTAAGTCTATTGGAGTGTATCAGCATGATCTGCGGAATTTCCCTGTTTAGAAGTTTCATTGATTGACTTTCAAAATACATAAGTTTTTGTTCCATGTAAGCAATGTAGGCTTTCGCAATTTCGGTCTCAGATTTATGGTCTCTTTTAATAATTGCTTTATGATAAGCTGCGGCAAATACCCATTCTCCGTTGTCAAAAGTGACCGGAGCAACTTTTAAATTGAGTTCATCGAGAGCCTTTTTTACTGATTCACGTATTTCCAGAGACCTTCCTGTTTGAAGACATGGGTGCCTGAAATAACGCACCGGCTTAGTGTCTGAGCCTAACAGTTGTTTAAGTAACATCTGCCCATTTTTTATATCATCTGTAAATTCTGAAAGTGAAACTTTGTGAAGTACAGTGTGTTTTGCCGTATGATTTCCCAACTCAATTCCAGCGTCAGTCCATATTTTCAATATCTTTCCAATTGCCTCAGGGTTGTCGGGAAACTTCCGACCGGCGTTCACAAAACCTATGGCTGGGATTTCATTTTTTTTAAGGGTCGTCACAATCCGCTCATTTACCATTATTGCCCCAGATGATGAGTTTCCGCCCGTATTTACACCAGGTAAATCATCGACAGTGACAGCGATTTTTCTTGTTGATGATTTGTTTTCGGGTAGAGCAAAAGCGGATAAGTAAATAATTGAAAAAAAAGAAATCAATATTACCAGTAAAAAGTTTCTATTGAAAGACATTTAAAAGGCTCCTTTTCTCTATGGTTCATTAACTCTGAGCTCAAGTGATTCTTTCTGTTTTTTTCAGCAAAGTTTTGGAGTAAAAACAAATTAACAGCATGCGGAGTTCTGTACAATAGCATGCTGAAAATGTTTATTTTAATTTCAGAGTCTTACCTATTAATAATAGCTTTATAATTAGAAAAAGAAACTGATCGGGAAGCCTGAATATAGCGGTCGAGATAACAATGAATCCTTGCGGATCATGCCAATTTCTTATATGTTCTTGTGCTGTACAACGCTAGATTGCATTCTTCAGGTCTTTGGGACAAATAACAGGCTTAAGTTTTACTTCCTTATTTCCAGAGAAAAAGTGCGGCTCAATGGGATCAATAATGAGATTTTTCAGTGGTAATTTCGGCCCGGTAATATGAGTTCGTCTTCCCTCTCGTTGTACATCGCAGGTATACATCACATCGCCTATTTTTACCTGCCAAAGTGACGAATGCAATTTCTGGGAAAACTCATCAGAAGAGTTCTCTACTGAGTTTTTTGCTGGGTATATAGTGGGTTTCACGTTGCTCATTGCGGGGTTATCTTCGGAATTTATTATTGAATTTTCATTGTGATTTTCTGCATTGCGGTTTTCGATTTCCTTCAATAATTTTTGAGCAGTTTCAGACATTTGTGGTGTGTGAAGGAATGTAAGACGCGGTTGATAGAAACCATCTCTGGAAATCAAATTGGTGGTATATGCGTTAAGATACAAGCGTGCGTCTGATTGGCAGCGGCCTTGAGCGTCGAATTGAGGAATTCGGTTGCTTACTTCAACAATTAACTGAATGAAATCGGAAAATTGCTGGGAAGTTATTTTTCCAGCTTTGTAGTACATTGTCAGTCCGACAATTATTTCGTTTGCGGGTATCGGAATCATATAAGTCCGTTCCTCGTTTACGACATACGCTCTAAGAAGATTTTCTGCCGATGATTCAGGAAGTTTTTCGTCAATCGAAACAAGAAGTTTTTCGTAGTCACGAATAAATTCAAGTACCTGTTTATCTAACTCCTTTAATTCTGCATCTGATGAAACAACAAAATCTTTTGTCAGGGAATTTTCAATATCGTCAGGCATTCCGCCTTCTTCGGTTTCTTTCGATTTTTTCATCTTTCCATGCGGATTCCTTATCAGCCCCAGAGCAGTTTTATCATCGCAGTTTCCATTTTTTCGAACTATCGGGTAATATCTGAAGAATCGGGAAAAATCGTATACGCTGAGGCAGATGTTTTCTTTGTCCCAGGCAGCAGTTGCCTTGAAATTCGGGTACATCTTCATGGATAGATTGAAAAATCTCTGAACCAGACTTTCAATTTCAGGTGAATGTACCAGAAAGTGTTTGTTGAATTCAACCAGATTTACTCCAACAAGATCAAGAAACCTTTGTTCGAGCTGATTTTTTCGTGTTTTGTCGAAAATCTTGTACAGCTCGGCTAAAGATACAGAATCCCCATTAATTGGATGGTCGGCAACAGCTTTCATGAGTTCCTTCTGACCTAGATCTTCCAGCCCAAAGAAGTCGCTGAGCCAGTTTGGTCTGTATGACCATTGTGGCGCTCTTCCGTGAACGGCAAACACGGTATCATAGTCGATTAAATGAGCGTCTAACGAAACATTTCCTGCCGACCATCCGCCATGAAGAACTCTCTCAATGAACTTTTCTGCATCCTGCATTCCTAGACGTGCGGCAAATCGACGCAATCTATCGCCTGAAACAGGTTCATTTCGGTAAAACAAATGAACCGGACGATCTAATTCGCCATGATCATCAAGCCTGATAAGTAAACAGCCGGGAACTTTCTGTTTTACCCAGGGAACTTCAACCTGCTTTTTCATATCTATAACCGACAGAACAGACGAAGCTCCTGTGCGAATATTTGTTTGAAGAACATTTGAGCAGATCATTTCCTTCAATCCGCCGACCATATCAAGAATACCGTTGGAATGAATGACATCTTTTGATACTGCCAGAACAGTTTTTCCTATGCCCTTAAGGTTAAATCTGTCTCCGTAATAGGCTGCTCGTCCTGATCCCAGGTTTTCAGTCAGAGACATGTTCATTGGGTCTGCCTGTCGGTCGACATATACTTTTACCGGAGGAGCACCCGGAATACCATCTGCGGGATCAAGAGATAAAAGAAGATTTCTGCTGATAAAATCACGAGCTTGATTTTCGTCTGATGGTTTTCCGTTAAACAAGTGCAATAGATCATTTTGTACATATGCTACGAAAGCTTTTTTCGGATCAACTGGATAGGCATCCATTGTTACAAAAATCTTAGAGCCAAGCCGATCAACAGACTTCGGAAGGGTCTGGCAAAGAGACTCTTTGCTAATTCCTGTTCTTCTGTTAAAGTACCAATTATCTGGGTTCTGTCCTCTTGCATAAAGACGCTGCTCGACAATTAAGGGCATTTTGTCAGAAGCATTCAAATCTCTAATAATATTTTTGATAATGTTACTAAAAGATGATTCATTATTGTCAAATATTTCTCTGTGTTTGCTCCAGTTAATTATGACAAGTTTTGGATTCAGTTTTTCGATGTTTATATTCCATTCAGTTCTGACTTCGTTGTGCATTCTGTCTGACATTTTTTTATCGGCTCTCAGAAAAGCTGTTTGAAGTTGAATGGCTTCGATGTTTTCACTGGACATTTTCTTAGTAAAAGTCTCTTTTAAATATTCTGCGGAAAATGATTTCTCAAGGATCATGTCTTCCAGTATGTGTCCGGCTACCAGGATATCTGCATTTGAGGGCAATTCAGAAAGTGCTTGTGAGAGCAAATTGCAGATTCCATGGATTCTGGCATTTGGAATCAATTCCCGGTATCTGGCAAGAATTTCATTAAGGCAACTAGGATCAGGTTCAACAACATATACCGTGCCTCGGAAATTTATCATTGAAAGACCGTAGCCGATGCCGGGATATTTTTCCGGGCTGACAACTATTACGACGCCTTCGGGCGAGATGTTATAAGAATTTAAAACATCAAGCCATATTTCTTCGATATACAGATCCTGCAAATATTTCGAGTCGCCAAAAACTGATTTTGCATCATAGTATGAGATATCAGCAAGAGAAATGCCGGTACAAAGTGATGAAAAAATAAGGCATAGAATCAAATAAATGCGAATTGTTGAAACAGCAGCAAATCTTCCGAAATTATTTTGAAAGCAAACTTTCATAAGAAATTCTTTCCTTTTGTTGTGTAATAGGCTGAATTGTGCACGATTTTTCGAGCATGATACATGGATTGCAGAATATAGTCAAGAAGATGAGAAAAGGTTTCTTCAAGAGCAGCACAATAATGATTCTGTACAAGGTCTGGCATGAAAGTAAATCTTTTTTACAAACAATCTGTATGATTTTTGGCATTTTTTCAAAACAATAAGATCTTTTTGAGCAAAAGCATGAGGCGAATGTCAATACTGGAAGTCTTTTCCGTTTATTATGCATTCTTTGATGAATAGATAACGGGCGGGCTGTTTCTTTTTCATTCGAGGGCCGTTCAGGAAATAACACATGACTGACTCTGCCATATTTTCGACAGGTATTGTGTTTCTGTATATTGTAATAGAAGGAGGGTTTGGGAAATGCCCATTCTTTCATAAAAGTCTTTCCCAGGTCTCGTCTATCTCCAGGTTTTTAAACCTGGAGAGACCTTGTTGCACAATTCTGAAAATTGATTATATAATTGTATTCTAATTGTTGGGAATCTTGTAGAATTGTACAACGAGGTCTGGTTCAGATTTGTTGTCTTTGTTCGATTTTTTGCGAAGTGGCTCTAATGAGTTTGAGAAAAATCTTTTGGACCTTTTCATCTGATCAAGCTGGAGTTGTGGATAATGTTTAACTTACCGTTCATGGGTAACCTCTATCTTTGGAGATATGAATTTTACGTTATTCAGAGATGTGTAAACTTTTCCGTCTTCGAGGTGTAGAGCGCCGTATGATTGTAAGCAGCCAATTATTGCTTCAATTTTTATTGGATTTGTGACTTTGCCTGATTTGCTCACGTACCTGGTGAGAGGTTTTCCGTAATCATAGTAGATGTCAAATGAAATTTGTTTTTTATTAATATTCAGGTGCTGTACAAATGGCTTGTGGTCAGGTGCAGTATCATTTCCTGAAATGGGTGATCTTGAAAAAAATGTAATTTCGGCGGTAATTCTTGTAACAATTCTTTCCGGCTTAAACTGATCAATAAGGCTGGACAAACAAGGCTTTTTCCCCCATCCGATCCATTCAATGTGTGTGTCAAGAATATTGAGTGTGGCTTTAAACTGTTGAAAAACAGTGGTAGTCTGATTACCAGAATTACCTGCCGTTGGATCGGCTAACAGCAGGGTAACACTCGAAGCCTGCAAAAGACAGACAAACAACACTAACATGAATTTTCCTGCGATATGCATAATAATACACCTCACTTAATTTATTTTTTTCACAACTAATAATACTCAATGAAAAATTATAAGTTTCGAAATATGCCTGGAAATATCATCCATATTCTGTTCAGACAAACAGCTTAAAACTGCTGAATCGGATTGATAATACCATGACTGAATACCCTGCTCAGCCCCCTGAGGAAAAGGAAGAAATCCATTTTAAGAAAACTCATATTTCTCCTTTTTGTACATTTTTTTGAATTCTGAAATTAGTGACGCTTTGTGTTTTCATTCTGTGACATAATTTTTAAATATATTGAAATTGCACATCTTATCAGCCAATCACAAACGGAATTTGTTTACATTAAGTTCATGTGAAAATAGAGATGAATAAGATTAAGTAGGGTTCTGCCTTTATTTATCGTTTCCTGAAAAGCCGACAACAAGGTTTCTCAGGGCTCCACTGACTTCATTCATGGGCTTATCGGTATGGCGCGAGAGAAGAACTTTGGTAAAAAGTATTTGCTGAAGAGAACTCTATCCAAAAGTTTTGTTTAAACTTTTTTTCGAAATTCTGGTATATTTTACATGGGAGAATATCACGGAGGGGTTTATGGAAAAAGTGAGTAACATGAAGAATGTGCTTGTAATGCTGCTGGCGCTTCTGGCGTTTTTTTTTAATTCCTCATCTGTCAAGGGAAATCCCTTTGATAGCAACAAGGATATTCTTTTGAGATCGGTGTTAAGCTTTACTCATTTGGATCATGTTCAAACCTTCGTATAAATCTTGATTTGCACTGAAGTTGAAGGACACAGAACAGACGGAGCCGTAAAAATTCTCAGCGAAACTCTTGGAATTAACCGATTTAAAGTATTACAAAAAAGCAACAACTTTAAACCATTTCGAAGTATTTATATTATTTTAGTTTTCACTTGAGTAGTTCGTCAAATTTGAAACTTAGCGGGATATTTTCAGCGTTACCCATATAATGATTTGCTTTTAAAGTTCCAGACGATTGCATTTCTGGTATGCTGAAATTTCTGGCTAGGGTTTGCATTGCTCCAGGCAGGAATTCACTGTCCCTGGCACTTGAAATAGAGTTCAGCAAATGGTCAAAAAACGAATTGTATGAAATGACTCTATCGTTAATATAAGCATTGCAAAAATTAAACCGGGTAGCGGTGTTTTCGAAAGCATCCGAGAAGTAGTATGTTGTTGCTTTGTCGTTTACAGAAAAAACCCCGGAGGCAAGTTTATTTGATTCAAAACCTGTTTTGCCTTCAGGTCGAAATGAAAACTCAATAAGATGTTTTCCGGTTTCCAGACTAACATCAGGAAGTACGGACAAGTCTGGAATTACTGTATAGGAGCGAGTTGTATAAAAGTAGCATTTGTGTTCTCTATCCCACACGCTTCTACACTTTTTCACCCAGTTTTCAATTTCAAGCGGACAACCCATAACCGGGTCAATTGCAAACCATTTTCCATTATCGCCTGCAATGATTGCCGTAACATGGAAACGCCATGCCAGTCGATCATTTTGCATCATCTGACCCACAATAAACATCTTGCCAATACTATTTGGAGTAAGACCCATACGCAGCGCAATAAGCTCGACTGCCATTGCCCGACCAAAACAAAAACCGATATTTCCCTGTGGATCATACTTCCCAAGATGCTCGAGACCGGCAACTTCATGCCTGGTAGATTTTTCAAAAAGAAACTCTCTCTCCAGGTAATTTAAAACAGACAATTTTTTGCTGGAATGCTGGTAAATACTTCTGTAAGTGTCAAACAAGGCTTCATTTGAATTATTAGCCAACACAGTAGAAGAAACTTGCATAAAAGCGATAAAGCAAATTAACCAAAATAGTACAAGTGGAGAATTAAAGTTATTTACTCTCATATTTCACCTCACTTTAGAATTCCAGAAATTCGATAATGCGAAACTTCACCCAACTTCGCATCTATAAAACAAGATGCGGGTAGATTGTGAATTAGTCTATCTTCCTGATTTTGGATCAACTGGATTTTGTGGATCATAGATGTGTTTAAAGTTTTCATTAATAGCTTTCTGAGCAAGTCTCAGAACGGAATGTGCGTTTCTGAAATCATTTTCAAAAATGATATCTAATTTGGCGTCATTCAAAAACTTTCCAATTTCTCCCATTGCCGATAACAATTACCATTACAAATATTCGTTTCATTGTTAATTCCCTTAACAATGTCAGTTATAGATGAAATTATACTAGCATTTTTCATGCCAACACCATAAATATGTCAGAAAGGTTATCTATAGACAATTTAAGTGAAATATTCCTTAATGTCATGAATATCGCTATCAAAAATCATGAAATAATTTACATAAAATTAATCGCACGGAATACTGGCGTTGCATACTGGACGGCAAGAGAAACCAGATTGATAATGCCCTTCCTCTCAATAAGGTACGATTTCCCTTTGCAAGAGTCAAAAATTAATGGACTATGAAAAAATGAAATGATAGAATTTGTATATGAACAAGAAAAGAAAATTATTACTTATTGCTGTTGAAATTATCATTCTTTTTGGTCTCATGTACTATAATAAAAATAGAAGCATTTCTTTTAAATGGAATCCGAATTTGGTTTTAAGTTCGAAGCATTTCGAGATTCATTCAACATCTTCTGAAGAAAATACCAAAGCAACGCTTAACCGGGCTGAACTGTTATACAAAGCATATACCGATTTTTTTGGAGAATCTGTTTCATTCAGGAAGTCTGCCGGAAAATATGAATCATGGTTGTTTGGTACACGTTCTGAAATGCGCGAAACTTTGAAAATGGGAGGCTGGGCAGAAGCATTTTACTTCAATGGACGTTGTTATCAATATATTAATGCCGATGAGAAGAATCCGTATCATTGGTTTTTGCATGAAACCACGCATCAACTGAATGCGTTATACAGCGGCTTTATTCTTAGACGCTGGTCGAGTGAGGCACTTGCAAATTATTTTGGAACTTCTGAATCTGATTCCAATAAGGTTTATCTCGGCAAGATTGATTTAAGAACATATCCGGTGTGGTGGTTCAATTCAGAAAATATTAAAAGCCAAAGTTTAATTCCTCTGAGGGCAATAATTACTGAAGAAAATGGGCCTCCTCGCAACAAATATTTCAATCTTTACTACATCCACTGGTGGACACTGGGACATTTTCTGGTGCATTATAACAATGGAAAGTATAAAATGAGTTTTATCGAACTTCTTAAAAACGGAGATGATCTGTCGAATTTTGAAAAGTACATTGGGAAAGTTGAAGAAGTTCAAAGACAGTGGTATGAATACATGGAAAAAGTTCTTCTCCCATTGGTCGAATCAGCACGAAAATTAACTAAATGACATCTTCCAAACCGTCAGAGCGATTATTCCAACAATAATCCTCCCAGATTATTACTTTTGTAGACATTGTATCAAATTTGCAATAAATATTCTGACAGGAAATTCTGTCTAAACCTGGCTTCCTTCCACAGTGATTGTTCCATGATTATTGCATCGAAATAAGTCAGTATAAGGAAATTTTCCCTTTCAATAGCTTCAATTATTCCATCTTTTCCATGGGCGGTTACTACAAGCCCTTTTCCCAATTTTTTTACGGCCTGATGGTGCAGTGAAACTGCCAAAGCTTTATTATTCCCAACAGCGTCTTTTAAAAGAGATCCTTCTTTTATATAGACTTCGTGTTGTTAAGCTGTTTCATCCACAACCAAATTTAGTGGAAATCAACGCTTGAAGAAATTTTTTCAGGAAATAATGAATTGTTCAAAGATTTGGCAATTTATGATCTTTCGTATAACTGGAAATTTAAATTTGACAAAAGGAGGTTCAGTGCGCCAAATCAAGCAAAAACAGTATCTTGTCAATAATCAGGGGGTATCTTCTTATTGGAACTAATTATTACAATGTCATTTCGACCGAGGAAGAGATCTTCGCATTTTTTGTGATTTCTCCCTTCGATCGAAATGACAGCAATGGGCTGGCAGTTTCCCCGAATTATTGAGTAGTTACCATATCCGCGTAAATTACACACATTTATATCCAAGATTCCCTTGAAAGATTGAAAGCTGAAACTTGATTCTAATAGATTGTTTTAGAGGATAGATTCGGCGCTGTTCGGTGTTCACAAAGCTATTGTAAAATTGAAAAATCAAGTATTTTGGAGAGATTTTCTTCGATTTTTTCGAAATCATCTTTTTCTATTTTACCCAAGCTCATTTGAATTCTTGAATCAAAATCGTGGGGGAAAACAAAGGCGGCAAAGGAAATATTAGTGCTTCGATAATTAAGAATTGAAAAATTCCCAAAAAAGAAAAGGTTAGTCGCTTTCAAAAATCCTTTCGGAAGCTATTGATGAAAAAATTTTGCAGTGCTATTATGAATTTGAAACTTATTTTGAGACTTGTTATCTTTTTAACGCCTTTCAGAATTAATGGAGATATTTATGAAACCGATTACAACCAGCACCTTTACCTTCAGAGATATTCGCGAGGGCGGCTATTTATATGTTGATAAAACTGCAATTTTCCATTCTTTGGTTCAGCAGTTCAAAGGGGTGTTTTTTCTTTCACGACCTCGACGATTCGGGAAATCCCTCACCATTTCAACTTTAGAGGAAATTTTCAACGGAAATAAGGATTTGTTCGAAGGGCTGGCAATTTACAATTTGCCTTACAATTGGAAAAAATACCCGGTAATTAGAATTGATCTGGGAAGTAGACAGGCAGACACTTCTGAGAAATTAGAGGCAAAGCTGCTTGAAGCTATTTCGGAAAACGCTCACCGGTTTAACTTAAAAACTTCAGGAGTTGATTCCTCATCTCATTTTTTATCTTTGATTAGTCAGATATCAGAATCTCAGGGTAAGGTTGTTATTCTGATTGACGAATATGATAAGCCAATTCTTGGAAATATTGATAACCCGCAAGTAGGTGAAATTCTGAAAGTTCTGAAAGCTTTTTACTCTGTTGTAAAAACAGCAGACGCCAGTATTCGCTTTGCCTTTTTAACCGGAGTCAGCAAGTTTTCTAAAGTATCTGTTTTTTCAGATTTGAACAATCTGACAGACCTGACCATGGATTCAAGATACGCGGCTTTTCTCGGCTTCACTCAGGAAGAGCTTGAGATGAGCTTCTCAGAATACATTGAGCTGTTAACAAAAAAAGAAGGTATTTCCCGCCAGGAGCTTATTGCAAAAATAAGGAACTATTACAATGGCTATCGGTTTTCTGAAGAGAATGTAACCGTTTATAATCCAGTTTCTTGTGGCAAATTGTTTGAAACACAAAAATTTGCCAACTATTGGTTTGAAACCGGAACTCCGACAATGTTGATTAATCTTATGAAAAATCGCCGAATGGACATTGACGAAGAAAAGAAGCGATGGGTTGATTCCGAAGCGTTTTCCGCTTATGAAGTTGAAAGGCTCGAAATATTGCCGCTTCTATTTCAAACCGGATATATGACTATCGCAGATACCAGGCAAATAGGTTCTCTTACTCAATATCGCCTGGATTTCCCCAATCTGGAAGTCGCCACGTCCTTTACAAAAGTTCTTCTTTCACGACAAACTGACAAGCCAATGAATGAAGTCACCAGCGCATTCGGAAATCTTCTTGCCGGGTTTTTCCAAAATGATCTTGGCGCTGTTTTCCTTGCATTACAATCTCTTTTCGCCGGAATCAATCAGGAACTTCACATTCCTCTCGAAAAATACTATCAAAGTCTTTTTGTAATGGTCTTTCGTTTATTGGGCGCCGAAATTCAAACCGAGGTTAAGACCGCTGACGGAAGAATTGACGCAATTGTTCAAGGTGCAGACACGACATACATTATTGAGTTCAAACTTAATGGTACAGCCAAAGAAGCCATTGATCAAATTCGCGATAAAAACTACTGCCTTCCCTACAAAAACACAGGAAAGAAGATTATAGCGGTTGGCGTGGAGTTCAGCAGGGAAAAACGAAATATAACTGAATGGCTGACTGAGCAATATTAATAATGCTTCAAACGATTACATCTCCTTGATTAAAAAGTATTCAAATGATTATATTCCCAAACAAGGAAGAATCGTTCTGAGTCTGATAAAGCTAGTAATGTTAACCATGGTAATTTCAGGGATACCGCACTCTCAGGCAAATAACTCAATTTTGTTTAACAATGTTGCCTAGAACAGGAAGTTTAGAAAATGAAACGCCTTCATTAAAAGATTTTTGAAGTTCTTCTATCGAAACGATACCTGACGCCATCTTCTGAAGAATTTTCAGATTCTCTGGTTTGTTGTGTATTCCGGCATGATTTGCAAAATTGCATAAAAGAAGTTTTGATGGTGTCAAAAATCTTGGCTCTGTACATGGAATAAAAAGTGTAAAAAAAGGTTTGGATAATCTGAAATCCAAGGCTTCTGATAACTTGAAAAAGTTCTGGTGAGAACTTAAATAAATCAATTATAGCTTTGCTGCAAAAATATTCCTTTTGTCAATTATAATCCGGTGTGGTATTTTGAGATTGAAAAGAAAATCTATATTGGAAAATTGGGGTAAAGGAATTATGAGAAACAAATTTACTGTTATTGCTGTATTGATTATTGCGGTCTTGATGATATGCTCCGGCAGCAATTCGATATATGCTGGTGAACTTACTGCAGACAAAGGTGTAAATGAGTTAAGTTCTATTGATCTTTCGTCCCGATGCCAGGATATTAACAAGCGGATAGTTCGGATGGCGCCTGTAGAAATGAAAGTTGACATTTCATTCCTCAGTGAGAGCGAGAAAAAAGCTGTAAAGAAGCTTATAATGGCAGCTGAACTGATAAACGAAATCTTTTTCAACCAGACATTCCATTTGAATAACGAATACAGAGCAGCTATAAAAAATGCAAAAGACCTTGATCCAAAATTTGCGGAATATTTTGAGATTATGGCCGGGCCTTTTGACAGGATAGACAATGATGAGCCTTTTATTGGTGCGTTGACCAAGCCTGATACATCGAACTATTATCCGGTAGATATGAAGAAGGATGAACTGGATGCCTGGCTAAAAGATCATCCTGAGGATGAGAAATCATTCAAAAGCAATTTTACAGTTATTGCCCGCAGGGATGGAAAGCTTGTCGCAATTCCTTACTCGGAAGCTTATAAAAAGTGGCTGGAGCCTGCTGCGATTCTTTTGAGGGAAGCAGCAGAACTTTGCGGAAATGATAGTCTTAAAAAATTCCTGCTGAGCCGTGCCGACGCTTTTGCCTCTAATGACTATTTTCAATCAGATATTGATTGGATGGACGTTGTTGGAAGTCCGATTGATGTGACTATTGGACCCTATGAAGTATACGAAGACAAAATGTTTGGATACAAAGCTGCATTCGAGGCTTATATTACAGTTGTAAACCCTGAGGAATCGAAGAAACTTCAGGTGTACCAGAAATATCTGAAAGAACTGGATGAAAAACTTCCCATGCCGGAAGGTGCAAAGTGGATGCGGGAAAAATATGAGTCGCCGATCAGGGTGGTAGATGTCCTTGCGACTGGAGGAGACTCCCGCAAAGGAGTTCAGTCTATAGCTTTCAATCTGCCAAATGACAAGAAGGTGCGGCAGGCCAAGGGAAACAAACAGGTTTTACTCAAAAATCTTATGAACGCCAAATTTGAAGGTATTTTGCGGCCGATAGCTTCGGAGGTTCTTACAGAAGCAGATGTAAAAAATCTGTCTGCCGAAGCGTTTTTCCTTTTCGTTCTTCAGCACGAGCTTGCTCACAGTCTTGGGCCGTCGACAGTTACTAAAGAAGGAAAGACAGAGGAAGTCAGAACAGCATTAAAGGAAAAATACTCTGCGATAGAAGAAGCCAAAGCGGATACGCTTTCAATGCTCAATACTCTCTACCTCCTGGATAAAGGTGAGATTTCAAAAGAACTGGAAAAAACCCTTCTTCCGACATATCTGGCAGGACTATTCCGAACAATAAGATTTGGACTGGAAGAAGCTCATGGAAAAGGTGTCATGATCCAATTCGATTTTCTCTCTGAAAATGGTGCTATTAGCTATGATTCTAAGACAAAAACATTCATGGCCCATGCTGATAAAATCCGTGATAATTTCAGAGAACTCGCCAGAATATTGCTCGAAATAGAGGCAAATGGAGATTATGCAGCAGCATCTGCGCTGATAGAGAAATCCGGCAAACCAACATCTGAAGTAAAGGAAGCCCTGAGCCGTCTGACTCACGTGCCGGTAGATATCAAACCAGTCTATCCGGTGATCGAATAACCGAATAAAAATTTCACTATCTGTCATCAGGAAGATTTTTGAACAACGGATGAAAGATAGTGAAATTTTTTTCAGACTAATTTGCAAAGTTGTATCTGTAAAACTTATCAGCCATTAAAGTGGGTCTGAATAGCATTATTCCCTTGATCTTTTTTCCGTCACGAAGATACCGATCGAAGTCCTGTTCGAGAATGCGGTTGGCTTTTGAGGAAGCCATGCTCTCACAATTTTTGATATAATCAGGTTACGTTTTGGGAGTTCGGAGGTCCAAGAAAAATGGATATTCTGCAAAGAATAAAAAAACTTCACTCCTTTGGGCATTGAAACATTGTACAGCGAGCTATATACTTATTCTACAATGTTTTAATGAAGAAGACTTTGTCAGTTTATGTTCAATAGAATTTTGATTAGTAATTTTTATTTAAGAGAGATGAAGGAATGATATCACTAATTGTACATGGTGGCGCATGGGATATTCCAGATGATGCAGTAGATGCGCATTTTGCCGGGGTCAAAAAATCTGTTATGAGTGGATGGGAATTTCTGAAAAGTGGAGGTTCAGCGCTTGACTGCGTTGAGCTTACAATTAGAATTCTGGAAGATGATTCGACGTTTGATGCAGGAAGGGGATCGTTTCTCAACGCCGCAGGCGAAATAGAACTTGATTCTTCCATCATGGATGGCACTAACCTGAAAGCTGGTGCAGTAGCTGCTGTAAGGAATATTCTCCATCCGATTTCTCTGGCGCGCGCAGTGCTTGAAAAGAGCGACTGCGTATTACTCGCCGGGACTGGCGCTGAACGGTTTGCCATGCAAAATGGAATATCGTGTTGCTCCCCGGAGGAATTGCTTGTCGGCAGGGAACTTGCAAGATGGCATGAACTGAAAAAGAATCCTGATTTCAAACCGAAATCAGCTTTTTCTTCATCTGAAGGAAAATATCGCGATACCGTCGGTGCAGTGGCGTTTGATTCACATGGCAATATTGCTGCCGGAACCTCTACGGGCGGAATACCAATGAAAATTCCAGGAAGAGTCGGTGATGCTCCGCTGCCAGGTTGCGGAACGTATGCAGATAACGCGGTTGGCGGCGTTTCTTGTACCGGCTGGGGAGAATCAATCATCAGAGTAGCGCTGGCAAAAACAGTTGTTGATGCACTGGAAAGGTTTTCAGGCGATGCCAGAAAAGCAGTTGAATTTGGAATTGACCGACTTGCCCGAAAAGTTAACGGTCTCGGCGGAGCAATTGTTCTTAATTCTACTGGCGAACCAGCCTGTCATTTCAATACTCCGCGTATGGCACGCGCCTGGATGAATGATTCTCTCCATGCTCCCGTTTGTATGGTTTGAACATACCCGTTATAGCTTTTAATGATCGTTCTAGTACATGCTTCCTTTTTTTTAGAAATCCGAACGAAGTGAATATAAGGAATTAATTTTGTGGAGTTATTAATACATAATTTACCCGAATTATTGAGCAGTTACGTAATCTTGTTAAACAAAGGTAAAGGTGGTTGAAGAAGGTGAAATTTCTTCCCGAGTTATATTCGAGAGGTTTTTTCAAATTCGTTCCGCATGGCGGAACGAATTTGTCGTTTTCACACCATTGGTCAGCGTTTCATTGCGTGCAACTGATCAAACAAGCTGATTGATCTGGTTTCTCTTGCCGTCCCGTATGCAACGCCAGTATTCCCTGCGGCAACCCAGGCTCCCTGATTGTTAATATCACAACTTGCACCACGAGCGTTTGAAACATCCAGTCCGGGAACCCATTTTCCGTTTAGTGCAACTCCCATGTTTCCTGCGGCTATCCAGATGTTGCTTTCGTTAATAGCGCATGTGGTATCTGAATCCTGAGAAACATCAACATCAGTAATAATATTTCCGTTGACTGCAATGCCGAGGTTTCCACCTGCGATCCAATTGCCATTATTATTGATGTCGCAACTGGCACTTCTAGCAATGGACACATCAAGTTTTGGGATAACTTTGCCATTTACCACGACACACATATTTCCGGCGGCAATCCAGTCGCCATTTTCATTTATGGCGCAACTGGCACCACCATGGGCGTCAGCAATATCTATTCCTGGAATCACTTTGCCGTTTACAACAATACAAAGATTTCCAGCGGCAATCCAGTCACCTTTGTTATTAATATCACAACCTGCGCCCTGGTTGTTTGAAACATCTATTCCGGCAATAATTTTACCATTAACCGCAACAGCCTTATTTCCGGCAGCAATCCAATCTCCGTTGTCATTGATTGATGCCCCCGGACGAGTAAAATAATCACTTTCGTCTTCGTCGTCACCTACAGTTGGTCTATCTGCAATGTCTAATTTCGGAATAATCTCACCATTTACTGCAACGGCCAAGTTTCCGGCAGCGATCCAGTTGCCCGAGGAATTGATTCCACAGGCTACGCCATATCCGTCTGATACATCAATATTCTGAACAACTTTCCCATCGACGACTATGCAAAGATTTCCGCCTGCAATCCAATTGCCCTTGTCGTTGATTGCACACGAAGCTTCTGCCTGATTTGCAACGTCTATACCGGGAATAATCTGGCTTCCACAAACAGGGGAAAAAGAAGACAAAATCAAGCCAACAATAACCAGAGAACGACCAATTACATAATCAAAGTTCCTCACGAAAACACCTCCGAATAGTTTTCCCAAATCTTTCCAGCAATAACCATTCCTATTCTACATTTTTATAAAAACAGCCTCAAATCATAAGTATCAACAATCAAAATGGCAACGAGATGAAATCATGCAAAAAAACCAGCACATGAAGTCAGTTGCGGTCATCTGAAAACGTTCTTATGACTCTCAGAAGTGTGCCCCTTGGTTATGCAGGCGGAAACATCCTGATAGTTCTTGATCAAAGTGTTGTCAGCCGATGAAATAGGTTGGAAAAGATAAGTCTAGATATCAGTCATTTGCCGATATGAGGCAATTTCTCTGATTTAAAGGGAAAAATTGGAGGAATAATTCTGGTTCATTCTCAGTTAAGTTCTGTACCAAATGCTTATAATCGAGATTTTCAATTCCAGAGAGCCCATCGGCAATCTGTTCCGCAAGCTTGCTTCGATAATAAATATTCATCGAAATACGTAATGCTAAATTCATTATTTCTGATAAATACGCTATTATGCTCTCTTCCATATTTTGTTTATATTCATCCATTAATACTTTTCTATCTATCTTTTTGACAAACTTCCTCTGTTACTACTGTGCATGATGTGTTAAACAAAGGTAAAGGTGGTGTTTGAAGAAGGTGATTAAGCTTAAACTGCTAATAAGATTTCCATATAATTTCTTCCTGAATTATTTTAGTGAGAGGTTTTAATTCAAATTCCTTCATGGAAGTATTGAATGAAAAGGAAAACTTGAACAGGAAGAAATGATAGAACCGTAGGTTCCTCTGTTATCGCAGGTTAGGTGGTTTTTATATTTGAGTTTTGTTGATGATACCTCAATGTTTCGTTTCCAGACGCTCAACTCAGATAACAAATGTCTTCTGATGCGAAGAAAAAGTTCAGTTATTTGTCTGTTCGACCGATATATAATCAAATTTTGAAGCAAGAGGACGGTCGATGTACAATAAAATCAATCGCTGGTATATTTTTGTGGGAGTACTGTGCGTATTTTTCTCTGGAGGGGTTAGTTTGGCCGGAGAAATATCTCTTTTATATCAGGGAGGTCTGGCTGGTGCCATTGGAAATCTCTCAGAAGGAGATTTTTCCAGACTGAAAAATGCTGTAAAACAGAGTAAAATGAAAAATTCTGAAATGCTTGTTGTGTCATGTGGAAGCATGCTTGGTCCTTCGGCCATAAGTTATACTGATAAGGGAAAAGGTGTTGTAGAACTTATGAATCAAATTGGTTTCGATGCAATGGCACCAGGACCACATGATTTTTTTGCAGGTGCCGAAAATTTGCTTGAAAGAGCTGCAGATGCTGACTTCCCCTTTATACTTACGAATTTACATCAATCGAATGCTTCTCAAACAATTGGCATTCCGCTTGACCGCCTGAAACCCTATAGTATAATAGAACGAGGCGGGAAAAAGATCATCATATTCGGTGTTATCTGTCCGGCGGTGGCACAGGATTGGCCGGGCTGGGATAAAAGAGTCGGTCTTGAAAACCCAGTGGAATCACTTGATAAGTATAAGCAACTTGCGCTTGAAGCAGATTATGTTGTCCTGTTATCTAATATGTCATTCAAAGATATTGTATTATTGATGAAAAAATTACCCTGGATAAACGCGGTAATTGCCAATCCGATGGCTCCAGATGAAGTATTTATCGGAGAGAGTCTCGATTTTGGCTTAAAAGACGGGAGAAGAGTCTGCTGGACGGTCCCCGGAAATTCGCTGCCAGGAATTGTGCGAATTGTAAAAAATGGAAATGACATGATTGTCAGCCGGGAAGCGAGTTTGAAAGCAGAGAATATTGAGCCTGACAATGAAGTCAATTTAAAAATTAGTGAAATAGAAAACACTGCAGCACAAATTTTAAGCAACAAACTTCAGCCATTGAATTCCAGCGAATCTGCCGACCTTATTAAAACCGTTCTTGATGCCGTGAGGGTGGAAATGAATGCTGAAATCGCAATATTGCCACCGGGTCTCTGTAGAATAAAGAAAATTCCTGAGCATCCCGCTGAATGGGATATTCGAGCTTCCTTTCCATTCCCTGACAGAGCAGCCCTTATGAATATTGATGGCAAAACACTGCTTGCCGTCTGGAAGCGCAGAAATGATCCATTGCTGGGCGAATGGAAAATAGCTTTTTCAGGAATTTCCGAGTCGTCGGGAAAAGTCACTGTAAATGGGCGTCCGGTTAATTTATCCGAAAAATATCGACTTGCAACAACTGAATATATCGCACAAGGTGGATTTGGTTTATTTCAGCCTGAAAACTCTGCAATAAGAAAAATATTAGTTTCCGACCTTCTGGTGAATCATTTCAATAAGTCATCCGAAAAAAGAAAGAATGAAATTGATCGAATCTCCAGAAAACCTGCAATTAAACGAAAGTTTTCACTTGGAGCAGCGTATAACCAACTTGGATTTTCAGATGGTGCAAAGAACTTTCAATATCGTGATCCACAGGCGCTTTATACCGGAAGCGACATTCCTGGTTTTGTCGGAATGGAGCGTATTCAGAGGAACTTTGATTTTCATTTTGAAAATATTGTTGAAAGCGCTTCCAGTGAATGGATAGCAAAAATTGATTCTGCTTATAGTACAATGAATAAAATGAAGCTTGTTGACTCCTGGAAATCAAAAATTCGATACCAGAAACTTGCATCAAAAAGAGTATGGCGCCCATTTGCAGATGTAGATTTTGCAGGAACGAATCTCAATCCTGACATTGCTGGAAAGAAGAACCCTCTGTTTGCAATATCGACATTCGGATTTTCGAGAAAGTTCTCTGATGCCCTGTCTGTTTTCGCCGGAATAGGAAAAATATTCAGATTCTCAATGGATGGAAGACCTCAAAATACCGGAACAAATATCGGATATGACTATTCATCAAAAATATTCAGGAATATTGAGACTTCATCAGCTTTTTCCTGTTTTTCATCAACAGGAGGCTCAGAAGTAAAAACATTTGATGGATATATATCTTTGAAATTTCCCATTTTTAAACAACTGGTCGTCATAGCAAAACAATCTGTATTCGGTTGGAAAGATGAAACCGTATCAGGAATTGCAACTCGTCGTGAAACTTTTACCGGACTTGCATATGACTTTTCATTGCGCAGGTTTTGATATTCCCTGGCCGTCGATCAATGCCTTAGAGTCTGGTCAAAAATGTTGACGCTTCAAGTTTTTCATATTTGGCAGAAAAATCTCAACTTCTAATTTATGACTTGACAATTTGTTCAAATAATGAGAAATATTCTGACACCATTTTTTTTCGGAGGTATTCATGGGCTGGATCAAACGTCTTTATAACTGGGTTCTTTCATGGGCTGACAGTCCGTATGCTGTACCGGCTCTTTTTCTGATAGCTTTTGCAGAATCCAGCTTCTTTCCAATTCCTCCGGATGTTCTGCTGATAGCACTGTGTCTTTCTAAACCATTGCAGTCATACTGGTATGCTCTTGTCTGCACAATCGGATCGGTAAGTGGTGCAGCTGCAGGATATGTTATTGGATATGCTTTCTGGCAGGCAATTGGGGAATATTTTTTCAAATACGTTCCCGGTTTTACGCACGAAGTGTTTAATCATGTATGCCAGGCTTATGAAGCAAACGCTTATTTTATAGTTTTTACAGCTGCTTTTACACCTATTCCATATAAAGTGATCACTGTAACAGCAGGTGTTTCGCATATTTCTTTTATTCCATTTATTGTGGTCTCGATTTTTGGACGCGGGCTTCGCTTCTTCCTTGTTGGCGGCCTCATAAGAAAGTTTGGGGCTCCGGTAAAGGTATTTATCGAGAAATATTTTAATCTTTTGACGGTTTTATTTGTGATTATTTATGTTCTGGCATTTTACTTTCTTCCGAAATTGATCAAGTAGAGCAGTTGAGTAACTGTGAAAGAACAGTCTATTCTTATAATAAGAAACAAAGGGATGGGTGATATTGTACATCTCATTGCAGCACTTGAAGCTATGAGAAAGAGATATCCTGAAAAAAAAATTACTCTGTTGACACAGAAACCTTTTTTTTCACTTATTCCTGACAACCTGAATGTTCAAGGCATTGAGCTTTCCAACAAATCGTCGATTTCAGAAACTTTACATATAATTAAAAGAGTAAGATTAGAAAAATTTGATCGTTTATATGATTTGTACTGTAATCCCAGAACTGCTTTAATAAGTTTGTTGTCGGGTGTAGCATGGCGCGCCGGTTTTAATTACAGAGTAAGAAAATACGCGTATAACCATCATTTTATTCCAGATAACCCAAATAAGCATCTGGCATGGCTTTTTACTGATTTTTTTAATCATTTTGGAATGGATCTGGAATATCTTCAGCCGAAAATTGAATATGATCTGGCTTCAGCGGCCAGGATTAATTCATTTTTAAATGGAATTAATCTCTGTAAGCCAGTACTTGGGGTTAACATTCACTCAACGTATCAGGCAAAAAAATGGCCTGAAAAATATTTCATGGAAATATCAAACAAATGGGTTGCAGAAACCCACGGCTCGGTAATGTTTTTCTGGGGTCCGGGCGAAAAGGCTTCTGTAGAAAGACTGCTCAAAGATAAAAATGAAAATGTTTTTTTTACTCATCCGCAGTTGAATCTGAGAGAGCTTGCCGCTCTTATTGATAAAACCGATTTATTTCTGACTGCAGATACAGGTCCGATGAACATTGCCTGGGCTGTGGGAAAGCCTGTAACAGTTCTTTTTGGTCCGACAACTCCCGAAGCAGTAGCTCCGAAGGGAGATAAGCATCTTGTTCTGACTAATCAAGAACTTGATTGCCTGAGATGTCACAAAGAACAATGTAATAACAATCGCTGCATGTCTGAAATGACTCCTGAATGGGTCTTCAGTAAAATCAGATCCAGATATTTTACTTCAAAGAATAAAGCAGTTTTCTTTGACCGTGATGGTACAATTAACCCCGATCCCGGGTATATTGATGACCCTGATAAATTTGAAATTTTTTCAGATGTTCCTGATGTTCTGCATAAAATCAGGGAAAAAGGATACAAACTTGTTCTTGTTACAAATCAGTCCGGCATTGCAAGAAAGATTATCAGACCTGAAAAACTGTGTCTCATTCACAGAAAGCTTCAGGATGAACTTATTAGATCAGATGCAGCTTTTGATCGGATATATGTTTGTCCGCATCATCCTGAATATTCTTCATCAGGTGGAAAGACTTCCTGTAAATGCAGAAAACCTGAAGCTGGAATGCTGCTTCAGGCTATTTCTGACCTTGATCTTGATCCGGCATTGTGTTTTATGATCGGCGACCGCGAAAGTGATGTATTAAGCGCTTTGAAATCAGGTGTTACTCCGATAATAATCGGCAGCAGCAGTGTTAAAAGTGTTTCTGACAAATCATATCTGCGCGCTTCCGATATAAAGGATGCTCTCAGAATTATTTCTCAAAAAGAATTTCCAGCATTCCGAGGAATTTCTCAGAACCCCACGAATTGTCCTGTTGAATCTTGAATTTTAAAGGGCTTTTTACTTTATCAATAAGTGATTTCCAGTTGTTCCTGTTCTCAGGAGGTAATCGTTTCAGAAAAAAGATAAGTTCCTGAATGGTTTTGAAGCTTTCTGATTTAACTTCCTTGCTGACCTGCTTTTCAAGCCATTCTGTATCCCAGACCCCAGCCGGATACTGCCCTTTGAAAAACCAGTCAATTTTTGTAAAGCGGTCTCTGTATCTTCCTTTTTCATAGATAAATAATCCGACGTCAAGAACAACATTTGCAACTCTGTCAGCTACAACAACCATTAGTGCACCGATTGCAAAATTCCCAATTAACGGTGTTGCAAGTGCCGCACTTCCGGCTGCTGCAATCATACCACCTTTTATAGCTGCGGTTGCTGCATCTTTTGCCAGTCCGGCTGATAGATTGAATGTGAAACCCAGAATTTCGTCTATTCCAATTGCAGATAAAAATTTTCTGCTCTGAATCTGACCAAGTGTAATGAACTCGTCAAACGCAATTGAAGTAGATCTTCCAGTTAAAAACTCTATTACTTTGGGAAAGAATTTTTCAAGGATAAGCTGAACATTTTTTGGGGCTATTTTTTCGACATTTGCGGGGCAGAAATCTGGAACTTTTGAAATTGCAGAATTAATACCTGCGCCAGCAAGTGTCAGCACCGAAATTTTCAGACAGGCTTCAAGGTTGACTTCAATGTCAAGGTTGAAAGTAGAACTTAATACCTGGTTCTGATCAACACTTTCAAGATTCTGCGGAAAATTCATTTTAAGGAAGCCGATGCATTCTTTTCTGTCGGGCAATGGTGTTTCAGATGAGAATCGCTTGATAACACCATGTTTCATTGTCTTTGCTTTCATAGAAACGCTTCCTGTAATGAGAATACGCATTTTTTTCCCATCAGGAAGAAAAGATGATTGCTCTACTTTTGCATGGAAGTTAGTTTTTCCAAGGTTGTTCATTACATCAAGGACTTTTGCGATTCCGGTGAGAATTGCTTTTCCCAGATTTTGAAATCCAGATTTAACAGCCTGCGGAGTTTCTCCAGCAGCATACAGGTTTGTACAGGATAAAATTGATATTGCAAAAAATAATAGAAAAATCCTGGTGTAAATAAATTTACCCTTATTCATTGTCTTTCCTCCAATAAATTCATCATGAATCATTATACTGAAAAAATAATAGAAAGTTTTGATTTGCTATATAGTTACAAATAGGAACTGTAAACTATAGCAATAGTTTGACGAAATTGATAAAATAAAATATCCTTATAGATATTGGCAATTGTTTTTGTCAGGGCAAGAGGGAAAATTGAATGTAAGAGAATAGAAAAGTCGGAACATGTCATTCAGTAAGTCAGAAAATGAATGCATATAGTGCTCTTTCCTGGAGGCAGCCATGAATTTTTTGAGGAAAAAGTCTCTGAATAGCAGATTTTTTGTTTTTTTCCTTATATTCTCCTTTCTCGGATTACTTCCGGGAATTAACGAACAGATATCTTTATACGCACAGTCATCAAATGCGAGTGTTTCCCAGGAGATAAGTCCATTCAGCGAAGTTGCAACAGTAACACCAGGAAAAATGGTATCAACCTATGTTGCAAGTGGATCTTCTGAAACTTTATTTCCGGCGACATGGTCAGCAAGTGTTGCGAGCTCTGTTACACCTCTTTCGCCTGAAGTTCAAAAGCAGATGTCGAAAATTGAGCAGATTGCCTGGAATTTTGCGAAAGGACTCTTGCCAACTCTTGCAGTAATGGCTTTTTCGGCTGCGGTTGCACTTCCGCTTGCGTGGGTGGTTGTCGGTGCTGTACTAGTTGGAGCTGCCTCTTCAGCTGTCTTGACAACGCTTTATGAAAACCGGATGAATCAGTTCAGGAGTGGAAAAGATAAAAAGGGTGCTGACAAGATTCTTCGCGATGTAACAATTGCAGCGGCGGTTGATGGCGCAATGGCGCCTTTTACAATGCTGACCGCCGGGTTTATTTCGGTTGTTGGTCCTGCTACAGCTAAATCAATAGTGACAACTGCAGCAAAAGTGGCTGCAGCACAATTTTATGGACAGACATTAAGTAACATAACCAAAGCCGGAGTTACAAATGCCTGGTATTATAAATATTACGATTCCGGGAAAGAAGAAAAAGCCCTTAAAGAAAGGCTTTCTGAACTTAAGAATAAGGGTAATCTTACGAATGACGAACAGTTAGAATTTGCAAGTTCTACGCAGAATCTTGAAAAATTATTGAGGGACAAATATACCTGGAATAATTTTCTTACTGACCAGCGCAATTCTGCTATTAACTCATTAATAAATGGTTTTGTGGGTGGCGCCGCTGCCGGAGTTGTTTCACAGGGTTCATGGGCAAAAATAGCATCTCAGAAATTATTTAAAACTCCCTCAAAAGCCGGTCTTGTAGCAAATGCCATAATTTCCAACCCTTTTGCTTATACCTCTGGTGCAGTAAATGCATTAATTCTCAAAGAGGAAATAAATTTTAAAATTGATGAGAAGAAAACAGCACTTTCCGGATATGCTTCGGGAACTCCGATGCACACATATATTCAGAAGAATATTGATGACCTTCAGACAGCACACGATTCAATTAAACCGATTGCTTCCGGAGCGACCAGTATGCTTGATAATATGGCTGTGCAGTCTGCGATTCTTTCTTCGACAGTTATTTCAAGCAGATTGATGGAACTTCCAAGCCAGAAACGTGATGCCGTACAGGGAAAATTCGCCGAACAGAGCAGCGAGTGGAAAAAAGCTGAGGCTTTGAAACAGGACTACGAGGCATTAAAAAACAATCCACCGGAAATAAAAAATTATACAGCGCAGGAAAATTATCAGAAGGCTCTGAAAGAGTACAATGCTTCTCTGGAAGAAGCCAGAGCGAAGTATGAACTTGCAAAAGCCGAAGCAAGCGTTTCTCAGAATACACCTGAAAACAAGGAAAAATTAAATAAGATTTCACAGGATGTAGAACAGGATATTGCCCTCAAGCAGAGACAGGAACTTGCCAAAGCCCTTGGTGGCGAAGACTATGTTGAATTTAAAATGGAAGAGATCAAGAAAAGAGAAGGTTCTCCTGCTGACATTTCCAAACTGAGACAAATGGCTCTTGAAGAAATACAGACTGAATGGTCAGATACTGCAATGTCAAATGCAAAGGACCTTGCAGATATGGAAGATAAAATTGCACTCAAAGTAGATTCAAAATCACATACCACCGTTGTTGAAATTAACGAAGACGGCAAAAAAGTCTATGTTGTCAGAAACGCTGTTGGGAAAGAAGTTTTTCGGAAGGAAGCAGGAACAACGGGAAAAAATTTCTGGAACATTGTTTTCAACACAGATCCTGATGAAGCTATGTGGCGTGAACTTTCAAAGATAAAAACAGCTTCTTTCGATTCTGGAGCAATGATAAAGCCTTCTCAGTACAGGGCAAAATATGTAGATATGAAAGTAGCAGAAATGAGAGGACAGGGTGTTCAGCCATCAGTTATCAATAGCAGTCTTGATGCTATTATTGCTGAAGCAGACTCTTCAATGATGCGTGTATATGGCGGATCAATGCTGAATGTCGTTCGATCAGAAATACTGGCTGCTGGTCTTGAACGCGCAAAATACAGTAATGGTGAACCGCCCGATTTGAAAACGATGGTAAGCTCATCAAAGACATTGGTTGAGAATGCTTTGCTCAGCCAATTTCAGACAGAATTGAAAGCTCAGGCAAAAAAAGTTTCAGATGGGCTTGTTCAGGAAGACAACAACAATAAGTCGCATCATAGCCAGCCCTATTCGTCTGTTCCGACATCAAGAACTACAACCCATTCTTATATTCCTCCAGCGAATACGTCGCCGGTTTATGATAATTCATTTGAGTCAGACATCTCAAATCAGTACAACAATCGAATTTCAAGGCCCAGATACTATTGATATTTCTATTTTATCGCTGTGCTTTGTGTTAAAATAGAGGGTGTCAGCTCAATTAATCATGGTGAGGGAATTCAGATCTGTGGATATCTATTCTTTAGTTGTTAACCCTGTTACTATCGGTTTTGTTATCGGATATGTGACAAATGACATTGCTGTGATAATGCTTTTTCGTCCTCATCATCCTATGAAGATCGGCTGGTTAGGCTGGCAGGGGCTTATTCCTGCGCGACAGTCCGAACTGGCAGAGAAGATAGCAACTATTGTAACGGGAAAGTTGCTTACTTCTGACAAAATAGCTGAGCGTCTCAGCTGCAGAGAGGTTTCCTCTTCAATTGAAATGATTGCCTCTGATTCTTTTATGCATGTATTTGAAACGTCAGAATGTACTTTGCTTGATTTGATTGAAACAGAACAGAAAACGCTTATTTCAGAAATGATTGAAAAAACTTTGACAGGAGTTTCTGCTTCTTTTAATAACTGGTTGAAATCAGATGAATGCCGGGAACTTCTAGTACAATTGGCCGAAAATTTTCTTAGCAGAAAAGTCGGAGATTTAACAAAGTCTCAGAATTATGATCTGGAAGAAGAGTTGAAATCTTTTTTGCTTTCCCATCTGAAAAGAATAATTTCTGACAATTCCTTCACTTCTACTCTGGATTCATTTATTGCAAGGTTAATGGTTGATTTTGCAAATTCACTTTCTCCAATTGAAAAGTTGATTTCTTCAGCAAATCGCGAATTAATTGAAAATGAAGCTGTTAATCTTTCCCCTGCGATATTGTCAAAAATTGAAGAAATTATTTTTACTGAAGAAAACATTCTTAAGATAAGGTTGATTGTAAGAGATGCAGTTGAATCTGAAATTAACAGGCAATCAGATAATCCCAATGGATTTGAGCAGATTCTTTCCTGGAGCGCAAAAAATCTTTTCAGAAATTCAATACTTCAGAAAGTTGATGAGGCAACTGCAGCACGTATTCCAGAATTTAGAAAAACCTTTTCGGACCCGGTGACAAGAAATCGTCTGGATATAATGATCCTTCAATTTATTGATGCACTATTGAAAAAAACGCCCGGAGAACTGGTTTCTGCTTATTCACCGCATCTTCTTGATCATATTTTCAAAAGTTTTTCGGAAATGCTTGAAAACTGGATAAAAAGTGAATCTTTTGCTTCAGAATTATCAGTGACGCTTGAAAAATCGCTAAGCGGACTGAAAGAAAAAAATCTTAAGGAGATTATTTCAGGTTTTGGAATAAAAAATAATATCTCAGAGGAGTTTGCGGCAGCGTTTCCTGCATGGTTTGAAAACAGCGGTCAATTCGGAGCGTTTTTTCGTGATAATTCAGATGTTGTCAGAAAACTTCTGAATGTACAAATATCTGCAATTGTTAAAGCCGTAGGACGTGACAAGGTTGAGGATATTCTGAAAAGTTCAGTGAAAAAGTATCTTCCACATTTTACCGAAAAACTACCTGATATAATGACCGCTGTAAACATGGAGAAAATTGTACGTGATGAAATATCTTCATATCCGCCTGAAAAGCTTGAAGAACTTGTTCTATCTGTATGCAAGCGCGAGTTGAAAATGATAACTCTTTTTGGAGGAATCCTCGGAGCGTTGATTGGTATTCTTCAGATTTTCCTTGTCAAGCCTTGATATCACCTTTTTCGGAAAGTTTTTTTATTTCACTTTTTGCTGCATTTACAACTTCTTTAACCTGATTCGATGGAGTTTTGCATACATTGTGTTCTTTTTCTATTCCAAGGGATGTTATTTCAATATATCCATAATCCTTAATACCCAGATTTTCGATAATTTTCTTCCCGCATCCAAGAATGCAACCATCTATTACTAAAATTTGCGAACCCGATTCTGCTGAAGGAAGCATGCCGGCAATATGCCCGCCTAAGCCTGCAAGACAGGCCATGTCTGCTTCTCCAGTTGAGTCAAGAGTTTTTGCCGCTTCATTTGAAAGCTGTCCAACATTTGAAGCACCAGAACATGCATATACAAGGCACTTTGTATTTTTTCCACAACATTCGCTCATGAGAATCTCTCAACTTAATATATTTTCAATGACTCCGAATTTCTGTATACATCAATGATGCGGATTTTTTCTGACCATGGCAAGAGCATCTGCAACTGCTTTTTTTGCCTCGCGCTTGTTTTTTTCATTTTTTGAGAATTCTGCTGGTGAAGTAAATGCGTTGAATGCACCCGAAACCCAGTATTTGGGCGTGAGTTTGTTCAGAGAAATTGCAGCAAGATCAAGTATACAATCTTCACAATCGCAAGCTTCACCGCTTTTAAGCAGTTTTTCTATTTCCTCAAGAATCAGTCCGACCCACATGTTTTCTAATCTGCTGAAATCATATTCTTTATTGCCGAAATAATAAGTGCTTTCCATCAATTCCTCCGTCTCTGCGGTCAAAAAAATTTTCAGTATATTATGACAATGTAGCAAATTTGCTGAAATTATATAACTGCTCAATAATTCGAGGCAAGTGCATGGCATCTTGCTGTCATTTCGACACTACCGATCTACTATTTTCATACAGTGTATATTATCTCATTTTTCCGGAAAATTTGCATGTTCAATTTTACACAGTATAATTTTGCACACTGAAATCAGTAACCCCTGATTCCTATTGAAAACGTCTTTTCTTCCTGCGGTATTGGAATAAGGGTCTCTGAATCAAAAAAAACGATGTCTTGTACAACGATTTGCTGGCTTTTTACTCCGTTATACTCATTTATTTCCAGGCTGAAAACCATATCACAAATTCCGTTAGTAATAATTTCAGTGTCAGTGAATCTTCCCAGATTGAAGCCAATACCATAGATTGGTTGTCCGGAAGACTTTTTGAACTTGAAGCGCAGGTGATTTCTGTTTTCACCAACCTTTTTTACTTCATAAAAATGTGCTTTCCGACAAACAAATAACGGCGGTGGATTTTCAACGCCGAATGGTGCAAATCTTCGAATTTCTGTCATAAGAGTATCTGAAATGTCGTCCAGCGAGATATCTGCGTCGATTTTCCACTCTGAAGATAATTCAGAATCAGTTATGTTTTCAAGAGCATACTTTTTCAGACGCTCACGCAATTTGTCAATGTTTTCCGGAATAACAGTCAGTCCGGCTGCACCAACATGTCCGCCATACTTTTCAAGAAGGTCTGAGCAGGAATTTAATGCGGAAATGATATTTATTGTCTTGTACGAACGTGCTGATCCCAGGAATTTCTCGTGATCTTTGAGAAGAACGAGTACCGGACGGCAGAAGTCAAGCATCAGCCTTGTTGCAACGATTCCGGTTACGCCCTGATTATTAATCGGAGCATTGACAAGAAGAATTTTATCAGCAATAAGATCATTCTGAAGAAAAAGATGTTCCCGGACAGTTTTATAAGTTGTTTCAGCCAGGCGCTTTCTTTCACCGTTCAGATTATAAAGTTCCGTGGCAAGAGTTTTTGCTTTTAACGGGAAATCAGTGGAAAGAAGGTCTATTGCCAGCTCCGCGCTTTTGAGTCTTCCGGAAGAATTCAGGATTGGTGCGATGCTGAAAGACACATCGCGTTCAGTTATCTGTTTTCCTTTCCATCCAAGGAGCGTAAAAAGTTGCTTCAGGCCGATACGTCTTGTTTTTGTAATGAATGACAAGCCGAGCTGGGAAATAGTTCTGTTTTCGCCTTTAAGCGGAACCATGTCAGCAATGGTACCTATTGTCATAACGTCAAGTGAGCGGTGCCAGAGATCTTTAACTCTTGTTTCAATTGCTTCGAGATATTTCAGATACATCAGCAAAAGACTCTTAACCTTGTTGAAATCGTGTGGTACATTAAGTTCTTCGCATATTTCTGTCTTTGACAAACTCGAATTTTCAGGTGTAAACTTTTTTCTGAGTTCTGAAAGAATTATCTGTTGTTTAATTCTTGTTCCTTTTGGAAGCAGTGTTTTTACAGTTTCACATTCTTTTTCATCCCAGAAAAGCAGGCTTGTATTGGCAATGTGTTGTGCATTGAGTGTTTTCTGCGGGGAAAAGCCTTCTCTTGGCGAAAACCTGATTGCATTAATTTCATCATTTTCAACATCAAAAGCAATGAGCGGTGCAGTAAGACTTGAACTGGTAGCAAGTACAAGTGCCATTGAAAGTTTCAGTGCAACCCCAACTCCGGCAAGTTCCTTGTTTGGATAATCTGAACCGGGAAGTTTTGGATCAATAAGTGCTGCTGCATCTGGAAGTTGAGATGGCGGTTCATGGTGGTCTGTAACCACAACGTCAATTCCGAGGGATTTTGCGAAAGCAATTTCGTTGCTGTTGCTTATTCCGCAGTCAACTGTGACTATAAGGTTTACACCTTCGCGCGCAGCTGTTTCTATGTAGTGTTTGTTTAATCCATAACCGTCTTCTATTACCGGAACAGTGAAATCGACTTTTCTCGTAAAGAGTCTTATTGTTTCAAGAAGCAGAACAGTTGATGTAATTCCATCTACATCTCTGTCTCCGTAGATTCTGATACGCTTGTTATCAGTTATTGCTTTCAAAATGCAGTCTACAGCACGGAAGATTCCACTCAGCAGAAACGGTGAGCCGAGATACCTGCTTTTTGGATGCAGGAATCTGGTTATTACTGATTTATCTTTGAGACCTCTGTTCCATAAAATTTTTATCAGAAGGTCTGAAAAATTGGTCTGAATACGCAATCTTTCAATTTCATCAGCTGGCGGAGAGGTAATTGTCCAGAGTCGATTCATGATTTCCTCAATTTTTCAATTTCTTCCGAAAGAGATTCATCTTTTAAGAGCTCAACAAAAGCATCTACAACAGCCGGATCAAATTGTGTTCCGGCGCAATTTAAAAGCTCTGCTGTGGCAGCATCGTTACCGATATTATCTCTGTAGGCTCGTTTGCTGGTCATGGCATCGTATGAATCAGCTACACAAACTATTCTTGCAAGCAAAGGGATCTTTTCGCCTTTCAGACCGTCCGGGTAACCCTTTCCGTCGTATCGTTCGTGATGATTTTTTATCAGTGGAATCTTTTCTTTGAGAAATTTTGCGGGTTCAATGATTGATGCTCCGCGGGCAGGATGGGTCTTAATGAGTTCAAATTCATCAGAGGTAAGGCGGGTTGATTTGTTAATAATGTTTTCGGAAATACCAATTTTTCCAATATCGTGCAACAGAGCGCCGATGTGCAGATCTTTTATCTGCTGGGGAAGCAGAGCCATTTTCTTTCCAATTTCTACCGAGTATAGTGCAACCCTTTCGCTGTGACCAAGCGTGTATGGGTCTTTTGCGTCGAGAGAGTTTGCAAGTGCCCTTACTGCTGCAAGATAGCTTGCTTCAAGATCTTCATAAAGTTTTGCGTTGTTAATAGTAATGGCAATCTGGGATGCAAGAGTGAAAAGCATGTCCAGATCGTTGTTGTCGAAAGATTCTCCCGAAAGTTTGTCTGAGACAGAAAGAACTCCAAGCTTTCTTTTCTTTACCTGTAAAGGAACACACAAAGAACTTCTGACGCCACTGCCGGAGGCTGGGTCTGTAATGTTCTCTTCGGAGAGATTGTTTATGAGCATTGGCTCGCCTTTTTCGAAAACTTTTCCAGCTATTCCTTCTCCAATTCTGATGGGTTTTTTTGTACACTCACGGTTCAATCCTTTGAAGACTTTAACATTCAGCATGTTTGTATCTTCATCAAATAGAATCAGAGAACTTGATTTAACGCCACCCAGAACTCTTGCGGTATTTTCAAGAATCATTTCAAGAAGTTTGTCCAGTTCAAGCACCATGTTCAGGCTCTTGCCTACTTCGTGCAACGTTGCAAGTTCAAGTATTTTCCTGTCAAGGTCGTGGTACAATTTTGCATTTTTTATTGCGACCCCAGCCTGCATAGATAATGTTTCCATGAGATTCAGGTCTTCCTGCCGGAATGGATCGCCTGAAATCTTATTCGAAGCGGATATTATTCCTATTATTTCTTCATTCACTTTAAGAGGAACACAGATCGAAGAACGCACCACTGGTGTCTTTTCAAGAACATTGCCGGCTTCATCTTCTTTCAGGTCATTAATTATTATAGCTTCTCCAGTTTGAAACACCTTTCCCGATATTCCACGGGTAATCGGCACTCTTCTTGATGTTGGAAGCAGTCCTACGTCTAGACCTTTAGCTATTTTTATTACAAATTCCCCTGTCGGAAGCGACGCCAGCATCAGAGAACATCTTTTGACTCCGCCGAGCATCTGAATAGTTGTATCAACAATAACTTCATACAGGCGGTCCAGATTCAGTACAGAATTTATTATTCTTCCTGCCTGATGAAGTGTTGATAGTTCATAAACTTTTTTGTCAAGCAGCGTATTTTTCTGTGAAAGATCACCGATTGCTCTTTTTATGCCCTCTATCATATCGTTGAAAGACCTTATAAGCGAGGCAAATTCATCACGGCTGTGGTTATCTGGAATGAGAGCCAGTTTCCCTTCAGCAGCATTTTTTGTTGATTCAATGAGCGATTCGACTGGCGCAAGAATCAAGCGTGAAAAAAGCATTGATGCAAAATATGCAACAAAAGCAAACGCAAACGCGAGCAGAATGTTTACCTTAATGATTCGATTTTGTACATCATTATATGTGGAAACAGAAAAAGTCATCTGAATGAAACCGATTGGATCTCCGCTCGGAGTTGCATGAACTGACCTGTTGACTTCTATTCCTACTTTCTGCGTAAGACTGTAAATAGAATTCTCGCCCGGAGTAACATCGCTTGAGTTTGCCTCGGCGATTTTAATGCTCTGCGGACTGAAAAAAGCGATATTTAAAAGCTCATTATTTCTGGAAGTCTGGCTTATTATACTGCTGGCGATTTTAAGTAGCTTCCCCTGATTCGCCTGGTGGAACTCTCCAATATTAAGTGCTTCAATGATTTTCACCAGCATAAGGCTCTTGGTCTTGATGTTGTCTTCAAAAACATTGCGCTCAATTTCAAGTTGAAAATATGACAGAGAAAATACCAGACAAAATATCAGCAGCAACATTCCAAGAAACATCTTTGTTCTGATATTAAATACCGGGGAATGTACATTTACAGTGGCTTTTGGTGCAGTTGTCGTCATTTTTTGTATCCGATTGTTTCGAGAAAGTGACTTGCGTCATTTCTAAGAAAGATTATTATTCGTTCATTCATGTCTTTAATCGCTGCCCAGGGCGGATCAGTAAACGGTACAAGCTCTTTTGATGAATACCCGGCAACAAAGTCAAGGTGCTTTTTAAGAAATTCGTGTGATTTCATTTCAGATGCAACTGAATTATATTTAACGCTTTCCGGAAACTTTGCTTCGGATGTTCCAAAATCGCTGGTAAGAAAAAAGAGTCCATCTTTCATTGAAACGAGGCTACGGTGAAAGGTTTTTTTAATTTCGCAGTTGAAAATAAACAGGAAGGTAGTTGAATCGCCTGAAAGAAGCGCTTCACCCGAAGCATAGAATATGGGCAATTCGAAAAGCGGTGTGCTTATTTTATCAATCATTTTGAATGAAAGTTCATTCTGCCAGACTTTTGATTCGTTTGTTTCAGCCTCAGCAAAATTAATTTTTGCGTTTGGAATTACATCCATTGTCGGTGGTGGTTCAAAGTTTTTATGCTTTTTATTATTTGCCCATAGAATTGATTGCCGGGTTGGCAGCGGATGAAATGCTGAGCTCAAAAGGAAAAATACAGTTGAGTGAAAAAACATTCCATAGCCAGCCATGGCGTATTCTTTATCACTTCGAATTAAAAGCCAGAGCAGCCACGGAACAGAAAAGCACAGAAGAATATATGTTCTTCGTCTTGTTGATTTGTTGGATATTCCCTGCCGCAGAGGAACAGCGTGTTTAATATAAAATATGCGTGATGCAAGAAAATATATAATGAAGGTAAATGTAAAAGCGGTTTTGATATGACCACCAAAGTCATTGTCTGAAAGAGTTGAAAGAAGTCTGAAAGCCAAAAGCGATGCAAGGACAAAAGAAAGAATTCGCCATGGGATAAAATATCTTGATACTATTGATTTTCCCTCTTCTGTTATAAGAACATCGTTATATCCCTTTTGAAAATCAAGCCTTATGCGGCTTAATACGTAGCAATGAAGTGCATCTGCCATAAAAGCAGGTGCTATTGAAAACACAAAAAAAAGTCTCGTCCAGAAATCTGGAATCCACTCAGCTTTTGTTAGGAGCATCCATGCAAGCAGGACGCCAGACAACGAGAAATAGTTGGCTGTCACACCCAGGCCAAATATTTCCTTGATCTTATCTGTATTATGAACCGCCTGTTGAGGTGATTCCTGTTCAGGGGTTTCTGATTTTTCGATTTTCGGTTCCATTCAACGTCATGATATCATCAAAAGGAAATATTTTCATCAGTTGAATTATCTAATTTTTACAATTGATCTCAATTTTGAACAGCAAATTGAGATCAATTGTAAAAAATGTTAAAGCTGACTGAATGAAGAAAAAGAAAAGACACTGTAGCAAAATAGCCGATCATTAATATGGAAAAGCTGATTCATTGTCACCAGAACCGAAGGAAGAGATCTCCGAAGGGTCAGCAGATTTTGGCGAATTTGCTCCAGAGTCAAAGAAAAGCTTTTTGTCCGCAGATTGCGGAGATTTTGAAGATTAGCAAATTTAGGAAAGTCTCAGAATTCTGGTTCGGGTGGGACATTTGATTTTGGCGAAGGTTTTTTGCCGTGGTTTTTCTTAATGCATTCTTTAACTTGTTTTAATGTAAAAGCATTTCCCATTCCAAGGAATCGGTCGTTGTCTATCGGCCAGCAGCTTTGGATACCATTTGTTGCTGTCCATTTTCCTTCATCGTTCTTATTCAGGAAAGCGATAAAACTTCCTTCTTCGGGAAATTTAATTTCGTCTTCAAAATCTGGCATTATTAATACATCAATTGATGAAGAGGCTTTTTCAGAGGCTTGAAGCGAATTATCAGAAGCCTTTTTCAGTGTTTCAGTAATTTTAATCGTGCTTCTGAAAACTTTGAATCCGCTTGAAACGGTCTTCGAATCAATTGACTTTTCAAGAGTTCCGATAACGATAATTTCTGATCCAACAACAAGATCATCAAGTGAAAGAGTTTCGATCATTCCATATACCCCCGTTGAGATTGTGAGGACAAGATAGACAGCAATTGCGAAAAATAGACGCTTGATTTTCATGATTCTTCTCCTGAGCTATTTACCGGACTTTGGCCCATAAGCGGCCCTGTTATCTGATTCTATATTACTTTGACGAGAATAGTCAAGCAATGTCAAAATTCTGCCCCTTACACTGCTAACTCACTCCTCATGCAATTTTATCGAAATCTTATGTCGGTCTAATAATGAAGAAAATTTAAATCAGGTCTTCATAAAAAAAATTGTATGTCGATAATGAAAAAGTGGAAAGAGTGTTTTTAAAAGTTGAAAAAATTATAGTTGTCGATCCGGGGCGTTCAAAGTGCGGTTATGCTGTTATGAACATGAATGCTGACATCCTGGACAAAGGAATCGCAGAGACTTCCGGTTTGGTAATTGTTCTGGGGGATCTCATCTGTCGAAATAATATAAGAGATATAGTACTCGGTAAGGGTACATTTTATTCAGCTGTTGATCAGATGATCAAAACCAATTTCAAGGAGGTGTTAATACATTATGAAGAAGAAAAGAATACGACTTTCGAAGCCAGAAAGCGCTATTTTGAGTGTAATCCGCCACAGGGTATCTGGAAATATATTCCGCTAGGATTACAGGCTCCGCCTGTACCTATCGATGATTATGCGGCAGTAATTATTGGTGAAAGATTCATCTTCGGGCACAACAAATGAATGCCAATGCTCTTTTAGAACCTGAATTGGAAAGTATTTCAATTAAAATGTACGAAAGTGAAAAAAAAACTTGACAAACATTATTTCTGAAAGTATACTTTCGTCTCAACGTGGGATAGAAAAAGTTGCTATCCATTCAGGTATCACGAAAGGAGGTGACAACTTCTGTAAGTAGCCTGGATACGATGACTTTTTAAGATTCTCACAAGGGTGGCTTTCGTGGTAGTTCGTGAGCTAGAGACGGAAACAGATTGTAATGTCGAAAGGGAACAAGGATTCTTCGATGATACGGTTTGTGGAAGACTCGAAATCAGGAAGACCATTTTGTAAAGCCCCCGGAATAAACGAAAAAAATCTTACAGGGGGTACGCAATGAAGCGTCTATCAGTATTCGTAGTACTCGCGTTTGTGCTTGCAACTGTTGCAGCCAGCGCAAATCCGTTTTCAGATGTTCCTTTCTCACACTGGGCATATGATGCCGTCAACAAACTAGCAGCTAAGAATCTCATCCAGGGTTACCCGGATGGAACTTACAAAGGCGAAAAGCCAGTTACCCGCTACGCTCTTGCAATGGTAGTAGGCAAAATGCTCGCCAATGTAGAACAGATGCTGGAAAAAGGCGTTGGAACCAATTTGGTTACCAAATCCGACCTCCAGACCCTTGAAAAACTGACTGTCGAATTCGCAGACGAACTCGCACTCCTCGGAGTAAAAGTTACCGCTCTCGAAGATGACATGCAGGTCGTAAAAGAAGATGTCTCCGGTCTCAAAAAAGACGTAGAAGGCATCAAAGACTATATGGCCAAGGGTGGCATGGAAAAAGTGAAACTCAGCGGAGATATGCTCGTTCGCCACAGCTCACTTATCCACAAGAATGACCTCAACAACTGCAACAACGTTCGCACTGAAAGTCAGATTCGTTTCCAGTTCCGCGCTAACATCGATGAGAATATCACCGCTGTAGCTCGCTGGAAAATGACTGAAAAGAATGATGCACAGAACAATGACGGTTTCGCAAATGGTGGCCAGGTATGGGGAAACAACCTTCACACTGGTGGCAATGCTGATATCGGCGATGCTTTTGATTTGGCATATTTGCACATCAAAGACATGTTCCGTTTCGGTGGAGACTTCACCTTCGGTCGCAATTTCTATGCAACAGGTCATTCACTGTTGATCAACGAATTTATCGATGCTATCCGCTATGTCAAGAGAAGTGGCGATGTAGACCTCGGTTTCATCACTATCTACGACAGACACCAGGGCAGCTACAAAGATCAGGGCGCTGTTGATTTCCGCAATATCTGGGGCTTCACAGCATCAACTAAGTATCGCGATCACGACCTCTATTTGAACGGTTTCACACAGCCCGATTCTGACCTCGGTGGCAGAAGATTCGGCGCTCCATCAGCAACAACAAAAGCTTCAACAGCTTTGGTTGCCGGTGATTACAAATCAGACGTATTCTCAGCTCTCGAATTCGGTGGAAAAGGTCCTATCGGACAGAATGGTCATTGGGATTATGACCTTGGATTTGCTTACACCATGTATGACATGGATCGCTATGTGCCAGCAAACTCAGGTTTGATTTCTCCGAACATCAATGGATGGGCCGGACACGTTGCAGCAAAATGGGATTCCAAAAGAGAATGGGCAGCAAAACTCGGATATACTTTTGCTGATGACCAGTCACTTGGTGCAATCGCAATCAACAACAATATGCGCTATGTAGACGGAATCGAAACTCCTTATGAAGATATTTCCCGTGGCAACACTTATTTCCGCGATGGTTTCGTAAACATGGGAGACCTCAAACTTCAGGTCGAATATAGACCGAGAAACACCAAGCATTACTTCAGACTCGCTGGCGATTTCCTTAACGAAACAAAAGATAACGTTTCTAACGAATTGGCAAGAGTTTGCAGTGAAACAGGCGTAGGCGGAACACCGAAAGCTAACATTGATAGCTGGAACAACCTTATGACTGACGACGGACAGGCCGGCGTATTCACATTCGAATATCGCTATCAGCTCGCCGAAAATACCAGAATCAGACTTGGCTACACATCATTCACATTTGATGGTGATGCAGTTAATGCAACTAACCTTACAAAGGCAGTTGATGCTGGTCGCGGAACAAATGGTGACTATGATTACAATATGTTCTGGGCTGAAATCTTCAGCAGATTCTAGTTCTCAGTTTAATATCTGAAATTCAGAGCCCCGCGAAAGCGGGGCTCTTTAATTTTAGCAATGCAATGTTCACTTGAATTATTGAAGAATACAGTTAAAACAATTATAATTACCAAATACCCGAATGATTTGGCGTAACCTTTTATTGCGAATTAGTTATATGAGATTTGTTTGTTTATGGCAATGAACTTTATATCTGGAGGGGAATGCATGCAGAGGAGCTTACGTGAAGAATATTCTGAAAGCAAGGAATTGTATACATATTCTGATTATTTGCAGTGGGATGATGACAAAAGATGGGAACTTATCGATGGAGAGGCTTACTGTATGACGCCCAGTCCAACATATTCTCATCAAACAATGCTGGGAAGACTGTTCCGTCTTTTCAGTAATTTTCTTGAAGGAAAAAAATGCACTGTTGTAATGGCTCCGCTGGATGTACGTTTTCCCAAAAATGGTAAGTCAGATAGAAATACTGATACAGTCCTTCAGCCTGATCTCATGGTTGTGTGTGATGAAAAGAAAATAGACGAACATGGCATAAAAGGCGCTCCCGATCTTGTTGTTGAAATAACCTCCCCTTCAACCGCTTCTCGTGACAATATTAAAAAGAAGGCTGTATATGAAAAACATGGTGTAAAAGAATACTGGATTGTCGATTCAGCAAATAAACTTGTCACAATCTATAAGCTAGGCGAAGACAGTCTTTTTAACAAGCCAGAGATTTACTCGTCTAAAGACAGAGTAAAGGTGGGTCTTTTCCCCGATCTCGAAATTAATCTTAAAGATGTTTTTTTAGAAAAATAAACACCCTGTTTTTACCACAAAAACTCCCTCTTCTTTACGATGTTAGTTGTTTTGTGGTAGTTATTACATAGACTTTTGCGGTAGGAGAAACTTATGTCAGAAAAAAGTATTTTGAAGAAAATTCTTGCTGGAATACTTGGAGCTGTGTTTTCTTCTTCGGGCGGCTTGCCAGCTCAGGAAAGCACTGGTAAACCTTCTATCCCTTATTCCAGAGAAACAATTCTGGATTCTCTCAGAAAAATGAATCGTACGCCTGAGAAAATAGAAACAGTACATGCGATGTGCTATAAAATGGCCATGCCACCAAAAACCATTGAATACTCATGTCCAAAGTGTTCAGAACGAACAACTTATCCATATAGAGGTTTCGCCGGAGCAGCCACCAGAGGCATGGAATATCTGAGCAGACTTGCAAGCACATCATTCAATATTGCAACAGACTTTTCTTCATTGTGTAAAAAGTGTAATTCTTCAGGAACTGAAGAAATTAGAGTATCGCTTCACTGCCAGGGCTGCAGCAAGAACATTGAGTGGTCTGTAAGCACTGAAGAGGAAATAGAACTTCTTGCTACTTTTTTCCTTGAATATCCTGTTAAGGAAGTTGATTTGACCAGACTGTCATTTAATCTCCGGAATTCAGACAAGCAAATGACTGAAGCAGAAAAAATCAGGGAGTTGAGCAAGTATATTCACAGCAAAGTCTTTTGTGATGAGTGCTGTGTGAAATTTCCTTTACTGGAAGAGCTTCCAATGAAAGAAGACAAGTGAACACACTGCAAAATAAATTTCCCGACATTTCAGTTCCCCGGTCAGCTGTTTTTGAACTTACATACAAGTGTAACCACGCTTGTCGATTCTGTTCATGTCCATGGTTTGGCACTGACAGCAAGTATTCCATGCTTCCCGAACTATCTGAATCAGACTGGATTCGTGCAGCTGAAAAATTGATTGGATATGGAATTGAAAGTATTGCTTTTTCAGGCGGCGAACCTCTGCTGAGAGGAGATTTTCCTGAAATATTCAGACAGATTTCCAAAATGGAAGCAAAAGTTCCAGTATTCGATCGCTATAACAAAATCGTCGGGGAAGGCAGAAAAAAACTGAATATTTCTGTTATTACTAATGGCGGACTGGTAGACAAATCGGTGGTAAAAATGTTTGCAGATGCCAAGGTGATGGTCACTGTAAGCCTTCCAGGAATTAGAACTTACGAATATCACACTGGTGGAGGCGATGTTAAGAAGGCACTTGATGCTATTTCGGCTTTTTCAGAAGCTGGTTTAAAAGTAACAGCCGGAATATGTGTAACAAACAAAAATTTGTCTGAGCTTTTTGAAACTATTTCTGCTGCATTCCTGTCGGGTGCTGTAAATCTTCTTTTAAACCGATTTCTTGTCGGTGGCAGGGGAAGAGACAATCGTCACTTGTCTCTTTCGAGAAGTGAAATAACAACTATGCTTGATATTGCCGAGGAAGTTTGTCTTGAAGCAAAGACTTATGGCAGCGTCGGAACAGAGTTGCCAAGGTGTCTGATAGAAAAAAAGTATAAAATGATGACGGTTGGTACAACATGCTCCGGAGGTGTGGATTTTTTTGCTGTGGATCCGTCAGGAAAAGTTCGACCCTGTAATCATTCACCCATTAAAACCGGAAGTATCTGGGACATTGAATCTGCAATATCTGAACCATACTGGCAGACCTTCAAGAAGAAAACATTTCTGCCGGAGATGTGTGGAAGGTGTCCTTCTATCTATGACTGTGACGGAGGCTGCCGTGAAGCAGCTCATATCTGCGGTGGAAGCCTTAATTCACCTGACCCGGTATTCCTGGAAGAAAACAAAAACGGGAATTGTTGTCCGCAGATTAAAAAAGATTGAAAAAAGGAAAAGAAAAGAAAGAGAAAAGATTGGGTTTTTGTCCGCAGATTATGCAGATTTAAGAGGTGAAAAGATTAATAAAGACTAAAAAAGATTAAAAAAGATTAAAAAGATTAAAAAGATTGATAAAGAATGATAAAGATCTCAAGAGATTGAAACTCAGTTTTTCTCTGCGTCTCCGCGTCTCTGCGTGAGTATCATCTTTTCTTCCGCGTGGTATGTTTTGTGTTACTTTACTTCGAAGACTACTTTTTTTGATATTCCGAGTTTGTCTCCGGATTTGATGACTGCTTTTTTTCCTGACGGAATTTGCCGGCTGTTGATGTATGTTCCGTTTGTGCTGCCGAGGTCTTCAATTTCCCATGCTTTTCCATTATATGTTATCACGGCGTGCTTTCTTGATACACCGGGAAAAGCCTGAAGGAACGTTTTTCCTGCGGTGTCGCGTCCGAGAATGTCACCATCTTCGATTTCAAGTTCGACTTCTCCCATTTTCAGGCGGAGCTTTTTTTCAGAAAGAACCACAGTAACATTCGCATCCGAGGATTTTGCTGGTTGAGCTGCAACTGCTGACGGCGACGGCGTTTTTTTTGCCGGCAACGGTGCTTTTTCCGGACAAACTCCCGAAATATCTGCCATGCATAATGTACAGATTACCTCAGATGGATCATTTTCGTGTTTACAGACCGGACATTTTTTTGTTGATTTCTTTTCAGCCAATTATATAACCTTTTGATGTATTTTGCTGCCATGATGACATTTCCGCATCACCTATTTTTTTTGAATGCACCCAATATAAAGCACTTTTTCTTTCCACCTTTTATTGAGTATTTGCCTTTTTGTGAGGTTTTTCTTTACTTTCAGAAGGAATTTTTATTGTAAATTTCGACCCCTTTTTTTCAACACTTTCAACATCAATAGTACCATTAAATGCTTGAACTATCTTGCATGAAACGGCTAATCCGAGTCCGGTGCCTTTCCAGTCGCGTTTGGTTGTAAAAAATGGGTCAAATATTTTTTTCAACTGGTTTTCCGGAATTCCGCAACCGGTATCTGATATTGAAATGACAATAAATGATTTTTCAACTGACAATGAAATATTAACAGTACCGATTTTTTCAATCGATTGTACAGCATTGATCAGAAGGTTGAAAATAACCTGTTGAAACTGGTTTTTATTTCCAAATAAAATCGGAGATTCAGTCGTTGGTGGAGCCCATTGAAACTGAATGTTGTTGGAGGCAGGAGAAAAACCTACGAGCATCAGTGCATTTGAGATTACTTCAGAAACAGAAAACTTTTCAGAAACAGCCTCGTAAGGCTTTGAGAATTGACTCATTTCTCTTGTAATTTTGGCTATCCGCTCGATGTGGCTTAAAACGTGTTCACACATTTGAGTTTGACGATCTTTAGAGAGCTCACACTTTTTCATAATCTGAACCGCGTTGGAAATTCCCGTAAGCGGATTGTTTATTTCATGAGCTATTCCGGCAGTGAGAATACCAAGTGAATGAATCTTTTCAGCCTGAGTCATAGCTTTTTCCATGCGTTTTCTGTTTGTAATGTCCCGGATTATTACCTGAAATGTTTCAATGCAGGAATCTTCGTTTATTATTGGAAGTACAACTACCTCCAGAAATATTGCGGGAGCCGGTTGTGAATGCACTATGGCTTCTCGTGTTACCGGAGGAGAACTATTTTCTATATCATTTATTCCGGCAAGAATTTCCCTGAATAAATCACAGCGCTTTGCTGCTTCCGTGGCAGAAATGCCTGCAATATTTCCACAGGCATCATTTTCAACAATTTCCGAAAATCGCTTGTTTGCAAAAAGAACTTCCTTTTTCTCGTTGTTGGACAAAATTAGAATGCCGTCGGGAGAATGCTCTACAACCTGTCTGTAGCGACTTTCTGATGCAACAAGGTTGTGTCTGAGTTCAATAATACGGAATTGTGCTTTTACTCTGGCAATTACTTCGTCAAGCATAAAAGGTTTTAAAATATAGTCGTTTGCACCTGCAGCGAATCCCTCCATTTTTTCAAGAGGGTCATTTTTTGCCGTTAAAATAAGAATGGGAACAGAGTTAAATCTTTTATCAGACCGAATCTGGCGGCAGATTTCTATTCCATCAATGCCTGGAATAACAAGATCAAGCAGAATCAGATCAAATTTTCGTAGAGAAACGAGTTCCAGAGCTTTTTTTCCATCAAATGCCTGTTCAATGGAATAACCTTCTCTTGAAAGAGTTTCACAAAGAAGAAAACTTGTTCCCCTGTCATCTTCGACAATCAGTATTTTGTGTCGGAATGAAACCGGGGCATTTACTGCAGTTGTTTCTGATATGTACATAGTTTAGAAAATTGCTGTTATTTCGACCGAAGGGAGAAATCTGCTATCTTATGCTTGAATATCTAACCCTTCGGAGATCTCTCCCTTTGGTCGAGATGACAACGAATCATATATTTTCACATTACCCTTTTTGGGGAATGCTCGTGTTTCATGACCTTCGCGTAAGAAATTTAAAATACTATCTGGTAAATGCTGCCAAAATTTCTGTATGAAAGGTTCCCGGGAACATATCAAAAGAATATACCTGATTTAACTTATAGCCCATTTTTATAAAAATCTGTGCGTCTCTTTTGAAGGTAATTGGATTACAGGAAAGATATGTGATAAGCTTCGGGCGAAGTGCTGTCAGCCCTTTCATTGCCTTCTGAGAAACACCTGTTCTTGGCGGATTAAGATTCAATGCTCCAATATTCCCTTTTGTGATAAATGTGTTAAAAATATTTTCAACTTTTTTGCAGAGAAATTTAATCTGTTGCGGACGCCTGCCCTTCTGGTTTTTCAGTGCATCCTGATAAGAATCTTCATTGGCTTCAATTCCGATAACTTCTTCAAAATTCTTTTCCAGAATCATTGTTTGAATTCCAACTCCGCAATAGAGATCCAGAAATTTTCCCTTTGGGGAAAGGCTGTCATAAATAGACTGAAGGGTATAATAAATTGCTTCAGCGCCCTCAAGATTATTCTGGAAAAACGATTTTGGAGATACTGTCCACTTTCTTTCAAGAAAAGTGAACGGCGTCTTATCACGCATCAAAGTGAGAAAAATTTCCTCGGATGACATTACTTCAAGTCTCGAAAGGGATTCATTTGAATTAAAGAAATTTCTGAGCTGATTCAATATTTCTTCCGGTGGCTGCGCTTTCAGCTGGAACACGCAGTGTTGCTGTTCTTCAAGCGTTCTGACAGATATTTCTGCAATATTTGGTGCAAAAGATGTCATTTCCGGAAGGTTTACGAAATCGGATAAAATCTTGTACATTACCATATTCTTGGGAAGCTGTACAAGGCATCCGCTGATTGAAACAACGTCATGTGAATGAAATTTATAGTTTCCGAGAATTACTTTTCCATTCCCATCAATAGTAACTTTCAATTCCATTTTATTGCGATATTTTTCAGATGAAAATGACTCCATTGGATAGATATTGCCCGGGGAAAGTGGTTTGAGCAGATAACTCAGAAATGCTTCCTTCTCTTTTCTCTGAACCTCTTCTGGAAGATGCAGCCAGTGACAGCCGCCGCAATCGGGAAAATTCGGGCAGGAAGGTGTTTTTCTGTTTTGAGAAGGTTTTATTATCTGTTCAATTTTCGCTCTGGAATAGTCATTTTTTTCTTCTGTGAAATTAACTGATAATTCGTCGCCAGGTGCCGCATAAGGAACAAAGACGACTTTTCCGTTGATTTTTCCCAGAGCATCAATTCCATAGGTCATACGATCAATACTAATGTTTTCCATTGTCTGTTAATCCTCAGTTTATTTTGAAAGTAAGGTAAGACTTGCTGATTATTTTTCCTTCAGGTCGTAAACTCCGTCCCAGTCTTCGGGTGGCGGGGTCTCAATGCATGTTTCACATCTGTGCAGGTACAGTGTTGAAGGCAGATCATTCGGATCATACTCAAGAGCTTTTAGAAAACTCTTGTGTGCACTTCTGAAATCGCGTCTAAAGAATAACTCGTGACCGATTGAAAAAGATTCTACCGTTTTCATTGTCGTATCATCAAGTATACATCCGGCCTGGCCCAGTAACTGATATATTCTTACCGGTTTCCGCTTGCCTTTAACCCTTATAAAATCAAGCTCACGTGTAAACACATGGCCCTTCACCTGTTCATAAGTGAATTCCGAAAGAAGCGTCATTGCACGGTAAAGCTTGGTTGCACTTTCCAGTCTTGATGAAAGGTTGACACCGTCACCGATTGATGTGTATTCCATTCTTTTGTCAGAACCAATGTTTCCGCAGAGAACCTCGCCGGTGGAAATTCCAATTCCTATCTGAATCGGGACTTTCCCTCTCGCTATACGTTCAGCGTTAAAACCTTCGAGTGCGGTTTTCATTTCAAGAGCTGCATTTACTGATTTCAATGCATGGTCTGGAAAAACCACTGGCGCTCCAAAGACTGCCATAATTGCATCGCCTATAAATTTGTCCAGTACTCCGTCGTATTTGAAAATAGCATCAACCATGTGTGTGAAATATTCGTTCAGCATTTCAACGATTTCATTCGGGCCAAGCTTTTCGGTAAGCGACGTATAACCGCGGATGTCAGAGAAAAGAATGGTGACTTCCCGCTTTGTTCCGCCGAGTTCAAGTCTGTCGTTTCCAGATGTGAGCTTTTCTACAAGGTCTTTCGACATATATCTTGTTAAATTGCTCTTGACACGCTTCTCTTTTGTAATGTCTTCTGTTACGAGTACGATTCCGAGAGAGTTCCCTGCGTCATCCATGAGCGGAACAGCAGCAATATTGAGGGAAATCTTTTCACCGCACGGTTTTCGATAATCGACGTCATAAAGTGAATTAGATTGTTTGCACTCGAAAACCTTTTCGACTTCTTTCAGAATATTTGTATTATCGCAGCCCAGAAGCTCTGCAAAATTATTCCCCTGAAGATCTTCGGGGTTTTTGTGTCCGAAAATCTTTGCCGAAACCGGATTACACTTTACAACTCTTCGTTTGTGATCAAGTGTTATGACTCCGTTGGAAAGTGATGAAAGCATTGCTTCGAGATATTTTTTCATTGTAACGGTTTTTTCAAACAACTGCGAATTCTGAAGGGAAATAGCTGCCTGAGCAGAAAAAGCCCCCAGCATTTCTTCGTCACTATGATTGAATACACCGGTACTTTTATTTATTACCTGCGTTACTCCGATTATTTGATTGGAAAGTCCCATGATTGGCATACATAGAATCGATTTTGTACGATAACCGGTTTTTTTATCTATATCTTTGTTGAAACCTGGGAAATCGTAGGCGTCAGGAATGTTGAGTATTTTTCCGGTTGTAGCAACCTGTCCTGCTATGCCAAGGTGTTTCGGAAAGCGGATTTCTTTTACTTCAGCGCCTGCGACCACAGATGACCAGAGCTCATTTGTCTCATTGTCAATCAAAAACAAACTCGAACGGTCCGCGCTGAGCAACTCCGCGGCCTTAGCCATTATAGTTGAAAACAGTGAATTCAGATCAAGCGCAGAACTCAGTGAATTGGCGACTTTTAGCAGTGCTTCAATCTTTTTCTGCGAAGCTTTTGTATCTTCATAAAGAATTGCATTTTCAAGAGCAAGTGAAAGAGGTCGGCTCAGCGATTTCAGAACCTCGATGTCTCTATGTGTGAACACACCTCTTTTTTTATTTATTACCTGAATAACGCCCATGTTCAAGCCGGCAATATTTGTAATCGGCATGCAGAGCATTGATTTCGTTCTGTATCCGGTGGATTTGTCTATTCCCTGGTTGAAAAGCGGATGCTGATAGACGTCTTCCAGGTTAAGTATTTCTCCGGTTCTTGCTACGTGTCCGGCAATTCCGACAGATATCGGAAAACGTATCTCAAGAAAATCAATTCCCTGAGCTACTTTTGAATACAATTCATCTTTCTGGCAGTCAATCAGAAACAAAGATGATCTGTCAGCATTAAGAATTTCAGTTGTTCTGGATACGATCTTGGAAATAAGCGGACCTAATTCAAGTTGCTTGCCGAGTTCCTTATTAATTTCAAGAAGAAGATTCCTTTCTTTCAACAGTTCAAATGTCTGTTTAAGAAAGCTTCTTCTGTTATCAAAAGAAAGATCTTCATATTTTTCGAGCATATCGCCCGAATCGAAATGGCCTGATTCCATTTCTGAAAGAAGATTTGTCAAATCTTTGTCTAATATCATTTATTCCACTCGCAAAAGAATTCCATATTGTGGTATCTATTAATAACACTATTTTTAAAAAAAGCCAATATTTCCCGGAAAGATAAATTGAATATTGTTAATGCTTTTTCATCCATAGCTTTTTTTACGATATTGTCACGAGTCAGCGGATTCGCACGAGTAGCCGTTTTTGCAGCATATTTCGGAACTGGTGTGGAAGCTGATATCTTTTTGTCGGTAATGATTCTGCCGGAACTGATGTATAAATTTATCAGTGACGGACTTATCACCGGCGCAGCGATACCCATGTTTGTTCGCAGAGAGCCTGGCACCAAAAGTGAACGTAATACTTTCTGGACACTATTCTGGGGAATCAGCATGTTTTCTCTTATTCCCGTCGCGCTTAACATAATTTTAGCAGAATCAATCTGCACGATGATGGTTCCTGGATTTTTGCCGGAAACTCAGCTGAGAATGGCTCAAATGTGGCGGGAAATGTCCCTGTATATCGTTTTTTCACTCTGGAGTTCCCTGCTGACTTCTTTTTTAAATGCCCGTAAAATATTTGGTCCTCCCGCCGTCGGGCCGTTTCTTGTAAATTCTGTCGTGATTGCCGGAATTCTTCTTATGCAGGGCAGAGGCATTGAAAATCTGGTAATTTTTGTTCTCTGTGGCATTGCTTTGCAGACTCTCTGGTTATTTCTATTGACTGGAAAATTCATCGGAAAATTTGTTTTTCCTTGGTCTGGTAATTTTTTCAACTATGAAGTCTGGGAAAAATTCAAGCAAAAGACTATTCCAATAGCAATGTGGCTTATTCTGACGCCTGTAATTCCGTTATGGGAAAGATTTCTTCTTTCGAAACAGGGCATTGGAATGGTTTCAATACTGAATTATTCTGATAAATTGATATACCTGCCTCTGGGAGTAATATCATTAAGCCTGGCAAGTGCGGTATTCCCGGGAATGAGCGAAAGCGATTCAGTTAAAAGGCTTGAAATACTTCAGAAGTCTTTCTGGTGGGGATTATTTGTCTTGCTTCTTCCTGTGACGGTAATATTTTATTCCTGTTCTGACCAGATAATTCAAATTGTTTTTGCACGCGGAAAATTCCAGCAGTTCGAAATTCTTTCCACATCGGGACTGCTTTCAGCATATTCGTTGTTTCTGATTCCAGCATCTGCAGTAATGCTTCTGAACCGGTTTTTTTATTCGGAAGGTTATTTCAGGCTGACTTTCATTGTCGGAGTTATATCTGTCGTTGTTCAGGTTGCTGCTGACACCATTCTGGTTGATAAAATTGGCTGGATAGGCGTTGGATACGGTGCCGCGCTGGGATCGTCAGTTCAGATGGTTATTTTATGTTTCATGATTCTGTGGGTCAAAAAAATCTTTTCCGGGTTGAAATCTTTCTTTATGCCTTTGTTATCTGCTGTATTCATGGGAATGTTGCAGATAGTAATTCTGAAATCAATCTGGCCAGATTTTCTTTCTCTTTTTCCTGCCGGGAAAACAGGTTTTCTGATCGGGCTTGTGATAGTCTGGCTGATAACTCAGACGGTGAATTTACTTCTTTATCTGCTCGCCAGAAGAGTTGGACTTGTTACTCAGGTTCTTTGTGTTCCAGTGAAGAAGGGTGACTCCGCCGGTTGATAAAATCTTGCTGCACTCTTTCGCTGTAAACATTTCAGCATGTGAATCTTTACAGAGGATTTTTACAGACTGTGTTGCAGTAAGACTTCTGAAGATTTCTTCTTCGTCTTTTGTATTACTGAATACCTGTTTTGAGTAAAAAAACAGGCTTGGACGATTCAATCGATAAGTGTAAAAGGCTGAAAGATTTTCCTGCGGTGATTTTTCAAAACAGCTGACTATTTCTTTTGTTGATCCGCGTATTCCGGCAATCGGAAGAATAACCTGAACAAGCCAGAAAGAAAAAACTACCATTCCAACTCCAATAAAAACAGGCAATTTTTCAACTGAAATGAGCGATTTCTTCAGAAAATAAACAGCACTGGCAAAAATGGCTGTGAGAATAACTCCGGCAATCGGAGCCACATAAATTGACTCGGGAAATTTGAATATCGAAGCGATTATTAGTGCCAATGTGATGATGAATGACACGTAAAGACCAGATTTCAAACCTCTGTCGAGCGAAGCATCAAAATCAATATTTTTTATGTTATTAAGAGTCTTATTTATTCTGGGAAGACTCTCTGATGCAATCCACTTTCCAACTAGAAATGCAGCAGCCGGATAAAGCGGAAAGATATATGTTATAAGCTGAGTTTTAGATATGGAAAAGAAAAGAAAAACAACTGTAATCCATGACATCGCAAGAGATTCGCCCTGAAGGCTGCAATTTGAAACAGGCAATGAACATTCTTTTTCAATATTTTCTGCCGATTCACATCCGCACAATAATTCACCGGACTTACCGTTCATTGACTCAGTCGTCGGATTATTTGTAAAGCCACTTTCAGCATCAGATTTTTCGGATAGTGCTGATTGTTTATGTCTTTCTGATTGTTCCGATTTTTCTTCTTTTCTTGTTATTATAAGTTTATTCCAGCGCTCAATAAGCCACTGAAAAATTGATGACTGCCGTGATATTGTCTCGAAGCTGCTTTTTGCTGCCTGAATGAAAAACATGCTCCACGGGAAGAAAAAAATAAAAAAGTTTGGAATGTTTAGAAAATAAGAGAACCAGTATCCGGTCTGACCCGGATGCTCAGGCTGAAGAAATCGGTATACGTGGTTGACAAGTACCATGTCATGCCAGAATTCGTCAGGATGAAGTCTGTAACTTTCGATGAACCACGGTAATCCGGTCAGCAGCGAAAAAAACAACATGATAAGTATATCTGCAGAAAGCAGGCTCTTCAATTTTCCTGTAATTGCTTTGTGAAGTACCAGAGCTATTGGAAGCAGAACAATTGAAACAGGACCTTTGACCAGCATTGCGAATCCGGCTGACGTTCCGGCTGCAAACGCCCAGAATCGACGTCTTCCGGCCGATGATTCCGACAATTCCCATCTTGACAATGAAAGCAGAGAGAACGTCAGAAAAAAAGTCAGTGTCATATCGGTAACAGCAGATCTTGCGAGAATTATGTGCAGCAATGCTGTACCACAGATAATAGCAGAGCAGAACGCAGCTTTTGCCTTGATAAAAGGCTGTGCCCAGAAATATACCAGCAACGGGACAAGGACTGCGAAAATTGCCGATGGCAGACGCATCGATGCTTCATTCAATGTGGTGATTTTTGCAGCAAAGGCTGCAAGCCAGTGAAAAAGCGGTGGTTTGTCATACCAGATTTTTCCATTGAATCGGAGAGTCATAAAATCAGACGTCTGAAGCATTTCCTGAACGAATTTTCCATAAATCGGTTCGTCAGGATCAAAGAGCGGAGCTTTTCCAAGATTTGAAAAATATAAAAACCATGCTGCCGCAAAAAGTGCTGTAAAACGTAAAATTAGATTCATGTTGGACAAAATATCATAAGACAATAAGCCTTTCAATCTGAATTTTTGGAATTGTGAATATACGATTGACAATGCTAAATAATTTCTGTACACTTAATCCTTCGATCTGCACTTATGGACGTAATTTTATGAGATATTCTTTTTTTTACCTGAAATCAGTTATATTCCTTTCCCTGGTGTTACTCATTTCTGAGCCTTTGTGCTGTTTGGCATCTGAATTTCCTGTAAGGAAGCGTGCTGGAATAGTAATCGTGAGAAACGGTATTGACGCATTTATACGCAATCCAAGTGAGGCACATTTTCCGTATCGTGTTTTTGAAAAGGACGGACAGAATATAATGGGTCCGATTGGCTCCTGGAGCAAGCCAGACAGCCTTCGGTACCTGCTCAGATTTGATGTTGAGGGTGCATTCGAAAAGCAGGGTCTGAAACTTGAAGAGTTCAATCTTACAAGGGCGGTTCTTTTGCTTACTCCTTCCAGGAAGAGTGCTTCAAAACAAATGATTCCAATTACCATCCATCCTTTGACAAACTATTTTGCCGGTCGAAACACTTCGACAAGCCCATCAGGCCAATGCGAAGGAGCAGATTGGACCAATCGTGTTCAATTTATTTCATGGTATCATGAAGGCGGCGACTTCCTTTTGAATCCATCTGCAAAGGCCATTATTCCAGCAGTTGAAAATAGAGAAGTCGAAATAGATATTACTTCAATAATGAAATTGTGTTTTGACAACTTCCGGAAAACCGGGAAGTGGGTTGATTATGGAATGATTATAATGCGTGATAAGGATATTCAGTCCGACTGTCTCTACAGAAACATATACGGATTCAATGCTGTGAATCTTCGGATGCACCACGAGTTCAGAGGCAAAACACTTGTTCCTGAACTTTATCTTGAATGAAACATACTTAAAGATGAAAGCTTTTATGTCGATAGGTGTCAGAGTGTTTAATGGAGGTGTTTATGCTGACACTGTCAAAAAAAGCGAAACCGGAGTTTGGAGGCGGGTTATTTATACTTTTTGTGTTTGTTCTTATGTTACTTCAGGCTTCTTTTGCTTTCAAAATACATGGTGATGTAGGTCCAGCGAGACTTACAGAAACAGCAAAAGATGAAGCAGCCTCTCCTGAATTGATTGGAAAAATTGACTCGGTACTGAGCGGAAAGCCAGAGACCAGCGAGAAAAAAATCTCTGCTGAGTATTTAACAAGACAGATCTATGCAACAAAGAAAGTTGAAGCTGTTCCGGCGATGGCCGGCGCTAAAAATTCTTTTGCCGGAAACGGCGGGCATTATCTGGAATATCAGATAAAACAGGGTGATACACTCGAAAAAATATCCCGTGAACTATATGGAAATAATAAAATGGTATCAGCACTAATAAGAATTAACAGATTAACCGATATGAAAAAATTACGGGATGGTAATACTTTACGAGTTCCCAAAATTGGGTTACTTGCCTCTGTTAAATGACAAATTTGTGGCACTTATTACAGTTTTCTGAAAATTCCTAAGAAAAGGCAAATTGAAATGTTGATATCTTCACCGCTCAAATCATGGAGTTTTATATTTATTGCTGGTTATCTGCTTTTTATGAGTCTTGCAATGGACTCAAGCATGCTTGATGCGCTGGTATTCTATGTGACAGAACAGGGTGGTAAAGTTGTATGCCAGGCTGGTGATGTTAAGCTGGGAAATCTGAAAGGCGGGCTTTCTGTTCAACCAGTTCTTCAGTTCATGAAGAATGAAAAGGCCGATTCGCCGGCTGCAGCTTCTGTTCAGGCGCATTCTCTGGAAGCCTCTTCTACAGAAGTCACTGCATCTACTGATATTACAAATTTCAGAAAACACGCTGCTGCAAGGGAAATCAATTCTATTTCTCCGGCTTCTGCATTGCCGAAAAATTTCTCATCCGTAGCATCTCACGTCAGACAGGCTTTTGCAGGTATAAATGACGAAGAAGGCTCTGAAAAACAAGTAAATTCAGACTATTTTGACGAAAATGGAAATGTATCTATTCCCAAGGTAATAAAGGGAATTCAGACGAGAAACTGGACTTATGACCCGGTTATCGATAGATACGTGGTCAAATATGATTCAGACATAACAGCTGTTCTTTCTTTAAGACCTTCTCTGCAGACTCTTGTGGAAAATGTGTTCAAACGGTCTCCATGCAAACTTGGCGCAGCATTATTACAGGACCCGATGACTGGAGCAGTTCTAGCGCTTGCATCATATAACGGAAGTGAAAACATTTCCCCGGCCAGCCCTCAGTATATTACCGACAACTGGGCACTTAAAGCCACGTTTCCTATTGCATCAATTTTTAAAATTATCACTGCCGCTGCTGCTATTGAGCGCCTTGAAATGCTTCCTGAATCGTCTGTACAACTTGGTAAAAGATATGGTCTTGAACTCTGGAAGGCTTTCGCCCTTTCACATAACGGAGTATTCGGAGTTGTTGGTAAAAAACTTGGAAAACCTCTTCTGCAATACTATACAAATGCCTTTGGTTTTAACAGACAATTTTACTTTGATATTCCCGTTGAAACATCGAAAGCTGATATTCCGGAAGAATCTCTCAAACTTGGACAGTCTGCAGCCGGCTTAAACAAGGAATTCGAAATAAGCCCTATTCATGTAGCCTCAATTATATCAACAGTACTGAATGGTGGAAAAACCATGAAGCCCTATCTTGTTGAAAAGGTTTTGTACCGGGGACAGGTGATTTATAAAAGAAAGCCTTTCGAAGTATCCAAACCGATTACTCAGGATACTGCTTCAAAAATTTACGAAATGATGAATTCAACAACCACACAGGGAACCGGTAAACGAGGTTTTATGAAATATCCCGACTGCCCGGAAATGTCAGTACATTGCGGCGGAAAAACTGGTACACTGACCGGCCTTGAGCCTAAATATCTGTTTACATGGTTCGGCGGATATACAAGACCTGTAAATCGCGATATTACGATTGTAACTCTGGTCGGACAATCCGGTGGGCACTATGTGAAAGCCTCAAGCATTGCCGGAGCTATTTCTTACGAATTGATCCAGGCATATAATGGAAGACCCGTTCATATTAACAACGCTGTTTGCGACGCCACTCCGAGAAGTTCCAGAAAAAGCAAATCTTCGAAAAGCCGATCCAAAAAGAGACGCAGATAGTTTTTTTGAAGATACTGAAAAAAATGTCATCAATTATTTTGATGACATTTTTTTTTACGCGTATTTCATCTCAAAAATTTTAGAAAGCTCCTTCTTTCCTTCAAAAGCGTTAACTTAGTACAGTAAATCTCAATAAAGGGGGGCATTAAACAATGTCATTTCGACCGCAGTGAGAAATCTAGCATTATGAGATCTCTTACGTTCGTTCGAGATGACAGCCCACAGTTCACGGCAGTGATCCCAACCAAGACATAATATGACCCCTTTACCCTGATTTATCCGGCTTAAAGCACATGAATTAATTGAAATGTCTTATTGATTAAGTGATGTGAAAACTATATAATATTCGGAAACTTATTTGCGGGGGGATTTTGTTGAACAGAGTAATTAAGATCTTTTGTTTTGTACTATTCCTTTTCTGCGTTGCTGATTCGTTTCTAATTGCATCGCCTCTTGATTCTGAACTTGTTGAATTGCGATCTTTGTATGCGCGTTCTCTGGCACTCGAACAGGAGTTACGTCCCGGGGTTCTGAAGATTTCTCCTGAGTCATCAAAAATCACACAGGATTTTACTGACTCAGTTGCACGAATTGAATTTCTAAAATCATTTATCTTACAGGAAATTACTGCTGGACTTGAAAAAGGGAACACAGAAGCATTCGATTCCTTTGTAAACACCGTTAACTCCCTTCCTCAGAATGACCCGGTCAGACGCCAGTTTATTCCACTGAGACGTGCCTTGCATTCAAAGCTTGTGTTTTTGAAGCTTACAAATCCGAATATCAGAAATACTGAATTCGATTCGAAACTTTCAACACTTGACGATGCTTCAGAAATATCAAAAATGGTTTCTTCAAAGCCGGCAGTGCCAATTTATATTGCATTTCACTGGCACATGCATCAGCCGATTTACTGGCCTTACGAGGATATTCTCACTACAGAACGCAAAGGCGTATATTCATTTTCTATTGCAGATGTGCATAATCAGCGCATGGGACCGTATTCGTCATGGCCGTATAATGCTGTAAAATCTTTACACGACGCTGGACTTCCGAACGCCGGTGCTCAGGTAAGCTTTTCAGGTTCTCTGATTGAAAATCTCGAAGTTCTGAACAGGGGAAACGATGGCTGGAAGGGCTCATACACTGCCGGACGCCGTCTCAGAACATCTCTTGGAAACTCACGTCTGGAAATGGTTGCCTTCGGGTATCATCATCCGCTTATGGCTCTGATTGGTTATGAAGACATCAGGCGTCAGGTTTCTGCTCACAGGGAAATTCTTCTGAAAACATTCGGAAAGGATGTTCGTTATTCAAAGGGAATTTTCCCTCCGGAAAACGCTTTTGCTGAATGGATGATTCCGGCACTGGTAGACGAAGGTCTGGAATGGGCAATGGTTGATAATATACACTTTAATCGTGCATGTAATGGATATCCATGGGTAAAAGGCGAAAATCTTTATCCGCCTAATCCTGCCGATCAACGTAACGTAAACCCCGGATCATGGGTTCAGTTAAACGGACTCTGGGCGCCATCAAAGGTTTCAGCCTGGGCCGACCGTCCGCATTGGGTTGAGATGATTGATCCGGTAACCGGCAAAACTGCGCTTACTCCAGAAGGGAAGAAGGCACGCATTGTTGCAGTGCCGACAGAAAGATATATGGGAAACGAAGACGGGCGCGGTGGTTTTGGTGCGCTGAACTATGAGTCTGTAATGTCACAGCTTTTCAGTGAAAACAATGACCCAAAGCATCCGATTCTGCTGGTTTTGCACCATGATGGTGACAACTACGGCGGTGGAACTGAAAGTTATTATCACGGGAATTTTTCTCAATTCGTTGCCTGGTTGAAGGCTAATCCTGAGAGATTTGTCTGTACTACGATTCAGGATTATCTTGACACTTTTCCGCCGGCGGAAAATGATGTGATTCACGTAGAACCTGGTTCTTGGGCTGGTGCAGATAATGGTGATCCAGAATTTCTCAAGTGGAATGGTGATCCAGATGTGAAGACAGGATATTCCCCCGACAGAAATTCATGGGGAGTCATGACCGCATGCAGGAATATCGTTGAAACCGCGCGCTGTATGGGTGCACCAGATTCAGCACTGAAGGCTGCAGAGCGAATGCTTATGGTTGCTCAGACCAGCTGTTATGAATACTGGGATGGAACTGAAATGTGGGATTCCCACCCTACCCGTGCATGTAATCAGGCTGTAGAAGCTGTATTATCGCACATTTCCTCAGGAAAAAAAGATACTTCATCTCCGGCAATATATCTTCCTCAAAGACAACCTTATAACCCTGGCGGAATGGAGTGGGGTTCGAAGCCGGAAAGCTGTGATTTTACTGTCTGGACTTATGTTTATGACCATGGCGGACTTAAGAATGTTCTTTTGAATTATCGCACTCACCCCGGAGTCAAAGCAGCAAATGCAGCCTTTGATGTTTATGCCGGCGGTGAATGGCACGAGATTGCTTTGCAGGGGAAAGATATTCCGGCACAGACAAGTCCAAAGCCATTATATAAGGCTGAGGAATTTTCTGGCCAGATTTCAGGGCTTAAAGATACTCTGGTTGATTATTATGTTTCTGCTGTTGATAAATCAGGCAACAGAAACGTTTCTCCGATTCAGCATGTCTATGTTGGCACAGGCTCAGGCTCAGATAACGGAAACAATCAGGAAGGTGGCGATCTGACCTGGGTTCCGCAAAAGCCTTCTGTGAAAGATGTTATTACTTTTACGTCTTCCAGACCTGGAAAAATTCACTGGGGAGTTAACAACTGGACTGTTCCGCCAACCCCAATCTGGCCGGATGGAACAACTCTGTGGCCTGATGGCAAATCTGTTGAAACACCAATGACAAAAAATTCTTCCGGAACATGGTCTGTAAAAATAGGACCATTTTCCGACAACGATCGTCCAATAAGCCAGATTGAAGCAGTCATGCACTACGAAGGAAACACCTGGGGAAAGGACATCTCAGTAAAAATCGAATAAAATTGGCACTGCAGCATTCTTAAAAGAAAAGATAGAGATGTTCACGCAGAGACGCAGAGGCGCAGAGAAAAGATGAGAAATACTGATTTACATTATTAGCTGCGTCTATGCGATTACCTGAGAGCACAAAGTGCTCGAACGCGGGGAGTGAGTTGTTCGAATTTGTTCGAACAACGAGAGGGGGCGCGTGCCCCCTGAGAGCACAAGGTGCTCGAACGCGGGGAGTGAGTTGTTCGAACTTGTTCGAACAACGAGAGGGGGCGCGTGCCCCCTCTAAAAAAGGAGGACGGACGTGAAAAAGAGTTTGCCTGTGACAGAAACAAGGAATCCGGAGACACGTTTTATTGATAGAATGACCGTTGAAGAACAGGTTAATGCTTTCATTAATGAAGATGCCAAAATTATCGAAGCTGTCAAAACTGTTCGCCATTCAATTGAAAGAACAGTAGAAGCTGTAACAGCATCCTTCATGGAAGGTGGCAGGCTTATTTACGCCGGCGCCGGAACATCGGGAAGGCTCGCAATACTTGACGCTTCTGAATGTCCGCCAACATTCGGAGTTCCCTCTGAAATGGTTCAGGCTGCTATTGCCGGTGGCGAACGCGCTGTCACTGCTGCTGTAGAAGGCGCAGAAGACAATGAAAAGGCCGGCGAAGATGATCTGAAAAAAATGAATTTTTCTTCAAAAGACATTCTGATTGGAATTGCGGCATCCGGTACTACTCCGTATGTTCGCGGTGCATGCAGATATGCCAGGTCTATCAAATCCAGAACCGTTTTGATTACATGTAATCCAGAGGGAAACTTCCCCGAAACAGATATTCTTGTTAATCCGGTTACAGGTCCAGAAGTTATCACCGGATCAACACGCTTGAAAGCAGGAACAGTTACAAAGATGCTTCTGAACATGATAACCTCAATATCAATGATCAGAATCGGGAAAGTTTATGAAAATCTGATGGTCGATGTCCAGGCCACAAATGAAAAACTGCGTGCCAGAGCCTTGAGAATTCTTGTCGAAAGTACAGGAGTCGAGCATGAACATGCAGCAAAACTGCTGACAGAGGCGGCAGGAGATCTTAAGAGTGCAATTTTTGTTGCAAAATCCGGTGGAAGCTTTTCTGATGCCCGCGAAAAAATTCGAAAATCTGGCGGCTTTCTATACAAAGCTCTTTCAGAATAATCATTAGCGATCGGGATATTACAAACGTCAGTTTCAGCCAATGTGCGATCACAGGCCCGTATCAGTTCTTTAGGAAACGTTTCTTTTAGGAGACTGGCGGAAGGTCCCGTTTTTTCAAGGCGCTCCGACAAGGCGTTAAATTCGGGCTCACTGAGGCGTTCAGCGCGTTTAAGAAGCCAGATTGCCAGAGGCGAAGCAAGTGGGGAGGCCTGCCCCATACCTAATAGCGCGTTTTCTGTAAGAATCGCTTCTTCATCGGCTTCAAAATTATCGGCAAGGTTAGCGCCTTCCAGCGTATTCTTAACACATAAGTAAGCGTCAAACCTTCAGGCGCCAAAAATGTTGTCTTTTCCTTGTTTTCCAATGTCAATAGCGGTTTCTTCGGCAATAGCGGGAATCTGAGGCAATGTAAGCCCAGGTTTTGTCTGTAACATAAGGGCAACCAGACCAGCGGCATGGGGACAAGCCATCGAAGTTCCACTGTTATATATCAAAATAATACCCAGGACTCAGAAGCATTGCCGGTAGAATTGAAAAATTTTTCCGACAATTAGTTTGGCGCCAAGGGCAACTCCGACGCCGTTGCTTCCAACAATACTTCCGGCAGTGTGAGTTCCATGTCCCTGGTCATCATAAGGCACTGGTTTTGCGGCGGGAGTAAAATCCTTGAATTTAAGGATTTTTCCGGTTAAAGCTGGATGAGCTTCGAAAACTCCCGAATCAAGATGACCAACAATAACCCCTGTGCCATCAATTTGCAACTCAGACCAAACCTCGGGAACTCTTACTTTCTGAGCGCTCCATGGTGTACCATGTTTTTCTTCGGCCGGCGCAGGATTCCAGTCTTTGCCAGGGGAAATTCCCTGAATAAGTCTATCAGGCGAAAGTCTATCGACATTTGGCAAATTTGCAATTTCGGAAATTTCTGATTTTGTTGCAGTAATAGCAGCATTGGCTATCCATAGAGGTGTAAATTCTATCCTAAATTTGACCACCTCAAGGTTCTCAGCCAACTGGTTCTTCAGAAATTCAATTACTTCAGACCTATTGACTCCTTCAGGAATTTTTTCGGTCGATTTGAAACTGACTATCCAGGAATGAGGCTATTTAGCGCCCAGTAGAGAAACAATTTGTCCATTAAAGAATAAAATTAAACAAAATAGTCCTATGAAACTTCTTCGCATTTTCTAACCCCCCTAATTTTCTTAATCAATATATTTTGCGACGACAGTTACAGGCATTTTGCTCGAAGTAAATTTATATGTACCATCTTTTCGGTATTCCATTTTTGTCCAGCTTCCATCGTCTGTTTTGATTGATGGGGTTGTACCAGCCACTGATATTTTCCCAGTCATGGGGTCTGGAGGCAATGGAGACCCATCAGGGGCTTTACCTGTATTAATAACGATTACACACCCTGGTTGGGTGGGATCCGGGGAAATATCGACTGTCATCGTATCAAGGGTTAACAGAAACTTTTCGCGGTCGGTTCTGATAATGCTTCCATATTTCTTTATGTGCAAGGCGGTTAGTTCAAGTTTTCCAGGTCGGAAAGGTATTCCAACAATATTATCAGAGCGTCAAAGATGGGGGTGGACTGGCGCCAGATATTTTGGTACTTTCTTTTAGTGATTCCTCAACAAAGGAATATCACCAAACATCGGAGGAAAAATCTTCCTATGAATTTCTCCCGAAATTTGGAAAAAAAAGAACAATAAAATGTAGGCTAGCGCTAGGTTTATTAATTCCCGAAAGATCCCTTGGAATATCTTCGTTTTTCCATCGGAATCTTTTTCATTTTTGAGAATGTTGCTAATATTTGCCATACAATACCAAAAAGCATGTATTGCAGACCAAAGGAAAAAATAGCAGAATACCAATGTGGAGAACATGCCTTCCTTAAAATCTGGTCCATGTGGAAAAATCAATTCATTCGAAATCAAGTTGCCATTATATAGAATAAACAAAGCTGGAATAATTAAAAATGGCGAAATTGTATTTAGTTTTGCTGCTTCTATCTTTTCGATCGGTATTTCCTGAGAACATTTTGGGCACACTTTCAGATGGGCTTCTTCCGTAGAAGTTTTTTTGTTTTCTGCTTTTTGTTGAGTTTCGTCCAGGGAAAGCAATATCCTCTTTCCACACTTTGTACAGGTAAAAGAAAACTTGACCCATTTTAAAATATATAAAACAAGAAATGGGAGAATAGGAGACGAAATCCAAATAGTCAAAAACAAAATTCCAAAAAAGACTTTCATAAGTTTCCTCGATTTTTATTCGAACGTTTATCCAGTTTCTTCTGCCTTCATATTCTAAACTAGATTCTGAATTTGTCAAAGTGCTTTTATGAAACCAGCGCCATTTTGTTGGAAAATGCTGTGGAATTCAAAGGCCGTTGAATAAATTAAACATACGGTATATAATCTTCTCAAACTTTACAAATTTCAGGATTGTTATAGACAAAAATTGCTTTGTACAATTGAATTGGGATAAACGGATAGTTTTTTTGGGGGGGAGGAAAGCATGAAGCGAGGAAGGGTTTTCTGGTGGATCGTCGGATTGTTCATTGTTGGCTGCATTTTTTTGAATGAATATCAGAAACACTTGAGCATTAGCTCTATCTTTGCAAAGATGGATCGGAATGTTAATCTTGAGTTGCTACCGGCTCCTCTCAACCCAGCAAGAACCATACTCGTATCAAGCTTGCTGGCGCCGCTGGCGACGGGTACCAACTGTTTCTATTCCCCATGTTTTCAGGCTGCATGGAACGGTTTGCTTGGGGCGAAGCGCGTTAATCGCGGCGAGAACACGGCGGTTCCCCTGCTGGCGGAACTAGACAAGCAACTCGTTGCGCCTGACGACATGCCTCTGGAGGATATCTTCGTTTCGTTCGACCAGATGACCAAAAAAGTTGCTGCGGCCAATTCGGAGAAATATGCCCAAATGTTCGGGGAGCAACCACAATGGTCACCGGTCGAGGTTGGTCCGGATACCTTCAGCCTGATGGGCGCCATAAATAACCATTTGCGTTTCAGGAATTATTACGAACGTTTCGAGAGGGCGATCAGATTCAATGGATCAAGAAAATATTACGGATTTGGGTATTTCGTGGGGTTCGAATCGGCGAGAAAGCAGACCCATATTCTTTTCCACGAAAAGGGCGGAATCTTCGGAGTCGAATTGACAACCACCTCTCCAATATCGATCATACTCGCACAAATACCTCGGGAAGCAACCCTTCTGGCGGCGATCAAGGATGTGGCTTCGCGCACCGCCAAAGCTTGCGGCGCCCGTGAGTCGCCCCCCGACTATTTCAGCGTTCCGTTGGTGAGCCTCCGGATTCGTGATCACGGCGGTGACCTTGTTGGGAAGCCGATCATCATTGATGGCCAATCTCAAACGATCGGACAGGCTGAAAATGAGCTTCTTTTCAGGCTCAACGAGTTTGGTACCGATACTGTTGGAACGATTAGAATAATTTCCACCTTGGGCGTGGCAAGGGACCCCATCTGTTGTGACTTCGATAAGCCTTTTCTGATTTTGCTTAGGAAGAATGGGCGGGCGATGCCGTTCTTCGCGGCTTGGATCGAAAACGACAAAGCGCTGCACCAATTCTGAGACGAACGACCGGGGTCGAACGTGAAAGACCACTGGTTCATCATAAGCGCCTTCTTTCAAATGAATACGAACGCAGGAGGTCAAATAGCGTTCACCTTCTATCGCTTGAGAACCATCATCGGGGAAAAGAAAAATGACCATCTGCCATCCCAACCGGAGAAAAAATTGAGAAAAGCCTGGTTTGGGATGGTACAACGAGTACGGATAGATCGTGCGTAGCGAAGCGTAGCCACGATCTTATCCGGTAGTTGGACAAGCCCGTCGTAGCAAGAGTTGCTATAAGAAAATATATTCGTTTGGGGAGATATTAGAAATGAGTTTTTGATTTTGAAAATGAGACAATTTTTCGAAATCTTTTATTGTTTTCCCATACAATTTTAAAATATCTCTGCCAGCTTTGTTCTCGTAACACTCATTTCTTTGTGATTTTGAGACAAAATTCTTTTTCAAGCAAATCAAAAAATACTCATCTTCGATTTCAAGATGAATACTGAATTGTCCAGGACCAATCTATTTCAGAGTTTGTTTCAGTTTTTCTTACGGTGACAATTGTTTTTCTGAAGCTCCTTTTCGAAATACCCTGCGTGCAATTATTTGCATATCGGTCCCACAATCTGAGCAATGAAAAGCCGGTCTAATTGGCTCTGGTCTCAATTCTGTTTTTACATTTAGAAGGAGTTGAAGCAGTGACAACGTTTTGTATGCATTTCCATGCAAAAAACCAAAATCTCTTGCCCTTCGAAACCCTTTGGGTAACACATGTTGTACCAATAACCAAAGAAAGTCTTCACCAGGTAAAATTCGATTTTTTCTCTGCTTTGTCTTGCTTTCGATATAGGTAAAACCAACTTTTCCGCCTTCAACTTCGAAGATCCTTTTCTCGCTTATTGTTCCGCGATAGAGATAGCGTGAAAGATACTCAAGAACTTTTTCTCCATACCCTGCTTGTTTACAATTTACTACCCAATCCAACATTTTTACAGAATTCGAAATTGCAATTTTTTGCTCGGCCAATGCAGCAATCAATTTTCCTCTGAATATCTTGCCAAGTGCTTTTTCAGGAAACAGAAAATTCCAGTCCTTACGTTTCCAATAGCGATTCTTTACATCAATAGCCCCTGCTGGAAGAAGATAATGAAGATTATGTAAAGCTTTACATAATGTACATTATGACAAGATGACTATTATGACAAGCGAAGCCAAATTACCTGCTAACACAGGCAATTTGGTCCACTTTACTTTACATAATATCAGTGTCCAAGTGAGTTAAGCCAGTCTATAAGGTTTTTGTCATCTTTCCAGTCTTTCGATTCTGTATCATCTTTTGGAATGAGAGAATTGTTCAAAGTCAGTTTTTCAAGTGCTTTTCGTTTCATTTCCACACTCGTTTTAGAATAGATTTGAGTAACTTTCAAATCAGTATGCCCCAAGAAATCGCGGATATACACGGGATTAATATCAGCCTCTGTCAGATGCATCGCCTTACTGTGTCTCACCACATGGGGTGTGACGTTTTCAAAACCTATGTCTGTTGAATACTTCTGTAGAATATAAGTTATTCCTTGACGGGTCAGTTTGTCACCTTTACAGTTAAAGAATAGCGGAGTATCAAGCTTTCTCTGTGCACTCAATCCATTCTCATTGATATAGTTCTTAACAATACCAGCTGTTTCCACCATAATAGGGACAGTTCTTGTCTTTTTCCCTTTGCCTGTTAATGTTATCTGTGGAGGTGTTGTCATCCTAACATCTCTTACTTTTACATCTGCCAGTTCCTGAACTCTGCACCCACTGTCGTACATCAGACACAATAGCGCCAGGTCCCGCCGTCCTTTTCGTGTAGTATTATCAGGTTCAGCTAAAAGCTCTTTTACCTGTGATGTGTCAAGATATTTTACGACCCTCTGTGATGTTTTCTTTACAGGAATTGAAAGTATCTGCTGTGTTTGAAACAGATACTCTGGCTGAACCCCTCCAGCATATCTGAAAAATGAGTGGATGGCTGCCAATCGCTGATTTCTTGTTGATATACTACATTTACGATTCTGTTCCAGCCATTCAAGGAATTCTCTGACTACCTCTGGAGACAGCTGTCCGATTTCCAGTTGTTCAGGCCTGATTGCATGCTTTTCTGATATAAAGGTGAGCAACAGGATAATTGTATCCCTGTATGACAGAATCGTATTACCACTCACATTTCTGGTGGAGGTCAGATATTCCATTAAGAATTTATTGACCAGTGATGCGAAATCAGTCGTTTTCATAAGGCATCCGCACCTCCTTTATCATCTCAATCTTTGGGAAGATATCATGGTAAGCATCTTCAATTACAGCCAGTAGATCTGGAAACGCTTCCGCAGTTAACTGCAAATATTTGGCTGTTGCCGATAATGATTGGTGCCCCATGTATGCACTTAGAAGTTGAAGTGCAACTCCGTGTGTAACATCGGCCTTTAACATCTGCTCAAGACTGTGTACGCAAAAAGTATGCCTGAGACAGTGAAGATGCGGTCCTCCACCTTTGTAACCGTTGCTCGGAAGATTCATATTTGCTACGATGTTGCTGAAGTAGACTTGTATATTATTACGACAATAATGTCCATTACCCCGGTTACTCTTGAAAAACTGATCATTATTGTGATAAATGGAATGAATCTTAGTCTGATACCAGCAGCAATACTCCGCAAGTGAATCACTTACCGGAAGAACCCTGTCCTTCTTGTTCTTCGGATTGGTTACGTGAATGGTCTTCTTATTCAGATCTACATCTGCTATGGTAAGATTCAGAGCCTCCGATATTCTTATCCCTGTTCCATACAACAAACGGAACAATACAGGATATAAAATATGCGAATTTCTACAGTTAGGGCGAATCTTATCTGCAGCCATGAACAACTCATCAATCTCCGAATGTGAGAAGATATACGGCTTAAAGCAGGATTTTGCCTTCCTTACAGATATATACCCTGGCAGAAATGCATTGATATCATGATTAATCAGATATCTACCAAAGTTCTGAACAAAACTGATATGTCGCTTTTGTGTAGTAGCCTGCCAGTTTGGCTTGAACTTTATGAATTCGTCTACCAGTTCATGGGACATACCTTCACAGCAGTCGAATTGCAAACTCAGTTTGTCGAACTCGTGCGCCAGACGTTCCTCCTCGACATACCTGCATCCAAGAGTTCTTTTTTCAGTAATAAAAGCTTCCAGGTAGGAGGCAAGGGTTCCCATAAAAACAGGTTTATTTTCTGGCATAGTCTTTTACCTCCATCGATAGAGCACATTTTCTTAAGTTTTCAATGTCCAGCTTGACGTAATATCTGCCAGCAATGTCTGGATCGCTATGACCAAGTATTTCTGTGATGGTTGATATTTCTACGTTGTTTTGCAGAAGGTTTGTTGCCAGTGACCGTCTGAAAGTATGCCATCCGACATGCTCTTTCATCTCTGGTGGAATGCCTGCTTTATTCATCACCGTAGAGAAGATATGATTCATTGTGCTGTTGATAGGGAATGCATCATAAGGCGGTTTGTGTTTTACAAATACATTTGGACTGTCAGTGTATGGACGTCCATTTCTGAGATAATCAATGATTGCCCATCCAACACCATCGGACAACGGAAGCAGGAGTGCTTTATCTGTTTTATGCTGAACAATAGAAATCTGTTTTTTATTCCAATTGATATCCTGAAGCTTAAGATTTCTTATATCACCAATACGGAGTCCGAGCTCTGCGGAAAGCATAATCATAGCAAAGCTTCGTTTTCCAGAAGGACTAGTCCTGTCCGAAGCTTCTTTGATTTTTTTAATCTGATTCAGGTCCCAAATGGTAGGAAACTTCATTCTGCCTTGGATGGAAGCATGGGGAAGTCTCTCCGCCAACGGAAGAATTATGTATTGGTTCAGATAAAGATAACGGTAATAACGGCGAAGCATACACAGTTTAGTCTCAATACCTTTTGGACTCAACCAATAGTAACTTTTGATAAATCTGTCATTATGTTCGGCAAGAATATCTGATGGCTCATGAATGCCATTGGCATCCAGAAACAAAATGAGGTCTTTTATTACTTTCCGGGAATTCACGATGTAACCATAAGATAAACCATCATAGACCAGTATGGCATAAAACTTCTCTGTACAACTCCTGAATCCTGCCGGCCAAATGATTTCTCCATAGGCATTTACGTTTTTTAGAACAATTCCAAAGTTGAAATACTCCGCAAGAAAACGCATACATCTAAAGTAATACTCCTCATTCGTTGATTCCTCGTCACTCAGAACAAGTCTCCCTCTTTCTTGAAGTTTGTTTAGCAGGAATTCTGTTCCAACAGACTGTGAGTAATACTTATTACAGGCGAATACAGTAAACTCCGTAAGTACTTTTTGATATCGCTGCAAACTGTCCGCACATATCCGCTGTTTGACAAGTGACTGCTCAAACTCCGGGCACAGATCATTAACATAAACATTTTTTCTCATGAATTGGTTCCTCCTTTTTATAATCATAGAATATGAGAAAGATACACTTTTATGCTGCTTGCTGGCCTATTGTTTGCACAGTTGTTATGTTAAGTTATTTACTAAAACAGATTTAAATACCCATAGTAAATAGATTCTCTTGTCATAACTACTTGCTTGTCATAATGAATATTATGTAAAGCTTTACATAATCTTCATTGTTTAATTCCCGGCGGAGCGATAACGGAGAAAGGTACAATTTGGCGTGAATCCCGACAGAAATTTCTGCTGGCAATACGGCCATTGTCGAAGATTTTCCGTGGGATTTTTTTGTCAGGACTTCAGGAGTTGAACCTCCAAATATATATTCCTGCTTCGGTTCGTGAAAAAGACTGGAATGTTTTTATAAAGCCAGCCATGCAAGGTCCAGAAGGCTTGTTGAAATATCTTGGTCGCTATGTGCATCGAATAGCAATATCGAATGGAAGATTGGTTTCTCTTGAAAATGGCAAAGTTACTTTCATGTACAAGGACTATCGTGACGGTCGAAAAAAACGAATGAGCTTGCCGGTGTTCGAGTTCATGCGCCGATTTTTACAACATGTCTTACCTAGCGGTTTCCATAAAGTGCGGTATTATGGATTTCTAAGTCCCGGCAGACGTAAGGAATTTCTTCGAATTCGGATGTTTTTGTATCAAACTTCGAGAATTCCTGTTCCGGTGCAGGAGGAAAAGAAAACTCCCATTCTGATCTGTACAAAATGCGGAAGTTTAAGATTGTACCTTAGAGAAGTCCGACTTCCGCAAAAACGAGCTCCACCAAATCAATGAGTAGATAAATTGTGCAATCAAGCTCGCGTGGAATTACCACAAATCTGACACAAAAAATAGAATATAAATCAAATGGGTTCTCTAAAAAGAGTAGCCCAAGCAGACTATTTCCGAATATTGACTTTTTAATCAATTTCGAATATAGTCGAAACATGGTTCACATAAACTGCCACTCAATTTTTCCCATAGATATAAACGCAAGCACGTGCCGGTTTGTCCAACAAGGATATTCCGGCGGCACCGCGCCGCAATATCCTAATGCGTTCGGCATCTTTGGATCCCTGCCACCGGCTTTGACAGTCATTACCTTTTGAAATTTCGTTTCAGAAAATTTACTTCTAGGAGGACATATGCCATTTAGATTTCCGACTGCTCCCCAATCGGACATGAAATCCTTTGAGCTAGAAAACTTTTCGATCAACCCTGAGAGCCTTAAAAAACTCTTTGAAATTGATTATGAGAAATTGCTTGCTCTGAAGAAAAGAATTTCAGCGGGACGGAGAGCACTTTTTTACTTTTATTATGATTTAATCCGAATGGAAAATGGATATTCCTTCTCGTATGCTATTGATTGTTCGAATATTTTCTCTTTTCTTTTTGATCGGCATGCCCAATGGGAACCGATTTACCAACATTTCACAGGGAAGTTTATTATCTTAAAGAGCACTGCCATTGAATTGCTTCGACACGTTTTCTCCGTTTCAGAAACTGTTCCTTCCGAGCTATGTGAAATAATTCAAAAAATAAAAGTAGAACTTTCAAATAAATTCATTGGCCGAAAACTGCATTTTCGAGGTGTTCCAAAGAGTCCATTTAAGAGTCTGTCAGAAAACGACCTTCAAAAGGCACTGTTGAAGCTATACAATTTTATTACTGAGAAAACATGTGGTCTTAAGGAAATTTTTGGTTTAGATGAAATTCCGTTGGATTACGACGTAAAGAGTGTTGCAAACCAAATGCTTGATCGGGAGAGGATTTTTGAAGACATTAATAATCAAAGAGATTCTGATAGTTACGCTACCGTATATGCAATTAATGAGTACTTCCGACAAAACAAGATTAAGCAATACGTTAATTTCCTTACCGATTCCATCTTAGTTTACAACGTTTTTGACAAAATCCCATGGCGCGAAGATCCATTTCAAGATTTTTTTTCCAAAGAAATATCATTGGTCCGTCCTCCGGTATACCTAATCTTTTGGACCATTTTTTCCCTTGGAGCTCGCCAAAAAAAGGTGAACGATGAAGGAGCCTTTGTCAAGGATAAGGCAAAAAAATTAGCCAACTTACTTGGCTCCCTAGAGGATGAAATTCAAAATCTGCCTGAAGTTTCAAAAGCTTACATGGCCATTTCGGAAAACCATGGGCAGGCAAAAAAAGATCTTTTAAGGGGATTATCATTCAGGGTAAACGTGGATTTTATGGACTCATACAACCAAATTTCAAATTTTTACCAGGAGAACCTTGTTGAATTTCTTTCCTTTTCCCCAAAGTTATTAAATGAAGACCGGTTCCTTCCCTTGGTAGACATAGTATCATTCATAAAAGACCTTTTGGAAAAGATCAAGTCGGCCCTGCTGAAGCATTGCCCTAAAGAAGAAATTGTAGATCTCGTGAAAACTGAGAGAAATGGTCTTCTTGAATATTCCTTCCGGAACACGGCGGGAGAGTTGGAGCTTTTTGCACAACAAAATAATTTCATTGGAAATTATGAGTTTAAATGGATATGCCAACCAAAACCATACGATTTAATGCGCCATATTTTTCGTTTTTACTCCAATATGAAAGGGGTTCAGACAGAGCACTTTTCTAGCCTTGGCAAAGTTCAAAGTTATATTGAGGAGAACGGTCTTGATGTATGCATCGTTGAGTTTTTTGCCGATGATGGAACCGTTCAGAAAATCGCAAAGGGGGATGTCAGGGATTTTAGAGAAGCTTTCGACGAAAAGTACCTTGGCAAGCCAATAAAAAAGATCTCCTGCAGAACTGAATTTTGGGATCTAGAATATGAGATTAGAAAGAATGAGTCCGAAAAAACATGGGCCACCGCAAAAAGTTTTTTGAATTTTTACTCTCCGATTATTCACCTTGTCGAAACCACTTCTTTGATTCCGATTTCGGAAGCAAACATTCGTCGTTTGGTTTCGGATGGGATCCGGGATCACTCCGCCTGGAAGGATTTTTTGGGATGCCTTGTTGATTACTATTTCCTGCTTGAAGGCTTGGGACCAAAGCTGGAAAATGTTCGCTTTACCGATGAAATGGGGGAAGTTCTAGCAAATGAATTTAAATCGGAGGTAGGAAAATGCGGGGACGTCAGTAGAGCAGATGAGCTTTTAAATTGCGGTCTTGAAACAATAAATGGATTTTCGGGTAAGAACGTTTTTGAAATTTTGAACAAGGCAATTTATGAATACTACCAAGTTCTTACTTCCTATAGAAATCCCAAAATGAGAATTCGGGCATCAATGGCACCTGACGATTTTAGGATCACATCTGTTATCATTGATTTACTTGGAATGTATGCTTTGATAAAAGTGGTCTATCCAATTAGTGTTCCCACTTCAATCATTGTTGGGTGCTTGCACGAAAACCATAAACGCGGTATTCAGCGAGCATATGAAATTGTAAGGAAAAACTGGGAAGAATTTTCCAAGAAATACCTTGAATGATAAAAAGATGCCGAACAGTGCGATCGAGCGGAAATTGGGGACTCGCCTCCGATGATGTTTTGTGGTTCTTTTTTTCAAGTTTTGTTGGGTGTCCTAGCAAAATTCCGTTCACCCCCAATTCCGCTCATCGCTGGCGTTCAGACTGTCGGAAAAGCCGAAATAGAGTAAAGTACATTCGATAATATCATTATTTCATTGTTGTACTTTTGCTGTGATTGTGTTATAATGAGTCCATTCGGTTTGCGAGGTGGCTTATGGCTCGTTTTAAATCTTACGATTACAGACAGCGTCTCATGATTCCGGTATCACTCGAAGATCAGATTATGTACGGAACCCTTGAATTTGCTATTCAGGAATTGATTGAAAATCGCCTCGATTTATCACCATTTCATGAAAAATATTGCAATGATAAAACCGGACGACCGGCAATTAATCCCAAAATTCTTTTAAAAATTGTTCTGTTGTCTTATTCAAGAGGAATTGTTGGCTCTCGCAGGATTGAGCAAGCTTGCAAAGAGAACATTGTTTTCATGGCTATGACCTGCGGTTACTGTCCGGATCATGCAACCATAGCTGAATTTGTTTCAGGCATGTCAAATCAGATCTCTCCACTGTTTACTCAGGTGTTGTTGATTTGTCAGGAAATGGGTCTGCTGGGAGGTACTTATTTTGCAATTGATGGTTGTAAGCTTCCGGGCAATGCTTCAAAAAAGTGGAGTGGTACTCTTAAAGAATTAAAAGAAAAAAAAGAATCTCTTGAAAAAAAGGTTGATCGGCTTATTCAAGAACATCAGGAGTTAGATAAAGATTTGCGATCAAAAAACAGTGATGATGAAGACTCTCTTGATAATTTTCGCAAGCATAAAATTGAAGCTTTAAACCGGCAGATCAAGCGAATTAATAAGTTTCTTGACGGAGCAAAGCCACGAATTGGCAAACAGAAAGTAGAATTAAAATCCAATGTGATTGATCCGGACTCTGCAAAAATGGCCACTTCTCATGGTGTCATCCAGGGTTACAATGCGCAGGCTATTGTAGACGATAAACATCAAATTATTCTTGCTGGTTTGGCAAGCGGAGAGGGAAATGACAACAGCCAGATCCCGGTTATTTTGCCGATTCTGAAGCAAAATTTAAAAACTATCGGGTATAAGGAATCTGATTTTAAAAAAGCGACATTCGTAGGAGACAGCGGATATTTCAGCGTTGAAAACCTGAAAGCCTGTGCAAATGAGCAGTTGAATACCATCATCCCGGACTGCAATTTTCGAAAACGTGATCCAAGACTTGTTGAACAAAAAAAATACCAGCCAAAAGGTCACGGAAGATACACACTGACTCAATTTAAATATGAAGAAATGAATGATCAATACCGCTGTCCAGCAGGAAAAAGCCTCACGTCCTACGCAAAACAGACAATGATTCATGGACGGAAATGCCGTCTTTATGTTGGCAAGAGAGAGACTTGTGGAACTTGTGCACTTCGGTTTCAATGCATGATGAAAACTGCTAAACGTAGAACCTTGGCGATTCCAGTTCAAGGTCAGAAATTATCGATTACAGACGCGATGAAGCAAAAGATTGATTCTGAAGAAGGGCGAAAGGAATATGCAAAACGAATGGGAACAGTAGAACCTGTTTTTGCAAACATCCGTGAAACCAAAGGATTGAAAAGGTTTACGCTGCGTGGTAAAATAAAAGCTGGAATTCAGTGGCTACTGTGGTGTATGGTTCACAATATTGAAAAGATAGGATACTCTTCCTAAGAACCAAGGAGGTACAGAAAGTTTACTTTTATTTCATCCCCTCACTACTAGAAAATTTTTAAAAATGGAATTGGAAATGTTCAAAATGCCATACGCTGCCTTTGAAAAACACTTTTTCGACAGTCTCGTTAGCCTCCTGGATTTTGGCCGGGATGTGATTTCCGCGACGTTTGAAAATCGGACAATAGGACAAGCGGGCTGCCAGGACCGGAAAATAGGATAATCAGACATTGTGGCCGGACTGCCGGGACGATAAGGCGGCCAAGAAGACAAGCAAAGCTCGGACAATTGGGACCCGTCGAAAAGGCAGGACAGTTTTTTCGGACGAGCCGACAAGTTTTTCGAAGAGGGCAATTTCGAACAGGACAACCGGACCTTCCACACAGCCCAGAAACGAGACTGTCTGGATTTTTTCCGCAGCAGATGGATAGCAAGCCCAAGAAAAAGCGTGTATTATTGGTTAGCAGTTGGATCAAAAATCAAAGTTTGTCCCGGGAAATGTCAATGGGCACATCTGCAAGATAGTCAGTTTGTTTTCCATGAGGGTGGATAGCAAGCGTTAGGGTTTCGAAAGGAGCATCAAATGGCGACTAATCAGTATTCATTACATGATTTGGAGTCCAATAAATTTAAAAACTTGGTACAAGTTTATTTAAAGACTCTTCCTGAATTCAAAGATGTAGAATTTTCTGATTCTTCCCAAGACAATTCTTCTTTTCTTGTCGAAAAAACGCTGGAAAAGAGTGTTCTAAAATTGCTCGCGGTAAAATGTATTCATTCTACCGAAAAAACGAAGGATCAATTTATTCTTGAAGCGCAACATTTAAGAAAGGTTAATAAAGATTTCCAAAATTTAATTATTGCCACATCAGCGAGTATTATTCCTGATGATGTTGTTGAAATCAAGAGTTGCTTTTCCAGAACAGAGCCTTCAATAGTCCGAATTTTTTCGAATAAAGATTTTTCCCTTTTTCTCCAAGAAAAGTAAGCGTCAAAAGAGCCCCAGCTATTTATTTGTTTCAGAATATGATAGTAAAAAAAATAGAGCGCCAGTTTTTTGTTCTGGCGCTCTATTTTTTAAGAACTTGAGTTTTATACTGACAACAGTTTTTCTCTGACAACATACTGCGGAAGTAAAGCTTTTTTCTCTTCTGGAGTAGATGCCGCAGGAAGATTTGTGAATAAATATCGCAAATATCTATATGGTTCTAACCCATTGGCTCTTGCTGTTTCAATAATAGAATACAATATTGCCAATGCATCAGCTCCATTCGGACAGCCTGCAAAAAGCCAATTTTTGCGACCCATGGCTATCGGTCTTATCTTGTTCTCCACAAGATTGTTGTCTATTCTTAAATTTCCGTCCTGAATATAAACGTTGAGTTCTTTCCACAGATTTAATGCATAATTAATTGCTTTTCCCAAAAGACTTCTAGCTGGTGTTTGTGTTTTGTTTCTATCCAGCAACA
>JADFZL010000006.1 GCA_015232575.1 Candidatus Rifleibacteriota bacterium
TAGTATTAGGATTAGGATTAAGATTGAGATTGAGATTGAGATTGAGATTGAGATTGAGATTGAGATTGAGATTGAGATTGAGATTGAGATTGAGATTGAGATTGAGATTGAGAGTGAGAGTGAGATTGAGATTGAGATTGAGATTGAGATTGAGATTGAGATTGAGATTGAGATTGAGATTGAGATTGAGATTGAGATTGAGATTGAGATTGAGATTGAGAGTGAGAGTGAGAGTGAGAGTGAGATTGTTTTTTTGGGGGATTTATTGGAACTGTATGAAATTGGACGATCGAAAATGTGACGAGAGATGATCTGTTGTCATCTTGACTTGAGGAAGATATCTCAGATGGATTAGAAGATTCTCCATTCGGCCGAAATGACATAAGTCAAGGCGATGAACACATCAAGCCCAGATCACACCCAAACTAAATTGGGAAAAAAAACAAGCATAGAAAAAAGATAAAAATAAAAACTCTTCTTCTCTCTGGTTTTCTCAGATTTTCTCTGAGGCTCTGCGGCTCTGCGTGAGAAATATCTTTTCTTTTTTGATTCTACGCTTTACTGAGAATTGGGCGTCAATCTTCGCTGGAGCCAGTGAGCATTTTTCTCATAATGACTCTGGTGCTGATTTTTGGGGTGAAAACAAAATAGACTTCATCCATGAATGATCTTATGAGAAGAATTCCTCTGCCGCCAACGCCCCAGTCTTTCACCAGAGCAAGCTTGTCGAAATATTCGGGGTCAAACATCAAACCACCAAAATCGGTAACACTGATTTCAATAAACTTCTTATCTATCAGATATCCGAGTTCTACAGTTTGATCATAGCTCAAGGAGCCGTGTTCAATGGCATTAGTGAGCGCTTCGTCAATGCAGAGGCAAATATGAAATACAAGCTTTGATGGAACACCCTGAGCTTCAAGTTCTGCTTTAACTTTGTCACGCATGACAGAAGCAAAATGAAGCTTCGCCGGAAACCTCATTGTATTTGAATAATTAGATGATTGTGCTGGTTCCACAGTTTATTTCTCAGCAGGAATAAACAATGAAAATTTCACGAAATCTCCCTCATCTATAAAGTCAACAGTTCCTTTATGCGATTCAAAAATATGCCGTGAAAAGGGCAACTCAAGAAGAACAGCCCTGTTTTCAGCAGCGATAAACCACTCTACGCACTTTTGCCAGTCAAGAATCTCAGGTCCGGGTTTTATTCTCCAGTCAGATTTTCTTGTGATAAGATTCAATCGGTAATCTGCCACCTCAATAACTTCTTCGAACCTGATATGAGAGTCAAATGAGAGCCTTCTTCCATGATATGCCAGAATCGAAATAAAAGCTTCGATAAGCAATTCAGAATCAACACATATCTCAGTTTTGTTAACATTTTCATCAAATTCTTTCAGAAGGGAAATTCTTCTTCGTGCAAAAAGAGGAGTGACTTTTTCCCACATTTCATCATAAAACTCACCAATTGTCATTGGCATGCGCTGTACACGCAGCGGCCCTGATTTGATTTCAATCAGATATATAAAATTCCGGATCATTCTTTTTACACGCCTGAAGCGCTTTTCCCTCAATGGCTCACTTATGCCAAGGATGGGAAGATAAAGATTGTAAACTCTTCTTATAAGCATTGAAACAAGCTGAAGGAATTTCTGCTCTTCACGCTTTGGTGCAGTAACATTACGAATTGAAATAATAGTTTCGCTTCTGTTTCCCTTGCTGTCACGAGTTGTAATAAAGTTGCTTGATAAAACCTGTGCATGAGGCTTCAAAAGAACAAGTTCCTGAGTTCCAGTATCACGACCTGCCTGATATAGAGAAGGCAAAACAGCATTCAATGCATCATTCTGGCATCCTTCAGGAAAAAACATTTTATTAAAAGATCTATTACTCATTGAGGGAACACCATTTTCATCCAGAACAAGTATCCCATCAGCTATTGTCTCGAAAATCCCGTTAAGTCGATTTTCCATCAGGCGAAGTTTGTATTTTGATAATTCCAGTTCGAGAACAGTAGCAACCTGCTCTGAAAATGCTTTCAAGGCAACATTTTCGTCAGGTTGTATTTTCGCTTTGTCTGCATAAAATCTGAAATATCCAAGTATTTTTCCTTCAATGAGAAGCGGCTGAGAAAATACCGAGTCATTCACTAAAGAATTTTCAAAATCGTCAATTATCAAAAGGGAATCTTTTGAAAAAAGAAGTTTAACTTTTTCCTTCTCTTTCTCAGTTTTTGAAGCAATATTCCGGATAGTTTCCTCTGAGAACAGAAGATCATGAAATTCTCGAGTTGAAAGAAGATCAAGAACTATTTCAGAATGATAACCAAGAGCTGCCTCGGCCGTATAAACTGCGGCGTTCAGTAATTTAACAATATTACGGTCTGATGAAATGAACTTCCAGATGTCAAGAACGAAACTGTGTGTGTTAGTTTCCTCAAGGCGTCTGCTGAGAGTCTTCAACATGTTTAACGCAATTGATGGAAAATTCTCGACCAGAAACTCAACTTCCTGCTCTGGAATAATTATCAGATCAGTTTTTTCAATAGCAACAACTGTTGCTGAACGGCGTTTCCTGCGATTCAGAATCGACATTTCGCCAAAATATTCTTTTTCTTCAAGAACTGCAACAACTTTTCTGGGGACAAAACAACTGAAAACTGAAATCTCTACTTTTCCCTTTTCTATGAGGTAAAGGTTGCAGCCTGAATCTCCCTGTCGGAAAATAGTCTGTCCAGGTTGAAATGATTTTCTCTGGCAGTTCGAAGCTATCCGCGAAATTTCATCGGGATTAAGGGCACTGAAAAGCTGAAAATCAGAAATCATTAAATTTTCTCCCGAATTCACTCCCCGCGGTCGCGCTCATTAAGCAATCCGATGATGAGTGTCCACATAAAAGTTACCTAACAATACTTCCAAAATCTATAATAATATACAGAATACAAATTATCAAAGTATTTTTCAAGCATTTAATAAATTTTCGGCAAAAACATGTTTTTTTTTTAGAAAAAGATTCATACTCGTGGTAGAATAGCTGGTAGAAAATTTATTGATTCTAATAACGAGGGAAAAAATGTGGCAAAATTAGATGCAAACGTACTTAATCAGTTTATTCTAGCTTCTATTTCAGTTTTTGAACAAATCGCAAATATTAAACTTTCAAAAGACAAGCTTCAATATTATCACCAGGGTTTCAAGTGGAAAGTACAAGTTGCCACTATTCTCGGCTTGACAGGAGCAATAAAAGGACAGATCATCCTTTCCATAGATGAAGAAATTGCAAAAAAAGTTGCATCTGCAATTCTGATGGGTGAACCCGTAAATGAATTCAACGAAATTGCTGAAAGCGGAGTATGTGAAATCGCAAACATGATTGGCGGCGACTCAGCTCAGAGACTCAATAAACTTGGATTGACAGTCGATGTATCTGTTCCATCAATAATTCGCGGCAATGATGTTGAAATTGGATTTTCCCAGAAATCAGACGTTTTCGTGGTCGATTATCTCTGCGAATGGGGAAAAATCTCCATCGCGTTTAATGTTGAAGTAAATTAAAAATGATACGCACCGATATCAAGCTCATTGAAGCTTTATCAAAAGAGCTTGCATTCATTTAAAGCTTCTGTACCTGTCGTTAATTACAATTAAGGCGGTTTAAGCATGTCGGGAAACGGCTGTGTTCAAATTATTGCCAGCAGTATCCATGCGGGTGTCGCGTGCCCGGCATGCGGTGAAGCGATTTCTGAAGGTGCAAACATTTCAGTCTGCAATAAATGCGGTGGAATCCACCATCATGAATGCTGGTTCGAGAGAGGGTGCTCTACATATCATTGCTCACCAGACAAAAAAGCGGTTCAAACAATCATTCCTGATATTGTCATAAAAAATTCAGATCTTTCCAACATCAGAACAACCCCGAAGGGAAGAATTCAGAATTCTGAACGAATAGCCGGTGAAATAGAAACCAAACTCAAGCGAACGAGCGTTCTTTCGATAATCTGCATGCTTGCCGGCTCTCTTTTCATGGTTTTTTCAGTAATAATGCTTATAAAACCAGCCGACCAAATCTGGAATGCTGCTCCATTGCTTATCTCTGTTCTTGGCGGACTATTAACTGTAATAATTGGCGCTATTTCCGTAGCAAGAATTCACGGAAATCCTGTATTGAAAGGCGTTCTCTTTTCTACAATCGGCATAGTCACTGGCTCGGCAGCGTTGTTTCTCTCTTTTTTCGGATTTGTATCACAAAGTTCTGATTTTTCTTCTGAGAATATGTCACCCGTCCAATTTAATCCGGAACAGATAAAAGGTTTTATCGAAAAAGCATCTGACAAAATCAGAAATCCTTTGAAATGCAACGTTCATATTTCTTCCCCAAATACTTTTCTGGGTGAAGCACAGGGTTCCGGTGTCTGCCTCAAAACAATCGGAAAAAATGTTTATATCCTTTCTAATCTGCACGTAATTACTGCCGGAAAAAAAGCCAGCGATCTGAAAGTCCTTCAAAATGCGAAGAAAATTCTTGTGACTTTTTTTAACGGTGATAGAAAACTCGCAGAACCAATATGGATCGCTCCATCCGATATAGACCTGATACTCATTAAAACAGTCGCTCCCGAGAAACTTGACCTTTCATCAAAAATATCTTCCGACCGGCTCCCTGGTATAGGAGATAAAGTATTTGCAATAGGGAATCCAATGGGCCTCAACTGGAGCTACACAGACGGAGTTGTTTCAGCAATAAGACAACAGTTATTTGGAAAACATGAAGTTTCAGTAATTCAAATGCAAACTCCGTTGAATCCGGGAAACAGTGGCGGAGGCCTCTATGACCAGGATGGATATCTTGTTGGCATAAATACATGGATTTACACAAAAACAGTAAGCGAGGGACTTAACTTTTCAATTTCAATGAACGGGATTTCCCAAATAATGGATCCCTCAATAAGAAAATTGCTTTCTTTATCCGATTCAACTGAAAGCGTCAGTGGAGAAAAATATGACAGTACGCCTGAAGCGCCTGCAAGCCGATCATCAAAAAATAATTGACACCTTTTCAAAAGACGACAAAATAAGAATCAGGCAGGCAATCGGGACTCCACCCGAAAAATATCAGCTTGAATACCTTGTCAACAGCCTGGTAATGAAACCAGACGGCACAGTTCAGATCAAAAATTCCCATCTTGTGGAAATTTATCTGACACGCACATATCCTAGACAGGCGCCTCAATGCCGCATGCTGACTCCGGTTTTTCACCCGAATATTGCTCCGCACGCAATATGCATCGGCGATCACTGGGCTGCCGGAGAATCATTAACCCATCTAATCATACGCATTGGTGAGATGCTGTCTTTCCAGAGCTATAACCTCAAAAGCCCTCTCAACGGAGAGGCTGCCAAGTGGGTTGAAGGAAACAGAAAGAAACTTCCTGTTGATAATTACGATTTTTCTGCTCTTTTCGAATCAGGTGACAAAATATTTTCTGAATCAGGAATTAAAGCCCTCGGAGAAAACGATATCGTCTCCTGCGCCAACTGCGGGGAACAGGTTGCCGGAGAAGCGCTGGTTCTGTGTTCTTCCAAACACGCAGTATGCAAAAATTGCCTCTTGAAATGTTCAGTCTGCGGTCTGGAAATGTGCCTGAAGTGCCAGATCGGCAAATGCACCGGATGCAACCGCATTGTATGTATGAAGTGTCTGCACAAATGCTCCGGATGCAAAAAAGAGCTGTGTTCAGAACACGCTGCTGCGTGTCATATATGCGGCCAGCGATCATGCAGCGACTGTTCAGTTGAATGTGAAACCTGTCATAAATCAACCTGCCTCGACCACGCCGTCTCTTCAGAAGGCAGATATTTCTGCACCAAATGCAATCCGAGCGCGTAAATCACCTTGCATACCTTCGTCTTGCAATTGCAATAATCTATCTTTCTCTGTTATCAGACGTAAGCTCAATAAATGATGATTGCATAAAGGTTTTCGGAATAAAAGTTCCGGCAATATGCACAAGCATGACTTTCTTTTCAACACCCTGCCCTGGCTGCGGCCTGACAAGAAGCTTTGCAGCAGCAGCTCACGGAAATATTGATCTGGCATCAAAATTCAACAGAACCGGTCTGGCGCTGTTTCTGCTGGTAGTTTTTCAACTGCCATACAGACTCATAAAGCTGAAGGCTCCTCAAATAAGAATCTCTGAAAAAATTCGACCGTTTTTGCTTCTGCCAAGCTACAGTATTTTAATAATGCTGATAGTGAACTGGTTCATTCTGCAGATGCAATAAAGAAAAATCAGGAAAAGAAAGGAAAATAAAAGATTTTTTTCCGCAGATTACGCAGATTTTCAAGATTTTTGATTTGAGATTTGAGATTGAGATTCAGACTTGAGATTTGAGATTCAGATTCGGACTGGGATTCGGATTGAGATTTGTGGAGTGCAAGGCAAAAGAGATGATAGTGCGAAATCCCTTCTTTGATTGGTGCAATCAGCAATAATGGTCTGTCATCTAGACCGAAGGGAGATATCTCGGTAGGTACGGATTTCTCCCTCCGGTCGAAATGACAGCAAAATACGAAGGACTTGCCCCTAATTATTGGGTAGATAGGCTAAAGTCTGTGTAAATGCATTTTTTCCGTGCTTTCCGTGGTTAAAGAAGTGCTTTATCAAAGCACGCGAGTCATTATCAGTCTTTTGAGAATATAAACACTTTTTGGAGAATATCTCTCAGAGCTTCCAACTGGAAAGGTTTCTGAATAAACCCGGCGAGTCCTTTCCCGGTAAATCTCTGGGTCGCTTCCTGCTGGTTATAGCCGCTTGAAAGAATAACTTTCAAATCTGGCTTTATTTGTCTGACTTTACTGAATACAATTGTTCCATCCATTTTCGGCATTGTAAGATCAAGAATTATACATTTGTATTCATCGGGGCTGCTGGAAAACATTTCCAGAGCTTCAAGTCCATCGCGTGCGATTTCGGAAACGATACCCATTTTTTTCAGATAGTTCTGACACACAAATGCAACAGCCTCTTCATCATCAACGACCAGAATTTTTCCAGCGAACTTCAGAGACACTGCTTTTCTTTTACCACTGTCAGAAGAACCTTTTTCCTTACTTGCTTCTTCGTGCGAAATGCTGGGGAAAAGAACTTTAAATGTGCTTCCTTTGCCAACTTCACTGTAAACAATAATAGCACCGTGCTGGGCATTCATTATTCCGAGGACAGCGGACATTCCAAGTCCTCTTCCAGTGAATTTAGTTGTGAAGAAGGGGTCAAAAAGGCGGCTCTTAGTGTTTTCATCCATTCCGCAACCGTCGTCATTAACCTCAAGATAAACGAATTCGCCTGCTTTTGCCTTCTCTTTACACGAGCTTTTCGCAAGATACGAGGAATCACAGTACTGCACTCCGGTTGATATTGAAATATGACCGTTATTTTTTCCAATAGCTTCTGAAGCATTAACAATAAGATTCATAATAATCTGCTGAACTTGAGATGGATCTGCCCTGATAGGAAGAATATCGCTCTTGAGCTGCATTGAAAGGGAAATGCTCCTTGACATCGAAGTTCGCATCAGATGTGCCATTTCGTTCACAAGCTCGCTTAGATTAACCAGCTTGTTCAGAAATTTTCCTTTTCCGGAATACGCAAGAAGCTGCCTTGTCAGGTCAGCGGCACGCATTGATGCCTTTGTCGCAGCAGTGATACTCGGATAAGCAGGCGAAGAAATAGAAATATCAAGTTTTGCAAGATCAAGATTTCCAAGAATCGCAGTCAAGAGATTATTAAAATCGTGTGCAATTCCTCCTGCAAGAACCCCCAGACTTTCAAGCTTCTGCGAGTGCAGAAGTCTCCGCTCCATTTCAAGCCTGGAATCTTCAGCTTTTTTTCTTTCAGAAATGTCTGTTATCAAACCAATCAACCGAGTGGGACATCCGTTTACGTCCCACTCGGTTGCTTTTCCTGAGGCGGAATGCCATATCAGCCTTCCAGAAGAATCGCACAATCTGAATTCATGATAGAAAATCGGCTCTTCAGGTGAATATTGTTTTTTGACACAGTCGATACACTTCTGTTTATCAAGATCACACAACAGTCCAAAGAATTCCTCAAGGCTCCGGGGAACAGTTTCATAGCCAAGCTTTGCAAATACGCTGTTTGAAGCAGTAAAAACACTATCACGCATAAGAATCTCGAAAGAAGAGCTGTGAGTTGCCTCAAGAGCAATCTGGAAATGTTGCTCTTTCTCACTCAAACGCTTTTCAAAATTTCTACGTTCTGTGATATCACGAACGATTGCAAGAGCTCGATTTTTTCCACATGGCACAACGCGGCTTTCAAATTCACGATGTTGATTGTGCATTTCCAGGCTGTATTCATACTTCTCTTCGCGCCCAGTGGAGATAACCGAATAAACTTTTTCTTCGGTTAACGGAACAAGCATCGGCGGCAAAACATCTCTGACTTTTTTTCCAAGAAAATCTTTTGGAGACTTGTAAAAAGAAGTATCTTTTGATTCGTCAGCATTACATTCTAAAAATCGCAAATCTTCACTGAATAAAAACATCAGATCTGGAATTGCAACAAGCAAAGCTCGGTTTCTTGTCTCCGATTCAGCAAGGCTTCTGTTAATACGAATAAGCCTGTAATGACTCATTATAAGCCAGAAAAAGACAAAAAGGACTGAAATGGAAAGTGGAATTGAATAATAACTCAGGTGATGAACTATTTTCTGAAGAACAGTTTCCTCTTCGTATATTCCGAACCACTTGTCATATATTTCCTGATAGGCTCCAGAGTGCTTCAACGAAAGCAAAGCACTGTTTAATTGTGACACAAGTTTTTCATTTCCGCGCTTAACAGCCATACAATAGCTCAGCGACATCATATCAATACCAGCTGGCTTCAAGTTTTTCAACTTGAGGGTTTTTACAAGATAGTATCCCTGAGCCCTGGTAAGCAAAGCTCCAAAATGCTTTCCGCTTTCAATAAGCCTCAGAGCATCGGGAACTGTATCAGTCAAGATCAGCTTTCCGGGAAAGTTCATGGAAACAAGAAATTCATGACCAATGTCGCCATTCTGAACAACAATCTCTTTCCCCGACAAATCAGAAAGAATCGCCCCTTGATCGCCTTTACGAATAAACAGATCATACTGATTTGCCAGATGCCTGATGGAAAAATCAAATTCTTTTGCTCTCTCAGGAGAAAATACCATGCCTCCGATGGCATCAATCATTCCATCGCGAAGATCCTGCTTGACGTCAGTCCATTTGCCAAGTTTAATTTCGCATTGAAAACCGGCTGCAGAGGCAACAGCTTTTGTCAAGTCAATGTTGTAGCCTGCAGGAACATTATTTTCATCCAAAAAGGAATAAGGTGGATAATCAATATCCTCACCAAAAATCAGCGGTTTTGCACACAATGAAAATGCGTTGATTAACAGGAAGAAAAAAAATAGCAAAACGAACTTTTCAGATGGCCTGCTGAAACCCATATTTTTGCATGACATATTCTGCTTCTCTCAACAAGTTATTCCACGTCGAAGTTAGTTTTCTAATCTTCAGAAGATTCGGGAATAATTATTTTCCAACTCATATAAAGCATTATAACACAATAATTTTACATTCGCTTAAACTTTTCGATCCCTCCAATAGCAAGCGGGAACCTACGACATGAGCGCTTTAATTATAAGCAAATACAAATGACACTGTAGCAACGCTGCTGAAGAAAAGAAATTTTTCACACAGAGGCTCAGAGAGACAGAGAAAAAAGAGAGAATCAGCACCGATGGCTCGGGACCCACTAAATAATCATGTTGTTTCTTAACGACTCCTTACGAATTTTTGTCAGAAAAGCCAACAAATCATTTTATTGATTATTTTACATTTTTTTTTGATATTTTACATTTTTTTTGGCATTCATTATTCATTTTATGATAACATAGCCACATTAATGATAATCTGATGCGTGATACTCTATTTTTTTCTAGTTGTTTTCAATTTTTTTGCATTTCACTATTGACTTTCATATGCAATAGTTATATAATTGCCAAATAATTACGGGGCTATGGCGCAGTTTGGGAGCGCGCTTGAATGGCATTCAAGAGGTCGCGGGTTCGAGCCCCGCTAGCTCCACTCTATAGCGGATAAAGCGAAGCCTTAAAGCAAAACGCAGCATTTGTAATGAACAAAAATGCTGCGTTTTGCTTTACAGTGTAATGTTCGGTTAGCTTATTGTCGGAGGATATCAATGAAAACAGCTCAGAAACTTTTTCAAGAGAACTATACCTATGGCGATTACCTTACGTGGCCAGAAGGCGAACGATGGGAGCTTATCGACGGCGAAGCTTACGACATGTCCCCGGCGCCGACATTAAACCATCAGGACATCCTGGGTGACCTTTATATCCAATTTGCCTCATTTTTCCAGAATAAGAAATGCAAAGTCTACACGGCGCCGGTGGATGTCTTGTTCCCCGACAACGATCAGCAGGACGAAAAGAAAGTCAGAAACGTTGTTCAGCCTGATCTGGTCGTTATATGCGACAGGAAAAAACTGAACGAGAAGAACGTGAAAGGCGCTCCTGATCTTGTCATAGAAGTCCTCTCACCTTCAACAGCCTCAAAAGACGTTATTAAAAAGCGAAGGCTCTATGAAACACACGGAGTAAAGTAATACTGGACAGTTTCACCCATAAATCACACAGTCACCATATACAAGCTTTCAGAAAAAGGGTGTTACGAAATACCCGAAGAACACGATTCAGAGGAAGATATTGAAGTAAACTTGTTCCCTGGATTAAAGATTATTCTTTCAACTGTTTTTCCGAAGTCTGATCTCGTTGTCAAAGAAGGTCCAGCGCGATATTACAGCCACACAGGCGAACTCGTAATCCGAAAAGTTCAAAAGTAGGTAGACTTTCCGGCATGAAAATTGCTATACTTCTTCCGCAAAAATAAATCTTTTTACATCAAGGAGAAGCAATGAGCAACGAAAGCTGGTCGTTTCCGAGAGAGTTCTGGATTGCTAATTTCATGGAGTTATGCGAAAGAGCAGCCTACTACGGTTTTTTTATTGTATTGACATTATACCTCACTGACATCGTCGGTTTCACCGACAAGGAAACCGGCATTGTCGCCGGTGTTTTTTCGGCCATGTTATATTTTTTACCACCCTTTGTTGGCGCGATAAGCGATCGAATTGGTTTTCGCCATGCAATGATTCTGGCTTTCGCCCTTCTCACTGTCGGATACACTCTCATGGCTATTTTCCACAGCAAGTCCGTCGTTCTTTTAACTCTCACGATCATTTTGATTGGCGGTTCATTCATCAAGCCTCTTATCACAGGCACAGTTGCAAAAACAACAAGTGAAGCCAATCGTGCAAGAGGATATTCCCTTTTCTACTGGGTTGTCAATTTTGGTGCATTCAGCGGAAAGACCTTTGTTCCGTTCATACGCCAGAACTGGGGTCTCGCTTATGTGAACTATTTTTCGGCAATCATGGCTTTTCTGGCACTTTTGTTTGCGATATTCTTTTTTAAAGCAATAGAAAATGACAAACCTGCCAAAACCTTTTCGGAAGTTTTCACATCTCTGAAGGCAATCTTTTTGTCTCCAAAGCTTATGATGCTGACCTTAATCGTTGCCGGCTTCTGGATCATTCAACATCAGATGTATGCAACCATGCCCAAATACGTTATCAGGCTTCTTGGTGACAGTGCGAAACCAGAATGGCTTGCCAACGTAAATCCGCTTTTCGTAGTAATATTTGTAGTTCCTGTAACTCAACTGATGAAAAAATACGCAGCTGTATCATCCATGCTTGTCGGAATGATACTCATGCCCTTTTCAGCACTTGCCATGTCAGGTTCTCAATGGCTTCAAAACGGAGTATTCGGACTTCATCCTTTGACGGTGATGATGATAATCGGCATTGGAATTCAGGGATTTGCAGAATGCTTTATTTCTCCAAGATTTCTCGAATACTTTTCTCTTCAGGCGCCAAAGGGCGAAGAAGGAATTTACCTCGGATTCAGCCATCTGCATTCATTCTTTTCAGCTCTTGCCGGCTTCATTCTGTCCGGCTACCTGCTTGATGCATATTGTCCGGACCCAAAAACACTTCCGGCAGGCATTTCAGCAGCCGAAAGAGCAGCTTATTATTCAGGAGCACACAAAATCTGGTATGTCTTCCTTGGAATCGGTCTGGTAGCAGCTGTAGCATTATTCATCTTCCGACTCGTCACCCAGGAAAAAACCACTCAGGAAGCAACACCCTCAGCAGCCTGATGCTAATATAAAACCACGTGTTCTGCAACATGCTGAACACGTGGTTTTTTTTGAGCTGATTTTTAACCACGGAAAAACACGGAATCTCACGGATTTTCGGACAGAATAGCACTAAGTATGCAAAATCTTAATTAAGGGGACAAATTAGCGAATTAACTTTGGGTTGGGCTGTCATCTCGAACGAATGTGAGAGATCTCATAAAACATTGTTTAATGACCCCTTTATTAAGATTTGCTATACTAAATTTCTACAAGAAAAGACGAGACAAGAAAAGATTTTTTCCACAGATTACGCAGATTTTCAAGCTTAAAGATTTGGTATTGTATTGAAGAATAAATAGCATTACACTGATTTCTAATTAATTAACTGAAACTCTTTTGGCGTCTTATATTATCTCTTCTTCCCCAAGCATCCGCTACCTCTGGTTCTTTCCTGTCATCTTCCTGTCCTTGCCTTAATTCCAGCTTTTTTCCGCCTTTTTCCGTGTAATTCTGTGTAATTCCGTGGTTAAAAAGCTCTTGGTTCCATTTTCCCAGTTTGCTTGTTTCAATCAGAAGTTGTATGCTCTTTCGATGAGAACTTGCCAGCCGCCACGTATTTTCGATGATGTCTTATCGCCTGCACCAGATGAAGTGCCCGATGAGCCACCCGATTGAGAAGAACCAAGTTCAGTCTCTTCCTTGTCCTTTGAAACTTCGGTTGGAATAATCAGAGAAGGTGCCATTTTCCAGTAACCATGGGCATCTTTTCTTGTTAAACCTAATGTAATGCGATGAAGGTCATAGACATGATTACGCCTGGTCAATACAGCCTGAGTTTTTTTGCGGAAATTGTATATTTTTTCGTCTGTGAGCTCGTTGGAAAGGTCAAGACGAGAAAAGCCGTATTGAAAATCTGAGTCAATTCTGTGCATAAACCTGAAAGTGCTTCCCAATCTGAATTCTGAAAATGATTCAGTCTGCGGAATATTTATTGTTGAGCGAACTTCATTTGTTCCAAACAGAAAAAGAGGGTCGAGTGTAATAAGATTGTTCGCAAGGTAGATATTTCCCAGAAGTTTCCTTCTCGAAAGTTCCAAGAAGAAGTCCTGCTTTCCATGGAAAGCCAATCCTGCTGATAAAGCTGATCTTTCAAACTCGATTTCTGAAGATCCGAAAATAAATTTTGAGTTTTTTGTGCTTTCGCCTGAACCGCTGGTTCTAAAACGTGAATACCTCAAATATGGAACACATTTTCTGCCTTTAAAAGCCAATTCACACTCAATTTCCCTGTATAAACGCTTTAACGGAACTTCAAGTTCCATTCTGATGCCGGAAGTCTCTATTTTTGATTCTATTTCCCCTTTGACAAAGGAAAACAGAAAGTCCGCGTCTTTTCCTTCGGAAAAAATTCTCAATCTGTCGGCTTGCAAAGGGTTTTCAAACCTTATCCCCGGATTATTTCCCAGCGCGGCTACGATGTCTTCATTTAAAGAGAAAATTCCGTCAAAAATGTTGTTTGTTGAAATTCGTCCGGCTTCAACGGTTAAGCCTCTGTTAAAGCGGCTTAATGAGTATTCCGAGAATTCTTCGCTGCACGAAAGATTAAACGGATCTGACTTGCTGGAATCATTTGTAAACCACTTCTGATCTCCAGATGGCTGCCAGGAATAATTTATTCCGAACTCCCCGTTGATGTTATATCGAAGCGAAGTCTTAGTTCGAGAGCCATCAAAACGGCTTGTTTCAACGCCATCTTTCCATTCCCGGAATATTTCTTCTACAGAATAACCTATTTTTAACTGACGTGACGCTGTCGCCCAATCGGGTTTCTTCACAGCAATAGGATATTCGGGCAGAGCAAAATAGGAATGAATATCAAAAGCTGCTGCTGAATCAGAGAAACAAATTACAAATGCCATAGAAAAGAAAAACAAAAAACTCTTTGAGCAAACAAAGCGAGCTTTTTTGTCAAACTTAAGTTTAATAAAATTCACAAGAAATGTCCTCCCGCAAGTGTCTGCATTGCTATCACATCAAACCAATTGAAACTCAAAAGTTTGGAATAACATAATAATTCTTTCATCTGCCGTGTGCAACAGCAAAAATTTTGAAGATTTCCTCTTCCAAAGAAAAAGGGAATTTCTGATTTTTTTCAGATAAGGAGTCGTTAAGAAACAGAGCCGAACCCGGAATCGAAATACCACTAAATTATTTCGATCTGAATTCGGCTCTGTTAAAACCTGAGAACAGATATCTGTCAAGTCGACAGATCATTTATCCCAGGAGAATGTTCCTACCGGACTTCCATTGTTGTCTGCGATTACGCTTCTTCCATTTTGGTGATAAAAGCTGTATTTAGTTACGCCTGATTCTTTAATAACACCACTGATTTCCTTCCACTCATTCGAAGCGGTCAGGTTATTATGATAAGAATATTCCACGCTTCTGCTTCCAGTGAAAGAAGAAAGCTTTGAAGCAGCAAAAGCAGCCGGCGTGACAGTGTAATCTGCTGTAACAGTAATATCGCTTCCGTCATTAACCGGGTAAGACGTGCGAGACGTAAACGATACTGTCATTCTATTAGAACTTCTGTCGGTATAAACGTAGCTTCCAGAGAATGTAACCGTGCCATCTGCAGCTGTAGTTACAGTTATTGCCGAGCCAGGAGATTTAACTTCGCCGCTGCTGACGGTAATCTTGTCATTCTTCAATTCATAATTGATTTCTTCGATGGAATTATCACTGTTGGTTTTAGTAATTTTTGCAACAGCGCCATTTGAAAATTTGTCATTAACTGCATCGAATGAAAGATTACTCATGCTGATATTCAGACTTTTGACATACCCGTAATCTTTGAAATTGCTGCCCAGATATTCAGCAGAAACTTCACATGTTGCGCCGGTGAACGAATAAACAGTCTCTTCGCCCTTTGCAGCTTTTATAAGTCCGGGAATATTCACGCTCATCTTAGTCAATGAAAGAGAGGAATTGTCCAAATTTCCTGTTACTGAAACAGATAATGGTGTATTCACGGGAATAGTGGGTTCAGTTTCCTTCTGATAGCCTGTAGTAATTGAATAGGGCTCGACCGGAGTAGTTCCAGAAGGACCAAAGGTTCCAAAATACAGTTCGCGAGTTGAAGACATGCTGGTAGTTATTCCAGTTATTGAAAGAGTACCACTATTTGCTTTTCCGTCTGATTCGAGTGAAACTTCAACAACCACTGGTGAAGTTACAGAAATACTTACAGTATCTGTTGCTCTGGCAACATAATTGGTACCCCAATTATAAGTAGATGTACTACCCAGTGGGTTATAAAAACCCGTCTGAGAATATCTGGTCTGTGTGTTTGAAATGCTGATTCCGCTTACAAGCTTAATTGTCGTCTTTTCCTGAACAGTTCCAGATGAGGAATAATCCTCTACATAAAGCTGGCTTCCGGCATTCATTGTGATGCCCGTAATGTGATCACCTGAAGAAGTAACGTTTACGTTAGTCATGGTATTTCTTGATGAAAGAGTAGACTTAAAAGCGTTAGTATTCCAGTCCCAATTGAAATCGTAATATTCGAAAACGACTGAATTGCTCGTAAAAGAAACAACTTTAGATACACTTGCATTACCAGAATCGACCATAGTCGGACCAGATTTTGTGCTTCCGGTAACTGCACTCATAAGGCGATTTGCAAGGAAGTTAAAATTCACCGCTGAATCTCCACCGAAAAGAGGAACGACTCCAGGCATACCAGCATCAACAACCTGAGCTCTTTTGCTGGCATAATTAACAGGAAGCATATTGCGTGCCGGTTTCAGAGAGCAATCAATCACTCTTCCGAGCTGTCCGCCAAGGTCGGCGAGATCGGCATCGGTCGATACTTGTTGTGGTAGTGTTGTTGTAGAAGTGTTTGTACTTGTTGTGGTAGAAGTACCAGTGTTTGTGTTTGTGTTTGTGTTTGTGTTTGTGTTTGTGTTTGTGTTTGTGTTTGTAACTGTAGCTGTTGAATTTTTCGGAATTTCGTTTGCGATTTCAGAAGCATTGTTGGTAATTACGGTGTCTGTAACTGGTGAATATGTTGCCAGCGTTCCGTTTGCAGCAGCGTTTTCCAATCCATAAATAATTTTCTGGGAAAGGTTATTAATCTGTGTCTGATAGGTTGAAGTCGCTGTCAGATTGCTTTCAAAATTGCTGAAGCTCTTATCGGTTGCAGAAGAACTCCAATTGTCATAAACCAAAGATTTTGCAGTAGTTTCAGGATCAACTTTCTGAGCAGCAGGATTTCCAGCAGAAGGATTGTGAGTAAAAAGAGATTCTATAAGAATGGTACCGCTATCGGACGCATTTTCGGCATATTTCACCTCAATCTTGTACTGCGAATAATCTGCGGTGGGAACTTCGACCTTAAGATCGCCGCTGAGCTGGTTATTTGAATCTACAGTCATATCAGCAGCGCTGACTTCAACTGAGGTACCTGAAACCAGGCTTTTTGTCATAGGAGTAATTTTTACTTTAACTTTGCTTTTGTTTATCTGCGAAGAAAGATAAATTTTAGCTTTCGTCTCATCTCGTGTTGACGCAGCAAAAGCCACCGCTGCCCCAGATCCGCCAGTAGATGCCAAAATAGCAACAGTAAAAATCAAAGCACCAATTCCGGCAATCCCCGAGCCTGAAGAGCCGTCACATCCAGCAAAAAACACCGCTCCGCCAATCATCGCAAAAACGATGAACAAGCTCAAAACCTTTTTCATTATAGCCTCCAGTTGGATAAAAAATATTTTGGCAATACTAAAGCATTATCTAAGCCATGTCAAGAACAATCAAATCTACGCAGCAATTACCGAATAAAGGCACAGGAGCCGATGATCTTTCGAAAATCTGGCTCCTGCTGTTTAACGAGAATTAAAAACTATCTATTCCAATTAAAGTAACCGACCAGGTAGTAGGACATTCCTGAAAGAGCCTCAATGTAGCCCTTACCATTCAGATAATAGAAGCTATTTATCTCACTGCCATTTTCATAGATCTTACCAACAATATTTTTCCCACAATCTGCAACCAGAGTGCTTGCACAAACAACTGCAGTTGAAGTTGCCGGATTGGAGGCGTAAATGAATTCGACTTTTCTGGAAACATTTGCTTTGTTGGAGTTAGCAGCTAATAATTCAAAGAAAGTAGCGTTGCTGCCCCAATAACTCCCATCGGAATTTCCAAATCTGAGGCTATATCTGTCTTTTTTGCCGTAGGAATCATCCCAGATTGTCAGTTCCATGCCGGATTTAAAGATTCCAGAGACAGCTGATGCAATACGATGGGATGTTGATGTCGGATGTAAAAAGTTCATAAGGGCATTAGCTTCATCAATTGAAGAGATGCCTGTACCACTGAAAGTATAATGAGATAATACTTCTTTAATTAAGCTCTGAGTAAGGGGCTCAGCATGCAATCTGCTTCTGAGGGCAGAAAGACTACTAAGGCATTCAACGTTATAATCAGCTGTAACCGTGACGGTTCTCGAATAATCCATTGGATAACAAAGGCGGGCAATATAATCAATTGTCATCTTGTTTCCTGCCTTGTCAGAATAAGCTACTTTTCCCTTAAATTCAGCATTTCCAGCAAATGTTCCAACGGTAATTTCTGAGCCTGGGGAATTAATTGCGTCACCTGCAACAGAAATTTTTCCGTTCAGAATTTCATAATTCACCCTATCAACAGTATTATCACTGTTTGTTTTAATAATTCGCGCTACGGCACCATCAGCTACTTTGTCATTATTTCCATCATAAGAGAATGCACCGATGGTAATCTGAAGGTTTTTGATATATCCATAATCTTTAAAGTTTTTACCTGTGTAATCTGCACTCAAATTGCATGTTCCACCAGAAAAAGAATACACTTCTTCATTCTTCGCATTGATTCCCTTTGAAACATTCGGCATGATTATAGTCATGTCATTAAGGTACAAGTCATAACTTGGAACCCTTGCCCTGAGGGTGAATTCAACTGATTTGCCAAAAGTGAAATCACGCGATTCTTTATCAGTACCGACAATATATGCCATTTTATATGGTCTTATCAGAGAAGTGTCATCGTAACCCATATTCCCAATATACAGATGGTTCGTCAATGATGTTGAACCGGTGACACCTGAAATAGACAACGTTCCCTGATCAACAAAACTGTCTTTCTGATGAGTAACTTCAAGTATGACTGGAGAAGAAACTGAAATATCTATTACATCGGTAGCTCGTGCAACATATTTGTAACCTCTGACTGAAGGGGAAAATGTATCATAATCATTAACAGGACGCACTCCGGGCAGGAATCCGGATTCCTCAATCCGGTCGTGCCGTCCCTGAATCTTCAAACCTGTAAGAAGTTTCATCGTTGTTTTACTTATTACGGCGGTTCCATCAGAATTATAGTCTTCAATAAGAATTACACTGCCATCACTAAGCACAAATTGTTTGATATTGTTACCATTTCCTTCAATTGCAACACCCGTCATTGTGGTTTTAGCAAGGGTTTTTCCACAAACGTTTCTGGTCACGATGTATGTGTTTCCGGAAAAGGAAACTTCATAGCTGGTATCTTCAAGATTTAAAAATGATGGACCTGTAACTGCCGAATTACCGGAAACCGCGTTCATAAGACGGTTTGTCAGACCATTTATATCAATTGCAGAATTTCCACCTGCAACTGGAATAATTTCGGGCAATCCTGTATCAGCAACAGAAGCGCGCTTGCTATAACTTACCGGCACGCCTGAGAGGGCAGGAGAAAGAGAGGATTCAATTATTTTGCCGATCTGGTTTTCAAGATATGTTAAAGTTGCAACAGTTGTCTTTTCAAGGGGAAGAGCTTCATAATAAGGATTAAAAACTGTGGATGTTGAAGTTGCTGTTAGAGTAGCGGTCTTGGTGGCAGTTGATGACGCAGGAATTTCTGCCGGAATCTCTTTGGCTATTTCCTGGGCCTTTGCTTTAATAATATCATCGTTCAGAGGAGAGTAAGTACTAAGCTGTCCAGCTTCTGCTGCACGTGCAATCGAAGAGGTTATGTCATCAGAAAGCGTCTGTATTCTGGATAAATAATCTGTTGAAGAATTAAATACAGCCTCAAAATCAGAAAGACTTTTATTGGAGGAATTTTCTTTCCAGTTGTCATAGATCATTGACTTGGCAGTTGTCTGAGGATCAACAACCTGTTGAGTAGTATTTATTGTCGGATCGTGTTGGAAATAGGATTCAATCAGCACTGCATCTTTGCTGCCTTGATTTTCGGAATATACAATTTCAATCTTAAATTCAGTAAAAGAAGGATCAGGAACAGATACGTTTAAATTTCCTTCAATCTGGTTCTGCTCGTTTACATTAAGCGTTGAAGCGTTTACGACAGTTTCCTGTGCAGTTGTTCCATCTGATTTTCTCGGGGTGACTTTTACTTTAACCTTGCTCTTTGTAACTTGAGAAGAAAAACAAATCTTTGCTTTAGTATTGTCACGATTTGAAGCGGCGAAAGCTACAGGAGCTCCGGCTCCTCCGGTTGAAGCAAGTATGGCAATAGCAAAGACTAATCCCATACCACGAAGTATGTCACCGCTGCCGGAGTTACAACCGGTAAAACAAACAGCACCTGCAAAAAAAAACACCAGAATTACAGAACAAAATATCCTCTTCATAATTCCTCCAAAAAAGTTTTGAAACCCTTTTATACAAGAATATCACAAAGTTGTCAAGCGCATAAGGCGAAAAAACAAGCTTCAGGATTATATTCTGCATGTACTATCTATGAATTAAGCTATTACATCAAATCATTTCTCAGAACCTTTGAGATAGATTTCACAATAAAATAATGCGCATATAAAAAAGCCATTGGCTTATGCCAATGGCTTTTTTATATATACCTGATTACTAACTCATTTTTTCGGAGGTAATGCCTGGATTAATCCAATATCGCTATTAGAAGCACCAGTAGACTGGGGCTTTCCAGACTCGATTGTATTAATCGGGGTCAATGTAGTACCATCATATTCGAAAACAGTCCAGTTATAACCAAACTTCTCGGTAGGAACTTCGTAGGTAGCGGTGAGTGTACCATTAATATATACAAGAACCTTGGCACCTGAGTTAGAGAGACCACTACTATTGCTATTACCACCGTTTGTCCAGTCATAAACAGAATATCTGTATGTTCCAGCCGGGGAACCATCATAAATGGTTACTGTTTCAGTGCCATAGCCTGATGTAATATCGAAATCAAGCATAGCAACTTTTTTATCGTTTGCATAATGCAATCTGCTTCCATAATAAACATGGAATCTGGAATCTCCGCTTATCGGGCCAGTTAAGTGAGAGTCAAGATCTCTTGGTGTAGCGCCCCAGGTAAGGACAACTCTGAGTTTTGAGGGTTCCGGACGAACAGCTAGAACATAATCAACTGTTGTCCCAACTGTAAATTCAGAAGTCCTGTTACTCTTAAAATCATAAACCTTATAGGTATTTACACAGTCAACTTGCTGCCCTGGTGTAGACGACCATGCGAGAAACTTTGGAAAATAATTAGTGTCCCAACCATGAGGATACAAAGTCTGCAATTGAGAAATTGTTGGAAGAGTCCAACCAGTTCCCTGTTGAGAAACTGCCTGTGCCCATGTATTAGCATCAGCCCATGTTTTTCCAGAGTCAAAGGTCTGTCCATACCACTGCAGACCGTTAAAAGAATCAGTAAGGACTCCACTGCTTGTCGAAAAGGAATTTCCTGACTGATAACCGAAACTATTGTCTATTACAACTCCCGTTCCAGTCATGATAGAGGTATGAGTGGTTGTAAAGGTATTTGTAAAAGTGCTGGTTCCACCAGTTGATGTTCCTGTTTCAATCAGAACTGGAGCAGCTGGCAATTCGTGTGCAATCTGTACGCATGTCTGATTGATAGCAGTGTCAGTAACTGGTGAATAGTTTCCAAGCTGGCCACGTTCAACAGCCGCATTCAAATTCTGCTGAATCTGCCCGGCAATTTCATTTATCGCGGTTTCTCCGCCGGTAGTAGAAAGGTTTTGCTCGAATGTATCAAAACTTTTATCGGATGCAGTATCTTTCCATTCATCGTAAACAATTGATTTAGCTGTAGTTTCTGGTGTTACAGGCTGCTGAGGGGCATCGCCTGCTGCCGGATCATGATTGAAATATGACTGCAGGAGAACATTGCCGTTAGCATTCTGACTATCATTGTAAACGATTTCGACTTTAAACTGATTATAGGTCTGATCAGGAACGGTTACGCTAAGTTTTCCCTCGATCTGGTTCTGTTCGTTAACTTTCATGACCGAACCACCAAGTTCTGTTGCTGCAGCGGCAACGCCAGCTTTAGTCATGGGAGTAATTTTAACCTTTACTTTTCCCTTGCTGATCTGCGAAGACAGATAGATTTTTGCTTTATGGCTTTCTCTTGTTGAAGCAGCAAAAGCAATAGGTGCGCCCGACCCGCCAGTAGAAGCAAGTATGGCAACAGCAAATACAATACCTAATCCAGTTAGAATACTACTATCTCCACATCCCGCTGTAAAAATCGCTCCCCCAATCATCGCAATAGCGATGAAGAGGCAAATATACTTCTTCATAGAACCTCCAGTGAAATGAATTATTTCGCCCTATGTTATACGATATTCGGCAATAGATGTCAACTTTTTTCGCCAAAAAAGCAGAACTTTCGACAAGCTAATAAATCAGATTCTATCGTGCAACTTATTTGTCTTGAAGCATCTTTGATAAGTATGTATAAACACAAAAACCGACCCCAATAATGGGGCCGGTTTAGATTAACTTACGATTAGAACTTAGTCGACCTGAACCTGGAAGAGGTAAGTTCCGGTGCTGAGGACAACTTTAAACAATGCAGTTGCCTTAGCGGTAGTGGTAGTATCAGCAGTGGCCTTTGGAGTGATTGTAAGGTTGCCAGATGCTGTATAGGTTACAAGTGCGTTGCCCTTTGTATCAGTTGTAGCTGATGTGAGGGTTGGAGCAGTTGCAGTGTGAACATTGCTGATCTGACGAGGAGTGAGAACAAGTGATTTTCCCTTCGGGAGCTTGAAGGTAAGAATGTTGTTACCGTCAGCTGTTGCATCAATTGTTGAAGTGGTTGTTGCGTCAGAAGAGAACACCTGAGTCTGTGTTGCGCCTGCAGGAATCGGCACGAATGCTGCGTATGAATATTCGATTCCGCTTACGAAACCAGTGGTTCCTGAATTTGCGAAGTCTGCGCCATTGAATGCAATTGCTTCAGAGTAGATTCTGAGAGCATGTGTTGAATCTGATGCAGTTGCTGTTGCAATCATTGTTGCCGGTCCGAATCCGCCTGTGAAGGCATTTCCGCCGTCGGTCATGAAAGCTTTAACTGATTCGATGTCAAGAGCTGCTGCCGGATCAGGAATGAAGTTTGTAAGATAATAGATACCATAGTTGTTGTTCTGGAATGAGTTGTTCTGTGAACCACTCAAGTTGTGGTTTCCATTAAGATACACTGCATAGCCACCAAAGCCTGTGAAGCCTTTGAATGTGCAGTTTGTGAACTTTGAATAGCTCTGCTTTACAGCATAGTAGCCATATCTAACTGTTCCAGGAAGAACTGATACGTCTGCTGAGAAGGTAGCATTTTCAAAGATTGCTTTAACTGCTGTGTCTGCACCATTTCCAATGTTGTTAACAAACAGTGTATGTGTGCCAGTTGCTGAATCGGTAGAAGCAGCAAATGTCAACTGACTGAATGTAACTTCTTTTTTGGTGGTGATCGGATTTGTGAGGTATCCATTCAACTGAACGAGAGGAGATACTGTAATAGCTGCTGGTGACAATTTAACGCCTGTTGCACCGGCTACAGCATACATACCACTAACTTCGAGTGTTTCGCCAAGTTCAATGCTTGCTGCAACGAGAAGCTTGTTAGCTACTGGATAGAGAACGCCGTCTGAATCATAAGCCTTAGAATTGAAGACATCTTTCAACTGAGCTTCGGTAGAAACCTTAGCCTGGAGATAAACGATCTTGAGTGTTTCAGGAACTGCAGCTGTTTTGTCGCGGACAAGGTCATTGTCGGCGTCGATTACGAAATTCTTGCTCTGTTCAGGATTGTAAGCAGATACAAAATTTCTTGCAGTGACTGTTTTTACTACATCACCCTTTGAATAGATTGTTGTCTTGGTATTGAAAGTTACGACTACGTCGCCACAATCAATATCGTTAGCTACGATGATTGTACCAGTTTTTGCATCAACAGCTGCCTTCAAAGTAGTATAATCTGTAACTTCAGCAATCTTTGTGTTGGGCTGATCTTTTGGAAGAGTAATGGTTGTTCCATCGGTGCTTATTGTTGTTACTTCTGAAGCGATCAAATAATTAGCACCCTTGGTTGAAAGGACGATACCATTTTTGAGAGTTCCAGTTCCGGAAAGCTTGAGTGCATATCCGGCATCTGCTGCAGCGGTTCTGCTGATATCAAATGAGTATCCGCCGAGGTTGAGTGTTTTGCCATTCATAGCAATTTCGAATGCATAATTGTGAGGAGTCAAATAACCTTCTCTTGTTGCATCAAAATTGATATTCTTTGTGAAAGTATAGGTGTCACCAGTTCCAAGAAGGTTAAGCTTTACTGCATCGGTCTTAGCGGCTGCGTTAACACCAGCTGCTTCGAGGATTTTTTCGAGCTGAGCTACATTGTAAACGTTAACTTCGACGTTATCGAGTGTAATGTTGGTTGTTGCACCAGCATCAAAATCAAGAACGACTTCGTTGCTAAGGTCAAGAAGACCTGTGAAAGCTGAGTTGGCTGCTGCTGGATTTGTTGCTGCAACGCCAGTGATGTTGGCAGAGCGGAGTGTTCCGGCCTGTGCAACTCTTGAAGCGAGGAAACTGGCTGAAGCTGTTCCTTCGACATCAGAGATAATGCTCAGGGTTGACTTTGTCATGCCGAGCTGTCCGAGCTGAACTTTAAGTCCAGTGAGAACGTGGCCAGCGAGGTTGATAACTTTGTTGTAGCAAACGATAACCGGTGTGTTAGCTCCAGCTGTTCCATCATTTGGATTGTAAACACAGCTGTTCATGAGGCGGATTTCGTTGATTCTGTTGTAGTTAACGTTGTTATTCTGAGTTACGACTGCTCCGGCTGTGATGTTTGTGTTCATCAAACCAGTGTAGACGTGCAAGCCAGTGTAAGCTGCGAGAACGATCTTAACATTGTCGCTCTTGGTAATCTGTCCACCGTAAGCGGTGTTGCCATCTGGGTCAAGAATTGTCTGACCAGCGGCGAGATCAGGATTTCCGATCAATCTGAAAGCGTCGTTACCATGAATGATAACTGTCTTTGCGTTAGCAGAAACAAGTTTCTTGTTTCCAACTGTTGCGGCTCCGCCTGGGATGATCCATTGAACTGGTTCGCCAGAAAGGTCATATTCATAACCTTCTGCTGCTGTGAGGTTGATAACCTGTACTGATGATGCAAGTGCTGCGGCGAGTTCCTGGCTTGTAGCTGCATTAGCTTCAACCGGAGCTGCTTCTGTGCCTCTGACGGCTCTTACATAATACTGTACTTTCGGTGTTGTTGCGCCAAGACCAGCGGCTGGATTGTAAACCACGCCGTAGTCATAGACTGCCATAACCTGTGGTGTTGAAAGATCAAGTGCTGCACCAGAGAGGAACTGAGCTGCGTTGTTAACTGAAGTAACGCAAACTGATCCGCCGAAAAGTGTGTATTTTACGATTCCGTTGAAAGAAACTGACGGGGGAAGATTAACAGTGATTGTTCTGTAGACTTTTCCACCTTCGATTTTGTCGTTGTTATCGATAACACCGGCAATACCGTTGAAGAAGAAATCAGTCAATCCAACCCAGTTGCCGAGCTTCTGGCCATAACCAGCGTGAAGTTCGTCTGCAGTCTTTCCATCAACCTGCTGTCCTTTTGCAAGGGCTACAATAACGTTGCTTTCGGTAACGGAATCTGCATTAGCAATTGCTTTTGCCCAGAATTCGCGATACTGAAGGAATGAATCCCCAGTTCCGAAAGCTGTATCAAGAGCAACGATATCCTGCTGAACGCCGTCAACTGTGAACTTGCGGGTCAATGAATCCTGGAAAAATCCAGCACTGATGACACCGAGGGTTCCATCATCGCTGATTCCAACAAGTTTACCCATCATCTGAACGAAACCAGTGGTCGTTGAGTTGGTAACACCGCAGTTGTAGATTGATCCGGCGAGGCTCGGGCTGACTACCATGTTTCTCAGCACTTTCTTGCCAGAAGTAGCATGAATTACGATGCTTCTAACTGTTCCAACTGAAGTAAGACCAGAATACTGACCGGTTGATGATTCAGTAAGGGCAACTTCATGAATGTTGGCGCCGTCGAAAACAACTGCTTTTACAGTCGCTCCGCTAAGGGGCTTGGCAACCAAACTCGCTGTTCCACTGGAAACTGGAATATCCAGATCCGTCTTAATTGTGTAGAGAACCGGGCCGCTATCATCGCCGTCGTCGCCGCCGAAAATATTACAGCCGGTGACGGTAAGAGCAGCACACACTACCAAGGCAAGGACCCCTGCCCACTTGAAAAAACGATTTGTAAAACTCATAGCTTTACACAACCTCCATAAATAAATTTACGTTGAAATGACAAAGACGCACTTATACCATCGGCAAAAATTTTTGTCAACTGATTTTTTTCTTCTGTGTACATTAGTCTGAAAGATTATCCTTTGTGAGTGACGTTTTCTGCGACATTTTTTTTATTACCATTTTTTCACACCAGCTAACCAAATTTTCACCAACCTGAATAAAAAACGACCCGAACCTCAAATACTTCGGGTTAGAACTTTTCAATTTTCACCTCCATTGAAAAATTTTCATATCCATGCAAAAATTTAATTTTCACTTTTCACAGCAATGATACTAGATTTTTTATTTTTTTCAAGTAAAATTTTTATTTTTTTCATTTTTTTTATTCTGCCTCACCGACATTTCCTTTGAAACAAAGGATTAATGCGTATCTCAAGTCCGCTGATTTGTACAGAGAAAAATAGTATTTTTTCATTTGAAAGAAAAGACAAGAAAGGAAAAACGAATAAACATGAAAAGAAATGACAAGAAAAGACGAGACAAAAAAGACAATACAAGATAGGAGTTTTATCCGCAAATTACGCCTATTGCGCAGATTTCAAGATTAAAGATATAAGATTTTGAGATTTGAGATTGATTATTTGGGGATTAGTTATTATTGGGATTAATTTTTCCCCTGTAGGCACTTTTAATGGATTTATTATGCAGGAGGAAAATACATGAATAATCAGAATAAAGCTACAAAGGTTTCAGTTCAAGCAGAGAACAGAAACATTAAGGCGAATAAGAGTGATTATGATTCTGCCTGGAAAATTCTGATTTCTAAGAAATTTAAGAGATTTATTCAGTTCTTTTTTCCGGGAATACATGATGATATTTCATGGAAAAAGGGGTATGTCTTCCTTGATGCCGAACTTCAGAAAATTGTACGAAATTCGGTTTCTGGAAAACGATATGTTGATAAGCTCGTAAGAGTAACCCGCAAAAACGGCTCTGAAAGTTGCATATTTATACATATCGAAGTTCAGAGTACCAGAGATGGAAGCTTTGCTAAGCGCATGTACACATACAACTACAGAATTTCTGACCGTTTTGACAAACCCGTTGCCAGTCTTGCGATTCTTGCAGATATTGTAATAAAATGGAGACCCTCATCGTATCATAAAGAAATATGGGGCTGTTCATCAGATTTCAAATATCCGGTTATCAAACTGACCGATTTTGAATATAGTGAATTGGAGAAACAGTTTGCTGAAAATCCGTTTGCAGTGATTACCTACGCTCATTTAAAAGCAAAACTCGCTGGTAATAACGACGAAAAGAAGTTTGCCACCAAATTTTCAGTGATTAGAGCATTACTCAAAAATGGCTACCCTAAAAATGAAATATCAGATATAATGGTTTTTATTGACTGGATACTACATTTACCTGATGACCTGGAACAAAAAATGGAACTTGAAATTCTTAAAGAAAACACCGAAAAGGAGGCACCAAAAATGTATTCAAAATATAGCATATCACAGAAATTCGCGGATCTGGAAAGGCTCAAAAAAGAAAAAAAAGTGGTCCGTGCAGAAATAGCGGCTGCAAAAGCGGCGGAAAAAACTGCAAAAGCAAAGGCAAAAGCGGCGAAAGCGACGGCTAAAACTGCGAAAGCGGCGGAAAGAACTGCGAAAACGGCGGAAAGAACTGCGAAAGCGGCGGCAAAAGCTGCGCTGACAACAGCTGCAACAGCTGCAAATGCAACTCAGAAGTCTACTATTGTTGAAATTTTGTCTAACAAATTTGGGAAAGTTCCTGGTAAAGTTTTTATTCAAATTGAGAACGTAAACAACCTGGAATCTCTGAAAAAACTTACGTTGAAAGCTGCTCTGACAGACTCAATTCAAGATTTCATAGACCTCCTGAACGATATTTTCTCATCAGAACAGGCACAAAGTAAAACCAGCAGGAAAAAGGTTAAAGCCTCTGCTGAATGAACGCGAGACTTTTTTTGAGGAAAAGTAAAAAGTCAACATATTCGTGTTGAATTTTTTTTTTAAGCATGTTAGGTTAGTTATATAATCTATAATTCAGAGGAGTAAATTAGTATATGCGTAGATTTGGAATTATCGGTCTGGCACTTGCTGCCGCTGTTTTCTTTTCACCTGTTTCTTCCGTGGCATCTGATGATCCGGCAAATCCTGTTAATCGCTGGATTGTGAAGTTTCGCACTGAAAATCCGGTTTCTACTGTTCGGGCTTCTGATCCTTCAGTGGTCATTCATCAGCTTAAAGCTGAACTTGCAAGAAATCTCGGAATGACAAAATCGGTTATCAAGCTTGCAAATCAGGAAGCAATCTGGGCCGCAAATGCTGTGGCAGTTACAGCCACTCCCGAAGAAGTCAGAGACATTGAACAGCTTGCTAACGTTGAAGGCGTTTATCCGGTTAAGTATCGGAAATGGATTACTGACGGCGAAAATCCGCAACCCGCAGCACCATCGAAGGCAATCCAGTGGAGTGTTGCAAAAGTAAAAGCCCCGGAAGTCTGGGAAAAGTTCAAAGTTGACGGCAGCGGAATTGTTGTCGGACACATTGACACCGGAATTGATGCGAAACACCCGCTTCTCGCCGGAAAAGTCCTTCTTTTTAAAGACTTCACAGCTCTCGCAAAACCCGAAGCTTATGACGATCAGGGTCACGGCACACACACAGCCGGAAGCATCTGCGGATCAGACGGCGTCGGCGTTGCTCCTGGCGCAAAGCTTATCGTTGCTAAAGTTTTCACAAAAAGTGGAAGCGCAAATGATGAAGAAATTCTCAAATCAATGCAGTGGATGATGGACCCGGATGGAAATCCTGACACCAATGATATGCCGAGACTCGTCAGCAATTCATGGGGCGGAAGTCCTGAAACAACTGCTTCTGGAAGCTTTTTCTTCGAAATAACAAATAACTGGGTTGCAGCAGGAATTTTCCCGGTTTTCGCAGCAGGAAACTCCGGACCCAAAGGTAAAGTCGGATCACCAGCCAACTTCAAGCAGTCATGGGCAGTTGCAGCGACAACAAACACTGACGGACTTGCATACTTCAGCAGTATTGGTTCGACAACATTCGATGGCGAAACATACGTTAAACCTGACATTGCAGCTCCCGGCGCAGGCGTCGTATCATGCAAAGTCGGCGGCGGTCTCGTAAGCAACAGTGGAACATCAATGGCTTGCCCGCACGTTGCTGGTCTTGCAGCCCTCATGCTTCAGGCTAATCCGAAAATCACAATCAGTGAAATGCGTGAAATTGCTGAAGCTACAGCAATTGACCTCGGAGACAAAGGCAAAGACAACAAATTTGGTTCAGGAAGATTTGATGCACTCGCATGCATTACAAAGATCGTTCCTCAAACCCCTCCGGCGAACGTTGTTGAAGGCTACAAAATGGCACTCGAAACAGAACAGGCGCTCATCGGAAAAACCCAGATTTCTCCCCTCGCCGCTCCAATGGCAACCTACATGATCGAAAAGGCAAAAACTCTTGACAGCGGAGAATTCAATTCTCTCAGAAACCAGTATTCCTCTGATTCAACAGTAACAAAGCTTCTCAATCAGGCAGCAGCCGCAAGAGAATTCGAAAGAATTCACTATTAATTAGTTTAACAGTTTAAAAGAGAGCCGAAAGGCTCTCTTTTTTTTACTGAAAAAAAAAAGATATTTAACCACGGAATACACTGAATACCACTGAAAACAGCCAAATTTTTCATTAGTCTTTTTGAATATAAACTTGCAAAGATGTAAACTAGTGGAAAGATTTAAAGATCCTGAGATTCAAGATTTCAAGATTTTTTTTCCGCAGATTACGCAGATTACCCAGATTTCGCAGATTAAGAACCAAAAGAGAAAGATTACATCTGCTCAATAAATAGTGGAATTCCTATCCACACTTGCGAGATCTCTCACATTCTTTCGAGATGAAAAGTGAGCTAAATAACCCTAATTATTGAGCACATACGAAAGATACAGCATAAAAAATCAAAGCTTTTGCTTTTGCTTTTGCTTTTGCTTATAATCTGCGGAATGCCCTTTCTTTTGGTATTGACAATTGGCTGAATAATGAGATAATTGTCAGAACTTAAATTTTGAAAGTTTTCATCGAAGGGATAAAACAATGAAACTTGGTTTAATTCCGTTTGTTTCACAATTGCATGACAAGGGAAGAATTGAGAAAGATCATTCTGATCTTTTTGAAAAGCTGAAAAGCCGCTTTTCTCTTTCCTTCGTCTCACCAGACAATATTCACGAAGCAGATCAGACGGTAGCGTTTATTGCCAGCGGAGGAGTTGAAGATGATTTCAGAGCTATGTATCCGAGACTTCCAAGACCACTGTTGCTTCTGGCCGATGGAAAAAACAATTCTCTCGCAGCTTCAATGGAAATCCTCGCCTGGATTAAGGAACGTGGAGATTCATCAGAAATTCTTCACGGCGATCTGAATGTAATTGTATCGCGCCTTGAAAGACTCTGCCAGATAATTCAAACCCGGAAAAAAATTGCGGGTGCAGTAATTGGAATTCTTGGAGCACCCTCTCCATGGCTGATTGCAAGTTATGTTGATCCGATAGCTGCAGCAAGAAGATGGGGAATCACATTCGATTACATCGAAGTTGGTGACTTGCAGAAGTTCAAAGCAGAAATTTCAGACGATCAGGCAACAGATCTTGCCAGATCATTCATTTCACGTGCAAGAGCAATAAAAGAACCTGATGAATCTAAAATTATTGAAGCATCAAGACTATATCTTGCAATTAAAAGGCTTTCTGAAGAGCGGAAACTTGATGCAATAACGGTCCGCTGTTTCGACTTTTTGAAAGATGGAACAACTGGATGCCTAGCCCTTTCGCTTCTGAACGATGACGGCCTTACAGCAGGCTGCGAAGGCGATGCTCAGTCGACATTTTCGATGTTTCTGCTCAGAATTCTCACCGGCGAGATTCCCTTCATGGCGAACCCTGCTGCCGTCGAATGTGAAACTAACAGAATTTCTCTGGCACATTGCACCGTGGCAACATCAATTACCAGGGAATTTGTTCTGAGAAATCATTTTGAATCAGGTCTGGGAGTTGCAATTCAGGGTGAATTTTCACCTGGCCCGGTAACTGTTTTCAAATGCGGTCGTCCGGGACTTGACCGATTTTTCATTTCTGGCGGCCGACTGCTTTCGAATCAGAGTGATCCGAACAGGTGCCGCACACAGGTTGAACTGGTACTTGATGAACGAGTTGAATATTTCCTCAAAAACCCGCTTGCAAACCATCATCTCATGGTAAGGGGCAATCACGCTGGTCTTTTGAAAGAATTCGTTGCTGCTGCGGAAACTACGCCGAATATGTTTTAATTTATCTGCGGATTGATTATTCTTGTCAAAAGACAAGAAAAGACAAGATAAGAAAAGATTTTTTTCGCAGATTACGCAGATTTAAGATTAAAAGATTTTACGATTTTTGTGATTTTATTAGTTTTACGAAATTTTGGAGACTGTAGCACTGTTGCTGAACAGATATAAAAAACACGATTTTCTCTCTGTTTTTCTCTGTGCTTCTGCGTCTCTGCATGAGATATTTCTTTTCTTCAGCAACATTGCTACAGTGTCAGATTTTGTGAGATTTTGGAGATTACGGGATTAGAGAATTGAAAGATTTGGGGATTTTAAGATTATGAGGGGATTTGGTGGAATTTTTGTTGATTAAGGATGGAAAAGATGGATAGGAAAAAGGGAATTGTACTTTTAAGTGGTGGGCTTGATTCGGCTACGGTTATTGCAATTGCTGATCAAATGGGATTTGCTACTTATGCGCTGTCGTTTGATTATGGGCAGAGGCATTCTGGCGAGATTGATGCAGCGAAGAATATTGCAAAGATTTCACGGGCTGCTGAACATGTGGTGGCCAAAATTGACCTCAGAATATTTGGAAATTCTGCTCTCACCAGTGATATCGCTGTCCCCAGGGGGCGGACTGAAAAAGAGTTTGAAAGCGGAATCCCAATTACATACGTTCCCGCAAGAAACACGATCTTTTTATCATTTGCGCTTGCCTGGGCTGAAGTTCTTGAGTCTTCTGACATATTTATCGGTGTTAATGCACTTGACTACAGCGGATACCCGGATTGCCGGCCGGAGTTTATAAAATCTTTTCAGGAAATGGCTAACCTGGCTACTAAAGCCAGTGTTGAGGGAAAAACTAAAATCACCATACATGCTCCATTGTTGAATATGACAAAGGCACAAATCATCAAAAAGGGATTGGAGCTGGGCGTCGATTATTCAAAAACACTTACATGTTATGACCCCGACGAAAATAATTTCTCATGCGGAACATGCGATTCGTGCATTCTGCGCCTCAAAGGTTTCAGAGAAAACGGAATTTCTGACCCGATAAGATACAAATAAGATTGGATAATGTTATCAGAATTTGGTGTATGTTAATTAAAAATTGAAAGAGGCAACCTTTTCTGGTTGCCTCTTTTGGTATTCATTGTGGAAATTTATCGCGGATATCCGTAGTAACCGTAGTAGCCATAGCCATTATAGCCGTAGTAACCATAATATACCGGAGCAACCGGGGCTGCGACAGAAGCTGCAACAACACCTGCAGCACCCTGATAAGGTGTTACATCAAGATAGCTTGAGTGTACATATCCCCAGACCTGCTTTCCACTGGCAGACTGAACATAATACCAATCGCCAGCACGCCCAATTACCCAGACTTTTTCACCGACTGCAAGCCCGGCAACAACATTTGATGTACTGTTGCCTTTTTTAACATAAGGTTCTGAGCGAACATTGAGTGCACTTGATTTTACTACACCAACGTGCCAGTAACCCGGATAATTGTACACCGGCAATGGAGAATACACGACCTGCGTAGGCAGATAATATGCCGGATAATAATAGGAATAATTGAATGGAACGCCGGTTACATTCACAATGTAAGGCTTAGTCCAGCTATTCGAGGAGGGCATAACACCATAGCCATACCATGTCGGTATAACCCGGTTCTTCGCGAAAACCGGAAAAGCGATTGAAACCAAAAGCGCGACAACAATGATTTTCAGATACAAACCCGTAGAACGCTTCATATTCTCTCCCCCTTCCCAAGTTTTGACAAACTCACACTGAAAAGTAATATAGCAGATTTTCTTCATAATGTAAGCAAAAAATTTTTACTTTTTTCGTATCATCTCAATAATCACGGGCAGCGTCTTTTCTGGAAACGATCTTTCAGTTGTCCTACCGGAAGAGTAGAGGGAGAACTTCAAAGTGTCAGCAGATTTCTCCCTTCGGTCGAAATGACGGCAGCATAATTGAGATTTACTCTTCGCCGGAAAAAACCTTCTGAACTTCCTCTTCTGAGGCAAATCTATCGTAGTTGCGTGATTTAATTAATTTTGCGAGTGTTTCAGGGCCCTTGGGAAACTTCATCATGTTGATCATCAGATTTCGAAGTTTCTCCTTCAAATCGGGTTTGAGGTTTTTTCTTACGATGAGAGGGTCATTTAGAATTTTTGGAGTCATTCCAAGCAGGCGCAAGCCTGAAAACGATGTTCCGGAAGCAATTTCGCCGCTTTCATTAAAATAATTATTATTGAAAACTGCAATGCCGTCATACTCTTTATTAAGCAGTCCATCAAAGCTGTAGCTGTGATTTCCGGAAAATGCAATTTCTCCAAAGAATTTTATAGGTTCGATGCCGTTATTTCGAAAAAATCTGTTCGCATAAACAAAGCCTGTACCAGAATTTCTATCAACATAAGCAAATTTTTTTCCTTTAAGATCATTTACTGATTTGATATCAGAATTCTCTCTGCATAGAATAACGCCCTGATGGTATACTTTTCCGTCTCTCATTGGCCTGCAAAGGACTTCCCATGAGTCACCGCGCCTGTAATGTTCATACGAGGAGTTACTGAACCAGGCTATTTGTACTTTATCAAGATCCAGAAGATTTCCAAGAGTTGAATAATCTGCAGCAATATTTATTTTCACAGGCCGCTCAAGATTTTTAGAAAGAAAATCAGCAATACAACCAAGCTGCTCCTGAAGATCTTTTTCTGAAAGATATGGCAGAACGCCAAACCCCATTGGAGTATTCCTTGAAAACAGACACTCTATCTCCAGTTTTTCATCGCTGGACGCCTTGAGCAGCCTGAAGGAAATCAAACATATAAGAAGAATTATTCCTGTAAGAATAAGAAAAAGAAAATTCTTATTTTTGTCGGAAGATGTATCACTCAAATTCATTTTTTCTACTCCTGTTTATATCACTTTTTCAACGTCTCTGGGCTTCCATGGCTAATAAATCGTCAGCCAATCTGCTCAAGTGTCCGGATTTATTCCAGAATGCCAGAATTTCTGACGCGCTGAATTTCTGTACATCCTGGCCGGATTTTTCACGAGAAATATTGTACAATTGCGCAGACTCCTTTTTCCAGTCAAGCAGAGGAAGAATCAGCACAGCGAGTTGTTTCTCAAGTCTTTCTTCAATTAATTCAAAAGCAATAGAATGTAGAAAGCCATCATCGACACATGATTTTTTTATCGCCTCAAGAGCTTCGGCCGGCTCAGAAGCTGTCATTGCTGAAAGATGAAGCAGATTTCTCATCCACTTTGAAAAATGTTTTTCAGCATTCTGAAATTCAATTTCGCCGTTCAGATTTAATTCGCAGGCTCTTGCCATTACAGCAGCATGAAGAATCAGGTCAGAGAGTTTTGCTTCGAGAAAATGATCATAGACAGAGTTATGAGGCCCAAATATAGCAGGAATGAGATCAACAAAAAATGGAATTCCAAACCCTTTTTCATTCTGAAGATATTTTGCAGCAACCGATTGATCAATAAAAGTTTCCTTTCCGTTAAATGAAAGGGTTTCGGCAAGAAAAGCCGTTTTACTTTCACTTTTCTCTCCGGAAATTGATTCGACAATCTGCCGTCTGATATTTTTATTTTTCAGAAACAATATTTTTCCGAGTAGATCAAGGTCAAGATTTTGAGGCGCAGTTTTCAGCCATACTCCGACTTCTGCTCGCTCCTGATCACTCAGGCTCAGAAAAGCTTTTTTAACAGTGCTGTCGGATTTTTCTGCGATTTCGCACAGTAATTTTTCTGCAATTGCAGCTCTGTTATCATTGAGTTTCTGTATATTAGAAAGCACTTCAATCGCTCCGGAAGTGGCCATATCTGCAAGAGCTTCCATTGCACGTTCCCGGATTTCCTTTTCAGGCGAATCTGCAAGCCATGAAAGCGCAGAAACAAAAACCTGGTTTTTCAGAAGTTTCATAACTATTACTGCCGCTGACTGCTCATTGTAATTACTGCTGGTGATCATAATTTTCAGTGTTTCAAGAGCCTTTTGCAGCAATCGGCTGTCATTGCTTGTTCTGAGTATTGCCAGCACAGCGTTACCTCTTACGCGATGATGTGCATTCTCAAGAAATGGCTCAAGAATTGAATCAGCGGACGAATGCGGCAATTGGCTGTATACTTCGATTATGTCTGCAACAAGCCTTGGTTCTACTGATTCATCCAGGAATTCTGAAAGAATATCCAATCCGTGGTGTCCTGTTTTATGAAATATGATTCGTACAACAGCACCAATATTTTTGAGATCAGTTTCATTAATAATAGCTGTCAGAAGCATATCTACGCACATATCCGAATCAAGTTCACCAGCTTCATGAATTGCCCTGAATCTTATTGTTGGATTCGGAGAAGCCAGCAGGGAATTAATCTGAACTATGCGGTCTGTTTTTGGAACATGTCTGAGAGCTTTTACAACTTCGAAATCGCTGTCAGCTGGAGATACTGCAAGAGTTTCCTTTACCATTAAGGGATAAAGCCTGTCAATCGCAATTATGAAAAATACAAGAGAAAAGAAAATTATCATCACCGGAAGAAACAACACCGGATCAGCTCCAATTCCGTAAAATTTGAGAACTATAAGAAAAATTCCAGCGCTGAGATTTGCAAGTGAATCGCCGATTCCGATGAATTTCCTGAGCATGAATTTTGCGCCTGATTGAAGCGGTTCAAGAAGAATAACAAACGCCGGAATAATAAGAATCTTTGTTAAAGACATAAGACAGAATTGTACTGAAGAAACAAGAATTATTCCCGGCGAAAGAAAAGCTGCGAGGGAAAGTGGTACCAGTGCGAGAGTTCTTACTGATAATATTGTTGAAAGTCTGAATTCTGAAAAGATATATTGTCCCAGAAAGCCCTGAGCAATGAATGCTGAAAGGTCTATACCAGCGCCGAAAATTCCCATAAATGACGCCATTTCCTCGACCGAGGTGAAATGACTTGAGACAACTCCTCTGAAAAGGAATTCGACAATAATACGGCAGAAAATTCCGAGAAATGAAAAAACGATAAGAATGAAAGAGTAGTATTTGAAACCTGTCGAGGTTCCGGAAAAGATTGATGTGGCGGAGTTAACAGAGGCGTTAGGTGTATTAGTTGCATTAGCCGTATTACTTGTACTAGCCACATTACTTGTATTAGTTGTGTCGATGGTATTTGTCTTGTCTGCTGAACTGGTTATGGTGTCGAATTCAGCGCCAGAATTGAGTTCCGGAGCAGGCGTGACAGAGGCAAGAGAAGTCCTGGTATTACCGGCATTGAGGTCGTTTGTTGATGGGAATATGGATGAGGTTGCTGTTGTAGCATCGGTATCAGTTGCTTTGTCGGCGGTGATAGTTGTAGAAAGATTGCTTGAAGGATTCTTTGAATTTTGAGCACATTTTTCAAGAAATGGCAAAATGTCATTCAGAAGCTTTTTGGACAGGATGAAGAAAAAACACAGCAGGAAAAATGTCAGCGAAATACCGGTCATTTCAAGAAGATACTTCAAAAATAATCCGCTGAGAATTGAACCCGCTGTACCAGCTGCATGGATTCTGGTAATAAGGCGTTTCATTTCACGGATTGGTAATATCTCACCCGCCATTTCGGCAAATGCCTGCGTGGAATGAAGATCATAGACACTTATGAACAGAAACATGAAAAGCATGAAATACTTACTTCCAGTTGCTGTCAATGAGCTTGCAAAACAAAGCAGAATGAGTGGATACGCCAATTTCGCGAGAAAAGCGTGCCCTTTCCATTGCGGGTTTTTCAGAATCAGCATCTGGGAAATAATGTAAACTGCATTAAAAACTACATAAAAAAGAGGAAGTTCTTCGGCGCCATAGCTTTTCAGAAAGACAGAAGCCAGAAGTACAAGAAGAAGATTATTGGTACCTTTCAGCAAAAAGAATATTACCGAAAGTTCAAAGAAACCGCCGGGCCGCTTTAATTCGGCCTGTTCCATGAGCGGCTCCATATTTCTTCGATAATATTTTTTTTCTCAAGCCCGGCTGTCATTTCGTTAAAAGATCTGCAAACTGTTGCAATTTCATCATTTCCGGAGGTTTCAATTCTGTGACTTAACACCCCTTCCGAAACTTTTTTGATTCCGTCAACCAGATTCAAAAGAGGTTGAATCATTCTTCCGGCAAAAAGCCAGCCGAGGAAACCTGCAATAATAAGGGATACAATGGTAAAAGCAAGCATACCCCAGAGAATTTCCGTTATGAAACCCATGAAAAAATCTCTTGGCGCTGCGAGAAAAATATTACATTTAAGATCTGAAATAGGAGTAATTGTTACAAGATAGTCACGATTTAGAATTTTTGTCCAGACTGATTCTGTATTTGAATTCTTCAGAGGTCTTGAAAGCGAAATTTTTTCAAGACCTTTTGCAGACTCTTCGCCAGTGCAGGCGATTACTCTTCCGTAAGAGTCTGAAAGCATTAGAAAACCCTCTTCCGAACGAAAAAAACTTCTCAGAAGTTCCTGAAAGAAAATTCCTTCGAGGTGTATTCCGCAGCTCAGCACTCCAATAACATTTTTCGGATTGTCAAACTCTCTGATTGGAAACATTACCAGGAACTGATTTATGTTTCGATATGACCAGACACTGTCACATACTTCATAAGAGTTTGTACTGATAACTTTGTGAAACACTTTATCCCTGTTGGAGAATTTTCGTGCTTTCAATTTTGCAATAGATTTACCGATGAGACTGTTATCGTTCTGATTGCGGTTTCGATATGAAAGAGTAATAACTTTTCCAGTTTTGTCATACACAAATAAACTGTAAAAACAGGAATTTTCTGAAAACGCTGAAATAAAATCTTTTTCTATTTTTTCCCTGTCAAGAGACTGAAGAGATACTTTTTCCGAGAGCCTGACTCCTGCGTCAATCCAGCTTTTCAGTTGGAGATGAAGCCCTTGTCTTATCGTACTTGTAATAGTCTCCTGGCGGGTAATAGCCTGACTTGTCAATTCTCTGTTAAGTTTAACACTTAAAAAAATTCCCAGAAAAAGTACAGGCAAAACAACGGATAAAAAAAGCATCAGAATTAATTTATTCCGAAATGAGAAAATAGAAGGAAAAAACGAAAAATTCACTTTTTAAATACGCTCCGATTCTCTCTGAATGTTTGTATTATGCTATTTGTACAAAGATAAAAAAATGTCAATTAATTCATTGATTTTCTTAAATTACCAGGGGCTTGATGAATCAAGCCCCTACGAAAGCGCATTGATCACATAAATTAGCCGCCATCAGTAACGACTCATTGCCACCTCGACCGATGTGAGAGATCTCGATCTTCAGAACTCTGACATTATTATCCTGTTCATCAACAGGCAAAAACGGCAGCAAATCTGGGACTGGGATTTTTCCCTTCGGTCGAAATGGCGGCTTTAGAATGCCATCAGAACTCTATTTTTTTGTTCCACTTGAATATATCTTCTTTTTCGCCGTATTGTACACCGAGAAGGAAGTCGTAAATTGTCTGACTTATTTTTCCAACTTTTCGATTATTTACAATGTAATCCTTGTCTTTATATTTCAGATTTCCAACAGGAGAAATACTTGCAGCAGTGCCACATCCAAACACTTCAGTTATTGCACCAGTTGTAATTCCGCCAACAACTTCTTCAATTGAGATTTCACGTTCTTCTGCTTTAAGATTAAGGTGCGGCGCCAGCATCAGGATTGTATCGCGGGTAACTCCGGCTAGAATGCTGCCATTCAATTTTGGAGTAACGAGCCGATCTTCGAAAACGAAGAAAATGTTCATTGCGCCAACTTCCTCAATGTATCTTCGGTGAACCGGGTCAAGCCACAAAACCTGGGCGCACCCTTTTTCTCTGGCGACTCTTCCGGCAAGAAGGCTTGCAGCATAGTTTCCGCCTGTCTTGGCTTCTCCCATGCCACCAAAAGCTGCGCGGCTGAATTCATCGGTGACATAAAGACTTACAGGATTGAAACCTTCCTGATAATATGGTCCAACCGGGCTCAGAATAACACAGTACATATAATTGGAAGAAGCTCTGACACCAAGAATCGTGTCGGTGGCAATCATGAAGGGTCTGATATAAAGCGCTGCCCCACGGGAACTCGGAATCCAACGCTCTTCCAGTTTAATCATTGCCTCAATGCTGTCAATGAAATCATGCTCAGGAAGACTTGGCATACAAAGGCGGGCAGCCGAACGATTAAAACGTCTGGCATTCATTTCCGGTCTGAAAAGATTTACTTCGCCCTTTGAAGTCCTGAACGCTTTCATTCCTTCGAAGATTTCCTGCGCATAGTGAAGAACAATAGAAGAAGGCTCCAGATTTAACGGCCCTAAAGCTTTTATTTCCGGATTGTGCCAGTTATCCGCTTCGGAATACTGCATTGTAAACATTCTATCAGTAAAGTATTTGCAGAATCCGAGTTTCTTCGGATCACTTTCGATTGGTTTGAGGGCTCCTTCAGGAAGCTTTTGAACAGATATTTTCATTTTTCCTTTTCCTTTCCTTGAGAAATTCTATTTAATTTTCTGACATTATAACTCTCAAATATTTTCATTGCAACGTATTCGTGAAGTTTTGGGAAGTATGAGTATTCAAAAGATAAACCCAAGGAAACTGATTTTTAACCACGGAAAAAGACGGAAGAACACGGAAAAACGCGGATTTTAACTTCTTCGAATATAGACTTATTATTTTCCCACTTAACAAGCTTAATAATCTTAAAAAATTGGCTTATTATTTGGGGAATCAAATTATTCTCATTTTATTGATCAGCAACTCAACTTTATTTGCCGATGTAAAAGATGAATTGTCAAAAATCAATATTCTTTATTTAGCTTTCGGAGGAAAATATGCTTGGAGTTACACCAGTAGGAATATTAACTGATTCGCCGGTCGAAAGCCGCTGTTTTTATACAAAAACTCTTGGACTTGAGCAGGTTTATCCGCTAAGTCACATAAACACTGACACGGAAATAACTCCGGAAGTAGTATTAAGACTTGAAAGTCCTCAGATAGAGCTTATGACGGTTCAGACAAAACTTTTCAGGAAGAATGGCCCGGTAACAGTTAATGAAAACACAAGACTGATTATTCATTCAAGAGACACCGGAAAGCTGCTCGAAAGACTCACGCTCTATGGAACAGAGCTTGAAAGAACGACAAGAGGCAACTTTTCATTTACTGACCTCAACGGAATAAACTGGGAAATCTCTCGCAACGAGATGACTTTTTAGAGAGGGGGCACGCGCCCCCTCTCGGCAGTCGAACAAGTTCGACTGCCTCACTCCCCGCGTTCGGGCACTTTGTGCCCTCATACGCTTGGCCATGCAGACTTTTCTCGCGTGATGAACTTGTTTAATCACCCCACTCAAAGCGTTCGGGCACTTTGTGCCCTCATACGCTTGGCCATGCAGACTTTTCTCGCGTGATGAACTTGTTTAATCACCCCACTCAAAGCGTTCGGGCACTTTGTGCCCTCATACGCTTGGCCATGCAGACTTTTCTCGCGTGATGAACTTGTTTAATCACCCCACTCAAAGCGTTCGGGCACTTTGTGCCCTCATACGCATGACCATGCAGACTTTTCTCGCGTGATGAACTTGTTTAACCACCCCCTCACCTCGTTAGGGCACTTTGTTCTCTTAGATGTTTTGCCGTGCTGTCTTTTCTGACATGTCACAATTTTTTGGCCATGAGAAGGGGATTTGATATTTTTAAAATTATCTGATAGTATTAGAGTTGAGAGTGGAGGATGTTATCTGAAAAATACATGAAGAGGATTATTTCATGCCGATCCAGATTGTTCATGCGTGGGACAGGCCCTATCATCTCTTGACTAAAAATGAGAAGCATGTATTAAAGCTCTCTGTAATATATAGTGAGATGGGTGCTCTGCCGTCTTCCCTGCCGCTGAATCTTTCAATTGCATTAGATACAAGCACTTCCATGTCGGGCGAAAAACTTAAAAAAGCTTTTGAAACATGCAACTCAGTTTTTTCAATTCTCCGTCCGGAAGATACGTTTTCTCTGGCTTCATTTGCAAGTCAGGTCAATCCTCTGATTAATAACGCAGTCAATTCCCCGGAAAATCGCGATGAACTGAGAAATGTTCTTCTGAACTGCAAAGCTCATGGAGCAACAAGAATAGATCTTGCTCTTGCCTGGCTTCGTGAATGTTTTTCCAACTCCAGTAGCTGTTCAAAAGTTGCTGTACTTATAACAGACGGCCATTCAACTGATTCTTCCGGAAGAATTACATCAGATTTTTCTGATCTTAACATTAATTCACAAGAAATGGCTGACAACAATATTACACTTTTTACAGTCGGGCTCGGAAGTCCTGCAGACTATAACACGAATCTGCTCGTTGAAATCGCATCCAGGGCTTATGGTTCTTTCATACTTGCTCAGAATCCGGGGTCACTTGAGCCGCAACTGAAAAAAAAGCTTCTGCGGATGCAAAAAGCAGTATCTTCCGATGCAGAAATTGTTCTCAAACCTCTCTCCGAATCAATAAACATTCTTTCTGCCTGCCAGATAAGACCAGAGTTCAGAGCAATAAACATCATAAATTCTGAATATTATAAAATCAAACCCGGTAATATTATAAGCGGCATCAATTCTGATTTTCTTTTTACCGTTGAAATTCCCAGAGCCAGCTTTGGAGCAAAAGAAGAAGAAATAGATGTTATTGAAGCAATATTTACTGAAAAAACTGATAAATCGGACACCGATACATCTTTGTCTTCAAAAATTTCTTCACTTTGTTCTCTGAAATTTGTTCATTCAATGTCCAAAGCTTCAATTCTGGACCGTGAAATTGACCAGGAAAGATTAAACTGGGAACTGGCAATTTGTACAAACGAGTTGCTGAAAACATCTGATGGAAACAAAACAGGAAAGCTCCTGGAAAACATAAACACTCTTGCAGCAAACTGCGGCAAAACGAACCTCGCTGAACAGGCTGCCTGGAATCTCAATGATTTCAGGAAAACGGGCCTGCTTCCGCCGGAAAAAAGAACAGGTCTTCTTCTTCATTCAATGCTGAATACCCGGGGCTGATTTTATCCAACGCCATCGATCTCCCCAAGCGGAAATGAAAAAATAGAATCCCAAAAAAGGTATAGCGCGACCGTTTAAAAAAGAAACTGATTTTTAACCACGGAAATACACGGAAAACCACGGAATAGAACGAATTTTCACTTTTAAGAAGAATAGTTTACGTATTTATTCAGAAAACTTTACCCACGACCAAGAAAAGGGGCATTGTCGCCACTATCATCACTCTGGCGTTAATATGGTCGAAATGACAGCAGAAGTATTCTTCAAAGCAAAAAAACTTCTTGTTCCGTGGTCTTCCTGGCTTTTTCCGTGATGTTCCGCGTTATTCCGTGGTTAATATCTTTCTCTTCCGCTATTTCATCTGTTGTACTATTGAAAAAAGCGGCATAAAAACAGAAAGTGCAATTCCGCCGATGACACCACCCATAACTACAGTCAATATCGGAGTCATAGCAGCAGTAAGAGTTTCTATCAGTTCAGAAACTTCCAGATCATAAAAATCTGCAATTTTTGTAAGCATTTTATCAAGATTACCTGTGTTTTCGCCAACTTCCATCATTTTTGCGACCATCGGTGGAAACAGGGCATTTCCCTTTATTGCACCCGCAAGTCCTTTTCCCTGCTGGACTCCCATAGCCATCTGCTCAACAACACTTTCAAGCGCTTTATTTCCCATTACAGAACCAGTAATTTTAAGTGCCGAAAGAATAGCCACACCAGCTGAAAGAAGCGAAGAAAGAGTGCGGGAAAAACGCGAAATCGCTATTTTCTGTACAAGATTTCCGACCAAAGGTGCCGTGACAAGAACTTTATCAATAAGGCTCGCTCCATAGGCCGTCCGGCTGAAATACCATACAGCACCCACAATTCCAATTGTACCGCCTGCTATAATAATATAGTTCTCTCTTAGAGCATCGGAAAGAAAGATCAGAAGCTTCGTAATAGGAGGCAATTCTGCTTTCATTTTCTTAAACATTTTAGTAAAATTCGGGAAGATTTTTACCAGAAGAAAAATTACGCACCCGGTTGCCATTATTAACTGAACAAGCGGAAGAGTTACCGCGCCCTTAATTTTGGCGCGCATTTTTGAGTCTGCTTCAGCAAAAGTTGCAAGCCTTATCAGAACAGTGTCAAGAATACCGCCAGCTTCGCCAGCTTCAATCATGTTACAATAAATACTGTTGAAAACCTTGGGATGCTTCTTCAGTGCCTTTGCGAAAGAAATACCTGAACGCAAATCTTTCAACACCGCTTCAAGAATAATTTTTAAAGCTGGATTTTCCGTCTGATCTGTAAGAATTCCCATCGCCTCAGAAAGCGAAATGGATGCCCCAATAAGTGTTGAGAGCTGAACTGTGAAAACCATGAGATCTTTCTGCGAAACACTGCCACCGAAATATTTTGCCAGATTAAAGGAGCTTTCGCCAACTGCAGACGCCTTTACCAGAACAAGGTTTCTTTCAGAAAGGATAGTAGCAAGCTGCCCCAGATCTGATGCTTCGATCTGTGCTTTGGTTATTTCACCTTTTGAATTTCTTATCTGACAATCGTATTTTGGCAAAAATAGCTCCTTTTTAGAGAGGGGGCACGCGCCCCCTCTCGCCGGTCGAACAAGTTCGACCGTCTCACTCCCCGCGGTCGGGCACTTTGTGCCCTCCGCTTTTCTGCACCATGCCTGCGCTTTGTGCTATCCGCTTCATAGCACCATGCCTGCATTTTGTGCTATTCGCTTCTTAGTACAGCAAACCTAAATAAAGAGGTCATTTATGATCCAGAATTACAATTAGGTCATTTCGACCGAAGGGAGAAATCTCGCTTATATCAGATCTCTCACATTCGTTCGAGATGACAGCTGACCACAAAGTTAACATACAAATTTGTCCCCTTACTTAAGTTTTTGTGTATTTTGCAACATGCATGTGCTTTTCGCTTCATCGTGGCAGCCCGCACTTCATCGTTTTACCATGCTCTAACCGCATTAATAAATTAAATTCTGCACAATACATTTATTTATGTCAGTCTGAACGGGAGAGGGCGATTACTTCTTCCGGGGTTGTATGTCCCTGAGTCCATTTGAGAATTGCATCATCCCTCAGAGTTTTCATTCCATTTTTTCGCGCAGCTGCAGAGATATCGTCGTTCTGTGCTTTAGCTACAACAAGACGTCTGACTTCCTCGCATGAAAACATGACTTCGTGAATACCAATTCGCCCTTTGTATCCACTGTTGGCACATTTTTCACAGCCTTTTCCCCTGAAAAACTTATGCTCAATCATTTCGGGTTTAAGCTCGAAATCAGTAATTATTTCCGGAGTGATAGTTTTATCTTCTTCCTTGCAGAATTTGCATACTCTTCGTGCAAGACGCTGAGAAGCTACACATAATATTGCACCGGCCACCAGAAATGGTTCTATTCCCATGTCTATAAGTCTTGTCGGAGTTGAAGGTGCATCATTGGTGTGAAGAGTTGCAAAAACAAGGTGTCCAGTCAATGCAGCTTCAATTGCAATACCTGCTGTTTCACGATCGCGGATCTCACCAACCATTATTACATCCGGATCCTGTCGCAGAAAAGCTCTCAGAACGGTTGCAAAATCAAGATTAATTTCTGATCTGACCTGCACCTGATTAATTAACTTGATTCTGTACTCAACCGGGTTTTCAACTGTACAAATATTTATATCGGGTCCTCTGATAGCATTCAAGCAGGCATACAGAGTGGTTGTCTTTCCAGAACCAGTCGGACCCGTAACCAGAACAATGCCATTTGGAGAATTGATCGCTTTCTTCATAAGTCTGGCATTTTCAGGCGTAAATCCCATGTCATCAACATTTACAATGACATTTGATTTATCAAGAATTCGAAGACAGACTTTTTCCCCAAATTGTACCGGAATCGTATTAACACGAAAATCAATCTGTTTATCCAGAATTACCATCTGAATTCTTCCATCCTGCGGAAGTCGTTTTTCGGAAATATCCATTCCCGAAAGAATTTTTATTCTTGATACAATAGAAGCCTGAGCTTCAAGCTGAAGTGTCATTGCAATAATAAGAGTGCCATCTATTCGATAACGTATTCTGAGTTCGCCTTCGTCCGGCTCAATATGAATATCCGAAGCTCCTTTTTGTACTGCCTGGTTAAAAATGGTATTAACCATTTTAATCAGCGGTGAATCTTCAGATGCTTTTTTCACACCATCGGAATCTGTGCTTCCAGCTCCTTCAATACCAAGTTGGTCAAGTGCCTCTGCCATGGCTCCGGCAACGTAGAGTTTATCAATAGTTTCGTTGATCTGATTTTCTGAGCAGATGCATCTGACAACTTCACAATCATTCTGAAATTGAATTTCATCGATAATGAAAACATCCAGCGGATCGGACATTCCGACCATAAGGGTTTTACCATCGAATGAAATAGGTACAATAAAATGTTTGCGGGCGATTTTTTCAGGTACATATTGCAGAACATCTGGTTTGATGTCGGTTTTTGTCAGGTCGAAAAAAGGAACTTTCAGCTGTTTTCCAAGAATGGGAAGGAGTTTTTCTTCTGTCAGATAGCCAAGTTCAATCAGAACCTGCCCGATACGCTTGGCGCGTTTCTTCTGCTCGGCAAGTCCGATATTCAGCTCTTTGTCTGTGATATGCCCAGCTTCAATGAGCATTTCACCAATCTTTTTTCGTTTGAACATACTTTTTAGAGAGGGGGCACGCGCCCCCTCTTGCCGGTCGAACAAGTTCGACCGTCTCACTCCCCGCGGTCGAGCACTTTGTGCTCTCCGCTTTTTTAAGAGGGGGCACGCGCCCCTTCTTGCCGGTCGAACAAGTTCGACCGTCTCACTCCCCGCGGTCGAGCACTTTGTGCTCTCCGCTGGCTTTTTATGGTATAAACATGTTATGATTTAGCATAACAATCAAGCGACCTTGTACTATCTTGCGGTTTCCCAGTATTTTCTTCTGGCTTCCATGTATTGAGGGTTGAGTTTTATTGCGAAATGGAATTCTTCCATTGCTTCATCGGTTTTTCCCATTTTTTTCAGTACAATACCAAGCTGATAATGTAAATCAGCATAATCTGGGTGTTCTCTGAGAAGTTTCCTGTAATATTTTTCGGCATCTTCCAGCAAACCGGCATCAGAAAAAACTGATCCGCAGTTTACAGTAACACGCTCTTCGAGAATCTTTTTTCCGAGACCATATTCGATTACTCTTCTGTATTCATTCATGGCCTGCCTGAATTCTCCATTGTCCTCAAGGAGGCGTCCGAGATAGTAACGAGGTGCAATATATTTCGGATTTACAAGCAAAGCCTGATTAAAACTTGAAAAAGCATGGTCAAATTTTCTATTTTCGAAATGAAGCAGTCCAACATAAAAATGAGCATCAGCAAATCTCGGATTAGTAACCAAAACCGACTGATATGAATCAATTGCCTGATCGGTTTCTCCGAGCTTTCTCAGAGAATGTCCAAGATTTATTGAGTATGAAGCATGAACCGGTGAAAGATTTACAGCTTTCAGAAAACAATCAAACGCAAGCTGGAATTCACCTTTCAGATAGTAGACATTTCCAAGTTGAAAAAGTATCTGGTGATCAAAAGGAGACGCCACAAGGTGTTCTTTAGCAACTTTTTCAACCTGGTCCAGAAGGTTCTGATCAATATAATCTGCCACTGTCATCTACCGGTCAAACAGCATAAGTTTGATTTTGTGGCCAAGCTTGGTCCTCGGGGAAAGACCTCGAAACGAAGACCTGTCAGAACAATATAAATGCAGTACTTCCATAGATTCATAAGAACGCTTTCCAAGATTTTCAAGAAGTTCGCAAAAAATCTGATGCAGAAACTTTATTCCATCGTCGGTCTCATGTGAGATATTCAGATGAAACCGAATTTTATATATAATTCCTTCGTCACGCCTGAAAATATCAATTTCCGGTTCTTCAAGATGCTTACTTTTGGAGATATAAGCTCTTGTTTCAAAGAATCGGTCTCTTTCATAGGTCTGATATATATCAGCTCCCCATATAAATGGATTCCTGAATATACATAGCGGGAAAAGTGGAGACAAAAGCTTTCTCATTGAATCAACAACTTCAAAGTTGTACTGTTCCGATGGAATTGCTACAGTAAAGGCACCACATTTCATTTCAAAACATCCGCCATCTTCAAACATTCCGTTAATTCTTTCAATACGTGAAACACCTTCGAGGCTCAAAAGAATCTTTTTTGTACGATCATTAAAGTTATAATAACTCTCATCGGGTCTGTCGGAATAAATGATATTTATCTCCGAAAGCTGAAGAGTCAAAAGTAATGACATTACAAACGGAAATGTTTCTCTTTCCTTTTTTTCACTGAAAAACACAAATTTTTCGTAAATATCAAGATTTTCCTGTTCCAAGTCAGTTCTCCGCGAGCATATATACGAGCGTCAGATCATCTTCAAAAGGAACTCCCTCCCTGAAGAGATCGATCTGATCACGCAACCATCCGATAAATTTTTCCGGTGATGAATTATCACTCTCAAGCAGCATAGTTTTGAGTAAATCAGCACTCATTCTCTTCCTTGACGGTCCGGCAAGTTCGGATAGACCATCAGAGTATAATAAAACAGAGTCACCCTTTTCAAGCTTAATTTCAAGATTCTTATATTCATCAGCTTCACATTCAAATAAACCAAGCGGAATACCGCTGTTAAATTCAATATATTGTGTTTCAGAGCGATCGGCTTTAATAATAATCGGTTTGCAGTGACCGGCATTTGAGCACACAAGCTTATCTGTTCTCGGATCAACAAGAACGATAAACATAGTCGCGTAAAGAACCGACATTCCCTCTCTGCAAAAATGCGAGGAAAGAAAGGAAAGAAAAGAAGCAGGATCATAAAACTTCTCAGCCATTGCACGGACAAGAGTCTGGATTTTAGAAAGAAAAATAGCTGCCGGAAGGCCCTTACTGGAAACGTCAGCAATTACAATGTAGAACCTTCCATCGCTGAGACGTATGAAATCATAATAATCTCCCGAAGTTTCATAACATGGAAGACAGACTCCCATAATACTAAGATTTTTCGGAGGTTCATATACTTTTGGAAGAGAGTCCATCTGAATCGTTCTTGCGATTTCAACCTCTTTCAGCAAGCGTTCCTGCTGGATTTTTTCGCGAAAAAGATTGTGGTTTTCAACAAAATTTGCCAGATGCCTATTGAAAATGTTGCATAAACTTTTTTCATCTTCTGATGAAAACTTCCTTGAATCACGCAAATAAACGATAAGACCCAGAATTCTGTTCCAGAGCAGGAGGGGCATTATCATTACATTCTCATCTTTAGTGCGCGATTTCAATGGAAGACCGAATGACTTCCATTTCATCTCATCAAGTTTGGATATATTAATAGTACTGTTTATCAGATTCAACGCGTCTTTGACTATTGTTGAGTCGGCAGGAATGTCGCCCTTGTGTTCTCCTGTTTTAGCTGATCCGCTGAGAAAGGTCAAACCATTTCTGTCATTCAGAAACACAAGAAACGCTGTCTCTGAAAACACTTCATGCGCAAGATTAAAAGCCATTTTCAACTGTTTCAGCAGATCATCAGAATAATTTGTAAAAGCAAGCAGTTGGGATATGCGCTCAAGATCAGCCGTAGATTTTTGCTCGGGTCCGCTCTGAACATTGTTCCTGGATTCAACAGCAGTAAGAGGAATTAACTTTCGTGCTCTTTCAGCATTTTTAGAGAAATAATAAAACCAGGCAAAAACAAAACCCAGCATGATTGCTGCTATAAGGTTCAAAATCAGTGGCATAAAGAAATACACAGCAGAATCGCTGTGTGTGTGCAACTTGTACACCTGCAGAAAAAACGTACCAGTAGTTACAACAATCGCCAGAACTAGTACAAGAGTAAAACCAGGTTTCTTTTCAGCCAAGATTTTCCATCCACGTTTTTAGTAAGTCCCCAAAGTTTATATCAACTGAAAAGAAACGTCAACTAAAAGTGCAGATATTTCTACAGGTGCACTGGCCAAGGTCCTTTTCGGGCTGTGAAAGAGCCTGAAAGCATTTCGCAGATTGCTTCAATTGAAGGTGTCCGGAATCCAAATGATGCTATTGAAACTGGGAAAGAATTTATAAATGAGACATCGTAAGGATTTCTTACTGCAACAAGAATGCAATTCTTTCGTTTTTGTACAATAGCTTCGAATGCCGTTTTTTGAGAATGAAACAAATGGGCATTGTATGAAAAAATAACTACTGGCTGCGAAACATCAAGTTTTTCAAAGCGCCCCTCAATAGAAGCAAGAATCTGCTGATGGTCATCCTTTGGCTTATAGCTGCAAGAAATCGATCTGGGAAAATGTTTTTTGAAGACTGAAGCCATTCCACCATCTGGCAGGTTCTCCTCAGCAGGAGTCAACATGGCAATTTCGGGAAAAACTGCAAGGAATGATGAGTTTCGGCTTATCGGAAGAATTTTTTCTGAATATTCTTTGACAAGTATTGACTTTTTGTGCGATTCCTGTATCAAATCTGCATGCATGGTTTTTAACTCAAAAATGGACTTATCGGGCATTCCTGAATTAAGCTTTTTTCTTGCAGATTCAATACGAATAAGGCTTTCTTCCAACCGTTCTGCCGCTTCAGAAGAGTTGGAAACCTCATGAAGAATTTTCTCCATTGCACTCTTCTGGCGTTTCAGATCGTGGCAGATCAATAAAAGATCTGACCCGGCAAGAAATGACAGTCTGGATGCTTCAGGTACGCCATAAGCCTCAGTTATTGCACCCATTTCCAGATCATCTGTAATAAGAAGACCCTTAAAACCAAGTTCTTTTCTTAAAAGACCCGTCAAGACTGCCTTTGAAAGTGTTCCGGGCAGGTTTGGGGCTGATTCAAATGCTGGAAAAAATACATGCGATGTCATTATGGCATCAACACCTTCGTCGATTGCATGAATAAAAGGCTTCAGATCGCATGCAAACAATTCCTCACGGCTGGAAGAAATTACCGGCAATGAAAAGTGAGAATCAATTTTTGCAGAACCTTTTCCCGGAAAATGCTTGGCACAGGCAAGCACTCCACCTGAACGCAAACCTCGTATTGCGGCTCTTCCAAAAGATGCAACATCGTCAGGAGAATCTCCAAAAGATCTTGCACCAATACCAGGATTCTGCCGTGAGTTCACATCGAGCACCGGAGCAAGATTCCAGTTAAGCCCGAGAGCTCTCATTTCAAGAGCAAGAGCATGGTGAACCCTTTCTGTCAGATTTTTATCACCTGAAGCAGCAAGTGCCATCGCCCCGGGAAAAAGGCTTCCGCCTGATAAAACACGTAAAACAAGACCACCTTCCTGATCGACAGAAGAAAACACTTTCTGTCCAGATGCTTTATCTATCTTTCTTATAACATCAGGAATAGCAACAGGATCATCAATATTCCGGGTGAATATTATCACTCCGCCTATTCCCCATTCATGAACCATTTCCAGAAATTCTTCATTTGGTTCAATTCCCTGCCAGCCCATTACAAATAATTGTCCAATTTTTTTCTTCAGTTCCATATCATCTCTCCAAATTTGCCTATGAAATTCAGTTAAATATCGACACTGCTGCTATGTTACTAATCAAAAGATTGAACTCACGCAGAAACAAAGAGGCGCTGAGAAAAGCTCAGAAAAACAGAATTTTCATTTTTTTCTGCGCCTATGCATTTTTCAATCTTTATTTTGTTCCTACTCAATTGCATCCTAGCAAGTATGCAAAATCTTAAATAAGGGGTCAAATTTGCTTGTTAAATTTTGGGTGAGCTGTCATCTCGATCGAATGTAAGAGATCTCCATAAATGCCTCCCCTAATTAAGATTTGCATTACTAAGCTCACCCCTGCACCCGACGCCATTCCCTTAATAAAATCTTTCTAAAACCTTGAAAATCTGCGCAATCTGCGTAATCTGCGGACAAAAATCTTGTCTTGTCATTGCTTGTCTTTGCTTGTCTTTGCTTGTCTTGGCTTGTCTGTGTTATTGCGAATTATTGCATAGAAAGTTTTTTCGCTTCGGCAAGCTGGGTGAGAGTCATTCTGGTTTCGAGTATTCTGATAATTTCAAGTGTTGCTTTATCATTATCAGATGCTGACTTCAAATACCATTTATATGCTTGTACAAGATTTTTTTCAACACCCTTCCCATTCGCGTACATCATTCCAAGGTGAAATTGTGCAAGTGAATGATTTTGATTTGCAGCCTTTCTGAACCATATTGCAGCAAAAGGAAGGTCTTGATCTAACTTTTCGCCATAATAATACATTTCTCCAAGCATGAACTGTGCTTTAACGTTACCACCTTCAGCTGCTTTCCGCAACAGCTTCACAGATTCTTCAAAATTTTTCTGAGTGGAATCAACGTCATCAAGCATCAAATCAGATAGCTTTCTTAATGCTTCATTGTGTCCAGAATCGGCGGCTTTTTTATAGTATTTTTCTGCTTCAGCAAGATTTTTTTCAACACCATCACCATTTTCATACATTACTGCCAGAAGAAACAATGCCTCTGGATTTCCGCGCATGGCGGACATTTTCAGCCATTTCAATGACTCTTTCGGATCTTCAGCTTTACGGAGATCAGAATATTCTGCTTTAACAAGTCCCCGATCAGGAAGGGTGAGCTTTCCAATTTCAAGCTGAGCTTCAGCATTACCATTTTCAGCAGCCATCCGAAAATATTTTTCAGCTTCATGAGGATTACGAAGCTTCCCAAGTTCCAGATTCAAATCCCGAAGTGCAATTGTCGCAAGTTTGTATCCCTGATCTGATGATTTTGTGAGCCATTTTTCAGCTTCGTCAAGATCTTTTTCAACACCTTTCCCGGAAAAATACATCCAACCAAGGCTGAACTGAGCAATTGGATTTCCCTTTTCTGCATTTTCAATCAATTTGCTGACATTAATTAAACTTTCAGTCTCAGCAGCTGCATGAACCTGAAAAATAATCAAAAAAGCAAATAATAACAGAATAAATCTAATCGGGATTGAATTGATCCCAGGAAGTCCCTTCTCGGTAACCAACAATAGTCTGTGCATGGTTTGGCTCCATCTTTCCAACAGTCTCATCAGAAGCAACATCCTGGACTGTCATAATCTTGTACATATTATTTCCATAATCTGTCAACCCGCCGGCTTTTACCGATGTGCTGATACAATATCCATCGTTTATCAGAGCTTTCAGGAGATTTATATCATCATCAGTCCTGATAACAAGATACCCCGAAGAATATTTATCAAAGGAAGTTTCGCCTACTTCTCTTGCGCGATATCTGGCTGCTTCCCTCCAGGCTGGTTCTGAGGGCCAGTTTGTAACGTTGTATTCACTCACCGGCATTCTATTCCAGGTTGCCCCGCCAATACGCGCGAGTAGTGAACCAGCTTCACCCTGTTCGGAACCACCATCGAAGCCTGAATTGATCTGGTGATAAACAAAATCAGGACTGAAAATTTTATCCAGATTGCTGTCAGGGCGTTTCAGAGAGTTACTCCATGACGTGCCGGAAAGATTCCAGTTGTGTTCGCGGGCTTCATTGTATGTGTGAATATAGTATACCATCGACCATGTTGTACAGGAATTCTTTGTCCCCTGATTTCCAATCGGCGGAAAATAGACCGTATTTGAGTTATCAACAAAATCTGGAAGAGTACCACGCAATTTTCTGCTGGAGTATGAATACAGTTTTTTCATTTTTCCCCACTGTTCACGATTTGGAGGAATAAATCCGGTTCCAAACTTCCCTGCAAAAACAGCATCATTTTTTTTGGACGAGTCGAAAACGCCTGCAGATTCGATATCTTTCTGAAGTTCATCATCTGAAGGATAATTCTCTTCAAAAGAGCTTTGCGGTGCTCTTCGAGGAAGAGGTACAATCCAGCGCAATTCTTCACGGGTCAGCGAACCTTTTGTAGATGCCGTAAATTCGGTTTTCTGATTTGCAGTAAAAGGACCAATGCTTCCTGATACTCTTCTGAAAGGTATTTTTTCGTAATCATAATAATATTCAACCGCAAAACTGGCAATATTTCCACTGGAATTTCCGGTATTATTAACCTGGATAAAAAGATCATAGTCATTAATTGCCGAAGCGAATTCCGAGATATCGAGTGCTATTACATTATCAGGAAATGAGTACCCACCACTTGTGAGCATTGTCCCAACTCGGCTCTGCAGTTCTTTTGTTTTTACTGGAGAATTGACCGGACCCAGACCAACAGTTATAAGGCATTCATCGCGTTTCTGATGAACCGGCTTTACAAGAAGAAGAACTGTAGGCTGATACGCATGATTGAAATCATTATAAAAATATCTGACATACATTTCCTGCTTTTTCATAACCCCGTAAGTTATCCAGTAGTGGCCATCGTAAGGAGTTTTCTTCTCCCATTCGCCTGACTTTCCCCATGAATTTACTATTTTAAAAGCTCCCTGTGACAGAATTGGTGTAGAATCTTTAATTGTAAACTCTACCATATTTCCAGGAAGAGTAAAATTATTTTCATCGTTCACTTCAGCAACAGAATTATCACAATCAACAGCGGCACCGACAAAATATTTTCCTGGTGATAAATTTACAGGTACTTTAAAATCAACATAACCGGCATAAACCTCTCCAACTGGACATTCATACGGAAATGACAATTCGGCAATAGCAGTGTCGGTTGCTGAAATTGAGCGGTCTGTAGAAATATAGAATCTGATTTTATTATCAGCGCTGTAACCTGCCTGACTGCCAATATTTCTGAATGTATATTTCAGTTTCATTTCTTCATTTGGTGAGCCATTGAAGAAATCTTCCCACGAATTACCGGTGTATAATTTTCCGATGTTAAGATTATTTCCTGCGACTAAATCAGAACCGCTCAGACTTTTCACCGTTCCAATTTTAATTTTTGTTGAATCATTTCCGGCTTTCCGCACCCATACTGTATCATTAACAGTAAATGATACCTGAGCTATCCAGGAATTAATGGCATTCCATGATGAACCGTCGTTCAAACTGTATTCCATTTCAGGGGAAACATTATATATCCTGTTTTCAGGAACGTTCATCCATGTATCAGATGCTGAAATATCAACAGACTCAACAACTTTTACTGAATAGTTCTTTGTGGTACCATTTTCCGCAGTAACAGTATAAGTAACCGGAATGCCTGTCAGGAACTTTACTGGTGAGCCGCTCATAGGCGAGACTGAGATTCCTGTGTGCAGAATTGTCGGAGAAATGGGGTTTTGAATGGTACCTGATGATACTTTGAGTACAATAGAATATGAATTCTCATCGATTATGCCATTAGCAGGCGGTTTTAACCCCTGAAATGAGAAAGAAGTTATGGTTTTTTCTGAACTTCGGACATTAGTAGTTGAGAACACTGATGAATAATCTGAAATGAGAGAATTTCCGCTGAAATCATTAACACCTGATTTGACGGTTACGGTATAGCTGGAATTGTAAGCAAGAGGTGAATTCGGAGAAAAAGTAGCTATTTGTTTATCACTGCTCATGGAAATGGATCCAGCGACACTGATGCTTCCAGAAGCAAGAAGAATGCTACCGGTAAGAGATTCTGGAATCACCGGCTCGCTGAATGAAATTGTAATTTTTGTATTCAATGGTAAGAGTTCGGCACCATTTTCAGGCTTTACAGCCACAACCGACGGTGGTACAACATCTGGCTTAGCAACCGTTTCAAAAATTGAAGAAAATACCGAAAGCATTACATTCCCTTCCAGATCAGTTATTCCGGGTCCGGCTGTGAGAGTATATTGGCGGGAATGATTCAATGATGCTGAAGGTACAATAATTGCCTGAGTCTTTTGAGAATTCATTGAAACACTGATAGAAAGAGTTTCTGTGCCGATTTTCAAAACCAGATTTCCAGCAATTGAAGATTCTCTGACAGGCTCACTGAATTTTATTGTTATGGAAGCATTAGGTTCAACATTCATCTCACCATTAAAAGGGGAAACATAAATGACGGAAGGTGCAATACGGTCTGGAGCTGATGCCGTAGTAAATTTCCATTCAACATTTTCTGAAAGGGTTGTTCCTTCGAGATCTTTTATTGTACTACTGAGCGTACAGAAGTATTCCGTCGCATACTGCAAAGGTAAATCCGGTGTGAAAATGAATGTTTTACCTTCGTTCTCATTGCTGATGATTCCGGGAAGCTTCTGACCGTTGATTTTTCTGAGTGAAAATGAATTTATGTTTATTGAACTTCGATTCATCTCTCTGTTGAAAAGAACTGAAATCAGCGTGGATGAAGCTATATTCGTCGCGCCGGATGCTGGTAAAAAGCCTTCCGGAACAGGAATAATTCTGCTTTCTGCAATTATTTCAAGAGGACCGGCAGATGCAACTGCACCGAAATTATCTGTTGCACGCATATTCAATAAATGAGTACCTTCAGTGATAAATCTTGCTGTAAAAATATATGGAGGCGTTGCAATAGATGAATATGGCAGTTCATCAATAAAAAGTTCTACCAATTCGATTTTTCCATCATCTGAGACGTTGGCTTCAATAGAAAAATCTTCATTGATATATACCCGCGATTTATCTGAAGGCAGTTTAAATGAAATTTCAGGCGGACTATTGACCGGATAAGTTTCAAAGCCATAGAAAACCGGCAATTTTACTGATGAAGTGCCGTTAAAAAAGTCAGACACAACAACTGTAATTGTTGCCACTCCCTTTTCTGAAGGGGCAATCCAGATTATCTGATATTCATTTGTACCAGACGAAATTTGTCCGGCAGTACAACTCCAGACAATTTTTATTTCTCTCAAATCTGTCTGATCAGGATCTCTAACCACTGCTGACAGAGTAAGTTGTTCAGAAGGATTGATCTTGTTAGTGGCTTTTCCGGCTGAATTCTGAGACGTAAGAGAGATAAGCGGTGGATGATTTATAACAGTCTGATCATATCGATACAGAAAGAATTCTGCAACAGACGGAATATCTGAAACGAAAGGAACATTCAACGTCTGAGGCTGGAATGCTCCGCTGGCAAGAACCTTTATTTCACCTTCGGCTACTCCATCAGGCAAAGGCGGAGAAACAAAAAATCCATTGGAATCAGTGAAGAAAGTCTCGCCCCAGAGTGTTAATGGCACACGGGGCTGAGGTGCTCCATCGGTGTCTTTGAGTATTCCGGAGACTACATTTCTGGCGATTTTAAGCGTAATAGAACCGACATCAGAAATTTCTGAGGTTTTCACCAGCGAAACATAACTGGTTCTAGCCTTGGCAGTCTGTTTGAAAACGCTATTGTAATGCTTTGCAACCAGGCGCCACGAACCAGCAGGTATTCCATACAGTATAAATTTACCTTCTGAGTCTGTTTTAACCGTTTTTGACGGATAATCTTCAAGCCAGATCTGAACATTTTCCGCAGGAACAAGTTTCTCAGAGACCTTTTCAGAAGAAAACCTTATTTCAGCTGATGTTGAAGCGGAAGTACCAGTTGATGAAACAACTGATGTCGAAGTGATGGTAAGCGTGGAAGAAATGTTCGAAGTCGAAGTAAAAGTAGAAGTAGATGTAACTGTAGATGTTGAAGTAAGTGTTTCAGTAGATGTAAGCGTATCAGTAGAAGAATCGACAGCGTCTTCTGCAAGCAGACTTTCTGGTATGAGAACTTTCCCGGTAATAATGTGGTCAACCGGGACAATTCCCGGGCCGCCTGCATCTCCGTCAGATGATCCACCGTTAATAATAGAACATCCGCTGAGTACAAGAACAAAGATCATCAACAGAAGACAGAAAAGCTTCTTATGTGAAGATTTGACAATAAGCCACATCATTTCAACCTTTCACTATTGTTTTATAAAAACACTCACTCCAACCCGAAGGTAATATGCCCCCATTTGGCATGATTTGCTTTACTTAGGTTCTTCTGAATCTTCTGAATCATCCAGATTACCCAGATCTGGCAAGTCTGGATCCTTTTCCGAATCTTCTGAATCTTTTGATTCCACTGATTCATCCTTATCAATACTGTCAATTAGTTTACTAAAATTAACTGGTTCTTTCGAAGCAGAGGGCGACTCAGAGGGCGACTCGGACGACAAATCAACATCAGAAGCTGGGAGTTTTTCACAGATTTTATCGTATAACGATCTTACCATCGTATAAAGTCGGGAGTCTTTCGGAAGTATTCTGACAACTTCAAGTACAAGACTTTCTGCACGTCTGAAATTGCCAAGGTTATAGCATGCCATTGCAAGATAGTATACAGTTTCCTCATCATCTGGATTCAGCTGATAGGCATCTTCGAGCGGAGTCTGAGCATCAACAAATTTCTGTTCGTGTGCCAGAGCAACTCCCAGATCCCTTTTCGCTCTGAATATCAGCTTCTCTGCGTCTTCTCTGGCGTTTTGAAGGATTGTTTCACATGCTCTGCGCAAATTAGCCCAATCTCTGGTTTTTTTATAAATTTTAGTAATAATGCTTAAAGCTTTAACATCATTCGGCTCAGAAGCGAGGTATTGAGTTAAAGACTCCCGTGCCTGCTCGACTTCCTTGGTTTCCCATGCCATCGCTCCAATGTAATAATGGGCTTTTATCAATCCTGGATCTTCCTGAAGGGCTTCAAAAAAGGCTTTTTTCGCCTGCCTGTATTTTCCAATGTTAAAGAATTTCAATGCTGATACGTATGTCGATGAAACTTTTGGTTTCTTAACAATTTCAACAACAGTTTTCTCAGAGGATTCAGATTTAGATTCAGGCTTGCTTTCCAATTCACTTTCTGCTACCTTCACAATCGCGACATCTTTTGATTCAGATGATTCGGGAGAAGGCTTTATTGATTCTGCTGACCGAATTGAAATCTCACCAGATTTTTCGGTTGGTACAACAGGTACCGCCGGAACAATCACCTGAATTTTCTGATTAAGCTTTTCAAAAAGAGGCTTCGGAACATTTTCGCCCTTTTCAAGAATTTCGAGACACCCCTCAAGGGCTGATAAATATGGAGTAATATTTTCGGAAGGTTTTGTACTGACTACTTTTTTTAATACTGAATCAAAAATCTCCAGTCCGCCGAGAGAAAAGTGTTCGACAGTAAACGTTTTAAAGATTTTCGGTTCACGATAATCTATCAGCCTTGCAATGGCTCTTAAGCCATCAAGCTTCAGGAGTGAGGCAAGAGCTTTCAATGCACCGGAAACCACATCAGGCCTTTTATCTCTGACATGGTTTTTTATAAGCTTCACAGCTTCATCATTTGGATGTTTTGAAAAGAAGTCCATGCAGGCAAGAAGATTAGGGATACGATCTTCCTTTTTAAACTGCTGAATAATGCTTTGAAAGGGAAACTCATCAAATCCAATTGCCATCTCAACAGAAAATTTTCTTATCCACGCGTTTTCATCCTGAATACACTTTTCAATTATGCTTTTTACCAAATCGGTCGGAAATTTCTTCAGTGAAAGTATCATGCGTTTTCTGACATCATCAGATTCATCAGACGCAAGTGATTTTGCAGAATCCTCATAGCCGACAGGTGAAATTTGTCCAAGTATATATGCAGCACTGCGTCTCAACTGAATGTCATCTGATTTCACCATTTCGAGAATTTGTGGTTTTACCGTTTCAGACTCACTTCGAGCAATCGAAAGAATTGCGTTGGCTCTGATACGGTTATTTGGATCACGCAGAAATGGAGTAATGCGTTGTGATATTTCCCTCTGTGGAAGCTCAAGTTCACCGATTGCCTCAATAGAGTTGGCCTTCAATCGCGGATCATGACTTTTCAATCCTTCATCGAAAACATTCAGAAGAGTAACAGAACGAAATTTGGCGAGGAAACTCACCATCTGAGCTTTTCTTCTCAGATCATCATCCTGTTTGAATCTTTCCACGAGGAAAGTTACAGATTCGTGTTCTTTCAATTTGCAGATAACTTTCAGGATATTCATTGATATCCATTCGTCCGGGTCTGAAATGTATTTGCACAGAGCAAGAGCACTTTCACGTCCACCATGAAGGAACAAACCTTCAATCGCCTGATAACGTACAACACGGTCAGAATCTCCAAGTAATTCTTTCAGACACTCAAAACTCTCGCGTGTTTTATACTTTGCGATACATTCCACAATCAGATCTCTGACCGGAGAATCTTTTCTGTCAAGCAATTTCCGAAGTAAGCTGAATGCCTGTTCTCCACCGGCAATTGATATTGCCTCGATAGATTCTTCTTCATCAGGATATTGCGAAAAAAACTGACAAACTTTTTCCCGTGCTTCAGGAATTCCAATTTTTGCAAGCGTTTTCAAAACCGGCACACTGATTCTTTTGTCAGGAGAATTATCTATAATCGGGATAAGTTGAGTGTATGCTCTCTTCTGTAATTCTACGACTTTTTCCATTAGTACATTATTCATTCTATAATCTCCTGAAGCATTACTTTGACAAGATCAGTATTTACATTTTCTACTCTCAAAAGCTTTGAAAGAGAATCTTTCAGACTAACACAACCATCTTTTTTTGCCATAAGCATGGCTGCGTGGATCTGGTTATATTTTTTATCTCTTATCAGCATACGCATTGCAGGGTTAAGCAGACAAAGTTCATAAGCCACATTTGGCTTTTGTTCATGGGAAATCTTTGGAACAAGAACCTGTGAAAATATTCCATTCAGGTTCACTGAAATCTGCGCTCTCATTTCGTCCTGTTTATCTGCCGGAAAGAATGATTCGAGTCTTTCCAGTGTCTGATGAATACCAAGTGTCGGAAGTGTGGAAATGACAAAATGTCCTGTCTCAGCTGCTACAAGAGCCATTTCAACAGTCTTACTATCCCTCAATTCCCCGATCATCACAACATCAGGGTCTTCACGCAAGGCATTTATTAATCCTTCCTGATAGGTTGGAATCTGCTTTCCAACCTCAATCTGGGTAAAAATTGACTGGTTAGCACTGTAAATAAAATCAATCGGGTTTTCCATTGTAATAATATGACGTGCAAATCTGAAATTTATTGCATCAATCATAGCTGCAATGGTATGAGACTTACCCGACCCCGCCGGACCCGTTACCAGAAAGAGACCACGTGGCTTGCATGCCTGAATATCCAGTGTTTCCGGCAACCCAAGAGTTTTAATTGTCGGAACAGTTGTCGGAAGGAATCTGAATGTTCCTGCCAAACCGTCACGCTGCTGATATATATAGCATCTGATGCGCCATTTTTTTCTGTATGGAAACATGGAAAAGGTTTCGAAATCTTTTCGCAGGGCAATCTGCTTTTGAGTATCAATTACAGGCAGAAAGATGTCGTACATTTCCTGCGATACAAGTGCTTCTTCTTCTGAAGCAACCAGATGTCCGTTAATTCGATAAGTCGGAGGTGCCCCGGTTTTTAAAGTTAAGTCAGAAGCATTCAGGCGATATGCTTCGTCAAAATATCTGAAAATTTTTGGTTTCATTGACGTTTACCTCCGGTTTCATCAGAGGCAGAGTGCTGATCAAGATGTTTTTTCAACAAATTCGGATTTGTTGATCTTATCATGGCCTCATCTGTTGTTACTTTTCCCTGTGAAATAAGCATTGCAAGAGACTGATCAAGTGTGCACATGCCGGTGTCACCGCCGGCCTCCTGATAAGAATTTATCATATGCATCCGATTATCTGCAATCAAACTTCTGATATTTGAAGTTGCTACCAGAACTTCGAAAGCTGCGATTCTTCCCTTTGCCATCTTTCTCGGAATCAAAGCCTGGGTTACAATTCCAACCAGAGACGTTGAAAGGCGACTCATTATCTGCGGCTGCTGAGCAAGAGGAAACAGATTCACAAATCGATCAATTGCCTGAATAGACGTATTGCTGTGCAGCGTTGCCAAAACAAGTTTTCCACTTTCAGCAGCCATAAGTGTCATTTCAACTGCTCCAGTACCACGAAGTTCTCCGACCATAATTATATCTGCATCGGTCTGTAACGCTCCTCTGATGCCAACTTCGAAAGATGAGCAATCTACTCCAACCTGCCTCTGACTGATAAGACTCTGATTATCAGAAAATATGTATTCTATTGGATCCTCTATTGTAATAATGCTTTTCTTACGGGTATTGTTAATGTGTGAAATTAATGCTGAAAGAGTGGTTGATTTTCCTGCACCGGTTGCTCCGGTAATCAAAATCAGGCCATGTAGATGCTCAATAAGGTTTCTACCAGCTTTCGGCAGCCCGATATCATCAAATGAAAGATTTTGAAACGGGATCATTCGGAAAACAGCGTTCCCGCCATGGAAATCATAAAAAAGATTAACTCTGAAGCGCGTATTTACGAAACTATAACCCAGATCAAGCTTGTTATGTTCCTTGAATTTGACCAGTTGATAGTCATCAAGAATAGCCTCCAGCATTGCGTCGAAATCGATTTCAGTGATGACAGGCATTTTTTTCATTGGGATCATACTGCCATCAATTCTGAGAACAGGTGGATACCCAACTTTAAAATGAAGGTCTGATGCACCTTTCTCATAGCAAAGTTTCAACAGTTCAAAAATCATTCGCCACTCTCCAGAAAACAGTTTTGTAGTGCCTGGTATCAAAACTAATTCACCCTATCTAATAGATATCGTCAGCTGATATAAAAAACGTTACAATTCAACTTTGAGCTTTGTCCGCAGATTAAAAGATAAAGATAAAGATTGAAAGCTGTCCGCAGATTTCGCAGATTTAAGTGACCAAAAGATTGAAAAGATGGAAAGATTAAGAGCTAACCACGGAATACACGGAATTCACGGAATAAGTGACCAAAAGATGGGAAGATTGGAAAGAGTATCGTTTAAGGTTTGGTGGTATTAGTATGCAAAATCTTAAAAAGTTGACAAATTGGCATGTGAGAGATCTCCGTAAATGCGAGATTTCTCCCTTAGGCCGAAATGACAAAATATAAATGACCCCTTAATAAAGAATTGCGGAAATTAGTAACCAGGCCCTCTTTTTATATAACGACTGGGAAATGTTTGCCAAACTGTATCGTTGTGAAAAAATATCAAACAATCTTGAATCTTGAAATTCCGTGTATTCCGTGTATTCCGTGGTAAAATCTTTTCCTTTCCTTTCTTCTCTTTTCATATTTTTCCGTGGTTTGGGTGGTTTTATTTGGTGGTTTTGAGTTTGTATTAAGTTAATTTTCTGGTTAGGTCGATTAGTTTAGTGAAATAGGAATGATAAGATTATAAGGCACCTATGATAAAAATTCAGAATGTAACAAAAATTTATTCTAACGGAGTAAGAGCCCTCTCCAACATCAGTCTGAGTGTTGAAGCGGGTGATTTTATGTTCCTCGTTGGGCCAAGCGGAGCAGGAAAAAGCACTTTTCTGAAACTGCTGTTCAGAGAGGATATGCCAACAGAGGGAAAAATCTTCGTGGATGGAAAAGACATCGTAAGCATGGCAGACACACGTGTCCCATTCCTGCGAAGAAATATGGGAATAGTACTTCAGGATTTCCAGCTCTTGAAACGGCGCACAGTTGCAGAAAACGTTGGATTCAGCCTTCGCGTCCTGGGTGCTTCAGAAGATAAGATAAATTCACGAGTTCAGGAAGTTCTGGAACAGGTTGGCTTGTCTCATAAAAGACGCATGTATCCTGACGAACTTTCAGGCGGCGAGCAGCAGAGAGTATGTATTGCCCGAGCCATTGTAAACAATCCGCTTATTCTCATAACCGACGAACCGACCGGAAACCTTGATCCGATGATTTCTCTTGAAATTATGCAGTTGTTCATGGAAATTAATGCCAAAGGTACAACAATAATTATGGCTACGCACAATCACTATCTGGTAAACAAGCTGAGAAAAAGAGTAGTAGCTCTTGTTGAAGGAAAGATCGTTAAAGATGAAGTAAATGGCACTTACGCTTACGAATAATATTCTATCTGGGGCGCAGACGCGCCATCGGGTGTAATACGCGGTGTTAATTCTGCTGGCGGGACGCCCGCATTCAGGCTATAATACGATACAAATAACATTTCATTGAAACCAGGTATAAACTGATGATTATTGCAAACGGACTGTATTTTTTTCGCGAAGCTATTACAAACTGCCGCAGAGCTATTCTCATGACAGGTGTAACTGTTTCATCAATAGCTGTCTCTCTGTTGCTCATCGGTTCATTTTTTCTAGCATCACTTCATCTGGAATCTTTTCTCAAGCGCCTTCAGAATGAAACAATGATCACTGCATTCTGCAACCACGGTCTTCCCGATAATGATATACAGCGAATTGCCGGAGCTTTATCAGGGCTCGAAAATGTAGCCGAATGTGTCATAATTTCTCCTGCTGAGGCACTGGCAGACCTGTTTCTTGATAAAGAAGATCAGAAACTTTTTGCACAGGTAGAATCAGAAAATCCCCTTCCCTACTCAATGCGTTTGAAAGTTAAATCAGACAAACTTATTGATGAAACAACAAAAAAAATCAAAGCTATCAGCGGAATAGAAAGTGTACAATATGGAGAAGAAGCGGTAAGGCGATTCAAAGGTATCAGCGACCTGTTCTGGATGGGAACTCTTCTGGTAACAATCTTCCTTGGACTGGCCTCTTTTTTCATTGTGTACAACACTATTTCTCTTACCCTTTTCCTGAGAAAAGAAGAAATAATAATCATGCGTCTTGTAGGTGCTACAAACTGGTTTATCAGGATGCCCTTTTTAATTGAAGGTTTGATCCAGGGCATATTAGGTGCCTTTGCATCACTCATACTTCTTCTCGTTTCGTACAAATTTATTGCTGCAAGAATTGCGCTGCTTGTACCATTTTTCTCAATGGACATTGACTCAACACAACTTTGGAAGATCTTTGCAAAGCTTTTCATGATTGGAATTATCCTTGGTATTTCAGGGAGTCTCTTTTCATTGAAAGATCTTTCACAGTTTTCAAAAAATGCAGCTAAATAATTTATATTCACTATCCGGATTGGCTTTGCTGCTGATATTTTCACCTCCCCTTTTTTCGTTGGACTCTGAGAAAAAACCAACTAAAGATGAAAAGATCAAAGTTGATGGGCAGCAAATCCAGAGTCTTCAGGAAGAACTCGGAAGTCTGAAGGTTCAGATAGATTTTCTGAATCTGAAACTGCGTGACACAACTCTAAGTCAGAAAAGACTTGAAGAAAAAATTTCAAAAGCTAAAAAACAATATCAGACACATCAGGAAAATCTTGCAAGTCTGGCAAGTGAATCTGCAGAAATCAATCTGCTGATTGAGAAAGCCTCAAATGAAACCACTTCCCTCAAACAAAAGACAGAGGAAGCCTTTTTGCATCTTAAAGAAAAGCTTATAAAACTTCACAAAACCAGACAGGCTTCAATGATATCGGATATTTTTTCAGCACAGAACGCTCAATCATTTCTTACAAAATACAATTACATGCGTTTTTTCCTTGATCAGGACAGAAGATTATTAAAAAGACTTGCAGATAACCTCGAAAAAATCAGAAAAAATGTAATTGCACTTGAAGAGAGAAAGCAAAATCTGAAATCCCTTTCTGAGCAATACAGAGTCACACGTGACGAACTTGCATTGCAGACTTCACAACTGCTGGCAATGTTGAAAACCCTTGTTCTTGAGAAAAAACTTTTCCTCAAACGTCAGGAAAAAATCAGAGCATCGTCTGATATTCTTGAAAAAGAAATCGCAAAAATTGAACAGCAGCGAACAACCGAATCGGAAAACCCGAAAAAGCAATCTAAATCAAAGAATACTCCGGATGTTCCGCCAAAAGAGAATGCCTCTGAAGAGATTCGGTTCATCTGGCCAGTTGCAAATCTTGAAGGACTTGAATTCAAAGATGAAAATAAATCAAGTCTGAATGCTCTTGAAATCAAGCTGAATCAACCAGCTGAAGTCAAAGCAGCAGCAAAGGGAAAAGTCCTGTTCAAAGGACCCATGGGCGAATTCGGAAATGTGATTATTCTCGGACATTCAAAAGGCTATTCTACAGTCTACGGCCGTCTTGATGAGACATGGGTCGGGCTTGGGCAGACTGTTGAAGCAGAAGACCAGATCGGATGCATTAATGGAACCGAAAATATCACGCTGCACTTTGAAATAAGAATGTCCGGACGACGTCAGAACCCATATAAACTCCTTCCCAAACCCTGATTTAAGTGTTAGTGGGAAGTTTTTGATTTTATTTTGTTCTAAGAAAACTGTTGCAAGAAACTCGACTGAGAACAATAAAATATGTTAGAATTCAATTCGTCTGTAACTATTGGTTAACAAGGAGCGCGTCGGATGACCAGATCTTTTTTCAAAAAGGTGTTACCAGCGGTTTTCGCTGTTTCTATGTTATTCTCTGCATCGCTGCAAACGGTTTCTGCATCATCAACTAATCTTTCTTATTTCAAATCTCTTGATTTGATCAGAAAAGTAATGGATATAATCAAATCTGATTATGTTGAAGAAAACATTGATGAACAAAAATTGATCTATGGCGCCATAGAAGGTATTCTTAAAACCCTCGATGATCCATATAGCCGTTTCATGGAACCCAAATCTTTCAAGGAAATGCAAACAGAAACTCAGGGTGAATTTGGTGGTCTTGGAATCGTCATAACAATAAAAGGTAAATTGCTGACAGTAATTTCTCCAATAGAAGACACACCAGCTTTCAGAGCCGGAATTAAAGCCGGAGACTCAATTCTAAAAATAGACGGAAAAGACGTAACTGACATTGCACTTCATGATGCAGTTAAACTTCTGAGAGGTCCTGAGGGAAGCAAAGTTACTATTACAGTTCTTCGCGAAGGTGAAAAATCGACAAAAGATTACACTCTTGTCAGGGAAGTCATAAAAATACCCAGCGTTAAATACTGGGTTGTTAAGCCTGACATTGGCTACATAAGACTTACACAGTTTATCCAGACAAGTTCAGAAGACCTTGAGAAGGCTATGATAGCACTTGAAAAGCACAAAGTAACAGCTATCATTCTTGACTTGCGCAATAACCCGGGCGGACTTCTGACTGCGGCAGTTGAAGTCGGAAGAAAGTTTATTCCCAAAGGTGACATTGTTTCAATCAAGGGCCGGGATGGCGAAAAAAATACATACAGCTCATTTTTCCAGTCGCATCCGCTTCTTCCTCTTATAATACTGATCAATGAAGGATCAGCCTCTGCTTCCGAAATCGTTGCTGGCGCAGTAAAAGACAGCAAACGTGGAATTCTTCTGGGCAAGAAAACATTCGGAAAAGGTTCAGTTCAAACTGTTATTTCCCTCAACGATGGATCAGCAATGGCTTTGACTACAGCTCTTTATTACACTCCAAGCGGAGTCAATATTCATAAAAAGGGAATAGAACCAGACATTGAAGTTGATCTTCCAAGAATTTCAGACGCTGAGCGTCAGGAAATTGTGAAAACAATTGAAGATGAAGAAAAGCGCGCTCACGATGAATCAAAAAAAGCAACCGGCACAGCTTCAGGCACAGCGGTTGAATCAACAGCCACTCCGACATCGACAATTGCATCACCTTCATCACCGGCTTCATCAGCCGCACCAGTAAAGCAGCTCGAACCAGAAGCTGATGCTTCAAATGATGACACCACTGTTTCAGCTGAACCTGCATCTTCAACAGCCGAAGTTGCAAGTCTGAGCGGTTTCATCGAACCCCCGGACAGTTTTACAAAGGGAAGTATTCAGTATTACGTCATTAATAAATATGATACGCAACTTCAGAGAGCTGTTGACATTCTTAAATCAGCCAATGTATTTCTTCCACTGGTAGACGGAAAGAAATAATCTGAATGCGGACAATCGAAAGGGGGCAATTCTGCCCCCTTTTCTAACACATGCTTTTTCAATACACTATGAGGTGATCTGATGAAACGATTAGATTGGATTCTTGCAAAATCTCGAGGCATAATTGCTTCAGTGTCGATATTTCTGATTGTGTTATTTTTTTCAGCTCCCTCACTACTGGCACAGGATGCCAAACAGCTTAACGAAGAAGGTGTAAAAGCCATCGGGCTGGGTAATTTTCAGGATGCAAGAGATGCGCTTCTGAAAGCAATGAAACTCGACCCAAACTGGGCAGAGCCTCATTACAACGCTGCAAAGCTTCTCAAACTTGTAAAAAAGTATGATGACAGCAAGAGGCAATTGAAAATTGCTTTTGAACTTGAACCAGGCAATCAGACATACAGAGATGCCTGGATTGTTTGTTTGAAAGAAGATATTCAGAAAGCAATAGAGGCCGGAAACCTTACTGAAGCAAAATCCCTGAGAGCAAAGATTGTTGAACTTTCACCGCAGGACTTCGACGCAGCTCTTGAATTGATCCAGGATAAGCAGAAGGCCGGTGATAATGAAGGTGCAAAAAAAATTGCCAAGGGCATAGCTGAAAAAAACGTAAAATCCATTTCCGAGTATTCTTCTCCAGCCCTTGGACAAATTCTCCTTATTCTGTCAAAACTTGAATTGGCAGAAAACGATTACAAAAATGCTAAAATCCACGCTGAAAAAGCTTCAAGCTTTCCAATTCCCGATCAGGGCTCAGCAAAGACTATCCTTAGTGACATTAAAGCAGCTCTGAATAAAGAGACCGAAGGATATCTCAGAAACGCAAAACGCCTTATGGCAGAATCAGAAAACAATCAGGCACTTGAACAGATTGAAATGGGACTTGCTATCGATCCGACAAATGAAGAACTTCTTGCTGAAAAGGAAATGCTTACTTCCAAAGCAGAAGGCAAAGATCTTTTTATTGAAGCAAAAAAACTTGCTGCAGAAAATAAATGGCTGCAGGCTAGAGATTTTCTTGAAGCAATTGTTGTTGCAGACGATAAAAACACTGAAGCAAAAGCTCTCTTGAATAAATCAATCGCTTACGAAAAACAGTATCAGGCCAAACTCGGCATTGCAGAACCTCTTCCAAGAAATTTATCCGGATTGGCTGGCCTGGCAGACTCGTTCATTCGCCAGGGGAAAAAATTTTCCAGTGGAAGCAATTTCAAAGAGGCCCGATCAGCATACAACAAAGCAATGACCGTAATTGAAATGGACAGCACGCTTACCAAGCTGAAAGCAGAAATTCAACCAGATCTTGAAAAGATGGATGCAGTAGATAAAAGCAAAGAAACCTGGGAAAAAGGTGTAGATGCTTATAAAAATCAGGAATGGGAAGAATGCATAAAATATCTTGAACTTCTTCCCGCTGACTATGATATTCAGATGCACAGCTTCCTGGCTTACTGCTACTGGAAAAAAGGCGAGAAGGAAAAAGCAAGAGAACTTGCACACAAATCAATTAACAGACAGCCCGAAAACAACCGTTCCAGATTCGTCCTCGGAAACATACTCCTGGACGAAGGTGAGAATGCGACAGCATATAAAATCCTTAAAGAGATAAAAGACGCCGATCCTGAATATCCTGGAATTGATGACGTTCTTGCCCGTGCCACAGCATTTGCCTGGGGACCAGTTGTAATTCCAGTGGCTATCGTTCTGCTGCTTCTTTTTACCGCGTGGGTCATTTTTCAAAACCTTCCTGAATACAGAAAAAATGAAGCAATCAGAAGATCAAAAAGTTATCTTGCAAAACAAATGCACAAAGAGTGCATCGATGAGCTCAACCGTATAAAGAGACTGCCCAATATTACTCAATATGACGGCGGAGTAATATCAAGATTACTTGCACAGGCATATCTTAAAACTGCGGCTTACGACAAGGCAATTGGAGAATGTAAACACCTTCTTGCAATAACTCCCAACGACCCTGAAACCCATCAATGGCTTGGATTCGCATATCTTGGAAGAAGAATGCTTTCACCTGAAAGCCTGCCGGAACTTCTGGCTTTGTACAAAACAGAGAAGAAAAACAATGCACTTGTCGCTCTACTAGGTCAGCATTATATTTCCCAGAAAGCTCATACAAATGAAGGCATTGAAATTCTTGAAAGATGGCTTGAAACCGAGCCCACACACCCGGAATTGCTGAAGGTTCTGGGTCGATTTTACCTGCAGAAAGGCCGAACCGACGCTACTGCAATGAAAGTCTTTCAATCTATGATGGCTACAATGAAACCGGAACCGGAATTTCTTCTGGGTATCGGAAAAATGCATCTTAAACTCAAAGATGTCGAATCATGTCTTAAAGCATGTGAGCAGGTTCTTTCACTTGACGTCAATAATGAAATGGTTCATACCCTTTTGAGAGAAGCCTATAATCAAAAGAATGAACTTCCAGTACTGGTTGAAATATACAGATCCTTCCTCTCGGAAAATCCGTATAATGTTGCTTTCCAGAAGGGTCTTACTGAAGCAAACAAACTTATTGAAAGAAATGCCAAAGCAGCGCCGGTTCAAAAACAGAATGTTACTCAAACAGATTCCGGTGATGTACAGGGAGACATTTCGTGTCCACATTGTTCGACTCCAAACAAGAGCACAGACTACTATTGTCAATCATGCGGAAAACAGATGGGCTGATTTTTAACCACGGAATTTCACTGAAATATAGGCAGTTTTGGTTTGGGTTTGAGAGATTTATAACCACGGAATTTAAGACAGGATTGAAGGATTTGGTTTCTTAGAATGGAAAACAGATATTTTGTAAATATTAGGCTGTCGAAGCGAATAATCGTTTCGGCGGTTTTGGTTTTTTTTCTTTTATTTGTGCAGACAAAACTTTTTGCACAGACTTCACCTGATTACTCTTCACTTAAGAAGTTTCTTGACGCTAAGATGTACACCGAAGCTTACGCTGAACTTCTGAAATGTGAAATCAACGCAAAGAATCATGATCCAAAACTGAAGAAACTCAAAAAAGACATGCTTCAGCTCGCAAAAAAGGAAGCTGTGTCACGCGCCCGAGTTCAAAAAAATGATGCAGTGCTTTTTACGGTTCTCGCTGACATTGATTTCAACGAAGCTCTGGTTGACAATGGTATAAAAAATATTACACAGGCATTTTCCGGAAACCCAAACGATATCACCCATTATGTTTTTGCAAAACTGCTTTTTATGAAGGGAAATATCAATCAAAGCTTTGATCAGATGGAAAAGGCACTGCATCTTAATCCGGCGTCCGAAGCAATATTTGATGATTTTCAGTTTGTCTACCATTCACGTGCTTATGGAGTAGCAGCTGCAAAAAGATTATATTCAAATACAGGATTTGCATCAAGAAATACACCAGTTGCACCGAAATCCGATGTTCCAGTTCCTCCTGAAAGCCCCTTTCAGAATGATCCAACCAGCCAGGCAACTGCAATAAATCCACCACCGCCCGACCCGGATGACCCTGAACCACTTCCTGCACCGTCCCAGGCAATTGCAAGTCCGATAAAGACAGTGTCTACACCAATGATTGATGTAAACAAACCAAACCAGAATATTTCGATGCTTCCGGATGAAATACCAGATTCTCCTGATGACCTTGATTTCAAAATGCCCGATCTGCCGCAAATATCAATAGCATCTGCAAACGGCAGCAACAGTCCCATTACAGAGACTCTTCTTGATCCGAATCTTGCATCAACTTCAAAGCCTCAGATTACTGCTGTTCCAAAAACTGATCCAAACGGATTACCAGACCTTTCTGAATTTGCATTAACTCCTGATCCGTTATCAGCTGAAAACGCCTCTTCATCAGGCGCCTCAGACCCCGAAGACGAAAAGCTCAAAGAACTTGAAAAACTTATATCAAACGCTAAATCTAAAATAAAAGATGGAAATCTTGATGAGGCAGAAACGCTTCTGGAAAAGGTTCTGAAAGCCAATCCGGAAAACCCGGCAGCAAAAGAATTCCAGACAAAGATTTCAGAAATCCGAACACTTGAAAAGAACTTTAAACGCGGAATCGCTTTCTATGAACAGGGCAACTACGATCAGGCAAAAGATGATCTTCTCAAAGCTTATGAAAGCGATCCAAAAAAATACGAACAGGCAACTTTCTACATCGGAAAAGTCTTATTACTCGGCACAGAAAAAGACCTTGCAAAATCGCGAGAATATTTCGAAAAGTTTTTGACCCTTTCCGGAACAGACCCTGAACTGAAAAGAGATGTAGAATGGGTAATAATCGGCATACTGGCCGATGAAGAGAATTATTCAGAAGCATATAAAAAATTCAATGAATTCGTTGAAAGAGAGCCTGAATATTCCAAAAACCGTGAAACCTATAAAATTCTCAAATATCGTTTATGGTACAGAAACTTTCAAACAGAGATACTTGCCGGAATAGGAATTTTTGCAGGTGCATTCATCATGGTATTTTTTCTGATGTTCCTTCCGGCAATCAAATATTTCACATTTGACCCACTGAAAAAAGCGAAACTTGCAGCTGAAAGTGGCGACTGGAGCAAAGCAGCACAGGTGGCAGAAAACGCACTTCGCGGCGCAAAACAACCTGTACAAATTGAACGGCAATTTCTGGAAATAGCCGTTGAAGCCAATTTCAATCTCAGAAACTATTTCAAGTGTCAAGATCACGCGCGGCATCTGCTCTCACTTTTCGCCGACAATATGATTGCATGGAAATATGTGGCGCAGGCATGTCTGAAGACTAATGATACCGGCGATGATGCTATTTCAATGTATGAAACCGCTTATAAGAATAATCCAGAGAACACCGAATATCTGGAAGTTCTTGCAAAACACTATGCAGTTAAAAAAATCTATACTGTCGAAACAATGGAAGTAATGGAAAACCTTATGCAGATAAATCCTGCAAACCGTGACATTGCAGTGGCTCTGGCAGAAGCGTATGTTCAGAATAAGCGAATGGATGAAAAATCTGTCGGAATATTGCAGCAGGCATTAATTCAGAAACCCGGCAATATTCCATTTAAAGAACTTCTTGCACGTACTTTTTCCAAGCTTGGAAAGTACCAGGAAGCATCACGTGAATGCATAACCGTTTTAAATTCCAACATTAACAACATGGGAATTCACGTTGTTTACACAACCTGTATGAAAAAAATGAACATGCTTGATGAAGCAATTCTCCGATACGAAGAGTTTATGAAAAAATTTCCTGGCAATCCGCAGATAACAGAGATTCTCACAGGTTTACGCAAAGATCTTGAAGCTATGGGCGGAAGTGTCAGAGATTCCTCTGCTGCGGAAATATCGGCATTCTCAGAAGACATGGTAGATGAGAGTATTATGGAATTGCCTGACATGCCAGCAAAAAAAACCTCTAGTACAAAAGCTGACGTAGATTCTTTTATTGAGCCAATGCCTGAAGATCTATTCAAAAAGGAAAAAGCAGTTCCAATTCCGGATTTTCTGAAAAAACCGGGCGATCAGCAACAACAGAAGGCATCTGAACCAGCATTTTCGCTTAAGAAGACTAATAAGCCTTCCTTTCAAATCACCCCTACATCTCAAACACCAGCTCCTAAGCCCAAAGATCAGGGAACCGAGCAAAATTCAACTCAAACGAATGAACTTTCTGAAGCAAGAATAAAAGCTGCTGCTAAAAAGTGGGATGATGTTGTTAAATTACTTTCTCCAATGTTTGCGACCAGCAGAAAACGAGAAACTGGAGTTCTTCTTGGCGAGGCGTACCTTAACCTCAAGTCTCCAGAAATGACAAAAGAGATAATTGACACCCTGGAACTTGACCCAGAGCTTATATCTGAAGAAATTAAAGATTTGTTATACAGAACAGCGATGAGTCTTGAAGAGAAAAAACTTTTCAAAGATGCATTGAAACTTTATGATCTCATCTGCAGTGCAGACATAAATTATCTTGATGCATTCGACCGTTCAGACAAACTCTACAGCCAGGTAAAACATTAACACAAGCATTTTTCCTTCTCTTGCGCATTTTTGGTTTAGCCATTATAATTGTTTAGACTATTCCCACTTAAACTTTAAAGTGAGGATTTAAAAAATATTTTTTTCAGGAGGAAGGTTTAATATGCGATTAACCAGGATTTCGATTGTTTTGCTGTGTATGGTATTATTTGCACAGGTTGTTTCAGCCAATCAGATGTTGATTGATGCCCGCAGACTTTGCGATCAGGGAAGCTTCCAGCAGGCGCTTGATATATTCATGGCTGTTCACAAACAGGGTGGAACTCCGGAAGAATTAAAGGAAGCAAGATATTTCATAGGTTTCTGCAAAGTTCGCCTTCAGGATTATTGGGGTGCCATATCGGCTTATGAAGCATTTCTTAATCAATATGAGAATGCTCAATTAGCAGATGGTATCAGATTTATTCCAGATGCGATGTTTGTTCTGGCCAGAACACACGAACAGGTAAATCAGGTTCCTCAGGCACTGGAAATTTACCGTCGCTGCATTGCAAAATTTCCGGGAAATGATTTTGCAAACAAGAGCCGCGAACGCCTGAATCTTCTTTCAAACAGTGCTCAGGTAATTGAAGACATCATCAGAATGGCAAAAGCTGCTCCAACTTATGCACAGCAGGATCAGATTCTTATTGATGGTTTATCAAGAGCAACCAATGGCCGCGACGTAATGAGACTTGCACAAGCCGCAGGTACAAATCAGGGAACTGATCATATTTGCAAAGCTGGCGCCAGACTTTGTCTGAATGCCGACGAGGCAATCAACCTTGCCAAGGTTACAGCAACTTATGCAGCTCAGGATGAAGTTTGTATTATCTGCATCAATGTCTGTGCAAATGGAAATGACGTTGCTCGCCTTGCCAAAGCAGCAGGAACAACTGCAGGAACAGATCGTGTTTGCATTTCAGGTGTAGTACGCTGCCAGTCAGTTAATGAAGTTATTGCTGTAGCTAAAGCTACAGGATCTTATGCTGCCCAGGATCAGGTGCTTCTCGCCGGAGTAAGATGGATAAGAACATACAATGATGCAACACTCCTTGCAAACGCAGCCTCAAGTTATGCAACAACCCAGAGAATACTTGATGAAGCCAGAAAAATTCTTGGCGGAACACCGAACTACAGTATGAATACTATGGGAATTCAGATGTCAGTTAAAACTGCAGATAAATCAGAAGGAAAAACTGAAAAGGGAAAAACCGGAAACAAACCAGTAGTAAAAGCAAATACAGTTGATCCGTTTGAAAATCATAAAGTTGACAAGGACAAAATTTCAAGAGTTGAAAGATTTCTTGATTCAGTCAAAAAAATGTCAAAAGTTGATGAAAGCAGAAGCAGTTTGAAACCAGCCGACCTTTCTCTTGAAGTCATTAAAGACGCAATGAAAGACTTCAACAAGAAAAAATCCTTCGGCAAGGCCCACACTTTTTAAGAGGGGGCACGCGCCCCCTCTCGGGGGTCGAACAAGTTCGACCCCCTCACTCCCCGCGGTCGAGCACTTTGTGCTCTCCGATGTATTCGGCACCATTCAGCAGAAACAACTTCGAGCACTTTGTGCTCTCCGATGTATTCGGCACCATTCAGCAGAAACAACTTCGAGCACTTTGTGCTCTCCGATGCATTCGGCACCATTCAGTGGACACAACTTCGAGCACTTTGTGTCTTTGGAGCGCGCGGAGCAAGCGGTCTAGCTTTCTTAATTAAACTTAGTTAAAGCAAAAATCGGGGTTTTGATATCCAATCAAAATCCCGATTTTTATTTTAGAACCTGCCAATCTAATTTTAAACCATCCCAACTAAATCAACCCAACCCACCCTTCCAATCTTTCCAATCTTTCCAATCTTTCATTCTTTTCAATCTTTTAAGTCTTTTAAATCTGCGTAATCTGCGGACAGCTTTAAATCTTGAATCTTGAATCTTGAAGAATCTTGAAAAATCTTGAATCTTTTAAATCTTGTTACTCTTTTCAATCTGCAGACAAAGCACAAACTATTTCCTTATGGAATTAGTCCGATTTTATTCTGTCGAATGAATACTTTCTGATTTTTTCTGCTTCTAGCGGCGGGTTTTCCCCACCATGGCAGAGGTTCACGCAAATTCTTTCTGAGGTTAGGTTCATTCTGAAAAGGGTTCTTAGTATTATTATCCTGCACTTCAGTATCCTTTCCGGCATTCAGCCGATTTTTAATTTTTCCCAGCAATCCCTTTCAATCGGCATTTCCCCAAGTTTTTTTAATACCCCTTTCCAAATCAATTATCACGAGAAAAAGATTTTCCGTACATAATTTATTAAATATTTTATTCATATTTAATAAAAAACTTGCATTAATAAAAAAAATAATGTTAGATTTGTACTATGCCGATAACACCTGTAGAAGCAAAAGTAACCTTTCTTGCAAAGCCAGAAGCAAGCCGTCTCAGAGAGCAGGAAAAGCTCCATGAGCAGGGTGATGCTGCGCAGCTTGTTCAGAACAAAGATAAGATTCAGGAAAAAGTTGAGACTGTACAACAATCTCAGAATACTGAAGGCAAGGTAATCAAGAAAGATGACGAAGAGAAAGAAAAAGGCGAATTAAAAAAGAAAAAGCAAAATGCCCAGAATAAAGAGGAAGAAGCTAAAGAAGATGCTCCGCCTGAACTTCCTGACCCCGAAAAAAAACGCGGGTTCAAGATTGATATCAAGGCTTAATTCCGGAATTCTGTTTCTCGTGTTTTATCTTTTCTGTACTATTCATCTTCATGCTTATTCCAGCGATGAAGCCAGAATTTCAAACCGTGCAGGAATTCAAAAAGCTGCTTCTGGCGACTGGGAAGGCGCCATCGACCTGTTCAGACGCGCCAGGGCAATTTCGCCGGGTGACGAAACAACACTTGCAAACCTTGCCAGCGCATACAATAACCTGGGAGTTAAACTCTGCAGAAACGAGCAATATCGGGATGCAGTAGCTTGCTTTCTGAATGCGAAAAAAATTAAGCCGGAAGACCTTGATATGCGTTTCAATCTACTTTCCGCGCTTGTAATGATACGTGATTCAGAGAGAATTGAAATGGAATCAGGAGAAATCCTTGCTCTTCGACCGAATGACAGCAATGTTATTCTGAAAGTTGCCAGCGCATTTTCAAAAGTCGAAGATGATGAATCAGCCAGAAATCTGCTAGAAAAAATCCTCGTAAATTCCCCTGAAAACCCAAAAGCGTTGTACCAGATTGGGCAATTATGTTACAAACAGGGAAACACCACAGACGCAAAGTTCTATCTTGAACAGGCCAGAGAAAATTCGCCAGGACACGCTTCTGCGTGTCTGCTGCTAAAAAAGATTGAACGTGAAGATAAAATTGAATCAAAATATTTAAAAGAACGCAGCATAAACTTTACTCTCACTTATTGTGAACAGATTTCTTCCGAGCTTGCACAATCAATTCTTGAAGTTCTTGAAAATGCATATACTAAAGTCGGTGAATTCATCGGATTCTATCCAGCTCAACGCACTGAAGTTATTGTATACACTCCGCATGAATTTTCGGAAGTCAGCACCCTGCCCTATTGGGCTGGCGGACTGTATGACGGCAAACTCAGAATTCCGGTTTTTCCAAATCAGGCTACCATTGGAAACCTTCAAAAAGTCGTATTTCATGAATATTGCCATCACATCGTAAATATTCTTTCAGCAGGAAAATGTCCATTATGGCTGAATGAGGGGCTGGCACAACTTGCTGAAGGCACGAATCCTGAAAAAGCACGAACTCTTCTTGAACCATACAGTTCAGAAAAAATCATTCCTCTTACTAAAATGAATGAGAATTTCCCTGACACTGAAGATAGAAAAAACGTAGAAAGACTTTATGCCCAGTCTCTCGTTGCAACAGGAATTCTGATAGCAGACAATGGAATAGATTCAGTCAGAAACGTTCTTAAAGCGCTTGCAAAAAGAGATAAACTTGAAGACGCATTATTTCGCTTCACATCACAGGACATCAGAAGCCTTGAAGAAAAACTTTACTCCGCAATCGAAACTTCAGACTTTTTCTCTGCCTCCAACAACAAAATGACACCTGACCTTGAGGAATCAATTCTGGAATAACTTCCATCTAATCGCTAAAGCACAAAGGCACAGAGATATTTGATATTCTCTGTGCCTTTGATATCATGTCAAATAATGGTATGAGTCAGATCAATAGTGCCTGTAACCAATCTGATAAATACGACTTCTTGTTGAAGAATAATAAGCGTTTGCCGCAAGGCGTTCTGTCTCATAGGTAGAAACAGAATAATATGCTCCCTGAATTAATATTTCATCGTGAATGGTTCTTGTCGGAGCAGCAATTGCAAACCTGATTGCACTATCAACGTTTCTTACTGTTGCAATACCACGTTTCAAAATGGTGTCTTTGGTGCTGTTATAATACGCCGCATTTGAAAGTCTGATAAAATCATCTGTATAGACAGCATAGGACAATGCACTTAAAAGAATCCGATCTCTTTCTGACCTTGTGGAAGCTGAATACGCCAGACTGATAGCGCTGTCAACTGAAGTTACATAAGGATATGACGGATAGGGATCTGTTGGATAAGTAGGATAAGGAACTGTTGGGTAGGTCGGATACGGATCTGTCGATGGGTAGGGATTTGTTGGATAGGTTGGATAAGGATCTGTCGATGGGTAAGGATTTGATGGATATGTTGGATAAGGATTTGATGGATAAGTCGGGTATGGATCTGTTGATGGATAGGAAGGAGTAGATGGGTACGGATCAGTGCCTCCTGAGTATCCACCGTTGGAACTACCGGTTGGAGGATAAGGATCTGTGCCACCCGAATATCCGCCACTATAACTTCCAGAATTACCACTTGAATATGGATCGGTCCCAGAATTCTGAGATCTGATGCCGACACTTATACTAGCATTGTCAGCGAAGGGGTTTTCCGCATAAAGCGGGCATGCAAGGCAAAACAACACTATCCCCAGGGAAAGAACTGATCTTCCAGTCATAATTACCCTCCTGAAAAAATTACCCGTACAATTATCTTAATTTAAAACTCTGACTTATATTATACCACTGCAGAAAGATAAAGTTTTTAAGATTTTTTATTTCAGCATAATAAATGTAAAAGCAGCTTCGGGCCGCTTAAATACAATGCTGCTGGAAGCCGCTTCATTAATTTACCTGAATTTAATTTATTTTCCGGGTTTTTCAGATTTCTGGGAATTAAGTTCTATGACTTTTTTATAACAATTTTCTGCTTCAGCTGCTTTCCCTGCTTTTTTATAGGAATTTCCAAGAAGAAGCATCATTCTGGATGCCATACCCGGATTAGTATCCTTTATCTTTTCTAGTCCTTCCTTAACTATAGCCTCAGCGTCTGAAAATCTATCTTTCGAAATGTATATTTCCGCAATAGTAATATACACATTTCCAAGATGCATTAAAACCTTTGGATCATCTTTTAAATCTGAAGAATTAGACAATTCAAGAATTTTTTTCAGATTAGCGATCGCTTCATCTATCTTCCCTTGTTCAACATACAGATCTGCAAGATTTTTGTAGGCTTCAGCAGTATTTTTCATCGCACCAATTTTTTCGCGTTTTTCTTTTTCCTTCTCTCTTTCTTCTGGATCAATGTTCATTTTGCCCTGTTTAAGTCCTTTTCCAGGAGGCGGAAATTCCGGCTGGGCAAATAACGTCACGCTGAAAACAACAAAAAGTACAACAGCAGAAAATCTGATAAGTTTTGAGAAACTCATGTTTTCTCCTCCTCGAGAAATGAATATTTTGAAGGTTCCCCGTCAAGGAAACTCCATTCCGTTTTTTCAATAAAACTGGTATTTGAAGAAGACAATTCTTCTGAATTATCAGTCTCTACATCATCGACAGAAACGAAACAATAATCTTTTTCATCAGAGCGATCAGGCAATTGAGAAACCAAGTCTTCAGTAAACAGTTCATTATTGTATGCGCCTGATTCCGTTAAAAAAGAATACTGGAACCGTTGATTTTTTTCTGCAGGAATATCATTCGAAACACCTGTTACAGCAAGATAAATCAAACAGGTAACCAGGCCGGCATTAAAAAACATTTTCAAAAGATAAATATAATCAGAAAGCCAACTCGTGTTTCGATCTGGAGAAAGCTCAACAAAAGGTGGGGGCTTAATAAGTTCAATTTCGGCTATCGCCGGGAAAGGTTTGGCAATACTCTCTGAGAGCCATTCAGAACATTCCCTGCATTTTTCAAGATGTTTCATTGTTTCATCAGATAAATTGTCTGATGCTTTTTCTGAAGCATGACAGAGCAATTCATTTCGTGCTGAAGAGCAATTCATTTTTTCCCTCCAATCGATAAAGAATCAGATAATTCACTTTCTGCCCCGAGAATGATCTGCTCAATTTTCTTTCTGGCTCTGAATAGAATTATTTTTACATTACTTTCCGAACAATCTGTTACCTGCGCTATTTCACAACAACTCAGATCATCGCGATAGTACATCAGAATCATTGATTTCTCTCTCTGGTCAAGAATTTTCAACGCTTCCTCAACAAGCAGCTTTCTTTCAACATTATCTGCAAAAGAACTTGTACATTCATGCAATTCAGAAGATTCGTTCAACAATGTATTTTCTGCTTTTCTTTCTGACCTTTTGTGAATTGCTGTCCGGTAGAGTATCGTATATAGCCAGGTTTTCAGTCTTGATTTTCCCTCGAAACCACCAATTGCTTTAAAAGCAGCTTCAAACGTCTCCTGCAGAACATCTTCAGCAAGGCTTCTGTCGTTTAATATTCTAATTGCAACTGTAAAGAGGTAACCGGCAAATAATTCATATATCCGGGCAAAACCTTCCCTGCGCCCTTCTTTAGCAAGTATTATTGCTTCCTGTTCGTTCATCATAATATTTAGTGTAATTTTACCATCACACGGTTACATTTTATTTATTTATTTTTCAGATACTTTTCAATGCCCGCAATAACTGAGCTCAACAAAGGTATTTTGCGACAATAATCAACTGTACACTTTCGCATGGCTTCAATTGCATTGTAAGTTCCCTGCTACTGATGGTTGCACATAGAAAAACAAAAAAACAATCACACTATAAGGGCTCACCACAGTCACTGATAAGAGACCTTTCGTCGATTAGGCTTGCAACCGATCATAAGAAAAAAAGATACGCCAAGAAAAGAGCTGATGAAAGTGGTAACAGAATTAGAGGACAGCGATGAACAGCTTCAAATGCTGGCTCAGAAGTTTCAGATATCGGGAGATGATTTCAAGAAAACGATTTTAAGTTAGTGTATACAGAATAATCACAAAGTTATCCTTAATTCATGCCGACCTCGTTCGTTTTTTTTGATAGTGCTTAGTAAACTCATGCTTGGAGAGTAACTCTCAAACAGCAGGGAACCTGTCATACCATCTTATTTGAAGCCAGATTGGTGGGCACTGCCATTGTCATCCCGTCAAAAGGCAATCATCTTATTTCAGGATACTTATGCAACATTCTGCTTATATTTCTTCCTCAAGAATCTGTCCGTTTTCCAAAAGCCATTGTCTGGCTTTTTCCATCCTGGGAGATTGTGCGTGAACAATATTCCAGAACCTGGGGGTGTGATTGTTTTCCAATAAATGAGTCAACTCATGCACAATAACATAATCAATGACAAACATAGGAGCTTTTATCAAACGCCAATTTAAATGCACATTATCTTTGATTGTACAAGAACCCCAACGATAGCGGTTATCAACAATCTTTGCCTTGCTATACTTGACACCAAGATAGCGGGCAAACGAAACTACCCGGGGGAGAATTTCTTCCCTGGCTTTGTCGACGTACCAGTCGCGCATTTTTTTTTCTCGATCAGCGGAGAAAGATCGTGGAATTAGAAACGCCCTCTTAAATTGTATTTTTTCTGATTCCTCATCTGTCAGGCGGATTTGGTAAGCCTGACCCAAAAACAAAGCTGATTCACCATCTACAAGTTCTTTCCCCGGAGGATGTAAGGGCTCGTTGTATTTCTGAGGGTGCTTCGTTTTCTCATACAACCATTGTCTTTTCGATTCAATAACCTTCATTATTATTTCCTCGGAAATGCTTTCGGGCGCATGAATAACGACACTGCGGTCACGCTCAACTGTTATTGTTATTTTTTTTCGCCTGGAAGAGCGTTTTATTATATATGTAAGGTTCATAACTACCTGGCGAACAAAATTAGATCGTTGTTCTTTTCTGCTATTTCCATCACACGGCTTATTATTTGGGCGCGATTTTGTACAACATTTGGAAGTTTTATATATTCCTTTTGCAAAAGGGTTCTTTGAATTTCCGATTTCAGTTTGTTTCGCGCCGGTATGCTTTCCCAAAAACCGGTCAATTTAAGCTCACGTTCAACAATCAGGAAAATTTCTTTTGTGAGAGCAACCAGGATAGACACTCGTTCTTCTTCATCAACCCCATATATCGTGGCTGTTTCTGCGACAGCGTACTCATCAATTTCAAGTCCCTCGGCAAAAATTTCACGTTTGAAACATCGAAAAAAAGGCATTTGCTTTTTCTTATGAAGTCCGTAAGTTTCCTCATTTTGAGCTGTTTTTATACGCTCACGGAGTTTTTCGAGCTCTTTGTAAATTTTGTCCCAATTATTCTGGAAGTCTTTTAATATCTTTGTCAGAGCTTCAGAAAAAGACGCTTGCAGGTCAGGATCATCGTTGAGTTCAACATCCAGGTGATGTCTTACAGCGTGTTCCACTTCGGCGGCTTTCGTTTTTGAGCGCTTATGTTTATTGACATTCTTCTCAAAGTCTTCGTCGAGAATCGAGATTGGTTTAATTTTCTGGTCGATGCCTTTTGACTGGAGATATTTGTCAGTAATTGAACGCAATTTTGGCGGAATGCCTTTCATGCTCAGGCGCTCATCATGAAAGTGTTTTTCAATAAGAGCGTTTATTTCCGCAAGCGCTTTGTAATCATTCATGAATTTCAGAGCTTCTTTTGCAGGGAAAAGAAGGTTCATACATCTGGTAAATTTTCTGAATGTTTCCATGTATTCAAAACGTATATCTTCATCATAGAAAACGTCGTAAAACGCGTCATGGTCTGTTAAGTCAGATAAGCCATTTTTGTTCAGGAGAGCAATTATTTCTGAATGGCTGGCCTCAAGATCGTGAATTTCTTTATCAGGAAAGCTAAGCGCGTCAATGATATCTTTCTGCTCACGTTCGTCGTAGCTGTCAATAGCTTTCTTCAAGCGCTTTCCGACACCAACATAATCTACAACAAAACCTTTGTCCTTGTCGTCTCCGCTTACACGATTCACTCTGGCGATAGCCTGTAAAAGGTTGTGGTTCGTGATTATCTTATCCAGATACATTACCTGTTCGACCGGTGCGTCAAAGCCGGTTAGAAGCATATTGTTGACAATAAGAATTCCCATATCCCCGGTGACACCATTTTCCCTGACTCCAAAAGCCATTTTAAAACTCTGTATGCTTCGGTTATGCTTTGTTTCATCGGAAAATGTGTTCAAATGCGGCAGATCATTATGAGCGTGGGAAATTATCACATCTGTCTGCATTTTCCTCAATTGGTCAAGATCAAGAGCATTGGGATTGTTTTTTTCCAATTCGGAAATTCTCACAGCAAGCTCAGCGTCAACATATTTCTTGTACCTTACAGCAGCTTCCCTTGATGTAGCAACAATCTGCGCCTTGAAGCCATTCGGGAAAACATGGGTCAGGTAATGCGTCACCATATCTTTAGCTTTTGCCTGAATTGTCGGTTCTGCCTCAAGATATGCTTCGCGAGTTCCATAGCCAAGTATTTTCAAACGCTCCTGAAGGTTGTAATCGCTGAAAACATCTTCAAATGCGTTGTCCATTCCTGACTGGTCTGATACTTCCGCTTTGTGAGTCCGTCCTTCGTAAACAATCACAAGGGTCACACCGTCATCTATTGCCTGGCGCATTGTATATTTGTCAATGTAATCACCGAAAACTCTTTCGGTTTTGTCAATCGGAGTGCCAGTGTAACCGATTTTTGCGGCGTTTGGAAGTGCTTTGTCGAGGTTTGCCCCGAGTAATTTGTATTGGGAACGATGGGCTTCATCAGTCATAATGAGAATGTTATTACTGGCATTTAACTCTGGAAATGTTTCGGTCAGTTCCGCTTCCCTGAATTTGTGTATCATTGCCATTACAAGATCAGAAGTGTTTGCGCTGAGCATTTCCTTCAGTTTTCTTATGCTGTCAGCCTTTTTGACAGTGAAGCCAATATTGCAGCTTGTTTCGTTGAGTTGTCTTTCAAGCTGAGTACGGTCTGTTACGAATACGACTTTCCAATCTGACAATTGCGGATGTTTGTACATCTCACGAACCATGAACATCATCGTAAGCGATTTTCCTGAACCTTGCGTATGCCAGATGATTCCACTGCGTTCGCGCGGATTTTTTCCTTCAAGCAGGCGTTTGACCGCAAGCTTTACAGCTCTGAATTGCTGATAACGACCTACAATTTTAATTGTCTGTCCTTTATCATTGGTTGAAAAAATGGTAAAGGAGCGAATAAGATCAAGCAGGTTGTTTTTATCCATCATTCCAGCGACAAGACGCTGTTGGTCATTGGGTGTTCCAGTTGCATGATCAAGCTCATTTAAAATGCGTGGATATGGATCAGACCAGCGATAGAAATGTTTTTCACCATGGGTTGTAATGGTACCGAACTTGGCTTCCTGACGGCAGGTTGCGACGATAAACTGATTGTAATAGAACAGAGGCACGCTTCCTTCGCCCTTTGCACCACGCTGTTCGCTGTAACAAAGCATTTGTTCTATAGCCTCGGGAATAGCATCTCTGACTTTTGGAGATTTACATTCGATGAGTACAAGTGGAATTCCGTTAACAAAAAGTACAATATCAGGAATAATGTGACGTTCAGTTCCCAAAACCCGGGTTTTATACTGGCAGACGGCAATAAAGCGATTGCTACCGCTGTTTTTGAAATCGATAAAACGCACAACCGGACTTTTCTCGCCAGTCTGGTGGTTCTGACTGACGCTTGTGTTTTCAAGAAGGAGTTGAAGAATGAATTTATTGTTTTCAATAAGTCCTGACCCCAAAATCCCTGTGGTAAGCTGTTTAACAACATCTTCAATCTGATCGGTTTCCATCCAGGGATTAATTTTCTTGAGACTCTCGCTCAAAATGGGGGTCATAATAACCTCGGTAAAGCTTTCACGGAAAGTATCTGCGGGTTTTTGAGGTTTATCTGTAAGATCAATTATTTCCCAGCCAAGATCTTTAAGCTGGTCAAGTAAAGGTTTTTCGACATGGTTTCTTTCGTCGAGTCGAATATGCTCTGGCGTTTTATTACTCATCATCGGTCTCTCTGAGCTTTCTTTCAATCGCTTTTATTTCGCGGTCAAAATCGCTTTCGAAAAGGCGGTCCTGAATGATGCGGTATTTTTCAAATTCACTTTCGGCAAAATCTTTTGCTATAGCGGAGTTAATTTTGCCTTTGTCCATAAGTATTTCACGATCATCAAATTCAAGGAATCTGTCCAGGCGGTTTGCCCAGTCTTCCATTGTCATGGGAATCTTTCTTCTGGCACGCTCCTCTGCGAGGTCAAGATATGCGTTCACTATTCTGCCAAGCGATTGCAGTTCTTCATTGCTCAGGTAGTTTTTTGCGATGGAAACATCAGATTTCATGATTTTCCCATCAGGACTTTTTTCCCAGGATGTAAGTCCCATGTGTTTCTTTTTACTGTCGGCTCTTTTAATTATCAATTCTGCGGCAGTATGGCCATGAATGGCAAAATGAAGTTTGTTCTGGACTTTTGAAAAAAACTCACGGGTCGTTGGCGCATCTTTGTTATAATCAAGGCTTGTGGCATAGATATCGGTGATTTTCTGGTAAAATTTTCGCTCGCTCAGCCTGATCTCACGAATTTCTTCGAGCAATCTCTCATAATAGTCTTCGCCAAGAAAAGAACCATTCTCCATGCGCTTTTTGTCGATTAAATAACCTTTTATGGAATATTCCCGCAAAACCTTTGTAGCCCACTGCCTGAACTGAGTCGCCCGAATAGAGTTTACGCGGTAACCAACTGAAATTATTGCATCAAGATTGTAATGCTCAATATTTCGCGATACTTCGCGTAAGCCTTCTTTTTGAACTATCCGGAATTTCCGGATAGTTGCTTCCGGGTCGAGTTCTACCTGCTCATAAATATTCTGAAGATGCTCATTAACAGTGCGAATATCAACATTAAACAAAGATGCCATGAGTTTCTGCGTCAGCCAGACCGTCTCATCTTCATAACGCGCCTCAATGCTCTGGCTGCCATTTTGTGAGGTAAATATAAGAAATTCTGCGGTCGAATTACGAATCTGAAGAGTTTTGTTTTTTGTGGTCATACACTAACCTCTCCATTTTGAAGCAACGGCGTCACCCGTACCTTGCCAGTAAGCAAATCCCGCATCAGCGCAGTTTTCAGGGAACCAAGTTTCTTAAAATAACATTCATTATTTAATAGCTCCTTATCAAAATCCTCATAGAGCTTACCAATAATCTTTTGTTCGTGTATTGTTGGGGTAGGAATAAGCAAAGGTTTTAGAGTCTCAAGGTTAATGTTTTTTTGTGCGCTTTGAGGAGCCAAACTTTGGAGAGTTGGTTTCCAGCGTCGAATCATCAATTCTAAGTACCGGGTATCATTTTCATGTAGGGCAACAGCACCAACAATGCTGTCTGGAAAATACATTGGTAATCCTAGAATGGCTGTGTCAGCAATATTTGCAGCAATTGTAATGGCTATTGTTCCTGGTTCAAACCTTTTGCTAACTTTTGTGCCGGCTTTATTAAGTGTCTGGGAAAATGAAGTGATAAAACGTCCTATGTTCAAAGACACGTCACCTGTTTGAATAAATGGAAAATCTCCATCATAAAATCTTGGATCATTCCGTGGTCGATGCGTAAATTTTCCTCTCTCAACAACAGCTAATTCAGATAAAGTTTTAATTTCCCATTCCTCAGGTATTCGACCTAGTGGGGAGTCTTTGAATTTGTGGGTTTCCCCGGAGCGGAGGTTGCCCTGCTCATCAATTCCGCGGGTGAGAAGGTTTTGCATTAGCCCTGCCTTGACGCGCTTTTGCTTGGCGATCATCTCTTCCGTCTGTTCAATCGCCCGGTCAACCGTCGAAAGCACTTCTGCAATTTTTGCCTGTTCGGGTTCATATTTCGGAAGGGATATAGTTATTGAACGCAAAGCCCTTTGGTTTAATTTGGCTCTGGTACCACCAACAATAAAAGATTGGATGTCTTTATGTTCAAGGGAATAAAAAATCAGATCCTGTGAAAAACCTCTTTTTGCACGTAAAACATGGGCATGGTTATTTACCCAGCTTTTTTGGGAAATTCGATATGCTATAGGGCGGGTCGCAAAAGATTCAAAATTTCCGCCATCCTCAGCGATTAAAATTAATGGTTCATCGAAAATATAATCATCTATGAAACCCTGCAAGCCATTGGCTCCGTAATAAGGAATATCCCCTTTCCGCAATTCCCTTGATGTCGAATTAATTGGCACTCGTTTATTGTCAAGTATTTCGCAACAATCATCAATAGTGTACACCTTCCAAGAAATAAACTCACTCATCACAAATACCCCAAACCTTTCAGATATTCATTCAGTTGGTTCAGAGTGCTTTCGCGGGCAGATTCAATATCCTGACTGCTTATGGCGTATTTGTTCCAGAGGTTTTCCAGGCTTTGGATAAAAAGGCGTTTTTCGGCGTTCAGATAGCGATTGAGTTCTGAGCTGACGATAGCATAAAGTTTTTTCAGAATTAATCGTTTGGCGTCTTCATCAGTAAGCTTTCCACCAATGTTTTTCAGTAAAGTGTCGGCTTTTGCGATACGGACTTCTAACGTTGTTTTGTCTTTTGTGAGGACTGTAATTTTCTTTTTATCATCTTTTTGTGCTGAATCCAGCTTTGAAAGCTGAGCTTCAATTTTCCTGATTAAATCAAGGTTTTCAGCTTTATAGCTATCAGCGCCGATGCGCTTGAGCTGAATCTTCAGTTCTAATTCTGTTGTTTTTTCTTTTTGTTTGTCTTTTGTGTCCTTGATTTTCGCTTCGAGTTTTTTTAAAGTCTCGTCATGCTTTTTGTATTCCTCAAGTTCACGTTTTGCAGAGGCACTGGTGTTATTTTTCAAATCATCAATAAGTTCCTTCAGTGCTTTTTTAATAACAGTTGAAGTGACGCTTTCGCCCTCCTCGGGCTCGAATGAGCTTTCTTCCTGGGCAGCCTCAACAGCTTCAGTGAGTTCAGACTGTAACTCACCGATTTTGGCTTCCAATTCTTCAATTGCGTCGGCGTCCTCCTGGAAAAACTCAGCAATCAGGTATTCATCGGGAATTAAAGTATGATGCCAGCCTGAAGAGATGATTGTTTTCAGGTCATAGCGTATTTGCTGCCACCAGTTTACAAAGACACCCGCGCTTTTGAATTCATCAAGAACTCTCAAAGGAACAAGCTTTTGTTTCAAAGTTGTCATAAGCTCATGGCGAACTTCGGGCATTTTTTTGCCGCCACGTTTTGCATGTTCAAGCTCGGCGAAATTATCACGGGCGACACCCCACCATTCCTCAAGGGATCTTAAGTGTGCAGAAAGTGCTTGTACAACATTATTGTCAGAGTCGATGATTTTCCTTATGTCCGATTTTTCTTTTACAGCTTCATTAAACGCCAGATACTTGGGCCGGTTTGGTTTGAAGAGAACATCTTTTTTCAAACAAAATCTTGAAAAATCTTCCTGTCGTGCATTAAGCTCATTTTCCGGAATTCCGCCAATCAAATGAGCTTGTACATTTTCAGGTTCAGGTTCCGGAGTATTATCAACATAACGACGAATATTCAGGTTGAAATCATGCTTTTCGACTATTTCTGATTTTTCTACAAAACGACTGTATCTGGGAATTTCAAGCTTGTGAGAGAAAACAAAATCAATCTTTTCGACATCTTCCGGACGCAATTTGTTCTGATTCTTTCCTTCGGCGAACTCGCGATCAGCATTAATAAAAAGAATTTTTTCCCGTAAGTTGTCAGGTTTGTTTTTATTGCAGACAAGCACACATGCAGGAATGCCAGTTCCGTAAAAAAGACCCTGTGGAAGACTTATTATGCCTTCTATTACATCATCATTTACGAACAACTCCCGAATAAGTTTTTCCTTGCCTCCGCGAAAAAGAACTCCGTGAGGCATAATAGTGGCCATCTTGCCATCGCCCTTGAGACTCCCAAGCATGTGTTGTACAAACATAAGATCAGCCTTCTTGCCAGTCTCAGGACACCACTCGCGGAAGCGCTCTTTGAATTTGAGATTAGATCGGCTGTAATTCTGCGAGAAAGGTGGGTTAGCAAGCACCCGGTCAAATTTCCGAATCTGCCCATTCTCTTGAATCTGCGGATCTTCAAGAGTATCAGCATTTTCTATCGTAAAATGTGTAATATTGTGCAGGATCATATTCATATTACAGATAGACCATACAGTTCCGTTCGAATCCTGGCCGTAGAGGGCAAGGTCGTTGGGATTTTGTCCCTGTTCCTCAACATATTGGTATGATTGAATAAGGAAACCACCGGAACCTACAGTCGGATCATAAATTGTGTTCCCTGCCTGAGGCTTTATAAGCTGAATCAAAAGCCTGACCACCTCTGCCGGTGTATAAAATTCCCCGCCCTTTTTCCCTGCGCTGTCGGCAAAGAACTTGATCAGATATTCGTAAGCCGCTCCAAGCAGATCAGGGAACTCAAAGTTATCATTGACCAGTACAAAATTCGCCTGACTGAAGTGATCAAGCAAATCTTTCCACTTCTGATCAGGAATTCTTGTCCTGCCTTTCTGTTCGTTAAAATCAATGTTGGACTTCAAAACCCCGTTAAGCGAATCGTTTTCATCTTCAATCGCAGCAATTGCCTTATTGAGCATGCTTCCGATCTCAGTTTTCAAATCTTTGAGAGCTGGAACTGTTTCGCCATTCTCAGCAACCCAGCTTTCATTCCACCGAGCACGTTTAGGAACAAAAAAAGTCTCCCCATAAGAAGTCTTTTCTTCCAGTACCTCTGAAAGTAGCTCAGGCTGATTTTTCAAATGCGCAAAAACATTTTCACGAAGATGGTTTCTTCTAAGGTCAAACTCATCTGAAAGCCGCTTTAGAAATAACATTCCAAAAATATATTCTTTGAATTCCGAAGCATCCATTTTACCGCGCAAAATATCGGCAGCCTTTAACAAAAACGATTCAAGCTGCGAAAGTGTGATCTTTTCTTTAATCACTATCATACCTCAGTTCTTTATTTGTTAAGTAAGTTTTGATGTTAATGAAAAGTATAATAAGTTTGATGCATAATTACAAATTTTGATTATTTCTGACAAGAATCAAATTCAAGAAAACCTCCAAATAATTCCCTCTTCCTTCAGCTCATTTTTTAGGGGACCAATTTTTGATTTCACTACAAAACTCCCTCGCACTCCGCAATTCTAAATCGTTTCTAAGATCCTTCTTAAGAACTTCAATCACCCAACTTGGACCGTGTCCCCCAACTGAAGGGCAAAATCGTTCCAATTGTCCTACAGGCACAATAAAGAATCCATACGTTTTAAGGTTTTCTAATAAGCGTCTACAAGACATGCTTGGGTCTCCCTGAGGAACAAATGATAATCCTGCATCCTTAACTCTCGACCAAGAAGATCCTTTCTGTAGAGCCCGATCAATTTTGGAGATTAACTCATCAGAAATCGAAGGATCACTGACAGAATCCAATATCCTAATAATTTCGTCCTTCACCTCTTTCGGATTCTTGTCGGGTTTTCTATCCTCAATTGAACTACAGACTATTTTTAAGTCACCCTCAAAGTTGTTCCACGGAGCCCCAAGGGAATTAGATATCCTTTTAAAAGTTTCTTTTGTCCGCAGTACATCAAAATCGGCGACAACTATTACCGGAAGGCCAATACTTCTTAACGCGGAGGAAATCTTTGAGATTCCGTCCTTTCCACCTGCCCCAACCATTAATATATCATGTGCGCTGTATTCCATCCTTGATTCTTCCAATGATTCCACAATACTGCAAAAGAATCGGCAATCTCCTTCGCTTTCACAAACAAGGATTTTCTTGTGAAATAGGCCATCCAGTACATTTGAATGCCGAAAGAATGGGTCATTAATAATATCTAACAGGTTCTTTTCAGGAAGTTCTTGTATCTTGTTTTGGTCCCCAGCTCTTTCTATTCGCACAATTCTGACCCTGTTACTTCCTGCATCAAGAAGTCCACGCAACAAATCCCCGCTATGTGTAGCAAGCAACAACTGGGTACCCTGAGGCAACTCGTTCGCAAGTAGTTGGCCAATCAACTTCGACTGAGGTGGATGTAAGAATGCTTCAGGCTCGTCAATTAGCACACAGCTAGTTGGGGCCACTAGAGTATTTAGCAATATTCCTAAGCAACTGCGAACGCCATCTCCTTGTATGTGTGCCCGCTCCAATCTGTCGAGTTTTGAAAGATATTCAATTGAGATTCGATCCAAATTTGGTGGAATTTCTGGTATAGTCCCATAAATCAACTCAATTTCGGATCCACTACCACGATGAACGCAGATAGATTCACCAAATACCTTCTGAATATATGAGCTAATTGTTCTTTCAATTTCCTCATTTGCATCTAGAAAATGAAGGGGATGAGACAAAGGTTCCCGAAGATAGTTCACTCTCTTTTCAGGGAGGATTTCCTGGAGGCGATCTTCAGTCTTAAGGTATCTGAAGAATAGTGGGGTTAAGTGACTCAACCCCTTTTCGTCGGCACATTCCCATGAAAGTTCAATTCCATGGCTCCAAATACTACATTTTAGTAATTTATATAAGGTTTTGGCCGGATCTTCCAAATGAGAATGATTGGAAATTGAGGCTAACCAAGCTTCAACATCGTCCTTTGTTCCTGTTTTCTTTATTGAAAGGTCACGGATTACCTTTCCAGGGCGACGATTTCCAACTAATTCAATGATATCAGAAAGGGCGGAGCTTTTACCGGCATTGTTTGGGCCAACAAAAACAACAATATCGTTGTCGCTTAACTCTAATGTACTTCCATCCGAAAAAACCAAACGTTGCAACCGGGCTGCGACAGAAGGCAATTTTGGTTTTCTTGGATTTTGAACAGAAGGAGAGGTTGCTTGCATTTTCTTGCCCGCATTGTCTTTTTTTAACTGATCTTCCCGGGAAAACCCTAGGGCACTTTTAATCCTACCAATAAGATCACACATAATTATTCCCCCTAAAAAGAAGGTTCACTTTTTGTTTTTTTTAATCATTCGAAGATTCACCACCCTGATCGCACTCAATGCAGCAATCACCAGAAAGGCTTGTTTACGGCCATTGCCCCCAGTTATTGTAATCCCTGAAGAAAACACCCACCACAGAAATTATCCTCGCCACCGATTAAGCATCCGACCGCTTTGTCCAAAAGCTAAAAAAGGTCAACACCTAATCCTTTGCTTGAAAACTCATCCTTTCGAGAAACATCCCATTCAACTAATTACGCAACCTAAAGCCTCATGCCTTTATAAGTAAGCCAACTAATAATTATAAAGAGCTTTGATAATAACATTGGAATGATTTAGTTGCCAATCGAAATCTATTTAAAAATAAGTTTCTAACTTGATAATATTCTCTGTTTAAATAGCATTCACCCGCAATTAGGTCTTAAGGTGGTAAAAAAAATACTATATTTGGTGCATTAAATTTTATTAATTCTATTTATGTTAGACAATACCTTTGAATAATTTGAAAACTCCTTCACTTCCACAAAGAAATTGGGATTTTGATTTACAAAAGAAGTGAAATAGGCAAAAGAAACTGTTAGACCAAGCAAGCAAAGCGTTACCAAGCCAAGGAAAAATGTACTAAGCATTTGCTATCTCCATTAAGGGATTTCAAATAAAATATTCAAATAATAACTCAGTAAAATAATAGCCAACAGTGATTTGAAGTGGAAGTAAATTCAGAAGTATACTTTTGAAGCAAATTCTGCAAAACAAGCTTTGGTAGTTTATCTTTGACTATGCTGCTGTTGGAATCTTTTTATTGAACAAAATGTCTTGAGCGGCTTCAAAGGCTTTTATCTTAAGGTTTGAAACATCCCCTATCCAGATTCTCTTTAAACGTTTTTCTAAATCTATTTTGCTCAAGTTTTTTATCTTAGAAATATCAGAGTTATATGTTTCTGCGGATTGAGCAAGAAAATAGTCTGAGAAATAAGTTACAGCATTGTAAGCAGACCAATAGGTTCCTTTGGTATCAGGGAATTCTTGTTCAGATTCTTTTTCGAAAAAGTATTTCATGCAGTCACGTTGCGCAATTATACGTTCGCACCAGGCTTTTTTTTGGTTGCTGTCACTATCTCTTTGTTCAGGTATTTGGATAAAGGAATCAAGATATTTCTGGAAGTCATCAATTGAACATCTGATTTCTGACATTCTTTGAAATGTTTTTTCTATTTGACCATACTTTGCTATTATTTTATGCATAATTTCTCGTGCTTCATCCAGACGTTTTTTTACATCAGGGGTATGAGAAATTCGTATTGTTTCACCTTCTTTCAAAGCCAAATTCAAGGTATTCTGACAAACAACCCTTACCGGCGTAAGCTTTATCTGAACAGTTGAAAGTCCAGTATGGGAGTTCATCAGCAACAGATATTTCATGATTTCGTCACTTTTTCCGACCTTGAAGCTCTCAGGCATCCTGGCAAGAATCCATATTCTTTCTCCTTCACCAAGAGCACCGGCAGTTTCATACTGAATACCTGTTTCCTTTATCAGCGGGTCGAAAAATGAAAAAGCTTCACTATTTTGTACAATACCATAATCTTCTCCAACAACTCCAAAAACCGGACACTTCGGTGTTTCCATGCGATTGCCGGGCATTATGGCAACACGGTTTACCTTGCGAAAAAACTCCTCATCGTTACCAAATCGAACAAATAATGGTTTCTTTTCAACCTCCCAATTCAAACCTGCGGCATTGATTGCTTCCTTTGAAGTGGGCGGTTTGTCAAGTTTTGTCCCAAGACCATGCCATGGGACTTCATTTACATACATCATTGCCGGTTTTCCGTTTTGAAAATATATATCATGAGCCATTTGCTTCTCCTTCACTTAAGACACTCTTCAAAAAGATTTTTTCTAACCAGATATGAAGAGAACTACCATCTGGCGCATAAACTTGTTTATCAGAAAGCCAATCGAGTGATTTTTCCACAATTTTCTTCCAATTAGCTTCATGCTCAGAAGCATGCTTCTGAAGTAGAAAGACAGCTAATGAAGTCGCAAACACGATCTCTGAATCGAAACCAGGATGGGCACGAACCTGAAGAATCATGTTCTTAAGCTCTTCCATTGTTTTTCCTGACAGATCTGCCAATTGACTTGTAAGTTTGAACGAACCATCGAGTCTGGCTTCATGTAGCAGCGAAGTAAAATCAGGAAGATCTTTTGTCTCAGAATTATTATTTTTGGAAAAATCGAATGAAATAGATTTATCTTTGAAAAGATCATTACCAAAAAAAGTTTTGTACAAGCAATTTAATGCTGATTTCCCCGCTGTTACAACCTTGTTCTCTATTTTGGGATTTTCGATGATAATTTTTTCTGCTTGCTTTGGAGAATTATTCCCAACAATCGACATGCAGAAATGAATCTTTTCACTTGAAAATCGCCTCCTGCAGTCTTCCAATTTTCTTACAATCAGATCATTTGTCAGAGCAACCGGCACTTTTCGAAGCTCACACGGTTCAGTTGTCTTTTCAGCACAGGCACGCTTCAAAACACCAATAAAAGAGCTTACTGAAGAAATTAGTCCGTATTCCCGCGATATTCTCAGCAGTTTGCTATTAACTTTATCGCTCTGCCGAGAACCTTCATTTTTCAATGTCTTTTCCTCAATATCCTGTATTTTTTTCCTCGCCCAATATAATGCAGCAGGCCGGATATTTTTGATCCGTGTTACTTTCGCTTCCCAAGCAAACGCCTCATTCGACGTTTTTCCGGTTAAACGAATTCTGCTCCCTTCGGAAAGCTTTGTACCAATTGAAAGTCTGGCAACACACAAAAAAACTTCTTCACTGAAAACAGGCTGAATTGAGCAGCTTTCCAGGGAGTCCTTTTCTATGCCCCAGTCAATCTTGACATCGCTTAATACTGGTGTGTTCATACGATTAAACTGTCTGAGAACCTTTGTATCCAACCGCTCGCCCGGAAATACAAATTCGGTTGCGCCATTGGTAGTTCGTGCTAAACCATTAACCAGGTATTCACTCGCACCTTTACCTATTCCAAATGAAAAAACCCGACACTTGTGACTGTTTTTTACACCCCACTCCAGAATATCCTTTTCATTACTTACATGACCGTCAGTGAAAAGAATAACATCACATTTGTCATCAGGAAAATGTTCTTCGAGAGATTCAAGCGCCGGAAGAATTTCTGTTCCGCCAAGATCAGCCTTAATATTACGTATTATTCCAGAGACCTCTTCAAGTATCTCCTGTGTTAGTACAACTGGTTTTGGAAAAAGGCTGGTAAAAGTGGAACCAAAAAATACTATCTGAAAAACATCATTTTGCTTCATGCTCCTGAGACACAATTCTACTGCTTTTCGAACTTCGCTGATGGAATCGCCCTCCATTGACCCTGAACAATCAATTAGAAAAGCAATACTTCGGTGCTTTCTTTCACAACTATTTTTAAATTCCGGCATCAATTGCAGAAGGATGTGATCACGTCCCTTAAAGGAACCTGCCAGGGCCGAAGGTAAGCCTGCCTCTGAAGTTTCCAGACAGATGACAATATCACGGTCAGGGACTACCGACTTCTCTACCAGCATTACCAGTGCTTTCATCCCATTTATTTTACAACTTATCTGGTGAGACGGCGATTCAAGCTTACTAATTGCTGAAGGCATAAGTATTGTCAAATCCATCTTCAAACCATAAGTGACAGAAGAATCGTATTGCGGACGAATCCGCTCATTCTCACGAAAATCATTTCTGGAAATTGATTCTGAATCGTAACGAGGAAAAACGATTGTTGGAATGAGAATTCTGATTTCCCTGCCATGTGTTTTTGCTATAAGCAGAAATTTAATCTCTATTATTACTTCCTGATTTTGAATGATGTTACCTACACTTATCTGAAAAACATTTGGACGTTCCTGATCCAGCAGAAAAGCGGCGTCTCCTTTGGCAATTGCGTTGTCATATCTTCCAAAAGCATTTTCACGTTCATCAATAACCCCTTCGATTACATTTTCACCAGTAGTAATTTTAAAGCCCACCACAGAAGACTCCTCGGGAAGAGGAAAAAGATATACAGCTTCGATATTCTTGTCTTCAGAGTTTTGAAAAGTCTGCTTTAAAGACCATTCACCTGCAAGACCCTGTTGAAAGCCACTCAGAGAAACCTCCTTCAGAGGAATTGGATGCTCTTTTTCGGCTGAAAAAAGACCCGAAAGAGACTTTGTGGGTTTAAATGTGTTGAATAAAGAAGTCATTTTGTTCTCCTCATAAAATATTCACCTTAAAAAAAACTCAGGCGATTACTTTTGCTGAATCTGATAAAATAGTACGAATTGTCTCTCTCAAGTGCTTAAGGCGCGACTCAGACAACTTATATAAACCGCTCTCAATTGAAAGCTCCACTCCATCAAGTATTTTATAATGTGTGCGCAAAACTGGCCCTGGAAATTCATTCTCTCTTTTTTCAATCTGATACGGTGCGCAGTTTAGCCAGGAAATAATTTCCTCAAGTGACATACCATCTGCCTGTTTTTCTTTAATTAGACACAATCTTTTAAGGTGTTCGTCAGTGTAATAATGGTAACGACCACCTCCTTCAGGTGGTGCCAATAACCCACGCTGAACATAATATCTTACAGCTCTTCTTGAAATTAGCGTGATTTCTGACAATTCACCAATTGAGTATTTTTTTTCCATGTTGCAATAATACAACACTTAGTGACGTATTGGCAAGTGTCATATTGATTTTTTTATGAGAAATTCGTAACTGCTTAATAATCAGTGGTTAAATAGCACCCACCAACAATTACGTCTTAAGGCGGGAAAGACAAAATTAGTATATATTGGTGCATAATATTTTTTTAATTCTATTTGCAGCTAATTTATGATATTTTTGTCTTGAAATAATTCTTTAGTATTGTTTCTGCATAAAACTCGTTCAAACTGGCTAGATAGTTCATTCTTATCAGGCGTAGATTGATGATGGAATTTTTACGGTAAGAATCTTAATCAGGAGAGATAGACATGTGTTCTGACAACAGGAATATTCGGGGAAAGCTTATTATGATAGCAGTCTCTGCAATATTATTCGTATGCGCATTTGATGTTAACCGGCCGTTATATTCAAAGACTGAGGTTGGATGTACAATTGTTGGAAGCCTCGAAACGAATTGTTATTTTCTCTATGATGATACAACAAAAAAAGCATTGATAATTGATCCGGGTTCTAATGGCGAGAAGCTTGCAGAGTTGACATTGTGGAAAGAATTGCAGGTTTGTGCGGTATTAATTACTCACGGGCATGATGATCACACATCTGGATTGCCTGAATTCCTGGAAAAAATTGATTGTCCGGTTTATGCGCCATCAAAAGATTCATCACTGCTTGAAAGCAATGGAATCAGAGGTTTCAGAACATTTAAAAACGATGAAACACTGGAAATAGCAGATTTCAGAATAAAAGTAATAGAAGTTCCCAGCCATACAAAAGGCGCCAGTGCTTTTTTTCTTCAGTCGAATGACACTTCTGCGTCAAAACTTTTTTCCGGTGATATACTTTTTGCAGATGCTATCGGAAAAACATGGGAACCAGGCGATGATATAAGAGAACTCGATGGAATCAGAGAAAGACTTCTTGTACTTCCTGATTCAACAGTAGTCTACCCCGGACACGGAAAACCTTCAACGATAAGAGAAATCAAAGTATGGATAGCAAAATGGTGAGGGCTACGCTAATCTCATTTTCTCTCATCGGCAAGTATTCCAACGGGAAGTCCCTGCCATTCATGCAATGAAAAGGTACCTTGCCCATAGACTTTGTCCAGGATTTCTTTATTGATTGACTGCGACGGAGTACCATTAATAATTATTTCTCCGTCATACAAAAATAGTACTCTGTCAAAAAAACGTGCCAGATTAATATCATGTAATACAGCCAGAACACCGGTCTTATGATGTTTTGAAAGCTTGTGAATCAGAGTTACGACTTCCTTCTGATAAGATGGATCAAGGTGAGAAGTCGGTTCGTCAAGCAGTAAATACCTGGGTTCTGATGTCAGAGACATGGCAAGCGTAACTCTCTGTTTCTCGCCTAGACTCAGCTTCTGATATGATCGGTTCAGTAATGATTCCAGAGACATGGCTTTAACAACACGCTGAACAACAATCTCGTCGTCGTCACCCATGGTTCCCCAGGTCCCAAGGTGCGGCGTTCTGCCAAGTCTAATCATCTCAAGTACAGTCATTGAAAAGAATGGTACCTCAATCAGTTCAACAAGTGATACCTTTTTTGCAAGATCTGCCGTGGAAATATTTTTCAGGTGGACGCCATCCCAGGAGATATTTCCGGTTTTCGCCGGGAAGAAACCTGTCAGCAGACGCAGCAGAGTAGTTTTGCCGCTTCCATTTGCACCAAGGAGAGCTACGCATTCTCCAGGGAAAAGATCAAACGTTACCCCGGAAAGCAATTTGCGGTCATTGAAAGAATAACTGACGTTTTCAACAATCAGACCTTCAGCAAATTCAGTTTTGTTCATAAACTAAAAAAAGCCCCTCGCATCTCTGCAAAGGGCTTTTACCCGCCATTTCAACTACCGGAAGTTTTTTCAGCAAAGTCACCTATAATCGGCAGTTTAAATTTCTCACCTGTAAAAGCTTTAAATAAAAGAAAGATCATCAGAATTAATCCCAAAAACGACAGAGGAATAAGCATTATCCACCCGATGAAAGGAATAAAGCTTAAGAATACACTCAAAACACACAGCAAGACTGAAGTCATGACTGACTGCATTGCATGGAATTTTACATTTTTATTCTCTTTCTCAAGAGCATATATGATTCCGCCTGATACAAAACCCATCAGGTAAGCCAAGGCAGACTCAACGTTTTCAGGTAATCCGAAAGATGTATTTTCACCCGACATTTTTCCCTCCAGCCAAGATTAAAAAAAACAAAATAATCTTTTCAGTCGTTCCGTCTGGCATGATAGAATAATATCAATTGAATTTCAAGGAAAATTTATGAGAAAATTTTTAAGAATTTCTTTTCACCGTTTTATAATTCTTGTCATCATAACATCATGCATCAGCTTCGCTCACGCAGGACTGCCTTCAGCTGCAAATGCTCTGCGGTCGGGCGACTATCCGGCGGCACTGAGAGAATTGCGATACTGGGCTTTGAAAGGCGACTCAACAAGCCATAGGGCACAATGCGCTCTTGGAGATCTTTACCTCGAAGGCAAGGGCATCGAAAAAAATCATTCTGAAGCTCTGAAGTGGTATTCCATGGCAGCAGAACAGGGTAATCCAAGGGCTAATTCTATGATTGGAATTATTTTTGCTGAAGGGCTGGGTGTCCCAAAAGATCTCGTGCAGGCTGAATTCTTCTGGTTAAAAGCTGCAGAATATGGTGAAACCAGCGCTCAGATAAATCTTGCCGTGCTATATATAAATAACCCGGTTTCTGAAGAAAAAACTGTCGAAGCTCTGAAATGGTTAATCGTTGCCTCTCGCGATGGAGCCGACGAAAAACTTGTCAATCAGGCATTTAAAATTCAGGAAAAAATCAGAATACAGCTTTCAGAAGATAAAGTCGAAAAAGCAAAAAACCTTGCAAAAAAATTCAAAAGAAAAAAATGAAACTGGAAGTGACAACATTTAAATGACCCCATAATTAAGATTTGCGGTATTCTGTATTCGAAATCTTAAATAATGGGACATATTTGTCTGCTAACTTTGGGTTGGGCTGTCATGCTGTATTTGGGTTTTTGAAAATATATGAAATTTACTTGAAAAGGAAATCACAATGAAATATTCTGCTTGTATTATTTTTATGATAATGATATTGGCCAGCATTAATGGTTGTATTGAAACGAATGTTCCAGCTGACAAAATGTTTCAGGTTCTTATCGCAAATCCTATTCCAAAAGAGATTAAGGAATTGCAGGGTTCAGGCTATACATGGCAGGGACACCTGATTTTCCTGAGATTCAAAACAACCTCTGCTGAAGCAATAACAAAAATTATCAGCAAGGGTTATGCTGAGGCTGAATGGAAAGAAATATCATACCGGTTTGATCTTCCTGAGGAGTTCAAAACCTGTTTTACTCCCCCTTGGAATGCCACAATGAAACCTGGAATAAAGTGCTATTCTAAAAAGAATGTTTCAAATTCATGGACCGAAAACGGTGAACATTTCCTGTTTATAGATGAAGAAAATCTTACAATATATTTCATAGCTTGCGGCGCATAAACACAGAATAATTTACAGGTAAAAACATCTTAACATAGCCACGTACCAAATAAACTTTCTCCCTTTTGGTTGAAATAATCTACCTGGAAGTCTGAATTTACATATACTTTACATAGGGACTTTAACATATTTCGAAGAAATGACCGATATGTATTGTGAATCCCTGTTAATTCATGCCCTTCTCAGGATTGAATATAAGAGAATTAAATACCTAAGGAGAATAGATATCTTATGGTCAGAAACATTCGAAAAAATGTTTTGTTAAGACTTGCACTTTTTCTATCGGCAGTCTTTTTTGTAACTGGATGTGGCGGTGGCGGCGGAGGTAGCAGTATCACCAATGGGCCGGTGACCCCAGGAATTGAGAACTCTTCCATTGAAGGTTATGTAAGTTTGAACGCCACTTCAGCATCGATCAGAAAATCTTCAGGCGATGTTACTTCAACATCTCTTTCAGGAATTGATTGCGAGTTATATGCTTTCGACGATATGGGCGTAGAGCATCTAATTGCACAAACAAAAACTCAATCCGATGGACTATATCGTTTTGAAAATATTTCAAACCTCTTCAAAAGCATCAATCTGATTGTTAAAGCAAAAGCATCTGCCGGTTCAATGGAGTGTGTTGTACCTGCAATAAAATCAGGTACTGTCGTCAGAGCTCCGACAATTAATCCAAAATCTGGAATTACAGCGAAGATTGTCCGGAAAGCTGCCGCAAAATCACCACAGAACGATATTAACCTTGGCGAATTGCTTGCCATCGTTCCACAAAGCGTTCTTGAAAAAATTGAGTCCAGAATTGACGAAGTCGTAGACAACTTTCTTGCTGTTCAGACAGCCAGAAAGGAAAAAATTGGTTCTGCACAGGCAAAAGAGCTTCTCAGTTACAGTTACGAGCTTCAGCAGACCATGAATGAGAAAATCGAATCAGGCGATCTGACAGCAGAAGAAGCCTGGAAACTTTTTGCACAGAAAATGAACGAAAAGCAGATCAGAATGGGAATATCTGTTCAGGACCTGCAGACTTCAAACGATCTTGCACAGGTAGCAGTATTTGATCCGGCTATCGGAGGCGTTTCAACAGACAATCCAGGTGATCCTGATCTTGAAAAAATTGAGCTGCAGAAGCTCAAGGAGCGCAAGCTCAATCTACTTGAAACGCTATCAGCATCAGTTAAATTGCTTACAAATGATTCAAGCGACTTTTCAGAATTTTATACTCTGGTTTCATACTTCAGCAAAATGATTGATTCTGCAACCAGAATTGATGATCTTCACCTGATTTTCATCAATGCAGGAAATGATTCGGTTCGATTCACCGAATACCTTAACAAAGCACTTCTTAAAGTCAATTTTACTCCGGAACTTGCTGCAAAGGTTTTTCTAATTGAAAGACCGCTATACGGATTCAGTAGTGCCGGCAATTCTCCAGTTAAAGTCACTGTTAATACATCTTCTGATTCTGCAGTATCAGAAAGTTCTTCAAATTCTGCTGTCCCAGCAGGAACACGCGTTCAGGAAATCGCAAAAAATATTGAAAATGCAATCAGTGAAATGATCAAAAACATTCTTGAGATTGCTGAATCTGCAAAGATTACTCTTGATCCTTCACAGGCAAAAGCTATTGCCTATATCATCTGGGCAAACACTTACGAAAATCTCAACTTCCCGTCGCCGGTTGTTTATCCGGTTGATCCGATCATTCCAATTGAAGACACAGTATATTATGGTTATGGAAAAGTTGAAAAACTTGCTGCTCCGGTTGAAAAGAATGGAATCACCTATTACTACGCTCTTAAATCTTCTCTCTGCTACGCCATGGCCGTAAGCGCCACCGGCAAAAATCCTGAAACAACAGCTAATTCAGAAATAATTGCATATCTTTCAGAAAAAGATTCATTTGAAGTAATCAAAGTAGAATCAGATTCGAAAGAGCCTCTGAAGGGAAATCTTGAAATGATTTCACAATATGAATCAGTAGAAATTCAGGGAACCTATCTTGAAAAACCAGTTTATCCGGATTATACCACTGCCGCTCCATCAGCTGATTCTCCAGGAAAAAATTCAACCCAGCCAATCAGATCCACTTCTAATTCCAGCTCAACATCAATATCTACTTCAGATTCTGACGGAAATTCCGGCTCGGGTTCTACTCCTGGTTCCGAACCTCTCATTTATTGGAAATCTGAACCAGTGTATATTATTGTCAATCATGCTACTATTCTTCCGCCGCCTGCCCCACCGCCTCAGTATTACAGCGAAATTCCGGGAAAAGTTGTTGCCGCTCAGGCAGATGGTATAAATATTCCGGGAGTATATGTGTTTATAGCAGAAGACAGCAATTCACCATGCAACAGATCTATTCTCAGATCTGCCTGGGAATTTAACAGATCAGAATCAGGCGGAGTGAAAAAATACCTGGACAAAAATGTTCTCGTTTCAGGTACTCTTGTTGAATATGAAAGTCCAACAAATTCAGAAAGCACGCTTACCGAATTTCTTTTCGAAGAAATTTCCCTGAAATAATGCACAATTAGTTATCAACCACTTTTATCCTCTCCCAAAAGTTTTTTGGGAGAGGATTTGCCTGATCATCTGAAAAATTGTTGATTTTTCGTTGTCCGGGAGTTGATGTAAAGATTTGTTAAAGCTTTATTTCTGTGGTTGATTTTAATAAAAATATTTTTTACAAATGAGAAGCAAAACAGTGACAAATAAAAAACTTGTTTTTATGATTTATCTTGTTTTAATGATTTATCTTGTTTCAAATTTTTTTCCCGGCTCATGTAATGCGCAATCCGCATCGTCACCCTGGACTCTGAAAGACTGTCTTAACTTTGGACTCAAAAATCATCCAACTCTTACACAGAGCGAAAGCTCTATAGAGTCAGCCAAAGCACAAATCGGACAAGTCAGATCAGGCACAAAATTAAAAATGTCAGCAGATGCATCTGTTTTGAGAAGAAAAAGCGAATTTGTCAGAAACAGCGGTCCATTCGGAGCAAATCTCGACATGAACGATTCAACTTCAGAATCAATTTCCGCAAGAAAACTGATTTCTGACTGGGGTAAAAGCAGAGATCGTGAAAAAATGGTGCGATCAGTATTAAAAGCTTCAGAAGAAGAACACAAATGGCAGACTTCACAAATAGCAGGGGCAATAAAAGTTGCTTTTTTCAGAGCACTTCAGAATCAAGCACTCGTTAAAGTCCAACAGGATAGCCTTCAGAGATATATTGAACATAAACAGAAAGTTCAGGGATTTCTTGAAGTTGGTTCAAAAACCCCTTACGATCTTACCAGAGCCGAAGTCGATGTCGCAAATGCAAAAGTTTCACTGATAAGATCTGAAAATGAATATAAAAACTCTCTTGCACAACTCAGCCAGTCTATTGGAATTGAATATATTCCTGAAATTACATACAATTCAAACATTGCTTCGGCAGCAACTTCGCATGCTGAATTGAATAAGGATGATCTGGTAAAAAAAGTTATGGAAAGACCAAACCTTTCGGCAGCCAGATTTCAGCTAGACAGTGCAGGGCATCAGCTTAGCGAGTCTAAAAAAGCATTGAAACCAACTCTTTCAGGAAGCGCAAACTACGGATTCGATGGAACAGCATCACCCCTTGACCGATCCTGGAGCGTTGCAATGAGCCTTACAATGCCCTTCCTCGACGGAAAACTTAGCAAATATCAGCAGAAAGAAGCTCAAAGTTCTCTGAAAGCAGCAAGAGCAAGAGTTCAGAATCTTCGAATTGAGGCAAAAACCGATCTTGAAACAGCAATTAACAGCGTTGATGACGCATTCAGAAAGTTTGAAGTCTCACAGGTTCTTCTAAAGCAGGCAAGTGAAACACTTAATCTAGCAGAAGGAAGATATGAAGCTGGTCTTGGATCACCAATCGAAATCACAGACGCAAGAAGCGCCTATTCAAATGCCGAGGGAACTTATATTTCATCATATTTTGACACTCTGATTGCACTTTCAAGAATGAATATGATACTTGGAGAACTCCCACCAGAAACAAATGAACCAGATGCTGGTGAAGAAAATATAGATGAACCTGTTTTAAATGAAGCAGATATAGATGATAATCTTCAGTTTGCTGAAGCATGTGAAGAATCTGTTACATCTGATGGAAACGTGCAAGACGCATCATCAACTGCCTCAGTTGCATCATTACCTGTTACAGTGCAACCTGTTTCCAGCAATCTGGAAATGCCAATTTCAAGCTCAGCATCTGAAATTCAGCCTGTTATAAAGCCTGCTTCTGATGTGGCATCTGAATCAAATGAAGTCAGCTGCACCTGCATAGAAGGTCCGAACGAACCTGTTTTCGACGATCCGGAAATGCCTCGTCCGATATCTGTGCCAACGCCCGTTTCAAGCTCAACATCCGAAATTCCGCCTGCTTTTAACTTTGCTTCTGATGTAGCATCTGAATCAAAAGAAGTCAGCTGCACCTGCACAGAAGATCCGAATAAGCCTGTCGAGCCACAAAAGCAGAGTGAAGGTCTACAATGAAAAAAGTTATTATTATTTTAATTCTGGTACTGGTCGCCGGAATAAGTTATGGCGGTTACTGGTATTACACAAATAATAAAGCCGCCACGGAATATACTGAAGAAGAAGTTGAAATCGGAGATATTGTTCAAACTGTATCTGCAACTGGATCACTTGCGGCACTGACAACAGTTCAGGTCGGCTGCCAGATCAGCGGAATAGTAGCTTCAATTTCAGCTGACTTTAACGACACCGTTTATGCAAATCAACTGATTGCCATGATTGATCCGGCAATTTATGAAACACAGGTTCAACAGGCAAAAGCAAACATTGAAAACGCAAAAGCACAAAAAGCAAATCTGACTGCACAGCTATTAAACCAAAAAAGCAGCCTTCTCTCAGCAGACGCTGATGTTGCATTGCAAAAAGCAAACATCAACAAGGCAAAAGCAAATTATGCTGATGCAGAAAGAAACTGCAAACGAATTGAAGAACTATTTCAGAGACGACTTGTGGCAACATCAGACCGTGATACAGCCAGAAGCAACAAAGAAGCGCTTGCTGCAACTGTAGATGCCAGCAAAGCTCAATTACAGGCATCCCTGGCGAAGGTTGGCCAGGTTAAAGCCCAGATTGAATCAGCAAAAGCTCAACTCGAAGGCTCTGAAGCGCAGATAAAGCAAATGAACATGCAATTGAATATTGCCGAAATAAATCTTCAGCGCACAAAAATATTTTCACCGATTGACGGTGTAATTATTTCCAGAAATGTTGACGTTGGACAGACCGTTGCAGCATCATTGCAGGCTCCGACTCTTTTTACAATCGCAAATGATCTTCGCAAGATGCAGATAAACACATCAGTAGACGAAGCTGATATTGGAATGGTGAAACCGGAACAGCGCGTAACATTCACAGTTGATGCATATTCCGGCAGAGAATTTACCGGAAAAGTTGATCAGGTAAGACTGTCGCCGACAACAAATCAGAATGTAGTAACGTATTCAGTAATGGTTAAAGTCGAAAACGACGATCTGTCGCTTAAACCAGGCATGACAGCAAACGTAGAAATACTTGTAAACAAAAGAAGAAATGTTCTGAGAATCCCAACCAAGGCAATGTTCTTCAAACCATCAGCCGCAGAATCTACAGCTTCAAAAGACCAGGAGATTTCCCGAAAGCCAGATGAAAAAGCTTCAGTTGCCGAAGTTGCCTCCGCAAGTAATGTATCGGGAGAGCTTGTCAGAAAAGCGACTGATAGTAAAGATATTGAAAACAATGACAACGCTGATGAAAGCAACCACAAAAAGAAGAGAAGACAAAAGAATGGCTCAGGCAAAGACTCAGTTGAAAATGATGCTGGAATATGGATACTATCATCGGGTAAACCTGTGCTTACGCCTATCAAAACAGGTCTTTCAACCACAAGTGTTACTGAATTACTGAGTCCGGAATTAAAACCTGGAACAAAAATCATTGTTGCTGAAAATGTCAAAGGAAGTTCAAAAACACTTCCCGGCCTGACCAAGTCCGGCACTAAAGGCGCCCGTAGAGCAATGCGAGGGCATTGAAACAAAGAATGACAGCAACAAAAAATGATCAATTTGCAGGCGCACTCCTGGCTCTTAAGGGAATTCACAAAACTTATTTCATGGACGGGGTCAATGTCAGGGCGCTGAGAGGCGTTGACCTGGCTGTTCATAAAGGTGAATTCACAGCAATTATGGGAGCATCCGGCTCGGGAAAGTCAACTCTCATGAATATTCTGGGCTGTCTCGACCGCCCGACTAAGGGTTCCTATTTCATTGATGGAGAAGACGTTTCAACGTTTTCCAAAGATCAGCTGGCGCTTGTACGAAACAAAAAAATCGGGTTCGTTTTTCAGGGCTTTAACCTGTTATCACGTACAAGCGCTCTTGAAAATGTTGAATTGCCTATGATTTACGCTGGTATTCACTCGGCTGAACGTCAGAAACGCGCAAAAGAAGCTCTAGGTGCCGTCGGACTTGCCGGACGCGAAAACCATCATCCGAATCAGCTTTCCGGAGGTCAACAGCAGCGCGTTGCCATTGCTCGATCGCTTGTAAATTCACCGGCAATGATTCTTGCCGATGAACCAACCGGAAACCTTGATACCAGATCAAGTGTTGAAATAATGGGGATTTTTCAAAATCTTAATTCCCAGGGTATCACTATCATTCTTATTACACACGAAGCTGACATAGCAGAGTTTGCAAAAAGAAAAATATTATTCAGAGATGGGCTTATGGTAAGCGATGTAACAAACGCAAAACAGGCTTCTGCGGCTGAAGCTCTGAAGAAGTTGCCTATTGCAGACCTTCAGAGCGATACGGAGGATGAAAAGTGAGTATTTTATCAGTTATTCGACTTGCAATTCTCAGCCTCACCAGAAATAAAACCAGATCACTTCTCACAGCCCTTGGAATAATAATCGGTGTGAGCTCAGTAATAACAATGGTAGGACTTGGACAGGGCGCGTATAATTCCGTTCAAAGCGAAATTTCCAAAATGGGTACAAGTCTTCTAATGATTGTACCTGGAAGCACATCAAGCCGTGGTTTTATGGGCGGAGCGGGAACTGTTACTTCTCTTACCGAAGATGATACACAAAGTGTTTCAGATGAATGTCAGTCGGTCAGATATGCCGGCTCAGTTGTAAGAACTGCGGCACAGGTGGTTTACTCCAGCCAGAACTGGAGTACAAGTATCATGGGCACATCGGAAAATTACCTTCTCATAAGAGCCTGGGAAATGAAATCCGGTGAGTTTTTTTCAGAAAGAGAAGTCCGGTCTGGAAATAAAGTCTGCGTCCTTGGAAAAACAGTAGCAGACAATCTCTTCGGAAATATAGATCCCGTGGGTAAAATAATCCGAATTAAAAAAATTCCATTCGAAGTTATTGGAATTCTGGCATCCAAAGGTCAGACCGGAATGGGTCAGGACCAGGATGACATGGTTCTGGCGCCGATCACCACAGTTCAGAGAAGGTTAATGGGCGTTGTTCATGTCAACATGATCATGGCATCGGCAATCAGTGACGCGGCAGTTGAAGACGCCAGACAGGAAATCTCAAATGTTCTGAGAAGACGTCACAAGCTTGCTCCAAAAGATGATGATGACTTCGACATCAGAACACAGGCAGACATAGCTCAAACCGCCGGGACAACTCTTGCGATAATGGCACTTCTTTTAGGAAGTGTCGCATCAGTATCACTTCTTGTCGGCGGAATCGGTATAATGAATATCATGCTTGTTTCAGTAACTGAAAGAACACGTGAAATCGGCATAAGAATGGCCGTGGGTGCCCGAAGCAGTGATATTCTGATTCAGTTTCTTATTGAAGCAATAACCCTTTCCGGAGTTGGCGGAATTACCGGAATTGCTCTGGGAACTTTGGCAACACATATTCTCACTCTTTTTACACAATGGCCTACAACTGTATCTGTTGCAGCAGTCGCAGGCTCGTTCATTTTTTCGGCAATGGTTGGAGTATTTTTCGGCCTTTACCCTGCCTGGAAAGCCTCGAATCTTGACCCGATTGAAGCCCTTAGATTTGAATAAAATGCATTTGTATCATCTAAATAGCACCTGAAAGCCAAGACAAGACAAGAAAAGACAAGAAAAGAAAAGATTTTTTTTCGCAGATTACGCAGATTTTAAAGAGTCAAGATTTGTATTAGTGTGAGTATTTTAACTGAATTTTGGAGACTGTAGCAATGTTGCTGAGCAGATATAAATAAACACGAGCGTGAGATATATCTTTTCTTCAGTCACATTGCTACAGGGTCGAATTATGCAAAATGATTTTATTTCTTCTCTTTAAAAATCAGTGTTATTCTGTGTAATTCGTGTATTCCGTGATTAAAATCGGTTTCTTTTCCTGAAAAGCCAACTTTCGGTTCGAAAGATTCTATACATTGACAGACTTTCAAAGTTTGGTATAATGATAGAAAGGGTTCTCGTTTCCACTCATTTTTGCTGGAGGGTAAAATATGCAGGACAGGTATATGAATAAATTTGTCAAAAAAGTAATTTCAATTGTATGCGTTTTTCTTGTCACCGCACAATTTGCAGTAGCTGAAACTCGACCTGTAATCCAGACCCCGCGAACTCCGGGTTTATTTCCCGAGATCGTACCCAGCGATGGCAATTCTAGAATGAAAGTGCCGACTATTACGAAAGAAGTCGTGCCAAGTGATGGCAATTCGAAGATAAAAGTTCCAACCGTTACGAAAGAAGTTGTTCCAAGCGATGGCAATTCGAAGATAAAAGTTCCAACCGTTACGAAAGAAGTTGTTCCAAGCGATGGCAATTCGAAGATAAAAGTTCCAACCGTTACGAAAGAAGTTGTTCCAAGCGATGGCAATTCTAAGATAAAAGTTCCAACCGTTACGAAAGAAGTCGTACCAAGCGATGGCAATTCTAAGATAAAAGTACCAACCGTTACGAAAGAAGTTGTTCCAAGCGATGGCAATTCTAAGATAAAAGTGCCAACCGTTACGAAAGAGGTTGTTCCAAGCGATGGCAATTCTAAAATAAAAGTACCAACCGTTACGAAAGAAGTTGTCCCGAGCGATGGCAATTCTAAGATAAAAGTACCAACCGTTACAAAAGAGGTTGTTCCAAGCGATGGCAACTCGAGAGGCAAGATTACTCCGCCTGCAATATCGCCTTTCGTTGGTGAGGTCGCAGTTGGTGTATCAATGCTGGTAACATACGGTCCGCAGATTATTGCACTTGCGGCAACAGTTGCAACACTTGCTTCAGCAGTGAGTTTTCTTGTTGACACTGGAAAAGATTCGGCTAATCTGGTGGCCTCAATCGGCAGCAAGCTTCAGCAAATGCTTGCAATGCTTATCGGGCCGGTTTCAGTAAGTCCGGGCGTTGCAAAAGAGGGAGTTGATGAGTTGAGCGCACACCTCATGAAAGTCACAAAGTTCGTAAATCAGAATATAAGCACTCCTGTTGATCAGATTCAGGGCGAAGTTGATCAGGCAATTCTGATGTCAAAGGAAGTCGAATCATTAGCTGAAAGAGGAAAGAATTTGTCAGACAAAATGAGTGTTCTCTCTGGAAACACACAGGATGAGCTTTCCCAGATTATATCCGGCGGACAGGTTCAGCTTTTCAGAGACGGAGCAACTAAAGTCGCAAAAAGTCTTGAGCTCCAGGCCTCCAAAAATGCAGGATATTTCAATCAAACTCTTGAAAATACAAAAATGACAACAAATTCTCTGAGCCTCCTGAGGGAAAACATAGATAAATCCCTCAGCGCATCAGGAAGAAATTCCAAAGAAGTAACTCTTTATGAGATTGGTCTTTCAGGTGCAGAGATAAGCAAAAGTCTTATTGAAGCCCGTAAATATCAGGTTAAATCTTCTAATGTTCTTGTAACAGCAGATAAAGCAACAGAAAATCTTCACACAGAAATTATGAACCTTTTAAACAGTGTTAAAACAGATCTGGAAGATTTTGCAAAATCAAAAGGGGTCGATTCGGCTACCCTGAAAAAAATTGTTGAAGAAAAAAGATCAAAAGTGGATAACTCTGGAAATATGCCGATGTTTGCAGCAGGCAAAGAAGAAAAAGCTGAATCAGAAAGAATCTCCAAAGAGATATCCTTTATGGTTGAAGGTATGGAAAGAATTTCTTCAAAAAATGAGAAAAAATTCATCTCAGGAGAATCTGCCATAAAAGATTCAACATCAGCAAAGACTGAAAATATGAGTTCCTCAGATGAGAGCAGTAAAAAGCTTGATGAACTTTATCAGAAAAAGATTTCAGCATACAGAAATTTTGTTGATATTATGACAAAACAACCCGGAAATAACGCTGCCATTCAAAAAGCAAATCTGATTTACCAGTCTGTCGACACTGAGTACAAAAAAGCTTCCGAAAAAAACAGTGCCGTCCTGAGATAGCTGATGTGTTTTTTTTCAAAATATTAAGTAATTTTTTTTCAGGAACATCCGATAGCAATATTTGAGCGTATTGATTTTTGTGATTAAAATTATTGCTGATATAGAATATCGGAGGTGATCTTCCTGATAGAAATTGAATTAAAAATACTTCTACTGACTTCGGTTTATTTTTTGAGCTGGTTTCTATTCGAAAAAGTATTCATGAGACTTTATCATGTCTATAAAGGGCAAGGTGTGATTGATACAAGCGTGATTCGCACTAACACAGTTCAAATTCCGGTAAGAAATGCTTCAGGCGTTGACAACGTTACCCTTCTTGATCAAACATCCAGGTATGTTCGTGGTCTCAAGAGCCCTGACTGGAGAATTAGAAGAATTTCTGCAATACAACTGGCTGAAAAACGCGGTTCGAACGTAGTGCAGGCTCTGATCGAAACTTTAAAAGATTCCAGAGAAGAGGTTTGTATTGCTGCTGGAGAATCGCTCGCAAAAATAGGAGATCCGGCTGCTATTGCTGCTCTCACAGACCATGTAAAAAATCTTGAAAAGCGCATGGACGAAGACTACGAAAAAGCCCGCGCTGCCTGAAACAACTGAAAATATCTGTAAGAAAACACTTTATAACTTGCATTTTCTATAATCATAAGTTAATCTGATAAGGCACAATGGCGTGCCTTATTTTTTTATTTGAGGTAACAAAATGAAACCATTCGCTATCATTTTTTCACTGGTGACTATTCTGTTTGCAACGATTTTTTTATGCAACGCCCAGGAAAAGCTTGATATGATTACACGTGCAACAAAAAAATCTGAAAGCAATGTTGCCGAGCCGACACAAAATCAATCTGAATCTACCTCGAGTTCAGAATCAGATGCCAATGCAAATTCAAACTCTTATTCAGACTCAGATAACAATTCAAATACAGAATCTGATTCCAATTCAGAGACTGAAGCCAGCTCAACTTCTGAAACAAATTCAGATTCCTTTGTTGAAGCAAATTCGAATGCCAGTTCCGGTACAAAAATTAACACTTTTTTTGAATGTCCCAAATGCGGTTTAATTGCCGAGTCAGAAGGTAGCTGTCCAAAATGTAGTGTATCATTGATTCCTCAACAACTTAACAAGTAAAGTAAGAGTAAGAATTAAATGGCAAGGCAAAATACAAACCAAAAGTTATCTGATTTCGATTCGCAGATCGAAAAGTATAAAAACCTCATCAGATTTAATCCGGAAGACCCTGTAAATCATGCAGAACTCGGAAAAATCTACCGTCTGACCGGACGGCATGATGATGCAATAAAGTGCCTGAAAAAGTCCTGCTCCCTGCAACCTCGCAACCATGACTTTCACGTAGAACTCGGAATCTGTCACAAAGATAAGGGAAATATTGACAAGGCTGTTGAGTGTTTCGAAAAAGCAATACGACTCTCTCAGAATTCGGTTCCTGCATATCTTCAGCTTGGTTCCTGCCTGACAAAGACGGGCAAGTTTGAAGAAGCCGTTAATTATTTCAGAAGCGCTCTGAGAATTGATCCGGAAAATTTCGAGACCTATTACTATCTTGGTACATGTTACGCTGAAAAGGGTGATTTTGAAGAAGCAGAGCAGTATCTGAAACATGCGGCGCTGATTCAGCCTGAAAATACCGATATTCTTGTAAACCTCGGATTCTGCGCGATGCAGAAAAGGAATTACAATTTTGCCCTTGAGTGTTTTGAAAAAGCACTCTCTTTTAATCCAAACGATGCCAATGCCCTGTTTAACCTCAGTGTATGTCATGAAAAAAATGGAAACTGGCAAAAAGCAAGTGAATATTTTGAAGAAGCAGTACTATGCCATGAAAAGAGTATCGAAAAAAATCCATTTGATTCTGAATCATATTTCAATCTGGGGCTGTGTTTCGCTCAAAAGGGAATGCTTGACGAAGCTGCAGCGAGGTACCAGAAAGCAGTTGAGCTTAATCCTTATGACATTGAAGCATATCTCAATCTTGGAAATTGTCTGCTGGAACTTGGAAAAGTAGATGAAGCCATAGAGGCATTTGAATCAACAACCTGCATCAATCCTGATTCACCTCAGGGTTTTTTCCAGCTTGGGATTGCAAATGGACAGAAAAAGAATTATGAAGACGCCATTGCCTGCTTTAAACGCGTAATTGAGTTAAAACCATCTGATCCGGAGGGATATTTCAATCAGGCGATCTGCTTTTCGGAACTCAAGAAATTTGATCTGGCAATTTCAACTTATCATGATGCTCTAAAACTTTGCCCTAACGATCCAGAAATCAAATTCAATCTCGCAACTTGCCTGCTTGAAAAAGGCGAGCCGGAAGCAGCAGCAGTTCATTTCAAAGACATGACAGCAAATGCTGATAACATTCCGGAAGTTCATCACAACCTTGCTATCTGCTTCAAAGAACTTAACCAGATTCCTGAGGCAGCAGTCGAATTCAGAAGAGCGGCGGATCTGAACCCGAATCGATCTGAAAGCCTTTTTGGGCTTGCATTCTGTTGTGAAAGAATGGGAAAACCTGAAGAAGCAGTTAAGTGTCTTCATTCTGCCCGGCTACTTTCGCCCGGTGATGTACAAGTTTTAATAAAACTTGGTACCCTAAGCATGGAGATACATCATTTTGCGCAAGCGTCAGGACACTTCGAAGAGGCAGAAAAGATTTCACCTGACAATCCCGAAATTCTTATCAACCTTGGATACTGTTATTCTGAGCTGGGTCTCTTTGAAAAAGCAGTTGAATACTATAAGAAAGCTCACTGTTTTCTTCCTGACAGCTCTGACCTTCTTACGAATCTAGGCTGGGCATGCAGATGCGCAGGCCAACCCGATGAAGGGATTATTTTTCTCCAGCGGGCTATCAGACTTAATGAAAACTGTGCGCTTTCGCACAATAATCTTGGTGTGTGCCTCTCTGATAAAAAGAATTATAAAGATGCAATTGCATCATTCGACAGAGCTTTACAGATTGAACCGGAAATGGTCGCAGCTCATCGTAATATGGGTGAAATACTCTTTGAGACAAAAAAGTATGTCGAGGCCATATCATCTTTTTCAAAGGCATTAATTATTACTCCTCAATCTTCTGAAATTTTATATTCAATAGGGCAATGCCACATAGCTCTTAGTTCGAAAAAAGAAGCACTGGAAATCTTTGAAAGATTAAAAGATGTAGACATGGAACAAGCGAAAGTATTGTACAAGCAAATAAAAAAACACTAATCACAAAAACCAGACCCTCACTATTATTAACTTTATGGAAGAAGATAATGTCAAAAAAAAGAGCTGTTTATGCCTGCCAAAGCTGCGGGCAAACTTTTCCGAAATGGCAGGGACAGTGTTCAGCGTGTTCTGAATGGAATACTCTGCTTGAAGAGGCTTTTACAGAGCCTTCCAAAGATTCAAAGATGAAACTCAAGCAATCAGGCGGAATGGACCATGGAATTTGCCAACCTCTTGACCAGATTGAATCTGAACGCACCGAACGAATACTCTCAGGAATAGATACTTTTGACGAACTTGTCGGCGGCGGAATTGTACCGGGCGGAATAACACTCATCGGCGGAGAACCCGGAGTAGGTAAATCGACCTTCATGCTTCAACTTGCCGCGCGGTTAGCAGTAAATCTGAAACCGATTGCATACATATCTGGCGAAGAATCTCTTACACAGATTAAACTTCGAGCAAACAGGCTTCGTGTGGATAATGAGAAAGACATATTTCTTATTTCCGAGCAGAATCTTGAATCGTCTTTAAATTGTGTCTTATCTTGTGCGCCAAGGCTTTTAATTATCGATTCAATACAGACAGTTTTCTCTCCGCATCTTGAAAGCGCCCCCGGTTCAGTTGCCCAGGTCAGAGAAAGTGCAGCGTTCATAACAAAATTTGGAAAAGACCGCGGGTTACCCGTATTCATTATCGGACATGTTACAAAAGAAGGCTCAATAGCCGGTCCGAAAGTGCTTGAACACATCGTCGATTCTGTTCTTTATTTTGAAGGCGAAATAACTTCCCAATACAGAATTCTGCGTGTTTTCAAGAACAGATTTGGCTCAACAGGTGAAGTCGCTGTTTTTCAAATGACTGAAAAAGGGCTGCTTCCCGTACTTAATCCATCTGACCTTTTTGTAAGCAGAAATCGCGTAAATGCACCAGGAGTAGCAATTGTAAGCCTGCTGGAAGGTTCGAGAGCCATACTTGCAGAACTTCAGACTCTTGTAACACAGTCTTTTCTTACAATGCCACGCAGAGTGGTTTCCGGACTTGATTCAAACAGAATGAATCTGGTCATAGCTGTTCTGGAAAAACACGCAGGAATAAAATTTTACAACAAAGACGTCTTCGCAAATGTTGCTGGTGGTCTCAAGCTGGGTGAGCCCGGCGGAGATCTGGGCCTGGCTCTGGCGCTCACCGGAAGCATCAACAATGTTTCGATTCCACGCGAACTTCTGCCGATTGGCGAACTCACTCTCTCGGGTGAAATAAGACCAGTTTCCGGAATTGAGCGCAGAATCAGCGAAGCAAAACGCTTCGGTTTCACCAGGTTTATCATCTCTGAAAGAAGCGAAATCACCGACTCTCAATGCAGAATACAGAAAGTTAAAAACATCAAAGACGCCATCGGCATGACTTTTTAGACAGAGAGAAGTTATCCGCAGAAAAGAAAGATTCAAGATTCAAGATAAAAGATTAAAGATTAAAGATTTTTTTCCGCAGATTACGCAGATTTCGCAGATTAAGAACCAACGGCGAAAGATTTTGATTGGGAAATTTTTTTTTGGTGATTTGGAGATTAAAGATTAGAGATTAGAGATTCAAGATTTTTTCAGCAGATTGTGCGGATTTCGCTGATTAAGAGGCGACGACGAAAGATTTTGATTGGGGGTTTTTAGGATTGTGGACGATTCTTTTGTGTTGGAGGCTTTTTGTTCCGAAGTTTATCAGCAGGGCTTTTTGGTGTTTGGATGCTTTGAGATAATTTACAACCTGCGCCATATCATGATTTGATAGTTGCTGCAACGCTTTGAGTTCAACAATCACCGAAGAGTAACAGACAAAATCAGCTTTGTAATAAGTTTTCAAGGTAACGCCATGGTAGAGTACCGGCAATTCTGTTTCTCGTTCATACGGAATATTTCGTGCCTGAAACTCTATTTCCATCGCTTCCTGATAAACCGCCTCAAGAAACCCATATCCCAATTCCCGATGAACAGCCATAGCCGCACCAATAATAGCATAAGTCTGCTCATCCCTGATTGTAGAATCCACAACCATACCTCCCCTCAAAAAAAATCTGTCCCCAAATCACGCAAACTTCCAACTAAATTCAATTCAAAGACTTCTCAAAAATCAAAATCATCACAATCGTCATATTCATAATCATAACAATGTTCCAAATCTCTCAATCTCATGAATCTCTTGAATCTCTTGAATCTTTATTTCACTTAAATCTTGACTCTTTAAAATCTGCGTAATCTGCGGACAGCTTTTCAATCTTTTATCTTGTCTTGTCTTTTAATCTGCGGACAGCTTTTTTATTTCAATGCCTGGACTGCTTCTTTTGCTGCTTTGATGATGGCTTCCGGAGATATGTCAGAGCCTACGGCTGTTTCCATCCATTGCTTCGGTGTAACGTAACCTGTTTTGCACATTCTCTCCATTTCTGCACCAAGGTTTTTGCCTTTAAGAAAATCTTCGATCTGGTAGCAAATTATGAAACCAAGCGGATAATCTGACAAATAGAGCGGATAAGCAATCATGTGAGAATAAATCGCAAGTACAGTACTGTCTTTGACTTTAAACACAGGCTCGTAATATTTATTCCAGATGTCCTTTGCGATAGTCAGAGTGGCTTCCTTAAGCTGTGCAGGTGTTGCATCCGGATGTTCGTACAGCCAGTTCCAGATATGCATATCAACGAGTGCCACGCCTGCAATTTCGTAAGCAGACCAGAAAGTATCAAGCGTTTTATAGTGTTCAACCATCGGATCTGACATCGGCATTCCGATTACATCCATATCACGTGCCTGAAATACAAATGCAAAACACTCAGTGCAGGCAGAATTTGGAACATTACCCAGCATGAAATAATCTGAACAGAAAAGGCTGAAAGTCTGTTCGATGCAATGTCCCAGTTCATGCATTGCTGTATTGAATCCGGCATAGTCCATGCTGTTTTTTGGTACACGAGTTCTGAGATAAGATTTGTCGGTTCTCATTACTGCGCCAGTAGCATGTCCAGCTCCACGGGCGGGCTGCATTACTATGCGATCAAGCACATACTGAGTTCTTTCCGGAGTAAAACCAAGTTGTTTCATTATCTGCGGAGCATCAGCAGTAAAAGCTTCCAGGTTGGGATATTTGGCGCGGATTTTTTCGTTAAGTTCCTTTTCAGGAATCATGCCCGAAACTTTGAAACCTGAGTACCAGAGATCAAACGGGCGCAAAGGTCTTTTAAGGCGCTTGGAAATAAGTTCGCCAACTGCCGGAAGCACATCGGCTGAAATCAAAGCTGTAAGCTGACGTTCAACTTCTTTTTCCGGAATCTGTCGATCAAGGTCAAATCTACGGTCAATATATCTCGGATACTTGGGATAAAGCGGATCAGCAAGACGCTGTGCATTAAAATTCTTCAGAATTTTTTCATAGCGTGTATCGGGTTCAGGTTTAACAGAAACTTCTTTCCATGTATCGCCAGATTTTTCGAAAACTTTGTTGGAATAAGGTTCCCAGTTAGTTTTTTTGTTAACAACATTTTCGGGAATGCTCTGGTCAATAATGCGTTCCATGACTTTAAAAATCATTTCCTGCAATTCAAGACCGTTTTCCTGTACATACAGTGTTGAAAGATGATCGCGAAGTCCCCAGTGGCTGATAAGGCTTAGATCTTCAGCAAAAAGTGTTTTCTTATCAGCATTCAAAAGATATCCGGCGAAAATGTTATAATCGTTTACATAAGCTTCGCCTGCAATTTCTTCGTCATTGATTTTCTGTTTGATATCGGCTGGCACACGAGCCGGAAAAAAATCTGCAAGACGGGTGTGCGCCCATTCTTCACGGGTCCATTTCGGACCATTAGTCAACTTATCTGAGAGTGATGTCTGTGGAAAATTTAAAAGAATATAAAATGCAATTTTTGTTCTGAAGAGATCTTCCTGAAGATGGCTTGAAGGATCAAGCTTTGCAAAAGAATCATCTATCGGAAGTTTATCTCCGATATCCAAATCAATTGGCTCTTTTAAATCACGGGAAATGCGATGAAAATTTCCGAGAACAGACTCAAGGTTCTTTTCAAATCTGCTGAAGACTACCTTCAGAAGTGCGGTGTCAGAAGCAAAATTCTCAACACAGTATTTTTCAAAATCTTCTGCCGTTCCATCTTCATCACGCCAGAAAGGAGCTGCCTGATTGACGCCACGCTCAATACGAATACGAGAGTCTTCACCGAATTTTGCAATGAGTTTATCAACTACTTTCTTTGCAAAATCCTCTGCAATTCCCAACTTCTGAGCAATAACAGAAGCAGACGGGGCTGCAACATCACTTAATCCTGCCCATGTCGGGGTGCCTGATATTACAGACACACACAAAACAAATACAAAAAACAAACGCTTCATTCTTTTCCTCCTGGATTTTTTTTATGATACCAATATATCATATCAAGTACTGTTTCGCACATTTTGAATATGCATTCATTTGCTGCTATGATCGGTTTATTATTGGATGCGCATTTTCGAGCTTTGAATCCTCCATTCGAGATTAACGGTGAAAACCCTTTTATTCTTCACAATCTGATCATAAAGTAGCGTATCTCAGGGCACAATAGATTTCTCACTTCCCTCGAAATGACAGTTTGGTTGATAATTGCTGATTCATTTGCAGTTTGCTTGATAATTTCTTGAGATTAATTTATCATACCTGTAATTTACACTGGAAGGACTTTTGAAAATATGGCTTCTCTGGGCGCAATATGCAGATTAAAAGTTGTTAAATCCGTTGACTTCGGCGTATATCTTGATGGCGGAGAACTTGGCGAACTTCTCCTTCCAAAAAAACAGGTACCAGAAAACTGCAAAATCAATGACATTCTTGAAGTTTTTATTTACCATGATACCGAAAGCAGGCTTATTACTACGACTTTAATGCCAGCAGCAGCTGTCGGAGAATATGCATGGATGAAAGTCTCCACGGTTACTGAAATTGGGGCATTTCTCGACTGGGGAATTCAGAAAAACCTTTTTGTTCCTTTCGCCGAGCAGGCAAATCGCATGAAAGAAGGGAACTCTTATCTGGTACACGTTTTTATTGACAAAGAAACAAACCGCATTACCGGATCATCGAAAATTGCAAAATTTTTGAAAGATCAGCAGCCAAACCTTAAGACAGGCGATGAAGTTGACATTCTTGTTGCCGAAAGAACAGACCTTGGATTCAAGGCAATAATTAACAATTGTGCCAGGGGACTTCTTTTTAACAATGAAATATTTATCCCGGTATCAGAAGGTCTTCGCACAAAAGCATATATTAAAGCATGCCGGGAGGATGGAAAGTTTGATCTTATTCTTCAAAAACCAGGCTATGAAAAAGTCACAGAAATTGCAGACATGATTTTTGCGAAACTTGTTAATAATGGAGGTTTTCTTGCTGTAACTGATGACAGTCCGCCCGAACTGATAAAGGAAAAATTCGGGTTAAGTAAAAAGACTTTCAAAAAGGCAATAGGAGCTTTATTTAAAGAGAAAAGAATTAGTATTAGCGATAAAGGCATTACAGTTACACCTAAATTTTCCAAGTAATCTCAATGCTCAGAGAGCATCGCTGCTGCTTGAACAAGAATGAAATTGTCAGATTTATGATGGGGACAACGGATCGTTGCTGGCAGCAATATGTGGTCAAATTTGCATGTTAACCTTTGGGTAAGCTGTCATCTCGAACGAATGTGAGAGATCTGATAAAAGCGGGATTTCTCCCTTCGGTCGAAATGACAAAATAGAAATTATTAAGATTTGCAGTCCTTCGCGGTAATGAGGTTTGTAATGTAAGTAAGGAGAAGGCTCCGGGTGTCATTTTCTGAGATAAAAAGAATATGGTCTGCTTTCTGGCCATTGGTACTTCTATTAATGATCATTCCAGTCTGGAGGCTTCAGAAGTACCAGGAAATTTCTCATCAGAAAAAAATACAGCTTGAATTCTGGAAGCAAAACACAATTTCAGCAATTGAGAAGTTAAGATCTAGTGCCACTTTCAAAGATCAGATTGAGGAAATGACAAGAAATATATCAAATGTCATTTCGAACGGTTTTTCAAAAAAATTTATCCCTGATTCCGCCGGAAATTACATAAGTAATGCCTTTCTGAGATGCTTTCCAGCATCACATCGTATCAAAGGAACGCAGATTTATGCGTTTATCAAAACAAATAACAGCAAATGCAAAGCAATTAAGGGTGGAATGCTTGAAGACAAAAAGACATTTTTTCTTGCGAATATAATGAATGATCTGCTTGATGCAGAAAAAATACCCATGTCTCAGTACAAAATGCTGAATAAACGATCCACAGATCTTTTCGGCGATCTTATTACATTTGACTATCTTGCGTTTCAGGGAAAAGGAAAACTCACTCCCTCTTTTTACAATAAGCAGAAATGTTTTATTATCTGGAATGACTTCAGAATAAACTCCGAACAAAAAGGAGGTTATCTGCTGATATTTCCAGATACTGCAAAAGTCAATTCGAACCCTCTTAAATACGCGATATTAAATTATTTAAAAAAATCATATCCAAACTTTAATCCATTTCTTGTTTCGCTCGAATATGTTCAAGAGAGTGGAAAGCCTTTAATATGGGCCCCCGGGAAAACGATTCCATACGAAGTTGCAAAACTTTTCCGCAAAGAGATTGCAAAGACTGAATCGACAAATAACTCCGACCGTGAAAAGCTTTGTGTTCCAGGACAGGTAAGTGAAAAAGTTCCCGGATGGTGGGCAACCAGAAACACGATTAGACCGGAAATTCCATACGAAATTTGGCTTGTTTCAAAAGTCCCTGAGAATCTGAAATTTATTTTCCCGAATCCTGTTGACATAGCACTTGTTGCAATCATCCTCTTCGGGTGGTTTTTTCTGAATGTTTCATTTTCAATGAAACTCTGGTTTATTGTCTATTTTACCCTGGCCGGTGCATTACCTCTCGGATTTCTCTACATGTTTTCATCAACAGTCATTAAGATGAGCACTGACAGAGAAGTTAAAGAAAGCATTCAGAAAACAATCTCACATTTTGAAAAAATTGATATGGAAAGTCTTTCTGTACAATCAGAATTCAGCAATTTGTGTAAGCAGGCAATATTTTCACCTAAGTTCACCAATGCAGTAAAAGTTTGTCCAGCAATAACAAAAACACTCGGTCCTGAATTGAAAAGAGTATTTTCATATTTTAAGAAAGTTGGATTTCCCCTTCAACATATTATTGCATACCGCTTTCGAAATGATATTCTGATAATAACGGAATCAGGAAATGTAACCAAGCAGGACATAACAGCATCTGAATTTACCTTTCTCCTCGTCTCAGGTGTAAAAAAATATTTCAATCCGGATATTAAAGACAATCAGTTATTTAAAGATCTTGCTGACAAATATCTTATGTTTTTCAAATTTTTCACATCAAGCTTTTCTGACAGCATTTTTCCGGATTTTTTTGATCTGAGGCACAGAATTCATCTCCAGGAAATATCTGAGAGTTCATCTTTTCACTTTTTCGATTACATTTCAGAAAGTAATTCTCTTGAAATATGTCTGATGATGCGTTCTAACGCTGATATTCCGCTGCATCAATATCTGAACAACAGAATATCTGAAATTGAAAATGAAAGCCTCAATATAAGAAAAATTGATTCAGATCTTCCGACAATAAATTATTCTTTTGGAAGAATACGAAACGGTGTATTTACGCCCTTTCAGAAGATTTCAAACAATTTCATGCGAAGCAGAGAAGGTCAGAAATTTATTTCAGAAATGAAAAAAGGATGCGAATTTAATTCGAGAAGAATCTTACTGGAAAACCAGAAAGCTATTATTGCCTACCCATTAAAAAAAATTCCGGGATTTGTTCTTGGTGCACAAATTTCATTCGCACCAATCCATCTTTCCCGAACAAGAAAAGAAATAATACTATCGTTTTTCATTGCTCTCGCCGGTCTGACAATTTCATTTTTTGCATTTACTGTTGTCAGACATCTTTTAAACCCTCTTGGACAGATCAATATGGCTCTATCAAAGGTGAGCAGGGGAGATCTTTCTCAGAAACTAAAATTTGAGCGTGACGACGAAATAGGAGAAGCCGGAAAAGCTTTTAACTCAATGATAGACGGTCTTGTAGTACGCCGAAATCTTGGAAAATTTGTCTCTCAAAGCCTTGAAGGAAAGCTAATGCAGATGGAGAACACAGCAGATCAATCTCAAAACTCATTCCAGGAGATTGAAGCAGCAATTCTTGTCTCTGATATCAGGGACTTCACGACTATTTCAGAAAAATATCCGCCTGAAGATGTTGTTGAAATGCTGAATGAACATCTTGAAGGAATGACAGGAGCAATACAAACAAATTCAGGTGAAATTGATCAGTTCATTGGTGACGCAGTTGTAGCATTATTCAATCCCAAGACTTGTACAAACCCCGTAAGCTGTGCATTAAATGCAGCTGTTGCCATGATGAAAAAACATTCTGAAATTCAGATCAAGCGAATGAATGAAAATAAATTTCGTTATGCAATGGGAATTGGAATCGACTCTGGAAAGATTTTTCTTGTTTCATTTGGTTCAGAAGCCCGTATGGAACATAATATCATTGGAGACCCGAGAATTAAGGCAGAAAAGTTGGAAGGGCTCTCTAAGCTGGGAGTACATTCTAAAATTATCGTTTCTGAAAATGTTCAAATCCAACTGAAGGATAAAAACTTCAACAAACTTCCTGATAATGAAGCGTGGGAAGTAGTCTTATGAAGAATCCGAAAGGTTTGATTTTTTTGTTGTACATAACGCTATTTTCTCTTCCATTTAGCATTTTTGTTATTTCCAAAAGCGAACGCGATAGCTTCGAAAACCTTGAAAAATGGCAGGCAATGGAAAACAAGGCAAACGCAGTTCTTGAAAATATTCAGAAATCAGGCAGCACTTTTGACCAGTATCAAATACTTATAGATGAGTTTGCAAAACGTGCTTCAAAATTGAAGAATAAAAGCAACAACTCTTTAAACCGTCTTCACAATACAATGCTTGAGAAAAATCTTCCAAGGCACGATGTGGCAATAGCATTCACAGACGCAAGTCCAGACACTGGCACAAGCACATATAATACAAAGAAAAGATTCACTACTTTTCTTAAAGACTCTGGCCTCGACTTCGCAAAAACTATTGGAAAGAAATTTCTGTTTTCCGTTCTAAATAATGGAGAAATTGAATATAACAGAGAAATGGCACTGCAAAAAAGATTTTCGAAGATTTTAAGTTTTCCGATGCAGGTAAGAGAAATAATAGATAACAAAGAAGCAAAATCTGCAAAGATCTTCATTTTCAATTCATTTTCAGGTATGCGGGGAATATACTGGAACAAAACTGATTCATATTTAATTGCTGTATTTATTCACTTCGGTAACAAATATCCCAACCCGAATCACGGAATGAAAATGCTTGCTTCGAACTGGAATAAGAGCCATGAGAATTCAGATATTAAAATCGGATTCATTTCATCAGATAACAAAAAAATTCTTTTTTCCGGCGACGTAAAAGAACACAAAGGCAATATAAAATCTATCATTAAACAGACAAACGCGCAGCAGAACTATATCAAAAACAATTTCAGAGATCAAACTTTCATCTCAATTTCGACTCCTGTTTCATTCGGAGTTCCATGGAAAGCCTTCGTTATTTTTAAGAGAAATAACGCTTTCACAGTTTATTCGCTCAGGGAAAAAATAGCCTGGCTATTGTCATTTTCTTTCCTTGCATTTGGTTTCGCCTTTGCTCTCCAACGGCTTACAATGAACCGTGGAATAAAGTTTTCTGTTCCCGGTGTTCTTCTTACGAGCTGTTTTTCACTTGTACTTCTTCCAGTAGGTGGTATTGCTGCTTTTTCGCAGAGAGGTGTAGAAGAAATCGGAAAGAATGATCAGGAACGACTCAAGGAAGCACTGAAATCTGACCTGGAGCGAATGGAATCATTGCACAATTATCTGACCGCAGACCTTATTCAGAAATTTGTCCTGACAACAAAGCAGACAAAACTGTTAAGGAAAATAATAAATTCTAAAAGCGATGAAGAAATGAAAAATTCAATGGATGATATTGCAAGCTTTTCAAATAATATAACCAGATCCATTTACGAAAAAGCAATTGAAGCTCTTTATGCTATAACATCAAATAAAAATACTGGAGTTCATCTTAGAAAAAGGATGGGCGTCAAGGATGCAAATGATTCTATAAAGCCTATAGCTGAAACGTTTAAACAGCTTTTTATAAGAATCAATTCCCGAGTCATCAATGATCCTTCAAGCAAATTTCTTCCCGAGAAAGAGAATATCACTAAAGATACTGAAAACGAAATGAAAACAGATATTCTTGCAGACGTTCTGGACATGGCACTCGGCAGAGAAATGCTTATTTCTCTTCTGACTCTTCAAAAATCAATCAGTTCTCTGAAAGTTTCTCATATTGATGTATATTTTCTTCTGCTTTCGTTTATTGAAGCTGGAAAAGTTGACCCCTCATATATCTTCTGGTACTGGACAAACTGGGTTGATCACGGTTTTATGCGATGGTGCATCAAATATCCGTATTCACCGGAGTATTCAGAAAAGGATCGATTTAATTCTTTTCCAAAAGGCTGGCGGGCAATACTTCACGGAGAACACTCAAGCAACATTTTTCGGTCTGATGATGGGCTGGTATATCCAGATGAACTGCTAAAGGCAATGAAAAGTATCCAGAATACAAATATTCCGCGCTCCGGACAAGACTTAAATTCGCCCGGAAAACCCTTTTATGAGGCATATATAGGAAACAATCTGAAATTGTTTATCCTTGGAGCATTCCGATCTTCTGAGTGGCTTGATGAACGGAAAGCTTTTTTTAATAACGCAATAACACTGATTTCAGTACTGTCATTTCTGGTTGCAATAAGTCTGGCAAAGAAAGGCACTGAATATTTTCTGCAACCGCTGCTCAAACTCAGAAACGCCCTGAAAAGCGTTGAAGGCGGAAATTACAAAGAAAAGCTCGACACCAATAGAAGGGATGAATTTGGAGAAATTGCCTCTGTTTTCAACTCAATGACAAAAAGTCTTGAGGAAGGAAAAATCCTTGGTACTTATGTCTCTGAATCTGTATTGAAAGCCGTTGAAGACAGCAGTTTCAACGAAAAGCCAAAAAAGGCCGAGCACCGCGAAGTAACGATATTGTTTTCCGGAATATTTGATTTCGACGAACTTAGAAAAACTAAGCCGCCTGAAGTCATTCACGCGATACTGAATGCACATCTCTGCTCATTTAACCGAGTACTTGCCGATATCAAATGCGGCTACATAGACAAAGTCATGGGCGACAAAATTCTTGCAATATTTGACCATGAAAAAAACGGTGGTGCTGATCAAGCCATGGAAAACGCTCTTGAAACAGTAAATAGAGTACAGGACGAAATGAAGCAGAATAATATTTTTCTTGCAATGGGCATAAATAGCGGAATAGTTGTAGCAGGAATACTCGGTGCGCAGTCAGTCCGCCTGACACATACCGTAATCGGGGACACTGTGAATCTCGCATCAAGACTTTCGACTCTGGCACACATTACCGGCGGCACAAGAGTTGTTCTCTCCGGCCAATCACTCACCTGCCTGAAGAGAGAAATACCCGTAGAAAAACTTCCATTTAAAAAAGTAAAAGGAAAAACCCAGCAAGTCGAAGCCTGGCTTCTTAAGGATTCAAGATAAAAGAAAGCTGTCCGCAGATTTCGCAGATTCAGCAGATTAAGATTTAGAGATGAGATCCGGATGATTGAGTTATTGCCCTTCTGAGCGACTATTTATTGTCATTTCGACCGAAGAGAGAAATCTTCTTACTTCTGTAAACATGTTTGAGATGTTGTTATGTTCTGAAAAGTGCCATGTCTGTTTCTAGTCATTTTCTTGAAAACCTCATCACGACATATACGACTCAAAAGTCTGATATTATTATTTTCGGTAACACGCATAACTAGAAGTGAAAATTTCTATACAATTTTAATACGCGAAATAGTATTGACGACTTTCATTTCGTATGTTATAAATTATGTGTAATTTTTCGAAAAGCGATTGAAGGAGATTTGGCGTGGATGCACAATGGACCTTTCTTACCAATCACGCCCATGTTCTGCTGAGTATTGTGAAATTTCCCGCTATCAGAATGCGTGAATTAGCGGAAAAAATTGGAATTACCGAACGGGCGGTTCAGCGAATTATCGCTGATCTTGAAGATGCGGGGCACTTGCAGATTGAACGTCAGGGTCGTCGTAATAGTTACAAAGTTTTTTTGAACCTGCCCTTGCGCCACCCCATTGAACGTCATTGTTCTGTAAAAAACCTGGTCAAACTTATTGATGGAACTCAACATCAGGCAATTCCCCGACAGCCAAAATTTACCCGGCGTACATGCATTTTGCCTGTAATACAATCCAGTGAAAAAGTACAAATCATTCCGAAAAATTTCGGAATGTTTGAATAAGCTACGGGAAACACTCACCCGCTTAATCTGGCTATCAGCCAAAAGAATGAGGAAAGTGAAAATGAATAACAAGGCACCAAAGATTTATTACACTCAGACTGACGAAGCACCTGCTTTAGCAACCGTCTCCCTTTTGCCCATTATCAGGGCATTTGCCGATCCAGCTGGAATCGACGTTGAGCTTCGCGACATATCGCTGGCCGGCCGCATTCTGGCTACTTTTCCCGAAAATTTGTCGGAAAAACAGCGACAAAGTGATGATTTGGGTTTTCTGGGAAACATGGCCAATACTCCTGAAGCCAATATAGTAAAACTTCCAAATATTAGCGCCTCTGCACCGCAATTAACTGCCGCCATCAAGGAATTGCAAAACCACGGATACAAAGTTCCTGATTATCCGGTTGAACCGAAAACTGACCAGGAAAAAGAGATAAAAAATCGCTACGCCAAAGTTCTGGGCAGCGCAGTAAATCCAGTGCTTCGCGAAGGCAACTCCGATCGCAGAGTTGCCGATCCTGTGAAAGCTTATGCCAGAAAAAACCCTCATTCGATGGGCGTCTGGGCTAAATCGTCAAAATGTCATGTTGCACACATGACCAGCAAAGACTTCTTTGACAGTGAAAGATCGGTCATCCTTAACAAGGCCGATTCCGTAAAGATTGTTTTCCAGGGAAAAGACGGCAAAGAAATCACTCTGAAGGACAAAATTTCTCTTCAGGCGGGTGAAGTCATTGACGCCGCAACTATGAACCGAAACGCTCTTCGTTCGTTCATTGCTGAGCAGATCGAAGACGCAAAGAAGCAGGGCGTGCTATTCTCTGTACATCTCAAGGCAACAATGATGAAAATTTCCGACCCGATCATGTTCGGTCATGTGGTCAACGTTTTCTTCAAGGATGTATTTGAAAAACATGCTGACACATTTCGAACGCTCGGGATCAATCCCAACAATGGTTTAGGTGAACTATATGAAAAAATTCAGACTTTGCCCGAAGCTCAACGCGAAACCATTAAGAAAGATATCGAGAACGTGTACAATAACCGCCCGCAATTGGCAATGGTGAATTCTGAAAAGGGAATCACCAATCTTCATGTTCCAAGCGATGTGATTATTGATGCCTCAATGCCTGCAGCAATAAGGGTTGGCGGGAAAATGTATGATACTGCCGGAAAACTTCAGGATATGAAGGCAGTGATTCCCGATCGTTGCTACGCCCGAATTTATCAGTCTACAATTGACTTCTGCCGCGAACACGGCGCTTTTGACCCGCGAACTATGGGAAGCGTTTCAAATATCGGGTTGATGGCACAGAAGGCTGAAGAATATGGTTCCCATGATAAAACTTTTGAGATTACCGGAGAAGGTTTTGTACGTGTAATCGACGCATCCGGAAAGGTTCTTCTGGAGCATGCCGTCGAGACCGGTGATATCTGGCGAATGTGCCAGACCAAAGATCTTCCGATTCGTGACTGGGTAAAACTGGCGGTCACAAGAGCCCGTATAACCGGACAGCCGGCTATTTTCTGGCTTGATGAAGACCGCGGTCACGACAACAACATCATTAAGATTGTACAAAAGTATCTCAAGGATCACGACACCAAAGGCCTTGATATCAAGATAATGCCTCCGCGAAAAGCTATTGTTGCCAGCATGGAATGGATTAAACAAGGCAAGGATATCATTTCTGTTACAGGAAATGTCCTCCGCGACTATCTGACCGACCTTTTCCCAATTCTTGAACTTGGAACGAGCGCAAAAATGCTTTCCATCGTTCCTTTGCTGAATGGCGGCGGACTTTACGAGACCGGTGCCGGTGGTTCTGCTCCGAAACATGTTCAGCAATTTGTCGACGAGGGACATTTGCGCTGGGATTCACTTGGTGAATTTCTTGCGCTGGCTGTTTCACTCGAAGATCAGGGTCGAAAAACGAATAATCCCAAAGCAAATGTTCTGGCTCAAGCCCTTAACGATGCTATTGGAAAGCTTCTTGACGAAAATATCGCTCCCGATCGTGACGCTCTCTCAGCCGGTGTTGACAACCGCGGAACGCATGTTTTTCTTGCCCGATACTGGGCTGAAGCCGTAGCCGCACAGAACAAGGATTCCGATATGAAGAAGCGCTTCAGCATTCTCGCCGAAAAACTTGGTCAGAAGCATGACACCATCATTGCCGAGATAAACGCCACAAGAAAGCAACCCCAGGACATCGGAGGATATTACCAGCCAGAACTATCAAAGGTAACAAAAGCTATGCGACCCAGTCAGACCTTTAATTCAATTCTGGAAGACTTCAATAGAAACTGATAATTATTTTTTTTTTACAGCTTTACAAGAGAAACGCCCAACATGATTCAGAGGGGGCGTTTCTCTTTTTTCACCAAGGTAAATCCTTCTGGTATTCATTTATTGCCGTTCCAATCTACACTTATGGAAGCAATACATTGTATCATCTCCTCGATGCTTGCGAAGGGTCTTTCAAAAAAACGAGGAAACGAAAGTAATGCCAGGGCGCGAGTCATACTACCCAGCTCTTCATTTGGCTGCAATGAAACACTCTGATCGGCGATGTCCAGTAATGTTAACAAAACTCTGCCAACAGGTTTGAAAGAAAGTTTTTTATTGGACGAATGCAACCATATTGCATCAATTTCCATCTAAATTGTCTGAAAAATTGTTTTCCCCGCCCAATATTTTATTTCAGCCGTTTGATTCATTCGAAGTTCTGGTAACAAACAAAACTATTTAAGCATGGCGAGCAAATTATCTCAAGAAAACCAGTACGTTTGATTTGGGAAAACCATGCAAAATTCCACAGATGCAGCATCGACTTTGCTTAAACAAGGGATAGCCGCAAAACCAATAAAACAATACATTTCCCTGAATCCTGAACAGCAGAATTGACAGTAAATCGTTTATCATGTATGTTGGAAGTTGTTTGTAAGAGTTTACCTGGAAAAGGAAAAAGAGATAAATCAATGATAAAAAGGCTTGTTTGTATTTTATTCATGCTGCTCCCAATTTCCGTGGATGCAGGCGACTATGAAGTCGGTCTTGAGGCTATTAATAACGGTAAATACGATAAAGCACTTGAAGTCTTTACTTCTCCGTCAATGAAAGATAATGCCAAAGCCATCTTTCTTCTGGGAATTATGTATGAGCTGGGCATGGGAGTCGAAAAGGACATTCCCAAATATTTAAAACATCTCAAACAATCAGCAGAATTGGGTTATACACATGCTCAGTATAATCTGGGACAACTTTACAGAACCGGAAAGTACATGAAGCAGGATCTTCAGAAAGCCCTTCAGTGGTATGAAAAAGCCGCTGAACAGGGTGATGAAGGCGCTGTTTTTAATGTTGCACTCATGTATTACAAAGGCGATGGAACGGAAATAAATAAGGGAAAAGCACTCGACTGGTTTATGAAAACAGCCATGAAAGGTCATAAAGAGGCGCAGTTTAATGTTGCAATGATTTTGAAAAGCGGAGAAGTTAAGCGTTCAAGTCGTGAGGAAGTTATGTACTGGTTAAAAAGCGCTGCCGAGCAGTTTCACCCTGAAGCCATGTACAATCTTGCAATGATACACATTCAGGAACTTGGTACCACAAAAGACATTGAAACAGCAATACTCTGGCTGGAAAGAGCATCCGAAGGCGGATACGAAGATGCGACTCTTGCTCTCGGAAGGATATTCTTCAGTAAAGCCATGAAAGATCCTGCTGACAAGGTTAAGGGGTTGTATTACCTTTCCAGAACAAAAAAAACACCTGGCGATGAAACTGAAAAACTAATTGAAAATCTGAAGCAGAAAATGACTGAATCTGAGATAAAAAGTGCAGAGGCACTTCTTGAATCGAAAAACAAGTAGAATGAATCTGAGACCCTCACGCCAGCCCTCAATGCCAAGAACTTTTATAGCGAGATGAATCGTTCGATCGGTGACCAATTTTGTGGAATGACAGAGCCAACAGGTTTCCTTTAGTTCACAGCGGAGACGTGGAGAGGGACCAAGAAAATAGTATGACCACTTTATTACTATTGCAATACAAAAAACCATGCAATCGAGATTAACATGAAGGTTACTGATTTAAAAAAGTTTTTTATCTGTGTAATTGTTTTATTTTTGTATTGTACTGTTGTTTTTTCAGAAGATTACAAATATATTTTCTCGACAGATACTTCCAGAAATCTTTCTTTCAGAAGATCTTACCATGACTCACATTCTGCAGTAAAATATTTCAGAGAATTCAGCTTCAACAAAAGAAAATCCTTTCTTCCGGGAAAAAAGAAGAAAGATCAGGATTTTTTGTTTGCACCGAATGATACTTCTTCTGAAGACAAAAACACTTCTGAAAATTTTCCTTCCCAGTTTGAACTGAACCAGCTGCACGATAAATTCTTGTCAGAAGCAATCAACGCAACAGCAAGTTCAATTATCGCTCCACAAATAAGCAGTTCAACAGAAAATCTTCAAGACGATAACAATATCACCTCAAATCCTCAGTTAACATCTATTTCTGTTGCTTCTGCTTCTGCTGAAAAATGAATTTACTTTAGTTTTAAATTTTGATGTGATAGAATTTCTGTAAGTCAGTGGTGTATTTTTTTTCAATAAACATGGAGGAAAGAATGACAACTGAATTTAACAAGCTCCGCAATAATGCTATTGGTTTTTTTGATAAACAAAACAAAAGCAATAACATCGTCGGATTGATTGAACGCCATCTGAAAAATAAGCCCGATGAAATAGCTTTTATCTGGGCCGACCCAACCAAGACAATTCAGTGGGCAGATGAAATTGTTACAAATGTTCAAAGACAGAGTGTTACATTCAGGGTGTTTCATAACCTGATCCAACGCACAGCAGCTGGCTTAAAGAAAGCCGGAATCAAAAAAAACGACAGAGTTATTCTTTTTCTTCCAATGTCACTTCAGCTTTATCAGACAATGGCAGCAATTCAGATGCTGGGCGCCAGTGCAGTATTTCTTGATTCATGGGCAAGACGTGATCAACTTGGAATAAGTGCAAAAATAGTCGGAGCTGCCGCAATGGTGAGCTTTGAACAGGCATTTGCCCTTTGCACAACCGAGCCCGAACTTACCAAAATCCCAATAAAGGTCGTTGTTGGACCACACCAGGGTAAGTACAATGCTTCTCTTGAAGAAATTCTTAAAAATGAACCACTGACTGAAATGGAACCGGTCGAAGCAGAAGGAACCGCACTTATTACATTCACAACCGGAAGCAGCGGTGTTCCAAAAGGTGCGAACAGAACAAATCAGTTCCTCGCAGCTCAGCATTACGCCCTCAATGAATGCATTCCATACAATGCCAATGACATCGATCTTCCGGCATTTCCGATATTCTCACTTAATAACCTTGCTGCAGGCGTCACTACAGCTATTCCGATTACTGATATCGGAAGACCTTCAGAAAAAGACTCTGTCATGCTGGCAAGCCAGATACTCGCATTTGGAGTTACCTGCGCAACTCTTTCACCATCAATGCTGGCAGGCCTTGCGCGTTACTGCGACTCAAAGAAGCTTCAACTTCCCAAAATCAGAAGAGTCATAACCGGCGGAGCGCCAATCAGCAATGATGTGCTCGCACTTATGAAAAAAGCTGTTCCAAATGCCAAAATCTGGGTTCTCTATGGATCAACCGAAGTAGAACCAATTGCACACATTGAAGCTGAAGATATTCTGAATCCGAAACATGGCACAATGCTCGCTGGCGAAGGTGTTAACGTCGGACATTTTGCTGAAGGACTTGAACATAAATTCCTGAAAATCAGAAAAGACATTATTGAACTGAAAAACGATTCCTGGGCTGGACTCGAAGTAAAAGAAGGCGAAGTTGGCGAACTTGCTGTTGCCGGATTACACGTCTGCAAATCTTATTATAACGATCCCGAATCTGTCAGGAAAACAAAAATCGTCGAAAGCAACGGAAAAGTCTGGCACCGCACCGGTGATCTTGCATATCTCGACAAAAATGGCAATGTATGGCTCGTTGGACGGGTTCACAATGCAATCTTCCGCGATGGAAAGGCACTGTTTCCAGTCAAGGTCGAAATTTTAATGAAGCGACACCCATTTGTCAGGCAGTCTGCATTCCTCGGGATGCCCGACGAAAAACTTGGTGAAAAGGCCTATGCACTCGTTCAACTGAACGATGAAGGAAAATCAAAAGAAGCCGAAATCATTGCCGACCTGAAAAAAGCTCTGAAAAAGGAAGGCATTCCTTTCGATCATGCTGGCGCTGTCGAACATATTCCAATGGACCCAAGACATCACAGCAAAGTTGAGTACAACGTTCTGAGAGATGCTCTTCTTAAAAAAGGTTAATATTAATTAATTGATAATGTCATCTCAAAAAAATGTTTGTCTGAGCCAGACCGCAAGGTCTGGCTGTTTGGTATCATATAATTGTTTTTATAACTGCTCAATAATTAGAGGCAAGTGCTTCTTATTTTGCTGTCATTTCGACTCAATGCCCCTAATTATTGCGAAGATACATATTTTTTAATAATCTGACAGGGATGGTGTGAAAATGGGCGCATTTATTTCAAGATGGTTTACTTTTTTTCAGGAAAGATTTGAGCTTATCGGAACAACTCTTACAATAGCAGCTTTTTTTGGAGCAAATGCAATTGTTGCAATTGGAAAACCTCAACTGCTCGCCACCCCTTATCCTAAATTATTTTCCGCATTTGCTTTGATTTGGCTTGTTTTCCTACACATGCGTCTTTTCGACGAAGTAAAAGATTACGCATTCGATTCCGAACACAACCCAGGACGTCCTCTCGCACGGGGGCTTATTTCGCTGGGTGAATTCGGCCTGGTAACTCTGCTGGTAATTATTACCGAAATACTTCTTGCAGCATTCAATGGCAGAGAGACCTTCGCAGCATACACTATTCTTCTTGCATTCACTTTACTCATGAGAATGGAATTTTTCATAGGCGACTGGCTGCGCCCGAAACTTGAAGCTTACGCAATAAGTCATACTTTTTCTGCATCTCTGCTTGGTTTAACTACGGGAGCAGCAATCTGCGGAGTATATCCCTTCGATCTCGACCGCTCCTTCCTGATTTTCGCCCTCGGAAACTGGTTTATTTTCAATGTTTTTGAATTCGGCCGCAAAACTTTTGGAAAAGAGGAAGAAAGAGTCGGAGTTGACTCATATTCTGAACGACTTCGCCCTGTTGGCGCTTTTGCTCTTCTTTTCGCAAATCTTGTCATCGGAGTAGCGCTCTGCCTGCTTTCTGTAAGTATTAAATTCTCTCTGCCTTCAGTACTCACCATTTCAGTACTTGTACTGGCAGGTCTGGTAACCGCTTCAGGAATACTATATTTTCAGGCTCCGACAACCATAAAAGCAAAAATCTACCGCGGTACAGTAACTTTTTTCCTGCTTGCTTATCATATCGCTGTAATAGCGGGCCTCTTAGTATAGGTGAACAGGGTTGAGCTGCAATGGATTTGATGCAGGATGTTATTCAGACGCTTGATGCTCCGATCAAGTCCTTCAGAATTTTTGCAATCGAGAAGGCAATTCAGGAAGGCTCATCAGAAGAGCTTCTCATGGCACTTCAAAAAAGGCAGCAGGAAGAATACGACGAAGAATGCCTCATTCTTCTTGCCCACGCCATAGAATCAGTCAAAAGCCGTCTATCAGCACCAAAATCGCCTGATTTCATAGATCTTTCAGAAAATTTCTGTAAAACGTTTTCTTCAGCCGAACCGAATGCAAAATTAAATATTCTTAACTCACTGTCTTCAATTCAGATAAAGGAATCAGCAAAGCACGCTCCGGAGCTTGTTGCCATTGAAACTAATCCAGTTGTTCTTGCAAAAATAATTCGGAAATTCGGTTCATTCTGGCCGGAAGACAAGCTGCAATCATTAAAGCAGATTCTTCTTTCAAATTTTTTATCAGCAAGACTATCCGCCCTGGAAGTCCTTTCATCAATGCACCCTGAATCACTTGTACAAGATCTTCCACGGTTGCTCTCTTCTGATGATCCACGTATCAGAGCTCTTGCAGTACAAGGACTTTCCCGAATTGATATGGAATGCGCACTTGAGCATCTCGAAAATATGCTTATGGGCTCCAATCCTGATGAAAAACTTTGCGGACTGCAAAATTGCCTTTATCTTACATTTGAAACGGTAAAGCCCATTCTGATTAAGTTTCTGGCCTCCGAAACATCTCCTGTACTTTTACAGAAATCAGGCCTGCTTTTTCAAATCAATGCCGACCGGGAAATTCCATTTCGTTTGCTGGAGCTAATCAGCCGGGCAAGGGAACCCCGACTGGGAATTCTGAAGAAAATATTTTCAGGCGCCTGCATGGCAATTGAACATTCAGGAATTCTGGGGAATCTTTTTCAGTCATACATGGATCATCTGAAAATTTTTGAGAAAAAAGCAGGCGATTTAAGACATGTACATGAACTGCTTTCAAAGCTTTCTACTTTAGCATCAGAGCAGGAATTTAACGAAGAATTTTCACGACTGCGCGATTTTAATGACCCTGATCTTCTGATTGCCCTAAAAACTTCCCTCAGCTGGAACATATCAGCACATTTGAAGGATAGAGTCCGGGAATTTCTGGAAAACCTTGAAAAACCTTCTGAACCAGAAAAATTTCCCGAAAAAGTATTCAACCCGGAAGGACTCTCAGAGGAAGAATTAATCAGAACTTTTGCTTCATGGCGAATCGAAAATTGTGAACTTATCAGGCCAGTTATCAAAGAAGTCATTATAAAGCATGATTCTTCTGTTAATTTGCGGGCATCTGCAATCAGAGCAGCCCGAAGACTCAAACTGGCAGGTTTTACCGAATCTGTGGAATCATTTCTTAAAAGTACTGAAGAGAAACTTACTGCAGCATCTCTAGAATATACAGCCCATTTTGATCCAGACAAAATATTTCCACTGATGGGTTATTACCTTCAGAATCAATCAGTCAAAGTCAAATCAGCAGCCATAGCTGTCCTGAAAAGATTTGATTCAAACCGGGCACTTTCATCACTGAAAGCGCTGCTTTCTGGAAAATCTCAACAACAGAAGAAAATGGCCATTTCATGCCTTGTACAATTTGATTTTCCGCTCATCAGAAGTTTGCTTTTCGATTTCCTTTTGAAAAATCACGATCCCGAGTTTGTTGAACCCGCATTATGTCTGTTTTCCACAAATCCTGACCCGGAGAATCTTTATGATCTATTCCGTCTCGGGAAGCTGCTTCCAACGGAATTTTCTGAAAAAATCAGTGCAACGCGCAAAAATACTGAAATAAATCTCATTGAACTTGGCTTGCTGAAAAGCACAGATTGCAGCTCTATGGACAGGAATTTTCAGGAACGTCTTACCAGAGAAGAAAGCAAATTGAAAGCCCCTCCCAAAGCTTATTCCATAAATGAAATCCAGAAACGGAAGAAAAAAAATGGAATAAATGATTTGATAGCCCAAATTGAGTTCACGGCAACAGAATTGATTGGACAAAACTGGAAGGAGCTGGCAACATCGATCATTTTGATTATTTTCTGCCTTCTTTTACTCATTTCCATTTTTAATAAACTTTCAGAAAGTAATCCGAGGACAAACAATCGTCCGAAAGCATTGATCGCTAATCAACAGACTGTAATTGCACAAGTACTTGGAATAGAAAAAGAATATGGTGCAATATTGATTAAAGCCGAGAATGAAACAAAGTATCTTCTTGTTCCTGAAAAAAAAATCAGATACGATATTCTTCCTGGTGACACAATAAAAACATCACTTGTTCCCTTTCGTTTAAATGACAAGGGTGTTATTATAGTCCTTGAATTTAAATTTTCACGAATCGCTCGAAGAACAAAAAGTAATTGAAAACTGAATCAAGCCTGTGCTATTTATGTATTGAGGCCTAAATTTTTCATATAATCTCAATTTTGAACAGCAAATTGAAATTATATGAAAAAAGTGAAAGTTGCTTTTTCATGAAAAGACATCTCTAGAAATTAGCTTATAGTCCGGTGAATGTAGCTTTTAGAGTTTATGCATAAGTGGTTTGCAATATTTTGGTGGGACATTAATGAGGTAAATATGATCAATTCTGAAATAAATCTGATAACAAAAGAAACATTTCCAATTTTGCTTGTAAAAGGATATTTTTCAGGCGACACCGGTGCTCAAATGGAAAAAATAGTGGATGAGCTTCTTCAAAAAAATAACTTATTCATAATAATTGATTTTTCAAATTGTAAACTTATAAACAGCCCCGGTGTTGTTGCGTTAATGAGTGTCACAATGAAAGTAACAGATGATTTTCAGGGAAAATTATGTATTGTCGGAATCGACGAACTGAAAACATCAGTTTTTGTTCTTGCTGGAATACTTCCGCAGGCTGGAACCGCAAAGAACCAGGAAGAAGCTATTCAGAAAATCAAGCAGCACCCTTCCTTCGCTCACCGCTAATAACTACTTTCAATTTCGATCAGAATCCAGATACAAATGAACAGATGGCAGCAATACATCAAATGGATTTTGACCTGCCTTATTTTTTTTGCTCTTCCTCTGCTGATGATAATTACAGGTCTGGTAAATTACTTTAATGGCAGCGAAGAGCTGGCTTACGAAAAGCATTTCGGGCTCCTGAAAAAAGTTATTCTGACTCTGCGCCAGGGTGAAAACACTTCAGATTATCTCAGCAGTTTGGTAAAGCGGCTCATCAATTCTGCAGAAAAGTCTCAAAATCCATATGCAATCCTTGAAAAAGGGATCAGCTCCTTAAATGAACGTTTTCCAAAAACTTTTCATTTTTACGTGACTGACAACACTGGCAAAATCATCAAGTCTCTTTCAGAGCCAAATTCTTCAAATTTTGTATTGAATCTATTTTTTCAGATTATGAAAGAGAATCTGCCTATAGCCGGTGGATTAAGAAAATATGAAGAACTTAAAAAACCATGGTCTATAATTCAGAGTTTCATCGGTCCTGATATAGATATTGAAAAGTTATTCGGAAATCACCGAATTTTTCTTGAGGTAAATTCGACGAAACACAAAAGGCGCTTTTTCTACGGAATCACCAGAAAGTTTGGATTGTTCGTTCATGCCGACGAATCAGCAAATTGGCTTCACCTCGGAATTACCGACTTAATCAAACGTTTCCAGCATTACGGGAAAGTTTCTGACGTAGAAGTCGGTATGAAATTACCGGAAACTCCATTACCGCATTCACCGATAGGAAAAGCGATTTCAATCTTTTATCAAACAGCCCGGGAAAATCAGATAACAAATGAAGATCTTATAACTCTTGCTGCCCTTGAAACAACTGGAATACTCTGGGCAAAATCTCCAAAATTGAAGGTATGTAATAATCATTTCCTTCGCATAAGCCTTGTTTTGATTACCATAATACTCTTTTCAATCTTATGCTGGTTCAGTTTTACCATCATGCTGGGATATGAAAGCATGTATTTTTCAATTCGATGGCGCCTTATAACCCTGTTTTCTTTTGCCAGCAGCTTGCCATTGCTGGTCATTTTTATTTCAAGCTGGGATTATCTGAGCCAGAAATATAAAACTCAGGAGCAGCAGACATTCGATCAAATTGAGCGCTCAATGCGAGCTATCGATCAGCAGTTTCTTTTTGTCAGAGGAACAATTGAGGCGAAAATGAATCGAATGTTTGATGGACAGGCGTTCGGCACCGAAGAAGAGAAATTAGTGGTGAAGAGAAAACTTAAGATAATTGCCAAAACAGCTCAACAAACTCAAATTTGCATGTATGACAAAAATGGAGATGAAATATTCAGTATTCCTGAGCCAACAAAAGAAGAATTAAATAAAAAAGGAAGAAAGACACTCGGAAAAGCTGTTGCAAATATAATTTCCTCAATAAACAACGAACCAGTTACAAACAACGATATAGGTTCAATGCTACTGGAGTCTTTTGGTGGAGTGACCGACCCGATATCGCTCATGAGAAGAACATTGGGAAGAATAGCAGATGTGAATTTCGGCACTGAAGCCAGTTTGACTTATATGAAAGCACTTTATTCACACGACAATAAGGCAACTCATATAATTGTTGTCAACTGGAAAAAAGAAGATGCAGAAATCAACTACCTGGAAAGCCGAATAAAACGCGAGGAGAAAAAACTGTCCGGAGTTCGACTTTTTGCGACCACGAGAGATATGTTATGGGGATCCTCCGGCAGCTTCAAGTTTCTGCGGAAAGTCCCTTCCATAACGACGGGTCTTCTTCTTGGACAAAACATTTCAACGGATCACCTGTATTCCCAGGGAAAAAACTTTATGGTAATGGGACTCTCAACGAAAGAACTCAAAAGAGTTTATCTTTACGCTGCATTCAGTGATCAGAAGATTAATGAAAACATCTACAGACAAAAGTGCCAGTTGGGAGGCTTTGCCTTGATTACCGCCATCATAAGCATCTTTCTGGGAATTATTTTGTCTCAGAAATTCCTTCACCCCATTGAAGACTTGTCGCAGGGAGTTCTGGCCGTTCAGAATAAAAATTTTCGGCACCGCGTTCCCAAAGGCGAAAATGATGAACTTGGCGAATTGGCCGAAATGTTTAACAAAATGATTGAAAACCTTCATGAAGTCAGCATGGCAAGTGAGGTTCAAAAAAGACTATTCCCATCAGGCGTTCTAACCAGCGGAGAATACAAAGTCAATGGTAAATCAATCCCGGCAAGCCAGCTTGGAGGAGATTACTTTGATTATGTGGCCATCCAGAACAGATTTCTACTTGTTTTTATTGGAGATGTAACAGGTCATGGTGTTCCGGCTGCAATCGTAATGGCGATGTGTAAAGCAGTAATGATAGAATGCTCAAACACTGGAGCAGACGCGCAAAAGATTCTTGAAACGCTTAATAGAACTATTTTCCAGAGCATGAAACGAAAACTGCTGATGACGGCCGGAGCGATCTGGATTGACACCATTACGCATCAGACATCATTCTTCAATTGCGGACATCCCTTCCCGTACAAACGCGATGTAAACGGAGAATTGTCAATGCTGAAATCAATGGGCGACACTCTTGGTTTCAGGGAAAAACTGAAACTGCAGCCAAATCATTTTACTCTTCAGCCCGGAGAACGTATACTCTTGTATTCCGATGGTCTGGTTGAATCAATTGACAACGACGATGGAAAGTCGCATTATGACCATTTCAGTAAATATCTTCACTCACGTCCTCTTTTGCCACTGGAATCAGCTTGTGACGACATTCTGGAAAATCACTCATACATTAAAACCGGTTTGCCCAGACCTGACGATTTTACCATTTTGATCGTTGAACGTACTACAGGCCTGCCTTCTCAGGAGAACCCACTGCCCCTGAGTTCCAGTTAGAATTAAAGTATCCATTGTTGAAACGCTCGTTGAAAAATTTTGGACATACAACATCAAAATAATCTGAAACAACAACTCCATTTGGAATATTCATTGGATTAATAGCCGTCGTTGAGATATTTGTACCAGGAGGAAAATCGACAAGCTGAATTGAAATCCGGAAATAAAAAATGATTTTCCCTTTGTTGGAATTTGGAATTGTAAAATGTGTTTCTCTTCTGATATTAAAGCTTTGAACTCGATCTGAAAGAACTTCCACTTTAGTTCCAGCAGGAAAATCAGCTGCCAGAGGATATAACGAATGGTATTTTTCTTTTCTGACAAGTTTTTTCAGAAAACTATTGCCAGAGCCAACCGGTTGAAGATCATAAGTAACTTCGCTCAATAATCGTTCACTTAAACCAGTCTGATCAGACTGAGAAACTCCGCCGGCTTGAACGGGGGATTTCAGAATTCTCGGCTGACCACCTGACTTTGGTGAAACAAACGAATCATACAAATTTCCATGATGCGGAAACACTAAAAAAGTGTAAGGTGGAGTGGCAGAGTCTTTTAAAAGTGTCGCGCCAAGATCAAGATTAACCGGGCTCGACCCGTATTCGATGCATGAATTATAAAGGTCATCGCAAACCTGCTTCAGAATTGCCTTTGTTTCAAGGGTAGTATTGACTTGAGCCATTCCACGCAAAGAAGAACGTGTACCAGAAGATAAAGCACTATAGATTGCCGGAAGAAGAATCATCGAGCAGACAATCGCAAAAATAAGCTCAACAAATGTAAGACCACTCGTGCTTCTGCGAATGCAATCTGCTGGCATTCGAATCATATTGTACCCTTTATTACGATTTGCCGTATTTTGCCTCATCTTATTTTCTCAAAAATTAACGCTTCCATGGTTACTGAATCATTGCTAATCCAGGTTGACACACGGTTCTGTCCTCCTGGAAAAACAGATACCATTACACGTACTGCTTTTTCTGCAGAGAGTACTTCCAATTGAATTTTTCTTTTGAACGCCGAGGCTTCGACCGGACGTTTTATGCCATCGCAGGGTATTTGTTGCTCACCAACCGGAAAATCCGGATGTGGATTGTTGATATTCAAAACAAGATCAGAGTACCCAATCGCACGAAAAACCTGTATGGGTTCTTTTGCGAGCGTCATTGCGAGAAGTTCATAATATGCATCCATTGTACTTTTGTTTGAATAACGTGTCATCCAGAGAAGAGGAAGTACGGCAATGGTCATTATTGCCGCTGCAAACAAAACTTCAATAAGTGAAAAAGCTTTTCTGGAAATCATAATTTTATTCGTCTCATAACTTGCTTTCTGAAATGCGTTGAAACGTAATTGAAGATGACAGATTAACACAATATTGATCTCCATTTTTCAAAACTTCATCATATTTAATCCGATGAACCACGTTCTTTGCCCAACTTTCAGTATCAAGCCATTCCGCTGCAATCATTCCTGTTAAATCAAGCTTTTTCCGTGAAATAACATGCCCACTGTCAGATCTGCCGCTGCCAACAGCAATCAAAGCAGCGTTAACCGGCTGATCAGTGTCTATTTCTATATTTCCACGTCGTGTAAACAAAATAAGAAGGTCGCCCGGAGACTCTTTGACAATTTTTCCCTTTATTGCAAAAGATGCTCCCTTGGTTATTATACCGCCTTTTCCTCTGATTTTATATGTTTTATCAGAAGCACCTATGTCAATAATCATGTTTTTGTCTGCCGATTCATTTGTAGAATCTCCAACCCAGACAAAACCGCGAAGGTTTATTGTTCCATTCGCTCTGTCTATTATTCCAAGTCTTTCGAGATCAGTTTTGTCCTGAATTCTTTTGCTCCATAAGTTAACATGATTGAATGGTTGAAATGCACTTGAATCATCAGTAATTCGAGTTCTTTCACTTGCAGAATCAAAGAATTCAGGAATTGGAAATGCAGGTTCAGGTGCTGGACTTCCCATGGTCTGCCCACCAAGAAGCGGATAATCAGACACAAATCTGGAAAAAAGCTCATCCTGACTGCCATAACGATTTTTCAATTGAGCAATATAATCAACCATGTCAGCGGAATAATTTGTGGACACGGTTGGAAGAGGCTCTTTAACGCATGGAAACCAAATTTTGTAATCTTTTATTTTCTCAGTTTCTTGCTGAGAAAGCCTGGACATATCAAGAAGAAACGCGGTAAAATAAAAAAAACGCTGGCGAATGAAACCCTCAAGAACTGATTTTGCATAAGCCGGGTCACACGCAAGCGCTGGATCATCTGATAGAATGTCGAGTCCGGGACCTTCATTTCTGTACATTCCCTGCGCAGAATTCCAGAGTGTAAGAAATGTTAAGTCTTCAACCGGTCCAATGGGGTCAGGCTGAAGAATTTTGATAATCGGATAGGTACCGGCATAAAACTTCCCTTCAAGACCTGCTAAGAGATTTGCCGAGCTACTGCCACACATTGCTTTAATTTTTGGGAACAAATCAAGACATTCGTTGCGTCCAATTTTTTTGATTTCCTGCCAGGGCAAATTCGGAATGATTCCAGCCATTTTGCCCGTTTCAGCAATATTCAGATAAACTGCACGATTATCGGATGTTGTACCACCAAAATATATTTTCCCTTTTGTATTTCCCTGTGGTTGTACAACTGCAACCTGCAAATTCTTTGTATTCAGAGTTTTGCCAAGTTTATCTCTGAATTCGGCAAAACCCTGGCGAAAGAAAAAGACATAATCAAGAATAAAATTATGGGCATAGCTGTTCCGACGTGATGCCGGATCAGATGTGATTCCAACTACTTTGAATTCATGATGTCTGACAATATTGCAGTAAGCTTCTTTAGAAGCATTCGATGCATTTTTTAAAGTTACTGCAATCGAAATTTCAAAAGTTCCAACGCCTTCTTTTCCATAATATGCGGTCGGAGGTTTTCTGCTGTTAGTGTTTCTGAATTCAATTACCTTCGCTGAAATTGAAATTTCGGGAGTCAAAGTATTTTTCAGGAGCCTGTTAGAATTGGCTATTGTTACCGGAATTACAGTGCTGTTTTCGAAGTTTGGACAATTCAGCACAGTGCCATCAATAAGCCATTTGGCGGCTGCCGAACCAGAATTTTGAGTTTCCCTGGAAAGATATAATAAAGCTTCTTCATAGGCAGATTCAGAAATCTGACGGGCTAGTTCGGATTGAAAAGTTTTATGTGCTGAAAATTGGCTCTGACGGGAAAACCAGTGGAAATGCACCGAAAATATAGTAAGTACAAAGAGCACAAAAAGTGCTACAAGTAAAATCATTCCGCCTTTGAAAAAGATTCTTCTTTTCATGAGTATTCTCGGTATTCTCAGTCATGTTCCTAATTACGCTTATGTGTGCTATTTTACTCTGAATCGCGGGAAATTACAATCGAATGATTGGAGCTGCTGTTGTTTGAATTCCGATTTGCCTCAGTTACGTTTAAAAAAATCATTTTGTTACAAAACATTTTACTTTTTATAAACAGGCGCAAATTGAGATATTTGACACACTGAAAAATATCAGTTACATTTATATAGATGAAGATTCATTTTTCCAAGATGAATAATAGCAAAAGAGGGTCGGAGGAGAAAAACTATGAAAAAAGTGATTTATCTTATTGTAATTTTATCGTTTTCTTATGTAACCTCACTAAGTGCCGAAAGAGCAAATGCCTTTGACGAGGCGAATTCCCCCAAAATAGCTTCTATTCCGTGCATTCATCCATACTATATTTGTAACGATGATACTGCGGTAAAGAAACCAGAAAATATGACTGATGAAGAAATTAAAATTGTCAGAGACAAAATGATGAACGCCAAAAGTCTTGATGAAGCTATTGCATTGGCTTTGAAGGTTGAGAACTCAAAACGGGACGTATATTTGTACTATGCATTTTACCAGGTCAGAAGTACAAACGACTTATTAAGATTAGTTTCACACGCTAATTCTGCAGAAAACAAAGATGCATTTCTAATGGCTGGAGTCAACGATGTAAAAAGCTTTGACGAATTAAATGCGCTGGCAAATGCTGCCTCATCTCCTGAAAAGAAAAAAGCAATAATAGATGCTGGTCATAAAAAATTTGCCAATGACGTAAAGAATCGCTGGCATAATTTTACTGGCACGGTTGATTATTACTGGACATTTTTCAAAAGTTTTCTGTAAAACATAGATTTATTCTAAAACACTTCGACTCCGCCCGATTATGAGCGGAGTCGAAGTGTTTTAGACTTGAATTGATTTTTATTCTGAATCAGTCGGAAGAGTGTTGCCCTGTCCGGTAGCGGTTGAAGTGCTGTTGGTTTGAATAGTCGTATTTGAATTATTCACACTTGTATCTGTTGTTCCCGTGTAAATGTCAACATTGTTACCATTTCCTGAAACGGTAGTTGTTGTGTTTCCTGAAACTGTAGTTGTGGAAGTTGCAGTCGCACTTGTATCTGAAGCACTTGCAGCAGACGATGATGCAATAGAATTTATATATTCGTTCTGAATCCAGTTTCTAAGTTCCCAGGGAGAAACTCGTGCTGTGCTTCCGGTTTGAATTGATCTGACACTTTGCCAGACAGCAATTCTCTGTCTGCCAGTTAATCTTACGCGATTTCCGTTTGTGTCGGTCCAGTTGATGCCGTCTTTGCTGATTTTCCAGGTTTTTCGCCCATCAGTTGATGTCCAGATCATTCCGGAGCTGTCTATCCATGTTTTTCCATCACGGGTTTCCCAGCGCTCGCCTCTTTTGTCGACACAAACCATAGCACCATCCGGACGTGTGTACCACTTATTTCCAAGACCATCTGTCTTCCAGATAATTCCGTTTTCAGAAACTGTTCCGGTCTGCGCCCATTCTTTATTTCCTGTTGTCTCAATCTTCAGCAAGGCGTTGATATCTGCGTCAGTAAGCTTGTTGGAAGTTTTTTCCTTCATTATTTCCCTTAGCATATCAGCATCCTTGGGATTCTTTTTCACAAAATCCTGAAGGAATTCATCAAATGAACCATTTTCGGTATTTGTAGCCATGAAAGAAGCTTTCAGTTTGTTGTATCCATCAGGAATTTTTCTGGCCACATCCATAAAGATTTTTGCGACAGTCATTTCATTGTTCAACATATCTTTACCTGAAATTTCCGCAAGAGAAAATTCCTTGTCATCCCTTGAAAAAATTCCATTATCGACATCATCGTGACCCATCCAGGATTTATAAAAGTTCTCATACATATTATCCTGCTCAGACTGCATAACTTCATGCAAAACAGCCCAGCCTTCTTTAAAAGCGGCGTTTCCACTGAGAATTTCATTTGCTTTGTGCTTGTTATCTGCGCCGTAAGAACCTGGTGTACGAACTCTATTATCAACGGTATGAGCCATTTCGTGTGCCAGAGTTGCCCTGGCCCATGCGCCTGCTTCCTCTGCTGTCTTTCCACCAAAAGATGCATCAGTAGAATCAATGTTAATCATTGTTGTGCCAGCATATCTGACAGTTCCGCCAATTTTTGCTTTTACACCAAGGCTTGCAGGTGAAATCTTATATTTTTTTGCAGTTTCACTTAACTTTTCCGATACCATTTCGATATCAGAAAGATATACAGTTGGCGCTGGCTTAGCATCATTTGCAGAGCTAATTACATATTGAGATGATCTTGCATCATAAGCAGCAAGCAACCCAGCTGCATCAGCAGGAAGTCTATTCATCGGAGTGCCAGAGTTAAAACCCATAAGCTTGAGCAGATGATCACGGCTCTTAACTTCGACTTCCTTAATACGCAGTGCGGCTTTATCACTTACCTCGTAACAACCCGCAGGCAGCGGAGGCTTGTTATCGACATATTCCGCTCCACAGCGATACATAAATTTTATCCCACCGCAGAAAGCCGCGGATGACAGGAAACACATTATGAGTGAGGCTATAATAACCCTGAAGAATACTGTTTTATTTGTTTTCGGCATAAATTGTGATCTTCCTTTCATCTCTTTATTCATCATTCAGAAAGCAGAAATCTTCTGGCAGTAGAAAAGGAATCTGTTCGTTTCATCTTTTTCTGCAGGTATTCAATTGAGCTGTCACTCAATTGCTTATCAGGGTAGTTCACCTTGTCAGATGAAATAGTTTTAATCATGCTCTGATAATCTGGGACATAGCTTGCCACAACTGATACTACAACTCGCTCTTCAGCAGAAACAGGTTTGTTGCGCTTGAGTTCAAAGGTGACTTCCTTTGCCTTTCCTTCTTCCAGAGATGAAAGTTCGAGAGTTCCCGGAGTAATTTCATAGCTTTCCGATACATTGAAACTAAGCTTTACATCTGATAATTGTCCGACAAGAGACTTCAAATTCACAGAGAGCTTGTATGTTGTGTCAGATTTTTCTTTCAAATCAATCTCCATAAACATTGTTTCTGGAATTGTCAAACCCTGAGAAACCGTTTTTTCAAGCTCTTCGCCGAAAACAACCGTATTTGAAACACAGAAAAAAGTAAGAAGAATAAAAACTAATACAGTTAAACTTTTGGAACAGAAGCTCATTCTATTACCCCCTTGAAATAATTTTACATTTTTTTCAGAACACTTTCATCAGCTTACCAACATTGTAATACAGATAAACAGCAATAGCCAGAAACAATAACATAAAACTTAGCATCCACCTTTTTGAGTTACGTTTGTCAAATGGCAAATGTTACAGTTTATTTTTTTTAATTCAAGATGAAAAATTTTGCCAGGCTAATATTCTCGCAAACTCAGAGAGAAAACAGATAACAACAATCCAGGAATTAGCTGACAGTAAGGAAATCTGAAGATAAAAAAATCTGGAACCTTATCGCAGAATATCAGGTCTATTTATTAACAAACAAATGAATACCAAAGGAGGTAAAATATGAGAAACAGATCGTTTTCAACATTAATGTTTATTTGTCTGGCTTTTGTAGTAGCAGTGTCCTTTATTTGTACTTCACTTTTTGCTGATGATTCTGCTTCATCAAGTTCTTCTGTGAAAAGTTTTGATGAGATGATGAACAGCATGCAGAAACAGATTGACCAGATATCAAAAAATCAGTTTTTTTCTGACCCGAGTCTTGATAATATTCGCGGTTTTGATTTGTTTGACAAAGGTCTTGATGAACGTTTCCAAAAAATGTTTCAGAAATTTGGCATGAACGACCCATTCAAGTCATTTCAGGGGTTTGCTGGTACTTCAGACATGAAAGCAGATATCCTGGAGAAAGACGGAAACCTTGTTGTGACACTTGATATGCCGGGACACGACAAAAGCGGCATTGATCTGAAAATTAAAGATGACTCTCTGATAATAAGTTCAGAAAGAAAATCTTCAAGAAGCGAAAAAGACGATAAAAATAAAAGTTTCAGCAATGAAATTTCTTATGGAAAATTTTCCAGAGTCATTGAGCTTCCCAGAAAAGTTATTTCCGATAAGATTTCTGCAAAGCTTGAAAATGGGGTATTAACTGTTACAGCTCCGATAGATACAACCGCGCCGGACAAAAACGATGGAAAAAAGATAGAGATTCACTGATAAGAACTAATTAATAAGCATCTTACCTGTCATGATTTTTCAGGAGAGCTGACCGCACCTGTATGCCAGCCTGGATTGAAGTTGTCACAATTGAAGCGTTCATTGAAAAATACTGGCGATACAATATCAAAAAAATCGGAAATTACTATTCCATTTGGAACCTTTGCCGGATCAATGACTTTGTCGGGAAGACTCACTCCGGATGGGACATCTACGAGCTGGATAGAGACTCTGAAAAAGAGAATAACCCGCTCAATCTTTGAGCCGGGAACGGTATTAAATGTTTCACGTTCAATAAGAAATGATTGAACGCGATCAGACAAAACATCTGTACGTACACCGTTTGGAAAATTTTGTGCAAGAGGAAAAGATGGATGATATTTTTCCTTTCGTACAAGTTTTTTAAGAATACCTTTCCCTGATGGAACATTTTCCAGCTCGTATGTTATCTGACTCAGCCTGCGGTCTGCTCTCCCTGACTGGTCCGAAGGAAGTGAGCCGCCTGCATTATGCGGAACTTTAAGTGATGAAACAAGTGAATCATCTGTTTTTCCATGGTAGGGAAATACATAAAACGAATAGGGCGGTTCGGTTCTGTCACCAATAATAGCAGTTGGTACATCAAGTTTTATCGGAGTAGAACCATATTCAACACATGAATTTCTGAGGTCGCTGCAAACCTGCCTTAGAATTGTTCTTGAAACAAGTGTAGTATTAACTTTTACGGAACCTCTGAGTGATACTTTTGTCCCTGACTGAAGTACCATCCAGATAGCAGGAAGTATCATCATGGCACATGCGGCAGATAACATAAGTTCTATAAGAGAAAAAGCATTATTGTTAAAAAGTTTTCTCTGTACAATAGTATTCATTTTTTTCTAACTACAAGTCCCTTATGAACGATTTCTGTTCCGCTCAGCCATGCTCTTACACGAGTCTGAGCTGCCGGATACACTGTCACAGTAACAAGTATTGATTTCTGTTCAGGCATTACTTTCAAATCAATTTTTCTTTTGAAAGCGCCTGCTTCAACAGGATATTTTTCACCATCTGCTGAAATTTGTTTTTCTCCGGACGGAAAATCCGGGTGGGGATTCGTAGAATTCGCCACCAGCCAATCGTATCCAAGTGCTCTGAAAACCTCAACAGGTTCTTTTGCCAGCGTCAACGCAAGAAACTCATAATACGCATCCATTGCACTTCGGTTGTAATTGTTTACAGACCACAAAATCGGAAGAAGAGCAATGGTAAATACTGTTGAAGCAATGAGAACTTCAAATAAAGAAAAAGCCTTTGTACTTTTGCTGTTCATATTAATTGCTACTATTCCCAAAAATTGCCATAATCCTGATCATATAATCATCAAAGTTTAAATCAATGCCATTCTGTATTATTCCGTGTTATTCCGTGGTTAAAAATCGCTTTCTTTTCGGTTATCAGTTAAATTGTCATGTCTATCAGGCAATTTTTTCATCTTGATTCTGAAATCTTCTGTAAGGATATGGCAGAAGAAATATTAACGCAATACTGATCGCCATTCATAAGCAATTCGTCGTATTTTATCTGGTTATCGACTCCTTTGGGCCAGTTGTCTGTGTCTATCCATTCTGATGCAATCATACCGGTCAAATCCAGACGTTTTCTCGGAATTACATGACCACCTTCAGGTTTTCCTCCGCCAAGCGCAATAAGTGCTGCATCAACAGGTTCATCAGTTTCAATATCTATGTTTCCGTTTCTTGTAAAAAGGATAAGCAAATCGCCTGGAGATTCCTTTTTAATACTGCCCTTTATTTTAAATGAGCCCGCCTTAAGAATAATTCCGCCTCTTCCTCTGATTTTGTAAGTTTTACCAGGCTCTCCAATTTCTACGATAATATTTCTGTCTTCATTCGCATCATCAGAATTTCCCAACCACGAAAAACCACGCAGATTGACTGTTGCATTGGATCTGTTTATTATTCCGGTCTTTTCAAGACTTTCCTTGAAAACAAAGCGGTTACTCCAGAGGTTTACGTGGTTAAACGCCTGAAATGATGTTGAATCTTCATTTACAGGCCTTCCAGCAGAATCAAAAAAAGCCGGAAGAGAAAAATCTGGTTGCGGTGAACCGAGCGTTTGTCCTGAATATAATGGATAATCGCTGATAAAATCTGAAAACAGCGAGCCATCTGAGCCATACCTGTTTTTCATCTCGTTGCAGAAGTCTGTCATTTCAATAGGCGGGACAGGGGTTGAAGGAAGTGGTGTGGTAATGCATGGATACCATGTAGCATATTTTTTCAATTGATTAGCAACGTCCGAGTCCAGTTTGGAAATGTCTAGAAAAAACGCTGCAAAATAAAAAAAGCGCTGTCTGATGCATCCCTGAAGAAACGACTTTGCATAATCAGGATTCATTGCAAGAGTTTGATCATCTGAAAGGATCTCGATTCCAGGGTTTTCGTTTCTGGTGTTTCCGGATGTTGAATTCCAGAGTGAGGTCAATGTTAAAACTTCTACATTACCCAGATCACCGGCAGCAGGCGGTTTTATAAGCGGAAAGGTTCCGGCATAGAAAACACCTTCGAGTTTCGCAATTTTATCACGCTGCTGACTTGTTATCTGCTCCTTAACTTTGGGAAAAAGGTCGAGACAGGCATCTCTATCGATTCTTTTCATTTCTGTCCATGCCATCTGTGGAAATATATTCGCATATTTATTATTAGCTGAAACATTCAAATAAACACTTCTTCCTTGAGTAGTGCCTCCAAAAAAAACTTTTCCCTTTGCTCCGGAAGTTGGTTGTTTAATCACAATTTTTACATCATTCGGATTTAAAGGTCGTGCAAACTTTTCGTTGAATTCCTTGAATCCCTGACGAACAAAGAGGACATAATCAAGAATAAAATTATGCGAATATGAAGTACTTCTCTTTGATGGTGCTGATGTAACTGTAACAATCTTAAAATCATGATGTCTGATAAGTTGATAGGAAACCTCTTTTTTTCCACCACTGCTGCGGTTCAAAGACACGATGACAGACAATTCTATTGTACCAACTCCCTCTTTTCCATAGTATTTATTGTCCCGGCTGTCAGTGTTACGAAAATCTATTACTTTCGCCGAGATATTTATTTCAGGAATAAGAATTCCGCCCGCAATTGCATCAGCATGCTGTTTGGCTGCTGGAATTGCTGTCGAATTGTCAAAAGTTGGATGTTCGAGAGAATTTCCCTCAATGAGCCATTTTGAAGATGTCGAAAAAGGATTTGCTGTTTCGCGAAAAATATATGCAAAAAGCTCATCAGCAGATGCTTCAGCAACCTGTCTGGCACTTTCACCGAGTTGGTACATATAAGCAGAATGCTGGCTCTGTCTTGCTGTAAAATGAAATTGTACAGAGAGAATGACAAGGACTAATAATGCAAAAGTTACAATAAAAAAAAGAAAACCGCGTCTATCAGAGCAATTGCGCTTAAAATAACTTATCTGCGTGATCATATCGAAATATTATAACACTTTTCCTGAGAAAAGCATAAATTAGAGTGTAATGGCATTGTGCAAAAAAATATTAACGCGCGGTTAAATAATAGAGAAAAGGTGTAACGTTTCCATTATTCACTGTCTGGCTTGGAAAAATTCACAGAAGCTGTGGAAATTGCTTTTGTGGCAGAAGTTGTTGAAGCGACATGAAGAGCGGATTTTGTTTCTGTTTCTGAATCAGGAAGTAAAACAGGCGGTTTTATAGATTCAATAATTTCCCGCGTTACTGGTGGCACTGAGGAAGTACCCATGTTCAGTTTGTAAAAAAGTAACGTGCCAGTTATAACAATTGAAACGCAGACTGCAACAACGGTCTTAATCCCTGATTTTTCCGCTGATGAGAACGAGCGTTGTGATGTAGACCCTGGGACCGTGTTTGGAATGCAATTTTTAAGGACTTTCGATCTTAATGATGCAACTTCATCAGAAGAATAACAGGAATCATGCTTGTTCATTTCAGAAAAAAGATTTGAGGTCTCACGGCAATCCGGGCAACTTGCTATATGCTGAAGCAGACCAGGTGAAGCTGGCTTCCGGCTCAGGATTTCATCCTGATAATTTTCGCAGGCATTATTTTGCTCCATACTCGTTCCCCTTTCGGACTGCAACCTTAAGACGATTAATTATTCGATGGAACCTCACGCGCACACTTCCTTCAGTCTCATCTAATAAAGATGCTATTTCGCTGAATGGAAGATCCTGAAATACTCGCAACTCAACGAGGATTTTTGAATCAGCAGGAAGATGATTCAACAGTTCCTTTATTGTACAAGCCTGCACAACATGATCTTCGACATCAAATTCTTTTTCCGGGGGAGCTGTAGCAATAATTCTATTTATCCGGGCAACTTTCCGACATTGATCAAAATAAACATTTCGCGCAATTCTCAATAACCAGGATATAAATGTTTTTTCAAGATCAAAGACCCCAATATTCAGAAAAGCTTTTGTAAAAGTTTCCTGAACCAAGTCGTCAATCATATCTTTTGGTGCCCTCAGATATTGAAAAAAGCCATAGACACTTGAAAGATAACGATCAACCAGTTGCTCAAAGCTTTTTCTCTCCCCACGCTTTGCGCTTTCCAGAAGTAAGGCATCATTATCAGCCGATTTCACCAGTCTTCGTCCTTGCCTTGCAAAACATCACAATTTTTACATGTTCCAAACCTGAAAAGTATTTAATCTTTTTTTCCCAGGTCAGAATACTATCGGCAATAATAATACCATAACAGAACAGACAAATTACAGAAATTATGTTTTTCTATTCTTTTTAAACCTCCCGATTTTATTATCTGCTTATATCAATTCTAGGTACAGCAAATCTTAATAATGGTTGTCATTAAGCAATGTCATTTCGACCGAAGGGAGAAATCTAGCAGTTATGAGATCTCTCACATTCGTTCGAGATGACAGCCCAACCTAAAATTAACACGCCAATTTGTCCCCTTATTTAAGATTTTGCATACGTAGGTTATTCACATGTTCCGATTTCCGTGACTTACTTCGAATTTCTCTATTCTCTGTCGGAAGGCGAGAAAATCCTTATTTCCGGCGGTTTTACATCTGATGTATCTGTTGAAACAGTTACCGCTGGTGGTACAACTGTCGTGTCTTCATCGGGAGTAATAGTCGGTGGAATAATTTCCGTAGAAGTATCTGTTGCAATTGAGGGAGGCAGGTTAGCTGAGGCAGACGCCGAGGTATCAGCGGAAGTTCCTGAAGCAACATAAGTGTCAGTCGCAGTAGCCGCTGAAATATCTATTATCGGGGGTGTCGACGTTGCAGTTGATACAGGAACATTCGTATCTGTTATGTAAGAAGGCTTTTTTTTATCTTTATTAAGATTTATCAGTGCAATAAACCCGATCATTGCAGCAAAAAACAGTGGTAACCCCGGACCAACAGGCGCACATCCTGAAAGCGCCACAGAAATAATCAGCACAAGAGCAATCCACATCGAACCCTTAAACAGTCGCAAATATGTCATATTCTCTCCCCCGACATAATTTTCCTGAGGGAACGTGCACAGTGTGATTTCTGGCACGCCCCCAAAAAAACCTGCAAACTTTTTTATTGTAGCATTTTTATTATTTTTTATTTTTTTTGTAACATTTTTATTTTCTCGTTTTTTAGTGCTTATACTATAATTACGATTAATGTTTTATCAATGTTACAAAAAATTATTATTATTTAAAATAAACTCAACCAAGTGCAACATCAAGTATCATCATAACCGTAAAACCAAGCATTGTGCCCATAGTCGCAAGATCTCCATGACCGCCGCTCTGAGATTCAGGTATTACTTCTTCCACAACGACAAAGATCATGGCACCGGCCGCAAAAGCAAGTGCATAAGGAAGCATCGACTGTGCAAAATAGACCGAAAAAGCCCCAATTACAGCTGCCACAGGTTCAACAGCTCCAGAAAGCTGCCCATACATGAAAGCTTTCCAGTTTGATAGCCCTTCCCTTTTCAATGGCACTGAGACGGCCAATCCCTCAGGAAAATTCTGGATTCCAATACCTATTGCCAGAGCAACTGCACCCGCAACTGTTGCTGATGGTAATCCGGCTGCTGCTGCTCCGAAAGCAACTCCAACTGCTAACCCTTCTGGGATATTATGAAGAGTAATGGCCAGAACCAGCAAAATACTTCTGTGCCATGAAGTTTTAATTCCCTCAGCCTCAGACATTTCAAGCCCAAGGTGAAGATGAGGCATATACATATCTACAAGCCTTAGAAAGATTCCCCCCGCCATGAAACCAATGGCTGCCGGGAACCACGGCGGAACACCATTTCCACCATTGAGCTTCAGCATGTTTTCGCTCATTTCAATTGCGGGCGCAAGAAGCGACCAGTAGGAAGCGGCAATCATTACACCTGCAGCAAATCCAAGCATTACATCAAGAATTTTTCTGCTGACTTCCTTTGCAGTAAAAACAACTGCAGCTCCAAGAGCCGTCATGAACCACGTAAATAATGTGCCGATAAGTGCCTGATAAATCGGACCCAGTTGAAGAAAAGCTTCTTTCATCGTTATCCTGCCAATGCGTTTTGAATTGCGTTTTTCAGCGAATCAGCAAGACCGGCAAGCGGAAAAATTCCGGCCATCTGGAAGACTGATTTCTGAAGTTCACTGACGCCTGTAATAATAAATTTTCCCCGAAAATCATCTACCACTCTCATTGTAAAATCAACCAGTACAACAACACCAGGGCTGTTTATCAGCCTGCAATCAGAAAAATCCATAACCAGCTTAAGATTATTAACTTTCGCAAGAGTTTCAAGAAGACCATTCAGTTTCCCGGAAGCGTCTGCTGAACAGTAACCCTTTGCAAAAACAACTACAACTCCTTCAGAAGCCTTGACTTCTAAATCAAACACACTCATAATAGACACCTCTTTTTTTAGAGGGGGCACGCGCCCCCTCTCGGCGTTCGAACAAGTTCGAACACCTCACTCCCCGCGGTCGAGCACTTTGTGCTCTCCGCTTTTTTAGAGGGGGCACGCGCCCCCTCTCGGCGTTCGAACAAGTTCGAACACCTCACTCCCCGCGGTCGAGCACTTTGTGCTCTCCGCTTTTTTAGAGGGGGCACGCGCCCCCTCCTCGATGTTCGAAGTTGTTCGGACACCGAATGAAATTTACCGGATTTTTTCGATGTGATAATTTTTTACTATAATAACATTATCCGGGTTAATTCGAAAAGGAACTACTCTGACTTTAACTTTATCACCTGGCAAAAACTGACCGCTTGAAGCATATCTTCCAGATTTAACAAGAATCTTCTTTCCGTCTGCGGTGACCAGAAGCATAGTCATTTTTTTCCTGTCGATCTGATAAATATCCGCAAGAAAAGAAGTCTCACACGCAAGGAGAGGTCCTGAACGCACTTTGCTTTCTGATTCACTTGAGGCTGAAAAAGCCAGATAAACTGAAATCATCATAAAAACAAGAATAAAACCTGCTGCCGGAACAACCTCCGATCGTTCAGATGAGGACTCAAAACTTTCTTTCAATTGCATTAGCGGATACAGGAAATATTTCTTTAAAAAAGTATTCTGCATCTGCTCAAGATTCGCCTGATTGCGGATTTCATTTAAAGAATAAGGCTTCGGAGCTTCAGCAGCTTTAATTTTTGCGTTTTCCTGATCTGCTGAGAAACGCTGAGCAAATTCATTCTCCATTTTTCCCGCTTGAACATCGTTCAGAAGACCAAACCGAACCAATTCTTCTGTCAATTGTTCCCGGGTAAATTTAACGCGCGATGCAAATTCTCCGGAAAAACCCTTTTCCAGAACGTAGAGATCATATAGACAATTTGGATCAGGATTACTCTGAAAAAGACATAATCCCATGTCAAGCAATTCAGAGTCGCTGTTTATCTGCAAAAAATCAACAAGTTGTTTTCGTACAACCATAAAATCAAACCGTAACATACATGATAAAGCACCCTTAATCTGTTGCAGATTCTTTCCACGCAGCATTGTACCAAGCATTGCAAGAGCCTGGTTGAGATCGAACTGCTTAAGAATAGCCACAGCAGATGATTTAATTCTAATTTCGCCTGATTGCAGATAATATCCCAGCAGCGGAAAAATTCTTTCCGGATCAAAATGCGCGATGTATTCCAGCGCTGCAACAGTAAGCTTTTCGGGTGAATTTTTTAGAAATGGCTCGGCATGCGAAACCAATCCGGAAAGTTCTATGCGCCGGGATGTTCTGAGTGCCGCCGCCTGCAATTCAGTTGAAGGTTTCTGCGTTTCTGCAGAAAGAATATTTATGATTTCATTTTTTACATTTTCTCTGTCTTCAATTCGCCACGAAGAAACAATTTTTATTGCTTCCTCTTCAGAAAAACCGGAGATAGAATACTTTCTCAGAGATTCATCGATATTTGCAGCCGCAGAAGAATCATTCTGGAGAAGAAAATTAAGAATGCGCTCCTTGAGAGAAGGAAAAATATTCCAATTTAACGAATCTTTAAGAGCATCACGAATTTCAAGACGTCCTGCATGTTCCGAAAGATTTGAAAAAACTTCTGCAATTTCCGGTTCAGTGCTTCCAGAGTTGATTCTTCCAAGGTGATTCTGAACAAATCTTCTGGCACTGTATCTCTTTCCAAAGTCCTGTAATCGCTGAATATATTGTGGATACTGATCTCCGAGAATTCCAGAAAGATTAATCGCCTTGACCGCTCCATTCAGTATTTTCTTCAGAATTTCTACTGATTCCTGCCTTGAAGAGTCAAATATTTCAATCAATCTGAAAGGAATTTCAATATCTGCATTAATTTCCAGCAGTAATCCGGCCTTCTGCATCAAATCAGAAGGCGGATCAGAAGCTAGAAACTTAAGAATTAATGATTTAATCTTGTCAAACGGAAGAAAATAGCAGTTCCGAAGTGCGCAGAGTTTCTCCCTGGAATCGCCTCCGGCAAGCATTGAATCAAGATGTTCGATTGCATTATCAATATCAGTTCTGGCAAGTCCCTGAATTGCGAGAGTTCTTACACGCGGATCTTCCGAAGAAAGAAGCTTCGGAAGATGCTCCAGAAGAAGTTCTGGATAATGTGCAACAAAAATTTCAAGAGCTGAAATGCGAACTGACAGAAATCTTGAAAAAAGGCATTGGGACAAAACTTTTCTTTTCTCTGAAGGCCAGCAGTGACCGAATTTCCTTATCAAAACAGCCATTACAGCTGGATTGCTCTCACTTTCAAACCATTGGGGAACAAGTTCAGAAAAGATGGATATTTTTTCGGCTGAAAGTGAATTCAAAAGAAATATTTTATCTGAAGAGTTGCTCTTCAGAAATTGTTCGTTGAAGTCCGATGGATTGTCTTCTGCATGAGATTTCGGCAGATCAGAAGAAAGCCTTGCCTCAACCGCTGCAATTGCCTCGGACAAAAGCATCTGACACTCTTCATCAGTTTCTGCATGTTTTCTTTCACACAGAATATTCAGCAATTCAGAAGAAGCCCAGGTATCTCTGGCCTTTTCAATCGCCAAAACTCGAAATGACTTAATTGAAGCAGATAATGACTTTATTTCGTCATTAATTAATTCCATTATGGTTTTCCTCAACTGAATGTTTTATAATAACTGAATGCCATTTGTTAATCAAGAAAATGCAGGGAATTTTGCCAGAATTTTTTTCTATGCTCTGGCAATTTCGCTTTTTTTATGCGGGTTTCCTCTTCTTCTTCTGAATACTGCACTCGTCTATCTTCTTGATCTGAAAATAAAAAATACTGAGAGAATCAGATTTGAGCAGCTCGAAGAAAAAATGCTCCAGGTATTTCCGCACTCAAAACCGGAGTCTTTCTTGAAGGAAATGCTTACAAAGCTCATGAAAAAAGCAGAAAGGCAGAAAGATCCCTTACGCTTTTTATACAATGTTCTTCCCAGGCTTGAAAGAAAATATCCTGATCTTTTCACATTCAACATTTTTGATAAAAACGATAAGCTTCTTGTATTTCGAAATCAGATTACCTTAAGAACAGTAAAGGAAAAGTTCCTTCTGGCTCTGAGGGATCTCTATAGTACCGGAAGTCACCATGCTGTAAAGGAGCAGGGTTTTACACGAGAAGTGTTTTCCTCTTTTCTAGGTATCAGCAGAGATTTCACGACATTGATAAAAACCATCAGCACCGGATGGGTTACATGTTCAAATGGGCAGAAAAATACCTGGTTTTACCATCACCTCAGCCAAAACTTTTCAGTTTTTGCCAATGTTCACAAACGAGGTACTTCCCCCATTATGGGTATACGAAAATATGTATATTCAAAAAACAAAAGCGATGTACAAATTGCTCTAGTTGACATGCACCTCTGGAAAGTATTTTCTGATAATGAAATAGAGAGCATTATACAAGAGGCAACAGCGAATTACGACCGAACCCCACAAAGCAGCTTTACATTTAAAAACAGACTGTTTTCGGTAAGCCACATTAATTCACGCTATATGCTGGTTACGACTACAACAAATGATTATCCGAAATTTGCCGAAAAAGCTATTTTCTTTTCACGCCTTTTCAGTATTCTTCTTCTTGTACTAACGTTTATTCTTACTCTACATCTATTGTCTCAGAAAACATTGCCTTACCTTTCGATTCGATTAAAAATGATTTTTCTCTTCCTTTTTTCTTCCGCTGTTCCACTCATATTGCTTGCATTTACTGCAATAGCCTATCTTGGCGAACGCGAAAAATTTCTCATAAACGATGCATTACAGCAATCTGAAAAAACACTGCGTGAGCTTGATGCAAGATTTCCTTTTGCCGGAAGAGCTTGTGAAACTCAATTGCAGAATATCTGTAAAAATGCTGAAATCTCATCTGTCGAAGGATTTGATAAATTCAGGAAAGAGCTGATTAATTTCAAAAGAAGGTACAAATGTGAATCAATAGTCCTTCAAAATTCTTCTGGAACCGAAGTTGATTTTAATTGTCCTGAGATCACGAAAAACATGAACAAGGAAACACGAATTGTAAAATCCTCACTACTACATAATATATTTATTGAATATTGTGCAAATGAAAATATTACAATTGCAAAGCCTGAATCACTGAAGAAAACTGAAGCAATTACATCATTTTCAGGCTTTGATCCGGAAAAGGCGGCGAAGGACTTTATTGGATTTGAAGGTTTTTTATCGCCTATTGATTTTGGTCCGAACCATTACATCGTGGCTTTTAATGTAATCAGATCCAATAGTACACGCCCGACTCACATGCTATATATTTCATGGGACAAAAAAAGCATGATGCAGCACCACCTGTCAAGATCAATCTCCTTCAAGCCACTTGATGACGGTTCAGAATTGCTTGCAGTAAGAATGACACCTTTTTTCCAGCCCGTTCAGACTTTGAACCCACATAACAGCAGACAATTTCATACTTTCAGAAGGGTTTTCCCATGTTTCCCTGAAAAGCAATTCACAAATGAATTTATGAACTTTTTTCGCTCGTTTATTCTGACACAGCGTATTTCAAGCAAAATAATCACATACAAAGGTTCTCCCTACATTGTAAGCGCCCTTCCCGGACAATATTTTGAAAATATTGGTTTATTTGTTTTCAAGCCTCTTTCAAGCATAAAAAGTGAAGTAAAATCACTATCTTTCAGACTAATTTTATTTGCATTCCTTTCTCTAGGCTTCACATCAACACTCGGTATTTTTCTTTCCAGAAAATTTCTACTGCCGGTACATGAACTTTCTAAAGGCATTGAAAATTTGCAGGGAAGGAATTTCACATATCGAATTCCACAGCTTGATAATGACGAATTCGGTTCTCTTGCAGTTCTTTTTAATAAAATGACAGAAAGCTTTGATGAAATAAACATGGGGAGACTGGTTCAGGAGAGGCTTTTTCCGTCAAGAATGCTTGACAATGGCAAATACGGAATTTTTGGCTTTTCCAGACCATATTCTGATCTCGGCGGTGATTATTACGATTATCTAAGTATAAACGAAAAGAGCACTGTTGCAATAATTGGTGATGTGACAGGACATGGAATTCCTGCTGCAATAGTAATGGCAATGATCAAAGCGATTGTAACTCATTCGGCTTCGGGAGATGTAACAGCAGATTCACTACTTTTGTCTTTGAATAAAATGATTTACTCGACAGTAAACATAAGTCGCAGCAAAAGGCTCATGATGACTCTCTGTCTTGTCTGGATCAACCTGGAAACTGATCAGTTGGTGATTTCGAACTGCGGTCATACTTTTCCCTTCAGGCAAAAAACAGATGGCACAGTTGAAATGATTGAAACAAGTGGAATATTGCTTGGAATGCGTGCAAAACCAATTTATTCGCCACTGACGATTACTCTGAATCAAGGTGAACGTCTGTTTTTCTACACAGACGGTCTTGCAGAGTCTCTCAGCGGAATAGAATCATCCGGTTTCGCAATTCTAGGCAACTATCTTGCCAGTCGTCCAAAACTGCCCCTTGAAGCAGCATGCAGAGATATTCTTGAAAATCACCCGCTGATTAAATCGGGGGAACATCTGACAGACGATTTCACAATAATGATGATAGAAAGGAAGTAATTTACTAGGAAGTAACTTCTTAATTGACAGCAGTTGTTATGCTCTGTTAAACTCTTTTTCTCAAGCAGGAGGATAGAATGGAAGAGATAAGATCATATTTCAGTCCGGAACTCGTAGATGAAATGATTGAAAAGCTTGTTTCGCTTTCTTCAGTCAACCCGGAAAACCCCAGAATATTTATTAACCTTGGCAAAGCGTATCAAAAAAAAGGATTGTATGATTCAGCGCTCAGTTCATTTAATAAAGCTCTGAGAATCGACGGCAGAAACACTTCACTGCTTCTGATGGTAGGAAAATGCCACCTTGTAATGAAAGAATATCAGGCGGCTGTGGAAGCATTTCAAAGAGCGTCTGAAGCTGAACCTGGCTGGACTGACATACATTTTCTGCTCGCTAAATCATTCCGTGAACTCAATCAGGGCACAAACGCAAAAAAGGCTCTGGATGCCGCTCTTGCAATTAATCCAAATTTTCTGCATGCTCTGACTCTAATGTCAGAATTACTTGAAGATGAAGACGATTACAAATCAGCACTTGAATTCCTTAAACGGGCGCTCAAAACTGTCAGTCCGGACAAGCCCATCTTTGATGCTTTCCCGTATGAACTTGATGTCCTCTACGATAATCCGGTTCTGCTTGACGAAGCAATCAGACAAATGGATGCTTTTCTGAATACTCATTCTGGATACGCTGACCTGCACTTCAAACTTGGAATGGCGTATAAGAAAAAAAATATGAAAAGTGAGGCGCTTTCATGCTTTAAAAAGGCGCTGAAAATTAATCCGAAATTTCATCTTGCACGTCATCACTATTGGAACTGGGATGACGACAAATTAGAATAACATGATCAGAAAAAGACTTGGTGATGCGCTTGTAGATTCGGGCCTTATCACCCAGGAACAGATTTCTCAGGCGCTTGCAAAACAGAAGGAAACCGGAAAACGTCTCGGGAAAGTGCTTGTTGATCTTCACTTCTGCACAGAAGAGCAAATCTGCCAGGCACTTGCCGGACAGCTGGGCATCAGTTTCGTTCAGATTGACGACCTCGTTCTTGAACCACAGATTCTCAAGCTTATTCCTGAAACAATCGTTCGATCCCATCTGCTTCTTCCAGTGGCACTGAACGGAAGAACCCTCACCGTTGCAATGTCCGATCCGCTTGATGCCTTCATTGTAGATGAAATCCGCTACCAGACGAACTATGAAGTTGAAGAAGCCATCGCTTCTGAAACATCTATAGTTGCATTTATAAGAAAATATTTCGGCTCAGAAGACGTTTCACAGGCACTCAAGACAATTCAGAAAGAGGAAATAAAAGCCAGAGCACAATTTTCGGCTGATCCCTCGGCATTTGACCTCATGGCAACAGACGAAGCTGCCGTTGTAAACTTTGTCAGCCAACTTATAAAGAAAGCAATCAACGAAAAAGCCTCGGACATACACCTTGAACCTGAAGAAGAAGATCTTCGGGTGAGATTCAGAATAGACGGCGTTCTGGCAGAAATAGTCAAAGTTCCGAAAACAAATCAGGCCGAAATACTTTCACGTCTTAAAATCATGGCTGAAATGGACATTTCCGAGAAACGACTTCCGCAGGATGGAAGAATCAGAGCGCGTTTGACAGATAAAAACGTCGATCTTCGCGTAAGCTGTCTTCCGATGATCTGGGGAGAGAAAATTGTTATAAGAATTCTTGACAAAAGCGCTCTGAATTTGTCTCTTTCAGATGTAGGTTTTGAAGGTGATCTCCTGGAAAGGTTTTCAAAAGCCATCAGACAGCCGAACGGAATTCTTCTCATGAACGGGCCCACCGGAAGCGGAAAAACATCAACGCTATATGCCGCTTTAAACTCTATCATTTCCCCAAAAATTAATATCAGCACTGCAGAAGACCCTGTTGAAATGCAGGTTAAAGGGGTTAATCAAGTTCACGTTAAATCTGACATTGGCTTGACATTTGCACGAACACTGCGTTCACTGATGCGTCAGGACCCAAATGTTATAATGCTGGGAGAAATTCGCGACAGAGAAACTGCACAAATAGCAGTCGAAGCAGCAATGACCGGGCATCTAGTTCTTTCAACGCTTCATACAAACGATGCACCATCGACAATCGGAAGACTTATTGACCTGGAAGTTGAACCTTACCTTATTGCTTCAACGCTTCTTGCAGCGGTTGCCCAGAGACTTGTACGACGAATCTGTCCGAAGTGTCATTCTCCGTATTCCCCGAAACCTGAGGAGCTTCAGGATCTTCAACTGAAGAATCTTGGTTTCACTGCACCTCCGCAGTTCTTTTATGGAAAAGGCTGCGCTCAATGCAATAAAGGCGGATATCGCGGAAGAACAGCAATTCATGAAATGATGACTCTATCAGATGAAATTCGAAAGCTCATCGTTTCCAAAGCATCTTCATCGGAAATACGCAAAGCTTCAATTCGCGCCGGAATGGTTCCGCTGAGAAAGTGCGGAGTCATAAAAGCAACTAAGGGAATGACCACAGTTGAAGAAGTTATGCGGGTTACTACAAACGAAGAAATCTGATCTGCGAGGAAATAAATGCCCCGATATATTTACAGGGGAATTGACAAGTCAGGCAACAATGTAAATGCCGAAGAATCAGGTTCGAGCGAAGGTGAAGTAATCGCAAAGCTCGTTGATGCTGGAATGTCTGTATTAAGTATCCAGGAAAAGACACCTGCAAAAGAGTTTTTTGCAAACTTTAAACTTCCAGAAAGAGGCGTTTCAAATAAAGAACTCAAGTATTTCTATGTAAACCTCGCCGCACTGATAGATTCGGGTTGTACTCTGAGATCAAGTATTGCCTCTCTTGCCGATCAGAGCGATAATCCAACGATGAAAAAAGCATTAACTGATATCAATCTCAGCATCGGTACAGGTAAATCTTTCTCAGAAGCAGTACAGGAACACCCGAAAATTTTTGAATCACTTTTTGTCAGCCTTGTAAAAGCTGGCGAAGAAGGCGGTATTCTTGATCAGATACTTTTAAAATATGCCGATTACTCTGAAAATCAGGAAAAAATAAGAAGCCGGGTTAAAGGCGCACTTGTACTGCCGGCAATAGTAATTCTTGCGGCAATAGGAGTCGTAATCGGTCTTCTGACTTATGTTTTTCCAACATTCATGCAACTTTTCAAAGGCAAAGAAGCACTGCTGCCTGCACCAACGCAGTGGGTCATGTGGGTATCAGACACTCTTCGTTTCAGATATATGAGCCTTATTATTTATTTGTCGATTATTATTGGTACAATCTGGTCAATAATTAAAACAGATTCAGGATGGCGGACTTTCTGCAAGTTTCAGCTGAGAGTGCCATTGTTCGGAACACTGTTCAAGCGGGTTTATGTTGCACGTTTCGCACACACCCTTGGATCACTATTAAAGGGCGGCGTACCAGCTCTAAGAGCACTGAAAATTTCTGCAGACACTATTCCAAATGTGGAAGTAATAGATGCAATTCTTGAAATATACAGAAGCGTCGAACTGGGCGGAAGCTTTTCGGCACCAATGGCTCAGAACAAGCATCTTTTTCCGACAATGGTCATTCTAATGGTCAGCGTAGGCGAAACAACCGGAAAACTTGATTCGATGCTCGAAAAAATCGGTTCATATTTTGATGCCGAAGTACAGGAAGCTGTTGCAGCGATTTTGACTGCAATAGAACCAATTCTTACAGTATTTCTGGGAATTGCTGTTCTTATTATTGCTCTCTCAATGTTCCTTCCCCTCTTCAACATCAATCAAATACTTAAATAAGAGGTTGTTTGACTTTTCTGATTGAATAGGATATCGTAAAAAAAAGAGTTGTAGATACAGAAGAAGTAAATTGGTTGGGGACGTGTTGAATGTTGCGGAAAGACGCTATTAGAAATATTTTCCGCGTGTGGATGTCGTACATTGAGGCAACACTGGCAATAGCAGTGCTTGTTGCGGTTGATTATTTCCTTGTTTCAGGAAGCGTAGCATTTAAAGGCTGGCCCGTCAATCCGCTCATTTTCCCGGTGATATTTATTTCCTCCAATTATGGAATGTCTGCATCAATATTTTCGGGACTGCTTGCATCGTTATATTACCTTTACTGTGTAACTCTCGAAGATTTCCTTCTAATTGGCAAACCCAATCTGGCATTTGACGACAAAGTTGTTGTTTTCGGTTTTTTTCTGACTTCTTTTATTCTCGGTCATATACATTCCAGCTATCTCGAAAAAATTTCAGATTTTGATAAAGAAAACGATGAACTCAAAGAAAAATTCAATAATCTTCAGATACATAACGACGTTATTGAAAAAGCAAATAAGAAGCTTGAAAAGCAGATCGTTAACCGGTTCTCAAGCATAAACAGATTGTACGGAATAGCTGGTTATCTTGACAGTCTTGACATCAAAACCCTGTACAGCGGCGCAATAGAAGTTGTAAAACAGTTTTTTCAGGCTGAAAAAATCTGCCTGTTCCGTCTTGTAAAAGATGATTCAGGTGGAAGAATTTTCCAATTGAAAGCAGCCACCGGCTATGAAAAAAATGATTATTCCAGACTTGAGATTATTGCCGGAAAAAGTGCAATGATCGAAAGAGCCCTTATGGATAGAAAGGTTATTACTTTCAGAGATGGTTATGAAGAAATACTTCAGAATGAATCATTTTTCAGAACACTGCTTGTCGCACCGTTATTCGAATCTTCTTCCGGAATTAATACCGGTATCATGGTTATTTCAGGATTGCCGGTTCTTATGGTAACTGCGACCAACATAAGGGCGTTCGCTATGATTGCCGACTGGACAGCAAGATCAATTGAAAAAGCTGAAAGATTTGAAGAATTAAGAAACCGTGAAATGGATGATGAAATTGCAGGCATTTATTCGTTTCAGTATTTCATTGCCCGAATCCAGGAGGAAATGAGTCGATCAGCGCGTCACGATCTTCCATTATCTATCATTCTTCTTGAGATTCTTGAATTCGACAAAATGACTCCGGCAGGAAAAAAAGATTTATCAGCAATAATTGGAGCAGTACTGATGTTTGTCACAAGAAGCGTTGACATTCCGGCAAGATACTCGTCAGAATCAATATTTTCTCTGATTTTGCCTGTTACAGATGAAAAAGGCGCTGATGTACTAGTAAAAAAGTTGCTGAATAACATCGTTAGTTATGAATTCAAGCCATTTTTTGATGACCGTGAATTGAAAGTGAAAGTAATATCTCATGAGTTTCATTCCCGCAAGAATCAAATAAATATTTCAATTACGGAAAGCGACGTTCAGAAATATCTTGAATGCGCAGAAAGAAAACTTCGCATGGGGTAATAACACTTCAGATTTTTATTGCAAATCTTCTTGAATGTGTTTCTTTCTGGATGGCATTCTGCAGTCCCTCCAGAGGAATAGTTGGACCATTGTTCTTCCATGTCCTTGCATCAATATTAATTGTTTTTTCGCTGCTTTCACGAGGAAAACATAATGATGTAAACAATTTCAACTCAGTATTGTCATATTTGACTCAGAATAATCAGAAAAATAACGCTGAATCCAGTACAAGAAAACTCTATGCATTATTCGGAATATTTTCGTTTGGAATTCCCTTCCTGGGAGTTCCCATGCTTTCAATATTATATATAACACTAAAGTACAGCACTTATTCATCCAGAAAAAAACTGCTTGAGCGATACTATGAAAAAGCCCATCTGTTGTACAAAAGAGAAAAGGAACCAATAAAGGACAATATTCAAAATGAATTATTCAGAATTCTGGATATTGAACCTGTTGTAGACCTGATAAACGGTCCGGAGAAAGAACGAATTATTGAAACGATAGAATTGCTTGCAAAATATGAAAACAAAGAATCAGTTGACCTCTTGAGAGAAGCCATGGAAAAAGGGGACGGAGATATAAAATTTTATTCATCCTGGGGTCTTGAATGTATGGAAGACAGCTATTCCAGCAAAATAGGCTCACTTCGAAAACGAATATCAGAAAAAAATGACAGGGAAGTTATTCTGGAGTATATTGAAGTTGTATTCAGATTCTGCGAATCTGGACTGCCGGATAATGACTCTCGAGCTAAACTGCTTGAAGATTGCCGGGAAATTATTGTACGATTGTTGAATAAGATTCCGGAAGATACTGAATTTATGGCATTGGCAGGTATTATTCAAAAGCTTTCAGGAAATTCTTTCATGGCTTGTCAGATATTCCAACGGGTTATTGATAAACCCAATTTCCCGCAAAAATATCTGCATGAGTGTGCTGATGCTTTTTTTCAGGAAGGAAACTTCGAAATTGTAAAAAAAATAATGATTCGCCTGAATGCTTCTGCTGACACAGAAATTCCAGTCACGAATAATTGTTTCTTTTGAACTCTGGTCGAATTTGGAAATTGAAAGTGGCTGTGTGAAAGCAAACAGATTATGTCCAAGAAACATCAACTGGCAGAACTACCGGAAGCAGACGTTGAGCTAATACTTGAGGGAAGCTACCCTTACATCACCGGCGGGGTTTCCACATGGGTTCACCGTCTGATTGAAAATATTCCAAATATCAGATTTGGACTTACTTTTCTTGGTGCTCATCAGTTACCCGAAAAGAAACTTAAGTACAAACTTCCGGCAAATGTAATGTTTCTCCAGAATATATATCTTTATGATACAGCGTTCCCGCCTTTAAAAAATACAAATTCAAGGGAATTTGACGATTTGCAGATTTTCAGTGAGATCAAACGTTTGCATAGCAGACAGGGATGCTGTGAAATGTCTGATTTTGAAAATCTTCTTTCTGGCCTGTCTTCGAGAAGCATTATTCCACAATTGCGAAATCTCTTTTACACACGGGAATCGTTTGCATTACTCGTTGAAAAATATCAGGGCAAGAATACAACCGTTTCATTCAGCGATTATTTCTGGACCTGGCGTTTCATGCATCTTCCCGTTATCAAACTTCTGGCTGCCCGACGCCCGAAGACCAGAATGGTACACGTTGTATCAACTGGTTTCGCAGGTTTCCTGGCTTCTCTAAGACATATTATTGACAAGGTTCCTGTACTACTGACTGAACACGGAATTTATACCAGAGAGAGAACCATTGAAATTCAACAGGCAAAGTGGATTTATGAAGAACCTTTTGCAGACGACAGCGTAAGAAAACTCAAGGGATTTTTCAAGAATGTCTGGTTGAGTTTTTTTCATGCACTCGGCAAATGGACATATCAGAATTCGGATAAAATTATTACACTTTTTAAAGGAAACCAGAATCTTCAGATTTCTCTTGGTGCTGATGTGGAAAAGACTGAGGTAATTCCAAATGGAATCAATCTGTCTCAGTTTCGTGGCAGGCGCAACGAGGTTCCGCCAGATATGAATTCTCTGAAAGTTGCTTTTGTCGGACGTGTTGTACCAATTAAAGATGTAAAAACTCTATTGCGTGCTGCTAAAATAGTAATCAGAAAAAATCCGGGTACTACACTCCTGATAATTGGTCCGGTTGATGAAGAAGAAGAATATTTCAAAGAAGTTCAGTCGTTAAACGAAATTCTTGGAATCTCTCAATCAGTCAGATTTTTGGGAAAGCAAAACGTTTCCGCATTTTTTCCAAAAATTGACATTATTGTACTCACATCGCTCTCTGAAGCACAACCGCTTATTCTTCTGGAAGCAATGGCCGCCTGCATTCCGTGTGTTGCAACAGATGTCGGTTCATGCCGCGAGCTCTTATATGGCAGAACCGCTGAAGACCAGTCTATCGGAAAATGCGGTCTGATAACACCGCTCAGATATCCGGAAAAAACAGCCGAAGCAATTCTTGAAATCTGCAGCAATCCTGTTCAATATCTTGAAATGGCCCATGCCGGCCGGCAACGCATAGAAAGATATTACCAGGAAACAGACGTTTTCAACAGATATCATCAGGTTTATTCAGAAATGATGTCATGGAAAATAGCGTGAGGGTAACAGATGGCGGGTATTGGTTTCAGACTTCCTGATAAAGTTGCCGGAAAGTCTCTGCTGGCAGGATTAAAAGGATATTTTTACGCAGCTTTTCTTGTCGCCGGTCCGTGGCTGATGAGCATCTTAACAATATTTCTTATTTCCTCTGCCTGCCAACTCACTTCCGCAGAGACTTCAACATTCAGAATTTCTGTTGTTTATCTCTACTCTTTATCTCTCATATTCACCGGCCTCTACCAGATGCCTCTTACAAGATTCATTTCGGATGAAATATTTAAAAAAAGAGTCAGTTCACTTATACCGGCATTTCTTAAAATGTCAAAAATCGTATTACTTTTTTCCATTTTCAGCGGAATTGCATTAATCGGTTATATTCCGATGTCAACTGCTTTTCGCCTGACATTCGTTGCCGCTCTTTCAATAATTAACCTTATATGGCTTTCAAATATTTTTCTCACATGTCTGTCTGATTATCAGTCTATTTCACTGATCCATCTGCTTGGCGCTCTTGCTGGATTTTCAGGAGCCTGGTTTTTTCAGGGCAGATTTGGCCTTGAAGGAGCTTTTTCAGGGTTCGTACTTGGCCAGGCAATTATGTTACTCGGAATTATTATTCGCATAATACACGAGATTCCGTTTTCAAGCCACTATTATGACATTTCCATTATCAGTGTTTTAAGAAAATACATTCTTTTTTTATGGATTGGATTCACTTATAATCTGGGCATCTGGGTTGACAAGATGATGTTCTGGATGTCTCCGTTCGGAGAAAAAATCTGCGGCATTCTCTTTTCCTTTGATCTTTTTGATACAGCAGCTTTTTTTTCCTACGTGACAGTTGTTCCGGCGCTTTCGGTTCTTTTCTATCACGTAGAAACATCGTTTCACGAAGCTTATAGAAATTTCTACGGAGCAATAAACTTCAGACAAAGCTTCACCACAATAGAAAATTGCAACAGAGATCTTTTAACGGTATTAAAGAAAACTTTACTTAAAATGTTCAAAGTCCAGTTTCCGATAACTATTTTTTTCATTGTATTTGCTCCGGAAATTTTTGAAAAAATCGGTTATCCTGAAGAAATGATTACTCCATTCAGATTGGCCTGTTCTGGAAGCTTCTTTCAATCATTTTTTCTATTAACTTTTCTTCTGCTTTTATATTTTGATTTTCCCTTTGACGCACTTGTTTCTTCATCTGTATATCTGTTTTGTAACATTGCAGTAAATTCATTTGTAATCGGATATTCCCGCTCTGATCTTGCCGGTCTGAGCTTCTTAATCGCTGCAGTACTGGCATTTGTTCTTTCATGGTATCTGTTACATAAACGAATCAGTGATCTCATATATATTACGTATATGAAATTCCCAATGCCTGAAGAAGCAGATATTGATGAGAGAATGATTGATGCCGACGGAAGAATCGGTGAGACAATATATATTCGAACATTCTGAAAATGATGTATCTATTCGGTACAAAGTGTGATGGAGGTTGTATCAGAAGCTGATTCGATCAGATAGACAGTGTTTTTCAGCACTTCGGCGATTATTTTTCCATTTTCTATTTTTATGCTTTTCTGGCTTTCAATGCTTCCAGGGCCATTCCGTCCAGAACCGATATTCGGAAACAGAAAGAAGTAATTTGTACGAGGATATTTTGACTTGATTGCCAGAAAGTTTGACTTTTTTGTAATGGTACCTGTAATCTGATAGTTGTTCCTGAAGAATTGAGATAGCTCTATTGCAAGCCGGTTCAATGGAAGATTTCTGGCAACCGGCATAAGTTTTTTCAGCAGATAAATGTGATTTTTTATTTCAAATGGATCTGATTTTTCATGTTCAAATGGAAAATAACAATGATTTATTATTCCATGGCACATTATTCCATTCAGAATATCAAACAATTGTGTTTCTGTTGCCGTTGCACCTTCTGAAATCCTGGGCATGGAAAGAAATTTACCGCTTTCGTCTATGGAAAATTCATCCAGATTTTGGATAGATTGCGGCTGATAATAGTTTGCACATATTGCTCTTATCGTTGGGAAAACTTTAGACAGTGCCGCAATCCCTGATTTATCTATCAGATTATTTGGCGGGAAATATACAGTTGGATGCCGCAAATTAAGTCTGTTCCATTCGGATTTTGCGCATTGCAATGATTCAACCATGTCACTTTTAGAAAGCCACGGTAGAGTTGGCCACGGAGTATATGATGCCGGATAAACGGTCAGAGAATGATGATTATATCCATGAAAAGCAACCTCGTGACCATTAAGAAGCAGAATATTCAATATTTTTTCCAGAAACAAACTTCGGGAATTATTTGCACTGAATGGTGGTTGCGTACAATTAGAATAATGAACACATACAGCATGTGTGGTTTTTATTGCCATTTCCCGCAGGACTCCGATGATTTTCGGGTACCAGTCTTTTTCGTAATACTTTTCGCAGTCAAGTGATAAGCCATTGTCTTTAATCAGACTAAAAGCATAAGTCGGCGGAGGTGAATCTTCAAACGAAATGGACATGGAATTCATTGTCGGCAGCGCTGCCGGATGCTTCAGGGATGAAAACAGAGAAAACAGAAATAATCCGCGGAATCTTTTTTGTACAATGCAATCTGAATTCCAGAGAATTATGTTTCCATTCATTCTGTCGGCTGCACGATAAGTTATTTCTTCTTCGCGGTTTGATCTATGAAGCAATATGGGAAAATCTACCGGAGTTTTTGCTTTCAAAATGACTTTCCACGAAGAAGAGGGCTTAAGTATGATGCATCTTGAAAGAAGAACTGCTTCAGAAAGTAGTGCAGAATAGTTCTGATAGACCTGTTCACATGATACAAGTCCTTTTGCCGTAGTACAAGAAACCTGTGATGATGAACCGTCTGATAAGCCCCATTTATTCAGCAATTCTGCATCAGCAATTCCCATTGCTGCAACCACTGTCCCACCTCCAGCAAGATAAGAATCAACACAGGACTGAACCAGTGAAATGTCTTCAAGAGCAAGTATTAAAGCGGAGGGAAAAACTGATCGTAATTTCATTTCCGTGATATTGCTTCTTACATCAAATTCCTCAAATGAAAGCAATGAAAATTTAAAAGTTTTGCGAATATTTTCGGCGGTTTTGAGAGAATTTTCGTGCCATGAATCATAGATCAACAGAAAATTCTGATCGAATCCTTCACTTTCACCCGCAAAAACAGGCGACAAACATGATGCAATACAAACTGCAAAAATAATTATACTAAACCGCATCATCATTCATTCCCTCAATTTAATAGTACAAAATTACCATTTCCGTATATTCTCAATAATCAGGAGTAACTTTTTAATTGGAACTACCTATTCCCCGCAGGGTTTGATATTTCTCCCTTTGGTCGAAATGACAGCAATGAGCTGGAAGTTTCCCCGTATTATTGAGAAGAGATTTATTTCTCATAAATAATTTCGGAACATTTGCTTTGAAGTTCAAGCAAATGACAGTTGTTAGAAAAACTCATCTTTCTGAGCTTCCCGCCAGAAATAGAAACAGGTTTTGATGCTGAGAACACAAAGAAATATTTTTTTCCGAGACTCTGCGATTGAACAATTAATCTGTTCTTTTCCATGAAAAACTTTACTTTATCTGCTTCGTATTTTTTCAGCATTATCAGAAATTTTCCGGTGAAGATTTTTTCTGAATAAGGCATCATTTTTCTGAAGTACATCAGCAGTTTCTCAAGTGAATCTTTCATAAATTCCCACGGTCGGTCTCTGCCTCTGATCGGATCGAAAATATCATCCGGATGAATAAAATGATTTATCAGCCCATGCGCAAGAATACCATTCAATATTGAAAATGTGATCGCCGGGTCTGGATAATATCCGGCAGAAAATCTGGGAATATTGAAATATTTCAGGTCATAAGTTGCAGCACCGATTTCCATGCCTGTTTCAGAGTATTCGTTCTGATTATCGTAAACTCCGCAGATTCCACGAATTTGCGGAAATACTTCTTTTAAAAGGGTTCTGCCGCTGAAGTCCATCTTATTATTCGGCGGAGCATAGACACCTGGCCCATCAAGTTCATATTTTTTCCAGAGGCGTGAAGCAGATTGAAGTGATGCTTTGAGGAAACGCAGCTTTGGTGCATTTACTGGCGAAAAGAGATCTGATACAAGTGAACAATGATTGAATCCATGAAGCGCTAATTCATGTTTTCTTGATTTAATCACTTTCAGAATATTCCTGAAAAAAGGATTTCTGTCAGAATCGTTTTTCAGATGTTCCATATTCTGCCCTGAGTAGCGAAAACACAGAAAATGTGTAGGTTTTATTTTATCCTTTTCGAGAATATCCAATATCTCTTTGTACCAGTAATCTTCATAAAATTTCTGATCGCTTATTATTCCCAGAGAAGTCGCTATGTCCTTTTGAACGCCATAAGCCGGAGGCGGTGAATCGTCAATCTGAAAAAGCGTCGTATTGAAAACGCTCATTATCCCTTTTTCCATGCCTGTAAGAAGCGAATAAAGAAACAATCCTCTGAATTCCTTGGAATGAAGAGAGTCAGAATTCCAGAATGTCACCGTTCCATTCATGTATTTCCGCCTCAACAAAAGAGGGTTATACGTCGGACTGAGGTATTTAATCAATACTTTCCAATCACCTGCAAATTTCGCATTTATTGCACTGGAATTATAAGATGCAATTGGCAGAAAAATCGGTGAAAGCGCAACGAAATTTCTGTCCGATTTCAAACCATTGCAAATAATGTATTTTTTATTTTCGTCAACATTAATCCCGAAGATGTCACAAATGTTTCTGCATTTTGTCCGAAATGCAATATTCAGATTCCCGCCACGGCTAAGGAAATTTACAAGTTTTTCTGAAAAATCAATAGAATCATGAGGCTCATAGGCAAAAATTACAGTCTGGTATTCATCAGAAACGTTCTTTTCTGATTCGAAGTCCCTGGATTCAATAATTGTCAGATTCAGCGATGCATATCCGCATGCCGCCTTCAGATTCTCGGAAATACGCATTGAATTTCTGACAGTGGAATCTCTTACCAGCAGGAATTTCATCTCATTTCTATTACTTGCAAGTTGTTTTACAGGATAACTAACGGAAGCCGGTGAAATATTTTGAGCCAGCAGCAGTTTCGCTGGGGCATCAATATTCGTTGATCCAGTACAAATATTAGCCTTATGTACAAGTGGATCAGAATCTTCTTGTTCTCGTTTCTGAAGGCTTTCACTGTTTTTAGCTGCTAAGTATATTGGAGTGCCCGACTCCGACTGGTAAGCGCAGGTGCTTTCTGGTAGCGATATTTTATTTATTGCCAGCACAAGATTGGCTTGTACGATAATGAATACAAATAAAATATGTACTAAATTTTGTAATCCTCTAAAGAACATAAACTCTCAAACTCAAATTTACCCAATAAGAAGATAAATTTTGTAGATTTACTTTGATGTTAACTAACAGTCTCAATGTTGTCTTTCCAGTCCTGAGAATTGAAGAATTTTTTTTATCAATCTGTCAGCAGCGGTCAGCTCGAATCCAAGTCTCATTGAGAGAAGCTTTTCTTTCCATCTTTTTATCCATTTAATTGAAGAACCGCTGATAAAGCCTACATTGGTAAGGTCTATCTGAACTTTTGATGGTTTTCTGTCTTTTAAATTCATTTCGAAATCACGAAGAGAGCGATTAAGTTCCCTTATTCCGTTTTCATCAAGCATTCCCTTGATTTTAACAAGAAAAACACCGTCATCGGATATCGAAAGAACGGTTTCAACTTTTTCTCTTTTTGGTCTTCGAAGCATGCACACTATACTATCAGATTTTTTCAAATCATGGAAGTTAATAAAAAAATCTAATTCACTTGAATTTAAGGTGGAGAAACAATTAACGGGCAGTTAAGAAACAGGGCGTGTTATAGAAGAGAGGTAAAATTTTCTGTCATTTCGCCCAAAGGGAGAAATCTGGTATCTTCAACGTTGTGTTAGCAAAGGTCAAGACGACAACGAATCACTTATTTCCTCATCAAAATACGGCTCCACAATAATGCGAATGAACAAAAAGCAATTTGGAATAGATTTATCAGATTTTTCCATTAATCTTTTTACTGCATCTTTCCGATGTGAAGATTTGGATTATCAAAATTTTCTCTTCTTCGGGTGAAAAATTGAATGCAGTAATCGGGATAGATCTCGGAAGTTATTCTGTTAAAGCCGTTCTTCTTGAAAAGAAAAACGGTGTTTTGACTTGCACCAGCACAAAAACAATCAATCTTCATTCTGATGACTCCGAAAAAAAAGTATTCATTCTTGACGCTTTGAAGCAAATTTCTCTTGAATATCAAAAAATAACCCCAATGGCTGTGCTGGTATCATCTGATCGTGAAATTGCGCTGAAATTTTTCGAAAAACCAGCCATGAGCAGAGAAAACCTGGGAATTGTTCTAAGCAACGAATTCAAAGCCCTTTCAGCCGGTCATGAGCAATCTGAAAAGCCACCAAGAATTGAATATGCAATTGTCGGACAAAATGCAACTGAGACTGGCCCTGGCATTACAATTTTAACAGCTTCTTTTCCTGATGATCTTCCATCAAGATATTTTAAACTTTTCAAACAGGCAAATCTCAGACTTATTGGAATATATCCATATCCAGTGGCTGCACGTGAATGTTTCCATTTCAATTATTCTGATGATATCGAAAAACACGAAAGTCCATACCTGATTTCATTTATCAATTTCGGTGCAATATCAAATCAGGTAATAGTGTGCGATCTGAATAATCTTAAGCTTGCAAGAACATTCCCATTTGCAGGAGAAGAACTTACTCAATCACTTGTAAAGAAATACAAAGTTGATCAGAACGAAGTAATGCTCGACAAAGCAACTGCTGAAGCATATAAAACGACCATCGGCATGCTGAAACAGGAAGAAATATTTCTGTACAACCCGGGAGCACTTGAAGTACAGGTTTCGGAATTAATTAAACGTGCCGTGTCTCAGATGATTCAGAAAATACGCCTTTCACTTGATTACTTTAAAGGTCAGATGAAAACAGAAGTTTCTCGTGCGTATATTTTTGGAGGCGGCGCAATCATGCGCGGAATGAGTGATTCGCTCGGAAAACTCCTCATGGTGAACGAAGTTTTCGAACTTTCACCTTTTGTTAAAGTACCATATTTACCAGGAAAGTCCATTTCTTCAGATGCAGCAGCAGAACAGGAAACCCAGGAAGCGACACCGTTGAATGATATGTCATTTGTTCTGGCTGTTGGTGGGGCTCTTTGTGCATTCAGGGAAAATCCTGAAAGCCTCAATATTCTGGGTGAACTGAAAGAAGACTTATCTACAAAGATTATCAAGCAGATAAAAAGCTGCATTCTGCAAATTATTGCTGTGATTGTCGCAATTGTTCTTCCAATTATCTATTACCAGTTCATTTACAGTCCACAGGTATTTAAATCTTCCAAACTGCAGAAAGAAACGGCTGCAAAAAAAGCTGAACTGGATGCAATTATGCATTTCAAAGCTAAACACGATGAAATGATTGCTGAAGAGGGAAACTTAAAAACCCGCTCCGGATTCATTCAAAATATTATCAAAAAAAGAATTTTCTGGTCAAAAGCACTCAAAAAACTCATATCAATTACACCCGATGATTTATGGATTACTGAGATTTCCGCCGGAGATATGGCTGCTGGTGATGGAGCGTCGGGCGGAGGAATGGATGTCACTCAGAACACATCCGGTGGCGGTGATGCAGGCGGCGCCCCTGCTTCAGGAGGCTCTTCACCAGCCAAGTCAGCAAAGGGAAAAGATTCTTCCCTGAAACTCAAGGGAAAAAGTTTAAAATATTCCTCCCTGGCAAGATTTCTGAAAGATTTAGAAGAATCGAAAACTTTTAACAGTATTACATGGGAAGAAAGCAAAAGAAGTCAATCAAAAAAAGGAAGCGAAATCGATTTTTCACTTGCATGTAAAATTGATTTGAATGCTCTTCAGGAATGAAACAGTTACTGCTTATTCTGCCGGTAATTTCGATCTGCCTTATTGGATATGATTACTTTGATCAGCATCCGATAAGACTTCGTGCCTTCTATTCTACACAAAATTCTCTTACAACAATTATTAACGACATAAGAATAGCTCAGGAAGCCTCATCGAAAATAAAAAATCTCAGCAGTGAAATCGAAAAGACTAAGAATAAAATTACTGAACTTTTGAAAAGATTACCTCAGAAAAATGAAATTGGAAACCTGCTTGAACAGTTAAGTGAATATGCGTCTCAAAGAGGTATGACAATTGAATCAATTAATCCCAAAGGAATTAAAAAGAAAACAGCAGCTGTAAAATCAGCTCAAACAGGCAATTCAATAAAAGTCAGTTATGAAGAAATGGATTTAAATATTGAAATGACTGCTGATTTCAGAAATGCAGGGCGTTATTTTGAAAATCTCGAAAAAATTCCCAGACTGGTAGAGATGGTCGGATTCCAGATGAAATCAGGAAAATCTTCCAGTAATCTTCTGGATATCAAAATGAATCTGAAAACATATATTTATGGCGGAAAATGAGTAAAAGCGCACAAAGAATGATAAAGCGTGACATGAAGTATCTGGGATTGCTGTTTATTGCTTATGCTTCAGTTTTTCTCTTCTGGAATTATTCCTGTCATGCTCAGGATGCCGAGAATATTCCTTCAGAAGACTGCACCAGCGATCAGAGCATAACGCAGGATAATTCGTCTTCAGGCAAAAATGAGAGCAGAGACATTAATACGGTTTTTATTGAAATAGATGATGACTGGAGCCGTTTCAGAGACATATTTAAAAATCCGGCAAAAGTAGTTGATGAGCCGAAACCGGCTGTTACGAAATTTGTCACATCAACCGGTGAAGTCGAAAAAATACGGCTTCCTGCAGTTCTGGGAATAATGATTGCATCTGACAAAGATCGGGTCGCCATTACAAGCGAAGGAATAAAAAGAAAAGGACAACGATGTGCCGATTTTACAGTTAAAACAATTTCTAAAAAAGAAGTAGTTTTCTGCCGAAACGAAAAAGACTATGTTGTCAAAATCAAGGAATGATATGTACAGGAAACACAAATTCGGGCTTGATAAATCAAGCCCCTACGAAAAAACAAAGGCATATATTTGTTGAAGTACAGGTTTTCAAATACGGTTTTAATGGTCTTTATGATACGTATTATTGCGAAAAAGCATGTGAACAAATTACATGAAATTGATCTAAGACACTCAGGGAATGTGAGGAATTCTGTTATGACAAAGATTTTTTCAAAAAACACTTCTGGAGATATTTTCTCCGGAAAACGTTTATTCATTAAAACATTCTCTCTGTTAATCATATTTTCTCTATTTTCTTCACTTGTTTCTGCAAACGAAAAAATATCTCTTGCACAATTAATCATTTCAAAACTTTCATGGAAATATTATGTTAAGAATGACAAAAAAACCCTTTTTGAACTTCAGGCACTCGGCAATGCCTGTACAGACGAGAAGATAGCTGAAGAAGTAATAGAAAAATATTCCAGCGAAGTTATTGAACATTTGTACAAAGAAAAGAAAATTGACGAGGCAGAAATGTTGAATAAAAAAATCACATGCCTTAAAGCAGCTTCTCTTTCTAACGAAAAAGTCTGTTCTGCCGTAAAAAGTTCAGAAAACACTGAAAATGAAACAAAAATTGAAGAAAAGAATAATATCAAACAAAAAAAAGCTACTGAAAGCATAGAATTAGAAAGACCTGAAAGCATATCAAAAATTTCCAGGAAAAAAACACCCCTGAACTATAAGCATTCTGATGAAGCAGAAGTTGATCTGGAAAGCCAGGAAGAAGACCTTTCAAACAAGGAAGATGAGTCTGAAATACTTAAGAGCATGGTTCGGGTTCCGTACAAAAACAAAACTTCAACAAGTAAAAGAATCAATTATGTAATATCCAAACCGCTCATAGACAAAGCCCCTGATCAGTTTAACCAGAAGCTTACCGAAATGGATAAAACTGTTAGAATCCAGAGGCAGAAATCTGTTTCACTGAGAGATATCTCTAAAGTTAAGGTAACCATTGATTTCAGAGATGTTGAAATAGCGGACATGGTACGGCTGCTTGCGGCAAAAGCAAACCTGAATATTGTCAGTCGAAACACAATTACCGGAAGAACAACTGTAGCTTTCGACAACGTTCCGGCTGGTGTTGTACTAGAGACAATTTTAACAACAAACGACTATCTATTCGAAGTAAAAGACGGAATAATCTGGGTTTTCAAAAGAGGCGAGGAAAATCTTGAAACTCGTGTGTTTTTTCTTAAGAATGTCAGCGCCTCAGAATTATTCCCGATAATTGAGCGAAATATGAAAAAATGGGAACAAGTTAAGAAATCAAAAAATCACGATTCAGCAAATAGTTCTGGAAATAACTCTGCAAATGCTTCTGCAATTTCTTCACCAAATGCAAATGCAGGCGCAAGCTCAGGCGCAAATTCTGCGCCTCCAAAAAGTGGGGCTGAAAATGCCAATACTGGAAATACTGAAACTGCTTCCATGCAGCCCACAGAAGGACAGACGCCAACTCAGAATTCAGCACCTGCCGCGGAATCTGCCGGAGAATCTGCATCAAAAAGTCAGACATCATCAAATAACGTTCTCGAAGACAAATCAACGATTTCCTCTGAAAACTGGAGCCTTCAACTTGATGAAAGGTCTAATTCACTTCTTTTGACTGCGCCCCGTTCAAAACTTGATGAGATGGAAGAACTTGTTAAGGTTTTCGATAAGCCTCTTCAGAACAGAAATATCCAGGAAAGAGTTTTTAAAGTTAAATATCTTGGCAGAGATACATTGGAAAAGGCGATCAAGATGGTTATGCCCAACTTCGACCCGGCAAAACAAATGCTTGATGTTAAGCGAAACGACACTGCAGGCAATACATCAGGCGCATCTGGAGGAGCACCAGCAAAATGAGTATTTCTAAACCCGGAATCAGAGCATTTCTTGCAATACTTATTATTTCTGCAACTTTTGTTACAGGTTTCAAAAGTGCGTTCAGTCAGACTGCGCCAGGTGGAATGTCTTCTTCCGGTTCTTCCAAGGCTGAAAATACTTTCATTATAAGAGATACACCACAAAATCTACAGAAAATCGAAGAAATAATCAAAAGCCTTGATGTTGCACCAAAACAGGTGTTGATTGAGGCGAATATTTTTGATATCACTCTCGGAGATCAGAATTCGAGCGGAATTGACTGGTCTCTGCTTATGACTCAGGCTGGACGCAAAGAACCGCTCTGGCAGTTTGATCAGACTCTGAAACTCAACGGCGGAAACGGTGCTCTGAGATTTGGAACACTCAGCAGTGAACATTTTTCAATCCTTCTTCAGGGCCTGAAAGGCAACAATCGTGCACGCTCACTTTCTAATCCAAAAATTGCTGCAATGAATGGACAAAGCGCAGTTATCAGCGTTGGACAGAGAATTCCGTATTCAACCACTACAACTTATCCTGCCAATGGCGGAAATCCGCCTTACACGGTCAGAACAACACAGTTTGCCGATGTTCCGATAAGTCTTGATGTAACCCCGAATATTTACGACGACGGAACTATCAGAATGAAAGTAAAACCGGTAATTACTGCCGTAGTAAGCATGATTCCTGACAGTGCTCCCTGGACTGAAACAAGGCAGGCTGACACGGAAGTAATTGTACGGGATGGTGAAACGCTTATTCTCGGCGGATTAATTACAGAGAATAAATCTGTAAATAACGATTCAATCCCAATCCTTGGGCGAATTCCTCTGTTGAAAAGTTTTTTTGAAAAAAAGGTAAAAACATCCAAGAGATCTGAGCTGGTTGTTTTCATAACTCCAAAAATCGTTGAAAGCGATGGCTATAGAATAAGCGGGGAGAAGTTCATGAATCAGATGAGCATGATTGGAAAACAGCAACAATGAAAAACATAATTTTGCGTAATTCATTTCCATTTGTATATTTATTTTTCATAGGTTTTCTGCTTCTTTTACCGGGCTGTCAGAATTCGCCAGGCAAAATCTTTTCACCTGCATCAGATGTTCATGTTTCCGGAATAAATCCATCTATACTCTCACCTCTTGCAGGCAAGGGTGGTTCTACAGATTCATCCGTCGGTTCATCTTCTATTGCATCAGGTTCCTCATCAAGTTCGTCAGCAGGTTCAACAGTCACAGCTCTAGAAAAAGCTCAGCTACCACTTCTGAAAGTATATTTTTCAATTTTCACCGGTGTGTCAGCGTTTATAAACAATTACAGTGTAAGGTATTTTGAAGTTACCGGATCACCACTGGCAGACGGGAAATATGATTTCAATGGCGCTCTTGCATTGTACCTTGACGCGCCTGATGTGACCCAGATGGGTGCTGGCAGCAGCAGCTCGGGAAGTTCGGGCGGTTCAAGCAGTTCAGGTGGCTCCAGCAGCTCAGGGGGCTCAGGGGGCTCAAGCAGCTCAGGAACTTCAGGCGGTGCAGTTTCAATCAGGCAAAGAGCTGCCGTTATTACTCAAAGTGCGGAAGATGTAGATGGTGATTTTCAGAAGAACGAAGGTTATGCTGGATACATAAAAATTCCGCTTTTTCCGCCAAATTTGTACACATATATGGCTAATAATACAAATGTGTATACAGACGATCATTCGCCGGTAATAGCCAAAATAGTTTTTACAGGAAAAGATATGAATGACCACAATTTCAATATTGACATGCATGTTCAGCTCAACACAAGCCTTCAGGAAAGTGAACAATGATGCTGAAATTTTTTCGAGTGTCAGTAGTATACCTTTCCTGGAAAATTATGTTTTTTCTTTCCCAGGCATTGAAATTATCAACCTTCAATTCTGTGGTAAAAATTACCGATTCTGTATTTCTCAGCTTTAACAAAACAGATTGTATAACTGCGCTCCAGGAAAATGAATTGAGCGGAGGTTCATTGTGTTAAAGAAACTGCCATCTCTATTAATCCTTTCAATACTTTTTGTACTCATTTTTTCTTTCGGATGCAAAAACGGAAATTCATTAGGTTCGGAAAGCTCATGGCAGGGACTTCCAACAGCATCAGTTCCAACTGGAGAAACAATTCTAACCGGTACAATTACTCAACCAGACGGAATTCCGGTTGGCAATGCATCAATTTCAATTCTTAAGCAGCAGGTTCCGATAACATCAGCTGTTACAAACGTTCAGGGACAGTATTCTGTCATTGTTGATGCAGGTACATATACTATAAGAATTCAAAGATCCGGCTTTGTTACATCAGAACAGAATATTCTTGTCAAATCAGGGATTATTAATGTTTACAACGCTGTAATCAGCTCAAGCATAGGAAGCCTGAAAGGATACACCGCAAGCAGAAGCACAGGTGAAAGAATCTCCGGGACAGAAGTTCAGATCACTTCAATTACTAATCCTGCACTTTCGATTTCTGCTGCAATAACAGATGCGGCGGGAAACTACGAATTCATTCTTGCAACTGGCGAATACAGTCTTTCTGCAGTAAAAAGTGAATATATTACAGAAACAGTGAAGCTCACTGTTAACAGTGGAAGTGAAGTTATTCAGAACTTTCTCATGTACAAATCCGCTGGAAAGATTTTCGGCCTGATTACAAATCTGGCTGGGGAACCAGTTAAAGATGCTTCAGTCAGAGCGACTGACCTTTCAGGAAAAACCGTACAAGCCGTTTCAGGAGATGACGGAAAATACACAGTTTCCGTGAACAACGGAACAAACACCGTTTCAGTTTCAAAAAGCGGGTTCGGAACAGTTGTATCATCGATATACCTTTCTCCTGAGAGTGAAGTACTTCTTGATGTACAGCTTGGACCGGTAATTAATCTGATTGGAACAGTAAAGTCATTTGACACAAAAGAGGTACTTCCAAATATCGAAGTTTCAGCTCTGCTTTCCGGAATTTCAGTTGCCGGAAGCCCATCAAGAACTACAGCTGAAGGCAAGTTCATCTTTCAGAACATATCTCCGGGACTTTACGAAATTACTCTCCGATCGCTGAATGGCGGATACGAGCCAGCCACTTATGTTATTCAAATTATGCAGAATGGTACAATTTCTCCTGCATCTCCAGAATTGTTCATGAATGTTTCAAAGAATCTCGGAAAAATTCTTGGACAGATAACCGACAGAGCTGGAAATGCCCAGAAAGATGTTCTAATCAGACTTATGCCCTTGTCAGCCGATTTGCTGTCTTATGAAGCAACGACAACAGATGACGGAAAATATTCATTCAGCATTCCTGCAGGAAATTATATTTTCTCAGCATCAAAAGCTTCATTCATGATTTCATCTGCAACAGTGCAAATTGTAATGAGTACAACAAAACTCTATGACATTGCACTTGGCCCGCAATCTACACTTACTGGAAAAATCATTCTTGATACAAACAGCTCAGCAATTGCCAATTTGCAGATAAAACTTTTTCTTGCAGCAGCACTTGTTGACACTGCAAACACAAGCCCGTCGGGAGAATTTGTATTTCAGAATCTTGCACCAGGAAACTACACAGTTTCAGTTACAGACCCGGCACTTGCACATTCGCCTGCTACGTTTACTGTACAAGTCCTCAACGACGGATCAGTTGCACCCAAAGACCCGGTTTTTTCAATCAAAAAAATTGTCGGAAAAGTTCTTGGAATGGTTTCAAGCCAGAATGGTACTCCTCAGGCAAATGCAACTGTGAGATTTGAATCAACAACCGCAAAAACCTTTGAAGCAACAACATCCAGCGATGGAAAATATTCAATTCTTCTCAACGCGGGAAATTACGCTGTGACAGTAATGAAAAGCGGATTCAGAAATTTTTCCGGAAATATTGTTGTAACAGAAGGAAACGATCTTACAAGCGATTTTCAGCTGGAACAATCAGTTAATCTGACCGGTACAGTTCAGCTGGATTCAACAAAAGCACCTCTTGTGAATATTAATGCATCAGCATATCTCTCTGGAGTTGTAATAGCTGGAAGCCCTGTAAAAACAAACTCAGAAGGGAAATTTGTATTTCAGAATCTTACATCCGGAGCATATCAAATTGGTCTTGTATCAACTTCCGGCGAGTATGAAGCGGCGACGTTCTCCGTTCAGATTCTAAATGATGGAACTATTTCACCTGCGAATCCACAGTTGCTTATGAGCGTTTCGAGTACTCTCGGCAAAGTCTTCGGAATTGTTTCAAACCGCAGTGGAGCTCCGCAATCAAACGCGACAATCAGATTTACTTCATCTGCAAATAAAGTCACTGAAAGCATCTCTGGCACAAACGGAACATATTCAGTATTGCTTGAAGCCGGAAACTATGCCGTAAAGGTTATCAAAAGCGGATTTGCAGAGCACAGCGAAAATATCACAGTAACAGCCGACAATGATTTATCAAAAGACTTTCAACTTGGGCCACTAGTGAACGTAATCGGCACAGTAAAACTTGACACCGACAGTTCCACACTTCCAAATATTACCGTAAGAGCTTATCTGAATTCGGTTGAAGTCTCAGGAAGCCCGACTAAAACTACATCAGAAGGCAAATTTGCATTCGGGAATCTTTCTCCGGGACTTTATGAGTTAAGACTGACCGACAGTCTGGTTAAGTACGAGCCTGCAACTTATTCACTGCAGATTCTGAACGACGGAACGCTCATTCCGACAGCACCTGAATTAAAAATGCAGGTTTCAAAAAATTCAGGGCGCATTTCCGGAATTATCTCCGACAGAGTTGGAACTCTTCAGGAAGAGGCTCTGGTAAGACTCCTTCCGCAAATTGTAAATGGCACTTCCTATGAATTCTCAACGGAAGAAAACGGAAAATATTATTTTTCAGTGGTACCGGGAAGTTATACACTACTTGTGACAAAAGCCGGATTTGTAAACTCTTCGCAGACCGTAAGCATAACAATCGGTGACGAAAAATTACTCGACATTCTTCTCGGGCCTATTTCCACAATGAAAGGTACCGTTAAACTGAATTCGAATTCCGAGGTTCTTCCGAATATTAGAGTTGAAGCATATCTTAACAAGGTTTTAATGGGTGAAACGGTTACGAATCCAGCTGGTGAATTTGTGTTTCAGCAGCTCTCTCCCGGAACTTATGAAATCGGTCTTGCACGCGGTTCGACTTCTTATGATCCGGCGACGTATTCAATTCAGGTTCTGAACGATGGAAGTATAATGCCTTCATCGCCAGTATTGCTTCTCTCTTCAAAAGTTCTTACAGCTGAAGATATCAGACACGCGCTGGCAACAGGTTCAGTCTATGATTCATTTACCGGCGCAGATTTGCAATATGTACAATGTTCCTTGAAAGGTTATGGCGGTACAATATCAGACGATCAGGGAAAATTTAGTTTTACAAATCTGGTACCTGGCACTTATGAGCTGACCTTTAAGAAACCCGGCTGGCAGGACCTGACTGTAAACTTCACTGTAATGGCTTCTGGCACAGTTACTTCTCTGATACCAGCATCGCTTGTTTACGAAATGGTTCAAAAGCAGGAAACAAATGTCGGCGCAATTACAGGAAGATACGTAGATGAAATAACTGGAAATGGCGTTGATGACTTAATTGTAAGGGTTTATGTAATGAAATACGTTCAAAAAACGATCACAGTAGTTTCGATTGGCGCGAACGTCGAAAAAGATGTTTCATACTGGGAAGTGAGCACTTTGCCATTCCTTTCAACCCGCACAGGACAGGCGCCAAGTGCTGTTGTCAGCGCATCTGGTACATTCAGACTTGAGCATCTGAAACCGACTTCAGATGATGAAAAATATCTGGTATATATCGGCAACGCAAACTCTGCCATGACAACTACAACCTTCAGTGATCCGGCTGATATCGGCGCACCTGTGAAAACCTGGACAGTAGAAAATATAGCCAATGTTAACAGAGTTCATTCCTGGAGCCTTGTAACTGTAAGCGCCAATACGACTACATATCTCGAAAACTACAACCTGCCGAATTTCTAAATTATCCTGAATTTTGCCATGTATGAAAATAGGCGATCCGTTGTCATCTCGACCGAAGAGAGAAATCTTCATTAATTCAAGATTTCTCTCTTCGGTCGAAATGACATAGTTTAATGGCAGTTATTTTTTTTATTCATCGAATTCTTGACTTTTATTATTCTAAAACATATACTGAGAAGTGAAGAATGTTTTTCGGCATTTGCTTCGCTTTTTTGGTATGGGAGAAATTATTTTAAAGGAGAATGTGCATGAACAGACTCGGCTTTACTCTTATTGAGCTGATGATTGTTGTGCTGGTAATCGGTATTCTGGCAGCAGTTGGAATTCCGAAGTATCAGAGTTTTGTTGTAGAAAGCAGACAGAGAGCTTGTCAATCACAACTCAAATCAGTTGATCAGGCTGTGGGTGTCTGGGAAACAAAAACTGCTGCTCTTGGAAGAGATAACATTGCAGTTATCCGCCGCATTAATCTAACCACTGGTGACACAGAGTGGAACACTCAGTTTACAGCCAGCCGCTGGAATGGATCGGCATTTGATAACTACTGGCATCAGCTTCAACAGGGTGCTCTTGCTGAAGCCGCCGGAGCCACCAATATTTTTGCATGTCCTGATCTGGTAAGAGTTTACGGAGGTGTAGGCGCTGCACCAGCACTGACATGTCGGAATCACTACTGCTTTATCAAAAGACCCACTGTTGAATCAAATGCAGCCGGAGTTGCCTGGACAAGTGCAGCCCAAAACTGCTGGGGCGCATGCGGTGACAGATGGTCTCCCACTCGTGTCAGAAGAACTACTCAGTGCACTTCTTTCGGATATAACAATAGTGGTACCCCGGGCGGAATTGCTTACGAAAACGGGATGCCAAGATATGCAAACGGTGTTGGCCCTGATGGACAACGCTCAACATTGCATGCGCTCTGGCTGTAGTCCAGTTATTTCCAACGCCAGTTATTTTTTCCCGGATATTGAACTCTCTTAAAATTATATCAAAATGGCTTTAATCAAAACAGCCAGCCCTTTAAGGTCTGGCTGTTTTGATTAGGTTGCCTGATCATTACGAAAAACAACTATGAAAATATTTAAAGATTTATTCACCAGATTTTTTTATTCAGTGAAACCAGTTTTCTGGATAGCGTACTACTCATTTCTCGAAGCTCTCAGAAATCGTCTTCTTCTTGGAATCTTTTGCCTTATTATCCCTCTGATTGCAGGCGCAAAGGTTCTTGATGTCTATCAATTCGGACAGGTCAAAATGATAAAAGACCTTGGACTCTTTGCCACATCTATTTTCGGGCTTCTGATTGTTTTCATACTATCCTTTGAACAGATTATTCCTGATATCGAAAAAAAATCAGTCTATTTTATTCTCTCGCGTATGGGATCAAGAAATTCTTATATTCTTGGGCGCTACTTGGGAATAATAGCAACGCTGACATTTTACAACACAATAATGACAGTGTTTCTAATTGTACTACTCAAGTTTTATTCATCATACTGGTTCCTGGAATTAATTTCAGCAATGGCAATTTACCTTCTCAAACAGTCTCTGCTGACTTCAATGATTGTGCTGTTCGCAACTTTTACATCACGAATTGTAGTAACAAGTCTGGGAATCTTTTTTTACGCAATTGGACATTCATACGATTTCATAAGAATGTTTTTCGAGAGCCGGGAAAATCCGACTCTGATGTTTCTTTTTGAAGCTGTAGTGTTTTTCTTCCCCGACTTTTCGCTGTTTGAACCACGTCTCAGAGTTGTACATGACATTCCAATTGCACCACAGGCGATGCTGCTGGTATTACTTTACTCTGTATTCTTTTCACTTTTCTATCTTGGCGTCGGCGGCAAAATACTTTCAAGAAAAGATCTGTAATAACTTTCGATGAAAAATAACGTATTACTTTCAACACTTTTTCTGGTATTTCTTATCGTAATTTCTTTTACTTTTCAATGGACATTCAAAGCCAGCTATCCAGATCTTTACCTTCCTGATGTTTCGATTGAAACACCCATTGACGCAGCAGTAGAAGCAATTCCGATTTCATTCAGACGATTCGTGGCAGGTTATCTATGGATGCGTGCGGATGAATACATGCATTTCGGGCCGACAAGGAAGCTGGCACGTGATTTCCTTGCCGGATTCACTGCCGGAAGCTACGCCGGAAACACTGATATAATTCCCCTTATTCAATTGGCACTGATGTTTGATCCACAGTTTATTGACGGCTATGAAATTCTTGCAATGAATTTGTGCATGTATCTAAACCGTTTCAAGGAAGGAATCAGAACACTTCAGCATGGAATAATAGCAAATAAACTTCTTCCCGGAGTACATGAATTATATGGTACTATTGGTTACATTTATTTCCATATAGAAAAATATGATACAAGACACAGCCGTAATATTGAGTCTGCACTGAAATACTTCGGAGAAGCTCTGTTAAAATATGAGAAAAACCCCGGTGAAAAAAGAGTTGACGTAATGAGACCGGGAAATTATCACCTTCACCGTTCGAGAATTTTCGTTGAAAAAGGAATGAACGACAAAGCTCTTGAGGAATACAAGTTATCCGGACTTGACCTTAATTCCCAAGACCTTCTTGCAGTTTATCTTTCGAAATTCCAGCGAGGCGAGCAGGTTCCGTGTCTTCCAGAAGACCTTCCTGAATATAAACTTCTTGAAATTGAACCCGATTTGCCGAAACCAGTTCCAAACAACCAGGTTAAACCGACTCTCGATTCAGAGGGACATCCGAAACCGCCTTCCTCAATTGCTGACACTGAGTCTCTGCCTTCTGATGAAGAACAGCGAGAACACGCAATGGAAGCTTATGGCCCAAAGAGAGATAACAGCGTTTTTTACCGCGTCATTGGACAGATATGTTTCATGTTTATTTCTGGAGGAATTTTATGGATAAGGCGCGGAAATTCATAATTTTTCATGGTGAAAAATAGTAGAATATGATACATTTGAATACTGCAAAATAAATGTCGTTATGCATGTTCGTGAAATAAATCTTTTATGGGGAAAGAAATGGATTCGGTTTTTCAGCTGAAAGGCATATCAAAAACCTTCCCGAAGCTGATCGGGGAGGCTGTTCAAACTGGCAGAAAGAATGTTCTTTCAGATGTTAGTATAAATCTTAATCGTGGTGAAATTTACGGTTTCGTCGGACTGAACGGGGCCGGAAAAACAACCTGCATCAAGATTGCACTTGGCCTGGCGAAAGCAGATCAGGGTGAAATTACCTGGTTTGGAAATCCAATTTCAAATGTTGATTTTGCAAAAATTGGCTTTACACCTGAAAAACCCAGCTTCTATGAATTCCTGACCGGCGAAGAAGTTCTTGATTTCGGTGCCCGTCTGCTTGGCTTGTCACCAAACCAGGCTAGAAAAAAGGAAGTGCTTTCACTTACAGGGCTATGGGGCGATCATCAGAAAAGAGTTGGTTCATTCTCAAAAGGAATGCAGCAAAGATTGGCTCTGGCGGCAGCTATGCTGCACGAACCTGAAGTGTATATTCTTGATGAACCAAGCAGCGGTCTTGACCCGCTTGGCCGAAAAATGATTAAAAACTTGATAAAAGATCTTCAGAAAAATGGAAAATCAATATTTTTCAGTACTCACATTCTTGCCGATGTACATGAAATTTGTGACAGAATCGGTGTTATTCACCAGGGAAAAATGATTTTCGAAGGAACCCTCAGCTCGTTCAATTCCAATAATACTGACCTTGAAAAAAGGTTCGTTGAACTAATCGGAGTGGAAAATGCATCAGGCAATGAAATCGGAAAATAATCAGGAAATGGTCTGCCTTCCTGATAATATAACACAACATCCGTGTTTTTCTGAGAAGGCAGCGGGAAAATATGGAAGAATTCATCTGGCAGTCGCACCAGAATGTAATATTCAATGCAATTTCTGCATTAGAAAATTTGACTGCGTAAATGAGAGCAGACCCGGCGTTACAAGCAAAGTTATTTCCCCTGCTGAGGCCCTGTTAAAAATTGATGAAATAATGGATGTAGAGAATCCTAATTCAGTAGTTGGCATTGCAGGCCCTGGTGAGCCACTTTTTAATGCAGAAACATTCGAAACAATTCGAATCGTCGGTGAAAAATATCCGAAATTTCACTACTGCCTGAGCTCAAACGGCCTTCTTCTTCCAGAAAAAATTCATGAGTTGAAAAAACTCAATATTTCAAATATAACCGTGACACTCAATACCCTTGATCCGGCGACTGGAGCTGAAATTTATTCCCATATTAAATTTCACGGACAGACATACTCGGGAATAAAGGGTGCCGAAATTCTTCTGGAAAACCAGCTTGAAGGAATAAGAATGGCTATTTCAGAAGGAATGACTGTAAAAGTAAATACCGTTCTGATCAAATCGATTAATCTTCACCAGGCTGGTGAAATTGCTGAAAAAGTCAGTAAAATGGGAGTGTACTTGCAAAATCTTATGCCAGTAATTCCACAATTCAAGTTCAACGAATCACACCGCCCTGACCATGATGAATTGAGAAAAGTCCGCGAGGAATGTGCCAGGTTCGTTACTCAAATGAGGCACTGTAAGCAATGCCGCTCAGATGCCATCGGCAAGCTCTGCTGATTGTCCACAAATAAAGTCTTGAAACAAATTCCAACCTAATGACAAGAAAAGACAAGATTTTTGTCCGCAGATTTCGCAGATTTTAAAGAGTCAAGATTTGATTTGAATGTTATTTTTGATTTTTGATAGCGAAGGCTTAGGGTCTCGCTTTCTGATAGTTATAGCTCTGACAATAAGAAAAGGGGTCGATATCAGATGTAGTTTTTATTTTCTGTCATTTCGACCGAAGGGAGAAATCTCGGGTCGTGTGAGTATGTTAACTGATTATGCACAATGATTTTATTTTCCCCTTTTAAAAATCCGTGTTATTCCGTGAATTCCGTGGTTAAAAATCAGTTTCTTTTTGTTTATCAGTTAAGCGCTCGCACTACCAAATCTCGTGGTTTGTATGTCGAGGTTATGCATGCCTTTGAATGACCTTTCTGATTACATACATTACCGGGTTTTGAAAATGTGCGATAGCCGCAAATATTTAGGAATCAAAATTGTTTGAGATTAAATCAGTAAAGGTAATCTGTTCTGAAAAACTTGTTCTGGAAATAGAAAATTTTTCGATCAGTTCAGGTGAATGTGTTGCTGTAACCGGCCCAAGCGGCTCGGGAAAAACAACTTTTCTCAAGCTTTTCAACCGTCTGGTTGTACCATCTCATGGAAGCATTATTTTTCTTGATAATCCTGTTGAATCATATAATCTGACTGAACTTCGCCGTCAGATTGGGTTTCTTTTTCAGGAACCTGTTTTGTCTGCACAAACAGTCCGAGAAGCTTTGCTCCTTCCATTCAGATTGGCTGCTTCACAAAAATCAGCACCACCAAGCGACAGCGATCTTCAAATTGCCCTTTCTGCTGCATGTTACAGCAATGCGAATCTCGAACAACTTACTGAAACGCTTTCCGGCGGAGAAAAACAGAGAGTTGCGATTGCACGAATTCTTCTTTTGCGCGGCAAGCTAATTCTGCTTGATGAACCTACCTCAGCACTTGACGAAGAATCCAGACTAAAGATTCTTGATAATATAAAGAATTTTCTTCCCGGAGTGACAATTATCTTTGTCACACACGACCGTGATCTGATCGGAATGTCTGATAGAAAGCTTCACTTCAGGGACGGAAAAATTACTCTGGATATTGATAATTCCATGAAATTCGCTTCCGGAGAAAGCAATTGACTACAGTTGATATTTCCATTGGAAACCTTGCATTTGCTTATCTTGCAGCAACTGTAATATGGGCTTTTTCACGTGCAGCAGGCGAAGAAATCGGAAAAAGCCTTATTACAAGCATTGCACGCATGACTTTACAACTTTTTCTGCTTGGATATGTACTTCTCGAACTTTTCAGGTCATCCAACTGGATATTCACTGTATCAGCATATCTGCTCATGCTTCTATTCGGTACACAACTCATCATTTCAAGATGCGGAGTCAAGTTTAAAGGAATCTATCTGGTCATTGCGTCCAGCATGGGAATTTCTGTAACAACGGTTATGGCTTATTTTACCCTCTTGGTTATTCAGTCAGATTCGGTAATGGAGCCCCGCCATATAATTCCAATTGCCGGAATGATACTCTGCAATTCAATGAATGGTGCTGCACTGGCTGTAGAACGTTTTTTTTCAGCACTTCGGTCATCAAGAAATGACTTCGAAACACTACTTTCACTTGGTGCAACAGTCAATGAAGCATCGAAGTCATGCTTTAAACAGGCTTTCAGAGCCTCTCTTATGCCGATGATGATGACAATGTCTTCCGCCGGACTTGTCAGTATTCCGGGAATGATGGTCGGACAGATTTTATGCGGAGCATCGCCTCTTGTATCAGTTAAATATCAGATTGCTATTCTGATTGCGATGACCACCTCAGTGTCAATTACAGCATTCTTAAGCCTGAAGCTCGCATGCAGATATTTTTTTACTGATACTGGGACATACAGAGATGATATTTTCAGAGTTAATCAGCCTTCAGACACAAGCCAACCGGCACAACGCCGTCCCAAAGTCTGCGGAGGCGCCGGTACCGGCTGCAGGTGAGTGAGCACAAAGGGGTCATTAAGCAATGTCATTTCGACCGAAGGGAGAAATCTCGCTTTTAAAGATCTCTCACATTCGTTCGAGATGACAGCTTACCCGAAAGTTAAAACTCAAATTTGACCCCATATTTGTGTTTTTATGTACTAACTCACTTCAAAAAAGATATCAGTTTGTTTATATCATCATCCGTGTTGAAAAAATGAACTGATGCCCTTACGCAATCTGGAAAAGGAATTGTTCTGGCTACGATTCGGAAATCAGTGAATAATTTTTCGCAAGTATCCAGAGAGGAAAACTCTTTCTGCTGAAATGATATCAATCCTGACGAGTTTTCAAAATCTAATGGTGTAATCAATTTTACAGAAGGAATCTCCAAAATCTTTTTCTTTAAAAGAGTTGTCAGACGGCTTATCTCAGATTGAATCGAAGAAGCTGAGGTAAGATAAAAATCGATGGCTCTCTTAAACACATATAATGATAAATATGCAAAAGATGCGTCTTCAAACATAGATGCATCAGGCTTCAGAATATAACCCTTATCAGGATGATAGCTGCTGACAGAATGGTACCCGAGAGACGGAGGAGTAATATCAGAAAGAACTTCCTTCGAAACATACAATGCACCGGCACCTTCCTCACCAAGCAGCCATTTATGCGCCGGAAATGGATAAAAATCGCAACCGATTTCTGACACGTTTACTGGAATACAACCAACTGCCTGCGCCCCGTCAACAAGAGTAATTATGCCCTTTTCACGGGCAAAAGCACACACTTTCCTGACGTCATTTCTTGTACCATTGAAATAGTTTACGTGGGACATTATTATCATTCTTGTCTTTCGTGAAACTGAAGAGAATATATCATCAATCAGGTAATCTCCGTTTTCGTCACATGGTACAATTTTCAGCTTTGCTCCATAAATTTTTGAAGCTCTCAGAGCCGGAAGCATGAGAGAAATATATTCCGGATATGCAATAACAATCTCATCTTCATTTTTCCAGTTGATGCTGTTAATTGCCTTATTTATTCCATCAGTTGTATTGTGCATGAGTGCTACCGACTCGGCGCCGCAGCCAATCATCAAAGAAATAGAATTCCTCAGCGAAGAAACGTTTGCTTTCAGATTCATAATACTTTGAAGTGCACCTGGTCCGAAATCATGGCAATCATCTTTATATTTTTCCAGACTTCGATAAAACGAGTATGGAACAGGCCCGGATGATCCGGTATTCATGTAAATCACTCTTTCATAAGTATCGCGAATCTCTTTTTTCAGAGAAGCACAATCTTGTACATCCAAATTCAAGTCTTTTTTACGATCTGCGGTAGTAAGCATTTTTGCCTCCAGTAGATTCTAAATACACCAAATTTTAATAATAGGTCTGTTATTTGTTTTCATTACCTTACGGATTACGGTCGCTTCGACTTGAGACAAGGACCGCATTATATATTTACCCTCCCTTTTAAACAATTAATTCATGCCTCATCGGGCTTAATAAATCAAGCCCCTAAAGAAAACTGATGAACGAATTATGTAAAATCGCTAGAATATATAAATTTTTCAATATCGGAACTTTTATTATACTTAATAAATGCAAACTATTAAAACTATTTTTGACTTTATTTTTTTCACATGTTATTATTTTTTGCTGAAAATGCACTTTGCAGCGTTTTTGCAGAAAATAAAGAGTTTAAATCCAGCCACAAGACATTATCGTCTCTCAATAATAAAAATTACAAACTAGATGGAGCATAAGAATGGATCTGTTACAATTATCTGCTGAATTAGACAACTTTTTCTGGGGACCAATTATGATTGTCCTCTGTCTGGGTGCTGGAATCTGGTTTTCACTGGCAATGAAATTTCCACAGGTCAGGCTTATAAAAGATATGGTCAGACAGCTCTTTCACGGGGAAAGTTCAGAAAACGGTGTTTCGTCATTTCAAGGTTTTGCAATGGCACTGGGCGGACGTGTTGGCACAGGAAATATTACTGGCGTTGCTTCAGCAATTTATGCAGGCGGTCCAGGTGCTGTTTTCTGGATGTGGGCAATCGCTTTTCTCGGTGCCGGCTCGGCTTACGCGGAATCGGCCCTGGCACAAGTGTGGAAAGATGAAATCAACGGGGAATACCGCGGTGGCCCAGCATATTACATCGAAAAAGGCTTAAACAGCCGTTGGCTTGGAGCAGCCTTTGCAATTCTTGCTCTTGTTTCCTGCGGAATTTTATTACCGGGCATTCAATCAAACTCCTTTGCTATCGCAGCTCAGGCAGCACTCGGCATATCACCACTTGTACTGGGAATCCTTTATACACTTCTTACCGCATACGTTATTTTTGGTGGCGGCAGAAGAATTGCAAGATCTGCAGAAATGATCGTTCCTTTCATGGCAATCGCATACATTCTTCTTGCAGCTGTCATTCTAATTGTTAATTTCAGAAGAATACCCGAAGTATTTGGTTTGATTTTCAGCTGTGCCTTCAATATGAACGCCGTTTACGGAGCAATCTTCGGACAGGCAATTTCCTGGGGTGTGAAAAGAGGAATCTTCTCAAACGAAGCCGGCCAGGGAACAGGTGCTCAGGCTGCCGGAGCGGCAGAAGTTTCTCATCCGGCGAAGCAGGGTTTAGTACAAGCTTTTTCTGTATACGTTGACACACTTTTTGTTTGTACTGCTACCGCAATCATGATATTGTCCACGAATTCCTACAATGTTTCAAATGGCACAGGCGGCTTTATCACAGAATTTATTCCAAGTATCGAAAAAGGCAATTTCACACAAACAGCCGTTAATACACTTATTCCAGGTTTTGGTGGCGGTTTTGTGGCAGTTGCACTTTTCTTCTTCACATTTACAACAGTATTGGCTTATGCATTCTATTCAGACTCAAATATAGGCTATCTTTTCAAAGGAAATACTCAATCAAATGCATATAAAATTTCACTTTTCCTGAGCCGTTTCATACTTTGTGCAATGGTTTTCGCCGGATCTCTGATGTCAGCAGACGTTGTCTGGAACATTGGATCTGCCGGAGTCGGCGCCATGGCATGGTTTAACGTAATTGTCATTCTAATTCTTACAAAACCGGCCATAGCAACATTAAAAGATTATGAAAATCAAATGAAACTGGGCCTGGACCCAGTTTTCATTCCGTCACGTTCAGGCATCGTCAAAGCAGAACTTTGGGATACAATCGCCACAAGATCATACCAGAAAAACATTGAAGCACTAAAAAAAGCAGAAAATGCCTGAAAATGACAACCATCTTCACAAAGTCTCATTATCAGATAGTTAATAAACACTCAATAATTTGACACTGTAGCAAATTCGCTGATCAAGCCATTTACATTTGCCCTCTCCCCGGCCTCGCCGTGGGAGAGGGCAAGGGTGAGGGTTCGCGAATGAGATCATGCGACTTTGTCTGATTGTACCAAGCCCACCAAATTCGTATCGGGAGTTATTGATATTTCGTGGCGGGGGCGTTTGAGCATTTCAGCCAGGGAAGCAGGTATTTCGAGAGGTTTTCCTATCAGTGGTTCGACAATAGTTTCGAACTTTGCCGGGTGTGCTGTGGCAACAACAATTGACGGCATTCCCGGCAACTGCTCGCCACGGACTCGCTCTGCGACAGCTGTGTGAGGGCAGAGAATTTCTCCGGTTTCTTCATAACAGCGTCTTATCGTTTCTTTGATCTGATCGTCAGAAACAGAGAAAGCCTTAACCTCATTCCGGATTTCTTCAAAAGTTGGAAACAGATTAATCAGACGTTCCATATTGCTTGGATGTCCTACATCCATTGCGTTTGCAAGAGTCGCAACACTTTTTCGCTTATTATACAAACCAGTCTCCAGGTAATCAGGAATAGTGCGGTTTGCATTTACAGCCAGGATAATTCCGGCAATAGGAGCACCCATTTTTTTTGCCCAGAACGCAGCCGTTACATTACCAACATTTCCGGTTGGTACAACAATATACGGTGCAACACCTGTCCGTTCACGGAAGAGAACAGTTGAATGCACATAATAAACCGTCTGCGGAAGAAGGCGTCCAAGATTAATACTGTTCGCCGATGTAAGACCCATTTTCTCTGATAGTCCGGGAATTGTAAAAGCATGTTTTACAAGCGACTGACAATCGTCAAACGTTCCCTGAACTGAGTAAGAAGTTACATTCTCGCCCCAGCATGTCAACTGCGCTCTCTGGCGGTCTGAAACACCCGACTGCGGAAAAAAGACCCTGACAGTGGCACAGCGCTTCTTATGAAAAGCCGCAGCAACAGCGCCTCCGGTGTCACCTGAGGTGGCGACCAGCACAGTCAGCGGAGACATACCTTCCGGACATGTCTTTTCAAGAAACTCTGATAGAAAGCGCGCTCCAAAATCTTTAAACGCAAGAGTCGGACCATGAAAAAGTTCCAGCACAGCCTGCTTGTCATCGAGCCACCTTAGCGGAACAGGGAAATTAAAAGCTTCGCTGCATATTTCTTCAATTCTTAATTCTGCCGGATCACCGCCGAAGAAAGGCTTTAAAACTCGAATCGCCCTTTCCATGTACGTAATATCAGGCTGAAGTACATACGAATCAAGAACAGGAAAACTATCAGGTACAAAAAGCCCGCCGTCCGACGCTAATCCAGCACGAACAGCCTCTGAAGCAGTAACAGCAGAACAACTGTTTTTTGTACTATGAAACTTCATAATTATCCCTTTCTTATTCTGCGACACAGAAGGATTTGCTGACATATACACTTTTCAACATTCATTCACTCAAATTCATTCTATATTTGTCTGACAATATCTTCTACTTCGATGAAGCGTAGTTTTTATATAATCCTTCGTATGTATGCCAATCTTTAAAATCGGTTTAAATCGTTAATCTTGGATCTTGAAAATCTGCATAATCTGCGTAATCTGCGGACAAAAATCTTGTCTTTTCTTGTCTTTTTCCCACAAGTTGTTACGAAAACGAGACTATATATGCGCCCAGTTCAGATATTGATCCAGACCACTCATCGCAGGGAAGCGAATGCCTGAGAAACGCTTCAACGATTCCCTTTCTGACTTTTGTGGCTGCTTCATCGCCACGGCACAAAGCAAACACTGCCGGACCGGACCCTGAGATTGAAAATCCAAGAGCGCCGGAATCAAAGGCATTCTTTCTGGCATCGGCAAAACCCGGAATAAGTGCAGCTCTCTGCGGCTCAATAACAACATCACGAAGGCAGCGGCCAATCATTTTGTAATCATTTGTGTAGCATGCACTGATGAAACCTGCAAGATTTCCAGACTGTTCAATAAAGCTTTTCAATGGCACATCACTTCGCAGAATGGCTCTTGCTTCCTTTGTACTGATACAAATATGCGGATGAACTACAACCGCCCGGATTTCTGATGGTATCGGCAGATGAACAAGATCTACCGGATAGCTCACAGAGCGTGCAAGCAGCAATCCGCCTGTTAGACATGGCCCCACATTATCACCATGCGGAGCGCCACCAGCAAGCGTTTCTCCGAATAATGAAAGCAGATAAAGTTCTTCGAGCGGCAGAGGGTTTTTCAAAAGCTTATTTGCCGCAACCAGAGCACCCGCAGCACTTGCAGCTGAGCCACCCATTCCAGAACCAAGAGGAATTCCCTTCTGAATTTTCAGTGCAAAACCGCCCGATTTTACACCCTTATCAAGAAGACGCAAAAGTACAACACCGGCAGTGTTTTTTTCTGCTTCCAGCGGTAAATCTGGTACAACGCCGGTAATTTCATCAATTTTTACGGTTGGTTCATCAATATGGCGCACTGTAACGGTATCACCGAATCCGGATATAGCAAAACCCATCAGGTCAAAACCGACAGCAACATTTGCTACAGTTGCAGGCGCAAAAGCCGTAGCACTGGTCAACAACTCAGTCACTGTCCACCTCCGATATAGGCGCAAAGCCGCAGCAAATCGGCAAAGACACCGGCAGCGGTGACTTCCGGTCCGGCACCAGGCCCCATTACAATCAAAGGATTTGCACTATAGCGGCGTGTTCGAAAGCTGACAACGTTGTTTCCGCCAACAGCTCGCGCAAAGATTGAATCAGCAGGGACTGAAGCAAGTTTAATTTCTACTCCATTCTTTGGATCAATAATGCCCAGATATCGCGCTTCATGCCCTTCAACCGCAAGTCCACTTATCAGGCTTTTCATATACTGATCCATGCGGTCAAGCGAGTTCAGAAACTCATCAAGAGAAACTCCACGCAAGTCTTCAGGAACAAGATTCAACACGTGCACTTTATCCAGATCAATCATCATACCGGCTTCCCGTGCAAGAATGACAACTTTTCGTGCAATGTCAAGTCCGGCAAGATCATCGCGAGGGTCGGGCTCTGTATAACCTTTGTTCATTGCGCCGCGCAATGCTTCACTGAAAAGTTTTCCCTCACTCATTCTGCTGAAAATGTAAGAGAGAGTTCCAGAAAACATTCCTTCAATGCATAATATTTCATCGCCAGTTTGTACAAGGTCACGCAAAGTTCCGATAACGGGTAATCCGGCACACACAGTGGTTTCGTATAAAAACTGCCTTCTATAACGGCGTGCAGTATCAATCGTATTCCGGTAATCTTCAATTGGAGCAGAGCCGGCACGCTTATTCGGAGTAATAACATGCAAACCTCGTTTAAACCAGTCCGGATATAGTCGTACGAAGTCTCCTGAAGGAGTACAGTCGATGATCACAGCGTGAGGCAGAGAATCGGTCAGAATATGAGAAACAAAAGTTTCGATATTCGATGAAAAATGGTCGGAATTAAATATTTCGCGCCATTTTGATGCATCGAAGCCTCTTTCGTGCAAATGCATCTTTTTGGAATTCATTATTCCCCGAATGCGCAGGTCAATCTGGAAATCATCACGCAACCGTTTCATTTCGCGTGAAATCTGGTCCAGCAATGCTGATCCGACGTTTCCCAGGCCAATTATGCCAATGCTCAGGGCTTGTCTGGAAAGGTAAAACCCTGCGTGCGCGGCTCTCAATGCTTTTATCGAGTCGCGGGCATCAATTACCACGCTGATGTTGCGTTCGGAAGATCCCTGGGCAATCGCCCTAATATTTACTCCGGCAGCACCAAGTGCGCCAAAAAATCTTGCTGACATGCCTACTGCTCCGGCCATGCCTTCGCCCACAGCAGCAAGGATTGCACAAGGTTGATAAATATCGACGGTTTGAACTTTTCCATGCATAAGTTCTGCGGAGAATGCCATTTCTGCAGCTTTTTTTGCAGCGGCACCCTGAATCGCCGGAACAGCAAAACAGATTGAATGTTCACTTGAAGCCTGAGATATCATAATAACAGAAATCTTTTCGGCATGCAGAGCATCGAATAGACGTCCAGCAATGCCAGGAACGCCCATCATACCAGTTCCTTCCATGTTGATCAGGGCGATTGGTTCAATAGTGGCAAATCCTTTCACCGGACGATCACGATCAATGCTGGTCTCAAATTTCACTATACTGCCGGGTTCATCCGGACGAAAAGTGTTTTTAATGACTATAGGCAGAGATTTGGCAATTGCCGGTGCCATGGTTCCCGGGTGCAGGACTTTTGCGCCGAAATAAGCCAGTTCGATGGCTTCCCTGTATGTCAGCTCTGGCACAAGAACCGCTTCCGGAACTTTATTCGGGTCGGCGCTCATTACTCCATCAACGTCGGTCCAGATAACGACTTTTTCTGCATCAAGCAGATGACCGAAAATTGAGGCGGTGTAATCTGATCCATTGCGTCCGAGAACGGTAGCAATGCCGGTGCTGGTTCTAGCGACAAACCCGGTTATTATGAGTACATGTGAAGACTCATCAGGTAAAAGCGGCAACACTGAAAGTTTATCTTTGAGATACTCCAGACTTTCATTCCAGATTACGTTTAAAGAGGGTTGCGCATGTTCGACCACAAGAACCTGCCTGGCATCAATCCATGAAGAAACGAACCCCTGATGGTTCATCAGGGCATTCATAATCTGAGCCGACCAGACTTCTCCCATTCCAGCAACAAAATCACGTGCACGCTCCGAGCATTCATGAAGAAGCTGAACTCCGCGTAAAATTTCGCGCAGCGTACAAAGGTCTTTCTCAATAGTCTCGGACAGTTCGTCGCTTAAAGGCTTTGGTAAAAGCGTTTCAATTGTCTTCAGATGATCACTGCGAAGAGCATTCAAGTGGTCATCAAATGAAGGATCACGCTGCTCTGCCAGAGAAGCTAATTTGAGCAAACGATCAGTAATGCCGCTCATTGCCGAAACAACGACAGCAATATTCTGCCCTTTGCCCATTGTACTTCGAATTATCGATGCAACCTGTAAAATTCTTTCAGCATTTCCGAGCGATGTACCACCAAATTTGTGAACTACCCATCTGTCTTTTTTCATCTGAAGTTTCAACCTCTATTTTCAATCTTTAACGAGTCTGAAACCTTCCAGACTCCTTCTGTTTGTATGAGTGTCATTATTTCATACAACTTTTTCAACGCCCTTTAAATTGGCCATCAATTAGCAACGATTCGTTGTCATCTAGACCGAAGGGAGAGATCTTCTTTCTTAAGTATGCAAAATCTTAAATAAGGAGTCAAATTTGCGTGTTAACTTTTAGTTGGGCTGTCATCTCGAACGAATGTGAGAGATCTCCATAAATGCCAGATTTCTCCCTTCGGTCGAAATGACATAATATAAATGCCCCCCTTTAATAAGATTTGCAGTATTAAGTTAATGGAATTCAGTATTCATGTGCATTTCATCGACCATATTATAATTTTGCCCGACTTTCATAAAGCGCTATTAGTTATGGCTGTTTTTTCAAAAAAAGTACAATAGTGAGCTGGCAGTAAACTTTTCTCTGACAAAGATTATTCTGTAAGTACCAAGACTTTTTGTAGAAACTGCGGATGTTTTTCAATCAGCTGTTCGACCTGCGCCTTTTCAGAATCTGAAAGCCCTTCAGGAAAACGTGAACCGCTTCTTCGCCAGCGTATCAGCCATTCGTCACTGAGAAGGCGCGGCTTCGAAGGATGCATTTCGGCTCCGGTTGCTTCTGTATAAGCTATTGTTGTAGTTGCTTTCGGTCCAGTTCCAACTCCCTCAGCCACATAAAATCCCGCACACAAAAGCGCAACTCTCACCGCCGTCGAAGCCGAATAAGTGTACAATTCACAAAATCTATTACATCTCAAATCATCCGATTCACCATAATCTGCGAAATCTGCGTAATCTGCGGACACTCTTTTCTCTCTCTCTTTTTCTTTTTCTTTTTCTTTTTCTTTTGCTTTTGCTTTTTCTTCTCTTTCAGCTTCTATCTCTACTTCAGCTTTTACCTGAATAATTTCTGCGGACTCCACTCTTCCAATTATTTCTGTTTTTTCTGCAGATTCTCTCTTCCGGCAATACGAAAATATTCGCGAAAAAGCGTCTGCTGTCCAGAGTACCGAATCTGTTTTATATGAAAATGGATCATAGAAAATCAGATCTGGCACCTTACAGGTTTCAAACTTGCTGAGAAAATCACCTTTGACAAGTTCCCAGGAAAGCAGTTTCGAAGGGTGTTCATAGATACCATTTTCAAGAATCATGAAAGGCCCTTTATGGCGCAGATGCTGAAATGCCCATGTGTTTTTGCTGGCAAGCAAAAGCGGGTCGAGATCGCATTCGAAACTTATCAAACGAATTGAACGAAGCCCGATTCCTTTTGTTTCAGCGAACACCTTTTCGAAACAGGAAACAACCGCCATCGCATTAAAAGCAGCTCCCAATCCTACATCCCAGATCACCAGTTCTTCTGAATTTGAATCGTTCTTCAGCAAACGCGAAGCAAGATGTGATTGCTCAACATACAGCCTGTTTGCCTCATCACCAGGCCGATTCACCGAGTGCATCACTTCACCTGAACTGATTTGCCTGATGCTCGAAAAACCTTCAGCAGAAGTATGGATTTCATAATCTCCAATACTGGTAGGATGTGTCAAATTCAGTTTTCTCTGAGGCGGAAACTGCGGATTATCCTGGTCTGACAGTACAAGTTCATGGCGCATGCGTTCATAATATTCGACAAAAGTATCATTCATTATGTTTTCACGAATTTCACGCATCAAACGGTGATAGAATGTCATGTTGTGACAGGTAATAAGGTACCAGCCATAAGGCTCATCTGATTTAACAAGATGATGAATATATGCTCTTGAAAAGCTTCTACATGCTACACAATCACACTTTGAATCAATGGGTTCCATTGAAAATTTATGTACGGTACGGCGGAATTGAATCTTTCCATGCGAAGTAAAAGCAACTCCACGATGACCAAGCTGTGATGGAATTATGCAATCGAACATATCGACGCCGCAGTGAACTGCTTCCAGAATATCTATCGGAGTGCCAACGCCCATGAGATATCGTGGCAGGTTTTTAGGAAGGTAATCTGTCACAAGCCCTGTGAATTCATAGCGTTCACTGTGAGTTTCGCCAACAGCAAGCCCGCCGATAGCCATTCCATCAAATGGAAGAGAACTCAGAAAAGTAGCACTCTGCTTACGTAGATCTGCATGACATGCACCCTGAACAATGCCAAAAAGTGCCTGTGGCGAGTCTCCGCGGGCTCTGAGAGAGCGTTCTGCCCAGCGATGGGTAAGTTCCATGGCTGTTTTCGTCTGATCAAATGGTGCAGTTGAAGGGATGCATTGGTCAAGTACCATCATAATGTCGCTGCCAATAGCTTTCTGCATCTCAATACTTGATTCAGGTGAGAGAAGATATGTTTTTCCGTCTATATAACTCTGAAAAGCTGCACCTTCTTCGTTCATTTCACGAAGATGAGGCAGGGAAAAGATTTGAAAACCGCCTGAGTCAGTAAGTACTGGTCCCTGCCAGTTCATGAAACGGTGAATTCCACCGAACTTTTTAAAGACTTCCGGTCCGGGGCGGAGAAGAAGGTGATACGTATTCGCCAGAAGCACGTTTGCGCCAGTCGTTTTCAAACTCTCAACAGTTTGTCCTTTTACGGTTGCTCTGGTACCAACGGGCATGAAAATGGGCGTTTTTACTTCACCATGAAGAGTGCGATACTTTGCCGCACGAGCTTTTGAGCCAACTGATTCTTTTTCGATCTTAAAATTAAGACGTGACATAAGTTTATTTAATTATAAAGCGCTTTCTGACAAAGTTGAAAATATAACGATTTTTCACGACCAAAGTATAAACGAGCCTATCAGGCTTGTCAAACAAAATTCCTCACAGCCCCAGATATACAAAAGCGCATCGCCGAACCCCTTTTTTCATTGAGTCTATACAACACTTGTTTGATGTTGCAAAATTGTAGGCATCAGAATTTATTAATTTTTGGCATAATATTTTTTTTTTGAATTAATTCTTTTTTAATTTAGCAGAATATCATTGAATAGAACACCTTTCTGTTATTTATCATTGTTGGCATGCATTTTGCTATCTTGTTTTCATTCGAATGCGAAAAATTTGGAGCTTATTGAAATGAAAATGAAATTTTTCTTTGTGTATGTTTTTGTAGTTATGTGCTTTTGTGCGCCTGTTTTCAGCCAGGATGTCATTGGCTTGCAGGTTTCAAAACCTTCCTTTTTGAAGAATACCTGTTTCGGATTTTTGACAACTGATATAGCCGGCTGGGAAGCTTTAAATGCAGACGCTTCCAGATATGGAAAGCTTGTCGGATTCTCTACTGAACAGAATATTACGGGTGAGACAAAAAATACAATGTGCTTTGCTTTATACTCATTTCCGTCCATCAGTTCCGGCATGAATGCCGTAAACATGCTGCCAAAGAGTGGTACAGGAAAACTTGAATTATTGGAAAACATTCGTATTGATATCTGCTGGCAACGCTTCAATCGGAAATACCACTTCGATATTAATTACGAAAATATTATGGAACTTGGTCATAAAAATACATACTACCTGGTTGAGGGTTCACAGAAAATTGCAAAAGAATTATACGAAATCTCTGAGGCATGCAAGGATCCATTCAGCTTTACAAAGAAACGTTACCAGAATGATTGCAGTTATTATCTTGTTGAACGTCCTTCTGGCGAATGGATGGATGTATTCAGCGTCAAAATTCAAAGCAGCAGACTTGGTTTTGCTTCTCAAAAAGTATTTGAGTACAAGGTTCAGATGAATGGCTCAGGCAAACCTTTTGGAATTCCTGCCGAACATCAGAACTGCTGGAAATAGTCATAAATAAGTAAGCTCATCTCAAAGCCATAGCAACAGCCGATTGAGATGAGCTTTTGCTTTGTAGTGCTTCATGCTGTGGTAACATGTTGCCACAGCATGAGCGCTTTATTGAGACATCTTACTTCAGACTTCCTGTCAGGTCAAAACGCCATACTGGGACTTTTTCAAATGTATTTTTGTTCATATTGGAAATGAAAACGCCGGAAATACCAGCTTTTATGAGCTTATCTGCAAATTCGGTAATCATTTTCGGCAAAAATGAATATCCAGACAACTGAAATCGAAGATCATTATCAATCCGGAAATTGGTCATCCATATAGTTTCATTTACGGTTTTTGATTTCTTTGAATCTGCATCAATAGATTTTCTTATTTGAGGTTGAAAAGTGGCTTCTTTTAAAATTGCCTTTATCGCATTCAGAAGAATAGCATTTGAAGCAGACAAACTTTCAGAACTCCCAGTAAAATTATAGACAAGTTCAAGTCCAGATACGCAAGATAAAGAAAGTTGTCCCGATTTAAGAGACTCTGCGCTTACACTAATGTAAATACCCTTCTGGAGCAACAGAGCGTCTTTCTGAGAATAACTCAGAATGCTTTCCATGAGACGAGACAATTCTGCTTCTGAAGAAATAAAACCAATCTCAAAAGGTACAACAACGCATGCTTCAGATTTAAATTCCGGACTGATTCTCAAGTCATTCAGCATTGTTTCCGATGCCAGGAATGAATCTGCGACGAAATCAACAGCTTTTCTTATCTTCTGGAAATCTCCCAGAATTTGAGCTGATTCCGAAGCCGAAGCACAAACCTGAACAGGAATAGACAAAACAAAAAGAAGTGCCGCCACAAAAATAACTTTTTTCATCGAACTCTCCTTAAGTTTTATTCGACATCAGACAAGTCACAATATGCTTCAATGAACTGCCTGGCTTAATTCAACTCCAGTTACTGATTTCTCAGTTTGTTTCGTTTAAGAACGCTGGTAAGATTCTGGACAGTCCGGCGCCATTCGTGCTGAATTGGTTTTAATACACCTGCACGCTTTCTTGCAATTTCTAATGATACCGGCTCGGCATTAGCATATAGAAAATGGGAATATGCAATAAATCCGTCTGCAACAACGAAATTGCCGCCGAAGTTTGATGGCTGATTCCACCAGGAAATGTCCGGAAAATTCTCGGAAGTTTTCGGAAGTGAATCAAAGATACTTACAAGCTTTGCACCCGGATGATTGGCAAATCTTAATGCTCTGTGTGCGATTTCCGTACAATATAAAGGTACAGGTTTTTCTTCAAAATTTACGCTTACATTTCCCTCTTTGTCGCGATTAATTCCAATCTCTTTTTCGCTGACCCTGAAATTATTATCATAGGAAGTCTGCTGTACTGTGTGATAAGTCAGGTAATTTCTAATCAGACTTATTCCCTTTTCATCAATTCCGATCGGACGTCTAAGCTGAAGTGCTTTTGTACAAGCTTTGCCATCAGGAAAAAGAAGATAACCTTTTAATTCCATTGCTGATATTTTTGAACCCTCATATTCAGGCATGTATTCAGGAGATATCACATAATAAGTATCTGGTACAACAACCTTAGATTTTTCCCAGAACGATACGGTTTTCGATACTCCATCTGCAGAAATTTCTTTCCTGCCGAGGTTAAAAACCGCCAGTTGAAGCTTTCTGCCTGACATTTTCGATAGTTCGCTACAGGAAAGAATAAGATCTCTTCCGGAAATCACCATTCCGCAGTGTACGTACCTCAAATTTGGAACAAGTGCACCAAAAATAGCATGCCACTGCGGATAAGCCTGGTTATTTTCAATTATTACATCACCTGTTTTAACGGTTTTCAGAATCAGTTCCATGTTAAGAGGTAAGACCGGGTAATCATTCATTGGGTTAATTATCGAATCGGCTATCCGCTGAATCGGTCCTGATATGTACATCTGCATCAATGATTCCTTCTCTTCCAGAGAAAAAGTCATCGGAGCAGAAACATGCAGGACAGCAACAAGAAGAATCAACACGAAAATCATTTTCTGATTATTAATCATACAAGGAAATACCTCCGATTAAGAGTTATTGTAAGTTACTGCCTTTCATCCACAAGGGTTTTCAGTTTTCCACTTCTGGAATTTCTGGGAAGACCACCTGGCGGATAAAACTCTATATCAATTTTAGTCAGGAAGCCACTTCGAACCTGATCTTCGATTTTTGACACATTCCGATAAATTTCTCTCAACATTTTTGATTTCATTTCATCCGATGGACAATCAGTTTCAGCTCGTAAAGCAATGTATTCTTTACCATTTTCATTTTTTGCTGCAATCTGAAATTCCTGAATCGAAAAATCCCTGAGAGCAACCCGGAAATCCTGATAACAAACGTTCAGCATGCCAACAACGATTATGTCATCTGCCCTGCCAAGATACTCCATCATGCGCATGTTCCTGCCACAACTGCATTTGCCAGGTACAATTCTTCCAAGATCGCCGATCTCATATCGAATCAGCGGAAAAGCATATTTGAGAAGGCTTGTAATAGCAATCTTCCCTTCCTGTCCGTCGGGAACCCGTTCACCCTTGTCGTTTACTATTTCAATATAGTTGAAATCATCACCTGTATGATGCATCGAACCGCGCATTTCCGGACACTGGAAAGCTATTTGTCCACCGTCTGTAGCACCAACAACAGATGCTATTACACTTGTACCAAGCTCAGATTTCATCCAGTCGTAGTCACTTTTGCTCATCGGTGAACCGGCGAAAAGAACCTTATCCATGGTAAACGACGGTTCAAGCCTCTTTACTTCGCGCATCAGCGGAGCAATAAGTGTCGGAATTCCCTGAATGGAATTTATTCTGAATTTGTACCATGTATCCAAAAAGGTCTGCGGTGTGACTGCATTTGCAAAAGCAAAAGTCATAAGTCCAACACGATAGTTGATATGGTCAAATGAAACGAAACTTCCGTAAAGATCGCCGGCCAGAAAGCAATTCGCAAGACGGTCGCCTTTGTTAAGACCAATTATCTGAAAAATACGTACAGCATTCTGAATCATTTCTTCCCAGTCGTGCCCGTCATAAATCGAATATTTTGGCTCACCAGTTGAGCCTCCGCTTCTGGAAACATAGCCTCCACGATAGACTTTTGTCGCAAGGCCAGTTCCACGTGGTGGAATGTTCGATTCCATGTCAACACGGGACAAAACCGGAATTTTGCACAAGTCGTCGGTAGAATTTATTTTTATACCACTCAAACGTTCTCTGTAGAATTCCGACAACCTCGCATGATCAATCAGCCTTCGCAGACGCTCATCGATAACTTTCTGCCTTATTTTCTCTGATCCAAATTCGAAAGGATTCCTGTTGTGATACGACTTGCTGTTTCTAATAAAAACAATATTTACAAATTGTGCAAGGTCGTAACTTCCATCATGCGGGTCATCTATCTCGCCATCAGACATCTGCCCGACTTCGACAATTCGCAACGCACCATCTTTTGCAAGTTTTTCTGCCAGCTCTCCAAATTCATTTTCACAGGAGACAAGTCCGACAGTCTGGATGTATCCGCGCAGAGAGTATATTTGTGAAAGAACATCGTTTTCAAAATTTTCATAAGGAATAATTCTTATTGTACGATGCAGCGGAGATGGCTCAAGCGTCTGATCCTTGTCTACAACGACAGTCCAGTCAAGATTGCGGGACGATTCAAACAGTTTGCCTTCTCCAAGAAAATCTGCTATTTCGAAAACGGTCCTGATTTTTCTTATTTCGACAGCAGCATTTGTTGAAATGCTTCCCGCAGGAAGCTCTGAAGAAGCTTCATTGAATGCTATCGAAAGCGCTTCAGCAAGTTTTTCAGCATTTTCTCTACCCTGAACATAGCATACCTGAGGGGCAGTACAAGCCTGTTGATCCCAGACCATTATTTCCCAGGCAAGTTTTTTTGCTGTATAATTCAATTTTTCTTTGTCAGCAATGCCGGCTCCGGTAACTATTGCAAGGCTGAGCTTCGGCCCGTATACAATTATTCTTGTACGTGCCGGAAGGTCTTTTCTGTAAGCTTTAACCGCCTCTTCGCCGCCCCAGACAACTAATCCGTCAACAGCGCTCTTCAATGCAGAAATTACATCCTGAGCTGAAGAAGGATAATCTATTACAGCGACGCTGTTTGATACAATTTTATCTTCATCACATTGTACAAGACTTTTTATCAATTCCGGAAGAAAAACCGTTTCGTCTGATGACATCTTGAAAATGTTCACATTTCCTGTAATCAGCCCCTCAACGAGAGAACCTGCAGCAACGGTAAAAGCATTTCCTGACAAAACGTGAAGAATAATTCCCAGAGGCTGCCATGCCATAGATGATCCGGATGCAAAACTGTATTTCCAGTCCCCTGCCCTTGCAAGCCCGCGAAGTTCGACATTAAGCTTCTTTTCGAGAAGTTCCGGATCGAAAACTGCGTTCAATTCTTCGAATGCAAGCCTGATCATTTCCGGAGAATAGCCACATTCCTTAATCAATAGCCCTTCAGAAGCTTTTCTGAATTCATAGTTCGGATCAGCCCACTTTTCCTTCATTTTTCCAAGCAGTCTGAAAATCTTATCCATCGGATAATCTGCCAGAATCTGCCGTTGTTTTTCAGCCTGTCTGCAGATTTCGGAAATATCTGAAACAGTAATCTGCTTATCGTTGTTTTCCCATTTTCCAAAAATATATCTCATTTCATTTTCTCCCGCTTCACAATCTCACCTGCGTGAATGGCGCACCCTTTCTGCTTTACAAGGCCTCCCCGTCCAATGATTGTAAAGGTTGGAGAATTCCAGCCACATGGACATTTTTCTTTGTCAAGGTAAGCGAGATCGGTCGAAAGAATAGCCAGAGTCGGCATCATTGCATTAAATGGAGTGACAAGCTCCATCAGCCCTGGTTCACCCGGAGGAAGCAGTTTCATGGAGAGAGGGTCACGAATGAGAATACGGTTGTACACCGGAATATGAAATCTGTGTTCACGACATTCAATATATGGAGCGCTATGTTCGGCGAGGCCAAAGCCATCACGCATGTTTTCAAGGGGAATTCCAAGCAGGCGCATAGCTTTCTGCCGGAAAAAATCGCGGGTAACTTTTTTATCTTCAGCAGCTTTCCAGCCGCCACCGGTAAGTAGAAAACTATTCGGATGCAACTTGATCGGATCAGTGTTTTCAAGTTTTTCCAGAAGTTCGTAAACAAATCCGGTGATTCCAGAAACTCTCACAGGAAGCCCCTGCTTTGCGAAATCTCTCAGTTTCGCGACAGCCGCATCCATGTTGAATTCCCAGTCGCCAAGTTTGTTTTTGCGAACAGCATAATATGACTCTGCAATTGGTGCAAACCGCTGCTCATTTTTCACTGAAAAAGCTATTCCCAGATCATTTGCCTGCTCCGGGTCGTAGCAGAGCATAAGGTAATTGGTTGGCTGGTCAGACACGAGTCCTTCCTGTTCCCATAAAACGGTCAACTGCGACTGAACTCTTTCAAGACTGTCATGGTCAAACAAAACCTGCGTTTTCTGCCCTCTGGTACCAGATGATGTAAGTTTCAGTACAGCCTTTTCTTCAGGAAGAGACAAAAGCAGAAAGAACTTCATCGCCGTTACTCCGACCATCGGAATTCTTTCAATATCTGCTTCAGTCTTTATACTGTGCGGATCAAAATTATATTTCCTGTACAACTTATCAATAGCTTTGCAGTTCTGATAATGAAAAACTGCCAGTTCACGGCAGGCCGAAACCATAAGTTTGCAATATGATTCAGTCCAGTTCAACGGATCTTTAACCCTGCAGACCGCTTCAGAATCAGGAAAATTCATTCAAACCTCCCATAAACGATTTTTTACCATTAATTTTTCAAAGTACACCATTCAATTTTGCATAGTGCTTTTAAACACAGATATTTCATCTTTATTTGCTGTAACTTTTAATTTTGATGTTTCTTTAAGATATTTTACATATTTTGAAAGTGTTTCAGCGTAGGTATATCCAACACCTTCTGCTTTCAGGTCAAGCCGGAACCACTCAGACTTTGGAAGATCAGGATCAACTCTTGTTTTAAAATATGCAACTGGTGCAAGTACATATTTGGCTGAGTACCATGAAGCCGCGCACGGATCAAGCGATGCAACAACTGTTCTGGCGTGAATCAGATAATCAGTCCTGAATTTTTTTTCCAGACCGATCGGAAGGCACTCGCCTCTCTCGTTATGATTGATTGCATTTACCCAAGTTGCATCAATTATTGTCAGATCCGGATAAATGATTTCAATCATTTTCGGAATCAGATTTTTTGTTCCAAAAAAATATTCGTCATGAAGATAGTTCAAATCACGATATCTTTTATCGAGATCCGGGCCGCCAACGCAGAAAAATCCGACCCAGTTTTTAATCCCTTCAGTAACTCCGCATGAAATGTGAGCTTTCAGAACTGGCATGTTTATGACTTTCATACTTGAACGGGAATATTTTTTGCTTTCGTTATCCCAGAGCCCATATCTCATTGAAACATGCTTCCCAAGAGGTGTTTTAAATTTCGGCCATGAAACTTTTTCTTCGCTTTCAGAATACACGTAGCCCTCGCTGAGGTTTCCAGCACTGTATTCCTCAACATTAAACTGATTCAGCGGCGCGAGATTACGTATACTGACGTTGTACCCTTTTGCCTGAAAAGTATTTATTACATCAATAACGCTCTGTTTGAGATCATCTGAGTTATTATCAAGCTCATCGATTGGAAGTTGATTTGCATCCTGTGTATTATCAACAACCATTATTTCACCTGAAAAGCCTTCTGGATGACTTAAAATCGAGTTAATTACACCTTTCAGGCGATCTGTATTGGTTCCTGAACGATGCTCCCACTGATAATTGACTTTTATTACTACAACATCGTTTTTATTGATAATTCCCTGCTTCTTTTCTGTATTATAAAATTCTGTACCATTTTCCCTCATATTTTCAATCAGGACGTCAATTGCAGAATCATTCAGATGGGAATCAGAAACCGATGCATCACCAGAAGCCAGCGTAGACGAAGTATCAGGTATTCTCTCTACGGCAAAGATTTTTGAAACCGGCTTTTCGACCTGCCATACCGGCAAAAGATCAATCGTTTTCGGATTTTCCGGGTCAGGGAAATCCATTGCTTCAACCGATGGATTAAGAAAAACTGAAGTCCAGATAAAAAAGAAGGCTGCAAAGACTGCAATAGAAGCAATTAAAGTGTATTTCGAACGATCCAGAATCTTTTTCAAAAAAACTGATGCCGTAAAAAATGCGACAATTTCAGCAATCCAGGCTTTTGAAAGAGAAAGCGCAGCCCTCTGGCATGGATAACCTATTCTCTTCGGATTAGAAAACGATCTCAACAAAAGCCACAAAAAAGCAAAAAAACCCAAAAAACGAGCCGCCAGAAGCATCATTTCATTTACGGACAACTTTTTCTGATTCATAATTTGTCTCACAGATATTGTTATTTTCCATATAAATATACCAGCTTTTTGCATGATACACAAGCAAAAGCCCAAGGCAAACGACATACTTAATGTGAGTTTTATTCTTTCTACCTATTCGTCCGAAACGCAAATCGGAGCTTTGCTTCAATTCTGGTAATATTTCTGCAAGCCTTTCTTGATTTAGATTGTCAGATAATTCAATATTGACCAAGAAGTTGTGGTAAGATATGTTCAATTCAACTGAAAAAATGTCTATCAAAAACAAGGGGGAGAAATATGATAGCACTAAATTGAAATCATATCTTCAAAGGGTCGGTATGGCTTACCCGCTTATGCTGATTCAGCGGCGCAGCAAGGTTCCGGAATTCGATGGTCTCGCAATAAAGATAGAACTGGATAATACCATAAAGAAAATCAAAGGTTTGAAACTCTAGGATTACCAAAGAGAAAGGACACACGGTTCTTTACAAATTCCGGATGAACCAGAAATATTATAATTAGTATGGTTCAAAAATTGAGAGCCTCATTGGCAATCTTGAAATAATTGAATGGTGGGGTGTCTGTGAAATTCGAAATGCTGTTCCGATCGCTCAAACACCGTAACTACAGGCTGTTTTTCCTGGGGCAGGGCATATCTCTTATCGGAACGTGGATGCAGATGACCGCCGTTACTTGGCTCGTCTGGCGTTTGAGCCACAGTGCTTTTCTGCTCGGTTTGACCGGGTTTGCATCGAGAATCCCGACGTTCGTGCTTGCTCCGTTTGCCGGGGTACTCGTCGACCGGTTAGACCGCTACCGGCTTGTCATTTGGGCGCAGGTGTTTTCGATGATTCAGGCTTTGATGCTCGCAGCCCTGATGTATTCGGGTCGGATACAGATATGGCATGTTATAGTGTTATCACTGGTGCTTGGATTCATCAATGCGCTGGATCTTCCGGCACGCCAGTCGTTGCTCGTTCAGATGATCGACAAACCCGAAGATCTCAGCAACGCCATCGCTCTGAACTCCACGATGGTCAATGGCGCGCGCCTGATTGGTCCTTCGATTGCCGGCATATTAACAGCTGTTGTTGGTGAAGCCCTATGTTTCCTTATCAACGGGCTCACCTATACAGCTGTGATTGCCGGATTACTTATGATGAGGGTCAAGCCAAACGCGCGTATCGAGAAAAAAACCAATGCCTTTGACAACCTCAAGGAGGGATTCAGCTATGCATTCGGTTTCCTTCCAATTCGTCATCTTCTGTTCCTTCTGGCACTTGTCAGTTTTACCGGAGTCTCCTACACACAGCTTCTGCCAATATTTTCCCAGCAGGTTTTTCACGGTGATGCGTCAACTCAAGGTTTTCTATTTTCATCGGCAGCAATAGGTGCACTTGTCGGTGCACTCTATCTGGCTGGCCGGAAAGACGTCCCGGGTCTTGAACGGGTGATTGCCTGGTCTCCGATGATACTTGGCGGCGGCCTGATCGGCCTGGGATTTTCATCCCGCCTGTGGCTGTCCCTCGCCATAATGCCTTTCATCGGCCTTGGGCAGATTGTCCAGATGGCATCTACAAATACTGTTCTGCAGACAATAGTCGACGACGACAAGCGTGGACGTATAATGAGCTTCTACTCAATGGCATTCATGGGAATGGTTCCACTGGGAAGCCTTTTTGCAGGGATTCTTGCCGAGTACATCGGAGCCCCCCTGACTGTTATTCTTGGCGGAGTATGCTGCATAGCCGGCTCATTCAGCTTCGCTCGGCAGATTCCACGTTTCCGGGAACTCGTTCATCCGATCTACGTGCGAAAAGGAATTCTCCTGGAAATCCACAATAGATAAATGCAATGGCTGGCTCTTAAGCAGCGAATGCGTCACTCTTGCAACTCCTTACCGATATGATACCAGGGAGAAATCTGGTATCTCCTTCGGTCGAGATGACAACGAATCACGTATTTACACTTCAAAAAGCGGTTCCACTCGTTCAGCGAAGAGCATATTTTATTGGAAATTCTATTCTGGAGCTTGTATTCCAATCAGATGGTGGAGGTACGAAACGTTGACTGGTGATTAGAGAAAGTGCTGCTTCTTTTAGCTTTTGATGCGCATCTCCCTCTATGCCGGGGTTTTCGACTTTTCCATCTGCTGCGACAGAAAACACCAGTTTTACTTCGCCTTGAATTCTATTTCGTCGGGCATATTCCGGATATTTTTTCTTTTTTTCTATTTCTCGTCTTATTGCTGACAGATATTTCTGGATACGCCCCGAATCAGGCTTTTTCTCTAAGCTTGGCAACGGCTCAGATTTTAACACTCCCTTCTCGAAATCAGCATTTGATAAAACTGAACCAGTTAGAGTGTTTAGATAATGCGACTTATCAATATTACTTGAAGTAGTTTCTGGTACAAAAGGTTTAGATTTTAGTACAGTAAGCGGTTTCACTGAAGTCAATTGAATCGCTTCACGTTTAAGAGATTCTTTGCATTTTTTTTCAACATTTTTTGTCTCTGTTTTCTGATTTTTTTTCTTTTTCACTTCCAGTGTTTTTTTTACTGGTTCAATTTTTGCGGCGCACGCGACTATTTCTTTTAAAGGCTCTTCAAAAAGAATCTTCTTTTTTTCGGAATTCATCTCAGCAGACACATTTTTATCAACTTTTATATCAGTTTGTACTTTAGCCTGTATTTCAGCCTTTACTTCGGCCTTTTCTACAGATGATATTTTTTCATCAGGCATCAATCTGAATTCGCATATCTTTATTACCGGCAATGATTTTTTTCCCTGACTACGAAACATATCACCAAGAGAAGCGCCAATGCACACATGCAAAAACAATGCAGAGCAAAATATTATTGGCCAGACAAACAAAACAGAAGTGCTGCTATAAGTCCTGCAATTCATAATTTATCGCTCGCTCCGCAGCGGAATTCCAGCAAATGCCAGCCTGTAAATACCCATCTCACGAAGTCTATCCATGATTTTGATCACTACGCCTGCCGGTGCGTTATGATTTGCCACAATTAATATCGAAGATGAATATGAAGCCGGCAATCTGGAAATTTTTTCTTTCAGATCGCCTTCCCAATTCGATGAAAGAAGAACATCATTAAAAAGTATTGCCGCAGAAGCTGTTACCTCTATCCGCTGACTCACAGATGAATCAACATGCTTGCCGCTGACAATTTCAGGCAACTCAAGCGGAACCTGTACAACATAGCCTTGAGTAAGTATGTAAAACAAAAGCAAAGTAAAAATAATATCCGAACAGGTCGTAAGATCTGCTGAAACAACGACTTTATTGGTTTTACGCCTCAGGCTCATGCTTTTCCAGTTCGCTGATAATTTCTATTTCAGTGCGATGCAGATAATTGTCTGAAAGCACTTCTATTACATAGCAAAATCCCCATGCAATCAATGCCAGCACCAAACCATAAACAGTTGTGAATAAAGCTTCATAAATTCCGGATGCAAGATCAGCGGGCGTTGCTGTACCCTTTTGTGCAACAGTATTAAATACTTTCACCATACCGGTTACTGTTCCCAGAAAACCAAGAAGAGTGCTTGTCTGAGCAAGAAATCTCAGAGAATTCATCCAACCTGTAAGAGAAATCTGCATTCGGGAAATGAATAACTCAATTGATTCAATCAGCGTCAAACCAGTCAGACCTGATTTTCTACGAATAATGCCAATAGCTTTTCCCTTCCAGTACAAGGTCTCAGAGCAGAAAAAATTCAAAAATGAAACATTTATTGAAAGAAGTTTCAACGTTTGAAGAATACCAAGGAAAATTATTGCCAGTCCGCTGATTGAAAGCGGCCACATAACAGGACCACCACGATCGATGAATTCATAAAACTGCTCAAGCATTTTTTCTCAAAACCCCTTCAAAAGTATACTCATAAGAATAACTATTCCATCACATTTCGCAAAATACTTCAACAAAATTATCGGCCGGAATCTATTTACACGGACAAGCCCCTCAAGCGACAAATTAATGGCTTCTCCACATGTTGCCGGTTGACAGCCTCTGGTAAATATTTTGCTCTTGCTCAGTGTCCAAGAGCATGATATGCTATCATTTTCGGTTCGAGAAGGCGAACGCTGGTCACAAAATAAATTCAATTGAGGAAGATAATTATGAAACCAGACATTTATTTTCGCATATTCCTGCAAATTACTAGGAAATGCCAACGACATACGGAAAGTGAAATTAACCGTTCCTATATTTATAAACGATTCAGCGGATGCTTTTTGACTTTGATATTGATCTTTTGGCTTCTTTTATCCACCTCTGTATCAGGAGCGGAAGAGAGCACAAATATGAAATCCTCGAACATCGCTGATCATTTGAAGGTAGCAACGGAATTAGCCAAAAACAACGATTGGGCTGGCGCCAAGGCGGAAGTTTTAAAATTGCTGGCTGTTGACCGGGAAAACGCTCGTGCCTGGTTTGCTCTTGGTATGTGCGAGGTTCGATTGGGTTCTATTCAAGGCGCTGTGGAAGCCGAAAAAGAATTGGCACGCCTGAAATCGCCCTCTCAAGAGAAACTAACTGCCTCGATTAATGCGTCTCTCTCTCCCGGTCGGAAACGAGAGTTAGGAATGCTTCCAGACAATTTGTCCTCCATTCCAGGAGTTTCCACTGCCAGCGATTCAAATTCGGCAATGTCCAAACCTTCCTCCGATAATTCGTCCGGAGCATTCCCAAACGATGAAAGTTCCATTTGCCAAACTCAATGCAAGATCATTACTGGCGCGATTGAGATGTATTTCATGGACAATCCTTTGAAAGGCTCGCTCCCAGAAGACCTGGTTCCTCGTTGTCTAGAGTCCAAACTTCTGAAAAAAGAGCCATGTTGTCCAAAAAATGGCGCATTCATATTGACTCAGGAAGGTTCCAAGATAAGTATTTCTTGTTCTGTCCACGGGGGAAATCCGATTATATGCACTGAATTAATTGCAAATCTACCATCAACATCAACCCCAAAAGAGGTAGGACGATATCTCTCCGTTCCCTCAGCCGCGATTTCGCAAAAGAAAGGCTCTGGTAATAAAAATCTTAATGAGACTTACGCCTCTCTCCTTCCGCTTGCAGAAGGTGGAGACCTTGTAGCGCAGACAAAATTGGGACTTTTATGTCGAGGTGGTCGCAAGGGCGCTCCCAAGGATCCCGGAAAAGCACGAGAGTGGCTGGAAAAAGCCGCTAAGGCGAATCACACTCCGGCTATGTTTCAATTGGGACAATTGTTGAGTTCAACCGACAAGTCTGAAGCGAATATCTGGTTGGAAAAAGCAGTGAAAAACGGTTTTGGACAAGCTGCTTTCTTTTTAGGTAATTTGGCGGCTTTGGACCAAAAAAAAGAAGACGCTCTGAATTGGTACCGTAAGGGCACCGAATTGGGTCATGCTCCATCTATGTGCAGGCTTGCCAAGAACCTTCTTGCGCAAACCCCGCTGGGAAATCCGGAAATTGAAGAATTGTTCAGAAAAGCTGCTGAAAAAGGTTATCCTCAGGCAATGTCCCGTTATGGGGAGTATCTGCTCTTGAAGGGGCAGGCGGAATTGCATCCCAAAGCATGGTGTTGGGCAACCATGGGAATTGAGCGTGCCGAAAGCATTGACAAAGAAGATTTTCAGAAAATTCGTGATTCCGAGATGAGCTTGACTGTGCCTGCTGAAACCCGCATAGAGGGAGAAAAACTTGCCAAAGAACTTCTTTTAACAATCCCTGTTTGGAATGATGAATAGCCTTGAACTTTCTCTCATGACAAGAAAATATTTTATCACTTTCGCGATGGCATTTAGTTTTTGAAGTGAAGCTAGGAAGGGAAATATTATGGTTCATTCCATGGGAAAACTGAAAAGATTTTTGTTTTCCGGGTTTGAAAGCGACAATTCAATGGGTGTAACTGAACTCATGCATGACTGCGAGAGAGGAGATCTTGAGCAGGTTGAGAAACTACTCGCGGACGGCGCTGATCCGCACAGAAAAGATAAATACGGAGCTAACAGTTTATTCTATGCTGTAAGAGGAAAAAATCCATCTATTCTCAAAACGATCCTTGATGAGTCGGTTGAAGTCAATGTTTTGGACATCCGAAAAAGGTCACCATTGATATTAGCCGCCAGATATGCGAATGAAACAATTATTTCCTTGCTCGTTCAATACGGAGCAAGAATAGAAGGAGTTGACGAATACGGGAAATCTCTCATAAATCTTGTTTTATCACGTGGATTATTAAATTCTTTTAAATTATTTCTTTCTAAAGGGTGTCCACTGCTAACAGGAAATGAAGAAACGGACGGTCTTTTGACCTACAATGCGGTTGAAGGGAAAAACATTGAACTTGTATCGCTCCTGATCCAGAAAAAGGCTCCTGTAAACTTTCAGGACAAGAACCTTAATACACCTTTGCACATAAGTCTTTTACAAAAATTGAATGAAATTGCAGCCCTTCTCATAGAATCTGGCGCCTGGATTAATGCCAAAAACAGACGGGGAGAAACCCCATTGATGATGGCCCAGAAGCTTCAAGCCATAGAAATCGAGAAGCTTCTTATCAAAAAAGGTGCTGATCCGGAATTGCTGCCAGGTCCTTGCCGCTTTTGCGGAAAAGAATTTTTCCATGGCTTCTGGGCAAATACTACAAAAAGCGGGTCTGAAGATTTTAACTGCTCATGGTGTGGAAAAAGCACTTGCCATGAATGTTCCGAACGTTACGAATACTGTGACGATGAGTATGAAAAAATTTGCCACGAGTGTATAAAGCGGCATGGTATAAAACGTTCACGCTTCAGTAATAGCTTTTTCACAACTATCAAGAAGTTTGCTTCTCGTCCAGACAACCGCTTTGTCTGTCCGGAATGCAATAAAAAATATGACTTGGAGGTAGCTGTGAATACTTTTCTTAAGAGTGATAAACATAATACATTTGTTTGCATTGAATGTTCTCAAAAAAAACTTTGATTTCTTAATTTAATCCTAGTTACGATTTGGAATTTTGCTACTTATTTATGAAGGAGCAGTAATTAGTATGAAGAAGTCGGATATAAAGTTATTGAATTAAACCTTTGTCTTCATCTCAATTAGAAATTCAAAAAATCTAAAGGAAAACTCAGAAAGGACAGACAAATAAATGGGCCTCTCAAAAAAATCATCTCTGTTTTATTTCGGTTTTTTTATAGTTGGATTGACAATAATTATTTATGGTGCATTTTTAATTTACAAAGCCAAAATAAGCGAGAAATGGCCCAAAATAAAAGGAGAGATAACTAAATTAGAAATTATTAAAAAGACCAAAAAGAAATCAGTATCTTACAGGCCTTCGATTGAATATAAATACCTTGTTAACAATTCTAATTATGTGGGGAACAGAATTTCTTTCTGGGATCTTTCTTCTTCAGATAAATCAGAAATAGAGAATTCACTTCGAACTTTTGACACTAAAAAAGCTGTTGAAGTGTATTACAATCCTAGTTCTCCTTCTGATTCCGTTCTTTTGCCTGGTACAAACTGGGGAGTTTGGCAACCTTTTTTTGGAGGATTTATTGTCTGGTTAATTGCTTTAGTTGTTTTCTTTTACGAATTTTTAGCAAAACGCTTTGGATGGCAAAAATGAATAGGCATTTTTTCAAAATCCGGTCGATTTTCAAGACAGTGAATAATTCCCGAAATTATTGAAACGATGCGCTTTATTAAATTCTCCTCCTGCGTATACGTTTGAACCGTCAATCGCGATAGACCAAATCGTAGTGTTCATTCCCGAGCCAAGTGCAGACCAGGTGGCTCCATCCCATTTTGCAATGAAATTTGCACCAACTCCACCTGCATTGGTAAAAGCTCCACAAGCATAAAGATTACCGGAGCTATCACATTTAAGATCATAAACTCTTCCATTCATTCCGCTGCTCAAAACTGACCATGTTGTACCATTAAACTTGGCAATATTTACTGCACTGACACCACCTGCGGAGGTAAAATATCCCCCGACATAAAAGCTGTTATTTGTGGAATTCCAGGCTAAGGCATCTACATAACTCGTTCCCCCGGTTGTTCCTGTAACAAACGGAGACCATGCTGATCCATTCCATTTGGCAATGTTGTTTGCCGAAACCCCGGCGGAAGTAAAAATCCCACCAGCGACCAAATTATCAGAATTATCAATTATCATATCTCTGACCAGGCTGCCGGTATCTATGCCGGAACCCATGGCGACCATACGCTGGATGGAGTTGTATTGGATCGAACAATTCTCAAACCAATGCTGTTCCCTGAACTGGACGGGTCATCATGGTTGCGCTCAGCAACATCAACGACATCAGGAGCGGCAGCCCAGCTACCACCGCGCTGAACTCGATTGGTTCCAGACAATGCTCCAGTTGGTCTTACAAGTTCACCTACAGGGTAATCTCCATACCAATCCCAGCACCATTCCCAAACGTTTCCACTCATGTCGTAGATACCCAGCTCATTCGGAAGTTTTGTTCCGACGGTCTTTGTCGTGGCTGCGGAGTTAGTAGTATACCAGACATAATCGTCTATATTATTGCTTCCTGTGCTTCCGGCAAAGCCTTTACTTCGGCTGTCTGTTGCGCCCATGGCAGCCCATTGCCATTCAGCTTCTGTGGGAAGGCGATAGCCATTGGCTGTCCAGTCACAAATTGCAGCATTCCAAGTGGTATGAAAGCTTGTCGGTACAGTTGACCAATTTGCTGGATTCGTTCTGCCGCTTACTGAATAAACCGGTGTCAAGCCCTCTTTGATGCTCAAATTATTACAAAAGACAAGAGCGTGGTACCAATTTACTCTTTCAACTGGACCGTTGGTAACACTTGTGAAATAACTGGTATTTGAAAGGTTAGTCACAGCAACGAATTGAGCTTGAGTAATCTCGTATTGGCTCATGTAAAATGGTGATACGGTAGTTTTATTTGTAACTACTGCATCTCGCTGTAACTGTCCGCCTGGAACACTAATTAATTTTCCTGTAACAAAAGAATGATTGCGAGCGTATGTATTCAGATCCTGAATTTTCCAAAATTCTGGCGGCACACAAAATATTTCTGGAGGCAATTAGTCAGATGCAAAAAAAGCATAGTACATGGTTCTCACTGGCTGCTGTTATTTTTCTATCCAATGTTTCTTGTTTTGGACTTGAAAATCCGGTTAATCGCTGGATTGTCAAATTTCGCAACGATTCTTCAGTTACCTTGCGAACTCATGGAAATCCATCACAGGTTATTCATAATCTGAAGGCACAACTCGACAAGAATTTGAAGTTAACCAGATCTCTTTCTGTTACTCAAGATCAAGATTTGCTGTGGGCTGCAAATGCCGTGGCAATTACTGCAACAGACGAACAGATCAAAAAAATTGCGGTTCTTGAAAACGTCGAAACTGTTCTTCCTGTTACTTATCGGAAATATGATTTTGACAACCCGAACTCCGAAACTTTTTCGATGAGATGGCCCTGGCCATGGCCGCAACCAACACCGGAACCGGATTCTTCATGGGGAATAAGTAAAGTCAAAGCACCAGAAGTCTGGGAAAAGTACAAAATAGATGGAAGCGGTGTGGTTGTCGGACTAATCGATTCTGGAGTTGATGCAAAACATGTTCTGCTTGCCGGAAGAGTCATTGCTTTCAAAGATTTTACCGCTGCTCCCCAGACCGAAGCCTATGACGATCATGGGCACGGAACTCACACAGCAGGCACCATTTGTGCTTCAGGCGGTATTGGCATTGCTCCTGGTGCAAATCTGATTGCCGCCAAGGGATTTGCCAGAGATGGCAGTTATACCCATGAAGGGCTGCTTAAAGCCATGCAGTGGATGATGGACCCGGATGGAAATCCTGATACCAACGATTTTCCTGGGATGGTCAGCAACTCCTGGAATTGTGACGCAACACACGAAGGAAGCGATCCAGTCGAGAAACTCTTTCTTGATGTAGTAAATAATTGGACTTCAATGGGAATACTTTCAATTTTTGCGGCAGGAAATGATGGACCAAAAGGAAAAATCTATGTTCCAGCATGCTTCGTAAACACCTGGACCGTTGGAGCAACAAAGAGCGATGACAATTTAGCATATTTCAGCAGTCAAGGACCATCTGTGTGGGATGTAGTCACTTACATGAAACCCGATATTTCCGCTCCCGGGGAAGATATTATTTCATGTGCAAGAGGCGGAGGATTAACAAAAAAGAGCGGCACATCAATGGCTTGCCCGCATGTTACAGGATTGACAGCCCTTATGCTTCAGGCAAATCCGAAACTTTCAATCAGCGAGATTCGCCAAATCGCTGAAGAGAGCTCAGTTGATCTTGGCGAAAAAGGAAAAGACAAGATGTTTGGTTCCGGAAGAATTGACGCCTTTGCCTGTATTTCCAGAATACTTGAGACCACTTCCTTTGAAAACCTGATTTCAGGTTATCAATCAGCCCTCGAAAAGGAAAAATCCTTAAATAACAATCCAGCCGTTTCTCCGCTTGCTGAGCCAATGGAACATTATTTGATTGAGAAAGCAAAATCTCTTAACGAAGCCGAATTTAATTCATTAATGAACCGTTACTCAAAGGACCTTGTACTAAGCGGATTATTTAAACAAATCAAAACCGCCAGAAAATTTGAAAATATCCACTCACACTGATAATCGATCGATTCTTTGCAACTACTCAATAATTCGGGGAAACTGCAAGCTCATTGCTATCATTTCGATCGAAGTGAGAAATCTCAAATCCTGCGAAGATTTCTCACTTCGGTCGAGACGACAGCAAAATACTACCTTTTTCAAAAATTAGAAAAGTTGTTTTGTCTATTGTACATGAGACTAAGAGAGTATTAGTTGCATCAGCAGGCGCTTTCGCCATTCATCGTTTTATATTGCATAATCAAGCGCCTTTCGCGATGGATTCGCGGCCTTCGGAATAGATTCCGATCAGTCGGTCAGCAAATTTCCTTGAGGTTTTGTTCTTTTCGGAGAAATTCCGCAATTCTTTGGTCGCCTGATCAATTCCCGATGTTACATTTTCGATAATTTCCTGTGTTTTTCTAGAAGACAAGCCGCAGGCTTGTCGTCCAAACCTGATCAACTGCTCTCTCGAAGGAAAGTTTTTGCTTCCATTGAGTTCCAAAGCTAGAACATCATGCGGAAAATAGAGTTTCGTCGAAAGCATGTCATATACGGGTGCCAGACGCACCGTTTTCTCGGGCGTCCGGTACAAGACGCCAAAGTTCTTCAGATGGGCATCACCATTTCGAATGCCACATGCAAGAACAATGGCACCGAAAAATTGTTCGAGGGAATTCAACAAATGTTGTGGTGACACATATCTCGAAATTTGCTGCGCCAACCGTTCATAAGATGACAAATACCGGCCATCGGAACGCATCCCGCTCAAAACGCAAAAGTCCTCAAAACCCAGCCAGGCACCATTTTTCTCTCGATCAAAGCGTTTCACGATAAGAAGTTTGCGGTTTAGGGACAACCTCGTCTGAGCAGTTTCCAGCCCTGAATATCGCGCGGCGGCCATCGAAAAAAATTCGTTGGCGGCAAGTTCCGGGTATTCCCTGGGATCGAAGCTTTTTACGATATGGGTTGCGCCTTTGTCAGTGATTCTGCCGATCCCGGCAACCTCGCTCCTGATCAGAACTTTCGGCTGAACACCTGAAATGCCGGAAGAAGTGGCGAAGCGATTCACAAGATCCTCAAACAAATCCTCCGTGCCTTTGTATGACAAGAGACTCTTGATGTTCTGAGCGGGAACTTCCCCCAAAATGGAATCCTCAGATGAAAACCGCAATCTTCCGATCTGTGATTTTCCAACGATCTCCAGCAAAGACAGGGAGTCGAAGTGTTTCATCACCTTGGAAAACATCAACTCCAACTTCTTTCGCAGAAAACCTTCCGGAAGGTTCATTTCAAAAACCGGATGAATGGTATTCATAGAATCATACTGATCTGATACGACGGGCATGGTCAAGGAAACAGCATGGCTTTCCGGGCAGTCTCCATCATAAGAGAACAGGAATGTGTCGTCTTCGAGTCCACTACGCGAAATGATTCCTGCCCGTGCTCCCGAAACGAAAACATTAACGCTGCTTCTTTTCATGATTTTCCCGTCGCAATTGCTGGAGAGTCGGATACCTCTGCTTCTGACCCACGAAGAGTTCCAGTCCCAGGACAGCCAGAAGGGCAATGATTTTGCGAATTCCGATTTCGTTGATATTGCCAGTCTCGATTCCGGAAATCGTTGCGCGACTCATGCCAAGAATCCGCCCGAGTTCATCCTGGGTCATTCGCGTCTTCTTCCGGGCAGTTCGAATAGCTATTCCTATCTCACTCAAGTTCATGTATTATATATAATGCGTTTTTGGCTAAATGTCAATAATTGCATTATTTATAATGCAATTATTCCAGCAAACGCATATTCTATTGTTACTATTTCAACCTTTTAAAATAAGTTGTTAAGGGCCACGAACTTCCAATGTTACCGGCTCCCTCAATAAATAACTTGTGGAATATTCTCCATCTGATTTTATACGAAAGAGCTTGTTGCGTAATTAACGAATGCTTTGCCAGCTATTTTCATATTCAACAGGCTCCAATACCTTGTTATTAAAATCTTTTTTTGTAGGAATGGCAATAAGGTTTCTTGCCGGTATGTTCGTAATACTGCTGGTGATAATCTTCTGCTTTCCAGAATTTATCGGCTTTTTTAAGGATTGTGACTGGTTTGAATCCGTTCTGTTCAAGAAGTTTGATCAGCTTCTCTGAGATAACCTGCTGTTTTTCGTTCAGAAAAAAGATTGCTGACTTGTACTGGTTTCCAAGATCTGGTCCCTGACCGTCGATTTGTGTCGGATCATGTATTTCAAAGAAAAGGCGTGCAAGTTTTTCAAAATCTGTTTTTGAAGGATCGAAAATAACTTCAGTTGTTTCAATGTGTCCGGTTTGACCGCTGCAAACCTCTTTATAAGTTGGATTCTGAGAATGTCCGCCCATGTACCCGACATTTGTCGCAAGAACTCCATTCTCTTTCAGAAAGTAGTGTTCAACGCCCCAGAAGCAGCCACCGGCAAAATATGCTGTTTCGGTTTTTTCTTTGTTTGAAACTGGAGAAAAGTTCAAGGAAATTGAATTAACGCAATGTCGTACATTTTTTTCAGTCATTCTTTCGCCCGTAAATACATGTCCAAGGTGGGCTTTGCATGAAGAACAGACAATCTCAGTGCGCGAGCCGTCGGCATCAGGAATTCTTGTAATGGCTCCCGGGATTTCATCATCGAAACTCGGCCATCCACAGCCCGATTCGAACTTGTCTTCCGAATTGTACAATGGAGAATTACAACGTTTACAGATATAAACACCTGATTCCACGTGTTTATAGTATTTTCCAGAAAAAGGTGCTTCGGTTCCCTTATTGACAATAACTCTCTCTTCGTCCGCGGTGAGTTTGTTAAATTCCATACTAGTTTTTTCTCCATAAACCATGCTTAATACCAGAAAGAATATAAAAAAAACGACTTCTCTGAAAGGAACGTCTTTTGCCAAAGATAATTACCTCCAATAAGCAATTCTATTACAAACCACAGACAAAAAAATCTGCTTCGCTGCTTAGCACAACAAAATTTAATTAAAGGGTCATTTTATTCTGTCATTTCGACCGAAGGGAGAAATCTTGCATTGCGGAAATCTCTCACCTTCGTTCGAGATGACAGCCCACCCAAAAGTTAACATGCTTATTTGTCCCATTATTTAAGAGTTTGCGTCCTTAGGTTGTTCAGAAATTTTGCCATTTTTGACTGGGCGGGATGATAGCCCCTGAATTATTCACTCTTTCATTCTACACTCTATCGAAATGAAAAACAAGCCAAGTAATCTTCCCCAAAAAATAGTTGTCAGTATCAAACAACAAAAGATTTCAGAGAAATTAAAGCAACTTTCGCATCTTTTGAACTGGGCAAAAGGGCAAAAGAACAAGGAAAAAATAACAGGTTGACAAAACATTCGTTTTAACATATATTTTTAGGTAAGACTAAACTTTTTTTAATGCGGGGTAAAATATGGTATATAGCGAAACATTGACAGCCAGTCTGGAAGACTATCTCGAAACGATATTCCACATCATTGCTCAAAGACAGGCAGTCAAACCCAAAGACATCGCCAAACACATGAAGGTTGCCAATTCATCGGTTACCGGCGCCCTTCGATCGCTTTCAGACCGTGGATTAATCAACTATGCTCCATACGATATTATTACCTTGACCGTTTCTGGAACTGACATGGCAAAAGATGTCATAAGAAGACATGAAACTCTTCGAGATTTTTTTGTCAAAGTGCTCGCCCTTCCTGAAAAAGAAGGCGATGAAGCTGCCTGCCTGATGGAACATTCCATTCCAAGGCTGGTTCTGGAGCGATTTATTCAATTTGCCGAGTTCATTGACGTCTGCCCCAAAGGTGGTTCGAAGTGGATCACAGGATTCAGTCACAACTGCGATCATGCTGGCGCAAAAGACAATTGCGAACAATGCATAACCCAGACGCTTGAGGAGCTCAAAAAGCAAAAGCTGCAGAAAAAGCAGGAATTACTTCCAAAATTGCCTCTAAAAGACATGAAACCAGGCCAGCGCGGAATTATAACAAAAAAAATGAACAAGGGACAAACAGGCAGGCGATTGGTAGAAATGGGGATAGTAACAGGTTCAATTGTTGAAATGGAACGAATTGCACCAATGGGTGACCCGATCGAAATCAAAATCAAAGGATATCATCTATCCCTTAGGAAAGAAGAGGCGGAAGAAATCCAGGTTGAATTGATAAAATAGAATTATAGGAGGTTTAAAAATGCCATTAACAGTTGTGGAAGCTGGGAAGAAAGTCAGAATAATTTCTGTTATGGGTAATCATGGTATTCAGGGGCGTCTTGCTGCAATGGGAATGATTCCCGGAACAGAAATTGAAGTGTTGCGAAAAACAAATCACGGCCCGCTGATTATTGATGTCAAAGGCAGCAGGCTTATGCTTGGCCATTCTACAGCTCTTTCCGTAATGGTGTCCTGATTTTTTTTTGGAATAAAGTTTCGTTATGCCTAAATTTTTACGCTTAAACGAATTTATTATGTAATACCTAAAAGGAGTTTTATTTGTAATGAGTAAAAAACTTGTAGTTGCACTGGCAGGAAACCCAAATTCCGGGAAAACCACTATTTTTAACAATTTGACAGGATCCCGGCAACACGTAGGAAACTATCCTGGTGTTACTGTTGAACGGAAAGAAGGGATTCGCCATTACAACAATATCGAAATGCAAATCATTGATCTTCCAGGAACTTACAGCCTGACGGCCTACTCCGCGGAAGAAGTGGTTACAAGGAACTTCATACTTGATGAAAAACCCGATGTAATAGTCAACATAATTGATTCGTCAAATCTAGAGAGAAATCTTTACCTGACTGTTCAGCTTATGGAACTTGGAACTCCGCTTGTATTGGCTTTCAACATGAGCGATGAAGCAAAAGATCGCGGCTACGAGTTTGATTATGAGAAACTCTCACAAAAATTCAACGCGCCAATTGTTCCAACAATAGGAAGCAAAGGCTGGAATATGGATGAACTCCTTGCTGCAGCAGTCCGTAAAGCAGCTGAAGGAAAAAATTCCAGGCAAACCAGCCCAGTAATTCATTATGGTAAAGAAATTGAAGAAGAGGTATCCCGGATTGAAACGCTGGTCAAAAACTTCATGCCCCTCAATTCACTCAGTGATTCCCGCTGGATAACAATAAAGCTTCTCGAACACGACATGGATGTAATGGCAAAAATCAATTCGCCTGAACTGCTTGATGAAGTAAAAAAATGCGCATTTTGCCTTGAACAGTGCCTGAATGAGCCTCCTGAAACTGCCTTTGCAGGCGTTAGATATGCCTTCATCAACGCAGCCTGCCGCGAATCGGTCCGTTCAACAATTGAAATACGTCACACAATTTCTGACCGTATTGATTCAATTCTTACACATCGTATCCTCGGACTGCCAATCTTTCTCGGAATGATGTACATTGTTTTTCAGCTAACATTCACTCTGGGTGAACCACCCATGGGCTGGATCGAAAGCGGCTTCACCTGGCTTGGGACTTCTATTAATACATTCTGGCCGAGAGGATCAACGAGCGATCTCAGGGCACTTCTTACTGAAGGAATTATCGGAGGAGTGGGCGGTGTAATCGTCTTTCTTCCAAACATTCTCCTTCTTTTTCTTGCAATAGCAATTCTGGAAGATTCCGGTTATATGGCGAGGGCAGCCTTCATAATGGACCGCATGATGCATCAAATTGGACTTCACGGAAAAAGCTTCATTCCGATGCTGCTGGGATTCGGCTGTTCAGTTCCTGCAATAATGGCAACCAGAACTCTTGATAATCTCCAAGATCGCCTGACCACAATGGTAGTTCTGCCATTGATAAGTTGTGGAGCAAGATTTCCAATCTATGCGCTAATAATTCCAGCGTTCTTTCCTCCCGCCTGGCAAGGTTATATACTCTTCTCAATATATCTCACAGGAATCATCCTGGCGATTGTAGCAGCCAAGCTTCTAAGATCAACTGTCTTTAAAGGTGATCCGGTAACTTTTGTAATGGAACTCCCTCCATATCGAATGCCTACTGCCAGAAACGTAATAATACACATGTGGGAAAGAAGCTGGCTCTATCTTCAAAAAGCGGGCACCGTCATTCTTGGAATCTCCATTCTTTTATGGACTATGAGCAACTATCCCCACAAAATCAATTTTGACATAAATTACGAGGCTGAATTGGAAGCATCTCGAAGAGCATTTATAAATGAATGCAGCATGCTGAACACCAAATTGGGGCTACCTTCAGAATCGAATCTCCTTGTTCAGGCCTTACAGCTTGATATTGACATGAATTCTGCTCAGAATAAATTTCGCAGACACGAACCGGGATTTTCTAATGCTGAGAGAGAAAGAAATCTTGCCATAGTTGAGCTACAGAAAAAACCTTACGGAAAAAACCTCTCTGCTTTTCTTGATATGCGAGAAAAAATAACTTCAATCAGAACTTCTTTTCTGAAAAGCACTTCAGATAAACAATTAAACGAAAGTCAAACTGGATATTCAACAATGATAAGAAATCGAGACACTCAGATGAAAACTCTCCGGAATGCTGACCCTGAAGTATTTGAAACTGCACTCGTCTTTCTCGACCAGATTGAACCAGCTTTTCAAATAAAAGTAGCAGGACTTGAAGCCTCAAAAAGGTCCGAAAAAATAAGTTTCTCACTTGCTGGAAGGCTTGGACATGCAATGGAACCTCTCCTGCAACCGCTGGGTTTCGACTGGAAAATCGGAACAGCTCTCATAGGAGCATTAGCTGCCAAGGAAGTTTTTGTCGCACAACTGGGAATAGTATATTCACTGGGAGAATCGGACGAATCGACTGAATCTCTTAGAACGCAGCTCCAGAAAAACTATTCGCCTCTAGCCGGATTTTGCATCATGCTTTTTTGCCTTATAAGCACTCCATGCGCTGCAACAATAGCCGTTACAAAACGTGAAAGCAACTCCTGGAAAATCGCTTTCCTCCAGATGGGTGGGCTCACATTGCTTGCTTATGTAATCACTCTGTTTGTTTACCAGACAGGAAGTTTTTTTAAAATTGGAATCTGAAAAGGAGAAATCATTATGCTGGAAGCCATAATTGTATGGGGAATTTTCATGTGGGTATTCACGCTGTTTGTAAGATCTTTACTGCGAATCATTAATGGCCAGGGGAAAGGCTGCGGACACTGCAACTCAGGATGTTCGGTGAAATACAGGTGTCACAGTTTTGTAAATCCACATGCCGGAAAAGCAAAGAAAGATCCTCTCTCAGCTCCTTCTTATACCAATCAAAATTAATTTGTAAACCTGCCCGGGCTTGATAAATCAAGCCCCTGCAACAACAATTTGAGACAATTATTTTAATTCAAACCGTTTCACTATGTCGTGCCTGACAGATGATTGCTGAAAGGTACTTTTGAAAAGTACAAAGCTATTTACATGCCATGAGGCTTTGAAAGACAAATTAAGCTGATTACCTGCCCGATCTCTGTTTCGTGCGATAGTCAGATGTGGTTTGAAGCTTTTTTTATCAGCCAAGTCGCTTAAACTTCTGGAAAGATTCTCAGCTAGAAGACTGAGTGTCCCATCAGAATGAACATGAGAAAACAAAATTCCCGGTCGCTTATTATCGGGAAAATATCCAATATCTTTCAGTTCAAGATCAAACGAAGAAAACACGGCTGCTGCAGAATTTCCGGCGTCAAGAACTCTGTTGAGCTGCGCCTCTGGCACTTCACCCATGAAAGCCAGCGTAATATGTAGCTGATGTGGGCTAACAGGGCGCCACAGAGAGCCAAAACTCTTCGAAATTGCTGAAAATTCCTTTTTTACATCGTCGGGGGTTTCTACCGCAAAAAATAGTCTCAGAGATTCAGTATTCATGATTTTCGAGAACGTATTTTCTAATAAATTCATATCTGGCAGGCTGAGTCTGTTTCATTTTTGAACCCTTCTGCCAGTAAATTCTTACTGATTCTGCCATGTCTTCGAGATATTCACTGTTACCATAAGATGTAACAGAAGGCGGAGTCGCTTTGGTTCCATTCGGCCAGAACTGATTTTTCCAGGCTTGAGCAACTGCCGGGTTACTGCTTTGAAAACAGTGTACCATTTCATGAACAAGAGTACCCTGAAAAGTTCCGTCAAAGCAGGCACTGTTCATTACATGCACAGTCGGAGTACCCATCTTCACATATCCAAGAACAGATGCTCTCTTATACATCGAATCGCGCTGAATATTCTTTGTACAATTTCCGAATGACGCCGGCAAAGTTGAAAATACTTTTATCGCTTCTTCGAGTTGCCGCTTTGACCAGGATGCACCGTCTCCGTCCATGGCTCGGATTCCGAATCTGTTGTACATATCAGATTTCAAACGCACTATCTCTGCATAATTTGAACCCGAAACCGTTGTTGAGGTTGTGGTTGTTCCAGTCACTGCTGTTCCAGTGCTGTTTCCTGTTGCAATGCCTGTTGTAACTCCTGTTGAGACAGGCTTTCTTGTTATTATATTTATTCCAAGATTTTGAAGGAGACGCCTGAGATATATCCAGACAAGTTTTACGTTTCTTTTGACTGTTCTGTAGCCCTGATAAACTGCATCTTCAGTCTGAAACTTAATTTCTCCATCTTTTTCAAGGTCGATCTCAGCTGATTCAGTAGAAGTCAACACCCAGAAATTCGGATTCAGCTTAATCGAAAGATTTTCATCGTAAGGTATAACACGGGGCGGCTCATTTTTCTTCGGTTTGTCTGCAGCAATTACATCACTTACCTGAAAAAGAAGCAATATCAGCACAAAAATTATTCTGACAGTTTTCATAAAGTTTGCCATAATGTTCCCCCGATAATATGAACAACAAGTTTAACCGTTATCATTCATTTTAACCGAAAAATGAAAAAAAAGTAAGTCTTTTTAAAAATCGCCGGTCTGAAGCGTTATAACTGCCTCAGACCGGCGATACGGGGAACTTAACGATCAGTTGAGAATTGTAAAATCAATAGCAGGAATGTGATCGTCTGATTCTGCAGAAATAGTAACCGGCATATCTGAAGAATTTGAATTTCCAGAGATAAGCCATTCTACAGCAACTTTCTCGTTCGGATACAGAACTTTCTTTGACGGAGCTGAATAGATGCTTGTATCAGCAGCGCCATAGAGAGTAAATGCAACGGTAGAAGGTTTTGAAGAAATCAGTTTAACAACTGATTTGACACGCCATCCGGCGCTGACTTTTGTTACAGTGGTCTGTACAATAGAAACCTTAGGTGCAATTTCACCGTCTGATTTGCTGATTGCGTTGCTTACCTGATCCATCTTCTGGTTCATGAGAAGGGCTGCGTTGTCAGCCTTCTGAACGAATGATGCATCGGGCATTTTTCCCATAATAGCCTGAATCATCGAACCGAGAACATCCATACGTGCCATGTCGCACTTTACTGAAGTCTCATTCAGTGAATCAAGGTATTTCTCGCTCTTAGAACCTGCGAGCAGAGAATCACATTCGTCTGATACTGCTTTTTCGTCTGCTTCAATAGCTTCTTCGAAAGCGACCATCTCAACAGCCAGATTAGCAATTTCCTGAACCTTAGACGCCTGATATGCTTCCTTGACTCTTGAAATGAGCTTCTGATAATCACTGTAGAAACTTGTAAGTCCTTTTACTGATGATTCCATTCTGACATCGGCTGCCGGAATTCTGTTAACAGTCATTTCAGATGCTTCAACAGCTCGTTCCGGGTGGAACGCTTTCTGAACACCCTGTGCAAGAATAGCAGGAGTTTTGTAGAAAGTTGTCAGAGAATTGATCATTCCATGAGTCAATGCACCACCAGAGACTGTTACAGCGAGAACGCCAACAACTTTGCTGATATTAGTCGGATCAATGAGAGTTGCATAAGCTGCAATCTGTGCAACAGCTTTTGCAATCTTGGAATATTCAACTTCCTTACCTGTTTTGTTGTGAACAACATTCAGATTGTTTGCAAAATTCTCATAAACAGATGTGAAAGCCTGTGGATTTCCGTCATCAAGAACAGTCTTTACAGCGGTGTTATAATCGCCACCGAAATTGTTTTCGATAGCCATCGGAACGCCGGCATCAACTGAATCCTGTGTCATTGCAACATATCCAAATTTCGGAACGCTTGCAAATACATACTTGGCAACAGTCTTTGCTGCCCATGGTTTTATCCAGGAGTCTTTCTCATCAAGCTGAACTTTGAGAGCTTTTGCCGCAACACTTGCGCCGAGCTGTACTGCAATCGGAACAATGGTATTGTACGGAGATTTAAGTTTTACTGCCATCAGGTTGGTTGCTCTGACAACTATTCCAAGTGCTTTTCCGATGATCTGATTGATAACTTTCTTAATCAGCGGACCAGCGCCCGGAACATTTGAAAGACCAGATGCTACTGAAAGCAGAGTCGCTCTTGCACTCAAAACAAGACGTGCAGTATCATAGAGGCAAAGTCCAAAATCTTCAGCCATTGTAAGGTTATCATTGTAAAGTCTTTCTGTGAGCTCTTCAGCTACAGTAAGTCTCTTGAGTGATTCCTTCTGCTGATCGGTTGCTCCATTGGCAAGAAGACCTTCAATGTATTTCTTTGCTGATTCTTCTTTGTAATTAACGAGCGCAAGACCATTCGGCAATGGAATGTTCGGCAGATTCAACTGAAGCTGCAAGAGTTTGTACATTTTAATAATTTCGCCTTCAAGGAACTTCGGATCAATTTTAAGATTTGTCAGAAGATTGATCAACTCAGCTTTCTTGTTGCAGAGATAAATCAGATTTGTGTGGGAAGTATCACCATCGTCATCGCGTACTGACATCGACAACGCCGGTTCATTTGATGCTGATACTGATTCTACTGAATCGCTTTCAGAAATGATTGTGTTGATTGTTTCAGTGATTTCTGAAGACCATTTCTGTCCATGCTGTGCACCAAAAGAGGCTTTTTCTGAGAGAACCTTCAGAAGCGGCTGAAGCGCAGGATTTCTCGGAAGATTTGACAGTGTTTCATACTCGGCTGCTGCTTCGGTATTTTCAGTCGGATCAAGTCTTGAAACTGCATTTTTTACGAGATCGCTGTATTCCTGAATTACTGAAGTATAAAGATTTCCAAGAAGCTCTGAATTGTTTGCCATCTGAGGTTTCATGATGTCCATCAATTCCTGGCCTCTGACCAGACCGTCGATCAGCTGAGCAAGTGCCGGCTGAGCTGGTGTGAAAACGGTTGAAAGTTCATACTCGAAATCTTTGTCAGCGAGGTTTCCAACGATGAGAACAGCACGTTTTACGTCTGTTCCAAAATTTGCAACTTCACAGGTTCCGCTGTTATCGGCATCAAGAGCAACCGGAGTAATGATCGGAGCTGAGTTTGCTGCAGAATAGGTAACAAGTTTAACTTCGACAGTGCCTTTAGACTTTTTGCCTTTGATTGAGAAAGCGAATTTTCCAGATTTCGGAGAAATGCTGGCATTATCTTTTTCAAGCTTTACCTGAGCGTGATCTATCGGAATGAAATCACTGTTGTACAGTGAAAGACTGAGTTTTTCAGCCGGAAATGCTGTAAACGGACCGACTTTGAACATATTGCTTCCAGCCGGTATTTTGGTCATAAGAGCTTTTCCAGAAGAAAGCTGGCGTGTCTGCGGGGGCCAGAAAGATTGAGGCGGAATTTTGCCATCATCAAGAGTCCAGATGACTGCGCCAAGACCGGGCTTTGAAATTTCAACTACATCAGCCAGTGTCGGGTTAGCCGGCTTCCAGAATGATTCTGTTGTGGCCTGGAAATAATCAGCACTCCAGCCCTGAACGGCTTCTTTAACCGGAGCAGCAGTTGTTTCTGCAGCAATGGTCTTTGAAAGGACTTTTACGGGAAGAGTCTGGTCATAACCATATTTTCCGTTATTAATTGAAGGATCAGAAACGATATTTGCAACGATCCAATCAGAGAATAATTTCTTGAAATCTACAGTGATACCAACTTTATTGAGCGCTGAATTTAATCCTTCAATGCTCTTTCCCTGATCAAGAACTATTTCTTTTGAAAGCACGCCTGAGAGGGGCTGATATTTCTGTGTCATGTAATAGAAGAAAAGGTAGACTGCGCCATAACCATCTACGGTGTTGTCCCATTTGGCAAGGTTGTGATCAGGATTCTGAGCGAAAGCCATGATCTGTCCAGGATGAGGATAACCGCAGACATTGAATGACAACTGTGAACAGCCTTCATTTATCCACTTGTCTTCCTTTGGATCGTTGTTCCAATGAATCAGGTGTTGAAATTCGTGTGCAACGACGCCAAGATATTCCGGATCTTTCGGATCAGACGGATACATATCAAGGTAGACCATCTCACGTTCGTTACTCTGAGCGAAATCTTTTGTGGAATATTCATTCAACGGGAAGAAATATCCGCCAACATAACCTTTTCCGGGTTCCCAGCCGTCCTTGATATCCAGCATAAGAATTGTAACTCTGTTGTCGCCATCAATTCCGGGTTTTGGTTCGCTGCCGAAATAGAATCTGTCTTTTGGATAGATCACTTCATCAAACTTCTGAGCGATTCCATTAAGAACATCTTCTTCGACTTCCTGACCCTTTTCTACGTAAAGATAGCTGTTATTGCTGATCTTACGAAGAACGGCAGTGACTCTTTCAAATTGCTTTGTAGCAACATTCATTGCCCAGAATTCTTCTTCTCCGCCGATAGGAACGCCGTCTTTTTTCGGCTTTCCGGTAATCTTTTCGAACTTGTCAGCAGCTTCGACTGCCATATCATGGAAAATCGACGTGGCATCAATCCATTGGGGTTTATCAAACCCTGAAATAGAAGCTCTTTCGAGTTCCAGACGAGCAAAATCCGGTTGAGCAAGAGTCTGCGCAGAACAACAAAGCGCGGTTAACAAAAACACCAGGATAAAGCAAAAATAACGCATCGTATTGATTCCCTCCTATGATTTTACATTTTCTTCTGAAGAATATATTATTTTTCAGAAAACATGTACTTTGCGTCAACGGAAAAAAACTCCAATCTGTTGAAAAAAATTGAATTTTTGTCAATTTATGTCAAATTTTTGTCAGCAATTACCCATAAAATTCAAAACAATTATACATACGGCTTTTCAAAGAATAATTTCAAACTTCCTAGCGCATATGTGTCGTAATGATGTCTTCAAAAGTTGTTATCTACTCACGCCTTCCAACATATTTATCCCAGCGCCAAACTATGCAGAATGGGTCGTTCACGGCACATTCCTGCTCGTGCGACAGTTCGGGTGAGCGATGGCGATTAGCCATCGTAAGGCCGAAGACTAATAATGCACAGATCAGGATTTATGATATTTCAATAAATTTTGACAGATAATAGCTGAATTTATGTCAATTTACTTGACGAATAGATCGGATTTCAATACAATGCGTGGCAAGTAATACAAGATATTTTAGATATTGTGAGATAATTCTGGCTGGGTTGGGTGGATTCCGTGTCATCTCGGACGAACGAAGAAATTTCCGATTTTCTTAAGGCCGTTTTTAATTTCCCTTTCCCTTCGATCGAAATGACAGCAAGATTTTGCCAGAACAAATCATCAGGAGCTGGATTATGAAAAATATGAATAGTTATTTATCTACACTGCTTTTGTTTATCCTTCTTTTCCCCGGATATTCTTCGGCTTTAACTCGAAAAGACGAAAAGAACATGAAAAAAGAAGCAGATGAAATGAGTTATATGGGGCAAATGGAAAAAGCCACTAAAATTCTGGATGAAAAGATGACAGAACTTCCGAAAGAAACCCCAGAAGCCGGTTGGGATGGAACTTCACTTATGCTGAGCATGCTCTGGGGCTCAATCGGAGCTGGTTATTTCCTTTTCGGGAAAAAACAGGCAAAAGCACTTTTCCTCTTATGCGGAATAGGACTATGTATTTTCCCGATGTTTGTTTCAAGCACATTGACGAGCTTAATTCTCGGAATTGCAATGACCGTGGCGCCATTTAAAATTGATTTCTGAAAATATAATGAAAACTGATTTTGTAATACCATGGGAAACTCACGGAATTCATGTTGGAACCGATAACGATCATGTAAAACATGGTGTTGATGATATTGAGCGCATCACAGAAATAGCCATCTCACGAAATTACCCTGCCGTTTCTTTTGTAATACATACTCCGAGGCTGACACGATATCGCTACATTGCTGAATCAGACACTGAAATCAAGTTTATACGCGGTTATGCCGCATACAACAGTTATGCCGGAAAGATTCAGCAGCTTAAAGAAAAATATTCAAATCAAATCAATATCCGTTTTGGAATCGAACTGGAATGGCTTGGATCAGGGCTTGGCATGCAATGGAACCGCTCAAGCATTCTGCAGGTTCCAGATGCTGATTTTATTATTGGAAGTGTTCACTTTTCACGAGAAGCAATTCCTTATGACGGTTCGCGTGAAGAGGCCGAAAAGCTGTTGAAACTTCGCGGAAGCATCGAAGAATACTGGATTTCCTATATAAACGAAGTAGCAGAAATGATTGACTCTTCCAGAAATATGATTCAGGTTGTCGGACATATTGATTTGCCGAAACTATATTTTATGCCTCCGGAAGATTTCTTTAATTTCGATTCAACTCAACATCCAGTGGCACGTCGGATGAAACTTTTACTCGAAATGATAAGTGATTTTAATCTGGCACTTGATTTAAATCTGGCCGGAATCCAGAAAAAATGCGGAATATATCCGTCAATGCAGATTCTGAAACATGCCCGGAAACTGAATATTCCGATAGCAATTGGCACAGACTGTCACCACATAGATAATCTGGGTTCAAACTATGGCGAGGGAATAGTCTTTGCATTGGACGCAGGATATACTCAGTATGTCAGCTTTTCAAAACTGATTCCCGAAAAACGCCCTCTCTGCAATGATAAATCTGATATTAAAGCATACAGTGTTCTAAATCTCGGAATTGAAATGCTCAATAGACGATTCATTAAAGAAGACAGAAAAGGGATTCCACAATTTTCGTTCGGCGGAATGTTCAGAAAGTTCATTCCAGATCACATTGGTTCAGCAGAAATGGATGAAAGCGATTCCATGAGAATACGGCGAAATGGAAAATCCCTCACCCTGAGCCTGCTTCCACCTGAAACCAGCAGCAGTTACGCCTGGGGAATTTATTCATGGCACCTTGATAAACCGGGCATTCTTTCAATACTTTTCAATTCACTCGCTTCAGAGGAAATAAATGTTGAAACTGCATTTCTCAATTCAAATGGTGATGGTACCGCTACAGCTTTCTTGAGCGTCTCAGGAGAAGAATCAAGAATAAAAGATGCAATTGATTTTGTACAAGGAAGTTCAAAAGACATGTTTTTTACAATTCAATTCGGGCATCATCTTCAAAAGCCTCCCCTGAAAAAGGGCAATATTTATCTGAGGGAAATGGATGGAGTTGAGCTTCCAATAGTGGTATCACGGCAAATGATTCTTACTGTACACGACAACACCGCCGGAGTACTTCTCATACTTCTTTCCGCACTGGCCTCACGCGGCATAAATGTAATTGATCTTCAGCTTGGCGAACGTGGCAGAAAGGGCTATTCAGCTCTTGGAATAGAAGGCGACGAACGAATAGTCTCAGAAGCAATCAGACACCTCGGACCTTCATACTACGAAATCTCTCACCTGACTCTTAATATTTGAAGCTATTGTACAAATTAGCGGAATTCCTTTTTCATAAAACTTCATTCACACAAGTAAGGCAGCAGTATTGCAAAAGGTAATAAAACGCTTATAAGCGAGCTTATAATCTTCTATGAAGAAACTTCTCCAGATTACTTACATAAACACTTAAGGAATGATAATCTTCGGCGTATTTCCTTGCAGAACGGGCAAGTTTCATTCTGTAATCGTTATTATTAAACAGAATCAGCAGTTTGTCAGAGAGTTCTTCTGCATTGCCAGCGGTGTAAGCAAGAGCGTTAATTTCATTTTTTATTAACTCTGCGGAGCCGCCGGTAGTTGTAGAAATGACAGGATTTCCGTAAGCCATCGCCTCAAGATGTGTCAATCCGAATGGTTCTTCCCATTCAGATGAAAAAACAAAGCAATGGTGGCTGTGATGAAAATATGCAATTTCGCTGTGTGCAACTTTTCCTTTAAATTCAACTGAATTATGCAGATTGTAATCCTGTACAAGTTTTTCAAGCTCAGCGCGATAGTCAGGTACTCCGCTGCCAAGAATAGTAAGACCAATGTCAAATTCCGGACTCCGCTTTCTGATTGATCCCAGAGCTTTGATAATTGTATGAACACCTTTGACACGACTAATCTGCCCTGCGTACAACACCTTGAATTTTGATCCGGAATTGAGTGCCGCTGTTTCGAACGCCATATTACTGACTGGAATTCCCTGATAAATTATTTCGGCATGTTCAATCGGAACCTGTTGTCGGAGAAGTGAGTTTTTCAGAGCTCTACTGATTATTGTAACAGGAAATTTCCCTGCATACCTCAAAGTTGCCATAGGGTACAACATTTTTTCAGCAAGAAATCTCAGAATCTCTCTAATTCCTGAAGGTTTTTCTGCAAATCTGAACTGCTTCGGATGCTCATCATTTATTGTATAAGCTGCCGGTATTGAAAGTTTTTTCGCTGCAAATACCGGTCCCAGACTGAGTCGATTCAGGCACCAGCAGAATACGATGTCGGGTTTAAAGGTCATTTCAGAAATACACTTCGTTGTCTGTTCGAAGTTTTCAGCAGCTATCCGCTGAATAGAAGACAACCTGAAATCAACAAAACCAACATTCTCGCCCGGTCGCGGAAACGAAGTAGTGAGGCGAAGCGAACGTGTAATACCAATTTCATTCTGCACAGAAGCAGGAGCAAAATCAAGTCCATAATCACTTGTTAATACATGTACATTATGTCCTCTTGCCTTAAACTCTTCAACAACCTGCTGGCAAAGAATCTCATAACCCCCAAAAATAAACGGCGGATAAAGATTCCCAACAATCAATATATTCAACTTGCCACTCTCTTTCAAATTTATCTCGAACTTCAGTCTACCAGAAATCCTCTCGAAATTCAAACAACAAAACCCGCGGCGCAGGGCAAACACACTTAATTTATAAAAAAGCAGATGCCTATCCTGTCGCCAGCAAATGATAATCCTGTGGACTTTGGCTCACATGCGTTAACTTTAGGGTATTTGTCATCTCGAACGAATGTGAGAGATCTCATAAATGCCGGATTTCTCCCTTCTGTCGAAATGACAGAATCGTAATTCCGAAGTCTTTAAGTTAACGCGCATGGGGTACGGCATTAAGTACCTCTGAAGAGAGAATAAACTGGAATTATCTTGATTCCGTCAATTTCTGAATATTCTTCACCCAGGTAAAACAGAAATGTTTTCCCCCCAGCAGGCTGGCGTCATTGAATAGATATTTATTCTTCCTGCTAATGTTTCTGCTGAGGAAGCAAGAAGCCCTATGGAGCTTGATCCGGTCATTATTATACGAACATTTTCATTATCGATAGCATATTTGACAGCAATAGTAAGTTTCGGCACCCGCTGGATTTCATCAATTATGCATTTGTTTCCAAGACTCGAAATAAAGCCCTTAGGGTCTTTTGATGCCCATTCAAGATAATCAAGATCATCAAGTGTAGCATATTTATAATCTGGATAAGCATGCTTTAAGAAAGTTGTTTTTCCACTTCTTCTCGGACCAACAATCAATGCACTTTTTCGATTGTCAATATTCAACCATCTTTTAAACATCTTTTCTCTCCAAACTTATCAACAATGCAACAGCATAAGCTCACGTCCTTATTAGTGCAACGGGCCAAACCTTACTTATACTTTCAGTATATCATGGATAAAACGAAAGTCAACTTGATTTTTAGCACAATAATTGCATCTATTTATTACTTTTTGTAACAGTATATCTTCCTGCATATCTCAAATTGGATTCGGGTACAATATTATTTCAGCGGAGAATGCCAAATTCCCGATTCATGTCATTTAGACAATAGGGATTATAGTTTCCACTCGCCTGAAACCGCTATAAATAAGTGAAAGCAGGTATTTGAAGATGCTCTATCGCAATTTTTCCAGTTCCTGCAACGAAAGACCTGTAATAGATGAAATGTTTTCAATTGACATATTACTTTCAAAAAGCCTCTGTGCAATTTCTCTCGCTTTTACGTATTCGCCTTCGCTGCGTCCCTCTTGTCGTCCTTCTTGTCGCCCCTCTTGTCGTCCCTCTTGTCGTCCCTCTTGTCGTCCCTCTTGTCGTCCCTCTTGTCGTCCCTCTTCCAGGCCTTCTTTGCGACCTTGAATCCAGGGAACCACATAATTTGATTCGAAAAGGCTTGCTTGTAAATGCAGGTCATACGAATAGCGGTCATAAGACTTGCGCTCTTCATCTGAGAGCTTCAGAATATCCAATTCTTCTTTGGCTTTCAGGAGACCTTTCGCACTGAATTCACTTTTAATTTCTTCATTTTTAAGAAAATAAATCCATTCGTCGAGAGGAGTTCGAGCTACGTCGTCGAAGCTGTTAATTCTTAAAAGATAGTATTCCGGGAAGATTTCGTGAGCTGAATCTTTTTTAAACAGATCTTTTTGTACAGCAGTAAGCTGCAGCTCATCGTCCTTATATACTCCTCTAAATGATGTTCTGCCGTGATAAACATAGTCTGAACCCTGACCAAAATCAAAATACAGAATTCCAATTGAATAAATCTTTTTTACCTTCGAAAATTCCCTTCCTTTATCCAGGTGTTCTGTAATTACTTTCGAGGAACCAAACAGAAGACGCTGAAGGAAATCAAATTCCCGGTTGAATTGTATTTCTATTATGACAATTTCATCTTTGCTGTTTCTGACACTCAAATCGGTTCTGTTCTGCTTACTTTCAGCTGTATCCCGATTACTTTCGCTTTCGAGAACGTCAACGATTTTCACGTCATCTTTAAGTAATTCAGAAAGAAAACCTTCTAAAATCTCAAAATTAGCCTTGCTTCGAAGAAGTTTTTTTATTGCCCAGTCCAAGCTTACTAGTTTTCTAATTGCCATTTTTCATTCCTCTGAATAGAAATTCCTATTACATATCATTCCAATTTACAGTGAAAACACCTTCGTTTGCCGTAAACAGCAAATTATGACGACCAAATCTCACATATATCTTACCAGTGCAAAGAAGAAATATCAATGGAATACTCTCAGGAATTATCGATCAAAATAAAAAATGCAGCTCAGGTACAACTCACCTCTTTATGACTTTGGAACAAAAATTAAAGTTGGCAGCCAGAAGCATCTGGCATTGATACCTAAACCGAAAATTCCTATACAGTCAAATTATTTTACTGGCTTTTCTGCAACGATTTTTTCGAGTTCAGAAGGTACAAGACCTGTGATCAAGGCAATTTGCTCACTGGTCATGCCAGCAGCAATGAGGTTCGTCGCAATTTCAATTGCTTTAAGCTTTTCACCTTCTTCTCTGCCTTTTTCTCTGCCTTTTGTTTCGGCAGTCATTATTTCCTCAAGTGAGTCGAGGCGTTTTTTCTGCTCTGCTTCGTAGATTTCTCGTTCGTCTTTTGAAAGATACATTACATCAAGTTTTTTTATGGCATTGCCGACATTTTCATCAACCGATAACTCAGGAGGAATCTTATCTTTGTCGTATTCATGAGCCTTGTTTAAAAAAGTTATCCAGCGGTCAAGCGCGGTTGAAATATCTTTTAATTCTTTTTTGAATTTTCGCAATTCAATGAAATAAATATCACTCAGATTAATAAGATCGTAAGTCTCGTTGGTATCAATGTCTTTGTATGTTATGCCGCGAACATGTCTTGTATCTGAAAAATAATCGAAATCAAGCAATGCCACACCTATTACTTTTTTTAAAGACGAGTACAGACCTGAAACTTCAAGCTGATCAACATACATTTTATCAATATAATATTTGATCCGTTTTCCGAAAAAAGTCTGTTCACCGACTTGAAGCTCAACGTCGAACAATCGCCCGTCTGCTGCCTGAGCTTTGATATCAAGTATATTTCCCTTACTGCGAACATAACTTGCCAGATTGTACGGATTTTTGATTTCAAGGCTTGCAATCTGTTCTTTCTCTGGAAGAATCGAATTTATAAAAGCCCTTAAAATGTCCTTGTTTTCCTCACTTCCAAACAATTTGCGGAAAACAATATCAATCTTCGGATTCACTCGTATCATCTCAAACTCCTCGCTGTTTCCTCTTTAAGACCCAATCACATCGTATCTCAAAAAGAAATTTTTGTCAAACGCACTGCTTCGCCAGAGTAGTTTCGAAAAAGTGCTATTCCAGTTTTAAGGGTGTAACTAATTTTGGAAAACTTATCACCATAACATTTGCAAAAGCTTGTAAACAGTTATTTTGAAAGAAAAATCACCTCGTCAAATAGTTCTAGGATTTTGACATCCTTAACCGGGTATGATATCTTGTATTTGCGAGATCCACACTTAACAAAATTTATTAGGTATGAAATAGAAAACCATGAAAAAACAAGAAGCTACTGAAACTAAGCAAAAACCAATTTTTTCGGGCCATGAAACCTTTGTCTGCCGTTATCCGTGGCTTCCAAAAGCTTTTGACGGTGTCTCAAAAAATCCGAACCTTTTCTCTGACGAAGATGAGGCAATGATAAATCTAGGTGTTGGTAAAAACATGGTCCGCTCCATTCGTTTTTGGGCCAATTCAATGGGAATTATTGAAAGCCAGAATAGAGCAGGTTACAAAGTAACTCCCTTTGGTGAAAGCATTTTCGCTCCAAATGGTTACGATCCATACCTCGAAGATGAGAAAACCCTTTGGTTGCTTCACTGGAAATTGTGCTTCAAAATTGAAGAACCACTTTTTGCATGGGATTTCCTTATTAACAGATGGCAAAAGCCGAATTTTTCTTCATCAGAAATTTTGGAAACCGCCATCAGATTGCCAGAACTTTCCCATCTAAAGCTTTCCAGGACAACAATTGATGATCATCTTGGAGTTTTTTTCCGAACTTATTTTCCTAGTCGTGGAAAAAAAGAGGAAGTGAAGGAAGAAAATCTTGACAGCCCTTTTGTTGAATTGAATTTTATTGAAAAAACTGGTGAAAGACTTAACCCAAGCACCGGACATTTCGAAGCGGTCTATTCTTTTCGAAAAGAAGAAAAATCTGAAATTTCTGATGCACTTTTTACCTACGCATTAAATGATTTTATAAGTATGCGTTTTCCAAACGATATTACAGTTTCATTTAAGGATATTTCTACAGGTATTGGAAGCCCCGGTCAAATATTCAAACTTTCGGAAAGAGATATCCGCGAAAGACTTGAGCATATTAACAATAATAAAGAATCACCATTCGAATTTCACGATTCCTCAATAATACAGCAAATTCAAAAAAAGAAGAAAATTCCGGAAGAACAAATTTTGAAAGAAGTATACCAACCATGAGCAAATACATTTCGGAACTATTTAATCCTGATTACCGTTTTTTTCGATCAGTTAATCTTGAGCAAGATTTCTTTGATCCTCAGGTCCTAATGAACTATGTAATGACAGATTACACATTGAATTGCTTTGAAAGGATCTCCGCTGGTTTTAACAATAACTCGACTCAAAGAGCTTGGAGAATAACTGGTGACTACGGTACAGGAAAGTCCAGCTTCGCTTTATTTCTCACAAAATTATTGTCAGGCAAATCAAAAGAACTTTCAAGTGATGTCCAGAACCAAATTTATACAAACAAATCTTTGTCGCTGGACAATCTTAAATTTCAGCCCTTACTTCTTACAGGGCATCGCGGATCATTTTCCAAATCACTTGCCAGAGTTTTGGTACAAAATCTTAAGCAACTTCAAATTTCTAACCATGATTCTGATCAAAATACAACCGACTTAATAGTAAAATTAAAAAGAATCTCAGATGCCACTAAAAACCTATTTGATGGTGAATTACTGAATTTATTTAATGATTATAGAAAACTAATCAAGGAAAAAACTAATTTCTCTGGGGTTCTGCTCGTGATTGACGAAATGGGAAAGTTTCTTGAATATTCTGCACTATACCCAGAACAACAAGACGTATTCCTTTTCCAGCAAATTGCAGAAATGGCTGCTCGAAGCGCCGATTCTCCGCTAATTATTGTCAGCTTGCTTCATCAGGGATTTAACACTTATTCATCCAAGTTACCCCTTACTACTCAGCGCGAATGGCAAAAGATTGCCGGTCGCTTTGAAGAGCTACTTTTCAATCAACCTCTTGAGCAAATTGCTTCTCTCATCTCAAGAGCTTTAAATTCTAATATTTCAACCCAAGAAAACAAGGCAAAAATAAAAACAACTCATTCAACTTTCTTTAAAAAAACAATTCAACTTGGTTGGTATGGTAATTCCGCTTATTCTCTATCATTGGAAAAGACTTCTCTAGGTCATTTTCCACTTCATCCAACAGTAATTCCCGTTCTGATTCGTTTCTTTCACTATTTTGCCCAGAACGAAAGATCACTTTTTTCTTTTTTATTGGGTAATGAGCCTTTTGGGCTTCAATTTTTTTCAAAAACCAAAATTCTCTCTGATTCAAATTTCTTCAAACTCCCGAATTTGTATGATTATATAAAGACAAACTTCGGAAACCAACTTTCTTTACAAAACGGTCATCTTCATTGGGCACAACTTGATTCAATTATCGAAGGTTTTCACCATGAAGACGATCTCGAAAAGGATATTTTAAAAATAACCGGCTTATTGAATATCCTTCACGCAGATGATTTAAGTTGTACAAGAGATTTGTTGTCGGTTGCTCTGGGAAATAATGACAATTCTGAAAAGATCAATATTTCTATAGAGAAACTAATTAAAGAAGGGATTATTTATTCCCGCGGTAAAAAAGAGGGTTTCTGTCTATGGCCACATCTCAGCATTGATTTAAATAAAGTCTATGAAAAAGCCGTTCAAACAATTGGGAACATCGAACGAGTAGCAGATCTCATTAAGGAAAAAATAGACCCTACGCCACTTGTTGCCCGAAGACACTATATTAAGACTGGAAATTTGCGATATTTTACAATCAGGCATTGTACTTTAGACGATATCTCATCTCAAACGTTTTTAGACTTTGAGCTTGACTTAGCAGGAAAAAATCTTGATGGGTTACTTATAATTCCGTTATGTGAAAATCTTGAAGAAGTTAATAAAGCTCAAAAAATTGCAGAAAAGAAATCTTTTAAGGAAAAAAAGCAGGTTATTTTTGCCATTCCAGGACCACTGAATTCACTTGTTCATTTCCTTCAGGATCACCTGTGTTGGGAATGGATTAGCCTCAATACACCAGAATTACACGCTGATCGTTTCGCGGCGGAGGAAGTTGCGAGAAAGAGAAACCTTTCAAAGCTAACATTTGAGAAAAATTTGAAAAATTACATAAATTTGAAAATTTTTTCATCAGACCCTGGAATGGAAATATTTCAATGCGGTTCAAAAGTAAAAGTATCCTCAGGGCGAGAATTCCTAGAACTTTTATCCAAAACTTGTGATGAAGTGTTTTCCAAAGCCCCAATTTTAAAAAATGAATTAATTAATCGCAGAAATATTAGTGCCAGTGCCGCTGCTGCAAGAATGAGATTAGTCGAAAGAATATTTAAATCTTCTGAAAAAGCGTTTTTAGGAATGGACCCTGAAAAAAAGCCACCGGAAATGTCTATTTATCTTTCGGTACTAAAACATGGGAATCTTCATTCAAATGAAGGCGGATTGTCTTTGCCGGAACCAAAAAAAGATGAATGTAATTTTTATCCTGTGTTTTCTTATATGATTAAAGAATTAGAAAATACCAGAAACTCAAGAATATCTGTTTCAGAAATGGTTCAAAAAATTAAACTTCCACCTTATGGTGTTAGAGAAGGTCTTGCGTTTCTTTTTCTTGCAGTTTTTGCTGCCGTAAAAGAAAATGAAATTGCTTTCTATGAAGGAGGATCTTTTGTTCCCAAAATAGAAAGCGAAGAGTTTTTGCGACTTATAAAAAAGCCAGAAACATTTGAAATGCAATATTGCAAAATTGATGGAGTAAAAAAAGAAATTTTTACAAAATTAATCAAAACTCTAGAATTAGCGACAAAAAATTCAACTGAACCCGAATTTCTTGATATTGTAAAACCGCTTTGTACTTTTGTGAGCCAGTTGCCACCATACGCGATAAAAACAAAAAAACTTTCTAAAAGAACTCTTGGGTGCAGAGATACAATAATGAGCGCACGTGATCCAATAAAACTTATTTTTGAAGAGCTACCACAAATTCTTGAGGTAAAGTTTATTTTCGACAAGGATAACGGTCCTTCAATAACCAATAAAAGTTGTTTTGTCGATGAAAGTGCATCTCCAAATTATCAGAGTAAAAATCTTGTTCAAGAATTTGTTTCATCTTTGAAAAACGCACTAGATGAGTTAAAATATTCTTACCCGGAGCTCTTGAACAGAATAAAAAGAGAAATTTTGATTGTTTTTGATTCTACCGAGACATTTGCAAATGCACGAATAGCTATCGCATCAAGAGCAGAAGCAGTTCTTTGCGATGTTCGTGAACCAAGATTAAAGGCATTCTGTTTACGATTATTTGACGACAATCTTCCGGAAATGGAATGGATTGAATCAATTGGAAGCCTAATTGCAAATAAGCCACCGAAACAATGGAATGACAACGATGAAGAACATTTTTATCGAGAAGCAGATGAAATCATCCAAAGATTTAAGCGTGTAGAAAATACCGTTTTTGGAAGACTCCAAAACCCTTCAGCACTTGAAGCTGTTAGAGTTGGGATTACTCATCTGGACGGGACAGAAAGACACGAAGTGCTTTATTGTACAAAATCTGATATATTGGAAGCACAAAAACTTCAGAAAAAGATTGAAAATTTAATAGCTGAAAACAAAAGTCTTGGTTTATTTGCAGCATCCCAAGCTATTCTGAAAAATTTAAATATGGAAAAAGAAGTTGAAAGCGATGCCTGAATATCGACACATTTTAAGTCTTTCCGGCGGCAAAGATAGCACTGCCTTGGCTTTGTACATGCGTGACAAAGTTCCTGAAATGGAATATGTTTTTTGTGACACAGGAAAGGAACTTCCTGAAACTTATGAGTATTTAAGCAGAGTTGAAGCCTTTCTTGGAAAAAAGATAACCGTTTTGAATGATCGTGCCGGCTTTGACCATTGGTTGAAAGTGTTTGATGGTTATTTGCCAGCGCCCAATATGCGTTGGTGTACAAAGCTGTTAAAGTTAAAACCTTTTGAGTATTTTGTCGGTGATACCCCCGTAATAAGCTATATTGGTCTTCGGGCGGATGAAGATCGCACCGGATTAATCAGCGGAAAGCCAAATTTGAAAACAGTGTTTCCATTTAAAGAAGATGGCATAAACTACGAAAATGTACTAAGAATTCTTGAGGATAGCGGAATAGGTTTGCCACCTTATTGGAACTGGGGAAGAACAAATTCTGGCTGCTATTTTTGCTTCTTTCAAAAATCCTACGAGTGGGTGCGATTACTGGAAGTTCACCCAGACTTGTTTGATGAAGCCCAAAAATATGAAAAATTCAGCGATATTCCCGGAAAATCATTCCTCTGGAACCAGGAAATGTCACTAGCAGAACTTCGAAAGCCGAACAACGTTCAAGCAATAAAAAATCGTTTTTTTGCCAGACAAGCCACGATGAAAAAAAATCGCAAAAACAAACGCTTAATCGAAATCTTCACCGATTACGAGTTCGACGAAAACGAACCCCAAGCCTGTCTGATCTGCCAACTTTAATATAGAGGTTTATTTGATTGGAAATACAACCTGAAGCTCAAGACATGTGTAATGATTACGAGATGCTGCAAAATTGCATTATAGATAAAGTATTTTTTTGTCCACAGCAATGGAAGAGATTTTCACCGCCAGCAGGAGTAGATATCGTCTGGGATATTGTGCCTTTTCAAATAGAATCCAGAGATAAAGTTCCCGACAAAGCAAATGGCATATATAGCTTTGTAATTACTCCAAATGTAGCTGACCACCCATTGAACAGCTTGCTTATATATATTGGAAAAGCAGATAAGATGTCCTTGAGAAAGCGGTTCATGAGTTATTTTAATGAAATTAAACAAATGAAAAGAATGCCTTTGTGTTACCTTCTAAAAAAATATTTGGGTCATTTATCCTTTTGCTTTTGTAAAATTGATGATTCAAGCAAAATTGACCCACTTGAACAAGAATTGATTAACGCTCTTATTCCCCCTGGAAATAAGGAATATAAGGGCAAAATAGGAAAAGCAAGAGGAGCTTTCTGATGAGTATCCTTAGAATACCTTCGCTAAGAGGTTTAATTGGTGACTGGATTTATTATGTTTCACTTTTACCTTTTTCCGAAATTGCCAAAAGAATAAAAAAAACAGATGAAATTCACAAAAGCCACTTTCTTCGTGAAATGATACAAAGGGCCCTAAGCAATAGAAGCAAAGAAATATCTTCCTACATTGAAAAACAACCACAAAGATTCTTTAATTCTATCGTTGTAGGTGTTTACGATGGAAAACCTGAGTGGTCTGAGATAACACTGGAAGATATGGTTCAACCTTCTGAAAATTCAAAAAAGACAGTAAAAAATGAAAGCATGGGAATTTTAACTTTATCAGGAGAAGAAAAACTATTTGCTATTGATGGACAACATCGTGTTGAAGGTATAAGGGAGGCTCTGGAAAAAGGTTTTACAAGTAATGATGAGGTTTGTACCATTTTTGTTGCCCATAAAACTTCAGAAGAAGGGATTCAAAGAACCAGAAGGTTGTTTACAACTTTGAATAGATATGCCAAACCAGTTAGTTTAACCGATTTAGTTGCTCTTGATGAAGACGATATAGCTTCAATTCTAACGAGAGAACTCATTGAAAATCATAACTTTTTTAATAGAAAGAATCGTGTTTCTCTGGCAAAAACAGTGTCAATAAATCCCAAAGATAAACAGAGTGTAACTTCTCTCCAAGCTCTCTACAAAGCAGTAGAGATATTATTGCAAGTGGAAATTGAAAAAGATTTTAATCATTTCCGGAAGAAAAGACCCGAGGATAATATTATTGAAGATTATAAGCATAAGGTCTTCGAGTTTTGGGATATCTTAATAGAAAAAAGTCCAGCTTATAAAAAAGTATTATCTTTTGAAGAGGGAGTTGAAATTCCTGACGACTACAGAAGTGAAAAGGGTGGAAATCTTCTTTTTCGACCAGTTGCATATCAAATTATATTGAAAAGTTATCAAAAAGCTCATAAATCTGGCATGAATAAAAATGAATTTTTGAATCGTTTTTCAAAGATTCCTTTAGATTTAAATAAATTGCCATGGTTCATGTTATTATGGAATGGAAATAGCATGATTACGGAAAGCAAAAATCAAAGTGTTGCCGTAGATTCAGTTCTTTATTTGATTGGTACAAATGATAAAAAGGGGATTTTTTCGTTCGAACATTTCAAAAAATCGATTGAAACAATTTTCAATAAAAGATGGGATGAGATAAACTTCCCGAAACCAATATAAGACAATGACAAATACTCAATCCTGGATAAAATTTCTTCGGCAGTATGGACCTATTGCGCGGAATGATAATATGTATGATGAGACCATTTCGCGTTCTGCGCGGCGTTCCAAAATCAAGCCAATTGAATTTGTACATCCATTACGTGATGAGATTATTTCTAATTTTTCCTCAGACAATCCGGTTTCAGTTATATTAACTGGTACGGCAGGAGATGGAAAAACTCACCTTTGCCGTCAAGTCTGGCAGTCACTGAATGGTGATGATAAAGAATGGGCAGGCGACGACCCGTATCTTTGTCTTAAAATAGGTCAGGAAGAAAATTCTATTTTGTCATTTATTTCAGATAAGCCCCAGAAACAAATGACTGTTCACTTTATTCGTGACTTAAGCGGTTGGTCACCCCAGCAGGGAAGCGAGTGGGAGCCGGAGAAAGAAAACCTGTTGAATCAGTTTTCACAGTCGATCTTTGATTCAAACTCACAAGAAATTTTTCTCATCGCTGCAAATGATGGGCAGTTAATTGATTCCTGGAAACGTTTAAAAAACACAGTTTGGGTCGTTAAGGCAAGGCAGGCATTTGAAGATTTACTCGTTGAAGACAAGAAAGAACTTCCTGGTACAAGATTAAAATTCTTTAATCTGAGTCGCGGAAATTCTGTTGACCTTTTTAATGAAACTCTGAACGCGTTGTTGAATCATGACGGCTGGAAAGAACTTGAAATTTCAAATTCCGGTGAAAATGAATTTTTTGGAATAAATTGTCCAATACGAAAAAACCTGGAACTGTTGAAAACTGAACTTGTTCAAACCCGCCTGCGCAATCTGATACAGCTTTGCGGTTGCAACGGTTTTCATATTCCGATCAGGCAGATTTTAATACTGCTCTCAAATGCCCTCCTAGGACATCCTGATGTAAAAGACTACTTAATGACTCCGAGCGATGTACCCCAGGTGATCGCAAATGATACAATATGCAAAGCAAGTTTGTACAATAATATATTCGGGGGAAATCTTCCAGAAAACAGACGCTCTGAAATTACCATATTCAATTACTTTGACCGATTTCAAATTGGCAATGAAACAGCAAATCGTATTGATAATATTCTTATTTTCGGAGAAGATGATCCCCAACTTCAGGAATATTTCCAAAAGTATGTTGGATCTGATAGATTCTATGGCGTTTCGAAGTATTATTCAAACGCTAAAAAACAATACATTGAGGGCACTGATGAAGATGAAAACAAAAGCAGCGAATTCATTGAATTTCTGAAATCACAGCGCAGAGGTTTGTTCTTTAAAATACCTCAAGATGAAGAGGAAGAACTGAAGATCTGGGAATTAACTGTTTTCAAATTTGCTGGAGAATATCTTAATTCATTAATCAGACCTCTTAAAAGTAATGAACCAATCAGCAAGCACATTCTTTCAAAGATAATAAGAGGCTTGAACCGTATTTTTACAGGAATGTTCATTAATTCAGATCGTGAAATAATTTTAGCTACGAGTGGAAACAACTCACAGGCAAGAATTTGCAGAATGCTGATTTCAAAACTAAACGTTTCCCATTACAAGGGTGAAAAAATAGTTTTTCAGCTATGCGAAAACTCAAATAGAGTATTACTTGTTTTTCATTTTTCTCAAAGTGATTTTGTCGAATTCCCTCTTAACCTGATTCGTTACGAGTTTCTATCAAGAGTCGGCGAAGAAGGGGCACTTCCGGGAAATTTTTCACGAGAATGCTATGAAGATATATTATCATTAAAAAGTCAGTTGCTGGAGAGATTTCGCAAGCTAAACCCAATTGAACGCAGTGATAAGATTATCGAACTGACAACATTTTCTCTCAGCGACCAGGGCTTGCCAATAGAACACTCTATCGAGGTAACTTTGTGAAACCACTTTCCGCAGCATTGCCTTCACCGCAAAAAGTTGAACCTTCAATGTGGCTTGAAGAAAGCATCTGGTGTCATCGCTTATATGATGAACAGACACCATGGCTTGTTTTCCTTGAATTTCTTAACGTTTTCTTTTCGGAAGATTTGAACAACAGAGCTTTTGAAGAACCAGAAGGACCAAACACCTTAAAATATCGTCCAGCGCAAAGACTGCATCTTCGAAATATTCTATTCAACAACACTATCATGGACGAACTGCGTTCAGCCATATTAAGCGATCAGGAAAAATGGCGAAAATATTTTGATGAAATGTCTGATGCTCCGGGTTTGATCTCTCCAAAGTTCGAATACCTGAAAAAACACTTCGAAAAATTCGATGACTTCTGTGAAGTAGTGTCTATTCTCAGATCAACAAGTCTTGAAATTTCCAGTAACAAAAGATGGACTTCTAAATTTCCTTTCCCATACGGAAAAGACTGCCTTTTTGAAGATATGGACGCCAAAGCCAAATCAAATGACCGCAGATTTTTTGGCCGTTCAGGGGAAATTCTTTATCTTATGCTTTGCCGCTCAAATCAAAAAAAACAAATTCTGCCTCTCCTGAAAAATATTTTTCTTGAAGATCAGACAATGAACCAGCTTGCAAAGTGTTTACAGCATTTTGAATCTGATACATCTCCTTCCGATAGAGGTGGAACATATCTTCCATATTCTCATCATGATTGTTTCGACTTATTAGGTGAAGACTGGCTTTCAATTCTCCAGCTGGAAATGCCTGGATTTGATAAATTCCCTCATCTTGTTAATTTGTCATCCTTCAATTTATTATGCTATCAACAAACGGTGGCTGCTCAATTCTTAAAAAATCAAAAACCACCATTTTTTGTTTGCGAAATTCTTGCTCCAAAAAGAACTTTAGTACGTGAATTATCTATTAATACTTACCAAAACAACAATTACGCACCATCTAAAGTAGTTGAAGAATTCATTCATCAAATTTGTACAACTCAGGAATGGCTGGAAGCATTACATTCTGAAGCAGCTTTTATATCATGTAAAAAGCTTTTAGAGGAAAAAACTAAGTGGGGCGAAGATTACTCGGGCTCTGGAAATCCCGATAGTTTAATTAATACATTTCGTGAATCTGCCTTAAAAAGGCATCGTCAACACTTTGCAAACATCCATAGAGTATTTGGGCGGGAAATTGGTTTAATTTCCAAGAGAGGTACAAATAAGCTGAGATATGCACCAAATGATGCTTTTCTTAAATCAATTATTTTTGCCAATGTTTCAAAGCGCCTTGAATTGAACGAATTTTTGAAAAGATTATTTGATAGATATGGTTTAATCTTTTCAGACCGGCAGGCAGAAGAGGTTTATGAAAAGAAAGAAATTGACAAAAAGGCCTTTCAGGCAAATGTTGAAAGATTAGAGCAAAGGTTAGCAAGTTTGGGTTTGCTACGCCGTTTATCTGACGGCTGTGCATATTTAATTAACCCATACTTCAATAAAATACATGACTAAAGAAAATCTGATTGGGAAAATTGCAGTAGCTCTGCTTAAGGAAAAGTTAAATTCGGAAGATATTGGCACAGCGCGTTTTCTGCTGGATTGCCTTACACCGGAACAAACAGGTGCGATAGCCCTTGCAGTGCTTGAAGACAGCGTACTTGAGCCGCTTATTGAAATTAAACTGCCGCAGCACTTTGTTTCTCATTTAAATTTGCCTGAGCATATTCTCACAAATCAAAGGGCAACATATTTCAGAAGTGCATCATGTCCAAAATCTGCATATCTTTTAGCAAACGTTGGAGATGATGAACAGCAAAGCCTTAAAGAACTTATCCCAATTAACGAATATGAGTTAAAAAACAATCCATTGAAGTGGACTCAAATCGCTTCTCAGGATCTTCTTATTACTTCTCAACAGGTAAAATCCTGGGAAAAAGCTCTTCAGGGATTACTCGAAACTCACTCTTTTTCTCTTGATCGATTTGCAGAATATATTTTAGAAACCCGCATGGCAATTATTGATGGAAATGAAATTCTTAAAGCACTCGGAATAGCATTGCCAAAAATTCTGGCCCCAAAAGATTCAATGTATTTTTCAAGTAATCTTGACAACAAAAATGTAAATCATGTTTCTAAGTGGAAGACACTTTTTTCAAATGTACTTAAAAAGAGAGCGTGCTATTTGCTAAAACAAACTCCCACACAACAACAAATCCACGAAGACACACTGAAAAATTCATTTGATAAAGTCAGAGAATCTATTCCTGAGATCACTCATGAAACAATCGCGAATTTTATCTCAGCACCCGCCGGATGGAATTCCTGCGCCGAAAACCTTGCAAATTGCGAATGGGAAAATGTAAAATATTTATTTGATGGTCTGAAAAAAGAATCATTTAACCTGGGAAAAGCGACTCTTGACTTCTATGACGAACTTGAAAAAGGACTTATTAGCGAAGAAGAGTACAAATATCTTGAAAAAATCAGTAATACAAAATCATCTGAAACCAACGAAATAGATGAAACTTTCTTTCGAGACCACAGAAAAGAATTAAGAGAAAACTCTGCATTAAAAGCAAAATGGGACAAGTTTATTTTTGGAACACCTATTGAAAATGAAGATTTTCTGGTCGGGCTTGTACTATGTCTTGAATCGCTTTTCGACCGTGAATTCAGAGACACCCAGAGAACCTTGGTAATTCGTTGCGATTACATTACCCCAAAGGATTTGAAAAATCTTAATGAAAATGCCGGATTGTACTTCTGTCATCGTTACAAAGGAATATCCCGTTATTTTGGCTCTAAAGTCAAATGGGAAACAGGAGAGCTCTTTAATTTTCCAGATTTAGTTCAAAAATGGCGCGCAGCAAGTAAATCTTATGTAAATTTATCCAAAGCCAAAAGTGCTCTTCAAATCAAGTTTCATATCGCACTTGAAATAACGCAGTCAAACCAGAATGTAATATCATCTACAAGACAATTAATTTGGATTTTTAATCCAGATGCAGTTGGAAATGAATTGTTCCAGGACTGGAAAAGATTAAGTGAACATCCATTCACTTTTTCAAATGTTCACAGATCAACAATCAGCATCAAAGGAAGATTTCAATCGTTAAATCTGACAGATGTTTCTACCTTCATGCCGACCTTCGGACGCGACCGTGGCAGTTTTGTTCCTCCATATAAAAAAAATCTGGACATAGCACATAAATTTGAAGAAAATCTGAAAATTATTCAGAAAAAAGAATTACTCAAACAAGAAACCCTTGAGAAAGTCTCCGTAGCATTCGAAGAATTTAAAAAAAGCTATTCAGATGCACTTCAGGTATTTATTAAAGATGGTTTTGATAATGTTCATATTTCGCAGCAATGCAAAGATTTTGGAAACCTCCTGGAAATAATTTGCCGTGATACCAAAGGCGATACATTAAGAGAATTGCTTCTCAAGCCACTTCTTGAAATTGGAATAGTAAAAGTCGAAGGAGAAATTCCAAACGTAATTATTCCACCATGGCATCCATTACGATTCTCTGGCATTTTATGTAAAATTCAACAAGTAAGCAATTTAATTAAATTTCTTCTGACAACCGAAGAAGTTTATTTTGGTGATCCAAAGTTATTTTTCAAAGAAATACAAATTGAAATGGAGCATCCATACTATCCTGAAGTAGTTATTGGCTGGCGCGATAGCAAACCTGAGCTGCTTTCTCTAACAGATTCATATCTTGATTACAGTCTCCACGAATTGCCACTTGTACAAGACAAAGAATTTGATTACACCAATGAAAACCCGACAAAAAGTGCATCAATAATTATGGATCTCCTCAAGCGGTATCTTTCATTATTCCCACACGAGAAATCGAACTTGTCTGTTGTTCTATTTAACTGTGATTCAGCGCGTCTGCCGGAAACCATCGTTGAAAAGCTTGGCGAAATGAACGAGGAAATAGAAGAAATGCGCTGTCAGGTTGTTTTAAGGCATAGAGATTCAATGAAGCTCCGTGACTTATATGAGAAAATAATTGAAGCCGAACAGACTGATCCTGATTCATTTGTTTCAAGCGAAATTTCAGCAGACTTTATGGCAAGATTGCGAATTGGAATAATGGCTGACCAGGCTCCGCCTCAAGATCCCAAAGACGGGCCACCGGCTGATATTGTGTTTTTGCAGGATGTAATTTCAAGACATGCAAAAATTGAGTGGTACATGGAAAAATCTGAACCTGTTGAAGCAATTGATTTCTACCCACCTCGCTGGAATAAAAAAAGACCTGCAGCGATTGACGATATGAAATCAGTAGTTTACCTCTGTTGTCCTGTACAAACAAAAGAAGGCTGGGCTTATATAACCGCATTAACAAGTTTCCTGAAAGGAGACTGGGATAACTCTGAAGAAATGCGTTTTTTACCTGCCCGTCAACTCGATTTCTGCGAACCAATCACGAAAAGCATTTTCAATGAAATTCATAACCTCGGAAACTGGGTCGTAAATTACGATGAATTGCTTGATAAAAGACAACTTATGAATCAGGGCGTGCGGGTCATTCGCTACAAACAATCTCACATTCAGGATCGAAATTTATTGATTTCTTCATCGGCTTCACTTGGACTTCTTTCCTCAATGATTATTTCTCGAGTTACAGATTTGAACCTGAATGTATCAGCAGATGAGATAAAGAAACTTTCTAATAAGTTTATTGAAGAAGCCAACAAAATTTCAGGTGATATCGTATTAAGAGCTGCCAAACGAGGAAAAAATGCCAGTGAACTTATGGGCGTTGTATTAAGTTCCTATTTGATTCGCCGCGAATATAAAAAAACTAATTTATGGGGTTGGTTCTTCCTTGATGATTATGCAGAATGGTTTGGACAAAAGGAACAAAAGATCGCAGATGTTCTTGCTTTAACGCCGCATATTGATGAGACAGGAAAATACAGGCTTTCAATTGTCATTTCTGAAGCAAAGTATATCGACTTTTCCTGTTTCCCTGAAAAGAAAAAAGAATCTTTCAAACAACTCAGTGACACTTATCTAAGAATTTCTGATGCACTTTTTGGAAACCCGAAAAGAATTGATCGCGATCTTTGGTTATCAAGATTATCGGACCTTTTCATTTCCGGAATCCAATTTCCAGCTTCAACTGACATAGATATCTTTGCCTGGAGAAATGCAATAAGAGAAGGTGAATGCGAAATCTCGCTAAAGGGATATTCTCATATTTTTATTTCAGGTCCCACTGATTCACCTGATTGTTCGGAAATGATTGAAGGTTCCATTGATAATATTTTCCAGGAAATATTTTCTCGATCTGATCTTCGTGAAATTGTTCTTTCCTTTCTGAACAACAAGGATTCAATGAAATTAAGAAAAAAAGTTTCGAATAAAGATATCTGGTCTGAAGAAAAATTCCAGAAACCAGCAGACAGAGTACTCATTTACAAAAACAAATCTATCGATTTTGATGAAGAAATAAAGCAACCTGAACAAGATGAAAAGCCGTCTTTAAAAAACACTGAACCTTCAAACAAAGACTCTCAATTTCTGCAATATGAGAGTGAACAAATTACTACTCAGAACAACACGTCATTTTCTGGTGTACAAAATCTCATTAATTTGGTGTCTGTTTCAAATAAAGAAAATCAGGGAGAAGCTGACTATTTAAAATCAGCAGAAGAACAATGCCGACTCGCTCTTCAAGCCTTTCACATGCGCTCAAAACTTCTCAGAAGTTTCTTGACTCCAAATGCAGCAATTCTTAAATTTCAGGGAGATGAAAGTCTCACTGTAGAAAGCGTAAGAAAGAAACAATCCGAATTTTTAAGTTCACACAGAGTCAACATTATTTCAGTAAAAGCCGAGCCAGGAATAATTTCTATTTCTGTTGCACGACCCAACAGACAAATATTAACTCTGCCAGAAGTCTGGAAGGATTGGAAACCTTCTTGTGAAAATGGAAATCATGAGATATTAATCGGAGTAAAGGAAGAAGACGGAAAAAATTTATTTCTTTCACCGAAAAGACATTCACCGCATACTCTTATTGCAGGCGCAACCAATAGTGGAAAATCTGTTCTAATGCAGAATATCATTCTTTCAATAGCTTGTACAAACACACCCCAACAAGCTCAGATTATTTTAATTGATCCCAAGCAGGGAGTTGATTTTTCTTCCTTTGAACAACTGCCTCATCTTCATGAAAAACGAATTATCACAACAACTGATGAATCTCTATCAGCATTGTCTCAGTTAATTGAAATCATGGATTACAGGTATTCCATTCTTCGTCAGAATCGCGTCCCAAATCTTTTTGAACTGAATAAAAAACTTACACCTGCGGAACAGTTTCCTGTTTTGTGGGTTATTCATGATGAATTCGCAACATGGATGATGACAAACGAGTACAAGGAAAACGTTTCCAATATCGTTGGTCGTCTTGGAGTACAAGCAAGAGCAGCGGGAATTTTTCTCATTTTTGCGGCTCAAAGACCCGATGCCAATGTAATGCCGATGCAATTAAGAGATAATCTTGGAAATAGACTAATTTTAAAGGTTTCAAGCGAAGGAACTTCTGAAATCGCTCTCGGAGAAAAGGGCGCCGAAAGATTACTTGGAAAAGGTCACATGGCAGCAAAACTTGAAGGCGAGGAGGGAATAATATTTGCACAGGTTCCTTTTCTCTGCACTGAAGATCTTGATATGATTCTCAGAATTCCATCATAAAATTCTCAAAAGGAAGTGCGGGCATACACGTTTACTTAAGCTATAGAATTAAGATTCCGTAATTTCGACTGAAAGGATGAGACTAGCTTTTTCAGATCTCTCGCTTTTTTTCGAAATGACGAAATTCCAGAGGCAGATTTCTTTTCACTACTGGATATAAGATGTTCTGAACAGGAAATGAGTTTTCAGAAAGCTTTGAGATAAAATGAAAAAGGGGCCTTAATCGTTATGGAATCAAGGATTCGGTTTTTTGCAGCGTGCTTTGCCGGTTTTCTGCTGGCGCTTGTAATTGTACAGTTTACCAGCTATGAGCCGTTCAACTTGATTTATCGCGGTGAACCGTTTTTTCATCAGGGAGTAAGAATTCAGTCGCTGCGTGATCTTGTTTACTCATCTTTCGAATATAAGCGTTATTTCGGTCTTCTTAATCTGATCGGCTCTTCGGGAAAATGCTTTCCTGCTTCAGAGCTTCTTCAAACTGGTGGCAGTGGACATCAGTTTGACCGTGATCGGGTTGTTGCTGTATTTTCAGCACTTGGCGTTCCCGAAAAGGATATAAAAGATTGTTGTTACGATAGTGTGATGAGTCCGGCTCTTCTGGCTTTCATCGGCAGCGGAAACTATGTTTTCCCATTCCCTGACCCCTATCGTTTACCTCTTGTCGATCTCAAACCCGATGCTGACCTGAAGACTGTTTTTCCAGAACTCAATCTGTCCCTGAAAGGCACTTTAAGCTCGAAGTTTGTTGAAAAAGCAGTTCTTGCCGATCTGCCGATTCTTGATGAGGATTTCCCAGCTTTGCCGCGACTCTCACTTGGTATTCTGGTTAGAGCTATTCAGGAAGCTCAACGTGTCGAAAAAACCAATGCAGAATATCACCTGGGTCTGCTGATGATATTTATTATTGGATTACTTCTTTCAGCCATTTTCGCTTTTATAATTGAGACAGAAAGCTGGTTTGCAAAAATTCCTGGTGCTGTAACGATATTGTGTATCGCTCTTTTATTTATGAGCCCATCATTCAATCGTACCCGTGCGGTAGGATTAGATTTTCAAAAACTTTCCGCCAACGATATGATTGAGCTGAAGCGTGAAGCAATGAAAATTCTCGATCTGCTCGAAAAGAATAATCTGCTGAAAACAGAACGCTTGCCTGTAAGCGAAATCAAACGTATGATTGAAAATCCTCCAATCAATCGCTAGTTTTTTCTAATGTACAATACTGCTTTCGACTAAGATAGATCTCTTTTAAGACTGCGTTTAACACTTATCATTTGAAACTGTTTACCTGATATACCGCTTTGAGTGACATAGCGGGCATTCTCGAAATGTGGAATTACTCTGCTGTAATTCGACCAAAGGAAGAAGGAGAAATCTGGTAACCTTCGGAGATATATCTACCTTCGGTCGTTATGACAGCAGATCATTTCCTCATTTTGAAAAGTTTAGCGTGCATTATTAAGAACTTCCTTCAGTTGGCTTGCTAATTCTGAAGGTTTAAAAAATAAGACTGTTCGGTTAATCCGATTTTTTACTTCGATAAGGCCTTCTTCTTTCCATTTTTTTCCGACGAAAATTAGAATGGGGATACCTATCAATTCCAAGTCTTTGAGCTTGACTCCAACAGACATTTCGCGATCATCGAAAAGGATGTCAATTCCTGATTTTTTAAGTTCTGCATACAACTCTTTGGAATAGTCTAATCCGGTTTGATCTTTGATCAGACAAGCAATAGCAGCTTCGAAAGGAGCAATCGAAACAGGCCAGTGGAATTGTCCATCCGGAGAAATTTTTTGTTCAATTGCCGCCGCCGCTACTCTGCTGACACCAATTCCATAACATCCCATGAAATATGGAATCTGACGGGAAGAAGCGTCTACGAACAATGCTTTCATCGCCTGAGAATACTTTGAACCAAGTTGAAAAATATGCCCTACTTCGATTCCCCTTTTTAAAACCAACGCATTTCCCTTTAAAGGTCCTGGTTCTCCTTCTGAGGCTAATCTTAAATCTACAAATTCGGTTGGAGTAAAATCCCGGAAAATATTTGCATAAATCGCATGTTTATGGTTTTGATTTACCCCACATATTACATTTCTCAATGTTCGAATGCTTTCATCAGCAATAATTCGAAAGGCGGGACTAAGTCCAATGGGACCTGCAAAACCCATTTGCGCACCTGTTAGTTTTTCAATTTCATCTCCCGTGAGAAGTTTTACTGAAATTGCTTTCAAATGGTTCTTCAGCTTTGTCTCGTTAATTTCTTTGTCTCCGCGCATCAATACTGCTATGTTGCTTTCCTGATCCTTGAAAGTTATTTTGTACAAAATAGTCTTTACCATTTGATGTATTGGGTAATTTGAAAAAAAACTGGAAAGCTGATCGCAGGTTCGTATGTTTGGAGTATCCTTTATTTCAATGTTTCTGAATTCATCATTGATGTTGGAAGGCGGAACAAGCCGGGAGACAGCTTTTTCAACGTTAGCGGCATATTCAGCATCACTTTCAATTAAGATTTTATCCTCTCCGGAATTGGCAATTATAATAAACTCTGACGATCCGGAGCCGCCTATATCTCCAGAATCGGCATCAACAGCAATTGATTCGAGGTTCAATCTGGAAAAGATTTTGAAATATGTTTCTCGCATTAACTGGAAAGATTTTTCCATTCCTTCTTTTGTTGAATCGAAGGAATATGCGTCTTTCATAATAAATTCCTTTACTCGGAGCAAACCAAATCGTGGACGAATTTCATCTCGCATTTTTGTGTGGATCTGATAAAAATTCAAAGGAAGTTGTTTGTAAGATTGTACAGTATTTTTTACAAAAGTGGTGACCATCTCTTCGGCGGTGGGCGCCAGACCAAACTCCGCTCCGTTTCGATCATGTGTGAAAAGCATGGTTCCGTTTGTTTTGTATAAATCCAGCCTTCCGCTTTCTTCCCAAAATTCAACCGGCTGAAGAATCGGAAGCTGAACTTCCAGTGCTCCGGAATTGTTCATCTCTTCGCGAATGATGTTTTCAATTTTTCGAATAACCTTCCACATTAAAGGGGAATAAGCATACAAACCGGAACCCAACTTTACGATAAAACCGGCTCTCAATAATACTTTATGACTGACAATCTCTGCTTCGGAAGAATCTTCTCTATAGGTTACAATATGACATTTAGAGGCGAACATTTTTTTCCCCATCAATCTTAAATTTAGCTTAAAAACGAAAGAAATTATACCATCACCAGAATCTGAAGTAAACACTTGTACATAAAGTATAGCAATTACCAATCAAAATCAAATTCATTTTTCTTTCTTTTCTACACTTCTTCTTTTTGGCTTTGGTTCAGGCAGATCTTTTGCCGTGATTCTAACTAATTCGCTAAACCATTCTCGTTCTTCAAACCTATCTTCAATAAGAAAATATGGTTTCGCTCCTGAATACGGAGGTGCTTCAACCACATCGCCAATAAATACTCTACCGCCTTCAGTCGGTTTTACGAATACCTGATTATCACAAATTAGAATTGCTACTTTTCCATCGCAATAAATTGCATATTCGCCAAACATCTTTTTATAAGTAATTACACCTGTGTTCTCTATCTGCTCAATAACATATTCGACAAAACTCTTATCTGATGCCATTTTTTGTCTTTCAGTCCTTTCATTCACTTTTCACATAACGTCAAATTATCAGCATGCCACTGATCTGCTTATCGCTGATTTCAATTCTTCGATTGATGTTTGCGAAGCTGACTCAACCTGTTGCCAGGCAAATGTTATCAGATTCAGAAGCTCCCTGTGGGAAAGATGCGCGTTGTAAGGACTGTTGAAAAGAGCTTCGTTAGTCATGTCAACTGACAAACCATCTCTGATAATTTCAGGCAGATGTGCATCAAGTCCGCTGTTGAACGGATGATTCGGAAATTCCTTTTCAAGTTCAGTGCCTGGATAAACAGTTACCGGAAAGATGCTGAAAAATGTCATTCCATTTTTTTTAAGCTCAGCGGCAAGGTTTATCGTTTCGAGCATTTCCTCTATTGTCTCATCTGGAAAGCCAAGCATAAAGAAGCATTTAGTTTTAATAGCATATTTTGAAAGCTCCTTCATTATACTTACGAGCGCTTCGAGATTGAGGTGTTTTCTGAGATAAGCCTGGCGTTTGCTGCTTCCGGTTTCAACTCCAAATGCTATATAATTCATTCCTGAATCGTATAACTGCTTCACCATCTCAGGAGTGAGCTGATCTGCTCTTCCAATGCACTGATATTTTATATTCAGCGGACTGACGAGTTCAATAAATTCATTCAGCCACTTTTTATCTGCAAAAAATGAATCATCACAGAATCCAATGTCTGTGTACGGAAATCGCTGTCGATGGTACTTTATTTCATCAATAAGTCGCACAGGTGAATATCTTCTGATTTTGCCTGGCCATAAAACAGGCGTACAACAATATTTACATTTGTATGAACATCCTCTTGAGGAGTTCAGAAAAAGGGTTTTCGGGACATTCATCTTTTCCTGGTATGAGAAATAAAAATCGTTATTTAATATGGAAAAATCGAGAAAAGGAAGCGAGTCAAGATTTTCTATCGGTTCGCGGCGCGGATTGAGCTTTATTCCGTCATTATTTCTGAGAACAAGTCCCGGAATATTCTCGGGATTGCTGTGAGATTCAATTGCCTCAAGCAGTTCGAGAAGCGTGATTTCACCTTCACCGGTTATTCCGAAATCGAATTTTCCTTCAAGCATCATTTTTTCGGGTTCCATTGTCAGGCATGGTCCACCAGCGACAAATTGAATTTCTCTGTTAACTACTCTGATTCTTGAAACAAGCTCAAAAGCATTTTTCAGCGAGGCATAATAAAGCGGAATTCCGACAATTGATGCTGCTGAGGAAATAACCCTGGTAACTGTTTCATCAAGGGAACATCTTTGCGATACTGTGTCGATAAGCTCAACCTCTTTATTGTTGGCTTTCAGCGACGAAACAAGATAGAGAAGATTAAGCGGCGGCTGAAAACTCAACCTGAGGTTTTCTTCCCATTGCAACGGTGGAGATACAAGAACGATTTTGCTGGCAGTTTTTTCAGGCTGTTGCATTGTCTTTTTCATCAGATCTTTCATTTTTATTTCCTTAGTAGATCAAACATTAACATAGGAGTCATTTAAGCTCCAAAAGTAATAATCCAAGTTTGCCCCCTTATTTAAGTTATTGTGTAATTAGTTTAATTTCAGTTTATTCTCTTCCTGGTCTGCCTCAGATTTGCTTTTCCTGAATTCCATGCCAAGCATATATACAGCATACCACCATGCTATTGATAGCGGAATGCCGACCATTGCAACACCCTTTGAGCTGAAAGCTAGAAAATTTTTGCCGGTCAGAAAAAGCAGCAGAAGTCCGGAAGCTCCACTGACAAAACGATACACAAATACTTCAATGTATGCTTTAACCCTGTAAACAACTTCACGCGGTGCAACAGTGTAAACTGCTTCCTTACCAGATCGGTGCAGGGTGAATCTGACAGTGTCTCCAAGACAATCGGCGATTACTATGCTTATGAGCACCGGAAAAACAGCGAAAGCTGCGAATCCGCCGATGCTGAAAACCGCACATGATGCCATGGCACCAGCTATCCCGACTTTTTCAAATACCCATGAAGTTGTCAAAACGCTGACAAGAAATGCAAGAATATTTGTAATCATGAAAAATCCGGAAAAAGCCTGCGTCATTTCCTCAGTGCCAGGATAAGCCAGCGATGTTTCCAAACTCAGAATATATGTCATGAGATTCGGTACCAGACATTCAAAACATATTGCTATGGTAAGCAGCGACAAAAGCCGTGAACTTACGATCATTCGTCCGACTTCGATAAACTGCGATAAATCTTTTATTTCTCTGACCGCTTCCTCTTTGTTTTTCTTTTTCGAGTGACCATTCTGAACAGCCCATTTATCAAGGAAATGAAAAACAGGCAAAATTGCTGCAAAAGTAAGGCAGGCAAGAAGCAACATGTTCGTTGTTCCAATGCGCTGTACAAAAAACGTGCTGAGTGTTGATCCGAAAATTGCACCCAGCGAAGCAGCAGAGGCTATAAAGCCGAATGTAGACTTCGCTCCTTCAAAAGTGAATATGTCGTCTATGCTTGTCCAGAATATGGTTGCAGCAAGTATTACAAAAATATCAAGCCATACCGAAAAGAGAAACGAAACCCAGCCGATTGTACTGGCATAAACTGCTGCAAAAAGCCAGATAAACATGCTCGAAAGCAATACGATCAGTGTACCACCGATTATCTGCCTTCTGGGAAGATGTGCAAAACTTCCGTATATCCAGACCACCAAAGCAGTTGTGAGAGCATTACTCATAAAAGCGTAAGGCAATATTTCCGAGCCAAGATTCTTCATCAGGAAAGCGCCGCGGATCGGCATTAGAAAATATACGGCACACATGGTCAGAAAATACCAGGCAAAAGCCAGCACTACAGGGTAACTTTGAAACAAATTTTCCTCCCCGCTATCTCATCTGAAAGTTTTTTCGTTACTGTTTAAACAAATATTGCGTTAGTACAAAAGCAAAAGAAAGCGATTTTAACCACGGAATTACACGGAAGTTCGCGGAAGTTCTAATTTGAAAAACATGTCGTGTGAGTGTGTTAAGTGATTATGCAAATGATTATATTTTCCCCTTCTAAAATTCCGTGTTATTCCGTGTATTCCGTGGTTAAAAACCAGTTTCATTTAGTTTATCAGTTAATAACACATACACTAGATTTCGCAGGTAATATCAATTTTGAACAACAAATTGAGATTACCCGCAAAATAAGTGTAAGTTGGAAGCATTAGTGTTATGCTAATTCCGCGGCATTGATTTTGTCGAAGTGCTTCAGACAAGCATCTATGAAGTTCATGTTGTCATTGCAGCCGATATATTTTTTCAGATAGTCGCTCAGATGAATGTTTTCCTTTTTGCTGAGTGAAATAAGTTTTTTTACCACGCTGACTCTTATTTCGAGAGGGTGTGGGAGAACTTGTTTTTTTCTTTCTTCCCAGAGGCTGTTATTGACAATTTCAAGCGCAGCAGTGACGTATTCTGGTTTTCTGTGCAGGTAATACTGAACAAGCTGCTGATAAAGTTTGAAGGTTGTTGCCTGGTCGTCGTGAGGTCTGTTCTGCCAGAAATCCCAGGATGAATCTTTGTCTATGCGTGCGAACAACGCGGTGTAGAGATCTTCCGTCATTTCGGGAAAATTGGAGAGAATCCTGAACAGAGTGCTCATCAGGGGCGGCTCCCAGTAGTAGGGGTCATTTTTCCCTCTTGCTATCAGAAATTCGTGAAGGGTATTCGGAAGCAGGCAAACTGGCTGTAGCTCGACTCTAAAGCGCTCGCCGTTGCTCCATTCCTTGAGTTTATTTATTGTGTTCACACAGTCCAGGTATGCTTCCTCTTCGGTCATCAGAGGGCCTTTTACTAACACATAACCTTTGGAAATACCGCCTTTGTCTCTAATAATCTGAAGACTTGATCTCATTTCCTCAAGAGAGTCAGGCTTGTTGTAAAGTGATCTGACCTGGGCATTTGCTGATTCGACTCCGAGGGTGACTTCAAGTTCGACTGGTGCAAGAAACTTGATTGCTTTTCCGAGGTAGTCAGTTGTACGATTATCTTTCATTACATCAATTCCGTTGGTTTCAACAACAAGTTTCTTGAAACCAAGAGATTTTGCGAGCTCGAAAATTCGCTGCCTGACATTTGGCGTAACTTCTGCATCGTTAAAGAAAAGACCGTCATTATAGACATGGAAAGATGTAAGTTTGTAATCGTGACTGTCATTGAACTTCTTTATCAAGTCTTCCGCTACTGCAAGCTGGGCATAGAAGTCTTCATCATTTATTTCACGTCTCAAGGCAGTGTTTTTTGTTCCACACATTGTACAACCGCCTGTTTTAATAGACCATTCGCAGCCTCTGTTTGCAAGATAGACAACTGCCCTGAAAATAGTCTCACCACGGTAGTGGTCAAAATAAAAATTGACACTTCTCGGCTTTGTGGAATCCTTCAGATCGAAGACGAAATTTTGGACATCGTTTGTTGAAAGCATATCATTCCCCATTTTTTATGATTTTTGGAATTTAGTCTATTAGCCGTCGTAATTGCCCCTGATTATTGATTAATTTAGGATATTATACCTCATCGGAGAAAAAAAGTTTTATTTTTTGAATAATCAATTACTACAATTTTCAGGACTTTTCAAATTTACAGAATAATAACAGATCGCGGCACACCATTGCATGTTTTGCTGTTTGTCAGGTTTGCATTTTGCTGTGCACTGAGCTATAATTGAAAGATAAAGCACTACCGGGGACAGAAACATTTATGGACTTGAATACAGACATTTTATTCGCAGCAACCCCGCTTGCCTGGGGTCAGGAGTTCAGAGCAGATATAAAACCACCGCTTAATCTCATTTATCTTGCCAGTTACCTTGCAAGCAAAGGGTTCAAAACGGTAGTACATGACGTAATTTCCAGCCGATATTCGTTTGAAAAAACTCTTGAACTGATCAGGAATCATAAGCCGATATTTCTTGGAATTCCGTTTTATCAGGCGACATTGAATACTGCAACCGCACTCTGCAAGGCTGTAAAACAGATTCTTCCGGAAACGATAATTCTGGCTGGCGGCGCGATAGCCTCGACAAGTCCCGAAAGTCTTTTAGAATATCCTGAAATAGACATCTGCGTGATCGGTGAAGGTGAACTGACAGTAGAGGATTTGCTGAACACCTGGCACAAAACCGGCTCTGATTTTTTTGAAACTGTTCCGGGTTTGATGCTGAAAAAGCATGGCAGCAAAATAACAACACCCAGTCGCAGACACATCGAAAACCTTGATCTTCTGCCGTTTCTAGATTTCAAATTAATTGATATAGACTGGTATTTCAATTATCAGAGTTCGGTCAACATGTCTCAGTGGTTGTTTTTAACAACTTCCCGCGGTTGCACTGCAAAGTGTACATACTGTGCAACTCCGGTTATATGGCCTGGTTCAATGAGGCGACAATCGGTTAAACGCCTCTCCGAAGAAATACTGCATCAGAGAAAGTTCTTTCCAGAGGCAAGTTTCGGCTTTATGGATGATTCGTTTTTTTCTGATAAAAACTGGCTTTCAGAGTTTTTCCATGCGGCAAAAGCTCTGAAACTGCGCTACTGCTGCATTGGACGCGCCGATCACCTTACAAACGGAGATGTGAAGTGTCTGGCTGAAACCGGCTGCATATACGTCGGACTTGGCATTGAAACCGGAAATCAGCTCAGGCAGAAAAAACTGAGAAAACATCTGAATCTCGACAAAGTTCGCTCTGCTGTAACAATGCTTGCAGCAGAGAAAATCTTCTGCAAATGCTTTTTCATGCTTGGCTTTCCAGATGAAGCCCCTCAGGAAATGCTTGAAACAATTAATTTCGCTGTTGAGCTCAAAAAACTCGGAATGGACGAGTGCAATTTTTTTCCGGTATCTGTTTACCCGGGCACAGAGCTTGCCGTAAATTTTTCAAATAACACAAACTCCTCTGCCATATACCGCAGCTCAATTGATGAAAACCACTACGCCGCTGAAAAAATCAACGAAACTACTGCTGAAGCAAGGCTTCTGAGATATGCCAACATTCCGGTCGGAAATGTTAACAAATATTTCACAACCGCCCGCATACTTGAAATTGTCAAACTGGCGTATAAAAAAGTGGAAATCGCAGAAATAGTTACACTGAGCGAACTTAAACAAGTCTGATTATTTGCAGCCAATTGAACTGAATACAAGGTTTCAAGGGTTAATAGGATCTGGAGAATAGCTTGCCCAGGCATCTGGTGATTCCCACACCTTAACACGTTTTATGATCAGTTTTCGCTGAGCAGTGTAATCTGAGAGCCTTGTAGTCATTTCCCTGAAAAAGAATGCGGCCAGATTTTCTGAAGAGGGGTTAATTTTATCAAACGGAGGAATTTCATTAAGATTTTTATGATCCAGTATCTCTGTTATTTCCTTCAGCGGCTTTTTCAGATCTCCGAAGTCTATCGATAAACCCAGTTCATCAACGTCTGGAGTCTGAATTGTCAAAGAAACAAGAAAACGATGCCCATGAAGTTTTTCACATTTTCCCTTATAATTTCTCAGGAAATGTGCCGAATCGAAATGATATCTAACCTGCGCCTGATACATTTTCTTCTCCTTTTCCAAATACTTTTAATGTTTCTCCAACCACGTGCAATGATCCTGTAACACAAATCACCTCATTCTTTCTGACAAGTTCAAATACCTGTTTTACAGCATCTACAACATCAGATGACAGATAACATTCTTTTTCATGCTGCCTGACAATCTCAGATAATTTATCAGCCGCCATTGCCCTTGGATGTCCTGAAGACGTTACAACATAAGCTTTTGCAACCGGATTAAGTTCCTGAATTATGCCTCTGATATCCTTGTCACCGGCAATTCCGATCACAAAGATTATCTCTGCATTGTCAAAAACATGCAGAAGTGTTTTTCGCAGACATCCGGCAGAATATGGATTATGAGCTCCATCAACAACCAGGTGGGGATCATCTGCCAGAAGCTGAAATCGCCCGGGCCAGCGAACATTGAAAAGCCCTTTCGAAAGAGATGTACTGGAAACAGTAATTCCCTGATTCTGCAAAACTTCAATTACTTTTACTGCAACAGAGGCATTTTCAATTTGATGTTCGCCCGGAAGAGGAATTCGAAATTTTTGATTTTCACCCAAATATGAAGCAGAAAAAGATGTTCCATGTGAGTTCATGAATTGTCCGCCGGGCAGTTTATTCAGACAGACAGGAAAATACTGAGCATCAAGTTCAGCACATTTTGACGTTAAAACATCAGTTATTTCAGAATTTTGAGGAGCAGACACGAGAATTCCATTTTTCTTTATTATTCCGGCTTTTTCCAGGGCTATTTCAGCAGCAGTATTGCCAAGAACCGAAGTGTGATCAAGACTTATTGAAGTAATCACAGAAACAAGCGGAACAATGACATTTGTCGCATCATGCTTTCCGCCAAGACCAGCTTCAATAACTGCAATATGAACCTCTTTTCTTGCAAAATACAGAAAGGTCAAAGCCGTCAGAGCTTCAAAGTGAGTTAAAGTTTTATTACCGGATGATTTGACTGCAAAACGTATATAACTTGTCATTTCAGCGAAATCATTCCGTGATATCATCTCTCCATCAATAACAATGCGTTCCCGGATAATATTAAGATGCGGCGATGTGTACAAACCTGTCTTTTTTCCGGAATGACTTAAAATAGAGGCAATCATGGCTGCTGTAGAACCTTTTCCCTTTGTTCCCGCAATATGAATTGTGGAAATTTTTCTCTCAGGACGTCCAAGTAAATGCAAGATTTCATCTATTGATTCAAGAGAGAAATGCCCGGTTGTATTTCCAAAATCTGGAAGATTTTCATTGTTTGCAAGATCTTCAAAGAATCTGATGGCATCGTTGTAATTAAAAGTCACTTTTCATTCCAGCTTTCTTATCATTGATTCGAGCACGTTCTGCGGAAAAGCGTCAACAAGAGTTTTAACAGACACTTTTGAAACTGGGTGAACAAAATCAGAAGCGATTTCGGCGAGTGGTACAAGTACAAATAGCCGTTCAGCGATATGCGGGTGCGGAACTTCAAGGTTAGGAGAGGAAATTATCTTGTCACCATAAAAAAGAATGTCTATGTCAAGTGTGCGAGGGCCCCAGCGTAAAGTTCTGATTCGGCCGAGTTCTTTTTCGATTCCAAGAATGAAATCCAGCAGTTCGTACGGGCTCAGTTCAGTATGGCCAGAGCAGGCAATATTCAAAAATACAGGCTGATCGGTAACTCCAACTGGTGCCGTCTCATAAAACGAAGAAATGCAGATATTTTCAACATGCTGATTCAGTAATCTCAAAGCACTGCGTATATTTTCATCGCGATTTCCCAGATTTGAGCCTAATCCCAGAAATATTTTGACCATGATTCAAGCCCGCAGAACAGCGTCAGTCAGCCGGGCAACCTGTACCATCTCGTCAACATCATGGACACGAACAATATTGGCACCAGCAGCAATTCCCAGAGCAATTGAAGCGGCCGTTCCAAAAAGTCTTTCACCGGGCTGACGATCCAGGACTCGTCCGATGAAAGATTTTCTTGAAGTTCCCAGCAAAATTGGACATCCGAGACTTTTGAATTCAGCCAGCCGCCTCAGAATTGTAAGATTCTGCTCCGGAGTTTTTCCGAAACCGATTCCCGGATCAATAACAATCTTTTCAAAAGGAATACCAGCATCAACAGCAAGCTTTATGCTATCCCGCAGAGAATGGCATATTTCACCAATAAGATCTTCGTAATCAGCTCCCTGATAGAAACCGCCGGTTTTGCTTTCATAAGCAACTTTCTCTGAGGCATTACGATTATGCATTATTACAACTGTCGCATTGGCTCTGCTTATCACTTCTTTCAATCCGGAATCCCTGTTTAAACCCCAGACATCATTGATAACAGCCGCACCTTCTGATAATGCAGCTTTTGCGACTTCTGACTTTGAAGTATCAATCGAAATCGGAAGCGATGTTTCCCGGCAAAGCCTTTTTACAACAGGAATAACGCGCCGAAGTTCTTCATCTGCGGATACCGCTTCGCTTCCGGGGCGCGTGGATTCGCCGCCGATGTCAAGAATATCAGCGCCCTGTGCGGCAAAACGCTTACCTTGTTCAACTGCTTTCTCAACATTTCCTGCCAGACCATCTCCGGAAAATGAATCAGGGGTGACATTAATTATGCCCATGATATAAGTACGGCTTTCCCAGTTGAATTCTTTTGAACCGATTTTCATGGGTGCAAATGGAACTTCCAGAAGACGGGTCAGAATGTCAGCCGCTTCAATAAGGCTTTTCAGCGGCTGAAGCCTCAGTTTGCAGATCAGTGCCTGGAACTGTGCAATGGTTCCCATAATGAGAGCATTGGTCGTTACATTTCCCTCTAACCTGTAAACCATATTTGAAATTACAACTTCTCCGCCGCGCGAAAGCATTTCCTGCTTTAGAATGTTTGCAGCAGCGCATTTCAATCCATCAAGTCTGATGATTCTGAACTGTCCCTTCGGAGACATTATTCCAACGCCTGCTGCTTCAGGTCCGATTTTCAGTATTTCTTCAACAAGTATCTTCTCTGAATCGGACGTAATAATTCGTCCATTCATTTCCCGTTTCCCTTTCATTAAAAAAACTCAATAGCCGTAAATCGTTCTGTTAATACTGAACAAAGACGATATTAATGAATTTTTCAAAAAAAGACAAGGTAAAATAATTGTATCTGCTCAATAATTAATGGAATTACTACTCCCACGACTTACGAGATCTCTCACATTCGTTCGAGATGACAAGTCGGCTAAATACCCCAAATTATTGAGCAGATACAAATAATTAAACATGGAAAAGCAAAACCGTCGATTTGACGATTAGACGTATATGCGTTAAAATGCACAATGATCTAATAGAATAGTACAATTTATGAATAATCAATTTATGAGGTATGAAAAAAATTGAAAATGTGTCTATTTTGCCACTATGACTGAAATACAAAAAAAAGTACTTCTTTTGCATGGAATGTGCAGCAGCAGTAATGTTTTTGGTCCGTCAAAAGGACCTGGTCTGATAAAGTTGTTGAGTCCGGATTTTGATTTATTTTCTGGAAAGTTGCGTGTTTATGAGACTTGCCCGAATTCGCCTGCACTTGACTTCGATGAAATTCTGGAAGTTGATATTCCGGAAATATGGATAAAAGCCAGGCAATATTTTGCCGGGAACATTCATGGAAAGCAAAGTTCAGAGGAAAATCCGGCGGTTCTCGGATACAGCATGGGCGGTATATTGGCATTGCTGGCTACAGCACGTGGTATAATAAAGCCTTCACGATTAATGATTCTTGGTTCACCTTTTACATTCATGAACATGCCATTTTATCCGGCAATAATGAAGACAGCGCTGAAAATTGCTGAGGTTTTTCCTTTGAAACGAATACCGGTTCGCCTTGGCGGCAGAATACTCTTCTGGTACCTGTTTTATTTTTCCAGAACACGCCGGAAGAACGCTATGTTGGTTTTTCATGCGCTTCTTCGTGCTGCCGGTTCAGATATTCCAATTGAAACCCTTTCTCAGGCTTATAAATGGATTCAGAAAGGTTTTATTTGCAATCGAACGGGATGTATGAATTATCTTGAAGAATTATCTGCGGTAAACATACCGGTAATGTTTGTTGCAGGGGAACGTGATATTATTGCTTCGCCAGCGTCAGTTAAAGCAGGATACGAAAGAATTTCATCATCCCAGAAAGAATTCATCGTAATTCCAGATACAAGCCATCTTGAGCTTGTTGCCGGTGATAAATTGTACGAAACGGCAAAAATTGCCAATAGATGGTTCTCCAAATGACAAGAATAATCGAAACATTGACTCTTAAAAAATCAGCTTTCAGTCTGAAACGAGCCATTCCGTGATGTTTCGTTTTTCGCGATTGAATTCGACTACAGAGATTTCACAATAAATTTTATCACGAATTTATTTTACACACATAAAGCTAATTTCCATTTTCAGGAATAAATGTTAGGTATACATTGAGATAATAAAGTTATGCTCTTCCGAAAGCACTGATGGAATTTCCGTAGCGCAGAAACATCTGCCCTTCTGAAAAAACTGGATTCTCAAAAACTCCGGTGATATTGCGGGTCTTTTTCTTGAAGGAATTGGCGTCTATTTCCTGCAATTCATAGTTCCACTTTTTGGAATACGAACCTGGCTCTGCATCAGACCAGTAACCTGTACTCAACCAGATTGAATTTGACGCCACAGCATAACCTCCGCTGATAACACACGAAGAAAGTAATTTTGCATCGGAAAGTGAGAAAGCATACAGATTTCCAGGCAATACACCGCCAAAAACTCTGTTTTCAGTAATTGCAATGGAAAGCGGCACACAGATTTTTCTCTTTGGTCCTTCGGAAAATCGGAAAACATTTTTCTGGATTCCGGTTTTTACTTCGAACTGATAAAGCTCATATCCACTTCCGAAGAAAACACTGTCTGAATGAATTGCGGGACCCGCCTGCAGAGAACCTTCCGTTGAATGATGCCATTCCTCTCTGCCTGATTCAAAATTTACTGCGATAACATTTGTACCATAAACTAAAATGATCAGGTTTCCTGTTTGAACGGGCATTTGCCATGTGTTTCCAAAGAAACCAAGCTTCGGACATGAAAATGAGAATTTTTCTGAACCCGTATTTGAATCAAGAAGCAGAATATGCGGTTCATCCGGCGGCCTGGAAATAGCGATTGCAATATTTTCATCAAATAAAAGCCCCGGATGCAGAATTTTGAAATTATCCAGCTTTTTCTGCCATTTTTCAACTCCGGTGTCGGAATCAAATGAGCATATTGTACCATCAATTAATGTAACAATAATGCTTCCTGATGAAAGACACAGTCCTGGAGTTGCTATGCCTCTAATTTCCTTCTGCCATATTATCTTTCCAGACTTTCTATAAATACATACAAGAATTGAATCCATAAAAGATCCATCGTGCGCCAGAATCCATATTCTATCACCTACAATCAAAGGGTCAGAAGAAATTTCTGATGGAGCTTTACAGGTCCAGAGTTTCTGAAATTCATCCGGCAAATCAACAGAACCATAATTTACGTTTCCATTATTCATTTTTCCTAATCCTTCCACAATTGTTGATATCCTACTATAAGTTATTCTGGAAAACCACAATTCTTCGCAATAACAGATGTCTGAAACAGAATCCAGCGTATAAAATCAAGCATAACAGGTGCTTATCTTTCCTGCGGCTGGGTATTACCTTTCAAATCTTAAAGTATATTAACACTTATTGAGAAATTCCAATTTTTGGAGTTACTAACAGGTATTTTTCAATGAGTTATTATATAGCATTTTTAAAGTATACGTCTATTTCCAGAGAATGGAACCAGGGTGATTGATAAAAAATTGTCTTTCATCTGCTGAATAATCGACGGATTTTCATAAAAGCCAACTTGTTCCAATAGCAATTAATTCATTCGATTTCTCAAGCCCAAACATAGTCATGAATAGGCGCAATAGCGCGTTGTACTAAATTAGAACAATGTTATTCTTTTTACAATTATCATTAGATATTGCTGCTAGAAGCTGCTCAATGAACTAACTGAGAATAACTGTAAAGATGAAATTTCCTGACAATCATTACCTAATGCATCTTTCAACAAATCGAGATTCTGCTTCCGGACAATCATAAAAGTATCAAGAATGCACATTCTGAGGGAAATCAAAACGAGATCAAAGTGGGTATTATTGGTTTAAAATTGATGTCAGAAGTCTGTTGGCACAACACTTGCTATAATAGTTTCACGTGCCCCGGTGTTGAAATGATACGAAAGTTCTTTTAGAAAGTCCAGTTAATAATTGTTTAATAGCTCAATCTGAAAATGATTCAAGAGAATAATGTAAAATTGCAATACACGGCAATATGTTGAATATTTTTTATAAATATCAAATTTTTTGGAGGAATTATGAAAAAGTCTATTTTTGCTCTGGCTCTTGTTTTTGCAGTTTCTGTGTTTTCTCCTCTCAGTGCTGAGACAATAACACATTCTGAGAAATATCTCAAAGAACTTTCCGGACCACGTTTTGTAAAGGATTCCAAAAACGTCATCACTGATAAGCAAGAAAATTTACAATGGCTTGAAAAGATTGATGTCGATTCAATTAACTGGAATAGTTCACAAGAATGGGTCAAAGCACTTGGAGCTGGCTGGCGCTTGCCTTCAAGAGAAGAACTCACAACTTTATATGTTGAAAATGCTGGTGGCGGTGGTTCCGGAAACATGGATCCCATTTTCACAACTTATGGAAAGTGGTTTTGGACTGGTGAAAAGGCAAGAGTTTCTCAAATGTTCAACCCTTTCGGAAAAAAAGGTGCATATTGCATAAATTTCGAAGTTAAAGGTATGCAAATAATGGTTTCAGAATTGAAAAATTCAGCAGTTGGCTACAGTGCTGTTTTAGCAGTTAGGGAAATCAAATAAAATATTTGTCAGCTACGCCGGTTTGTTAAATTGAACAAACCGGCGATTTTTTTCCATTCTCTGCTTTGACAAAATAACGCTGATTTATTTCTGTTTATTTTTATTAAATATTTGCTGAAAAATTTGCTATAATTATATTACTTAAATTTAATGATCGGTTTCAAGGAGGAAGTAATAATGAAAAGATTGCTATTTGTAACAGTAATTTTGTTCGGATCTATCTTAAACTTGAATGCCAGTCCATTTGACGAGAAGTCAACAATTAACATCTCCAGTAATAATGCCTCAGATACTATCTCCGGAACGACTTCAGCAACAACTACTGCCAAAGTGCAGGAGTCTCCATTAACACTGCTTTCAAAGATTCAGACAGCTTTTCTTGAACTGGAAATCGCAATCCTGAATTTCCGAAACATGGAAATTGCTATCACCGGAAAATCAGGATTTTTCCTTGCAACCGGTTATACAGTCGCAGCAACCGCTCTTGAAAAAAAGCGTGATGCAATGAATTCCATCATCGAAACAGCAAAAACAGTTGACCTTCCAGAGATTCAACAGGTGGTTAAGGCTTATAATTCTTATTATGCTTATCTGAAAGGCTATTTGACTGTAGCAAAGGTGGGCGGAATTATCAGCGGACCAAACTCTCGAAAAACAGCTCCAAATTTCACTCTGCTTGCTGCTGCTAATGTGTCTTTTAAAATAAAGATTTCTAATATAATCAGCGATTTATCATCTAATAAGACAATACAATCAAGTAATTCACAGTGATATGTGATAAATCGGAAAAATTTGAACAAGGGGCATGTTCCCCTTAAATAACTCATCAGAGGGGTTTTCAGAATGGCAGAACAGTATATTTTTACAATGCATGGTTTGAACAAGTATTATGGAAGCAAACAGGTTCTCAAAGATATTGGTCTATGTTTTTTCCCCGGAGCGAAAATAGGTATTGTCGGTGAAAATGGCTCAGGAAAATCGACTCTGTTGAGAATTATGGCCGGAATTGACAAGGACTTTGTCGGACATGCCGAACCGTCGAAAGGAATAAAAATTGGTTTTGTTCCGCAGGAACCCAGGCTGGAAGAAGGCAAGACCGTCCGCCAGATTCTTGAAGGCGCCATGGCAGACACATTTAAACTTTTGAAAGAGTTTGAAGATGTTTCAAACAAAATTGGCGAACTTGAAGGCGACGCAATGGACAAAGCCATGGATAGAATGTCTGTCTTGCAGGATAAGATTGACGCCTGCGGTGGCTGGGAAATCGACACCAAACTTTCTGTCGCCGCAAACGCTCTTGTACTTCCACCAGACGAAATGGTAGTTGATAAACTTTCAGGCGGTGAAAAAAGAAGAGTAGCACTCTGCAGGACTCTCCTCGAACAACCTGATCTGCTGCTGCTCGACGAACCGACAAACCACCTCGACGCTGAAACAGTTGACTGGCTTGAAAACTACCTCAAAGAATACCCTGGCACAGTAATCATTTCAACGCATGACCGGTATTTCCTTGACAACATCACCCGCTGGATCCTGGAACTCGAAGACGGGCGCGGACTTCCATTTGAAGGAAACTATTCATCATGGCTTGCACAAAAAATTGAAATCCTTTCCAAAAATGAGAAAAAGGAATCGTCACGCAGAAAATCACTGGACAAAGAATTGAAATGGATCAAAATGAGCGCAAATGATCGCCGCCAGATCGGAAGAAACCGTCTGTCGCATTACGAAGACCTGCTCATCAGAGAAAAAGCGGCAGATACAGTTGATCCGGCTGTAATACAGATCGCACCAGGTGAGCCGCTGGGAGAACAAGTTGTACAATTCGAAGCAGTTAATAAAGCTTACGATAAAAATCAACTATTCGAAAAACTCTCGTTCAATCTTCCAAAAGGCGCCATAGTAGGAATCATCGGACCAAATGGTACTGGTAAAACAACGATGTTCAGAATGATTGCCGGCAAAGAAAAGCCCGATTCCGGAACTGTCACAGTAGGACCTTCTGTCAAAATGGCCTGGGTAGACCAGCACAGAGATATTCTCGACGGCGAAAAAACCGTATATGAAGAAATCAGCGATGGATTAAGCGAAATATCTTTTGGAAAAACTTCGATCTCTGCTCGTGCTTACTGTGGAAGATTCGGCTTCAAAGGCTCGGATCAGCAGAAGTTTGTAAAAGACCTTTCAGGCGGTGCAAGAAATCGAGTTCACCTCGCCAAAATCCTTAAATCAGGTGCAAACATGATTCTTCTCGACGAACCCACAAACGACCTCGACGTCGGAACACTCAGAATGCTTGAAGACGCTGTATCTGAATTTTCAGGCTGCATAATGCTGATAAGTCATGACCGTTTCTTCATCAACAGAACTTGTACTCATCTTCTTGTATTCGAAGGCGACAAGAAGATCGTATGGTTTGAAGGAACTTATGAAGAATACGAAGCAAAGCGCAGAAAAGAATTCGGCAATGCGAAGTTTGAAAACCGCCGGGCAAAATACCGAAAATTCTCTCTTGCCTGATGCGTATTCTCAGCGTCAGCAGAAGAACAGATATTCCGAGGTTCTACTGTGACTGGTTTCTTCAAAAGGTACGCGACAGATGTGTCGAGTACAATAATCCATTTAATCGAAAAGTAATAAAGGCAAATCTGACATCAGATGAGTTCAGGGTAATCGTATTCTGGACCAGGGACCCATCTGAGCTGTCAGATAATATTGCCTTTCTGCAAAATGAAGGCTTCTTTCCATATTTTCATGTAACAATGACTAATTATGGATTCCCGCTGGAACAGAATCCGCCGGAAATATCTAAAGTCGTACAGGCTTTCAGAAAACTTGCTGAAATAGTCGGCCCAGCTTGCATAGTCTGGAGGTATGACCCGATTATTCTGTCAGCTTGTTTGACAGAAGAGTGGCATGTTAAAAATTTTTCCACACTTGCACAAACACTCTCCGGAACCGTCGGATGCTGCTATATTTCCTTTGTCGATTTATACTCAAAAACGTTAAGAAATCTGAAAAAATTCGAAATTGTTGCAGTCGAACCTGATATTATTGCAAAAACTCGGCTTGCAGAAAGATTGAATGAAACTGCCGCACGATTTAATATTCCAGTTTTTACCTGCTGCGAAGATGAGTTGAGCACAATACCCAAAGGACACTGCATCGATGCGCCGCATCTGGCAAAACTAAGTGGCGAACCTTCCATAAGTAAAGCCCGCAAATCTCCAACACGCAAACAATGTGGATGCTGGCACGCTGTCGATATCGGAACATACAACACATGTCACGGCGGCTGCATTTACTGTTATGCAACTACGAATCATAATTTATCGTAAGTACAACAAAATTTTGTCAGGTGGAGACAAAATTCGCCAGGAGTCGTTAAGAAACCAAGTAATTAGAAAACCAGTTTTTTCTTTCCGTTTTTCCATTCTGTTAAACGCTTTTCAGCTTCGGCAATTTGTTCGGCTGTCATTCTGTAAAATAGAACCGCCTTCCATCCGGATGTCATTTCCTGACACATCATTTCCCCACCCTTCAGACCATTTGCTCCTGCCCGACCAAACCAGTAATAAGCCTCGGTTAAGTCCTTAGGTAGTTCTTCGCCATCAAGATACAAATTGCCAAGGTTCATTTGAGCAAAGATTTCTTCACCGCTCTCAATTGCCTTGAGATACCATTTTTTTGCTTCCAGAGCATTTTTTGGAACTCCATACCCTGACGAATTCATTACGCCAAGCATGAACTGTGCTTCGCTGTGATCTATCAATGCAACAGAAGTTAATAACTTCAATGCTTCGGAATAATTCTGGCTTGTAAATGCAGCCTTTCCCTTTTTAAAAGTCTCTTCCACTCCCATTCCAGTAGAATTTATCAATTCAAGAACCTGCTTAGCTTCAGAGTCACCGCGGGATGCTGCCTCGGAAAACCATTTTTTTGCAGTTTCTAAATTCTGTGCAACTGTAACTTGTCCATTCAGTGCAATCAAACCATCTGATAGAAGCCTTCCCATGTAATACTGTGCCTTTACATGGCCATTATAAGCGGCCTCCTGAAGCCACGAAAATCCAAGGTCTCTCTGAATTGGCAGTTTAGTGGAACCCTGTCCATGCAAATATATGTATGCCAGATAGAATTGTGCCTCGACATTGCATTGCTCTGCCAACTTCTTGATAATGGGCAGCGCCTTGGAGAAATCCTGAGGCACTCCTTCTCCTTCTAAATATTTTAACCCGGATATAAGGTTCTGATCCATCTGTAGAGATGCTGTAAAAGTTCCGATTTCCCTCATACGCGGAAAAACACTGGAACCGGATGCTTCCGAACCCATGGAAATATTTGCGGAAACAGCCAGAATTGAAATTATAAGACCCACAACAGTAAGACATTTGTTCATTTTTTTCTCTCCTGTTAAAATCCTAGCCCAAAAGGACTACATTTTCAAGTCCCAACAAGATTTTCTTTTCAGCAATTACCAATTAAACTCACAAACATTACAAATTAAGGTTTTTTCAAACAGGAATTTTCGCTAATATTTTCAGGAACAATTCGTATCTGCTCAATAATTAGCGGTATTTAGCTCACTTGTCATCTCGAACGAATGTGAGAGATCTCGCAAATGTGGGATTTCTCCCTTCGGTCGAAATGACAAAGTAGGAATTCCACTAATTATTGGGCAAATACAGCAATTCTCTGTTAATGTATATTTCAAAAAATATTTGCTTGGTAAACATCAGCAGCAAAAGCCTCCCAGACAAATATATTAAATAGATTGATCTTCCAAACTCCAGTCAGGAAGATCATTCTGTTTGAGTCAGCAATAGGCTTGTAAAATTGAATTGAATCTGTTATTCTCTCATTCAGACACTTTTTGCAGGCTGTTAAATTCAATATTGAAGGTCCGATAAAATGACCAGTAATGACATATTACGCCGGATACGTTACGCTCTTGATATCAGTAATCCGAAAATGGTACGTATTTTCAAACTTTCGGGACATGAAATGCCGCTTTCTGATATTCTCACAAGGCTCGCCAAAGAAGATGAAAAAGGATACAAAGAATGTTCGTTTTCAGAATTGTGTAATTTTCTTGACGGTCTTATAATAAACCTTCGCGGGCCACGCACTCCGGCACCTTCTGCCGGAACAGCAAAAAAAGATGGTAAATCTGTACCAGCACGACCATCAGAACCTGAACCAAAGCCAGAAAAAATCAATCCAAAAATGACAAATAACTTCATTCTGAAAAAGCTTCGCATTGCACTGGCATTCAAAGAAGAAGACATGCTTGAAACAATTAAACTCGGCGGTCTGGAACTATCTGCTTCTGAGCTGGGAGCACTTTTCAGGAATGTAACACATAAAAACTTTAAATCATGTGGTGACCAGATATTGAGAAATTTTCTGAATGGCCTGACTGAAAAGTTGCGAAAACAATCCTCAGAAACGGAAAAGAATATCTGAAATATGCTGACCCTTATAAACGGGAAAAAGCGAGAAAAACGAAAAGAAAAGAAAAGAAAAGAAAAGACGAGACAAGACAAGATTTCTGTCCGCAGATTTCAAGATTCAAGATTTGGGATTGAGATTTTAGATTGAGAGTGAGATTGAGAGTGAGATTTTAGATTGGGATTGTTTTGGTGTGAATTTGGGATTTATAAATTAGTAGCGGGTTGAGCGAATGAAAGTAATGAAGAAACCTGAGCTGATGGCTCCGGCGGGTGATATGACGAGCCTTCGGGCTGCACTGGACTCTGGTGCAGACGCTGTTTATTTTGGAATAAAGTCTTTTAACATGCGTGAGGGGGCAAAGAACTTTCTCCCGGAAGAAATGCCACAAATCGCTGAATTATGCCACGAAAAACATGCCAGATGCTATCTGGCACTTAATACAATCATATTTGACAGCGAAATAAGCAGCATTGATGAATTGATTAAGTCGGCCGTAAAAGCACGAATAGACGCAATTATATGCTGGGATTTTGCTGTAATTGAATCAGCACTGCGGCAAGGTATTCAACCTTTTATTTCAACACAGATGTCTGTTTCAAACTCAGCTTCAATTGAATTTTTCTATCGCAGATATAATATTAAACGCTTTGTTCTTGCACGCGAATGCTCCCTTGATGACATTATTCAAATCAGAAAAAATCTTATTTCACGCCTGGGCGATGAAGCCGGGAATATCGAAATTGAAGTATTTGTACACGGTGCCATGTGCGTTTCAATCAGCGGAAGGTGCTTCATGTCACAGTTTCAGTCGGGGAAATCAGCTAACCGTGGTGAATGTAATCAGCCATGTCGAAGAGAATACACAATAAGAAGCGTTTCCAATGAAAATGAATTCACCATGGGAAATAATTACATAATGAGTCCGAAAGATCTTTGTACAATAGGTTTTCTCGATAAAATCATTGAAGCCGGAGTTGACAGCATGAAAATTGAGGGCAGAGGAAGAAGTCCTGAATATGTCAGCACTGTTACTTCATGTTACAGGCGAATGATCGACTTTTATTTTTCGGAAAGAGAAAAACTGAATTGCAGCGAGATTGCAATGACTAAAGAATTGTTTAATGAATACACAATAAATTTTCAGAATAAAATACAGCAATTGAAAGCCGAGCTCACGACAGAACTTGTACAAGTGTTCAATCGTGGTTTTTCAGATGGTTTTTTCTTCGGACGTCCAATGTCAGAGTGGACAACAAAAGGCGGCTCACAAGCCACTCACCGCAAAGTTCTGGTCGGAGTGGTAACAAATTTTTTCAAAAAAGTAATGGTAGCAGAAATAAAAGTTGAAGCCACCAGCTTCAACACAGGTCAGGAACTAATGTTCCAGGGTCCGACAACAGGTGTGATAAACCTGAGAGCTGAATCAATAGAATACAATTTTCAGAAAGTCAATACAGCAGAAAAAGGAACCCTTGTTGGAGTAAAACTTTCAGAGATTGTAAGAATAAATGATCTGGTTTTCATCCAAATACCAGAGCCTGCTGCATAGCCCTTACTCATCAAGCCATTCGGGGCAGTGTTCTGATTCGGAAAGTGTAAGAAAAGCCTTTACGACTTCCGGGTCAAATTGTGTTCCGGAGCATCTTTCAACTTCAGCCAGGGCTTCTTTGAAAGTAAGTGGTTTTCTGTACGGTCTGCACGATGTGATTGCGTCAAAAGAATCAGCAACCATTACAATTCGGGCTCCCAGAGGAATTTCAGTGCCCTTGAGACCATCGGGATAACCTTTCCCATCATATCTTTCATGGTGATGTTCGATAATACAGCAGACATTTTTCAGAAATTCAATCGAGTTTAGAATTCCAGCACCGATATGCGGATGAGATTTAATCGTTTCAAACTCTTCATCCGTAAGGCGTCCGGGTTTGAGCAGAATAGTTTCACTGATTCCGATTTTTCCGACATCATGAAGCAGTGCCGCGTGCCTTATCGTATCAACTTCAATGCGCCTGAGATTCATTGCCATGGCAAGAGACACAGATAAATCAGTAACTCTCCTTGAATGCCCGTGTGTATAGCTGTCTTTTGCATCAATTGCAGCTGCAAGAGCTCTAATTGTTTCAAGATAGACATTCAGAAGGTTGTGATAAAGGCGTGCATTCTGAATCGCTACCGTTGCCTGAGATCCGAGGGTGTCAAGGAGATCGACATTTTCAGGTGTAAAAGGCTGTTTATTTGTAAGATCACGCTCACAGTTGATAACACCTACAATTTTTTCACGACTGAGAAGTGGCGCCGAAATAAGGCTCAGAGCAGAACTGCGAGTTGTTGTAAGCGGCAGTCTTACAAATCTTGGCTCATCGTTTGTGTTCACAACCCTTATTGGCTTTCTTGTTTTTATTGCATTTCCGGCAACTCCCTCGCCATACTTCAATCGAACTTTTGCCATTTCTTCTTCGTCGAAGCCTCTTGAAACCTGTACGTGAAGTTCTGAAACTTCTTCATCAAAGAGCATCAGAGTTGCTCTATCAGAGTCAGTAATTCTTAATGTCATGTCAATGAAATAATTCAAAACTGAATCCAGATCAAGGCTAGAATTAATTGCCTTCCCAAGTTCCTGAATCATGCTCAATTCTGCTACCTGCTGCTCGGTGCGTTCATAGAGATTCGCATTCGCAAAAGCCTGAGCAATCTGTCCGGAAATTCCAATCAGAAGGTTGAGATCTTCTTCGTTGAATGCCCCGCCTGAACGTTTATTGTTTACATTTATTACACCGAGAAGTACCTTATTGTGCAAAACCGGTACAGACATGGCAGACCTGGTCTTGTACTCAAGTTTTCCAACATGGTGGAAAAATCTGGAGTCTTTTGTAATATCTTTAATGAGAACAGGCTGTCGGTTCTTTGCAACCCATCCGGCTATTCCCTCGCCAAGTTCAACGTTTATCCCGCCAACAAGTTTTTTTGGAATACCAAGAGCGGCATCAAGGGTAAGCCTGTCTTTAACAGGGTCATAAGCCATGAGAGAACAGTTCTCAACATTCATGACTTCCTGAACCTGATGAAGAATTGTACTGAAAAGTTTATTAAGATTAAGTGTGCGTGAAACTGATGAACTTACCTGGTAAAGAGTGGTAAGATATTCGAGTTTTCTTCTCGAATCTTCGAACAGACGGCGATTTTCAAAATATGCTGTCAGATTTCTTCCAATGTTTGTCAGAAGTGGTTCATCTTCTTCGAGAAATGGTGAATTTTCCTGTTTCTGATAGGCCGATAATACTCCGATAAGCCTGTCCCCTGCCATTAGAGGAACAGAAAGCGTTGATCGGGAAAACTGATCAAGAATTGAATTGCGTATTATAGCAGGTTCCTGTACAATATCTGCTATCAGTAATGACCGCTTCTGCTGAGCAACCCAGCCCGTAATTCCGCGACCAATCGGCACTTTCAAAGTCTTAATTTCTTCCGGAAGACCAAAATTGGCGGTCATTACAAGTTCCTCCATATCGCTGTCATACTTCATAAGCGATATTCCACGACAATTCATGGCCATTGCTACATCGCCCAGCACTTCATCAAGATCTACCGAATCTGCAGCTCCACTCAAGAGCTTTTCGGATATTGTAAACATGTTGCCAAGTTCACGTATTTTCTGAGCAGATTCAGAAAGAAGCCGCGAGTTCTCAAGCACTTTTGTAACCATTGAAGCAAGCATCGACAGAGTCGCACAGTCTTCCTTGTTAAAAGCATTAATTTCAGATGAATCAACAGCGATGACTCCGATAAGGTTGTCTGCCATCATGAGTGGCACAGCCATTTCGCAATATATCGGCTCTGGAGTTTCAATGTAGCGCGGCTCCATAAGGACATTTGGAACAATTAATGGTTCCTTGTAACGGGCAACCCAGCCAGTTATTCCTTTGCCAATCGGAACCCTGATTTTCTTAACTTCCTGCGGATATTTGCCGCGTGCTACAACTACTTCAAGATATTTTTTGCTTTCTTTCTTCAGAAGAAGCGAACCGCACGTTGCACCGGTGATGTCAATAGATATATCCATGAGAAATTCAAGCACTTTCATGAAATCAAGTGATGAATTCATTACATTCGAAGCTTCTTCCAGAACGGAAAAGATTTTCTCTTTGCGACTGAGTTGTTCACGTTCCCCGGCAAGCTCAAGCTGCTGCTGGAAATAATGTTCAATCATTTCACGTGCAGCAAGGATCTGGTCTTCAGAAAGAACAGGGAAATTTTTCGGATTATCTTGTTTTTCCTGCAAAGCCGGAAAATATGGACCCGCCGCAGCCATTCCGAAAAGATTACCCTTATAAAAAAGTTTAAGGATCTGCACACGCGTACCATCGGGACGCTGAACGTAATCCCTGCCGGCAAGCTCATCAATTTCAGAAACATTAAACTTGCCAACTCCATTCATAACATCAAAATCGCCGACTACAGCTTCACCTTTTTCGTTGAAAGGAACGATCCCCAGGCCCGTGAAGCGTGCAATGCGACGAACAAAAGTCTTCAGATTTTCCCTGTCGACAATTTCTTCAAGAAATATTTTTTTGACCACTGCTGCGTCTTTTCCGATGCTCCCACAAAAATGAGCGATCAACTCCCATTATATTTAACAGAAACCCTTATCTAATCACCAATAAGCGGTTAAAAAAAGAATGAAAAAAACTGCACCAGAACAATTGAGTAAACTCAAAAATTCCCGAATACTAAATCAGAGGGGGCACACGCCCCCTCTCCCAGCAATCAAGCACCTTGTGCCAGGTTTAACCACGTCCAAATTCTCAAATAAAGTGAAAATTCCCTTACTATTTTATAAAGAATCTACTCAATGACCAGCAGCTCAAAACCCGCACGAAACCTCAATTTGCTATTCGAAATTGAGATTACCTGCAAAATTCAGACTGACATCAAGCAATAATTACTGATGACTTTGAACCGAATTTGTCTGCAACAGTTTCGCTGCACTTCGGATCAGTGATCCAGTCAGTGTTATTAACTACGAATTTATATTCATGTCTGCCAGGCTTCAAACTGACTGCGGCTTTCCAGATGTTTCCTTCAACGGCCATCGGATTCGATTCCTTATTCCAGTCATTGAAATCGCCAACAACAGAAACGCTCTGAATGTTCTCACCAGAATGTTCGAAAGTTACCTGTTTCTTTTCATCAGAGGAACCGGTAGATTCATCAGACTTCTTTTCTGAATCATTTTCTTCGTTTTCCCATTCTTCTTCTTCTTCAAAACTGTGTTCTCTACCAATGATATAACCAATTCCAAAAGCACTCCCGAGGATAAGAAGTTTCCAAACCCATCTTAACAATGACAACATATTTTCAAACCTCCTTTTGAATATCTGAATTTATAACCCGAAGTTTCCCATATTGCAAGAGAAACTTTTTAATTCCTGCTCTCTGAAATTCAACATGTACATTAAAAGTAGTTATATCACTCCCTTCTGTCTTAATTGTTTTCCCTATCCCAAAAACATCATGATACACCATGACTCCGGGTTTCAGATTGCTTATGCTGGCAGGTTTCGAATTCTGTATCGAATCTAACGCAACAGTTCGCCCGGTCGTCGAAGTTTTCGAACTAATAATACCACTAATTGAAGAAAATTTGGAATTTTTTTCATCTAAATTTATTGGTTTTGATTTAAAGTTGAATGACGGCGGTTTCTTCGCCCCGAATAATTCCTCTGGAATTTCTTTAAGGAAACGCGAAGCAGGATTTGACATCCAGTTTCCGAATACCATTCTTCTTTTTGCCGCTGTAATATAGAGCTTTTTCATAGCCCTTGTTATTCCAACGTATGCCAGACGCCGCTCTTCTTCGAGCTGATGCGGATCATCAAACGATGATCTGTGCGGAAACAGCCCTTCTTCTGCGCCCATGATAAATACAACCGGGAACTCAAGCCCCTTTGCGTTGTGCATTGTCATCAGATGAACTTTTTCAGCACTCTGATCAACGTCATCTGCGTCTGCGTGAAGCGCAGTCTGCTCAAGATATGATTGGAGAGTAAGTTCAGGATTTGATTCAAGTTGTGACTTCATATCAGACAAAAGACTGTCAATATTGGAACTTCTGTCATCATACGTTTCAGGGTCATCATGCCTGAGATATTCCAGATATTCCGTTTCATGTACAATGCGACAAGCGAGATCGTAAAGATCAAGGTTTCCGGACAATTCACACCAGCTGTTGAACCTTTCATAGAAATCACCGGCTTTTCCGGGCTTCGCGCTCTCAAATCGTTTTTTCAAGCCATTCCAGAGCCCCGGACCTTCGGCAATAAGCTTTTCAACCGTAGCATCGCCAATTCCACGTGTCGGAACATTAACAATACGTTTGAGGGAAATTTCATCATCGCGATTTGCAATAACTCTCAAATAAGCAAGAATATCTTTAACTTCACGGCGGGCAAAAAATTTCAGACCACCGGTGACTTCATACGGAATCGCCTTTCTGCTGAGAGACTGTTCAACAGAGCGTGTCTGACTGTTTGTCCGGAAGAGAATTGCCACAGATGAAAGCGGAAGATGCTTTTCATAGCACATTTTCTCAATTTCCCTGCTGACAAGTTCTGCTTCCATGCGATCATCTTCGCCATATAGAAAATCAATCGGCTCTTTTCCGGGAATCTCGCTCCAGAGGCGTTTTTTGCGTTCTCCTGAATTTCTCGATATCAGTTCACTGGCAGCATCAAGAATAATCTGCGTCGAACGATAATTCTGATCAAGAATTACAACCTGTGCTCCCGCAAAGTCTTTCTCAAATTCGAGAATATTTCTTATCGTAGCGCCTCGCCAACCGTATATAGACTGGTCTTCATCGCCGACGACGCAGAGGTTGCCACTTTTTTTCGAAAGCAGCGAAATAAACTTGTACTGCGAATAGTTTGTATCCTGATATTCATCAACAAGGAAATGTTCAAACTTGTTCTGAAGCTGGGAAAGCACGTCAGCATCGGTGTTTATCAGTGTCCAGGCATTGAAAAGAAGGTCATCGAAATCCATTGCCCCGTAATTCTTCAAACTCGCCTGATATTCGGTATATATTTCCTTCGGAAGATCTCTGCCATTAGGAACAGATGAAAAATCTGCCGGGTAAATAAGATCGTTTTTCGCCTGAGAAATCTGACTTGCAAACATTGACGGCGGATACTGCTTTATGTCCAGACGGCTTCTCTTTATTACATCTTTCAGAAGCTTTTCCTGGTCATCTGAATCGTAGATGGTAAAATTTTTCGGATAACCGATGCGATCGGCCCATCTTCTGAGAATCATTGCGCAGAAAGAGTGAAATGTTGAAAGAGTAACACTTTTTCCTGTACCCGGAAGCAGCGAATCAACGCGCTGGCGCATTTCAGCAGCAGCTTTGTTAGTAAACGTCACACCAAGAATTTTATACGCCGGAACTCCGGAATCTATAAGTCGCGCTATTCTCATTGTCAGTGCGCGGGTCTTTCCTGAGCCGGCTCCGGCTACGATAAGAAGCGGTCCTGCGAGTATTTCGACTGCCTGGCGCTGACGTGCATTGAGCGATTGAATCGCCGTATTTAAAGCTGAATTCATATTACATCTCTTTTCAATGATGGAGTTTCATGACCGGAATATGACATCAGAACCCAGTTTCCTGCAATATAATTCTGAATTTTACCCGGCTTAATGTCGAAAACCTGTCCGTCGTAGTCTTCGTAAGCTACCTCTTTGATTGTATCCTCATCAATTCCGCGATTTCCAAGAACAGGAACAATCATACCCAATTTTAAGTGTGAAGCTGGAAGTATATAAAAAGGCGCCTTTTTGGTCAATTGAATTTTTTTCACAATCTCAAGATTATCAAGGCACGAAAGGGTCTTTACGAACAGAAGCGCTTCATCAAGATCGTCTCTGGTTATTTCAAGATGCCACAGACCTTTGCTGTTCATTCTTCTCTTGAATCCCTTCTGCTCCTTGTTTTTCAACTCGGCAGCCGAATCGATTCTAATTATATTCGAATATCCCGGACTGTTTTGAGATTTCTCTGAAGCGCCGAAAATAATCAGTTGAACGGCATTACTTACAGGCGGGCTGGTGCGGCTGACCTTCACAGTCACATGCGGACTGCTCTCAAACATGAAATGATCCTGCAAAAGCTGCCTTGCACGAGTTGGCGTATCAATCCGGTTAAATAGTTCTTTGATATAATCATCAGGAAGCTCAGCTGTTGACTGCATTCCTGAAAACACGATATCGGGAAGGCCGTATTTTGCAGTTGAATATTTCAGCATGAAAACGCTTTGCGGAAGACTTTCACTGCCTTCAATCAACCATATTCTATCAATAATATCACTTTGTACAGACGATGGTTTGGAATTCTGAAGCCCGCACAGATCTTTCATGAGGTTCTGAGTCATGCCAAGTCTGAAACCCATCGTCGAACGTTCCATGAGGTAAAGGTAATAGTGATGCGGAAGGGAATTCAAGCGGCAGAAACACATGTGATCAGGAGTACATCTGATCGTGTGCCCAAGGTGAGTTGTCATCTTAATAAGCGGTTTCCCGGAATTATGAGAAACAAAGGAATCAAGAATTCTCGTTTCAGAGAAATCTCCCCAGCCGGATGCACAAACGATTAAGTCGTCTTCTCGCAACTCTCCTGCTACTTTTGCACCTTTGGGAACCTGAATTTTTGTTTCTGGTGACAACAAATGAAAATCCCTGTAAACGATATTATAGTAAATTACACATAGTATACACTTTTTGTTCTTAAAAACTCAATAAATTGTTTTCAGAAGCAAGGCGAATGTACAGCATAAATATCAGTAAAAATTCCGAAGAAGTGCATTCCCCAAATTTTTGCTGTCATTTCGACCGAAGGAAGAAATCTCGCTTTTGTCAGATCTCCTACATTCGTTCGATATGACAGTGGATCTTTGCAGATTACAGCCAATTCAGGAAATCAACGTGTAAAAAGAGAAAGCCGGAGATATTCTCCGGCTTTCTCTTTTTTTTCAGGAAAATTTTTATCTGTAAGGATCAGTGCTGTTGTTACTTCCTGAATAAGGATCTGTTCCTGATGACGGGTAAGGATCATTTGAAGAAGGAGGATATGGATCTGACCCGCCAGAATAAGGATCTGTTCCCGACGGATAACCGCCACCGAATTTTGCACCAATCGCGTAAATTCTATCACGTGCTGTCGTTGAATATGCCCTGTTTGCAAGCATCTTGATTTCATCGTAATTTCGGGCATACTGGGCACCAGTAATCAAAATCTCATCACGTACAACAGTTGCATTAGCTCTGTTAGAAAGTGCTAAACATTCACTTGCACTTTTGAGACGCTTTGATCCAGTTTTCAGGATTTCATCTCTGGTTGATGTTTTGTAAGCTGCGTTTGAGAGAGCAATATAATCAGAGCTGTTATTCAATAGAGAACCGCTGTTCAACGCTACTCCTGCTATAAGCAGAGAATCTCGTGCATCTGTCCCTCTGCATTTCTGCGAAAGCCTGACTATGTCACCAGCACTCCGTGACAATCTGACACCGTTCTGGAGTATAGAATCACAGGTAGTGGTCTTATAACAACTCTGCGAAAGCAATATGACATCATCAACACTTCTGGCCTTTGAAAAACCTTTTGAAAGGATTTCATCTTTATTATCAGCCACTCTGCATCTCTGAGCGAGTCTGACAACTTCAGCAGCAGAAACCGCCAATGAAAGACCGTTCAAAAGAATCGAATCACATGTAGTGGAAGAAAATGCACCCTGAGCAAGCAAAAGGACATCATCAGCAGTTCTTGCTCTGTTGAGACCAGCTTTCAATATTCTGTCACGAACGTCTGAAGAATAAGCAGATCTGGAAATTTGAATAACCTCATTTGCATCTCTTGCTGCAAGCACTCCGCGAAGCAATATTTCATCCCGTACAACTGTTGATCCTGCCTGACGGGAACTATTAATGACATCAGCAGCAGTTCTCAACAGATGAGCGTTTTCAATCAGCAATCTATCGCGTGCACTGACATCAAAAATGGATTGTCCATTCCACATGTAATTGCTTCCGGAATTACCCGATGAACCGGCGTATGGGTCTGTGCCTCCTGAACCCGAATACGGATCTGTATTCGAAGAACCTGCTGCTGAACATGTTATCATGTTCTTTATTGCATTATATTTTCCTTCACCAATACCATCGACTTTAACTATGTCTCTGGGAGTTTTGAAAGGACCGTACGTTCTTCGATAACTAATTATTGCATCTGCCAGTACAGGTCCAATTCCGGGAAGCTTCTCTAATTGTGCTTTTGGAGCTGTGTTTATATCGACAAGAGTATTGGAATACGGATCTGTCTTTGCTCCTGAGCCAGTATTCGTAGGATATGGATCACTGTTTGTTCTTTTTCCAGGGGTGACGGTAACCGTATCATCGAATGGATTAGTGCCAGCCGATTGCCCAACCACAGAAATACATAGAAACAGGAATAAACACAGTGAAGTAATTAACAGATTTTTCCTCATTGATTCACCTCTGATGTATTAAATTTAAAAAATTTTGAAATTTATCAGAACATGTTCAATTATGAATGAATTTTTATAAACTGGCAAGAGAAATTAATGGATTGATTGACCAAATAATTTAATGAAATTTGAAACCAATTATGATAAACTGAGCCCGGCTCATCAGACAATGCAGGATAACAGCTGATGAGCGCGATTTTACGTATTTTTTCAGAGGAAGATTGTTTATATGATATCTTTTATAGTTGCTGCTTTTCTGCTAATTAACGGCTATATTCTTTATGGTTCCTTTCTGGAAAAGGTTTTCGACGTTTCAGCCGGAAATAAAGTGCCAAGCGAAACGAAATATGACGGCGTAGATTTTGTTCCACTCGACTGGAAAAAAGCATTTCTGATACAGTTACTCAACATCGCCGGCCTGGGCCCAGTCTTCGGTGCAATTCTGGGTGCCTTATGGGGGCCAATCGCCTACATCTGGATTATTTTCGGTGCAGTGTTTATCGGAGCTACGCATGATTTCGCAGCCGGACAGCTTTCTCTCAGGGAAAACGGTGCCAGCATCAACGAAATAATCGGCAAATATCTTGGAAATAACACAAAGAAGCTCATGACAGTCTGGACCCTCTTTCTGTTAATGATCGTCGGAGCAGTATTTGTAATGGGGCCAGCGAGAATAATGGCAGACATGGCAACAGATTCATCGAAAGCATTTTCAAACGCAGAGTCATTCCAGGAAAAAGCCGAATCAGCTCCAATAAGTGCAGCAGCTTCAAATACAGTCAAACCAATTTACGCAACTTTATACTTCTGGGCATTTGTTATATTTGCCTATTACATATTGGCTACGCTTTTCCCAATAGACGCAATAATAGGAAAAATATATCCATTTTTTGGCTTAGCACTAATTATGATGGCATTGTTCCTGACACAGAAAATTTTGACAGGCGTCTGGGTAATACCGGAACTCACTCTTGATACTTTCAGGAACATAAATCCCAGCTCAGTTCCAATTTGGCCTGTTATGATGATAACCATTACATGCGGCGCAGTATCAGGATTTCACGCAACTCAATCCCCAATGATTGCGCGGGTATTAACCTCCGAAAAATACTCCAGAAGAGTATTTTTCGGCGCAATGATAACTGAATCATTCATCGCTCTCGTTTGGGCTGCAGCTGCCATGGGAATATGCGGAGGCTCAGTAATTGAGCTGAATAACCTGATGGGTGAAAAAGGTGAAGCGGTTATTGTGGTAAAGAAAGTCGCAGATAGTCTTGGTGGATTCGGCTGGCTCATGTGCCTTCTTGGAGTAGTCGCTCTGCCTGTAACCAGCGGAGATACAGCATATCGTGCTGCGCGACTTATCATCGCTGATTTTTTCAAACTTGATCAGAAACCCATAGCAAATAGATTGGTGATCTGTATCCCGATGTTTCTTCTGGGCGCATATATGTGTACAATGGATTTCAGAGTCGTATGGAGACACATGTCATGGCTGAATCAGGGATTGGCGGTTTTTACCCTCTGGGCAACAGCTGTATTTCTGAAAAGTACAGGCCGCAATCATTGGCTGGCATCAATACCAGCATTCTTTATGACATTTCTTATCGCAACCTTCGTTCTGTTTGACTCTAAAAGCGGTCTTGGCATGAGTTACGTCTCTTCAAACATACTGGGAATAGTTATTGCCGGAATATCCGCATTTCTAATTTCACAGAAAAATATTTCAGAAAAAAGTTGAATTGTTGACCGTTTGCTGTAATAATGTAACAACAAATTTTCAAATGCTCTGGAGGCAAAAAAATGTCTTTGGATGAGATTCACATTCAGGGTTCCTCGATTTCTTTCAGTTGCCTGGTTTCAAAAACCGACTCGGTAAAAGATATTTTTGAAGCCATGATGGCAGAAGATCAACAGTTTTCCATAGACCCTGAACGTTCAGGATTTCACGATTGCGAAGCAGACGATGAAATAATCAGAGGTTTCTTCTCAGTTGTTATTCCCTTCGAAGTCGAGCATCTTACCGATGGAATAATGGCAAAGTCCCTTCTGAAAAGAATAGAAACCTGCGAATTCATCTTTTTAAAAGATATGACCTTTGCAACAGGAAAAAGCTCTGCCCAGAAAAACCTTTCACTTGTACTGACCGGACTTACAAATTTTGGCGTAACGCCCATAGAATACGAATTCCACAACATGAGTCTATTTCAGGATCGCCTTTCAATGGTAAAGTCAATCGTTCTGGTAAACCCGAAAACCAGAGAAATCCGACGTGCAAGACTTGCAGGCAGGATTGAAAGCTACACAGACTACGGAATTGTCGAACCAAAGAACCACGAGATTGACAGCGTAGCGGGTCTTGTAGACTCTCCGCTTGGTCCTCTGAACGTAAACCTCACCCGCAAAGGCACTATTCGCCTGAGCGTAAAAAAAGGGTTTGTTATGACAATAGATTGCATAAAATGGATTCTCGCACTCGCTAAAGACGAAAAGCCCCTCGACCACATAAACAAAGGTGATATCTGACCCGATTCAGAACAACTGGTTGTAAGTGTTTATTTTGTCTGAATTATGGGTTGACACTTTTTATTCTGCTGAATATAATCAATAAAACATAGTTATTCCAGGGGAAAGAAAATGAAAAAACTACCATTTGTGCTCCTGTTAATAATGCTCATAACAGAGTTGGGAATTTCAAACCATTCAGCAGATGCATGGGGTCCTGAAACACACCAGAAAATGACTTCTGACGCATTCTTTATTATGCCGCCGGCATTCAGGAAGTTTATTTTTGCAGCATATAAAGATCAGGCTTCGAAAGCTTATGAGCTACTCATCGAATCATGCAATGAACCTGACAGAGTTCTCAAAGACTTCAGAAACCACATCTTCCATATTCATGGAAGCGATATGGGCAATGGACCCATTTATGTCGCTACACTTTCATCCCAGATTGTAGATGACATCAGGTCACGAAAGCCAATCAACCAGATAATTCAAAAACTCGGCTGGCTTGCGCACTACGTTGAAGACCTCGGGCAGCCTCTCCACACAGGAATCGCCACATGGGAAGGCATCGAAGAGAAAAGCTTTCACTCATCTTTTGAAAAAGATATTGATAAACATGTACTGTCATTCGGAGTAAACTATGACGGCGCTTCAGCAGTTAAGAGAGTCAGCGCCAGACTGGTTTATGAAGCATTATGGGGCAATCAGTATTACGACCTTATCCAGGCAGCATACACAAACGGAAAAGGTTACGAGGAAGTTAAAAAATCAGTGTTCAACTGCTATTCAAGAGCTGTAAATAACGTAGTAGACATCTGGTACACAATCTGGATAGAATCGGGCGGAAAACCTGATCCGAAGAAAGATTCCAAACCAAAATTTTTTCCACCGATAATTAAAATGCTCAGAATGGATGCCGACGACAATTGATCCAGCTCCCTTCTGACGAGCTTTTTTCGAATATTTTCACCACCACTCTTGACAACGGTCTGAGAGTGGTGGTTCACTCTTTTCCGTCTCCTTCTGTGGGATTTTCTGCCGCTGTGCTTACCGGCCCGATCTGGGAAACTCCTGAAAATTCGGGCATCTCACACTTTCTTGAGCACGCGGTCTTTCGCGGAATACCTCGATACCCGTCTGCAAAAAAGCTCGCCCTCGCCCTGGACAAAGTCGGATCAGACGCAAACGCAGCCACATTCTGCGATTTGACAGCTTTTTCACAGAGACTGCTTCCGGAATCTGTTGAAGCTGGCATGGAAATCGCCCGGGACATGCTGTCGATTCCGGTTTTTGAAGGTATTGAAGTCGAAAGAAATATAATACTTGAAGAGTGCATGGAAGATATCGACGAGGAAGGGAAGCTAATTGCGGTTGACCAGCTTTCCTCGCAACTGCTTTATGATTCACATCCATACTCGCACCCAATACTGGGCACCCGTGAATCTGTCAGACTGATAACCCGTTCAATGCTGAAAAAACACCTCGGATTATTTTACAGGCCCGAAAACATGGTCGTGACTCTTTCCGGTGAAATAGACAAAAATTCAGCTTTTGAAATGGCAAACAAAGTCTTTGGAACACTTAAGTCGAATTCAAACAGTAGGCCATTTTCCAGCGAAATAGCTGCCGTTCCAAAATTTTCCGGACCAGTACTAAAAGTTGTGAAATCTCCTAAAAGTCAGATCAATATTCGTTTTTCATTCACTGCTCTTCCTATTCCCGATCCGGATTTTTATTTAGTCAAAGCTATTGCAAACATACTTGATTCCTCATCAGGATCGCCGCTGAGAAACGCACTTCAGGAAAAATCAGGGCTCTGCTATTCCCTCGGATGCGGAATAGATGCTTATCAGAAAGCAGGAGCTGTTCACATTGATCTCAGCGTTCAGCCATCAAGACTGACAGAAGCCATAGAAAAGACAATGAAAGTCTTCAGAAATATCTCGAAAAAAGGCTTTTCGAGAGAAGAAAATATCCTCATGAAAGAGCAGTATATAAAGGAAAAGCGCTTCTCTTCAAATGATCACTGGGAATTCAGCGGAAGGAAAGCAATGGAACTGCTATTTGACCTTCCCCGCACAATAAAAGATGAATATGACATGTTCACAGCTATTCCAGATGAAAAACTGGTTGAAATTGCGCGGAAAGTCTTCGGCAGCGAAAATCTTGGAATAACGCTCATTGGACCGGTAACGAAGGCTCTTCAGAACGAAATTGCCGCTCTCAGTTATTTCTCAAACCTCCGCGTCTCAGAATAAGCTTTCTGTGCTTATCGTAAAGTTTCGAGTAAGAATCGCGCAATTCCTGCAATTTTTCAATTTTTGATGACGAAGATGTGTTTGCCAGTGCCGCCATATCATTTTCAATTCTCATTATTTCAGCATTTGTGCGCGAAATTTCGCATTCAACCATTGTTGTCTCGTCAATTGATTTGATTGTATCGGAACTCTTCTGAATTGAATACGTCTCAGGAATTCCCTGACTGAGCTTCTCAGAAGCCACTGATTTTGAAGACCTGGCAACAACTGGAACATTTCTCTTTCTCATTTTACTGTTAAAAAAATTCATTCTGGTTCTTACATCTTCGAAGGGAAGCTCATCGTCAAAATACGCTTCTGTTGATTCCTCATCATCGGGGTCACGTCGTGAGTCACGTGAATCACGTGACTCTACATTTGGTTCACCCGTATCATTATCTTCATCAGTCTCACTCAATTCTCCTGATTTTGCCGCACCATATTTCTGAAAACCAAAATTTTTATTAAGCGGAACAAAACCGGGACCTGTAATTTCAGGAAGCATCTGCGGAAGACCTTTTTTTTGTGGAAGGCCTATCTTATCTGAAATACCTATATTTTGCGGAAGACCTCTTTTTGTCAGGGCAGCTCTCGCACCAGGTGTGTTCCAGATCTCGCCGGCTTTCATCTCTTCAAGCATCGGATCAAATTTCTGCGGTACAGAAGGAACATTCTTTCTATCAACTACGCTGGCCATCATTCCCTTCTGAAGAACAATCTGCCTGCGGGTTTCCTGATTCGCTCTAACAGCGACCATTCCTCTGAAAACCCGCGTGCGCGTTTTACCGAACCTGTCAACAGACACTTCAAACGATGTGCCTAATACCCTGCACACAGCAAGCGGAGTAAATACCTGAAAGCTTCGACCCTGACTTTTCAGATCAATCCATATTTCTCCAACCTGAAGATTTATCGAATCCTGCATGAATGTGACAATAGAATTAGCTTTTATTCTTATCACACCGCCATCAGGCAATCGTATTTCTCCCTTGCCCGTCGATTCAGTGCGTATTTTCTCGGAAAAGTTTACCCTGATCGGCTCAGCACTCAATTCCAGCCACGTAGAACCGCCATCTCTCAATAAGGCCGCACGACCATCAAGCAGATGAAAATAATACTTCTCTGAACTGAAACAAACACAATTCAAAGCAAGAAAACCGATCAGTAGTAATATATACCTGTATCTTACTAACATTGAATCACCCGTTTAAATTTGGTTTATCTGCAAACTTGATAATATCATCATATTATTGCCAACATTATCTCTTAAGCGATAATGCAATTCTTTTTCTCTGAGTATCGACTTCAAGAACGGTAACTTTTACTTTCTGTCGTGGTTTCACGATTTCTCCCGGATCTTTTATGAAACGGTCTGCCAGTTCGCTTACATGAACAAGCCCGTCCTGATGTACTCCGATATCGACAAATGCGCCAAATTTTGTAACATTAGTGACAATTCCGGGTAATTTTTGTCCGGGTTTCAAATCGTCAATCTTTTTCACGCTGTTATCGAATGAAAACACTTCAAATGACTTTCTGGGGTCTCTTCCGGGTTTTGCAAGTTCGCTCATTATGTCCTGAAGTGTAGGAAGTCCGATTTTGTCGGTTACATATTTTTCGAGTTTGATTTTTTTCCGCATTTCCTCATTTTTTATGAGGTCCAGAACTGAACAGTTAAGATCTTCTGCCATTTTTTCTACAACTTTGTAGCTCTCAGGGTGAACCGCGCTGCTATCCAGCGGATTTTTGGCTTCAGGAACCCTTAGAAATCCGGCAGACTGTTCAAAGGCTTTTGGTCCAAGTCTGGGAACTTTTTTCAGCTCTGATCGCGATTTAAATGGGCCATTTTCATTTCTCCAGGTCACGACATTTTTCGCAAGCTGATTTCCCAAACCGGAAACATACGTTAAAAGCTCACCACTTGCCGTGTTTACGTTAACTCCGACCTGATTTACGCAGTTAGCGACAACATCGTCAAGACATTTTCGAAGCAGTGTCTGGTTTACATCGTGCTGGTACTGCCCTACCCCGATAGATTTCGGATCAATTTTCACGAGCTCTGCCAGCGGGTCCATCAGCCTGCGTCCAATTGAAACTGCCCCTCGGACGGTAATATCCTGATCAGGAAATTCGTTTCTGGCAACTTCAGAGGCAGAATATATTGAAGCTCCGCTCTCATTAACCATAATTATCGGAATTTCGAGATTCAGAGAGTTGAAGAATTCTTCTGTTTCCCGGCTTGCAGTGCCGTTTCCAATTGCAATTGCCTTAAGATCAAATCTCTTAATCAAACTTGGAATCAAAAGTGCGGCTTCGTTTTGTTTTGCGTCTGATTGTCCGATAAAAATTGCAGTGTTGAAAAGAAGCTTTCCCTGAGAATCAAGACAGACAGTTTTGCATCCGGTTCTGAACCCCGGATCTACAGCCATCATGGCTTTTCCACCGAGTGGCGATTCCATGAGAACTTCACGTAAATTGTCGGCAAAAACCCTTATCGCTTCTTCATCAGCCCGTTCTTTCAGTTCCTGGCGAATTTCATTTTCCATGGATGGCGCCAGAAGGCGCTTATAACTGTCTTCGACGGCGAGTGAAATCTGCTCACGCAGAAACACCGAGTTTGCTGCATCGGAAGCCTTCTGAGAAGAAACTTTTATCTGAATTGATGAACCCGACCGTCCGAGGTATCTGTTTTTGAGAAGCTGAATAGCCTCGTCTTCCTGCGGATTGATTGACAGCTTCAGGAATCCTTCATTTTCACCGCGAAACATTGCAAGAAGTCGATGCCCTGATGTTTTGATAATAAGCTCTTCTGATTTGAAGTAATCGCGATACTTGGCTCCTTCTTCTTCTTTTCCCTTTACTCCGCTTGAAGTCAGCAATGCCTTTTCTGAAAATAACTTTCTGATTGTCTGACGGTTATCAATATCTTCGTTTACAGTTTCTGCAATAATGTCTCTAGCCCCTGCAACAGCGTCTTCGGCAGTTTCAACACCTTTTTCAGCAGAAATGTATTTTTGAATTTCCTGTTGAATGTCTCCTGAAAAATTCTGCAGCATAATAAGATTTGCCAGAGGTTCAAGCCCTTTTTCTCTTGCTATCATGGCTCTGGTTCGGCGTTTTGGTTTATATGGAAGATAGATATCTTCAAGAGTGGTCATATCTTCAGCGTTCATGACAGAAGCTTTCAACTCATCCGATAGAAGATTACGCTCTTCAAGGGATTTTACAATAGATGCACGTCTTTCGTCGAGTTGTACAAGTTTTTCCAGACCGTCTCTGATAGCCATAATAGCTACTTCATCAAGACATCCCGTGGCTTCTTTTCTATATCTGGCAATAAAAGGAACTGTCGCTCCTTCTTCCAGTAGTTGTGCAACCGCTGAAATCTGATTTTCAGCAATTGAAGTATTCTTTGCAATTTTTTTCAGATGATTTTTTTCCACAAAATTGTTCTCCTTAAGTAAGACTAAACGAGCTCAAATAATTTGCCGTAAGTTTAAATGAAAAAAGCTGTCAGGTCAACTAAAGGAAAAATATAGGAAAAATTATCCGATGTCCCTTAAGAATTATTGACAAAGAAAGTTGCTAGAGCTATCCTTATAAGAGAAAATGTATATTGTGAGATCGGAATTTGAAAGAGAGAGAATATGCAGAAGGAAGAAGTAAGAAAACAGTTACTCGAATTGATTCTGGCCGGAAATCTTGATGAAACGAGAATTCTGATCAATTCATGGGCTGCAATTCACAGCTATCGAAGTGCTGCTTCTGAAATTCTTGACCCAGTCCTTGAAGAAATAGGACAACTTTGGGGTGGTGAAAAAATAAGCCTTGCAGCAGGTTATCTCACAGGAAAAATCGCTGAAGAAACCTATCTGAAAATTCTTGATAACCAGGAAATAATTGTTAAGCCAAAAGGATGTGCAATCATTGGAAACGTCGAAGATGACTTTCATTCTCTTGGCCGAAGACTCGTTGGCATCTTCCTGAAAAATGCCGGCTGGAACGCAGTGGATCTTGGAAACGATGTCTCAGCAAAAACATTTGTTGATTCAGCCGTTGAGCATAACGCAAGCGTCATTGGCGCATCTGCAATGATGTTCACAACCGCTGAAAACATTATAAAAATCAGGAATGAGATTGATGAACGCGGCCTGACATCACGCATAAAACTCGCTGTGGGTGGCGCTGTCTTCAAAATGCGCCCGGAACTTGTAGCAGAAGTTGGAGGGGATGGTACTGCCTTAAGCGCTCTTGACGCACCAGCTTTGTTTGAAAAGTTAACCGGGCAAACCGGGCAGAGGTGATGAAATGAACTCTATTGAAAGGGTAATGGCTGCCTATCACGGAAAACCTCAGAGCCGGCCTCCTTATACACTCATACTAAGCTTGTATGGTGCCCGGCTAATAAAGGCAAATCTTCATCAATACTATAGAAGCCCTCAAATATATTTAGATGGTCAGAAGGCTGTCTTAGACAAATTCGAACCCGACCTTCTTTTTACTCCTTTTGCTCTGGCTCTTGAGGCAGAAGCTTTCGGAAGCCAACTCGCTTTCATACCTGACGACGCGCCAGTTATCCGCAAACCGGCAGTAAACACACCTGAGGATTTTCTGGAAAAGTTTACTCCCGATCTGCAAAACAGCCCGGGCATTCTATACATGAGAGAATCAGCCAGACTTCTTGCACAGGAATGCAATGGTAAAGTGCCTGTATGCGGAGTTATAACTTCGCCGGTAGACTTGCCATTACTTATAATGGGTATGGACAAATGGATTGAAACAATACTTTTTTTCCCTTCCAAAGCAAGAGAAGTGCTCCAAATGTGCAGCAGACATTTTGTATCGCTTGCCAATTCAATGTTTCAGGATGGTATTAATTTCATTGGCATTACTACAGCTCTCACAAACCCGAAAATATTTTTCCAGAAGCAGATAGACGAAATTATCATGCCAGCTCTTACTGATTCACTTGAAAAATTGAACGGTCCGATTGTTTTTCATCACGGTGGAAGTCAGATTCTGCCTCTGCTTCCGCAGTATCTGAAGCTTCCCAATCTGGCAGCATTCGTAATCGACCAGCGTGATTCATTCGCATCTGTGCGCGAAATACTCGGACCCAATCGCCTTTTGCTCGGAAATCTTTTTGGTCCGGGCCTTTCCAGAACACCAGAAAATATTGTCATTAAAAATGTTGAACAGATACTTGAAGACCGCAAAGATGACCCATTCTTCATCTTCTGCACATCAGGCCCCGATGTCCCGATTTACACTCCACCGGAAACAATCAAGGCAATAATAGATACAATTCAAGCAGTGCATAAATGAAAGATTTTCACATTATCACCTGTTCAATTCTGCAGCGTGAGACAGAAAAAATTCTGAAAGACGATGAATGTTTTTCTGGAATAGGTTTGTCTGCCATTGATTCGATGCTTCACTTGCATCCGGAAAAACTTCATCAGGAAATGAAAAAATACATTTCCGAGCTTTCCGGCAAAAATATTGTTCTGGTTTACGGCGACTGCCACCCTTTCATCAAAGATATTGAAAAAAACTTTCGATGCCGCAAACTCAAAGGACATAATTGTGTCGAACTGATTTTAGGAGAAGAACCATATAAAAATTATATGAAGAATGAACCTTTGTTTCTTCTACCAGAATGGCTGCCTCGATGGCGTGAAATATTCCAGAACGAATTTGGATTCAAGAGCACTTCATGTGCCCGCGCATTCATGCACGATTTTCGCAAAATCCTGCTGTATATTGACACAGGACTTATCCCGATACCAAAAACAGATATCCATGACATATCTGTTTTTCTTGAAACGCCTGTACAAATCATTTCAGCACCCCTGATTTCTTTGAAACAAAATATTATAAACGCACTGAAAGAAGAAAGGTCTCCGCCAGATGATTCCTGACAGGCTTCAAATGTTTCTCCGGAATGATCTTTTATCAAACATCCTCAAATATTCCGAGGACATCGGTAAATGCGGATTCCAATTAACCATGCAGATTCGGGAAATTATTGGAAGTCGCCTGGTAGCCCTTTTCGAACGCAACTTTGATGGAAAATACTCAATCATCGGAATTTGTCCGGAACGCAGAATTGATTTTTTTGAAAATCCTCAAATAAAACTTCTGATAGATTCATTTGATTTTTATACAAAATCAGAGATCATTAACAGCGACAATAGAGATTATGGAAAAATCCTCAACGACCTGGGAATAAAAAACTCTTTTTTCATTCCAATTCGCTCTGGCAATCTAAACCAGGGTATGCTCCTTCTCATTGACATTATGGACTCAAGAGGAATCAACGCCGTTTTCGAAGCTTTAGCAGATATTTCGCAGGTTCTGTCTCTAATTTTGAAAAATTCATTTCTGTTTCGAAATCTTGAAAAAATTGCCGAGCAGAAAACTCAGGCACTTCGTGAGAGTGAACTTAAATCCAGGGTTATCCTTGAAGTGGCAATGGATGGATTCTTGATTGCAGACCAAACCGGAAAGATTCTTGAATCCAATCAAGCCTTACTTAACATGACTGGTTATTCTTCAAACGAACTGATCGGCTTGAATTTTTCTCAGATAGACGTGGAAAGCCCATCCCAAACTTTTTCCAATCGTATCAATCAGGCGATAACAGGAAATAATACTCGTTATGAATCAAAACTTCGAAGGAAAGACGGGAAAGAACTATTTGTCGATATAAGCATACAAAAAAAGCCCGGAAACAGCAGCGATATTTTTGCTTTCATACATGATCTGAGTAAAAGAAAACTTCTTGAAAAAGAACAGGAAGAACTTTTGGAAAATCTGGCTCAGTCACAGAAGATGGAATCTATTGGCAGACTCGCAGGCGGAGTAGCTCATGATTTCAACAATATGCTCGGAGTAATTTTCGGAAACATCGATTTGATTTTATCCCAACTTTCCTCTAAAGATCAAATGCATGAAAAAATTCTGCAAATTCAGAAAGCTGCGAGAAATTCTGCCGCTCTGACCCGCCAATTGCTTACCTTTGCCAGAAAACAGCCTATGGAGCCAGTAGTTCTCAATATTAACGAAACTATTAAAAACATGTTAAGCCTTCTCACTCGCTTAATTGGCGAAAACATTGAGCTGGTATGGATGCCGGCAAAAGAACTGAAACTCATTAAAATGGATCCGGTTCAACTCGACCAGATCCTCACAAACTTATGTATAAACGCCCGGGATGCCATATCTGGAATTGGTAAAATTCAAATTGAAACCGGAAACGTTACGTTTTGTAAAAAATTGTCGTCTTTTTCTAATGATGTTTATGATGGTGATTATGTATATTTTTCAGTGACTGACAACGGTTCTGGAATGGAAAAAGACACTATTTCCCACATTTTCGAGCCATTTTTTACCACAAAAGAAGCCGGCAAAGGCACTGGCCTTGGCATGCCGACAGTATATGGAATCACCAAGCAGAATGGCGGATTGATTGATATCAACAGCAAACTTGGGGTCGGAAGTGAATTCAAAATCTTTTTTCCCACTGTTTCAGACAAATTTACTCATTCTGCTGAACCGATCAAACCAAAGATGTTAGAACCTTCAACCGGAACAATTCTTCTTGTCGAAGACGAAATAAGCCTGCTGCAACTGACCGAAACTCTTCTCAAAAGGCTCGGATACAAAGTTTTTGCAACACACTCTCCATTTGAAGCTCTAAAAATTGCTGAAGCACAATCAGGAAAAATCGACATTTTACTATCAGACGTTGTTATGCCAGAAATGAATGGATATAGACTTTCAGAAAAATTGAAAGAACTGTATCCAAATTTAAAAATCCTTCTGATGTCAGGATATTCGAATGGAAACCTGCCGGGAAATATCAATGCTAAATTGCTTCCAAAACCTTTCAAACTGAGCGATCTGAGCCTGAATATTCAAAATCTGCTGAAAGAAAAATGATCTTTTCTGAACATCGCAAACAGAACGCCCACGCTCCCAGAAATAGATTCAATCAATTTAAGCAACCTAATGATATTTTGCCTTTCAACTCAGCTGGAAAATAATTATCAGCTTAACTCATTTCAGGCTATTTCCCTAAAATAGGGCAGTATTCATTAAATACTAGCCTGGAATAAAATTCCTGGTCAATATTTACCATCTGTATATTCAACTTACTGAGCCTGATTTTGAAAACAAGAAGAGATTTTGTTTGAGTCAAATTCTTTTCTCAATCGCAAGGCTTTGCCTATTTCTGGAAGATACCAGGTATAATCACCAGAAACAACACAATAACTTGTTGACCGACTCACTCGGAGATTGGATGGCAAGTTCGTTTCAGGTTTGAGGGATAAGCGGCTTCGGCGAATGGATAAAATTCTCATCAGAAAAATTTCTATTTCTATTGCCCTTAATTTAAGTTATAATTTATATAGATTTTTTTAGCAGGGTATCGATGAGAAAAGGAAATAGTTCAGCTTGTTCCTTAATTATAACTGATATACCCATCTAGTCTGAGAATTAAAAGTTTTTATTCTTTTGGTTATAATCGCAGCTTTCTCTAAAAGGATGTTAACGATGAAAAAGAAGATTTCAATGAGCGGAAAGAAAAGAGTTTACATAGAAACTTCTATCATAAGCTATCTCACCAGTTTGCCTTCCAGAAATCTTCTTGTTGCAGCATGGCAAAGTTTGACCACAGAATGGTGGGATAAGCGTCGGAATGATTTTGATTTATTTGCCTCGGAGTTGGTAATGGAGGAAGCAAGTCGGGGTGATCCGTTAGCTTCAAAAAGAAGAATCAAAGTTCTTGATGGAATTCCTTTTCTGAAATTGACCGATTCCGCCATTCATCTTTCTCAAAAACTCATTTCAAAAGGCGCTCTTCCTTCAAAAGCGAGTGATGACGCATTACACATTTCTCTTGCCGCCATCCATAGAGTTGATTATCTTTTAACCTGGAACTGCAAGCATATTGATAACGCCGAAAACAAGCCCCTTGTTCGCGCTATAACTATATCAGAGGGGTATCATTTTCCCGAAATATGCACACCAAATGAACTCCTTGGAGGAGATCCAAATGAAGAATGAAATAATGGAAGAACTTTGGAAAATTAAAGATGAATTAGCCCAGGAAAATGATTATGATGTAGCGGAGCTTGTAAAAACTCTTCGCAAAAAGGAGAAAAGGCTGAAAGGCTACATTGTCGATTTTTCTGGTGAGCAAGAGGATAAATTATCGAAAAAAAATAAAGCCGCCTGATAAAAGAAATCAGTTTAAACATCGCTTGGCATCGTTGAGACCTTTGCTATTGCGTGTTACTATTGCTCTTATAAATCAAGACGGTTCTTAATTATTGAAGGCTTATTGCCAGCTTTTGCTTAAGTTGTTTTTTTAGAAACGTTACATTTTTCTTCAATTCCGGGAGAATAGTCTTTGGCAAAGAAATATCAACTTATCTCTTTTCCGGCTACTTCCCCAAGATTGGTATTATTTATTTAACCTATCTTAGAATGAAAATATCTTTTCAATCTATATTATTTGCTGTATATTAACCGACATGGAGCTGATTATTGAAAAAAGAATAGGTTTTGTTTGGTTAAAATTCAATTCTCAATCAGTAAGACTTTTCTTGTTTTTGGAAGATGCTTTGGGGTAATCACCAGAAACAACACAATAACTTGTTGGATCTCGAAGAAGCTGTAGCTGCTAATGCGTTAAATTGGCCAGCAGGAATAATGTGAGGAAAAGTATGGCAAAAATAGAAGGATTCAGAATTAAAAACTTCAGGTCCTTGAAGGACGCCACTC
>JADFZL010000007.1:0-64126 GCA_015232575.1 Candidatus Rifleibacteriota bacterium
TAAATTTGGGATACTCTTCCTAAGAAACAAGGAGGTACAGAAAGTTTACTTTTATTTCATCCCCTCACTACTAGAAAATTTTTAAAAATGGAATTGGAAATGTTCAAAATGCCATACGCTGCCTTTGAAAAACACTTTTCCGACAGTCTCATTAGCATCTGGTTTCTGGGTGAAACGATACTTTCGAGGTGCTTGAAAATCTAAAAATGGGCGGTCGGACCTGCGATCAATTTTGTTTGGTTGTTTGGAAGAGTCGCAATGGCAGGACATGTGAGAGGATATGTATGTTTGAGTACCGAGAAGAACCAAGGAATTTTGAGCTCGATTGCCGTATTGGCAAAAAAAATGTGGTAAAATTTTCTTAGGAAATTTAGGCCGTTTAGTTGAGAATCAAAAAGATGGGGAAATAAAATGTCGAGTGCGACAATTAAGATCTTTCTCCCACATGGTGACCCCAAGCGTTTACGGACAGCAGAACTCTCGAATTGGACAGGCAAAGCGGTTGCGGGTCCGAGAAGTGAGTTTGAAAATGTTCTTGGGCGTGAAGAATCGACAAGTTCGGGAGTATATTTCTTAACTGGAACCGAGCCGGACTCAGGGAAACCTTCAGTTTATATTGGTGAAGCAGAATGCATCAAGGATCGAGTTAAAAGCCATCTGGAAAAGGATTTCTGGAATCAGATTGTATTCTTTATCAGTAAGGACGAAAACCTGACAAAAGCTCATATTCGTTACCTTGAAGGTCAACTTATTGAGCTTGCAAAAAAGGCTGGCAGAGCGGTGGTAAAAAATGGTCAGGGGAGTGGTGCCAGATTGCCAGAATCCGACCGTGAGGACATGGAAGTCTTTTTGGGGAAAATGCAGCAACTCCTTCCTGCCCTTGGAGTTGAAGTGCTTGTACCGGCAACACCCAAGAACGAAAAGGATCAACCTCGGGAGTTGCTTACATGTGAAATAAAGGGATTGAAGGCTATGGGGTATCTGACCCCCAATGGGATTGTTGTGCTAAAAGAATCCCAGGCTGTTCTTGGCGAGCGAGACTCAGCGCATAAATACCCGTGGGTTATATCTCTCCGTGAACGCCTTAAGGAAGAGGGCACTCTAAAAGAAAAGGGAAATTTCTTGGAATTTACGAAAGATTCTGAATTCCCAAGTCCCAGTACAGCCGCAACAGTTATACACGGTGGTACAGCTAATGGTTTAACCGTTTGGAAAACAAAGTCTGGAAAAAGTCTTAAAGATCTTGAGGCCGTGTAAACAATATAGGATCGAAATTTTTAACCAACCTCAATACCATTAAAGCTAATTCATAAGGAGTCGGACTAATGCCAGAACTATGCCGCTTTCTCGGAATCGTAATTTACATGCTTTATGATGATCATCAGCCACCCCATTTTCACGCCGAATATGGAGAATACAAGGTATCGGTAGAAATTGAAACTGGGATCATGGAAGGGCGATTTCCCCGGCGAGCGTTAAGTGCTCTTATGGAATGGTATGAAATGCACAAGGAAGAACTTGCCGAAGATTGGCGATTAGCTGCCGAGCACCAGCCACTTAAGAAAATCAGCCCATTGGAGTAAATTTTATGCTGGAATTGAAAAAAGCCGCATATGTTGATGAATACAGAATTCGTGTTCAGTTTAACAATGGAAAAACTGGGATAGTTGATCTGAACGACTCGCTTTGGGGACCTGTCTTTGAGCCTTTAAAGAACAAGGATGTTTTTAAACGGTTTTCATTGTCTCCAACACTTCACACGATTTGCTGGGAAAACGATGCCGATTTTGCTCCCGAATACCTGTATAAAAAAATGATCGAGGAACCCTCCGCAACTGCTTTTTCAAACGGATGAATCCTGGACTTTGATATAAAATCCGGGTGGGAATTTCTTCTTTAACGTGGATGGTTACTCATACAAAAAGCCTAATATATATAGGATAACAGGATTTGCTTTCAATAATATGAGGCGTATCATTGGGACTGGATTTTTATCGTTTTTTTTTGTCAGGGAAATATGAGGTGCAATCAAAGAATGGCATGTTCTTCGGTTGAAGGGATGCGCTGGCAAGGAATAATCGGTTTTTCGGGTAAAATAGGTTCGGATGCGCGATCGGGTGGATTTGATTTTTTCCGAGGCTGGGGAATTTTTCGCAACGGATGTTTCCAATCTAGGGATAGTGCCAACAAGACGGTTGCACCTGACTTCGCAGGCGAACCGCACGTTGTCTTCCAGACTCGGAGGTGATCGTGCCTCCCCATGGCTCGTGATTACTTGCAGCGGACTAAGGATAGCGAAGTTGGATGGCAAAATCGTTGGAAGTTCTTTTTTTTAGACCTCCCTGTTTGCAACACTATAAATTTCTGTCCTGAGATGAGAATATTGTTTATTGGCTGGAACATTGATTGAAAAGGAGTAATACATGCCGACTATCTCGATGTTTTTTTGGAATCATCATCAGGATGTTTTTTCGTGACAATAAACAGCATCACCTTCCGCATATTCATGCTGAATATCAAGGCGAGGTTGCTGTCTTCGCTATCAATGACGGACATATTATTGAAGGTTCTCTTCCTAATTCCAAGCGAAAACTTATTGAAGCATGGATAGAAATTCATCGTGACGATTTATTTGCTGACTGGCAACTTGCGGTTGAAGGTGAAGCGGTTTTCAAAATCAAGGACTTAGAATGATGAAAAGAATTATGAAAATTCATGCCAATGATGATTGGACACTTGATGTTTCTTTTACTGACGGCACAGAACGTCGGTTTGATGTAAAACCCTTGCTCAGTTGCGAAGTTTTTAAACCACTTCGTAATATTGGTTTGTTTAAAACCGTACGCAACGCTGGTTATTTTGTGGAGTGGGCCAACGAGGTCGATTTAAGTGCAGATACTCTTTACCTTGAAGGAGTACAAACGGACCCGCAAGGAGTCCGTTGAAATCCATTCATGCTAACACTCGGGGTCCCTTCTTCGACAAAAGTTCCGAAAACCTATGGCGTCCTTGAAAGTGAGGCGCGAGCGGAAAACTTGTTCTCATTGTGCTGTGAGGTCAATCTAGACCCACCAAATCCAGAGTCTATGGCTTTTCATCGACAAAATGGATTTTCCTCAAAATGCGAACTGCACACGGCAGACGGAAGAACCGCCGCTCTAATGCTCAAGAACCTGAAACGAACAAGACAATGAGTGACAAGCGCTGAAATTGCGAAAAGCCAATTATTCGCTTTTTGATAAATACTCTCGAGATAGCTGCAAGGTATGATCTATAAGCTCTTTACCCCCGGGATCACCATGTCCGGGAACTACTATTTCAGCTTTCGGAAACTTTTTCACTATTCTTCTCAAAGACACTTGCCATTCTGAAACATTGGCTTCAGCTAGATTGCCAAGGGATTTTGAATCATATGATTTAATGAAACAGCCCCCAAACAGTATTTTTTCGTTGGGAAGCCAAACAACCGAATTGTCGGGTGTATGACCTGCCCCTGGGAAAAAATATTCGATCCGGATTTGGTCCAAGTTGATTTTATGATCGAAATCAAGCAATTCAGGTACAGAATAGCCATCTTTAAAAGCTCGGAAACAGGTTGCCAAATTTGCCATTCCGGGAATACCCTCGCTGATCAAAGTGGAGATTCCTCCGATTCGATCGTTGTGAGCGTGTGTAAAAAGAGCCAGCGAAATCTTCCTGTGAAAATTATCGGACAAAAGTTTGATTAAATTTCTGGTCTGCTCATTTGTCCAGGGAGTGTCGACCATTATCAATGAGTCAGAGCCCAGTATTATCAGGCCATTCGCAGGATAAATTGTTCCACTTCCAATGTCGTAATAAGATCGGTGAATCATTACTTTATCCGTAAGCCGAATCAATTCTACCTCTGAAATATTCTCGCAAAATACAGTTCTGGCAAAAAAGAGGCAGAAAAGGAATGACAGCTTAATAACAACTTTTAACTTCATAATTTGGTTGCGCCATTTTTTAATTTTGAAAACCGAGATACTGAATCTTCTTGGACTCTTTTATCACAAAACCACGGAACCTGCAAACTTCTTTTGAATTATGGATATTGACTTTTCATTCAATTTGAAATAGGCTCAAATCATGGAAATGGCAATGAAAAGTGGCGCCGCTGAAATTCTTTACTCCAGTTTAGCTGAGCGTGGTTTAAGAGGAAGAGTCATATCTGTCCACCGTCTTCAGGAATTGAAAGACGAAATAGCGCGCTATCAGATTAATGGCGCTCTTGATGGGGAGTTTAGTCGGGAAGCATTATCGCATTTTATCTTCCGGATTCCGGAAGATTTTCCTTCCGCAGCGTCATTGATAATCATTGCAATGCCACGACCCCAGACCAGAGTTTCCTTTGTCTTTTGTGGAAAGCCTGTTTCACTTATCCTGCCCCCAATTTATCTTCGCTTCAAAACCATTCACAGGCAGATTGTCAGTATATTGGGTGAGTTGCTGTCTTTAGACGGATATACAGCGATAACAGCCAGGCTTCCGCAAAAACTCCTCGCAGTCCGCAGTGGTTTGGCGGAGTATGGTCGAAATAATATTTCCTATATTTCGGGAATGGGTAGTTTTTTCCAGCTTGCAGTCTTTTTTTCTGATTTTCCATGCCCTGAAGATCATTGGATTGAGCCTCGAATGATGGCCAAATGCGAAAATTGTCGCTCCTGCGTGAATAATTGTCCCACTGGCGCCCTCACTGAAAGTCGTTTTCTTTTGAAGGGTGAAAGATGTCTGGTTTTCCATAATGAAAGGAGCTCTGAACATCCCTTTCCAGAATGGATAGATGCAAACTGGCACAACTCTCTTCTTGGTTGCATGCTTTGTCAGCGGATTTGCCCTGAAAACAATAATTTCCTTGAATGGTTTGAAGGGAACCAGGAGTTTTCGGAGGAGGAGAGTTCGTTGATTGTGACAGGTGTTTCGCCTGATAAATTTCCCCCGGAAACACGGGAAAAGCTGAAAAACCTTGGTCTGCTCGACTATATTGATTTTTTGCCACGCAATCTCAGTGTATTTAGAATGAGACAATCCTGATTTTGAACTCACCCGACAGAGAAAATCGAAAGAAGAAAATTTTGATGAATCGTGCCCAAATAGAAATAGACTTTGCGGTTAAATATCTTTCCTCGCGTGATGCTTTTTCCTCTCTTGAAACGAGTGTTTACTGGCCGAAATGGAACTCACCCTGGTGGCATATTCTTCTTTTAAAAGAAATGGGGCTTTCTGGAAAAATTCCCGCAGAGACAATTAGGAAGCTGATAGAGGAAGTAAGAAAGCAATGCCTTGATTTTTTTCCTTTTCGCGAATCAGAAGTTCCTATAGGCAAGGACCCTATTTCCGATGTGCCATGTCATTGCCAGCTTGGTAGTTTGTACCAGATATTATATTCCTGCGGAGTGAATGTCGATAAAGAGATTCCCTGGATTCGACCCTGGTTTTTAAGGTATCAGCTTCCTGATGGAGGACTGAATTGTGATGAAGCGGTTTATCTAAAGCCTTCGCCAAAAAGTTCAATTGTTTCAACTCTTCCGCCGCTTGAGGCGATTCTATATTGTACAGACAATGCTTTTACTGAGGCGGAAATCGCATTTCTCGACTCTGGGGCAGAGTATCTTTTGAAACATCACTTTTTTCGGGTTGCAGGCGATCTCTCGAAAACAATAGACTCGAAATGGAAGCAGATCTGCTTTCCAAGATTTTATGAGTATGATTTTCTGCGGGGCATGGTCTTTATTTGTCGTTGGGCTGACAAATTTAAGAGAACCTTTGCCAGAGAAATAATAGAGGAAAGTTATGGGTTGCTTTCAAAAATGATTGATTCGGAAAACAAATCCCCCATTATCGGTCGACGCTCATGGGAAGGCGCCAGAACCTATATCTTCGATAGCTCTCGTGTGCGCACAAAAGGCCATCAGGCTGATTCGTTCCCTCTTCTGGAAATGGTCGGAATCCCCGGTAAATCTTGTGAGTATCTTCAAAAGGATGTTGAGACTGTTCTTCAATTCTGCAAATGAAAACGGGGAGATTTTCCGAAAAGTGTATAATCCCACTGTGACATGTCTTAGAGGTATTGTCAAAGGGTTTTGTGAATTTGCCAAAAACATGCGAATCCTTTTGCAATAAGTCTTTGGAGATTCGAAGGACGTCTTAATTTTGTGGATATTTTTGGAGACAGATTTTTCCTTCGTTTGGTTGGATTTTTTTCTTGGACAAAATCGTTTTTTGTGTACAATATATTTTGGATTAATGCTCGGCTAATGATCTTACACGAACCTATGGATAGTGACTTTTTGAAATAGAGTGTTTCGGATTTTATCCAAGAGCCCCGCCAACTTGTCGGTGAACCTGTCTAACTCCGGGTTAGCCACTGCTGTGTTGATTTGCTTTGCTTCTTGCTGAGTATGATTAAGAGTTTTTATTTGATCATAGTATAGGTTTCTCAAAATTTTTCTGTTTAGGATTGCAAATAAGGGAAAAAAGCTATAGCATAAAGACGTGATAACCTTGAGCCAGTTTTTTGGCTTTCACGTTCAAAACCGTAAAAAAATTGCTGAAGCATGAAGAGGAGTTTTTATGACCACGGTAACAATTGAAGAAATTTGGAAATATTTTCCAGATTTTCTCAAAAAGGTCAAAACCTGAGAAACCCTTGTTATTCTGGATGGTAATCAACCAGTTGCTGAGCTTAAACCGCTTGTTAAATTAAAACAGAGGCCTTTTGGCTTGGCTACAGGTCAGTTTGTTGTTCCAGAAAACTTTAATGATCCTCTTCCAGAGGAAATTCTAAAGGACTTTGAAGGTAAATGAGACTTCTCCTTGATACGCACATATTTCTCTGGTATGTTTCTGGGAATTCAAAGTAACCCCATAATTTCAAAGATGAAATAATAAATCTTGAAAACGAGGTGTTTGTTAGTGCTGTATCTTTTTGGGAAGCCATTGTCAAATATTCTATCGGCAAACTTCCGCTCCCCGAAAAACCTGATTCTTATCTTGTTGAATTACGTAATCAGCATCAATTTTTGCCACTTCCTCTTGATGAGAAATGTGTAAGGCATTTATTCGGATTACCATTACATCATCGGGACCCTTTTGATCGAATGCTCATTTGTCAAGCCATGGAGCATAATTTAACCATTGCAACAGTCGATGACGAAATAGAAAAATATCCTGTTAGTATACTAAAATGAGGTGTTATGTTTTTTTGATTTTGAATGTATGTCTTCTTTTTTGCATACTGTCTGTATAATAACTTGTTAGGAATATCAAAGCAATGCTATGGCGAATCTCATTTGAAGTTTGTGCTTGGAGTTGTCTCAAAGACAAGGATATTTCCTGGATATACTGGATGTTAAATTTTTCAGAAAAGAGGGTTCGTGTTAATAATTGAAAATTATGTCAACATAACGGTTGCACCTGACTTCGCAGGTGAACCGCACGTTGGCTTTGGGAACCCTGGCCTGACGAGACTTTCATAGAACAAACATACCGAACATCTGTGAGGTTTAGGACGAACCGAACGATGAGGACAATCGGACAAAAAGACGATCGGTCATTTGGCTAACAGGACGAGGGTAACGCAGATTAAATCTGATCTTCCAGGGTAATTTACCCTTTAAAAGCCGATAGATAAACCAAAAGACAGCAAAAAAAAAGTAGGATTTGCAGGCATTAAAAATAATTTCTTTCCCGCATTGACAAGTGTTCTCAAAAAAAAATAATAATTGGTTGAAACTTTGCATTGGTTTAAAATCTTTACCGGATCTTTTGTAGGCAGGCATCTCTTTTTTTGATTCTTCTCAATCCATTGCGGAGAAGCTGGTTTTGCGTTGTTTTTTCAATTATTTTCAGGAAGATCCGATTCAAAAAAAAGTTGTCTTGCGCAAGAATCAAAAAGGTGATACCCTTCATTAGTACAATCACGTTCTTATCAGTGCTGGTTCGCATGTGCCTACAGGTGCTCAGGAACAATAGTGCGAACCCGTGAGAGTCGTGTGGATCAACGACGTGGGAACGCTCTGTTGTGAACCCACAGCGAAGAATTCGGTCTGATGATTAGACTTCATCGACCGGCAAGGAGTCGACAATGGCGCTAACAAAGATTGGTTATGACATCGGGAACGAAAGTTTGCGTAACAACTGTTTCAGCTTCCTCCAGGAACACTACCAGAAGCATCCCGACAGAGTTTGTATGAAATGGGTAAACACAAAGAACAAGTTATGGTTTGATTACAACCCGTTTTCCCGGACGCTGCAACACGACCCATTCACCTACAAAAACATCTACGACATGGTCGTCCATGTGGCTGCCGGCTACAAAAAGCTCGGTATCGAAAAGGGCGACAGTGCACTGGTGTATGTTCCCATGATTCCGTGGCTCTACGCTGGAATGTTCGCCTTCCAGATGTTGGGGGTCAAGTGCATTTTCCTGGATTCTTTTGCACGGGCAGATCAACTCGGCTACGTTGCCGACCTCTGCAAACCTAAAGCCTGGTTGTCAGGCGAGCGTGGTTTTGGTATGGGTAAGGGGCAACCTGCCCTCGAAGCCATTCCGATAAAAATCAACATGGGGCCTTGCACGAAAACGTGGACTGCCCGCTTTGAAGAACTTCTCGAAACACCCGAGGTGGCGGAACCGATTCCGGTCAAGCAAGAGCACACCGCGCTTATCACTTTCACCACCGGTTCGTCCGGAACGCCCAAAGGAGCTGACCGTTCACATCGATTCCTTGCTGCGCAACATTATGCCATCAGTGCCTGTCTGCCTTATGAGGAGAGCGATCTTGACCTGCCGGTCTTTCCTATCTTCTCGTTGAACAATCTCGCGGCTGGGGTGACCACCATTCTGCCAGCCATCAACGTGGCTGAACCGGCGGACAATGATGCATACATACTCTTCACACAAATCAAGGGTGAGGGCATTACCAGCCTCACGCTGAACCCCTCGTTGCTTAACGGGTTGAACAAATATTGCATAGAGAAGGGCGAGACTCTTCCCGGATTGCGTCGTGTCGCCGCCGGTGGTGCCGCTGTGTCGCGTGACGTCGTGGAGGAATTCACGAGGATTGCGCCGAACGCGGAGCTCGTCGTCATGTTCGGTTCTACCGAAGCAGAGCCGATGGCACACATCTCGGGCAAGGAGATGCTCGCTCAACGTAGCGTCACTGAGGATGATCCTGAGCTTGTTGATGCAGGCGTCAACGTGGGCCACTTCGCCGATGGACTGCAGTTCAAGTTCATTAAAATCGTGCGTGGTCCCATAGAAATCGCTTCAGACGAACAATGGGCCGGGCTTGAGGTTCCGCGGGGAAGCGTTGGTGAATTGCTGGTCGCCGGTGAGCATGTCTGCCGCGTGTATTTCAACAATCCCGAAGCCTTCAGGACATCGAAGATCCGCGACCACAACGACATCGTGTGGCACAGAACGGGTGATCTCGGGCGCCTCGACGAGCGGGGGAACGTCTGGATTGTCGGACGTATTCACAACGTTATCGAGCGTGAAGGAAAGTATCTCTTCCCCGTGCAGGCAGAAGTCGTATTGAAGCGCCAACCCTACACTCGGTTGGCCGCCTATCTCGGCGTTCCCGACAATAAGCTCGGCGAAAAGACCGTCTGTGTGGTCGCACCGAAGGACACCGCCGACATCAAGAACGGAAAACTCTGCACCGAACGTGAAGCCGAGATTCGACGGGTCATGGGCAAGAATGGTATCCCGGTGGACCAGGTGATTTTCCACCCGGACATTCCCATGGATCTGCGTCATCGCTCGAAGGTCGAGTATGGCATTCTCCGTAACGAATTGAAAAACGCCGGATTGCTGTAACAGCTGACGCCGCGAAAAGATCGAGCAAACCGAACCGCCTTGTCCCTGACTTTGTAAGTATGTAGACAAGGCGGTTTTGGATATTCTTCAACTCAACTGCCGGCAAGTGTTGGATAAGTAATTCGAATTTGTATAAGCAAGTTGGAGAAGTGACTCTGATTAACAAGACTGAGGCCGAATTTTTTTTACAAAATGAGGATAGCTGCGGGAGCAAAAACAGGGTTTGTTGAGCGACTCCTTTTGAATTCAAGAAGCGGAGTTCAAAAGGTCGGTGTGTCCGGAAAGAAGATTAAATGCACTGGAGAAAAATTCGAATTACTTTGGGAATCGCTACGATTTGTCTTATACTTGCCCATCAATGGGCCGTCAAACCGTGTGATCAATTGGGGTTGGGTCCAGGAATCGATGGGCCTTGTGTTATAGCAAGCTTCCATAAAATATTGAAATTCTGGAAAACTGAAGTCCCGGTTTCGGTCTTGACGACTGAAGCAAACGATCGTGGAAATCTGCTGAAAAGGTGGACATCTGCAAAACACCAGCTTGGACGCTTGTCTCTTCTTGCAAAAAATTACGGTCTGAGTTGTATTTACTGTCTCGGTGACCAAAAAGACCTTGAAAAACTGATAAAATTGAGTATTCCCGTTTTAATTCACTCTTATCGTGATGACGTTTCGCATGCCTCTGTTTTAATCGGAATTAAGGAATTCCCACAATATTTCACTTTGGCAGACTCGTATACGGAAGATTACGAAGTGCTTTCAAAAACACAATTCGCAAAATTCTGGCAATTTCAAAATTGCGAGTATGTTATTATAGCTCCCGAGGAAAGAATTCCCGCGTGGTGTGCTGAAAATGCCGGCTTTGCCGCCAAAGTGGAAGCAGGACTTTTATATAGTCAATGGAAGGACAATGTTTATCCAGAAAGTCACGAAAAACTTTTGTCCGAGCTTGAAATACTCAAAAATGCCTCTAAGGGCTTTTCCCGGGATTTGTATTATTGGATTATTACCGCTTATATTCGCGAAATAGAAAATCAAACAAGTGAGGCTTTGACTGCTCTTGAAAACATTGTAATAATAAAACCCGATTACGAAAAGTTCCTGTTTTATTTTGGAGTTGAACTTAAAAAAAATGGTAACTTCAAAAAAGCAGTTGAGGCGTTTAATAAATTTCTCCAATTTCATCCATCTGATGAAAAGACGTTAAAAGCTATTCCTATGGCGCTGTAATAGGAAGTGCAGGAAATAGCGGCTTTATATATAGCTTGGAAGATGAACCAATAAGGTTTTCAATAAAACCGAGTTGAGGAGTTGAAGCTCCAAATTGAGATTCCCGCTTCGATTCGCGAGACAGACTGGAATGTGTTTATAAAAACCAGCAATGAGAAAGGAAACCTTACGAATGTGCCCATCAAATTATAATGACGATGCACTTCGAACACTTCGGGAATCTGAGAAGACCGCAAAGGGTTTTGGAGACTGGCTCAATTGTTCGGAGAGGTGGCGGCTTGAGTTTGAAAATATGGCCGAAGCAATTCGATGCCTTGAGGAAGCCGAGAAACAGGCAGCCTCGGTTGAAGACTGGGAAAAAATCATCTCTAAATGGATATTCGATTTCTCCGATGCTGGTCGTGCCAACAAAGCCCGGGAAAAAGCGGTCCGTTCTCCCCGAAGTCCTGAAGATCGTGAAAACCTGGATTTCATGCTGCTCCTGTATTTTCCGGTTAAGCGACCACCCGCCCTTGCCCGAACCGCCCGTGCGAAAGAGGATTTCAACCATCCAGGAACCCCGTCTCAAGTCCCCGACATTCGGGCCCGCATGGACGCAATCGTGAAGAATCCATTTACCCGCGGGCTTATCAGAGAGGGTACAACTCAGGATCTGATCACGGTTGCTGAATTCGATAACCAGGACGGGGATCCCATCAAAGCTCGTGACCGCCTCGAGCTTGCCGAGGCGATGGCCACCCTGACTTCTGATTGGCTGGATTGTGCAAACTCCTGGATCGGGCTGTTACAGGATCATTCTTGTGCAGAAAATTGCATGGAGAAAGCTTCCCAACTTGCAGACTCCAGCCGGGACTGGATAATGTGTGGTAATGCCTGGAAACACCTGTTTGGACAGGAAGAAAAAACAAAGAAGTTCTTTTCCAAGGGATTAGCCGTCGCACAATCCACCGACGACTGGATCTTCTGTTGCGATGCGCTGATCAAGACCTTCATGGATACCGACGGAGCAGGAAAAGCCATGGAAAAAGCCGAAGCAGCTGCAGTCACCAACTCCGATGCGCTCAGATGTGCTGTTTCCTGGGTCCTGGTTTTCAACGCCGTAGACCGTGCCGCTTCGTGCCTTACCAAGGCTGAAAGACTTGCCCAGACCCCGGCTCATTGGAAGGAAACAGCCCAGCATTGGGAATGGCTCTTGCAAGATGAGATTGCTGCCGGCCGATGCCGTAAACGTGCAGGTTAACCGTCCAATAATAGCGGAAAAAGAGTTTGGAAAAATAAATATTTGGATCGTATCGCATTGATAAAAAACATAAAGTCATGGAGAGCAATATGAAATCTACAGAATCAACTGCTTTCAGCTGGGAAAAAAGTAAACACGTATATATTATTATTTTTGTAGTTTTTGGATTGTTTCTCTTGTTATTTGAACGGGTTCTAGTGAAATCCATGGATAAATCAATGCTTGAAAAAGCGGGATTTGGAGATCGATTGTATTTATCTCTGGTTATAGATCATGCGCAAAATCCAGTGCAATTGGGAACGGCTGATTCCAGGACAGAAAAAATTCTTCCACACATTGACAACGAAGAAGACAATAAGAAATGCGTTTGGTACAAGGTTAAAAGTGCGCCTGAAATTACGGGAAAAGATGTTGAGACCTTTGAAGGCGGATTTGATGAAATAGGGGCTTTCCTGATAAAAGCTTCGCTTACTCCAGCAGGGAAGCAGCTCTTTGCCGATTCAACAAAAAAACACGTTGGTGAACAACTTGCTATAATTTTTGACGGAAAAGTTATCAGTGCGCCTACTATCCAATCCAGCATTACTGTGGGAAAATTTCAGATAACCGGGAAAAGCCTTGAAAAACCACTGTTTAAAGTGGCTGGTGGTAAGATGGTTCCTCTGCTGGAAGCAATGAGAATTCCTCTTGATGCGCAGCCCTCGCCTTCTGGTGCCGAAAAATAACTTTCTTAGCAAATCTTAAATTTAACATTTCCGGAAATTTCATTATGCTTTTTAAAAGCAAAATATTCTTTCTATGATACCGCGGTGCATCTAAAGCGTTTCAGTTAGGTATGATTTTCTTTATGTTATCTCTTCTACGACTCTGTGTCTCTGCTTGATTCTGTTCTTGTGCTCATGTCATTGCATTTCCCTCGGAAGGATTTTTAACCCGTCTGTTAGATGAGTAAATGTGTGCTTTTGAAAAAAGTATACGTTTCTTCCCCCATGTGGCTTGACCGTAGCAAATATTCCTGCTATTATTCGCAAACGCTGAAAGGGATTTTTATGATAAAAACGATTGTCTATAATTCTGTTGGTAATACGGTTGATTATATTGATCAGACGCTTCTTCCTGAGAAAGAGGTTGTTGCTTCTGCTGTCCGGATCGAAGAAATTGCTGAAGCTATTTTACACCTCCGTGTGAGGGGCGCTCCGGCAATAGGAATCGCAGGAGCCTACGGAATTTATCTTGCAATAGATAAATTCAGCGGCACTGAAGACACGTTTTTTGACTATCTTGACGAAAGATCATCTTATTTAAATGCAACACGTCCAACAGCAGTTAATTTGAGCTGGGCGATAAAGCGTACGAAAAAAGTTGTTCTGGCTTCTTTTACTGACGCTGAACCTGGAAAACGAGTTGAAAGTGCAAAACAGGCCGCTCTTCGCGAAGCAAACGCCATACTTCTGGAAGACATTGAGATGTGCCGAAAAATAGGTGCTTATGGAGCGCAGTTTGTAAAAGATGGCGATTCATGGCTTACACACTGCAATGCTGGTGCTTTTGCAACAGGCGGCTATGGAACAGCGCTTGGTGTTTTCAGAGCAGCATTCGAAGCAGGCAGGAAATTTCATGTTTATGTTGATGAAACACGTCCATTGTTGCAGGGCGCACGTCTGACAGCATGGGAAATGCTGGAAGAAAAGATTCCAGCTACGTTGATCTGCGATAACATGGCTGCATCGCTCATGGCATCGGGAAAGATTCAGGGAATTGTCGTCGGAGCTGATAGAATTACAAAAGAAGGGTATGTAGCAAATAAGATTGGTACATATTCAATTGCGGTTCTGGCAAAATACCATAAGGTTCCTTTTTATGTTGCAGCGCCAGTTTCAACCTTTGATTTAACAATATCAAAAGGAAGTGAGATTGTCATTGAAGAACGAAAACCCGAAGAGATCATTTATGCAGGAAAAACCCTTCTGGCGCCGAAAAATATGAAGGTTTATAATCCGGCTTTTGATGTAACGCCGCCCGAATTGATAACCGCAATTATTACCAATGCCGGCGTTATCAATCAACCATTTTCGGAAAATATAAAAAAAATATAAAAAACGCAGAAAGATGTAAATAAAAATGCATAACGATCTAAAAGCTTTTCAGAATGCCGGGCGGGACCTGTTCTTAGGCGGTATGAATAATACACACTCCGGTAATATGAGTGTCCGCCTTAACAGAATGCTTGTAATTACCCGTACAGGAAGCATGTTGCACCGAATAGAACATGGAGATCTCATTGAAACGCTTATTGATGGCGAAGATTCAAATACAAAACTTGCTTCGAGAGAACTTCCGGTACACAGAGGAATATATCGTGGGACCAAGGCTGAAGCTATTGTTCATGCCCACTGTCCGCACGCGGTTGCACTGTCGTTCTTTACAGATAAGATAAAACCGGTTGATGTCGAAGGGGCATACTATTTTCCAAACGGAATACCTGTGTTGTCTGTAGAAAAAGCGGTCGGCTCCGATGAACTTGCTGCAGCGCTGCCGCCATTGCTGCAGAATAATTCAGTCGTTGTAGTAAAAGGTCATGGAACCTTTTCTATCGGAAGCGATCTTGAAGAGTGCCTTCACTGGACATCATGTCTTGATAACATTGCAAAGATTATTCTTTTAACAAAAAATCTGAACAATTAATATTTACTTAAGGATATAAAAAATGGCTTTCAAAAAAACTTTTACGACCATCGATTCAAAGCGTGATCTGGAAATTCTTGATTTCTGGAAAAAGGAAGATATTTTTCAGAAATCTATAAATTTCAGAGAAGGTGCTCCATCATTCATTTTTTATGAGGGTCCTCCGACCGCAAATGGGACGCCTCATCCGGGGCATGTGCTTACAAAAGCGATGAAAGACCTTGTTCCGAGATATAAAACCATGTGTGGCTGCCAGGTCAAGAGAAAAGCCGGCTGGGATACCCATGGCCTTCCTGTCGAGCTGGAAGTAGAAAAACAGCTTGGAATGAATTCGAAACAGGACATTGAAAAATACGGAATTGAAAATTTCATAAAAAAATGCAGGGAAAGTGTTTTCAAATACGAGGCTGAATGGCGCCAGATGGTTGAGCGCGGCGGTTTCTGGGTTGACATGGATGATCCGTATATCACATGTTCTGATGAATACGTTGAGAGCGTCTGGTGGATACTTTCCCAATTCTGGAAAGAGGGACTTCTGTATGAAGGGCATAAAGTTGTACCATATTGTCCCAGATGCGGCACAGCTCTTTCATCACACGAAGTATCGCAGGGATACGACGAAGCAGAAGATCCGTCGGTTGTTGTACGATTTGCAATAAAAAACCAGCCTGAAACATATTTCCTTGTCTGGACAACTACTCCATGGACTTTGATTTCAAACGTCGCGCTTGCTGTTGGCAGCGATATTGATTACGTGAAAGTAAGCCATAATGGTCAGAATCTTATTCTTGCAGAAAAACGCCTGGAAATCCTTAAAGGCGAAGGTGAAGTTGTTGCAAAAATGAAAGGTCGAGACCTTTTGAATACCGAATATGTGCAGCTTTATCCGTTTGTTGTACCGGAGAAGAGAGCTCACTACGTTATTGCTGCTGATTTTGTTTCGACTGAAGATGGAACAGGTATTGTACATATTGCTCCGGCATTTGGTGAAGACGATTACAGAGTCGGTCAGGCAAATGATCTTCCGGTTATGCAGCCTGTAGATTTGTCTGGAAAGTTCACTGACCTGGTAACTCCCTGGAAAGGGCGATTTGTTAAAGATGCTGACTCCGATATAATTGCTGATATGAAAAAGACCGGAAAGCTCTTCTCAGCAGGAAAAATAAAGCACACTTATCCGTTCTGCTGGAGATGTGACAGTCCGCTGCTTTATTACGCGCGACATTCGTGGTTCATTCGCGCTACAGCATTCAAGGATGAAGTCCTCAAGGCAAATGATACGATCAATTGGTTTCCAGCGCACGTTAAAGAGGGACGTTTCAAAAATTTCCTCGACAACATGATCGACTGGGCGATTTCAAGAGATCGTTACTGGGGAACTCCGCTTCCGATATGGACATGTAAATGCGGCGAAAAGCTCTGCATTTCGTCCATCAGTGAATTGAAAAAACTGGGGAAAAATGTCCCTGAAAAGCTTGAACCTCACAAACCTTATGTTGATGAAATACTTATTCCATGCCCGAAGTGCTCGGCTGATATGAAGCGCGTCAATGAAGTTATCGATTGCTGGTTTGATTCAGGTGCAATGCATACTGCCCAATGGCATTATCCTTTCGAAAACAAGGAAACCTTTAACAAAAGTTATCCGGCTGATTTTATCTGCGAAGCTGTTGATCAGACAAGAGGCTGGTTTTACAGTCTGCTCGTGACCGGAACCTTCCTGTACAAGAAGAGTCCGTATAAGAATGTAGTTGTTCTCGGACTTATCTGCGATAAAAATGGTCTCAAAATGAGCAAGTCGAAGGGAAATGTTCTGGACTGCATGAAGCTCTTCGATAAATATGGTGCTGATGCGGTCAGATGGTCGCTGTATTCCGGAACTGCACCCTGGAACACAAGACGATTCTATGAGGAAGCGATCTCTGAGTCTCAGAGCCGATTTCTCGGAACACTTCAGAATGTTTATTCATTCTTTGTTCTTTATGCAAATACAGAATCGTTTAATCCGTTTTCTCATAAAATCCCTGTTGCAGATAGACCTGAACTTGACAGGTGGCTTATTTCCCGGTTGAATAATACAATTCTGACTGTCAGAAAAGCCATGGATTCGTTTGAAGTAACACACGCTACGACAGCACTTGAAACCTTTGTCGATGATCTTTCGAACTGGTATGTAAGGCGCAGCCGCAGAAGATTCTGGATGTCCGGAATGAACCATGAGCAGGCTTCGGCATTTCTTACCCTCTGGGAAGCACTTGTTGAAACAGCAAGACTGGTTGCTCCATTTGTACCATTTATTTCTGAAGACATATACAGAAATCTTGTTGGCTCAGTTGATTCTAAAGCACCTCAAAGCGTTCATTTGAATGATTATCCGGTTGCTCAGGGTGCTTTGATAGACGAAACTCTTGAACGCCGTATGGATTTTGCCCGCAAAGTTGTCGGCCTCGGAAGAGCGGCAAGAAATGAATCAAATCTGAAAGTCCGCCAGCCTCTTGCTGATATGAAAGTCGTCGCCGCAGAAGAATGGCAGAAAAAGGCACTTGTAGACATGCAGGAACTTATTTTTGAGGAATTAAATGTCAAAAAACTTGTTCCGATTGAAAGCGACAAAGATCTTGTCAAATTCTCAGCAAAACCGAACTTCCGTTCGATCGGGCAGGGAAAGTACAAGGCAATGATTCCAAAAATCAAAGCATATCTCGAAGCCGCCGATGGACAGAAAATAAAGCAGGATCTGGATAAAGGACAGTATTCCTTTCAGCTCGAAGGTCAGGAAGTTGTTCTTGTTCCGGCAGACGTCGAACTTTCAACAACAGCATCAGGTGAAATGGCCGTTCAGTCAGAAGGAACGCTTACTGTTGCACTGAATAAAACTTTAACACGCGAACTGGTACTTGAAGGACTTGCAAGAGAACTTGTGAATAAGATTCAGTTCATGCGCAAGGAGAAAGGTTTTGAGGTAAGCGACAGAATTACCTTTGAATATAAGGTTGTCGGTCAGACTGGCGAAAACGACATTAATGATGCCGTCAAAATTCATTCAGAATATCTCAAACAGGAAACACTTGCTTTGAATATTCACTCAAAAGAGCCATCTGTTGGTTCTACTGAATGGAATATTAACGGAATCCAGGTATTGATGAACGTTATCAAAGAATCCCGGGATTCAAAACAGTAATTAAGGATGCAAAAACTTACATACAGGTGCCAAATTTGTGAGTTAACTTTGGGTTAAGCTGTCATCTCGAACGAATGTGAGAGATCTGATAAATGTGTGGCTTCTCACTTCGGTCGAAATGACATAGCAGAATATTTGACCTATTAAGCGACATCTTGCTTTCTCCCTCTCCCCGGAATTGCCGTGGGAGAGGGTCAGGGTGAGGGTTTATAATAAAATGGAGAAAATGATTCATGAAGTTTGTACTGAACCTTTCGGAATTAAATGATGCACTTTCTATCGTCGGAAGAGCGACCGGGAACAAAGTGAAGGCGATTCTTTCGAATGTACTTCTGATCGCTGCTGATAATGAAGTAAGGCTTGCTGGTACAAATCTCGAAGTTATGATTACTTCGAGAATTCGTGCAGAGGTCGAAACTTCAGGACAGTGCACTATTCCAGAAAAAATCTTTCATGAGGTTGTATCTGCTCTTAATTCATCTTCTCCTCAGAGTATTGTGACAGTTACACAGATTGATGGTAATCAGATCGAATTAGCCACTGGACGTACTAAAACCAGCCTTCCAATTCAGGGAATCGAAGATTTTCCACCTCTTCCAGTAATTGAAATAGATAAAATTCCTTCTTTTACAATTGAAAGCTGTCAAATTAAAAAGCCATTGCAGCAGGTTTCAATTGCGATGGGTTCCGAGGAAGGTAATATTACTCAAAGATGTGTATGTTTTTCTTTCAGCGAAGGCAGAATCAAGTTTACTTCTACTGACATACATCGTCTTGCGCTCGCTTATTCGGAAAAGCTTGAGTATCCGCCTGAAATGGAGAAAAGCTTTCTTATTCCTGCAAAATCAATTCCCGAAATACTGAAAATTCTTGATGACGGAAAGAATGTCAGAATTGCTCTTATGGGCGATCAGCTTATTTTTTCTTCTGATAGATTTTTCCTTCTTACCCTGCTCTATGATGGAAAATATCCTGATTTTACCAGAGCGATTCCGAAAAATATTAATTCTCAGCTGAAGATTAAGACCCATGAACTTCAGAATGGTCTCAAAACAATTGCGCCTGTAGCAAGGTTGAATGCTGGAATGTTTTATTTTGACATAGGTGAAAATGAAACCAGAATCTGGACAAACGCTGCTGGCGAGGGAACCATTGAATGTTTTGTACCATCAGAACTCACTGGAGAAAAACTTCAGATAGGTTTTAATATTAAGTTTGTTACCGACTTTCTGAACGTGGCAGATTCTGAAGACATTCTTTTGAAGCTGGTTACGCCATCTTTTCCGGGTTTGTTCACTCCTTTTGAGTCTTCAACAGATTATCAGTATATTATAATGCCAATGTCAGTTAAGAAAACAGGTACAGAAGGATAAATGATATGACCAGGGAACATCAGAAAAAAATCAGAGAAGGACTTACAGATTCGAGTGCTCAGACACGCAAGAAGGCCTTGTCTGATCTTAAAAAGCTTGAGCAGCATGAAGCGCTTGAAATACTGCTTTCAGTACTCGGTGAAAAAAATGATGATGTACAGTCAGATATCGGAAAAGCCCTTTTGTCTTATAAAGAAGAAGCTTTGCCTTTTCTTGTGCGTGCATTTATGGACACATCCTGGAGGACGCGAAATGCGGCTTCTAGAATAATCGGGGCCATGGGCGATGTTGCACTTGCTAAGTTTCTTGAACTGATACCCAAGAATACCGAAGATGTTGATTACTGGATGGTACAAACTTTCAGCCTGATGGGAGGCGAAGCGATTTCGTGTCTGGTAAAAACATTTAAACATACAAATCAAAAAGTCCGGATTGCTGCAATAAGATCTGCCGGAAACAGCAGTGACCCTGAAATTGTTACACCACTGCTTGAATTGCTTGACGACAAGAATTGGGTCATTCGTAAAGCAGCGTTTGACAGTCTGGAGAAAGTTCATCATTTGAATCCAAAATCTGTTCTGCTGGCTTTGCAGAATTCATCAAACGAAGCTAAATTCTGGGTGATCAAGCTGGCAAGCGAAAGACGTGCAACTGAGTTGATTCCAACATTCTGTTCGATTATTGAACATGATTCAGAGGAACTAAAACTTGAGGCAATCAAAGCTTTGAGTCTGATTGATTCCCCAGAAACAAGAAAAATTCTTGTCGGATATCTTTCAAACCGATCCTGGATTATCAGAAAGACGGCTGCAGAAGGTATTTGCCAGTTGGGGATGGTCGTTGCTGACGATCTTATCGGTGCTTCTGAAGCCTCTAACACTGACATGAGATATTGGTCTGTAAAGCTTCTCGGACAAATTGGCGAACCACGTGTATTTTCTCTTCTGCTTGAACGTTTGCATGATCCGGAAATATCTGTAAGAGTGGCAGCATGCCAGGCTCTTGGAACACTTGCCGATAAGCGCTCGCTTGCTCCTTTGATGGCTCTGGTGAGTGACCCGTCAGAAGAAGTTCGTACTGCGGCAATACTTGCAGTGGGTCAGATCGGGGAGAAAGAAGATAAAACATCTTCAACACCTTCTGTTCCTCACCATTTCCGACCAGAAAATCAAATGCAATGTGTACATTGTGGAAAACTTGTCGGAAAAGATTTTACATTCTGTCCATTTTGTCTGGGACATCTTGCACATGAATGTAAAAACTGCAGTAAACCTCTCAAGATCGAATGGAAAGGTTGCCCGTTCTGCGGAAAGCCCGTATCCTGAGCCTCACAAGGCGAACGTAGTCTTTTCCGCAGATTCAAAGAAAAGGCAAGAAAAGGCAAGAAAAGACAAGATTCTTTTTTCCGCAGATTACGCAGATTTTTAGGATTCAGGATTCAAGATTCAGGATTTAGAAATTTATATCTTTAAGATCTCATCTTTAAATCTTAATCTGCGAAATCTGCGGACAGCTTTTTCTTTTACCTTTATCTTTTTCTCTTATCTTGGCTGTTTCAGTGCTGTAAAGTATTTTCTTGAAATTTAAAATCCGTGTTCTTCCGTGTTTTCCGTGGTTAAAATCTTTTTCTTATCCCGGTAAATGGTCGCACTAGGTGGTTTCAGAAGTGTTTCCAGAGGTTGAGTCGTTCGAGAATTACCCTGCCAAGGAAGGTAAAATTTCCGACAAAATATCTCTTCCAGAGTCTGCCGGGTTCCTGCCAGAATCGGAAAAACCATTCCATGCCGATTTCGCGAACCCACTGAGGCGCTCTTTGTATGCGTCCAGAGTAGAAATCGAACAGTCCGCCGACTCCCATGCCTATTTTTGCACCGGTCGCCCTGAAGTTTTTTTGAAGCCATTTTTCCTGGAAAGGAGCGCCCATTGCTACAAATAAGACATCCGGTTTTCTGCGGAAAATTTCGCTGATGATTTCGGGTTCTTCTTCTGGCGAAAAGTATCCATTTCTAACGCCGCAGATTACGACTCCGGGGAAATTTTCCCTGATCCAGTTTTCCACGGCTTCGGGCACCCCGGGCCTTCCGCCGAACAGATAGACTGATGAACCTTTTACCGCAAGTCTTTCAAGTATTCGAGGAAATAGGTCTGTACCATTTACATTCTGTCTGATATTCTTCGCAAGAATCTTTCCCGCAATCTTCATTCCGATGCCATCTGCCAGTACTAAATGTGATGAATTAAGTGCATGAAAATAATTTATATCTTTTGCGGAAATATTTGCACAGTCTGCATTTACAAAACTTACAATGGCATGATTTCCCAAAGAAACCCAGGATAAAAGTTTGCTTATTGCTTCATTCATGGTAAGGTTGTCGATTTGAATTCCGAGAATCTGAATTTTTTCAGGGGCTTCCCAGTCTTGACCGCCGTATAAAAGAACTGGTAAAGCTCTGAAGGCTATTCCGATATCAGTCATAAGCCCGGACTTTTCCATGTATTCTTTGTCGGATTCTATTTCAGAGTCGAAACTGATATTTGCACGCGACCTGACCCACCATAGGCATATCAAGCCGGGTTTTATATCGTAGTGCTGTCTGTTTTTAATTTCTTCCGGTGTAAGTTCGTTAATTAAGGCTGCTCTCGGACCGACAAAAGACATCTCTCCCTTGAGAATGTTGATTAATAATGCAGATTTGTCAGTTCCAAAGAATTTAAAAAATCTGCCAAATAACGTATCGGGAATGTTGAATGATAATTCGTGAAATGGCTCACAGTATCTTCCATATTTGAGTTTTACTGAGAATATTTCCTGTTTGGTAATAACCAGCCATTGTACAATTAGAATTATTGCCGGAGAATAAAGAATCAGGAAAAGTAATGCCAGAAGAAGATCAAGTAATCGCTTTGTAAGCTGCGTTCCTGGAATAAGAAGATACCAGATGATTTTCCTGAAAATTCCTCTTATTTTGGAAGAATAAATCCCGTACCAGGAAAATCGATTGTGCAATTTTTCTGAAAGAATTATCTTTTCATTTTCCATAGATATTTAGTTTTTAATAGAACTTCAAGAGTCCTTTCAGCTGATTTTTTCCAGGTCATTCCAACTGCGCGTTTTATTCCGGATTGTACAAGATTGCTGCGAAGTTCGTGATTCGAAATTATTTTGTATAATGAGTCTGCAATAGATGATGGTTCCATTGGGTTGAAAAGAACTGCGGCTTCACCGGCAACTTCTGGCAATGACGATACATCTGAGCACGCGGTTGGCGCTCCGCACGCCATTGCTTCCAGAATTGGCATTCCGAATCCCTCGTAAAGAGAAGGAAAGGCAAATACATCTGAGCATCTGTAAAAATCAGGCAGATCATCAGTGGAAATGTGTCCGGCAAATCTGATAGCGCTTTTGAAATCGCTGTTGTCTGCACATTGATGGACTTCAGAAGCCCTGTCCCAGTCACTTCCGGCGAGGATGAGATCATGGGGAATGTGTTTTTCTCTTTTTAAAATTTCAAAAGCTTGAATCAGTCTGATATGGTTTTTCCCGGGGTGTTCTATTCTGGAAATGTAAAAGATAAAAGGCTTTTCAATTTTGAATTTCTCAGCCAGCCTGAGTGCGGCTTTATCTCTGTTTCCGGGGAAAAATCGTCTGTGGTCAACTCCGTGATGGATTATAGTCGTTTTTTCGTCTGGTACTCTGGCATATTCGACAATATCTCTTTTGCTGGACTCGCTGACGGTAATAATCGAAGTCATTTGCCTCATGAGCATTGGAAGAACTTTTTTTATGTAGAAAATTCTTGCTTTGTCATATTTCTGCGGAACATGCAGAGAGGAAAAATCATGTACCGTTGCAACAACCGGGCAAGGCGCCCGGAAAACAAGTCTTCGGTTTCCGGCCGGCAGAAAAAGTACGTCAAAATTTCTCCTGGCAGCAATGAGTGGAGGAAATATCTGGTGCCAGATATTGTTTACAAGCGGACTTCGTATTGATTCCGGAAAAGTGAGTGCTTTAAAACCAGAATTTTGCGGAATGAAAATTTCCTTTTCTGAATTGTAAACCAGAATCTCAAAAGTGTGTTCAGTTTTGAGGTTTGCAAGTTCATTCAGAAGTTCTATCAGATAACGTCCAATTCCAGATTTGCCGCTATCGCAACCAAAAGTTGTTATTCCAATTTTCATATTTTTTCCATTGAATCTACTCAATATTGACAGATTACTTGTTTTTCTTCCTTTCCTGCTCAATTTCAAGAAGGACATTGCTGTTCATTCCGATAGGGTATTCGCCTGAAAAACATGCCGTACATAAACCCTGGTCGCAGTACAGTTCATTGAGGTCTTCCAGTGACTGGTAGATCATTGCATCGGCGCCGAGGTATTTTCTTATGTCTTCGATGGAATTATTTGCTGCAATCAATTCAGTTCTTATTGACATGTCTATTCCGTAGACGCATGGGAATTTTACCGGCGGAGCTGCTGAAACAAAATATACCTTTTCTGCACAGGCTTCCTTAAGTAGTGCTACAATTCTTTTTGATGTAGTACCTCTAACAACTGAATCGTCAACCACTGCAACTTTTTTACCTGCAATAATTGGCTTTATTGGACTCAATTTCTGTCTGACTGCGAAGTCCCTTAGATCCTGTGTTGGAAAAAGAAAGCTTCTGCCGATATACGGATTTTTATTCAGACCTCGCCTGTAGGGAATTCCAAGTTCCTCAGCAAGGCCGGAAGCTGAAAAATATGCGGAAGATGGTACTTCAATAACTACGTCAGGATGGAGGTCCATTTCCTGAAATCTTTTTGCAATTTTTTTACCCATCCGAACTCTTTCTGTTGCAACAAGAGAACCGTGAATTGTTGAATCAGCTCTTGCAAAATAAATATATTCAAAGACACAGAAAGCATCACATTTTTTGTGTAGTATTTTAGAATGCAGATTGCGATCACTGTCGATGAAAACTGCTTCCCCGGCCTGCAATTCTTTAACAGTCTCATATCCAAGACTTTCAAGGCAGCAGCTTTCAGATGTAAAGGCATATAATATGCCTCTTTCACTGATTTTTCGTCCCAGTACGAGAGGTCTTATACCATGCGGATCGCAGAAAGCGAGCATTCCCTTGCCATCAAGAAGTGCAATTGAGGAATATGCCCCCATAACGGTTTTCTGAGTCTCTTCAACTGCATTAAAAAGGTCTTCCGGGGTGAATGCATTCAGATCTTTTCCTTCAAGATATGATGCAAGTGTGAAAAGAATAAGTTCGAGATCATTTGTGGTTTCAATTACCCGGTTATGCTTCTGAAGTTTTTTTGTCAAATCTGATGAATTGATGATATTTCCGTTGTGAACCATTGCAAGGCCGAATGGATAATTCATGTAAATTGGTTGAGCTTCGTGAGGGTCATTGGAACCCTGCGTTGCGTATCTCACGTGTCCAAGCCCAATTGGTGCCTCAAGTCTTGAAATGATCTTTTCGTCAAAAATCTGATTAACCAGTCCGTTGCCTTTTTTAATCCGGAAATGTTTGTTAAAGGTCACTATTCCGGCAGCATCCTGGCCCCTATGCTGGAGTGACGTAAGCCCGAAGGCTATTTCTTTCGAAACATCCTTGTAACCATAAATTCCAAGTATACCGCACATTTTTCACTCCCATTTATTCAACTATTTAATAAAATCGTATCTTCTCAATAATTCTGTGCGAGCCGTAGACGTGGCATATACACGATAAGCTTACCCCAAAGTTTACACGCCGCTTTTCCCCGTAGAGGATGAGTTCCCTTTTCTGCTGAAGAATTCTGCAAGTACTTTTGGGTAAAGCTCATGTTCTGCGGCAAGTCCGCGCTTTTCGACTTCATCAAGAGTATCAGCGCCAGTCAGATCAACACACTGTTTTGCAAGAACCTCGCCGGTGTCTACTCCCTCATCAACAAAATGTACTGTAATGAATGTTTTCGGAAGCTTGTTTTCGAATGCCCATTTATAACCATTCAATCCCTGAAACGCTTTTGAATCAGCCGGGTGAATATTAATTATCCGGTTCTTATAGGCAGAAATAAACACCTTTGTAAGGATTCTTCTGAATCCTGCTAGAACAATGTAATCAGGTTTGTACGTTTCGAGATCGGCGATCAGCTTAGTTTCAAATTCAACTCTGGAAAGCCTCGCAGACGGGATACAGAATGATCTGAGTCCAAGTTCTGAAGCTTTCTGAATTCCAGGAGATGCAGGATTATCAGAAAAAACTGTACATATTTCCGCGCAGTTGGCTAGTATTCCTGACATGCAGCTTTTAGCAATAGAAAGCATATTGCTTCCTCTGCCGGAAATAAATACTGCTATCTTCACTCTTTCATTTCCTGTCATCGGTCTTCTCCAGCTTCGAGTTCTAAGAACATTCATTTAATGCATAAACTCACAATCCTAATTTACCAAACAATAAGCCATTTTTTGTAATTGCTCAATAATTAGGGGTATTTAGCTCACTTGTTATCTCGAACGAATGTGAGAGATCTCGCAAATGTGGGATTTCTCCCTTCGGTCGTGATGACAACAGATCAAGTATTTCCAGTTTAAGCGCTGCCTCTAATTATTGATAAGATGCATTTTTTTCATTATAAGCCAATCTTCCACTTTGATTCAGGCAATCTCAATTTGCTTTTAAAATTGAGATTGCCTGAATCATTTGGGTATTAAGAAAACGACTGACTTCCAATGTCTCTTCTGAAATGAACTCCATCAAAGGAAACTTTTTCAGCTGCCTTGTAAGCCATTTCAGCTGCCTTTTCAATTGTATTCCCTTTTCCAACAACGGTGAGAATACGGCCACCATGAGCATAAAACCGGTTTTCGATTTTTTTTGTGGCTGAATGAAATATCAGAGCATCGTTTTCATGAATTTTGTCAAGTCCTGTAATTTCTGCTTCTGGCGATTTCCTGTCTGGATAACCTTTCGAAGCAAGCACTACCCCAAGGAAACAGCTATTATATGTCTCAATTTTAATCTGGTCGAGAGTGCCGTTAAGACAGGCATCAGCAATTTCGATAAGTGAGGTCTTAAGCGATGGCATTAATACCTGACTTTCCGGATCACCCATTCTTGCGTTATATTCCAGAAGCTTTGGCCCATCGGCAGTCAGCATTACTCCAAAATACAGCGGACCACAGTAATATAATTTCTCAGCAATAATTCCTTCGATTGTGGGAGAAATAATCTCTTTTTCTATTTTCGCCAGAACATTTGAATCACAGAACGGAACGGGTGTGTAAGCACCCATTCCGCCTGTATTTGGGCCCATATCGTTATTGAGAAGTCTTTTGTGATCCTGAGATGTTCTGATAATCCTGAAAGTTTTTCCATCAGTAAAGCCGATGATTGAAACTTCTCTTCCATAGAGCATTTCTTCGACAACTATTCCGGAATCTGGTCCGAAACCTTTTTCGATTTTCTCGATGGAATCAATTGCTTCTTCACCATTTTTGCAGACAAAAACTCCTTTTCCAGCAGCCAGACCGTCGAATTTGATAACCATCGGATTCTTCGAGCCGCTAACATGGTAATAGGCGTCCTGTGATGAGTTGAACTCTTTGAAGTCGGCTGATGCCACGCCGTATTTTTTCATGAACCTCTTGGCAAAGCATTTTGATGACTCAAGAAGGGAAGCCTGTTTGTCAGGTCCGAGGACACGTTTTTTTCTTGAAGATAGAAAATCGACAATTCCCATTTCCAGAGGTTTTTCCGGTCCGATAAAAGTCAGATCAATTTTTTCAGTGTCAAGAAACTGGTCTATTGCTTCAAAGTCTGTTGAAGAAATCTTCCGTGCATTTGCTATTCCATCATTGCCTGGAAGTACAAATACGTTTTCCGGAGGAATATCCTTCGCCAGTTTCCAGGCAATTGCGGCTTCTCTGCCGCCAGATCCAATAAGTGCTACTTTCATAATTTCAATGCCTCCTTTGCTTCGGCAATAACTTTACGGCATATTTGCGAAGCAATTCCGGTGTATTTTGTCACTTCCAATGCACAAAGACTCTCTTTAATTTTGTCTTTTACATTTAATGATTCAATAAATTGCTTTATATCTGAACTGGTTACTTTTTTTCCGCGGGTCAGTGTTTTAAGCATGTCATACGGATCACCGGCATTTTCAACAGTTCTTAGAATTGTCTGAATCGGTTCAGAAAGAAGTTCCGGGCGTGCCAGCAGATCGCTCTGACAAGCCTGAATATTAACATCTATACGATTGAATCCTGATAATGTTTCACCGGTTGCAAGCCATGAATGTGCCAGTGCAACACCAATATTTCTGGTAACAGTACTGTCAGACAAATCCCGCTGCATGCGCGACCTGCAGAGTTTATCTGAAAACATTGTGAGCATTGCATTTGAAACGAGGAGATTTCCCTCGCTGTTTTCAAATCTTATCGGGTTTACCTTATGTGGCATTGTTGATGATCCAACTTCGTTTCCAACAGTTTTTTCAGAGAAAAAACCGAGCATGAGATAGTTCCAGATGTCCTGATTCAGATCAATAACAATGTTATTGAAATGTCTCACCAGATCAAAGAATTCAGCCCATGAGTCGTGATCCTCTATTTGTGTTACGGCCTGATTGAATTCAAAACCCATTTCATTAACCAGTTTTCTGGCATAAGAATCCCAGTCTATCATTGGAAATGCCGCAACAAGTGCAGAGTGATTTCCAACCGCTCCATTTAATTTTCCACGGAATCTGAAGCATTTTAATGAATTATAAATACGCAAAATTCTGGAAATGTACACTGCCAATTCTTTTCCGGCAGTGCTTGGAGATGCTGCCTGACCATGTGTGCGTGTTGGAAATGGAGTTTCTGAGTGGCGTTCAGCAATGATGCACAGTGCCTTCAGGAGTTCTGCTGCGCGGGGAAGAAGCATGTTTTCCGAGAATGATTTGATAAGGGAAGTCCATGCCAGATTGTTGATGTCTTCGGAAGTCAGACCAAAATGAATCATGTTTGGAAAACGCATATTCAAACGTTTTCGCAGGAAATATTCGACTGCTTTTACATCATGCTGTGTTGTTTTCTCAATTTCTTTAACTTCAAGTGCATTTTCTTCAGAAAATGACATCATTAAGAGAGTAATATTTTCTTTTTCCTGCGTTAACAATTCGGGAAAAACTTTTTGTCTGTCGAGAGCCAGAAGATGCAGAAGCTCTACTTGTACTCTTGCTTTAATTAACGCAAATTCAGAAAAATACTCCTTCAAAGGTGCAACTTTTTCTGAGTATCTGCCATCAAGCGGAGAAACTGCGTAAAGAGGCGAGTTGTTGTTTTCAGCCTTTCCGGACATTTTCATCTTCCTGATAAAGCGCTTTTTTCATCTGTACTATTTCCCTGGAAAATCTCTGTCTGAGAGTCGGCAGATTAAGTGTTCTCAATGCGCACAGTGCGGCTGATTCAGGGTCAATTACAACGGCAGCGGGTGTTTTAGATGGCATCATGAGTGATGAAAAAATGTTTACTGTCATATCATCACGATCTGTAAAAGGCGGGCAGCTTATTACCGGAATATTCAGATTGGCAGCCAGAGCTCCGCCAAGCCCGTTAGATCTTCCGGCAACTGCTATTGCAACGCCTGGTTCAATAGAGTTGTTGTACTCTTCTGCGATCTCTACTATTCTTTCTCCATTTTTGTGAGCGGATACAACTCGCAGCAGTGCTTTCATGCCGTAAGACTCAACAACTTCTGCAATTTTCCTGGAGTGTTGTACGTCGCCCGGCGATCCCATTAATATTGCCACATATCCGGGTTTTATCATGCCTTTGGTACAAAGACCAGAAGTTATTCTTGAGTTAATTTCAATATCCGGAATAAATAGTTTTTCGCCAGTGATAATTTCATATATTTCAATGTAGCGGCGGCTGGTTTCCTGTGCAACTTCATCGGTAAGTGCTGTCGGGTATATTCCGTCAACTGCATTGTTTCGCAGCCATTCTCTGACATATTCCTTGTCGAGTGAATCAATTTTCAACGGATCTGATGAGTATTTTTCTGCTGACCAGAATCTTGATGAATCAGGGGTATGTATTTCGTCAATCAGAATAACTTTTCCGTTAAGAAGTCCGAACTCGTATTTTGTGTCTGCGAGAAGGAATCCTTTAGATTCAAGAATTTCTGTTCCCACCGCAAATAGTTCAAGTGCCAGTTCAGCCATTTTCTTCCAGGTTGAGGCACTTGCGAGACCTGTTTTGATGATTTCTTCAGGTGAAATTTCCCGGTCATTTTTTTCTTTTGTTGTTGGAGTAAGAATTGCTTCTGGCAATTTCTGATTTTTTTTCAGTCCGTCAGGAAGCGTTATGCCCGAAAATGTTCGCTTTCCTTCCTGATATTCGCGCCAGATAGATCCTGTTATGTATCTTCGGACAATAACTTCAACTCTTATCGGATCAGCTTCCCTGACGAGAGAAACGTTTGGATCAACGGCTTCAATAAAGTGATTTTCGCAGATCTTGCTGGTTTTTCTGAACCAGAAGTTTGTCAGCCCGTTTAAAACAGCTCCTTTTGCAAAAACTGGTGTGTCGAGAACTTTGTCGAAAGCTGAAAGTCTGTCAGTCACAACAATCATTCTGGTGTGGTCATCTACTCTGAAACTGTCGCGGACTTTTCCGCTGTGTAACTTTTTAAGTTGCGGTGATGAAAACGTTTTCAGACAATTCATTTGTGGCTCCTTTTTAGAGAGGGGGCACGCGCCCCCTCTCGGCAGCCGAACAAGTTCGGCTGCCTCACTCCCCGCGGTCGCGCATGTTTTGCGCTCCGCTGCTGCCGAGGTTTCGATTTTAGTGCGAGTGTTTGATAAAAAAATCGCTGTTCTGGTCACTCCCCGCGGTCGCGCATGTTTGCGCTCCGCTGCTGCCGAGGTTTCGATTTTAGTGCGAGTGTTTGATAAAAAAATCGCTGTTCTGGTCACTCCCCGCGGTCGCGCATGTTTTGCGCTCCGCTGCTGCCGAGGTTTCGATTTTAGTGCGAGTGTTTGATAAAAAATTCGCAGTTTTTATCCTTCTAGAAAGAATTGCATTACCTGATCAGAGTTAAGAACCATCGCTTCAAGATCATCCCAGAATGGCTGGTGTGAGGGAATTTGCGTTAACATAAGCTTCAGAATTCAGATTTTGTCATTTCGACCAAAGGGAGAAATCTTGCACTTACAACTTACCCTTAAGTTAACACTTGCCTTCCTTATGGCGGTTTGTCGCAGTAAGTTTGTCAATTTAGCAGTAGATGTTATTTTCAACAGATCGATGTTATTCTATCAGGAACAACAGTTTTATTCATTATATAAATGAAAGTTTTATAAATTGTACAACGGTCGCCTCCCAGTAAAAATTTGAGAGGTTAGTGTTTGAAGTGTCTGATACCTGAGAAAGCCATTGCCAGTTTCAGTTTATTGCACATTTGAATGACCTCACTGTCTCTGAGAGAGCCTCCTGGCTGTATAATGTTCTTTATTCCTGATATGGCGCACTCTTCAATAGAATCAGGAAATGGAAAGAATGCGTCAGACACCAGAAGGGCTTTTCGCATTTCAAAGCGAAAATGATCTTCACAGCAGAGATTTTTTTCCGATGCTTCACGATACAGATTGGAACGGCATCTGGATAATGCAAGATGTGTTGATTCAAGGCGGTTGGGTTGCCCAGCCCCCATTCCCAGCAATTGAAGAGCGCCGGTTTCTGTTTTTCTTACAACTGCAATTGCATTTGATTTAATCTGTCTGGCAGCAGCAATTCCAAAGGCAATAAGGTCCTCTGAAACATCATCAAGAGGCTCATTTGTTTTTAAATCAAGTCCTTTTGACAATTCCTCATCTCTTTCCTGGGAAAGCATTATTCCGTCTATAATCCGGTATTCAAGTCCGCGCGTTGATTTCCCAAAGAAATGTTCAATAAGACGAAGATTCTTTGATGAAGAAAGAATTTGTATTGCTTCATTATCAAACGATGGTGCAATTATTACTTCTACAAATTTTCTCTTTGTACGATCAGGGTTTTCGAAATTAAAAAATTCAGCGGTTGCAAGATCGACAGATCTGTTGACGGCAATAATAGAACCAAACGCCGATATAGGATCAGATTCCCATGCCAGATTGAGAGCTTCTTTAATACTGGATGCAGACGCAAATCCGCATGGATTATTGTGTTTTACGATGACACATGAGGGGCGGCTCTGATTCTTAAGACACTCTATTGCTGAAGAAATGTCCACAAGATTATTGTATGAAAGTTCTTTCCCTTGCAGAGATCGGTATCCACGGAGCACTGCATTATTTTCTGATTTCTTATAAACCCATGCCTTCTGATGTGGATTTTCACCATATCGTAGCGGGGTTCCTTCGGTAAAGTGTAATCTTACACTGTCGATTCCATGCTTTTCATCCATTGCAAGGGCAATTCCCGAATCATAGTCAGCTGTGTGATTGAATGCTTCACGCATGAGGCAGAAACGGGTTTCATAAGAAATCTTTCCCCTGGATTGCTCAAGTTCATCGATTATCTGCGGATACAAAGCTGGATCAGTTACTACTGAAACGTGTTTAAAGTTTTTTGCAGCGGCTCGTATAAGAGTAACTCCGCCAATGTCAATATTTTCAATCAGGGTTTCAAGTTCAGCACCGGCTTCCCGGAAAGTGTTGAACGGATACAGGTTACAGACAACCATGTCGATTGGCTGGATTCCAAGTTTTTCTGCTTCGGCAGAATCTTTATCACGGTCAAACAGCAGACCTCCAGCAACGTTGAAGGAAATAGTTTTCACTCTTCCGCCAAAGCACTCCGGATTTCCTGTTATTTCCTCAATTCTGGTGAATTTTATTCCCGAACTTTCCAGTAATGCTCCAGTTCCACCGGTGGAGATGATTTCACAGCCATATTGCAACAAAACCTCTGCAATCTGAACTATGGCAGTCTTATCAGAAACACTTAACAGAGCCCGTTTAATTTGAATCTGCATCGGATGCCCCTTTTACCTATTTCCGAAGTCTGAATATCAGTTTTTTTGAAGATTTTCTACACTGTTTCAGAAGCAAAAAGGATAACCGCAGAAAAGAAAAAATGCAAGTATGGATTTATTAAATTTGAATTTATTTTTCATTCCATGTAAAATAATATGCTTGAGAGTGTTCAGGTAGACCTCAATAAAGTCCAGGAATGTTTTCAAACATCCGGAAAGCAGAGAGTGCAAAGCGCTTGGCCGCGGGGAGTGCTCTCGAAGCGCGAAACACGGTGCGCATAGCAGAGAGTGCAAAGCGCTCGACCGCGGGGAGTGCTCTCGAAGCGCGAAACACGGTGCGCATAGCAGAGAGCGCAAAGCGCTCGACCGCGGGGAGTGCTCTCGAAGCGCGAAGCACGTTGCGCATAGCAGAGAGCGCAAAGCGCTCGACCGCGGGGAGTGAGCGGGTCGGACTTGTTCGACCCGCGAGAGGGGGCGCGTGCCCCCTCTCTAAAAAGGAGGACCGTATGAGCCGCTTTATTATTGTATCGAACAGACTTCCAATTACTGTAAAGTCTGAAAACGGTGTTCCAATGCTTTCAGACTCTGCTGGCGGTTTGGCCACAGCGCTGAAAGGACCGCATTCAAAATCAGACTCACTCTGGATTGGCTGGCCTGGAGATATTTCAAGAATTGAAAAGGATCGGATCCATGAGCTTGAAGGAAAACTTTCTGAAAAGCGATTTTCTCCGGTATATCTTTCTTCTTCTGAAGTAAATAAATACTACGAGGGTTTCTCTAACGGAGTTATATGGCCACTTTATCATTATCTTGTTGATAAAGTTCAGCGTTCAGCCTGGGCCGACTGGAAAGCTTATCACGAGGTTAATCAGAAGTTTGCAGATATTATTGCTTCCCGAAGCTCAGGAAGCGACATGATCTGGATACATGATTATCAACTTTCGTTGCTTCCTGGCCTGTTGAGGAAACTTCTTCCAAATTCAAAAATAGGTTTTTTTCTCCATATCCCATTTCCGTCATCTGAAGTTTTCCGAATTCTTCCGTGGCGGGAAGAAATTCTTGAGGGAATGCTCGGATCAGACTTGATTGGCTTTCATACTTATTCATATCTCAGGCATTTTAAGCGGGCAGTAGCAAAAATTCTGGGTAGTGATGAAGACGAAAATAGTGAGGGAATATGCATCAACGGAAGAAATATCAGTCTGGGTGTATTTCCGATCGGTATAGATGTAGAAAGGTTTTCTTCACTTGCTAGAAAAGATGAAGTTCAGAACGAAATTGAGGGAATCAGACATGAGAATCCTGATCATAAAATACTTCTTGGAGTTGATCGTCTCGATTATACGAAGGGACTTATCAGAAGATTAATGAGTTTTGAACGTTTATTGGAGCGGGAACCAGAACTCAGGGGCAAAGTAAAGCTTATTCAGGTTGTTGTTCCATCAAGAACTAAAGTTGATTCATACGAGCATTTAAAAAAAGAAATGGATGAACTGGTTGGGCGTATTAACTCAACTTATGGCTCAATTAAAAGTCTTCCGGTTCATTATCTGTACCGTGGAATTTCGCAGGAACATCTTTCTGCGCTCTATTGTGCAGCAGATGTAATGCTTGTAACACCAGTGCGCGATGGAATGAATCTGGTTGCCAAGGAATTTGTTGCCTCAAGAAATGATGAAAATGGTGTATTGATTTTAAGTGAATTTGCCGGAGCAGCAGATGAACTTGCAGAAGCTTTGATTGTAAATCCTTATGATGTTGACAGGCTGGCTTTATTTATGAAAAAAGCCATTCTGATGAGTGAAAATGAAAAAACTTCACGCATGAAGCGTCTTCGTGAGCGCGTTTTCAATTATGACGCATTTCATTGGACTTCAGCTTTTGTAAATGCTCTTGAAAAGGTTGCAATGCCCCTTGCTAACCAGCCATTAGTAATTTCTTCCCCTGATGATTTCGAAAAACTGTTTGAGAAAATAAAAAGAGTTCCTGAAATCCACCTCTTTCTAGACTATGATGGAACACTTGTACCTTTTGCTGAGACTCCCGAAATTGCAGTACCAGACAAAGAGTTGCTTGAAATAATTTCGGCACTGTCAGTGCATCATGGGATTGATTTGCACTTGGTAAGCGGCAGAACGAGAGATACCCTTGAAAAATGGTTTGGACATTTTTCGCTTTCATTGCATGCCGAACATGGCTTTTTCAGCAAAATGTCCCCTGAGTCTGAATGGATTCAAAATCATCATGAAAATCCTGCCTGGAAAGCCATGTTGGAAAAGCTTCTGGATGAATACACTCTCGAAACTCCCGGTTCGATGGTTGAACGAAAATCCGGTGGAGTAGCCTGGCATTATCGAATGTCTGATCCGGAAATGGGCGTGAAACAGGCAAGAAATATTAGAAAAAGAGTTGATATTGATTTTCAGGGCAGTAAAGTTGAGATGTTTAATGGCGAAAAGGTCCTTGAATTCAGGGCAAAAGGCGTTAACAAGGGCGCAGTGATTCTGAAAACTCTTCAAAAAAACCCAGGGTCTTCCACGTGTATTGCAATTGGCGACGATAGAACAGACGAAGACATGTTTGCGGTTCTTCCTCCGGGAAGCATAGGTATTCACGTCGGAAAAAAGAATACAAGGGCTGCTTTCAGGTTTGCTGATATTGCATGTACAAGATTGTTTCTTCGGAAATTGTCTGAACTGTGAAGTGACAAACTCAAATGACAGATGGAAAATTTTTTTTCAGACCTTTCAGGAAAGTATTTCTCCTGAAAAACTCGTTTCTGATGCTTTAATTTCATCAGAAATGGGAGATGCATTTGATCTTCTGACTGTTGGCAAAAACGCTCTTCAAATGTATCTTGGTGGCTGTCGATATCACAAAAGCAGTTTGTCCTCTCTCGTTATTTCTCCAGATTACTTTGAAAGCATTCCATTTTCCGAAAAAAATGGTCAGCAATCAGATATTGTACAATTAGAATTAATGCAGACTGCCAATATGCCAAACATGGTCCAGTTTAAGCAAAACCTGCATGAAAAAACTGTTTTCGTGTATTCGAATCATCCGATTCCCGCTTCGGGGTCTTTTTTTGCAGGAAAAAAGGCAATAGAATGGCTGGAGGCGCCTCGGGATGGAAAGCAGCTTGTGGTATGCATATCAGGTGGAACCTCTGCGCTTCTTGCATGTCCGCCCGATGGAATTTCACCAGAGGAAAAATCCTTTGTACACCTACTTCTGGTATCTTCCGGAGTTAATATAACAAAAATTAACACAGTCAGAAGGCATCTTTCAAAAGTTAAAGGTGGACGTCTTTTCAGGATTGCATCAAAGAAATATTCCAAAATACTTGTTCTGGCACTTTCAGATGTTCCGGGAGATTCGCTTTCAGACATCGGTTCCGGCCCATTTTCCCCGGATCAGACAACATATTCTGACGCATTAGATATTGCCATGAGCATAGAGAAATTTCCGCAAAATTCACTTCAATATCTGAAAGACGGAATGGCCGGAAAACATCCTGAAACTCTTAAATTGAACGAAGCACTGGAATATAATTGTACTCTTGAGCAGAAAGTAATTGCTGGTTCAGATTATGTGACCGAAATAGCGGGCAAATTATTCTCAGAGTTGTTTGAAAAATCAGAAACGATTTTCATGAAAATTCCAAATTCTCAGAGTGCTTTTTTTGCGGCAGTAGAAAGAGTTTTTAAAACTTACACACGGAATTTTATTATTATCGCTTCCGGTGAGTGCGAAGTTAAAATTCCTGACGATGTAAAACCGGGAAAAGGCGGCAGAGCGAGTCACCTTTTGCTCGCTCTTGCTATTGAGCTGCATCGAAAGCAGATTAAGTTTGATCTTGCGGTTATTGCAACAGATAATCGCGATGGAAATTCACAGCAGGCGGGTGGTTTTATTTCAGACAGTGATTTTGAAACTTTCCCATTTTTTGCTGCAGAAGCAATAGAATCTCTTACTTTGTACGATTCAGCTTCGTTTCTTTTCAAATACGACAGATTCTTTTCGGTATCTCAAAAACAGAACACTGGTGGAAACTTTGCTGACATTCTTTTATTGAGAAAAGTTTTCTAATTTCATCGTATAGGAATTTTTAAATAGTATGAATTCATGCAGTATCGTATCTTTCAGCTCTTATCTTTAAACCTTAATCTACGGAATCTGCGAAATCTGCGGACAGCATATTTTTTTTTGATGGCAGCATTGAGGCTAAATACCAGAATTATTCAGTTGCATAAAATTTATTTGGGAAGTTTGTTGACAATTGGTGCAACTTTGATTAAAAATCATGTTGTATATTTATTTGATGTGATATTTTATGTATTTCAGGAGGGCTTTGAAACCATGTTGAAGGATGATACGTTAAAAGGTTTGGATGATGCTATTAGTGAACTGCAGAAAGCTATTGAGGTTCTGCCAGATTCTGGCACCAAGAAAGGTCTTCTGAACAGATTTGGCCAGCTTTCTGAAGTCAGGACAAAACTGAAGCCCGATAAAAAAAATAACGGAAACAGGAAAGCTATTATCGTTATCATTCTTTTGCTTGCAGCTCTCGGGGCATGGGTTATATATATTTCTGTTAAAAAATACTTTGGTTGTGGAAAATAGAAAATATGAAAAACATTAAGTGTTTCATATTTTCACTGCTTATTTGCTCAATTCTCTTTTCAGAAAAGACTTTGAGTGCGGAAGCAGAACTCAATTTACCTCCAATTGTTCCGCAGGAGGTTGCTTCTCAGTCATTGGATTCCCAGCAAGCTATTGCTTCTCAACCAAAAAAAGTTTCTGAACGCGGAAAAGTAGAGCGCTCCCTTGGTCTTGGATATTTCAGAATGGACGGATATACCGACTTTGTTGAACCGCGCCTTTCTTTCATAAAGAGGAAGAATTCATATTCTGAAGTTGTTGAGTATTCCTGGCGTCCAATGTTTATCAAAGATATGCCTAACAAGGAAAGAATTGACAGGGTCCAGTTTACAATAAACAGATATTATTTTACTTCTCCGGCAAAAAAGTTTTTTTACGGTGGCGGACTGGGTGGAAATTTCATTTTTTTCAACAAGGGCCTGAAAGATTGGGGAAAAGAACGGAGTATTGATCTTAAAGATGGCATAAATGGTCTTGCCCGATTGTTTATCGGCTGGAAAATAAGTGAATTCAAATTTCTCAAAACGGTATATCCGCTTGTCTTCAGAGTAGATGCGTCTTTTTCGCCTCCGTATAAGTTCGGTGGAACACTTGGCAGAGCAGGCGAAGAAATTAAGCTCACGCAGATATTTGCCGGACTCTCTTTCAGCATAGAGTAAATATTTATGGACGAAAATGAAAATAAACGGGTTGTTAAAGCATACAGATATGTTTTTGGACCTGTTCCTTCAAGACGCCTTGGGAGATCACTTGGCGTCGATCTTACACCCGGAAAAATATGCACCCTGAATTGCAGATATTGCCAGCTTAATGAGACTCTTGAAAAAACCGTAACAAGAAAAAATTTATGCAATCATCGGGAGGTTGCAGCAGAAATTTTTGCAAATATTGAAGAAATTAATCCTTCACCCGATTGGATAACATTCTCCGGAAGTGGTGAACCAACTTTAAATAAAGACATTGGCAAAATAATCAATTCAATAAAGGTTGTTTCTGAAATTCCTGTTTGTGTTATCACAAATGGAACTTTGTTGAGTTTTTCCGACGTCAGAAATGATCTAATGCTTGCTGACAGAGTTCTTCCGACAATTTCTTCTCTTGACGAAAAAATATTTGATTTTATTCATCGTCCGTCTTCTGAACTCCGCCTGAAGGAAATTCTTGAAGGACTGCGGGCTTTTTCTCAACAATACAAAGGTTTTCTGGAGATTGAAGTTTTTGTTATTTCCGGAATAAATGATGATATTGAGAATGCTGTTAAAATAGGAAATTTTATAAAAACATTGAAAAAAGTAGATGCTGTTTATCTCAATACCGCGGTCAGACCTGCATCGTCTTCAGATATAAAGCCGGTTTCAGCGGAAGGGTTGTCAGAATTTCGCAGGGCGATGGGCCTTGATATCAAGATTTCCACAGCTTATGAATTTTCAGCAGTTCTTGGGAAGTCTGAAACGAAAATTAATCGTTCCGATCTGTATGAAAGGATTCCGGCATTGTTGTTCAGACATCCATGTACAACAGACCAGCTTGCTGCAACATTTGGAGTCTCAGCAAGCATGCTCAACGAAGTTGTTAGAGAACTGTCTGATAAGAGAAGAGTTGTTTTGAACTCTGATGGAACGTGGAGTACTATTCCTTCATCTGCTTGAGTGCTTCCGCTTCGTTTGCAGCTTGAGCAACCAGGAAAAAAAGGCCTGACATTTCAAGCACTGCAAGGTGATGGGAATCAATACCGTAACAACTTATTTTCCCGTCGAAGTCATCAACGATTCTGCTTCCGATGTCAAGAAGTGCCGCGACTCCCGGACTGGAAATAAGCTCTATTCCGCTGAAATCAATAATGTACTTCAATGCTCCATCCTGAAGCCTGGCATCAAAAAGCTTTTTTAACTCCGCACCAGAACTGTTTTCGAGATATCCAAAAAGCTTGATTTTTTCAACATCGCCTTCTCTGCTCTTTTCAAATCTGAACTTTTCCAATGTTTTTCTCCCCCTGAAAAAATTGAAGTACATAGTAAAGAATGTCGAGTAAGTATAGTTTGTTTTTATATCAATGTCTATATGTTTGTCAACACTTCAGGAGTGAAAAAAAAAAGACCGGAGAGAATCTCCGGCCGTCTTTTAATCTGATGTTAAGAACTTATTTGTCCTTTAATTCTCTGATGATGGATTTAACGTTATCCTGAACAGAAACGCCACATCCGCCTTCTGCGAAAACTCTGAAGTTAAGCTGTGCGATGAGTGCATTCGTAACTTCGCGATTGTTTTCATTTGCAGTTCTTGCATATTCGATAAGACTTTCAACATTTCCACCTTCAACATCGGCGATGATTGCCGGTGCAGTAAGCTTTACATAATAATCCTGAACCATTTCGTCCCAGAGATTTTCCTGAGCGAATGCCAGGTCATTATATGTTTTATCGAAACCGTAAGATGCTGACGGGAAATAAATGGCAAGTCCTGATGCATTTGCCATTGTTGAACCATTTGATCCGTTGGCATGAATACTTGCAGTAAGTGCTGCTTCGAGCTTTCCTGCTGCATTGAGGAATGCTTCATCACTGATTGTACCCTTGAGAAGCTTCACAAGATGTCCAAGATCAATGTTGGTTTTGTAATAGAATTTCTGAACTTTTACAAGTGCATCTTTAAATTTTGGAGCAAACGAACTGGAGATACAGGTTTTTGCGAAACCGTTGAGTGCATCGCAGAGTCCGTCGATTTTGCTCAGATCAATGCATGACTGAGTTGAGGGTGAATTTCCCTGACTTCCACCGTTGTAGGAAGCATCATAAGCAGCTACCATTTCTTTTGTAAATGCAGCGGGAGTCATTGAAGGTGTAAGCTTTTCCAGAATTTTATCGTAGGGATATCCGTCACCTGGTTCAGTTTCTTCGGAAGCTACCATATAATCGGCGCCACTTCTTACTGCGTAAGCAACTTCCAGCATCTGCATGAGACATGCATCCATGCTGAAGATGTCAAGGTTTCGGCCAAGGTGTGACTTGATTTCATTCATTGCGGTTGTCAACTGAGCGGTGGTAATGTGATTGCCTGTTGAATCATCATAGGAAATTCCTTTAATGATTGTAGAATCAACATTCTTCCAACCGGAACCATGATTCCATACGATAAGAGCATATTTCTTCGCTGGAAACTGGACAGTCATGTCTTTTACGAAGGAAACAAGCTGCTTGTAATCACCCATGTCGAGCTCGCCCATTTCTTTAAGGGGGGTGACTTTATTTTTTTCAATTAAATTGAGGGTTGCCGGGCCATTTTCTCGGTCAATAAGTGAAACAATATTGAGCCATTCATTGGAGCCAACCTTAGACATTTCCTGCTGATCTGTAACTCCGAAGGAATCAAGATTGTTATCAGCATTCAGAAAGACCATGATGGTCCACTCTTTTTCGGCGGCGAAAGAAGGGGTAACAAACAAAGAAACAAAAAGAACCAAAGAAAGAATACTCACTACTCGCTTCATACAATACTCCTTATACTCTTGTTAACTTATACTGGACTAATCGAATAACTATACTTAATACATAATCAATACATACGATACTTAATTCATACTTAATAAAAACCGATTACTGTCCGATAAATCAATTGTTGATGATAAAACTTACTATGCAATACCTCCTTATAACTTTTTAATAGTAAAAACTACGTATTTTCTAAATTATCATTGTTTTTGTACCGTGTCAATACTTTTTTTTAATTTTTTTTCATGAAAACCAACTATCACTTTTTTTGGCTATGATCTCTGTTTGCTATCGAAAATTTAGATCATAGCCAAAATTCAGGTGACATATAATTTCATCAAAATGTTGCAATTTTTGTTTCTCTCTAAGATAATGGATGGGCATAAAACAAACTATTTGAAATTCGTAAGCATTTCGAAAAGTATGAATAGTGTATAAATCTGCTGGAGGAAACAAATGGGTGCTTCAGAGAATTTGGGGGGTATATCTGACGGACAGCTGACCGTAACTTCTTCTGTTTGTCGGGAGTGCAGAAAGATTGTACCGGCAAAGGTTATTGTACGATCAGGCAGAATATATTTTGAGAAACATTGTGCTGAGCATGGTATGATGACCTCATTGATTGCAGATGACGCTGAACAGTATCTCGATTCATTCAATTTTCATCGCAAAGCCAGTGTTCCACTGGAATTCAGCCGCAATTTCAATGGTTCGTGCCCTGATTCATGCGGATTCTGTCCGGAGCATGAACAGCATGTCTGCATGCCGGTTGTTGAAATTACAGACCATTGTGATTTAGCATGCCCTGTGTGTATTGTTAAAAATCATCAGAATTGGCACATGACTATTGATGAGTTCAGGAAGATTCTCGACCGCCTTATTGAAACAGAAGGCAGCATTGATGTTTTGAATCTTTCTGGAGGCGAACCGACTTTACATCCGCAGTTCAGAGAACTGGTAGATGAAATTCTCAAACATCGCGAAATTCTCAGAGCGAGTGTTTCCACAAACGGATTGAAGTTATCTCAAGACCCAGAACTGCTGAAATTCCTTGCCGAAAGAAATGTTGTAATAAGTCTTCAATACGATGGCAGCGACAGCTTTTCAACTCAAAGATTGCGTGGCTCAGACACAACAGCCTCCAAAAGCAGATTGATCGATCAGATTTCCGAAATAGACGCCCCATGCTCGCTTACCTATACGCTGACGCCGGGTGTAAATGAAAAATTTCTTGGAAATGCGATAGATTATCTTTTCACAAGACAGAACATTCTTAGTCTCATGATTCAACCCGTTTCCTATTGCGGCACAGGAAGCTCATTTGAAGTTAATGGGCAACAAAAGAGAATTTTTATTCCTGAAGTGATGCAACTTGTAGAAAAACACTCTGGCAAAAGAGCGTTTGCATCTGATTTTTCCCCGCTTCCATGCAGTCATCCGGCATGCTTTTCATTGTCATTTTTTCTGAATGTTGGTTCAGGGGAATATAGATCCATCAAGAAGTTTTTCGAGCCTGAAACATATCTCAGCATAATAAAAAATAGAGCTCTTTTTGGAACCGATCCGGAAAATTTCCAGATAATTGAAGATGCAGTCTATCAACTCTGGTCTGGACCATGTGCGCTGACTCCTGATTCAGAAAGATCATTGAAAGCAGTGAAAACTCTTCTGAAAAAGGCCCAGAAAAATTCCGCAAACTCTTCCTGCTTTAATCCGTCGGCAGTGGTAAATGCAGCGGAGCGTGATATTAAATCAATATTTATTCATGGTTTCATGGATGCTGATACTTTTGACCTTTCGCGTGCCAGAAAATGCTGTCAGGTCTATCCGCTTCGTGACGGCAGATTTATGCCGATCTGCGTGTACAATGTTCTTGAAAGAAGTTAATTAATATGAATAGAATAGCAATTACAGGCGTTGGAATGGTAACTCCATCGGGGAACGAAAATACTGAAATATCAGCTTCTCTGATTAAAGGAAAGGCTGAATTTACTACTTCGAAGCGTTTTTTGAGTGAAGCATTCTTTTGCAGCAAGTGCGCACAGGTTCCTGATTTCAATCCGGAAAAATATGTTAACGATGTAAAAAGCCTTCGCCTGATGAATCATGACTCAATATTTGCTGTGGTTGCCGCCCGTCTTGCTGTTACAGATTCTGGAATGATTGCCGGAAAACACTATCGGGCCCAGGACATCGCCCTTTACGGTGCGACCGGACTTGCTGGAATTACCCTTGATGAAGTTTTTCCGCTGATAAGGCATTCTGTGGGTGCTGATGGGAAGTTTGATCCAAAGGCTTTTGGAGAAAGCGCCCTTCACAAAGTTCGGCCAACACTTAGTTTTAAAATATTAAGCAATATGCCTCTCTGCTTTGTTTCCATCAACGAGGGAATTATGGGCGAAAACGCGGTATATAACCCGTGGGAAGGGCAGGGCGTTCAGGCGATACTGGCTGGTTGCAGAGCCATTCTTTCAGGTGCTGCCGAGTGCGCACTTGTTGGCGGATGTGATGTTAAAGCACATGAACTTGGCTTTATAAGCCTTCAGCAGCAGGGTGTACTTGATTCCTGGAAAGAAAAAAACAAAGGCTGTGTCCCCGGAGAAGGTGCTGCATTTCTTCTTCTTGAACGGGAAGATTCTGCAAAGCGTAGAAATGCAAGAATTCATGCAGTAATTGAAGGGATTACCTCGTTTTCAACCGAAGAGCAGTTGTACAATTTTGTAAAATCAAATCTTTCCTCTGAAGCTTCAATTAAGCTGGTGGTTTCCTCTGAAGACGGAAACTCATGCTATGAAGAATTCGAAAATGTTGTCTTGAAAAAGCTGCAGATTGAAAATTGTAGAAAAATTGTTCCCAAGCTTACTCTGGGAAATCTTTTTGCCGCTTCAGCCGCAATTCAGACTGGAGCAGGGGCACTTGCTGTTTCCGAATCGCTTGATTCCCGCGAAAAAACGCTTGTTTTCAGCATGAATCATGGCAGCGGAAAGGCAGCTTTTATTCTTGGAAAACCAGATGAAACAATCGTCCCGGCAATAAGCAGCCCGGCAAGGAGAAGAGTCGTAGTTACCGGCAAAGGTATTGTTAGTCCGATTGGAAATTCTGTTGAAGAATACTGGAAAAGTGCCGTGTCTGGAATTTCAGGCGTTTCTCAAATCTCATTGTTCGATATTTCCTCATTTCCTATTAAAATAGGTGGTGAAGTAAAAGCTTTTAATTTCGAATCTATCTGGAAAGAATTTCCGGGGACCTCACGGGAAAGGGATAGAAAGGTCTTCTTTGGACTTTCAGCAGCCAGAGAAGCTCTTCTTGATGCACACCTTATTTCGTCGAACAGTATTACAGATTCTCTGAAAAAAGCCGTTTTGCTAGTAGGAGTCAGCCTTGAAGTATTCTATCTGGAGGACGTAATTTCTTTTGTTCATTCCCAGATTCCGGGAAAAAGTTTTGCAAAGGAATATCTTGAGTATGCTTCCCTGAGTGGAACATCCCTCCAGACGCCATTAGACAGGATAAGTAAAATTCTCGGAGATCACTATGGCATTGGCGGCGGGCTTGTGACAAACTGTTCAGCGTGTGCTGCCGGTTCTCAGGTCATTGGGGAAGCTTTTCAACGAATTAGAAATGGCGAAACAGATATCGCACTTGCCGGAGCTGCCGACAGTATGCTGAATCCGCTCGGACTAGGTGGCTTCAGCCTTCTGAGAGCTTTATCCCCGGGAAATGAAGGGCCTGAAAAGGCATGCAGACCTTTCGATGTAAGCCGCGATGGAACAGTGCTTTCTGAAGGTTCCGGGTTTCTTGTTCTTGAGGAATTGAATTCTGCGCTTGCGCGTGGCGCGAAAATATATGCTGAAATCCTCGGATATGGATCATCACTTGATGCATTCAGAGTTTCAGATCCCGATCAGGATGGCAAGGGTGCAGTTTTGTGCATGAGAAAAGCCCTTTCTGATGCCAGATTGACACCCGAAGAAATCGACTGCGTCAATGCTCATGGAACCGGTACTCCGAAAAATGATATTGTAGAAACAATGGCAATAAAAGAGGTTTTCGGAAAACGCGCGTACAATATGCCGGTTCATTCACTCAAATCAATGACCGGACATATAATTGCTGCGAGCGGTGCAGTTGAGGCCGTGGCAGCAGTAATGACGCTTTTGCGCGGTGAAATTCCGCCGACGATAAACCTTGAAAACCCTGACCCTTTGTGCGACCTCGATTATGTGCCGGCGAAATTAAGATCATTCACCGGAAACAAAATCATCTCAAATTCATTTGCTTTCGGTGGACAAAATGCATCAATAATCTTTTCCCGCTATTAAAAATTCATTGCCATGAACTTAAGGTCCCAATGGTGTGAGATCTGATAAATGCCAGATTTCTTCCTTCGGTCGAAATGACAGGATTGGAATTCTGAAAGCTTAAGTTGGCGCCTATGAAGTTAAGGGTGAGGATTAACAATGTACAGAGGCATATAAATTATGAAACAATCTGACGAAATTATTGAAAAATCCGATTCAATTCAAATTTATGGTAATCGCCGATATACCGATCTTAACGAAGCCATAAGAGCATTTGCTGAGTTCAGAAAAACCGATTGTACGTCGAGAGTTTTTGAATTTCAGGGAAGCGGTAAATATCCGATTGATACTTGTTTCTGTTGGCAGGAGTACAATTCTTTTACCGGATCTCTGAAAGCGTCGGCCAGGTTTTCGCTGCTTACTCTGTCATATAATCTTCCCTTTTCAAATTTGAAAAGCTTTCTGCTGCGCCTTTTCGGAGCGAAGATTCACAAATCAGCGTATTTTTCACCACGCATATTCGTTGACACATTATATCCCGATCTTTTAACCATCGGAAAAGGTACGCTTATTGGTACAAATTGTGAGATTGGATTGCACGAACATACCGGTAACCTTTTTCGAATCGGAAAAGTTGAAATCGGTGAAGGAGTGACAGTTGGTGCCTGTTCGCGCATACGATGCGGGGTTAAAATTGGTGATTTCGCGCAGATTGCCGGTGCAGCATTTGTCATGCGTGATGTTCCGCCGCATTCTGTTGTTATTGGCAACCCCGGCCGAATAGTGAGAAGGTGAAAAAATGATTATTCCCGCCAAATTACTTGTACATCTTATAACATCTGCACTTGGCAGAAAAACGTTTCATTTCCCGCTTGGAATATATGTTTACCTGACATTTTCATGTAATCTGCGCTGCTCATATTGTGACGGCGGAAGTGGATACAAGTTTCCTGAAATGAATGACAGCGGATTGTCTCATCAGGAATGGCGAAGAATATTTCAGAAACTGTCGGCGTATTCTGATATCCTTATGCTTTCAGGCGGCGAACCTCTCTTATATAAGGATTTTGAAGCTGTTATCAAACACGCACGGGAAGCAGGGTTTAAGTTTATTTCACTTAATACAAACGGGCTTTTACTGACTCCAGAAATTGCACGCTCAGTTGATGCGGTAATTATAAGCCTTGACAGTCTGGACCGCGAAAAATCGGATCAGATATGGCACAGGAAAGGTGCGACAGAAAAAGTTCTTGAGGTTATTGAAAAAACAGCATTAATGGGGCACCCGAGTCTGCTTGTTAACAGTGTAATTCTTCCGGAAAACATCAATGATGTTGCGGAAATACTTGAATTTTGCAGGAAGCTCAATATTGCTTTCTCAGCTGGACCAGCTCTTCAGAAAACCCGCCTTCACAGCGGCCTTTTCGGAAACAGTGATTATTCTGGATTGATAGAAAAAATTCTTGCTGCAAAGAAAAATGGCCAGCGTATTGCCGCAACAATAGATTATCTTAAGGGATTAAAGCGCAACGCAAAATTCGACTGCCATCCACAACTGATCTGGAGAATATATCCAAACGGTGATCTTGTTTTTCCATGCAGCAGAATGAACCGAACAATTGGAAACCTTCTGACTGAAGATCCAATAAGTCTTTTTAAAAAGGAATCCGGCGGCGACTTTTTTTCGCTTAACTGCTCTGAAAATTGCCCGCTGTCATGCTACATGGACGTTTCATTCATGCTGAAACGCCCCCTCTCTCTCCTGCGAGAAGGCCTTTTCCGCCTTAAAACATTCTCATCCGGCCACCGAATGATGTACTAAATTCCCGTTTGCGGAGAGGAAAATAGCAGGAATTCCGGGGAAAAATTTATTACTTATTTTTGTCACATTTGCAAGTGCGAAATTCCAGCAGTTGGGTGATGAAAAAATGCCAATTGTTGATTCATTGAAAATTGGAAAAACTTGGAAAGGCCCATTATTAAACGGAAAATAGATGTTCCAGCGGAGTGGCATCTGATTTGCTTTGTTATAACAGGTTGATCTAGTTTATTCCAAAAGTTTGTGCATTCTTATCTTGAATTACCATTTAATAAGGAAAGAAGGAATTAGCATGAAAAAGAACATTGGTAAACTCTCTCTGGCTTCAGCAGGACTTTTCACTCTTTTCTCTACATTCAATTCCGCCCCGGGATTGGCAGAAAATATGAACAGCGATATGTCTGTGGAGCGTCCCAATAGTATATCCATTCCGGTTCTTCAGTCAAAATCCGGCAAATTAACTGGAATTCTTGCTTCTTTGAACATCGAAGCAAAAAATGGAATTTTGGCTGAATACGCCAAATGCCATGCTAAAACCCATGATAAGGTGAGCGGTGGTATTGGTGGAGCTGGTGGTGGTTACGAGAAGTCCCATTCAAAAGAACATAACTGCTAGTCAATAGGCACTGACGAATTTTGTGGTGATAATTTTCTACAAAGAAACCTGGAATTATATTTGAAATTTCTTACCATAAAATTCAAATATGACTAAAGACTAGTAATGATTCTGCCTCTCAAGTAGTTATTATAATTGCGGGTGAGGAATTCTTTTTCGAATCCTCACCCGGGGATTTAACTCCTAAACGCTTGCTGGTATCTGGTTATACTAAAAACTAAGCACACAAAAACTTGAATATGTGGTCATTTTGAGCGTTAACTTTGGGGTGTGCAGCGGTATTTCTCCCTTCGGTTGAAATGACATAGTAGAAATTCTGGTGCTTAAATCTCCTTTATTAAGATTTGCTGTACTAAGTTAAGCTCATTAGCAAAATTGTTCTCCCGTTAAGCCGCTAATGGATCTAGTTGTACAATTCAAAAATGGCGACTAAGTATCTTTTTAGAGTTCGTTTTGAATCACAAATAGTCAAATTGGCTAATTATGCAACAAGATCACACCCTGCCAATGGGTAATTGCTGAAAAAAATGAAAGAGAAAAAAATGAACCCTCTTCAAACAAAAGCTCTGGAGTCATTCCTGGATGACTGGACTATCAGCAGTCTCTTATTGAAGGTAACCAACCTCTGCTGTTTCAAATGCAGCTACTGTTTTTGGTTCAGGGACGCAAAGGTACTCAAGAAGCCCGCCACTCTCTCTCTCGACCTCGAAGAAATACTCTTGAACCGCCTTGAGGAGCATATTCGAAGTCATAAGCTGGAACGGTTTCAGGTCACTCTTCACGGCGGAGAGCCGCTTCTCTTTGGATATAACCGCCTGGCTGCACTTCTTCAGAAATTTCGTGATCTTGCTGAGCGTCTTAATTGCAAGATTCCCATAAGTTTGCAAACAAATGGGTATCTTCTTGACGAACGGTTCGCAGATCTCTTCCTGACCTATAAAGTATCCATTGGAATAAGTCTTGATGGGCCCGCTGAAACACATAACAGGAATAGAAAAGGTATGAATGGTGAAGATACCTTTGAACGCGTGGTTAAAGGTGTCCGCCTCCTGCAGAGGAAGAATGTTCCGTTTGGTGTACTGGGAGTTTGTAACCCACAGGCTGATCCAGTGCCAATTATGAAATTCTTTGCTGACGAAATGGGTCTTGATTGCTATGATATCATGATACCAGACATTACTCATGACGATCCGAAAGAAGAAATCTCTGAATTTTACATTCGCGCATTCGATTATTGGTCCGAGCATCAGGCAGAAAAAGGCGTCGAGTTTCGCTTTTTAAAGACTATTATTGGCAGTCTCTTTGGACTTCCTTCCCGATCGGAGGCTATTGGGTTCGGGCCTATGTCGGTGATAACTATGGAGACTGACGGTGTTCTAACTTCCACTGATACTCTAAGGATATGCGGAGAAGAGTCCGTTGTTTCAGATCTGAATATTCGAACAACCCGACTGGATGATATCAAAAAAGACAACATGGTGCGATGGATCATAGGCGAGTCTATGACCTTAAATCCGTCATGCGTTTCCTGCAAGTTCAACATGGCCTGCGGCGGTGGATATCTACCTCATCGATTTAGCCGGAAAACTGGAAACTTCCAACAAAAAAGCGTCTATTGCGAAGATTTGTACAAAATCTTGTCACATATTGCAGATTGTCTTGAGGCGGATGTGGTTTGCGAAGACCAGGAAGTTCCCCTTCCAGACGAAGGTGAATCCAATCCACAGGACGCAGTTGCATAATCTGTTTGATTTTTGTTGATATCATGGAGACTTTCTGATAGTATTTTTTCGTTGATTATGACGAATCATTATAATGGATTTTAATAGGTTATAAAATGCGCTTTTTCTTGATTGATCGGATTACAAAGTGGGTTGTTTGTGAGGAAGCCAGGGCTGTTAAGAATATTTCGCTGAGCGAAGATTTCTTTAATGACCATTTTCCCAGAAGACCCGTCATGCCTGGAGTTCTTATACTCGAGGGAATGGCACAACTTGCCGGCTTGCTTGTCGAAGCAAGTCTGAAGGAAAAATTCGGAATTAATGCCAAGGCAGTAGTTTCGATAATTGAACGTGTCAAGTTCAGGGACATGGTAAAACCCGGAGATACACTCAATTACACTGCCACTTTACTTTCGTTGAATGAGGTGGCTGGCAAGGCAAAGGTTGAAGCGCATCGCGATGGACGCCTGCTTACTAATTCTGAAATGATATTTTCATTCAAGAATATTGACGATCCGAAACTTGACGAATGGCGCTCAAAACTCATGAATATCTGGATGTCACAGGATAATCAGACCTCACAGTAAAGCTGCGAAAAAAAAGGTACTGTGGTATTGTTACTGACAAAAGATTGAACTCACACAGAGAAATACGGAGTTTTTTAATCTATATATCAACGTTCATTGAAGAGTTCCTAATCTTTTTTGGTATAAATACTCGAATTTCCGCTTTATGTTTCATTCCCGCAGCGAGCATGTTAACCTATGGAGAGGCTTTTAAACCGTTGCAACAATGCTGCTTTTATGAAAAAATATACTATTTCGTAAAAATGCCCCTTGAAAGTATCAATCATTTATTTCACTCCTTCGAGGCAATAATATAAACAGGCATAGAAACGTTCCGGTTTTCTGATAAAAAACCCTCTCCCGGCGTTGCCGCGGGAGAGGGTGTAGAGTGTGATTGTTTATTGAGCTGACGGCCCAAGACCGGTTTCATTTCCAGATGTGTTCACTGCCGGATCAACTGTTGGCGGAGCGTTTTCTGTCGTTGGATCAGGTGATGTGCTGACAGATGTTTCTGTGGATGTTGCAGACTCGAAGCCGGCCATGATTGTGAGTCCCACTTCATAGCGGTCCAGTGTTGCCATGGTATCATTTCCCCACTTCTTTAAAGCGAGTTCCTTGACTCGTGTATGATTGTTAAGATAATCTTTCCAGCCTCTGACAAGCTCTTTCCCCTTGGTATACTTTCCTGAACCGAGATAGCTGTTGAATTTCGCAGCCGAATCGTTCATTGATGTGTCGAGAAGGAAATTGATAACATCGTCAGATGCTTTGGGAAGCTGTATTCCGGTCGCTTTAAGAATTTCATTGGCAAGGGCAGTGTTCTGGTTTGCAATTTTGCTCCATTTATCTGCTAATTCCATTCCACGGGCAAGATTATTATACCACGCATCTGATCCGACTTCCGCTGCCTGGTAATCCTTTATGCACTGATTATACTCTGCCAGGTCCGTTTTGAAAGAAGCGACATTTTCAGAGCTGAAATTCGGATCAATTGCTTCGATTTTTGCTTTTTCTTTTTCAAGGTTTTCTTTGAAAGTTTTTAATTCTACTTTAAGCTTGGAAGCTATGTCAGCTCCAAGGTCCCCGTCTGTAATTGCATCCCACTTGTCAATAAGGGCTGTGGCAGAAGCAAGTTTGCCATCTGCAATCGCTTTTTCGTATTCCTTAACATCAGCGTCGAACATTGAGGCATAAACCCGCGCTCTTTCCTCAGCACAAAAAGCAGTCCAGTCTTTTTTTTCTTTGATTTTTGCTCCGATAGATGCGTTGAATATAAAATTGACTGCGCCCATTGCTGACGGATTTTCTTTTGCAAAATCTTCCCATTTCTTAAGCAGAGCTAATGCTTTGTCGAACTGATAATTTTTTATTGCTTCTGTATATGCCCTATGATCAACTTCAAATGCTTTTACGTCTGAAACAACTTTTGCAAGGTCAACGCTGGTAATGTTTTTGAAATCATCAACCAGACCACTTCCCTGTGCTCCAAGATCAGATATCAAAATATTCCATGATTTGCTGAGAGCTTCTGCTTCAGCAGTTTTCCCGGCTTTTGCAAGAGTGCTGTAATCATTTGCCATTTTGACATAAATATCCATGAAACCTTTTCTGATGGCCATATTCAATTGCATTTCTTTTCTGCGATTTAAAGCGGCACTATCATTTTCCCGGTAATAATTTCTTACAGCAATTCCAAGCTTTGCAGCTTTTGAAATATCAGCCGTAATAAATGAAGAATAATCGTTAATAATCGCTTGTGCGGCAGAATCATAAATGCCCTTCATATTTGCCTGAAGCTGATCAAGTGAGATTATTCCAGGAATGCTTTTAACCTTTTCGCTGTCATCTGCGTAGAAACCAATCCACTTTTTGTTCAGTTCAATTGCAGCCAGATATTCTTGCGGCGTAGAGTTCAGATACTTGTTGTAATTGGTCAGATCAGTTTCCCATTGTGTTGCAGAAATATCTGCAAAACATGGAAAAACGAGGAAAAGAAACAGAGCAACAATAGTAAGGATGCGCATAACGATCTCCTTGTAAATAAAATTTAACTAACTCAATTTTAAATAAATATTGCAGACTTAAAAACTTCGTTCTCTTGACAATGCGATTGCTCCTCCTATGATTGTAAGATCTGCCGCTGGAATATTAACGCCGTTGTATGCCGTAATTCCTGCTCCGGGAGTGTAGGCGCGGGTTCTGTAGTTCATCAGCCAGACAGCATCTGAAGATGAAGCATTTATTGTAAGATATGGAGAATAGATGCTGACCATAACCTGCAAAAGGTCGCTAGATGAGGTTTCCAGCCCAAGTTGAACTTTCCGGACATCCTTTGGATTTGTACACCGATTTCCTGACATGTCGAGGAGTTTAATCGAGAGGCTGGAAATCATATCTTTCATGAAAATCCTTCTTTCTGAATCATTTATTCGAACAATGGAATAAACTGGTTTCATTGTACCATCTCGGTGCTTAACCTGGCGTGTGCCTCCTTCTCTCTGGTAGGTTATCCTTACCGGAGCAGGCATTCCGTATCTGTCACAGAGGTGAACCTTGTCAAAAGAAAAAGAGTAATTTCCCGCCGAATCATTTACCACGTCTGGCGGCGGGAATCCATCCGGTATAGTCATAGTTCTTAGATCGTACTTTAGAAAAGAGACGAGTTTTGTTTCTTCCTGAAGGATTGACAGGGTGTCATAGCCTTTTTTTGTTCCAAGAAATGCTTTGGAAAGTATCTGCATCAATGTTCCGATAATTACGCCTATTATAAGGCAGACAACGATTATCTCCATCATTGTAAAACCTCTGGAAATTTTCATTTTCATCAGAAATATCCCCGTGCGGTAACAAGCTGAACTGATTCCGGCCTGCCGCGGGTGCTCCATTCTACACGCGCTTTGATTTTAATAATTACAGATGCAGACGCTGCTCTGTCTTTTATTCCCTGTTGAAGATCTGATGGAACAACAGATTCAATTGAAACAGCCTCTGTTTTCAAAAACCGTTTGAATCCGACTGGCGGAGTGGCAAGTCCGACTGTATACCCTGCAGCCTCAGCAACAGCAAATGTCCCTGCAACAATTTCCGTGTCAACATTCATTGGAACCAGCTTTAATGGCAGCGACTGCACTGCCTCAATTGCTTCAGAAGCTAAATTGCTTGCAATAACTTCTTCAAGGGTTGAGCGTGAATCGCCATGAGAAGTGGAAACAAGAGACATAATCGGAAACATTGCCAGAGCTATAACTACAATAGCTATAAGCAATTCAACGAAAGATACAGCGCGTTTTATCATCAGCCTGGCTCCGTTTTCCAGAATGAACGTCGTCCACCGAGATGGAAGCGGATTCCTGATTTTCTTACCTCTGGCTTGAATACGTTGAAGACTGGGTCCCAGGTTATGGTGTTTCTTTCGTCAACTGTTGCAGGATGACCCTTGAAGATTGAATCAGAGGAACTTTCTGAAAAATCAAGAGTTCTGACTGCAACACCGCCTTTGACTTTGATTGCGTTCAAGGAAGAACGTTTAAGTGTTCCTGAAGATATCAGGAAAGCATCGACACGGGAAGCTCCTGCGAAAACAATGTTCTTGCCTGATTTCGCGGTGGCAAGCGTGAGAGGTGGCTGAGGAACTGCATTTGTGCCACGAAGGATATCCGATTTTAGAATAAGATCTCCGTTTTCAACAATCAGCATTCCTCCATCGTCTTTGTACAATAGTTTACCGCCGTTTCCGGAAAGAGCAAGATCACCGCCGAGTACAGTCACGATTCCGCCCTGAAGGCAGAGAACAGAATTTTGCCCTTCCTGGCGGACGAACCTTGAAAGAAATTCAGACGGAGTCTTAATCAGATGTGTTGTTTTATATCGGAAATCATATTCAGAGAAGACGAGAGGAGATGTTTCGCTGACTGAGGTTGCTGAAAAAGGCCACACCGCGCCAAGGTAGCCAACCATCATCCTTAATCCGGATGTGTCTTTGAGAGCTAAACGGTTGCCATTTACTCCACGCCCGGTATCAGAATGGAAAAAAGAATCGACTGTGTCTGAAACATCTGCGCCGGAGTCATTTACAGGCTGAATTGATGCCGGGAGGGCTGTCATGGTTTTTGAGACCGGCATCCAGCCTGAAGGAAAGGCAACTCCATTCATATTGTTCTGCAGAATCTGTTCAAATCCAATCATGGAATGCATAAGTATTGGTTTACACATTACCAGACCGACATACATTGCTGCAAACGGCGTTGTTCCACCGCCGAGCACATCGGTGAGAATGTTCCAGTTCACAGCTGCCCAGTCACGGCTGGTATAATTCCCCGGATTAGTTACACCTTTTTCGGAAACTGCACCCCAGATTAGGTGATTAGCCCAGCCGACCGAATCTGGTTTTCCTGAAACAATGCTGTTTCCCAGTATTGGAAAATAGGGTATTACTGATAGTTGCGGTTTATCATTATCTGCTTGGTTTTCCAGAGCTCCAACAATATCTGTTCCAGCAGTTATGGCAGCTTCAGCCGTTTGATCCAATTGAGAAATGTAACCAGCCTGAATCATTCGTAATGATGTGGGGCCAAGAATTACTGAAGGTGAGCGACTGTCGGAAATTGAAGATGCACTGACCGGGTAAATACTGCCCATCGGCATTATGAGAGAACCATGTTCCAGCTCGTTCAGGTGATCAGGGTCCTGATAATAACTTCGTAAAAGGTTCCCTATGCCAAGATCATCCATTGCAGCCTGTGTCCCTGAGAAATATCCGATTCGTTTCATGTATATCAGCCATCCAATGAATGGATGACCCGCATCACCGTTAAATGGCGGACTCGAAGGGTTAACAGCTGGTACTGGTGGTACAAGGGCGCTTAAGGTTGGCATTTTAGTGTGATAGACAAGAACAGTATGATTCGAAATCAGGAAATTTGCTCCGAAATATCTTGCACGCTCGGGTTTTGCTGAAGCTGCTGACAATTCTCCCTGAAAAATATTGAAGGTCCATGCCTGAAATGGTCCCGGGGGAAGACTTGACCCGAAGAATGCCCAGCCTCGACTTACCAGATCAACGTTTCCGCCAGCCCAATCAGGAGCAACACGGTTTGCCGTTGGAATTGCGGTTGTACGGTTTGAGTCGTCAGGGTGATGAATCAATGTCAGCGGATTTCCCAGTGGAGTAAGCGGGTCGGCAAATCCTTCTGTGCCAAGAACTGATGGAGTGCGGCAAGTGGTTGTTTTCAGATGATTCGGATCGCCATTTGCTCCGGGGCTCTTTTCTTTTACAAAGAGTGTAAACTGCCCGAATATTCCAGGAAGAATGTTTACCGCTTTAACTTCGCGCATGACCTCATACTTGAGTTTGTATTTTCTTGCCTTCTGAAAACAGGCTACCACTTCGACCTTAAGCAGTGCAAAGCGATCTGAAAGATCAGGATAAAGGAACCCGTGAGAAACTGATGTAAAGCCTGATGGCAGAGCAGCATTTGTACTTTCTCCGCCGTTTGGATAGAAGAAATTTTCAACGTAGGTTGCAGATAAAACGCAACTGTCAATAGTTGCACCTTCAAGTGAAGCAGGAAATCGAAGATGAGGAAGAAGATCAATAGTTTTTTCGGTCCCGCTCACCGCATTTACCGGGTCAGCAAGAAATCTGGAGATTTCATTATCAGGATTGGCAATAAACCAGGAAAATGCCTCTTCAGCAGTTCCTTCTGCTGCTTTTGACATGATATCATTCCAGTAAATGCGATGCACCCTCATTGCTTCTTCTCTCACCAGCGAATTATAAGAAAAAGCAAGCAGCAAAATAATCGGAATAATAGCTATTGCAGCGAAAAATATGAATCCGCGTGATCTGCTCATTTGTTTATCCTAACACACGCATTTTTCAAAATCAACATAACCCGTAAGCAAAAGTAACTTTCTATTAACCACTTTGACTCAGTTGACCGAAGTCGAAATCACATTAGAGAAATTCTGCGAAAATCAATCATCAATGAAAATATCCCGTTTATCTGGAAGATTCAGACTTGTTTTGATTTTCCAATTTTTAAACTTTGTCCAAATCCTTGTCTCCAAGTTTCCTTTCATTTGCCTATCCACGTTATTGAGTAGATTTTACAAAATACTGCAAAAAAATTGACAGTCTTGATGTTTCTTTGTTATCATTCGCTTGTATCCAGATTTTTTGGGAGGTTCTATGAAATTTCGTCTTCTTGCTGCCCTGATTTTCCCTGTTTTGATTCTGTTTTCAATTCCACTTTTTGCCTCTGATTTATCGCTTCCCGAAAATTCATCAGAACCTTTTGAGTCATATATTCCAGGCGATGAAACAAGACCAGCAAGCATTTCCGAAGAAATCTGGGAAAAACTGAATTCCGGCACACTCACACAGCAAGCAGAAACAAAATCAGAAACACAAATACAAACAAACTCACCAGCAAGAACAACCTCCCTCACCCAAAGCACATCAGCCCTAACTTCTTTTCCATCAGGTTACACACTTCTCGACCCAATTCTGCCTGGAAGCATCGGAACCACCTGGGAAACAGGCATGAACAGCCCGGGGACTAACCCGCAGGTTTACCGATCTGAAATAGTTTCACCATTCGATGGCTCAACTGCTTTAAGACAGCAGGTTATCGGCAATACATATTCATGGTGTACAAACCATTATCTGAAAAGAACTTTCAATCTTGGCGGTGCCTTTTATCCGGCATCGAAACTAGCTCTCTATCTCGAAATCAACAGATATTGCATGTCATGTTATTACGACGGCACTGGCCTTATTATCAGAGCATTCAGAAACGGCAACGAAGTCGGCGCAACAAGTTATGGCTGCGGAAATTACCATGGCTGGCCTTTTTCGAATCCTCTTCCAAATGGTTTTACCGGAATTCTTGAAATACCATTCAACTTTGTTAGTGGTACTTTTGACTCCATCTCAATAGAAATAGCCAATTATTGTTGTATTGGTAATAATTACAGCATTGTCGATCACATAATGTTCAAAGGAGACGCTCCTGTAACGGTTAACTCAGTCCAGGCGATCCCTCCAACGCTTATGATCGGCATAGACGGTGCAGCATCCGGTATCGTTTTTCGCGCTGCAACTTCTGTTTCCACAACAGTTGAATTCAAAGTCAGAGGTCCCGGCGGCGAAATCTTTCCAATCGGTTCAGCAGCCACCAGCCAGGGTGACAGCGGACACATTGCAAAATTAAGCTGGTGGGGAAACCTTGGCGGCTCAACTATTTCCGAAGGAAATTACGAAATAATAGCTGAAGCAGGTAGTTCCTCGAAAACATCAAATTTTACTGTAAAGAAAGTAAACGCATCAATCATCGGAATGGGAACCTGGATGAAAAACTCCAAGGACCCTTCTGCAGATGTTCCGCCTGACCCGAAAGCGGAACAATGCCCCGAAGTCTCGTGGGAACAGGCGACAGGCGAAAAAGAAGGCTACACCGCTGGTTTGAATCTCAGCGATCCGGTAAACATTGTTTCGGGAAATTTCATTTTATCAAACGTTGATCTGAGCTTGAAATCGCGATTACCACTTACTCTTGCCAGAATCTACAACTCTCTTGATTCTAATATTGGTTTATTCGGACGCGGATGGAGCAGTCCATACCTTTCTCATCTTGAATTTATTGCATCAGATGTCGTTTTTGTAAACTCAGATGGCTCAAAATCATTTTTCAAATATTCGGACGGCGCTTATGTTGGTCACATAAGTTCGAATCTTCAGCTTTCTGTCGCAACAGACACAAACCTCTGGAGGCTCTTCATTCCGGGCGGTATGGAGTGGCATTTTGATTCTGACGGAAAAATTATCCGCATGGCAAAAGCATGCTGTGGTACTGGCGCGGCAGATTCGGTAAATATTGATTATAATTCATCTGGAACGCTTCACAAAGTCTCAAACAACGCCGGACAATGGCTCGAATTTGCTCTAAATTCATCGAATCTGATAGAAAACGTCACAGATTCAGCCGGAAGAACCCTTCGCTATGCCTATGACAGTAATAGAAACCTGATTTCTTTTACCAATGCGATTAATCAAATAACAACTTACACTTACAACGAAGACAATTTTCTCAGTAAGTTTACAAAGCCCGGAAACCGAGCAACAGAAATAGCTTACCAGGGTTCCCGCGTCTCTGGCATCACTTTTCCGAATGCAGCAAGCGCACTTTTCAACTGGGATTTTTCTCAGCAGAAGCTTTTATTTACCAGTCCGGAGGGCGTATCACATGAATATCGTTTTGATTCCTCCTGGCAACTTTCGGGTTATGAAATCCCCAACGCTGGAATATCAAAGAATTTCAGTTTTTCTGAACTGGCTTTAACGAACACCACAAACTCTCTCGGACAGATGTTTTCATATTCTTATAATGCAGATGGCCTTCTTTGTACAAGCACGGATCCTCTCGGCAATACCACTTCTTATGAATGGCATCCGGAATTTCATAAACTTGCGAAAAAAACAGACCCTTTAAATCGCGAATGGCGTTATAATTGGTGTCATCGTGGAAATCTGATTTCCGAAATAAATCCTGCTGGTGGCATAACATCATACACTTACGACGCTCATAACAACAGAACTTCCAGAACCGACCCGCTCGGAAGAACGGTCAGATACGAATATTCGTCCGATGGAAGCCGACTTTTGCGCTCAATAGATGCTCTGGGCGGCATTTCGAGTTTTTCGTATGATGCACGAAGCAATTTAATTTCATCGTCAGATCAGCTTGGAAGAGTAACATTATACGAATATGACGCTCTTGACCGCCTCGTAAAAACAATCCATCCCGATGGAAGATGGACCGAAATTGAATATGACGAAGCCGGAAACATTGCAAACAGGCGTGACAATCTCAACAGAGTAACAACCTATACATACGATCAGGCCGACAAAATGATTTCCACCACCAGGCCAGATGGTACAAAACACAATTACGAATACAATGCAGCCGGCAAAAAAATTGCCGAAATAAATCCGCTGGGTGAAAAAACATGTTTTGAATACGACGCAGCCGGAAACCTGGTCAGAATAGTTTATCCCGATGATTCGTCAGAAATGTCTTCGTACAACACCGAAGGTCAGCTTATTAACAGGACAAATGAACTTGGTTCTGTCACTGCTTTCGAATATGATCCCCTCGGAAGAATGGTTGCAACGATTGATCCGGCAGGCAGTCGCTGGGAACAAACCTATGACATTGCAGGCAGAAAAGTAAGCGATAAAGATCCATTGCTGCATACAACCTGCTATGCTTTTGATGTGCTTGACCGCGTAGTTTCCACCACAAAACCCGATTCAGCAATAATCAGAAACGAATACGATGCAGTTGGAAATCTTCTGAAAACAACAGATGCTCTCGCAGCAACCTGGAGCTGGCAATATGACGCGCTGAACAGGCAGGTTAAGGCAATTCAGCCGAATGGTGCCACTTCCGAAACCTCATTTGATGCTGCTGGACAGACTTCTGCAGAAATCGACCCGCTTGTCGGAGTTACCCGCTATAGTTACGATTCGGCAGGCAGAATCGTATCCAGAACAGACGCTTTGGGAAATATCTGGCGAAACAATTATGACACAGCAGGAAGACTTGTTTCCACCGTAAATCCGCTTGGTGAAATATCTTCAATGACTTTTGATGTCATGGATTGCGTTATTTCTGAGAGCAATCCAGCCGGAAATATTACCAGCTATGAATTTGACGCAGTCGGAAGACGAGTAGCAAAAACAGACGCTCTGGGAAACCGCTCAATTACAGCTTATGATTCACGCGGCAGAGTAATTTCAGAGGTAGACGCCGAAGGTAGAATCGTTCAGTATGATTATGATCTGGCTGGAAGTCGCACTGGTCTGACAGATGCTGCATGTCGTGTTTGGCGCTGGAAATTTGACGCAAACGGCAGAACACTTGCAGAAATAGATCCGATAGGCAATAGAACAACTTATTCATATAATGAGACAGGTGCCAGAACAGCACTTGTAAATGCAAGAAATCAGATAACCACTTTCAGTTTTGATTCAATGAATCGCCTGGTACAAATTGATTATCCAAATGGTACAGCAGCGACTTTTTCTTACGATCTGACAGGCAGAGAACTTTCTCGTTCAGACAGCAATGGCTTGGCTGCCAAGAAATATGATGCATCAGGAAATCTGATATCAGAAGAATTTCAAACCAGTGCATGCCCTGGCGTTTCAAAGTCCTGGAATTACGTATATGACTTGGCAGGAAACAGAATTTCAGCAAAAAATCCAGAGGAAGAAAGTTTCAAATACGGGTATGATGCTCTTAATCGCCTGATATTACTTGATCCACCCGGACAGAACAACGATATAAAATACTTGTACGATACCGCAGGCAAACAAATTGGCACTGAACAGCCGGGTGTAAACACGGTTAATTCTTTCGATGCCGCAGGCAGATTGCTTTCTGTAAGTCACAATCGTGATCAGAAGTCCAAGCCGCCGATTTCTCAACGTCGCTATACATACAATGCTCTCGGCAACTGTATCTCAATGACCGATGATGAATGCGGAACCACTGTTTATGAGTATGATAAATCTGGCTGGCTGATAAAGGTGACATATCCTGAAAAACAGGTTGTTTCCTATACTTATAATAACGCTGGCGACAGACTTTCAGAAACGATAAAAACCGGACATTCAAACAGCAGAACAGTAACGTATTCGTATGATGCAGCCGGACGCATGATCAGCAAAGCATCAGATACTTTTGAATACGACTCTGATGGCAACCTGACAATCTCCATTGAAGAAGATGAAGTAGTCAGAAATACATGGTCTCATGACAATCGTCTTTTGAAAATTGAACGTGAAATAGAATGTTCAAAGCATCACAAAAAGCATTGCAGACACTGTCCAAAGAGCTTCGAAATTTCAGAAGAGTATTCATATCTTCCGAACGATTGGCGCAGAATTACAAGAAAAACCGCAGAAACAACATATTTTTCGGTATACGACGGTGACGACGAAAGCAATGAATACCTGATTGCTCCAAAGTCTCCCGCCAAATCCTGGAAATTCGGCCCCTTCTGCTGGAAACCAAAACTTCCCCAATTGTTTTCATTCCGCGAATTCATTTCCGGCCCCGGAAATGACGATATCCAAACCACAAACTACCACGGCAAAAGCCTCACAATGCTGAAAGACGCCCTCGGCAGCACAATAGCCCTGACAAATCGCGGAGGCAACACAGTAGCAAAAATCAACTACGACGCTTGGGGCAACTTCCGCTGGCCTGAAAAGAAAGGCCACAACATCGCCCCCTGCAAAGAAGACGACCTCAGCGACCTCCTCGACCGCTTAGAAGGCAGATTCTCCTTCGGCAACATCCAACACGACCACTGGCACCACGGCAGACACTTCGCCAAATCCTTCACACCATACCTCTACACCGGAAGAAGATTAAGCGCAATCTCCGAACAATACTTCAACCGCAACCGCTACTATAGCCCTCGGTACGGAAGATTCATCTCCAAAGACCCCATCGGCTTCGAAGGGGGTAATAACCTGTGGTGGTATGGAGAAAACAATCCGCCTCTGTTCAAAGATCCATTTGGTCAAACGGTTGAAAAAGCAATCGACTTTCTTGAAGACGCTGGTAAAGCAGCTGGGGTTGAAGGCGCTATTTACCAAGAGTGGGCAATGAAACTGGCGCCATATACACCGCCATCACAAGACGATATATACGGGTTAAGTATTGTCTCCGATACTGTTCGCCGAATTCATGAAGTTTTACCAATGGTAAATAATCCGTGCGTTAGAGAAGCTCTTAAGAATGCAATTCGTGAAATAATGTGTGGGCAATCTCACCATGCTATTTCCAAAAAGGTTTATAGAACAGGCCTAAAACATTATAAAGGACTTTCTTCCTCCTTTAGTGAAAGAGACTCAGATTACATTGCAAAAGCTATTGAGAATGCCCATGTTGGATATGCTAGTTGGCATCGTGAGCTGGATAGTAACGTTGTTGATTACATTAACGAAAAGGGAAATGATCTTTCTCCTCAGCAATTTATTAATTATTTGATGAGTCGGTATAACACGCCGGATTTAAGGGCCCGATTTCCTTTCGGTTTTACAAACTTGGAATATTGGATAAGGAATTCCAACCCTGATAACGATGATGAAAGTGGGCAGTAATCATTCAAAACCTTTTCGTATTAAAATTGGATCCAGGCCCCCAAGAAAGTTTTGCTAGTGCGGTTTTTTATGATGTTGAACCCTTTGTTTTAGGAGAACCGGAGCATTGCAAACTTTGCAATAAGCCCATTCGGCCATCTCTTAGACTTCCTCCCCTTCGGTATGAAATAGAAGTTGAAGGAAAATGTGTTGGAGATATTTTGTTCGGCCCAGGGGCAGGCATTTTGGTGTCTGCCAAATTCAAAAATGAATTTGGCAGTGTTGGTTTGAAAGGCATTTCGGACTTTCGGATAACTGAAATTGTGCATTTGAAGAAAGGGAAAAGAATATTTCCCCCGGTCTCAGAATTTTTTCAAATAACCATTCTTCGAACTGGCCGTATCAATATTATCGAATCTGGTCTGGAGGAACCTCCAAGCTGCAATGCTTGTTTAAGGAGTCAGGAATTTAAGCGAATAAGACGAGTAGTATTGGAAACTAATAGCTGGGGAGATGCAGATATTTTTATTCCTTTTGGTACCTTAACCACCGTTTTAACTTCAAGGAAATTTAGGGATTTCTGCGTTGAAAAGGAAATTTCAAATGCTATTTTTATTCCAGCTGAAGAATTTTCCAAGGAATTTTTTCCTTGGGAGGAAAATTCGATTCCCCAAAAATAGCAAAATTCATAATTTACAAGATTTTTATACAAACAAACCAGGCACCCAGTTATTGGGAAAGACATAAAGATGAGTGGGGTGATAATCCTTGGAAGCCGTAAATTTTTGTCCAATTTGCGGTTTCGAGTTAAATTTTGAACCTTGGGATGGTCCTACAAAATCGGTACCATCCCACAAGCTCTGTTATTCATGTGGGGCGGAATTTGGCTATCACGATGATGAGTTGGCGTGTAAACAACCTGGTTCTCGTGAAGAACTCTGGAAAAAACATCGAGATGATTGGGTCGTTAACGGCATGCCTTGGCGAGGAAACAAAAAGTTTAAGCCACTCGATTGGGATCCAATTGTTCAACTTAGCAAGCTTTCCCAAAAATAGGGTAAATTTGGTTCTATTTTTTTTTATATCACCCAGGAAATTATACTGACTGATCGTTGCTTTATTTGGTAAAATTAGGAACAAATGCAAACTTCCTCCACCCCAAAAAGCCTTTGGTTAACAGTAAACAGGCTTGTTACTGTCGTTTATCCCTTCGTTGAATCTAGGAACTCTCAATGCTCAAGCAAGCAATTTCATGTATAACCAGTCACCTGTAGCTGCCAATCGATCGTGATTGTATCGTTGCTTTGTTACTGGAGATTAGCCACGATCTTAGGCTTGTTAAATTTCTCCGTTTCTATAGCTTTGGATCATGTATATTCATATCATGATCTTGGGGGAAAGCCGTCACAAAAAGAGCGGATTGTTTCCCTTTTGAAAAAAGTGAAAGGTCTCGGTGTTTCTGGGGTTCCATTCCTTCTCGGAAGGATAAATAATAAGCGCCAAGAACTTTTTCTGTTTGACTCAGGTGATAATCTTGATACTGTGTCTCTCGAAATTGAGGCAATTTCAAATATTGGTAGCGAATCTATTCCCTTTCTTGTTTCTCGATTGGAGGCAGAGAAAGACGAGCAGAATTTTGACATTGCTTTCAGGGCAGCATTAGTTCAAGCGTTGGCTCATCTTCTTCCCCTTGCCGAGGGGAAAGATTTTCCTTTTACGTCCTGTGTCGAAGTCAAAGCACGTCTGAAAAGATTTTCAGAGCGGAGAAAACGTCAGCCCCCTTTTTTACCTCCCGGAGGGAGCACGATTTCCTTTATTGAAGAGCAATTGTCGCTTCCAAAAAACAGTCTTTCCGAGGTTTTGAATTTTCGCTAGGGCGACTAGTCCTTGGTTCCACCCAAACAGGGAAAAGTTCCGGTGAGAATATTTGAGCCCTATTCTCATTCCCTAACAATTTCAAAGTGCTGAAAATCGACTTAAACGTAATTTTCAGCACTTTGAAAAAATGCCTGCTTATGCAATGTCCATCTCAATTCAATCTCCCGTTCAGCTTTTCCCCTTATCACTTTCTTCTTGTAAAAAAATGCTTCAAAACCAAATCCAATCAAGATTTTTTATTTGAAGCGCCTCGGACAGAGAGCTCTGACCGATAGGCGCCCAAAAGCATTAAAGCCCCCCGCCCGCCCGGGGCGCATCGGAACAGTCACGGAGTCCATCTTTCTTCGAGGTTGTCACGGCAAGCCCCTTCGAACTCTCTTCTA
>JADFZL010000007.1:64276-294441 GCA_015232575.1 Candidatus Rifleibacteriota bacterium
TTATCAGACTTTACCCTTGCCAACCCACCCCCTCGGCCTCCTCTGCCGGGAGACCGGCAGGGTCGGCTTTACATAACAGGCATGTTATGCAAACCTGCGCGGGTGTTACGCTATTTCCCACCAAGCAATCTACCCATCAAACGCCCCGTGACAACGTTTTCAATACGAGTCCCTCTTTTATCCATGTCTAGCCGAAGCGTCCCCACCCGCCGCCCCCCAAAATAAACCCCATTTTGGGGGGCTCCCAGAGGCCAACATCCAGGCATTTCCCACCAAACACCGTATTTTAGCAAACACTTTTTTATCATTTACCCGTTAACAAAACCCCAAAATCTTTTTCCAAACATTGTATGTATTCATTTTTTAGTATTATAATGCATGCATAATTTGCATGCAAAAGGAGAAAAAAAGAAAACTCTTACAATCAGGGGCGATGACGAAGAACTTGGTAAACTTATAAAAGACATGTCCAGAAAATCTGAACTAAGCGTAAATAAATTGCTAATTCAGATGTTGCGCAGAATAACAAACTTGATAAAAAATTATTCAGCAGGGAACACGAATGTCTCGTCTACAACGAGGTGTTCACACTCCCAAAAATCTTTCTATCAAGACGGTTATTAAAGAAAAATCATTTGCTCTTAAAATATAGTGCAAATGATTTTGTTTGAAAAAATACGTTCAATCTAGTATGATAACGTCATTGTAAAACTAGATATTGGAAGTTAAGGAAGTTTTCTGTGTATAATATCAGGTTAAAATTTGTGTTTTCTTTTGCTTGTTTTTTTAGGTTTTTTGACACCGTTATTTGCCGATTGCATTGTTTCTAGTGCCAAAGAAGTGGAGTTGTTGTCTAAAAAGGTTCAGTTTGTAATAATTGAACTTCAGAATTCAAAAATTATTCTTAACCATAAAATGGAACACAGCGAACTTGGATGTAATTCGGGAACGAGTTGCTTGAAACTTTGGAGGCTTCAATCAAGAAGCTAGCCCACTTTCAAACATCTTCTTTTGTTTTCTCAATTACGTAGTCCGCCAAGTGGTGGCAATGGAAACTCACAAGCGTTAGCTGTGCAGCCTGTGGTGGGTCAGGGAACAATGGAGATTGTAAATCATGTGGTGATGATGGATTTGCCTGGAGTTACGATCCGCCAGGACAAGAAAAGAAATGCGGTGCCTGCAAAGGAAAAGGTACATCAAGTGGTGGTGTTTGCACCGGATGCAACGGATCTGGAGTGGCAACGCAAAGCCTGATCCTGAGTAAGGAACAATGTGAGATGTCGATAGGTTGTTGTTTAATAGTTTAACCCATGCAGTATTGTTCAAAAACTTGACAGCTTCCAAAGCAACATAAATCTTAAGACAGGCAACTACGCATTCTCAATTGAAATCATTTTTGAAATGAGAAAAATAGGGGGGGGCAAATTTGCGCGTTAACTTTTGGGCTGTCATCTCGAACGAATGCGAGAAATCTCCATAAATGCTAGATTTCTCACTTCGGTCGAAATGACATAATATAAATGCCCCCTTAATTAAGATTTGCAGACTTAGCAAAACAAAAAAATGTAAACCCCATTTTGGAGAGCTTCCAGATCTTATGAAAAGTTCATTTGCTTTCCAGCTCAGTGTATATTTAAAGAGGAATTCTTGTGACATATTATGTGAAAGAGATGTTTTACTCGCTTCAGGGAGAAGGCGTTAATAGCGGAAAACCAGCGTTATTTTGCAGGTTTTCAGGGTGTAATCTCTGGGATGGGAAATTTGAGACGAGAAATTCTGCTCAGACTTCTTGCCGGTTCTGTGATACTGATTTTTCCGGAACAGACGGTGAGAACGGTGGAATTTTTGATTCCCCTGAAGAACTTCTTGGAAAGGCATTGGATGTTATCCGCAGCGCTGCTATCGCCAGTCAGCAACTTCCAATGATTGTTTTTACAGGCGGAGAACCCCTTCTTCAGCTTGATGAAGCATTAGTCAGAAAAACCCGCGATAGAGGCTTTTATATCGCCGTTGAGACAAATGGTACTATTGCAGCACCCGCAGGAATAGATTGGCTTGCTGTCAGTCCAAAAACCGGCTGCAAGCTTGTACAACGCTCAGGAAATGAGTTGAAACTTGTTTTTCCGCAGCCTGATATTAACCCGGATGATTTTCTGAAATATGATTTTGAAAACTTTTGCCTTCAGCCTTGTGATAATGAATCTGTTAAGCAGAATACTGTAATTTGTACTGATTATTGCCTTCAGAATCCGATCTGGAGATTAAGTATTCAAACTCACAAATTGCTGAATATTAAGTAATAGTTTCGAGACTGTAGCAATGTTGCTGAGCAGATATAAAAATACACGTCATAGCTTCTATGATTTTTCTTCAGACACATCTGTGAAACTCTGAATTAAGTCAGTACTCTCTGCAAGTTCCCGTTTGCCATGACACCACTGAGGTTTGACAATAACGGATCTGCTGATTATACTTAATTGGGGTATTGAAGAGTTAAATAGCCATTTTTTTATTTCGACTGAAAGTGTGGCCATTTAGATGAAAAGCAGATGGATTCAAATTCTGGTGGTGTTTTTTCTCGTAACAGCTGTTTTGTCTGCGGGAAATCCATTTGATGAAAATGGAAACGTTGAATTATCTAACTTTTCGTCTTCTGGTACCTCTGTTACAACCCAGGAAGAAATTGCAATTCCTGATTCCACTGTACAAACGCAACCAACTGCACCTGCAACTCCAAAAGTCAAGATTCATAAGGTTAAATCAGGAGAAACCCTCAGAGATATTGCTGCAAAATATTTGGGGGATCAGAAAAAATTCACTCTTCTGATTAAATACAATAAGGCAAAATATCCTTCTCTTGTAAAAAATCCAGATTTGATTTATCCGGGTTGGGAACTCGAGATTCCCGATTCTACAACAAATCAATCGGAGCAGACAGCCCAACCAGGCCAATCAGCTCAGGCAGATAAAACGCAGACAAAACAGCCAAATGACGCTGAAAATAATTCAGAAAACAATTCAGAAACAAAATCGGTCTCTTCTGCCGGAGCAAAATCTGACGGTGGCGGAACCCAGGAGATACGCCCCGGACTGGATCCGGCAAAAAATCCTCCAGATTATTTTAATTCGCTTCCTTATGCCGCATCAAAGTTTGATGTCCAGTCACGGGGCGAATATCTTATAGGTCCTGATAAAAATGGTCATAAAATCTATGGGTATAAAACAGCAAGTTACACTTTCGATGATGTGACGAGAGAATTCATCATGAAAGATGGTACAAGAATTAGTGAAAATGGCCTTGCGTGGCAGGATCAGGGGCAGTATCTTTTCAATCGTGATGGGTGTTTTGGAAATGATGGTGTGTGGCATCCCTCGAAAACGATTTTAAAAGTGGACAACTTCGAATTGGTGAATTTCAGCGGCACAGAAACAATGTCTTCGGCAATAAAAACTATGATTACGAATCTCATCAGCTCTCTTCCGGCATCTTATCGGGTGCATGCTCAGCGCTTTGCCTTTTTTAAGGCTTTTGACCAGAGTAACGGCGGATTTGCTTCATCAAATACTCCGGGAATCGTTTTCATTTCGGAAGCCTATATCAATGACCCTGAAGGTCTCAAGAACGTTATTATTCACGAGATAGGACATAAATGGGCTCAGGCAAATCAGAAAAAAGCACTGGATTGCCTTGACGGCATTCAGAAACGCGGAGAAAAAGCGGTTAGCCAGTATTCTGCAAGTGAAACAACCCACAAAGACTACAATTCTGAAGAATTTGCCGAGTCCTGTGAAGCATACGTGAATGGCACGGCCTGGCTTAAAGAAAATCGTCCGGCAAGATATCAATGGCTTAAAGAAAATGTATTTGAAGGCTGGGAACCATCATAAATTATTTCCAGAAAAGATTGGAATATTTCTGCCTGGCAAGCTGATTCGCTGCATCAAGTTCTGATTCTGACAAATCTGACGGCATAATTTTCAGAGAGAATTCGTTTCCGAAAAATTCAACAATACTAGTTTCCAGCAGAGTTAATTCATCTCTTGATATGTATTCGCTCAGATATGCAACATCACTTTTCAATGTCGAATCAAGCTTTTTCAGAAAGATTCCTTCGTAAGGCAGAACCTTGCTGAATGGCATTGATCCGTGAATAAAAAATAGATGATCCTTTTTTATTCCGGCTGCACCAACGAGTTTTTTCCCACTGGCCATTATAGAATGTGCGGCGGGTGCATCGTAACAATGAACTACTGTCTCATCTCTTCTGGAAATAGTTTGAGAAAATTCTGCCGGAACACCATGTTTGTTCAAGGCTGCGATAAATGGTGAAATCAAAGCCTGAAAAAGATCAAGAAAGTTTGCATGCTGTAAATGTGTGAGCTTGTTTTCAATAGTTTTTACAGGCAGTGCGACTGAAAAAGTTATCTCGTCTGCATGAAAAACCATTTTTCCGCCACTTGAGCGTCTGACGGCCTGAATTCCTGCTTTTTCAAGTTCCGGCAAACTGATAATTTTTTCCGGATGCTGGAAGATTCCGAATGACAGAGAATACGGCTGCCACTGGTAAAATCTTATGAATCCGGAATCAGGCTGTTTGAGCGTTTCAATCACAAGCGCTTCGTCAATGGCCATGTTTTCGTATGCAGAAAAAGCTTTTCTGGAAAAGAATCTCACGGTTTTCACTTCAAGGCGCATCTTTCAGATTGTCGAATTGGCTTAATTGGTTTTATTTTTGGTGGATGGGACATTGTTCATAAGGGCATCAGCGGACTTCTTTTTGATGAAGGCAAGAATGCCTGGAATTTTTTCAGTTGTCAGGCCGTGAATTCTCTTTAGATTTGGAAAGCGTTCAAGCCAGACATTCTGATCGTTCAGAAAAATCAGTTCCTGCTCGACCATCCGAAGAAGGAACGGATTTTTTCCATCTGCAAATGCCTTTATCCGGTTAAGAAAACTTATGTATTCCTGTTTTCCGCCAGGACGCTGAGGAAGAATGGCTGCTATTCGGTAAAGATCCATGAGTTTCTGTAAAACCTGAATCTGATTTTTTCCGCCTTTAAACTTTGAAAAATGGTTCTGGAGCATTATGTAATAATAATATCTGGCTTGAATAAGAGAACCGGTAAAACGTTCATAGATTATTCTGTAAAAAGAAAGATCTTTATGTATTGAAGCTGCATTGAAACCGGTTCCACCGGTTTTGTTGAATTTCCCCTGGCTTTGAAGCTGAGCGAATTGAGGCTCAAGATACGCAAGAACCAGAAAAGAACCTTTGGTAATATCATACCATGCTTTTGCAAGCGAATGAGAAATGTCGTATTGTGCTGAAATGTCAGAAGCTGGTGTTGATGAAAGTTTGCTTTTAAGTTGCGCAATTTCGTTGTTTTTTTCTACCAGAAATTCCGATTTTATAAAACCTGATGCAACCAGTGAAATTCGCCCCAACGCAAGCACTGTTTCAACATTTTCGCCTATCTGGTTTGCTATTTCAGTGATAGATTTTGTAGGCTGGCTATAGACTTCTGCGGGAATTCTTGGATCTATTTCAGATTCTTTTACAGCATAGCTCAGGTCTGTTTTTTTTGGAGTAGCAGGAGAGAAGATAACGCATTCTGAGTTAATTTCCCCACGACCTGTTTTTGCTTCCCAGGAAAAGTCAATATTGCACGAAAACAGATTACGCTTCTCAGTGTCGCCTGTTGTTGCAAGACGTTTCCCCGTGAGACGCATTTTAAACTTTTTTACATTCTCGTAAAGAGGCTGCATTGCAGATGAAAGAGAGCCATCTTTGGTCGGATCAATTTTTCCCCATGGCGCTGCGCGGTCTTCAAGCCACGAGAAAAAAACTGAGCTGCCATCGGTGATGTTCTGAAATGAGCCTGTCGAAGAATCAATTCCGAGAGTTTCCATGCCATAAGGGTTTACAGCCATTTCTTCAATAAGGTCTTCTGATACTTTCTGCGAGAGAACCACGGCATTAAAACGATCAGAGGAAAATTGAGTTTCCTTTTTTGCAGATCCGATATAAAAAACAAACATGTAGCCTATAACGGCAATTACAAGAAGACCCACCAGAATTTCAACAACGCTGAATGCTTTTTTCATGTTCCAGATCATTCCAAGCCTCCAACGTTCATTAATCCAACGTGTGACAAAAACTGAAACTCACCTCTTTCATTCAGAACAGTTGCATTTATCTGTATACTGTTTGGCGAAAGACATGTAAATGATATTCTTCTTAAGGAGCTGAGAAGGATTTTTTCATTATCCGATTTGTAATTTCCAGAATAATCTGATTTATATGAAACAAGGTTGTAGACCCTTTTCTTTAATTTTTCTGATGCCGATTCATTAGGTTCGAGATACAATAAAACAGTTTCGTTTATAATATTTTTAAAAATCAGAAAGGGGGTTGTCTCACCCATGAGTGGTCGTACAATATCACTGCCTTCATGTACTTGATCCATTAGTTGATCAAAGGCTTTCCTGGCTTGCATCTGCAATATCGCCTGCTGTGAAAAAGTTTTCTGTGTGTTTCCTGCCATCTGAAAAAATTTATACGCTGCTCCGGCTACCATGCTGAGCAGAATCATTGAAACCATCAGTTCAACAAGTGTGAATGCGTATTTTCGTGAAAGATTCGGTTGCATGATAAAGCTGAATTTGTCACAGTTCTGAGTCATTGAGAACCGCCTGAATCATCATCATCGTCATTTGCTGCAGCCGCAGCCGCAGCCGCTTCTTCTTCTTTCTTTTTCAGTTCTTCAAGTTTTACCAATGCTTCATCAATTGCTTTCTGGACTGCGTCTTCCATCTTTTTCATGTTATCCAGGACTTCAGTTAGTTTTGCCTGTGCCTCGGATGTCATAGAATAGCCTTCCATGGAGGCGGCAATAGCTTTCATTGAATCAGCAGCGGCTCTTACTGCATTCAGACTTCCTGTCATGCCGTCAATCATCGATTGAGCACCTGCAGAAGTTGTCAAGCCACTTACTGCACCATTTTGATCACCATTGAAGAAACTGTCCAGTTGAACCGCTCCACCGTTGTAGATATTCTGCATTCCTGCTACCATTGTATTTGATACCATTTCTTCAATTGCCTTTCTTTCTTCAAGGCTTGCGGCATCACCTATCACACCTCTTGACTGAGAGATTGCAGTTCGCATAGTATCAAAAGATGTTTGTCTTGACTCGTTTGCAGCTTGAAAGTCTTGTTCGGCAGAAGTAATGTCAGTTCCGGCAGTCACTTTATCACGACCGGAATTAGCAAGATCGTTGGCATTCTGAGAAAGTTGCCGTGCTCTTTCAAGAGTATTTTCAAGCTGCTGTCTTGCTGCAGCACCACCTCCCGAGGGATAGTTGTAATTGTTACCCGTAGGTCCATCAGACGGTGTATTACCTTTGTTGGTATTCTCTGTTCCTTGATTCTCGGGAGTTGGGATAACCGCCCAAGGCGGGATATCTCCTCCGGGACCTGTGGCAGAAGGGATATCAGAATTGCCGGGTGGAGGAACGATGGGTATGGGAGGCGGTACTCTGGCTATTATTGTCGGGTCAGGCGGGTCATTCGGAAATGGGCTGGTAAAAGTTTTTGGTGTTCTTCCGTTTAGAACTCCAATAACTTCTTCAGGAGTCTTTGCAGTTGAAAGAACATCACCAGTGGTGTCGGAATTCTTCTGATTATCCGCTCTTTTCTTCATTAAATCGTCAATTTTCTGAGAAAATGGCGATGGCCCCGGACCTTTAGGAAAATCTCCAGAATCTCCTGTTTTGAATATTTCTACCACTATACGGTTTGAAACATCAAGAAGGTCATCGTTGAATTTGACACGCCAGAAATATAATCTTGATAATCCTGTGATGTTGGTTCGAATATATATATCGACTTTAAATTCCTTTCCCGGGGAATTTTCCATGTGCAGATCGTAGCTTCCCCAGGAATGCAGGACATTATTTTCTTGATAAGGCGCTGTTGCAAAGGGTCTGTTTGTCCAGGATACAGAATGAACTTTGGCAAGAGCTCGGGAAAAAATAGAATAAGCCATAAGAAATGACCACTGGTTTTGGCTTGTGTGAAGAACCTGACTTTTCAATCCCTGATTCAGATTTGAAACAGATACGATAAAGCCGGTTACTATTACAAGCGCAATAAGAGAAAAAGGAAGCGCACCACCTGTTTTTCTGCAATATTTTATCATATTTTCTCTCCGGATACTCTTTTTTCAGATCAATTCTCTGTTTTTCCAACTAAACAAGACTGACAAAAAATACAACTTTTTGCCTCAAAAATCACGAAGTATGCAAAATCTTTGATAAAGGGGCAAATTTGCCTATAAACTTTGGGGTAAGCTGCCATCTCGAACGAATGTGAGAGATCTTATTAAATGCTAGATTTCTCCCTTTGGTCGAAATGACATAGTTTAATAACTCCTATATTAAGATTTGCTGTATATAAAAACAAGTCCTGGAGCAACTTATTGCTCTCATGACAATCTGGCAGAAAAAATTTATACTCCCACTTTAATTCTACCAGAAAATATACTAGTTTGATAGTACGGGAATTTTCATTTATTTTGGATCAAAAAGATGGTTAGTGGTCACGCACTAAATTCTGTCAGCGGAGATCACAAAGTGATCGACCGCGGGGAGTGAGACGGTCGAACTTGTTGCCGGAAATTTCCATATACTTTATTAGAACAAAAAGATGGTTGGCAGGCAAGCGCTCAGCTTTGTAAACGGAGGTCACAAAGTGACCGACCGCGGGGAGTGAGACGGTCGAACTTGTTGCCGGAAATTTCCATATACTTTATTAGAACAAAAAGATGGTTGATAGGCAAGCGCTCAGCTTTGTAAACGGAGGTCACAAAGTGACCGACCGCGGGGAGTGAGACGGTCGAACTTGTTGCCGGAAATTTCCATATACTTTATTAGAACAAAAAGATGGTTGATAGGCAAGCGCTCAGCTTTGTAAACGGAGGTCACAAAGTGACCGACCGCGGGGAGTGAGACGGTCGAACTTGTTCGACCGGCGAGAGGGGGCGCGTGCCCCCTCTCTAAAAAAGATTAAAATAATTTTCATTATTATGTTAAGAAAACTTCATCTTCGGTCGAAAAGGAAGATGTATTTGTTTGCCTCCTTATGTATCAGGCTGGAACTTAATGATTCCGGCCTTTTTTTATTTAGGAAAAAATGTTATAAATGACCCTTTGAATATTTGTATTGAAAAATAAAATGATGTCAGATTCCAGTGGATCACTGATGAGAGAAAACGTAAAAAGTAAAGGGTGCGCCCCATTTTATTAAGCAGCATGCATAAAAAAGCCTGTATCAATGCGGGTGCGTTTTTTTCGGCTTATTCCTTCGGAGAAGGTGTAATAACGCCGGAAAAGCTTGCTGTAAAATTAAAAGAACTGAATCATCCATTTTTGCCAATTACAGATTCCGCAGGTTTCTGGAATCTTGTTCCTGCGATTAAGGCCGCAACGAAATTTGATTTGAAAATAATTCCAGGAGCATTTTTTCCCCTGAACGATGGCGGTTTCTTCCTTTACTCCGGTGATGAAGAGTCTTACAGGTCTATTTGCAGGATTATAAGCTGCCTTCATTTTTCCCGAAAACAGACAGATGGAGCTTTGTTTAACACAGAAGATCTGAGATTGCTCGGTGGCACAGGAAGAGCAGTAGCAATTGGCAAAGAAGCACTGGAGAACATTCCAAAGATACCACCTTCGTGGAAATCATTCTGGGGAATTCCTGAAATGTTTCCCATGGCTGAAGCAAAAAAAATTGCTCCGGTTGCGAGGCAGTTCAGGGTAACTCCAGCTGCTTTTCCAGTTCTAAGATATACCGATAAAACCGATCAGACAACACTTAAAATTGTAAAGGCAATACACGAAAATGAACTGGCCTCAAGAATAGAAATTCCCGAATCGGGAATGCTCCGCGAACCTGACGTAATGGCTTCGGTGTATTCATGGTTCCCTGAATGCATCGAAGGAAACAAGCGTTTTTTTGAATTTCACTTCTGGGCTCCGCCAACTGGAATTTATCACACTCCTGAAATGTCTGCGAATTCAGAATTATCCAGAATAAAACTCTGGAAACTTGCCGAAAATGGTGCCAGAAAACGCTATGGAACAATTACTCCGCAGATTCTGAACCGTCTCAAATATGAATTCAACATTATTATCGAAAAGAACTTTACCGACTATTTTCTGCTTGTTCACGAAATCACAGAAGAAGCCGAGAGGCTTGGACACCGCGTTCTGGGGAGAGGTTCCGCTGCGAACAGTATTATTTCATATTGTCTGAGATTTACTCATGTTGATCCATTGAAATATGGCCTTTTCTTCGAAAGGTTTCTAAACCCGCAACGGTCTTCCCCGCCAGACATTGATCTTGATTTTTCCTGGAGAATCCGCGACGAGATATACAGTTTTCTGCAGAAACGCTGGGGAAATGATAAAGTTGCGCTCATTTCAGCACATATAACTCTCGGCGGCAGAGGCGCAATCAGGGAAACAGGTAAGACACTCGGCTTTACTGAGATTGAAATATCAAAGCTGACAAAAGCTGTAGGACACAAATCTATATGTGATTTAAACAATATCGATAACTTTTCTCCTTCTGAAAGAAAACTTCTGAAAACCGCTTCGCTTGTTGAAGGTTTACCAGTTCATTTAAGCCTACATGCCGGCGGAGTCGTTATTTCACCATCCGGCATTGATCACTTTACCCCGATTCAGCCTTCTTCCAAGCCTATTCCGATGACACAAATGGATATGTATTCGCTTGAGGAAATAGGACTGGTAAAAATTGATCTCCTTTCTCAGCGCGCTCTGGGTGTTTATTGCGATCTCATGAATCATCTAAGAATAAACAAAGTTCTAAACCCGATACTTGAAGACGTTGAAGCAATTACAAATGATCCGCTGGTCTCTGAGGCTCTTATGAATGGAGATACCATCGGAGTTTTCTACATCGAATCGCCTGGAATGCGTTCACTGCTTAAGAAACTGAAATGCCGCACTTTCAGCGAGTTGACGGCTGCGAGTTCAATAATAAGGCCCGGAGTTGCTGAAAGCGGAATGATGCAGACCTATATAAAACGCCATCGTGATAGATCTGAGGTTCCGCTAATTCACCCGCTGCTTGAAGATATTCTGTCTGAAACTTATGGTGTAATGATTTATCAGGAAGATGTAATTAAGTGTTCATGCGCGATTGCTGGTTTTTCTCTCGGCGATGCCGATCTTCTGCGACGAGCAATGAGTGGAAAGCATCGTGGAGACACTGAAATGGATAAAATCAGAGAAAGATTTCTCGAAGGCGCTTTCAATCGCGGCGTTGATGAAAATACTGCTCTGGAAATCTGGAGGCAGATTGAAAGTTTTTCCGGATATGCTTTCTGCAAAGCACACAGTGCGTCTTATGCAATACTATCGTTGCAGCTTCTCTGGATGAAAAGGCATTTCCCGGCCCACTTTGCTGCGGCAGTAATCAACAACAGAGGCGGTTTCTATAATCCGCAGGTCTACATTGATGACGCTGTAAGAAGTGGCATTAAATTTGAAGCACCAGATATAAACAAAAGTGATTTTGACTGCACAGTTGCGGAAAATACTGTAACGATAGGGTTGTCCTTTGTTCAGTCTCTTTCAGAAATATCAATTTCGAATATTCTTTCAGAAAGAAAGCATTCACCTTTTCTGGGAGTGCCTGATTTCGCTGAAAGAGTTTCCCTGAGAGAAAATGAATGGGAAAATCTTATTAAAAGCGGCGCGTTTCGAACATTCGCAAATCCGGCGGAGTGTCGCTGGCTTAGAAAATACGTTGAGCCGCCTTTTTCTTCCAGAAAGCCGCTTACATCTGTAGAAACTGCCAAACTTGAACTTGAATCAACGGGTATGGCAACATCGATTAATCTGCTTGATTTATACACCTGTCCGGCTGGTGTCATCAGGGCCACAGAAATGGGCAAATTTACCGGCAAAAAAGTTAAAATGGCGGGAATAATAATTTCCTCAAAGACCGTTTATACAAAAAAAAATCAGAAAATGAAATTTCTGTCATTTGAAGATAAAACCGGAACCTTTGAAGTTATTCTTTTTCCGCAGGCATGTAAAAGCTTTTCTCAGATTTCATTTGACGTAGGGGCATTCATGATAGAGGGAATTGTTTCTTCAGAATACGACTCTCATTCATTAAACGCAAGCCTTATTAGGGCGCTTCCGCAAGTAAATACAAAAAACTATTCATTCTGATAGTAATTATGCCGATTAAACTTACCGTGTAGAGAAATAAATTTTGCCGGAGGTAAACTATGCGGTCTGGGATGAGCGTAAAAAGAAGCCTGATTCCCGTATTAATTGTGGTGGCATTTGTTCTTGCGGGATGTTCAGACAGCAGTGTTGATAAGGGTGCGCTTGTCAATCCGATTGGTTCATATCAATCTGAAACAAGCACTTCCACGCTTGTAACAAATGGCCAGACTCAGACACCAGGCGCTCTCAGCGCTCCGGTTGTTACAATTCCAACTCCAACAGATGGAAGAAATGACCACACGAATGCTCCGCTTCTTGATAACTGGCACCCCGGATGGCAGCAGACTGCCTGTTTTACATGTCATTCCGATCAATCAAGAATTCCGGATCACAATTATGCAAATACGTCTTTGTGTTATCTGTGTCATGGCACAAATGGGCTTCCCGGCTTTGGAGATGCAACTCCGCCAGTGGTTAAAGGAATCATAACCGGTCCGACACAGAATTCAGTCGTTATTTCATGGACAACTGATGAAGAGTGTATTTCAAGACTTGTGGTCAGAACGCTTGAAGGCGACAGAATGGAATTTCCGGTTTCTTCTGAATACAACACTTCTCACAGATACACTGTAAACGGCCTGGTTCCTGATACAACATATTCTTACGAAATAAAAGCCACTGATCGCAGTGGAAATGTCACCAGCACTTCGTCTATTGGAAATCTGAATTTTACAACACTTCCGAAAGTTGAAGTTATTACTTCAACGACTACTTCTACTGCTGTAACCGGGTTTTTCCTTTCACTTACCACGACCGTTACGACTCCATACAGCGTAAAAGTAAAATTCAAAACCGCAGAATTATGTACTGCAAAAGTAAATGTTGAAATTCTTTCCCTTGGAACTGAAAGAACTTATGATGGTCCGACGACTGCAAACACTGAATTTGATATGGATTGCGGTGGATTGTATGCGTCAAGTTCCTACAGATTATATATAACTGCAGTTGACTTGAACGGAACAACAAGAACTTCTACAAAAAGATCTTTCGTAACGCCACAATCTTCGAACTGAAAACTTAATGACACAGTTAAGTTGCAAATATTTCTAAAAACTGCTATACAGTCAGAGTTTATTATTTAAACCTAAAGTGTTCAGGAAAATGTAAATATGGGATGGCTCTCTCGATTAACCGGCTCTTCACAGAAGGAAATACCTTCCGATATCTGGAAAAAATGCTCCAGATGCTCGGAAGTTATAATAAATAAGGAACTGACCAAACATCTTTTTCTTTGTCCAAAATGCGACCATCATCTGAGAATGCCCGTCTGGGACCGCATTGCGCTTCTTACAGACGACAACTCTTTTGTTGAAATGGATTCAACAATGGAATCCATTGATCCGTTAAATTTTGTTGACACACAGCCATATATTTCACGTCTGAAGAAATCAATAGAAACAACTGACAGCTACGAGGCTGTTATCTGCGGCGAAGCAAAGATTGACGGACGTGATTTCATGCTTGGAGTTATGAACTTCGATTTCATGGGTGGAAGTATGGGCTCTGTCGTAGGGGAAAAGATTGTCAGAATGATGGAACGCGGGCTGAAAAAGCGTGCTCCGGTTGTAACTGTTTCTGCTTCAGGCGGTGCAAGAATGCAGGAAGGTATTCTCTCGCTCATGCAGATGGCAAAAACATCACAGGCTGCCGCGTGCCTGAGTGAAGCAAGAATTCCGTTCTTTTCGCTGCTTACTGACCCTACTACCGGCGGCGTATCAGCAAGCTTTGCAATGCTGGCAGATATTAATATTTCTGAACCTGAGGCACTGATTGGTTTTGCCGGGCCAAGGGTTATCGAACAGACTATCAGGCAGAAACTTCCAGAAGGTTTTCAGCGCGCAAAATTTCTGCTGGAACATGGAATGGTTGACATGATTGTTCACCGGAGACAGTTGAAAAATACGATATCCAAACTGCTCTCTCTATTACTGGACTAATATTCATGGCGGAGCTGCAATGACTCAGGAATTCGAATTCGAACGACCCATTACAGAGCTTGAAAAGCGTCTGAAAGATCTGCAGACCCTCTCTGAAGAGGGAAACATCGATCTCTCGCGTGAAATAACGGCTATTGCCGATAAAATTGAAGCGATGAAAGCTGAAGTTTTCAGAAATCTTGAACCATGGCAGATAACGCAGGTTGCAAGACATATTCAGCGCACATCTACTCTTGATTACGTAAAACTGATTTTTGGTGAAGATAATTTTGTTGAGCTTCACGGAGATCGGCTGTTTGGCGAAGATACATCAATAATCACCGGGTTTGCCGATCTTGGCGAAAGACCTGTTGCCCTGATCGGACATCAAAAAGGCCATGATACAGAAGAAAATATTTTCAGAAATTTCGGCATGCCTCATCCAGAGGGCTATCGGAAAAGCATGAGAATTATGAAAATGGCCGAGAAGTTCGGACGGCCGATTATTGTATTTATAGACACTCCCGGAGCATTTCCCGGTATTGGTGCTGAAGAACGTGGACAAAGCGAAGCTATTGCAAGATCAATAATGACAATGTCCAGAGTAAGAGTTCCTGTGATGTGCTTTGTTATTGGCGAAGGCGGCAGTGGTGGAGCTCTTGCGATAGGTATTGGCGACAGGGTTTATATGCTTGAATACTCTGTGTATTCAGTAATTTCCGCTGAAGGCTGTGCCGCAATTCTCTGGAAAGATTCTTCCAAGGCTAAGGAAGCGGCCACATCTCTTAAGATGAGAGCTCAGGATCTATTGCAACTGGGTGTAATTGATGGAATAATTCCCGAACCCCTTGGAGGAGTTCACAGAAACCCCGAAATGGTTGCGCGTCTGATAAAAAAAATGATTTTATCAGAACTTCCCAAATTATGTTCACTTTCGCCGGATGAACTTGTGAGCAGAAGATATTCAAAATTTCGCCAGCTTGGTGCATATAAGATCGAAGAGGATTTCGAGAAAGATGCCTGAAAAAAAGAATCGTATCTCTGAAGATTCAAAGAAAAAGAAACTTAAATCGGAAAAAGCTGTGCCCGTGGCCGTTTCTATTCCTGAAGAAATTCAGCCTGAAGAGGACGATAAATTTACGGATACAGAAACAGATCAGACAGGTGAGCTTGCGGCAGTCGAACACCGTGAATACGAGGATGAAGAAGCCGAAGCACCTGAACGCGAGAAAGCAGAATCAATATTTGACGATTCGGTCAAAATATATCTTCAGCAGCTGACAAAGCTCAGCCTGGCAACAGCAGAAGACGAAGTGAAGTTTGCCAAGAAAATTCTTGAGGGAGATGCAGAAGCACGTGATGCGCTTATTACTGCCAACCTCAGACTTGTAGTAAGTATCGCAAAAAAATATACAAACCGTGGCCTTCTTTTTCTTGATCTTATTCAGGAAGGAAACCTCGGACTTCTGCGTTCAATAGAAAAATTTGATTATACCATGGGATATAAATTTTCGACATATTCCACCTGGTGGATCAGGCAGGCAATTACCCGCGCTATTGCAGAGCAATCAAGGGTTATACGCATTCCTGTCCATATAATGGAAATTGTAAATAAAATCAAACGTACTATAAGAATTTTTCAGCAGGAGCACGGGAGAGAGCCAACAGTCACTGAAATCTCAGTAACTCTCGGTTTGCCTGAAGAGAGGGTAGAAGAGGTTGTCAAGCTCACCCAGGAGCCTGTCTCATTTGAAGTCAGCGTTGGCACCAAAGAAGATTCTTCTCTCGAAAATTTCATAAGAGATTCAGATGCTGCTTCACCAGAAGAGGCTGTAATAGATTCACTGCTGAGAGAACAGATAAATAAAACACTTGAGGGACTTTCTGAAAAGGAGCGTTTTGTAATTACGCTTCGCTTTGGTCTCGACGACGGAATACCACGTTCTCTTGAGGAAATAGGCAGAATAATGTCTGTAACTCGTGAGAGAGTACGACAGGTTGAAGAAAAAGCTCTTAAAAAACTTCGGGCTCAGGCATCGCCTACATTAAAAGATTTTTTCAACAGGTAGAATCAATATATTGACTTTAAATAGACACTGCGATAAGATTAAACGGAAAATTGATTGAAATTTCATAAGGCAGGAGGAGCTTGCTTTGTCTCAGCGAAAAAATTATTTCATCGCCAAGGGCATGCAGAGTAAATTTGCAGGCACGGTTTTATTGCTTGTTTTTCTCATCACTGTGATCACAGCGTGTAATATCTATGTGCTTGCATCGTTTTTTATGAATACGAAGGCAACCATCAGCGAAGGTCAGACTGCGGAAACGATGATGAAGCTTTTCATTGTTGATTTATGGCCACGTCTGCTGCTGTTGATTCTTGTGAATGTGATAATAATTTTTATTGTCAGTATCATGTATTCGCATCAGATAGCGGGTCCGGCGTATAAGCTCGAAAAGAGTATTAACCGGATAGCAGGAGGGGATTTGACCTTTGAGATTCATTTGAGAAAGAATGATAACCTCAAGGAAGTAGCTGTAGCAATTAACAAGATGCTTGCCAAATTCCGCGAGACAATTGCCAGTGCTAAGGTTCTCAGCGATGACATTGCAGAAAAAATGCAGATTCTTGGAACAGATGAAAAGTTTGCAGCTCTTTCCAGAAGTGCAGAATCTCTCCGAGAGAAAATCTCAATGTTTAAAATTATTAAAGATGAAACCCCCGTTGAGAAATCTTCAACAACACAGGAAGAATCAGATTGAGTGAAGCTTTAATAGTATTTCCCATGGGGGAAGCGCGGGCTGATGCCCGCGTTTTTCCTTAATGATCTTAGGTCATTAAACTCCGCTTTTCTACACTTATTTATGAATTAAGAGGATAGTAATGAAAAATAGAAGTAACTCAGCTCTTTTTCTATTTCTGCTTCTGACGGGAAGTTGTATGACAGTTCCGGCATCGTTTGCACAGAATCCTCCGCAGAATCCACAACAGAATATTAATTCTTCAGATCTATACGACCTTGCCGCTATTCATTGGGGTGCCTGGTACGCTGACAAAGCGTTCGTTGAAAAAATGCTGAGCCAGGGCGCAGCGGTAAATCAGAAAGATATGCAGGGTTATACTCCGCTTCATCACGTTGCATTGCGCGGAAAAATAGATATTGCAAAGCTTCTTATTGAGAAAGGTGCGGATATAAACGCACGCGAAACACAGGGCGATTTGCCTATCCATATTGCAGCAAAATTCGGACATCTTGAAATGATAAAGCTTTTTCTCGAAAAAGGTGTTCCGGTTGATATTAAAAACTATGGAAATATCACACCACTTCTTCTTGCTGCAAGAGAAGCAAGATTCGAATGCGTGAAACTTCTGGTTGAAAAGGGCGCCAAAGTAAATCATTTTGACGATTATCTCAATACATCCTTGTACTATGCTGCAGCCGGTGGATATATTGAAATTGTTGACTTTCTTCTCAAATCTGGTGCCAAAGAAGTAATCAACATGAAAAACTATTATCAGAGAAACATTATTCATGAGGCAGCACTTTCAGGCAACTCCCAGATTACAGAGATGCTTCTTAAAAATGAAGCAGAAGTGAATGTTGTTGACGAAAAAGGCAAAACTCCGCTGACTGAAGCCTGTAATGGTGGTTATATTGCTGTGATAAAGCTTTTGCTGGAAAACAAGGTAAAGCTTGATGTTTGCGACAGCCTCGGGAATACACCGCTTCATTCTGCTGTAACCTTGCAGAATTTGGGTCTCCTTGAACTTTTGCTTTCTTACAATGCCGATGTAAGGGCCGCTAACTCAGGAAGAGACACGCCACTGCATCTTGCTGCCATGAATGGAAATCTTGAAATTTGTAAAAAGCTTATTGGAAAAGGCGCCGAATTAAATGCAAGAAACAGGAATTACGAAACTCCTTTGTTGAAGGCTGTTGCAAATTGTGGAACAGAGGTAATTTCATTGCTTCTCGAAAAGGGAGCTACTATTCAGGATGTCGATTATAGAGGTCAGAATTCGATGCATCTAGCCGCAATCAGGGGAGACCGCAAAATATGTGAGTTTCTCAAAGGAAAAGGCCTTGATGTGAATACTTTTTCCGGAAGCGGTTTTACACCGCTTCACCTAGCTGTAAACGCCGGAAATTCAGATGCTGTAAACTTCTTTCTTGAAAATGGCGCTGATTTAACATTGAAAACAAGGGAAGGTTTTCTCGGTGCGTTTGGAGAAACATCCATGGAAATCGCCAGAAGAAACGGAAATGCTGAAATTGCCGGTTTGATTCAGGCGAAAATGCCAAATTGAGAAATTAGAAACTAAAATTAAATTTTTTTACAGGAGAAAACAATGGCTATACCAGGAAGCCCCCAACAGCAGGCTGCCGTACAACAACAGATTACTAATGCCGGTATTACTGTGCCAAAATGTTTTGGTACAGATTATTTCGCGAAATGGAATACTACCGGAATGACTTACGAATCAATGAAAATTGATAAACCCGAACAGCAGCAAAAATGCGCTATGTGCCCTCTTTTCGAACGATGCGGAATTGTTAACGAGATCAAAATCGCCAGAATTAAAAGATAATTATTTTACAAAGTAAAAAAAATCAGGAGTCGGATATGCGAACTTATGACATAATTAAAAAGAAACGTGATGGAGAAAAACTTTCTCAATCAGAAATTCAATTTATCGTTGATGCCTATGTAAAAGGCAGTGTTCCGGATTATCAGATGTCTGCATTCCTGATGGCGATTTTTCTGAAAGGAATGGCTGATGATGAAACTTTCCATCTGACAACCGCAATGCTTGAAAGCGGCGAACAGATAAGCCTTTCAGAAATATCTGGTTTTACTATTGATAAACACTCTACAGGTGGCGTTGGAGACAAAACAAGTCTGGTTCTTGGGCCGGTTCTCGCAGCACTCGGACTCAAAGTTGCCAAACTTTCCGGCAGAGGACTTGGTCACACAGGCGGAACCATCGATAAATTAGAGTCTATCTCTGGCTTTTCGTGCGATGTTCCGGCTGATAAGTTTATCGCAATTGTGAACAAAATCGGCGTTGCTATTGCAGGTCAGACCGCAAATCTTGTTCCGGCAGATAAGAAAATGTATGCTCTTCGTGACGTTACTGCAACCGTAGATTCAATTCCTCTCATTGCAGCTTCGATCATGTCCAAAAAACTTGCGATTCACAACAAGGGCGTTGTTCTGGATGTAAAAGTTGGAAGCGGAGCTTTCATGAAAAGTCTTCAGGATGCCCGCGAACTGGCACGTCTTATGGTGAGCATCGGCAGACAGGCTGGACGCAAAGTCACTGCGGTTCTCTCAAACATGGATGAACCACTTGGAGAAATGATTGGAAATTCCCTCGAAGTTCTTGAAGCTGCTGATACCCTGCAGGGAAAAGGACCTTCAGATTTGGCAGAACTGGTAAAGGTTCTGGCTTCTGAATCACTTTTGCTTTCAACTAATCGTACAATTACCCAGGCTGAAGCATCGAAGAAAGTTGAAGAAGTTATTTCATCCGGAAAAGCCTTCCAGAAATTTATTGAAATGGTAAAAGCTCAAGGTGGTGACCCGGCAATGGAAAAACTTCCCATTTCAAAAGAGATCAAACCACTTGTTTCTGAAAAGTCCGGATACGTATCTTCTATTGATTGCGAAGAAGTCGGATTGTCTGCAATGATGCTTGGTGCCGGCAGAGAAACAAAAGAAGCAAAAATTGATTTCACTGTTGGAATGAAGCTTTGCAAGCATGTCGGTGACAAAGTTGAAAAAGGTGATAAAATTGCTGACATATACGTTAATCCGAATCATCCCGGAAACGAAAAAGCAATAGAACGCCTTGCAAAAGCCTTCCATATAAAAGCAGAATTTGTACAGCCTCAGAAGTTAGTTCTTGACATTGTTTCATAAGTTAAGTGATTCATGTAATAACTTAAGACTGAGTTGTAATCTCGAACGAATGTGAGAGATCTCATGACAAAGCTAAGATTCTGTAGCTTAAGTTAATGTACATGAAGGTTAAATGTGAGGGTCTTGATATTTTGAAACAGTCAATAACGTGTGATATACGCTGCAGGTGATGAATGAACATAGATGATTCAATCAGAAAACGCTGTGAGGAAACCGAAAGAAAAATTCTTTCGCCCAGAGCTTCTTTTGCACAAAGCTGCCTTGGTAGAGAGATTCCAGAAAAAGAATGTTTCCTGCGAACCTGCTATCAGAGAGATCGGGATAGAATTATTCATTGCGAGGCTTTCAGAAGGCTGAAACATAAGACGCAGGTTTTTCTTTCGCCAACTCATGATCATTTCAGAACAAGAATGACCCACACTCTTGAAGTTGCCGGAATAGCACGCACAATTGCAAGAGCCCTCATGCTGAACGAAGATCTGACAGAGGCAATTGCTTATGGTCATGATATTGGCCATACCCCGTTCGGACACGCCGGTGAGCATGTTCTTTCTGAAATTTGTACAGATGGATTTCATCATGCTTCACACAGTGTAAGGGTTGTTACAAAGCTTGAACGTGGCGGACGGGGTCTGAATCTTACACGTGAAGTGGTCGATGGAATTCTCAGACACAGCAAGGGAAGGCGTGGCAACATCACGGTTTCTTCATCATGTGATTCGCCATTGACGCTGGAAGGTGAAATTGTACGAGTTGCAGACCTGGTTGCATATATTAATCATGATATTGACGATGCAATCAGAGCGGGAATAATTTCGAAAAATGATCTTCCTTCAGCAGCACTCAACCTTCTTGGTGAAAGGAATTCACAGAGAATTCATAGAATGGTTAAAAGTATTGTTTCGGCAAGTTCTGATTCTGAGCATATTATAATGGAACCGGAAGTCCTCAGTGCAACTGAAGAGCTGAGAACCTTTCTTTATGGAAAAGTCTATAATCATCCGGCTATTGATACGCAGGTTCAGATTTCAGCGCGTCTGCTGAGAGAGCTTGCTGAATGGTTTCAGAAGAATCCGGAGGAATTTTCAAAAAAGTGCGAATTTGCTGACAGTACAGTGTCTTTATCTAACCGACAGTTGACAGACTTCCTGGCAGGGCTCACTGATGCCCATGCGATAAGTCTCTTCAAGGAAATATTTGTTCCCCTTTCCAATCTTGACAATAGATTCATAAAGGATTGTCGTCTCAACTAATAAGCTTCTCAGAAAGAACCTAACAAATGACCGGATCATCAATCAGTAAAAAAATATTAAGTGGTTTTATTTTCATTCTGGTAATGTGTATTGCGGTAGTTATGACCGGAAATTACCAGCTTTCCAAACTTCAGAAAAATATCGAGTTCTTTCAGAAGCTCGAAATACCTCAATTAAAAAGCTTTCAGAAAATTACATATTATACTAATGTTTCTGCTTCTTTGCTTATTCAGATTTATCAGCAGGGTAAAACTCCGGAACTTGAAGAGAACTTTCAAAGTGCCCGTCAGAATGCTGAAACAATTGCTGATGATGCCTCGAACGATTTGAGGGAATATCAGGACAAGGAAATCTCTGATCTGAAGAGTGAAGTTGCTCTTATACAGGAGAATGTTCACGCTTTTTTTGAGTCGGCTGATAATTACCTTGGAAAGGGTCTTCCGCTTGCTTCTGCAACATATCAGGAAGCTTTTTTGTCGATAAAGACCAGACTCGAAGATATGCAGGAATCTTTTGACAAAGTCGATTCATGTTTTAAAGCTGTAGAAAACTCACGCATGAAGTATGAACTTCAGAATGTAATCGGAAAACTTGGCAAACTGATGCAATTCCTGCCAATTGTAATAATAATATTCGGAGTGGTCTTTACTTTCTTCATTTCATCGGGGATTTCAAAACCCCTTGAAAAAATTTCGGCAGCAATGGCAGCAGCGGAGCGCGGAATGCTGGAAACCAGAATTATAATTGATTCCACTGACGAATTTGGAAAGCTTGCAGAAAGTTTTAACCGCATGCTCGACGGAATATGCCAGATGATTTCCAGAGTCATGGAAAACAGTACAGAACTTGCTACCAGTTCCCAGGAACTTAGTTCTGCTTCTGTTGAGTCTGCAACAACCCTTGTTGACATTTCCAAAAATATTAATGAAATAAACTCTTCTGCCTCAGTAATATCCAGCAGTCTTGAAAAAACATCGAGTTCTGTTGAAGAGTTTGCTAAATCTGCGCATAAAGTTGCCTCACTGGCTCAGACAGCGGTTCACGCAGCAGATACAACCACTGAAGCAGCTTACTATGGCGGTTTGACAGTTAACAAGTCCGTTCAGGTTATCGTAAAAATTAAGGAATCTGTCGATGTTGCGACTCAGGTTATTCAGGATCTGAATTCTGCTTCATTGCAGATCGGTGAAATTGTTAATACGATTACTACAATTGCAAGCCAGACAAACCTCCTTGCTCTTAATGCCGCAATTGAAGCTGCACGAGCCGGCGAACAGGGAAAAGGATTCACTGTTGTTGCTGAAGAAGTTAGAAAGCTTGCCGAAGAATCTGCTGAAGCGGCAGAAGCAATCGGAACCAGAATTGAAAATATTTTGACAAAAACTCAGAATGCTGTTGATTCAATGCAACTGGGAAGAGGCAGAGTTGATGAAGGTATCAGAATCATTCAGGATGTCAGCTCCAGCCTGAAGAATATTACTCTTAACATTCAGGATGTAAACAAACAGATCAGGGAAATAAGCAAAATTTCTGCCGAACAGTCGACCAACTCTGAAGCCATGGCAAGTACTGTCGAATACATTACAAATCTTACCAAATCTGGTGCACAGCATACAAGTGTTGTTGCTTCATCTGTCGAACAGCAGACATCAACACTTTCTCAGATTTCAAACATGAACGAAAACCTTGCCCGACTTGCAGATGATCTGAATTCGCTTGTTTCAAGGTTTACAATCAGCGGAACCCGCAAAACTATCAAAGATACTCCAGATGGCAAGAATGGCTCAGCCAGCAGAGACAACCCGGACAAAGATAATTCGGACAGCAAAAACACCAGATTAACAAAAGAAGACATATTGAAAAAATTCGGCAGACCCCAAAAAAGCTGAAACGTTCACTTAATACAGCAAATCCAATAAAAAACCCTCCCGTAGAATGAATGGGAGGGTTTTTATTGCTGAACTCAGACTATTTTTGAGCCTCGTTTTGTGTAGTGTGTGTGAAGGAGTTCATGAGATTTGTGACCGCAGGGTCCATCGGTCAGGAATTCCTGATAAATTTTCAACACAGCAGGATTTTCATGTGATTTTCTCATGGAAAGACCCTTATCTTCGTCGTAGATAGCTTTTGCGCGAGCTTTTCGAATTTCCGGTGAAGTTGGAATCGGTTGTCCGCCGCCACCAAGACATCCGCCCGGGCATGCCATGAATTCGATGAAATGACAATGTGAGAACTTTCCACCGGCTTTGATATCTTCAAGAACCTTTCTTGCATTTGCTGTTCCGTGTACAACTGCGACCTTTACGACAGCTCCTTTGAGGAAATCAAATGTTTCGATATTGAGTGCCTTTTTTAACAATGGATGAACTTTTGTTGTTTGTGTTACGGGAATTTCATAATACTTAATTCCTTCAAAACCTCGAACTGGAGTAACTTCAAGATCTTTGAAAATATTTTCAGCTTTGACTCCGGTAACAAGTTCTACAACAGTTCTGAGTGCTGCTTCCATTACTCCGCCTGTCGCCCCGAAAATCAAACCTGCGCCGGATGCTTCGCCAACAGGCTGGTCAAAATCAGATGGGGGAAGATTCGGAAGATCAAGACCGGCTTCATGTATCATCTGAGCCATTTCGCGTGCAGTCAAACCATAATCGACATCTTTGAATCCGCTATCACGCATTTCGGGTCTGTTACATTCGAATTTTTTCGCACTGCAGGGCATCAATGCAACTGTTACAACATTTGCCGGATCAATTCCAGCGTTTTTGGCATACCACGTTTTAAGTAAAGATCCAAACATCTGTTGCGGGCTTTTGCAGGAGGACAGATTCGGTGTGTATTCCGGGTAAAAATGCTCAAGAAATTTTACCCATCCGGGTGAGCAGGATGTGAACATGGGAAATGCAACGCTCTTGTCTCCATCAACTAGTGCTTTTTTCAGTCTCTGTAAAAGTTCTGTGCCTTCTTCAATAATTGTCAGATCGGCAGTGAAGTCGGTATCAAAAACTTTGCTGAATCCACATCGCTTAAGAGCTGTATTGAGTTCACGTGTATACGATTTGCCTGCCGGTTGTCCGAAACACTCCCCAATTGCAGCTCTGGGACTTGGAGCGGTTTGAATGATAACGTGCTTTTCAGGGTTATCAATTGCCGCCCAGATTTCATCACTTGGATCATTTGAAACTAATGCCCCTGTTGGACACCTGTTGAGGCACTGTCCACAATTAATGCATATAACTTCCCCCAGAGGAAGTTTCTGAAAAGCAGCGATTTCAGTGTTAGGTCCACGGTTCAGCGCTTCCAGAACGCCTACTTCCTGCAGGTCAATACATGTTCTGACGCATCTTCGGCAGAGAATACATTTGTCCATATCTCTGACAAGGCTGTAACTGGATTTATCAACTGTGTGTTTCGGCTTTTCAATGTGTCCGAATCTGTAGAAATCAACACCGTATTCCTTTGCAAGGGATTGCAATTCACAATTATTGCTCCTTGCACACGAATAACATTCTCCGTAATGATGTTTCAGCATCAGGTCGAGATTGTGTCTTCTCGCGCGTCTGACACGCGAAGAATAAGTTCTGATTTTCATGGGACCTGTGATTGGATATGCGCATGAGGCTTGCAGATTTCGTTGTCCATCAATTTCCACAACACAGATTCTACATACTCCTGCAACACACAGGTCTTCGTGATAACATAGTGTTGGAATTTTGACATTAAGTTGTTTTGCAGCTTGAAGAATGGTTGTTCCAAACGGAACATCAATTTCCTGATCATCAAGGGATATCTTTACCATTGCGCCATGATCTTTTTCACTTTTAATTTCCGGCATGGTAAATGCTCTTTGACTGAGCGGAGCACGGTTTGTGTCTGGTGATTTATTTTCTGTATTAGTCATTATTTTTCTCCAGAATTGTTGTTCTTAATAGTTCTCTGTGAAAAAATATCATGTTTGAACTTTTTTACTATTGAAAGAAAAGCATTTGGCGCACTTTGTCCAAGCCCACATTTGCTGGAAATCTGCATAGTTTCGCCTAACTCGCACAATTTATTCAGATAGCGGGTTGAACATACACCCCTCTTCAGCTGTTCAATTCCTTCAAGAAGAGTTTCAGTGCCGTTTCTGCATGGTGTGCACTGTCCGCACGATTCTTCAACGAAGAATTCCATGAAATTTTCAGCAACATCAAGCATATTTCTGTGGGCTCCGAAAACTATTACTGAACCACCAGTTGGAATATCTTCAAATGCTATTGCTGATTTAAATTCTTCTTTTGAAATGCAATTTCCTGATGCTCCGCCAATTTGAACTGCTTTTGCATCTTCGCCCCCAACATGTGCCAGAAGCTTTTCAACCGAGATTCCAAGCGGAAGTTCATAAACGCCTGGTTTTGCACAGTCACCGGAAATGCTGAATAACTTTGTGCCAGTGGATTTATCTGTACCGAATTTCTTAAACCAGGTTGCACCCTTGTCAACGATATGAAGAGTTGTAATGAATGTTTCTACGTTATTCACAACTGTCGGACAGCCGAGATAGCCAACAGTTGCGGGAAATGGCGGACGGTTTCTGGGTTCCCCTCTCTGTCCCTCAAGGCTTTCAATCAGTGCAGTCTCCTCACCGCATACGTATGCGCCTGAGCCGAGTCTGATGCTGATATCAAAATCAAAACCAGTATTTCCGCAGACAGATTTTCCGAGAAGATTCTTTTCTCTTCGGGAATCAATTTTCTGATTTATTGAATTCAGCATGTAAACATATTCACCGCGAAGGTAAATGATACCCTCGCGTGCGCCTGTTACATAACCTGCCATGGTCATTCCGGCAAGTAATGCATCACAATACTCGGTCAGAAGAAACCTGTCTTTGAAGGTTCCGGGTTCGCCTTCATCTGCATTGCATATTACGAATTTTCTATCGCTTTTAGCAGTACCAGCAAGGTTCCACTTGACACCGGTTGGAAATCCGGCACCACCACGTCCTTTTAGTCCGGAATCGCGCAACTCGGAAATAATGTCCGAACGATCCATTTTAAGGGCTTTTCGAAGAATATCATCAGTGTTTACCTTGCGTGTCAAAACAAGTTCTTTGTTTAATTTGTCAGTTGTGGGCATGCTGAACCTCCTTTTCCTGAGATACTGTCGGGCCAAATCTCCTGCGGTAATTCTCAATAATATCTGCAACACCTTCCGGAGTTACTTTTGTAAAAACTTCTTCGTTTACCATCATCGCAGGCCCCTGATCGCACATTCCCAGGCAATTGGTAAATTCAAGAGAAAACAAACCATCTTTTGTTGTTTCTCCGAATTTAATCTTCAGATCGTTTTCAAGTTGTCGCGCTATATCGCGTTTTCCAGCCATGTCGCACGAAATTGTCCGACAAAGCCTGACAATGTATTTTCCCTTCTTGTCAGTTGAAAGAAATGAATAGAAACTCACAACTCCATGTACTTCCACCGGATGAATCCGAAACGCATCTGCAGCTTCCTGCATCGCTTCAGAAGAAATATATCGATATTTCCGCTGGATGTGTTGTAAAACAGGCATTAATCCGCTTCTGTGATTGTCAAACTTTTTTGCAATTTCCCATATGTCATTTTTTAATTGATCTTTTTCAATAGCCAGCATTATTTTTCTCCTGAATGTTACGATTTTAGACAGTTCTTAACTGATTCGAGAAGTTTTTCTCTTGAAACAGGTTTTTCAAGAATCTCCTTTACCGGCAGCATTTTCTCATCTTTTTCGAAATTCAGGCCGGTAATCTTTGATATGGAAGTCAAAAGAAGAATTGGAATATTTATTTTTTCCTTCTTTATCTTTTGTGCCATTGCAAAGCCATCGTCGGGTTCCTGCATCATAACATCAAGAATAATCAGATCAGGTTTTTCACTGCGAAGCAGCTTCATGCCGTCATCAGGATTATATGCATAAATTATTTTATGCCCCTCAGATTCCAATAAATCCCTGTTGATTTCAATAAAATCAACATCATCATCGACCAACAGAATTTTAGCCATAGCAACCTCCAGATTGTGATGCTGTGAAATATATCACAAAACTGTTGTTATGGCAAGTCTTATTGTAGGAAAAGTGAGAATTTAAAGAAAAAAATCACAAAGCTTCAAAAGCCTTGTACAGAAAACCTTAATAAAGGAGTCATTTAAGCTTCAGAATTTCTACTATGTCATTTCGACCGAAGGAAGAAATCTCGCTTTTATCAGATCTCTCACCTTCGTTCGAGATGACAGCTTATCCCAAAGTTAACACGCAAATTTGATCCATTATTTAAGTTTTTGTGGACATAGCTGATTTCATAGCATGTGAATTTTTGATGCTAATTTTTGATCATATTTTGGTTGTATTCCAGCAGAGATGAGAAGTATTTATCAATTGAGCCGCATTTTGCCAGCAGATTAAGAAGATATGGGGCATCCAGAACGTATTCTTTTTTGTTCATGGAAATTTTGATTTCAGGGTTGCTGGTAACTTTTCCGATTTTGAAAACCTCAATTTTCTTTTGATGTGCGTCCTGAAGAAACTGTTCTTCGTTTTTGCTGCTGACTGAAAATAGAATTTCATATTCGCCAAGACCAAACGAAGTTGTTATCCAGAGCGGAAAATTTCCCTGTTTAGACATGGCAATGAGATCCGATGGATACAATTCTTCACGATGTTCAAATATTAGTCCACAATCATTAACTCCGGCAATAATTGCCAGTGCCTGAATAAGTGAATCGCTTGTGTCTATCGCACATTTCATCCATTTTCTGAGAGAAGATACTTCTTTTAATCTAGCTATCGGACGGTAATGGCTTTCGAGAGAAGCCCATAGAGGTTCGCTCATTTTCCTTGCAATGGCTAACTGATTTCCCAAACCAAGTTTTCCGGTAATATAAAGCAGATCCTCTGCTTCAGCGCCTTTTCTTGATAGCGGTTTTCTGTCAGCAGGTATTCTTCCGATGGCGACGCAGGTAAATGCTGGAGATTCGTCAAAACCGGTGTCACCGCCGAGGCAGAATGTATTGTGAGCCTGAAGTGAATCTTTAATTCCTTTAAACAAATTTGCATTCCAGTCGCTGTCAGCATTGCGCTGAAGGATGAGGGAATTCAAAACTCCGGTTACATCTGCCCCGACTGCCGCCAGATCGCTTAGACTATGAGCAATCATATTCCAGCCGACAATATAAGGAGAACGTATCAACCCTAGTTCATATTCTTCAAGCAGCGTATCAACAGTAATTGCAAGACAACTTCCGTCGGGTTGTCTGATCAGCTCTGCATCCGATTCGTGCGTGCGATTTTCCTGGTCGGGTGACCTTGGAAAACCCTCTGTCAACTTGTTAATAAAATCAAACTCAAATATTTCCGATAATTTATTTTTCACGCTATCCTCCAGATATTTTGATTAATTTCATACTATTCTTTAAACTGCAAGTCGTAAAGTTTGCGGTAATAGCCTGATTTCTGAATAAGCTTTTCGTGGCTTCCAGACTCGACAAGTTTACCGTTGTGCATGACCAGAATTCTGTTACAATTGTTGATTGTGGAAAGTCTGTGTGCGATTATCAGGCTTGTTCTTCCACAAATTAATTTTCTTATTGCTGACTGAATAAGCTTTTCACTTTCGCTGTCAATTGAAGAAGTTGCTTCATCCAGAATCAGAATCTTCGGATTGAAAACCAGTGCTCTCGCAAATGCGATCAGTTGCCGCTGTCCGGCTGACAAGTTAGTCCCCCGTTCCATTATTGGTGTTTCAAGCCCTTCAGGAAGTTGTTTAATGAAATCTGCTGCATCAAGAGTCTGAAAGACTTCTCCAACTTTCTCCGGGGAAATGTTCTGGTTCCAGAGTCTGATATTTTCAAGAATGTCTCCGGAAAAAATAAAAACTTCCTGTTGAATTACAGCAATATTGCTTCGCAGGAATTTCGCAGAATATTCGCTGATACTTTTTCCGTCTATAAGAATTCTTCCTGAATTTATTTCATAAAAACGGTTCAGAAGCGATGCGACGGTAGTTTTCCCTGCACCGGTGTGCCCTACAATTGCTATAGATTCGCCTTCCGAGACGTTAAAAGAAAGGTTTTTAAGTACAGGTTGCCCGGATGTATAGCTGAAACCTACATTTTCAAAAGAAATATTTCCTCTTATTGAACTTTGTCCATTATCGACATTAACTTGCTCATCAGCACTGTGTTTACAATTATCGTCTTTTCTCAAGAATTCAAGGCAAGTCGTAGACGCGTTGCTGGAAGTCGCGATTAGATGCTCATTGCCAGATATCTCTGCGGATGGCTCGGTTTGTTCATCCAGCAGGCTGAAAATCTTTTCTGCTGCTGCCATTGCACTTTGAAAAATAGTTGATTTCTCACTGATATTGCGTATTGGGTGAAAAAAATGTTGGAGATATGAAATAAAACTTACAAGTATTCCAGTGGATATTTCGCCACTCATAACCATTTTTCCGCCAAAAAATAGAATGATAGTCATTGTTAATCCATTGATAATCGTAATAACAGGTGGAAATAATGAGTAGTAAAAAAGGGAATTAAGCTGAGAATCTGCATGTTCGCAGTTCAATTTGTCGAACTTTTGTGCCATGACTTCTTCCCGGTTGAAAATCTGAATAATTCTCATTCCTGAAATATTTTCTGACAAAGCTGCATTGAGAGAAGCTATTTTCAGTCTTACTTCACGATATGCTTCTCTGATGCGTTTCTGAAAATACCATGCGCAGAAGAAAAGTACTGGCGTTGTGGAAAGAGTATAGAAGGCGAGTTTCGGCTGCAGAAAAATCAGGGCGAAGGCAATTCCGGCAATCATTACAATATCACCGATTACGACAACAAGTCCTGATGAAAAAAGCTCTGAGAGAGATGCTGTATCGTTAGTAATCCTTGTGACGAGTCTTCCGATCGGATTCTTATCAAAAAATACTGCTGGAAGTGACTGAAGATGTGAAAACAGTTCAAATCGTATGTCATACATTATTTTCTGGCCTGTGTACTGCAGGAGGTAGTTCTGAATACAGGCGGCAATATAAACAAGCAGTTCTATTATGATATAGAATATTGAAAGTTTTACTATTGTTTCGTGGCTTTTAGCTTTTATTCCGTCATCTATTACTCTTCCGATAATGTACGGGTTAACCAGAAAAAGAAGCATTCCGGCGACAACAAGGAAAATGGCAGCTGAAGCTGATAATGTGTAGGGTTTTATAAAGGGAAGAAGTCTTCTGAAGAGCTTTGAATCATAAATTTTCCCGCGGACATCATCTTCCTGAATATATGCCTGTGCCATTTTCAGACCTCCTCTCTGTCAAGTTCTGATTTAAGAAGCTGCTTGTTCCAGAGTTTTGCATACTGACCATTCATTGCAACTAGTTGATCATGAGAACCGCTCTCTGCAATCTTTCCATCCTGAAGGAAAATTATTGAATCGGTTTTCTGAATAGCGGCAATTCTATGCGATACAATTATTACAGTTCGGCCCGAAGCAGCTTTGAAAAAATCAGAGAGAATTTTTGCCTCTGTTTCGGCGTCCACAGCGCTGATTGCATCATCTACAATAAGAATCTGAGACTGTTTTGCAAATGCCCGTGCCAGCGAGAGTCTCTGTTTCTGGCCACCCGAGAGGTTTACGCCTCGTTCGCCGAGAAGAGTTTCATACGAAGATGGAAGCGATTCAATTTCATCAGAAATATGTGCCATGTGTGCGCTGTCTTTGATAATTTTCTCATTTGTTGAATCAGATTTTGAGAAATCAATTCCAAATGCAATGTTTTCTTTGATGCTTTCTGAAAATAAAAATGTCTCCTGGGGCACGTATGAAACGGCATTTCGTAATTCTGCGGGACTGTATTTTTCAATTTCCTTTCCATCAAGAAAAATAGTTTTCTCAGGAGCCTGAAAAATTCTCAGCAGAAGCATGATAAGGGTGGTTTTTCCTGAGCCAATTGGACCTGTTATTCCGAGAGAGGTGCCTGAATTTAATTTGAATGAAACATTCTCAATAACATTTTTTGTCGAAGTTTCGTATCTGAAAGAAAGATTGTTAACTTCAATGTCGCCACAGATATTTAATAGTTGTGCGTTTTTATTGGTATCTGGTATTTCAGTTCTGGCTGAGCCGTCTGTGACGCATTCAGGGGAAATCTCCGGTTTCCAGTTGAGAATTTCTGAGCATCTGTTAAGCGATGCAAGTCCGCGCTGGAAAATGTTTACCATCATTCCAATGGCGGTCATGGGCCAGACCATTTTTAGAAGCAGTGCCTGGAATGCTACGAAAGTGCCGATGCTTATTCCGCCGTTAATAACTTCTTTCCCGCCAAAAAAAAGCAGTGAAAATATGCCGAATCCCCAGGCAAATTCAAGCGATGGATGAAAAAAAGCTTCGATTTTAGCCAGATCAAGAGAGGCATTCAGATATTTCCCTGATTGTTCAGCAAAAAGATAAATTTCAGATTTTTCCCGTACAAATGATTTAATTATTCTTATTCCTGAAATGTTTTCCTGAGCTTTTGCAGAGAGGTCAGCAAGACATTCCTGAACATATCCGGACTTTTTATGAATAAGCCTGCCGAATTTGATTATGAAAAATGGAATTACCGGAAGTGGTACAAGTATGCAGACCGCCAGTTTTGGCGAAAGCGCAAGCATGATAAAGGGTACTGAGAGAAAATAAAACAGAGCATCCATCATCAGCAGCATTCCCATTCCGAACATCATTCTGGCTTCGTCGATGTCATTAGTCAACCTGGACATGAGCTCGCCAGTCTTCATTTTATTGAAAAAACCGAACGAAAGAGTCTGAATGTGCTCATAGAGCCTTTTGCGCAAGAGGCATGCTGCTTTGTGGCTTGTACCAATGAAAAACTTTCGCCACAGGAATCTGAAAAAGCCCTGAAGAAGTGAAAAAACTACGTAAACAGCACAGAGAATTGAAAGTGTTCTGAAATCACCATCTTTTTCAATAGCATCAATAGCAGTTTTAATCAATAATGGCGGCGAAATGTCCAGTATGTCGCAGAAAGCGAGAGAGAGTGTTCCCAGCAGGAAACTCCTTTTGAAATGTATGAGAATTTCAAAAAAAAGTGATTTTCCGGTATATTCAGAATTTTTTATCATTTCAGTATATTAACATCTGGTACAGGACGAGTAAATGCTGACATTGTATAAAAATTGCCGATCGGTAATGGGAAATACCTGATGCGTTGTCATCTCGGCCGAAGGGAGAGATCTCCGAAGGATTAGCACAGAAAAATACCAGGCACTTTCCCCAAATTATTGAGCTGTTAAATAATTTCAGCGAATTTGCTACAGTTTCTAAAAGTTGGTTTTTCATAAAATGCTATTCATGTTTGGAATTTCAATCACAAAGTTCGCTCCAGTACTTTGTGCGCTTTTATGATATGAAATTTTTCCAAGATGAGATTCTATAAATTTTCTGACCAGTGCAAGCCCTATTCCATAGCCTGATTTGTCGTCAGATGCGAATGGAGTAAAGAGTTTTTCTATCATTTCATCTGATACACCGGGTCCATTATCTGAAACGGTTATTGTTGTACGAGATTCTGTCGATTCTGCCTCAAAAAGAACGGATAAGCCTGTTTCCCTGAATTTTATAGAGTTATCAAGCAGATTGGAAATTATACGTCTGAAGAGTTCCCGGTCGGCATAAATGTGAAAATTATCCGGCATTCTGCATTGGTATTCAAAAGGAACAGCAGTTCTTTTCAGATACTCTTCGGAAATTTCCTGTACCAGTTCTGAAAGTAAAAATGAGCTTTTACAAGGTGTAACGAGTCTTGAATAATCAAGGAATATTGAAATGAGTCTTTTCAGGCTGTTTAATCCATTCTGAACTTCGACAGCCGATTCAGAGGCGGTAATATCTGTGGGAAATTTCCTTTTGAGAAGGGCGAAGTGCATTTCTACAGATGCAAGTGGATTCCTTATCTCATGTGCTAATGCGGCACCGGTGAAGGAAAGTTCGCTCATTTTTGTTTCATAAAACTCTTTTATTGCTTTTCCAGATTCAATTAGTCCGGTCTGAAGCTGATCAAGTTCTCTGATATTAAGGCTTTTGTATTCGATTTCTTCTCTCTTTGCCACTTTTGCGAGCTGAACAAGAAGAAATTCAAATTTTCTGAAGAAGTTTCGTGCCATAATTGCTGAAGTAATAAGGGAAACAGTAATTGCTGCCAATACGATTTCCCAGACTGAAGAGGTAAAGCGGCGCGAAAGTCCAAGGTAAAGAAGATCTGCTTCCAGTCCGATTACAGCATTTAAATTTTTATCTGAGTCAAGTACTGGAAATAATAAAATTTTAAATTGTCTGTTTACGCCTAGAAGATCCGGGTCCGGGAAAACAGGTGATCCGGATTCAAGAGTTGTTAATGATTCGTCAAGCATATCTTCGACGTCTTCGGGAATCGGAGGAATTAGAAAAGATGAATCAGATGCCTGAAATGTAAGAATAGTCAGAAGTTCCGGCTTTCCATGGCGCAGATCTGCCAGATATGCGTTTCTTATCCAGCCGAGGCCCTTTCCTTTTCCGAAGACATTTCCAAAAATATCGTCTGATATTTCAGAAAGATTTTCATTGTCGGTTCCCAGTTCGGCAGCCAAGATTCTGGCGCTTGTGATAAGCCTTTCATTCGCTTCGTCTTCGAGTATTTCCCTGGTTCGGTGAAACATTATCATTCCACAGGCTATAATCATGCAGAATGAAACGCCGATCATTGAAATAAAGAGTCTTCCAAAAAGACTTTGTGGAAAAATCAGCTTTCTCAACCTTCAACACTCCAGTAAATATTCTATCAACGCTATCATTTAATTAAAAGCTTATTGAAAAATACGAACCCCGCCTGTTTTCTCAACCCTTGTAAAAGAGAGGCGGGGAAAGGTTGTATCTATGGACTGCTCAATGTGAAAACATAAATTATTATCTGGCTGGGTCACTGCCATGAACTTAAAGAAACGATTCGTTTCTTCAGTTCATGGTTGTGAGGGTCTTCAGATCTTGGCTTCGGGCGGATAAACCGGTTGCAGTCCACTCTGGAAGTGTCTGAGATGTAGCTCTGCTCCGCGGGAAATGCGCACCTTTGGAATAAGGTGTTTGTTTTTGTACAATTCGGTTATTGCCGCCACGGAATAATCAATGTGATCTTCGTTGTACATATTTCTCGGAATTGCAAATCTCACATAGTTCAGGATTCCTTTGCGCTGCTCTTCTGTTTTCTGATCCCATTCGAATGCGAACGGCCCTAATTCGCAGGCGCGGATACCATAGAGGCGTATCAATTCGATAACGAACCCGACTCCGCCAAAATCGTCAATTTTCATGTCTGTTCCGGCGAAGAACTTTGTCATATCAAGATAGATTGCATGTCCACCTGGCGGCAGAACGACGGGAACTCCGTTGTTTACGAGTTTTTCAGCGAATCGTCTTGTCTGATGGACGCGGCGTTTCAGATACGGAGTTTGTACAACGGCCGAAAGTCCGACAGCAGCAGCCATGATGTCTCTGCCGCTTAATCCGCCGTAGGAATCATTACCGTAGTTCAGAATCTGTTTTTCCTTAATGATTATTCCAATATCGCGCCCATTTTTTGAAAACTTTCTGTGGAATGTCCCTTTGTCGCGGAATGCAAGGAAACCGCCGATATTGCATACTCCGTCTTTTTTCAGACTCATTGTGAATCCATCTGCATAAGAGAACATTTCTTTCACAATCATCGGAATGGAGCGATCTTCGTAACCTTTTTCAAATTCCTTGATAAACCAGGCGTTCTCAGCAAATCTGGCGGCATCAAAGAAGAGTGGTATGTCATATTTTTTTGCGATATTGTAACAGTCCCGGATATTCGCCATAGATACTGGCTGGCCGGCGGCGGTATTGTTGGTTATTGTCAGAAGTATCAGCGGAACGCGTTCTGGACCTTTTTCTTCAATAAATGTAAGCAGGCGGCGCACATCAATGTTTCCTTTGAAAGGGTTTCTGTTCCAGAGTTGATCGGAAGGGAATGAATCGGTTACTTCCGGAGAAAACATGTTTATCGGAACAAGTTTATTTACGTGAGCCTGTGCTTCTGTGGTATCAAAAAAGCCATTGCTTGGAATGAAATACTGTGATTCTTTTGTCTGTCCGGAATCTCTTACTACGCCGAACGGAGTTGTAAATTTCACAGAGTTTTCCTGTTCAAGAAGTGCATCTTTTATGGAAGAGAAAAGCAGATTTTCTGCGCATCTTCCCTGAGGTGTCAGGAAGAAATTCGGGCGTGTCAACTGGTGAATTCCGCCATTTACAAAACCGCCCTGTGGCGGATTTTCAAGTTGTTCTGCATCTGGCTGCCAGGTCAGATTCTGTTCGTCAACAATGATTTTGTTTATAAGTTTATGTGGTTCATCGCCGCGTTCAAAAATATCCCTGACAGTATCAAGTATTCCAAAATATCCGTGATTTCGGCCATAAGCTTCATCACCACGAAACATTGCAGCCCATTGCAGATCTGTCATTGAACTTGTTCCGGAGTCAGAAAGATAATCGCAAACCAGCATACTTGCCGGAAATGCAAAAGCATTGAATTCTGTCGATTTCTGAACAGAATAACGCTGCTCAACAGTAAGCCAATGGATTGGCCTTATAACAAGATTACTTGCCGAAGGTATCGCAACTCCCAGATTTTCAGCACTTTTCATTAAAGCATTCCCCCCTATGAAATGTAAATTTTGATAAAGAATTAATTAATGCAGAGTGCATTATAATGCCACTTTAACCAATATGGCAAATGTTTTTTCTTGTTTTAATCCACGCGCCCAAGTCGGGCGCGACATTATGTGTTAGGGAAAAAGCGATAGCTTATTTTACAATCTTCCAATAACCTGTTTTTTTTGGACCATAGTGAACAATTACTCCAGAGGCTTTCATTCTTTTAAGATGATATCTGATGCCGTCATAAGTAATATTTAAAATCTCGGAAAGCTTTTTTGCAGAGAGGTCTGGAGAGCATTTCAATAATTCAATAATTTTTTCATAAGTTGTTAATTCGTTTTCATGGGCGATAACGGAATGATTTTTACTGGTAGTTGAATTTTTTGCTTCCATAAAGCTTTTTGCGGAATAATTATCAGTGTTATTGGTAGTATTAAAAGCGATTTTATTGGTAGGACTGACTGAAGAATCTTTTTCATTACCCGATAAATAATTAATCTGAGCAAAATTAAATATTACCCATATTCCATTTTGCTCGGACTTGAGCTCAGGCAAGGATAAGCCCTGCTCACGACATGAATCAAGCATTTTTGTGATGCCACGACCCCACGCTTCAATCAAGCCTGCACGAAAAAAGACTGCTGCAATGTCCGGATTGAAAGGTTGTGATGAATGTTTTAACAAAAGACTTTTGATTGACCAGTCAACCGGTAGCATTCCCGGATTCCAGATCATAAGTTTATCTTTATAAACACTGATTTGAATTGGAATGCATGTCGAATAGTCCTTATGAACAACTGCGTTTAAAATTGCTTCACGCAAAGCAACTTCAGGAACTGGGTATGTTTCAATGCGTTGCAGTCCTTTGTATGATATTAATGCTTTTATGTACTTTGCTTTAATTATTTCCATGGTTTGATCAACCTGCCTTAGCAGCGGACCGTGCACCTCATCCTGATATCGTAATTCTGCATCGGTTTCAAAAAAACCGATTTTTATTGATGCACCAGTTGCGAATTTTTCCGGCTCAGAATGAAATAGCAGAAGCGCTGCTCTTTTTAAATAATTGCTTTCAAGCAGGTGCAATTTATCCAAAAGAGATTTGACAGATTCCTTTAATATTGCACGATCAAGCCTGTTACTCAGGATTGCCTGATTCTTAAATATGTTTATTGCGTCTTTATCCAGGGCTGAAATTTTAACGTGCTGAAGAGCGATTCCATCCCAATGTAAACCTTGCTTGCGAAGCAAAAATTTTGCAAGAGCTGCACCTTTAAGCTGTTGATTTGTACTTCCAGTTCGATAAAAGTACTCACCACGGTAGCTAATTGGATTTGGGTATTGTCCAACTTTTATTTCCAGGAAGTCTTTACCGTTCTCCTTCTTCAAATCAACGTCAACAATAACTCCGAGAATGTCTCGAACTTTATTTGGGATATCATCAAGTAATTTTTTAGTTTCCTTCAGACCAACATAATCTCCCTGATCATTGCGACCAATAATCAATTTACCACCAGAGGCGTTGGCAAAGCCACAAATCCATTTGAGATTCTCATCTCTCCAGGATTCTTTGAACTCAATATTCTGGTCTTCCCGCATATAACCTTCCTGTAGCCCTTTCCCTAAATCTTTATATCGTAAGAGAATTTGGTTAAGCTTTTCGGAATAGAATAACACATTCTTTCTACTATGATAAAAGCTTTTTAGAAATATATAATGAATTTGCTTTTGCTTGTCGATTAATGATTTGGGATAGCAGTTGACTTTTTTTAGCGAGCATTAAAGGAGCTTGCAATGAGCAAAAAAGCTTTTATAATACTATTGGGTTTATTATCTTTATCTGAACTTCCAATTTCGTATGGATATGCCGGAGATTCCTCAGCTGACAGCCTCAGTCAGGCTGGCTTCAGTGATACATTTATTTCCAAGGTGAGGAGAGGACGGGCTGAATCATACTCAAGATCCTTTGATGCTGAAACGCCTTCGCTGGAAGGTTTTGCAAAAGAAAATACCAAACAGCCAGAGAGCAGTGGCGAACTTCCTTCTATGCCTTCTGATATTGGTGCTGAACCAGCAAAAAGCTCAGCATCTGCCAAGCCTGCAGAAAAAGAAGAAGTTAAATCTGAAGTAAAGTCTGAAACAAAATCTGGAAAGAAATCTTCTAAAAAATCATCTAAGAAGAAAAAATCTTCCAAAAAATCTAAGAAAAGATCATCTGCGCCAATAGTACAAAGTGTGCCTGAATATCTTGCGCCAACACCACTTATTCCGAATATGGGTTCAGAAAGAATGTCTTCACTGCCAGCTCTTCCGCCAATTGCAGAAGCGCCCAGAAGTTACGGCGGTCAGGAAATTTATTCTCAGGAGCCGCTGCATCTGCCTTCGATAAACTCTCTTCCGCTTCCTTCCAGAACTACTGTGCCACCGCTTGTTAGAGGAACTTCACTTTATTCTGATGCTTTCAATGAAGCATTTACAAGAGTTCTTGCATGCAATTTCAGCGGACTTACCGGTTTAAATACAACAGTGTCTGCAGATGTCAGCCGCGAAGGCACTTTCAAAATGGGTTTCCATACCAGTTGGTTCAATCTTGACCGCGTTTACGACCGCGTGCTGGCAAGCAACGAAAGCGGTGAATTCTTTGAAATGCCGCTCTTTTTCAACTATGCAGTGACAAGCGATCTTGAATTTGGATTCATGCTTCCGATATTGAATCATACCGTTAAATCAAGAATACTCTGGCCGAAAGATTACAGGGAATCTGGTGTCGGAGATATGAAGCTTTCATTCAAATACCGTGTGTTTGATAACCAGCAGTACATGATGCGCGGAGCATTCGGAGTTGGTTTCAAATTTCCCACTGGAAGCGATGAAAAAGCCCTTGGTACAGGAAAAACCGATTTCGAGGTCTTCTCAGCTTTCAGCAAGAATTTTGAAAACGTGGTAGCGCATCTCCACCTCGGATATGTTATGACTGGCGACCCGAATAATCAGTATTATCCAGACGGTCTTGCCGATATCTTCTATTACAACCTTGGACTTGAATATCCTCATAATAACAACGTCAGCGTCATGGCCGAAGTTTGCGGGCAGGACTGGGGCAACGAAGGAATGAAGATCGACGTCATACCGAGTCTCAGATACACACCAACCGAAAGCTTTGCCTTCGAAGTCGGCGTGCCGATTGCTGTAACCAACGATCAGCGTTACGGCTACAATTACCGCCTGACCTTCGGTGTTACATCATTCTTCAGATGAGAAAAGGCTTCCGCCCGAAACTTCTCTGCTGTTAACTTCAGAATTCCTGATTGGGGAAGAATTTTAGTCGGTATTGTTTCGCTGTCATTCCGGCCGAAGGGAGAAATCTAAGGGTTAGTAGATTTCTCCCTTCTGTCAAAATGATAACTGGATACCAAGCACATTCCCCGAGTTTTCTCTATTTGTGTTCTGAAAACAGGAATCTTTCAATGAGCTTTGATAGAATACGACCCCTTCTTAAATATTTGCTGTAAATTTAGAATGTTTCGAGCATTATCAGTTCGACTTTCATACCGGTTTCACTGTCTGTATGATCTTTTTCGAAGCGTGTTCTGAATTCATCGTTAATTTTTGTATCAAAAAATACTACCAGACTGATTACAGAAAGTCCAAGTGATTTTCCATAGCGGGCTGCCTGAGTAATTGATTTTTTCAGCTCTGAAAGATTGGTGAAGCTTTTAAGTTCCAATCCATAAATTCGGATTTTCCTGTGTTTTAGCAGTAAATCAATTTTTCCATTGCCAGTGGGAAATTCGGGGTTTATTGATACTTCCTTAAATGTCTGGAAAAATGAACACAGCCATGAGTAGAGATTAAAGTGATAAGTCGCTTCATATATGCGGTTATCTTTGCGTCTTGGCGCTTGACTAAGTATATAATCATGGTTTTCGACGAAATAGCTCTGGTACAATTTCATCAGGTTTCGGACATTTATTTCGTTGTCATTGATAATCGGGTCGATTTCAATGAACGGATCTGGTAATATCTTTCCATTTACTGAATAAATCTCTCTGGCGAATCTGTTGAAAAGCTTTTCCTGCACAAACTGGCATGGGAACTTCGCATATCGGAAATCACCATCTCTTTCAAATGAAATAACTCCGTGCATGTAAAGATAATTAAATGCGGGATCTTCAAATTCGAAAACGGTTTTTCCATTTGTTCTGAAGAGATTAAGTATGACCGGCTTATATTCCGGATCAGTGGCTTTGCTGATGAGATTGATTGTATTATTATTCGGAAGAACGCTCAATGCATCTCTGTAAACGTAGTTAAAAAGTTTCATGTCAATGGGTTCTGTTTTTTTCTCATTGTATCTTTCGGTCAGAAGCTCTCCGAACCAGCTTACAAGCCCTGGTTGCCCATTTGTTACATAAAAAACTCTGTCGATTACATCCTGATCAATTTTCTGTCCATATTCGCGTTCATACCAGTGGTACATTTCACATACTTCATCGTAAGTCAGATATGGTACATGAAGGCATTTTTGAACATTGAACGGAGAACCTGATTTATTCTCGACGCCTAGAACGCTTCTGATGCCTATCAGCGCAACGCCGTGAAGAATGATGTTTCTTTCAAAAGCTGATTTATTATCTCTTGAACGTTCGATGTAAAGGTTCCTTAATACTGCAACCAGTGAGGTGATAGCAGTTTCTTTAAGGGCGTCAAACTCGTCAAGAATGAGTATAAGCGGCTTATCAAAGTGTTCTCTGGTAAAAATATTTTGAAATTCTATGAAGTTACATACTTTTGGCAGGTTGCGTTCTGTCTGTTCGGAAATATCAGCCAGAATTGCATTTGCAATATCAATAGGGTTTTCTATATCGAACATTTGCTGCAAACTTATAATTGCTGCACAGAAAAGAGGGCTCTTTTTCAGTTCACGTGCAAGCTCGCGCAGAAGCCACGTTTTACCGCATTGTCGTGAAGCCCAGACAGTAATGTAATGTCCGCCCTCTTCCTGATTTTTGCCGAGCAGATATTCTCTTGTCAGATTCAGTAAATCTGTTCTTGGTACAAAATAGTTGCTTTTTGTGCTTACTGGTCCATAAGATGAAAATGTTCTCATATTTACCTCTCATATCGAATCAAAATATCAGATTCTCTGGAGTGTGTCTTACGCAAATCTCCAATTTGTTCAAAATCATTTCTGCGTGCTAAGAGTAGTTAATGAAAATTGTACAATGCAAGCGCCTGACGAAATCAACTGATAAACATATCATGACGTTTATTCCGATCTATTATATTGATAATATACGTCAGTGATATAAAAATTGCAAATTGATATCCAAATGAACACTATTTTCTGATCAACCGCAAAGAGCCTCCAAAGATTAAAGAATAGGAATTAAATACCGAAGTATTGCAATAATAATAGGAATGGATTACTATCATGTAAAGAGATTGCCAGTTTTGAAATCTTAAATTCTCAGGGAGTGTTTTATGGAAGAGCTTATTCAGCTTAGCAGGCGGTTTTTGTCTCTAAATAATAAATCTTACAAAAGATACTTTCTTGAGGCTAATAAGCTGCAAAATCAGACTTCCATCATTATTGGCCAGAGAGGTGTCGGGAAGACAGTTACCCTTGTACAAAGTCTGCTTGAATCTTTCGGCGGCGACATTCTTACAAAAAAAGCCATCTATATTCCAGTAGATCATTTTGTGGTTTCAAGGTACCCACTTTACGAGATAGCCGAGTTTTTTTATAATTCAGGCGTTGAATTGATCTGTTTTGATGAAATTCACAAATATAAAAACTGGTCGAAGGAATTGAAAAGTATTCATGATACTTTTCCGGACCTGCGCATTATTGCAAGTGGTAGTTCAGCTCTTGAGATTCACAGGGAAAGCCATGATCTTTCCCGCCGGGCGATTGTATATCGTTTGCCCGGGCTCTCGCTTCGCGAATTTATTGGTATCAGAACAGGAATAAATCTTCCTGCGTTTTCCCTTGAGCAAATTGTAAAAAATCATGAAGTGCTCGCTGAAAATGTCCTGGAGTCGCTTGAGAAGAAAAATGAAAAGATATTATTTCATTTCAGGGAATATTTAAGGCATGGTTATTATCCATATTTTCTTTCATTTGAAGAGGAAAAACTGTTTCATATAACTCTGGAACAGAATATTCATTACACGTTGGAATCAGATCTCTGCGCAGTTTACCCTTTTTTGAACGGTTCCAGTATAAGAAAAATCAAAAAACTGCTTTCTCTTATTTCGTCATCGGTTCCGTTTACTCCTGACTTGAAAAGTCTGAAAAACAAGCTTGAAATAGGAGATGAGAGAACATTAAAGTCCTATTTTAAATATCTTGAAGATTCTGGAATCATAAAAACGTTTTCAAAAAGCGGAAGAGGGCTTGATGAGCTTGTAAAACCCGATAAGATTTATCTGAATAATTGCAATCAGATGTTTGCATTATGTTCTGAGAGTGAAGAAAATAAAGGAACTATGCGAGAAACTTTTTTTGCATCAATGGTTTCGCTGAAACACAAACTTTCAATTCCAGAACAGGGCGATTTCATCGTTGATGGAAAAATGACATTTGAGATCGGCGGCAGGAACAAAAGTTTTTCCCAGATCAAAAACAAATCTCACTCTTTTCTCGCATTAGATGACATGGTTTCAGGCATAGGAAACAAAATTCCGCTCTGGTTGTTTGGATTTATTTATTAACAATTTGCACGGCTTCCCTTTGAAATATGAATACATCTGGAAATTCAATTCAACAACAATTTCCTGATGACGCCTCCCCGGAGCTGGTGTCATATCATAAATTATGCCATTAATCAGCTCACAGCGTTTCTCATCAGGGAAAGCAAGATAATCGGCATAAGTGTAGACTTTATCGGGGAGGTAACTTTACCTTTTTTGGGTGACATGCTTCGAATTCTCCCATTATTTGTGCATGGATTGCAGTTTTTCCATTTGCTGGGTTGAGAGGTTCATGCCTTTAAGCCTGTTCAGCACTTCGTTTGCTGTTTTCGGGTCGCCTGTTGCTCTGAAGCGGTCTATAAGTTCCAGAAGTGAGTCGGCGTTTACGTCTTTGGTTTGAAGTGCTTTTAAGAACATGGTCTTCGCCGAATCTGAGCGCTTGGTTGCCAGATGCAGGTCGCCAAGTCTGATGTAGGCTGACGGGCTGTCAGGATCAAGCTCAATTGCTTTTCGGAAGGCTATTTCTGCGGTTTCACCCTTTCCGTTTCTCTGGGAAATTTCTCCCTGAAGCAGATAAGCTTCTGCCATTTCCGGATTCTCCTGTACGGCTATAGAAGCTGTATCAAGAGCTTCCTGGTCAAGCTGGAAACGCGTAAAGGCTTTTATGAGTGGTGCAAAAGACCTCGGATTGCTTTTCTGACGTGGTTCATGTGGTGAAAATTCAACACTGTCACCCTTGAGTGGTGTGCTTTCACCGGGTTTGAAACCAAGTTCCTCGTATGCTTTTTCCAGTGAGCTTTTTGCGTAGGAATTGCCCGGATTAACTTTCAGTGCTTTCAGAAACGACGCTGATGCTTCTGCTGGCTTGTTTAATGATAAATAAACGTTTCCGAGGTTTATCAGCGCATTAAGATGCTGTGGATTCTTGGAAATTATTTCTGTGAATCCGGCGATTGCCTCGGGAAATCTTGCTGCTCTGGCGTATTCCAGAGCCTGCTTGTACAATAAATCGTCTTCCGATTTCATCTGAGGAGGCTGAATGCTTAAAGGTGCTTCGGTAATGCCATTCCCGGAAGGAGGCATTGATGAACCTGAAAGATCTGTACCAGATTGCGCGGCTAACTCTGATGGCGCGGCAACAGCCGGTGGCAAATCAGATGTTCTTGTGAGCTGAACTTTTCTGGGTTCGCCAAGTGCTCTTGAAATCCTTTCTGAGTATGGGTCCTGCGGATTCATGTACGGTTTTGCCGATGCCCAGATTCTCATTGCTTCGTCGTTCTTGCGGGCCTGCTTGAGATTTAATCCGGCAAAGTACAGATATTTCAGATTCTGAGGCTCTTTTTCAAGTGCTTTTGCGAAACAGACCCGAGCTTCATCGAACTTCTTTTCTTCCATTGCGAGCTGTCCGAGACTGAAGTGGGTGGCAGGAAAATTTGGATCAACTTCGAGAGCTTTGGTCCAGCTTAATTTGGCTTCTTCAAATTTTCCCATCTTGGCATAGACCTGTCCCATTTCGTCGAAGACCTGCAAATTTGCTTTTCCTTCACTTTCAAGATCTTCAAGGCTTTCCAGAGCGCCCTGCAAGTCGCCGCTCAATTGAAGGTTATGTGCTACAAGAAAAGCCGCTCTTATATCGTCAGGACGTTCATTCAGGCAGCTTCTGGCTGTGGCAAGGGCAAGAGTTGTTTCGCCCAGACTTTCGTATACTTTTGCCAGCTTGATTTGTGCCCAGTAAGCATTCGGATTATCTTCAAGAATTTTTTCAAGAAACTGGCACTGTCCGCGTAAATCTCCGGCGGCTTCGAGAGATGCCAGCTCAGTTGCTGCATTTTCATCTGGTTCGTTGGCTGCATTTTTTTTGTTAAGACTCTCAAGCTCGCCAGCAGGAATTTCCTTCAAAAGCTCGCTTTTCAGCTTTAATGCTTTTTTGTTTGCCGGAGCAATTTCTAGTGATTTATTAACATTTGCGAGTGCTTCGTGAACTTCTCCCATGCGCCACTTGAGCTTTGCAACAGCAACGAGTCCATCTTCATATCGTGGGTTTTCCTCCATGAGATTGACCAGCTCGTGATGTGCTTCCTGCAGACGATCTCTTGAAATCAGAAAGTTAGACAGATCAAGCCTGAGAACCGGATTTTCAGGAATCAGCGAAATTGCTTCGCGCAGTGCTTTTTCTGAATCGTCGAATTTTTTTGCCTTGAAAAGTTTCTGAGCATAGCTTCGATAGGACTCAGCAAGATTTTTAGTTACTTCACGTGGTTTAAATTTCAGTTCCAGGCATTTTTTCCATAATCTGATTGCGTTTTCTGAATTATCAGATTTAACACATTCTTTTGCCTCGACATCAAGGATGTTGCCAAGTTCTCGGGTATAGTTTGAATCTTCCGGTTTCAAGGTGACAGCTATTTCCAGCTGTTTTTTCGCGGAAAGTGTTTCTCCGCTTGCGATAAGACTCTTCCCAAGCAGATATCTGGCTTCAGGGTTCTTTGGATTCTTTTCCACAAGCCCTCTTGAGAGATCAGCAGCCTTTTGATAATCGCCTTTATCAAGCAGGGCTCGCACTCTGAGCGAGGACTCTGATCTGTTGAATTCCTGAACCTCAGGTTTGTTCTGCTGTGCTTTTTTCCCTGAGCGTTTTCCCGGAACGCCTTTGCATCCTGAGAGAAATGTTCCGGTACAGGAAATCATTAAACAAAAGATAATGCATCTTCTATAATCCATAAAAGACCCTCCAAAAATCATCTGATAAATAATTCGCTTACCGAGCGCTTGTCAAAAATTCTCTGAATTGTTTCACCAATCAGAGGTGCAACTGAAAGTGTTTCAAGAATTGGAAGCTTTTTCTTGCGTTCCACAGTGTAGAGCGAATCTGTTGCAATTATTTCAGTAATGGATGATGACATGATGCGTTCAGATGCCGGATCAGAAAGCACCGGGTGTGTGCAGCATGCTGTAATCTTTTTCACGCCGCGTTCCAGGAGAGCCTGAGCGACTTGTACCATTGTGCCTGCTGTGTCAATCATGTCATCAATGATAAATACATTTTTTCCTGAAACTTCACCGATTACATTCATAATAACCGCTTTGTTCGGCTCTGGACGTCTTTTGTCCATGATTGCAAGCGGAAGTTCAAGACGTTTTGCAAATGCACGCGCACGGTGCACTCCGCCGGTATCTGGCGATACAACAACGTAATTATGAAGATCACGTTTCAAAAGATGCGATGCCAGAATCTGAATGGCTGAAAGATGGTCTACTGGAATATCGAAAAAACCCTGCAGTGCCGGATCATGCATGTCCATTGTAACAACTCTGTTGGCTCCGGCTGTTGTGATCAGGTTTGCTACAAGCTTTGCCGTGATTGGTTCGCGACCTGTTGCTTTTTTTTCCTGCCTTGCGTAGCCGAAATATGGTACAACTGCGGTGATGCTGCCTGCTGAAGCGCGCTTCAGCGCGTCGATGATTATTAGAAGCTTCATCAGATTTTCATTTGCCGGTGAGCATGTTGGCTGAATAATAAATGTATCTCTGCCTCTCACCGATTCTTCGATACGGCAGTATATTTCACCGTCAGCGAATGTTGTCATCATGATTTTTCCTTCCGGAACATTCAGATAACGGCAAATTTCAGAAAAGAGGTCATGGTTGCTGCCTCCGCTGAATACTTTTATTCTGTCTTCATTTTTCATTTTTTTCCTCCATGAATTTTTCCGGAGTTTGTATTTTCGATATGAGAAAAAGGCTCAAAAGACACATTGTCAGAAAAACTGCTGCCGGTAATCATGCAGAATGGCGCTTTTACATTGTTTCCCAGAACTGATGAAGCTATCATTGTATTTGGACCGATTTCGCATCCTGAACCTATTCTAGTTTTTCCTGTAATCATTGTTCCTGGCTGAATAACGGTTTCGGGAAGAATTTCAACATCGGGTTCAATTAAGGTCTGAAGCGTGTCAACAATTGTTACGCCGTTTTCAAGATGTTTTTTCAGAACCTGCTGCTTCATGATACCGTTTATGAGAGCCAGATCTACCCGGCTGTTGATTCCGAGTGTGGAAGTTTCGTCAGACTCAATCACTGACTCAATCTTCAGACCATCATTGTGGAACATTTCTACGAGATCAGTGAGGTAGTATTCTTTCTGACGGTTGTTGTTTTTAATCTTGAAAAGTCTTTCAAAGAGCTCTTTTCCATTAAACATATACACAGCGAGGTTGATTTCACGTATTTTTAACTGGTCTGCGTCGCAGTCTTTAGCTTCGCGAATTCCGGTAATTTTTCCCTGTTCATTTCTGATTATGCGTCCGTATAAGCCTGGTTCCTGCATATTCAAGGTCATCATTGTCAGGTCAGCTTGAGTTGAAAAATGTTTTTCTCTGAGCTGCTGAAGAGTAGTTCTTGAAAGAAGTGGAGTGTCGCCGCAAACGATCAGCAGGTTCTCGGGAGCAACTGTCTGATCTTTTGCATAGCATTGAACGGCATGTCCTGTGCCCAGCTGATCTGCCTGCACGACAAATTTTACATTCTCATTCCGGAGAGATTTCTCAAGAACATCGCGTCCAAAACCTGTGACAACATGAACTTCAGACGCTCCGGCGAAACGGCATGCATCTATCACATACATTACCATGGGTTTCCCCAGAACTGGATGCATGACTTTCGGAAGAGCGGATTTCATTCTTACGCCCTTTCCAGCAGCGAGTACCAACGCATGAATGTTTTGCATAATCTTTTTCACCAGCTTATTTATTATTAACCCCTCTACCCAGAGTGAGGAAATACTAAAATTCTTTCGCTGACAGAATATCAGATTCTTTGTTTATCCTCAAGAATTAATTCATGTGACTTGCGTTAATTATCATTTCACGCTGCATAATTGCCGGAAGAAATTTCTCTGTTGATACGTGATATAATGCGTGACGTCTCATGCGACGTCTCATGCGACGGGTTGAATTATTCCGCATTGCACTTAAAATGTGGCTCAATTTAATGTTTAAAATCGTTATGAATTCAGGCGTTTGATTGTCAAATGAAGATTTTCCGGAAAATCTTTGAAAAGTTGGCACGCTTGTTGCTATTAATATTTATGTGAAAACCAAACAACTAACAAAAAAATTAAAGGAGGAGTAAAAATATGAATATTTTCTCATTGTTTAAAGAAATGGAGTCTCTACAGAATCAGCTTTCTTCGGTCTTCAAAGAATTTGGTCAGGGCCGGATTCCCAGGGTTTCTTTCCTGCCAGGAGTTTCATCCAGACATTATCCGCTTTTCAATCTCGCTGAAGACGATGAAACTTTGAGTGTCGAGTGCCTTGCTCCCGGACTTGATACCAGTTCGCTGAAAATAAATGTTACCAACAATGTACTTTCAATTTCCGGAGAAAAGGCTGAATCAAAGATTCCGGAAGAAAAATATCACAGATCTGAAAGAAGTGCAGGAAAATTTACAAGAACACTTGAACTTCCGGTTGAAATTGATCGCGATAAAGTTACCGCTGAATACAAAAATGGCCTGTTGAACATAACACTTCCCAAAGCAGAAGTCGCAAAGCCAAAGACTATTGAAGTTAAATTGTCATAAGTGCAGAGAAAGAAAAGGAGGAAATTACCATGATAGACAAAAATGTACCTGAAGTTCAAAAAGAAGGCGGAGAAATAATTAAACGTGAAGTTACCAGAAATCCTGAAAAATATGTATCGCCTCTCGTAGATATTTACGAAACAGACGAATCGCTGGTTTTGGTCGCAGATCTACCGGGAGTTGATAAAGAGTCCCTTGAAATCAAGGTTGACGAAGGAATTCTTACAATTGAAGCTCACATGAAGCATGTTGACAGTAAAAGATATCTTGCAAGAGAATTCCACCCGGTCAGTTTTTTCAGGCAGTTTGAAGTATATGAAACAGTAAATCAGAATGCCATCAATGCAAGTCTTGTTAATGGAGTTCTGACCCTTACTCTCCCAAAAGCCGAAAAACAGAAACCCAGACAGATCGAAGTCAAAGTCTCATAACCTCCATAAGTGCCCCGAAGATTACCTTCGGGGCGCTTGCTATTTATTTTGTTGTCATTTTGATCGAAGGGAGAAATCTGGTATCTTTTACTTCGAGGTAGCGCATTTTATGTAACTTTTTTGAGATACACGTATTTCTACGTCCAAAGACGTTTCTACCATATAATAATTGAATCATGAAATGAACAATAACAAATCCTGTGCGTATCTTTCGATTGAAAATGTCTTATCGATAAGGTTTCTGGCGGTTTTAATTATTTCGCTCCTGAGTGTATCGTTGGAAACCAATTCAAATATGCAATCTGCGAGCTGATCTGAATTGCCTTTTTCGAAAATCAGGGAATTTTCATGGTTTTTCAGAAATTCGCCGTGTCCGCCGTCATTTGTACTTACCACCGGAGTCCCGGAAGCCATGGCTTCGAGATGGGTTAAGCCGAATGGTTCTTGCCACAGAGAGGGAAAAATGAAAATGTCATTATTCCGGTAAAGCGCCGGAAGCTCTGAGTGGGGCAATCTGCCGCAGAATTCGACAGGACAGGCGCAATCTTTTGCCAGCTTGTTAAGAGTCGATTTATATTCCGCAGGCCCATCTCCTGCGATGGTGATATTTAATTTCAATTGCCTGATTTTGACCAATTTCGCAGCAGCCTCCAGCAGAACATGAACTCCTTTGTACTCGTGAAGTTGCCCTGCATAAAGGAGCTTCAGCGGAGAATGAATTTCACCGGAGTTTTCTTTGCATGGAAAATTTTCCACGGGAATGCCCTGAAAAATAACTTTGGAATCAGGAATTTTTAATCCCTGACGGAGCAGATTGTTTTTTAATGTTGCACTGATACAGGTTGTGCGCTGAAATTTCAGATTTTCGAAAGTGATATCCTGAAAAATATAACGATCTCTCAAGTATTTAAGAAGCTTAATCGGATAAAGGGAAAATTCTGCGGGTTTGTATCCAATTATATGTTCGTCATTGAATGTATAAAACACCTTTATTCCAGATTCTTCGGCGGCAGCGGCACAGCCGATAGACAGGCGCAGCTGGCTCCAGATAAATATTGCGTCGAAATTGCCTTTCGCAATGATTTCTCTGGTAAGATTCCGGTTATGTCGTGTCTGACTGAGGCGCATCATTCGATCAATTACGGGTGGCTTTCCAAAATCCGGATAAAGAGTGAGCTTTCTTATTATCTGTTCCGGGCGCTGTTCAGAATTGCCGTGAACTTTTTCGGAAGTTTGTACAGATGAGGGCGAAGCAGATGAAGTAAAATTGCTTGTCAAAACTGTTATTTCATGTCCGGATCTGATAAAGGATTCAACGACCTGTGCGCATAATATTTCATAACCGCCTAGATAATGCGGAGGATAAAGATTGGAAATAATGAGAATTTTCATTAACTTTTTCTCCACTCGAAAATCATGAATTGCCCATTGTTGAAAAGCATTTTCAGCCGGCTGGAAAAAATTTCCCTGAAAATACTGTTGTAAACCGGTTCTGATACTGCTGATTCGTAGATGTTCCAGCCATACACAGGCATCATAATGTGTGTGATTTTGAATTTTCTGAGAATTCTTGCTGCATTTTCAGCTGTTTTGCATCTGTACAGGAAATTAATGAATGTCTGCGGAAGAAGATCAGTCCAGTAATGCTGCAGTTTCAGAAAATATGACCTTTCTTCGAGAAGAAGAAGGATTTTTGAGTCAGCAGGTAAATTATTCTCCATCCATTTAAATACACGGTAAGGCGGCACGCGTCGATTGAGATAATCCTCTTCTGAAATTGTTCCGCTGACAACGTGACATGTTTTGACTGCCTTGTCAGCAGCGTAAGAGAATGTCCAGGGAATAATCATCATGATAACGGCTAAATGGCGCCAGGTAAAAGAAATGCCTGGCGAAATCAGTTTTGCGATGTCGAACTTTCCGTACAAATATGAGGAATAAGTTACCAGGGGCATCAGAAATCTTACCTGATGAGGCCCTTTTACCCATAAAATCCAGAGAACAAAGCATACAAGAATTCGCTTGAAAAAGATTGTGTTTGCAGAAGTCGTAACGAGATTAAGCGTGTTAGAACTATTTTGATGAAATAATCTTATGAGAACTGCAATCCCGTAGACCAGTAATATAAACGAGACAATGCTGACTTGTCCGTCAAAATAAGAGAGTGCATGCTTCTTATCATGAAACTGGGAAAAAAAAGATACATTGAATGGCGCCATGAGCAAGTCTGGAAATGTTCTTCCCATTCCAAATCTGTTGAGAAAATCCTGATATCCGAAGTCAACCAGGACATCTCCTGTGCCTGCTTCCTGAAAAAGGCGCTCAGTAAAAGTGAACGGAATGCCAGTATAAAAGAATAGCTGATGAGGAAAAAAGAGGTTGCTTGCAGACACAAGATTCTTCAGATAAAATGGAAAAGCTGTCAGCGCAAATCCGCAGACACAACCAGAAAGCAGTTTAATCGAAAAAGCCCGCCATCCGGCGATGATAAATGGCATCAGCAGAAGATATATTCCGGAATATTTTGCTGAAGGAAGGCTGCCCCAGAGAAATCCGGCAAAGAACAGAGTTTTTGCTGAAATATGTGTTTCATTTGAATTGAAAATAGTTTCTGCCGAATCAATTGCCAGAATGAAGAGAAGGCAGAGAAATGGCTCGACATAATAGGTCCCTGATAAAAAGACCCATTGCGGATTCGAAATGAGTGCTGCCACGGCGAATATACCACAGAGAAAAGGTTTGATTCTTCCGAGTATTATGCAGATCATAAGAAGAAAAATACTGCTGGAAACTCTGGCAGCATATTCTCCGAAAACTTTTTTTATCAATGCTGTGAATGTTGCGTGCGCGAGCGGACGGTAGACATTCTGCTGACTAGATTCAAACCAGATTGATTCGCTTTGAAAGAAACCATCTATTGCACTCATCTGATAAACATGATCATCATAAGCAATTGATGGTGAAAGTGAAATAGCAGTGAAAAGTGAGATCGTTACAGAAATCAGTAAAAGAGTTTTTCCGGGAATTTCAGTGATGGAAAGTATGATTTTTTCAGGTAAAAAAAGAATTCCCAGAATTGGAAAAAATGAAAGGCAGCAGAAGAAAAAATTCAATTTGCCTGAAGAGGCCAGCATTGTAGAACAGAACAGCAGCCAGGTGAATCCGATGTGGAGATCAAGTGAAGGAGGGCAGGAAATTTTCAAAAAATGATTCAGGGATTTTCCAACTAATTCAATGATGCAAATAAAGATACAGCATCCCAGAAAACCGGCAATACCTTTTCCAATGGCTGTGAAAAAAGGCAGCAGATCAGCAGAAGTAAACTCTGGTACTTTAAATGGGTGATAACAGGCATAAAGAATACTTGATATGATGAAAAAAACAGCAAAAATAACGGAAGACTCATCTTTGGCACATATATTTGTGTCTTTTATGCATTTTATGTCTGATGTACTAAATGTGCTCATTAAACAGCCTGATTGCTCTCTCAACTCTTGTCTTTAAATCTTAATCTGCGTAATCTGCGGACAGTTTTTCTTTTATCTTGATGCCAGTGATGGCTGGGTTGAGGACGCGAATCGTTCTTTTTCACTGAAAAGACAGCCGCAGTATTTTTGTTTGTACAATTGGTGGTCTCTTGTTACCTGGTAGGTGAGCTTGAATCTATCCCGCAGGTCAACTTCGAAAAACTTGATATTGTATTCTTCCGCAAGTTCTCTTCCGGCTTTTAATATCATTTCATGATTCTGATAGGGACTAATTCTGAGAGTTGTCGAAAATGCATCAAAATTGTTTTCGGAAGCTGTTTCAGCAGTCGATTTGAATCGAAGTTTGAAACAATGGTAGCATTTTGATGAATCAAAGTTTCCGTTAATTGCTTTGAAATATCTTTCGGGCATGTATTTGGAAAATTCGATAATTACTGGAATTTTTAAAATATCAGTCAGACGGCAGAAAGATTCAAAACGACTGTTGTACTCACCCAGCGGATGAATATTTGGATTGTCCCAGAAGGCAGTTATTGAGTGGCCGTTTTCTGAAAAATATCTGACACTGCCACCAAGGCAGGGTCCGCAGCATGAATGCAGCAGAATATTCATGTCAGATGTCCGTCAGTGGCAGCTGCACCGGCATTGATTTCTCCGGTGGTTTTTCCGGAGGTTTTACGCCCAGGAACTGAAATGCCGCCTTTGTGGCAATTCTTCCGCGATTCGTTCTTGCGAGAAAGCCCGTTTGAATCAGGAAAGCTTCATAGACATCGTAAATGGTGTCGGCTTCTTCCCCAACCGATACAGCAAGAGTGTCAAGGCTTACCGGTCCTCCATCAAATCTGAGAATAAGTACTTCAAGAATTTTTCTGTCAATGTAGTCAAGTCCCAATCGGTCGATTTTCAGCATGTCCATGCCTCTTTCGACGACTTTCAGGGAAATTTTTGCAAGCTTTTCAACCTGTGCAACATCGCGCATGCGCTTGAACAGCCGAATGGCCACACGTGGTGTTCCGCGTGCCCGCCTTGCTATTTCGATTGCTGCGTCATCTTCGATGGGGTAAGCAAGTTTTATTGAAAGTGATTTTATCAACTCTGAAAGTTCTGCCGGAGAATAATAATCAATGCGGGAAGCAACTCCGAATCTTCCGCGAAGAGGGGCTGAGATATCGCCCTCGCGCGTTGTTGCGCCGACGAGCGTAAAAGGTTGTACTTTGAGGCGAAGTGTTCTGGCAGTTGGACCTTTTCCGACAAGAACATCAAAGTAATAATCTTCCATTGCCGGGTAAAGAACTTCCTCAACGGCTTTGCTCAGGCGATGTATTTCGTCAATAAAAAGAATATCGCCGAATTTCAATCCTGTAAGCAGCGCAGCCACATCGCCGGGCCGTGTAATGATCGGGCCGGAAGTAATTTTAATCTGAACGCCCATTTCCGCAGCGATGACATTGGCAAGAGTTGTTTTTCCAAGCCCCGGAGGACCCAGAAACAGAGTGTGATCAAGCGGTTCGTGACGTTCACGCGCCGCAGCAATGAAAACTCTCAGTTTCTCAATAATGGAAGTCTGGCCAATGAATTCGTTGAATCTTTTCGGGCGCAGGTTAGCTGGTACAACTTCGTCTTCAGTGCCAAGTTCTTTGGGCGAAAGTATGCTTGCAGCAGGGTTTTTCGCTGACTCAATCATTTCGAAAAGAATCTGAGCAATTTTTCAAGCACTTCTTCGATGCCAGTTGACGGCGTGAGCAATGGTGCAACTTCGGCAATTGCTCTGTCGATTTCACGTGACGAATAGCCGAGGTTATCAAGTGCCTCTCTTACTTCCTTTGAAAATGGAAGGGTCTTATCTTCTGTTTTGCCTGATGTAGCTGACGTAATCTGACCAAGACCCATTTGCGAGAGAGGTTCTTTCAATTCAAGAATCAGCCTCGATGCGAGCTTGGGGCCTATGCCTTTAAAGGATGTCAATGCCCGGGAGTCATCTGCCAGAATGAGTTCGGCAAGTTTTTCAGGTGAAGCAGCAGAAAGAATATTTACGGCAAGCTTCGGACCCACTTTGCTGACCCTGTTGAGCAATCTGAAAAGCGAGCGCTCGTCTTCTTTTGTGAAGCCGAAAAGCTGTGGTCCGTCTTCGCGCCAGTGCAGATGTGTAAGAAGTGTAACACTGCGTGATTCACAATCAGAAAGTTCGCGGTAGGAATTCAGTGATACAAAAATCTCAATTCCAATTCCGTGTTTTTCGATTACGACTTTGTGCGGAAGGCGGGTTTTTAGGATTCCCTCAATGAATTCAATCATATTCAGCTTTCAGAAAAATACTCCCGGTTCCGATGTTTTCCAGAAAACTGAAAACTCAGAACCGGGAATTCGGAAACAGAAGTTATCAGACTTCAGCCGAATATTTTTCCATATCTTCGTCGGATATTTCGTAGTTGTAGTAACAATCCTGGACGTCGTCGTTTTCTTCGATAGCGTCGATAAGTCTGAGAACCTTTCCGCAATCCGGACCGGTGACTTTGACGGTTATTTTCGGAAGCATTGTAACTTTGCCTTCTGATACTTTCAGGCTTTTTGCTTCTAATTTTGCTCTGACATCCAGATAATCTGAGTGAACGCATGTGACTTCAAAACCGTCGTCGAGAACTTTCATGTCTTCGGCGCCAGCGTCAATAATAAGTTCCATGAGGGCATCTTCAGTCAACTTTGGATTATCTTCCTTCGAAAAGAAGAGATAACCTTTGTTTTCAAACATGAAAGAGACGCAACCTGGTGTTCCCATGTTGCCTCCGCCTTTGCTGAAAATCTTATTGACTTCAGCTACTGTACGGTTACGGTTGTCGGTCAGGCATCTGACGATTACAGCAACGCCGCCCTGAGCGTATCCTTCGTAAGTCACCTCTTCATAGGAGACTCCCTCCAACTCGCCTGTACCCTTTTTAATGGCTCTTTCGACGTTGTCCTTGGGCATGTTAGCGTCTTTGGCTGCCTGAATAGCGCTGCGCAGTCTGGGATTGCTATCAGCTTCACCACCACCGTTTTTCGCGGCAATAGTAATTTCTTTGATGATCTTCGTAAAAGTTCTGCCTTTGATGGCGTCCAATTTGCCTTTTACGTGTTTGACCTTGGCCCACTTATTATGACCTGACATATTTCCTCCTGAGAAGGTGAACTATACAAAACACTTTTGCGAGTATAATAACAAATAACAATTTTAGCAATAGGTGATGTGATAATTTATTAAAAAAAATGAAAAATAAAATTATTCTTCAGCGTTTTCGTTATCTTTCATTTCAAGATAAATTGATTTCATCGGGGTTGGCCGATAAAAGCGCTTCGGAATTCCATTGTTTTCTTGATTCAGATTGGTGTTCTTCCCCTTGGTGGGCAGGAGATTGCCTATTTTTCCCGCTGTCAGCATTGAGATGAGTTTGTTAATGTTGTCTACTGTACCATCTGAAACAACCTGATTAGAAAAAATATCAGGCAATGTTTGAACCGGAGTGTCTTTTTCATTATTTGGAGTTTTTTCTTCAGTCTTTTCTTCTTTTTCAGTGGTTGTCTCTAAATTCTTAAGATTCTTTATCTGATTAATTCTATTTTTAATAAAAGAGATTCCGGAAATTTTTCCATTGCCAGATTTTTTATTATCCTTCTGAGTTTTTTCCGTTTCAGGATCAACAGGAGTTAAAGGCTGGAAAAGTTCATTCTCAGATGAACTCTGAAACTCGACTTTGTCCATCCAGGAAGGAAAAGCCGTTGGAATGGAATTGGGCGACGAAGCCTCCTCATCCTGAGAATATGCCACCGTAAAAGAAACCAATACAAACAACAATACAAGTATTATTTTTTTCATGCTGCTTTTGTCATCAGTTTGCGTGGCGCGGGCGCACCTCTTAGTAAGCCTTCGGTTGAAAGATCTTCATCAATGTCTTCCCAGCGAATACCAAAACCTGCGCCTGCTATTTGCCAGTTCTTCCTCTGCTCTGGAGTTGCATGAAGCAGTCTGGGATACCACGCTAATGGTGCCGAAATAGTCCTTCCATCCATAAGATCGACAACAATATTCCCTTTGGAAAAACGTACATCCTTAACCATTTCCCCCGCATTAAGCTTCGAAGAATTCATACCACGCCTCCAGAAAATCTTTTTGTCTTATTCTCAATAATTTTTGACATTGCAGCAAATACGCTGAAATTATGTAACTACTCAATAATTCGTAGCAAGTGTTAAATGTTTTGCTGTCATTTCGACCAAAGGGAGAAATCTGTTTACCCTTAAGAGATCTCTCCCCTCGGTCGAGATGACAACAGATCACGTATTTTCACAATACCGATCGGCTATTTTCTTACAGTGTCCAATTTTTGAATCATATTTTTCGATGTTGGGTGTCATGCTTATTTATTCTGAATGCGGATGATAGCTTCACGGACCTGGTTTTGCAGCGGTGAGTTCGGGTACATGTTCAGGAATTTTTCATACGTTTCCCTTGCTTTTGCATAATCGCGTTTGTAAACTTCGTAAGTATATGCGATTGCATACTGAGCATCTGGTGCGAATTTATTGTTGTAGAAAAGGTTGTTCATCTCTTCCCAGGTTGCTATTGCACCGTCGTGATCAGAGAAACCTTCACGAAGTACGAATGCCATGCGGAAATAACTTTCGTGTACAATCGGTTCGTTGCGCTTTGTGTCGATGATTCTCTGATATGCTCTTCTTGCTTCGTCGAAGTTTCGTTCAAGAATTTCATTAGCCATAGCAAGCTTGAATTCTGCTTCCAGAACAAGTGGTGATGTCGGGTTGCGGCGGATATAATTTTCGAGAAGAGTTCTTGCCTTTCTGCCGTCCTGAAGTTTCTCCATGTACAGGTCATACAATTCCATGGTAACATCGTCGGTTGCCGAATCTCCGGGGTTCTCTGTCAGCCATCGTTCGTAATATTCAGCCGCTTTCTGCGGGTCCATGAGCTGGTCTTCGTTGAGCTTTACAAGAGCTTTAAGCAATTCAAAAGTTGTAATCGACTGCGGATTTTCATCCCACAAAGCAAGAAGTTCGCGTTCGGCCTTTATGAAATCCTGCTTTTCATCAACCTGAACTTTGATAATTTCTTCGATCTGTGTAAGTACTTCTTCGTCTTCTTCAGTATATTCACGTTTTACAGCTTTCTTTCTGGCAGCGGTTTCAACCTTTGCCATTTTAGCCTCTTCCATTCGTCTGAGCTTGCTTTGAGCAAACTTTTTCACATTCTTAACATCCCGATAATCAATTTCAATGTTTTCATAAAACAACTTCGTAAGTTCTGGATTGGCAAGCTTGTCCTCAACTAGAGAACCTATTTTAAGTATGAGATCAAGGTCTTCAGCAGAAGGTTTTTTCGATTTTCTCAGAACATCAAGGAAATAGATCGATTTAACATAATCCTTTTTTCTTTCCGCCAGATCAGACAGCTTCATCATTATATCGCGTGCTTTAGACAAAGGCGGATCTGTTTTCAGGAATTCCTGATATGCTTCAATTGCTTTGTCGAGATCTCCTATGTCATTTTCGAGAATTTTGCCTTCGAAATATTTGAAAGTGGCGTCTCCTGATTTCGATGTGCTGCTCAGTTCTCTCATTTTTCCAATGTTTATTTCAGATGAGATTGTTTTTTCTTTTACTGCAAGGAACTCTCTGTGTCTCGGGAAAATTGATTTAAACTCAAGAAGTCTGGTGAGATAATAATGCGCCTGCGAAAGATTCTTCTTCTCAAGTTCACTTTTATAAAGTGTGTAAAGCGCAGATCTGCAGTACCGGCTTGCAGGATATCTGTTTATAAGAGCTTTGAAAAGCTCTTCTGATTCAACAGTCATTTTCTGAAGTCTTCTGAGACGGGCCATCCGGTATAATACCAGGTCTTTTCTCAGTCCTTTATGTACATAGCTTCGCAGCGACCTTTCATAATAGGAAAAAGCAGTCGGATATCGTTCCATATCTTCGTAAATGCGCCCCGCAAGATAGTACAATCTTGCTTTCAGTGGTTTTAGTGCCGGATACTCAAGTGCAGTCATTACAAGTCCCAGAGCATAAGCGTAGTTTTCATCTACCCGCCACACTCTGAATATGATATTTTCACATTTTTTGTAATGATTTAATATGTCAGAAATGTCTTCCTTAACAAAGACAGTTTCTGCAAAGTCTTTCAGATTGCTTATTCTGTTGAGTAATTCTGATCTGTATTCCGGGCTGGTCGTAACTTGCAGGCCTTTTTCCCAGAGTGATAATGCTGTATCCGGGTCTTTATCCTGTTTTAATGAAATCTCGCCAAGTCCAAGGTAAGCTTCACCCTGTCTGGGGGAATCAGGATAAAGTTTTAAAAGCGCCTCATAGTCTTCTTGTGCGTGGTTGAAATCTGAAAGCGCATTCTCATAGAGTCTTGCTCTTTCAAGTAGAAGTTCGTCGCCATCATCACTCTTAACGCCCTCTTTAAACTGATCGTTTAAAGCGGTGATCTTTTTGATTGCTTTTGTGTTTTCCGCACGAATTTTGCTTTCTCTGAAAAATTCAGAGCGCGGATAAACAAGTGTAATTTCATAAAACAAATCGGACGACCGATATTTTGTGTCTTCGAGCCCTTCGACCATGTGTGCAAGTCTGAAAAGGCGCTGTGGTGTTTCAGGATCTTCCGGATTCTGCTCAAGATTATCTTCAATGGAAGTCATTTCACCCCGTTTTCCGAGATCTTCCATTTTTTTGTCTATCCAGATTGAGTTTTCCGGTTCTTTGAATTCGCTGCGGTATTTTTTTATCAGATCCGTTGCTGCATCGTAATTATTGTCTTTTTCTGCCTTTCTGATCAGCCTTTTGAAAGCTGAAAACCTTGCAGCTTCGTTTCCAGGAGTTTCGAGAGCAAGTTTTATATTTTCAGTATCTTCAGTAAGTCTTTCAAGTCTGAGGTAAATTTCGGGTTTCCTTTCAGAGTCGTATGCCAGTGCGCCCTGAAGAGTTTTTATTGCCTCTTCCTTCTCTTCATTCTTTTCCTCAAGCATTGATTTTCTTAGACATGCATCAACTTTTGCCACCTGAGGAACAGAATCGTCCGCAATAAGTTTTTCGTAGAACCTCAGTGCGTTCTTCTTGTCTTTGAGAAGTTCGTATACTTGCGGAATCCGTTCTCTGATTTCGAGAATTCTTTTTCCGTTGGGGAAGTAAGAGAGATATTCAAAATATTCTTTGTTTGCCTCTTCGTATTTACTCAGATGCCGGTCTTGTACCTGGGCAGTTCTGAAAAGAAGTTCAGAAAACTCAGGTGCGTAGTTCTTCAAAGTAAGAATTTCCTTCGCAATATTTACGAAATTTACGTAATCAGGTTTTCTGAAAAGCATCCAGGAAATAAAGATGCGCATTGAACGTTCAGTAAGATTCTGATCGTTTTTCCCTTTCATGATGGCAATAAGAATAGCATTAATTTTGTCGGAATCAGGTTTCGGTTCTGAAATGGCTTCGTTATATTTCTGTTTGAGTTCTTCTGGTGAAAGAGTTGCAAACAGTGCTGCCGATTCAGTTGCCGAAATGGTTTTTGTTTCTTCTGAAGTAGTTGGTCTGGCGTTTTTTTCAGGTGATGAATACGAAGGAAGCATCGCTGAAGCTGAGGCTTTCTCAGATTTTATTGTTTCTGAACGGTTTTTCAACCATTCATCTGTACTTGCTGCCTCTGGAAGTTTTTCGAGTTTTTCTCTTGCTTTGTCTGCAAGTGCCGGGGAAATTCGTACAACTCTCTGAAAAAACCTTTTTGCCTGAACTGGTTGATGCATTGCAAGATAAGCGTCACCAAGGCTTAACCATGCTTTTGCAATGAAACGGCTCGTCGGAAAATTTCTTGTGAATTCTGTAAGTTTTTCGACGGCTTTTATACCGTCTTTTTGCGCCAGGTAAAGCCTTCCAAGCCGGTAAAGTGGCGTTTCCAGAAGAGGATCAATTCTGTTAGACAGAGACGCCGCAGCTTCGTAATATTTTATTGAATTATCAACTGATTTTTCGACTCTGTAAGCAAGGTTTCCGAGGGTAAGCAGGCAGATAAGTTTGGTTGTACCAGAAGATGTTTCAGCAAGCTTTTTGAAAAGTTCTGCTGCTTTATCTGGAAATTCTCCGTAAAGCTCAACAGCGGCCTGATATGTAATGTTCCATCGAAGATCGTCTGTAATTTGAGCTTTTTCAATTTCTTTAACAAATTCTTCTACCAGCGCCGGTGAGGTTGCGAGCGCGAGAACAGGCAGGAGATCCTGATATAGAATTCCCTGATCAATCGGAGCAGCTTCTTCTATTTTCTCACGGATTTTCTTCTCAGATAGCTTGAGTGAAAGGTCACGCATTTCCTTTTTCAGTTTCAGAAAATCTTTTTCGTCGGGTGATGCATTATCAAGATATTCGCGCAGTATTTTTAATGCTTTTTCAGGCTCATTCTGCTTTACAAAAGCGTCATAGAGTTCTTTGCGGTAATCCTGGGCAGTTTTTGTTTCAGGGAATAGTTCAACATAGCGGATGATTGATTTCTGTGCTTCAACTTCGTTCAGAAGAGTTTCCCGCTGAATAATAATTGTATCTTTAAGAGCCTGCTCTGCCCATGAGCTTTCCGGATGGATTTCCAGAAGAGCGTTAAAATCTTTCACTGCTCCAAGCGGGTCTTTTCTGTGAATTAGTTTAAGATTGCCAAGGCGGTAACGTACCTCGTCAACTCTTCCAAAGTCATACATTTTATCAAGATGCCAGGCAGATTTATGAGGCACAGCTTTGGATATACACTGGTTGTACAAGTCGATTGCTTTGTCGAGATCCTTACGATCGTTTTCGGTAATGAAAGCAAGTCTGAAAAGTGCTTCACGACACAGTTCATGATTTGGATAACTGGCAATGAAATTTTCAAATAATTTGATTGCGGAATTTGTATCTCTGGATCTGTATTTCTCGTAAGCTTTATCGAAAGTCGATTCAGGCTGAGTTAAAATCGGCTCTGTGCGCAAAAGTGCCGGTGGCAGCCAGTAGTCCATTTCTCCGCCGCTTTTATCAAGTCTGCTTTTTTCAATTTCAGCTGCTTTCTGGTACAGCAGTCTGGCTCTGTCGAGATCATGAAGTTTATATTCGGCGGTATATCCAGTCATTTTCAGTGCGAGTTTTTCCCATTCAAGATTCTCAATTTCTATCTCGCGTCTCTTTGCAAGAGAGATTGACGGAGTGGCAACAAGTCGAAGCGGAATGCTTGCCAGCGATTCAAAAACATTCATTGCCGCTTTGTGATCGTTCATTGAATCTGACAGAAGGGTGCCAAGTAAAAGATGTCCGGCACGCCAGCCATTTAAATCATTAGTTTTCCGGATGAATTCTTCATAATATGATTTTGCTGTTTTCAAATCAGCGTTTGGAATGTAGTACTGAAGGATAGAAGCACCAACAAACAGTGAGTTCACCGCGGCGTCAGATTCAAGTGGACGTCTGATTTCCCACAATATTTTCTGCCCTTTAACATGTTCCTGCAAGTCGTAGGCCATGAAAATTGCGCGGTTCAGCCTTGCCAGATCAGAAGCTTCTTTTTCAGGGAAAAGTGAAATTTCTTCCCATGCCAGGAGGCCATGCATTGCGATTTCAAGTTCATAGCCCCGTTCAAATCCAATCAAATACTGCATCTCTTCCAGTTCGGGAAGTTCGGGGAATTTTGAAAAATATTTGTGAAATGCTTTAAACAGATCATCAATTTTTGTCATTCCGCGTCCGAGAATTTTGGCACGTGCAATCTTGGCTTTAACAAGCCATTCCCGCGAAGGCTTCCATGAAATGAGTCTGTTTAATTCTCTTTCGGCTTTTTCATAGTCTTTGTTTTTCTCGTGAATTTCGGCGATGAGAAGCTGACCTTCCCAGCGGAATTTTTGATCGATACTTTGTGCATCAACCAGAGTTCTCAGTATTTCCATCGCTTTTTCCGTGTCTTTCATTTCTATGTGATGTTTCGCGAGGAAAAGATACCCTTCGCCAGCTTTTTTGTTTTGATTATCTCCGAGAAATTTCAGGACTTCTTTTTTGATAAGAATCTCCTGCTCGCCTTCCTTTGCTATTGGTTCAGAAGGTGTAGCAATCATTCCTTTTGCATAAAGAAATGGAATCTGCAGAACAATAAATGCTAAAGTACAAATAAAAAGTGCGTGTGATGAAACATTATTCTTTTTCATGGCTACCAGTTCACGATATCAGATTTCAATTTTAGAAATTCTTCATGAAGAATATTGAAGTACGTTTTCATTTCAGCAATCAGTGAGTCTGGAAAAGATTTTTCAGCGTCTTCAACCGAATGGTGTTTTTCAAGTTTTTTACACAGTTCCATGAGCTTTTCCATTCCCATATTTGCGCATGAGCCTTTAAAATTATGAGTTTCCCGGTCAAGTAGTTTGATATCTCTTGATTTCCATGCTGCTGCAATTCTTTCGATGTTTTCCATTGAGGTGGTAAAAAATATGTCGAGGAGTTCAATGGTGTCATTTGCGCCAAGAGCTTTTGCAAGATCTTTCCACCTCTTTACCGTTTTTGGAAGAAAGCCGCTGTCTTCAGGAGTAACATTTGCAGGCAACGTGCTGTCCGGAGAATTTATAACTTCGGATGTAACTGAGGGAATTTTCATTTCAGAAAGCCACTTATTTAATAGAAAGGAAATGTCTTCCAATCTGACTGGTTTTGAGATGAAATCATCCATTCCTGCTTGGAAGCATTTTTCGCGCTCTCCCTGGAAAGAATGCGCTGTCATTGCAATAATCGGCAGTTTCTTTTTGCCAGATTTTCTCTCATTTTCTCTGATTATTCTCGTCACTTCATAGCCGTCCATTTCTGGCATCTGACAATCCATGAACACGAGATCATAATCACTCTGCAAGGCAGCCTTAACTGCCTCAGAGCCGTTGTTTGCAATGTCGGGGTTTATTCCGAATTTCATAAGCATTTTCACTGCCACATTCTGATTGATCTTATTGTCTTCCGTAAGCAAAACCCTGCATTTATACTGGTCGGCCGCAAAGTTACGTTCTGATTTCCCTTCAGATGATTTCCCCTGCTGAAAAATGTTTTTCAATGCTGAAACCAGATAGAGTGGCTTAATAGGCTTTGAAAGAAACATTGAAGCCGGATTCTTCTGGAAGAATTCTTCATTGTCTTTTCTGCATTTGATTGAAGCTGAAAGAATAACCGGAACATTTTTCGGAAAATCCAGTTCTATTCCACTTTCGCCGCCCATGGCCTGATCAATGATTACAGCATCAAATTTCTTATTGTTTTTGAGCGACTCGGAAAAGCAACTCAGCATTTCTGAATTAGTATTGACAAAAACAGCACTCATATTCATTGAGCTGAGGTATTTTTCAAGAGCTTTTTTTGTGTTCAGATTTGTTTCAAGAATTAACAGGTTTTTTTCAGTTGTATTCAGTTGGAATCTTTTTTCATGAACGGAGCTTGTATTTATATTGAGAGAAATTTCAAACCAGAAGGTTGTTCCTTTTCCTGGAATGCTTTCAAGGCCAATTCTTCCCTCCATTTTAGAAATGATTTTCTTGCAGATAGATAATCCAAGTCCGGTACCGCCAAACTTTCTTGAAGTCGATGAGTCGGCTTGTACAAAAGGCTTGAAAAGTTTCAACTGATCTTCCAGAGGTATCCCGATTCCGGTATCAGTAATTTCAAATCTCACTTTAAGTTTATCAAAAGAGCACTTTACCAGTTTTGCTTCACAGGATATTTCACCTGAATTGGTAAATTTGAGTGCATTAGACAGCAGATTCATCAGAATCTGCCTCAGCCTTGTCGGGTCGCCTGAAACAAATTCCGGAATATTGGGATCAATAATGAGCGATGTTTCAAGGTTTTTTTGAATAGCCTGTTCTGAGATCATGTCTACCGAGTTTTCGATTAATTCGTAAAGATTGAATTCGGCATTTTCCAGCAGAAGTTTTCCGGCTTCTATTTTTGAAATATCAAGAATGTCATTAATTATCTGCAGGAGAAGCTCTCCGGATGATCGAACAGATTTGAGCATCTGCTTCTGGTCGCTGTTCAGCTGTGTATCAAGCAGAAGGCTCGTCATTCCGATTACTCCGTTTAACGGGGTTCGAATTTCGTGGCTCATATTTGCCAGAAATTCAGTCTTTGCGCGGTTTGCCTGTTCTGCTTCCTGTGCAAGAGTGACTGCACGTTTCATTGATTCCTGAAGAAGCCTGTTTGTTTCCAGAAGATTCCCTTCTGTTTTAGTTCGTATTTCAATTTCATCCAGAAGTTTACTGTTGATTGATAATAATTCCCTGGTTCTTTCGATTACTTTCTCATTAAGAAGATCTCTATGTGCTTTCAGTTCCTCTTCAATTAATTTCCTTTGTGCAACCTCATCTTCAAGTAATTTTCTTTTGCGGTAAAGATCGACAAATATTGCGACCTTATTTTTTAAAATCTCTGAAACAATTGGTTTTGCGAGGAAATCAACGGCACCAGCCTGATATCCTTTGAAAATATGTTCAAATTCTTTGAAGATGGCAGAAATAAAGATAATCGGAATAGTTTTTGTACGTTCGCTGTTTTTCATAAGCGTAGCAACTTCATAGCCGTCCATTTCCGGCATCTGAACATCAAGAAGCACCAGACAGAAGTCATTATTCAAGAGCTGATTCAATGCTTCGTTCCCTGAGTGTGCTTTGACAAGGTTGTATTCCGGATGATCAAGAAGGTTTTCAAGCGCGATCAGATTTTCCGGGCGGTCATCTACAAGAAGAATGTTGAATTTTTTGTTTTCACTCATTGTCTGATATTCCTTTGGAAGGAGATACTGTAATTGGCAAAGGCTTGATTCATTTTATCTTTTTCAGTATTTCATGTACTATTGATTCGAGTGGACAGATGATGTCAATCTTAACATTGCTGACAGCGCTTTGAGGCATTGTTGGAAACTCTGCAGTAGCAGGATCCTGAACAATTGTATATCCTCCCGATTTTTTAATTGATTTCATTCCGTCAGTGCCGTCATCGTTGGCTCCGGTAAGAATAACTCCGATGAGGTGTTTTCCATAAACACGTGCTGCACTTTCAAAAAGAACATCAATTGACGGACGGGCATATTTTACTGGATCATCCACAGATAACCCTGTGTAAAGCTCATTTTCAATGAAAGTGTGATAACAGGCTGGTGCAAAATATACTGTTCCCTTTTGAATGATACATTTATCTTCTGCCTCTTTGACAGGCAGTTTACAGCTTTTCTGAATTATATTCAGAATCAGTTCATCATAATCGCATGAAATATGCTGAACAACAAATATCGGAAGATCAAAGCTTTCAGGCAGAGAATTCAAAATTACAGAAATAGCACTGTTCCCGCCTGCGGAAGTTCCTATTACTACAGCTTTATACGGCATTGTCCATTCTCTGCTGGTCACACTTCAATTAATTATCCCAGCGGACATATTACAAAATATATTACATTAAGTCAAACGCTTGATATACAATAACTTAGTACAGCAAATCGTAATAAATGGGTCATTAAACTTTGTCATTTCAACGAAGGGAGAAATCTTGCTTTTATGAAATCTCTCACATTCGTTCGAGCTGGCAGGTTACCTCAAAGTTAACACAGCAATTTGTTCAATTATTATTATGATTTCGCATACTTAGCGCTCTTCGGGCCGACTTCCAAGAAAAGAATTGCGAAAAGGCGCAGAGGCTCAAAGAGAGAAATTACAGAGAAAAGCATAAATGATTGAAAGATCAATTAATGCGGTGGGGCTTCATGAAAAATCAGCAGATTAATTCAGCAGATGGGGTTGCTCATACCAGTGGAGCTTTTTTTTCATTTGAACGCGCAGCCTGTTTTTTTGCATGACCTTGAAGTATGTCGAGTTTTTCCCTGGCATCTTTGTATCCTGGATAAAGCCTCAAAGCCTCCATTAGAGATAACTCTGCTTCATCTTTTTTTCCTATTGCAAGATACAGATTTGCAAGATTGAAGTGAAGATCAGGGAAGCCGGAATTCGTCTCTATGTTTTTGATATGCATTGAAATGAGCGTTTCAATCTGGTTAATATAATTCTGAAGCTTTGCAAGACGCTCCTGTAGATCAATATAGTCGGGTTTGTGTCTTGCGGCATTGTTAAAAGATTCATAAGCCTCAGGAAAGTTTCCCAATATGTGCTGGAAGCAACCAATCAGATACCAGACCCGGACTCCCTTACTTCCAATACAGTTCAGTTCGTGTATTGCAGAATCAAACTCATTGTTTTCAGCAAGAGAAATTGCAAGATTGATACGCGCTTCAACGAATCCCGGGTTGTGCTCAAGCGCTTTCCGAAATGCTTTTATTGATTCCTGATTTTTCTGTTCAATCAGGTATAACCGACCGAGATCGTTGTGAAGATCAGGAAAATTGGGGTTTCGTGCAATTTTATCGCTGACAGTGGAAATTGCTTTTCCGATAAGTTTTCTGTCAAAGGTAATTTGTCCAAGAATGCCCATTGCAAGATGATTTCCGGGGTCAAGCTCAAGAGTTTTCTTCATAACAATTGTCGCTTCAGAGAAATTGCCGCCGATTGAAAGGGTTTCTCCGAGCAGCTGATACAGCTTGGGAGAGTCGTTGCAGAAATAAAGAAGATTTCTTATTTTTGCCTGTGCCTCTTCTCTGTAACCTTGTATCATAAGATTTTTCGCATCGTGAAGAAGAACATTGAGGCTTGTGTCTGGAATAGAGAGAGTGGGTGTCTCAAGCATTGTTTCACATCCTGGGACACTGAGAAACGTAGCATCTTTTGGAATGACTGAACTTGAAAGATACTGTGAAAGAGTTTTTTTTGAAGTTGGAGCATGAGTGAGGTTTTCTTTCAGAAGTCTCTGAATTATTTCCCTAACAGCAAAACAATATTTGTCGCAGGGAAATAATTGGTACAAAGTCTTTCCGTAATCAGTTATTTTTTCAGGGATTCCCGGGAGAATGCCGCTTATTGAGAATTTATTAATTTTAGGAAATGATTCAGGGCGAATTTCTTCAATCATTCTTGTAAGAAATATGGAAATCTTGTCTTCTGAAAAATTAAACCTGGAAAGCGCGTGAAAATACCTTACGCTGTTTTTCACACTCAGAAAATCAACTTTGTCGATCAGAAAAACAGTAAGATCTGAAGACTCAATTGCGCTGAGAATAAGGTCACTGATTCCGCCATCTGTATCCAGGATTATGTAATCAAAGTGCTCTTTGAGAGTGTTAATCAGAAGTGAAAAACTGTCTGGAGTGATTTCTTCGGTTTCAAGAATGCTTTTGGGAGCAGGCAGTACATATAAATTGTCGCTCAGATTGATCATGTAGCTTGAAAGTTGAGCTAATTTAGCCCCTCTGTTCAGTTCAGAAATGAAGTTGCATATCGATTTATCTGAATGAATTCCCAGCAGAAAAGTTGCATCTGAGAAAAATATGTCTAAATCGATAAGAAGAGTTTTTTTCGGAATTTCCCTTGAAAGAATCTGTGCCATTGTAACCGCAAGGGTCGTTTTCCCGGCACCACTGCGTGGTGACGCAATAGTTATTATTTTGGTGTCAGAGTCTTTTTCAGATTCGATAAGAGTCGCAGCTTTTTTTGTGGTTTCGCGAAGCCTCAAACTAAGAGCTTTCATCATCTTTGCATTAATGCTTTTGCTTAAATTCGAATCTCCATGCAGAAGGGCATTAAATTTCGTAAATGGTATTAAAAATAATACACATGCTGTAAGTGCTCTTGCGGTAGCAGATCGAAGTGCTGCGGGGTCAAGGATTGCCATTTCCCCGAAAAACTCCCCTTTTTTGAGAACCGCAATAGTTTTGGGAATCATAAGAACATCACGAACAAGTATTTCGATTTGTCCGGATTCAATAATATAAAGGTCTCTTGAGTTTGTACCTTCGTGAAAGACTACTTCTCCAGGGGAATATTCTTTCCTTGAAAGGATTTGCTCAATTTCTAAAATCTCTGTATCATTCAGATCAGAGAAAAGCGAAATTTTTCTCAACATAAAATATTTCCATACGGGTTTGCAATAAAAGAAAACTCTCTTAATTTAAACCATTTTTTGAACATAAGTCACTTCCTTTTCCATAATTTCAATTATTTCAATCAGACAAAGTGAAACCGCAATCTCGCTTTTCCTTTTGCTGTGAGCATTTTAGCTATTCTATCAGCATGATTGAGACAAAATCACATGGAAAAGAACTCTTACATATATATTATCATACCTTAAAATAAAACGGTAGTATCTTGCATAATTATAGGTCCGTGAAAAGATTCACAACCAGAAGGTCAATTTTGAAGATCATAATCGCTGTTAAATTTCAAGAACAAATCATATCTAAACAAGCTCAAAGATCAGAAAAGAATATACTTTCTGATCTTTGAGCTTACTTTTGATTGTTAAAATGAATGTAGTAAATTTACGCAGTATTCCTTATTATTGAACGCAAGCCGTGGCAAGTTCTGTTGAGATTTCGCCAAGAAGCGAAACTGCTCTGGTAGCAAGTTGTTTGCAGCTTCTGCTCCAATAGTCGATGCTTCCATATCCTTCAAAAGCTGAAGTTTGAGCGGACTTGATTAAAGATGTCAGTCTGCTTGTAATGGCATTGAGCATCGGACGGTCACAAAGACTTGCGATATTTGAAGTATGAATTACCAGCTCTGTAGCAAACTGTTTTGTACGTTTGCTCCAATAATCAAGATCACCATAACCATCAAATGCAAACCTTTCAGCCTGTTTTATCATTATCTTATTTAATTCAACAATCTGTTTGAACTTTATGATGCGGGCAGCTCCGTGATCACGATCTTTGTTTATGGAAATTGCCAGTGAAGTTAGATGTACAGCAGATCTGAAGGCGAGAAGCTTAGTCTGTTTCGACCAGTAATCTACGTCTCCGTAACCATCATAAGCCAGTCTACGGATTTCACTGAAGTAAACGCTGTTCGCATCAGAGATGTCCGAATCTGCTGCAACGATATCAACATGATAAAAAGAGGTAACTAAGCAAAGTAACAGGATTCCAAAAATCTGAAGTTTTTTCATTTTTTTCTCCTGGAATTTTTTTGTATGGAAACATACCACATTCTAGAATTCTAACAATTATATGCTCAATGCGTCAAGAGAATTCCATATTGAGAATTATTGAATTAATGGCAATATAATAATTCTCGTCGCAGATTTTTAATAATTTCTGTATAATACTCCCAGATTTCTCAAATCAAATTATGTATTAATTAGAGTGCGTCAGTCGAACTTGTCCGACCGCGGGGAGTGCGTCGGTCGAACTTGTTCGACAGCGGAGGACACAAAGTGTCCGACCGCGGGGAGTGAGGCGGTCGAACTTGTTCGAAGGCGGAGGACACAAAGTGTCCGACCGCGGGGAGTGCGTCGGTCGAACTTGTTCGACAGCGGAGGACACAAAGTGTCCGACCGCGGGGAGTGCGTCGGTCGAACTTGTTCGACAGCGGAGGACACAAAGTGTCCGACCGCGGGGAGTGAGGCGGTCGAACTTGTTCGAAGGCGGAGGACACAAAGTGTCCGACCGCGGGGAGTGCGTCGGTCGAACTTGTTCGAAGGCGGAGGACACAAAGTGTCCGACCGCGGGGAGTGAGGCGGTCGAACTTGTTCGACCGACGAGAGGGGGCGCGTGCCCCCTCTCTAAAAAGAGGGATTATGCAGCAGCCTGTGATACTTGGACTTGGGGTGTTTAGTCATGATTCTGGAATTGCTATTCTTCAGGGCGGAAAGATTTTATTTGCGGCTGAACAGGAGCGTTTTGACAGAGTAAAGCACAGCCGGGCATTTCCGTATGAAGCAATAGATGCCGGAATTGAATTTCTTGGAATGTCATTCAGCGATATTGATCATATTGTAATTAATTACGATACGACGCTTCTTTTAACAATGTACATTTCTTATATCTGGCGCTATCTTCCAAAAAGTCTCAACATGCTTTTTGACCGCCGCAGGTATGAAAATGCCTGGAAATCCGGAAACTTGCGCAACAAAATAATTTCGCGCTATAAATGCAATAGAAACCTAAAGTGGCACTCAGTTCCACATCACCTTGCTCATGCTGCCTCGGCTTTTTATTGCTCTGGTTTCGAAAGCTCGGCAATTCTTACTTCTGATGCGCTTGGGGAATTCGATTCAGTTCTCATGGCAAAGGGCGAAGGTCTCAGAATAAACGCTCCTGATCGAATTATGTTTCCACATTCTATTGGCGCAGTATATTCGGCAGTAACAGATCACCTCGGCTTTTCAATTTATGAGGGCGAGGGAAAAGTTATGGGTCTGGCTGCCTATGGAAATGAGAATCCGATTTTTGACATGAGTGATCTGGTAAAGTATCTTCCTGATGGCAGATATGAAATTCGTCCGGAATATTTCTCATTCCCTTACCTTCCATGGGTTCATGAAAACTGGGTCAGCAAAAAGTTTCTCAACCGTTTTGGAAAGAAGAGAGAAAAGAAAGAGCCTCTTTTGCAGAAACATGCTGATATTGCCAGAGGGCTTCAGAATCTTGCTGACAAAGTTTTTGTACATCTTACTCATGGAATTGCCAAAAAAACATCTGAGAAAAACCTGTGCTATGCTGGCGGAGTTGCTCTGAATGGATACAGCAATACGAGGGCACTTTCAGACGGAATTTTTGAAAAAATGTTTATTCAGCCAGCGGCAAACGATGGTGGTACAGCTCTGGGAGCCGCTCTATACCATGCTCACAATAATCTTGGATGCCCCAGAGAACAGGGAGAATTTTCTCCCTATCTCGGTCCTTCATTTTCTGGCAGAGATTGCGAAAAGGCTTTCTCAGGTGCAGGAATATCTTATTCGCAGCCTCAGAATCTTTGCAAAGAAGCTGCGGCACGCCTGGCACGCGGAAGAATAATGGGATGGTTTCGTGGAAAAATGGAAGTTGGTCCGAGAGCGCTTGGGAACAGAAGTATTCTTACTGACCCGCGCTTTGCTGCAACAAAAGATCATCTGAACAATGCTGTAAAAAAACGCGAATCTTTTCGTCCGTTCGCGCCTGTTGTACCACTTCACAGAGCATCAGAATTTTTCGAAATGCCTGCAGATTCATCTCCTTACATGCTTCTTATAATGAAAGTCCGTCCGGAGTGGCAGGAAAAACTCAGGGCGGTGACTCACGTCGATGGCACTGCCAGAGTGCAGACGATTGATCGGAATATTGATCCACTTTTCACATCTCTTCTCGAAGAATTTGAAAAGCTATGTGGAATTCCTGTTCTGTTAAATACTTCATTCAATGGTCCCGGAGAACCGATAGTCTGTTCACCCGAAGAAGCAGTTAAAACGTTCCTCAACACAGGAATGGATGACCTTGTACTAGAATCACTGATTTCAGAAATTTCGCGTACAAACCGCTGATCGTCAATCTTCTGAATCATTATAAGATAAAAGAAAAAGCTGTCCGCAGATTACGCAGATTTTGCAGATTAAGATTTAAAGATAAGAGATCTCTCACATTCGTTCGAGATGACAAGTGAGCAAAATACCCCTAATTATTGAGCAGATACCAAAAATCTTTAATCTTTAACTCTTGAAATCTTGAAATCTGCGGACAAAAATCTTTTCTTGTCTTGTGTTGTCTTGTATTGTATTGCGCAAATATCAAAAATCTATGAATCAGTATTAGTATTTGTTTTAATCAGGTCTTTCTGCCTGATCGTTTTTCCGGAAACAGCCAGAAGGGAGCAAGTCAGAAGCAGGTCATAGAAAAGTCCGATGAGAAGTGTCATTGCAGAAAAGAGGCCGAAATTCTTTGTCGGTCCGAAGTCTGAAAGACAGAGAATTCCAAGCCCGAGAATTGGAATAATCGAAACTGAGACTATTGCCCATGAATAATTTATCATAATTCTGATTCTGCATGTCGCAGGTGAATGATCTTTTGACTCATCCCTGAAAAAAGCGTACAACACGTGAATGGTGTCGTCAACTATTGTTCCGAGACAGATACATGGACCCATCGCAGTCGCTGGTTCAATGTGAACTCCGAGCCAGCCCATGACTCCCAGAGAGGATATTATCGGCAGGATATTTACCAGAAAGCTTATCCACAATGCACGCCAGCTTTTGAATGCAAGACCGATCAGCAGAAAAATTCCTATTACAGAAGTGCTCATGGATGCAATCTGAATTTTCAGAGCTTCATTTTCAACAATTGCTGAAAGATAGAGACGGCCTGTTGCTGAAACATGAATCATATTTCCACCAATTGAAGCAGCAGCTTTTTGAATACGTCGTACTGTTTCCTCAACGCTTACTGAATCGCCATGTTTGAGATTCACGGTGATTCTTGCCTGATCAAGGTATGGAATATTCAGAAGGCTTGCGGTTAATACCGGCATTTTAGCGGTTGCAATTCTGAGTGCGCATTCCAGTTCAGCTTGATTTTTCGGAAAAAAAGGATGTGAGCCGGTCAGTTCGCCACAGATTTCCTCAACAAGTAAAGATGGAGAAGAAAAAGATACAACTTCAGGGTCTGACGCAACAGCAGCATGAAACTTGCTTATTGTAAGGAATGAATTTATTGAGGCAAATGATTCATGTTTTGATTCGAGAATAAACGAAACCATCCTGCTTCCAATAAGAAAATTTGATTGTACGAATTTATTGGCAGTGACAAGGGAATCATTCTCTGGAAAAGCTTCAAGAGGCTCTTTTCCATATTTCAGAAAAAAACATCCGCTTCCAGTGACGGCGGTAAATATCAATGCCGAGACTAATATTATAAAAGGACTGGGCAGCCATCTTAAAAGAAATCTTCCGACTTTCCTTTCCGAATAATTTTCAATAAGATCATCTGTCTTAATTTCCGTTTTGGGAAGACCGGATAGAATAATTGGCAGAAAGATATAAACCAGAAAGAAAGCCAGTCCGCAGCCTAATGCTGAAAAGATTGAAAATGCCCTGATTCCCTGAATCGGTGAAAAAACCTGAGAAATAAATCCTCCTGTGGTTGTAGCAGCGCATAATAATCCTGCCGGAAGATTTTCTTTCAGAGCGGCAAGAGAGATGCTGCGAAAATCACATCTTTCATGCATAAGCTGAACGTTTCTTATGTATATAAATTTATTGATGAATTGAATTGAAAGCGAAAGAGCGATGAACATTATGATAGGAGTCAGAAGAGAGGAAAAAATCGATATTTTATAACCCAGAAGCGCGAATATTCCATGTGTCCAGATTGTTGGAAGCATTACGCAGAAAAGAATTGCAAGCGTTATTCGAACTGATCGGAATAAAAAGAAAGCCAGAATCAATGAACTGCAGAAGCTCAGTAATATGAAACGGGAATTTTCAGTAATCAGCCTGCTGACGTATCTTTCCGCAAATACCGGATATCCGGACATGTACCATTTGTTTTCGCCGATTTCAGCATTTAAAAGTTTTCTGAGTGATCTTACAAGATTATGTGATTCGACCGCTGAAAGCTGTTTCAAATTTATAAACAGTGCCTGAGCTTTTTCATCAGACGATATCAGAAATCCCCGGGAAAATGAACTGGTGCGTAGTCTTTCGATCATACGCCGCAAATAACGGGGCCTCATTTCAAGCCATGAAATTTTATTGTCATCTTCAATTCCAATTGCTCTGGCAGAATCGTAAACACTTTGAACGCCACAAAGCGCTTCAATCTTCCTGCGTATTTTGAAAACAATGCTAAGCGCCTTGATAGAAAGAGATTCAATTGGAATTGCAATCATAATTTGATCATCCGGACCAAATGTTCGTATTGATTCGTGGTATTTTTCCAGAAGGTCGGGGCGGTCGCCCATCAGATCTTTCAATTCATATTCGAACTTGTTTGTTACGGCAAGCCACCCGAGAAAGGCTGTTATCAGAAGAGAAAAAATGTAAAGAATTTTTCTTCTGTTGTACGCAGGCCCAAGAATTATTGAGGAAAAATAATCAGTGATATTCACTTTTTCATATCACCTCAGAAATCTAAGTACCGCAAATCTTAATAACTGATTCATTTAAGCTCCAGAGTTTCTACTATGTCATTTCGACCGAAGGGAGAAATCTTGCATTTGTGAGATCTCTTACATTCTTTCGAGATGACATCCCACCACAAAGTTAAAATGCAAGTTTGCCTCCGTATTTAAGAATTTGCGTACTAAGGGCCCGCGCAGGAATAACATGAGCATTTTTTAATGCGATAATTGTTTGAAGATAAGTGAATTCAAGCATAAGTTGTAATGATACCGAAAAAATTGCTTAAGTTATTTATGTGCGAGCCCTAAGGATGGGAAGCAGTTGGTTTTTGAATGAGTTTCTGAAGAAGTTCAGGATATCGGCCCTGCCAGGCAGAATAGCCTCCGAAAAGAACTTTAACATTTCTATGTCCGCTTTTTGCAAGTCTGTATCCGGCGCCGAGTGAAAATATGCCGGTAGAGCACATGAGAACTACTTCTTTATCCAGCGGAATACCGGGAATATATTTTTCAAATCCGATATGAGAAAGGTTCTGAGCTCCGGGAATCGATGGAGAAAAGAATCTTTCATGTGGAAGGCGCAGATCAATAAGATATGTACTGTTTGATAAGATTCTGCTTTCTGTTAAATGTTCCGGATCAATAAACGAAAATCCTTCTGGATCGCCTTTCAGAACTTGATTCAGAGCCCACAGAAAAAACAGAACATCAATGATGTCTGTTGAAGGTCCCATGCTGACTCTTATGCTTGAAAGTGCCAATTCTTCAGATATTCCCATGCCAAGAAGAACATGCGATGGCTCAATTCGATTTGCAGTACAGGCTGAGCCAATGGAAACAGATACCCCGTAACAGTCCAGCCCTGCGAGCAGTCGTATTCCACTTATTTCGGGAAATGTCAGATTGAGTGTTCCGGGAAGTTGCCAGCGCTCCTGAGACTCATTAATAATAAGTTTGGGGAATAGCAGTCGGCAGCCATATTTAATTACTTTTCGAAGTCGGCAAAGCTTTTGAAATGTTTTCTGCCGATTTTTTTCAGCAATGCTTGAAGCGAGTGCGAAACCTGCGATCTGGTGAATTCCTTCGGTGCCGGCTCTAAGCAGTTGTTCCTGCTCTCCACCGAAAATCAGCGGAGTCCAGGAATATCTGCCACTCGAATAAAGTAACCCACAGCCTTTGGGACCCTGAATTTTATGGGATGAAACCGTCAGAAAATCGCAACCAAGTTCGTTTACATGTACGGGAATCTTTCCGAAACTTTGTACGGCATCAATATGCAGTGGAATGTTTCTACTTCGTGCAATTTCTGAAATTTCACGTACAGGTTGAATTATTCCTGTTTCATTATTAGCATGCATGATTGAAATCAGGCATGTTTCAGCTCTTATGTTTGCGGCAATCTCTTCGGGATTAACGCGTCCATAGGAAGTGGCGGGAAGATATGTTACACTGTGTCCCATTTCTTCGATCTGCCCGGCGGCGCCCAGTATTGATTCATGCTCAATTTTACCGGTAATGAGATGTTTGCCTGTTTTTTTGAAGAAAGTGCCTTTAAGTGCGGTGTTGTTGGCTTCTGTTCCACCAGATGTAAAATAAATATTTTCCGGATTGCATTTGAGAATGCTGGCAATTGTTTTTCTGGATTCTTCGATATGTCCACGCGAAATTCGCCCTTGAGTGTGCAGCGATGAGGCATTTCCATAGACATTCTGCAGAATATTATTCATTTGTCTTTGAACAAGTTCATGAACAGGAGTTGATGCATTATGGTCAAGATAAGCTCCTGGATTGAATAGCAGACGAAGCAGCTTAAGCATAATCATCACGAATTCTTAATTGGAATTTCATATTTTGTACTCTCACATATTGGTAATTAAATAGCATGGGAATTCAAACGGCCTTGTAACTATTTCAGATTCATTGTTGCCAGTGGGTGCATTCCGGAAAAGGGGTCATATTTTGCTGTCATTTCGATCGAAGGGAGAAATCTTGCATTCCCTGATTTATTTAACCTTTCATAAATAGTCCGCCAGGTGGGCGATATTCAATTAATGGCATCCGACTTAGAAAATGCCTGGAATAAAGCGGTATCTGACACGTTCCATATATTCCTTATATTCAGGGAACTGTGATAGAAAACGCTCTTCAAGGATGGCTCTCCAGACATAAATCAGGGTTGATATTATTCCTATTAAAAGATTTAATACTGATGGATGTCGGAAGATGATGCCGAATCTCATAAGAATGTCTGTGCCATACATTGGATGACGAACAATCGAGTAAAGTCCGTTAGTTTTAACTTCGCGTACTGCAATAAGAATTCCAAAGCTTTTTCCCAGATTAAGAAGCGTGATCATTCCGGCAATAACTGAAATAAAGAGAATTATATTTGAAACATACAATTGCCAGTCATGGGAAGCTGCAATTTTCAAGTCAAGAAATGCACCAGAAAAAAAAGCTGCCAGAGCGACCGTTTGATGTAGATAATTGCTTTGTACGGAAACGTGTTTTTTGCGTATCAGAATAATAACTGTCAGAATAATATTATGTACAACCCAGATTCCTTCTGTTATTCCAAACTCATTGTTTCTGTAGCTCTCAATTGCCTGAATGGCAAAAAAACGTGCAAAAGAAACAAAGAGAATAAGGTTAATGATCATTTGTCCATGTTTTTCAAAAAGCTCTTTTAATTTTGTTTTCATATTAAGCTGCTCAGTTCTTTAAATTGTATCTTTCAACTTCAAAAAGTCACAAATTCCTTTTACACTTCATCCTTCAAAGGATCTTCAATTTTCAAAAAATCGAATTCTTTGAAATCATCAATGTTTTTTGTATACAAACCACCTGTTGCGTACATATTAAAATTCACGCTCCGCATAAATAATATCTCTGTCTGGCAAAATATCCTGCCCTAAATCAAAGGTTTCTACAGTAAATTTATCAGATTTGGAGCGGGATTTCTTTTTAAGGTTATTAATATCCTGCTTAAGCGAGTTCAACAGAATCTCCATTAAGTGTAGCCGCTCTTCAATAGGAATGTTCTTCAATTGTCCAAGTGTTTCCTGTACAATCTGTTTTCTCCTTGTTAATTTGCCTAGTTTTAGCGCGTCTTCGCCTTCGGTGGTAATATACTGTTGCCCCTTTTTCTTTAATAAAAACCCAGCTTTAATGCAATCAATAGAGAAAAAGTGAAGAATTGACTCCCAGCGAATATACCCAGTTTTTCATATTTTTCTTTCGCCTAATCATCCAATTCTACGTTTTTTTGGACTTTTTCTAATACATCCTGCGCAGGCAATTGTCCGCCTGATTCTTTGATTGTTTTCAACGCAGCAAAGATTACTTTAGCAGCAAGCGCTCTTGACCTGGATATCTCTTTTTCTACCATGATTTTACCTCATTTACTTGCTTGCGCAAGACACAATGAACTAGCTCCTGATTTTATTATACGAATTCAATGATAATGCTTTTTTAAAAATGAAGCAACCGGAAGCTTATTCTTTCTGATCAAGAAAATAAAAAAAGCTTCGTTATTCATCATCCGCTTCGATTATTGATTACCCATTGCCAAAGTCACTATTCATGGTCTAAACAAACCAAAAAAAACTTTGAGCGACCTCTGTTCCATTGAATGCGAAACCCTTCCATCGCAGGATTTCCCATCCTGCGACGCATACAGGCGTTGTAAACCAGCGGTTGATGATAATCCAATGAGCGCGGAAATTATCCATTGAAGAGTATCCCAACCATTGTCGCTTCCAAGGAGAATATTCCCGTCACGATCTTACCGTCGGACTTTGAGCGAGTCAGCTAACGCTGCGGTTGAGCGGAATTGAAAGATGGGTGCGGGGTTTGCCCAAACAAGACCCGTGACTGGCTTTCAATTTCCGCTCGAACCGCCTGTTCGATTTTCTTTTATTATCTTTAATAATCTATTGTACGTCTCCACAATTCTTCCTTCAAGGAATTTTAACTCATCATAACTTGGTTCCTCTGCTCCTTGTTTCTCATGGTTCGCGTATTTCAAAAAAAGGATTTTTATCAAATAGTTTCTTTTGGCTTCCAATTTCTCAGACTTAAGCTTTAATTGGAGAAGCAAATGGTAATCATCCAAGATTTTATGGATTTCTCCAAAAATTTCCTTTTTGAAATTATCAATTAAATTTACTCTATCAAAATCAGCATTATTGCGAAGGAACTCATTTAGAAAAAATACTTTTTCACCATCATTTGCATTTTCTAATTTGCCATTTAATGAATCAAGCATCCGATGCAAGTTTTTTTCAATTTTCGCTTGCATTGAATGTTTTTGAAAAGCTGCAAAAACCAAAACAAAAAGAAAGAAGCAGAGGAAAAGAGTAAAACAACCGCAACGGCTTTGAAATAGACTCTTCATACCGCCTCAAAGAAAGTCTAATGGGCAGCAACATAAATCACCTGACGAAGAACCCGTTTTTACCATATTTTTGTTTGAAATTGAATTGGATCCTCTTCTTCTAATAGAAGGGGAAACTGGAGGCTGGTGTAAAATATTTGAATGCATATTGTTGGTTCCAAGGATACTTCTGTAATTCAAAATGGTCAAGTAAATTCTGTTACAACACATAGCAAAACATGAATCCGTGGGGAGGCGTGCAGTTTTCCCGAACCGGGCTCCCTACGCAGTCCGCGCTTCTTTCGGCGGTTTCCCACCTTGAGAAAGGTTCTCCCTAGTCCATAGTCACAGAAGAGTTTTATAATAGTCTTGACATTGTAGGAAAATAGCCGATCGGTAATGAGGAAAACGCTTGTTTTATTGTCATCTCGACCGAAGGGAGAGATCTCCGCAAGATTAGAAGATTTCTCCCTTCAGTCGAAATGACATCAGAATAACAAGTTTATCATAAAGTTCAATTATGACTAAGGACTAGTGTACCTTTTTACGGTTTTGTGCATCAGGCATTTTTTTGAATTTCGCTGAAAAGAGTTTTCAGGTCATCTGGGTCATCGTAATCGGCAAGATTACGAATTTCTGCGCAGGCATTTGATATCGAGGCAATTTCAATTGAATTCTGTGTGACTGCTCCGTTGAAATATAGAAAATCTTTCTCTCTGTTAAAAACATTAATTTCAATTGAAGCTCTACTGCCGGGTCTTATTGAGTCTGTTATGCATAATTTGTCGAAAGAAGAAAATAATGCACAATTTTTGAAGTCGGAAGATAGAACTTCAAGCCAGTATGCAGCCTGAAAGAGGCATTCAGTGAGAAGAACCGGAGGAAATAAAGATGCTTGGCCCAGAGAACTTTTCAAGTCATATTCTTCGAAAGAAACCACTTTCAGACCGCGAAAATATTCGTTGGGCCTGAAATCTGAAACTCTGTCAATAAATCTGTATCTCACAGTGTTATCTCTTCTAAGGGTGGGTATACCCAGCAGTGTCTATTATCAAAATGAGGTAGTACTTTGCTGTCATTTCTACCGAAGGGAGAAATCTAGTTATATTACGTCGAGGTAGTGTGAGATCTCTCTCTCCGGTCGAGATGACAACGGATCAAGTATTTTAACATTATCAATCGGTTATTTTCATATCAGTGTCAGAATTTGCGTACATATCTTCAAGTTTAAATTCCGTGTTAATCCGTGTCCATCCGTGGTTAAAATCATTCTTATATCACAACTTTTAGAAGTGCTTATTTCGCCTGAAGTTTTCGCTGAATCAAATGAACGAAAACAGAAACCGTTAGAAGGGAAGGGATTTCTGCTTTTCTGAAGCCGGGAACAAGACGGTTCTGATCAACTTCCGGAAGAGCTTTTTTAAGTTCTTTCAGAGCATCTTCCGTTAGATATCCATTTTTTTCATATTCGCCGGAAGGTATGACCTTTTTAACTTCCTTTTCAAACTCATTTGGCTCAATGATGATTCCAAATGAATCTTCAATCAGAAAACTGAGGTCAAGCAGATCAATTGATTCAGCGCCGAGACCCGTAACAAGTACGCTGTCCATTTGAATCTTATCTATCGAAATTCCAAGTACAGTTCTAATAAGTTCCCGAAGTTTTTCAAATATTTCCTGTTCATTCATAATAGTACTAGTTCCCTTTCAAAAAAATTTCATTGGATCTGAAATCTATTTTTCAATCCAGAATCTGGAGTCTTTCATGCGGTAAAACAGGTTATAAGAGCATGCTGAAATTAAACGGCCATCGGGGTCTGGAACCTGATCCGGGCAGGTGCAGACTCTTGCAGTATCAAAATTGTCTTCATCCATGTGGGCGTGAAGATAAACTGTAAGAACGTATTTTTCACCGATTTTCTGCCTTGCTGCTACGTCAGGAACCGGTCCTTTTGAAGGGAACAATTCGCGAATGATTGCTTTGAAGCCCTGAAGAATCGGAGAATCTGGATCGCGTGCCCATGTTCTGTCGAGAGCAGTTTGAAATACAAACTCAGTGTCTGCTCCAGGACGCATCAGATAACCTCCGGATAATAACAGATCCATTTCTGAATCTTCAAACAATTCAGAAAAATCATAGAGCTTTCCCTGCCATTTAAAAAGATAGGCGATCTGGTAGCACAACGGATGTGCAGAAGGAAGCGGTCGGAAAAAAGAAGCTTTCAGCCGCCCTTCAGTTGATGTTTCAACAAGTCTGGCGCACCGGTCAAGAGGAAGTTGCGCGCGTGGCTGAAAAATTCCGCCGCCGCTGCCAGTGTAAGTCATGGTTTGTACAGTTATGCTTCTGACGTTATCATTTGTCATTGCAATATCAAGAAGTTTTCCAAACTCTGTGTCGTTAACTCCTGGAATAAGTACATGTAAAAGTGTTGTACCGGTTCCGGCTTTTCTGAGATTTTCTATGGCACAGAGTTTTTCTGACACAATATTGCGTCCGTGTATGAGAACTGAAGCTTCAGCATTAAACGTGTCAAGGGAGAGAATTGTGTAAACATCAGAATCTGCAAGTCTCTGTGCAAAAGCTGGTTCCCGTGCAATTCTGAGTCCATTTGTGTTTACGGTGATCCGCCCGATTCCGGGTCTTTTTGCTTCGGCAATCAGATCAAAAAGGCCCGGATGAAGTGTAGGTTCGCCGCCTGTAATATTTATAAGATCAAATGGTCCTGAGCGCTCAAGAAGTTTATCGAGAAGAACAGAGATTTCTTCGCGTGACATGTAGTACATTTTATCATTTCGATTAAATGTGAAACATATTGGACACGCAAGATCGCATGCGTTGGTTATAGAAAACACCGGCAGATTACATTTGCCTGAATGAAATGCGCATGGTCCGCAGTCGTGTGGACAGCCATTTTTTACGGGATTTCCCGGAATATTGAATGGCTGAGATTTTACCGGAACACGAACCATGCGAGAATACCATTCGAAGGATTCTGCAATCATTGCTTCGCTGTTTCCACAATCGGGACATACATTCATCTGATAAACACTTCCGTCGTGTTCAACAATGCGGGACATCGTGATTTTACGGCACTTGCGGCACATTCCTCTTGTGGAAGATAAATATGTGTATGGGCGGTCTTCGCGCATTTTTAGAAACCACCGTCTACAAAAATACTTTGAGCATTAATATAGGAGGCTCTGTCTGAGGCAACAAATACCGCCAGTTCAGCAACTTCCTCAAGGGTTCCGGGTCTGTGAGATGCGCAATATTTGCAGAATTCCTCACGCTGTTTTTCCGGAACATGAGCGCTTACGCCACCTTCAAGTAGTCCTGGTACAACACAATTTACTCTGATTCCAAACTTGCCCATTTCGCGGGCAAGTGAAAGTGTGAAGCCAAGCATAGCGCTTTTACTTGTTGCATAATGTACCGGAACTTCAAGGAGCCTGTGACCGGCGAGAGATCCGAGATTAACAATACTTCCCTTTTTTCTTCGAATCATGCCTCTTATAAATGCTTTTGTCACGAGAAAAGGACCTTTGACATTTACTTCCATAATTTTGTCCCAGTCTTCTTCTTCGAGCAGGGCAAAGGGCATGATTTCTGTTACAGCGGCATTATTAACCAGAACATCCACCAGCCAGCCTTCTTTTTCAAATTTTTCGGCAAGCTCTCTGCATTGCTTCCCTGACCTGACATCCAGAGGGAACGCTTTTGCCCAGCCACCCGAATCTGAAATCTCTTTTTCAAGCAGTTTTGCTGGTTCTTCCTGAGAATTATAAGAGAAGAGAACTTTTGCGCCTTCTCTTGCAAATATTTTAACCATTGCCTGGCCAACTCCGCCTGATCCGCCGGTTACGAAGACATAGCGACCTTCATGCATGTTTGACATAATCAGTTTTTTGATGAACCATTGCGGTCAAGATAAGAAAGCAGCGATCTGTATTGAAAGACCTGCCCGAGAAGGAGCGACAGATGCTGATACTGTGCTTCCGGTGTATCAAGAAGAAAACTTACCTGTACATCCTGATCTTTCGCAGATACAGTAAGTTTTCCGAGCGATTCTTTTTCAGCTTCCCATGGAGATTTTTCTGAAAGCCGTGTGATCTGTTCTGCCAGAAGTCCTTTCAGGACTTCGGCATTTTCAGATGACTTGGTTTTTACAGTATAGATAATGTCGTAAGCTGAAGTATTCTGAGGATCCACGTCCCAGTTATACTTGATGCTGATCTGTTCAGAAAGAGCTATCTGACCGCGAATTCGTTCTTCAAGGGGAACTGATTCATCATCAGAATGTGGAATTCCAAGCTTCTGTGCAAGTGATTTAATACCATTTGCAGCTATTTTCCGAAGTTGTCCGCGTGGACGGTTGAACTTTGCAATTCTCTCAATTTCTCGTTTTGTAAGAGTAAAAACGGTTTCTGCCTGAACGCTGTCAGGGGTTTTTTCATTGAGTTTCTCTTCACCATTCAATACGCTTAGAGTATTTTCCAGAACGCTGTAGTCAGATTTCGGAATTGCACCTATAACCAGCAGTTTTTTCTCCGGAATTTGTGCCAGACAGACTTCATAAGGTCTTTCAGAATAAGCATATTTTGAAAACTTGTGTCCGCCAACTTCATCTTCAGTAATTTCTGGTTTTCCATTGTTTTCAGACATATATTCTTTGTAATCTTTTTCAATGACTGATTTGAGGTCTTTGAACGTTAAATCTCCGGCAATTACGAGAATTGCTGACGAGTTATTGCTCTGACCTTTGGATATTACACAACCTCCATGAAGAGTGCTCTTTCTTGGATTAGGAATTCCCATCTGTTTCGCCTTGATATCAAGAGCCAGGCGTCTGACAGGTCCGAATGAGCCTTTTTCCTTCAGGTCTGAATAAAGAAAATCAGACATATTCTTAAAATTTACAAGATTTAAATCTTTCGCGTCAGACACGACCGGAATTCCCCGCCCGCCTGATAAATCGCGGCAGTCAGCCTGATTAACACTCGATAAAAGCATGATTGCGATTACAGCTGCAAAACAATAATTTCGGTTCATAATGTTCTCCTCATTAAATTTTAAAGTAGTTCCAGTTATTATCTGTAACAATTTGGGGTAAAATTATTTAGCCTCTATGAGGCTTTTCAGGAATACACCCAATTCTGAATAAGCTTTCTGATTATCGGTATTAAAACCCGAATACCAGGCATTTTTTAATTTGGAATCTGGTTCTGAGAATTTCCCGGAATATTCCATAAGTGCTTTTTTTAACGAATCAGTTATTTCCTTTTCAAGAGCGACTCTGCATACGAAAGCATCTTCCGGTATCTTTTCTGAAAAAGACTTCAAAACATTGAAATCATTTATCGAAACCTGTTTTCCAGTTCCAAAACCATCTTTTGAGTATTCAAAAATTCTTTCATAGGTTCCAATTGCATCGACTTGTCCCGTCAGCAGTGCTCTGACTGCTTTCTCATGACTTCCAAGAAATACAGGCTTGTACAGGCTCTTTCCATCTTTAACCAGATTGGATGCTTTTAGATAACTTGCCGGATAAAGGTAACCAGAGGCAGAAAATCGGTCAACAAAACCAACGTTTTTATCGACAAGATCATTTGTAGACTTGATGTTGCTATCCTTTTTTGTTATGAAAACCGAGTTGTAATTATCTTTTCCATTAACAAGTGTTGTCCCAAGATATAAAAGATCCGGATCTTCCATGCAGAGCGAATAAACAACCGGTGATAGGAGTGCCAGATCAAGTGCATCATGATCAATATCATTCAGAATGCTGTAATAACTGTCATAAAGCTTAACTGTAATTATGGCGCCGGAGTATGATGCAAGGTAATCAGCAACAGGCAGAAGAGATTCGTATTGTGTTTTCGGGTTGGAATATGCAATCATTCCAAGAGTAAGCTGCTTAATATCAGCTGGGGCTGAAGCGATTTTTTCTGTCTTTACCTGGGAATAAAGACTTTGTGAAAACAGAAATACTGCAAGGAAAAAAACAAATACAGAATAATTCCCTTTGAAGAAAGTGTTTTTCCAGGGCATTTTTTGGACTCCTCCTGTGATAATTCAATTTTCTGACAAGCATAAAAGTCTAGCATTATTATTTTCATTTAACAAGTCTATTCTCTCTGAAATCATTTATTGCATTTGGGAAGTAGTATGTAATAATATTTTGATAAATTCAGCCATACAAAATCCCGCGGGAGGTGAAATGTGGAAACTTTTTTTTTTGCTGAAGTGTTTTATTAGAAGATCAGCAGTGTGTGTTTTTTTGTGCTTTGGACTCGCATTTCATGTTTATGCAAGTAGTCCCAATCAAATAACGGATGATAAAATGAAAAGTCAGAAAGATGTTTTAAATGTTACGATTAAAGATTCAATTTTGAGTGAATTGAATAAAACTCACGCACGTCAGGCAATGGTAGTTCTTTCAGCGGCTTCTGAAACCTCGCAGGCATATGTCTATTTCCTGGAAAAACGACAAAATAAAGTCTGGCGTTCGGCACTTTCTCCTGTTCAAGCCTGCGTTGGAAGGAACGGTGTTGCACTTCCCGGCAGAAAAAGGGAAGGCGATGGGAAAACTCCTGCCGGAATATTTCAAATTGGAAGTGCTTTCGGATACGCCGCATCAATTGAGACAAAGATGCCTTATCTAGCTGTTACTTCTGAAGATATCTGGGTTGATGATGTAAATTCACCTGACTACAATCGTTTTCGCAAAAAGGGAACCACCAGTGCAGGCTCATACGAAGAAATGAGGCGCAAGGATTCTCTTTATCGCTACGGTCTTGTTGTTGAGTACAATACCTCTCCGGTTATAAAGGGGGCAGGCAGCGCCATTTTTATTCACGTCTGGAGCGGCCCGGGAACATCGACATCTGGCTGCATAGCTTTTCCCGAAGAAAAAATGCGCGAAATACTTGCCTGGCTTGATCCTGCAAAGAAGCCTGTTATCACAATTGAAAGGCAATAAATATTCAGCCTGATTTTGCACTTTATTTTCCTGCAACAAATTATATTCTCATTTCGTAAGGTTGGAAAAGGGAAGAATTAAATTCAAAAAATTGAGAAAAGGGAGAAATTTATGAAAAGCTCATTCTTGAACAGCATTTTCGTAATAGTAATTCTCTGCCTGTTTTCCAACATCAGTTCTGCTCTGGCAACACATTCATCCAACGAAATCGCAGCAAATCGAACTGCAAGTTTGCTGGATCCCGAGTTTGCAATTTTGCATAAATCAATAGCCGATGCATTATCTCAGCAGACCAGGAATTTTGTAACTGCATTAAATCAAACTGGAGTTACCACTTTTGAGATCACCGAATCGGTTTTTGATTCAGCATATCGCCGCTATTTTCTTGGATTGAAGGGCGAAGTCCGCATTTCAAGGGCAATGTCAATTCTGATACGCAATGTTGGAAGCCACTTTGAAGGAGAAGGTATTTTAACTTATGATCTTAGCATTACTGAAAAGCAGAAAGAAGGCGGATTTGTTAGATATGTGCTTGAAGGAGAGTTCATTCTCTTCCAGGATCAACTGCTGAACCAGCTTGCAGAATCAATTCCTGGAATGAAACAGGCAAACTCACCAGCCGGCAAAACCCTTCTAAAATTCCTAAATCAGATAGACGTCAGACCTCTTGCAATTGCTGCATCAAAGACTCTGATTAATTATTCTCCGGAAAATTTGCAGACTCTTCGGGGTGAACTGGACAAACGCATTGAATCTACCGGAAATAGCACACTTGAACGGACATTGTTTCTTGTAAAAGGTTTGGGGAATCTCGGTTCATTCTATATGTGTGAACTTCTGAAGACTAATCCGGAATCGGTTGTTAAACCAGCAAAGGAAGCATCCGAATCTCTCGGGGCAATGATTGGAACATTGATGGTTCCAGTTATTGGTGGAGCAATTGGCCGATTTATCGGAGGAGTAATTGTTGATCAGATTGCCAATGCAACTGTATATTGTAAGCCTTTCGATCATGAGCTTGCAAAAATCCGTCGCTATGGAAAACTTGCATCAATTACTCCGGGAACAGATTTTCTTGATACCCGATTCGAGGCTTCCAGATTAAGATTGCAGCAGTTGATACAACAGGATCTGCGTGAAAATTCGTATGTTCTTACTGACAGAATGCTGGAAGTTATTCGCGCATCAAAAAAGAAAAATATTGCAGTTCTTTTGCCAATAGTCAGAGATTTTCGTGAGACGCTGCAATTTCGCTTTGTCAGCGAAGAAGATCGTTATGCAGGCAAAAAAATGGCACAACTGGAAGAGATTATGAGTGTTCTATCGCCTTCCATTACAATAGAATAACACGCTTCTTTATCGTTGGGGGGGAAGCCGTCTGCCGGTCGAAGATTTTCGGCCGGCTTTTTTATTTCGCCTGCTCCAGCAGCCTCAGATATGCTTTGCACATGTCTTCCCATGTTATTCCGGGTTTGTCTGCTTCTTTTATCAATTCATCATAAAAGGTTTTAATTTTGGGATTCTGAAATTTAAAACTGGGAACCGGCCATAAATCTTCCAGAAAACCTTTTTCAAGGTAGTAATTGTAAAGAAATGTTCCTGGAACAGGTCTTACTTTACTTAAAAATAAAAACCATCTTTGAAGGGATGTGTTGACAAGCATTTTGAAATTGATTTCGAGATCATCAACTGTAACTTCAGGGTCAAAATTAATCATTCCGGGCACAAACTTAATATCAAGTTCGCTCAGCTTATTTAAAGTTTCACTGATATTCAGCTCTTTAGGGTAGTATTTATTCAATCTTTTGAGTTGCTTTTCGCTTGCTGATTCAAGACCGATGAATACCTGTTTTAATCCTGCTGTTTTAAGGAGCTTTAAAAGAGGCACATCTACAGAATCTATTCTCATGTCGAACATGAAAAACAGATCAAGTGATCTTTTTATTAATTTTTCAGCAAAAATTTCAGCTCTTTGTTTTGATTCAATGTCTTTTCCGAAAAACAATTCGTCGTTGAATACGAAATGCCGGACGTTGTAATCCCTGTAAAGATATTCAATTTCGTTTAATACGTCGTCAATATTTCTCAGTCTGAGGGGTTTTTTAATTCCATCTTTGCCCGACAACTGACCAGTTGTACAAAAAGCGCATCTGTTTCGGCAGCCTCTTGAAGTTGAAACCCCGACTCCAAAACCATGATAATTTGCGACTCCAACATCGTCTCTCGAAGGCCACGGAAGCTCATCAAGGTTTAAATACTCAGGTTTGTTTAGGGAAATTACATTTATTTCAGAACGCCAGGCAAGACCGGGAATGTTTGAAAAGTCGGATTTATTGGCTGCAAGAGCGTTGTACAATTCTTTGCTGGTGAGTTCACCATCACCCACGCAAACGAAATCAACTTCCGGATAATCTGTTAAGATTCTTTCATAATTCAATGCTGAAAAATCTTGTCCAAGAATGGTTTTTGTTTTCGGCCAGATTTTTTTTACTTCTCTGATAAGAAATATGTTCTCGTGAAAAACAATATTTGCGCCGTTAAAACCAATCAGCAGGGGCTGTCCATGGTGTCTTGCTGCTCTTTTTATTGCGTCAAGAGTTTCCTCAAGAGAACCGTGAAAAAGGGCTATTCCATTAATAATAAAAGTTGGAATTGAGTGTTTCTGGCAGAATGACTTTATGTAACACAGAGACAGATTTTCAACAGGATAAAAGCGTCCTTCAGAAAGGTTTCCAAAGTGGCGCAGCATTGAATCAAGATAAGTTCTGCATTCTTTATCTCTGTTTTCAGTCTTCCAGTGAAGTGTTGGCGGACCAACTAAAAAATACGACATGTTTATATGTACTCCCGCATATTGAAATAGCTTCGGAAAAGCTGCCAAACACACGATTTAGACTGGAATTCAAGATATCACAATAAATTTCGAAAGTCAAATTCCGCGATTGGGAATCAGCAGGAAATAACACTAATGAGCAAAATAAAAAAAAGCGGACCAATGTCCGCTTTTTCATTTATACCAGATCCCATCCGCGAAGATGTGAGATCTGACTTAGTTAAAATTGACCATCCATTTGTGCTGAAGGAACTGAAGGATCGGCTGGAGCTTCAGGTGCTGGCTCGCCGCCGCCCTGACCCATATCGCCCTGGCCGGCATCGCCCTGTCCAAAGTCTCCCTGACCTGACATTCCTGCATCCTGTCCGGGGTTTGAACCGCCTTTTTTGGATTTTCTGGATACTTTTCTGAAGTGACCATTTGTATGCTGTTTGCTACCCTTTTTATAATGCCCCTTTACCCAGGTAGATTTCTTTTTGCCTGTAAGGGCTGCTTTTGCATTAACTGCTGAATCCATAACTGTATTTGTAACTGAACATCCAGCTTTAACTACTCCACGCTTTACTTTTTTGCAGGTTTTTTTGATAGCCTTACCCATGCGTGTGAATATACCGGCTTTTTTCTTCGACTTGGAATACTTTGCTTCTGCAGCAGGTGAGAAACCGGCAATGAAGAGGCCAACCATGAATATAACTGAAAGAACAAGTGCGCTTTTTCTACTGTTCATAATATATAATTTCCTCCTTCAAAAAGCTGAACTATTATTATTATACGAATGAATTTCATTTTCCGGAAGACCCTAAATGAAATATAATTGTACAATATTTGTCTACTCTACAGAAGGAATAAATTTTTGTATCAGCTTGTCGTTTCTTGTAAGATATATTCTTCCGCCTGCATCAAGCGAGATTCCGAATATGTCAGAGTCAAGCGATATTGACTGAATGAAGCCAGCTTTTAAAGAAGAAGACTGGTCAGCAGAAAAAACCTGAATTCTTCCATTAATCGGATCGGCAACGAAAACATTGTTCTCGTAGTCAACTGCTATGCCATACGGCTGATCGAAAGCGCTTTCATCATTTCCCAGCGTTGAAACTCTTCCGCTGGAAGGAGCGTGCCAGCCTGCGTATTCCAGGTCGTCTTTACCAAACCAGCCGATTAGAGAACCACTTGAGCTGAATTTCTGAACTCTGTGGTTGTCTGTATCAACGACATAAACGTTTCCTGATGAGTCAACGGTAATGTCACTTGGATGATTGAATTGCGAATCACCATTTCCAGTGGTTCCGAACTTAAAGACAAAAGCTCCATCAGATGTAAATTTTTGAACCTGCGAAGAATTTGAATCGACAGAGTAAATATATTCACCGGTCGGATCAGCTGCGACTTGCTGTAGCAGCGAAAACTGTCCATCGCCTGTGCCGAAGGCGCCCCATTTTTTCAAAAACACACCTTCTGAATTGAACTTCTGTATTCTCGCGTTTTTGGAATCTGCTACGTAAACATTTCCATTGCGGTCAACCGTTACACCTCTTGGAAACTTGAACTGACCAGCACCTGAACCAAATGACCCGAGCTTTCTGATGAAATTGCCGGAAGTATCAAAAACATTTATAGAAGATTCCGGATTCGTATCAGGATCGCCTGTGTCAACAACATATACAAGATTGCGCTCAGAATCAACTTTCAACCTGGTCGGCAGTGTATTAAGTCCTGAAGTGTCAGGAACAATTGCTTTCAGGAAGGCATTTTGCGGGGTTACAAGCTGTACTCTGGAATTATTCATGTCAGTTACATAAATAATTCCATCAGAGTAAAGAACCGATGCCGGATCTTTATATTGTCCCAATCCGCCGCCCACTTCACCAAGCTCTGATACAAACTGACCCTGGGAATTTAACAACTGAATTCTGTTGTTTGATGTATCAGCGATATAAATGGTTCCCGTTGCATCAAGATGAACCCAGTTCGGGTTATCAAACATCCCCGTTGAATTGCCGCGTTTTCCACGTCGGCCACTGTTCGGAAGGTGCACTCCCGTAAGGTTTGTGTCATCCTGTCCAATCCATGATTCAAATACACCCAGTGAATTAAATATCTGAATTCTGTGATTTCCTGTGTCGGCTACAAAGATTCTTCCCAGTGAATCGAGTGCTACTGAGCCAGGATATTTGAATTCCGCATCACCATAACCTTCTAAAGCACCCGGTTTCCCAATATATTTTACAAATTCACCGGTTGATTTAATTATCTGAATGCGATGATTGCCGGTATCAGCGATATATATATTTCCCTGCGAGTCTGTTACTGCCGCTGAAGGACTCTTAAATTCTCCCTCCATGCTGCCATAAGATGGAACTGCTGCAGAATCTGCTGCATGCCAGCCGGATACACCCTTGGTATCACGTCCATACCAACCCAGAAAGTCGCCACCGGCGGAATATTTCTGAATTCTGTCGTTGCCTGAGTCGGCAATGAAAATGTTTCCAGTGGAATCGAATGAGATTCCCCACGGACGATAAAATTGAGCGTTGCCGTCACCTTCAGTGCCCATTTTACCAAGATATTTACCTGTTGAATCAAAACGCCATATCCAGTTATTGTCGTAATCTGAAATAAGAATGTCGCCATTTGGAGCTAACGCAGCGCAGGAAAGAGCCGGATCAGTTTTGTTTCTGGGCCCACTCCAGAGATTTGCGTCTGCTTCATATACGATCTTTCTTGCTACTTCAAAATCAGATTCAGCAAGCTTTACGGAAAAGCCATTCATATTGAAAAGCAGTGGTCCTGAAGTTGCATTTTCGGGAACTCGTACGATGATTTCAGTTTCAGTCCATTTTATTACCGGCGCAGATTTTCCACTGAATGTAATGCTGTTGCCATCGGGAGCTGTTCCGAAATTCTTTCCGGTGACAGTTACTTCCATTCCGGGCCAACCTTTGGTTACATCAACAGAATTATACTCTGCAACAATGAACGAAACGGGGTTTGATGTAAGCGTCGATCCGTCACCTGGACCCGATCGTGAAACAGTCAGATCAGTTGTTCCTGAAATTCCCTCAGGTACAATAACCTCGATGCTGGCGTCAGACCAGACTCTGTAGTCTTTTACCACATTGCCGGCGAAATAAGCTTTGGAAAGAGTATTTCCAAAACCCTGTCCGGAAACAATTACCTTTGTTCCGATAAAACCTCGAGTCGGAGTTACCGAATTTGTACGAACTATAATGACCGGCAGGCTGTTACTGTAAACACCATTTGAGTAAACGCTCAGATTATCAGAAACCGCATTTGTCGGAATAGCAACTTTGATAAGTGTATCGGTCCATAATGTTGCAGCTGCTGTCAAATTGCCTATTGATACTGAGCCTGTTCCCTGTGATGTACCAAATCCGGTGCCGGTTATTTCAATAATATCTCCGGGTTTGCCGCCACCAGGATAAGCTTTTGAAATAGCATTAAAGAAAAAATCGCTGACTTTAAAGTCGATTCCGTGAATATTTCCAGTTATCTGGCCTGTTGATGCATTTGATGGAACATTTCCGGAGATGCTTCCAGATGACCAGTTTTTAATCTGCAATTGATTTCCATTTGAAAAAGAAATTTTCTTTGTATCAACTGTCGGACCAAAACCTTCACCAGATATAATAAATTCAGTTCCCGATGTTCCCTTTGTCGTTGAAACTGAGAAAACTCTGGTTACAATAAAGGTTCCCGCGATATATTCCCGGCCTCTGATTTTCAGTATTACGACGCCGCCGGTCGCCCCGTCAGGGACTTTGCAACCAATCATGCTGTCAGACCATGATGTGATTGTAACAGGAGTTCCGTTAAGCATAACAGAGCTGTTTTCCTGATTTGTTCCAAAGTCGGAACCCGCAACTTCAAAAGTAGTCATTGGCGGGCCAAAATCTTTTGAAACAGAAAAAGATTTATCAGAAATTACAAAATTAGCCGGGGAAAACTCTTTTCCTCTTATGTTAACCAGTACAAGCCCGCTGGTTGTTTGGGGTGGAACAGTTGCGAGAAATTCATTGTCGCTCCACGATGTGATCTGCGCGATTTTACCGTTAAAGCTTATGAAACTGCTTTCAGAAGATATTCCAAATCCAGTCCCGGAAATTTTAACAACCGTGCCGGGTGCTCCGGACGTTGGGTAGAGTGAAGTTACTGACACGTCAGGAATGGTAAAAATTCCGGCAGTTTTTTCTGTATCAGCATTCGAAATGAGAAGCAGTCCGGTCTTTGCATCGGCTGGAACTTTGGTTTCTATAACATTTTCTGACCATGAAAGTACTTCAGCAAGTGCTCCATTGAAGCTGACCAGACTTGAGGCAGTCTTGGTCCCGAATCCTGTTCCAGTGATTTTCACGGGTATTCCGGCTGAGCCGGACGTCGGATTGACTGAAGAAATTCTAATTACTGGAAGCAGGCTTCCACCTATTGGAAAGCCTGCATGGATAGAGCCTTTTCCGCCTCTTGAATCTGTTACGGATACAGAGACAGTTGCAAGGCCATTCTCGGTCGGAGTTTTCCAGATGATGGAAGCTGGATCTCCTGTTTTGATGATTATTCCATCTGTAACATTCCAGGATGGTTTGAAAAAAGTTTTGTCCATTTCGTCCGGGTCGTAAATTTCTGCATGGAGTTCAACTTCGGTATTTGCCGGAACGCTTTCCGGAGCGCTTGAAATGAAAATTATTGGAGGAAAGTTGTTTCCGCCTTCTGTTGGTACAGATAATTCAACAAAAGATGGAGCTGCGCCGGAGAGGAAATACAGCGAAAATTTAATATCCTCAAGTGTGCCTGATTTTACAGTTACTTCGTCAGATTCAACTGATTCAGGAAGGGGAGGCGTTGTGAATTTTCCTTCTGAATCAGAAGTGAAAGTAATACCCCATAGTGACATAGTTGCGTTGGGTAAAGGTTTGCCGTCGGCATCTTTCAATATTCCGCTTACAACTTTTGTTCCCGGCTGAAGTGTTATTTCGCCAATTTCTGCAGTTGGCTGGGAAGTTGAAAGCGTTACTGGTTTTGACTGCATTATCATTGTTATTCCAGATTCGCTGGTGATAAAGCGGGCAATTACTCTGAAAGTCTTATCAACAGGAACACCTGTAATGACAAATTTTCCGCTGCTGTCTGACTGAACTTTGATTTCAGGCAATTCCTGAAGCCATACTTCTGCACTGGCGATTGCCTGGCCGGCTGGAACGCTTTCGCTGGCGTTTGTCTGATCACTGTTTTTAAGTGACACAGAAATTCCCGAGGCATAAATTGTCCCGGAAATTACGCCACCGGAGACTTTGTCTATTACAGGGGCGGAAACTGTTTCACCACTGCCTCCACCACCACCGCAACCTTTCATGAACGCCAGAAACAGAAAAAGAATACAGTATGCTTTCCAACCATGTTTTTTAAAAATATTCATAACTTTACGATCCTGCCTTTATTCTTGACGAATCTAATAAACTTTGTCATTTAGCTGAGTTATCAGCAACCACGCTCATTTGTAGGGGCTTGACTTATCAAGCCCAAATTTACACATGAATCAAGTATTTGTGTATTATATCAGATGATATCGGAAAAAGATTAACCATTCGCTGCATTTTTTTGCCGCTTGCTGAAATTAGTTTGAAAACAATGACAAGTGTTGTTATTGTTAATTTATAAGAACAGAAAGGGGGCGGGAAATTACCAAAAAAAATGTAAGCCTGTGTTATTCATCCTGGAAAAAATATTTAAAGCGGAGGTATTGGGAATGTCAAAAAGAACTTCCAGAATTTTTACAAGCAGTTTGTTATCAGTCCTTTTTATTCTGGCTTTTACATCAGTTGTTTCAGCACAGTATCCGAGTCTCGGTGGCTCAGATCTTTTTGAAGTAACAGTTGACAACGAAGGTTCAGAAGAAACTTTTACCGTTATCAGAGATGGTAACATTGAAGACAGATTTTATTATGTTCCGGTTCGTCCACAAATCGCTTGTGAGACAATCAAGGGAAAAAAGAGTCCTATTTTCCAGCTCGTTTCCTGGCAGACTAAAAATGCCAAGGGCGAAGAAGTTACTGGTGGACTCCTTCAGTTCTCTGCAAAGCTTGGAATTTCCCAGGCCACACAGAAGAACATTGCTGGTGCCATCCAAAAAGCAGCTTTGGCAAAAAATCCTGTTATTTGCCCCCTTCCTATCAGCTCAGCTTCTGTAACTCTGTACAGCATGGCTGGTGATCTTGTCGCTAATGCTCCCGAAGCACCTGGCGTAGCACCTTTGTTTGGAACACAGCATATTCCCTTCATGGTCAACCTTACAGATGTCGGTGCAGACGTAATGGAAACCCTTTGCCGCGGAAAAGGCGGATTGCCGGTTCTTGTTACATTCGCATATCCAGGGCTTACACCGAAGGGTGGTTTTAAAATTGTAGTCAATTGGGATACAACTTACAAAATGTTTTCAACAGACACCAAGCTGAATGCCGAATTGGCATATCAGGGCATGGGAGTCAATGCAGGACTTGGATTCGCAACAGTTCGTGATGAACTTATTTCAAAGGGTGCTTTGAAAGTTACATCCATGGCTAATGAAGCAATCAGCAGCGAAGAACTTGACAAATACATGGATCCAATCATTAAAACCCTTACCGATGAAATGATGGGTGGAATGAAAGCTCCTGAAAAGATTGATCCTGAAAAAGCTAAAGATATTGCTGCTCCTAAAGAAGAGAAGGAAGAGGGCATCGTAGACCAGGTTCTCAGCGTTCCCGAAAAAATCGGTGAAAAGGAAAGAGAAGCTCTCCAGCAGACAAAAAATTTGTTGAAATTCGCCAGCGTTGGTGTTGGATTTCAGATGAAAGATGTTAAACAGCGCAAAACAGGCACTGTAGAATATGTCTTCGAGAGACAAAAAACCATTACACGCGTAACTTCATGCGGTGGTGCAATGGGTATTGGCAGATTTGACAAAGAAATTCAGGACGCCTGCATCACAGTCGTTCCCCCCGGGCAGTGGGAAAAATGCATGTTCCGTCTGCCATCAGTTGGCGAAGGCGATAATATGGGTCTTACATCAATTGATATGACTATCACAGCTTATGAAGGTTCCAAAGACATTACTTCTACTATTGGTAAGCAGACTGCAAAATACAAAAAGCTTAATGGAGAGTGGACCTGGACAACGATCAATCCGAAAGACAAAAAAGAAGCATCGGTTGATGCTCTTGATTTCATCGTAAAGCATCTTTATGCTGATCCGAAGTTTGAATCAAAGCGTGCCTCCTATAAGTTCAAGGTTGAGACACTTGTTACAATCAAGGGACAGAAATCCCTCAAGTTTGTAAAGGAACAGCCGATTTTCCGTGGAACTGAAGCTTTTGTAACTCCTGAGGATCTCGTGGATACAGTAAAAGTAGAGGCAAGCTTTGTTGACTATGATAACGATAAAGATCGCGTTAGTGTTCAGCTGAAAATGTCTTCACCAGCTGGCAACGATATACTCAAAGCAACACTTAATAGTCAAAATGATTATACTGGAAAGCTATTCGTTCCGACGAATGTTACATCACTGATTGCTGATATCTCTAAGGTAACTAAAGATTCTGGAAACCTGAAGTATATTCACAATGGTAAGGATATCAGAACAGCCGCTGAAAAATGGATGGAATTATCATTCAGAAACGAAGATTTCGTCAAATAACATCCTTATTACAACCGCATCGCTAGCGGTGCGGTTGTGTAATACTCACCACGGTTATAAAAAAAATTAATAGGAGAATCAGCATGAAAAAACTTTCTCTGTTGTTCATCGTAGCTTTTATGCTTTTGTCTTGTGCCTGGGAAGCACCGGCTCTTGTCAGCCTTGATCCCGAGCACCAGGAAGTCATTCCACTTACCGACAAGTTTGGCCAGGCAGAAAATTATACTTTCCTTCGTGATGCCACAAACGAACTCACATGGTATTATGTACCAAACAAACCCAGACTCGCAGAAGTCACTACTGCTGACAAGAAGGCAAAGCCTGTATTTCAGATGATGACTTTCCAGACCGACGATTCAGACGGAATTGGCGGCGGAGCTATCCTTCAGTTTTCTCTTCAGATGGATATGGAACCAGCAATGGCTTCACAGGCTAAGAATTTCATGATTAAAGAACTCAAAATCGCCAGTGATCCAAAGGCACTCAAAGTAATTCCTCTTCCGGTTGCTTCAGCATCAATTCAGCTCTATAAGCCGGATGGAAAATGGGTTTCTGAAGCCCCGCAGATGCCTGGTGTTGCTCCAAGTTTTGCAACACAGCAGATGCCCTTCCAGCTTTCTCTTACTGAACTTGGCGCAGATGCTTATAAATCCCTTACAACAGAAGGACAGGGCGGACTTGGTGTGCTTTATACCTGCTACTTTGAAGGCGTAACACCCAGCTCAAACTTTAAAATCACCGTAGACTGGGATCAGACATACAAACACATCAGCTCAAGCGAAAAGAAAAAGACCGAGTGGTCATGTTTGTTCTGGGGTGGAAGTGACGAGTCAAGCGTAGCTTCAGCAGCTGATGATCTTATCAATAACAGCTGCATCATAATTGATGCTACAATCAAAAATGGCGACAAGATGGTTGAACAGCAGATGGATGCCATCATTAAGAGAATCAACGATGGAATGGTTGAAAATCTTAAAGCACCTGAAGCCTGCGCACCAGCAGATGCAAAAGCTATTGAAGGCAGCGCATTCATGGGAATGTTCGGTGGAAGCAAGACCAGCACAGCTTTCAAAAATGTTGAAAAACGCAAAAAAGGTAAAGAAGTTATTGTTTTCAACAAAAAAGAAATCGTTACACGCCCGACATCATGCGGAACATACATTGGAATTGGCAAATATCCAAAAGAAATTAAGGATGAATGCTTCTTCAGAATGAAAAAAGGAAACTGGGAAAAAGCTTACTTCACACTTCCAACAGTTACCGAGAGCGATGAATTGAACATTGTATCTGTTATTCTTAACTGCTGTCTCGTTGACAAAGCTAAGAACCAGATCAAAGGCGTCCCGAACAAATCAGCAAAATGGGAAAGATCCAAAGTCGCTGAAGTCGATCCATACTGGTTTGATCCGAAAGATTCAAAGAAAACCCCAATTAACGTTATTCCGTTCGCATGTGGTGATATCTTTGAGCCGGCGCAGAAAGCCGGAAAGAATGTTGGCGAGGAATTCTTCTACAAAACTGATGTACAGATTACTCTGAAAAATGCCACAGTTCTTAATGTCACCAGATACGCTCCTCTTGCAAACGGCGATTTCCCCGTAAATCCGCCACTAGACGTTGCCCAGGCGCTTATCTTTGATGCATCAGAACTCACTTTTGGTGATAAGACTGAAAAAGAGTCTTTGAAAGAAGTCGGAATTGCTATAACAGCTAAAAATCCTTCTAAGAAGCAAACAGCAACACTCAAAGGCGAAAAGAATACAGCAGTAATGATTCTTGAAGCTGAAACTGCAGATATTAAGAATCCTGTATCTGCACAGGTAACATTTAAACTCCACGGTGGAAAGCAGGTAAAGTGGGCACAGAACGGCCAGAATCTCTGGGATGTTGACGAAACAATGAGATTTTCCTTTGACGACGAAGATTTCATGCCATCGGGAGATTAATTGTTGTCTGATTTAACTTAGTACATAATTGCAAGCCTCGCCTCAAGTGGGGCTTGCATTATTTTTTCTGGAGGAAATTATGCAAAAAAATATTTTTACATGCTTTGTTTGTCTTTTTATGTTTTTACCGCTTATGACTTATGGTCAGGCAAGTCTTGACCCAACGCATAAAATTGATGATATTACCATAACTGATGATAAGGGAAAAACCGAAGAAATAACAGTTATCCGGGATTTTCAGAACCCTATGAAGTGGTACTATGTACCTAATAAGCCCAGACTTGTTGAATACGTTGAAAATAACAAGCCTTATCCGAAGTTCATTATGATGATGTATCAAACCAAAGATGGCTTTGAGACGAATGAAGGCGGAGTACTGCAATTTTCCGTTAATCTTGAAATATCAAATAAATCGATCGAACAGGTAAAATCGCAGCTTGTTGGAAGACGTCTGGCATCAGCCACCAAAAATTTATCGGTCGCTCCTCTTCAGATAACTTCTGCAACGGCGAAAGTCTATGGAGATGATGGGAAAATGTTTGCTGAAGGCGCACAGACACCTGGAATAGCTCCGACTTTTGCAAACAGTGCAATGCCGGTTCAGATCAATCTTAGCAGGCTTGGCGCAGAAGTTTACGAGACTCTTGTTAATCAGGAAAACGGTGGTGTTGGTATTTTGTATACTTTTTCCTTCGAGGGATGTCTGCCGCCAGCAGGTTTTAAAACTACCATTAACTGGGACAGCTCATTCAAATATGCTGATGAAAATAAAGAGATTAAAATTGCTCTTGAGTCATTTGTATGTGGAATAAATGTTGACATTGCAAAAAAGAAGATCAGAAGTGAACTTGTTGACAATAAAAAAATTAAAATCGAGTCTAAAACCGGCGAAGCGGTTTCTGAAGAAGAAATTAACAAATATCTCGATCCGATAATTAAGAAGTTTACCGATGAAATGTTTGAAGCTGTTGAACCTCCCGCTGAACTTCAGAACGCTCCGGCTGGCAAAAGTGCCTTAGATGCGATTACCTGCTGGTTTCCCACTTTAAAAACAGAATTTATTTCCAAAAAGCGTGACATCTCAAAACGTAAAACAGGTGAAGAAACATTTGAATTTAATAAATCAGTTCTTATTACCAGAAAAACTTCATGTGGCGGATTCATCGGAATAGGAAATTACAAGGATAAAGAAGTAAAAGACAGTTTAATTACAGTAATGAAGCCAGGATCCTGGGCTAAGGCTTTCGTTGTATTGCCATCAGTTGGAATTGTTCCCGGACTGAAAATCTCATCAATAAATCTTACGGCTACAATGGTAACATCTTCCGACGTTCCAGTTCCTAATAATCCCCCCAAGACAGCAACATGGACAAGCAAGAAACCAAATGTCTGGATAGACAAAGATAATAAGCCCACTTCCTGTCTTTCTTTTCCAATAGCTGAAATATTTGGAAAATGTTCCGATGATACAGATGAAGTTAACAAACAATATAAAATACGTATAAAAGTTGATATCTCACAAATGGTTGGAAGTACGAATAACACAATTTCTACAACTTATTTCACTCCGGTTTTTAATGGTGCCATGCCTTTGTCTACACCTATGGATCTTGTTGAGTGCCTTATAATAGATGGTTCAATGCTTTCGTTTGTTGCCAAAGGAGAAAAGACCGGTCTGACAAAAGTTACTGTAAAAGTAACTCCCAAATTAAATCCGAAGGTATTCACTACTGATTTGTCTTTGACAAACCAGGTATTTTCAATGCTCGTTGAGGCAGAAAGAGAAAAAATTTCAAATCCTGTCACTGCGACAATTAAATTTGTGACTAAAGAAGTACCAGGCGGAATTTTCTGGAAAGGAAGTAGCACCGGTGTAGATTTTAGAGAAGCATGTCCTGATCTGAGTCTTACATTGTATGATGAAGATTATAAAAATTAATTTTCAAGAAAAAATAAATTTATCTTGAAAAGTAAAAAGGAATAAAGATATAATTCTTTGTTGAATTATCGCACATTTTCATGGAGGGTTACCACATGCCCAAAACAGTATTAGTGGCCGAAGACTCTTTGATGCTTCGCAAAGTTGCCTGTTTTCCACTCGAAAAGGCCGGATACAAGGTCTTTGAAGCGAACAATGGAATTGAGGCTATTGAAGCTATGTCAAAAAACGAGGTCGATCTTGTTATCACTGACCTGAATATGCCTGGTATGGACGGTTTTGAACTCATTGCACAGATCAAGGAAAATGAGAAGTTCAAACATATTCCGATCATAATACTGACCACCGAGGGTAAAAAGGAAATGGTCATGAAAGGTTTGACCCTCGGTGCTAATTCTTTCCTTCAAAAGCCGATCAAACCTGATCTTATGCTTCAGGAAGTGGAGCGCTTGCTTAATAAAAAGCCTTCAGTTCCCGGCAAAGGGGAATCAAAATGACGAATAACCAGAATTCACTCATTGAGAAACTTCACGATGCTGATCCGGCAATTCGCCGGAGATCCGTAAGAGATCTTGTTGCTTTTCCGTCACGTGAATCAATTGAGGCAGTTGTAGAATGTCTTGGAGATCAAAACAAGGGTGTGCAGAACACCGCATTGGATGCATTGTCTGCTTTTCCACATCAGCTTGTTGTTGATGCTCTCCTGCCCGTAATAAGAGGATCTGACCTTAACACAAGAAACGCCGGAATGACGATTCTTAAAAATCATGGAGCAAGGGCTGTACCCAGACTGCTTGAGGCACTGGACAAGGCTTCTGATATTGATGAAATTATTCAGATTCTTGTTGTACTTGGAAATATTGGTTCTCAAACAGCTACAGAGGCTGTTTTATCAAAAATTGAACACGAAGATGACAATGTTAAAACTACCGCAATCGAAGCTCTTGGCAAAATCCAGGATCCGAGATCGGTAAAACCTCTTATCAATGCCTATCATCAATTTGATATACTCAAGTATTCAATACTTGAGGCATTGGGAAATATTGCTGTGGATGACGCCTTTCCGATAATGATGGGAGCAATCGACTCTGAAGACGTTCTGGAGTCATTCTCAGGGATCGGCGCAATGGGTGCAATGGAAGATCCGCGTTTTATTGAACCTCTTCTGAAAAAACTTCAGAAGGAAGAAGACGGCGGAACACGAAGACTTATTGCCAAGTCAATTGCTCAGATTGAGGAAAGTAATCCGGGCGCTTTGCTGAAGCATGACAAAAATGTCTTCAGACCGATAATTCTGCCGCTGCTTGATCAAACCGATGCAGCAGAATATCCGGCAATTCTTTTTCTTGCATCATCTCTGAAAGACGTACATTATATTCAGAGCTTCGTAAGCGCTCTTGACAACCATGATTCAACAATCGTGGACATCGCTTTTGCTGCTCTTGCAGGATTAGGTGCTGATGCAGTAAACTCGCTTCTTGGAAAGCTTTCTTCGTCAGGATTTGCGATTCAGATTAAAATACTTGAACTTCTTGAAAAGCAGAAACATCCTGATATTCCTGCAGGCGTTGCAAAATTCTCTGATCATGTTGAAGATGCTGTCAGACAGAACGTTGCCAGGGTGCTGGCTTCAAATCCAGTGCCTGTAAATGTTCCGATACTTCAGAAAATGCTCAAAGATGTTGATGAACAGGTCAGGCGTTTTGCTGTAGTCGGTTTAAAAAAGCTCATTGATAAAGAAGGAGTAATTCCCTCAATTATTGCGGCATTGAGTGATCAGAATGGACACGTCCGGAGAGAATCCGCTTTTGCCCTCGGAGCAACTCAATCCCGTGATGTAATTGAGCCATTGTTTAACAGACTCGTTAATGAACCTTATGGTGATGTAAGAGAGACAATTTCTGCAGTTCTTGCTTCAAGAAAAGATCCTGATCTGACAAAGCGCATAATTGATTTTCTTGACGGAGATAATTCAAGAATCAGGGAAACACTTGCAAAAACAATCTGGCAGTGCGATCCCGCACCGGCAGTTGAAAGCCTTATAAAACGTCTCAGCGACCGTGAATGGCGCGTGGTAGTCAATGCATGTCAGTCTCTGGCTATGATGAAAGACCTGAGAGCCATTTTCCCGCTTAGAGAACTTCTTAAAAATGAAGATTGGCAGATAAGACGTGCTGCTTTATCTTCCTTGAGAGTTTTCAAGAGCAAGGAATTGAAGCCCTTTTTCCTTCCACTGCTCGGCGATTCCAATCAGATTGTTGCAAAAATTGCAGTAGAAGCACTTTCTGAACTTAATGATCAGACGCTTGATTCAACGCTTATCGATTTTCTGAATAATAAGAGCTGGGAAGTCAGATATCAGATCGTTAAGGCTCTTGGTAAAATGAAGAGTCAGAGAGCTGTTGACGGCTTGATTTCTGTAGTTCAGAACGACTCAAATAACGGTGTAAAGGCGAAAGCCCTGATTGCACTTTCAACCATTAGAGCAAAGAAAGCCTTCGAAATTGCAAAATCATTCCTTGACAGTGATGATAATGATCTTGTTATTGCTGCAATTAAATTCTTCCTGAAATTTGATGAAAGCGAATGCGGCGGCCTGGAACAGAAGCTTCAGAATCTCTTTTTGTATTCACCATGGGTAAAGAATTATTTCATGGCAAGTTACAGAGAGAACTTATGTCCGATGCTCGAAAAAATAATGAAGAGCGTCGCAGCACCACGTGAATGGCGAAAAATCCAGAACGCAAAAAGTCAGAAGTCAGAAGCTGGCATGACAAATGAGGAATCATTCCTGCTTTCAAATATTATTGCCGAAAGATGCGGAATAGATCTTACTGAAAAGAGTCAGCTCGAATCAAGACTTCTGAAAAACCTTGAAAGATTTAATATTTCTAACTGGATAGAGTATTACCATTCGTTGAAATATGGTACAGATGATCATAATCTTCTGATATCGCTTTATGATACCATTACTGATCCGGTTACCAGTTTCTTCGCTGAACCAGACCAGAACAGAGTTCTTACAAAGTCTCTGATTTCGGAACTTATTCAGGAGCGAATCAAGGCAGGAGCTACAGAATTCAGAATTCTTTCAGCCGGCTGTTCTTATGGTCCTGAAACTTATTCTCTTTCTATGAGTATTCTTGAAGATATTCATATTGATGGTCTCAAAATTTCTCTTGTCGGTGCTGATATCTCTCACATCTGTCTCAATACGGCAAAACGTGGAATCTACAAACGTGAGATTCTAAGAAATGTTGACCGGAAGTTTATTGACCTGTATTTTGAAGATGACCGCGGAGATCTCAGAATCAAAGATGAAGTTAAAAACAAAGTTGAATTCAGATACCTGAACCTCAGTTCTGCAAAAGAAATGGACGAAGCTGGAGAATTTGACGTTGTTGTCTGCCGGAATGTCTTTTCAACACTTGCTCAGAGAGAAAAGGAAAGACTGGCTGAGAACATTTACAATGTAATGACTCCCGGAGCTGTTCTGTTCATAAGTTCAAAGGAATCTCTCTACAATGTAACAAAGGCATTCAGACTTCAGACCCACGAAAAGGTCGTTGCCTACCGCAAGCTGTAATCTATGTAATATAAGTATTATCAACCAGTAAAAAGCAGAAACACCCTGAGATTTATCAGGGTGTTTCTGCTTTTTAGAAATTCTGATTCAATATGTGCGTTATTATGCCGATATGAAGCATGAAGAAGGTGGAAAAGGCAATTTTTATGAAAAAAACTGTTCATGTTTCAGAAAAAACGGGAAGATTATTTCTTCTCTTCATTGCATTTTTTTTATTTCTGGCACTCTGGGTTATGCCTGGATGCAAAAGCTCAAATGATGCCTATTATTCGATAACACCTTCTCCGACAACTGTTGGCGAAATTTCGGGTATTATATATGCCGCTGAAAATGTTCTTTCAAGCCTTGTTTCACGACAATCAGCCGCAGTTACCCCAACTTCAATAACTGTTCCGGCAGCAGCATCATCTACTGCGGGGCTTTCGCCAGTTCCAGACGCAGAAGTCTGGCTTGAAGATATGCCTTCAATAAGAACAGTAACGGATTCCAGAGGAGTTTATCTTCTGAAAATGGTTCCGCCCGGAGAACACAAGATTGTCGGAAAGTTTCGACATAAGACACAGGATAAAGTCTATAAAAATATTTCAGAAGAAATAAACCTTACAATTCGAAAACTCGAATCAGGTGGAAATGATCTGATTCTTCAACAGGCCCCAAATTTTGTATCAGGCCGCCTGAGAGATGTTTATGGAAGACCTCTTCCGTTTGTAACAATGACTCTCTGGGGCGAGAGCTTTCAGACAGATCCTGATGGATACTTTACAAGTCCACCGGTGCCGGTTCTGTATTCTGAAAATGAAATCAAAATTACGCCGCCTACCGGCTTTCAGGCACTTACGATAACAACACCTTTCCAGTTTGATATTCCACCTTTTCTGGAAGTTACTCTCAACACTCTTAATCCGTCGAATTTCGCTCCAACTGTGGTTCTGTATTCTGATAAAATTAAGGTTCAGCCGAATGAAACTATTACAATAACAGCCACAGCAAAAGATGATAACCCTGATGATCAGAAAAAATTAACGGCAATCTGGGAAACAACGGCAGGAAAAATTGCAACGACTGCAAATCAATTCCTCATAAACTGGACAGCACCAGCAATTGAGGGACTGGCAACTCTTTCAATCACTGTGCGCGACCCCTTCGGAGCAACTGCCGGGGTATATCTTCCACTGTTAATTGGTATCAGCGATCTTCCGATTGATACTATTCCTCCAAAAGTCGCCGCATTTTTTCCGGCATCAGGCTCAACCGAAGTAGCTTCAACAACAGAAATATCACTGACTTTTTCTGAATCTGTTATTGCTTCATCTGTTCAGCGTGCTGTAATTCTTCTGAATAAAAAACGTATTGAGACCGTTCTGAATCCGCCAAAAGCAGATTCCCAGCTCCGCACGTTTACTTTTACACCTTTTTCAATTCTTGGAACTGACACAGAATACACGGTTGAGGTAAAGTCCGGAAAGGAAGGACCTCTCGATTTTTCTGGAAATGGTCTTCAAAAGGGTATTGTATGGGCATTTACCACCTCTGATAATCCCAGACCGGTTGAGTTTAATCCGCCCGACAGAAAGCCTGATGTTCCGATTAATTCCAGTGTTTCAGTCAAATTCAGCAAGGCTGTGGACCCCGATACAGTAAATGAATACTCGTTCCAGGTTTCCAGCGGATCTGAAATCTTTCCCGGAAAATACACTATCTCAAGTGACAAAAAGACCGCTACATTTGCTCCTTTTGCAATATTTCCTGTTAATGCCAATATTAAAGCCGAACTTGCTACAAGTATTCGTGACATTAACGGTTTACCACTCATAGGAAACAGAAAATGGACTTTTACAACAAGGCAATCTCCATACGTTTCTGACTTCTCACCTGAAAACGATGCGTGGATGATACCTGTAAACACGCCTCTTTCAGTAACTTTTTCTGAACCAATGGATATTAAATCTCTTACGGGTGCCATGACTCTGAAAGAAAAGAGTACGGGAATCGATTACCGTCTTAAAGCTCCTGTAATGAACAGTGCTGGTACAATTGCAACCTGGGATTATTACTTTCCTCTGAATGAAAACGAAATATACACAGCGACTTTAAAAGGTGGAGTAAATGGTGCAAAAAGCTCTCTGGGAATACCTGTTCCAGAAAATGTTTCATGGTATTTTTTAACAATTGGAGTTGCACCTTCAATTATTTCTAAAACCCCGTCAGAGAACCAGACAGACGTTTTTGTAAAAAGTTCTGTTGCAGTTACATTCAGCGAGTCTATCGAAAATTCAACTGTCAACGAAGCAACCTTTGTTGTATCAAGTGGTTCAGTTCCGATAATGGGAACGGTTACACTTACAAATGATGATAAAGTTGCATCTTTTACACCCCTATCAGGCACAACTTTGCCGTTTTCTTCGATTCTTACTGCTTCCATCAAACCTGGAATCCGCGACAAATATGGCAATACACTTGAAAATGAAGTCAGCTGGAACTTTTCAACTGAACACAGACCTCAGGTCGTTGTCACTTCTCCAGCAAATGGTGCGGCAAGTATTCCAATAGATGTAAAAATTTCTGCTGGTTTTAATAAGCTTGTTGCCGCTTCAACATTGAATGAACAGTCTTTTACTGTTTTCACTGACAGCTATTCAATTCCGGGTTCTGTTACAGTAGCAGCAAACGGTTTACTTGCCACCTTTACTCCGTCAGAGTTTCTGCCTCACAATACAAGAATTTACTGCAAAATTAACAGTGACATTCGCGATGGAAACGGAAACAACTCGGCAGAAAATTACGAATGGAGTTTTGTTGTCGATCCTCATCCGATCGTTCTTTCATACACACCGGCTGACGGTTCTCCTGCTGTTGGCTCAGAGACGTATATTGTTGTGAAATTCTCAGATATGATAAGTGAGTCAACAATTACAGATCAGACATTTCCGGTTACATCAGGTGGCTCAGCAGTTGCGGGGCAAAGATATCTCAGCGATGACAAGAAAACTCTGACATTTAAGCCGTTTGGAAACAGGTGGCCATCAGGTTCTCAGGTTTATGTTTCCATTACGACAGATGTGAAAAGTGTGTTCGGGGCAACTTTGAAAGAGGCGAAATCCTGGACATTCCTCACTGATACACGCCCGGCTGTTGTATCAGTATTCCCGGAAGATAATTCTGTAAATGTCGCAACAAACTCGGTTGTTACTGTTGTTTTAAGCAAAAATATTAATCCGAATTCTCTTAACAGCAATACCTTTACTGTTGAGAGTTCTGGTCAGCTTATTCCCGGAACAATTTCTCAGATTGATGAACGTACAATATCTTTTAAGTCCTCAACTGCACTTCCGCAGGACAGTGACGTGTATGTTACTGTCAGTGAAGGAATCAAAGATTTTTCAGGAAACCCATGTGTTGAAAAAACCTGGAAATTTACAACCGATGCAAACCCGAGGGTTGTTGCTTATTTCCCTGCAAATGGTCTTGTCGGCGTTGCTACCAGTACAGAAATTTCTGCGTTTTTCAATGAAGCTATCGACTTGAGATATCTTAATGCTTCAGCATTTAAAGTATTTGCAAGCGGAACAATACCAATAACGTCAAAAGAATTCAAAATAGGTGCAGATTACATGTCTGCAACTTTTACTCCGCTTTTGCTTCCTTATGGCTCTCAGATAACGGTCTCAATTGCCTCAAACATCAGAGATCTGAATGGAAATGGCCTCCTGCAGGCCACAAGCTGGAGTTTTATTACCGATTATCAGCCTGTGGTTGAACAGGTATATCCGGTTGAAAATATGGTCAATGCTTCAGTTTCGTCAGTTGTTTCGGCGGTATTTTCAAAGACCATGGCAACATCAACAATAAATTCGACAAATTTCCGTGTTCTTGTTGCTGGATCTCCTGTTTCAGGAGTCTTTTCCTACAGTTTTGACAATAAAGTTGCCACGTTTACACCGACACAGGCATTTCCCTTCGGAACAAGAGTTGATGTAATTCTTTCTGAAAATATCAAAGACAGTGGTTCAAATCCAATTGTTGCAAAATCATGGAGTTTTGAAACTGACTTCAGACCATATATAGTTTCCAAATCTCCTGAGAATGGAACAACCGGTGTTGCAACAATGCCAGGTCTTCTGGCGGTAAATTTCAGCGAGCCAATGAAATTTTCAACTTTTTCCAATACATCGTTTTATATTTCAAGTGGCTCACAGAAGCTCGACGGCAGTTTCAATTTCACTAACAATGATAAGACGATTGAGTTTTCAGTTTCTGGCGAATTTCCAAACAACGCTAATCTTGAAGCACACATGACAACAGGTTTGACTGATTATGCCGGATATTCGATGCTGAATGACCAGGTATGGTCGTTTACGACTGACTATAAGCCTTTTGCAACGAATATTACAATTGCTCCTGATTATGGTACAACGTCTGATGTAGCTACTGGTCCGGTGTTTACAGCCTGGTTTAATGAAAAAATGCGTTCTTCAACGCTCAATGCTTCGAATATTGTGTTGACTCAGTCTGGAACGCCCGTATCACTTGATACGTTTTCGATTGCTGGAGACGGCAAATCAGTTTCTTTCAAGCCTGCTTCCCCGCTTGCTTATGGAACCAGTTATCTTCTGACTGTAAAAACGTCTGCGAAGGATGATGCTGGAAACGACTTGCAGGAAGAGAAAACACTTTCATTTACAACTGATGTTAAGCCCGAAGTAGTTTCTGGAAGTGCTTTGCCGGCAAATGGTACAATTGAGGAAAACAAGCAGCCGACAATTATGGCAGCGTTTTCCAAAACCATGAATCAGACTACTTTGAATCAGAGTAATATTGAAATTAAGGATCCGCTTGGAAACACGATAAGCGGTACTATGACGCCCTCTGCTACTGGTTTTTCCTTTGTTCCTTCAAGCAATCTTCCAAAGGGAAAAGTCATTACAGTGAAAATAAAAACTAATGTACTTGACAATCGTGGGAATCCATTGTCTTCAGAATATTCCTGGAACTTTACAACAGTTACGAATGTGGCAATTGCGGCTGGTGCATCACATACGGTCGTAATTACAAACAAAGGTACTGTTTACTCATGCGGTGATAATTCAAACAGCCAGCTTGGTTATTCTCTTGCTGCAAGTTATCAAACAACACCGACTGCTGTTACGTCTCTGTCTTCATCATTTATTTCTGCAATTGCCGGCGGAAGAGCAAATTCTGCCTTTTTGACAAATGCCGGCAGTGTATTTATGTGTGGGCTTGGAACCAAGGGACAAATTGGAGACGGTGGAACTTTAAACAGAGTTACTCCTGTTCAGAGCCTTCTTGATAGCTATTCTGCAATATCTGTTGGCGGATTTCACACTCTTGCACTAAAAGGCGGCAAGATTTATTCGTGGGGAGACAATGGATATGGTCAGCTTGGAATGGGAGTTAACGGCGGATTCTTTACTTCACCATCGGAGATCACTTCACCGACTGATGTAGTCGCAGTCTCTGCAGGATTATATCATTCAGTGGCGCTTACTTCTTCCGGAGATGTTTATGTGTGGGGTAAAAATGTCGGAACAGTTTCCAATTTCAATACTCCGCAGAAAGTGGCAACTTTGAACTCAATAATAGCAATATCTGCGGGTGATGATCACGCTCTTGCATTGAGAAGCTCTGGCGGCAGCAAAACGTTATATTCGTGGGGCGCTAATGACTACGGAGAGCTTGGTAATGGAACAACCAACTACAGCCTGGTTCCGGCAGCTGTAAGCCTTTCTTCAACACCGAAATCCATCTGTACTTATGGTAAGCACTCTGTCGTATTATTCGAAAATGGTACCGTTGCGGCATGGGGCCTGAATGACAAAGGCCAGGTCACCGGTACAGCAGGCGCAAAGGAATTATCTCCGGTCACTGTTAGCGGTTTGTCTGGAATAACTGCCATTTCATCAGGCTACTATTTCACGGCTGCACTGAAAGACGATGGAAATGTGATGACATGGGGCGATAACTCAAAAGGCCAGCTCGGAAGAACTTCTGGTGGAAGTTCTCCCGCCGCCAGCAATTTCTGATCTGATAAAATAAGTTTCCAGTAATCGCTTCGAACAGGGCCACGAATTAATTGGGTTTAGTACACAAAAACTTATATAACGGGTCGTAAGCTGTCATCTCGAACGAATGTGAGATATCTCATAAATGCGAGATTTCTCCCTTCGGTCGAAATGACAGTGTTTGTTGTACTTAGAAAATTCAAGTCCAATGGTTTGCTTTATAGTATGAAATTCCGTGTTATTCCGTGGTTAAAATTGTTTCCCAATTTTCTGTTGTCTGTCACCGTGTGAAAATCAGAGTTCGGGCACCTTTGTCTGTTCCAATGAAAACTTTTGATGAACCGTTTGAATCTGTCATTGCTGCAATACAGTGAATTCCGTCAGATGGAAGCCCGTTGGAAGAATCGATAACGTCGGGAAGAAGCTTTCCGTTTTCAAAACACTGCAATCCGCGGTTAGTTCCTATCCATACACGGTCTCCTTCTGATGCCATGCATTTAACTGGTACAGATATGAGCCCGTCTTTCTTTTTGAAAACCTTCCAGTTCTCACCATCTGGAACAACAAAGCCCAGGTCTGTTCCTGCCGCGACAGAATCTTTGTATGGTGTAAGAGAAAACACTGCCTGACCAGGAAATCCATTGGAGATGGTGTAGTGCTTGTGCGAGAAAACGTCTGAATGTGAGGCAAAAGTGTCCATTTTTGCAAGCCCCTGGTTTGTGCCGACCCAGAGATATCTTCCGCCGTCAGCCATTGAATATACGGTCCCTGAAAGCAGACCATGTTTAGCTTTAATACTGGTAAAAACTTCGGACATTTGTCTTCCATAAGACCAACCGACATATCTGTTCAGGCCAAATTCCAGGTATGCTATCCATAGACGGTTCATGCGGTCAGCAAGAAGGCAGCTTACCAGTCCCTGAAGCATTGAATACTTTGCAGGGTCGAAATATGTCCATTCTTTCCCATCATATTTGAATAATCCGCCACCGTCGAAACTGCGGCAGCCAACCCAGATTTCAGGACCATAAAACGCGATACTGACGAACTCATTTACTTTGAATGGAGCATTTTTCGGAGTATGCCATTTTGCAAAACCATTCTTAGACTCAATTAATACCCCCAGATTGGTTCCCCATGCAACGTATTTGTCAAATGCGGCAACTGATGTAACTCTGCAGTCAGTTATTGCCGGGTCCTGCGGATAGACAACTTTCATTTTTGAGACAAGTGCATTTTGCCCTGAAGATGGTATTGAAATGGCGAATAAAAACAATACAGCAGCCAGTATAAGATGAAGGTTCTTCCGATTATTTGATTTCATTTTTTTCTCCAGTATAGACAAAGGCGACCAACAGGTCGCCTTTGAAAGATTAATGACTCATTATTGTGATAAACACGGTTTCAGATTATTGTCCTTTTTCCTGTTTGCTTTCGATTGTCTGAACAGACTGAGAAGCATCAAGGACGTTGACGTTGAATTTCATTGTGCGTGGGTTGCCAGTGTTATCTTTGATGGTATATGTTGCACGATACAGCCCAGGGTTTCTGAAAATGTGATAAATCACGAGATTTGGATTAAAAGCATTCGGATCAGCTGGATTTCTTGTTCTGAGTATCTGATCAGTGTTCTGCTGATTTCCAGAATCGTCTGTCCATTGTAGTGTTTCAGCAGGTCCGACTGAACCATCAGCATTTACAGCATTAATTACAAAGGTCTGTTCCACAACACCTCTGCTGGTGGTGAGGTTGTCAACGTTGTCGCATCCGCCGAGGTTAATCTGAACTCTGACGTCTTCAACAAATTCCTTGTCCGGAAGCTTTCCAACCGGTTTGGTGTTTCCGCCAGCATCTGTAACCGTGAATGATTTGTCAGTGGTGTCAAAATCATCTTTACACTGATTTGAACCGTATGACTGGGAATTTCCGTTGGCGTCAGTTGCTGTAAGTCTTTCATCCCAGGCGAGGTCATCGCCTGCTGGAATTGTAACAGTGTGTTCGTTTCCGGTTCTGGAATCAGATAGAGAAACTTCGGGGAAGGGCTTTACATCATCATTAATGATAAGCTGGTCTCCGGTAGGTGTCACAACGGTGGAGTTGCCGCAGCAGTTGGATTGAGCTACCTGCATAAGATCGCAACCTACGTCACAGCTTTCCACAGCGCCTGTTGCAAAGTGCATTGGAAGAAGTATGCGTTTTCCTTTGATAATCCAGCGCCCTGATTTCTGCTTATTTCCGTCTGTATCGTCTTTATTTTCTTCAAAATAAACATCAGGATTATCTTTTTCAAGCTCTGTTGGACCAACAAGATAAGAACCGAGAGTATTTGCCTTTTTAGAGACGTCAAAATCGCCTGCTGGATCGTCTGCAGCAGCTGCACCGCCGGTGCCGATATCAAGGGTAATATGTGAGAATCTGTTATATTCTCTGTTTGCAGCAATTCCGTGAGCTGCTGGATTCTTAATTGCGTCTTCGAGAGCATCCAATGCGGCAACTGCCTCTTTTGCAGCGTCACTGGTCATTGTTTTGAGATCATCACGAATTTCAAAGAAAACAGCACAACTTGCTGTAGTAATAGCACCTTCACGCCATGCAGAGTTAAGTTTTTTCATTCTGTCATTGATATTAATTCCAGGATCAGAATGTGTTCCGCCGACATCGCCCAGGCCGTATACAATCATTCCGCGCATCCAAGGCGGAATACTGTTGCATTCCGGTGCATTAACCCGTCTGTCTTTAAGATATTTTTCGACTTCATCCTTATTTTTCTTTGACCAGTAAGGATGCTTGGCCATGTAAATTTCTGTTTCTCTTCCAAGGTTTTGAGGCCCAATGTATGGTCCGAATTCATCATTCCCTTTCATGACAAAGGCGTAGAAATATGGATCCATGGCATTTTCGGTTGTAGCATAAGGATTTTTGATCTTATAAATATCTGACATACCAACACGATATTTGAATGATGCCCGAAGTTGTTTGGAATTCTGTGAGGCATTCACGTTCTGATCTGTAAAATTGATTGTAATATCCTGTTCCAGCCATTTACCAACGTTTCCTTTAATTACTTCACCAGGTAAAGAAGATGTTGGAGTTGCTTTTGGTGCAGCATAATCTTCAACGTAAACCATCTGATATGCAGAGCATTCGCCGAGAGTCCAGAAATCTTTCCATGCTTCGGGAATGGGAGTTGTGTGTGTGGCGGCTTTAAATGCACCATCTCCCGGATCACTGTTGAGACTTATGGTTCCCTTAACAAATTCTTCTGCTTTGTCCGGAGTAAGATTTGCAGTTTTCATAGGAGTTTCCGGGTATCCGTCTCCAACGGGGCTGACCGATGACAAGGTTGCGATTTCATACGACATTACCATTCCAACCTGCTGAAGAACCGTTGAATCGGTGACTGAAAGACCATCCATAATTCCTGAATCGTAGGTAATTGTATGTCTGTTGGCATGTGCTTTGGGGTCTGGAAGGGTGTATTCGTTTCCGTCTGCTTTAGCCCATTCTTTCATGAATTGAGGTGCTGCTTCAGTGAGGCCTATTTCGTCGAAAAACGGTGAATAGGCAGGAATGGTTTTTGTGAAGGTTGCATTTCCGCCTTCGGGATCTTCTTTGTCACCATTCTGGTTTTCAAATTTCCATGTGTATGTCAGATTCCTGATTGCGTAAAAATTTCCCGAAGCAGAATCTTTGATAATGAATGGATACTTGTCTTTTGTTGTACCATTGTTTCTGAAAACCTTTGTTTTATCAGTAATCATGTTGTCGAGAGTGCGGTCAACGGGAAATGGTTCAAGATAGGGGCACCAGATTCCAATTGATGCTTTCTTGTTGTCATGATAGTCTTCATTTTTTTCAGATCTGCGAATTTCAGTTGTACGATTAGTATTCGAAATTGCCCATATTTTGCTTTCCTGATCAAACTTCTTTTCATTGTCGACTACTTTTACATTTGTAGCAAAAAGACCCGAAACAAAAAAGAGAAACAGCGAAAGCACAAAAAACCTCTTTAGGGATAGACTCATATTTGACCTCCTGATAAATTTTTCATACACGATACTTGGACCACAAATCCTTAAATCAGTCTTCAAGGCTCTTTAGCAGGGCTTTGATATACGAAATTTCGGGATGATTTGGAGCTAGTTGAATAACCTCGTTCAACAAAGTTATTGCTTCATTAACATTTGCATACTGTCTGTAGATCGCCTGCCCTTCGGCAGTTTCATTAGAAAAAATTCCACCTGGAAATGCATGACCAACACCGGCATAGATTTTTGCAAGTCGCAATTTGGCTTCTGCCATATTACCACCAAGTGATGCTGCAAGACGGTAATCTTCTATTGCTTCAGTGAGATTCTGGCGCATTTCGTTATAAATGCCTCTGTAAAGGTAAAGCCTGGGATTTTGCGGGTCAAGATCAAGAACTTTTCTAAGATGCCATATTGCTGAGGCATCTTCATTGCTGACGAGTTGAATTGCTGCAACCCCAAGATGTCCTTCAACTGAATTCGGGTCAATGTTTATTGCAGTCGAAAAGTATGTCTTTGCCATCATCGGTTTTCCAAGGTCAAGCATTGCTTTTCCCATTTTTTCGCAGTTAGTGGCGCTTTTCGGAGTCAGCGAGTATGCATCAAGGAATGCAAACATGGCTTTTTCCCGATAGCCCATACCGAGGTAGGCATATCCAATGCCCCATGCAATTCTTGGTTCCAAAGGCTTCTTTGGCTTTGCTTTATTGAAAAGATCAAGTGCATTCTGAAAGCGTGCTTTCATCAGTTCAAGCTCTGCCAATGCAATCTGTGCGGAAATATTTTCCGGCTCTTTGGTAAGAACTTCATTCAGGAGCTTTTCAGAATCAACAAGTTTCAGTGGTTCAACCATAAAAAGGGACCGTGAGTAAGCTATGACTTCATCGCTTGTGAGATTCTTTTCATTGACTTTGTACAATTTTTCAAGACATGATCTGGCTGTTTTTAACCAGGAATCGCCACTGTCAATAGCCAGAAGCCCTGTTTTTGAAAGCAGCTGTGCATTGTCCGGCTCTCTTTTTAATGCTGCATTAAGTGTTGTCAGCGCGTGATAAATTTGTCCATCGTCGAGAAGAGAAATGGCTTTTCTATACTCAAGTTTTGCTTCAGCGTCTTTCAGAGACGAAAGAACATACTTCCCGTCGCTATCAGCAAAAAGTGCCGGAGTACAAAAGGAACAAAACAGAAAAAATAAAACCACTAAAAACCTGGAAAAAGAATTCATTTACATCAATTCCTCCTTTGGGTCATATAAAAAATGCTATCTCTGAAAGATCCGAATATGCTGAAATTGACACAGTCAGAACTTTCGAGAATTTCTCCATTCATAGTGCCTGCGAAGAGCTTACCGCCTGATGAAACTGCAAGTGATTTTACGTGTGGCGTTTTTCCTGATACAACCAGGTTTAGCTTTTTTACAGAAAATTTGCCATTTTCAGCCATTGAGATTTCGAACAAACCACTTTTTCCACCGATCAGCAGATTATTATTAAAAATCTGAAATGCCGAAACAGTACCAGATATTTGTCCGACACTCAGAAAAGAATTATTTTTCTTATCAAGGTAAATCAGTCCATTCAGAGATGTTCCCAGAAAAAGGGTGTCATTCCACAAAGCCAGAACATTTACTTCGGGGTCAATCCATTCATTTCGCGGAACATAATACTCCGATATTTTTCCGTTCTGGAGTTTCCAGATTCCATCGCCTCCAGCAAACCACACACCGTCTGATACCTGAAGAAAATCGTTAATCCAGTCGTCTTCAAGGCGCTGTGCTCCAGCAATTTTTTTCCATGAACCATTTTTGAAAACAGCCGAATATGAGCCCACAGAACCAATTAACAAACCTTCAGAAGTGTCTGCAAGGCCATGAAGAAATTGAAAATCATTTCCGGGGGAAGGCTGAAACTCTTTCCAAATCTGAGATTCCGGGGAGTATGCTTGTAGACCTTCTCCAGCGGCAGCAACAAGTATTTCTCCTCCTCGTACAATTACCTTGCTTACTCTGTTAACTGGCTGCTTCCCGGCTTTATCTAATGCTTTTACCGCTGTTTCACCTTTAACGCACCAGAGACCTGAACCGAATGTTCCAATCCAGAGTGTATTGTTTGAGTCAAAGAACATTGATCTGATAACCGCCTGATAAGACGGATTAACGATGTTTACTGCAGAAAGATAACATGAGATGAAAACGAATAAGATTGACAAACAAAGCTTTTTGAAAAAAGAAGCCGTATTCTGCAGCATTATCAATCGTTTTTTCATCACGTGATAGGAATTCTCCTCTTGGCATTATTCCTTTTTTTTAACTATCCTTCAAAGTGAAAATCCGCTTTTTTCCGTGGTTTTCCGTGTTCTTCCGTGGTTAAAAATCAGTATCTTTTTTTTGTTCTGACTGCATCTGCAAGTTTAAAAACAGCATTGATTTAATCAACCCGTAAGCTTCATCACGTGTAATGTTTTCAAGGCCGCCGACTGAAAAATTCTTTTTAAAAGCCTGGAATTGAGACTCTCCCATTTTTTCAAGCCATCGCAATTCTTTTTTGTGTATAGCACACACTTTCTGCAATTGCTCTGGAGTGACTGAAAAATCTTTATCCATTATCCGAAGCTATGCCAAAGCCCTTAAAAGTGCTTTTTGCTTTGTCGTTTTTCTTTCGAAGTGCAAATATCTTGCCGGCTTTGTAGCTTTCAGCGAGCGAAATTGGAATCATAATTTCTGATTTTACCACGCCTGCCCTCATTTCCTGTTCCATCGCTCTGTTTTCCTGGAACTGAGCGACTGCTATCGCTCTTCGCCCTTCAGCTTTAGCTTTAGCTACTTTCTTATCAGCTTCAGCCTGAGCGTTCTGAAGAATGGCTCCAATGTTTCTTGCAACATCAACATCTGCAATATCTATCGATAAAATTCTAAATGCTGTATTTGAATCCAGGCCCATGGACATGATTTTCTGTGTTATCAGATCAGGCTGTTTGAGAATCATTGTGTGTGTATCGGCAGATCCTATTGCGGAAACAGCTCCCTGAGCTACCCGGGCAATGATTGTTTCCTGACCTGCGCCTCCGACCATTGTTTCGAGGTTCGCTCTCACCGTGACTTTTATGTTTGCAATAATTTCTATGCCGTTTTTTGCCACTCCCGATACTTTTCCCGTAGAAATAACTTTTGGATCAACACTCATTCTGACTGCCTCAAGAACATCTCTTCCGGCAAGATCAATTGCAGCAGCGCGTTTGAAAGACAGGTTAAGCTTTGCTCTTTCAGCGCTTATGATGGCATCTATTACGCGGGTAATGTCTCCACCTGATAGATAATGTGCTTCCAGGTCATTTAAAAGAATATCTAAACCTGCTTTGTTGCCTTTAATATATGTATCAACTATAAGATCAGCCGGAACAGTTCTAAGTCTCATCGCAATTAATGCGATTGGTGTTGCCGGAACTCCGGCTGAAAGACATTTTATATATGTTGCAAAAGGAAAAAGTGAGACCATGATAAAAAACATTATAACCAGAACTAAAACCACTATTCCGCCGAGAATTGATGACATTTATACTCCCCTTAGTGTTATTTCAAAACCTATGATAACTCAATTTTGTAAGCTTTTGCAAATTTTTGACAATAAAAGTACTTCTCTCAATAATTATACGATATTTTAAATAAAAAGGTTCAAAAAAAGATTCTTACTTTTCTGACATGTATTGCCTGAGTTCTTTGGTTTTATATTTTGCCACCAGATCATCAGGGTTTCGGTAAGACTTTCTGGCTGTGATGTCATATTCATCTCTTACATATCTCAGCAGATTTTTAACAACTTCAATGTCTCTCATGAGAAATTTATCAGCATTTGGAAGTGCTGTGGCCTGCATCCATTCAGAGTAGGCTTTTCTGTATTTGCCAGTCTCAAAGTATATCTGGCCTGACAAACGATATATTGAATAATTCGCCATTGAGAAGGATTTTGCCCGATTGAGGCGTCTCAAAGCTTCATCATAATCACATTTGTAATAATCTCGCCACGCAGCTTCGAGATAGTAAAGCGCACTTACTTCTTTCTCTGAAGGAGCGCCCAATGGCTGATAAGTTTCTTCCTGTACCTCAGATGACTGCGATGGAACCTCGGAATCACCTGAACTAAGTATTGAAAAATCAATCGAAGACCAGCCCGAATATCTTTTCGGATCAAAGACGAATAACACGAGAAGCGCCATTAAAAGGAATATTCCGAATAATATTCCTGCAATAGCTTTCTTACTCAAGCGGACACCAGGCGTCAGAGTCGTTCTGCCCTCTCTGTTTGAGATAGGAAAACCAGAAACGATATTCAGAGCCGTACTCATTGTTTAACAAAGATTCAAGCGAGATGCCGAGAAGAGCTGATTTTCTTTTTGTAGAATGATCGCCTTTTTCAAATGCTGTTTTGAGATTTGTTCGTAAAGCGGTGTGAATTGGAAACATCTGCATATTTGAAAGCTTTTCAGCAAGCGATTTTCGTACAAGTGGAGCAACAAAAATCCGAAAAAGGCATTTAGCTTTCAGAAAAGCTATTTTTGAATCAAGTTTTGGATGGTATTTCAAATCATTCTTAATATGCCATTTGTGCAGCCAGTTAAGAAGTTTCCAGGGGTCTTTCGCTGTTGGAGGCACCCAGCCACGGTCAATAAAATGAAGAAGATACGATGGACTGAGTGAAAGAAAATCCGTGGAAGTGTAGGATGCAAGAGAAGCAGAGGCTATTGATCCGGTTTGAAGATTTAAAAACTCAAGTTCGGCTTGTAGTTCGCTTAAATCAGCAGACTCGGGAAGTTTTGTCTTGTAATAATTGAGCCTTTCGGTAAGAGAGGCAATTCTGGTAATTCTTGATTCTGTTTCGTCCGGTTTAAATCTTGAGAGGGAAAGGTTGCGAAAGTAATCAGCCTCATCAACACGTGCATGGGAAGGCCAGGTTTTGATAAATTGTCCGAAAAACAATTCTGCTTCCCGGAAACGACCCATATCAAAAGCTCTCTTGCCGTTGTCAAACATTTCTTTTGAGTTCAGCGCAAAAGAAATACTTGCAGATGTAAAAAATAAAAGAAAGAAACAAACTACTTTCGCTGATTTCATGAAAAATTATTTTCCCGCATTCTTTTGTCTGTCAAAGACTGAATAAACAAGATTATTGTACAAATCTCTTCCGATTCTTATTCCTTCGCGGTCTTTGAGAAAATTTCCGGCGTGTTCAAGAGTGTCTAGAAGCAGATATGCGCCTCTGAAAACCTGAGATGGATCAAAGTTCCAGCTTGATGCCCACCAGTACTGGCAGCTGTAAATCGCCTTATCCAGAAGCTTTCTGGTTTCTGTATCTCCCTGTTCGGCTGCTTTCCAGGCGAGAGACATTACATGATTTGTCAGCAGCCACTGATTATGGTGAATTGGGTTGAATTTACTGTGCCAGAGCGGGTATGGATCATCGACGTCAAGGTCTTTGAGCGAGGCTGACCAGGTTGATGGCGGTACATAAGCTTCCCTCATTGGGAATCTTGCAAAAAGTTCACTGATTGTAACCAGTTTAATATCTTTGTCATCTCTCAACGCATAAAGCAGGCTGCGAAGGAATTTTTCCTCGTAATACTTGTGATGATGTCCGAAGGTTTCTCCGTCCATGCCTATTATCATGTATCCGTCTTTTTCGCCAAACCAGTTGAAAAGGCGTTCTTTGAGAATTCCGAGGAATTCTTTGCCTTTCCAGCCATGAAAGGAAATATCATTTGACCAGCTGTTGCTGCGAAGAAAAACTCCGGTGCCTCCCATTCTCGGAATGAAGTCATAAGGCGGAGTACCATTGTGAAATGAGTATGGCAGATCATCTGTAATACACCATTGATAACCCTGATCATGAAACAGTCTTGCGACATGTCCGGAAAAGCACATTTCCGGCGGGAAGATGCCCTTTGGAGCGTAAGCTGTTCCAAAAACAGATTGATTGCCTTTCCGATTCAGTTCAAGTTGTCTTTTAACTTCGCTCAGAGGAATCAGAGGAAAAATTGGATGATATGCCCCGGAATCTGCAAATTCGACGTGCCCGTTCAGCGCAGCTTTCTTGAGTCCGTCGATAATGTCGAAATGTCCTCTGTTAACAAGTATTTCGGTAAGGCTGTAATTAATATTAAGTGTAAAGCGCGGCTCAAGTTCGCTGTTGAAAATGTCTACAAGAGGTCTGTAACACTCGCGGGCAATATCATCAACGACAAATCCAAGTTGAGTTGGCGGCTGGTATATATGTAGCAATATTGAAAAGTATTTCATTTTCCCTCGCAGTTATTTGATTATTTGTCTTAAAGAGCGTGAAACAAGAACTTTTGCCATTTCACGGCGATATTTTGCGGTTGATCTTATATCATCTATGGGTGTAACGGCTTCGCATGCTTTCTGTGAGGCTGTTTCAATCAATTCTTCTGACGGAGGCTGTTTTGTACCACTTATAACCTTTTCAGCCTCTGAAGCTCTGATAACTTTGGGGCCAACTGAGCCGAGTGCAATTGAAAAGCTCGTAGTTCCATCAGCGTTCAGCCATGAAGATACTGCTGCAGAAATTTTTGATATTGCATGTGCGCGTCTTTCACCCAGTTTAGTGAAATATCCTTGAGTTTTTCTCAGCGGCAGCTCAAAACAGGTAATGAATTCTCCGGGCTTTAATACAGTTTTTCCGGGCGCTGTGATGAAATCTTTGAGATCAACTTCTCTTGATGCGGAATCTGGTCCGCTGATATGTACTTTGGCGTCCAGTCCGATTAGCGGAGGAATGGTATCTCCAGCTGGTGAAGCGTTTGCAACGTTTCCGCCGATTGTTGCAGTTTCGCGTATCTGAGGAGCCCCTACCTGGTTTGCAGCTGAAACAAGCGCTGGAAAATGAGTTATCAGAAGAGGGTTCTCTGTTAATTCGCGCATTTTACAGAGAGCTCCGATTTTTATTGAATTAGCAGTTTTTTCAATCTTATTCAGACCTAGATATGAAAGGTCGACAAGGTGTGTCAGATCAGGGAAGAGACCGTTTTTCCATTTAACAATCAAATCACTTCCGCCTGCAATTATTCGGGCAAAAAGATTTCCGGAAAGAACAGAAGAAGCTTCTGCATGAGTTGCTGGTTTGATATAGGAAATTTCAAGATTCATTTTATGCCTTTCCTGCTTTTTTAACTGCATCAACGATTTTTGTGTATCCGGTGCAGCGGCATATGTTTCCAGAGAGAGATTGTCTGATATTTTCAACGTTCGGTTTTTTGTTGTTTTTTAAAAGTGAGTATGAGGAAATAAGCATTCCCGGAATGCAGAATCCGCACTGTACTGCTCCTTCGCTGACGAAGGATTCCTGAACTTTTTTCATTACAGGATCTTCAAGAAGACCTTCCAGAGTTTCAACACTGTCTTCCTGTGTGAGCGATGCAGCCAGTTTAATACATGAATTGATCGGTCTGCCGTTCAGCAGAACAGTACATGCTCCGCACTCTCCCTTGCCGCAGCCCTCTTTGGCCGCGATCAAAGAAAAATCCCTTCTGAGCATTTCAAGCAGCGTTCTTTGCGCTGGTATTGTTTTCTCAACCTTTGTACCATTCAAATTAAACTTTACGCTAACAGTTGAATCTGCAGCCATACTTCCTCCAGTAATTATGCTCTTTTTAGAGAGGGGGCACGCGCCCCCTCTCGCCGGTCGAACAAGTTCGACCGTCTCACTCCCCGCGGTCACGCACTTTGTGCGTTCCGCAGCTTTCAATGCTTTCCAGTTTTATTTATACAATCTGTTTTATACTGACCGCACTTTGTGCGTTCCGCAGCTTTCAATGCTTTCCAGTTTTATTTATACAATCTGTTTTATACTGACCGCACTTTGTGCGTTCCGCAGCTTTCAATGCTTTCCAGTTTTATTTATACAATCTGTTTTATACTGACTGCACTTTGTGCGTTCCGCAGCTTTCAATGCTTTCCAGTTTAATTTATGCAATCTGCTTTAAACTGACTGAACTTTGTTCGATTCGCAGTTTTCAACGTTTTTCAATTCTACTAATGCAGGGGTGCAATCCCGAAAAAGGAAATCGAAAGCGTTCATTGTTATCTCGACCAAAGGGAGAGATCTCATAATCGTAACTCAAACTTATGCCTTTTAATACCTTATTTTTGGAATGTAGCCCCTTGTGCTTTCATAATCTCACTGCGGTTTATCGAATTTTTCGGGTTCGGGGGCTTTTTCCCCTCCGCCGGTTACAAGCTCTCCGAAACACTGGTATGGAATTCTCTTTCGATATGATGCATCAAGTGCATCGGTGGCTTTATCAAGAAGTCCTTCACCATGTGTTGAGTCGGCAGGATATGTTGCTGTGCCGATGTGAATGCAGCATTCCGGGAAATCATTTATTTCGCGGGAAACTAGATTCAGGTGTTTTTTAAAAGCTACAATAATTCTTTGTGCGACCATGCGTGCAACATCATTGTTGGTTTCAGTCAAAATTGCGGCAAAAACACCGGGTGAGTTCCAGAGAAACATGAAATCCAGCTTCCTGAGAGAATCACGAAGGGCAGATGCGATAGAAGATTGAACCCGGTCTTTGACTGTGGGAATAAAATTTTCGAACCCGGCAATTCGAAGAAGCATCAAAGTCATATTCTGACTGTATCTTTCAGATCTTTCGACCTCTGTTTCAAAGGTTTGTTTGAAGCTGTCATGTCTGATCAGACCTGTTTTCATGTCAATTGATAATCCGGCTGCAGATCTGATGTGAACGTAAACAAGTGAAATAATTCCTTCGAGATAAACGGCAAGCCATTCCCTGTCAAATCTTAATCTTTTCGAGGCCCGTGCAGGCATAATATTAAGCCAGAAACCTCTAAGGTTTGCAACCCCTCTCAGCGGATAAATTTTTGCTTTGAAACGTGTAATTGAAGAAATGAAAGTAATTCCTGTGAGAGGGGTATCCCATGAAAACGCCTGCTCTTCTCCAAGTCCGCCGGGGTGCTTGAATATGACTTTACCGTCAGAGAGAAAGAATCTTGACGCCGCCAGTTGTGATGGAAGAGTTCCAGCACTTGCCATGAGTGCGAAAGCTCCCTTATCTTCGTAAATATACAAAGCTGAGGCTTCGTCGCCGGTAATTTCAAGGAATTCCGAAAGAATTTCCCTCGGAAGTGTTTCATCAACACTGGCTCTGTCTGATAAAAACTTTCTCAGCGAAGATAACGAAAACGATTCCCCAGAATATTTGATCTCAGCCGGCGAATGACTTAATGATTTTAAACTTTCACGGAAGATAAGAAAAGTGTTTATTATTACCAGAAAGGTCAATATTCCTGGAAGCTTAACATTCGCTTCCTGCCAGAAATCACCCTTCCATATTGCGAAAACCAGAAGGACTACTAAAAAAAGATTACTGAAAAGATACAGGTTAAGGTTATAATTCCTGCTTTTTCTCACGCCATTTTCCTTCCCGATTAAAAATTCATTTTTGTATTATCTAGAATATTATCATAATGTTTTTTTATTTTCCACATTAAGAATTTCTATTCATTAAGTTTGTAGTATTTGAAAAAATGAAAAAATCACTGTATATTGATCTGTGAAATTGAAAACTTTTTTGTTACACCAATTTTACATAATTCGTTCATCCTGTTTTCTGTGCTGACCCGCGAATTAAATTGGGATTGGTATTACATAGCCTGGAAAGGAAAATCTGATGGCAAAGTGTATAAAATGTGGTCGGGAAATGCCTTTGAGTGGTCGCTGTCCAATGTGCGAAAAACCCCAACAAGGTGGATTTTCTCTTAATCGTTTTATCGGAAAAAATCCTTCGGATCAGCAGAAGGTTCAACCGCCTCCAACAACATTATTTCCGAAGGCACCTCCGGTTGAACCGGAAATTCCTGAACAGACGCCAAATGAAAACGAAGGTGTGAGCGAAACTCAAGCGCCGTTTCCGGCGTCAAATGTGACTCCGTTAAGGCCAAATCAGGGTAGTTCCATTCTTTCTGAATTGCGGATGAAAGAGACCGGCAATGTGCCTGTTGTTCAGCCACCTGATAAGCCTGATAAGACCGATTTGCCTTCAGGCCTTGATACTCCGTCAGCACATACTACCCAGCTCAAATCTGTAACTGCTTTTACTCCTCCGCCAACAGGTAAGATTAGAGAAATCAGGCAGGATACTCAGCCACTCGCACCGCAACAGTTTGGAGGAGCTTCCGGAGATGCTGGCACAACAACTGGTGAACGAGTTCGTGTTCAGCCGATTCTCGAAAAGCTTCAGACTGGGAAGCAGAAAATTATCGAAACAACTGATGATTCACCAGGTAATACATCAGCGCTTTCCCTTTATGCCTCAAAAACAACCGGTTTTGGCGATGAAGAAATGGAAACATCACTTCTTTCGGGATTACTGAATGATTCATTTATTCTTGACCAGGCAACCAGCCGCGGATTGATTCCGGATTTGTTTTCTGTGAAGCTTTCAAGACACGCATGCAAGGCAATCTTTGCATTGCGTGAAGAAAACAAGGAATCTTCAATGATTGATAAAATAGTTCTGAAAAACAAACTGAAAAATCAGGGCATTTTTGATATGCAGATGCAGAACTATCTTGATCGAATATTTTCCCAGCCCGTTCCGACTCTTGATCAGGTGCTGAATTATATCGAACTCCTCAAAGAACAGGGACTGAAAAGGAAACTGAAAGAATTAAGCGAAAGTATAACCGATTACATAAATAATCCAGCTAAGACCGGTGATCTTGGCATGGAGCAGTTTACAAATAAAATGATTACCGAACTTCGCGAAGTACAGAAAGCTAAAACAACGAAGAAAATCAATCTGATCCGCGAAGAAATGCGTGACATCATGCATGATGTCGAAAGACGTGAAACCGATGGAGAAATTGAAATAATAGGGTATTCTTTCGAACCGTTTCACTTCCTGAATCTGGCACTTTCCGGCTTCCGGAAAGGTTTTCTCTATGCTATTGCCGGCGCTCCGAGACGTGGTAAAACAACTTTTACTCTTGATCTGGCAACTTCCGTAGCAACAAATTGTAAAGTGCCGGTATTATTTTTTACTTATGAGCAGACTAAAAAGAACCTCACATACCGTTTGCTTGCAAAAGAAAGCCGCTTGAATCCAGATTCCCTTCAGAGAAAAAAAATTCGTTCTGACATGATCATGGATGCCAAGTTTGTTGGCGGCTGGAAAAAGATGCAGGCTTACATGGATTATTTTTACATTGTCGAAGCCAGTAAAGCTGATACAGTTGATAGAATCAGGTCTTATGCCTACAACGTAATGCAGGATTTCAACACACAGGAACTGATGATATTTGTGGATTATATTCAGAAGATGCCGCTTTCAAGAAATTACATGGATGAAAAATTTAAGGTCGAAGAAATTTCTACTGAACTGAAGGGGCTGACAATTGAGTTGAATATTCCAATTATGACTATCAGTTCGCTTTCGAAGGAAGGCTGTATGATTGACGCAACCGAAAGTGCCGAGCGTCCGACGATGTACCACTGCAAAGGGTCGGGTGATCTCGAATACGATCTTGATTGCGCAATGATACAGGCAAAAGACTGGTCAGATACGCGCGAACTTCATAATCAGCTCATGCAGAAAGCAGAAGAGCACAAAAAAGATCCTACAAGAGTTCCAAGGGTTGATGTTGTAAATCTTTACCTCGACAAGAACCGCGACGCACCAGAAGGAATCTATTCCACGATGCAGTATCTTTTCTTCATCGAAGACAATAAGTTTATTGAGCTGGGACCAAAATTCGATGACGACCGCTTCAGATACAGTAAGATAGAAAACCTTGTCAGCGATCTGATCGAAAAGAACTATATTGTTTTCTTTGACCGACAAAGTGACCAGAGTATCCAAAAGGGAAGAGTAAACATCAAGCTGAAAAACAGCTGATAAATCAATCAAATGTTTCTGACAAAGCCTAGCATAACGTGTCAGCATTCAGATGGCGCGTTGCGGAGAGCACAAAGTGCTCGACCGCGGGGAGTGAAGATGGTCGAACTTGTTCGACCGTCGAGAGGGGGCGCGTGCCCCCTCTAAAAAAGGAGTATAACTTGAAATTCAGATCATTAGTCTTATTTGTTACAGGCGTTATTGCAATGGTAACTCTGTTCAGCGGATGTTCGGCTCCAAAATCGGGGTTGATATCCATTACGCCGCAGCAGTACTTTTATTCTGCCAAGGAAAAACTTGAAATCATTGATGAACGCTCTTTTGAAGTGAAAGACCTTGATGAGATAATAAGAGTATTTGAAAACGCTGAAAAAGATGCTAAATCGGCTGAGATAATAGATAAGTCAAGATTATATCTTGTACTTACTAACACTCTGAAAGCAAGAAAGCAATATTTTTCGAATATTCTCAAGGGGCAGTACATGGCAAACCGTCCGGAGCCATTTTATGCGCTTGATGTTAAGTCAGTGCTTGAAACCTTGAGACTGGCCAAAAAATGGCTCAGATCATGCGAGGCACAATTCAGTACAGAGTCGCTCAGAGCAGATCTTAACTATGTTAAAGGCTTTTATTACCAGCACAAGATGCTCACCCAGACCGGTCCTGAACGAAGGCAGAGCTTGTGGCTTGCAGTTGAATCAATGCGCAGAACCCTTGGACTTGCCCCTGATTATGTAAGTGACTTTCGTTTATTTGGAAAAAATCTTACCCCGAGGGAAGTTCGTTTAAGACTTATTGAGCTTCTGGCCATGTCTGATGAAGTTGCTACCGCATGGGAGCTCCTGTCTGAATATGTCTTTACACCCGCGAATCCGCGAAATGATTATCCATGGCTTCACATGAAAGGCTTTCTTCTTGCAATAATGGGAAGATACCAGGAAGCTGCAGATGTTCTGAATTATTTCAAAATGATTGTACCACGGGATTATCCGCTGGTAGAAGAGTCTTTGTGGGTTCTTGAAGGCGTCTATGACAGGCTCAAAGATAAAACTGGCGAAGAAATGTATTCCGTTGAAGCAAAAATCGTTGCTGCACTGATGAAAAAGTTCAAAGGCCCATTTTCAAAGGAAAAATATACCACTGCATCGCATCTGTTTCCAAGATGGCTTCCGGGTGATGAACGTGTTTTCGAAGGAGTTATTAATTTCATGAAGGGTGATTTCGTGAAGGCAGAGGAAAGTTTCAGTAAAATTGCCGGAAGAGGAATGCTCAGCAGGACAAACAGAAATCTTGGAAGAATACTGGCTTTTGAAAATCTATTGTACTCTGGAAAAAATGTAACAGATGATTTCCTTGACGAAGTTGTGAAAATATCCCTGGAAAACGATCTTTCACCGATTTTAAGAGAAAGAATCGGATATCTTCTGGCAAGGTATTTGAATGACCAGGAAACTGAATTCAAATCAGGAAAACTGGAAGGAGAAGGCCAGGGCTTTGTTAAGTCAGTAACATCCTCTCCCTGGGTTTTGAGCTTGAAACTTCTTCGAGGGAAAGAGCAGCCGAAGAACGATGAAGACCGGGAAAAAAGGCGCCGCGAGCGCCGTGAACGTAGAGAACGAAAAGACACTGATGAGTCGGGCATACCCCGAAAAGAGATTAAGCCGCCTGAAAAGGAAAAATCTGATTCATCGCAGGATGAAAAATCCAAAAATGGCGAGTCGTCATCACTTATTGCAGAGGTTTATGCAAATCGCAAGGATGACTGGGTAACAAGTGCTGATATGCACCTGATTGCTCTTCCTTCAATGACTCTTATTGGCAAGGGAAGAATCGTTGGAAAAGAAGAGGAACGTATTGGCTGGGTTTTCAACAGTGAAGAAGTTGATGCATTACAGAAAGGAAACACCTATCTGGCTGTTTTCGAATTTGCAAATTCAGATTCTGAAAAATCAACCTGCGGAATAATATTCAGACCCGGAAACTTTGAAAAGGTCATTGACACTGAAAAGAAAAAATAATTGTGATTTTTTTTAAAAAGTGCTGAATTCTGAATTGAATACTGCCGATAAACCTTGTGAAGTTTAATAATCCCTAACTCCCTTTCAATGTGTCGTTCAACGACACATTAATTTTTTTAGCCGTTTATATTTGACACCTTTATTCTCTGTAAGTACGCAAAATCTTAAATAACGGGTCAAATTTGCGTGTTAACTTTTGGGTGCGCTGTCATCTCGAACGAATGTGAGAGATCGTCATAAATGCTGGATTGATTAATGACGCTTTTATTAAAATTTTCTCTGCTAAGGAATGCAATATATGACAACGGTTTGTCTTGTACGACATGGTGAAACAGATTGGAACCGGGATGGCCGCCTTCAGGGCCTTGAGGATATTGAACTGAACAGTAATGGAAAAAGACAGGCTGAAATGTGTGGTGAGTATTTAAAAAGGGAATGCTGGGAAACAATTGTTTGCAGCACTCTTAAAAGAGCCAGGGAAACGGCTTTAATTATAAAGGATGTCACAGGAATAAAAAGTTTTTTTGAAAAATCCAGTCTGACAGAAAGAGATTTTGGCAAATTGTCTGGTTTAACTCCTGTTGAAAGACAAACCGCCATGAAAAACAATATCAAACCGAATGAAGAGCTGAAAGACTTTCGCAACAGGACTGTTTCCGCGTTAAATGATATAGCAAAAGATTTCGCCGGAAAAAAAATTATAGTTGTTACACATGGCGGTGTTATAAACTCATTATTGAGCTATGTTTCTAAAGGTGCCATTGAGAATGGTGAAAATTTATTGAAAAATGCCTGCGTAAGCATTATTCAATATGATAATAGCGATTGGAAGATTCAACTGTACAATAAAATGCTGGAATAATAAGAAATCGAGACTATTTTTCGATTTCGTCCAGTCTGAAAACCGGCAGAGTATCAGGGTTTTCTCCAGATAAAAAATCGTTTCCCATCTTATTCAGTTCAACATCATTTGAATCATTTTCCGAGGGACCTTTTTTCTCCTGACTCAGATAGCCAGCTGATTGACTGGGCATTGAGTCTATCGAATTAAGAAATTCTGCGATTCCGTCTTCAGCTTTTCTTTCAAGTGAAACCGGAGAGTCGAAATCAGAGACACCTGTACCTTTGGCTATGTCAGAGTATGGGATGTCGCTTCCAAGCTCTTTTTCCAGAATTTCAGTTTCATGTGAGCGGAAAGCTGAATTCGTGCTTTCTGAAGGTGTTTCAGTAAACAGTATTGAGGTTTTTCCTTTCTGCTGCGAATTTCTGGCAACAGGCATGAAATCAGAAGGTCTGCTTTCCTTACCTCCGAGTAGAAAGAGCGGAAGCTTATTGTCGGCACTTCTGGAAGCCTGTCTTACTGAAGTTTCAGCAGAAGATTCCAGTGCAATTCTTGGAGGAGCTTTTGTTGTTTCGCGGGAAGCTTTTGCCGAGCTTCTTTTGTATTCGGTAATCATTTCTCTGGTTCTCTGGTACAAACCATTTATCTGATTCAATGCATATCCCGAAATCTGCGGCAGATTTCCGTCTGCAAGGTCTACCGCTGACTGATACTGCAGCGAATCGTTGACTTTAACTTTCATTGTTTCTACAAGATTTGAATATTGCTGGGCGGCATTTTTTACCTGCGATCCGCCAATTTCAAGTGTGTTGAAAATGCCTCTGAGAGTAGTTTTGAGATTTCCAACCTGAGTAAAAAGTTTTTCTCTTGTAGGAACCGGAAGGTTAATCAATGGATATTGCTTGAAGGCAAAGTGATCTGAAAAGCGCAGAGTTGACTTAATGGTTTCAACAACAAGTTCAAGCCCGTTGTTTATCTGTTCAAGCCCTGATTGTACGTTCAGCATGAGTCCCTTTTGTGCCTCGGCATTTGATTGAATCTGTTTCATGAGTGTTTTTCCGGCCTGAACATAAATATCCAGTGGAGTAATTGATAATTGTGGAATCAGTTCAAGGGTTGCAAAAGATTCATTTCCCAGGGCTGATAAGCCCTCGGAGACTTCAACGCTGGCTTTGATTTTTTGAATCTGGTTATTTGAAAGATCTTTTATTCGAATTACTGTCGTTTCAAGTTTTGAGAGTGTTTCCTGTCTTGGTGCAGTAATGATGCGGTTAAGCTCATTAATGAGGTCCTCAATTGCTTTGTTGCCCTGCTCAAGACTTGAAATAGCCTGTGCAGAATTTTTCAGGCTTTCTCTTGAGTCATTAATAAAAAGGGAATAAAGCTTTTTGAGCATGTCTGAACATTTTTTTTCCTGGATTTTTGAGTCAATACTTTTTGTAGATGCTTCGAGCTGCTTTTTGGAGTGCAGCCATTGTGCTTCCACATACTTCATGACTGAAAGGTTTTTGCCTGTCAGATCAGATTGAACATCTTCCTGGAAGAACTGAGGAAGCGGTGCGCTGGTCATTCCGCTGTTTGAATTGTTCGACAATTTTTTCTGCAAAAGCTGCTGTGTGTCGTTCTTTTTACCGCCGACTTTATCTTTCAGCCAATCCATTGCAGCACCTTCTGCCGTGTTTTCGAAAAGCAGAAATGCTGCTAACAGAGCTGCCAAAAATGAAAAACTTACATTTCCGTAATTTATTCGGGAGCTGGACATTGGTCTCTCCTTATGCTTAAAAAACCTCTTTTCTTAATTATTCGGCAAAATTCTTCAGGAAAAACATGACTTTTATAAAAAATCTGATAGAATTCAAAAATAGATTAAATTTTTTATTGTTTACTTTACTCTTACTAAGTGGAAATATGGAAAAATTACAATTAGAAGCGCGGTTGAAAAATCTTCTTTCTTCAATTCATTCTGGAAGATCTTCAGCTATTGAAGAACTTATAGAACAGATCGGTGGAATTGTTTTTGCATTTCTTCTGAGAATTCTTGAAAACCGCGAAGATGCAGAAGATGCGTTTCAGGAAACTTTTTCCATAGTATACAGAAAAGCTGGTCAGAAGAGCGGAATTGATGGTTCTCCGCGTTCATGGATATTTACAATTGCAAAAAATGAGGCTTTCAGAATTTTAAGGGCAAGAAAGCATGGTGAAACCGTTGATAAATCACTACATAATGAAAAACATTCAGGTTTTGCCTATGCCCCGGACGAAAAGTCTCAGGAAATCTCTGATGCAGTTTCAAAAATTCCGATTGACCTGAGAATATCTTTTATGATGAAGGAAATTCTCGATCTTTCTTATGATGAAATTGCCGTTATGACTGACAGAAGCGTTTCTCAAATTGCTCAGGAAATATTTCGGGCAAGAAAAATGCTTCGTGAAATTTTATCTTAATAAAGCAGGCTGTTTAATAAGGAATCTGGCAGGCGAGCAAAGATGGATTTAAAAATTGAAAATTCTGCGTGCGAAAAATATCAGCTTCAATTCAGTTCATGGCTGGATGGAGAAGCTGAAGAGCCCTGCCGGCATTCTGAAAGCTGTCCGGAATGTGAAAAATTCGTGGAAATTGCGAAAAAATCAAGGTCTTTTCTTCGTGATGAAAGCCTGAAAAAGCTTCCAGAATCATTGAATTTAAACACACTCAAGAAAATAGGAATTTCAAGAAAAACTGATGGAAAAAATAGTTATGAAGACACTGTTTCCTTTCTGGGTGCTTTGAGATTACTTTTCTCGAAACCTGTTGTTGCTGTGGCGTTTTCAATTGTTGTATTGGTTGTTGTATTGAAGATGGTTCCAGATGCTCAACAGAAGCTTGATTTCAGAGTTCTTTCAGCAAAAAATCTTATTATTGGAAAGTCGGGTTCTGAAATAATTTTGTCTTCTGGCGCTGATGGAGTTATTGAAATAGAAAAGGGTTGTTCTCTGAAAATTTGGGGAGGGCCGGCAGAGATAAAGTATATCGAAGGAAAGAAAGACTTTGTTTCTCTTGAATTCATTTCTGGAACAGCATGTTTCGAGTGGAACCATTTAAAGCATGGAAAATTACTCGTTGGAATTGGTTCGATTACAATGTCTGTTGTTGGAACAACCTGGAAAATAGTATCTTCCGGAGATGGTACATTTTCTGTAGAACTGGCTGAGGGTGCTGTTGTACTGCAAGATTCCAATTCAAAAAAAGTTGAGTTAAAAGCATTAAATCGTATCAGCTTCAGAAAAGATCTTGAAAAATCTGTCACAACAGCTTTTAATCCATATACTGACAAACTATTTTCCTCAGTATTCGGCAACGTAATCATCGGTGAACGATAACCCGGACACCAAGTGTCCGAGCCGGGGCGCGTGCCCGAAGCAAACGACGGCAGGTAAAATGCGGAGAGCACAAAGTGCTCGACCGCGGGGAGTGAGGCAGTCGAACTTGTTTGACTGCCGAGAGGGGGCGCGTGCCCCCTCTAAAAAAGGAGGGGCTTATGAAAAAAGTTTCTGTAGTGCTTTCTCTTGTGGTGGTTGTTGTATCGCTTGCATTTGTTTACGGATGTGGCTCGTCTTCGACAGATGCCGCAAAAACAAAGGCCATTGCATTGATTGAACGGGTTGAAAATGGCGAAGTGTTTCTTAAAAGAGCAACCCAGACAGATTTCAGTAAAGCTGATCCAAAGACAGAATTGTTTCCAGGCGATGTTGTAAGAACTTCAAAGGATTCTGAAGCATTAATCAGATTCCGAACCGGTGCTGTTACTCGTGTTCTTGCCGAAAGTGAATTCATGCTTAAGGAACTCAAGTTTGCTGCAAATGAAATGGGCACAGTTTACACAAAACTTGCGAAGGGAATTGCTTATTTCTATGTTCCGAAGGGCTCGACAGAAGCTAAGAAATTCGAAGTTGAGACCGAAAGAGCAATAGCAAGTATCAAGGGAACTACTTTCAAAGTGTCCGATGATGGGAATTTTACAACTTTAAGTGTTGCATCAGGTGTTGTTAATCTGGCTGCAAAATCTGATGGCAAGAGCATCGATGTCGAAGCCTTCCAGGAAGCAAAAGCTGACAATAAAGGTCTTTCGAAACATACTTCCGGAGATATCATGGCTGAAGGATTTCTTAAAAAATTCAATTTCCTTTCTGACCAGTATTTTTCTGATCTGACCTTGGGTGAAGTAGGAACAAAAGTTCTCAAAGGAACCCGCTGATTAAATACATTTACAAAGCGGCTGGCACAACGTGTCCGGCCGCGGGGAGTACTTCGTGATCCAAACTGCTAATTTTGCAAGAAAATACCAGAAGTTAATTCTTACAGTTTTTTTGTCCTTAATTATTACCTCATCAGCATTGATTCTTTTTGGTGGTGGAATATTATCAGCATGGTCACTTGACTGGCTTTGGAGCATAATTGGACCATTAAAAACTTCAAACGAAGAGTCAGTAATCGGCAAGCAGGTTGTAATCATCGGAGTTGACGAGAAAACCCTGTTTAAGCTGCGGGGTGATAAATCCAGATTAAGTCGTGAGGTATATGCAAGGCTGATTCAAAAGCTCTCAGAAATGGGAGCCAGAAGAATCGGTCTTGACATCACATTTGATGAGGCCGGAAACGAGCTTGAAGATAAAGCTCTGTTCGATTCAGCAAAAAAGGCAGACAGGGTTGTTACAAACTGCTATCTTGCGAACAGTGAAGATTTTACTAAAATATGGATATCAGGGCGTTCATTTTTCCGAAAAGTTGCAAAAGCCGAAGGATTTGCAGACTTTCCGCTGGATTTTGACCGTGATCATTTCATAAGAAGAGTCAGATTGTACTATCCCCGTGGCGAATTACCATGCAGGATTGCTTTTTCGGTAGCTCTTTATCTTTCGGATATTGGCGCCAGACCAGAAGATGCTGTTTATGATGGGAGTGCGGTAGAACTTCCTGCTCCAATTTCTTCCGAGCGGATAAGAATACCGCTTGACTATCGTGGATTGGCATTAGTAGGCTTTCTCGGCGGGGCCGGGTCACTTGAAACTTTTTCGGCACTTGATCTGCTTGAGGACAGAATTCCGATTGAGAAAATCAGAGACAAAATCGCTCTAATAGGTGGCACGGCTGCAGAATTAAGAGACTCTTTCCATACACCATTTGCCCGCAAAGGTGAAATGCCTGGAGTTGAACTGCATGGGCATCTTCTTGAGTGCCTTCTTGCAGGAAAATTCATAAGGGAGATTACAGGTCCTTATTGGTGGTTGTCTCTAATATTGATGACAGTTACTTTTTCGCTAATTACGGTATACACAAGCCCCTTGAAAGGTGCAATTTTCTCAATCTCTTTTTCATTCCTTCAATTTCCGCTTGTACCTTACATGTTTGCATCGCAGGGAATTTTCATCAACCCATTTGATATCTGGGGATGCGTTGCACTTTCGTGGATTTCAGCAATTCTTTCAAATGATATTATTCTGCGTCGTGAGAAAAGCACGATTACCAAGCTTTTCCGTCAGTATGTCTCACCGAATCTGCTGCGCGAACTCCTTGAAAATCCTGAAAGCATAGCTCTTGGAGGGGCAAAAAGAGAGGCAGTGGTTTTGTTTGCAGATATACGCGGCTTTACCAGCGTTTGTGAGGAGCGCCCTCCTGAAGAGGTTATCAATCTTCTGAACAAATATTTCAACATTGTTTCACAGAAAATATTTGAAAATGGCGGAGTGGTTGATAAATACATTGGCGATGGAATGATGGCTTTTTTCGGAATTCCGATCTATCACGGAAATGAAGCAGAAAACTCTGTAAGAAGTGCTATTCAGATGCTGAGCGAATTGAGAAAGTTTAATGCTGGCATTGATGGAAAAGAGGAGTTTTCCTTTAAAAATATCGGAATTGGAATTCATGGCGGTGTTGTTGTTGTTGGCAACGTTGGCAGTGATAAGCATCAGGAATACACAATCCTTGGAGATACGGTGAATGTCGCTTCAAGACTTGAGGCGCTTTCTCAGAAAGATGAAATCCTTATTTCATCATGGATAAAAGAAAGACTGCCGGAAGGCAAATTCAAACTCAAGTCCATGGGTGATGTAAAAGTTAAGGGTCGCAAGAGTCATGTCCACGGATATCAGGTTCTTGGTGAAAACATAAATACCAATATTACATAATTTGATAATATCGTTTTCTGCCAACGGTATGCATAATTATTAAGATCTATTTTTTTCCTGTAGGGGCTTGATTTATCAAGCCCGGATTGACACTCGAATTAATTGGGATTGGTATAATAATGCCGAATAGCCGGAAAATAATCAGTTCCATGCTGCGTGAAGGCGAGCGAATTGATGAATTGTCTGTTCCGCCGTGGAAGATAATTCAAAAGACTGATGGAACTGCTTTTTCGGTTGATACGGTGCTTCTTGTTGATTTTGCAGAAGTCGAAGATGAAAATCTGAAAATTGCAGATTTAGGCTCTGGAAGCGGGATCATCTCGTTTCTGATCAGAGAAAAGTTTAAGAATCCGGAACTTACAGGGTTTGAAATTCTTCCAGAGATGCACGAGTTGGCAGAAAGAAACTTGCTGTTGAACGATTCTCCGTCGGGAATCAATTTTAGGTGTTTTGATGTTTGTAAAATAGTGCAGGAATACAAGGCAGAGTCTTTCGATCTTGTACTTTCAAATCCGCCGTATTATAAAATCGGCAGAGGAAAAATATCTCCATCGAAGAATCGCGCCCATGCACGTCATGAAGTTTCTGGAAAACTCGGCGATTTCGTTTCGGCATCGTCACATCTTGTGAAATCCGCCGGAAGAATAATTTTTATTCTTCCGGCGGAGCGTTGTACAGAAGCGATAGAACTTTTCTCGAAAAAAAGCGTCGTCTGTTGCAGACAACGCTTTGTAAGACCGTTTGAATCAGTTCAACCAAATCTTGTGCTTCTCGAATTCAGAAAATCAGATGTTGCTATTGATTTTCAAAAACTCCCAGACTTGATAATAAGAGACAGAAATCGCTCATTCACCAAAGAAATGACAAAGATCTATGAGGATTAAAGTCCCATCCAATAAACCGCTCGATCAATGGTCTCCTAAATATTTTCAGCAAATTTGCTGAAGCAAAGAGAAATCTCACGCAGAGACGCAGACTTTTTATATCTGCTCAACAACATTGCTGCAGTCTCCAAAAATCACCATTAATCCCCACAAATCAAAAACCTTGAATCCCTAAAATCAGCACCAATCAACATAAATCAAAAATCAAAAATCTTAAACCTTGAATCTTGAATCTTAAATCTTGAAATCTGCGTAATCTGCGGAAAAAAATCTTTGCTTGTCTTTTCTTTTACTATGACTGATAAGACACTAAAAATCTTTGAAATCCGGGTCACCCGGCAGCGGAATTATTTCGCTAGGCTTTTTACCTTTGGTATCAGGTCTTTTTACTTCACGCACGGTTTCAAGTTCAACCTTCGGCGGCTCTTCATGTGTTTTAACAGTTTGTTCATGATCCGTTACTGTTGGAGTAATTTCACGCTCATGTTTTAGAGTTGTTTTGGGAGCTGCTTCCTTGTGCCGGGTATTTTTCTGAAATCTGTTTTTCTGTTCGATTTTATTGACTGTTTCGATTTTTTTCTGTGGAGTGTGAAAACTTGATTGGACCTGTTCGGCGGCAGGCAGATCGGAATCTCCACTGATAAGCAGAAGGTTTTGAATAAAGTTTTTCAGAGAAGAGTTCTCTGAGATATCTTTTGATGCTTCGGCAATGTGCTGAGCTGATCTGGCAGATTGCATGATTATCACGTTCATATTTGCCATGGCTCTGTTGATCTGTTCAATGCCTGAGGCCTGTTCTTTTGATGCGGAAGCAATCTGATCAATCAATTCGGAAATTTTTGAAAAACCATTCAGCAGTCTGGTAAAAGCATCCTGATTCGCTTTTACGATCTGACTTCCATTTTTTACCTTGGTAAGTGTTGATTCAATGAGACTCGCAGTGTTTTTTGCGGCCTCCGCACTTCTCATTGCGAGATTTCGTACTTCATCAGCGACAACAGCGAAACCAGCTCCTGCGGAGCCTGCTCTTGCAGCTTCTACTGCTGCGTTAAGTGCGAGCAGGTTTGTCTGAAAAGCAATCTCATCAATAGTTTTAATAATCCTTGAAGTGTCTTCTGATGCTTTTGAAATTTCAACCATGGCATGTACAAGTTGATCCATTTCTCTGTTTGTTTCTTCCACAACCTCGTTGGTTTCAACCATCATATTTCCGGCAGAAATGGTGTTTTCATTATTGCGTTTTGTCATGGCGGACATCTCTTCGAGTGCAGATGCTGTTTCAGCTACACTTGAGGCCTGACTGGCAGTTCCCTTCGCAAGTTGTTCGCCTGTGGAGTAAATTTTGACAGTGTCTGAAAACATTTTTTCAGCATTTTCACTTATGAGTCTTGATATTCCTGATAATTCAGCTACTGTTGAATTGATCACGAAAAAGCTGATCAATGAAAAAACAATAAAAAGAACCAGCGCAAAAAAGGCAATTTTATATTGGAATTCCTCAAAATTTGTGTTCAGATGTTTTGAAATTTCTGTCGCGGCGTTCTGTTCTGTTAGCTTATTTGCACCAGCAACCTCAATAATCGACTTTGAAATGTCAGAAGAAATACCTTGAAATGAGCTTGAAATTGGTGAAAATATGCCGAAAAATACAATTAATAACAACAGGAAAAAAGAAATAGTTGAAGTGAATATCAGTTTTTTGCGAATGTTAACAGATGCCATAAGTTTCTCCTTGCGCTGCCTGTTGGAATTCTTCAAAAAATTCAGAAAGAACTTTACTGCATATCAAAAAATAATATATCCTTATTCTGGGAATTATTCAACTTTCATAAATTGAATTTTGCAAGCTCAATGGAATGGAATTTTCATCTTTTATGAGGTTTTTAACAGTGTTAATTACTGAAAAGACCTTCTAATTCAAGTGTTAGAACACAAAGTGTTCTAACGGGTGAGGCGGTCGAACTTGTTTGGCAGTTGCAATAGGGCAGTGCGGCTCATTACATGGCGGAGAGCACAAAGTGCTCGACCGCGGGAAGTGAGTCGGTCGAACTTGTTTGGCAGTTGCAATAGGGCAGTGCGGCTCATTACATGGCGGAGAGCACAAAGTGCTCGACCGCGGGGAGTGAGTCGGTCGAACTTGTTTGACCGATGCAATAGGGCAGTGCGGCTCATTACATGGCGGAGAGCACAAAGTGCTCGACCGCGGGGAGTGAGGCGGTCGAACTTGTTCGACAGTTGCAATAGGACAGTGCGGCTCAGTACATGGCGGAGAGCACAAAGTGCTCGACCGCGGGGAGTGAGTCGGTCGAACTTGTTCGACCGACGAGAGGGGGCGCGTGCCCCCTCTCTAAATAGGACAATAAAATGAATAATATTAGTATTGGTAAGAAGATGCTGCTTATTGGCATTTTGATCGTAATTACGGCTTCGTTTATTGCCCACACGGGTATTACAAGGCTGAAATTCGCCGCAGACGGATTTGAAACTATTTCTGAAAAAACCTTTCCGAGATTAATTCTGGTTTCAGATACTGAGCTGGAATTGCTTGAAATGATCAGAACTGAAAAAAACCTTCTTTTGAGTGAACTTGATATTGATGTTTCTAAATATTGTGGTGAAATGAACCGCCTTAACGCAAGAATAAGTGAACTTATTGAAAAGCTGAAAAACACTTCTGCTGTTCATGAAGTTGAAGTAATTGATTCATTCACTAAAGAATTTCAGAAAATAGTAGATAATCAATCTGAATTCCTGGCTCTCGCTTCGGAAAAAAGCCTTTTTAAAGCGAGAACTCACTACGTAAACGAAGCCTCAGACAAGTTATTGAAAATAGATTCTCTTATCAGAAAAGCTTTTGATTCAGGAGCTTCAGAATCTGAACCACTTACTATTGCCAGCTTGTCATTGGTTCTTGCAGATATCAATCACCTTCATTCCATTATTTACGAGCATCTGGTTCTCAGAGATGAAAAAAAAGTCTGCAATCATATAACGCAGCAAGATATCTTGAAGAACAAGATAAAGTCAGAACTAGACGACCTTTCAAGGTATTCTGGAAATAATGCAAAGCTTTTATTGACTCATAGTACCATTATTTTTGCGGACTATTGTTCTGTTCTCACTAGTGTTCTTGCTATGTGTGCTGGAAATGCCGAACAGAAAGCCAGAATTCTTTCAAATGAATTCAGAAGAAAATCCTATATTGAATGCCAGCTAATACTGAATAAATTGAAAGCCCATTATTCAGAAGAAATGGAAACAGTAAGGAATAACCAGAAAAAATCAGTCGATTTTGCCTCGCTGAATATTACATTTTCCGCATTTCTGGGTTGCGGAGTCCTTCTCCTGCTGCTTTTTATTATCGTAAAATCATTTGTGCCGCCTATATATGAAATGCTGAAAATTGCATCGGGCGTAGCTCAAGGAGAAATATCCGTTAAACTTGATCTGCAGCGGACAGATGAAATAGGTCTTCTTGCAGAATCATTAAATAGAATGATTGAATCTCTTCAGGCTATAGTACAACACGCTATTTCGATTTCTGATGGAAATTATGATGGAAAACTTCAGTTGCATTCCAAAAATGATCAACTTGGCATTGCTATAGGAAAAATGATAGGTTCATTGACAAAATTCAGGAATGAAGCAAATAAAAGAAACTGGATGGAAACCAGCACTTCCAGAATAATTGAATTGATTCAGGGTGTTCAGGATTTGCCGACGCTTGGGAATCTTATTCTTTCTGGAATTGCCGAGGCAACTGGTTCGCAGATTGGCGCATTCCATCTTCTTCAGTCCGATGGAACCTACTTAATGGTCTCATCCTTTGCATTTGATTGCAGAAAGGCAATGAGTGCTTCTACCAAACCAGGCGAAAAAATTATCGGACAGGCGGTTCTTGAAAAGAAATTGCTTGTAATTTCTGATTTGCCTTCTGATTATATTTTCATTCAATCCGGACTTGGAGAATCAACCCCCAAATTCCTTGTTATTGTACCATGCATCAGAGAAGGTGAAGTAAAATGTGTTATTGAACTTGGAACTTTCTCTTTCCCTGACAAAATGAAGACTACATTTTTACAGAGAATACAAGTCTATGTAGCAATTGCTGTTCATGATATCCAATCCAGAATGGCACTTTCAAAACTTCTTGAAGAGCAGAAAAAGCTTACTCATGAAATGGAAATTCAGAAGGAGGAAATGAAGCAGACTAATGAGCAGCTCGAACAGCAGACGATTAATCTCAAACAGTCAGAAGAAGTTTTGCAATTCCAGCAGAGCGAGTTGCAGCGAACGAACAATGAACTTGAGGAAAGAGCTAATTTGATTGAGCGGAAAAAAGCTGAAATAGAGAAACAGAACCTCGCATTGGAAAAAGCAAATCAGGAAATTAACGCGAAAGCAGAAGAACTTGAAACAATTAATACGTACAAGTCGGAATTTCTGGCAAATGTTTCTCATGAATTACGAACTCCTTTGAACAGCCTTCTTATTCTTTCTCAGCTTCTCATTGAAAATAAAGAAAAGAATCTTACAGAAAAGCAGATTGAATTCGTGAATGTAATCAATTCATCAGGCAGGGATCTGCTTACACTTATAAATGACATTCTTGATCTGACAAAGGTTGAAGCTGGAAAACTCAGATTGAATGTCGGTGAAGTAAGGTTGAATGATGTTAAAGAAATACTCGAGGGAGTGTTCAAACCTCTTGCAGACCAGAAGCATTTAAATTTTAATATAAACTGCTCTGATGTTCCAGATATAATTGTTACTGATTGCCAGCGTCTTGAGCAGGTTCTCAAAAATCTTGTTTCCAATGCAATAAAATTTACTGAATCGGGCGAGGTTTCAATTGAAATTCTGAAAGCTACTGAAGAACAAATATTAAAAGCCGGATTGAAAATGCCTGAAAAGTCTCATTCAGAAATGATTGCATTCAATGTAAGAGACACAGGTATAGGCATCCCGGAAGATAAACAGAAAATAGTCTTTGACGCATTTCAGCAGGCAGACGGTTCTACCAGCCGAAAATATGGTGGTACAGGCCTTGGATTAACCATCGCACGTGAACTTGTAGCTATTCTCTGTGGCGGTATTTTGCTTGAAAGCGTTCCAGGCAAGGGTTCAAAATTCTCTGTGATCATTCCAACTGAAATTCCAAGAACAGAATATAAGACAATTGATCTTCAAAAGAAGAGCCATGCTATTGCTTCCCAGGAAAACAAAAGCATCTCTTCAAATTCTGAAAAATCTCCGGTAACAACGAAAAATACAGTTGAAAACCTGGTTTATATTGTTGAAGATGACAAAATGTTTTCTTCACTTCTCATGGAAGTTGCGATTGAGAAGTCATTTAAAGTTGAATGCGCTTTTTCAGGTAAGGAAGCGCTTGAAAAATTGAATGTCCAGATTCCTCAGGCAATTATTCTTGATATGACTCTGCCTGACATGACTGGCAGTGAGTTTCTTCAGAAGGCGAAGGAACTATATGAATTAAACCAGACAGCGGTACATGTTGTTTCGGCAAAAGACCCTGATGATGATCCAATTCTGTCTGATATTGTCGGCTGGAAAACTAAGCCTGCAAGCAAGGATTCACTGGCTGAAATTTTCAACAGCGTTCAGATTGGCATGAACAAACCGTTTAAGAATGTTATTTTTGTCAGTGATGGAAATACATTCGATTCAAAAGAAGTTGAATTGGTCGAAATGTTAAGGAATTTTCCAATTAAATTATCGGTAAAAAAATCTTTGAATGAAGCATTTGATTCGTCGAAATCAGAGCCGGTTGATGTTTTTGTTCTGAGCATAGACCCATCTGAAAATTCAAATATTGAAAAAATCAGGAATTTCAGGGAAAATTCAGCGGACACTTCAATTCCAATAATTATTTATACTCATAAACATCTGGAAAATAAGGATGAACTGTTATTAAAAAAATATGCTGACAGCATTGTTATAGATGGTCCTAAATCTTCAGAAAGACTGGAGGACGAAGTTAATCTTTTCCTGCATGCACTGAGAAGAAAAAATAAAAACGCTGTACCCGTCAACTCATTGTCAGAAGAAGAGAATGAAACCTTTTTCCGGGGCAGAAAAATTCTCGTTGTTGATGATGATATGAGGAATGTATTTGCACTTACCGGAATCTTTGAGCAAAAAGGAGTTAAGGTAATTGCTGCCCCAACTGGAGGCGAGGCGATAAAAATTCTCAGAAGTGATCCCGGAATAGATCTTATACTGATGGATATCATGATGCCGGAAATGGATGGATATGAAACCATCAGAAATATTCGTTCAGATGAAAAATTGTCCGAAATTCCGATCATTGCTTTGACAGCAAAAGCAATGAAAGGTGACAGCACGAAGTGCTTCGATGCTGGTGCCAATGATTATCTTTCTAAGCCAGTTGATGTTACAAAACTGGTTTCAATTGCACGACTATGGATTTCAGAGAAGAGAAAAAACTAATTGGAATATAATTCAAATGAGATAGAAAAAATCGAATTAGAATTGTTGCTGGAAGCAGTTTGGCAGCGGCATGGCTATGATTTTCGGAAATATTCAAGAAATTCTTTGTATCGAAGAGTGAAGCATTTTATTACAAATGAAAAGATTGCCAGCATTTCAGATCTTATTCCAAGAATAATTCACGAAGAAGGTTTTCTGCGCATTCTTTTGAACGAATTAACTATCCAGGTTTCGGAAATCTTCAGAGATCCTGGTTTTTACTCTGTTTTCAGGAAAAATGTGCTTCCTGTTCTTAAAACCTGGCCAATAATAAGAATCTGGAGTGCTGGATGCGCAGGTGGTGAAGAAGCATACTCTCTTGCAATTGTTTTACACGAAGAGGGAGTTTATCAGAGAAGTCTTATTTATGCCACAGATCTTAACGAAGAAGCTTTGAAACAAGCCAGAGAAGGTATTTTCTCAGTCAGCAAAATGCGTGAATATTCGGGGAATTATCAGAAATCTGATGGGAAGGGATCTTTAAGTGACTACTTTACAGTTAATTACGGCTCGGCGATAATTGATTCGAATCTAAGGAAAAATATTGTATTTTCAATGCATAATCTGGTTTCTGATGGAATATTTACGGAAGCTAATGTTGTACTTTGTCGGAATGTAATGATATACTTTAATAGTGACTTGAAAAATAAAGTTGTAGATACTTTTACAGAAAGCATTTCCTCGGGCGGATTCCTTTGCCTTGGGACGAAGGAAAATCTTTTTGAATGTACTTCAAAAACCAGATATTCCGAGTTTGACCGGAAATATAAAATTTTTCGTAAGAAATTTGAATGAATCGAAAGGTTGAAAAATGAACGAAAAGATTATTTCAACAAATTGTACACCAGATTATATTAAAAAACACTGTTTTGAAGATCTTGCATATCCCGAAAAATCAGGGCTCAACGATTATAAGGGATACAGACTTCCAGGATTGATTGATTTACATATTCATGGTGGCTTTGGATGGGACTTTTCCTGGGGCAATACTGAAAAAATTGAAGAAATGCTTGATAATTTCCTTCCAACAGGGTTAACCGGAATTCTCGCGGTAATAATTTCATCGCCTGAAGAGCAGATGCTGAAGGCTATTGCCGATATTTGCAGTGTGGCTCAGAAACGCCTGAAACCACCGTTCATACACGGTATATACCTCGAAGGACCGTTTATTTCTGAAAAACGCCGTGGTTCTCATCAGAAAGAATATCTCATTAATCCTGATTACGAAAAGCTTGAAAAATGGTTTAAATTATCTGGGTCGCGTATTAAAATAGTCACTGTTGCTCCTGAGTTGCCAGGAAGCGGAATACTTATTCAGACCGCTGTGGAATTGGGTGTAAAACCAGCAATAGGACACACCGATGCAGATCATTTTACCACAACTGAGGCTATGAAAATCGGAGCTGATCACATCACTCATTTGTACAATGCAATGCGTCCATTTACGCATCGCGACCCGACAGCTGTTTCTGCAGTATTGAACTACGACAGACTTACAGCAGAAGTTATAGCAGATCAGATTCATATCTGTCCTGAAATTCTTTCTCTCACATTTAAAATTCTCGGACACGAAAAAATCGTACTCATATCTGATGGCGTTTGTCCAATGGGACTTGCAAATGGTAAATATCCGGCTTATGGGAAATCACTTACCATGGAAAATGAAAAATGTACTTTTACCGGAGGTCATCTTTTCGGCGGTGGGAAACATCTTTTGAAGTGCCTTTCTGATCTGAGAAAGATTCCCGGTTTTAATCAGAGGGAACTTGCTTATTCAGCATATTTTACTCCGGCAAGACTTCTTGGAATGACAATGTTTGATTCTGATGTGATACTGGACAATAACTTCAATTGGATAGCCACCAGAGCAGGCGAAACCTGGTATCATCGAGGATGACTGAAAAGCCCCTGATTCGTTCGGCAACAATAATGAGCATTGCTACTTTTTTCAGCCGCATTGCCGGGCTGATAAGAGAGCAGGCTTTTGCATATTTCTTTGGTGCTGGCGCATGGACAGACGCTTTCAATATTGCTTTCAGAATTCCAAATCTTCTGAGAGATCTTTTCGCTGAAGGCGCCATGAGCGCAGCTTTTGTTCCAACCTTTAATTCTTTTTTGAAAAAGGAAGGAAAAGAAAAAGCATTCAGACTGATGGGGCTAACTCTGAACGTTCTTCTGATGATTGTTGGCTTCCTGAGCATTCTGGGAATAATATTTTCACCGGAAATTGTGAAACTTCTTGCACCCGGTTTTGCAGATAATAAGGAAAAATTTGATATAACGGTCACAATGACACGTATCATGTTTCCATTTCTGCTGGTAATTTCATGGTCAGCAGTAGCGATGGGTGGTCTGAATTCTCTTGGAGAATTCTTTGTTCCGGCTGTGGCTCCGGTATTTCTGAATCTTTCAATGATATTTGCCGGATTCACACTCTGCCCTCTGGCTGCAAAAGCCGGGTATCCGGAAATTACCGGAATGGCTGTCGGGGCGATGATAGGTGGTTTTCTTCAGATGGCAGTACAATTTCCGTGGCTTTTCAGACATGGATTCAAATTTCAGAAGGAACTCGGCTTTTCAGATGAAGGGGTAAGAAAAATTGCCTGGCTCATTGTTCCTGGAACAATGGGGCTGGCAGCTACTCAGCTGAATGTTGCGATAAGTACAATTCTGGCCACTTCGCAGGGCGATGGAGCTGTTTCATGGCTTGGATATGCATTCCGGCTCATGCAGTTGCCTCTGGGTATTTTCGGAGTATCTGTCGCTCAGGCTTCTCTTCCGGTTTTCTCAAGGCAGGCGGCAGACAAAGACGTTGAGGGAATGAAAAATACTTTTTCATCATCTCTCAAATTAACTGCTTTTATAAACATATTTGCATGTCTTTTTCTGATAGTTTGTGCTGAGCCGATTATCAGACTTCTTTTTGAACATGGAAGGTTTACACCCTCTGATACGGCTGCAACTGTTGATGCGCTGAGAGCCTACAGTATCGGATTATTTACTTTTTCGGCAGTAAAAGTCATGGCACCTGCTTTTTATGCTTTGAATGATCCGGCGACTCCGCTGAAGGCAAGTATCGTAACAGTAATTGCAAATATATCACTGAACCTGCTTTTTATTGCGCCGCTTGGCTACAAGGGGCTTGCTCTTGCAACATCGCTTGCTTCGCTCGTTAATGCAGCCATTCTGTATATGAGCATGAGTAAAAAACTTCCCGGTTTATCTGAAAAAGGTATAATGCGTTCAATTGCTTTTGCTGTGGTTTGTTCAGCGTTTATGGCTGTTGGTCTTCATTATTTCGTTGTACATTCAGATCAGTATTTTATTGGACTCTGCGGGAAAATAGCCGGTTCAGCCCTTACCGTTTCGTTTTCACTTATTATCGGGGCGTTATTTTTCTTTCTTCTTGCAAATATTTTCAGGGTGGAAGAAGCAAAAAAAGTTACTGAAATTCTTATTAAGAAAATATCCGGAAAGAGAAAATGACCAGAACGTGGAAACATTCGTACAATGTGTATCTCGTTGTCATAATCTTCCTGTTAAAAGTAGGCTGGTTGCTGTTTTCAGAAAAAATATCTCCTGATCCGCAGCCTGGTTTTCCTCTTGACGATAGCTGGATTCACGCAGCTCTGGCTAGAAATATTGCATGCGGCGAAGGATTTACCATTAATCCCGGCGAACCAGCTGCCGGTTCAACGAGTGTATTATGGACATTCGTTCTTGCTGGAATTCATTATCTGTGCGGATCTGAAAATACCAATTCGGTTATTCTGTGTGCAAGGTTTTTGAACTGCCTGTTTATGGTTATTACGATTGTTTTTTCGCTTCGAATAATGAGGACGTTTACTCTAAACAACATTTATCTTTTTGCTGGCGGAATCTTGTTCATCACTTCTTATCCATGGGCATGGTCATGCATGTCAGGAATGGAAATGCCTCTGGCATCAATGCTTATAATGATTGTGTTTTATATTCAATTTTTCGGTTCCGTTCAATCATCAGATCATTTTCTACCTCAAACTGCACTTTGCAGGCATCATTCAGCGAATGATGCCCTCAGAACAGATTTTGAAAAATCATCTCAAAATACTATTCCTGATGTTATTAATGTTCCCCGTAAGATATTCGTTTCTAGTATTGCTGAAAATGTGTTAATTCCTGTGGTCTGGTTTATTGCTTTTCTTGCACGTCCGGAAATGCTCATAGTGGCTCTTGTATCTCTCGTAATAATTTCACCTGTCAGTAAATATTGTCGCAGTGTGATTCAAGTGGATATGCCTGGTGCCAGCGAGGCTGATTCTTCAGCTTTTTCAATAAGAGATATGTTTGTACAAGTATCTATCTTTCTCTTTTGTCTTGTAATTTTCTTTGTACTCTATCATAATTATTTTGGTGTTTTTATGCCTAACACACTAGAAGCGAAAATGACAGAGCGTGCTTTTCCGCTTGCCTTTAAAACCTCGGGAATTTTTCACGCTTTGAAAACAGCGTTTCTTTCTCCTTTTATTGATCTGTTTTCAGTATTTTCCTTCCTTTTCTTTTTTAATCCGGTAAGTTGTATTGTCTTTATTGCCTTTTATGTTACGTACATAATTAAATTATCAGGTAAATTGAAAACATTCTATTTGCAACTTCTCAATAATTCAGAAAAATCTAAGTCTGTGAAATGTGTGCTTATTGAGCTTGAGAAAAGCGACTCTTTAATTAAAGTTTTCTGGGGCGGAGCTATTCTGCTGTTCGTCAGCGCTGCGACCGGAATCATTGCCGGACCGGAAAACTATGCCTTTCAGCATGGAAGATATTTTTCTCCATTTTTCTGCATTTCATTCTCTATTGCAGCAGGATTTTTTCTTAAACATCTTCCGGTGGATCTTCTGAAAAATCATTTTATACTGTTGCTGCTGCTTTCTGGAGTTTTGATTGCTGCAGAAGCTCAATATCAGTCAGGGCCAGAATTTGCGGCAGAAGTTTATAACATTAACCAGCTTCAGGTGAAAGCTGCCAAAAAAATATCCGCTGTAGTAAAAAAAGATGCTGCAATTGGTGTAAATGATGTGGGTGCAATGGCTTATTTCACTGAAAATAGAATAATCGATCTTGAAGGACTCATGGACCCGGCGTTGATTCCGTTCAAAAGAGCAGGAAAAACCGGTGAATACGTCAGGAAAAGCAAGATACCATTTGTACTGATATTTCCATACTGGTATCCTGACATTGCGTCAGATAAAAATTTCAAGCCGATATGGAAAGTTTCCGTAGAAAGAAACGTTACGGGGGGCGGCGACGAACTGGTTCTTTATTCGACAGAATATTAAGGTCTCTTCTTAATTAAAGTTAATGGTCGCCTGAATTGGCCGTCATCAGCAACGATCCGCTGCACTGTCACTTCTACCGAAGGGAGAAATCTTGCATTTATGAGATCTCTCAAATTCGTTCGAGATGACAGCCTGCCCCAAAGTTAGCACGCAAATTTGTCACCATATTTAAGATTTTGCATACTCAGTTTTTGAGTATATTGTAGCAGAATGAACTTGAAATTTTTATATCTACATTTGCGGTATTTGCTGTGACGTTAGCGGTAATACGGTTTTTTCTTCCGCTTTCCTGGATATCAAATAAAAGTTGGTCTGACAGAAGATTACCGAAATATGCCCAGTGAAGGTTTTGTCCCAGAGTCGGGTCGATTGGAATCCAGCCTTTGCCTGGCGTATATGCTTCTACCCAGGCGTGTCCGATGTTCGTTTCCCGTCCAGAAATTTCCTGTTTCAACAGAAAACCGGTTGCTATTCTTGCCGGAATACCGCGCGAAATAGCAAGTGCAGCAAATAAAAGCGAGTATTCCGTGCAGTCGCAAACATCGGGATTTTTGAAGATCCATGAAAGAGATTTTTCTTCGCAATTTTCCTGATAAGATAAGCCTTTTCCAACTGCCGAATAAAATGTCTGAAGTAAATTCACGGGATTTGCGCTTAATGCATCAGCCAGTTGTTTCAGATCCGTGTTGTCGAGTTCGAATTTCGGATTTGATAAAAATTCAGTGATGTCGGGTGAATTTGATGAAAATATTGAGTTGGTTGAGTTAATCGATGGTTTAATATGAATTCGGTAAGTTAACTTGAGAGATAGTTTTGAGCCCACTGCTTCGTTCTGTGCTGCGAATTTAACACGACCATCGCTGTCTGGAGCTGAAGGTACAACGGAATATGAACGCCCCTTGCTCAGCCATTCAGCCGATTCAAGAGTAACTGTCTGATGCTCGGGAACTGTCGGAACCGGTCTTACCAGCATTGAAAGATCATTAATCGAACGCGGGTCAGAAAGTTCGATATTTATAGTTTCAGTGAATCTTAACTTGTGTGGTTTGAGAGAATGAAGTATTCGTTCGAGACTTTTTCTGTTCGGGAGATTATAATAATTTCTGGCAGTTTCGCTGCAGAATTCAGCCAGTCCGTTCAGTTCACCAGCGAAATACAGAGCTCTGGCAAGCGTCTCTCTGACATAACCTTCTTTGTCATCTTGCGCAGCAGGCTGAAGAACCTTTATTGCAGAAGCAAAATCTTTTTTTTCCAGATACATTAATCCAAGCATATATGCTGGATAAGGGTCACCTTTTGAATATTGAACTGCAGAATTCAGAACCTGAATAGCCTGATCTGAATAACCGAGCTTTTCCCATGCAGACGCAAGAGATGATAAGACCTGTACATCATCTGGCCTTAACTTTGATGCAAGTTCAAAAAATGAAATTGCCTCAAGTGGCTTATCAAGTTGTTCGAAGAGTATTAAACCGGCAGTGAAAGCAGCAGGAAAACTCTTATTGTCGATTGATAAAATCATTTTGCATACTTCAAGGGCGCGTTCAGGCTTTTTCTTCGTTTTATGGAGCACCAGTGCCAGATTATTTAAGAAAGCCGGCTCTGAAGGGTTATGATCAACTGCTTTTGAAAAACACTTGATTGCTTTTTCGTAATCTTTGTTTTTCATTGCTTTCAGGCCGTCATTATTCAGCGAGACTCCTTTATTGTGTGTCTCTGGATCGACCTGAGCCTGGGCTGATGAGGGAAATACCGGCAGAGAAATCGCCGGAGCGATTTTGCTTTCTTTTTTTTCCGGAAGAAAACGATTTAAATCTATTCCAGATAAGGAAATACCAGATAGAAAAAAGCAAAAAACTGAACAATACCTCAACAATCGATTCTTCACACCATATCCTGCTAATATATTTAGTAAATACTTCAGCAAAAAACACAGCCGCAGTATTTTAATATGAAGCTGGAAATAATTCAATAACATTAAAAGAATAACATTAAAAGAATTAAAACAATTATCGATGAGCCTTTTTTGCAAGCTATTTCTATTGCCCTTGCTTTTCTGGTCTTGTGAGTATGTTAACTGATTATGCAAAATGATTTTATTTTTCCCTTTTAAAAATCCGTGTTATTAAGTGTATTCCGTAGTAAAAAATCAGTTTCATTTTTATCAGTTAAAGGTTCGCACAACCACTTTTTTGAAGGAAGTTGACATGGAAAAAAATATTGTATAGCATTATTCCCGAGATTTATAAAAATATTGAGAGCGGGAGAAAGTCATCTTATGTTGTCTTCCTTAAAAGCAAGAATGATTGCGATGTGTGCTGTACTTACTATTTTTTCCATGATTATTATTGCTCTTCTTGGTATTTCAGAATTTAATAAATTCGGGGAAATGGTATCAACAAGAACAGAAAAAGCAATAACAGAGCATACTCTTCAGACACTTACGACGACTGCCCAGATAGAGTCAGAACTGGTTAAATATAATGTTGACATTCTCGAAAAAGAAGTGAGAAAACTTGCTGATTCTCCAAATATTGCAGATTATATTGCAGCAACAAATCTTGAAACAGACTACCTTGGCAAGCTTATGGGTGGTGAATTCATAAGAATCGTTGAAGGAATAGAAAAAAACTGTCGTATTCATCAGGAGTCAACAGAAAAACTGGTTGAACGTGCCATGACAGGTGCGAAAAAAATTCTTTACGATGATTTTGGTGGCATTTCCTCTTCTTCAGAAAAGATTCTCTGGGAAGCTAAGAACCAGTTTACCGGTGATATTCAAAAAATTGACCTTCCCATTCTTCAGACGCAAAAAAACAAGGAAAATATAAACCAGAATCTTCTTCCTGATGAACATACTCTCGTTGTTGATGAAATTTCCAGGGTTGTTGGCATGACTTCGACTATCTTTCAGAAGATGAATGAAAAAGGTGATATGCTCAGAATTGCAACAACGGTTATCGGAAAAAATGCAATGCGGGCAATCGGAACATTCATTCCAGCCGTGAATGCTGATGGCAAACCGAATCCTGTCATTGCTACGGTAATGGCTGGTAAAGAGTACAAGGGAAGGGCTTTCGTCGTCGATTCATGGTACATAACCATGTATTCACCAATTAAAGACCAAAACGGCCAGATAGCAGGAATGCTTTATGTCGGCACTAAAGAACAGGATTCACGTGAATTGCGGGAAGTTTTAAGCACAATGGTGATCGGTCGCACCGGACATCCATTTATTCTGGATTCAAAGGGAAATTATGTTTTTCATCCAGAAAGTGAAAAAATTGGAAAAAATGTTTTGAAAGACGACAACATTCAGGCATTTTCGAAAGTTCTTGAAAATAAATCACCCGACAAGGTTGATTCAATTTCTTATAATTTTTCCGGAAAAAATAAATTTGTCTATTATAAATATTTTCCCACCTGGGATTGGATTGTATGTGCAAGCGGCAACTGGGAAGAGTTCTCTGAAGCGGTTGTTCAGGAAAAAATACAATCACTGAAACTTGAATTTGAAGCAATTTATCAGGCTGGCAGCGTTGGAGAAGATGCTAAGTTTCATTATATCTCTCAGGTAAGGTTCATTAGCGAATCAGGTCAGGAAATCTTTTCAATGAGAAACGGTAAGTTCATTGATAAACTGGTTGATAAATCTCAGCAAAAATGGTTCACTGAGACAAAAAAACTTAAAAAGGGTGAGATTTTTAATTCAGGTGTTCTTATTGCTGATAATACCGGAAAGCCTGAAGTGAGAATTGCTTCACCCGTTTTTGAAAAAAATATGTTCAAAGGTGTCGTTGTTGTCAATTTCGATTGGTCTTTAGTCTGGGCAAGAATGAAAAAGCATATAACCGGCGAAACAGGCTACTTTTATGTTATTGATCCTGAAGGATTTATCGTTTCTCATCCGAAATATACTTTTGCTGATAAAGTGAATATTACCGACTCAAAGTATGGAAAACTTTCAGAAATTGCGTTAAACGAGATGATGAAGGGAAAGAAAGGAGCAAATCGTTATGAATTCGAAGGTCTGGATAAATTTGTTACCTATGCTCCTCTTATCATTTCAGGAAAAAATTATTCAGTGGCTTGTACAGTACCAGCTGATGAAATGCTTGCAGAAACAAGGGTGATTATCAAAAATTTCCGAGACCTTTTAAAAAATACCCAATTTTGGTTTCTGATAGCCATTCTTGTGATGACCTCATCGGGAATCGTTGCATCATGGTATTTTGCAGAAAAGATATCTTTACCGATTAGGCTGATTGGAAATGAGGTTCAGGATGGAGCTTCTCTTGTAAATTCCGCTGCAGGGCAAATGACGACCGCCAGTGCAAAACTGGCAGAGGGATCATCGCAGCAGTCTGCTTCAATTGTTTCAACTTCAAGTGCAGTAACCGGAATAGCTGGTAATACCAGAAAGAATGCAGAAAATTCCGAACTAGCAAACCAGCAGATGAAGCAGGCCGCAAATATTATGGGAGAAGCGAATTCCGGAATGACGCTTCTTATTACGACAATGGGAAAAATTACCAATGCAAGCCGTGAAACACAGAATATCATAAAGACTATTGATGAAATCGCTTTCCAGACAAATCTTCTTGCATTGAATGCTGCTGTTGAAGCAGCTCGTGCCGGCAGCGCAGGAGCAGGATTTGCAGTTGTTGCCGATGAAGTTAGAAATCTGGCAATGCGTGCGGCTGAAGCCGCTAAGACAACAGCTTCCCTTATCGATGGAAATGTTAAACTGATTTCAGATGGCACTAAAATAGCAGGAAAAGCTGGTGAAGCATTTAGCAAAATGGATGAAATCACCAGAAAAGCAGTTGTACTTGTCGAAGAAATTACCAATAGTTCTAAATCTCAGTCAAAAGAAATTACGTTTATTGAGAAAGCCATTTCTGAAATGGATAAGGTTGTTCAGTTGAACGCTGCCACAGCCGAGGAAACTTCTGCATCTTCGTCAGAACTGAAAATGCAATCTGAAAAAATGCTGCAGTATGCTTCAAAACTCAGAAAAATTGTAGATGGCGGTCAGGAATAAAAAAGTGAAGAAAATTATTGATTCCCTTATTGAAGTAGAGCTCCGTCCGGCACTTGGATGCACTGAACCGATTTCTGTAGCTCTTACGGCAAGCGTTGCGGGCAAAAAGCTCCTTGAGCTGAATGACGAACCCGAAGAGATTACCGTATCACTGGACAAAAATGTTTTCAAAAATGGCAAGGTTGTAGAGATTCCAACTCCTGTGCCTCTGCGGGGAAATGTTTTTGCAGCTCCGCTTGGCGCTTATATTGCATCTCCCGAAAAAGGTCTCGAAATTCTTCAGAATGTGTCTGAGGAAATTTGTTTTAAAGCAAAAAACCTTGTGGGCAGCGGGAAAGTCCATGTTCAGATTGCTGAAGGTGTAAAAAATCTTTATGTAAATATTCTTATCAAAGGCAAAAATGGAAATGTTGTGGAGGCCTGCTCAAAAGAACGTCATGATAACCTTGTAATGATAAAGGTTAATAACGCTGTCATTTTTGAAAGTGCCAGTGGCAGCGTTTCTGCTAATAATTCGTCAGAATATTCTTCTATTAGAACCTTTGATTTTTATGATGCTCTGAAAAGTATTGAGCTTGAACAATCATGGATAGAAAAGTTCAGGACAAGCATTTCGATGAATAAGAAAGTAATGCAGGCTGGGCTAAGTGGCCTGGGCAGCGGTGTTGGTGCAAAAATTGCGCAGCTTGCAAGCGGAGAGTGTTCGCAGAATTTCCTTATTTCAAGATGCGCTGCCGCAGTTGATGCAAGAATGGCAGGCGTGACAATGCCGGTTATGAGTGTAACAGGAAGCGGAAACCAGGGTTTGATTATTTTTCTCAGTCACCACTTGCAGGGCGAACTCCAGAAAAAAACTGAAACTGAAGTCTTTAGATCTTTAATACTGGCAATCTTTTTAGCGTCAAAAATCAAGTGTTTTTCCGGACGGCTTTCTGCACTCTGCGGATGTGTTATTGCCTCTGGATTGGCATGCTCGGCCGGTCTTTCAATGATGGAAGCTCTTCCGTATTCGGCAGTTGAAGCAGCTTTTAATATAATGACATCGGACATAATGGGAATACTCTGCGATGGCGCAAAAGGAAGCTGTGCATTGAAGGCTGCAACGGGCGTTAATTCAATGCTTCGCAGTGTGAAACTTGCAAAAATGGGCATGCAAATTCCTTACGACGAAGGAATAATCGGAAAAAGCATTGATGAAACAATAATTAATATCGGAAAGATTTCAAACCCGGGAATGCTCGAAACAGACGTCGAAATATTGAAAATTCTCTCTGCTAAATCCTGAGAAGTAGACTCTGAAGCACTGTTACAGACGAAAAGATAGTTCTCACGCAGAGACGCGGAGACGCGGAGACGCGGAGACGCAGAGAAAAGCTGAGAAAGGCGGAATTTTTGTTTTTTCTCTGGTTCCTCTCTCCGGCTTCGACTTGGGTGAGGTTTGGAGCGTACGTGTAACTTAGGGGGTAAGTTGTCATCTCAAACGAATGTGAGAGATCTCATAAATGCCAGATTTCTCCCTTCGGTCGAAATGACAAAACCGGAATTTCTGATCTTAAGTTAACGTACATGAAGGTTTGGAGTGATGGTTTTGAATAATGCCTGAAATGATTGGAGAAAATATATTTTGAGTCATAATTATATATTAAATACTAAACGTAGCTTTGTACGATTGCAGGAATCGAAAATATTTGTTTTTGGTTTGTTATTTGTATTCTTTGCGCAGATGCTTTCTGCATGGTCATATCACACGCACAGAAAGCTTGTTTCAGACTCGCTGAACAGAATGCCTGAATCGTTTAAGACACGATTTTTACAATATAAAACCGATTTTCTCAGAGGTGCCACAGATCCTGATCGTGTACTGAAAGATTTTCATAATCATGTTTATCATATAAAAGGCTCCGGACATCGTCTTGAAGCCCCTGAACGGGTAAGAGAAGTCTTTACCATGATTTCCGGAAAAATATCAAGAGGCGATCAGGATAAGGAAATTGCATATTGGCTTGGAATAATGGCGCATTATGTAGCCGATCTCAACCAGCCGCTGCATACTGGAGGAAGTGAGACAGATCCTTATGAAGATGAATATCACTCAAGTTTTGAAAAAGATGTGGACAGCCAACTTTCCAGGATTCCAATTGCAACAGTAACGATTGACCCTGTTACTGATCCGGCAGGGAGACTGCGCGAGATGGCATTGGCAGCCAATGCATATTACTTTCAGATTGGAAAAGCCTACAGAAGCGGAAATAAAATCTTTGACGTCAAGGAAATCGTCGAAAAACAGTACAATGCCTCTTTGAAAAATGTTGTCGACTTCTGGCATGGAACATTCAACAGCAGCGGCAAACCCCTCAGAGATATGAAAGGAATGGTCTTTCTTGTTGAAACGAAAGCACTTCTTTCAGATTTAAAGCTCGCATCAGGTTCTGCTTCAAGTTCATCCTCAGGTTTGATAAATCTGAACACCGCTTCCAGCGAAGAACTTGAACGACTTCCCGGAGTCGGCAAAAAAAAAGCAGCCCTGATAATCAGGGCACGCCCCTTCACCAGCGTTCATGAACTGGTAAGAGTAAAAGGCTTCAGCGCAAAAGGCGTCGAAAAAATCCTTCACCTTCTGACACTTCAAGCCTCCACTCCCTTCAAAATCCATTAGCCAATGAAAAGCCTAAAGAAACTGATTTTTAACCACGGAATACACGGAATAACACGGATTTTTAAAAGGGAAAGATAAAATTCACACGACCCAACTTCTCATTTCTGAGCATTTGATCTCAATTTGTACAGCAAATCGAGATCAAATGTGCTTCGTTTTTCACGAAAATCAATCATAAATCATAATCCTAAATCTTGAATCTTAATTCCTAATTCTTGAATCTTGAATCTTGAATCTTGAAATCTGCGTAATCTGCGGAAAAAAACTTTTCTTGCCTTTTCTTTTATTTTATTTTCTTGTCTTGTCTTGTCTTGTCTTGTCTTGTCTTGTGTTGTAAGTTGCTACGGTTACACAACCAAAAGCTGTTTCCAGAATTTTATGGCGGTTTCGCTGTTTGGGTAGTATTTTTCGAGTTTTCCGTATTCAGTGTAGTTGTTTTTTTCGAAGAGTTTTCTTGATGGAGTGTTGCTTACTCTGACTTCAGCGCAGCATTTTTTCATTCCAAGTTCGGCAAAGCACTTTTCGGTTGCTTTCAAAAGCTTCGTTGCCCAGCCCTGGCCTGCTATTTGATGCGAAACAGTGATCTTGTATATTCTTCCTGACGGAATTGAAAATCTTCTGATGAGTCCGATCACGTTTCCAAGAATAGTACCATTTTCATCGCATATTTTGAAGGAAACTGTACATTCAGAACTGAACAGATAGCGAAGACGACTGACAGAAAAAACATCTTCACTCTGATAACATTCGCTCTCAAGTTTGTTAATCTGCCTGGCATCACCAGGCAGCGTCTTCTCAATTAACAACATTACAAATACCGCAAACTTGACACTATAGGAATTATCGTCTCAATCATAAACGTTTTCCTCTGTGCCTGTTTTTCCTCTGCGTCTCCGCGTCTCTGCGTGATTCCCATTTTTATCTTAAAAGTCCGCCTGAAGGAATCACACTTTGAGGTTTGTCTGGTAGAAGTTTTCCCATAGTTCTTTTTCTTCGCGCAGTATAACAAGTGACAGGTGTCCTTCGGCCAGTCTGACTGCCGTATCAAGAAGCGGCGGCACTGACTGAGACGATGTTGCAAAATGTACTATGAGTCCGCCGCAGAGTTTATCGCCCTGGCAGAGGGGATACCCAGCCATTAGGATTTCATTGTTTAAGCCCTTGACTGTTGCTTTGCTCTTCGGGTTATTCATAATACTTTTTATTATCGGTTCTTCTATTGGCAGTAGATCTTTTCCAATATCACGTCTGTATCTTGCCAGGCATTGCTTTGTACCATCACTGAAAAATCTGCTCATATATATGTCGCTTGCTGAAGCAAATCCCGCGAGACTTGTTGCAAAATCAGCAAATGGATAATCATCTGGTCCGGGAGTGAAATTAATCAATTCAAACAGATGCTTTGTATGTCCTTCTATTTTGCTGATATTATCAATAACCTGTTGCAGTTTTGTTTCCAGATTTTTCGTTTCAATTGCGTTTTTAAGTGCAATTGCGGTATGGCCGAGATAATAAGCCAGACCCTCAAGCATCTTTTCGCTGTTGTCTTCCGGGCCGTATCTGTCGAGCATCATCATGCCGATAATTTCGGTGCCATGACGAATCGGGATGTAAGCGACAAGGCGTTGGAGATTCCCCTTGCTGATAGCCATGCTTGCCAGTGTATCTGGTCTTACTTCTGCGCGTATAACAACTGGTTGTCCGCTGTTAAGCACGGGCTCAAGTACTTTAGGATTTTTTCTCGGAAGATCAAGAAGTCTCGGGGAAATTTTTCGCTGGTCAAGCAATTCTTCCAGTTTGAGTGTTTCAGGTGGTGAAGGGAAAATCTGAAGGCTGGCATTGTCAAGCTTGAACAAACTCTTTGATCTTCGTTCAATCATTGCAGTAAGCTCATCCAGATGGTTGCAGTTTTTCAGAAGTTCGGTCATTTCCTCAAGAATAGTCTGTTTGTAGGAGAGCTTGGCGTTTCTTGATTCGAATGCGCCCTTCAGGCAGATAAGTTGTGAATTCAGTGAACTTATCTGGTTTGTATCGCCATTTTTACTATCTTCAAGTGTTTTGATGCGCAGGCAGAGCTCTTCAATTTCTTTCGATTTATCATTAGACGATTTCAAAGCCTGAAGAAGTTGCTGGTTCAAATCAATGCACTCGGTTCTTGATTTCTCAAGATCCTGTTTTGTTGCATCAAGATTTTGTCTCAAACTTTCGTTCTTTTCACGCAGAGAAAGGATTTCTGTGATATCTTCAAGCATCAGCAATGCAAGAGTTCTGTTATTATTCTCAATGATCGGAAAGATTCTGCAGTTGATGTTACTTGTCAAACCTTCGTTGCCCTGAATTCTGATTCTGTCAATTTCTTTCATTTTTTTTGAGGAAAGAACTGTCTGAAGAATGTATCCAAGGCCATATTGCTTGAATAATGGAATTTCAGTTAGAATTGACTTTCCAAGGAGTTTCGGAGGGAAAATGTTCAATGTCCCTCTTTTATACTTGACGACAGTTCCATCAGCATCGAGCAGAATCCATGCATTTGAGCAGTTTTCTGACACGCAAGTCTGTGCAGAGCTTTCTTTTTTGTTTCTGTCAAGAAATTGTGAAAGGAAAAATATCCGTTCTTTGAAATTGGCAGTCAGGTTATTTGAGATATAAGCTGTTCCAAGCAGGGAACATGATAAGACAATGAAGTATGAAAGAGTCCATGCTACAGAGCTTCCCAGATCGCCAAACTGAGGACCGTAAAACTTTATGTGTGTAAGGAAATTGAAATTAACAAGCAGTCCGAGTCCAAGAAATGCAAATGATGCAAGCAGCGCATAAACAGCCCCTGTGCGCCATCCGAGAACAGCACCCGCCATTATTATTGGTATGGCAGTCAGGAGAGTCATTGGACTTTCCATTGAGCCGGTGAATCTGACAAAAAGTATTATTGCAAGAATGTCAAGAATTACCTGGCTGTGCATAACATTTTTTATTGACAGAATGTTAAAGCTTATATCCCTCAGCGATTCAAGCACCATAAGATATATTGAAACAATTATCTTGCTTGCTACTGATGGGATATGAAAAAATGTTGCCGGACCATCTGACCTGAGCTGATTCATAAACGATGAAACTGATTGCGTCATGAACCTTCTGAGGCTGGTCTGCCCGTAGCGCAGAAGAACTTGCCTTGATAACATTGATATATGTATGGTAAAATAAATATTAATCAAAGCAATAACACAGCTTATGACATAAAGAGGTTCTATCGGAAAAACCATTCCCAGAGTTCTGGTTGTAAGAAGACCAAAGCCCAGAAGAATCGGAATAACAATCCATCTCAAAGTCACGAGCCCGTTCGCGATTTGCAGTTCTCTTATCCCACTGTTTTTGTGGACTTCCATTTTTTCACCTCAATAAAACAATCCAAATCTTTTATCGTCAAAAATATGTTTTCCTTTAATCTTTTTCGTTGTATAATATAAAGTTTTTGGAAGTGATGATTTTCAGGAGAGAATTTTTTGATAGAAATAAGCAGTTTTTCACATCAGGGTCATAAAAGAAAAAATAACGAGGATAGTTATCTTGTTATTCCACCCTGGAAAGAGCCTGCGTTAACTGCAAAAATATGCCTGTTCGCAGTTGCAGACGGGGTGGGAGGACATGTCAGCGGAGAAATAGCTTCCAAACTGGCTGTTTCTTCTTTATTTGAATCTGTCTCTGGAATGAATGGTCAGGGGCAGGAGTTCTCTTCATCAATTGTTGAGACAATGGTAACAGACGCAAATCATAGTTTGAGAAATCACATAAAAATACATCCAGAATGCGATGGAATGGGAACAACGCTGACAGCAGCTGCAGTTTCTTCTTCATCTGCGATCATTGGTCACGTCGGAGACACACGTGCCTATCTTCTTCGGGATGGCACGCTTCAACAGATTACCAGAGACCATACGCTCGTTTCTGAGCAGGTGAGACTCGGAAGTCTGACTCCGGAACAGGCGCAAACACATCCCGGAAGGCACATTCTGAGCCGTGTAATGGGTCCGCGGGAATTTATTAATGTAGATATTTATCAGATTGATTTAAAAGTGGGGGACATTATAACTCTTCTATCAGATGGAATAACCGGATTGGTTCCTGATGATGAAATCAGGAAACTTCTGTCTGAAGATTCAGCTTTTGCGAAAAAGGCTGAATTGCTTGTTGACAAAGCAAATCAGGCTGGTGGTGTTGACAATTCCACCGCAGTTATATTTAAAATTAACGAGATTCCAGTGAACTTTCCGGCAAAATTTTCTGTTGAACGCGCCAAAGCAGTGATTGGCGATTATATGAGGGGATAAAAAAATATGGTATAACAGAATTTATTGACTTTTCTTTTAATTAAATGTAAAAAATATGCAGGAGGAGAAAATATACTATGGATATGGTTACAATTCTGATTGGTGTTGGTGTGTTGGTTCTGGTTGCAATTGTTGTTGTTCTTATGATGTCAAAGGATAAGCCTGCTGCCGTTGTTTCTTCAGCAGATTCATCTAATGCTGCTGAAGACAAACAGGATGCACAGGCATCAAATAAGAGATTTAAGTCAGTTCTTTCGAATGATCTTCAGAATCAGATGAAACAGGAAGAACAGGAACTCCTTACAAAATACACTGCTGGAACAGGCGAAGGAATCAACGAAGTTGAAAAACTTCTTGCCTCTGATCCAAACAATGTTGATTTGCTCGATTGGCTTGCTTTCATGTATTACAGTAATAACGAAATTGACAAAGCCATTGATACATACAGAAGAGCGCTTGCTATAAAGCCTAATAATGAAAATCAGCATTATTATCTTGCAAACAGCTATTTCAAAAAGACAATGCAGCAGGAAGCGGTTAAAGAATGGAATGAAGTTATCCGCCTTAAGCCAAATTCGAAAATTGCAAAGAATGCTCAGGAAAGAATTGATTTCGTTTCTGGAAGCAAGAAATAATCAGCTATAATTAAGTAAAAATATAACATGTCTTCACCCGCCACACCTAATCTGAAGAAGTACAATCTGCTTGATATGATCGGCTGTGGCGGAATGGGTTTCGTATATATCGGAGAAGACCCAAAAACCGGTCGCAAGTTTGCGATAAAAATACTTTCTCCAGATTGCGTTGAAATTCCTGCAGTACTGGCTAAATTCAAGACTGAAGGTGAAATGCTTAAAAGTCTTGAACATCCGAATATTGTCAAATTCGAAGACGCCGGCCAGGAAGGGAAATGGTATTATATTGCCATAGAGTTTGTTAAAGGCATATCGCTGGACGACCTTCCGCGCCGTCATATTGTCACCAAAAAAGTTGAAGCCGCTAAAATGCCCAGCATAGAGGAATATCTGCGGATATTCATTCAGTGCATGGATGCGCTTGGGCATATTCATAAAAATGGAATTGTCCATCAGGATATAAAACCTCAGAATATTCTCCTGGAAGGTTCGGCAATGATTCCCAAATTCATCGACTTTGGAATTGCGAAATATCTGAAGGATGATGATGACATGAATCAGTCGGCTGAACGTCTATATACCGTTGTTTATGCCAGTCCCGAACAGCTGACAAACAAGCCTGTCGATACATTGTCTGATCTTTTTTCATTTGGCGTGTTGATGTATGAAAAACTCACCGGAAGACTTCCGTTCCCCGGAAAAAAGGAAATGGAAGTCTTTCTGCATCAGACAAAATGGGACTTCCCATGGCCAAGGCAGATTTCTTCTTCCATTCCCAAAAAACTTGAAGAAATTGTAATGCGAATGCTGAAGCGCGACCCCGAATTGCGGTATCCCGGTGCAGCATTTATTCAGGCTGAACTGGAAAAACTTTACGAAGTCGTACATACAAGCCGCCATGGACTGTCGCTGACAAATATTGTGAGTGAAGTGAGAGAAGTTGTTGTGCAAGATTCGGGCGTCAGGAAAATCAAAAGACGCTCTGTTGCAGAAGAAAACCTGGCATTGAAGAAAATCCGTCTTGAGTGTGCTGAGGTGAAAAATCAACTCAGAACAGCAAAAATGAAAACTGGTGTGGATCTTGAAAATATTCCTCAACTGGAAGCACTTTCACAAACCTTGCAGGAAGAATATGACAAGATGGAATCAATGGTCAAAATGACCCTTGGCTTTAAGAGCCAGCCAATGGTTGTTGATTCAATGAACTCTCCGCATCTGCTTGAAACGCTGATATATGAAAAGCACGGAATTTCATTTACCGTAAATTCAGTCGAAATTAAACTTACTCACATGGAAGGCAAAGATATTGTCGTTGGTACAAATAATTTTACAGAAAAGACCAAAATCCTGCTCTATAGAAAAGTCCCGGAAAGTTTTCAATACTGGGATGAATCAAACTGGTTTTTTCAACCTTACGATGAAAAGCCATTTCCTCTGACTGTGATTCTTTCAAACAAAAATACGCCTTTAAGCCTTCCCGGGAACAGAAAAGTATTATTTTTCTCTTATGAATTCCTTGTTGCGATAAAAAAGCTTCAGAAAATCGGTATTACAGTTGTTAAAACATTTTCCGGAGTAGACAAACAGGGAACAGCCGGAAATGCTCAGCACAAGGAAAGCATCCTCTTCTCACAAAGCCTCATGGAAGGCATTGTCTGATCTCGAACCATCGTTTTTACATTAGGATTTGTTTTTGCTGAAAACAAATTGTAAAATTGATGGTATTATAGTTCGAGTTGAATTTTCTTTTCACAAAAGCATGGAGGATAGAGTATGAAATTTCTTCGGCGAACATTGTTTGTTGCACTGTTTGTTTCTACTGCTGTATTTGGACAGGTCCCTTACAATCTGACCGGCGTTCTTACAACAGATCACGGAAAAATTGTGTTTCACACTGAAGATGGAAGAGTTTTCAGGCTCGTCAACTACGATCTTCTGAAAGCTTCTCCTTTTATCGATAAACGTGTAAATATTGAAGGTAAGGCTTCACAGGCAACTGAAGTTAATGAGTTGACTGTTACCAGACTTGCTCCACTTGCAGTTGATGCCGCCAAAGTTCAGCTTCCCCCAATGCAGGATTGTCAGCTTCCGGCAAAAATACTTTCAAAAGATGCTGGTGGCATAGTTGTTGGAAACGTAAGGTGGGGATTTTCGAAGAACAATGGTAAGCTGAATTATAACTGGGAAAAAGCCAAAATAAACCCGGATCTTATCAAAAGTGTATATTTCATAAAGCAGCCCTTTCCGCCTGAATATATTGCAGCGCATTCGTTTTTTCTATTTACTTTCCAGAATGGCGGTTTACTAAATTCCGCAGAAAAACCAGCTCAGGGGCTTGTTCTATCTATTGAAGCCTTTTTAAAAAAGGACCAACCCTATGATCTCTTGAAGGGAACACAAAATAAATTTGCAATCGTATGGCAGCTGAGTACATGGGAAGACTATGCTGCAATGAAATGTGGCCTCGGCAAATCAAGATTCATTCCCTATGAAGTTCTTCTTACACCTCAGCAGAAAAAACAAATTCTGGTTGAATCACTCAAACAGGCAGCAGTCAATCGAGCCGGGGAATTTTACCATACAATTACAAACAACTGTACAAATAACCTCGTTATTCTTATGAATCAGGTTCTTCCTCCTGAAAAACGAATCAACATGTGGGCTATTCCAAGTATGGTGTACAATTTTAAAGCAACAATGCCAATAATGGTTCCAGATTACCTGCAGAAGAAAAACCTGCTGAGTAAAGAAAAAACCGAAATTAATTCAACCAACTTCTTCGGAGATTTCCATCAACTTGTAAAATAGTCGACAGATTTTCGGATAAAACCAATCTGTTGTAGAAAGCATTATCAGGGAGGCGCAAGCCTCCTTTTTTGTTGTAATTAGTGCTGAGTATTAACTATTTTATTGGTTAAATAACAGGATTTTGCTCCTTTTAGATTAGTGTTAATAATATATATGTGTACTAATCTGCAAATAAATAATTAAGGAGCAAATTATGAAACAAAGTTATACAGGCATTTTATCTGGTATCGTTATGGCCCTTATCCTTGTTCTTCCTGCTTTTTCTCAGCAGGAATCATGGAAGCATAATAATTATGCCGCGTATCAGGATCCTGCTTCCATGACTGAAACTGGAACCAGTACGATCGCTCTGCTGGGAATTCCTCCGACATTGATTGATGTGCGCTACCGGAATTGTCCAGTCAGAAGAAGAAAAGTAAATCCGAAGAATGCAGCAATTTTCGAAGGAAAAGTTTATCACTTTAGTTGTGATCAGTCTGTTGCAAAGTTCTGGGAAAATCCGCAATCTATTGTTGCCGGTCTTAAAAACACCAGTGAAGTTCCTTTGAACATTGTCAACATAGACGGGAAATGCCCGGTTAATGAGAAACCAGCATCTCGTGAATATTTCAGAATTAACAGAGACACAATTGTCTTTTTTTGTAGTTCCAAGTGTCGTGACACAGACAAAAGAACAAGACGGAGAAATCCAGTATCACGCCAGAAGGTGCCAGTAACTACCGGAGACTGAATCTTTAAACCGCAATTGTTAACTTAAATACAGCAAATCTGAATGATGGGGCCACATTTGTCCCATTGTTTAGATTTGCAGTGCTTAGTGATAGTTTGAAATAAAGAAGTCGAATCCCATAAGACATAAAAATTTGAAAAATTCTCAGGAGGAATGAAAATGCCCATTAAACGTGTAGAAAAAATTGATAATGTTCAAAGTGTAACTCCAATTGATGCGAATGGAATAACACAACCTCAGCCGGAAACAATAAATGTGTTAAAAGAGCGGATGCTTCATCCAAAACCTTCAGGGGGAGACAGTTTTGATCTTAGTGATGCAGCCCTGGAATCATCGCAGAATGCGAAAGAAAATCATTCAATAGTTCAGCAGAACGCCCTTAAAGATATTGTTGAGGCTCAGAAATTGCTTGATAAAGAATTTTCCGTATCAAAAATAGTTAAATAAGCAACTTATCTACTCAATATCAGACTTCCTGATTCAGGAAGAACAAGAGTTGGCGAAATATACGCATCAGGATGTCTGTTTATAGAGATGGCTTGAGATGGCAATGAAAAAAATATTAAGGAGAAATTATTATGCGTACAAAATTACTGATTGTATGTTTCTTACTCGGAGTTCTTGTTTTGGCAGGTTGTGATAATGGCGGAAGTGATGGCACCACTGAGCCTTCCGTTACTACGGTATCGGTACTTGGCAATGTTGAAGTGCCGGTTTCGGTTCTTGATGGCTGGGCCTCTTCAATAAAGGCTTCTTTTGATTTCTCCCGATTAACTGCCAGTGCCTATGGACAATCCGGGAATCTGATTACTCAGAGCGTTGTGAGAGCCGACAAAAGCTTTTCTCTTACTCTTCCAGCGCCTGATAATGAAGTAACACTGAAAATCACCAGCGCAAAAGGTTTTGAAATGAGTAAATTACTGGGTGCTGTACAAAGCTCTGGAGTTTACAATGTAACCGTAGATCCAACAAGTACCTGCCAGCTTTTGCTGCAGAAGGAATATGGCCTGGACCCGGATACTTCTTCAGCTGCTTTTTCGACACTTTTCACAGCTTTTGTGAATGCCCTGACTTTAGCTCCAGGTCTTACAAGCGGCACAGTCGTGGATACTGTGAAAATATCTAATTATACTACCATGATGGCTTTCAGAACGGCCCAGGATTCAATAAAGAGAAACTTTACATGGATTGAAAGCGCCCTTAAGGCAAAAAACATTTCTGAAACAACCAAATATTTTTCTCCCTACTTCACAAGCTCTGATTTGTCGCTTGTTTCAGTGGTTACATTCGATAATTTCAGAAATACAACTCAGGATCGTTTTAATCACTTCAGTATTGATTCATACACGATTAACATCGACAGGGTTCTTTTCACCAATTCAACAACTGCTGTTGCGTATGGCAATGCAAATATTGCTGTTACAGGAACTCAAGACGGCATCAAACAGTATGCGGCACTTCCAAATCTGAGTATCATCTGGAGACTTGAGAGTGGAAACTGGATTGTGTATAAAGATTTTCCATTTCTTAAAACACAGCTTGGTTTCTAGGTTTTATTAAGATTATTGTTTATCAATTTTCACAGTCTCACAGACTGTGAAAATTTGCTTTTTCGGCCCCTTATTTCGTTGCGGTGGCTTTTGCGGGAATTTCGGATGCGAGTAATTCGGCAATCCACTTAGTATCATCGTTATTCTCACAGGCGAACTTGAGGGTCATCGAAAGCGGTATGCACAAAACCATACCGACCGGTCCTAGCAAACTTCCCCAGAAAACAAGAGAGAGAAATACAACAAGTGTAGACAGATCAAGACTCTGACCCATGAACATGACTTCAAGCACATTCCCGAGTATAAAGTTAATGACCAGATAGCCAGCCACAGTCAATATCATACTCCCCATTCCGAATTGTACAAAGGCGAGAAGAACGGCTGGAACAGCTGCAATTATAGAACCCACATTTGGTACATAGTTAAGCAGAAACGCCAGGAAGCCCCAGATAACGGGGAAATCCATATCTATTATGAACATCCAGATTCCAATCAAAAGCCCCGTTGCCAGACTGAAGACCGTATGAATGAGAACGTAGCGCTCCATATCATCTACAAATTTTGTGAACTGGGGAAATCCCTGCCGTGGATGTCCGAGAACAGTGCGGAGTTTAACAGGGAAGGTTGATGCCTCAATAAGAATGAATGCTACGGTAAGTAAAATCAGCAGGATATCAGAAAGAGCAGAGCCCAACCCGGCAAACAAACGTCCGGTAAGACTCATCACCGATTCCGGGTTGAAGTAAGCAAGAAAAAGCTTATCAACTCCATGAATTCCTTTATTTGCCAGAAACAACTGAAAATCTGCAATCCTTTCCTTGAAATGAGCCTGATATACTGGCAATTCCTTGAAAAAGCTGCTGATTGAAGCGCCAACTATTGCGCCTGCAATCAGCAGAATAGAAATCATGCCGGTAATTACAATCAATACTGCGATGACATTTGGAACAGATTTCTTCTCAAGCCAGAGAACAGGAGGAGTTCCTAATACCGCGAAAAACACGGCAACAAGAAATGAAATCAGGAATGACTGTGCCTGATTGATACCATAAATGATTATGGTGAGTGATGCAACGCTTAGGAGAAATCGAATTCCACGGTCTGGAATGTTTTCAACAGGCATATACAATTTCCTTTTTAAGAAGAATTCCAGAATAAATAACAGTCTGGGTTTGAAGAGTTTAAGTATTAAATGAATTGAGCGAATTGAGAAACTGATCAGCAGATGTCTCAACTCGCTCAATAATAGGAACCTGAAATTACACAGGAAAAAGCTTGAATCAGGGGTTTAGTCTACTATGGTTTCAAAAAGAACACGCATGTTTGCTTTTGCTGCCTGTGAATATTTCTTTTTCGGGGAGGCTTCAAATTTAGCCGGGTTTGCTTCCCCATAACCGATTGTTGATAATCTGTCTGCTGCGATGAAGCCTTCGTTTACAAGGTAGTTTTCAACCGACCTGGCTCTTCTTTCGCTTAACCTTTGATTATATTCATCACTGCCCGATGCAGAGGTATAGCCTGAAATTCGGACTCTTGTTTCAGGATTGTCTTTCAGAATCTGGATTGTTCTTTTTAGAATAACTTTTGCAGCTTCGGTAAGGGTCGATTTATCGAAGTTGAAATGTACATCTTCAAAGGTCAAAACAATGGTCTTTTTTTCATTTTTTATCTCATTTGTCAAAATACTGTCTTCTCTAACAACTTTTGGCGAAATCTCTGAAACAATGACTGTTTCCTTTGGTTCAAGTTCGACAACAGGTTCCGGTTTTACAATTGCATCTGGTTTGTTTTTTGATCTGCTGCCTAAGGCAAATACTACTTCCACAGCAGCGCTGTAATTATTGAAGTCGCTGTCCATATGATCTTTGAGATCGATTCTCAAGGCAACATCTCTTTTCAACCAGTATTTCGCCCCGATTCCAAAATCAATTGTGTTTGAATTGTTATCAAGGACTTGAGGACTATAACTGACATTTCCAACACCAGCTGTGACGAACGGTGAAAATCTTTTTTCCGGGGTAAATTGATAAATTCCATTTAGCTGGGAAAAGGTCATATCAACGTTGTTTGTCGGACTTCGATACTCACCTTTCCGGACACCGGTTTTTGATTTGTCGTCAATCTTGGCATTTACGACTCCAATGCTGCCTTCAACGCCGAAATGCCTTGAAAAATTATAGCCAAGCCGTCCGCCGTAGAATGCACTATCTTTCAGATTTTGCTTGTCTTCAAAAGAATAAATCCCGATGAACGGCCCCAGTTCAAAGCGCCTGGATTTATCACTGTTGATGCTATCTGATGCAAAGACGCTTGTGAACGTGCCCAGCAGTGCAACACCGACCAGAAGAAACAAAGAAGAATACGTAGTCTTGATTTTCATTATTATTCCTTATAATTAATTGTAATTCCTGCCAAAGATATTTAAAAGCTCCTCTCAATGTTCAAGTTTATCGAAATCAGAAATTCTTAAAGTTGGTACTATAAGATATTTCATTGAAAGGATGTTTGAAATCGTCAATTACCACCGAAACAATAGTTATTAATAACTATAATGCAGCCCGGCCCCTAAAATCTTATTTCTATTCCAAGTGTTGGTCCGGAATAGTTAATTTCAGCGGAGTCGTTATCAATGTTGCCGTCCAGTTCGAAAAATCTATAGCCAATAACACCGCACCACTCAATTTCTTCAGGGACTCTGGAATAGTCAGGGCCTATTTTTAATGATGTTTCAAAATCTTTAAACACAACACCAACGCCACTGTGATGAGCCGATGAGAATTTGCCTGAGCCGTTGAATTTTACATTACCAGTCAGATTGTAATTTCCCTCAATTCCAATATATGGAATTTCAAAAGTTGTTGTGAGTTCCTGTTGTGACATACAAACGAACATCCGGCCGAAATTTACTCCGTAGAGGAATCGCAATGAAGCACGCCTCCATTCTTTCATAAGGTGTGAAATGCCCAGATCAAGAAATCTGGTATTTCCTTCAATTAATGTTCCGGAGTTGTAAAAGTTATTGAAGAAAGTTACCGGTTTGTTAATGGTTCCACTGTGATCGAAATACGTGTAAGAGAACTCAAGCTGATTCATTTTGGAATATTTCCAGCTGCCGCCTATAACCATTCCAGTTTCTTCATCGATATCAGTTTCAGTTTCGAGATCGATTTCCATTCCTCGGGCATCAATGTCCCCGGCAATGTCACATTGCCAACCTTTCACATCCAGTGAAAACCCCTTCTTTTTTGCCTGAGTTTCAACAATAGAAATAGCCAGATCGTGATTACTTTTGGGGACAACCTTTGAAAAGTTCTGATCTTCTTTACTTGCCGCTACATAAACATATTCAACAGGTTTCGAAAACATAATAATCTTCCCGGACGAAGTTGGCACAGTATTCGAGGCAGAAGACTCGGTGAAGAGCTTTGTCAGCTGTTCTGGAACACTTCTGGATTCACTTCCCGTCAAGTTGCTGTACTGCACCAGACCATTTCCCGGATAATTTTCATTGAGTTCTGTACAAAGGGCATTTGCTTTGTCTGGTTTGTTAAGCATGAAATATGCCTGAGAATTTTCGTAATACGCTGTTGGTCTGAAAACATCAGGTCCATCGGTCAGAATCTTTTCGTTGACATCTATTGCTTTTTCCCATTCCTGCTTTTCCATAAGGAAATCAGCCAGCAATGAGAGAATGCATGCTTTCTGATGAGGATTATCTGTCACTGCTACAGCATTATTAAACAATTTGCTGACCTCATTGACTGTTCCGGAATTTCTACATTTCATTGCCTCCTCAAGAGCTTTTCCAACGTTTTGAGCCCCCCGCATCGGGAGTGCCGAAAATAGAAAAATCAATACAAAAGTAAAAAATGCTAATTCATAAGGTCGTGTTTTGTACATATAACTCCTGTCTGTTGAAGATCGTACTATCACGATACCAATCTTGAAATACAAATGAAATCATCTGCTTTGATCAGAAATGTAGTAAAAACTAACTATTTTCTTTTTCCGTTTTAACTGTTATAAATGACTCAGCATGCTGGTAAATAGGTTAAAAAGAAGAAAAGAGGAATTAGAAATGAACCAAAGAGTAATGCATTTATTTATTTTTGTGATACTTGTTTTAATGCTCGTTCCCGGAGATTCTTTGAGCGCATCAGAAAGCGATGAAAAGTTCAGCACATTGTTTGAAAATACATTTGTTTTCAAGACATATCTCAAGGACGACTCAATTAAATCTGAATTTACAGATGGTGTCGTTACGCTGACGGGAACCGTGAGCGATGAATCGCATAAGACTCTCGCATATAATACAGCGGCAAATATTTCCGGAGTAACAGCTGTGGATAACCACCTGAATACTCTTGATGATATTGCCACAATGAAATCAGACAAATGGATAGGCAGAAAAGTAAAACTTGCACTCCTGTTTCACCGAAACGTCAGTGCACTAAATACAGAAGTCTCGGTATCAGATGGAATTGTAACATTGAAAGGCGAAGCTTTAAACGAGGCGCAGAAAGAATTGTCAATGGAATATGCCAAAGACATAGAAGGGGTAAAGGATGTTAAGATAGAGATGACAGTAGCATCAGCTCCGGTTCAGACACCGCGGACTCAGGCAGAAAAAATAGATGATGCTTCCATTACTGCCCTTGTTAAGACCGCATTGTCGCATCATCATTCCACCAGCGCTCTTGATATAAAGGTTGTTGCAAAAACCGGCGAAGTAACTTTGACCGGAATTGCCCGAAACTCAGCGGAAAAAGACTTGGTCAGCAAGATCGTCAACGACATTCATGGAGTTTCCAATGTTGTGAATTCAATGACACTGCAATAATTCGCAAATCGTTGAGAATGGCGATTCTCAACGATTTGTTTCCATAGGTTTTTCAAAAAGGAAAAATTAAATTGATTAACTATTCTGACTGTGTTATTTTCATAAGAATATATTAAATAGAAATATAAAGTTTTACCGTAATGTGAGAGAAACTACAGATGCAATTAACTCAACGCTCATTGAAAGATTCCTATCAATTTCGACATAAATAATCAATACTCCGCTTCTTTTTGTGGAAAAAACAGGAACGCATCGATGTGCTTTTGTATAATTAATCTGGAGAAATAATTGAAGTTTGTTTTCTGCATAATAATGATTATGCATGCTGAGTGCACTGAATTTTGACGGAATTGGTAGTACTTATTTAATGATTTGCAGTAGTTAATTAGAGGAATAATTAGAGGATTAAATAGAAGGATAATTAGATGAATAAATGGAGGCATAAATGGAAGAATAAATAGAGGATAATTAGAGGTATAATTAAAAGAATATATAGAAAAATAAATAGAAAAATAAATAGAGGATAATTAGAGCATCCACTGAGAAAGATTAAAGTGGTAGTTATTGGATTTTTGTGAGAGGTGGAAGGTTAAAAAATGATGAATCGTTCTGTGAATCGGTCCGGATAATTTTGATTGGGAAAAACTATGAGAAGATTCTTCAGGAATTAAAAACTCATCAGATAGAGCTCGAATTGCAGAATGAGGAGCTTCGTAGAACAAGGGAAGAACTGGAAAAGTCACGATCAAAGTATTTAGATCTGTACGACTTTGCCCCGGTAGGTTACTTCACGCTTTCTGTTGATGGAAAGATTCTTGAAGCAAATCACACTGTTGCGCACCTTTTGGGCGCTAAAAGGCACCAGCTTCTGAAGAAATCATTTTCGAAATTTGTGCTTCCCGAGTTTCAAGATGTGTTCTACCTTCATCGTAAAAACCTTATTCAAAGCGGAACCCAGCAATCATGCGAGTTGAAGCTGCTTAAACAAGGCAGTGAACCGTTCTACGTTCATATTGAAAGCATGCTCATCAATGATTGCCAGGAAAAAAGCAATCTGATCAGAATGTCTATTCTTGATATCAACGATAAAATACGGGCAGCCGATGCCCTCAGAGAAACAGCGAGCAAAAAGGAATTGCTTTTGAATCTGTTGTCTCTGCCGGCAATGTTTATCGATAAAGATCGAAAAATACTTTCGGCTAACCATCTGGCACAAATAAATGGTGCCAGAGTCGGCGGATATTGGTTGTTTGATTTCAGTCGAGGCAGATGTGAAACAGCTGTGAATGTACGACCTCAGAAAATTCAATCTAATGGCTCATTTGTTAAGGGAATATTTTGTCTGATCGATGGTGAACGTGATCAACAGCAGCTTGTTACCATCGTTGAAGATTCCAGTGATGCGGTTACTGTTTTTGATTTGAAGGGAAATATAATTGCCTGGAACAGGACATCGGAGGAAATATATGGCTATTCGGCATCTGAGGCGTTGAAAATGACAATATTCGATCTTACCCCATCCGGATTAGAAAACGAAACAATGAATTTATTAAATGATATTAATTCCGGGCTTCCGGTGAAGCCTTTCGAAACACGTCGTCTTGCTAAGAATGGCAACACCGTGGATGTTCGTTTGAATGTTGCCAGATTGATTCATAATAAAAAAGCGGCTGCTTTTGTGGTTACTGAGAGGGACGTTTCAGAATATAACCGCTGGCTGACTTCTGTAAAAGAACTGCCGCAACGTATTATTCTGGCTCAGGAAGAGGAACGAAGGCGCATTTCCCAGGAAATACATTCTGATCTTGGACAATCTCTATTGTCATTAAAGATGCTTATCAGTTTGTCTGCGTCAGAATTGGCTGAAGACGATTCTCATCTGAATAATTTGTTTGAACTATTTAAAATTCATCTGAGTAGTATAATTAATAAAGCCAGAAATTTATCACATGAACTGGCACCACCAAGTTTGAAATATATCGGTCTTGTTGAGGCTATAAAAAAACTTATTGGATGTGCAAAATATGATAAAAATCTGAAAATTCAGTTTTTTCATAGAAACATTGGCGTATTGAATTCCGAGTCAAGGGATATTATTGTCTATAGAATCATACAGGAATCATTGAACAACATTTTCAAGCACGCACAAGCTACGAAAGTACGTATAAAAGCAATATACCATAATTCTGTGTTTTCTCTCGAAATTTGTGATAACGGAAAGGGTTTTGACTATTCATGTAAGAAACGATCGGGAGGTCTGGGTCTTGATCTGATGAAAGAACAGGTGATGCTCATCTGCGGAAATCTGAATATTGAATCTAAGCCGGGGAAAGGAACGAGAATTAGGATTACGATTCCAATAAACGAGGAGAATTAAAATTATGGACTGCAAAATAGTACTGGCTGATGATCACAGAATTTTTCGGGAAGGCTTGAAAAGCCTGCTTCAGACAGACCCCGGTTTGAATGTTGTTGGAGAAGCTCAAAGTGGAATAGAATTATTGAAGCTGCTGAAATCTGTTGAGTGCGATCTCGCGGTTGTAGATATTGCAATGCCTGAAATGGATGGTTTAACAGCTCTTAAAGAAATTAAATGCAGATATCCCCAAATCAAGGTTCTTATATTGTCAATGCTTAACGATTATTCCCATTTTTTACAGGCAAAAACTCTTGGAGCATCGGGCTATCTGGCAAAAGAAGACGCTGGCGATGATTTCATCCGGGCAATAGACAAAATACAGAAGGGTAAAATGTATGTCTCACCCTCTGTGATGACACTGCTGGCCGAACGCCAGGTACATATAATGGAAAGCGAAGGTACTCCGTCGCTTGAGATCCTTACTAAGCGCGAAAAGCAGATATTGGGTCTGATAACCAAAGGGCTCTCAAACAAAAATATTGCCGCCGAGCTGACAATAAGCATTCATACTGTTGAAAATCATCGCGCACATCTTCTGGAAAAATTAAACATCAAAAATACCGCTTCGCTTGTAAAATATGCAATTGGAAAAGGTCTTATCTAGAAAAAATTAGATGGTTTATTGTAACCATTTTATTCGTTGTTTATTGCGGTTTCTTTTGCAGCTTATATATGTAAGAATTAGACATGAAGCTGAAGAAAAAGATTTTGATTGTTGACGAACACTGTGAATTCAGGAATATCCTGAAAAGGTTCCTGGAGCGGCAAAAGTTGAATTTACTGGTTTTTGAGGCAGATTCAGAAACTTCAGCAGTACGGAACGCATTGAAAGAACAACCCGACATTGTTCTTCTGGAACTTCGACTTCCTCAAATGAATGGAATAAAAACCTCAAAACTCGTAAAAAAAGTTTCACCTGATTCAAAAATCATCATAGTATCTATGTTTGACACCGAACATTTCCAAAAGAAATTTCTTGGCGAACATATTGATGACTTAATAGGCAAAAGCGAGTTTGACGAAAAACTTTTTCACATTCTGAGAAAACACCTGAAAAAATAGTCACTTTCCCCTGGTTTTATGAGAAATACAGGGGATTTTTCTTTTCCTTTAATCGTTGTATAAATCTCTATATACTGATTTATTTTGAAGGAGAAATTGTGAATAATCCTGAATCTGGAAATAGCAACTTGAAAAGTATGAAGGCACTTGTCTTCCATGGCAAGGGAGCGCCATCACTTGAAAACAGGCCAATACCCGCAATAGTTGATGGAAGCGATGCAATAGTGCGCATCACAACTACTACAATCTGTGGTACTGATCTGCACATATTGAAGGGTGATGTCCCGACAGTTGCAGATGGGCGCATTCTCGGACACGAAGGCGTGGGAATTGTAGAGGAAGTTGGATCTAGCGTATCAGGTTTCCATAAGGGTGACAAAGTTCTTATTGCCAATATTACTTCCTGCGGCAGATGCCATTATTGCAAAAAAGCTATGTATTCACATTGCATGCTTGGCGGATGGCTTCTGGGAAATAAAATTGATGGTACGCAGGCAGAATTTGTAAGAGTTCCCTTTGCCGATTCCGGCTTGCATCTGCTTACTCCGGCAATGGATGAGGAAGCCGCTGTAATGCTGAGCTGCATTCTTCCGACCGGTTTGGAGTGCGGTGCATTGAATGGAAAGGTTAAACCGGGCGATTTAGTGGCTATTGTCGGTGCCGGACCAGTGGGACTTGCAGCTCTGATCGCCGTACAACTCTATTCCCCAGCCGAAATACTGATGATAGACCTGGATGATTATCGCCTGAGTATTGCACATTCATTTGGTGCGACAAAATTCGTAAACAGCTCAGATGGACGAGCCTCGGAGCGGGTTATGGAATTAACTCATGGGGCCGGAGTTGACGTGGCAATCGAAGCGGTTGGATTACCAGTAACCTTCGATATATGCCAGGAGATAATTGCTCCAGGAGGGCGTATTGCAAACGTTGGAGTTCATGGAAGATCTGTTGATCTGCACATTGAGAAGCTGTGGTCTTCAAATATTACCATTGCCACACGCCTGGTAGATGCCAGCACAACAGCTATGCTTTTGAAAATGGTTGTTGCCGGTCGCATTGATGCAAAAAAACTTGTAAGTCACAGATTAAAACTGACTGAAATTCTTAAAGCTTATGAAATATTTGCTGATGCAGCTAAGCAGCGCGCATTGAAGATTGTCCTCAGGAATGCCTGCGAAATCGAAAATTCGATATGACTGAATCATTACTTTATGGCATCTGAATTCTGGTATCCAGAACGATTCGTGCGTTAATCCGTGCAGGGAAAGAGATAGAAAAAAATGGCAGAATTTTCAAACTTGAAAATAGAGCAGACTGGAAATTCAGCAGTCAGTCTGGGTTACATTGGCTCCATTAAAGATGTTCTGGCAGCACAATTGCCTGATGCACTCCTAAGCAGAACATTCCTTGCAGAAGATTATCTATATGGTTTCGAACTGGCTTCACCGAGAGACAAACTTTCCCTCGGCGAAGCCCTGATCGTGAATGATACCTGCTACACAACTTCTTCAGATAAAACTTCCTCAGATTTCAACCGAACCATATTCGGTCATGAATTTCTCACAGGTGGAATGTTTATAATACCCAGGGGAATCAAACCCACTCATAAATGTACTTTTCAAACCGATGGCACTCCAATTGCATTGATGGATTTTCATAAGGAGCTCTATGCTGCTGTAAAAAAGCCGCTCGCTTTCGCAGGAATAGGTGAATTAGCCGAACTGCACGGCACAGCAATCGGTAAGCCTCCTTTAGACGGAAAGGCAATATTTGATCACAAAGATGAGTATTTTCCTGTTCCGGAAATAAGAATTAACAATGTGAAAGTATTTATTATCGGAGTGCTGACCGACTTCGGGGAGAAGAACTTAAGCAGTATAAACAGACAACTGGAAGTTGTCTTGTACAAAAATCCTTTTGATTCTGTCCCGGGCATTGACAACCACACTCATGTAATTACTTTGAAACAATCAGTAAAGAGGGTCGAAGACATCAGACCTGATACGGTTGACAGAACGCTGCACCTTTTTGCAGATGGAACTGCAGTTCGATTCCTTCAGGCTGATATCTTTGCTATGAGCCACCTGGTTGATTACCAGAATAGAACCTGACTATAAATGAAAAGTTTGTGTTAATGAGAATTTTAAATAATTCTCTTGGAAAATTGTGATAACAAGGAGAGATCGTATATGGTAAAGACTCAACGGGCTGCTCAGCTGTTTGTCGAATGCCTTGAAAAACACGGTGTGAAATATATTTTTGGAATTCCGGGAGCAAAAATTGATGGAGTTTTTGATGCTCTTCTTGATTCAAAAATTAGAGTTATAGTGTGTCGGCACGAGCAAAACGCTGCATTTATGGCCGCTGCGTATGGACGTTTAACTGGGGAGCCAGGTGTGGTTCTTGTTACTTCAGGCCCGGGAGTGTCAAACCTTGCTACAGGTCTGTTGACTGCAACGTCCGAAGGCGATCCGTTAATTGCCATCGGCGGAAGCGTTCCACGAAGTACAAAACTCCGTGATACACATCAGAATGTAGATAATCTCAGATTAATGGAAGCAGTTACAAAATTTGGTATGGAAGTCATTATGCCGGAAAATATTCCGGAAATAGTCGAAAATGCTTTCAGAATTGCAACAAGACCACGATGTGGAGCAGTTTTTATAAGTTTGCCGCAGGATGTTATGGCGGAAATGACTGACGCTGATGCTAATGAACCTGTGCCAGCAACTGCCTGGAGCATTTCACCGGATGCAGTTCTGGAAAAGGCCGCTCTGCTTATGAACGAGGCACGCTTGCCGGTAATCTTACTTGGATTAGAAGCCAGCAGACCAGAAAATGCAGAAGCAGTAAGCAAACTTTTGAAAGTTTCTCCAATTGCCACTGTGGGAACTTACCAGGCTGCCGGAGCAATTCCCAGAGATCTTAAAGACTGCTTCATCGGACGCGTCGGTTTGTTTAAAAACCAGCCCGGCGATACCTTGCTGGATTGCGCAGATGTTGTAATCACAATAGGATATGATGGCATTGAATATGAGCCTGGAGTCTGGAATTCCAGAAAAACAAAAAAAATCATTCATATTGATTACCACCGGGCAAACATACACACAGCCTATCTGCCGGTTCTTGAAGTAACCGGCGACATTGCCGCAAATATTATCTCACTTGCAGCAAAACTTAAGAAACGTACAAAACTCTTTGATCTGCCCATTGTAAATCACTTACAGCGGGAAATTTCTGAAAGACTCGAAAGTGGTTCGCACTTTTCCGGGCGTGGAATGCACCCTCTTCGATTTATTCACGATTTGCGCAATGCTATCGACGATGATGTGACAGTAATAAGTGATATCGGTTCTCACTACATCTGGCTGGCAAGATATTTCGCTTCTTTCAGGCCGCGTCATCTGCTCTTCAGCAATGGACAGCAGACTCTGGGCGTGGCATTACCCTGGGCAATGGCGACAACACTTGCCCGTCCGGGAAAAAAAGTCGTTTCGATCTCAGGCGACGGTGGTTTTCTATATTCAGCCATGGAAGTTGAAACAGCCGTGCGCGAAAAAATGGATTTTGTACATTTTGTCTGGTGTGACGGCGCTTATAACATGGTACTGGAACAACAGAAAATCAAATACAACCGCGAAAGCTCTGTACGGTTTGGTTATGTTGATGTTTCAAAATACGCTGAAAGTTTCGGTGCAAAAGGAATGAAGGTAAATCACAGCGATGAATTTAAATCCGTTCTGAATGAAGCTATTAATATGAAAGGTCCTGTCGTTGTCGAAGTTCCTATCGATTATTCTGACAATGCAGACCTGTTCAAAGTAAAAATCGAAAACATTGGACATTAAACTTCAAGAATACAAGACTTCAAAAAATCAAAAGGAGGAAAAATTCCAAAATACAGAAATATCTGTTCAATGCTCTGAACTTTTCTTTTTCTAACTTACTGAGAAGGCAAATTTGCCCTCTCTGATTGATGAAAGGATACTATTTTTATGTTGACCAAAGTAAAAACACTGAAAGGCTATACATTAAACAGCCGTGACGGGGAAATCGGTGCGGCAAGAGAGTTCTTTTTCGATGATCAAAATTGGGTCATTCGATATCTGGTGGCTGATACAGGAAACTGGCTTACCGGCAGACAGGTCCTGATTTCTCCTTATGCTCTTACTGCCGTAAGTAAGGAAAAACAACAGATTACCGTTGACCTGACTAAAAAGCAGATTGAAACCAGTCCGGCACTTGAGACTGATAAACCCGTCTCAAGACAATTCGAGGATGCATATTATGCATTTTACGGATGGCCAATGTACTGGACTGGTCCACACATGTGGGGTCCTTATCCTTCAATTGTACGTGATCGGGAAAAACTGAAGAAATCAATTCGCGGCGAGAAAGCCTGGGATCCGCATCTGCGAAGCACACACGATGTAAGTGGTCATTATATTCAGGCCCTGGAAGGTGAACTTGGACACGTTGATGATTTCATCATTGATGATGAAACATGGGCAATTCGCTATCTGGTCATTGATACACAAAACTGGTGGCCCGGAAAGAAAGTAATGGTTTCACCTCAATGGATTGATCGTATCAGCTGGAGCGAATCTAAAGTATTCATTAATCTTTCACGTGATGCCATTAAGATTGCTCCGGAATACTCTGAGGAATCGCTGATAACGCGCGATTATGAGAGCGCATTGCATAAATATTACAACAAAGAAGTTTACTGGCATGAAAAATCAACTCAAAAAGAACATTCCGCTGGAATGTAAAAATGCTGATTTGAACTGAATTATCCTCTGAAACGCACATGCTGAGTTTTTACACGAATATTCAGCATGTGCGAATCTCCGTATCGGAAAAAAATTGAACAGGAGAAGAATATGAATCAAGGAGCTCGCATTATTCAGGTATACCAGGTTCAGGCAAAAGCCGAAGACTACCGCGTGGTTGCTGTTCTTGAATCACATGCAGAAGCAGAAGAGGCTGTAAAAAGCCTTCAGAAAAATGGAATAGATCTGAAAAAATGTTCAATTGTGGGAAAAGAAAACCTAACCGGAGAACATGTAACTGGTTACTATTTTTCGGGTGATAGAATCTCCTATTGGGGAAAACTTGGAGCATTCTGGGGAGGCCTCTGGGGATTGGTCGGAGGGTCAGGATATTTTCTAATCCCTGGAGTCGGGGCGGTTTTAGTCGCCGGAAGTCTTGTCGCAGCCATTGTTGGTGCTTTGGAAGGTGCAGTAGTGGTGGGTGGATTAAGCGCTTTGGGAGCAGGATTCTACAATATCGGAATTCCCAAAGATTCAGTTGTAGAGTATGAGACAGCTGTTAAAGGGGATCGATTCGTTGTCGTTGTTCACGGTAATTCCGCAGAAGTATCTAAAGCGAAAGGCATTCTGGAATCAGTGGCGGTAGATGAAAATAATGTACAAACCGTTCAGGTAGGGCCATTACCCATCAAAATCCTTTGAAATACTCGTCAGTAAAACTAACTCTGAATAAGGTATGCACACCCGAAAGTAGTCATTTATGACTACTTTTATGGTTTTATAGCAGGATTTTCAACTTATTCGGTTTAGTGGTAGTTATAACCTATCGATAACGGAAAAGCAGTTTTCATTTGAAAATCTGTTTCTTCATCAGGAATTAGAAGGGGGATCAATGTTTACTATTGTAAATTTTATCAGGAGGAAAAAAATGAAAAAAAGTTTAATGGGAGTCCTTGTGTTAATGGTGGTTCTAATAGCTTTTACAGCTGTTTGTGATGTTGTCTGGGCGCTCAAGAACGTATGCCCCGAATGCGGTAAAATGGTTAAAGACATGGAACTTACCAGTTGTCCAAACTGTGGGAAAATTGTCAATAAATGTCTTGTATGCGGGCAAGTGAACCAGATTAAAAACGATCATTGCGAAAAATGCAGTGCCAGCCTGGCCGAATCAAGAGTTTCCCGGACAATCAGCAAAGAAGTAAGAGATGATCTCAGGCTTGGGGAATCAGACAGAGCTAAAATTGATGTTGAACTTGCACAGATCGAACAAAAAGTTATAACTGAAGGAATCAATCCGGAATTGGCTTCAAGACAAGTTGAACTGCTTATCCTGATGGGATGGTGGTCACTTGCAAATAGCACTGCAAAAACATTTTTATCAGAATTTCCGAATGCCGATCAAAGTACCCGCATGTCTGCCTGTCGGGTAATAGCATTGAGGAATCTGGGTTTTCTGGCACTTGAAGGCAATCGCAATACCATTGCCGCTGAGTATTTGAAAGCTGCATTAGCAATTGATCCGAAAGATGCAAAATCTCAAAACCTTCTTGAAATGGCTAACGAAGCCAAGTAAGAATCGCAATATAAAAATAGTAAATCAGAGGAGAAATAAATGAAATTTATATTTAAAAGCTTTTGCTGGAAATATCTCGCAACAATTCTTGTTTTTTCATTACTTCATTGTCCTTTGCTGGAAGCAGCAAAAATCGTTATTCCGAAAGGAACATTAGTACGGATAAAACTTGGGGAAACCTTGACCACGGAAAGAACCAAGGAGGGAAAATCAATAAGCTTTACAGTTGCAACTGCAGTTCGTATCGGAAAAAGAAAGGTTATTGAAAAGGGAGCTTCAGTTGATGCATTTGTTTCAGAAGTTCGCCACCCTCAGAGATTTGGACGAAATGCGAGTTTGAAAATTAAATTTGTTTCTGTTCAAAGCACGAAAAACAGGGAAATTCCCGTAGAACTCGGCGAACACGCTGCAAAAACCAATGAACAAATGGGAATGGCTGCCGGAGCAGCTGTCGGCGGAGCTCTTATTCTTGGTCCAGTAGGACTGCTGGCAGGTTTATTCGTTAAAGGAAAAAATGTTCACATTCCGGCTGGTACAATACTTCACGTTGAAGTATCAGAAGATACAGGGTTTTAAATTGATGTTTGCAACCTCCATAAAAATCTGAAATGACAATTTAATATTTGGTTGTGTGAGAGAAGATATTTCAATGTGAAATTCCGTATTATTCCGCGTTCATCCGTGGTTAAAAATCAGTTTCGATTGCTTTTCGGTTAAACGCTCATACAACCAATATTTTTTTATTCACAGTTTGCAAATATTTATAAACCCACCTGCGCAGAAATGTTTCTGTGTGCATTTTTATAAAACAATAAGGAAGGTCTGTTTTCATGAGGGAATTTAAAACCTGGTCATACTATTTTGTATGGACGCTTATAATGAGCTTTTTTTTAATAACCGGCTGCCGGGGATGCAGAGAGGATAGCGGGCAATTCGCCGAACAGGGCGCATTGCCTGCTGCTCTTACTGTGACTTCAACAAATCCTGAAAGTGGCGAGTCTGATGTTGCTGTAAACAAAAAGATTTCTGTAACCTTCAGTGAAGAAATGGCTCCTTCAACGATCAGCTCAGCAACCTTCAGACTTGCATCATCCGATGGAATAACTGTTGCAGGAACACTTTCATACGCTGGCTTGAGTGCTGTTTTCGCGCCGTCAGGCGATCTTGCGGTAAATACCGTCTATTCCGCTACGGTAACAACTGGTGCAAAAGGATTAGCAGGAAACTCACTGTCTACAGATTTTACCTGGAGTTTCACAACCGGATCTGCTCCGGATACTGTTGCGCCAACCGTTGTTTCCACTGATCCGGAGGATCATGCTGTAGATGTTGCTGTTAATATGAAAATCACGGTTCCGTTCAGTAAAGCCATGGATCCTTTAACTGTGAATTCAACGACCTTTACCCTCGTGGAATCCAATGACGCACAAGTTGCCAATCTGCTGGAAAATCCAAAAAACTTTTCATTGGCAGGTTCTGCCGGACAAGCCATTCAAGGTACTGTAGTCTGTGTTGGCTGGGTCGCAGTTTTTACCCCGGCAAAGAATCTATCTCTTAACACTCGATATATTGCCATGTTAAGCACTGGAGTCAAAGACCTTGCTGGCAATGCTCTTGCAGAAAATTACATCTGGAGCTTTACTGCTATAGCTCCCGACCCTGTACCGCCTACCGTAGCTTTTACCGATCCTGCAAATGGCGATATAGACGTTGCAATAAACAAGAAAATCGCTGTCACCTTCAGTAAGGCAATTGATCCATTAACCATAAATCCAAAGACCGTCTTCATTGATGGCGTCTCTGGAACAGTCTTATACGACGCGGTAACAAAAATAGCGACATTTAAATCAAACACCGATCTTTCAATCAAAACCGCTTACATCATAACAGTTACCACTGGCGTAAAAGATCTTGCAGGCAATGCAATGGCAGCTAATTTCACCTCTCCATTTACAACTGGTGTAGCGAGGGATATCACAGCGCCCACTGTCTCTTCAACAGACCCGGTAGAGAATGAAACAAACGTTGCTGTAAACAAGAAAATTTCGGTTCCATTCTCTGAAAGCATGAATCCGTTGACAATAAATAACAGCAATTTCTACGTTACCGATCCTAATGGAGCGAAAGTTGTCGGTACAGTCAGTTATGCCGGCCTGGTAGCAATCTTTAAACCAGTTAGCAACTTTGCGTTTAATACCAGATACTCTGCTGTTATTACCACAGGTGCCAAAGACCTTGCAGGGAATGGACTGGCAGGTAATTACAACTGGAGCTTTACTACCGGCAGTCTTGCGGATATCATCGCGCCGACCGTTGTTACGACTTCCACAATTCCAACAGATGGAGCCACAAATGTACCTGTAAATATAAAACTTTCTGTGGCATTCAGCGAGGGAATGAATCCATTAACCATGAATCTTTCAAACATCTACCTGAAAGGACCTGGCGGAACAACTGTAACTGGAACTGTCACATATCTGGGTGTTACGGCTATTTTCACACCTGCAGCTAATCTTGCATTCAACGCAACTTACACCGGAACAGTTACCACAGGTGCAAAAGATCTGGCTGGAAATACAATGGCAGCCAATTATAACTGGAGCTTTGTTACCGGTGCTACTCCGGATACTACGCGCCCTTCTGTTGTATCAACCGATCCTTTAACCGGCAGTAAAAATGTTGCTGTCAGTAAGAAGTTATCAGTAACCTTCAGTGAAGCAATGAATCCATTAACAGTTAGTCCAACAACCTTCACTCTGGCTAGAGCTGATGGAACTTCAGTAACAGGTACTGTAAGCCTTCTTGCCAGGATAGCAACTTTTACACCGACAGTCAGTCTGATTTCCAATGCAACTTATACTGCAACGATCACCACAGGTGCAAAAGATCTCGCTGGAAACACAATTGCAGCTAATTACACCTGGACCTTTGTCGCTGGTGTCGCTCCCGACACAGTTTTACCATCGGTGACTTCCACAGACCCGTCTAACAGTGAAAAAAATGTGGCAGTCAATAAGAAAATAGCCGTTACATTCAGCGAAGTAATGAGCTCAGCAACGGTTAATCTGACAAACTATACATTATCAGATTCTTCCGGAACTGCTGTTGCAGGAACGGTAAGTTATGTAGGACTTATTGCAAACTTCAACCCTGCAAGCAATCTAGCATTCAACAGCACTTATACAGCAATGATCAAAACAGGCGTTAAAGATCTGGCTGGAAATGCTCTGGCAGCCAATTACACCTGGAGTTTTTCAACCGGAGTTGCGCCAGATACTACCTTACCTACAGTTACATCAACTGACCCGGTTAACGCCGAGACAAACGTCGCTGTTAACAAGAAAATCGCAGTCACATTCAGCGAAGGAATGGATTCTGCAACAATTAATTCATCAACATTTACCGTCGCTGGACCTGGTGGAACACTTGTCGCAGGAACTGTTACCAATGTTGGTGTGGTAGCGTACTTTACCCCTTCCAGTAACCTTCCATTCAACAGTACTTATACGGCAACTATCACTACTGGTGCAAAAGATCTGGCTGGAAATGCACTTGGATCAAATTACACGTGGACATTTTCTACAGGTGTGGCTCCTGATACAACAGCACCTGTCGTGGCTGCTGCCGATCCTCTTCTCGCAGCAACAGTTGTTGTCACTAACAAGAAACTCTCTGCAACTTTCAGCGAAGGTATGGATGCAGCAACGATTAATTCAACAACCTTTGTTGTTACTGGACCCGGCGGAGTTGCTGTAGCAGGCACCGTCAACTATTCCGGACTGACCGCAATTTTTACACCAAATGCAGACCTGGCGTTCCTCAGTACTTACACTGCCAAAATTACCACAGGTGCAAAAGATTTGGCTGGGAATGCTCTTGCAGCAGACTATATCTGGAGTTTCACAACCGGTGCGGCTCCTGATACTACACGACCGACGGTTGCTTCTTCAAGCCCTGCAAATGCCGAGAGATACGTATCTATAAGAAAAAAACTCTCAGCAGTATTCAATGAAGGAATGGACGTCACAACGATTAATTCAACAACCTTCAGTGTAACTGGGCCCGGCGGAACAGCTGTAACAGGAACAGTTGCCTGTGTAGGCACGATCGCAACTTTTTCCCCAACAATCAATCTGGCACTTAATTCAACTTATACTGCCACGATTAACACTTCAGTTAAGGATCTTGCCGGTAATGCACTTGCGGCAAATTATATCTGGAGTTTCAGTACCGACGCACCTCTGGACATTATACCGCCTGTGGTGTCTTCTTCCGACCCTTCCAATGGCGAAAAAGATGTTGCACTCAATAAGAAAATCGCAGTAACTTTCAGTGAAAGCATGGCTTCTGCAACGATTAATTCAACAAACTTTACTATCACAGGACCCGGCGGAATAGCTGTAACTGGCGCAGTAAATTATGTTGGTATGGTTGCAAACTTTACACCCACAGGAAATCTTACAGCTAATGCTACCTATACCGGCACAATTACAACTGGAGTTAAGGATGTTGCAGGCAATGCGCTTGCGGCAAATTATACCTGGACCTTTATCACTGGTGCCGCTGCTGATACAACAGCTCCGACGGTTGCTTCTATAGACCCGGTTGATGCTGAAAAAGAAGTGGCAGTAAACAAGAAGATTTCAGTAACTTTCAGCGAAAGTATGGACTCTGCCACAATAAGTTCAGCTAGCTTTAAAGTAGCTGATGCAGGAGGAGTTCCCGTAGCAGGAACAGTAACCTTTGCCGGCATGATTGCTAACTTTACACCGACAAGTGTACTGGCTTTTAATGCTACCTTTACTGTTACTGTAACCACAGGGGTAAAAGACCTGGCTGAGAATGCGCTTGCGGCAAATTACACATCGACCTTTACCACTGGTGCCGCTCCCGATACAACAGCACCGACGGTTGCTTCTACAGATCCGGCTAATGCTGAAAAAGAGGTTGCAGTCAACAAGAAAATAGCTGCTCCATTCAGTGAAAGTATGGATTCTGAAACGATTAATCCAACAACTTTCAAATTGACAGGACCTGGTGGAACACCTGTTGCAGGTACAGTTACGTATGTTGGTCAGATTGCGAACTTTGCACCTTTAGCCAATCTAAGTTTTAACGCCACTTACACTGCTCTTATCAGCACAGGCGTGTGTGATCTGGCAGGCAACGAGATGGAGACTGCCTATACATGGAGTTTCACAACAGGCGCAGCGCCAGATACTACACCACCGACAGTCTCTTCTACAGATCCTGTTAATAATGAAACTGATGTTGCGGTAAACAAAAAAATCGCCGCAGTTTTCAGTGAAGGTATGGACTCTGCAACGATTAATCAGGCAAACTTCAAATTGACAGGACCTGGTGGATCATCAGTCTCTGGATTGGTGAATTATGTGGGAATGATTGCAAACTTTACACCCACAGCCAATCTTGCATTTAACACCACTTACACTGCCAGAATTGCGACAGGCGCTAAAGATCTTGCAGGCAATGCGATTGCGGCAAGTTACTCGTGGAGTTTCACAACCGGTAATGCTCCAGATACTACAAAGCCTACAGTTGCTTCTACAGACCCGGCTAATGCTGAAAAAGATGTTGCGGTAAACAAGAAAATCTCAGCAACATTCAGCGAAGGTATGGACTCGGCAACGATTAACCAGACAACCTTCAAGCTGAAGGGCCCTGGCGGAACTACTGTGACAGGTACGGTAACCAATGTTGGAATGATTGCAAACTTTACACCAGCAGCCAATCTGGCTTTCAATTCAACTTATACAGCCTCAATAGCCACAGGTGCGAAAGATCTTGCAGGGAATACGATTGCGGCAAGTTACTCGTGGAACTTTACTACCGGTGCCGCTCCTGACACCACTCCTCCAACAGTAATTTCCACCGACCCTGCCAGCGGTGCAGTAGATGTTCCGGTAAACAAGAAAATCTCTGCTCCTTTCAGCGAAGGTATGGATTCATCTACTATTAACCAGACAACCTTCAAGATGAAAGGACCTGGCGGAATATCTATCCCTGGCACGGTGAGTTATGCCGGCATGATTGCAAACTTTGCGCCCACAGCCAACTATGCATTCAACGCCACTTATACAGTCACTATAACCACCGGCGCGAAGGATCTCGCCGGTAACCCCCTGGGGGCTGACTACGTCTGGAGCTTCACCACTGGTGACGCTCCGGATACTACACGGCCGACGGTTGCTTCAACAGACCCGGCTAATAAAGAAGGTGATGTTGCGGTTAACAAGAAGATTGCTGTTTCCTTCAGCGAAGGAATGGATTCTTCAACAATTAACCAGACAACATTCAAATTAGCGGGTCCCGGCGGAACATCTGTATCGGGAACTGTGAGTTATGCCGGAACGATTGCTAACTTTACCCCGTTGAGCAACTTGGCTTTCAATGCAACTTATACTGCCAACATTGCCACCGGCGCAAAGGATCTGTCAGGCAATTCAATTGCAGCTAGTTATACATGGACCTTCCTGACAGGTGCTGCACCTGATACAACAGCGCCTGTGGTGGTTTCTGCAGACCCTGCGAAGAATGAAATTGAAGTTGCTGTTAACAAGAAAATTGCAGTTACTTTCAGCGAAAGTATGGACACTGCAACTATCAACCTGACAACATTCAAATTAACAGGACCCGGCGGAACATCTGTAACAGGAACGGTCAGTTATGCTGGCTTGATTGCAAACTTTACACCCACGACCAATCTTGCTTTCAATGCAACTTATACTGCCGTTGTTGCTACCGGTGTGAAGGACCTTGCAGGTAACACCCTTACGGCAAGTTACTCCTGGAGTTTCACCACCGGTGCTGCTCCGGATACTACACGCCCGACAGTGGCTTCTACAGACCCTGCGAATAATGAAATAGCAGTTGCTGTTAACAAGAAAATCGCAGCAACCTTCAGCGAAGGAATGGATTCTTCAACAATTAATCAGACAACATTCAAGCTGACGGGTCCTGGCGGTACATCTGTAACAGGAACGGTTAGTTATGCTGGCTTGATTGCAAACTTTACACCCACAACCAATCTGGCATTCAATGCAACTTATACTGCCAACATTGCCACCGGAGCAAAGGATCTGTCAGGCAATGCGATTGCGGCCAGTTATACATGGACCTTTCTGACGGGTGCTGCCCCAGATACTACAGCGCCTCTGGTAGTTTCTGCAGATCCTGCGAATAATGAAAAAGAAGTTGCTGTTAACAAGAAAATTGCAGTTACTTTCAGCGAAGGTATGGACTCTGCGACTATCAACCTGACAACACTCAAGTTAACAGGTCCCGGCGGAACCTCTGTAACAGGAACGGTTAGTTATGCCGGCTTGATTGCCAACTTTACACCCACAACCAATCTGGCATTCAATGCAACTTATACTGCGGTTGTTGCTACTGGCGCGAAGGACCTTGCAGGGAACGCTCTTACAGCAAGTTACACATGGAGTTTCACCACCGGTGCCGCTCCAGATACTACTCCACCGACTGTTACTGCTAAAGCGCCGTTGAACAATGAAAGAAATGTATCAATCAGCAGCAAAATAGTTGCATCATTCAGCGAAGGCATGGACTCCCTGACGATTAATCCGACAACATTCAGTTTGACTGGACCCGGCGGAATATCTGTGTCAGGCACGGTCAATTATGCTGGTTTGACAGCAACGTTCACACCCTCGGTTAATCTGGCTTACAATGCCACTTATACAGCTGTCATAGCTACTGGAGCAAAAGATCTCGCTGGCAACAAGCTTGCTGCAAGCTTCAGCTGGAGCTTTACAACTGGCGCAGTACCTGATACCACACCGCCGACGGTGGTTTATGTTGCCCCGGCAAGTGGTGCAATTGAAGTAGCTGTAAACAGAAAGCCCGTTGCGTCCTTTAGTGAAGACATGGACCCGGCAACGATAAACCAGACGACCTTTAAAATGATTGCATCTGATGGAACGAATGTTATCGGGTCGGTGACCTATTCAGCTTCTGTTGCAACGTTTACTCCCACAAATAATCTGGCTTTCAATTCTTCCTATACTGTTATCATATCAAGCGGTGCAAAGGATCTGGCTGGAAATCGATTAACAGCGAGTTATTCATGGACATTTGTTACGGCTGTCAGGCCAACAGTAGTTTCAACAAATCCTGCCAGTAACGCAACAGACGTTCCAATTAACAAAAAACTTCTTGTGACATTCAGCAAGGACATGAATGCTGATACTATAACAAACCTGAGTTTTACCGTCGCAGGAGTAGCTGGAACTGTAACCTATGATTCGGTTACCAGAATTGCAACCTTTAAACCTACAGCTAACTATGCGATAAACGCTCCCTATACTGCTGTAATCTCCAGCGGAGTAAAAGATCTGGCTGGAAATGCGCTTGAAAAAGATTACTCATGGACATTCACGACCGGCTTAAGGACATTGGCTGAACCAGTAGCACTCGGAGCAGTCGAAGCTTTCGGAAATTTTGGTGGTGGCGCTGGAATGACCAATCAGGGGCTTTTAACCGTAGTTAACGGAGATATTGGTACCACAGGCGTTTCAACTATGATTACAGGATTCCATGATACAGCTGGCAATGTTTACACTGAAACAACATTGAATAAGGGAAAAGTAAATGGAATAATTCATTCCGCCACTGCGCCCCCTGGTTCTGTTGCTGGTGTAATAGCAGCTAATTGTGATCTTGATGCAAGAAGTGCGTTTGATAAACTTTCTCCCGATCTGCTTCCAGGAGGAATCGACGTATCAGCTTATGGTGGAGGAGCTGGTCAGCTAGGCAATCGTACTCTTCTTCCAGGAATTTATAAATCTGCACCGGGAACTTATGCCATCCAGGATGGTCCTCTCACTCTCGATGCGCAAGGAGATGCAAATGCTGTATGGGTATTTCAGATGGCTTCGTCGCTCACAGTTGGCGGACCTGGAGCTGCATTCCCTCAAAGCGTTATTCTGGTAAATGGTGCACTTGCAAAGAATGTTTACTGGCAGGTCGGCAGTGCGGCAACAATTAATGCCGGCGGAGGTGGTACAATGGTTGGAACAATAATCGCCAGAGCTGGCGCTACATTCTCTACTGCCGGAAATGTTAATATCGTAACATTGAATGGCAGAGCAATCGGTCTGGATGCTTCTGTAACAATCGTTAACACGGTAATTAACGTCCCCGAATAAACATCAAACTTGCCCTCTCCCGCGGTAATGCCGGGGAGAGGGTACATACCCCAGAATTAGTGGGTAGATTAGAAAATATTTCAGTGAAAGGATTAAAAACATGTTGGAAATGATTGCTGGTATATTGATTTTTGGCTGGTTGCTTGGAATGGTTTCATCCTATACGATTAACGGGTTTATCCATATACTGCTTGTTATCGCGATTATCGTAATTCTCATGCGCGTTATAGGCGGCAGAAAACCCATTTAATCAGTGTTTTTACATCACCTATTGAAAGGAAAAATTATGCAAAATCGTTTGCTGTTAACTATTCTCGGTATTCTTTTTCTCCTTCCGATTGCGACATTTGGATATGGCCATTATACGGTCTATTCAACAGTTCCAGCGGATGTCTATATTGACAATGAATATAATGCAAGTATTTCAGCCACACAAACGCTGAAGCTTATTCTTTACGGGCCGCAAACTTATGTAATTGGTGTGCGCAAAATTGACACCGGCGAAACTTATAAGGAAACGGTCAAGGTTGGAAAAAATCTGAATGAACATCGTGAAATTCATGCTTTTGTTAATTATTTGCAGTTTAAATCAGAAGTAACCGTCTATTCACAGCTTCCAGCAGATGTATATGTTGATAATGAATTTAAGTTCTCTGTTGATATCAATCAACCCATGGCAATCAATTTGTCCGGTCCAAGATCTTATGTCTTTGAAATCCGTGCAAAAAATTCAAATCTGATATTCAGGGAAGAAGTCAGCATTGATCTTAACACAAATTTAAAAAGAGAAATCAGAGCTTTTTCGTTGCCAACAGATGCTCCGATTCAAACCCAGACTCAGATTCTTACACAAACCGAAGTTTCAGCACCGGTTGCTCAGGCAAAAGGCACCATCTCAAGAGAAGAGATGGCAGATGAGATTCAGAAAGCAACAGCAAAAGCCAAAGCTGAAGCACTTGCAGAAGAAGCTGGCAGAAGAAAGCGTGCAGAGAAAAGAGCTTTAACAAGCAAGGGAATCGGTCATGTAGTTGGCGTAGAAGCAAATTCCGGACTTCCAAATTCTGTAAAGAATATGGAAAGAATCAAGCTTTTACTGGAAGCGTTGCCTGCATTAAATAAATAGAATATCAAATTCAATTCGTTCAACATTGTCCTCGCCAATACATGATATTGAATGCGGGCAATGTTTGTACTAAAACTGATTGCTATTTCTGGAACCCCATTTTGATGCAGAAATGCGCTCTCTCCAACCCTGTCATTTCGACCGAAGGGAGAAATCTCGTTTTTTCTACTTGATCTAACCTTTCGGAGATCTCTCCCCCTGGTCGAGATGACAATGAAAAGTTCGCCCTAAGGGCGATTAATTTAATAATAGTCTTATTCTGAAAGGAAAATCAACAATGCAGAGTTCTGTTAAATGAAACTACTCAGTCGCGACCAGATGAGTCAGCATGGAAGGGCACTCGCGGATTCACATAAGGTGACCGAAAAAGCCCACCCTGAAATGCTTTTGAGCAGGCTGAAAGCAAATGAGAAAGTTCTTGCTGAAACTTGCTCACTGCTGGTTCTGGCAGTAAAAGCTAATCATCGCCTTGCACCTGCCGGAGAATGGCTTCTTGATAATTTTTATCTGATAAAAGAGCAGATTCAGACTGCAAAAAAACACTTGCCAAGAGGATACAGCCGTGAACTTCCATGCTTGATTTCCGGTGTATCAGCCGGCTTCCCGCGAGTATATGACATTGCCCTGGAAACTATATCATGCTGTGATGGACGGGTAGATCAGAAAAACCTGATCACTTTCATCACTGCCTATCAGCAGGTCAACGCGCTGAATCTGAATGAGCTCTGGGCAATACCAATAATGTTGCGGCTTGCACTGATTGAAAATCTCTGCCGGGTTGGAGCACGTGTTGCGGCTGACAGAACAGACCGGAATCTTGCAGATTTATGGGCGAGTAAGATGTCAGCAACTGCTGAAAAAGATCCGAAAAGCCTTATAACTTTGATTGCAGATATGGCGCGTTCCCGGCCGACCCTTTCACGATCATTTGTTGCTGAACTCGCACGGCGCCTTCAGGGTAAGGGGCCCGGCCTTGCGATGACCCTGACATGGGTTGAGCAATCTCTTTTTGAGTCCGGCATGACAATTGAACAGATGGTGCAGTCTGAAATTCAGCAACAGGCTGCCGATCAGGTTTCAATCAGCAACAGTATCGGCAGTCTCAGGCTTCTTGGAGCAATTGACTGGCAGGAATTTGTAGAGGCGAGAAGCTTTGTCGAAAAAATACTGCGTGATGATCCGCCTGGAGTATATTCAAAAATGGATTTTTCGACACGTGATCGATATCGCCATGTAGTTGAAAAAATTGCCAGAAACAGTCCGCTTTCTGAAGAAGAAATTGCGAGAATTGCAATCCGCCTCGCTGCTGATTCCGCCTATTCGAATGGCAATGATGACAGATCCGCCCATGTTGGTTTCTACCTTATCGACAAAGGCTTACCTCAGCTGGAACATCTTGGAAAAATGCGTCTGTCGATTGCCGAAAAACTCCTGAGAATGACTTCTCAGCATTCATTGTTTCTATATCTTGGAACGATAATGCTTGTTTCGACAGTTTTAACAGGCTATCTCTTACAGAAGGTCTATTCTGATGGAATCAATGGTCTGCTTTTTGCTTTTATCGGATCTCTGTTGTTTATATGTGTCAATCAGCTTGCTCTCTCCCTGGTGAACTGGATGGCGACATTGCTGGTAAAGCCAAATCCTCTGCCTCGCATGGATTTCTCCACCGGAATTCCAGCAGAATTCCGCACTCTGGTTGTGATACCAACAATGCTGACAGGTGCTCAGAGCCTTACACGTCTTGTTGAAGCTCTAGAAGTAAGATTCCTTGCAAATCGCGATGAAAACATATCTTTCTGTCTTTTGACTGATTTTGCTGATGCCACTCAGGAGAATGTTCCTGGCGATGAACTCCTTGTACAGATGGCTGTAAAAAAGATAGAAGAACTTAATGAAAAGTATCCGGGTGCAAAACACAGCTTTTACCTTTTTCACCGCCCACGACAGTGGAATGCTGAGGAAAACATCTGGATGGGCTACGAGCGAAAGCGTGGCAAACTTGCCGATCTGAATTCCCTTTTGCGGGGTGCTTCAAAGGGCCGTTTCTCGGTTATCGTCGGAAATATTGCATTTCTTCAAACCGTCAGGTATGTAATAACTCTTGATACTGATACAGGACTTCCGCGGGAATCTGCATGGAAAATGGTTTCAACGATGGCACATCCGCTGAATCACCCGTTATATGACAAAAAACTTCAGCGCATCAGTGAAGGATATGGAATTCTTCAGCCGCGTGTGGCACTGAGTATGTCAGGCTCAAACCGGTCGTGGTATGCCAGATTATATGGAAGTGACCCGGGAGTTGATCCATATACACGTGTTGTTTCAGACATTTATCAGGACCTGTTCAGTGAAGGTTCATTCAATGGAAAGGGAATATATGATGTCGATGCGTTTGAACTAACTTTAAACGGCCGTTTTCCAGAGAATAAAATTCTCAGCCACGATCTTGTTGAAGGATGTTATGTCCGTTCAGGACTACTTTCAGATGTTTTAATTTATGAGGAATATCCATCTCGCTATAGTTCTGATGTGAATCGCCGTTACAGATGGATTCGCGGTGACTGGCAGATTTCACACTGGTTGCTTCCGAATGTGCCGCTGCTGAGCGGTGCAAGTGAAATTAATCCGCTTTCCAGACTTTCCAGATGGAAAATATTCGATAATCTTCGTCGGAGCGTTGTTCCTCTGGCATTCACTCTGCTTTTTCTGATTTCCTGGATAAAATTGTCTCCGGCGTGGTTCTGGACCCTTTCTGTAGTTGGAATGCTTCTCGTGCAATCAATGATAGCATCGGTTCTGGAAATGTACAGGAAACCGCTTGACGTTATGCTCGGCCAGCATCTTTTTGCGTCAGCACGTTCTGCCGGAAGAAATTTTGTACAGGCGATATTCAATCTTACCAGTCTTCCTTATGAGGCCTATTTCAGCGTTGATGCTGTTATACGTACAACCTGGCGTCTGCTTGTTTCACAAAAGGGCCTTTTAGAATGGAACCCTTCAGGGAATGAAGAGAATTACACGGGCCTTGCTGGCTCCTACCGAACCATGTGGTTCGCTCCATTTGTTGCTTTTGCTGCAATTATTACGCTTTCATTCTCAAGACCTGCTTCATTGCTTTATGCATGGCCAATATTGCTGCTCTGGATTGTTTCTCCGGCTATCTCGTGGTGGTTCAGCCGGTCATTTGTTATTTCAGAAGACAAGCTATGCAAAGATCACACAATTTTTCTACGGATGATTTCAAGAAAAACATGGGCATTTTTCGAAACATTTGTTGGACCCGAAAGCAACTGGCTTCCTCCTGATAACTACCAGGAAAACCGTCCTGTTCCAGTTGCTTATCGTTCTTCGCCTACAAACATGGGTATTTCACTGCTTGCAAATCTTTCCGCTTATGACTTCGGCTATATTCAGTCCGGACAGCTTCTTGAACGAACCGCGAACTCAATCACATCAATGCAGGTTCTTGAAAGGTACAAGGGACATTTTTTCAACTGGTATGATATCAAGTCTTTAAAGCCACTGCAGCCATTGTACATTTCATCGGTTGACAGCGGAAATCTGGCAGCTCACTTGCTGACGCTGCGTTCAGGGCTGTTAGCGCTTTCCGATAATAAAATAGTCAGTCCTCGTTTGTTTGAGGGTCTGAACGATACTCTGATGCTTTTCATGGAAGCTGCAGGCAAAGAAACTTCAGCTTCAGCCAAGGGGTTACAGGATTCTCTGGCACTTGCGATAGCCTCTCCACCGAATACACTTTCGAAGTTATGGGTCTCTCTTGAGAAAATCGTGAAAATCTCAGCAGATATGGCTGATGGACTGAGTGCTGACACTTATGCTGAAGGAAACTGGTGGGCGTCAGAACTTGTACATCAGTGCCGCAATGCCATGGCAGAGCTGGTGTTATTTGTTCCGTGGATAGCACTTCCATTCAATTCCGGAAAATTCATTGATTTTAAATCCATAAATGAAATTCCTACACTTTCCAGACTCGCAACGCTTGAACTGGATGTATTGCCGGCGGCATCAAATGAAAAAGCTGCAAGTGCCGGCTCTGAGGAAATTGCCTCTTATGAAAAACTCCGGGGATTAATTGTTGAATCATGCCGTTGCGCCCGCGAGCGAATCGCGGTTATTGAAAGCCTTTCGCGTCAGTTAAACAACCTGGCTGATATGGAATATGACTTTCTCTATGATAAAGCCCGACATCTGCTGGCAATCGGATACAATGTCACTGAAGAACGCCGTGACTCTAGTTTTTACGATCTTCTCGCTTCGGAGGCACGCCTGGCAACGTTTGTTGCGATTGCTCAGGGCAAGCTTCATCAGGAGTCATGGTTCGCATTGGGACGTATTCTGACAAATACCGGCGGAGATCCAGTTCTGCTGTCGTGGGATGGATCAATGTTTGAATATCTGATGCCGCTTCTGATAATGCCGACTTATGAAAATACTCTGCTTGACCAGACTTACAAGGGCGTTGTCGAAATGCAGATAGAATATGGAAAACGCTTTGGAATTCCATGGGGCATTTCGGAATCAGGATATAACATGGTAGATGTCCATCTTAATTATCAATACCGTGCCTTTGGTGTGCCTGATCTGGGTTTGAAGCGCCTGATAACTGAGGAGCTTGTTGTTGCTCCGTATGCTACAGCGCTTGCGTTGATGGTATCGCCCGAAGCAGCGTGTCAAAATCTCAAGACACTTGTTGACCAGGGATATTCAGGAAAATTTGGTCTGTTTGAATCCATTGATTTTACTCCTTCACGTCAGACGCGGGGAAAATCTGGCACTGTTGTCAAGTCATACATGGCTCATCACCAGGGAATGGTTCTTCTTGCGCTGGGTTATTCTCTTCTGAACCGTCCGATGCAGAAAAGATTCGAATCTGATCCGATTTTTCAGGCGACTACGCTTCTTCTTCAGGAGCGTGTTCCAAAGACAATGGCATTCTATTCGCATCCAGCAGATTTCTCTGAATTACGCACTGCTGCTAATTTACTTGAGACTCCTGTTCGTGTCTTCAATGGCATGGATACGCAGATTCCTCAGATTCAGCTTCTGTCAAACCGTAGATATCATGTGATGGTTACGAATTCAGGAGGCGGTTACAGCCGCTGGAAAGACATTGCAGTGACAAGATGGCGCGAAGATGCAACTTGTGATAACTGGGGCACATTTTGTTACATCCGCGACATGGAAAACGGGGAATACTGGTCGAATACCTGTCAGCCGTCATTAAAGCAGCCAAAGTTCTATGAGGTAATATTTTCCGAGGGACGTGCAGAATTCAGGCGCCGTGACAACGATATTGAAATGCATACTGAAATAGCTGTTTCACCTGAAGATGACATTGAATTGCGGAGAATGATCCTTACCAACCGGTCACGCAGACAAAGAAAAATTGAGATCACGAGCTATGCGGAAGTTGTTCTTTCGCCTCCTGCTTCTGATGACTCGCATACCACATTCAGTAACCTTTTCGTTCAGACAGAAATTCATCGTCAGCGTAAGGCGATTCTCTGCTCGCGCAGACCTCGATCAAAGAACGATCCAGTGCCATGGATGTTTCATCTTCTTGCTGTACACAGGGCGCAAACCGGCGAAATTTCATTCGAGACAGACCGCATGAAATTCATTGGGCGTGGAAATTCAATTTCAGCGCCTCAGGCAATGAAAAACAGTAATTCACTTTCGGGAAGTGAAGGTTCTGTACTTGATCCAGTCGTTTCTATTCGTTACTGTATCACTCTTGAACCCGGTAAATCAGCAACTATAGATCTGGTTACAGGTGTTGCTGAATCAAGAGACAAAGTGCTCAATCTCACTGAAAAATATCAGGATCGGCGTCTTGCAGACCGCGTTTTCGATCTTGCATGGACCCACAGTCAGGTGATTCTTCAGCAGCTCAATATTACCGAGGCCGATGCTCAGTTATATGGACATCTTGCTGGTTCGGTAATCTATGCCAATCCATCATTGCGTGCTGATGCCGGCATTCTGATCAGAAATAAACGAAGCCAATCCGGTCTCTGGGGTTATTCGATTTCAGGCGATTTGCCAATCGTGCTCTTGCAGATAAAGGATCTGACAAATATTAAACTGGTGCGTCAACTGGTTCAGGCACATGCATACTGGCGTTTAAAAGGATTGACCATGGATCTTGTTATCTGGAACGAAGATCATGCTGGCTATCGACAGATTCTGCATGATCAGATCATGGGGCTTATTGCCGCTGGCATAGAAGTAAACGTTACCGGAAGATCTGGAGGCATCTTTGTAAGACTTGCTGAGCAGATTTCCAGTGAAGATCGCATTCTTTTTCAATCTATTGCACGTGCAATAATAAGCGACAGCAGGGGAACTCTTGCAGAGCAACTTCGCCAGAGAGGCATTGCTGAAGTCACACTTCCTAATCTTAAACCTTCCAGAAAAAGATATCATGATTCAAATGCTGCATCTGTTTTGCCTCGCCGTGATCTGAAATTTTTCAATGGGGTCGGAGGATTTACCGGTGACGGAAAAGAATACGTAATTACTACAACGCACGAAAATGTTACTCCTGCTCCGTGGGTGAATGTGCTTGCAAATTCTGATTTTGGAACAATCGTATCTGAGAGCGGGAATTCCTATACGTGGAGCGAAAATGCGCATGAACTCCGCCTTACACCCTGGAGTGACGATCCGGTGGGAAATTCAAGCGGCGAAGTCTTCTATCTGCGTGACGAGGAGCGCGGTAATTTCTGGTCGCCGATGCCACTGCCGAAAAATGGTTCAACGCCTTACGTTACCCGGCATGGCTTCGGATATACTGTCTTTGAACACACTGAAGCCGGTATTCGTTCCGAGGTGTGGGTTTATGTGGCGCTTGAAGCTTCTGTTAAATTCACTGTAATCAAAATCAAAAATGAGTCCGGAGAAAAACGCAGGTTGTCTGCAACCGGCTACGTTGAGTGGGTGCTCGGAGACCTTCGGCCAAAGTCTGCCATGCATATTATAACCAGAATTGATCCGACCACTGGAGCGCTGTTTGCACAAAATTCATATAGTAATGAATATTCCGGAAGAATCGGATTCTTTGATGTGGACGACGCCTCAAAAAGTGTGAGCGGGGACAGAGTTGAGTTTATCGGACGAAATGGTACACTCCGGAATCCGGCTGCGCTCAAACGGACGCGCCTTTCCAATAAGGTCGGACCAGCTCTTGATCCGTGTGCTGCAATTCAGGTATACTTTGATCTCTCTGACGGTCAGGAGCGTGAAATAATCTTCAGACTTGGCGCTGGAAAAGATGTTGATAATGCAATTGATCTTGTCAAAATGTTTCGCGGTTCACTGGCAGCGCGAAGCCAGCTTGAGGCTATCTGGCGCTTCTGGAATCACACGCATGGCGCAATACAGATTGAAACGCCTGATTCGGCTGTAAATATAATGGCTAATGGATGGCTTGTTTATCAGACTCTTGCATGCCGTCTCTGGGCGCGAAGCGGTTACTACCAGTCCGGAGGTGCATTCGGCTTCCGCGATCAGTTGCAGGACACTATGGCGCTTATTCACACTCAACCGGGCCTTTTGCGTGAACATCTGCTGCTCTGCGCAGCACATCAGTTCAAAGAGGGTGATGTTCAGCACTGGTGGCACCCTCAGGCTGGCCGTGGTGTACGCACACATTGCTCAGACGATATGCTCTGGCTTGTTATGGCTGCGTGCCGTTATGTGTTGAGCACGGGTGACAGAGGCATACTTAAAGAATCTGTCTATTACATAGAAGGTCGTCCGGTAAATCCTGATGAGGATTCATATTTCGATTTGCCCATTCGTTCACAGGTTAATGCAAGCTTTTATGATCACTGTGTCGCGGCAATTGAAAAAGCACTCAATTTTGGAATTCACGGATTGCCGCTGATCGGTTCAGGCGACTGGAACGACGGAATGAATCTTGTCGGAGAAAACGGAAAAGGCGAAAGCGTTTGGCTGGCATTTTTTCTATATGATGTACTTATGCAATTCAGTGAACTTGCACGCATAAACAGCGACTTGCCTTATGCTGAGCGATGTGTGAAATCGGCATCGATACTGCGGGAAAACATTGAAATGAATGCCTGGGATGGCGAGTGGTACCGACGTGCATATTTTGACGACGGCACACCGCTGGGCTCAGCTTCCAATTCAGAATGTTCAATCGATTCAATTGCGCAAAGCTGGTCGGTGCTTTCAAAAGCAGTTGACACAAAGCGTTCGCGCATGGCAATGGAATCGGTTGACAAAAAGCTGATAGACAGAGAACATTCAATTATACGGTTATTCGACCCGCCATTTGATAAGTCTGATTTGAATCCGGGTTACATTAAAGGTTATGTTCCAGGTGTAAGAGAGAATGGCGGACAGTACACTCACGGAGCCATCTGGACAACTATGGCATTTGCCGCATTAGGCGAGAGTTCTCGTGCGTGGGAGCTGTTTCGTATAATTAATCCGATTAATCATGCTAAATCGCCTGAGGATATTGATATATACAAAGTAGAGCCGTATGTCGTCGCTGCAGATGTATACGCGCTTTATCCGCATCACGGACGAGGCGGCTGGACATGGTATACAGGTTCTGCCGGCTGGATGTACAGACTTATAGTGGAATCGCTGCTCGGCATCAGACTTGAAGTTGACAAAATCAGCTTTGCTCCATGCCTGCCGGAGAAGGGCTGGGATAAATTCAAAGTCCACTACCGTTATCGTGAAACAGTTTATCACATTACGTTTCTCCAGAAACATGAGAGTTCCGGTGAAATGATTGTAGAAGTAGACGGAATTCTTCAGCCCGAAAAAACAATTTCTCTTGTTGACGACCATCGTGAACACAGGGCAGAGGTAAAAATGTAATAATCACTCTTGAAAAAAATGTCCAAAAGATTTATTATCTTCAGATATGAAAAGTAATACATTTTATCCGCTTTTTATTAATTTGCACGGAAAGAAAATTCTGGTAGTCGGTGGCGGCAGAGTTGCCACCAGGAAGTGTCTGAATTTTCTTTCTTTTGGGCCGCAGATAACTGTTGTGGCGCCTGAAATATGTGAAGAACTGCAGAAGATTGAGCAGATTTCACTTGTTTTCCGGGAAGCCTGTATTTCTGATATTCAACCGGAAATATATCTTGTTGTTCTTGCAACAGACGACCCTGTTGCGCAGGAACAATTGTCTGAGGAGTGTAGAAAAAAAGGTGTATTATTCAACAGATCTGATCTGCCGGAAATGTCTGATTTTATTACCGGGAGTATCATAAACAAAGAACCTATACTTGCTTCAGTTATATCATCCGGTTCGCCCGAAGTTACAAAGCTCGTCAGCAGAAAACTCGAAGATGTAATCAGTCCCGAGCTAGTACAACTCTCGGTAGTGATGAATGAATTCCGCAGAACTGTTATTGAAAAATACCCCGATAGAAAGATTCGGGAAGAATTTTTCAAAAAGTGGTCATCGGAAGAAATTCTTGAACGAATAAGTGTTGAAGGAATAGAACGTGTGAGAGAGGAGATTCAAAAATGTCTCTCTCAATGATCGGAATGAATCACAAAAATGCTCCGGTTGAACTTCGCGAGAGATTTAATTCAAACTGTGTTTCAGGTTTCCCAGGCGCAGACGGATCAGATCTCGAAGCCGTATCTGTTTTTACCTGTAATCGTTTTGAGCTGTATTTTTATGATAGAAACCGGTTTTCAAGAAAGGTTTTTCATAACTGGTTGAATAAAATAGCAGTTTCGAATCCGGTGTATTCGGAATGTTTCTATGAAAAGGCTGGACTGGAAGCGGTTAAGCATCTTTTCAGAGTCGTCAGCGGACTTGATTCAATGGTGCTTGGGGAAAGTCAGATAATGAGTCAGATTAAAACTTCATATCAGGCAGCAATAAATGCCGGGTGTGTTGGAAAAAATCTGCATTCACTCTTCAGAAGAGCTCTGGAAGTGGGAAAACGCGTTAGACGTGAAACAGAATTGTCAAAATATTCTATTTCTGTTGCATCGACGGCTGTTGATCTTGCTCAAAAAAGTCTTGGCGACCTCGGGGAACTTACTGCAATGATAATTGGCGCCGGTGAAATGGCGTGTCAGGTGGCAAGACAACTGAAAAGCCGCGAAATTGGCCGGATAATTTTTACAAACCGGACTTTTGAGCGGGCGCGTGAACTGGCTGAAAAATATGCTGGCCATGCGGTTGACTTTCAGAATTTCCGTCAGAAACTGCATGAATCAGATCTTGTTATTTCTTCAACTGGAGCGCCGAATATAATACTCGATTCTTCAGATTTCGTACAGGCTCTTAACGGGCGATTTAATAAGCCTGTTATGGCAATTGATATTGCTGTTCCCAGAGATATTTCACCTGATTGCCGCAGTCTTGAAAATTTCTTTTTGTATGATATAGATGATTTGAAAAATGTTGTAGACAGCCATTTTTCACAGCGCAAATTTGAAGCCGAAAAAGCAGAAGCAATAATTTCTTACGAAATCGAAGCTTTTCGCTTCATGACCGAATCGGCGAATGCTGGTCCGTTGATCAGTCTGATAAAAGAACGAACCGAAAATCTCAGAAAAGCCGAACTTGAAAAGTTTATCAGCGAAAATCACGACTTAATGCCAGAAACTCTGGCAAAAATCGACTCCCTGACAAAATCGCTTGCTGCAAAATGCCTGCACGAACCAATTTCATTTCTCAAAGAAGGCATCGGATCACATCAAGCTGAAAGAAAACCCCTCTGAATTATTTATTTCGGCAATGGGCGCATTCCCGAAATAAATGACACTATAGCAAACGATGAATTTTTGTAACTGCTCAATAATTCGGGTCAGGAGCTTGGTATTTTGCTGTCATTTCGACCGAAGGGAGAAATTCTTTGCCTGGAGATCTCTCCCTTTGGTCGAGACGACAACGAACCCAGGCTCTACTTTATATCGATATTACTTTGGCGTCTCCCCAGAGTTCTTCCAGTGCGTAAAATTCGCGTGCTTTTGGCAGAAACAGATGTACAATGTAGTCCAGTCCGTCAATTAAAATCCAGTTTGCGTCACGGTAACCTTCAACGCCCGGAGACTTTCCGAAATCTTTCTTGAGTTCGGCGGCTACTATGTCTGCTAATGTCTGAATGTGAGGGGTGTTCATTCCGGTGCCGATTATCAGATAATCGGTGTAACTTACAACTTCTCTTACATCAAGAATTGTCAGATTCTCAATCTTTTTTTCATTGAGAATCGAAAGCGTGTTTTTCAGTGTTTCTGGAAAATCATTTTTTACAGAATTCATCAGTTGGCAGTTCCCTTGAAAACAGAATATACATATCTTCCAAACATGTATTTTTTATCTTTAACAAAATTATAACCTTTTTCGAAAGCTGTAAGATTTATCTCAAGCATCTCTTTTTTTGTTGCAGGAAAAAGAGTCGGAAATGCTTTTTTAACATCTTCATAATTAAACAGCTTTGTAAATCTTGTGTATGCACCAGCCATAACCAGGTTGGCAACGCGCTGATTTCCCAGATCATCGGCAATTTCACTTGCTGGAATTTCTATGAATCTGACGTCATCTCTGAATTGCTGGCGTTCAATAAGCGATGAATTGTACATCAGCATTCCGCCTGCTTTAATTCTATTTGCAAAACGAAGTACTGACGGGCTGTTCATTGCGATAACACTGTCTGGTACAGTTACGAGTGGCGATGCAATCGGATTTTCTGCGATAATTACTGTGCAGTTGGCTGTTCCGCCTCTCATTTCCGGGCCGTAAGAAGGCAGCCAGGAAACATGACGTCCCGCCATCATTCCAACCTGCGCAAGTATTTTGCCCAGAAATAATATCCCCTGACCTCCGAAACCGGCCAGTATAATACGTTCAACATTTGCTGACATCAGAAAATTCCTCCTGCTGAGTTTAAACTACTTTTTCACGACGGTCCGATGAAGCGGGTAAGTCCATTCTATACTTTTTTTCACTTCTTCACAACTCTTTTTTTAGAGGGGGCACGCGCCCCCTCTCGGAGGTCGAACTTGTTCGACCTCCTCACTCCCCGCGGTCGCGCACTTTGTGCGCTCCGCATTGTATCGATGCATAGTATCAAAGGAGGCTACAAAACAATGTCATTTCGACCGAAGGGAGAAATCTCGCACTATGAGATCTCTCACGTTCGCTCGAGATGACAGCTTACCAAAGTTAACTCAATACCTGGTTTTCAGTTTACTAGTTCAACGCTGTTATAGCCTTTTTCAAAGGCAGAGAGGTTTAGTTGTGACAATTCCTTCTTTTTGGCTGGAATAATTGTTGGAAGAATTTCCAAAACACTTTTAAAATTCAGAAGATTGCTGAATTTTATATACGCACCGGCCATTACAAGGTTTGTTACGCGTGAATCTCCAAGCTTATCGGCTATTTCGCTGGCTGCAACTTTTGCATATCTGATTCCTTTGCGTTTGTCAAAATCTGAAATCAGCGAAGAGTTATACAGTAATAGCCCGTCATCCTTGATTGTTGACAGAAAGCGATCAACTGAAGGACGATTTAAAGCTACGACCACATCTGGCTCAAGAACTACCGGAGAAGCGATTTCCTCTTTTGAAAGAACGACAGTGCAGTTAGCTGTTCCGCCGCGCATTTCCGGACCATAAGCCGGAATCCAGGAAACATGACTTCCGCCAATCATTCCTGCCTGCGCAAGAACTTTTCCGAGAAAAAGAACGCCCTGGCCACCAAATCCGGCCATGATGATTTCTTCAACATCTCTCGAACTCATTTCCTTCTTTCCTTCCTTTCCCTGAAACCGTCAGGCTTTCTCTATGCCTGTGGTATCTTTGTACACACCCAGCGGAAATGCCGGAAGCATATTTTCGGTAACCCATTTGTGTGCTTCTAACGGAGGTTTACCCCAGTTGGTCGGGCAAGTCGCCACGACTTCAACAAAAGTGAACCCTTTTCCCTCTTTTTGAAGCTGGAAGGCATTTTTAATTGCTTTCTTTGCTTTCATAAGATTAGCCGGAGTGTTTACGGAAACTCTGGTAACATAGATCGGAGCTGCGAGAGTTGAGATAAGTTCGGAAACCTTTATCGGATAGCCAACTGTAGCTGCATCGCGTCCATAAGGGCATGTCGAGGTCTTCATTCCAACAAGAGTTGTTGGAGCCATCTGGCCACCTGTCATTCCGTAAATTGCATTGTTCACAAAAATAACAGTTATTTTTTCGCCACGATTTGCAGCATGAATAATTTCTGCTGTACCAATCGCTGCCAGATCGCCGTCACCCTGATAGGTAAAAACGATTGAATCAGGTCTTACACGTTTGATTCCTGTGGCTACTGCCGGGGCACGGCCGTGGGCTGCTGAGTTAAAATCTATATCAAAATAATCATAAGCAAAAACTGAACATCCTACCGGTGCTACTCCAATTGCGCGACTGGCAATATCAAGCTCATCAAGTGCTTCTGCAACAAGGCGGTGAATAACGCCATGATCACAGCCAGGGCAATAATGAAACGGAGTATTGGTCATACATTTCGGTCTAGAAAACACTTTTTCCATTTTTTCGTCTCCTGGAAGTTTATTATACTTATCTGCTATTCTGGTCTGACAATTTTGTCAATTTCATTCAGAATTTCAAATGAAGAAGGAATGTTTCCGCCTGTTCTGCCGAAGAAATAAACTGGAATTTTGCCGTCTACAGCCAGTTTAACATCATCGACCATCTGTCCGGTTGACATTTCCACGACCAGAATCTGCTTTGTGCTCTTTCCAAGCTGCGAAAATACTTTGCTGGGGAAGGGCCAGAGTGTTATTGGTCTGACGAGTCCGGCTTTTATTCCACGCTTTCTGCACTTTTCAACAACAGTTTTCAGAATTCTTGAAATAATTCCATATCCGACCAGTACTATTTCAGCATCATCAACCTGGTGGAGTTCGCATGAAATTCCCTGCCACTCGCCTTTTTCAAATTCATCAGTTATTACCTGATATTTTTGATACAGGTGCCAGTCATGCTCCTCGAGCTGGTCAACATCCAGGAAAATAGTAGTTGTGAGATTTCTCTTTGCACGGTTTCCTTTGCCTTTCAATGCCCAGGGTTTTGAATCCAGGTCATATTGAAGTGGTTCCGGCATTACAACCGGCTCCATCATCTGGCCAAGAACTCCGTCGATAAGTATCAAAACAGGTGTTCTATGAACATCTGCAAGTGTAAAAGCCTTGATTGTTAAATCAGCTATTTCCTGTACAGAGTTCGGTGCAAGAACCGGAGTGCGGTAATCGCCATGGCCGCCGCCTCTTGTTGACTGAAAATAGTCAGACTGCGCAGGGGCAATATTTCCAAGTCCGGGTCCGCCACGGTTTACGTTCACAATTACAGATGGAAGTTCAGCACCGGCAAGATATGAAATACCTTCCTGCTTGAGGCTTATTCCAGGGCTGGAAGACGAAGTCATTACTCTTGCTCCAGCTGAGGCAGCACCGTAAACCATATTTATTGCAGCTACTTCACTTTCAGCCTGAAGAAATACTCCGCCAAGTTCTGGCATGCGCTTTGAAAGATATGCTGGAATCTCGCTCTGTGGTGTGATCGGATAACCAAAATAATACCGGCACCCAGCCAGGATTGCAGCTTCGCCTATCGCTTCGTTGCCTTTCATCAATATTCTTTCCGACATCTCGTTTTCTCCTTTTTCGATGAATTAAAGATTGGATCAGCGATAGACTTCTATCGCGATGTCAGGACAGGAACGCGCACATATTGCACAACTGGTGCATTTGTCCTCATTGAGCATCTTTGCCGGATGAAAACCCTTCACAGTAAGATGTTCCGCGACACCAAGAACTTTCATCGGACAACGCCCGATGCAAATTCCGCAACCTTTGCATAACTCTTCCTTGATAACCCATTTAGACATTGCAATCATTCCTCCTTTTTTATGCCAAATAGCCACGGTGTTTTCCAGAAGCGCCTGATTGGAAAAACTTCAACATCAGAAAATTTATTGGACTTTTCTGATGAAAGTTTCTCTGCAAGGTGCTCTGAAGCCATGGAAAATAAAACGGGTATGTTAACATTTTCAGATAAAAGCATAACCTTTTTCATTCCGGAACAAAAGACATCGGCATCTGTTTCGTCGCTCAGATGCGGATTTGCTACAATGTGTGTGGCTTTGAGTGCCGAAAAATTCTGCAAGTGCAGAAAGTTTTCGGTAATCTGTTTGATGTCGGTGTAACCGGGTCTGAAGGGATTTATTACAAATAATACACGTGAATGGCGTTTTTCACTTTCCTCGCGGATTCTTCCCAGAAGTCGCAGACCGGGTTCACCGCCGCCGATATCATTATAGACCCATCTGGTTGTATCCTGAAACGCGCCCCACGCCTCGGCTGGCAGAGCTGGAATATCGCCGCTGCGAACGCGCTTTTCAGGTACAATAACCTTTACGCCATAACTTTCCATTTCATCAAGAAGTTTGCGAACCCTGAAAAATGGATTCACTATGTCAAGATCAACCAGAACTGACGAAGACTTGCCTTTAAGCTCAGCCGTCTTCAAAGCCAGATTGAGCGACAATTCCGTTTTTCCGGCGCCAAACCCGCCTAGAAGAAATGTCAGTGAAGGGGTTGAAGTTATTACATCACTCATTTCAGAATTCGCGACCTATCGAACCGACCAGTTCCTGGAACTTATCATAGTTCGGGGCATCAACGCGCTCCATGATTTCATGCATTACCATTTCCATTGTAGTAATTACTGCTCCGGCTGTTCTCATTTTGTCAATAGCAGCCCGCCAGTCTGACTTTCTTCTTGAACTGGATGCATCAAGTACAAGGTGAACCTTGTAGCCACGGGTTAAAGCATCAAGAGCTGTCTGGCAAACAGAAACATGGGTTTCCATGCCGACAATCACAAGAGTGTTGGTGTTCATGGCTTCAAGCCGAAGTGTCAGATCTTCGTTTCCGAAGCAACTGTATCTGCTGCGTTTAATTGGCTCAAGTCTGGGAATCATTTTCTTGATTTCTTCAATTGTTCCGCCAAAAGTCTGGGGGGAAAGCTCTGTCAGCAAAATCGGAAGTCCGACCATTCCGGAAAATGAAATAAGAGTTTTGATATTGTTTATCATGGTCTCTTTTCTGGAAATGGGCTTGATGCACCTTTTCTGAACATCACATACAAGTAGCACTGAGCCTTCTCTTGAAAGTATTTGCGGGTGTCGCATTACTATACTCCTTACGTTGTTAATATGTTGTCAATTCTGTAACTGTAAACGCTATTCTGTGAACATTTAAATTGTGAGGCTGAAATCTCTGCCGAAATTGTTATCCCAGAAATTCTCCAATGTATCATTTTTTAAACTTGACATCTGAAAACAATATTTAATCTCTGCACGCCTTGGGGCCGATATAATTGCCCTGAAGCGCCTTGGTGCCGGCAGGCGCTCCATTACCAGTGCTCTGCCATTGTAAAACAGTGGATCATCACGTCGATAAGGCAGATTGCTTACCGAAAATTCACTGCCCCACTCAATTCCATCACATTCCATTTCAGTATTCTGCGGATAAGTCCATGAACCAACACTCCAGTGAAGACGCACAAAAAGGTTCTCTCCTGCGTAGTCTATGAATTCAAAACTTTGTGGAACAATCAACTGCGAGAATGTGCTGCTGATTCTTTCTGAAGCATTAGTGTAATGAATGTGAAAGAAATAATGAAAAAGATACTGATCGCAGTCCTGAAAATGCGTTGGCAATCTCAGGATCCATGAACGTTTGAGAGGAACAGTTCCCCATTCGGGCATCATTACGAACGAATCAACCTTGCTCCAGTCTGCTGGCAGATTCTGCGGGCTCAGAGTAACATTGATAGTTACCTTTTCAATGTTATCTTCCTGATCAACCCATTCCTTCTTGATGTAGGTGTATCCCTCAAACGGTCTGTTAATGAGAGCCTCAAGAGAGGACCCCTCCGGTGACGAAACGTTATTTTTCAGGGTTTCAGTTGTTTGATCGTTTATCATAGTATTCGAAGTATATCACTTTTCAGATTTATAAAAAAGTTTATTTTAAAATGAAAAAATGCTAATCTGATGTCATCCGCAAAAAAGGGTTCTATTTTCTCCCTCTACCCGCTGTTCGCTTTGGAGAGGGCTGGTTTCTATGTCTTTCCTATACAATAATTATTACGAGGAGACGAAAATGAACAACAGAATTAAATCAGCTAGAAAGCCTGAGCATGGGCTTCTTGTAGGAATGGTGCATGTCCGGGCTCTTCCCGGAACACCTTTTTGTAAAAATATTCTGAAAGAGACTGTAGACATCGCATGTGAAGAAGCATTGGTTCTCAAAAAACATGGTTTCGAAGCGATAATTATAGAAAATATGCATGACAGACCATATCTGAAGGGAAAGGTCGGACCAGAGATTACTGCTTCAATGACCACTGTCGGATTACGTCTCAGAGACGCTTTGGGAAACGATTTTCCAATTGGAATACAAATTCTCGCCGGGGCAAACTTTGAAGCAATGGCGTGCGCTATTGCAGCCGATCTTGATTTTATACGCGCTGAAGGCTTTGTTTTCGCACACGTTGCCGATGAAGGTTTAATTGAATCATGCGCCGGTGATTTGTTGCGTGAGCGTAGAAGACTCAATGCTGAACATATTGAAGTCTGGACTGACATTCAGAAAAAACATTCAGCGCATTCGATTACCTCAGATTTGAGCCTTGATGACTGGGCGCACGGCGCAGATTTCTTCGGAGCTGATTGCCTCATCATAACCGGCTCGCGAACAGGACAACCTGCAGACGAGGGAGAGCTGGTGCAAATTAAGAAAACAGTTCATCTTCCAGTAGCAATCGGATCTGGAATATCACCGGAAAATGCGTCCGGGTACAGTCTTGCAGATGCATTTATTGTCGGTTCAAGCATTAAAAAAGACGGCAAGTGGGAAAACGAAATCGACGAAAACGCTGTTCAAAAGGTTGTACGAGCAATAATCAAACGATGAAATCTTTTGCCACTGTATAAAAGTAGCCGATCAGAAATATTGAAAAACATGATCTTTTGTCATCTCGACCGAAGGAATAGAAAGCGCTTCCCCCAAATGATTGTGCAGTTGCATAAGTTCAGCTAGTTTGCTGCAGTGTCAAATTTTTTTCTTTTTTTTGTTGCGCGTACAATCTTTTTAGGTTAAAATGAATGTTACCAATTTGATCAAGGAGGAATCTAGTGAAGATCATATCCAGACCCAAAAATGAAGAAAATATTCTTGTTATGGTGAAGAACGAAGCCAGCGCAGTTGACATTCACCGCAATATCCTTTCACAGGCTCAGCACAGCGTAGTTTATCTCTGCCAATGCGGGGGAGATTTTTAACTGTCTGACAGATTGTTGAAATTATAAAGATAAAAAGGGCACTGATAATAACAGTGTCTTTTTTTCTTTCTGGAAGCTTGATTAATGTGGGTCTATGAACTGGTTAAACAGAATAATCTAATATTCTTCAAAGTTAAAATCCGTGTTATTCCGTGTTTTCTGTGGTTAAAGCTCAAGCCACAACATTGAAGTTTGATTCAGTAACAGATAGAGGATAATTGTGAAAAATTTCTTGTTTCGCCCCATATATTCGTTTTTCGAAAAATTCCTTTTTGAGGAATGTATCTCAGAAAAATTACGAAAATCACGATTTTGCTTTCTTCTGGGCTTATGGTTGATTGGCATATTACACTGGGGCGCCTTTTTTTCGACCAGTGGTACTCATTTTAAGGCGTTTGACTGGGTGAAAGAATTTAAATATTATTCCATAGTTAAACAATCAATTAACGAATATCGAATTCCATTCAATGTTTCTGAAGGATTGCGTGAGACAAAGGCTGGGGGCGAACTTACAAACCGTTTCTGGGCAATTCCGGAAACACTGTCGGTTTTTTCACCTCAGGCTGTTTTTTTAAAGTTCTTTTCAGAAAAGGCATTTATTATTTTCAATACAATGCTTCTTTTCTCTGTTGGTTTCTACGGAATGCTTTCCCTGGCAGCATATTTAAACTGGACTCATGCTTCTGTACTGATGTTTTATCTGTTATTCAATTTTAATGGGTATATCACTTCGCATTTTGCGGTTGGCCATTCCATGTGGAGTGGTTATTTCCTTCTTCCGTATTTCTTTCTTGAACTGTTCTTTATTGCATCAGGCAAAGCCACCTTTACAAGCGTTTTTTCGCTGGCTTTTGTAAATCTTATGATATTGCTGCAGGGCTCGCTGCATATTTTTGTTTTCTGCATGCTTTATATGGGCGTTTGCCTGTTTTCTTTCAGATTTGGAAAATGGCAGGTCTTCTCAGCCATAATATATTCGGTTTTGTTTTCGTTGTTTCGTTTATTGCCGGCAGCTAAGACTTTTGAAGGGCTCGGTTTTTTAACCGGTTATCCTGATATTTTCGCAATGCTGAAATCTCTGGTTCTGCTGTTACCGTGGAATGCCCCAAGAGAAGGTCTTGGGTATATTGGACATTGGGAATTGGATTATTTTTTCGGGATATTTGCCTTTTCGTTTCTTCTTATTTTTGGTTTGCAGAAAATCTTTAAACTGATTTATATGGAATTCAGATCAGAATCCTCCGTGATTGCAGCTGAAAAAGCTTCAGAGATTAGTTCTGAAATCCTATTTGTACATCTTGTTCCGGCTCTTATTCTGCTTGTATTATCTTATGACAGAATGTATTTTTACTGCTTCTTCAGCCCATGGATGGGTTTTGCCGGTGTTGAAAGAATAACTACAAGAATAATAGTAATGCCTGTTACATTTCTTATCATTACTGCGGTAACTCATTTCTCAGAAAAAATGAAAGCAATTAAATCTGTTGTACAAGAAAGGCTTTTGCCGTTTATAATTGCAGTTAGTCTTATTACAATTGACTTATTTGTACATTCATACATCTGGCGGATGAAAATACTTGAAAGAGCTTTTACAGGTGTACCTGATCCGGGTCCTCCGCCGGTAATAATATTTTCCGATGATGAATTTTATCTTAATATCTGTATTGTTTCAATTATATTTTCTGCAACAACTTTTCTGTTTGCACTTATGAAACTTTATGTGATATCTCGCAACGAAAAATATGCAACTCACAAACCAAAAACATCTGAAACAAATTCACCCAAAAACTATCTTTTTGAATAATTGATATTCAATGGCAACTGATTTTAGTACAGCGAACCTTAACATCTTCATTTTCAGGGAGTGATTATCTGACAATTTCTCTGAGTTGTCAAATTACGGATTATTAATCTCAAAAAAAAATCAAATTCCATTAACAATACATGTTTTTTCTTGTATAATTAAACTTAAAGCAGTGCATAATAATCCCGGAGGCGGTCGAACTTGTTCGACAGCCGAGAGGGGCGTGTGCCCCCCTCTAAAAAGTGGAGGTTCTAAGATATGATGACAGATAATAAAAATTCAATGGTGCGATTTATTGTATGTCTGGTCTTTGTATGCTTTTCGTGCACACTCAACGCTGGAGTAGTAGGCGATTTGTCCCTTTACTTTCAGAAACGCGAAGATATTGAGTTGCATTCACGAAACATGGTTTCAGCAACAAAGGAACTTTATCGCGAGCGCCGTTCATTGAAGCAGTTTGTAGAAAGTTCTGCTACACTGATGCAGGCTTATCGTTCGATAAAGGATAAAAATACCAGTCTGCCGCAGCTTGCCGATATAGCTAAATCGATAAGCGCTCTTGCTACGAGCTATCAGGCTCTCGCTCCTAAGGCGGAAGCCATGTATCAGAGAATTAAACCTGATATGGAATTTTTTGCCAGCATATCCGAAGAAGAGCTGGTTAAGTATGATCTTGAAGTTTCAGGCGGCCAAAACAAGTTTGCACTCAGGACAATTCCAGATGCTGATGTGAAAAGAATTGCCGCCTCTGCCGGCTGGTCGAAGGTTTGGAGTTCAATAAAATCTGATCCATCAAACATTTTCCGCTGGGGTAAACTGAAAGATGAATACGATTATGGCAAAGTAGAAGGCGAATATGCAATGAAGTGCAGTCAGATTTGTTTCGAAGCCGGGTCCCTTTACCAGGCTGCGAAAGATTCCATGAGCGAACTTTTTGCAATAAAATCTGAAATTGATAAAATATTTTCAGGCGATCTGAATGCCGTTCTGAATATTGGAACTACGGTAAGTAATGTTCAGAATTCAGCGCGGGCTGCGGAATCTCTAGGCTTATTGACCAGTCAGGGTGGAAACCATATTGGTAAAAGATTTGATGAGCTGCTATATCTGCAGGACAGGTATGTGCAGGTACATCGTACATACCAGCTGAAATATGCTAATACTCAAAATGGAGCTACATCTACAGGTCAGGTGGTCACTTCCGGCACGCAAACTTACAGCACTGCAGGCGCAGGTCTTCCCGGACAGACGGGAACGACTTCGCAAACACCGCAAAATAATCGCACTGGAATCGTTGCAGATGTAAATCTGAGCGTTTCTCAGGCGCTTCTGATTTATCAGACCGCTTATCAGGATTATACAAAACTTGCACAAAATCCTTATGCAGTACAGACTGACATTGTAAAATCACTTGAATATCTTCGCTGGGCAAAAACCCAGTATGATTACGCAAAAGCCCGTGAGTTGAAAAGATAATGTGAGTGAGACCCTCTTTAACATGCGGAGGGTTGTATTTTGTTTTCCGGGCGGGCGAGTTCATCTTCATAAGCACGCATGATGGCGTCTTTTATTGTGCGGTCGGCATCAGAATTCATAGACTGAATTACTTCGCGGTAGACGCCATCGGTTATTTTTTTTGATGGATAGCTTACGAATACTCCACGGCGGCTGTCGATGATTTTGAAGTCACGAATCATGAGAAAGTCGTCAAATATAACCGACGCGAAAGCTCTGATTGAACCTTTGGGTGGTAAAAGAAGATTGATTCTAACAGAAGTTATCCGCATAAAGCGGATCAGAACTTAAGAATGAATTCTGTCCAGACCTTTGTGTCCTGCTGATCACTTTTGTCTGATATTTCAGGAACTCTCTGATTGCGATAACCAGCTTTGATCATCATGTTGCGGCCTGCATCTACAAGACCTTCAACCTGAAGTTTTTCGTTCCTCTCAAGAGAGTCATACTGCGATCTTTCGTAGGAAACCTTTCCTTTTACAGAAGGAAGAAATTTATAAATAGCTTCGAGATAGTAGTTGTTAAGCACTTGAGGCATGCCCTTTGATTCTGATGAAGCAGGGCCATCTGATTTTTCTGTTGTGTTGGAATCTGCCATATTTGCCATTTTCTTTATGCTTGAGCTATTTGAATCATTTACGGAAGTAAGCACAGGTACCAGAAATGGATCTTCGCGTCCAACTTTACCAGAAACACTCCAGCGAGAACCGTTTGCTTCTGCTGAAAAAGTACTTGATCGCGGAGCTCCCCAGGCTTTGGGCTCTTCAACGTAACCCGCAGTCAAAGTAAGTTTCGAACTGAACGAACGCTTTGCAGTTCTGCGATTCTTTTCTTCCCCTGAGTTTGTCAGATTGCCTGAACGCCCCAGAGAATTTTCTTCCCAGACCGAGGAAGTATTCAGGATGCGCTCGCCGTCTTCGGTGACATCGCTATTTAAAGCTTTTTCAGAGCTGTCAAAATTCAAAAAACGGCTATCAAGCGAAACTTTGAATTCTTTGAAAGAGCTTTCGCCGGAAATCACAGGTTCATTTTTGAGATTGAACTTAAGTTCCCTGCTATCTTGTGCGCAGACAGAAGAATTATTGCCGGAAAAAACAGTAGCAGCAATACAAACCAGTAAAACCCTGTCCAGAATAAAACGGTACATTTTCCATCGCTCCAAGTAAACTCTTCTCACATATAATATATATTATTTCGGGTAAAGGTCAAGAAAAATTATATTAAAATAATTATTATTGATCTTTAAAAAGGATTTTTCATCCTGATAATCAAAAATTTGCGATTTACCTCGCAAAAAAAGTTATTCATATTGCCAGTTCTGCCGATTAATGTTGGCGATGAAGAAGCGATATATTAAAAGATTATTGTCGTGGCTGGTGATTATTTTCACGATCAGCATTTCCCTTACAGGATGCAACCTTTTTGAACCTGTGGACAACGTTATTCAGGAACTCACGCTTGAGGAAAGGGTTGCACAGGGGAAAATTGCCATGGAACGCGGAGAATATCTCAAAGCTGATGACATTTTTGTCAGAGTGCTTGCCGAAGATCCGTACCAGCTTGATGCAATTCGCGGTCATGGTCAGGCAATAGCTGGGGTTGGCGGCTTTAATATGTTTTATTGTCTCAACGTTCTTCAGAATGGAACAGGACCTTATGATAACTCTATTGTTCTTTTCGAACTGAACGCTCTGAAAACGCAGATTCTGCAATTGGAAAAATCAATGCAGTGGCTGTCAAAGGATGTTTTCCCTACTCCGGCAGATCGAATAACGCGTGCTTTTGTGCGTTTATCATGTATTGTGAGATCAGTTCTCGAAAAATATGATACAAATCACAATAAAAAACTTGATTCTTATGATGAAATTAATTTTTCAACAAATGCCAATGCATCGCCCGATTGGTCTGAGTTTAGAAGACAGTGTCTTTATGGACCTGCGTCTTCTGGTGTAACTCTCGAAGAGTGCTTTACGGACCTGTTTTATGGCTTAGAAGGCCGTGGAGCTTCGTGGACGTTTATTACTCCGATAAGTAAAAGGAATATAACCGGAGTTTTCACTGAAATAAACCGCTCAACGCTCACTGCGGTCAGTGATCTTGCCCAGAAACTTAAGACTGCAGATGCATATTACGGGACAGACCTCCAAAAATTTGCAGCAGTAATCCGCGAACTGGATGGAGCCGAATGAAAACAGCCAGAGCGTGCAATCTTCTGCTGGTTCTGCTGGTTCTGCTTTTCAGCAGAGCATCTTATGCGGTTCAGTATTCGCGGTCTATTGATTATGAGACTTCGCAGACAAGGGCTATGGGCGGGGTTTCAATTGCTCTGGCTAATGACCGCCAGGTCTTGTTTTCCAACCCCGCTGGTCTTGGGCCGATAAACGACAAAGAGTATTCGATAGTTCAACTTGAGAGCGAAATCAATGACAACTGGCAGCGGATGAGTACGAAGGTCGGTGAACTATCGGATAAGGAAACTCCGTGGGAACGTGCGAAGAACAATAATATCCTGAATCAGATTGTTGGCGAACATGGAAGAATTGCATTGTCTAATCTTTCATATTATCTTGGAGCAGAGAATTTCGGTGCCGCTTTTTTGTATCAGGGAATCACCGATTTTGAGGTTGTGAATCCGGTGACTCCAAAGGTTCGGGCTTCCGGTTCAATTGATTCAGTCCTTACTGGATCTGTTGCCAGACCGGTTAATAGACCTGAACGTCTTTTCAATTCTGATGCTTCGGGCTGGTGGGGCGCAGCAATGAAAGTCCTTTCCAGAAGAACATTTGATGAAACGTATTATGCCCGTGATTTTGCAGGCCTTTCTGAAAGCGACATGAGGAAGAATGAAAGAGGCGGAACAACTCTTGATTTTGATTTTGGTGCTCTGTGGCTTTTGAAAGCTCCCTGGAGAACCAATTTCGGTTTCGTGGTAAAAAATATTTTTGAGAATGAAATTGATCCCGGAATTGGAAAGCTTCGGCGGGAATGGGGTTTTGGTGCTTCTATTAACCCGCTTGATGGCTCTGCTGCAAGATATAAGAAGCTGACTTTGGCAGCAGATTATTGGCATCTTCAGGAAAAATCTGACTGGTTTTCGCGGTTGCGCGCTGGTGCTGAAGCCTGGGTCAGGCCATGGCTTGCATTGAGATGTGGCATTCGTGGCGGCTATTTTTCGGGTGGTATCGGAGCTGATTTTAAAACAGTCAGAATAGATCTTTCAACTTATGGTGAAGAATTGGGTTTGAGAGCTGGTGACAAAGAAGATCGCAGATATACGCTTGCTCTGGGTATTGAGTTTTAATTTGAATAAATCCCCCGGATATGGTATTATTCGCTTTGGTTCATTCTTGATAGTGAACCTAGCCTAATTGCGAATTAAGGGGGTTTTCATGTCACTGATTGAGGGAATTCATGCTAGAGAAATACTTGACAGTCGCGGAAATCCGACTGTTGAAGTCGAGGTTTTACTTGAGAGTGGTGCTTATGGAATTGCCGCTGTTCCTTCAGGCGCTTCCACTGGTGAACACGAAGCTATAGAGCTCAGAGACACAGCCAATAAATCGCGTTATAATGGCAAGGGTGTTCTCAAAGCCGTCGAAAACGTAAATCATGATCTCGCCGAGCTTCTTGAAGGCGAAGATTCTCTTGATCAGCGTCGGATAGATTATCTGATGATCGAGAAAGACGGAACTCCGAATAAAGGCAAATACGGTGCCAATGCTATTCTCGGCGTCTCACTTGCAGTTGCAAAAGCTGCTGCCGAATACTCCGGACTTCCTTTGTATAGATATATCGGTGGAGTAAACGCTTCTGTATTGCCAGTTCCGATGATGAATATTCTTAACGGCGGTTCTCACGCCGATAACAACGTTGATTTTCAGGAATTCATGGTCATGCCGGCTGGCGCTCCATCATTCAAAGAAGCATTGAGAATGGGAGTTGAAACTTTTCATTCACTTAAGTCGGTTCTCAAGGGAAAAGGCTATAACACTGCCGTCGGCGATGAAGGTGGCTTTGCTCCGAACTTGAAATCTAACGAAGAAGCTGTTGAATTGATTCTTACTGCTATTGAAAAAGCCGGCTATAAAGCTGGAAAAGATATTTATATCGCTCTTGATCCGGCAGCATCAGAATTTTTCTCTGATGGACATTACGAATTCAAGAAATCAGATAAATCCAAAAAGACTCCACATCAGATGGCAGATTATTGGATGGAATGGACAAAGAAATATCCGATCATTTCCCTCGAAGACGGCATGGCCGAAAACGACTGGGAAGGCTGGAAATATCTTACCGACAAAAATGCCGGAAAAGTCCAGCTCGTCGGAGATGATTTGTTTGTTACTAACACCAGACTTCTCAAGAAGGGCATCGACATGGGAGTAACCAATTCAGTTCTGATTAAGCTCAATCAGATCGGAACCCTTACCGAGACCATGGAAACCATTCAGATGGCAAAACACGCTGGTTATACAACAGTTGTATCGCATCGCTCAGGCGAAACAGAAGATACAACCCTTGCTGATCTCGCCGTTGCAGTTAATGCCGGACAGATCAAAACCGGTTCAGCTTCACGAACTGACAGAATCTGCAAATATAACAGACTTCTCAGAATCGAAGAAGAACTTGACAGAGAAGCCAGATTCCTCGGCCTGGAAAGCTTTTATAATATCTGCGCCAAGTAATTTTCTCTCAGGAAACACCTGAAAAATCAAACCCCGGAACACGTCTTTAAAGACGTCAGTTTCGGGGTTTGCTTCAATAACAAGACATTAATATGATTACCATTGATTCTTTGAGGAAAGACAAGAAAAGACAAGAGTTTTGTCCGCAGATTACGCAGATTGCGCAGATTTTCAAGAGTCAAGATTCAGGATTTGGTTGTGTGAGTCTGTTAACTGATTAAATTTGTGAATTGTATCTTCTTCAAAGTGAAAATCTGTTTCTTTTCCGTGATTTTCCGTGTTATTCCGTGGTTAAAAATCAGTTTCTTTTTTATCAGTCAAATGTTTGCACTATCCATGATTCAGGATTCGAGATTTTGATTGCGTTTTTTTCTCGAATCAGAGTCGCATTGCTTACCTTCGCACCATGTTTCAAGAAGATTTACAAACGTTTTTCCAAAAAAACTTCCTGCTATCAGAGAAAAAGAAATAATAAAGGACAATTCAGAAAATATGGAAACGGAAATCATCTATGGGCATCTCCAAAAATTTGGTATAAAAATACAATCGGCTGAATGAAAATAGAAACTGAGTGCTTTTGTCAAAACACTAGACTTTAAATGGAAACATATTGTAAACTGTCAGACACGATTCGAATAAAAGAAAATGAAAGGATATGGAAAACATGCCAATTGTTAACCGAGAATTAATTGAAAAGCTTCCAAAAACCGATTTACACTGCCATCTTGATGGCTCAATGAGAGTCAGCACAATTCTGAGTCTTGCTGAATCTTATAAAATAAGACTTCCTGCAGATAACGAAGACGATCTCAAAAAGATCATCGTTATGGAAAAAGGCTGCAGCAGCCTGGTTGATTATCTTAAAGTTTTTGATGTTACGTTACTTGTACTTCAAACGGATGAAGCACTTGAAAGAGCTGCATTTGAACTTGCAGAAGATGCTGCAAAAGAAAACGTCAGGTATCTTGAAGTTCGTTTTGCTCCGATACTTCACACCAACAGCCTTCTGCCGTTCGAGAAAATTTTTGAAAGCGTTATTTCGGGCCTTGTAAGGGCAGAAAAAAGATATAAAATTAAAACCGGATTGCTTGTCTGCGGAATGAGAAATTTCCCCTATGAAATTTCCCACATGGCAAGACGCCTGCATGATAGACTCTACACATTTACCGACAAGGAACTGTCTCTGCAACTGGCTCTGCATACAGCAAAAGTTACCACCAAGCTTTCGCAGCAGTATCCGACAATCGTTGGATTCGACATCGCTGGCCCGGAAAATGGATATCCGGCAAAAGACTTCTACGAAGCCTTCCAGGAAATCATTAATGGTCACGTTTCAATCACCATCCACGCAGGCGAAGCTTATGGCCCGGAAAGTATCGAACAGGCTGTAAAGTATTGCCATGCTCATAGAATTGGTCACGGAACAAGACTTATCGAAGCCAAGGATGACTCAAAACTTCGCACTTTGTACACATATTTCAAAGATAAACGTATTCCAATAGAAATTTGTCTTACAAGCAATGTCCAGACTGGCACAGTTCCGTCACTCGAGAAACATCCGATCAAAAATTTCCTCGAAGATAAACTCAGATGTACGATTTGTACGGACAACCGCCTGGTGTCGAATACAACAGTCACCGATGAATACATGAGACTCATCGAAACCTTCAATATCTCAAAAGAAGAGCTCTACAAACTCATCATCTACGGATTCGAAAGCACCTTCCTGCCCTACGAAGAAAAAGAAGCAATCCTGAACGAAGTAGAACCAATCCTGAAGCGGGAACTCCTCGCCAAATAACAGGCCAGTTTATATTTAAGAAGAGCTATCTAAACTCAACAGGGGCACGGTTAACCGTGCCCCTGTTGAGTTTCAGCAATCAATATTGTTAATGGCAATTATTCTCTTGCATATATGGGTAGGTGTCCCAATAACTTATAACAATCCCAATTAATTTGCAGGTAAGTTCAAGCATGATAAATCAAGTTTCACAGTAAACGCTATGAACAAAACTTGTAGAATTGCTATTACTTAGTACGCAAAATCTTAAATATGGGGACAAATTGGCGAATTAACTTTGGGTTGGGCTGTCATCTCGAACGAATGTGAGAGATCTCATAAATGCGAGATTTCTCCCTTCGGTCGAAATGACATAGTTTAATGACCTCCTTATTAAAATTTGCTGTACTTAGGCTGTTGGTAATTATTCCGTGCGCAATTAACTATGTCTCTGGGCAAGGATTTCTTAATGACTCGTAAACCTCAGAGAGACTGTTTATTTCCTTGTTGAGAATTCGTAAAGGTAGGGTTTGAGAACTTTTCCTTTTTTGCTTTGGAAGGATGAGTAATCTTCCGAGTTTAGAGAAAACTGGTATTTACTTCCAGGTTTCAGAATAACTGGAACAACGCAGGTTCGCTTGTCATCTGTCCAATAAACTTTTGAATCGGGTGGATAATCTGGGAAGTTGGAATTTCCGGTACACCATGAATAGGGGGATTTCATCTCCTGATCAAATGTTGCGCGAATCTCGGTGAGCTTTGGATCAACGTCTGTGGCGCCATTTTCTGGCTCCATTTTAACTATTTTGACGTCGTGTTCTTTGCTGATTCCGGGTTCTCCGGTCTGAAACCAGTAATAGACAGGTTTCAGCGGAAGATCATTTTCTCCAACGAATCCCTGGAAATGTATGGTATTAAGATATAATTCAAATTCATTGTTCGGCTCAAGCATTGCTGGAAAAACGCAGGTTTTCTTATCGTCAGTCCAGAAAGGTTTTTTCCCTTCTGCGTTTTTCGGAAAGTTGTCTCCATTTTGGCACCATGAATAGCCTGGCTGCATTGGCATATTGAATGTAACTCTTAATTCGTAATATCCCGGCTCAACTTCTCTGAAGTGATTCGGCGGGTCCATGGCGACAATCTGCGGTCTTTTCGCGTCTTCATCTGCTAACTTTTCTGCACATTTTTCGAAGGTTTGTACCAGTTGCGGTGTAAAATCTTCAAAAGTTGGATATTTATCTCTGTTTGATTGATAATCGGCATACTTTTCCACAATGGCTCTGATCCAGGAAAAACCGTTGTTAATACAATCTTCGATTGCCCTTTCAGCAGCTTCGTTATCATTGTTGTCAATGAAATATTGAATTGATGCAGCTCGAACAAGCGATTCATTGATAATGGCTTCCCAGCTTCCATAGGAACGCATTTCCATTAAACCTTTGCAAGACGAGAAAATTGATTTTCCGGATTTTTCAAAGAGCTGAATATGTTTGTCCATGAATGAATAAAAATATGAATGAGAGAATTCGTGAATAATAACAGAATTGTACTCGTCATCATAAAGAACATTTCCAGACGAATCGCATTTCCATGCTCCGAGGATGCAGAAGAAAATCGTTGCATCAGGTTTATAGAGAGTTAAACCATAGGAGTTTCCACCATTAACGAGAGCCGGAATTATACAGAGATCACAATTCATTGGCTTTCCAAAGAACTTTCCGAACCAGTCAGATTTAACGTTATTTTCAATGTGTTTCTTAATTTCTTTTTCTGCATAATCATATACAGGTTTCTGACTTTTAATAAAACCATCGAAATCGGTCTCTTTAATAAATTGTTTTGCCAGAACAGCGAATTCCTGAGCTGTTTCCGCAGACCATCGGGTGTCAAATTCCTTTGGCCACGGATTAAGGGGAACTATGAAATCAAGAGTGCTGGTGTCTTTTAAATGAATTGCGAGACTCATTGGAGCGTTATATCCGGCTCCGTGATTACGAATCATTTTCCGGGCAAATTTTACCATCTTATGATCACTGAATTTTTTGAAGTGTTTATCGATTGCTTCTGAATAAGAGGCAACGTGGCATTGATTATACTCGTATGTCCCTGAAAGTCTGAAAATAATACTTAAAAGTTCAATACGTGAATCAAAATGAGAGGATATCGTTGGCACGCTAGTTTCTCCTTTTACAATCGGAAGTTGCGCGAGGAAGAGAAAGACGGTCAGTAATAAAATAGAAAAAAATCTTGTCTTTGTCATATCAGTTTGCCTCTATTCTAGATTTTTCAAAAGATCTCCAGCGTTAGTATAACAAACCACAATAAAGGAATCATAAACTATGTCATTTCGAGCGAAGGGAGAAATCTCGCATTCATGATATCTCTAACATTTGTTCGAGATGGCAGCCCGCCAAAATGTTAACACGCAAATTTGACCCCATATTTAAGATTTTGCGTAGATTAGTATATAACACGATTTTTGAAAATTCAATTTAGTAAATATCAAATTCTGAAATGCTGATGTCAATTGAACGCAATTTCTTCACAATTTGTTTACCCGATCATTTGTAGGGGCTTGATTTATCAAGCCCGAACCGACCGCCCTGAAAACCTTTAAGAAAGAGCAGGTGAAGAGAATCCTAACTCAGATGAAGTTTGCGCAGGCTAACGCAATCACCGTGACATTGCGCTATTGCTGTTTCTATTTTCCGCGAAAAGTCAGTGCTTGCCAAGGTCTCGGGGCGTATTTCAGGGGGTTCGCGTGCATTGTTTACTTATCAACTTCACGACTTCGACGATACACTTCACGCATCATCCAGGCAAGGGCAATATTACGGAATTCTTCATTACTGGAAAATTGCCCGGAGATTTTTTCATTTCGCTCCATACATCATGTGACGGGTATGATTGCGGAAATATTCGACCATAATTTCGGTCTTTTGCGCGAGGTTATGCGGATGTAATTCCACAAATCTTGCGATAGCGCGAACAGCTTTTCGTTTCTCGACTTCCGGATCATCCTGAATGGCTTTACTTAGACGAAAGTACGTTTTATATGTTGTGTAATTTTTCAGGACATCAAGGATAAAGCCCTCTTCAATAGCCTGTCGCATGGAATATAGATGAAAGGGTTTTGGTTTGCCATCGGTGCCAGGTAGTCCGAATAATTTCAGGGTCTTGAACTTGGGTGTGGCGGTGAATGCAAAGAACGATATATTTCAGGCTTTCTTCAATAGCATTCTCAAAACCTTTTTCGGTGTGATCAACAGACATTTTTCTTTAAGATCCTAAATAGCTTACACCTGTGAGCTTATTAAACCTTTGAATTTCGCTCAACGGCTGAGGTTTTTCCCGGCACGTTTTCCAATCGGTAAAAATTTTAGCATGCTCGGGTAGATATTTCAAAATCTTATTTTCTAACCAATTATTATACAAAGCCAGTGGAGACAAATTATTGCAATCAAATTCCTGTTCTAAAAACTGTACAAGATTAACATCTATTGAACAGAGGTCAAATTCATTTGAAACTGCCAAGGCGGCTAGTGTTTGATCAGCTCCACTTAAGTCAAAGCATTTATTGCTTTTTTGATTGAATGTTCCAGAAAAAATCATATTATTAATAGCTTTGAGAGTCATTTCGAACTTTTTTCCCAAAGCCACTAAATCAGTGTTAGTCATTATTTTCGATTTGTACTGATTTCGCCATGGATATCGATCTTTGAATCTTTGTGTTTGATAAATTTCTTTCAAAACAACAGCAGAAGTAACACAATCGAATTTTCTATCGACAAACATATCAGGCGCTAAGCGAATAAGCATCAATACCGCACAAGTATCACAAAGAATGATCATCAGAAAATACTTGTTGCGGGGATATCTTGAATGAACTTTCGCACTTCGCCAGCGTCAAGAGTGCTTTCTAAACCTAGCCATTCTGCCAGCAGACGATCTGAAATTGAATCCATGCGATTCCTCAGTTCTTTATAAAACAGAGGTGAAAACACAGAAAGGTTTTCTATAAAACGTTTTGCATCACCATGAGAGAATAGTTTTTCGCCAAGACTTGGAAATTTTTTTTGCAAATTTGTGTCAGCACCGCCAACGGGAAATTTTATTTCAACTCCGCTTTCTTTGAGTCTTTTTACAATTCCATAAATTGGATGATGATTCATAGCGCCAAATTTTTTGAGTTCATTTATTTTTTGCGCATTAGATAAGCCTTCGATGCTTTCTTGAACTTCTCTTACATATTCGCTAGTAAAGAGAACTTGACTTGCGATCTTATCGCAAAGAGACTCTTCTGTATCAGAAAACTCTGAAGAATTTCTTGACGCTGTTCCGCACAGAGCATGAATTGCTTCGTGAAGAATGGGAAAGCTTACATCCAGTAGATTATTGGAGGTATTAATGAAAACAACCGGATAACCAAAGATTTCAGTATAAAATGCGTAGCTTTTCAAATCATCAGGAAATTTGTAAAAAATCGCATCAACACCCAGACATTCAAGCAATCGGAAAGTTTGTTCAATCTTCAGAGGAGAATAATCTCTGGCTCCTGCCATTTGTCGAAGTTGGGAAGGCAGTTCAAGAATGTCCTTTTCCTGATAATCACTTGGAAAGCGAATGGCTCTGTGAAGTTTTACTCTTGGTCTGTGTTTATAAAAAAGCTCATATTTCTTGGATAATTCTAATGCCAGAGCTTGTCTATCATTGGTTAAATGGGAATTACCCCTTTTCCTGTGAACTGGAAGAACAATCTCTGAAACAGATTCAGAAAAAAGCAAATCAGGGGCTATCTCAAACAACTGACAAAGCGCCAACAAATGACTTCCCTTTGGAATAGTTCCGTTCAGCCAATCAATTACCGCCTGCCTAGAAACTTTAAGCTTTTCAGCAAGGCTCGCCTGCGTAAAGCCCTTTTGCCGAAGCAGTTCACGAAGTTTTTCTCCTTGCCAGTTCATTGTTTTTTTGTCATCCTTTATGTAAACTTATCTTTACATAATTATAAAGCAAATTTTATGTAAAATCAAACTGATTTCAGAAGATATGAAAAATACTGAACATTTCACTGTTTAATTAAAGCGCTAATCCAACTTTCACCCTGGATTCTTACAAAGAATCTTCAAAAGCTATTTCTCATTTTCATACTGTCGCTACAACCTCCAACAATAACTCTTTGAGGTTTATACTGCCGAGTATAATTTTTGTGATCTTCATAAGAAATAAAACCTCTTATTTTTGAGAAGTCGATTTTATCTTCCTTAATTGCTTCTCAGCGTAAAAATCTCGCTGTAGTGCTGTTTTAAGGTAAATTATCGAACGAAAATGAGTCCAGCTTAATTGTGCACTCAGTGCGTGCACAATTTGAAAATCTGGAAAGCCGACCGCCCTGAAAAGCTTTAAGAAAGAGCAGGTGAAGAGAATCCTGGCTCAGATGAAGTTTGCGCAGGCTAACGCAATCACCGTGACATTGCTTTATTGTTGATTCGATTTTCCGCGAAAAGTCAGCGCTCGTCAAGCGCTCGCTTCGTAAAAGACCCGGATCAAAGTGGTAGGCAGCGTCATTGCCTGCGTGAATCCTGATCGGACTGATACCAAATTCTGCCGGATTGTTAAATAGCGGGGTTTCACGTTCTACTTTCAAATTGAAAAGGTCATAGCTGAAACCAAACGGATCAAGCGCTGGAAGAACCTCTTCTAGCAACTGAAGAGTTGCACTCTGATCAATTTCTGTTTCTTTTGGAAAACCTGTCATAAGAAACAAATGTGCAGATATTCCTGCCTGACCGACGTCGCGCAGTACCTTTGTGATGCTGTCGGGCTTAATGCCTTTGCTGAATTTTCTGAGAAGACGTTCTGATCCAGTTTCAAAGCCGAAGAATAATTTGCGGCAACCGGCAGCCCGAGCTGCTTTTAACGACATTAATGTGTGTCCTGTGTCAAGGCGTGCGTAGGCGATCCAGGATACAGGTTCTGAAAGTTCGGAGACCAGTTGTACTATTTCGTCCATTCGTGCAGGTGGCAACGCTTCGTCGATAAAGAAGAAATTTCTGAAGCCGAATGAGTGCCAGGCGTGAAGTTCGTTCTTGAGTGATTGCAGGGAACGCTGCCGATAGTGTGCGTGTCCGTTTGTATCGCGTGGCGGGTGAATACAGAATGCGCATGCGCTCCACGGACAGCCGCGTGCGGTTTCAATGGGAATTACTATTTCAGGACTGAGCGATTTGCGAGCTTTCTCTGCCTGAGATATTGTTGGTACAAAATCGCCGAAATTTTCCGCTTGTATGATTTTCTGAACTGAATAATGCCCGTCTTTTGAAATTATTCCCGGAAGATTGCTTATCTTTCTTTCAACGCTAAGAGAAGCAAAAAGCTCTTCAGCATCGTTTAATGCAATTCCATCGACAAGATCGAAGAGCCAGGGAAATCCAGAAAGAATTCCCCTGCGATATGCAAAAGCATCCCCGCCCAGCAGAAGTTGAATTGCAGGTGTCCGGCGTTTGAATACAGATGCCAGGCCTAAAGTAGTGAGAATTTGCGTGTCAGAGATTGCGCTGATAGCTATTATATCAGGTTTCCAGATGAACAACGATTCAATTTCGCGGTTAAGATGCCTGATTGCCGGAAGCATTGATGGCTGTGCAATCACCTTTCGCCAGTCATGGCTTGAATTAGGCGAGAGTTTTGAACGCATGCCGTCCCAGAATAATTGATTGTCGGTCGAATCTGAATAGTTTTCGTCCAGAAAGCGTTCGACGATTTGTGAAATTCGCATGAATTCGTCAGGCTGGCCAAAGATCGACGGTTCAAGCAGTTTTTCAACTGATGATTCAATCATTCCAGAAGACGGGCTTTCAAAAAGCAATTTGCGATAAAGTGCCAGATTGAAATCAAAAACCTGCGTTTCGGCACCACTCCTGGCTGCTGCACTTTCCAGAACCATTGTTGTGCGGGGTGGCTGCCGTGGGTCCCATTGCGGCGGAAAAACAATGGCTATACGCATCAGCTTCGGCGATACACATTATGCATCTTTCAGGCAGACCAACATTTCGGAATCCTTCAAAGCGCCAACTCATCCTTGTCAGGATTTATTGCTTTGTTTACTTCGCCGATGGAATATTTTTGTTAGTTATTCCATGATATTCATCAGCGGGTTTGGTGGCGTTAAAAATAAATGCGGGAAAAAGAAAAATAGCCCCAGCGGGGGTCGAACCCGTCTAACACCCTGACCGGCACACAACTTTCTTGATTTAATAAGCGTTTCGCGTCTCCTGATTTCTCATCTTTTCCCTCGACCGCCCCCAAAACCGCCCCCATTTTAGATTAATTATATTTCTATTTATAAATATTCAAAATCTCTTTTGCAACCCAAAGTCGATTTCTTCTTTGGCCTGTATTTTCAAATAGTATTCCCAATTCTGAAAGATTTTCAATTGCTTTCAAGGCAGTTCTAAAATTTACATTGTACTTTTCTATAATTACTTTTGTGGAAATAATAGGATTAGTAAAAATATGATCCAAAATAATTGTAGTAGCCTTGGAAATAGACTTGCCTTTAATTTTGTCCCTGTATTTATGCTGGAGATCTATTAACGTATTTGTTGTTTGAAGAGATTGCATAGCCTGTTCTTTTATTCCATATAAAAAGAAATCTATCCATTCTTCTATTTCGCCTTTTTGGTTTATATTCAAAAGACGTGAATAATATTCGTCTCGATTCTTTTCGAAAAATTCGCTCAAATATAACAAAGGCTGAGAAAGAATTTTCCAATCACACATTAGGAGAATAATGAGAAGTCTTCCTATTCTACCATTACCATCAACAAACGGATGAATTGATTCAAAATGGCTATGAATCAAGGCAAGTTTTATGATATTAGAATTACTATCATTGTTGTGTATAAATAGCTCCAAATTTGCTAAACAATCATTCATTTCGTTTTCCGGCGGAGGGACATAAGTAGCACTTTCTAAATTACATCCAGCTTGTCCAATCCAATTCTGAGTAGTTCGAAAACTTCCAGGTGTAGCGTGTTCACCCCTTACGCCAAGCATAAGTTTTTCATGAATTTCTCTAATTAGGCGTAAACAAACAGGGAAACCGCCCTTTATTCTTTCTAGACCATACTCTAACGCTAAAATATAGTTTATAACTTCTTTTAAATCAGGCGATGCAGGAAAGCTTGTATTATCTGCTTCAAAAAAAAATAAATCACTTATTCCAGATTGAGTTCCTTCAATTTTGGAACTTAAAATAGCCTCTCTATCCATCGCAGGCTTAACAAGCAAGTATGGATTTGGCAACATTCTTCCAACACCAGAAAGTTCTCCCAATAAGCGATTTGCTTCCGATAGTAAGTTAATGGTTTTCTCAGAAAATCTTATTTCAATTGGTAGCGGATTGGGAATGAAAGCGTAGTATCCCCTTTCTGCCATCTTTACCTTCCCAGCTCTTTCACTTATAAAAGACTTTTTATTCATTTTTTTTCTCGTATTGTATTTTTCGACAAAAAATACAATAACTAAATTCTTTATTGTATTTTCTACATTAAATACTGTTAACATTAAATAATAATTTTCATATTATTTATAAAAAGATAACATCTCTTTTCACTCTTTTGCGAACAAGCATTGCGAATACTCCGATGATGTGTATGTCGCCCGGCTCGTCAAAGTAAATTAATCATCGAAATCAAAATCGAACTCCAGTTGAACAATATTCTTTTTAGGAAAAGCTTTTTCTAATAATCGTATAAACGACTTCCAACTTGTAGAAGCTTTCATTAAAGCAATAATAGCATGCAGATGTTGGGCCAAAGCCGGATGACCTAAGTCTTCAGTAAGCCATTGATGATGTCTTGTTTTTCGATTTCCTTTTTCATCTTTTGGATTTATTTTTTGAAGTTCCTCAAGGATATTTGGAGCTAATCTTTCATAAACAACGTCATTTGTAATCTTTCCCACATAACTTGGTTTATTAACTTTCCCAGAAGTCCAACACCACTCATGTAACCGAAAAATTTGCCTATAAAATTCATCTGGAAATCTTTTCGCCCAAGCAGCAAATTCTTTCCGAAGATACTTTTCTAATATAGCTTGAAGAGCGTCCCTTTTTCGATCTTCCTGAAAACCCGTTGCTTCGTCGATAAGTGCAATAATACCGACAGTAGCAAAACCTTTTAATAGTATTTCACACTGGTCAGCTATTCGTTTTTGTGATGGGTCAAGTTGCCCTTTTCTTTCTGCAGAAATATAAATTGAACAAATGTGTGGTAATAACTCAGCTTTATATCCACGAACTCTAGATTCTGATTTATATTTATATGCAATAGGTTGCAACAAATTTTCTATTTCTGGAGTAACAAATTCAGTTAAATTCGGAGACGATATAAAAGCCGGATACTTATCTTTTTTGTAATTTCCTTTGTATGGTCTTCCAAGAGCTTGAAGAAAATGTGTTGCAGTCAAAACTCTTGAGCCATCCTCTAATACCGCACATGGAATTTCTATATTACCTATTTTCAATATTCCCTGATGAGTAGCCGAAAAAGCTTTCATTATTTTTTAATCCTTTATTTTAATTATGCTTGTAATTGTTTATAGAAAAAGCTTTGCAATGCACTACGTACCACGTAAAAATGGTATTTGGCTTAAATACACACTGCCAGTTTTTGGGCACGTTGCTAAACGCTGGATGCAAAGGAGTTTCATTCTGTGCTTTCATTCTCCGCTATATCTTCTTTCTTGTAAGAAGGGTTACTTTTCCGAGTATGTGAATGTCGTTATCGGATTCTTCTACGCAGGATTCTTTGATTATGATTGTTATTGGCGGGTATCTGTTATTGTCGGGCCTGAGCGTAATGATGTTTTTTTCCTGAAAAAATCGCTTCAGTGTGACTTCTCCATAGCAATTTACACGGCAGACAACGACATCGCCATTATCTGGTTTGTTGAGTCGGTCAACTATAACGCAGTCTCCAGCTAAGATACTCGGCTCCATGCTGTCACCAACGACGCGGAGTCCGAAGGTTTGGCCAGGTTTATATTCGTGCGCTGGAACAAGCATTTCACCTTCAAATTCTTCAATTGCCTCAATTGCAATTCCTGCTGGCACTCTGCCAATAACAGGCACTTTCACCCATCCTTCGGGAACGTCAGGATCGTCGTCAAGAAAATAGCCTGGTTGAACATCAAAAAAGGAAGCTATTTTTTTTATAGTTTCAAAATTTGGTTCAGTTTTACCCAAAACGTATTGACTTATTGTTGATCTTGCAACTCCCATTTGACGTGCAAGCTCAGATTGAGAAAAATTACCAAATTTTTCTTTCTCCAGAATTAAAGCCTTAAGTTTTTGTTTAAAACTCATAAAGAACTCTCGTAGTTAGAATTTGAACACGCCTTGACATTTGTCGACAATTAAACTACAATATACCCATAACGAACAAAATATAACAAAACCCTACAATCTGAAAATATATACAAGGAAGGTTCTATATGCAAGAAAAATATCTTAGTTTGGCGGAAGTGGCGGAAATACTGAATCTTCATATAAACACCGTCCGACGTTTGCCACTTCCAAAAAAAAGACTTCCCGGAATGAAACGAAAATTTCTTATTTCCCAAAGCGATTTTGAAAAGTGGCAGCAAGAAAGCTCAGAGGTGAAAGGATGAGCAACCAAGCAAGAACTAAGAAAATTAGTGAGGTGAATTATGGCAAAGGCAAAGAATGAGATTATAGCCCCTCTTCAAGAGAGAATATTTTATTCCAGAGAAGAGATTGCAGCAGATTTGGGCATATCTGCAAATACTTTCGACAGACATATTCGACCATTCATAAACCCTATAGCAATCGGGGATATTTGGCGCTGGGACATTGAAGATGTTCGGCGATGGCTCCGTCACAGAAAGATGTCTGTGCCAGAATAATTGCAGTAAAGGAGCAATTATGAACAGAACAAAACTTGACAAAGGACTTGCCCAAGCCCTTATCCGGGCAATAAAAGCAGGGGATTCTGCAAAGCGTGATCGAGTTTACGAGGTATATCGAAAATTCATGGTTGCAGGTGTTAGAAAGTTAGTTACGACGGCTGACTTTGTTTGCTCTGGTTAAGCGTAAGGAGATATGAAATGTCATTAGATGAAATTCACGTTAACGGTTCTTCGATCTCGTTCAGTTGCCTGGTTTCAAAAACTGACTCTGTGGGAGATTTATTTAAAGTAATGATGGCAGAGGATCAGCAGTTTACATTATCCCCTGAACGTTCAGGATTTCACGATTGCGAAACGGACGGTGAGATTATCAGAGGTTTCTTCTCCGTTGTCATTCCTTTTGAAGTTGAACATCTTACAGACGGGATTATGACTAAATCGCTTCTTAAGAGAATAGAAAGCTGCGAATTTATTCTTCTGAAAGATATGACCTTTGCAACTGGCAAAAGCTCCGCACAGAAAAATCTTTCACTTGTACTGACAGGGCTTACAAATTTTGGAGTAACACCAATTGAATTAGAATTTCACAATATGAGCCTTTTTCAGGATCGTCTTTCAGTTGTTAAATCAATCGTCCTAAAAAATCCAAAAACCAGAGAAATCAGCAGGGCTCGACTTGCTGGCCGGATTGAAGATTATACGGATTACGGAATCGTTGAACCCAAGAACCACGAGATAGACAGCGTTTCAGGACTTGTTGATTCTCCGCTTGGGCCTCTGAATGTCAATCTTTCCAGCAAAGGCAACTTGAGAATTAGCGTTAAAAAAGGTTTTGTTCTGACCGTGGATTGTCTGAAATGGATTCTTGGCTTAGCGAAAGACAGCTCAGGAGAGAGTGTTCAGGATGATTCAGAACCAACAGAAGATGAAGAAGATGAAAACATTTCCGAAGATCGTTTACATGA
>JADFZL010000008.1 GCA_015232575.1 Candidatus Rifleibacteriota bacterium
TGCCTAAAAGCAAAAAAGCCCATCAGCAGCGGATGGTTGACTCTGAGAGGCAGCAATCGGATTCGAACCGATGATAACGGTTTTGCAGACCGTCGCCTTACCACTTGGCTATGCCGCCATAATCCACGCAAAAAAATGGCCAGAGTCGGAATTGAACCAACGACACACGGATTTTCAGTCCGCTGCTCTACCGGCTGAGCTATCTGGCCAAGGGAACGGGGTCGACGAGACTCGAACTCGCGGCCTCCTGCGTGACAGGCAGGCGTTCTAAACCGACTGAACTACGACCCCAAAGTTTACCGACATGGGCGATGACGGGCTCGAACCGCCGGCCACCTGCGTGTAAAGCAGGCGCTCTGCCAACTGAGCTAATCGCCCTTCAGGTAAGAAAGAGTATATCATTATATATTTTCAATGTCAATAAAAAAAAATTAAAAAGTTATTATTTTTTGAGATTTGTGCATTGCATCCAGAAGATCCGTATAGTTAGCCAGTTTTCCGGTAACAAGTCTGTCCATGGCTTTCATTCTATTGATAGCCTGTGCTGAAACCAGAATTTTTACTCCGCTCTTGTCTAACCGGCTTAGAGCTGGCAATATCGGGCTGCCTTCAAAACAGGCAATTACAGACCTGTTCCAGAAAACAATTGTTCTGGGAACAACTTCACTTTCTGAAGTGGCTGTGAGGAAATCTTTGAAAGAGCGCCTCCCATGTTTGTCTCTTGAACCAAGATATGGAGCAGTAAACATGAGGAGATAATTTGATATATTCGCTGAAGGCATCCAGATGCGTTTCTCAAAAAGGACGTCTTCAAAATACTGGTAATTTACTTCCGCTTTGCTTCCCAGAATTTCTTCTCCAGTCAAAGATTTCCATAATTCATGTAAGGAAACTGAACAATAACCCGTGCATGGAAATGCGCTTCGTGTAGAGTATCACAAATTTTCTTTCGATTGTCAAAAATATTTGTCTTTATACAGTGAAAAACAACGGTTATTTTCAGAAATGCTCAAAAGATAATCTCCGTTTCAAAAAATGGCGTGGAATTTTTATCAAACTGTCCGATTGGACCCAGGGCATCGGTAGACTTGCCGTTGACATGAACTCCGGCTGTAAGCTTTATTGAATCGATGTTTCTGACTGAAATATTTGGAGTTAAAAGGTATTCACCAGTTGAAAGATTATTGATTCCGGCAAATTCAACAAAAAGGGTTTCGTTTCTGAAGCCTTTTTTCATGCTCACAGATACAGCCGCTTCAAATGGATTAAGCTGAAAAGGAGTTGAATACTTCAGATCTTTTGCATAAGAAAACAACGTCTGAACATTGAAATACAAATTGTTTTTGTAGGTCTTATCTGTACCAAAGAGCATATTCAGGCTATCACTGTAAAATTTTCGGCCAACTCTGCCGTTCGAAAAAGTCGAGAAACATTTTTCCAGCGTATATGCCAATTCGAAACGTATCAGCAAGTCCTTTGCCAGAGTAACATTTCCGTCAACAGCCATTGTCTGATCTCTCGGATAACTCGACTTGTACAAGTTTTCATTTATCCTGTCAACAACAGCAATTCGTTCCTTGAAGAAAAACAAATGATATCGAATTTCGTATTTTGGAAAAGAAGCATTGTATGCAAGATGAAACTGCTGATCAAGATTTCTTGCATCTTCCTGAACCAGTTTTGCACCTTTAATTACCTGTAAAGCAAGGTATTTCTGAAATCCGCTTGCCCAGGAAGAGAAAATTGAAGCCATTTCGCTTGATTCGAAAACAGGAAGATAATGAAAAGTGAAATTCCGCTTTGAATTAATATAATAAGTCAATTTTACTGCCGGAACTTCCTTTTTATCTCTGTTGTAGTCATTCGCAAGTCCCACGTAATAACGCCTTGAATTAAGCTTATCAACAAATGAAATGTTGTCACCGCTTCCAAGCGTTTCACGCAACTGTCCGAGAAGAAAATCAAAGTTCCCGGATTTGAATTTATAATAACTTTCGCCAACATACGACGTCCATGATTTATTGTCTTTTTCCTGATAATAAATACCATTCAGACTGAGAAAGAACTTCTGGCCTTTTTTTGCATCTTTTTCCAGATTAATTTTCAAATGATCAAATGAAGAAAATTTATTGAATTTCCAGTTGTGCGAACCCGTAACAACTGGTCTTTCGGGCTCTTCAGCAGCAGAAAAAGCCATTTCCGCATTAAAAATCAGCAAAAACAGCAGTATCTGCAAAATCAGAAATTTTCTATTCCGGGCAAAAGTCACAATAGTTGTCCGATTTCTTCATATTGAAAAATAATGTATCTACTCAATAATTACACTTCACTGATTCAATCGGCAGAATTGACCACATAATTCAGTGAAACATAGCGCACGAATTTGAAAAAATAATGAGAGAAAAGGAGAAACTATTCGTAAAATTAAGATTATACGTTAAGTACGCAAAATCCAAAATAAAAGGGCATTTGCGTGTTAACTTTTTGAGAGATCTCCGTAAATGCGAGATTTCTCCCTTCGGTCGAAATGACATAATATGAATTATTAAGAGTCGTGCAGGATAGACAGGAGGCTATTTTTTGGAAATATTACTTATTCCATTCCAGTTTTCACCGGGTGGATTACTGAGACAATAGTTTACTTTTTCTTTGAGAATTGAAACTGTCAGATCGTTTGGATTTGGGCTCTTCAAGTCTGAAAGAATTTCAGAAGCCTGGATATAATCCATTACGAAGTATGCATTCAGCGCCTTTTCATACAGGCGCGAGAATTCAAGAAGGTCAGTTGCTACTTTATCTTTTTCCCCAAGAAGCTCGAAAATCTTTATGGAAGCACACTTTCCCTTTACGGTTACAACATCGACCTGCCTCCATTCGAAATGGCTTTCTGACTGAATCTTCGTATTTTCCTCAACCATGATCTGCGTTCCATAGTGTTTATTCAGCCCCTCGAGACGGCTGGCAAGATTCACTTTGTCACCTATCACAGTATAGAACATTCTTACCGGAGAGCCGAAATTACCAGCCATAACAGCTCCAGTAGCAATTCCAAAGCGGGTAATTAATTCGGGAAGCCCATTTTTCAGGTTCATTTCATTGAATTCATTGAGAAAATTACGGCATTTAAGAGCTGCGCGGACAGCATTTTCGGACTTTCTGCTGTCATCATGAGGAGTTCCCCATAATGCCATTATTGCATCTCCAACCAATTTATCGATTAATCCGTGGTGGTGTTGAATTATTGCCATCATGTTTTCGTAATAGTTTGCCAGATGTGCGGAGAGAACTTCCGATGGAACTGTTTCAGCAATCCCGGTCGAATTTTTAATATCTGTAAACAGGATTGCGGCTTCTTTTTGTTTATATTCAAGTTTTGCGGCATTTCCCTGCTGCAGCAGATCGCGAACAAGAGTCAAAGGAACATATTTGGAAAATGAATCAAGAGCAGTCATCATGCGAGCATGTGCTTTTGCCAACTTATTCACTTCAAGAATCGGAGATTCAATACGCGGAAACTCTGACAAGTCAAGCATTGTCATGCGTTCGCTGTTATCTGCAAGACCCTCCAGAGGATGTGAATACCAGCGTGCCAGCCTTGAAGCGGTTATCCAGCAGGAAATAAAAATCAGCGCAGAGATAACTGCTATATATCTCTTTTGCAGTTCAAATTCTTCAAGAAGATCAGACTCGGGAATGATCATGCCGATCCAGATAGGAGTTTTTTTACTTAAAAAGAACGGACGCTGATGAAATAAGTATTTTTTTCCTTCAATTGTTAAAAAACTTGTATGTTTTCTTTGTACTTTTTCTTTTGCAAGAGAATCAAAAAGCGAAATTTTCAAATCAGCCAGTGTTGGTCTTTTACCTTTAAAAGAAGCAAGGAATTCTTTTCTTTTTTCCGCAGAAGAAAATTTCTCTAAACCCGGCAATCCAATTATTGTACCATCATTGGATAGAATAAATGTCTTTCCATTTCTGCTCGGAGAATTCATTACAGAAAAAGCTGAAATCTTTTCTACTTCCATGTTAAACGTCATGTAAAAAATATTTCCAGAAAGATCAGAAACTGCCCCGGACAATGAAATGCCCGGAAGATTTGCTGAATGAAAAACGTAGGAATCGGTCCAGGTCGGGGTTGCTGAAACAGGATCGCTTGATAAAGATGCTGATTTTACTGCATCCATGTACCATTGCCTGGTTCGCGGGTCATACGTCCTTTCAGTTTTCCATTCACGAATTATTTTTCCGGATTGCGAAAAAAGAAGCATGTTTTGAAATTTACTCTCACCTGAATCAATAATTCGAACTAGAAGATCTGATGAATCTGCACCGATTCGAAAGCTTGATCCATCGGGTCTTCCGGTGGTAACAGAGGTGATCTGTGGATAAGCAACAAGCATGGGAAGAAACAGATTGACAGATTTTGAAGCATCGGATGGATTAAATAGACCGCTTGCTGCCCACTTCCTGGCACATTCAAATCCCTGAATCGAAGGCAGAAAAAAAGAATTCAAACTGCTTTCAACAGTCTGACCTGTTTTTTCAAGCGAAACCTCAGCAAGATTTTCTGCAAGACGAAAATTTCCAATCGTCCAGGCAGACAAATAAATCAAACTTACCGCCAGAGCAATAGCAACAAGGTTAAACCTGAGGCTCGACAGAATTGTAATTAATCCATTTTTAAAAAGCATTGCTGAATTATATATGAAATTGAAATTTATTGCACAAACAATTATGAGTCTGATATCATTATAGAAAAGCGCATTGATGCGTTCCTGTTTCTTTTGATCGCGCCCTGCAACAGCTTTTGGTAGTTTTCCCGAATTAGTATGTGTGTAAAACAGGAATCCTTCAATGACTGTTGATCTATTTAAAGAGCTCTCATCAGAAAGACCTAATTCAATCTGCGGCTGCATTCACACTACTTTGAGGTAAGAATGGCAAATAAAATACCTTTTCTTGCAAATAGCAGGATACTAATTTCAACGCTGGATTCAATAGGCGATGGAATTGTTGCAGTCGGTAAAGATGGTGCCATTGAGTACATGAACGGCACTGCAGAGAAAATTACCGGATGGTCATTTACTGAAACGTTCAGAAAGCCCTTCAGCAGTGTTTTCAAAATCGTTGAGGCCTATTCGGAAAGACCAGCGGACGATTTCTTTGAATCAATTTTCCAGTCAGATTTTGAGCCTGAACTGGTTGATAATAACGTCTTAATGATCAACGCAAATTTAATTCAAAAGAATGGTTCCAAGAGAACTGTCTCCTGTCGTGCATTTCCAGTTTTTGATCACGAAAAACAAGAATTGATCGGAATGGTACTTGTGTTTCGTGATGTAACAGAAGAATTCGGCATTCAGGAAGCGCTAAGGGCAAGCGAAGTAAATTATCAGAATCTCTATGAGGGAATGCATGACGGAATTGCTGCTTTCGACATGAACGGCAGAATAATCAAGTTCAATAAAGCATTCCTTGATATGCTTGGATACAAACATGAAAATATCTATTCACTCTCACATAATGATTTGACTCCGATAAAATGGCATAAAAAGGAAGAGTTAATAATCAGAGAACAGGTATTAAAAAGAGGTCATTCCGATTTGTACGAAAAAGAGTATAAAAAAGCAGACGGAACAACCATAAATGTCGATCTCAGGACATACCTAGTAAGAGACGAAAATAATAAGCCTCTTTCAATGTGGTCTATCGTTAGAGACATCACTTCCAGAAAAAATGCTGCGAATGAAATCAAACGAATAAATTCGAATCTTGAAGCTGCAAACAAAGAGCTGGAAAGCTTTTCCTATTCTGTTTCTCATGATCTGAGGGCACCGCTTCGGGCTATAAACGGGTTTTCTGAAATTCTGATTGAAGATTTCAGCTCATCAATGAATGACGAGGTAAAAATTTATATTTACAAAATCAGGTCTTCTGCAAAAAGGATGATGCAACTCATTGACGACCTCCTGCAACTTTCAAAAATAAGTCGTACAAGATTGTCCAGGACAGATATTAATCTGAGTAAATTGACTGATGAGATAATAGAAACAATGAAGCTGAGCTTCCCTGCAAGGATTTTTGAAATCACTATAAAACCCGACATTCATGTTCTGGCAGATTACGGTTTGTTGAGAACCACGATGGAAAACCTCATCGGAAATGCATTTAAATATACTGGAAAAAAAGAACTGGCAAAAATTGAAGTAGGTTCACAAATTACGAATTCTGAACAGATAGTCTTTGTAAAAGACAATGGCGCAGGTTTTGATATGAAATATTATGAGAAACTATTTACAGCTTTCCAGCGCCTTCACACAAATAAAGAATTCGAGGGAACAGGCATCGGGCTTGCGACTGTGCAGCGAATCATTAACCATCATGAAGGCCGAATCTGGGCAGAATCAGAACCTGGTGTCGGCACAACATTCTTTTTCACTCTCGGGCCGTCATGAGATTATAAAGTATTACTTATAATACACATCTTTTGTTTTGAAATCCTGGTATTGATGGTAGTGTTCGGGAACAACTGTGGAAGATGCTACCGAATATGTGTAAATGAATGCATCAAAACCGATAAGAAGATAAAGTTTTATGTTCTGTGTGCCATTTTCGGTGTTTCCGATAGAAAGATCAACATATTTCCAGGAATATTTTGTTTTTATAATGTGTGCTGCCTCTGAAGCCATCTCTACCGGAATCAGAAAACTTGCAGCAGAGTTATTCTGAACCAGTTCACGTGCTTTGTTTACATTCAGTTTTTCAATATCTCCAAGTGTTTCTGAACTTGAGGAAATTCTGACAAGAACCTGAAAATCATTTGCTGCAGCTTCCGAGAGCGGAAGCGTGAATTCAACACCCGGATTAACGTGCCAGACCACTAATCTGAGAACGATATATGCGAACAAGATAAGTACAACAGCATTAAAAAGAAGTTTCCGTATTATCTTCACTGTTTAATCCCCTTTTGATCTCTTTTCTGCAAATTTTCTCCGGACTGAAAAAAGTAACCAGCGTCTGATAAGCTTTTTCTGCCTTTTCGGGTGCTCCGCATGCAAAAATGTCAATCAAGGCCATTTCAGATTCGGGCCATGTATGAACTGCAATATGCGACTCGGCAAGAAGCGCAAAGGCTGTGTATCCAAAAGGTTCGAACTGATGTGTCTTAGTACAAATTTTTCCCAGACCTGATTCCCGAATAGCATGTTCAAGAATCAGCAATCCTGAATCTTGTTTCAGAAGAGCGTTTCGATCACATTTATAAAAATCTGCAAGTATATGCAGTGACAAATTATTTCACCTCAATTTTTACGAAAGTCATTTATATAGCCACTAGAATTAACCTGATTACTGAATAGATGTTTTTCATTGGCATTCTGTTACTGAGCACTTTTGAAGTAAGCAGAAAACTAAGTACGCAAAGTCTTAAACAAGGGGACAAATTTGCATTTTAACTTTTGGGAGGGCTGTTGATTAATGACCCTTTTATTAAAATATTCTGTACTAAGTGTTACAGGTGCCATTGTTTCCAGCCTTCGTGATAATATGTTTTAATCTTTTGAGTGTTGAGCGTATTTAGCTCTGTTTCCATGTAATCCATGTCAGGGGAAAATACAACCATGCCTTTCAGATTATCCTTTGTGAGAAATTTGCATCCAGCTGGAGGTTCAATGTTTTCCCATTGAATATTGAGAGGAGAAGCCATCACAAATCCCCATTCTCCAAAAGTTGGAATATATGCGTGGTAAGCATAAGTATTTAAGGTTTTATCCTGCTGATACGGTGATTCGATTGAATTCATGGTATTTCTCACGCACCAGAAAGCTTTACGTGAATAGAGTGGCGAAGTTGCCTGAGTTGCAACGATTCCGCTTTTCGATAGGTGCTTCACAAGAAGACGATAAAAAGATACCGAGTACAATCTACTTAAAGATGAATCGTCAGGGTCAGGAAGATCGATGATTATCACATCAAATATTTCTCTGGAATTTTCAATAAATTTCCAGGCATCGAGATTAATTATCTGAACCTTCGAATCAGAGAGAGAATTACAATTCAATGATGCAATCAAAGGATTTGATTTACAAAAATCGGTGATTCCGTTGTCAATATCAACAAGAAAAATATTCTTTACGTCAGGATATTTAAGCACTTCACGCACAGCAAGGCCATCACCGCCGCCAACTATGAGAACTTTTTCCCTGTTTTTTGCTGCTGACATTGCCGGATGGACGAGAGATTCATGATAACGGTATTCATCCCTTGAACAGAACTGGATGCTTCCATTGATGAACATGCGAATATCATCTTTAAACCTTGTAATAATAACCCTCTGATAAGGAGTTGTAACCGCGTAAATAATATCATCTTTATATAGTACATTTTCTGAATACGCCGATATTTTTTCTGAAAAGACAAAAAACAGCAACAGCAAAGAAAAAGCGCCTATAAAAAGGGAAGTCTTGAATTTCATCCCCTTAATTACACTGCGAAAAACATATATCGCTGCTCCACCGACAAAAACATTCATCATTCCGAACATCAGACTTGTACGTATCAAACCGAGCCTGGGAACCAGGACAAGCGGAAAAAGAAGGGACGCGCAAAGTGCTCCGATGTAGTCTGCTGTCATTACATTTGAAATAAGAAGCCTCATGGTCGTGTACTGTTTCATGATTCTCAATGCCAGAGGCAATTCGAGGCCAACAAGTGTTCCAATTGAAATTGAAACGATAAACAGAAAAGGCATGTAATTATCAATTTTTGAAAAAGCCAGAAAAAGAATTATCGAGCTTAATCCGCCAAGAATTCCAAGAGCAATCTCGCTCAGTACAAAGTATTCAATCAGGTCTTTTTTGATAAATCTTGAAATGTAGGAACCGAGTCCCATTGAACTCATGAAGATGCCTATTGCAAGCGAGAACTGGAATACAGAATCGCCGAGAAGATAACTGGAAATTGTTCCAGCTAGAAGCTCATAAATTATTCCACATACCGCAATGAGGAAAACAGAAAAAAGCAGAAAGACACCGGCAGTATTCATGCTACAAATATGACATATTTTCAGTGGATTGCGGCGGCAATAATTATTGACAGACCAATCATAACTGAACCGATTATTATTCCAAGAGAGATGTTCTGGTCTTCCTCAATTTCTTTTTTAACTGAAAAGGGCGAAATCTTGGTGATAACATAAAACGCTAGTCCGTACATCAGAAGTCCGATGATAGAATAAGTAATTGTTGAAATCAATTGTCCAATTTTGATATCAGATAAAAAACTATCCATTTTTTACACCTTTCAAGTTTTATTTTCAATTGCAATCAGTATCTTATCAGTAGGTATTGAGATAACATATTTTTAAAGAATAATTATTTCCCGTATATGAAACTCTGATGTGAGCGTCTGTATGAGGTCGCAGAGTATTCTCTGACGCTACGCTTTTCGATTTTCGGTGTAGAAGAAAATCCCTCGTGATACATTTCATTCAAAGCAAAAGCGGTGAGAGTCAGCAGGGAAAAAATTATGATTATAGTCAGAGAAAGATTATTCAAGGCTAATCATCTCCATCGTCAGATCCGTCGCTGGATCGCCAGCGCTTAAATTCGAAATTAATTCTCATCAGATAGTAAGGAATTGCACAAATAAAGCATACAATGGAAAGCCAGAAAGAATAGTCGGCTGTAACAACTCCTTCGCGTATGGCAATATTAACCGGAACATTTTGAAGTACGGTTGCAGTTTCAGATTCTCCTTTGTTTCCCTGTCCGATAATATTAAGAGAGTATGAGCCAGGCTCGGGAACCCTGAAATGTGATGTAACGCTCTGTGTGCCTTCAGACCATGATTCGCCGTCTTCGTAGCCATGATAATACGCAATCTCACAGTCCAGATTGAAAAACTGCTGATCTCCCTGTACCAGTGCAACATCGAAGAATCCCCAGGCATTATCAAGAGGACAATGAACCTGTATTGAATAAAGTGCTGACGTTTTTGCAACTGAAAGAGGTCTTGAAATGGTTCCGGAAGCAACTTCAGTGTTAGAAAAAGATTGCTGGAACACAATTTTTCCTGCATCTGAGCGGTACAAATATATCAACATATTTAGGGCACCAGAAGCCAGCGCTACTGGCGCTGTGCATTCAAAAAGCCTGTTAGTGCGCATTGGCTGGCACGGATAAACTGTTGAGGGTTCAAAACCTGCTATTCTGAAGGCTTCAAGTGCTTCCGTGGCAGGAATATATTCTCCGATGAAATATTCCTGCCTTCCAAATGATTCTTCGATTGAGAAAATATATGGCGGAGAAACAGCGTCAAGAAAATGAACGACTTCGCGTCCTCTTGGCAGCCATGGAAGATTTCCATCAAAATACGTCAATTTTGCAATACCATTTTCGAAGACAGTAAAAGACTTTTCGCCGGCAGAAAATCTTGTCCATGGTTTTGCATAAGGTGAAAGCTGAGTTGAAAGCCGGTCCTTGTACTCGGTCATTAACACCCAGTGATTGTCTTCAAAAATCAACCAGACATAACCACGGCTTCTGGAATACAAAAGAAATTCAGTCCATTGATAGGTCAGGCCTTCATCTTCTTCAGTAAATTGCAGAATTCCGACGTTGACATACCTGACTCCACGCAGAATTCCGGTTGATCCGATTTTAAGTTGTGTATAAGGGCGTTTCTCGCGGGCAGGCTTTGCAGCCACCTTCAAATTATTTTTTACTTCCAGACAGGAACCACAGAAAGTACAGGCAAGAATCTCTATTTCTGACTCTTCATGAAGCGAAATGCCTGCTGAGCAATTAGTACACTTTACTTGTGTTAATGCGCCTTCTGAAGTATTATATGCAACATTGGGCTGTTTCATAATTCTTACTTTATACTAACATCGAATATCTGTCAAGATGATACAAATGAATCGACTCCGCTCACCGTCAGATACTCATTCCTGGCGTTGAGCGGAGTCGAAACGGTTATAGATTCAGATTACTGTTTATTAGATAAATCGGTAACAACTGAGCGCAGATCACGTTTAATTGAATCTGGCAGGAATTCAGATTTTTGAACTGCATTGCTGACTGTTTTCAGGAGTTCCGGGCTTGAAATGCTGGTCTGAATTTTAAACAGAAGTTCTTTTTTGAGTCTTTCGTCTTTCTGTAAAAGAAAATCCATGTATCCATCAACCTTGTGATGAAAAAGGCTTTCTTTGCGCTTGATGTTGGTTAAAGCTATGCTGTTATTTTCAAGTTCTCTGGTTTCAATATATTTATCGCCGGCAATGTAGTAGTTACGTTCGTATTCAATTGGCTCTTCGGGTGTCTGGAAGTATTTTTTTCTGAATTTAACATTCAGATGATTAACGCCATTTTTCAGATCTAACGAAAAGGATGATGAAACGTTGATTGGAAGATCTTCGCCGTTGAGTGTTACTTTAAGACGATCTGGAGAAACATGTTGTTTCTTGAAATTAACAAAATTTCCTGAGACCTTTCCATCTTTTACAGACAGATGCATATCAATTGCATGCGGGAATGCAAGTCCCTGATAGAAGAAATCAACCGGAAAAGCCCTGAGCCTGGGCCCGAAGAAACCGTCTTCAATATAGTCTCTGTGATTTTTTCCAAAAGTTTCGTAATAAAGTACAACTTCCTTGCCTTTCAGTTTTCCGACACCAACAATGTTAATTGAATGAACACCTATCATACCAATAGGATTTGAGTCGTTCTGTCTTCTCGGCGTGTGCTGCGAATATAGAATTCCAAAAGATTCAAGTGCCTGTTTGATTTGCTGAATGGTCCCTTTCGATTTATCAAAGACATTGAAGAATGGACGATCCATTGAGAATGAACTTCCGGGAATTCGATGAATGACGTCTTTGTACAACGCATCGGGAACCGTTGCTGGAATTGGAATACAACTGAGTATATATGCGAAATGTTTCGGAGAATACGGCACTTTCTCTTTAGTTACAAGGTCTTTTTTGATATTGAATTTCAGGAAAGAGTACGGACTCTTTGGAATTGCATGATAGAGCGATTCCACAACTCTTGGATCAGTGCCATATTCCTGCCCACCTGTCATGAAAGAGCAATAAGAACCTAGTTTTTCGTTCAGTGCGATTTTCCACCAGTCTACAGAAATTGCCGCTGCATAGGAAAGGCATTTGAGAGAACCATAACGACGCCTTTCGTGGGTTTGATAACCTTTTTCTTTTGCAAAGTCCTGTTTCTCTTCCTGGGTTTTTGAAGGAATAGAATCAAGAAAATCAATAAGATAGCATTCTGTAATGTCCTCTGGCTCTACTGGTACTCCGGCAGTGGGGTCTGTCAGTAATGGAATCAACTCAGGGATCTGAGGAACATCATTACCCATAAGAGCACTTTGCCAAGTTCCGGCGGGAGCTGTGAACAGGGGTTCTCCATTTGGTTTCCACTGTGGAAGTGAAATAATGGTTTTACCATCTGGCGATACTTGAAAGAAGCCGCCAACAGTGTTTTTATCAATAACCAGCGGTACAAGAATTTTCGCAGGTTTTCCATCAACAAGTATTGTTTTTGGTTTTGAAACCTCTGGATAGCGACGCAGAAATTTTTGAATATCTGACTGAAACGCCGACACTTCACCCAAAGGTTTCACAAGTGTCGATTCGGATTCAAGAATAAGGCTAATTTCGCGTTTTACAGTGTACAAAGCGACACTTTCTGCTGAACCTTCTCCTGAACCAAATGAAGCGACAGAAATCAAAAGCGCAAGTATTATCAAAATGGGCGTTTTCATATTCGTATGATGCTCCTCCAAAAAAAGTCTCCTTTCATTTTGTCTAATTTAGACTATTCTGTCAAGTGCTTTAAATATGATTGCTCAGAATCTGTTCAGAGATTGAATTTGCACGATTTAATGGCTGAGTTGAGTTAACTTCACTTTACATGAAAAGGGTCATCAGACAAGGATTAGTTTAAAAATTCACGCTTATCATGATTTTAAATTTGAAACTTTTTTTTCAATACAAATGCAAACATTTAATTGACATATTTTTGTCTGAGGATTTATAATTTCCCTGAATTTATTCGAGAATTCCTAATAGCAGCAGACGCGGCACCTTTCTTTTTATCTACCGGCAAGTGTCGCGGTTTTTGTTTTCAGAGCTGATTGTTATTTATTCTCTTTTCAGGCATATTATCTTAGGAACTGCCCGATACAGTTACTTATTTATATTGAAGGCAAATATAGTGAACACAGAAAATGTAATTCAAAAGAATCGCAAAGGAAGGCTTTTCGTTGTATCTGGTCCTTCCGGAGTTGGTAAAACGGTACTGGCTGCTGAAATTGTCAGTTTTTTTTCTCCTGGACTTGTATACTCGGTTTCTGCTACATCTCGAAACCCCCGCGGCAATGAAAAAGATGGAAAAGACTATTTCTTTCTCGCTAAAGGCGATTTTGAGACAGCAATTTCAGAAAATAAATTTGCTGAATGGGCACTAGTTCATGGAAATTACTATGGAACACCTAAATCTTTCCTAGACTCTAATCTGGAAAAATCAATAAGTGTCCTCATGAATATTGATGTTCAGGGAGCAGATAAAATTGCTGAAAGTTATCCTGAATCAGTGAAGATTTTCATACTTCCTCCTTCAATGGATGTACTTGAAGAGCGTTTAAGAAAAAGAAACATGGATTCAGAAAAAGACCTGGTTAAACGCCTTTCGAATGCTAAAGAAGAAATATTACATAAAACTAATTATCACCATCTGGTGATCAACGACAATTTTGATAAAGCGGTTGCTGAACTGAAATCTATTTTCAGCAGCTATATTTTCCCTGAAAAAGCTTAATTTTTCAGCAGATTTTTAAAAGCAAGACAGGAAAAGACAAGAAAAGAAAAGACAAGATTTTTTCCGCAGATTTCGCAGATTACGCAGATTTTGAAAGACAGGAAGAGACAGGAAAAGGCTGGATTTTTAAGCAGGTTGTTCAGATTTGTGAGATTTTCAGGATTTTGGATTTTGGATTTAGATTTTTGGTTTTGGGGGAAATTGGGTTAGGATTCCTGAACAACTTTGCAATAGACTTTGATTTGTTAATTTTATATTTCGTGGGTGGGATTTGCTGCAAATCGGCTTCAGTTCTTTAAAAGGTAATTATCGTTTTCGAAAAGGTGTACTTGACACCTCTCGCATGAATTCATATAATAAGAACATCCATGCACTTAAGTTATTCTTTCAGGGGGGGCAACATGATCGAAAATAAAAAACTATGCCTTATTCTAATTGCTGTTCTGTTGTGTTTCATGACTGCAGCATCTGCAGAAGATGCTCAGAAACCGATGGATGTCAAATTGGACATCATGTCGGGACAGGTTAAGCTGACTCGTGTTGGGAAAACCTTGTCAGATGTCTTTACCAGCGGGTTCCCCCTCTTTCACGGTGATATCGTTGAGACAATGAGGGAATCAAAAGCTGAACTTACTTATGCTGATGGAACTGTCATGAGAATGAAACCTCTGACAAAAATCGAAGTTCAGCCAAATAGTCTTAAGGTTTTCAAGGGACAATCATGGTTTAAATTTACAAAACGTGGTACAGAATTTCTTATTGAAACACCAAGTCTTGTTGCGGGGATTAGAGGGACAATCTTCGATATCGCAGTCACTTCAAAGGGAAAATCCATGCTGTCTGTCATGGAGGGTGGTGTTGCTGTCAGAGGTTCAAAGGGTGGCGAAGTAATTGTAGAAACCGGATCAGCAGTAAATTGTGAGCCAGGTGATGAGCCCGGCAAGCTTTATAAATTCAATCTTGACAAGAAGCAGAAAGAATGGTCAGAAACTGAGTGGATGTCTGCTTCGGGCGGTGATGTAGAGCAGTTCTTTATAAATTATCTTAATCTGAAAGCTGAGTATGGCCCTGACGACCCAAGGACCAGAGAAGCTCAGAGATGCCTTGAGGAAGCCCGCAGAAATGCAGGATCTCAGAGACATCCAGCAGACGTTCAGAAAAAGGAAAACACCCACCCTTTTCAGAAATGAAGATTGTCCCTAAATAATCCCCATGGCGCAGATTGCGCCGTTTTTTTTTTTAGTATATTATATCTGTATTTAAATTTTGCAGGTAATCTCAATTTTGGAAAACAAATTAAATTTAGTCTTATGGACATAATCGTAAAAAACAAGCAGCACGAACCATTTCTTCTTCTGGAAAGCAATCCAGAGGCTGTCGTATCTTATTCAAACGGATCTTTTTCTGTAAAACAGTTTCCTGAATGGCTTGCAAAATTTCTTGGGAAAAATTCTGAAGAAATTATTGGGAAGTCACTGGAAAGCTACCTCGAACCTGTTATTCCGGGAATAACCGAACTGGCAGAAATGGTTTTGAAGAACGGAACTAATGTCACGAACTATCAGTCATCTGTCTTCGACACGAAAAATAACATGGTTACTTTGCACATAAATGCGCGGCTGATAAGTTTTCCTTCACAAAACTTAATTTCTTTTTCTTTTTCAATCGGAGAAAGTTCATACTTTCAAAATCTTCCCCAGATCCGCCCAGAAGAAATTCCAAATTTCCACGGAATTGTAGGGAATTCTCTTCCAATGAAGAAAATATTTAACAAGATCAAACTTTACGGCGCAACCGATGCTCCAGTTCTGATAACCGGTGAGACCGGAACTGGCAAGGAAGGCGCTGCAAAGGCACTGCATCTATCAAGCCAGCGTGCAAACGAACCTTTTGTCGCTGTAAACTGTTCGGCTATCACTGAAACTCTCTTCGAAAGCGAACTATTCGGACACGAAAAAGGTTCTTTTACCGGAGCAATGAAGTCACACCGGGGAAGATTTGAAAGAGCCAACCGAGGCACACTTTTTCTTGACGAAATGGGCGATCTTCCACTGCCGCTTCAAGCAAAACTTCTTCGTGTAATAGAAGAACAGCAGATTGAAAGAGTTGGTTCAGAAAAATCTGTACCAGTTGATGTAAGGCTTATTGCAGCAACAAATCGAAAACTTGAAGACGAATCAAGAACTGGCACTTTCAGGGCAGATCTGTTTTTCAGAATAAGCGCATTGACAATAAATCTTCCACCGCTGCGCGAAAGAACCGATGACATCCAATTTCTGGTTATGCACTTTATTTTCATGCTGAACAAAAAATATGGAAGAAATGTGATCAGTTTGCGTCCTGAAGCCTTGCACATTCTAAAGCAATACACATGGCCCGGAAACATCCGCGAGCTGAGAAACCTCATGGAAAGGCTTTTTGCAGAAAATCAGACAGATGTCTTCGGGCTTCGATCGCTAAAGGAATGGTATGAAGAACGCATAGAAGCCGGCAAACACCTGAATGGAACCATGAAAGATGATTTTATTTCAAAGCATGAACCCAGAGTACTGGGAATGGATTCTCCCCGAACTACCCCACAGAAACTGCCACTGAACCCTGAAAACATTAAAACTGCTTATCATCAGGCATCTGGAAACATGACAAAAACAGCTGAAATTCTTGGCATCCACAAAGCTACCTTGTACCGGAATCTAAAGCTTCTCAACCTGACAAGAGAAACGCTTGGCAGGTGAAAATATTCCCCCCCTCTGATAAACTACAAAACAGTGTTATAACACCTATTTCCCCTTGACAGAAAAAATGGGCAACGGTAATATACTCATTACTACCACATATTTTGAAAACGATTATCAATAAAATGGATTCCAAACCTTGAAAACCGCATGAGAGAAAGGAAATTTCATGAATATTCACTGTAACCAAAGGTCGTTGTTCCCGATTCTGACCTATCTGTTGATTCCCCTTATTGTGATTATCTTGTGCAATGAGCTTCAGGCTGGAAAAGACCCAGGAAAGGAAATGAAATTGGATACAAAGTTCCCTTTTTTCGATCAACTGACTGCCTTGGAGAAAAGTTTTGTAACAAAGGTTTTGGAAGAAAAGCCTGTTGATTCCGAAAGGATTTCAAAGGGTTTCATCATGAGCAGAAAGTCGAAACAGCCGATTTACACTTCCCTTGCTCTTACCGAGGAAGAGGGAAAGAAAGTCGCAAAGATTCTCGCAGGACTGCTAAACATAGAATTTGTTGACCTTGAAACGACTCCGATGGAAAAGAGATCTGACTTTTCAGTTCCATCTCACATAATGTTGAATAAATGGGTGTTTCCTCTTGATGCAAGAGGACATGAATTGAAGCTTGCGATGAGGGATCCCAAGGACCTTCAAACCATTGAGGATGTGAAACTTCTGACCGGAAAAAAGGTGATTCCGGTCGTCGGGACGGTATCCGGAATTTTCCGTGCTATTACGACAAGTTACGAACCAATGTATTCGGACGGCACTCCTTTGGCTTCTGTCAGCGGGCTAATACATCCCCCCTCCGATAATTTCTGGGACGACAGGAAAATTACCAAACAAGATAAAATCCTGAATGAACTTTCCCTGATTGCCGGAGATGGTTCAGAAAAAGATCCTTTTGCCGGGGAGAATGATCTCGTTTTGAGCGAAGTTGATGAGCGTGATTCCCCAACAATCCGTCTGGTGAAACTATTATTTGAACAGCTGATCGCCAAGAAAGGTTCAGAGGCACTCATCGAGGCTGATAATACCACGACGACAATAAGAATCCGGGTCGGTGCAAGTTGGGAAAAATTCATGGTCATTCATTCATTCGCTTACCCCGCCCTTGCCCGAAATTTGAAAATGATGTCGGGATGGAACTTTGACATGCCTTCCGAAACTCAGACTCCCCGTTTTGAAAAATGGGTAGACAACCAGCAATATTTTTTCCAGTTATCAATCACCTCGACCCAGAGGGGAAGAACGATTCGAATTCTGCTGGTGGAATGACTTTTGTCACACGATTACAGAAAGTCACTCGGAATTAGCAAAGGGAAAGATCTTCTTTTGTTTAAATTTTAGCATTGTACCTTGCTAGAACCCTTTCAACACAGTTTTTGACACCTCTTCTGGCACTTTCAAAAAAAATCCCGGGCAATCATGAACCATGATTTTTCTTCCCGTCTTGAAGCTCAAACTCGTGTTAAATTTGGAGAGCTTGCAAAATCATTTAACCAGATGGACCAGAGAGTTCAGGAGAGAACGATAGAAACAACAATTCGGGCATCTCATGCGCCTCCTGTCAGGGAACCGGAACAAAATAGTTAATTTTTTTAAAATACCCACTTGTTAAACTTAGAAAGTAAACATATAATAGTCCAGTTTCATTTTTGGGGAGAGAAATGAATTTTCTGTTTGTCTGCAAAGCTACTTTTTGCCTGCTTTTTTTTGCCTGCTTTGTTTTCTGGGTTGGGAAAAAGATAGGCGAACGGAAATACTTGCAGATAAAAGAAGAGATGAAAGCACTTGAGCTGTCTTTTAATCAGCTTCTCAATGAAGTCGAACTCATGGTCAGTCAGAATTTGAATGTAATGGATTCGAAAATTGCGGAAACGCGTGAACTTCTTCCGATATTGGACAATAAGCTTCTTCAGTCTTATGATATTATTACCCGCCTTGATGAAGAAAAACCAACGATAAGAACCGCTGATTCCACAACAATTGAAGCGAGAGCTGAAATTGTAAATTTTGGAAAAAAATGTTCTGCCGTAAAATCTTCATTTGAAAATCGTTTTAATGCACTTGAACAGAAAATTCATTCTCTTGAAAACATCATTTCGCGTGTTGAAGCATCGCTCAGCAATATAAACCAGAACGAAATTCTGCTGATTCCGGCACAAACTGAAAGCTCTTCTCATAGCATAAAAACCTCTCCCATTGCCTCTCCGAAGGATTTTTCATCTATTAAAGCTCCCGAGGCTATCTCGCAAAAGACAGAAGAAAAAAAGCACACCGTCATACCAGAAAAGCATGTTGAAGTACAACCTGACTTGTTTTCCTCGCAACCAGAAAAGCCCAAAACTCACTCGAAACCAATAATAAAAACAGAATTGTTCTCGGTACAATCAAAAAATAGTCTGAAGACTGAGATGAAAACTGAATTACTTCAAATGTATTCCACCAGGCTTAAAAACGTTCAGAACTTAGAAATGAGCGCCGAAAGTAGCCTGAAGTCAGAATCGGTACAAGAAATAAAAGCAGAAAAAGAATCAGAAAAGAAGGCAGAGACAGAGAAAAAAGCAGAGATTAGATCGCTGAAAACTGATATAAAATTATCTGATATTCCTGATAAAAAGCCTATCAGAGAATTATACGACCTTCCGCCGCAGGGCACCCCATTTTACGACGTAATATCTCTGATACGCCAGGGAACAACAATACCTCAGGTGGCAAAACAGCTTAAACTGACTATCGGTGAAGTTGAACTGATCAGAAACCTTTTTCCGAAATCAAAATTATCTCTTTCTCAATCTGCAAGATAAGGTCACTGAGCCATTCCTTAATTTCCTTTCCCCGGCAGTCCAACATCATGCATTACCTTGAAATAGAACGCCGAAATGACATGCAACAAAACGACAACAAAGTTGCAACATTCAATTTTCATTTATTCTGAAACTGGTATTTGTATTCCCATTATGCCGGGTTCTTCCAGTGGCTTTAATTCCGAGTTGCCGGTCTGTATTTTTCCTTCTTTCTTTTTCTTCGTAAAATCTGAAGGAGAAGCGAAAATATGCAGAATTTCTGTCTTGTTTCCCCTTTTCATTGATATGTTTTCAAAAATGATTCTGCGGGTATTACGGCTCAGATCAAACCATCTTGGAAAGCGGAATTCAATCGAAACATCGTGTAATCCTTCGCCAATATCTCTGAAGCTGCTTTTATAAACAGCCGTGTATTCGACACCCAACCCTGATTTCTTTATTCTCGGTGAATTTTTATCGCGTGTTTCTTTCTCAAGAAGGTATATATTTCCACGATATTTCTTATTAACATAAACTTTGCCGTATTCAGGGACATTTGCAATCTCGTCGCCTGTGTACCTTATTTCAATTGCCAGTACAGGAGAGTCGTTTTTCATTAATCCGCCGCCTGGTTTACGAAGTAATTCCATGCAAGCGGGGCAGTTCATTGAAAGCTCTGGTATTCCTGTTTTTCCGCATGATGCGCAATCAATTGCAAATATCGGAGAAAAAAAACTTACCATAAAAAACAAAACCAGCCGGATCTTTCTGAGATCCGGCAAGAGATTGGGCAATCTATTTTTCATAGTTGTTTCGAATCTGCTTATTCATACTACGGCTTAAGAAACCTCACCTTAAATCTTTGAGGAGATACCCCCGCTCCAAGATGTTTATGAACGATTCGGTGGCTATCCGTGTCATTCCGTGTTATTCCGTGGTTAATAATCAGTTTCTTTTTACTCGTCACCAAACAACTTGTACAACTGCAATTCTCAGTTTTTCATGCTGTGGATGGGCGGGGGAATTCTTCCACCGCGGCGCACAAAGACTGCCGGAGACTGACGTGTGACTTCCATGATCGGACCTTTTCCGAGCAAACCGCCGAAATCAACTTCTTCACCGGCTTTTTTGCCTGGTACAGGAATGAGACGGCACGCTGTGGTTTTATGGTTAATTACGCCAATAGCCATTTCATCAGCAATAATTCCGGCAATAATATCAACAGAAGTGTCACCTGGAATCGCAACCATGTCAAGTCCGACGGAGCATACGCACGTCATTGCTTCAAGCTTTTGAATATTAAGCGCACCTTCACGTACAGCTCTGCACATACTGGCATCTTCAGTTACCGGTATGAAAGCGCCAGAGAGACCGCCTGCATAAGAACACGCCATTACTCCGCCTTTTTTCACTGCGTCATTTAAAAGCGCAAGCGCCGCTGTTGTTCCGTGGCAACCGGTTCTTTCAAGACCCATTGCTTCGAGAATATCAGCAACTGAATCACCTTCCGCAGGTGTTGGAGCAAGAGAAAGATCTATAACTCCAAACGGAATACCCATTATTCTTGATGCTTCACGTCCGACAAGTTCACCAACGCGCGTAATTTTGAAAGCCATCTTCTTGATAAGTTCAGAAAGTTCGCCAAACGAAAGTGGCGCTGAATCCATAAGCGCAGCCCTGACAACTCCGGGGCCTGATACGCCGACGTGAAGTATAGCCTCGGCTTCGCCTGCTCCATGAACTGCCCCTGCCATGAAAGGATTATCTTCGACCATATTTGCAAAAACTACCAGTTTTGCACATCCAAGACCATCTTTATCGCGAGTGCGTTCCGATGTTTCCTTGATTATTTCAGCCATTCTGTAAACGGCATCCATATTGATTCCAGCCTGTGAACTCGCAAGGTTGACACTTGAGCAGACTCTTTTTGTTGTACAAAGAGCATCTGGAATCGAATTCACCAAAAGCTGATCGCCTCGGGTAAAACCTTTCTGCAAATTAGCACTGAAGCCACCTACGAAATCAACTCCAAGAAGTTCCGCAGCATCATCAAGCGCTTTAGCAAGCGGAACCAGAGTGTTTCCGCGACATGCAGCACCGACCTGCCCGATAGGAGTTACGGAAATTCTCTTATTAATAATCGGAATTCCATATTTTTTTTCTATGGCTTTCGCAGTGGGAACAAGGTTGCGGCCAACTGTGGTAACTTTTTCAAATATTTTCTGCGCACATGCATTGACATTCTCATCGGCACACGAAAGGAGTGAGATTCCAAGCGTAATCGTTCTTATATCAAAAGTTTCAACCCCAACCGCTGTAATGGTTTCAATTACTTCCTCAAGACTGTATACCATTTTGTTCTTCTTCCCCGCCTACAAGCGATGCATAAATTTGAAAACATCTTCATGCTGTACAATTATTTTCACTTTCAGCTCTTCACCGGTTTTCTGCAACCTGCTCTGAAATTCATCAAAACTGCAGTTTGCGCCGGTAAAATCTGTTGTCATCATAAGCGCAAAAAGATCACGCATTATTCTCTGGCTGACATCTTCAACGTTAACATTCGAATCTGCAACGGCTTTCGTAATTCCAGCCAGAATGCCGGGCCTGTTTGCGCCCAGCACCGTTATTACAACATGTTCATTCCCCATTTTCCTTTATTCCTCCAGGATATAATGTATCGTAGAACACTATTCACTATTATAATTACAAATCAATCAGATTTTCAGTCAAATTATTATCTTCTATAAATTTCAGAGCTCTGTTTATGTTCCCAGCTTCAGATAGTTTTTCGTGCGTGTCGGTTCCAATAGATAATACCATATTTTTAAGAAGCTGCGGGTCAAATCTATTCCAGAACCAATCATTTCTGCTTCCCGATGGAATTTCAACAGCAAAACCATGTTCTGCAAGGAAATCAAAACATGCCTTTATACCATAAAAACAGTCAAGTCTGTCAAGATTCGGATGAGCAATAATTTTGGGAATTGAACAAAATTCGGCAATCAGCTTTGCTTCGTGAAGTCTGGTTCCGCGAATATCATCCTCGCCAAGATATTCAAAAAGCACATAATCAAGACTGTTTATGAAAGACCATGGCAGATCAGGAATATTTAAACCAGTTCGTGATACAACAGTATCAATTTCAATTCCTATTAAGACTTTTGTTTTCCGAATGTTTCCATTGTATCCACTGTTTCCGCTGGAATAAGCTCTTATATCTTCTGCAAGTGCCTGATATTCAGGAATCTTCTGTGATAACCATTCTGAAGGAGAAATATTATGATAAACCTTCGACGTAAAGAAATGATCGCTGATTCCCAGCAGTCCGATATCACATTTTTCCGCTTCCCGTACAAGTTGTTCCCAGGAGAAAGAACCATCTGAATAGATCGTATGATTATGAAGGTTCTGTTTCTTTTCTTTCATTTTTTTGACACTGTTGCAAATTCGCTGTAATGAAGCAACTCCTCAAAGGCGCAATCCCAAAAAAGTAGAATCTGAAGTCACTTCGACCGAAGGGAGAAATCTCTTAGTACGCAAAACTTAAATAATAGGACAAATTAGACCCCCTTTATAAGGTTGTAAATAGCCTTACGAGATGATAACAGATCAGCTACTTTCATGAAGTGTCTTTTACTAACGAAGAAGGGCAAGAAGATACTTGCCGTAATCATTTTTAGTCAGCGGTGCAGCGAGCTTTTCAAGTTGTTCGTGTGAAATATAGCCTTTTCTGAAAACGATCTCTTCGATGCATCCGACTTTCAAGCCCTGACGGGTTTCGATTGTCTGAATATAATTCGACGCCTGAAGAAGAGTTTCCTGAGTTCCGGTATCAAGCCATGCCATACCTCGCGGAAGCTTTATTACCTGAAGTTCTCTGCGATTCAGATAAACTTCATTTACTGCAGTTATTTCAAGTTCTCCACGTGCTGATGGCTTTATTGAGGAAGCAATTTCACAAACATTCTTATCATAAAAATACAACCCCGGTACAGCATAGTTAGACTTTGGCTGTTTCGGCTTTTCCTCGATCGAGATAGCTTTGCCGTCTTTATCAAATTCAATTACTCCGTATCTTTCGGGATCACGCACCCAGTATCCGAATACCATTGCGCCGCTTTGAAGTTTCGAAGCATTTTTCAGAAGTCCAGTCAAACCGGCTCCGTGAAAAATGTTGTCTCCAAGAATCATGCAGGACGGCTGGTCATTCACAAAGTTTCTGCCTATAATGAAAGCCTGCGCGAGTCCCTCGGGCTTTGGTTGTAATGCGTATGAAATATTAATACCCCAATCAGATCCGTCTTTCAAAAGCCTTTCAAAAATTGGCGTATCTTCAGGTGTTGAAATAATAAGAATATCTTTGACACCTGCAAGTAACAATGTTGAAAGCGGATAATAAATCATCGGCTTATCATACACCGGAAGCAACTGCTTGGACATAACGCGTGTCAACGGATGCAATCTGGTTCCTGAACCACCTGCAAGAATTATTCCTCTCATTATAAGTTACTTCCTTTCTCCATAGTTTTTTTCGAGCCAGCTTTTATATTCACCACTTTTCACGTGTTCTATCCAGGTGAGATTGTTATGGTACCACTCAACAGTCTTTCGCAATCCTTCTGCAAAAGTAACTGACTGTTTCCAGCCAAGTTCTTTCTTAATCTTTTCACAATCAATGGCATAGCGGCGATCGTGTCCGGGGCGGTCGGGCACGTATACAATAAGTTTTTTAAATGTATCACGCGGTTTTTTCAGCAATTCGGCTGATATTTCACAAAGTGAATTCAGAAGATCTATGTTTGTCCATTCGTTTTCTCCGCCGACATTGTACGTTTGGCCGGATTTGCCTTTATTGGCTATCATCCAGACTGCTTCGCAATGGTCGCGCACGTATAGCCAGTCCCGAATATTTTTTCCATCGCCATAAACCGGAAGATTCTTTCCGGAAAGCATGTTACAGATCATCAGAGGAAGGAGCTTTTCGGGGAACTGGTATGGTCCATAGTTGTTTGAGCAGTTGGAAATGGTGATATCAATTCCGTAAGTATGAGAATATGCACGTACAAGCATGTCTGATGAGGCTTTAGACGCAGAATAAGGACTTCTCGGATCATAAGGCGTTGTCTCAAGGAATTTTCCGGTTTCGCCGAGCGAGCCGAAAACTTCATCTGTGCTGACATGGTGAAAACGAATTTTCTTTCCTTCAGCATGCAGTTTTCGAACAACTTCAAGGAGTGAAAACGTTCCAACAATATTTGTCTGAACAAATTCCCCGGGTCCGTGAATTGATCGATCGACATGAGATTCAGCAGCAAAATGAACAATCAGATCAACTTTGTTAGTCTCAACAACTCTGCAGACTTCCTGATAATTGATTATATCCAACTTTTCAAAGACATACCTGTCCGAATATTTAGTCACAATATCACTGAGATTTTCAGGGTTTCCCGAATAAGTAAGGCAATCAATATTAATGATTTTGCCTCTGAAGTCAGTTTCATCGAAAAGATATCTGATAAAATTGGCACCAATAAATCCGCAACCACCGGTCACAAGAACAGAAGAAAAGTTGCTCATTTTTTAAGTTCCAAAGGTTCATATCTGCATAAGATTTTTCAAAATACAGCTTCAGCAGTTTAAATAAAATGCCTCAAATGTGCAACAAAATATTTCAAAAATCATTTGGACATTACTGTTTGACACAATTAAGTCGGAAAAGCCAGACGGAAGAATGCCGTCAAAAAAGCAATGATACGCTTAATTGTCAAATTTGCTGCTTTCGCAAAGAGAATTTCTTAATCTGTGCGAGTGATTTTTTTATAAAACGTTGAATATATGATTATGACACGATAAAAAAATGCTTGACACCATTAGAAAAGACGGGATAAGATGAAAAAATATTTAATATTAATAGATTTAACGTCAGAGTGATCTTACAATTCCCGTCTCCAGATAGGAGGCCTGTCTGAAGTTACCTCGGCAGGAGGAAACAGCCGAGAATTTCTTAGGCTGCCAAAGTCTTTCGTTCAAAGCCAGCGAAACATCTTACTGCTATTGGTTGCCAAAGAAGATTTCTGTTATAAGATTTTTTGTAAGGGTAGAACCGTCTTATTGGTGTGATACGTGATTCGTTGTCATCTCGACCGAAGGGAGAGATCTCCCACATCATCAATTTGACATTTATATCTTGTTCTTGCTGCAGCGGTTCTCTCTGAATTTGCTGCATCGTCATATTGTGAAGATATGTTTTCCCGTTGGATTATTGATCTGGTTCTATTTCCTGAATGTACTCTGGAAAATGCAGGATTCTGCAGACCAATGGAGTCTTCCCCTGCGGAAGCTTTTCTGGAGACAAGGGCGCGAAAGGACTATTAGATATGGTTAGAGAGGACGTCATTCCCAATCATTTGGCCATTGTTCTGGCTGGAGAAGCCGGTTCAGGGGTCCAATCCATTGAAACTATTGTGACACGGGCATTCCGGCGCGATGGTTTTCATGTGTTTGCTGGTAAAGAATACATGTCCAGGATTCGTGGCGGCAGCAATTCCACACTCATTCGAGTGGGGACTGAACCGGTGCGGGCCTGGTCAGATCATGTTCACCTCTGTATCCCTCTTGATGAGCAGGCTTTCGCTCATGTAAAAAAACGCTTGTCACCCGATTCCCTGGTGCTGGGCGAACAAACGGTTGTGGGCACAGGCAAGTCCGTTGTTGATTTGCCGTTAACCGCAATGGCAAGTGAAGTTGGTGGGGCACTATATGCCAATACCATCGCGGCTGGGGTTATCTGGGGTTTGTTTGTCCGTGATCCTGCAATTCTTGAATCTGTTCTTCAGGCATATTTTGCGGATAAGCCGGGCGACGTCATTGAACGAAATCAACGGGCCGCACGTATGGGAATCGCCCACGGGCAGAACCTGCGCATTTCCGGGAAAGTGCCCTTCGCTTTTCCCGAACGGCCGCCAAAACTCTTACCGCTGTTTATGACAGGGGCAGAAGCGGTTGCCCTGGGGGCGATTGCCGGAGGATGCAATTTTGTTTCTTCCTACCCCATGTCTCCTTCAACGGGTGTTTTGACCTTTCTAGCTCAGCATGCCAGGGAACTGGGAATTGCCGTTGAACAGGCTGAAGACGAAATCAGCGCCGCCAATATGGTCCTTGGGGCTTGGTATGCTGGCGCACGCGGATTAGCAACAACTTCTGGGGGAGGCTTTTCCCTGATGACTGAAGCCATCAGTCTGGCGGGAATGATCGAAAGCCCCATGGTTATTCATCTTGCCCAGCGGCCCGGTCCTGCCACTGGCCTCCCGACCCGAACCGAACAGGGTGACCTGGAGCTGGCTCTCTATGCAGGTCACGGAGAGTTTCCCCGGGCACTTTTTGCTCCCGGCAATATCGAACAGGCTTTTGACCTGACGCGGCGTGGATTTGACCTGGCGGATTCTTTTCAGGTTCCGGTATTCATTTTAACCGATCAGTATCTGATGGATTCCGGTTATGACGTTGAGAACTTCAACCTGGAGCAGGAATTGTACAGACCAGCCATTATTCAAGCCAAAACCGATTATCGGCGTTACTGCCTATCCTCGCCCGACGGGCTTTCCCCCCGGGGAATCCCTGGATGGGGCGAAGGATTGGTATGCGTGGATAGTGATGAACACGACGAATGCGCTCACATAACAGAGGACGCTGAAGTCCGGATGAGCATGGTAGAGAAGCGGCGGAAAAAAGAGAAGGGCCTTGTCTCACAAGTTGTTCCCCCTGATTGGTATGGATCTCCTGAAGCTGAAGTGGTGGCGATTTGTTGGGGGTCAACCCTGGAACCTCTGCTGGAAGCAGTGCTCGGATTAGCACTTCCCGGACTGGCTGTCCTCCATTTTTCACAAGTGTTTCCTCTGCCACCGCAGGGAAAGTTCCTGCCAAAAAAGGCTCAGCGCCTAATTTTGGTAGAAGGCAATGCCTCAGGGCAGTTTGGTCGCCTTCTGAAAGGGGAATGGGAAATCACCTGGCATGCCCGATTGCTCAAGTATGATGGGTTGCCCTTCTCGGTGGAAGGTCTGCGAGACAGCCTTCAGAAAATTCTACGGCGAAAGGAACAATCATGAAGCCAAATTCTTTCGATAGCCAATGTTCTGATATTGCCTGGTGTCCTGGATGTGGAAACTTCAGCATTCTTGAAATAATGAAAGAGACTATGGCTGATGTCGGTCTTGACCCACGATCCGTCGTTCTGGTTTCTGGAATCGGTCAAGCCGCCAAAATCCCGCATTATATCCAGACACATTTCTTTAACGGGCTTCACGGTCGGGCATTGCCGGTAGCTACTGCCATTAGGGCTGCCAATCCGAATCTCACCGTGATTGCCGAAAGCGGAGATGGAGATATGTATGGTGAAGGCGGGAACCATTTCCTTCATACCGTCCGTCGTAATCCAAACCTCACCATGATTGTCCATGATAACATGGTGTATGGATTAACCAAAGGTCAGGCTTCGCCAACCAGCCAGAAAGGTTTTAAGACGCCGGTTCAATGGAGCGGGGTCACCAATGAACCGCTCAATCCGGTGGCTCTCGCCATCGCTCTAAATGCATCTTTTGTCGCCCGAGGGTTTTCGGGTGATCTGCCGGGAACCCGTGAGATCCTGGCCCAGGCTATTCGACATCAAGGATATGCACTGGTGGATATCCTGCAGCCTTGTGTGACTTTCAACCGGAAAAACACATTCCGCTGGTATAAGGAACACACATGCCCCCTGCCAAAAACACACGACTGGAAAAGTCGCGAAGCAGCCTTTGCCAAAGCGATTGAATCTGATCCGTTATCCCTGGGAATCTTCTTTCGGGAGGAAGGACGTCCGACTTTTGAAGAGAACCTCGGAATCTACCAGACCGATTCCCGCCCTCTTTATGAGCGAAAAACTGACGTAAGTTTTCTTGGACAGATGATTGAACGTCAGTTCGGGGAGATTTGAACCCGCAATTTTCACCCAAGGAAACTACTGGCGGTTCCGTTGTGCTGGTGGCAGCAATGGGATTGAACCGGGTTATCGGCGACGGCGGTAAAATTCCCTGGAAGATTCCTGGCGAACAGACTCTTTTTCGTCAACTGACCGAGGGAAAAGTAGTGTTAATGGGGCGCAAAACCATGGAAGCCATCGGGAACCCCTTGCCCAAAAGAACCAATGTTATCATGACCAGACAGAAAGGATATACCCGACCCGGTTGTCTGATCGTGAACCGATTTGAAGAAGCAATCGCAATGGCAAGAACTTTTGGCACCGATTTGATTGTGGCTGGTGGAGCCGAAATTTATTCTCTTGCCATGCCCGCCGCAAAAATCATCCATCTCAGTATAATTCAGCGTGAATTTCCCGGCGACGCTTTTTTTCCCGAAATCTCCGCTGCTGAATTCTTCCAAAAAAGCGCCGAACTGGTGTCGGGGTCCATTCCCTATATTTATACGGTATACGAGCGATGTCCAGGGACATGCATTTTTCAGATCCGAAATTCTACGCCAACTGGTGATATCTAGCACTGCTTTCTTTCTATAAATGTACAATACTGAGCATGATTATTCTTATTCATCTTTTAGCGCAATATTGAGCTTGCGGTGGGGTGAAAAATTGCGCAGGTGCTTTGTTAAAAAAAATCGACACTGTATAAAATTTCCGATCGGTTAATGTTAAAATACGTGATCCGTTGTCATCTCGACCGAAAAGAGATACCTCCGAAGGGTTCGATAATACTAAGCAGTTTCCACGAAGTATTAAGCATTTACACAATTTCAGAGAATTTGTTACAGTGCAAGATTTCGCGAAACGTTATTTCTGTTCCTGACTGATGGCATCAGATAGTTTGCGGAAGGGGAATTTTGAGCGGTGGTCGTTGAGGAAATCGTAATCAATAGTACAATTGATTATTTCGTCGGTTTTTGCGGCGATGGCGATTGTTTTGCCTTCGGGCGTATTGACCTGGGAGCCTCCTGAAAATGTCAGGCGACCGTCTTCTCCGGTGCGGTTTCCGGCGATCATATAGGACTGGTTCTCAAGGGCTCTTGAGGCGGAAAGCAGTGAGAAATGGTCAAGCCTTGGGTCGGGGAACTGAGCCGGAAGAAGAAAGAGGTTCGCTTCGGCAAGCATCTGAATGCGAAAGACTTCCGGGAACCTTAAGTCAAAGCATATTCCGGCTCCGATTTTCCATGAACCTGTGGAAAATGGCTCAGGAATGCTTTCTCCGGGCAGGAAATATTCGGGTTCTGTGGAATTGACAAACAGATGCATTTTTCGGAATTTATACATCAGTTTTCCTTCTGCAGAAATAAGCGGAAGCGTGTTGAAGACCTTTCCGGAGGATTTTTCAGAAGAAGTTTCAGGAATTGATCCGGCGGCAATCCATGTGTTGTACTTTTTAGCAAGAAATGCACAGCAATCAACCCTTTCGTTAAATAATTCTGCTTCCGCAGCAAGCCTGGAACCACAGAATCCGCAGCTCCACATTTCCGGCAGCAAAATCAGATCCGGATGGAATTTCTGAGATTTATCCAATAATTCTTCGAATTTATTTCTGTTTTCGTCCCAGGAATTATTTTTAATATTCCACTGAAAAACACATACAGATATTTTTGATGAAAGCTCTTTTTTAATTCCAGACATGGGTTTTCCTCAAAGTTTTTATTGTCTCATGGTCAGACCATTCAGCTTTCAACGGAGAAATTGAAATCCAGCCATCTCTAATCGCCTGCAAGTCAGAATTTGGACCGATATCTGTTACCTGGCTTCCGATGCTTCTCCAGAAATATGTTCCACCATGCGGATCAGAGCGTTTGAAAAAGTTTTCGTTGCAGTCAATTCGGGCATTTTCTGTAATTTTTACCCCTTTGATTTTCTCAACTGGCAATGGCGGAAAATTGACGTTAAGAATAGTTCCGGGAGGCGGTAAATGTTTGGAAGTTCTTTCGACAATTTCTTTAATCCAGCCTTTTACCTGCGAATAATCGCCTTCGGGCTCATAAGCGGCAAGAGAAAAAGCAATCGCCGGAATTCCCCTGAAAGCTCCTTCGAAAGCTGCTGCAACAGTTCCAGAATAAAAAACGTCGATAGAAAGATTTGCACCGCGATTAATTCCTGACAAAATAAAATCAGGCCTAAAGTCCAGAATTTCAGAAAGTGCAACTTTTACGCAATCTGCGGGTGTTGAATTTACCTGGAATGCCTTTTTGACATCAACAGAAAAATCGACAGGGCGAATTCTCAGCGGATGATCAAGAGTAAGCGAGTGACTGCAAGCACTTCGCTCGGTGTGAGGAGCAACAACCCACACATCTGAAGAGTGGGCAAATGCAGAAGCAAGCGCTGCCAGTCCTTTTGCAGAAATACCATCATCATTCGTCAATAAAAGTTTCATCTATCTGCTCCAGTTAATTTTTGAAAAAGATTCAATCAAATCATTCTAACATCTGCCCGCTGCGCAATCAAGTTTCACAAAAGACTGCTTTGTATCAAGATAAAGGAAAAAGCGGTTCGCAGATTGCGCAGATTAAGATGCACCATAATAGCAAGTAGAAAAGAGACTGTAACAATGTTGCTTAGCACAAGTAAAAAACACGATTTTCTCTCTGCTTTTCTCTGTGCCTTTGCGTCTCTGCGTAAGATATATCTTTTCTTCAGCAACGTAGCTACAGTGTCGTAGAAAACCAGATTTCTCCCCTCAGGCGAAATGACAACAAAAGCAACGCTAACTTAAATTTTTCGTGAATCAGGAAGTCCTGAATTTAAGATTTATTTGCGAATGGTTCAGAAAATCTTGATATGAATAAAGGTTCATGATAAGATAATCTGAATTATTTTGTCATAATGATATTCTGTTGCATGCAAAGTTGAAGGAAACGTTCATTAATGCTTAAAGGTATGTCAATTGCCCCTGGACTGGCGCTGGGAAAAATTTTTTTTATGAAACATTTCCAGCTTGAGAATGTTGCTGTACGTTCCATTCAGGAAGGCGAAATTGAACTTGAGATTCAACGCTTCCAGCAGGCTATTCAGCTTGCGCATGATGAAATTTGCCAGCTTTCGCAGCTTCCACAGATTAAAAACAGTCTTGAAATTGCCAATATTTTCAGTGCTCATCTCACACTTGTCGATGACCCTGATTTGAGAAAAGAAGTCATTAAAAGAATCAGAGAGAAACGACAGAACGTGGAAGCCGTTGTATCGGGTGTTATCAAGGATTACAGCGATTTCTTCAAAACCCTTCCTGATCCGCAGTTTCAGGCAAAGGCAATAGACATTATTGATATTGGAAGAAGAATTCTCTCTGGATGCCGTGATGAAAATTCTGCTCCGATGACAATCAAGCCCGATGAAAAAGTAATTCTTGTCGCCGAAGACATTACAGCGACAGACATTGCAGGCTTTGATACATCAATGATCCAAGGCATTGCGACAGAAGAAGGTACAACTACTTCCCATGCTGCAATACTTGCCAGATCTCTCGGCATACCCGCTATTGTTCAGCTTAAAGGTCTTCTTCAGAAAGTAAGCCATGGCCAATTCATAATCCTCGATGGATACAAAGGCTTAATAATAACTGACCCGCAGCCTGAACAGGTGAAAGAATACACAAAGCTCTACGATTCTTACATTTCCGAAAGAAAAGAGCTTCAGAATATCAGCATTCAACCGTCAACGACTGTTGATGGAGTAACGATAAAACTACTTGCAAACGTTGGCAATGCCCAGGACGTGGAATCTGTTCTTTCAAATCACGCAGACGGCGTTGGGCTGTATCGTACAGAGTTTACTTATCTGATAAGACGCAGACTTCCAACTGAGAAAGAATTGTTTAATATTTACTGGTCGGTTGTTGAAAAAATGGGTAGTTCGGAAGTTGTTATCAGAACGATTGATCTTGGCGGTGACAAGCTTTCCCAGCTTTTAAAGCACCCGGCTGAACGGAACCCCGAACTTGGATGGCGTGCAATAAGACTTTCGCTTGACAGACCTGATCTCTTCAGAACTCAAATCCGTGCCATTTTGAAAGTTTGTGCCAAAGCAAAACCTGGTCAGATCAAGATAATGATTCCGATGATTTCGAACCTTACAGAATTACGGAAGGCAAAAGAATTCATCAGCAAGGTATCAGATGAATTGAAAGCTGAAATTCCAGATTTTCAGGCCTCGTATAAAATTGGAACGATGATTGAAGTCCCTTCTGCTGCAATAATGGTTGAAAAGATTATTCAGGAAGTGGATTTTTTATCAATAGGTTCCAACGATCTTGTACAGTACACCCTCGCCGTCGATCGTACAAACTCGAAAGTTTCATATCTTTATCAGCCTTTGAATCCTGCTGTTCTGAAGCTGATTTATCAGGTCGTTCAGGCAGGAGAGAAAGCAGGCAAACCTGTAAGTCTCTGCGGAGAACTAGCTGGCGATGTCACTTATACGATCCTTCTCACGGGACTTGGCTTGAGAGAGCTTTCCATGAATGCTGTCTGTATTCCGAGAATAAAAAGCATGGTGAGAAAACTTTCCATGGAAATTATCAAACCAGAAGTTCTAAAGCTCTTAGAATTTGGCACATCAGAGGAAGTAGAGGAAGCATTGTGTTTACTGAATCAAAAATATCAAATAGTCTGAAATGGTTCATGCTTCTTACGGTTTTTATTTCACTTTTGACTGTTACTTGCTGCTTTTCGCAACAGAATACAACTGAAGAGACAACAAGCAGGGAAAAAATGTATTACGAAGGAAAGCTTGCCTCACACACCTTAAAATTTATGCTTGCGCGCACAGATGAAGAAAAGCGCAGAGGGTTAATGTTTGTAAAATCTCTCGAAGAAAACGAAGGTATGCTTTTTGTTTACGAGAAGCCTCAACCAATGGTTTTCTGGATGAAAAACACTTTTATTCCGCTTGATCTGATTCTTTTTTCAGAAGATCTGTCTATTATTGAAATTATCCCGGACATGGTTCCCGGAAATGGAAAGTCAGACGCTGAACTGCCAAGATATTTCAGCAGAAATATGGCACAGTATGCACTCGAAATGGCAGCCGGAACGGCTAAAAACTGGTCACTGAAGCCAGGCGACCATCTGGATGTTCCTCTCACAATTTTATTCACAAATGAGCAATGACTTTTCCGGGATTATTTGAGGCTTTTATTCCAAATCTCGGTCGAATTCTATCTATTGCAATAGTTTTTTCTGTATGGATTTTTTCTTTTGACCACCAGAACACATTTCACTATCAGCAATTTTTCACTATACTTCTTGCTTCGTTTTCTCTGACTTGTTTTTCCCTGATATTTTCATTTCGAAACCCGCTAAAGCCCTTTTTCACAATTCGTTTTTTTGTTGTTCTTTTTATAATATCGATTTCATTATGTTTCAGGAAGTGCTTTTCCCTTGAAGGAATTTCATCTGGTTTTTTGATTCTTTCCCAGATTGCTCTTTTCATGGCTCTTCGGCTGTCACTGAAAAAGGAATCTTCAGGTACAATCCTTAATTCAATAATTCTCAGCGGAACAATGATGTCAATCTATGGAATCCTTCAGGCTCTGAATCTTGACATGCTTACCTGGCCGGGATCACCATTCAAAACAGTTGGAACGTTTGGAAATCCGAACCTTCTTGCCGTATACATAGCCTGTACTATTATAGTAACTTTCGTTTCAATTCAGCATCCAATATACTTAATCAAAGCAGACTATCTCCTTTATCCTGCGATTTCAATACAGATAATATCACTTCTTCTGTGCTATTCATCAGGAGCCGTTCTAACACTTACCATGGGTTTCTTTTTTTTCAAAAAAAATTTCTGGGAACGCGAACTGTTTCCACATTCAAAGTATAAAACCTGGTGGTTCCCTCTGGTTCTGATTGCCTGCATTTTTTCATTTTACTATTCAATTTCATATTGTACAAGCAAATACCCGTGGTTCAGTTTAAGCAAAACTCCTGCGAGTTATTTATCACTCGTTTCAAGACTTGTTGAATGGAAGATGGGCATAGACTGGATTTCTGACTCTCCGTTAACCGGCTCTGGAATAGATTCTGCAAAATATCTTTTCCACACTTACCGGCCTCCGTTTGGAACAATCCTCAGATTGTCAATGTACAATGATGACCCGCACGCGTTTTTCCTCAAGTTCCTCGCAGAATGCGGATTAATACCGCTATATGCGGCATTCGGAATATTCTGCGTCGCATTTGCACTTCATAAAAAAAGAAGAAATCATCCGGCTTCAGACAAGATATACCCTTTCCACAAAATGACCCTGACTCTATTGATAATGATACTCTTCAATGGATCATTCAGCAATTCATTTTCAGTAACTCCGATCGTAAATTTTTTCATATTGATTTCTGCCCTTCATTTTTGTTTTGTACTGCGAGATGTTAAATGGACAATAAGAAAACCTTCTTTCAGAATGGTATTTATTCTTCCTGCCTGTCTTTTTTCGATTCTCGGAACTCTTCTTTCACTTGAAGCAGGTGCTGTTTCAAAAAATCTCTTCTCCGGACAGCAAAATCTGGAAAACAATCAGGCGGAAACTGCCAGCAAATGTTTCAGTGAAGCATTAAAATATGATCCAATGAATCCCGGGGCTCTGTGGGGAATAGCACGAGCTTATGAAAAACTTGGAAATTCCGAAAAAGCTCTTAAATACCTTTATATTCTGAATAACTTTTCAAACAACATTTTCGGCTGTCAACATACAATTTCAGAGCTTCTGCTTAAAAATGGACTGATTATTGAAGCTCACAAATGGGCAGTTGAATTTTATAGAAAAAACAATTCAACGGTAGCGTACGAACTTCTTGGAGATGTTTTTCTTGCAGAAGGTCGGTTTGAAGAAGCAGAGAAAAGCTTTCTTTCAGGAGTATCTGTTATTGCAGACTGGTTTCCGGAAGAACGTCAGTCGGCATCAAGAATAAGGCTCAGACTTGCATCAATCGCAATTGACAGCAACAATCCACAAAATGCAAAAGACCATCTTTTCTGGACCGAAGAGCCCGAAAAAAATTCTGCCGAGTATTTTTTCCTTCAAGGCTATGCAAGCTACAAAATGTCTCTGGCAACAGAAGCGCTGGAATTTTTTGAACAGTCATACAAATCTTCCCCTGAGAACCCGAGATATGCAAATTCACTTGCATACACTCTTCTCGAAACAGGGAAAGATTTCGACAGAGCCGGGAAAATTCTTAAGGATTGTTACCAGAAAATAAGCAATGATAAAAAGATTCGCCTGGATGATCTGATCAGCATTGTTCACAGCCTTGCAACATATTATCATAAAAAGAATGACCTGAAGCAGGCAAGGGAACTTATGCTGATCGCAATAAGAGATTGCCCTGAGGAATGGTCTGAAAGAAAAACCAAAATGGGAAAAGAACTGCAGAAAATAATCAACGAAATGAAAAAAAGGTAATTGGGAAGAGACCTTACTTTGCTGCCATTTCGACCAAAGGGAGAAATCTCTTTTGCCCAGAGAGACGGTTGCTACATGTACCTGTTGAGAAGTACAATCTGTTTTTCGCCGTCAATTTTGAATGGAAGGCACTGAGATCTCCCCTTCGGTCGAGATAATAAATAATTCGCTCGAATTAAACAGATTTTGAACGGTTATGGTAAAACTTGTAGATCTCAAACCACACAAGGCTGAGAATTCCGGCAAAAACGCAGATTGAAATATCGTTCAGATGCAGTGGCATGAATTTAAACAGCTTTTGAAAAAACGGCACGTACAAGATTACTCCAAGAAATACTCCGCCGCCGATTAATATGAACCACTGTGCTGGATTTGGCACCATAAGGCTTGCAAAAGCGCTTCTTTTCCAGGAGCGGTTGACGATTATCAGAAAAAGATTTGCGACAATAAGTGTTGTAAAAGTCAGCGCCCTGCATTCATCAATCGGAAAGTTACGATATTTGGAAAAGTAGACAAACATGCCCATGCAGACGGCAAGAACGCCAATTCCCTGAATCAGACTGAGAATGAACTGTTCTTTCCCAAAAAGTGGAGCGCTACGCTCTCTTGGTGGTTTCTCCATAATATCAGGTTCACCGGGTTCAACCTCGAATACTATTGAACACGATGGGTCAATGAGCAATTCAAGAAAAACAATGTGCGCCGGCAGAAGAATGAGATCCCATTTCATGAGAACCGGAATAAGTGATATTCCCGCGATTGGAACATGAATTGCGAAAATATACGCCATGGCTTTCTGAATATTCTGAAAAATTCGCCTGCCGAGTTTTACGGCTGAAACAATAGAAGTAAAATCGTCATCCAGCAGAACCAGGGAAGAAGCTTCACGGGCAACGTCCGTACCTCTTCCGCCCATTGCTATTCCGATATGCGCCGCCTTCAAAGCCGGGGCGTCATTAACACCGTCACCAGTCATCGCAACAATTTGTCCGGCGTTTTTAAATGCCTGCACTATCTTAAGTTTCTGTTCAGGAACAACTCTCGCAAAAACGTTTACTGATTTCACTTTTTCGCAGAGAAGCTCATCTGAAAGCGTATCAATATCTGAACCACACAAAACAGATTCCGGATTCTCAATTCCTGCCTGTTTTGAAATGTTAGTGGCTGTTCCCGGGTAATCGCCGGTAATCATGACGACCCTGATGCCTGCTTTTCTGCACTCATCAACGGCTCCTGGTACAAGCGGGCGGATCGGATCAGTAAACCCGATGAACCCGAGAAATCGGAAGGTAAAATCATGCTGAATACTTGGAAGTGGATCGTGAGTAAAAGAAGAACTGGCAACTCCGAGTATTCTTAAACCTTTATCTGCCATTTCCAAAACAATCTTTTCGTAGCGTTCACGATTTTCTTTATCGAGATGGCACAGATCAAAAATAGCTTCAGGCGAACCTTTAGCGGCTATTTCATAATTTTTTTCATCGGGAGATTTCCACACGTGTGAAAGAGCGAGTAACTCTGTTGATAAAGCATATTCTTTCAGCAAAGTCCAGTTGTCATGAAGGTGCTCTGTGCTGGAAAGGTATTTTTTTCCGACGTCCCGAAGCTCTTTCTCCATCGGGTCGAAAGGGTCACGCTGGCTTGCGAGAATCGCAAACTCTATCAATTCATGCAGTCTTTCGGGAATCTCACTTTTCTCATTCGTATTAAGGTCGTAAAATCCACCTTTTTCCCAGAGCATTGAAAGTTTCATACAGTTTTGTGTAATAGTGCCTGTTTTATCACTGCACAGAACACTTGCCGAGCCAAGAGTTTCAATAGCATAAACCCTTCTCGTAAGTACATGTTTTTGTGAAATTCGCCAGGCTCCAAGAGCAAGGAAAATAGTAAGTACAACAGGAAACTCTTCCGGAAGCATTGCCATCGCAAGGGTAATACCCGCAAGGAAGCCGTTCAACCAGTCATTTCTGGTCATTCCATAAACTATTACCACGATAACGCACAAGATAAAACCTGCCAGTGACAACTTTTTTACAAGTGAATCAATTTCCTTTTTCAGGCCGCTTTCTTCTTCTTCTATTGATCCAAGTGACTTACCGATTTTACCGAGTTCGGTATGTGTTCCAGTCGCTGTAACTCTTGCCAAACCTCGGCCATAAACGATAAGAGTACCTGAAAAGATATAAGGTGTATCATCGCCGCCGGGTTTTCCGGAAGTCATTTTTTCGGATGCAGCTTCAAAATTGGCACCGGCTTTTCTTACAGGTACAGATTCACCTGTAAGAAGAGATTCATTCACTGAAAGATTGGTACTCTCAAGAAGTACTGCATCTGCAGGAACTCTGTCGCCTTCAGACAGCTCAATAAGGTCTCCTTTTACAACTTCGCGGCCGGCTATTTTCCTTCTTACTCCATCGCGAATAACAAAAGCTCTGGGGCTGGAAAGATCTTTCAATGCTTCGAGAGCTCTTTGAGTTTTTCTTTCCTGAACAAATGTAATACCCATTATTACAACGACAAAACCGAGCAGCATAAGGGCTTCATCAATGCTTCCAAGAATAAGATAAAGAATGCCGCAACCGACCAGAAGCAGGAACATCGGCTCTGTAAGTATTTCAAGGGCAATATGGAGAAGGCCATTTCCTTTTGCAGAAGGAATTTCATTCGGACCATCTGTTTTAAGAATGGTTTCTGCTTCTTTCTCAGAAAGACCCTGAAAAGCGCACTTAAAATCTTCTTTCATGCCTGATCCTCCTGGCCTGATTCATTTTCGCGATGTTCGTTAATAAGAAGTCCAACTTCCTTAAGTTTCATGTAGAGATTCTTTCTGTGCATTCCACACATCAGAGAAGCTTTTGAAATATTTCCCTTTGTACGTTCAAGAATGTTTTTGAAAAACTTCTGTTCAAAATCTTTCACAATAATTTCTTTTGCTTCTCTGTATGGAAGTGCGAAAACCTTATCGTAAAGAAGGGATTCATCAAGGGCCGAGGATGGCTTATCAGTCTGAAGATTGGCTTCTACAGATTCGTTGGGCATTTTTTCATCATCAAGAATAATAACTCTTTCGATGATATTCTGCAGTTCTCTTACGTTTCCGGGCCAACTGTATTTTACAAGGCGATTCATGAACGCATCAGAGAACTGACGATAAGTCTTCTTGAATTTATCACAGAATTTGCGGGCAAAGAATTCAACCAGAAGCGGTATATCAGAAGCTCTTTCGCGTAAAGTCGGAAGATGAATATTGACGACATTCAGTCTGTAGAAAAGGTCTTCCCTGAATGCATTTTCCTTAATGGCCTTTGTGAGATCCTTGTTTGTTGCAGCAATAACACGGGTGTCTACCTTCAAAAGCACCTGACCGCCGACTCTTTCAAACTCGCGTTCCTGAAGAATGCGAAGAATTTTAGTCTGAGTTGTAAGTGACATGTCTCCGATTTCATCAAGGAAAATGGTACCTTTATTTGCCAGTTCAAATTTTCCAAGTTTTCTGGAAACAGCTCCGCTGAATGCACCTTTTTCAAATCCGAAGAGTTCACTTTCAATGAGCGTTTCAGGAAGAGCGGCACAGTTTACGCGGATAAAAGCTTCACTTTTTCTCAGACTTAGTCCGTGGATAACATTTGCTATGACTTCTTTTCCGGTACCAGATTCGCCTGTAATGAGTACAGTTGCATCTGTTTCAGCGACCTTTTCAACAAGTTCAAAGACTCTCTGCATATTTTCGCTTTTACCGATGACATTGTCAAGGCATTCGCGCTCATGCAGACGCTCTTTCAGCATTACATTCTCGCGTCTGAGGATGCGTTTTTCAAGTGCCCGTCTGACGGTTATCTTCAGATCATCATTGGCAAAAGGTTTTGGAAGATAATCGTATGCTCCGCGTTTCATAGCTTCGACGGCAAGCGCTTCAGAGCCAAAAGCGGTAACAAGAATTACAAGGTTTTCCGGATCACGTTTTTTTACGTTATCAAGGAGATCCAGTCCGGATCGTTCGGGCATGGTGACATCTGATATAATAAGATCTGCCGGCTTCTCATCCAATCTCGCAAGAGCATCGGTGACCGATTTTGCGCTCCGGATGCTGTATCCCTCTTTTTTCAGAACAGTCTCAAGTGTATAAAGAATTGATTCTTCATCATCAACAATGAGAATTTCCATTGGTTTCTGCATAGCTTTTCCTCTGAGAAATTTTACTTTTCATAACACAAAACCAAAAAAAACGACTCATAATCTGTCTAAATAGAGCAATAATCCTTTTCCACAGTCTGACTATCCGTAAGCGAACTTTCGCACTTTTTTGAATAACAGCTTATTAATGAGACTTTATTCAAAGTCTGATAATATGCGAAAGTCCACTGTAATAGAACTTTACATTCAGAATCAGTCTTTATGAATCTCAGAAAAAGTAATCAGACTGCTGATATCTTTCTTATTCATTACAATCGATCGCTTCGAAGAAGCGGAGATACCTCGTTTTGAGGCAATTTCCAGGATAAGTCGGCTGTTTATGCCACGATAAAGTGCTTTATCGGCAGAAATAAGCGCGGTCAGTCCATCTGCGAATGTCGGATCACCAGCTTTCAAATAATAGAAACTCTTATGAATAAGATTGTCAGTAATATCCCGATCAAGCGCTATTCCAAGATCCCACAGGAATCCGCCCCAGATAAGGCCATCTTCATGAACTTCGTCTTTTATATCTTCCGGATAATGCCTGGAATTTTCGAGATTGCGGTGACAATCAAGTCCCATTTTCGCGACAATCCAGCGGCCACTTTTGCTGCTGTTAATCATGCTTCCAGCAAAATAATCAGCCTGTCCTTCATTAATTGCCCCCGATTCTTTCATATTATAAAGAGACACAATTTCATTTAGTACACCATGGGCATATTCATGATAAATTACTGTTTCATCAAGTGCAAAATCATTGAACGTTTCACCATCTCCAAAATACATCTTTTTTTCTTTCGTGCTGAAGAAAGCATTGTCCCTCACACGGAAATGAACTGTTCCCCAGAGCGAAAAATCAAGCTTATTGAATCCAAATTTCGAAAAGAACTCATGTACTACATTGGTGTGATAATAAACATTTACTTCATCAAAATGAATATTATTCGGTTCAAAAACATAAATATTCTCAGGACTGGTTGCTGACAGACATTTTGCATTGACGGCGTAAGAATAGCTTCCGGCGAGCACCTTCGGGTACAGGTAGGGGAGAATTTCGACTGTCGGGCTGCTGCTTAGAGGATTGGAAACGTAGACTGAACCCTTTCCTTCGAGTGCATACATTTGATTTACCATCGAAATCACACTTCCATCAGCAGCATCAATTACAACATTCCAGTCGCCCAGAGGTTCGGATGCAGCCAGTTCAACTGCAATTGCCCAGCGCCTTGTTCCGGAATTATCAGTGTGAATAACATATTCTGCTGACGGTGCAACTCTTTCTTCAGTCACATTAATATATTTCCGTGCTGCTGAAATGGCTTCACCAAAAGAGAGAACAATCTTATTTTCAGGGGTTCCGGAATTTAAAAAAGAGCCGGTTATGGAAATAAGTGCGTTTTTACTGTCAAAATGAAAGTCTACGGCTGATCCCAATACTTTTTTACCGTTGAATCGCTCCTGACAAGTTATTTTGAGAGGAACGAGAGGAAATTGTGTGGAATTTCCGCTTTCAATTATTTCCAGCTCAGAGGGAACATAATTTTCTTCGCCAGTCAAAAGAGAATTATTATCTCTCAGAAAATCTTTTACAATATCCTTTGGAGAGCCCGAAAAAGTGAAATCACCGGTAATACTGGTCAATCTCTTTCCATCAGAAGAAAAACATACCCGATCTACGGTATTTGAGCGTTTATGAAGATTAACAACGGCAGAAAGCAGTTCATTGTCAGGAGTAGAAACTGATTCAGAAGGTTCTTTCAGAGTCGATTTTTTTTCGAAATAATTACTCTGACCCACCGGAAGATAGCAAAATCCGGGCAACGCAATGAGAAGAAGAAAAACTACACAAAGACGCCTGATTGAAGTTTTCAATTTAAATACCCCTTTTATTTAGTAATTCTATTTTTTTTTATATTTTAACCCAATCTATATTAACATGTTTTGAAAGAAAAAAATATTGTTTTGCTTTGAACGATTGAACAAGAAATCAATACAGTATTCCGGCGCAATGAATTGCGCCCTACACAAATATTATTAATGTAAAAACCAACATTAAAGCATTAATGTGCTTTTATGTAAGAACCTTCTGACAAGTAAAAAGCCTGCCTTACTGAGGCAGGCTTTTTAAAATATTCAGTATCTGATTTTATTACATTCCACCACCTGAGGTAGTACTTGGTGTTCTGTTTGGATTTCTCGGCAATTTGTCTTTGGTTCCGCCAATTTTGAATCTGATTGTAATTCCCTGAAGTTTTACTTTTTGTGAAGTAACCGGCTGCAGAAGGATATCAACATAAGAGCCCGGGTCCATGTATTCTTGCATTGCCTGAGTAAAAGTCACCGAACCGCTGATTAATTGAGGGCTTCCCTGAGCAGGAAGGTTAAAAGTAATCGGAGTATATTCAATCAAAGTTCCATCGTTAAGTTTTTTTCTGAGATCTTCTGTCGGCGGCGCTCCGTTATATTTTTTCAACCACCATTTTCTCCGGCAGACAACTCTAACTTTTGCACCGACCTGATCTGCTGTCACTCTTGTACCATCGTTGTTAAGAAGATTTCCGACCAGGAATTTGAAAGGAATCGCTGTTCCCCAAGCTATTTCCTGAGATTCGAAATTGTGCTGTGCCCAGTTGTTTGCTGTATTCGAATCGGCAGAGCATTCGAGTGTTACCTGAATGCAGAAGTGTCCTGATACATCGCAAGTCCAGTCAATTGATGTGTTGACTTTGCCATTTGCACGCAATTTAACTACTTTTCTTCCGATTTCTCTGAAAGCGACACCGGAACCATATTCAGCAACTCCGAAAACAACATTTACGTCCTTAACACCCAAACCGTTGCTGTAAACGGTACTCTGAACGCGATATTTCTGACCTTTTATCAGCTCGGTCCCGGTAATATTCTGGCGTGGATTGGTTGACGGGAAGATTTTAATATCAGGGTTTGCCCATGATGGAGAGCCATCATCAAAATAATATTGTGTGCGAATTTCACCAGTTTCAGGATCAGTTTCTTCAACCGGATTTACCGCCTGAAGAAGATACGGATCTGTTGTTGCTGCTGCAAATGCAAAAGAAGTCAAAAGCAACTGAGCAATTAAAACAACTAGCATAGACATTTTAATGTTTTTCATGTTCTTTTCCCTCCGTTTATTTAACTACAAACTTATTACGAAATATTATCATAAAATGTAATATTTATATCAGCTAATTTTTGCAATTGAGATCAATTGCAGGAAAAGGGTATTCATGATGCATTTTATTGAAAAGATATGTATCTGCTCGATAATTCGGGGAAATTTCCCGCTCATTGCAGTCATTTCGACCGAAGGGAGAAATCTCAAAACCTGCGGAGATCTCTCTCTTCGATCGAGATGACATGGGAATAAGCAGTTCCAATTAAAAAGTTACCCATGATTATTGAGAAGAATATGAAGATACGAGCAAGCAAAAAACAACTTACTCTATGAAGTGATCATGAATACTGAATTATCGTTTTGAAAACCTGAAAATACGCGAAACTTCCTTCAGCATAATCAGAAAAAAAAGTTGAACTCCCGCACAAAAAAAGATAATATACATGAGCAGCAGCAAGCTCTTGACAGAGAGCCGATAAGTGCTGCTTATTCATGGCCAGAGAAAGAATCGAAAAAAATGACAATAAGAAACAATGATGAAATCAGCCGAAGACGCACATTCGCCATTATCAGTCACCCGGATGCAGGCAAGACAACCCTTACCGAAAAACTGCTGCTCTTTGGCGGTGCCATTCAAATGGCCGGTGCAGTTAAAGCACGCAAAGCGAAACAATTCGCCGCTTCTGACTGGATGGCGATTGAACGGGAACGCGGCATTTCAGTAACCACCTCGGTCATGAAATTTCACTATTCCGATGCAGAAATAAATCTGCTCGACACACCCGGTCACCAGGACTTTTCGGAAGACACCTACCGTGTTCTGACTGCTGTTGATAGCGCACTGATGGTCATTGATGGCGCCAAAGGTGTAGAAACCCAGACTCGAAAGCTGATGGAAGTATGCCGCATCCGCAATACTCCGATAATCACATTCATTAACAAACTTGATCGGGAAGGTCGCGAACCGATTGACCTTCTCCACGACATCGAAAACACTCTTCAGATAGAATGTGTGCCATTTACCTGGCCAATCGGCATGGGGAAAAGCTTTCGCGGTGTCTACGATCTGGCTCAAAAAGAGTTGCGATTGTTTCAGGCCGGCAGCGAGACCCGACCGCAGGATATCGTTACCATACACGACCTGTCTTCGCCAAAGCTTGACGAACTTTTAAAAAGCCAGGCAAGCGATCTGCGCGATGACATTGAGTTGCTTAGTGGTGCTGCGAATCCATTCGAACTTGAGCAATTTCTGCGCGGCAATCAGACTCCAGTTTTCTTCGGAAGTGCCCTGAACAACTTCGGAGTCAAAGAACTGCTTGACGCAGTAATCAAACTGGCTCCGCAGCCTCAACCACGTGCAACAGCCACACGAATGGTTGAACCTCAGGAAGAAGCTTTCTCTGGTTTTGTCTTCAAAATTCAGGCAAACATGGACCCGGCACACCGCGACAGACTTGCTTTTCTGCGTATCTGTTCAGGCAGATTCCATCGTGGAATTAAAGTCATGCACCATAGAGTCGGCAGGGAAATGGTAATAAAAGATGCTACAATCTTCATGGCCCAGGACCGCACCAATACTGAAGAAGCCTTTCCTGGCGATATAATCGGTATCCACAACCGCGGAACACTAAAAATAGGTGACACTATAACCGAAAAGGAACCGCTGCAGTATCTCGGCATTCCAAATTTTGCCCCGGCTCTGTTCAAACAGGTGATTCTGAGAAATCCGCTGAGAGCAAAGCAACTGAAAAAAGGGCTCCAGCAACTCACAGAAGAAGGTACTGTACAGGTTTTCCGCCCGCTCTTGAACGGAAGTGAGTACATCCTTGGCGCAGTTGGAGCGCTGCAGTTCGATGTCACCATGTCCCGTTTACGCGATGAGTATGGAGTTGAAGCTTCTTATAACCCGGTCGATTTTGCATCTGCACGCTGGCTGGTAAGCGACAACAAAGAAGACCTCGATAAATTTACTCGCCGGCACCAGTCTAAAATGGCTTACGATGCCGAGGATCACCTTACACTTCTGGTATCAGACCTCTGGCTTCTGAAAAAAACGATGGAAGAGTGGCCTAACATTGAATTCCGCATCTTCCGCGAACACTCACTCGCCAGCACTGAAAAGTAAGCTATCGACTCAATAATCCGCCAACAAAAAGAAAAGACGAGAAAAGACGGCACTGTAGCAACGTTGCTGAAGAAAAGGTATATCTCACGCAGAGACGCAGAGGCACAGAGAAAAGCAGAGAGAAAATCGTGTTTTTTTTATCTGCTCAGCAACATTGCTACAGTCTCGAAAAGACAGGAAAAGATTTTTGTCCGCAGATTACGCAGATTTTCAAGAGTGTGAATATGTTAACTGATTGTTCACAATGATTATATTTTTCCCTTTAAAAATTTTAAAATCCGTGTATTTCCGTGTATTGCGTGGTTAAAAATCAGTTTCTTTTGTTCTGTCTCAGATCAGAATTCGAATGAGCTGAGAAGGCTTCCGAAGTCGTCTGTCCAGATCTTTTGGGATGGTTGTATTATTGGTTTCTGCCAGCGTTTGGTTTTCAGGAAGTTTTCAAGCGTCTTTTCATTTTCTGCCGCTACCATCCAGGTTGAATCTGCTTTTCCCTGTCTTGTTGATGCTTCGGTAACATAGCTATCCACTCTGATGAGGCTTGAAAAACCTGCACTCTTGAGAGTTGCTGCAAGTACTGATTCAAAAGAAATGTATCTGTTTGAAATATGAAACGCCATAATACCGTCTTTTTTAAGACGTTTTAAGTATAATCGAAACGCTTCTTCAGTCAACAGATGCATTGGAACTGAGTCAGATGAAAAAGCGTCAAAGATCAGCATGTCAAATTTAGACTCAGGCTCTCTTGACAACGAAGATCGTCCATCACCGAGAACAAATCTGTTATCAGCATGAGATTTTGAAAGATAAGTGAAAAAGCTGATATTCTCAGCAATTCTTACTATTGCCGGGTCAATTTCGAAATATGAAAAAAAGTCACCCTTCTTTCCGTAAGCTGCAATAGATCCAACACCAAGACCTACTGCACCAACCTGTCTGGGCATATCTCTTTCTGTTAATTGAAAAACATCACCAACCGGACCTGACGGGTGATAGTACAAACCTGGAACCTTTGAATCCTGAACATCCTTAGCCTGAATTCCATGAATGGTATTTCCATGCATCAGGCAGGTAAATTTTCCGTCCGGGCTCAACGTAACTCTGTGTATTCCAAAAAATGTACGTTCAGCATGAACAGTTGTTCCCTGAGGCGACGGAATTGTACAGGCGGTAAAAAGTAAAACCAGCACCGACAATGAGAATGCAGAACGATGTGATGAGACCAGAAAAACAGCAATTGAAGGAATAATATTTCTGAAAACCAACTGAAGCAAATCTGTAGAATCTCGATCACCAAGAACCGTTCTCACTGTAAACATCCAGAAAAAAAGCAGAAATGGTACAACTTCAATTTTAAAACCTGAACCGAAAATTTTGCTTCCCGAATAATGATGAAGAAGCCAGCAAACAGAGGCAAGTGCCAGCGGATATTCAAGGATCGAATCAAAAAGCATTGGCGCCAGAAGTGTATTAAAGATTCCACCCATCGCACCGCCAATTGACATAAACAGATAAAATGCTGTTAAATCAGATGTCGGAGGGCGAAGATCAGCAAGCATACGATGACACAGAATGGCTGAAAGGAAAAACACCAAAATGTGTACAGGAAGAATAACAAAAATGGGTTCGTTCAACTGCCGCAGAAAAGCAAACACAAGAACTGTCATGAATAAAGCAATCAGACGGCTCAAAGCAGAGAGATTCAGCTTGATTCCCGGTGAAAAAGCTATAATAAATGACAGCAGATAAAGAGCGAGCAGTACAGACCAGAAAAGAGGCACAGGCGCAATTTCTGATGAAATATGATGTGTTATTCCAAGTGACAAAGTTGATGGAATAAATGACAGAACTACCCATTTGAGAGCATCTAAATGGCTATAAGAAACAGAAGGTTTGGCAGTGTTTTTCGGCAATTTAATTGATTTTTCTGAAGCTTCCGGAATATTTCTTCTGATAAAAAACAGCAGGATAAGCGCAGAAAGAGTTATTGCAGCAAAAAACACAATATATCCATAATAAAAATAAATGTTTTGAAGCGATAGACCAAAAAACGGTTCGACAACAAGAGGATACGCAAGAAGACCGGTCAGGCTTCCGAGATTTCCGGCTGAGTAAAGAAAATATGGATCAGATGCTCCGGGAAGACCACTGTCAGAATACCATTTCTGCAATATTGGAGACACAGTTGAAAGAGCAAAAAACGGAAGTCCGGCCGTTGAAAAAAGAGCTCCGATAAACCACCAGACCGATCCTGTATCATTTCCTGAAATTATTTCCGGGAAAACAATCGGAAGTGATAAAAGAGGCAATGCAAATATCAACCAGGAAAGGAACATGGATCTGGCAGACTTGAGAAAAGTCGAATTAAGATGCGAAAAAGTATAGCCAGCCAGAAGCAGCATCTGAAAAAACATCATGCAGGTGTTCCATAATGTTGGACTGCCGCCCGCAAGAGGCAAAAAAAGACGTGCAATAAAAGGCTGAATAAAAAAAAGCAAACATGCACCAATAAATGAGGTTAGAACAACGAGAGAAACGACCATTAATTTCGCGATCTTTTTAATCAGTCTCATATTTAAATTTTACCTTATAATTTGCAATTGTACTTTTAACCATTCATGCCATTCGGGAATCAAGGGTTGCCAGTGCATGTTCCGCCCTTAATCATTCCCTGAAATAATACCAGTAAAGAAGTGCTGAAACAAGATAAAGAACAAAAGTTGTATGAAGACAAAAAGCATAACCCAGATTTTGTATCATATCACCTGATACCATCATTGATATTGCCCATGAAACGCTCCAGGAGGCGGTTTCTGATGCTGAGGCAAGACCTCTGAATTTTGGGGGAATTCTCTCCATGAGAACCCTTTGCCTGATTGGAATCGCCATATTCATGAATGCCCCGCGAAAGAAAAAGGCGGCGCCGCACAAAATAAGACTGTGGTTGTAAGCCATTATCAACATGAAAGGAAGTGAAAGAAACTCTGTCAGAACAACGCTGTTTGTTAATCCGATTGATTTTGAAAACCATGGGGAAAAAATTCCACCAAGTGCGGTTCCCAGCTGTCCTATAGCAAATACCATACCTATCTGCGGAACCGTTGCGCCTGTCCAGTCGTGAAAATACAGATTGAAATATGGAACAATAAGACCGGCGCCAAATCCGATAAGTGAATATGTTATCATGAATTTGGAAATCAGCAGCCAGGGTGCACGTGCTACAACATCTGTTTTTCCCGGATCAACATCAGTTTTGATTTCAATTTTTTCAGCAGACATCCTGGACGCTGGTATCAGACTGGCAACAAGAAAAACAATTGCAGCAAACAGCGTTCCGCGAAGGATAACTGGATTCTGAAGAGAGTCTGCCAATCCAAATTTCAAGTAGATAACCGGAAGCCAGCCAGCTATAAAACCTGCAAGGATTCCCATAAAAAGAGAAATTGAAAAATTAACACTGAAAAGATATGTTCGTTGTCTTCTGCGACTGTTTTCCTGCAGAAACGGCAAAACTGAAACTGTCAGCCCTCCATTTCCGCATCCGCTTATTATTGCGGCAAACCAGAGATAATCAAGTTTCTCAACAGAAGCGGCAATGAAAAAACCAAAAGTAAGAAGCGATATTCCGGAAATATATGCAGCTTTTCTTGAATATCTGTCAGCCAATCGTCCGAAAGGAAAAGAGGCTATCGCAGACGAAAGCGCTTGAGCAGCAAGAAGACGTCCAATAGTGCCCTCGTTAAGTCCAAGTGATTTGAGATATATATTCAGCAAGACAGTAAAAACACCCATGCCAAGGCCAACAAGCGCCTGAGCGCAAAGAATAAGGCGCAGCTGGGAGTTAAAAGTCCTTATAATCAGGAAAAAAGATTTCACTTTAGCTTTAAAAGATTCAGCATTTCCATGAAGAATAATAACACAAACAAACTCCGAAAATCATCACATAAATTTCTTTTGAATTTGATGTTTCAAAATTCACATCGGCAAGCTGATTTGATAATTGATTCGACAAAAAACTTGTCAAATCAGTAAAATTACTGTAGAATTTTTCCAGAAAAAATATAGATTAATTCTTGATGAGGCACTTAAGAAAGGAAAATATTCAGATGAATGATTTTTCTAATTTCAAAATGAGCGATCTGATTGAATTAGGCTCTATTCTTCGCCGTCTTGGAACAAATGCAAAAAGCATGGAAGAAGCCGCTCGACGTATAGTTAATTGTTTGAATGACAATCTTACAACTCGTTCAACTGAAACAGGCAAAGCCTTTGCGCTGGTTCGTTTTTTCAAGACCCACCCTTTTGGAACCCTTGATCCGGAACTTCGTGAATCAGCCAAATCTATTCTCAAAGACCATTCTGTATCGTCTGAAATGAAATGTCTGACTCTGCTTGCATCTGCCGGAGAGAATCCAAACTGGAACTCACGGAAAAATTCTGCAGGACATAAGGCGATTCCGCTTCCAAACGAAGAATTTGTCATACAATTCCCAATGATTTCTCAGCTTGTCAACCAGTTTGGTCTGAAAGTTAGTGATGTATTACGGCCAAATCCAAAAATGATACTGGAATTGGAGCAAAAAACATATAACGTTTTCCATGTGTCTGATGCCCTTGGCAGCCCAATCATACCCGCCCAGAAAACCTTTGTTGAGCCATACGGCATAAAATCAGTATTGGGATTTGGCAGTGTATTGCCATCCGGAGATATTTTTGCTGTAATCATGTTTTCAAAAATACACATTTCACATGAAATTGCGGATCTCTTCAAATCTTTAGCACTAAGCGTCAAAATGGCTGTTATGCCCTTCAGTGCTGGAGTCATTTTCGAAAATCAAACACAATCAGCAAATGCATCTGAACAGGATTTTCAACAAAGAATTACCGGATAAAAATTGATGGATGAAAAAACTTATTTAGCTGAAATCAAAGCATTAAAAGACCAGATAACCGAACTTGAGGAATATATACAAGTCAATGAACAGGTCTGGCTTTCTCAGGCTCAAAAGCTCGAAGGACTCCTTGATCGCGAACAGAAATCAAAAGATCTGATAATGCACTCGGAACAGGAAGCAAAGCTTGCAAAGGAAGCAGCCGAGAAAGCTAATCGTACAAAGAGCGATTTTCTCGCTTCCATGAGCCACGAAATCCGTACTCCAATGAATGCAATAATAGGAATGAGCTATCTTGCAATTAAATCCGAAAAAGACCCTAAACAGAAAAATTATCTCGATAAAATACTTTTCTCAGCAAATTCACTGCTGAGAATAATCAACGACATTCTGGATTTTTCGAAAATCGAAGCAGGAAAACTGGATCTCGAATCTGTTGAATTCTCGCTTGATGAAGTTCTTGACGGTGTTGCAAATATGATTGTCATACAAGCCGAACAGAAAGGTCTGGAAGTTCTTTTCGATCTGGAACCTTGTCTCCCAGAAATTTTGATAGGAGACCCGATCAGAGTCGGACAAATTCTCATAAATCTCACAAATAACGCTGTCAAATTCACAGATCATGGCGAAGTTATCATTTCCATCCAATCAAGTACCTCAAAAGCAGGCAGTGAAAAGATTTCACTTCAATTTTGTGTAAAAGACTCTGGAAACGGGATGACGCAGGAACAAATATCACGATTGTTTAAATCTTTCAGCCAACTGGATTTTTCGACCGCCAGAAAATATGGTGGCTCAGGCCTCGGGTTATGTATCGCCAAAGCGCTGGTAGAAAAAATGGGAGGTTCTATCTGGACAGAAAGCCGCCCCGGAAAAGGAAGCAAATTTTATTTCCAGGTAGATTTTCCTTTCAGTAAAAGGAAGCCCCACCCATGTGAAGATTTTCCAAAGAACCTTCGTGGAATGCGTGCCATCGTAGTTGATGACAACAAGAGTTGCCGCGAAATAATGAAATCCCAGCTAGAAGTCTTTTCCTTTAAAGCTGATACCGCATCTGACGGATACGAAGCATTGAAAAAATTTCAACTTTCCATGGAATCACCTGAAGGAATGTATGAACTCATTCTTATTGACTGGAACATGCCCGGATTAAACGGTTGTGAAACCACGAAAAAAATATTAAGAGAAATTTGTACAGACAAATTTCCTCATGTAATACTTGTAACAGGTTTTGGACACGAAGAGATTCTCAGCGAATCAGCAGCTTCTGATATTGGCGCTGTTCTCACCAAGCCTGTCAAACCTTCAGTTCTTTTTGATACTATTATGACTCTTTTCGGCCAGAAATTTTCCGAGACGGGAAAAATCCGATTTCACGACGATTTCGAAGGGAAAGAAAATTATTTTTTCGGCAGAAAAGCACTATTAGTCGAAGACAACAAAATCAACCAGGAAGTTGCACGCGGTCTGCTTGAAGCTGTTGGAATAGAAGTTGTTATCGCTGAGAACGGAGCTATTGGAGTAGAAAAATTCCTGACGATCGAACAGAATCTCGATATTGTCTTCATGGACATTCAAATGCCACTTCTTGATGGATATGAAGCAACAAAAAGAATAAGAATGAGAGCTAAATCAAGGAACTTTCCGATAGTAGCAATGACTGCCCACGCAATAAAAGAAGAAAGGGAAAGATGCCTTGAAGCAGGCATGAGCGATTATCTTTCCAAACCAATCAATCCGAATAGCCTTTTTTCAATGTTGAAAAAATGGATCAGACCAGCAACTGATGCACCAATAAACATAACCACCAAACATTCAATAGATTACGAGATTGTACGCAAACAATTTTCTACAGTTCTGGATGTAATTGATCTGAAAGATGCATTAAAACGTATCAGAAATGATACCAGCCACTTCGCAAAAATTCTAAATAGTTTCAGGAATGACTTCGCTGATGTAGTCGAAAAAATACGTGCAGCGCTTGAGAATAAGAATTATCAGGCAGCTTCAACATTAATTCATTGCCTGAAGGGATGTTCCGGAAATATTTCCGCCAATATCCTTTACAAAACAGCTCAGGAATTCGAAGATTTGTTGAAACTGAAAGAGCAATCTGATTACAACAATATTTTTGCTAAACTCGAAGCGAATTTCTCTAATGTGATAAAAGCAATTGAAAAGCTTGATGAAAACAACGAAACTGCAAGAGAATCTTCCATAAATTGTTCTGAAGTTAAATCTTGCGAAATAGACAGATCTGTTCTAAAAAACTTGTTTACTGAATTCCATGATGCCTTGAATAAAAACAGTTTTTCTGCTGATGAGCATTTCAGGAAAATACAAAGCATTCTTGAAAACTCAGAATTTAAGTCGGAAATCAGACAAATCGAGACCTTCATAGACAGTCTCGATTATTCAAATGCCTCACAAATCTCACAAAAATTGGCATTTTCAATCGGAATTGAAAATGAAACCTAAAATTCTCATTATTGATGACGTACCTGCAAATATTTTTCTCCTGGGAAAACTACTTGGAGAAGATTACGAGATTGTTTTTGCAAAAAGTGGTAATGAAGGAATCAAAATTGCTTCCCGTGAATTGCCTGATATCATACTCCTTGATGTAATGATGCCGGAAATGGACGGATTTGAAACTTGTACACGATTGAAAAATAATGACGCCCTGAAAGAAATTCCTGTAATTTTTGTAACAGCGCTTGATGAAGACCTCAGCGAAACCAATGGGCTCAAAGTCGGTGCAGTTGATTATTTATTCAAACCCATCAACCCGGAAATCGTGAAAGCAAAAGTAAAAAAATATCTTAAAAAGAATTAATTCAGCTCATAGATTATCTGCAATAAACTGTGCCGGATTAAATAAGTATTTTGCCATTGGTCCGCACAATAGAGATGTCAGCTTTGCAAAAACCGGCAAAAGAAATTTTTCATCCAGTTTCAGGAAGAGAAACATGATCAGTATGAAGAAGGAATAAATCTGAATTCTGTCCATGAAAGCTTTGACTTTCCTGCCACCAAGCCACGAGAGTATCTTTGATCCATCGAGCGGAGGAATGGGAAGAATGTTAAAAATAAATAAACCCATATTAAATATGAATACTCTGAAAAGCAGGCGAAAAAAATAATTTCCAGTAAAAGAAGTGGCAAAAGCCAGAAGACGTGGCGAAGTGGGGAACTGCTGAAGGAAAATTCCGATAGCAATACATAAAAGCAAATTGCTCAGAGGCCCGGCGAGGGCTGTTAAGCCGTAATCTCTCATTGGTTTTCCGAAATTTTCCGGATTAAATCTGACGGGCTTACCCCAACCGAAGTTCAGCGGCGAACCGAAGTAGGAAAGTATCATCGGCAAGGCAACCCCGAGCGGGTCGAGGTGTCTGAAAAGATTGAGAGAAACCCGGCCCTCTGAACGCGGCGTAGAATCACCAAGTTTGTCTGCTGTCCAGGCATGGGCGAATTCATGAATGCCAATGCCAATGATGAAAGCGGGAAGATCAAGAGTTAAAATATCAAACGCATTTATTGCCATTTTCCCTCGCAGAAAATCATTTACCGGTTGAATATAGCATTTTAAGAACTATTTGCGCAATAATAATGAAATCCTTGACTTAATATTGATTTTCCGGCAAAATTACTCTGCATATTATTCAGCAATGTCAATATTAAGGAGCGAGGAATGAAATTTGTTCATCACTACCACGTGAAATGCGATGGGACTCGCGCATGCGAGAAAATCTGTTCGAAAACATTTTTTAAAAATGAAGATGCATCTTTTTCTGCAATCAAAGTTGAGCCAAAAGGCGGAAAATTTGAAATAAACGTCTGTAACCAGTGCGGTGCATGCATTGACGTTTGCCCGGTAGGTGCCATAAAAAGGAACAAAGCCGGAATCGTGGCTATCGATAAAAAGAGCTGTGTAGGCTGCTTTGTGTGCGTCGGTTTTTGTCCGACAAAGTCAATGCGACGTGCAGATGGACAGCGTGAACCATTCAAATGCGTTTCATGCGGCGCCTGCGTGAAAGCATGTCCCAACAAAGCCCTTGTCATGGCTGAAGCGGAATGCACAACGGAATGTGCAGTCTAATTAAGGAAAGGATTTAATGATGAGTAACAATCAGACAAAACACACCTCATACACCGGCGATATTTCCAAAATGAAAAGCGCCCACAAAATTCTTACAGAATATACATATACTCCGGGTTTGCCAGATAAAGGCTATAACAACCGCACTCTCCACATTGATCTTACAACTCTGAAAATTTCTGAAAAGAAAGTTACACAACAGATGAAAGATATTTTCATTGGTGGACGCGGTTTTGGACTCTGGTATCTCTGGAACGCGATAAAACCAACCACTAAGTGGAATGATCCTGAGAATGATATTATTATCAGCCCGGGGCCGCTTGGCGGAAATACACAATATCCGGGCTCTGGAAAGTCGCTTGTTGTGACTTTATCACCGCTCACTGGGATTCCAATTGATTCGAATGTCGGCGGATACTTCGGTCCGCTCATGAAATTTTCAGGCTTTGATGCCATTGAAATTCAGGGGAAAGCAACAAAAGAAGTTATTCTTTTCATTGATGGACAAAAGGGGAAAATAACTCTTGAAGAAGCCCCGGAAGAAGGCGTTGACAGCCATGTAGCAGCAGAACAGTTTACACATGAATATGCTGAAAACGAAGCAGATCTTAGAAATGTGTCAGTTGTCGCTTCAGGAAAGGGAGCCGACCATGCACACATAGGCTGCCTTAATTTCTCATGGTATGACGTGCGGCGCGGTTGTACGAGACTGAAACAGGCAGGCAGAGGCGGCATTGGAACCGTTTTCAGAGACAAGAAAGTAAAAGCACTTGTCGTAAGAGGTCCGGCTGTAAAGGGCGACATGAATCGCCCTGCAGATATTGATAAAATCGCCAGAGCCGGCATAAAAATGCACAGAGAAATATACGATCATGACGACAAACAATGTCACATGAGGCGTCAGGGAACAGCTCATCTGGTCGAAGTAATGGATGCATATGATCTTTTGCCTGTTCATAATTTCCAGTATGGAAAACACAAAGACATCAACAACATTGCATCACCGGTCTGGGATGCCAGATTCAATCAGAAATCGGTTGATGGCTGCTGGTATGGTTGTTCAATGGCCTGTTCAAAAGGCGCAGACGGACACATCGTCATGACCGGACCTTATAAAGGACACTCGGTAATTGTAGATGGTCCGGAATATGAGACTGCCGCCGGAGTCGGCGCAAACTGCGGAATTTTCAACAGAGACTGGCTGCTTGAAGCAAATTTCTATTGCGATACTTACGGAATTGACACCATTTCATTTGGTACAACAACTGCTTTCTGCATGGAATGCTACCAGCGCGGAATTCTCAATAAAGAGCGCACTGAAGGCCTGGAGATAGCATTTGGAAATGCTGAAGCACAAATTGAAATGCTTCACCAGATTGCTCGCGGTGAAGGTTTCGGAAAAATCGCCGGCCTCGGAGTAAGAAAGCTCAAGAAGATTTTTGCTGACAAAGGCTGGGGCGATTACAAATTCCTGAATGATATCGGCATGGAAGTAAAAGGACTGGAATATTCTCAGTACATGTCAAAAGAATCACTGGCGCAGCAGGGCGGATATGCGCTCACAAACAAAGGTCCGCAGCATGATGAAGCCTGGCTTATTTTTATGGATATGGTCAACAATCAGATTCCATCATTTGAAGACAAAGCTGAAGCACTCCATTACTTTCCGCTTTTCAGAACCTGGTTTGGACTCAACGGACTGTGCAAACTTCCGTGGAACGATGTCGAACCTGCAGATAACCGCCATAACGCCCCGATGGAAGCAGCAAAAGTTCCGGAGCATGTACAGAATTACTGCGATCTGTTTGCCGGCATTACCGGACGTGAACTGAATCGAACACAACTGATTGAGATGTCAGAAAAAGTGTACAACTTCCAGAGAGTCTTCAATATCAGAATGGGGAAGGGCCTTCGCGAACACGATGTTCCGCCATATCGCTCTGTTGGACCCGTTACAAAAGAAGAGTATGAATCACGCGCGGAATTGTATGACAAGCAGATGAAAGAACTCATCGGCGTTGATCCGAAAGGGAAAAACACCGATGAAAAGATCGCCATTACACGCAAATACCGTGAAGATCGTTACCAGAAACTCATTGATGCGGTCTACAAAAGACGTGGCTGGACAGATAACGGTGTTCCGAAAATTGATCTTCTCAAAAAACTCGGAATTGACTTTCCAGAAGTTCTTGAAGTAGTGAATTCGCAAATCAAATAATCGGTTAAGTTGACACTGTAGAAAATTTGCTGAAATTATGTAGCTGCTCAATAATTCGTGGCTTTTGCTGTCATTTCGACCAAATGGAGAAATCTGCAGGCCGTTCGGAGATCTCTCCCTTCGGTCGAGATGACAACAGTTTACGTATTTGCGCGTTACCGATCGGCAATTTTCATACAGTGTCGTTACGTTCATGTCGATAAATTTCATCTATCTGTTGGAGGTTCGCCTGTAAATATGATTATGGTTAACGGAAAGCCCTCTGAATGCACAGCAGGAATGTCGATTCGGGAACTGCTAAATCTGCACAGATTTATTTTTCCCCTCCTGATAATCAAAATTAATGGGGAATTTGTTCCACGTGAAAGATATGAAACAACCAAAGTCCCTGAAAACGCGCTTGTTGATGTAGTACATCTTATCAGCGGCGGTTAATTAAAGGGTGTATTCGTTGTCATCTCGAACAAATGTGAGAGATCTCCATAAATGCGAGATTTCTCCCTTCGGTCAAAATGACAGCAAAATATTGCCTCTTTTCGGTAATGCACCTTCATTAAATAAAGTGAGTTTGTCATTGTGAATGCAGAAATTGAAAAAGAAATAATCAGCGAAACAATAGAAGAAAACGGAAAAAGGAAAATTTCCTGCGCAGCGGCTTTTCGTGTTGCCTCAAAGTTGAATTTAACTGTGAAAGAAATCGGAGAATTTCTTCAGACGCATAATATCAAAATAGTTTCCTGTCAGCTTGGCTGTTTTAAATGAAAATAATCACTGTCGGAGCTTCTGCCAGCAAATCAGGGAAAACGACTCTGGTGCGAAATCTTGCGAAAGCACTTCTTCCAGACAGAGTTGCATGCATAAAACTCGGCCATGGAAAAGAAAGCGCTATCCGTACCGAACAGCTTTTTCATGGCATGGATGAATGTATCAGACACATCAATGAACTCGCAAAAAAAGGTGAGACAGATTATCTGATAGTAGAAAGCAGCTCAATCTGCAATCACATTAACTATGATCTCAGCATTTTTATTGCTGATGAAACAAAACCATTCAAAAATGGCGCAGAAAAAGCCATTCAGAAAGCAGATATTATCATTCAGCCAGAATTTGACAAAATCATCGCAGACAGAATATTATTTACCAAACTTGGCGATACAAGAATTTCAGATGTTATTTCAGAGCAGGCAAAATTTTGCCGCCACTTTTGCACAAAATCACAAGGGGTGAATCCACAAAAAAAGTAATACGAAAACACACGCCCCATTTAATTGACCGCCATCGGCAACGATTCGTTGTCATCTCGACCGAAGGTAGAGATCTACGAAGGGTTAGATATTTTTTCTCCCTGCAATCGAAATGACAAGATCAGAATTGTCAAGCTTTACTTAATGAATATGCCCTGCAAGGCAGAGTATTGGAAGGAAAGCATTAATATGTTTAAAACAATTAACAGCAAGCCTCGATTGAATGTTCTTTTAAATCTTCTTTTTCCTTTTTTCCTGACATTTTTTATGTTTTTTTTATCAGTACAATTACACGCTGAAAATGATTTTATTAAGATGTCGACAACTACCAGCACTCAGGATTCGGGAATTTTAGATTTTCTGCTTCCTCAATTCGAGAAAGAATCTGGAATCGCTGTCAAAGTAATTGCAAAGGGAACAGGCGGCGCAATCAAAGACGGAATCGATGGAAATGTCGACGCAATTCTTGTACATGCAAAAGAAAAAGAAGAAGAATTCATTAAAGACGGCTATTCTCTCAAAAGATATCCTGTTATGCACAATGATTTTATCATTCTTGGCAGTGCAAGCGATTCAGCTGGAATAAAAAATTCAGCAAATGCTGCTGATGCAATGAAAAAAATTGCAGCAGCACAAGCAATTTTCATTTCCAGAGGTGATGAAAGCGGCACACATATTATGGAAAGAAAACTCTGGAAAAAAGCAGACACTGATATCGAAAGTATCCAGAAAAAAGGTGAAAAATGGTATCTTTCGGCAGGCCAGGGAATGGGAAAAACCCTGCTAATGGCAAATGAGAAACAGGCATATACTATTTCCGACCGCTCGACATATCTGAAATATAAATTTGGCAGCAATGCTGGTTTCGAACTTGAAATCCTTTATGAAGGCGACCCTCAGCTATTTAATCAATATGCCATTCTTCCAATAAACCCAGCAAAACATGCTCACGTAAAACATGATCTTGTTTCAAAATTCATAACCTGGATGACTTCAGAGAAAACCCGTAATTTAATTTCTGAATATAAAATCCACGGAAAATCTGTATTTACGCCAGATTCAGCTGATTAAAAACATATTATGACTATTGATCCGGATTCAGCACTTAATATTATTCTAAATGACTATTTCATAGCAGGAATCGAAAAAGTTCCAGTTTTTGATTCGCTTAATCGCATTCTTGCTGATGACATTTTTTCTCCGATTTGTCTTCCGCCTTTTGAAAAGTGCGCAATGGATGGCTACGCATACCACAGCGGAAGCAGCGCAAAGTCTTTCAGGATTATTGAAACAATATACGCAGGCACTCCTCCGAAGCATAAAATCTCTTCCGGCGAATGCTCTAAGATTATGACTGGTGCAATGGTTCCGGAAGGTGCCGACAGAGTTATTCCGTATGAGCGGTCATCAGAACATGACGGTTTCATGGTTCCGGAGATTACCGATCACGCAGTTAACATCTGCCACACAGGTGAAAATATTGCTTCAGGTGAACTTCTCTTCAAACAGGGAACGATTCTCAGACCGCAGGAAATTGCAACTCTTTCAGCCGTTGGTATTTCTGAAATAAGCGCATATAAACCTTGTACAACAGGTATAATCTCAACCGGGTCTGAAATATTAACTCCCGGACAGAACATTTTACCCGGAAAGAACTTTGACAGCAATGGTCCGCAGCTTTACAATCAGGCAAAGGCGATTAACGCTCAGTGCAAATATTACGGAATCGTACAAGATGAGCCTCAGTTTTTGTTCAACAGTATTTCCTCTGCACAAAAAGAATGCAGCATAATTATCATTTCCGGCGGAGTCTCAAAAGGTGACTGCGATTATGTTCCGGAAGCGCTTGCCAAACTTGGCGCAAAAATTGAATTTGAACAAGTCTCTATCAAACCTGGCAGGCCAACTATATTTGCAAAAATCGGAGACACCTCCATTTTTGCACTTCCCGGCAATCCGGTTGCTACATTTGTACTATTTGAAATCTTCGTCAAACCATTGATATACAAAAATATGGGTCACTCTTATTCTCCGAAAACAACCCGGAAACTTCTCAGAGAAAAATTCCACCGCAAAAAAGCCGACAGATGCGAGTTTATTCCTGTCGATTTCGACGATCAGACTGTTTATTTTCCAGCAAATAACGGTCCGGCACATGTTAATCTTCTCTGCAAAACTTCCGGTCTGCTTCGCATTGAAAAAGATGTTCACACCATCGAAAAAGACACTCCAGTTCAAATTCGCCTCTTTTAAAAGCCCTTAATAATGAATTTTCTTTTTGAAAGTATAAAAGCAGCAGCATTTCTGATATTAAATTTAGATTCCGAATTGACCGGAATCGTGTTTTTATCGCTGCAAATCAGTATTATTTCGTGTATTATTGCTTCCATTGTTGGAATTCCGCTGGCGTTTCTCATTTCCATGAATAATTTCAAATTGAAACGCTTATTCATAACCATTCTTAATAGTCTTCTCGCACTTCCAACAGTTGTAATCGGGCTATTTGTCTATGCATTTCTAAATCGAAGGGGAATACTCGGTTCACTGGATCTTCTATACACCTGGACTGCTGTAGTGATAGGGCAAACAATACTCATTATTCCGCTCATTACCTCATACACAATATCTGTAATAAGCAGGCTTGATGTCAGGTACAAAAGAACCGCAATGACACTTGGAGCAAACAGGCTTCAGACATCTCAAGTAATTTTAAGAGAAGCGAAATTCGGAATAATGTCGGTTATAGCTGCCGCATTCGGAAGAGTCGTATCCGAAATAGGCATCAGTATGATGCTTGGCGGAAACATTAAAATGTTTACCCGTACAATGACAACAGCAATGGCGCTTGAGTATGACAAAGGTGAATTTGTTCTTGCGGTTGCACTGGGGTTAATACTAATGACTATCAGCCTTCTTGTCAATTTTGCAATTAACTGGTTTCAGGGAAAGAGTCCGGAATGACAACATTGTACAAACTCGGAAACATAGAGAAAACGATAAACGGGAAAAAAATCCTTGATATCACAGAACTTTATATTGAACAGAACCATATTTACGGATTGCATGGTCCAAACGGTTCGGGAAAGACAACGCTTCTGAACATTCTTGCATTCCTTGATCCACCGACCTCTGGCAATGTTTTCTTCAAAGGAGAAAAGGTAACTTTCAGAGAATCTTTCATGCAACCGTTGAGAAAAGAAGTTATTCTGGTTGATCAGAACCCGGTTCTTTTCAGTATAAGTGTTAAAAAGAATGTCGGATTCGGTCTGGAAATAAGAGGAACAGCGGCTTCTGAAATTGACAAAATTGTCAGGGAATCTCTTGATAATGTTGGAATGCTTGAATTTATTGATGCAGAAGGCAGCAATCTTTCAGCCGGAGAAACTCAGCGCGTTGCCATAGCCAGAGCTATTGCATGTTCACCCGGAATATTGCTTCTCGATGAGCCGACATCCAATATTGACCTGAAAAACCAGGTTATCATTGAAGAAGTCATCAGAAATCTCAATCTGAACAAAAAAATGACCGTAATTTTTTCATCCCACGACCCGGCGCAAATGAAAAAACTTGCTCAGGAGCATATAACCCTCGACAGCGGACTGATCCGCTAAGTACACAAAAATTTAAATACGGGCGCGAATTTGAGTATTAACTTTGCGATAAGCTGTCATCTCGAACGAATGTGAGAGATCTGATAAATGAGAGATTTCTCCCTTCGGTCGAAATGACATAGTAGAAATTCTGGAGCTTAAATGGCTCTTTATTAAGATTTGCTGTACTAACCTGAAAATAGTATAAAGCGTACACTTTAAGCAAAAAAATACAACCCCAAAAGCATGGTCTAATTAAAAACCGCGCCTTTTCTTAACGTGTGCGTATTATAATTATACCTACATAAACCAAAGACAGGCTGTTCTTGGATTACTTGGGAAATAGTGTGCGCTTTATCCGATTTTCAGGGTACTAAGATTTCTCACGGCGAATTATAAAAATACTTCGACGACTCGTGTATTTGTAAATTTATCATAAACAGCCCTTTTTTCTCCAAAAAGAGTTGTTACTGCGCCCAATCCAAGAAGAAAAAATGTTGAAAATACGTACATAACTGATCTCACAGCGCTTGTCTTTAATCCGACTTCGCAGCCATCTTCGTTTATCAGACGCGTTTTAGTGAGAAACTGACCAGGCGTGGCACTTTTAATAACCCAGGAAAGGAAAAAATAGCAATAAATAAGAAGCAGCGGATACTTTACATTGTAATGAATGAGCATTTCTGAAATTCCCATTTTTCGAATGTACAAAGCCGAACTGCCCGAATCGTAATCGCGTTCATAGGAAGAAGAATCATATTTGGGATTCTTATATTCTTCTGCAGAAATAGTTGTTCTGCCGAATAGCATCCGCTGGGATATCCACCAGGTTCCGCTTAATATCATGCACAATATTGAAATCAAAAACATATCAATAGCAAATGCGGCGAGACGCTTTCCAACCGAGGCTTCAGCAATGGCTCCAGTCTGAGAAAGCGTCTGAGGTTTCTGCGAAAGCGCCTTTGATAGCTGTTTTTGAATATAGTTTACTTTTACTCCAATTTGTTTCTGGACATTTTCACCCCAGTTTTTTTCTTTAAGGAAACCTTTTATTTCCTTTGTCCATTCTGAAAACTTTGCCGTTCCGGCTGCTGCGGGTGTTTTTCCTTCAATAATCTTTTCAACAAGCTGCAGTAGTTTCGCGGGAATACTCGTCAACTTCTGGGAGCCAACCGGAATATTATAAACAGTGACCGGTTCAGGAACACCCTTCAAAGTCTGAGGCCCGATCTTCTCGGCAACAATTTCATTCCTGTTCATCAGAAGATAAGTCGATTCGCTGATTCCGATTGTACCTCCGGGAAAACACGCCAGGGTTTCCATACGAGCAGTTACATTCACCGCTTCCCCGAATATGTCGTTTGCTTCAATCGAAACATCGCCGGTATTTATTACAACACGCAGATTCATGCGCTTCAAAGCATCTTTCTGCCTGGAATTATATTCTTTAAGAAGCAACTGAATTATTATGGCGCAGACTACGGCATCAGTCGCACTTGGGAAAGTACAAAGCAGTGCATCGCCAATCCCTTTAACGATATTTCCGCCATAGAACTCTATTACCGGAGTCATTAACTGGTTGTGTCTTCTTATAAGCTCAACAATTTCCTCACGCGAACAAGCAGAACTTGCATCAGAATAACCTTGCAGATCGGTAAGAAGAATTGATAGATTCTGAGATTTAGACTGAGCTTTCATTCTGGAAACTCCTGTATCTTTTAAAGAGACATCAGCCTCTGCTGACTCAGCTTCAAAAATAACAATTGAAGCTCTCTGCAAGATATCATAGCCATTTCTGAATGTCAAAACTTTGAATTCCGAAAAAGAAACTTTATTGAACATTTGGATCTGCTCAATAATTCAAACCTCGACCAGTTATACAGATGGCAAGAAGAGCCTTTCAGACTGAAGACTTGCCATCCATTCCATAAGATTCCTGTCAGGATAAGGTTTTGAAAACTCCGAAATCATACATGTATCAGGAATGTCATTTCGATCAGCGGATGACTCACGTTGTTCTGAATGACACTTTGCCATATTTTATCGTTTAGCCTGCTGTTCAAAATAATGGCTATTATATTTGCAAAAAAATGATCCCTTGGGATATAATCTTCTCCAGTATCGTTTTATTCCATATTTTAAACCTGTTTTATGAACATTTTGTGTCTTCTCAGGATGTCGCGTCTACCATCTCACCGAATCATTGAGAGTGCGCAACATTTTTTCGAAGAGTTCCGGTTGTCGGTTCCCTTGAAACCCTTTATGGAGGAAGTTATCTCATGCTTATAGCAAATCCGATTTATGACAGTGTGTTTAGATATCTCCTGAATGATAAAAAAATTGCGAAGATAATTTTGTCTACAATGCTGGACAAGGAAATCGCAGAACTGGAAATTAAACCAACCGAAACGCCCATTCCTGATGATAATATGCCTGTGAAATATTCTGTTTTCAGATTGGATTTTGCTGCCAAAATAAAAGCAGAAGACGGCACCCTTACTTCTGTAATAATTGAAATGCAGAAAGCAAAACTTCCTAATGATATATTGCGCTTCAGGCGTTATATTGCATCTACTTACCAATCTACTGATAATACGTACAAGGTTAAATCGCAAAAAACCAATAAAAACACTGTCGAGAAAGCAAAAACTATTGCAAAATCGCGAACTGTCGGAATCCCAATTTACCCTGTTTACATTCTCGGACATTTGCTGGAAAATGCCAATTTTCCTGTAATCAGAGTTGATAGAAATTACATCAATGTGGCGACCGGCGAAACGATTAAAGAAACCAATGAATTTATTGAGGGAATAAGTCACAATGCACTGATTATTCAACTTCCTGCTTTGAAGAAAAACCGAAGAAATTCTCTGGAAAAGCTGCTTACATTGTTTGACCCATCTTTCATAACCGATGACAGGCACCTTCTTGATATAAACGAAAAGGATGTTCCTGAAAAGTATAAAGTCGTATTCAGAAGACTTCTTCAGGCTGCCCAGACACCAGCCATCAAAAAGATGATGGATCAAGAAGACGAATATCTTGATTCTTTGATCGACCTGGAACACGCAATAGCTGAAGCAAAACAGGAAATTGCCGAAAAAGACATCACCATCGCCGAGAAAGACAACGCCATAGCCGAGAAAGACAACGCCATCGCCGAGAAAGACAAATTAATAGCCGAAATGTTAAAAAAACTTAATGACACAACAAAAAAAAACAGATAGCATTTCCATCATTATAGGATATTCACAGTCACTGCCAAACCATTCAAAGTAACTCTTCTCGACCTTTTCTGGAATGATACTATCTGAAATTTTCTGCATTGAGAATCAGTGAATTCACCTATTTTGAATAATATTTTCAGCGGGAGAGAATAAAAGCAGTATTCCATCAATGAAAATTATATTTCTTGAAAATATTTATTCAAAGATATAGAATTTTAAAAGATTAGAGTAGTCAGAGGAGATTTGAGTATCATTTGTTGGACGGCGTTCAATCCATTTTATAGTGTTGAAGTATATTTCTAAAAATGACCAGATTCATTTTAGGCTTTATTCTGGCTGTTTTTATTAATATGCAGCTTCCATGCCTTGCAAATGAAGACCTGGAAGCCAAAATCAAAGCTGCCTATATTTACCACTTCAATCAGTTTATTGACTGGAAATTTGAAAGTGAAAATGATAAACAGAGCCCTCTCAAAGTTTGTGTAATAGGAAAAGATCCGATTGGAAATCTTTTGAATGAATTGTCGACAACTAAAGTTGAAGGCCGCCCGCTGCATGTAGAGTATAACAAAAAGGAACCTGATGAAATGCCTGATTGCCATATACTTTTCATCAGCAAATCTCTTGAGAAACAGCTTTCGCAGATTCTATCAAAAGTTCAGGGAAAAAATATTCTGACAGTCAGCGATATTTCAGATTTTGCTAAGAGAGGCGGAAAAATAGGTTTCGTCAAAGATAGCGGTAAGATTAAAATCGAAATTAATCTCGGAAATGTGAAAAATGACAAGTATAAAATTAATGCAAAACTTCTGGAAGTCGCAAGGATAATTAAGTAACACAGGAGTCTTCACTAAAGTGGATGCTTTTCAGTTCGTAAAAAACCTTCCAATTCAGCGAAAGCTTATTTTAATTACATTGCTGACCAGCACTTTTGGTCTTCTTCTAGCTGGTTCTGCATTCATAATCAACGAAAGAAGTCATTCCCACAATAACCTGGTACAAGACATTCTTGTTCTTGGAAAACTCATAGCCGACAGAAGTACAGCGGCTCTGCTGTTTGATGATCCGAAAACTGCCAGTGAAAACCTTTCTGCCCTGAAAGTCAAAGATTCAATCATCGCTGCACGTATTTATAACTCCGATGGTTCTATTTTTGCCTCATATAAAATTCCTGGTATGGAAAACATTTCGTTTCCCGAACCCAGAAACGATAGTTGGCACGGTTTTCAATCAAATAATTTTATCCTGTTTGAGCCGATATTTCTTGATGGGAAAAAAATTGGCACAATCTGCATTCAAGCTGGTTTATATGAACTGGAAAGATTTGCAACGCAGTATTTTATTTCAGCTGTATTTATTCTCTTTTTTTCCGGAATACTGGCATTTCTGTTGTCAGCTCAGCTTCACAAGTTTGTTTCTGAACCACTTTCCAATTTAACACAAACTGCTAAAATCGTTACATCAGACAAAAATTATTCTGTTCGAGCCGTACAGTCATCTGATGACGAAATCGGAATTCTGGTAAAAGCATTCAACGGAATGCTTGAAACAATTGACACTCAGAACAAAGAACTTATTGAGAGCAATAAAACATTAGAATTGCGTGTACAACAGCGCACATCAGAACTCTCACGCGCAAAAGACATGGCTGAAGCTGCAAATACCGCCAAATCAGCATTTCTGGCAAATATGAGCCACGAAATAAGAACGCCCTTAAACGCAGTTTTAGGTTTCGCGCAGATAATCCTGCACGATCAGAGCTTGTCACCTGAAAATCGACACAATATTGAAACTATAAACCGCTCAGGAGAACATTTGCTGACGCTTATCAACAACATACTGGAAATGGCGAAAATTGAATCAGGGCATGTGAGTATAAATAAAGAGCCTTCTGATCTCTCAGAATTATTGCAGGATATAGTAGAAATGTTCCGTCCGGCAACTGAGACAAAGAAAATATGGCTTCGTTTTGAACCCAGTTTAACTGTCCCACGATTTATTGAAACCGATTCTGCAAAACTCAGACAAATTTTGTTGAATTTAATTGGAAATTCAATTAAATTTACCCGCCAGGGAGGAATTACACTTAGAGTTGACTGCCTTCAAAATAATGATCAGGCGAATCTTATTTTTGAAGTTGAAGATACCGGGAAAGGCATTTCAACAGAGGATATCAATCGTATTTTTGATGCCTTTGAACAAACGGCCGAGGGAAGGCAATCACAGGGTGGAACTGGATTAGGACTTGCGATAAGCAAACAATATTCCCGCCTGTTGGGTGGAAATATCTCTGTAAAAAGTGAGTATAATAAAGGATCAATTTTTCAATTTGTACTTCCCGCCACAATTTCAACCAATCAGCCGCATCAGATTTATAAAAAAGTTTCACGACGTGTTATTGGAATTAAGGGAGACAGGCCATCTCAACGCTTACTGATAGTCGACGATCGATCCACAAACAGAGAGGTTCTGCTGAAAATGCTTTCTCCATTCGGGTTCACTTTTTTCGAAGCAGAAAATGGAAAAGAAGCGCTTGAAGCTTGTTCCAGTCGACTTCCGGACATTATTTTCATGGATGTTGTAATGCCCGTAATGGATGGTTGTGAAGCAACACAGCGCATCAGAGAACTCCCGGGCGGAAAAGATATTCCAATAATTGCAGTTTCAGCCAGCGCATTTGAAGAGCAAATGAAAAAAGTTTTACAATTAGGCGCAAATGACTTCCTGCGAAAACCAATCAGGGAGAATGAATTGTACGAAAAAGTCACCCTTTATCTGAACGTTGAATTTTTGTATGAAGAAGAAAAAGATAATAATGATTCTCAGGAAAACTCCTCGGAGTTGCCATTTAAAGACAAGTTTTCTGAGCAATTGTTATTAGTCCCGGATAACCTGGTTAAAGATATTTTTTCTGCCTCTGAAAAACTTGATAAGGAAGAACTGTTGAAATTAGTAAACCCACTGGAAATAACGTTACCAGTTTTTACCCAGCACATACAGAAACTTGTTGAGACCTATCGTTTCGACATGATTCAGGAACTATTGATGCAGAAAGTGAGTTGATGAGAGGTTCTATGTCTGAAAAAAATAATATTATCCTGGTAATCGACGATACACCTCCAAACCTTGAATTATTGTCAACGATATTAAAAAAAGAAGGTTACGATGTACGTCCGGCAATCAGCGGAAAAGTAGCTTTAAAAGCAAGCCACCTTCAAATCCCTGATCTTATACTCCTTGATATCAATATGCCGGAAATGGATGGTTTTCAGGTGTGCAGGGCTTTTAAGTCTGATGCAAGATTAGCGGAAGTACCAATTGTTTTTATTTCCGCAGCAACTGAAACTTCAGAGAAATTGAAAGCTTTTCAGGAAGGCGGTGTAGATTATGTTACAAAACCTTTTCAGCCTCTAGAAGTCCTGGCACGGGTTAAGACACATATTTCTCTCGCAGTTGCCAAAGCTGAATTACAGGCGAAAAATGAAGCGCTTGAATCAACAATGAAAAAACTGAATCTGGCACAGACCCACCTTGTACAATCAGAAAAAATGTCCGCTCTGGGCATACTGACTGCTGGAATAGCTCACGAGCTGAACAACCCGCTTAATTTCATCAGCGGCAGCGTTCAGGGACTTCGAAAAACCATTTTCCCTATAAATGAATTGATCAGCTTTTGCCAATCATTCGAAAAGTCTTCTGAAATTGATTTCAGGCAGAAACTTCAGATATGGATTGAAAATAATCCGCCAGCGGAGTTATTTGAAACAATTAATGAGCTGGTAAAAAACGCATGCATTGGCTCTGAAAGAGCTTCTGAGATCGTAAAAGGATTACGCATTTTTTCAAGACTTGACGAGGCCGATACAAAAAAGATAAATCTTCACGAAAACATTGACGCAGCTTTACTGCTTCTTCGCAGCCGCTATAATCACCAGATCAAAATTATCCGAAATTATAGATCTTTGCCGTCGTGGATTTGCCAGCCTGGAAAACTGAACCAGGTTTTCATGAACCTATTGAACAACTCAATAGACGCAATTTTATCGAAACCAGATATTTCGCCTGATGAAACTATAACCATTACTACAACCATGGATGAGCGTGAATCAGTTCCATGGCTCAAAGTGAGCATTTCCGATACCGGAATAGGAATGTCGGATGAAACGAAAAATCATCTTTTCCAGCCATTTTTCACAACAAAAGATGTTGGAAAAGGAGTTGGTCTTGGCCTTGCAATTTCGCATGGAATCATCAAAGACCACCAGGGCACAATCGAAGTTGAGAGTTCTGAAAACAAAGGAAGCACTTTTCTCATATCGCTTCCTCACCCCGACTACATGAAAGGCAGAAATAAAAATGGTTAAGGAAATTTCTTCTGAAAAGCCGAAGATTTTGTACATTGACGATGAACGCCCGAATTTAATAGCTTTTCGCACAATGTTACATGATACGTATGAAGTCCTGATTGCGTTAAACACAGATGAAGCCTTTCAGCTGCTCAAAACACAGAGAATTCCACTCGTTGTTTCAGATCAACGAATGCCTGAGATTACAGGAGTTCAGTTTCTGGAAAAAGTTGCCAGAGAATTTCCTGATACTGTAAGAATGCTTCTCACCGGATATTCGGATATAGATGCGGTAATCGAAGCCGTTAACCGGTGTCAGATTTTCTTTTATTTTAAGAAGCCCTGGAATGAAAATGAAATCCGCCTGGTTCTTTCACACGCCCTTAACGCAATCGAAATGAAGCAAAAACTCATACAAAGTGAACAGCGGTTCCGCCACATTTTCCAGAATGCTGGTATCGGAATCGCTCATCTGGACATGAAAGGACAAATACTGATCGCCAATCAGAGATTTCTGAAAATCACCGGAATTCAGAATTTAGAATCTCACCAGAAGCCAATCACTGAATGTTTTGAGGAAGTTAAGTTTAGCAATCTTGAAAAACTTTCCACTGGAGAAAAGAGCATTCTGAGTTTCGAATCAAATGTCAAAAATTTTCCTGAAATCCGCCGGGTCAAGATTACAATATCACTTTCCAGAGATTTTAACGGAAACACAGATTATTTTATTGCATTAATTGACGATCTTACCGAAAAGCGGAGAACAGAAGAAGCATTACAAAATATTCAGCGGGTTGAGACTCTCGGAGTTCTTGCCGGGGGAATTGCTCATGATTTTAACAACCTTCTCAGCGCAATCTATGGAAACCTTGAAATGGCGCAGCTGACATGCAAATCGAACGATCTTTCGGCAACCGCTTCTTATATTTCTGATTCCCTTTCCGTATTTGCGCGCACGAAAGACCTAGTACAACAGTTATCAGCATTTACCAAAAAGGGCGCACCGTCCAAAAGGCCTCTTTCGCTTGTTCCTCTCATCAAAAAATTTGCCCATTTCATTCTTGTTGGCTCTAATATTAACATTGATTACGTCTTTCCAGAAAACCTCTGGACTTGTGATGTTGACGAAAATCAGATATGTCAGGTTATTGGCAACATTGTACTTAACGCCAGACAGGCAATGAATAACAACGGCAAAGTCGTAGTAACTGCAGAAAACTTTTCCAATCATAAAAAGCAGGTCTTATCTCTCAGCGATAAAGACTATGTGCTTGTCAAAATATCTGATAATGGTCCGGGAATTCCAGTGGAAATTTTGCCAAGAATTTTCGACCCTTTCTTTACTACAAAAAAAGAGGGAACAGGCCTTGGACTGGCAACAACCTTCACTATTATGAGAAAACACGATGGTTTGATTACTGTTGAGTCAGAAATCAGAAAAGGTACAACTTTTTCATTGTTTTTTCCAGCGTCTAAAATGAAAGCGAAGAATGTTGAAGATTCTCAGCACGAGCAGTTCACCTGTGGTGCAAAAATCCTCATCATAGACGATGAGGAAAATGTCCGGATCGTTTATGAAAATCTTCTGAAAAGTGTTGGATGTAAAGTAGAAACAGTTTCCGATGCCAACGCCGCAATCTCATTGTACAAGAGTAGGTTGAATTCTTCTGATCGCTTTGATCTGGTGATACTTGACCTGATCAGCACAGGCGGAATCGGTGGTGAGGAGACGTTCACAAAGTTAAAGCTGCTTGATCCAAACGTTTCAGCAATAGCAGCAAGCGGTTCTTCAAATGAACCTGCTATTTCTGAACCATCAAAATTCGGTTTTTCAGCAAGTCTGGTCAAACCATTCCGCAAAGAAGAGTTGTATGAAGTAATCAAAAACATCTATTGCAAAAATAATTGACGAATAGAGAAACTCCCCCAAGTAAAATTTTCCAATTTCATTCGGGGGAGTTTTCAAAACGATCTTTCACGAAAAATCAGAGAGATTTTATTACCTTTTCTATTTCTGATGACAATCTTGAAGAGCCTCGGCAGATTTCATACGCGGCTGATGACCAGTATTTTGAGTCTCCCTGGCTCATATTGAAACTTGGGGAAAGTGCCTCAAGGCTTGAACAGGTTGAGTCCAGGACAAGTTTATAGGGCTGTTGCAAATTTGAAAACTTATTCTTTAAGTTTCTGATTATCCTTGATGCATTTGCAATTTGACACCAGATCACTTCATAAGTTTTTATCATTGAGTCACGATCAGAGGCGCCAGAAAAATTCTGAGATCCCAGCCAGGCTTCCACAACTTGTAACTGATATTTTACCAGGGTCTGTTCAGATACTTTCGGACCTGCTGGCAATACTTTTATTATCGCTTCGATATCACTATTAGCTTTACTCATAGAATTGATGACGTTTTGTGTGGCTTCCTTCCAAAAAGCTGCGTCTCCCTGTTTGTTAACATCACGATAGAGATTTTTACTTAAATTAGAATTCAGATTTTCAATGGTTGCTGCAAGCAAATCATTCATGGAAAATCTAGCAACTTTTGAAATTTCTGAATAAGCAATTTTACCCTGTAAAAAGTTCATCTGAAAATTCCTGACCCAGAAATCTTTATATCCTTGTCCAGTGCATCTTTGAGCGCTAAGAAAACTCTGAATTGCTTCAAGCCTTGCCCGGATTTCCGGAACATTCACATCTTCAGAAGCAACCTGAATTTCTTCATTACATTCCGTTCCATGTACTCTCTGAAAAGTCTTCTGTTGACTGATTCGAGTGGCTCTGGACAACTTGTAATCGCTGGCACTTTTCTTTACTTCGCTGCTCACAGAAAGCTGTGTTGCTTCAGAAGCACCCACAAAAGAACCTAACGAGAGAAATACTGCCACTACAATCGCCATCATCGGAACATTTTTCTTACTCATATTTTCCTCCATTTTTACTTTAATTTTTTCCAGGTTTTTCTCACTTCCAAATTAAGATACCTTTAAAAAATTAAAAGTGTGACAAGCAATTTCGAGTTAGAAAAGTTTTTGATCATTCATTCTGCTATTACTGCCTCTGATGGTAATTGGTTCCGGTATTCCGGTATAATAACCTTCTCGTCTGTATCTGTTGACGTTGAGTATGTTGGTTCGGAAGTTAAAGTTGATGTTTCGCTTGTATTTTCCGGAATTTGTTTTACTTCACCGGTAAGATTTTGTCCGGCTTTCAAAATTGTTACAGACAGCTTGGGTATAAGAGTTCTCACTTCGACTTCGCCATTACTCACAGCAAGGTTCCAGGTATTGCTTTCCAATTTTAAAGTCATTTCTGCTCCTTTGGTCAATAATAATCCAGATGGCAGTTCGACCAAAAACTTTTTTTCTGATGGAAAACATCTGATTTGAAAATTTCCGCTTTGCACCTTGATTCCGCGAAAACCTGTAAGCATCTGACCAGTTCCGGCAATTTCAACTTTTCCGGTTTCATTTCCTCCGCTTATAAATGACAGGGATATCTTTCCGTTTTCTCCAAGACGGATTATGTCGTTTTTCTGCAAAGTTTCTATTTTAGCTGGGTCCAGATTTCTTTTGCCTGCAAACGATGTTAATTCTGCAAATTGAGCATTAGATGCCTGTGTAAGTTCAACTGGCAAAGGGTTTTTGAGAGGGGTATTTTCGGAAGATCGGAAAAAAGTCAGATAAATTCCAAGTGCAATTACGACCATGGAAAATGCAGAGATAAGAAACCTGGAGAAAACCAGAGATTGTGAGTTTTGGACAAGCGAAATGTCCTGGTTTGATATAAGAGATCGAGTTTCCTGGATGATTTTATTTGTACCAGCTTGTACTTCCTCGAATGTTGGGTTTAGAGAAGAGGACAATTTCTTTAACGAAATTAGTTTATTCAAAATGGTTGCACATTCAGGGCAATTAGAAGAATGAAGCTTTATTTCATCCGGGATTTTTTCCAAGCCGGTTGGGTCACATTCAACAGTCCATTCAAGAAATTGTTCACAGTTCATTTTGCTTCTCCTTTTTGCCAAGAGCACGAATAGCACGGCATATAGTCTGACGAAGTCCTGCTTCACTTTTTCCCGTAATCTGCGATATCTCGCTATAAGACAACCCTTCTGTGAAACGAAGAACCATGATCTCCCTTTCAGATTCAGATAAACCCTGGAGCAGTGACTCTACCTCAGAACGGCTTCCGACCTCTTCTTCAATGTTAACCGACGAGGAAATGTTGTTGAGAATTTCATCAGGAACACTAGCTTGTAGTTGCCGGCTTTTAAATTGCTCTTTATAAAAATCATGAATTTTGTTTCTGGTGATCTGAAAAAGCCATGATTGAAATTTCCCTGAAGGTTTGTAGCTGGAAAGATACTTGAACGCTCGTACAAAGGTGTCCTGAACAATGTCCATTGCGGTTTCCCTGTTCCCAGTTTTAAACAGAGCCAGACGAAAAATTGAATTGTAATGCCTTTGCACTAGTTTTTCAAAACTGGCACCTGAACCTTGAGTGGCTTGTTCAACAAGTTTTTCATCAGATTCTGCAGAAATATTTTGAAAGAAAGAAATGATTGATTTCATGGTGCGAATTTTAGAAAACTAAATTTGGAATTAAGTTTGTTCATTTTAATTCGAAACTCCTCTCCAGATCGAATTCAGTTGTCGGTTTAGAATTGGGGGCGCATAACAAACGGAAAAATTTCTAGAAATACCTGAATCTTTTGAAGCCTCAGAATTTACTAGAAACTCCAGATTTATTTTAACCAGTACCCTTAGAATTTTCTCTTCCGATGGAACTGGAAGTGATGATGGAGAAGTGATTTCATAAATCTGACCATTTGTTGCAATCCCGAGCAGTTTGAGGTCAAAGCCCTTTAGACGTCCTTCCCCAAGCCGGCTTTTTTGTCCATTTTCAGTGTGAAGCAGTTCGCCGGCTCTGAAATCGAAGTAATAATTTCGAGTGCTTGATGTACTGGAGGTAATGTTTATGGAATTGTTTTCAGCAAAGAAGATTGCAGAATTGATCAGCCTCTTCCAATCGTCAGGGGTTGTACCGACAGCACAGTCAAGATCATTGTAAAGTTTAGATAATATAAGACTGGCTTCCATATTGCATTCTGAATTCTCAAATTGTCTGGAAAAATTTGTTCTTCCATATTGAATTAAATTTGAAATAATCAGAACCAATAGTGAAAGTAATAATGTTGATATTGTGATCTCGACCAGCGAAAAAGCATTTTTCATCTTCTATGGCCTCCAGGAAACAAGTATCTGGTTTTCAGCTATTTTTTTGCTGGATATATTTATTCGCAGAGTTACTTTCTTTAACGTGTTGGTGAGGCTTTCGATGATAAGAATTCTTTCAAATTTTTCAGGAAGTTGCGATATCCAGAGTTTTGTACCAATAATGCTGGAAAGCGAACTGTCATTTAAAACTGCTTTAAATGGAATAGACGCATCTTTGACGGTCCAGGAATCATCTATCTTTGCTGAAAAAGAAGCTGGAAGATACTGAAAAGGCATAGCATAAATCTGAGAAAAGATTTCTGAAATGGAATTTATTGCGATAATTTCTTCATAGGAAATCTGTGATTTAACATTGGACTGTCGGTTTAAATCAATCAATGGCAGAAAGGAAAAAGTCAGAATTGCAAATCCGATTAGAGCTCCCAACATTGTTATTCCTAATCGGAAGGTTTTGGTGCTTTTTCTATTCATGGCTCTAATTCTCAACTTTCAGGAACATCTGAAATATAGAAACGGTAGTATTCCTGCCTTTTAAGGCTAACTGGATCAGCGCTGCAATCATAACATATTTCACCGCCAGACGGAGAAAAATCCGGGGGGAAAATCTTTGTTGAAATTCCGCCTTTAATTTTAACAGGAATTGTCCTGGAAAGATTCCATACACGTCCGTTTAATGCCACCAGAAAAGCTTCAATTTTATTCCTTGCGGGGTCTGAGGAAAAATCCAGATTAATATTCCCGTTAAGTGCTGCAATTGTAAGAACTTCATCTTTGCCTGAAGAACTCTTTGTTATTCCTGAGAGTGTCAGGTCACCGTTCTCCATGATAATTATTCCACCTTTTTCAATTTCACTGGATGGAATTCTGAAAGTCTGATTCATTTTTCCTTTTATTAAAACTGGAGCGTCAAGAATTATTTTCCAGTTGTTATGAAATTTGCCTTTGCTCGCAAAGCGGGCCATGAATTCCGCAATATCTTTTACAACATATACGGCTTTTCCCTTTAGTACATAAGGTGAAGGAGGGTTGTCAACAATGTTAAACGGGCTCCTGTCTTGATTACCAAAAAAGAGCTTTTTTGTTCTGTTAATTCGGGGAAATTTACCTGAAGCAGGAGAAACATCCGGAAGTTCAAGAAGAAGGTTTTTTTGAATTCTTGCCTCTTTTCCAGTCGAAGTCGAATAAGGATCAGGCGAAAAGAGGCTTCTTTCCTGATTTAACAGGCCCGTATTTCGAAAAAACATATAATCATAGCTGTTCAGATAACATTCCTGCCGAAAGGTAGAAGTGCAGGCTTTATATTGTTCCCAGGTTGAAAAAATCTTTTCGTATGTATACGGCTGAAGAACATCCAGGGGAATATTGTGATTGAATTCACCCAGCGTTTCGGTTGAATCAATAAATGCTGGAAGCCCTGGAAGATCGGAAAACTGTTTGCCTTTATTGTACAAGTAGCTGACAATTCCTTCGTGAGTGTTATCGTTGTTCACATCAACGACAATTGCCGAAATATCCAGAAATCGGCGTGCAACCCGTCCTAATATCATCGTCGGAGAAGGGTTGTTCGTGTCACCAAAGAGGTGCAGACAACTTGAAGGCTCCCGGGCAGAACTCGGAATTTCGTTCTCGAGAAGACCATCTGAATTGAGATTCTTACCATTATTGTTTACGGCGTACACTCCATCTACAAAATGCCTCAGCAAGAATCGCAAACCGTATGGAAAGATAGCAGAGTCCAGTTTCGATGAGGTTATAAAGGTGTTGAAAAAATTTCCCAGGTTTGGATTATTTGCGTGAATATAACATAAATCAGGGGTTACTTTATGCGGATTAATCCCAAAAATTCTGAAAAAATGGAATAATTCTCCAAACAAAGAACTTCCTGCGGTCAAATTTAATGTTACTTCTGAAGGACCACCAAAATATATCAATCCCGAATGTTTCCAAAGATCATGGTTCAGGAATTCCGGGGAAGTTGGGTCAGAATTCCTCAGGACTATCGGCATAATCTGAAAAGTTGTATCTACGGGGTTTCCATTCTTATCATTGAAGAATTTATTGTACGAACGTCCAGAAGATGGCCTTGTAACAAACAATGTAAACCTGGAAAGCAGATTCGGGCACAGATTGACTATTCTCAATTCACGGCTTTCTTCGAAAACAATCTCTCTATTTCCGAGGAAAATTTTTCCTTTGAATTTCAGGCGACACACGCGCTCAAGAGGGTCGTATCCTCCGTTAGTCGGATTGAGATTATCTGGATCTATATCTTTTGCCGCTTCTAAATCAGCTTTTGCGGTAATAACAAATCCTGGACTATTGTCAAATATGGTTGTAAGTTTTGAAATGTCTATGTCGAAACCCTTGATTAAATCATAAGGCAGTTCAAGGTCTTCTCTAAGTAGCTTTTCCTGATTTTCCGGTTCCTTTAAGGCTTCAATTATCTGATCAGATAAAAACTCCACTGCTGATTTTGCAGCAAATGCGGCTATTCGATTATCATACAACCTGTGAATTTGCCATTGCCTCTGTCTGGTGAGAAAGTTGGCGGCAAATGTAAAAATCATGAAAACGATTACTGCTGACAATGCCAGATATTCTGCCATTCCTCTTCTACTCACAGTTTAATTCCCCTATCACCAGATGGCTGATAAAATACCTGAATTTCAAATATAATTCAAATTTTTTTCCAGCAGCAATTCTCCTATTTACTCAAAAATTCAGACCAAACTGAAATCCTCAATTTCCAGCTGAACCACAGAATCAATTGATCTCCTTTTTTTATTTTGTTCTTACTATGAAGAACCTTCAAAATAAAAAAAATGTGACAGGAAAAATTCAGAAAAAATTTGTATTCTTGTTTTTTCTCTATCTCCTCAATAATTCAGGGCAGACAAAAGATGCGACAGATAATTTTTTCTTGCCTTTTTTTGAAAAACTGATTAGAATCGGATTAATTCTGGACTATTACAGCGGCTGATCAGTGAAAAGAAAAATTGAAACTTTGTTGTTTGTTTGTGTTCTTCTGCTATTATCTTTAACGGTTTCTGCTGAGTTAAAAACGAACATTTACGCCTTTGCAGTTGAAATTTCTGCTGATACTTTTTCCGGAACACAGATTTCGAAAACTTCTTTTTCTGAGATATCTTCTTTTTCGATTCCAATCTTCTTCTCATTTTTAGACTTGAATAAGGATTGGAAAATTACTTCTGCAGAAATAGGACAACTTTCAGATTACTTAGGCTGCCTCTCTTCGGGTATATATGCTTATAAACCTGAATCAGGTATTCAGACCTCAGCCAGAATATTTTCGACTTCAATTGATAAACAGGAATTTTCTTCGAATAAACTTCTTACTAACGCCAATCAAAACATGGTATTAAAACAGTTTCCAACATCCCTTCACGAAATTTCTTTCAAAAAATCTAACGAATTGAATTCCTTGTCTTCAAGCATCAACTCTTTTTTTCCGAAAGAAAAATTTTCAATGATAGCCCATTGGACTTTTTTCTTTTCTGAAAGCAACGGTCAGGTTGAAATTTCATTTTTTTCAATGAAAGTTCTACCTTATTTTTTACTTTCTCAATGGAATCCTCCAAAATTCAGTTTTGGAAGTGCGTTGGAAATAGGCACTAAAAGTGCTTTCGAACCTCCAAAATCAGTTAGACCTTCAAAATGAATTTTTGTTTACATTTCTTTTTTCATATCTTCAATTGCTTCTGACAGTCCAGGTTCATTTGGAATGGAAGGCAATAAACCCGCAATTGTAAAGGTTCTTATTTTCAATTTGTCAAGTCCGGTAAATGCAAGTCTTCCAAAAAAAACTTCTTCGATCTTTGTGGACAATTCCAAAATTTTTGCTATTCCCGGACTGGTAACAATAGAACAATTCGAAAAATCCATAATAATATAATTTTTCTTTTCCCTAAGCATTGTCATAACTTCGCTTTCGAAATTCTTAACATCTGTGGGACCAAGGTATCCACTGAGTTTCAGAATTTGTATCCCATCCTTCATTTCGCTTAAAAGTTCAAAATTACTCATTTTCTTGCTCCTTGTTAAAGATCTTCAATCCATTTCAAATCAATATAATTAGACAGGAGTCTCTGCTTTTCGTCAATCCATTGAGGGAATATTTCAAATGACGCTGTAATTCCGGGTATAAGATAATTCACTTTTGAAATCTGATATTTTTTTTTTCTGCTATTCAGAAAAATTTTATGTTCTTTTCCATCTGATTCAGTGAGTATGCAAAAAAGACTTTCGATTTTAGTTACAATTCCCGAAACAATAAAAGTTTTTGAATTATTCTCAATGTTTTCGGAAAGCATTGATTTTTTTTCAGATTGGTTGAAAATAAAGAACTTGAGAAAGAATATTGTACAGAAAGCGAAAAACACTATTTGAAAGTTTTTAAATAAATAACTTCTATCAGCAATCCTTGTGGGAAAGTTGTAAAGTTTTTTTACTGAATATTCCGGAGGAGATTCTTTCTTTTTTTCTTGTGCTTTATATTTTTTTTCAAGCTCTGATTCTAAAAATTTCAATTCAATTTCTTTCAGAACACCTGTTTGAAGTAAAAACGACTGGTTTGCCAACCTGGTCTTTCGTATTTCAGATTTTTCTTTTCTAACCTGCTCAAGTTTGTACAAATAATAAAGGTTTTCAATAGAAGGATTTGCCTGGAAAAAGCACAATGCTGTCTCAAGATTGACTGCTAAAGGAGTTTCAATTAGAATATCTGTTAAAAGATTTACAATTATTGGAAATTCAAAGAATATCAGACATTGAAGTCCCAAAGCTCTTTTATCTGAATTTTTGTTCCTCAAAAGAAGTGAAAGGAATGAAAGCGCCCTTTCAAGATCAGTTTTCTGGAGGATCTTCAACGCAGTTGCCTGGATTCTGGGCGTTTCACTGGCAAGAAATTTTCCAATATATGTTACCAGCTCATCAATGTCGAAAAAGGCAAGGTATTCCATTGCTGATGCCTGAAGCATCGTATCCTTTGAAAATAGGTGCTTGCGGGCAATCTCGCAAAAATCTTTCATCCTGAAGGTAAGTCCGACTTCGAGCGCGATAGATGTAACTTCGGAAGGCAATTCACGTTTTTTCAACAATTGCCTCAATTGTTCTTCATATAGAGGTTTGTCTTTAATTTGCATTGAAGCCAAAGATATTATCAAATACCTGTTTTCGAGTTCCAGAAGATTAATTGATTTCGACTCTGTTTTATTATCTGTTTTTGATTTCGATTCAGTGTCTGCAAGTGTCTTATTCTGCAATTCGCATTCTTCTATAATTTGCAGGATCTTACAGCGCAATTCAGAATTGATTGAAGGCCACTCCAGACATTGCTGAAAGACTTCCCGAATCAGGGGCATGTTTAAAGCTTTTCTTATCTTTGCCGCTTCTTCCTGGGAAAGCGAACTTCTTGTCTCAAGTATCTGAATGGTTTTCAGGAAGAAGTTTCTAGCTTCTCTTTTTTCAACCCATTCTTTGAGTTTCTTCATATAGTCATGGAAATCAGGAAGGATTTGACTGACTTCCAGGCTTTTACATGCAGCCCGGAGGATATCTTTTAACGCCTGGCTCCTAATTTCAGATGCGTTTTCTGCCATCTCCCAAAGTTGATACGGTATTTCCGGATCTGGATTGGAAATTATCAGAGCACCCGCATTTTTTAAAAATTCCGGATCATTCTCAATTGCAATGAATTTCAGCAATACCGGCTTCATCAGGTTGAATGGAAGAAAAACAGAACATTGTAAGGCTGCCTGTTTGTCTGAAGCCATTCCAGCACTATTTAACAAACGATCAAGGTGAAGAACTGCTTCTGATGGATCAATTGAAGCAAGTCCTCTTATTGCAGGAATTCGAATTTTCGTTTCTGAAGCCGTTAAGAGATGCGGAAGAAGATTTTTCAGAGAAATTGGTGAACGCTCAACTATCAGCTCCAATGCTGCCGATCTGACAGAGAAAAGTCTGTCGTTCAATAATTTTAAAACATTAGGAATATCATTTTCGGGCCAATATTTACCAAGAGTTCTCATAATGGATGCTTGAACATCCGGTTCTTTTTCAAAGCTTAACAGCCTTGGAGATTCTGCTGCAATATGTTTTGCACTTTTCTCGTCCATGCAGGCCAGAAACAGTAACTTTTCCTCACGGGAACCCTTGGAGAAAATGTTTTCAAATGATTTTGGAGCCTTTTCTGAAAAGCAGAATTTTTCCCACTTTTTTAGAATTGCTGAGTAGATTCTTCGGCATTCCAGGTCATTTTCCCCTGGAAATCTAGACAACAATTCATGAAAAATTGTTTCGGAAAATTCAATTTTCTCCAGGCGCTGAAGGGCAATCAAACGATCTGATTGTCTTTGAGATTCAAGATTTATCAGAATCTCATCAGTTTCCATTCTTAATGAAAAGATTTTCACAGTATTTTTCCGTGTACTTTCATACTTTATCAGGAATCATTTATAAGATCTCATCCCGAGGAAAACACACAAACTTGCCCAACCTTATTAAAAAACAAGTAAAAGAATGGTGACGATAGTACCAAACTTTTTCAAGAGGAGAGCAGCAAAGAGTATGATAAATTGATTTGATCATATTTTGCAACATGTTTAATAAATATTTTAATTCTTGTCACAAATTAAACTTATTTCTGGTTTTATATTCCAGAACCTATAAAATTATTAAATAAAATATTACAGGAGAAATACAATGAACCGCAAGCTTATCTCTATTCTTGTTCTAGTTGTCGTAATGGTGTCAACTGCTTCTGTATCCGTGGCCCAGACCACCCGGGGTAAATCCTCTTCATTCGTCGTTACCATCAGAGCGTACGAAATCAAGATGGGCTTTGAAGAAGGCCGTGACAAAAAATCGTATCCTGCGATAAAAAGAATTTCAGGGGAAGTGCTCTCTCTATCACCGGCAGCTCAGTCAGAAGATTCCATGGGTGCTGATCCGGCCATTCTTAGATATATTAAAGCTAATGCCAAAGAAATAGACCTTCTTCCGGGTTATGGTGTAGGGGAATTTCTTTTCCAGGGCGATCTTTTCCCATTCGCAGGGGTAAATAAACTTGGGAACATTTTTCATCGCAAGTGGGATTCAGTAAAAATCAAAGCTACGATAGAAGCAATAAAAGATCCTGAGAATGGTTATGTTTTATGGGTAAAACACGTAAGCTCAGTAGAAGCTGAAAAAGATGGCAAAATAATTCCAACGCCAAGAGGCATTGTAAACAAATGAAGTGATGTTTAATTAAATCAAATAGACTAACAAGCGCTTGAAATTGATCGTTTCAAGCGCTTGTTTTACAGTATGTAAAAGTGTGAAAATTTACTGCACTTTGAATCGCTGAATTATCAGTGTTTCAATTCAGCAAATTCAGCACTTTTAAAAAAATCGTTCAAAAAAATCAAACTTTTTATTCTTTCCATAACATATTATAATACGGCAGATAAGTTACGAAAAAAAATCCTGGAGAACCGGAAAAAATGAGTTTATTAGCCAAGCGATACTTTTCCTGGATTCTCACTTGTATTGTATTTTTTATTTCTCCTGGAGTTCTCTTTTTCTGGGGCATGGAAAAGCGTTGGAATTCTCTTGAAAATCAGATGATCAACGATAAATTTGATCAGCTTGATGACATTCTGATGGCTTTGAAAAGAGATGATGTACCAAAAACCTTTTTCAGTAGAATTATATGTGAAATTTTTTCTCAAGCGAAAAAAAGTCCCGATCCGGTTCTCTTTCTGGAAACAGCTATTCCTCAATTAAAGAGAAATTTTCCTGGCCTTTTTACTGTTGTGGCAGTTGATGGACAGGGAAATTTGATCAGAAAGATTTGTGATGATCATCCTCCAAGAGAATTATGGAAAAAGTGGTTTTTTGCTCAAAATTCACTTCCCGACAATAATAGTTTTGACGAAGAAAAAAAAGCTAATAATTTGCTTGAGGAAAATTGGTCAGCATTTAAAATGCTCCTCGGGGAACAGGCTTTGATTTTTGATTTCACATTTAAACGGACTTTCTTTATAAGTGTTTCTTCTCAGGAAAAGAAACGCTGGTTTATTTCGTTGTGTAACCCCAAAATTGGTTTGTTTATTCATTTATCGCAAAAACCGGATTTAAGTTTAATTGTAGCACAAACTTTAATAAAAAAATTCAATCGTAAATTAATTAACTCATACTTCAGAGTGGGAATTATTCAACAATCTGCTCTTTTGAAATCAGGTTCAAAAAAGAATGCATATCTCAGCTTTTTAGAAACAAATAATCCACATCAAATTTCCCAGAGGAATTTGTTTTCATTTATCAACTTTTCTCCATTAGTACAAATGTACGCCTGCGTTTCTTTGAAAAAGAATGAATTATATTTAAATAATCGTCGGGTTTTGATTACTTTTCTTTCTTTGATCACATTAATTTTAACAATTGTTTCCTATCAAATGATCGTATTAGAGATTACTTTTCCAATATCAGTTAAAACACGTCTGGTTCTGTTATTCTCATTTGCCGCTGGATTACCGGTTGCTATTTTAGCGCTAAGTGGATGGGATTATATTCACCAGCAGAAAAATGTCCTGGAACAGGATTTTTACCGGAACTCTGAGAAAGCTCTAACAAACTTTGATGCGGGTTTTCCCAAAATGATCGGACAAATTCAGTATGTATTCAAAGGTATTGCAAAAGAGCTTGATCTTTCATCAGAAAAATCTCAGGAAATAGCTTTCCAGAAACTTTCTTCACTTGGCAATCGTTTTTCTAAAGCAGACCTTTTTATAAGCGACAGAAAAGGAAAGATAATCTGGTCAAACAGACCCAATATTCAGAAATATGATAGACAAAGGAAATATCTGGGAAATCTCAGTATTGGAATGCTCGCAGAAATCAATAAAGAAGAGCCTCCAAAAGTAAGTGCAGTTATGGATGAAATGCTGGGGGCAATTTCAGGAGAAAAAATTTCCATTAGTCAACTGTTAAGCAATATCGGAGAGTTTTTCGAAACTGCCTTCGGAGTAAACAAATATCTTTATTGCTTTCACCCACTTTTTGATCATTCCAAAACAGCAACTCACATGCTTGCAATCATTTTTTCAAAAGGTGGCCTGGAAACTTCCTTTATTCGAACAAACCTCCCAAAACTGGAAGCAACTCATTATCCCATTTGTTTTTTTGCCAATCCAAAAACTTATTTCGAACCTTATGGTGGAGAAACCAACTCTCTAGGTTTGATGTGGGCCAAAACCCGAATAAGACAGAATACGACTTTTGGGAAATCTCGATATAAAAATGAGGAATACCTTGTAACAGGGATCAGACCCAAGGAAATGGCTGGAAAACTCCTGTTTGCCTATCGAAAATCAGATTATATACAAAAAGAACTTTCAAGAATAAACATTTTGCTCAGCGTCTTAATTGTTTTGTGCTTTTCAATGGCTTTGTTTTTTGGAAACATAATCTCACAACGTTTTCTCAAACCAGTCAGGCAATTTGAAATAGCAATTGAGGCATTGCAGAAACGTGAGTTCAGCTATCGCCTTCCGCCTGGAGATGCAGATGAATTCGGAGCTTTAGCTTTAACTTTCAACAGAATGTTCGAAGGTTTGGGTGATTTGGAAATTGCAAAAATTGTCCAGGAAAATCTCTTTCCGAAAAAGAAGATTCAATCAGAATGTTTTTCGATCTTTGGAGCAAGTTGTCCCGCAAACCAGCTCGGCGGGGATTTCTTCGATTACAAAGTTCTTCCAGATGGAAAGATTCTTATTGTGATAGGAGACGTGGCTGGACATGGCGTTCATGCAGCGTTAGGAATGACTATGACCAAAGCTCTGTTAGAGAGTAAAACGGCACATGACCTTGAATTGGGCAAGAAAATACAACCAATTGATTTGCTGAAATCGTTACACAATATTCTGTACGAAAAGATTATGGTGAATGAGATGATTTCAATCTTGATAATGATTGCTGATCCCAATTGCTCCCAGGCGGTATTCGTTAACTCTGGGCATTGCTTCCCTTTTTTCTATAAAGCCGGAACTGCGCCAGTAATGATTCAAAACCTTTCCAGCAGACCTCTTGGAACCTGGGGAAAAAGAGAAAAAGACAAATTGAAAGAATTTTCATTGGAAATTCAGCCCGATGATAATATTGTTTTTTATACCGATGGATTGATAGAAGCGAGAAACAATAATAACGATTTTTTTGGTTTTGACCAGACCATTGAAAATCTGAAACCTTTGATTTCAGATGACCCCTGTGATACTTATCAGAAAATTACCAAATGGAGATTGGAAAACTCAAAACCACCCCAGGAAGATGATATCACAATTGTCGTATTGCATTGTCACAAGCATTCTGAAACATCCTGATATATAGATTCTTATAATTCCGATTGCTTTTTACTTAACTCTATGAGAAAATTTCACAGAATACTACTTTTTATTGGAGGGGAAAAAGTGAAAAAATATGTTTTCCTCTTTGTTATGTTTTATGTTTTCTGCTTGACAAGCCAACTTTCCAGCAAGAACCTGGTCAAGGAAAATGCGTCAGTTTTTCTTGAGGGCAGAATTCATCTGAGATTCGACTTCCTTTCTATTGTTCCCGATAAAGATGAGAAAAAAATAGACCGGCTGAAATACAAGATTTCGTGCCTGAAAGGCAGTGCACATCTTAATAATGTTGAATATCTTGACTCTGCTGCAGGCGGCACAGAAACCATTCGCTGGCATCAGTCGCCAAAAAATATGAGACAGGAATTGAAAGCCAGGTTCAGCAAAAAAATGTTACCCGGCGAATCTGAAATTTCCCATTCAGCTAAACTTGATATTTCGCCATTCTCTATTGATACTGCAAAAGTAAGGTTCAGAATTTCAGCCTCGGGAAGGGATTACAAGGTAATCTGGATTCCAAATACCAGGCAGATTTTCACCACATGGTGAAAATCTGCTCAGCAACTATTTTCCTGCTTTTACTTTCCCTGGAGCATCGCAAAGCGGCAATGTCAACTGTTCTCCGTCAGAAAGTCTTTTAATTGTAATTTTATTATCTTTCAGCTCATCAGCGCCGATTATTCCCGCATAAGATGCTTTGATTTCAGTAGCGTAGGACAACTGCTTTCCAAGCTTCGTTGCATCAGGATAGACTTCAGCTTTTATTCCATTATTTCTGAAATGATCTGCAACTTCAAGGGCTTTTGATATTTCGACATCAGGAAAGCGGCAGAGAAGAATATCAGCACCCGGCATGAGATCAGGAAGAAGCTTTCTCTCTTCAGCAAGAAGAATAAGCCTTTCGAAACCAATTGAGAAACCCACAGCCGGAATACGGCTTCCTTTAAACATTCCGATAAGATTATCATATCGGCCACCACCGCCCAGACTTCCCTTTAGATCGTGAACACGAATTTCAAAAATTGGTCCGGTATAATATCCAAGACCGCGGGCAAGCGAACAGTCTATTTTCAATCGTTTTCCAGATTCAGATGTTGAAGTGAACGCAAGAATATCAGCCAATTCCGAAATACATTTTAAAGCGATTTCATCTGCAGCAAAAATTTTTCTCAATCGTTCAAGCTCTGCATGATTATCTTCAGCAACTGAGCTGGTAAGCTCAATAAGCTTCTTTGTCGATTCGTCGCTGATATTTCTTTCCCGAAGTTCCTTTACCACTCCATCTGTACCAATTTTGTCAAGTTTATCAAGAGCCACCAGAGCTGTTTCTTCAAGAGAATCCGAAATTCCGCTGTAAGCAATCATTCTCTTAAGCAACTGGCGATGATTCACATGAAAATAAAAATCTTCGAGTCCAACTCTTTTCAAAACGCCCGAAACTGCACCACAAACCTCTGCCTCTGCCGTCAATGATTCGGTTCCTGTGATATCAATATCACACTGGCAGAATTCCCTGAATCTTCCCTTGCCAGGCCGATCTGCTCGCCAGACAGATTGAATCTGATATCGTCTGAAAAATTTTGGAAGATCTTTATTGTTTGCAACAAATCTTGCGAGAGGAACAGTAAGATCGTAACGCAGGCCAATATCAGCCAGATCAGCCTCTGAAGGTTTTCCCTCAAGTGCACGCGAAAGCTTCTCTCTGCGATGCAGAATTCTGAAAATCAGCTGGTCGCCTTCTTCGCCATATTTGCCAAGCAGTGTTGACAAATTCTCTATTGCTGGAGTTTCAATTTCAATGAATCCATATAATTCATACACTTCTCGAATGATTTTTTCGATGTATCTTCTTGCAGCAAGTTCTTTACCAGAAAAATCACGCATCCCGCTGGGCGGGTTCGTTGAAATATTTCCCATCATTATTCTCCTTTTGTCTCCAACACTATTGCTTTTGAAGGAAATCTGTTGTGCTGAATATTATCATTTTCAGAAAATGTTAGCCAGAATATTTTCTTTTCTTTTTTGTCCCTTCTTGTCCTGTCTTTGTTCCAGAGATTAACGAGGATGTTAACTTTTTTTTTGTAAGGAAAAATTTTTCCGATTGACAAAAATCAACTATGTTGGTAAACTTCAAAAACTTGTAATTCGTACAGTAATAATTTCTTATTCAGGAGCATTTCAGGCATGCTGGCCATATTGATTAAATTTGTGCATTTTCTTGTTTGTATCGGTCTTATCGTAATCGTTCTGCTGCAGGCTGACAAAGGTGAAGGCCTTGCCGGAGCATTCGGTGGTGGTGCTTCAAACACCATGTTTGGCGAAAGAGGCGCTGCAACTCCAATTGCAAAGTTGACTACCGGAATGGCAATCATTTTTATGATTACATCTCTGGTTCTTTCAATCTTTCTTCCAAGGATCGAGAGTTCTGGGGTCACACCAGGCGTATACGGAAATAATCCGCCAATAGAAGCACCTGTTAATCCTGCTGGAAAGTAAGATATAAACCATTTTTCATATTAAAAAATATGTGTTTTCGCAAAGCATTTAAAGAAAAAAAACTTCCGGAAATAGTCCGGAGTTTTTTTTTATTCATTATTTTTTCCCATCTTTCACTGGTTTTTTCAACATCTGAATTTAATGGGGAAACAATTAATAAACAATCTTATAATGAGATTGGAGTAGCTCAGGAAATATTTTTTTATGCTGAGCAGCAACCTTTAAAATATTCAGGACAAATTCTTAAACCAGATTATATTTCCAGTTACATCCCTCATCACAGTGTTGACAAAAAGAAATTTCAAAAAACAACAAAAACAGGTGTTTCTGATTTTTTTGCACTTACATGGCTTCCTCACGAATGGGGATACAATATTACTTATTACGCAACTTCCGATGGATAATTTCAGGCATTTTTTTCTCTGAACAAAAACAATTCATTTAATTTGAAAGGAAAAACAAAATGTCTGAAAATACAAATCAATCAAATAGCTCAACTTCTGAGAATCCAAACTCTGTACTGGTCTCAATAATAATTAAGACCGTTTTGTCAATACTACTTACAGGAGTATTTCTTTACTTCGTTATGTAATTAGTTTAGAGAGGGGGCGCTCGCCTCCTCTCACCGAAGAAAAAAAATCTCCATTTAAACAGAATCTGATACAGAAATCTCTTGATGAAGTTTACTGGTAGTGATAAAATTCCCATAAATTATGAATTATGTGGAAAAAAGGAATTATTATGAACAATGGTGAAAATTCCATGCTGACAAGTGAGTTTTTGCAAAGCAGCTGGGACGATTTTACTGAATCCCTGTTTTCATCGCTGCCTGCATTGAGAGAAATGGCTGTTCTTGAATTACCAGCCTGGGCAGAAAGCGGGAAAACAATCACTGATGTTCTTGCAAAATCCCTTCAGGACGACTCCAGCGCTGTAGCTCGGGCAGCAGCAGTTGTTGCCGGCAGAATGGGAACTCCTGACCCTGAAATTATTAATATTTTCGAATCACGGCTTGATGATCAGGATGATCTTTTCAGACGCACAATGGTAACTGCTCTTGCAAGAATGGGCTCTCCGGCAATTCCGCTGCTTATAAAAATGTTGAATGACCGGGATTTATTCATTCGTCAATACGCCTCAATGACCCTTGAACAACTGTCTGAAAAATCGGTTCCGGAATTAGTTAAAATGCTTAGTTTCGCAAACCAGCGCAGACAAGTTTCAGATGTCCTGATTCGAATAGGCGGTATTGCTGAACCTGAATTATTAAAAGGGATGGAGAACGCTGGCTCTGACACAAGATTTGCAATCATGGAGATACTTGAAAAGATTGGTCCTTCCACCCTTCCAAAACTACTGGAATTCCTTGGAGATACTGATTCATCAAAAAGAGCCATTGAAGAAACATGCGGAAAAATCGAAGCAGATTCGGTTCCTCACCTCATGAACCTTCTGAGAGAGGAAGCAGTTGAAACAAGATGTATCGCAGCAGCAGCGCTTGTACGAGTCGGCAAACCAGCAGTAAAACCGCTCATAACTGCCCTTTCTGACACGAACGCAAGTATTGCCTGGGTGGCAGCTCATGCGCTGGTCCAAATAGGAGTACCGGCATTACCGGAAATAATTACAGCTCTTGAAAACTCCGATAATTCACTGAAATGGATGATTGCAGATATAATGATCAAAATCGGAGAACATTCCATTCCACATCTGGTTTCAGGGCTGAAGAACAGTGATAATATCGTCAGGCAGATTTCCGTACACGCACTTGGAGAACTCGGCAGCGTGAGTCCTGCCATTCTGGGCCACTTGCAGACTGTCTTTCAGAATGAAAAATCTGAAGATGTAAAAGGCCTTATGAAGATCGTAATTGAAAAATTATCTGCAAACAGATAAAATTATAGAAACAGACAAACAAACAGGAGCAGTGGTATGAGCAAGCGGGCACCAGAGTTATCATGGGAAGACAAAGCAATACTGGTTGTAATTCCTGTGGTTGTACTTATTATTTTTGTAGTAGCAAATTATATTACCGGAGACCTGACAGTTAAAGATGCCTTTGATCAGAAACTTCCAAAAGTTGAAGTCAGAGACGGCGGAATAATTCATCAGGTTCTTCCTCCTGAGAAATCAGCAAGTGGAACAGCTTTGCTCTGCCGTATAAAAACAAGGGATGGTGCGCATGAATTTACCTTCAAATATAATGTTCAGGCTTCTGAAACAATGAATCTCCAACCCGGAAGAGCAATTCAATTCACTGGCGAATATCAATATAACGATAAAGGCGGAGTTATTGAAGTTCCCTTTAAAGGAAAAAGCGGACGCTGGTCGGGATGGGCTGTATATGAAAATCACCGTTATTATTCAATCACCGAAGATAAGGAAAATAGCGGACTATAAAATATAACGCAATAGCGGGAATTTAACCGGGGAAAGTGAAAAAATGGAAAATAATGTGGAAATATATAAAGGCCTTCTAAGCGATACATTCGCAAGACTTATGAATTTTACCCTTCTTGAAGAATTCGAAGAAAGACTGGGTGAATCGATTGAATTGTTCTATAATCTCAAAGAGGGTGATTCATACGAGTTCGATCCCGAAAATGAATTTCTGTTTCTGACCTGGTTTTTGCTTGACGACACAGATTCAGATGAAAAATCGCTGATGAATGAGTTTATGAAAAGAAATGAAAGCGAGCTCTCTCCAACTGAAAAACAGATTTGCCTTGCACTTATAGACACAAATCTCACTCTGCTTGAAGTCCGCGAAGTTAAAGAGGGAAAATCCCTGAAACTGAAAGATCTTTTTCTCGGCGAAGAATTTGAAGTTGCTGAAGCAGCAGGCGCTGATATGAAATTCAAGGACAATCTGCTTTTCACAAGAGTGCTGCGCCTTGGAGATGAACGTTTTCTGGTTGGAGCAGGCGCATTCCTGCCTTCTGTCATAAAAGCTCAGATACTTGCGTTTATTTCAAAAGAATTTCAGAACGAATGCGAAACCTCTTCCCCGATATCTTTCAAACAGTTTCTGAAACGAAATGGTGAACTGCTCAACTGGTGGATAGTTGCGTGGCAGAAGGGAATAGAAGAAAGTAAGGCAAGGGAATGAAATTTGCCAGTTTTGATTCATTAAATACGCAGAAAAAGCAGTCTGCACTGATGCACATTAAAGATTCGCAGACAAAGAGAAAAGACGATTTTTTTCTTGTACTACACGCACTGATAGACAGTGATTCCCAGGTCAGACTTACCGCTAAACTCGCGTATTCTGTTTTTCAGGATGAATCATACTATGTCGATCTGAAAGGATTGAGCCAGGACGAGCTGAGGAAGAAAGTTGAAGATAATTTCCGGGAGCTGCAGGGAATAAGACCAGAACTGATTGAATGGGATGGAACCATTGAACAGCCTGTCATGGCAAAAAATCTTCAGAATCGCCTCAGAAAAGCAGAGTTGAACGGGAGCTGGGAAGGAAAATACCCATCCTCAGCCGCAATCCTCAACACGCTCCGGGAAGACACTCAGGGAATGATTTCAAAGTTCCTGCTTCCGGAAGAAGAAGTAAGGAGCGCTTTTATTGCTTGTTTTCATGATGCACTGAAACCCTTCAGGGAGACACGCAGAACTCTTGACAGTACAACAACAGTGTCTGTTGTCAATCTCAGTCATTTCCATTTTGAACTGCCTGAATATCCGGGAATACAAGCAATGTTTTCCCTTTTGGAAAGACCTATTTACATACTTGTTATTCTTACCAGCAAACGACTGATTCTTTTCATGAGAGACCAGATAAGAACTTCGAAAGCAGCGGTTCAGGCCATTCATTTTTCACAGATAAAACGCGTTCAGACAAATCAGACACAGCGCGGATCAATAATCGAAATTGAAACAGAAGGCGATCTTTTCAAAATTCCCAATTTACTCCCGCTTGACGGAACAGAACTGGACAGGCTTCTGCGTGAACTCAGCATAGAAGCGATTGAAGCCGATGAAAGTTTTATTGAAAGAGATTTTGAAAAAGAAATTGAAAAGCTAAACCTGCTGTACAAGGGACGCACAGTTTCTAATTCCGAATATGTTTTCCGAAAAAACAGGCTTCAGAAGATGGAGTTTGAAAAATTCTCCGAAAAGAATGTCGAGCTGCTTCTGACGAAAAGATTTGCCGGAGATGCAATGGGTAAGAAATTTGATGAACAATTGATGAAAAAGTTCACAATGATCAGAACCATTGTTTTTACTGATATTGTTGGATATTCAAAAAAAGCAGCAGAGAAAATGCTTCTTGATACCATGACCCTTCTTGCTGTACATGACAAAATGCTGATGCCTATAATTGAAAAGCACAACGGGCAGTTGATAAAGAAGATTGGCGACGCGCTCATGATAAAATTCAATGACGCTTTGCCTGCATGTAGTGCGGCTCTCGAAATGCAGGAAACTCTTATCAAATTTAACCGCGGAAGCCAGGAAAAGATATTGATCAGAATCGGTATCAACACTGGAACTGTTTTTGAAAAAAACGATGATGTTTTTGGTGATGCGGTTAACGTGGCTGCAAGAATGGAAAGCATGGCGCAGCCAGGCAGAATATTCATCACTTCCGGAACTTTTGAGGCAGTTAAAGGTCAGATTCCATGCCTTGACTGCGGTGAAAGAACTGTCAAAGGACAAAAAAATCAACTGAGAGTTTTTGCTCTGATAGACGAATCAAAAGCCGACGAAGAAATGCTTCAAAATGCCCGTGAATTCAGCAAAGATGTCGGCATTGAAAATTTCGAGGAAGTTGTCGGCACTCCGGTTGAAGTTAAGTCAGGCTCAGTTCCTCTTCAAACTTCAGACTATTCTCTTACCACGGAAACCCCGATCGACCCTTCTGCTGCGTTTATTTCAGAAGCAAATGAAGCTTCAGGCAATTCAGATATTTCAAATTTTTCACAAGAAACACCTGTATCAATTTCTTCAAGCAGCGCAAGGTCCTCAAATGCTCAATACTCTGAAAACATTTCAATCCCAGACCTGCCACCCCAAACCCCTGATCAGGCGATTAACAATATGTTCCAATCACTTGACCATGCGCTGAACTCATATAAAACAGCTGTAAAACTTGGTTATCCAAGAAGTGCACTTCTTGAAAGATGGTTTACCGCTTTTGTAAACGAAATAAAAAACAACAGCTGAAAGACTTCGTTAAGATAATCTATGAGAGCGGAGATCCAATAAGTGATTCGTTATCATCTCGATCGAAGTGATAGATCTCCGGATGATCAGATATTCGAGTAGAAGATACCAGATTTCTCCCTTCGGTCGAAATGACAGCAAAATACGACTTCTTTTCGGTTAACTAAAATGAAAGTTCAGATGTTGTTGAATTATTGTGTAGAGAGCTGAAAAAGACAAATGAAAATATTATGGATTAATGAAAAAGCTTCTTTTACCGGCGGTTGCGAGCGCTATATTCATGATGTTGCCAGATTAATACGTCCACAGGGTTTCTCTTCCTGGCTGATGTACGATCATAACGACCCGTCCGATCCTGACTTTACTACCATATTTGATGGTGCGTTTCCGATTGTTAATATCGATTCTCAGATAGCTGCAATAAAACCTGATCTCATTTACATTCACAGATTAAGCAACTTAAATCATCTGCGAAGTATTCTCAAGTGCGGTATTCCTGCTGTTCGTTTTTATCACGACCACAAACTTTTCTGCCTCCGTGAACATAAATATTTTACCATCGGCAATAAGACTTGTACACACCGCATTGGACGACGATGTTACTCATGCCTCGGATTTTTTCAGAGAACTCCTGCATGGCCGGGCTTTCGACTCGTATTTTTATCAGCATTGATGGAAGAACTAAAAGAAAATCGACGCCTATCAGCATACATTGTCGGATCACAATATATGGCAGATCATCTGGCGTTGCACGGCTTCAACAGGTCACGAATACACCGAATTCCGCTGTTTGTTGTACCACCGGTATCTTTTACTGCTGAACAACGTTCCGATTCAATTCTTTTTGCCGGACAGCTTATACGAGGCAAAGGCGTTGACATTCTTCTGAAGGCAGTTTCAATTTGCCGGGAAAAAAAAGAACTAATTCTAATCGGCAGCGGAAGAATGGAAAATGAATACCGCCTCATGGCTGAAAATCTCGGAATTTCTTCCAGGGTTAAATTTCTCGGCAAGAAAACTGCAACAGAATTGCAGGAATATTATCGCCGCTGCTCTTTTGTCGTCTTTCCGAGCCGATCTCCGGAAACTTTCGGACTTGTTGGACTGGAAGCAATGAGCGCAGAAACTCCTGTTATCGCTTCTGCCGTGGGCGGTTACGCAGAATGGATGATGCCCGAAGAAACAGGCATTGCGGTTCCTTCGAATGATCCTGCTGCACTTGCTGCCGCAATGGACAGGCTATCCGCAGACCCACAACTGCGCGAGCGATTTGGCAAAGCAGGCCGGGAACATTATCTGAAAAACTTCCAGCCGGAAAACCATATTAAAACACTCTGTAATCTTTTTAATTCGAATCTTCGATAGTAAGGAAAAATTATGAATCAGCAATGGGGACGTTTTACCGCAAAAGGCGGAAAAGATCTTGAAGAGCGCATTTCATTAATTATTTCTGATGTCGTTGATTCACTGAAAAAAGAATTTTCAGACGACGAATACAGATCAATTATTCTAATCGGCGGATACGGGAAAGGTGAAGGAGGTTCAGAAATCATCTCCGGAATTGAGCATCCTCACAACAATCTTGATTTTCTTCTGATTTCCCGAGACCCGAGGCCGACTAAGGTTGAATCACTCAGACAGCGATTGAAAACTGTGACGGATTCTCTTTCTTCAAAACACGAAATCGGAATGGATTCCGGCGCTGTTTCAACGTTTGCACTCTCTGTTGCACCATGTCTGGTTATGTGGTATGACATGCGCTTCGGGCACAAAACAATTCTTGGAGATCCTGATTATGTGCCATCTCTCAAACACTTTTCGGTCGAAAGAGTTGAGCCATCTGATGTACGGAATCTGCTCGTTAACCGCGGAACTCTTCTGGTTATTAACGATCTGCTGCTTGAATCAAAACTTCGCAATAACACTTTTTCGCCTGCTGACCAGAGAACCGTAGTCAAACACGTCATGAAAGCAATCATAGGTTACGGCGATGCCTTTTTATTTTTCTCCGGAAACTTTCACTGGAGTTATATTGAAAAACAACACCGTATTAAAAATTTAAACGGTTTATCAGAGGAATTCAAAAGATTGTACCACAAAGCGGCCGAATTCCGCTTCCGCCCGGACTATTCTGCCTTTTCAGAACTCGACCTGCAGGACTGGCAGAAACAGCTTAAAACAATACTTGAACCGATACATCTTTACTGTGAACGCATGCGCCTCGGACTGGCAGATCTTTCGTGGAGCGAATATCCGGAAAAAGCCTTTTCATCTCTGTTCTTTGAAAATCTTACTAACTTACGCAAAAGTGCGAAAATGATTATGAACTATTTCAGGGGAATGCCAAAATTCCACTGGAAATCAAAAAGATCAAGGGCTGGCTGGATCACTGCAGGCATCGACAGCACACTGCCGATTATTTTTCCTGTTGTTGCATATAATCTTTCTGAACAGAATTTCAAAAAACTTGTTCAGACCGCGCTTGACACATCAGATTCGAACTTATCAGAACTTCAGAAATGCTATCTCAAAGCATGGGGAAAATACAAGGACATTAATTCGTTACGTTTTCTTGAGAGCATTGGAATAATGAGCGGATGTGAAAACAAATGATTTGCCTGACCGGGGATCTTCATCACAACAGCCTTGAAACAGGAAACCAGCAACACTGCGACATTAGAGAACTTCAGGTTGCCTTGAAATATCTTGACCTGTTAAAAGATGCCGGAGTAAAAGTTACATTTTTTATTTCCGGAAAATGCTTTTCTGAGGAATTGAACGAAACAAAATCGATTTGTACAAGTCCGCTTGTTGAAGTAGGCGGACACACATGGGATTGCTTCTCATGGACATTATGGCACAGAGTCTGGAAAAAGCTGACCGGAAGCTATAATGGTCCAGTCTGGCACCAGATGTTTGATACGAAAAGAACGATAAGAACAGCATTTAATAAAACCCGCAGAAAAATTGTCTCCTGGCGTAATCACATGTACATGCATGGCCCGAATACCGAAAGAGTACTTTCCATGTATGGCATCAAAGTATGTTCAGACGGTGTTAACCGCAATATCACAGGCCCTGTAAAACATCCATCAGGATTGTGGAATTTTCCCATTAATGTAATACCAGATCATGAACATCTGTACCATGCAGAACGAACTCCGGAATGGGTTGAACAGTGGATTAAACGATACAATTGGTCAGATGACTTCGGGTTTTCTTCATACCATATTGAAGAATGGACAGAAATAGTTCTTGATTGTCTTAAATACAATGAATCGCGCGGAGCAATATCAAATATGATAATTCATCCGATTACCATGTATCTCTGCGATAAATTCAAATCTTTTGAAAAAATTCTGACATACCTTTCTTCAAAAAAAACTGTATTCATAACAGAAACGATTCCAGAATAATACCTTACTAAGAAAAAACATGAAAAGATTTTTTTGTCCGCAGATTACGCAGATTACGCAGATTTTCAAGAAGAAAGATTAATAAATTTGGATTAAGAATTTAAGATTATAGAGAAGATATCTGAAATGGAAAAAAACATGAAAACTTCAGAAAAAGTTACTGTAATAATGCGTACAAAGAACTCTGAGAATATTGTCGCACAGGCACTTGCGGGACTTCATTCCCAGTCTTATAAGAATTTTAGCCTGCTTGTTGTAGACTCAGGTTCGACAGACAACACCCTGAACATTGTCAGGAAATATCCATGCAGGATTATTCAAATTGAGCCAGGAAATTACGTTCCCGGACTTGTACTAAATAAAGCAATCGCAGAAACCAATTCTGAAATCATCGTATTTCAGAATTCCGATGTAGTACAACTCAATGAATCGGCTTTATCCAACCTGATCTCAGCATTTGACAGCCCGAATACTGCCGGAGCATATTCCAGGCAGATTCCCCGCCCGGAAGCAGAAACATGGGTTCGACGCGACTACGCGGTCAGTTTCCCGAAAAGTTTGCCGGCACCGCCATGGATAACACTTTCTCTTCCTTTTGCGGCAATCCGGCGCAAATTCTGGGAAGAACACCAGTTTTACAGTGATGCATGGGGCTCAGAAGACACCGAATGGGGTCACTGGGCAATATCCAGCGGATATTCAATAAAGTATGTGCCAGATTCGCTGGTAATGCACTCTCACAACTACACTCTTAAACAGCTTTACGGACGGCGATTTATCGAAGGCGAAGCAGACGCTTTCATCTTCCGCAGAGACGAGAACTGGTATGGCACCGCAATAAAATATCTGAAATCATCTCTGCGTGATATGATGAACCATTTAATCGAGCGTGATTATTACGGACTTCTCTTTATTCCAGCTGTACGCTTCGTATACTCACTGGCATATCTGAAGGGGCACAGCTTCGGAGTATCCAGAATCAGAAATAATGACAGAAATTTCGAACATGGCCAGAAAATCGTGCTTCAGTCACACGAATCATTTCGGGGGAAGTAATTTTACACTGTTTTTGGAGGATACATTATCATAATGTTATTTTCTGATAATAACTTCTCCAGGTTTTCCTGCAACGGCTTAGCACTGAAGAAAATATAGCCTGTTCCCGGTTTTACAAGTGCTTTAAGAGCTTTTCCGGTAGCAATGAATTTTTCAACCTGTTCTCTGGTGACAGGTGTTTCCCAGTTTTTCACTTCAATAACAAAGTCGTTACCAGTTTCTGTTTTACTCTCCAGGAAAATGTCCACCTCTGTAAAATGGATCTGATCTGAATAGAATCTTCTTTTAGCAGCACTGGTAAATTCGGTCAATTCATAGCCCTCAATGTAATTCTGTACAAGTTGTCTCAGGGGCTCTTTATTTATTACGGCAAATAGCAGTCTGTTGACAACTGCGTATTCTGTCATAATTCCCTTGTAAAAACTTACTTTTCCCCATGCAGATTTTAGTTGCTGTCTGATATCTGTTTTAATGGTTTCAAGATCAAGAGAATCAATTTCCTTCTGATACATTTCTCTGAATATAATCTCGAAAAACTTATCTCCAAGCCCCCTGTAATCGTATCTTGTCTCTCCATAAGTCAAAATGTCTGTTTTAATAAAGGTATCGAGTTTCTTTTCAAGCTCACTGTCAGTCATTTCAAGCTGAAGATCATCCATGATTTCTTTTCTGGTTCTTTCATTCTTTCCATGTTTTGCCAGATACAGAACGATTCTTTTTCCATTTTTATCATTAATTCTGCTGATAGCGTCATTAAGGTATTCAGACCACATATCTGCAATTTCACCCATTTCATCTTCTGAGGTGCGTGTTTCATGAAGAATAATTTCATTAATGCAGTCTGGACTGGTAAGATCTTTGTTGTTGAAGTCAGATTTAAAAATACGTGCAATGTAGAATACATCGCCTTCTGTAAGAGACGCAATATAGGCTGCTGACTCTTCTGTCACCGGAGCATTAAAAAATCGCGAATGCTTATAAACTGCTTCCAGAGCTTCTTCCATGGGAAGGTTTCTCAGGTTCTTTTTAGTATAACGCCCTGTCATTTTTCTGAGTATTGTTAAAAGCCAGGTAATATAGCTTCCAGTTACGATAACGGGCGAGATTTTACTCGCCCCCACATGATGGTATGTGCCACACAAGGGAAGAGGTCTTTCTTTTCCTTCAATCACTGTGTAGATAAATCTATCCAGATATTGAAACTCGTCGAAAATTTGAATGATGCGTATATTTTTTTCTATGGATATCCTCTCGCCAGCCCAGGAAGCATGTTCCCACGCCTGGTCCGAGTTATTTTCCCCGAGCCATCTTTCCATATCCACGGTATCTTGTACAATAATTTTATCGCCGTTAAACAACTCTCTCAACTCTGGATAAGACAATTTCTTTTTTATTAAAGACACATCTCTGGTGACAAATGCCGCATACTGACGAAGTAGCGAGTTGTAAAGCTCGTCTGCCAGTTGTAATTGAGATTTCTCAACTTCCCGTATTCTATAATAAAAAGGTACAATCATGGGATCGTTCATTGTGAACAGAATATTATAAAAACGCTGAATCAGAGCTGTTTTACCTTTTTTTCGCCTGGCAAGAAGGGCAATGGAGTTATTACATTTTTTCTTAACTCCCTCCAGCCAGTTCATCAAATAACTGATTTCACCTTTTCTTCCAGTAAAAATTTCCGTACTGCCTATTTCTTCTTCAAGAGCAAAAATCATTTTTCAGTCTCCAACTTCAGCTCAGATTTTTCCCAAATATATCGCCTCAAATTTAAATACCATTAAATCTATCACATTCCCGGGTCAATGTCCATGATTGGGCAATCCATCAGCAAGATAGAGTACATTTTACTCGTTATTGTTGATTGCTGCTTTTATGCTTGCTCATTTCTTCAAAAATGGGGTAAAATGGCAATGAAATACTAACTAAGACGCCTTATTAATGATCACTGTGAGAATAATGGATATGAAGAAAGCAATCGTTATCGGTGCCAGCTCCGGGATTGGACGCGAATTGGCAAAAATATTGTCGAGGAACCAGTACACCGTTGGTGTAATGGCAAGGCGGGTTCAGCTATTGGATGAACTATCTAAAGAACTCGATGGAAAGCTTTTCGTTCAAAAAATAGATGTCTCAGACACCGGTGCAGCGATGGAGACTTTAAAAAAATTCATAGATGAAATGGGCGGCGTAGATCTTGTCGTGATTAGTGCCGGGACAGGTGAAATCAACAATAGCCTGAGCTGGCACCTCGAAAACATGACAATCATGACAAACGTTAGCGGGTTTGCAGCTCTTGTTAATGTTGCCATTCAACATTTCGTGGAGAAAGGATCCGGGCATCTCGCAGGTATATCATCTATTGCAGCATTACGTGGTGGAAGTGAATCTCCAGCGTATAATGCATCAAAAGCCTTTGAGTCCAATTATTTAGAAGGTCTTCGTCAGAAATTCAGGAAATCCGGACTACCAATTACGATAACCGACATAAAGCCAGGATTTGTTAAAACGGCAATGGCCAAAGGGGACGGCATCTTCTGGGCCGCTGAGCCGGAAGAAGCCGCAAGACAGATATATCAAGCCATCAAAAAGAAAAAAAGCAGCGCCTACATCACACGACGTTGGGTATTGATAGCATGGCTGCTCAAGTTGTTACCCGGATTCATTTATGAAAGACTGTAACTGGCATCTGCAAATAAGTGAAGACTCTTTACGATTATTAAATTATTCTGTATAATTGAAGGGCTTTAAATATTAGCTAAATAAAATAATAACCACAAAAAATTGAGGAAAAACGAGAAAACAGGAATCCTCGGCAATCGTATCTGAAAACGCGTCAAGATATCGTTGTTCCAGAAACGGTTTCGACCGAGTGTAATTACTGAAACAAATTTGAAACTCTGAATTCCTGAGCGGTTGAAGGTAAATACCTTTGAGAAACTGTTTGCATGGCAGCTAAGTTAGGGATTATATGGCAGGAGAAGTAATATGAAAAAAATCGTTCTTAGTTTGTTTGTACTCTGTTCTATGACATTTTCGGGCTTGTTCGCTGCTGGTCCATTATCATTAGAATCTAAAATAGCTGAAGAATACTACCCTGAACCTGTTGAAAAATTAATCAACAAAATGATTGTTTATGAAGACATGCTTGTCGGATTGCACCGTGAATATTGCAGGAATTTGTTTAAAGCAACTTCTCAGAAGAATTACCTTTACGAGCAGATTTCTGTTGCAATAAAGGATCACTTGAATCTTCTTTCAGCATTACTGAAGAAAAAATATTCTGATGAAAAAGATTTTTCGAAAATTGAAAAGCGTATAAGAAAGTATTTTGAATCAGATATTTTACCCGGCGACAAAGCAGCTTTTACACGCTTCTTTGAAATTTTCCCGGCAAATTTGAGGCAGGGGATTGACGACCTTGCATCTACCGCCAGAAACGAAGAAAAATCATTAGCTGATCCGAAAACACTTGAAAACTATGTGGCAAAATGTGCTGCAGATCCGAAGTTCTACAAAAGGATTCCTTTTGCATCGCTGTTCAATGGAATTTGTGATAAGTGGGAAAACCTGATAAACCGAGTTAAGGAAAAAGTTGCAATTGAAGACATGATCAGGTTTCTCGATAGAGCAAAGGAAAAAGCCCCTGGTGATTTCCTGAAGAAAACTTGTTCCGAAATTCAGACCAGACTTGTACAAAAACTGATCGCTGAAATTGAGTTTGAATTCTCAGGCTTAATTGAGGATAAACTCTGTAAGGAATCAATTACTCTTATTGCAAGACAGGAAAATAACTCATTGATAATCAAGAAATCTCTGCTGAAGGGCAAATTACGCACTTTCATCAAGAAAATTGGAAAACTTGAATGCCTGAAGGATAAACCCCTTTTCATGTCTATTCTTAACTCTGTATCAGGAAAAATAGGGGCTTTCAGCAGAAAGACGAAAGATCCTGAGGCTCTGAAATATATTTCAATGGTAGCTGACACCCTTGAAATGAATAAATTAGCCGGTTTCAGACATCTGAAAGAACAGGATGACACCCAGCCATTACTTAAATTGTTCAAAGAAATTGGAAATCATTTTGCCGACGAAGATATTGAAAAATGCCTTCCGGACATTGATAAAATTTTCTAATAATATTCAGAGAACCTCACCTTCTCCCCATTGCGTTGTGGAAGGGTGAGGTTCTCTGCTGTAAACTCAAAAATAAATTCAGACTTCCTGATCCGTGCAGAATAAGCGGAGAAAACAGAATGAACGAATTTATAGAGCCTAAAAGCTTATTTCGACTGTGGGCAAGTTTCTTTTCTTTTTTGTACGGCGTCAATGAGCGATTTGAAGAAAATTCCAAATCTTGAATCGTATTCAAAAGCATCTTCCGGATGAAACTGAACTCCAACAATGTATTGGTCTGAAGTTCCTTCAATCATTTCAACAATGCCGTCAGGTGATCGACCAGTTACAATAAAGTTTTTTCCGATCTGCTTAACACACTGATGATGATAAGTCGGGACCACCAAGTCAGCGCCTTTAAATTCATTGTAAAAGCGACTTGCCGGTTCAACAATAACTCGGTGAGCTGCGAAAACTGTTTTTCCATTGACTTTTTTCCGGTGTGAATCAGGCTTTACATAAGGGCAGTGAGTTGGAATATCCTGAATAAGACTTCCGCCGAAAAACACATTCAAAATCTGCTCCCCGCGGCAGATTCCCAGAATTGGAAGGTTGTTTTTAATGGCGTGAGAAATTAACCTGTATTCAAATTCATCCAGCTCATCATTGATAGTTTCAAGCTTCGGGTCCGGGTCTTCTCTGTAACGCGCAGGATTAACGTCTTTTCCGCCAGGAATAAGAAGTCCGTCAAGACAACGGATTTTCATTTCTGTCAAAACCGAATTCTCTGAACTGGAAAGAATTACCATTTTTCCACCGAAGGCTTCAATGCCTTTTTTATAGAGCATAATATCCCCCGGTTTTCCACTTTTAAGAGCATTATACTGTTTTTCCGTAAAAACCAGACCAATCTTCAGATCAGATGCTTCAAGGATTCCAATCTGAAGAACAGTACAAATAACCGCAACAACGAACAAAAATCTGCTGAAAAACCTTTTCACAAACAACCTCCAATGATTATACTCACTACCAATAAGAAACAGAGTGCACTTTCGTAAAGGATATAAAAAGGCATAGAAATATTCCGGTTTTTAGATTAAGAGCCCTCGTCCCGACCCTATCCCACGCTGACAGCGGGGAGAGGGAGAAAATAGGAACTTTTCAATGCGCGTTGATATAGTAGTAATCTACTGTCATTTCGAGCGAAGGGAGAAATCTGGTATCTTCTACGTCGAGGTAGCACAGACAAGGCAAATCACGTTTTTCCACATCAAACCCCTCCTCCAGATTACTCATCCGTAGTTTCCGTGATTTCCGCGTATTCCGTGGTTTCCACATCTTCCATGGTTTCCGTGGTTAAAAATCATTTTACAATTCAAAAACTTTTCGCAGCGAAGAAATTTCATCCTGCGAAAGAGTTCTCATCGAACCTTCTGGAAGATCTCCGAGAAGAATGCTTCCGAAACGTGATCGTTTCAGAGAAGTCACTCTGCGCTCAAAATATTGAAACATCCGCTTTACCTGACGCTTTCTGCCTTCCCGCAGAATTACGCTGTATGTAGAATCTCCCAGGGGCGTGATCTGACATGGCGAGGTTAAACCGTCTTCAAGAGGAACACCAGCCGAAAACATATCAAGTTGTTCCTTAGAAAGATCGCCGCCCGCTATCACCGCCAGATATTCTTTTTCAACCTTAAATCTTGGATGCAAAAGACGATTGGCAAGTTCACCATCGTTGGTAAGCAGCAAAAGGCCTGTCGTGTCGTAATCAAGTCTTCCGACCGGAAACACTCTCGGAAGATCCTTCAGAAAATCTTTTATCGTCTTTCTTTCAAAATCATCCTTCAATGAAGAAAGAACATTTGCGGGCTTGTTAAAAGCGAAAATCTTCATTCCGGAACAGTTGTCCTTCACTTCATGACCGTCAATTTCAATTTTGACGGTATCCGGGCAGACTTTCAGTCCCTGTTGTGTTACGGTTTCACCGTTTACTTTTATTCGGCGCTCATCTATAAGCGCCTCAACAGTCCGTCTGGAAGCGACACCCCAGTCAGATAAAAGTTTTTGAATGCGGATTGGTTGTGTAACAGATTCGGTCATTGTGCTGAAGCTCCTCTTGCAGTTGCCTGAAAATTCATCATTCTTCCTTCCGGTGAATCGAAGTAGTTGCCACTCTGAAAAAACGGCTCAGTGATGCCGGGAATTGATTCGAGCGATTTGAAAAGATGCGAAAAGATTAAACCACTCTTGGGTGTTGTACCAGTTATCTTGATTTTTCCATCAGAGGTATAAGAAAACTCAGCAAGAACAAGGCCTGCTGTTTTTGTTTTATCACCGCTGAAAAAAGGAAAGTATTTTGTAAAAAAAGACGCTACAGTCTTTTCAAAAGCAGAATAAGAGCCGCCTTTTCCGGAACAATAAATGGTAAAATAATAATTGCCCGCTTCATTTCGACTGGCAGTAAATCTTTTTATTGAACCATTCTTTCCCGCTTTTATGAAATCAACAAATTTTCCAAAATTTTCCGGACCAATAGCCAGTGTCAATTCAATATTAGCGCCAGAACCTGTTTTGGAAATAATCTTGCCGAAGTCAACACTGCTGTCATCAAATTCCGAAGTTTGGGAATCGCCCTTTACGACATCTTCTCCAGGCAGATCGAATACCAGAAGAGTGTATTCTTTGCCATTTTCATCTGAAAAAACTTTCTTTTCAACAGATTTCCAGCCAGATGTTGCCGCCGTTCCCTGAATTTCAGGAATAGTCGAGCTATCATAGACTGAAGCCTTGATAGCTTTGGAATTGGAATCTGAATAAAGTTTTATTTCACCTTCACCGAATACAGGCCAGCTAATCGCGAGTGTTCCAGACAACTGAGCCGCTGACAATGACATTTTATCGTTCTGAGAAACGAATATTTTCCCCTTTAATCTGTTTTTATCATTCGACAGGAATAATTCAAGAGAAGAAATATCTCCGATGTTCTGCGATTTAATTATTTCAAATAACGACACAGCAGAATCTATTTTGAATGTTCCACTTATGCTCCAGACCGGTTTACCCGAACTGGAAAAATTCATCGCCACTTCATCAGCATTAATCTGAGATGAAAGGCTCGAAAAGGCGCTTATAACATCAGGAACACCCTGATCTGAAATCGCAGCAGAAGTTTCGTTTATGTCAAAGTTAAACAGATTGCCAGTTCCAAAGTTGCTTTTTGAAATACGACTGACATGAAAATTCTGCGCTCTTGAGGCAAAGTTTTTAACATTATCAATATCTATCGCCAGCAGCGAAACGGTCTTTTGTTTACCACTGACATAATTCATTGAAAAAATCATCAGATCCAGAGGGGTTTTTCCAGGAGAAAAGAATTGAAAATCATTAACAACCAACGGCTTGAATAAATCTGCAACAACAGGCGACTGCCTGCTGCCTGCATTGAGAGTCATGGTGATATTCAGCTTTCCTGTGTTATCTGTGGCCGAAACAGCCGGCTTTAAAGAGAACTGGTCTATTCCAACCGGATATTTTGAATTGAAGGTGTCGATAAATTTCTGAAGAGAATCATAGTCTTTTATTAGAAATGATATTCGGAAGGAATCGCCTCCGCTGCTTCGATTATTATTGCATTGAAAATTTTCAAGATTTTGGGAATTAGCAAGCTCAAGCAGAAAGGAAAAAACTCCTGAATTTCCGGCAATACTTTCAAGTTGACCACCTGCATCAGTGCTATTCTGGCAATATGACGCAGAATGCAAAAAACAAATCATGACAGCCACGAATAAAAACCTCTTATTCATATATTTCCTTTCCAATTTATCTGCCCAATTTTTTTGCAATTTCAACTCCCGGAATTACGCTTAACGAAATTCCCAGACAAATTGCAAATTGTGAAAAACTTAACCCGACCACGCCAAAAAGATTCTGCATGAATGGCACATAAATTGCGCCTAACTGAAGCACAACGGCCAGAATTACAGAACCAATCAATGTCATGTTTCCCGTGAAACTGATACTGAACAAAGATTTTTCAAAGCTTCGACAGTTAAAAATATTTAACAATTGAAAAAACACAATCGTGCAGAATGCCATCGTGCTCGCAACTTTAACGCCTGCGGCTCCTTCAGCTAAACCAAGGCCAATTTTATAGGCAATCAGTGTTCCAATTGCCATCATGACTGACACAACCACAATCTGAGTGCGCATAACGTTAGAAAGCAGAGGTTCATCAAATTTTCGCGGTGGTTTCTGCATTTCATCGCCTTCTGGAGGCTCAACTCCAAGAGCAATTGAAGTGCAGCCGTCAGTTACCAGATTCACCCATAGAATCTGAACAGCACGCAATGGTGCAGCCATTCCAATAAGAGAAGAAATAAGAAACACTAGAACTTCGCCGAGATTGGTTGAAACAAGAAATCCTATTGCCTTGCGGAGGTTATTGAAAATTATTCTGCCTTCTTCGACAGCAGAAACAATTGAGGCAAAATTATCATCGACAAGTATCATTCCGGCAGCTTCTCTTGCGACATCTGTCCCGGCCTTGCCCATGGCAACTCCGATGTCAGCACGGGTAAGCGCCGGAGCATCGTTGACCCCGTCGCCAGTCATGCTTACCACGTGTCCATGAAACTGCAATGCCTGAACAATCCGCATTTTATCTTCAGGTGTCGTTCGTGCATAAATTGCCACGTCAAGAACTATTTTGCGCAATTCTTCATCATCAATTTTTGCGAGATCAGCTCCTGTAAGGGCTTTCATTCCTTCATCGAAGATTCCGACTTTTCGGCCGATTGCCAGAGCCGTGGCTGCGTGATCGCCTGTAATCATTACAACTTTTATTCCCGCTCTCCGGCATTTTCCAACAGCTTCAATCGCTTCCGGACGCGGCATATCCATCATTCCAACCACTCCAAGGAAAGTATAACCCGATTGCTCGCCGTCAACAAATACTGCTGCGTCTGTTCCGCTCTTAAGCTGTTTTTCTGCAAAACCTATTACCCGAAGTGCCTTATCAGCATAACTCAGATTAATATCTTCGAGCATTTTGCGGTCTGCATCGGACATTTCGCGTGTGCCGGCTTTGTCACATATATGAGAACACCTTGCCAGAACAGCTTCAAAAGAACCTTTCAAATGCGCTTTCAGTTCACCGGAATTGCCCTCGTCTAGAGGATTCACAGAAACCATATATTTAATTTTGCTGTCGAAGGGCAGTTCTGCTTTTCGCACCATTTTCCCGCGCAAACCATGATACGAAGAATCAATTTTTCCTGCCAGTGCCATCAAAGCACCTTCAGTCGGATCTCCAATCATTTTCCAGGTATCATTTTCACGCTTAACTTCTGCATTGCTGCAAAGAACAGCACTTGTAACAAATCTTTTCAGGAAGGAATCTTCTTTCAGATCTTTCTCATTTAGAGGCGATTCTGATTTCCGCGATATCTTTCCCTCGCATGAATAACCTTCGCCGGTAACTTCATAAAAGATTCCGGACGCATAAATGCCAGTTACAACCATTTCATTGCGTGTAAGAGTGCCTGTTTTATCTGTACATACGACTGTGGCAGAGCCAAGAGTTTCAACAGTCGGAAGTTTCCTAATAAGGGCTTTATGTTTTGCCATTCTGCGCACGCCAATAGCAAGAACCAGTGTAATGATTACCGGCAGACCTTCCGGAATAGCTGAAACAGCTAGTGCGATGCTGTTCAGAAGAACTTCATCAAATTTCTGACCCCAGAATAACCAGCTGGAAACAAAAATAAATGAACAAATTCCAATTACACCCTTCATAACAACCTGACTGAATTCCTCAATCTTCTTTTGAAGCGGAGTAAGTATCTCTTCGGCTTTCTGAACGAGCTCAACAATTTTACCAAGTTCAGAATTCATTCCGGTTGCTGTAACTATTATTTCAGCACGTCCGGAGGTGACATGAGTACCCATGAATACCATGTTATGTTTGTCTGCAAGCGCAGAAGCCTCGGCCAGAACATCAGCAACCTTCGACGAAGCAATTGTTTCACCGGTAAAAATGGCCTCTTCTACCTGAAGCCTTGAAGCAGAAATGATTCTCGAATCAGCTGGAATTTTATCTCCCTCCTCGAGAAGGACAATATCGCCGGGAACAAGAGAAACTGCATCAACTTCCCTTACTTCGCCGCCTCTCCTGACGCGTGATTTCGGGGCACTCATGCCTTTTATGTTGTTTATGGCACGTTCTGCTTTACGCTCCTGGTAATAACCAATGGCGGCATTAATTACCAGTACCGCAGCAATAATAATAACATCATTATAATGACCCATTAATAGAGTTATAATAGCTGCAGCCAGAAGAATATAAATCAGCGGGCTTTCAAACTGTCTTCCAAGAAGGATATACCATGGAGTGGGCTTTCCTTTTGCAATTTCATTCAGGCCGAAAGCGACACGTCTCTTCTCAGCTTCTTCCGGTGACAAGCCCTTTTCTGAAACATTATATGCCTTGAGTGTCTCCTCAACGCTCACTAATGTCCAATCTTGAGTAACTGCATGTCTCAGTTTATCCATCTTTTCGCTCCTGTAAGAATAAAACGAATTTTAAACATCTTGATCCCTTCGCTGAAAGATAAAGTTGTAATCAAAACTATACTCAGCAAAGGTATTCTGGAAATAATATTCAATTTCGGAAATTTATTATATCATAAATGAGTGAAAAAAATCCGATTGCATTATAAAGGCGTTAAATACAGGAGCGGTGGTAGTAACTTTAAAACGAAATTTGCAGAAATTGCAGGAATTTGCGAAATGAGATATACTGAAACTTATCTTTGCAAATTTGGTATTATTAATAATCCAAATCAACGGTGAAGAAAAGACATGAGTACAGACAGGAATGAAACCTACGCACAGCGCTTCTTCGATGCTGCTATAGAGCATTTTGAAAAGGGGCAGTTCAGTAAATCAATCGAAAACATTAAAAAAGCAATTGAGAAAGCCCCGCGCAATGCAGATTTTCTGGCAACAAAAGGAATTCTCTTTCACCGGATGAAGGAATTGAATTTTGCAATAAGCGCCTACCAGGAAGCAATACGTGTTTCTCCTTCACATCTTCAGAGTCACTTTAATCTCGGAATAATACTTTACCAGGTAGGAAACCGTAACGAAGCTATCTCAGAATGGGAAACGGTTCTTAAAACCGACCCGAATGATTTTGAAGCGCAGTTTAATATTGCAGTTGCAGCTGCTCAATCTGGCGAAATTGAAAAAGCAATAGGATTGTTCGAAAAAGTCCTCAGAATCAAGTCCGATCACGTACAATCTCATCATAATCTTGGCGTGCTTTATCGCAATAAGCGCTGGTTTGAACAAAGCAAAAAACACATGGAAATGTTAAAAACACTTGATTCAACTTTTCTGGAAGTCGTTAATTCAGAAATTCTTAAAATGAATCAAATGGAATTTCTGGAGAAAAACAAGCAGGACGATAAAATTAATGAAGTCATTGCCGAACTTCCCAAAAGTAAAACCAGATCAATCAACGACAAGATATCTGATGCCCTTATAGCTCTTTTGAAAGCTGACTTTGGAAAAGCCCTTAAAATATCAGATGAGATTCTTGAAGACATTCCGGGCGATTTCCAGACACGCCTAATAAGAGCTCAAGCACTTCTGGGCGGTGGAAGGGCAGACGATTCCATAACTGAATTTATCCAATTAGCCGAAGAAAAGCCAAATTCTGCTGACATTCATTTTCAGCTTGCAAACGCATATCTGGAAAAGGATGATTTTGGAAAAGCACTGGAACAATTCGAACAGATCCTTATTTACGACAGACACTATCCTCTCGTGGAGGAAAACATTGCTGCAATACACGAGCAGTTGAAAACATAATGATGTACTGATGAGTTGCTAAATTTCTTTGATGAGATCGGGAAAAAATGAAGAAAACATTATTTAAATTCGGAATAAGAAACAAGCTTATCCTTTCTGTACTGTTAATCGCCCTGCTGCCCCTTGCATTTCTTGGCTGGCAGGCTGTAAATGATCAGAAAAAGGTAATCAGGGAAGAAGTTTACCGAAGTCACACCGACTTATCAAATATGCTCGCCTATGGAATTTATCAGAATCTGGAATTCACGCGCTGTCTTCTTTCTGCAATAGCTGAGCTTGAAGTGATTAAATCCCTGAATTCATCTGTTGCTGAAGATTTCTTTAAATCATTAATAAGACAGTTTCCTTCTTTCAAACTGATTTACCTTGTCAACAGCAAAAAACAGATTATTGCTTCGACTGATTCAAATGTTCAACTTTCACAGAACTGGAGTTTTTCGGGTGTTGCGAAGCGCTCTTATGCAGGCTCACTTTCCGACGTGCTATCCACTCCTGATGGAAATTCCTACATCAACCATGAAGTTCTCATAAAAAGCAATGAAAAAGGCATGATCGGAGTTCTGATTGCAGAAGTTGATCTGAACTATATCCGTGACCTGCTGCGCGATGCACTCAGAAATTCTAAATTTGAAGGAATGGTTGTAACAAATGAAGGGTTTGTAATTGCACGTTCCGGAACATCAACCGCGTCAATAGGCTACACCGAAACGCAGAACAAAGACACTACTGAAATAAGAGACATTGCCGGGACAAATTTTCTGCGAAGCCGTGTTTCAATGAAAAAATTCAATTTTTATCAGGCTCCAGACTGGGACATAGTACTTCAAATTCCCGAAAAGGTAGCCTTTCAGGCCGCAGACGATCTCAAAGACAGAATCATTAGAATGGTCTTTATCACTGCTCTGATTGCAGTTTTGCTTGCTATTCTAATTGCAAATTCCTTTATTTCACCATTATTAAATCTCATTCTGGGTGCCCGCAGAATCAGCACCGGCGATTTCGATCATTCAGTGAAACCATCTTCAACAGATGAAATTGGAGAACTTACAAAAACCTTCGATGAAATGAGAGTGAATCTCAAAAGCACACGTGCTGACCTGGATTACAGAATTATGCAGCTTTCAACACTATTCGAAGTCGGAAAAGCGATCAGCTCAGTCCTCGACTTCGTACAACTGCAAAACATGATCCTGGAGATAGTCGTAAAAGTAATGAGGGCAGAAAAAGGCTCTTTAATGCTGCTTGACGAGTCAGAAAAAATGCTTACAATCGGCGTGGCATTCGGTTTATCTGATGAGGTGATGAAAGACACCAGAGTCGGCCTGGGAGAAGAAGTTTCCGGATGGGTGCTTGAAACCGGACAACCTCTCTTTGTCGAGGACGTTGAAAACGACTTTGCATTCATGGCAATTAAGAAAAGCGGAGTAAGCCGTGGAACAATGATGTCAGTTCCACTGAAAGCTAAAGACAAACTTCTCGGCGTGCTGAATCTTTCCCGTTCAGTTCCAAAATCCTTCGTTCAGAAAGACTTTGAGTTGTTCAAGAACCTTGCCAACCAGGCAGCAATAGCCATTGAAAATGCGAGATTGTACAGATATGCAGTCACCGATGAAATGACCAAAGTTTACAATCACAGATACTTTCAGCAGAGACTAGACGAGGAACTGCAGCGTGCTGACCGCTACGACAGCCAGGTTTCGCTCATCATGCTTGATGTCGATCATTTCAAACGATTCAACGACACCTACGGACACCCTGAAGGCGACAGAGTATTGAAAACGGTCAGCAAGCTGATTGAAAAAAGTGTGCGCGAAGTTGACATCGTTGCACGATACGGCGGCGAAGAGTTTGTAGTTATCTGCCCTGAAAAAGATGGCGAAGGTGCAATAATTCCGGCAAACAGAATACGTACAACTATTGAAGGATACGACTTCAGAATTAATGGTGAACGCGTTCAGATAACAGTATCGCTCGGAATAAGCAACTACCCGGCACAGGCCAGAAGTAAGCCGGAGCTGATTTCATTTGCTGACATCGCTCTCTATTTCTCAAAAGAAGCAGGAAGAAATCGGGCAAGCCTTTTCAATCCAACTATGAAGTCAGAAGAAGCAATAAAAAACAAAAAGAAAAAAGACGCGCATTGATTTTTCCATCAAAACTTTTGCTTGCATATATAATAATGAAGAGTTATAATAACGCCACTTTTTTCAATTTGGATGGTAAAAAAAATGGAACTGACTATTGGTGAAGTTGCTAAACTGCTGAATGCTTCTGAAAAGCAGGTCAACCAGTGGGCTCAGTCCGGTGTAATTCCTTCATACGGCTTACAGGGCGAACTTCTGTTTAACCGCGATGAAGTTATCGAATGGGCTGCAGTAAAACACGTCAGTACATGCATCGAAAAACTTGATAACAATTCCGCATCAAATAAACCCCAGCCAATTTTTCTCAAAGCTCTCAAACGCGGAAAGGTTTTGTATAATGTTCCCGGAAATTCCCGTGAGGAAGTTCTGCGCGAATTGTCGCAGCTTCTTCCTTTTCCTGATGATTGCGACAGAGAGCTTGTCTATCGGATGTTTCTTGCCCGCGAGAATTGTGATTCAACAGGTATTGGCGATGGAATTGCTCTTCCGCATGTGAAAAATCCGCTCGTTCTGCATGTTACCGAACCGCAGGTTTCAATCGCTTTCCTGAAAAACAAAATCGATTTTTATGCGTATGACAGAAAGCCAGTTTACTGCCTTTTCAGCATTGTTTCTACGTCTGTAAAAGAACACATACAACTCTTATCACATATTTCAAATGTACTCGGAAAAAGAGAATTTATTGGTCTTCTTCAGAACAGAGAAACTGAAGGAAAAATAATAAAATTCATCGAAAACGCAGAGACCTCTACCTGATTTAACTAATTCAATCTGATAATTCCCCGGAAGAAGCTATGAACAAATTATTCCTTATCTCTTTGCTATTTCCACTTGTTGGCGCTTTTCTCAACATGCTGCTGTCCCATTTTCCCAGAATTTCGAAATTCTTTGGTACAGCCTGCATTTTAGTTTCATCAGTGACAGGAATCATTGTCTCCCTTGACGTTTTCGTTAATGGTAATCAGATTTCCAGTTCATTTGCACTTTCAATTCCAATGGGAAATTTCCAATTTGGAATAGACATTTTATCTGCATTTTTCCTTATTCCTGTATTTGTTATAGGCGCACTAGCCTCAATCTACTCAATCGGATACGATAAAAAAGATTCTGATTCCAACTTTTTTTATTCACTTTTGATGTTCGGAATGATACTGGTATTTGTTTCCGGCAATGCACTTCTTTTTCTGATTGCATGGGAAGTAATGATGATTGCATCATTTTTTCTTGTCACACACGAAAGCGAAAAACCCGAATCTGAAAATGCAGGCGTGGTATACCTTATAACAGCCCATTTCGGCATGGCTTTTCTCCTGTTTTTCTTCATATTCCTCTCGACAAAATCTGGTTCACTTGATTTTGATTCGTTTTCAAAGATAGTTCTTTCTGAAAAGGCAAGAGCTCTTGTTTTCCTGTTCTCCCTGATTGGATTTGGTACCAAAGCTGGCTTGCTGCCTCTACATATATGGCTTCCGGAAGCATATCCTGCTGCCCCATGCCACGTTTCAGCACTTATGTCAGGCGTTATGATAAATACAGGCATTTACGGAATCTTCAGAACTATGTGCTTTCTCGGCAGCCCTGATGAATGGTGGGGCTACATTCTTATGATCGCAGGAATTGCAGGCGGAATATATGGAATTCTTTTTGCACTCGTACAAACCGACATAAAACGCATTCTTGCATACTCAAGCGTTGAAAATATCGGAATTATCATGTTGGGCATTGGAACTGGAATCGTCTGCTCTGCAAAAGGAATAATTATCCCGGCAGTTCTGGCCTTTTCAGGGGCATTCCTGCACATCATCAATCATTCAATCTATAAATCAATGCTCTTTTTGTGTACCGGAACAGTTCTTCGTTCAGTACACACAAGAGACATCAACTGCATGGGCGGATTAATGAAAAAGATGCCCCGGACAGCCCTCGCAGCGATAACCGGCTCAGCCGCAATTTCCGGATTGCCTCCGCTAAACGGGTTTGTCAGTGAATTTTTAATATATTCCGCATTATTTTCATTTCTGGTCTCTGTCGCGCCGTCACATTCTTCACTCATAACAGTAATTTTCATTGTAATATGTATAACTTCTCTTGCCCTTATAGGCGGTCTGGCTGCAGCATGTTTTACAAAGTTTTTCGGACTTGTTTTTTCAGGCGAACTCAGAAAGCCATTACATGAAGAAATTTCTGATCCAAGAGCTTCAATGCTTTATCCAATGCTGATTCTTGCATTCCTCTGCATTTTATTCGCCGGATTATCTTCTTTTATTCTTCCATTTTTTGCGCCGCTTATTACATCAATTTCCGGAATACAATCGATTGAAATCATACCTTGTCTTCAAGGCTCTGCATCACTACTGAGAGCAGTATTGATCTGTTCAGGAATTCTTATTCTTTTCATCGCGTTTATCGCAAATCTGCGAAGAACTCTTCTCTCCGGACGTACAGTAGAGCAGACAGTAACCTGGGATTGTGGATACGCTGCCGCCACACCTCGAATGCAATACACCGGATTTTCCTTTTCAAAACCTCTTTCCGAAGTGTTTAAATTTTTCATTCGCCCTTCATTCAAAGCGCCCGATACACATAAACTTTTCCCCGAAAACTCTGGCTATGAAATCAACATTACTGACCTGTTTCAGAAAAAACTTTTCAATCCTTTAATCGACTTCGGAAACGCACTGCTGATTCCTTTACACTGTATTCAACACGGCCGGGTTCAGGTATATATTCTTTACCTTGCGCTGACTCTCATTTCACTTCTGGTGTGGAACTTATGGTAGAAATTAACTTTTTCGGACTTATTAACATTGTTTTTGCATTGATTTTTTCGCCGCTGCTTATCGGAATAATCAACCGGATAAAAGCGTTCTTTGCTGGCCGTCAGGGACAACCTGTCCTCCAGCCATACATTGACATCCGGAAACTTTTGTACAAGGGAGCCGTTTACAGCAGAACAGTCGGTTCAATATTTGTTGCCGGACCCATTATCGCGCTTGCTTCAATGCTAGCGTTGTTATTTCTTTCCCCGTTTGGCGGAATAAAGGCATTCCTGGTGTTTCCGGGAGATCTTCTGGTTTTCGCATATCTGTTCGGACTTGCAAGATTTTTCACTGTTCTGGCTGCCCTGGACACAGGTTCTGCTTTTGAAGGCATGGGAGCAAGTCGCGAAGTAACTTATTCTGCATTGTCTGAATTGTCACTGTTTGTCGGACTGCTCGCATTAACAATGATGACAGGAACATATTCACTATCGCAAATATATTCGTCTCTGAAAACCGAACACTGGCTTTCATCATCAGCTTCGCTCATACTTGTTGTTGCAGCTTTTTATGTAATTTTTCTTTCCGAAAACGCCAGAATTCCAGTTGATGACCCAAATACCCATCTTGAACTCACAATGATTCACGAAGTAATGGTACTAGACCACTGCGGTGTTGACTTTGCATTCATACAATACGGTGCTGCATTAAAAATGTGGCTTCTGGGCGGACTAATTGTCGGCCTGCTTTCTCCCTCCGGAGAATCCCCATTTTACACGTTCTCTGCCGGATTATGCGGAATTGTACTTCTCGCTGTAATAACTGGTATTGTTGAATCGGTGATGGCAAGACTTAGACTGATCAGAATTCCGCAGCTACTCGTGGGAGCTCTTGTATTGGCTTCGCTGGCAGTAATTATCGGAGTAAGGTAAGGGGTAGAAAATAATGAACAGCCTTGTTGACGCAATTCTTATATGTCTCGTTCTGACAAACATGATGATTCTTGGCTCAAGTCGCCTTGGTGTATATATTCGAATTGTAGCCGTCCAGGGAATAATGCTTTCTATTCTTTTTCTGGTTGACCAGAATAACTCCATAAATTCCCATACTCTTTTTATTGCTGCAGTCACAATGCTGATAAAGGGAGCCCTTTTCCCATGGCTGCTATTCAGGGTTGTACGTGACACCGGAGTTAAAAGGGAAATTCAGCCATTTGTCGGATTCAATTTTTCTCTATTCATTGGAATGGGTGTCTGGGCTTTCTCCCTCTGGCTTGGAAAAAAGCTTCCGATGCCAATTTTGCAGGAAACTGATCTCATTTTTCCAGTTGCAATTTTTACCGCATTCGTAGGAATGTTTCTCATTATGTCTAGAAAGACAGCCATTACTCAAGTGCTTGGCTATCTTGTTCTTGAAAATGGAATTTACACTTTTGCCACTGCAATTAATTCTCAGCAGCCAATGGTCGTTGAACTGGGAATACTGCTTGATATTTTCGTAGCAGTCTTTATCATGGTTCTTACTTTGTTTCAGATCAATCGTGAAATCGGCGAAATACACATGGATACAACTAAACTCGCTGCATTAAAGGACTGAAAAATGCTTTCCGCAATTCTTATAACACCTTTCATACTAGCTCTTCTGGCGCTTGTCATACGTTCAAAAAGTCTTCTGCACGTTTTTTATCTGGTCGGTGCATTCGCCCATTTCAACATAATGCTCTATTTCTGGCATCTTCAGCCCGAACCATGCCTCAACGGATGGCTCGCTCTTGATCATCTGGGCAAGATATTTCTTTCAATTACCTCTGTTCTGTTTCTGATGTCTGCAATTTCCGCAGTAAATGTTCTGAGAGGCGAGAGTCATCACTATTCTCCGGCTCACCAGGGAATTTTTGTTGCCTGCATGCTTTTCTTTTTAACAACAATGACACTTGTAGCACTAAGCCAGCACTTTGGGCTGATGTGGGTTGCAGTAGAAGCCACAACACTTGCGAGTGCCCCGCTTATTTATTTCCACCGCAGTCCAAAATCACTTGAAGCCACATGGAAATATCTTATAATCTGCTCAGTCGGAATAGCGCTTGCTCTGATGGGTAATTTTCTCCTTGCAGTGGCCATGTCTTCAGTTAAATCAATTGAAGGTTCCATGCTCTTCAATGATTTACTTGCCGCAGCTCCCAAAATGTCAATTCCATGGCTTAAAGTGACGTTCATTTTCTTCCTGGTCGGCTACGGAAGCAAAATGGGACTTGCACCGATGCACACATGGCTTCCCGACGCCCATAGCGAAGCTCCTTCAACTGCTTCTGCCATTCTTTCAGGTGCTCTTTTAAACTGCGCTTTTCTCGGAATTTTACGAGGAAAACAGCTTTGCATTGCCGCAGGAATACCTGATTTCGGCTCAGAATCATTAATCGCTCTGGGGCTTTTATCCATAGCCGTTTCAGCAATATTCATGATCGGACAGAACGATTACAAACGAATGCTTGCTTATTCAAGCGTTGAACACATGGGAATACTTGCACTTGGAACAGGAATTGGCGGCAGCGGTGCTTTTGCAGCAATTTATCATGCAGTAAACCATTCCCTTACAAAGTGCATGCTCTTTCTCACCGCCGGAAACATACTTGAGAACTATAAAACGAAAAGTATCTGCGACGTTTCCGGAGTTAAAAAGATGCTGCCCATAACCGGCGCTCTCTGGCTCGCAGGCTTCCTCTCAATCACCGGAACCCCGCCATTTGGAACATTTGTAAGTGAATTCTCAATAATAAAAGCCGCAATAGACAGCGGAAGATACGTTGTCGCAGCAGCATTTCTGGCTTTTCTTTTTATAATATTTATTGGAATGGTAAAACCTTTTCTTTCAATGGTTTATGGACTGCCTTCTCAGAGCAGTTCTGAGAAAAAAATGTCAGAAAAGGCTCTTTCTGTAATGCCACCTTTAGTACTCATAATCCTTGTATTGATTATGGGAATATACATCCCGGCTCCGCTTATGAACGCTCTCAAAGCAGCGGCAGCATTAATCGGGGGATAAACATGTCAGAACATTTATCGCTGTTCAACGGACAGACAGCTTCACGTGAGTCATTACCACAGCTTTCCTTCAAAAGGTTCAGGGAAAAGATTCTTGAGCAGTATCTTTCCGGAAGCAGGCTCATTGCTTTATTCGGAATTCCCGCTGATGAAGGGAATCACAGCAGTACAATTCTGCTTATTGCAATCATAACTTCTTCTGATTCAGGAAAAATTGATGTTTTTTCCACACCAGTTTCCGACTCATATCCGGCAATCACCGCTGATTGTCCGCAAGCTCACTGGTTTGAGCGGGAAATCGCTGAGCAGTGGGGAATAAAACCGCTCGGGCACCCATGGCTCAAGCCAATAAGATTCCACCACTCCTATCGAAAAGAATTAGACGCCTGGGACAGAAGCCCGGACTCAGAAATTTTACCCAGTGTTACTGATTTTTACAAAATTTTTGGCTCAAATATTCATGAAGTTGCCGTCGGACCAGTACATGCCGGTGTCATTGAACCCGGACATTTCCGCTTCCAGTGCTCGGGTGAAGAAGTTTTCCATCTCGAAATCTCTCTCGGCTTTCAGCACAGAGGAATTGAAAGAGCGTTAATCGGCGGTCCAAACGCTAAAACAACGCAGTTCTTCCAGACACTTGCAGGCGATACAACTATCGGACATTCAACCGCATATTGCGAACTCATAGAAGCCCTCGCAGACTGCAAAGTCCCTGCCAGAGCACAAATTCTGAGAGGAATCGCACTTGAGCTTGAAAGGCTTGCCAACCACACCGGCGACTCAGGCGCATTAGCAGGAGACGTAGGTTTTCTTCCAACAGCTTCTTTCTGCGGAAGACTTCGCGGAGACTTTCTCAACTTATCAGCATTATTATGCGGAAGCAGATTTGGACGCGGTATGGTACGCCCGGGCGGAGTCACCTTCGATGCCGATTCAGAACGAATTACCACCCTCCTGAAAAGACTTGAACCCGTGGCAAAGGACACAGAAGGTGCAATCAAATTAATGTGGGAATCACCTTCAGTTATGGCTCGTTTTGAAAACACAGGAGTTGTTTCAAGGAAATCAGCAATTGATCTAGGTCTTACAGGTGTTGCAGCACGCGCATGCGGAATTGAGAGTGACACGCGCTATGACTTCCCATCAGGAGTTTACCGCTTTTTCCAGACACCAATCTCAACATGGAATACAGGCGATGTATTCGCAAGAGCTTACGTTAGATGGCTGGAAATAAAGCGCTCTGTTCAGTTTATTTCTGATCTGGCAAAGTCACTTCCACAGACATCTGTAATGTCTGAATGTGGAACGCTGTCTCCAAATATGTTCGGAGTAACAATGCTGGAAGGCTGGCGAGGCGAAATCTGCCACATAGCTTTTACAGATCCGAATGGAAAATTTTCATACTATAAAGTCATTGATCCGTCATTTCATAACTGGTCAGGACTGGCACTGGCACTCCGCAATCAGGAAATATCAGATTTTCCGCTGTGCAACAAAAGCTTCAATCTCTCTTATTGCGGCCACGATTTATGATATTTGATTCACTCAAAAACGAATATTTCTTAATTTTATTCTACCCGTTGAGAGTCTTCGATAAGACATGTGATTCGCTTTCAGAAGGTATATTGAAATGATTAAAGTATTAATTGAAAGATTAAAACAGGGGTATCGAACTTCTGCATATCCTGAGTCTGAGCCGCTGATGCCTGACAGGCTCCGCGGTTTGCCGGTTCTGGATTTTTCCAGATGTGACAGTTCCTGCAACAACTGCTTTTCAGTATGTCCAACCGGTGCAATCTTCAAAGATGAAACCGGAATGGGAATTGATCTGGGAAAGTGCCTTTTCTGCGGTGAATGTGAACGAGCATGCAAAAAGACTTGTATTAAATTTTCAAACGAGTACCGTCTTGCCACGAGAAAGCGTGAAGATCTAATCTACAGGGGCGGAACATTCAAACGGGCAGAGCCTCTTGATGAACCTTTCAAATCTATTTTTTCTCATTCCTTCAAAATCAGACAAGTCAGCGCCGCCGGCTGCAACGCCTGCGAAGCCGACATCAACGTTCTCGGAACACTTTCCTTCGACATGGGAAGATTCGGAATTCAGGTAGTCGCTTCTCCAAGGCACGCAGACTCAATTCTGCTCACAGGACCCGTATCAAAAAACATGCGTCTCGCCTTTGAAAAAACATATCTTGCAGTACCAACTCCGAAGTTTGTCGTCGCAGTAGGCTCATGCGCAATCAACGGCGGACCATTCATCGACATGCCCGAAGTCAACAACGGCTCCGCAGGCTGCTCAATTCCAATCGATCTCTTCATTCCAGGCTGCCCTCCACATCCAATGACCATCCTTGACGCCCTGCTGCGCTTTCTCGGCAGAATCTAATCTTCCCCCATTATAGAAATACTCTCATGAAATATAAAATGAGTTCTGCTTTTTTACCGATAAGGTCTTTAAATGATTAATAAGGTATTCTTATTGGTTTTCTTTTACATGCATGGATTTATTTTATTTGCTGATACTATTTCTGAAAAGCATTACCCAGGCTCCAGCGTTGTTAAGCAGGAAATTGAAAATCATCAGGCAATGCTGAAGACTTTACAAAATCTGATGCTGCATTTGCCCGCAGGCAACAAGACCTGTAAGTCGTCTATTGAAGAGCTCACAAATTATACGAAAGCAGCTCTCATCAGCTTTGAATATCTCGATTCCTTATGGGAAAGAAAAGGAAGAAAATTGCCAAAAAACGAAAAATCCCCTCATTTTTCAGCCAGCTTGCCGTGTTCCTGCAATGGAACAGGCAATTGCAAAGCATGTGGTGGAGACGGCTACGTATGGACTGCCGTTGAAAAAGGCAAAGAAATAGAATGCAAAAAATGCCATGGAGGCGGCCGTAACGGCAAACATCCCTGTGCCGATTGCAAGGGTTCCGGATGGGCTAACGCTCACCCAACTTCACCACAAAAGAATTAAGAATTTAAATCAGCAATCATTAAGCAATTCACAGCCCAACCATATATTTCGGCCATAACATTTGACCACTATTCTAATATAGATTATAATAATAAATATTAGAATGATAGAGGTGAAGATAATGTACGATAGATTTATTAACAGAGAAAAAGAAATTGAGACTTTGAATAGAGAATATGATTCAGCTAACAGTTCTTTCGTTGTTATTTACGGAAGAAGAAGGACAGGAAAGACAACCCTTATTAAAGAGTTTATCAATAATAAGAAAGCTGTTTATTTTCTGGGAGATACACAAACAGAGTATAATCAGATAAATAGTATGAAAAATACTTTCGCAGACTATTATAATGACAGTTTCATACGAAAGATATCAATAACTGCATGGGAAAGTCTTTTTGATTATTTGAAAAATAAAATTGAAGAAAATACCATATTTGTAATTGACGAATTTCAATATCTTATAAAAGGAAATAAAGCTTTTGCATCAATATTTAATAAATTTTGGGAAGGAATTTTTAAAGAAAAAAAAATAATGGTGATTATATGCGGTTCACTTATCGGGATGATGTATGAAGCAGCATTAGGCTATGCCAGCCCTCTTTATGGAAGAAGGACAGCACAGATAAATTTAAAGCCGATAGATTTTTATTACTATGGTGAATTCTTCCAAAATACGAGCATTGATAATCTTATAAAACTTTATGCGGTAACAGGAGGAATCCCAAAATATATTGAGCATTTCAGGGAATACGGCAATAATCTATTACGGGGAATAAAGGAAAAAATCCTCGACAATAACGCACTTCTATATTCTGAGCCAAAATTTCTTCTACAGGAAGAGGTAATGGATACCAGCACCTATTTTACTATTCTCAAAATTATCTCCGAGGGAGATAGCAAGATTGGTAATATTGCAGCTAAAATGAATTTAAACACAAATAATTTGTCCCCATTCTTAACAAAACTTGTGGAGCTTGATATATTGGAAAAACTAATTCCTGTAACAGAGGAAAACCCTGAAAAATCGAAAAAAGGGCTATATTTTATTAAAGATAATTTTATGAATTTTTGGTTTAGATTTATATTTCCGAGAATGGGATACATAGAGGTGGGGAATGTCGAATTAGTAGAGAAATACATAAATGAAGGATTAGAACTTTATGTGTCTGCAATATTTGAAAAGATATGCCTTAACCTGATGTATAGAATAAATTTGCCGGTTGAGATAGATAAGTTTGGCAGATGGTGGGATAAAAACAATGAAATAGACATCGTTGGTATCGGGCAGAGAAATATGATATTTGGCGAGTGTAAATGGAGCGCAAAAAAGGTCGGAGTGAATATACTTACCAACCTTATAAATAAGACAAAATCAATTAACACAATGGATAAGAAGATAAGTTATATTTTATTCTCAAAAGAAGGTTTTACTGAGGATATGAAAAAGTACTCAGAAGAAAGAAGAGATGTTTATCTGTTTGATTTGAAGATGCTTGCGACACTTTTCCAGTAATATCTCATGCTATTTGCCAAAATCGTATGCGAGATAATCTTAAGGGAAAAGCTTACATTTGAAGAAGGTTCAAAAAAAATGCTCAGCTATTTTCATACAACGATCTATTTGATCATTCCGGAAATCTGATCGAGTTGTTTGATTGTGTCGGTTTTACGAGGTGAATCGGATGCTGAAAGGGCATCTCGCACTTTTTTAATGTTTGTTTTCAGCTCAGGAAGATCTTCTGCTGGAAGTTTTGCAGCATCTTCCTTGAAATATGTGATCAAGTTCTTAAGATGTTCATAAATTTCATCAACGATCTTTTTCGAATGTTCACCCTTTGGAAATGCCTGTAAATACCTTATTTTCGAATATACCATACGTGAAAACACCGCTGGCATATATCCTTCTGATTCACCCGGAATCAAGGCCTCAGATGCACCTCTGGCAATCTTTTCAGCGCATTTAAGTTTCGCAGATTTTTCATAAAGTTCCCAGAAACACTCGGGTTTCACGAAAAATGCGCCCGCCGGCTCAGAAAAAACAATCATACTGGCTGCGTTTTTTAAGAACGGGTCGCTCTTGACCTTTTCGTCAGTATTGGTTCCGGAATACAAAAGATATTGCTGCAATGCTTTCAAATAGCTCATCTTCAAGGGTAAAGAAACTTCAGGATCAGTTCCAGGCGGAACCCGTTCAGCAAATCTGAGAAGTTGTCCCAGTTCATCAGGTTTCTGCGAAGCCTTGGAGAGATTTTTTTCTATTATTGAAAGGCCGATTCGGGACTTCTGGTCCTTGTCATATTCCAGAGAATAAGCTCCGAAAATCCATCCCGTGCCTTTGGGAATTCCATCAACACCGTATTCAACCTTGTACCATCTGCCTGTCAAGCCACCTATTTTCTCTTCTGCCGAAGCAGTTTCAGTAACTTTTACCAGCACTCCAAGAGCCAGTTCAGAAACAATATTTCCTTTAGTTTCCGGAATATCCCTTACTCTTACATTTGTACCGGAAATAATTCTATACTGACTGCCCGAATTCGCGGACATATCTACTGCTGCAAGCAGATAACCTGCAAAAAAAACGCAAAATAGTACAAAAACTTTCTTTACTGAACTCATAATTCTTCTCCCAGGTGACACGAAGAAAAAGCACCCACTCAACGATCCTGAGCATTCAGCAGATGCAGGAACTTGTTAAATTTTCACCATAATCGCAGTCAAATCATCATCCATTGTTTCTGAATCAGCAAATTTCTTTACTGACTCGCAAATCTTCTTAATAAGAGCAGAGCTGCTCAATTTCCTGTTTTCAGAAATCAATGCTGAAATTCTGTTTATTCCGAAGAATTCTCTCTTTTCGTTGCGTGCGTCAACGAGGCCATCAGAATAAAGGAAAACTATATCACCCTTTTCAAGATCAATTTTTTCGCTTTTAAAAGTGCGAATCATCGGAAAACCAATCGGCGGAAGATTGCCTTTTATTATCTCGATTTCTCCAGTGCGGCTTCTGAACAATATTCCCGGGGTATGCCCGCAGTCAGTAAACTCCAGAACCATCTTATCCAGATCAAATCTGACTACCACCATAGTAAGAAAACTTTCTATTGACATGAGTTTTTCACTCATTTCGCGACTGACTTCTTCGACAATAGCATGCGTAGATGGAATATTCATACAGCCGTTTTTCATCAACAGTTTATTTAAAGCTCTTGCAAGCCTGTTTCTTGCTGCAGCGGCTATAAGTGCAGCATGAATGCCTTTACCCATGACATCACCCAGAACAATGTCGAAGCATTTTTCTGAATAAACAAAAAAGTCTATGAAATCACCGTCAACAATGACCGATGGAATAGTTACAGCCGCAAGATCTACTCCGGAGATGTTTTTCGGCGTATCTTCTATTAGAAGAACACTCTGAATTTTTCCGGCAATCGTGGCTTCCTGTCTGCGAGCTTCCTTTTCACCATTTACAAGGCGATACTGAGCAACACACCCCTCAAGCGAGGTTTCAAAAACATCAACTGGGCAGGGCTTTGCCAGAAATCTGAAAATTCTGCCTTCGTTAACACTTTGAATAGTATCGTTCAGATCAGCTTTCCCGGAAAGCATCATTCTGATGGTATCTTCATTAATTTCTCTGACAGCAGAAAGAAAGGTCGCACCATCCATTCCAGGCATTCGGTAATCAGATACCACAACGGCAAAAGGTCCCTCTTTGCGAAGGATTTCAAGACCCTCGTGAGCACTGGAGCATGTGAAAACAGAGTATTTATCACGCAACGCCCTCTTGAGAGCACTCAAAACATTCTCTTCATCGTCTACCAGTAATATCTTCTCTTTCATGAATACCTCATTTTTTAGAGAGGGGGCACGCGCCCCCTCTCGCCGGTCGAACTCGTTCGACCGGCTCACTCCCCGCGGTCGAGCACTTTGTGCTCTCCAACGTTTGATACGACTCATTGCTAGGCAAAGCATGACTAACACAATCAAGCATTTTGTGCTATCCAACGTTTGATACAACTCAGTCAGGCAACAGCATGACAAACACAGTCTAGCACTCTGTGCTCACCAACATTTGATACGATAACTTATGTTAGTGCTATAATATGAGCAACGCAGTCTGGCACTTTGTGCTATCCCACGTTAGGAACGACCTTTCACAACTTAACATTTCTATACTACTTCTGTAGTTTATAACAATTAGTCAACTTTGAGCAAGCAACTTTTTCCACAAACAAAAGAAATTTTTCACTTCTACCGGAACCAATTATTTAATGCGCTTTGAGATTCATTTTTCTGATTCGTCAGAACAAATAACGATGTGAAAAAATTCATGATAACCAAAAAATATTATACCAATTTTTTTCAGATACGATATAATACCCACCATGAATAAGATACTTGTTATTGGCTTAAACTGGATTGGCGATGTTGTCATGTCCTTTCCTGCATTGATGTCGCTGCAGAAAGTAGATGTTCTTACCCGCCCACATCTGACGCCACTTTATTCATTGTGCCCGGCTGTTAACAATGTATTTCAAATTGACTGGGGCAATTTTAGAAACATAAAGCTTTCGGAAATAAGAAAAATACAAAAGCATAATTATAGTAATATACTGATTTTTCCATCCTCTTTTCGCGCCGCTATACTCGCATTCCTCATCGGACGCAAAAACCGGACAGGATTTTCCGGTGAATTAAGAAATATTCTGCTTACACACGCCATTGATAAACCTGCTGATTTCCGGAAGATGCACGAAAGTGAACTTTATAAAAGCCTTGCTCACAGCGTAATTTCGCAGGAAGACAAGTTCCTCCAATCAGCAGAACCTTCTGTTATCAAACATGCAAAAACCCTTTCTGTTTCATCAGATACTCAACTTCCTAAACATCTTGAGAATGTTCAGAAAGAATACATCGTGATAGCGCCAGGGGCAGCATTTGGGGCAGCAAAGCGCTGGGCTCCGGCAAAATTTGCCGAACTTGCTCTGAATCTGTACAAAGCCACCGGAAAACAGATTATCACCACAGGCTCAAATGCTGAAAAACAGATTACGTCAGAAGTTCTGTCAGAAATCAGGAAAGAATATCCGGGTGAAACCTCGGCATGCATTGACCTGGGCGGAAAAACGAGCCTTCCTGAATTAATAAATCTTCTGTTAAATGCATCGCTGCTTATCTGTAATGACTCCGGAACAATGCACCTCGGTGCAGTCACCGGGATCCCGATGGTTGTTGCTGTAGGCTCGACAGATATGATAAGAACGGGGCCACTCTCTGAAAACGCAATTATCGTTCAGGGCGATTCATGCTCGCCTCCATGCCGGAAAAAAGTTTGTCAGCGCGGTGATTCACACTGCATGAATTCAATATCAGCCGATGCAATGTTTAAAGCATCACAGGAGGCACTCACATACGGCAAATGCTAATTCTTCAGACTGGAGAAGTCCTTCAATGTGGAAAAGTGCAGGCTGTCATCTCGAACTTACGTGAGAGACCTCATAAACGCGAGATTTTTCTCTTCGGTCGAAATGACAGCAAAATACTGTAAACATCAAAAAGCGGTATTACCCATTATAAAGCCTGTCGGGGCCAGATAAATATAGCCCCTGCAAAAAAGACGCGGACAAACATTCATGAGCCTGGTACAAATATGTCAGGAATAATCATTTCAAGAACCGATCGCGCTGGCGATCTGATATTGACTCTGCCGCTTTTTGAAGCTGTCAGAATTAAATTTCCGGAAGCAAAGTTGTTTGCTCATGTAAGAAGCTATACGGCACCGCTTCTGCACGGCTTTGAAGAAGAAATAACAATAATACCCGATGTTGAAAACGGAAACATTTTTCATAAAATCAAAAAACTTTCTCAGAGTTTTTCCCAGACAAATGCAGACGCAGCAATCATTGTTCATCCAAGTTTGACAGCATTAAGCGCTGCTTTCCTTGCAAAAATACCCGTGAGAATCGGAAGAGCATCAAACGTCTGGCAATTTTTCCTGAACAAACCGGTCTATCAGGGAAGATCGAAAAATGAGAAACACGAATATGAGTACAATCTTGATTTATTAAATGGTTTAGACCCATTTTCGCCTATACCAAAAGTCTTTCCCAGGCTTAGACTTACTCATAAAGCTTTTACTATTGCTGAAACAATGATTCCCTTCAGGAGTTTTGCCATAGTTCACCCCGGGCACGGAGGTTCAGCATATAATCTTTCGATCAGAAAATATGTTGAAATAGCTGAAAAGCTTGCCAAATCAGGAATAAATATCATTGTAACAGCAGGTCCGGAAGAGAAGAATGTAATCGAAGCGTTCAAAAAACTTTCTGAATATGAAAACATCCGAATTCTTTCCTCGATACCTGATCTTGAGCAGCTTTCCGGAGTTATTTCACGTGCAAAGGCATTAATCTGCGGTTCAACTGGTCCTTTGCATATAGCAGCAGCGCTGAATGTTCCAACAGCAGCATTTTTTCCGCCTGTTCCGGCAATGACACCCGTCAGATGGGGTCCAACAGGAAACCGCAGCCTCATACTGCTTCCAGAGAACGCAAAATGTAACAGGAACTCCAACTGCAATTCCTGTCTTTTCGCACCGTGTATGGAAAAAATACAAATTGAAAAAGCAATCGACTGGATTAGGCTTTCAGTCTCTCCATAGCCTGTTCGACTGTTTTTGCGGTGAGTGCCGGAGGAAAAACATTCGACAATCTGAATACCGTTTCTTTCAAAGTATCAAGTCCTGTCAGATAAAGATTTCCTTCATTCTCATCACAGATATTTATTGAAACTACGATTATATGACCAATTCCTGGACTATTTATCAGTGGGCAGGCCGAAAAGTCAAAGATAAAATCTCTGAAACCTTCACTAAGAAATTGTTCTACAAGCTTTTCAACCTGTTCACCCGCTGTTTTTTCAAAATATCCTGTGAATTCAAATATTTGAACCCCATCTTTCACAGTTGTGTTAACAGAAAAATTTGCCATTATTCATTAATCCTCTCAATTGTTCTTGCAAATCAAACCGCTTCTATAAACGTATATGCTGCAATATGTATGTTTGTTTCAATATAGTTCTTATAAGTATGATAGGTTATCATATTCATTTTTCTCTTTCAAGGCGTTTTTTTTGTGCATTACTGGTATCGTTAACCCTTTCCCCATCCGCCTTCGGAGGTCATTCTTAGCACATTAAGCCAATTTTTCATCATTTTTCGTTAAAGAGAAATAGCGAATTCAATGAAAATGGCAACCTCAAGCCCGGCTGATAAGGCACAAAACCATTATATTGACAAGAAAATCATGTTGTGCTAATGGTTGTGCCGTTGAGAAATTAAATTTGTAAAATTTAAAAGGTAGGCTTAAATGAAAAAGCTATTATTCTGTTTATTTATTGCGTTTGCAGCAACGCTGATTGCTGCACCAGATCCCAATGTGGATCTTTCAAAGACTTCCATGAATGTAAAAGAGGACCTGGAAAAAAAACTTGTCGCATTGGATCTGGGAATAGACCCAAAAGCTTCTGCAGCGGAAATTTATTCCAAAATCACCAGTTATGTTGAAAAATATATTCCAGATCCAAAATATCCCGACGATAAGCTTTCTCTTGAAACTATAAAACAATGCTTACTTGCTGCAAAGAACGGAGATTATTGCATTGGCGCTTTGATAGCAAATGAAAAAGGTGAAATACTGGTCGCCGGACATAATTCCCAGAAATCCAAAAACAGATCTGATTATCACGGCGAAATGTTTGTTATGAATGAATTTGAATCAAACAAAAACTTCGATAGTTATAGGAAAAATCTTGTTTATGATAAGAATTTGACACTCTATTCCTCTGCTGAGCCATGTCCAATGTGCACTATCAGGCTTATTACAACAGAGTTGAACAGTAAGTTTGTAGCCTCTTCAGACGATGATGGCATGACAAGCAGAATACAGCATCTGCCACGCATCTGGCGTGATAATAGCACCAGATCAACTCGTGAAAAAGCAAATTGTTCACCTGCTCTGTCTTCTGTTGCTCACATTCTCTTTTACCTTTCAGTATTTGATGCCTTCAGAGATAAAAACTCCGAAGGAAAATAAGACTAATAAATTTTATCACCTCTGCTTTTGTAAAAAGCAGAGGTGATGTTCTTATTGAAAAAGTTATTGACTGGATTAAACTTTTATAAGACAATTTACCTGTCTATCCAAAATTATTGGATAAGAGAAAAGAGTAGATATAGCCTTAATATATTGAAATTAATCGGAGAAAATATGGATAATATCGAAAGAAAGCCGAATCTCAGTGGCTTCTGGGCACTGGTATTTGCACAATTTCAAGCTGCTATAAATGATCATGCATTTAAAAATCTGATACTTCTTGCTACTCTTCATATTGCAGTTGACACAAACGAAAGGTATTATTTTTCTTCGATAATTCCGGCAATTTTTATTGCACCTTTCATAATCTTCTCAATGAGCGCAGGGCGTCTTGCTGACCGCTTCAGCAAAAGATCCGTACTTGTCGCTGCAAAGGGTGCTGAAATATTTCTCATGATTGCAGGATTGTATGCCATTTCAATGGGAGGAATATGGCCGGCAATAATAATCCTTTTTTTTCTTGGTGTACAATCAACCTATTTCGGACCATCAAAATATGGAATTATTCCGGAGCTTGTTCCTGAAAAATGGCTTTCGTGGGCAAACGGAATAATTGAGTTGACAACGTTTTCCGGAATTATTCTCGGAACTTTCCTCGGAGCACTTTTAATGGGCTATTTCGGCCCATCTCAGCTTCCTCTCATACCAGAATCTTTTGCAAATCCAATCACCAGCGGATTATTGCCATTCTTACATGCATTTCCACTTGCCGATAAATTCTTCGAATTAGCAAGCAACTTTAAATTCAATTTGTACTATCCATACAACCTGCACTACGGATTAATCCTGCTTACGATTTTTTCTATTGCAGGTTCAATTTCATCTTTCTTTATTACCAGAGTTCCGGCTGCGGCACCAGATAAGCCAAGGCAGTTAAATCCGCTCGCAGACCTTATCAATCAACTGAAAATAGCATATAAAGACAGAGTCTTATGGCTTGCAATTCTTGGAAACACATTTTTCTGGTTCCTTTCAGGATTGCTCTTCACAAATATTCCACTTTTCGGTTTTGAAATACTCAAACTTCCGGATGTTGAAATGGGAAGTCTCATGATAGCTCTTGCCCTGGGAATTGGCTTCGGTTCGTATCTGGCAGGACACCTTTCCGGAAATAAAATTGAATACGGCCTTATTCCTCTTGGCGCAATTTTAATTTCAATTGGTGCAATAGACCTGTCTTGGTTTGTTTCAGGGTTCCATCACGCACTTGCCGCTCTTCTTCTTCTGGGATTCGGTGGCGGATTCTTTGCCGTTCCCGTCAATTCACTTATTCAGCACAGGCCTGATGCCTCTGATAAGGGCGGAATCCAGGGTGCATCGTACATGTTGACTAACATCGGAGTAATTTCAGCTTCGCTGATTTATTACATAATGACAGTCGGTCTCAGTTTTTCTGCACCACAGATTTTCCTTTCCGGAGCAGTGATGACGATTGTTGCAACTGGTTATGCAATATGGATTCTTCCTGATTTCCTTGTAAGATTCGTTCTCTGGATAATTACTCACACAATCTACAGAATTAAAATTGTCGGACGTGATAATATTCCCGATAAAGGTGGCGCACTCTTCATTTCGAATCACCTTTCATTTGTCGATGCACTGCTTGTAATAGCATCAACGGACCGATTTGTAAGATTCATTATGGCAAAGGAATATTACGATCTGCCATACATAAAACCAGGTGCCCAGATGATGGGAGTAATTCCCATCGATGGACACGGAAGACTTCGTGACTTGCTTCATTCGCTGAGAGAAGCCGGGCAGACAATTGCAGATGGAAATGTCGTATGCATATTTGCAGAAGGACAGATGACACGCACCGGACAACTGCTTCCATTCAGAAAAGGTTTTGAAAAAATAATGAAAGGAATCGACGCTCCGATTATTCCGGTTCATCTCGACCGCGTCTGGGGCTCAATTTTCAGCTTTGAAAGAGGCAGATTCTTCTGGAAACTTCCCAGAAAACTTCTCGACCCGGTAATCGTTTCCTTCGGAGAACCGACCAAATCAAGTGCTACTGCAGTTGAAATCCGCCAGAAAGTTCAGGAACTCGCTGCAGAATCATTCGTATACAGAAAACCTCAGATGCAGCCACTGCATCAGGCATTTATACAACACGCAAGGCGCAATCCAACACTTTTTGCAATGGCAGACAAAATGAATCCAAAAGTCAGATGCATTGAAGTTCTCTCGCGCAGCATACTTATTGCTGAAAAAATGCGCGACATCTGGCGTGACCAGGAAATGATCGGAGTTATAATGCCGGCATCTGTCGCTGGCGCCTGCATCAATATTGCCGCACTGATGGCCGGAAAAGTTCCGGTGAATATCAATTTCACAGCTTCGGCCGAATCAATTGATTCAGCAATCAAACAATGCAACATTAAAACAATAATCTCATCGCAGGCATTTCTCGAAAAAGTTAAACTGAATCTGCCATTCGAGCCCTTCCACATCGAAAATGTCGCATCTTCTCTCACTGGTAAAGATAAAGCAAGAGCACTGTTTAAAGCTTTATTCATGCCGTCACACATGCTTGAAAGAAATCTTGGTTCAACCCGTGAATGGAAAACAGACGACCTCGCAACAATTATATTTTCAAGCGGCTCGACCGGTGAGCCCAAAGGTGTAATGCTCAGCCACTACAACATTTTCAGTAATTTCGAAGGACTCGCACAAGTTCTGGCCGTTGATAAAAACGACCGAATTATGGGAATTCTGCCTTTCTTCCACTCTCTTGGTTTTACCGGAACTTTGTGGTTTCCGCTTCTGAAGGGATTCGGCGTTGTATATCATCCGAATCCGCTTGATGCAAGAGTTGTCGGACAGCTAACTTCCGAATATGCGTCAACAATACTTCTCAGCACACCAACTTTTCTTAATGCCTACATCAGGCGCGTTGAACCAGAAGAATTCGGATCACTGCGCTATGTCATCGTTGGCGCTGAAAAACTTTCAGAAAAAACAGCAACTGCATTCGAAGACAAGTTCGGAATTCGACCGCTGGAAGCCTATGGTTGTACAGAATGCGCTCCGGCTGTTACGATTAATATTCCAAGCTTCAGAGGGCCGGGCTTCTTTCAGGTCGGAAGCAAACGCGGAAGAATCGGTCACCCGCTTCCCGGCGTCAGCGTGAAAACAGTCGATCCAGATACGGGTGCTCCAGTAGCTGTCGGAAGCACCGGACTGCTGCTGGTCAAAGGACCAAACGTCATGATGGGATACCTTAACAGGCCGGAAAAAACGGCAGAAGTACTGGTTAACGGCTGGTATTCAACCGGAGACATGGCATCGATTGACGTGGATGGCTTTGTTACTATCACTGACAGACTTTCCAGATTCGCAAAAATTGCCGGAGAAATGGTTCCGCTGATGAAAATTGAAGAAACGCTTCAGACTATCGCTGAAATTCCCGATGCATCATTTGCCATAACTTCCCTCAGCGACGAGAAGAAAGGTGAAAAAATAATAGTACTTCACACCCTGAGCGAAGAAAATCTGGGAAAATTGCTTGAAAAACTTCCCTCATGCGGACTTCCCAACCTCTGGATACCGAGACCTGAAGCCTTTTTCAAAATAGACGCAATTCCACTTCTGGGCTCAGGAAAAGTTGACCTGAGAAAAATTAAAGACCTCGCAGCAGATTTTGCCTTGAAAGATACTACCGGTAAGTTGTAAATTATAAGAAATTATCGTTGAAATGACTATTATAAAATTAGCAGGAGGAATGACGTGGAAATCAAATTTGGAACATCTGGATGGAGAGATATCATTGCCGACGGATTCACTTTTCAGAACGTAAGAATTTGTGTACAGGCTATTTCCGATCACCTGAAAGCAGAAAAACAGACAGGCGGGGTAATCATCGGAAGCGATACCCGTTTCATGTCAACCAGATTCATGGCGCTGGCTGCTCAGGTCTTTGCGGGAAATGGAATAAAAGTCTTCCTGTGCAACAGAGACGCACCTACACCGGCGATCAGCTTTGAAATTCTCAGAAGAAAAGCTGCCGGCGGAATCAATTTTACCGCAAGCCATAACCCGCCTGAATATCAGGGCTTGAAGTTCTCGCCAGCCTGGGGTGGACCAGCTTTACCAGTCACAACATCAGACATCGAAAAACGTGCCAATCAGATTATGAAAAACAGCACAAAAATTAACGAGATGGACTATTCAAAGGCAGTCGCCAAAAACCTTATCGAAAAAATTGATCCGATGCCAGAATATCTCAAAGATCTCGCCACCAAAGTAGATCTGAAAAAAATCCAGGCATCCGGACTTAAAATTCTTGTTAACCCGCTTTACGGCACTGGCCGAGGATATCTGGACAAAATTCTGCGTGATGCAGGGTGCAAAGTAACTGTCATGAATGACAATCTCGACCCATATTTTGGCGGAAAAGCGCCCGAACCCTCCGAACAAGAAATTCCCGACATGATCGAAAGAATGAAACGGGAAGACTTTGATATTGGAATTGCCACAGACGGCGATGCCGACAGATTCGGAATCGTTGCTAAACACGGAGTGTTTTATCAGCCCAACCAGATTTTGGGAATGCTTCTTGACCATCTGAAAAGAACAAGAAACTGGACTGGCGGCGTAGGCAGATCGGTTGCAACAACCCACTTTATTGATGCAGTCGCCAGATATCACAAAATTGAGGTTTTTGAAACTCCCGTAGGATTCAAATACATCGGCGACCTCATCTCTCAGGATAAGATAATCCTCGGCGGCGAAGAATCTGCCGGACTGACAATAAAAGGCCATGTTCCGGAAAAAGACGGAATACTCGCATGCCTGCTGGTTACAGAAATGCTTGCCTGCGCCGGAAAGCCTCTTGAAACAATTCTTGAGGAGCTTTATAACAAAGTCGGATGGTATCACACAAGGCGCCTGAATTTCCATCTGACAGCCCAGCAGAAAGAAAAGGTCATTGAAAAACTGAAAACATCTCCGACTGAAATAGCAGGGTTAAAAGTCAAAGAAACGGTAAAAATTGACGGAACAAAATATCTGCTTGAAAACGATTGCTGGGTTCTCACCCGCTTATCGGGAACAGAACCTGTGGCCAGGTTTTATGCTGAAGCAAGAGATTCCCAGACAATCGAAAAACTGACACAGTTCGGTGCCGAATTCATGAAAAGCTAGTATCGGGTTCGTGCAATCTCAAAAAAGCCAGTCGATAGCACGTTTCATCGTCATCTCGACCAAAGGAAGAAATCTCTGAACCGTAATTCTGAAAATATCGCCCTTATCCATCGACAGATCATACCTCACGATGGTATCCGGGCACGACTGGATTTCTCCCTTCGGTCGAAATTTAAACCAATAATTGCTGCTAAAAATGGGTTGTATTTGAATCTTATTGAAGATATTATATATTTCTGGAAAAGTAATCGCCTGATTGTTTATAATAGTCAGGCGGTTCTGCCCGAAAATTAATTCTCTGGAGGACAGCGGTGAATCAAGAAATTGGCCCGACCCCGCTCGGCAAGTTTGTAATGCTTGTTTTCATTGCAGGCTGCTTTCTTGCGGCAGCAGTATCATTTTCCCCTGATTTAAAGAAGTCTCTTTTTGGCGATTCCAAAAATGGTTCGACAACTTCATCTTCAGGATCACAAAGTTCAAAAAGCAGCGGAGTTGCGGTCGAAGCACCTGATAACAAAGGCGTTACAACGGTTCAGGATTACAAATACGTTCCCCAGGAAAGACTTCCGCCCGTGCAGGGAACTTCAGGCTACGAATGGGATGAAAACAAAAAGATAGTTGAATTTCCGATAAACCTCTGGATCGGCTGGCTTCCGATTGTGGCCGCCAACAACGGCTTCTCACCAAACGAAGGAAGCATCTTCTTCAAAAACTATGGATTCAAAGTAAACCTTAAACTCATTGACGACCCGGTTGTTGCCCGCGATTCATTCGCCTCCGGAAAATCTCATATCCTGTGGGGAACACTCGATATGATGGCACTCTTCGCACCGGAATTGATGAAAGATTCGCGAACTGCTCCCAGAATTTTTCAGCAGGTAGACTGGTCAAGCGGCGGCGACGGAATCGTTGTCCGCGGAAATATCCGGTCTGTGAGTGAACTGGTTGGAAAAACAGTTGTTTATGCTCAAAACAGCCCTTCTCAGTATTTCCTGAATAATCTTCTTATCAACGCAGGAATCTCGCCCGCCAAAATCACACACAAATTCACATCTACTGCATTTGAAGCGGCGGCAGCATTCGTTTCTGATAATTCAATTCATGCATGTGTTTCCTGGGCACCAGACATTTACACAATCCCTGAAAAAGTAACCGGTACAAGAATATTAACAACCACAGCTGACGCAAATAAGCTCATTGCAGATGTCTGGGCAGCAAGAGCAGATTTTGCAAAAGACCATCCGGATATTATTAAAGGACTTGTTTTTGGAATATTTGAAGGAATGACAATGCTTAAAAATCCTTCATTGAAAGCAAAAGCTTTCCAGCAGCTTGCTGAAGGCTATGGAATGAAGGTTGAAGATGTAAAATCCATGGAAGCAGATGCCTTTCCAACAAATTTTGGCGAAAACCGGGAATTTTTTCTGAATCAGAATAATGCAACAAACTTCGAACGTACATGGAAAAACATCACCATGGTCTACCGGGATATCGGAATTATCTCTACTCCTGTGCGTTTCGACGAAGTAATGGACTTCACCTGGATCAAGGAATGTGATAAATCAGGAAAATTCAAAGACCAGCAGGACGTCCAGGTTTCCAGATTTGTTCCAACAAGCTACAAGAAAGTTTCTGCTGAAGCTCCGGTTCTTACGCAGATTGTCAGAATAAACTTTTACCCCAACTCTGCAAATATCTATGAACCCGAACACGACGATTTCGGCGTTGCTGTTCCAAATTCCCTCTATGACCCAAGTGTAGATGCAACACTGGAAAAGATTGCACGCATGGTCGGACAGTATGACCGGGCAATGATAGCCATAGTAGGACATACCGACAGTTCAATGAAAGGCAAAGTTCCTGAAAAAGCGGTTAAAGACCTTTCTCAGGACCGCGCAAATTCAGTAAAAAATGCATTGATAAAAAAGTACAAGTTCCAGAAAGAGAAGTTTGTTGCAGAAGGAAAAGGCTGGACCGAGCCTGCCGACCCGAATGAAGCAAATAACCATGCCATGAACAGACGCGTTGAAATCCAGGTATTTACCCCGGAGCAATAATTGTTTAAAAATTTAATTCAGCAATAAAGGAGAACTCTATGTTTTCAAGACTCATGAATTTAATCCGCGGTTTTTTCAGCCTCTTCATTTCCGGACTAGAAGCCAACAACCCCAAAGCATTGATTGAGGCAGAAAAAGAGAATCTGCGTTCCCAGATTTCAAGATTCAATGAAAATCTGGCAAATCATGCTGCCTTTGTTGAAAGACTGAACAGACAGGTTAAAAACCTTCAGCAAAAGGAAAAGGAACTCACAGCAAAAATTACTGCCAATCTGAAAGCCGGAAACAAAGCCGTTGCCGGTCAGCTTGCCCTTCAGCTGCAGACAGTTAAACAACAGCTTACCGAAAACAATGAACAGCTGGTAATGTCTGACAAGACCTTCAAAGATCTCGAAAAAGCCCGCGATATCTCTGTAAAAGAAGCTCAGTCCAAGATTGAAAAACTTCAGAATATGCTTTCAGAAGCTGAAATGATGGAAGCTCAGGCAGAACTTCAGACAATGGCCAAAGGCATGATTTCAGGAATTGGCTCAAGCGGAGACAACATTTCCAGAGTCACTGAAGCAATTCAGGGAAGACGTGATCTGGCAGCAGGAAAAGCAAGAGTAGCTTCAGGTGGCATTGACACCAGCACCATTCAACTCAAGGAAAGCGAACAGGCAGCACTTGCAGATCAGGCACTTGCAGAATTTTCTTCAATGTACGGAATTGATATGGGCGGCGAACAGCAAACAGCTTCAGCTGATCCGACAAACGTACCAATGCCTGCAACAGAAAAAACAATGGGCCCCCAGAGCTGATACTTATTGAAAATTTAAATTTTAAGGAGAATATGATGAAGAAATTGTTTTTGAGCTTTGTGAGTTGTTGTACTATGGTATTTCTTCTTTCCGCTTTCAGCGCTCCGCTTTTTGCTGAAGAAGCTGCTCCAGCAGCTGAAGCCCCTGATAAGGGCAGCATTACTACAACCAAGGATTACAAATTCGTTCCACAGGAAACTCTTCCACCAGTTCAAGGCGCTTCCGGATACAAATGGGATGAAAAAGATAAAACCGTCGTATTTCCGATTAACGTCTGGATCGGCTGGCTTCCTATTGTTGCAGCAAACCATGGATTCGCACCAAACGAAGACAGCGTTTTCTTCAAGAAATATGGATTCAAAGTTAATCTTAAACTGATTGATGACCCGGTTGCAGCAAGAGATTCATTTGTATCAGGAAACAGCCACATTCTGTGGGGAACACTTGATATGATGGCCCTTTTCGCTCCCGGACTGATGAAAGATTCAAGAACTGCTCCGCGCATCTTCCAGCAGGTAGACTGGTCAAGCGGCGGCGACGGAATCGTTGTAAGATCAAAAATTCGCTCAGTAGCTGATCTCAAAGGCAAGACAATTGTTTATGCCCAGAACAGCCCTTCTCAGTATTTTATCAGCAACCTCCTTATTAATGCCGGAATCCCTTTAAAAGAAGTTACGCATAAATACACTGCAAGCGCTTTCGAAGCAGCAGCGGCATTCGTTTCTGACAATACCATTGATGCATGCGTTTCATGGGCACCAGATATCTACAATATTCCCGAAAAAGTTGCCGGAACAAAGCTCCTTACAACTACATCAGAAGCCAACAAACTCATTGCCGACGTATGGGCTGTCAGAGCTGACTTTGCACGCGATAAACCAGAAATCGTAAAAGGGCTTGTCGCAGGAATTTTCGAAGGCATGGAAATGTGCACCAACGCCAAAGATAAAGCTCAGGCTTTCCAGTGGCTGGCTGAAGGTTATGGAATGAAAGTTGAAGACGTCAAGGGCATGGAAAACGACGCACATTCAACAAACTTTGCTGAAAACCGCGAATTCTTTCTCAATTCAAATAATCCGACAAATTTTGAAAGAACCTGGAACAACATCTCATTCGTATACAAAGAAACCGGTCTCATCAGTGAACAGGTTCCCTTCAATCAGGTAATGGACTTCACCGTCCTTCAGGCACTTGAAAAAGAAGGAACTTTCAAATCACACGTTAATACCAATATTTCCAAATTCGTACCGACAACTTATAATAAAGTCAGCGCTGAAGCTCCTATCATCACACAGACTGTAAGAATCGCATTCTTCCCGAATTCGGCTAATATCTACGAACCGGCTTACGATGATATCGGACGCCCCATTCAGAACACACTTTATGATCCCAATGTCGAAGCAACTCTCGAAAGAATCGCCCGACTCACCGGAGCTTACGAAAGAGCTGTTGTCGCAATCGTTGGACATACCGACAGCTCAATGAAGGGAAAAGTTCCTGATACCGTCGTCAAACAACTGAGCCTGGAAAGAGCCAACAGCGTCAAAGATGCTCTCATTGCAAAATTCAAATTCGACCCGAACAAATTCGTCGTCGAAGGAAAAGGCTGGGATTCACCCGCAGAGTCATCAGATCCACTTAATCACTCAATGAACCGCAGAGTCGAAGTCTCTGTTTATCCACCGGAAGGCCAGTAATAACACTTTGGTTCAGTGACTTCTGAAAACCAGAAGTCACTGAACTGAATTATCGCACTTCGGGCAAACTGTTTATTGTCATCTCGACCGATTTTTTCATTTCAATCGAAGGGAGAGATCTCCGATAGATTAGATCAAGTAGAAAATACGAGGTTTCTCCCTTCGGTCGAAACGACAGTGAAATACTGTCTCTTTTCGGAAATGCACCCAAGAATACAATGAACCTGAAGTCAGTATGAGGCAGTTGAATTCATGTTATGATTTTCGGAAACACGCATAACTAAAATGAAAATTGCTGCACAATTAAATTAATGGCAATCACCATATCCATGACTGGAAGGCTTTTCAATGAAACATATAAGTGAAATTTTCAGCGACATGCTTCGTATAAGAGGCACTGTAAAAGGATATCACAGTGCCGCTCTTGGATTGTTACCTCTATTTTTAATCCTGGGAATATGGCTTTACGTAACCTGGGGAAAAACATTCACAATTGAGCTTCCAGAAGGCATTATTGAGGGCACAAACACTCCGCCGGTTAATGGATTGCGTGCTGAATCCGGAACAAGGTTTTTTATTCCAAATGCAAAAACAGAATACGATCAAACCACCGACCTGAACTACACAATCGTCGGAGAAAAACGTATTCAACTTCCATTTTATGTTCAGAATCGCGAAGGTGGCGTACTGATAAAACTTCCTGCTGGAACTTTTGTTAAGACAAAAGTTCAAACTCCTTCACCTGAACCAGCTTCTACACCATCAACAGAATCGCCGAAAAAACCAATAGGCCGTGGCGGCACGCGAACAGCGCCCGCAACATCAGAATCGCCGGCAACTTCGACAACTTCCGATCAGGCAGAAGTTTTTTCATTCAGATATGAACAGGTTGAAACAAGACTGTTTCCAGCAACACTTCTTCCAAGCCCATCTGAAGTCGTGAGAGCCTTTCCCAGCCTATTTTCAGGTGGAACTCTCGTAAAAAATATCAGCACAAGTTTCGTTCGGGTTGGCGGAGGCTTTTTCGTCGCAATTCTTGTCGCATTCCCACTAGGCATCATGATGGGAAGTTTCGCAAAAATTAAATCCATGTTCAACCCACTGCTGGTTTTCGGCGGTTACACTCCAATCCCAGCACTGGTTCCACTTTCCATAATAATGTTCGGATTCAATGAAAAACAGAAAGTCATGTTTCTGGCACTTGCTTTCGCAATATACCTTATCCCGCTCATTGTAAGCGCCGTCGATGAAGTTGACAACGTTTATCTGCAGACAGCATACACACTCGGCGCATCACGTTTTCAAACTGTAATGCATATTCTCATCGGAATCGCCCTTCCACGGGTATACGACTCAATGAGACTAGGCTTCGGCGTTGGCTGGAGCTACATAATGCTTGTTGAAATGGTCGATATGGGCGCCGGCGGAATAGGCGCGGCACTTCTTGTCTGCCAGAAACGTAGTTTGACAGCAGAATTTTATCTTAACTTAATTGTCATAGTAGTAATTGCCTTTTTAACAGACAAACTCTGGGAAAAAACCGGCGACTGGCTGTTTCCCTACAGGAGACTGAAACGATGAGTGAAACTCCACTGAATAAACCAAACTCCGACTACATTAAAACTGACGAAAGCATGCTTCCTTCTGATAATTTGAAATCACAACAAATTGAAGATGCCCATCAGAAAGCTCCTTCGAATAATGGATCCAAGAATAATCTGCCATCAAATACAGCTCAGAATGTCAACACACCACAAAAACCGCTGCCAGTACAACTGCCAGCGCAGCAATCAATGCAGCAGCCTATACAGCAAAATGAGCCATCAACCTTTAATCCATTAAAACCACCAGTAGTAATTTTCAGAAATGTTACAAAAATATTTAATCCTGGTACCGCCCAGGAATACTGTGCAATAAAGAACATTTCATTCGAAATAGAAGACATTCCGGATGTTGGCGAATTCATAGCTCTGGTTGGGCCATCCGGATGCGGCAAGTCAACTGTTCTTAATCTGATTCAGGGTTTTCAGGAAATTGGACCTCCGACAACTGGAGAAGTTCTTGTCAGAAACAAGCCTGTTACAGGCCCCGGAAAAGACCGCGGAATGATTTTCCAGAAATACAGCTCTTTTCCGCACATGACGGTCTTTGAAAATGTCGTATTCGGACTTAAGATAAATAACGATACGAACCGCTTCTCTCCATCACAGATGCGTGAAATGGCCATGAACATAATAAAGAAAGTCGGGCTTGACGGACATCAGAATAAATATCCATGCCAACTTTCAGGCGGACAGCAGCAGAGAGTTGCCATTGCCAGAACGCTTGTACTAAAGCCGCGCATTATTCTCATGGATGAGCCATTCTCAGCTCTTGATGAACCAACAAGAATTGAAATGCAGGAATTAATAACAAATCTCTGGCAGGAAGTTGAAGCTACGGTTTTTATCGTTACTCATTCGCTTGCTGAAGCTGTTTATCTCGGTGACAGAATTTTTATTTTTACACCAGGTCCAGGCAGATTGAAGAAGATTATTCCCATTAAACCTGATGACATTGGAAAACAACGTGGACTTTCACCACTTGATGTTCAGGAATGTCCGAAATTCAAGGCATTTTTGAAAGAGACTACTGCTGAATTTCTGAAAGACGACAGGATCAACTGACATGGCAAAAACGGAATTCGGGATGGCTGATTACATCTCTGAAGCATACAATGCAAAATATGTAGTACCCGGACTTGGCTCCATGCCAATTAACAAGATGATTCTTGCCATTTTTTTCGTAATGGGAATCGCAAATGTGGGTTTCTGGTTTATAGGCGCAGCAATGGAAGTATTATATCTCTGGATGATGGCAACCAGCCCAAACTTTCAGAGTTACGTCCGTGGACGCAACTACAAAGAAAAAGCGAAGCCAGATATCAATCAGAAATTGGCCAAAATGGTGGCGCTTTTAGACGACGCCAGCAACAACAAACTGAAAGCACTGAATTTTAATCTCTCTGAAATCGGAAGACTCATGGATTTTGACTCCGATCAAACTGCCGATTTTATGCGCGAAACAAAACTTCAAAGCCTTAACCAGCTTTCTGTAGTCTTCCTGAGATTGCTTGTCTCGCGCAAACTGATAAAAGAAAGCCTTCAGATGACCAATACCAGAGACATAAAAATGGAAATGGCCGACCTGAAGCGGCAACTTGAAAACGGATCTCCAAGTGAAACTTTAAAGCGTTCCCTCCTTTCAAATCTCGAAATACAGGAAAAACGCCTCGAAAATTTCACTAAAGCTGATGAAAACCTCAAAATAATTGAACTGGAACTCGACAGAATTGAAAATCAGGTACAGCTTATAAGAGAACAGATTGCCATGAATCGAACACCTGAAGGTCTGTCATCTTCAATCGACCGCATCGGTACAACTATGGCTGAAACCGAAGCCTGGATGAACAGCAACGCTTCTTTCCTTAACACTCTTGATTCATCTGACACCCTCACACCACCGCCTGGTGCAAGAATTCCTGAAATGAATTAAACGGTACTTTGGTAAATTTTGAAATTGTTTACTTTATGCTTGATTTTATTCTTCAGTTGTGGTAAATTTATTCTGCTTTGGAGGAATGGCCGAGTGGTCGATGACGCCGGTCTTGAAAACCGGAAACCGAAAGGTTCGTGGGTTCGAATCCTACTTCCTCCGATGATAAAATGGAGAGGTGGCCGAGTTGGCTTAAGGCAACGGTTTGCTAAACCGTCGTAGGGTCTAAAGCTCTACCGGGGGTTCGAATCCCCCCTTCTCCGTTGCGTTTTCGCATTTTGCGCCTGTAGCTCAGTTTGGATAGAGCATCAGATTGCGGATCTGGTGGCCAGAGGTTCGAGTCCTCTCAGGCGCGTTTTTATTTGGAGAGATGGCTGAGTTGGTCGAAAGCGCTCGACTCGAAATCGAGTAGGCGGGTTGATAGCCGGTCTCGAGAGTTCGAATCTCTCTCTCTCCGCTGTTGTTTATCTGGAAAGGTGGCTGAGTTGGTCTAAGGCACACGCCTGGAGAGCGTGAGTGGGGGAAACTCCACCGCGGGTTCGAATCCCGCCCTTTCCGTTGTCGTGCTAGGCGGAGGGTTCGAGGTCCTCTATAAACCGCAAATCCTCGTAAGGCGGGCTGAATCCCCATCAGAGGGCGAAGTTGGTGACACCGGCTGGTTCCTGAAGCGTTGATAGATGGGTTCCACGCGGCGAAAGTCCGTGAACCCCGCCAGGATCGGAAGATAGCAACGGTAAACGGGAACGTTCGGGTGACGTGGAAGAGCCTGTCTGGAGCTTAAGGTTCGAGACGCGGGTCATTGATTTTGTTCGAGGGTGGGTGCACGGTACTCATTTTAGTTTTGTTTTCCGCGTTCCCTCTCTAAAGGACATAATCGTGAGCCAGCAGGTTTCAAAGAAGAATTTATACCGAAAATACCGTCCGGCATCTTTTTCAGAACTCCTCGGACAGGATCACATTGTTAAAACCCTTCAGAATGCTATTTCTCTTGGTCGAATAAGCCATGCTTACATGTTCTGCGGGCCAAGAGGCACCGGAAAAACCTCTGCTGCCAGACTTCTTGCCAAAGTTCTGAACTGCCAGGGAGACAAAAAATCAGAAAAACTTCCAGATGCCTGCCGAAAATGCGAAATCTGTGAAAAAATCGAAACAGCAACTTTCGTCGATATCATAGAAATTGATGCTGCAAGCAACAACAGTGTTGACGACATCCGCGAAATGCGCGAGAAAGTTAAATATCGCCCAGTCGAGGGATTATACAAAATTTACATAATCGACGAAGTCCACATGCTTTCTGGTGCAGCCTTCAACGCCTTTCTCAAAACCCTCGAAGAGCCGCCGCCAAAAGTTGTTTTTATTCTTGCAACTACTGATCCGCAAAAGGTTCCAGCCACAATTCTTTCGCGCTGCCAGCTTTTCGATTTTCATTCAGTTTCAAAGAAAGTCATCACAGAACGTCTTGCTGAAATAGTACTCCAGGAAAAGTCCGAGAATCATGAATTTCCAGATGTTTCTACAGATGTAATTCAGATAATTGCTGAATGCGCCGAAGGTGGTTTCAGAGACGCTTTGAGTCTTCTCGACCAGATAACGTCAGTTTCATCAGGAAACTCCGTTAAAGTCGAAGATGTTCTTGAGTTAACCCGACGCCTTGGTTTCAGACAATTGTTTCAAATCGCCTCCTTCTTCTTCAGCGGAGATTCGGCTTCTCTGGTTAGTCAACTCAATGCTCTTTTCTCGTCTGGATACGACGTTTCATCGATTGGCAAAGAACTTCTGGAATTCATCAGAAAGCTCCTTCTTCTCAAAATAGATCCTAAAATTTCTCAGGTCCTGGAAATACCCTCAGAACAAATTGATTTGTTTTCGCAATTACCTATTTCAATCGAGAAACTTCTGCAAATTTCACACCGGCTTGAGAAAACCCTCTCTCAACTTCGATATTCAGTTTCTCCAAAGTTTCTCTTTGAAGTTGAAATACTGCGTCTCTGCCGCGGTGATTATTCTATTTCATCAGAGGAATTCGAAAAGAAATTTTTGGAACTGGAATGTTCCATAAAATCTCCAAGATTCATTCTGCGACATCCATCACAGAGCCAACAGGGGCAAGTACAGACACCTGGTTCATACCAGAACGTTCGCCCGGTATCAGCAGCGCCAGTTTCAACTTTTTCCAACTCAAACAGTGATATTCCTTCTGCTCAGGTCAGAGCACCAGTTTCAACTTCCTCTTCACGTTCGCCCTCAATTACAGCATATTCACCTGAACCTCCTGTGCAGAAGCAGGATTATTCCGGGCTCTCACCTCACGAGAAATGGAGCACTTTTTTAACTGTTTTGAGCAGAAAATTTCCATCTACTGCAAGTTTTTTTGCTAATTCACAATTCCTGTCTTTTGAAAGCAATGTTCTTAAGGTCTCTCTTCCAACAGAATTCGCCTTGAATAAAGTCCGTGAAAGTAAATCCCAGGATACCTATAAACCATTCCTCCATGAAATATTTGGAAATGACACATCACTAAGCCCCATATTCAGCGGATCAGATTCAAAAGCACCTGTCTCAAAAGCTTCTGCAGAAAAAGCATTTTCCGAATTCAACCAAACCATTAAAAAACTAGACAAAGAAGTAAAAGCAAAAATCCTTGCCAAACCCCCAATAAAAGACGCCCTGGAAATCTTCGAAGGCGAAGTAATCGAAGTCATCAACTGACACCCCCTTAATTCCTCAAGAACTCTCCAACAACCTTCATTCACACTGTAATTGATTACAAATTAACTTTTCTAAGAATCGTTGTTAGATCGTAAAAGTCTGATTTGAAAACCTTTGTCAAATCACTTCTGGATTTTACTGTATTGGAATCGTTGTATCTAAAGTGTATCATCGTAAAGATAGTAAGTATGTTAAAGGGGAATGCTAATGAAAGTGAGAGCCTTTATTGTCGTAGCATTGTTGATAATGTCATTACGGTAACTATTCAAGGAATGCGCACTTCGAAAAAGGTTTTGCTGAAGGATACTATTGCCCGAAGCCAACTCTTCGAATAACTGGCACAACAATTCGCCCGCTTTTCCACTTCTCGGCAGCTCGACGTTGTATCATCAATTTTTTCCTCTCTGGCAGATTACCCTGAATACGGCTCCCCTCCGGCTCAGCTAGAACTCCTTAACTGGCTTCCTGTGGCAAAGCCACATCTTCAAAGGATAGTTGGAAATCTGATCGAAAAACTCGTTGAACAGAATCCCCCTTACCTTTATCTGCTTCCCCAATAAATTGACTTTCAGGGCATGTCAGAGAATCTCGCACGCTCGGTTCTTGGTACCCATTTCCTTGTTCCGCGGGAAGCCAGGATGAGAGAAGTTCGAAACCTTGTATGGTGGATCAAGACTCTCCCCTGATCGGCTGGGCAGCGAGAATGCCTACAATTTCTCAATTTACGGGGAAGATTTTGTTCGTAATGGCGTCAGCAGTATGACCCAGGACCAAATCGTGAATTTCTGCCGCCTCATGCTGGAACGAAAGCTGCCAATCGTTTTACCAACGTTGGTCTTTAAGACTCCATTCATCGTTGACAACGAGCACCTTGCCGTGTTATCCAGAATGTACTCTGAGCAGGGATATTCCTTCTTCTTAAAACTACTGAAGTATAACGCACAGACTTGGAGAAGTTCATCCCTTTCGAAATTTTACTGACTTAGTTAACCAATGAACAAAAACTCGGAATCGTGAAAGGAAATAAATGCAAATGCGTGAAGTGAAAATGGTGGTTTTATTTATTCTGTTGGTAATCTGCGCGACCGGGATAGCCCAAACTCCTGCAGGATTAGAGGATTTTCAGGAATGCATTCTTCTTGGCGGAGGGTTCAAACCCGCAAATATTGCTATTGTCAGGCTTGGGAAGAATGTTGTCGTTCAGCCAATTTCAGTTTCGATTTCTGCAAACCAAGCGGATTGCAAGTCCAGGTTTGGCCGTTTCTATATCCTTTATGACAACGGTGAGCTGGTAGTTGTTAACGGGAAAAGCGGAGAAATGGAGTCCAAGGTACAAACGAAGATCGCCAGTCCCTTTGGAATGGAGATCCTTTCCGAGACAGAAGTGATCGTTTCCTCTGGAAAAGACACAGTCTTACGGAGAATCGATTCGCAGACAGGGGAAATCCTCGGTTTGGCAAAAATCGTCATTCCGATGAAAGAACTCGCCTGTCGTCACATGTTGAAAATCGAGAATCGATTGTATGTTGCCATCAGCTGTGGAAAGATCAATTCCAAACCCGAAGGAACGATTTTTGCGGTTGTCGATCTGAATTCCAATCAACTTATACAACATCAGTTATTGTTCTGGCAGAATGAAAAGACCGGGGAAAAACTTCCTGCAATAAATCCCCTGCTCCCCTTAGTTTTCGATCGTGAACAGAACAGGATACTTATCGGAGCAAAGGGAGTTCGCCCTCGAAATACTGGAATGACGCTGAAAGTGGATCTTGGAACTTTTTCAGTAAAAAGCGATTCCTATGATTTGTCTGCCACATTTAATGGTCATCGGGCAATTTCATTCAGCCAGAAAAAGGTATTGGTACTTGAACATACGAGTACCCCGGTTTCTTCAACGCATGTTATGCAAAAGGCCATAAACGACCATGGCGACTTGGAAGCCATTGACGGTCCCGCAATTCTTGATTTGTTCGAAGAGACTGATGATCTGTCAATCAACGGGGATGGCACTCTGGCGATGATAGCCAATTCTTGTCCCACGGGGTTTGCAATTTCTGGGAAAGGACTGAATCTCATTGATGTCCGCACAGGGAAAAAGCTTCCGAAGATCATGAGCGACACTATTGGTTTTGCACCGGAATTTTCGGTTTTCCTGCAACCCTAACAACCTGGGAAAACATATTTTTTGAAATTCAGGTAAATCAACATTGAGCAGTGGTGCTGAAGAAATGATAGATTACACGCAGCTACCCAGAAGCTCAGAGAAAGACAGATTCTACGGTTTTTTAGCCATGTCTATGTATAGCAAATTTTAATAAAGAAGCCTTTTTTTCTACCCCCCTCTCCAAAAAGACCAAAGCCTTGAAATAATTGATTTCTTGAAGAATAGAGTTGCTGATGATGCGGCTTACAAAGTTCTACTTTCATAGTTTGTCTGTAGGAGAGGGTTCGGTAAAGCAGTTTGAATGGAAGACCTTTCGCTTTTGTCGAAAACACAAACGTAGCCTGTGGATTACCCACTCTGCATACGTTTGTGTGTCGTGATGTTGTTAGTGGCCTGTGCTGAGCGGTGGTTGATTGGGATTAGCTTATATCGGACCAATAACATTGCATGATGGACATGCACATGGATAAGAACCTGGCCCACCAAATATGCAGACGTTTCTATTCAACTTGAAAAAAGCTGGATTCAGTCAGGTGGTGGCAACAAGACTCTACTCGCAAAATGGGTTGATGACTTTAATAGTCAAAAGTAGAAAAACAAACCAATACAAGGCCTTCTCACTTTGGAAAACAATAAGGTCGTCTTCAAAACAGCTAAAAAACCATCTCTGGACTTAAAGAGCGGATTATTATACAGAATTTTTTTCTTTATTTCCTGTTGTTTTATGGTGAAATACCTGCCTGAAACTCAGCAAAGCTAGAACCAGCCAAAATCTATCAGAATACTGATAGATTTTTTCTTATCCCAGGGCACCGGTAATTCAGCAGTTTGCATGTAAAAACTCTTTTCAAAAAAGCGGATTGAGTACGTCTGCGATTGATTTTTCATCAATTTCATGGCAAATTTCCATTTAATTTCCACAGGTGGATAATGTGGATAACCGTGGGGAAAACGAATCTGCCTGAACTTTCTAATGTGGAAAAGAAAAATAGATGTGCCCTCTTGACAACTGCGCTGTATGCAGTTTTATTAAATAGTGCAAGCTTTTCCAGTTTTTCAGACTTTTAGAAATTGTCAAGAGGGGAAAAATGCAATAATTCATAGTACAACGAATTAAAACCCTTGCCATGAAAGGTTCAAGGACGTCGATTCAGTGTATGAAACTTTTTTTATCAGCTTGTACAGCTATCGTCACGGGGCACGGCACATGATTAGACCATCATCCCTCATACCTCACCTCACTGCCACTAATATATGAATTTCTAAGTAAGCAAAATCTTAAATTAGGGGCAATTTGCATGTTAACTTTGTGTTGGGCTATAGTCTCGAACAAGGGTGATATATCTCATAAATGCGAGATTTCTCCCTTCTGTCGAAATGACATAGTTTATGACTCCTTTTTTATGATTTGCTGTATTAAGTGAATAACATAAAACTTTCCCTCACCTTTTAACGGTTGAATCGATGCTTCAAACTGTTCACATAGATGATAATTTTTCCGTTCGAACAACCAGCTTAAACGATATTCTGCAATAAAAAAGCGGCCCGTGGCCGCTTTTTTATTGCATTATGCAACACACTTCTTCACAGGATTTAAAAGATTATCCTTTTAACTCCTGTGAATCATTGAGCACATATCCCAATCAGACAAAAAGATTAATCGATGCGTCTGCTGCCGAATTAAGATAGTGTGCCACGCCGCCTTCTTCAATATCGTCAATAAGTTCTGCTTTCGTTAGCCCCATAACATCCATGCTCATAGTACAAGCAACCATCTTAACCCCAGCCTTTTGTGCCTTCGCAATTAAATTCGGAAGAGGCTCAACATTCTTCTCAGACATAACCTGCTTCATCATGGCCGTGCCCATGCCGGCAAAGTTCATTTTTGATAATTTCAAGGAATCAGCACCCATTGGCATCATCATTCCAAACATTTTCTCGACAATACCTTTGTTCACCGGTGGCGGATTCTGCTTTCTCAGGATATTCAGACCCCAGAAAGTAAAGAACAATGTAACTTTCATTCCCATCGCAACAGCACCGTTTGCAATTATGAACACAGCATAAGCCTTATCAAGATCTCCGCTGAAAACTACCATTGAAAGAGCGTTTTTATCGTTGACTTTATTTAACGCAGAAGCAACTCCATCGCCCGAACCCGCAAGAGCCGGAACAGAAGTCTTCTGAATAACAGAAATGTATCTTCCATGATCATTATACGCCTGAACAAGCTTGTTTCCGGAGCGTGAACACCAGGCTGCTGAATCGTTTAAAAATCCGGCATCAGTAGAGTAAATCTTCAGATGCTGCCCGACAGCAAGGCTATCCATTTTTTCACGCATTTTCAGCAGCGGTCCGGGACACTGCATTCCGCATGCATCAAGTTCAAGCATTTCGCCGACAGGTAGAGGTGCCGCAGATGCAGATGCACAACAGGATTCAGTTATCTGCTTCGGCACTGGAATTTCACAGATAGCTTCCGTATGATACATCGTCCAGGTTTTATAACCGCCAATCAGGTTTCTGCAATTAAAGCCCTTCTGCATTAGAATCCTTGCTGCAACATAACCTCGCAGGCCAACCTGACAATATATTATTATTTCCTTATCTTTCGGAAGTTCACTTATGCGCTCTCTGAGCGAGTCTACCGGAATATTCACAGAGCCGGGTATTTTTGCGTTTGCCGCTTCTCCAGGTGATCTTACATCCAGAAGCAGATAGCTTCCAGATTGCATTTTATCAAGCTCTTCAACAAAAATGGGACGATGCTTTCCGTTCAATATGTTCTGTGCAATCATTCCAGCAAGATTTACCGGATCTTTTGCCGAACCAAACGGTGGAGCATAAGCGAGCTCAAGATCAACCAGATCGTCAACAGTCATTTTCCCTGCAATGGCGGTTGCAAAAACATCTATTCTCTTGTCTACTCCGTCACTACCAACAATCTGTGCACCAAATATTCTGCGACTGTCGGTTTCAAAAATCATTTTTATTGCCATAGGAAACGCCCCGGGATAATAACCAGCATGGCTTGCCGGATGCAGATACACTTTTGAAAACGGAATATTCTTCTGAACCAGATATTTCTCTGATACACCAGTCTGTGCTGCAGCAAGATCAAAAATTTTGCAAATCCACGTTCCCTGATTTCCTTTGTAAGTAACACTTTCAAGAGAGCTGAATATTTTATCTGCAACAATTCTTCCCTGCCTGTTTGCCGGACCGGCAAGCGGGAGAACTGAATTTGTTCTTACAACGCGATCAAATATCTCGGCAGCATCACCAATTGCGTAAATATCAGGATCTCCGGTTCTCAGATTTTCATCTACAAGAATACCACCGCGTTCTCCGATTTGAAGGCCGGAATCTTTCGCAAGTTTTGTCTCTGGCCTCACTCCGATTGACAAAACAACCATATCTGTTTCCATGGATTTGCCATCAGCAAATTGTACAGTAAGTTTTTTTTCTGTGCGTGAAATTCCTGAAACCTGAGAGCCCAGCTTCAAATCAACGCCATTAAATCTGATATGACTGTGAAGCATGGAAGTCATTTCCAGATCCATCGGTGGCATAACCTGCCTGTCTCTTTCAACAAGTGTAACCGAAATCTTTTTGTGAATAAGATTTTCAGCAACTTCCAGACCAATAAAACCCGCTCCAACAACTACCGCGTGCTTCACACTACTTTTCTTTATATAATCAATGATTTTATCCAGATCGGGAATTGTTCTCAAAGTAAAGACACCCGCCAGATCAATTCCGGGAACGGGTGGCCTGAATGGCTCTGCCCCGGGAGACAGAATTAAAACATCATAATCCTGATCATATTCTCTGTTCTCGGAAGCGACTTTAATTTTTACTTTTTTTGCCTTTCTATCTATTGAAACCACTTCCTGATTTATTCTTACTTCGATGTTGAATCTTTTATGAAGCGATTCAGGGGTTTGTACAAGCAGTGAATCCCGATCCTTTATCACTCCGCCAAGATGATAGGGCAAACCACAGTTAGCGAAACTAACATAGTTTCCACGCTCAATGAGAATTACTTCTGAATCTTCAGATAACCTTCTTGCACGCGCAGCTGCACTTGCTCCACCAGCAACACCACCCACTATTACTATTTTTTTCATCATTGCTCCTTTTATTAATCTATATCTCTAAAAACATCATTTTGAACGATCTGGAGAAAATTTGTCTATCAATTTAAGCTGACACTTGAACATGCAGTCCAGAAGATTTTTCAACTCAGGCATTGCTACAAAATAAATGGAAAGAGTCCCATCCTTCTTGAAAGAAATGACTCCACCTGACTTTAAAATCTTCAACTGATGCGAAACTACAGACTGCTGAACACCCAGAATGTTCTGTAATTCAGTTACAGACTTTTCTCCAGAAGAGAGCGCTTCAAAAATTCTCAAGCGCAAAGGATGACCGAGAGTTTTTAATATCTCAGCCGCCAGCGGAATAAATTCAGATTTTAAATTTAAGTTATTATTCATATATCGACATAATAACATATATTAATTAAAAGTCAACAACCTTTTCAAACTTATTCTCTGGACAAATTTCTCTCTAATTTTCTCTGTGTCTCTGCGTCTCTGTGTGAGATTTATCTTTTCTTCAGCAACAACGCCACAGTGTCGAATTTATTGTGTCAAAATTTAAGCAAATATGCAAACTCCTCTCAAGTATTTACTGAATTATTCCGAAGTCATTAAGGGGAAATTTTCCTCATTTAGAATAAATTCATAAGAATGGAAGCTTTTTCTTGACACAATTTTCCTGTTTAAGTAAAATGCGATATAAGGTAACAGGTTTTCTTCTGTTTATTCTGGTTGCTTTGAGTTCATTGATAACAGCAGAACAAACAGTCAAAAGCGGAGGAAAATCTGAATCGGCAGAGGTTAACGAGTCTGCCATGAAAACCGAGTTTGACCAGAGTCTCTCTCTTGAGCTGTTTACTGAATCCGATGAAAACGTGACTGCGCCTAAGGGAGATGCCAGTCTTGAGTTCTTTGTTGAAAAGAACTATTTAAGTGATGAATATGAAGAAATAAGGTTTGACGATGCGGAAGACATGGTACAGTCAGCCTCTGGTTGCAGTGATCTGGAAGAACTTGTTGATTTTGAATGTGAAAAGTGAGAAAAGGCTTCAATGAAGATTATGGCAATGAATTCTGTAAATTTTTTAACTTTCAGGGCAACTTTTATTACGAATAAATTTTTCCATTTGGGGGAGGGTAGCAAATGAGTTCTATCGGCAGAAGAAAACGCTATTTTATCAAACCAGGTTTCCAGAGTCGTCTTACTGCAATATTTATTTTGATTGTAATTATCGTAGCAAATATTGTAGGAGCACTCGTTTACGGCTTTTCGATTGAAAAGCTTGAAAATAAGCTCGTTGTTGAATCCAAATTGCCAATAGACACTTCTCTTCTGGGGCAAGCGCTTTTACCCGGCGTTGTTATTGCTGAACTTGTGAGTATACTGCTTGTCTGTTTTATCTGCATATTCGTGACGCACACGATAGCCGGACCTGTTTACCGCATGGAGCGCGTCAGCAAAAGCATTGGCAACGGAGATTTAACATGCTTCATCAAGTTGCGCCCTAAAGATGAGCTAAAAGATCTTGCAGATGCTATGAATGAAATGATTATGGGACTCAGAAATAAAGTCTTTACAATGAAAGAAGCCTCTGAAAAACTCAAAGCCGCCATTGAAAGAGGAAAAGCCTCTGGAAAAATTGAAAAGTTTGATGATTTAAATGACATTCATACAACGATTTCAGCAACCCTGGCTTCTTTTGTCCTTGAAAAAGACAATATGAAAGGTGCCGAAACACAAACCGACAATGCATCAAAGGAATCATGAAAATATTGATCAGGCACATTGATTCATGATAATTTGATGCTAAGACAATCGAATATCTGATAACAATCCGGCGGCGAATTATTTCGCCGCTTTTGTGTCATATTTTAACAGTACAGGAATCTTCTTTTTTATAATTGAAATGCCAACATATTCAAAAAAATCAGACCCATATTTTTCCGAAATAAATTTCCCTGATCCGTCAGAAGCTGACGAAGAGGGATTTCTTGCCATCGGAGGAAATCTCAAGCCAGGAACAATTCTGAAAGCATACAGAAAAGGAATCTTCCCCTGGAGCGTCAATCCAATAACATGGTGGTCACCCGATCCGCGCGGAATTATCGAATTTGATTCTTTTTACGTCTCAAGTAGACTTAAAAGACTTGTAAATTCAGGAAAATTTCGTTTGTCTTTCGATACAGCATTTACAAAAGTTATGCAGGAATGCGCAATCAGCAGACCCGGGAGAGAAGAATCATGGATCAGCCCCGAATTTATAGTTGCCTACAGGAATCTTTTTCAAATGGGATTTGCCCACAGTGCTGAGTGCTGGCTTGATGACAAGCTTGTTGGCGGTGTATATGGAGTTCATATCGGAGGGTTTTTCGCGGGTGAATCAATGTTTCATGAAGTGACAGACGCAGGAAAAGTTGCACTTGTTCACCTTTTCAACCATCTGAAAAATCGTGGCTTTCTCCTTTTCGACACACAGCAGGTAACTCCAGTGACTCTTCGATTTGGAGCCTCTGAAATACCACGCAATGAATATCTTGAACTATTGGGTAAAGCCCTTTCAGTCGACTGCAAATTCTGATCTAAAAAGTGTACAACAAACATGAATGCAAAAATTGTATTAATTGATGATGAAGTTAAGCTGTTAAAAGCACTTAAACGAGCACTTGAAAGCGACGGACATGAAGTGTTTGATTTTACTTCCCCAACCGAAGCTCTCAATTTTATTCAAACACGTTCACCTGACCTGATAGTTTCTGACATCAGAATGCCCGGGCTGACAGGTCTCGACCTTCTGGAGAAACTTACCACCAGCGAATCTATAATTCCATGCATTCTTATGACAGCCTATTCCTCTATTGAAACTGCTGTATCTGCGATGAAACTCGGAGCGAGAGATTATCTGCTGAAGCCTTTTGAACTGAAAGCGTTCAAAGATTCAATAAAAAATGTACTTGCACAAGATAAAACTCCCGTTAAACAGACTTCTGAAAATATCCTGCTTGGCAACTCAGAGCCTATAAAAAAAATTCTCGAAATAATTGAAAAAGTTGCTGAAACTGAAAGCACTGTACTTTTACGTGGCGAAAGCGGCACCGGAAAAGAACTTGCTGCCAGAATACTTCACAGCAGATCTTCCAGAGCCAATAAACCCTTCCTTGCAGTCAACTGCAGCACTCTTCCCGAGTCACTTTTTGAAAGTGAAATGTTTGGACACGTTAAAGGCTCTTTTACCGGAGCGATCTGCGACAAACAGGGTTTATTCACTGAAGCCGAGGGCGGAACAGTGTTCCTTGATGAGATTGGAGACCTTGCGCTTGCAAACCAGGCAAAACTGTTAAGAATTCTTCAGGATGGCTCACTAAAAAAAGTCGGAGAGAATAAAATTCTTAAAGCTGATGTAAGAGTGCTTTCAGCAACAAATCGTGATCTTCAGGCTGATGTTAAAACCGGCAAATTCCGGGAAGATCTGCTTTACAGACTGAATGTTGTAGAAATCTATCTTCCGCCACTGCGTGAACGCATTCAGGACATACCACTCCTTACTGATTATTTTCTGGATAAATTTGCAAAAAAACACCACAGACCTGTAATAAAACCCTCAGGCGACTTTATTACAGTCCTGCAATCTTATTCCTGGCCGGGAAATGTAAGAGAGCTTGAAAATGTTGTTGAAAGAGCAATAATATTAAAAAAGGGTGAAAATCTGCATGCTGAAGATGTTCTTATTAAAAACAATTCAGAAATATCCGATTATTCATCTTCAATTGAAATGACTCTTGGTGACGCTCTTGAAAAAGTCGAAGCTGAACTTATTGTTAAAATGCTTCGCAGCGTACAATGGAATTTTTCAAAGGGTGCTGAAAAAATGGGAATCACCCGGCAGAATCTTCATTATAAGCTGAAAAAATATGGAATAAAAAAAGAATCAAGCCAGAAATGAAACCGGTTTGCATTTTTTTCCTGATGCTGTGTTTTTTTCTCAGCCCAACAAGTGTTTCAGCAGATATTGCTTCATTTTCAATAGTACTATCAGATGAAGGGGTTAAGGCCATCTTTCAGTACCCGGTCAGCATTGATAAGGTTATTATACCGGTATATAATGCAATGCTCTGGGGAGCTGATCGTACAGGACAATCGCTTGTTGTTATTTCAAAGGACGAATCAGCCGTTGGAGTCAGAAATGCCTCTGAAAGTTTTATTGAAGTTCGCATCAACACGAATTTCTGCAGAGAAATCGAAATAATTCCGCTTCTATCAAATACCGGAAAGCCAGAACTTGACTACACAAAACCTGTTGAAAAATCATCTCTTAAAAATAATGCAGAATGGTCTTTTATCGGAGATCATTCTGAAAGAAGAATGATCGAAAAAGCTATTTCGAACGCAGCAACAAAGGTTCTTCTAAGGCAGAAACACAATAAGTGCTTTTCATGTCACGAAATTATCCCTCTTGCGATATTATGCTCTGCCGCCGATGATTTCGAATATCAACTTCCAGATTCAATTCTTGCTGAAATATGCAGGAATATCATTTCCTATCAGGATTTCGATGGATCCTTCTGCTTCAACGCATCCTGGTACAAAGACCGAACTGCTTCCACACTGGCAGCAGGTTTTTTTCTTGCACTGAATTGTCGGTGGAACCCCCGGGTTGGGGAAGCACTTATGAAAGCTGCCAGATATATCAATCCAGTACAACGGGCAGACGGCAGAATTGAAACAGCTTTTTCTTTCCCGCCATACTTTACAGGCTCTCTCTTTTCAACCTGGCTGGCTATGGAGATCTTTTCCTTCGCTGAAAAATATCATTTCATGCTTACTCTTTCAGAAAGCAGCGAATTCGCATCTCCTCTTAAAAATTCCAAAACATATCTATTCAATAAACTTCCTGTCTTATTTGACAGACTTGACGAAACTTCCCTGAGTGTACCCTATTCCGGAGACATAGAGGAAGCATCTCTCACCAGACATATTGAACTGAGCTATTCAAAATCAGACGACCTTCTCAATTCAGAACTTTTTCAGAAAACAATGCTTTCATACAAGCTAACCAGGCTTGGCGGAAAGCCGTGTAATAGAACCCAGCAGGTACCAAGCGAAGCAGAATCATCATCAACAGTCACAAATATACTAAACACAACACTGGCGATTCTTTCATCAATTCAATGGCACCAGCCTTCCTCCGCACAACTTCAGTAAATTCTTAATCCGGGCCTTTTTTCAACATTATAGTAGTCAGAAGAAGCAAAAAACCTCGAAAATGAAGTTCCCGGAGATATTTCGGGTATTATCACGAAGCCATAATTTGTTCGTTTATTTTCAAGGAGTTCATTCATAAATTTTGTTATATCGATTTCAAAAACTTCCAGATTATTATTGGCTGGAAGATTTATTCGGGCAATCAGATCAGACTTGTCTATTGAAGGTTGATTCACCCAGCAGATTTCTCCATCGGAAACCGGCTTTCTCTTAAGAGATTTCCCTGGAACCCATGGTTCTTTCACAGGATATATCCGGATAAAACCTTCGCCAAAACTGCTTGCATGTGAAAGAGGCTTTAACTCAAGTACAGCCTTTTCGACAGTCATGAATTTTTCCTGTACAGCCAGATGATTGAACATACAGAAAATTTGCGTTTCAGCATCGGGTAAATCCGGTGGATGATAGCAAACAGAAAACTTAATAGCTCCTCCCTCGTTCTTTCCGTCCCACTCATATTCCTTGCAGGAACCAACTTCAGAATCTGAAAAAACAATTTCTTCAGAGTTAAAATAAACTCCTGTATTGTTCTTTTCTGAAAAAAAGCGGCTATTAAAAACATTTTCAGGAAGACTCTCAAGAAGACTCTGTTTTCCATCGCCTTTTACTGCAACGCCTTTCCCTGACTTAATATAGAGATTTTTCTTGTTACCTTTTTCATCAATCCGCTGTACAATAAGATTGCCTTCCAGCGAAAAGATCTTATCTTCGCCTTTTCCTGAAGATACTATAAAATCTGTATTCAAATTAGATATTTTTGCTCTGGGAGAAAAATCAAACCAGTTTTTTCCTTCTTCGCCAAGTACAATCTCAAATCTTCCAGTCGTTTTCTTAACAGTTATAAACCTGACCTGTCCTGACTTTACGAATGCTCTTAAGAGTTCAGGTGCAGCATAGTGAATATGAATTTCACTTTCCGGAGGCATCTGAATGCTTCCCCAGTGATAAGTCTGCGTTTTAAGAGCTATTACTGCGCTTCCCTTATCGGCTTTAATCATTCCAAAAGAGCCATCAATAACCAATGGAACCGATGAAACCTTCTGCCATGTGTCACTTGCAGTCTTTTTGAAATAGACGTCACCTTCGGTTTTGTTAAAAACCATTTCTGTATTTTTCAGTGGAACTCTCTGGATCTTCCGAAGAAGAAGATTTTTCACCTGCTGAGCCACTCTTGCAGATCTTGGCATCGGATCATCTTTCGGAAACAGCTTTTCAAGTTCTTTTGCATAAGTGTGCACCATCTGTTGGAAGAAAAACACCGGAACTCCATTCAGAAATGCTGAATCCCTTGCAACAACACCGTCATCCTCTGCCGCCCCGGCAAGATCTCCAAGAAAGTTTCCCATAACATCGTAATGAGAATATCTCTGTCTGACGCCTGCTATTACTGCATATTCAACATCATGTCTGAGATGTTTACCAAATTTTTCCCCTTTGTTTATAAAATTATAAAACGGATTTCCACAGAAAAGCTGATTTGCGGCATCCTGATGATATCTGGAAACAAATTCAGCGAGAATATTGCCAATGATTTTTTCTGTCCAGGGAACACCATGATTTGGAGTTGCAATCATTATAAGTTTTCTTACAACTGTTGGTTGATCGGCATCAATACTTTTGAGATAGTACCTCGATATCAAGCCTCCCATGCTGTGTGCGAGAAGATCTAACTTTGTCAGTTTTATGTCATTTTGCCTGTAACTTAAAACCGTGTTTTCAACATGCTTTTCAAGCTTTTCAGCCTGTGCCTCAATTGAGGAACCTTTTCTATCATTTGGATCACGATTAAAATATTCTTCATGTACGACATCGAATTTGTTTAACTGTAGCCATGATGATATGCTTGCCAGGCTGTCGAGGCTTCCCGTGAACCCATGTACGAGTATAACGGGCGGACGATAAACATCCAGTGTTCTACTTATCTTCTTACCATTGCCGCATTCAAAGATCAGCGGAACTTCCGCCTTCCATGCCGGAGTTGCAATTCCCGGCAGCTTTGCCGGAACAAGATCTTTCTCCGAAATATAATCGGGCGGCTTATAAAATATCCTGGTTTCATGTTCTCCAGATTTTATTGTCTCAATCTCACTCCCTTTTTCATCAAGAAGAGCTCCGATACGTGGTTTTTGAACCTTCACAGGCCCGGATATTCCTGCAAGGTTAAGAGTTACACACAAAACACTTATCCCGTCAGCTGTAACGCCTTTTTTTTCAAAATCAATATTCTGTCCAAATGATATTCCATAACCAGAAAAAGACATTAAAAGTAAGAAAACACAAAACAAGCCCAAACATTTATTATTCCACATTGTTCTTCGTCCTTTTCAATCCTCTGCACAGATTGAGCTTTAAAAGCGATATTTTTCACCTGCGTATCTTTAGTATAGCAAATCTTAATAAAGGGTGCATTCCTGAAAATTAGATGGTTCTTTGTTACAACTTTACTGTCATTTCGACCAAAGGGAGAAATCTTTAGCCGGTCTACTTCTAAGTAACACATTATATCAGGACGCCAGCAAGGGAAAAGAAAAACACTACATAGGATTTTGCATACTTAAGTTTTATTTATGATTTGTGTTAGTATATAGCTTCATTTTTCAATTCAGCTCAACTCATTTTTTTTGGAGACACTTATGAATTTTACCCTAAAAGTGATGCTTTTGTCACTCATGGCATCTGTTCAGGTTTTTACAGCTTCAGGTATGCAGATTGAGGAAACAACATTTCAGAGTTATATTGCAGATTCTCTGAACGAAACAGAGCGAATTGAAAAAGGTGATAAATACCTGGCAGCAGTTCGTGAGCGCCTTGAAAGCCTGGCAGAGAAAGTTTCAAAATCCAAAAATAACAGTGATTTCAAGCAAAAGTTTCTTGATGCTCACAAAGCATTTATAAAATTTGCAGATTCTTATGCAAATTTCTGCGAAGATCTTAAATGGATGGATTTTATAAACGGTTCTCTGAAATACGGAAGAAAAGCCGGATTAACAGCTCTTCGGACATCTTCCGAGGGATTTGTAAAAATGATCAAAACATACCGTTCTTATCTTAAAAATATAAATTTATCGGCATTTTATGATTCAGAAATCCTTGTGGTCGACCCACCACCAGATTTCTCGACAGAAGAATCTCTAAAGCAGGGCCTCAGGCTTGTTCAAACTGAATGTTCCAAAAGTTCACTTGAGGTTAAGAATCTTCTGGAAAAATGTCCACCGGCAATAGAATCATTTACAAAATCTCACGCATATTTTCTGCTATTCATGGAAAAATATTCTGAATTATGCGGAACAACCTCCAGAATGGTACAATTCATTCTATATCTGAAACAGTCAATCGCATACTCAGACTTTGTTTCCAGTCGTGATTCGATGGCAATGGCCAGAAATGGAATTTTCGCATCGGACGAGCCTGACGAATCACCTCTGAATGCCTCTGAAAGCACTATCATAAAACCGAAACAAGGCTCTGAACTGCAAAATGATATTATAGACTGCCTCAGAAAAAAGGTTGTTAAGGATATTGGGAAAAAATGTGTGTTTAAAATCGACGAGCTTAATGTGAAAAAAGACTGGGCATTCATGAGAGGTGTCCCACTTGAAGCCAACGGAAACAAAATGGACTATCGGAAAACAAAATATGCTGAAGCTGTCAGAGAAGGAATATTCGACGACTGGATCTGTGCGCTTCTTAAAAAATATCATGGGAAATGGCAGGTAAAAATTTTCTGCATCGGCTCAACCGACGTTCCATGGATAGAATGGCCAGGAAAATTCCTGGCTCCACCCGAAATATTCAAATAATACCAAAAAGGTCGCTTCAACTACACTCAATCACCGGATTTAATGCCCGCCAGTAATTGAGCCATGTCGAAACAACCTCTGTTAAGAAAAATACCTTACTCTACAATCTTTACAACTGTGCTATTTGGTTCCAAGTTCTGTTAAATTTGCACCATAAAATGCATCTTTGCCGTTTTCTGAAAAAGTTACATGGGCCTGAATTGTTGCTTCAAATGTTGCTTCTTTTTTCCTTCCCTTGAGAAGCGCTTTCAGTACATTGGTTTGGCTGAAACTAAGGAAATTCTGAATGTCAATCTCACGAGCATTGTCCTGCAGCCATAACCAGGTCTTCGGGCTTTTCTTCTTTGCATCGTCATCAGCAGACAATAGTGCAACCTTAACAGTCAATCGAGTAGGTAACGCCAAATAACCAATCTTCTCTATCTTGATCATGGATTCTTTCACGTCAAGAACCCGAAATGTAATTTTGGCCTTCATCGGTTGCTCTGTTAAGTCTTGAGCCTGAGTTGCCAAAGGGGAAAGGAAGAATACAAACAACAAGAATAGAATTACGTTACGCACAGATTACCTCCAATTTGTTTTTTTTATATTTATATTTTCATTTGAAAATATCCATAATCAAATTTAACGCCCTTGTACTTTGAATAACATTAAGGCAACATGAAAAACGCCACAAGAAAGACTGCGGACAATCCATAAAAGGTTACTCCCATTATTGTAATAACAAAGTCTCCCCTCTCTCCTTCAACCTGCTTGGGTTTTTCTGTTTCCTGTTGAGCTGATAGTGTTGTAGTTTGTTTCACCTGGTCCTGCGGGCAAAGGTCTGCTTTTGAAACATTAACAACCTGTTCATCCTGAAAGGGATTTGCCTGTAAAAAGCTTGATGAACCGATGAATACTACAAACATAACTATAAGATTAATCATTTGGTTTTTCATAAAAGTTCTCCTTTTTGAAATTTTTGATCTCTTTAACTATGCTTACCGCCAAAAATCTTAAAGTGTTACACGAAAATGTAGATTATTTCCTTTTATTTCCAGCATATAAAAAAAACTCGCCAGTATTTAATTGGCGAGTTTGAAAAGTCCCCAATGTATTTTTGGTTCTATTTTTTTCCAGATCCGCTCACTTTGATTATGACCTAACCTCTACATTGCATAAGCCAGAAGAGATATTGCGACTAGCCCAATCGCAAAAGCGTAAGAGAAAAACTTTTTTACCGTAGAATCTTTTTCAACTGGCTGCGTCTGTGGTACTACTGGTTTTGCGCACTCTACATTTACCACTCCATTTGATGATTCCTTAACCACTGGAACTTCTGGTGATACGCATTGTATAGACTGTTCTTCCTGAAACGGATTTGCTTGTGCAAGGTTCGCTGAGCCAATAAGGATTATCACTACAATGATAAAGGTTAAAATTTGATTTTTCATATTAATTCCCCTTTTTGAAATTTTTGATCTCTTTAACTATGCTTACCCCACAAAAGGTTAAAGTGTTACAAAAAAAGTTTATTTATGAAACCTGAACTTTGCAATCCTCCAAGCTAAGGAAATAATATTGCAAGAGCCAGAAAAGACATTGCGGAAATCCCAATAGCATAAGCAAAAGATACAAACGGAGAAGCTGTTTCAACAGGCTGCTGTGGTGCTACCGATTTTGCGCACTCTACTTTTACCACGCCGTTTGGTAATTCTTTTACCACAGGAACTTCTGGTGGTACGCACTGTATAGACTGTTCTTCCTGAAACGGATTTGCCTGTGCAAGATTCGCTGAGCCAATAAGGATTATCACTACAACGATAAGGGTCAAAATTTGGTTTTTCATATTAATCTCCTTTTTGAAATTTTTGATCTCTTCAACTATTCTTACCGCCGAAAACATTTAAGTGTTACAAGAAACGTAGATATTTCCTTTTATTTCCAGCATATAAAAAAAACTCGCCAGTATTGAATTGGCGAGTTTGAAAAGTCCCCAATGTATTTTTGGTTCTATTTTTTTCCAGATCCGCTCACTTTGATTATTTTTACCTAGCCAAACATTGCAAGAGCCAGAAGAGATATTGCGGTTAGCCCAAAAGCAAAGACATAGGAGAAAAACACTTTTGCCGGAGAATCTTTTTCAACTGGCTTTGTCTGCGGTGCTGCTGGTTTTGCGCACTCAACATTTACCACTCCATTTGGTGATTCTTTTACCACAGGAACTTCTGGTGCTACGCACTGTATAGACTGTTCTTCCTGAAACGGATTTGCCTGTGCAAAGTTCGCTGAGCCAATAAGGATTATCACTACAACGATAAGGGTCAAAATTTGGTTTTTCATATTAATTCTCCTTTTTGCAATTTTGTATCTCTTTAACTATGTTTACCCCGCAAAAGGTTAAAGTGTTACAAAAAGAGAAAATTATTTTTATGAAATTAAAAACTACCATTGTAAAAGATTAAAACTGTGCTTCCAGCATGGTGCTCCAGTTTCGCCCCAGGAAGTCTTTTTTGCAAAATGATCTCCAGAAAATAGGCGAAACCAGCTCAGAAAACTCAAGATTTTTCTGGACACCGTCAGATGTCTCGGTAAACTGAAGTAAAATTTGAAACAAACTTTGTTTATTCCCGGAGATGTCAAGAACCTCTATTGGCTTTATCTGTAAAAAACGTATTCCCCGTGAAACAATTGTCTTAGTGGGTGGTACCTGGAAGTCCTGGTGGAAAGTTTCTTCCCTAATAAGATCTTGAAAGTCATGATTTCCAACGATACTTGGTACTAGATAATATTTTACTTTGTTGATTCTTTGAATAGAAAGACCGATTGTTTCGGTTGCATTAAGATTCTCTGGAAATGAGACATCTGGAAAAACCAGCCATTCATATTGTGGACTCTGAATTGTAGCATTTTCGGTTACGATTTCCGAGAAATTCATAAAAACGGCTTCTCTGCCCACCGGGAAGCAGGCATTGTACAAATCATGCCGAAGGCGTCGCAACACTTTTTTTGCTTCGAGGCAAATTTCCAATCGTGCAATGTTTTTTTGCGGACTGGCAGTAAAATGTCTGGAAAGCAAAATAATTCCTGAAAGCAAAAGAGCTGACAAGCCAATAGAAATTGAAAGCTCAATCAAAGTAATTCCTGAACTGGAAAGCTTGTTATTCCATGACCAGTTCAAATATTGTACGGTTCGATTTCTCAGCATTTTTCTGTTTTACTCTTCAGGAAATATTTCCGAAATGCTTACATCTGAAAGTCCGGAAAAACTCAATCCAGACAAAACATTTTTCAGTCTTACCGTGGATTTTACCATAATACCTTTTACTTCAATGTTTTTTTGATTTCGCAGGGAAACTTCGCTTAAACGAATATCTCTTTCAAAAAAGAAACTTTCGCGAGGTCGTTCAATAGAAGAAAAGGGAAGTTTTTCAAAGGCACAGATTCCAATTGGAAAATCCTGAATTTGATGTTTTGAATATTCCTTAAGCCATTTATAATTGAAACATTTAAAAACTTCGACAGGTTCCTTTGCCAATTGCGTCGCCATGGTTTCATAATAAGCATCTGCTGACACTCTTCGGGAATTTGAAACCGTAATCCAGAATGCACCCATGAAAATAGACATTATAGCGAATCCAAAAATTATTTCAATAAGTGAATAGGCATCATTTGCGAAAGGCTTTTTCAAGTGACATCCTTTACTTTATCTGAGAATCCTGAACAAGTTGAAAAGTTACCCATGGAATCAGTGACACACAAAGTCTCGTTTTCTTTGGACTGAAAACCGGGTCGTAAATCAGTTGACTTGTTCCAATTGAGCGATTTTTTATGTTTATTTTGTCCGCGACAAGACAACCGAAAACTGAAAAAGTTCCACGAGCTGTTATTTCTCCGGAAAGATTATCATTTACTGCAATCAAAGCAGCTTCAATCATACTTTCGGTTTCAATTTTAATTGCTCCATTTTTAGCGAAAAGAATAAGAATATCACTGGGATTATTTTTCCTTACCGATCCTTCGATTGTTATCGAATCAGCAACAATCAAACCAACGCCTTCATGAGAAGTTTCAATTGCACTTTTTCCAATAACAAAGTTTCCGCCGATTTGAATCATGCAATTAATTACGAACTTATTACTTGCAGCATCGAATAAATCAGATTTATAAAATTCTTCCTGAGATGGAAAGCGTCTCGAGAAAAGTGAAACACCCGAAAATGGCTTAAACCCATTTTTACCAAAAGCTGTTGAAGAAATCTTTTTACCGCTGGGCGAAAAAAACAAATTCAGAGAGATAGTTTCTGAATCAATGTCAAAAAGCTCCTCGTCAAAGCTTGTATTTCCACCAAAAAACAGTTTGCCATTAACATCTATATTTTTCACTATTTTTAATTTGGAAAATCCTGCATAATCCTGTGTATTATCAATTTTTTCGGTCGGAATCCTTGAAAGAAACGCATAATGAAGTACAAATGGCCGGTTATAACCAATTGAATCTTCCTTTTCCGGCGAAGCAAAGGCACATACTTTGTAGTCGTGATTTCTTAATATTTTCCGTTGAAAAGTCTGTCCGTCTGGCTTTCTTAATTCCACGTGGGTCAAAATTTCTAAAACACCTTCTCCTTCGCGCTTTTCAATTGAATATGGCGTTTTATCCCAATCACAATTTCTAAAAGATTTAATTTGTGCGATATTCCTGATAGAAAATTTTCCCAATTTTTTTTCCGTATTTTGTATGAGAGTCTGTGCAAAAGGAGTTTCAACCTCAAAAGAAGAACTTGCCTGATCCAAAATCCACATAAATTCCGGCGAATCTTTAATTGAAACATTTTTTGAAAATTGCGCAAAAGCTTCATTGCTGCAGCTTTCAGAAAGTCGCTCAAGCAAGTCGTTCTGATCTATTCTCCTGAAGAGATAACGGGTTTTGACAATGCTTGAATGAATAAATGCGGCTAAAAAAAGAATTATAGGAAATAAAATTACAAGAAAGCCCAGAACAAAACCTGAAGCTGGTTTGGAACTATTTCCCAACATTTTCTTCAAATGGAGAAGCAATTGTTTTACCTTGTGACGCAGTGCCAGTCTTAATGCTTTCATAAGTTTGCGTCTGGGTAAGGGTATTAACTGAACTGGTTGTGCTGGCAACAGGCAGTTGAATCGTTGCTGAGGCTGGTTGCTCCATAGTAGAATTTGGCGTCGGCGTGCCATCAGAAATCGTTTTGACATAAAGCCATCCAGATACTGCAGTGCCAATTACAAAAAGTACAACAGGATAAATGAAATTACTTGCCGCCGGAGTCTTAACCGAAGTTGTCTTCCAGTTGGATGCAAGTTTTTCAGCAGTCTGTCTGATAAATATCGGTCCCGGAAGCGGATAAACGCTTTCTTCCTTTTTCAGAAGAAGGGTATTATTCCTTACATTTGAGCATGATGGACATTCCTCAAGGTGCCTGGAAGCTTCGGGCGACAAAGGTTCTTCAGAAAGCAACTGATCAAGATATTTTTCGCAATTTTCAGAGGACATTGTTATTCTCCTTTTTCTTCGCCGGATAATTCGCGAAGGTGGGCGAGTATTCTGTGAAGCCGGACTCTTAAGGCGCCTTCATTCTGTTTCATAATTTCAGCGACCTCTGAAAAAGGAAGACTGCGCATTATTCGCAATTCAATAAGAAATCGGTCCTCTTCGGTAATTTGAGCCAATAACTCTTCAATTTCCCTTTTTTGTAGAGATATTTGTTCAAAAGATGGTGTAGCTGCCTGAGTAACGCTTTTCAATAAAGCCTGTTTTTTTGCAAATTCAGCCCGCTGATCGTTGAATACATTGCGGGCAATAGACAACAGCCACGAGATGAATGGCCTTTTCGAATCATATCTTTCAAAACTCCTGAATGCTTTAAGGAAAGTATCCTGTACCAAATCTTCATGCAGGTTTGGTGGAGCGCCGATATATCGAAAAAACCCAATAAGCGGACGAACGTTGTTTTTAACCAGTGTTTCAAATTCCTTAACAGTACCTTTGGAAAGTTCTGGTCTCAACGATGGCAAAGCAGCAAAAAAGATATTCAAAATGAAACCCCTTCTAAACTGTAGTTAAAGAAATTCTATAAACTATTTGATTTTAACTGTGATTACTCTAAAACAATCGTAAATGTTACAAATCAAAAAACAGAAATCGTTAAGCCTGGGTTTTAGAAAACAAAGCAATTCCTTCTTCTATTGTTTCTGCACAATCAGCTATCGGAATTACTCCAGCCATTTTTAAAACAGTTTTTTTAAATTTGTCCAATCCAGTAAGAAGAATCTTGCCTTTGAAGTCATCCTGTATTTTCAAGGCTATATACATAATAGCAGATACGCCGGGACTATTTATAACCCGAACTTTTGCAAAATCGAGTAAAAACAATTTTTTCCCATTTTTTAAGTGATTTACTATTTCTTTTGTTACCGTATTTCCTGCTATGACTTCAAAATAACCCGAATTTTCGATTATTACTATTTGATTTTCCACTCTGCAAGTGAAGGTGAAAGCGTCCATAGATGCTCCTTTTAAGGTTTTACCATAATAATTTTATTTACTCTGGCAAATATTCGCCCGTCAACTGTATATCGGTAAGGCAATACTTCTGCAGTCATCTGGCAGGGAGCCGATATGTTGAAACTTTGTTTTGGTGCCGGTGAAAGAATTACGATAGTGCTTGTATCGTCTCTCAATACAATAGTTTTGGTGTCAGCCTTCAGAACTATTCCGGAAACAATCTGCAATGTATTTGTACCAGTATTAACATTTGAAGGTTTATCTCCTGAAGTGTAACCGGCCAAAATTAAATACAGAGAAGCGATTCCAAGGAAAAAAGTTGCTGCTGGCAAAAACCAATGATTTTTTATAATTACTTCTATTTTATCAAAAAATGAAGCCGACCTCTTTGGGTATGTTTTACCAGGAACAACGCCCAGTTTTACTGCCGAGCAATCAGAAGTCTGTTTTTTATTTTTTTCGCGATCCTTTTCCCATCGCTGAGAAAAATCAGCAAGACGCTTCGTTTCATCTTGATCTTTTATTATTCCAAAGTCAATAAGAATTTGCTCTGCTTGTTTCCGAACTGTCTTAACCATATCCCGACGATTAGGCTCCAGTAATTCTTCAAGGCGAAACAGATCATACAATCCTTCAACATCAGGGTTGGAAACATACAATGATAGTCCCGCAAATATGAAATTCTCTTCTTGAGTTGAGCAAATAAATTCAAAAATTGTGTCTCTCACAAAACAGAATTCAAAATTAAAAACACAGGCCAGCGCGGCTGAAATCTTTTCATTTTCTCTGGAAAGAAGCATAGTTCGAAATACTGATACAGCCTGAGATAAATCGTATTTTTTTAAAATCTTTAATGCGGAGCTTTTGACACGCTGATTAGTACTATTCAAATACCTGCCTAGAAAAAGAAACAAGTCATCAGCACGAAACAGCTCCAGATATTCAAGGATAGAACAGATAAGCCCTGGCTCAGGTTTTCGCTTCAAGCTCTCAATTGCAGAATCACAATAATCAGGAATTTTAAAACGTAATGCAAGTCGATAAACTGATGCCTGCAAGGCAAATGGCGCATTTAAATCGCGAACAATCTCATCGCAAAATGGTTTTATCTCCGAAAAATTCTTCTGAGAAATTAAAGCCAGTACAGAAATTTTTTCTTCAATTGAAAGAGATACGAAAGATTTTGCGTCAGCAAAGGAAAGAAGCAGTTGCTTTTTGGAAATAATTTCTGAAATTCTTTTTTTTGATTCTTCAGAAGAAATTGTCTGAATAAGTCTTTCGAAACTCTCCCTTATAAAGGGTTTGTCAATGGCATTCCGGATTAAATCTTCAACTTCATGTGTTGGAACACCTGGATCAAGAACTTTTTGAAAACACATTTGAGCAAATTGAGCGGCCTGTCTCTGTTTTACCCAGTTATCCAATTTCAGGGAAAAAGTCTCGAAATCATCTTTAATTATTCCTGAGTCAAAAATAACCTTACAGGAGCCTTTGATGATTGTCTGTAGAAGTCTTTTTTTATCCCGCTCTGATTTTTCGGCTATTTCCCACAATCTGTAAGGAATCTCAAGATCAGGATTAATAGAGAAAATCAACCCGGCTCTCTCTATCAACTGAAAATCATTTTCGCTGATGAGAAACTTTAAAATCAGGGGTTTTATGAGCTCAAAAGGAAAAAAGAATGACAATTCCAAAGCTGACAAGCGAGTTTCTGTATTTTCAGATTCAAGTAATGCACTGAAATGAATTATGGCTTCATCCATGTCGATAGCTGAAAGACCCATTATTGCCAAAAGTCTGATGCGGATATTTTCAGAAGTCAAATATTTTGGAAGATTTCGTAAAAGTAGGTTTGGAGCTTTTTTAGCCAATACCTCAATAGTTGCAGACCTCAGGCTCAAAGATTCGGAAATAAGCCCTGAAGTAATTTCTGATAACTCCACCGAATTCCAGCTGAATCCAAATAATGATAATATGCGGGCTTTTATAAGAGATTCAGATTCATGTTGAAAAAGTTCGAAAGATATGGCTGCTATTTTTTTTTGAAGATCTTCAGACATATCGCTTAACATCTCTAAGCGCTGTTCTGAAGGCAATGTTTTGAAAAAAGCAGAAAAATCTTCCTGATTGGCAGTGTATTCTGAGTTCTTATTTCTGGATAGGCGCATTTTTGTCATTTTAACCGACAACGAAAGAATTTTAATAACTTCGGAATCGGTTTCATTTCTCAGTGCAACTTCCAGCGCTGTAAGCAGATTTGTTGAGGCATCTGCATCAAGCGCTGAATTTGCAGCCGACAATCTGACTGATGGAGAATTTGAATAAAGCCCTTTTGTTATTTCAAGTTCATTGTTCATTGTTCATTAACGACAATTTTAACTTGAAGCAAAGTCAAATGCAATTTTTTAATCCAACATTGCGCCAATTTTTTTAAAAATCTGATTTTTGAATCAAATTTTTTATAATTCTGTACAATAAATTTTTGCTTCAGTATTCTTTCAGAATTCTCTTTGCTTATTAGGGTATGTGAGCATGTTAACTGATTAAAAGAGATGATTATATACCCTTCAATATGTAAATCCGGTCATTCAGTGTTTTTACGTGGTTAATACTCTTTAGACTTACTCATCAGTTATGCGCTCAGACCACTGCTTTTTGAAATTGTCAGTATAGTAATATCGTCTGGCTGTTTCTCACAAGCGGCCTGTGAAAGAAACCATCGTTGAAATTCCCTTACTTTTTCTTCCGAAGTTAAACCTGTTAAAGATGGAAGAAACATGGCAAGATTATCAAATCCGATAACTTCACCCTGTTTATCAAAAGCTTCTACGATGCCATCTGTATAGCAAAATAGCCACTGGTTATTTTCAAGATTCAGTTCGACATTTTTGTATTCGGCGTGCAATTTAGCACCAAGCATTAAGCCTGAAAGCTCTATTTGTTCAGAGCTTTTTGAATCAACAAGAAATGGAAAACAATGACCAGCGTTAGAAATAATCAAGTGAGAGGTTTTGGTATCAAAAAGGCCAATCTGACAACTCATCAAACTCTTTTTTCTCAGAACAGTCTCAAAGATAGAATTCAAAGTGCTTAAAATAACTTCCGGGCGAGAAGAATTTTCGGGATGAAAAAGCACTGCTTTTGCCATGGCAACGAGAAGTGCTGCGGGAGTTCCATGACCCGTAACGTCTCCGATTACAAATAAAACCTTGCTTTCGTCAATTTCAAAATAGTCAAAATAGTCGCCCCCGATCTCCTTTGCAGTTTTACAGAAACCGCTGAATGTCCACCCATTCTTTATCAATGGCTTTTCAGGAAAAATGTTTTCCTGAAGAACTTTTGCTATTTCCAGATCTTTAATACTTTCCAGCATAAAGTTGAATGCTTCCCCTAATTGTCCAAATTCATCTTTTGAAAAATTTGGCACACGAAAATCAAAGTCCCGGTCTTCGAGAGCTATTATTCCAGATTTTAAATTGGAAAAAGGTGTCAGCAGAATTCTTTTGACAACAAACCAAATTATTATTGCACTCAGCGGAATAAGTAATAAAATCATGTACTGCCTGTTTTTGAGCTCTTCCAGAGTTGATTTAAGATGCAAATCCGAGCATATAAATCCAAGATTTATGAGCTTTATTTTTGAAAGGGGAATGCGAACTAAGTAATAACATCTTTCTGAAAACTCAAGTTTTTCGAACTCAGAAAATTCAAACCTTCTTTCAATAAACCTGGTAACGATTTTGTTTTTTGCAAGTAATGAATTGGAGGAAAGGACGCCTGCAACGTTATCCCATACAATCAAATTGTTATTGAAATCCTGATCTTTAACTTTATGCAAAACTTTTTCGATATATGACATCTCAATGTCTCTTTTATTCCATAAAACGAGAACAAGAAACTTAATTTTTCCCTGATGATTTTTTATTGGCATAAACATAGAAATCAAGCTTCTCCGAAAAAGTTCGAAGGAGTTTATTGCTCCCAGATTTCTGGTGAACAACGAAAAAACATATTCCAGATTAATTCCAACCGATTCACCCATCGTTGTCATCATTTCATTTTTGAAATCATTTTTCTCAATAGCTTTCTCGTCATTGAGTCCGGCAAACAACCCTCTAATACTTGTTCCCATAGCATTAAACGATTGTACTATAATACCATCATTAGTTTCTCCAAGGCGAAAAATGGATTTACCTGTTTCATCAAACAGTTCAACATAAAGAGCTTTTTCAAGATTGAATATTTTATTCAGACGATTTCTTAATTCTTCTGCCAATCCATTAACTGGAAGTGTTTTTATATCCAAATTCATATAAAAATTTGATTCGAGCAAACTTAATTCTTCCAAAAACATGTGATCTATTATTTCCAACTTTTTCTTTTGATTTTGAAAAAGCTCAGATTCAATCAAGCGCTTTTTTTCAAAAAGGCGCTCCTGAAAATTTACATGCGTAAATAACATTAAAAAGATGGTTATTAGAAACAACATGAATGATATTTTAGAACTTAATGTTACTGGTTTTGGAAGACTGATTAAAATTATAAGTCTGCTGAAGAGTAATACTAAAATGAAGGTAAGAAGTTTCAATTGCTCGATAAAATTTTTGAAAAAGGAAATTAAGCTCACTCTTTTTTCAAAAAATATTAAAAAATGTTCATTGAAATTACCTTTTGAGAATATTTTGTCATTTATCAGTGTGATATTGTTTTTTTTATTATTAAGAAATTCTCTCAGTGTATTATTTTGAGTTTCATATTCAGTTGTTTCCTTTAAATTAATCAATTCCCACTTACTATCCTGAAACATTACGGAAAAAATATTCTTTGCCTCCAGAAAAATTTGACTTTCCCAGTTTTCTCCCATTTTAAATTGAGCCAAAAAGATACTGTTGTTAAAAAATCTTGAAAGCAAAAGAAAACTATTCCCATCACCGGAAAATTTATTGAAAAGCTTAATTGAGTTCGGATATTGAATTAAAGTGCTTGAGGAGTAATATTGTTTAAGTTCGTCATCAGGATAAAAATCCGCTTCCTTCAAGTTTTCTAATTTTTTTTCATAAATATTTTTCAGTTGCTCAATGAATAGTTTTTCTTTTGCAGGATCAATTGTCCAATTTGAATATTTGTTTTTTATTTTCTTATCATTGAGAAATGCCCATTTTAAATCAAAATCCACGTTTTTTTTGAATTTAGAAGTTAAAGTGTGAAAATCCTTGGTTGGATTTCCATACGAAAGAGCAAAATCTGAAATTGCATTCAAACCTATAAACAAAAGACCGAATGGATTAAAAAAGTTTTCAATCGTATTCCTCTGAGGATTTAAAAGAATTTTGTTTTCGGCAAATTCTGCTTCAATAAGACCTTCCAATTTGTTTTGAAAAAATGTAAAACTCAAACTCAAACAGAATATTAACAATATTATTTTAAGAATGCTTTCTGTGGTTATTTTAATACTAATTTTACTTTTATGTATTTTATATGATGTCAGGGGGAAAAAAATAAAAAGAAAAGCAATTGTCAAAGCTATTTCCTGAAAAATTCCAGATGGTACAATTAGCAGAATAGCTTGATAAATTAATGGAGTATAAGAAGCATTTGAATTAATAGCAGATTGAATCTGAATGACCTGCAAAACAAGCGCAAGCAACAAAATCCAGAAAAGTAAATTAATAAATATTAATTGATTCTTTTTAATCTGCATATTTCCTTTATAAAAATCCCAGGAAAGTATTTCTGACTTCCATCATTTTAAAACCCTCTGACAGAGAATCAATGAGATATCGTTCTGTTGTGATTTATTTTTTACAATTTTATTAATCCATAAAAGTATCTTTTCGATGGTTTTTACAGAGTCTTTATCATATAATTCTGACAGGTGGGTATAAAATCTTTTATATCCGATGTAAGAATCGTTTTCGTCACGACAGGATACAATTCCCTCTGTGTAAAGTACCAATAAATCGTTTTTAAAAACAGAATAAGCTTTTTCCTTAAAATCACTTTCCTGTTTAAGTCCAAGCGGAAATCCCGGCATTTCGATTTCAAAAGTTTCCTTGTTCCTGATAATCAAGGGAAAAGTCTGGCCGGCATTTGCAAAGATTATTTCCTCCTTTTTCACATCAAACAAAGCAATCAGACATCTCATGGTCTTTTTTTTGCGGAGGACCTTCAGAAATACAGAGTTAAGAATGTTCAGTGTCTTCTTCGGATCAAGAGGTGTTAAAGGATGAGATAAAAGTGCTTTGGTCATGGCAACCACCAATCCGGCTGAAATACCTTGTCCTGAGGCATTGCCAAGCAGTAAAAAAACTTTATCCGGGTTTATTATTTTATAGTCAAAGAAATCCCCGCCAACCTGGCTTGTGGGAATGGAAATTCCATGAATAGACCAGGATTGAAGATGCAAGTCCGGGTTGGGAAAAAAACAGTCGGAAAGGGCTTTCGTAACCTCCAGTTCTTCCATTCCATCCATTATTTTATTGAATGTTCCCAAAAGATCGTGCCATTCGTCTGATTCACTTGTTTCAAGACGAAAACTGAAATTGCGGTTTTTAAGATTTTCGATCCCGGATCTGAGCCGTGAAACTGGCTTTATAAGGTCGAGTGAAAGAAAAACAGCTATTGCCACAGTAAAAACTAGTGTAAGAATAACAGTTGTAAAAACGTTATTAAAAAGAGAAGAAAGTTTTTTCTTTATACCTCGGTCTGAGGTTATGCCAACCAGATAAAAGTTTTCCAAATCTTTGCAGGGAAATCCAGAAAAAAGGGTGTTTCGAACAATACGCGTCTGGGTTTTTCCACTCGATTTCAAGTCAGAAATAAATTCAATCAATTCAGGCGATCGGTTCTTTTTATGTGGGATGACAACTTTAGTTGAATCTTTTCCAACAGCCCATACTTTTGTTTCTGGAATTGCCTTCCAGGTTTGAAGAATGTTTTTCTGGATATATAACTCTTCCAACTGACTTTTTTCCCAGAAGAATACAAGGAAAAAAGCTGGTTTGTTTTTGGAATCCCAGAGGATGGAAGTCATTAAAAGAATTTTTACCTGATCAATTTCAAAGAATGATGTTTGGCCAAGAGTTGAACCTACAAGTGATAAAAAAATATTATTATCAGAAATATTCTGTTTGTCTTTTATGAGATCTTTAAATTTTATTCTTTTTCCGGGAATGATATTGTTTTTTTCTATTTCGTCCATTATTCTGATGGCCGATTTTTCAAACCCCTGCCAGAATGAGTCTCCCCACGAAATTTGGTGTCCGACCTTTTCCTGAAAGACCAATTTCCCTTTCCTGTCAAAAACCTGAAAATTGTTAACCACATAGGTTTTTGCAAAACGCTTTAAATCATTTTCAGGCAATTTATTTGTTCCTTTTTCCAAGTTATTTAAATCTTTTGCAATTTTAGCTTCCAATGTCCCAAGGGAATGTTTGAACTTATTATCAAATTGATTTAAATAACTGATAACATCTGCAAAAAGTTGTTTTTCATAAATTTCTTTTTTTTCTGAAATTAGAGAAAACAGATTGCCAAAAATTGCAATTACCGGTATTCCTGCTGCACCGAGAAATACAATTATCAATTTATTTCTAATATTAACTTCAAAAAGAAGGCTGCTTCGAAAATAAAATACAAGTGAAATGCATAACGATAAAACAAACATCAAAGAGTAGCTCAGAAATAATCTGTTTTGTCTTGACTTCCAAAAGAATTCCGGAATTGTAATTTCTCCAATTAGACAAATTGCTGGATTAAGAAATTTTGTAAAATACAGTCTACCCTGATGGAATAAAATATTTTGAGAGGTTTGCAATGCTCTCTGAATTATTGTTTCGGTGCTTTCCGAAGAGGCAAATTTATATTTGCCCGGGTATAGCTTTTTCAAGCGGAAATTGTAAATTCCAAGATTAAAATATGGCTGTAAAATTCTATATTTTCTCAGTATTTCCCGAAGAGGAAAGAGTTCCCAATTGGCAGACTGAGTAACGTGAACAATGAAAAAACCATTTGATGATGGAGCCGAAAGAAACACAAACCTTTTTTCAAATTTTTCCTGAGCATAAATTAATTTGCTGTGAATTTTTCTATTTGCAGGAACAAACTTCCCCAAAAAGCTCTGAATGAAGGACTGTAGTGATTCAGAAATAGGGCTTTTGTCGGCTAAAAAACTTTTATAATTATAAAAAAACTTCTGTAATAATGATTTTGGTGGTACTGAATCGCACAATTCCGAAACGGTTTCTCCATTACCATCAACGAAAGTAAAATTAAATATTCCAGGAAAAGTCTTTTTTATAGTTTGTATTTTCTTTTTAATAGAAGCATAGTCCAAGTTTTTACTTTTGCTAAAGCTCACTTCAAGTTTGAGTAATTCTTCTTCAAAAAATTTATCTGGCTTAAATTTTGATTCTATATTAAAAAACGTCTGTTCAATAGTGTTTTCGAATTCCTTTATACAAGCCAATTCGTCTGAAGTTTTCAACGAACTTTTGTTGTTGATATAAAAAATCGAAAGGATAAAAATTGAAACAAAAATGAAAATTGTCCCAAAAATATTTTTCAATTTTTTATCCTCCGTATTTTTGCAATAAATATACTTTATACGATTTTTATTAAAAAGATAAGTAATTATAATATTTTTTGTAACAATTCAACATTTCTTTTAGTAAGCATAGCTAAATCAGGAAAAAAACTTCAAGGAGAATGACCATGAAAAACATTATATCAACATTCGCGATGATTTGCGTTGTATTGTTCTGCAATCAGGTCTCTGCTGAAACAAAAGAAAGCAAATTGCGTTCTCTTGGGGCTAAGCACTTCAATCTTTTGCAGAATGGCAAAATAAAGGAAGCTGGCGAATTAATGTCCAAAGAAATTCAACCTTTGCGTGAAAGTATGGAAGATGGCCCACAACAACAAAGATTTATTGACAATGGTGATGGGACCGTTACGGATAACGATTATGGTCTGATGTGGACAAAAAATGCTAACCACGGCCGAAGAAGCGTTTCTGATGGTAAATCTTATTGTAAAAAACTAAAGTTTGCCGGATATGACGATTGGAAAATGCCCAACAGCAATGAATTGGAAACTCTTATTGGAGCTCCTGCAAATACACTATTCGAGCAGCTCCAGAAAGAGACATACTGGTCTACCACTGGTGATGATATGTCGTGGGGAAAAACACGTGGTGTAAGCTTTTTTGACAACACAGTACGTAAAGGTGATGGAGATGAGCAATACTGGATATTGCCAGTTCGCAACGCACGTCCGCAGGAATCTGGATGGTTTCACTTTTGAGATAAGTTTTAAGTAAATAGTGAGAGGATCATTATTCGGTCAACAATAAATAGATTGTTTATAAAGGAAAAAAATTATTTATTATTCTTTGTAACAATTTGATGTTTTATGCGGTAAGCATAGTTAAAGGTAACAAAAAATTTCAAAAGGGAGGATTTTATGAATACCAACAAAATTTTACGAGCCCTGAGTTCTAAACGCTTCTTTATCCCATTTGCAATTGTTCTCGTTCTTGCATTGTTCTCACAGCCAATCTTTGGAGAAGAGCAAATCACAGTAAAAGCAGCCAAAAAGGCATTCTCCGATGCTACTATTAACCAAATACAATCCTTTGCAAAAACAATGGGAGTTGGTACCATGATATATAAGGTGGTTGTAAAACGCAGTCCATTGGGAATTGCATTTATAACTGGTGTTGCTGTTGGAAGTGCTATTTATGTTTTTGCTGAGGCCATCAGGGCAGAACCGAGAACGGAAAAGAAAGCTGAAAATGAATATTTAGCTCCCGAGACAAGTTTGGCAGCCGAGGAGGGAGGCAGGAGTCCTTTTAATGAAAGCAACTTAACGATAGTTCGTTAAATATTTTTCACAACATCGTAAATCTCAAGTGAATGTCTAAAAACAAAAGACTCCCAGGACGAATGCCTGAGGAGTCTTTTGTTTTTCCTTTTGTATTACAGATACCAATCAGTGTTTCTCTTTAGCGGATATTTGAAAAGTTTTCCTTAATTGTTCCCTTTCAGAATAAACAATGAGCTTGTCTGGAAGAATATCAACCACTTTAAACTCTCCAGCCACTTCCTGCCCTTTTACAAGCTCTTGAAGTCTATTTTGAAATACTACCATTGCCAGCCTCTTTTCTTCATTTCCACAGATTCCCTGGAGTGTTAATTCCAATGGTTTAATTCTGATTGGAGCCGGTTCAACTTTTACGGGTTCCACTTTCTTTTGAGGCTGTACAAGATCTTTTTTAACATGTTTCTTTACTATGAGAGGTCTAAACGGATCTTTATATTCATTTTCAAGCTTAAAATTTGATCCCAGCAATTCTGTCTGTTCAGATTCTGCTTGATTCAGATCTGATGATTTACTCTCAATTGCTTGTTCAGCAACTGGATTCAAGTTTTCGGGCAAAGCAAACGGGTCTGCTTCTTGAGCATTCAACTGCACAGAAAATCCGGAGAAGAGAATAATCATTGCTGAAAAGGTTGTTATCAAAATGGTTTTCTGATAATTATCATTCAAAGTTTTCATGGTTTCCCTCCCGTTTTTGATTTAAGTTCATTTACCAATTTTGTTCTACATAATCAAAAACGTTCACAAACCATAACAGATTTAGAAAAAAGCCCGGCATTTAGCCGGGCTTTTCGTTTTTTCACTTTTTAGCTATTTTTTATAGCCACATTACTTATTATTTATCAGAATGTAGAATCGAATGCGTTATCGAAGTCAATATCATTTGAATCGCCGCCAGTACCCTTTACCGGTGGTTTTGAAGGCATTACTTCGGCACTGGATTCAGGAACCATAGAGGTTGGAGGAGCTGATTCAATGCTTTGAGCTACGATATGTGGAGTTACGAGGATAATCAGTTCCAGAGATTCTCCATTTTTTGTGTTCTTGCTGAACAATGACTTTACGATTGGGATATTTCCAAGGAGAGGCAGTTTGCGATTGTTTCTTCCTTCGGTTTCCTTGATAAGTCCACCGATAAGAATTTCTTCACCGTCTTTAACTCTGACCTGAGTTTTTGCCTGTCTGTTACCGATAATCGGATACTGTCCCTGCCATTTTTCAACGAAAGACACTTCTGGTTCGATGTCTGCAGTTACGTAGCCATCGTCATTTATTCTCGGGGTTATTTTGAGAATAATACCTGTATCTTTTTCTTTAGGAGGCTGATCAGCACCACCAGGATAAACAACTTTCTGACCGACTTTGATATATGCTTCCTGACCGTTTACAGCAGAGATTTTCGGATTACTGAGAACTTTTGAATCGGAATGGCTTTCAAGAGCACTGAAAGTTGCCTTGAAAATCATATCATCACGATAAAAATCGCCGAGTCCAAACAACAGGCCCTTAGGATTTCCGAATTGTCCCTGATAGGAAGATGAATCAGGATTATTAGCGAAAAATTCCTTAGTAGCAAATATCGGCTGTGAAGTTTCGCCGCCTTCAGCACTTCCGGCTGAACCGTTGCTTCCCCATTGCCACTCGAACCCAAGCGCTTTACCTGCTGTAGTGTTAATTTCAACAATCTTGGACTCAATCATGACCTGGTGAACTGGAGTATCAATTGTTTCAATCAGCTTCTTGACTTCATCAAGCATGTCTTTGGAACCACTGACGATAACTGCGTTAATTCTGTCATCTGTGGCTACTTTGATATCCTTTTTGATTGCTGAAGTGATAATCTTGCTGACGTCACCGGCTTTCGCATACTGAAGGCGCTTTGTGACTGTCAAGCCTTTTTCAAACGACTCAATGAGTTTTTTCTCATCAGCAAGAACGAAAGTGTTACCAATTTTTCTTACGGCGTAGCCATTCGTTTTGGCAATAAGATTCATCGCCTCTTCGTAATAGACATCGCTAAGTTTAACTGTAACATTTCCCTTGACGTTTCTTTCCGCGATAATATTTGCCCCTGATTTCTGAGCTATTATCTTGATAATATCGCGAATGTCAGCGTCACGAAACTCTAACGTGATATTATCTTCTGCCAGAACCGCCTGTGACGGCGAGAACACCAGCAACATTGCTGAGACCGCCATAAGCGCAGTGAGGCGAATCATTCTTTTACCCGTGTTCCACATTACTGTTTTCCACCTCCAATAGAAATTGTCTTACGCATTTGTTCTTTTTCAGAATAAACAATGACCTTGTCTGATAATATATCGACAACCTTGAACTGCCCGTCCACCTGTTGTCCTTTTAATAGAGTGCGGGGACGACCTTCGAATACCACCATTGCCAGTCTTTCTGACTCATCACCGCAGATTCCCTGAACCGTCAGATTCAGAGGCTTAGGCGGGGGAGGAGGCGGTGGTTTTACCACTCCTCTATTGTCCCTTGGCATTGGGGGCGGCGGAGGCGGAAGTTTAACCTTCTTTTGAATGAGAGGTCTGAACGGATCTTTACCTTCATTTTCAAGCTTAAATTTTGCTGCCTGAATTATCATTTCAACCTGTTCAGATTCTCCAAGATTGGCACCCCCTGGCGCAGCTGCTGCCGGCGCTTCTGAGGGTGTTCCCGCTGGCGCGTTGCCGGCAAACGGATCATCAGTAGGCGCTGCAGGTGCCGCTGGTGCTGCTGCACCTGGTGCGGCTGGTGCCCCCGGCGCCGCTGCAGGATCTCCAGCAGGAGCCGACTCAGGCGGCAATGCAAATGGATCAGCCTCCTGCGCGCTCAACTGCGCTGAAAAACCAGAAACAAGAAGAAACATTGCAGAAAACCCTGTCGAAAGAATAACATTCCTGAAATTTCCACTCAGTATTCCCATGTTTCACCTCCCGAATTGGAATAAATTCGTTTCAGGGGCTCATAAATTGAAACGTACGCTTTCATCAGGCACCACCCCCCAGAATATAAACTTTGGCATTCAGAGTAATAGTAAGAAGGGGACTTTTGGACTTCTGATCCACTTCGGCAGAAACAGCTATGTTGATTGAACCTGCCGCAAGGTTGATAATCTTGCGTTTTTCCATTATAAACAGGAACTGTGAAAGGTCCTGAAATGTTCCCAGAACACCAATTTCGACAGGAAGTTCTGACCACTGCTCTGCCCTCACAAGTGGAGAAATTCTAATGTCATTAAACTTAATATTGAACTTCTGTGCGATGGTTTCAGTTGAATCAAGAAGTTTTGGAACAACTGTATTAAGTTTGTTTGATTCCATTGCAAGCTTTTCCATTTCGGTTTGCTTGCCTGCAATCTTGTTTTTGTAATCCTGGATTTCAGCTTCAAGGTTGGAGATTTCAGACTGTTTAGCCTTCAGATTGTTTATTTCCCCTTGAATCTGCTCCGCCTCATCAATCGCAATAGGCTTGTAGTAATACACGTAGAATGCACCGGCAGCAAGAGCAGCAGCAACCAGCACAACTACGAAATACGCAGCAAAGTTATTCATTTTCCCTCCCTGAAATTTCAGCCTCAGTGCTTGGCTTCAACGTCACGTTTAATGCGACATGAGATATCGAAACGCCAGACTGGCGATTTTTCATAGACATTTTTGTTGGCATTGGTCAGAAAAACATCATCAAAGTATGGATTATCCTGCAGCTGTTTGATAAAATTCTGAATACCCAGAGTAAGCCTTGGCGATTCTTTCTCTTCATCCTGGTTTTCAGAGCAGGCAAATCCTGTCATCTGAACTCTTCGATCAGAATCAATGCGCATATTGGTAACCCAGACTGTTTTTTCCGGAACAACACGCGTTAATGTACTGAACACTTCTGACCACTGAAGCAGATTTGCTCCAGAAAGCTGTTTCAACTGCTCAATCTGAAATTCAATCATGGAAAGATCCTGACGTAAACGATCGCGTTCAGAGAACTTTCCGGCTGATGCCTTCACCTGAGCATCCAAATTGTTCTTCTCATCGACAAGACCCTGATTCCAGCCGTCCATCATTGTTGTACCAATGTAAAACGCTCCCAGTATGGCAAGAAGAGCGATAACAAGAAAGATCGCAGCATAAGGGATCTGAATCGGCTTGGAACGCTTGACAGTTATTAGATTTACTTTAATCATAGTCTTATTCCATCACTCCCCTCAAGGCAAGTCCAATTGCAACAGTGAACTGCTGAAGATTGTTGTACAGAGACTCAGTATCTGGTGCTGTTACTGTAAGACCTTCCAGTGGGTTTCCCATATAAACATCTACCCCGAGCTCATTACTGAGATAAGTATTGAAATTATTCAGATTGGAAGAGCCGCCGGAAAGAACAATTCTATGAATAAGCGGTTCGCGTGATTGAGCTTTGAAATAATCGAATGAACGACGTATTTCAGATGCAAGTTCCTCAACCGTTGTCTTAACGACTTCAGAGATTTCACTGCCGCCGGAATCACTTATCGTAACCTCAGCCTCGCTTATCTTTATGTTCTCGGCCTGATCAAACTCCTGCTTCATAACATTCATAAGCATTTGTGTGATGTTGTTTCCGGCAATTGGAATATTTCTGGTAAACATGAGAACACCCGACTTCAGGACAGAAATATTCGTAGTTCTCGCACCTGAGTCGATTATGGCAACCACTTCTCCGCCTTCCTGCGAATTAGCAGTCTGATTAATCGAATTCTCAAGAGCATTTAAGGCAGCTATTGTGTCAACATCTATAACTTCAGCTGAGATACCCGACTGTTTCAAAACAGAAAGGTAAGATTCAACAAGCTCTTTCTGAGCCACAACAAGAAGAATTGAATACTTTCCTCCGCCTTCCTCTTCAGCAAGTTCGGTAAGCTTCGCAAATGTTATGCTGACTTCATCAATCGCATACGGAACATACTGCTCAGCTTCGATTCTCACTGTCTGCTCAAGCTCTTCATCGGTCATTATAGGAAGTTTGGTAAATCGCATAATAACATTCTGGCCGGAAATAGACGCAAACGTCCTGTCCGGCTTAATTTTAGCGGTTTTCAGCATCTCCTTTATCACACCCGAAATGCTCGCAGCATCTCTAATTTGCCCTTCTTCCACCGCGCCCGGCGGAATAGGGGCAAACGCATAGCCGGTCAACTCCGGGCCACTGGGGGTTTTTTTCAACTGAACCACCTTAACTGCAGATGTTCCAATATCAATCCCCAGGGACGTGTTACTTGTCCCGAACTTAAACAAAGCCATAATTTTTCCTCCATAAAGTCGCGGGAGAGAAGCACCCGCTAAAGCGGTTTATCCTTTAATCGCCTCTTTATCATCGGCAACTTTTTAAAAAACAATAACATTTTATATTTAATTTTGTTTTCAATGATAATTCCTGCTGGTTTCAGTTTAATATCTCAATCTCTTGAGATTTGTTCCATGAAAGTAATATCCGAGAATCTGACGATAATTATATTTTTTGCCCATTTCGATAGCGCCTGCCTGGCACATTCCCAGCTGATGTCCGAAGCCTCTCCCGGATATCTTTACTGATCCGCCACCACCAATTCCAAACTCCTTCTTATTTAAGATTATCTTTTCATTCTTATTTATGTCAAGCGCCCTGCTGCTACTAACAGGTTTAGACCTCGCAATAATCATACACCAGCCGTTCAAAGGGCGCCGAACTCTTTTCAGTCCAGTTTCTGATGCGATAATCAACCCTGGAGGGCCCGAAAATGTGCTTATAGCAACAACAACATTCATTACACCAGACATGCCAAAAGCCACTGAAACTGCTTTCGCTGCAGGCGACGACTTCAACACAGGCACTTCCTGCACAACATTTTTTCCATTGCTTTTTTTCACAATCTTAGTGGACTTTAAAGAAAGCTCTTTTACTCCATCAACAATGAAAGTTGTGCTGGGGAGCGCAAAAGCACTTCGGAATGTCGTTCCCTTGATGCTGTGCCTTCCGCGATCAGTGGTGAGAATGATTTTTTTTACTCTGTCAAGATGGCCATCAGATTCTATTTCAGCTCTGTATACCTGGTTGAAGTAAACTTTTTCCTTTGCAAGTCGTTTCTTCAGCAAATCATTTGGAAGAACCCTTACCCAGCGATAATTTGTTCCCTTACTGCAAAACGAGCATTTAACCCTGCGAAAATATGTAACCGGCTTTCCACCATAAACATCTTCGTTATTCGATGTATAACCACCACAAGTTGCATGGTACATGGGTGAAGCAATTTCTGAGCCGCATCCAAGAAGAATGCCCCGAGTCGATTCAACCGCCCTGGTAATTGACTCTCGTGGAATACCCAACCCAAGATAAACCTGACAATGCTCACTGGCACAGACATCAAACCCTCTGGCCGAATGTTTTTTTAGATTGGAAATAGCATAAGTTCTCGCAAGAACTGCCTGCGCCTTAAGTGATTCCATAGGAGCCAGAGAGCCTATTTCGCCACGCAGGACGCCTTTTGTGTATTCTTCAAGTCTGACAAGGTTTATTACCTGAACTCCTTCTTTTTTGAAAAACAAAAGAAAAACACCCGGATAATTTTTTCCCTTCAGAGAAACAGCCCCTTTTGATACTAAGTACATTTTCTTTCCCAAAAGCGATGCAGAAACGTTTTTCTTTTTCTTATTCTTATCTTTTTTTTTCAGACGGCCGTAATTATTCTGCACAGGTTCTTCTGTTTTCAATGACCAGCTGAAAATATCTCCGGCTTTGAAAACTTTCACCCGCCTGCCTGATAAATCTCTTAAATCACCACCAGCAGGTATTTTCATCTGTATTTCTGAAAGGTTGTCAAAAAGCCCGACTTTAATAACTGGTTCATTATTTTTAGACGTCACCCCAAAAACTTCCGCCGGCATAACCAAATTCAGCAGAATAAACATGCTGATTAAATATGTGTAGATCAGTAATATTCTTCTCACAATTCTGACACCTGCTGGACTCCTTTTTAGAGGGGGCACGCGCCCCCTCTCGCCGGTCGAACAAGTTCGACCGGCTCACTCCCCGCGGTCGAGCACTTTGTGCTCTCCGGACTCCTTTTAGAGGGGCACGCGCCCCTTTCTCGCTGATCGAACTTGTTCGACCGGCTCACTCCCCGCGGTCGAGCACTTTGTGCTCTCCGGACTCCTTTTAGAGGGGCACGTGCCCCTTTCTCGCTGATCGAACTTGTTCGACCGGCTCACTCCCCGCGGTCGAGCACTTAGTGCTCTCCGGACTCCTTTTAGAGGGGCACGTGCCCCTTTCTCGCTGATCGAACTTGTTCGACCGGCTCACTCCCCGCGGTCGAGCACTTTGTGCTCTCCGGACTCCTTTTAGAGGGGGCACGTGCCCCTTTCTCGCTGATCGAACTTGTTCGACCGGCTCACTCCCCGCGGTCGAGCACTTTGTGCTCTCAGGCTTCCTTTTAGAGGGGCACGCGCCACCTTCTCGCCGGTATTAGAAAGTGCTCGGGTTTAACTGAATTATAAAGCGAAAGTCAGTATTTAAAATTTCTGCAAGTCATATTTCTGTCATTTCGTCTGAAATGACATATTTGTTTAGATTTTCCCATTTATGACTTTGTGAATTTTGACTTCCCTATAGAGTAATAACGAATTTTCGGGAATATAAGATTTAAAATAATTTTATAGCCTCTTAGTGCGAAGATATTCCGACAGCAGATCGAATATCTCTCTCTCAAGGTGGTTTTCAAGAAATTCGAAAGCAATTGATGATGCAAAACTGTCACCAGAAACAGCCTGAGTAATAGCTTCTGAAATCTTATTAGGAGAACTGCCTCTTGAAGAAGCCGAGGCAAGCCTGAAAAAAAGATTTTCAATATTGCCGTGTTCAGTCAAATCAGCTGTGTAATCACTTTTTTGCTTCAATAGCAGAAATATTGATTTATAAAGAATGAAAAAAACATCTTTTATGCCTGCCTGTAAAGCATGTTCAGACATTTCAGACATTTCACTATCAGGAAAGCATGGAACACTCAGCAGTTTATCTTTCAGATTATCACACGATAGTTTCCCACATTGAACTATTGAATCCGCAACGATATGCAAAAGTTTCGAATCAGAGCGTTTCTCAAAAAAACCGAATAAAAATTGCCGACAGGAAGAGTTATCAAGCAAAAGAATTCTAATCAAATCTTCTATCACCTGATCGTTTGAAATTTTCGAGAACCTGATTAGTGCATTGTTCCTTTCAGCTTCCGGAAGAGAATATAAAACTGATGATGAAGATGCATTAGAAGTAATCCTGAGACGGCTGATTTCTGTCTCAATGTGTTGTCGGATATCAGTTTCAGGGCATTTTTTCAGATATTCACGCAGTACTATTTCAGTCTGAGGAAGATTAAGACGGCAAAGAAAATGAACTGCATTTTCAGCAACTTTTCTGTCAGAATCTAACATCATCCCGCACAAATTACCTGCAAAAACTTCATATTGAAGAATGCCAAGGCAGGCTACGGCTGCAGAGCGCTTCAGAGGATCGTCAATGTCATTCAGCATGCAGAAGATTTCTGAAAGAGCCGCTTTTATATCAGCAGTGTTTTCTGAAAACCTTATTATTAAAAATGCAGCAGATGACTTCAAACGATGATGATTTGATCTGAGAAATGAAATAATCGTTTTCTCTGCATATCTGTAATTTTTTTCATTCAGAGATTCAAGAATAGAACACTTTGAACGTTCAGAAATTTCTGAATCAGAAAGCAGCTTTAAAATAGTTTCTGTTCCATCTTCACCATAGACGGAAGAAAGAACTTTAGCTGCATCTGCAGCTATTTTCTGATCTTCTTCATAAAGAATTACTTTCTTCAAAAAATCAGTTGCCGCAAAAACACTCAAAAAATGTGCTTTTTCAATCGCCATTTTTTTCATTTCATAATCACCATTAAGAAGTTTATCCAGCAATCTTATTTTCTGTTCGTCATCGCGGCAGAAAACGAGAGTTTCTATAGCATCATGATCTATTTCTGACCTTGTCAGAAGTCTTCTATCAAGTTCCTGTGGATACGCCAAAGCAGACTTTCCTGCAGCAACAGCCATAGCAGCAAAAATAATGGTGATTACGAACATGGACATTCTCATATCAAGATAGTTTTTCAGAAATATCAGGGAAAGACCTGAAAGAATTGCTCCAGCAGAGCCAGTAATTCCAATCAGATTGATCATTTTCATGCGTTCAGCAGAACTGAAAACTCCGGTTATAAGTGACACAGAAGGCTGAAAAACAGACTTTGAAAGCAATGTAAAGCAAAATTGCGTCAGCAGCACCGGATAAAATGATGGCTCAAAAAAGGATAGCAGCGAAAGAATAAATATACTGAATGGAAGAATTTCCAGAGATCTTGACAGACCAAAAATGTGAAATATTTTTCCCGAAAGAAAATATTGCAAAACCAGAATTGCAATATCAGTAACAGCAGAATATACAGCAATGAAGCCAGCAAGTTTTTCAGAGCTCTGAAATTCGGAGGTTATTACCTTTGAATACTGAAAATCGAGACTATATTTTCCAAACATATTTATAAAAATTGTAATTAAAATCAGGAAAGGAAGTCCATTAAGTCTAAGCCCTGAAGCACCCGGCATTTCTACAGAATTCGACTGGTTTAAAGCATCACTTAATCTGGTTTTTCCGGCAAGAAGGCTTGAAATTAGAATTATTACAGCAACTGAAAATAGGTAAATTATAAAAGTTGAAATAACGATTGCTTCAATGCCTGCAATTTCAAGAAATCCCTTCAACAGTAACCCGCTGATTATAAAACTGAGACTGCCTATTCCAGAAATACGCGGTAAAACTTTTTTCCCTTCCTGCAATGGATATAAATCGTTGATAAAATGCATAAAATACTGGCTGAAGAAGATATCAAACAACATAACTGACAACAGAAAACCCGCCGCAATAAAGCCGCCTGAATCAGTAAAAACAAATATACGTAAAATCAGAATTATCATGAATAAAAGCATTACTCTGATTATATATTTAAGAGAATCAGTACCACACGATTTAAGCGAGAAAAACTGCAGAGAGATGTATACCAGGTTCATTATGGTATAAATTGCCGGAAGATTACTGACGCCAGAAACGATAAAAAATACAGTCTGGGAAGTAACAAAAAAAACATTTATTGAGCCGCGGATCAGAAAGAAAAAAAGGAAAACAAGCTTATGAATTAACGCATTGGAACTTTTTTTAAACATACTATAATTTCCGGTCGTGTGAGTCTGTTAAATGTTTAGACACAATAATTGTATGTTTTTCGAAGTAAAGACCCGTATTCATCAGTTTTCTTCCGTGTTCTTCCGTGTTTTCCGTGGTTAATAACCTATTTCTTTTCTAATTGTTGATCTCCAGGAGATGCGATTTTTTTCCAGATTTCTGAAACCAGATTTTTTCTTTCAAGGCTTTTCGCCAGAGAATTAAGCTCTGATGCCGCTTTTCCAATTTCATCTTCTGATAAATCTGGTACCCGATGAGTTAATATTCCACTTTGAATGTTTCTTATTCCAAGAGTCAGGTGTTGTATCGGATCTGAAATTTCTCCTGCGAGGAAAAAACATAGTGCAGAAGAAAATACGATTGAGAAAAGAAGGGTAACCTTAAACAGATGTACAAGTTTTTCGGAAAGAAGAAAAACCTTTTCAGCAGGTTGTCCAATGCCTGTGTAAATAGCCATTTCACTGCTGTAAGAAACAGAAAGAAGGTCGTTTCTTTCCATGTTTTTCACATTAATTGTCTTCACCGAGCCAGGATTATCAGTTAATTCGCTGATATCAAAAGGAAGCTGCAGTTTAACAACATTTCCCGGAAGACTTGCTCCATTTTTTGCAAGAATGTTTCCATGTTCATCAAAAAAACAGACATATTCGTCATTGTTGAGAGAATAGGAGTCAAGAATTTTAAGAAAATCTGTGCTGTCAAAATCAGCAACTGCGGCAAGAAGACCACGAACTTCGTCTTTTCCTGTAAATTCAAACACTGGAATCAGAAAAATAATCGTAAAATAGGATTTCCCTTCGTTTGGAATTACAATACTGGAAATTTCTTTTTCACGTATGATCCGGTCACAATGTTTTCTTATAGTCGTACAAGCAGTGTTTCTGGAAATTTCTTCGATTTTCCTTCTGCCATTTTTCTGCTCACAGGTTATGATTGCACTATTGCTTGCGAAAAGATACATTTCGTGAAAAAATGACTGACTCTGAAGATATTCAGAAACTGCTCCGGCGGATTTCTGATTCAAAGCCTGAATATCTGGATTAAACGTCAAGTTTCTCAGGCTGTCACGCTTAATCTGGAATAGCACTTCGCTGTGACTTTTCACCGCATCAAGTGCCGTCTGATGTTTTTCGACAGCCACCTTTTTAAGATATGCCGAAGCCACTTCAATGCCAAGAATTCCAAAAAGCGCCAACGGAACAATTGATGCCATAAGAGTGTAAAAAATCAGCTTCCCTCTGAAAGTGTTAAGATAAGGCTTTTCAGAAGATTGTTCAATGTCTTTGGAATTCAAAGATTCAAATGAATTATTGAACCTGCCGATAAAACTTCTTATCATATTTATTGTAGTTTTGAGCACTTTGTTTGTTTCCAATCACTGAATTCTAATATTATCTTAATATTAACAGCACTTGTTTATTAATACCTGAGAAGGCAGAAAAAGAAGAATACTTTTCTGAACTATTTGAGATCGTATCATACATGAGTTATAATCTTATTTACAATATTATGTTAATAAAATTGTGAAGTAAAAACAGAAAACACTGAATTTTCGGAGAACTCAATGAGTTATCATTTATACCTTTTCGTTATGCTACTTCTTCTATCTATACATCATCAAGCACCTGCTGCAGAAACAGTAAAAATACACTTAAAAGTTTTTGTTCCTGAAGACACCGATACAGAAAAGAAAGTTTTTCTTTGTGGGAATCTTGATATTCTGGGAAACTGGAAATCAAACGGGCTTATGCTCCAGAAAGATAGTGGAAAATTCTGGCACACAGAAATAGAAATTCCAAAGGGGAAATTATTTCTATATAAATTCACTCTGGGCGACTGGAAGCTTGTTGAAAAATGTCAAAAGGGGCTTGAAATTCCCAACCGCACACTCAGGGCTGAAAAGGCTATAAACGTTGAATGTACAGTTCAAAAATGGGGAACAAATATCGTAAAATCAACACTGACAGGAAACATAAAATTCCACGAGGAATTCACCTCAAAATATCTTAAAAATAAGCGAACTATAGCTGTTTATCTCCCGCCCCAATATGAGAAAAGCACCGGTGAGAGATTTCCGGTGCTTTACATGCACGACGGACAGAACATTTTCGATGCTGCGACCTGTTTCTCAGGAAGCGAATGGCAGGCAGACGAGACGGCAGAGAAATTGATTGCAGAAAAAGAAATTGAGCCATTAATTATAGTTGGAATTTACAATAACGCAGATCGAGCTGACGAGTATCTTCCAGTGCGTGATGAAATACGCAAAAAAGGAGGCAATGCTTCGGCATACGCCAGGTTTGTTACTGAAGAAGTGAAACCTTTTATTGACAAAAATTACCGAACTCTACCCGAAAGGGAAAATACGGCAATTGCGGGTTCATCCTTCGGTGGTGTAATTTCGATGTACATTGCTTCAATATATCCGGAAATCTTTTCAAAATGTGCCATTGTTTCGCCGGGCTTATGGATTGGAGACAAATGGCCAATTCGGCAGGCAAAAGAAGATGGTAAATGGATGCAGAAAATGCGCTTATGGCTTGACATGGGCACCCAGGAAGGTGATGACATTACAGAGTTCAACAAAGGAATTTCAGATACAAGAGAACTTGAAAAATTATTTATTTCGAATGGTTTAAAATCGGGCAAAGATTACATTTATCTTGAAGTCGAAGGTGGCAGGCATCACGAAAGCGACTGGGCTAAGCGTTTTGACAGAATACTTAAATTTTTCTTCGGTATCAAAAATAACTGAAAAATATTTTCAAACAAAGAAAAAGAGGATAAAAATACATGAACATGAATAATTGCTTCCATAGCTTCCAAAGATCATTATTTAGCACTTTATTTAAATATCCCTTAATGATTCTTCTGATAATGCTGATACTTATCAGCGGGCAATCAGATGCAGCAGAACACAAAAAGATAGGCATCTTTCCAGGCTCATTTGATCCGATTCACTTGGATCATATCAGAATAGCAATAGATGCAGCACAGGAATATAAACTTGATAAAGTTTTTTTCCTCGTTAACAGGCTGCATCCAACAAAGAATAATCTTTCTGACTGGACATTCAGAGAAGGACTTTTAAGAAAAGCTATTTCAGAAATTGCAGACCCAAGACTTGCCCTGTTTGAAATTTCACTTGAAGCAAGTGATCCGGAAAAAATACTTGAGGAAGCACTGGAAAAATTTTCTGGAAGCTTTGTGTTTCACATAATTGGTGAAGACTCACTTGAGAAATTCACAAAAGGAAACGGCTTCAAGAGACTTGGCAGAAACTATAATCTGATTGTTAAGCCCCGTGAAGGCGAGCAACAGATTGCCAAACTACAGAAAAGAACAGATCAGAGCAGATATATCAAATATCTTCCATCTGTGAGCCACGGATTTTCATCAACGCAGATAAGAGAGGCATGCGCAAAAGGCGACATAGACTCCCTGTATCTTCGAACACCAACTTCAGTGGCAGATGAAATCGTAAAATCAGGCGCTTATGGTCTCGAATTCACACCGCAATGGTTTGATGCACTGATCAAAGTTTCTGAAAAATCTGAAGATGAAAAAAAATACGATGATTCAGCAGTAATACTTCCATTCACGGTCTCTGCATCGTGGACTGCATCAATAACTTCATTTTCATTTGTCGCTCCAGATGAAGAGATCAGAAAAATTGACTTTTCTGCACCTCATTCTTTCTCTGATCTGAAAAAATATGTCGGAAACAAGTTGACCGAACTTGGAATGAAAGTTCTTGCCAAGCCTGATATCAGTGTTTTTCTCTTCAGCGGAACGGAATCACTGCTTCATTCATGGCTTCTGGCTAATGGAGTGAAAAGTGCCGCACTGATTACAAGATCAAGATCTGTTATTACAACAGGTATTCTGCTTTGTAAAACTTCGCTTGGAAGATATATTGCGGTAATTCCAAGAATGTACGGCAGCATGAGAGAGCTTCAGAGTCAAGCGCTGATTTCAGCAGCAATGGCACTTTCAGGAAAGCCTGCCGATTCATTTCTGATAATCAAGTCAAGAGAGCCAATCGAAGATTTCAGGGAAACACGGGAGATTTATTCAAAGTCTCTTTCATCAGTCAAACCCGGAACAATTCATTCTGCAGTCATCGGATTCCACCGGGAAATTTCGAAAATTCTTTCTGAAAAGCACTTAAATGGCGCTATCTCAAATATTTCTGCTTATAACGACAAAGATCTTCCGCACTGCATTGCAGAGTTCAGCAATAGCGACAATACGAAGAAAAATATTCTTTTTTCCGAAAGTGTTTACGGCGATCAGTTGTTTGCGCTGCTCGACATTCTTGCAAATGAAAAGAAAATAATTAACATCATCTTCCTGGGCGGTTGCGGTGCAATAACCAATGATGCAAAAATCGGAGATATCTTTGTTCCGTTAAGAGTCTATGACCGATCTGGAGGATACATTTTAAACAGTAACATCGTTAAAAATAGTGATATGGAAAGTCTAAACATGAAAACCGGAAACGCATATTCTGTGTTTTCACCGATACAGGAAACGGTTTCATTTATTGACGACCTTCGCAGCAAAGATTTTCAGATTATAGACGTTGAACTGTCAAGTTTTGCCAGATTTATTGCCGGGCAGGGGAATAAACAACTCATGTACAAAGCTTATTTAATAGTTTCAAACCTTCCAGGCAGCCTTGAAACCCTTGAAAATATATCTGATATTCAGGAAACAATAGATCTTTCGATAAATAAGATCCTGAATATCATTCTGAAGTAAGTTGATACATTCCCCGGAGGCCAATAATTATGCTGAATGAAGAAATACGAAAAAATAAGACTCTTGAACTTTCTGGAATTGCATCCTTTGAATGGGATAAAAAGTGCGGTTGTTTCTCTCTTGATAGTGCATTCTTACAACTACTTGAAATTAAAAGTGCTCGCAAATGCATGAGTCTTGAGTCTTTCGAAAATCTCATTTATCCGGACGATAGAGCCAAATTTCTTCAGCAGCTTGACTTTCTGCACAATTGTGCCTCGAATATAAATTTCAGGGAAAACTTTTACGAAGCTGAAATTCGCTTCATGAATGAATCAAAAAAATGTGTATGGCTGAAATTGCGCGGACAGTTTTGCACAAATGGTGATGATACAGAACCACAGATATTTTTATGTACAGCCACAAATATTACAAAGTTGAAAGAAATAGAACAGGAAATTCTCTGTGAGTACAACCTTCTGACGACTGGTCCAACCGTGGTATTCAAATTACGCGCCGAAGAAGGTTGGCCAGCAGATTATGTTTCAGCAAACATTAAAAAAGAGTTTGGTTACCGTCCGGAAGAATTTACAGAAAACAGAATTTCTGTTTTTGACATTATTCATCCAGATGATGCTGACCGTGTACGCAATGACGTTTCTGAATATGTTAAAGCCGAGATTCCCTTCTTTGAACAGGAATATAGAATAAGATCAAAGAATGGGGAATACCGTAATATATATGATTACACGGCAGTTCTGAGAGATTCATCTATGAACATAACTCATTTTCTCGGCTACGTCATAGACATAACTCACCAGAAGAAAATTGAAGAAAAACTTTCCAGACAAAGTGACGAATGGCTTGATGCATTCTGTGACTTCAGCAAGATGGGTGCAGGATCAATCTCCAATATTGTAAAGTTTTTTGTCGACAAAGTTGCCAAAATAAGCGACAGTGAGTTCGTATTAACCGTCGAAATGATTGGAGAAGCGCCTTTCATAAGCATTCTCAATGCTGGGAATTTTTCTTTCTATCCTATTCCCCCTGAAGAATGCCAACGGATAATTGATCAAGTGAAACCCTTGAAAATTGTTTTCGAAACTTCCGAAGAATACATTAATAATTTCAGATACGAGTTTAAAACAGATGACCCAAAACTCGCGCCATTCTTTTTTAATGTCTCCAACCTCATGGCAATTCCAGTTCTTGAAGATGGAAAAACTCATCAGGTGGTCCTTATCGGAGAAAGAAAGCATCCGTACAACCATAATGATTCAATAAAAATTCCACAACTTGCCAACGCAATAAGAAAACTTGGCTGGATAATGATTAATTATGAAAGCTGGAAAAAAAGTCAGGAAATGTATCACAGTGCTCCCGTTGCATTCATATACTGGGATCTCTCTCGACGAATCATCGACTGGAGTAAAAAAGCTGAAACAGTTTTTGGCTGGACAAGAGAAGAAGCTGTTGGAAAAGACCTTGTGGAACTACTTGTTCCGGAACATGTAAAAGAAAACCTTAAAAACATTGCAGACTCAATCCGTGGCGGAAAATTGATTGAACACGAAATTAATGAAAATGTTACAAAATCAGGCAAGATTATCATCTGTGAATGGAATAATTCTGTTCTATCAGACAATTCAGGAAACCCGTCATCATTTTTATCTCTTGCCCATGACATAACCGAAAAAATACAAATGGAAAAACAACTTCAGGAACAAATGAAGGAAATTAAAAAAATCAATGTGAACATGGAAGCCGCCAATAAAGAACTTGAAGCATTCTCCTATTCGGTTTCACATGATCTGCGAGCTCCCCTCAGATCTCTCGACGGTTTCTCGCAAGCGCTTCTCGAAGATTATTTTGACAAGCTGGACGAAGGTGCTAAAGATTATCTGAAAAGAATAAGAAATGCAAGCACTCGAATGGGCAGCCTTATTGAAGGCTTGCTGCAGCTTTCGAGAATTACCCGAAGTCCTATCAGCTCTGTCAAGACTGACCTTGGAATTATAGCTGAGGAAACTTTTTCGGAAATCAAAAATACGATTCCCGGAAGAGCAATAAATTTTGATGCTCAGAAAAATGTTTTTGCCAAATGCGATGAAAACCTCATCCGGGCACTGCTTCAGAATTTAATAGGAAACGCCATAAAGTTTACTTCGAAAAAAGACCCTGCAATCATACAGTTTGGCACATTCCAAAAAGATGGAAAAACTGTATTTTTTGTAAAAGACAATGGAGCAGGCTTTGACATGAAATATTACGGAAAGCTTTTTGGTGCTTTTCAGAGACTTCATGGAGTGCAGGACTTTGAAGGCACTGGAATCGGACTTGCCACGGTGAAAAGAATAATCAATCGTCATGGTGGCGAAATCTGGGGAGAAGCAAGAGAAAACGAGGGAGCAACCTTCTACTTTACTCTGGATTAATGGATTAAGTACTTTTTGTTCGAAGTTTTTCCTTTTCTGCCGATAATAAGATGGGTTATTTTTATTTTCTGACCAGTCGTGCGTTTTGAAAGGAAAAACCGATGGGCAAGCAATTATACATTATTCTTCTACTTGCTGTTACCTGTTTTGGAGGTAATTTTTCAGATATTGCAACAGCACAGGAATATCCGGAATTTGATCTTCCTGAAGATTACGAGCATGCACCACGTGAGTCTGTCTCTTTTTCCGCAACAAATGACACAGGTACCAGCGATGAAGGAGACGATTCAGATTCTGACAGCTATACTCAGAAGTATACCGTTAGAAAGGGAGATACACTTGGGTCGATTTCCAAAAAATTTTTTGGAACAATAAAAAGCTGGAAGAAAATTGCCAAAGCCAATAAAATTTCTGACCCATCTGGATTAAAAGTCGGAAGAGTAATAACTATTCCGGGCAACTCTCCAGCTAAGGCTTACAACAGTGGAAGAAAGAAAAGACGTGTTATTTCTTCACCACGCGAGTATGACCTGCCTCTTCCACCGCCACTTGACGATAGTTATTCTTCATACGACACAACAAGCGTAAGTCTTCCACCGTTGCCACCGCTTCCTGGAAAACAAAGCGGGAGCGATGTTGTACTTTACCAGGACACAAATCTACCAAAACTCCTTCTTCCCATTGGCGGTAATAAAGAAAACACAAACAGACGATGCGTAACTTTTGAAGGACTTACCGGTCTTACAAGAACTGTTGCCGCGTATCCACTGGGCAAAGGAAAATTTTCAACTGCGTTCGGAATTATCTGGAATGAAATAAGTAAACGCGAGGGAAACAGACTCAGAAATGGCGAAGATGGCAACTATTACCAGTTTCCTATTGCCTTAACTTATGGTGGTGAAAATTTTGAAGTTGGAATGCTTCTGCCATTTGAATCATACGATGTTTATGCTCCGATAACTTACAATTTCCGTGATGGGTCAGACTCAGGAATGGGAGATGCCGCTTTGAGACTGAAATTCTCCTCACAAAATGATAATATGGCCTCTGCTATCGGCTTTGGTGCAATATTTCCGACAAGCGACAGAACAATCGGAAATACTACAAGCGACAACGCATGGGAAATATTTGGCGCAGTTTCCACCAAAAAGAAGGAAGGCGGTAATTTCCATCTTAATGGCGGTTATCAGGCTGGTTCTGGAAACACAGCCCACGAAGGCGTGTTCATAAATGTTGGTTTCGAATATGCTGCCAATGAATCATTCTCGTTCATGGGTGAAATAGGCACATATAACAGAATAAACTATGGAAGAAGCACTGATCTCACTTTGAGTTTGAGATATTTTCCAAAGAGCGGAATGGCAGTAACAATCGCAGCACCTATTTCTCTGGCAAACGACAGCTTTTTTGGATATGACTATCGCTTGCAAGGACAGATTCAATATCATTACTGAGGTTTGAGTGAACAAATCTATGAACGTTGTTCAGGTGCCAAGGCGCTTTGTAAAGGAAGAATGGGGCGGAACTGAAACTGTTATTCTTCAGACATCCAGGAATCTTGTACAAAAAGGCATTCATACAAAAATATTAACTTCAATGGCTCTAGCAAGAACTCCAGAAGAAACTATTGAAGAGATTGAAGTGAAAAGATTTCAGCATTTTTATCCATTCTGGGGACTTTCGCCGGAAAATATTACGAAAATGGATAAAAAGGGCGGAAATCTTTTTTCTTTCGCGCTTATGAAAGCTCTGTTAAAGGAGCCTCAGCTTGATCTGATTCATCTTCACACCGGTAAAAGACTTGGAGGAATTTGTCGCACTGTTGCGCAAATTCGGAAAATTCCGTACATCATTTCTCTCCACGGCGGAGTTTTCGATGTTCCGGTTTCTGAACTTTCAGACAACGTAGAAGCAGGTATTCAAGCCTGGGAATGGGGAAAAATCCTTGGCTGGGCAGTTGGCTCAAGACGGGTAATCGCAGATGCTGACGCAGTAATCTGTGTCGGAAAATCTGAGCAGATTCAGGCACAAAAGCTGTATCCGGACAGACGAATCGAATACATTCCAAATGGAGTGGATTTCAACAAATTTGCTTCGGGAAATGGATCAGATTTCAGGAAGAAACACAATATTCCAATTGAAGCGACTCTATTTCTATCACTTTCACGAATTGATCCTCAAAAAAATCAGCTGTTTTCTGTTGAAAATTTTTCCGAAATACTGAAAATTGTTCCTGATGCGGTATTACTCTTCATCGGACCAGTGACAAATCAACAATATCTCGACAAAATCGAACAGGCTGTACAACAACAGGGCTTACAGAACAAAGTAAAAATTCTAGCCGGAATTCATGCTTCAGATGCCGACATAGTAAATGCCTACCATGCTGCAGATGTATTTCTTTTGACATCTGTTCATGAGCCATTCGGAATAGTAATTCTCGAAGCCTGGTCTGCAGGAAAACCAGTAATCGCATCAAAAGTTGGCGGAATTCCTTTTTTCGTTGAAAACGATGTTAATGGATTTCTTTTCGAAAATGGTAATCCGGCAACATTCATCGAGTGCATCAAAAAAGCTTTCAGAGATGGAAAATTGTCTTCTCAGGCAACACAAATCGCCACCCATGGCAGGCGCGAAGCCGCTAAATATTCCTGGGAAAGCATAACCCAATCTCTTATCAGCATTTATTCCGATGTTTGTGACAAAAAAAAACGCGGAATAATCCGCGTTTAAAGGAATCTATTAAAAAAATAAGTTAATCCTGAATTACCACCACTGTTCCATTCTGGTTTTCAATTCTGAATCTTGCCTGAGTTTCAGCAGATTCCTTGCCAGTTTCATCAACCTGCTTTACAGCCCAGATATAGCGGTGAAGTGGAAGAAAATATGGTTCATCAAATAAACAAACACGCTTCTTGTTGTCTACAACACGCTCAAAAATTGTCTGACCTTCATCCAAATCATACAAAGTAACTGCAGAATAAACGGAATCACCTTTCCATAGAAAAGCCGGTTTTCTGGCAGCTGTATGCTGGCTGAGCGACAACTCAGTCGGCGGGTTCAAATCTGGAGTTACCGGAACGGTATTTCCAATAGACAGTTCTACTTCAACTATGCCTCTTTTTGACTCGGGCAGAACCTTGGGAAGACGAACTTTAACATAATAATAATTTGCATTAAGCTCTTCCCTTTCAACAACAAGAAAACACGGAAGAACAATCTTGAGATTTCTTTTTACGAAAATCAGTCCCTGCTGAGCATATTGATCTGGAAGATCAACGCGGTGTTCCCAGCTCTGCGATGGTTGATTCACAAGAAGCTGATGATCAAAAACCTGCTTAATCGTTTGTGAATAACACGTTCCAGAAAAAATAACAGCTGCTAAAAGCCCTAAAATCAATCCCTGAAAAATCTTTCTTGAATACATCCCTGCCTCCATAAATGACAATTCTTTTTATCTTATAATCATACATGGCAATGGGAAACACAACAACGAACTTTTTTCAATTTAATGAAACCATCATTCAAAGATTATTCAGGAAAGATTAAGCACAATAACGTTACACATTTTATACAAAAATAAATAGTACGGAATCAGCAATTTCTAATCAGATTTTTCGCATCAGCCTTTACCCCAATATACAGCCAATTTTCACGATCTTTAAGGCTAATTTGCCTGGAATACAACTGTTGAAGATGTTTTACTTGAATCAAACCGGGAATCCAGAGAATTTCTTTTCCAGAAGCAACAACCAGAATCTGTCTTCTCTTTTCCTGCGGAATTTTCTTATCAATGAAAAACCTTGCGAGCTTTTTTTTACCACGGCCGAACATTGGTGAAAACTGGTCTCCAGGCTGAGGATACCTTAAAAACACACCTGCAGCAAACATCTCTGGAGGAACCCATATTCCCAATGCATCAGAAACATTGGAAGAGTTGGAAGAACTGTAAGAACTGTAAGCATTAGAATCTTTATTAGAACATTTTGCCGCAAAAAAATGCATTTTTCCATAAAGTCCATCAGCACAAATATACTTTTTTTCCATAAGATCACTGTCTGAACTTGAAGGTCCAGGAACACAGGTCGAAACATCAGCCAAAGAAAAACGCGCCGACCAGCTATTGAATTCCTGATTTTTTACAGTTTCTATTATTTCAAGCGAATCAGAGCGCCTTATAATAAATTTGCCCATAAATTCAACCTTGCGTCCACAGCTTGGATTCTTTGCAAGATCAAAAACCCGCTGTAGAAAATTTCTGCTTATTCTATGACGGACACCTGAGAAATAGCTCTGAATCCACTTTTTCGTGAGAAGTCTTATGAAAATATCTTTTTCTGATTGATCAGGTAACATAAGCCTTTCAGGATTCTCTTTCCAGAAAGACACAATTTTTTTATATTTCTTTTTAAACAGAATGTTTTCCAGATTGTTTGTATAAGTGCCAAGATCAGAAATAACACTGACCATTCTTGAAAGAGAACGCGGGCGAATCTTATTAAACAACGGAATTATCTCATGGCGAATTCTGTTTCTCAGGTATTTTTTGTCTGAATTGCTGCTGTCTTCAAGCCATGATTGCTGTTTTTCCGTGAGATACTTTTTCAATTCCTCTGGAAGAACTGAAATGAGCGGTCTCCAAAGGACAAGTTTTCTGCCTGAAATGCGATATTTCCTTAAGACTTTCATTCCGCAGAGACTTTCAGGAGATGTTCCCCGAATCAGGCGAATCAGGAAAGTCTCAATAAGATCACTGCCATGATGGGCGACTGCAACGCAATCAAGTCCAAGTTCAGCAGATTTCTCTGAAAAAAAATTGAGCCTCTGATGACGCGCCCAATCCTCAAAGCCTCTCTCAGCAATAATCTGAGATGGTGGCGATTGAAGTCTGATACAATAAAAGGGCAAGCAGAGTGAATCGGCGAGTTCTTTAACCCAGAGTGAGTCCTGATGGCTATCAGATCTGATTGCATGATCAACATGCAGAACGTGCAATCTGATTTCAAGGGATTTGCAGTAATCATGCAATAAAAGGAGAAGTGCTACCGAATCAGAACCTCCGGAGACTGCAACTCCGATTTGTCTGAATTGAAATTTTGAAATATTTTCCGTTAATTGCAAATTATTTATCATAAATAAAAAAAACCCGCCATAATGCGGGTCATGAAAATAGCAAGGGGGGGAATCGAACCCTCGACAACACGGGTATGAACCGTGTGCTCTGACCAACTGAGCTACCTTGCCAAATCACCGGATAAGATCCGGTTAACGGTTGCGGGAGGCGGATTTGAACCGCCGACCTTCGGGTTATGAGCCCGACGAGCTACCGGACTGCTCCATCCCGCGATGTTTAGTTACTATGCCGGGAGCCGGGGTTGAACCGGCACGGGTGTTACCCCACCGGATTTTAAGTCCGGTGCGTCTGCCTATTTCGCCATCCCGGCAGACGGACAAATGTATAATATCAAGTTTGAATCAATAAGTCAAGCTATTAATTATTTATTTTGATTTCGGCTGCAACAATGGAAATGTCGTTTTCAATAATCTGATTCTGCTGAAAAGATCTCAGTTGTGCAAGAAGCGCATCGAACATTGCCTGATCAAATTTGCTCCCGACATGCCTCTTTATAAAGTCATAGAACCCGGTTTTGCCGAATAAATCATCATTCCGATTTCTGGAATTTATTATTCCGTCACTGAAGAGAAAAAGTTTGTCACCCGTACAAAAAGGGATTTTCATTGCCTCATCTGACAATTCCAGGATCTCGCCTGAGACAGAAAAAATAACAGCCGAAGCTTTTCCAAAACTCTTCAAAAGAAGTTCCTGCCCGGATGCAGAAAAAAGTCCACTTATTCCGGATAGACTGCCTCGGTCTCCGATCGTTGAATTAAGAATAACGCTCACTCTTGCCATCAGCTCACCAGGATCTGTAATAATATCCTGGCGAAAGTGTGTAATTAAAGCTTTTATGATCGTGTTTGTCATTCCGGCAGAAAAACCATGGCTGCACGCATCACCAAAAAAAATGTACAATGATCCATCTTTCTGCTCGAAGAATTCGAAAAAATCACCTGAAACTGTTTCACAGGGACGAGAATATCCGACACACCTTATTCCAGAGGCTGTTAATATTTCACTCTGGGGAAAAATGGCCTGTTGAATTTTTGCAATTTCATCACCCTCACTTTTTAAAGCTTCCAGAAAAACATGATCCCGCAACTTAGAGAGAGCTGCAAATGAAGACGAAGAAATTAACCACGCAACCCATGATAATTCAATTGGGAAAAGATATCCTGCTGCAAAACAGACTGCGCCAAAAGATGGTACAATAATTAACGATGCAGCAATAGACTTGAAAAAAGAAAATTTTCCGGACATATCAGAAAGCATTACTCCAAAAACAGCACCAAAAATGAAAAAACACAGTCTGAATGCAAAGCCGTTATATCTTTGAATAGAACGTTTGCTCTCGAGACCATCATAAATATGAGCAAGAATTTCCACAAAAGGTCTCTGTCCAAAGGAAGTGTTTCTGAAATCGTGCAGTACTGGCGCTGTAGGACCAATAAAAACGGTCGCTCCACGAAAAACCTCTTCTGGAGAATCATTTGATAAAAAGTCTTTCACCGGAATATGCAGAATTCCGCCATTTTTTTCGGCAAAACAAATTATCTGCTGATTTCCTGAGACTGTGAATTCTCTTACTCTTCCATCTGAATCTTTTAAAAAGCTGATAGTATTTTCATCTTTTCTTACCACCACTTTTTTTGCACCACACTCCATAAGGCGCGCGATAAGATTTGAGGTAAACTCGTTACTCCATGGCCATTTTTCAGTAACTGCCTCGAGTGATTCAGTATCAATACTCAATAGAATAATGTCTTTAGACGGCTCACTGAATCTGCTTTTTAATTGCAGAAATGAATCAGCAATAAAATACTCAAGTGGCTGCATCAATGAGTTAAATGAGACAAGCGTCAGGCAAAGAAATAATAATGACAGAAGTATTCTGATATGCCTGGAAGGTCCCACAAGTGAAAGCAAATCAGAATTAAACTGCTTCAGTTTCAATGTAAATTTATTCATGTACGTCTTATTACAAACAAGGTAACGTCATCCTGAAATGGACGCCCCGCAGTATGCTTTCTGATGCTTTCAAGAACTGCCTCGGTAAAGTCATCTATGGAGGTATAGGAACAGGCATTTTTAAGAAAATCCCTCCATTTTTCAAAAGTGAACAATCTGTCAACCCAGTCCTGAGCCTCAACAATACCATCTGTGTAAAGAACCAGCATCTCACCGCGCTCGATAAATACTTCCTGCAAAGGTTTCTTTTCCGGTGCCTTTTTCTTAATAATGCCCAGCGGATAACCCGGCTGAGCAATCTCAATAACCTCACCTGAAAGCTTTACGTGATAAGCAGGAAGGTGGCCGGCGAACCTCATTTGAATTCTGTTTTCCTCAGGGAAAATCCTCCCGATAATTGCTGTCATCATTTTTGATTTTTTAAGGCTTCCCAGAAGAATACCGTTCAGCGTCGCTGCCATCTCTTCGGGATCAACTATATTTTCCCGACGAAAATATGTCATCATCGCTTTGGCCATTGCAGTAATAAAACCCGCAGCAAAACCATGCCCTGTTACATCACCCAGCATAAAGACGAGCGACTTGTCTTCATGTACAAAGTAATCATAATAATCCCCACCGGCTTTTTCACATGAAATGCAGAAACCTTTGCATTCAAAACCATTAACATCTGATTTCCAGATTTTCTGCGGAAAAAACCTGCTCTGGATTTCACCAACTACTTCTGCCTCATGGCGTTTTTTGTTGACTGAAAGTATGCTCAGGTATAACGATTGCAGCCAGACAATGAATGTGCATCCAACCCAGGCTGTGATGAATGATCCAATGGGAAGAAAAAAATGAATAAAAAACGATACTGACACAAAAATAATTCCTGCAAGCGCTGGAAAAAGAATCTTCCCATAAAGAAATACTCCTGCTATTGAGCCGGAAACAAGCATTATGTAAAACCATAGTCGATTTGGAAAAGGCTCAATTATTCGATCATTCAAAATCGTATCAAGCGAAGATGCAAGTAAAAGCGTTCCAGATATTTCACCTATTGCTGTAAAATGCCGGTCTCGCTGAATTTCAGTTCCAACGCCCAGAAAAACAACCTTGTTTTGAAGCTGATTAACAGAGAGTTTGCCATTAATGAGATCAATAGCAGAATAGACTGGTATTCCTCCATTTTTTCCCGGAAATGCTACAATGCTTCTGGATAATTGTTCTGAAGCAATGCCCGGAAGTCGAACAGAAGGGTTAAGATGCCTGGCAGCTTTCGCGGCAAGGCTAAGGAGATCCATTCTTCCCTCCTGGGCAACAAAGTATCTTATTTTTTCGTCTCTATCGATCAGCGACCAGACAAAACCTTCGAACAGTGAAAACTTGCGGATTTCATTCATGCTTTTGAACTGGAGAATCTGAAAGCCATAAGATGTTTCAGATGGCTCCAGAAGCGATATCAGTGCAACATTTCCAAGCCTGCGAACTGTTGAAGCGAGTTTTCGATCTCCTTCACCCTCATTGATTTTTTCGGGATGCTGATAAAGAATATCGCATACAATTATTTTCGGTGAATATTTTGATATCATAGCCAGAATGTCAGCCTGAAATCCGCGACTCAAAGGCCAGGAAAGGTTTAATTCCTTCAACGTTTTATCATCGACGCTTATGATACAAATTTCCGGCGAAGCTTCCCGAAAGGGGTAAAGTATTCTCTGAGAAAGGTCAATAAATAAATTATCTATCCAGAATGTCTTCTCAGAGAAAACTGCAAGAAACAAAACAAGCAGTAGAAAAGGCAAACTGGAGAAAAAGAGATTTCGTTTGTCTGAAAAACTAAACATTATCACACCCGAAAAAGAACGAATATAATGACAGAAGTTATCAATAGATTAGAGCAGTTGATATTAATAAGGATTAGTATTAATATGATATCAGAGATTTAAAAATTAATCACATCACTTTTGTGAAAATAATTGAGGACATCAGGAGCCAATATCATGTACAAATTTAAAAATACTGGAAGTATCACGAAGGGATTTTTGGTCGCGGCAATTATGGCAGCGTTTTCAGTTTTTTCCGGTTGTGGATCAAACAGCTCATCAGTGTCTGGAGCCGTAGTAAAAGAACCTAAGGGTGACGTTCAGGCAAAAGTTTCTTCAGATTCTACCTACAAACCAATCAAGGAAAATGACATTCTTTCATCGGGTGGCGCTGTAAAGACTGCTGAAAACTCAACTGTTAAGCTTCTTTTTGCTGAAAAAGCTGAAGTTTATATTAAGCCTGAATCATATTTTGAAATTAAAAGCGGTGAAAATCTTGGAAAGCAAATGGGCGGTACTGCTGTTTATCGTGTAAACAAGCAAAAAGATTCTATAAAAATTGAAACACCTCAGGGAGTAACAGCAGTTCTGGGCACTGTTTTTCTTCTTGATATTACATCCACTTCAACTACCCTCATTGTCGAAGAAGGAAAAGTATCATTTACGAACATTGACGGACTTTCCACTGAGGTTAATCCTGGTGAAAAACTTGTAGCAGCCGCCAAAGGCAAATCAGATCCGGTTTCAAAACTTGATCCGATTGCCCGTGAAAAACTTTTCAACCCCGGCGGCAGTGACGCTAAAATCAATCAGCACTAATTAAATTACTAATCATTAACAATTCTCCAACTTCTTCCGAACAGAGAGATGATTAGCTTCAGCTTAAGCTGAAAATCATTTCCTCTTGGGAGGTTGAAGGTGAAATATTCGGATCTTGACGATTATCGGAAATCATTTTTCCGAATGGGAGTTTACGCGGGCTTTTTCCTCTTATGTGCCTTTATAACGCTGCATCTTGCAGGCTGTGGTTCTTCTGCCGGCAATGAAAGCAGTGCCAGTGATGTGCTTGGATTGACCTCAGACAGATTAAATGGCACTCCGGTCGAAATAAAGATTTTGCCCGGAGCAACAAAAGTTGCGCCAGGTGATTCTATCGCTGTTACCGTAAAGGTTACAGATAAAAACGGTCTTCCGGCAAACGATGTCACCGTTAGTTTATCTTCGCTTCTTGGTGGAACATTCGACAGCCAGTCCGGTGAAACAAAAAATGGGTATTTTTCAACTCAATACAAGGCACCCGAAGTAACCGGAACAGATGGAGTTACAGCTATTGCACTCGGCACCAGTTCAACTGCGCTGGTGCTTATTTCGGCAAAGCCTGAAATTCCTGTCGAAGTAAAGCTCTCCCTCGGCTCGACAACTCTCAAGCCAAAGGGACAGACAACCGTTTCAGTTAATGTCAGACAGAACAATAATCCTGTTAACGAAATGAATGTCGTGCTTTCATCAACAGCAGGTGGAGAATTTGCAAACAATTCCGGCACAACACAGAAGGGCTGGTTCAATACCGTTTACACTGCGCCAGACAACGTTGGTACCGGAACAATTTTTGCGGCCGCACTTGATGGAACAGATTCGGAAGAGATTACAATAAGTCAGGATTTCCTGACCCGCCCGGAAGTCTCATTGTATTCGTCCGCCATGGAACTACCACCGGGAGGAGTAACAACTCTGACCATTAAGGCACAGAGTTCCGGAAAAGCCGTGACAGGAAAGGTTATTCTGACCTCCACCATCGGTGGAACTTTCGAAAGCATCGGAGATGGTGAACTTGTCAACGGTTATTACAGCACAACCTTTACTTCTCCAACAGATTCCAAGGGGCTGGCAACAATAACCGCCCTTGTTAACGGGGCATCATGCAGCATACAACTTTTTGTGAGAAATCCACCGGCTAATAATGCCTCTGTCAGCGTCATCATAAGTTCAAAAGAACTCTTTCCCGGACAAGCAACTCTCATAATAGTTCGAATATTTGATAAAAATGGAAGTCCAGTTTCAGGAAAAGTTGCCTTCGATTCTTCACTTGCCGGAACTTTCACTGATCCGGAAAAAGAACTTGATAACGGGTCTGTCTATACCACATTTACAGCCGGAGAGGAAACCGGATCATGTACCATAAACGCATACTGGCAAGATGCGTCGGGTTCAGCTTCATTAAAGATTACTGAGCGGATCGCAACAATAAAGGTTTCCACCCCCAAAGATATTGTTAAGAAAGAATCTGTCTCACCAATATCTGTACAAGTTACCGACCTTCTTGGCGCTCCTTTTGAGTCAGAAGCTGTTACGGTTACAACAGGAGACCCTGATGCTAAATTCAATCCCGCAACAGGCCAGACAGACAAACAGGGTTTCTTTGTAACGGAATTCACAGCAGGAAATACAGTGGTAGATGTTGACATACTGTTTACTTCGCGTGGAGTTACTGCATCAAAGACAATCAAGGTTCAATAATAAAGTGAAGGAGAAAAATCTGTGTTAAAAGCATTCAGAACAATTATAACCGCTGTATTCGGCTTTATCTGCATAAGTATTCTTATTGGGTGTGGAGAAACTGATAATGGCGTATCAACAGATCTTCCAAATGGAAGCGGATATAAAATCAGCTTAAAATCATCTGAAACCTTTATCAAGCCCAAAGGGTCGGTAATGATTCACGCAACTGTCTATGGACCGGGAGATGTATTGGTTAAAGATGATGAGGAAGTTTACTTTTCATGTGATTCTGAAGGAACAATCGAGGGTGCAAGCGAAGGAAAGGCCAAAACCCTCAGCGGAGTTGCAACTGTAGTATACAAAGGACCTGATTCCGTAGAAAAACTACCCGTGAGTATGGCTGTAAGGATTTTTGCTTCCTATCGCGGTGCTGTAAGCAGTGTAGAGCTTGTTGCTGTATCTGAGAGCTTCTAAAAGTTTCTGAAAACCTGGAGAAAAGTATGAAAAGGTATTACCTGTTATTCATGTTATTTATCTCAGTATCTCTGCTGTTTTCGATTGTCGGACATGCTGATGACGGCTCTGGAACAGAAGAAAAAGCCGCTGCCGAAAGCTCGAAGGACAGTGACAATAAAGACGCTTCTGCGTCAGAGAGTTCAAATGGAGACGTAGAAGTTCCTGCCAAACTTGATTCAGAAGCTTCTGAAACAGCGGAAATTGCGACTTCTTCCTCACCTCAATCAGAAATACCACCAAACCTGGGAATGGCAACCGAGGCACTCAGTTTTGATTACAAAGAGGAAAATCTTGTATCTACAAGATCAGTTATCAGCAAAGACGGAACATGCATCACCTGGTATCTGATGTATTCGCGCACTGAAGATGTTCTGAAATCTCTGACAGCAGTCTTTGAAGCTGACATTAACGGTGGTGACATCAAAGTTGCAGAAAATCCCACTACCAACTCTATTGTAATCAGATCCAAAGAACCGAATTGTCCGATTGTAAAAAATATGCTTGATGTAATATCAAGTCTTGATTTTCGTCCGGGACAGGTGTTGATTGATGTTCTCGTTGTGGAACTTTCAGTAACCAATGACGATTTGTTTGATTTCGAATTAAAGGGACTTGTAAACAGACCTCTGGGAATTGCAAATGCCGTCAACACAACTGCAATGGATTTCGGAAGCATCGATTCCAAAGACCCGAACAGCGTTTCAAGCGGGTTGAAATCATTCGTCACAACTCAGAACAAGATGAAACTCTTTCTGAATGCATACCAGAAAAAAGAGAAAGCCAACATTATTTCGTCCCCGCATATTGTAGCTGCTAATCACCGCAAAGCCACATTCAAACTGGGAAGCAAAATTCCGTTGATTTCGGGCGTCAGACCTTCTGATGCCGGTCCGATAAAATCTTTTGAAATCAGGGAAGTCGGTATTGAATTGAACGTTACACCTCACATTAACCGCAGCAATCAAATAGACCTTGAAGTCAGCCAGCTTATCAACGATATACAGAGCTATGATGCAAAAGAAGGAACAGCTCGTATGTCAAACCGTGAAGTTACAACAAACCTCACTTTAAATGACAACGAAACTCTTATTCTTGGCGGTTTTATTGAAAACAAGGAAACCAATACCATTAGTAAAATCCCTCTTATCAGTCAGATTCCTCTTATAGGTAAACTTTTTCAACGAAAGCAGAAAAACTTTGTCAAAACCGAACTGCTGATCTTTTTAACTCCAAGAGTGCTTGATTGCAACGAAGATCAGGAAAAAGTAATGGCTTTCCAGACACAAAAACTCAGCGCAAAAGACAAAATCGAAAAACTTCTCAAAGAAAGAGATATTAAAAACTTTAACCCTGATAAAAATCAGGAAGTCATTGTTGACAGAGCATCCAGAGACTGGAAATACGGTCTGAACACAAAACAGGCCGAAATTCTCGTCTGGCAGATTCCACAGGAACTGGAACCGGCAAAGATGGTAACCAATCTGAAGGGCGGATGTCCATTTGCATTCGGACCATCAAAAAGAATGAAACCACCTTTCATTCGAACGCTTCTTGAGCCCAGCGACGGTGTTATAATGAAGAAGGAATTCCTGTTTGAGAAAAAAGATTATAAATCTCTTGTATTAAAAGTTGCCAGCAACAACGCCGCGGCTGTATATTTAAATGGTAAGCTGATTGATGAAGATCCGGTAATGAAATTGAAAGACGGACACGACTATGAATACTGGAACCGTGATATAGATGGCATTCCATCTTCACTCCTGAACGAAGGTTCAAACAATATCGTGGTTCTGCTTGGCTGTGACAAGTCAAACAATGACGGATATTTCGACATGATGCTGCTCGGGAACAAAAAATAATAGACCGGCGAAAGCCTGGGAACAACTTCCAGCGCGAGTATTACGTGTGAAAACCGGAGATCACAACCGGCGAGAGCATTGGAACAGCCGAAAACGTGGTGGTGTGTGTGAAAAATGGAGAGCACAACGTGCGCGACCGCGGGGAGTGAGACGGTCGAACTTGTTCGACCGGCGAGAGGGGGCGCGTGCCCCCTCTAAAAAAGGAGCTTAACATGAAGAAAAATACTAAATTTTCTGTCGGAGCAAGCGTTTTTTTGATGCTGCTTTTTTCAGCGATTTCCTTTGCACAGACAACCCCGGGAATCAGCGAAGATACAGTGATAAGAAATGTTAAAGTCAGCGGCACCGACAGCAATGACTCATTTATTCTCATGAAAAGCGCCATTAATGAAAAACAATGGTTTTGCGCCTGTATGAACCCTGATATTTCCAAGATAGAAATTGACGGACAGAAAGTTCCGGATTTAATATTGTTCAAATATCAGCAGAAAGATGCAAAAACCAGAAAATTTGTCGAAGGGGGAAGCCTCTGCTTCTCCCTCGACATTGCCCCTTCAGACGAAATTATAAAAAAGCTTAAATACAAAATTCCTGTTAAAAATCCTTCTGAAATTATTCTATCGCCAATTCCTTTTCAGGGACTTGAACTTACAGTTACTCCTCCCCAAAAGAAATCTATAGTAGCTTCGGGAACAATGGTTCCTGGGATTGCGTCCAAATATGCTCTCAGAACTGCTAAATTCTCTATTCCTCTTGAAAAATTGTCATCAGACCTGGTTGAAGAAGCCCTAAGATCAACTACTGGCCTGAAATACTCTGTTAAATATAATTTTCAGGTTCTGGATGAACCTAAAACACTGCGTGCTAAAGTTGACTGGGAACGCATAAATAAGACCAGTGGATTTGGCAAGAAAAAGGAAGATCTCTCAAAATATATGCAGATCACCGGAACAACCGATCTGAATGTCAATCCGAATTTTGCAGATTTTCTTAAAAAAAGAGCACGCGAAATTTCAAAAAAAACTGTCAAAAAATCATCTGCTGAAAAACGTGAATCTCTGAAAACAGGCCTTTACACTATTGATTTATCAAAGGAAAATCCTGAAGAAGATGAATCAGAAGAGTCAGCATTTAACACACTCAATCTTCAGCGCCGCCTGAGAACCGGAATGGAAATGTTTGCAGAAGGTTTCGCGAGCCTCGCCGGATTAGATGAAAAAGAAAAAGACAGACATTTTGTTGTCGAAAATGATCCGGCAGGCTGGAGATATGCGTATCTTTCCCTTCCAGCAGTTGGACAAATTGCTGGTCTTACAATTGACAAAGTTCTTCTTGATATCAGGCTTAAATACAAAAATCAGGTATATTCCTCACAAACAGTCACATGGACACCTAAAAAAGGCTGGGTAGACAAGTTTGATACACCGCTCTTTTATGCAAAATTTTCACTTGATAACCTCCTGGGAGCATTCCCAGCAGCACTTCCTGAAAGTGTTTTCGAAATTGAGAAAGAAATAATCAGCAACAACGACGATGTGCTTAAAGGCTCTGAAACAATGGTTGCTGCAGCCGGAGATGTCCCTGTTTCCGTTCCGATAGAATTCGCAGATGTAGTTGTAATAGACTTTGAAATTCTTACCTGGCAAAAAAGCCCAGATGATGCAAAAGAAAATCCTTCTGCTGTTTCCTACCTTGAGGTAAAATTTCAGGAAGGAAGAAGGGAATTCAAAAGAATAATCAAGCCGGAAATCAAAAACGGCTCTGTAACTTATCCGGAAAATCTTTTCTGGCTTGTTGAAAAAGGCGCTCCGGGAAAAAAAGTTGAAAAGATTATTCCCACAATAACAGCGGTCAAAGCAAACGGATCAAAAACTAACTGGCCATTAAACGGTAAAAATATCAGAGACAACTTTCCGGGTCTTTCGGTAACATTGTATGATGAAGATTTTCAGTAAACTGAAGTTTTCATAGATCAGATGATGCGAGGATAAAAGTGACTGATCAGCCACGAAAAAAAATTCTGATTGTAGACGATGCAGAAATTCTCAGAAAAATTCTGCGGGATCTTCTTGAATCAAATGGTTATGAAGTTTTTGAAGCAGCCAATGGAAAAGAAGCCCTTATGAATTATCCAAAAATCCGTCCGGACTTGATAACGATGGACATAACAATGCCCGAAATGGACGGAATTACAGCATTAAAAGCACTGAAAAAACTTGACCCTGCAGTAAAAATCATCATGATTACAGCTGTAGGAACTGCAAACAGCGTAAAAGATGCAATTGTCGCTGGAGCAATAAATTTCATAGTAAAACCATATAAACCGGGAAAGATTCTTGAAACTCTGAAAAAAATGCTTGAGAAGAAAATCTGAACACCCACACTGCTAGAAATTTAATTATCCCGGTGCTTCTTTATCTGATCGGGGTGATTATTTTCACATTTCTGCATTATCGCAGCACTTGCACTACGGCTCTCGAAGATATTGACAAAAGACTTCTTCAGGCAGCGAGAAGCATAAAATACATTCTACCGGGTGATTTTCATGACAGAGCGGTTGAAAAAACCGGTGTCTCAGAAGTCGAAGACATCAATAACATAATGGCAATGACTCAATATGCCAGGCTTGTCGAAGTAACATCACTATCAACAGCTGTCATCAATTCAGATGAAGCTTTCTATACTTCACACAGCACAACTGACAGAGACATTGAAGAAAATGCAATATGTTTCTATGGCAGAGATTTTAATGTCAATGAACTTTCAATGCCGAAAAACGCAGAAGATCTGAAAGAACCTGTTTTTTTCTTCCAGAAATCAACCTCAGGAATATTAAGAAGCACATGTATTGAAGAAGTATCACCTACTGGCAATCATTATCTTATGATTGCCGGAATAAAAATGGAAACAATCGACAAAATCCTTTTTGACCTTATTCCATCTTCGGTTTTTCAGTGCGTATTTTTCGTTCTTCTGGCAATTCCACTGATCGTTGTTTTTTCAAAAACGCAGGTGAAAAACTTCATCGAGCTTGAAAATGCAAAAATAAGTGCCGAAAAAGCACAACTGGAAATGCTCAGATATCAACTCAATCCGCATTTTCTATTCAACACCTTAAATTCAATCAATACACTGATATTAAAAAACTCAAATATGGCAAGCGAAATGCTTATTAAACTTGCTGATTTTTGCAGATCAAGCCTTTATCGGCACGGAGAAGAACTGACATTTATTGAAAGTGAAATTCATCTTACAAAGAACTTTCTTGAAATTGAAAAAGTCCGATGGGGAGATTCCCTGAAACCTCTTGTGGAATGCGAACCAGGTCTGGAAAAAATGAGCGTTCCTCATTTTACGTTTCAACCCCTTGTCGAAAATGCAATTAAATATGGCCAGCTTTCTGAATGCGACCCACTTGAAATTATTGTCAAAGTCTCACGTTTTGAAGAATACATTCTTTTGAATGTAAAAAACTCAGGGAAATGGTTTGGTTCAGGAAACCCAACACATATCCCGTCAACAAAAATCGGACTTGAAAATCTCAAAAAAAGACTTGAAAAATATTATAAAAACGATTACAAGTTTGAAGTGAGCGAGGAAAATGGTATGGTTTCAGTGAAAATCTATCTTCCAATAAGGTAGATGTTCTATAAAGTACATCGGAATCATCTTGTTCGCGGAAAATACTTCTTATGAAACATTATTCAATGTTTATATTTTATCAGTTTGAGGACATAAAAATGAAAAATGCAAATTTACAAAAAAAATCGGCTTTTTTCTTTTCACTCTTAATTCTGATGTGTCTGATTTCCAGCAGCTTATTCGCGGAATATTATTCGAGTGAATTCGTTGAATTAAGAGGGAAAGTGTTTTTCAAAGAAGGTGAGCCAGGAAAACCCGATACTGTCATCCTCAAGACAGAGGATGGCGATTACGGCGTTCTTCCGAGTGATAGTCTAAACGAGCTTATTAACACAGAAAACTTTGAATTCACTGAATATCTTTTCGAAGGTAAAAGACTTCCTGGAGAAGATGGCAAAATTAAATTTCTTTTGAATAAATTTACAGTGTATAATCCTTCTATTGCATCCCACTCTACGACTATTAAACAAAAAACCGATGTTCACGCAGGCGACTTTCTTCCTTTCCCCAAAAAATTTGGCATTGAAAACAAAAGAGAATCCCCTAAAAAAAAGAAGCAAAAATGACGCCAAAACCATCCCAATTTATGTATAATTTAAGGTAGGGGGGGAAAAGATAAAGTGACAAGAGCTTACAATATCCGTTTAAGAACTGCAGTAACTCTGACAGAGATAATTTTTGCGACGGTTATTATGGCTCTTGCAATTCTTCCAATTTCTTCTCTTATAGCTTTCGGGGCAAAAATTACAAATAAAGACTACAGACTTATAGAAGCTACACAAATTCTTGAAAGAACCGGAAACTCTCTTTTTCAGGAACCATTCCTGGATATTCCTGTTGGAAGTTATGAAAGTTATTCAACTCCTACCGTGGTTCTTGGTATGATAAAAGGGAAACATGCCGATTACAAGGTTAAGGTTGTCTGCAGCATTATTGATGTTAATTTCAAGGCTAATATGGTATTGGTTCAGAATTCAGGTTTTACTGAAAGTGCACCAAGAAACAGCGATTTTGAATCATCAGCAAAGACATTGTCATACGAAGATCTGGTGAAACAAATTACTGTTGAAGTAACCTGGAGCGAGCCTGAAGGAGCTGTAAAAAAAATTAACATTGTTACTTATCGTGCTGATCTTTAGCAAAGATGGCTTATATTGGGGTCAGAAAACAAAAACATGAAAACGGGAATAAAAGAACTCTACAAAAGAACCAGGAGCGGCATGGCGCTTGTCGTTGTTCTTTCGTTCGCTTCGGCTCTTTTGATTTTCTGTACAGCATATATTGATCAGGCTAGAAAGAAAACCCGTTTTAACCCGATGATGCTCACATCACTTCAGGCTAACTTTCTCGGTCAGGGAGTAGCTCAAATTGCAGCATTGAAAGTGAAGAAAGTTCCCGGGCCCATTTATTATGCAGTTATTGCATCAAATACCAGCAAGTTTACTACTCCATACAAGACCTACATCTCTGATTCAGTTCTTAATCCTGAATTCAGCACACCATTCAATGCCAGATGCAGAACTCAGATATACATGTTTCCATCGAAGATGTACAAACAGCTGAATTTTAAGGTTGCCGTACAAGTCTCAGTCTCTTATACTTATGGTAGCGAGACAGTGGTAGATCAAAGGGAGATTTTCGTTGTTCTCAATGGTACAAGAAGGATGTCATGATCAGCAAAGATAATTACAAGTTAATTCGAACCAGTGGATTTACAATAATGGAAGTTATTATTTCTTCGGCGATACTGATTTCGCTTTTTTCAAGCGTAATATGGATATTTACGAGCAGTGGCAGATCTATTAACCGAGGCTCCTGGCAGGTGCAGGAACAGAAAGGACTTCAAATGTTTCTGGACGAATGTTCACGAGATCTCAACCGTGCTTCTCCGGCCATTTCAACCGTTGCCTCAAACGGTGAAATGATATTTGATCCAGGAAATCCCCAAACCCCGATAGCTGTAAATTCCAAAGTTTTCTCAACATCTGCACCGAAAAAAGCAAAATTATCTACTTTTGCGGCAACTGACTGGAAGTGTCTGATGAGTTTCTGTATCAGCCGTCCTTATGTGGAAAAAAATGCCACAATGGGTATTACCCTCAATACTCCTGGAGAGTGGACTGGAATTTCAATGTGGGCAAAAGGGAGCGAAATTAGATATATACGAGCTAATGATCCAAATGTGTGGGCAGCGACCCCAAAAAACCTTCCAGCGGCAATCCCACCTCAGTATCCGTCGTCTTCCTGGGGAGGAGTTTCAAGCACCGGTAAATTCAGGCCTTCGAAAGAACGCATTAAAGACTTCATAGCAGCAAGAGACGTTAGCGAGATCTCTATTACTGCCTCCGGACCACCATATTCGATCATGGAAATCAGGTTGAAGCTGATTCGTCTGGAAAATGGAAAACCTGCAAAACCAGAGCAGGCAATAGAACAGACAATAAGCGCCGCTCTTTCCACCGGTACGCCAATTGTAACTTTTTAAAAAAAAGGGGGAACCACTCTGTTGAGAAACGGAATATTAAAACCAGCCTTATTTCAGCTTCTGATGCTTATTTTTTCAGGCATTTCACTGGCTCAGCCCCAGTATGGTTTTGTTGATTACAGACTTCTTCTGATGGCTCATCCGCTGATGATGCGCTTCGACGGAGAAATAAACAGATTTAATGAGTCGCCTTCGCAATTCGTCATAAATAAAGAAGATTCAAAGATTTCAATAGAAAAAAAGTTGGCTGATATTTCAAAAAAAATGACTGAGCTGGACAACGAAATCAAGCCTTTTCTTCAGGAGTCCAAAAAACCTGGAAAAAAATATGCAAAATACTGGAAAAAACGCAAGGCACTTCAGGAAGAATATGATCTTTCAAAAATAGCATTGAAAGAATTGAGTGTTGAAGGCAATTATCATGAAGGGAAAACTTCAAATTCATCGGTTCTTCCGGTTGTTGAACTTATTAATTCATCATTAAAGGAAATTCTTGAGGAATTGAGAACAGAAAAAGGCCTTTCTGCTATTATAGACATTTCACCATTCATAAAAGCAAATAACACAAAACGCAGTGAAGATTTCAGCTTTGATGGGATTCCCGCAAATGAAAATCTTCATTTTTCAATCTGGAATGCTGATAAAACTAATTCCGGAGCTAAAATTACAAGTGTTCAATTGCATGAATGGGCAAGTGAAAAAGACAGTGCGATATGCAGATATATTCCGGGATACACATTCATGCCGCTGAGAGGCGGTGCAAAAGATTTGGTCATTGAATCTTTTGAAGCCGTGAAATCCAGATATAACCCATCCTTCAAGGGAGAAGACAATGAGTAATTTATTTAAAACATTTTTCATCTCTTTTATGCTGTCAGTGATCTTTACCTCTGGTTCCCCGCTAGTTTTCGCTGAAAAACTGCCACCGACCGTAACAGTTGACTACAAATTACTCTTTCTACTTCACCCGCTCATGGCAGAATTTGACTGGAGCCTTGGGAGACACATCAAAAAAGACATAGACATGGCCAACTCTGTAAGCCTTTCCAAGCTTAATTCTCAAATGAACCAGCTCAACGATAAAGCAAAAAGCAACTGTGCAATAATTGAGAAGGAAATTGAAAAAGTTACCCTTGAAATAGCTAAAATAGAACAAAGCGGTAATCTACCTCTCGCTACAACACCAGCGGCACTTGATCTGAATGAAATTCTCGGAAAGATTAAAGCAAAGAAAAAAGAATTGCTCGCAAAAATTGAGGGTTTAAAAGCAGAGCGTGATAAGCACATGGATTCGGTCTTTGATCCAATGTATCTTTCACGAGAAGAATCTCAGAAAATTTCGAATAAGGCAATAAAAGAAATAGATGCAATTCTGGAAAAGTTTTCCTCGGAAAATGAAAACGCCCTGATAATTGATAAAGCTTTTCTGCCACAGAGAAAAGTCACAGAAAGCTACTTTCCAACCGTAGAAAGTTGTACAAATCTATTAAACATTGGGCTGAAACAAACACTGCTTGAATTCAACATGAAACTTCCCGTTCCGGAAAAATCTATTTATGCAAATGACCCCGAAACACTAAAAAAGTTTGAAGGAACTCTATCAAGAAAAAAAGAATTTGAAAAGTTCATATCAACAGTTCTTTCAAAATATCCTGCAGTGAATTCCATCCTTGGGTTAGACAGCAGACTTTTTCTAATTGGTGGAAAAAACAATGACATTACTTCAAAAATTTTGAAGGAAATTTTAATCAGCTATAAAGTCTCCGAATCTATAACTGAAGCCATTCTTTCAATTGTTGATTCAACGAACTGAATACAAGTGCAATAAGGGTGAACGTTAACACTGGGAGGTGGGTTATGCGAAATTATTTTATTCTGATAATGTGCCTTGTCCTTATTTTCCCTCAGGCGGGTTTTTCACTTGACTCGAGATATGAGCGAAACGGGGAAGCCTACCTTCTTATTGGTGACGGCATAGCTGGGAAAAGAGGCGTATACCGTTTGAACAATCCCAGCGGTGAACTCAGCGCCTCGCATTTTGGTGGAGATAAAAGTGCGTTTGACCCCGGCAACAGCCGCGGATTGAACGTCGACCTTGAAAGGAAAGTTTTCACTTTCACCCAGCACACTGATCCGGGGTATATGCTCGACACAAAAAGAAAACTTTCGCGTTTGATGAAAAAAGAAGGCGACTGTACTTTATTTGGCGCTCACGTTGAAACCAGGCAGCATTATCCGGTAGACATTTCCGTAGGTTATCCGACATTGCACGACTCTGACGGCACACTTAACGGTCAGACAGCCCAGGGAGCCGGCCAACCGGTTTACACTACAAAGGGAAGTTGGGGAAACTGGGGAGGTGTTAGCAAAAGCCTCAACAGATGGATATCATGGGGAGACCGCGGAAGATTCGTAAGCACTCCAGGTTCGTGGGTAAGTGGTGTCTACAATGGAAAATGGGCTGATGACTCCGGAAACAATCCCGTAAGAACGCAAAAAGACCCGCGCACAGGCTACGAAGGCTGGTGGTATGAGGCTTACTGCTGTTATCCAAACACATACTGGTATCCCGGAGGTGCAGCATTCTGGCTTTACTGGGTTCCAATCAATTCATCTGGCTACGGAACAGTGCCAAACGACTCCTGGTGGCAAAGCCGGGACAGAGATCCTGGCAACAGGCCAGGCAACATGTTCTACTGGGACCGCCTTTGGGAACAGAGAGTATGGTATGACCTGAAAAACTGGGTTCAATCAAGAGATGGCTTCGGCATAGACCCTTATGGGAAACCAGTTATTCCAGGAGAAACAGTTCAAAACATCGACTACACAGCACGCGAATATCTCGTACGATACAGAATTTCAGCATGTATTAACTGCGTGTGCGTAAATGGTGGCGGAGGAAGCCTTACAGAACCAACCCCAAAATATATTTCAATAGCTCTTTCTCCCTTTGGAAGAACATATCAGTATTCCAGATCGGTAAGTGCAAAGGATGCTCAGCTCAAGCTGAATGGCTCGGAAGTCGCTTTAACTAATGCCAATATACGCGGCGACCCTAATGATCTCACAACAAAATGGGTTGGTATATCAGCGAAATCAAAAACTGAAGAATTTATTTATCTTCTTGGAAATAAATTCTTTCGAGACTGTATTCCGGGTCTTCCAGGCTCTTTTGACGCTACATCAGTTTCTGTATCTGATCAGTGGAATCTTCAAGGCGGAATTATTTTTGCTTACGACAAAAACACTGGTTTTGCCTATCAGATATTTCGCAATGACAAAGACGGGGGAAATGCTGTAACCGCCTGGAAAACTCTTAATCTTGGTGGCAATATAGACGATCTGAAGTCCGATGGATTCGGCAATGTTTATTTTACTAGAACAGTTTTAAATCCGGCAGACGATAAAATTACCATTTCAAATGTAGTGTCCTTTGCCAAAACAGGTGGCTCTTACCGCGGGCAGACACCTGGAATACTTTATTATAATCAGAATGTTGATAAAACAGCTTTTAAACGTGAAACTGGAGCGTCCTCAGACACATCAATCGGAAAAGTTAATCTTGGAATTAACCGTTTTTACAGAAGATTTATCGCAGACGACACGATATGGACTTCACTCACACTTGCAAATCTTGCTCAGAAATCAGCTCTGAGCGGCTGGATCTGGTCTGATTCATCTCCGAAGCCACCCTCTGTAAGAGTTAATGAGCCAGATGCAATACAACTTGCAGTAATAAACGTCGGTACGCCCCCGCACCCTGAAAACACCGGACAGGGAAAAATTGACATCTGCGGACCTGCTTCTCAAAGCTATCTAATGACAGATAAATATGATCAGGGAGTATACTCGTTCAAAGTTGAAAATGCCCCAAAGTGGCTCGGCGATGACAATGTCGTGCTTCCCGGGAAAGACGGTTGGGTTGAGGATCAAAGCGGAAACGCCTTCACAGGAGGCTTCTGTAGTTCTCTTGTAAATACTAATCCTGACTCTGTTTCCAGATCATGGATATCGCCAGAAGTTCTCTACAACTGGAAAGTTATAAGAATTCAAGACGCAATAGGTATTGCAACCAGAACAGATTGTATTGAAAAAGTTAACTATACAAGAAACAGGCTCAGCTATTACTTCACTCCCGGTGCTTATGAAATTCACTGTTCAGCAAAATACAAATGGTATGATTACGATAGTCTTCCCTTCGGATCTACAATTCAAAACAGGGCTTCTGCTATCAGACCTACCGGTGGCGATAAATATCAGCAATGTAAAGCAAAGGGCGATTATTCAGCATTTTCATCAATACTTGGTTTTGTTGGACCTACGAACACAGCTAATACGGCTGTTCAGGTAATCAGAATTAAAGAAGGTCCACCTCCTCCTACGGGTGATATCGTTCCAATGCAGCAGGCAAAAGCAACCTCTTCTCCCGTGTACAACTTCCCAACTCCGATTACGCTGGCAGCACCAATCGGAAAGATTGATTACTTTGTTGCAACTCAGGCAGAAAATATGCTTTACAGAATATCTCCTGCATCAATCAGCCTTATATGGGATCTCCCTCAGCTTAAAACGAAGCTTTCTGACATAAACATGGTAGACACCACGCTTGAATGGACAAGTGATGCACAGTTTACATGGATATACGATGTTGCAATGCCCGATGGAAGTGCCGGACCTTCGACCACAATAACAAAGAGTCTTACCAGCAATGTAAATCCTGAAATATCACTCGCATTGAATATGCCAACCGACCCAAGCGTTGGAACAATAACATGTCAACTTCTCAGAACATGGCATTATTTCAGAAATGTTTACACTTACGACCCCGACACAGAAGAGAGAATTCTTCTTGATCCTGTTGAAATAATGGGTGAATTACGATACCGTGCAACCTCAAGAATTCTTGTTCTTGATAATGAAGCCCCGAAAATAGTCTCTGTAAACGGTTTTACAAGCTTTCCAAAGAATCCGATTCTGCTTGGCAACACCTGGGGCCTGGTTACGGAAAGTCTTTCCTGGTCGGGTTATTCAAATCCTGACAAGTTTTCAATTCTTGTAAGAGATAACAACCCATTTGCGAACAGCAATTCTACCCTCGCAATTTCCGGGTCAAAGCATAACCGCGGGTCGAAAACAAAAGCTGCATTTTCGTTTGAACGAAAGAATTCAAAAGAGCTCTTCCCCAGTGCTGCCGGTGCTGCGATGAACTGGTATTCAAGTCCACCGCCTTCTGTTCTTTCCGATGGGTCAAAGAGTAGCACCTATAAGGTAGTAAGAACTCCGCAGTCATACACAAGAGGAGCAACATTCAGTGAGGTTCTTTACGAACTCGCTCTTGCTGATTGGGTTCATGTTCAGGACAACACAAGTCTTGTCGCAAGCGATGCCTGTAACCGCTGGCCGTGGGATATGGCCAACAATTCACCAACTTATCGCGCAAACGGACAGCTTGGAGCACCTCATCCGGGATATGCACTGTTCTTTATTGCAACAGATAGTTCAGGCATTGGAATGACACGCGGACATCTTGGAAATGTCTGGATTAAAGATAACCTTCTTCCAGTTCCATATACAATTGTGAATGATTATGCCAAAAACGTCGTTAATGAAAAAGTTCCTTATAATATTGATTCATGGCTTAAACTCTATCACAAATTAGCTATAGCCAATACATGGGCTGTTGACAAAAGCGGCGTTTTTGTTTCAAAGGGAACAATAACCCCTGTTGCTGATTCAAATGTAATCGGTATCCCACGTGGGCTCGTCAGCGAAATGACTATTCCATATCATCCACCGAAATTTGAGGAAGGCATGGAAGTATTCTTTGCTGTTTCAGCAACAGACAACATCAACGTTGCGTCAAACACTGGAAACACTTCAAATGAGCCCAGAATAGTTATTAATGGACCTATAGCAGGTGGAATTTATCAGACCGATACCGCTAAAGCCCCGACACCAGCAACAATTGATTCAGATAACACACCTTCTCTGCTGAGAGCAATTCTTCAGTATCCGGGGGTTTATAACTGTACCATATCAGCACAGGACAATGCAGTTGATTTCAGCGGTAATCCGGCACCCAATAAAAGGACAATAGAATTCGGAATAGTTGTTTCACCTGTTGATATGGATGTTCGTATACTTGAACAGAAAAATGAAAAGTTCTGAGCATTTAACTGATAAGCATTAAGAAACTGATTTTTAACCTCGGAAAACACGGATTATTTAAAGGGAAAGAAATCACTGTGCATAATCAGTTAACATATTCACACGACCGAATTCTGGAGCTTGAGTTAACACACTCTTAAGGAATATTGATGTTTTGCAATGCCATTAAACTGTTTGGTTATTCATTACTGTTTGTGTCAGTATTTTTCACAAATGCTGGCGAGTGTGGCTCAGATAGTTCAATTCCTGAGCCACCTCCGCCGCTGAAACTTGATGGAACTTCTTTTGAATCAGTTCCATCAAGTATGACGTTCGATTATTTTATTAAAAAAAATGAAATATCCACCTATCCAACTTCATGTGTTCCGAAAGTTTCTGAAGCTTCGGAATCATTCTGTTTTGGGCCCTGTCGCGAAGAATATTTCATTGAATCAAAAAAAAGAGGCAGGAATATTTCTGTTGCTTCGGTGTCTGCAATGGACGGGAGAGAACTTTTTGAAGAGCTTGATAAATTCAGAAATGAAAACAGAAAAACCGATGGGCAGAATGAAAGCAACAAAAACAATGAAAACAACACAATCAATGAAAGCAATCAAAAGAGAATTATTTCTGAAAAAACTCTTAAAACTCTTTTAAATACACTTCCCCAGAAAGAAATATTCCTCATTAAAATTGAAAATGAATCAGATAAGAGCAGATTTGAAATTCCTGGAACCATCGCTTTAAAAAGCTTATTAGATGGAAATTTCCAGACTGAAAAAATTAAAGATTTCATTGTTGTTATGTATGGAGAATCACCATTGTGTCAATATCCTTTTGAAGTCCAGAAAAAGCTTTATGAGAAAGGATTTCACAACACCATTTTTTTTCAGGATGGAACTTCCGGATGGCTCGAATCTAAATAAAAAATCAATTTCCCTGATTCCCATAAAATATGTTAATCTTATATCTCACCAGAAATTATTCAGATAATCTCTAATAATCTGATTTTCGTATTTTATGGAGAATGTATGGAAAAGAAAAACGCTGTAATAGTAGATGATGAGTATCTTGCACGAGAAGGTCTGAAGACACTTCTTCTTGGTTACCCCGAAATCAGCATTATCGCTGAATTTTCCCGTTTCGACGAAATCCGCAAATTTCTTGAAAACAACTCCCCCGATGTAATTTTTCTGGACATCCAGTTATTTGGACGCAATGCCTTTGATCTTCTTCCATTTATTCCAGAAAAAACAAATGTTATCTTCATTACAGCTTATGATTCATACGCTGTCAGGGCTTTTGAAATCAATGCACTTGATTATCTTTTAAAGCCTATTAACAGAGATCGTCTTGCGCTCGCCCTGAAAAGGCTATTTGAAAAAACTTCTGAAAAACCAAAACAGAGTAAAATTTCAAATCTAACACCAGAGGATGGAATTTTATTAAGTATTTCCGGCCGACAGAAGCTTGTTAAAATATCAAGCATAGTTGCAATTACTTCTAATGGCGAATATTCTGAAGTACATCCATTTCAGAGCGAAACCGGACTTGTGAGAAAAGCTCTTAAAAACTGGGAAAACGAATTACCTAAAAACAAATTCATCAGAATTCACAGAAATACTATTGTAAACCTTGAAATGATAAAAAAAGTTCAGAAACTCGAAGACGGAAGATGCAAAATTCAACTGAATGGAATTCCCATTACCTTTGAAACAAGCCGCAGAATGAACCCTGAATTCGAGAAAGCCCATGAAATAACCGAAGAGGCGTAAACAAAAAAGATTGTTTTAACCACGGAAATACACGGAATTTCACGGAATTTTAAATACCTGAATTCAAACCCAGATTTACCGAATAGTATGTTAATTTTTCTTGATTTTTTTTCATGAAAGAATTTCACTTCATTTGCATGTAATCTTAATTTGCTGTCCAAAATTTAGGTTCCATGCAAAAGTTAGATAATAGTGCTAAATAGAAATTTACAAAAACCTTTTGTGTGGGACTTGAGACATTTTCTGTTTTGTGTTAGTGTATCTGCGAAAAAAAAATGATATTTTTCGTCAAGGAGCAAACTAATGAAGGTTCCCTTACTGGATCTTAAACCCCAATTCTCGCAGATTAAAGAAAAGCTTCTCCCGAAGCTTATTACACAGATGGAACAACAAGCTTTTATTCTTGGTCCGGCTGTTGAAAAAATGGAAAAAGAACTTGCCGATTATCTCGGAACTAAGTACGCGCTTGGGGTATCTTCCGGTACCGATGCTCTGCTTATCGCGCTTATGGCACTTGGCATTGGCGACGGAGACGAAGTAATTACATCTCCGTACACATTTTTTGCAACAGCAGGTTGCATTCACAGAACTGGTGCCACACCTGTTTTTGTTGATATTGAACCAGACACTTACAATATTGATGTTTCAAAAATTGAAGCTGCAATAACTCCAAAAACAAAAGCAATCATGCCTGTTCATCTTTTCGGACAATCGACTGACATGAATGAAATCAATGCCATTGCAAGAAAGCATGGTTTGAGTGTAATAGAAGATGCCTGCCAGGCGATAAGCTCACAATATGAGGGGAAAATGGTCGGAAATCTTGGAACAGTGGCATGTTTCAGCTTTTTCCCGAGCAAAAACCTTGGATGTTTTGGTGATGGTGGACTTGTTTCAACAAACGATGAAAAACTTTTCAATAAATTGAAATGCATAAGAGTTCATGGTACTGAAGCTCAGTATTATCATAAGACTGTTGGAATTAATGGAAGGCTTGATGCTCTCCAGGCAATAGTAGTCTCTGAAAAGCTCCCATATCTTGAATCATGGAGCGAAGGGCGCCGTAAAAATGCAGCTCGATATAATTCACTTTTTTCCGGCAACAAAAATGTAGTTATACCAGTTCAGAGACCAGATCGAAAGCACATTTACAACCAGTATGTCATTAGTGTCGATAACAGAGACGAATTAAAAGCTTTTCTGACTTCAAATGAAATTGGATGTGCTGTATATTATCCGCTTCCGCTGCATCTGCAGGAATGTTTTTCCAATCTTGGAAAAAAAGCAGGAGATTTCCCAGTTTCAGAACGCGCCTCAAAAACGACACTTGCACTTCCGGTATATCCGGAGCTTTCGCCTGAAGCAATTGATTTCGTTGCCGCAAAGATCAATGAGTTCACCAGCAGAAAGCTTGAAAAATCGGCATCTTAACACGCTAACGCTTTACCGGTATAATGCCGATTAATTTTTAGCCCTCTCATTAAGGAAGACTATGAAAAAGATAATCACTTTGTTTTTGCTTTTTTTATTTTCTGTTGCCTGCCAGGTTGTCAGTGCCTATGAAAGTAGTATCATTCACGAATTAAAGGTTGAGGGAAACCGGCTTATATCGGAAGAAGTCGTTCTCCTGAATGTCAAAATCAAAACAGGGGATACTGTCGACAAAGATAAAATTCAGGAAGAAATTGCCAGAATAGGTGAAATTGGCTATTTTTCGTTTGTTGGTGTTGAGATTCGCCCTTCAGACAAAGGAAAAATTGTTGTTTTCAAGGTTGAAGAAAACGCAGTCGTCGGAGAAATTGAAATAAAAGGTAACACTAAGGTTTCTCTGAAAAAACTTACTGATGCGATGGAAACAAAAACTGGAACAACATTCAATTCAAAACTTTTATCGCAGGACATCCAGCATCTTAACGACGCGCTTTCCCGTGATGGATATCCGTTTTCAAAAGTTTCAGACGCTCAGGTGAAAGACAAAGGCAGCAAAGTAACAATTGAAATTACTGAAGCAAAAATTTCCGAAGTCAAATTTGAAGGTTTGAAAAAGACAAAAGAATATGTTATCAGGCGCGAGTTAACAATTAAACCTGGTGAAATATACGACAATAATAAGATTGTAAGAGATTTACAGCGAATTTACAATCTTGGTTTCTTTGAAGAAGTAAAAAGAGATCATCTTCCCGGCAAAACTCCGGAAGAAATTACTCTTGTTATAGATGTTAAAGAGCAGAAAACCGGACGCGCAGGTGTTGGCGGCGGTTACAGCTCGCTGAACGGACTTGTCGGGTTTGCCAATCTATCTCAGAACAATTTCAGAGGAGAAGGCAAGCGTGTTTATCTGAAGACAGAATTTGGCGGAGTCAGAACTTACGAATTAGGGTATTTTGACCCGTGGTTTGGCGGAAAACCGAGAAGCTTTGGAATTGATCTCTACGATACAAAATATCGAAGAAATCTATATTTCGGTGGAAACACTCTCACCGAGTATGATGAAGAAAGAAAAGGTGGAGTAATTACAATGGGTAAGAGGCTCCGCAGAGATGTTGATCTGTCATTCAGATTCAGAGATGAAGACGTAAAAATTACACCTGTTGATTCTACCGCAACCAGACCTGTAGGTATAGTTAACGGAAGGTTGCAGTCTATCGGTGGTTTGATTGACAAGGACACCCGCGACAATCGCTTCAGACCAACAAATGGCGTTCACGACAGTCTTTCATTCGATACTACAGGCGGTTTTCTTAAAGGTGAAAACCAGTATTCCAAGTTTGTACTTGCCTTAAGAAGATATATGCCGCTTAACAAAGGTGGAAGAACCGTTGTTGCACTTCAGGCAGTCGGTGGACAGACTTCTATAGGCGAAGGATTTGTTCCAGTTTATGACATGTTCTCAGTTGGCGGCAGCAGCTCAGTAAGAGGTTACCGGGAAAGAGAATTCCTTGGAACAAAAATTCTGTATGGAAATTTCGAAGTCAGACAAAGAATCGCAAAAAACTTTGATGTAGTAGGCTTTTATGATATAGGCGATGCCTGGGGTCAGGATTACGACCAGGAAAAGAAAGACTTTGAATGGAAAAAAGGATTTGGATTGGGTTTGCGCCTTCAGACACCTCTCGGACCTGTTGCAATAGATTATGGTAAAGCAACCGACAGAGACGAAGGACGAACGTATTTCAACTTTGGAAGTTCGTTCTGATATTGCAGAACAATATTAAATACAACCAAATAACATCATAAGGAGAGATTTAAATGATCAGAAGGTCTTATTTCCTGCCGGTAATGGCAGCTCTTTTTCTTGCCTGTCCAGTAGTAAGCTATTGTATGGAATTTGGATATATTGATGCAGCAAAAGTTTTCAGCAAATATTCCGAAACACAGAAAACAAAGAACTACCTTGAAAGCGAAAAAGCTAAATTGCAGGTAGTACTTGACACCAAGAAGAAATCCCTTGCTGAGCTTGATTCGAAATACATTGATACTGCAAAAAAATTGCAGGCACTCAGAGACGGCAAGAAAGAAAAAGAAGCACAGGCGCTTGAAGGCAAATTGAAAGCTCAGCGCGAAGAACTGGCAAATGCTAATGCAGATTTACAGAAATTTTTTGAAGAATCCCAGAAGAGACTTTATCAAATTGAAGAAGAAAAAATGGGTTCACTCTCGAAATTTCTGGACGAAAAGATGGACCAGATCATTCAGCAGGTAGCCAAAAGCAAGAATCTCGAAGCTGTATTTGAAAAACGTTTTTGCTACTTTGGCGGAACAGATATAACCGAAGAGGTTCTCGCAGCACTGAATACCGCATTCCCCAAACCAGCTGAAGGTACTGCTGCTCCGGTACCAGCACCTGCACCAAAAAAGACTTCCGGAAAATAATGAAACAAACTCTTGAAAATCTCGCAGAGTTACTTGGTGGCAAACCTGACTCTGCGCTGGGAAATCCCGAAATCACCGGAATAGCTTCTCTTTCAGAAGCTGTTCCTGGTGATATTTCGTTTCTGTCTGAAGTTGGTGATAAATTACGAAATATTCATGAGCTTGAAAAAACAAGAGCTTCAGCAGTAATAGCCTCTGAAAAGGCAAAAGATTTAAAAATTCCCTCAATACGGTTCAGCAATCCATACATCGGGTTTGCCAGAGCACTTGAATTCTTCAGACCAGAGTTCAGACCCCGCCCTGGAATACACCCGACTGCCTTTGTCGATGAATCTGCCGACGTTCACCCAACAGCAATTATAGGCGCAATGGCAGTTATTGAAGCAAATGTAACCATCGGAGAAAAAGCGCGTATTGACTCTGGTGTGGTTGTTGAACGAAGTGCATCTATTGGAATGAACACCCGAATCTGTTCAAATGTCACAGTAAGAAATGACTGTGTGGTTGGAATCAATTGCATCATTCACAGCGGCAGCGTTATCGGAAGCGATGGCTTTGGTTTTACAAAGACATCTGAGGGACATCTTAAGATATCTCAGACCGGAAATGTAATAATTGGAAATGATGTCGAAATTGGTGCCAACGTAACAATAGACAGAGCAACTATGGGAAGTACAACTGTCGGGGACGGTACAAAAATTGACAATCTCGTACATCTTGCACACAATGTAAAAGTTGGAAAAAGATGCCTTATTATTGCTCAAACAGGCATTTCAGGAAGCACAGTCATTGGTGATGATGTAACAATGGCTGGACAGACTGGAACTGTAGGACATGTAACCGTGGGAAAAAATTGCGTAATTGCCGCCAGAGGAGTTGTTACTGAAAACCTTCCAGACGGAAGTGTTGTATCTGGCTTCCCATGCAAACCTCACAACGAAGAGAAGAGAATTATGGCTTCTCTCAGAAGACTTCCTGACCTTATGAAACGGTTACGGGAGCTTGAAGTTCGTGTTGAAAGAAGCTCCAATGAAAAATAAATCTGTTTTAATAATACTTTTCCTGCTTGTAGTTTATTCTTTATTCTCTAACAGCTGTTCGGCGCTGGAATCAAGATTCAAATACATGGGAAGCTCCATGTTCACTCTTCCAAATGCCTATTCTTACAGCGGTGTTGATTATATTTACGATAATGACCGCTCCATAACCATGTACAGACTTGCCCCGTTCGGAAAATTCCTCGAATTGTCAGGCATGAAGCGCCTCAATGGCGATAATGCAGAAAAATTTGTTTTGAATTGCAAAGTGACGATTCTGGAAGAAGATAAGCTTATTCCGCAAATCTGCTGGGGTATGTCTGATTACAACAAAGAACTGGGCAGCAGAATATTTTATTTTGCAGCGACAAAAACGCTCGACTGGTTTGGTATAACACTCAATGCCGGCATGATAAAGCATCCGATAACGACTGATAAGCAATATTATTATGGAATTGAAAAAACTATTCTTCCGCTTATCAGCGCATTTGGAGAACGTTATGATGACTCCACTATTATTGGATTCAAATTGAGAGCCTATCCTGAGGTCAGTTTTGAATACGGAAGATATATCCAGGAGAATACTTCCAAACCAACAATGATAAAACTTTCATATTTTAAGTCATTTTTCTGAGAAAAATTATGCCAGTATATAAACAAAAAACTATCGCCAAAAGCGTCGAAACATCTGGAGTAGGGCTTCACACCGGAAAGCCTGTCCGAATGGAATTTCTTCCCGCTCCGGTAAACAGCGGCATTCGCTTCCAAAGAATGGATCTCCCGGATAAGCCTGTTATCAGAGCTGATATAGACGAAGTCAGCGAAGTTTTTCGCGGTACTACCATTGGAAAAGCCCCTGAAAGCGTAAACACTGTTGAACACGTTATGTCGGCAATTTTCGGGCTTGGAATTTCCAACCTGCTTATTGCAATAACAGGAGGCGAACCACCTGCTGAAGATGGTTCCGCTAGACCATTGATTAAACTCCTGAAAGATGCAGGTATTGTCGAACAGGATGCAGTTGATGATGAAATCTTTCTCAGCGACTCATTCATGGTTCAGGATGGAAATAAATCTATCTATTACCGCCCCTCTGACAAATTTGAAGTAACTTTTACCATGGATTACTCCCGCCAGAAACTTTTTCAGGTCAAACATTTCATTTTTTCAGATGATGCTTATGAAAACTCCATTTCGATGGCAAGAACTTTTGGCTTTGTTCATGAATTTGAAATGCTCAGGGAAAAACAACTTGCTTTGGGGGGTAGTCTTGAAAACGCAGTTGTGGTAAATTTAGATGGTTCAGTTCTTAATAAGGAAGGTTTAAGAGATCCTGAAGAGTTTGTAAAACATAAAATCCTTGATCTTATCGGAGATCTTTCGCTTATCGGCAGAAGATTCCGCGGACACATTATTGCGTGCAGAAGCGGGCACGCTCTTAATATAAAATTCGCTAAACTCTTCAGAGAAAAATTTAATCAGTATAAAAGGAAAAATACAACTATGATGGACATCGAAGCGATCAGGGAAATTCTCCCGCATCGTTATCCATTTCTTCTTGTGGACAGGATTCTGTCTGTAGACCCTGGAAAATCGGCTAACGGCATAAAAAATGTTACAGCAAATGAGCCGTTTTTCAATGGTCATTTCCCCGATAAGCGTGTAATGCCAGGTGTACTTATTGTGGAAGCAATGGCGCAACTTGCCGGTATTATTTTTCTTTCGCTGCCCGAACACAAGGGAAAACTGCCGTATTTTGTCGGAATTGACCACTGCCGATTCAGAAAACAGGTTGTTCCAGGTGATCGGCTTGAAATGACTGCTACAGCATTAAGAGTCAGAGGTAATACAGGAAAGGTTTCCTGTGTCGCTCAGGTGGATGGTGAAGAAGCCGCTGGCGGAGAGTTAATGTTTACAATTATCTGATTTTGTTCTTTCAAACAAGTTTTTATTGTATCTTTTTGAGCTATCTGTTAGTTTGTACGGCAAATTGTTAATAAGGTGTCATAAATTTCCATTGTAAGAGTTAAAAGGATTCCCTTATTAAAAATCGGTGTGATTAGTGTCACTTTAGTTTTGAATGGATTGTTAAGTGTGTTGAGCATACAATGCTCAGCCGCCGGGAACAAAGACATCGGATTTGTTTAGATGTCGAGAGAGGCGCGTGCCTTCTCTAAATAAGTAAAAGGGATTTGAGTATGGCTATTCATCAAACTGCGATTGTAAGTCAGAAAGCAGAAATTCATCCGTCAGTGGAAATTGGCCCCTATTGCGTTATAGGACCTGATGTTACGATTGGTGAGAACACCGTAGTTGGCTCAAATTGTTTTATTGATGGCATCACAACTATTGGAAAATCGAACAAGCTTTTTCCATTTGTCTCAATAGGTTGTCCACCACAGGACTTAAAGTATTCGGGGCAGAAAACTTTTGTCAAAATCGGTGATAACAATTCATTCCGTGAATATGTGACAGTCCATCGTGCAGAGGGCGAAGGCAATTCGACAACTATTGCGAACGATAACCTTTTTATGGCTTATGGTCATGTAGCACACAATTGCCATGTTGGAAGTTTTAACGTGCTTGCCAATTCCGCAACCCTGGCCGGACACGTACATGTCGCTGATCGTGCAACAATCGGAGGCTTTGTCGGAATTCATCAGTTCTGTCACGTAGGATCAATGGTAATGATTGGTGGCATGAGTAAGATCGTAAAAGATGTTCCACCCTTCATCAAAATTGATGGGAACCCCGCAAGAGTAATTGGTCTGAACTCAGTCGGGCTGAGAAGGAATGGCGTTACAAAAGAAGGAATTGAAATTCTGAGACAAGTATTCAGAATCTTCTTCAGATCGGAATATAACGTTTCACAGGCTGTAGAAAAGCTGAAAAATGACGGGTTAGCTGAAAAGCCGTATGTCAGAGACCTGATTGATTTCATCAAAGACAGTCATCGTGGAATCTACAAAAGAGTAAGACAAGGCAGCAACGAGGCTGTTTAGAGAGGGGGCACGTGCCCCCTCTTGCCGGTCGAACAAGTTCGACCGTCTTACTCCCCGCGGCGGCGCACTTTGTGCGCTTCGCCCTGGTGCACAACCGAGCGTCTCACTTTTCCGGTCGCACAGTTTAGGGCTCCGCCGTTTTAGAAAACAATTCAAGATTTATTCAGATTCTTTATTGCATAGAAACAACAAATTTTTCGTATATACTCAATAATTCGGAGCAAATCGCAGACGCGGCATCTTGCCGCGTTTGTCTTCAGCTGCTGGAAGCTGATTCTACTACTTCTTTCCACTATTCATTAAGTAGTTCAAAATTTCTTCTATTTCTGAAGATTCGAATATTCTACTGCAATCTGAGCTGCAACAGCGGCATTGTTTTTTACAAGTGCAATGTTTGCTTTCTGACTTTTTCCAGTTGTTATCTTCTCAAGTTCTTTTAGCAAAAAAGGAGTCAGAGCTTTTCCCTTTATTTTTTTCTCATCAGCCAATTTTAGAGCTGATTCGATTGCAGAATTAATAATCTGCGAATCAAGCGCATCTTCTTCGGGAATTGGATTGGCAATGAGAATTCCACCGGAATCTGGAAGTTGCCACTGCATAAACATTAATCTTGCAGCTTCATTTGCTGAGGAAACGCTTTCATTAAGCATTAAGCCGCTTTTTCTATAATAAAAAGCCGGCAACTCAGAGGTTTTAAAACCGACAACCGGAACGCCGAGTGTTTCGAGATATTCAAGTGTCAGTGGCAGATCAAGAATAGCTTTTGCACCAGCTGAAACAACTGCAACAGGAGTTTTAGATAATTCCGGAAGATCTGCAGAAATGTCGAAATTCTTCTCCGCTCCTCTGTGAACTCCACCAATTCCGCCGGTTGCAAATATTCTTATTCCAGCAATATGCGCACCTATCATTGTTCCGCTGACTGTAACTGCAGCGTTTTCACCCTTTGCAAGCACTCCTGGAATATCAGCGCGGCTGGCTTTTCTTATATTCTTTTCCGAACCCATAAATTCTACTTCTTTTTTATCAAGCCCGATTCTGAACACTCCTTCAATTATGGCAATAGTAGCAGGAACAGCTCCGTTAGCCCGGACAGTCTCTTCAAGCAACAAAGCAGTCTCTACATTACCAGGCCATGGCATTCCGTGAGATATTATCGTCGACTCAAGAGCAACAACAGGCTTATTCTTTGAAATAGCTTCCTGAACTTCGGGATGAATATTAACATGTGAATTTTTCATATATTTTTCCTTATTTCTTTTATAGAAGGGAAACCTACCCACTCGGCAAGCATTTCGACCGTTGGTTGTCATCACAACCTATTTTCTATTTCCTTGCTGCAACACTGGCATCATGCATTACCTTGAAGAAAACTGGCACCCAGATTTCTCCCTTCGGTTAAAACGACGTAAAACTGTAACATTCAAAGAACTGCACTTTCCAGGAATGCACCCAACTATTTTCTCTGTGCAAGTACATCAAATCTCCTTCCTGGAGTCAAACAATTTCTTAAAATAAAAAAACCGGCCACTTTTTCACTTGTGACCGGTACTTATTCAAAAGGATTGTAAATATTTTATATTATCAGGCAGCCATTTTTCTGGCGGTAGCTTCGCGCAGGTCGACCTGACCTTGAGTAGCACTGAACAACATGTCGCGTGCTTTAGCCTGAACAAGCTCAAGACCGTTTGGCAAATCCAGAAGTTTGATATCTGGTCCAAGAAGGTCCTGGTAAGTGTCTTTAATGTACTGTATCATGCGAATTCTGAATTCGGCATCACTTTTAGAATTGAAAAGAGGGGTATCGGGCAGAATCATTTTTGCTTCCTCCATTATATATATAATTATTTGGTAAAAGGAACATCGGCAAAAAGAGGAAACATAATGAGGAAAAATTGCGCTTTTCCATTTGCACAATTTTTAGCATCAACGTACGGTTCACCTGCGAAGCCAGGTGCAACCGTATGTTTGGCAAGACTTTTAATAAAAAGCCATGTTATTCTATCTCAATAAGTCAGTATCCATAGGCTTCTTGTAATATCCTTCCCCGAGTATCAAGCCAAAATCAATCGTACAGGACAAATGTTTTTATCCAAGAGAGAAATTCAGCCAGACGAAGGATAAATCAGCCTCCGAAAATATCCACAATAATCATTAAGATTTTAAGTTATCGATGAATTCCTAAAAAAGCTCATCCAAAGCTTAATACCACCATCCTAACCTTTTATCACAATAAACTTTTCTTGCTATCTCTTCTGGCCTGAAACCATTGCTAGTCCAAACTCTTAACAATAAAGTGCGGTGTCTTTCGATCACCAACGGATCTTCCCTTTTGCGAGAACAGTTCTTTCCTTGAGGAATACAAAATGATGCTGAAATTACCTCATACTGCTTTTATTGATTTGAATGAAAGCCATTGTAAGTGTTACCTATCAAAATAAGTTTAAAGTTTTCAAAGGATTAAGAGTTCTTGCTTTTGATGGTTCAACGATCATCTTACCCAACAATGATGAAATCATTAATGAATTTGGATTAATTTCCTATAATGTTGATTCCAGCGGGAAATATTATGATAACTCAAAGTCTTACGCCAGCATAGTTGTTGATTATTGAAAAAATAAACAATTCGCCTGGGAAAAAAAATACAAAATGAGGAAGGTGGATCCGGGACAATGTTATGCACGGCATTGAATATTCAAAGTCATTGTCACATTTGGTTGTTTCGAGGCGTCATATTTAAAACCAAAACAATTTCAAGAGGGAGAAAAACTATGAAAATCAGAAACCTGGTGTTATCAATAGCGATAGGTATGTATCTGGGGTTAGCGGGGAATGTCTTTGCCGGGCCATTTGACGAAGAAGAAACTGTAAAAGTCGAAGTTAAAATTCCAGAAAATACATTAGACTTGATTGATCGCTTGCATAAAGCCACAACTGTAGATGAGTACAAGTTGAACGTTCGATTTGTCCCCAAGGATCAGAGAGATGGTCTGTTGGTCGATGGTGTGCGTCTTGCAAAGAGCGTCGATGAAGTAATTGCTCTCGCAAGAGACACAAGTGGCGAAAGTCGAAGAATCATTCTCAGGGAAGGAGCGAAAGTTGGAAAAACAGCTCAGGACTTTATTAAATTGGCGGATTACGCTTATCGATATGGTGATGGCATGTTGGAATTCAGTGGGGTTAATGATGAAATTCTTTTAACAGGAGCAGAGAAAGTCACTTCAGTCACAGAAATTCTTACTCTTGCAAAAAAATCAAAAGGAGATACTGACCACGAAAAAATTCTTTTGTCTGGCGCCGGGAAAGCAAGAACTTTAAGTGAGTTCCTTGAACTTGCGTTCGCTGCCCGTTTTCCTGCTACACTGGATAGGATACTTGAAAGTGGCGCTGAAAAGTTGTCTTCGATTGCTGAAATAATTTTGCTTTCACAAAGAGCGACGACCGCAAAAATGCGTGACCACATTCTTTTAACAGGCGCCACCAAAGTCAAAAACGTCAGTGAAATAATCGATTTGGCAAAAGAATGTTCCGCTGTGTCGGATCGTCTGTTTAATCAGGACAACCATGATGAGATTATTCTTCTCGGAGCTGGCCGTCTTCCATCACTCTCTAGTCTGGATTGTGATCTCCTGGAGGCAGCCAGTTTCAAAAGGAAAACTATGGATAGTCTGAGGGAACTGGCCAGTCGTAGAAAGGTCGCGGGTTAACATTTCATTATCGACAAACGAAACGCCAGATAGAATTCTTTATCTGGCGTTTCCGTTTTCAGCGACATAATTTTAACCCCGTTGATAAACTACGAACGGGTAAGCAATTACAAAAGCATAATTGAAGAAGGCTATGTTCACGTTGATAAAACCTAGTGTATAAGGAAACTTGAAGAACGAAACGAAAAATATAGACACTGGAGAAACTCACGCTAGTACGTTTATCTTTATATTTCAAGGCGTAATCCCCCCAGGTTTATTTATTTAAGCAGTCAACCGGAATTTGTACCCTGGAGCCTTGCAGTAAATATTTTCAGTAAAAGAATCCCGTAATTTTTAAAATTCTGTCACAAACTAAAAAGTCATCTCGTCTTTTATACGAAGTCGCTTAGAAAATGAAAAATTAACAAAAGGAGTTTCAAAATGAAAAGAATGTTTCTTATGTTGGTTATCGGTCTTTTGTTGGTTGGCGCTCAGGGCAATGCAACGCCTTTCTCAGAAGATGGAAATGCGGCATTGACAACTATGTTGCAAAGTAATGGCGCATCTGAAGAAAAAGGGGTTCAGGGTATAATCAAAGAAATCAATGGAGTTTGGGCAATTGATGTGAACCGTCAGGCCAAAATCAATAAGCTTGCTTTGGATGGTATAAAACAGGCAAAAACGGTTGACGAAATGATTGCCTTGGCCCAAACTCCCGTGGATTCTGAAACAAGAGACCAAATGTTGCTTACCGCAGTCGCAAAGGTTAACAATGTTTCGTCGGTGATTAAGCTTGCTGGTTTAACAAAGAGCAATATCGAGGGCACAAAAGATAAAATCCTGTTGGAAGGTGTAAAATCTGCAAAAACCAGTAAAGACGTCTTTGATCTTGCAAAAGAGACATTTTTTGTAGATGGAAGCGACGATATAATTGTCAAAGGTAGCGCAACAGCTAAGACCGTTTCTGAGATAATGCCCATGGCGCTTGAAATTCATAACTTTAAGAAAAGAGATGTTGTGCTTGTCCAGGGCGCGAAGTTAGCCAAAGACGGGCGTGAGATCATGTGGCTGGTTTCCGCTTTGAATGATAGAAGTCTTTGTGGCAGTACAGTATTGGAAAATCTTTCCCGAGTTAAACACAGCTCTGAAATTGATTTGCTTATCCCCTGGGCTTTTGAAGATTCAACAAAAGATATATTACGAGAATACAAAAAAACATTACAACAGAAAGGTTCGTAAAATAAAATAGAAACCCGTCACAAGCCCGAAAAAATGGTTTTCGGGCTTGTGCTTTATAACCAGTATTTAATCTCAGACTTCAGCTTATTGTACAACAAGTGCAAAAAGAACCACCGCTGATTTCATTCTGCGAAGACATTTTTTACAAATGCAATTTTGTAAGCGTCAAAAGAGCCCCAGCTATTTATTTGTTTCAGAATATGATAGCGAAAAAAGTGCGCCAGTTTTTGTTCTGGCGCACTTTTTTGAGAATTTGAGTTTTATGCTGACTCAAGTTTAAAAAATGAACCCACCAAGTCGAATTATACGGGACAACAAGTTATTAGATAGTTTTTCCAATATTTCCATATACCAAAAGTGGTGCTCAAAATTTCAGTATAAATCTGCCGAAAAACCACACCCTTTCATGTCTTAATCAATACGAACAAATTTCAAACTCAAAAAACTTTTGGTATACTATTACCACTGCAAAGTTACAACCTACAATTTTTGATGTATTAATTGGCTTTGAAAGAGAATATTCAAGCGTGAACTAAGTTTGGCAATCTCTTGATCTTCTTAATTTCCTGGGCAGTGACTGAATGGGTAACACGATATAAATCCCATGCCAATTGTAAATTAAGCCAAAACTGGGCATTCATGCCGAAAAGTCTCTCTAAACGAAGAGCTGTATCGGGTGTTATCCCACGCTTCTTATTGATCAGTTCATTAACTCGAGGATATGAAACCCCAAGTTTTTCAGCTAATTCACTCTGTGTCATTTTCAGAGGTTTAAGAAACTCTTCTAATAGCATTTCGCCAGGATGTGTAGGTGAACCATTTTTAGGTATCCGGATCATTTGTTCCACCCCCCTATTCAGTGATAATCTACAATTTCTACGTCTTGAGCGCCATCGTCGGTCCAAACAAAACAAACTCGAAACTGATCATTAATTATTATGCTGTGCTGGCCATTGCGATCATTCTTAAGGGATTCCAAAAAGTTTCCTGGTGGAATTTTAAGCGAATCTAAAGAATCAACCGCATTAAGTTGATCTAGTTTTCGCTGTGCCACCCGCCAAATTCGCTGTGGACAGACTCGACATGCCTCTTTTGTGTTCATTCTGTCGAATATATCCTCTGTACCCTTATTTAGGAATGATTTAATCACAAATTTCCTTTAGCTGTATTTAATATCATCTCTGGATTAATTATAATGGATAACGTTATACAAAGCAACAAAATTACAGGCTACCCATTTTCATAGTCAGCGTTTTCCGTCATAATTATAGAATTTGAAACAAAATTCCTCCAAGATATTTAGCCCAAATGCCTTCCCAAGATAAATCCTGATATTCTATCCATCAATGAAAATCCCAACATAACAATGTCCATTTTCTGATGACCAACAAATTCATTATCCAATAAGGGCCCTCATCTTGAATATGCAACCCTAGAAAATCAGCTATTCAATCCATCCCAGCTCAATCTTGTGCATTTGAAACAGAGATTTGCTTCGAAAAAACTCTGATTGCATAGCCCAACGAGTTACTGTGTTGTATATGACTATCTTCCCGGAAATTTTTGCGAGAGGAGAAATACTTTTTGGAACAGTAAAAGCCGGTTGGTTATCAAACACAACTTCCCTCACTTTAAAAACAAATTCTATCGCCACAGATAGCACAAAAAGAAATTTTTGTTGAATAGCATCCCTGCTTTGGGAAATAATCATATCTGGTGACATTGAGGCTAGTCATACCTGATGAATTGAAACGTTAATTTCTGGAACTTTTGACGAAAAAAGTGATTCCACAAAAATTTCTCTGTTGTTTTACTATCAAGAGAAACCCATCTTCCGTTTGATATTGCTATTAGATGCACATAGCGACAAAGATATTTCACCAAGCATTATTGAATAGACACAAAAAAGTTGTGAAAAAAAGTTTAATGTGATATTATTTCCAGCGAAATAAGCAGGTGTGTGAATCATTGATAAAATTAACCTGGAGAAGTAATTATGCAGATGGATGTAGCCACTTTCGCAAAGCAGATAAAACAGGATGGAATAGACGCCGCACGGCAGGAAGCTGAGAAAATTATTGAAACAGCCAGATTTCAGGCAGGAAAAATAGAAGCCGAAGCTCGTGAAAAATGTGCAAAGTGGGAAAAAGATTCCGCTGAACGTATTGCCCTTCAGAAAGCCAAATCAGAATCAGAACTGAAGCTTGCAGTAAGAGACCTGACTCTGGTAGTGAAAAAGCGGGTTGAAGATATTGCCCTTTTTCTCCTTGAGAAAAAATCCGGAGAATCCCTCTCTACAGAAGATGTCGTACGAACAGGAATCAAAGAGATTATTTCAAACTTTAAATCGGGTCAGACCTGGGAACTCGCACTGGGAAAAACCCTCGGGCAGAAACTCGCAAAAGCAGCCGTAGACAATCTTTTCAAAACCGAAGAAGCGAAACTCCTGCTTGTCGAAAGCCTGAAAAAAGAAGGATTCGCAATTTCCCTGAAGGGAAGCAATCAGACAATTGAGCTCACCCAGGATTCAGTAATTGAATGCTTCAGACGTCTTTTATCGCCGGAATTAAGTAAAATCGTCGATCAGTCTATTAAGTAGCAGCAGCCAAGTGTAATGTTACATTATCAGTTTATTCTTACATTTCTACCTCCACTCCCGGAAACAGGCGGAATTCCGCCAATAACTTTCAGGGAAATCCTTGACAAAGTTCGTGCAGAAGAATGTCAACCTGCCGAACAGCTTGTAATGTGCATGCTATGCGAGGAGGAGCTTTTTGAAATACTGCGATTAAGGTTCAAAAAGTCAATGTCTGCAGGACATTCTAATTCGGCACCTGTTTCGACGACAGACAATACTGAAACACCCGATTGTATTTTTGATTCCCTGAAGGCAATTCTGGCTACTGACAGCTCAGATGTTTCGGAAGAAGAATTTTACGATTCTCTCTGGCGAACATATTTTGCAGAGCTGGTTAAAATTGGCAAAAATTGTCGTTCGCCACTTATGAATTCATTCGCAGACTGGGAAAGCAACCTAAGAGAATCTCTTGCAATCGCCAGAAAGACCGGCGTAGTTCAAGATGACGAATTTAAATCTGTCATTTCAGAATGGCACAACTCCCCGGATCCGATGACTGCAGAGAAAGCTCTCGACTCTGCCAGATGGAATTTTATTCAGAGCAATCACGAACACTATGCTTTTTCAGCAGATGAGTTTACCGCATATCTGTTGAAACTGCGATCAATAAATCGTTATCATCGCCTCGATTCCAAGCGCGGCAGAGAGATACTTCAGGAGGTAGCAAGCCTGTGAGCGTTTCAGGAAAAATAGTTACAGTTTACGGAAATATGGTAACAGCCGAATTTCAAGGCTCGGTTAAGCAGAATGCAATTGCTTTCTGCAAGCGTTCAGACGGTGTAAAACTTATGTCTGAAATAATCCGGGTAAGAGGCAACAAAATCGAAGCTCAGGTCTTTGAGTCAACACGCGGTCTAAAAGTTGGCGACAGCGTCGAGATCATGGATGAACTCCTGTCTCTTGAACTCGGGCCAGGCTTGCTTGGTCAGATTTATGACGGGTTGCAAAACCCACTGGTACTTTTGGCTGAAAAAGTCGGAAAGTTTCTTGAGCCGGGCGAATTTCTTCCCGGTCTGGAACGCTCAAAAAAATGGAAATTTACTCCAGTTGCAAAACCCGGAGACACAGTAACTGCTGCTTCGAATCTGGGAAAAGTTACTGAAGGAATTTTCGATCATTTCATTATGGCTCCTTTTAATCTCCGTAATGAATGGAAGGTCATTGAAGTAGCTTCCCCCGGAGACTACACAGTAGACCACAAAATCGCAACCATTGAAAGAGAAGGCGTCAAAATACCTGTAACCATGGTTCAGAAATGGCCTGTCAGAATTCCGCTTTCTATTATCAAAGAACGCATGTTACCGCAGACTCCAATGGTTACAAAACAAAGAATTATTGATACTTTCTTCCCTGTAATGCTCGGTGGAACATATTGCATCCCCGGACCATTCGGCGCAGGAAAAACTGTTCTTCAGCAGATAACCAGCAGACACGCTGAAATCGACATAGTCATTGTTGCAGCCTGCGGTGAACGCGCCGGCGAAGTCGTTGAAACACTGCGCGAATTTCCGCATTTGAGTGATCCGAGAACCGGCAAAACACTCATGGAACGAACTATTATCATCTGCAATACTTCTTCAATGCCGGTCGCTGCACGTGAATCCTCGGTTTACACAGCTGTTACAATCGGTGAATATTATCGTCAGCAGGGACTCAACGTCCTCATGCTTGCCGATTCAACTTCAAGATGGGCACAGGCGCTTCGTGAAATGAGCGGCCGTCTTGAGGAAATTCCTGGTGAAGAAGCCTTCCCGGCTTATCTTGAAAGCTCGATAGCCAGATTCTACGAACGCGCCGGAATTGTAAAGCTTAACGATGGAAGAATCGCATCTCTTACAATCGGCGGAACGGTAAGTCCGGCGGGTGGAAACTTCGAAGAACCTGTCACGCAAAGTACGCTGAAAGTCGTTGGCTCGTTCCTTGGACTTTCCTACAGCAGATCTTATGCAAGACGTTTCCCGGCAATTGATCCGCTGGAGTCCTGGTCTAAATACCGCGGGTTTTTAGATCCGGAAAAAGTTCAGTGGGCGCATTCATTCCTTAAACGCGGGCGCTCTGTAAATGAAATGATGCAGGTCGTAGGCGAAGAAGGAACTTCCATGGATGATTTCGTCGTATATCAGAAATCTGAGTTTCTTGATGCCGTATACTTGCAGCAGAACTCATTTGATGATGTAGACGCAGCATGCCCTATTGAAAGACAGAGAGAACTTTTCTCGAAGATTTCCAAAGTACTGAATGCCCGCTTCAACTTTACAGAAAAAGAAAATGCCCGCACTTTCTTTTTTGATATTACCGAGAAATTCAAGAACTGGAACTATTCCCCATGGAAAAGCCCTGAAATGATAAAGATTGATGACTCAATTAGCCATGTCATTAAATCTGCGGAGATAGTTGAAAATGCGTAAATTTTACACCAGAATAGAAAAAATTGCCGGAAACGTTGCAGTTGTAAAAGCCCTTGACGTCGGATATGAAGAACTGGCCATGATCGAAGGTGATTGGGGTTCTTCCCTGGGACAGGTCATCAAGGTCTCCGGAGAAGAAGTCTCTTTACAGGTTTTTGCCGGAACTCGCGGAATGTGCACTGGTGACAAAGTTACTTTTCTGGGTTCATCAATGAAATTCAGTTTTTCGGAAAACCTTTTCGGAAGAATATTCAACGGAGCAGGCCAGCCCCGCGATGGAAAAACTCTTCTTACTGACAACATGGTAGAAATCGGTGGCCCGGCTGTTAATCCGGCTGTCAGATTGATGCCCCACAGAATGATACGTACAAACATTCCGATGATTGACGTCTTCAATACCCTTGTTGAAGGGCAGAAGCTCCCTATTTTCTCTATTCCCGGCGAACCATTCAACGAACTTCTCGCAAGAATAGCCCTTCAGGCTGAAGCAGAAGTCATTATATTCGGCGGAATGGGATTGAAATACGACGATTATCTCTTCTTCAAAAATACTCTCGAAGAAGGCGGTGTAATGCCCCGCTCAATCATGTTCACGCATACAGCATCTGATCCGGTTGTTGAGTGTCTTCTTACACCAGATATTGCGCTTACTGTTGCTGAAAAGTTTGCTGTTCAGGGAAAGAAAGTACTTGTTCTTCTGACCGACATGACAAACTTTGCAAACGCTCTTAAAGAAATATCTATTACCATGGAACAGATTCCTTCAAATCGTGGATATCCTGGCGATCTCTATTCTCAGCTTGCTTCAAGATATGAGAAAGCAGTCGTTTTTGACAACGGCGGCTCAATTACTACAATGGCAGTTACGACAATGCCAGGTGATGACGTCACACATCCTGTACCAGATAACACCGGATACATCACAGAAGGTCAGTTCTATCTCAAAGGCGGATGCATTGAACCGTTCGGTTCACTTTCACGATTAAAACAGCTTGTAAACTCGAAAACCCGCGATGACCACCGTGCCATCATGGACGGATGCATTCAGCTTTATGCAAAGTGCAGAGAATCTCGCGAAAAACGTGCCATGGGTTTTGAAATGTCAGCCTGGGATAAAAAGCTGGTTGTTTACGGAGAAAAATTCGAGAAGCATCTTATGCAGCTTTCAATAAATATTTCCCTCGAACATGGGCTTGATCTCTGCTGGAAGATTCTCTCCGAGTGTTTCGACTCAAGAGAAACAGGTATCAGAAGCAGCCTTGTAGAGAAATTCTGGCCTGTGTCGCATGATTTGCGCTGATTTAAAGAAGATATTTATAGTAAATTGAATCTAAATTAAAGTTGCGTGTAAAATGGCAGAAAAAATAAAAAAAACCAGACCGGAACTGCTGAAACTCCGCCGCGGACTTGCTTTATTTAAGCGATTCCTTCCCACGCTGCATCTCAAGAAACAACAGATTCAGCTTGAGATAGTCAAAATTCGCTCTGAATTCAAACGGCTGAAAGATGAAATTTCCCGGCGTCTTGAACAGATTGAAAACTGGATTTCACTTTTCAGCGAAGATCTTCCCGGGCCAGTTACAAGACTGGTACAAGTCGTTGCTGCACGTCATGGCGAAAAAAACGTTGCTGGAATTGTTTTGCCTGTACTGCTTGAAATGGAATATAAGGTTATGCCTTACAGCTATTTTTCAGCACCGCCCTGGGTGGACAAAGGCGTTGTAATGGTAAAAGAACTTCTGGAATTTCGTGAAAAAATTAATGTTATAAAAAAGCAGGAAGAAATTCTGCACATCGAACTGCGAAAAATTACCCAGAGAGTTAATCTCTTTGAAAAAGTAAAAATTCCTCAAACCATCGAGAGCATAAGGGTCATCAAAATTGCACTCGCTGAGGAGCAGACCGCAGGCGTTGGCAGAGCAAAGATAGCAAAAGGAAAAAGCGTTCCGGTTGAAAACGCAGTCATGGAGGCTTCTGTATGATAGCTCCGATGAAAAGAATCATCATTGCAGCACGCGAAACTGACAAAAAACATGTTCTTGAAATTCTGCGTGAATCTGGAGTAATTCACATAGAACCCTCTCTTGAAAATCCTTTGCCTCTACCTTCGGATGTTCTGACCGATATTTCCAATGCTGAGAAAGCTCTTGCAATTTTATCAGGAAACAAACGTTTTCACGATAGAGATGATTACCTTAGGTTCCTGGAAGCCGAGAGAGCTCGTTCAGTTTTATCAGGAATCAAGCCCTCTGATCCGGCAAAATATCTTGATATGCATGCAGCTAATTTTATCAAAGCAACTCTCGAAACACATCAAAATCTTGATGAAATATGCAGAAAAAAGCTTGAAATTTCACGTGAAGCTGAAGTGGTAAAACCATGGGGACAAATAGATTCCGATTCTATTGATTTTCTGAAAAACAGCGGCCTGAATGTCAGATTTTTTATACTTACAAAGGGTCGTGAAAGTGAAATTGAAGCTGAAACTCTTCAGATTATTTCTGAAGAAGCTGGAATGATTTATTTAGTGGCACTTTCCCGAAAAGAAATTACTTTTCCAGCAGATGTACCACCTGTCGCAATACCTGAAAAAGATTTCTCCAGGCTCAGTGCAGAACTGGCAGGAATGGAAAACCAGGAAAAATCACTGAAAGCAACTCTTCAAGAGCTTTCTGTGTATCTGAAGAAGGTTTCTGATTATATCAATGAATTAAACGACAGAAAAAGGTATGTCGAAGTTGAATTAAACAGATTACAAAACGAATCAATTTTTTGTCTTCAGGGATGGATTCCCGAAAAGTCTGTTTCATCATTTCAAGAGTCTCTTGGAAAATCGAAAGTTCCTGTTTGCGCAGAAACCAGAGAGCCCCTTGACGAAGAGTCTCCTCCGACAAAACTTGAAAATTCGTGGTGGTGTAAACCTGTTGAAGGACTATACGGAGTTCTTGGTATAGTTCCAGGTTACAGGGAAGCAGATGTAAGCCCTTTTTTCCTTCCCTTTCTGGCGATATTTACTGCAATGCTTGTTGCAGACGGCGGATACAGCCTGACTGCATTGATTGCACTCGTCGTTCTGTATTATCCGCTGTCACAAAAGGGTGTTCCAAAGCCGTTGATAGAACTTTTTATTATACTCTTCGCCGGCGGTGCGATTTATGGCGTGCTTACCAACAGCTATTTTGGCTATCAGTTTGAGTTCGCAAAAAAACTTATGTTTCTTGATCCAGGTACCAACGATGGACAGGAATTTCTGAAAAGACTGTGCTTCTTCCTTGGAGCGTTGCATCTGACGATTGCGCATATCTGGAAAATTGCCAGGCAGAGTATTTCGCTTGCCACAATTGGTGAAGTTGGCTGGATAGTCTTTCTGTGGGCAATGTTTGATCTTGTTAACCTTCTTGTTCTAGGCAATTCTGATACTCAAGCACCGGCACGGATGATGCCAATGTTCCAGGTCTCGCTTGTCATGATTCTTTTATTTACTGCCCCATCAACTAACATATTTTCGATGGTGGGTCAGGGTCTTGGGGCCATTGCCCTTAACGCAGCCGGTTTTCTATCTGATATTATTTCTTATATTCGCTTATGGGCAGTTGGGCTTGCCGGCGGAATTCTGGCAGCAAACTTCAATGAAATGGCAAGCGGATTTCCTGTTCCGATTTCAATAATTATTTTTATCTGTGCGCATCTTATGAATTTCTCTCTGGCATTGGTTGCCGTTTTTGCCCACGGAGTACGTCTTAATCTGCTCGAATTTTCAAACCATCTTGGTATGGAATGGAGCGGAAAACCGTTCGACCCTTTTGCAAAAGCCGATTCGGCTGAAAAAAAATAAAAACTGAGAAATTAATATTAAAGGAGCATAAACATGTTGTTGGCAAGTTTAGGAAAAATGGCTGGTGGTCTGGTTCTAGGACTTGGTGGTATTGGAAGCTGTCTCGGAATTCTGGCGGCTGGAAAAGCTGCAGCCGGCGCATGGGCCAACGAAGGCAAAGCTGGTAAGAATCTTTCTTTCCCCTATATTATTATGATTGCGGCTCCAATAAGCCAGACTTTATATGCAATGATACTGATGAACAAGATGAAAGACGTCATAAAAACTACTGCCGGTGGCCTCACCCCGGAATTGTCAATGCTGCTGCTCGGCGTTGCTATTGGTTGTGGTATTATTGAGCTTATTTCAGCATACTGTCAGGGTCTTATCGGCGCAGCAGGAATCAGATGTCTTAATGAAAATGGCGGAAAAGGCTTTGCATTCCTTCTCATCGCACTTGGAATCATCGAAACAGTCGGTATTTTTGGAATGGTATTCGGTCTTAACCTTCTAGGTTAACAAATGCTTGGGTAGAGCGATGAGCTCTATCCAGGTGCCCAGATTAAGCCGCGACAAGATGTTAAGTAATGGAGAATTCCAGTATTTTACTTTTTGTCGCGGAAAAATTGTTTTTAGTGATATTATCTGAAAACCAGTTTTTTCAACCAGTTTTCGAGCCGTCACAGGTGAAAAGAACCATAGATGGTGGTCTGCAGCCAAGTGTTTATAGCTCTTCTTTTTCAGAGTAGATGCACTTAGAATGTTTTTTATTCTGTCGTTCAGACTGCTGGTATTTGGGAAAACTGCATAAAGAAGCCCTTTTGGCTTTAACAGTGTCTCACATTTTTTCAAAAATTCTACTGGATTCAGAGTATGCTCTATTACGTGAATGAGCGTAATAACATCATATCGCGAAGTTATTTCCAGATTTTCCAGAAAACCCAGATGTATTTTGCAACCAAGCTTTTTTCTTAACAGCTCAACCTGTTGTTGTTGAACATCATGTCCCTCTATTTTCCAACCATCGCTGAATGCTGTTTCCAGCATTAATCCGTCTCCTGCACCAACGTCAAACAGTAATCCTTTTGTTGATTTGTCTGATTTATGAAGCTGGATTTGATGCAGATAATACCGGCAGTTTTCAACTGCCGATTCAAGAGAACGATTTTCAAGGTAATAGCTACTTTCGTATACCTGTTCCAGCATAGCTGAAAAACGAAGACGGGGACTCACAAAGAGAAAATTACACCTTTCACAGAGAGACAACTGGTTCCCACGAAAATCAACTGCATACTTTCGGGGCATTCCTCCGCAAAGGCAACATTTAACTTCTTCATACTTTTCTGAAGAATTTATCCCGGCAAGCGAACCCATTCGAAGTATTCCTCCTGGCTAATCGAGCAGAACAATCTTTTGATGTGTAAATACATGATTCATCGTCATCCCGACCGAAGGGAGAGATCTCGAAGGGATTACACAAAACCATGCGCTAACTCGCTAAACTACTGCCGGAAATTCTAAAATAACTACCGTATTTTTGCCTGGTACGCTGTTGACAGTAATACTTCCTTCAGAAAGTTCAATAAGTTTTTTTGTCACATAAAGCCCCAATCCAAGGGTTTTTCGTCCGAACGGTGAAAATGGCTGATACAAACTTTTCATAACATCTGCGGGAATGCCTTTTCCGCTATCGAAAAGTCCGAGTTCAACACGATTGTTTGCACCAGGTTTCATTCGGGTCAGAATCTTGAATTCGCCACCTTCAGCCAATGCCATAAGGGCATTTGAAACAAGGTTTGCCATAATCAATCTCAGTGCAAGCAGATCTATTTTAACTGCCGGTAATCCCTGGGTGAGATTTTTTGTGACCTTCATGTTGCTTCCAAGAGTTTCTTTACCCAGAAGCATTCTTGCGACAGAAACATGATTTTTTAACCCGGGCATAAGTTCTTTTTCGACATAATCATTCAACTGAATTTTAATCGGAGTCAGCTGCGGATCAGTAAAATGAACCTGCAGATTTTTCAAATTGAAATCAATTTTCTGTCCCTGACCATACACTAAGGGTACAACCTGCGGAAGATTTCCGCTTTTCATGCCGGAAGCGATGATATTCTGAATCTGTGAAACTGGCTCAGTGAGATTCATTTTGAATAGATCAGAATCAAGTTTCTGCGTTCCACCACCGCCTGAACCAAACTTTTCAAGAGAATTCCGGAACGACGAAATCTCCTGAACAAGTGATCCAAGATCTGAATTTTGAAAAACATGAGCACCACCAGCTTGAGAACTTACAGAAGCCACTGTTTCACGATGTTCTGAAGCCAATTTAGCAGCTGCTTTTGCATCTTTTGCGGCATTTGCCTCATCGCTGTCATCAGGCCCATCAAGAGTAGTTTTAATTACCTCTTCGACTGTTGTTTTTTTTGAAAGAAGCTTATAGAGTGCCGATTCACGCAATGAAAGCATTCCGTCTTTCAACGCCTGTCGCCGAATATCTTCAGTTGAAGCCTTTGCCTCAATCATTTCGCGTATTGGTCCGGACATGGCAAGGACTTCATATATTCCCTGACGTCCTTTTAAACCGCTCTGATCGCATACGTCACAACCAGCACCTTTTGCAAAAGTAATATCGTCGAGATTAATATCTTTCAATCGGGTTTTATCAAGAAGCCTCTGGTTTATTCCAAGAGTTTTAAGCAAATCAATGTTTGGCTTATATTCTGTATAACAGTTACTGCAGATCTTTCTGACAAGTCGCTGTGCCTCAACGACACGCAGTGATGTTGTAAGTGCAAACGGTTCAAGTCCCATCTGTGTCAATCTTCCGATCGTAGATGGGGCATCATTGGTATGCAGGGTGGAAATGACAAGATGCCCTGTCATAGCTGCTTTTATAGCAATGCTTGCAGTTTCAAAGTCGCGAATTTCACCGATCATGATGATATTTGGATCCTGACGAAGGAAGGACCTGAGAGCGGCGCCAAAATCCAGTCCAATGTCGGCATGGCACTGAACCTGATTTATTCCCATAAGGTTATATTCTACCGGATCTTCTGCCGTCATGATATTCATTCCGGGATTGTTCAACAGAAAGAGTGATGAATACAAAGTTGTTGTTTTTCCTGATCCGGTTGGTCCGGTTACAAGAACAATACCGTTTGGCGCTTTCACACCCTGCATGAAGACATCCAGGACGTGCGGTTCAAAACCAAGATCTGTAAGGTTTACCTTAAGATTTCCCTGATCGAGAAGTCTCATACAAACCTTTTCACCCCAGACGCATGGAACCATTGAAACGCGAAGATCTACTTTTCTGTTGTTCAGGAAGAATTTGATACGGCCATCCTGAGGGCATCTTGTTTCAGCGATGTCAAGATTTGACATAACCTTGATTCTGCTTACCAGGGCAGCATGTGCAGCTCTTGCCGGAGTCATGAAGAGCTTCATGACACCATCTTTTCGAAATCTTATTCTAAGTTCATTCTCAAAAGGTTCAATATGAATGTCTGAGGTTCCGGTTTGTGCCGCCTGCGTAAGAATGAGATTTACGAGTTTAATAATCGGAGCATCATTTTCACTCATATCTCCGAGCGCGTCTACTTCTTTTTCAGCTTCAGTACCAATGTTAGCTGAAAGCGAATCAACGCTTTCACCATAAAGTTTATCAAGAGAAGCAAGAATTGCCAGTTCCGAGCTGACGACCGGTGACACACGCAGTCCTGTCATCATTTCAATATGGTCTATCGTTATGATATCAGTTGGATCAGTCATCGCAACAACAAGGCGATTATCTTCCTTCTTGACAGGCACAAGAATCTGGTCATAGCAGATCTTTTTCGGAAGGAGCGAGGCAAGAATCGGATCCATCAGATTTTCTTCAAGATCAATAAATGGAATATCAAACTGCTTGGAGAGAGCAACAGACAGTTGTTTGTTATTCACCAGTCCCTTTTTAACAAGATATGCTCCAAGTCTGATTTTATCTTTCTTTGCAGCATCAAGGGATTCCTTCAGTTGCTCGGCAGTAATTAATTTTGATTCAATAAGTATGTCGCCAAGTCTTTTCCTTGGGCCACTCTTTTTTGGTGGTGGAGCAGACTTACTTTTTGAATCCTGAATCTGCTGAAGCTTTTTATCCAACTGATCTTTCAGAACCTTTGCGCCGCGCATTGCAAGCGCTGTTCCCTCTGAAAGAGACTTCAATATTTTTTCATCTGTTGGAGCGAGCATTCCCAGAAGAAGCTCCTGGCCATTCAATTTTATCGGAAGTGCCCTATGCTCAACTATTTTTTCGAATTTAATTATCTTAACTACGTCAGAAGATATCTGAACTGAATCAAGATCGATAAACGGAACATTCAGTAAAGAAGATTCAATATCTGCAAAGATTTTAGGCGAAACAGAAGAAAGGAGCGCTACAGCCTTAACCGTTTCCGCACCGTCCGGAAAATCCTTCCGCAGTTTGTCCCATTCTTCTTTGCTCAGAATTTTCTTTTCTCTGAGAATGACTCCCAGACGCTGCAAATCATTCTGACTGCATGGGAAAGAGGGAAAATAACCCTGATAAACTTCTTCTTCCATTAATTAACCCTGTTTATATATATTTTTCCAACTATAACGTTCAGCCGAACAAAATAACACAGACTTTCCCCAAGAACAATAATTAATGAACTTTTCTCTGCAAATCTAGTTATTATCTGTATTATTGTTCTCTTCAAGAAAATCGCGTGCCAGAGACTGAAAATGTGGTCTGATTCCAATTGTCAAAGCAACCTGAAGATGATGACGGGCCTTCCCCGGAGTTTTTTTCTTCAAAAGCATTCCAAGCTGAAAATGTGCATCGGCAAAACGCGGATGTAACTCAATTGCTTTTTCAAAAGATTTTTTTGCCGACATTCTTTTTTCAAGTTGAACTTGTGATAACCCGCACCAGTAATAAGCATCCGGGTAGGGGGAAATTTCGGTTGCTTCAGTGAAATGTCGCAATGCTTCTGTCCAGTGAGCGTCTTCAAAATATTTAATACCCAGAGAAATATGTCGCGCTGCCGGATCAAATTCAAGAACTGCAACTTTTTTAAGTTCAAGAAGTGCCTCTTCTACGTATCCTTGCTCAAACAGTGTTTGAAATGCCTTATATTCTTTCGATTCTCTCCGTTTTTTCCCTTCAGCAAGATTCTGATATGCCTTAATTGCATCGTTCAGCTCGCCTTCCATTTCGTGCAGAACTCCCATGTAAAACCAGCCTTCCCAGAGAGACGGGTTTTTGTCTATCGCCTTGAGAAAAGTTCTTTTTGACTCAGAGAAATAACCTCTGAAAAGTAGACTTTTTCCAAGAGATACACTTATATCAAGATACTCCGGATGCAAAGCAGCCTCACTTCTGAGCTTGTCTAAAATGTCGTCAAGATATCCAATTCGGGTTTCTACTGCAGACAGATTTCTTGCAGCAACCTGCCATGACGGCCATCTGTAAACAATCTTTTTCAGGAAAGCCTGCGCTTCATCTAATTTATATGACTGCATCTTGAGTACAGCAATGTTATTCTGAATCTGTCTGTCTTCCGGAAGAAGATCAAGGGCGGCAGAAAAATATTCTCCGGCTGATACAAACATATTTCTCAGAAGAAAGATATTGCCAAGTGCGTTAAGCACAGCGGGGTCATCCGGGAACAACTGTTTCGCATGGAACAATTGTTTTTCGGCTTCGTTAAATCTTCCAAGACAGCGCAACACTTTCGCTTTAAGAAGAATCAGAGGTTTGGAATCGGGAACGTATAATGATGCAGAGTCAATTTTTTCAAGTGCCTCATTTACACGTTCGGCTTTTAAAAGCCTTTCAACCTGTGATGTCAGATCAACCGAGCCTTCAAAAACAATTTCTTCAGATAAAGATCTTGCTTCAGAATCAAAATTTTCTTCGATAAATGATGAAAGCTGCCCGCCGGTTTCACGGTATTTTTTTCGGGTTACTTCCACAAAATAGGCTATATTCGGGTATTTCGGATCAAGTCTCTCTACATGAAGGAACTCAATCAGTGCGGCAGAAAAAAAGCTGCCCCTGAAGTAATGAACGCCCCGTTCAAAAATTTCGTCAATTTTTCTTTTTCCCATAAAAAAACCCGCCAATTTGGTTGCAGTGAAAAAACGTTGATGATACAATAGATTAACTTAGTGGACACTGCTTGTCAACGTCAAAAAAAAATGTACCCTAAATTAGGAGGGATTCAATGGATTCCACTCCAGGAATCAAGATGAAGTTTTGTGAATCGCTTGATCGTTTCGTTGCAATTCGGGCATTCACACCAGAGCAAAAACAGCAACTTTTCAAGAACATGAAGATCACCGACAAGAAGTCTTATAAACGGCTGATCATCAATGCTTCGGTAGTCAATTATCTTGATGAAATAGCACCTTTGGTCTTTCAGAACAATGAATATCCCCTCCTCGGAGAAATAATCGAACAGGAGCTGTATAATCTTTGTGTCAAGGTAAATCCAACTCTTGATATCAAAGAGGTTACAATTCAGGTTGATGAAGCCACAGCCAGCGGTGCTTCGATTCCAATGATCGGATCTGATCCTTCTCTTGAAGGCAAAACAAAACAGAGCAAGTTCATGGAAATCGAAAATCATCTTAAAAAGAGAATAATTGGTCAGGATGAAGCTATCGTTGTAGTATCTCAGGGAATCAGGAAAGCTAAAGTCGGGCTGAAAAACCCGAAGAGACCGGTTGGTTCTTTCGTATTCGTAGGTCAGACAGGTGTCGGAAAAACAGAACTCGCAAAAGCTCTCTGCGAATTTCTGACCGGAAACGAAACTGATCTTGTCAGAATCGACTGCTCAGAGTTTGCCATGAGTCATGAATACTCGAAACTTATTGGTGCGCCTCCAGGCTATATTGGCCACAATGAGGGCGGCTATCTGACTGAATCAGTCAAGAGCAAACCCAATGGTGTAGTTGTTTTCGACGAAATTGAAAAAGCCCACGAGAAAGTACACAACCTTCTGCTTCAGCTTCTCGACGAAGGTATCCTTACTGACAGCAAGGGAGAAACCGTTTCTTTCAGGGAATCCTGCGTTATCATGACCACCAACATCGGGGTCTCAGAAATCACTGCCGAAGAAAGCAAGCCAGGTTTCAGGTCTGGTGGAATTGCTGATAACAGCAACGAAATCAATAAACTCGAAAACCTGACCCATGAGCAAAAAGCTAAAATTACGCGAAAATCACTGGAAAAGAAATTTCCACCCGAATTTCTGAACCGCATCGATGAAATCGTAGTTTTTCGAGCATTGACAAAAGAAGATAATTTGCAAATTCTAGATATTCTTCTTTCTGAAGTATCTCTGCGTTTGAAGAATTTATCAATACAGATCGACTTTTCACCAGAGTTACGGACCTTTCTTGTCGATCAGGGAATCGACCTGAAATACGGTGCGAGACCTCTCAGAAGAACAATTCACCGATTCATTGAAAATCCTCTGGCAGAAGCAATTCTGAAAGGCGATTTCAACAAGGGAGATATAATTTCTGCAGAAAAAGGGAAATCTGGATCAAACGAAGAATGCGCAATATTCAAAATCTCCGGAAAATTTGATCCTCATCCAGATACCCCGGCAGCAGAAAACAAACCCAAGTAAAACCTGAAATGAAAATCTGTGTATCTATACCTGTTCACGAAAGACCAGATGTAATCCTGGATCAAATCAAAAATTTCAGGTTTTATCTTCCTGATTGCCAGATAGTTCTTCATAAAAGTCAGAATTTCATTCACTCCCCCGAATTTGGAAAGTTCGATGAACTTGAAAAACTTGAGGGAGTTAGTGTTAATCCCGTAAGCCTCCCCACCTGGTCAAAGTGGGGAAGTTTTGTTCATGTACATAATTCAAATTTTGAATTTGCTGAAAAGAACCTTTCTTTTGACTATTTCTGCCTTCACGCCAGTAATGACCTTTATGTAAAACCGGGCGCACTGAAGTATATTTCTTCTTTCGATGCCGGTTTTCAACAGGATCTAATTGATTCTTCCTCTAAATGGGTACTGAAAGACAAAATTTTTTCAGACCCTGATCTGAAAAAAATTATGGAGTTATCTGGCGCTAAAGATATTTTCGGATCACAGGTTGAGGGAATGTTTTTCAAACGCGGAATTTTTTCGAAAATGGTGGAAATTATAAACAAATGCTACGACTTCGAAAATGTACAATTGAATTACGAAAGAGCCGAAGTATATTATCCGACACTTGCCAGAAAGCTTTCACCATCAACAGGACTCCCATGTGTTTTCAGTTCTGTTGCTGCCGCGCTCCCCGAGATAGTTCCGGAAGTTGTTGAAAAAATTCGAGAAAATCTGCTGACAAGAGAATCAATAATTTCTATCTACAGAAATTATCAACCAGGCTCGCCAACTTCAGCTTCAGAATCAAAAAAAATGATTATAAAAAAACTTAAGACCTATGCAAAGGCATTTATCCAACTTTTAAAAGAACGAAAAATGCCAGATATCGGTTTTGACGTTTCAAAAATTCCACCGTTTGATAACAAATACACTGTTAATAACGTTTATGCAGTTAAGCGCGTTGACAGAGAAATTAATAATCCACTCAGATGCAAAATTCGTGATCTGACAAAAATGGACCGGGAAAAAACCTTATGATACAAAAAGAAAAATGCATTGTAATGGACATTGACGGCACGTTATGTCCAATAAAAAAAGAAAATGAAAAATATGAAGATCTTAAATGCTACCCGGAAGTTCTTGCAAAACTGCGTGAGTACAGAAATGCGGGCTTTTATATAATATTGTACAGCGCCAGAAATATGAGAACCTACGACGGAAATGTCGGCAGAATTAATGCAAATACCGCAAAGTTTACACTTGAATGGCTTGACCGATGTGAAATTCCTTATGATGAAATACATTTTGGAAAGCCATGGCCCGGCAAAGGCGGCTTTTATGTCGATGATCAGACAATCAGACCTGATGAGTTTGTCAAACTTTCATATCAGGAAATCTGTAAACTTCTCGCAAAATGAACAAGCTCCTTCTTCTTCCAAGCGCCAAGTTTATTCCGCCTGAACTTCAACTCGAATTTGGACGGATTCCAACCGGTTTGGTACCTGTCGATAGCAGACCAGTGCTTGAGCACATTGCAGGTCCTTACATAAAAGAAGGATTTGAAGCACTTATAGCTGTTAACGAAGGCGCAGATCTTGTTGAAAAGTTTCTCAGCAAACGTCCCGATCTTCATACAAGTTCATACAACGTCGGACAGACAAAAAGTCTTGGTGAAACAATTTTTCTTTCAATAAAATCCTGTACCATACTTCCAGGGTTTCTTGTGATAAACTTTGCAGACACGCATATCGATGAACCTCTCACAATCCCTGACGCAATAGCATATTCCAAACTTGCAGAACACTTCCGCTGGACAACCTTCGCTGTCGATTCCGAAAAAAGAATTGTTCGGATCGAAGAAAAAGATGTTGAGAAAAGCGATGATACTGACTGGAAAACTTTCGTCGGAGTTTTTTCGATTTCCAATGTCAGACTTTTTACTGATATTCTTGAAAAGTGCCTTTCCAGACCCCGTGAACGCCTTGACCCGTTTTATATAGCTCTTACCGAATACTTTAACGGACTAAGTACTGCATCCAGAAACTTATATTCTGCAGTATCGTGGCATGATTTCGGGCACCTCGACACTTATTATTCTTCGAAAAAGACTTTTTTTCTGAACAGACGCTATTTCAACACAATAAAAATAGACCGATTCAAAGGTGTTCTCAGAAAAACATCCACAGAAACAAGGAAATTTCTGGATGAAATACTCTGGTATCTCAAGCTTCCAAAAGGCCTTCAACACATCGCTCCGAGAGTTTTCGATTTTTCCCTCGAATTCGAAAGACCTTTTGTAGAACTGGAATTTTATGGCTATCCGGCACTTAACGACGTATTTCTTTACGGAAACTTTCATATCGGACTCTGGAACCAGATTCTGATTGCAATAAAATCGCTGATAAGTGAGCTTTTTAAGTATCAGTATAATCCGACCGATGACAATGTTTTGTCTGCATCAATGAAAGATATGTATGAAGAGAAGACCCGTTCCCGACTTCAAAAGATAAATGATAATCCGCTTTTTGAGGTATTCTATCAGAAGAACTTGAAGATTAACGGAAAAGATTGTCTGAATCTTCCCGAAACTCTTTCAATGATGGGCACAATTGCCGAAAAAATTAAGCTGTATGAGAAGCGCTGTTTTTCAATCATTCACGGAGATCTTTGTCTGAGTAATATTTTATTTGATCAGCGCAACAATATTGTCCGAGTTATCGACCCCCGCGGACGGTTCGGCAATCTGGAACTCTACGGAGACATGCGTTACGACATAGCAAAACTTGTACACAGCTTTGAAGGCGATTACGACTTCATTGTAAACGGGCTTTTTGAAATCAGAACAGATATGAATGAGATTTTCCTTAACGTGTTTCTTAACGAAAATCATCTCAGAGTCAGGGAACTCTTCAGTAATTGGCTTCGCAAGAACTGGAACGATGATCTTCTGGGAATTCAATATATTGAAAGTATGCTTTTTCTGAGCATGGTTCCTCTGCACGCAGATTCACCCGATTCTCAGAAAGCCTTTATGGCAAAAGGATTAACAATCTTTACTGATCTGGTTTCAAAAATAAACTCTTCAGAAACAAAAACAACAAAGGAAAAGACATGAAATCTGGAAAGCATCAGATGATAATTACCATGGCCGGAATCGGCATGAGATTTCGTAAAGCCGGCTATGACAAACCAAAATACATGATTGAAGTTAAAGGCAGAACATTGTTTGAATGGGCTATGGAAAGCCTTAGAAACTGGTTTTCAACTTCAAAGTTCCACTTCATCGTGCTTGAACAGGATAATGCGTCAGCTTTTATTGAGCAGACTTCAAAAAAAACAGGAATTTCTGATGTAAATATAATTCAGATTGCAAAACAAACTGATGGTCAGGCAACTTCAGCTCTTTTCGTGGAAAACTTCATTGAAAATCCTGATTCATCAATGTCGATTTACAACATTGACACATTTGTTGAACCAGTCGGTCTTCCATGTACAAAACCGAGCTGCGATGGATGGATACCTTGCTTTCCAGGCGCCGGAGATGGCTGGAGTTTTGTTGGATTGGATTCTGAAGGCTTCGCAACTGAAGTGCGTGAGAAAAAGCGCATTTCACCACATGCAACTATAGGCTTTTACTGGTTTTCCTCATGGAAATTGTACAGGCAGGTTTATAACGAATATTATTCAAATACTGCAAATCTTGAAAAGAACGAAAAATATGTCGCACCTTTGTACAACAAACTAATTTCAGATGGCAGAAAAGTCAGAATTCACGAAATTCCAATAAAACTTGTTCATGCCCTTGGCACCCCGGAAGAAGTTAATTTGTTCAGGGAATCAGACTGGTCAGCAGAATGAACTGGCTGGACAAACTGGAAAGAAAAGTTCCCGGGCTTGCAATTCCCGGGTTGATGCGCATGATAAGCATGCTCATGTTTCTCACCTTTGCACTGGATCAGATGCAGATTGTTCCGCTTCATAAATGGTTCCTGAGCGGTGAGCTTGTCATGGCAGGTGAAGTCTGGCGGCTGCTGAGCTTTATTTTTATTCCGCCGGCAAGCAACATGATTTTTCTGGTCTTCGCGCTGATGATCATTGTCATGACCGGTGACGGTCTCGAACTCGAGTGGGGTAGTTTCAGACTTACGGTATATTATCTCTTCGGATTGCTTGCAAACATTGCGATTGCATTCATTTTCCCTGATATTTTCATCTCAAACAGTTTTCTGAACCTGTCATTGTTTCTTGCATTTGCAACTGTTTATCCAGACTATGAAATTCTTCTATTTTTTATCCTTCCGGTGAAAATCAAGTATCTGGCATTGATAAGTGCGGTTTCAATTGTTTATGGAATTCTTTTCGGGCCGATGGCAATGAAAGCTGTCGCAATATTATCTATTGCAAATTATCTTCTTTTTTTTGGACCTTTAACGATCACATCAATCTTTCGAGGTGCTGGAAACTATCAGAGACGAAAAAAATTTGAAGAATCGTTCAAGTCATCTTCCGAGGCAAGACATATCTGCACAAGCTGCGGACGCTCAGAAAAATCTGATCCGGAACTTGTGTTCCGTTACTGTGTCTGCAAATCATGTCAGCCAGACGGAAAAGCTTTCTGCACCGAGCATCTTCAGGATCACTTGAAAGCAGCTCAATAAAACTGCAAAGATTAAATTATCGCCCTTTAGGGCGGACAATGAATATGAAATCATTACAAGGCAGTTTGAATTCGAAATTTTTGTAGCTACTCAATAAATGTCACGTCTGTTACCTGACCAGAATTATTGAGAAGATACGAAAATCCTTGGTAGTGCGAACGTTTAACTGATAAAAAAAAAGAAACTGATTTTTAACCACGGAATACACGGAATAACACGGATTTTTAAAAAGGGAAAATAAAATCATAGTGCATAATCAGTTAAAATGCTTACACGACCAAATCCTTTAATAAGAAGGATAACACACTCGCTTATATAATGGAGCAAATTAATGAATAATTACATTGCAGCGATAATACAAGGTATTGTTGAAGGTTTAACCGAATTTCTTCCGGTTTCATCAACAGGGCACATGATTCTGGTTGCCAGACTCATTTCGTTTGAAACAGATGCAGCAAAGGTTTTTGAGATATTCATTCAGCTTGGAGCAATACTGGCTGTTGCAATTTATTACCGCGATAGAATTGCCAGTATCCTGAAGAACTGGAAAGCATCGCCTTTTTCTGCAGAAAAGCGCCTTACATTATGGCATATCCTTGCCGGAATGCTTCCAGCGCTGGTTTTGGGATTTCTGTTGCACAAAACAATAAAAACCCGGCTTTTCTCGCCTGAAACAGTCATTATCGGACTCGTTATCGGTGGAATTTTCATGATTTTTGCGGAAAGAAAACAGGGCGAAGTAAAAATAAAAGATATTGATGATCTGTCGCTTTCAGATTGTGTAAAAATCGGTTTCTTTCAATGTCTGGCACTCTGGCCAGGGTTTTCAAGATCAGGTGCAACAATCGCCGGTGGACTGCTTCTCGGAGCTTCTCACCGTTCTGCGGCAGATTTTTCCTTCATTCTTGCCATACCCATGATGGCAGCAGCAACAGCTTACGATCTTCTGAAAAGTCATTCTGCTCTTTCAGCTTCTGACGCAGGATACTTTGCGACAGGCTTCTTTACGGCTTTTGTCGTAGCATGGTTTGCTGTTGTGTACTTCCTGAAATTTCTCGACCGCCTTAAACTGACTCCATTCGCCTGGTACAGATTCACACTTGCAGCTTTTTCCGCAATAGTACTCTACGCATATGGAAAATAAAAACTGCTCAATAACCCGCTGAAATCATTGAGTTATTGAGCAGATATAAAATCATATTCCTCAGGGAGCAATTCCAACCACACCGGATCTGTATTTTTCAATACGTGTCCAGCGTGGACTGCCTTTAGAAGCAAGAGGATTGAATTCACCAACTTCAAGATTGTCGATGGAATCCAGGTCTCTCATGCTATGAGCCTCTATGACCTTTCCACGGGCACCCGGAAATACGTGGTATCCGGCATGAGCTACGCCAACGAACAATGGAAATTCCTTAAACGATTCTGGAGTTTTATCTCCAAATCCAACCAGAAGATCTTTATCGTCAATACCAATTGTATAATACATTCCCTTTTTCATTACTGTCTGATAACGATAGGCGTGCATTCCCCAGCTCGGATGATAAATGAAATTGCCATCGGAGTCTTTTACTCCCGAATCCCATGAAACCGGCTTTCCTTTTACCAAAGTCGGGTCTTCCGAATCCCACTTAGCATTATTCTCTGGGTTGGGGTTCCAGTATAAAATTCTCCAGCCTAATTTCTGAAGGTGAGAAAGAAGAACCATTCCAGAAACGCCGTTGGCTATTACATCGGCATCAATTCTTTTCCATAAAGCAACCAGAGCCGGTTCTTTCGTCGCTTCAAAGCCTTCGCGCAAACATTGTCTGGTCAGCCCGATACAACTGATTCCCTGCATTTCATCTACGATTCTATCTGGAGCGCCTACTCTCCGGATTATTGCAAGCCTTTCCTCGCGGGTATCAAGCTTCGGGTTGCGATCTCCATAATATTTTGAAACTTTCCATTTATGAAAGAAATCAAGATGTGTAGCCCATGTGATCTCAAGGCATTTTTTCGCAACCTCCGAAATCTGGTCCTTATGCTTGAGATAGAGAGCTTTTTCATCATCCGAAATTGTCAGCTTCGATGAACCTGTTTGAGCATTGGCACTTAATGGAAGCCACAGAACTGTTGAAATGATAATGCCAAGCATGAACAATCTTATCATAGAAGTATTCATGACATTCATCTTCCGTTGAAACCGTCAAGAAGTCTTTCCGGACCGACAACTTTGTATCCGTTCGCAGAAATCCAGTTCAGAAGCCTTGGAACAACAGATCTGCTCTGAGGATGTATATCATGCATAAGGAGAATTCCTTTTCCTCTTTTCTGTATTTCGGATATAATTTTGTTGTAAAGTTCATCCGGGGATTTTATTGACCAGTCGAGGCTGTCGATTGTCCATCCAACTGGAATCAGTTTAAAATCACCGATAATTTTCTGTATATCTGATTTGGAAATGATCCCGTATGGAGGTCTGAAGAGTACAGCATCGTTTCCGGTCGCAGCTTTAATGAGGTTCTTTGTCTTGGTCAGATGATCTGAAATTGTTGCCCAGGGAATTGCAGTAAAGGGTTTCCCATCTTTTGTCGCATGATAATATCCATGTACAGCAACATTTGATCCAGCATCTGATTCCACTTTAAGAAGCGCCCTGCTAGCAGCGCCTTCGATGGTGCTTCCCAATACGAAGAAAACGGCTTCAGCTTTGCTGTCTTTCAACAGGGAACAGATTTCTGATGTTCTGTTGGAAACACCTGAAGGTCCGTCATCAAAAGTGAGAACAATCTCGCCTTTTTTAAGGAAGCCATCCATCTGAACTAAAAATGGAACATTACCTTTGACAATATTAATTTTATAATACCCTGAAGACTGTGAGGGAGTTCCACCATCGGAAGGGGCAGCAGCCGAAAATTCGAACTGAAACCAGCCGTCTTTTTCAGCAATAATACGATGTTTTTCCCCCTGATTTAATTTCCCAACGGCAGCAAATTCGGTTGAAGGTCCGCTGCGCACATTGAGGGAAGTCGCCTTAACGGTGAATGAATCACCTTCACGTACACAGTGCTGTCCGGAAACCCATCCTGTTCCTTTTGAATCTGCATTCTGTACAGATTCAGGAGTTGCCCCATAACCATTGAGCGATTCCATGTTCATGTTGATTGAAGGATTTGAAAACAGAGAATTATTAATTTCATCCATCACTTCAGGTGCAGGCGCAAAATCTGGTTTAGAAATCGTATTTACGGATTGAGAAATATTCACATAATCAAAACGGAACCAACCGTCTTTTTCTTCAAGAATTCTATATCTGGCGCCCTTTTTCAGAAGTCCTATTGCTGTTGCCTGAACTGAAGGCGCTGTTCTGACAAACTTCAAAGTCTGATTTTCAGGCAGTGGAGAATCTTTTACTACAAAGAAATCACCCTCGCGGTCGCATTGCTGTACCCGAATCCATCCAGTTCGGGGAGTATCGGCGCAGTGAATTGTCTGATTTTCCATTGAGGTGCCTGAGGAATATTGAGAAATCGACTTTGAAATATCAACAGGTGTTCCTTTATCTTTAAGAAGTTTTGTATTGAAATCCACGAATCCTTTAATCATGGAAAAGCTTTTTCCTGAGCGATCCTTTTCAAGAAATCGTTTAATTGCTTCAATTGAAGTTTCTGGAGATTCGGAAATCTTTCTTCTGATCTCAGAAGAAACGTCCCGAAGGCGTGAACTGATAAAATGACCGGAAATGTATGCTTCCTGATATTCTGAAGTTGAGGAATCTGTTGCTTGATAAGCCTTGTCAGAGAAATGTCCGAGAGTGGTGTAATATTTCTGATATTTCTCAAGATCTCCGCTCAGATCAGCAGCGAAGCAGTAAGAAACAGAAGAAAACAAACAAACTATTACCAACATGAGTACCCAGCGTTTCATAGTGTCCTCCAAAAAAAAATTCCTGAAACAGGATAACCTACGCTCTAATTATACTGATTTTTCATCAAAAAAGAAGGATTTTTTACTAAATCAACTATGTTTTTTCAACATTTACATTTTAATTCTGAACTTTTTCAAAATTGTTGTAACATTTTCAGCATAAAAAAGGTATATAGTTTGTAGTGTTAACTAAGTTTGATAAATAATTCGGTTTGGAGGAAATTTATGAATACATACAAAAATATTGTTACTGCCTTCTTTTTGCTTTCAGTGCTGCTTTGCTTGAACACACCTATTCTATCAGGCAGCCCTTTCGATGATTCAACAGTGAAAATTCTGTCAGGAAACAGCAGTTATTCAACCAACCTTTCCCCCGAACTTACCGCTCAGTCACTCAAGAGCATGATCTCAGATGACAAAGTCTATGTACACAATTGCAGAAAATACTCGACCAGAATACTGGAAGATCCCTTCACTAAGCTGATCCAGGGAAGCATTCCCATGGAGGAAAGGGTCGGATCAAGACGTTTTGCATGGCTCGAACAGGTTCTTGAAGACCATGGAATCAAAATCACAAAAATTGAACACCGGAAAGACCCGACGGGAAAGTATGATAACCGTACATATACGGTAATTGGACGAGAAGGAGTCATATCTCCAATAGCTGTTCATTACCGCGGGTCAGTTACCCAACTGCATTTTTATCCAGAGCCCAATCCGTTATCTTCAAACCAGCAGCTCATGGGAATTGTTGATGCAGAAAAAGAACTTACTCAGATTGAAGAAAAAATTCTGAAATTTCAGTTAAAGCGTGATGAAAACCTTGTCTGGTTTGAAAAAGCCAACAACTGGCAAGTGCTTCAGGAAGCTAAATACATGCATGAAATGAGAAATTGTGACAGAGCTATATCAAAATTAAAGCCGTCTTTGATTAAGGCCATCGAAAATATTAACGCTCACTTGATCAGTGCCGCAAAAAGTGCTGAAAAAGAAAATAATCAAGAACTTGCCCAGGTTTTATATTCTATGCTGAGAAGCAAACCCAATTGAAACATCTCTTCTTTGTAATGGATGTTAGGTAATTTTTTCAATCAGAACTGGAAAAATCTTTCTCCCTGCTTTTCTGCGAGAGAGATTTTCTTTTTTCTGCTGGAATTTGAATGAAATTGAAGAGACTTTTTTCGCTTTATTCATCAGAATAAATATATACTTCGGGTACTTGCGGGTTATTAAAAAAATCATTAAACTTAGTTTATTGCTTTAACTTGCTTCAACATAAGAACAATAAGTCTTAAAATAGAAAACAAGGAGGCCTCCCATGAATCGAGTATGTTTTTCTGTTTTACTGGCCTGTATTTTTCTGTCTGCAACTTTTTCGCCGGCTTTTTCAGCCGAAATGAAAGAATGGACACTTGCTGTTTATCTCAATGCAGATAACAATCTCGACCCGTTCGGCGTGGAAGATCAAGAAGAAATGTCTAAAATCGGATCAAGCGACTGGCTCAACATTGTAAGTCTTATCGATAGAGAAAAAGGTCCTGCATCATATAATTACATTGAAAAAGGCAAAATCAGCAAAATTGAAGGAATGCCTGAAACTGAGCTCGACATGGGCGATTACAAATTACTCGTTAATTTCATGTCCTGGGTAACAAAAAATTATCCTGCAAAGAAATATGCACTTGTCATCTGGAATCACGGCAGCGGTTGGAAAAAAGCTGGCAAATCAGCAACACGCGGAATATCTTATGACGATTCTTCAAATCGTGGTATTACTACAAATGAATTGAGCACAGCTCTTGGTGAAATACGTACAAACCTTGGAAAGAATCTTGACATCCTGACCATGGATGCATGCCTTATGCAGATGGCAGAAGTTGCATATATCTGCCAGGACAAAGTTGATTACATCATTGCCTCAGAGGACGTTGAACCGGGCAAAGGAGCTCCTTATGATGACATCCTTGTTAAACTGTCAGCAGATTCAACTCCGGAAAACTTTGCCAAAACATGGGTAGCAGCTTTTGCCGCATCATATAACAACGGAAGTCAGGGTTATGAAAGCTGCACTCAATCATGTGTGAAGGTTTCAGCGCTGCCTCAGCTTTTCGATGCAATGAATGGATTCTCAAAATCAGCTATTTCTGGAAAATTCAATGTCGAATTCACAAAAGCACTGAAGAAGGTAAAAAAGTTCGAGGACAGAGACAATATTGACCTTCTTCACTTCTTAAAACTACTTTCTTCATCTATCAAGGATGAAAGCGTCGTAACTTCCTGTGAAAAACTTACAACAGCATACCAGGAAGCAGTTATCGCTTTCAGCAATATTGATGATCAGAATGAAAATGCTTTCGGACTTGCGGTTTACTTTCCTCTCTCAAGTCATGCTTTCGATAATGAATATGAAAAACTGGACTTTTCAAGCTCAGTAAAATGGGGCGAGATGGTACAGGACTTCTACAGAAAGAACGCTGCTGACAAAGCAGTACATAATGCCGGAAGAGGAAGACTTGACGATCTGCGCAGATTCGTAAGCAGCGCAACCTCTCGGGAGAAAGATATTAACAGACATGTTGCCCAGCAGTTAAATTTCAAATTCTTTTCTGAAAAAGCTTCTTCAAGCGAATCTTCAGATGAATTGAAGAAACTTGTCAGCGAATTACTTGCAAAATAGCAGAAGAATTGAGAAGAAATAAAGATGTTGAAATTATTAATAAAAATAGATTGACTATTTCAATAACCTTTGATATGATCATTATAGCTTGATATTTGGAATTACTTTATAGTACTTTCTGATTTTCAGGTCAGGTCTCACTGAGTGCAGTGTCGGGGGTTAATCGCGTCGTCCCGGCGATTCCCCGGAGTTGTAGCGGGAAATTCGGTATCGCCCTTGGTTATGAGAGGGTATTTTATCAAAACTTAGAATGAGGTTATATCCAAATGGAAGACAAAATCATTACCTGTAAGACTTGTGGAAAAACGTTTCCTTTCACCGTTGCGGAACAACAGTTCTACCAGGAAAAAGGCTTCGAACATGAACCGGCAAGATGCAAAGCCTGCCGTTCTCAGAGGAAACCACCCCGCAAGGCATCCAATGGGCGACAAATGCATAATGTAACATGCGTTGCATGTGGTCAGGAAACACAGGTTCCCTTCAGACCAACCGGCGAAAAGCCAGTATACTGCAGAGACTGCTTCAACAAGAATAAAGAAGGCTAATAGCCATTTTTTATAGAAGCGGAAGGTGTTCAACACCTTCCGCTTTTTTCATGCTCGAATGTCTCTAACAATTAATTCGCTTGTTCAGTTCATCCTTGAGTGGAAATGCCCTGATTCATTGTCATCTCGACAGAAGGGATATAACTCACCGGAGAGAAAAGTAATTCCTATACTATTAAATTCCTGAGTCGTTGTGTTATATTTATTGTGTTCTTCGCTCAGTATTATTTAAACAAGGGTAACAAGCATGGCGACTAATTACAGACGTGGTATGATTCTGATAACTGTCGGAATTATTTTGTCTATTCTTGCCATATTTATTTTTTCATACAACTATTTATCACGTCGTCAATATGATCGAATGCATTTTGAGGAGATATCCCAGATTACTTCCGGTCTGGCGTTAAACGGCGCACGCCTCCTGAGCAGATCTTTACAATCTTTGAGTTCCCAAAAACCCTCTGTATCAAATTCAACCAAAGAACAATTCAAATCGATTGCTCCGTTTATTTTTGCGCAGACACCATATACCACAAAAGTTATTGCATCTGGAGCTCCAAACATAAATGGGACTTTTCTTCAGAGAGTTGCCGCACAGTATCAGAATATATTAAATTCCTATCAGTTTCAATTCACAGACAAACTTTCAAGACTTACTTCCATTTCCGGCAACAATCCGGTATGTGAATTGATGGGGCTTGAATTTTCCAAACCGCAGCCTCTTGTAAATCCTTTCATAGCAAGCCTGAAGCAATATCAAACGGTTCTAAACCAGCTTTACGATGATTACCTGACTGCGGCAGATTCAACAACTCTTAAAAATTATTCATTCATGGGCGGCTGGGATTCCGTTGAAAAATGGGGTGAAGTCAAACTTACATGCCGTGTATATTTTCGCGGAGTTGTACGTACTGCAATAATCAAAAGGCAATATAAAGTTGTAAGCATGATTCCCGGCCCTTATGCGCGCTTTTCTGTTTTCGCACCTTATACGCCGCATCCAGAGTCATTCAACGAAGTAACCAATGTTTTTGACGGAACCTATGACACCTGGACAACTCCCGCAAAACCAAATGGTCTGCCAAAAACCCTTGTCGTAATAAACGGAACTGACACATTTTCAACAGAAGCAGCGCCTCCTGTTGGACCTCAGAATGACACAAACAATGTTCTTGCCAGAAACGGATGGATATTTCTCGGTCCTCCTGGAAATGCCGGCACTGATCCATCGTGCAGAACAGATGTAACCCGCAACGCTCCGGTAATCCTTAAAATACCAGCAGGATATGCCCCTGCTGCAACTGTCGGAGTAGTTAAAAATCCATTCGACACCTATCCGCAAACTATTCAGGAAGGTGTCGGAGGGCACATCTATCTCAGCTGGCCAAAAGTAGGTAAAACCGGAAAACTTGTAGCTACTCCAAGAATTGTAACAAATGCAAACAAATTCAACCTCAACGCGTCAAAGGGAGACGAACTGCAATCACTCCTATGCGGAGTTTTCACAAAAGAATCGTCATTCGGAGGACCAACAGATAAAGGTGCCGAAAGCAGAAAACTCTGGCACAAACCAGATCCGTCGAATCCCGGAAATTCTCTTTACGTAGAACGGCCAGACTGCATGTCGTCATGGCTGATGCCTTACGGCTCAAGACATTACGTCTCAAGGACACTGATGGTCGGCTTCGTACTTGCTGACTTCATGGAATATCACCAACTAATCTGGGATGGAAGAGTAACACCTAAAGCTGACAACTGGGGAATCATACGCAGGTATGTAATGTCTCCATTCGATTTGTACCGCCCATTTTCTTCTATTCCCGTAAATCCTCACGTGGATTGCTTTATTTGGAAACCAAAAACATCGACTGCTCTTCCCGAACAATATTTCGATTTTCTCAAAGCCGACACAACAGATATTCCGCCAGATTCAACCGGCGCTCTTTCATTTGAAGCCGTCAGCCCGAGATATGGACATTATCCAACCCAATCTTTTATGGGAGTGCCTTTTCACGCAATATTTGATCTTATGGCATATTCAACAACTGCACCTGATTTAAGCAAGTGGCAAAGCCTTGATGTGAAAGGAATTGGAAAAGTCAGCGACAGGCGTGTTGTTCCCGGAATTAACAATCTTAATCTGAACAGCGGAGACGATCCATCGCCACCACCATGTCCATCCTGGCGTCTCATTCAACCTCCATCACCATTTCAAATCTGGCACCACAATGCCGGAGCAGGTTCATCTGTCGGAACACTCAACTACAAGGTTTTTTACTATGGCAATCTCCTGGAATGTCATTTTCAGAAAACTTCCTCAGGAAAACCGGGAAATTTTGTTAAATGGGGTCTGCTTCCAAGAGTTACAAAGATAATTGATCTGAGCGATTCACGACTTTCAACAGCAGCAAAAGAAGCAAAATTTATTATTGACTCAGGAGTTTTGAGTGATAACGGAAGCTTTTACACATTCAAAAAACCCGGAGTTTTCTTTATAAAGAGACCATCTTCGAGAACAGGTGATATCAAATTTGACAAACCGATTAAACTTGAGAGTTCGGGAATATTAATTCTGGAAAACGGAAACCTGATGCTGAAAGGTGTAGAAGTTGAAAGCCCATATATTGACGCAGATGATGGAACTTCGAAACTTCTTTTCTCTGCAATTGCACTCGACGGATACATCAGAATTTCACCGCGAACTCCCTATGATCCAAAACCTGTTCATGCATATCTGGCAGCCTTGAATCCGGCAATTACAGCAAATGGAAACCCGGCATCAGTAATAAGTGATACTTCAGTCAAAAATATTCCGGCAAATCAGATTTACATAAGCGGCGGAATGGCGGCCTTCACGATAGCAAGTCCTGCGAAGATCAGTAAAAATTTTCCGACGTTTTTCAATAGTTTTTATGGCGGCGGAATAATCAGATATAACCCCCGGTTTAACCCATATAATGCTCCAGACCCCGAAAGATACCAGTTTTGCCTTGACGATATCGACCTTGGAATTGAAATTACAGGAGCAAATGATTGAAAACCAAAACTTTCGGCATGTCTCTTGTTGAAATTGTAATTGCCCTCTTTATTGCCGGAATAGCGATTGCCCCGGTGGTAAATCTTCTTACAGCAACAAATAAAGAGACTTCTACCTCCATTTATCAGGTTATGGCAGCTTATTATTCGAACGAAATAATCGAACAGATTACACAGTTGAATCTTTCTCCTGGATTCAAGCGGATATGTGAAACTACCGGCAAAGAAGTTCCCGAATTGTTACAAAGCCTGAATATTGACCTGGGCGATACAACAATAGTTGAACCCAGAAAGATTTCGCTGCTCGGGCTGAATCTATTTTTCCTTGTTTCGCCTCTTTCAGAGGGTTTTGCATCCAGAAAGATTGAAGTTGAGGAAGTAACAGGAGCAAGCGGAAATATTCCGGGAAAGTTTTATAAGCTGACAATAAAGGTCGGATGGAATTTTCCGGGTGAAGTTGCGATTTCTGGCATTCCAAAGCACACTCATGAATCAGTCTTTTTTCTTAACAGAGATTTGTGATGAACATCAACCAATCAATCATGCAGAATAGGCCTAAATTCATGGGCATTAGAGCAACAGGTGGATTTTCTCTTATTGAAATTGTTGTCGTTTCACTCGTCGTTTCTCTCATTCTCATGCTCATGCAGAATATTTTTTCATCCGGGATAAAACAATCAGTAAAGGGAACAGGGCTTCTTATGACCATCAAAGAAGCAAGTGATCTGTTTGGTGCCGTTAAAAAAGATCTGCTTGCCTCGCTTGATGTCACTGTTAAAGATTCATCCGGAAATTCGATTCTTCGCATGATCAGTGCGGCAGACACTTTTCCGGATGCGTCTTCGATCACTTTCGGCTCTGAAATAGTATTCAAACTTTCTGAAACATCAACAGCAACATTTAAAATGCTCGCACTTCCAAACAGCAAGTATTGTGTGACACGTGTTTTTCAAAAAAAGAACCAGCCTGACAAAATTTCGAAGTTTGCAGTTCCGAAAATGAAAACATTCAGATCACTCATGCTTCTTCAGGAACAGATGCTGGCTGATTCTCCTTTTTTATCAAGACATCTTTTTGTAGAAATTGTATTACAGGATGACGATCCCAGGTCTTCGAACAAGCCGATCAGACTTGCATTCTTCCTGTCTCCGTTGAATCTGGGTTTGTCGAACTGGAATTTCAGTTTCAGCAAATAATTCAACTATTTTCAAGATAAAAGATAAAAGCTGTCCGCAGATTTCACAGATTACGCAGATTAAGGAATTCATATTTTTATTTTCGGAAACATGCATAACTAAAAATGAAAATTCCTATGCTATTAAAATAAAAAAAAAATATGAAACTGTTTATGATGTTCAAGGCATAGTATAATTGAAGAGTAAAAAATTAACCATGGAGGTCATGTTATGAAGAAGCAGCTTTTCTTCGGATTTCTTTTCGTGGCGTCGTTTTTTGTGCTTACAGCTCTGCCTGGGTTTTCCCAGGACTCTAATGGTGCGACTGAATCAATCGGAATACCACCAATAGCGTCTGATCCTGTTGTAGCACCGCCAATTGGAATTTTGCCTCCTGAAAAAAGCGAAAAAGAGATCGCAAAAACATGGATGAACAAGATCAACAGACTTTACAAAGATAGAAAATTTGCCCTCACAATTAACGAATCAGCTGATTTTTTGAAATTTTTGAATACCGCAAAAGACAAAACTCTTGCTAAAGAGTATAAACCGCTTGTTTTCGATGCCAAGGGAAATTCACATGAGTCAATCGGAGAATATGTAAAAGCATCTGTAGTTTATCAGCATGCGTATGAGTTCACAAAAGACTCCAAGTGGGTCATAGCCAAAATTGAAGCTGATAAAAATCATGATAAACAGGCAACTTTTTTTGGACAGAAAAAAGGTTTTCTTAAAGAGCACAAACAGTTATCTGGAAAACTTGTAACCAATGCTGAAAAGAAAAACAGGCTGGTTGACACCTTCATTAAAAATCATGCTAAAAAACCGCCCACCAAAGAACAAATGACAAAGCTTCGTACAGATCTGAAGAAAATTGTCGAAGAGCGCAAAACACTCCTTGACGACATGACTAAAACACGCGAAAGCTTCCAGAAAGTTGCAAACGCAGTCTGGAAAGATGGAATACGCCTGAACAATGATCAGAATACTTCGCTGGCTTCATTTTCTGTACAAATTGATGAAAACCTTGCCAAATCAGATAAATTAACTAGAGATGCTAATGAAAAAGTTTTAAAAATTGCCGAACAGTTTAAACAGACATGGCCGGGATTACTTGAAGCAGTTACTCAGATGAATAGTATCATGACCAAGCTCTCGAAGCTTCAGGATGAATTCATTGAACTTTCCGGAAAAAAACCTCTGACTGATGCAGATCTTGATAAACTGCGCCATCTTAAACAGGAAATCGCTGCTCTTACAAAATCCATGGATAAGCTGCTCGAAGATCTTGTAGAAGCATTTATGAATTCTGAAGTCTTCGCAAACCTCACCGACGAACAACAAAACCAGCTTCTGAACTCAATTGTTGAATTTTTCAACAAAAAAACTGAAATTGATGGAAAGAATGAACGAATTGAAGAACTCTGGCTTGCAATCAAGTCCGATAAGATTATTGGCGACCTGAATAAAGATGGATTCATAGACAAGGAAGACCTTGCAATACTTCACAACATTATCGGCCGCTTCCCGATTAAAGAAGGTGAAACAGGGTTCAGTAAATCGTATGACTTTGACGGCAACGGTGTCATTACAATGACCGATTATTACCTGCTTACCCAGGCTGTGAATGGTGCCAGAAAATTTTTCCCGATAGACCCGGAATGTCAGGTTGGAGACTGGAACGGCGATGGAAAAGTAAATGAAACTGATGTGCTGGCAATTTCAAATCATATTATCCATGGAATTAATCCGAAAACTGCACTGGGAAAAATTGCCGACTTCAACAAAGACGGAAAGACAACATTGGATGACGTTATCGCAATTGCAAAACACGTATCCCAGGATCCATCAGGCACAACCAGCGATAAGAAGAATCGGGTAGATGTGAATGGTGATGGAAAATTCGACTTCAAGGATCTTCAGATTGTAATAGAACTTGCAGTTCTCAGTGATGAACTTGTTCACCCTGATATCCGCAAAAAAGCAGACATTAATGGTGATGGAAAAATTAATGTTCACGACATAATTGCTGTTGCGGGCGAGCTTCCCGGCGGAGATGTCAGAATTCCAGTGCCTGCTGATCCTGCAACATATTCAGCACCGCTTGGTTCCGGTTCAGCAAATGTTCCTGCAAGTGACACATCCAATCTCGGAAGTGCACCAGAACAACTTGCTCCGGTAGACTCCCAACAGTCAGCCGACGACATCATGAGCAATTAACTTTTTAGAGAGGGGGCACGCGCCCCCTCTCGTCGGTCGAACAAGTTCGACCAACTCACTCCCCGCGTTCGAGCACTTTGTGCTCTCATTAGAGAGGATGAGCGCGAGCCATCTCGTCGGTTGAACTTGTTCGACCAACTCACTCCCCCGCGTTCGAGCACTTTGTGCTCTCATTAGAGAGGATGAGCGCGAGCCATCTCGTCGGTTGAACTTGTTCGACCAACTCACTCCCCGCGTTCGAGCACTTTGTGCTCTCATTAGAGAGGATGAGCGCGAGCCATCTCGTCGGTTGAACTTGTTCGACCAACTCACTCCCCCGCGTTCGAGCACTTTGTGCTCTCAGGGAGGGCACGCGATAGACTTCACTCACAGCATACTGTGTCTTAACAAAATTATGATTGTCGGGTAGAATGAAAGAAGGAGAATTATAAATATTCGAAAATGCATCGTGATTTATTCGTGCAATAAAAAGCTGTTGAAAAACAATTTTGCTAGAGCAATGGGGGAGGGAAATATGAGAAATAGAAAGTTAAAGCTGCTGACTATTTTGTGGGCTGTTTTCTTCGCGTTTCTATTGCAACAATGTTATTCTCAACCGTCAGAAGATCCCGGCAGCAACTCCCCTGGTTCTGGCGAATCACTTGACTTTATGGAAAGTTCCAGAGAGGCTTCAATGGCTATATCCGACATTCCGGAATCTCAGAAAACTGTTGCTCCAAAGATCGTCAAACAAATTATAAAGCCATCAGTAGCAAAAATTGAGGCACGTGAAGTTGACGCTGATTACGGAGTTACAGTTAAAACTTCTGATACAGTTGTACCAGTTCCTCCAAAGACACAGACTCCTCCGACTCCACAGTCAGAGGTTTCCAGCGAGGTTGATACCGCCCAGAAGCCAGCCTGTGATGCCGCGAAGAATTCTTCTCTTCTTATAAAAGAACAAGTTACCTCCGGAACAAAGCCTGCGTTAAAGCCCATTCAAACAGATACTCCAAAAACGGCTCAACCTGACCGTCCGATTGTCACAATTCAACCAGATGTTGCAATATCACAACCTGGAGAACAATCTTCACCGGGTGCTACAGTTGCCACGCCAACAACCGATAAATCTTCCCCCGGACAGGGTGTAACAACTCAGGAAATGCCTCTCGGCGACGGCAATTCACCAGTCCGATAAATACGCAAGCAATTAAAAAAAAAATCCAAAAAGGATAATTCTGGAAATTGCCGATAAAAAATGATGAATTTCAACTTATAACAGAAGTACTCAGAGGAAAGAAAAGCTCTTTCCGGCCTCTGGTTGAGTATTATTATCCAAAAGTTTATTCGTATATTAAAAACCTGGTTTCAAATAACTCTCTGACCGATGATCTTACGCAGGAAACCTTTATCAGAGCTTATTCCAAATTATCAACTTTTGATACGTCGCGTCACTTCGGGCCATGGTTAATCAAAATTGCTTACAATGTTTCAATGAAACATTTTAGAAAAACTAAAAATGAGACATCTCTTGCCAATTCTCCGGATTTACAGACAAACCCTTCAGACTACACACAAGCAGCAAGATTTTCAGACGAAAAATTGCTGGTTGATTACTACCTTGAAAAAATGCCTCTGAATTTAAGAATTATGTTTCTTCTGAAACATTCACTTGAATTTACTTATGAAGAAATAGCAGAGATTTGCGAGGAACCGATCGGAACAGTAAAGATATCAGTACATCGCGCCTGTTATCAGATAAGACAACAACTTGAATCTTCAAGAAAATCGATAAAGGATAGCAGTAATGCCAATGAATCAACTTAAAAACAAATCAAAGAGCTGTTATTCCGATGATGAGATTTCCGACATCATCGAAAACGTCAACTCTGATTCAGAAAAATTGTTTTTAAAACATTCAACTGGCTGCCCAAGCTGTATGAAAAGATTTAACGATTATAATATGATAGCGGAAAGATCAGGTATGCTTTTTTCTCATTTAAAAGATGACTGCAAATCAAATATTGATAAGATAATGAATAAAATAGAGGAGCTTCCACCGCTGAAATCAGAAGGGCAGGCGACTCTTTCTGAAAAACTGCAAATAATTTCGTCAAATCTTTATTCAATACCTTTTCTCATAATGATTATCGTAATTATTATTCCGTTTATTTTCGTTATCACAAAAAATAAACCTCTTTCTGTTCCAAAGCCACCAGAAACAAAAGTTTCTGATTCAGATGATCAGGAAAAAATTGCTGAAAGCAGTGGAATTCTCATTCTTGAATCTGAAAATATAGGCAGTGAAATAAAATCTGACAAAAGTATTCTTCTTCAGAACGAACGCCAGAGAATGCCTGTTGGCAGTTTAATCGCTCTTAAACTGCCATCGGGCGGAACAATAAGAATAGCTGGCAAAAGTGATTTCGTACTCAACCCGAACCTTCTGTTAATTTATTCTGGAAATATTGACTTTTTTTCAGGGGAAAAGAATCTTCCGCTGACAATAAAATCTCCACAGTGTGAAATAGAGGCAAACAGCGGGCACATCAAGTTTTCTGTATATTCAGAAGCTTCTGACGTCAAGGTGCTGAAGGGGGTAGCTGTTCTGAAGTCATCAAAGATTTCAGTTCAGGCAATGCCTGGATTTGAAGGAACAATAAAAATTGACGGATCACTTGCTTCGACTTCAAAAGTAATTCCATACGATTACAAATCTGATACTTCACAGGAAGTCAGCACTGACCCTGGCAACTCGCATGATTCATCATCTGATGCAAGTTCCGTAAAAACATTTACAAACGGTGATTCAGATTCAAGCAGTTCGATGCTTGAAAAATAATTAACCGCTTTTGAAACCAAGCCAGAAACCTCCGGCAAAAGCTCCTGCAAAAGGGAAATTATAAGTCAGCAAAGACATTCCGCTCACATAAGCTTTTTCCAGTGAATCTTGCGGAACATTGCTCTGTACTTTCTGCCAGTTTATTTCAAGGTATTGATTATAAGCGAGAAATTGAACTGCCATAAAACCAATTCCAACTATTAAAGCAGCCATCTTTGCAAATTTTTTCAAAGTAAATCCGACACACCATCCAGCTATTCCACCGAAACCGAGGTTAGTCAAGAGAAGTTTCGTTTCAGGCGGAATTCCGTCTAAAGGGGATTTTTCAGCAGTTGTTTCTGCTGCATACAATTCAGCATGACAACAGCACATAAAAAGTGCAGCAAAAATGAAAACAAAGAATAAAAACCTTCGTGAAAAGTGCAACATGATCAATCTCCATTTCAGAACTGGTGGATCTTCCCGGATCAGAAAGTCTGAATTTACTTCGCTGGTTCGGAATTCTGAGCAGTCAGAGCTGATATTCCGGTGAAGTGGTAAAGACCTTCCTGTGTCCCAACCCAAAGTTCGTCGTTCTGGGCTGCCAATGCGGTAATAGACTTACCTGATATTTCTGAGAAATGTTTTGAAACATCAAGCCAGGTATTATCTTTTTTGACTGCAAGGCCCTTGTTTGTTCCAATAAACAGGATACTGTCTGAAACTCCTGTCAGAGCTTTTACCGTGTTGCCAGGCATCGGACTATTGCCAGAAACCTGCTCCTGAACTATATTTCCCGCCTTCTGTACAAAATCTGAGTGAGCAGCAGTAAATGATGACCACTGATTTGACATATCAGAAATGGTTAATCCGGATGTTGTACCAATTGCAAGCAATCCCTTAAACTTTATTATGCACAAAATATTATTGCCTGACAGCTGGCAGTTGGGTGGCGATGGCGGAACATCGACAAGAGAGTTTCCGACGATCTGTTTTGCAGGTCCAGTAAAATTCTGAAAAGCACTTCCCGAAAGAACGCCCATTCCTGCGTTTGTTCCAGCCCAGAGTCTGCCTGTTGAATCGTAAGAAACTACGTTGACTTCGTCATTTACAAGTCCGGCTGTCTCTTTACTGTAAGTGACAGTACCGGCTCCCGACGAAGTGTCAACTCCATGTGCAGTTGCCATTGCAACTTCGCCCTGTTTTGCTGCTACAGATCTGGCGCGTGATCCAGTAAGAACACTTGCCCAGTTGTTTCCATTGTATTTACAGACACCATTGTCTGTTGCAACATAGATTGCGTCTTCTCCGACGTATAAAGCTTCTATGATCTCCGAGCCCAGAACATTCGTATTCTTTTTCACATGTACCTGCCACTGAACTCCATCGTGTCTGGCAAGACCAGATTTGGTTCCAGCCCAGAGTTCGCGGCCAAAATAAGACAGCGCGGTTATTGAATTCCCAGGTAATCCCTTAGCTGTTGTGAAAAATTCAGATTTTATCTTAACATCCTGGGCAACATTTTTATTTCCACAGCCATAAATTCCCAAAATAAACGATAATAACAACAATGACAATAATATACTTTTTTTCATTTTTCTGCTCTCCTGATAAAACGAAGTATAACGCCCAAGGTAAGCTGCCCCCAATGAGTCTGCTTCATCCGTTTGTTATGGACAATCTCTTAGAGCCTATTTTTTTGGCAATTTTCTGATCGCCATTCAGAAAATAAATACAAATATTGGTATCCAAAAGATATTTCATTTTAGCATCTCGCGCTCCTCAATTGATGTTCGGCTTTCATAAATATCCCTAATTTGTTCATCGACCGTTCGCGTATCTTTCCATGAACCGCACAAAGCAAGAAGCCGCTTTGTAGATTCATCTGATTCATCTTCGCAAGATTGAATGTTAAGAAAATCCTGTTTCAAAAGAAGAATTACCTTTTCTATTTTTTTCCATGGCCGATTCAGGAAGTCCCCTTATTTCTTTTAGAATTCTTTTTTTATAAATAGTCATCGTAGCCATTCGCATCATCTCAAAATCAATATTTTAAGCAATTTTACATTGATAACTTTGGGCTGTGTCCTAAGAAGTTCATGCCCACGTTTGTGATTCGATAATAGCCTCTTCGTGTGGTTTCGATTAAACAAGCTTTTTTCATGTACATAGCCGCCCAGCTAATTCTATTAAAAAATGTAAACTGAGTGCCGCTTGGAAGCATTGCATTCAAGTCTTCATCTTTCATGCTCAGTATTTTCGCCAAGCCTTCTACGGCCTCGCTTGTGGATGTCTCAACATTTTTTTCTGCCACAAACCGCAGAAGGGGCAGCATCAAGCTTTGGTAATCTGGAACAGGCATATATCCTTCTTGAATCAGGCAAGCAATTCAATTGTTCTATTTTTCAATTCGTTTAACGCCAATCACCTAGCATAGTTAGATTATATAACCGCTTTTTACGACACTCATTATACATTTTCAAAGATACTCCTGACAAGCCAAAAATCAGAACTTAATAAAAAATCTATTCTTGGCAAAAAAAAAAGAAATCGTCACCTTATATCATGATAAAAGAGCCTGTTGCACAATTCCAAATTATCTCAAAGTACAAAACTCGAAAATGCCTGTCAAAGAGGTTTTTGATGTTTGATTCCAGCCATAAATATTCAAATTCGTTAATTACGCAACAAGCTCAAAAACTGAAGAAAAACAACTCTAACGCTTTTCAAAAGAGTAAATTTTTTACCTGACCTCCGTGTCTTGACGGCCAAAGTGTAACAAAACCAGCTTGTTGGGTTAAGCTATTCGTCGTCCTCATACCTGGTTTGCAAACATCCGGCATGAAAAATTACCTCCGATATAGGGTCCAACCATCTTTGTACAAAAACAATTTCGTCGAAAAACCGCTTATCTGCACTACCATCAAACCGAGAGGCAATACAAAGCGCAAAAAAATCTCCCGCCTTGAAAATTATCCAAGTCCCGGATAGCCAACATAGAGCTAAGCCGCTTGTCGGCTTCAGCGACAAGTTGGCGGGATTTTCGTATTTTATCCGAATATTCTTTTTGGAAAGTGAATATCCATGGCTTCACAAAATATCCTTAACTTTGTCAGAGAATCCAAAGTCACATGTACAGTACAAAAAAAGCGAGAGAATAATCCGTAAGCATCATTAAATTTTCTAACACTCATTTGAAACTGTGCCATAACAAAAAATATTTTTTCGATTCGCAAAAAATCCGCAATAAGGAAAGAATCAAAAAAACTGCGGACTTAGCGTTATTTCTCTTCCTCACCAATTGGTTTAACTCCCTTCATTGATTTGTCTGCCATCGCTCGTTCAATAATCCTTTTCTCTCGCTCCAATTCACGTCTAAGCTCCTCTTCTGAAGGCAAATACAACATATACTTAGAGGCAAAAAGTTGTTTATTTTCATTCAAAACAGAGTATTTAACAATTGCTCTATCCTTTTCTGAACACAAAATCAATCCCACTGTTGGGTTGTCATCCGAGGCTCTAACCAAATCATCGAACATCCGCACGTACATATCCATTTGCCCGACATCCTGATGAGTAAGTTTTCCGGTTTTTAAGTCGATCAGTACAAAACACTTCAGGTAGTAATTATAGAAAACCAGATCAATATAGAATTCACTGTGTTCGGTTGAAATGCGCTTCTGACGAGCTACAAAAGCGAATCCTTTCCCCAACTCAAGCAAAAAAGATTGAATGTTTTCTATAATAGCATCTTCCAACTTAGACTCGTGTATTTTGTTTGATTCAGGAAGCCCTAAAAAATCTAGGATATACGGGTCTTTGATTATATCGGAAGTTGTTTCTATAACCTGACCATCCCTCGTAAGTGCTATTAATCCTTCCTTATCGCGACTCTTAAGTAATCTAGCAAAAAGAAAGGAATGGATTTGCCTTTCCAGATCAGGCACGCTCCAGTTTTGTTTTTCAGCTTCAATTTCGTAAAATAAACGCTCATTTTTATTTTCAACCTGAGTAAGGGTTCTATAGTGCGACCAACTCAACAATGACGAGAATCCTACTATTTTAGAAGCTTTATTAATAGCTAAGTCCATATCATCAATAATCCCAGAAGGTTTGGGAGGAATTTCAGATTCTTCACAAGCCTTGTGGAGTTTTTCTGAATCGGAGAATTCTCCACAATGTTTGTGGAGAATTAAAGGACTGCGGTCAGCATAAACTAAATAAAATTGCCTGAAATACCATAGATTCGTTGTAGAAAAACCTCTGTCATATTTTTCAGTGAGTTTCTTGGACAAATTTTCGATGATTTGCTTTCCATATTCAGCCCGATGCTCACCATTTTGTAATTCATTAACGATTTCTCGTCCGATCAGCCAATAGGCGAGGATCATATTGCTGTTTACTGTTTTTATTACATTTGCTCGCGCTTGTTCAAGAATAGAAATAACTCTGGAAAATAGATTATTCCCAGAGATTATAATCGGTTGAATTGAATAGTCAACAATTGGAAATTCTTTTTTTGCTCTTATCGTCTGCTTAATACGGGCTGTTTTCTTCAAACTCATTCCTTTTCCTTTGCTTCAATAAAATTTCCCATTTTTCATTTGAACTATCCTGGACAAAGCGAGTTAATCAATATTTGTAAATTGGTTGTGAAATCAAATGTAAGCGTCAAAATAGCTACATCTTTTTTAGTTGAAGAGCTTCTGTAATAATAGTGTATCACAAATTTCAAGGAGATACACTTGTTATGATTACTTCAGAAAAGCTTACGCATAATTCTGAATTCTGGAAAGGTTTAGAAAAAGTATCTTTCTATGAAAACGAGACGAAAGTGCTTCAAAATGAAATCTCGTTTCTTAAAGAACAGGTTAAATTCCTTATTGCGACAATACATGCTCAAAAATCTGACAGGAAGCCCATTGTCGAAAATCCATATCAATTGAAGCTTCCAATAGAAGAATTGCAAACGGCTGTTGAAGAAAAAAAAGGCAATCCTGAAATCAGAATAAAGGAACACTCTCGTAAAAAGCGTGGCAGACGCAAAATTTCAGATCATTTGCCACGTGTAGATGTTGTTCATGACTTGTCGGAAAATGAAAAAACATGCGGTTGTTGTGGTGAAACCTTGTCTAAGATTGGTAATGAAATTAGTGAAAAACTTGATATAGTGCCAGCTCAAATAAAAGTAATGCGCCATATCCGCTACAAATATGCGTGTAAAAAATGTGAAGGCGTTGATGATCCTCAGGGTGCAGTTAAAACAGCGCCTCTTCCACCACAGATTATCCCACAGGGAATAGTTTCCCCGGGACTCCTGGCACACATAAATTATTGCAAAATTTCTTGATGCAATACCACTTCATAGGCAGGAAAAGCAGTTTTTAAGGACAAATATAAATATCAGCCGGGCTACAATGTGCAAATGGATCCTGCGGGTTGCTGCAGCATGCGAAACAATTGTTGAGCTGATGCATGATGAAATCACAATGGGTAAATATGTTGCAATGGATGAAACTCCCCTTCAGGTGCTGAATGAGGAAAATCGCTCAAACACAACAAAATCATATATCTGGGTCTGCTATGGAGGTTTACCGGACAAACCCTGTATAATTTATCGATATTACAAAACAAGAGAAAGTAAGATCCCAAAAGACATTCTGAAGAATTTCAGCGGATATCTTCAGACAGATGGGTATTCCGGTTATAAACTTGTTGGCAACAGGAGCGGAATAGTTCACTTGGCATGCCTTGCTCATGTACGAAGAAAGTTTGTTGATGTGGTAAAAATCAGCAAAAAAGCAGGAATTGCTCAACAAGCATTAGATTTTATCGGACAGTTGTATGCAGTTGAAAGAGAAGCCGATGAAAAAAATCTTTCTGCAGATCAACGCAAATCTCTGCGAGAATCATTATCCAAACCAATTTTTGAAGAATTAAAACTGTTGCTGGATAGAAACAAAACACAAACACCAGCTAGAAGTCTTTTGGGAAAAGCAATTAATTATGCATTAAATCTGTGGAAAGAACTCAACGTTTATATTCAGGACGGAAATTTAAGAATAGACAATAATCTTGTGGAGAACAAGATAAGACCGATAGCCATGGGTCGCAAAAATTGGCTTTTTGCAGGCTGTCCGAATGGAGCTGATGCATTGGCAATATTGTATTCTATTATTGAAACAGCCAGAGCCAATGGGTTAGAACCATATGGATATTTGCGATATTTATTCACAAATCTTCCTGCGGCATCTACTCCAGAAGAGAAAAAAGCTTTACTTCCACAGTATGTTGTCAGAGAAAAACTGTTGTCAGTATAAAACTCAAGTTCTCAAAAAATAGAGCGCCAGAACAAAAAACTGGCGCTCTATTTTTTTTACTATCATATTCTGAAACAAATAAATAGCTGGGGCTCTTTTGACGCTTACCCTGAAACGAAACGAGCTCGCCATCCGACTTGGAGCGGGTCAGACAACGTGCGGTTCACCTGCGAAGTCAGGTGCAACCGTCTTGTTGGCGTGGTTTTCGATTAAAATCCAAAACATTCTATTTCAAGAAATCACTACCCATGAGCTTCGTGTAATAACCATACCTGAGAATTAAACCAATTTCTATCATACAGGACAAATGATTGTGTCCAAAAAAAAATCCAGCAAAACGAATGAAAAATCCGCCTCCGAAAATATCCAAAACAAAAATAAAGATGTTCAGTTTTCGATGCAATCCTGAAAAGCTCATCCAAAATTGAATACCAGCATCCCAACCCTATCACAATAAACTTTCCTGCAACCTCCCCGGATTGCAACAATGACTAGCTCGAATTCTTAGGCGGGGGCCCCGAACAGTCCAAGCATGAGGCTTTGAGAAAAGCTTCCCCGAGTAAAATTCCAAGTCAGAAATTTACCCTCCCTGCCCCCAATAATGCAGTTTGCTCGATCAACTTCTTGTACAAATATTCGGGAGCAAAATCAGCATCGTTATCCCAGCAGATAGTATGAAGAGTGGGAGACAATGTAAAGCCATTGAACAAACCCTCATTCTTCAATGGCTCAAAAACTGGCCCCCAAAGAGAATCACTCAGATCAACAATCCCAATTTTTCCATCGTTAAACTGAACACGAATCCGGTACCCATCAATATATTCGGCTTTTTTCAATTCCAACATAAGCTTACTCCAGCGGACTGATCTTTTTTAGCGGTTGATGCTCCGCTGCCAAACTCCAATCCTCAGCAAGCTCTTCCTTATGCTTTTCATACCATTCCATGAGAGCACTTAACGCCCGCCGGGGAAATCGGCCTTCGATTATCCCCGTTTCAATTTCCACAGAAACCTTGTAATCTCCATACTCCGCGTGAAAATGTGGTGGGTGATGATCATCGTATAACATATAAATCACGATTCCGAGAAAACGACATAGTTCTGGCATTCACACAACTCCTTTATATTTACTTTTCGTTTCACGGTGATGTAAACGAATTCACCATTCTCTTAAAACTTAAACAACACGAGCTTGCTATACAAGTTTATATTAGATTTTTGATAAAAACCAAAATCATTCTTTTTCTGTAATTTAGCTTTCATTTTCCCTCTTTCTCCGCCCTCAGACTTTTAGACACGAAACTCGGTAATAATTTTGTCTCACCTTATATTAACACAGAGGGCATTGAGGAACCGCCACCTAAAATCAATAATACTACCAATTCGCGGTCTAACTCAGTTACATTATAACCCATTTTTCCCGAACCATTCTACTTTCGACTTTATATTAAAATGGTTCTCAAATAGGAAATCGCCTTTACATTGAGAATTTAGTCGCGGATGATTACACTCTAGTTTTTTCTTCCCATCAATTTCCATACCAAAAACCTGTGCATTTTTGCCCCATAAAAACCACATTGCATCTGGTGATATTCGTTTAACGAAGTTAATGACTTTCTGCATGAAGCAAGCCCAATAATTTGAATGAGATTTTGGCTTGTCAATTTCACAGGTGAGCGCTGTGTTTAAAAGTAAAACCCCTTGCTTCTCCCAATTTTTAAATAATGAATTGGGTGGCAAAATGGAAAACGACGAATCTTTTATTGCCTTTCTAACATCTTTTATTGGAGAAACATCAGTATTCTTTAAGGAGTTTTTATGCAGCAATTTTAAAATGTTTTGAAGTGAGGTGTTCTTTTTCAAACTCACCCAATCGTTTAAACCTCCTACTTCAAAGGCTCTTCCAGTTGCGATGCCGGGTTGGGGATAGAGATCTTGGCCAAGAATAACAACTTTTGTCTCATTGAGATCAAAATTCAAAAAACGCAAGACTTTTTCTGCTGAAGGAGTAAAATTGTTACCAATGAGATTCTCAATGCTTTTTAAACACTGGAGATTCGCAATGCTTATAAAATCATCCCAGGTTGAATGATGCGATATTTTGTATTTTTTAAAGGAGGCACGTAGAAGCATTACTCACCCTTCTCTTTGCATATACACTTCGCTCAACAGCGTAGCTAAGCGACCGTTGCAGCGATTTGTTGTTAAAACCCTGGCTTGAAAAGATCCGCTGTGAAAAATCACACATCCCTCTGAAGGCGCATCCAAAGCTCTTTGTCCTAAGCCATTTCCCTCCGATTCGGCAATCAATCCTCCTCTGAGGATAACCATCCTTCGTTTGCCAAAGCCGTTACGCCATCCAAAACAATTTCTTCTCAAAAGCCTGCGACCTCGTTATCCTTTTCGGCAGCTACTATCCGATTGCCCAAACCTCCATCCCCAACGAAACCAGAGATTGCCATCCGACTTTTGCACGTGACAGCCAACGGCGGTCATTGTCCGCGTTGACGCAATTGTTAGAGATGTTTTTTTCATAAGCTTTATAGGTAAACACCCCCATATTTTAGTTCATACTCATTAGACATTTCGACATAATTATTGAATTTGCTGGCTTTGGAAAAGTATTTCAAAATCAAAATAGTACAAAAATCGCTCATGTGTCTGCCCCAAATTTTGTAAATTTTATGAGAAAGCTGAAAGCTTACTTTTTCTATTGCTCATAAAAATATTCTTGTTACATTATTTTAAACGGAAAATTGATGGTTCATAGTTAGTTCCTGAAAATTCAATAAGCTCATTATTATCTTTGTATCGCAGTGTTTCTAAGGATTCATGAGACAAAAATCTTCCCTCTATTCCTCCTAGGTCATCAATTTTTTTTGATAATTGTAAAGCAATGTATTGTGGGAAAGAGTTGTGTTGGTTCGTGCCTTTTCCTCCGATCGGAAAGCCGTTGTCATTAAAAATTTTGAACTCATTTGGAAATTTTTCCCTGAACTTGATAGCAATCTGGTAGCAAGTCATGTATGGTCTTCCAAAATGATGTGGTGATCCATCGCCTTTTTTTCTAATTTCAACTTCACCCAAGATTTCACGAATTTTTTCCTCTACTTTAAGTTCTTGCCAATAGTTCTTAGTCATATTTTTCTCCTTTAATAAACTTCTTCTTCATTGTTCAGTATCAGGTTTTTCTACCATTGAAATCTCCTGTAATTTAAAAGGACAACGCTTAACATCAACGACAAAATAAAGCTGCATAGCAAACCGGGGCAGCTATATTTTGTCCGAGTGCATGTTTTTGTTAGCTTTTTTTGGTATTATAATTGTTCAATAATTTTCCTTGTACCACTTAATATTTCATCACTTGATGGGAATATTACAAAATCTCGATCTGCCACAACACGAACTATAATTGGTTTTATTATTGAAACAGAATATGACTTGCGATTTGAAGAGGAATACATATTCCGCATTTCATCTCCAAAATCAATGTCATTTATTTTTTTACTAACATCATTAATTTCAGTTTCATTTAATAAAAAATTTGCCGCTTGTTCCGTCAATACTTCTTTGAACACTCTAAACATTTTCTCTGCATCATCTTCAATAAACTCATCAAGAACCGCTTTGGCAGCGCTAGTGCCAATTGTCCCTGTTACGACAGCGCCAATGCCCCCCACGATAGCTCCTGCTATTCCACCTATTGGTCCAAAGGCCCACGATGCCGCAGCAATAGTACCAAAATAGCCCGCGGTACCAGCTCCTACGCTTGCAGCGGTTGTAGTAACGTTTTTAAATAATTGCCCGCCAGAAATTGTACCATCGAATATTCGATAAATATCAACACTTGAAATAACAACTGTTGTTGCAACTGCAGTGACTATGTTTCCCCTCATTAATTTAGAAACATTATTCATAGCCGCCGCACCATAAATAGCCTTACCAGATGTACTTAAAGAATTAGCTATAAGAGCAGAGGTTTTTGAGCCTAATTGCTTTACAATTACACCTGTACCACTTCGCAAAGCACTTTCAAGACCTGTTCGACCTAACTGTGATGAAAGTATTCCTGAAACCCAAACAACACCACCGACTTTAAGACCTGAAGAACAAGCTTGCTGCAATGCAGAGTCTAAATCATCACCAGACCAAACAGAATATGCAAAAGTTACTGTCGCGCTCAACCCCATTGCACCGACTGCAACCACGGCCCCATTGACAGCATCATATGTTATTGATTCAATAGTTCCAAATTTCGCTATATTTCGAGCTTGCTCATAGGTAAAACAACCTTTTCTAATAATATTTTCAGCTTCATTTGGATCTGTAATGCCTGGTATTTGCCCTTTAGAAATTCTATTTTTCATTGACTGAATTGCAGCATCATATTTATCTGATGGCACTTCAATTTGCATGGGTACGCCGCGACTATTTAAATATCGAAATTTTCCATCATCAAAACATTCCTCTACACATTTTGATCCAGTTCTGCAATATTTTGTCTGGATTTCAATTCCATCAACTAAGCGGTCTGCTCCATTTATGACATTATCTCCGCCAATTAACTCTGCCTCTTTACCAGTTACCTTATCATAAAGATGATTTGCCTTTTCTGCAGCAAAGCCATGTCCGCGTTCCGCACCGAGAACAACATTTTCAGCATATTGAGTGGCATTTGCAGCCGCTCCAGCAGAAGCTAAACCGACGTCTATCCTTGAAATTATATCTTTACATTTTTGCTCTGTTTCGGAACAACGGTTAGAACAAAATAACCCATGGTTGTTCTCATACCATTCTTGCATTGGAATACCGCAGCAATCACAAGTAGGTAAAAGGCTTTCAGCGCATTTAGTGGAGCAAAATCTCTTTCCGTCCCTTGTTTCAGACCAATTTTGCATTGGCTCGGAACAGACATCACACTTTGGCCACGTTGTACTAATACATTCTTTTGAGCAGTATTTTTTACCAGTTTCTGTCTCTCTCCATTGGTTCATTGGAGAGCCACAAGCTGTACATGTTGGCCATGATTGTTTAGCGCATTCCTCGGAGCAGTATTTATTCCCGTCCTCATATGTAATCCACTCTTTCATCTTTTTCCCACAACAATCACAAACGGGGAAAGTTTGACTGAAACACTCATCTGAACAAAATTTATTTCCATCCTCATCTGTATGCCATTGGTTCATAGGTTTTGAGCAAATAGAGCATTTTGGCCAAGCGGTCATTGAGCATGATTCAGAACAGAATTTTAAACCATCTTTATTTTCTTGCCACTGTTGCATGGGTGAGTGGCAGGCATGGCATTTTGGACAAGTTTCTTTAAAGCATTTTTCAGAACAAAATTTTTCTCCATTTTCTGCCTCAAGCCAGTTATCTAAAACCTTATTGCAAATGCGGCAAACTGTCATTAACCTATCTCCGATATTGTATTAGTATTTAGATGAAATGCTCTTTTTTTTACAGCCAGATGAATATTTTGAAAGGGTAATATTTGATCGTTTTTCATTTTTTACAGGCAGGTTTTTTCGGTATTATTGTAATATTTAAGTTGTCATTATCTAAATCAAATACTAACCAATAAACTGTATCAAATTCACTGGTGAGATTTATAGAAGTTGTTCCTCTGTCTGTGCCTGTAGCTTTTATTTCTATTTTCTCATTATTATTTAAGGCATCATAATCTCTTGTGTGTGATGGCAAAAAATTACAAATTGACCTGCACAATTTTTCGGAAAATACTTCAGGAATTGGGGGGTTATTGCCAAATTCAAACTCCTGATGCAAACGAACAAGTTGTTTGTAACAATGGTAATATTTTAATAAATTTTCATCGCTTAGATCGCACATATTCCTCCGAAAGCCAACAAGGAGGTAACCTGCGACCGAAGGGAGTCAGGTTCACCGACAAGTTGGCGAATCCTCCGTTTAAAAACATGCGACATGGAAAACACTCCTGCCATTGAACACTCTCGCTCTACTTGTTGGAAT
>JADFZL010000009.1 GCA_015232575.1 Candidatus Rifleibacteriota bacterium
TTTGATTTCAGATCGTTCCTTCTTGCATATTCCTTCTGAGAAATTCCCATTTGTTTCCATGAAAAAACATGCTTCTTCCAGAATTCAGAATTATGCGCAGGTTTTTCTGAAGTAATCATAAATAGTGCATCTCCTTGAAATTTTTGATACACTATTATTACAGAAGATCTTCATGTAAAAAAGATGTAGCTATTTTGACGCTTACCAATTGTGCATAATCTTCCGGATATAATTTCTCTGCCAAGATTCGTATTCTACGTGCATTCCATCAATTTTTGAATAGCACAGATCATTCCATTCACTCGAAATTAAAAACTACCATTTTCAGCGAACTTTAATCAAGCAGAACTATCTCGATTTGTTCATTACCCATTTTCCTATCTTTCAAGCAAATCGTCTGCCAAAAGCCTTTCCGACAACAGATGCGCTTCTTCAGATCAAGCAACTCTGTTCAGAAAGCTATCAAACCAATATCAAAACCTGAACCACAAGTGAAATATTTCCTAAGCATGCAATAACAAAAGATGTTAGAATTTTAATTCGCTTTTTATGATGAATGTTCGTAAATGTAAATTTATTATTTCTACAAATTACAAAGATATTATCATTCTTTCAGAATAAGCATTTGCTTATGAGTTTTTTCGCAAATCATTGGTAACACTGATTTTTGCTTCTGATTTTATTGAAACAATCATTTTTTTGAATACTGCTGAATTTTCTCCGAGATTCCCATCTAAAAATCAATATTCCTTGCTCAATAAATAAAAATGTGCTTAAATGAGCCCTTGCTTTACAAAACTATCATTGCGGTAATAGCAGAATTAAATATGCATTAATAAAAGAAATGAAATAGGAGAAATTAACAATATGGATAATCTGATGGTTAACATTAAGAATAGTAAATTTGGAGGACAAATTTTTTTCTTTTTTGGGATCATGTTCCTTACACTTTTGTCTTTTTCAACTTTCGCTTCATTTTTTCTTAGAGCATTATCCGTAGATTATTTTTATTTTGGAGTTATTTCGTATTTTATTCTTTTTGCAGCACTAGGAGTGGTTTTCCTTTTTACTTTATCTCGAATTACCTATCAAAGTTTTTATAATCCCATGATAAAGCTATCCGAAATCATTTCCAATCTTGGAAAAAATGATGTTCCTGATCAAAAAATCATTTCTGAGGCAATGCACGAAGTTGATATTGAGGGAAAGCTCTCTGAAGCTGTTTTTCAAGCATTTTCCCGAATCACATTTCAAGCTGATTTCGCCGCAAAGATTGCTGAAGGTGAAATAAAAGAAAATATTGATCCAAACTTAAAAGATTCTGGTTTGATTCAAAACCTTGCGAAAATCCAGAATTCCATGATTGCTTTATATGAAATATCAAAAAAGGTTAATAACGGTGATTTGTTATCGGGAGTAAAAGAAACTTCAGATAAAAAAAACTTTATCATGCAAACTCAATCTGAAATGATTCAATATTTGATAAATATTTTCAAGGACTTTTCAAATGCAACTCAAGTGATTTCTTATTCTTCCAATATGTTTCTGGATATCGTTCGAAACATGGACAACAAAATTGAGGATAATTTTCAAAAATCCAAAGAAGTTAAACTGTTTTCCGATAATTTAGCAAGTAGCGCTGCAATAATGTTCTCAAGTATTGAAAAAATTACAGAAGAAATTTCTTCTGTCGCTGTAGCTTCAGAGGAAATGAGTAATACGATCGCGGATATTGCAAGAAATACTGAAAATGCGAGGAATATCACAAATGAAGCAGGAAGACATGGTAGTGAAATCCTTGTTCTGATGAAAGAACTGGGGTTAGCTGCCAAAGAAATTGGAAAGGTAAATGAAACAATCACTTCTATTTCTTCTCAAACAAATCTCCTGGCTTTAAATGCAACCATAGAAGCCGCAAGAGCAGGTTCCTCTGGGAAGGGTTTTGCTGTAGTCGCAGGTGAGATTAAAGATTTAGCAAACCAGACTTCTCTCGCAACTGAACAAATCAAACAGAGAATATCTGGCATCCAAAATTCCTCTACCAATGCTATAAATTGTGTAGAAAAAATTTCCCTGGTCATTAAAGAGATAAACAGGATCGTTTCCTCGTTAACTGTTTCCTTTGAAGAACAATCAACTGTGACGAAAAATATTGCAGGTAATATTTCGCATGCTAATATGAATGTAAATAAAACCAATTCTTTACTGAAAGAATTTAATACTTACGTTGGAAATGTTATTGAAAGAATCTCCCTGGTGACAGGATCTGCAGAATATCTTAAAAATGCGAATTCCTTTGTTTCAGCTAATTCCAAAGAAATTACTTTGCTTTCAGAGGGTCTCTTTTCGAAAATAGCAATGTTAAAATTGGAAGAAAAAGATCAAGGCAAAAAGCTGAATTGCTGGGAATTTAAAAAATGCGGCAGAGAAAAAAATGGTGCAAAGGTTACTGAATTAGGACAGTGTCCGGCTTATCCAAATGGTGGACAAAGATGTGCAGAAGTAACTGCAACCTTTTGCGGTGGAAAAGTACAGGGAGATGTTTCAGAAAAGTTCCGAAATTGTTTGAAATGTAATTTCTTAAATAGCCCGCATTATAATAAGTCCATTTCCAAATAAAATTTTACTGCTAAGAAAATGAAAAACCTTATAGCAAGGCAGTAGTTTTACGAAATGTTTTTTTTTCTTACATTATAATGAAGTTTGGAAACTCTTTCAAAAATTCTGGCTGCATTTTGCTGGAAAAGGATAATCCCAGGAATTTCCATCATTCGATGTTTTTATATCCAAATTGGAGATTTCCTGGGATTAATAGACAATAGCTTTAACAACAAGACAAGAATGCGCTGATTAAGTATTTCAGTGCTTCAATTTTTATACTTCTTGTGAAATTCTTGATTTTGGCAGTGACGATTATCGCCCCATGTCCGGGAAGAGACCTAAGCCTTCGAGTGAATCAGTTTTTAAGGAATTTTGCTGAGTTTTTCCATCGTCCGCCACCGTAATACAACAGGCTGAGCGACATTCCAATAAAGGCACTGATAACAATTGAATACCAGATTCCCTCTATCTGCATGGTTGTTTTTGAAAGATAGGTTGCAAGGGGAATTCTGATCCCCCAAAGGGCAATCAGCGAAATTAAAGTGGTAACAAATGTTTTTCCAGAGCCATTTATTACACCGTTTCCGACAAACATTATTGAAAACATGATATATCCGATTGCGATTATTCTGAAATAATGACTTCCAATTGTAATTACTTCGGGCTCCTGGAGAAACATTCTCAGAATAAATTCCGGTTTTGCAGACACAATAATTGTACCTGGAAGTGCTGAAAAAACTCCCATTACAATACCTACCCAGAAGGTTTGCCTTACACGAGGGATTAAACCTGCTCCGAGATTCTGTTTATTCAGCAAAAAATGGTCAAACTACCAAGGAATTTGGCCCATTGGAATGGCTTGCCGCAGTTTGTTCGCATATTCCCAACCCAAGACAGCAGACTATAAGGTATTATGGTTATTATAGTAATGTTTCACGCGGGAAAAGAGAAAAAGAGGGTGTTGACAATATTTTACCTTCCATCAGTGAATCTTTATTAACAGGTAAAGAGTTCCGGCGAAATTGGGCACGACTTATTCAAAAAATTTATGAGGTAGATCCGCTGTTGTGTCCCAAATGCAATGGTTCGATGAAGATCATCAGTTTTATAGAAGAGAAATCAGTTATCGAAAAAATTCTGAAGCACCTGAGTCTTTGGTTGGTGCAGTCCCGAAATCCACCAAGGTCAATCAAAAAGCTAAGTTTTGATGACGATATTAGCCTGAAAAAAACATTAAAGGAGAATTTTATGAAACGTGTAATCATTATGACAGTTCTGTTTGTTGCAATGCTGTTGTCATCAACTGCCGTCATGGCCAGAGACGCATCCGCCAGTCACGTCCGAGGAATTGCCTTCGAAGCATCATTCGAAGTCCTTGACCTCGCTACACACAAGGTATGGCAGGGTTTCGGAGCTCTTATAAAATATGCTGACATGCCTTTGATCACTGAAATCAAACGTTTGACTGTCAGAGTTACAAACTATACTATTACTGAAAAGGATGCTTCTGCAGACGCTATCAAGAATGTAGACGCCTATCTCAAGGCAAACGCACAGAGCATTGACGTTACCTCCATGTTAAGTTTCGATAAATATGCCTGCCCGGTTGAATTCATGACTCCAACCAAAAATTGCACATTAGACAGGGACGGACTTGTTAAAGCAATCAAAGATCCACAGCACAGATACAAAAGATTCAAAGGTAAATTTGAAGCTTCAAAAGATCTTCAATCTATCAGACTGATGGGTGTCCAGAATATTGCAGAAAAGGCTCAGTAAAACGTTAACTACACCAGGATCTGAATAGAAAAACTCTCCAGACATACTCTGCCTGGAGAGTTTTTCTATTCGGTTTTTAAATAAAATGTATTACTTTTTCGGATTTTCGGCGAGGATTTTTTCCATTTCGTCCATGATTGTGTTCATCTGCTTCATGGCTGCATTAAAAGGTGCTGATGTTGTCATATCAACTCCTGCATCTTTCAATAGATCAATTGGATATTTTGAAGATCCGGAAGAAAGTTGCTTTTAGTGTTTTTCAGCATATAATCCAGAAGGAAATTTTCATTCAGAGTTGATGCTACTTCAGCAACGAAGATTTTATAGTCATGTGTTACATAGGGCTGGTTCTTATCAGAAAGGTATGTGTGCATAGAATGTCCAGACTCATGGGCTACTGTAGAAACTTCATCATATTGTCCTGTGAAATTCTGGAGCTGATAAGGGTGAACGCCATAAACGCCTGTGCTGTAGGCTCCTGATTTTTTTCCTGTGGTCGGAAGGAAATCTACCCAGCGCTTATCGAAACTCATCTGGAGGTCTGTAAGGTAATCCTTGCCCAGAGGAGCACATGATTCCATGACAAGCTTGATTGATTCTTCAGGAGTATATTTCAGATCAACTTCCTTCACTATTGGAGCATAAAGATCCTCGTATCCAAGCTTTTCCAGACCCATCATGCGTTTGCGAAGTTTAAGATATCTGTAGAGAGTGGGCATATTAGCATGAACATCGGCAATTAACTGCTTATAGACGGTCTGTGGAACATTTGAGTCAAAAAGTGCTGATTCGAGGCAGCTATTATATTTGCGGATTTCTTTATTAAAAATGTGTGCTTTAATCTGTCCATAAAGCGTTGTGCCAAGTGTTCGCTCAAACTTCTTATATTCTGTCCAGAATGCCTGAAAAACTTTAATTCTATCTTCGCGATTGGGAGAAGCGCGATAATTGCCGTATGCAGGAGCATCAATACGAACTTTTGTTCCATCAGAAAGTGTCACTTCAGGATATGGCAAATCAGCATTCGTAAAAATGCTGTATGCATTCTCTGATGCGTCTGCCATCATTAATGCCTGTGCAGCTATTTTTTCCTCAGCAACAGAAAGTGTATGGGGAATATAGCGAAGAATATCTTCGAGCCAGGGCTTATAAGGCAAAAGTTTCTCTTCTTCTTTAACAAATCCCATAACTTTCGCTTCACCAAGCGCGAGAATTTCAGGACGCATAAAGGAAGTAGTTGAAGTAAATTTTACTGCCAGATCTTTCGCGGTCTGTTCCATTTCACGCGGCTTTCCGGCACGTGTATCTTCATCGCTTCTCATGCTTGCGTATGTTATCAGACGTGAAAGTTCGTTATCCGATGCCATGATTGTATCAAGGGCAGCAAGAAATCCAGCGGCATCTGTACCGAGTTTTCCCTGAAAATCAGAATAGATCGTTGCGGACTTCAATTTTTCTGGAAACACGTTCTTGAAAAGGAATGGGATTGGGTAAAAATAGTTAAACCCCCCGTATTCAAACGTTTGCCCGATGTTCTCACCGTAAAAGAAACAGAACTTCTTCTTAATACGATTCGAAAACCATGTTACAGAGTTTTTCTGTTTACCGTTTATAGCATGGGTTTAAGGCTTGGTGAGGGTTTAAAGCTGGAAGTCGGCGATATAATAAAAAAACACTACGATGCTTTTAAATCCAAATATCGAAAACGTTTGCTACCAGGGCATCTTAAGGCTATAAATTCAATTTCAAGGTGTCGGACACCTGAAAGCGGTGAAATGGTTTTAAAATGTCCAAAATGTTCGAAAACAGAGTATCTTCCTCACTCTTGTGGTCACAGGAATTGCCCACAATGTCAAAATCACGAGACAACCGAATGGCTGGAAAGGCAACGAAAAAAGCTACTTCCAGTTCCATATTTTTTGGTTACCTTTACGGTTCCTTCGATTCTCAGGCCTGTTGCATGGAAATCCCAGAAGATTTTTTTCGATGCAATGTTCAAGGCTTCGAGCGCAACATTGAATGAACTGGCAAAAAACGAAAGGTTCCTGGGTGGAAAAATCGGAACAACCGGTGTTTTGCATACGCACAATCGCCGATTGGATTTTCATCCACATATTCATTATGACCAGCAAGTAGTTATGACAAGAGAATCTATTTACTATGGGTATTTAAATCTGTTTTAGTAAATAACTTAACATAACAACTGTGCAAACAATAGGCCAGCAAGCAGCATAAAAGTGTATCTTTCTCATATCCTATGATTAAAAAGGAGGAACCAATTCATGAGAAAAAATGTTTATGTTAATAATCTGTGCCCGGAGTTTGAGCAGTCACTTGTCAAACAGTGGATATGTGCGGACAGTTTGCAGCGATATCATAAAGTACTTACGGAGTTTACTCTATTCGCCTGTAATAAGTATTACTCACAATCTGTTGTTACAGAATTCCTGCTAAACAAACTTCAAGAATGAGGGGGACTTGTTCTGATGACGAGGAATCAAAGAATGAGGAGTGTTACTTTGAGATGTATGCGTTTTCTTGCGGAGTATTTCAACTTTGGAATTGTTCTAAAAAACGTAAATGTCTATGGAGAAATCATTTGGCCGGCAGGATTCAGGAGTTGTACAGAGAAGTTTTATGCCATACTGGTCTATGATGGTTTATCTTATGGTTACATCGTGAATTCCCGGAAAGTAATAATAGACCTCATTTTGTTTCTGGATGCCAATGGCATTCATGAGCCATCTGATATTCTTGCCGAACATAATGACAGATTTATCAAAAGTTACTATTGGTTGAGTCCAAAAGGTATTGAGACTAAAAATGATCAAATTACTCAGGAGTTTGATGCATTGGAATGGCTTGCCGCATTGTGTGGTATGGTTAATTAACATGGAACTAACGAGGGATAATATATGCAAGACCAGCACCCCTCCTTGCGCGAATAAATAAGGCGTGATATACTTAAAGCCAGAAAAGCAAATTCATTATCAAGTGATCAAGAGACTCACCCGTTGTACACGAGGGAGGAAGTAATGAAACTGAAGAATATCCTGTTCGCCCTGTTGGTTTTCTGCTTTCTCTTGATGCCGGTTTGGGCAGATCAACCGGCGGCTTCGCTGCTGACGCCCGACCATGCCGAGTATGTAATCGTAACACCGTTGCGGTATGCTGCGATCTTTCAACAATTGGCCGACTGGAAAACTGCCAAAGGCGTGCCTGCAAAGGTCATGACCCTGGAAGACATCCAGCGCCTTTATAAAGATGCAGCTGGCGACAAGGCAGCCAAGATCAGGACTTTTCTGAAAGATGCCTGGCGCACCTGGAATACCCGGTGGGTTTTGTTGGGCGGCGATACCGCCGACAAGGACGGGGCGATGATTCCAGCTCGTTATATCAAGTCGTCGTTTTCGATGGGCGAGAACATCCCCAGCGATTTGTATTACGCCAATTTCGACGGCACCTGGGACGGCAACAACAATGGCATTTACGGGGAAGTAGAGGATAACTGCAATCTGGCTCCAGAAATCTACCTGGGCCGCGCTTCGGTTGATTCAGCGGAAGAAGCTTCGACCTTTGTCGAGAAGGTATTGAAGTATGAAATGGACCCGCCCCCCAACTGGGCTAAGAAAGTTTTGCTGATTGGCGGTAATCTGAACTGCATGACCAAAGGTCAGAACGATATCGATATCATGGGCCGGGAGTGTTTCAATAATTTTTCCCAGACCAAAATGACAGAAGAGAATGGCGCAAAGGCAGAAGACATCAGGGACGCGATGACCAAGACCAGCCCGCATTTCGTCTATGTCACGGCGCACGGCGATCCAGATGGGTTCATGGCTGGCGGGATCTTCAAGCTTGAGTATGCCGATCAGCTCGCCAACTCGTTTCCCTTCATCTATGCGGCGATGTCGTGCAACACCAACTATTTCGACACAGATTGTCTATCAGAGCATTTCCTAACGGCCCCCAAGGGCGGTGCGGTCGCCTACTGGGCCTGTAGCCGCTTCGGGTGGTTTCAAGCCGGCAACGAGGGATATTACGGCTCGATACTGATGATCAAGGATTTTTTCAATCTGCTGATCAAGGACCCGAAGGACGTTTCAAATCATCTCGGGGAAGCTGTGACCCGGGCCAGGATGCGATATATTCCAGAAGCCAGCAAGGGTGAATGCTCGTATCGCTGGCTGATATTCGGCATGAACCTGCTGGGCGACCCGGAGATGCCCGTCTGGACGGATGAACCGGCCTCGCTCGCAGCTGATGTCGATATCGACAAGAGTGGCACCACGGCGACAATCAGAGTCACCTCGAAAGGCACGCCGGTTGCCAATGCTCAAGCCTGCGTCACCTTCGCCGACGAGAAATCGCTGCGTCTGGTGGTCACGGCCTGGAACCGGATTCCCAAGGAAATTAAGGTCGATCACACAGGTATTCCAGGCTTGTACAGTACTGGGAAAACTGATGCCAGCGGTAAGTGTAGTCTGTCGCTCAAAGGTAGCAAGAAGCTGATTGCGGCGAAAATCAATTCGCTGGTTTCGCTCAATCGCTCGCTGCGCGATATTGCCGCTTACATGCAGAAGATCCGGAGCAACAGCCGGGTGTTCGAAAAATTGACCCATGACTATCAGTATCAGCAGCACGTTCTCGACCGCACCCGCCGTGAAGTCCGGGCCTACCTGGGCAACCTGATGGAAGCGCAACAATATGCGGCAATCGAAGAGACGCTCCTGACTATTGAAACCAGGGCCAAGGCGGCCCCGGACTGCCTCGAACAGTTCCGATTCGTGTTGAAGGCGGTCACCGACAAGATGCGTTTCAACCTGGCACAGATGCAGCAGGACGAGAGCAGCGCGCAGTTGCGCATTCTCAACAAGGCTCTGGAAATCGGCGGCAACCTGAATGCAGCCGATGGCAGCAAGCCTGAAAAACCGACCCCGATGCCCGCCAAGTCAACCGGGCAATTGTCGGTCACTACCGAGCCGGCAGGGGCGCAGGTCTATCTCAACAATGTGCCGAAAGGGGAAACGCCCTGCACCATCGCCAATCTGGCATTCGGCGTTTACACGCTGAAGATCCATGCCCAGGGGCAAGCCGCCATCAGCAAGAAGATTCAGATCAAAGACGGAAAGATGGTACGAGAGCATTTTGCGCTCCAATCCAATTGCAGCCTTTCCGGGCAGGTGGTTCTCGAAAACGGCAAGCCCTGCGCCGAATGCCGGATTGTGGTTTACTACCGGGATTCACAGACGAACAAGAAAACGATCCTCGGCGAGGGTACCGCAGATGCAAAGGGACATTTCCAATATCTTGGCATGCCCAAAAGGGACCTCAATCTGGAGATCAGAAAAGCCGGCTATACCGTGTATTGGAAGCAATTCCGTTACTCGGACAGGGATCAGGGTTACCATCGCCATGTCACCGTGAAACTGGTCCCCTGGAATGATGCGCCGGGACAGGCCTCTCAGACCACCAGGCTGCAATGACATTGCAAAGTCAGGCCTTTGGGGAGCAATGGAACGCAAAACCCGGTTAAGGAATCTGAATCCTGAAAATCGTATAAAGCATACACTTTAAGCCAAAAATAGAACTCCAAAAGCACGGTTTGATTGAAAAACCGTGCTTTTATTCTTGCTTTTTAACTAATCAAAGTTTTCGATACAATCCTAAAAAGTCCGTCCGAAGCTTAATACCAAGATCCCAACTTTTATCACAACTAACTTTCAGCGCAGTCCTGACCTGAAACAATTATTAGTCCACACTTTAAACAATTAAGCCCCGATCACGCGTTCTTTCATTACGGAATCCAAAATGATGCAAAAAAATACACTTTTAAGCTCTGAAAACTCCTATTCTAGACGGCTAAAACAGCCACAGAAAAAGAATCTCTCTGGTCAGACACCACCATCCCACCGAATTAAGTGCGATGTCCACAGTTTTTAAGTTCCTTTGCTGATCGATGTTTTTGGCTTAAATTAGCGCTTATGCGGATTAGCCGCCGCTCGCTGTTAAGAGCCTGTTTTTCTATCTGTTCTTAAGGCTTCAGTTGCTTTAACAGAAGCCTTAATTGCATCTGTGACTTCCATAAGTTGTAAATATGCTTCAACCACTTCATTGGATTTTATTTTATCCGATTGCCCATGCGCAATTAAATTGCGTATCGGCATTACCTTTTGAACAACCACATCCCATTCAGGAGGAGTTTTAGTCAGCAATTTATATTCTTCCCACATTTGCCTTGCCGCTCGTGGGCGCGTATCTGGTTTAGGAGAAATACTCTTAAGAGTCATTTCTAAAGCCCGTTCAAATTCAATAAACAGCCGCAATAACTCCATTTCATCATTTTGAGCGGCAAATAATATCTTTTCAGTAGGTTTGTTTCTTTTAGAATCATCACCCAACATTGGGCTAATATCCGTCTTAAATAAAGTGCTAAATACAGCTAATGCGGCAGTTCTTGCTCCTTCTAAAACATGCATTTCTGGAACCATGCCATTTCCAGAATGATACAACTCGTTGCGTAAAGAGTGATACCAAACTATTTCTTCAATCAAGAATTGGATTTCTAAATCATTGGCTTCAACATATCTATCAAGCCACTCTATTTTAGTATGATAATTCCGAGTTGCTTTTTCTACATCTTCGCTACGCAGTCCAACACCGCCACGAAGTTTAGGATGCAGTTTTATAAAAACATCTATTCAAACTTCGATTGCATTATCAAATCCGATTAAGGCTATTCGACGGTCTGTATCCCCGGCATCTTTTAAGTGTCCGTCTGCATGTCTAATAAGTTCAAATGGGCCTCGCGCCCATGGTACTAAATCATTCTTGCTCATTTGCAAAACTCACCTTTATTTGGAAGAGGCAACACGGAGTTGAGCAGTGCCCCGAAGGGGCATCTGTCTCGAACTCCTTGTTCATCACGAGCTTGTGCGAGGGGTGACAAGGAGGACGAGATCTGCTCAACTCCGGTTGGCATTAACCCTGGCTTGAAAAAATTTCCCGTGAAAAAAACCATCCCCCGGGCAGGTGTCCCTCTACAGCTCATCCTGAACGAGATCAGTTGTCTATTTACATCAAAATCTATTTTCCAACGCCGAAATGAGTTTGAAGGAATTTCTGGAAACGTATCCCGTTTGGCCGAAGGGTTCCGTCCGATTCGATGAGTCCCCTGGCTTCAGCGAAGGCGTTTATGTCTGTGGAAAACCAGACGGCAAGCGGGACTTTTTCCTGGACGATCACATTCATCAAGGTTTCCACTTCGGCCGGGTCGGTGCTTTTCTGCTGTCCCAACTCATTCAAAATGACCGGAAGATCGGTGGATTGCCTCATGAATGCAATAGCTTCCTTCAATAAGAACGCGTTGGGAATATACCAGTGGAAATTTACGAAATCAATTCCGGTAGTTTTATAACCGGCGAGAAGAGTCCGACCTCGGGCAATCTGACTTTTGGCCAGGGGGGTGTTGAGAGCCTTTCGATATTTTCTCTCGTCGAGGGCTTGTTTGAGAATTTCCTCCGCCTTCATGACGTTGCCTTCCTCGCGATACTTTTCGGCCATAAGCAGTGCTACCAGACGACACACCAGTCCCCCATTCGTGCACTTGACTCCATGCTGGCGGGCCACATCAACTGCCGCTTTCAGTTGCTTCAGATAGTCCTCGGGGGAACCTGAATAAAATAGCTGTTGTGAATTTTCCTCGTTTTCGATGGCAAGAACTTCCGGATGATATTTTTCCAGAATCTGTCCCAGTGTTTTCTTGTATTCTGCAATATTGGCTGGCGGGGTGCATGGTTTTCCAGGCCCTTTGCCATTGCGAACCGTCAAAACTAATTTTAAACCCGCTTTCAGAGCCGCTTCGCACTCTTCGTTCCGCCCGTTCCAGGTCTCGGTAAAAATGGCGACACCGGGGCGATAGAGGGTGACACCGAGATTTCGGGCAATTTCCAAACGTTTCTCTACCCCCACTCCGGAAATCATGATTCCAAAGGGATTTTCCATAGGTTCCGTGGAGAACAACCCGCTCACACTCAAAAAAAAGGAACAGAGAAAAAACAAAACCGGAATACCTGGACAACTTTTTTTCATAGGTTTCCCAACTCCTTACATGTGCATCTTACCAAGGTATTTGGCGAATTTCAAAACTTTTCTTCGCCCACCAACAAATTCCTTTTCCAGCCTCTTCGATAATATTTGAGCCCTTCCTTTTCTTTTTCCTCTTTTTTTTGCTCAAGGGATACTATATTTTTGGAAGAACTCCCAGATCAGTTTCGTTGCATTAATTTGACGAGTTGTAATCATCCTGGGCATCAAGGAGCCTGGCCAGCTGTGCCCTTTTTTTTCAATCGTAAAAAGTATGACATCGGCCTGGCCGGCCCACTTTTCACCCATAACCTCACCTTGTTTAAAGAAAACCCCTGAATTGGGAGAGCAATTATTTTTCTGCGCCCACCAGATCACCCATTGCCGGATGTCGGGCAAATCACCTCTGCCCTGAATTGGGACTATTCGATCGGAAGTTCCGTGAAAAGACATGACCGGGACTGGTCGAGTTGGCTTGAACATTTGGTAATCATAATACGCTCCAGCGACCGGTGCTATTGCTGCAAACGTTTCAGCCATTTCACCTGCAAGCATGTTCGTCATCCCTCCACCGTTGGAGATGCCGGTCGCGTAAACTTTTTTAAAATCATAATTCAGGGCTTTTTCATTATCGAGAATAGCACGGACAAAAGCTAATTCAGAAGACCTATCTTCGGTTCTTCGAGTTGCCCAATGTTGCGCCCCCCTTCGGTTTTTCCGCCCCTCCGGGTAGATTACGATAAATCCGCATTCGTCAGCCAAAGTTGACATTTCTGAAACCTTCTCTTGATCTTCTGCGGAAGACCCAAGGCCGTGAAAATTCAGAACAAGCGGAAGTCTTGATACTGAAGCTTTCGAAGAAGGCTGATGAATTCGATATGACCGAGTTTCACCATTTACAATTACTGATTTCAGAGAGGTTCCGGACACAACCGACTCGGAATTTGTGTTCGCCTGGTTTCCCACACGCAGCGAGCGCAAAGGCTGGCGCCCAAGAAGCCCATCGGGGTGAACGAAAAGCACAATAGAAAGAAGAAGCGGCAAGTATTGGTATTGAAATATCATTTCTCGCCTTCCTGCCTATTGCGTGAAATGCTGCGAACCTCTGTTTTCCTCTCTGAGAGACGTCTCACAAGCGCTGTGTAAACGCGAGAAGCTAGAAACCGCGGTATTCCGTTCTGGGATGCTATGAGGTCAATTGCAATGTCACCAGTTTCCTGATTTATTAGCACCTTGGCCAGGTCTTCCTGAGTGTGCGCCTGCTCAATGGCGCGAATCACCATTCGGATTTTATACGCAAGAAGAAGCGGACCAACAATACCCCAGTATTCAAAGATCCAGAACATCTCCATTGTGATAAGAATTGCGTATTGCTCCCTGGGAGCCTCAAATAATAACTGGTATGTACCGAAAGGCACGAGGGTGAACAATCCGAAAACCCAAAGCGCAATGGCCTTCACGAACATAGCATTGGCCTAAACTCATTTTCTTCATTTCTGGATTCATTTTTCATCGAAGCTGAGAATGTATATCCCGAAATCGTTCGCTTTGTGTAGATAGACTCCAAAAACAATTTTGGTTCCCTCCTGATGCCAGGAAAGTTTGGTAATTTGGCTATTGTGGCCTAAATAGGCTCTATTTCCTGGATCGTTAAAAAAAGTTAGTTTCTCAAGGTTTTTGCCATCATAATCCATTAAGCAAAGGTCAGTTTTATAACCAAATTCGGGGAACCAACCAATAAAAGTTCCTGACATGAAGGCAATATCTTTGCCACTCGGGGAATAGAGGGCCATTTCATCATGGATATTCTCGGAATTCGTGAGATTGGTTAAAACATTGGTTTTAAGGTCGAAAGTGAAAATATCAAGAATTACCTGTGTTTTTCCCGGGGTGATCGCTGCCGAAAAAATAATTTTACTCCCATCCGGCGAGAACCCATGAGGTTCATAATAACCCCGGCCCCCCGGTTCGAAAGATTTAATATTTTCCAGTCTTGGGCCACTTGAGGTGACTACAAAGTCAGCAATCATTATCCTCCAGAACCCAAATTCTTTACCTTTCTTGAATATAGCTCGTTTTTCTTTTAAATACCTTTGACTCCAAATGAGTTTCTTTCCGTCGGTTGAAAATCTTGGATATTGAAGGGAAGTGTCCATCGGAAGTTTGGTTAACCGTGTGAAGTTGTTTCCTTTTAAATTTATAACCCAGAAATCGTGGTTGTCTCCAATCCCTGGAATCGTTTTAAATCCATGGTCGCCGTTTTCGTTTTCGCTACTAATCAACAAGAATTCTCCCCCTGGGTGAAATGTGGCTTTACCTTTATGTTTTCCACGGATCTCCTGGGGGACATCATCTTTGGTAATACAGTGCTGATTACTACCATCAAGGTTCATAAGGAAAACTTCAAAACAATTGTCCATTTGTTTATTAAAAGCAATGTAACGCCCGTCAAAAGACAGATCGGGAGAAGTGCCATCAGCCAACCTTTTAATAGTATTTACTTTTAATTTGGCTGTGCATTCTTGATTGATTTGAAAAAAGAGAAAAAGGAGAAAAACAAAAAAAAGAATAGGGTATCTAGAATTTCCAATGCTTCTCAAAATGGCAACACCGCCTTTCTTCGGTTTGGAAATTTTGGCTGACGCTGAGCTCATCGGCGCGGTTCTGCGCCCGTTTCATGGATTGGTGGCCGGTCGTAATCCCTCAATTGAAAATCTCCACCATGAAAAACATTCCATCTCTTGATCACGTATCCAACCTCTCTGTCCTAAAACTATTAAAAACGATTAACCACCAATCCCTTGCCAGCAATCCATCCCTTCAATAAACATCCCATCTACTGATAGCGGATTTTCCCCGATTGTGCAACCATCCCCACGAGAAAACACCAATCCCTTGATCGCGTATCCAGGCCCCTTTTGACAAAAACAAATTCCGTCCGACTCCGCTACCAATCCTCCGCCGCGAGGAATAATCATCCGCTTGCCGGAGTCATCCCCTCAGCCTATAACGAAACGATCTCTCCATCCAACTTGGGGCGGGTGGGACAACGCGGAGCTAAGCCGCTTGCCGGCTTCAGCGACAGGTTGGCGGGACTTTTGACTAAAATCCAATACATGCAACTTCAAGAAATCAATATCCAAAAGCTCGGTGTAATACCCTTGCCCGAGTATTAATCCAAATATATTGTACAAAACAAACGCTTTTGTCCAAGATAAAAAAATCCGCCAAACAAAGGGAAAATCAACCTCCGAAAGCATTCAAAATAATCATAAAGATTTTCAGTTTATGATGTAATCTTATAAAAGGTTCAACCCGAGTTTAATTCCACCATCCCAATTCTTATCACAATAAACTAATATGGCTACCTCCCTGGTTTGAAATAATGACTAATCCAAACTCTTAACAATTAAGTGTGATGTCCTCCCTCAATCACGCGATTTTTCTTAGGGAACCCAAAATGATGCTGAAATTACCTCTGTAAGCCTCAATAATATCCATTTTTGGCAAATTGATCAGCATTGAAAAGAATTCTCTCGGGTCCGACCCCACCGCGCATTAATCATTTCTCCTCGGGAACAACCGCGATGGCATCAATCTCCATTAAGAATTCTGGATTTGCTAATCCGGCAACAAAATTCATCGTAATTAATGGGGGATTAACCAACCCGCCTAATACTTTTTGGAAAACTTCAAATCCTTCTCTTGGGGATTGTCCTTGAACAACATAAACATTCCATTTAATAAGGTTTTCAAACTTTGCTCCTCCCGCTTCAAGGGCAATTTGGAGATTTGCTAAAATTTGCTCGGCTTGACCCTTTATATCTCCTTTTGCAATAATATTTCCGGAGGAATCAACCGAATTTTGTCCGCCAATATAAACTGTTTTTGTTGAACCAGAAATTACAGCAACCTGAGAAAATGCCGTGTTTTTAATTAATTTTTCCGGATTCAAAAATTGAACAAACCCTTTTTTCATAATTTCACCTCAATTTAAATTTGCCTGGCAATAGCTCAAGATGCCGATTTCAAATGTCTAACTCTGATGGGGAGCAGGTTTATTGCTCACGATTTGTTGCCATCATCCCACCAACGGAAACGGGATCGAATGCAGCTTTGATTGTCCTGTTGTCCTGTCCTATTGTCCTTCTTGTACATCAGCCACATATCCCTTGCCAAAAACACATTCCTTCGAAAAATCTCCCATCATTGATAGCAGATTTTCTTCGATTGTGCAACCATACACCCGAAGAACCACCCATCCCCCGATCACGCATCCATACAATCTTTCAAGAACATTTTATCGTCCAACTTCGCTACTAATACTCCGCTGAGAGAAACCGCTAATCCATTGCCCGCACATCCATCCGACTGAGAAACATCCCATCTCTTGATCGGGCTTCCAACTGCCCTTGTCCAAAAAATAGAATCCTCAATTGAAAGCCAATCCCATTGAAGGATTACAAAACTTTGAAAACAAGACCGACTGAATTATAAAATTCCAATTTTGCAAACAAGCATCCAGAGCCAATTTCTGGAAAGTCAAATAATTAGATAAACTGTCCGCCGAGCCCCTCAGACATTTTTCGAGACGACAACCTGCCTTTGAGTCAAGCATACGTGGGGCAAGTCTCGCCCTGAACGGTCAGGGAATGTGTTTGACACTCTAACAATGGTCCTGTATACTACGACCCGTGCAGAATCAAATTCCTCCATTTCGTGTTAAACAGTGGGAACTGACCCTGTTTGGGGTTAGCATGATGGCCTGTTTTGCAGGGATTCCGCTGTTCCTCATTCTCCTGGAGGGGGCCGAACCTTCCGCCCGAGATTGGTGGGATCGCGTCTTGCTGGTGTGCCTGGTCGCACCTGTGGCAACACCCCTGGCCATCGCTACCATGGAATATGTATGGAAATTTGGATTGGCCAGGACCAAGGGCAGTTCGACTGAAACAATTCAATGGAATTTCCGTCTGGGCACTTTCCTGGATGGCTTAAGTGTCACCACTGCTCTCATCGCTCTCGGATTTCTGACTTTTTCGTTGAACGTCTATTACGACACCGGGGCCACGAAATTCAGCATTCCCGTTTTATCCAGCTTTCACCTCACCGGCCAGGGCGGCAACGGCCGGCCACAGGACTTATATGTTCTGGAATTAAAATTCCCGGCCAGAATTCAACGGGAGCCGGTCGCCTGTTTCAGTAGTAACCACCCCAGATTGAAGCAGTCAGACATCCTTGAAGGAGAGACCGGATCAGGGTGGCTGGGATGGAGTTGGTACAGATTTTCAGAAACTTTCCAAAGCAGCATGGTGAACCGAGGACTGGTCTACGAGTCCGGACTTGAAAGCGAGAGTTTCGGGCACCTTTCCCTTTATAATGCAATGAGGGAAGGGCGGGTTCATGCCAGGGGCAGATTCGCGCCCGGATCGGCCTGCCGTGATTTGTTGCGGAGACACAACGTTGAGATTACTGAGGAGGCTGAGCCTTCACCATCGGCCCAACCCCCAAAATGAAAGCGAAGGCTGCGATAAACCCCTGGTCCATTGCTGGCAATCCAAGCCTTCGACTCTGATCGAGGTATCCCTCGGCCGGTCACAATTGTCCGAGGTTTCGTTGTCCTATTGTCCTGACTATCCGCCGTCCGCCCGAATGTCCGCCTTGCTCCTCCCAGCAGTCCGGCCAAAATGTCCGATTGTCCTATTGTCCTGGTTTTTTTGTCCGATCTTGGTTGTCCGCAATTAACGAATTCACCTCCGACCCTGTTGGTCCGGTTGTCCTCATTGTCCGATTTTCAAACGCCTCGCGAGTCTTCTCCCGTCTGCAATGCTACGGCCAACAAGTTATTATGTAGTTTCTCAAATATTTTCATATACTAAAAACTATGCAAAGAATATTTCGGCATAGCCAACTAAAAACACTTTACCAATCAATGTAAACAGCCTTTCTACTAAAAAAAACTTTAGTAGATTATTCCTTCAGTAAAGTTATATCAAAAATAGATGAACAAATCTTACTCATCAAAAGCTTGAATTGAATTATGCGCACATTATATAGCCGCATGGTAGTATCACTGTAATGAGTTGGTTGACAATAGAAAACTATTCGTAAATATTTTTCTAACGTGATAGTATTCTTCTTGAGGGTAATAATAAGTTTATGAATAAGGCACTGGTTTCAGCGATCTGCTGAAAGCCTCGGTTCGAAATGCTTTCAATGTCTTTTTTGCTTTTCCCGCTTATGAGCGGATAAGCTTTTAAGTTTCGAACTCAACATTGATCAAGAAGTAATGATTTACACTAACAGTTGTGATATTTTTCACCAACTGAAGCATTTTTTCTGTCCCGATGTTGATATTTGCTGGTAAAATTTTGCACAATTCTGCAACAAATACCAGATGATGAAATCCTGCATGAAATTTAATGCGAACCGCATTCCTTATTCAATGCCACTTTCAAACAGATGCTGAAAACCTGGCAGTGTTTGGCATGCCGTATGCGTAATCATAAGAATCAGATCTGGATTTACTTCTTAAGAAAGACCAATAATAACTTATACGCATTCTGGCCTATCTTTAACGATTCAACTCATTCAATTATTCAAAAATTCTTACTGAAAAGGACTATAAATATGAGAAACAGATATCTTCTTTCTTTCCTACTTCTAGTAGTTTTACTTTTTTCTGTCCCGACATCAATTGTTAATGCATCTGAACAAATACCGGCTATGGAATACATTAATGTCAGTGAAAAGCCCGGCCATTCTCTGAAACTCTCAAAATTGATTATGGGAACAGACCACCTTGGAAAGATTCCGAATGAAAAAACGATTGAAGTGTTAAACGAAGCAGTAAAACTTGGGATCAACGCATTTGATACTGCACCAATATACACAGATTCAATTGAAGTTCGTTTCGGTGACTGGTTGAAATCAATGAACAGAACTGATCTGCATGTAATTACAAAAGGTGGTTTTCCTCGAGATCTTGGACCTGGAACTTATTACGGAAGACTCAAAGGTACAAAGCAACAAATCACTGCAAATGTATTCGAAGAAATTCAAAGGTCATCGGCAAATTACAATCACCAGATCGCAATTTATCTCATGCATAGAGATGATATGGAATACAGGGATTATAAAAGAGTCAACAGAGCTCTTACTCCTGTGAAAACAATTCTTGAAGCCCTTTCTGATCCAATTTTAAGAAAAGAATATAATATGCTTGGTCTTTCAAACTGGGAAACTGAAAGAATAAATGAATCCCAGAAAGCTGCTTCCGACAACCCTGATCTCGTTCGACCGGTTGTCAACAGTCCTTATTTTTCACTTCTTGAGATGGGTTCCGTAACCATTCATTCCGGTGGAGTTCAGGTCAAGCATCAGGACATGATGAATCCTGATTTTCAGAAGGGTGTGAAGCTCATGACTTATTCACCGCTTGGCGGATTTTCCATCTTCTCAAAAGGATGGGAAGTCGCAAAGAAAAATGCTCTGGAACTTAAGAATAACAATGACAGGTACTGGGGACATGTTTATGATGCTATCTTCCATGAAGCGAATGAAAAGCGGTTCATGAAAGCGATTGAATTTACTAAAAAGTTTAATGAGCTACATCATACCAGCTACACACTGGATCAAATCGCAATGGCTTATGTGGTTGCTCACCCGAGAACTGATTTCGTAATCATTGGACCCAGAAATGTAGAACAGTTGAGAAGAACAGTCCAGTCACTTGAAGCAGCAAAACTTCTCACAAAAGAAGATTTGGACTATCTATACACCGTTACTTCGAAAGAAGAGTCCAACCGTTCTTAATTTGAAAACTTCACTGAGAATTGCTGTTTTTGGTATTTTTGCCAATTGCGATTTGACATAATCTCAACCCTGTGCTAGACTGGTACAACATTCCGGCCTTTATAAAATATTATCAGAGACTCTGGCAGGAAGTGTCTGCAATGCAAAATACTTAATATTAGAATTTATCCGATGGAGGAAACATGGTTAAAAATTTCAGGTTTAAAGCGATGTTATTTGCGCTGCTTGCTTTTATGATGGTTCTTTCTTACTCATCTGCCGCTGAAAATATATCCAGCCAGACAAAAACCGTGTCTAAAAGCTCAAGTGAACTTGAGGAACTCAGAACGATGAAAGAACAACTCAGATCGCTACAAGCAGAGTTGCGCAAACTCAATGAAGAAGGTTCTGAAGCAGATCAGGAAAAAGCCCAGGAACTTATGGAACAGATCATCGTACTTCGTGAAAAAATTGCCGATTTCGAAAAAAAACTTAGCGCATCACAATCAAAAGAGCTTTAAGATATACCTTCAATAAACAGAATTTCCCGAAAGTTGCCTAACAAAATAAGTGATGATTTAATAAAAAAGCTGTGGGGATTATAGTCGCCCACAGCTTTTTAGCATTTCAGTATTTCTTCTGCATCAGTTCACGTTGTGCTTTGGTGGCTTCTTCATCAACAGCGAAGGTCACTTTAAGAACATCACCCAAATTAACTTCTTTTCCAATATGCTTGTTGTGAATTTTCACAACATCGCCGTTCTCAAGAACACATCTGAGGTAGGTTCCACTTATGTTTTCAATTACGCCTTGCATTTATCGTCTCCTGAATTGAATTTTTATTTCTTCCATCAAGTAAAATCTTGATCATCATTCTTTCAACAAGACCCGGTATTTCTGAGTAGGCGTGTCCGACATTTTCAATTTCAGAAAATGCAACACGATTTCCACGTTTGTCTCCCGGCAGCGTCAGAAAGAATTCCAGCCTGAAAACATCATTTCCAAGAAAATTTTTATGCGGAAAAGATTTAATAAAAAGAGACCTGTTATCAGGAAATATAATATTGAAAATCTCCTGAATTGAGCAGAACTGAATGGAAAATTCGAAATCCCCAATATTCCCCTCTCGAGTGATGAGGTTTCGTATTGAATCAAACAGAATATTTCCAACCAGTTCCAGAGTTAAATCGTTTCTTTCTTCCATTCCTGATCTTTAAAGAAAGCCTCCGCATCAATCATTGTCAGATTTTCGCCATTGCGCATCCGAACTGTAATTTTTCCCGATTCGACCTCATTGTCGCCAATGACGAGCATGAACGGAACCTTCATGAGCTGAGCATTGCGAATCTTTGTGTTGATTTTATCGTTCTTGTCATCGATAGTTGTTCTGACGCCATTCTGCCGGAAATACTGTTCAATTTTTCTTGAATATTCAACGTGTTTTTCCAGAATTGGCAGCACAGAAAGCTGCACCGGAGAAAGCCAGAGAGGCATTGAACCACTGTGATGCTCAAGAAGAACTCCGAAAAATCTTTCCAGAGAACCTAGCAATGCGCGATGCACCATATAAGGACGATGTTTCTGACCATCAACACCGATAAAATTCATGTCGAATCTTTCGGAAAGGTTGAAATCGAACTGAATAGTTGTCATCTGCCATTCACGGCCAATTGCATCCTTGACTTTCAGGTCAATTTTCGGACCATAAAAAGCTCCGCCGCCCTCATCAATTTTACAGGGAATTCCTTCTTTGTCAACAGCACGCTTTAACGAAGCGATAGCTTGTTCCCAGCGTGAGAGCTCGCCAACGGCTTTTTCGGGTCTTGTGGCAAGATAAGCTTCAATTTTTTCGAATCCAAATGCCCGCCAGAGCTTCAAGCTGAATCTTAAAGCTTCAAGAATTTCATTCTCTATCTGATCTGGTGTGCAGATAATATGTGCGTCGTCCTGAGTAAAGCCTCTGACTCTCATTAATCCATGTAAAACACCACTTTTTTCATAGCGGTAAACTGTTCCAAGTTCAGCCCATCGCAACGGAAGATCACGATATGAGCGAATCTGGTTTTTATAAATCATGATATGAAACGGGCAATTCATCGGCTTTATATAATAATCAAACTCATCAATTTTCATCGGACTGTACATGATGTCACGATAACAGTCGAGATGTCCGCTGGTTTCCCAGAGCCATGATCTGCCTATATGCGGAGTATTGAGCAATTCGTAACCATTTCTGTAATGTTGTTCTTTCCAGAAAGATTCAATAATATGCCGAATCCTGGCTCCTCTTGGATGCCAGAAAACCAGCCCCGGGCCGACTTCTTCGTGAATGGAAAACAAATCAAGCTCGCGTCCAAGTTTTCTATGATCACGCTTTTTAGCTTCTTCGAGCATGTTCAGATGAGCATCAAGCTCCTCTTTGGTCGCAAAAGCGGCCGCATAAATTCTCTGAAGCATGGGTCTCTTTTCATCACCGCGCCAGTAGGCTCCGGCAATGTTAAGCAATTTGAAGTGCTTTGCAAAACCGCTGTCCGGAAGATGAGGTCCACGACACAAGTCTACAAAGGCTCCCTGCGAATAAACTGAAAGTTTCTGGTCTGGTAAATCATTTATCAACTCTAATTTAAAAGGCTGATTCAGCTTTTTAAACATTTCAAGAGCTTCGTTTCTATCAAGCAACTTATAGTCGAATTTTTCCTTCCGGCTGATGATCTGATTCATTTCAGTTTCAATTGTTTTCAGATCTTCTGGTGTAAGCGATCTTGAAAGAAGGAAATCATAATAAAATCCATTGTCAATAATCGGACCAATTCCGAACTGAGCATCAGGGAACATCTTAAGAACAGCCTCAGCCATGATGTGCGCAAGAGAATGTCTGTATACCTCAGGCGACTCGGGCGATTTCATGGTAACAATTTCGAACGCACCACTTTCAGAAATCATAGACCTGATATCAATCAATTTTCCGTTAAGTTTAGCTGCAATTGATGCCTGAGCAAGTCTTGCACCAATTCCCTGGGCGACTTCAAGCGGGGTAATTTCCCGGTCAAACTCTTTTATTGTTCCGTCTGGAAGGGTTAAAGAAATTTTTACTGACATTATTTTTTGAACTCCTTAGAGGCCGACCAATCATTTTATGATCAGCACAATTTAAAAAAGATAAGGGTGCTTCACAGGTTAGTTTACAAGAGTAATTTTTTTGAAATTCCTCTTTCCCGATTGAAGCAGAAAATTTTCACCTGACTTGAAAAGCTTTGCCGGATCAGTCTGTTTTTCCTGATTCAGCTTAACTCCTCCCTGCGCTATCAAACGCTTGGCTTCACCGCCTGATGGTGCAAGCTGAGTCGTAACAAGCAGCTTGACGAGGCTTATGCCCTCTGCAGGAACCTGAAGTGAAATCTCTTCGACGTCATCTGGAATTCCATCACCACTTTTGCCGAAAAGTTTTTCAAAACCACGTTCGGCAGAATCGCCTGCCTCAGAACCATGATATATCGCGGTAATTGTTTTTGCAAGCAATACCTTGGCATTTCTCGGATCTTCAGTAACTTTAACTTTTATTTCTTTCAATTTATCAGGTGTGAAGCCCGTCAACAATTCGTAGTATCTCATCATCAATTCATCAGGTATTGACATCAGCTTTCCAAAAATCTGTTCTGGAGCCTCATTTATTCCGACATAATTTCCGAGACTTTTTGACATTTTATCTTTGCCGTCAAGTCCTTCGAGAATCGGAACAGTAAGAGTAACCTGCGGTTCCTGATAATAGGCCCTCTGCAGTTCTCTTCCAACGAGCAGGTTAAAAGTCTGATCAATACCGCCAAGCTCTACGTCTGCCTGTAGAGCAACTGAATCGTATCCCTGCATTAACGGATACATGAATTCAACGACGCTGATTGGAGTCTGCGACTTGAAGCGCTTTTCAAAGTCATCGCGTTCAAGCATTCTGGCAACAGTGTACTGTGCAGACAATTTGAGTACGTCTGCGAAAGTCATTGGTGCAAGCCACTCGCTGTTAAACACTATTCTGGTGCGAGTAAGATCAAGAATCTTTCCAATCTGAATTTTGTAAGTTTCAGCATTCTGAATAATTTCTGCTTCGCTCAGAGCTGGCCGGGTTTTCTTCTTTCCTGTCGGATCACCAATTCTGCCGGTAAAGTCGCCGATAAGAAATACCGCCTGGTGTCCGAGATCCTGGAACTGCTTCAATTTCTGAAGTACAACTGTATGTCCAAGATGTATATCCGGAGCTGAAGGATCTGCACCCAGTTTTACGACAAGGGGCTTTCCGGTTTTATATGACTTTTCAAGCTTGGCAAGCAGCTCATCTTTGGAAATGATGTCCGCAGCACCGGTCTGAATGATTTCAAGCTGTTCTTTAGGTGTATATTCAAATTTCACTGTCAGAGTTTCCTTAATTCATCAAGATATTCAGAAAGTTTTCCAACCTGAACCTGATAGGCGTTGAAACCTTCTCTGAGATTTTCCACTACTTCTGCAGGCGCCTTCTGAACAAATTTGTCGTCTTTCAGCTTGGCAGAAAGTTTTTCAATTTCCTTCTCAATCTTGCTTTTTTCATTTGTAATTCTCGTGATTTCAACAGGCACATCAATTACGCCTTCCAGGCTCAGACAGAGTTCGGTATCGCCAAAGAGCCCTACAAGATGCTTGGGCGGCTTGGAAGAAACGAATTCAATGCACTCTACACCAGCAAGATGTTTAAGCATTCCTTCGTGCTGTTTTATCAGATTGATGTGTGAACCGGCTTCAAGAACCCTGATTGTAACCTTTTTAGCTGGCTGAACATTTGCACTCGAGCGCAGATTTCGAATAACTCTGACCGCTTCACGCACATCAGAAACTTCAGATTCCAGTGGTAGATTGACGGCGCTGGGCGTTACTGTGGGGAATTCTGAATTAATAAGCATTCCGGTATTTCCCGGGATCTTTCTCCAGATTTCATCTGTAACAAAGGGCATGAAGGGATGCAGCAAACGAAGTGCTGAATCAATAATTTTCACAAGAGTCTGCAAGGCAGCGCGTTTCTGCGGACAATCATCACCGAAAAGCAGCGGTTTAGTCATTTCGATGTACCAGTCGCAGAATTCGTCCCAGACAAAGTCGTAAACGGCTTTCATGGCATCATTAAAACGATACTGACCGTCCTGAAGATGCGCAGTTGTCTGTTCGATAGTCTTGTTCAAACGTGAGATTATCCAGCGGTCCCAGGTAGATAATGAACTTTCATCACAGGATTCTCTCCGGAAATTATCGCCAAGGTTCATCAGAACAAATCTTGATGCATTCCAGAGTTTGTTTGCAAAATTCCTGCCCATTTCAACTTTGTCAGCAGCAAATCTGATGTCCTGACCAACCGGAGCCAGGAAAACAACTGTAAATCTCAGTGCATCAGCACCGAATTTATCAATGATTTCAAGCGGATCAGGAGAATTACCGAGTGACTTACTCATTTTCCTGCCCTTGATGTCTCTTACTATACTTGTGAAATAAACATCATGGAACGGGCATTCTCCGAGGAATTCGTAGCCTGCCATGACCATTCTTGCGACCCAGAAGAAGATAATGTCGGGTCCGGTTACAAGCGAATCGGTCGGATAGAACTTTCTGAGAGTCTCTGTATCTTCGGGCCAGCCCATGGTAGAAAAAGGCCACAACCACGATGAGAACCAAGTATCCAAAACGTCTTCATCCTGTTTTATTGAGGTGGTGTCACCGCATTTGCAGCATTTTTCAGGCATCTTTGCAGCAACCATTACATTTTTGCATTTTTCGCAGGTATAAGCCGGAATCCGGTGCCCCCACCACAATTGGCGGCTGATACACCAGTCTCTGATATTTTCCATCCAGTGAAGGTATACGCCAATCCAGCGTTCAGGGGTAAAGCGAAGCTTTCCATTTTTAACCGCAGCAATGGCCGGCTGAGCGAGAGGGCGCATTTTGACAAACCACTGATCAGACAAATATGGCTCAATTACAGTCTGACATCTTTCGCAATGTCCGACGGCAAGCGCATGGTCTTCGATTTTTTCAAGGAGTCCAAGCTCCTGAAGGTCTTCAATGACTTTTTCACGGCACTTGAAACGGTCCATTCCGCTGTATGTTCCTGCTGCTTCATTCATCTTTCCGCCTTCATCCATTACAATGATCGAAGGAAGAGAATTTCTGCGGCCCATTTCAAAATCGTTCGGGTCGTGAGCAGGAGTAACTTTTACGGCGCCGGTTCCAAATTTCGGATCAACAAAATCATCAGCAATTACCGGAATTTCCCTGTTTACAAGGGGAAGAACGACCATTTTTCCGATCAGCTCTCTGAATCTGTCGTCATCAGGATTCACCGCGACAGCGGTATCGCCGAGCATTGTCTCGGGGCGTGTAGTTGCAACGGTAAGATGGCCATTGCCATTTTTAAGAGGATATTTAATGTACCAGAGATGGCCCTGTGTATCCTGAGGTATCTTTTCTTCATCTGATAAAGCCGTTCTACAGCGCGGACACCAGTTTATTATGTATTTTCCCTTATAAATAAGGCCTTTTTCATATAACTTGATAAAACTTTGCTGAACAGCTTCAGAAAGGCCGCTGTCCATTGTGAAACGTTCTCTTTCCCAATCGCAGGAGCAACCCAGACGCTTCAGCTGCTTGATTATTATTCCACCGTATTTTTCTTTCCACTCCCAGACTTTCTGAACGAAGTTCTCACGGCCCAGATCGTGTCTGGATACTTTATCTTTTGCCAGCGACTTTTCAACAACATTCTGTGTTGCAATTCCGGCGTGATCTGTACCAGGGAGCCAGAGCGTTTCGTGCCCAAGCATTCGATGAAAACGAATCAGAATATCCTGAAGAGTGTTATTTAAAACATGCCCCATTGTAAGCATTCCGGTAACATTCGGAGGTGGAATAACAATGGTATACGGTTTCTTGGAGCTTTTTTCGCTGGCATGAAATGCGCCGGATGTTTCCCATGACTGGTAAACACGCTCTTCTACTAACTTCGGGTTATATGCCTTATCAAGCGGGGCATCTGCTGCAGGAATCGGATTAGAGTTCAAGTCATTTTGGGTATTCATATATTTGTCAGTTCTTTCCGTTTATATTTTCTGGTTTCCAGGTTAATAATCAAATATTCTTCAAAGATAAAATTAAAACCCACACCACCAAATTTTTTTATTGGATGTATTATTTCTGAATAAGTAAAACAAGTTTTTCAAATTCGCTTGGAGGCAAGTTGAGAGCGCGTGCCTGCTGGAAAATGTTGTTTTTTACTTCGAGTCCGCGTATTTTTTCAGAAAGTTTGTTGTCTGGTTTTACTGCAATTGCCTTGTTAAGGAAATCAATCGCCTTTTCGAAATTCGAAGTAAGCGAATAAACATCAGCAACTCTAAGTAGAAGCGGTAAATACTGAGGATCAAGCTTGAGTCCTTCTTCAAGGTAACCTCTGGCCGTTTCGAGGCTTCCCTTCTCAATCATTCTCTCGGCAAATCTCAGATATGTTGATGGATTCGGCTCGAATTCAGGAATGCCATCGGCGGGCAAACCATTCGGAGCAACAATCATCGCTCCGCACTTGTGACAGAAACGGCTATCGCTCTGAACTATTCTGGCATTGCAGCTTCCGCAATCGAAATGGTTCTGTACTACCCAGACTTTTGATTTCTTTACGATAGAATCTCCGCGCTTATAGCCTTTTTCGACTTCGAAAACAACCGTCAGGTCTTCAAATTTATCTGACTTGAAAAAGTCGGTAGCCACGTGCTTCGCGGGATCATATTTTTCAGCAACAACTGGCATGTACTGAATCTCATTCGGAAGGATAAGTTTCTGAATAAGTTTATTGTGCAAAATCTGTAATTCTGGATTCGGATTTTTCTTAAGGAAATTATCAAGCTGATCAAAAAATTCAATGAAACAAATAAATACATCATTCTCTGAAGAGAACGGAGCTGAAACATCTCTGGGAGCAGTATTATCGGCAATCTGCGCTTTAAGTCTGGCAATTTCAGCGTCTTTTTCAGCTGCTTCTTCCTGTGAATGCTGCAGAACCTGTTCAAATTTCTGAATTGCAAGAAGTTGGTCTGCGACCTGTTCCATTAGCTGGTCCACGTCGCCTGACGCGCTGTATTCGGGTTTTTCTGCCAATTTTGCTTTAAGCCCTTCCATTTCTGAATTCAGATCATTGCACTCAACGGTTTTGAGCTCAACTACTTTCTGAAGGGTTTCCATTTCTCCCCGAAGAATAGTCAACGCACTCTCAGTTTCGGTAAATGCCGCGGACTGAGCTTCAAGCTCATCAATTCTGGCAACTTTGGCAGATAACTCCTGAATCTGATTTAACAATTGTTCTTTTTCGGCTGGATCAACCTGAGGTTGAGCACTTGCTAATTCAATTTCAGCTTTGAGCGCCTCAAGCTGTAAATTTGCGGCATCAAGACTTGATTTTGCGAATTCCAACTCTGCTTTGGCAGCTTCAAGTTCAATATTTGGCGCTGAAGCCATTGATTTTGCAGCTTCTAATTCGGACTTTGTCGAATCAAGCTCTGCTTTATTATGCTCAAACTGTTCTTTCAATGCAGCGAGTTCTGTTGAAACAGCTTCAATATCTGCCGCTGGTGTTGATACTGGTGCTGACGCCTTTAGTGATTCCAGTTCTGCCACTACAGCTTCATGTGAAGCCTTAAGAGCAGCAATTTCTTCTTTGAGAGTGGTTTCTTTCTGCGAAACTTCGGCGTCTTTTGCATCAAGAATCTGTTTAAGAGCGGTCAGTTCTTCATTAAGCCTGGGAATTTCTGCATTTGCAAACTCGACTTCTGAATCTTTTGCAGCAAGTTGAGCTTTCAATGATTCAATTAGAGCTGCGCTTTCCGGGTTTTCCTGGGAAGGTGCGGAGGGTGCTGAGGATGCATTACTAAGCTGAGTTTCGAGAGAAGCCACCTGTGTTCTTAGACTTTCGGTTTCCTCAAGGGACGCTGTCATTGCATCAATGGTTGCTTTCATTTGACCGATTTCAAATGAAGCGCGGTCTTTTTCTGCTGTTAATTCATCAGTTGCTGCAGAGGTTTTTCTTTTCTCTTCTTCAAGCTCACTTTCGAGCAGAAGCATTTTCTGCTGGAGTTCGCCTGCCTGAGCATCAGACAATGAGGAACCACCCTGATCGCCTTTTTCACGGTAACTTTCTTCAATAGCACGATTCAGAGCTTCAATCTGCTCGTCTTTTTCACGAATGCTTTCAGCCAGTTTGTCTCTGTGATTTTCGAGTTCGCTCTGAAGTTTCTGAATTTCAGACTCTTTTGTTTCAAGCGACTTCATCAGGTCAGCTTTTTTTGGCCCCTGCTCGGCACTTTCCTGTGCTTTCAGATTTTTTATCTGAAGCTGAAGCAACTTTATCAGATTGTCCTTTTGAACAATCTGCTGATTCAATTTCTTAAAAAACTCATTACTGAGATTGACTTCTTTTTCCTCGCCAGGATTCATATCCACTCCCACACAGGGTTTTTTTCAATTCAAATTTCTTCGCCCAATATACCACATTCCCCATAATAAAATGGTATTAAAAATATCATAGCCAATATTCTATTTCAAGGGAAAACTTTTTATTTTGCATTATTTTTATTCTTCAGCCTTGAAATTTATCGACCAAAAATTTCAAAATACAGCTTTATAAATAAAGCCTTCCCCTTTAGCAGACAATTTGTCATATAGTCAAAAGATTGTTATAATGTTTATAGAGAAGAAAAAAATATCAGCAGGAGAAAATTATGTCTGGGAAATATATAAAAATCGCAGGAATAATTACTTTTATTTTATCTTTTAACGTTCTTTTATTTGCAGAAACCGGCGCTGTAGGGGCAACGGGTCCGTTTCCGTGGGAGGACCCAAATTCCGGATTCAGCGGAACCTGGACTTCAACCAATACCGGAATTAAGCCGGGTGGAATCGTTGGTACTACCGGGCCTACAGGAAGCACAGGCGCTGTTACACCACAAAGTTTTGACACTGTTGATAAAACAATTAAAAGCAGCGGATCAACGACACAAAATGGACAGGCAGTGTCCAATGCCGGCGTTGATACCGGTAAAACAGGCACTTCGCATCAGGACGCTGTCAATGATTACCTGAATAACGCTGCGAATACAATTGCTGGTACAAGCGGCTCAGCATCAGCCTGGTCATGGTCTAAGAGCTGGAAAATTGGGCCAGACGGCAAACCTTATGAAGTAAGGGAAAGTTATCATCAAGGATCTCTTAATCTCTCCGGCAAAAACAACCCCGGACAAACGCCAGCAACTCAAACACCAACTTCAACCACTCCTGCCACAAATCCTTCGAATCCGGCAAATCCGAACACAACTCCAGTCGCAACTCCAGGAACGACTCCCAACCCAACCTCCGGAACTCCTCCTGCAAATAGTCCCGTGCCCACAGCAGCAAATCCTTCAACACCTGCTAATTCTACACCAGACATTCCATGCAACAATCCAACAGCTGCAAACCCATCATCAGCAGGCTCAGACAAGACCTCGGGAGATGTTAAACCCGACCTACCGCCAGTAGACGCAGCACCAATTTCTATTCCCAATCCAATTCTTTCTCTATCTATCAGCGACCCGACCGCAGCCGTTGATCAACCGCCATTTCCAACAATATTTGACCCGAATGACGTTGTAAACACAGTACCACCGGAAGTTTTAAGCAGAGTAGCCTCGGCAGTCCCGGAAGACACACGTGTCAAATTCTCTCTCGATCTTCTTCCTCCACTTGATACAAGTAAAGTTCGAGTAACTTTCGTAGACCCTGATGACCAACAGGTGGATTTGCCCTATCAGAGAACATTTTATCACCTCTATAGAACACCTTCTAATACTAGCTATTTCGTAAAGGTCTATTACCCTGATCCCATAACAAACAAGAATGAAGAAATTCTCAGCATCGCTGTTCCAGTATACAAGATGGGATTTGGCAACCAGACAATCCAACACAACCAGCAAAATGTCGCGGGGAATTGAAAAAACACTGGTATGGCTTTGCAGTTGAAAATAAAAGATTTTCTTTCTTATGCTCTTTCAATTTTTTTTCCATTTCACTGTCATATCTGTGATAAGCCAATAGGGTCATCATCAGTTGTATGTCCAGAATGCTCTGACGAGATCAGGCATTCTGGATTTTCTCTTATGCGAGTATCAGATGTCAGATGCAATTATGCAATCTGGACGGCAGGAGATTATTCAGGAAAGCTCTCGAATGCCATCAAAATCATGAAATATCGGCCTTCGAAAAGAATCTGGAAGCATATAATCCCATTCCTTGAAAAAGCTCTCAAATCAGGAAATTTGTCGGCAGACGTAATAATTCCAGTTCCAATTCATGCTGAAAGAGAGAGAAAACGCGGATTTAATCAGGCAGAAATAATTGCCAGGGAAACCGCAAGACTTTTGAATTCTAATTACAGCCCGCTCCTTGAAAGAGTCTTCCCTACAACCCCTCAAGCAGGTTTATCTGAAACGGATAGAAAAATTAATCTGATAAAATGCTTTTCAGATTAACCCAAAAGCAATTTTAGAATTGTTTAAAGGGAAAAAACTTCTTCTGGTCGACGATGTTGCTACCACTGGAACGACTATTCAGGAATGTTCCGGGATACTCCAGACATTAAATCCACATTCTATTGAAGCATTTGTTCTTGCTCACTCTTTTAAAAAAAATGTATTTGAGGTATAATATCTCTGGGAAAATTTAATTTATAACAGGTGTAAAAATGTTACAGAAAATTCACAGAATCGGGGAAGAACTTCTTCGCAAAGAATCAGAGCCAGTGAAGGAAATCAATGACTCGATTAAAAATCTTGTCAAAGATATGTTTGAAACAATGCACGAAGCAAACGGAGTTGGGCTTGCTGCTCCACAGATCGGCCAAAATATAAGACTGTTCGTGATTGACGTTGATAACAATCCACTGGTCTTCATAAATCCAAGGATCAAAAAAATGACAGGGAAAGAAACTGCCGAGGAAGGGTGTCTTTCTGTTCCTGGCTTGAGAGAATGTGTTCAGAGGGCGACAAGAGTCACAGCAGAAGCCTTTGATATTGATGGACATTCTTTTGAAATTAAAGCAGAAGGCCTTGCTGCTCGGGCAATTCAACACGAGCTTGATCACCTTGACGGTGTTCTCTTTGTAGACAGAATTTCAAAATCCAGGAAAAATCAAATCAGATATAAGCTTGAACAGCTTGAAGCTGGCAAGGATCTTCCGGAAGAATTGGATGAAGTGGAAGAAGAAACTCAAGAGGAAGAAGTATCACAAACTGCATGAAAATAGTTTTTATGGGATGTCCACAGTTTGCGGTTCCATCTCTGGAAATGCTTGCAAAAGACAGCCGCTTCAAACTTCTTTCTGTCTACTGCATGCCAGATAAGCCGCAGGGGCGCGGAAAAAAGCTTGAAATGACGCCAATCAAGCGATGTGCTGTTGAGCTTGGAATTCAAGTTCACACTCCTTTTTCGTTCTCAAAATGCCCTGAAGAAATTGCAATTCTCGCCGATTATCAGCCCGATTATATCGTTGTTGTTGCTTATGGCCTTATTCTGCCCGAATCAGTTCTGAAGATTCCAAAAATTGCGGCAATAAATCTTCACGCTTCGATTCTTCCATCATATCGCGGACCTTCTCCAATTCACGCAGCTATTATCAACGGCGATTCCCACACGGGAAATACGGTAATGCTCATGAATAAAAAAATGGACCAAGGCGATATTCTTGCTGTCCAAAAAATTGAAATTTCTGAATCGTCCTCATTTTCAGATTTACATGATAACCTGAGCCTTTCAGGAGCTAAGCTGCTGACAGACACTCTTGTTGACTTTTCAACTGGAAAAATTAAACCTGTACAACAGGATCATTCAAAAGCTTCCTATACAAAAAAAATCACTCCTGAAACAGGAAAAATTAATTTTTCTGAACCAGCATACGTAGTTGAAAGACTTGTTCGCGCACTGGCTCCTTCTCCGGGGGCCTGGTTTTTAAGTAAAAATGAACGAATTAAAATCGGAAAAGCACTTGTTTTGGACGATTTCTCCTCTGCCGCTCCTGGAAACATTTTATCGGCCGATACAACTAAGGGTTTAAAAATTTCGTGTGGAAAAAACACGGTGCTGGAAATACTTTCATGCCAGCGCCCCGGCAAACTCATGCTTCCGACAAAAGATTTCCTGCGCGGATATTCTTTCAACCTGGATGAAAACCTGAATTGCATATAGATTAATTAATTGTACAAATAATGAAGGAGTATCCAAACCTGCGGATTTCGAACTTGAATTTTCAAAAAGTGCGAAATCATGCTTTTCAGGTTATTTAAATTATGATTCTGCAGAAACAATTAAATAAATTTCTTGCTCCACTTTTTGTTTTTACCTTTCTTTTATCAGCCACTCAAGCTGACTGCTTTGCGTCCATTTCGAGAACAAATCCGGGTGATGAAATTTTTTCTTTCGCATGCGTATATTCGAAACTTCCTGTTGCTTCTCTCAGCGAATCTCTCGCCGGCATGATGATTCTCGAGCCAGATCACTACTCTGCTTCTGAAATACTTGACTTAAAACACAACGGAAAACATATCATCGCTTATCTATCTGTTGGTGAACTTGAAACTTACCGCTCCTATTGCACTAAAGAAGTTGTTTCTCAACTGAAATATTCTGAAAACCCGGACTGGCCAGATAATTTCAGAGTTAAATTTCAAGATCCGCGATGGGAAAAAATACTGAAAAACTACATTGATGAAATTATGACAAAGAATTTTGATGGAATTGTCATGGACGTGGTCGATGTGTGGAAAATATTTCCCGATACCGCAGCATCAAAGGAATCCATGATAAAACTCATAACTTCACTCGGAATACACATAAGAAATCGCAACCTGGATTCAATCCTTTTATTTTACAATTCGCATGAATTGTTTGATAACACACTTGTTGAAAACCTTTTTGACGGAATTCTTCAGGAGAGCCTTTTTACAACATGGAAAAAAGAACCCGTTGATCCAGAATGGAGGCTGCAAACAATTTCCTCACTCGAAAAATTGCGAACAAAGGGCAAATTTGTCGGAATAATTGAATACAAACGCTCTCCGGCAATAATAAAAAACCTTTTAAACCAGTGCCGAAAATATGGTTTCTGTCTTTATACAGCCGACAAATATCTTATGAATCTTTATCAGATTCCCTGACAATGCGTTCAGCAACCTTGAAAAGGAAACAGGAGATAGCGGAAAATAATGCGAATACTTGGTCTTGATCTAGGTTCAAGAAGAACTAAAGCTGTACTGCTGGAAGATAGAAATATTGCCACCACAGCAATATTTGAATCCTGGCTACTTTCAAAAGACGATATTTTGCAATGGGTCAGAACTGTCAGCTACGACAGCTGTGTTTGCACGGGTTACAGCAGAAGACTCGCTGCAGAAAATCTGGGCGGAAAAATCATCACGGAAATATCAGCATTCGCTTCAGGTGCCGCAATTCTCGCACCTGAATCGGAGACAATTATCGATATCGGCGGACAGGATGCAAAAGTTATAAAGCGCGAAAAAAATGGTTCGGTTGCTGATTTTGAAATGAATGACCGCTGTGCCGCCGGAACAGGGAAATTCTTTGAAATTTCAGCAAAAACACTCGGAAAAAGCTACGATGAATTCATCGAGGCTGCATTTTCATCAGAAGAATTGCAGACAATAACAAGCATTTGTGCTGTATTTGCAGAATCAGAAATAATCGGAAAACTTGCTGAAGGCATTTCGGGGAATTCAATTGCCCGGGGAATTTTTCATTCAGTTGCTCAGCGCATTCTGACAATGATCAAGCGCCTTTCAGGGAAACCGCCTTTCATTCTTGTCGGAGGCGGAGCCAATAGAGCACTTTCGCGCGAACTTGAAAAATTGCTTGGTGAAAAAGTTGATCTCCCACCAAACGCTTCTTATTTCGGAGCAGCCGGAGCTGCGCTAAGCGGTTTAAAAAAACATAAATAATAATTCGTTGTCATCTCGAACGAATGTGAGAGATCGAATAAGTGACAAAATCGGAATCCGGGAGCTTAAGTTAATGCACATGGAGAACAAAGATGTGGGTAATAGTTCTTTAACATAATATCATTGACAATTACATCTTGTGAAATCACAAAGTTCAGGGAAAGGATCAAATTGGATGATTGAATTAACTGGAAATAGTCTGACAACAGGCCAGCTTCTAAGTATTGCTGGCGGAGAGAAAATTTGCGTCAGCAGAGATGCCCTTCAAAAAGTATCAGAATGCAGAGAAATTATTGACCACCTGGTTTCGAATGACCGCGTCGTATATGGCGTAACCACCGGATTTGGACAGCTTTGCAATACCAGAATAAATAGAAATGATCTTGAAAAACTTCAGATAAATCTGGTGCGAAGTCATGCAACTGGTGTTGGACGCCTTTTTTCGCGCGAGGAAGTTAGAGTAATGATTGCAGTTCGCATTAATTCACTTCTTCACGGAGTCAGTGGTGTAAGACCTGTAATTATTGAAACTCTTGAAGAAATGCTTAACAAAGACGTCATTCCTGCTGTTCCGGAGCAGGGCTCAGTTGGTTCAAGCGGAGATCTTGCGCCGCTTTCACACATAATGCTTGTTCTTATGGGTGAAGGAAACATATTAACTGAAGATGAAAAACTTTCTCCGGCAAAACCAGCCCTTGAAAGAGCTGGAATCAAACCAGTTACGCTGATGGCTAAAGAAGGACTGGCACTTATCAACGGAACGTCTGTAATGACCGGAGTTCTTTCTCTGGCTTCTGAACGCTCAATTATGCTTGCTAAATCTGCTGATATAACGGCTTCACTTACAATTGAAGTTTTGAAAGCATCAACAGCTCCATTTGACGCAGAATTCATCGCCTTAAGACCTTACCAGGGAATGAAAGAAACTGCGGCAAACATACTCTCTCTTATGACAGACAGCGAAATTCGCCAAAGCCACATTGGATGCGAAAAAGTTCAGGATGCCTACAGTCTGAGATGCATTCCGCAGGTGCATGGTGCATCACGTGAAACCATTCGATTCGTTCATTCACAGGTCAGTTGCGAAATCAACTCTGTAACTGACAATCCGATAATTTTCTCTGAAGAAAAAATTATATCCGGCGGACATTTTCATGGACAACCCATGGCACTGGCTTCAGATCACCTTTCGATAGCACTCTCAGAACTTGGAAATATTTCCGAGCGACGCATTGATCGACTTCTGAACCCACTCGTCAGCGGATTAAACCCGTTCCTGGCTGTTGAACCAGGTGTAAATTCAGGCCTTATGATAGCTCAATACACAGCAGCAGCTCTGGCAAGCGAAAATAAGGTTCTGTCACATCCGGCGTCAGTTGATTCAATACCAACCTCAGCATACCAGGAAGACCACGTAAGCATGGGCACAATAGCAGCAAGAAAGTGCGCAAGAATTCTTGACCACGTTACTCAGATTCTTGCAATCGAATTGATCTGTGCCTCTCAGGCTTATGAATTTGTTAAACCTCTCAAACTTGGAAAAGGCACCGATGCAGCATACAATATCCTGAGAAACTGTGTTCCACCACTTAATGAAGATAGAATAATGACGGCTGATCTGCACAATGCAAAACAGCTCATCTGGAAAGGAGAACTTTTAAATCATGTCACAAAATTCATCCCGCTCAGCTGATAGAGTAATTCATCCGCCGACCGGCTCAAAGCTTTCATGCAAAGGCTGGCTTCAGGAAGCAGCCTACAGAATGGTCCAGCACAATCTTGATCCGGAAGTTGCTGAAAGACCCGAAGAACTCATTGTATACGGCGGCATTGGCAAGGCGGCACGCAATTGGGAATGTTTTGATAAGATTCTCGAAACTCTCAGACGCCTTGAAAATGACGAGACTTTACTTGTACAATCTGGAAAACCCGTCGCCGTTTTTCGTTCACACCCCGATGCACCGAGAGTTTTACTTGTAAACTCAATGCTTGTTCCAAGATGGGCAAACTGGGAACATTTCCACGAGCTCGATCGCAAAGGACTCATGATGTACGGCCAGATGACCGCCGGCTCATGGATATACATCGGAACACAGGGAATTCTTCAGGGTACTTATGAAACCCTTGCTGCAGTTGGCGTTAAGCATTTTAAAGGCTCCCTCGCGGGAACAATTACTCTCACCGGCGGACTTGGCGGAATGGGCGGCGCACAGCCTCTTGCTGTCACAATGAACGGCGGAGTCTGCATCACTGTAGAAGTTGACCGCACAAGGATTGAAAGACGCATTGAACATAAATATTGCGATATCATGTCCACATCAATTGATGAAGCAATAAAGCTTGCCAACGACGCAAAGGCTTCCAGAAAAGCTCTTTCAATCGGGCTTCTTGGAAACTGCGCTGAAGTGCTTCCAGAGATGTTCAAAAAAGGATTCAGACCAGAAATTCTTACAGACCAGACTTCCGCTCATGACCCCCTTAATGGATATATTCCGGCTGGAATGTCTTTCGAAAAAGCACTGGAACTGAGGAAATCTAATCCAACAGAATACCAGGAAAAAGCAAAAGATTCTATGGTTAAACACGTTGAAGCTATGCTTGCATTCATGGACAGCGGCAGTATTACTTTTGATTATGGAAACAACATTCGAGGACAGGCTAAAGATCGCGGTTTAAAACGCGCTTTTGACTTTCCGGGATTTGTTCCGGCATACATCAGACCTCTTTTCTGCGAAGGAAAAGGTCCTTTCAGATGGGTAGCACTTTCAGGTGACCCTGAAGATATTTACGTCACCGACCGCGAAATTGTCAAACTTTTCCCGGATAATGCCCCGCTGAAGCGCTGGATAGAAAAAGCTGGTGAAAAGGTGAAATTTCAGGGGCTTCCCTCGAGAATATGCTGGCTTGGCTACGGTGAACGTGAAAAAGCTGGTGTTCTCTTTAATGATCTGGTGAAAACCGGAAAAGTGAAATCCCCGATTGTAATTGGCCGTGATCACCTTGATACAGGCTCAGTTGCGTCACCCTTCAGAGAAACTGAAAGCATGAAAGACGGTTCTGATGCAGTTGCTGACTGGCCAATTCTCAATGCTCTCATCAACTCAGTAAATGGCGCAACGTGGGTAAGCGTCCACCACGGCGGAGGGGTAGGAATGGGCAACTCAATTCACGCCGGAATGGTAATCGTCGCAGACGGCACACCCGAGGCAGAATCGCGTTTGAGAAGAGTATTGGCGTCTGATCCAGGAATGGGCGTAATCAGACACGCAGATGCCGGCTACGAATCAGCCATTGCCTGCGCAAAAAGAAATAAACTCGACTTCCCCATGGTTAAGTAAATAAAAACACACTCCCTCTAAATTGACCGGCGTCAAAAACTATTCGTTGTCATCTCGTCAAGGGAGAGATCTAACAAATGCCAGATTTCTCCTTTCGCTCGAAATGATATTATTTAATGAGCCCTTTATTAAGATTTTCTGTATTTAGGTTAACGCACATAAAGGTCAGTGGTGAGGGTTCTTATAACACCGAATATTGACCAAAGATTATCCAGATGATAGAAATTGTTCAAAAAAAGTTCTTTTCATCATTAAAGCCTTAGTGTATTATGGTTTTACTGGATCGGCTTAATAGCCTTGAGGAAAATTTTGGGAGAGAAAAAAAGTCTCCCTAAAATTGTAGAGGGTTTTTAAACATGCATTGAAATTATTTATGAATTTGAAGAGGGGTTTAAAATGAAGAAGTTATTTCTGTTGTCGCTTCTGGTTTTTTTGATTTTCTTCGTCGCATGCGGCGGAGGCGGCGGTGGTGGAGATAACCCGCTGGGAACATCACTCAGCGGCAAAACAGGAAGCTTCCTCAAAGGAAAAATTGCCGGCGAAAATGTCGCCGGCATTTTGGTATTCCTCGTTCCCTCTGAGTCAGAAAACCCTGTAATGATGACCGTTAAAGCGGCTTTGCTGCCTGAAGTTCTTCAGCAATATGAAACGGTAACAAATCAGAACGGCGAATTTGTATTTGAAAATATCGCATCTGGCTCATATAATCTTGTGGCGAGAAAAAGCAAGTCTGAGAGCGCTGTCGTTGCAAACATTTCCCTTTCTCCACTTGCCGGAATTCTCGAACTTGGCGAAATAATACTATCGGCAGCTGGTGATATCAGCGGAACAGTCAGACACAACGAAACAGGCAGATCTGGTGCCATAGCATATTTAAAGGGAACCTCTTTTGTTGCAGTTACCGACGATCAGGGTAACTTTGTAATTTCCGGAGTTCCAACTGGTCTTCGGTCTGTTAATGCTTATTATCCCGGTCTCAAACCAACAAATGCTGTTACAGTAAACGTCGCAGCAGCAAAAGTCAACCCATTATCTGAAACGATAAATCTTATTCGCGACGAATCGCTTTTTGAAGGAGTAACCTTTCTCTGGAAAGGCGCTTTTTCGTCAAGCTCTGCAACAGAACTGCAAAATCCGCAGAAACACTGGGCATATTACAACACTTCCGAAAAAAAATCCTTCATATTTGACGGTGCAAACTGGCAGGTTCTCACAACCGACGGCATTACCGGTGCAACTGGACCTGTCGGCCCGACAGGTTCTCAGGGAATTGCAGGCACAACCGGGGCTACTGGTGCTCAGGGAATACAGGGTTTGCAGGGGACGACCGGTTCGTCTGTTCTGAGCGGAAGCTCTAACCCGACATCAGCCACCGGTAAAGACAACGACCTTTATCTCAACACATCAAACATGATGCTCTGGGGCCCAAAAGTTGCCGGAGCATGGCCCAATGCTGGAATCCCGCTGATCGGCGCGACCGGCAGCACGGGTGCTACTGGCAGCAAAGGTGCGACAGGCATACCTGGAGCCACCGGTACCATCGGAACAACCGGCAGCACTGGCCCAACTGGCGCTACCGGTATTAAAGGAATTCAGGGATTCGCCGGTAACAGCCTTTTAAACGGAACAGTTGATCCAAGTTCAACAACCGGCGTTGATGGCGACTTTTATGTTAATACAAACACACTCATGCTCTGGGGTCCGAAAGCAGGCGGTTCATGGCCAGTATCAAGCACAAGTCTTATCGGTCAATCAGGCACAGCGGGCGACACAGGTCCAACTGGTCCCACAGGCAACACCGGAAATACGGGCAACACAGGCATAACCGGCAGTACTGGCCCAACAGGTGCAACTGGTAATACTGGCACAACCGGAGCTACAGGCAACACGGGCACCACCGGGGCAACTGGCAATAACGGGGCAACTGGCAGTATCGGTGCAACCGGCAACACTGGTTCTACGGGTGCAACCGGTGCAGTTGGTACAACCGGCGAAACTGGTTCAACTGGGCCCACCGGCACAACTGGCAATAACGGCATAACGGGGCCAACTGGTTTCACCGGTGCTACCGGCAATACCGGAGCTACTGGCATGACGGGCGACACGGGTGTAACTGGCGCAACTGGTGTAACAGGTGCCACAGGCACAACTGGCAATAACGGCGAAACTGGTGCCACTGGAAACACAGGCGCAACTGGCGCAACCGGAGTAACAGGCGCTACTGGTGAAACTGGTACAACGGGCGGAACCGGACCAATCGGCCCAACTGGCGCTACTGGTCAAACAGGAGCTACCGGCACAACAGGCCCAACGGGTGGAACCGGCATAAACGGACCCACAGGTGCAACTGGCGTCACAGGGCATACCGGCGCGACCGGCGCAACCGGACCAGTTGGACCCACTGGTCTAACTGGCCAAACCGGCGCCACTGGTGGAACCGGTGCAATAGGCCCAACTGGAGCAACTGGAGCAACCGGTACAACCGGAGCCAACGGCGGAACTGGCGAGACCGGTGCAACTGGAACCAACGGCGGAACCGGCCCAACAGGTGCAACTGGGACCACTGGAGCCACAGGCCCAGCAGGTGTAACCGGAGCCACCGGTGCAACCGGCGCAACTGGAGCCACCGGCCCGAACGGAACATTGGCAAAAGACTGGTATCCACTAGGCTCAGGCGTCGCAGAAGGCGCTCAGACAATCTTTGCTACGGCTATAGACAATACAGGAAATCTTCGCGCTGGCGGCGGCTTCAACGAAATAGGCGGCGTGACTGTTGCCAAAATCGCCAAATGGAACGGAAACACATGGTCTGCCCTCGGAGGCGGTCTCGGAAGCACTCAGGATGAGGCTTGCTATTCTTTGGCTATTGACGCATCCGATAACATTTACGCAGGAGGTAGTTTTTTGACCGCAAGCGGCGGATCTGCCAGCCGAATTGCTAAATGGAATGGAAGCGCATGGTCTGCCCTCGGAGACGGTCTGAATGCTAATACCGCTGCTATGGCTTTTGATGCTTCCGGCAACCTTTATGCTTGTGGTGGTTTCACAACTGCAGGCGGCGTAACTGTCAACAGAATCGCCAAGTGGAACCCGACAACAAGTACATGGTCTGCTCTTGGTACAGGGCTTACAGGGACTAGCGCATGGTGTCACTCAATCGCTATTGATGGTTCAGGAATTCTTTACGCAGGTGGTAAATTTACAAGTGCAGGCGGCGTAGCTGTCAACAGAATTGCTATATGGAACGGAACTTCATGGTCTGCTCTCGGTACAGGGCTTGGTGCAGATATTAATGACATTTGTCGAGCACTGGCTGTTGATGGTTCCGGCAACGTTTATGCAGCTGGTGATTTCACAACTGCAGGCGGCGCGTCTGCCAACAGAATCGCTAAATGGAACGGAACTTCATGGTCTAATCTTGGTACAGGGCTTAATGGCAGTTGTTATGCTCTGGCTGTTGATGCTTCCGGCAACGTTTATGCGGGTGGTGAGTTCACAACTGCAGGCGGCGTGTCTGCCAGCAAAATAGCTAAATGGGACGGAACTTCATGGTCTGCTCTCGGTACAGGGCTTAGTTCGCGATGTTATTCCATTTCTATAAGAGGTTCAGATATATATGCCGCCGGTTTTTTCACCACAGCAGGCGGCAAAACTGTCAATCTCATAGCCCGCTATGGCTACGAATAACAGCAAATTCAGAATATAAGTGATTTGATGAAAACAATACAAATGGCATCTTGCCACGTATTACACAAAAACTTAAATATGGGGTAAATGGTAAAAATTAAGGTTTGCTGTATTTAGTCAGCATTAGCGAATTTACAGAGGGGTATAATATGGGAAAGTTTGTTCTGTTGTCACTTCTGGGGTGTTTGATTTTCTTCGTTGCCTGCAGCGGAGGCGGGAGCAGCGATAACCCGCTGGGGCTATCGCTCAGCAGCGAAACAGGAGGCTTTCTCAGAGGAAAAATCGCTGGTGAAGGTGTCGCCAGCGTTCCGGTTATGCTCATTCCATCTGATTCCGATAACCCCGGAATGATGATCGTAAGAGCATCAGTGGCTGCAACGCCAGAAATGTCCGCTGATATTCAACAACAGCACTACGAAACTCTCAGCAATCAGCAGGGCGAATTCACATTCGAAAACGTTGCTTCTGGCTCATACAATCTAATAGCCCGAAAAAGCGATGCCGAAAGCACAGTTCTTTCAAATCTTGCCGTCTCCCCTCTGGCAGGAGTTGTTGAACTCGGAGAAATCAAACTCTCACCTGCCGGTGCCATCACCGGAACAGTCAAGCACGACGGTGCCGGCAAAGCCGGTGCTTTAGCGTATCTCAAAGGCACCTCATTCGTCGCAATAACAAACGAAGATGGCAACTTTGTGATTGCCGGAGTTCCGGCGGGTATTCGCTCAGTCACTGCTTATTATCCGGGGCTCAGAGCGATAAATATTCCGACGGTAAACGTAACGCCGTCTCAGATAAATCAGCTTTCAGAAGCCATTAATCTCACCCGCGACGAATCATTCTATGCAGGCCTTTCGTTTATCTGGAGAGGCTCTTTCCAATCAGCAGCAGCTTCCGAGCTTCAAAACCCACAGAAACATTGGGCTTATTACAATATTTCTGAAAAGAAATCATTCATCTTTGACGGAACAACCTGGCAAATTCTCACTACCGACGGAGCAACCGGCGCAACTGGTCCGATGGGTGCAACCGGTATTCTAGGTATCACTGGCACGACCGGGGCGCAGGGAGCTCAAGGAATTCAGGGAATTCAAGGCGCAGGCGGTTTCGCAGTTTTGTATGGTTCAGTTAATCCTGTGCCGGCAAACGGCAAAGACGGTGATTTCTACCTTAACACTTCGACAATGATACTTTGGGGTCCGAAAGCCTCCGGACTCTGGCCGGAAAACCCATCTCCGCTTACAGGTGCCACCGGCTCCACTGGCAGCACTGGTGAAACAGGCGATACCGGCATTACCGGCGCCATTGGTGACACCGGAGCAACAGGCAATACTGGCACAAAGGGAACTGCCGGCGAACAGGGCATTCAGGGCAATCACGGCAGAACAGTTTTCAGCGGTGCTATTAATCCGGTTGATGCAATCGGAATAGACGGCGACTTTTATTTAAATACCACCACCAGAACGCTCTGGGGTCCAAAAACAGGTACCTCATGGTCAGGCCCCGGCGTCAGTCTCATAGGTCCATCAGGTTTAACCGGCAACACTGGCAACACTGGAGTCACTGGAAACACCGGAGCTGCTGGAGTCACTGGCAGTACAGGCATAACCGGCAGTACCGGATATACTGGCAGTACTGGCAGCACTGGTGCTACTGGCTCAACCGGAGCCACCGGTGCAACAGGCAACACAGGTGCTGCTGGTCCGACGGGCATAACGGGCAGTACAGGCGCCACAGGCAACACCGGACTAACCGGCGTCACTGGCGCCACCGGAGCAGCCGGAACAACTGGAACTACCGGAGCAACCGGCCTAACCGGCTCAACTGGCCCAACCGGAAATACAGGCAACACAGGCGCCACAGGTGCTACCGGAAACACTGGCGGAACCGGACTCACTGGAGCAACAGGCCCCACAGGCACTACCGGTCTTACGGGTGCAACAGGCGGAACCGGCACCACTGGCAATACCGGCGCAACAGGTCTTGTCACAGGTCCCACCGGAGCAACCGGACTCACTGGATATACTGGTAACACTGGTCCAACAGGTTCCACCGGCGCAACAGGTGAAACAGGGCACATAGGTGTAACTGGTGCAACCGGCGCAACCGGAGCCACAGGCCCAACTGGCCCATCTGGCAATACCGGGACAACTGGACTCGTCACAGGGCCAACCGGCCCAACCGGCAGTATTGGTAATACAGGCCCAACTGGTGCCACAGGAGCTACAGGCCCAATCGGCACGACCGGTGCTGCGGGTGATACTGGCGCAAGAGGCCCAACAGGCCCAACTGGCACAAACGGCTCAACAGGAGCAACTGGCGCCACCGGCCAAACAGGCACCACCGGAGCAACTGGCAACACAGGCACGGCTGGTCCCACCGGTTCAACTGGTTCAACCGGCACGACCGGTTCAATGAAAGCCTGGTATCCGCTTGGCTCAGGTATCACAGGTGGCTCTAACAGTGTCAAAGCTACTGCAATAGACAGCGCAGGAAATATCTATGTCGGTGGCAACTTCACAACTGCAGGCGGTATTACTGTCAGTAATATAGCAAAATGGAATGGGAGCTCATGGTCTGCACTCGGAAGCGGCCTGAATGATACCTGCAATGCTCTGGCAGTTGATTCTTCCGGCAACGTTTACGCTGGAGGGGCTTTCACAGAAGCAGGTGGTTCCACAGCCAGGAGAATTGCCAAATGGGACCCGACTTCAGGCACATGGTCGGCTCTCGGAGACGGTCTGGGTGATCCGGCGCTTACTTTTAATTGCAATGCTTTGTCTATAAGCAATTCCGGCATGCTTTACGCCGGTGGCTCTTTCACCAATATAGATACATATTTCACCAGATACATCGGCCAATGGAACCCGACCACAAGCACATGGTCAAGCCTTCAAAGTGGTTTGAATAGCACTTGTGAAGCTCTGGTTTTTGACGGTTCGGGCGACCTCTACGCCGGTGGCGCTTTCACAAAAGCAAACACAACTCCCTCCTCCCAAATTACCGTCGACAGAATTGCCAAATGGAGTCAAACTACAAGCTCATGGTCTGCTTTTACTTCACTGAATGGCAATTGTAATGCCATGGCTTTTGATGGATCGGGAAATCTCTATGCAGCGGGAGCATTCACAACCGCAGGTGCAGGGGCTACTGTCGTCAACAGAATTGCAAAATGGGATGGAAGCAACTGGTCGGCTCTCAGAAGCGGTCTGAGTAATACCGGTAATGCACTGGCTATTGATTCTTCCGGCAATGTTTACGCAGGTGGCACTTTTGGAAACGCCGATGGAAATACCGCAGCCAGTTATATTGCCAAATGGGACCCGACAACAAGCACCTGGTCTGCACTCGGTACAGGGCTTAATGGCACTTGTCGTTCAATTTCAATAAGAGGTTCAGATGTCTATGTAGCCGGCGATTTCACCACCGCAGACGGCATAAGCGTTAGCCGCATAGCCCGATATGGCTATTAATATCAAAAGATTCAGAATATAAATGTTGGATATGAGCGACAAACGCGACATCTTGCCACGTGTTTATAAGCGGTTGAAAACCGCTTATAATGTTACTTTGCATTTACAAGAGTCATCAAACGGTTTTAAATTGTTAACGAATTTGCAGAGGGGTTTGATATGAAAAAGTTTTTTCTTTTGTCACTTCTGGTTTGCTTAATTTTCTTCATTGCATGCAGCGGCGGTGGCGGAGGCAGCGATAATCCGCTTAGTCCAGCGCTCAGCAGCGAAACTGGAAGCTTTCTGAAAGGGAAAATCGCCGGTGAAGGCGTTGCAAGTCTTCCCGTGTTTCTCTTCCCCTCTGAATCAGATAATCCCTCAATGCTGGCAATCAAAGCAGCTTTGCTTTCTGAAATTCAGCAGCACTACGAAACAGTAACAGACCAGAACGGTCAATTCATGTTTGAAAACGTTGCTTCAGGCTCATATAACCTTGTTGCGCAGAAAAATATGGCTGAGAGTGCCATTGTCGCGAATCTTGCTGTTTCTCCGCTTGCCGGCATTCTCGAACTTGGCGAAATAGTGCTCTCTCCAGCCGGTGATATCAGCGGAACAGTGAGATACAACGCAACAGCCAGATCAGGTGCTATCGCATACATAAAAGGCACGTCCTTTGCCGCTGTTACAGATGAACAGGGAAATTTCGTAATTTCCGGAGTTCCCACTGGCATTCGCTCCGTAACGGCTTATTATCCAGGGCTCAAACCAACAAACGCCCCTACAATAAACGTAGCAGCAGCCAGAATATCACAATTATCAGAGCCGATATATCTTATTCGCGACGATTCACTTTTCGAAGGAGTAACTTTCCTCTGGAAAGGCGCTTTTGCATCGAATGCAGCCACAGAACTTCAAAAACCCCAGAAAAACTGGGCTTACTACAACACTACCGAAAAACAATCTTTTATTTTTAACGGTTCAAGCTGGCAGATTCTGGCAATAGATGGCAAAACCGGATCAACCGGACCAATGGGTTCAACAGGCCCTCAGGGAACTCCCGGAGGACCAGGTGCCGCCGGCATACAAGGAATACAGGGAATCCAGGGCTTTACCGGCTTCTCTGTTCTGAATGGAACAGTTGACCCGACTTCGACAACAGGAAGCGACGGAGATCTTTATCTGAACACATCAACCATGATGCTCTGGGGTCCGAAAGTTTCCGGAGCCTGGCCCAGCAGCGTTATTCCGATGGTCGGCGCGACCGGCCACACAGGCGCAACAGGCGTTACAGGTAACACAGGTCCCACCGGACTCACCGGAAACAACGGAGTTACAGGCACAACCGGAGCCGCTGGCAACACAGGCGATCAGGGAATTCAGGGCATTTCCGGCAGAAACCTTCTGCATGGAACAACTACTCCGCCTGAAAACACAATAGGCGTAAACGGCGATTTTTACATAAACACTCTTACACTCGAAATGTGGGGTCCAAAAGAAGGTGGATCATGGCCACTCTCAGGAGTAAACATTGTCGGTCCATCTGGTACAACAGGCAGCACTGGCTCAATCGGACCCACTGGCAACACCGGCAACACTGGTCCTAATGGACCAACAGGCAACACTGGCGCTACCGGAACAACTGGCAACACAGGCATAACCGGCCCAACTGGCAACACCGGCGCTACCGGCCAAACCGGCACCGCTGGAAACACCGGAATAACAGGACCAACAGGCAGTAACGGCGCAACCGGAGCCACAGGCAACACCGGCAACATCGGCCCTAATGGTCCAACTGGCATCACTGGCAACGCCGGAGCAACTGGCATTACTGGCATAACCGGTGCCACTGGCAACACTGGAACAACTGGTACTACTGGCGTTACAGGACACACTGGTTCTACTGGAGCCACCGGTGCTACCGGCAATACAGGCGCAACCGGTGCCATCGGTACAACCGGAGCAACAGGTAATACTGGCGCAACTGGTGCTTCCGGCATTACAGGACCCACCGGAGCCACTGGGGCAACCGGAGCCATCGGACCCACCGGAAACACTGGCCCAACAGGCAATACCGGAGGAACTGGAGCTGCCGGCACAACTGGCCCAATCGGACCCACCGGAAACACTGGCGAAACAGGTCAAACAGGTTCTACTGGTACAACCGGAGTATCCGGACCCACAGGCGCGACAGGTGGAACCGGCTCAATCGGCAATACCGGATCTACCGGCCCTACTGGAAATACAGGCGCAACAGGGGCAATCGGCCCAACCGGTATTACAGGAGCAACCGGCCCTAACGGAGCAACTGGCGCTACCGGCCCTATCGGTTACACTGGTCCCACAGGCGTTACCGGGCAAACAGGCGTCACCGGAGCAACTGGTGCCACCGGCGCTACGGGTGCCACGGGTGCCAATGGCGCCACAGGCACAGTTGATAAATCATGGCATGCCTTAGGCACTGGGCTGAGCGAAGGATTTAATAGCTGCCATAAAATTGCAGTAGATAACTCGAGTAACCTCTATGCTGGAGGAATTTTTACCAAAGCTGGCGGTGTTTCTGCTAACTATATCGCAAAATGGAATGGAAGCATCTGGTCTGCGCTTGGCAGCGGACTGAATAGCACTTGTGATGCAATAGCATTAGATAACTCTGGCAACATCTATGCTGGAGGAAATTTTACCACTGCTGGCGGAGGTTCTGCTAACTATATCGCAAAATGTAGTGGAGGCACCTGGTCTGCGCTTGGCACCGGCCTGAATGGCGATTGTTTTGCACTGGCAATAGTCGACTCTGGCAACATCTATGCTGGAGGAAATTTTACCAGTGCTGGCGGGGTTCCTGCCAACTATATCGCAAAATGGAATGGAACCAACTGGTCTGCACTTGGCACCGGGCTAAATGCTCTTTGCAGAGCAATAGCAATAGATGGCTCTGGCAACCTCTATGCTGGAGGAAATTTTACCGATGCTGGCGGGGTTTCTGTTAATTATATCGCAAAATGGAATGGAACCAACTGGTCTGCACTTGGCACCGGGCTAAATGCTGCTTGCACCTCACTAACAGTAGACGGCTATGGAAACCTCTACGCCGGAGGAGTTTTTAGCAATGCTGGAGGTGTTTCTGCTAACAATATCGCAAAGTGGAATGGAAGCAACTGGTCTGCGCTTAGCACCGGGCTAAATAACTCTTGTAAGGCACTGGCAGTAGATGGCTCTGGAAACATCTATGCTGGAGGACAATTTGACCAGGCTGGCGGGGTTTCTGCTAACAATATCGCAAAATGGGATGGAAACAACTGGTCTGCGCTGGGCAATGGTGCCAACGGAGAAGTTAGAAGCATCTTTACTAAAGGTTCTGATATCTTTGTAGGTGGTTATTTTACTCAAGTTAACGGAATATCAGCAAGTGGAATTGCAAGATATGGCTACTGATAAGGCCTAAACAAAGGGAGAAATTCGCTTATTAACTTTGACTTGGCAACGCAATAAAAATAGAGTATCTACTTAATATTTCGGGACAGATCGTGGACGTGGCATCTTGCCGCTTCTACTTTTTCATAGTACCATTTGTTGAGTAGATACAAAATAAGGAGTAAAGCGTGAAATATTTTGCATTAATTGTTTGCCTGATTCTAGATGCTAATTTTTCGATTCTTTACGCTGTGACATCAGAATATTCACCTTCTGAAATCTCTTCCACCACAATGAAAGAAACTCCTGCCTACAGATCTCCGCCACAAAGAACGCTTGTTGACGGTCAAATATCAGAAGTTGTTCTCTCTGGTGAAGACTCTGACCCGGCATTTTCCGGAATAATTACTCTGGAAAACGTAGCTGCGTCATCTACGGCAAAAACTTCCTTTCTTGTTCACAAATACACATTGATTCTTATCTGTGACAAATATGGAAAAGCCAGAGTTGGAAAAATCATACACCTTAAAAAGGGCTGGAAATGCTCGATTGCTTACGACCTTCCACAAGAAGACTCCGACAATTCAGATTTTCTCGAAAGCTCAATACCTATGCCCACAGCCAGCTTCAAGGCTAAGGCAGATCTGAAAATTGCTGACAACATCTTGGCTTATGCTCAATAGAAAAAAGATTCCTGTACAATACATCAACCCGAATTTTCAATGAATATTTCGTATTCAAATAGGATTCGATTCGGCACAAAAATCATGTTGTCCTGATATTCGCTGAAAGATAAACAGAAAAGGGGTAAATGCGTTGACATTACCCAATTTGTGCATTAATATTATCCCGAATAGATACCGTGGGAGTCAAAAAGAGGCATCCGTCGAGAGCTTTTTTGAAAGCTCATATAGCCGCTTTTTCACAAAAGCTTGATTAGAACACAAAATCTTAAATAAGAGGGCAAGTTTTGCGTGTAAACTTTGGGGTAAACTGTCAACTCGAACGAATCTGAGAGATCTGCTAAAAGCGAGATTTTTCCCTTCGGTCGAAATGACATAGTAGAAATTCATTTGCTGTAAAAGCGATTTGCCTCAAATTATTGAGAAGGTTCAAAAAAATATATTTAAATATTGGAGAAAATAGGAATGGAAATTCTTGAAACCATCATTAACATCAGCGAAGGCAGAAACACTGATAACGTAGAATATGTCGTTGATTCTGTCAGGCAAACTCCGGGTTGTTTTCTTCTTGATTATTCGTCAGATGAAGATCACAACAGAACTGTAATAACCTTTATCGGAAACCGCAAATCGCTTCTCGAAGCGATAAAAGAATTGTACAAAAGAACTCTCGAAAAAATCAATCTCAAAACGCATCAAGGCGAGCATCCACGGCTTGGTGCCGTAGATGTTGTACCATTCGTTCCAATACGTGAAATAACCGTTGAAGAAGCTGTTGAATTCAGCAAACAGGTTGCAGCAATGATCTGGGAAACTTATAAGGTACCTGTTTATTTATATGAGGACAGCCAGAAGAATCCTGAACGGAAAAATCTTGCAAATATCCGCAAAGGACAATTTGAAGGCCTCGAAGAAAAAATGAAAAAAGCTGAATGGAAGCCAGATTACGGCGAGTGTGCACCGCATCCAACAGCCGGAGCTTCTGTTGTTGGCGCCAGAATGCCATTGATTGCATTTAATGTGAATCTCGGAACTTCCGACATCAACATTGCAAATACAATATCCAAAAACATCAGAGGAAGCTCTGGCGGAATGGCTTTTGTAAAAGCAATGGGAGTCGAACTGAAGGAAAGAGGCATCGTTCAGATTTCAATGAATATGGTGAATTATAAAAAATCGCCATTATTCAGAGTATTTGAGCTTATTAAATCTGAAGCACAAAGATATGGTGTACCAGTTGTCGGATCAGAAATTATCGGACTGCTCCCTCAGGATGCGCTTTTCGAAACCGCCGAGTACTACCTCAGATGCGAGAACTATTCTTCAGCATGTATTCTTGAAAATAAGATTCAGGAATCAATTGAAGCCTCTGACAAAAAGTAGAAAAATTTCTTATATCTGCTGCCTGCATTTATTCTTATTATGGGGAATAGTTTTATCAGCGCAGGCAGCAGCTTCGGAATACCCCGAAATCTGTGTTTATTTGGATTTCCCCGATAAATCGTCGTTTATACGGGTATTGAGTCCAGATGAATCGCTTCCGGCGGGGCATCTTGGAGAACCTGGCTCTTTTGAAGACATGAAGCTTCTGAAAAATGGAAATGCCGTCTTCTACTTACAGTCGGTTGATAAAGATTATCAATTCAAACCCGGAAATATCACAAGACAAGTCTTCGATGGTTCAGTTTCCCAGTCTAACTGGGGATTGAAATCCATGGAACACCAGGACACAAGAGGAAAATTATTTGGCGAATCAGAATCAGGAAGACTCATTTTCCGTCCGCTCGGGGCTTCACACGGATGCGGTCCCGGAGTAAATATCGGGCTCGATCTTCCAAATCCTTTTCCGCTGGGCTGTTCATTGTACCAGGGCAAAAAATGGTATATTATTCCAAATGGAAGCTGGTATCAGAGCTGGGACAAGCTTCCTTCATCAGGATTATTCGAACAGTCTTATAAAATTTACAGAGACCGACTTGAAGTTAAAAACTATTCCTGGTGGTACAAAACCTGGGATAATGAAAAAGGTATTGGAAAAAGAATTATCCACATCGCAAGTCTTGAACAGGAAAAACTGACAAGAAACTCTTTAAATGCCTGCCTTGGAAGTTGTGGCAATGTGAACTTAAGTTCCTCATTCGAAGACATTCCCCCATCAGCAAGTTTCTACTGCCTTGATTCAGAAAACACTCCTGAACACTATGTATTTTCAAGAATTCCTAAAAGAAATCGCTTCGTCCTCAGCGGAGAAAATGGGAAAGCAATTATCCCTCCAAAGGAAGACTTTTCCGAAAATGAAATTGGTGGAAAGCGCCTTCTCTGGCTTGTAAAAAATTCAGACGAAACATATCAGAGTTTCGTTCTCAGCAGCCGCTTATTCCAAAAATGGGTCGGTCAATTTAATCTGGATGTTGCATCAGTAAAAGAAATTAATTCAGATTCCGAATATAGAATTTTCGGATACGACCGCAGTAGAGGAAAACTTGTTTCATTCTGCTGGAAGAAAGATATTGATGGTAAAGAAACAGTCAAAGATTTTAGAGAAATTTCTACAGGCTCAGGAATAGAAGATTTTCGCGTTTCAGAGGATTTGTCTGTCTATCTTATCCGCTTAAAGGTTTTTCCAGAATCTCTGATAGACTATCTTGATGACGGCCTCAGGGATAAAGGAAAAGGTCGAATTGTATTTGAGCAAAAATGCGTTCTGGAAATACTGACTGTTCAACCGGACTTCAGCATTGCCAAATCAATTGCCACATATCAGATCGGGAACAAATACCTTTCCAGAGCGTTCACAATTCAGCCCGAAAAATATTCCCAGATATTCAGAAATGGAAAAAATCCGGCTTCACATTCGATAAATCTTCATGAATGGATCGCGCCGGTACCGGAGTATCCGGATACTTTCAGGCAACCTTTGAAGGTTATAATGGATATTCGTGAAAAATAAACTAAAATAAAAAAACGCCTTCTAAAAAAAAGTGCGAAAAAGCTTTTCGCACCCATTTTCTGCTTGAGGGCTTTTTAACTTGTTGAGAAACCTCAGCCGGTAACGTCCAGAATCTGACCTTTTCCTTCAGCCTGGTTCTGTGAGACTTTCTGGCCAAGCTCGAAATTGATCATTTTCTTTGTCATGTCAAGCTGAGCTTCCTGGTTCTTCTGAAGCAGCTGCATCAGTTCAGCAGAGCTACCCGATTGTGATACGCCATTGACTTGCATATACCAGCCCTCCTTTCAACTATATCTAGCCCCATCTGGGTCTACTTTAATCGTAACATAGTTTACCCAATTTGGGAAGTACAATTATCAGGCTCTCTATTCAAGCCGAGAGGTTCAGTCTAACTTGTGCTGGAGCTGGTGATGTAACACCCGAGTTTCTTGCGCTAATTTTCATTGCTTCTGCCCAGGTCTGGCGCAGATTTTCTACCAAAGGCCTTATCTGGTTCATTGGTTCAGGATCTTTGCGAATATTAGAATCAGATAATTTTTCCAGGAAGAAAACATACAGGCGCTCAAGATTTTTAGCAATCTCTCCGCCCCTATCTTTGTCAAGAGTTGCAAGCAATTCTGAAAAGATTGCCTGAACCCTGATAAGGAGGTTGTGTATCCTTTCAAGGTTTTTTTCTGCAAATGCCTCTTCTGCCTGACTCATAAAGCGAAGTGCGCCATCATAGAGCATAAGAATAAGGGCTTCAGGTGAAGCAGATTCCACTTGTGTCTTTTTATATGATTCCGGCTGCGCTGCTGGCAATGCCATTTTCTACTCCTGAAAAATATTTTTTCACCTTATAAACGCCAGATTTTCCTGTCTAATTTTCCACCTGGTAAAACGATTATTAATTCGACAAAATTAATCAGATCATCAATGCGTTTTCCAGCTTTCCGAAAAAAGTTCTGATTTCCCTGAAAATATCCGGGTATTCATATTCAATAATATCGGCAACTCCAACCCAATCCTGATCTTTTTGAGATATACTGAGTACATTCATCTGCTCAACAAATCGCTTGAAGAGACTCTGCCTTTCACTCTCAAGGTTTGTCTCTGACATGTATTTCGCGAATCCAAGAGGTGCAGTTTTCAGGATTGTCGATATCCATGTCATGGCGTCTATCAACTCTACATATTTCTCCAAGGCTTCCCTGGTATTACCTAGTCGAAGATCTGATACAACCTGAAACGAAAGATCTTCTATATATTGAAAGGCTTCAGGTGCATCGGCTATAGCTTCCCTTACAATTTCAGCATGCGACATTGCAACAAGGTTCAGTTCGCCTGTTTCAGAGACAGATCGAACTTCAAGATCAACAAGATTATCAGGTGAAACAACCGCACCATCAACTTCCAATCTCATCAATGAAAAATCCTTTTTTTCAAGTTCTCTTTCAACAAGAGAGACAATATCGGCAATTGACGACACTTCTTTTAGTCCGTCAAAGGTAATCTGCTCATTATTAATCAATATTTTCATTGTTATACCTTACCCCCTTTACCTCACACGGTTCCGGGGAAATGGCAATGACACAAAAAATCGCCAACACGAAAAGCACCTAAGATGATGCTGCCAGTGAGGTAATATTTTACTACCAAATTTGAGATATAGCAAGCATGAGAAAAAAATCAACCCAATTTTGCCAGTTGGCTTGTGAAAGCAGTAGACTGAGACTGATATTTCGAAAGAGCAGTTTCAAGATCAGAAAACTGTTTGATCAATGCTTCCTGCTTTTGGGTGAGTCGAGCCTCCTGCTGAATAATCTGCTTGTTGATAAGCACAATCTGCTTGTCTATTTCACTGTTGGAATAAGTTGCACCACTTCTTCCCACTCTGCTTGTAAGAAGACCGTCAGATTTTGTATACTCGTTCAACATTTCCTTGAGACGAACGGCAATACCCTTCCCGGATGTGGTGGTTGAATCTTTTGAGAACAGTTCAGAAACAGCGTCTGGATTATCTGTCAGAGCAGCAGTAAGTTTTTCTGGATCGACTACCTTCAGAGTTCCCACCTGAGTATCCTGGTAGCCCGAACCGATCGAACCCGTCGAAATTCCTATTGCTGCAAGTGAATTAATTGTAGAAGACGACAATCCGCTTACTGTTCCAGCCATGGTACTTCTGATACGGCTTCTGGCTGATGACAGCATAGAATCACCACTGACAAGACCGACTTTATATTCTGCCTCAAATTCTGCAATCTCTTCTCTATCCATTGAAGATTTTTGAGTACTTGTAAGCGGAGACAGAGTGTAATCATGTTTTTCGGTAATGCGGTTGTACAAAAGCTCGATAGTTTCGTTATAAGATTTGACGAAATCATCTACAGCCTTCCTTGCAGTCTCAACGTTCGCTGCAACTGTTACAGTCTCTCTTACATCTCCGGTAACTCCATTCAAATGTAAAGTCAGACCAGAAACAACGTCTGTTACATCGTTACTCTGGCGAATTATATCGTTTCCCCCGTAAACGCCGGAAATATTGAATATTGAGTTTCTTCCAACGTTTTCCGTTCCAGTTGTCAATCCGACTGCTGAAAGGAAATTGCTCGTATCAGAGGCAGAACCAAGCGCAATTGTTGAGTTTCCTGTAGTTTTTGAAGTCAGCATGAGCTTACCGCTTGTATTATCAAATTCAGCGGTAACTCCAACGGTTGCGTTTCCGTTAATTGCAGCTATGACGTTGTCCATTCCCATAGCTGAAGTGTTCAATATATTGAACTGAACACCGTTTATCGAAAAAGTACCGGTTGTAACAGCTGTTGCATAACCAGCAGTGTCAAAACTTTCTGAAGACTGAATATTTGATATAGGCTTGGAACTTTCAATCGAAGTTCCAACAGCTTCACCGGTTGATGCGGTCGATGAAATTCCAAACGCTGCTGCAAGGTTTCCTGACAAATCCTGAATCTGAAGAGTTGCAGAAGTTCCCTTTTCGGTTGTCTCAATTCTGACTTTCTGGGAAGAGGCATCAAACCAGGCATTAGAAATTCCGTCAACATCTTTTATTCTATCAAGAACATCGCTTATTGAATCAGTCGCAGTATTATATGAAACCTCTGAATCAGTGCCATTGACGCTTATTTTCATTATACCACTGGCAGCCGGTGCCGTTGTAAATTTGGCTGCTATATTGGAAATTGTATCTTGTGAATCTGTAAGACTTATTGTAGAAGAACTGAATGCAGAAGTGCTTTCCTTCGCTGCAGAAGTTGCCTGTGAACCTGTTATCAGGCCCATTACAGACAGAAAATTGCTTGAATCAGATACGGCACCAATACCTATCGCTGCTTTTCGTCCATCTTTTCTGGTGAATTTTAAAGTATCGCTTTCGGAGTTATATGTTGCGGAAATACCTGTAGAATCGGTTATTCTGGAAAGAACATCCTGCAGAGAATCGGTCGTTGCATCAATGGAAATTTTCACACCATCAACGGTGAAAGTTCCACTTGATAATGTACTTCCAAGAGTTTCCGAGTCTAAATCAAGCCCAGCATCATAAGAAGAAGTGTATTTATATTCATCATCTACTGCAACAGCAGTATTTTCTGTAAACATCGTCGAAGCGAAATTTGAGGTTCCAAGATTAGAAAGACTTACCGTACCTGATGAATCACCTGAATCAGTGTTTACAAGGCGTAATTTCTGAACGGAAGAATCATATCTGAACTCAACTTTTCTATCTTCGGGTTTTCCGGAATAACCGTATTTCTCATCAATTTGATGATTTAGAGAGTTAATCAATTCCTTCAGAGTTCCAGATGTTCCTGGTATATCAAGCGTTTGCTCATTTCCATTAAACTTCATCTTTACCGAACCGGCAGTAATTCCAAGGTCACTAAGTTTCGCATCTGTACCACTTCTGATGGTAGTCGAACCTTTGGTGGTATTTGCTGAATTCAACGAAAAGCCGCTTGCGCCTGCACCAAAAAAATCACTTATCAGCGAACCTGTTCCAGCACCTTTATCTTTAACTGTGATGGTTTCTGTCGTATCCAGAAGAGAAAATCTTAACTGATTGTTTTTATCGTCATAATGAGCTTTTATCTTGCCATTAAGCGAAGTATTTGAGGCAACAGAACTGTTGAAAGAAGAAATGAAATCATCTATGGTTGAATCTGCTGCTAAATTCAAATCTATTTCATGGTCAGAACCATCCATGGTTACTACAATCTTATCATTATCTGCATCAACAGATGACGAATAAGATTTAATAAGAGTGTCAGAGCCATTCACGCTGTTAGTGCTTGTCAAATTATTTCCGAGCTCAAGCGAAGCAGAGAGTTTGCGGTTAGTACTGGTTTGGGTGGCTGTCGCAATCTGCTTTATCTGAAGCGCATAGGTTCCAACTGCTGCAGAAGTAGTTGCATCAGCAGAGACATATTTTGAATCAGTTGAAGTAACCGTCTTGGCGTTGAATGTGCGCGAAAAGGTGAGATCTGTTGCTTTGTTCTGAGTTTCAAAAAGTTTTAAATTTATTTCCTGCAGAAGGCTCTTCTGAAAAGTCAGATTGGATTTCTTCTGCTCAAGACGATCAACAGGGGCACGTTCAATGGACATGAATTTATCAATCATGCCCTGAGTATCCATGCCAGATGAAAGACCCGAAATCCAGTTTCTACTTACTGTGCTGGACATATCCCCGCCTCCTTGCCTCATCTGCTCCTTATTTTTTTTATAAGATCGCTTCTGAATGAGGTTTGTAACTCTCTAAATTTTTATTATTATCATTATTTGACAATCATCCACATCATTATCATCGACAACCAACATTAATTACATTCGCGCGTTTCTGTGCGATTATTAAACAAAATAGAGCAAAAACTTGTATTTACGCTTATTTTCGTTATCAGATAGCTTATTAATGAAAAGAGCTCTCTTCTCTATATTATCTGATAAGTTCACTTCTCTGGTCCTTCAGAAAAAATACAATCTGCAATTTTTACTTCTTCGAAATCAGATATTTCAGGATCAATTTCATTTCTTTTTACATTTCGTACGTTGGAGAGCCAGTAAAGAGGGCGTTTTTGCCCCTGTTCAAATATTCGACCTATATATGAACCGATTATTCCCAGGCAAAAAAGATTCAGACCCGTAAAAAAAGTCAGCAGAAAAATGATAGAAGTCCATCCCTGAACAGTTTCATGCAATATAAATTTCTCAATCAGCGCCTTGACAAGATAAATGAGACTGCTGCTCCACAATAAAAGGGAAAGCCACGTAATTGCCCTGATCGGGCTTGATGAAAAACTTAAAACAGCATCAGCAGCAAGCTTTATCATTTTTTTCACCGGGTATTTCGTTTCTCCGGCAAAACGAGAGTCGCGATCATATTTTACAATGCACTGTTTGAAACCTACGACTGCAAAAGTCCCACGCAAAAACCGGTGTTTTTCCCTGAAACCACGAATGACTTTCATAACCTGACGCGTAAATGCCCTGAAATCACCGCTATCTGGAACAATATCCCTGGCAAGAAACCTGCACATTACCTGATAGAATAACCAGGCTGTAAACAATTTGAAACCAGTTTCGCCAGCCCTTGTACGACGTTGGGCATGGATTACCTGGTAACCCTCTGACATTTTTTCGATCATTTCTGGAATTACTTCGGGTGGATCCTGAAGATCAGCATCAATCGTTACAATATAATCGCCACTAGCAAAATCCATACCAGCAGTTAATGAAATCTGATGTCCCTGATTGCGTGCAAAATGAAGAACTTTTACACGTAAATCTTTATCTGCAAATGAATTCAGAATTTCAGCGGTAGAATCTGTGCTGCCGTCGTTAACAAAAAGAAACTCAAATTCATAACTAGCAAGTTTTTCAGCAAGCAGATTAACCCGCCTGAAAAACTCGCCTAGAACTTCCGATTCGTTATAACACGGAACAATCAGCGATATTTTCATTCTTTTTTTATGTGGGGGCACGCGCTCGCCCCGAAGGTGTGAAAAAATTGATTTTTCTACCCGTAGTTGTTTTTTTTCATCCCAATTTTTTAGAATCTATTTTTCTCGTTTTTCAAAAAAACGGTCTTTTAGTACTTCCGGTTTCGGAAATACCTCCCTATTTTCTCTTTCGGGGGACTTAACCCTCACATTTGGCCCATCTGCACCTCCATTGTAACCCAATCCAGAGTTGAATGTTATAGGTGATGCATGCCCACAAGGCTTCCATAACTACCTTTACAAGATCTCGCAAACTAAATAAGAGCTTTTCGTTTATATCGCGGCAAATTTGTCACTACTAACTCTTTTTTTTGCAGTGAAACTTTTATTTTCTCGGGGTTTCGGCGACAATCAAGGACTCTATGCACTACTACGTTTTCTTTTTTGTTCATCTTGTAGTAAATCACATAAGGGAAGCATTTTAACAGAAGTCTGTAATATTCAAATACCTTAATATGAATGCCTCCGTATAAGATCAATGAGTCTACCAGAATTTCAGGTTTTGCGATAATGTCGTCAAAATGACAGCAAAGCAGCTGAGTATGATTTGCCAACCTATCCAGCAGCCATGATATACATGTACAAGGCAATTTTACATCAGAGTTGAAATGGAAAATTTTCAGGCATGATTTTGCGGAGTTACACGCGGCCGACAGGAAGGAGTGTATTTACCAGTACATTTGTTTTTCTTTGTACAATCATTGCTGGTGCATGTATTTTGCCCACTACAATTCTGATCCTGGCACAAATTGGCTCTGGTTTTTGAGCAGTAAAATTTTGTAGTACAATCATATCCATTATTCCCGGGACAGATATTATCTTTACAAATCCCTGCTGTAAGCTCAGTTGGGCAGTAACTCGGATGGCAGTCTGATCGTCCCGCGATTTCATTTTTTACATCACTAACCAATCTCCCAAGAACGGCAATTTTATTATCGGGCATTTTTTTTATCCTTCTCTTTTTCTTCAAGAACTATATCGAATGATATTTTGTGTTCTGAACACGAAATTTTTAACAATTTGCCGACTTTAACCCAGGTGATATCATAAGGTTTTTTTGAGATAACACAAACAAGTGGTTTGTCCATTTGTTTTCGGAGTTCATTCAAGTCAGCAGAGCCTCTTTCTTCAGGAGAAAGTTCCGCGAGCCTATTCCGAAGTCTGTCTGCTGCCTGCGGCAATTCAAATTCTTCACAGATCTGCTGAGAGGTAGAGGTAACAGCACCATTGTATTTGTCAATAAACGACTGTATAAGCTCGATTTCGCTGTTATTCCGACCCTCACTTATGGCTTTTTCTTTTGCACGTTCAAGAAAAGGAATTATTGAATATTTTGCCTTAAGGTGAGCTGGTATAGTAACAGAACCTTTGTATGTAAAAATAAGATCGTCAACTGAGGCAAAGTATCTCGAAGCACGGTCTTCAATTATTGAATATACACTGTTATAAAAATCATCGGTGCTTTTTATCAGTGAGCTTTTAGAAAAATCTGAGTCAAGATAGTTTTTCGGAACCTGTTCTGATTTTAGAAACTCGACTATTTTTGATGCTTCACCAAAATCAAGTGCCTTTTTTATAAGACTGTCCGAAGATCTCTCTTCGCCGACAAAACTCAGAATTTCTCGAATCAGCAGCTTTCTGTCTTCTTCCATTTCACGGGGTATTTCTTCATCTGAATGAATCATCTTGTGAAGATTCAGAAACTGTTCAAGGTAGAGAAAACGAAATTCCGGCGTCACTGTAATTTTAACCCAGTTAAGGAAAAACCTGACAAAACCAGTTCTCCTGGAAGGCTGCTTTTGAAGATACTCTGAAATGAAAACACTGTCGAATTTTTTTAGAATGTCCTTAAGCTCTTCAAGTGTTTTTGGCAAAGTAAATGCCAGTAAGCAAAACTGATCGAAATAGGCCTTTGTTGAGCAAGATTTTTCAATCTTTTTGATAGCATCATCGAATTTATTAATTTGTTGTTCTTTCTCACTATCTGAAGAAAGAACGAAATCAAGAAAATTTCTTACAGGGGTGGCTTTTGAACCAGTATATCTATCAAACAGAACTCCTTCCTTCAATGTATCTATATCCTCAGCAAGTTTTTCTATGAGATCATCTATTGTGTTCATCTGTATTATTCTCCGTTTCCCAGATTCCGTAGTCTTTCTCCAAGGTTTCCGTATTCTTTTTTACATGTGAAATCAGGGAAGAAATGCTCTGTAAGTTATCAATCTCAGAAATTGATGTCAGAAGGGCTTCATAATTGAGTTTTTCAAACTCGCACTGGTTTTCGATAAGATTATTATCCAGGAACCCGGGACATCCGCCGCCGCAGATTCCCTTCAGCCAGCACTCATTACACTTCAACTGCTCTCCCGGGCCCTGCCAATTGCACATTCTGCTGTTCCAACAGGTTTTTTGAGATACATTTCCAAGAATGAATTCCTTATTTTCTGCAAATCTTCCGCAGGGTATAAGATCACCGTTTGGAAGGACAGCCACTGAGTGACGTCCTGCAGAACACGGTTTTCTGGGTTTGGTAAAAAATATATCCTGAATACCGAATTCAAAGGAATTAACCCGCATCCCGATCTTTCCAGTTTCCAAGAATTCCCTGATCTGTATTTTGTACAAATTGTCCAGTTCAGAATGAAGCTCTGATAATTTTTCTGCACTGAAAAGCATTTTCGGGTGAGAAACCGGGGAAATAATAACTGAGAAACACCCCAAATTTCTGAAATAATCACAGATCTCAGATAATTTGAAATAATCGGGTGTATAGGTAACTCTTACTCCGATGGGCAACCCTAATTTTTTTGCCCGTAAGAGGTTTTCTTCTATTTTGAAGCCTGAACTGCGGAACCTGTCATTGATAAAAGGTGGACCATCAAGACTGAACAAAGGGGTAATGTTTTCTTCAAGAAAGAAATCAGTTATTTCGTCATTCAGAAGAAGCGCATTTGTTGTTATTGAGAAGCCAACCTGCCGACCAAATAATCTTTTTGCTTCGGCAGTGATTTTCTTCATAAGTGGGAATTCAATCAGAGGCTCACCACCGAAGAAAACAAGGGAAAACCTTTCCTGAGGATCAGTATTGGAACGAAAGAAACTGAGCGTTTTATATGCTGTGTCTTCCGTCATTGCTCCATGCCGATTTTTTTCGCCCACAAAACAGTAAGGACAAGCCATATTACAATCATCGGTGAGAAAAACAATGCCTTCTGAAAGAAGAAGTTTATTATTATAATCAGTTACTACAGTTTTTTTTGCAACTTTGAAATTCTCAATAAGATCATTCTCATCTGAAATTGAAAAACATGTTTCAGGAATATTCTGGAAAAAGAAAGTTCCGCTTTCGATATGTAGTATAATTTCTATCTGTTTGCCACGAAATGATTTAAGCATTCTGATTCTACCGTAATAGCAGTTCTTTTATAAGTTTGCACTGATCGGCAGTGGCATCAGCAGGCAAAATATACCTGTTTTTTACAGCATTTTCAAGAAATTCAACATTTTCTGGAGTAGCTCCCAGGATAAGTTTTCGCTCATGGTCAATTATCATGTCATAAAGGAAAAGAAAACGACTTTTGTTTATCGACGTTTCTTCGCAGTGAACGGCAAGGGCTTTACCAGAAAAACCTATTGTGCATGCCAGAAACAATGAACCTGCTTTTAAAAAATCACGCCTATTCATGATTCTCCCCCTCCCAAAAAAACAGAATCAGCACGCTGTGGTTGATGGTTTGACTAGTTTTTTGATCAACTAAAATGTAATGTAAGATGTTTGAGGGAAAAAGTCAATGACATTTTCTCTTTTTGGGGACTTAACCCTCACTTTTTGCCCATCGAGACCTCCATCGCAACCCAATCCGACGTTGAATGTTATAGGTTTTTATAAGACCTCGCAAACTAAATTGCCGTAAACCCATTTTTTCTTTTACCCAGACATTTGGAATTTCTGCTATTTCCGATCTTGTTTTGTAAATTGCCTTCGCCTCTTCTATTTTCATCTTATTCTTAAAAGCTGTGATCTCCGGCTTATCAACCGTTTCCCAACTCAGAAACAACTTTTCTCTTGCTTTTCTTTTCGTTCTCATACTGCACGTTCTTGAGCTTTTGGCTGTAAAGAACTGTATTCATCAGTTGATTGAATTTCACGAGATGAGGACACTCCTTTGTGCTCTCAGCTTAAAAAACATTTTTCGCTTTAGCAAAGCCGAGCACTATTTCTTATCTGTCTATTGTATCATAAGTCGGTAAAGAAGACCTTTATCTATTTCTGGAATGGTTGCCTTTGCTTTATTCTTCAGTTGCAGATTTCTTCCAGAAATTTTGATAGAACCTTCTTTTCTGCAGATTTTGCCATCTGACTCCTCCAGGAGAATAAAATTCGAATCTGGAATTGTATCCCAGTGAGCAAGCCATGTTGTCTCAGGAACCTTCCAGAAGAATTCGCCTTTATCGAATACAACCGTATCTGCCCAGTCTTTTTCGACGAGATTCAATTTGGGAGTTTTTTTCCAGTTTCGTGGAAACTTAAGCAACTGACAGAGAACAATAGGATCAGCCCATGAATTTGTTAATATGTATTTTGTCTGAGGAAGGCGATCTTTTATAACGAAAATCACAGTGCCATCAGAGATATCGCTACATGTTTCAAGAATTTCTGACCAGAATTTTTTCTGATTCTGCCAGCTTCTAATGTAATCCTTCTGAATAATGAAATGGTATCCTCCAAGCATTGAAAAGAATGCTGCGAGGAATACGGAAAAAAGTCTGGTATTTTTTCGATTGTTTTTAACCATTTCAACAAGAAGTGCAATAAAAAATGATACTGAAAATGTTGCAGCAAGATGCACTGAAGTTCCACGTCCGCTCAGTTCTGATGGTGGAAAATGTGTAAAAGAAAATAAATATGAAGATACAAGAAGCAAAACAGAAGCTGGTAAGAGTGAGCCACTTCTATTTTCCAGAGATTTCTCACATTTGTCAGGAAGTTGAATTCTAATAAAAATCGGGAGAAAAACACAGAAAAGAATAAAACAAATTAGCAAGGTGTCTTTCTGAAAACTGAAAGCAACATGATAAATCGCCAGAAAAAATGAAAACAGGCTGGAAAGCGGCCCGATTATGCTTCCAAAAAATATTTTATTTACCATCTGAAAAGGATTCCCCGAACCTTCCAGACGAGAATCTCCCGTAAATTCTCTTATCACAACCACACAAAGTATTATTGCTGCCATTATTAAAGAATGGAACAGAAAATCATTTAATGAAACACGGAAATATTTGCAAAACATCTCATCAAATCGGGATTTAGATACTGTTTTTGCTTGAAACAGAGGATCTTTTTTTTCTGAATCAGCGAAACATCTGATAACTGGAGCAGCAAGGAAAAGCATGAAAAAAGATTCGTAAGTGAGCAATGTAAGGGTAACACAGAAATACGAAAAACGCGTCCATCCTGAAAGATATAAAAGATACCCCAGGAGAAGAAACGAAAGCGATGGCTGAAGTTGAAATAAATGCAACAAAAAGGGTTTCGTTGTATCTGCAGGAAATAAAAGAAATGCAAGCATTCCCGTCACTGCAAAAAGAGTCGATTTCGGCTTAATTCTACAAAGAATCAGATAGAACATTAATGAATTAGCAAAAATAATCAAAAATCCGGTGAAATAGACAAACTTGAGATCACCCATGCTGGAACCGATTACGGTGAAAAAAGTAGGTAGAAAGAAGCCAAGAGGTCTTCCCTGAGGCCAGTAAAAAAAGCAGGCATTTAGTTTTCTCAGGAGCTGAGATGCGGGATAATTAAGAGATGTTGAGATAAATGCATAATCATCTTCATAAAAACCAAAATCACAAAAGTAAAAAAAATGTGCCAGAAAACCAGTAAATGCTATCAGCAAAAATATTTTAAACAATTTCACCAGTATTTCCTGAAATGCGTCATCTCCAAAAAGAACCGATAACCTCTGAGTTTATGATCTATATAACATCTACGATTTTCCCCGAATTATTGCGGGGACATCTATTTTCTTGACAAAAATATTTTTTACGCCTTAGTATATTTCGAAAATATTCAATAGTCAATTATACTTTTTCTTTGACAATGGGGCTGTCATCTCGAACGATCTGTGACAGATCTCCATAAGTGACACCTTAATTAAGATTTGTGGTATTTTAGTTGTTATCAAAATCAGTTCAGTGGAGGATCCTTAATGAAAACTACAATTATTGGTATCAATTCAGCCTATCATGAATCTTCGGTGTGCCTGTTACGTGATGGCGAAATTCTCGGAGCTGTTGAAGAAGAAAGATTCAACCGTATAAAACATGCGAAACATTCACGAGTCGATAATCCGGATGATTTACCGGAAAAATCAATAGAATGGGCTCTGAAAACCTTTTCAGTTAAACCTGAAGAAGTTGACCATGTAGCATTTTCCTTCGACCCTGAAGCAAGACTTGCAGCCAACCGAAATCTTGGTGAAAAAGACGTTCCGGCAGGCGATTACGGAACCCCTGAAGGCGAAGAAACCTTCTACAAACATCTCAAAATTGCAGGAGAAATACTGAAAAAGAAATTTCCAAGAGCCACTTTTCATTATCTTTCTCATCACCTTTGCCACGCCGGAAGCGCTTTTTTCCCCTCCGTTCATGAAAAAGCTGCTGTTCTGACAATTGATGGAATTGGCGAATTCACTACAACATGGCTTGGAGCAGGGGAAAAAAACATTCTGCGACCTGTGATGGAAATTAAATATCCGAATTCACTGGGTTTTGTGTGGGAAAAAATCTCTGAACATCTTGGATTTGACGTATACGGTGGTCCGGGAAAACTCATGGGATACGCATGTATCAGCGATCCGGAAGGTGAAAACAGCGGTGTAGACTATGCTGAAAGGTTCAGAAAAATTATCAGACTTACAGATGATGGTTTCACCGTTGATAACAACATCATGCGGTTCAGAACACGCGACTTCAGCCAGATTGAAAAGCTTCTTGGCCCGAAACGTCAGGTTATCACTGATAGATACGAAGAAGCAAGCATAGCTGCAGGTCTTCAGAAAGTAACAGAAGAAGTATTTGTACATCTCGCCAATATCCTTCATAAAAGAACCGGTCTGGATGCATTATGTATGGCAGGCGGAGTTGCACTTAACTGCGTTGCCAATTACAAAATTCTTAAAGAAACGCCTTTTAAATATCTTCATGTCGAATCGGCAGCCAACGATGCCGGAACATCAATCGGCGCGGCCTGCCTCGTCTGGAACCAAATTCTCGGAAATACCAAAAGGCCGGTAATAAAGCATGCTTACCTCGGTCCAGAGTATTCCGAAGCAGAAATTAAGACTGCAATTGCATCAGCAGGTTTAAAAGCAGAAAAGCCCAAAAATCTGACAGAGCAATGTGCACAAATGATTTATGACGGAAATGTTATTGCGTGGTTTCAGGGACGGCTTGAATTCGGACCGAGAGCACTCGGCAACAGAAGTATTCTGTGTGATCCTAGCAGGTTTGACATCAGAACCCGCCTGAATTCAAAAGTCAAAGAACGTGAAAGCTTCCGCCCGTTCGCACCATCTGTTCTGCCTGAAGACCTTGGAAAACATCTTGAAGTGCCGCGTGATATGGATGCAGCAGAATATATGCTTCTGGCGCTTCCAATAAAAGAGCCGCGAGATGCACAGCGAATACCTGCTGTGGTACAGGAAAACGGCATAACCAGACAAGCCACATCAAGAGCACATGTTGTAAGAAGAGAAGCTAACCCGATTTATGCAGAACTTCTGGATGAAATGAAAAAATTATCAGGGCTGGGAATGGTTTTGAATACATCATTCAATATCAGTGAACCGATAGTCTGCTCACCTGAAGATGCTGTAAAGTGCTTTTTGAAATCAAAAATGGATGCTTTGTGCATCGGACCATTCATGGTTCATAGATGAAACCACCTGCTGATAAACAGAAACCCGCCTGGACAGAAACCACTCTTTCGAATATTGCAGGCAAGCCTGTCAGAAGGCTAATGTTCATATTCCGCTCGAAGGGCTGTTCGTGGGCAAAAAGGCCTGATGGCGGCTGTACAAACTGCGGATTCCTTTCAATGACTGCAGATCCAGATTTGTCTGAATCAGATCTTATTGCTCAGTTTGATTCAGTTTTTCAGAAATCTGATGCATTGAAGGGAATTGGCGAAGTTGATCTGTATAATTCAGGATCTTTCTTCGCTGAAGAAGAAATGCCGGAAAATGTCAGGAATTATGCTTTCAGAAGGTTGGGAGAGCTTTCTGTTGCACATCTGCTTGTAGAATCACGGCCTGAGTTCATAGATTCCGAAAAAATTAATTCTGCAAGGGAATATCTTCCGAATACAGCTCTGGAAGTTGGAATCGGACTGGAAAGCTCGGATAAGATTATCAGAGAAAGCCGAATTAACAAAGGATTCACTCTCAAAGAATTTGAACGGGCTGCTCATGTTCTGGCTGAAAGCGGTGCCAGTCTGCTTGCAAATATTCTTCTGAAGCCTCTTGGTACAACAGAGTCTGAAGCCGTGGAAGATGCTGTAAAAACAGGCGAATATCTTTTCCAACTTGGGAAGAAACTGAATTTACGAATAAGAGCTGCACTTCAGCCTGTTTTTGTCGCTCCGGGAACTGTTCTTGAGAAAGAATTCCTTGCCGGCAGGTATTCTCCGCCAAACTTATGGTCGGTTGTAAAAGTCCTGAAAAAACTGCATCCGCTTGGAGAAATTGTAGTCGGAATGAGCGATGAAGGGCTTGAACCCAAAAGAGCTCCGACAGGGTGTTCAAAGTGTGATGCGGAACTGAAGAAGCTTCTAAAAGGTTATAATTCCGCAAAAAATATCAATTTTTTCGATAGTATTTCCTGTGAATGCGGGCGGGATTAATCAAGATTAAAGAAAAGACAAAAGTTAAAAACTGTTCGCAGATTTCACAGATTTCGCAGATTAAGATTTATAATCAGAGATTTGAGATTTAAAAACAGGACATCCATATTATAATCGAACATTCAGGCTCATTTGAAATAATAAAAAAAATTATCTTTTTTTTTGAATGAAGTTGAATTATATTATCAATATTAATAACAGGTGGTTGTTTCTATTTTTTTCATCAGAAAGGATGAGCCGCAATGCGAAAAACAAATTTAATTATCGGGGCAGTCTTTGCATTTTTTGTTTGTTTAGTTTCCATGCCGCTTTCAGCAGAAAAATCAAATGAGGAAAAGAGCGAGGGGAAAATTCTTTTCGTTGACACTTCAGATGCTGGAAAGACATATCTGGCAACCATGAACCCTGATGGCAGCGGAAAAATCAGATTGACTCCGAGCTTCAGCAATATCGTATTTCCAAAGTGGTCTGAAAAAAGCGGTTGGATTGGCTTTACAAATAAATTGCCTGACATGACTTCAGAAGTTTATCTTCTCAACGGAAAAGCTACAAAAATTACAAAATTCAGAGATGGAGTTTCTCTCGAAGCTTTCTCACCCGACGGTAAGTTTCTTCTGTACAGCACTTGCAATCAAAATCCGGAACTTTTTGCATACAGCATCAAGACTAAAGTTTCCACCAAAATCTCAACTGACCAGAAGATAACTGCAGCCGACTGGTCGCCTGACGGCAACTGGATTGTTGCTTCTGCCCTCATGGACGACGGAACAAACGATTTATATCTTTTCTCGACGCTTGCACAGGGAATTGTCCGCCTGACAAATACTCCCGGAATCAGCGAATCATTTCCGGCCTTTTCAAGCGATGGCAACCACATTGCATATATCTGCGACCGCAACGGACGCAGCGAAATTGAATTCATGAACAAAGAAACCAAAGAATTCAAACGCCCGATAATCGTAGGTCTTTATCCGTCAATATCACCAGATGACAGCAAAGTGACTTATGAAGCCGGCACAGACATTGCGGTATCAAAAACCAACGGTCTCGAACAAAAAGCAATCTGCAAAGGCAGAACGCCTTACTGGGTGAAATAACTGTTTTTTTTACCACGGTTCCGGCACCAGATCAGAAACACAGCTATTAAGCTTTTGATCTGGTGCCGGAATTATATTATTTTGGGAAAATAAAGTAATCGTTTACAAAAGCATTATTCGGAAATTAAGGAGAGAATTTATGAATTTTTTTATGATTTTTTTCATGTTGCTGCTGTCAGTAGTTTCGCCTTCTTTTGCGAGTAACGATGCTTTTTTCAATGCCGTCAATTCTGGTGATGTTGCCAAAGCCAAAGAGATTCTGAACAACGGAGGAAAAGTAAACGAATCCACATACGACGGCCTGGAAATGTATCCGCTGAATATTGCAATCTTAGCAGGCAAGTTGGAAATGGTTAAATTTCTTCTGGAAGAGGGCGCTGACATTAACAAAACAACAAAGTTCGATCTACTTTCTCCCTTGAGGTTCGCCGTGGATGTAAAAAATACAGAGATACTCAGACTCCTGCTTTCCCAAGGGGCAGATCTCAGTATTCGTGACCGGGAAGGCGGAACCGCCTTGCACAGAGCAGCTTTCAAGGGTAATCTTGACGCCATTTCCCTGTTTCTCGAAAAGGGCGCAAACCTGAAAGATCAAAGCACAGGTGTTCCGGGCTTGAAGAACGGTGGAACACCACTTCACGTGGCTGTTCAAAACAAGCAGTTGAATGCAGTGAAGTTATTGATTGAAAAAGGAGCAGATGTATCTGCCCTTAACGGTGACGGTGAAACACCAGCGATGATCGCAGTATATTTCAACAACATTGACGCTCTGAAGCTTCTTCAGCAGAATAAAGCCGACCTGAATATTGCAAATCCATCCGGAAAAACTGCACTTAAAATTGCGCGGGAAGTGCGTGCGAAACAGGAGATTATTGACATACTCTTAAATGCGGGTGCTCGTGAGTAAGAAATAACCTCTGTCGATACGATTAATAGATATTTCCATTTGTTTTTAAATATGAAAAGGAGTCAGATGGCTTTGTACACACACCTGAATACTATTTCAATGGCGGCTTTTTACATATTTTTGTTTCTATCCGCATTTGATTCTGAGAACTGGAAATATTTTCTGATTTCAGCAATAATTTTATTTGTAGTATCGCTCTTCATCAAAATAAAATTCAACCAGGATGAACTACCTTGGGTTAACGCGGCAGCGCGGAATGCAGGTTCTGGGCTCCTGCTCTATTCCGTTTTCCGCCTGGCTGCGGCGAACAATAATCCTCTCGGATCAATAAGCAGCAGAGAAAATATGATTCCGCTCGCTTTAATGTTTATATGCGGATTAATTTCATTAATAATTTCAAAGTATTATATTAAAAATAAATCGGAAAAATCAGAAGGATTGCCTTAATAAAGACCTCCGGTAATTTCCCTGTCATACATATTTTTCATAAAATTAGCTTTTGACACAATGATCTGAGAGTGGTAATTTAATAATAACAGATCCCCCAGATGAAAATATAAAACATGCTAAAAAACACAGGAGTTCTGTTAACAATAGTATGAACATCGTTGAAGTAAAACTTAAACAGCTTTTCGCAAATCGATTTCTGGAAACAATTCTTGTCTGCATGAGTTTCTACATTGTCTTTTTATTAATTCAGACAAGCATTACTGGCTTATACCTGCATCTGCTTTCCAGTTTTTTCTTCTTTATAGTATTATGTGTTCTGTATTATTTCAGAGACAATATTAATCCTGACAAAGTTTTTCTGGTTATAATCGCATCGCTGATGCTGATCTTGCCAGTTGGTTTCATCCAGATGGGTCTGCTTTCCGAAAATATCATCATAGCACCGATGGTTCCAATTCTTCTGCGAATGATTTTTGGAATACGTGGCGGAAAAATCGGATTGATTTATCTCTTTATCGTTCTCGGCTTTTTTTCAGTAATGTTCTGTACAAATATTCTGTCTATCGATCTGGATGTGTCAAAGTTTGTTACCAGTTCAAACGCCTGGATTTATGACATATCCATCATTTTTTTGATATCGATTCTGTTCTTCATAGTGTATACACCTGCTGAATTAACAATCATGGAAAAACAGGCCTGGCTCAAGGCAATCTTCAACGGAGTTCACGATGCTATTTTTATTCGAGATGTTCACTCCGGTAGAATAATCGAATGTAACCAGCGTGCCATTGAAGTATTCGGTTATTCGCGGGAAGAAATTCTTGAAGCTCCAGTAGGTTTTTTGAGCGCAGAATTGCCTCCTTACACAAGCAGTTTGTTCACAGAGAAGTTTCAGCAGGTAATTAAAGAGGGTTACTCTAATTTCTGTTGGCATTTAAAGCGAAAAGATGAAACGCTTCTGTGGGTCGAGGGTGATATGCGAAGGATCCGTATTGGAGAACTGGATGTTATAATCACCAACCTGAGAGACATGTCTTTACGAAAAAAGCTCGAAGAGCAGCTTTTGCAGGCGAAAAAGATGGAATCAGTCGGCAGACTTGCCGGAGGCATCGCGCATGATTTCAATAACCTGCTTTCACCAATCATTGGTTTTTCGGACCTTATGCTGAAATCTGACACAACCGATTCCAATCACCGGGACATGCTGGAAATGATTTTAAAAGCTGGTGGTCGCGCACGAGATCTGACGAGTCAACTTCTAGCCTTCAGCAGGAAACAAATATTGCTTCTCAAACCACTTGATCTGGAAAAGATTCTGAAAGAAATCGAACAGATCCTTCGACATACAATCCGGGAAGATATTCATATTAAAATGACAATTCAGCCTGACGCAGGAATCGTGCGGGCCGATGCCGGGCAGATTGAGCAGATATTGATGAATCTTGCTCTGAATGCTCAGGATGCAATGCCAAAAGGAGGCACGCTTAACTTTAAACTGTCCAGAGAAATGTTCCAGCCCACAAACCCCGATGAATCGAACGATATTCCTCCAGCTCCACATGTAATGCTGGAAATAACTGATTCGGGGCATGGAATGAGTCAAGATGTACTGCAGCATCTGTTTGAGCCCTTTTTCACGACGAAAGAAAAGGGCAAAGGGACAGGGCTTGGACTTTCCATGGTTTATGGTATTGTCAAACAACACAACGGACACATTCTTGCAGAATCAACCCTCAACTCCGGTACTACCTTTAAAATTTATCTGCCCGTAACTACCGACAATATTGAAAATATAAGTGAACCGCAAGTATCTGTAAGTGCAATTGGCGGTTCTGAAACAATCATGGTCGTCGAAGACGATGAGATCGTGCGCAATATGATTCACCTGATTCTGACGAAACAGGGATACAAAGTTTTAAGCGCAGGGAATGGTCCAAAATGCCTGGAATTACTCAAAAACAGCCAGGACAAGATTGATATGCTTCTGACCGACATCATCATGCCTGCTATGAATGGAAAAGAACTTTATGAGAGGCTCAGCATGCGTTTTTCAACACTGAAAGTTCTCTTTATCTCCGGATATGATCAGAATGTTATAACCAGGCAGGGAATACTTGATTGCCATCTTCACTATCTGCAAAAACCTTTTACCTCAGATAGTCTCTGTGCCAAAATTCGTGAAACAATCGAATCAGTCTGCAATATGCCCTTGAAAGTATAACGAATCAGCAGGTTATTGAGATCCCTTAAAAGACATTTTTATTTCTGAAGGCAACTTAATTGATTCCTTCAGACAATTCGGTTGGAAAGATAATTTCATTTCGCCGTTCTACAGGTGATCGTAAAGATTTGCACCTCTTATATATGTCAATTCCTCTGTAAACAGTTCAGCCTGTTCTAAAACCGTTTCTGTTGCCAGTACTGCATATCAGGCGGATATCCATACTGGCGCAGGATATGTTTTACCATGACTTTAGGTTTGGCCTTTACACTTTCCCAGATAGTCCAGACAATTGAGACATTTTCCTTAACTTTTTCATAGAGAACCACTGCAAGTTCCCGCAATTTATCTTTTTCCATAACCTTCCGGGCACTGTCGTTGTTTGCAATTGCTGAACAAATTGAATTATACTATTCTTCGAGGTTTTTCAGGGTGTGTTTTCGAAGGTTTGTCATTTTTTTTGCATATTCTTGCAAACCTTTGTTTTTGATCAGGGATATGCAGGCTGCGCGGTTGGATTTAAAGAGAAAAGCAAAAAATTTTGAAAAAATATTGTTGAACATGCTGCAAGCCATTGGATCTGGGTATTCAAGACATTCAGCACATGAGGAGATTTTTTTATTCATGCAGCATATTCTTATTTTGCACCATGTAGCTTTCTCATTTTTCCTGCATCCATCACACTTTTCATTTAAAAATGATTTGCATGCACCGCAATATAGCCCGCAAAAAGCTACCGAATTAAGATCTTCAACAATTTGTCTGCTCATAATTTTTCTCTTTCTTATTTTATCATCAAATTCCGGTTATAGCACTTGTTGCACAACAGGCTCGATAGACACTTATTTTATAAGCGGATAATTTCGGGGAAGCAGGATTTCAGGATTGCGAGTATTTTGGCGGGGTTGTCGCCTGGACCAGGGCAGATGTCGATTTGAACGTCTACGCCGTCGGGGACGGGGAAACCGGTTTGGCGGTTCTGAAGAAATAAGCCAGAAAAACCGTTTCCGATATTGTGGACAAAGAATCTGTCACCGTGGCTGTTTGTAACAGTTTCTGTTTCGGAAATCTGCTGAGTAAAACGCGAAATTGAAACCAGCGGATTCACGGCAGCGGTCCACAATGTTCCGGCGTAGCCTCTGAAACAGTTTACTGGCCATTCTCTTCCGGCAGTTGCAATGAAACCTTTTTCAATTATCAACTCAACAGCCTTTTCATTGACCAGATTAAACAACCAGTCAAATCTGTAAGTGTGTTTCTTCACCTGCTTTGAAAAATAAAAAGCTTCCCAGCCTGCGCAGAGTATTTCTGATTCTGGTATTTCCTGGAGCATTTTTTCGAGAATGCCACGTTCGGCATAATTTTTACAGAAAGGCAGCCAGAAAGACTTATTACCAGATACCGCTGTTTTCTCATCTAATCTTGGAATCCAGCAGTCTGCCTTAAGTTGCCCCTTAATATCAATTTCATTCCAGAATCGTACAAAAATCTTTCTTTTGCGGGTTAGTTTAAATATCTCATTCGGTTTGGAAACAACCTGTAAAGGATTTGGCAATCTTGCTTTCAGATTATCAGAAGATGATGAAGGAAGCTTTGATGATTGAATAGAAGCAATCTTTTCAAGAAAAGCACGTTTAAGTTTTTTCAGCGAAGATGGCGACAGGAAAAGATTTTTACCCAGCGCTGTGAAAATGTGTCTTCCAGATTTAAAATCATTCCCGAGAATTTCGAATCTTTCCTGCAAAATTCCTTCATCAAGACCTTTTTCATGTGCGATAGAAAGATTTTCAGTGCTCTGTACTCTTATTGGAACGCTGTTACAGACACTTTCAACAGCAAGTGGAACATCCAGGTTGCCAGACCAGAAAAGGTCAAGGGAAATTCTTTCCCAGTCAGGATTCCATTCTTTTTCCCATTCAATTTTAGCTGAGAGATCATTTCTGAAAAAATCAGTTCCCTGTGGTAAATCTGGAAGTCCTCGTACAAGGAAAAGATTCTCTTTTGCTGCTTTGCCTGCTGAAGGAAGTTGTTCAACATAAGTCAGCCTTGCACCGGCTCTCTCGTCGTTTTGTCTCCAGAATATGCCATCACCAGATTTCAGTTGTACAAGCGAAGAGACTTTGGTAAGTCCGCTGCTCTGCTTTTCGAGAATTTTTCCGGCAAATTCACCTGTTTTACCAGATTCTTCAGCGGTGAACCAGTTATTCTGAGGTTTTTCGGAAATAAATCCACTTTGGAAACCTCTTGAAAAGACTGACAACAATTCCTTGTCTCTGGCAACCTCGTTCGCTTCAGGAGTTTCATTTATTTTATCAATCGCATTCCTGTATGCCCGAACCACAGAATAAACGTAGTCGGCGTCCTTCATTCTGCCTTCAATTTTTAAAGAACTTATTCCGGCTTTTTGAATATTATCAATATGTTCGTACAAATTTAAATCTTTTGGACTGAAATAGAATTTTTTATCATCCCTGTTCTTTGAATACGGTTTTCTGCACGGCTGAGCGCAGGTTCCACGATTTCCAGAACGAGTTCCGAGAGAATTGCTCCAGAAGCAACGCCCGGAAATGCTGAAACACATTGCTCCATGTACAAACATTTCAAGTTCAAAAGGAGCATCAGAAGATATTTGTGAAATTAAATCGAGAGACATTTCGCGGGGAAGAATTACTCTGCTGATATTCAGGCTTTTGAGAAATTCTGCACCGCCCATTCCATCCCAGGCTGCCTGAGTGCTTAAATGAACTTCCAGAGAAGATTTTCTTCGAAGTAATTCTGATGCAATTCCCAAATCCTGGATAATTATTGCATCGGGCTGGATGTGCTCATAAAAATCAAGAGCTTCTCTTACCAGCCGCCATTCATGATCAAAAACAAGCGTATTAAAGGTAATATAGAGTTTTTTTCCGAGGTTTCTCGTCACTCTACGCGCCCACTTAAGAGCAGATTCGTCAAAATTGCCGGCAAATGCTCTGGCACCAAAACGTTTGCCACCAAGATAAATTGCATCCGCACCAGCAACAAGTGCAGCTTTAAAAGAATTCTGATCCCCGGCGGGTGCCAGCAGTTCAAGTTTTTTTAATTTCTTTTCAGATTTTTTCTGCATTTTCTAACCGACATTTTGTTTGTATTCAAGCCACTCACCCTTCCCTCTAATAAGGTTACGTCGATGAGATGGAAAAAAAACCAAATTATTTAATATAGTAAAATTATCATAAGTTCTCATAAATACAGTAGTCCGTAATAAAAGAGACATTTTCTTTACTGCTCTCTCTCACCGATGCTTCCGTGGGAAAGATCCTGGGTGAGAGTATTCGAATTATCTATAGTATCGTGAGTCACTGAATTACCGTTGTTTTCAGGAGGTTCAGGCAATGTACAAGTTTCCAGAGCCGGCCGGTTTCGTATTTTTTCTTTGATCTTTGTCATAATAAACGCTATTAAAAATCCGAGAATGAAACCGGTTAAAACGTCGATTGGATAATGAACTCCCACATAAACTCTGGAATATGCAACAACAATGGCTGCAAAGATTGCCGGCAAACCGACTTTGGTGCCCATTTCAAAAAACAGCATAAAAGCCAGATTAGAAGAATTTGCGGCATGGGCAGAAGGAAAAGACTTACCTGTGAGGCATCCAATGAGCTTTCTTGATTCAGGAATATCGCAACATGGTCTCAGGCGCTTAACTTTCTTTTTGATAATTCCGGCTGTGAGATAGTCGCTTGAACCGACTGAAATGCAGAGCATAAGAGCAAAAAATCTGTATTTTCCGCCTGAGCTGAAGATCAGCCATAAAAGGAGAGCAACCAGAAAAGGCGTCCAGTAGTGTTCGTTTGTAATAACAGGCATTAATGAATCGAAATATTGGTTTACAAGGTTCTGATTAAAAAAAGCAAACAGACTGCGGTCAAGTTCTACCACGATATTCTTCCTCGGATTCTGATGAATAGGATGTTTCAAGATTATCAAATTTGGCAATATTCGAAAAGAATGCCAATTCGGCTGTGCCAACCGGGCCATTTCTCTGTTTGGCGATAATTACTTCAGCTTTATTGCGGCTGTTTTCATTCTTCGGATTATAATACGAATCACGGTACAGGAACAGAACTACATCGGCATCCTGTTCAATGGCTCCTGATTCACGAAGATCTGACAGCATCGGACGTTTGTCTGTACGTGTCTCAACCTGTCTTGAAAGCTGAGAAAGACAGATAACCGGAACATTAAGCTCTCTTGCAAGCCCTTTCAAACCGCGGGAAATTGCCGAAACTTCCTGCTGGCGTCCTTCCTGAGCACTTTTTTGCGGACCAGTTATAAGCTGAAGATAGTCAATGACGATCATGCCGATCTTTTCCTGCATAAACGCCCTTCTTGCTTTGGCACGCAGTTCAAGAAGCCCAATACTCGGTGTATCATCAATAAACATCGGAGTGTCGCCAAGCATTCCGGCAACTGTGGTAATTTTAGTCCAGTCTTCGGGGTTCAAAAATCCCTTTCTGACCTTTTGTCCATCAAGGCGCCCTTCAGAACAGATAATTCTCTGTACAATCTGTTGTTTGGACATTTCAAGTGAGAAAATGAGCACAGGAACTCTGCAAACATGCGCCCCATACATGGCAAGATTGATACAAAAAGCGGTTTTTCCCATGGATGGACGTGCTGCAAGAATTATGAGATCTGACGGCTGAAAGCCGGCTGTATATTCATCAAGTTTGGTGAAACCGGTTCCGACGCCTGTTACAGGCTGCTTTCGGTTTGCAAGGATTTCAAGATTTGAAAAAACTTCGTTTACAACATCGCCAACTCTTGAATAAGGATTTGAATGTCTGAACTGGCTTAGTTTAAGGATTTTCTGTTCAGCATCGTCAAGAAGTTTGATGGGATCTTCCTGAGAATCATAGCAGGCACGGTTAATTTCGCCTGATACGCTGATAAGTCTTCTCAGCAGCGATTTTTCTTTAACTATTTCTGCATAATGCTCTGCATTAGAGGGCGATGGAGTAAGGTTGAGCAGATTAGCTAGATATGATGCGCCGCCTGCTTCAGCGAGCTGATTTCTGCTTCTGAGAAGATCGGCAGTCGTTACGGTATCGCATGATTTCTGGTCTCTGTACAAATCGTAGAGTGCAGCAAAGATGTGGCGATGACCGATCTGATAAAAATCTTCACTGTTGACTATTTCAACGCCTTTAGCTACGGCATCGTCGCTTAAAAGCATTGATCCAAGCAGGCTCTGCTCGGCTTCAAGATTAAATGGAGGGACTTTAGTGTATTGTTCCATAAATAAAATTACCTCGCTGACATAGCGAGGAACAGCGCCTGCACATTGAATTCACACAAGAGAAAGCAATAACAGGCGCTTAAAGATATAATAAGCTTCACCTTATTTTTTTGATGAAGTCTGGACTACAGTTTCGTCTTGAAGTACAACAACTTTAAGTTTGGCTTTTACATCGACGCTGATCTTTGCAGTGAGGTCATACTGTCCAAGTTCTTTGATGTGGTCAGTAATAAGATGGCGCTTGTCAATTTCAACACCAATTTCTTTTTTAATGAGTTCAACAAGTTCCGTGCTGGTAACTGAACCGAATAATCTGCCCTTGTCTCCGGATCTCTTGTATACTTTAAGAGTGTGTCCTTCGATTTTGTTTGCGATTTCCTGAGCAGCATTCTTTTCTTTAAGTGCTTTCTTCGCCCATGATGCCTGCACCAATTTGTGATGAGACATTACTCCATCAGTGATTCTAACAGCTAAAGATCTGGGAAAAAGGAAATTTCTTGCATAGCCTTCAGAAACTTTCTTCTTGTCACCTTTTCTACCAAGTCTATCTACATCATTTGTCAATAAAACTTCCATTATTTTCCTCCTTTGGAAATTCTAGAAAAACGAATCGTCGTCGTCGGTTTCAGAAATACCCGGTTTTTTAGCGGCAGCCGCTCTGAAATCAGCCCAGATATCTATGATTCCAAACCAGACGAGCAGTTGATTAAATAATACAGCCAGCAGCGACAAACCAATTCGATTCGGCACTCCGAGCTTGTACGTTTCAAACAGCCAGAACAACAGAGAGAAACCCATAACCATATACAGAAATTTGCTTATAGCGAGGAAATTGGCACCCACAACCTTTGCAAGATGCGAGAGAGATGGATTAAAAAGCGAATCCGCTGAATAATACATCACCCACCCCGCAACAAATAGCCAGATTAGTTTCCAGTCAAATTTCCATGTTGAGAAATCTGGTAGTGGTTCAAATGAAACAGCATATTTTCTACTTAATTTCCAACCCACAAGTGAAATCAGAAGTAGAGAGAAAAAGTGCCATCCAAAAAAGAAGCTGAACGGAATCAGACATCCCAGAAATTCGAACCACTCTCTTGCCTCATTGAGGAAAATCGGCATTGCGTCGATATAGCTTTCCCTGACTTTTACGTTTTCGATTGATTCAACTTTCTCTATCACGGCCTTTTCGAAGCTCTGCGCCCATACATTCAGATATTCAGCCTGTTTCCACATTTCAACTCCGGCATCGCCCATTACAGGTGATATCATCCAGAATGATAGCGAAAAAAAACATGATATGGTCAGCGAAATAAAGAACGACTTGAATGTATCTATTCCTGATCTGATCAGGAAAGCGAAGAAACCCGCCGGAATCAGCAGCATCGGAATCAGCATTAAAGCCGCAGACCAGCCGCCAATTCTGCTCATCGAAAAAATAGTCAGTAAACCATAGCCACAAAACCAGGGAATCCCATTGGCAAGAAGCACCAGAAACCCTGGAACAGCAGAAAGAGCAAGAAGGACAGTTCCGAATAATGGCATAAATCCTGAGGCAAAAACGATTATGGAAGTAAGAAGAGCCATAATACAAATATTTGCGCCCCTGCCAATTGTACTCTCGGAATTCATTCCTGTTTCCTGTCTGTTCTTATAATTTCACACCGCAATTTCATTATTGCTGCACAAATTTCTGCAGAATTTCTACTGAGTTACAAAAGGCAGAAGAGCAATATTTCTCGCACGCTTAATCGCAGTGGTCAAAAGCTTCTGATGCCCCATGCATGTTCCGGTAGTGCGTCTGCTGACGATTTTGCCTCTTTCGTTAACAAACCTTCTGAGTCTGTTGATATCTTTATAATCGATATGAGAAACTTTGTCCTTACAAAAATGGCACACCTTGCGGTGGCGATGTCTTCTCATTTCACCGGAATTAGATTGATAATTATTTTCTGCCATACATTTTCTCCATTAACTTTTCTTTAAAATGGAACATCACTTGAACCGTCGGAAAATCCATCCGGTTCGCCTGCATCCATTGAGGATTCATAAGCGGACGCATCTTCAGATGATCTCTGGCCGCCAACCGGGCCAAGGAACTGAACATTGTCTGCAACAACTTCTACAACGGTGCGTTTCTGTTTATCCTGAGTTTCATAGGAGCGAGTCTGCAAACGACCTTCAACAAAAACAGACCGGCCCTTGGTAAGAAATTTCGAACAATTCTCACCAGCTTTTCCCCAGACGACAATGTTGAAGAAATCAGTCTGCTTTTTCCATTCTCCGTCACTGCCTTTATACTGACGATTTACAGCTATTCCAAGCTTTGCAACCGCAGTACCCTGCGGGGTAAACTTAAGTTCAGGATCCCTTGTAAGATTCCCGATCAATAAAACTTTGTTAAGGTTTGCCATTTTGTTCTCTAATTAGTTCAATTTGGCTTGGAAGTTGTCATGAATCGAAGAACATTCTGGTTGATCAGATAAAATCTCTCAAGTTCTTTAAGAACTTCCGGGGTTGCCTTGAAATCAATAAGGACATAATAACCTTCGTTGAACTTCTCAACGCGATAGGCCAGATTGCGTCTTCCCCAGCGGTTAACTTTTTCAATTTCTCCACCATAGCGGGAAATAGCACCCTCAATTTTGCCAATAAGAGTATCAGCAGCCTCATCAGTAATGTTTGGTTCTGTAAAGAACAGTGTTTCGTAAGGTCTAACGGACATATAAAACCTCCCTTCGGATTAAGTTCAGCCTCCAAATGTACATTGGAAGCAGGGACAATTCGATGATTATAACATGGTTTTCAATTTGTTTCAAGTACTTTTTTAGAGGGGGCACGCGCCCCCTCTCGGCGGTCGAACAAGTTCGACCGCCTTCACTCCCCGCGGGCGAGCACTTTGTGCTCTTCGCTTTGTGCTCTTCACTTTGTGCTCTTCGCTTTGTGCTCTTCACTTTGTGCTCTTCACTTTGTGCTCTTCACTTTGTGCTCTTCGCTTTGTGCTCTTCACTTTGTGCTCTTCGCTTTGTGCTCTTCACTTTGTGCTCTTCGCTTTGTGCTCTTCGCTTTGTGCTCTTCACTTTGTGCTCTTCGCTTTGTGCTCTTCGCTTTGTGCTCTTCGCTTTGTGCTCTTCACTTTGTGCTCTTCACTTTGTGCTCTTCACTTTGTGCTCTTCGCTTTGTGCTCTTCACTTTGCTGCTCTTCACTTTGCTGCATGCACGGTGTTCAAATGAATTTCATTATAATAAGTGAAATCTGTACTTGCGGAAAAGTGATTTATTAATTAGAATTGAAAGTGGCATCTTAAAGATAATTAAAATTTTTATTGATGCTATGAGGAAATACCCCGAAAAAAATTTGAAGAAAACACATATTCAATCCGGAGGTGAAAATTGTGAGAAAAAATACCCTGATTGTTGGCTTTTTGTTTACGTTCTGTGTCTCTTCTCTCTTCGCACTCATTGGCGTTCCGTGCGATCCGGAGAAAGACTTTTCCGGTACTTATCTGATTGACAATTGGCAGCAGCTGCCGCACAAAAACCAGGAAGAAACCCTTGTACGCGTCAAAGAAGTTAATTCCAAGGGGAAAGAAATTAAATGGAAGTTTGATCCCACTGCGAATGTTCCTCTTTATGCGTGTCTTTCTTATGGTGCATCTTCAATGGCTGACTGGTGGGCAATCGAGAAGGGTTGGAAGCTTCCCAAATATAAAAGCTATACGCGCGGAGTAATGGAAACCGGCTTCAATCCCAGAAAGCTTGAATTAATGTACAGAAAGAGATCTTCCAGCAGCCCCGTAGACTATTACATGACTTTCACAGGCGACAACAGAGATCCTATCACTGGTGAAGCAGTACCAATAAGACCTAAGGGTTTTGCCAAAATTTTGACTGACCGTATTGATGAAGTATTAATGGATTATATCGACGACATTGAATTTCAGTTCAAACCAGGCGATTACCCGATGGAAGGCAAATGGCTGGCAATAGTGAGCAAGAACTGGGACAAAAAAGCTGCAGAAACAAAGCTCATAAACGCAATTCACGATTACGGCCCAATGCACGTTCAATTCGAAATACCTGGAAAACACTATCTCATGGGAACTCACGCTCCCATCGTAGTTGGTTATGGTAAGTTGCCAAATGGAAAAGTTGCATTCATCTGCCACGATTCTTTTGGTGTGCATTCGAAAGACTACAAACAGGATGGCGCCGGTGCTGCAACCTACAGGTATGTTCTTGCAGAAGAAATCGACGAGGCGATCGTATTTCCACATCGCCCGGTAGCAGTCGCTTATCCAACGAATGATGCAGTGGCAGTTGAGTTCAAAAACATGGCCAACCGTCCTCTTAGAGTACGCAAAGCTTTATTCGTCGGAAACGATGGACAAACGCGCACTCTGCAGATGACTGGAAAAAATGTTGGCATGATAAGCCCGAAACTCATTTCGGACAAAAAACTGAAAGTCTATGTTGAAGCAGAGTATTACATGAATGAAGACGGCAAAGGACACTGGTTTAATTTGGAAGTTCAGTCCTCATTTCCAGCATATCCGAGCACCCGCCCAGCCGGAGGCAGATAATTATCAAGTCCAGTGCCATTTTCGGAGCAGCAGATAATTTGCTGCTCCGATTGTGCACATGGCGATAAAAAAAATCGGAAAACTTGCCTGCCAGTTTTCAGAACCCGTAATCATTGTCCATTCAGACATTCCGAAGAACCCTGTCAATACAGCCAGGGGACTGAAGATCGTCATGAGCACAGTCAGACGCCGCATTACCATATTTGTCTGATTTGCACTGTTTGAAATTTTAATACTGATCTGCGAAAGATATAATTCCATCAAAGAAGTATTCATTTCACGACAAACCTCTATCGATTCGCACAATCTGAAAACGTGGTCATACAGTTCCCTGAAATGAAACAAAGATTTTTTACTGATGTGCGTCTGGTTATTATGGCAGATTTTGATCATTATTTCGCGCTCTCTCAAGATGTCTTTCCGAAGAAAGATTATCTGACGCCTCAGCTCAAGAAGTTCTGATGATTTTGCCTTGTTTCCCGATGCCAGAATTTCATCTTCCATTCGCCCAACTTCATCCTCAATTTTTTCAATCACTTCCAGCTTGCTGTCAACAATGTAGTCCATTATTGAATGAAGAAGGAAATCTGGTGAATCAGTAGTATAAGATTTCTTAAACATTATTTCAGTATCAAGTCTCTTAAAAAAATAATTCTCCGGTTCAGAAAAATGAACGGTCAGCAAGAAATTTTTTCCAATAAAGAAGTTAATTTCACGCTGTATGAGGATTTTTTTCTCAAAAAGATGCTCGTTAAATGAAATAAAAGTATAATTTGGAAATTCGTTTATCTTCTGAAGATGGTTATCATCCATACAGTCGTCAATAGACATCTGAAACAACTGGAGCGGCTCCTGCCAGTGTGTTAAAGACTGGAGATCAGGCGATTCAAGGTCTATCCAGACGAAACCCTTTAATGAAAGTGCTTTTATTACATCTTCACGTGTTTCCAGTTTTTTGAACTGCTTTCCAGGAAGCAGATGAAAATAGTTTTCAATTGCCATAATGCCCTCCAGTTTCAATCGTATGGATAACTTCAAAATGTATGTCAAATTCTAATAATAATTCAATAATATTTGAGATGCGAGAATTTATTTTGGAAGAAGAAATGCTGTATTGAAGACGGCTCCAAATATCGGAGATTCCTCCCTGACAAATTGGATATTGATGTCCACCGCAATAGCTGTTTGAATTGGTGCCAGCGAGCCGGTTAAAGGAAACCATTTTTTTTCATCAAAAACAGAGAATTCTACTTTATCAACATTTGTAAGGAGAGTTGTACGAGTTGATTTTCCCGCAAGCCTGAGATCTGTAACAACTGGTGTTACAATTCTTTCAAGTGTTTTTTTTTCTGGATCATGCATCCACTCAACTCTTAAAAAGCCTGAAGGAATCTCTGATCTTGCGATTAATTCGAGTCTTGAGGTTGCATAACTCAACATTCCTTCGCCGCCCAGAAAATCGAAGGACGGATTTCCAGTCTCGCGGCGTAATTCACCAAGTTCTTTCCGGAAAAGTTCAACGCAGAACTCAAGCTTTCTTGCTGAACTGGACATTTCTATCAGCCGGGCTGAATAATCTGATACAGAATAGGATATTCCATTGACAAGAGTAAAAAGAAGTGCAGCAAGTGTAATTGAGATCAGCATTTCCGGAAATGTGAAAGCTCTGATTTTTTTCGGCATTATGTACTCAGCTTTTACCATTTTTCGGGATATTCAACAACAAATGTTTCTGTTTCAAGAAAATCACTCAAATAATCATTCCGCCAGGAAATTCTCAGATTCACCAGGAATAATCCATCGATTCTGAGGTTTTTAACTTCACCTTTACTGATATTCATCTGGTAGGAAAATAAAGGAAAATCGCTTCCAAAATTCCCCGATGACTTTCCGAGTACAACCGGCATACACTCAAGTTCAGTTATTTTTTTCCATGCCAGAGCACGCGCAATTTGCGGATAACGCCCTTCTGCAATCTTTTTGGAATAGGTAACTCCGGAGTTAAATATTGCTCCGGCCACTGCTGCAGTCAACGCCAGTCCGATCAGGACCTCAATCAAACTGAATGCAGATATTCCTCTTTCTACTTTTTTTCGCTGCATTCATCTTTCCCGATCAACCTGATTGTACGAATAGCTTTTCTCAATTATTTCTCCGTCATAAGGCCTTAGAGCAAAAGTGTTTGAATAACCCAGTTCGATATCACGTATGGTAATTTCCTTTTCGTCGCAGAACCCATCTGCTCTTGCGCACCAACCCGTTTCAAAGCCTTTCATTTCAGCCCAATCCGGAACAGAAAGGGGTTTGAAATGTACAGAAGCGATTCTTTTACCGCGTGGAAAATTGTCAAAAACAGCTATTTCAGCATTTTCATCCGGATAAACCCAGAGCATTGTTCCTGAAAATATTGCAGAATGATATGCTTCACGCATAAGAATTCCAACTTTCCAGGAAAAATCTTCAAGACGATTTTTGTGAACACGAGAAAAAAGGTCAGGAACAACAATTCCTGCGGCTGCAGAAAGCAGCATCAGAACAAGAATGATCTCAATAAATGTAAAGGCGACTTTATTCGATCTTCTGCACATTTTTTCTACCATTAATTAAATACCATTCTTGTCTTTTTTCAGCTTTTCTATTGGTTCTGTTGTACCAATAACGATAAGGCAATCTCCGGCGGAAATTTTTTCTTTTGGACTCGGAGATGTTATCTGTTCTTTGCCCCGCCTGATTCCAATGACTGTAACGCCATAGTTTTGCCTGAATCTCATGTCAGCCAGTGTATGCCCTTTGTATTCAGAGTTTTCAGGCACTTTTATTTCCGCAATTTCAAATTTTTCGGCTGTGGAAATAGTAGTTTTTGTTTCAAGCTGGTTCAGAATGCGCTCTGCCTCAGCCAGTTCTTCAGGATGTCCCATTATTACAAGCCTGTCGCCTGGGTAGATCTGAAAATCTGGTACAAGGTCGTAGTTTATTCTGCCGGCTCTGCTGACAGCAAGAATTGAAACACCTGTTAATGACCTGAGAGGAATATTTTTTATCGACTGTCCGGCAACAGAAGATTCCGAATTTACTCTTACCTCCCTGAATGCGACAGGCCAGTTAACATTGCGCGGAAGACAATCCATGGCTTGAGTAAGAGCATCTGCGGCCTGTTCAGCAGCATCCGTAAATGGTCTGAAAACGACGTCTGCACCGGCTTTATCAAATAATTTGCTGTCTTTCTGATTTGAAGCTGTGAGAGCAATCTTCCCGACAAAACTGCGGTTTTTCAGATTCTGCAGGAGAGCAAGATTCAATTCTCTTGATCTGACTGAGCTTACAACCCAGTTAGCCTTATTAAGCGGAAGTTGTTCGTGTATTTCAGGATCACTCATGTCGCCATATAACACTGAAACACCTTTGTTTCGCCATTTTTCGAGTATCTGCGGATCGAAATCCACACCTATAACTGCTTTTCCACGCCTGAGAAGATAATCAGCCAGACCAGTGCCATAACTTCCAAGTCCGACAAGAATGACGTCAACAGGCGGAGTTTCAGTAAACGAATCAATTGCACTTTCTCGATAAGGATTTTTTCGTTCGAATACTCTCAGGTATTCAGAGAAAAAACGATAAATCTGCCCTGAGTACAATATCATATATGCTGACGCAAAGATTGTAACAACGCCTACAAAAGTTATAAGACCCATAGATTCCTGGTTTATGTGCCCGAGGCTCAGTCCAAGTGCGGCGAGAATGAGAGAAAACTCACTTATCTGTGCAACTGCTAATCCGGCAAGGAAGCCTGTGCGACGGCGATATCCCATGAATCCCATAATTATCATTACAATAAACGGTTTGCCAATCAATACGAAAATAGAAAGCAGGAAGGATTTTTCGAGCTGCGACCCGACTGTTGACCAGTTGAGACGTGCACCAAGGTCTATGAAGAAAAAAAGCAGAAGAAAGTCTCTCAAGCTAACAAGTCTGGCACCAATCGCATCTCTGTAATCAGTAGAAGCAAGCGAAACACCGGCAAGAAAAGCTCCTACTTCCTTGCTGAAACCAAGCCTTTCTGTTGCAGCTGCCAGAAAAACTGCCCATGAAACGGCAAATAGAGTCATCATTTCCGACGAATGTGCAAGCCTTTGCGTCAATCCCGGGAAAACAAATCGCATCAGAAGAATTATAACTGCCAATGTTGTACCACTTCGCAGGAGAAGTGAAACAGCGGTTTCAACGAATGCCCCATCTGTCTTTGCTGACCCGAAAGCTGTCAGACAAATTAACGCAATTATTGCAGCAATATCCTGAACAATCAACAAACCAATTGCAATCTGTCCGTGCAGTGAGTCGATTTCTTTCTTGTCCGATAATAGCTTCATTATAATGATAGTACTGGAAAAAGTCAGACCAACAGCAAGGTAAGCTGATGTCATTATTGACATATTCATGGCATAAGCTATGAAAAAGCCAAGCAGAGAGGTAAATATGATCTGACCCAGACCGGTAATAAGAGAGACCATACCAGCAGTTCTGATGAGGTTTATATCCAGCTTCAATCCGACGAGAAACAAAAGAAGTGCGATTCCAATATTCGCAAGAAGCTCAATCTGAGCGTGACTTTTCAGGATTCCGAGACCAGACGGACCCGTTAGAATTCCGGTTGCGAGGAACATGATCAGAAGGGGCTGTCTGAGCTTCTGCCCGGCAATGCCAAGAATTATTGCTATAAATAATATCAATGCAATTTCATGAAATGAGCTTATGTTATGCATTAAGAAAATTCTCCAGGTGAGTTAATAATTTTAACAATCGTATCTATTCGATAAATCGTGGTTGGAAAAAAGTTAAATACCCTCACGTAAAAGCCTGAATTAATGAGGAGACAGCAAATTGCATAGAATCAGAATAAAAGAAACGATTTGCCTGAACATACAATTGGGATGCTGTAAATCAGCAACATTCTAATTTATACAGGCAGTGAAGTCAATCATTGAATTTTCCTGATAAAAAGTAAAAAAACATTTTCCCCAGTTTGTTTCTAAGGATGATTATTCTATAGATAATAACAATCTCAATATATTAGAGGTGAAAGAATGAATTCAGGAAAAATGTGTGAGTTGATTTCGGCCGTTAAGTTAATGAGAATTCCGGGAGTTGGCGCAGAGTTGTTTAAAAAGTTGGTAATAGTGTTTGATGGTCCTGCAAATGCTCTGCGTGCAATTTCAAAAAATCCTGATATCCCTGCAAAAATTTCCGGAAGAAAAATTAATGCAGGAAAGAATCATGACATAAAAATTATTGAAAAGACGCTGAGTTATTTGAAAAATCTTCGACAAAACGAATCAGCAAGCTATTATGGCGATTCAGCTTACCCTGTCAGACTTAGAACTGTAAAAGAGCCACCACCAGTAATATTTTTCAGAGGAAATCCGGAAATATTGAACAACAAAAATTCTATTGCAATTGTCGGCGCTAGGAAAGCTTCAGCAAAAGGCATTCAGATTGCGCAGGAAATTTCCAGATATTTCTCGGAGAACGGTTGGGTTATTGTAAGCGGCGGTGCATCGGGTATAGATGCTGCGGCACACGAACAGGCACTTGAAATTAAAGGACATACCGTTGCGGTCTTAGGCTCAGGAATAAACATTCATTATCCAAAGAAGAACCAAAAACTTCTCGAAGAAATAGAAGAGAAAGGTGTTATTTTAACTGAATTTTTTCCCGGAACTCCACCTGTCGCATCGCATTTTCCAACAAGGAACAGGATTATAGCAGCTTTAAGTGACATAGTGGTACTTGTTGAAGGAAGCGAAAACAGCGGAAGCATTTATACTGTGAAAAATTCTGTAAAATCTGGAAAAAAAACATTCTGCCTGGACTGCAGGGAACTTAATCAAGGAGCAAAAACGCTTATTACAAACAAATACCCTAAAGTACAACTAATCAAAAGGTGGTGGGAAATAACTTCAGCAGTTAACAACCCTTAAAAAATTGTTAACTGCTATTATTTCACAGCGCATTGAAATGCGCTGGTCTGAATTTCAGTCCTTTGGATAAATCTTGATTAGATTTTTTATCTCAAATGTACCAGAAGAAATTGAAACTCGATGGGTTGTTCCGTGCAAAACCAGTTTTCTACCTTCAAAACTGCGAAGTTTTTCTTCCCAGTGTGGAGTAAGAACTTCAAGTCCACGGTCTTTTGATCTGAGAGTTTCTTCGCGAATGTAAATTTTGCCTTTATTTGATGCTACTTTTCCGCGGACAGTCTCTTCCTGTGTCCAGATTTGAGGGGCTTCTTCAGACTCTTTTTTTCGATCTTTATTTTTTCGTCCATTCTTCTTGCCCTTTTTTTCAGGCTTTGCTGCTGTTCCGTCATACTTTTTCGGATTCCGGATTCTTTCTACTCTGACTGCATTCCAGATCATTACAGTGTTTGATGCCGAATCATCAGTTGCATATTCAGTGGCAGTATTTCCAATCAGATCTGCTACGACAATGTTTCCAAACTTGACGTCTTCCGAACGCCTGTTTTTCGAAACTTTCGGCAGATTGAAACTTACATACTGACCTGCTTTTATTTGTTCAGATTCCGAAGCGCCACCAAGGATTTCAAGTACTTTCAGTGATGCCCTTTCTCTATAGATTGATTCAATCTGCCCGGCGACTGTAATGGCAGATGAAACAGAAGTAATGCTCAAACAAACAAAAAGACAGAGAAAATAACTGACAACCCTGCGAAAATAATTTGCGGTTGTTTTCAAAGATGACATTGGACTACTCCTTAAATAAATACCACTAAAATGAACCCGAATATTGTTGTTAAAACAGACTTACTTTCTTCATTAAAAATTTTCTGTGGTGGAAAAAGGGCTAAAAATTACAGAATACGAATAAGAAGAAAATGTTTCCATAAAATACAATAATATCCTCAAAAACTCAACAGGGAAATTTTGAAAAGCTGTAAGGTTGACTAAAATGCACACTTGACTTAGAATAGCAGAAGAAATTTGATAAAGCATTTGGAGGATTTTTATATTATGAGAAAAAATTCATTTAACAGATATATCCAACTTCGAGCAGTTATTATTTTTGCATTTACGATTGTTTGCTTTTCCGGCTGGACCCTTGACAGCAGAACATACAATCTTAACGTAAAAGTATCTCCAGCTCTGACTGGGTTACTTTCTGATCAGAAGAATCTTTCTAATCCGCTTGATCTGCAATTCGAGCTGCTCGATGCAAACGGAGCTTCAGTAATGCAGAAAACCGCTGAAAAAAAGTCGGTTTCTGCTATATTTGAAGGTCTTAACAGCGGTCTTATATATCAGATAAGGCTTTCACCTTCACTCAAAAGCGGTGTACAACTCCGATCAACTTTTCAGATTGAAGGCGATGGAGAAAAAACAGTATTAGTTGACGAAAGGTCGACAGTTGTAGCTTTTGTCTATGATGCGCTGTCAATTTCCGGATCAAAAAAACTTTCAGAAGTTGATTCAGGAAGAAATCAGGCCATTATCAATGAGCTTTCCAGCGATTTATCTCAAGTAATTATCACTTCTGATGATGGCACGGCTGCTTCGGAATTTTATTCAAAGCTTGATGTTTATGTAAAAAAAATAATCACTGTAGAATCAGCATCTGTTCCGCCTTCCTCTAATAGAAAAAATCAATCAGGCTCCGGAACACAGGACAACACAGACCAGAGCGGAGTAGAATTCACATCCAAGGATGGAAAAGATTCAAAAACCACTTCGAATTCTTCCGATCAGCCGACTGAAGGACAACTTAACACTCAGACAACTAACTCGGAACAAACTCAGACAAATTCTGGAACAGAACAAACTTCATCTGCACAGGAAACCAGCCAGGGAGAAACAACTGAAGGCAGCAAAACCGAAACCACAGCTGGAACTGACACAGCTGTTTCTGAAACGACTGTTTCTGATACTGCAGTTTCAGCAACCACATCAACCGGTGTTGAGACAACAACCTCCAATGACACCGGAACATCTCTGACCACCGATGCTGCTCAAGCTTCAGCCACTTCGGAAGTTGCCTCTTCAACAGAAAGTGTATCATCAGATCCAGTATCAACTGAAACGCAAACCTCTGCAACTTCAACTGACACTAAACCAAACGGTGTTCTCGACGAATACGATGTTGCAAAAATGAGCGGTGCCAACATGGTAATGCTTCCGGAAACTTTTTCCAGATTATGCAATCTCAACATACAGGTACGTATTTATTCCAGAAATATTGGTGAATATGAAGGTGAAATACCACTTTCTTCAACCGATGGCGAAACAATTTATCTCAGAAAAGTTCCGGAATTGTCTAACAATGATAAAATTACTTTCCTGGTTGACAAATTCCAGATAAAAATGCTCAAACCTGTTGACAGGATAAGCTTTTCCGCACCTCTGCCATCTGGGACAAAAGTCGAACTTTACGACAAAGATGAAAGAAAAACCCTGGCGATTGTTTCAGTTCCCTGATGAGTCTGAAAAAAATATTCCGGTATCCTGAAGAAAAGAAAATAGCTATTGTTTTCTTGTTTTTTGCTGCATGTTTTATTGCTTTTCTATGCAACAGAACATTGATTTCCATCAATGAAATTCCGCTTGCACAAAAAATCTACAGGGAAAATCGTGATAACCAGACAGATTCTCTGGCGTCTGCAGCGACTTCACCAGCTTTTCTAACCGCAGATGAGCTTTCCATGCTTTTCGGCATTATTCCTGAGAAGCCTTCCGAAGCTGGCAAATCGGAAATAATAAAAAGTATTCAGGAAAAAAATGCTATCGCTTCGGCTGCTGAAAAAATGGCAAGAACTACAGCAGGTGCCGTTAAAAATAAGATTGCCTCCTCAGGAAAAATAATTAAACCTGAAAATAGTGTAAAAAAAACAGCGTCTGCTTCAATAAAGATCGCGTCTGTTGCCGCAACTATAGCACCAAAGAAAGCAGTTGCCTCTGAATCAGAAAAGCCTGAAAAGAAAGAAATTGACCTGGCAAAACTTGGCTACAAACTGAAAGGCATTATTCATGACGAAATCGGTGATAATTCTACAATATTCGTATATGATCCGGCCAAAAATCGCGATGTCGTTGTCAAATATGGCGATGACTCTGAAGAAATAAGCATTCTTGATATTTCAAGCAGGGAAGTTACTGTTTCAACACCAAAGGGAGAAGGAACTCTAAGCTTGACTGATGCTTATCCGGTTACAAAAACCTCAGAAAAAGCTGAAGTTGCTATTGTGGCTGAGAAACGAAAAAAGTTTACCCCAAAAAGCACTTCTACAAATGAAAATATCGTTGCAACCCCAACTATTCGTGTTGCCCGGGAAGCAATAAATGGAGCTTTAAGAGGCGGCGAAATTGAAACGGTTAAGAAAGACGGCAAATACACGATCAGAATTATGAGCCTCTCTCCTGATTCAGCACTTGCAAAAATTGGCTTTCAGACAGGAGATATCGTAACAGCACTGAATGGACAAAGTTTTACCAAGCCTGAAGAAATTCCTGATATGTTTGAAAAATTTGCGAATTCTTCGGCAAGAGTGAATCTGAAACGGGGAAATCGAAACATTGCTGCTGATGCTGATTCAATGATAATGGAACAGCAACTTTCGCTTATTCAGGCAAATAAGTCGAAAGCAGAGAAACTGGCAAATGAAAAGCTGATTACACAGAAAAGAAATACACCAGCCAACATGAAGCCAGATACAATAAGAGAAAAACTTGACGGCAACAATGTATCAGGCAGGGAATTTTCAGACCCTTCCTCTGTGCCGGCTAAGCGTCCCCCTCTAACTTCCAGTCAGATTCCGCTACCACCGCAGCCCCAAAGCAATATTCAGCCGGAATCACCTTTTCAACCACCCCGTCCGGCATGGCAAAATACTAATGCTAACAGAAAAGATCCTGCAAAAACAATCGTCGGTCCTATTTATCACACCGGAGGATCATTTCCGAAATAAGGGAGTTCTTCTTATGTTATTACTTTGCTGTCATTTCGACCGAAGGGAGAAATCTTGTGCCGCTTCACTTCAAGGTAACCCATGATGCAAGGGCCACAACAATCGAAAAGGAATTTAAGAACTCAAAGGTTTCTGCATTACTTTTTTTGGTAATGAACCCCTCTCTTAAATGCTGACGGCAGTTAGAGGGTGAACGTTGAAAATATATGGAATAGAATAATGCCTCTGTATTCTTATAAGGGATATAATTCTGCGGGAGCCATATCAGAAGGCTCTGTTGAAGCAACTGAGATTGACAGCGCACGCAGAAAAATACGCGATTCCGGAATACTTCCGTTTGAAATTTCTCAAATTCAGAGTAATTCCGGCTCTGGAACGGCCTTCCTCGGCACATCTGACGGTTTGTCCATGACCGAAAAAGCGCGTTTTTCCAGACAGCTTTCGGTTTTCCTGAAGGGCGGTGTACCACTTGTAAAAGCCCTCTCAGGAATGATGAATCAGGAAGCCTGGGCACATAAAAAAATTCTTCTCGCAGCACTGAAAGAAGGCATTGAACGGGGAAAAACTATTTCTGCAGTTATTGAGGAAAATCCTTCGATTCTTGATTCGTGGTCGAACTCTATTGTACGAGTCGGAGAAACATCTGGCCGTCTGGAAGTAGCCTTCGCAGAGCTTTCGAGCCATTTTTCAAAAGTCCTTGAATACAGAAGAAGGCTTACAAACGCAGCCATCTATCCTGTCATAATGATGATTCTGGCGTCCGGCGTGCTTACTTTTCTTATGGTTTACCTGCTTCCAATGATTCAGAAGATTTTTTCTGACATGCAGGGGCGCCTGCCATGGATTACAAGATTTCTTCTTTCTGTCAGTGATTTTATGAGGAATTATGGCCTGATCACAACTGGAATATGCTTTGCGGTTGTTGTGATTCTTCACTTTTTTCTAAAAAGCGAATCTGTCAGAAAAGAGGCTGAATACTATGTTTCCAGCGTCCCTTTTATTGGAAAATTAATACTGAGTTTTCAGCTTGAAGCCTGGGTCAGAAACATGAGTCTTATGGTTAAATCAGGCATTCCGCTTCTTGAGGCAATCAAAACTTCACGCAGCTCATCTGTTTCTCTCATGGAGAAAGCAAAGCTTGAAAAGGTCGAAGCTTCGCTGATACGTGGAATGTCGTTTTCAGGAGCTTTAACAGCCTCAAATTCTTTTCCGGCTTTTTTAATACAGATGGTCGAAGCCGGAGAAGCATCGGGAGATCTGGCAGGAATGCTTGAAATTGTTGCTGCCGACCTGGAATCAGAAAGTATTGCAATGCTTGAAATTCTGATGAATCTTTTCGAACCCGTTTTAATAATCGGAATTGGAATTGTTGTTGGTGGTATAATGATCGGTGTGCTTCTTCCAATTTATGAAATGAATAAAATACTTTGACTCGGAGGAATAAATGAAAACGAAGAGAAGTGCTTTTACACTTATTGAGTTACTGGTTGTACTTGTAATCCTTGGACTTCTTGCCGGGGTAGTCCTGCCAATAATGATGGGAAGAACCGAGGATGCACGAAGACAAACTGCTGAAATCCAGATTCGGTCTCTTGAAAATGCTTTGAATTTATACTATGCAGATAATGGTTTCTATCCAACAACCGCACAGGGCCTGGCTGCTCTTGCAGAAAAAAGCTCAGCTGAACCAATTCCTAAGAAATGGAAGGGACCATATCTTGAAAAGGGAATTATTCCAAAAGACCCGTGGGATAACGAGTATGTATATATTTCCCCCGGAATACATCAGAAAGAATTTGATATTCTCAGTTACGGAAAAGACGGTGTTCAAGGCGGAGAAAATGAATTCGCAGACATCGAAAACTGGAACATCGGCAGAAAATAATTATGAATCTTTCAGAAAAACGTATCGTCGGTCTTGCGGAAAAATATGGTACTCCGCTGTATCTTTATGATGCAGAGGTGATACGCTCCCAAATACGAAAAGCTAAAAAAGTGTTTGAGGGACTTGATGTCAGGATTTTCTTTGCTCTGAAAGCCAATTCTAATACAGCACTTCTTTCAATCATGAAAGAAATGGGAATTGGTGCTGACGTGGTTGGTCCCGGTGAAATATTTTGCGCGAAAAAAGCGGGAATTTCTGAAATGATCTTAAACGGGAACGGCAAAACAGTTCGCATCCGCGACAGCTTTATAAATGCTGGTGGAAAGTATGTAAGCATTGACTCTCTTGAAGAGATGAAGCTCTGGCAGAATGAACGACTGGTGAAATTTCTCAGAATCAATCCAAACGTTGTAGCTGGCGGGCATCCAAGCATTTCCACCGGCGGTTCTCATCATAAATTTGGTGTTTCAATAAATGAAATCGATAAATGTGCAGAAGAGATTCAGGGTCTTCACGTACACATCGGTTCACAAATAACCACTGTTGACCCTTTTGAAGAAGCTTATTCAAGAGTCGTTCAGATATCAAACAGACTTGGGTTTTCATGGCTCGACATCGGAGGAGGATGGGGAATCAGGTATAAAGATTCCGAACTCGATCTGGAAGAATTCAGACGCAGAATTGTACCAATTCTTTCTAATTTCAAAGGAAAAATTGCTGCCGAACTGGGAAGATTCATAATTGCCTCTGCAGGATCTCTTATTCTGAGAGTAACAGAAGTTAAAAGAGCTGGAAAAATATTTGTTACAGCAGACGGCGGGATGAATGTTCTCATGAGACCGGCATTGTATGATGCCTACCACAAAATAACGCCGGTTGGTCCTGTCGGAAAACCTGAAATATGCGACGTTGTCGGTCCATTGTGTGAAACTGGCGATGTTCTGGCGAAAAACCGCGAAATGGCAATTCCGCAGCCTGGCGCATTGCTTATGGTTGAAAATACCGGTGCTTATGGTTATTCAATGTCAAACAACTACAACGGTATGCCCAGACCAGCGGAAATTCTTCTTGAAAATGAAGACGACAAATTAATTCGCCCGCGCGAATCAGTTGAAGGTTTTTAGAGAGGTGCACACGCCCCCTCTCGCCGGTCGAACAACTTCGACCGGCTCACTCCCCGCAATCAAGCACCTTGTGCTCTCGGATTTTTGAACAACTCCCGGCACTTCTCCACACGGTCGAGCACTTCTTGCTCTCGGGTTTTTGAACGACACTTGGCACTTCTCCCCGCTGTAGAGGACTTTGTGTTTTCGGAAAAGAAAAAACTTGACATTTTATCTCAAATATGTCATTATCTATATATAAGAATATCTAACTAAATCTATAAATTTATTTGATATTTATGACGATTATTTAATTGATACTAAGGAGGATTTGTCATGACAATAGAAAGAATTGTTCGTCTTGTTGCAGGGACTTTCATTGTTTTGAGTGTGATCCTGTCGCATTTTCATTCGAAATACTGGCTTTTATTCACAATATTTGTTGGTTTAAATTTATTTCAGTCAGGAATTACAAAATGGTGTCTGATGGAGGATTTGCTTAAAATGGCCGGTTTCAGATCGTGCTGTCTGGAAAACAAATCTTCAGAATCGAAAGGAGAATAATATATGAGTCTTACAATAGGCAATCTAACTTATCCTGCAATTGGAGCAGTGGCTGGTTATCTTTACTATTATTTTGTCGGATGTCCTTCGGGGGCGTGTCCAATTACTGCTAACCCTTATACAAGCACAGTTTACGGACTAATTATTGGAATTGCCTTGTCAGCCGGAAAATAAAGTTGTATCTTTAACATACAGAATATTTTCTAATTTCATGTCAGGAGAAATAATATGGCAATCGAATTCAATGAAACTAATTTCAAATCAGAGGTTCTGGATTCATCTTCATCCTCAGTTGTTGATTTCTGGGCACCCTGGTGTGGCCCGTGCAGAATTATGGGCCCGATAGTTGATGCCTTGTCAAAAAAATATGAGGGAAAAGTTAAGATCGGGAAAGTCAATGTTGACGAGAACGCTAACCTTGCCGGGGAGTACAATGTAATGTCTATCCCAACAATTCTTTTCTTCAAAAATGGAAAACTGGTTCATCAACAGACTGGTTCATCCTCATCAGACGCTCTTGAGAACGAAATTAAGACAAGACTGCTTTAATCGGTATTTTTTTCACACCAACCGAAAAAAGGCTCACTACTATTCCGGTGAGCCTTTTTTCAACCCTAAGTATGCAAAACCTTAAATAAGGGGTCAAATTTGCGTGTTATCTTTTGATCTCCGTAAATGCGAGATTTCTCCCTTCGGTCGAAATGACAGTAAATCGGTACAACACCATAGATGTCAGGCGCCTCATGAGTTTTCAGGGAAGTATGTCGAAAGCTTCGAAATCTGAACTTATCAAAACCGGATTAAGCTTTTTTTCTTCCCCGAGTGATCTTTTGGAAACTGAACCGTAATCGTGGCCCGACATAACAATAAGATGATCAGGTAAAGCTTTTATCTTCTGCATACTTTCAAAGAGAACGCGGGAATTTCCACCCGGCAGGTCAGTTCTTCCGCAAGTTCCGATAAATAATGTATCGCCTGTAATAAGCCACTTATTATCAATAACCAGGCAGATTGATCCCGGAGCGTGCCCCGGAGTGTGTAATACCTTTATTTCAGCATCTGATGCCTCAAGCATGAATGATTCACCATCTGACAAATTTCTATCAATTTTAACCTTGCCTTTCAGCAAACGCTCAGTCTCTTCATGAGCAAGTATTTCAGCACCTGTTACAGATTTGAGAGACATTGCCGTGTCCACGTGGTCATAGTGATGATGTGTCAGAATTATATATCGAATCTTCAATTCATGTTTTTTTGCCGCATTAAGAATTTTTTCGCTATCAAATCCAGGATCAACAACTAACGCTTCACCAGCAGTCTGCGTTCCGACAAGATAGGCATAATTTCCCATTCTTCCAACCTGTATCTGCTCAAATAACATAATTTCCTCCTGAAAAAAAGTTGGTTCATCTTTTCTATAATATCAAAATTCTCATTCAGGAAATTGAAAAAAATTCCGCAGCAATCCTGCAAAAGAGCGATTAATTAATATCCGGGTCAGGAATCTGAATTTAGTTGATAGGATTACCTTCAAGTAAGTATATCGCGGCGCCAAGGGCCCAATTAACAGAAACGCCATTGATTTTTCCATAAGCCTTGATTTTTTTATCTTGCTTGAAGTTGTATCCGTATTGAAGAAGCGCGGCATAGAGTTCCAAGTTCAGCAAATAAGAGTAAAGATAAGGGTCATTGGGGTATTTCTGAACTAACTCGTCCCATGTTAGCTTGCTGAGATTTGTTCCTGCGGTTTGGATATCATTTATGGAGAATATACTTCCCAAATTTAGTGCCTTTGCAGTGAGAATATTGTAGAAACCGCTAATTCCTATAAACTCCATATTATCCGCAATCTTCGGTATTACAGTCGCATTAACTCTATGGATGAAGTCAATAAGCACAGAAATTTCATGAACTCCTCTTGCAAAATCCGCCACGGCTTTTGTGTCAGAAGAAGGCAAAGGGTATCCAGTAGGCCAGCATGCAGGAGCATTTGAGAATTGATACTTGGCAAAATCCATTCCAAGGCCAAGGTAACTCTTTGAGTAAATATCGTAAGTTTTGCTTCCTATTTTCACAGGATATATATCTAATCCGATTTTGCCAGTCTCGAAAGCTATCTGGGTCGAACCTCCACCCATATCCAGAACGCCAAAGCTTTCAACATTTTTCGTAAAACCATGCATCAGATAATTAACCGTTATCCAGGCAAAAAGACCTTCAAAATGTCCTTTGATCATTCTTACATCGACGAAATTGAATTTTTCTGATTCAATATAATTTTTCAAAATCTTGTAGAGTCTTTCTCTTTCCAAAGGTGATGCTATTCGCATTCCGGCCGTAGAAAAAACATAAAAACTAATTTGGTCGGATTTTAAACCAACCGAAACCATGCCAGCTTTCAAACTCTTGAGGAGCGGTTTGAAATACTCGCCAATCCTGTCTGGTGCCTTAGAAAGTGAATACAAACCTGGTTCAACAGTGTTGTTTTTTAGTTCAATTTCTTTTACTTTAGGTCGATTGTTTTCATGCGTGAGTTCGAATAAGTACAGCCTTGAACCAGAACTGCCTGAATCCACTACAGCTAGATATTTTGCTCCTGCCGTGGCCGTTTGAGAAAACGCAATGTTGGCAATCAATGTCAACATTAAGAAAATTGAAACTACTTTGGCCTGTAATCCAATTGAGTTATACGCATTCTGGAAAGTATTTGGGTAAAGCCCTCTCTCTGGCACTCGTCGCGGGAGGGAGCCGGGTGAGGAAGAATTCCCTGGGAACTCTGTGTAAAGCGCACTATGGATGTTTTTTTGTATGTCTTTTATGGCCTTCATTATCGTGAACCCTTCATATGCTTAATCTGGATTTCCTGGTTCTCGATGCGTATTCCGGAATTATTGTCCGGCCATTCCGATCAAAGTGACCGCTTTTCGGAGCTAAACAACGAGCAGCGCAGTTATTTTAACCATAGCGGTCAGATTATGTCAAGTTCCATGTTTGATAATGTGTTTGATAATGTTCCGTGTTTGATAATTTTGGAGTCTTCTTCTATAGCTTTGCGGCGCGAAGCCCTCCGCAAAAGCCATGTTGGTATGAACTGCGGTGATTTGGCACTGACATTGGGAATTGTTTTTTTGCCTGTTTGTTTTCGCTGAAAAATAGTGGATAAGCAGCAAGCCGAATAAAAGATCTGTGAATCATGAGCCGCGTCCATATCAAATTTTTCCAGAATAAGAAAATTGAAAAAAATTCACATTTGCAAGTGTCTGCTATATAATGAAGTCCGTTGTTCTGTCTGTATAAATTCAGCTGAAAGCGAACTCCAGGTAAAATATGATATTTAAGGCGAACCCAATCCCCGACGGTGTTGAGCGACGCAAGTTTCCACTCATTCGAAAGCTCGTTGATAACCCGCTTTTCGGAATTGTAATCATTGGAGTTATAATTCTTTCAGTTATTATTATCCTCGTTGACCTGTTTGCTCCAATCAGCGATAAAACCAAGCTTGAACTGGAATTCATCAATGAAATTCTTTCTGTTTTTCTCATTTTTGAATTGTTTCTTCGCTGGCTTGTTTCACGTACAACAAAAAGTTTTCTTTCAAATCACTGGATTGACATTCTTGCCGTATTACCCCTTTTGAGAGTATTCAGACTTGGAAGATTTGTACAATTGTTGCGGCTGGTGCGAATCTTCGGTCTTGGTACAGCACTTCAGAGACGGATGACTGTATTCAGCAGACTTTTTGAGGGACGTTTTATTGAATACTTCACTCTGGGAAGCTTTATGCTTTTCGCTTTGATTTTTGGAACAGTCGGCCTTGCACAATTCGAAATCATGCATGACATACCGGAACACCCCATTAAAACTCCGACTGATGCTTTCTGGAAAGCCTGGTTCACATTGCTTACCGGTGATTACGCAGATTATCCGGTAACAATCGGAGGAAAAATCATTTTTTCACTTATTCTCCTGTTTGGCATGGGAGTATTTGCAATGCTTACGGGAACATTTTCGGCAATAATGATAGAGAAACTCAAGGAGGGAGCCATGCTCAAGACAACTAATCCGGAGGATCTGAACGGACATGTAATTATATGTGGCTACAGTGCAAAAACTGCAATTGTTATTAATGAATTGAGAGTTGACAATCTTTTCAAAGACTGCGAAGTGCTTCTAATTTCAGAAATAGCATCAATAGATGATTTGAGGCCATCAGTTCTCAATACGGATAAACTCGGAATTCTGAAAGCTGACTTTACTCAGATTGAAGCTCTCAAACAGGCTGCAATTGAACGTGCAAGAGCCGCTGTGATACTTTCCGAGTCTGCGAACAACAGGTCAACTTATGATATAGATGCCCGCACCATTCTGGCTGCATTGACCATAGAACGCCTGAATCCATCTATTCATACCTGCGTTGAAATCTATCACGCAGAATATTCCTCACATCTGAAAAGTGCCGGAGTTGAGGATGTAGTTATCCAGGGCGAATATTCTGGAAGGCTTCTGGCACGCCTGACCATGAGGCAGGGAATTCTTCCGTTTTTTAACGATCTGCTATCCAATTCAGCCGGCAATGCCCTTGAATTTGCGCCATTACCATCAGAATTTACCGGAAGAAACTACGGCGAAATATTATCACCTCTGCACATTAAATACGGCTGGACAGTCGTTGGAGTAATGCCGCACGACGCAAGTCTAATTGTTAATCCACTCGGAAGATGCCTTCTCTGCGACGATAAACTCCTTATCATAAAGCCCGTTTAATCCCTGCTTTTTTCCGTGTCCTTCCGTGGTTAAAAATCTTTTTCTGTTTGCTTTTATACCACCAACTTGTCAAATGCGAAAATAACCACCCGAGGTGTTTTCTACCCTTCGGATGGTTATATTTTTTTTCAGCAGATTGTTGAATTACTGCTTATCGAGATTTTGCTTAGCCTGGAAAGCAAAGGTGGCGAGATTGGTTACTCTATTCGGCAGAATTGTACCATCATAAATCATGTCAACATAAGGAATTCTGTCGCGGAGATGAACTTTCAGAATTGATGTAGCAATTGTACTGGGCATGCAGGTAAACGGAAGAGCATTTACAACTCCGTTAAAGTGTCCACTGTGCGCGAAATGCAAAGCACCTCCAATTGAAAGTATTGCTTCACCATTAATATGATTTGAGAAAATTCCTTCAACTTCTTTCAGAATTGCTTCAGTAGAATGGTCAAACCGACCAGAAAGCAAACTTGCAAACGGCCGTCCGAGAAGCCATGCCACGACACGCTGGTATTTTGCTGTGATCCAGAATTTTCCGGTGTCAGCGAGGTTTCCAAGTCCTCTGTCGCGATTGAAACGTTCCAGTGAATCCTGGACACTTGTGTGACTGGTGTATTCAATCCATTCGGCAACTGACGACGTATATGTTTCGCAGCCCATCTGCTCAAGCACTTTAATCAGGTTCTGGTTGCTTTCTTTGTGTGTCCGCAGGTAGATTTCCCCGACAATTCCGATCAGCGGACGTTTTTCATTACGACGCTCAATTGCTTCGAATGCCTTTGCCGCCTTCTTGGCTGCTTTCAGAAGATGTGTCCCGCCGCCCTTCCTGATAGCTGTGAGCCCGTCGCTGAAAGTTTTCTGAAATACTTTATCCGTTTCGCCAGCTTTGACTTCATAAGGGCGAACACGCCACAAAGCTTTTTCGAGATAATCAGCGTATACGATAGCCTGCCATGCAAGCCGTCTGAATTCGTCTGCCTGTTCGGCGGTGAAAAATCCATTGCAGCGATAACTGTCTTCCGACGACGGAGAAAGAATTGGAATATTATCCATGCCATAGCTGTTCAGAAGGATTCTGTGAAGCTTGTTGTATTGTCCGAAGCGGCAAGGGCCCTCTGTTTCGGGCATGAAGAATGCGATTTCATCATCAATGCTGCGGTTTTTCGTTCTAAGAGTGTGAATCAGGTGAAACATGTCGCCGGTTGTAACAGTGCACGGATAACATTCTTTCCCTGATGTATGGCTTTTTCCAAACTCAAGCCCTTCGCGGGTGTAGGTTTCCATAACTTCTGCCCTGCATCCGACGGCGTCAAACGTTGCTGCAAGAGCTGCAGAGCCTTCAGCCATTTTTGGAATATAGAGAGTTCTTCCTGACAATGGAGCTTTGGAATGTTGTGTAATTATATTAACTCCGGCTGGAGTGGTTTTAACTTCCTTCTGATTTTCAATTACGTCTATGAACGCCAGCAGACGCGTTTCAACGCCGGCACCGGCTGAGTGTTCGTCCAGCTCAAGTTCGAGATATGGCCGCCCGGTGCGATTCATTTCGTGGTTGAAGAAATGCAGAATGAATGAATCTGGTCCGCATGAGAAGCTTGTAAGATATAAGCCGAAAAGTCGAGGGTCTCTGTTTATAAACTTTGCAGTTTTCAGAATTTTGTCGCCGAATCCCCAGTACATGTTCGGATAATCATCTTCAATATGAACAGATTCAATTTCCAGAAATTCCTGAGGAATAGCGATAATACCGAGTCTGGAAAACGTCGCAAAGAGGTTCAGATTTGTTCGCGAATCATAAGCGCTGTAAGGACGTCCGACAACAACTATGGCTTTTTTATCTTTCAGATTTTCAAGAACAGACTTGCCAACGCGCTTCAACTCGACATCGAAAGCAGTTCTTGCCTGATCTGCCTCTTTCCAGGCTGAAGTAAAAATGTTACCATCGAATGGAATTCCAAGGCGTTCGAATTCTCTCTGGAAGGCTATTTTCATGCCTTTTTCGCCGTCCTTGAGATAAACCGCCGGCATGAAAACGCGGCTGTCATTCAGGTTCAAAGCAGCTTTAAGCATGAAAGTGTTCGCTTCAAGATATGGGCAGTAATAGCCTTTCTTGTGCTCCGGAGCTTCCATTTCGATCATCATTGGAAGAAACAGGATATCAGCGTAATCTTTCAGCAGATGCGCATGTCCATGTGAAATCTTAACGGGGAAGCATGTTTCGCATGTCATCGCCTGAATTCCGAGATCTACGATTGAAGAATCTGTATCTGGCGTAACAATGATATTGAATCCGAGCCGCTCCATGAGACGTGCCCAGAAAATGCCCATCTGGAAGAACGTCAGCGATCTCGGAATTCCAAGAGTTAATTTGCCTGATTTTTTCTGCAATCTGGAATTATGATCAACCTTTTCAAATTTTTCGCGGTCAAGAACCTTTACGTTTTCACCGAGGGCTTTGAAGAAGAGCTGCTGTCTAATGCGATTGAAATCCGGACCGCGTTTTGCCGCACTGGCACGCGCTTCATACATTCCACATTCGCCGCCATATACCGCTTCATCGTTTCCAACACGATATACCTGAAGCTTGCACTGATTATGGCACTTGGGGTTCCTGAGACAAATTTCTTCAGCATGTGAAAATGATGCATCAATTACGCCGAATCCGCGGAATCTTGTTTTTACGGTTTCGCCAGCCTGTTTCTGTCTGGCAATGGCTTCCTGAACATGCAGAGCTGCTCCGATGGCACCCAGTACTTCACGGTGCGGCAAAGTAACAATAGGTTTTCCGACGACATTTTCAAAAGCTGCCACAACTGACTTATTTAGAGACGGTCCGCCCTGAAAACTTATCACATTGCCGATTTTACCATCTTGTACTACTCTGTTGAGATAATTATGTACTACAGCCATAGACAAACCAGCGAGAAGATCTTCAATTTTTCCGCCCATTTGCGTAAGCGACATCAGATCAGATTCCATGAAAACAGTACACCGTTCAGTAAGTTTGTACGGAGCCTTCGATGACATGGCAAGATTTTCGTATTCAACTGCAATATTTATTCCGAGTTTACGTGCTGTTTCTTCGAGAAAAGATCCGGTTCCGGCGGCGCAGACTTTGTTCATTTTAAAATCTACGACGAATCCCTTCGAAAGGGATGTGTATTTTGCATCCTGACCACCAAGTTCGAATATTGTGTCAACATCTGGTCTGAAATAAGTTGTTCCGCGTGCGTGTGCAGTAACTTCGTTTACAACGTCATCTGCTCCTACGAACAGGTTGGCGACTTCTCTTCCTGAGCCGGTGGTTCCGACGCCGATAATTTCAATAGTATCGATTTTTACAGTAGAAATCAGGTTTTTAAGGCACTTTTTTATTGCAACGACGGGCTGCCCTTCGGTCGGGATATATCTCTTGTACAACACTTCGCCATTTCTGGTAAGAAGAACAACCTTTGTGGTGGTAGATCCGATATCCCAGCCCATGAATACTTCAGTTTTTCCTTTTCCGGAAGTCTTGATTGAGGCGGCTTCTCCGCATGACTGAAAGCCTGAAAGGTCAAGTTTCAAAGGGGAAGTCTGAGGGAATGCGAAAGCCTTTGAAGACTTGAGTGCGATGACTTCCTGCGGAGTAACTCTTTTTCCAGCAGATTTTTCAAGTGCTGAAAGTGCACAACCGATTGCACCTACTGCTGCGTGATGTTCAGGTATCGTTACCGTGACTCCAAGAATCTTTTCAAAGGAAGATTTTGCGAGGCGGTTTGCTGCATAGCCGCCGATTAAAACAACCGGAGAATTCAAAACACGATTGCTTATCAGTGTTGACTTGAAATTCTTGGCAACTCCTTCATGCAGTCCTGCAATAATATGTTTGATTGCAATTCCCTTATTCTGAAGGTGAATCATATCAGATTTTGTGAAAACAGTACATCGGCAGGCAACATTAGCCGGGGAGTCTGATTTCATGCCTTCTTTTACGAAAGAATCGAGAATTGCCTCAATACGCTCCTGCGGATCGCGAATATCTGCAAAATCAGGCTTGTCTGCAAACACTCTTTCTGCCTGCTGGTCAATAAATGAACCGGTTCCGGCAGCGCAGGCTTCGTTAAGTTTGAAGTCTTCAAGAATAAATCCAGCAGAAGAAGGTTTAACGACCAGAAGTGCAGAATCGTGTCCGCCAATGCTTATTATCGAGCGGGCTTCCGGACACAACAGATGCAGACCTTTGGTTGCAGCGGTTGTTTCTATTTCAAAATATGTATTGAGAGCCTTTGCAATGCTTTCACCATGCGTTCCGGTAAAAACCACCCGTGAAATGGCTTCTACTCCATATTTTTTCTCAATATCTTCAAGAGTTTTCTGGCAAAGTTCAAGTGTTCGCCCGAAGTGACGCCTGTATGGCAACTCTTCAATAAGTTTCTTATTTCCATCTATAACTACACAGTTAATGCTGGTAGAACCGATGTCAACACCAATTGTCAGGGTGGTTCCATTCATTTGCTTACCTCCAACCCAATTTTCAAGGCAGGTATTATACCACGATTAAAGTTTTATTTGAACTCTCGAAATTATATAATTTTGTATTATTCCAAAAAATATCCACGATTACCTGATCTTCTAATACCGTACTAAACAAATGAATGGAACCTTCTTTTTTTGACATACATATAAAACATATCCTAAATCTTGCAAGCTTTGATTAAAAAAAGATTCCAGTTTGTACTTGTCCATTTTCAGTTAGTTTTACCCGACCAGCATAAAAATCGTAATATCAAATTCATTTTCTTTCTCTGAAACATGTTTCTATATTCCAATTTCAATATGGGATTGTACTATAAAGCGAAATAGTTTATCCTCCTTTTATAACAAAACAATTTTAATCCCTTTATATGATTCACCTTTTCCATGAAGAATAGTAACACAACCAAAGTCCAAATATAATGCTTCCCTAGATTACTGAGGGAATTTTTCTTGCGAAAGAAAACTTTATCTGCTAGAATTCATCTTAGTCGATGTAGAGTGGGCCTTAGTAAGGCAAATCTTAAGCTGGAAGAAATACTTACGACGGCTTCTTGTTAACGGTGGATGCTGTATTTTCTATGAAAACAAACACTAATTTATCGCCTCGAAGATCCGCCATCTTTGTTTTCTCAGTTTTTGTCCTTATTCTGTCCTTTTTCCCATGCGCTATTATGTTTCTTGGTTTTATTGTTTGGTTGATTCCTATCCCAGGCTCCCCACCACCACCGCCTTTCCCATGGCATATGCTGACGTTTTTTCCCATCTTCTTAAGCGTTCTGGCTTTCCAACTGGGTTCGTTCGGATGGAAAAAAATAGCATACAGCATTTTAGGAACCATTTTCTTCGTCAGCGGAGGCTGGCTGTTGGTTGATATGGTATTGGCTGCCTTTGGGTTCCCTTCATTCGGATTTCCCCAGATTCGAGAGGTTGCCAGTCTTCTCTTTCCATGGTCCCTCCTTTGGTTTGGTTTGCTGAAGTGGGTTCAGCATGATGACGAAATCTTCATTTCTGAAGAAAAAGTTATATGGCCACCCATCAGAAAGAAAAATGACTTCAGCCATGAAGGGAAAATCCCCGAAAACAGCCCCGTGTTCTCTTCGGAAATCGCCACGCCTGTTTACAAAGAGCCAGTTGCTTCAACAATACCCGGTTTTTTCTCTAAAATTTGTGAATCTTTTAGCATGCCTGCATTCCTTTTTCTGGTTGCATTTACAGGCTTCGGGGTTGTTGAACTCAATCGATTCATACGTTTTCCCAGATCTGCCAGGCTCGGTGAACTCCTGATTGCGTTTATTTTATGGAGCCTGATGACGGGTCTCTTCCTGCTTTGGAAACGATGGGTACAGCAAAAGACATCAAGCCCCCATATATCACCTTCCAAAGAAGGATGGGAAGCAGAAAAGGAGGAAGCACAAACAAATCAGCAACATGAAGAGGAATGGGGAACTGACGACCGCATAATAGTGAACATTCCGACAACCCTTGGAACCATGACCACTCTGTTAGCAGCTGTTTGCGCCCTTCTGCTGTTGTTCCTGAGCAGGGATAACATCCCAGCATGGCTGCATACGGATCTCGCTATAGGTCTTCTGGCTTCCCTTGTGATCAAGATATTCCTGAAACACCGTTATATAATTAACACAAGAGAAAAAACGGTTCAACTCGAATATGCAAATCTTTTCTACTACAGAATTACTCAAGTCAGACCTGAGGACATTTCCGCGATCACAACTATGGGCACCCTCTCTGGATGGCCAATATTCTGGCATTGGTATAAAATGACCTTTTCCGTAGCCATTGTTTTCACGGATGGAACAGCATGGCCTGTGCCTCTGAATATCCGTGAGAGCTCCGATTCCTATCAATCTCTTAAGTTAGTAACTGCCAGAGCCAAAGCCTTGGCGGCAAACATTGGTTGTACGTTCAGATCAGCCTTGTTCGAAGACGGCCAGAGTTATACCTCGTGGGTTGCTGATGTCGAGCAGATGGTTGCCCAAGCCAATTCCCCGGATGCCCTTCGACTGGCTTTGTGGAAGACAAAATTCTCCAACTTTTCTCTTGATGTCGAGGAGGCAGGTTACATAAAGGTCGATCTGGCAACTTTTTCCGAAAAAATCGTTTTGGTTCTGCTTGTCTTATGGTTCGTGATTTCAACAAACTGGATTGTCGATGAATCAATGTCGTTCATCAGAGCAAATCCCCGAATGATTTACCTTTTCCTCCTTGATTCCACCTCGGTTCTTGTCACTTTGTATGCCGCCTGGATCTGGCTGGTTGATCAACACTACGTTCTCGACATGGAAAAACGCATGGTTCTCTCGAAATCTCGATTTCTCTGGATCAAAACAGAGAAACCCGTTTCACGTTTCGATGATATTGATCGTTTTCATGTCTGGCGCCGCCATTCATGGTTCTTTCATATTTTTAAGGGAAAGGGGAAATACCTGGTTTCCCCTGACGAATATTTCGTAAGAATGACCTCAGGCGCAAGCGACTGGCAGATGTCAGATTGCATGCACTGGGGAGAAAAGATCGCCTTTCTTCGGGCGGCCGTTCTTAATAAACTTGTTTATTCAAAAAGAAACAGCTAAAGTACCAAGCCAGTGAGTAAGGCCCTTCGCAAACTGGCTCAAGCCGCTGGCCTGATCGACGACATCTTCTTTCACCAGACCTGGGTCCGAAGATCGCCGAGTTTTTCGGCATTATGGCCGGTCCTCTTGGATCCTACTTGGCCGTCGCGGCCTGGCGGGCTTGAACGCGGGCTTTGATCAGTTCCAGGATCCGGGGCTTGAGTTCCAGCATGTCGAGCTTGACGTAATCGCTCCATTGGAAGAGCTGGTCCTTCGTATACTGGCTGCCCATGGTCCCCGCGTAGCTGTCCACCGCCGTCTCGGGATCGAACTTCCCGAAGGTCCCGGGCAACCTGGGATTCTTAATGCGGGGGATGTACAGAATCAAGGGTTGATCGACGTTGCTAGGGTCACCGAAAACGGTCAGGTTCTCCCCGCCCGCCTTTTCCCAGGGGCCCTGGGGAAAGGGCAATCCCTTCCGCTTGCAATACTCGGACGCCTTTCGGAGGTCGGGCGGTCCCTTCACGGTGGGACGATCCTTGTCGACCATGGTGGTGCTGAAGTCGAACACGATGATGATGTCGGCCGTCCGGTTCTTCCGCAGCAGAGGCGCGACCGGAATGTTGGAACAATGGCCAGCATCGCTCAACTTGATCATCTTTTTCCCCTTGGCGGAAGCCGGGGCCTTGGGAAGGTCGAACGCGAAATTGGGGATCTCACCGCCAGGAATCACGGTCGCCTTGCGGACCTCCTCCACCTCCCGGCGGAACTTCTCAAGGATGGGATCTAACAGGTACCGGAAGGCCTGGTTGTCATTGATGTTGGCCAGAAAGGTATTGTCAATGATGTCTCCGATACGGACCGAGAAGGCGGACCCAAAGACCCCCATCCCGAAGGCTAGGCTCTCCTCGGGGTCGAAATCGGTAGACCGTCCCCCGGCAAACTCGCGACCCCAAGCCCAGACGGGGACGAAGGCGCCCAGAAAATCGCTTCCCATCTCGAAGGGGGTGAACTCGAACCATTCATGGTTCGAGTCAGGGCAGATGTTGTTGGCGACCGCGGTGAAGATGGGAAGGGGATCCTCCGCCTTCTTCGCCCGCTGGGTCATGGGGGAGATGCCTATATACTGAGCATTTCCACCGAATTCCGACAACAGTTTCCTTGCCAGAAGAGATCCCCAGAAATCTATGATGGTGACAGGCTGATTCTGAACCGTCTTGCCGATCAGCTTCTTCGCGATCTCTGTCAGTTCATCCTTGCTAGGATTTGGCAGGGCGAGATTCTCCTTCAACCCGGAACCAAGCCGGAGGCGGAATTCCTCGATCGACTTGTCGCCCAGGAACCACGGCCCCAGGGCCCAGGTGGAACCGGATAGCGTGGCGAAATAGGTCGCGACGTCGTACAACCCCGCTTCCTTGACGCCGAGGATGAATCCCACGCAACCAACAGCGGCCCGGAACCCGCCCCCGGTAACGGCAAAGGCGATGGTCGGGATGTCCTTTTCCGCGATCTCCAGGTCCAAAAGCTTCTCCAGGGCCGGCCGGACCTTCTTCATCCGCGCGGTCCGAAAATCGGTCTCGTCCTGGCACAATCCGATACCCGTCCGGACGGAGGCCGTCTGATTGGCATAGGGATGCTTGGCCCATTGGCTCTTGATGCCATTGATGATCGGGGCGGTCAGTTTCTCGATCTGCTGGTTGATGGCCTGTCCGGCCTGGCTGAACAGTTCACCCGCCTTTTCCAGGATGGGCTTGACCACCACCCATTCCACGGCGTTGAAACCCTTGTACTGACCCTTGTCCATGGCGATCCAAAAGAGTTCTCCCTTGGTGTTGCCGATGTTGAAATGCGACATCGACCGGTAGTCGCGCTCTGGAAGGTGGTCATTCAACTGCCCCGGGTCCTTGCCGATGAAGATTTCCCGGTCCTTAAACGTTTTGAACGGTGGCCGATCAATGGTGGCGGAGGAACCCGGCTTCAGCGTGACAATCTTGCCCGCCTGGTTGCCCTTCGACCATTGGGTGTAATATGCCCTAACGGAGACCGGGCCCTTTGTCTCGTTCGTGATCGTGATGGCCAGGGACGGTTCCAACACCGTCAGCATGGCTACTAAAAAGAAACAGACCAACCCCAACCGGGGGGCTTGCAATGAACGCATCCTCACATTCCTACTCCATTCCTGACATAGCGGTGATTGTACAAGTCAGAGATTTGCTTTTTATCGATTTCAAAATACAGGTTATTCTGATGGCTTTTCATTACCAAAAAAGAGAAACTTTTAAACAATTTTGCCCTCAAAAGAGAAAATTACACTAAATGGGACGAATATAAGGAATTTTTTTGCGAATAGCAAGGGAAATTTTGTCTTTTTGATGTTTCTCATGGAGGGTTACACCTAAAAGATGATTGACTACATCTTCGGTAATTTTCGAACACCCAGAGATGATCGGAGCTTCAATTATTTGCATTTCATAAAGATTAAGCTCAAAGATTCCCTGAATTCCAAGTTTCTTTAAAGTTGGCATTTCTTCAGCACGACAATACAATGGAACGGGAATCACCCTGAATGAAAATTGATTTTCAGGAATTTCAAAAAGGATGCGCATTTTTTGTATTTTTCTACAATGGCAGAACTATCATAAAGCTCTTCTGTGACAAAAGACTAGCAATGAGTGAATCAATTTTTTTGATTCGTTGAAATAAATAACCGTTTTTGCATTTATTTGCCATAATATAATGATTTTTGCATTCCAATAAACGTTTTTTCAGTTCCTGCCAATTTTTAATTGAAGTTTTTATAATAATGAATTTTGCAGAATGCCAGTTGCTTATAACTGTTTTATTGACAATATCTTTATTTGTAATTATATTTGCAGAATGATATTGAATTTTTCGAGGTTTGCAGATGGATATAGATATTTTGGAAGCTCGTCCGGCAGGATATGCTTATCTTCTTAAAATGTTCCAGCTTTCTGGAATGCCGAATTGGCATATCTCTTATGTGTCTAAGCTGGGAACTCATCATTCTAGACTTCTGAATGGAACTATTGAGGAGATATTTAGAATACAGTATTGGCCGGGCGAAAAGGTCGGTGATCATCTTGAGTTTGCATTAAAATATGATGGGGTTAATTTGAGTCTTCTGAAGCAGATTTTCAAAGCTGTGCCGGAGGCTGAAATTGTCGGGTATATAAAATCAAAGCCAACTGGGAAATATTCCCGCAGAATATGGTTCTTCTATGAATTTCTTCTTGAAAAGATTCTTCCTGTAGATGACGTCAGCTCAGGAAATTATGTTAATGCAATAGAGGAAAAGTTGTACTACACAATAACCAATGGCGAAAAATCTCAACGTCACAGAGTTGTAAATAACCTTCCCGGACCGATGGAGTTTTGTCCGATTATCAGAAAAACTGATAAACTCAAAAAAATGGATTCTGCAGATTTGCGTAAAAGGTGCGAAGAGATTGTAACTTCCTTTCCATCAGATCTTATTCGCAGGGCATTAAGTTATCTCTATAACAAAGAAACAAAATCTTCTTTTGAAATCGAGCATATAAAGCCAAATGCTTCACGCACTGAGAAATTCATTTGTTCACTGGAGCTTGCAGAAAGAGATGAATTTTGTGAAAAGAGGTTATTGATTGATCTCCAGAACCGGATTGTTGATTCACGGTTTAAAAGCTGTGATTATCGAATAACCCAGAATTATGTTGGTCAGACAGTAACTTATCAGAAAGAAGTGATTCATTATATTTGCCCAAAGCCGGAAAACCTGCCTGATCTGATGAAGGGACTTATTGCTTCACACAAACGCATGAAAAATGGAGGCGTGTCGCCGGTAATTCATGCTGCAGCTATTGCTTATGGCTTTGTTTTTTTGCATCCATTTGAAGACGGCAATGGGAGAATTCATAGATTTCTGATCCATAATATTCTTTCAATTCGTGGAATGGTTCCACGTGGGCTGATGTTTCCTGTTTCGGCAGTAATGCTTAAAAATCCGATTGAATATGATTCCTCGCTGGAAGCTTTTTCCCGGCCAATGATGCAGTTAGTGGAATACAAACTGGATACATCGGGGCAGATGACGGTGGAAAATGATACAGAATGTTGGTATCGCTACATTGATATGACAAGACAAGCAGAAGCTCTGTATGATTTTGTAAACAAAACAATAGAAGAGGAGCTTGTGGAAGAGCTAACTTTTCTTGCTGATTATGATAATACAAAAAAAGCTATTCAGGAAATCATTGATATGCCTGATCGCCTGATCGATTTGTTTATTCAGCTTTGTCTTCAGAATAGCGGCACTCTATCAGCAAAAAAGAAGTCTACTCATTTCAGTTTCCTTACTGAAAATGAGCTTAAAGCAATGGAAAATTCTGTCAAAAATAGCAGCAAAGTGCCTAGTGATAATATTTTTGCAAGGAAAAAAATCCGGTAGTGTCATTAATGCCACTAAGATAAGCGAATTAAATCAATTGAAGCTGATTTCAAGGATGGTTTACTGAAATGGGTAAAATTCATGTCATTTCGACCGAAGAGAGAAATCAATCTTTTTTAGATGGAGACTCCTCACTTCGTGAGGAATGACAGTCCAGAAAATTTGGTTATCATTATCGGAACCTTCACACACTTGTACAATTCGCACAAAATCCTCTATTTGAGGAAGAAAAAATTTGTATCTATTGCACAAAAACATTTTTATGATATTATCACCATGTTTTACTTCTGTCAAACCATTTGTCAGACCACGAAATTTGCTTTTTCAACCCCGAAACAATTCTTGTCACTCTTCGCATTGATTGTAAAAACTTGCATCCATAATGAATCTTTTTTTGGTTATAAGCAATAAATCAGCCAGATGCTCTGAAGTAGTAACTTTCAATCATTTTTTTAGTCTGGTCAAAGGATATTCCTTTCTTATTTTTTAGGTAAGAATGAATTATCTTGAAAAAAGAAGGGAACAAATAATTTTTATGGAACATGATGAACCTGTCGCCGTGAATTTTCAATCCGGCTTATCCTCCAAAAATGAGGACAACTCGTCCGGTATTTCCTGGGCAGCTGTAGCTGGCGGCGCTTTTGTGGCCGCAGCATTATCGGTTACCCTGCTCGCCCTGGGAACCGGTCTCGGCTTATCTTCGATTTCACCATGGGTTAATGTTGGCGCATCGGCTTCGGCAGTGGGTATGGCAGCCATCGTATGGTTGATCGCCATGCAAATTATTTCCTCTGCAACGGGCGGCTATCTGGCCGGACGGCTGCGCACAAAGTGGGCCGCCCTCCACACGCACGAGGTTTATTTCAGGGATACCGCCCATGGATTTCTGGTTTGGGCCGTTGCCCTGGTCATCACAGCGTCTTTTTTGACGGCTGCCGCCGCCTCAATGATTGGTGGAAAGACACACCCAGGCGGAGCAACACAAAACAAGGAGTCGGCTTTTGATCCGCTCGCATATTTTGTCAATACTCTGTTTCGGTCCGATCACCCTACTCAAGATCCGAATGATTCCTCGGTAAGATCAGAGGCAGGAGGCATTCTTGCGAATGCGCTTGGGCAAAAGGAACTGCCAGCATCTGACAAGATTTGGCTCACGCAAATTGTAGCGATAAAAACTGGTCTCCAACAAATCGACGCCGAGAAACGCGTATCAGATGTATTTGTGAATGCTCGAGAATCTACCGAAGGTGCTCGCAAAGCGGCAGCACATCTATTACTGTGGTTATTCATCGCTCTTTTATCAGGTGCCTTTTGCGCGAGTTTTGCCGCAACAATTGGGGGCAGGCAGCGCGACAATCTCCCAGTTGTTTAACACCATCCTGGAAATTGCAAACTCGAACAGGCTAGACAAATAAATGACGGAGGTTTCCTTATGCGATACATTCTACTTTTGATTTTAGGAGTTCCCATACCGGTCCTGATTATTATTGCCCTTCTTTTTCGCTGAGAAATGCGGTTTTCCCGAGCATGCGGTAAGCAAGGCTTACGGTATTTTCACGTTCTGAATGGAAAAATTTTGTCTGAAGCCATTTTCAAGGCCAAGAGAATGGCATGACGTGATAAGGGTTTCTGCATTAGCTTATCGCTATCTCTGGCTATGATGGCGATGGAAATGCAACACTGTGTTGCAACATTTCACCATCATTCGCGCCAGGATCAAAGAGATAAACCCTGGCAGGATTTTAATTTCAGGGAGGGTTGTATGGAAGAACTGAGACAGGAAATTGACCAGGTAATCAAGGTCTTTTTCCAATTGTTAGATTTCATGGATGATAAAATCGCCGACAATATGGAGATGGAAAAATATTTACCTGAACTGTTCAAGAGATTGGCCGAGTCAGCTTCTAAATACCTTACTTATAAACACCCTAAGCTCAAAGAGCTATTACCCGAGGAGCATTTGTTTGATTGTATCAGCAAAAAACTGAAAAATCAGGACATCGAAACGAAGACCAGAGATATTTTTGAAAAAGTAGCAAAAAGTTACCGAAATGGTCCAGACCTGATCGGTGACTTTTACAAGCAACTCCACTCTGTCTGCAAAGAATATTTACATGAAAAAAACAACAAGTTAGAATTTAAATACCGCTGCAGTCGATATGATATTTTCACTTTCGATGACCAATTGAAACAAACCCTCAGCGAGGCAACCCCCCCAAGAAAGGAAACAATGAAAGAACAAACTATCCCAGAAACAACTCCACAAGCAGAACAGAAATCCAGGAAAAAACATCGGCTCCACGATCCACATAGGCGTTCCAGAAAAGACGCCCAACAGATAGATCGGTCCCACCCTATACAAACCCCCTCGCTTCCACGACAAGTATCGACTTCGCAACCTGTCTTTGTTCCTCAGACTGATCCAATTCCACAGGCTGCTTCAGTTCCACAATCCGCACCGGCCCCCCAGCCCATTTCAGTTCCCCTGCCTGTTCCAGCTCCGCAAGCTGTCCCAACTCCGCAACCAGTTCCTCCTCCACAACCAGCTCCTGTTACCCAGCCTGCTCCAGCTTCACAACCAGCTCCAACATCGCAGCCTATCTCAATTCACCTGACTTTACCAGCTACGCAAGTTATCCCAACCCCACAACTTATCCTGCCTCAACAACCAGCCTCTGTTCCTCAACCCGTTCCAGCTTCACAAGCAGCTCCAACACCTCAGCCCATCTCAAGTCCCCTGACTGTTCCAGCTCCGCAAACTATCCCAACCCAGCAACCAGTCCAACCTCCACAACCGGCCCCTGTTCCCCAACCTGCTCCAGCGTCACAACCAGCTCCAGCACCGCAGCCTATCTCAGTTCCCCTGACTGTTCCAGCTCCGCAAGCTATCCCAACCCCACAACCGGCAACTGTTCCACAGCCTGCTCCAGCTTCACAACCCGCTCCAGCATCGCAGCCCGCCTCACTTCCGCTGCCTGTTCCAGCTCAGCAAACTATTCCTGTATATCAGCCTAAGACTTCCTAAAAATACGCACAATATTAAATACGGAGTCAAATTTGCGTGTTAACGGGTTGTCAGATTTCCTCCCGAATTATTAGGCAGTTACAAAATTTCAGAGAATTTGTACAATTTCAAAAAGTGTCTGAAATTGCTTTAAATACAAACCAAATAATTTAGTAACCAGAAAGTCAATAAAGCAGTTACGAAAAAGAATATTGCGAAGATCACCTCCAATGAAGAATCTGCAAAACCACAAACCGCTATTTCATTTGTAAGAACTCTTATGCATATTTTGTCATATTTACAAATACGGTTTTTGCCACATTGGAAGAAGATGCATTTCCGGCAATATTTTCATTGACAATTTGTTAAAATATATTATAATACTCCCGCGTTTCTGCATAATCCTTCTGGATTTTCAGAGGAAGCATGGGAAGTGGGTGAGATGCCCACACGAGCCCGTCGCCGTGATCGGGGACAAACGTCAGCAAACCACTGTCTGTAACTCAGACGGGAAGGGCTGGCGGGAGGATGATCCGTAAGCCGGAATACCATGGCAGCAACGTGCCGACTCCTCGCGGAAAGGGAGACCGTATGATTTTCTTCAATATGGCGTCTTGCCGAGCGTTGAGCGGATAGTTCCATTCAGAGGAGCATACCGCATGTTCAAATGTATCCGTTTTTCCTTTTTTCTTTTTTCCTTTTTCCTTCTTCTTTTTCCTGCAGCAATTCTATTTGCAGAACCTGCATCTTCGACCCTCTACTGCCTCGAACCGGTAGTTGTTGAAGCTATGAAATGGCAACCCGCAACTGAATTCGCCAATTCACCTTCAAATGTTATCTCCGGTGAGGAAATGAAACAGGGAAATCCTGTGACACTTTCAGATCTTATGGATGGCATTATGGGAATTTCTGTTCCAACCTCCGGAGGTCCAGGAAGAGCTGCATCTCCAGTTTCGGGCGGATTTTCAGGCCCCAGAGTAAGGGTTATGCTTGACGGAATGCCTTTAAATGATCCGCTTACCGGAACGCCGGATTTTTCTGATATTGATCCGGAAACCCTTATGGCAATCGAAACAGCCAAAGGTGCCGGCTCAGGGCTTTGGACATCAGGCGGCGCCGGCGGAGTAGTCAATCTCACCTCCGGAATTCCCACATCACAAAAGTTTCGCCTGGAATTCGACGGAATAGGCGGAACCGGTCAGTCTTTCAGACTTTCCGATTCATTCGGAGCAACAAGAGTCGGAGTCAATGCCGGACGATTCCAGACACCCGGATGGTCCGCGGCTGATTCCAGAAACGGAAATACTGAAAGAGACAGTTTTTCCCGCGAACGTCTCGGGTTAACGCTTGACGGCAGAATCTCCGAGAAACTCGAATTTTCATTTCTAGGATCATGGCAGAACAGCTTTACAGATCTTGACGGCTATTCATTTGCCCTTTCCCAGCCTGCTGATGATGAAAACTACAGTCAGCGGCGCGATACCGAAAGATGGGTTCTGAAAATGAACACTCTTGGAGAAAAAGGCGAATGGAAATTTTACTTCGGAAGCCTTCGTACAGCAACGATCGGAATTGATTCAGATAATATTTTCAATGAGTATGATTTTTCATCAATAATTTCGAAACAGGCAGTCGATTACTGCAAATATGAAACCTGGGGCGAATGGACCGCCGGAGCAGAACGTCAGGAGACAACGGCCAACAATGCAGGTTTGTACAATCTCTCAGAAACTGAAGGAGCATTTCGTGCCGGTATGATGGCTCCGTTGTCATGCGGTTGGCGCTTCAGAGGAATTATTCGCCTCGAGAATCCGCCTATGAAAAGCAGCGAAAATGTCACTACAGGGAGAGTTGCTTTTGTAAAAGAAGATAAAAACCACGATATCAGAGTCACATGGGGACGCGCTTTCAGGTCTCCAGCAATGAATGAAAGATATTATCCGGGTTACGGTAATCCAAAGCTGATTCCGGAAGATGCGCGAACCTGGAATCTTGAATTTACCCAAAGATTCATGAATGATAAATTCAATTTTTCTGTTGCGGTAAAAGACACTGCAGCAAGTGATCTTATTTCAACTGTTAGTACAACAGACCCGGCGTATCCTTACGGAATGAAAGCCGGAAATGTTGATAAGGCAAAAGTAAGGTCTCATTCATTTATGTTCGGAGCAAGGTTTTCCGAAAAAATCTCTTTAAATGCCGAAGCAGAAATAATTGACAAGGCAGAAAATGATATTTCACGAAAAATGCTGCCACGTGTGCCAGAAAATCAGTATTCAGCATCCATGAAATTTAAATCGTCAAAAATCGATTATGTCATCCGACACCGACGCTGGGGCAAACAATGGGATGATTCCATGAATACCGCATCACTTGGCGAATCTAACCGATGGGACATTGATATCACAGGAAAATTCAACAAAGGACGGGCAATGGTCTCCCTGTTAAATCTCTTCAACAGCCACGAACAGAGAATTCTCGGATACGGTGAACCCGGACGACGCGTTGCAGCATCTCTGGAATTCGATCTCGACTGACAAACACTTAAAACAAACGCTATCTGCTCAATAATCAGGGTGGAACCGTCTTTTGAGGTGGAAATACTTTATTCATTGTCATCTCGACCGAAGGGAGAAATCTCCGAAGGGTTTGAGATTTCTCCCTTCGGTCGAAGTGACAGCAAATTAAAACTAAATTATTTGATGAATCTTTTTTCTTATTGATAGAACCATTAACATCAAAAAGCGGTGGTACGCAATAATTAGGTGTATTTGAGTGAGTTTTTATAATACTGATTATTGAATAGATAGCTTTTCGATTAGTTTCGACAATCGCCTGAACCTTCTCAGCCATCTCTCTTGCGTCTGAATTTTTATTTGAATTGAAATCTTTGGGAAACGGTGGCTTTTAACTAGTTTTTCAGGTGTTACTCAGGATTTCTCCTTCCGCTTTTTTGGTTAAGAATGAGTAGTTATGCATAAAGTAACCAAACCAATAAAATAATAGGGAGGAAATTAAATGTTTTCCAAAAGAAATCTTCGTTGGCCATTTTTTGTCATTTTTATTTTGCTCGCCACTGGGGTTGTCGCAACGATAGCCTCTGCCCAGGAGGGAAAGTCTGTTTCCAGTTATGGGCCCACGAATCAGGAGACGAGCTTTGACCAAATAAAAGCCGCCCGCATGGCCGTGAAAAACGAGCGGTACAAAGAGCATATAGATCTGCTGAACTCAAGATATGACCTTTCCCAAAAGACTGCTCCTGACGTAAACATGTCAGGTGGAAAAGCTATTCCTGTGGGACCAACTGCTAAACTTCGGGGGATAAACTGGGAACAAATAAATTCATTGTCCCCCGAACAAATCAGGGAAAAAGGCGTTTTTCCCTACAAACCATTACCATTTGCCGATCACGCGGAGGGAGGAATGCTCTTCCCGGAAATGATATCAAAGTTGCTTCCCCGTCTGGTTCGATTTGATCTAGATTTCGACCTACCCGAGCACTTCTTGCCGGATCCCGCACCAGGGATCTATTTGACCACACGCCCTGACCTTGGTGATGTAGCAAAGGGGCGACTCATTACGATAGAAAACTACTACCAGATCTTTAACGGAATCCTGAACCCGAAACAGCTTGAAGGGCTTCGTCTACTGCTGACTCAATTTCCGCAACAACAGTTTAACGCCACAGAAGACCGACGGAGCGATGAACCCAGCCTTGGGGTAACCTGTTTCGATTGCCATGCCAATGGACATTCTAACGGGGCAAACCATCTCGTCGGAGACATTCGACCGCAGGAATTTCGACACCGAATTGAAACTCCCAGCCTGCGGGGAGTGAACATTCAGCGCCTCTTTGGCTCCCAAAGAGCCCTAAAAACGGTAGAGGATTTTACCGAGTTCGAACAACGCGCCGCCTATTTCGATGGAGACATCTGCATGGCCGCAAAAAAAGGAATTAACGTTCTCGAAAGAGCCACCCAAGTGCATTTTATGGCGGAGTTTATGGCCCTTCTGGATTTTCCACCGGCTCCGAAACTGGACATTTATGGCGAGCTCGACCAAACCAAAGCTACCGCAAGGGAATTGAACGGGGAAAAACTTTTTAACGGAAAGGCACGCTGCGCCGCATGCCACCCAACGCCTTATTACACCGACAACACCATGCATGATCTCAAGGCGGAACGCTTTTACAAGCAGGAAATGATCAATGGAATGATGATGGCTAATGACGGGTCGATAAAGACATTTCCCCTGAGGGGAATCAAAGACTCACCACCTTACATGCACGATGGGCGATGCTTTACTCTTGAGGATATCATTGAATACTTCAACCTTATTCAGCAACTGCGATTGGACCCTAAAGAAAAACAAGATTTGGTGGCTTTTTTGCGCTGTCTCTAAAAGCCAGGAGCGGGATCTTTCGACAGTTTTCAAATCAAAAGCCCGGAGGAAATTCCTCCGGTGTGAATTGCGCTAATTCATAAATTCCGAGTTATCTTTCAATGGCTTCCACTTGATCGAGTATTTTCCCGAAACCGTGCAAGCTAAATGACTGTAAACACAATTGAGGTTGCCCAATGAAACAAGGACTTGACTCGAAAGTCTCTAGATTGAGGAAGGATGAACTTTGGGCCGGGAAAATCTGGAGCCTTCTCAATCAGACCTTCGTGAAGTGGTATGAGGACAAAGCCCCACGCCTCGGTGCCGCACTGGCGTATTATACGGTTTTTTCCCTCGCGCCGTTACTCATCATTGTGATCGCCATTGCCGCGTTTGCGTTCTCAGCGTTGGGGCAGCAGGGCGCCCATTCGATAATTCAGAACCACATTATCGCACAAATTAGAGAGCTGATCGGGCAGCAAGGGGGTGAGCTCGTCCTCACCTTGCTCCAGGCCTCCGAGAAACCATCCACCGGAATTCCGGCGACAATCTTTGGCGTTGTGTCTTTATTGTTCGGCGCATTGGGTGTATTTGGCGAGCTGCAAAATTCCCTTGATACAATCTGGGAGGTGAAGTCCAAACCTGGAGCTGGCTTTTCGGGTGTTCTTCAAAGCCGCCTGCTCTCGTTCACGCTGGTTCTGGGAACGGGTTTTCTACTGCTGGTATCAGTGGTCCTCAGCGCCGGTCTTGCCGCAATGGAAGAGCCTCTAAACGGGCTGCTTCCTCTCCCAATGCTGGTGATGCAGTTCTTGAATATCGGGTTTTCATTTCTCGTTATCACGGCGGTGTTCGCGCTGCTTTTCAAATACCTGTCTTCGGCCAGGGTTGCGTGGGGAGACGTGTGGATCGGTGCGGTGGCTACGGCTTTGCTGTTTACGGTCGGCAAATTCCTGATTGGTTTCTATCTCGGACGAAGCGGGGCACCCTCGGCGTATGGCGCAGAGGAAGGCTTGGTGATCCTCCTGGCCTGGATCTATTACTCGGCGCAGATTTTCTTTCTCGGAGCAGAATTTACCAAGGTATATGCAAACGCCTACGGCTCACGCATCGTCCCTGGCGAAGACGCCATGCCAGTCACGGAGCAAGACCGGAAACAGCAAGGAATCCCGCATGACCGGAAATAGGATTACCAAACAATAAGGGGTTCTAAAACTATTTAATTCGGTTACGACCTCTGGCATGAAAAAGGTAACCACCTAAAATGAGAAGGAACCAAAAAATAGAATCAATAATTTGAGGGGCTTTAATTGAATATAAAATATCATCAATTTTAGACAAAATCTTTATCCATGGGGGACGATATTGGTCTAACACTTGAACTTGCTTGTCAATAGCTTTTGCGGCTCTTCTGCCACTTTCCACGGCGCCTTCAATGCTCCATACCTGGGCTTGAGTCTTAGTATGGGCTCCAGCTAAAAATAGATTTGAAACTGGAGTTTTTTGGGCGGGTAAATATGCTTGGGTATTAGTTGTTGTAACCCACTTCGGTTGAAGAGATTTAATTCCTTCACTAGAGAATTCCCACTCGTGCCAAACTTCAATTTTGATAATGGAAAACTCTTGTAAACCTCTTCCATTATTAGCTTCTTTTACTACGTCATTAAGCGCATTGCAGCTCAAGATTTGGACTTTTATTTCTTCGATAAATTCATCTTTTGTGCAATTATTTACCGGCTTATGGTAAATTCTCCCTGGGACGCTGCTAATGCAAGATGTTCCCGTCCAAAGAGATTTGATGTTTTTTCCTAAATCCACTTCTTTGTCCCAAATTTGTTCTTCTGCAAAAAGGGTCAAATTAAATTCGGAATCACTCACCACAACGGCTGTCCTCTTTCGAGGGAATTTAACCTCTTCAGAAAATGCCAATCTAAAAGAGACTTGTGCGTGAGGGCCATCTTGAATCAGGGGTTTAAACAAATTCAATTCTTCTTGCTTCTCAAGCGCAGGGGTCTCACTTAAAATATTAGCCGCAAAAAAAGGATTAATAGCTAGAATATATATGTCACCTTGAATTTTTTCTTCACCGCAGCAAGCAGATGTAATATTAACTCCATCAAACTCAAGTTTTGTCAGAGCTTTCTCCCAAAAAAAATTCACACCTTTTTCTTTAAGGAATTTTACCCAAGGGTTAAACCAGTATTCACTGCTAGGCCCTTTAAATAACAGCCATCCGTCTCCGCCGCCTTGGGTCCACGGGGGGCCACCTTGATCAGCTTTATGTTGGTGCCTGGGCCCTGATATTACCAATTTCCTGAAAAAATCACCGGCTGTGTGCAATGAAACTTTTAGCCAATCCGAGCCAATCCACGGACCAAAACAAGAACGCCAAGTTTTATAAGCCTTGTCTTTAAGATAAGGTTTCCAAGCTTGCGCTGCATTAATTTTAGCATATTGTATTTGACTTCGATTATTGGATGTCCAAGTTTTAAGCATTAAGTAAGACCATTTAATAAATTCCCAAGTGTCCATCCTAAACATTTTTGGAATACTTTGAAGACCTTCATTGAATTGAGCTTCATCGGAATCTGGAAAAATTCCAAAATCAATGGGGCGCGAAAGGGCTAAATCGTAAATGTTTCCTTTTTCGCTAAAAGGAATTTTCCGCATTAAATCAAAAGTATTATGGTACCAAGGTCCCATGCCATGCCAAGAATATTCTGAGGGCATATTGTCTTTCTCAACCCGGGAGCTTCTAAAGAATCCACCCGGCTGATTGGTAGCTTCATACACTGAAACAGTATACCCTAATTGGACTAATTCATGGGCAGCACTTAATCCGGCTATGCCAGCTCCAAAAATGACTATCGTTTTCATGTTTTCTTATTCCTCCTACGCACCCGTTTCACGCTACCTCTGGCGAAGACATTCCTCAATCCTATGGTTCGATGATAAACAACGCGTAGTCGATTTCGGGTAGGGAATCTCGAATGAAGGGAGGAAGAAGGAATCCCTGTTCACTATCTGGGAAAATGTATTTGGGAGCAATGTCTTTAACTCGGAAGGGGATGCCGCATATTACCACATTCTATTTAACAGTACAAGAAATAGCTAGGGGATTCATGCAACAGGTTCTGACCCGTCTTATATTCCTTAATCCCAAAACCAATAATCCGATTATTCCGATCTTTAAAATGTAATGATCATTAAGGGCAATAAAGTCTTTGGTTAATGGTGTAATCTTACCGACAATAAGATGCGTAAAAATAGTAATGGGTAAAGTCAAATATAACCAATTGAGTTTTGGTATTTCCAGGCCGATTTTCCTAAATAATTTAGATAAAAACGGGCTGAGCAAAAAGATTCCCAGAAACGCTGCCGCAAAATCAAAAACTGCGTAACCTGATAACCGGAATTGTCTTAAGTAAGTAATTGTTTCCATTTTTCCCAGTCAACCTCAAATAGTGTGTCAATGAATGTATCAGTAAGAGATCGAAGAGAAAATAGTCAGTTGCTCCCAAAAAAGCAGTGACTTCTCATCATCTTTCGTAAGCGTCTATTTAAACCCACCTTATTATTAAACTAAAAAATGGTCAATAATGGTGCATCAAAAATTTTATGGAGATGCGCTATCATGAATTCATAAAACAAACTTCGGAAAGTTCGTAAGCACTGGAAAAATCATGTTCAGTTTTGGCAGATGCAATTGCAGCAATGTACTCTAGAAACAGCCAAGGCAAACAATTTAGAGCCTTACAGCTATTTGCGCTATCTATTTACATATTTGCCTTCAGCAGAAACTATTGAAGAGCAAAAAGCCTTTTTTCCTCAAAATGTCGATCCTGAAAAAACAAAATAAGAAACTGTATGAATACGATTTAAAGCCTCAGCAAATTTCAATTAGCAATTTGAGTATTTGAGGCTTTAAATCCATTCCCCACCCTACAAAATAAATAGGATGTATCATACTCGCTTAAAAATTAAAAGCAGTATTTGTTTTGACGCTTACATCTAACGCATTACTTCTCAACCGGCAAACTTCACCAGTTCCTTGTTAAATTTATCTTTCTCTTCGAAAAACAGACCGTGCCCGCTTTTTTCGAATGGGATCAATGTTGCTCCCTTAATTCCATCCGCCATGGCCTCTCCCAGTTGAAAAAGACAAATTTTGTCATGTTTGGAATGGAAAATCGCCGTCGGAACGTTAACTTTGGCCATTTCTTCTCGCAAATCGAAGTTTCGCAGGACCTTCAGACAGGCTGCGGTAGCATGGGGTGATGCTTCCATTCCCATATCGTAAAACCATTCGCCCAGCTTTACACTGACGGCATTCTCGTTCAGGAAAAAGATCTTCCCAAAATCCTCGACAAGCTTTGGTCTATCGGCATTACAGGCTTCAATAAAGCCATCAACGGCTGATGGTTCAAGGCCATACTGAAATCCGGGTCTTTTGGTAAAACAGGGAGCAGCCGCCCCGAAAAGAGCCAATTTAGCCACTCTCTCACTTTTATGGCGGGCCACGTAATGCAAAGAAATGGCACCACCCATTGAATGCCCGGCCAATGTGACCTCATTCAGATCAAGCGCTTCAAGTATTTTCTTGATATCATCGGCAAAGATATCGTAGTTGTAATCGCCCCAGGGGGCAGACGATTTACCGAATCCACGCATGGTAATTCCGACACAGCGATAGCCCTGCTGTACAAGATGAGTGAATTGATATTCAAACATCTCGTGACTCAGTGGCCATCCAGGAATGAAGACGATTGGTTTGCCTTTTCCCCAATCCCGGATGTGGAGATGGACGTTAGGCTCAACTTCAACAAACTCGTTTTTTCCCATACACTCCTCTTTTCATTCTTCAAAATTTTCCAGGAAAATTTCAGACTTTCTCGAATTGATCTTTCCCAACGCCACATTCGGGGCAAACCCATGAATCTGGGAGATCGGCGAACTTCGTCCCTGGAGCGACATTCTGTGTCGAATCTCCAGTGGCAGGATCATAAATGTAACCGCACACAATGCATTTGTATTTTTCCATAATTTCCTTTTATCCTTCTAGTGTGTTGGTGGAACACTGTAACCATGAATGTATTAATAATGAATTATGAGCTCCTCATTACTAAGTTTCCTGTCTCTTGCTAACCCTGAAAAAGGCGATTTCAACTATGCAATTTATTGCTGTGTCGCCTTCAAAAACAATAGGTTATTTTCGAGGTGGACATGCTTATGGAGATCTTCCTCGAACTCCTTAAGTTTCTGGTATGTGACCACGAAGATATTGCAAGCATCGCTCGGAATAGCAAAGTCCTTGGCGAGATGGCGAATCGTGTGAATCGCAGCACCAATCTCATCGTGCTCTTGCATAAGGCTCAATACTGAGTTCTTGATTGTTTCCCGGTCTTTTGAATCTTCTGTCGCACCGCCCTTTCTGGCCTCAACGACGCGTTTTATGGCCGGAAAGAGAATCTCCTCTTCACCAACGCGCATATGGGTCATCAAATCGGTGGCGACCTTGTCAAAAATCTTGCTGATCTCTTTTACCTCGGGATGTGCCGCACCATGAACAACAGCAATCTTTTTTGCGTATTCAGAAACATGGCTGGTATTGTCTTTTAAATAGGAATGGTGAACGTTGATGATATAGTCGGCCAGAAATGGCAGTTCCCAGGAAGCATAATTCATGGCCCGTTCGAGTGGTTCCTTCTTTACCATCTCAAGTTCGTCAGTTATAACCCCCAAATTGATCTTCTTTTCCTTACAGATTTCCAGGAGGGAGACCTTGCCTCCACAACAGAAATCTATCCCGTGGCTCTCGAAGACCTTGGAAGTCCGATAATCGTCAGCTACAATCTCGCCAATCGTTCTCCCAGAGGATTCCATCGTTTGTGCGGCTGGTGATTTTTTCATCAGTTTCTCCAAAAGTTTATTATCCGTTTTTTCCAATTCATTCAAGATTGTCTGCCGCAAAACTCCAATTGATAAGTTTGTCGAGTATGGCATTGACATAATCCGCCCGGCGATTCTGAAATTCCAGATAGTAGGCGTGTTCCCAGACATCGATTGTTAGTAAAGGCTTCAGGCCTTTGGTCAAGGGAACATCGGCATTGGCAGTCTTTACCACAGCGAGTTTGGACCCATCCATTACAAGCCACGCCCAACCGCTACCAAACTGGGTCATTGCCGCTGCAGCCAATTCCTTCTTGCATGCATCCAGGGTCTCGAAGGAAGCCTCTATTTTGAGAAGCAGTCCTGCGGGTGGTTTTCCACCTCCATCTGGCCTAAGACTACGCCAATAAAAATTGTGATTCCACGTTTGGGCAGCATTATTGAAAATCGCGGTTTTGTCAGCTTTTCCAGCTGTTTCAGCGATGATCTTCTCCAGCGGCAGTCCTGAATATTCAGTTCCTGCAATAAGTTTGTTCAGATTTTCAACATATCCATTGTGATGTTTTCCATAATGGAAGCCAATCGTGGCTGCAGGAATAATTGAACCCAGCGCATTATCCGCGTAGGGGAGAGCCGGAAGAATATACTGAGACCCGCTTGCACTCTTGTCATTTTTCATACGATTTCTCCTAAGTTTTGAAATCAAAATCCTCACCCCGACCTATCAGCAACAGACTATTATTCTTTTGAAGCGTTAAATTCAGCATCCTCAGGATGGTTTGCCGGAAAATTGATGAAATCAATAATATTTTCCAGAACGGTAAAATGTTGATGCTCTTCCTTCGCCAGACCCAGAATAACTATCCGTTGATGTTCGTCAGTTGATTTCTCGCTATACTCCCGATAGAATCTTTCGGCTTCAGCTTCCTGAGCCTGAGCCGCTTTGTAGATACCGATTTGAGAAGTCACGGTTTTAAATTTTTCTTTTCCCGATTTCATCTTGTTGATGGCTTCCTGTGCATAGTCCAAAATATCAGAGGTAATAATCTCAAATTTTTCAGCTTTCTCCATTTTTTGGATGATTTCAAAATGACGTTTTTCAGCATCGGCCAATCTTGTAAAAATGTTTTTTAATCCAATTGTAATAGTTCCTTCCGCAAGGCTACGATAATTTTTTTCCGCCTGAGTTTCCTGATTTCTGGCAAATTCAAATATGTTCATATATCCCCCCCTTTTCAAAGATTGTATACATGAACATATCAAAGGCAGATCGAAGAGAAAATGGTTGATTATACAGAAAAAATCAGTGACAACTAATCATTAAATTGTTCCGTCTTTAACTATCTTGAGGTGCTTCCAGATAGTTCAGATCTATAAATCACTCATTATTGCTGCTAAAGTTTTCATTTAATAGTTTTTTTTTCGATATGTTGATTTAAAAGAAATGTATGGTATAATCACCTCTTCCGAAAAGATTGCATAATTTAGGTTTAGTATAAAGATATTAATGAAGAAACCATTCACAGCAAATGTTGTAGTATTACGTGGGAAATTGAGTGTTATTTTGCTTCTCGCGTTTGTTGGCGTGTTTCTGATTGCTGGCTCCCAATCACTTTGGGCAGCAGCTATACCCTTCCCAAATGAAAAAACATCGCCCGAAGAGTCTTCAAGGCTTCTTCCGCGGCCTGAGCTACAGAATCAATCTGAACTTGCAGATAAACTAAACGATCTATATGATTTTTATTCTGCACGGCCTGATAATGCATCGTTGTGTGTAGATATCGGAAAAGTCATTGAAGGTGCCGGTGATACAAAACTTGCTTTAATCTGGTATGAAAAGGCAAAGCAGCTTGCCCCTGGTTCAGTCAGTGCAAAGTTTCTCTCTGAACGCTACACCTGGTCACAGCAGCCGAAAAAATCTCTGACTGCTTTGAATAAAGAGCTCAGTAAAAACCCGAATGATCGAAACCTCAAAATTGAAGCAGCAAAAAATGCTGAATGGTCTGGAAATATGCTTCTTGCTGCAAAATTGTATCTTGAAGCCTCTTCTGGAAAAAACGTTGAACTGCTTCTCAAATCAGCCAATCTTTTCCTCTGGGGAAAGCATCCGGAAAAAGCTTTACCCGTTTACAAGATTTTATTGCGCAAAAAACCACGCACAGTCGAATTTCTTGATCGTTCTGCCGAAGCAAGTATGCAATGCAAAAAGACTTCTGACGCGCTGCAATATATGTTGGCGGCAAATGCTATTTCACCAGATTCACGCCGCACAATTGATATTGCCAATGTCTTGAGCGACTGCAAAAATTTTCCCGGAGCGAGAAATGCAATAAATGATTTTCTCCAAAAATCTGGCATTTCAATTTCAGGACCCAAGAAATTTTCTTCAAATTCTAAATTGTTAAACAGAAAAAACAGGTCAAAATCACGCAGCATTTCACTATCTGATCTAAAAAAGCTTTTCATAAAAGCCGCAGAAATCGAGATTGCAATCGGTTCAGCATCTTCTGCACTTCCGTTAATCGCTGATTTCAAGCCTTCTGATCTCCCAGCATATCTTTTGCTTCAGCGGGCGAATTTATATCGCACATCTGCTAATCATGAAAATGCCCTGAGTGACGTGAAATATTTAAACAGACTTATTCTCAACAATTCATTTAGAAAGAATAAAAAATCACGAAACTCCATTCCGAGTGATTTTCCAAAATTATCTTCTCTCATTCTGGAAGCTGAAATAGAGCTCGAAAGAGGCTCTGCTGAAAAAGCAGCTTCAGTTATTGAAATGATTGACAAATATCTCGAAAACAACACAAAAAATTCAAAAAATGACGAAATAACAGCACAGAATTCAGCAGCTTACTGGCGAATAAGAGCAGATATCGCCCGCAATTCACGAGATGAAACCTCGCTTGCGAAATCTCTTGAAAACTATGTTGCTTTTTCTTCAGGTGATTTTTCATCGCTTATGGCACTTGCCCGCCTGAATCTTGAATCAGGAAGGTTTCAACAGGCGGTTAAATACGCGCACAATGCTTCGATACTGGCACCCGGTCTTTCTGAACCATGGGAATTCCTTGCCGAAGCGCATCTTTCAAAAAAGGACGATGAATCGGCATTGCAAGCTCTTAAAATGTGCTACAAACTTCATGCTTACGGCAAGGATAACCACCTTAAAATGCATCTGCGCCGAATTCTTTCCGAAAAAGAAGACTGGGAAGAACTATTGAAGTATGACTGGGCCGAGTGGCAAGTTTCACCATATCGACTGCAAATGATTACATTAATTGATACGCTTGAAAAATCCGGACGAATTGAAAAAGCGGCGGAAATTCTTCTCGCACAAATTCGGGAAAATCCTTTTGATGATGAGTTGATAACAATTTATAAGTTGATTACGGTCAATAGTCCAAAACTGGCAAAATTGCTCAAACCTGATCAGTATGTAGATAATTATTATCAGAGGCGCATAGCTTCGCTTTCAGAACGACTGGACAAAAATCCACAGGATAAAAAATCACTTCAGGAACGCGCCGAGACTCAGCTTTGGCGAAATAAACCCGCCGACGCGTTTAAAGATTTCAAGCTTCTTCATGAATCAGACCCTGTGAATCCGCTTTGGGCGAGAAAGCTTGCTGAAACACTTGAATGGTCAGGAAAGCAAAAACAGGCAATAAAATACTTCCGTTTATGGAATTCCCTCGAACCACAATCTGCAACAGCATCTCTCATGCTTGGCCAACGCCTTGCCTGGAACGGAAATCCAGCTGCAGCGTGGAAATATCTCAAATTTGCAGAGAAATCATCAGCAACTGATCAAACAACACTTTCCATGACAATGTTTCCGGTTGCAAGAAGGCTAAGACAATGGAAAGACGCTGCCAGATTTCACAAAATTCTTTCCGGACCTCTTCCAGCTTCCCTGGCTGCTTCGTTGCCAGCTCAGTTGAAATCTGACATTCGAAGAGAAAATTTTGCACATCGAGTTTACGATGTCCCGACAACACAATTAAAAGTGCTTAAAAGAAGAGACACTGAAGAGATTGATGATACGACCTTTTCTACTTCAGCACGCTGGAATACTGAAAACGGAAGACGCTTTGAAGCAGAACTAAGCGATGTATCAATTTCCCAGAACAAGTACAACCACAGGTCATTTAAAGGGCAACGCTGGGAAACCGGTCTGATAACCGGCAAAACGAACGGCAATTTTGCATCAGTCAAACTCAAGGGCTGGAATGACAGATCTACAGAAAAATCCCTGATAATGGCGCCATACATCGAAGTTGGCAGAATTGGCAACTTGCGGGAAACAACTCTTTCATTCGATGAAGATCTTATTCGCGATACCCCTGAATCACTGAGAAGAAGCCTTCGCAGAAGAACCGGTCGAATTCAGCAGATCAAAAGCTTTCCGGGCGGGTATAAATCAGTAATGTGGAACGCCGGAATTTCAGAAAATTCTGATAATGGCGGCGATTTTCAGGCGGGCATTTCTTATGAACGAATAACGCGTCGATTTCCCCAACAGGGATGGAGATACATCTATTCCATGATTAATTCACACGGTGACAGCGGAAACATTTACTATTCTCCAGATTCTGCGCGAACTCATCAGTTGCAGATTTTCGGTGAATCTGATTTTACAAAGCCCCGACACTGTTATCCATTAAAAGCCTCATGGCATGTGTTTATCGGAAACGAAACAACAGCCGCAGAAGCCGTATTCCATGGAGCAAGCGCAGATTTAACCGGCCCAATCGGAAAACAATTGAACTGGCACATTGGTGGCGATTATCTTTCCTCCTCAAGAAGCCATTTTGGAAACGGTGAAGCATATAAGCAGTGGAACGTTCGCGGAGAAATTGCGTGCCACAGGTGGTAACTCGTGTTAAGCAATATTTACCGTATATTGAAGGGCTGGTTTTTGTATCTATAGCAGTTTTCATAAACAAGTTTTTTTTCCCCGACTCTCCGGGGTTTCGCGGACTACCCTTCTCGCCTCTCTGGATACCAATTCTTCTTATTGCCGGACGTTATGGCACCTTCCCTTCGCTTTTTACCAGCTTCATCTGTGCCTGGTATTATTTTTTTTCAGTAAGCCTTGAAAATTTCATCTTTGGAATATTTGAGCTTACAATGGAAGACAAGGTTGTAATGTTCGCTTTTTTCTTTGTCTCTGTTTTCCTCGGACAAATGTATGACCGGCTGCATGATCGTATTGTTATCTTGCAGAGCGACGTTGAAGACATTGGTGAACAACACAGAAATCTTAAACAACACTTTGAAAAACTTGAGCGCACCAACGAGGAACTTGAGCGCAGGGTTGTCGGAAAACATACCACTCTGAACAGTCTCTATGAAATGGCACGTCAACTTGACAGCCTGGATGAAAATGCGCTTTACCGTGGTGTAATCGAACTTACCTGCAAATTTCTCTACGCCAGCAAGGCAGTTCTGTACATCGGAAACATCAACGAAATAAAGGTCGGTGCAGCGTTTGGATATCTTCCGGAAGATTATCCTTTTTTAATCGAAAAAGTAAAATCTAATCCACTTGCACTTGCAGCATGGAAATCTGAAGAACCTCTTTCGTTTCGTAACGATTTCGAAGAGCAGGCCACTTTAGAAGCAAAAAAACGAATCTATATGGCTGCTACGATAAACCTCATTTCAACAGGAAAGGTAGCAGGGCTTCTGACTGTTGATGAACTGCCTTTTCTTGCTGTAAATTCACCAAACCTCCGAATTCTTGGAATTATTGCAGACTGGACAGCTCAGAATATCGAAAAAACAAGGGCTTTTATTGATCTTCAGGCACGCGAACTTGATGATCAACTTACTGGAGTTTTCAGCTATTCCTTTTTTCAAATCAGAATTGCAGAGGAATTGAACCGCTCACAGCGCCATAATGTGCCAATGTCGCTTATTTTAATGAAAATACAAAATTATTCGAAAATGGAACAGCCCGTACAACTTGATCTGCTTTCAGTTATAGGACTTGTTTTTCAGAATTCAATAAGACAGGTTGACATTCCGTGCAGATTCAGCAACTCAGAAACTCTGGCTCTGATTCTTCCTCTGACCGAATCTGCCGGCGCAAAACTTCTTGCCGATAAGTTGAAATTCAATATCGAAAGTTATTCATTCAAACCTTTCAAATCGAACGAAGAACTCACTTTGAAGTTTTCAGTGGCTGAATTCAGACCTCAGACAGGAAAAAAACGTATTTATAGCCTCAGCAAGGAAATGATTGATCAGTTTATTCAAAATGCAGAGGAAGAACTTGGCTGAATCGAGCTTTAAAAATGCTTAGACTTGTTCTCTCACTTATTCTGTTTGCTGTTTCGGCGGCAGCAGAAACTTACGCTTTTATGATGCTGAGTCTGCACAACTTACCGATTCATGCGTTAATACTGCATCTTGTTGCAGTTGCAGCAGTCCATGGCGGAATAGGAACAGCCTACCGATCACCCTTGATAGACCTGGCAATTCCCGTCGGTTTTTGTCTTCCGATTTTTGGAATCGCCGGGCTGATAACACTCGCCCTCTTCTGGAAAATCAGGGAAGATTCGCAGAGAGAAGCCTATCTGGAATACAGAGAATACATAAAACATAACATTATCAGCAGCCGAAGATTTGAGACAATTAATGTTGAAGAAGAAATTGCCAGAAAACTTGATATTGAACCTGTAATAGATATACTTTCAAGTTCCAAAAAGAATCTTGTCTGGGGATCAATAGAGGTGCTTTCAAGAATGTCCGACGAAAAAGCGGTTGAACTGATCAGAAAAACCATGTCACGGTCCGACATGGATTACAAATTTTTTGCATCGTGGGGAATCGACAGGATTGAACGGCATTTTCTGAAGAATCTTGCAAATTCCAATTTAAAATTTCAAGTTTCCCCTTCACTGGGCAACTTGATCAATGTTGTACAACTTGCATTAAAATACATTGACAGTCGCTTAATAGACGGAATTCTTGCAAAGAATCTTCTTTCTGATATTCTTGAAAAGATAACTGATTTCGGGCAGAAATATCCGGATTTATCAGAAACACATTTCCTCAGAGGCTTGATAGTAAGCCGTTTAGACACGACCGAAGGCTGTTCAATTCTAAGGAATGCCCTTGCAAAATCTAATCCGCCAACTATTTTTCTTGTTGATATTTCTGAAGCTTTTTTTAAAGCAGGCGATTTTTCTTCAATTAGAAAGGTCGTTGGAATGCTCATTTCAGAGCCATCGAATGAAAAGTTGCTTCTGAATTATCCTTACGATGTAAATCTTGATGAACTTCAGAATTTCTGGAGCAAAAGCCTTTGAATACAGACTCATCAAAACAACCAGAGTTGTCTCTGCTTCCGGAAGTTGATGTGGAACTCGTCCTGGAAGGAAGTTATCCTTATGTTACCGGCGGAGTGTCTGCCTGGGTTCACCGCCTTATTATTGGACTCCCGGAGATACGCTTCGGCCTGATTCATTTTGCCGCAAAAAATGAAGATACAAAAAAACTCCGATATGATCTTCCTGAAAATGTAAAATATCTTCAGAATCTCTATCTGCAGGAAGCTGTATTTGTTCCGCCTGTCTCCAATTCAGAAACATGCCTCTGCAAAGACCTTTTTCCGGAATTTCTGCGAATGCACAAAATGACAAAAAATAGTTCAGTTGATAGTTTTGCTGAAATATTTACTAAGCTCACAGATTCAAAACACCTTCACACGCTGCGTGAACTTTTTTTCTGCCGTGAATCATTCGGACTCCTGAAAACTTTGTACAATGAAAAATCCTCAAATGCATCATTTCTCGATTATTTCTGGACATGGCGTTTCATGCACCTTCCGCTTGTACAGATTCTTCAGATGCGAAGAGGGAAAACATCGCTGGTGCATTCAGTATCCACTGGATACGCGGGGTTTTATGCAGCTCTCCGCAAACTCACTGAAAATTGCCCGTTTATACTGACAGAACATGGCATTTACACAAGAGAGCGCAATATCGAAATTTCTCAATCCAGCTGGATTCACGAGGAAAAACATCCGGATCATCTTGTAAGATCTGAACCAGCACTTTTCAAAGGAATCTGGATAAATTTCTTCAACGCGCTTGGAAACTGGTCATACCAGGAAGCAGACCGCATTATCACTCTTTTCGAAGGCAACCGTACAGCACAGATTAGTCTGGGGGCCGATCCACAAAAGATCGAAATCATTCCCAACGGAATCGAAATGGAGAAATTCTTCGGACTCAGATCAGAAAGGCCTCCTTCAGCTGATAATTTTAAAGTTGGCTTCATTGGACGAATCGTCTCAATCAAGGATATCCGCACATTTCTGAGAGCTGTACAAATAGTGCTTCTTCAGATACCATTATCGGATTATTACATCATCGGACCACTTGATGAAGAGCCTTACTATTCTACAGAAATGCAGAAACTTACTGAAACACTTGGAATAACTGACAGAGTGCACTTTCTTGGACGCCAGAACGTAATTGAATGGTATTCTCAGCTTGACGTCTGCGTTCTGACGTCACTATCTGAGGGACAGCCGCTCACAGTCCTGGAAGGCATGGCAGCAGGAATTCCGCAGATAGTAACAGACGTTGGATCATGCCGTGAGCTTGTAGAGGGCCATTTTCCTGAAGACAAGGGAATCGGACCCTGCGGAATAGTAACAGAACCTTGCTCTCCAGCTCAGACTGCAAACGCAATTCTTTCAATCTGCCGGACTCCGGAACTATTTTCCAGTATGTCGCGGGCGGGAAAAAATCGTGTTAAAACCTATTACCAGGAAAAAAATCTTTTCAACAGATATCTACGCATTTATCAGAATTACATAACAAAGTAAGCAAATGGCAGGAATAGGATTTAAACTTAGAAAATTGCTGGATGAAGGCACTTATTTCGCTGAAATAAAGGTTTTTTTCTTTGCAGCGTATCTGATTGCCGGTCCATGGCTCATCACTGTATCTGTGATTGGCCTCATTTCGCTTTTTTCAAGTCTGAGTGGAAACGATTATGATATATTCCGCACTGCCGTAGTTTATATTTATGCATTTTCCCTGATTCTTACAGGCTTGTATCAGATGCCTCTGACACGCTATCTGGCAGATCAGCTTTACATAGAAAAAGTTGAAGAAATTGCACCGTCTTTTCTGGGAATGTTTATTGTAGTTTCTGTTGTATCAGCGGCAGTCGGGTGGTGCTATGCACTTATTTTTCCGCTTTCTGTCTTTTTCAGAATAATTTTTTCGGCTGGTTTAACCATCGTAAGCCTTTTATGGCTTGCCGGCATTTATCTGAGCTGCCTACGCGATTTTAATAAAATCGGTTTTCATTATACTTTTGGCGGAATTCTAAGTCTCATTTTAACATTGATCCTGGAAAAATACTTTGGATCAACCGGCGCATTGCTGGGCTTTCTCACCGGGCAAGCGATTACTCTTCTGGGGCTGAGCTTTCGAATTTTACACGAGTTAAGTTTTCCGGGGCTGCGGGTATCTTATGAATGTCTCAAAAGTTTAAAAAAATACCGAATTCATCTGCTTGCAGGTTTTTTCTTCAACTGTGCCATATGGATAGACAAATTTCTATTCTGGCTTTCATCTTATTCATCAAGCCCGTGCAGAGGCATGTACTCATTCGGACATTATGATACATCTATTTTTCTTGCCTACATTACCATTATTCCAGCACTCGCAATTTATCTCACAAATATTGAAACCAGCTTTTACGAGACCTATCGGGAATTTTATGGTTCAATTCTGAAACAGCAGCCGCTTAAAACAATAATGCGCAGATACTCAGACATTTTGAGAAACATCCGTTTCACTTTCTTCGAACTTGTTAAAACCCAGGGGCTACTCACTCTTGTAATATATTATTTTACGCCGGAAATTCTGATGAAAATGCAGTATCCGGCAACTCTCGCTGTTACTGTCAGATGGGGCCTGTGGGCAGCATTTTTTCAGACGCTTTTTCTTTTTTCCATGATGCTTCTTCTCTACTTTGAACTTGCCCGTGAAACTCTCTGGAGTACAATATGTTTTTTCGGAATAAACGCAGCCGTAACTGCGCTGGTTATCGTCTGCAGACTTGACGATTATTATGCTCTGGGCTACTTTCTTTCCGCAATAATTTCTTTCACATTTTCATCCTGGCTATTATACAAACGCCTTCAGGAACTGGTTTTCAGCACTTTCATGAGCCAGCCAATTCCACACGAAGGCACTCCAACAGAAAACTACATCGGAACGGACGGTCGAATAGGAAAAATCATCTTTCCAAACTGAGACTGCAAATCTTAATTAAGAGGTCGTTTATATCATGTCATTTCGACCGAAGGGAGAAATCTCGCATTTATGCAGATCTCTCACATTCTTTCGGGATGACAGCCCACCAAACAGTTAACACACAAATTTGACCCCATATTTAAGATTATGCATACTGGGTATGACCTTGAGAAGAGGTAACCTTCGGTCGAAATGACATGAATCACACATCACCAAATTTTATCTGAACGTAATATTTGATTTTTCCTGGTTCCATTTTATCAGATAGATTCGTTTGGGTTCGGGTTCGGAAACGATTTCACAGCCTTCGAGCGCAAGGGTTGCAGAAGCAAAATCATCACCAACAAATAGATATGAATAGGGCCTTCCCAAAGCAGGGATTTCTGCTTTAATGCTTGTTTTGCCCGAGAAACCGTATTTTGGAGTGCATTCCAGATATTTTTTAAATGGTACAAGTGCTTTGCTTGAAAATATTTTCTGCGCTCCCGGAAGAGCTTTATCCAAAATCATCAGCATGCGACGGAATTCAGAATACATTTTTTCCCAGCTTTCCATAGTTCGGTCAGAAGAGTAGATATCATCCGGATGTATAAAGTGATTGATTATTCCATGCGCCATAACGCCATTAAGCATCGAAAATTCATTTGTTTTTGTGAGGCTGTAACCGCTGGTGAGGCGTGGAATATTGAACAATTCTTCAACCTGGAAATCAGGTCCGAATTCATCGCCTTCGTTTAAACCTGAAAATGGATCATTTCCGGTGTCATCGCCTTTGAGATACAATCTGAAAACTCCCCTGATTGTCGGAAACCCCTTAAGAAGAGCCTCTTTTCCAACTTTGTCGATTACATTGTTTACCGGAACATACGCAACACTTGGCGCCAGCCCAGATTTTGCCCAGAGTATCTGTGCAACCTGAAGAGATTCAATCATAGAACTCTTTCCTGGCCATGGAGTCGAAGGCGTCTCATCTACCGCAAGCGATTGATGATTGAGTCCGTGCAGAGCAATTTCGTCTTTTCTTGCAATAATTTTTTCCAGAATTTCTGAAAAAAATGGGTCGCGATCAATTATCGGTAAAAACGGCGGATCAACCTTTCCACGGTAATTAAAACATAAAAAATGACTTAGTTTTACGTTGAACTGATCAAATAAAGGCATCATCTGTTCATACCAGATTCGTTCATAAAATTGATAATCACTTATTCCCATCAGATTTCCCACCGGACCAGTTGCTACACCCCAGGCTGGTGGCGGAGAATCGTCTATCTGGAATAGAAAGGTATTAAAAATAGACATTAATCCTGCAGGAAGCGCCCGCAAAAGAGAAAACAGAAAAATCCCTCTGAATTCTTTCTGATGAACACATGAAGCATTCCAGAAGATGACTCTGCCTTTTCCAAATTTTCTGGAAATCAAGAGCGGCCGCTCGGGATTTATATATTTAAGATGCACTTTCCATGCATCGCTCAGATCAAGATCAAGTCCATTGGAAACAAAAGCTTTTTCGGGAAGACTGACCTGAAAATTCTGGTAAACCGGCTCAGTAGAATCCAGACCAGCCCCATCAATAAACCCCGGGAATTCTCCTTTAACAGTGCTTCTTAAACCCAGTTCAACAGGCCATCCATCGCACCATGTTCTCATCGCAACGCACAAAATACCGCCTTCAGTGAGATATTTAATTAAATCAGGTCCATATACTTTTCGTGCAGCATTCTCGGCCGCAAAAATTAAAGCAGAAAACGAACCCATTCGTTCTGATGTATATGCCGGCAATTCCTTACTTGTTGCTTCCTGAAATGCAAGCCCTGCATATTTCATCGTTCTTCTCAGGTTTTCAGCAAGTAAAGCGGAATCAGTAGCCAAGGAGTCTGACACCAGAAGAAAATTCTGCGGAATAGACACTTCAGAAACATTTTCAGCAGACAACTTCTTGCTTTCTTCGCCCCTGGATGTTTTCAGATTTCTCTGAAATCCTGAGCTGAAAGGCAATGCAAGCAACGAACCAGCGAGAAAGCTGAAAATAAAAAATATCAACAAAGCTCTGTGCAACTTAATAAACGCTGTAATTAGTATCATTTTTGTATTCTTTCAATAATTAAGGCTAAGTACACTAAAACTTATACAAGGGGACAAATTGGCGTGTTAACTTTGGGATAAGCTGTCATCCCGAACGAACGTGAGAGACCTCATAAAAGCGAGATTTCTCCCTTCGGTCGAAATGACATTGAAGTTATAATCATAACCTCAAATCCAGAAAACCTCCATAAACCCCATCTCTAAATCTTGAAAATCTGCGTAATCTGCGGACAAAAATCTTGTCTTTTCTTGTCTTGTCTTTTCTTGTCTTGTCTTTTCCTGTCTTTCGTGTCTTTCCTGTCTTTTCTTTCCGTCTAATTCTCAGGGCTCTGCGGATTCCATGAAGTCCCTTCCTTGTATCCGACTACTGTCTGTGCGTGGTCTGGAAGCATCGGATCGAATACATCGTTGTCAATGATGTCATACTCATTCATAACTTCGAAAAGATTCGGTGTATCTCCGGCTTTTATTGCCGTCATTACACAGTATCCGGCATTAATGAGAGACTTAAGCAACTGAACATCCGCATCGCTTCTTACTACGAAATAGCCTGATGCTACAAAGTCATCTGTATTGTTTCCAACTTCCCTGCCTCTGTAACGGGATGCTTCACGCCATGCTGATTCAGCAGGCCATGTTACAAAGTCTGTCACAGAATAAGGCATTTCACGCCAGCTTGCTCCGCCTGTTCTGATAAGAAGCGTTGCAGCCGCATCACCACTTGAACCATTGTCTTGTCCTGAATTTATCTGATTATAGATAAAATCAGGGCTGAATATTTTATTAAGATTCGCTGAAGGCTGTCCAAGCGAAGACAACCAGGTCGTTCCGCTCAGATCCCAGTTGTGTTCCTTTGCTTCCATGAATGTGTGTATGTAATAACCCATCGCGAAACCTGTGCAGGCACCCTTTGAACCCTGATCTCCAATTGGCGGAAAGTATTTTGTCGTTGAATGATCAACTGTATCAGGCATTGTACCCATAAATTTTGTACTGCTAACCTGCCGCAGTTTGCTCATTTTACGCCACTGTGATGCCGTAGGAGGCTGGAATCCAGTTCCTCGACGGTTTAAAGCAAGGCTGTTGTAAGTCTTACCAGGTTCAAAGACCCCAACACTTCTCATATCTTTTTCAAGCTCTGACTGAGTCGGTGTTTCCTGAACAAATGATGCATAATTTGAAGTTCCGCGAGGCAACGGAAGAATTCTGGAAATTTCTGTCTGTGAAAGTGAATTCTTTGTTGTTATTGTTGTATTCTGAGTCATTCCAGAAGCAACAGACATATTCAAACCTGTGAGTGTTTTGAACTTCGGATAATCGTAATCGTAGTAAAATTCGACAGAGAAATTATTGATTGCACAATTGGCGTTGCTCTTATTTTCAACTTGCAAAAACAAGTTGTAATCGTTGATATAGTTTGCAAACTCTGAAATATCAAGCGCAAGATTGCTGTCCGGGAAAGGTTGGTTTCCTGACAATAAAACACTGTCTGTTCGCATCTGAAATTCCTTTGTGATAATCGGACTTCCAACACTTCCCAGCCCGATAGTAATTTTGCACTTATCTCGCTGAGCATTCGATGCTTTGAAAATAGCCAGAACAGTAGGTTTATATTGCTGTGTAAAATTATTGTTGTAATAGTTTACCAGCAATTGCTGCTTTTTGGCCGTTTTGTAAGTGATCCAGTAATGGCCATCAGCTACATTTTCCCATGAACTTCCAACGCCCCACGAATTTACAATTTTAAACGCACCAGTCTTCGGGGAATCAGTTTCTTTAACCGTAAATTCAATGGTATTTTCCGGAATCGTATAGTTGTTATCTTCGTTGATTTCTTCAATTATTCGCTGATTATCAATATACATTCCAATGTAATATTTGCCGCCTGTAATATTCAATGGAACAGTGAAATTAAGCGTATCAGTTCTGGTTACACCAGCCCCGAGATCACTTGAGATATTATACTCGCCAAGAAGTGAGTCTGTTTCGGTAATTCGATTGTCTTCAGAAATATAGAACTTAATATTGGTAGATGTTGCCGTCTGGTTTCCAATATTAGCAAAACTGAACCTGATTTTTCTCAAATCTCCAGGCGAACCGTAAGGATCGTCTTCCATCTCCGTGCTGCTGACGTACAATTTGGATCTGGTCATATAATCTGGTCCGGTGAGATTTTTGAGCGTGCCAAGAAATGATTTCGATGAATCATCGTTTTTATACCTGACATAAACTATGTTTCCCTGTACAAGGTTCAGGTTGTCAACGTAGGAATTACCGCAAGCTGTCCACGATGTTCCGCCATTAACAGAATATTCCATCAACTGTGAAACATTATAAATTCGCTTATTGACAACATCAAGCCATGCATTCCTGGGCGATGCTGCGGTACTTTCCCATGCTGTGACATACCAGTTATGTTTGCTGCCATCCTGAGCAGTGATGATGTATGTTTCAGGAACTCCGGGATAAAAAGTGTGTGCTACTCCGGAATCAGGACTGATATAGTCTCCGGAATGCGTTATTATAGGCGTTATGTTGCGGGGCCATTCACCTGGCGTCAGTTTCAAAGTAACAGATTTTGCTGCATCGTCAATTACACCGATAATGGTTGGATTGGCGAGATTAAACGATAAAATAGTACTCGTATTTGACACTGTAGTGAAATTCCAGACATTCTTGCCGAATATTCCGGTGAAATAATTGCCAGCAATATCTTTTATCGTTCCAGACGAAATCTGAACATAATAAGCAGTATTAATCTGGAATGGTGAATCATGTCTTATTGTTACAGTGCTGCTTCCAAGAATCAACTTGTCCGGATTTGGCAGTGAAATGCTCTCAAAAACATTGTCAGTTGCGTATTCCTTAATTATAACAGCTCCACCATCTCCAAGTTCAACAGGTTCGCTGAAATTCATTACAAGCATTGCATCAGAAGCAACTTTTATTGCATCGTCAGCAGGGCTCAGACTGATTGTGTAAGGTACCTGGTTATCAATAATGTAGGAAGTTCTTCCAGTTGCTGTGGTATTGTGGTTTCCGGCAAGATCTCTGGCAGAAATAGAAATACTGATGCTTGCCGAAGGCAGAGTCGGAACAATCCAGTAATATGTCCATTGAAGGTTACTTATTCTGGTCATCGGAACATTCAAAACCAGGTTTCCGACAGTAATTTTTGGTGGATTAGATTCGTTAATTCCAATTAACTCAGTAAAATCAGCTGTTATCAGCACCGAATCGCCTTCTTTTACGTAGTTATCCGGGTGATCAGAAGAAAGAATGACCGATGGATTCTCATTGTCAAAGGTTCTTCGAAGCACTGAAGACTCAGGATTCGTGTTTCCGGCATAATCTTTCACAGAGTTTGAAGCAATCTGCACTGTCAGACTTCCGATATTTGCTGGAATAATATCCATAGCCCACTCTCTGTTGCTGATTTTCTGAAAGTTGCTGACCGTGCCATTGTAAAGAAGAACGTCAGCAGTGTCAAAATTATTCACATCTTCACTGAAAACAACTTTTATCGGAATCGGCGTCAGATAGGTAACATCAGTTACGACTGAAGTAATTGTAGCCAGTGGCGGAACATTTTCATAATATCTGATGAATTTTTCCGAAATTTTGTTTTCGTTTCCAGCAATATCTTTTACCGCAGCTGAAGCGATTTCAATTGATAAAGTTCCAATATCCGACGGAAGCAGCTCAGCAAGCCATTCCATTTCTGAAAGTGCTCTGAACGAGGAAACTGAGCAGTTGTATGTCAGAATATCAAGAGCTTCGAATCCGTAGACCTTCTCATTAAATGAAATTTTGACAGCAATTGGTGCAAAGTTAGTAGGGTTTGGAATGTTAGATGAGAATGTAATTTGTGGCGCCATATTGTCGAAAAATTTAACCATTCTGACGGCGGCATGATTGCCATTTCCGCTTGAATCACTTGCGACATCGGCAGAAATGTCTATAGTAAGTGTCCCGATTGCAATTGGGGCAAGATCGAAAAGCCACTCCCGATCAGAATTCTTCTGGAACGTCTTCATTGTTGTATTTGTTAAAACAACATCCTTCTGTTCAAAACCATAGACATCTTTACTGAAGAGAACCTTAACCGGAATGGGTGAAACATTTGTGTTGTCTGGTATGTCAGACAATAAAACCGTTGTCGGATTAATGTTGTCATAGTATCTGATAAACTTGGCAGTTGACGGATTCGAGTTAAATGCGTTATCTCTGAATGCCCCTGCTGGTATGCTCACAGTAACTGTTCCAACGCCTAAAGGAGTCAGCTGAACTGTCCAGTTCGTATCTGTAAGCTTTACAAGATTAGCTGCTATGGCATTTTCAGTAACAATATCACCAAGTTCAAATTCCAGTATGTTTTCGCTGAAAGCCATGTTAATAAGAATTGGTGAAACATTGGATTTTTCTCTTACAGTACTTGATAAAGTTACAAACGGAGGAATATTGTCATAGACTCTGACAAGTTTTTCAGATGGCGAGTTACCATTTCCCCATGAATCACGGGCAACGCCGGCAGGCACCATGACTTCAACAAGTCCGGTGGTTTCAGGAATAACCTGAAACTGCCATTCCACATCAGACACCTTAGTCAGATTATCTGCTTTTCCGTTGTTTACAATGATTTTATCAAGCTGAATTTCTGTCACTTCCTTGTTGAATGTGATTTTCACATTCAGAGGAGTCGAATTCGTCGGATCAGGTGAAGTCGAATCAATGAGAGTTGAAGGGATGTTACTGTCTTTAAACAGTCGTGTTATTGTAGCAATTGAATCATTGACATTGCCGTGAAAATCAGCAACTGAAGCAGTGGCAATAACAATATCAACATTTCCGAAATTTTCGGGAGTTACATCAAAGACCCATTCCTGCGCCGAAATTTTCGAAAATTTCTTTATTGAACCATTGGTAACAGTAATATCATCAGGCTCAAAACCTTCAACCAGTTTATTGAATACGGCTTTGAACGAAATCGGTGAAACGATTGTCTGATCTGGATATGGAGAGGTTAAAGAAATGGTAACCGGCTTCTTGTCAGTAGTAGAAAAAGTCCACTGTTTGTAACCCAGACCTTCAAAATAATTTTTATCTTCGTCTGAAAAACAATTACCATCAATTTCTACAGTATAACTGGTAATATCCTCAAATCTTACACCAGGAGTTATTACAACTGTGTGGCCATCTATTAAAACTTTTTCTGTATTGTTTGCCTGGAATCGTTCAGCAATTGTTGAACTTGGCAATCTTTTAATGCGTATTTCACCGCCATTTGCATAAACCGGTTCTGAAAAAACGACTGTCAGAGTTGCATTCAGATCAATTCCGCGTGCATAATTTGCAGGAGAATAAGTTGCAATTGTAGGCGCTGAACGGTCTATCTGTTCAGGCATATCAATGTCTATCAAAAGTGGAAGGCGTGCTCCGGAAGTTGCGTTTACCAAATCTGCAACAACAACGCTTATTGTTGCCATACCAGATTTTGCTGGAGCTGTCCACAATATTTCATTATCACCCGTACTGCTGGCAATCGTTCCTCTTGTAGTATCCCAGTAATACTTTAAATTCCCGGCATCGGCAGCATCAGGGTCAGAAGCGGCTGCTGTGATTTTTATTGTTTCCCCTCTTGCAACCCTGGAAACAATGTTTCCGTCCTTTTTCGCAATAACCGCTACTGAGGGCGGCTTGTTTTCACGGTAATCTGATCTGCTTTTTACAATCTCTTCAGCAAACAATGGTACAATTCGGGATACAAAATATCCGCGAAACGTCTTTTTCTCAGTTTTAGCACTGGAGTATACAGTTATGGTTTCTTCAGTATAACCTTCCGGCATCAATGGTGCCTGAAATAGACCATTTTTCTCAATCAGAAACGACTCGCCCCAGAGGCTCATTCTTGTACCAACCGGAGCAAAGTTTCCCATGGTATCCATTACTCTTCCAATAAGAAGATTCTTTCCAGGTTTAAGTGAAAGGTCAACTTTCTCCTGTACAGACTTTTCTTCAGTTATTGTCACCGGGGAACTTATCATCTTCAGAACATCATTTTCACCTCTGGAAAACTTTGAAACAACACGCCAGCTTCCAATTGGAACATCGCTTAAAATATAATTTCCTGTGGCATTTGTAACTGCACGTATTTCAGGAACGTTTTCCAGCCATACTTCAGCATTGGCGACAGCCGCCTCAACAACGTTACTGTTTATTGATACTTTCTCAGGCGCATTGTTTGAATAAAAAAGAAGATAGTCTTCAGCAGTTGTGATTTTTCCGGTAATAGTACGCAAAGGAATCTCAGGAGTTATCGGAATCACCGAACCAATTCCACCATCGCCACCAGAACCGCCACAACCACCAGAAAGCATGATTACAGCAAAAATCATGACCAGAGATGCCAAATTAATAAATCTACTGCTTTTGAGTTTCATATCTGATAAACCCATTTTTCTGTAATTTTAAGGCTTTCCTTTATAATTTCACCACAATCTGTTATATTTATATGTGGCATACAAAGCTAATCACAGCAGCCACAAAAGGAACTTCATTATGAAAAAATATATTTATACAATAGCGTTCCTTGGTATTATCATCGCTCTGATAAGTTTTTCAGCACATTCCCTTCTAAATCAAAAAGCAAAAAGCGGACGTTTTATTTTTGACAACAACTCACCGATATATTTCGGCATTTTTCCGTTTTTAGAGAAAGAAATTCTTTCAGATGGTTTAAATCCTTTGATGAAATATCTCTCAAAACACCTGAAAAGAAGGGTTGAGCTTCGATTTGCGAATGATTATTTTTCTCTCGAAGAAATGGCTGTTCGAAAAAAAATTCATTTTTTCTGGTTTAACCCAAGATCAGGATATAAAAATTCCAGGGTTTCATTCGTTCCATTCTGCCGCCCCGTATCTGCAAGCGGAAAACATTACAGAGGATGCGTCATTGTCAGAAAAGATTCGGGTATAAATTCTGTCAGTGAGCTGTCTGGAAAGTCATTTGCATATATTGACCGATATTCCAACAGCGGATTTTATTATCCAAACCTTCTTTTTGCAAAAATGGGAATTGACCCGATAAATTTTTTCGGATCGGTTAAATTTGCAGGAAATCACGACAAATGCTTTGCCGGAGTACTTAACCGGGAATATGATGCCGGAGTTGTAACTGATATGTTGTTTCAGAACTCAGTTTCACCACATTCAACTGACACAGCTTCCCTCAAAATAATTGCTACAACTGCATCAATAACTCTTGATCCATTCGCAGCTGCAGCAGACACTGACAAAGAAATTATTGAAATGGTTAAAAACCTTTTATTGAATCCTCAGTATTATGATGAAAGTGGTCCGGCTTTTGCGAGTCTCTTATCTATCTTTGAGATCAAGGGGTTCCAAGAATATGAATAATACTATTTCTAAGCCCTGTATCGTCTGTTACGATCCGGCTGAATTCGATGGAATCAGCAAAGCACTGACATGCAGGGAAAGCATGGAAATACCGGGACTGAAACATCAGGCTGCGAAAGGCCGTCTTGCTTCAACGGATATTCATCTTGTACGTTTGCCCTTTGGAAACAAGCCAGAAGAGCTTCGAAGAAATATTGAAATAATATGTACAATCCTCAGACCTGAAATAATAATTTCATTAGGTACAGCAATGGCAGTAAGTGACTGCCTGAAAATTGGCAACTTGTGCTTAATTTCAAGCGCTGTTCAAAATGACCGCAAGGAATTCTTTTCGCCCGAACTTACTGATGCTCTGAGAAAAGCTTCAGATGAATCTGCAAAGAGCAGACCTGAACTCGCTGCAGCAACTCTTGAAACTTATACATCGTCGGTATTCATACAAACTCCTGAACAGCTTCGACAGATAAAAGAAGATTATCCATCAATAAAAATAGTTGAAATGGAAGACTATCACCTTGCAGCAGTTACCTCTTCATTTCAGATAAAATGCGCATCAATTCGTGCAATTTCCGATTATGGCAATTTTAAACAACACATGGACAGCCTTTCAATTCTGATTCCAAATCTTATCGCGCTGGCTGAAAGTTTCATTGAAAGCCTTCCTCCACGAAAACAGCTCATGCAATATGCTGTGAATCCATCTATTTCGGATATGCCATATCGTATCGCAGTGAACGCTCCCGGCAAAACAATAAATATTCCACAGGCGTTTAATATTGTTAAAAAAACTTTGAGAGAACTCTGCATCGGTGAAGTTCTTAATATTAACGCTTTTATAGAAATTAACCTTGAAAAATCGGTAATGCCTGATACAGAACCTTCATTCGATTTATTTCTTGAGGAAAGCGGAAATTTCGCACGCCTGGATATCTCTGACAGGTTTGTAACTGAAAAGCAACAGCCGTTGTCACAGGAATTACTGCAGAATGCAAAATGCAGCTCTATTCATCTGCGTTCAGTAAAAACTGAAGAAATTAAAAAACCTTCTGGAAAACTGCATATCCAGGGATTAAACTCCATTTCTGCAGAAGCCGTTGAAGGTCTGCTGGCCGCAGCAACTATTGACGAATTTGAATCTGACGGTTTTGAAATTTCTACATCTGACAATGCCGGAATATGGATGTACCGCACTGCAAGCGTTTCCCAGACGTCATATTTCGCTCCTCACTATGGCATCCCGATGAGAAAATCAGATAAAATTCCTGAAAATGTTTTCCTGATTGTTACAGGTCTTGGTCCGGCAATCGACCCGGGAGCATCCGGAGGCTCTGAAGCTGACCTTATGATCCTTGGAGATGAACAATGCAACAGATTGAAAGATTATCTGAAAATTATTTCATCAGAAAATTTCAAAACATCTGACGCTTTCAGATTTCCCGGAATTATCCATAAAATAAACTCTTCAACAGTAATTTTCAACCGCATCGACCAGAGACAGACACTTACAACCGCAGGCTTGAACTCTCTTTCATTTTCACCAGAATCACTGAGAATTATTTATTCTGATGCTTATGACACATTTCTGGTTAATTATTTTGATCTGGGAAAACGTCACAGCAAAGCAAAAGCTACGCGCCTCTTCTTTACAAGCAGAGGATGCGGCAGACGCTGCAGCATCTGCTGTTCAGGCGGATATCAACAATATACCACTCTTGAAACTGCCAGATTCATTGATGTTCTGAAAAGTTTTAAAGAGTTTCACAATCTTCAGAGCGGAGAATACATTGACGTATTTCTTCTTGACAGCAATCTCAATCAATATCCTGAACGCCTCGATGAAATAGCTGACTGCCTTGAAAAAGAGAATCTGAAATCTTTTTTTAATTTCCATGTCAGACATAATGAATTGAAATCTTTTATAAAAGGCACCGATCATGTTAATCACAAACTTATTGAAGCATATTCAAGACTTGGAATAAACGAGATTGTTATTGGCATTGATTCCTATACAGATTCTTCCGTGAGAATTCTGAAGACTGATTTTCAGAAAATTTTGAAATACGGAGAAAAAACCGAACCGATTTACTCTTTCAATGACATCGAAAATGTCATCGGAGCCATTGATGCAAAAGGCATTAAAAGCAGATGTTTTCTGCTTTTCAACAATCCATTTACCGGCTCTGACGACAGAATAAGAACCTATTACAATCTTCTGAAACTAGCACTGAAGTTCCCGGGATTCATGATTGATCTTGATTCATCACCAAATGTAAATGAGATAAAACCATTTCCTGGTGCTCCATTGACCGATATAGCGCAGGATGCCGGATTAATAATTGATGGCGTTTTTGCCCCTGACGGCCTCACACGATATGTGGAAAAGCATCTTGACCTCAGGTTGTTCAACTCTAGAAGGTTTTCTGAAGAACAGAAATCAGAATTATTGAGCAGATGGCAACAGGTAAGACTTAATCTGGCTGAAGCTTTGTTGAAAAAACTTGAAAACGCATGCAACCTGAAAATTCCTCAGGTTCTTTTAACAGTAAAAACTTTTGTATCTGAAGATGACAAGCTGATAAAAGAGTTTGAGCAGTTCGGTTCTGATCTTCGATTGCTTGAAGTGAAAAAACAGATTCGGAATATCATATCACCAGACGACCTTCCGCCTGACAATTTATTTCCTGGAAGAGAAAGTATTTTTTTCAAAATAACAAATTCCTGGAGCAAAAATCATCCAACATATAAGGCAAAGAAAAAAAATTCCGAATCAGAATTCGAATCAATGTAGACAAAGACAGTCGTTAAGTTTATAATCAGAGTGTTCAGTTGTACGCATTTTGATTCTAAAAAAGTAGGAATTATGGGCAGAAAAGGCAATATAACTATCATTCTGCTTGGCTTGATAAGCGTCATGATTATATTCATGTTTTCGCTTTCAAGACGCATGTCAGGACACACTCAACTTTTGACCGTTGCTGATTCCTCGCAGATTGCCAGGTATTTTCTTGAATCCTATTCAGGGGATGTGTTCAGGCAGCTGAAAAAATTAGTCAATGATTCTCCTGCAAACACGAGCCCTTCTGAGTATTTTAAATGCTTCAGAGATGTTAATGTTGCTGAAAGGTGTATCAATTTTTCAGAATATAAAGCATGTTCTCTGCTCGTGAATCTCGAAAAAGATCTTGAAATAAAGAGAATCGGAACACCAAAACTTAAAATTGCTGATATGAAGCCTCTGAAAACCCCTTCCATGTTTGAATATTCTTCGCAGCAGAAAAACCGTGAAAAACGCGGATTCATTGAAATAGACTGTGTTGCTGAGTTCCAAAAGAAAAAATATAATCTGAATGTAAGATATCCTTTCAGAGTAGTATTTACGATGACACCCATGCTACGTGAATTCGTTCTGTTTGTTGATAAGATGCACCTCGAACAGACAACCGCATTTCTACCGGAAGATAAAGTCAACATTCTTCAGGTAACTGACGGTGAATGTCTTGAAAATTCGTCCTCAGGGCGTGGAAATCCGTTGATTCTAATGAGCGAGCCCCCGGACGACCAGAAAGTAGAACGCAATGGCAGAGTCTACCTTGGCGATGACTCACACGGAATCTACATGAACCTGGCTGGCGAAAAGAATTTCCGCAGTGGACGATTCAATGATTTATGGCAGATTACTCCGCGAACTTTTGATCCAACCGCACCTTCGAGTCAGAATTTTTCATGCATTCATTTCTTTGACAAAAAAGATGGTTCAAAACTAACTTTGCGGGGAATGCACATCGAACTTGCCAAACGCGGGCACCTTGCAAGAATGGCTGTTTTAGGTTTTTCTTCTGAAGTTGATGACACAAACAAAGGAATTTTTGCCGAAGCGAGCTGGAAACTTGATGATTTTACAAAAACAGATCCGGCTTTCGAAAAAATTAAGGGAAACAGACAGTTGTTATCAATGGCTTCAGCAGTCAAACTCCGTGGATTAAATATGGAACCCGAATTGGATAGACTTGGCGGAGCATCAGCCCTTAAAACATATTATGGTCCGGCCAGAGAAATATACGGAAATGTCTTTGCAAGATTCTTTGTTCTTACGTTTTTTGAATTTCCCAGTGGTTTTGGCCCGCTGCCTTTTAACAGCGATCCAAATTATCGACCATCGTACAATCAGCCGATTACAAATCAGCCGATGTATTTCGAACCCAAATCCGGAAATTATGCTTCCTATATGTCAAGAGTTGTTTCTGGAGGCGATGGTGCATATAATTCAACTGGCGCCAGAAACACCCCTTTAAATCAGATTGGCGGACCATTGCCCGGAGTTCCGACTTTGCTTCCATATTCTTCATTCAAACCATTCGATCTTCTTAAGGTTAAAAAGCCTTTCGATAATTTTGCCGGTGAATGGTTTAAACTTGAAAAAAACAAACCTGGCGACTCATTGCGCTCGGTACAATCAAGAATCTGCAGATATTTTCCCGATCAGAAATCTTTCGAGGAAAACACCGGAATAGCAAAAGGCAAATTTCACTTAAATGGCGTAGTATTCCTTGATTCACCGCTTTCTTTAACAAATGATATTAATACGAAGGATATCAAGGGCGGCATCGTTCTTGTGAATGGTCCAATAACTCTTGGAAACATAACAAGAGGATTGACCGGCTTCAAATCAGATTCTGAATTTAAAGATCTCATGAAGCTTCGTGATGATATGAAACAGGAAGAAGTTCTGACATTTGTCAGCATAACCGGCGACACAATAACTCTTGCAGGCGACAAACATATCGGCGTTCATCTTGTTTCTTTCAAACCTGGAATTACGAGCCCTGTAGACCAGATCAGATGGACAAAAGGCGATGAAATAGTTTTTCTGGGCGGAATTGCCGTAAATGTTCTCAACCTGAAAGAAAGAGTAAGAGATTTCAAAAAATCGCCTCTCTTTTACTATCTTCCCTGCATGTCATCTGCTGATCCATCTCTGAGTGTTTCACTTCTGGGTAACATGTCATCCTATCGAATGAAGCTGGCAAACTGATATGAATAGAAACGCAATGAGCATGATTGAGCTTCTTCTGGGAGTTGTAATTTTTTCGTTTGCCATGCTACCACTTCTCTGGATGGGCATTACCACAGGAAAAAGCGTTTATTCGGTGGGAAAACACATTATGGCCGGGCAGCTTGCAGCCGGGCAGCTGGACAGACTTCTTTCGCTGAACTACAATGACTGCATTAAGAAAATAGAAGCAACCACAGGTGAGCAGAGTGTTATGAGCGATCCTCTCCTCGATCAGATTCTTAAAAACCCGGCACTTGCTGATTCAGGTGAAATGAAAAATGATCTTGAAAAATCATTTAAAAATTTCAAATATGAATGGACTAAAACTGACGCATCCGGCCCGGAAAAAGATCAGATGTTTGAAATTGCCGTCAGAATATCCTGGCTGGTCGAAGAAGGAAACCCTAAAACCAGACAACAGATGACCCTTAGAGCCGTTAAGTTCAGGGAAACTCTATGAATAAAAACGGTGTTTCAGTAGTTGAAATAATGATTGTTGCAGCTCTAAGCAGCATGATACTTCTTGCTGCAACTCTGATTATGGGACGTTCTACCCGAACCTTTAAAAAAGGCACAGACATGCTGAATACGCAGGTTCTGATGGATGGAATTGTTGATAAACTGCGTTCAGACGTCAGATCACTTGTCAGGCTTGTCGAATGCACAGACAATTCTGTCGAATTTATAATGATTACAGAAAATGGCGAAGAAACTGTAAAATATGTCTGGGAAAAAGACAAACAGACTCTTTTCAGGACAGATTCAAAATTTCCAAATTTTAATTTTCATGGCGCCGGTCAGGTGAAATCTTTTCTTTTTCAGCCTGTTCCAGATAAAAAAAGTTTTCACTATTTAAATGTAGCCATGCAGTTGAGATCTGATGAAAAAGGTGCTAAAGATATTAAGGAATCAAGATTGTCAATCGTTTGCCAATTTTCTTCCAAATGCCTTGAATCTGACAACCCTTATGGAAAATGACAGTAGTCGTAGAAATGGAATAATCATCCGGAGGTAATTAATGAAGAAATATCTGTTTTGCATCGTTTTAGTTTTCTCTGCCACTTATGGTTGTTGTGAAAATGCTTCACCAAAAACCAGTGCCTCTGAGATCAGAGCAATAATGAATCAGGATGCGCTTAATATGTATTCCAGTGCGCTTTCGGAAAAGCAGGATATTGACGATTATCTCAAAAAAGTAAGCAAACTTGGAAAATCCGGGTCATTTGATGAAGCCGAAAGAGTCATGAAAGAAGCACTTGAAAAGTATCCTGATAATATTTCACTAATGAACCTTCGCGGATTGATTTTTCTGAAAAGCGGAAAAAAACCGGATGCAAGAACCCAGTGGGAAAATGTCCTGAAACTTAATCCGGCAAACTCTTTTGCAAAACGATGTCTCGCAAAACTCCAGCAAACACCTGATCAGCTTGTTGCAAAAATTCCAGCCAAACCAGTACAACCAAAAACTCCAGACACTCATGTTTCAGAAATCGCGTCTGAATCTCTTTCAGCTCCTGAAACTAATTCTGCATCTGGTACAACCACCGTAGCATCAAAAACACCTGATGAAAACAGCACAGAAGAGCTTGAAAATGAACTTATTGCATCACAGATGACTGCGAAACCAGCTTATGAGTCAGCCTCACAAACTTCAGAGCTGTCACTTGATGAACAGAAAAAGCTCGCTGTTAAGCTTTACGGCGAGATGTCTCAGACCGAAGAATCAAGTCTCGATGATTTTATCAGAATGCATAAACAGGTTATTTCGAAATGCCCCGACACACACTGGGCGGAAGAATCCTGCTGGCGACTTTCCAACCTGTATCTGCTCGCTTATTCAGAACCCAAATTCGATGATATTATTGATGTACTTGAACATCTTCTGAAGAAATATCCAAGCACTCCACTGATGCCTGATGCGCGCAATCGTCTTCTGAACGCTTACAGAAGCAGCGGAAAACATGAAAAGGTGGTAGAAATCTACGCAGAAACGTTCAAAACAAACACATTGATTGACGACAAAACATTCATGGTATGGTCCCTTGAATATGCTGATGCACTCAAGGCATTGGGAAGAAATCGTGAAGCAGATGGTCTCTACAAGCAGATTATTGAAAAAGACAATAATAAAGATTCTCTTGAATCAAGAGTTGCAAGGCAGAGACTTGAAGGAAACTGATTCAAAAGAGAAAACGTGATATTATTCTGAAATTAACTTTTCTTTTTTCTCTCTGGAAAGTTTTTTTATTGCAATCTCTCTTTTAAGTGCTTCTGAACGGCAGGCAGCAATCTCGGAATATACTATTCTCGCAGGCTTGTGTGAGCGGGTATATTTTGCGGCGCTGCCTGCTGTGTGTTCCTGAAATCTTCTTTTAAGATCACATGTTATTCCGGTGTAATATGTTCCATCTAAACATTCGATAATATATACTGTCCATGTTTGCATATTGTCTCTTATATCCCTAACTGATTAAATGGAGTTCAGGTGAAAGAACCCGATCGTCAAACTGAAAATACCGAAAAACTAAATATCCCCACTGAAGATCGAACAGAAAATTCTTCTGATCTTTCTGATATTACCTTGCGCGAAATAAAAATTCCATCAGATCTTGAAAAAAACTCTGAAGCCAGTGACGAGAGAAGAAGAACAGAGGAAAGAAGGAAGAGGTTAGAACTTCGTGCTAAAGAAGATGAGAGACGAAGGTCAGATAAAGACAGAAGACGGGAAGCTGACAAAAGAAAAAAAGAACTTGAAGAAAGAAAAATTGCTTTCGCCGGTAAAAAAGAAGAAGAAAAACTTCCCTTTGATATAAAAACAATCTTTCTGGCCTTTTTACAGCACTGGAAAGGAATGTTATTTCTAATTACGCTTATCCTTGTCGCTGCATTCTATTCAGGAAAACTTTTTGGGAAAAAAATCTATGAATCTGAAACCATTATTCAGTTTAAGCCTTCGATAAAACTCAAGGGAGACGCTGCAGAAGGAACAGCACTTATTACGAATCTCAACATTGTTAAAACACCTATTAATCTCGAACAGACACGCCTTGTCCTTGGATTATCCTGCTCAATTCAGGAATTGGGAGCATCATGCGATGTCAGAATTCAGAAAAATACTACTCTGATGAGCATTTCGACCTCCTGGGGAAAACCCGATGTTGCAGCAAAAATAGCGACAACTCTAAGAGACATTTTTATTGAAAACCACCACAAAAGCAGACAATTCGAGGCAGGAAAACAACTGAAAGATATACAGACCCGACTTGAAGATGTTTCCAGGCAGTTAAAAAAAGCTGATGATCTGCTGCAGACATTTACAATTGACAACAAAATAATCGACCTTGACAAGGAAGCTCAGTGGTTTCTTGAACAGTTGATTTCACTGGAAAACATGTATGAACAAGCTCAAATTGAGGAGCGAACCATAAAACTTCAAACAGAAAATTTGAAATCAATCATGGAGGACTTGAAAAAGAAAATAGCAGAAGAATCGGCAAGTTTCGGAAGAATGGATAACATTGGTGATTTGAATATTAAAGCACAGAGACTTAGAGACTCGATTCACGAAGATAAACAATACAGATCAGGAATTACTGAACTTGCCCAGAAAGAACACGAATACAAAACTGCTCAAAAGCTTTTTGAAAAAAAACTAATTCCAGAGGCCGAACTTGAAAAAGCTAAAAACTCTTATTTAAGGCAAAAAGCCCTTGCCAGCGATACTGAACAAATAAAAAAATGGAAGAGCGAACTTGAAAAACTTAATGACATTGTTATTCCGAATAAGGGCGAATCAGCACCTTCAGCACCTTTACTTCGAGATCTGATGCTCAGATCATTTAACCTTGAGCTGGAAAAAGTTGCAGTAAGCGATAAGGTCCTGCATCTTGAAAGTGCAAAAAACAAGGTTAAGACAAAATTAGATAACATTCCAGTACTTCAAAGACAATTTTCTGCATTAAGCAGAGAAGTACAGGCGAAGGAAATAGAAAAGAAAAAATTGGAAGAAGAACTTGTTTCTGTAATGAGTGCGTATAAATCTACAACACCCGATTACAAAATAATTTCCGATGCCCAGATTCCTACAATACCAGTTAAATCAAATGCAAAAATGATTGTGATCGCTGTTTCAATGATCGGAGTATCATTCGTGGTCATCTTATTTCTTTTTATTGAAATAATTAACACAACAATAAGATCGCCGGGAGAATTTTCTGCAAAGTTTTCACTGAAACTTCTGGAGGCATTTCCATTACATCGCAACAAAGGCGAAATTTTCCCTGGCGAATACGAATCTGTTTTTGTTGAAAAATTCCGAAAAGTAACAAACATGATCAGACATCACCGGAAAGAGCGCGGATTAAGAATGCTTGTTTTCAGTGCTCATGAACAGGAAGGCAAAACATTCTGTACAATGAACATTGCCGCATGTCTGGGTCGGAGCGACGAACGCGTACTTGTTATTGACGGCATGATTAGAGAAGGAAAAACCGAACTGGAAGCAGGAAGCTACTGCGAATTCGAAGACAGGGAACCAATGGGATTAGGAGAATATCTTTCATACAAAGCTGTCGATGCGACTGAAGCGATCTATCCGACAAGACTGCCAGGCGTCTCATGTATGCCGAGAATCGGTACCGCAGTTATTCCGGAACTTCTTGCTTCAAATAGAATGAAAGACATGCTTTCTGAGCTGTCATCCAAATTCAGCCTTATTCTTATAGACGCACCGGCAGCACTGAGTTTTGTTGATACAGAAATACTTGCCAGAAATTGCGATTGCGCCATAATGGTTCTCAAAGCAGGAAAAACCAGCAGCGAAGACGCCAAAAAAGCCATCGAACCACTTTTAAAAAGCAGCGTGCCAATCATTGGCGTTTTGCTCAATCAGGTTCAGCCACTTTTCATGTATTGCAAATAATATCAATCACAATTGATTCGAAAACCAACTCGGGCTTGATAAATCAAGCCCCTACTATATGAAAGAATTATGCTGAACTGATTCTACCAATTTTTATGCGAAAGCAATCATTGGAAACACAAAAAGACCCTTCAAAAGGGCTTGCAAAAAAATTGATCAAATGGCCAAGCTCAAACAGCTCTGGCTTCCAGTTTTCTAGTTTTCATTTTTATTATTCCGAGGCCTATAGCAAAAAGAAGATACGACATCGGCTCAGCACCCACTGATCGCGAATCATTTCCGTCTGTCCAACCACCGTTGCCATTTCCGTTTCCATTTCCGTTTCCATTTCCGTTTCCATTGCCATTGTTGCCGTTGCCGTGACCATTGCCATTGCCGTGACCATTGCCTTTACCGGAGTTTTTGAGCGAATTCGCAACACTGTTTACAGTGGTATTGTATAAATTCAGTTCTTCATTTCTCTGTGCAGCACGATCAGAAAGCATCTTTTCAAGTTCAGCCGAGGTTTGAGCATAAAGCAAACCCTCTGAAATGAACAAAGCAAATACCAAAACTCCCAACACAAATGAAATTTTCATGTATTACCTCCTTGCTCTGTCCAAAAAAATTCTTACCTATAAATTTACTAACGCATAAACTCTCAAATCAACATCTACCAGTTAATAAGAAAATTCTATTTGCTATGCAAAAATAAAACCGCTCGCAAAATCTAGGTCTTATCTATAGTATATTCATTTTTCAGCAAAAAGCAAGTGCTTCTCTTTTTCGCCAAGAGATTGGTACAAGTCACGAACAAATATACTGATCATGAATTGAAGGAGTTTTCTCTCTTTTACATTTGGTGTTTTAAGATAAAAAGTGTCTATTCTGACAAGTATGCTGTCCTGTGTCCTATATAAGAGCCCCGCAAAAAACTGCGACATGGAAATCTGAAAATAACTAGAATAAGCTTTATCTGCAATAATAAGCCAATAGGAACAGAGAGCGCCGGCTTTATTCTTCGGATAATACCAGTCCAGCAATGCGGTATTTATATTTCTGCCATCTTTCATTGCAACTTCGAGAGGATCAAGGATACTTATCTGATCTCCTCTGACTCGGTGACATACATGAGGCATGTGGAGCTGAAACTTTTTTCTTGAATCTGATCCAAATTCTATTGTTAAAAAAATCTCACCCATTTTCGGATGTCTGAACTTTGCCTCATAAATTTCAGATAAAAAAGAAGTTTTTTCATTAGATACTCTCGTCTTAAGAGGAATAAATTCCCATCCTCCAAAGTTTCGGGGAATAATTTTGTCAAAATCCTTTCTCAATTCAGGGTTTTTCTTTTCCGAAACAAAAAACAAAGAGAAAATTGTTAAAATAAGCAACAGAATAATTACAAAAACTTTATGAATTTGAATTTTGTTTCTGCCCATCTATGTTATATTTTCCGTTTCTGTTCATAAATTCTTCGAACTTCATGCTCAAAACAAGAGCTGTCCCAAATACAAAGAAACCTGAATATTCGTGGTAAAAACCATGTCCGTAAGCTGGTCCAAAGAAGTATATCATTAAAATCATTGCAATAATGCGAATTGTATTTGCAGCGAGAGTAAAAAAAACAATTGCAGCAAAAAGAATTGACTTCAGGCGGTTGTTTATTTCACGAAGATACAGATAAAGGGCACCAATTGCAAGACACACCATCAGAGAACCTATTCCACTGCAACCTCCACCGATAATTACTTCGTGAAAACCAGTATTTCTGAAATCGTTAAATGAAAAAACATAACCTGTTTTTTCGATCGGCAATCCGATTGGAGCGAGGATTTTTTCCACAAGAAAGGTATTCAAATCGAGAAGCGGTCTGATCAGCTCATCCAGCAGAAAAGTTGGCATTGGAATTACGAATATGAGATAAAAATAAGGAAAAGACATTCGCTTAACTGTCTCAGCCGGATAAAAAATAATTGTCAAACCGAAAAGAAGAGGAATGAGAGAAAAGCCACGCAGGACAGAATATCCATTAATTTCTCCGTGAAGTTTCATTAAAACTGCCGCAAATAATAGAATATACCCCCATCCGGCATTGAAATAACTGCCCTCAAAGTTGTTAAATACTTCTCTTTTCCTCCAGACCAACCATAAAAAAACCACAAAAACCATTGGAGACATCGAATAAATGCCATACACGTAATCTTCCAGCCAGTAATGCCCTGCATAAAGCCAAAAGATTCCTGAATAGCTGAGAACAATCAATGTCACTGCAATAAAGAAAAATGAATTCATGGAGACTCTTCAAGCGAAATATATTACACTGCTGAATACCCTTGCCTTTCCCCGCAGTGCCGTCCTGGAATGGGCAAAATCTGAATTGCTGAGAAGATACAAAAAATAAGATTAACAAAATTTCTGATAAAGTCGATTATTCATAGGTGTTTGTGTTAGACTTTAACTATCTATTCAGATAAATTATAGTAATATAAATTGTATATATGGGCAATAATAAAATTGAAAGCACTATGGAGTAGTAAAAGCCAGGAATAACTGAGCAGATACAATGATTACATGTTCCGGAGAAGAATTGCAGGTGAGCAACAAAGCTGTGGCAAATGACAGGGTAGACGTCCTCGAACATTTATATCAGAAATACAGAAGCTTTGCAACCGGCTCTGAAAGCGGATGGTTGCTGACATTCAGATATTGGCGGAAAAAATATGCATGGATGGCAGTTACACGAGGGGCCAGATTTCTTAAAAGGCTTATAGATATAATCGGCTCTTTATTTGCACTGATGCTGTTCTCTCCGATATATCTGATAGTCGGTCTTTTAATAAAACTTTCCGATGGTGGACCGATACTGTACTGGCAGATAAGAATTGGCCAGTTTGGCAGGGAATTTCAATTTCCAAAGTTCCGCTCAATGACTATTGATGCAGACAGTCTTAATATTGTCCTGATGCCTTTAAACCAACATAAAGAGGGAATTACTTTCAAATTAAAACACGACCCGAGAATCACCTGGATTGGAAAGATAATTCGAAGGTTCAGCATTGATGAACTTCCGCAACTATGGTGCGTTCTGATAGGCGATATGAGCCTTGTTGGACCGCGACCACCGCTTCCGAGAGAAGTCTCTCAATATACACTTAAAGATCGAAGAAGGCTTGAGGTAATACCAGGGCTGACATGCATCTGGCAGGTCAGCGGAAGAGCTGATATTCCTTTTCCAAAACAGGTTGAACTTGACATGCAATATATTGAAAGTCAGAGTCTCTGGCTGGATATAAAAATTCTGCTTCAGACGATTCCGGCAATTCTGAACGGGAAAGGCGCATACTGACAAATTATGAGGGCATATATAATTGCAACCGGATATTTCGACGAATTACTGCCGATTGCAGAACATTCACCGCAACCACTGATCTCGTTGATTGACAAACCTGTAATACAGCACATCATAGAAGGGCTTGTTGAACTCAACGTAAAAGAGTTTGACTTTCTTCTGTATCATTTTCCTGAAAAAATCGAAGCATTTCTTGGAGACGGAAAAAGATGGGGATGCACATTCAGATATCATCTCGTCAAGAATCCAGAATCAGCATTTCATAAGCTCTTAAACATCTGGAACAGTACAGATGAGCTTACTCTTGTTGGAAATACATCAGAAATTCCAGATTTCAGAATACTTTTCGATATTCTCATTTCAAATCCAATTAAAGCGATAGAACCAAAAACAACAATCTTTTTCAGAAATCATCAGGATAATCTACTGAATTCAGTAAAACAGTGGACAAACTGGGGAATTTTTGATCGTGAACTGGTCAACAAATTTCTTTTCCCCGCAAATTCTTCAATTGATGACTCAACTGTAGCTTCGGCAGAAAAGAGACTTCTGGAACTTTATCAGGAAGGTTATCTTTCAGGTATCGACATAGACTCAATTCCACTGTGCTCTCTAAAAGATTTTGCGTCTGAAAGCAAAAGCGTACTCGCAAAACATCATTCGTTTATTTCGCTTTCACGGCCGGAAAACGATCCTGGGATCTGGATTTCACGAAATGTAACCATTCACCCCGCAGCGAATCTTGTTCCACCGCTCTTCATTGGCGAAAACAGTCAAATCGCCTCCAGAACTACCATCGGTCCGAATGTCGTAGTCGGCGCAAATTGCTTTCTTGATGAAAACAGCAATATATCAAATTCCCTTGTTTTTACCGGCACATATATTGGCGAAGGACTTGAACTGAAAAACTCAATCGTTTACCACAGAACACTCATAAACCTTGAAATTGGTACCACTCTTACAGTTACCGATGATTTCCTTCTCGCTCCACTGATTGAAAATCCTTTTAAAAAGTGGGTTTATCACTTATTCGGACGAATTTCCGCAATACTTATTTTTCTGCTGATTTCGCCGATTTTCATTGTAATTTACATTTATTGTGCAATTTCACAGAAACGCAATCCCATTTCGTGCAAACCTTTTGCAAAAATTCCCGCAGAATACTCACCTGAATCCTGGAAAAATGGAAAATTGTACTATTTCAAATCCCCAGATAATATCCGGAACGAAACTGATTTTTTTATTTACTCGCTTCTGCCAGGAATTCTAAGCGTTATTAAAGGCGAAATTTGCCTTGTGGGCTTACCTCCGCGCACCAGAGAAGAAATTCTTCAGATGCCTTTCGACTGGAGATGCTCATATCTACGCTCAAAAGCCGGATTAATAACAGAAGAAATTGTAACCCATGGATTTGGCGCAAACGAAGATGAAAAATGCGCAAGTGAAATGTACTATATCGCTGTGGAAAACAACTTGCACGATCTCAGCCTGATAAATAAGTTCTGTTTGAGACTCATTAAGAGTTTTTTTTTCGAAATTTAGATGAAAATCTCTGGACGTCTGATTGAATTATCAGATATAATGCCTCAATAATGTTTTGAGAAGCTTCAGGTGAGGTATTTTACAACAGGGAGAAATAATTAATGACAGATGAAAATAAGACTGTTGATCTTTCCAGAATGACTCTGCCCTTTGAGATGCATTCAAACACTGGTGTTCTGACTTTGCCATTCGAAAATCTTGATGACGAAACTTCCAGGACACTTAAACTGAATCTTAATATTGCAATGCCAGCCTGCAAAATCCTTATTCTGGATCTCGAACAGGTCAAATTCATGGACAGCTCCGGAATCGGAATTATTCTGACTTCCCAGAGAGAAATGAACAAAAAAAGAGGCGACCTGAAGTTGTGTTCACTCAGCAAGCCGGTCAGAGCTCTTCTTGAAATGGTGAGAATGAACAAGGCTCTCGATATTTACAGCAATCTTCAGGAAGCCCTTACCGCAGTAAATCAATCCTGAAAACGGGTTTTTATATGTGCCAGTCCTTCCGGGTGTGACTCTGCTTCGAAATCACGCACCATAAGTGAATCGGCACATATTTTGCCGTCCCTTACCGGAACGTCCTGAGTTCCTCTGTAATTCAGTGTCAGAGTAAGATTTGGATTGCATACTATCTCTGAAAGTCCGTCAAGCCTCAGATTAAATGCCTTTACAAGCTGGTTTCTTCTGGCAATAAGCTTTTCAGTTGCTATCTTCTGAACAAAAACTGGCCAGCCGCTTTCTGCAAGAATATGTTCAAAGTCAGATCTCTTCAGCGAAGCAATTCTTATTGCCATCCATCTTGCATCAGAATATGAACATGATTTCCATGATTCTGGCAAAAATAAAGGTCTGAATGTGAAATTTATCGAACCGGGAAACATTTTTACAAAAGAAGGCTCCAGCGCATTAATTACACCGCCGGCAAAAGTGTTTCCCAGAGCTAGGCCCAAATCGCTGAAGAACTCCACCTGCTTGTCATATTCGCCTGTGGTAAGATTGTGAAGAAGTCCAATCCTTGAGTTGTCATCTTTGACATCCCAGTTTTTTATCCATGAGTTGAAAACCATAGAACTTCTTACAAAACGATCTTTTTCTGCCCCAACACTGCTGAGAGCGCTTCCACCAAGCCTTTTGAAACCCGGGTGATAAAGGGCAAGCTGACACTCTTTGAGTTTCAGAAAATATGCTCCTACATATTTTTCAGGAATGGACTCTCTGTCAGCCATGACTTTATCGATAATTCCATGACCAAGAACTACATCCTGAGCATCTTTAAGCATGGTTTTCGGTGAAAGCCAGTGTCTGTCAAAATGAAATTTGAATTTTGATTTCAGCAGCATTTCAGCAAGATGTGCGGCTGTTTTTGGCTCAGCAGAATTATCTGAGCCCGCAGGCGATAATACAAGAATTGTCTCACCAGGACCCGAATAATATTTCATATCCGAAAATCTGGCACCAATTCCTAGATATAACCTTACCGCAACAAGATCAGAATGTAGCTCATCTCCCCATTTCATTTTCCATTTGTTGCCATATCTATCTTTTACTATTATTTTCGGAGAAGTTGCATCTTCTTTAATTTCATCAAAAAACATAATTCGCTTTGCAAATGCAACATCAAAACTGCCAAGTTTACCGCCCAATGAACGGATAATCGCAACATTTTCCTTCTCAAATTCTGAAAAAGCAATACTTCCGATTCGACCGCAGTACCATGGATTTTCTGCACCAGGCTGCAGTCTTGAGACTTCGAGATGACTCATTCCGGCAATTTCAGTCACTGAAACTCTTCTTCCGGACTTGCGATCATAAAGATTATCTGATTCTTCTTCAGCATGTTTGTCAATGGGAATGGCAGGGTTGGCAGGACGTGGAACTCTCAGAATAAATGGACCAAACAATAAATTCTTCCCCATTTTGGCAATGTTTTTTATATCACTTCCCGGCAGAATACATCCAAGTTCATTCAATATTCCATAATGAAGCCTCTGCATAGCAACGAACTGTTCTTTTTCTTCTTGTCCTTTTTCACCATCGCCAACTTTTCTTGCAAGAAAATAGGCATCTTTCAGAATTTTGTCGTAAGCAAGCATTTCAGGATTATCTTTGATCTTTGAAGGCTTGTCAGGATACTTTTTTTTCAGTTCAGCAAGATGATATTCCCGGTCTGACGAAACTGTATGAATGAAATCTGCAAGGTTTTTCGCATCAAGACTTTTGAGTTTGTAATTAACAAGCTTTACTTCAACATTGTTGCCCATAGCGCCACCGGCCTGAGCATCATTAGCACCATCTGCAGCAAAAGCTCCGAAAGATGAAAAAAAGAGAAAAGAAAACGATATAACAGCAACAAAACCACGCCGTACAAGAATTAGGCTCATTAATCGTCCCTCCGGACAAACTTATACTTTTTCAGTAGTGCAAGCGTTCAACTGATAAACTAAATGAAACTGGTTTTTAACCACGGAATACACTGAATACACGGATTTTTAGAAGGGAAAAAAATCATTTTGCATATCAGTTAACATACTCACACAACCACTTTTTCTAATAGTCCCCTTTAGTATGCAAAATCTTAAATAAGGGGGCAAACCTGCATGTTAACTTTGCAGTGGGCGTCATCTCGAACGAACGCAAGAGATCTCATAAATGCGAGATTTCTCCATTCGGTCGAAATGACATAATAGCTGTATTAGTCTCCTGATATGTCATTAAAGAAATCGTACAGAATTACTTTCATGTCGACACAGAACTTTTTGAATGAATCGCTGACAAGAGATTGTAAAACTTCGTCGGGTGGCGGCGAATCGGAGTTCTTATAGATTAATTCAGCTTTCTTAATAAAACAGTCTGCTGTGACAAATGGCGATTTAAGTTTTTCGATAAGACCTCTCGGAACCCCGGGAATTTTTTCCAGAATACCGGAAATTCTCTTATCAACCTGCGTTGTTGGCAATTCCATGTTAATAGTTTCTTTAAAAGCTCTGAATATCATCTCTGTACAGTACATAGGCACTGGTGCCACACTCAGATCAATTACAGCATCCTGATTCTCAACTCTGAATGCCGGGTTAGGCTCCAGAATAGTGTATCCCATGTCATACTCAATCTTTTTATACAGAGAATATCCAAGGAATTTTTTTATAAGCTGTCTCTGCTGTTGATTTTTGATTGCCGGTCTGAGCACCTGAATATGTTTTGTTGGATGTCCACCCTTTGGATCGCTGAGATAATGTTCGATATCGATTGCAACAACTCTGCTGACCTTCTCTTTAGCGACAACTTCAGGAGTAATTACGTAAGGTTTGTTGATATCAATTGCATCAGAAGGAAGCCATTGCCAAACTTTTACCGTTTTTCCATTCTGATTTTCTTCAACAAGAGATCTTCTGTATATTTTTATTGAGTTTTTTTCCTTTGTAAGAGTCTCATAGTAGCTGTTCAGGGAAAGGATTTCATGTCCTTTAAGGATCATTCCGGCGTGAACATATCTTGTACCAGGAACAAGCGAACCTATTATTACATACCATTGTGGAAAAGCACGATTGTTTTCAATGATAATATCACCTGTATCAACAAGACCGATTACTTTTCTTACATCGGTTTTAATTTCCGGAGGATTTGGAATTGGCGAAATATAGAAGTTTACAACTGCATCCAGGAGACTTTTTGGTGGAACGTCAAGCGACTTAATCTTTTTTACTCTCATAATTGCTATTGAGCCTGGTTTAACTACAGTTCCCTCAACTTCAACTCTCTGGCCAGCAAAAGGCTTTATCTTTTCATAATTTATCCGATCAAGCCTGTAAAGCTGTTTATCATCGGTGTGCACCACAGCAACAATAGTTGTTCCCTGCTCAGCTACTTTCAATATTCCTGATACTTTTTCGCGTTTTTCTCCGATTCCAAATGGTGCCGCTGAAACCGAAATAGAAAATAAAATTGATATCAGGAATAATGCAGCGAAGATTTTTTTCATTTTAGCTCTCCTTGGGCTGGCAATAAAAGATTATCTATATTATACACCAGAGTCAGAAAAAAGTTTTTTGATTTTTTTGAAAATATTATGAAACAGTGTCTCTAAGCTATATTTTCTCTGTAATCTCAATTTTGAATAACAAATTGAGATTACTTGTAAAGATCAAAAAGAAGTCTTGCATATTCAGCTCTAGCCTGCTTAAAAAAAAGATATTGACACAGGCTAATTTGCGTGTTTTAATCGTAAGCACCAAAGATCAGACATTATCTGATCGGAATTGTTGTTGAATGGAGAAATAATTATGAACGAATATAATTCTGTGGCGACCAAAAGTGCTGTGAGGAAAGAAACTTATCTTGTTGATTGTCTTGGTGGATATATTTTTTCAAAAGAACTTTTTGAGAAAGACTTGTACAGAGACACATTCAAAGAAAACAGACGTGAACAGTCTGTACCAATTCACGCAATTCAAAAGCCCGGATCTTTATTAAGCTCTCAGAAATAAGAACACTGGAAAATAGCCGGTCGGTAACGTGGAGATTTGTGGTCCTTTGTCATCTCGACCATAGAGAGAGATCGCCGGAGGGCCGAAGTTTTTTCACATTCGTTTGAGGTGACAACCACCCAAAAGTTAACACACAAGTTTGTCACCTTGTTTAAGATTTTTCGCACCAAATAAGTTTGGTTAAAGAGGAAGAAAATGCAGCGTTCGTTCAGGGAAAATTCTGTTGCAATGGTTAAGACTGCGCTTGTATCAGGCTTTCCGATTATTGCGATTGATTCCTGGGAAGAAGAAAAGGTTGAATCTTCCCTTGTTTCGCTATCCCGGGCAGTTTATCAGAATGATCGAGACATATACCGCTGGGATGCCCACCACGGACTCACCTGTGGTGATACAGTTCTTGAACCGCCTGGTGATCCGCTCATTGCCCTGGATAAAATCTTTTCCATGAACGAGCAGGGTTTTTTTCTGTTCAAAGATCTCGCATCTTTTCTTCCAAAGCCTGATTTGCAGCGACGAATAAAGAATATTGCCTGCTCTTTCAGAGGCAAAAGAAAGTTCTTGTTCCTCACCGGTCCGGAAATAGCCATTCCACTTGAAATCAGAAAAGACATTCACCTTCTGTTTTTCAATCTTCCTGATCCGGTGGAAATAAGAGAGACAGTTGAAAAATATCTTTCAGGTTCATTACGCAAAGGCACTGAAAACCTTCTTGAACCCACTGATATTACCAATATCGTTACAGCTCTTCAGGGTTTCACTACAAATGAAATGGTTTCTATTCTGAACAAAATTTTCTGGAACAGGCCAAAAATAGATAATTCTGTCATAAGTCTTTTCTATTCCGAAAAAGAACAGCTCACAAGAAAAGAAGGCATTCTGGAATATGTAAGAGCAGATTCGAACATCAAAGATGTTGGCGGATTGGCCGGTTTAAAAGAATGGCTTATGAAGAGGAAACAGCTTTTTTCTCCAGAAGCAGTTGAAGCCGGTTTGAAACCTCCGCGCGGTCTTCTGATGATGGGAATTTCAGGCTGCGGAAAATCTCTTTCAGTAAAAGCAATAAGTTCTTTGTGGAATCTTCCCCTTTTCAGACTTGATATGAACAATGTTTATTCCGGAATGCACGGAACGCCTGAAGCCACTTTTCAGAGAGCGATACGTACAATAGAAACTGTTGCTCCGGCAATACTCTGGATAGATGAAATTGAAGGCGGAATCAGCTCTTCGACAGCAAAAGACGGCTCGACCGGCTCTCACATCTTTTCAGCCTTCCTGACCTGGATGCAGGAAAAAAAATCAGATGTCTTCGTCGCAGCGACTGCTAACCGCATTGACCTGCTTCCGGCAGAAATAATTCGAAAAGGACGATTTGATCAGGTTTTTTTCATTGACCTTCCGTCTGACCAGGATCGTGAAGAAATATTGAAAGTTCATCTCAAGAAAAGAAAATGCGACCCGGCAGAGTATGATTTCAGCATGCTGAGCGTTGCCACAGAATTCTGGAACGGCGCAGAAATTGAACACGCAGTCGAAGCAGCCATGATAAACGCTTTCCACAATAATCGCAAAATGTGCCAGGATGACTTGTACGCAATTATCAGAAACACTGTTCCATTATCACGTACAATGGCCGAACAGATAAAATTCATCAAAAGCTGGGCAAGCGAACGCGCCCTTTCAGCCTCAAAAATCGACGAAAAATAATAGAATCAGTTATACAATCGAATTGCCGGTATCTTCACTTCGTTGCGCCTTAATCTCACGAATGATCTCTTTAACAGACATATCTTTAAACAATTGGTGCCGTTCTTCAGTATAGTTTCCTGTACCAGCCCTGAACTGGTTCAAAAAACGAATTGTATCGACAATTCCAAGCTCCTTAATCAAAGTATTTGTAGCACGTTGAGTTATACTAGAAATTGGTTGAATTATTGTCATTTGATTACCTCGGAAATAAGATTAAGTACTGAGATTATTTTGCAGTCTAGACCTGTTACAGATAGTGCCTTTCTTAGAAGTTTATCATCACAGGAAGTAAAAAAATCCGCCTTTGCCATTGATGCAAGAGATATATGAACTGCATCCATTGCTGCCAGTCCTTTTGTTTCCAATGATTCAGCCAAAAGTTCTGCTGTATCAGTTAATTCCAAACGCTCTTTCGCCAGAGCTAAAACAGCTATAACTTCGGTGCGTCGTGTTTCATCTGGAATTCGCTTCATCTCATATTCAAGTGCTTCAGAATTTAATAAGATAATATCCCCAGATTTAACTGCACTCAGCAATGCTAAGACTGCTTCTGATTCAACCCTGATCCTCGGTTGTGTTTGATCGTCTAAAGGTCGTTGCAGGCAACAGCTATCAAAGTAAATTCGCATTGAAAACAGTCTCCATTCATTTTCAATATTATATCTAACTCTCAAGTCGTTTTTGCGGCTTGTCCGCGACCGTTGGAACGCTTCAGAATTATTGACCGGCCGTTCCAGCAAAAGTGACCGTTTTTCAGATCAAAACACGGGCACTACGTTCAGTCTAACCATAGCGATCAGATTATGTCAAGTTACGCGTTTGATAAATATGAGGTTTCTGTTTTGGATTATAATTTGGCTTTACCGTATTAAACTCGTTAAATAGCATGAACGCATTAATGATGCTTTATATAACAAAAAATACGACACAAGAGATGGCTTGGGGCCGGTCTTTGTGTCGTATCTGTTATTGAGAGATATTTAGATCAGTTGCTCTCGTTCTTAGCAGTGAAGTGAACCAGCAGGAATGTTCTTGCTGCATTTGCAATGCCTGCACCTCTGTCAAGATAATCGAGATAAGTCAATGGCACGCCAGATTCTTCAGGTGCGACCAGAACCTCGTCTTTTGTGACAGTATATGAACCTGAAGCCGTTCCCGGGTTATCAGGATTTGTTCCTGATGGATCATGATGAATTGTAAGTGCGGCTCCAAAAGTATAACCAACCGGAACAAGCTGTTCGGTATTCACAAAACCTGTGCCACCGCCCGTATTGTAATCAAATACGATACCATTACCACCATCCCATCCATTTGAATAAACCCAAATTTTGGCAGTTGCATCATCGCCCTTGAGCGGATACCAATGCGGACCAGCCCATGTAACAACAGTTGGTCTCATAAGGCGGTTGTCGAACAACATGACTGAGGCCTGATCAGATTTATAGGCGGCTCTGGTTTCAATAATTCTCTGATTGTCGGTACCGACATCAATGCGCTTTACAGCATTATTTGCCGGGTTCAGATGATAAGCTGAGTTATTGCCCATGAAATCTACATCTACGCGAATATTACCCTGTGTTCCTGCTGAAAGTGGAATGCTGACGACTTCATCAACATAACCGAGCAGATTAAATCTCAGGTCGGCAGGAAGAGGAATTTCCGGAAGATCAACGGTTGCGGGCAAATTGAGAGTGCTGTTCCGCCAGATATCAACGGTATCAACAGTATGAGTTGCAATAATTTTTCTGGCTTCGTTTCCCTGCGGATCTTTGTAATTAAGTTCGGCATAAATATTTACCATGCCACCTTTTATATATGCGGGGCAATTGAGGAAACGGCAGGTAACTCTGTATGAAAGCGGATCAAGATATACATCAATGCTTGAATTTCTATTTCCGGCAACTACAAGATCTTTGATAAGGAATCTTCTTGGTTCACCGGCAGTAGCGCTTTCTATTGTAATGGTAATGTTATATTCGCTTTCCTGAGGTGTAAGAGTTATACCTGTTTCACGAAGATACTGTGCGCTTCTCAGAGGCTGCTGAATATTGTCTATGCTTACAGAAACAAGTTCACCAGAGATAGGAGTTATAGGTAACTGATCAATCAGGTCTCTTGTCTTTGTATCACGCAGGAATAATTTTACGACAATATCATTTTCTGGAATTTTGGAAGTCTTCGGCTCCATTGGAAGATCGCCAAGTTCGACAACTGCGTTGCTTGTAACCCAGATATCCTGGTTCGAAGCGCTTGGAGAAGTTCCCGGATCGCCAGTGTTTCCTGTACCTGAAGCATTTCCGGTATTCGGATAACTGTAAGCCTTGTAGTTGGAATGGATAACTGACATCGTCATCGCATCAGGCCGGATACCTTCAATATAAAAATATCCGTTCGCATCGGTTGTAACAACCATCTGCTGACCGAGAGCAACTCCGCCGCCCGATGTCAAGGCTGTCTTGGAAGACAACTGAACCCTGGCTCCGGCAATTCCCGTGTCGCGCTTTGTCGCGTCCACCATTCTTCCCATAACAATTCCTGTTTTCAATCCGTTTGCACCTTTTTCGCAACCGATTGTCATAAGAACCGTAACACCCAGGACGATCAATAACCAACCGCCCCACACACGGACATCACGCATATAACGACCTCCTGATAGGTTTGAAAAACCCATAATTTACTCTCCTAATTGACCTGAACAGTGACGATCTGCGGATCAACACCGTCATCGTTGATAATTACCCTGCTGGTACCAATTGTACCATCATCCACGTTGAAACCTGTAAAAGTCAGAGTATATCCCGTCGGGACCTGGTTCACACCGAGGTCAACCACTCTGGGAGAACTCAAAATTCCTCCAGTAACAATTGTTTGTGGCCAAACAGTTCCAGTTTCGTTGCAATAACCTCCGATACGTTCGTTGAGTCCGATATTATTTCCATTCACTACGAGCCTTACATCACGCAGAATCTGTGAAAAGTTTGATTTGAGTGACAGATTCTGATAAATAATTCCCTGAAAATCACTATTGGGTGTCACCGGGACAGGACCATTCATCCTGAATCCTTTTATCTGTGCATCTATTGTTACAGATGTTCCTATCGGAATTCCTGTCAGTTCAAATGACTGCTGACTCATTGTGCAGGATGTTGTTGCAACAACCCTGTTTCCAGAATATGCAAAAATATTAGCAGTCGGTGCTTCCTGGAAAACCCATCCCGGAACATCCTTCCAGACACCCACAACCTTGTAACTCATCGGCTGAAGCATTATTACCCCGAGATCTCTGTCTGTAACAGCATTATTGATAACAGTTGTATAGGTTTCGTAATTTGTTACCTTTATGCTGACATTCATACCTCCATTTACAGCCGGCACCGAGAAACCAGTTTGAAATTCGCTTGGAACGCGATTATTGAACACCTGATTTTCAAAAACAAATTGAGCTACGCCAAGATTAATAAGAGTTCCATTTTTCGCATCTTTAAGAATGCCTTTAATAGTCACATACTGATTCACATAATTCTGAACCATTCTAATTTCCGGAGCCACTCTGTGTTCGTTGTTTACAACCACAACTTTAACAGTATAGGTCGCATCGGTATAAACAGGCTGATAACCGACCTTGTCGAATGACATCACCCATTCACCGGCTCTGAGATCACTGAAGTAGTATCCTCCATTAGAATCCGAGTAAGTGATTTTATTCACCTTGGAATCGCCCGCACCGGTTTCAGCCGTTATACTAACTCCTGAAACGCCGGCAAGCGTTCTGCTGTCAAGTATATAGCCTGACACAGATCCGCCCTTCACACCGAGTGTTCCTTTCTCGCAACCGCCAAGTATTAAAATTAGCAGCAGACAAACCGTTATTATTTTTAAACCGCCTGCGGTGCGATGTATAAGATTCATTTTAAGCCTCCTGGCAATCAGTAAAAAATACCCTGGTTTCTTATCGGAAACTTGTTCTAAAAGGTTTAATTTTAACTTTTGAAAAAATTAAAAATTTGAGCGGAAAATTTAAATATTCTTATAAATAATCTATCGGCTTTTAACTGTAATAAATCAGAACTGATTTGCCGATAATGAGGTTTGATAGATCAGAGGTTTAGAATGCTTCTGTGAAAAGATTATTACTGTTAACATTTTATCGAACATGGGAGGCACCATGGAAAAGAAGTACAATAAGAGAAACAGCTATCGGATTTTTCTGGTCACAATGCTTGCATTAGCCAGTTTCATTTTCACTGGTTGTGAAAAGGGCTCACTTGGAGCAAAGAATGGAACTATTTTAGGTGTTGTACTGGATTATGACAAAAACACTCCCATAGCAGATGTCTGGGTTGTTGCTCAAGGTCCGAATCATGAGGCCCGGGAAACAACGACCAACGGTGATGGAAAATTTTCCATTACTACTGATCCGCCCTCAAATGGTCCGGCCCAATGGAATCTCAAAGTGGAAAAATATGGCTGGGCAGCTTCCGGAACAATTGATGCTGTTTGGGTCGGCAACGGCGAAACAGTAAATGCTCCGATGATCTTTATGACAAAAACTGGTCAGACAGTAAAGGGCACTCTTAAAGGATATCCTGTTGATGCTATTACAGGTTCCCCTCTCATGGATTTCACTGTTACACAGATCAGTCCATCAAGATATAAAAACTTTGATACCGCTGAGACTTTCAAGGAAAATGGGTGGTCTGGTCTTGAGTCTGGCGACAGATTTTATCGTATCACCTGCGATAATTACCAGACCTATATTACACCTGACCCGGGCATCAAAATAAGCAATACACCTTATGATATGGGCGTAATTAAAATGCAGCCGCTCACAGTTTCAGTTCAGGGAACTTTGAGAAATCTTCCCGGACACGTAATTACCAACTGGACAGCAGCAAGCCCGGTTGTGTGGGCAGAATCAGCTGGTAAAGTTGTTGCAACTGCAAGCGCTATTGCACAGGCACCAGCAGCAGGAACAAGCGGAAGTATTGGAAATGTCATATACACAATTCCTGGAATTCCAGTTTCTGTAGGAAATATTGCTGTAAAATGTAAACTTCGCGGATACGACATTATTACCATCAATCAGGCTGTCAGTATTCCAAAACAGCGTCCGTCCGGAACGATAGCTGGAATTGATGCTAACTTTGAAAACATTGACCCAATTCGCCGCGATGTCAGAGTTATCATAACCGGAACAGCTCCAAAGCCTCTTGCTGAACCACCAGAACCCTCAACTGTAGACACTGGCGAAATTATCAGGGTATACTTACGACAAGGCGGAAAAGATATTGTACCTTACGTTGACGTTGCAGGAAGTAATTATCACGCAGAAGCCTATTTCAGCGGCGTAATCACAGGTTATGCACTGGAATTCTATGTAATTAATACCCGTCGCGGTTACCTGCACTCTGAGAAAGCGAATGTTACAATTCCGGAAGATGGCAACACTATTTATACGATCGATATATCGCTTCAAGGTTCATAATCAGATTTAAACAATGCGATTAACTGAGAGGGGGAGCTAATCCCCCTCTTTTTGCATTTCCTGAGAAACTCTTATCTACTAATTAATTTGGGGCTTTTACCCACTTTACATAGAAGGTGTGAAAAAGTGGCACTGTATGAAAAAGCTTATCGGAAAAAGGAATTATGAGAGATCTCCATAAAAGCAAGATTTCAAATGACAGAAAAATACAAAGCACTTGTTCCGAATTGTTGAGCAGTTACATAAACTCAATAATATTGTGAATCTTCATACAACTCATCATCCAGATCTGAATAAGCAGACTCGTCATCTTCTTCTATCTGTGGTCTGTCGATTATTCCGATTGCTGCTCCGCTTAGAATGAAGAAGAGGTTTAATACCGGCGTCTGTCTGAACGCCCACTCAAGGAATCCGCTCAGGTGAAGCGACGATTGTCCTATCAGAATTCCAGCTGTAAGCAGCCATGGAAGTTCCTTAGAACAGACAGACGAATATAAAAATAGCCAGCAGAACCGACCAATCATAATTATGAATATAATCAGACCAGGAAAGCCCATTTCAGCAGCTGTCAGCCAATAAATGTGGTGACACACTCCAGCCTCTTCTTCGCCTGCCATAACCTCAACATTTTCGCGATACTTTTCAACTCTGGTGAGTACAACAGAGTAGTTGTTCAATCCAACTCCAAAAAAATAATCTTTTGCCATCTTATTTGCCGCTTCGTTGAATTCATCACGTGCTTCCTCAGATGACTTCGGAGCAGTTCTGATTCGCTCAAGAAAACTGTCAGCAGCTTTGATCATGCCTGCTATGACGGCAACAGCAAGGAATCCGGAAAAAACATATACGCGAAAAGATGGCTTTTTAATAAGCACATATAGAAGAGATGCACCTACACAGGCAAGCGATAAAGCCAATCCTGCTCTGGAAAATGTGGAAGCAACAGAGAATATTGATCCAAGAATGGAAACAACACCAAGAACTCTTTTCCAGAAGGGAAAAGACTCATCTGTTAAGCTCCAGATGATTATTATTGGCAACATCATGTTCAGGAATGGCGGAATAGTGTTTGAATGGTCAAAAGATCCTGGAACACGATAAATTCCGAAAAGATACTTCTGAATAAATGCAAAATAGGTAACAATCAGCGATGCTGATACCATTCCATAAAATAGCCCGTCTATATTTTCTTCAGTTCTGAAATAATTCACACAACACCAGAAAAGTACAACAGATCTGGAGAGTTTAAGAATCGAAAATCCGAAAAAAAGAGGCTCTGGAGCATTTATGACTGAAAAGAATGAAGATAAATAAAACAGAAATATCCATGTTATATTCGAGGGAAACCAGCTTATTTTGCTTCGTGAGCGTATCAGTATTACTAATATTATTGCAAGCCCTATGAGATCAGTTGCTGCAAACTCGAACCCGCGATCAGGACCTCGGTATAATTCGTACGAAACAAAATTTATGCGTATCTTTTGCCCAAGCGCAGTCGATGCAACAAGCGCTGCCATCAGAAGCTGACGGAAAAAGCTGAAGCTGAGTCCAAGCGCGGTCATTATCGGCACCCCAAAAACTGCCGCCATGGAAAAAACGATGTATTTCATCTGCCCTACTTTTACCAAAACCTCTCAAATGCATGTCTTTGGAAATTTAGGTTTTAATTTATCATAAGTAGAGCAATTTTAAAACACCTAAAATTCAAGAGGGGGCGTTATGCCCCCCCTGATGAAGTTTAACCCAGAGCTGATTATTTTGCCCTGGCGGTTACAACCATTTCAGATTTTGGCTGATCTGATTTCAGAATAGACGCTATTTTTTTATAGGCGAAATCATACGAACAGATAAAGCCAAATATGCTGGTCATGAGAACAAGAATTGTTGCCAGGACCTTCATTGTAACCACCCCCTTTCAACGATGCAATCATATCGACAACAGTTGAAGTTTTCTTCACACATACTGTACAAAATATTGTCTCTCGCCAAAGCCATCGACCTCAATGCCATCAAGATAAAAAATAAAAGCTGTCCGCAGATTTCGCAGATTAAGATTTAAAGATGAGATCTGAAAAATTACGAGACTGATTGAATTCATGTTATTAGTTTCGGAAACATGCATAACTAAAATGAAAAATTCTGTACAATTAAATTCTCGTCCTCAAAGAGAACTATTTATTGTCATCTCGACCGAAGGGAGAGATCTCCGAAAGGTTAGAAAAAAAATACGAGATTTCTCCCTTCGGTCCAAATGACAGGTTTGTTCAAAGGCACATTGGAATTCAAACCTATATTTGCTGAAAAAAATTGCTTATTTGACACATTTTTATCTGGCAGATATAATTGAGTGATATCATCGATGAATTTGGGGAGAAGAAAATGACAGTTCGACCTTATAGAATAGCCTGTTTATTAGCAGCAATAATTTTTTCTGCACAAATTCTCTCTGCTGCGCCTGCAAGAAGGACATCAACGGCGTCATCATCTGTTTCCATGCCCTCGTCAAATAACACTTCTTCGCAAAACGCTGTCCGAAAATGGACAGTAATGATATTCATGGCTGCTGATAATAACCTGGAAAAGAACACCGAAGCTGATCTGAATGAACTCGAATCAGTTGGCTCAACGAAAGATCTGAACATTGTTGTTCAATTAGATAGATCTGGAAATTTTTCTTCAGCAACAGACTTTAAATGGTCTGGCTGCAAACGCTTTTTAATTGTTAAAGATAATCAGCCGACAAAAGTAACTTCCCCGGCAGTCCAGGATCTCGGGGAAATTGATTCTGCAACTTCATTGGCTCTTATCGACTTTGTAAAATGGACTAAAGCAAGTTATCCGGCAGAAAAATATGCTCTGATATTATGGAACCATGGAACTGGCTGGAAAAAGATAAACCCTGACGGAAGCCCCGCTGAAGTGGAAAATTCAGCGGGATTATTCACTTTCCCCGCAGGAACGGAATTTGGAAATGCGCCAGTTTCCTCAGATGACAACTCTGACCGTCCGAGAAACACAACAGAAACTCATCTGATTCCTGAACTTCAGAAAGTTATAAACACGATTTCGTACAACATTTCCTACGATGATACGACATCAACTTCCATGAATATTCCAACCCTGGGAAAAACACTCAAATCTGTTACCCAGATTCTTGGAAAACCTCTTGATTTTTTCGGTTTTGATGCATGTCTGATGCAGATGCTTGAAGTTGCACACGAAGTCGCACCTTACGCAAAATATCAGGTTGCTTCACCTGACCTTGAGCCTGATCGTGGATGGCCTTTTGATGCAATCATGGGAAACCTTGCAGCAAAACCAACCATAGATGGTAAAGAATTAGGAAAAATAATAGTGAATTCTTATTCCGCCTCATACAACGGCGGCTCCCAGGGCAATACTTCGGTAATTCTCTCACTCCTTGATCTATCAAAAATTCAGGCAGTGTCTGATTCGCTCAGCAACTTTTCATCTGCACTGGCAAGCGGAATAATTGAAATAAACGCAATTGACCGTGCCCGCGAAAATTCTTTCAAATATTTCTACAAGGATTACGCTGATATAGCTGATTTTGCACGTAATGTCAGCAAAGAAGTTCAGAGCCAGTCAGTAAAAGATGCCGCAGACGAATTACTGAAAATACTTGCTGATACTTCCGGAAATGGGTTTATCGTTGCATGTTCCAGCACAGGCGATAAATACAACGCACTCTCAGGTCTGGCGCTGTTTTTGCCTGAAAGAAATTCATATACCGAATTGAAAAAAGCTTATAATTCGCTCGGGTTCTCAAAGAAATTCAAATGGAAGGCTTTTCTTGATGAACTTGAAACACCTAACCTTGCGTATTTAAAAATCAAAGAGGTGATTCTTGCTGATTCAAATCATGACGGGCGCATCACTCCTGGCGAGGACATCGAAATAAAATTTGTTCTCAAAAATCATGGAAAATTGAAAACACAGAAAGTTCAGGTTCAATACAGCACAGAAAGCAACTATCTAAACCTTGATAAAGTTGCAATGTCACTTCTCGAGATTCCTGCCCCCGGAAAAGAAATTACGATCAGCGTCGGAACCTTCAATGTCTCACCCGAGACTCCTGTTAACACTCAAGTTGTTCTTACTTTTTCTCTTTCAGGTGAAAATGTTCCATTGTCAACATACAAGACAACTTTTTATGTCAAGGAAGGCTTTGAAACTAACGAACAGGTTCTGTTTGTTTTTACCGATGCTTTTTCCCCGGCTGCGCCGACTCTCCAGGATTCGCTCAGAGATGCAAAAATAGCATTCGACACATGGGACAGAATGATTGACGGGAATATTAAAACTGAAATGCTCAAGCGCTATCTGAACGGCTGGATTCTTGTATCGGTGCAGGATTCATCGAATCAGCAACAGCTTGTTCAGGAAGAAATAGATGCACTATCAGCATTTTTGAAATCAGGCGGAAGGCTTGTTCTGACAGGCCAGGATCTGGCTTATTCTCTTAGAGAATCTCCGTTCCTGAAAGATTTCTGCCGGGCTTCGTTTGTCCAGGATGACACGAATATTCACGTTGTATCTGGAGTTGACGGTTTCTTTGGAGGAAACAGTTTTCAGATTTATGGCGGAGATGGTGCAAATAATCAAAAATGGCCCGATGAAATAAACACCGTCACGGGTGGAAAGATGATAATGAAATACGAACCGGGTGCCAGAGACCTGGTGGACCATAAATCAATGAATGGTCCGGATATTAAACCAAACGGAGCAACCAGAGGCATTAAAGCAGCCGGAGGCGCGGCAATCTCTTATGTAGATGGTTTCAGAGTAATGCTGTTTTCATTCGGACTCGAAGGAATAAACTCAGCACAGCAGCGAGCGACAGTCCTGGGAAAAATTAAATCTTTCATGATTCCAACAATTAACCAGGAAATTCTTGACCTTTCGGCTGCTTCAGAAAGAAGATCGCTGTATCCAAATTTCTCAACAATGAACCTTCAGAACAATGTTGACATGATATCTGGTCTATCTGACAGAATTACAAAAAAATTACAGAAGTCAATAGAAAACAGATCATCAAAAGCAAACGATGCGCTGAAGTTAATTGAGACGCTTCCAGAAACGCAAAGAAAATCAATTTCACATCTTGAAAAAAATATTCGTTCCCTATTGGAATTTTCCCGTCAGCATGGTACCATTGACAGATAATTTTGTCCTTCAGTATTCTAAGCAAAATGCCGAAGATTCTAGTGGGAAATTTTTTTATTAATCAGAGTTGAAATTGAAAAAGTCTACTATTACATTTAACAATCAGAACTGGCGTCCGGAACCAATTGATCAGGACGGAAAAAAAAGAAGATTGATCAGGCTTTATATGACCGCAATCATTCTTCTCAGCCTTATGTTTACAATGTATGTCTGGCAGTCAACTAAAATAGTTGAAGTAAAGTGGCGCCTGCAGGAACTTTCAAAAAAGACCTCAGGCCTTGAAAGCAATATCGCTGTCCTGAAAGCCAGCATATCGAAACTTCAGTCCATAAGCAGAATAGAAAAACTTGCAAGAGAAGATCTTGGCATGATTTTTCCAAAACAGCTCTGTTTTATTCCAATGTCTGATTATTACAAAGTCAATGGCAACTGATAATTACAATCACATTCCCGTTCTGGCGCAGGAATTCCTCGAATTGGGCTTCCCTTCATCTGGAATGGTCTTTGTTGACGCAACTTTCGGTCTTGGGGGCCATTCAAAGCTGCTGCTTGAGAAGTTTCCCGGAATAAGAAAGATCGTTGCAATAGACAGAGACAGCGAAATTTTAAAATCACCGTTGTCATACCGACATTCCAAAATCGAAACCTTTCACGCTGAAGCATCTATGATCAGAGATGTGTTGGATAAACTTGAATTAAAAGGTTCGGACGGCATTCTGCTTGATCTCGGAGTATCGTCACCTCAAATTGATGACGCTCACAGAGGATTTTCATTTTCCTCCGATGGTCCGCTTGATATGCGAATGGACAGAACAACAGTTAAAACAGCCGCCGATCTGGTAAACACTCTTAACGAAGAAAAACTTGCAAATATTATATATAACTATGGCGAAGAGAAGTTTTCACGAAGAATTGCATCGAAAATCGTATATCTGCGCCAGAATAAGAAGTTTGAAACAACACTTGAACTTGCAAATGCTGTTATTTCGGCCATGCCGCCTGCTGCAAAAAACAATTCCCGAATTCATCCGGCAACCCGGGTATTCATGGCACTTAGAATAGCAGTAAATGATGAACTTTCTGAAGTTGAAAATGCCGTTGAATCAGCAATAAAGTGCCTGAACCCAGGTGGAAGGCTTTCTGTCATTTCTTTTCACTCACTTGAAGATCGCATAGTAAAAAATATTTTTATCAGAGCATCTGGCAAATGCCTTTGTCCGCCAGGTTTACCCGAATGCAGATGCGGAAATACTGCCATAGTAAAAATTCTGACAAAAAAGCCACTTGTGGCAACTGAAGAAGAAGAAAAATTCAATCCACGAAGCAGATCTGCCAAATTACGAATCGTCGAAAAGCTATGAAAATCAAAACGCTCAGAACAAGAACATTCCGGCTTATCTGCCTTTTCCTTTCATTCTCATTTCTTCTCTGCATTTATCTTCTAAGACTTTTCTATCTGCAGGTTATTCAATTCGATGACTGGACACAGCGTTCAGAAAACAACCATTTAAGTAAGCGCAGCATTGATGTAAAACGCGGTGCGATTCTCGACAGAAATGAAAACGAACTGGCAATTTCCGTGGAGACTTACACTCTTTATGTATATACCCCTGAATTAAAGTCGACAAAAGAAGCTGTGAACCTGCTTGCTCCCTTTCTTCCTCTTTCGAGAGAACAGATTATGGAAAAAATATCTAAAAGAAGGGGTTATGTCCCGGTACATAAGAATATAGACCAACCTGTGGCAGTAAAAATATCTGCATTGAAAATACCCGGAGTTATTCTTGAAGAAAATTACAAGAGAGTATATCCGCAAAATCGGCTTGCATCGAACTTGATCGGCTTCGCAAGCAGCGATGGAACCGGACTTGAAGGTCTTGAACTGAAGTTTGACCGTACTTTGAGAGGTTACCCTGGAATGGCGGTTCAGGGCGGTGTCAGCTATGGGGAAGAAGACGCGAAGGGAACAAAAATTCTTAAAGCTCCTGCCGGCGGATCAAATGTTATTCTCACAATAGATTCAATGATTCAGCATATTCTTGAAACTGAACTTCAGGCAATTGTAAAAAAATATCAGCCAATTGATACAACTGCAATCGTAATGGACCCATTCACCGGCGAGATTCTTGGAATGGCTTGTCTGCCGAATTATGATCTTAACAAATACTCAGACTCGCCCGCTGACAGCCATCGCAATCGTTCAGTTGTTGATTTCTTTGAACCTGGTTCGTGCATGAAAATCTTCCCGGCTGCACTTGGAATAATGACAGGTAAAATCACAAACTCAACACACTTCAACTGCGTTGGCCACACTGAAGTAATGGGAAAAAGAATAAAATGCCATGGAAGTCATGGTTCTATTGATATTTTCAAAGCAATAGCGGAATCCTGTAACTCAACCATGGTACAGATTTCTCAGATGGTAGAATCAAGGCAGTTGTACAAACTCTATCGTGATCTTGGATTTGGAGCACCGACAGAACTTGAAGTACCATCGGAATCACAGGGGCTTTTCTATCCGCCATCAAGGTGGTCGGGGCTTTCAGCAGCATCTCTTTGTTTCGGTCAGGAAATAGCTGTTACCGGAATGCAGCTAGTCAGAGCTTACAGCGCTATTGCAAACGACGGTTGGGTAATGCGTCCGCACCTTATCAAATCAATTGTTTCTCAGAATGGTGATATAAGGGAAGATTTTGAGCCTGAAAAACAGAGAAAAGTATTCTCAAAATCACTTGCTGAAAAACTTAGAAAGATGCTTCAAGGTGTTGTTGATAACGGTACCGGGGAACTTGCAAAACTTGAAGAATACAGTGCCGGAGGAAAAACCAGCACCGCTCAGAAAGCCAACCCGGCAGGCGGATATTTTCAGGATAAAGTGGTTACTTCATTCATTGGAATTGTTCCGGCAAATAACCCGCGTTTTGTATTGTTTGTTGCAGCAAATGAACCGAAAGGCGATGAAAAAACACTTTTCGGCGGCAAAGTCGCTGCTCCGGTTTTTTCAGTAATTGCAGATAGAATTCTCAAGCATCTCAAAGTTCCACCCGAATTTCCTGCAAAAAATGCTTCTAAAACCGCAACAGAAACTTTGAATGCATCCCAAACCAAAATTTCTGTTGCAAAGCTGCCTGATCAGAAGAATGCTTCAAAAACCCCTGAAAAAACCGCGTCTCAGACAAAGTCTGTATCGCTTAACGACTTCATTCCACCAGATTCCCAGAAAAATTTTCATCCCAAAGTTGATGTTATTCCCGATTTTAAAGGGCTTACTCTAAAAGAGGCTGCAAGTATGGCAAAGAACCTTGACCTGCCGGTACAACTTGTCGGAAATGGTGTCGCAGTTGACCAATCACCCAAAGCAGGCTCAAATAACATATTAAATTCGCCCATCACAGTAAAATTTTCACCCGACGGAACATGAGTTTATTTAAGAAAGGTACTACGATGAAAAATCTCCAATCAATATTGCCTTCCGACATTCTGGAAATCCAAAACAACAGAGATGCTGCGGTGTATGACGTTACATGTGATTCCAGAAATGTCACACGTGGAGCGTTTTTTGTTGCGCTTTCGGGTGCAAAAGCAGACGGAAGCGAATTTATAAATGAGGCAATCAGAAAAGGTGCCTGCGCGGTTATCTGTGAAAAAGTCCCACAGCAAACTGATGTTCCATGTATACGTGTTCCCAATGCAAGAAAAGCTCTTTCAGAAGTGGCTTCGAAGTTTTTTGATCATCCGGATCGAAAGGCAACCATTTTTGGAATCACTGGTACAAAAGGAAAAACTACGTCCTCGTATCTGATACAGTCTATACTCAAAAGCCATTTTGGAATGGCTTTCAGATTTGGAACAGTTGAATATGACCTCTGGTTCGATAAAAGACCGGCAAAAAATACAACTCCAGAGTCTGTCGAAATTTTCAGGCTTCTTGATGAATGCCTTAAAAGAGATGTCAGATCAGGTGTCATGGAAGTCAGTTCACATGCCCTGAAAACATGGAGAGTTGAAAATCTTGCATTGTCTGCCGCCGGATTTTCAAATCTTTCACTCGAACATACTGAATTTCATCCAACAATGCAGGATTACTTTGAAGCAAAAAAACGCCTTTTTACTGAATTGCTTCCAGATTCAAGCCCGGCTGTAGTATTCATTGATGATGAATGGGGTGAAAAACTCGCTGAAGATTGCAAAAGCGCCGGGAAAAACATTGTTACAGTAAGTGTTTCAAATCAATCAGCCAATTTTTTTGCGCATAACATTTCATTTTCACCGACGAAAACGCAGTTTTCTATAATGCACAGAGGCAAGTCATTCCCGCTTTCAATAAACCTTCCCGGGCCATTTAATCTGAAAAATGCTCTTCTCAGTGCAACACTTACACATTCTACCGGAATAGACCTTGAAACAATAGCTTACGGACTTGAAAAAGTCACAAATGTTCCCGGAAGATTCGAAACAATATCAAACACAAAAAACCTCATGGTTGTTGTAGATTACGCACATTCGCCTGATTCCCTGAAAAATGTCATTGAAGCTGCCAGAGCAATGACTGAGAAACGCATTATCACTGTATTTGGCTGCGGCGGCGACCGATCGCATGAAAAAAGGCCAATTATGGGAAAAATTGCAGCATCTCTTGCAGATGTTGTTATTGTTACCAGCGATAATCCGCGTTCAGAAGACCCTGAAAAAATTATTTCAGAAATATCTGCAGGAATAGACAAAATTCATCCTGTTGACCGTGCTGTGGTTCACAAAATCCCGGATAGAAAGTCTGCGATTGAAACGGCCATAAATATGGCTCATCCGGGGGATATTGTACTTATCGCCGGAAAGGGCCACGAATCCGGGCAGATATTCTCAGATCACACGATTCCTTTCGACGACCGAAAAGTTGCCAGAGAAGTATTGGAGAAATCTTCTCAATAATCAGGGAGGAATCGCTTTATTCAGTTGCCATCTCGACCAAAGGGAGAGATCTCAAAATGGTTGTCAGATTTGGTGGATGCGTCATTTGTTGCGGGGAAATACTTTATTCATTGTCATCTCGAACGAATGTGAGAGATCTCAAATGCGAGATTTCTCCCTTCGGTCGAAATGACAGCAAAAAATGAAACACATACCCCGAAAGATTGGGTAGATACTATTGGAGGGTTGAAAAAATGTCAGACTGGACGATAGGAAATCTTGGCGAAGCTCTTTCAAACGATCTTAATGCGCCCTTTCAAACAAGCAATGTTGAAATCAAAGGATTTTCAATTGATTCCCGGACAGTAATGCCAGGGGATGTGTTCGTTGCAATAAAGGGTGAGAATTTTGATGGTCATAATTTTATTGCCGATGCTCTGAAAAACGGATCTTCAGCGATTATCGCATCAGAAAAAGTAGAATCTAATGGTAAAACTGTTTTTCAGGTGAAAGATACCCTTGTTGCATTGCAAAATCTTGCCAGATGGCACCGAAACCGTCATAAGGCAAGATTTATCGGAATCACCGGCTCTAACGGGAAAACAACAACGAAAGAAATGCTGTACCATTTATTTTCCGGTATTGAAGAGACATTTTCCACCAAAGGAAACCTGAATAACCACATCGGACTTCCGTTGAGCATTCTGAGAATTCCTCTTTCCGTAAAAGTTGCAATAATTGAAATGGGAATGAATCATCCGGGCGAAATCAGGTTTTTGTGCGGAATTGCAAAACCTGATGATGCGCTGATAACCAACATCGGTCCTGCGCACATTGGAATCCTCGGCAGCCTTGAAAACATTGCCAATGCAAAATCAGAAATTCTTGAAGGAATATCAGAAAATGGTTATGCGTTCTTGCCGGGAGATGATCCATTCTGCGGACTTCTCGTGGAAAAAACCAGGGCAAAAGTTTTCAGATTTGGATTCAAGAAAGACAATGATATAACTGCAACAGATATCTGCATTAATTCAACTGAAGGCAGTTCTGCAATAGTTAATTTCGAGGAAAATGTACAACCCGTGAACCTTCTGGTTCCGGGCAGACATAATATTCAGAACGCTATTGCTGCAATAGCCTGCTGCACTCTCGCAGGAAACAGTTTCAGCAGTGCAATCCGAAGAATGGAGTCGTTCAAACCAGTTACAGCAAGACTTGAAACAATTTCTATTGCCGGAATGAATGTCATACTCGACTGCTATAATGCTAATCCGGCATCAATGCGCGAGGCAGTAAAGTGGCTTTCATCATGCAGTGGAAGAAAGATCGCTGTCCTGGGGGACATGCGCGAACTTGGTGAATTTTCAACGGAATATCACCGCGAAATCGGTAAGACCTGCGCTGAATCCGAAATAGACATGCTTGTTGCAGTCGGTCAGGAATCGGCACACATTGCAGAAAGCGCATCAGCTTCCGGAATGAAGAAAGTTTTTCATTTCAAGGACCTGAAATCAGCCGCAGACAACCTCAAATTGCAGCTCGAAGAGGGCGACAACGTTTTGCTGAAAGCAAGTCGCGGAATGCACTTTGAATCAATATGCAAACAAGTCTGGCCACAGATTCGAATTGACCTGCATTAAAACACTTTGAAGGAAATGTAGATGTTGACTTTATATGTTGAATCGATTCTGGTGCGGTTTCTGTTGAGTTTTTTTCTTTCGTTTATTCTTACTCTGATTATTGGTCCGCATGTTGTGGAAGCACTCAAAAGAAGACAAATCGGTCAGAGTATCAGAGAAGAAGGCGTTCAGGAGCATAAGAAAAAAGCCGGTATTCCAACAATGGGCGGAATAATGATTCTTTTGCCGGTTTGTCTTATGTGCATACTTTTTGCGAAACCAACATATCCGCTTCTGGCGGCGTTTCTGGCAATGTTTGCGAATGCAGTTATCGGCGGTCTGGACGATCTGACCAAAGTTCTCAAAGCACGTTCTCTTGGGCTGACTCCGAGACAAAAGCTCTTCGGGCAAATCACCATCGGAATACTTACCGGCATCGCAGCCAGGTATTTCTTTTCAATGAATGATACGCAAATTTTCAATTCTGCAGAAAACACCTCTGCGGCAATAACATCAGGTTCTGTTTTCATGCCGTTTTATGGCATGATCAATCTTGGATTGCTGTACATACCATTTGTAACATTTGTACTTGTCGGAAGCTCGAATGCAGTAAATCTGACTGACGGCCTGGATGGTCTTGCAGGTGGAACAGGTTTTATTGCTTTTTCAGCTTTTGCATTTATATCGCTTATATGTGGTAATTCAGAGTTTGCAAGGTTACTTTCTGTGCCATATCTTCCAGAATGCCGTGAATTGGCCGTATTGTGCGGAGCATTAATGGGAGGATGTCTCGGTTTTCTATGGTTTAATGCTAATCCGGCCCAGGTTTTCATGGGTGACACCGGGTCTCTCGCTCTGGGAGGAGCGCTTGGAGCAACTGCAGTATGTCTGAGAAATGAAGTCATATTGTGCATTATCGGTGGAATATTTGTTGCAGAAGCTCTTTCAGTAATAATACAAGTCTCATATTTCAAGTATTCCGGTGGGAAAAGAGTTTTCCGTATGAGCCCAATTCATCATCACTTCGAACTATGCGGCTGGCCCGAACAAAAGGTCGTAGCCAGATTCTGCATTACCGGCCTGCTTTTTGCAATCGCCGGCATCTCGCTTCTCGTCTGCTATCCACTGGTAAATAACTTAAATTAGCACCCTTCGTGCGAACTTTTCATTGTCATCTCGACCGAAGAGAGAGATCTCCGAAAGGTTAGATCAAAAAAAAATGCGAGATTTCTCCCTTCGGTCGAAATGACAGCAAAAACATAACCCACGTAACTTAAATGGAGATGCTCATACAAAAAACTTATGCTTATTGGTACACACATCTCACTGCCTTATATTACCGGAGCTCTGGCTACTATAGCGAGTAAAAAGGCGGGCTTCGGGAAGTTGTTCACTGCACGCAATCTTCTAATTGCAAGCATTTTCGGCATGCTTCCGGACATGCTGTCTATCCATGTCTCACAGGAAGCAAGGCACGCAAGTTATACTCACACAATATGGTTTATTCTTGCCTGTACAAGTTTTCTGCCGATATTTGGGCTTAAACCGTTGAGAAGGTTATTTCCAACTGCTGTACTTGCAGTTTACGCTGTTTTTTTACATGTAATCTGCGACATGATTTCAGGAGGAGTTCCCTTCTCGGGGGTTGGAAATGGAATAACCGGCGATTATTATGTGATGCCTGAATATTGGATTCCCATGGATGTCTTTTTCACTTACATCTCATGGAATCTGTACAAGAAATACCTCAGAGAGGACCAGGAAGAAATTCCAATCTCTGTTGTCTGCGAGCCCGTAAGGATAGAAAAATAAAACGGTGCGAATTATATTCGCACCGTTTTATTTATATTATTTACCTGTAGTTAATTGCGACGTGGGCCGCCTGGGTTGTCTCTGTTAAATCTTGGAGGTCCTGACGGTGCTGCTGGTGCGGCTCCGCCTGATGATGCTGCTCCACCTGCCGGTTCTGGCATTGTTGCTTTGCGGGATAGGTTTACCCTGCCCTGGCTATCAATTTCGAGAACCTTTACAGTTACTTCATCGCCAATGTTAACTACGTCTTCGACTTTGTTAACTCTTGCATGATCGAGCTGACTGATATGGACCATTCCTTCAATTCCGGGAAGAATTTCAACAAACGCTCCGAATTTCATGACGCGTTTCACTTTTCCGGTGTAGGTTTTTCCAACTTCGGCGTCTTCGGTAAGCTGTCTGATCATGAAAATGGCTTTTTCAATAGCTGCAGCATCAGCGCTGACGATATTAATCTTGCCATCATCTTCAGTTTCAAGAGTAACTTTTGCTTCTTCCTGAATTCTTCTGATCATCTTTCCGCCTGGCCCGATAACGTTTCTGATCTTTTCCGGATCAATTTCAATGGTGATAATTCTCGGAGCATAGCGTGAAAGCTCAGTTCTGGGCTTTTCAAGCGAACTTACCATGATATCAAGAATGTGGAATCTGCCTTCTTTAGCCTGCGCAAGAGCTGTGCGCATGATTTCAAGAGTTACTCCCTCAATCTTTATATCCATCTGAAGTGCTGTAACACCTTTTTTAGTTCCTGCAACCTTGAAATCCATGTCGCCGAAGTGATCTTCGTCGCCCAGGATATCTGACAGAACCTTAAAGTTGTCGCCTTCTTTGATAAGACCCATTGCAATTCCGGCAACATGCGACTTCATCGGAACACCAGCATCCATCATTGCCAGACTGCCTGAACAAACAGATGCCATAGATGACGATCCGTTCGAAGAAAGAATTTCACTTACTACGCGAATAGTATAGGGGAATTCATCTTTCGGCGGAACGATCTGCGCAAGAGCTCTTTCAGCAAGAGCACCATGACCGATTTCACGTCTTCCCGGCCCTCTCAGCGGCTTTACTTCACCAGTTGAGAATGGCGGGAAATTATAGTGAAGAATGAAATGCTTTTTGTATTCTTCATCAAGTCCGTCGATTGTCTGTGAATCGCAATCAGCTCCGAGTGTTACTACTCCGAGGGACTGGGTTTGCCCGCGTGTGAAGAGGGCTGAGCCATGTGTTCTCGGAAGGAATCCGGATGCGCAGGTAATCGGTCTGATGCTGGTCAGATTGCGCCCGTCAATTCTGCGTGCTTCGTTAAGAATCATTGAGCGCATTTCATTGCTGATCATTGTTTCAAGAAGCAATTTTGCTGCAGAATATTTTTTCGCACCTGTTTCTTCGCCATATTTGGCGAGAACAGTATCTTTGAGTTTTTTTCCAAGCTGTACAAGTTTTTGCTTGCGTGCTGTTCTTTCAGGTGTATTCAATGCGTCTTTTATGTCAGCAAGGATACATTCTTTTGTCAGGTTGCTCAATTCTTCGTCAGGAGCAGGTGGCGTAACGATCTGTTTCGGCTTGCCTGCTTTTCCGGCGAGTTCTTTCTGGGTGGCTGCTAACTTTTTAATGTTTGAATGGGCAAACGCAAGTGCTTCTACCAGTTCGTCTTCGCCGATTTCCTTTGAACCTGATTCAACCATTGTTATTGCGTCTTCTGTGCCGGCCACTATCATGTCAAGTGTGCTGTTTTCAAGTTCAACACATGTTGGATTCAGAACCAGAGCACCATTGACCTTTCCGACTCTCACAGCACCTACTGGCTTTGAGAAAGGAATTTCCGAAATCAGAAGTGCGCAGGATGCGGCATTCATAGCCATTACGTCAACCTGATTGATCAGATCATAAGAAAGAACATATATGACAACCTGAACTTCATTGAAGTAATGATCGGGAAACATCGGTCTGAGAGGCCGATCAATGAGACGGCAGGTCAGGATTTCCTTACCTGTCGGTCTTCCCTCGCGTTTGAAAAACCCTCCGGGAATTCGCCCTGCGGCATAAGTTTTTTCGAAATAATCTACCGTGAGAGGGAAAAAATCAATTCCTTCACGAGGTTCGGCTGCTGCTACAACCGTTGCTATAACTACAGAATCACCCATTCGTGCCACGACGGCACCGGAAGCCTGTCCGGCCATCAAACCTGTTTCGAAAGTTAGATCACCTTTGTCAAGCTTGCACGCAACAATTGAGAAGGAATTTTCTGACCCCGTTGTTGTCATCGTTTACCGCCTGATTCCGAGACGCTTGATAAGAGCCTGATAGCCCTCGAAGTTTCGGTCTTTGAGATAAGACAAATGGCGCTTTCTTGCACCAATCATTTTAAGAAGACCACGTCTTGAATGGTGGTCTTTTGGATTTTTTTCAAAATGGGAGGCGAGATTGTTGATTCTTGTTGTAAGAATTGCAACCTGTACTTCTGGCGAACCGGTATCTTTTTCAGTTCGTCTGTAATCCTGAATTACTTTGATCTTCTGTTCTTTTTCGATAGACATTTTTTTAAATCTCCTTAAATTATTCGTATATCCAAGCATCGCCGCAACGGGCAGACCCTAGAAATACCCCGGTATTATAACACTTTTTTCAGAAAATTCATACTAAAAAAAAAAGCGAAAGCCAATGGCTTTCGCTTTTTTTTTATTATTAAAAAGTTAATTTACTTAGCAATTCCCATGATAAGCTTAAGGTTCATTCTGGTTTCGATTTTTTCTTTCTTGCCACCGCCCATGTCATTTTCCATGACCATGTTCATTGTGGAGATGACTTCATTTTTAACCATAATGCCATCTTTGTGAGCAAACCAGATTTTTCCATTTGCTTTAACGTTAAGGTTAATACTTCCTGCAGCGCCGCCCTTGTCGGTGGTAACTACTGATTCGAGCTTTGCGCAATCAAAACCATCAACAGTTTCGAAACCGAGAAGTGTATATTTTACCTTCAACGGAATAGGAAGCTGTGGATTCGGGCTGATTGTGGCTTCCCATGACTCACCGATTCCGGTGGGTTTTTCGGGAAATTTGATCTGCATGTTCTGGAAATTAGTCTGGCTGTCCATTCCTTCTGAAGAAATGACTTCGCCATTCTTTGCCATTTTAACTTTGATAACCTGACCGACTGCCGGAAGAGGTGTTGGAGTGCCATTAACGGTAATGCTTCCGTCAGTAATGGTTGTTGCCATCTCGATGTTTCCCTTGGGATCAACACCGGTAATCTTCTGCTCAATTCCCATGTCAGTTTTGAGTTCAGTCTTCTGAGCTCTCTGCATAGCCGTTACCACCGTTGTCCCCTGAAGATTCATTTTATATTTCGTGGTGGTACCCGGTTTTGGACTATACTGTAACAGAACCTTATCCTGAGCAGATGCACCTGCCACAAGACCTAGAAAGAAAAGAACCACCAGTAAAGTACTCAGCCGTTTAAACATATTTTTCTCCTTTCATTTCCCCTGAAGGAATGTCATATTAACCTGTCTTCGGAAAGAATCCGCTTTTTCCTTAGCATTCGTACACTGAAATTTATCACAGCGCAAAATATGTGTCAACAAATAAATTTATAACTTCTCAATAATTCGGGGAAACTTCCAGCTCATTGCTGTCATTTCGACTGAAGGGAGAAATCTCAAACCCTGCGGAGATCTTTCCCTTCGGTCGAGATGACAAGGAACCTTTACTGATGCAAACTTAAGAAGATCTTTTTCTGAAAAGTGCTTTCTCAGATTCTTCCACAAAAAAATAATAGAAAAACAATGCAAATAATATTGATGGCACCAGCATTTCAAGAAAAACTTCCAGCAACGAAGATGGAGGATGGAAACTTTTCAGTGCCTGTGCTGATGCAATAAAAATCAGACTTGAAGCCATTCCGGGAAACAGAACCCTTACAGCATAAGAGCTGAAAGGAACCTTGTAAAGTCTGCATGCATAGCGGCAGACAATCAGCAAATCGACTGAAACAACTGCTGCCATTGTTCCAAGGGCAACTCCGGACATTTTCAGCGGACCCGCGAGAATAACACTCGCAACAATATTTATTCCAATGCTTTTCATCGCAGCCATAGCGGTAAAACGATGTTCGCCCGTCATTCCAAGAATGCTTGAAGAAACCATCTGAGGAACAGAAAGCGCCATAGCCCACATCAGAATTATCAGCGGAACAGCACCAGCAGCGAAGTCTTTTCCAACCCAGAAACTTAAAGCGTCAGCAGAAAATATTACAGCTGCAGAAGCCATAAGTGCCGCTGGCGCGAAAGCAAACTTCGCACAATTGGTAAAAATAAATCTGATTTTTGCTTCATCACCAGAGCCCTTTAATTCAGCCACAAGCGGTCCAAGAATATTTACATACTGCTTGATTAACAAAAGAGCATTTTCTGCTATTTTCATCGAAATAGAATAAATGGTGACTTCTGAAAGTGGCATGAAACACTTTACTATCAAAGGGTCAGTTCTAAGCAATACAAGAGCAGAGACGCTTATCAGAAACGAATAACTGCTGAAAGAAAAAACTTCTCTGAAGATATCTTTTCGGAAGAGAGCAACTGAGACTTTGAATTTTTCGACCGATAACTTACAGTAGACGATGTACAATAAATGTTCGCTGAGCATTATTGCAAAGTTAATAATTGCATAGAAAATAATTCCATAACCCATTTTCAGAGCAGCAATTACCACTGCAATATTAACAAGATTGGTTAAAATCTGTATCAGATTAATCTGGAAGATTTTCTGTTCGCCGAAAAGAACGCCCCTGAAAAGGCTTAGAGGAAGATATGCTATGACACTTCTTCCTGAAACTATCCAGAGTAAAATGATTGCTTTCTGATGCTGAGAAACCGGAATATCAAACAAACTGGTAAAATAGTATGCTAATACGGCAACCAGAATGGTTCCAATGACTGACAGCACAGAGTAGACAATAAAAAGAGTGCTTACAATGTAATCTCTTTTTTCAAGATCACCGCTTCCCTTGCATTCGGCGGTGTATTTGACTATTCCGTTTCCGAAACCCAGGTCTAAAAGCCCGAGAATACCAAGCGCGGAATTAACGAGAGTCCATAAACCGTAGTCATCTTTTCCAACCGCCTCAATGATTCTTGGAGTAAGAAAAAATACTGAGGCAAGCGAAACTGCAAAACGCAGATAATTGCCGGCTGCATTCAGGGCAAACTGGGTTGTTCTGGAGCGCATTTAGAATTTCAGATTGTCTTCCCTCGTCCAGCCGCTCTTTTTGCCGTTTGAATATGATATTTCAAACCATTGATATGTTCCAACCTGCTGAACACTTTTAATAGAAACAGCCATTCCCTTGGCAACTTTGCCGACTCTCTCAGCTTTTGTACTTGGCATTGAACGAATTTTTGCGAACGGTTCGGCAATAATAACCGCTTCCTTGGGCAGATTTCCACTGCTGAAACCTCTCACCGTTTCTGAAGCCGGTGCAGGCTTTGCGATGGCTACGCTTATTGACTCGGCCATTTTTGCTGCTTTTACAGCAGCAGCTTTTATTGATTCCTGAGTAGCTGTGGCAACGCCCTTACCGTCAGAACCCATTATTCCAAGCATTACTTCAAATGGCCCCTGTGTAATGAGGTCGTCCCTGACCCAGGCAATTTTCCTGTTGAAGTCCCACTTAACTTTTGTCCAGCCACTTTTTCTTTCCAGAACCATGCCGCGGGTTCCCTGCATAAGGCGGAAAATTTGTTTGCTCTGAAGCGATGGTCCATCACGGACATTTACGCCTTTGTCTGCAATATAGGCGACGAACTTGGTTCCGGTTGCCGGATACCATGATTTATCACTGACTCCGGGAAAAACATTCGGATTAGATGCAATCTGAACTTCTGCTTTTACCTGGTTAGATCCTGGTTTAATCTGATTTTCGAAACGATTCGGAAGATCAGCAATTGAAGGAACTTCTGCATTCGCAGTATTATCGGAAGGGGCAACCTTTGTTGCAGAAGCTGTAAGCGCTGCCTGCTGAATGCTTCCATTCTCAAGAGAACTCAGAACCTGTTTTCCCATAAATAACCCAAGAACGATTATTGATAGAAAAATTATCAGAACAAGCAGGATTTTAATTTTCTTCATAAAACACCTCTCCAGAAAAAATACCGGATTTTTCGGAAATCAGGCGGGTCAATTCTAGTACGTATCTCCTCTGATAGTCAAGAGAGAATTTCAGAATATTCACAATTTTACTCTAAAAAATGCAGCAAATCTTAGTAAAGGAGTCATTTAAGCTGAAGAATTTCTACTATGTCATTTCGACCGAAGCGAGAAATCTCGCGTTCTTCAGATCTCTCACGTTCGTTCGAGATGACAGCCTCCCAAAAGTTAACATGCAAATTTGTCCCCTTATTTAAGATTTTGCGTAGTTAATAAATCAGCTTTTTCTTTGCTTCGGGTTTGGCTTCATTTTTTGGTTTGTTGTCGGCAAACGATTTTTTATCAAGCATTTCTTTGGTAAAATTATTAGTTTTTGTATTTCTGATTATGTGTGGAGTAATGAAAATAATCAGTTCTGTCCGGGTTTCTTTTACTGTTTTTTTCCGGAATAGTTTTCCGAGCCCGGGAATGTCACCCAAATACGGAACTTTGGTCAGAGTATCGCTTTTATCAGTTTTTATCATACCTCCAATTACAATCGTATGATTGTTTCTTACAATTACCTGTGTTTGAGCGCTTCTCTGGCTTAAATTCGGAGTAGAGTTTCCGCTGAGTGTCGTAAAACCAAGAATGCTTGTAATCTGTGGTTTGATATCAAGAAAAACTTCGTCATTGCCTGTGACAGAAGGCGTTACATCAAGAGTTATGTTCGCATTTACCTGTGCCACCTGACTTGTAACCTGACCGTTTACATCGGTTGTTGATCCGGAAATATAAGGTATCGCCTGTCCAACTGTAATGTTGGCAGGTTTGTTATTCAGAGTCGTAATTACCGGGTTGGAAAGAACTTTTGCAAAACTTTTCGTCTGAAGCATTGCAAGAAGGGCTCTGAACTGATTTACTCCGAGAGTTCCAAAGCGGAATACACCTGTTCCTCCGGCGTTTGCATCTTCAGGGCTGATTGACATATCAAACAGGTTTTCAGTTGTTCCTGCAATCGGAATCTGCTTCTGCCAGTTGATTCCAAGGCGCTCTTCTTCGTTCAGATCAATTTCATATATGTGAGCATCAATTATTACCTGTGTTGGCGATACATCAAGTTTTCCAATTAATTCCCTGATTTTTTCAAGACTGTTTTGTGTATCTGTAATGATCATCATATCCTGGCGGCCCGTGCCACCGCCAGATGACGCACCGGCCTGCGATGCCTGAGTTGATGAATATGCCTGAATTTTGGCTTCGGGAGCAATCATTTTTATGGGTTCACTGAGATTTGCCGCATCGACATAATCGAGATAAAAAACTTCAGTAACTGGCCTGCTCTGCACGTCAACAACACTTTCCCTTATGTCAATTCTCGGCAGAACATCCATTATGCTTTCAATAACTTCCGGAGTATCTTTAACCATTACCGAATTGGTTCTTGAGTCAAATTCGGCACTTCCCCTGCTCGGAGTCAGCATTTTATCAATAATTTCCTTAACTTTCTGAGCATTGGCATTTTGAATATTAAATATTTTCGTAACAAGCGGAGCGTCTTCAGCACGGAATATTCTGAGAATGCTTCCTTCCCAGACATATACCAGTTTCAGACTCTTCATAATAGTTCTGAAAGCATCTTCCAGGGATATTTCACTGAAGAGAATTGTAATATTTCCGGCAACGTTACTTTCAATGATGAGATTCAGACTGATAAGGTTTGCCAGGCCCCTGAGTGCATCTTTTACTTCTGTGTCTCTGAAATCAAGCGATTTAAGTTTGATATTCATTTCAGAAGGCAATTTGAATGTTTTGCTGGTACTGGTTTGGCCAATATCTTCTTCTACCACTTCTGCTTCAGCAATCTCTGTTTTCTTCGGAGGTTCGGGACTCAAAAGCGTCAAAGGAAGTGCTCCAGTGACAGGCGAAGGGGCTGAATCACCCTGCGATTTTTTTTGAGGTGGAATCGCTTCAGGAACAGCAGGAGCACTTTCAGGCTTTTTAAACAGCGAAGTTGCTTCATTCATAACCCGGTCAGCCATTAAAGAAGAAGGTGGATTATAAGCAACGTCTGCAAGTTCACTGATAAAAACGGCAGACTCATTTTCCTTTAATTTTGGAAACTCAACTTTTTTCAGAAACGGTGAGGAATCAAAGCCATCAAGTCTTCTGGAAGGTTTCCGCGAAGCTTCCCATACAGGATTTTTTACCGTTGGCAGAGGCTTAACAAGTCCAGGTGAAGAAGTTTCCTGCTTAATTGAAGGATTGATAATTCGTATTATCCGCTTTCTCTGGCCTGCCTCAACGTCTGAGCTGCGACCGTACCCAACCAGAAGGGCTGCGATCAAAACAGCAGTTAAAGCAGTTTTCCTGGGAAAAAACATTTTTCGATTCCAGTCAGATATATAAGTAGAATTCTATTTACTGCAAACCTTAAAAAAGGAGTCATTTAAACTCCAGAATTTTTATTATGCCATTTCGACCGAAGGGAGAAATCTCGCTTATACCAGATCTCTCAGATTCGTTCGAGATGACAGCCCACCTCATGCCCTCTGCCAAAGCGACACCGGAAAGAGAGTTAAAAAACGAATAATCAAGCAAATACAAAAAAATACGATCTCAGTCTCTTTATCGACAAAGATTCATAAAGAGGTTAATCGATCTGTCTAAATTAAGAAAGGTTAGAACTTAGGTTATGAGGAAGACTGATCAGCTGGGAGAATGGATTCTGCACCAGACTTCTTTTTGAACGGTGTTCCCGTTGACATCTTTGAAAGTAAGCATTATCAGTGCTTTAAGGGGCGAAATTACTGCATTTGTTGTGGAAAGAAAGTTATAAACTCTACTGGTATAAGGGCTCATTTTCAAAACGAGTGTAGTATTGCCTGCCAGAAAAGTGCTCATGGGAGTTTCTTCTATTCTCAATTCAGGAACCACATCCCCTTGAAGGGTATAATATGTAACTGAAAAAGCTGTCAAATTTGATGGAACAGCAGTTTCTGATTTCAGAGTAACGCTTAAATCAGGTAGACCAAGAGTGGTTGAGGCAGTTGTATTCGCAACAATCACAAGTTCGTAAGGTTCTACTGTAGTTACTGTAATTATTGCAGCCGGAAAAAACGTCTTCTGCTGACATCCGCTCAATATTATGCTCATAAAGAGAAATAGCATACAGTACAATATTTTTATTTTTCTACTCATCGACAACTTATTACACCTGACTTATCTCGACATTTGATGATTTTCAAAAGGTTTAAATGATATACAAATGTCTTATCGGCAGAAATTTATTCACTTCCAACTGGAACTTTTGTTTTATCATAATCATCTTCTATTTCAAAGTTATCGCTGTCCTGTGAAAGACTTATCCTTACGCCCTTTTTTGGGATAAGAAAAGTTGTGGAAGCATCGTCAAGGGTTATTACTTTTGAATCAATTCTGGTAATTTTCTTCCCCTGGAAATCCTGTCCAACTTTGTAGAAAGAACGATCTATAATGGCAATCAACGATTTATCCGTCTCTATTGTACCGGTAAAAGGTGCCTGAATAATCTCTCTGGTTCTCAGCAAAACCTTTGGAACAACTGGCTGAGCTTTGATTCTTTCCTTTTCTTCTTTTTCCTTTTTCATATCGTCTATCAATTTCACAAATGGAGATGGCTGAAACAGACCTTTTTTAAGGTCATTCCAGGCAACAAAAACATTATCCTGATTAAACTTTTTCAAGTTTTCATCGGCTAATTTATTTTCCTGATCTTCTGGTTTTTCTTCCTCAGCCGTTGAATCAGTTTTTTTACCAGTATCATTTTCATCGTCACCTGGCTTTTTATCAGCAACTTTAGTGGTTTCTCCTTTATCATCAGTCTTTTCATCAGTCGAAGTTCCATTTTTTTGATCCTCCTGATTTGTTTCTGAAGCCACTTTTACAGTATCTGTTCCAAGAATTCTTTCAGTATCTGTTCCGAGAATTTTTTCAGTATCAGTCCCAAGAATTCTTTCAGTCGCTGATCCTGAAGCAACTGTAAGATTTTCGTTAATAAGTTGAGCAGTTGAAGGAGTTTTTTTTCCTGGGGTTCCCGAACGCGGACGATTTTTCTTCCAGTCATAGCCCATTGCCAAAGAAAGAACAATCAGACTGATAAAAAATATTTTTTGTCCGTTCATACTTTATAAATCTTTCCCCTCAGGATTTTGTTCCACATGTACTATTCATCAGTTTCCTCTTTTGCAACAGGCTTGGAATAGTATTCGTCCGGAAGTACAAGACAGGTTGGAAAGAGTTCCAGTCTGAATGTGCCACTTGCATCTGGAACAAGCGAGGGAAGCTCAATCGATATTTTTTTCTGACATTTTTCTACTGACCGAAGAAACAACCCAAGCTGCCTGAACGTTCCCTGAAAGACAATTTTTACCGGAAATTCTTCGTAATCAAGCAAATCCAGATATTTTCTTTGTGAAGGAGGCATCGGAGTAATATTTTTTATATCAAGCTCAATCTGCTTTCCGAGTTTTCTTATATCCTGCATGAAAAAAGCAGATTCGCTTTTTTTGTAACATTTCTTTTCTATTTCCGATCTGATTCTCTGAAGGTCAACGACCTCCATTTTCAGATTTTCCTTATTTTTGACTGCTTCCTCAAGACCGCCTTTTTGGTCCTGAAGAGTCTTCAGGCTCGCTTTTTCTTTTTTCAGCAGAACAGTCTGGGGCAGATAAAAGAACTTATACCCAAAATATAAAACAGCCAGAATAATCACCACGGGCTGTGCAGCCACTTTTGGATCATCCTTCGCTTTTTGCAGCCATTCTTTTATGTTAAATTCTTCCACGCTGGTCAATCTTCCTCTTCATCTGTGTTTGTAACAGTTTGTTTTACCGGAACAACGACTTTGCCGGAAATTTCAAATGCGACATAGTAGTGGCTCTCATCGATCATCTGCTCTTGTGTTGAACTCAGTACAGGGCTCTTAAGAAAATGAGTATTTCCTAGAATTCTAAGATACTCAAAAACTCTGTCAGAATTTTCAGTGTGGGCTGCAATCTTGAAATTTCTTGCTTCGCCTGTTCCGGTTATTTCAAACCTGACAAGATAAATGAAGTCTGGAGTGCTTGTTGCGAGTTCCAGCAAAATCTCAGAATAAGGGTATCCACGGTTTTCCACCACTTCTGTGAAACCATTTTCTTTTGTCAGCTTCTCTTTTTCAGCTATAATCAAACCGACCTCTGATTGAGTGTCCTGAAGAGATTTTAAATCGTTATCAAGATTTTCCTTCTGCTTTTTGATACTGGCGATATCCTGTCTGACTTTCAACAGAGGATAAGCCATTACCAGAAGAAGAAGAAATCCAAGCAAACCGGCAAGAATTTTAATCTTTCTGTCGTCGAGCTGAAAATCAAAATTAAATTTGGAAGCCGTACCAGTAGAAAGCTTTTGACTGACCTTTGATACATCAACCCCCTGCGAACCTCTGTTGGGCTGAATTATATCAATAAAATTTACAACATTTGGATTACCATCATACATAGCCATTCCAACTGAAGCGGCGAGAGCAACACCTTCTTCAGCAAGTCGATCTTCTGGAAAATTTACTTTACCCATATCAAGCTCAGAGAAAGGATTAATAAGTTCGGCGTTTATTTCAAGGCTTTCCCCGATGAAGTCTTTGAAATTCTTCATGGCAGCAGAACCGCCTGAAAGATAGACCCTATCTATTCCGCTTTCGCCGAATTGTGATGCATAAAAACTTATTGATAACTGAATATGCTGAAATATTTTCTCAACAAAATTGAAAATCTGCTGTCCGGCAAATCTTTCTTTTCCTGAAAGCTTTTTCAGTTCATCAGGCGGAAGCACTCCAACGGAGTGTTTCAACTGAATAGCTTCTTCAAGATTCGCTATTACAATTTTCTGACCCTCAATTTCGCCACCGGCAAGAATAGCCTCGGTGATCTGCTCACCTGCCATCGGAATATCACGAAAGAAGTTCAGTGAGCCATTTTTATAGACCATGATAGAAGTGCTTCTGTGTCCGCAGTGGATTATTCCAACTTTCAGACTTTTTCCGCCAGGTGGGTTAATTTTTCTTGAAAAAACTATTTCAAGCGCTTGAGGAAGAGTAATAATGCCCTCATTCATTAAGCCGCCACCTTTTAAATGATCGGTGGAAACCTTTACAAAATCTTTCTGAAGGGCTGCCACCGCGACCTGTTGAACTGCTTTTTCTTCACGAACAGTTTCGCCAAGTACAGTAAAGCCAAGAATGGCATTTTCAATGGAAAAGGGCATCTGTTTGGAGGCTTCAGCTTTAATGTTTGCTGCAAGCAGATCACGCGGTGAGGGTGGAATCTCAATATATCTGATTGTTGCAGTTCTGCCGCCGGCAAGAGTTATTCCCTTTTTTGTCTGAATTTGATTATCATAAAGAAGCTCTGTGAGATACTTTGTGAGGAATTTATTTGTTTTGGCTATGGTATCTTTTTCAACGTCGTCCTTGCTCATTCCAGATCTTTCTTCTTCGGAAAGCGCATGAGCAAAGGAAGGAATACGAATATGAGCAAGGGCTTTGACTATCGGTTTACTTTCTTCATTTGGTACAATAAACACAAATTTCAGAGAAAAGCTTCCGATATCAACAGCAACGAGCGGTTCAAATTTTCCTTTTGCCATATTCCTTAAACAAAAAAAACCCTATTCTCAAAATAGGGTTCCCTAATCAAATTGAAATTTATTTTCTTAGTGCTCCGATTGACATCAAAATGTCATCTCCGGCATAGTTGGATAACAGTATATCTGCAGTTGTATCCTTTGATAAGTCTGAACCCTTTGAATGCAGGTAAATCTGACCTTTATATTCGTAATATTCTATTGGTTCATCCCATGCATCACACATGAATTCTGTTGGGGGACCTTCCATGTATGGGCCTTTCCATTTCAAGGGCTTTCTTGAACTTACGCTACAGGAAAGGACATTAAGATCATTATTCCAGGCCAATTCAGAATTAAATGCACCATTAATGGATAATGAGTTATAACTGGCTGCACCATTCATTCCCAGGTATGGATATCTTCCCTGGTCTTGGTTGAAGCTCATCAACGCAGATTTAAGGTTGCTCATCGCCGACTTAGTGGCCGTGGACCTACCCTGCTCTGTAATACCGGAAATCATTGGCCCTGCAACGGATGCAAGAACTGCGACAACTATGATGACGACCATGATTTCCATCAAGGTAAAACCTCTTCTTAGAATCACAGTCTTTTTAGTATTCATAAATAACTTCCTTTCGAGACCCTTAAGTTCGGCGCCGTTTTCCTTTTATATGAGCAATATAGAAAACATAATCGGCAAGGTCAAGGGAAAAGATTAATTTTTTTTAAAATTATTCGGTACTCGCAAACGATTGTGTGATAGTGTATACTCAATCTCATTGACAATGCAACATTTTTCACGGTTTTTTCCAAATAACCTCTTTCTGGAGCTCCTGAATTGAAATTTACAAAACCGCAGACTACCATCTTCTTTCTGATAATGGCTGTAATTGCCCTTTTGCAATTTTCCTGGCAACTGATTCCTTTAGAATACAGTTGGTCGGTAACTGGAAGATACCCGGCACTAGACCCGGATTCGCTGTTATATCTCAGATGGTTTGAACAATCAATTCTTTCATCTGAAACAATAAAAGTCGATACTTATTGCCCTTTCCCCAACGAATATAGAATTGGTATACCCGTTGCATTTCTTTCAACTCTTATATATTTCACAAGGTTCTGTTGCATTTTTTTCAGGAACATTTCTCTGCCAATTGAAATGATTGCTGGTTTTTTTCCTCCACTTCTTGGATTAGTATTTTATATTCTCTCTATATTTTTCGTGAATAAAATTTCAAATAGTAAATCGCTTTGTCTGCTCTTTGGAATTGGCCTCCTATCATCGTCAGCAACTGGAAATATTTTTTCATATATGATGGTTGACCATCACTGCATCGAAACTTTTTGCATCTGGTCATGGCTTTATCTGGCAGTTTTGCATTCAGAAAACCCCTCAAAATATTATGAATTTGCTGGTGGAATAATAACCTCCATATTTGCACTGTACTGGCTGGGAGCACCATTCTTCTTCATTATGTTCCTGTCATACCTGGTTTTGCTCATATTCATCAGCGAATCTTTCCCCAGAAGCCTTCTTGAATTAACATCGTCAGGAACTCTTATTGGCAGTGGACTGTTAATGATTTATTTTATTTTATTTCCTCCCGTATCCAACTTGTTTTCCATAACAATACACGGATGGTTTCATGTCTCTGCAATTTTCACCGTTGGACTTATCTGTAAGATTATTTCACTTACACCAGAAAGTATTATTAAACAAAAGAAAGTTATTCTCATTTCTCTATTGGTTGTTTTCGGATTTTCCATTCTGGTTTTCCAGAATCAACTGAGCGAAGCTGAAGTTTTTGTTAATCGAAAAAACCCTCTAATGGCAAGCATTAGTGAACTACAACCAGTTATTGGCGAAGATGGTAATTTTTCCTTCTACTTTCTTATGAAAAAATATTTCGCTATGTTTGGAGTTTTAATTTTCTTTCTACCACTTGCTGTTTTCACATTTAAAAATTTTTTTCGGGTAAATTCCTCATTCATCCTGCGTGACTGGATATTAATCCTGCTTATTCTCGGCTCTTGGCAACTTCGTTATTTCAGATGGTTCGATCCGGCTTTTGCGCTCATTTTCGCAATTTTGATTCTTGAACTTATTGATCATATAAAAATTCTGTTAAAACGAAACGGAATGCTTAGAACAAATCGAATATCAATACAAAGCACCATCATAACAGCAGTTATTGTCTGTCCGCTGATTATATTTACTCTGGAAAAAAATATTTCTTCTCTGACACCGACAGGCTTAGGGAAAGACTATACCGAGGCTCTAGCCTGGTTTACCATTAATACTCCAGAAACAGGCGGCTATTTTGACAATAAGAAACCTGAGTATGGAATTCTTTCATTCTGGAGTCATGGAAATTCCATTGCATACTACACAAAACGACCGGTTGTTGCAGGCAACAACCTTCTTGGACTTTCCCTCATGTCAAAAATCTTAAAATCATTTTCAGAAGCTGAAGCATACGAACTTTGTTTGAGAAATAAAATTAAATATATTTTTCTGAATCCAATAGGAGACAGAAAAAACACATGGGATGTTTTTGAACATTTCTCTGGAATATCATCGAATACTCGCACACTTGAGATTAATACAACAAGCCCGAAGAACGCTGTTAAAAATTTTGAAAAGTCTCTTTATGGCTGGCTTGCTGACCGATTTGCCATCTTCCCCGTCGGAAATTATCGTGAAAGTTCGGCGCATTTCAGGTGCCGTTTTATTTCTAGAAATGCCTGGGACAACGTCAAGCCAAACTGTTATATTTTCGAAGTCGTTTCTGGTGCAGAGATTACTGGCAATGCCGACCCTGGAACTGAAGTCGAAATTAGTTTACTCTGCAATTTTGATCAGGCAAAAGTTACATATAAAAGAAAATGTAAATCTTTGTCAGATGGGACTTTCTCTCTTCGAGTTGCCTATCCAACAAACAGCAAAAGTGGGCGAATAAGCTGTGAAGAGTCTTATCGGATTTATTTTACTCTTTCAGGAAAAAGAATGGTACAAAACATTTCTATTAAAGAATCTGAAATTACAAAAGGCGAAAAAATTACCCTGAAAGCGAATTAAGGCTTACTAAACTAGTGATTTGTCATTTTTAATGGCTGCCTTTGCTTCCTGGTACATTCGATTTCTTTCTTTAGTAACGATCATCCTGACTTCCAGCGGAAGAATATCTGCTTTAGCAGCAACTGCTTCAAGTGCAGACTGTTCTTCGCTGCTAAGTCTTCCATCGGCAAGAGCGACTGAAGCAAGACGTTTAATCAATTCAGTCACCTGTACACGATCTTTGAGGAATTCTGATTCGTCAGAAATGAAATCTGAATTAAGAGGCTGCTCAATCATTTGATTAAGAGTTTTTGCAGGAAATCCAATTCTTTTCGCATAACTTTTTAAAGTATCAATCTCTTTCTGGTCTACAACACCATCTGCCCTCATCATATAAATCATCCATGAAATAATCTGCGACTTGGAAAGTCCTCCAATTGAAGCGTCCTGAAGAATATTTTTCTGTGAAATATCTCGTTTCGGAAATTCTAAATTATTCTGGATTCTTTCCCTGTTAGGAGTTGTTTCAATTGTCTCAAGCACCCATTCCTGTGATCCATCGTTTGAAGCAGTCTGACAATATTTGCAGACAAATTCTCCGGCATCACTTTCAGGAGCACCGCAATTTGGGCAGGCAGAAGAACTCAATGAATTTTTTACATTCGTTATAACACCATGTCTTCTTTTCAAAACGTAATAATGAGTTGATAAAACAGGCCAGCCGCTGGCAACTGGCATTACACCTGGCTGCACCGGATATCCGGCCCATTTAATCTTCACTGAAACATTGTCGAATTGTTCTCCCTGAGAAATGTTCGCTAAATCTACTGAACCTACGGCACAACTATGAAAAGCAACAGGCTTGACACCAGCTTCAGTTGAACGAATCTTTGAATTTAATTTTTCACAAAAACTTTCAAGAGCATACTTCTGAATTGGATGAATATTCTGTTTTCGCAGCGCTGTCATATATCTGTAAAATATGACAGAGCACAAATCTTCGATGTGCTGGGTATTAAATCCCGGGTCTGTCAAATTAAAATCCTTCAATCCGGAAATATTCTCCGGTTCTGAAACAAACCATTCCTGCGCCTGAGTTATTTCTGACAAAACCCAGTCATATTCACCAGATCTTAGAAACGAACCACACACAGTGCACTTCGCAGTTCGCGCAATGTCAATCGGGGCAGAACAGTTTGGACAGCTTCCTTCTATCAAGCCAGGCTTTTGAAGAGTTTTCGCTCCGGGTTTTCTAATAAAAGACCAGTATTCTTCAAATTCTTCAGGCTCAGTTGTCCCTTCTACTTTTCTGCCGGTTTTCGCATCAACTCTGTAATTTACTGCCTCTGCTCTGAAATAGACAACCATTGTATCAAAATGTTCATCAGAAAGCATTTGCGCAATTCCTGTCTCACGAATGCTTATCCGGTCAAAATGATCTCTTATTCCAGCGTCCTTCTGCTCGGCTAGCTGAAGATTAAATCTTTCAAAAACTCCGTCTGAAACGAAATTCTGCAGCTGTCTGAGATCTTGTTTTGACCAGCCATTCTGAATCGTCATAAATGCCTGTTTCATTCTTTCGAGGAAACGAACTTCGTTCCAGCCTGGATCTCGGCTGGTGATTATCTGACGTATATTTTTCATCCTGACCGAATTCTGTGCCTTCATTCCTTTTCGAATTGTGAAATCAACGTATCTTTCTTTTCCTTCAACACCGCCATAATAGAAGAAAAGTATTATTCCAATCGTCAGTGGAATCCCAATCATTGGATGATGAATTATCAGGCGGATAAACAATTCTATTATGATGCCCTCTCCACCCGAGCCACCTGACCTTCTTGAAGAACCTCCATAAGAACGACTTGATGATGAAGATGATGACTTGTATCCCTGACCTCCGCCGGCCCTTGCATAAGCCTCGTAAGCAACATAACAGGTGAAAAACAGTACAAATAAAAGAAGAAAAAAAGCAGCTCTGCTGCGAAATTTCATATTTGATTTATTCGCCCTGAAAGTAGCTTTTTTCATTTTGTCCAATACATTCCTTTTTTGGTTTGTTAATTATATATATTCTTCAATGTGTTATTCGGCAGTTGTGACCTTGAAAAGATTTAAACTTCAAGCAAATTGTCATTCCGAAGAATGTGAAGGATCTTCCCATCGAAAGTTGCAAGATTCCTCCCTTCTGTCGAAATGACATGAATCACACCCTATTCCGTGTATTCCGTGGTTAAAAATCAGTTCCCTTTTCCTTATCAGTTAAGCACTCTTAATGCAATATATTCCTGCAAGTCACAAATTAAGACAGGTTTCTGCCGCAAGCCAGAAAAGGTTTTCCCTTACCTGTTTCTGCTTTCCCCAGTTTCTTTCATCCCATTCTTCACCGCTCAAATCATCACCTGAATATAAAATCTGTCCGAATTTCACCTTTCTGAAGTTCGCAACAGCAATGAAAGCCGATGCCTCCATGTCTACAGTGATGCATCCTTCTGTTCTTCGAAGCTGAATCTTTTCCCTGGTTTCACGATATGCTGCATCTGTAGTCCAGGTTTTTCCCTTAATGTATGGAATAGAATTCTTCAGAAGTGTCTGCTCAATTACTTTCACTGTACCTTCCTGAGCATCAATTTCTCGCGAAGGTCTCTGATAATGATAAGAAGTCCCTTCATCTCTAACAGCAGAAGTAACAACAACAAGCTTTCCAAGTTTAATATCGCTTTGCAAAACACCCGCTCCACCGCAGGCGATGAATTTTCTCATTCCGAATGCAATTGCTTCTTCAAGAAGACCGGCAGCCATTGGCGCTCCGACTCCGGGTTGAAAAAAAGCAAGCCTTTTTCCAAGATGCTCAATTTCATAAAACTTATGTTTTCCGCTCTCCCAGTTTCTATTGAAAAAGTTTTTTGCCTGTTTTTCTCTGGCAATTCTTTCTACGACTTCATTAAAAAAGCAGATCACACAATGCTCAGGTGGTGTTCCAGCACGAATAAATCTCGATGGTTCTATCAATGCATCCTCTGAATCATCAAATTCAAGAATCGGAAAATCACTTCCAGTCTTCGTAATCAAAATTAAACACCCTTTCTGGAAAATTCAAATTTCACTCTTGTCTTGCACCTGACAATAACTTTTATCATTAGATGAAAACACTTTTCATAAAATTACTTTCCTTCTAGTGAATCAGGTAACATAATAACCTATTTCAGGAGGCTTGTTCAACAAAAAAATGGCTCTGCAAAAATAGGGAACATCGACACCGTGTATCGAATTTCTAAGAAATACACACATCTGAATGTCTGAAATTGAAAACAGCACATTGATTTTCTCCAGTAAGTATAATATAATCATATTTACTGGAAAGAAAATGCGTAAAAACCACGCAACAATTATCCAATTGAGCTTTCTGATTACGCATGCCCAAGAGCAGTAATTGCGCGCATGATAAGATCAGGGTAAACTATTCAAAATTCGCCGTTGACTCTTCCTTCCCGTAAAAGGTCAGGAATGATTGTAGAAACGCACTTAATGAAATTGTTAAATGCTACGATGGCCGGATTAGATACTAAATGCCTGTCATAGGGATTTTAATTGCATAGTCAACTTGTTGTTGTAATAATCGTCGGCTATTATTCTAAAGAACACCTGCGTCGTTGCTTCGAATCTGTTTTTTCGCAAGAATATCGACCAATTGAGGTCGTATATATTAATAACTCACCTGCGGATGCTTCGCATCTTTGGGTTAAGAAAGAATTCCCATCAGTAACCGTCATAAATAATTCTTCCAATTCAGGTTATGTCGGAGGAAACAATAAGGGAATAGAATATGCTATTAATATTGCAGCAAAATATGTTTTTATTATTAATCCCGATGTTTATCTTGAATCGTGCTGTCTGAAAAATCTGGTTTTAGCTGCAAATAATCAAGAAGGAATTTATCAGCCCCTGCTCTTATATCCTGATCGTACAATACAAACTTCAGGCAATAATCTTCATTTTCTTGGTTTTGGTTCCAGCGGAAAGAAAGATTTTGCCGATATTATCGACGTTTCTTTTTGCAGCGGAGCTGCACTTTTTTTCCCAACATCAATTCCAAGAAAGATAGGATTATTCTGGCCTCTCCTTTTTTGTTATCATGAAGATTTGGAATACTGTGCAAGAGCAAAACTGGCGGGATACTCCACTAGACTTGTTCCATCTGCGAAGGGAATACATGACCATTTATTCAAGAGCAGACATGGCAAAAAGTTCTACTTCATGGAAAGAAACCGTTTTCTTTTTGTAATGGCATATTTCGATATGATTCACATATTACTCTTTTTACCTTTTTTTATTATTGCAGAGATCATTGTGTTATTTCATGCGTTATTAAACGACTGGCTGGCTGATAAAATCGAAGCAAATCTTGACGCAGTTAAGTTGCTGGCTGGAATAAAACAACATCGGAAAATAATAAGAAGACTTTCCAAAGTTCCTTTCTCAGAACTATCTTTCATGATGAGCGGTAGAATTGATTTTCCAAACCCTTCTTCAAAATTTGTACAATTTGGAATCTTCTGTTCAAGTATTTCATGGAATTTGTTTTCCAGGCTGATAAACAACTTTTTTTCAAAACACAGTTAATTCCTGCTAATATTTTCGGCCTAATACGCCCTTTTCATCCGGAATTATCTGAAAAATCATTCCTTCTTTTGATAAAATTTGAATCTATCGGCATTACAACATCCTTTTCAAGAGTCTTTTAAAATAATCATACACATTCATCAAAATAATTCTTGGCACCATATGAAGAAGTGGATGTCCCCAGACTTTGGTAATGTTTCTCCAAAACCGCATTTTTTGAAATTTTTTGTATAATCTCACAAGTTTTTCAGAAGGTATTGTCTCAGAAACAAATATCACTTTCTCAAGATCGCGGTAAGCATTAACATCAAGTCTACTCCAGTCTTTCATATCGTTACTTACAATTCCCTTTTTCAGTGCATATTCCCACACCGGAGTTCCGGGATACGGCGTTAGAAAATACACATCAAAAAGATCAAGCCTGCTTTTTCTTATAAATTGGTATGTATCCCGTATCTGTTTTTCAGTTTCATTTGGAGAACCAATGACAAAACTTGCATTGGCAAAAATACCGGCGTCTTTTAAAATGCTGACAGCCTCAAAATTCTGCTCAACAGTGACATTCCCTGTTTTCAAATATTTCAGGGTAGCGTCATTCCCTGATTCCAGTCCCATTCCAACACTCACTATTCCCATTTCATTCATCAGGGCTGCAAGCTCTTTGTCAACAAGATTAGCCCTACAATTTACCGTATATTTGATTTTTCCAAGCAACCCTTTACCGCGGAGAATCTGAATAAGTTTTCTCATCCTGTCACGATCGGCAACAAACAAGTCATCAAAAAAACTAATTAATCTTACCGAGTATTTTGAAAAAAGAAATTCTATTTCGTCTGCAGTGTATTCGGCAGAAAAATAACGGAGTCTGTTCCAAAACCTTGAAGAAGCACAAAAAACACATCGATATGGACAACCACGCGAAGTAAACATGTGTGCATGGCTTTTTATAACCATATGATCCCGTTCGGGAAACGGAATACCATCAAGATTTTTTATTACACTTCTTTCAGCAGTATATTTCAAACATCCGTTTTCACGATAGGCAATACCAGGAACGGTTTTCAACTTTTCTAAAAGTTTTCCCTCTGCACATAGTTTCAAAATATCGGAAAATGTTTCTTCTCCCTCGCCAAGGCATCCTGCAAGCGCAGATTCAGGAAGAGATTCAGGCATTACTGTAATATGAATCCCGCCAATAATCACAGGAATTTTTCTTTCTGCATAAAAGTCAGAAATCTTACAGGCAATAGAAAAATTCTGACTCACTGATGAAATACCAACAATGTCAGGAATAAAGTCGTCTTTTTTCAGAATAGAATCGACCTCAATGACCCTGAAATCAAGAACTATATCAAAAAGCACCTTTCGTGCATAAGAAATCAAATACCCAAATCCAAGATGCGGGTATCTATTTTCTACTTCAACACTCGAATTTACTGCATTTATCAATAATATTTTCAATTTGGATTTCATCAAAATTACGATATCTTATTATAGATTTCAGTACAAGAAATCGATAGTATCAATCTTTTCTGTTACCATACTACACCTGCAATTATTGGAGACATTATAACACCGTTGTCTACTATCATAATTTTTTTCCAATAAAAATGAATTCGTTCCAGGGGAAATAAGGTCCAAAGAGCCTGGGAAATGGGAATGAGTATTTTCTTGTCATTTTTATATTATATTTTTTTACAAGTTTTTTAATAAAAACAAAATCGACAAATGTTTTGTGAGTATCATCAAATTTATAACCCAATTCCTGAGGTGAAATTATGAAAACATTCCCCTTCGCTTTTAAAAAAGGGAAATAAGATGTAAATAATGAATAAATATCATCGGCACTTAAATGTTCCAGTATGTGAGAGAATAACAATGTATCAAATTGATTATTTTCAGGTGAAAAATTATTTAAAAATTCATCAGCAGTAAAAGCTTTTAAGCCTTTTTTATTGGCAAATTCAACTGAAAAACCATTGATATCAATTCCTTGAGAATCATTTGAAAGCCATTTCAAATTCCGTCCAATTCCACAACCAATATCAAGAACTCTTCCAAGGTTATATCTTTTTATATTCCATGAATATGGCAATTGAACAGAGAAAAAACGCCTGACCGGATCTGATTCGACTGATACAAGATAGTCTGTATAATCGCTCGATTCAATTTTTTTTGGACAATTCAAAAAATTTCCTCTCTGCATGCCAACAGACAACTATGCTTCTGCCTGTTTTAAAAGATAGTTCAGATACTCGCGGATATAAACTTCCTGCTGAAAACCCTGAAGTGTTTCAATAATTTCGGCTTCGCCAAAAAGTATTACCTGCGGAAGAGTTTTAACGCTATATTTTTCACACACCGGATCTGCTTTGTCAGCATCGATTGAAGCAAAATAGACTTTTCCCTTGTATTCATCGGATATGGCAGATAATATTTTCAGTTGTCGTTCTGATGGCCTGCACCAGCCGGCATGAAAAAACGCCAGCACAATTTTATTTCCCTTAATGATTTCTTCGAGTTTATCAGTATTCAATATTTCATTCATAGTTTCATCTTTCCTGAAAAAATATAAATTACTTTTTTTAACTTGACACAGGCAAGTTTTTTTTAGATCATTACACACCAATATTTCCAAATTCAAGAATGGAGTTTAATATCATGAACTCTGATTTCAGAAATTATTGTGATAATAACATTGTTATCATGGATGGTGCAATGGGAACAATGTTGTATTCTAAAGGCGTCTATATTAACAGATGCTATGAAGAACTGAATCTATCGAACGGAGCTTTGGTAAAAGAAATTCACCAGGAATATATCTCCCATGGGGCGTCTGTTATTGAGACAAATACCTTTGGAGCAAACAAATACAAGCTCTTTCAATTCGGAATCGCCGATAAAATGGAGGAAATTAATCGTGCTGGTGTTAAAATAGCACGGGAAGCGGCAATGGGAAAAGCATTCGTTGCCGGCTCAATTGGACCGCTTGGGATCAGAATTGAGCCATGGGGAAAAACCTCCGTTCAGGAAGCTGAAGAAGCGTTCTCGCAGCAGGCAAAAGTGCTTTTGGATGAAGGTGTTGATTTAATAATACTAGAAACCTTTTTCGATCTCAATGAGATACATCAGGCAATAAATGCTGTGAAAAAACTCACTGACAAACCCATTATTGCATCAATGACAATAAATGAAGACGGAAATGCTCTATATGGAACAACTCCGGATGTATTTACTGCCAAACTTGATGAATGGGGCGCGGACTTTATTGGTCTGAACTGCTCTGTCGGTCCCAAAACAATGTATGACGCTCTTGAAAAGATGCGTACCTTAACAAAGAAAAAACTTGTAGTACAACCCAACGCAGGCCTTCCAAGAATTGTTGATGGAAGAACAATCTATTTATGCAATCCTGAATATTTCGGTGAATATGCCAAGAGATTCATAAGCCTCGGAATACGTATACTCGGCGGCTGCTGCGGAACATCTCCGGAACACATCAAGTGGCTGAAAAATGCCGCACGCGCTTTTGATCCGGGAATTCATCACGTTAATTCAGAATCCGAAATTGAATTACAAGCTGAAATTCATACCCCTGAGAATATTACAGTTATCGAAAAAGAAAGAAAATCTGTTTTCGCCAGAAGATTATTTGTTGAAAAAGCCTTTGTTGTTTCATGCGAATTGACTCCGCCAAAAGGCTGCGACGCTTCAAAGATTATTGCAGCTGCAAGAGAACTTAAAGCAGCCGGAATTGACGCAATCAATATTCCCGATGGACCGAGGGCATCAGCGAGAATGAGCCCGATGGCACTTGCAATATTGATCGAAAATCAGGTCAGAATTGAGACTATCCTTCATTACTGCTGCCGTGATCGTAATATCCTCGGAATTCAGTCAGATCTACTTGGTGCTTATGCAGTTGGATTGCGAAATATTCTCTGTATTACCGGTGATCCGCCAAAAGTGGGCAATTATCCGGAAGCAACTGCCGTTTTTGATATCGACGCAATTGGATTAACAAATGTTGTAAAAAGACTTAATCACGGACTTGATCTTGGAGGGAACCCAATTGGCTCACCAACCGGCCTGTGTATCGGAGTCGGAGCGAACCCGGGAGCGATTGATCTCGACCTGGAAATCAAACGATTTGAATGGAAAGTTAAAGCCGGTGCAGAATTTGCGATGACTCAGCCTGTGTTTGATTCGCAGCTTTTGAAAAATTTCCTTGAGCGCATTTCACATGTAAAAATTCCTGTTCTTGCCGGAATATGGCCACTCACAAGCTTGAAAAATGCCGAATTTATGAATAACGAAGTCCCCGGAGCAAGCGTTCCAAAAGAAATTCTTGATCGTATGAGATCACAAACCACTCTTGAAGGACAGCGCATGGAAGGAATCAATATAGCACGAGAGTCACTTCAGGCAGTCAAACCACTCGTAGAAGGCGTCCAGATAAGTGTCCCATTCGGAAGAGCCGAAACAGTTCTGAAAGTTCTCGAAGCCCTCTGAAGATGAAAAGACAAGAATTTTTATCCGCAGATTACGCAGATTTTATTGAATGGAAAAGTCTTTGATATACAAACTCGTACTCATAAGGGTCATGTAAAGCAGTACACAACCTCGACGTAGAAGATACGAGATTTCTCCCTTCGGTCGCAATGACATAAACTGAATTCTGAAGCTTAAGTGCGACAAATTCGGTGATGATTTTTGGGCAATCTGCTCGAATTGACATAATCGTAATTCTGAAGCTTCATTCAACGCACATGGAGGGCATGCGTGCCCTCTCTAAAAGAGGAGCAAATAATGTTTATTAAAAAATTCTTAGATGATTTAAACGAAAGAGTACTGGTATTCGACGGTGCCATGGGTTCGAATCTCCAGACACAGAACCTCACTGCCGAAGATTTCGGTGGAAAATTCGGCTGCAGTGAAGCATTGATTCTTTTCGCTCCTCATGCCGTAAGAAAAGTACACTGCGATTTTTTAAAAGCCGGATGCAGAGCAGTAGAGACAAATACATTCGGAGCAACACGCATTACTCTCAGCGAATACGGACTCGAAAATCGTGTTGCTGAGATTAATAAAACAGCAGTAAAAATAGCACGGGAAGCCGTTGAAGAAGCCGGAAAAGATGGTCCATTCTATATTGCGGCATCAATCGGACCAACTTCAAAACTTCCAACACTTGGTCAGATAAGTTACGATGAAATGGCCTGCGCTTACCAGGAACAAACCGACGCCCTCGCTGAGACTGATGTTGACATATACACAGTTGAAACCTGCCAGGACATACTTCAGACTAAAGCGGCCCTGAATGCTGTTGCAAAAACATTCAGTAAATATTCTATTCAGAAGCCGGTTATGGTTTCTGTAACAGTTGAACCTGCTGGTACAATGCTCCTCGGAACAGATATTGCAGCCGTTGCAGCAATTATTGAACAGTATGATTTCGTTCAATCGCTTGGAATAAACTGTGCTACCGGACCCCTGGAAATGATTCGCCACGTTGAGTATCTTTCAAGATACTGGCCCAGAATAATTTCCGTAATGCCGAATGCCGGACTTCCGGAAAATGTTAATGGGAAAGCCTTTTACCGCCTTACACCTGAAGAGCTTGCACAATATCACTATGATTTTGTGAGAAAATCAGGAGTAAATATTGTTGGAGGCTGCTGCGGTACAACTCCGGCACACCTTGAAGCTGTTGCAAAAAAAGTTAAAAATCTTACACCTGCCAAGCGGACTCCGGAAAGCAGAAAATGCGCGGCGAGTCTTTATCAGGCAATGACCTTGAATCAGGAACCTCCGCCATGCTTTGTCGGAGAAAGAACAAACGCAAATGGATCAAAACAATTTCGTGATCTCCTGTTGAAAGATGACTGGGACGGAATGGTCGCCATGGCAAAAGATCAGGCAAAAGGCGGAGCACACTTGCTTGACATCTGTACAGCTTACGTCGGACGAAATGAAAAAGCCGATATGGAGAAATTTGTTTCTCTGCTTGCAACTCAGATAAGAATACCACTGATGATAGATTCAACGGAACCTGAAGTTGTTGAAGCTGTTTTGAAGCGTTATCCGGGTCATTGCATTATCAATTCTGTGAATATGGAAGATTCCGGGAAAAAAGCGCTTAAAATTGCTGCGCTGGCAAAAGAATTCTCTGCAATGATTGTCTGTCTGACGATTGACGAGAACGGAATGGCAAAAACTGCTGAATCGAAACTGGCAATTGCAAAACGTTTATTCGAGTTTCTAACTGTTGAATGCAAACTCAGACCCAAAGATCTTATTTTCGATCCGCTTACCTTTACTCTGGCAAGCGGCGACCCGGTTCTCAGATCTTCAGCACTGGAAACGCTTAAAGCAATTGAGCTTATAAACCGGGAATTCCCTGAAAGTTCGATACTTCTCGGAGTAAGCAATGTTTCATTCGGCCTGAAGCCTGAAGCTCGCGAGGTCCTGAACAGTATTTTCCTTGCTGAGGCGGTAAAAAAGGGCCTTACAATGTCAATAGTCTATCCCAAGGGAATCATCCCAACCTTCAAAATTCCATCCGAAATAAAAGAACTTGCTTTAAATCTTATTTATAACAAGGGAAGCGACCGCTCGGAATTGTCTGAGTACATGCAGGCATTCGCAGGCGAAAGAAATGTTGCCGCTTCAGAATCATTGAATCTTTCAGCTTCAGAAAAACTCAGATTGAAAATCATAGATGGCGATAAAAACGGTTTACAGGAGCTGCTTGACGAAATAAGAAAATCTGTCAAACCGGTCAACATTGTCAACGAGCTACTCATTCCGGCAATGCGTGAAGTCGGCGAACTTTTTGGCAAGGGAGAAATTCAGCTTCCGTTTGTACTTCAGTCAGCCGAGGCAATGAAAGCTTCTGTTTCAATAATCGAACCTTTCATGGATAAATCGGCAGTAAGCGAAAATAAAAAAGTAATTCTGGCTACAGTGCAGGGAGATGTTCACGACATCGGCAAAAATCTTGTCTCAATACTGCTTTCCAACAACGGTTTCCAGGTTATTGATCTTGGAATAAAAGTTGACATTGATACAATGATTCGAGCGGCCGCAAAGCATGACTGCAAGATAATAGGAATGAGCGGACTCCTCGTAAGATCTACTCAGATAATGAAGGAAAATCTTGAAGAACTGAACCGCAGAGGGCTAACACCAAGCATTATTCTCGGCGGAGCAGCTCTGACGAAAAAATTTGTAGAAGAAGATCTTGCCGCAGTTTACAAAGGAAAAATTTATTACGCGCAGGACGCATTTTCTGGATTGAAGATAATCAGCGCAATCTTTGCTGATCAAAATCCAATCGCTGAAAAATCGGACAAATTATGTGAATCAATCAAATCATCAAATAACGTCAAATCATCTGATTCCAATAGATTCAATGAAAAAACGATTTCGGAAACGAATGTTGAGCCAGCTGATTCAGCTGACTCCCAATCATGCTGTTGCTGTACAACAGCACCAGAAAAGATAATTTTATCAAAAAACGATTTTTCCGAAAAATGTTTCCCTCCGTTTTTCGGAAAAAGAATCATTGACGTCAGCGTTGAAGACCTTCTTAAATTCGTTGATAAGGACACATTATTCAAGTTCAGATGGCAGTACAAACGCGGAAACATGGATGAAATATCCTGGAAAAAACTAATATCAGAAGAAGTTGAAGAGTGCTACAATAATCTTGTCAAATATTCAATTGAGAAAAAGCTTTTCACTCCACGAATATGCTACGGATATTTCAAATGCCAGGCAAATAAAGACAAATTGACCGTCTATCGGAATGATGGGTCAGTTGGCGCAGAGTGGTCATTTCCAAGATCGAAAAAAGAATCTGGATTATGTCTAACCGACTTTTTTTCAGGAAATGAACCCGACGTTATACCTCTCTGGTGCGGAACAGTGGGCCCAAATGCCCTTGAAGAAGCAAGATTCCTTTACGAAAACGGAAATTACAGAGACTATCTGCATCTGCACGGGTTGTGCATGGAATTAGCCGAATGCTGCGCTGAATGGGCTGAAGAAAAAATTGTCAGTGAGCTGAAACTTCGAATTGATGGGAATAAAAAGCGTGGAATAAGGTTTTCCTTCGGTTATCCATCGTGTCCTGATCTGACTGACCAGGAAGCATTACTAAACCTTGTTGGCGGTTCAGACACACAAATTGCCATTACAGATATATGCGAACTGATTCCAGAATGTTCTGTTACCGGGATATATGTGCATAACCCCAAAGCACGCTACTTCATTCCATGATTCATACACGTTGCATTTAATCTCAATTTTGGAACACAAATTGAGATTGAAAATATAGAACATTTATTATTCACTCGGGCGCGATAAATCGCGCCCCTGCGAGTAAAAATAGTATCATCTGATTTCTGGATGACATGGATGTCGCGCGTTTATTCATACGCTGTTTTTAACTTAGGAAAACCAGGCTCTGATGACGAGACGCCCACATTCTCAGTAAAAACTTTATTTCGAAGGACAACAAGTTTTAAAGTTAGCGACAGTGAAATCATTTTCTCGTTGTCATTGAGGTTTTATTTATATTTGTAGCATATATAATCTTTCAAAGAACTCATAGATAATTATTTTTTTTTTTACTTTATTCAACAGGAGTTAATCATGAAGAATTTGAAATGTTCTCTTTTAACGTTATTTTTGTGCGCCTTTACAAGTATTTATCTCAGTGGTTGTTTTCAGACAAAGGATGAGACAAAAAAATCTTCTGATGCTTCTGAAGTTTCTTTAGATTCGGCGCTATTTCTTTCGCTGATAAACCCGGACACAGGAAAGCCTGCAATTCTGGAAGCCTGCTCGAAAGTTTCCGCCGATGACCCGCTTTTCTGGTTGAAAAATTCCCAGGCTGTCAAATCTTCAATTAAATCAGACTCACGCTGGAACGGTTGGAGCTGGGATGGTGAGTGGTACTCGAATACACTTTCTGATAATAAAACAAAAATTTTTGCACAATTCTTTGATTCCGGAAACACAAAAATGTCTCCGTTCAGCTCAATTAATCCACATTTCATTAAATTTTTCATCGAATCCGAAGCGGCGTACAATTCACAGGAATATAATTTTGCATTAAAAATGATTATGGGAAATTCTACAAACCCATTTCTCGCAGAAAAGACATCTTCGCCCGTTGAAGGCTATATAATGCGTGGATACAGCCAGTTTACAACATCTCAAAATTCAATTATAAGCGGAATTCCAATATCTAATGCAATTTCCTTTTCATTGAATTTTGGAGGAAGCGACTCTTACTTTTTCAGTCCGCTTGATTCAACTTCTGCACCAATTGGCGTTCTTAGACTTGAGACAAATTACAATGGCGGGCAATTAGGAAATTCTTATCAGTTCAATCAGAATAAATCAGTTACTGTTTCAACGTTTGGACTTAGCTCACTTGGCTCACAGGATGCATACGGAACGGTTTCATTAAAAGAATTCAATACTCCGGCATCTTCCAGCAGCGCAATTGCAAAATCGCTATTCCTGCCAATGAATGGCAAAAGTCCTTTGTTTCTAAAAGCTGCATGTAAAATGAATCCTGTTGTACTCTTTGTAGAGAGGCTTAAACAAACAAGCAGCTGGAGTACTTGGACTTCAGGGAATGACGGGTGGTACAACACACACAGTGAAGAACCCACTGATTTTTACTCTGGAAGCACCATTCTGCAAGCTAAATTCTACTCTGATGATGCTGGAAATGTATCTGTAACTCCAACGAATTTTTCTGAATCAAAGAAGGGGACGATTCAACTTGCAGGAACTTTTGCGGGTAATCTTTTTCAGGATAGTGGCAATTACAATGTAAAAATGTTTCTTGGCACCAATGCAAGCCCTTTTTCGGTAAAAGTTGACGGTTCAGATTATCATTTTAACGGAATTCTTACTGCACAAGTTATCTCAAATAATGCAGGTTTCGACTTCTCAAAATATTATTTCACCTTTGAATTCACCAACCCCAATTCAGATGAAGGATTCACTTTACCTGAAAGTTCTTTTTCTAAAGTACAGGGAAGAATTACGATCAGCTTTTTTGTTAACAATCGTAAATCTTTTCTAATCAATTTTGACCTTAATGGAACTGACGCTTCAATCACCTATAAACCCTATTCCCTGGCTGATGCACCTGCAAATTTTGATTTTTTCAAAACAGTTCTAAATTGGAGCCTGTTCTTACAAAAATAATGGAGCCTGGTTTCGCTTAAAGGGTTTTTCCTCACAAAGTCTTTCACAACCTTCTCCAGTTTTTCCAAGTCTTTTCCTTTCTTTGTCATCTTTTTTTCGATCTTTCTTGAACTGTGCAACCAATCGAGGAATCAGCATTACTCATCCTAATCGTTTAAATATTTCATCATTTAATCATTAATCAAAAGAATTGAAATCCATGGTCTTGCCTTCATCGTCATCCTTCATGGCTTTCAGACTGATGTTGTTTGGAATCTTTACTGCAAATGGAATTCCTTTATGCAAACACACCTGAGAATAAAACAAGTTTATTGCCTCCGTAGCAGAAAGGCCTAGTTTTTAAGAATTATTGTAACATCTTCTTTAAGATCTATTGGCAATCTTGCGTTAATAATTGTGGTTCTGGACACACAAATTTATCCGTTTTTTTACACATCTCAATTGAGAGACAATATCAATAAAATAAAAGGAATTATAAATATACGCGAATGCTTACTTTGGAACTTTTGCAGAATGTCTGAATGAAATACAAGGAATAAAAAAAACACCCCGAAGGGTGTTTTTTTTATAGGTTTTTACTTAATTAGTTAGCTGTTACGATTACACCAGAAGGTATTACAACTTCAACGCCGTTGACATCTTTCCAAGAACCGGTTGTGCTCTTGAAGGTATATGTCTTACCAGCTGAGAAACCCTTGTTGAAAACTACATTGAGGGTCTTGTTGCTGTCGCTGAGTGTTGGTGTTCCAGTTACGTTTGCGCTGCTGACTGTGATTGCAAGTCCATCATTTCTTGTGAAAGACACTGTGCCGTTTGCCCAGGTCTGACCTGTTGCAAGTGCTCTGTCGAAGGTAAAGAAATAATTCTTGTTGGTTGCAGTAACTGCGTTGTTAGAGCTTTTGCCAGTCCAGCTAACCAGCTCTGTTTTCTTGTATGTCTGGAAGAAAAAGTATGCTGATTCAAACGGAACAACAGTTCCAGAGTTGAGAGTGATGTTTGTCGACTTGAGGTGGAAACCGTATGAAGTGTTTGCAGCAAGGGTATGATCAACTGTTCCCTGAGTCTTAACGGTTACTTTTACGGTCTTCTTGTCTGACTGAAGGGCTGTAGTAATATCATAACCATTGGCGCTGCTGAGAGTGATAAGCTGTTCAGTTGTTCTATTCTTGAGTTCCATTTCAAATGTTGTCGGAAGTGCTTTGATCTCAGCATTCAAAACGAATTCGAATTCGATAGTGTCAAACGGAACATCAGGTGTAGGAACGTTTCTATCTGTAGAAATGTCTACCAGAGATTTTGTTCCATTGTTGTAGACATAAACTTTACCGGAATCCATTCTGAGAGTAACGATTTCGGCCTGGTTGATAGTAGAAGAAGCGACAGTTGTTCCAGTTACAGTCATATCGATAGTAGTAGTTTGAATATTCTGAATTACTTTTGTTACGATAGTCGGAGCATTATAGCCTGTTCCACTTGAGTTAACCTGAAGTTTGATTTCAACAAATGTCAAAGATGCAAAGTTGAATGTCTGAAGAACGGTTGTCGATGTCCCAGTGGTGGTAGTCACAGAAGCAATTGTATTATTTACGAAGAGCTGCTCCACTACACGGCCGATGTCAGCATCACCAACGGTTGTAGTCCCTGAACCAGTAGTAGAAGTAGTAGTAATAGTTTTATTAATAGGTATGATACTCTGGATAAGAGAAGAAGAATCGATGGGAGCGCTGATGTTGGTAGTAGTAGTACCAATGTTGAGCTGAATCTGAGCACTTGTGATAGCAGAGGTGTTATTATTCTGCCTCAATTGAACAAGTGACAAACCTGTTGCCTGCTGAAAGGACTCTTCAGAGATAGCATAGAAAAGGTCAACTTTTTTGCTGAGGAGATAGCGCTTAAGAGCTCTTGGTTTGCCAAGGGAAATGCTGTGGTTATTAACAGTCAATGAACCACCAACCATAAGATTCTTGCGAATAGCGGCATTTACATCTTCAGAAAGTATTTCCGGGTCAGAAAGAAAAGCTTCAGCATCGGCTTCAGAAATACCAGTTACCGGAACAACAATAGCAGCACTTGTCGCAACACTTACGCTTGTTGAAGTACCAGAGCCAGTTCCTGTGCCCGTGCCAGTCCCCGTGCCAGTCCCTGTGCCAGTGCCGGTCCCTGTACCAGTGTAAGTTGGAAGCTGTTCATCGGTATCATCATCATAGTTCCCGTTTATTAGACGACAGCCAGTTAAAGACAGAAAAGTACAAAGAATCAAACCCAACAATAGAATTTTTTTCATGACAGGATCTCAATCCTCCTGAAGTTAAATTTATTACCATAATAAGTCTTCGGTAAAGTCAGTACGCGATTATACGAAAAATTATATCTAACGTCAACTTATTTTTTTCCCTGTCTATTCATTTTCAATTTTCACAATAAAGTTTTGATAAACAAATCTTTTATTTGAGCTATTCAATGAATACACAACAGCATATTCATTTACTTGATGATTTACCTTCAAAATTCCCGATATCCTGAAAAATGTACTGCAAATAACACTCAATAATCGTTGGCTAAAAATCTCCTTGCTTTGCTCTGAATTCAAGGTATTTAGGGATAAGATAGCGCTCTCTTTGGCAAATGATCACAGAAATGCATAATGGAGAATTAAAATGGATATTCGTAAATTATTGATGACTTATAATACCCAAATTTTTCGCTTCTGAGTCTTTGGTAAAGCGCTGGCAACATGTCCGGGTCGCTTTTTTCCAGTGCGAAAACCATACTACCAAGCTCAGACATTTCAGTTCCGAAGTAATTTACTCCATCGAAAAAGATTCCGCCGCCCAGAAGCAATTTCAGGCGCCGGCCAAACTTGTAACTTATGTTTGCACCGAAGAACTTTTTTGCCGGATAAGACTCAGTTTTCGAAACACTGAATCTGCTATCCCAGAAAAACCTATGGCCCTGGAATCCTGAAATTAGTAAAGTAGAAGTATCTGCCTTAAGACATATTCTTCCGCCAACAAGACTGCCGGTGCGGAAATCAACAGCTGAATGATATCGTTCACTCAACCAGTAACCAAGTCGTACATGCCATGATTTTTGAAGTACATCAGCAAGCGAAACTTGAATTCCTCCCCTCTGAAGCGGCTTAGCTTCAAGCGCCTGAGTTTCATAACCCATAAAAGCCGTTGTCCGCGATTTACCGCAATGACATTCCATGCATGAACGATCAGAAGGTCTTACTGCTTTTGAATTGAAAATCTGATAATCGAAACTGTCTTTTTTAGATTCAAAATCGAAAACACTTGAGCGCCCTTTCAGATTAAAGTCTGAATCAATGCGCTCGAATCTGAATCCATTAAATAATTCTACTCCATAAATCTTTCGATTCTCTTTTGCACTGCGCCCCTCAAAACTTTTTGGCACATATAATTGCAAAGTTTCTTCACCACGATAAAACTTCTGCCCGAATTCTACAAATTCAGGTGAGTTTTCAAGCACATCCATTGCATAAATTTCAACAAAGTTCGATAACAAAAAAATACATAAAAAATATAATATTTTATTCATTTTCAAAGAACTGTTCCTTAAATAATTAATATCTGCTTTTATACAAAACACTTTGATGGGCTACTATTTATTTTGCAAAATTTAACGATATTGTACACAATCAACAAGCCGCAGCTAAAGAACCCCCACTAATGCAACGAAGTATTGAGTAGTTCGAAGCATAATCTGAGAAAATTTCAGGTATTATCGAAAGAGTAAACCGAACATTTTGATGGATTCATTCAAACAAAAATCAGGAAGAAAAAACGTTCCGATAGATAAAAAGAAGAACGAACAGACCTACAACAACCATCAACACAGTAGAAGTAGGATTTCTCTTGTAATGAAACTGAATATTCTCCATCAACGTCGGGGAATATCTAAGCCATCTTCGCAAATTTTCCGCATGTCTTTTGTACTTTTCTACAGCAAGATACTTTGTCGCAATCTGTCCGGTAAACTGGAATTCATGATACCTGAAAGTGACTTTTTCATCCCCATTTTCAACACCATGGAGATCGCAATACCAGTCAAAAACTTTTGGAGACTTGTATACCAGAAAATAAGAGCAGTCTGAAGTAGGCAAAACAGGCAGGTCAGGCAAATATTTTGTTGTAAGAAGCATTTTATAAACACTGTCGAAGGTTGCCCACTCGGGAATATCCTTGTTTTCCTTTTGAATAAAGTCTTCAAGAGCTGTTTTAAGTTTTCTCAGATTTTCACGGCATGATTTTTGAAGGTCATAACTTTTATCCGTGGCAGCTGATGCAGGGAAGTTATTCCAGAATATGGTAAGAAAAGTAAAAATAGTCATTAAACTAAGAAATTTTGCTTGCCTTATAAACATTGTTTTTCTCCAGATCTTTTTCTGGTTCTTTAATACATCATATTACGTAATAAATCAATAGTTCACCAAATTTTTGCATGTGATCTCAATTTTGGACAGCAAATTAAGATCTGATGCGAAGAAAGTGAAAGTAGGTTTTCAAGAATAGGAATCACCAAAAAATTAGCTTAATGGTTGTTAAATGAAGTTTTGAGGGTTTATGCACTTGCGGATTGAAAATTTATGATTTGGTAAAAAATTCAGCCAGACTTTTATGCCTGGCTGAAATATGGGAAACTAATATATCCGGAAACAATATTGTTTCGAATCGATTTTATTGATATTTTCTCAATCATTCGTAGCGAGGGAACCCACTACTACCATTAACTTTGAAAGCTAGATTCTCTTTTCGGTCGATATGACAATGAATCGCTACTGGTGACGGCAAATTTTAGGAGACAACCACGCCACAGTTTAAGTTCATGACAGTGACAACTGCCACATACCACGGCATCGCCGTGTTAGAGTGTAAATGCACGTATTATCAAGAGTAAATACTTTTTTCTCATTGATCAAATATTTCATGTTGGTGAGTCTGCAAGGTCAGCTCCGGATAAGGTCTTTGATTCTTCTGGCAATTCTTTTATTTCCCTTGTTTTTTCATGAACTCCAAAAACAATAAGAATTACAGACAAAATCAATGCCCCGAGCATTACATCAAAACCTGCTGCATAGTCGCCACCTTTATATTGAATGTAATATCCGATAATAATATTTGTCAGGAATCCTCCAATCTGACCGCCTGTATTGATAAAACCTGACCCAGAACCCATCAATTTTTCAGGAAGCAAAATCATTGGAAGCGTCCAGGCTGCACCGCATGCCATAAACAGCATAAAACCAGCCACACACTGAAGAATCATATATGTAGTAACATCATTTACCCTGGTAAAATAGTACAGACAAACTCCACCGATCAACATACTGGCAATTACAAGCCATTTTCTATTTCCCCTGAACCATTTGTCTGATACCCAGCCTGCAATCATACAACCAATTGCTCCAAACATAAAGGGCATTGATGCCGCCCAGGTAAGATTTTTCAGGTCGAGATTTTTTACTTTCATTAAATACGATGGAAGCCAATTGAGCCATCCATACATTGTAATATTGAATATCAGACCATTAAAGAAAAATACCCATATTATCGGATTTTTCAAGAGAGAAGAAAAGCTTGCACCCTCAAGTGAGACCTCTGTATTTGCAGCCGCGGACCTTGAATCGGCTTCATACTCTTCCAGTTCTTCAGGTGAAACATTTTTTGCTTCGCGGATTGAATTTGCAATTACAAAATATGCAAATGCAAAACAAGCAAATCCCATAAGACCAAGAATGTAAAAACAGGTTCTCCAACCGTAACTATGCAGTATCGGAGCAAGTATAATCGGTGTAATTGCCGGTCCAAGAGCAATTGATGATATTACCAGAGCGTTTGCAGTAGCCCTGTTCTTCTTTGAAAACCATTTTCCCAGAACCGACCAGACTGAAGCAGGGAAAACTCCTTCTCCTATGCCAAAGAAGAATCTTGTAATCAGCATCATTGTTAAAGAACCCACCATGCCAGTTAAAGCTGTAAATGCCGACCACCATCCAAGAGCAGCCAGAATTACCTTACGAGGCCCAAACCTGTCAGCAAGCATCCCCCCGGGAATCTGAAACAGCGAATAGCCGAGGAAAAAAGCGCTCAAAATCCAGCCAATCTTATCAGGCCCGATTTTAAATTCTTCTGCCATAAATGGAATGGTCATATTTATTGCCATGCGATCAAGCCATGCAACAAGATAACAAACGATCAGTGCTCCACCAACTTTGTGACTTGCTTTCATAAATCCCTCAATATTATTTTTTTGCACTCTTTTGTGCAGTGCACAAAATTATATTAAATTTTTCTTTATTTGTCAATCTCTTAATGCAAAAAATATTGCTATTTATAGAATTTTTCTTTAGCTCTTGAAATACTCACACTCATAAGATTATACTGTTTGCGTTCGAAATATTCTTAAAGATGATGGTGGACAATAACATGAAAGAAAAAAGTCGCTTTCTATTTCGGAAATACAGAGAATTGAAGCTGATTCAAAAATTAGATACACTTACAGATAGATACCGAAAACACGATCAATTACTATATAATTCTCTGAAAACTATAAGCAGATTTTTCAACTGTGAATTAGCCGCTTTTCTTCCAGTTCAAAATCAGAACACAAATCAACCATCTGAAGAAAGTGGCCTCATTTTAACTTCTATTGTTCCAGAACCATCAGACAAACAAAAATCCGCTGTTAAAAAGATTCTCCGTGATTTTCTAAATGAACCCAAAGATTTCTACATCGAAAATTCTCCATCTGAAGACAAAAAGAATTCAGAAATAAAAAACTATGTTATGGTACCAATGATTCTCAGGAATGACATAGAAGGTGCCTTTTTTATTGCCAACAGCTCAAATAATTTCACCGAAGACGATGCCGAAACCCTTAAAAATGCATGCTCTCAGCTCGATAATGCGGTTGAGTTCTGCCGATTTGTAAAAGAACACAGAGGCGCACTTCAAAATCTTAGTCGCCGAACAAGAGAACTTGAGATACTCTATGAAATGAGTCTTAGCCTCAACTATGGCTATGACATCGAAACTCTGACAAGAAAAATTCTTGAAAATGTAATGAATCTTCTAAAAATAGACAGGGCTTCGATCATGCGCTATGACCAGAAAACTGATGAGCTGAGCACTTTCCTGGTTATTGGTGAAAAACAAAAGATCAGACTAGTCAAACTTGGAATGAGCCAGGGAATTGCAGGCCTTGCAATGGCAAGTGGAAAGCCAATTCTCGCACCACTTGGAAGTGAAGACAGAAGATTTCTTCCCTTCTCATTTACCGGAATAAAAATCAAGAAGATTTTTTCTTTTGCCTGCATTCCGCTGATGAATGAGGAAACTCCAATAGGTGTAATAAATCTGTCAATGCTTTCAGCAAAGAAAAGTATTAAGCAGAGCCATCTTGAAACTATTTCCGTTGCCGCGAACATGATTTCGCTTGCCTTCCAGAGGCAGGAATTCTATCAGATGTCGATCAAAGATGAGCTGACTGGATTATTTTCATTCAGATATTTTAAGGAAAGACTTGCAGAAGAAGTGACAAGAAGCCGCAGATATAAAATGCCTTTCAGCCTGGTTCTTTTTGATCTCGACCACTTTAAGAGTGTAAACGATACCTACGGTCATCCATTTGGAAACATTGTTCTGAAGAAAGTTTCAGATATCATTATTAAAAATATCAGAGTTGGAGTTGATATGCCGGCAAGGTTTGGCGGAGAAGAACTTGCCGTAATTCTTCCACACACTGATTCTGCCGGTGCAGAAATTGTATCTCAGAGAATAAGAGCTCAAGTTGAAGAACTTTCTCTTGAATTTGAAAAACGAAAAGTAAAAATATCTATAAGCGGTGGAATCTCTTCCTTTCCGAATCATTCAAACACTGCTGACATATTGCTGAAGAAAGCAGATGAAGCTCTTTATAAAGCAAAGGAAACAGGAAGGAATAAGGTTGTCATTGCCCTCACCTGATCAGATGTAATAATGCAGAGCGTGGCGTACTTTCGTAAAGAAGTGGTATTTTGCTGAATTTCGACCAAAGGGAGAAATCGGGTACACTCTACTTCGAGGTAGTACATGTTTTCATATACCCTTCCGAGTTCTATCGCCTCGGTCGAGATGGCAACGAGTCACGTATTTCTTCCTCACATTAGACAGTTCCACCCATCAGATGTTTCAGAATTCGTGATTCAGAGAAGTTTCAAGCCTCCTGTAGGAACGATCTCCAGACAGAGAATTTTCTAGCTTCTTCCATTCAAGGAATGTCAGTTGAATGTTTGTTCGTTTTGCAATGCGATACTTCAAGTCAAATTGCTCACCCGACATGTTTAATCTTCTGAGATATGAAACAAAAGAGCCTGGAACAGCATGAACACCCGTTTGGAAATACTGGGAAATGATCTGGAAATTCCCATTTTTTTTCATTTTTCCAATTACAATTGTTGCATTCACTGCATCTCCGCCTTTGTTCTGCGTTCCAACAGCTTTCGCATCAAGGTTTCGGGAGAGGTCAAGAGTTAAACGTATCTGGTTCGGAAAATCAACTGCACCATACATATTTACAATGTTGTAATCCGGGGCATAAGTAGCCGACCAGCCGCGAGTTGTACTGAAGTCGTATTTAAAATGATCTATTCGCCATTCATACTTGTTTTTTCCTATTTCTGGAGTACCAATAAGTCCAACAACGTACAACTTGTTATTCCGAAAACAAAGGTCACGATATACCTCAAATGCACCTGCATGGAAAGAAATCTTATTCTTTTTTTCCAGAATATTAGTCAGATACAAACCATCCCAGAAAAGATCGTTATCCCATATCAGCTCTGATTTATAACGCAGAAATGGTACAGTCATTCTGCCAAATCTTGCCGACCAGTTTCCATCAGAATTATATTGTGCCCATGCATTTACACATTTAAAATCTTCAGCGCCAAGGTTCTGATTCCCACCATACCCTACCTGCACAAGGCTTGTGGTAAGCTGATTAGAACTTAGTGTCGAAAAACCAAGTTTATAATCCCAATTATCTGACTTCCAGTCAGCCTGTAATCTCATTCTCTCCGCGAAAAATTTCTGTATCCGCCTCTTATTATTCTTATCATGTGAGTCAATGTAAACATTTCTGTGTGACATATCACCAGAAATTTTTACCGGCTCAGATGCCATTAGAAAAATTCCTGAAAAAATAAACAGCAGAGAAAATAGTACTACTTTCATTTTATTAATCACTTGTCTTTGCTCCTGCTCTATCAGATGCATGCATTATACTTTGTCCATTTCCAGAATTCAAATAATTTCCTCTTTATTTCCTCTTTACAGCAAGTTTCTTCTTGAAATAATTTTGTAACTTCTCTATAATCACCCCTTGATATATACTGAATGGAGTTAATATGAAAGTCAAGAGTTTTTATTTACCGTTTTTTTCGCTTCTATTTATGGGGGTTTGTCTTCAAATTGGTTGTTTGAACAATTCTGCCAACAATTACAACAGGGCATTTATGACAGAAAAACCAGTGCAATCAGGTACTTCAAGTGTTGTAATGTCGATTATCGTTCCTGATGGAAAATTATTTGTGAGTCCTGAAACATCGAAACTCGGTGCTGTTGTTACTCCTGAGGTCACTTTCAAACTTATTCTCTTAAATACTGCCAATCCCGCAAGTCCTGCAGAAATAATAACTCATAAAGCATCTGTTGACTCAACAGGCGCTGCAAGTACAACTTTCTACGATATCCCTGCAGTGACAGCAATCGGCGACATTCACATCGAAGACGGACGAATTTCATCATTCAGCGATTTTCATGGTGCTGCCGATTTACAGCTCGGTACCACAAACATCCTGACCGTAATGCCAAAAGGTGAAAAAGGCCTTTCAGACCTTCTCGCCGAAACAATTAGTACCCTTATCAGCAATCAGGCATACTTCAAAACAGTTCCGCAAAGTGGTTTGTCTGGAAGGCTTACTGGAATAATAACACCGCTTAATTCCGGGATGAATAATATTTATGGTGAAATTACCCGCCTCTGGTTAATGAATAATCCGATTATTCAGGTTAATGCAACATCAACGCGTGCGATGGAAAACACTTCCCTCACTCTGAATGCAAGCGCGAGCGATAACCTTGGCAGCAGCTTCACATATAACTGGTATGCATCCACCGGAGCATTGTCTTCGGCCACCGGGGATCATGTTAACTGGCAGGCACCGACGGGAGTTGCCACTGCTGTAATTTACCTGGGCGCCACCAGCAATCTTGGAGTGACCGCAACTTCTACTTTTATCGTAAGAGTTTATTCTTCAACAAACAATCCACCATCGCTATCAATATTTCCAGGAAATTCGATTGCTCCGGCTGGTGTACAAATTGATCTTTCAGGAATAGCAAATGACCCGGATGGAGACCCTCTGACGTATTCCTGGAATATTGGAAATGGAGCAACGTTGTCTTCAAGCTCTTCTCAGACAACTTCATGCATTGGAACTGCAGCCTCATCATCAGTTAATATTTCCTGCACAGTTTCCGACGGCCGCGGCGGAACCGCTTCAGCAAGCGCTCAAATAAGTTTTATCGACATATCTTCTATTCCGGTCGGAGGACATTTTTCGATACAGATCGCCTCGCCAACGCATGTTCACCTTCCAACACCAACTCTCACTGAAAAATTTGGAATGATTCTGTATTCAAAAAACACCGATGACAATGAATATACGATTGATCTGAACGGCGGTGGAATGTCTCTGCGCCCCCAGAAATCTCAATTTAAAGCTTCCAGCCGGACACTTCAGATAATCCAGCGAAAAGCAATTGATGAGAAAATCAGAGAAAGAAGAAAGGAAATTCTCGCAAAACGGAACTTTTTCAGAGCATCAAATCGTAAACTCATGCGCAGTCTGAATGATCAGAAGAATTTTATGCTCCCCAGTGATGATCAATCTGGAATTTCTACAATAACTGCAAGACTCGCTGGCGCAGGAACATTCTGTGAAATATTTCTTGATAACGCCATTGCCACAGATTCAGAAACGGCATCAGCAGTTCCTGATATTGTCAACTCTTTCGATTCAGAAATCTTTCCTTTCATCACAAATAATTACATGAGTCAGGCAGATTATTTTGCCTATGGCGACATCAACCTTGATCATAAAATCACTATTCTGATTTCTCCAATGATTGGTAATATTGGAGCAATGGGCATTTTCCATCCGAAAGATTTTTCAACCGACTGGGATTCCAACCATGAAGACATGTTTTATGTAGATTCAAAATCTGAAAGTATGGATTATCCAACATGGAAAGATGAGATTGTTCTAACAATAGTTCATGAATATCAGCATCTGGTGAATTTTATTGCCCACACAAAATTGAATTCTGGGATTGACGAAGAAGCATGGCTTAACGAAGGGTTAAGTGTTCAAGCCGAAGTACGCTTTTCAGGAAAAACTTCTGCTTTCTTCAATGACTATGCAATCATGCCTGAATCTGACGGTTTGATCGTCTGGAATGATCAGCTTTCAGACTATGGAAGCTCAGGGCTCTTTGTTCATTATCTCTTCGAACAGCTTGGCAGTGCAACGATCAAATCTCTTGTTAAAAGCAATGCCGCAGGTATCGACAATGTAAATCTGAATTCGCCCTCAAGAAACTTCTGGCAGTTGTTTGAAGACTGGGGAATTTCGATGTTCCGACTTGAAAAAGGACTCCCAGCTAATCCTCTATATGACTATACACTTGATCTTGGACTTGATCTCTGGAATTCATCGAAAGCCTATTCCAACAACTACAGCGCAACAATGCGCGGAAACGCCTTCCGGTTCATTGAACTTTCAAGTGCTCTGTCACAGGTATCACGTCTTCTTTTGTCTGACAAATCTGGAAATGGACAATTCAAAGCCGTATTCATAAGATTTCAATAGCAAAAACTTTCCAAAAGCAGGGCGTATTATTACGCCCTGTTTCAATGGAAAACATCGAAACAGTCTCTATCAATACAGAATGGTTACCACTCGGGACAGGAATCGCAGGCATTGTTAATGCAATAGCATTCGACTCACAGGGGAACCTCTATGCCGGCGGAGATTTTACTGCAGCAGGCGGAACTCCTGCTCTTCGTCTCGCAGTATGGAATGGAACATCATGGTCTGCATTCGGCAGCGGAGTATATGGGCTAGTTGGTGATAATCCTCAGATATATTCCATACTTACAGTCGGTCAAAAGTTATATGTTGCTGGAAGGTTTACCTCAATCGACGGAGTTTCCGCAAACTCTATAGCAGTTTATGAATAGAAATAACTATTCTGAATAATTCACTTGAAAAATATTCCAAATTATTTTAGAATAAGCGGAAATTATGAGGTGAATATGGGAAACGGATTATCAAAAAGAGGCGGCAAAAGACCAGGAGCCGGCAGACCGAAACAGGTATACGGAGTTAAGGTTTCTGTCTCGCTTATGGTTACGCCTGAAGTTCTTAGACAACTGGACAGATATGCACTTGACAATGATTTAAGTAGAAGTCAGGCTGCAGAGAACTTAATGAGAACAGCCCTGTTAGATGAAAAATCAAACGAGGCTGAGGTAAACGACCTGGAAGCTTTTGATTCTGCTCGTTAAAATTCAACTTTCTGATGATTTTCTGTAGTTTAATACAAGAACAGTGATATCATCAGAGAGAGGGCCTTCCAGAGCGATTTTCTTGTGCCATTGCCGGATATTGTTTTCTGTTTTTACGGTATTTTCAGCAATCAATTCCGGAAGTGCTTTTTCAAATCTTTCGTAACCGATGCACTCAAGATCTTGTGCCAGTGCTTCAATCAGACCATCTGAATACAGAACAAGTGTATCATTTGGAAAAAGGTCAATTGTTTCAGATTTGAAATCTGATTTTTTTCTGCTTCCAAGTGGTGAGCCAGGCATTTCAATATGATTAGCCTTTCCATTCCTGACCAGATAGGGATAGCATTGCCCCGCGTTTGAGAACAAAAGCGAGTTTGTTTCACAATCAACAATTCCATAAAACAAGGTCATCATTTTTTTTCGCTTAAGAGTTTCAAGAAATAACTTGTTCATCGTCTGGAAAATTATTACCGGGTCAACACCTGTGTATGACGGAGTTGCAACCACTGCTTTTGCCATTGCCATTACCATTGCTGCACCAACGCCATGCCCTGAAACATCTCCCATGAGAAATGCAAACTTTGTTTCTGAAACAGGAAAATAATCGAAGTAATCACCACCTACTTCTGAAGCAGAAAGGCATGTACCATATATTTCGTAGTTTCCTATTTTCAATTCCTGAAATGGAAATAAGCTTTCCTGTACAATTTTTGCGACTTCAAGATCTTTGAGTCCTGTCATCATTTCGTTGAAAGTATTTGAAAGATCTCCAAGTTCATCGTTGTCCAGTACTGGAAGCCGATAACTGAATTCCCTACTTTTCAGTGCTGAAACGCCATTTCCAAGATATCTGACCGGAAGAAGGAATTTTCTGGCAAGAATTCCACCGACGGTGAGACTTATCAAAAGTGTGGCTGCAATAAACATGTCAAATGCTGATTTCAGTTTTTTTATTTCCAGAGTTATCTCTGAATCAGAAGTCAATCCGACAAGGTTGTACTCAGAAAGCTCATTTCCTTTTACTCCGGTAAGAAGTGTTTTCTCATTATTAATATAGACACTTCCAAACACACTCTGGCTGACACCGGAAATCTTTTTCAGAAAATATTCTATCTTATTCCTATTTCTAAATTTTTTCGGTCTATCATTTCCATGATTTTTGTTGTTCCGGGCATAAATAAGCGTTGTTCCATTGTTGTGAGAAATCAAGAGCTTTGAAAAATTAACAAACTGCTTTTCTAATACCACCCGATCCCAGAAGAAAAAACCAAGATTTTCGGTTTTTCCCGTTGAGTCGGTAATAGGGAAAAATCCGGTAAGCTGATTACCACCTGACATTCTTGTAGAGTAGAGTTTGCCAACATTTTTTGCCAGAAATGAAAAAATTGTTTCAAGCTCAAATCCTGCTACAGCCATTGAAATATCAGATAGACCAGACAACTTACTTTCAGTCTCAGCAGAAATTTCACTTGTGCTCTTCCTCATAAGACTGAAAACACGTCTTGTAGCACTTTTAAAAGATTCCATCGAGACTTCTCTGCCACCATATTTCCAAAGTTCATTTCCGTTCTCATCAAATATTCTCGCAAAGGTGGGAGTGTACATTGTACAAATATTCTCCATCTCAACTTTTGCCTTTTCAAGTAATCCGGTATTAAGTTTCTGCAAACCATAAAATGCATCATTCAGCTTGGCCTGAAGAGTTCCCTGGAACCGAATATAATTTTTATCAAAAAATAAGAGAGCCTTTTCAACATCGCTGTGAGTCTTATTTTCAAGAACTATTCTGCGATCCTGAATATACTTTGATGCAGTAAAAAAAAGAATTGAAACTGGCAATGCCGAAGAAAAAAGGAACAGAAAAACCATTTTAAGGTGAATAGAAAGATAGATTTTTATTTTTCCTGTAACAACAAAATAAGTAATAAATGAAAGGACAAAAAAACATAGAAAGAGCTTTCCGATAAAGAATTTTCTCTCTAATAAAATTTTACTGTCCTTAACAACCGATAACATCGCCCAGACCTGTATACCTGGTGAAAGCACCCTTTGTGCCCAGATATTCCCGTCAATACAAATAACACTGGAAAAGCTCTTTTCAAGAATTTTCCGCGCATTTCTGTAGTCTGACAAATGATTTCTGATAAGATTTTTTCCGCTGAAAATTCTGCTTTCGCTGTCAACAGTAAATATTTTCAGTTTTTTTCCCATCAAGTTATAGTTTTCAGCCAAATATGACGCACCGATGGTATCCCAGTTTTCAGGCTGGGAAAAATGTACAATATACAATCCCCAGTAAGCGGGAATAGCAATATATACAAAAGCTTTTTCTTTTTTAAAATCAGCCGAATGAAATCGATCCTGAAGAACACTGATTTTTGGGTCAACCAGCGGTCCAAAAAAGGGTTGATATAACTTCCATTTTCTATTCACTTTTAAACTTTTATGCCGAAGCAAATCACGATATTCTTTGGAAAAATCTTTCAGAAGTCTTCTAGGAAGAAGCCTTCCCTCGAAATCAGTCAAAGGCTCAATAATATCTCCATTAGAATCAAGAAATGTGAATTTGAACATTCCAGGAAATCTTCTGTTAACATAATTTTTCAGACTTTTTGCTCTTTTCAGAGAAAAACCACCTTTATTTACCCAGTCTGAATAATTATCAAACAAGATTCTGAAAAATTTGTCTGGCGAACTTGCAGAATCAAAAAAAGTCAGCATCCGTTCAACCTTGTTTTTCTGACTTTCCAGTTTTGCTGCTTCGTATTCGATGTATTTCTGTTCGTTTCCATACCACAAAAGCGCAAGAGGAATTCCCCAGAAAACAATGCAGAAAATAAGCCATCTGATTCTGGGAAATTCCATTACTTTTTGCTTCCATTTCTGGAGATATCAGCAATTGCTTTATAAAAAGCATTTTCAATTTCGGTTCTGATTCTGAAAACGAGCAACCGCATTTCTGATGCTTTTTGGCTCATAATTTTCACATAATCTTTTTCAGTACATACCGGGCGGGCATTAAGCACTGCCGCCTGTTTCGTGATCTGATCAAGATCTGCACCCGAATAGAAATAATGATCGCGAAAAACCTTTTTACCGACAATTTCAAAACCGCTATTTTCAAGATGTCTGAAAAAAGATTCAGGAGTTGCAATAGCGCAGAAAGCAAAAACTCTTTCACTGTTTTTATTTGAAACATAGAAAGAATGAGCCTTTAAAACACAATCATAGATTCCGTCAAAAATCGTTTTGCATTCAAAAATATTTAATTGAGGAAATCTGAAATAGAAATACCTTTTTAAGTCCACAATCTTTTCCGAGTTTACCGATTCACATTTTGTAAGTAATAGAATACCAGCATCAAAAAGCCTTGTCAAAGGTTCTCTGAATTTTCCGCGTGGAAGCATATATGCTTCTTCTGGATTGTCATTTGAATCCCAGAGAACTATTTCACAATCTTTTCGAATTCGCCTGTATTGAAAGCCGTCATCAAGGAAAATAATGTCAGGTTTGAAAAGCTTCTCTGCCATAACCGCTGAGTGAAAACGATTTTTTCCGAGAAACACCGGAATTTCCGGAAAATATCTGTTAATAAGAAGCGCTTCATCAGTTATTCCATTTAAAAACAACTGATTTCCATGAAGAATAAAAAAACTTCTTTCGTAGAAAGACTTGTATCCGCGTGTGAGAACGGCTTTTCTTCCTGACAGATATGGCGTTTTCAGAAGTTCCATAAGAACAGGAGTCTTGCCTGTTCCGCCAGTTGAGAGATTTCCAACACTTATCGTACAACAGTCGGGCAAGTATTTCAAAAAGGGAATATTTTCAAAGAACTTTCTCTCAGAAAACGTAAGAAGCGAATAAAACCGCTCGAGAAAACTCAGTATCGGCAAAATAGCCTTTCTATTCATTTAATATACGCTTTCATAAAATTTTACCAACTTCAAGATAAAAGATAAAAGCAGTCCGCAGATTTCGCAGATTATGCAGATTAAGATTTAAAGATGAGATCTGAAAGGTTGCGATACTGAATGAATTCACCCTATTACTTTCGGAAACATGCATAATTAAAATAAAAATTCTATACAATTGAATTAAACCATGTCATTTCGACCGAAGGGAGAAATCTTGCATTTATGGAGATCTCTCACTTCTTTTGAGATGACAGCCCAAGGTTAACACTCAAATTTGCCACCCTATTTAAGATTTTGTGTAATAAGGCGTTGTTTTTTACAGCAGATAACTTTGAAAAGCCTCTTTCATTTTATTCAAGCGGAGAAAATTATCTTTGCAGAAATTTGGTTCTGCGCTCCGTGGCGATATCATATCTAAATGAGAATTTAAACCTGCTTCCACTGAGAGATTTTCAACTTTTTTATCATAGCATAGCGGAATAACCGGTACACCGGAGCGGAGAGCTGCCAATAATCCGTGATATCGCATGACCCAAATTTCCCTGAATGAGCTGCAGATTTCAAGAAGCTCTGAAAATGACTCCGGCTCATGCATCTTATCATGAATACCAAGTTTCTGAATGATTCCACGATCTTCACGTCGAAGTGCAAAACCGGAAAAGCCGTCTTGAAGATTAGCTTCTTTCGATGAATTCAACAATTTCAGACGCTTTTCCACAAAATTAAAATAATCATTGTTCTGCCATGGTCGCAGGTTTATCCCTATTCCACAACTTTCCTGCAAAACTTTCGATTTTTCCGGTTGAATCATCCATGACCAGTCGGTTCCGTAATGGGCTTTTCTTCCGGTTAGTTCCTCAAAAAAAGATTTCGAGTATGCATCTCTAAGCCATGCAACATCAATTTTCGTAAGAGCCTTACGGCAGAGCTTTCTGAGAATATTGCTCCTGACAGGTCCGAGACCTGTTCCCCATAATGAAATCTTTTTATTGAAAAATGCAGCTGCAATAATTCTGAGCGCAAAAAAAGTAACCCCTTCAATGCTCCAGTCCTGGAGTATTCCACCTGACATTACCACTTTTCTGACTTTTGGAAGTGCCTGAAGGTAATCTTTCCATCCGGAAATTCCAGTGCGTGTTATACGCGAAACGCCATCTGGCATTTTGCTTATTCCAGCCGTGACAATCATTTCAGCAGAGTTTCCGAAAGCCAGAATCATGCCTTCGAGTATTGCTTCGTCACCGAGATTTCCTTCTCCAAAGAAGCCAGTAATTAATATTTTCATTTGTTCGACGCCCTGACAAAATACCATATTTTAATTAGCTCAACCGGTAGTGCGATCATTTAACTTATAAAAAAAAATACACTGATTTTTTACCACGGAAAGTCACGGAAGAAGACGGAAAACAGCAGACTTTTTCTATAATAAAAATGTTATTACACTATCGCTAATTCCGCTAAATACTCAAAATCTTAAATAACAGGACAAATGTGACCCCTTAATTATGATTTGCTGTCCTTAAGAAGTTCTATTATTGTTTGAAATCTTTCTTCCCAGGAAGGAGGCGTCTTTTTTTTCAGAGAGCCTGTGCTACTTTCAAAAAGCTTTTCTATTGTTTCATTCAGGCATAATTTACTGTCAATACAGGAATCTGTCATTGAATGACTGATAAGTTCAGGGACAGGTGGTACCCAGACATACAACCCTCTTGATTTATACTCATAAGCCTTTATTGGATCTACAGCCCTTGTTAATTCAATGTTTATGAATGGAATTACTCCGGCGTGGCACGAGTCAAAGATTTTTTTAAGGCTGCCATGGTCAACAATTCCATGATATTTTACTCTTGGATGCTTTATGAGTTCATAAAACTCTTTTCCTCTGCCTGGTCCAGCGATATGCAGCACAATTTTGCTGTTTTCTGCGAACATCTTAAGCCAGGCAAAATCAGTCCATTCAAAATGCGCTCCGGCAGATATTACATGAAGAGGAACCAGGGGCTTTACATCCGGAATTTCTCTTTCAATCCAATCAGAATCTGCTGCATTTGGTACAATAGAAATCTTTCCGCTTTCAGCACCCATTTTTTCAAGATCATCTTTAATTGGTGGTGAAGAGGCGATAATATGATCTGCCCTGGCAACTATCTTTTTTTCGTGTATTCGCCAGGCAGACTTATTCTGATTGGGAAAATATCCATGAAGATCACAGCGATCATAAATTATCTTTTTCCACGACTCACTTACTGAAGCCGAAAACACCGGATCAGCGACCCATAGAATGTCGTTAGTGAAAAGTTCAGACCTTTGAAGCAGCTTCATTATTATCTTTGACGCAATTGTCTGAAGACCAGGCCATTCAGATGCTCTAAACGGAACATGCGGGGTCAGGACATTAATTTCATTAATTTTTTTTTTGAAAATGGAAAATCCAAAGGTGCGCATTGGATCAAGAAAATAGGTTTCGAATCCATTTTTAGAAAACAGCTCAGCAAATGCCTGATGGCGTTGTCTGATTGATGTAAAGCTGCAGGGTGAGACAAATAATATGGTTTTTGGATTCATTAAAAATATCTATCTTTCCAATAAATTTTCCAGTTGTAATTTTACACTTTCTGCAAGCTTATCAAAATCATTAACTTTTTTAAACTGTTCAATTGAGTTTTTTGAACATTTTGACCATGTTTCTTTTGTCAGAGCCTGTTTCAGAATTGACAAAAGTTGATTTACGTTTCCCGGAGCAACCAGAAAACCATTATAACTGTTTTCTATGATTTCCGGTATTCCACCAACATCAGATGCTATTGCCGGAATACCGAAATTCATTGCTTCAAGAAGAGACAGCGGAATTCCTTCAGAAAATGACGGAAGCAAAACCCAGTGAAACTTTTTAAATTCAAAAAAAATATTTTTTCTGAATCCGTGGAATTTGAATAAGCTCTTTCCAGGCTCATTTGAAAATCTTTTATGAAGAGCTTCATTCTCGGGGCCATCACCGAAAATGTGAATTTCAAGCAGAGGAAGAGATTTCGAAATTAGTCCATTTTCAATCGCTTCAAGAGCCCATAAATGTCCTTTGTTTTTATGAAGTTTGGCAATAATTGCAATATTCCATTTCTCTGGAGCCTGCTGATTCGCATTATGTATTTCAGCATTATCAAAGGAATAAACAGAATTATTCTCATCAGTAACATCAGCAAAATTGATTTCCGAAGTGGCACTGGAATGATCTTTGGCAGCCACAGACATATCGAACACGCAATTTGCAGCACTTGCATAATGTGGTGAAAATGCTGCCATTGGAACAGCATTTGGAATCATTACAATCTTTTTCGGATCAGTACCATTCTGAATAAGATTTTCACTGACTGCCTTTGAAACTGAAATGATACGATCGCATGATTTGTAATAAACGCTTCTGTTTACGCCATGAACATGTGCAATAACCGGCAGACGATGAATAAAAGCAGTTCCAGATGAAAAAAGAGAAGCTTTGTTCAAGTGAGAGTAAATTATTTTTGAAGAATTGGCTTTAACTGATGAAATTAAGCCAGCAGCGAAGAATATTCCTCCGGCTTTTAATGATCTCTCTTTTATCTTTTCTGAAGAATCTTTGAAGAGTGATGCGGTCTTTTCTCCACCACAGATAATATTTATTCTCCAGCCCTTCTTTTTCAGAGAAGCTGCAATGGCAGAACAGAGGGTTTCTCCGCCTCCGATTTCAGATGAAGAAAGCGCAATCTGAATATTTTTAAATTCTCTATCATACAACTGTTTGTACAACCCCAGATGTTTATCTATAAAACTTTTTCTGCTGAAACATTCATTAATTCTAGTTCTTGCTGCTTCTCCCAAACTCTGCCTCAGAGATTTGTCAGAAATCAGAAGTTTCAGCTTTTCCTTCAATTCAATTGCATCACACGGATTGACAAGCAATCCGTCAATTTCTTCTCTTATGATCTCTTTTATTCCACCGACACGGCTTGCAATAACAGGCAGAGAACGCTCCATTGCTTCACAGACATTTATTCCAAAAGCTTCTTCGCGGGATGGTGCAACAAAAATATCCAGCGAGTCAAGAAATGATCTGACAGAAGAAATCATCCCGGGAAATTTTACAAATTCTGAAATTCCAAGTTTCTGTGAAAGCTCTTCCAGCAAAGTTCTTTCTTTTCCATCACCACCAACATGCAATTCAAAATTAACATCTCGAATATCTTTCTTAAGCTCATGGATTGCATGCAAAAGAGTGTCAACTCCCTTCACAGCATGAAGTCTCGAAAGACTTCCTATTCTGAGTTTTTCTGTATCATGAGTTTGTACAACAGCATCTTCTACATTGGTTCCAGGGTAAATGACAGACATTCTGTGATCGGGAATTCTTCGTATATTGGTTTTGTACCATTCAGCAAGAAATGTGCTGGGAAAAATCAGATGAGAGGAAATACGGCACATTTTTTTTTCTGTAAGATGATAACTTTCAGTCTCAGGTCCATGAACAGACGTTATAAGAAGTGAAATACCCGTAACTTTAGCGGCTGCTCTTGCCCAGAATGAAGCTCTGAAAAGATGCGAATGTATTATATGTGGCTGAAATTGCTTAATAATGTTACAAAGCTTTGAAAAAGCAAGAAAGTCAAATGCTTCCTCTCCAAGAATTATTGTTTCTATACCATTATTACGAAGTTTTTCACCAATCGGACCATCCCGAAACGCAGCAACACACGGATTATGACCTTCACGCTTGAGATGAAGACATAAGTCCGCAAGAACCGTCTGAGCCCCGCCAGTTGTCAACGCATTAATAACCTGAAGTATCTTCATTAAAATAAGAGTCTGCTTTCACTAATCCTAAAAAACAAAACGAATCCATATCTTTTCAATCTAATCTTTTTCAATCTCTTTAATCATACTTATCTTTTCAATCTATTTATTGCTTTCAACAAGATAAAGTCATACAAAAACCCTCAGACCGGAAGAGTAAAAATAAATTCCGAACCTTGTCCAACTTTACTCTCAACCCATATTTTTCCGTTATGAGCCTCAATAATTTTTCTGACAATAAGAAGACCCAGGCCCGTGCTCTTTTCGCCAGCAGTTGGCCTTACGCTTGTTTTTCCAAAAGGCTGGAACAATCTTGATATTTCTTCTTCTGGAATGCCCTGTCCATGATCTTTTATTGAAAATCTTACACAACCACCGTCTTCAACGGCATTAATAATAATTTCAGTTCCAGATTCGGAAAACTTTACAGCATTTGTAAGCAGATTATCAAGAACCTGGCCAATTTTCCCTGCATCAACAGAAATTTCCGGCAAAAAAGGTATCTGATCTGCATAAGACTTTGTCAGAACTATTTGTTTTTTTTCTGCGACAGGTATGCACATCTCTATGGCTTCATCAAGCAAATATGACGGTTTCTGCGGCTTCCTGATAATTTCAAGGTTTCCTGACTCAATTGCACTGATGTCAAGCAGATCATTTATCAACAAGAACATTCTTGATGCAACCTGGTCCATGCGGTCGAGAAGGCCGTCTCTTTTCTCTTCAGTATAGTTTTTCCCTGTTGTTTTCAGAATGTCCACATAGCTTTTTATTATTGCAAGCGGATTTCTCAAATCATGTGCTGCAATTCCAAGAAATCGGTTTTTCAATTCATTCATTTCTTTCAGTTTTTCATAGGCGCGTGCCTTAAACAGGCTTACTGAAATATATTCAGCCAGTTCAAGGAATAATTCTGAATGAATATCTTTGTACGTATCAGTGTTCATACTTGAAAAAAACAGTAATCCAATTGCCTTTCCATCGTTAATCAGCGGGCAGGTAAGACTGGACCTTATTCCTTCTTTTAAAATCAGCTTTGTTGAATCGGAATCTGGATGATCAGACAGATATTCATTCAGATCATTTATTATACGCGTCTTTCCTGTTATAACAATGTTTTCCAGACTGCTGCCACGTAGAGGTGCATCATAACCGACAGGAAGAAATATTTTTTCAACAGTTGTACGCGCCCAGACAGATCGCACAATCTGTCCGTTCTCTTCAATTACAGCACAGCCCATCCGATGAAATGGAATAAATGATTGAAATTCTTCATACACACTGTCAAGAACCTGTGACATTGTCAAACCTGAAACGATCCTGTGAAGAATTCCCGATATTTCATTTCTAACTTTTAAATGCTGATCAATTGTTTCTTTCATCTGACTCTGCTGCAATGAAACAGCAGTCCCTCCTTATTGGGCATGCACGTTAACTCAGGGGCAAACGACCTTCTCGAAAGAATGTGAGAGATCTCATAAATGCAAGATTTCTCCCTTCGGTCAAAATGACAAAACTGAGATTCTGTAACTTACAGTTAATACGTATGCCCCTTATGGCTTCGATATATTCCGTATTATACTATTTATTTTTGCATTCGTCGAATGATCAAAAAACACAACATTTTTTTAAATCCCTTGAAAAGTTTGAACGTTTTAGGTTACGGTTCTAATATGAAATTGATACAGGAGGAAATATGAAAATTAAAATTATTTCTGTGCTTGTTCTGGTCTTCTTTTGTCTGTCTTCATGTTCAGCAAAACAGGGCCTAGTATCTGAGAATGAGAACGAGGATAAGACGCTTGCGCCTTACTTTAAAGTCATCAGCGAAGACAGCAGTGTCGAGCAACTTCCGCTGAAATCGTCCTCAGCAGATGTAAAAATTGCCGGAGTCATCTCTGATAATACCGTGACTCAAATCTATAAAAACGAAGGGAAAAAGCCGATAGAGGCCATTTATGTTTTCCCTGGTTCGACAAGAGCCGCTGTATATGGCATGAAGATGACAATTGGCACACGCACAATCGTTGCTCAGATTAAGAAGAAAGAAGAAGCCAGACAGGAATACGAAGACGCCAAGAAAGCCGGAAAGAGTGCATCTCTTCTCGAACAGGAGCGTCCAAATGTGTTCACAATGAATGTTGCAAATATTCTCCCCGGTGATGAAATAAAAGTTGAAATGAATTACACAGAACTTCTTATTCCAACTGATGGTGTTTACGAGTTTATTTTTCCAACAGTTGTCGGACCGAGATATTCAAGCAAAGGTGAATCAGACGCTGCAAAGCCGGAAAAATGGGTTGCAAACCCATATCTTCAGGAAGGCGAACTTCCAAAAACTACTTTTGATATAAAAATCTCTCTCTCGACAGGTCTTCCAATTCAGGAAGCAGCCTGCTCGACACACAAAGTCAACGTAGCATTTGAAAGCGCCAGTCTGGCTAAAATTTCGCTTGACTCAAGTGAAAAGAACGGTGGAAACAGGGATTTCATTTTAAAATACCGTCTCACAGGTGGAAAAATCGAATCAGGGCTTCTTCTCTCAAAGGATGACAAAGAAAACTTCTTTATGCTGATGGTACAACCTCCAAAGACAGTTGCAGCAAAGAACATTCCCGGAAGAGAATACATCTTTATCGTCGATATTTCTGGTTCAATGCACGGTTTTCCACTTGATATATCAAAGAAGCTTCTGAGTAATCTCATAGGGAATCTAAGATCAACTGACGTTTTTAACGTGCTTCTTTTCGCTGGAAGTTCTCAGGTTTTGTCTGAATCAGGTTCGTTGCCTGCAAACCCGGAAAATATAAAGAAAGCAATCACAGTTATCGATGAACAGATGGGCGGCGGCGGAACAGAAATGCTTCCAGCCCTGAAACAAGCACTTGCATTGCCTGCAACAGAAAACTTTTCCCGCTCAGTTGTCATAATCACCGATGGATACGTATCAGTAGAAGCAGAAGCATTCAAGTATATAAGAGAAAACCTTGGAAATGCCAATATGTTTTCTTTCGGAATCGGAAGCTCTGTTAACAGATTCCTTATGGAAGGAATTGCACGTGCAGGCATGGGCGAAGCCCTTATCATAACCACTCCGGAAGAAGCTCCTTCAAAAGCTGAAAAATTCAGAAAATACATCGAATCACCTGTACTTACAAAGATCAAAGCAGATTTCGGAACATTCAAAGTTAATTCTGTTGAACCGCCAAGTATTCCAGATGTTCTCGCTGAAAGACCAATCATAATTTTTGGAAAGTGGGAGGGAACAAACCAGGGAAAAATCAAACTCTCTGGAGTAAGCGGTGAAGGGCCTTATGAACAGGAATTCGATGTTTCTGCAGTGAAACCACTTCCGGAAAACTCAGGTTTGCGCTATCTGTGGGCCAGAAATAAAATTGCTGTTCTTTCTGACTACAACAGCCTCAAAAACGATCCAGAACTGGTCGGGGAAGTTACAAAACTTGGTTTGAATTATAATCTGTTGACTGCATATACATCTTTTATTGCTGTTGACAGCGAGGTAAGAGTGAAAAGTGGAGATCAGGCAGTCACAGTTAATCAGCCTCTTCCATTGCCACAGGGCGTTTCAAATCTCGCCGTCGGTGGACCAAATGTTTCTATGATGAGAAAATCAATGATGGCGCCTTCTGCTCCGATGCCCAGACAAAGTTTCGATTCATCAAAATGCAAAGAAGAATGCTCTGACAGTCTTGGAGGTGCGGTATCCAATTCTTACGCTCCCGAACCAGAGACACTTCAGGAACCAAAAAAGGCAGAAGTCCCACAGAAATCATTAGATATTTCAATTGACGGTGTTGTAGTAGCTTCCGGAATAAATTCAGACAATATTAAAAAGCAAATCGAAGAAAAACTTGGATTGTTTGACAAACTTGCTAAATCAGAAGGAAAGACATCACTTTCGGGGAAGGTGACATTTGAAATAAAAATTAATTCCAATGGAAAAGTAATCGAGGTAAAAATAACTTCCACAGGAATTAACGATGCCGCCTTTGAAAAGAAACTTGCTGAGCTGGTGAAACGCCTTGTATTCAGCATTCCTGAAAACAAATCTGATGTAGAATTTACTGTAATAATGAACTTTTCCATGAAATAACCAAATGGGTAGTGCGAGCGTTTAACTGATAAACAAAAAAAAACTGCTTTTTAACCACGGAATACACGGAATAACACGGATTATTCTAAGGGGAAAATAAAATCATAGTGCATTATCAGTTAACATACTCACACGACCACCAAATCGAATAAATATTCTCTGACGGGTGTTATGAGTCATTTGACTTATAACACCCTCTTTTCTTTCCGCTTTATTTCCGTCTTATTCCGTGTTCTTCCGTGGTTAAAAATCTTTTTCTTTTCGCTTTTCAGCTAAGCCCTTCTCTATGCGGCCAAAGATGCTTTTTTTATATTTTTTTTATATTTTTTCTTTTTTTTGCAGAAATTCAGACCAGTTTCTGATATGATTCTAGACTGGAAATATAATACTTCCACTTATACCAGGAGATGATCATGGAAAAGTATATCAATGACGAAGCAATAAATGCAATTGTGAAGACTGATCACTACGACCCTTTCCAGATTCTGGGTTGTCACACCATTGACCAGGATGGCAAAAAAGCTGTTGTGGTGAGAGCTTTTCTTCCCGATGCAACATGCGCTCAGGTTGTAGATATTAAAACCGGACACAGATATCCGATGAACAAGCTTCATAAAGATGGTTTCTTTGAAGCATTGATCGAAGATTATCAGGAACCATTTCCCTATCGCCTTGGAACTGAATATGAAGATGGTGCTTTTTCAGAATTCCATGATTCGTATTCATGCAGCCCGACTATTGGTGAGCTTGATCTGTATTTATTCAACGAAGGAAATCACCAGCAGACCTACGAAAAAATGGGGGCGCATCACAGGGTAACTAAATATTTTGACAAATCAATTGGCGGAATAGCTTTTACAGTATGGGCGCCCAACGCAAAGAGAGTAAGCGTAATTGGCGATTTCAACCGCTGGGACGGTAGACGGCATGTTATGCGCTCAATGGGTTCTTCAGGCGTTTTCGAGCTGTTTATTCCCGGACTTCAAACTGGCGAGAATTATAAATATGAAGTCAAATTTCAAGATGGGACATTGGCTGAAAAGGCCGATCCTTACGCATTTTATTCGGAAATCAGACCGAAAACTGCAAGTAAAATTTATGACATTTCCGGATACGAATGGAAAGATTCATCCTGGATAGAGCGCCGGCCGTCAAGAAACTGGCGCAGAGAGCCCGTCTCAATCTACGAAGTCCATCTTGGCTCCTGGATGCGCGTTCCCGAAGAGGGAAACCGCAATATGAATTACCGGGAACTGGCACCAAAACTGTGTGAGTATGTAAAGAAAATGGGATACACTCACATTGAGCTGCTTCCCATCACCGAACATCCGCTGGATATATCATGGGGTTATCAGGTAACCGGCTTCTTTGCCCCAACAAGTCGCTTTGGATGCCCGAAAGACTTCATGCATTTCGTTGATTACATGCATCAGAACGATATCGGAATTATTCTTGACTGGGTTCCTGCACACTTTCCAAAAGACTGGCATGGACTGGCAAAATTTGATGGAACAGCGCTCTACGAGCATGCAGACCCGAGAATGGGTGAGCACAAAGATTGGGATACGCTGATCTTCAACTTTGGAAGAAATGAAGTTAAGAATTTCCTTATCTCAAGTGCTCTTTTCTGGCTTGATAAATATCACATTGACGGACTTCGCGTTGATGCGGTAGCTTCAATGCTTTATCTTGATTATTCACGCAAACATGGTGAGTGGATTCCAAATAAATATGGCGGCAGAGAAAATCTCGAAGCAATCGAATTCATGAAATATATGAACAGTCTTCTTTATGAAAAATTCCCTGGAATAATGACCATTGCTGAAGAATCAACAGCATTTCCAGGTGTTTCAAAACCGTGTTTCATGAATGGACTTGGTTTTGGATTCAAGTGGAATATGGGCTGGATGCACGATACTCTCACATATTTCGAAAAAGATCCAATTTATCGGAAATTTCATCACGACATGCTTACTTTCCCGCTTATTTACGCATTCCACGAAAATTTCATATCTGTTCTTTCGCATGATGAAGTTGTACATGGAAAACACTCAGTCATTAATAAAATGCCTGGTGATTTCTGGCAGAAATTTGCAAATAACAGACTTTTGATGGCTTTCATGTGGGCAATGCCGGGCAAAAAGCTTCTGTTTATGGGAATTGACATGGGTCAGTGGAATGAATGGAACTGCAATCAGAGCCTTGACTGGCATCTTCTGGGTTTCGAACCTCATCAGGGACTGAACAGACTGATTCAGCATCTGAACCGCTTGTATCAGAATGAACCGGCTCTTTATCAGCGTGATAGCGAGAACGAAGGCTTTGAGTGGATTGATTTCGCCGATGCTGACTCAGGAACCCTCAGCTGGATAAGAAAAGGTGACGATCCTTCGCAGATGATACTGTTTGTCGCAAATTTCACACCTGTTCCACGCAAGGGTTTTAGAGTAGGCGCACCAAAAGAAGCTTACTACCGCGAGATCCTCAACACTGATTCTGAGCACTACTTCGGATCAAACATTGGTAATGCAGGAGGAGTATCAAGTCAGGTTATTCCATGGCAAAACAGACCATTTTCAATTGAAATAGATCTGCCGCCACTATCAATTCTCGGTTTTAAGATCTGCTGACATTATCAGATTATAATATGTTCTGAAAATATCTATAAAAGCAAAGCCAGATCCGAAAAGGTCTGGCTTTGTTTTCTGTAACATCAAGATAAAAGATAAAAGCTATCCGCAGATTTTACAGATTACGCAGATTAAGATTTAAAGATTAGATCTGAAAGATTACGAGACTGAATGAATTCATATTATTATTTTCGGAAATATGCATAACTAAAATGAAAATCCCTATACTATAAATTTATGATAACACTTTATTCTCTTTTGTACATACTCACGGTTTATCTTTCTGCGTTGATAAACCATGACCATTCTGCGGCATTTTCGAGAATGAAGCACTTTTCTGATTTTTTATTTTCCGGTAAATTTCAGCTTTCAGAAATATGTTTTTATGCTGTTGTTCTGATAATAATTTTTACCCTATTACAGGAAAGAATCAGGCAAAGATATTCACAGTTGTTTCAATTCATTTCTGAAGGGAATAAACGGCAACTCCAGGGAGATTTTAAATGCACCGAATTACCACGCAAATGCTTTGATGGTACAACATCTGGTATTATCAGGTCATTAATATTTTTTGCAGCACTTATTATTCCGCACAGGTTCATGGATAACAACAGCGGATACATTCAGATTCAGCCGGGCTCTCCGGAAGCTCTTCTTCTGTTCGCTCTTGATGTCTGTCGTGCGCTGGCTGTACTTAACATAATCTCAATGGTATTACCTGTTACGTCTCAATCGGCAGAGAACAGCAAACACCACAATCAAATATTCACTTTCCCCTCTTTTTTCAGTAAAATATGGCCGGTTATATTTGTTCTGGCAACCGCAGCAATTCAATTTGGAGTATTAAAAGATATTCCGCATGTTCAGGACGAAATTATTCAGGACTGGCAAACACGTCTTTTCAAAACTGGAGCACTTCATTCATCTCCAAACAGTTTTCCAAAATCATTTAGAGTTGATGGAGTTGACAGCAATGGAACATGGTTATACTCAACCTATCAACCCGCTTATTCGATTGTCGCATATATTTTCTCATTTTCTTTTCCAGCGGGGCTATTAAATCCAATTCTGGGGCTATTTTCAATATTAATTTTCAGGAATATTCTGAAAAGAACATATCCAGAAGAATTTGCTGGTACAGCAACTACCATCTTTTCCCTTTCTCCATTTTTACTATTGATGTCCTCGGGAAGAATGAACCATTCACTGGCTTTGTTACTGTTTCTTACAGGCATATTCGGAATCATCAGATATTTTGAAGGAAATTTTATTAAAGGAGCTCTGATTTCAAGTCTTTCATTCAGCCTGATGTTCATGACCAGACGCATTGATGGAGCAATAGCACTTATTATTCTCTTTACGCTTATTCCATTTCTGAAAATCTCTGAAAATTCAGAAATAGTCTCTTATTCGAAAATAAAACAAAAAATTGTATTTATTCTGATTTCTTCATTTGTATTTGCAGTTTCATTCTATGTACAATTAACACTTTCAAAAAATATTTCCGGTGATTCACTGCAAATGACGCATCACGGAGTCAAGGTTTTTGATGAGTGGAAAACCATCAGTGAAGGCGAACTCTTCAGAAATATTGTAGATAATATTTCAGGTTTTTCATTGTACGCGTTCGGCGGAATTTTTCCGGGATTCATCGGCTTTGCAATGTTAAAGCCCGGTTTTTCCAGAAAGAGTGAAAAAATTGAGTTGTTTCTTCTTCTATACGCCATTCTCTTAATAACAGGTTATGGACTATATTATTATCAGGATTTCTGTTATGGTCCAAGATATTATTTCAATCTTCTTCCGCTTGCTGCAATAGGTATTACACACTTCCTCCGTGGAAAATACAGAATTTTCAGATTATTGTTTCCGGCCTTTGCAATTTTTATTTCAGTTAATGCACTGTGGGGAAGCCTTTCAAATGAATTCTGGCACATAGATAGCTCTTTGAAAACTTTTCTTGAAAATGTCGAATTTAAGAAACCTGCAGGAATTATTATTCAGAATCCAATGAGAATCAGATTTATACTTGCTCGGGAACTTGCTGCAAGAAAAGTATCTTATGACAACATAGAAAAAATCTCAAAAGAAAGCCTTGATACAATTGGATTGCTTGAAGAATTGAACACTGATCGCGATAAATCTGGATCAGCATCGGTAAAAATTCTCGATAAATATCTTGCGCTTGCGGAAATCGAAAAGCCTGAAAAATTCAACATAAACAAATATGAAATCATCCGCATCAACAGTCCAGTTAATCCGTTGGCAGGGAATTTCTTTCTGGCACTGGACCTTGGCGATCAGCCGAATGAAAAACTTATCAGCGCAAACCCGGAAAGAAATTATTTTCTTCTATCTCGCCGCAGAAACCAGTATATCTTGACCCCATACACCAAATCCGGCCTGAACCAATTCGACCAATAAATCACGCCAAAAGCAAACTGGTATAAATCTTGTTGCAAAATTGCCGGAAATATGAGAATTTAGCTTAAGAAAAGAGGGGATATGTTTCAGATTTTCGTTTTGATGGCAATAAGCGGTCTAATAGCATATCTTGGTGACCGCCTCGGTACTTATGCCGGCAAAAAAAGACTCAGCATTTTTGGCATGCGTCCAAAAAACACTGCTGTAATTTTCGCTGTCAGCACCGGAGTCCTGATAACGTCAATAACACTCATAACAGCGATGATTCTATCTGAAAATGTCAGAATAGCTCTCTTTTCAGTTCAGAAATTGAGTGAGGAAAGAGAAAGTCTTTTCAAAGAAAAAACAAATCTTACCAAAGAAAAAGCAAATCTGACAAACGATATCATAAAGCTGAATGCTGATAAAAAGCTTCTCAACACAGCAGTTCAGTCCTTACAGGACAGAATAAGAATAAAGGGAAACGAACTAGTCGTTCTGCGCAAGGACGAGCCTCTCGCGGCTGTTGTTGTAAAGGGTTCACAACCAAAAGTGAAGGTTTTATCAGAATTAACTGATTTTTTTTCCCGACTTTCAAGTGAGGCCAAATCACGCGGACTGATAGTAAATGACGAGAAAAAATTTTTTGATGAAAATCGTGAAAATCTTGAAAAAATGGCAGAAATGATTTCAAGTTCGACAGAAGAAATAGTCGTCGGCGCAATAGCTGGAGAAAATATAAGTATCGGCGAGCCATTTGGTAAGGTAAAATTTCGCATTGGAAGCAACCGACTTGTTTTTTCAAAAGGCGATGAAATTGCATCAATTGGAATTGACGGAAAGATCGAAAGGACTGAAATAACAAGAGTTCTTCTTGATTTTATGGAAGAAATTAGGCACGAAGTGGTAATACGTGGAATGATCGGCGATCCGCTTACCGACAGATTCGGTGTATTTTCAATTGAAGCAGCGCTTTCTTTTTATGACCTGGCTTCTCAGATAAAAAAAATTGGAAAACGAGTTAATCTCGTTGCTGTAGTCGATGCAGACACATATTCAGCAGGTCCGCTAAATCTTTCTTTCAAAATTGAAGAAGAAGAATAACACGAACTCATTCATTTGGTACTGAATTCTTAGCCAGAATCTGTGCCATCATATCCTGAAGCTTCTTTTTGCTTCCTTCAAGCTCTATCCGTTGTTCCATTGATTTAACTTTGTTGTCAAAGATATCTTTGAAGGCTTTGTCCAGAGTGAAAGGTTTGCCCTCTTTTTCCAGTTTTTTGTAATCCATCTGCTCGAGAGTCTTCATTTCACTGAAAGCTTTAGCAACACGATCGCGGGCATCAGATTTACTTCCAAACCATGTGCCAAACTTCAGAAACTCAAATTTAAATATACTTTCCGGCATTTCAGTCATGCTATTTTCACAATCCTTTATAGCCACTCCGAGGTTAATCTGAGCCTGATCTATGTCATCAATTGCAGTTCGGATCTGTTTCTGTATTTCGGCGACATTCGCCCTGGGATCGCTCAAAGCACTCTGAGCAGCAGCATCGGCATCCTTAATAACCTGCTCAATGGTCTTTGTTATATCCTCAACCAGCAGCTGTGAATCTGAACGAAAACTGCTGATTAGATTTCCGTAGGCGCCGAATACACCCTTGAGATCTCCAACTTGCTTCCAGTGTGGATCATATTTGGATGAACTTATTTCACGCATGGTAACCATAGCATGCTGTTCATGAATGAGCGGGTCATTGCTGCCCGGAATAATGACTTTCATATTCAATCTTATTGCAATCTGCTCGGCAGTGCCAGGATTGTCCTCAGGGCCGGCTGAAGGCCGTGGAAAGGTCGAAACGGAGAAATCTTCAATAAATGGACTCAGAACACGAATAGTAGTTTGTCCTTCGAATTGTGCCTTTCGATATAACTCAGGCTTTGTCCATTTATATGTAATCGTTGCAAGCTTTTCTCCGCCGTGGTATTGCTGAAGTACAACCTCTCCCGATGATTTATCAAAAACAAAACTTGTTGAAGCAGCCATTCTGAAATCAGCTTCCATAGACTTCAGCAAAACATTCGCCTGGCTTACCAGCGCCTGGCGTGTATAAGCTCTCATGCTCTGTATGTTACCGTGCCTCAGAAGAGCATATATGGCACCAGTTGCCAGCGAAAATATTAGAGTTGCCACAACTGCTTCTACGAGAGTAAAAGCCTTCCTGTTCGATGAAATTTTCACTCTATTGCTCCTCCCTTCAGACTTTTCCGAGGCACATATTGTAGTATAAAATTATGTTTTTGGTTCAACAATTATCATGCTGAGAGACTTTACAGGTTTTCCGGCGTTTGGTTGAAACCACGTAACGAAAACCTTGAAATATATTACACTGTGATCCATCGGATCGCGGCCACTACGCTGAACGTATTTAAAAGTGCCAGAAGCTTCAAAATCACGGTATCGCCTCTGATAGTTCATTACCTCTTCACGCGAATGCGGCCAGAAAATATCATCTAGCAGATAATCACCGTTCTGACCAGCCTGATTCCTGGAAGTAAAAGTATGAAAATCTTCGAAACGCACTGAACAAATCTCTTCCTTAATTGATTGTAAAATTTTATTGGCCATCTGCATTTTCTCGTTGTCTTCGCCAACCTGAGCCAGATTCATAACAACACGCAGAAAAGTACCAACCATAAGAAGCATGATTAACAGAGCGAGTATGACCTCAATCAATGTCATGCCTCGAAATGAATTTGTCATTCGCATTTTTTCAGTTTTTCTGGAATTCATATACCCGCCACTTTTTACTAATATTAGCATGATATCTTGTCGGATCGTATTTCGCAAAATCCTTGAAATAAGACAGAATTGAGCTGTGAGTGCGATTTGATTCAAAATGAACATTAATCTTTCCCTGACAGTCTGAACGCTTGAACTGGTTTAACACTAGATTTCCGTAAATCTTCAAATCACCATAAAATGGATTCATCAAACCTCGATCGCCGTAAAGACAGGCTTCAATAATGCTCTTCCCATTATTTATCAATGCACCATTGCGTGCAACGATTGAAAGCATTGTCGGAGCTCCTCCGGGAAGATCAACACGTCTAACGCTCTTTAGATGAATATTCCCAGCTGCCACAATCATGCCACGGCCACACACATAAAGTTCATCCCGAAAAAACAGTCCCTGTCCATCTGTGCATTCGACAAAAGTAACTCCATCACAGTTGTACACCATCTTTTTTCCGATACCAGGCACATCCATTTCACGACTCCGCCTTCCAATATCCTGTGAGAAATCAGCAGTGGTGGCATAATAGTAACTTGCCTTCTTCAGATACTGCATCGGAGAATAAATATTTGCAGGAAGATTAATAGTCAACTTTGGATCCCATTCTTTCTTCATACGATCGACATCTACTTCTCCGCTTGCTGTTTCCAGAGGCGGATAAGAACAGAACCCGTATGGTTCAACCACGTTCTGCTGAAAGGGCAATGGCGGCAGAGTAATATCAATATTTGGACAACCAAACAGCCAGTTTAAAGGAATCCAGATGCGGATCATCGGTAAACGCACCCGTGAAAATTTTTTCCAGAGGTTTCCTTCTACTCTGAAGGAAAGTGGAAACTCACAATGGAAGTCACCAAAAAACGATGTTTTGTTATAAAACTTTGGAACAGGAATCCATATCATTCCATCGGTCAACCAGGGCCAGTCAAATTTCGGCAGTTTAAGGGCATCACCGGTCATTTCCAGGAAATTTCCGGTACTCATTCCTTCTGTGGAATTGTAATTTCCTGCGCCAACATTTTCAAGATAACCCTCAAGGAGATTGAAAAGAGCTACCCACCCGCCAAGTGGCGGCGGACTTTCTATCGGTGCACCAAAAAGGCTTTCACCCATTGTCGGCATAAACTTATGCTTTCCAGGTTCAGGCGCAGTGATATCTTCTCCATCTTTCTCGCGGTGTTTGTTTTTGGTAACATCGTTCACCTGCAAAGCAGCTACTTCACAACCTTTCAATGAGTCAAGAAATGAAGCCCCGCCTCCTAGAAAGTCCAGCAATCCAAAGTTCAGCCGCACTTCCATAGGTTTTGTACAATTTATTCTCACGCGACCGGGAAGTAAAAAAGACCTGGAAATTCTTTCAGCATCCATACTCGCTATAGCAAGAAAAAAATCTTTCAGTTTTCCAAAAAGACTTGTATCCAATAAAGTTATGTTATGTATTATGAGGGAACCCATTCCTTCTTCCCATTTTATTTCGTCGTCACCCTTGAACAATTCAGGATTTTCTGCCCCTTCATCCTCAAACAACAGCTTGGAATTGGCGACGAAAAAACTGTAATCAGGCGCTATGGGCTGAATGTCGGCAACGCGAAAGTCACGCTGTGTGAGGAGTATCTTCTGAATAACGGGTCCGCTGGAACCCTGAGGTTTGTACACAACCATAGTTTTAACCTCAAAAATTCCGACTTTTTCCATTGTGACTCCCCAGCTGACACCCGCTTTTCCAAGACTTTCTATTTCATCTGGAATAAATGCAAAAACATTGTTACGAATAGCTTTCTTAACCTTTGTTAGGTCAATATCCAGCGGAAGATCTTTGAACATTATGTCTTTCAAAAAGCCCTGTAATGTTTCCCCGGTGCCGAGTCTGTGAATAACTCCCTTAAGAAGCGCCCCAACCAGTTGTCCAAATGGAAAATATAAAGCCGGTGGATAATACGCCACATTATATTTAATGCCCTTTAGGACCTCGTATAGTGCATCACCAAAATTAATGTCTGGAACAAAGTTAAATATCTGGTCTATTACATTTATCTTGAATTCACCATCACTCAGGATTGAATTCAGCAGACAGCCTGCATTCTTGGCCATCTGCATTGAATTCATCTCGTTCAACGGAACATTTTCCATTTGATCAAACGTTATTCCCGTAACTTCGTATTCACGATTTTTCGGAAGTATCCCAAAAACCTTCTTGATACTTGCTTCGCTTTTGATAGTAACTTCCCCGCCCATATCCTTTAATAATTCCTGCATGTCAGGAAGATCAGTGTTTGTGTATTCTTTCCTGAGCTTTCCAAGCATCTCCGGACCAAGGCTGATTTCAAAGCCAAGAGCATTACCTGTCGTGTCAGCATGAAGAATGTTGTCATTCTTATACTTTATCGGGTCAACATTTGCACCTGCCATAATTTGCGGCAACCGCATTTTCCAGAACCAGCTTTGGCTGTCTACGGGCTTGAAACATATTGCATCATAAAGGCTTTTCGGATCATTCATTTCTTCAGCGATAATTCGATAAACCATATTAGAAGCCGCTTCAGCACAATCCATTGTCTTTTGATCATTTGCAGAACGAACGCTCTGCCTGCGAGAGTCCATTCCAGTATCAAGGAGGGCATAAGCAATGACAAGAAGAATTGCTGTCACTCCAAGAACCACCAGAAAAGCAGAACCTCTCCTGTTTTCAAAATCCATGGCAAACATCTCCTTTCTGGTCGCACTCAAATACTTTACGGAGCTGATATTTATTTCGTTGCATTATAATCACTTTTTAAATCGCTCCTGCATGCTTTGATAACCATCAACCACCGTTTTTATCGTCTCTGGAGTCATTTGCTTAGGAAATTTGGGGGCAAAAGCATTAATCTGTTGCATGAATTGATCTGGCGACATGTCTTTAATACGGTTTAGTCCCTCGAATACGTTCTTAATGCTGGCTTTATCATATCCTTTTGGAAGTTCGTTTTCTGGAATTGTCGCCAGAAAAGCCTCAAGAGCCTTTTGAAGGCAATCCTTGTCACCAATCTGAAATCCGATGGCCATCAATGACTGACAAACCATTATTTTAGCTTCTTCTGAAACTGCAGGATCATCAAGAGCCTTCAACAGAAAATCACGTGCTTCGTGAAGTTTTCCCTGCTCAAGAGCTGCCAAACCACCCGAACAGTTTTTATCAAGATAAAACTCAGCACAGCCTATGTATTCAGGATCTTCAGACATCTGCTGAATGACTTTCTTAAATTCTTCCTGATTCTTCCGATGAAATTCCTCGGAAATTGCCTGACGCTCCTGATGCATTGATTTCATTATGCTGGAATAGCTTTTGCCAGATAAAAAAGAGGCGTTACTGCCGCGCTGCCCGGTTACCAGAGAAGGCATATCCCTCTTTCCTTCGCTCATTCGACTTGAAAGATTTTCGTGTACAACCACCGGCAGGTGCCCGCTTATTCCCTGAGAAGAACCACCACCATTCCTCATCAGAAACATTCCCAGACCCATTGTGACTAGTATAACCAGAACATAAGGAAGATTTGAATAAAAAAAAGAATTTTCAGATTGTACAATATCTTTTTTCCCATAGATATTTTTCCGCGATAAGCCACTAACCTTTTCAAACGAGTAAGCAGCTTCACCTGCTGATGCAGCTTGTTTGATTCGCTCCTGACAGGAGGCTTTTAAAGAAGCTTCGTCTGGTGCGAGCAATGGAATTGAATTTTCAAGAATTGAGTCCCAAAGCTCTTTGAAAGATTCGTTAATTACGCCTTTTTCGTCGTGCGTTCCAGAATAAAGAAGCTGGAGATTCTCAAGGTTGGGATTGGAAGCAAGAATATATCCGGCTTTCAATTTGATTTCAAGATTCTTTTCTGCTGGAAAAAAGTCGTGAAGAATATCTTTTACCCATGAAGGCTCAACATTTAAAAGAAGTGACAGAGCATTCTTGCGCACCTTACCCTGCGGAGCTTTTAACATGGTTTCCAGATAACTCAAAGCGCTGATTTTATCTGTCTGCATATAAAGCTCAAGTGCGGCAATCTGCACACGATTATCACTGTGCCTCATCAGACTGGGAATCTCGTATGAAATAGAATCAAAATCAAGTTTTGCAATAGCGCGCAATGAAGCAGCCTGAATATCAGAATCGCTGCTTTTCAGATAACGAAACAACGGTTTTGGATTCAATCCCTGACCATGCGTTGCAATACATTCAAAAAATCTCACAAGAACACTTTTTTCAAGTGTTGCAGCAAAAAGATGAGTTAAAACGGGCCGAATTTCCAGGAACGAGTTTTCATCGTTTATCGTATCAAGAAAGTTGTTCTGAAGCCTTGCATCAAGGGAATAAAAAGTACCATCTTTAATTCTTGAACGCAAACCTTCAATAGAATAAGATTCAAGTTCGCCACCCAAAGCTTGATCAAGTGTATCAAGTATCTGCTGTACAGTTTCAATACTGCGACGCTGCTCAAGTGCCTTGCGAACTTTGGGAGAAAAGACAGACTGCTTCAGTTTGCGAATTGCAGCAAGCCGTATATCAGTTTCAGAGTTATCAAGATCTATCAAAGCCATTTTAGTCGTAACCCAAAGATTGCGCTTCTGCTGAGTGGCTTTGAGAGTTCCAAGATAGCTTTGAATTGTCTCCTGAATAATACCCGATGCTTTGAATGCATTTAATATTTTCAGAAGAATTAAGTGCAAAACATGAGAACGCATTCCGCGTGCTGCAGAAAAAACATCGAAAAGTTTTTGTGGAAGATCGGGCGATGGATTGACAGCCATTGCTGCTCCGGCAAATACAAGCAGTATGGGAAGCGGCTCCACAGCTAGACAGGCGAGATAAAGTGATTCGCTTTCAGAAGCGGGCAATAATAGAAGTTCACGCAATGCACGCTGACGCGTAAAAGGGTCAGGATGAAGAAGAAGTGAACGCAGATACTGTTTCACTGATTCAGGCTCGAATGAGCGCAGCTTTCGTATTGCATGAATTCTTATATCAAGATCATCTGAGCTTAAAAACTGCGCCACGCAGTTCTTGAACATAGTTCTGTTGTGTGCGTGAATCAGATCTATTACCGTTTTGACAAGCAATGCTGATGTGTGGTTAATAAAAGGAACTGCCAGAGAGGTATCAGAATGGCATCCAAAGCGCGCTAAAAGAGATAAGCCTATTCTGATAACCTCAGGGTCATTCTCCTGATTAAGATATGAGCGCCAATTATCAAGAACTTCTGGCTTAGGAGGTTTACGAAGGGAAGCCTGTATTACTTTTTGTCTGGTTTCCCTGTTAAGTCTGAATAAGGCATTTACCCGTTCAGGTGTCAACTCAATGCTTTCAACCAGCTGATCAGAAGGTGAACCTTTAATATCCTGAAGAAGCTTGTCTGATAGATCACGGCAGATTTTTGAAGTGTCTGTTCTGGAACGCCGATTGAGATCGTCAACAAAGAACTTTGCCAAACCCTGATAATCAATCTCATCCAGAGCAAGTCTTCGTTCAATTTCATTTGATGATGCGAGGCTGAAAGCCAGCCAGACATTCAGGTCCAGAGAACCTGGAACAATTCGTGATTCAGATGGCTTTTCAGATTTCACATCTTCCCCCTGCGCGAAAAATTACGAATGAAATTATGGTAAAAACATATTAAAGGTTTTCAGGAATAGATTTCAAGTGAATTATAGATATTTCTGTCTTCACATATCATACGTCTGCAAAAGGATTTTTTGTTGCACTTTTTTTAGTTTTTGAAATTTATTGAACTCAAATTCGCCTTAAGTTACAATAAACTCATGACACCGGAAAAACTTAAAGAATTTCAACGTGATTTGATGGCTCCAGTAAGATCCTTCCGTCTTTTCGCAATAGAAACGGCAATTCGCGATGGCAGCGGACGCGAGCTTCTGGCATTACTTGAGAAAACTTTTGAAGCGGAACAGGATGAGGAATGCCAGATTCTGCTTAAACATGCAATAACAGTTGTTCAAAAGCGTCTTGAACCCGCACGTGAAGAATCAATAACCCTTCCAGTGGTTGATTTCATAAAACAGTGGTCTGGCTCAAACTCTGAAACGCGCATGTTTATGCTGGAAAACCTTTCCCAGCAGACAATCGTTGCATTGGCTAGTCATGCACCGGAAATTTTATCAGAGGAATCGCACCCGGTAGTCGCAGCAAGCCTCATACGTAAATTCGGAACCATGTGGCCAACAGAGCGCCTGAAAAGTCTTGAGGCACGCTTGAATGCCCCGAGTCTGTCTTTGCGGCTTGCTGCTCTCGAAGCTTTAACCCAGAGTGCTCCAAAATTGCTGGTAGCCAATCTCCCACGTTTGCTTTCGACTGAAGACCCTCGAATGAGAGCCATGGCAATACGTGGATTAGCACGTCTCTCACCAGAAGAGGCGCTTTTGCAGTTAGAACAGATGCTCCTTCGCGGCGATTCAGGGCAACGTCAGGCTGCAATTCAATGTGCCTTTTATCTTCCATTCGAAGAAGTTAAGCCCGTCCTTCTTGCATACATTGGCATGGAAACAGACCCTGATCTGCTTGATCGTGTTGGACAGATCCTCGCAGCGAATCCCGATACACAGACTCCTTTTCAGCTATATCAGACAATGGACAAAGCATCCCCGGAAAAGAAGGAAATTCTAAAAAACATATTGGATCTGACACTTAAAATGCTTAAAGATTCTCAGTTTCTGGGAAACGATTTCGCAGCTTATCAGGATCAGCTTCACAACTGGGGAAATCAGCAAGCAGCTCTCCGTATAGTACAAGAGTGCCTGGACCGTCTTGGAGATGGCGATGAGACCACAATTGATCCGAGTCTGGAACCATTTGTTCTGGAACAGATGTCGTATCCTCTGGTTCGAGAAGTTTTCAACGAAGCACTTGAATGGCCTCTTGGAAAATCAGTCCGTGCTATGATTCGACATTGGCTCGAACAGCCTTCTTCCGTATCTTCAATTCCAGTCACCCAACCAGCAGAATCTTTTGAAAAAATGGCACCGGATGAATGTATACGCTTTCTGGCGCGTTTTGAACAAGCAGATCTCATTCAACGCCCGAGCTTCCTGTCGGATCTCTGGAAAAATCGCTATATTTCTAACGATCTTCGCGCAACCTTGTTACGTACAGCAGCCCGCCTTATGGTATCTCTTCCATTGAATGACGTCGAAAGTATCACAAACCGCGACGATATAAATCTTGTAGCGGCAGCCCTCGAATATCTGGGAGCTATTGAACCCAGCCGAGTCTTCCCAAGACTGGAAAACTTTCTGCAATCCCCGCAAATACGTTTAAAGGTAGCTGCTCTGCGAATTCTCAAACGCCTGGACATAACACGCGCCATAGCTTCACTTAAGGCACTCCTGGAAAGCCCTAATCCGGAAAAGAATCGTACCGCACTTGCATGTCTGATCTATTTTGATTTTGCCATGATACGATCAATGGTAGCTGATTTCATCTCCTCCGGACCATCAGAAAGACTTTTTGAAAGTGCCATTTGCCTGTTTGATGCCAACCCTGACCCCGACAACCTTCATGTGCTTTTCAGCATTGAACAGTCGCTCGACAAAAAAAGACAGGATGAGATTCGCGAATTAAGGCGAAGACAAAGTGAACAACTGTTAAATGCCGGTGTTATAACAAAAGAAATTCTACTTCTACGCGAAAACGAGTTCACACGAAGATGGAACGCCAGTCGGGAAATGGTCGGAAATATGCAGCTAATCTCAAGTGATCCACATAAAATAGCTGGAATTTCAAATCAGGAAGACACAAACAACTCTTTCTGGCTTTTAAAAGTTGCTCTGCTGGCATCCTTTATATTAGGAATACTGATTTTTTTAATTGGAAAAGCACTTTAATACAGGCTTTTTTGTATGCATGCACAATTAACTGAAATTTCCAAATGAAAAATCTCAATTAAAATACTAACTAAATAGTTTTTTTTATAAAACTTTTTTACAATATTAATGTATTATAGACGAGATTACTTTTGTACATAAATGAATGATGTGCAAAATGTTTTTATTAAAATGGGTTATATGTTTGCATGGTTCAAATTGTGGTCAAAAGTTTGTTAAATAATCTTTTGAGGAGACTTTCATGAAAAAACTGACAGTGTTTCTAACAATCTTTATGTGTCTTTTCCTTTCTTCTACCGTCTGCAATGCAGATGGAAGGAATCCTTACGATGATAGAGCAACAGTCTGCCCCAATCAAACTGACCCATACGCACCAACAAATCAATGTCCAACCCCCAGCACTGATCCTTACAGTTCACCTGACCCTTATCCTCCATCAAACACTGATCCCTACGGTTCTACTCCCACTTACCCACCTTCCCAAACTGACCCATACAGCACACCAAACTATCCATCATCTCAAACTGATCCATACGCTACTAATAATGGTAACCTGTCAATTCTTGCGAATTCGCCAGACTGGAAAGTCAGATTAAGTGTTGCAAGAAATCCAACTACTCCAGTAAGCTTATTGTTGAGATTGAGCAACGATAGTGATTCTGATGTACGAGACGCCGTTTCAATACATCCAATATTAACAAGCCCCTTAACAAGTACTTCAGATCTTGATATGCTTGGAACATCAAATAACTGGAAAGTAAGAAGAGCTGTTGCAAGACATTCGAACACTTCTGCAAGCACATTATTAAGATTGAGCAACGATTCTGACTCTGATATTAGAGATACTGTTTGTTTACATCCGATATTCACGAGTCCTCTTACAAGCAGTTCAGATTTAGACAGCTTTTCGTATTCTTCAAACTGGAAAGTAAGACGGGCAGTCGCAAGACATCCTAATACAACTGCAGGCACGCTATTAAGACTGAGCAATGATGACGATACAGATATCAGAGCAACTGCTGCAATACATCCAATACTAACAAGTCCGTTATCCAACAGTTGTGATCTGAACCTTCTCTCTACCTCAGGAAATTGGAAAGTAAGGCTGGCAGTAGCAAGACACAGAAATACATCCCGCTCTACTCTTCTGGACTTAATTAACGATTCTGACGGCGACGTCAGAAGAGCCGCAAACAACTCACTGATGTATAGATAGTCTAATATCGAAAAAAAACTTCTTCCGGAGGCAAAAAGGCAATCTGGAAGAAGTTTTTTTTCACATTCAATTTTGATTTCAATATGTATTCATACAATCTGGCGGCGGGCGAGAGCAGCAAAAAGGCCGTTTTTATTCATAAGTTCGTTGTATTTTCCTGCTTCTACCAATTTTCCGTTTTGAACGACCAGAATGCAATCAGCGGATTGTACAGAACTCAAACGATGCGCAATTACAAGGCGTGTCGAGTGTAGTTTTTTCAGGCTTTCTGAAACAATCTGTTGTGTTCGATTATCAAGAGCGCTTGTGGCTTCGTCGAAAAACACGATCCGCGGCTTTTTTATAAGCGCTCTGGCTATGAGAAGACGTTGCTTCTGACCTCCGGAAAGTGTGGTAGCACCATCTCCGACAACGGTGTGCATCTGCATGGGCATCGACTCGATATCCTGATCGAAACCTGCCAGTCTTGCGGCTGTCCAGACTTCATCAAGGTTATACTGTCCGTCTCCTGCTATGAGTTGAAAAATAGAGCCTCCGGACAAACGTCCGGTTTGCAGAACTGCACCAATCTGACTTCTGACGGCAGTAAGGCTCAAATCCGCAAGATTTTTCCCGTCATATTGGACACTTCCGCTTTCGGGAAACTCAAACCCGAGAAGCAATCTCAGTAAAGTTGATTTTCCTGAACCGGATGGACCCACGATAGCAACGAATTCACCTGGTTTGACACGGAATGAAATGTCGTTGAGAATCATCGGTCCATCTTCATGATATCTGAAAGTAACGCGGGAAATTTCAATTTCGCCGCTTAATTCTCCCGGATCGTTGACTACTTTTTCAGATTCAGGCGCTGTTTTGAACAATTCAATAAAGCGCTCAATCTGTGGAACAATGCGGCCAACAACCTGAATCTGACTTCCCAGCTCGCAAATTGATGAAATAAATACATTGAAAGAAGCGCTGAATGCCAGAAAATCGCCAAGTTTCAAAGGGATAAAAGGTAATGCGGATGGCGTGGCTGGAGGCAACAAAGCTTGTACGGCCTGATAAAAAATCAATATATATGATAAAATCGGAAAAATCGAATTAAAAACTTCCAGCAGGTTTCCCCATTTTCCGGCTCTATAAGAGCAACGTTTTTCTTCAGTGAAAGTTTCAGTCCAGAATTTGAACGCACGCGGCCCGGCTTCTGCGACCTTCAACTTTGCAACTCCAAGTATTGATTGAAGAACAAATGCGCTTTGTCTGCTTTTTTTGTTCCATTGCTCTCTAAAATATCGCAACACCATAACTGCGACAAGGAAATAGACGAAAAATACAAAAACCCCAATTCCTACCGCCCATTTTGCGAGGCTGACATTGTTCCAGAAGAGAAAAGCGAGCTGTAAAACTATTGTAAATACAAGTAAAAGACTTTGAATAAATGAAGTTCCCAGTTCACGTCGGATTTCGTTAACACTGATTGCACGCCTGGCAAGATCAGCGACAGCAAATTTTCTGAAAAAAGCAGTCGGCATCCTGAGAAGGCGATCTATAATTCCAGCCTGTAACAAGCTGTTCATGCGCGTTTCTATTCTCAGAGTGAAGAAGATTCTTGCATACTGCCACAAGCTTGAAATCAATGCTCCAGCGATAACCGCGCAGAATCCGGCGAACAACAGACTTTTGTCGCTTTCAGGAACAGCCCTGTCAAAAATCACTCCTGTAATGGCTGGAATAACAAGAGTAAGAAGCGCCGCCAGGGTACTTAACACTGCAATTCCCAGGAAATCTCCGCGACTTCCTGCCAGGCTGAATGAGAATATCTCAGACAAAGAAAGTATTTTATCTGGAAAAGTTTTGTAAAAAATATATGCAAACGGAGCAATTTGTTTTGTCGTTTCAGCGTTGACTGGCTGTGAAGCTCCATTTCTTCCTGAAACTATTCTGCATGAAGATGGAGAGCTCGGAATCAAGGCAACCGGCTCATTTGTTTCTTCGTAAAAGCTTAACATCGCAGTGTTTTCTTTTTCCCACCAGTTATCGACCAATATCACCTTTCGAAATCTCAGCCGGGCATGCGAGGTTATTTCAGCCATTCTTCCCAGATCAAACAATCTCCCTGACGATGAGATTTTCATTTCAGGGAAATTCAAACCCATGGAATTCGCAACCAGCCTCATTGCATTTAACATCGGCTCAGCTGTGGAAAGTGCCTCAGAGGGAAAAACATCAGATTTGTCCGGGGAAGCAGTAAGATTTGCCCAGGCTATTTTTGAAAGAATTTCCGTTGAAATTGTGCGCTTTTCCCGCCTGGCTCTTTCAATTTGCCTGCTTGTCTCATCACGGCGTTTTAAAGCCGCGAGGCTGCCTTTCAAAAAAGAGTTCAGCGCCTCTAAGCAATTTGCAGGCTCAATAGAATCTTCAAAAGAAGAAAAAATACAATGGCTCTCCGGAGCAATTTCGACCCAGCCTTTCATAGATAATGGAAAAGGAATATCTGGAGAAGCAATAATATTATTTTCCAGCCACCAGACAGATCCCTTCTGAATCGTAAGCCAACCAGAAACAGCGGGCCTTGCCAATTCGACACCAGAGGTTTCGAAGAGTTTGCCTGTTTCGAGACTGTTCAAAGTCTTAGGCGGAAGTTCCGGAAGTAATCCTTCTGTAATCCCGTTAACCCAGGTTTCAAATATCCGCTTTCGCTCCTGTGAGTCTGCCTTCCGGCATAGCCAGTCAAGAAAAACCCGCGTAGGAATCGCAACAACAGAAGTTCCAATCGCACCCACTGCATTCAGAAAGATATTCTCTGCTCCATCACCAGCTGACAAAGGACTTTCCAGACTGAAAAGAATGTCCCCCTGATTAAAACGGGCTATTTGTCTTCTTCTTCCTTCAACTCCGTCTTCGTTCTGCGTTGAGCCAAAAACATCAACCCTTCCCGATTCAATAAGAAAAACACTCGAAGAGCCGACCAGCGAAATCTGATGACTTCCATCAGCGCATATTCTTCGTTTATCACTTTCGGAAAGGTTGTACAATACATTATTCTGAGACTCATTCATGCGATTCTCCCTGAATGAGTTTTGAATATGCTCCCTGAGCGGACATCAGATGATCATGTGTTCCGCGTTCAACAATTGAGCCTCGCTCAAGAACAAGTATTTCATCGCAATCTCTTATGGCGCTTAACCTGTGAGCGACTATAAGACACGTGCATCCTCGTTTTCTAATGTTGTCATCGATAATTTGTTCCGTAGCCGGATCAAGAGCACTGGTTGCCTCGTCAAGAACAAGTATTGCCGGGCTGCAGGTTAATGCACGGGCAATTTCCAATCTTTGCCGCTGTCCTCCGCTGAAATTCGATCCAGCTTCAGCGATAATGGAATCATATCCTCCCGGTCGTGTCACAATCTCATCGTGTATTTCAGCATCTTTTGCCGCTCTTATGATATCGCCTTCCGGGATGGTGGAATCCCAGAGATTGAGGTTGTTTCTTACCGAGCCTTCAAATAGAAAGATGTCCTGATCAACAAAAGAGAAGCTGCCTGCCATTCCTGATTTTGCGAATGAAGTTCTCGATTTTCCGTCAAAAAGTATGTCGCCTGACCAGGGTTTGTACAAGCCGCAAACCAGTTTGGCTATCGTTGATTTTCCTGAACCAGAAGAGCCAACTAAAGCACAGCGTTTTCCAGGAGTAAGCGAGAGAGAGAAACCTTCAATCAGCGGCGGATCAAGACGACTGTACCCGAAAGTCAGATTTTTTATTTCAAGATTTCCCTGAAGCTCAAGGGGCGCCATTAATTCAGAATCGTCTTTTTCGGATTTCTGAGCAAGAACGTCATCAATACGTATTAAACCACTTTTTACTTCCTGTAAATCTTCGGTAAAGCTCATCAATTGGTTAAAGGGCTTCAACAGTTCGACAGATAGCGATTGAAAAGCTACAAGCATTCCCGGAGTTATTCTTCCCTGCAGGACTTCCAGACCACCAATGCCTATTACCAGTGCATTGGCAATTGAAGTAGCGCCAAACGCTGGTATTTGAAGAGAAAAATTCAGTCTGGCTGCATTCTGAAGACTGTCCAATACACGAGCCAGACTTCCGGAAACCCGGCTGAAGAACTCATTTTCCGCCCCGCCAGCTTTTATTGTTTCAATTCCCATCAAGCCTCCAACCATTATTCCCGAGAGCATTCCATTCTCTTTGGCAAGGCGTTGAAAAGCTTCGTCCCTCTTTTTTGTCCATCTGTTCACTACGATGGCGTTTATTGCAAGTACTCCGAGTATTACAATAGTCAAAGCCATATCGTAAGTCATCATAACAAGTGCAAAAAAGACTAATAAAAACAGGTTAAAAGCATGTAAAGCCAGTTTTCCTGACATAAGGACACCAACATTATCGTTGAGAGCAACTCTTTCGGCTATTTCTCCTGCATATCGCTGAGTAAAAAAGTACAACGGCAATTCAAGAAGGTGGTTGAAAAAACGTCCACTCATTGATCGGCTCAGCCGATTTTCAAGCATTAAAATAGCTCTCTGTCTGACATTTGCGCTAAGCCCCTGAAACAGCATGATAATAAACATCGCAAATAAAAGAGGTTTTAACCATCCGCTTTTTCCTGCAATCAAAATGTCATCCACAAATAATCTCATAAATGTAGGAATGATGAAGCTTGGAAAGGCGATACTGAAAGTGACAAGTAAAATGAAAAGAAGGGCTTTTTTATAATCTGAAAGCCGCTTGAATAAGGAACTCCATGGACTCGGTGGGTGACCAGCCGGTTTGAAGTCAGGTCCAGGTTCGATTGCAAGAGCCACGCCGGTAAAAGCCTGGTCAAACTCTTCAATGCTGACAATTTGTTTTCCCTGTGCCGGATTGTTCAAAAAAGCAAACTTTTTTGAAAAACCCTCAAGTACCACGAAATGATTGAAATTCCAGAAAACAATCACTGGCATTCTCATTTGAACAAGTGTCTGAGGACTCTTCTTGAACCCTTTAGCCACAAATCCGTAGTTGCGTGCGGCTTTTAGCAAATTTGTCGCTTTAGCACCATCACGGGAAACCCCGACGTCCTGACGCAATTTTTCGAGAGGAACGTGGTAACCGAAATACGCCAGAACCATTCCCAAAGCTGCCGCACCGCATTCGACCGCTTCCATCTGAAGAATGGTCGGAGTATCTGCTCTGCGATAACCGGGTGGCCCACGAAACCACTTAATAAAAGCGCTGATTCGCCCGGGATTCGTTTCAGGTAAAGGCTGATCTGTGTTTCCCGACATATATTCTATAGTCCGGTAAGTTCTTTGAATTTGGGAATGACAAAAGAAACCGGTGATTGATTACGAACAACGATTGAGATATCGCAAAGCGTGCCGCTCGTAATGAACAATTCCGGCCCCTTCCCGGAAGACCACTGATAGCCGCTCGGTGTTTTGCAATCAGGTAATAATTCGGCGCGTGCAGCAATAGGAGCTCCCTCGGCCATTAATGCTTGTACAAGTTGCCGATTCCCGAGTATTGTCATCATGCCATTTTGAGAGGCAGGGAACTGTGACACGGAAATTACTTTTCCCTTGATGAAACCGAATTCTTCTCTTTTCACACCGGAAGGACATATTTGAACTTCCATTCCGGTTGTAACAAGTTTGCCGTCTTTCAACGGAATGTAAATAATCGCTTCCAGACTTGTTTTTCCTGCCGTGTGAGGCTCAAGACTTAAAATAGGCTGTCCCTGATTAACCAGATCGCCTTCGCCTGCCATTATTTCAAGCGTCCTACCGTCTTCAGGAGCGAGAATTACTGAACTTATCTCACTTTTTTTCAGAAGTAATTCAAGCGTCCGACTCGCTTCGGCAACTTCAGTCTTTCGGGATATGACTTCTCTGGTTCTGTTATTATCAGACTGGATATTTTCGGCGGGAATCAGCTTCAATTGGCTCTCTACATCGCGAATCTGACCTTGCAGTTTCTGAATGTCCTGTTGTGAAATCACGACCGATTGACGGGTGACAAGACCTTTCGCCAGGAGGTTCTCCTCAAGTTTCATGCGCTCGCTCACCCACTTTATCTGAGATTTCAAGGTTTCCATTGTGGCAAGAAGATTTGAACGCCTTTTTATTTGAACATCGTCCTGAGTCAATTTCTCAGTTTGCTGAAGATCGCAGGTTTGTCTGAAACGTTCATGCAATTCGAAAAGTCGTTGTTTCGCAGCATCAATTTCTTTAGCCAGTTCCGGCTGTTCAATTATGGCGAGGACATTCCCTTTCTTAACGCTCTGATCTACTGCAGTCATTATTTTTATCAAGCGACCGCTTCCGGGTGAGGGAACATTGAAAACGCCACCCTGTGTTAATAAAATTCCCTTGCCCTGAGCGCAAGAAGGTATCTTCGCATTAATTCCCCAATAAACCGTCAGACTGATAAAAATAAAAAAACCTGCCAGTATCGCCCATGAATTGGGTGGCACAATTTCTTCAAGTCGATCGGTGCGTTCCGGGGAAGCAAGTCTGTCAAGTGAAGCTTTCCGGAAAATTGAATCAGAACTGGAGAATGGATTCATAGGATATCAATTCTTTGTCGAATCATTGTTCGGTATATTTTGGGAAAAAGACGGTTGAAGATTTTCATCATAAATTACACCCGACTCATACTGAAAAGCGGCGATTGCCTGAGCAAAACTGATTTGCGCCTGCACATTGGCCAGAGAAGCGTTTGTCAGACGGTCTTCAAGAGTAATCAAATCGATAATTGTAGACATTCCCTGAGCAAGTCTCGCTTTCTCATTTTCAACAGCTTTCTGGAACAGCATTACCGCTTTTCTGGTTAAACGAACTTGTTTCAAGCTGTCTTCAAGGTTTGCAATTGCAACAGAAAGACCGCTGCCTATATGCCTTTTTGCCTGATCAATGAGAATATTTATCTTTTTTTCGGCTGCTTCTCTCTGTTGTCTGATGCCGCGTGCACTGAGGTTTTGAACAGGAAGTTCTGTTTGAACCTGTACTGTCGCATTCAAGCCCGGGACATTTTTTGAAAATGGGGTAACAAAGGAAGTGAAACCACTGTTTTCATCAAGGCCAGAATAGCCTACAGCCACGTTAAAATCGATTTTGGGAAGCTCTTCATTCCGGCTTCCGGCAGTCAAGCGTTTAGCTGCCTTCTCCTGCAATCTAAGCGCAGAAAGCTCGGGACGCTTCATTAATGCGCTTTTAAGCAAATCTTCGGTCAGTGAAGGTATTTTTTCGAAAACCTTATCTTCAGGAAAATCAGTTGAAGGAAAAGATAAACTGGCGATTTCTTCACCGGAAAGACCAAGCGACAGACCAAGAATTCTTTGATTCTGAACTAAAGCGTTTGCACCGGCAATGGCGTCTGCCTGCCTTGAAGCCAGATTCGCTTCGACCTGACTTTTTTCTGCAGCAGGCTGATGATCACAGAGTATCAGTTCTTCAGTCTCACTCAAAAGCTTTTCAGCGCGTTTTTCAGCACTTCTTAGAATCTCCAGTCGCCTGAAAGCTCCCAGATAATTCCAGTAAGCGGAAATCGAAGACAACAAAGCGTTGTTAGTAATCTGACGCAGTGATTCAAAACTTGATTGATATTCAAAGCCGGCGGCCTGGGATGTTGAAAAAGCCAGAGATTCTGTTCCACGCCCTCTGGCAAGTGGATGACTGAGTTCGAATTTGACTGTGGCGCGATTCTCAGGCTCACGAGCCGGAATGTCCGTGTCGTTACGGGAAAACTCTATTCCTGGAGCAATAACAGTTCCGTTTTCCATCAGTTTTTTATATACCAGGCGATAGGATGTGGTTTTGACAGGCAAAAACGAACGTCCATCAAGAAGCTGACGGTTAGCGTTTGTAAGAGGTTGCAGGCTACTATCCTGGACAATTGATGACTGGATTACAGGCTGAAATGAACCGCTTGCCTGTACAACAGCACCAAACCGGCTTGATATTTCCCTTTTCTGCAACATAATTTCCGGATTCTGCCGTAGAGTTGTGCATACAACTTCACTCAGAGTCAAGCCAGCAGAAACACTGGCTGAAGAAATTGTCTGAGAATGCAAGATCGCTTCAAAATTATAAAACAGAAGGAAACAAAGCAGAGAATAAACTAAACTAGGTCTTAAATTCTTGAACAAAATTTTTAATTACCCCGAAGTCTATGAAGAATACCTTCAAATCTGGCACCTGCCAGAGCAACATTATCCAAAACACCAGAGTCGAGTTCGTCTTCATACTCTTTGTCTTCGTCGAGCGGTTCATCTTCGCCGTAACCAAATCTGTTCATGGTTCCACGCAGACGGTCAGACAAAAATACTGCCATCGCCCTGTAAAACCTGGCAGCAAAGGGCAAATCACTTTTCAAGCTCTTCATCAGGTCTGATCTCGTAATGTCGAGAACTACCGAATCTGTAACTGAGGTAACAGTAGCTGAAGGAGGTCTTGAATCAATACACGACATTTCCCCAAGAACTTCACCAACACCGATACGAGCGACCTCACGATTTTTCAAAGCCTTTACCGTTATTGAAAACATACCCTCTAATACAATGTACAAACTTTCGATCTGCTTTCCTTCGGTGACCAGAACTGTTCCTCTGGAAATTTTCCTTTTTCGACCATTTCTCATCAGCCATTCAATATCAGAATCGGCCAACTCTCCCAAAATAATCAGTACTTTTTTCATTCCCCGCCCTCCGGAGTATTCTGCAATTTTATATTACCTGAGCTTTACAATCGACTAAAGTATAAACCCTCGACCTCGCGTTCTGATTACATGTTTTCAAGTTCATTCAAGCAATTTTTCAAACCTGGTATTGCGTTCGCCACATAACATTCCAAAACTGAACATGATTTCTATTATAAGAAAAAAAGTCGCGAACAATTCATTGCAAGCATAATCAGCGAACGCAATACCAGTGATCTGAAAAAACCTTTTAATGCTTTACAAATAGGCTATTAATAGAAAAAGCGATTATCACAGTCCTTAATAACTACCCTTTAAGCTTCACCAGCAACGCTTTCCAATTCTTCGTCCCTGAGAGGTTTATCAGATTCCTGTGCCATGTATGGAAGAACGATATATCGAGTATCAGCAGTTTCCTGGATCACTTTCAGATTCATGAATTCAGGAACTTTGATCGAGAATTCTTTTTCAATCGCTGAAGCTGGATTTGCAATAAGCTCTTTTTAAAAGCTGGATCATTCCAGGATTTCAAAATCACTTTTTCATACATTTCCAACAAAACTTTGATTTCAGGATTACTTTTCTCCATATTTTTTCTTCCAGATAATTTTCAATTATTTCTGCCAAAAAATCAATTCAAAAGCAAGTCCACCAACGATAAGATATCTTTTTAAAAAAAATATTAAGAAATACCCCCAGACATTATTCGACGTTTCTGATAATAACACAATAGTCAAAGATTCAAAAGCTAATAGTTTCAGATTTTGTGGTATAATCCACGCACTATGATAAAAAAACGCCTTCTGGCTTTGGCTGACCTGTGGGGAACCTTGCTTTTATCTCATCCACGATGCTTTGGTCCTGCGGGGATTGAGTCTTGGGAAAAAGCTCTTCTCAATTCATGGGAATCAGTTTCGAAATCTGCTTCCGATGCGCAATTAGTTGATGCGCTTAATTCGAAATTGCTTAACAACCTTTCAAGTCCACTGATAGAGGCAGAGTATATTGAATGTAAACAGCAGAACAACGCCATTGACGACAATATTATTAAACAGGATTATTTATTTGTACGACCTTGCAAAAAAATTCTTTTAATAAAGATAATGCGTACTGAATGGCTTGCAAACAAAAAATATACAAGCTTATTTTTCCGTGAACTGGAAACCTTTCTGAGCAAGAATCCTGTTGAGAATATTGTTTTTGATTTTCGTTTGTACAACCAGAAAATCAATTGGATTCCAAAGACATTTTTTGAAGGTTTTCTATCGCAACCTTCAAGGAGCCAGTCTTTACACCAACTTGTTCATTGTGGCTGGAACGAAGATTTCAATGACTACGTTTACTACCAATCATGGAAAAAACTTCCCGGAAAGTATTTTATCGCAGGCGATTCTGAAATTTCCCTTTGTAAAAAACGAATGATCATTGTATTGAATCGTTCTTCAATAGCTCTTTTAAGCGACGGTCTACCTCTTTGGCGAAGCAAACCCAATCGAAGGATTGTATTTGAAACTTCCGGAAGATGGAATTTCAGCAAAAAAAACATATTTGAATTTTCCGAAAAAGTTCTCATTAATATTCCCGTTGAATGTGATTTTGAATACATAGATTTGATTACTTCAAAAGACTTCGATTCCAACTTTGAGGAAATATTTGAAGAGAGTTTCAAATTCCCAGATTCTGTTCGCCAGTTTGTACCACCTGATTTTCCCTCTGGAAGCATGGTTTTAAAAGACAACGTTGATTCAACTTCAACCGGGCATTACTTCGTTTCCTTTACAAAAATCTGGAATATTCTGAGGAAATTTTCACCCACCTTCATTCGTCTTCACGACACAGGTGAAAAATGGTTTCTGAAAAAAGTTGAATCCCTGATTCACATTGCCAACGATAAAGATTTTCGCAATTTTCTCAAAAAAATTGCCGGAGAACTTCCAGACAATCACTCAGGTGTTTATTTCCCTGATGAAAAAATAGGAATACTGCCCTTGAAATTAGTGTTTGCCGGTGAAAAACTTTACGGAATCGGTAAAAACTTTGTTGGGGAAATAACTCATATTAACCTTGTCCCTTTGAGGGATTTCAGAGAAACTTTTCAAAAAACCTCCGGCTCTTCGACACCCCAGTTTGAAAAGAGTTCTTTTCTGAAACAGCTTTCGGAAGGGTATCCCGGAGAAAAAATAATGTTCAGATTGGAACTAACAAAACCCTCACCCCAACCATCTTACACAGAAACTCCGGCGAGAGGGAGCAAAATTGAGAGTGCTTCCTTAATTGAAGATTGCTGTACTATAGATATGGAATTTACTTATCAGGAAGATAAGCCTGAAGAGCCATTGCCTTCGTCTTCAGCCATGCTCTTTTCTGAACCTGAGTGGGCAAAAACCTTAGATATTTTAAAGCATGAAATTGTATTATTGAGACCTTTTGATCTTGCAGATACAAACGATCTATTTGAAGTGTTCAATTTTATCGTGGGAAAAGCAAAAAAGCTTATTATCGATCTACGCGGGTATCCAAAAAAACACTTTCAAGTATCGCTTGCTTCCTGTCTTACAAAAAGCTCAATCCGTTTACCTGCCTGTGAAATTCCTGTCGTGACAGCCTCTGACAGGAACTCAAGAAAGTTTGAACATGTTGAGTATCGATTCAACCAGAATTTAACTTCAGGAAACACGGTATTTGAAGGTCCGGTGATTGCCCTAATTGACGAATCAACTGTTTCTGCAAGCGAATTTACTGGATTAGTAATTAAAATGAACAGAAAAGTCACATTTGTCGGTCGCCCAACGGCTGGAAATTGCGGAAACGCTTCCTTCATAAGATTATTTAACGGAAGTCACTTTCTATTCACCGGAATGGACGTATTTGACTCTGATGGTACACTCTTCGAAGGCAGGGGATTGCTTCCGGATATACTGGTTGAAAGATCAATAAAAGGAATTCTGGAAAAGCGCGATGAAATACTTGAAAGAGCAATTCGTGAATTTCAGACTGCCTGATTCAAAAGGAGTAAGGATTGTCACTCTTTTCGCTCTCATTTCGACCGAAGGAAGACAGCTCAATACTCAGAAAGCATGCTACAGCACGAACAAGATTAAAAAGAAGTATCTACTCAACAATTCAGGGAGACTTTCAGCTCATCGCTGCCATTTCGACCGATGAAAGAAATTTCAAACACTGCGGAGATCTCACTCTTCGGTCGAGATGACAGCGGGATAAGAATTTCACGTTTAACAGTTACCCCTGATAATTGAATAGATACAAACCCTTAATGGGCAATTGCTGGAATTTGGAGGTCAGTTTTGAAGAATGAAGATTTCACTGAAAACATTGTCATAAAAGCCCTCAACATTGAGGAACGTGTTCGGTATCGTTCTATTTTCGGGGAAGATTGCGGTTCGACAGAGCAATTTCTTCTTTCCTGGAAAGAAATGGCTACTGATAACAATGATGAATTGTTTCGGCTGCGCCTGGAAGCGCTGTCATTAAGCTACGAAGAAGCTTTGCAGGTTTTCGGAAAGCAGATAAAACCACTCTGCTTCGATCAAATAGATTGGGCAGTCTATCTTTTTGGGGTTCTTCAAAATTTTAGTGATCGATCAACGTCTGACCCTGTTCATGCTACTCAGCCTGTTCAGCCCAATCAGTTTCATGGGGCTGATCAATGCGACAAATGGATAAATTCATGGCTTGCTCCATGGTTACGTTATGCAAAATGCGTGCTCAATGCCCGATTAGATATTGATTGCAAAATAATTTCAGAAGAAATATCCGGAACTATGATGGAATGGTTGGGTAAACGGTTGAAGGAAATATCCCGTTCGGTTCTGGTTTCCCGTCGAAACGCGTTTTCAGCTACCAGATCGTTTTCTTTTTTCGCCGAATTGGAAGAATATAAAAACCTCTCAGATAAAGCGTTTTCAGAATGGCTGGAAAACGAAGGCTTCATCAATATCCTGCGCGAGTATCCTGTGTTGGGCAAATTGTCAGCAATACTTTCTCTGCAATGTCTCAATCACTTTGAAGAACTTTTAAAAAGATTTATCAACGACAGAACCGAAATTTTTTCAGTATTTTTCAATGGAAAAGATCAGGGAAAATTGTCAGGCGCCCGATTCGGGCTTTCCGATCAGCATTTTGAAGGACGTACTGTCGTAAAACTTGATTTTTCTTCAGGAAATTCAATAATCTATAAACCCAGGGACTTGAACGCCGATCGCGCGTGGAATGAATTGATAAGAGCTTTCGAAACTCACCTTGGAAAAGAATGTTTTGTTAAAACAAAAATTCTTACAAAGAATTATTACGGCTGGATGGAATTTGTAAAACATCAGGAGCCAGCTACTGAAAATGAAATGAAAGATTTTTATTTTCAATGTGGCGCACTGGCAGCTTTGTTTACTGCGCTGGGCGCAACAGACATAATACAGGACAACATTATCCCTACGCCAGAAGGACCAGTACCAGTTGATCTGGAAACATTAATTTCCTGCCCTCCGCAGCCTTTCAGTGAAGCATTATCCTCGCCGCTGGCACGTGATTCAGTCGTTTCCACGAATTTCCCCCCTCACTGGAAATTTCCGGACGAGAAAAATTTCTTCAAAACTGGCGGAATGGATTTTTCAGAAGCCACTTCAAGTCGCTTTTTCCATGATATCAGCAAAGGCTTCGATGCGACGATTAACTATATTTCAACCCTGAATGAGAAAGATTGTTTGGAAAAGTTGTTCTCAAACTCTGCTTTCAGATTAATTATTCGTGATACTGAATTGTATGATCGAATGATTAATTATTCGCTGAAACCCGAATTCCTCTCTTGCGGACTAAAGCGTTCGGTTTTCCTGGAAAGATTGTACAAACTGTCAAATACTACTGAGGTTTTTCGATCCCTTGTCTCAAGAACAGGTTATGAAATTATGTGTCTTGAAAGACTTGATATCCCATACTTTCAGGTAAAATCGAATGGGCTTGATCTATTTGGTGCGAATCCAAGTGAAAAACCTCTTATTAAAAACATCTTTCCACGTTTGCCTGTAGATGAAGCAAAAATGACCCTAAGAAGATTGCTTGATCAGAAAACGATTGATGTAGAAAAAAGAATTCTTTTTGATTCCTGCGTTTTTCAGAATGCCAGTCCGATTAAAACAAATGAAGCTGAATTAAATATCGACACCAAAGATCAGAAAGGCATTGAGAACCTAATTAAAAACTTTCATGAGAACGACCTGAAGAAAACATTTTTGAAAGTTGCATTGAAAATTGGTGAGGATATCATATGTGATTCAATCCCGGACAGATACGGAGGAATCACCTGGATCGAAAGCAAAATTAGGATTATTGAAAGCGAAGAACGTGCTTATTTTTGTCCTATGGATTTGTATTTGATGAACGGCCAATCTGGAATGGGTCTGTTTCTATTTGCATTGGGAAAGGCTGATTCAAAGTTTATCGACTTCGGAAATAAAGCCTTCAAGGCAATAGAACGTTTTCTGGATAATCCATTGATACCACTTTCTGCACCGATCGGTATGGCCGAGGGTCTTGGATCGCTGGTCCTGGCTTTAACATCGGCTTATCGGCTTTCCGGCGATTCACGTTTCCTTGTACAAGCTGAAAGATTTGCCGAATTCATTACCCCTCAACGAATCAATTCCGCAAAATCTCCGGATGTTTTTCATGGTACTGCCGGAGCAGCATTTTCCTTTCTTGCCTCTTCTAAACTTTTGAATTCTAATTCCGGCTTTCTTAAAAAAGTTGAAATTTGCTGTGAACGATTGCTGGAAAACCTGATTCAAACGGATGGAAAACACCTTGCCTGGAGTAATACAGAAGGAAAATTCATCTCAGGCTTTGCTCACGGAAATGCCGGAATCAGCGGAGTTTTAGGCATTGCAGGGTTGCACCTTGGCCGCCAGGATTTTATAGATGCTGCAATATCAGGTTTTTCCTTCGAAAACTCTCTCTGGGCCTCTGATTCGGAAAACTGGCTGATAAATGGTTCAACTACCGACAAACCTGAATTCAGGAGTTTTTTCTGTCATGGCGCATCTGGTATCGGGTTTTCCAGATTGATGGCCCTGGACTTGAGCGAGCAGTATCAAAAAGATCTTTCTGCAGCTGTAAAAGTGGTTTTGAATTACCCTGCCAATTATGATCACCTATGTTGCGGCCAATGCGGACAAATATCATTTTTATATGAAACGGCCCAGAAGCTAAAAAACAAAGAACTTGAAAACGCAGCATTTCAAAAAACGATTGAAATGATCAACAGATACGAAAAAACCGGCAGATTCAGATTTCCGGATGATAAATACTCTTCATTTCAGGCAAAGGGTGTTTATCGCGGACTATCTGGAATCGGGCTGTTATTACTTAGAATATCAGACAACCTTTCAATTCCCCTTCCATGGGTTTTGTCATAACGAGGAGGGTACCTATCATGACCACGAGTGAATATCGCAGACTTAATTCTGAAGATTTGATAAGATTCAGAAATCTTATTCCATCAGAAATAAGAGATAAAATGAAAAACAGTTCCTACCTGGATTCCTTAAGAGGCGTTGGTATCGAATTTTTCGGGCAACCTCTTGGTTTAGCCCTTGCAAGAATACTGGAAAAGAACGCTTTCCTCATTTCTGTCTTTGTCGAACCGCCTTTCAGGAAAAAGAGAATAGCGACTGGCATGTTATCATCGCTGACAGAGTATTTGAAAGAAGAAAAAGTCGAAGAAATAAAATGGATTTTTGAGAAAAGAGCTTTAAACGCTTCGATCATAGAAAAAATACTGATTAAACAAAACTGGGAACCAGCAGTTTTATTAGATTTTTCCGCTTCAGTTTCCCAAAAAGAAAGTGTTGACAGGCTGATGCAATCAGAATGGATGAAAAGTTCAAGAATTCCTGATGGAGTAACGTTAAAAACATTTAACGAAATTCCAAAGAAAATACTTGATGAAGCAAAAACCAAACAATTAGATGACGATTTTCCAGATGAAGTCTGCATGTTAGAGGAAAGATTAGAAATTGACCCGGAACTGTGTGTCGCTGCAATACACGGCGAATCAATAATCGGCTGGATGACAATTTCCAAAACAAAGAACGGAAAACGCTTTTACAACAGCTTGTACCTCGACCCCAGATTCAGGCAGACTGGTCTTGGAGTAATCCTGATCGCAGAAGTCATAAAAAAACATTTCCATGCAGACATGCTCCTGCCAAATCGCGGCGGGGAGTGGCAGATGAAAGCCTACCGAAAACCAATGGCAAGACTCTTTCACCGACGCCTGAAGAAATATCTGGACAACTTCACCGAACGGTACATTTGCAAAAAGAATCTATGAATTTTTTAGAGGGGGCACGCGCCCCTCTCGCCGGTCGAACAAGTTCGACCGTCTCACTCCCCGCGGTTGGTTGCCTTGCAACCTCCGCTTGATTCGAACAGCACGTTAGTTTCCTGTCATCTCGACCGAAGGGAGAGATCTCCGAAAGGATATAGATTTCTCCCTTCGGTCGAAATGACATAAAAAAATGCCGGGAAATAAGGAACCCCGCCGTATGCTTTCGCTTACGGCGGGGTATATAAACCTGGCAACAACCTACTCTCCCACACAGCTGCCCATGCAGTACCATCAGCGCATTCGTGCTTAACTTCCGAGTTCGGAATGGGATCGGGTGGGACCACGATGCTATGATCACCAGGAAATAAATTCCTTCTTTATAGAGGGGGCTCGCGCCCCCTCTCGCCGGTCGAACAAGTTCGACCGTCTCACTCCCCGCGGTCGGCTGCTTTGCAGCCTCCGACATGCTGAGAGATTATCAAAATACATACTGGTTATAGAGTTCCATCACTGGAAAACTCAATACAAGCTCTTCAAAAGTAAAATCCTCGGGGTATTAGGATCGTTACGCTTACATCTCACGACGCTTACACTCACGACCTATCTCCACGTTGTCTTCATGGCCCCTTACATCGTCTTGCGATCGATTGGGTGATTTTATCTTAGGGTGGGTTTCCCACTTAGATGCATTCAGCGGTTATCCCATCCAGACTTAGCTACCCGGCGATGCGCCTGAAAGCACAACCGGTTCACCATCGGTCTGTCCACTCCGGTCCTCTCGTACTAAGAGCAGAACCCTTCAAATCACCTACGCCCGTATCGGATAGAGACCGAACTGTCTCACGACGTTCTGAACCCAGCTCACGTTCCGGCGAACAGCCCAACCCTGGGGCCCGACCCCCGCCCCAGGATGCGATGAGCCGACATCGAAGTGCCAAACCTCCCCGTCGATATGAACACTGGGGAGAGATAAGCCTGTTATCCCCGGGGTAGCTTTTATCCGTTGAGCGATGGCCCTTCCATTCGGAACCACCGGATCACTAAGCCCAACTTTCGTTCCTGATCGGCTCGTTTGCCTCTCAGTCAAGCTCCCTTTTGCCTTTGCACTCTACGCGTGGTTTCCAATCACGCTGAGGGAACCTTTGGACGCCTCCGTTACACTTTAGGAGGCGACCGCCCCAGTCAAACTGCCCACCTGACACTGTCCAAAACCAGGTTCTACTGGCCATTGTTAGAATTCCAGATTCATAAGGGTGGTATTCCACTGACGGCTCCACCGACGCTTGCGCGCCAGCTTCATAGCCTCCCACCTATCCTCTACATATAAAGCCAAAATCCAATATCAAGCTACAGTAAAGCTCCACGGGGTCTTTTTGTCCTGATACGGGTACCGGGCGTCTTCACCCGGTTCACAGTTTCGCCGAACCCCACGTTGAGACAGTGCTCAGACCGTTACGCCATTCATGCGGGTCGGAACTTACCCGAC